>CAWACM010000001.1:0-8352 GCA_963780455.1 uncultured Pseudomonadota bacterium
CGGCGAGGCCGATGGAAGGGCCGAGCAGGGGCACCGGGGAGACACATGCGAAGCATCACCGGCAGCACGGCGATGCGCCCGTTCGGAGCCATGCGGATCGTCGCCCCGATGTAGGGCCACCACGACAGCGTCGTGCCGATGCCGAGTTCCACGCCCGTGGTGTGATTCCATCGGGTGGCGACGCTCGCTTCCGAGTTTGATAGGAATCACTTGATTATTTATCAATAATTAATTGATTTAATTATGGATAATCTATCTCGTAGCCCTCCGCACGCAGCGAATCCAGGAACCCGCCGCGCCCGAGCAGCATATCCATGTTGACGACCGCCAAGGTCACGCCGTCCTCTGCAGCGCCTGTCCATGGCCGCGAGCCAGGTGCGGACGCGCGCGAGGAGACGCCCTGGCCGAGCCGGAATCG
Organism: uncultured Pseudomonadota bacterium; assembly: GCA_963780455.1. GTDB lineage: Bacteria > Pseudomonadota > Gammaproteobacteria > Steroidobacterales > Steroidobacteraceae > 13-2-20CM-66-19. The sequence goes on from CAWACM010000001.1 coordinate 419, forward strand.
AGTGCGGCCAGGCAGCGCGTCCACTTCCGCCGGCTCCGGCAGGCTCGATGCGCTCCACGTTGCCCGTCGCCAGGCGTGGGCGCGGTCGATCAATCGCGGCAGGCCGCTTTCAATCCGTCGCCAAGGAGGCTTCGACACACGTATTTTCAGTGGCGGGCTGCATGGCCTTGAGCGCGTCGAGAAGATCGCCGACCCCGGCAATCTTCACTTCCTCGACGCGAACGCCGTGTTTCTTTGCGAGGGTGCGTACGGCGGCGCCCAAATCCAAGCGCGCCGAAAAACCGACCCGATGAAATGCGGCCTGCTGCAGGAACGCCGTGGCGACGATCGGCCGGTATCGTTCCCACTCGCGGAGTCCCCCGTGAAGCTGGGTCTGAGCGCGAACCTTGCATACAGGTTCGCCGGCATCACATCCTTCGAGCCGCTTACCGCCGCGGATCATCAGCACGTCGCGTTCGGTGAGCAGCAGCCACAGAATTCTGACGATGCCGATTTCGAGCGGCTTGGGCACCAGCACCATGTTAGTCGTGCCGAGCACCTGCTCCACCTGCTTTGAGCGCCAGGTGATGCCTTTGGGCAAGGGGGATATGCTCCCTAAAATCCACAAGTGCGCGCTGCCGCGGTGCGCGTGCCACATGCCGGGCCCGGTGCGCTCGCCCGGTGACGGTGAGTTCGTCCAGCTGGGGGACGGGGGTGCGGGCGCCGGCGGTATCGGGCGGCCTGCAGCAGGCCGGCCCGGCGCATGAGAAGGGCCGCCGCAGCGATCAACAGGGTCGTTATTCGCATCAAGCCTTAGTCCGTGGCGCGGCGCGCGAATTCCCGGAGTTTTTTCTCCCGCTCGATGACCCCCTGATTGGGCCCGAGGAATTCCCGCAGCCTTTCCCGTGCTCCGAATTCTCGGCGATCACCTTGATGGCGAGGAGCGCCGGCGTCGCCAGCAAAATTCCCGGGGATGCCCCAGAACAAGCCGCCGAACCACAATGAGAGGAAAACCACCAAGGGGTTCACGGCGAGCCGGCGCCCGACCAGGAGCGGCTGGACAATCTGACCCTCGATGGTCGCGAGGGCGACGTAGCTTCCCGCGATTCCCAAGATCCGGCCGAGGCTGGTGAAGGACACCACCGCGACCACGGTGATTACCAACAGGGTGGTGCCCGAGCCTGCGTAAGGGATGTAATTCAGAAGCGCGGCCATCGCTCCCCACAAGTAGGGATTGGGCATGCCCCAGGCCAGCATGACGCCCGCGGTCGCGCATCCCAGTCCGAGATTGATGAGCGTGGTGGTCAAGTAGAACCGGCCGACCTCCCCGCGAACCTTCTCGATGAGATCGAGCACATGTCCCGCGTGCAAGTGATCGACGAACGCCGCCGTCATTCGCGCCATCATGGGCGGACCGCCGGCGAGCAGGAACAGCGTGACGATGACGAACGTCACCGATCCCACGAGCGCATTGCGGGTCGCGCCGAGCAGCACATCGGGGGCCGTCGGCGCCGATGCAACCACGGCGGGCCGCCCGGCAGAGGAGGGTCGCGGCGCGCCGAGGGCATCCGCGCTGCCGCGCAGCTCGTCGACATGCTGCATGAAACGCGCGACCGGCGTGATCCGCTGCCTGATGGTCTGCAGGGTCTGCGGCGCCGAGGCGAACCAGTGCTGCGCCGGGGTCAACATGATGTCGATGGCGCCGCCGATGAGGGCGAGGGTCGCGATCAAAATCAATAGTGCACTCACGCCGCGAGGAACGTGCCAGCGATGCAGCGCCTCGACCGGGCTCGAGAGGATCAGGGCGAGGAGCAGAGCGAGAGCGATGGGCACGAAAGCGACGTGCGCCTCGTACAGCAGGAGCCCGAACGCGCCCCACGTCAGGGCCTTTACCGTCGCCACGGGTTCTCCGCAAATGCGCTGTTGTAGATTCTCATCAGACATCCCCATGCCGCGATACGTCACTTTTGGCCGTCAAGTCGGGTGCGGCGCACCCTGCCAGATTGCGAACTTGTACACTTCAATCGTCGGCGATTGGGGCAGTATTGTACGCATCCCCGACGAGATGCGTACCACGACCACCATGCTTCATCGATTCGATAATCCCGGTACGACGATGAGCAAGGTCCCCGCGGTCACGCTCGGGTTCTGGTTCATCAAGATCCTGGCGACGACGCTCGGCGAGACCGGCGGCGACACCGTTACGATGACCATAGCATCTCGGGTATCTGATCGGGCACCGCGATCTTCCTGTCGCTTCTGGTCGTGCTGGTTACCCTTCAGATCCGCGCGCGATCGTTTCCACCCACTCTGTACTGGGCGACGATCGTGGCCTCGACCACGGCCGGCACCACCATGGCGGATTTCGCCGACCGTTCGCTCGGCATCGGCTACACGGGCGGCTCGACGCTGCTGCTCGCTCTGCGTTCTCGCCGTGCTGGCGGATTGTGGTATCGTTCGAGGGCACGGTCGTCGGTCGACACCGTGAACAATCCCAGGGTCGAGTCGTTCTATTGGGTCACGATCACATTCTCCCAGACGCTCGGTACCGCGCTCGGCGACTGGACGGCCGATGACCCGGACTCGGCTACCTGGGCGGCGCGCTTCGTATTCGGCGCGGCGCTGGCGGTGGTAGCGGCGCTGTATTTCTGGACCCGCATCTCGCGCGTGGTCCTGTTCTGGGTGGCCTTCATCTTGACCCGCCGCTCGGGCGCAACCCTGGGCGATTTCCTGGACAAGCCGCTGAACGATGGAGGTCTCGCGCTCAGCCGTCCCATCGCAACGGCGGTCATCGGCGCCGTCATCATCGTTTGTGTGTTCGTCATTCCGCAGCGGGCGGGGGCTCATCCGAACGCGCGGAAATAGGTCTGAACCCGGACCTGCGGTCGCCCGGCTATCGGTTCCGGCCGCAGAGATGCAGCTCGATGACGGTCGGCTGATTGGGCATGCGATACAAGGCGATGTAGTCGACGCCGAGGACCAGCTTGATTCCGGATAGCGCTGGATATCCGTTGAAACGCTCATCGCGAGTCAGATCGGTCTCGCTCGCCCGATACAAGATGCGGCGATACCAGTCCTCCACCGAATCCAGGGGATCGCTGGTCACGCCCGTGAATTTGGCGCACCAGCGCCCGAGGCTCTCGGTCCGCCAGGTATCATCCATGGCAGCCTTGTCCAGATGCGGGTAGGTCGGCAGTCCGGTGAGATTCTGGGTGGCGGCAGGGGCCGCGGTGCGCGGGGCGCACAAGAGCACGGCAGCGGCCGCTGCCGCAAGTCCGGACAGGAACCCCGATCGGATGCGCATCAGGGATCATATCGGCGGGACCTGCGATCTCTTTAGCCATACGTGAAATGAGCCGCCGATATGACCGAAACCCGGAAAATTCGGGTCGGCGCCGGCCTCGGCTCGGCGGGCTAGCATGCTCGAGCCCGTTAGGTCATTCGTCGGCGGCGATCGACGGAGGCTTTTGACTTGCGGGATCGATCACGCCGAAGTGCGCCGGAATACGTGCGAAGAAGAGTGCGATCTTCTCCTCGTGAAGCAGATTGAGTATGTACTGCGCCTCCTCGTCGGAGACGATGAACTCGATTTCAACCGTCAGCGATCCCGCCAATTCGAAGAACTTGGCTTCATTCAGCTTGTGGTGACGCCCAAACCCCGCCATGGCCTTGAACGCCGAGCCTCCGTGGATGCCATGCTCATTCGCCCGTATCAGCAGCCACTCCCACAGCAGCCGGCCGCGATGTCGTTGCCCCTCGTGCACGTAGAACCTCAAGAACGAGCCCGTCATATCACCCCCTTGGATGTTTTCTTCCGATTCAGGAAAGGCCTTGGCGCAATCTCGCCGAGCACGTAAATCCTACTCGTCGTCATCGGTTGCGGCCGGTATTTTGGAATTGATCTCCTGGGCGATTTTCGTGGCGTCCGCGGTCGCGGCCGGGTACGACTGAGTCCAGACGACCGAGCCGTCGTCGGCTTTGGCGACGGTGACTGACAGTACCTGCGCCGATCCTTGGGATCCGACCGATCCATAGACCACGTAGGCCGAATGGCCGGCGCGAGCGCGGCTCAATGCCTCGCTCAGATCGTTCGAGGCCAAGGAATCCTTGTCGAGGCCGACCTCTCCGCGATGGGTCACGGAGAGCCGGCCGAAGGTCTGGGCGAACGCGGCATCTGCGAGTTTTCCCGCCGCGGGATCGCCCTCGGGCGCGCCGAAGGGTATCGCGAGCACGGCGTGGTGTCCTGCGGTGTCCGCGGCGTTGTCGGAGAATTCGCTCGCGATTTGCGCGCCGAGCTTGGCAATGTCCGCCGGATGGGCGCTGCCCCGGTACTCGTCGGCGATGGCTTTGAGCTTCTTGGCATCCGAATGCGAGATCTCGGGTTCGTGCGACCCTGGGGTGCACCCTCGCGACATCACGACGATCGCCACCCAGGCATAGATGAGAATTCGTAGCCACCGAGGCAGGCGCTGGAGCGCCGCCCATGCGGACTGGCCCAACCAGCCGAGCACATGCGCCCAGAAACGCACGCGCTGGCCGGGCTCTTCGCGTGGAAACGGCGGGTAGGGCGCCGCGGGCGGGCGTTTGGGCACGGCTCCCGGATCCCGGCGCGCCGGCTTGCTTTTTGCGGACTCGACCGGCGCCGGGTCGCCGTTCAGGATACGCCGGCACAGTGCCTCGAGCGCCGGAGTGGGCCGGCCCTCCGGCGCCCGAAGCCACTGCACGGCGAGAAATTTCTCCGGAACCCGCGCATGCGCCTGATCGGTGTCGTCGATGACGACCGGCAGCAGAAACAGATGGTCGTCGGCCATATCCAACGTGCGCTCGACGGCCAAGCGCCATTCGCGGCGAAAGTACCCCTCGTGGCGGGCTTCGGTGCGCGCGGATACGATCGGCATGAAGTAGTCGCACTCGCGGATCTGCTTGCGAATCTTCTGATCCCAGGCGTCGCCTCCGCCGAGCTCGCTCTCGTCCATCCACACCTCGATGCCGAGCTTCGCGAGCGAATCGCCGATCGATCGCGCGGCCTCACGATCTTCGGATGCATAACTCAGGAATATCGATGCCGGCAACGTGCAATTCCCTAGGTTGTAAGTGAAGGTCGGCCGGCGAAGTGTACTAGCTGGCAAAAAATTCCGCTTTGCCGGGGACTGGTATCATCCCCTGCATGCCACAACCCGAGGCCGGGGATTTCGCCAAGCTCGGCGAGCTGATCCGAGACATTGGAATTGCGCTCCTCACCACCGTGGACGAGGAGGGGCGGTTCCACACCCGCCCCGTGCAGACACTCGAATTCGAAGCGAACCGAGTGCTTTGGTTCTTCACGGACCGAGGCAGCCCCAAGGCCGACGAGTTGCGGCGCGACCAGCGGGTGAGCTTGGGGTATGCGGACCCCTCGGAACACACTTATGCCGCCGTGAGCGGCATCGCAACCCTCGTTCACGATCCCGCCAAGGCGCGGGAGCTTTGGACTCTCGAGCAGCGCGCCTATTATCCGGAAGGTCCCCAAGACCCGCGGCTTGCGCTGCTGCGAGTCCAAATCGAACGGGCCGAGTATTGGATTGCACCCGGCCGGATATCGTATTTGCTCGCCGCGGCGCGAGCCGCTCTGAGCGGTGTCCCCATCGCCGTGATCGGAGAGAACCGAAAGATCGACTAGACGCGACCCTCACACCCGGCGAGATGCCAGACGGGAATGTCGATATTCATTCTAGGTATCCTTTGTAATTCGTTGTTATTAAAGTACATGCTACCCGAGAGCCGCTCAACCGCCCGGCGCCGCCGACGTTGGCGCCCGGTTCAGACTGTGGCACATAGGCCGGCTAATGACATGGCTCGGCCTGTCTCCGAGGGGCATTCACTGACGGGGACCACGCCAAGTCACCTGAGAAAGTTGAGCACCAGCGTCTCGGCCTTGCGCGTCGAGACGGGCGCGAGACTTCCGCCGAAGGCCTCGTGGATTGCCCCCGAGCGCCATCCGTCGAACACGGCCGGATTGATATAGGACTTGCGGCACACCGCGGGCGTGTTGCGCAGCTCAGACGCGACTTGCTTGACGACACCGGCGATCGCTCTCTTCAGGGCGCGCCTCGCTCGCCTCGGAATCCCTGGGAATGCGGGCGAGCAGCACCAGTGCATGGAGGGTCGCGCCCCAGGTGCGGAAGTCCTTGGCGGTGAAGTCATCGCCCATCGCGTCGCGCAGATAGTCGTTGACCTGGCCGGAATCGACCGGACAGCGGCTGCCATCGTCGGCAACGTACTGGAACAGATGCTGACCGGGGAGATCCTGACAGCGCTGGACGATGCGGACGATGCGTTTGTCGTCGATGGGAATCTCGTGTTGAACGCCCCCTTTGCCGCGAAAATTGAGGACCGCGCGCCCGTCTCGCACGAAAGTGACGTGACGATTGCGCAGTGTCGTCAGTCCGAAACTCTTGTTTTCGCGCGCATATTCCACGTTACCGATGCGAGCACGGGTGGTATCGAGCAGCGTCACCACGGCCGCCAGCACCTTCTCGCGCGGTAAACCTGAAAGTGCCAGATCTCGAGTGAGCTTGCGGCGCAGCTTCGGCAGCGCATCGCCGAAGGCGACCATGCGGTCGAACTTCGCGCTGTCGCGAACTTGCCGCCAGTGTGGATGGTAGCGATATTGCTTGCGGCCGCGCGCGTCATGGCCGGTGGCCTGCAAGTGGCCCCGCGGGCTCACGCAGATCCAGACATCCTTGTACGCGGGCGGCACCGCGAGACTCTCAATTCGCCTCAATTCGCTGGCGGAGGTCAAGCGCCGATTCGCCGGGGTCAAATAGTAGAAACCCTTGCTGGCGCGCATCCGACGGATGCCGGGCTCTTGGCACGAGACATAAAGCAGTCCCGCTTCGACCGCCATTTGGGCCGATTCGGCCGCCATGGCTGTTGAAGGGTCGATCGCCGCCGTGCTTCGGAACACCATAGGGGCGAATTCTTAACGCTCGGAGCGCATTCGTGCCATCGATTTTCGCCCATATATGCGTAGGAAAACCTGAATATGCGACGTGCCTCACGCGCTGACTGCGCGATTCGACAGTATCCTGATTTTACACTTGCGAGGGCCGCATCCCGGCCGCCGACCCATGAGCGCCGCTGGAGCTGGATAGAGAGTGACGGCGATCCGGGGTGGGGAGGCCTCGAATCTGTGATGGGAGAGCCTCGAATCTGTGATGGGAGAGCCTCGAATCTGTGATGGTTCCCCCCGGCCGCGCGAGCGATTACAATGAACAATAGGAACAGAATAACCAACAGTCAGGGAGACGGAATGCGTACATCAACGTTCGGAGCGCTGGCCGCGGCGCTTTTATGCAGTGCCTGTGCCTCAGGCGTACGGCGAGCAGATGTGACGCCGGCGGAGCACTTCAGTGCTTCCAGCGGCCCGATTGCCAGGTCGGTCTCGATCAGCTTGTCTGACGATGCGCAGAAGAAAGTGGCGGACAACGTCAAGTTCAATCCGCAGACCCTCCTCGACACCGTCAAACGCACCATGCAGACCAGTAAGCTCCTCGATGAGAATTCCGGCCTCGCCACCCGATCGGTCGATATCGTCATCACCGACATGCGGGCCCGCTCGAATTTCACCGCCATCGCGTTCGGGTTCATGGCCGGCGCCGATATGGTCAAGGGCGATGTCGTCACGCACGATCTGCAGGGCAAGGAGATCGGCCGTTTCGAAGTGCACGCGGACTACGCCCTTGGCGGACTCGCCGGAGGGATGGACTCGACGCGCATGGATTGGCTGTATGAGAAATTCGCGCAACTGACCCTGGAAAGTCTCCAGGGCACATCGGACGCCAACGTCGAAAAAAGCCCGGCAGGGAAAAGCAGCGCCGGAAAATAGATCAGCCCGAAGACACTGAGGTGTTTTCGCGATACTGGCCGGACCCGCGGCGCGGTGCGCCGGCGTCAACCGTGCGGACGCCCGATGA
>CAWACM010000002.1:0-105704 GCA_963780455.1 uncultured Pseudomonadota bacterium
TCGCACGATCGCAATTTACTATCGATGGCCAGGTTAAAGAGTGCCAATTCGCGAGTGCGGCTGCCGAGTTGAAGACGGATCCGAATCGCCTAGATGTCCTTCAGGCGCAGGGGCGCCTTCTGCCCGACGAGTTTTCCCTTGTTCCAAGGCCCGGCTCTGGAGCCGGTCTCAATGAGGTGGTTCATGGCAATACCCCGAGGTGGTGGGACGGGGCGCAGTCTGCCGCCTGGGGGCGTAGGCCGGAGCCGGCGCATGTTCTGCTTAACGCTTGACGATAATATCGCGATGATTTAAGCTTTGATCGTGATCCGGACCTTCAAGAATAAAGACACGGAGGCGGTATTCGGAGGGACATTTGTGAAAGGCCTAGACAACCAGATTCAGCAACGCGCACGCGAGAAGCTGAAGTACCTCGACAGCGCTGCGGACCTGCGCGATCTGATGATCCCCCCATCGAATCAGCTCGAGGCACTCAAGGGCGACCGCGTCGGCCAGCACAGCATCCGTATCAACAAGCAATGGCGCATCTGCTTCAGATGGCAGAATGGCGACGTGCACGATGTCGAGATCGTCGATTATCATTGATGCGGGAAGGAGATCCGAAAATGGCTACAAAGAGACTGCAGCCGGTGCATCCGGGCGACATTCTGCTCCACGATTTCATGCAGCCGTTCAAGCTGAGCTCGTACAAGCTGGCTAAAGAGCTAGGGGTGACGGCTCCGTCGATCAATGAAATCGTGCGCCGTCGCCGAGCGGTTTCAGCGGAGATGGCCTTGCGATTGTCTCGGTACTTCGGTACCTCCGCACAGCTTTGGTTGAATCTTCAGTCACAGTATGACCTTGAGCTCGCCGGGCGCAGAATCGGAAAGACGCTTGAGCGGGCCATCCACCCCATTCCACGCCCTGACCTTTCCGATCCGCTTCCCACGTGAGCCTGTGCGGGCACTCGGGTCATTCGGCGCAATGCGCGGCAGCACAGCTGCACCGATCGGGGACCTCCCGGAGCATGCGCCGGGATTCTCAAGATAGTTTCCGAGGAAACTATCTTGGCGGATCGTCTATATCGCCAGGTCGGGGAAGGCTCCGCCACGGTAATCCACTGTTCGCCACAGTGCGTCGCGACGATGGCTCGCGAGACATTTACGGGTAGACCGTCAACGGCTGGGTTCCGCATCTCGCCAGGACCGGCGGGCAGATGGGTGCCCATAGCGGTCCGAAAAGGCTTCCGCATTGCCGCCGGTCGGAACCCGAGGAGCGGACATGCAAACGACCGCTTTCAAGGCCACGAAAACCGTGATGCCTTCTTCACTGAGAGACGCGCGGTTCCGGACTTGCGGCAGGGCATAGCCTGAGCATCTAGGCAGTGGTCCGACACGTCTGATACTGTATAAGCCGCTTTCCGACACTTGCAGGGTTATGCTTGGAAGGTTGCTTCGCGCCGCAAAGAATCCGGCAGCTTCGCTGCGTCTCATCTATGCAGCGGAGAGCATAATTCTCTGGCCCCTATGGTTGGTGGGCTACAAAGGGGGTCGCGGCGTCAAGAAAGGTGCGGATAATTGTGACAGGTGGGTTGCGTGGTCACGAGACTATGTGGCAAAACATTCTGAGCAGTTCACCTCGACTGAGAGCGCACACGCCATTCCCTTTGCGCACCGCGCGATTGCCGTAACGGCACGAACGCTAGCTCGTCACGCCTGGATGACGGCTTCAATCGACGTTTCGGTAGATGGAAATCACATTCTAACAACAGGCGCACTGAAAAGCGCCATCGGGTCTTCTGAGCAAACATTTATTTATGAGGGGAAATCCCGCGATGCTGTTCTGAAGTGGGGCAGCAGATCATTCCGCTCGATTCCATATACCCTTGAAATTGATCGTTCCCTCGTCGAAACATCCCGAGTCCACGTATCCAATTGGTGGGCCAGATTGTCCGTATTGCCTCATGTAATTTTGTTACCGGTTGCCTCATGATCGATGTTACCGGCTCTTCTCGCCCTCTTTCGATCTGGGTGTACACCGCCGAGCGGAAATTCAGTCTGACTCCCAAGGGCGTCAGACGGGCCTGATGGGAGCGCGGACTACGATTACCCTGCGGTTGAGGGGATCTCCTGGTAGATCGGGTTTATCAAGCTTCGAATGTTCATTGTGTTCCATGGCCCGGGCAACAGAATCGGCATCAGCGCTCGCAAACGCTTCCCGCACACCCGGTCAGATGGCAGCATGATGCCCACGTAGCACGTACGGTCGCCGGTAACATTTCACGTGAGGCAACGACTCTCATCGGTAACATTTCCGGTGAGGCAATGCGCACAGACTCAACGGCGCCCACCTCCTCTATGTCACGATCAGGCGCGAATTCGAAGAAGTCCGCGTATCCTCGTGCTCGTTTGATGGCTTCTCGCATTTGAGCGATGGCCTTCGCAAGATCGTCGTCGTCCGCCATAGTCGAAGTACAGCTCAGGGGCCACCGGCACCTGTCAGGGCTTCACGAACCGATAGGCGAAGCGATCGGTCTTGCCCTTGATCGAGGGATCGAACACTTTGATCGAGTGCGGATCGTCCTTGTTCGCGAGCATGGTGCTTTGCGCATCGAGCACGTAGCCGGCCGCCTCCACCTCCTCGCGCACGGACGCAGGTTCGATCCGATGCAGCGACTGGGCGTCGCTCGTGCCCGCCCCGACGGCGGCGGCGTGGTCTACGATGACGTAGGACCCACCGGACTTTAGCCGCTCGTAGACAGCTCGATTGAAGTGTGCCGCCGTCGCGCCCCTGGCCTGGATGAGCGCGGTATGGAGATCGTGATAGAACAGGTGCAGCCACAGGACATCCGCTGGTTGCGTGGCCTCCGGCATCGCCACAAGGTCTGCCGAGACGGCTTCGACATTCTCTCGGCCGGGCTCCTTCGCAAGCGTCCGCATGCGGCCGACCGGATCGTTCTTGAAGTGGGCGACTTCGGCCGGCACGAAGCTGTAGACCCGTCCTTCGGGTCCCACGATGTCGGAGAAGAGACGGGTCCAGTCGCCGTCGCCTGGGTAAACGTCGATGACGGTCGAGCCCGCATCGACTCGTGCGAACCGGATCAACTCGGATAGCTTGGATTGGTCGTACATCGCGATCTCCTTAAATGGTTGGGCATTCGACGAGCGTATGGCGTGCGAGGGGGCGATCCACGGCTGATACACCGTCTGCCCCGACCCGATGGCCGCAGATCGCCAGCGCTACGCCAGCCCGGACGCGTCGATCTGCGAGGCCCGCGCGAGGGCTTGTGTGTCGATATACTCTCGGATCTTCGTCAGCTGGCCATTTCGAACGGTAATGTCGAAGACCCAATCGTCCTTGAACGGCTTATTCGTGGCTTTGATTTTCCCCGTAGCGACGCCGACGACCAGAACCCGGTCTCCCTGCGCCACGAATTCGGGGGCCGTTGGGTATGTCGTTTCTATCTCTTCGGACGCCTTCCGAAGCACAGCCGCCAATTCCGCGTGCCCGCGGTGCGTGCCGGCCAGCGGCCAGCCCTCGCCCGGAATGATCCACTCAATATCTGCGGCAACTAGCGCGAGCAGATCTTTTTTATTGTAGGCACCTATTGCTGCAAAGAAATCTTTCACAATCTGAACATTCTCTTTTGTGCTCATGACACTTCTCCATTCTTAGGATCGGATCCCGTCCGATCTACTTAACGGTTAGGCCCAGCGATCGGCCTCCTCAAAGCTCAGGCGAGGATTGCGCTGGAATACGGAAGATCGATCGCCTTGCAGCGTTCCATTCCGCATGGCTGTCACCTCGGCCACGCCTGGTGCCGCAAAGTACTGCTGCATGACCTCGGCAGCGTGAGGCATAAGCTTTTCTGCTTACTCGGTTCCGCAACGAGCCCGGAGAGCGTTGCCTTTCCGTCGGTGCTACGCACCCAGACAAACCGCGCGGGGCTGCTGTTCGCAGATGTTGGCCCCCATTTCATGAGGTCGTAGATCTGGTTGTCCTCCCAGTTTCTCAGGGGGCACACCGTAGGCATTGGTCACATCGATGATGGTCTTTCCCTTCCAGTTCGGCAGCGCCTTCGCGACATCCGGGTGCGACTCGAAACGGACAGCCAAAAAGACGATGTCCGCCTTGACCGCTTCCGAGAGTTTTTTGGGAATGATCGTGGGTCCGATCGCGGCCGCAGCGGATGCAAAGGTTTGCGGGTCGCGCGTGGTCGCAACGGATACTTCAATGGCCTTTCGGGCAAACGCCTTAGCAAGAGCGTGGCCGATCTTGCCGAAGCCAATAATTGCGTAGCTCATATATTTCTCCTTTGGTTCTTTGGCGCGGTCAGAGCTTGTAGCCGCCGCTCGCCTCAATCGTCTGGCCGGTCACCCAGTGGCCTTCATCGGAAGCCAAGAACGCCACGACGGCGGCGATTTCCGAAGGCTCGCCAATGCGTCCCAGCGCGATTTGGGCCTCGACCGCCTTTACCAGTTCGGGACTCTCTCGGAAGGCGGCGTTCGCGTCCGTTCGCGTGAAGCCCGGCGCAACGGCGTTCACGGTGATTTTGCGCGGCCCCAGCTCGGACGCGAGCGCATGGGTCAGGTTGTTGATGGCAGCTTTGGCCATCGAGTAAACGGGCGCGGCTGTCACGGGCTTCGTGGCGGCAGCTGAAGAGATGTTGATGATGCGTCCACCATCGGCAAAACGATCCAGAGCGGCCTGAACGATGAAGAAGGGCGCGCGGGCATAGACCGCGATCAGGGTGTCCCAACTATCCGGTGTTGCGTCTTTGAAGCCAAGCCAGCCGGAATTGCCAGCGTTGTTGACCAGAATGTCGAGGGCTTTGCTTCCGTTCCGCTTGGTGAGCTCGACGTCGAGTTTCTCGAACAAGGTCGGGACGGTCGCCGGGTCAACGAGGTCCGCGTGGACCGCGAACGCAGTGCCTCCAGCTTTCTCGATGGCCGCGACCGCCTCGTCTGCGCCAGATTTGCTGGCGTTGTAGGTCAGCGCGACCGTCGCACCATCCTTTGCAAGACGTTCGGCGATGGCGCGGCCAATGCCTCGCGACGCCCCGGTAACGAGAGCAGTCTTTCCTTTAAGAGGTTTTTCCATTTGGTTTTCCTCAGTGGCGGTTCAGAGTTGCGCCAGGCCGCCGTCAACGGCGACCTCGCTGGCGGTCATGAAGCTGCTGTCCGACGACGCGAGAAAGGCAGCCGCCGCCCCGACCTCCGTCGGATCGCCCATGTGCTGGAGCGCAGTCATCGAACCGTAGGCCTTCAGGCCCTGCTCGCCTAGCGCTGCCTTCGCGAGTTCGGTCGCCACCGCCCCGGGCGTCAGCACGTTTACCCGGATGCCGGTGCCCTTCAGGTCCTCCGCCCACGTCCGCGCGAGGTTGCGCACGGCCGCCTTGCTCGCGCTGTAGGCGGTGAAAGCAGGCGCGCCCGTGGTGCCGGCGCTCGACCCGGTCAGGATGATCGAACCGCCCTTGCCCATCAGTGGCAGCGCCTTCTGGACCGTGAAGATCGTACCCTTCACATTGACATCGAAGGTTTCGTCGATGTGCTTGGCGGTGATGTCGCCGAGCTTAAGCTGGCTTCCCACCCCGGCATTGGCGAAAACGATGTCGAGGATTTTGCGCTCGGCCTTCACCGCCGCGTAGAGTCGGTCGAGGTCGGCCTCATCCGAGACGGAGCCCTTCACCGCGCGGGCATTGGGCCCGAGGTAGGCCACAGCGGCGTCGAGTTCCTTCTGCCGGCGGCCGAAGATGAAGACGAAGGCACCCTCGTCGATGAAGCGCTTTGCTGCGGCGCGGCCGATGCCGGTAGCGCCACCGGTAATCACGGCGGTCTTTCCACTTAGTCTGTTCATGTCATTCGTCCTTCGTTGGAGTAATTCCTATTGACCCCGTAGCTGGGGTCTTTACTCATGAAGACAATTGACTGAATATCGATATGTATCATCTACTCTTTAGATAGCTGTGCTCGATAACGTCACGATCAATCAACTTCGGGCCTTCGTTGCCGTATGTGACCAAGGAAGCTTTTCCGGGGCCGCACGGAAGCTGAACCGTGCACAGTCGGCGATCAGTCACGCGATCAAGGCACTCGAGAGTGCCTTTGATGTGGAGCTGTTTGAGCGCAACACCCGCAAAGCGACGCTTACGCCCGCGGGCCGCAGCCTCCTGCCTGATGCTCGTGCGGTGATCTCACGCACCGAGGAAATGAAGACGCGCGCGGTTTCCATTGCTGAAGCCGGGGTGTCACAAGTCTCGATTGCTGTGGATACCTATTTTCCGCGCGCGCATCTGATTGAATGCCTGCGCAGCCTGCAGGCGGACTTTCCAACGGTTGCAATCAATCTGCGCATAACGACCATGCAGGGCGGCGAGCGTTCGGTTCTCGAAGGCACGTGCGCATTGGCGGTGACGATCACGGACGTGCCGGAGCTGAGCCCGGGTACCATAGAGAGGCAGCATTTATGTGAAGCGCAAATGGTCACCGTCTGTGCGCCATCGCATCCGCTGGCCGCAATCGCGGGGCCGATCCCGCGGGAGGAATTGGGCCGGCACATCCAGCTCGTCGTAACCGACAATCAGCCCGATGCGGAAAAGACACAACAGGGGGTCGCCGGCGAACGCCAGTGGCGGGTGAATGACCTCGGCGCGAAGCACGATCTGCTCAGGGGAAGCTTGTGCTGGGGGCACATGCCGCGTCATATGGTTGCGGAAGACCTCGCGAATGGAACACTCGTCGAACTCAAGCGGCGCGCATGGCATATGCGCCCCCTCACCTTCATGATCTCGCAGCGGCGCGGGTACTCGTTTTCCGAATGCGAGACACGGCTGGTCGAGCTCCTTGGCAATCCTCTGCGCCTCCCAAAGGAGACTGGCTAGCGCTCCGTCTCACGCAAAGGCGAAAAACTCCCGCCATGCGTGAGCGACCGCACGACTTCGCACCGGAAATCATCGCCCGACTGAACAAACTGTTGGAGGTCTGATGGGCAATGTCAGTCCACGAATTAAGGAGCGCCGACACGAGCCCCGAAACGTGGACCAATTTGGGACGGTGTAGGGTTCAATACAGGATAGCCTTTCGGCGGCTGTTTGAATCAAACTTTGAGCGGCAATACTCAGCTCTCGGCCTGGATCGGTTCCGACCAGAAAGTTCGGTTGGGTGACGCGGAGCGGTTGCGCGCTCGTCTGGCAGGGCATCTAACCACAATGCGACGGCTTACCTTGTCGCGCAGAGTTTTTGGGTGCGGCGCTACTGCACTCAGTCAACTGTCGTCTACGAGGATCCACCGGTAAATCCATTTGCAGTGCGTAATTTTCTGGTTTCAAATGTTGCCCGATGGTCGGGAGCACGCACCTGTCGACTTGGATCAGCAACGAGGCGAAGCAGCGCTTTGCGGCAGCAGCCGCGCGCCAGAGTCTCTCGGAATCGGCTCTGCTCAAGCGGTTGGTCGAGCAGATGCTGGCGAGTGCCGAGATTGAGGACTTTGCCGAGCCCGTTGCTCCACTCGATCCACGGGATGCCCGTCTGACGGTACGGTTGGTGCCCGAGGACCGGGCGCTGTTGCGCGAGCGGGCGACCGCGCGGATCATTCCGGCCGCGACCTACGTGTCGGTTCTCGTCCGCGCGCATCTGCGGCGAGTCGCGCCGCTACCGGACCGAGAACTCTCGAGCTTGCAGGCATCTGTGAGGGAGCTCGGAGCTATTGGCCGTAATCTGAACACGATGGCTCGCCTGCTGCAGCAGGACGCCCGCCAGGCGGTGCCGGGACGGCAGGAGGTGCTAGCCATGCTGCGGATCTGCGAAGCGGTGCGCGACCACGTCCGTGCGCTTATCAAGGCGAATCTCATCAGCTGGGACATCGGACATGCCGAACAGAGTCACTAGGGTCGGGCGCGAAGAACCGCTGCTAGATCTCCGAGGCTTTGCTCGTCCAGGACCGGCGGGCCGGGTTCGCCTCGCACCGGCCCAGCTCGAACAGATCGTACGCACCGTGTCCCGTGCGCGCGGGGTGGTCGTTAAGGTGTCGAGGGGCGCGACGAGCACGGCCGGTGTCATCGCCCACCTTCGCTACATTGATCGCAACGGTAGGCTCGAGATCGAGACCGACGAGGGCTATCATCTCAAGGGGAAGGGCATCGAGAGGGACCTCACCGACGACTGGGATCTCGACTCAGCTAATGCGCAGGGCCGGGGGCCGTACCGCGGCAAGGCGGGTCGCAAGCCGGTCAGGCTCGTTCATAACGTCATCCTCTCGATGCCAAAGGGGACCCCAAGACGAGATGGCGGATTTGACGCCCAAGCAACGAGAGGCGTTGAAGCGCTCTGCTTGCGGGCGGCCTCGTCTGACGCAACTCACGGCTTTAGATCGCCATGGACACTGAAGAGGAAGTCACCGGAGCCTTGGCTGGCCTGCAGCGCCGCGGCCCAGAGGAGCTCGCTGCCTTCATCGTTTCCCTGCTCTGCAGCGCGCCTCCCGGCGTCCGGTCGTATGTTGAGGCCTTCATCGCTGCGGCGGAGCCCGCTCAGGTCGCGACTATCGTTCGCCGCGAGATCGGCGCGCTTCGGCTGGGCGAGCGCGAGTATGACGTGCGCCACCGCCGCAGCGCAGAGATCGTCGCCCGCTGCAGGGTCGCCCTTGGGACAGCGCGGACAAGCAACTCGGTGAGCGGCTCTCCGAGGACGACGGCCGTGTCCCACTAGGGCGAAGAGTCGGTATCGGTGCCGATGGCGACGCCGTCAAGTCAGATCGGCGATGCGACAGAAAGGCTGGCCGAGGCGATCACGTTGTCGATAGCGTCCCCAATAACTGAACATTGCCCAACTCGCGCGCGTCGCCCGTGAACAGCGGCAAGCGAAGCACAAACTCGCTGCCCCGCCCGGGGCCTTCGCTGTGCGCGCTCACGCTCCCCCCGTGCATCGCAATGAGACTGCGCACCAGCGCGAGCCCGATCCCCATCCCACCCGGCGTGCGAGCAGAAGCGCGGTCGAGCTGCGTAAAAAGCTCGAACACTACCGGCAGCAGCTCAGTGGGGATACCGATTCCGGTGTCGCGCACGCGAATCTCGATTTCGGTTGCGCGCTCGAGTGACGTCGAAATCCAGATGCGTCCTCCCGGATCAGTGTATTTAGCCGCATTAGTAAGGACGTTGGCGAGGGCCTGGGTGAGTCGCACGGGATCCCCTAGAACGATGAGCCCACCCTGGGGTAGGTCGACCGTGAGCTCATGACCTCGCTCGTCGATGAGCGGTTGAACCGTCTCCACTGCCCGCGTGACCAGCGCCGCAACGTCCACCACTTCCCTCTTCAGCTGGATCTTGTCGAGCGTGACGCGTGAAACGTCCAACAGATCATCGACGAGCCGTGTGAGATGTGCCAACTGTCGCTCGGCAATGTCCTGCGCGCGGGTGAGCCGCCGCGCATCTTCACTCGGACTGCTGCGCATGAGGTGAATAGCATTGTGAATCGTCTGAAGCGGGTTGCGCAGTTCGTGGGCAAGCATGGCCAGGAACTCGTCCTTGTGGCGGTTCGCGGCCTCCAGCTCGGCGTTCGCCTCCTGAAGGACCTGGTTCAAGCGCTCGTATTCTCTGGCCTTTTCGACCTGTAAGGTGACGTTGGTCTGCTCGAGCTGAGTGTTCGTGCTTGCGAGCGTGTGGTTGAGCGTCTGCAGGTCGCGGCGCTTGCAGTAAAGCTCAACCAGCACCGCGACTTTACTGCGCAGGATCTCCGGCACGACCGGGATCGAGACGTAGTCAATGGCGCCGAGTTGGTAACCCCTGAGTCGGTCGAGCTCACCGACGTTGACGCCGGTGATGAAGATGATCGGCGTCTTTTCGAATCGGGGATGCTGGTGAATGAGCTTCGCCACCTCGAATCCATCCATTTCCGGCATGCTCACATCCAGCAGAATGACCGCAAACTCGTCCTTCAGGAGCTTGTCGAGCGCCTCGAGCCCGGAGCTGGCATTGACCAAGTTGTGCTGAAGCGGGCCGAGGATTGCCTCGTACGTCAGCAGCCGAGCTGGCTGGTCGTCCACCAGCAGGATATTGACCTTTTCAGTCTCGCCCACAGCGCTCCACTTTTTCAGGGGAGTTTCGGCGGTCCAAGTTTTTGCCGTCACCCGATTTCCAGCAGCGAAGACGACACCCTGCGCACGCAGTATGCGCCGCAGTTGATGCTAAGGTCGAGCAATCGCTTGCGCGGCTCGTCCGGCCAGGAGCGGTGTCCTCCCGCGACTAAGCGCGTGATGCGGCATGCTTAACTTAACGTCCGCCGAACCCGTCGGGCGTCATTCACACTGACGACAGGCTCGAGGACGCCGCGGCCGCCAAAGCGCCTGCTCGTCGTATGGCGGAGCTCGAGTGGCTCGTGCTCCCCGGTCGACGCTCCTGAAGGGACGGATGCGGTCTTATTTCGGAATTTATTTCCGGGGTCTCACATGAGAGCGGTACGCGTTATCCACCGCGCGACGTCTCAATTCCGGCATCAGGATCGGCAGGACCTCGAGCGCCCTATAGGTAAATTCGAGGTTCGCGATGGTGACCAGTTGGGGACGTTGCGAGGGCGGCCGCTGGCACACCGTATCGAGACGAATGCCACGCTCAAGCGGGCGCGGCATTAAGAGGGGCGAGCTGGAGCCTCCAACCTCGGCAGCATTGCTCGAAGAGCTCGCGCGTATTCATGGAGGCCGGCAGGCTTTGGGATCAGACGATCGTAGAGCCGTCCATCCTCACTCGTTACGTCCGACCCTGTGTGTAGGATGATCGGAATGTGGTGGGTCTCGGCGCGGCCGCGGAGCGCCCTGCAGAGATCGAGCCCGGTCATGCCTGGCATGACATAGTCGGTAATCACGAGATCCGGCAGTCTCTGCTCGATGCAACGCAGCGCTTCCATCGCGCTTGATGCCGTAATGACTTCGACCTCCTCGATCGATAAGAAGATCCGCAGAAGCGAAAGCGTATCAGCCTGATCATCTACGCACAGGACCGTTGGTTTGGGCTGAGCCATTGCCTTTTCAGCAATGGCGACCGCAGCAGCGCGGCTCTTAGACGTTGAAGGTGAGCTCACTGGTCCTTTATACATCACCTGTGTTTATACCTTTCCGAGACGGCAGAACACAAGGTAAAACCAAGCCGAAGCTGTTGCGTTCCCGCTTGCCAGCTGCAAAACAGACGCAAGATGCGTGCTTCGTGGATACCAGACGGCCGCGCCCGAGTTTGAACCAAATCGGTCAATATATTGTAGCTCTGCTGCTGCGATGTGCAGGTCGACCATTCGGTGAGCACCCAGCAATGCGATGCCCGTGAAGTACTTGCGCAGTTTGCTGAAAGCCTGCGGATGCCGCCGGGCCGTCACCACAAACATCCGGCGCGTTCGCTTCCTACAACCGCGCCGGCTAGGGACGGGCGTACCCTGAGAGGAATACATCGACTGCGCGCCGCACGGTACCACTCAAGGCTTCCGGCTTGACACTCTCGATCACACCGAGGAGCACCCGCTGCAGCAGCTCTGATTCCAGCAAGCCGAGAAGGTGCATGGCGGCGATCTTCGAGTCGGCGGTACGGAGGAGGCCGCGCTTCATGGCACTTTTCAGAAATTCCGCGACCTTCTTCTCGATTGGAAGAACGGCCCGTTCGAAAGACACTCTGCCGATATCCGACTGCCGCGATTCCGCGATCGAGAGTCGCCGAATTGCAATAGCCTCCGGCGCGTACAGTACGGCCAGGAACTCTTGCCCGAATCGCAGCAGCTCCTTCCTCAAGTCGGTCGCGTCCGGGTCGAGCGCACCGACGACTGTCTGCAATTCGAGTTCTTTGCCATGGTGCATGACCTCGAGCAGGAGGCTTTCCTTCGAGGGGAAGTAGTTATAGAGCGTCGCCTTCGAGCCGCCGATCCGCTCGCGGATATCCGACATGGTGGCGCGCTCGAAGCCTACTTCGCGGAACACCTCGGATGCGGCCTCGAGGATGGCTTGGCGCTTTGCTTCGGTCTTTGACTTCACGCGGGCTCTTAACAGTACCTGATGGTACACTTTAACTTGACATCACCCGCGTGACAAGTGCTGCGTACCGGACGGCGCGTAGGCCCTGAGGAACGCGCCGACAGCCCGCTCGGCCGCACGCGCAATCTCCTCCTCATCGGGCGAATCCTCCCGCGCGTGCAAGAGTAGGGGCTCGAGGACTTCGGCCTCGAGCATCGCGCCCAGGTGATCGGCGGCGAGGTCAGGATCGTCGCAGCGGAGCGCTCCCGATGACATGCATCGGGACAGGAAGGCGGACACCTGTGCGCGCAACGCCGCCAGCTTGTGGAAGAACAACCTCCCGGCGCCGGAGCGCGCCGCTTCCGCGATCACCAGGCGGCGAACCTCGATCTGTTCGGCGGAGCAGATGAAGCGCAGGACGCTCACCCCGAACTTGACGAGTGCGGGCGCGGGATCGGCCCCGGCGGCATCGAGGTGCTTCAAGGTCCCTGACATGTAATTCTCGATTGCCGTCATGACGCACTCGACGAACAGTTCCTCCTTCGAGGGGAAGTGACTGTAGATCGTGGCCTTCGAGCCACCGACCTCCGCCGTGATTGCCGCGATCGAGGTGTGATCGAATCCCTGCTCCCGGAACAGCCGGTACGCCGTGGCGAGGATCGCCTGCCGTTTGCTGTCGCTCTTCTTCATCCGCCTGTCGCTCCAAAATATGTACCGGACCGTTCAGTACAGTTTCGCTTGACAATGAGTTTCGGTCAAGTAAACTGTACCGTACAGTTCGTTTAAGGAGCGATTCCCCATGCCTTCGACCCTCTGCCTTCCTCGTACCCGCCGCCAGCATGTGATCGGCGCATTGCTCGCCGCGAGTTTTCTCGCTACGGCCGGCTGTGCGCAGCTGCCGCGCCTCGGGCCCCGCCCGGTAATGACAAGCGTCACGCAGCTCGGCAGCTCGAAATCGTTCTCGGCACCCGCGACAGCGTGGCCGGGGGACTATTGGTGGCGGGCCTACCGTGACCCGCAGCTCGATGCGCTCATCGCCGAAGCGCTGCAGGATTCACCTGATCTCGACATCGCGCAGGCACGCGTGCACGCGGCAGCGGGGGCAGTGCAGGGCGCGAGTGCGGCGCTTATCCCCGAAGTGACCGGTGATGCGGAATTCACCGAAGGCAAGCAGAGCTACAACTACCTCATTCCGCGCCAGGCCCTGCCGCAGGGCTGGCACGATTACGGACTCGCGGCGCTCAATTTCTCCTGGGAACTGGATTTCTGGGGCAAAAATCGCGCGGCCGTCGCGGCGGCGGTCTCCGAGCAGAAGGCTGCCGAGGCCGAGGTGGCGCAGTCTCGGTTGATCCTCTCCACCTCCGTGGCTTCGGCTTACGCCGGCCTTGCGCGCCTGTACGCGCTGCGTGATTACGCCGCCCAGACGCTGGCCCTTCGTACGAAGACGGTCGCCCTCTTTCGCCAGCGGAACGCCTTCGGTCTCGAGACCCTCGCGAGTGTGCGCGAGGCCGAGGCCCGGCAGGCTGCAGCCGATGGGGAGCTCCTGGCGACAGATGAGCGCATCGGCCTGCAGAAGAATGCCATCGCTGCGCTTCTCGGCGCGGGTCCCGACCGCGGTCTCACCATCGGCCGTCCGACCGCCGGATTCGCCCCCGCTCAGGGGCTGCCCCCGAGATTGGCCTTGGACCTCCTCGGCCGGCGCCCCGATATCGTCGCTGCGCGGCTGCGCGTGGAGGCCACCGGTCGGCGGATCGATGAGGCAAAGGCTGGGTTCTATCCGAGCGTCAACCTGGTCGCGCTCGCCGGCATCCAGTCGCTCGGTATCGCCAACCTGACCAAGTCCGGCTCGGACTTGGGCAGCGTGGGTCCCGCGATCTCACTACCCATATTCAACACCCAGCGCCTGCAAGGTGAGTTGCGCGGTGCACGCGCCGAGTACGACGCAGCCGTCGCCACCTACAACGCGGCGCTTTCGAACGCTCTGCGCGAGGTGGCAGACGCCACCACCAGTCGTAAGTCCCTGAGTGCGGAGCTCGCCGCATCGGGCGCCGCCGTCAGTGCCGCGGGGGATGCATACCAGGCCGTGAGCAAGCGCTATGAGGGCGGCCTTGCGACCTACCTCGACGTACTCGTTGCACAAGATGCGCTGATTTCCGCTCGGCGCTCTCAGGCCGAATTGGACACCCGTGCCCTGAGTCTCGACATCGACCTGGTGCGCGCGCTGGGCGGCGGCTTTTCCTCAGGAAATCCGCATGTCCTCGCTTCCAATTCTCAATGAACACCCGACCCACTCGAAGGTAAACGTCATGAACCAAGCAATTGACTCACCGATTCCACTGACTTCGACCGCGCGACCGAAGAAACTGGAGCTCACGCAGCGCGGGAAGCGGGCGCTCCTCTTCTCGGTGCTCGCGATTGGCGTGGCCGTGGCGACAGCCGGTTCCTGCAGTTACTGGAAACTGGTCGGGTCTCGCTACGTTAGCACCGACGATGCCTACACCGACGCGAACGACGCGCTAATGACCTCTCAGATTGCCGGAAGGGTCGCTGACGTGAAGGTCGTCGACAGCGAGCACGTCAGGCAAGGCGATGTATTGGTCGTCATCGACGACACCGATGCAACGCTCGCACTCAGACAGGCCGAGGCCGACCTGGTGCGCGCGCGGGCGACGGTGGCGGCGAAGGTTGCCGACGTCGAGCGTACCGCCATCGACCTGCAGCGTCGCCAGGCCTTAGTCGCCTCTGGCGCGGTCTCCGGTGACGAGCTGACTGCCGCCAAGAACTCTGCACGGGACGCTCATGCCGTACTCGACGTGGCTCGGGCCGCAGTGGCACTCGCGCAGGCTCGGGTCGATCAGGCAAAGGTCGACCTGCACCGTACCGTGATCCGATCCCCCGTGGACGGCGTGATCGCGAGGAGACAGGTTGAGCTCGGCGAGTACGTGCAGCCTGCGACGCCTCTCTTGTCTGTGGTCCCGGTCTCGCAGATCTACGTGGATGCCAACTTCAAGGAAAACCAGCTCGCCCACGTTCGCACCGGACAGACCGTCGATCTGACCTCGGAGCTCTACGGCCGCAAGGTGGTCTTCCACGGGGTGGTCGAGGGATTCTCCGGCGGAACGGGCGCTGCCTTCGCCCTGATCCCGGCGCAGAACGCGACCGGCAACTGGATCAAAGTCGTGCAGCGCCTGCCGGTGCGCATTCGACTGAACCCTGCCGAATTGGTCCGTCATCCGCTGCGGGTGGGTCTGTCGATGGATGCGGCGGTCGATCTGCGCAGCATGTCCTGAAGGAGACACGTCATGTCAACCATTCCGATGGAGTCCAGAAGCCCAGCGCCCCTCGAGGGCGGTATGTTGTGGGTGGCAGGCATCGTCCTGGCGCTCGCGAACTTCGTCGCGGTGCTGAACATGACGATCGCGAACGTCACGGTACCCGACATCGCGGGCGCCCTCGGCGCAGGCTCCAGCCAAGGCACCTGGGTGATCACTTCCTACGCGGTCGCTGAGGCCATCTCGGTGCCTCTGACCGGATGGCTCTCCGCCCGCTTCGGGTCGGTGAAGCTCTTTTGCCTTTCCGTGATCCTATTTGGAGTCTTCTCGCTCCTCTGCGGCTCATCGACCTCTCTCGGCATGCTGCTCGGGATGCGGGTTCTGCAAGGCATGGCCGGCGGGCCGCTCCTTGCGCTCTCCCAGACACTCCTGCTGCGCATCTTTCCCAAAAAGCAATCCATGCAGGCCATGGGGCTCTGGGCCATGACGACGCTGCTCGCGCCCGTGGTCGGCCCGGTGCTCGGCGGATGGCTCTGTGACAACTACAGCTGGCCGTGGGTCTTCTTCATCAACGTGCCCATGGCATTTGCCTTCGGCGTCATCGCGTGGGGGCTGCTCGGGCGCTATGAGGAGCCCGCGGTGAGGAAACCGATCGACAGGATCGGCATCGTGCTGTTGGTCATCTGGGTGGCGGCCCTGCAGATCATGCTCGATCAAGGCAAGGACCTCGACTGGTTCTCCTCGACGGAAATCCGGGTGCTAGCGATCGTGGCCGTGATCGGGTTCCTCAGCTTCCTCATCTGGGAGCTGACCGAGGCCAATCCGATCGTCGACCTGCGCGTCTTTCGCCATCGGGGGTTCTCCTCCTGCATGCTCGTGCTCGGCCTCGCCTTTGGGGCGTTCTTCGGCATCAACGTGCTGACGCCGCTCTGGCTGCAATACAACCTGGGCTACAACACCACCTGGGCCGGCCTCGTGGTCGCCTGGGGCGGGCTCCTCTCGGTCGTCTTCTCTCCCATCGCGGCGAAGCTCTCTAACCGATTCGATCCGCGCATCCTCATTTTCCTCGGCACTCTCTGGCTCGCATTGGTTACGTGCTGGCGCGCCGACGCCACATCCGACATGAGCTACTGGGCGATCTGCATCCCGCTCTTCTTCATGGGCATCGGCATGCCGATGTACTACGTACCCCTCACGGGACTCGCCATGGGCTCGGTCAACGAAGAGGAGACGGCCTCGGCCGCCGGTCTCATGAACTTCGTGCGAACGATCTCCGGTGCCTTCGCCACCTCACTCGTCACCACTTCCTGGCAGGACCGCAGCATCATTGCCCACGCCCGATTGGCCAATGTGGTCGATTCCAGCGGCCAGCTCGCCGCCATGCTGCCCCCCGGCGCGATGGGTCAGGCGACGCGCGAGATGCTCAACAATCTCGTGACGGGGCAAAGCCTGATGCTCGCGACCAACGGCCTCATGGTCGTCATCGGGATCATCTTCGCCATCGCTTCGATCTCGATCGTGCTGGCGCCCAAGGCGGCTCGAGCCGTCGATCCCGCCTCGGTGGGTCATTGAGTCTTGCCGCGACCATCAAAAGGTGCTCATACATGGCCGCTACCCACGTTTCCGTACTCTCTCAGCAGCGTGATCGTGCTGGCCGCATCATTGCCGCGGGGATCATCCTGGCGCTGCTGTATGTCGGGCGGTCCGTGCTCATACCACTGGCACTTGCAATCCTGCTGAGCCTCTTGCTCGCACCTGCAGTCCGGATACTGCGGCGGATCGGACTCGGCCGGGCCCCCGCAGTGCTCCTCTCGGTTCTCGGTTTCGGCCTGGTATCGATAGCGGTCTTGGTGATCCTCGGTACCCAGGTCTTGCATGTTGCCGAGAGCATTCCCCGATACGAGGCGACCGTCGAACGGAAGATCGAGCTCGTCGATCGAGCGGTGTCCGCCCGGCTGCGCCCGCTCACGACGGCAGGAGGGTATCTGTTCGAAGGTCAAGACGTTGCAGACCTAGAGCACCCTCTCGGTTCGCTCTTACGCTCCGGGTCCGTGCAGCCGCCGGGACTCGTGGTAGTGCAGGCCCGGCAGGCTTCGGCTCAACCGCTACAGCTCATCAGAAGGCTTCTGCTGTCACTCTGGCCACCCATTCAGAGCGCGGGCATCGTGTTGCTCGTCCTCGTCTTCGTGCTGCTCGAGCACGATTCCCTTCGGGATAGGGTGGTTCGGCTCGCCGGAGCAAACGACATCCGCACGACCACTCTCGCGCTCAACGATGCGGGCGAGCGTCTCTCGAGGTTTTTCGTCTCGCAGTTCGCGGTCAACCTGGCATTCGGCATTGCGATCTGGGGAAGTCTGGCCGCTCTGCACGTCCCGCAGGCCATGCTGTGGGGCTCGCTGGCGGCGGTGATGCGATTCGTACCCTACGTCGGAGTGGGAATCGCAGCGCTTTGCGCGACCACATTCGTATTTGCGGCCGATCCGGGATGGCTGCTCACGGCAGCTACTCTCGCAACCTTCCTCCTGCTCGACTTCATCGCAGGTCAATTCCTGGAGCCACGCCTTTACGGCCATGCCACTGGACTCTCACCACTCGCCATCGTGGTGGCGGCGATATTCTGGAGCGCTCTCTGGGGTCCGGCCGGCCTGATTTTGTCCACGCCCCTCACGCTTTGTCTCGTGGTCGCCGGGCGTCACGTCAGAGGGCTCGGCATCCTGGAAGTGCTGTTGAGTGATGCACAGGCCTTGACCTTCCCGCAGCGATTCTATCAGCGAGCGCTCGGGGGCGATTCCGACGGCATCATTACCGAGGCGCGGAGCTTCTTGAGACGCGATTGTCTCGCCGCCTATTGCGATCAAGTGCTGATCCCCGCGCTGCACCTGGCCTACCTGGACAATGAGACCCAGGCGACGAGCGAGGCCCAATATCGCAACATGCGCCGCATTGCGGTCGAGGTCGTCGCCGCCCTGAGCAGCAGAGCCTTGAAGCTGCCGCTTCGACGCCCTCGAAGTTCGGCACTGGCACACGTGAGCGCCGGACGATGGCTGCGTCAGCAACGTGAAGAGCTGAGCGGGAGATGGCAAGGACCGCTCGAGGTGCCACTCGGCTCGATCGTGATCTGTTCTGGCCTCAGCACTTCGGCAGACGATCTTGCCGCGGAGCTGCTCGTACGGCTGTTACGGATGCGGGCCATCGACGCGCGGCACTTCTCCCCGGAGGACGGTGCGGCCGGCCTTCCCCCAGGAGCGAACCCGGCGAGCGTCTCCACGGTTTGCCTGGTGAGCGCCTTCCAGGGTTCGGAACGTGAGCACGCCGCCGGCATCATCCAGCAAGTTCACGAACAGCTTCCTCGAGCATACATCGTCAAGGTGTTCTGTCCGGGCGCAACAGCGCCCTCCGAATCCGGCAGCGGCCACGGCGATTCCGACGCCATTGCAGGATCTCTCGGCCAGGCTGTACAGGTCTGCCAGTCGTGGCAGGAGGCGCATCGTCAACAGGTCGCACGGCCCAGGGATTCGGACACCATTTCCACATAGGCGCTGCGAAGGCCCCCGCACTTCCAGGAAGGCTTTGGAAACTACGTAGAGACGGACCTCACTGCCCCGCTCGACGCGACTGGCACGCAGCCGCAAGGGCCTCGCCGGACCAGGCAGTCCCTGCCTCGGCAACCATCAGCGCTTGGGGCGAATGGCCTTGAGGATATCCCGCCAGCTCACGATGCCAACCGGGCGGTTCCGGGCGTCGACGATCGGGATGCACGAAATGCGATGCCGATTGAAGGTCTCGATTGCATCGTGAATGCCGGCATCCTCGCGCAGAGTGATGAGTTTGCGCGACATGATCTGGTGGGCGTGCCTGTTGAGGCTCGCGAGATCGCGGGCCATCTCCGAGGGCAAGCCGAGATGCGGACTCAGCGCTTTCAACAGGTCCCGGTCGGAGACGATTCCGACGAGCAGCCCATCCTCGACAACCAGCACGTGATGAAACCCGCGGTCATCGAAGATCTCCTTGATCCGGGAGAGCCGATCGTCCATCGCCACGGTGACGACTGACGTGCTCATGATGCTTCCGACGCTCATGTTTCCCCTCGACATCACTGCAACCGCGTCCGAATCCGAACCCTTTGTCATAACTCACGATCGCCTCGCGCCAAATTGTACATCGGAATTGCGGCGCGCACGGCCGCGACCGATTCACCTCGCCAGATCAAGAACACCCGCTCCTTTTGGCACCATCGGTGCCGAACCGGACCAAACCGCGGTCACATTTCGGCGCGATCTACGTAGTTTCGCGGATCATTCCACGGCCCGCTCCGCCGTATCGTGTGACATGAGCGACAATTACTTCGACTGGGCCGAGGTCCGCTATCACGACCGTGAGAAGACGGCGCGCGCGGCGCGCCACGAGCCGGCTGACAGGCGGCCATCCCAGGAAGCGTCGCCGGAGCCTGCGGAGGAGGTCGATCCGACGTCCATCACGGTCTCCAAGCGCACACCTACCTGAGATGTTCCCGAACGAGGCCAGGCCCGTCGCGTCGGCGAACTTCGAGAACACGCATGACATGGTGGGTCATGGCGATCCGTTCCGCGACATCGCACCCTTCCAAGCGGCCGCACGGATGACTTCCTGCGAGCCATCGGTCGGTCCCTTGCTGGATGCGTTGCTGGTGTGGTTGCATTACATCCCCGAGCGCGCGCGGCGAGTCCGCTCCGCCAAGGGTCTTCCGGCAGGCCTCAGGGAGCAGACGCGCACGCCGGCAGGCGGCGCATGGCGCGCGTGGCGCTCCGGGACACGCTTCCGGTTCGTATCGGCGCGCAGCGTCTCCAGGACAGGTGAGCCCAGGGTGCGGGCCGAGTTCTTCAATAGGGACGGTCGATTCATGGCCGCGGGAGTCTGGCAGAGACGTGGTGGCGGCTGGATGCTCGAATTGCCCTCGGCGGATACTGCGGAATCAGTGACCTTCAAACTACCTGTTTTCCCCATGGCCGAGCTGTAAAGGGCGAGGCGGTCGAATCGGCGCACTCTCGCCGATTGCCGGCTCTGTGCCGCCCGAGCCCGCTGGGCTCGATATCCTTTCGTGATGTGATCCGCATTGTTCACGCGACTGCGGCATGTACCGATTCGGCGGATGGCCGAACGCCCGAATATAGGCTTCGGCTCTCTGGAGGTATTGGTCTTGTCAAAAGGTCAGCGGCCCCTGCGCAAGGGCGATCGCGTGAAACTGACTTTGTGTTCTCTCACGCCGGAAGGAATCATCGTCGACGAGTACAGCGATGACTACGTCAGTGTGCAGTGGGATGATCTGCATTCACCGGCGACCTATAGCCGTCGCAGCCTGGTTCTGATCGACGGCGAGTCTCGTGCCGCCTGATGGGGCCCTGCTTGCCGATCTCCCACGGGAGTGAGGATGTCGGGGTTTTCAGCTCCCTCTACGTACAGAATACTGCCGAGGCCGCGCTCCGCGCGCGACAAGGCGTGGTCGACGATGGAATGAAGCTTTGCCATAACCATACGGCACGTCGCGTCGTGCCTCGGAATTGGCTACCACGGCACCTCAGTCCCCACTGCTGAGCGCCTCCGCGCGAGCGGACGCAAAGCCTCATTGTATGAGGTGGCGACGGTCCCGCTGTGGCGTATCCTGGAGATGATCTGCTGACTGGAGGAGATGGGATGTGGGAGGATTGACCCCTGGAACGCAAGATGAGCTCCACCGAGACCGATCCTAACGATCCAAACGCATCGACCCCCTGCAGGGCCGCCGAAGAGACGGCTGCCCCGATCGACTATTCCGTGCGGGCGAGGCTGGCGTTTCCGGTCGTCGGCATCGGCGCCTCCGCCGGCGGTGTCGAGGCGCTGCAGAGCTTCTTCACCGCCTGCTCCCCCGATACCGGCATGGCGTATATCGTCATTCAACACCTCTCGCCGGAGCACGAGAGCTTGATGGCGGAGATATTGGGCCGCTGCACGGCCATGCGCGTGCTGCCGATCCAGGATGACCAGCCAGTCGAGCCCAACTGCGTCTACGTGATCCGGCCGGCCCGCACGGTGACGCTGGCAGACGGCAAGCTTCACCTTGGCGAGCCCACCGAGAAGCGCGGTCACCGCCGCCCGGTCGATGACTTCTTCCGCTCCCTCGCGCGTGAGCAAAAGGAGCGCGCGATCGGCATCGTGCTCTCCGGTACCGGGACCAACGGCAGCGCTGGCGCACAGGCGCTTAAAGCGGCGGGGGGCCTCTGCATCGTGCAAGACCCCGAGACCGCCGATTTCCCCGGCATGCCGCAGAGCGTGATCCACGCTGGCTATGCCGACCAGGTCCTGCGCACCGAGGAGATGCCCGGGCTGCTGCTACGCTATACGCGCCAGCCCTACCTCGATCTGCACCCCGCGGGGGGTGCCCGCGCCGCGCAGGCGCTCGAGAATCACCATCGACAGTTGGATGAGATCATCGCGCTGGTGCGCGCTCGCACCGGCCACGATTTCGCCTCGTACAAGGTCCCGACGGTGCTGAGACGGATCCATCGGCGCATGGGACTCGCGGGGTTCGCCACGCTCGAGGACTACGGCGCGCGGCTGCGGGAGAGGCCCGAGGAGGCGACCGCGCTTGCCAACGACCTGATGATCAACGTCACCGGTTTCTTTCGCGATCCGGTGGCCTGGGAAGCGCTGCGGGAGGCGGTAGTGCGGCCGCTGGTGGAGCAGGCCGAGCCGGGCACTCCGCTGCGTGCCTGGGTGGCGGCGTGCGCCAGCGGCGAGGAACCCTACACGCTCGCCATGCTCATCGCCGAGGAGGCGCAGCGGGCGAACAAGACCATCGACGTCAAGATCTTCGCAACCGACACGGCGGACAAATCCCTGTCGCTGGCCCGCGCGGGCGTCTACCCGGGCGGCATCGAGGGCGACCTCTCGCCCGAGCGGCTGGAGAAATTCTTCGACAACGACGAGCACGTCTACCGCATCAAGAAATCCTTGCGTGAGCAGGTGGTATTCGCCCCGCAGAATGTGCTGCTCGATCCGCCTTTCTCGCGCGTCGACATCGTGACCTGCCGCAATCTGCTGATCTACCTCGAGCCGGAAGCGCAGCGCCGCGCGCTGGCGCTGCTGCATTTTGCGCTGCGGGAGGGCGGCTATCTCTTCCTCGGCAACGCCGAGACACTCGGTCACGCCGAGACACTCTTCGAGGTGGTGAGCAAGCGCTGGCGCATCTACCGCCGTAGCGGTGAGGCGCGCTATCGCTCGGCGCCCCCCGCACTCAGCCTGCGGCCGCCGGAGCCGCGTCCTGCCGCGCACGATCTGCCCACCACGATCGGACGGCCTTCCTCGACTGTGCTGATCCAGGCGGCGCTGCTCGAGAAGTTCGGCCCTCCGACCGCCGTGGTGGATGCCAACGAACGCATCGTGTACTTCCACGGCGATCCGGACCCGTACTTGCAACAGCCCACCGGAGAGAGCACCCAGCATCTGCTGGAGCTGGTGCGCGCGCCGTATCGCGCCGCCGTGCGCAGTGCCCTGCGCCAGGCGATCGCCGAGAAGCGCGCCGTCACCGAGCAGATCAACCCCTCCCAGGGCACCGGCCCGCTCGAGATCACCGCTGGGCCGCTCAAGCAGAGCCGCCCGCCGGAGCATTTTCACGTGAGCTTCACGAGGCTGGCGTCGGGAGGTCCACGCGAGGCGAGCGCCCCGGCCCACTCTGTGCGGCCGCTGTCGGCTGCATCGCGCCCGGAGGCGGAGTCGGCGCTCGAGGAGGAGGTGCGGATTCTCCGGCGCGAGCTGCAAGCGAGCGTCGATGCGTTCGAGGCCGGCAACGAGGCGCTCAAAGCCTCGAACGAGGAGGTCACCTCGGTCAACGAGGAGCTGCAGAGCAGCAACGAGGAGCTCGAGACCAGCAAGGAGGAGCTGCAGTCCCTCAATGAGGAGCTCACCACCGTCAATGCGCAGCTGCAAAACAAGGTGTTCGAGCTCGAAGCTCTCACCAGCGATCTCGACAACCTCTTGAGCAGCACCGACATCGCCGTCATATTTCTCGACACGCACCTGCGCGTGCGCCGCTTCACCCCCGCGGTGAGCGATCTGCTGCAGCTCATCCCCGCTGACGTCGGCCGCCCGCTTGCGGATATTGCGCAGAAGTTCACCGGCGGGGACCTGCTGGGCGATGCGGCGCAGGTGCTCTCGAAGCCCACGCCTCTCGAGTCTGAAGTGGCGAGCCAGAGCGGCCGCTGGTACTTGCGGCGCACGCTCCCGTATCGCACCGAGAGCAACCGGATCGAGGGCGTGGTCCTCACGTTCATCGACATCACGGCCCGCAAGCTTGCCGAGCGGGCACTCGCTACGACTCAGGAGCGGTTGCAGGCCGTCATCGAGCAGCTGCCGGCGGCCGTGCTCGTCATCGAGCAGCCCTCCCGACACTTGCTCTTCGCCAACCGCCGCGCCGCCGCGCTCTTCAATCAACCCTTTCCGCTGCCTCAGATCGGCCATGACTGGTCGGCGACAATCCCGGCGCTGCGGGGGTTTCACGCCGACGGGCGCGCCTATGAGCCGCAGGAGTGGCCCCTGGCACGAACGTTAGCGAACGAGGAGGTCGTGCTCGATGAGGAGCTCGACTTTGTCCGCATCGACGGCACCCACGTTGTCCTCTCGATGAGCACCTCGCCGGTGCGCAATCGCGCGGGCGAGGTGGCTGCGGCGGTGGCCGTCTTCTGGGACATCACCGAGCGCAAGCGTACCGAGATCGCGCTGCGCGAGAGTGAGGAGCGCCTCCGTCTGCTCATCGAGAGCGCCCAGGATTTCGCCATCTTCATGCTCGACATCAAGGGCAACATTGCGAGCTGGAGCGCTGGTGCGGAGCGCGCTACCGGCCATCGCGAGGCGGATATCCTGGGTCAGCCGGGCGCGCTCCTCTTCACGCCAGAGGATCGCGCGGCCGCAATCCCCGAGCAGGAGTTGCGCCGCGCGGCGGAGACTGGACGTGCAGAGGATGAGCGCTGGCATCTGCGCCGGGACGGCAGGCGTTTCTGGGCGAGCGGCGTGATGGCGGCGGCGCGCGATGCGCACGGTGCGCTGCTGGGGTTTGTAAAGGTCATGCGCGACCGGACCGAGCGCCGCGCCATCGATGCCCGCTTGCAGGAGGCCCTGCAGTCCGCTCAGCAGCTGCGCCTGCGGGCCGAAGGGGCCAACCGCGCCAAGGACGAATTCATCTCCACCGTCAGCCACGAGCTGCGTACACCCCTCAACACCATTCGCCTCTGGTCGCGCATGCTCGTGAGCGGAACAGTGCAGGGCGACGACGTGATCAAAGGCGGGCATATCATTGATCGCGCAGCGCTCGCCCAGCAGCAGCTCGTGGACGATTTGCTCGATGTTTCGCGCATCGCCGCCGGTCACCTGCGTCTCGATATGCGAGATGCGCCTTTGAACAAGGCGATCGAGGGCGCCATTGAGACCATCCGACCCTTTGCCGCGGATCACCACATCACCCTCGCCGTCTCCCTCAGCCCCGAGGTGGGTGTCGTTCGCATCGATCCGGATCGCATGCAACAGGTCGCATGGAATCTGCTCACGAACGCCGTCAAGTTCACCCCACCGGGCGGGCGCGTGGACGTTCGCTCACGACGGGTCAACGGCACGGTCGAGATCGAGGTGAGCGATACTGGAGGCGGGATTGCCGACGGATTCTTGGCGCATGTGTTTGACCGCTTCCGCCAGGGCGATGCCGGCACCGCGCGCCGCCATAGTGGGCTCGGTCTCGGACTTGCGATCGCGAAGCAGTTGGTCGAGCTCCATGGCGGCACGATCGCTGCGAACAGCGAGGGCGAAGGACATGGCGCCACGTTCACCGTTTATTTGCCGCTTGAGAGACAGACCGCCGTGCCCGTGGAAGAGCGCGCGGAGGTGCTGCGGAACCCTAACGATCTGCAAGGAATCGACATCCTCCTAGTCGAAGATGAGCCGATGGCGCGCGAGGCCACTGCACGGCTACTTGAGCAATTCGGAGCCCAGGTGCGCGCGGCGCCCTCGGCAGCGCGGGCGCGCGAGCTATTTAAAGCCCATCGGCCAGATGTGATCCTCGCGGATGTCGGAATGGCTGAGGAGGACGGCTACGCGCTCGTGCGGAGCCTGCGCAAACTTGAGCAACAGCGATCGCTACCCCGCACCCCCGCGATCGCCGTGACGGCATTCGCACGATCCGAAGATCGTGAGCACGCCCTGGCGGCAGGATTCGACGGGCACCTGCCGAAGCCCGTCAATAGCGATCGATTGATCGCTCTGTTGGCGCAGTGGAAGGTGAAGCGCGAGTCCTGAGGGCCTCGCCATACACTCGCTCGCCGCCTGCAGCGGTCTACGATCGTGGCGAACGATGCTGCGGGTCCGGACCGGCCCGCATGGCTCAGTGCCGCGCTTCCGGGCCGCCCTCTCTCCACCACCCACCTCCCAGGGCGACCTTGCCGCTCGAGGCGAGGAGGAGGCTCGTTGCGTTACCGTTCGCCGAGTAAGCTCTGCGCGAGCTTCTGCTCGAGCTGCGGAATGGTGGCCTGGGGCAGGTATCCGTAGGAATGCGGATTCGCTCGGATGCTCGATTCCGGTACTAAGGAGAGGATTACCACGGCCGGAAACGACAGGAGCGAGCCATGCAGCAGATCGACAATATCCTCGTCGCGGTGGATCGCGACGGTTCCCGGGTCGCGCTCGCAAAGGCGATTGCGGTGGCGCGCCTTTTCGGCGCACGGCTCGACCTGTTTCTCTGCGATGCCGAGAGTGCCTATGAGCAGAAGCACCAATACGATCCGCGCAGCGCGGCTCTTGCACTTGACTCGTCTCTTTTCGGAGCGCGCGAGTATCTGGAATCCCTATGGCGATCGTTCTCAGCGGACGACGTGGCAGTGACGATGGACGTTGCCTGCGAGACTCCGCTCTACCAGGGCATCATGCACAAGCTCAGGCGCTCGGCGCCGCAGCTCGTCGTGCGTGGCGCGAGTGGCCGCGAGGGCAGGGTCTTCGGGGCGAGCGACTGGGATCTCGCGCAGAGCTGTCCCGTGCCCCTGCTGCTTACGAAAGGGCGGCTGTGGGATCCACGGCCGGTCATCGCGGCGGCCGTCGATGTCTCGTCTGAGGAATCGCCCGCGCTGACGCACTCGATTCTTGGCTTGGCCAAGCAGTTTGCGGAGGTGGGGCACGGCACGCTCGAAGTCCTGCACGCGGGGCACTTCTACGAGCCGGAGACGCTGGCCTTGCACCGGACGAAACTCGAGCAGCGGGCGCGAGAAGCCGGGGTGGCACCCTCGGCGCTGCACCTGATCGATGGGGAGCCGGCGGTAGCTCTCACGGAGTTCGCCGCCGCGTGCCACTACGATCTCATGGTGCTCGGCGCCTTGACCCATCGCAAGGCGCTGACCGCGCTCCTGGGCACGTTGACCGGGCGTCTGATCGATACGATCGAAAGCGACGTCCTGCTCGTGAAGCCGACGGCCCGCTCTTGCAAGGCGGACCGGATAGCGGACAGTCTGGTGGCTGCTTCGCCGGCCGCCTGATTGGCCCGTGTCAGAGGAGAGCGTGATGACACAACCCTGGTCGGCCGAGCGGCTCGAGCGGATGACGACGACGTGGCATCGTATGATTTGGGCGCTGAACGCTGATCAGGAAGATGCTCGAAAAGCTGAATGAACAGCACGAAACGGGTACTCTTTCCAATGGCCTGAAGGGTCATGTCACCAGCGCCGAGCCGAGATAGCTCGCGGCCGCCACCGCCATCACCGCCGCCGCGAGCCATCCCAGGACCCGCAGCCCGAGCGGCATCCGCATGGCATCCTGACTGCTCCTGCCAGACACCACCAGCATCATCGCCAGCATGATGGGCACCGCCACGATTCCGTTGATGACCGCGGTCCAGAACAGCATCGCGATCGGGTCGACGTGGGTCACAGCGAGCGCGGCACCGGCGACGGTCGCGGCCGATACGATCGCGTAGAAGCCGACGGCACGACTCGCCGAGGATTCGAGGCTGCCACGCAAGCCGAAAGCCTCGGCCACCGCATAAGCGGCGGACCCGGCGAGGACGGGAACCGCAAGCAACCCGGTGCCGATGATTCCGGCCGCGAACAGCAGGAATGTGAGCGGCCCCGCGAGCGAGCGCAGCGCCTCGGCGGCCTGCGCCGCTGTCTGGATGTTTCGCAGTCCGTGGGCGTGCAAGGTGGCTGCGGTCGTCACGATGATGCAGAAGCCGATCAGATTCGAGAAGCTCATGCCACACCAGGTGTCGATGGAGATGCGCCGCAAGTCATTGCCGACGGGTCCGCTGCCCATTCGGCGATGCTTTCTGCGGTAGCTCAGTAACGATTCCTCGGCTTCCTGCGATGCCTGCCAGAAAAAAAGGTATGGGCTGATCGTGGTGCCGAACACTGCCAGTACGGTAAGCAGCTGCCCGCGATGGAACGATATCGAAGGAAACAAGGTCGACCAAACCACAGCGGGCCAGGGGACCTCGAGACTGAGGGCCGCGGCGACGTAGACGAGCAGGACGAGGGTCAGGAGCTTGAGGTAACCCGCGTAACGGTGATAGGGCACGAAGATCTCGGCCACGAGGCAGCCAAGACCGAATGCGAGCGTGTAACCTGCCGCCGGGCCGTGAACGACCAGGCGCAGCGCCGCGCCCATGGCCGACAGATCCGCAGCGATATTGAGGGTATTGGCCCCGACCAGGAGCGCGACCAGCGCATACAGTACCGGCGCGGGAAACCGCTGCCCGATGGCCTTCGTGAGGCCGCGTCCGGTCTGCCACCCCAGGCGTGCGCTGATGATCTGGATCGCGGCCATGAACGGCAGAGTGAGCAGCATCGTCCAAGTGAGCGCGTAACCGAACTGCGCCCCGGCTTGCGAGTAAGTGGCGATGCCGCTCGGATCATCGTCGGCGGCCCCGGTGGTCAGTCCGGGTCCCAGTACTCGCCACAGGCTCATGGCCTGGGCGCGCAGAGATTTCGATGGCCGCGACTTCACGCGCATGCTTGCTCGATGCCGACATTTCGGCGCCCGGTTTGCGCGGCCTGCTGATGGCCGGCGGTCATACCCGCAATGACGATCACGACGGGCACATGATAGAAGATGTCCAAGTTTAGGTCAGCTTCGGCGTTCTTGCGCGTTCCCGCGATAGCGCGGCGTGCTTCGGCCGGCACCGGTTCGTGCGACGCTGTGGAACGCCCTGCTCGAGGACGGTTAGCTCGCGGCGGCGCGCGGGCGCGCTCGAACGACTCAGGCGGTGAGCAACGTTCCGAGCAAGCTTAACAGCTCATCGGCATTGACCGGTTTGCTTGCGATCCGTAGATGAGGATCTTGAGGAAAAGCCTTGATCGTTGAAGAGGTGTCGCCAGTCATCAAAGGGAAAAGATGGATCCCTTTCCCGGCTCGGAGCGCACATCAAGCTTGAGATCAAGCAACCTGAGGATGCGCTGCACGATGCTTAACCCGAGACCGTAACCATCGCGCGAGCTGTCGGTAGCGACACCAGCCTGATAGAACTCATCATAGATATAAGCGATCTGATCGGCGGGGATGCCGATCCCGGTATCGAGCACCTCGATGCGCACCCGCGCGACCTCGGGCAAGCAGCGCAGGCGCACCCAACCTGCCCGCGTGTATTTGATGGCATTCGAAATGAGGTTTCTGAGAATCTGCTCCACCAGCGATGGATCGCTGTGCACGCACTCCGTGCTCGCGTCGACCTGCAGCTTCAGGCTCTTATTTGCCGCGAGGCTCGCGAATTCTTCGGGCAGCTCCCCGAACAACGCGGCCACTGTGAAGTCGCTGAGCTCGGGTTTGATAGCCCCGGATTCAAGCTTGCTGATGTCGAGCAGGGCATTCAAGAGCCGCGACATCGTCCCGATGGCCTGTTCCTGCTGCCTGAGTGCGTCAGCGGCATCCGGTGCAATTACTATTCGGCGCAAGGCGCCATTGAGAAGGGAGAGGGTCTGGAGGGGCTGGCGCAGGTCGTGGCTGGCGGTCGCCAGAAAGCGGCTCTTAGCCAGGTTGGCACGATCGGCCTCGTCGCGCGCGAGGATCAGTTCGGCTTCGACGTGCTTGTAGTTCGCCGCGTCGCGGAGGTCGGCGGCGAGCCAAGGGTTACCATCTTCGACGGCACTCACGCTCATCTCCGTCGCTCAGCGACGCCAAAAAGAGAGCCGCCAGCGCCTATGTCCGCGCTAGCGGACCAATATGCTGAATCCCGTCGAACAGTCGTTGCGGGGACGAGCGCCTCCAACAAGAGCCGGCACCAATAGTACCGCACCAGTCACGCGGGCAGTGTAGTGGCTTTGAGAACGTCAGATGCGCACGGTGATTTCGTTCTTTACGGCCAGAACGCCGGGTGCAGCCCACGCGGTCGCCTGCGCCTGATCCCGCTCCGCCCATGAGCGCACCTGCCCACGCAACGTGACCTCGCTGCCGGAGGCATCCACGATCACCTTGTGGGCATCGATGATAGCGTTGCGCCGAAATGCGTCCTCGATCCTCTGCTTGATCTCAAATGGAGCCACGCGAGGCTTCAGGCTGATGGAATTGCGCACCGAGAGGACACCACGCAGGTACCGCACCGCGGCCTCCGCGCGCTCGCTCTCGTCGTGCCACTCGACCGTGCCTTCCAGGGTGATGTGGCCCTCTCTGACGATCGGCTTGATATTCTCCCAGACGAGGGGCAATTGCAGCTTGAGCGCTACGACCGCATCGCGGGCGATCTCCGGGTCCGTCGGCATTCCGCCGAGCGGCGCACGAACCGCAAGGTCGTTCGCCACCGCGGTCACCCCAACTACACGCTTCACAGCCACCTCGGCGCGATACTTCTCGTGAGCGCTCACCGCGTAGCCTGTGAGCGTGACGACCCCACTCGTGACCTTCGCGGCGATGTCGGTCTCACAGACATCCGGTGCCCACTTGAGCTCCGCTTCCACGTCCCGTTTTATGTCGCTATCTGCTCGCATGTGATGTTACCTCTTGAGGCTAGAGCACGTTAAATAACCTCGCGTGTCGCCTTATAGGGCGGATCGCGCGAGCACGTGAATCCTGGCTTACGGAGCCGGCAGTGCCAATAGGCGGAACTACATACCGAACGCTTCAGCGGTGCGGGGACCTTCGTACTCACGCGGCGCGCGACCAAGCCAGCGCCGTGTCGAGCATGCGACTCGAGAAGCCCCATTCGTTGTCGTACCAAGCGCAAACCTTGACCAGGGTACCGCCGATCACCTTGGTCATGGTCGCATCGTAAATCGACGAGTGGGGATCGTGGGCAGAGATCAATACTTTTTTCGCGCCGGCCTCCAGGTGCTTACTGGCCTTCGCCTTGCTGGTAAATAACCCGGTACATTCCAATACGATGTCGGCGCCTACGCGCGACCAGGGAAGCCTGGCCGGATCTCGCTCCGAGAACACCTGGACGCGATCATCGTTGATGATCAGTGCATCGTCGTCGACCTTGACCGCAGCGCCGAAGCGCCCGTGAACCGTGTCGTGGCATGTCAGGTGCGCGTTGATCTGCGCATCTCCCAGATCATTGATCGCGACAATCTGCACCTCTCTCCGCCTGTCTTGCTCGTACAGCGCGCGCAGTATGGTGCGGCCGATGCGGCCATAACCGTTGATTCCGATCTTGAGCACGATTGCTTTTCCTCTACGTCCCGGGGCAGAGCTATTAGGGGGTTGCCTGAACCGGTGAGACAGCGATGATCTGCGCGCCGCGACCGGCGCGAGGGACTCGATTCGCGAAGCGCCGCGGTTTCACGATGAGCACATCGCACTTGAGATGATCAAGGACCCGCTCGGCGGTGTTGCCGACGGCCAATCGCTTGAGGCCCGAGCGGGAGATGGCGCCCATGACGACGACATCGGCCTCGATCTCGTCGCTCACGTCCTCGATGGCATCGATCGGATGCCTTGCGACCATGTGCCGGTGCGATTGCGGGATGTTGGCGCCGCGCAATGTACGATCCAGCGTTTGGCGCGCCCGTTTCTCCGCGGCGGCCTCGATCGTCTGAGCGGCTTCCGCCAAGGCAAGACCCGTCGGCAGCTTGCCAATCGGGAGGGGGTCGAATGCGTTGACCGCATGGAGCTGTCCGTGGAGCGCACGCGCAAGAACGCTCGCACAGCCGAGAATCTCCCGATCGAGCCTGACCGGCTTGGAGAAGGCGTGGCTCGGATCGAGCGCCGCCAAAATCCGCGGGCGACGATACTTCTTTGCGGTCTTCACCAGCAGTACCGGCACGGTCGAGAGCCGCAGGAGCTCGAAGTCGGTGAAGTGCAGCAGCCAGGAGAAGCGGTGGGAAGTCAGGTGACGGTCCGCGACGATGAGGTCCGCATCGAAGCGCCGTGCGGCGCGGATTACGGCCTCGTACGCCGGAAAGTCCCAGTCGACGGCCGAGTCCGCCGCGATACCTCTGCTCGCGAGCCGCCGCGCCAGTGCTTCGAGCCGCCGCGCGGGCCGGCTGAGCTCGGTGCGCTGGATTTGCGGGAGATCGTAGCCATTGGCTTGCGAGACATCGATGTAGAGCGGCTCCGACTTGGCATGAAAGAGCCGGAGCTTCGCGCCGAGCGCCCGGGCGAGCTGCGCCGCTTTCTCCATGGCGGGTAGGGATGGCGCCCACGGGTCCTTGACGGCGACGAGGATGCGGCGAATGTCTGACATGGTTGACGACTCCCGAAACCGGCTCTGTCGCTATCCTCGCCGATCAGGAGCAGCCCGCCATCGGGATGGGTACTTAGGTACTTATACTGACGTCCATTGTCATGCGTACGAGCTCGGCGAGCGATGCGGCGCCACTTTTCTCCATGACCCGGGCACGATGAATCTCGAGGGTGCGCTGGCTCACGCCGAGCTCGTACGCCATGATCTTGTTGGGCTTGCCTTGCACCATCAGCGCGAGCACTTCGCGCTCGCGCGGCGTGAGCGAGGCGAGATGCGCGTGGATGCGATCGTGCTCCTCGAGGGATGTGCGCGCCTTGGCGTCCTTGGCGAGCGCGTGCTGGATGCGGTCGATGAGGTCCTGATCGCGGAAGGGCTTCTCTAGGAAGTCGTGCGCGCCGTGCTGCATGGCCTCGACCGCCATCGGGATGTCGCCGTGTCCCGTGATGAAGATGACGGGGATGATGGCGCCGCGCAGATTCAACTGCTGCTGCAGCTCGATGCCGCTCATGCCCGGCATGCGCACATCGAGCACGAGGCAGCCATGCTGGGCCGGATCGTAGGCCGCGAGAAAATCGCCCGCAGCGGCGAATGCCTGGTGATCCAGGCTCATCGACTTCAGCAGGAAGCGCAGCGAGCTGCGCACCGACTCGTCGTCATCGACCACGAAGACGATGGGGTGGGATTCCTTCGTGCTCATAAAGAGGTGCCCTTTCAGCCGGCGCCGGCATTGTGCTTCGGCGGCAGGAGTGTGGAGATCAGTGCCAGCAGCTCATCGGCCCGGATGGGCTTGCTGGCCAGGCGCAAGCGGTCGTCGGGTACGATCTGCCGCAGAGTGGAGGAGGTGTCGCCGCTCACCAGAACCGCGCCCAGGCTCGGTCCGACGAGCTCGCGCACCGCCGCGATCACATCGATACCGGTCTCGCCCTTCTGCAGGTGATAGTCGGCGATCACGACATCGATCGTTGGATCGCGGCGCGCCTCCTGCACGGCCTCGCTGAGCGAGGCGGCGCGCGCGACGGCAAATCCCTCGACTTCGAGAAGCATCGCGGTTGCATTACGCACGCCGGCGTCATCGTCCACGAGCAGGATGCGCGCGCTAGACGGCAACTCCCGCGTTGCTGTCGGGGAGTCGGCGCGCGGAGCGGCCGCGCCGCCGGCTTGCCCGGCCGCGGGCAGCTCCAGTGCGAAGCTCGAGCCGCGGCCGACCTCGGAATGCACCTCGAGACTCAATCCGAGCAATTGCACGAGCCGATGAACGATGCTCAGACCGAGTCCATATCCTTCGCGCGAGGTGTTGCCCACGCCGACCTGAAAGAATTCCTCATAGATGTGCGGCAGTTGATCGGCCGGGATGCCGACGCCGGTGTCGGCAACTTCCAGCCGTACACCGCGGCCGACCCGTGTGGAGCGCAGCTCGACCCAGCCCTGCTGCGTATACTTGATCGCGTTGGAAACGAGATTCCGCAGGATTTGCCCGACGAGCGAGGGATCGGAATGCGCGGCGGGCGCTGCCGTGTCGATTCGAAGCTCCAGCCCCTTGCTCGCGGCGTGGCTCGCGAACTCCTTGCGCATCTCCTCGAAGAGCGCCGCGACGGCGAAGTCGGCCGGGTCCGGCCGGATCGCGCCCGACTCGAGCTTGCTCATATCAAGGAGCGCGTTGGTGAGACGAGACATCGCCTCGATCGCCTGGCCCTGCTGGGCGACCGCCTCGCCCGCGAGCGGCTCGCGAACGGTGCGCCGGAGCGTTCCGTTCAACAGAGACAGCGTCTGCAGCGGCTGGCGCAGGTCATGACTCGCCATCGTGAGGAATCGGCTCTTGGCCAAGTTGGCCCGGTCTGCGGCCTCGCGGGCTTGCTTGAGCTCCGTCTGGATCCGCTTGCGCTCGGTGATGTCGCGGATCGCCGCGGCGACGAGCAGCTGCTCGCCCTCGCGGATGGGGCTCAGGCTGATCTCGACCGGGAGCTCCCGGCCATCCTGGTGGAGCACGTAGAGATCCAGATCCACGCCCATCGGGCGCGGGTGCGCGTCACGGCTGTAGCTGCGGCGATGGCCGAGATGGGCCGCCCGGAACCGCTCCGGCAGCAGGTCTTCGATACGCCGCCCGACGATGTCCTGCGGCAGATAGCCTGCAAGGGTCGCGATCTGCCGGCTGGCGAACAGGATGACTCCCGCCGCATCGATGATCACGATCGCGTCGGGCGCGGATTCCAGGACTTTGCCGAGCAGTTCGGGCGAGAGCATGCGGGGTAATGAGTGTGGCCGCAGACCACATCATACCCGGTCCGCATCGCGGGACGGGTGTCATCCCCCTGCAGGCTCCGCCGGGAGCCGGATGTAGAAACAAGCGCCCTGCGGCAGGTTGGGCCTGTGCCCGAGGGAACCGCCGTGGGCGCGCACCACTGTGTTGCTGATCGCCAAGCCGAGCCCGGTGCCCTCGGCCTTGGTGGAGAAGAACGGATCGAACAGGCGCTCCAGCGCTTGGGGCGAGAGGCCGGGGCCGTTGTCGCAGATCGTGATCTCGACATCGCCGTCGGCGGTGAGCCCCGTCCCCAACCACAGCTCGCGCGGATCGGACGCAGTGGTCGACGACGCCTCGAGTCCGTTGCGGACGAGATTCAGGATCACATGCTGCAACTGCACGGCGTCAATCGACACTGGCGGCAGCCCCGGTATGAGCTCGAGCTTCGCGTAGGCGCGGTGAACGCGCGCGTCTGCGAGAACAAGGTCCTGGATCTGCTCTATGACGACGTTGATGTCGGAGCGCTCGCGCCTCATGGGCTGCGAGCGCGCGAGGCTTCGCAGGCGGCGCAGGATCTCACCTGCGCGCACGGCTTGGTCGGCGATCTCGCGCAAGGCCTTGCGCACGTCCTCGAGATCGGCCGCCGGACGGCCGAGCAGCCGGTCGCAGGCCTGGGCGTAGTTGGCGATGGCGGTCAGGGGTTGATTGAGCTCGTGCGCGACGCCCGCCGCCATCTCCCCGATCGTGGCGAGGCGAGAGACCTGCAGCATCCGGCCGTGCAAGGCATCTGTATCTGCACCTTCGGCAGACGACTCACCGTCGGGCGGGGCTGCCCCGGAAGGCGGTGAAGAGGGTGATTCCGGCTTCTGTTCTCGAGACTTCATGGCGGGCAGATATTCATCGATTCGCGGGAGTATCGGCCTTCGTTCCCCCTGCTGTCTCTAAGTAGGTTCCGTAGCTCGGCGACGGTCACGCCCATTGGAGGATGACGCGAGACGAGCCGCCGCCGCAGTCGTGGATAGTGCGTATAGGCGGGTGTAAGTAGAACAGCGGATGGGATGCGCCCGAGGGATGACGACAATTTCAATCATGAGACACAAGACTGTCGGCGGGGGTGTATCCCCATGCCTTCGCGCGGCCTGCGCAGCAGTGCTGCTGCTTGCAAGCGTGCCGTCGTGCGCGGGATCGGGGCCTCCCGCGGCACCACCCGAGGCATCGTGCGCGGCCTCTCTTCAACCGCAGGCGTCGTTTGCGTCCGCGGCTTTGAGTCTCGCGGCGCGCGAGGCTTGGAGCGTTCGCTTCCGGCAAAGCGATCACGGTGCGCGGCAAGCGCTTCGAAGCGTCTATGCCGCCGCGGATGGGCCGTTGTGGCTCACCCATGGGCATCCCACGAGGCAGGCGCTTGCGCTTCTGTCGATCCTGCAGGGGGCTCGAGGATATGGACTACAGCCGACGGATTATGACGCCGCGCGCCTCTCAGCTTTTGCGACAGACCCTTGTAGCGGTAACGATGAGGCGCAATTCGACCTGGATCTCTCGGCTGCCGCGATTGCCCTCGTATCGGACCTGCACTACGGCCGGATCGACCCGCGTGCCGTGGGCTTCGATCTTGGCGCGCCCCGGCCTGATGACCTCGATCTCGCCAAGGCGCTGCGGACGCTGGCCACAACCGACGATGTTGCCCGCGCACTCGCGGCCTTCGAGCCGCAGTTCGAGCACTATCGGCTGCTCGAGCAGGCACTCACGCATTACCAGCAGCTTGCCGCCGCGGACCCAGCGGATGCGAGGCTCGCTGCGCGCGTGCGCAAGATCGATCTCACCCTGGAGCGCTGGCGCTGGCTGCCCGCCTTTCAAACGCCGCCGATCATCGTCAACGTTCCCGAGTTCCGGCTGTTTGCCTTCCGGCAGATCGCGGACCGCGCGGCCGACATCCTGCAGATGGACGTGATCGTGGGCCGTACGTTCCCGCGCACCCGCACACCGGTATTCGCCGCCGACATGAAGTCGGTCATCTTTCGCCCGTACTGGGATGTTCCCCGCAGCATCACACTGCGGGAAATGCTGCCCAAAATTCGGGCGAATGCAGGCTATCTGGCCGCGCAGCAACTCGAAATCGTCAGCGACGCTCCGGGTGCGGCCGTGTTGCCCGTGACGGCCGCAAGCGTACAGGCGCTCGCGGCGGGCACGGCGCGGCTGCGCCAGCAACCCGGAGCCGACAATGCGCTCGGGCTCATCAAGTTCGATCTACCCAACTTCCACAGCATCTACCTGCATTCGACGCCGGCGCAGCAGCTCTTCCTGCGCTCCCGTCGCGCCTTCAGCCATGGCTGCATCCGGGTGAGCGACCCCGTGGCGCTCGCCGCCTACGTTCTGCGCGACACGCCGGGCGGCTGGACCCCGGCCAGGATCGAGGCCGCCATGCATGGGACCGAGACCCGGCGCGTCAGGCTCGCCAAGCCGATCCGGGTGATGATCCTGTACGGTACCGTGCTCGCCAAAGAGGACGGCGAGGTGTTGTTCTTCGATGATCTCTA
This sequence comes from uncultured Pseudomonadota bacterium, assembly GCA_963780455.1. Lineage (GTDB taxonomy): Bacteria > Pseudomonadota > Gammaproteobacteria > Steroidobacterales > Steroidobacteraceae > 13-2-20CM-66-19. Next base: position 36,658 of record CAWACM010000002.1, read on the forward strand.
TGGCCAGGACCGGCAGCTCGAGCGGCTGCTGCAGCTGGCGCCGATCACGAGCGCCACGCAACATACGGCGATGCGCGGGTCGCCCTGAGACCTGTCGTCACCAGAAGCGGACGCGGCCGGTGTCCAGATGCACGAAGTCGGACTTGGCGTAGTAGCCGACACCGCCCCGACGCAGGGCGAGGGCCAACTCCTGGAGCCGCTTCGTGGGAAGGCCGGGCAGCCGCACATCGATTGCCTGACCGCGCATGTGGAGGCTGTGGACGGCGACACCGCTCGAGCGGCTGTGCAGCATCGCATTGGTCTGCGGCGAGCGGTAGCCGGAGATCACATGAAACGGCTCGTCGCAGCCGGCGCGGGTCTTGAGATCGAAAAGGATGTCGAGCACGCCAGGATCGATCCGATGCACCTCGCCGGTGCGGAAGTCACGCAGGAAATGATTGACCCGGCCGAGCTGTGAGGGCGCGTAGCCGCCGGCCTGATAATACGCGCACGTAAGGGTCTCGCCCGTATGCGTGTGCACGAAAGACAGCGAGCGGCATTCCGCGGCGCGTGCCCATGCGGCCGCCGGCGCAGCGGCGAGGAGTGCTGCTGCGGATCGGCCGAGAAAGGCGCGGCGGCCGGCGGAGAAGCGATCGGATCGGCAAGAGTCGCGGGGCATGGCCTAGGCTCGGGCACTGAGAGGGCCATGATTCCGGAGGCGCCAGCCGAAAGTCAATGTCGAGTTGCGCACTCCGCGCGCTTGATGCTCCGAAGCCGTGGCGTTCGGCACAAAAGTACGCGGCTTCGGCGATCCTAGAGTGCTCCGAATCGCTGTGGAGACCGTCCGTGCTCGTCATGGGCTTGGGAGCCCATCAGAGCCGCGAGCGTACTCAGCTCCTGCGCTACTGCGGGCAGGAGGTCATCCAACGTGATGATGCCGACAAGAGCCCCCGAGGCATCGATGAGGGGCGCCCGGCGTACGGCCCGCACGTTGAGCGCCTCGATGGCCTCGGTCAACTCGAGCTGCAGAGGTAACACGAGGGGATCCGGCGTCATCACATCCCCGACCGTGAGACAGTACAGGTCCGCCAAGCAGCGCAGCTGTCCGCTAACGATGTCGCGGTCGGTCAGGATGCCGATCGGACGCTGCCGCGAATCATTGCGATCAACGACCACGAGGGCGCCCACGTGCTCGTCGCACATGACACGCGCCGCGTCGGCGAGCGGGTCTTCGCGATATGTCGTCCGCGCTTGCGGAGTGCGCAGATCCTGAATTCTCATCGAATGACTCCTCGGCTTGGCCGGAGTACGGGCCTCGAGAGCACGCTACGCCGCTTGCAGCCGACTCCGCCATCCGCATTGGTACGCATTGCCGGCCTGCCTCGTTCGTGTCGAAATTCGCTCATGAACATCGGAACCCTCTGCAGCCGCCACCTCATTACGACCTCCACAGGCGCGCCGCTTTCGGAAGTGGCCCGTCTGATGCGCGAATCGCATGTCGGTGCTGTGGTCGTCACTGCGGGAGGTATCGATCATCCACGGGTGGTGGGGATCATCACGGATAGGGACATCATGCGGGCGCAGCTCGGGCGGACCGCCGACCTTTCGAGCCTGAGCGCGGAGGAGGCCATGACGCGCGATCCGCTGGTCTGCCCCGAAGAGGAATCCATCGATGGGGCGATCGCCCATCTGCGGGCACGCGGAGTCCGGCGGGCTCCTGTGGTCCGGGCGGACGGCGCGCCAGTTGGCCTGATCTCGGTCGATGACCTGCTGCGGCATTTGGCCGGCAAGCTCTCCGGGCTCGCCGGCATCGTCGCCTGGCAGCTGCAGCGGGAGCGGCAGTAGGCGAGGATTGTCCATGAGCTCGATGCAGCACAGCCTGACTCTACAGACGGATCCGCCGCTCGCTCCGCCACGCCTGGACGAGCCTGCGCCCTATTTCGAGGGCCGCTCGACGCAGGGGCCGATCAAGCTCAGCGATTATGCCGGCCGCTGGCTCGTGTTCTTCGCTCATCCGGCCGATTTCACGCCGGTCTGCGCGAGCGAGCTGGTCGCATTCGCGCGGCACAGCGCCGAGTTCGCGGCGCTCAAGTGCAGTCTGCTCGGGCTCTCGGTGGACAGTGTCTATTCGCATCTCGCCTGGCGCGAGAGCATCCGCGACCGCTTCGGTGTGACCATCGACTTCCCCATCCTGGAGGACGTGTCGATGCAGATCGCGCGGCGGTACGAAATGTTTCACCCGCGCCATGCGCCGAGTGCGGCGGTGCGCGCGCTCTTCGTGATCGATCCGCAGGCCAAGGTGCGTGCCATGCTGCACTATCCGGTGACCGTCGGTCGCTCTGTGAATGAGGTTTTGCGGCTCGTGCAGGCTCTGCAGACTGCAGACCGGCTCGGGGTCGTGACGCCGGAGGGGTGGACACCCGGAGAGGAGACCGTCGAGCTGCCCCCGGATACGGCGGACGGAACCGATGCTCGACGGCAGGAGCGCGGCGATACCTCCTACGGCTGCGTCGACTGGTACTACTACAAGCGGCCGGCCAGCGAGGAAGGCGGAGGCTCGCGGCGATAACCCGCGAAGTGTTTGTCGGGCGGTTTTGACTCCACGGGCGTGCCTCGCCGCCCTCATGTACAGACCCATCAGCAGGACGTCCGCATTTTCCCCTATTCCGGCGCGTGCTGTGGTCGAGCAGGCTCCCGATCATATGAGCACATCGAAGACAGCAGCCGATGCCACACCCGGCTCCGGCGGAACCGGCGGCCGGGTCGTGGCCGTCCGCGGCTCAGTGCTCGATATCGAATTTCCGCTGGGGGAACTCCCGGCGATCAGGGAAGCGCTTGCCGTGGACTGGGACGTCGGCCCATCGCTCATTGCCGAGGTGCAGCAGCACCTCAATCCGCGGCGGGTGCGGGCAGTCGCCCTTCAGGGCAGTAGCGGACTCAAACGTGGCACGAATGTCCGCGGCCTCGGCGCGCCCATTCGCGTGCCGGTCGGACGGCCGGTGCTCGGTCGCCTGCTTAATGTGCTCGGCGAAACGACTGACCGCGGCGTCGCGCTTGCGCCTGACATCGAGCGCAGGCCGATTCATGCAGCGGCTCCGGCGCTCGAGCGCCGCAGCGGCGCCCGGGAGCGGTTCCACACCGGCATCAAGGCCATCGATCTGCTCGCGCCGCTGATTGCGGGCGGCAAGGCCGCGATGTTTGGTGGCGCGGGTGTCGGCAAGACGGTGCTCATCATGGAGCTCATCCGCACGACCGTGCAGCGGCATGCGGGAATATCCGTGTTTTCAGGGATCGGTGAGCGCTCGCGCGAAGGGCACGAGCTGCTGACGGAGCTTGCGGGCTCGGGCGTGCTCGCGCGCACGGCGCTCGTCTTCGGGCAGATGAACGAGCCCCCCGGCGCGCGTTGGCGCACCGGCCTGGCGGCGCTCGCCATCGCGGAGCATTTCCGCGACAGCGAGCATCAGAACGTGCTGCTGCTCATCGACAACGTCTACCGGCTCGTGCAGGCCGGCGCCGAAGTCTCCGGCCTTCTCGGGCGCCTGCCCTCGCGCGTCGGCTATCAGCCCACGCTCGCCGATGAGGTGGCGGAGCTCGAGGAGCGGATCGCTTCCGTCGCGGGAACCGCCATCACCTCCATTCAGGCGGTCTACGTGCCGGCGGACGACTTCACCGATCCGGCGGTGGCGGAGATCTTCAGCCATCTCGACTCCTCGATCGTGCTCTCGCGCGAGATGGCGAGCGAGGGCATGTATCCGGCCGTCGATCCCCTCGCCTCGAGCTCGAGCCTGCTCGATCCGCGGCTCGTCGGCGCAGCTCACTTCGCGACGGCCCAAGAGGTGCGCCGCACGATCGCGCACTACCGCGAGCTGCAGGAAGTGATCGCGCTCCTTGGCATCGAGGAGCTCTCCGCCGCCGATCGCACGGCGGTCAAGCGGGCGCGGCTCCTCATGCGCTTTCTCACTCAGCCCTTCATGGTGACGGAGGCGTTCACCGGCATCCCGGGGCACTCGGTGGAGCTCGATGCGACGCTTGCGGGGTGCTCTGCGATCCTCAACGGAGAGGCGGACGGCTGGGCGGAGAGCTCGCTCTACATGGTTGGCGATCTCGCAGAAGCGCGCGAGCGCGAGTCGAAGGGCAGAGCGGGAGCGATGTCGGACGCTCGGCGGTGATGGCAACATGAAACTCACGGTTACAACCCCACTGGAGACTGTCGTGCAGGTCGAGGATGCCGTGCACGTGAGAGCCGAGCAGCCGTGCGGCGCCTTCGGAGTTTTGCCGGGTCATGCGGATTTTCTGACCGTGCTCGCCTTCTCAGTGCTGACGTGGCGGGACTCGAAAGGCCGGGAACGGCATGTCGCCGTGCGCGGCGGCATGTTGTCGGTGCGGAAAGGAGAGGCCGTGCTCGTAGCGACTCCCGAAGCGGTGCCCGGCGAGGATCTGCAGCGGCTCGAGTCCGAGGTACTGGCGCGCTTTCGCCAGCAGCTCGAGGAGGAGCGGGAGGCCCACACCGAATCGCAACGGCTCCATGTTGCCGCCATCCGTCAGATCATGCGCCTGCTACGGCCGGAGATGCGCCATGCCACGCCCCCTGGATGAGGTGGTGCGCCGGCAGCGCGAGCGGCTCTCACGCGCCAAGCGTGAGAGCCGGCGCTCGATCGGCAAGGACCTGGCGCTGACCGGTGTGATCGGCTGGACGATCGTGGTCATGACACTCCTAGGCGTCTATGCGGGCCGATGGCTCGACCGCCGTCTCGGCACCGGGATTGCCTGGACACTCGGGCTGCTCTTCGTTGGCATCACGCTCGGGTGCGTACTCGCCTGGCAGAGGCTGAACCGGCCGTGACGATGCATTCAATAGGTGTCGATCCGTGGCTGGCCGCGCTCTTTGCCGCTGGCGGCTTGCCTTCGGATGGGGCTACTTTGCGGCGCTGCGGCGCGGGATTGATGCCTATGCCGCCGAAGGCGCTGTTGCAGAGCCTGCTCTGGATGCTCGCGCGCCTCGCTGCCGCGGCGCTCTTCTTCGCCTTCGCGGTACGCTGGGGCGCATGGCCGCTGGTTGCGGCGTTCCTGGGATTCCTTGCGGCCCGGCAGATCGCGGTTCGCGCCGCGCGGAGAGCGGCATGACACGGGCTCGCCGCTTGCGACCGTTGTCGTTTTTCACATCGGCGCCGCTGCAGGTGACGCAGCCGGTGGTAACGACGTGGGCGATCATGGCCGTGCTCGCTGTCGGCTCCTGGGCTGCTACTCGCCGCCTCGCCCCGAGCCCTCGCGGCGGCAGGCGATTCTCGAGCTTCTCGTCACCGGGATCGAGGGTCAGATCAAGGAGGTGGTGCGCCGGGACGCGAGGCCGTTGCTGCCGCTCCTCGGCACGATGTTCATCTTCCTGCTCGTGGCCAATGTCAGCGGGGTCCTCCCGGGCGTCAGGCGCCGACCGGCAGGATCGAGACGCCGGCGGCGCTGGCGCTCATCGTATTCCTCGCCGTGCATTTCTTCGGCGTGCGCGCCCGCGGGCTACTGCGGCTATCTCGCGCAGCTTCGCCAAGCCGAAGCTGATCATGCTGCCGCTCAACATCGCTCTCGGAGGTCACCCGCACCTTCTCGCTGATGGTGCGTCTGTTCGGCAACGTCATGAGCGGCGAGTTCCTGATTGCGCTGGTGCTCGGCGCTCGCCGGGCTCTTCGTGCCGGTCCCGCTCATGGCGCTCGAGATCCTCGTCGGCGTCGTGCAGGCCTACATATTTTCGGTGCTCGCCACCGTCTTCATCGGCGCCGCGGTCGGCACCGGCGACGAAGGCATAGAGGAGGTCTCATGGACGCCAAGCTCATCAGCATCATTGCCGCCGCGGTGGCGGTTTCGATCGGCTCGATCGGGCCGGCGCTTGGCGAGGGCCGCTCGGTGGCCGCGGCAATGGATGCGATCGCCCGCCAGCCGGAAGCGGCGGGGACGATCTCGCGCACGCTGTTCGTCGGCCTCGCGATGATCGAGACGATGGCGATCTACTGCCTCGTCGTCGCGCTGCTGCTGCTCTTCGCCAATCCGTACGCCGGATGACACATGCATTTCGACTGGTCCACATTCGCGCTGCAGACGGTCAATTTCGCCATCCTCGTCTGGCTGCTGCACCGGTTTCTCTACCGGCCCGTGCTGCGCCTGGTCGATGCCCGCCGTGCCGCGCTCGAGCGTGAGCATGCGGAGGCGGCGAGTGCGGCCGAGACGCGCGCAACGGCAGCTTTCCGAGCTGCAGGCGCAGCGCGCGGGCATTGCCGGCGAGCGCGCGGAGGCGCTTGCGCGCGCGCAGGAGGAGAGCCGGCAAATCCTCGACCACTCGGCGTGAGCAGGCGGAGCGCGACGCCGCTACCCTGATGGAGGAAGCGCGGCGGACGCTCACTCGCGAGCGGGAGCAGGTTCTGCAGGAGGCGCGTCGTGTGGCGCTCGACCTCGCCGCCGACATGGCGCGCCGCGTGCTCGCGCGAGATTCCGGAGTCGTTGCGAGCGCAGGCGTGGCTCGAGCGGATCGAGCGGCATCTGGGATCGCTCCCTCCTGCGGAGCGAGCAGCGCTCGCGAGTGAGCTCACCGCCAGCGGCCCCCTCAAGGTGCTGACGGCGTGTCCCGTCGCCGCCGCGGCCGAAGAGGCTTGGCGGTTGGGACTGCGCACCGCGCTCGGCTCTGAGGTCGCAGTCGAGTTCGAGACCAACCCGGCGCTGATTGCCGGCGCCGAGCTGCGCTTTCCGCACGCGAAACTGAGCTTTAGCGTCGCAGGCGCCATTGCGGCATTGCAAGAGGAGGTCGGGCGGCGTGGACCGAATCATTGAGGAATTCAGACAGTGGGTCGCGCAGAGCGCGGCCGGCTCGGGCACGCGCCTCTCGAGCCGCAACTCTCGACCGGATCGGACGCATCGTGCAGGTGGGCGACGGGGTGGCGAGCATCGAGGGGCTACCCGACACGCGCCTGGACGAGCTGCTCGAGATCGAGGGCGGCGTTGCCGCGCAGGCCGTCGATCTGGGCGAGACCACGATTGGCTGCGTCCTGCTCGGGGAAGCCGCAGCCGTTGCCGCCGGCAACGTCGTGCATGGCACGGGAGATGTCGTCCGGGTGCCGGTGGGCGAGGCGCTCCTCGGGCGAGTCGTCGATGCCCTTGGCCGGCCGCTCGACGGCGGCGAGCCGATTGTCGCCGCATCGACGGCGCCCGTGGAGCGGCCGGCGCCGCCGATCGTCGATCGAGCGCTGGTCGAGCGGCCCCTTGCGACCGGAGTGCTCGTCATCGATGCGGCCATCCCCCTGGGCCGCGGCCAGCGGGAGCTCATCATCGGCGATCGCGGCACCGGCAAGACGGCCATCGCGCTCGACACGATCATCAACCAACGTGCGAGCGATGTGATCTGCGTGTATGCCGCGATCGGACAGAAGGCGTCCTCGGTAGCGCGGAGTCATCGATGCGGTGCGCCGCTACGGGGCATCCGAGCGCTGCATCTTCGTCATCGGAGAAGCCGATGCCGCGCCGGGCCTCCAATGGCTCACGCCGTACGCGGCCTGCACCATGGCGGAGCATTTCGTTGAGGCGGGCCGCGACGTCCTGCTGGTCCTGGACGATCTCACCAAGCACGCGGCGGTGCATCGGGAGATCTCGCTCCTCTTGCGCCGGCCACCGGGGCGCGAGGCCTATCCGGGTGACATTTTCTACCTCCATTCGCGGCTTCTGGAGCGCGCCGCAAAGCTATCACCCGAGCGCGGTGGCGGCTCTCTCACGGCGTTGCCGATCGCCGAGACGCAGGCGGGAAACCTGAGCGCCTACATCCCCACCAACCTCATTTCGATCACGGACGGGCAGATCTATCTCGACCCCAGGCTCTTCTATGAGAATCAGAAGCCGGCGGTCGATGTCGGCAAGAGCGTCTCGCGCGTTGGCGGCAAGGCGCAGGCGGCGGTCATGAAGCCGCTCGCCGAGAGCCTGCGCCTGGAGTATGCACAGTTCCTCGAGCTCGAGGTGTTCACGCGCTTCGGAACGCTGGTCGATGAGCGCACACGGAGGGTCATCGAGCACGGCCGGCGCATACGGGCGGTGTTCACTCAGCCGCAATACGCGCCGCTTCGCGTCGGTGAGGAAGTGGCACTGCTGATGGCGCTGTCGGAGCGGGTGCTCGATGAAGTTCCGCTGGAGCGCGTCGACTCGTTTCGTGAGCGCTTGCGCGACTGGCTCGCCGTGCAGCTCCCGGAAGTGCTGGCGCTCGATGATCGCTCGAGCCCGCTTTCGGAGGCGGCCCGCGCGAAGTTGCGCAGCGCGCTCACGGCGCTGGCGCAGATGGTGGCGGGACAGCCGACCGCGCAAGGTGCGTGATGCGACTCGCCGAGATCGAGCAACATGTCTCGAGCATCGAGGAGCTGCAGCGGATCGTCGGCGCAATGCGCGCGATTGCCAGCATGCGCGTGCAGGAGGCGCTGCGCGCGCTGACGAGCGTGCGGCAGTACGGTAGTGCATTGGCGGCGGCTGTCCGCGAGGCGCTCGCGATCGCGGCGGACGAGCATATCGCCCCGGGCGAGTCGCAGCGGGCTGGGCGGCGCGCCATCGTAGTCTTCACGAGTGAGCATGGCTTCGTCGGCGGATTCAACGAGCGGCTGATCGAGGCGGCAGGTGTCAAACCCGAGATGGGCGATACGCTGCTCATCGTCGGCAGCCGCGGGGCCGCTCTTGCCAGCGACCGTGGGCTCGCCGTCGCATCGACGCATGCGATGGCCAGCCGGCTCGCCAGCGTCCCCGAAGTTGTGCGACGCGTCCAGGAAGGGCTCTATCCGCGGATCGCAAGTGCCGGGATCATACGCGCCGAGGTCGTCTTCGGATCCCATCAAGGCAGCGGCGCGACCGCAATCGAGCGCCGCCAGCTCTTTCCGCTCGACTTGTCAGTGCGCCGGGAGCGGTCCGAATCCGTGCCGCTTCACGACCTGCCCGCAGCCGAGCTGTTGGAGAGGCTCACGGCCGAATACATCCTCTCACAGCTCACGGAGGCGGCCACCGAGTCGCTTGCCGCCGAGAACGCTGCGCGCTTCGCGGCGATGGAGGCCGCTCACGACAATGTCGGCAAGAAGCTGCAGGCGCTGCGCCTCGATGCCTCCCGCGCGCGTCAGGAGGAAGTGACCACGGAGTTGCTGGATCTCGTGATCGGGCAGCAGGCCGTCGACGGATCACTATCCTGAGCCGCCGTCGGGCTGTGGCGGTTGGGGCTCCACGTCCATCACCATGCGTACCAGCTGGGCCAGCGATGCGGCGCCGCTCTTTTCCATCACTCTGGCGCGATGAATCTCCACGGTACGCTGGCTCAACCCGAGCTCGTGGGCCATGATCTTGTTGGCCTTGCCCTGGGTCATCATCGTCAGGACCTGCCGCTCGCGCGGCGTGAGTGTCGCGATCCGCTCACGGATGCTGTCGTGCTGCTCGAGCGCGGCACGGGTCCTCACGTCCTTCTCGAGAGCCCGCTGGATGCGATCGATCAGGTCCTGGTCGCGGAAGGGTTTCTGCAGGAAGTCGGTTGCTCCCTGCTGCATCGCATCCACCGCCATCGGGATGTCCCCATGGCCCGTGATGAAGATCACGGGGATGGTGGCGCCGCGCAGATTGAGCAGCTGTTGCAGCTCGAGGCCGCTCATCCCCGGCATCCGCACATCGAGCACGAGGCAGCCCGCCTGGGTCGGGTCGTAGATCGCGAGGAACTCGGTCGCGGAAGCGAGCGCCTGACACTCCAGGTCCACGGACCGGAGGAGATACCGCAGCGAGCCGCGGACTGACTCGTCGTCATCGACCACGAATACGATGGGTTGCAAGTTCTTCGCGATCACGGGTAGCCCTCCACGGCCGCGCCGGGCTCGGCTGTCTTTTAGGAGCGCTGCACGCCTTCAATATGCTGCTCGTTGCGGATTGCGCCTGACACCTCAGCGAGCTCGTTGGCGACCACATCGAGCACGTCATCGAGTGAGAGGACGCCGGTGAGCAGACCCTTGGATCCGACTACGGGTAGTCGGCGCACACCTATGCGGCGCATCGTGCGCAGGGCATTGGGAACGGATTCCCCCTCGTCGGCCGTGGTCGGGTCCCGAGTCATGACATCGGCTACCGTGAGGAGGCTCGGGTTGGCGCCCTTCGCCACTACGGAGATGACGATATCACGGTCGGTCAGTACGCCGATCGGCCTCCCGTACTCCTCGACGACGACGAGAAAGCCGATATGCTTCTCGCGCATCAGCTGGGCCGCGGCGATGAGCTCCTGCTGGGGAGTGACTGTGACCACCGGACGCTTGCAAAGCCTACCCACGTTCATGACGGAAACCTCCAAAATTCTCGGACGCCGCTCATGACGGCGACGGATCTGTCTCGCATGGGGCGCATGCTCACCTGATCGAGGCTCGGCGCACATACGCACTTGCCGAGATCCGTGAGCACCGCGTATCCGTAGCAATGCGGATATACCGGGGGCGCCGCCCGAATAATGTCGATCCCATGGCTACGCACCCACAGTCTGCCCATCTCGGCAGCAGCCGCGCGATGGACCTTGCGCGAATGCGGCGCAACTTCCTTGCGGAGCAGGACAGCGTGGTGCTCTACGAGGCTCTCGCCGCGATCGCGCGCGACCCGCAATATCTCGAGCTCGCTGCCTCCGAGCGCCGGCACGCGAGATTCTGGGCCGAGCGGTTGCAGGCGGCCGGCGAGACGCCTCCGCCGCATCGGCCCTCGCCACGGACGCGGGTGCTCATCCTGCTGGCGCGTTCGTTCGGCACCGGTTTCGTCGTGCCGACGATCACGGCGCGGGAGCTCGATGACCGCGCAGATTATGACAGCCAGCCGGACGCGGCCGAGGCAGGGCTCGCGGCGTCCGAGCAGAGTCACGCCGAGCGGCTGCGCGCCATGGGTGGCGTGACGGTCGGCACCAAGCTGCGCGCCGCAGTCTTGGGCGCGAACGACGGGCTCGCTTCCAACTTGTGTCTGCTGATGGGCGTTGTGGGCGGTGGCGCAAGGACCTCGGCGATCCTGCTCGCCGGTGTCGCGGGTTTGGTGGGCGGCGCGCTGTCCATGGCGCTTGGGGAATGGCTGTCGGTGACGAATGCCCGCGAGCTCGCGGAAAGCCTGATGGATCGCGAGGCCCGCGCGTTGCATCGCAGCTTGCGGACCGGGCGCGAGGACCCGGCGGTGGGAGAGGCGGGAAGCGCGGCGCGATTCTCGTTCGGTCTCTTCGCGCTGGGAGCCCTCGTGCCACTGCTGCCGTTCGCGTTTCTGAGCAGGGTGCATGCGGTTGTCGGGAGCATCGTGGCGTCCGTCATCGCTCTCTTGGTGCTCGGGGTTGCCACGTCACTCTTCAATGGCCGCTCCCCGGCGTTCGCGGCGTTGCGCCAGGTGGTCATCGGCGCGGTGGCGGCGGCGGTGACTTTTGCGGCGGGATGGCTCTTCGAGGCGATGGCCTCGTGAGTGCGCCCGACGGGGTATGCGGGATCTGTAGATTTACGTATCGAAGCCGCAGGCTTCGACGGGCAGCATCCTCAGCATGGGTGGGAAGCAATCGTCTCTGCTGTGGTATCTCTTTGCGGGTCTCCTGCTCGCCGGGATCGTCGAGGTCTTTCTCACCCAACCTCAGGCCGTGATGATCCCTTACAGCGACTTCAAGGCGCTGCTCCTGGCCGGCAAGGTCACGGAGGCGACCATCAGTCAGGATACGATTCGAGCGACTGTCGATTTGAGGGGAGCCGAGAAACTTCTGCCACCGGCTGAATACCACGACATCAAGAAGCCTTCCGCGTCCGGTCAAGGCTCAGGCCTGTCGCTCGGGCAGCCCTCGTCCAGCGCGCCACCTGCGAAGCCACCCGCCGCCCGGTCGACGGTTGGGGCAGCCGCTGGCCCCGATCTGCACGAGATTCAAAGCCGCCGGGTCGATGACCCGCAGCTCACCTCCCAGCTCGAGGCTGCGCACGTGCGCTATTCGGCCGCTCCTGAGAGCACGTGGCTCTGGACGGTCCTTTCCTGGGTACTGCCCGCCGTCGTGCTCGTCGCCCTCTGGAACCTGATGCTGGGCAAGAGCGCCGGCACCGGCGGGGGCGTGAGCTCCATGATGGGATTCGGGCAAAGCAGGGCGAAGGTGTTCGTCCAATCGAAGACGACGGTGCGCTTCGCGGACGTTGCGGGTATCGACGAGGCCAAGGAGGAGCTGATGGAAGTCGTACAGTTTCTGCGCGATCCCGAACGTTTCCGCAAGCTGGGCGGCAAGATCCCCAAGGGCGTTCTGATCGTGGGCGCCCCCGGCACGGGCAAGACGCTGCTCGCCAAGGCGGTGGCAGGGGAAGCAGGCGTGCCGTTTCTCTCGATCAGCGGCTCGGAGTTCGTCGAGATGTTCGTCGGCGTGGGGGCGGCGCGGGTGCGCGATCTTTTCGCCCAAGCACAGAAGCTCGCGCCGTGCATCATTTTCATCGATGAGCTGGATGCGCTCGGCAAGGCGCGCGCCGTCACCGGCTTCAATAGCAACGACGAACGGGAGCAGACTCTCAACCAGCTTCTCGTGCAGATGGACGGTTTCGACACCCAAAGCGGCGTCATCATCCTGGCCGCGACCAACCGCCCCGAGATTCTCGATCCGGCCCTGCTCAGGCCCGGGCGTTTCGACCGTCACGTCGCCATCGACCGGCCGGACATCAAGGGCCGTGAGCAGATCCTGAAGGTGCACACGCGTGGAGTGGTGCTGGCCCCCGAGGTCGACCTCGGGGCGATCGCGGCGAAAACGCCCGGGTTCGCCGGCGCGGATCTCGCCAACATCGTCAACGAGGCGGCGCTGCACGCTGCGAGATGCGACAAACAGGCCGTCGATATGAAGGACTTCGACGAGGCGATCGACCGCGTGATCGCCGGGCTCGAGAAGCGCAATCGCGTGATGAACCCCAAGGAGAAGGAGACGGTGGCCTATCACGAGGCGGGGCACGCCCTCGTCGCGGAGTCGCGTCTTCATGCCGACCGGGTGAGCAAGATATCGATCATTCCCCGAGGGATCGGCGCGCTGGGATACACACAACAACTTCCTACAGAGGACCGCTACCTGCTCAAGCGCAGCGAGCTGCTCGACAGGCTCGATGTGCTGCTCGGCGGTCGGGTCGCCGAGGAGCTCGTCTACGACGACGTTTCCACGGGAGCGCAGGACGATCTGCAGCGCGCGACCGACATGGCTCGCCACATGATCACTCAGTACGGGATGAGTGACCGGCTCGGGCAGGTCACCTTCGATGGGCCGCGCTCCGGGGCGTTCCTTTCCGTGCCCGATGCGGCTCCGCGCGGAAATTACAGCGAGGAGACCGCCAGACTCATCGACGAGGAGATCGCCCGCCTGATCAATGAGGCCCATACTCGCGTCCGCCGAACGCTCACGGAGAAACGCGCTGCATTGGACGCGCTCGCCGGCTTGCTCCTCGAGCACGAGGTCGTCGACCGCGCCGCACTCGAGCAGGTGCTGCGAGGCCAGCCCGTGGCACAGGTGACCGAGAGCAGCATCGCCGCGAAGGGGGCTCTCGGCAAGGCCAGCGGGGAGGCTGCTGCCGCGGGAACGCCCGTGGTGGAGCGCCGGCAATCGGTCGTCATCCCTGGCGTTTGATGGAACTCAGCCACCTCAAGCGGGAAGTGGCGTCGCCGCGCTGAACGGGGGTGCCTCAGCCCGATCCGCAGCACCAGGGCTGGCTCGCGCACGCGCGCGCCGGCCGTTATCGTGAGGCTTGGCTGCTGTTGACCCGGGACAACCCGCTGCCGGCAGTGCACGGCAGGGTGTGCTATCACTCGTGCGAGAGTCGTTGCACCTCTCGCAGTGGGAGCGGATGGCCGTCGTCACGGAAGCTCCTTGAGCCAAACATCCTGTCCGCTGAACCTTTGGAGCACGCTCTCGGGTAAGCCGTAACCGCCGATCACGTTGGCGATGACCAGCTCGACGCCGAGGGTTTTCGCGTGCTTTGCTGCGTAATCGACCGCGCGATCTGCGCTTTCCGACCCATCGGTCGCCACGAGTATGCCTTTCACGATCGGGCTCCACGGGATATGCGTTGCATGCGACTTCGGTAGGGTACTTGCTGTCGACAGCTAGTGCATCCGCGCATGTACTTACGCTACCTGCCGCGGTAGCGCCCACGAGCGCTGCGGAAAATTCGTATTGAGACAAGGTGCCGAGGAGCACAAAGTGCCGCCATCAGATCCACGGAGAGTGCTCATGTACCGAAAAATTCTCGTGGCGATCGACAGCAGTCGAGCTGCATCCCTGGCCCTCGATGAGGCGATCAAGCTTGCCCGCGAGCAGCAGTCGAGTCTGCGGATTCTGCACGTAATCGACGAGGGGTTGACTCTCCCGCCTGAGGTGCCGAGCGCCAATCTCGCGGAGGTCGACGAGGGGCTCTACGCGCGCGGCAAGGCGCTGGTCGCCGCGGCCGAGTCCCGGGCGCGAGACGCTGGAGTGCTGGCCGAAGGAGTCTTGGTGGAGGAAATCGGTCCTCGCTCGGGCAGCCGTATCGTGGAGCAGGCGAAAGAGTGGGCCGCCGATCTCATCGTGTGCGGCACGCACGGTCGCCGAGGCATCCTGAGTCTGGTTCTCGGCAGCGATGCGGAGTACGTCGTGCGCCACGCAGCCGTCCCAGTGCTGCTGTTGCGCAATCCGGACTGAGCAGCGGCTGCAAGCTGCGGAGACTACATATTGTCCGGCACGGCGCGAGCCATCGATCAGTAGTTTTCCCGATTCCCGCGAAAACGCGTGGGATTATTCTCGCTGCCATCCAAACGCGCTCTGCGAATCTGCTACTGCGGGGATGTGTCATGAAAGCCAGTGATGTCATGCAAAGCGAGGTCCTGACGGTAACCCTCGAGACACCAGTCGAGGAGGCCGTGCGCCTCATGGCTTGCCACCACATCAGCGGCATGCCGGTTGTCGACGAGACTGGAGCCGCCGTGGGGATTCTCAGCGAGGGCGACCTTCTGCGACGAGTCGAGCTCGGCACCGAAACGAAGCTTTCCGGCTGGCGTGCATTGCTCGCGGGACCCGCGCGCGAGGCGGGCAATTACGCGCGCTCGCATGCGCGGCGGGTGGGGGAGGTGATGACCGCGCCGATCGTCGCCGTGACGCCGGATACGGACCTGGCGGACGTCGTCGCGCTCATGGAATCGCGCCGCATCAAGCGGATTCCGGTGCTCGAGAACGGCCGCATCGCCGGCATCGTCACGCGCGCGGACCTGCTTCGAGTGCTCGAGAGACTCCTGCCCAGAGGGGACACGGCCCCGGTGGCCGATGCGGACATTCGGCGTCGTGTGCTCGCCTCCCTGGCCGAGCAGTCCTGGGCGCGTCATATCCCGTTCGAGGTGAAGGTCAGGGACGGCGTGGTCGAGCTCGCCGGAGTGATCACCGACCGGCGCGAGCGTGAGGGCATCCGGGTGCTCGCTGAAAACACATCGGGTGTGCAGGGAGTGATCGATCATCTGGTCTGGATCGAGCCGATGTCGGGTATTCCCGTGGACCCGCCGGTGGATGCGCTGCGGAAATGACGCCAATCCCGGTGCAAGAAGAATCTCCGGCGGCAATATATTGCCGGGCTTGACTCCCGAGGCGGTCGCCGTCGGCTGCGTCGCGGCGGCTCTCCTCGCACTATGGTGGTGGATGCGCGGTACCGTCCCGCCAAGATACCTCACGGCTCCGGTGACTCTAGGTACCGTCGCACGCACGGTCACTGCGTATGCGCTTAGACTCGGGAGGGGAGGCGATCTTGCGCGATGGGAGCGGGCCTTGCGGGTTCGGGAGGCGCGCGCTCGCCATAGCCGAGGGCGCGCTTGTCAGCGGAGGTATCTTGCGCCCGCGACTCCGCCGCACGGACGGCGAGCGTCGTCTGCAGAAGGCTCGTGGGAGTGACGCTGATCGAGTCGATGCCATGCTGGACCAGGAACTGCGCGATCTCGGGGTAGTTGGCCGGTGCTTCCCCGCAGATTCCGACGTGCCGGTGATTGCGCCGGGCGCCGTCGACCGCAAGCCGCAGCATCTCGAGCATGCCCGGGTCGCGCTCGTCGAAGTCGAATGCCACGATGTCCGAGTCGCGATCGACACCGAGAGTGAGCTGGGTCAGATCGTTGGAGCCGATCGAGAAGCCGTCGAAGATCTGCGCAAACGCATCGATCTGGATGACGTTGTTCGGGATCTCGCACATCACGTAGATCTCGAGGCCTTTCTCGCCTTGTTTGAGGCCATGCGCCGCCATCGTCTCGATCACCCGGCGGGCCTCATCGATGCGCCGGCAGAAGGGCACCATGATGCGAAGATTGTCGAGGCCCATCGTCTCGCGGACCCGTCTGAGTGCGGCGCACTCGAGCGCGAACCCATCCGCGTACGCCGGATGTGCGTAGCGGGCCGCGCCGCGGAAGCCGAGCATCGGATTCGCTTCGCTCGGCTCGAACCCCGCCCCTCCGATCAGGCAGGCATACTCGTTGGTCTTGAAGTCGGACAGCCGTACGATCACCGGCTTCGGATAGAACGCCGCGGCGATCGTGCCGATGCCCTCGGCGAGCCTCTCGACGAAGAAGTCGGTCGGTTTCTCATAGCCGCGTGTCAGGCGCGCAATCTTCTTACGCGCCTCGGCGGAGGTGACCTTGGCAGGCGCCGCGAGCGCCATCGGGTGAATGCCGATATGCTCGTTGATGATGAACTCCATCCGCGCAAGTCCGACCCCGTCATTGGGGAGCATGGCCGTCTTGAAGGCGAGATCCGGATTGCCCAGATTCACCATGATGGCGGTCCGCGGCCGCACGAGCTCCCCGGCGGCAACACGGGCCACCTCGAAGGGCAGCGTGCCTTCGTACACCCGGCCGATGTCACCCTCCGCGCAGGAGACCGTGACATGCGTGCCGGTACGAAGCTTCCCCGTCGCGCCCGTAGCGCCGACGACGGCAGGCACTCCGAGCTCGCGCGCGACGATTGCGGCATGGCAGGTACGTCCACCGCGGCTGGTCACGATCGCCGCCGCCGTCTTCATCACCGGCTCCCAGTCGGGCGTCGTGGTATCGGCAACCAACACCTCGCCGGGCCGGAAGGAGCTCAGCTCGCGCGCATCGCGAATGACGCGCACGACGCCAGCGGCAATCCGTTCCCCGACGGCGCGGCCGGTCACGAGCACGGTGCCTTTTCCCGCGAGAGTGAAGGTTTCAAAGGCCCCGGCCGAGCGTTGCGATGCTGCTGTCTCCGGACGCGCCTGAACGATGTAGATCAGTCCGTCCTCCCCATCCTTTGCCCATTCGACGTCCATTGGCATAGGGTGGCCGGCGGCCTTCGAATAATGCTCCTCGATCCGGATGCCGTACTCGGCCAAGGTGAGGACCTCGGCGTCGGTGACGCAGAACCGCTGGCGATCAGCCGTGGGCGTCGGGAGATTGCGTGTGCTGCCGACGCTGTGGCGATGCGCATAGACCATCCGCATCTGTTTGCCGCCCAAAGTACGGCGCAGCACGGCGCGAGCGCCCTTGCGGTAGGTCGGCTTGTGGACGTAGAACTCGTCCGGGTCCACCGTGCCTTGCACGATATTCTCGCCGAGCCCGTAGGAGGCCGTGACAAACACCACGTCGCGGAAGCCGGATTCGGTGTCCAGGGTGAACAGGACGCCGCTCGCGGCGAGATCGGAGCGCACCATCTTCATGACACCGACGGAGAGAGCGACCTTGAAGTGATCGAAGCCGTTGTCGATCCGATAGACGATCGCCCGGTCGGTGAAGAGGGAGGCAAAGCAGCGTCGGCACGCCTCGAACAGGTCCTCCTCGCCACGGATGTGCAGATAGCTCTCGTGCTGACCCGCGAAGCTTGCCGTCGGCAGATCCTCCGCCGTCGCCGAGCTGCGCACAGCAACCGCCACGTCGGTGCCGTATTGCTTCTCGAGCTCGCGATAGGCCGCAGCGATCGCCTGGCGCAGCGCCGCCGTTTCGGTCGCCGCATACACGATTTCTCTCGCGCGCGCGGCACGTTGCGACAGAAGAGCGACATTGGTCTTGTCGAGCTGATCGAGGGCCGAATGCAGCGGCTCCCACGCCTTCGCGGCGGTCAGGGCGTCGCGATAAGCCTGCGCGACGATGGCAAAGCCGTTCGGCACGCGTACACCCTGGGCGGATAACGTGGAATACATTTCCCCGAGGGAGGCATTCTTGCCACCGACGAGCGGAACGTCCGTGTTGCGCAGCTCACTGAACCAGCGGATGCAAGGGGATGCGGTCATTTCCATCTCTCCCACCGAATGCAGCAGATGTGAGCAGAATCGCCCGGCGCCGGATGACGCGCCACTCGGACATGTACGTACGGGAGCGCGGCACCCATGCGATCAGCATTACCCGTGCACTGCGCCTCGAGCGCGGCCACCGCTGCGATCGTGCGCAGCAGCGCGAGGCCGCCGCCGGGCACGATTCCCTCTACGACCGCAGCCTTCGTCGAGCTGATGGCATCATCGAGAGCTTCCTTCTTCGCCTTCATTTCGGACTCTGAGGGCGCGCCCACTCGGATCACGGCGACGCCGCCCGAGAGCTTTGCCAGGCGCTCCTCGAGCTTCTCGCGATCGTAGTCGCTCGTCGTCTTCTCCATCTCCTTGCGGATCAGCTGAATGCGCGCTTCGATATCGCGTTTGTTGCCGGCGCCTCCAATGATGGTGGTGTTGTCCTTGTCGACAAGGACGCGCCTCGCGTGTCCCAGCTGAGTGACCTCGACATCCTCGAGTTTGAGGCCCAGCTCCTCGGAGATGACCTGGCCGCCGGTGAGGATCGCGATGTCCTGCAGCGTGGCCTTGCGCCGATCGCCGGATCCGGGTGCCTTGACGGCGGCGCTCTTGAGCACTCCGCGGATCTGATTGACGATCAGGGTCGCGAGCGCCTCACCCTCGATCTCCTCGGCGATGAAGAGAATGGGCTTGCCCGACTTCGCGACCTGCTCGAGGAGCGGCAGCATGTCCTTGAGGATGTTGAGCTTGCGATCGCAGATGAGGATGCAGGCATCTTCGACCACCTCGAGCGCCGTCTCGATGGTCTTCGTACGCCACGGAGGCGTATCTGCGCTGACGAGCCGCCGGGCCGTCCACTTCGGAAACTCCTAATGGTCCTGTTCCAGCTCAGCGAGGATGATCCCTCTTGAGCCGGATGACGCTCGCCCGGCCGTTCGCCAACTACATTGGGGAATCCCGAAATGATCGAAGCATCGAATGCGTGGGCGGTGATTCTGGCTGCGGGGGAGGGCAGCCGGCTGCGGGCGCTGACCACGTTGCCGTCGGGGATCGCCATTCCAAAGCAGTTCTGCTCACTCTACGAGGGGCCATCGCTCCTCGAGGAGGCGCTGCGCCGCGGGGAGTCGATGACCGACAGATCCCGCATTTGCGCCGTCGTGGCCGAGCAGCACCGTCTCTGGTGGGAAGGCGCCCTAACCTCACTGCCCGGCCGCAATGTGATCGTTCAGCCAGAGAACCGCGGCACGGCAAACGGCATTCTGCTGCCGCTGATGCACATTCTCCTGCGCGAGCCAGGCGCGCGAATCGTCCTCCTGCCCTCCGATCATCACGTGCTTCAGGAGTCCGTGCTGACAGCTGCGCTTCGAGATGCGCTCGAGCAACTCGACGGTCGCGGCGACCAAACGCTGCTCCTCGGCATCCAACCCGGGGAGGTCGACCCGGACCTCGGTTATATCCTGCCGGGAGAAACCGACGTGCGAGGAGCGCTCACGGTCACGCGCTTCATCGAGAAGCCTTCCCACGCGGTGGCGGGCGAGCTCATCCGCGCCGGTGGGCTCTGGAATGCCTTCATCGTAGTGACGACGGCCGGCGCTCTCCTCGACCTCTTCGGGGAGCGCATTCCACAAGTCGTCGCGGCCATGCGCGCAGCGGTTCAACGCGATCGTGAGCAGGGGTCGGGGGCTGCGGCCGTAGCCGACCTCTACGGCAGGCTGCCGGTCATCGACTTCTCGCGCGACATCGTCGCTGGACAGGAATCGAAGCTGCGCGTGTTCCCCGTCCGCCCGTGCGGCTGGAGCGATCTCGGAACTCCCAAGCGCGTGGCCGAAGTCCTCGACCGTGCACGGCGGGCAAAGGCGGCCCTCCCGGGAAAGCCCGCGACTCCTGCGCATGTCAGTCTCGCGGCACAGCACGAGCGCATGCAGGCTCGGGGCTACGGCAATCGGGCCGCGGCCGCCCAGTGAGTGCCGCAGGCTCCTGCATGCAGTCAAGCCTGCCGCGACATCTCTGCGCGCTCCTCGAGCCGCAGGCCTATCCGCATCCTGTCGGCGAGGTGCAGCTCATCGAGACCCATATCTCATGGGTGCTGCTGGCCGGGGAATTCGCCTACAAGATCAAGCGACCGGTGCGATATGCCTTCATCGACCTGCGCGATCCCGAGCGGCGCAGGTTTCTCTGTGAGGAGGAGCTTCGTCTCAACCGCCGGTTCGCGCCGGAGCTCTACCTCGAGGTGAGTCGCATCACGGCTGACGACGGCCGCGCCAGGATCGGGGGGCAGGGTCCGGTGCTCGAGAACGCGGTGCGAATGCGCCGCTTCGATCGCGAAGACGCTCTCGATCGGTTGCTGGCGCGCCTGCAGGTGGCTCATGGAGAGCTCGAAGCCTTCGGGCGTCAGCTCGCCAACATCCACGCGCGGCTCCCCACCGCACCGGCCGGACCGGCTTGGGGTCGCCCCGCGGCGATCCAAGCTCTGTTGGCCCGGAATCTCAAAGAGTGCGCCGAGGCTGCCCGGGTGTTCGGCGCCGCGGATGCCGTAAACGCGCTGCGCAGCCCCTTGCAGGAGTGCTTGTCGCTCGCTGCGGAAACGATGGCCGTCCGCCGGGCGAACGGCCGCATCCGTGAGTGTCACGGCGACCTGCACAGCCGTAACGTGGTCCGCCTCGGCGCACGGCTCGTCCCCTTCGACTGCCTGGAGTACGAGCCCGCCTTTCGCTGGATCGACGTGGCCGACGAAGTTGCCTTCCTCGCGAGCGACCTCTGCGCACGGGAGCGACCGCTGCATGCACATGCGTTCGTGAGCGGTTATCTCGCCGAGAGCGGCGATTATCACGCGTGTCGCATCCTGCGCCTCTACGAGGCGCACCGCGCGCTCGTACGCGCGAAAGTAGCCGCTCTCTCAGCGGCGGACTCCGGTGGTCATGCCGAGCTCGTGTCGTTACGAGAGGAGCACGGAAAGCTCGTGGCCCTGGCCTCTCGAAAGCTCGCCCGGCGCGCACCGGCGCTGCTTCTCGTGTGTGGTCTGTCAGGCTCCGGCAAGACCTGGCTGGCGCGCCAGCTCGCGGAGCGGCTGCCTGCGGTGCACGTCCGCTCGGACGTGGAGCGCAAGCGACGCGCCGGACTCGACGCGCTCGCGCGCTCCGGGTCGGGTGTTGCGGCAGGCCTCTACTCGAGCGCGCTGAGCGCGCAGGTCTACGATGATCTCGCGCGGGCGGCGGAGGACATCCTCTCGGGCGGCTTTACCGCGATCATCGATGCGACTTTCCTGCGGCGGGAGCAACGAAGGCGATTTGCGCAGCTTGGCGATCGCCTGGGAGCCCTCGTCCGCCTCATCTATTGCGAGGCGCCAGTGCAGACCCTGCGCGCGCGTATCGCTGCGCGAGCGGCGAGCGGCTGCGATCCCTCCGAGGCCGACGAGTCGGTGCTCGACTGGCAGCTCGCTCGCTTCGAGTTGCCAAGGCCGGAGGAGCCCGTCGAGGCCATACGCGTTGCGACGGCGGGGCCCGGCGCGCTGGAGAAAGCGCTACACGCGATCGGTGAGGCGCTAGTCAGCGCCCGGACCGCCTCGGATATCCGCTCCCTCGGCTGACGCGGCTCCTACGCTTCGCGCATCGGGAGGGATAGGCAGTTCTACGCATTTGCCGCGCCAGCCGCCGGAATTAGCTTGCCGGCTTGAAATGCTCATCGGGGACCTGCATGACGAGCCGCAATCTCGAATTCCTTTTCAAGCCGCGCTCGGTCGCACTGATCGGCGCGTCCGACCGCCCTGACAGCGTGGGGGCGACCGTCATGCGCAACCTCGTCATGGGCGGCTTCGCAGGTCCCATCTGGCCCGTGAACCTGCGGCGCAGCACGGTGGCGGATCGGCCTGCCTATGCGAGCGTGAGAGAGCTGCCCACTGCGCCCGATCTCGCCGTCATCTGTACCCCGGCACGGACGGTGCCCGGACTGATCGGGGAGCTTGGGACCCGGGGCACGCGCGCCGCAATCGTCATCAGCTCAGGCCTCGAGGAACCTCTCGCCGATGGCGAAACGCTCGCCACCGCGATGTTGCAGGCCGCGCGGCCGTACACGCTGCGCATCCTGGGGCCCAATTGCATCGGCCTGCTCGTGCCGGGGCTCGGGCTCAATGCGAGCTTCGCTCATGTCGGTGCGAGACCGGGAAATCTCGCCTTCGTGGCGCAGTCCGGTGCGCTTACCACGGCGATGCTCGACTGGGCGCGCTCGAAGAACGTCGGCTTCTCGCACTTCATCTCCCTCGGCAATGCCGCCGACGTCGATTTCGGTGACCTCCTGGATTATCTCGGGCGCGATGGGGCAACGCGGGCGATCCTCCTTTACATCGAGTCGGTGAGGGCGGCCCGCAAGTTCATGTCGGCGGCGCGAGCCGCCGCGCGGAATAAGCCCGTGATTGTCGTGAAGTCAGGCCGGACCGCCGCATCGGCCCAGGCTGCACTCTCACACAGCGGAGCACTGGCGGGCTCCGATGCGCTCTACGACGCTGCATTCCGGCGCGCCGGCATTTTGCGCGTGGATACGCTGCGCGAGCTCTTCGATGCGGCGGAGATTCTCTCCTGCTGGAAGACCTACCTGGGGCCGCGCCTGGCGATCGTCACGAATGGTGGTGGCCCCGCGGTACTCGCGACGGATGCGCTCATTGGCGCAGGCGGAGAGCTTGCGGCGTTCTCGGATGAGACCCGCGGCAAGCTCGAGGCGCTGGCGCCCTCGGGGGCCGCGCACGCGAACCCGCTCGATATCGGGGGGGATGCGCGGCCGGAGCGCTATCTTGCGGCGCTGAATGCAGTGGTGGCGGATCCGGGGGTCGATGCCGTGCTCCTCATGCATGCCCCCACGGCGGTGACCGCGGTATCGGAAGTCGCCGCAACGTGTGCGCCCGTACTCGCGCAGGCGCGCTGTCCCGCGATGGCTTGCTGGCTCGGGATGTCGCACGAGCATTGTGCGCTTCCCACGTATTCCACGCCGGAGGAGGCAGTGAGCGCCTTCCAACATGTCGTGCGTTATCACGAAAGCCAGGCATTGCTCCTCGAAGCGCCGGCGGCAATAGTCGGCGCGGAACGTGCCGACCTGCGCACGGCGCGGGCCATCCTATCCCGAGTGCTCGGCGAGAACCGTCCGATGCTGACCGAGGCCGAATCGAAGGAGGTGCTGTCAGCGTACGGTATTCCGGTAGTGGAAACACGAGTTGTGCGCGAGGTGGCCGAGCTCCCTCAGGCCGCGGCCTCGATCGGCTATCCGGTCGCCTTGAAGATTCTCTCGCCGGACATCGTTCACAAGTCGGACGTCGGCGGGGTGGCTCTCGATCTCGAAACGCCGGAGGGGCTGCTGAAGGCGGCCGACAGCATGCGTCGCCGGTGTGGCGAGCTTGCGCCGCGCGCTCGTCTCGATGGATTCACGGTGCAGAAGATGGTTCGTCGCGGCGGGGCGCACGAGCTCCTCGCGGGCATCGCGTTCGATGCCACCTTCGGGCCAACGATCGTCTTCGGGCAGGGCGGCACGGCCGTCGAGGTCGTTGGCGACCGGGCTCTCGCTCTGCCGCCCCTGAATTCCAAGCTGGCCCACGATCTCATCTCGCAGACCCGTGTGTACCGACTGTTGAGCGGCTACCGGGGCCAGGCTCCCACGGACATTCGAGCACTGGAGGAAGCCCTCGTGGCGCTGGCGCGGCTCGCCGCGGATTGTCCCGAGATCGTGGAGCTAGACGTGAACCCCCTGCTGGCGGACGAGCACGGCGTGCTCGCGCTCGATGCACGCATCCGCATCGAGCGCGCCCGCAGCGAGGGGACCGCTCGATTTGCGATCCGACCCTATCCCACCGAGCTCGAAGAGAGGATCGACTGGCATGACCGGCATCTGCTCCTTCGCCCCATCCGCCCGGAGGACTTCGATCAGCACAGGCGTTTCCTCGCGCAGGTCTCACCTGAGGATATGCGGACGCGATTCTTTGCGGCTGTGCACGAGCTGCCGGGCCGGGAGCTCGCGCGCCTGACGCAGATCGACTACGACCGGGACATGGCGTTCATTGCCGTGGAGAGTGCAGTCGGCAAGGCGGATGAAACACTGGGTGTCGCGCGGGTATCGACCGATCCCGATAACGTCGAGGCGGAGTTTGCGGTGCTGGTGCGCTCCGACCTCAAGGGCCAGGGGCTGGGCCGGTTGCTGCTCGAGAAGCTCGTCCGCTATTGCCGGAATCGCGGCACGTCCCGGATGGCGGGAGAGGTCTTGAGCGGCAACCTGCGCATGACTCACCTGGCGGCGGCGCTGGGATTCAGGTCGGAAGCGAGTGATCGGGGCATTCTGACCTTGACGCTCGACATGAGCTCGAATCCCGCGTCGACTCCGCCGCCCGCGCCCTGCCGATCGGGCGCCGGCAACAGCGGCTGAGGGCTCAGGGCAACGATTCGAGATAAGCGGCGACGGCCTGCATTTCCGGATCGCGGAGATTCTGCGCGACGCCGTGCATCACGGCGATCTTGCGCATGTTGCTCTGGAACGAGGCGAGCTGCTTCAGAATGTACTCGGCATGCTGCCCCGCGAGCCGCGGGTACATGTCGTTGCCGAGCGCCTCGAGGCCATGGCACGCCGCGCACGGGGGCACGCCTTCCGAAGCAATGCCATGCTCGAAGATGTCGCGGCCGCGGGTGATCGTCGCCGCATCATGATCGGTGCCGGGGCCGGTCTTCTGCTGTGCGTAGTACTGTCCCAGCGCGTCGATCGTCTCATCGGAGAGGCCGCTCGCCATGCCCCACATGTAGCCGATCGCGTACGGATCCCCACGGGTCTCCTCCTTGAACGACTTCAGCTGGCGGACGAGGTAGCCGGCATGTTGTCCGGCGAGCCGCGGGAACATCGGGTTGATGCTGTTCCCGTCAGGGCCGTGACAGGTTCCGCAGACCCCGACTGCGACGTCGCGGGCATGCTGCTCGACGGCGGCAGGTTCCTGTGCCTGGACCGCAAAGCTCGCAAGGACGAGCACCATCGCGCCGGCCGCAGCCAGTGAGCGAGGCAGACGGGCGACATCTTGATCGTTGCTGCTCATGTTCTCCCCTCAGTACGCAAACCACAGGACCAGGTAGAGTGTGTCGTTGTCCGAGGCGTTGCGACCATTGCCGTCATAGTTGGTACTGGCGCCGTTGAATTGGGTGTAATGGGTGTACTGCAGGGACAGCTTGGTGTTGAGCCAGGGCAGGTAGTTCAGCTCGCCGATCAGGCCCCTGGTATCCGGCGAGCCGTTGGCGCTCGTCACCACTGCCGGGCCGCCGGGCGCGGGCGCCGGGTAGAGGCCCGCATCCGTACTGCCCGTGGTCGAGAACCAGCCGGCGGTGGCGCCGATGCTGCGCTGGTAATAGTAGGTTGCCCATACCCGCTCGGTGGTCAGGTCATCACTCGGGTTCGCCGCCGAGCTGGCGGCAAATGAAGCCACGAGGTGCATCTGCTCGTGGATGCGCGTGCCTTCGACGGTGAAGATGTGATCCTCGCCGACAAACTGATATTGGAAGTCCACGGCTACATCGTTGAAACGATTGTCGGGCCCTTGCAGCGGCGTCGGCGTGCCCGAGGCGCTTCCGGGGAGGAGCTTGAACTCCGCTCCATAGAGGCCCGCCTCGAGCGAGTTCGCGCGCCAGTCATACTCGTAGGCGACGCGCCAGTAGGGGGCGAAGCCCTCGATCACGTTGGAGGCGGTGCCATCGAGCGGGCCCGCGGCTCCGGTGAGCGCGTTCGTCTGCCCCTGCTTCGCGGAACGGTAGCCGCCGACCTCCGCGTACAGCGATTCCTTCCAGAACGCGTAGGCCGTGATTCCGGCAACGTCCTGGGCGAGGGCGCCGTCGATCTCCGTGCCGGCGAGCGGCGAGACCGCGGCATTGCTCGCGGCGTACGGGTATCCCCACGCCGGCGTACTGTTCCAGAGGTCCTGCACGGTCGGATTGTTGTTGAGCGAGATGCCGTAGATCAGGCTCTGCTTGTGAGGCAGGACCGTCATGTTCGCGAAGCGCAGGTCGGTGTTGTCGATGCCGATCGTGCCGCTGTCGTTCGCGTAGGTGAGCTGGGCCATGGCACCGAAGTGCGGCGCGACCTTGCCGGCGTAGAAGAGGCTGAGCTGCTGGGGGAATCCGGCCGTACCGCTCTGCGTGAGTCCGGGGGCCGCGGGGTTACTGATGTCCGGCAGTCGCGTTTTGAGCTGCGTGTATGACACCTGGGCCATGATCGAGAGCGCCGGCGTCTTGGCGAGCTCGAGCATCTCCTGGCGCGCGCTGTTGACGTCTTCGACCTGCTTCAGGTTGTCGAGCACGTAGCCGTTGGCCTTGAATATGCGTCCGAAGTGCGTCAGCTCGGGGAACACGGTATGGCACGCCTCGCAGGCCATGCCCGTCTGTCGTGCGAAGCTCGGCACCGCCTGCGCCACCGGAGCCAGCAGCATGGTCAGCCCCGCCGCGGCGACTGCGCGCTGGATTCTGGTTGTAACTCGCATCACGACCTCCCGCATAGTTATATTTGGGAGACTACGCGGATTGGGGGAAGCCGGAATACGCACTTGCGCGTATGCGGCAAAAAAGAAGGGCGGCTACCGACTGGAGGTCGTACAGCCGCCCATGCACGCCGGCGTCCGCGGTCGGCCGCGGGCGCCATTGCTCACTGGACCCTTATCTCGATCGGCTTGCGCTTCTCGATTTCCGTCTTCGGGATGTGGACCGTGAGCACGCCGTCCTGGCTCTCGCACCGGATATTCTTCTCGTCCACGTTGTCCGGGAGCGTGAAGCTGCGCGTGAAGTTGCCGGTCACGCTCTCCACGCGATGGAACTTCTCGTTCTTCTCCTCCTTGCGCTGCTTGCGCTCGCCTTCGATGGTGATCGTGCCGCCATCCACCGTCACCTTGACATCCTCCTTCTTGACGGCCGGCAGCTCGGCGCGAACCAGATACTCCTTCTCCGTCTCGCTGATGTCAGCGGAAGGTAGCCACTCGAACTTCGGGCTGCCATTGTCGGTCACGGCAAAGCGCGGCCAGGACCCCGGCGCTCGGGGCATCAGGCGGTTCAACAGGGTATCCATATCGGTGAAAGGATCCCAACGTACCATATTCATGAGCATTACCTCCGTAAGATGTTGTGCGCCGATCAGGCGCGATCGTTCGACACGCGTCAGATTATGTCGGCTCGCGTCCCGGCACCATTCGAACATCTACCTAGGCAAAGGGTTTCAGCGGCGCGTGCGATGCTCGTGGCTCTGCTCGCGCGATACGATGTCCACCAGCGCGCCGGCGTCGGTGACGATCTGCTTGAGCAGGTCGTCAAGACAGAGAATGCCGACGAGCCTCTGAGATTCACCCATCACAGGGATGCGGCGCACGCCATGCGCCTTCATCCGCGCGACCGCCTCGGAGACCTCTTCGGTCGCGTGCGCCACGACGACTGGTGTTCGCATGATCTCCCGCACGGTGACCTTTGCCGGATCCTGCTCTTTCGCGATCACCTCGACGACGATGTCACGGTCGGTCACCACTCCGATCGGCGTCTGATCACCATTGGGCTCATCGACGACGACCACATCGCCGACGTGCCGCTCGCGCATGAGGCGGGCGGCGGCGAGAGCGGTGCTGTCGGCACCGCAGCAGACGACATCGGGTGTGCAGATCTCACTGAGCAACATGACTATCTCCTCGGAATGGAATCAGCGTGCCAGCAGCTGCGCCAGCTGGATCAGTTGGGGGTCGAGCGGCTTTGCGGTGTGCAGGACATCTGCGTATGCTTTCGCGCTCACGCGTCCGCCGATGAGTCCGAGCAGTACTCCGTGCCGCCCGGCCTGCAAGTGCTCGACGGCTGCTGCGCCGAGCAGCGTCGCGCTCAGCCTGTCGAAGACGCGCGGCGCACCGCCGCGCTGGACATGGCCGAGCTTCGTCACGCGCAGCTCGAACCCGAGGCGCGCGGAGTGCTCGGTGAAGTAGTGGGCGAGGGCGTCCGCATCCTGCCGGGCACCCTCGGCAACGATCACGATTGCGTGACTCTTGCCGCGCTGGTAAGCGTCCAGAATGGCCCCGGCCACCTCCTCGGGGCTTTCCTCGATCTCCGGGATGAGGATGGCTTCCGCGCCGCCAGTGAGGCCGGCGACGAGCGCCAGATAGCCGCAAGCGCGGCCCATCACTTCGACGAGGAACACCCGCTTGTGCGCGGAGGCGGTCACGCGCAAGCGGTCGATCGCCTCGAGAGCGATGTCGAGGGCGGTCGTGGCGCCAATCGTCACATCCGAGCCGGGAAGATCGTTATCGATCGTTGAGGCGACACCGACCACAGCGATACCGCGGCGGGCCAGGGCGTGCGCGCCCGCTTGCGAGCCATTGCCGCCGATCACGACGACGCCGGAAAAGTCCCTTTGGACCAACTGGCGGACCGCCGACTCCTGTGCCGCGTCGGTAAGAAACGCCGGGCAGCGGCTCGTGCCCAGCATCGTACCGCCACGCTCGATGATCCCACCGACGTCGCGGAGGCCGAGCCCGATGAAATCCCCGGCGATGAGACCCGTGTAGCCGCACCTCACGCCGAATGTCTCGAGCCCGAGCGAGATGCCCTTACGCGCGACCGCGCGGATGGCCGCGTTCATGCCCGGCGCATCGCCTCCGCTCGTCAGGACTGCTATTCGCTTCATTCGCTCCCCCGACGCCAGTGCTTGCCGTCATGGGCACGCACAGTCGCACGCCGGTTACATCCGCAGAAGTAGTACTGTCCGCGAGGGGAATAGGTAGAAATTCGGATCGGCGGCGTTAGCGATCGCCGGCCGGCGAACGCCGCACAAGCGTCAGCGCCACCGAATGCTGTCAGGCCGCCAGCAGCGCCCGCATCAGTGTCAGCAGCTCGTCAGCCTTGACCGGTTTGCTCGTTATCCGCATGAGCGGATCGCGCGGCAATTCCCTCATGGCCGTGGAAGTATCCCCGGTGATGAGCACGGCTTTCAGATCAGTGCCCAGGGACTCGCGCAGTGCCGAGATGACCGTCGTGCCGGTTTCGCCGTTCGCCAGATGAAAATCCGTCAGCAGCAGATCGATCACGCTGCGAGTCGCCTCATCGAGAGCCTCGGCAAGGGTTGCCACCGCAGTCACTCGGTAACCTTCGACGCTGAGAAGGAGTCGCGTCGCGTCGCGGACGCTCTTGTCATCCTCGACGAGGAGTACGTGAGGCGCCCCGGGCGGGTGCTCGGCCGCCGCGGAAGCGGGCAGCGCGGCACTCGAGCGCTCGACACGCGCCCTGCTCATCGGTACGGCGAGTGAGAAGATGGATCCCTTTCCCAGTTCCGATTGCACGTCTAACTTGAGATTGAGAAGCCTCACCAGCCGCTGGACGATACTCAAGCCGAGCCCATAGCCGTCGCGGGTGCTGTGGGTCGCAACGCCGACCTGGTAGAACTCATCGTAAATGTACGGAATATGCGTGGCCGGAATGCCGACGCCCGTGTCGATGACCTCGAGACGCAGCATTTGCTCGGCAGAGGCCACGCAGCGCAGCGACACGACTCCCCGCTGTGTGTACTTGATCGCATTCGTGACGAGGTTCCTCAGGATCTGCTCGATCAGCGAAGGATCGCTGTGAGCGCATTCCTCTGCGGCGCTCACCTCGAATCCCAGCCCTTTCTGCGCCGCGCTGGCGGCGAAGGCGCGGCGCAGCTCCTCGAAGATGGCCGCCACGGTGAAGTCCGTTGGCTCGGGCTTGATGGCGCCGGATTCGAGCTTGCTGATGTCGAGCAACGCGTTGAGGAGACGGGACATTGCGCCGATGGCCACACCCTGCTGCGCCACCGCTTCCCCGACGGCAGGGCTGATCGGCAGCCGCTGCAGTGAGCCGTTGAGGAGCTCGAGCGTTTGCAGCGGCTGGCGAAGGTCGTGGCTCGCCGTCGCCAGAAAGCGGCTTTTGCCTTGGTTGGCGCGGTCGGCGACCTCGCGCGCCTGCACTGCGAGCTCTCGTGCCCGGTCGGCGGTCTCACGGGCGTGGATGAGCTCGACTTCGGCCCGCTTGCGGTCGGTTACGTCGCGGATCGCCGCGGCGACCAGCGTACCCTCGTCGCGCTCGATCGGACTCAGGCTGATCTCGACAGGGAATTCGGTGCCATCCTTGCGTCGTCCAAAGAGCTCCAGCCCCAAGCCCATCGGCCGTATGCGCACGCTTTCAGTGTATTGCTGCCGATGCGCAATGTGACGAGCGCGAAAGCGCTCCGGCATGAGCAACTCGACGGGCCGGCCGATGATCTCGTCGTGATCGTACCCGAAGATGGAGGAGAGCTGACGGTTCGCAAACTGGATCACGCCCGAGCCATCGATGATGATCATCGCATCCGGGGCGGCATCCAGTGCGCTTGTGGCAAGCTCGGGGGCTACTGATTTCATGACGGGGAGTGCAGGTGAAGCGTCCTGCTGACGCCAGGTCGGGTAGGCGGTCCCTCGGCATCCCCGCTACTGGGGCACCACCCCACCCGCTTTGAGCAGAATCCATAGTACGCCCCTGGCGAGGCGGTGAGCAATTGTTACGTTCCTACGCGTTCACCGTGCTCGGCCCACCGCCGATCGCCGTCAGAATCCCCTGCATGATCCGCAGCGGGCTCGGTGGACAGCCTGGGACCGCCACGTCCACTGGGATGATGTTGGATACCCTGCCGCGGCTCGCCCCGCGCTCACCGAAGATTCCGCCGTTGCACCCGCAATCGCCGAGAGCGACGACCAGCTTGGGGTCCGGAGTGGCGTCGTAGACGCGGCGCAGAGCCTCCTCCATGTTCGCCGCGACGGGACCTGTCACTAGGAGCAGGTCGGCGTGGCGGGGGCTTGCCACGAAGCGGATGCCGAGACCCTCCAGGTTGTAGATGGGGTTGTTGAGCGCGTGAATCTCGAGCTCGCAGCCGTTACACGAGCCTGCATCGACGTGACGGATGCAGAGGGCGCGGCCGAGCACCGACCGGATCCGCTCATCGAGCACGCTCCGGACGCGAAGCAGCTCATCGGGCTGCGGTGCGGCTTCTGAGACGAGGCCTACGGTGCAGATCTTGCGAAGCGTCTTCAGCATGCGTGTGTCATCAATGAGGCGCGCGGCAGCGCGCTCAAAGATCGATCCCGCTGTAGGCGAGGTTGAAAGACTTGTTGATGAGCGGAAAGTCGGCCACCAGGTTGCCGAGGATCGCGTGCTCGAGCGCCGGCCAGTTCTGCCATGACGGGTCGTGGGGATGGCAGCGATGGATCGTCCCGCCGCGTCCGGCCTCGAGCGCCACGAGCACGGGGCCGCGCCAGCCCTCGATCAGGCCGGCGCCGAAGGCACCGCAGGCCGGAGGCTGAATCGCTGCCGCGTGCGATCCGGCGGGCAGCGAAGTGAGTATCTCCCGCACCAGCCGGCAGGATTCCTCGAGCTCTTCGAATCGCACCCTGACACGGGCAGCCACGTCGCCTTCGTGATGCACAATCTTCGCCGGGACGAGAGCGTCGTGGGGCGGGCAGGGCAGATCGACGCGCAGATCGAGCGCCTGGCCGCTGGCGCGGCCCACGAGCCCCAGCACACCGAGCCGTGTGGCGAGCTCCGGCGTCAGGATGCCCGTGCCGGTGAAGCGTTCCCGCAACCCTGCATGATCTTCGTAGATCGCACGAAGCTCCGCAGTTTCCTGCCTGACGGCGGCGATCCGCGCCGCGAGCGCGGCGGACGTTTCCGCGGATACGTCCACCCGTGTGCCTCCGGGCACCACCGCATCGAGCAGATAACGCTGCCCGAACGCTTGCGAGACTGCGCGCAGCAGCTCTTCCTTGATCCGCGAGAACTGAGCGAGCCCGAACGCGAATCCCGCGTCATTGGCGATCGCACCGACGTCGCCGAGGTGGTTGGCGATGCGCTCGAGCTCGAGGAGCAGCGCGCGCAGCGCTGCTGCGCGCGGCGGAATCTCGCATCCGGACAAGGCTTCGAGCGCCTGACAATAGGCCCACGAGTTGGCCACGGCGGAATCGCCCGAGAGGCGCGCCGCGAGCCGGTGCCCTTCGAGGATCGGCATCTCCGCGAAGCGCCGCTCGATGCCTTTGTGCGTGTAGCCGAGGCGCTCCTCGAGCCGCAGCACCTTCTCGCCGACGACGGAGAAGCGGAAGTGGCCGGGCTCGATCGTACCCGCATGGACGGGGCCGACCGCTATCTCATGAACGCCGTCACCCGAGACGCGCACGAAATCATAGCCCTCGGGCGCACGTCGCAGCCAGGGGCGGCGATCCGGGTCGCTCGCGCGCACGCCCGAGACATCGAGCATCGCCCGCTGCATGCGCGACGCGGAGGGGAAGAGCCCCGCCAGGCCCGGAAAGTCGTTTCGCGCGGCCTCCTCACCTCCCTCGACGGCCTGTCTTTCGCGATTGATCGGCAGCTCGAGAATGATCAGCCCGGGATCGAGCAGGAAGGCCGCATAAACGGCCGTTGCGTTGGGCAGAAGTCCAACGCCCGTCTGCTCAGGGGCGTCGCGTTCTCGCGGGTCGTGCTGTCCGCCTTCGCCTGAGGCCCACATCGCGAGCAGCCTCCCACCGGCCGCAGCGATATCGGACGTGACCTGCTTCCATTCCTCCACCGTCACACCGAGTCCGCGCGTACCCGGAGCGCCGGGGACTTGACGTGCTCGCGTCCACCACCTCGTGAGCGGCACGGATCAGGGCCCTCCGATGAGGTGGGCGGCCGCCTGATACCACTGCGACAGGTAGGGCGGTATGTAGAGCCCCAGCATGAGCACGATGGCAAGGTGCGCGAACACCGGCAGCAGCGCGGGGGCGTGCGGCAAGCGCCTTGCCTGAGTCTCACCGAATACCATCGGCTGGACACGCGAGAAGATCGCGGCGAAGGCAACTCCCAGCGCAACGAGCAGAATGGGAATTGCCCAGGGCTGCTCCCGCATTGCGGTCGTGAGGATGAGAAACTCGCTGGCAAACACGCCGAAGGGCGGCAAGCCCAGGATGGCGAGCGCACCGAGCATCAGCCCCCAGCCGACAGTTGGCGAGAGCGTAATGAGCCCGCGAATGTTCTCCATGAGCTGTGTACCGGCCTTCTGCGTCGCATGGCCGGCGGTGAAGAAGATCGCCGACTTGGTGAGTGAGTGTACGGTCATGTGCAACAGCGCGGCGAAAGTCGCGACGGGTCCCCCCATACCGAAGGCGAAGCTCATGAGCCCCATGTGCTCGATCGAGGAATACGCGAAGAGCCGCTTGATGTCGCGCTGGCGCCAGAGAAGAAAAGCGGCGAGCACGACCGACAGCAGGCCAAAGCCCATCAGCATCCGGCCCGGGAGCGGGGAGTGTAAGGACCCCTCGACCAGCACCTTGCAGCGCACGACGGCGTAGAGGGCGACGTTGAGGAGGAGGCCGGAGAGCACGGCGGAGATGGGTGTCGGACCTTCCGCGTGCGCATCCGGCAGCCAACTGTGGAGCGGCGCCAGGCCGACCTTCGTGCCGTAGCCGACGAGCAGGAAGACGAATGCCAGTGCGAGGACGGAGGGCTCGAGCTGCGATTTGACGGAGTTCAGGTGCGTCCAGAGGAGCGCGGTCACGCCCTGTGCGCCGAGGACCTTCTCGGCCGCGAGATAGAGGAGGATGGTGCCGAAGAGCGCCTGCGCGATGCCGACACCGCAGAGGATGAAGTATTTCCAGCCGGCCTCGAGGCTCTGTGATGTGCGGTACAGAGTCACGAGGAGGACTGTCGACAGCGTCGCGCCCTCCATCGCCACCCAGAGCAGACCCATGTTGTTCGTCGTCAGGGCGAGGAGCATGGTCAGCATGAACGTCTGGTACATGCTGTGGTAGAGGCGCAGCCGTCCCGGCGTGATGCGGCCGTGCGCCATCTCCACCCGCATGTACGGCCGCGAGAAGAGGGAGGTCGTGAGCCCGACGAAAGCCGTCAGGGCGACCAGGAAGACATTGAATGCGTCGATGAAGAACTGTTCCCGCCCGATGAGCTGCGGACCGTGTCCGATGACCCGCAACGTGAGCGCACAGGCCGCGAGGAAGGTGCCGAGGCTGAAGGCGGCGTTGATCTCCGGCGCGTCGCGACGCGTGCCCCAGATCGCGAGACTGACGGCGCCCGCAGCAGGAATGCCGAGAAGGAAGAGCAGCGCGATCATCGCCGCTCGCTCAGACGCTCGAGGTGGTGCAGGTCGAGGCTGTCGAACTGCTCGCGGATCTGGAAGAAAAACACGCCGAGCACGAGCACCGCGACCAGCACATCGAGCGCGACTCCGAGCTCGATCACCATCGGCATGCCATAGGTGGCGCTCATCGCGCCGAAGAAAAGGCCGTTCTCCATGGCGAGGAACCCGACCACCTGCGACATCGCCTTGCGGCGGGTGATCATCATGAGGAAGGCGAGCAGTACCACGGCGATCGCGATACCGACCGCATTCCGCATGCTCGTGCTCGCGAGCTGGGTGATCGGCTGCGCCAGCCCGAAGGCGAAGACGACGATGACGATGCCGGCCATCATCGTGGCCGGGATGTTGAGCAGCGGCTCCGTGTCCCAGTAGACATCGAGCCGGCGGATCAAGCGGTGTAACAGCCAGGGGAGGAAGGCGACCTTGAGGGCGACGGTGAGGACCGCCGAGAAGTAAAGGTGCCCTTCGCCCGTGCGCCAGGCGACGAGCAGCGTCGCGGCGGCGAGCGCGGCGCCCTGCACGGCGAGGAGATTCACCAGGCTGACGATGCGTCGCTGCGACAGCATGGCAAATGAGAGCAGAAGGAGCAGCGCCGCGCAGGCATTGAGCAGCTGACGGTCCAGAGGAATGTGGGTCATGGCGCCTTCACACCCCTCCGAGAAGCACGTGTACGAGCAGGCCCAACACCGCAAAGAGGAAGGCCGTTGCCAGGAATTCCGGGGCACGCAGGATACGCAGCTTCGCCGAGACGGTCTCGATGACGGCCAGTCCAGCACCCGCCGCGCCCAACTTCAGGGCGAGCACGGGAACGGAAAGGAGGAGGTGCAGCGGCCCGATCGCGCGCGTCGCAACGCCCCAGGGCACGAACAGCGCAAATCCGATGCAGGCATAGTTGAAGAGACGCAGAGCCGCGGCCCATTCCATGAGGGCGAGATGTCGCGCCGAGTACTCGAGCAGCATCGCCTCGTGGATCATGGTCAGCTCGAGGTGCGTCGCCGGGTTGTCGACCGGAATGCGGGCATTCTCGGCGAGCAGCACCAGGGTGAATGCGATGGCGGTGAAGGCGAGGCTCGGGTCCAGCTCCAGGGATTGCGTCGCGAGATGCTCCGAGATCGCCGGCAGCGCGGTCGTCGCGGAGATCATCGAGGCCACGAAGATGACCATGAGGAGCGCGGGCTCCGCGAGGAAGCCGACCATCATCTCCCGGCGCGCGCCGAGCGTCCCGAACGCGGTGCCCACGTCCATGGCAGCGAGCGACAGGAACACACGCGCAGTCGCAAAGAGACCCACCAGGGCGATCGCATCAGCCGCGACGACGAGCGGCAGCCGCGTCGACATGGAGGGAATGATCCCGGCGGCCACCACCATCGTACCGAAGACGACATAGGGCGCGACGCGAAAGAGCGGCGAGGCGTTCTCCGCAAGCACGGCGTCCTTGTGGAAGAGCTTGCGGATGTTGCGATAGGGCAGGAGGAGGCTCGGCGCCCGGCGGTTGGCGAGCCAGGCGCGGCACTGGCCCAGCCAGCCGAGGAAGAGCGGCGCCGCCGCGAGCGCCACGCCGATCTCGAGGAGTTGGCCGATGAGCGCGGTGGGTCTCATGCGGCGAGTACCAGCGCGAGGAGGAGAGTGAGCGCCGCGAAGCTATAGAGCAGGTACACGGAGATGCGTCCCTGCTGCACGACCGCCACCCTGTCGGCGAGCCACTGTACCCAGCTTGCAAGCGGCTCGTAGAGCCCGCGCCAGATGCGATCGTGGATGGCGATCCGGTAGCGGGGCGCGGCGTCGTCGGGGCTCGGCAGCTCCCGCTCGATCTCGAAGAACGACTGGAAGATGTTGCGGATGGGCTGGCCGAAGCCCTCCGCCGTGTCCTGCATTCGCGCGCTGAGCGCGCCGAAGCCACAGTCCCAGGCGGCTGCCCGCCGGACACGCTGATGATAGAAGAGCCGCACCAGGAGGAAAGTCAGCGCAACGACGCTCGCGCCGACCAGGAGGAGGACGAGTGGAGAATAGGAAACCGCCCGCATGGGCACGGGCGCGAGCAGCCACCACGAAGCGCCTCGAGGGACGGAGGCGCCGGTGAGCTGGCGCATCACGGGCGCGAGCGCGGCGACGACGGACGCCGGCGCAAGCCCGAGCAGCACGCAAGCCGCTGCGAGCCAGCCGAGCCCGATCCGCTCCAGCCCACCGCAGTCGTGCGCACTCGTGAGAGTGCTCTCGCGCGGCTGGCCGAGAAAGATGACGCCGTAGAACTTCACCATGACATAGCCGGCGAGTGCCGCGCAGAGCGCGACCACCGCGGCGCCCATGGGGATCAGCAGGTCGACGAACGTCCGCGGAATCTGGTCGGCGAACAGGAACGACTGCAGCAGCAGCCACTCCGACACGAAGCCGTTGAGCGGCGGCAGCCCCGCGACCGCGAGCGCGCCGAGGAGCGACAGCGCCGCAACCCAGGGCATGCGCCTGATGAGCCCGCCGAGCCGGCCGAGATTGCGCTCGCCGGTCGCGTGCAGGACGGAGCCGGTGCCGAGGAACAGCAGGCTCTTCATGACCGCGTGGTTCATCGAGTGATAGAGCGCTGCGAGCAGCGCCAGCGCTGCGAGCGCGGGCATGCCGACCCCGAGGAACACGATCGCGAGTCCGATGGCGGTGAAGATGAGCCCGATATTCTCGATCGAGGAATAGGCGAGCAGGCGCTTCATGTCAGTCTGCACGGCCGCGAACACCGCCCCGTAGAGCGCGGTCAGGAGACCCAATGCGAGTGGCGCCAGCCCCCACCACCATGTCGGGTGTCGGATGAGATCGAAGGTGACGCGCAGCAGCCCGTAGACCGCCGTCTTCAGCATCGCGCCGGAGAGAAGCGCGGACACCGGCGACGGCGCGGCGGGGTGCGCCTCGGGCAGCCAGACATGCAGTGGCACGATCCCAGCTTTGGCACCGAATCCCACGAGCGCCAGGAGAAAGGCGCCGGCCGCCCAGCCGGGGTTGACATGCGCCGCCCGCATGGCATCGAAAGTGAAGCGCCAGCTTCCCCCTGCAGGATCCCGAAGGCGAGGAGGATCGAGAGGGCGCCGACGTTGGCCATGAGGAGGTACAGGAATCCGGCCCTGCGGATCTCCGGGATACGGTGCTGAGTCGTGACGAGGAAGTAGGAGGAGACCGCCATGAGCTCCCAGGCCACCATGAACGCGTACGCGTCATCCGCGAGCAGCACCAGTCCCATGCTCGCGAGAAACACGTGGTACTGCAGGCAGAGCAGGCCGGGCGCGGCACCGTCGCCGCTGGATCGCGCTTCACTCTCCCGGAAGTAGCCCGCGCTGAAGAGCGAGACGCCGGCGGCGGTTACGCCGAGCAG
Organism: uncultured Pseudomonadota bacterium; assembly: GCA_963780455.1. Taxonomy (GTDB): domain Bacteria; phylum Pseudomonadota; class Gammaproteobacteria; order Steroidobacterales; family Steroidobacteraceae; genus 13-2-20CM-66-19. The sequence goes on from CAWACM010000002.1 coordinate 74,356, forward strand.
CACGAGGAAGGCGCTCGAGAGCGGATCGAGGCGCAGATGAAACGGCAGATCGGGCAGCCCGATCGGCAGCACCAGGCGTTCCGTCGTCGCGTGCGTGAGGCTCGAGGCGGCAACCGCAGCAAGCGCCATCCCAACGAAGGCGCCAAGGATGAAGAGGGCGCGTCCTGCATACCCGAGGCTGCGCGGCCGTACGATGCCCGCGGCGCCGACGGCGACCCATGCCACGACGAGCGTGCAGCAGACAGAGAGTGGAGATGACAGGGTTGCGGTCACGCGTCCGGAGAGCTGCAGGGACCCGGGCCGCGGCGCCCCAGGCGCGCGCCGCGGTATTTATCTAGGATGCACATGGTATTATCATCCTGTTCCACTCCAATGTGAAGCGAGTCACACCGCCGTGGCACTCGAAGTCCGCACCGCCCGACTCACGATCCTCATCGACCCGCGCAAGAAGGTTGTTTTCGAGCGCCTCTGCGCTGAGGAGGATGCGACGCCCTCGCAGGTCGTAAGAAGGCTGATTCGCGCGTATATCGAGGAGCGCCAGGGCCGGCCCTGGCGTCCGGAGGCGATCGAGCTGCCGGCGGCGCGCAGGAGCGCCTCCAAGCGGCGCTGACCCGTCGCTGCGCGCTCGCGGCCTGGTGCCGCTGGGCCAGCAGTAAACTCTCGAGCGCCGAGCTCGTAAGGGGGAGAGCGGATGAGTGCACATTCACCGAGCGGGCGGCAAATTCTTCGGCGCCTCGCGCAGACCGCAATGCGTGAGCGCGGGCTGCTGCCGGAATTTTCCACGGCCGCCCTGCGTGAGGCGAGCGCTTTCAGAGGCGCAGCCGAGTGCCCTGCAGCGGGCGAAGTCCGCGATCTGCGTCACCTGCTCTGGGCCTCCATCGACAACGACGACTCCCGCGATCTCGATCAACTGTCGGTGGCCGAGCGGTGCGGGGCAGGCGCGTTCTGCGTGCGCGTCGCGATCGCGGACGTCGATGCGCTCGTGCAGCGCGGCTCGGCGATCGACGATCACGCGCGGCACAACACGGCATCGGTTTACACAGCCGGCCACACGTTTACGATGCTCCCCGAGCGGCTCTCGACGGATCTGACCTCGTTGGGGCAGGGCGAGGAGCGGTTGGCAGTCGTCGTCGAGATGCTGGTCGACCCCGAGGGCAGCGTAGGGCGATCCGAGCTCTATCGCGCCATGGTGCTCAACCGGGCGAAGCTCGCATACCCCTCCGTTGCCGCCTGGCTGGAGGGCTCGGCGGCACCTCCGCCCGCGGTTAGCGCTGTGCCAGGCATGGACGCACAGCTTCGATTGCAGGATGAGGCGGCAACGGCCATGCGATCCCAGCGTCATGCCCACGGAGCGCTAACGCTCGAGACCCTCCAAACCCATCCGGTCTTCGACGAGGAGGCGTTGCGCGACCTGCTCCCCGAGCGCAAGTGCCGCGCCCAAGAGCTGATCGAGGACCTGATGATCGCGGCGAATGGCGTCACGGCGCGCTATCTCGAGGGCCGGGGCTTGTCTTCGATCCGCCGCGTCTTGCGCGCGCCGAAGCGTTGGGACCGAATCGTCGCTCTGGCCGCCGAGGTGGGCGAGCAGCTGCCGGCCGTCCCGGATGCGCTCGCGCTCAATACGTTTCTCGCGCGCCGGCGGCGGGTCGATCCCGAGCGGTTCGCGGACCTGTCGCTCTCGGTGGTCAAGTCGCTCGGCTCGGGAGAGTATGTCGCCGATCGACCGAGGCAGACAGTGCCCGGCCACTTTGGTCTCGCGGTGAGCGACTATACGCACTCCACCGCACCTAACCGTCGCTTTCCCGACCTCATCAGCCAGCGTCTGGTCAAGGCCGCCTTGGCCGGCTGGTCCACTCCCTACGCGGATTTGGAGCTCGATGCTCTCGCGGCTCACTGCACGACTCAGGAGAACAATGTCGCCAAGGTCGAGCGGCGGGTGGCCAAGTCCGCCGCTGCGCTTCTGCTTACCGGACGCATTGGCGAGGTATTCGATGGTCTCGTCACGGGCGCGGCGCCCAAGGGAACCTGGGTTCGGATCCTCCATCCAGCGGTCGAGGGCAAGCTGACGAGGGGATTCGAGGGCGTGGACGTCGGCGAGCGCCTGCGGGTACGACTGATCCACACGGACGTGGAGCGTGGTTTCATCGATTTTGCCCGTGAGAGGTAGCGTATGTCTGATGATCCCAAAGGCCCCCGGCTTGCCTACGAGCGGCCGTCTTTCCTCGAGAGCGACGAGGCGCGGCCGCTGCGTATCCTTGCAGAGTACCTCGAGCCGCTCGATCGCCTCCAGCGAGCCGGCGTTCGCGACACGATCGTCTTCTTCGGCTCGGCCCGGCTGAAACCCGCCGATCCGCTCGGACGCTACTACGAGGAGGCGCGCGAGCTTGCGCGACTCATCACCGAATGGTCGAAGTCGCTGCCCGCGCACGCGCATCGCTACGTCATCTGCTCCGGCGGGGGAGCAGGGATCATGGAGGCCGCCAACCGCGGCGCCTCGGAGGCGGCCGGCAAGACCATCGGTCTCAATATCAGCCTGCCGCGCGAGCAGCTTCCCAACCCTTACATCACGCGTGAGCTCCTCTTCGAATTTCACTATTTCTTCATGCGCAAGCTCTGGTTTGCGCACTTGGCCAGGGCGTTGATCGCCTTTCCGGGCGGATTGGGCACCTTGGACGAGCTGACGGAGATCCTGACCCTCGCGCAGACTCGCAAGCTCTCGCGCAACATCCCGGTCATCCTGTACGGCACGAGCTATTGGAGGGAGATCCTGAATTTCGAGGCGCTGCACCGTCACGGTATGATCGATGCCGCGGATCTCGAGCTGTTCCAGTTTGCGGATGAGCCGCTGGCGGCTCTCGAGATCCTCAAAAAGCGGCTTGCGGCCGAGCCTGTCGCAGGCTCGCCGGCGTTTGCGCATTCGCATCACCACTGGCAATGAACAGCGCGCTCATGCGCAGAACCGGCCCATGTTCGATGTCGGCCGCGCGAAGCTCAGAGACTACACCGTCGCCATTCTGCACGAGCTCGGCCCCTATCACGGTGAATCCGCCTTTGCCGATGGCGGCGCGGCGCAGGATCTCGTGTCCGGAGTTCTACGTATGCGGTGCCGTGCGCGAGCCCTGCGCGAAGGAAAATCACTGCAAAAACCAAGGGTTGCGTAGCAAGAGGGCTCGGAAGCCGCGACCGACGCGTCGTGCCAGTGGCTGCGACCCCGTTCACGACGGCAAACGCGCCACTCGGTAGCATGGGGTGAAGGAAACCATCCATGCATGCAACCTATAACAGCTGGTTAGTTGCACTCTCGATCGCGATCGCCGTGCTCGTGTGCTCCATCGCCTTCAGGCTCACGGCTCGCGTGGCGGAATCGGACGGCAAGACGCGCCGCTGCTGGGTCATCGGCGGGGCCATCGCAATGGGCATCGGCATCTGGTCGATGCATTTCATTGGCATGCTCGCCTTCTCGTTGCCGATCGACCTTCGGTACGACCTGCCGAAGACTCTGGCCTCGCTCGCCGTCGCGATCGTCGCTTCAGGCGTGGCGATCGATGTGGCGGGGCGGCCGCTCCCGAGCGCTCCCCGGCTGCTTCTCGGCGGCCTCATATTGGGCTGCGGCGTCGCCGGCATGCACTATCTCGGCATGACGGCAATCGACGTCGTGCCGATGATTCGCTATGACATATTGCTCGTCGCCCTCTCGGTGGCCGTCGCCGTGGCAGGCTCCTGCGGGGCTCTCTGGCTACTGTTCCGACTGCGTCACGGACGCCTCGCCGTGCTGGGCCGCTTCGGCGGTGCGGTCCTCATGGGCCTTGCAATCGGCGGCATGCATTACATCGGCATGGCTGCCTCGATCTTCGGAGTGGGCTCTTATTGTCACGGCGGGGTATCGCTCGACAGCAACTGGCTCGCGGTCACTACCGCGCTCGTTGCCGCCAGTGTTCTCGGTCTCACTTCCGCGACGGACATCTACAGCGCCGAGCTGACATCGCGAGCCCGTAAGCACGCCGATCGCCTGCAGCAGATGAACTCGCAATTGCATCACCAGGCGAGTCACGATGCGCTGACGGGGCTGCCGAACCGGCGGCAGTTCTTCGAGCGGCTGACTTCGATGCTGAGCGATGCCGGGCGCGGCACCCATTTCGCGGTCATGGTCATCGATCTCGACCGGTTCAAGCTGGTCAACGATTCCCTGGGCCACGGCGCGGGAGATGAGCTGCTTCAAGAGGTCGCTCGTCGCCTGACCGCGGCCCTGCGCAAAGTCGATGTCCTCGCGCGCATGGGCGGAGATGAATTCCTGGTGCTGGCGAGCGACATAAGCGATGCCGACGCAGGCGCGTCTGTCGCAGCGAAGATCGTACAGGCGCTTCGCGCTCCGCTACGCCTGCGCAATATCGATGTGCCCATTTCCCCGAGCATCGGTATCAGCCTCTATCCCCGCGACGGCGCGGACGCAAACAGTCTGGTTGCACGTGCAGACGAGGCGATGTACTGCGCCAAGCAGCGCGGGGGCAATACATTCCAATGCTTCGCCGGTGAGATGAGCACCTTCGCGCGGGATCGGTTGGAGCTCGAGAGCGAGCTGCGACAAGCGCTGGCGCTGCGACAGTTCGAGCTGCATTACCAGCCGCGGGTGGATGTCGTGAGCGGCCGTGTCAGCAGTGTCGAGGCGCTCATCCGCTGGCGCCACCCGAACAAGGGGTACGTGCCGCCACAGACCTTCATCCCGATTGCCGAGGAGACCGGGCTCATGCTCCCGATCGGGGCGTGGGTCGTGCGCGAGGCTTGCCGGCAGGCGCGCCTGTGGCGGGAGTCGGGCTTGCACATGCGCGTGGCGGTGAACGTATCCGCAGTACAGTTCCGTCAGGCCGACCTGACGAGCGTGGTGCGAGATGCCCTTGCCGCGGAACGGCTGCCAGCGAGCATGCTGGAGATCGAGCTGACCGAGAGCGCGGTGATGAACAACGCGGAGGGCTCCGTCGCCTGCCTCGAGCAGTTGAGCCAGATGGGAGTGGTCGTGGCGGTCGATGACTTCGGCACCGGTTACTCGAACATGAGCTACCTGCTGCGCTTTCCGATCGATCGGCTGAAGATCGATGCGAGCTTCGTGCGCGGCATGACCGAGGACCGGCATAGCATGCTCATCGTCAAGGCCATCATCTCCCTGACTCACAGCCTGAACATGAAAGTCATCGCCGAGGGCGTCGAGACCCTCGCGCAGCTCGAGCAGCTGCGGGCACTCGGCTGCGATCAATGCCAAGGGTTCCTGTTCGGCAGACCGGCCCCGGCCCGCGCCATAGAGTCCGAGCTGCGTGCGCGGGCGAGCCCCGATGCGCCCGACTACCTGGATCCATCCGCGACCTGCGCCAAGCTCGCGCACCCCGTGTGGGGCAGCCTGCTTGCCGGAAAGGTCGCTCAATCCCTGCACGACGCGGGGCTCGATGCAGCCAACCTGGCGTTTGAGCCGCGCAGGTGATCGAGCAACCCGAGATCGCTGCGCTCAGTCGCTGCGTTCGCGGGAAAGGTACTTGCCCGCCGGTACGCGCTCGACGACATGCCCGGCGTCCATCACCACCACCTCGTCCACCAGTTGCGCCAAGCCGCTCAATCGGTGCGTGATGAGCAGCAATGTTCGGCCGCGCGCGGCAGCGGCCAGCGCGGCGTACAGATCGCGTGCGGTGCGCGTGTCCAACCCCTCGGTGGGCTCATCGAGCACCAGCACCGGCGCGTCCTGTAGCAGCGCGCGCGCAATGCTGATCCGGCGCGCCTCGCCGCCGGAGACCAGCGCACCCGTTTCACCCAACACCGTATCGTAACCCTGTGGCAGAGATGCCACGAACTCTGCCAATTGCGCCAGACTGACGGCACGCACGATCGCCGCGCCGTCGGCATCCGGCGCAGCCAGGCGCAGATTATCCAGCAGCGACAGGTTGAAGAGCGTGGTCTGCTGCGCGATGACGGCGATCCGCCGGCGCAACAGGTCCCCTTGCAGCGCCTCGAGGGGCGCTCCGCCGAACAACACGCGCCCCTTCTGCACGGGGTAGAGCTTCAGGAGCGCGGCGAGCAGCGAGCTCTTGCCCGCTCCGGAGGCGCCAACCACGGCGACCCGCGCGCCGGCGGTGAGCACCAGATCGAGGCCATCGAGTGCCCAGGGCGACTCTTCGGCGTAGCGCAGGTGGACGTTCTCAAACACGATAGCCGGAGCCGCCGGCAGCGGCGCGCCCCGCTCCGGCTCGACGAACGCGGGCGGCGTATCGGCCAGCTCGAATACGCGCGCGCTCGCGGTGCGCGTGGCATGCCACTGCGCCAGCGCCTCGGGGAGCGGTGCGATCACCTCGAACAACGCGAGCGTCAGCAGCGAGAGCATCACCAACTGCGCCGGCGCCAGCGAGCCGCCGTGCACCGCCGCCAGGCCGAAGACCAATACAGCCAAAAGCGTCAGTTGCGCGAGCAGCCCGGCCCAACCGGCCCCGAGGGCCTGCAGCCGTTCGATGCGGCTGCGGCGCGCGCCCAATCCCGCGGCCAGTGCCTCGATACGCGCGGTCTGCGCCTCGACCCCGCCCCAGGCGAGCAGCTCGTCGTGACCGCGCAGCGCATCGAGCAGCAGGCCGCGCAGCATCCCGGCCTCGCGTACCGACTGAGCCGCGTCACGCGCGGCACGGCGGCGCGCCCAGGCCGGCAGCAGCAGGCCGCCAAGCACAGCGCCGAGCAGCAACGCCGGCGCCGCGGCAGGCAGCACGATCACACACAACACCAGCGCCACCGCGATGCCAAGCACCGCCACCGCGGCGGGCACGAGCACGGCCAGATAGAGATGCTCCAGTGCGTCGACGTCGGCGCGCAGGCGCGCAAACAGCTCGCCGCTGCGCAGCGCCGACAACCGGGCCGGCGCGAGCGGTATCAACCGCCGAAAGAGCCAGGCGCGCAACCCAGCGAGCGCCCGCAGCGTCGCATCGTGCGTGACCAGCCGCTCGCCGTAGCGGCCGCCGCTGCGCAGGATGGCGAATGCGCGAATGGCGGCGGCGGGCGTGTAGTAGTTGATCGCCGCGCCGCTGACCCCGGCCAGCGCCATGGCGGCAATGAACCAGCCCGATACCGCCATCAGACCGATGGCTGCGAAGGCGGCCAGGAAGGCGAGCGCCGCGCCGCCGGTCATCCATAGGCGATAGGAGTACAACGCGGCGAGCAGCCGTCGCAGCGCGGGCGACAGCAAGGGCCTCATGACTGCTCCGCCTGCAACAGCGCGGCGTACACGCCTTGCGCCCGCGCAAGCTCGAGCGGCGTACCTTGCTCGATGACGCGGCCGTCGCGCAGCACGGCCACCCAGTCAGCCGAGCGCACGGCGCTCAGCCGGTGCGCCACCAGCAACACGGTGCGGGTGGCGGCGGCGGTGCGGATGAGAGCCTCTATGGGGCGAGCGCCTGCGGCATCCAGGTGGGCGGTCGGCTCGTCCAGCAGCCAGACCCGCGCCCGCTCCCGCAGCAGCGCGCGCGCCAGCGCCAAACGTTGCAGCTCCCCGCCCGAGAGTCCCAGTCCCCGCTCACCGAGCGGCGTATCCCATCCCTGCGGCAAACGCGCAATTATCGTCGCGAGGCCACTGCCTTCAGCGGCTCGCTGCAGCGATCGGTCGTCGGCACCCGCTGCCGCGAGTAGCAGGTTGTCGCGCACGCTGCCCTCGAATACGTGCGGCTGCTGCGGCACCCAGGCCACGCCCGCGCGCCATTGCGTCACATCGAGCGACGCCAAGTCGACGCCATCGACGCAGACCCGGCCGCTGTCCGGCGCCGCAAAGCCCAGCAGCAGGTTGAGCAGCGTGGTCTTACCCGCGCCCGTTGTGCCCACCAGCGCAGTTACCCGCCGTGCCTGCAGCAGCAGGTTGCAGTCGCGCAGCGCCGCGTTCCGTCCACTGTGGGCGTAGCAGAGGCGCTCGATGCGAATCTCGGGCGCCGTGTCGGGCGGGGCGCGGGCGGCGCTCGAGCGCGCCTGGGCAGGGGCGCCCGGCAGGTCATCGAGCGCCGCAAGATGCCGCGCCGCGGCCAGCGCGTCCATGCGCGTGTGGCGCAGAGCCCCGAGCGCGCGCAGCGGCAGATAGAACTCCGGCGCCAAGAGGAGCACGAACAGGCCGGCGCGCAGGTGCAGCTCGCCCCATAGCAGTCGGAATCCGATCAGCACCGCGACCACGGCGATGCTGAGCATGGCGAAGAACTCGAGCACCAGCGCCGAGAGGAATGCCACGCGCAACACCTGCATGGTGAGCGCGCGATACTCCTCGCTCTCGCCTTCCAGGCGCTGCGCGAAACGATCGGCGGCTCCCAACAGGCGCAGTGTCACGAGGCCGCCGAGCGCCTCGACGAACGCCGAACCGAGTCGCGTCAGCTGCGCATAGCGGTGCTCGCTGGCGCGCGCGGCTGCCTTGCCCACCAACGTCATGAACAGGGGAATGAGCGGCGCCGTCAACAGCAGAACCAGGCCCGAGACCCAGTCGGCCGGAAACACGAACAGCAGCAACAGCGGCGGAATCAGGACGGCGCTGCCCGCCTGCGGCAGGTAGCGCGCGAAGTAGGTCAGTATCGCCTCGATACCGTCGACCAGCCGCGTGATCAGATCGCCGCTCGCCTCGGTGCGCAGTCGATACGGTCCGAGTGCCTGCGCGCTGCGCAGCAGGCGTGCGCGCAGGGTTTCAGCGAGTCCCTGCGCCGCGCGAAACGCGGTCCCTCGAGCGGCAACGCTCAATATCAGGCGCAGCGGCGCAAGGAGCAGCAGACCCAGCCAGAGCGGCTGCAGGCGTGCCAGCGGCGCGTGCGCGAACAGAGCCTCGCCGAGTATCCCGGAAAGCAACCACGCCTGCGCCACGAGCGCGAGCGTCTGCAGCCCGCTCAAGAGCGCAGCCCGTTGCAGGGGGCCGCTGATCTGACGCGCCGCCCGGCGCAGCCACTGCGCCGCCTGGACGCCGCCCTGCGATCGAGATGGGGCCGCGACCGCCCCCGGGGTTGACACTCGCCGCTACCCGGTCAGAGCGGCTCGCGCCCGTCGGCGGCGACGCGCTCCGCGGCCGCGTGCTCTTCCTGAGTATCCAGCAGCACGCCACCCGCGGCGCAGACGAGCACGATCATCGCGGTACCGATCAGCCAGGCGAAATACCATGCGCCCTCGTCACCGAGGATCGCGGCCAGGATCGTCACCACGACGGCGATGATCAGGAAGAGGAGAAAGTAGAGAACAGTGCGCATGCTCGTATCCTCAATAAGCGTGCTCGTCGCCGCGGGCGATCTTCTCGGCACTGACCTTGCCGCGCATCACCCAGAACGCCCAGCCCGTATACCAGAGGATCAGCGGAACGAACACTATCGTGAACCCCGTCATCCACAGCAGCGTCGCTTTGCTCGAGCTGGAATTCCACACCGTCAGGCTCATCGACGGATCGCTGCTCGAGGGCAGCATGAACGGGAAGAGCGCCGCGCCGGCGGTGCCGATCACGCCGATCCAGGCTACGGCGCCGAGCCACCAGCCGAGATGCGAGCGCCCGGCCCGCGCGGCAAGGAACGCGCCGATCATCCCGGCGAAGCCCGCGAGCGCGACGAGCCACAGGAGCGGATGCACCCCGAAATTCGCGAGCCACGCTCCGGGGAGCGTGGTGACGCTCTGCTGCAGCGGCGTCTGCGGCACGCCGGCGCCGGGGCCGCGCACCAGCTGGTAACCGGCAATCGCATGCACCCAGAAGCCACCGACCGCAAACAGCACGACCGCCGCCGCTGCCGCCGCCTGCGCCAGCCCACGGGCGCGTTGGAACATCGCGCCTTCGGCGCCGTTCATCACCGTCAGCGCGCCCATCATCGCCGCGAGCGCCAGTGACAGGACACCGGTCATGATGGCCAGGGGATTGAGCAGTCCGAGAAAGCTGCCGGTATAGAACGAGGTCATGTTCCACTCGAAGTGAAACGGCACGCCACGGAACAGATTGCCGAACGCCGCGCCGAACACGATCATCGGAACCGCGCCGCTGACGAAGAGCACCCAGTCCCAGGCGTTGCGCCAGGCGGGGCTGGCGACCTGGCTGCGATACTCGAAGCCGAGCGGCCGCATGATCATGGTCCACAACAGCAGCAGCATCACCACGTAGAAGCCCGAGAAGGCCGTGGCGTAGATCAAGGGAAATGCCGCGAAGATGGCGCCGCCGCCCAGGATGAACCACACCTGATTGCCGTCCCAGTGCGGCCCGATGATGTTGAGCGCCACGCGCCGCTCGAGATCGGTTCGCCCGACGTAGCGCAGAATCGTGCCGACGCCCATATCCATGCCGACCATCACCGCCAGGCCCATCAGCAGCACGCCGAGCAGCAGCCACCAGATCACCTGCAGGATTGCATAGAATTCCATGTATCAGCCCTCCAGTTTGGTGCCGTAGGCGGCAGCGGGAACGGCGTGTCCGGCGAGCGTCGGGCGTGGCTCGACTGAGCCGCCGGGCTCGGCCGGGCCGAGCCTGATTGCGCGCACCAGGAGGTACAACTCGATGACGATGAAGGTCGAATAGAGAGCCACGAAGCCGATCAGGGAGAAGGCCATGTAGGTCACGGTGTGAGTCGAGGCGCTCATCCAGGTCGGCAGGATGCCGACCACCGTCCACGGCTGGCGGCCGAGCTCGGCCACCAGCCAGCCGGCCTCGTTGGCGAGAAACGGCACCGGGATCATGCAGACCGCCGCCTTCAGGAACCAGGTCTTCTGCTGCACCTTGTTGCGCAGTGTATAGAGCGCGGCAAGCACGAAGAACGCCAGCATCAGCAGGCCGCAGCCGACCATGACGCGGAACGACCAGAATACCGCGGCCACTGGAGGAATGGAGTCGAGCGCCGCCTGATGCACCTGCGCCGGGGTGACCTTGCTCAGGTCGGGCGCGTAGCGCTGCACCAGAAACCCGTAGCCGAGATCACTCCGATGCGCATCGAATTGGGCCTGCGCGCCCGCGTTCGTCGGATCCTTGGACAGCACCTGCAGCGCCTGTACCGCCGGGATGCCGTTCTCGATCTTCCGCTGCGCCTGCTGCTCGACCGCGTTGATGCCCGGGACCGTACCGCTGAGCGAGTGCGTCACCAGCAGCGACAGCAGGCCCGGTACCTGCAGCTCGCCCGAATTCTCCTGTCGTGCCTGATCGGGGAAGGCGATGAGGTTGAACGGCATCGGCGCGGCATGCGACTGCCACAGGCCTTCCATGGCCGCGAGCTTCGCGGGCTGTACCCGAGCAGCGACGAAGCCGAGGGCATCACCGAGCGTGATCACCCCGATCGTGGCCAGCACACCGAACAACGCCGCCATGCGGAACGAGCGCTTGGCGAGGGGGACGTGGCGATTGCGCAGCATGTAAAGCGCGCTGATGCCGGCGACGAAGATTGCCGCCGTGACATAGCCGGCGATGCTCGTGTGCACGAACTTCGACTGCGCATCGGGACTGAAGATCAGGTCCTGGAAGCTGGTGAGCTGCATGCGCATGGTGTGCGGATCGAAGGCCGCGCCCACGGGGTCCTGCATGAAGCCGTTGGCAACCAGGATCCAGAGCGCCGAGAGATTCGAGCCGAATGCCACCAGCCAGGTGACCGCCAGGTGCTGACCCTTGGTGAGGCGCTCCCACCCGAACACCATCAGGCCGACGAAGGTCGATTCCATGAAGAATGCCATCAGACCCTCGATCGCGAGCGGCGCCCCGAATATGTCGCCGACGAAGCTGGAATAGAACGACCAGTTCGTTCCAAACTGGAATTCCATTGTGAGCCCGGTGGCGACGCCGAGCGCGAAGTTGATCATGAACAACTTGCCCCAGAACTGCACCATGCGTTTGTAGATCGGCTTGCCGGTCGTGACATAGACGGTCTCCATCGCGGCGAGCAGGAAGCTCAGACCCAGAGTGAGCGGCACGAACAGGAAGTGATACAGCGCGGTGGCTGCGAACTGCATGCGTGAGAGATCGACGACCGTCCCGTTGATCATAGGCACCCCCTCTGACACCACGACCGCGCGCCGCCCGCCGCTGTGGCGAAAGTCGCACGCCATTCAATTTGCATAGCGTTGGCGCAAAGTCCAACGTCATTTCGGCACGTCGTTCGGGCCGCTGAAATGATTTGTCGTCGCCCCACTCGCATGCAAGCAACAGCTTAGACCTTGCTCGCTCGGGCGGGGATCCGTAGCACACGCAGCCGGATTGCGCTAAGTACGTATGGCGGTCGGAAGGGGTTCCCGGGCGCCGTTCTCGCTTGCCCAGTTTAATTCCTTACTATACTATATTTTGTAAGGAATAGAATCCGAGGACGTCATGAGCGCTGAATCGACTTTGACGAGCAAGGGCCAGACCACCATTCCAAAAGATATTCGCGAGCGTCTGCGCATGAAGACTGGCGATCGGATGACGTTCACGCTGATGGCCGACGGCACAGTGCTGCTGCGCATCAAGAACAAGAGCGTCATGAGTCTCGCGGGCAGCCTTCGAAGGAAGGGCCAAAAACCGTTGCCGGCGGAGGATCTCTCACGCTGATGATCGGTCTGGACACGAATGTGCTGGTCCGCTTTCTGGTCCGCGACGATGAGATGCAGTTCGCGCGCGCACGTCGACTCTTGCGACGGCAGACGGGGAAGGGCGAGCCGGTGCTGATCAATCTCCTCGTACTTCTGCAGACCGAATGGGTCTTGCGTAGCCGCTACGCGCTTTCAAAGTCCGAGATCGTCGGCGCATTCTCAGGACTGCTCGACGCCGCCGAACTGTTGTTCGAGGATGAAGCGTCTCTCGAGCAGGCGCTATACACGTGGAAGGACTCGTCCGCACAGTTTGCCGACTGTCTGATCGGAGCTCGTAACTGGGCGCTGGAATGCCGCGCGACTGCCTCTTTCGATAACAAGGCGCTGCGAGTACCCGGCTTCATCGGGGCTTGACCTGGGCTACTACGACGAAGATGCCCCTGTCAGATGTCGTATCGTCAAGGGATGATCCGGCGGTCGGGAGCTATCGACCGGACCGGCGGTAGACTTGGACTCGGCCGGTGAGCTGACCGGAGATTTTCCGCAGACCCTATGTCGCAAATAATCATCCGCTTCCTGGTCGGCGGAGCAATAGTAAGCCTGTTCGCGCTGCTCGGGGACCTGTTGCATCCGAAGGGTTTCGCCGGGCTCTTCGCAGCCGCTCCCTCCGTCGCACTCGCCACTCTCACCCTCACGGTCGCCGCAGAAGGTCTCGGCTACGCCGCAGTCGAGGCCCGCTCGATGATCGCGGGGGAGGTGGCCTTTGTCGCATATGCCACCGGCTGTGTGTACTGCCTCGGCGTGCGGCGCATGAAATCGGTGCCTACGGCGGTGCTGCTGCTTGCGCTCTGGGGGCTGGTCGCTGCCGCGCTGTACGTAGGGGTTCTCAGGTAATGGTCATCAAACTGGATATCGGCGCATTGAAGCGGACTCAGTGGCACGAGTACCTCACGCGGTTCGTTTTGGGCGGTCTCATAACTGCTTTGTCGGGTTGGTTGGCGAGTCAATTTGGTCCTGTCTTTGGCGGACTCTTTCTGGCATTTCCTGCGATTTTTCCGGCCAGCGCTACGCTCCTGGAAAAGCATGAGCGAGACAAGAAGCGCAAAGCCGGGATCACGGCGACGATCCGCGGCCGGTTGGCGGCCGCTCTCGATGCCCGCGGCGCCGTCATGGGCGCCTTCGGTGGCATGGCCTTCGCGGCGATCGCGTGGAAACTCCTGCCGCACTTCAGCCTAAGCGCGACTCTTCTGCTGGCACTGCTTGGCTGGTTCGCAGTTTCGAGCCTGCTCTGGTACGTGCGTAAACATCACCCGTGGGCTCGGCCCACCGGAACGGTTGGCAGGACGTAGGCCTTTGCAGGTCGAGCGCGGGGAGGCCGTCTGGTTCTTCACCGGCTGGGGCAGCCGGCTCCCTCGCGAGCCTCAGCTGACCGATTTGCGAGCCTGTTCCGCGCGCGCGGCACCAATCGCGGTTTTGACGTTTTTCCTCTCTTCGGGCGGCGGCAAGACGGCCTCGATGCCCAGCGCCTGCAGCCACAGCTCGCGACACCAGCCTCGAGTGTGATACAGATGCTCGTCCTCCTCGTCCTCGATCGCCTCGTAGGCGCTCTTCAGGGCCTTGGCCTCTTCGCCCCGCAGTGTCTTGGCAGCCTTTCCGATCAATTCCCAATCCAGGTGGTCCTTCGTCTCTGCCAGCACCACACATTCGCAGGCAACGATCTGCGCCGCTTCGCGATCACCGGCCGACAGCGCTACCTGCATGGCCTTGACGAGTGAAGTGCCGAGCGCATGAACGATCTTGCAGCCGGGTGTCTGCTCCTGAGGATCCAGGTGCAGCTTCTTGCAGACGTTGCTGAGGACTTCCACATGATGTTGTGTCTGCTGCAGGTATTTGCCCCATTCTTCGGTCAGATCTTCGTGTAGCGCGCACTTGAGCGCCGCCTCGTAGACCTTGACTCCGCCGCGCTCGTGCTCCAGGGATTGCAATAGCAGCTCTTTGAGCTGCGGCTTCACTTGTGGGGTATTCATAACGGCTCCTGATCCATCAAATGCGATGGGCGCATTACCCCGCAACCGGCATGCCCGCCCTTGGTTGTCATCACGCGATCAATCGTCACCGTTGCTTCATGTTCCTTGCGCTCAGCCTAGGCGGCCTGAAGCGAATCCGTGATCTGTACCGGATGGAGCAGGAACCGACCCGCAGCGGGGTCATTGTTGTGTCATCCACATAGCAACCCTAGAGCAGCGCAAGGGAGCCGAGCATGCAAAGCCCACTCGACAAGTATCCCAAGCCACCGTTCAAGAGCGAGACTCAACCCTGGCCCGGACTGGCGGGCAAGATGGATCCCAAGCCGGACCATGGCGAGCAGAGTTATCGCGCCAAAGACTCGTCTCAGAGGCCGTTCACAAGCTCGGCGGACTCGACATTCTCGTATGCAACGCCGGACGCCAGCAGTCCAGGGCATCGATACTCGAGCTCACGAGCGAAGATTTCGACGCCACGATGAAAACCAACATCTACGCCCCCTTCTGGATCATCAAAGCTGCGCTGCCGCATCTGAAGCCGGGATCATGCATCATCGGGACGACGTCTGAGCAGGCTTACGATCCCTCCCCCGATCTCTACGATTATGCGCAAACGAAAGCCGCAACGATGAACTACGTGAAGTCGCTGGCTAAGCAGTTAGGTGGGAAGGGTATCCGCGTCAACGGAGTCGCGCCGGGACCCATATGGACACCGCTGCAGGTGAGCGGCGGCGCTTCAGCGGCCAAGTTGGAGACCTTTGGCAGCGCGACGGCCCTCGGGCGGCCTGGGCAGCCTGCCGAACTCGGGTCGATCTATGTTCAGCTCGCCGCCAGTGATGCCAGCTTCACCACCGGCAACATCTATGGCACTGGTGGGGGACAGGGACAGCCATGAGCATTGAGCCTGAGCCAGCGGCTCCGTCCGAGCATGCTCTCGAGAACGTGCGCGGGTGTATTCGGAGCAATCGAACGATCGACACCTCATTTGCTCGCGGCGTCGAGGCGGCTACGCGCCTTGCGCACCTCACTGACCGACGTGGCCGCGGCGGCGTGACCCCAATTGTTGCGGACATACGTAGTGACCGCGGCGATCTGAGCATCGCTCAACTGCCATCCGAAGGCAGGCATGGCCGGTCCCGTAGGTTCGTCATTCGTGGCGACGGTCTTCGCCCCCGTCAGGACGACCCGGATGATTGAGGTCGGCGCCTCAGAAGCCACCGAGGCCGAATCCGCGATATCGGGGAACAGGTAAGGGACACCTCTCCCGTCTTGCTGGTGACAGGCCGAGCAGAGGTCTTCATAGATGGCGGCACCCGCCACCATCGCAGGATCCCTGGCCGAGACTGGCGTCTCTTGCGGGTTCTGGCCCGGCTGCTCCTTCAGGTAAGTCGCGATGGCCAGGAGATCCGCATCGGACATCTGCGAGCTGGCATTGGAGATTTCCTCACCCATTGGCCCGGAAGCGCCTGCGAATCGGCTGTGGCCGCTCTTGAGATAGCCGACGATATCCTGGGGCGACCAGTCGCCCAGACCGCGCTTCGAATCGTTGGTGATGTCGGGCGCGAACCAACCCTGGATTGCATATCCCTGCAGTGCCCGGTCGCGCTCATCTCCCCCGAGGCGGTTCTTAGGAGTGTGGCAGGCCGCGCAGTGTCCAGGTCCGGTGACGAGGTACGCGCCTCGATTCCAAACCCCGGACTTCGAGGAGTCCGGCTGAAACACGCGCGGATTGAAGTAGAGGGCATCCCACAGGCGCATACCCGCTCGGATGTCGAACGGGAAGGGCAGCTGATCGGAATGGACGCTGTGATGGACCGGTGCGATGGTATTGAGGTACGACCGGATCGCCAGCACGTCGTCTTTGCTCATGCGGGAGTAGTACACGTACGGCATGGCCGGATACAGGCGACTGCCATCCGGCATCTTGCCGCCGCGGACGGCTGCGTCAAACTCCGCGTTGCTCCAGCGACCGATGCCGGTCTGTTGATCAGGAGAGATGTTGGCTGCCAGAACGTTCCCGAACGGCGTTTCAATGGATCGTCCACCGGCGTACGGGCGGCCGTTCTGTGGGTCAGTGTGACAGCCGGCGCAGTCCGCCGCGATGGTGAGGTAGCGTCCCCGCGCGATTTGCTGCAAGTCCTGTTCGGCGACGAGGCCCGCGCCGATCGCCCCACCTGAGGCCGGGAGCCCGATGAGCGCGATCGCGAACGCCGCCACCGCCCTACGCATGCACCAACGGCCCAGGATGCTTGAGATACTGCGCAAGGATCTGCGCGACCGACCAGTAGGCGAGGGCGGCTACCGTGCCGGTGGGGTTGTATCCCGCGTTCTGGGGGAACGCGCTGGCCCCCATCACGAAGAGGTTTGGCACGTCCCAACTCTGCAGATACCGATTGAGCGCACTGGTCTTCGGATCGGTCCCCATCACGGCTCCGCCGCACAGGTGTGTGGTTTGATATTTCGTGATGTCGTAGGGGCCCTTGCGGTATTCCTTGACGACCTGCCGCGCACCCATCGCATGAAAGACTTCCGCGAACCGATCCGTGAGAAAGGCATTCTGTTTCAGCTCATTTTCGTGGAAGTCCATGGTGATACGGAGCAACGGCCGCTGGAAGCGATCGCGATAGGTCGGGTCCAGATCGAGATAGACGTCGCGGTAGCTGTACATGCTGCCGTGAACTCCGGTGCCGGGCTGCAGAGCGCTCTGGTAGTTCTCCCTGACGGCCTGCTTCCACGTCGCCCCCCAGGAGGGCGTCCCCGGCGGTACCGGGGTCGTCTCGATTGGGCGGCCGTTCGTCTGGACCTGCCCCATGTAGCCGCCACCGACGAATCCATGCGGCCCATGGTCGAAGTTGTCGCCGTTGAACTCATCGATGCACATGCCGATGGCACCCGAGGCGATGAACGGATTGAATACGAACTTCGCGGGGTCGAAGAAGCTCGTGACGTCGGAGATCGTCTGGTGCGTGAAGTTGCGGCCGATGACGCCCTCATTCCGAAGCGGGTCATACGCCTTGCCGATTCCCGACAGCAGCAGAAGCTGCACGTTGAAGATCGTGTAGGCGGCCAGAATCACCAGCTCGGCCGGCTGCACCCACTCCTCGCCGCTGCTGTCGACGAACGTCACGCCGGTCGCCCTCTTGCCGGAGGCGTCGGTATTGATGCGTGTGACCTCACAGTTGTCACGGGCCTCAAAGTTAGACCTGCGCACGAGGACGGGTAGAACCGTGGTCTGAGGACTCGCCTTCGAGTAGTTGGCGCACCCGAACCATTCGCAGAATCCGCAATAGGTGCAGGGGCCCAGGCGAACGCCCAGGGGATTGCGGTAGGCGCGAGACATATTCCCGGAAGGCTGCGGGAATGGCTTGTAGCCCATCTCGCGCGCGGCCTTGGCGAATAGCGTGTGACTGAAAGGCTGCGCCTGCGCCGGGTTCGGATACTCCCGCGACCGGGGCCCCTCGAACGGGTTACCTCCCTCGCGGATCTGGCCCTGCAGATTACCCGCCGTCCCCGAGGTGCCGCAGAGGTATTCGAACCGATCGTAATGGGGCTCGAGCTCTTCGTAGGTCACACCCCAATCCTGGATCGTCATGTCCTTCGGTAGGAAGCGCGCTCCATAGCGCTGCCTCAGATGGCTCCTCAGCACGAAATCGCTCGGCAGGAAGCGCCAGGTCTCTCCGTTCCAGTGGACACCGCCACCGCCGACGCCGTTGGGCGGCATGAATGCACCCCAATTGCGTATCGGCAACGCCGTCTGCGTCATCTTGTTGCGGAAGGTGAAGGTCGTCTGATCGGGCCGCAGGAACAGCTCATGATGGATGCGATAGCGCAGCTCATCCTGGGCGTAGTTCGGTGCGTAGCTCGTGGCACTGTCGCGCCAGGGGCCGCGCTCGATCGCCATGACCTCCAAGCCGGCAGCCGCCAGCTCGTTCGCGACGATCGATCCCGTCCACCCGAGTCCTACGATTACGACGTCTTTGGGAGCCAATTGTTGGGTCATGGCCCGGCTCACCCTTCCCGGGGCGTCCATTCCGGACGTCCGGCGATGCTGACAGGTGGGTACGGATAGCGTTCGTTGTGGCGGCCGACCCAGGCGCGATAGTCGTAGTGCGCCCCTGGGAAGCCGATCATCTTCCATGCGCACATGTCCTTGTTGCCGCCGTAGATCGGGTCGGCAAAGAAACCCTGCTGCACGTCTCGAACGAGCTGCTGGAAGAAAGTCTTTGCGTCGATGCTCCCGAGCGCAACGCTGCCTGCTTCCATGCCCCGCAGAATCTCATCCTGTTGCTCGGCGCCGAGGTCCGCGAACGGTCGTCCCGTTCGTTGACCGTGATCGGACAGAGAGCGGCAGTGACGATCCAGCGCCGCAAGGCCCGCGCGGTAGAGACCTGCAGGGTTCTGTGAGGACTGCGCGCCCTGTTCCGGAGTGCCTTTCAGGAAGGGGCCGTGCAGATATTGCCCCTGCCGATCCCCGTAAGGCCCTGCCAGCTGGCGATCGATGAACACGGCACAGCCGGCTTCCTTGCCACCCGGTGTCTGGGGATCCGGTGGAATGATTCTGTCAGCCAGAGCTGCCACCGCTGTTGCTTCGGCCGCGTTGAAGAAGCGCCACGGCCCCGCGTGCACCTCGCGTGGCGCCGCCTCGACGCCCGGCTGCCACGGCACTTCGCCATGAACGACTGCGGCCCGGGCCACGCGCTCTCCGACGAGTGCCGAGGCCACGCTCGTGATCAAATCCCGTCGCGTGATGTGCGTCATAACTCTAAGAGTCTCAAATTCAAAACATGGAGCGAGCGTTGCCGTCGCACGAGGGTTCGCCATCCTTTCTGCGCTATTGAGCAAAGCACGTGCCGGGTGCGAGGCTTGCTTCATCGAAAGCCGTGCGGCGCAGGCCTGCCGCGGAGGATCCGTGACGCAATCTTTCAGGCGCTTATGGTCGCTGACGCGTTGCGCCGCATGGTATTGGAACGCTGACAACGGCTCGAATACGGGTGCGGCGCTTGCTTTCTATTGCGCGTTCTCACTCGCGCCATTGCTGGTCATCCTTTTGACGCTGGCGGGAATTGTCGTCGGCAAGGAGTCCGCCTACGGGCAGGTGGGCGGGCAGCTGAGTGCGCTATTCGGGCCTTCTACCGCCAAAATCCTCCTCGGCGCAGTGCGCAGCGCACAACAGACCCGAGGCAGCTGGGCGACCGCCATCAGCATTGTCACTCTCCTCATCGGAGCCACGACGGTCCTGGCCGCTCTGCAACAGGCGCTCGAGCAAATCTGGCAGTGCGGTGCGCTCGCCGAGTCGGGTGTGTATGGCTGGTTCCGAACCCGCCTGCTGTCTTTCGGCTTCATCCTGACCCTGGGTTTCCTGCTGCTGGTATCCTTGACCATCTCGACAGCGCTCACCAACCTCCGTACTCGCGTTGCCACCGGCTATCCTGCTGTCGTGGGGGCGTTGGGCGTCCTCGACTTCATGCTGTCGTTGCTGGTAATCGCCGGGCTGTTCGCGCTGATCTATCGCTACATGCCCGCACGCCATCTGCCGTGGCGAGCCGTTGCGCTCGGCGGGCTAGTGACGGCCGTTCTCTTCGAAGGCGGCCGCTGGATCATCAGTCTGTATCTTGCGCACTCGACCCAGCCGTCCGCCTATGGTGCGGCCTCCTCCTTCGCGGCGCTCCTTCTGTGGCTGTACTACACGTCACTGATTTTCCTTTTCGGTGCCGAATTCACCGCATGTCTCGGCGGCGTGCGGCCAATGGACACGCGGACGGCGCGTGCAGGTCCTGGGATCTGACGAGCGGGCGATGAGAGCCGGCCCCTTCGATACTGCCGAGCTTGCCGCTGACGTGACTTTAGGATGAGTCCGACTGACCTTGACAGGGCCATGATGATACAAAGGGGCGTTTGGGTCAGGAGCCTTTACGTCCATGCGCATTGCGCAAATAGCCCCTTTGCACGAAGCGGTCCCACCGAAGCTTTACGGCGGCACGGAGCGGGTGGTGTCGTACCTGACCGAGGAGCTGGTTGCGCTGGGACACCAGGTAACGCTGTTCGCAAGCGGGGATTCGGTCACCTCGGCTCGCCTGCACGCTGCCTGGCCACACTCGCTCCGGCTCGATCCGAATATTCGGGACGTGATCGCGCCGCACATGCTGATGCTGGAGGAGGTACGTCGTCGTGCCGACGAGTTCGATGTGCTGCACTTCCATCTCGACTACTGGCCATTCTCGACGTTCAGCCGACAGCAGGTCCCGTTCGTAACCACGCTGCATGGGCGACTCGACCTTCCCGAGCTGCAGCCGATATTCAACGCGTTTCTCAGCGTGCCGGTCGTTTCGATCAGCAATTCCCAGCGCCTGGCGCTCCCGCAGGCGCGGTTCGTAGCCACCGTACCGCACGGGGTGCCCGAGCGGAGCTTGGCGTCGCGGCCGCCGGTCGCGCGGACTTACCTGGCATTTCTCGGCCGCATTGCGCCGGAGAAGGGCCCGGACCGAGCAATTCGGATCGCGCGTGCTTGCGGCATCCCGCTCAAGATCGCCGCCAAGGTGGATAAGGCCGACCAGCATTACTTCGATGCGATCATCCGGCCGATGCTCGATTCGCCCGGCGTCGAGATGATCGGGGAGATTGGCGAACGTGAGAAGCCGGCGTTCCTGAGCGGTGCAGTGGCCTTGCTGATGCCCATCGAATGGCCGGAACCCTTCGGTTTGGTGATGGTTGAAGCCATGAGTTGTGGCACCCCTGTGATCGTCTTCAATCGCGGCTCCGCTCCCGAAGTGATCGAAGACGGGTTGACCGGCTTCATCGTGGAGAACGAAGCGGCCGCCGTCGCGGCCGTCAAGTGTCTCGATTATCTCGACCATGGCGCAGTGCGCGCGCGCTTCGAGCAAAGGTTCACGGCGCGTCGAATGGCGGCAGACTACCTCGCAACGTACCTCAGCCTTGCGGCGGATGAGCCCACTCTCGCGCGGCAGCCGCCGCGCGTCGTCAAGAGCGCGTGTTCTTGAGCGAGCCCGATCGGCTCAACGTGAGGCCAACGTAGGTCGTCCTTCGTGGGCGACGAGCAGGTCGTGCATGTCGTTGGCGTGCTCTTCCTCAGTGCTCAGAATGCCTTCCAGCATGGTCCGCGTGGCGGGGTCGTCGCCCCTTTTAGGCGTTGCTCGCTACAAATGCACGAGCACCGCCACGCCGGTCTCGGTGTGGCCGAAGGCGACGGCGCCCACCTCATCTCTCAGCCGATGAAACTCGATATCAATGCGATCCGTACCCACGGGCAGGGCGCACACCCGCAGCGACTCGATGCCCTCCGGCAGCAACGGACGATCGATGTGGACTTCTTTATGGGCCCCATCAATCCGGATGCCCAGCGTGGCCTGCAAGAGCATGAACATCGCGCCGCTTGCCCACGCCTGCGGTAGGCAGGCGACGGGATAGGGAACAGGGCCCTGTGCGCCGTCGCGCGCGAAGCCGCAATACAGCTCCGGTAAACGCATTGAGAACTGGTTGGCGGCTTCGAACACATCCGCGAGAATCTTCACAGCATGCGCGCGACCGCCATAGCGCGCGATCCCGGCCGCGCACATGGCTGTGTCGTGCGGCCACACCGAGCCGTTGTGGTAGGACATCGGATTGTATCGGGCCTCTCCGTCGCGCAGCGTTCGAATTCCCCACCCGCTGCAGAACGGCTTCGACAAGAGCTGTGAGCAGACTGCCGCCGCGCGTTCGGCGGAGGGTATGCCGCAAAACAGCAGGTGCCCAGCGTTGGAAGCGCGAACACGACACGGCGCGCCGTCGCCGTCAAGGGCGATGGCGTAGAAATCCATTTCCGGCATCCAGAAATGCGCCTCGATCCCGGCCCGAAGGCGTTGAGCCCGCGAGGCCCACTCCAAAGAGCGCTTGCGATCACCACGCGCCGCTGCCAGTTTGCCAATCGCCTCCAGTGCCGTGCAGGCGTAGCCCTGTACCTCAACGACCGCAATAGGCCCCTGTGGCAGGCGCCCGTCGGCATGGAATATGGAGTCCCCGCTGTCCTTCCACCCTTGGTTAGCCAGCCCGGAGTTCTCCCCGCGCGTATAATCCAGGAAGCCGGTCGCGCTGCGATCCAGACGCTTCTCGATCCAACCGATCGCGGCGAGCAGGTTCGCCCAGATCTCATCAACCAGCCGCGGGTCGCCGGTACGCTCTTCATAGGCACCCGCCAGAATTACGAACAGCGGCGTTGTATCGACGCCGCCGTAGTAGCGGCCGAACGGAATCTCCCGCAGGGCAGCCATTTCCCCGCGGCGTATCTCGTGCACGATCTTGCCTGGCTCGGCATCACGGAAACTGGAAGTTTCCGTTGCCTGCGTCGATGCCAGGAAGCGAAGCACTCCAGCCGCCAGAGAGGGATCGAGCCATAGTGTCTGAAGCGCGGTGATGATCGCGTCGCGTCCAAACTGTGTCGAGAACCAGGGAATGCCCGCATACGGGTAGGGGCCGGTAGGCAGAGCCGTCGTGAGCAGCGCCAGATCGGACCGACACTTGTCCACCCATTGGTTGAAGAGCCGTCCGGAGGTCTGCAGAGAGCCGGCTGCCCGAACCCGCTGTCGTGCAGCGTCCGTAGCGAGTTGGGAGACTCGATCGTAGCGCTCGCCCGAAGGACATTCTTCCTGCCCGGCGCCGATCTCCACATACAGACGGGCCACGGCGTCGCGCTCGAGGTCGATCCGAAACTCGGCAGTCTGCGGTGACAGCGAGACCGGCAGCCGTGAAAACTGCAGATGCGTGGTCCGCACGACATCGTCGAGACCGCGATAGGCCAGTTTCACACACTGCGCGGACAACTCCGCCGCCAGTGGGCAGCCGCGGGTGGCTCTCGCGTGACCCTTCACCTCAAAAATATCGACGAAATCCGCGGCGAAACTGAAGCGAATGGAGACTTCAGCGGGCTGCTCACTGAAATTCGTCAGGGTTAGACGCTCGTAGAGCCGGCCGTCCGATAGCAGTCGCCGCCTCTCGATGTGGATAACGCCTTCGGGAATTATGCGTTCGCCGAGCGCGGGCAGCGGGCGATTGGTCAGATGGGCGGTAAAGGTGGTGTTGTCCTGCGAAACGGCAGCCCCCAATAAGGAAACAGGTCGGTCCGCGATGGACAACTCGAATCGCGACAGCACGCGGGTGTCGTTCGTGAACAGACCGTCTTCGCGGTCGTGCAGGTCCCCGAGGGCATCGGCGAGCAAGAATGTGTCGCCGTCCTTGAGCGTGAACCGAGGCAGTAAACCGCGGCGGGGACCCGAATCCTCGGAGGCACTCATGAGGCCAGTCTGACGTACTCTCGCGTCGACTGCCCGACTCGTTCATAAAACTTGAACTTAGCCTTCGGCCATCGTGCTTCCACCACCGCCGCGACCAATAAATGGCTCTCATCTGCCTTTCGCATCTACTCCAACCCGCGTACTCTGTGACATTCGATGAGCTCGGCAGAGCGCTCGCGGTGCCCGGCGTGTTTATCGTGCTTCATCTGCTCGAAAGCCAGATTGTGGAGCCGCTCACGGTCGGCCGCCGCCTCGAGCTCAACGCGCTCGTGATCCTGCTGGCCGTCTGGTTTGGATACTGGTTCTGGGGCGTCGCCGGCGTGCTCCTGGCAGTCCCATCGCTCGTCGCCCTGAAGGTCGCCGCCGAGCACAACCCCTTCTGGTCGCGCGTTCGCGAAGGCGCCGAGTCGAATTGATTGTGATACATGCGAGACAAGGGCAAGAGCGAAAGAGAAGAGCTGCATCGAAGCGATGAGCGTTTCAGGCTTCTCGTCGAGAGTGTGCAGGATTATGCGATTTTCATGCTCGATCCCGCCGGGCATGTGCTCACGTGGAACGCTGGCGCAGAACGGTTCAAGGGATACCGAGCTGATGAAATCATTGGGCAGCACTTCTCGATCTTCTATCCGGAGGCAGAGCGACAAAAGCAGTGGCCCGACCACGAGCTCGAGGTGGCGAGCAAGACAGGCGTCTTCGAAGATGAGGGTTGGCGCGTCAGGAAAGACGGCACACTTTTTTGGGCGAATGTCGTCATCACGGCCCTGCGAAATGCCGACGGCCTGCTTTTGGGGTTCGCCAAGGTTACGCGTGATCTCACACAACGACGCGCCCACGAAGAAGAGCTGCGGCGGAGCGAAGAGCGTTTTCGGCTGCTCGTGGAAAGTGTGCGAGATTACGCAATCTTTATGCTCGATGCCAACGGCAGGGTTGCCACCTGGAACAGCGGAGCTGAGCGGATCAAAGGTTACGCGGCGGACGAGATCATCGGACAGCACTTCTCGATCTTTTATCCGGCCGACCCGAGGGAGAGCCGATGGCCTGAGCACGAGTTGCGCGTAGCCGCCGAGAAGGGCAGCTTTGTCGATACCGGCTGGCGAGTGCGCAAGGACGGCACGAAGTTTTGGGCCAACGTTACGATCACGGCTCTTCGCGACGACAATGGCCGCCTCCTCGGCTACGCCAAGATTACCCGTGACCTGACGGAGACCAAACGGGTCGAGGCCATGGAGACTGTCAGCCAGCAGCGCGAAGAAATGTTGGAGGCTGAGCGAAGTGCGCGGATGGCGGCGCAGCGGGCAACTCAGGTTAAGGATGAATTCCTGGCGACGCTGTCGCACGAATTGCGCACGCCGCTGAACGCCATTCTGGGTTGGACTCAGGTGCTCCTTAGAGAAGGTTCATCCAAGGACGCCGGCCAACTGAAGCGGGCCTTTGAAGTGATCGACCGCAACGCGCGGGCGCAGGCGCAGCTCATCGAGGATCTACTGGACTTGAGCCGAATAATGACTGGCAAGCTGCGGCTCGAGCTCCGGCCGCTCTCATTTGCGAGTGTCGTAGAGGCCGCCGTAGACTCCGCCACACCCTCGGCAGAGGCCAAAGGGATCCGCCTCAAGGCGATCCTGGGCGCCGGCGAGGACATTGTCAGCGCTGATGGTACCCGTCTGCAGCAAGTGGTATGGAACCTACTGACCAATGCGATCAAGTTCACTCCGAAAGGAGGTCAGGTGCAGGTGCTGCTGCAACGCGTCAATTCACACCTCGAACTGAGCGTCAGTGACACTGGCATCGGCATTCCACCCGGTTATCTCCCGTATGTCTTCGAGCGGTTCTCGCAAAGAGACAGCTCGACAACGCGATCTTTCGGCGGCCTCGGGCTGGGGCTGGCGATTTGCAAACAGCTTGTGGAGTTGCATGGCGGCTCGATCAAGGCTGCAAGTCAGGGCGACGGCAAAGGCGCCACATTTTCCGTGGAGCTGCCCCTATCAATTGTTCAGCTGAGCGACCAGAGGACACCGCGGATCCATCCGACCGCGGAGACGCAATCGGAAGAGATCCTGGCCCTTCCAAGGCTCGAGGGTGTACACGTGTTCTCAGTCGATGATGAACCCGATGCGCGCGAACTGCTGCGAAGGGTCCTGGAAGATCAGGGCGCCCGGGTGACGAGTTTCGGCTCGGCGGTAGCCGCGCTTGCCGCGCTGAAGACGACCAAACCGTCTGTCCTCATTTGCGATGTGGGCATGCCAAAGATGGACGGCTACGAGCTCATTCGGAAGTTGCGCGCTGAGGAGCCTCGGGGCGAGCGGATGCCGGCGTTGGCTCTCACTGCGTTTGCACGGGCCGAGGATCGAAAGCGCTCGCTTGTCGCGGGTTACCAAGCTCACTTGGCGAAACCCTTCGACGTGGGTGAGCTGGTCCTCGTGATTGCAGGATTGGTGGGAAGATAGTTATCTGTTCACGCCATGCGCCAGAATGTGATGATGAGCCCACCGGCGATAACCAGCGCGCCACCGACGCAGACGGGCAAGTCGGGAAGCGTACGAAAAACCATGAAGTTTATGATTTGCCAGACCAGGAAGAGCGTTGCGATGTAGAGGCCGACGATCCGCCCAAACTCGACAGGCGCGATGTTCAGGAACGAGCCGTATCCCAAGAGGAGAACCGCACCCGTAAGCAGCAGGGGCGCGCGCCCGAGGCCTGTATGGTGGTAGATCGCGACTCGGACCGTGGCATCGCCGCTGACCTCCAGCACCGTGGCAATCAAGAGCAGGAATGGAATCGGGATACTTTGCAGAGCTCTAAACATGATGCTCCTTCCAGGGACGTGATCTCGTGCTGCACCTGAGCAGCTTATCAAAGCTCGGTGGGCTCGCTGCTGCTGTTTGTGCTGGGCTGATTCCCGGGGAGAGTCGCGAGAGCATCGAGCTCGCGTCGAATGAGTTTTGCTTCCGCAACGGAATTTGCAAGAGCGATGGCACGCTGCAGCGCATCGCGAGCTTCATCGAGCCTTTTTAGTTCTTTGAGCAACGTGCCACGCAGCCCGTGCAGATAGAAGTATGCATCCAGCTCGATTCTCAATGGGTCGATCATCTCCAGTGCAGCCTCAGGACCATCCAGCTTCCAAACTGCCACGGCTCGATTGAGCGTCACCACGGGTGATGGCTGCAGAGCTTCGAGCGCCTGATACAGGGAGTCGATCTCTTTCCACAACGTGTCTTCCGGTCGGCTCGCGCAGGCATGGAGCGCAGCAATGGCCGCCTGGAGCTGGTAAGGCCCCGGGTCTCGGTGGACGGCGGCTCTTTCCAGTAACAGCCGCCCTTCATCAATGCGCGCCCGATTCCAGCGGCTCCGATCCTGCTCCTCGAGCAACGCAATCTCGCCATTGGCGTCGAAACGTGCCGGCGCGCGGGATTGGTGCAGCAGCATCAGAGCCAGGAGTCCGAAGACCTCCGGATCAGTTGGGAAAAGGCTCAACAGCAGCCTACCTAAGCGAATGGCTTCGTCCGCAAGTGGTTCGCGCGCCGCGGCCGTGTCCGGAGTGCTGCCGTAGCCCTCATTGAATATGAGATAGATCATCGTCGAAACCGCTGCCAGTCGCGTGCGCCGCTCGGCGGCGCCGGGCGTTTCAAATTCGACGCCGACCTCGGCAATCGCTCGCTTGGCGCGGGTTATCCGCTGCTCCATCGCCGCGGGAGAGACCAGGAATGCTTTGGCAATTTGGTCGACCGTGAGCCCGGACACGATGCGAAGCGCGAGGGCAATTTGCTGGGTCGCGGGCAAGGTGGGGTGACCGCACACGAACAACAGCCGCAGGATGTCGTCCCCATAGTGACCCTCGTCCAGCCGTTCCGGAGTTAGGTCGTCGCGGGCGTCCGCGAGGGTATCGTCGCCAGGCAGGGGTCCGACGGAGCGGGCACGGCGCTTGGTGTCCAGGGCCGCATTGCGCCCGACCGTAATGAGCCACGCTGCGGGCTCTCGTGGCGGACCCTTGTGGGGCCAGGTCTGCAGAGCGCGAAGGCAGGCTTCCTGAAAAGCCTCCTCCGCGGTGTCCAAATCACGGAAGTACCGCAGAAGGGCTGCAATGGCCTTGGGCCGGGCCCCCAGAATCGCTATATCGATGTGTGCCGGATCGTGCATCTGGATGTCAAGGACGATGGGTTACACTCCGGACCGACAGGATACAAATATTTTACTTGCCATTGTCGGCGGGGAGCTCCCCAGTGCGTCCTTGAAGCAGAATCCAACCCAACCAGGAGATGTGCATGAAGGTCATGGTTTTCGTTAAAGCGACGAAAGACAGTGAAGAAGGTGTGCCGCCCACTCCGGAGGCGATGGAGGCGATGGGCAAGTATACCGAGGCCCTCATCGCCGCCGGCATCATAAAGGAACCGATCTTCGGCGGACTCAAACCGAGCCGCTTTGCCAAGCGCGTGCATTTCTCAGGCAAGAACCCCGCGGTGATCGACGGTCCATTTGCCGAGACGAAGGAAGTGGTCGCAGGCTTCTCAATGTGGGATGTCAAATCCATCGAAGAAGCCGTCGAATGGGCGAAGCAGGGCCCCATGCCGGCGGATTCGGAAGTTGAGATTCGGCCATTGTTTTCGCTGGAAGAGTTAGAGGTTTGGGACCGCGGCTAGAAAACCTCGCCGCTACCGAGGCCGCCGTGCACGGTGCCGTCCTTCTTGCCGATTACAGCATGTGCGTGCACGGCGGGCTTCCCTTCGTGCTCTAAGGGCAGGCGTCGCAAGTCCGTTGGGACAGCGCAACGCACGCCTTTAGCTTGGCTCGACATCTGAAATCAGGCGGGAACATCCGCCGTCGCAGCCAGTTTTATCCGGGTAGCTGTTTGGCGACATGGTGTGTCGCATTGGCAACGGCTACGTCACCGGAGCGGGCGAGCTGAGCCGGAGTCTACGGTTCCGCCGCTTCTGAGCACTGCTACAACTTCGATACTTAGGGTCTGCCTGCGAAGTAGGCACGGGACCCAAGGAGGAAACCCCATGAAAAGTCTCTCTACGGCATCCGTTGCCCTGACGTTGGCTGCACTCGCCGCCTGTGCGAGTGGTCCGCCGCCGCAGACCACCGCCGATCTGGCCCGGGCTAACACGCTCGTTGCGGCTGCGGAGCAAGGTGGAGCACAGCAGTACGCGGCCGCGGACCTGCAGGCTGCGCGCGATGAGGCTCAGCAAGCCAATCAGCTCGCTAGCCATGACCCGGCCCGAGCGGATGAGCTCGCCAATGAGGCTGCCGTCGACGCCAAGCTTGCCACCGCCCGCGTCCAAGACGCGCAGGCGCGGCACGGCCTCAGCCAGCTGCATCGGACGCTGCAGACCCTCCGCAGCGAGGAGCGACGCAACATGAACGCGCCCGCCACAACACCGCCACCCAATGACTCGCCGCAAACTTCGCCGCCGCAGAATCAACCGACCGAAGGTACGGCGCCGCTCAATGAGGGGCCGCCGCCAGAGCAGAATTCACCGCCTCAGGGCAACACGCCGCGCGGTCCGGCCGGCTCAGGGAATCCACTGGAATGAGGAGCCGGCCATGAATACACGACAATCCATGCTGATGGGTGCCGCTCTTCTGACAGCGGTGGGTCTTTCGGCTTGCGCTGCGCAGCCGCAGCGTAACGAGCAACTGGAGCAAGCACGCCTCGCGGTACAGAGTCTCGAGCAGGACCCTGACGCGCAGGTGGCTGCCGCCGCCGACCTTCGCGGCGCACGCAACAATCTGCAGTACGCGGACCAGGCCGTCGGCAAGCACGAATCGGCCGAGCACGTGACCTATCTCGCTTACCTCGCAGATCGCGAGGCGCAGACCGGCGAGGAACGCACGAGCGCGTATCGGGCCAATCGGGAGCTCGCCAAGGGTAACGAAGAGCGGAATCGAATCCTGCTCGACGCCCGCAACCAGGAGGTGCGCCAGGCACGACAGGCAGAGGCGGCTCAGGCCCTCCAGACACAGGCGGCCCAGCAACAGGCACAGCAGGCGCAGGCGGAGCTGCAGAAGGAGCGCCAGGATCTCGCGGCACTCAAAGCCCGCCAGACTGCGCGCGGCCTCGAGCTCACCTTCGCGAGCGATGTGCTCTTCGATACCGCATCGTCCACTCTCAAGCCTGGAGCGACGCTCCAGCTCAACCGCCTGGCTGACTACATGCGTGACAGTCCGAAGACTCGGATCGTAGTCGAGGGGTATACCGACAACCGGGGCTCCGCTGACTACAACCAGCGGCTCTCGGAGGAACGTGCGCAGGCCGTCGCGACCGCGCTCACGACCCAGGGCATCTCTTCGGATCGCGTCCAGACCATCGGTCGCGGCAAGGAATTCCCGGTCGCGAGCAATGCCACGCCTGTCGGGCAACAGCAGAACCGCCGTGTGGACATCGTACTCTCGGACATGTCGGGTCGGTTTGCGCAGGGGGCGACGGAGGCCCCGCCACTGCGGTGATTCCGGCGGGAGTTTAGACGGAAGCCGCGTAGCGCGAACATACGTAGTGGCATGAGCGGATGCGACACGCGACCCCTCGAGCGGGAGTCGTGCATGCCGATGTCGGTGCGGGCGTGCAGATCGCGGGGTATGCCATAATGCGGCGCTGACTTCCTACAGCCCTGTGAGGACGCGTGAATGAAGCGAGGCGCGGCTGCTTTTAGCTGAAGTGTCTGCCTGCTGAGCTTCGCCTCCCGGCCTGGCACCTGGGGCTCGCGGGCCACGACCCGCTGCTCTGGCATTCCGGAGTAAGCTTTGGCACGAGTGCCTAGGTGGTGTTGTTTCCAAGGCAGCACGAAGGCTATGTGCTGCTCACAAATGATGCGTGCGAGCGTAGGGCGCGTTACGTGAGTTTGCGCTGGCGGTCCATGACAGGATCGGATCCGGCGATCCGCACCGATGACGGGGGCCGTTCATGAGTCATGTAGAGGGTGGCTGTCTGTGCGGGGCGATTCGGTATCGGGTAACCGGCGCGCCGTCGTGGTCGACCATCTGTCACTGCCGCAGCTGCCGCAAGGCAGTGGGCGCCCCTGCCGTAGGATGGTTGACCTTCGATCGACCAAATTTCGCGCTTCTCCAAGGTGTCCTGGGCCGCTTCATCTCTTCCCACGGCGTGGTGCGCACCTTTTGCACTGTCTGCGGGACACCTCTGACCTACGCTACCGAAAGCAGGCCAGGCGATATCGATGTGACCACGATGTCGCTCGACGACGAGACGAAGTTTCCGCCCACGTGCGAGGTATGGATATCTCACAAGGTGAGTTGGGCGATCACCGATCCAACTCGCGAACAGCATCCAGGAGAGGCGGACGACTAGACCTCTGCGGCGGGCGCTGTCGCCGTTCGGAGACGTAGTTGGCACGAAGCTTGCTGGGTGGTACGGGTTAATGGAGATGGATTTTCAGTGTGATCCGGCTTACGTTCCACGACCCCGCGGATAGCCCGGCAGCAGAGCTCGAGGCGTCCGACATCAGAATCACCGGCGGTGTGCTCTGGAATCACGTTGAGCATGGGCTGATTGCGTGTTTCGCGAGCAGTGCCTGGAAGCACCGCGGCAGGTACT
>CAWACM010000003.1:0-60873 GCA_963780455.1 uncultured Pseudomonadota bacterium
TATTGGCGCGTCCCGGGGGAGCAGAATAGCGCGCTTTGCAGTGGAAAGTGTGATCGCTAACACAATTAGCGACCGAATCAGCGACGGAATTCCTGCCGCGGCGCCGCGGCGGCCCAGACCGAGGCCCGTCACGCCATCGCGGGTAGACTAGAGCCAATGACCACCCAGCCCCTCGCTGGCCGCACCATCGCCGTTCCCGAAAGTCGGGAGATCGAAGTCTTTGCGGCCCTGCTGGAGCGGCGCGGAGCGCGCGTGATCCGCTGTCCGCTGGTGGCGATCAGGGATGCTCCGGACCCTGCCCCGGTGCTCGACTGGAGTCGTCGGCTCAGCGCGGGCGCGTTCGACGATCTTGTCCTGCTTACGGGCGAGGGACTGAGGCGCATCCTCTCGTGCATCGAGCGGCACGAGCCGGCCCTGAGAGCGCAGTTCATCGACACACTGGGCGCCGTGCGCAAGGTCACGCGGGGCCCGAAGCCCGCCAAGGCACTGCGCGAGCTCGGGATGAAGCCGCAGCTTGCTGCCGAGCAGCCGACGACCGACGGGGTGATCGCGACCCTGCGGCCCCTGGATCTCCAACGCCGGCGCGTCGGCGTACAGCTCTACGGCACCGAGCCGAATCGGCTGCTCATCGATTTCCTCGAAGGTTCCGGCGCGGTGGTGTCGACCGTGGCGCCATACGTTTACGCGGATGCCGCTGACGAGCAGGCCGTTCGCCGCCTCGTCGCGCAACTGGCCGAGGGTGAGGTCGACGCCATCGCCTTCACGAGCTCCGCGCAGATCGAGCGGCTGATCGCCGTCGTCTCGGAGAAAGGGGCCAGATCAGCGCTCGCCAACACCTTGGTCGCCGCGATCGGACCTGTGGTAGCAGACACGCTGCACCGGCACGGAATCGAAGCCCGGCTCATGCCGGAGGAAGCCTTCTTCCTCAAGCCGCTCACGAGCGCGCTCGAAGAGGCGTTGCGATGATCCTACGGCCCGCTGTGCCCGACGATGTGATGGCGGTAGCGCGAGTTCACGTGCGCGCGTGGCAAGCGGCGTACCGAGGTTTGATGCCCGAGGATTATCTGGCGGGGCTGCGCGCCGAGGATCGCGCACCACGTTACGACTTCGCGAACCAGGATGATCCGGCGCGACCGAGAACGCTGGTGGCCGTCGAGGCGGATACCGTCCTCGGCTTCGCCACGACCTCACCCGCCCGCGATGAGGACGCAACGGGCGAGGGCGAGCTCTGCGCGCTCTACGTCGAGCCCGACTGCTGGGGTCGTGGGATCGGAGGGGCGCTGGCGGCCGCCGCCCGCAACAACCTCTACCGCCTGGGATTCAGGAAGGCGGTGCTGTGGGTGGCCGCGGGCAATGCTCGCGCCGAGCGGTTCTACCGGGCCGATGGCTGGAGCCGCGACGACTCGCATCGGGCGCGCCAGATAGGGAACGTCATGGTGGACACGGTTCGATACAACCGTGTGCTCGACGCCCCATAGGCTATTCCGACGTGTCGTCCTCGACCACCGTTCCCTGGTGAAACAGGATCTTCCAACCCTCGGCGGAGCGCCTCCATACAGTCGCCCGGCGTGTCTGGCGTTGCCCCTGCGCCAGTGTGTAAGTCAACAGGTAAGTATCGCTTCCCAGCTCCCTGCAGGCGAAGTCGGTCGCTTCCCACGTGTCCTCCAGCTCGAGATGGCCTGCGACCTGGTGGCGATCCTGCAGCACATCGAGAACGTGCCCACGGCTGTAGCGGCGCCCGGATGCGCCGACTTCCCAGAAATCTTCCCCGGTCATACCCTCGAAGTCCGCCCGGGTCGTACCGAATTCCGGGCGATGGAAGACCGGCTCGCGGCTGCGGAGCTCCTGCAGGATTTCCCGGAGTCTCGACTCGGTGGTCAACCACGGTTTGCGAGGCGCCGTCACGTTCGTCACCTCGACTGCGCGGTATCCGGCGTCGGCCGTCGCCGCCTGACCAAACTCAGCGCCACCGGGATCAGCGACACCACGATGATCAGGATCGTGACCAGCCCGAAGTTGCGCTTCACCACGGGCACATTGCCGAAAAGATAGCCGCCCCAGAGAAAGAGCAGGACCCAGCCGAAGCCGCCGAGGATGTTGTAAGCCTGGAAGCGTGCGTAGGGCATGCGGCCGATGCCGGCGACAAAGGGCATGCAGGTGCGGATGATGGGGACGAAGCGTGACAGGGCGATTGCACGGCCGCCGTGACGCCGGAAGAACTCCTCCGTGCGGCGCAGGTACTGCACCTTCAGCAGGCGATAGCGGCCGCTGAAGGCCGGAGGACCTATGAACCGTCCCACCGAGTAGTTGACCGTGTTGCCGAGCACGGCCGCGAGGGTGAGCACCATGAATAAAAGCGGCGCGTTGAGAGTACCGCTGGTATCGACCGCGGCCAGGGCGCCGATGCCGAACAGCAGCGAGTCGCCTGGCAGAAACGGCGTCACTACGAGACCGGTCTCCGCGAAAATGACCGCAAAGAGGATCGGGTAGATCCAGAGGTCAACGCGGGCCAGCAGCTCGACCAGATGCCGGTCGAGGTGCAGCACGAGATCAATCAGCCATGACAGCACGAGGGTCCGACCGGGATGCCAGGAATATGCTAGGGCAGCATGCCGTCGCCGGCGAGCGCGGGAAGATTCTGCGCCACCGTTTTGACCACGTGGCCCGGCGCGCTGCCGCCATGCACCTCGGTCTGCAGCGTGCTCAGGGCCAGTTGCACCTCGGCATCGCGCGACTGCAGAGAAGGCGCGTTCTTCGCAGTCATCACGTCTGCGGGCTGCTGCTCCGGGCCCTTCTCCACGATGTCAGGAAGGATGCCCTTGCCCTGTACCGAGCCGCCCGACGGCGTGAAATACCGGGAGGTCGTGAGCTTCACGGCCCCGCCGTATTCCAACGGGATGACGGTCTGGACGGTGCCCTTGCCATAGGTCCGGTGCCCGATCAGCAACGCACGACCGTGGTCCTTGAGTGCCGCCGAGACGATTTCCGCGGCTGAGGCCGTGCCGCTGTTCACCAGCACCACGATGGGCGCGCCGTTCATCAGATCACCGGGCGTTGCGTCCATCTCGAATCGAGCATCAGGCGTCCGACCCTCCGCGGTGAGGATGACGCCGCCGTTGAGGAAGTCGTCCGCGACCGCCGCGCCGGACTCGAGAACACCACCGGGATTGTCGCGCAGGTCGAGCACCAACCCGCCGAGTCCGCCACGATTGTCGCGCTGGAGCGCCGATATCGCGGCAGCCACCTCGTCCGGTGTGGTGTCACTGAAATCTTCTATGCGCACATAGCCGATTCCGGGCGCCAGGCTCTGATACGACACGCTGTGCACCTCGACGTTGGCCCGGCGCAGCGCGAATTTCAGCAAGCCGGTCATCCCCGCGCGGTGGATGGTGAGGGTCACCGTGCTTCCGGAGACTCCGCGCATGTGCTCGATCGCACCGTTCACGTCGGATCCGACTTCCTTGCCGTCGATCGCCACGATCTCATCGCCCGCCCGCAGGCCGGCGTGGTCCGCCGGGGAGCCCTGGATGGCATCGACGACCTTCACCGCGGAGCCGTCCGCGGCGACCTCGATGCCGACCCCGGGATAAGAGCCCATGGTGCTGAGACGGGTCTCCTCGAACTCCTCGTTGTTCAAGTAGGCGGAGTGCGGATCCAGCGACGACACCATGCCACGGATCGCGGCGTCCATCAGCTTGCGGTCGCTGACCTGGTCGACGTAATCACGCTTGATACGCTCGTAGACCTCGGCGAAGAGGCGGGCCTCCTGCCAGGGAAGGGTGGCAGGATCATTGGAGCTGCCCTGGGCGCCAGGGTCGTCCGCCAGCACGCCGCCCGCTAGAGCGGCGGAAAAGCCGAAAATGGCCCCCGCAACGAGAGCGATCAGCGTCCGCGATCGCATCGACATGTGAAGAATCCCCCCGTGGGATCAAAGGATCCAACGATGCTACGGGCCGCCCTGCCGGTCAATGGGTGCCCGACCGTCGGCGAGCCAATAGGCCTAGCCCGCAGCCCCAAGTGCCGCCGCAGAGCTGCGCGCTGCATCGCCGGCTGCGGTGAGCTCCGCCAATAGATCGTCCAGAGGCACCGGCTTCGCAATCGCAAATCCCTGCCCGTAATCGACCCCGAGAGTGGCGACCCGCGCGAGGATTTCCTTCGTCTCGACGTATTCGGCGACAGTGGCCAGGGACATGGTGCGAGCGAGCTGTGCGATGGCGCGCACCATCGATTCGGCGCGC
Source organism: uncultured Pseudomonadota bacterium (assembly GCA_963780455.1). Taxonomy (GTDB): domain Bacteria; phylum Pseudomonadota; class Gammaproteobacteria; order Steroidobacterales; family Steroidobacteraceae; genus 13-2-20CM-66-19. The sequence continues at coordinate 4,239 of CAWACM010000003.1, forward strand.
GGGTCGCGGATCACGTCGCGAACGAAGCTGCCATCGATCTTCAGCATGGTCACGGGCAGCTCGCGCAGATAGGCCAGCGAGGAAAGTCCGGTGCCGAAGTCATCGAGCGCTATGCCGCAGCCGAGCGTACGCAGCCGGCGCATCAGGTCGGTCGCGCGTTTGACGCTGGCGACGGCTGTGTTCTCCGTGAGCTCGAAGCAGAACAGGTCCGGCGGCAGGCCGCTCGAGCGGATCCGCTCGAGCAGGAATTCGCTGAAGCTCTCGTCATTGAGCGACTGGCCGGAAAAGTTGATGGCGAAAGTGAACGGGCCGCCGGCAAACGTGTCGGCGTAGGTCTTGAGGCGCTCGACGGCGGTCTCGATCACCCAGCGATCGATGCTCTGCATCAGCTGGTAGCGAATCGCCGCCGACATGAAGCTGTCGGGACCCGCGGCGGTGCCGTCTTCATCGAGCATGCGCACCAGCAGCTCGTAATGGGACCGCCGGTGCGTGCTGCTGCCGAAAGGCAGGATGAGCTGCGCATCGAGGCGCAGCCGCCCGGCGCTGATGGCATCGTGGAGCTGCCCGGCGATGTTGATGTCGGCAAACCGGCGCACCAGGCTCACATCGTTGGCGCGGTAGACCTCGACGCGATTGCGGCCGCGGTCCTTGGCGGCCTTGCAGGCAGTCTCGGCCGCGGCGAGCGAATGCATGAGCTCGCCCTCGCTGGCATCGAGCGCCGCCACGCCGATGCTGATCGAGACACGCAGCCGCGAGTTGCCCTGCATGTTGCCCAACTGCTCGGCCGCTTCGCGCAGCGCCTCGCCAAAGCGCTCGGCATCATCGAGGTGGCCGGGCAACATCGCCGCGAAGCGGTCACCCGAGATCCTCGCCGCGAACGCGCCCGCCGGCAGCCGGCCGCGCAGCAGCTCGCCGAGCTGGCCGAGGATGCTGTCCCCGACCCGCATGCCGAAGTTGTCGTTGATGACGTGCAGCTGATCGACGTTGATATAAAGCGAGCTCCAGTCTGAAGAGCTCTCGTTACTCGCCACTGCCAGGCGCATGCGGGTCTCGAACGCCGGGCGGGTGTAGAGGCCGGTCAGCGTGTCGACGCTGCCGATGTCCTCGCCGGGGCTCATATTCCTCAGCTCTACGACGGTCCGCTTGAGCTTGGCGACGGTCACGCGCGCCAGCAGCTCGCGGCGCAGACACTCCAGGACGGGAGCGAGCAACGCTTGCGCGAGCGAGTAGCTGCGGACCTCGCTCTCGCTCGCCGCACAGGCGATTGCGAGGATCGCGAGCGGATGCCGCGATTCGTCGCGAATCCAACTCACGTACGCCGGTGCATTGCCGGGCAACATGTGAAGGTCGCCGGGGCTGTCGGCTGCGGCGCGGGCAGCGGCGACAGCAGCGGCGGCGACGGGCTTGAGGGCATCGGCGGCGGCCTGGTCGGTCGACCAGCGCAATCCGCCCCGGGCGTCGAAGACCGCGATGGTCTGAGCCCGCGGCAACAGGGATCGGCAGAGCTGCGCATGGGGCTCGAACCCGCTCCACGCGTCCGTAGGTCTTCCGGGGCCCTCGGACCCGCTGGGGCGGATCTCAGAGGACGGCTTTATGTCGTCCGGACGCCGGCTCATGCCGAGGCAACCATGGCTTGCTGTGAGAAATGGCAGCCAATGTCGCGCGGAAGGGACGCGCCGGGCCTTGCGCGAGTTGGCGGTTCGCGGATCAGGTTCCGCCTACGGTCCTAAAGCTTGAAGTGCTTCACATTGGCCAATGAACTAGCGGGAGAGCCACAGCCGCGGGTCGACCGGCTCACCCGCCCGGCGGATCTCGAAGTAAAGCTCCGGCCGGGCGCTGCCGCCGCTGTCGCCCGCGCGCGCAATGATCTGGCCGGCGGCCACCTGCTGCCCGACCGACTCGTACAGGCGGTCATTGTGGCCGTAGAGGCTCATATAGCCATCACCGTGATCGATGATGATGAGGAGCCCGAGCCCGGCCAGCCAGTCCGCGTAGACCACCCGCCCCCGGGATACCGCGCGCACCGGCGCATCACGCTGCGTCGCGAAGAGATCCCCCTGCCACTTGAGGCCTCCCGCCCGCACCTGGCCGTAGCCTGCGATGATCGTACCGCCGACCGGGCGGGGAAGCCTGCCGCGCAGCTTTGCGAAGGGAGAGTGGCCCAGATCCTCGGGAGGGAGGCTTGCGGTCGCCCGGCGCAGCTGCGCCAGCAATGACTCGAGGTCGCTCCGCTGGTGCCGCAGACGGGCCAGACGCTCGGTGCGGCTCTGGGTCTGCGCCGAAATGCTCGCCAGCACCTGCATGCGCTGCGAGCGTGCCTGCCGGAGGGCGGAGACCTGGGCCTGCTGCGCCTGCTGCAGGCCGGCGAGCTTCGCGTCCTGCTCCTGAAGCTGCCCGTCGAGCTGCCCGAGGTGCTGCAGGTCGGCCTCAATGGCCTGGATCTTGAGGGCGCGGGCACGACCGAAATAGCTGTAGTAGACGAACATCCGGCCTGCCTGGGCCGGATTGCCCTGATTCAGCAGGAGCTTCAACGGCTCCTCCTGCCCGATGAGGTAGGCGGCGCGCAGCTGTCCCGCAAGAACACTGCGGTTGTCGGCGAGGTCGGTCTCGAGCCGGCGCTTGCGGGCCTCGAGCTGCGTCCGCTGGGCAGCACCCGCCTCGCGCTGCTGGCGCAGGCCGTCGAGCGCCGCCTGTGCTTTGCCAACCGACTCTTCCGTAGCCCGCAGCTGGCGGGTGAGGCGGTCCCGCTCCGCCTGTCCGCGGCTCACCTGACGGGCGATGCGCGCAATCTGGTCGCGCAGCGCCTGGAGCTGCGCCCGCGTCTGGCGGGCGTCCGCATGACCACCGGCCTGGGCGGCATGCCCGCCCGCGCCGTCGGGCGGCGCGGCCAGGAGCACGGTGAGCAGGAACGGCGCGATCAGGCCAATGATGCGGAAGCGTCGCATATGAGCGCTATAATGCGCGCCCTTTTTCAGGCCGGCCCGAGCTTCTGCTGCCTCCCGCATGGATCGTCTCGCTCAATACATCCAGCTGAATCACTGGCTCGTCGCCGCAACCGTCGTGGTCCTCGTGCTCGTCATCGTGTTCGAGATACGGGCGCACGCGGAAAGTCTCGCGACCGTCTCGCCGCAGGACGCCATCAGGCTGATGAACCGCGGTGCGGTCGTGATCGACCTGCGTGCCGCCGAACAGTACGCCGCCGGGCACCTCTCCGGCGCGCGCCGCCTGGACGGCGAGCAAATCCTCAAGGCGGGCGACACGCTGAAGAAGTACAAGCAGAAGCCGCTCATCGTTTACGACGAGTCAGGCTCCCTCGGTACGTCGGCCGCACGGCAGCTCAAGGCTCAGGGCTTCGAGCAGGCCTTCAATCTGCGCGGCGGACTGTCGGCATGGCGCGCCGACAACCTGCCGCTCGAAAAAGGCTCAAAGGCAAGCGGATGATCCGCCCGAAGGTCGTGATGTACGCCACCAGCTGGTGTCCATACTGCGCCAGTGCGCGGGAGCTGCTCGAGGGCAAGGGTGTCGAGGTGGAGCAGATCGACATCGAGGTGGCACCGGCTGCCCGGGTGGAAATGATGTCCCGCTGCGGGCGGCGCACGGTGCCGCAGATCTTCATCGGAGAGACGCACGTCGGCGGGTGCGACGATCTGCACGATCTCGATGCCGGCGGTGGTCTCGATAAACTATTGCAAACTGGAGTGACAGATGACGAATGAAGCTGCCGGCCTCGCGCCGACGCCCGAGAACGCGACTGGCCCGGTGCTCGCCCTGCAGAGCGTCTACCTCAAGGACTGCTCCTACGAGGCACCCAACGGCCCGCGCGTGGAGGGCAACTGGAATCCGCAGATCAATCTCGACCTGCACACCGCCGCCACGCCGGTGGCCGCCGACGTGCGCGAAATCGTGCTGACGGTGACGGTCTCCGCGAAACAGAACGACACCACCATCTTCCTGGTCGAGGTGAAGCAGGCGGGCATTTTCGTGCTGCGCAACCTGTCGGATGAGGACATCAAGCGCGCTGTCGGAAGCGTTTGCCCCGGGGTGCTGTTCCCGTACGCGCGTGCAGCCGTATCGAGCCTCGTCACTCAGGGTGGATTTCCGCAGTTCCTGCTGCCGCCCGTCAACTTCGACGCGCTGTACGCCGCCAACGCGAACCGCCCCCCCGAGCAAACCAACTAGTTGGAGCGCTGGATCCGGGCTGCTGCCCGGCCCAACCCATGAGCACTGTTTCCGAACGGGACGCGCCGGTAGCCGTGTTGGGCGCGGGCTCCTGGGGGACGGCGCTGGCCGTTCAATTCGCGCGCAGCGGACGGCCGACCCGGCTCTGGGGGCGCGACCGCGCACGCCTGGCTGCCATGGCGCGGGAGCGGCGGAACGAGCGCTACCTCGCCGCGGGAGCATTTCCGCAGTCGCTCACCGTGGAGCCGGAGCTCGCCCACGCCATGCGCGGTGCGTGCGATGTGCTCATCGCCGTACCGAGTCATGCTTTCCGGACGCTGCTCGAAGGAATTGCACCCCTCCTCACCCCGGAAATGCGGCTGGCCTGGGCTACCAAGGGCTTCGAGCTTCCCTCGGGCCTGCTGCCACACCAGGTTGCCCGCGCGGTGTTGGGCCCCAAGCGAGCAGTGGCGGTGCTGTCGGGACCGACTTTCGCGCGAGAGGTCGGGGCCGGACTCCCAACGGCGATGACCATAGCGTCGTCAGACTCGGCGTTCGCGAAGGCCCTGGCGCAGGACCTCTCTTCTGAGCAGTTCCGCGCCTACACGTCAACGGACATCGCAGGTGTCGAAGTTGGCGGGGCCGTCAAAAACGTACTGGCGGTGGGCGCGGGCCTGTCGGATGGTTTGGGCTTCGGTGCCAACACACGTGTGGCACTCATCACGCGCGGCCTGGCGGAGATGATGCGACTCGGCGTCGCGCTCGGGGCGCAACGTGACACCTTCATGGGGCTCGCCGGCCTCGGGGACGTGGTCCTCACCTGCACCGACGACCAGTCCCGCAACCGCCGGTTCGGCCTGGAGCTGGCGACTGGAAAGACGGCCGAGCAGGCGCTCGCGGACATCGGGCAGGTCGTGGAGGGATACCCCGCCGCGAAGGCACTGCATGCCGTCGCCGCCCGGGCGGGTGTGGAGATGCCGCTCTGCGAAGGCGTTTACCGGGTGCTGTATGAGGGCGTACCCGCGCGGGATGCGGTCCGCGCTCTCATGACGCGGCCGATCAAGTCAGAAACGGAGTAGACGGCAACACCGTTCAAGGGTGTATCGCGGCTCGGACGGCGCCGACCAGTGCACCGATCACCAGCGCCGCGACCGGGCCCGCGGACAGTCCGTAGCCGAGCGAGCGCTTGCTCGGATCTTTCACATAAGCAAAGTAATAGATGCAGCGTCCGATGAGGTAGATCCCGCCGAGCCCTGCAGCCACCTTGGCGCTGACGTAGAAGCCGAACATCCAGATCCCCGGCACGAACATGACGAGCAGCTCCAGCGTATTCATCTGAACACGGAAGTAGCGCTCGAAAACCTCGTTGCCGGTCGTGGCGGGAGCGGGGACGTTGTATTTCTCCCTCGCCCTGCCGACGGCGGTCGCGAAGGCGAAGAATTGCAGCAGAGCGAGAGCGACGATCAGGTTGACGAGGGCCATGGGAGCTCCGTAAGCGTAGGCTTTAGGATAGAGGACGCCGCGGTCGACCGGGCCAAGGTTGTGCGCTGATGGCACAATTGCGGCATATGAAGGACAAGACTCGGGGCTATGCCCACCGGATCGACGTCACCGCGGACGTGCAGACGGTCTGGCGGGCGCTGACCGACCCGGCCCTGCTTGCCAGCTGGTGCTCGCCCAAGGCCGAGATCCGCGCCCGCGCCGGGGGCCTTTTTCGGGCCTGTGTCGACCGGGTTACGGAGCTGGAAGCGCATATCGACGTCTGTGAGCCGGGACGGCGGTTGCGGCTCATCTACCTGCCGAGCGCATCGCTCCCGCCCACCGACAGCGCGCTCATCGACGACTTCATCCTGGAACCGGCTCAGGCCGGGGGCACCATTCTGCGGCTGCTGGGATCGGGGGTGCCGGGCGCGCCGGAGTGGGATGCGCAGTATCTGCGGCTGCGGACCGGGTGGCGTGCGGCGATGACCCGGTTGAAGGCTCTGATCGAGGGCACCGCGCGACGGGAGCGCCCGTGACCGGGTTCGTTCTCCGGGCGCTTGTCGGCGCGATCGGGCTCTGGATAGCGACCCGCTGGGTGTCGGGGATCCGGATCGACAATCCCGGCACGCTGGTGCTCGCGGGCGTCCTCCTGGGTGTGGTCAATGCGATCGTGCGGCCGATACTGATCATCCTCACGCTGCCGATCACCCTACTCAGCCTCGGGCTGTTCCTGCTGGTCGTCAACACGGCGATGGTGGCGCTGGTCGCCTGGATGCTGCCGGGCTTTCACATCTATGGCGGGTTCTGGTCCGCGTTCGCGACCTGGCTCATCGTCTGCATCACCGGCTGGCTCGGATCCCTGCTGATCGGCCCGCGAGGGAAGATAGACGTGCACGTACGCAGGCTTTGATATGGCGCCACCTGCGGCGGCGGAGCACATCCGTGTGCCTATGCTAAGGTGCTGACATGACCAACGATACGAACGCCCTCCCGAGTGTTCTGCGGCTGAAGTTCTGCGGGCTCGACTTCGCCTCGCCGATCGTGCTGCTCTCCGGCTGCGTCGGCTTCGGCGAGGAGTACACCCGGATCCAGGGCTTCTCCAACCGGGACGCGGGCGCGGTGGTGCTGAAGGGGACCACACTCGCGCCGCGACTCGGCAATCTGCCGCATCGCGTGTATGAGACACCGGCAGGGATGCTGAACGCCATCGGCCTGCAGAACCCGGGCGCCGAGCACGTCGTGCGCCGCATCCTGCCGGCGCTGGATTTCGCCGAGACGCGCTTCATCGCCAACGTTTCCGGCTCCACCGTGGAGGAATACGCCGAGGTCACGCGGCTGTTCGACCAGTCGCCCATCGATGCGATCGAGATCAACATCTCCTGTCCCAACGTCAAGGAGGGCGGCGTCGCGTTCGGCAACTATCCCGACATGTCGGCGCAGGTGGTGGCGGCGTGCCGCCGGGTCACGAAGAAGCCGCTGATCACCAAGCTCTCGCCCAATCAGACTGACATCCGGGAGAACGCGCGGCGGTGCATCGAGGCGGGGACGGATGCGCTGTCGGTCATCAACACGATGATGGGCATGGCCATCGACGCGCGCACCCGCCGCCCCATCATCGGCAACATCCAGGGCGGCTTGTCGGGACCGGCGATCAAGCCGATTGCGCTGCTCAAAGTGCACCAGGTCTACGAAGTGGCGAAGCCGCACGGCATTCCCATCATCGGACAGGGCGGCATTACCACGGCGACGGATGCCGTGGAGTTTCTCATCGCCGGCGCGACGGCAGTCGGCATCGGGACGGCGCTGTTTTACGATCCCTTCGTCTGCAAGAAAGTGAATGACGGGATCGCCGAGTACCTGCGGGAGAGCGGTCTCGAGAGCGTCGCCGCGCTCGTCGGCACGCTGCGCACGGGCAAAGAGGTTCAGGACGCCCCGGTATCGGGCTGAGCCGGCGGCCGCCGATCGGTCCCGGATCAGCCTTCGACTTCGAGCTCCTCCGACTCCCCGCCGAGCTCGCCCTCGCTCATTCCCAGCTCCTTCAGCTTGCGGGTGAGCGTATTGCGGCCCCAGCCGAGAAGCCTCGCGGCCTCCTGGCGGTGGCCCTGGGTGCGCTTGAGCGCGGCGCGGATCAGGACGCGCTCAACTGCGGCAGCGCCAGCATCGAGCAGCGGCCGCTTGCCGCCGAGGGCGTGGCGGTCGGCCCAAGCCGCCAGGGCTTTCGCCCAGTCGGCATCGCCGTCGGTGGCGCCAGCGGAGAGGATCTCGGACGGCAGATCCTCGACGTGGATCTCGCTGCCGGGCGCGAGGACCGAGAGGCGCCGGCACAGGTTCACCAGCTCGCGCACGTTGCCGGGCCAGCCGTACGCAGACAACTTCGCTTCCGCCTCCTTGGCGAGCGCTTTGCGCTCCACGCCGAGCTCGTGGGCCGCCAGTGTGAGGTAGTGGGCGAGCAGGTCCGGAATGTCCTCCGCGCGGGCGCGCAGCGGCGGCAGCTCGATGCGGATGACGTTGAGGCGGTGGTAGAGGTCCTCGCGGAAGAGGCCACGAGCCACGCGGTCCTGCAGGTTCTGGTGCGTCGCGGCAATGACGCGCACGTCGACGCGGATCGGCGTCTGACCGCCCACCCGATAGAACTCTCCTTCCGCCAGCACGCGCAGCAGACGCGTCTGCAGCGGCATCGACATGTCGCCGATCTCATCGAGGAACAGCGTGCCGCCGTCGGCCTGCTCGAAGCGCCCGCGGCGCTGGGCATCGGCGCCGGTGAACGCGCCGTTCTCATGGCCGAAGAGCTCCGACTCGAGCAGGTCCGCGGGGATCGCCGAGGTGTTGAGCGCGATGAAAGGCTTGCCGGCGCGCGGGCTGTGATCGTGCAGCGCGCGCGCGACCAGCTCCTTGCCGGTGCCGGACTCGCCGGTGATGAGCACCGTGACACTGGAGCGGGCGAGGCGTCCGATGGCGCGAAACACCTGCTGCATGGCCGGCGCGGTGCCCAGCAGCTCCGGGATGCGGGGTGTGCGGCCGTCTCCGCGCCATGCTTGACCGACGGCGCTGGCGGCGCGCCGCACGAGCGCGACCGCCTGGTCGATGTCGAAGGGCTTCGGCAGGTACTCGAAGGCGCCGCCCTCGTAGGCCGACACGGCGCTGCCGAGATCCGAGTGCGCCGTCATGACGATGACGGGCAGCGCCGGGCGGGTGTCGCGAATCCGGCGCAGCAGCTCCAGCCCCGACTGCCCCGGCATGCGGATGTCGGTGATCAGCACGTCGGGGGCTTCGCGCCGCAGCGCATCCAGCGCGGGCTCCGCCGCTTCGAACGCGCGCGGCGTCATGCCGCCATTGCGCAGCGCGCGCTCCAACACCCAGCGGATGGAGGCGTCATCGTCGACGAGCCAGACACGCAGGCATCGGCGTTCATGCGGCCTCTCCGAGCGGCAACAGCAGCGTGAAAACGGTGCGGCCCGGCTCGCTCTCGAATTCGATGAGGCCGCCGTTGCGGGTCACCAGCTCCTGCGCCACCGCGAGGCCGAGGCCGGTGCCGTTCGGGCGGCCGGTGACGAGGGGATAGAAGATGCTCGAGCGCAGGTCCTCGGGCACGCCCGGGCCGTCGTCCTCCACCTGCACGCGGCCACGAGCCGGTGGCGCGCGGAGCCGATGCTGACGTTGGAGAGCGCGCGCGTGCGCAGCACGATCCGACCGCGGGCACCCAGCGCCTGCAGGGCGTTGCGCGCCACGTTGAGCAGCGCCTGGATGATCTGATTGCGGTCGAGCATGGCGTTCGGCAGGCTCGGGTCGTAATCGCGCTCGATGCTGAATCGCCGGCGCGCGCCTCCGCGCGCAGCAGGTGATAGACGTGCTCGCAGATCTCGTGCACGTTGATCAGCGACTTCTGCGGCGCGCGCTTCGGGCCCGCCATGGAATCGACCAGCGCGGTGAGCCGGTCGGCCTCGCCGATGATGACCTGCGTGTACTCCTTCAGCGCCGCGCCCTGCAGCTCGCGCTCGAGCAGCTGCGCGGCGCCGCGCAGGCCGCCGAGCGGGTTTTTGATCTCGTGGGCGAGCTGGCGGATCATCAGGCGGCTGCCGTCGAGGCGCGCGAGCAGGTCGTTCTCGCGCGAGATGCGTTGCCGCTGGGTGGTGTCGGCGAGCTCGAGGAGCAGGTGCGTGCCGGTGATCTGGCCTTCGAGCGGCGTGATGGTGACGTCGAGCGTGCGGGAATCGCGCGGCGCGCCGGCGGGGCGCATGGTGAGCTCGCGGTCGGCGATGCTCTCGCCCGCCTCGAGCGCGCGGCGCAGGATGCCGGTCAGGCCGTTGCCATCGTGCAGGAAATCGGCGAACGGGCGGCCGCGCGCCTTGTTCAGGCTGAAGGCGAGCAGGTCCTGCGCGGCAACGTTGGCGTAGATCGGCGCACAGCTGCGCGTCCAGCATGATGATGCCGGTGGCGAGCGCATCGAGCAGATCGGCGGGGTCGAAATGCGACAGCGCCGAAGGGAGGTTGTACTCAGCGGCCACGGGACCCTCCGCTAGCCCGAAAGCAAGGCATGAAGCCCCGAAGGGGTGAGGCCAGGGATGGACCGAGCAAATCGCCGGCAGCGATTTGCGCCAAATCTAACGAGGATGGACGGGGTTCTGCGGGTTCTGGACCGAGGGTTGGTGCACGAAGAAGGTGACGCTGGACGTCTCGCAGACGATCTGGCCGGTGCTGTCCTCGATCACCGCCTGCACCGAGTGTTGGCCGCCGGAAGACCGGGAACGTGAAGGCGGTGCCGGAGCCCTGAATCTGCTTGCCGTCGACGAACAGGCGGACCTGATCGCCCGAACGCAGCGGCGGAGAGGTCTGTACCACCGCCGATCGTGTTGTAGACGTTCATCAGCATCTGCTGATCGGCGGGCTGGGTGATGGCGCAGTTGTCGTAGGCGGGGCCGGCCGGCTGGGCCTCGGCGGGTGCCGCGGAGGAAGAGCTCGGCAGCACCGGCAGGGCTGAGAAGGTCTGGGCGCCGCGAACCTCCAGCTTCTGCGCGTTCGGGTGCGGCTGGTCGCTGTAGTGGACGACGCCCTGGGCGTCGACCCACTTGTAGACCGTGGTGGTGCCGTTGTCCGCCAGCGCGGTGGCGCAGAGCAGGCCGAGGCTCGCAACAGCCGCCGCGGTAGCTCCCAAAGCCGCCGTCCGGATTAAGGTAAATCGCGTGTGGCGCATAGGGTCCGAGCATAGCCCGATGCGATGCCGGGGACAAAGGAACGCCGTCGCAAGGCACGCCGCTGCCTTCCGGAGGCCGGAGCCTGCCCCGCGCAGCAGGGAGGCTCCGGCACCGGATGAGGGGGCGTCTGTCTTCAAGTTCCGTCCATCAGCAGCTGTAGTAGAGCTCCATCTCCACCGGGTGGGTCGCCATGCGGAAGCGCGTCATCTCCTGCATCTTCAGGCCCATGTACGCGTCGATCACGTCATTGGTGAATACCCCGCCGCGGGTGAGGAACTCGCGGTCCTTGTCGAGGTAGCTCGAGCGCCATGTCGAGCGAGTGGCACACGGTCGGGATGTGCTTCGCTTCCTCCGGCTCCAGGTCGTAGAGATCCTTGTCGGCCGGATCGCCGGGGTGGATCTTGTTCTGGATGCCGTCGAGGCCGGCCATCATCATGGCCGCGAAGGCGAAGTAGGGGTTCGCGCTCGAGTCCGGGAAGCGCACCTCGATGCGACGCGCCTTCGGGTTCGACACCCACGGAATGCGGATCGAGGCGGAGCGGTTGCGCGCGGAGTACGCGAGCATCACCGGCGCCTCGAATCCGGGCACCAGGCGCTTGTAGCTGTTGGTGCCGGCGTTGGTGAAGGCGTTGAGCGCCTTGCGCGTGCTTGATGATGCCGCCGATGTAGTACAGAGCGAGGTCCGAGAGGCCGCCATACTTGTCGCCGGCGAACAGCGCCTTGCCTTCCTTCTGCAGCGACTGGTGCACGTGCATGCCGCTGCCGTTGTCGCCGACGAGCGGCTTCGGCATGAAGGTCGCGGTCTTGCCGTAGCCGTTGGCGACGTTGAGCACCGCGTACTTGAGGATCTGCACCTGGTCGGCCTTCTGCACCAGCGTGCCGGCGCCGATGCCGATCTCGCACTGCCCGCCGGTGGCCACCTCGTGGTGGTGCACTTCGACCTTGAGGCCCATCTCCTCGCAGGCGAGGCACATCGCCGAGCGGATGTCCTGGAATGCATCGACCGGCGGCACCGGGAAGTAGCCGCCCTTGATGCCGGGGCGGTGGCCCGTGTTGCCGTCGGTGTATTCCTCGCCGAGTTCCATGCGCCCTGCACGGAGTCGATGCGAGTAGAAGCAGCCGCGCATGTCGTTGCCGTAGCGCACGCTGTCGAAGATGAAGAACTCGTTCTCCGGCCCGAAGAGCGCCGTAGTCGGCGATGCCCGTGGACTTGAGATACGCCTCGGCGCGCTTGGCGAGCGAGCGCGGGTCGCGCTCGTAGCCCTGCATGGTGGCCGGCTCGATCACATCGCAGCGGATGTTGACCGTCGTCTCCTCGAAGAACGGATCGATGACCGCCGTGCTGGCTTCGGGCATGAGGATCATGTCCGACTCGTTGATGCCCTTCCATCCGGCGATGGAAGAGCCGTCGAACATCTTGCCGTCGCGGAACAGATCCTCGTCGACGAGCCGCGCCGGGATGGTCACGTGCTGCTCTTTGCCGCGCGTGTCGGTGAAGCGCAAGTCCGCGAATTTGACTTCTTTTTCTTTGATCAGCTTGAGCACATCGGTCGGTGTCATATCTCCTCCGGAAGAAATAAAAGATGGTGCCCGCCGGGCGGGTCAGTCTCCCGAGGGCAGGTGGCGGCGCGCTGTGACAGTGCAGGCGCTGTGCCAGCTCCACGAGCCAGGCGGATCAAAGAGTTAGCGGCGAGTGAGCGGCACGGTTGCACCGTCATGGTGCGGGTCGCCTCATTTTGGCACCAGTCCGGTGCAATGCCAAGCAGCCGGGGTCTCTGCTACACGCCTCGGCGGCTGCGGTGCGCCTTGTTTTGGTGCAGGCGGCCAGGCTGCCGCTGCTCCGGGTTCGGCGGGTATACTCGCCGGCTCTTTTGTGCGTTCGACCCCATCCATGAGAATCGGCACGGCGCCCCGCACCTTCCAGGAGCTGATCTTCGCCTTGCAGCGCTACTGGTCCGAGCGCGGCTGCGTGGTCCTGCAGCCCTATGACATGCAGGTCGGGGCCGGCACCTTCCATACGGCTACCTTCCTGCGGTCCATCGGACCCGAGCCATGGAGCGCCGCGTACGTTCAACCCTCGCGCCGGCCGGCCGACGGCCGCTACGGCGACAATCCTTTTCGGCTGCAGCACTACTATCAGTTCCAGGTGGTGATCAAGCCCTCGCCGCTCGACATCCTGGAGCTGTATCTCGGGAGCCTGCGCGCACTCGGCTTCGACCCGCTGGTGCATGACATCCGCTTCGTCGAAGACAACTGGGAATCGCCAACGCTCGGCGCCTGGGGCCTCGGCTGGGAGGTCTGGCTGAACGGCATGGAGATCACCCAGTTCACCTATTTCCAACAGGTCGGCGGCCTCGACTGCCGCCCGGTGACGGGCGAGATCACCTACGGTCTCGAGCGGCTCGCCATGTATCTGCAGGGAGTGGAGAGCATCTATGACATCGTGTGGACCGACGGCCCGCTGGGCCGGGTGACTTACGGGGACGTGTTCCACCAGAACGAGGTCGAACAATCGCGCTACAACTTCGAGCGGGCCGACGTCGCGACGCTGTTTCGCCACTTCGACGATCACGAGCGCGCCTGCAAGGAGCTGCTCGCGGCGGGACTGGCGCTGCCCGCGTATGAACAGGTGCTGCAGGCCTCCCACACCTTCAACCTGCTGGACGCGCGCCGCGCGATCTCGGTGACGGAGCGGCAGCGTTACATTCTGCGTATGCGCGCGCTCGCGAGCGGCGTGGCGCGGGCTTACTACGAGAGCCGACAGGCGTTGGGCTTTCCGATGCAGCGGGGGCACGCATGACCTCGAGGAAGCGCGACTTCCTGGTCGAGATCGGGACCGAGGAGCTGCCGCCCAAGGCGCTGCGCCTGCTGCAGCAGGCGTTTGCCGACAACCTTGCCGCCGGGCTGGCCAAGGCGGGTCTCGAGCATGGCGAGATGCAGCCCTTTGCGACGCCGCGGCGGCTCGCGGTTCTCGTTCGCCGCCTGGCGGCACATCAACCGGACCAGAAGATCGAGCGGCGCGGTCCACCGGTGAGCGCGGCGTTCGATGCCGAGGGGCTGCCGACGCGAGCCGCACAAGCCTTTGCGGCGAGTTGCAAGGCCTCCATAGAAGAGCTGCAACGCCGCGACGAGGGCAAGGGCACGTTTCTCCATTACGTCGGTATCAAAGCCGGTGCTCCCGCCGCGGAGTTGTTGCCCGGACTGGTGGGGAGCGCGCTCGATGCATTGCCGATTCCGCGCCGCATGCGCTGGGGTGCCGGAGAGGCACAGTTCGTCCGGCCTGTTCACTGGATTGCGATGCTGTATGGCAAGGAGGTCGTGCCCGCGAGCCTCCTCGACACTGCCTCGGGCAATCTGACGCGCGGCCACCGCTTCCACGCGCCGAAACCGCTGCGCCTTTCGAGCCCGAACGTCTACGAGCGGATGCTGCGCGAGCGAGGCTATGTGGTCGCGGACTTCGATGCACGGCGGTCACTGATCCGCGAGCGCGTCGCTGCCGTCGCGGCTGACCTGGGCGGTAGGCCGCTCATGAGCGACGCGCTGCTCGATGAGGTCACGGCGCTGGTGGAATGGCCGGTGCCGCTGGCCGGCCGCTTCGAGGAGCGCTTCCTGTCGCTGCCGCGTGAGGTGCTTATCTCGACTTTGGAGGATCACCAGCGTTACTTCCCGGTCGAGGACGCGGATGGCACGCTGCTGCCCGCACTTCATCACGGTGGCCAACATCGAGAGCCGCGATCCCGCGAAGGTGCGTCGAGGGCAACCAGCGTGTCGTACGGCCGCGGCTCGCCGACGCGGCGTTCTTCTGGGAGCAGGACCGCAAGTCACCGCTTGCCACGCGCGCCGACGGGCTGGCTAAAGTCACTTTCCAGGCGAAGCTTGGCTCCCTCGGCGACAAGACCCGGCGTGTCGCGGCCCTGGCAGCGGATATTGCGCAGGCGCGCGCCCAGCCCGGTGCCCCCGACCCTGGCCCGGTCACGCGCGCGCGCCGCGCGGCGGAGCTCTGCAAATGCGATCTCCTGACCGCGATGGTGGGCGAGTTCCCAGACCTTCAGGGCATCATGGGCACCTACTACGCCCTCGCTGACGGCGAGGACCGGCGAAGTCGCCACCGCCATCCGGGAACACTACCAGCCGCGCGGCGCCGGCGATGAGCTGCCGGCCAGCGCAGGCCGGCACTACGCTGGCGATTGCCGACAAGCTTGATACGCTCGGCGGGCATATTCGCCATCGGCGAGAAGCCCACGGGAACGAAGGATCCATTCGGACTGCGCCGGGCGGCAATCGGCGTGCATGCGGATCCTGATCGAGAAGCGGCTCGAGCTGGATCTGTCGCCGGCTGCTCGCGCGCGCCGTGACGCGGGTGTGCGAGGATATCGGGAAGTCGGCGGCCGCCGCCGGCAAGCCGCCGGCGCTGGCGACCGCGAGCGTCGCGGCTGAAGTATACGACTATGTCCTCGAGCGACTGCGCGCCTACTACCTCGAGCGCGCCGACGGCGCCGTCAGGCACGCCATGACCACCGAGATGTTCGACGCCGTGCTCGCGACCCGCCCGGCGTCGCCGCTCGACTTCGATGCACGACTGAAGGCGCTCAGCACCTTCCTCGACTCTGCCCGAGGCAGCCAGCCTCACCGCCGCCAACAAGCGCGTCGCCAACATCCTGCGCAAGGCGCGGCGAGCGCGCGCCAGCGGAAGTCGACGTCAGGGTGCCTGCACGCACCGCGGAGCGGCGACTGTTCGAGGCCATGCGCGAGCGGCGCGACGGCGTGGCGGCTGCCGCGGCGCGCAAGGACTACGCCGGCTCCCTCGCGCTGCTCGCGCAGCTGCGGCCGGCGGTGGATGCGTTCTTCGATCAGGTGATGGTCATGGACGAGGATCCGAAACTGCGCGCCAACCGGCTGGCGCTCCTCGCCCGCATGCGCGACCTGTTCGCCGGGGTGGCGGACCTGTCGCGACTGCCGGGTTGATCGCGCACGGCCATGCAGCTCATCGGCTCGATGGTCTTCACGGCCTTCTTCTTCGTCTGGACGTTCTGCTACTCCATCTTCTTCGTGCTCGCCTGTCTCCTCCTGCCGTTCCGGCAGCGGTTCCTGCTGGCGCGGCTCTGGGGATGGGTGCTGCTGAAGGCGCTCAAATGGACCTGCCGGCTGGATTTCCGGGTCGAGGGCGCAACAGCTGCCGGCGGGCAATCACATCGCGCTATGGAAGCATTCCTCCTCGTGGGAGACGTTCGCGATGACCGTGGTCTTCCCGCGCCAGGTATGGGTGCTGAAGCGCGAGCTGCTGTGGGTTCCGGTGGTTGGATGGGGCATCCGGCAGCTGCATGCCATCGCCATCGATCGCAAGTCGGGCCACTCCGCCGTGTCCCAGGTGGTCGCCCAGGGTCGGGAACGCATCGCCGAAGGCGACTGGATCATCGTGTTTCCCGAGGGCACGCGCATGCCGCCGGGCGAGACGCGCCGCTACGGAGTCAGCGGCGCGCTGCTCGCGGCGGAGACCGGCAGGCTCATCGTCCCGGTCGCGCACAACGCCGGTCGCTATTGGCCGCGGCGAGGGCTGCTGAAGAAGCCGGGAACGATCCGGGTCGTGATCGGGGAGCCGGTGGTTGCCGGCGGCCGCGACGTTCGCGAGGTGAACCGTGAGATCCAGGAGTGGATCGAGGCCACGGTGGCGAGGCTTATGTAAGCGCACTTCCCTGTGCCTGCACTTCACATGGTGGAAACCCACGCGTAGATCGCCCCCGAGACTTGCGCGGCGCCTCCGAGGATCATCGCGCAGCGCAGGCCTTCGGGCCCACTTTTGAACACCGCGTACACGGCGCCGAGCGCCGCCACTCCAACCGTTGCGCCCACCATCCGTGCGACGTTGATCACCGCGGAGGCGGTGCCGGAGCGGGCGGGACTCACAGCGCCGACGGCCTCGCCCATCAACGGACCAGTTGCCAGTCCCATGCCGACTCCGGTGAGAGTGAGACCCATTTCCGCAAACACGAGCGACCCGTGGCCAGCAGTCGCGCCGATCAGGAGCAGGCCGACGCCCACGATGGCGACGCCGCCCGAGGTCGTGAAGCGCACGCCGAGCCACTCGCTGAGCCTGCCCGAGAACGGCGAGACGATGACGAACACCAACGCCATGGGAATCAGCGCAATGCCCGCAACCGTGGCACTGAGCCCCCGCGTGCTCTGCCAAGTGAGCGGCAGCAGGAAGATGACACCGTACATGCCGAAAGTCATGGCGGTAGTGGCCACCGAGGCCGCGGTGAACGGCTGCGACGAAAACAACTCGAGCGGCACGAGCGCGGACTGCCCGACGCGCCTCTCGGCGACAACGAACGATACGATGCACGCGATGGCCACGGCGCAGGCAATCAGCGCGGCCCAGACGCTGGCGTGGGCCTCGATGGCCGCATAGGCAACGGCACCCAACCCGATCGCGCCCAAGGTCTGTCCCCGCACATCGAAGCTGCGGCCATGCGGATCGGACGATTCCGACAACGTGACCGGCGCCAGCACGACGGCCGCGAGACTGACGGGAACGACGACCAGGAAAATGCTCCGCCAGCCGAATCGCTCGATGAGCACGCCGCCCAGTGTGGGCCCGATGGCGAGCGCCAGCCCGTTGCACGCGGCCCAGATGCCGAGTGCCCGGCCGCGCTCACGGGAGTCGAGCCATATGACACGAGTGATGGCAAGAGACGCCGGAATCAGGAGCGCGATTTGCGCGACCAGCACGGCCAGGCACAGCGTGAGCAGTGCCGGAAAATGGCTCAACGCGACGCGCCGGGCTCCCTTTCGCTGCACGGTAGTATCCAAGAGTGCCTCCTCCGCGGGTGTCCGGGAGAAAGAGTAACCCCGGCAAGGTGGAGGACGCTTCGACGGGTATCGAAGCTTACTACCCTGGCCGGTGGTACCGTAGAACGATGGTGCAACAGGGGCATTCCGGGCTTCCCGGCTTCTCCGGCACGGCATTCCTGCTGGCTGACCCGGCGCGCGCCGTGATGCTCACGGCCCTGCTCGACGGGCGTGCGTTGCCCGCGGGCGAGTTGGCATACGCGGCCCGGGTCACGGCGCAGACGGCCAGCTCCCACCTCGCCAAGCTCCTGCGCGGCGGTCTGCTGGCGCTCGAGATCGAGGGCAGGCACCGCTATTACCGGCTGGCCGGCCCGCACGTGGCGCAAGCGCTGGAGCATCTGGCCGCGATTCGACCGGAGACGCAGTTCCGCCGCCGGCCGCTCAGTCCCGAGGCGCAGCGTCTGCGCTTCTGCCGCAGCTGCTATGACCATCTGGCCGGTGCCGTCGGGGTGGCGCTGACGCGCGCACTGGAGGAGCGTGAATATCTGCGGCCCGCGGACAACAGGCGGCTGGAGGTCACGGCCGCCGGATCGGATTGGCTTGGGCGCCTCGGTGTCGACGTACGCGGCATCAAGCCCTCGCGCCACGGGCTGGCGCGCCAGTGCCTCGACTGGACGGAACGACAACACCATGTCGCGGGCCCCCTTGGTGTCGAGCTCATGAGGGTGCTCTGCGCGGCGGGCTGGCTGCGGCGCGGACGGGAGAGCCGCGCCGTCGAGGTATTGCCCAAGGGGCGACGGGAGCTGCGGGCTCAGCTCGGAGTCGACGTAGACCACATCGGCTGAGCCGGCATGCGATACGGAAGGATGGCGGCGAACGCGCCACCATAGAGCGCGGCGGACGCGAGGGTGAAAGTCAGCAGGATCGCGCTCGTGGTTGGCTCGTGTGTTCCGGGCGCGGCGCCGGCGTGCACCCCCGCCGCGAGAAGCAGGCTGAGGAGAAAGCCGCCGACCGCGAATCCCGTCTGCTGCACGAACACGAAAATGCCGAAGATGGCGCCCTCGCGCCGCTCTCCCGTGCGTGCCTGATCGAGGTCCGCCGTATCGGGTGCCATGGCGTTCGGCAACAGCCGGGCGCCGGTGTTGGATAGTCCGTAAAGCACCATGAAGGCGTACATGAGCCCGGCGTGCCCCGGAGTTATCCCCAGCGGCAGCAGGCAACACAGAGCATTGAGGGCGAGCGCCACGCGGCAGACCGGGATCTTTCCCAGGCGATTGGCGGCGCGCCACCAGAGCGGGGCGACCAGGATGCCGGTGATCGAGCTGACCGGATAGAGGGTGCCGATCGCCGCCGGGCTCTCGCCCAGAACCCGTGTAAGGTAGTAAACGAGCGCGCCGCTGAACACGGCATCGCCGACGTTGACCATTAGAAAGCTGGCCGACAGCCAGGCGAGCGGGCGGTTGCCCGTCAGCGTCGCAAGCTGTGCCCGCAGGCCGTGATCACGAGGGGGCGCGGCATCCGTCTCGGCTGCGTCCCTGGTCGAGAAGAAGGCCACGAGTCCGCTGAGAATGATGGCCGCGCCGAAGACTCCACCGATGATGCCGAAGCCCCTGGACTCGGACGTGTAGCGCCCGAGCAGCCACGGACCGCTCAGCAGCGTCAGCAGAACCGCTGCGCGCGCAACAATTTCACGATAGCCGGCGAGGCGCGTTCTGACGGTTTGGTCGCGCGATATCTCCGCCAGCATCGTCGAGTAGGGCACCTGGTAGAGCGACAGGCCCGTGTTGTTGAGGAGAAAGACGGCGCCGAACCAGAGAATATCGACCGCCGATGCCTGCCCCCGCCGCAGGTTGAACAGCACCGCGAAGCAGAGCCCCCAGAATAGCGCGCCCCCGAGAAGAAACGGCCGCCGCCGGCCGTAGCGCGTGCGCGTCCTGTCTGAAAGGACACCCACCATGGGGTCGGCAACCACGTTCCAGACGCGTGGCACGAGCAGCGCGAGGCCGGCCCACACCGGCGGGAAGCGCAGCACATGCGTCGCGAAGTAGAGCAGGTAGATGGTGGAAATGGCGGCGTAACACGCCAGTCCAACCTCACCCGCCGCCCAGCCGAATCCCGACCAGTAGGGGCGACGCCAGGTGCCGATGCCGGCGGTCACGCGCATCACTTCGTGAGCGCAGCCACGAAGCGGTCGATCTCCGCCTCCGTGTTGTAGAAGTGCGGCGAGGCACGCACGATCGAGTCCCGATCCTCGACGAAAATCGACTGCCGCGCCAGGCGCTCCACCACCGCTCCCGCATCGTCGCGACGGATGGAGACGATTCCAGCGGCGGTCGCGTGTGGCGTCAACACCTCGAACCCGTGGCGGAGCAGCTGCTCCGAGAGCCGGCGCGAGAGCCGTGCCACCTGCCCGAATATCGGCTCCCAGCCAAGCGAGCCGAGAAAGGCGAGCGACGCGCCGAGCGCGTAGATGCCCGGATAATCCAGATGTCCGTACTGCGGATCGCGGCTCGGCCACTCGTTGGCATAGCCGCGAAAGGGTGGGGTCCATTCCCGGGCCAGCCGCTCGCTCAGGGTCATGAATCCCAGGCCGAAGCCGCAGAGCAGCCATTTGAACGAGGAGCCGCAGTACGCATCGGCCAGCCCGGCGCGCACCGGAATGGCGCCGACGGCCTGCACGCCATCCACGATCAGCCACGCGCCGCTCGCGCGGCACGCTGCGCCGATCTGCTCGAGATCGACGGTCGTGCCGGTGCGCCAATGGACGTGCGAGACGGCCACGACCTGCGCTGCGGCAGCCGCCTGCGCCATCGCCGCGCTGCGGCCGGTCTCGGCGGGGATGTCGATCGGCGTGATGTCGACTCCCAATTTGCGCAGCGCGAGGCAGGCCTGCCAGACGGAGGGGAATTCGTCGGCGGCAATGGCGATCCGGCTGCCCGGCGGCAGCGGCAGCCCCAGGCAGGCCAGATTCAGCGCTTCCGTCGCGCTGCCGGTGAAGGATACGGCGTCCTCCTGCACACCCAACAATGCCGCCAGGCTCGCGCGCGCGCGCGCGGCGGTCGCCACCCAATCGCTGCGACCGCAGATGCCGCGCAGCTTCGCTTCGTAGAAGGCCGCCGACGCCTGGCCGAGTCCTTTCCATGCCAGCCCGGCGGCCGCAGTGTTGAGATACACCGCCTCGTTGACGAAGGGGAAGAAGGCGCGGGCCGCTGCCAGAGCCGACGCGGGCTCGGAAGCCATCATCACCTGCCCTCCGCGAGAAATGCGCGAACGGCTGTCATCACCTCGGGTTTCGGCTCGAGCATGTGGCCGCCGTCGAAGTAGGCGATCTCGAGCCGCTGGCGCGGGATGTCCGTCTGATCCAGGACGTAGTGTGTATCGGCCACCTGGGTCTGGGTGTCGTATCGACCCTGCACGACGAGCAGCCGCAGGTGTGGTTCGTCCCGCATCTCCCGGGCGAGAGTGACCTCGAGAGAGGGGACCCCGCTGGTGCGGAAGTTCCAGGACTCGAATACCTGCATGTCGTTGGGAGTGAGGATCAGGTAGCCGCCGAGCCCATGTACTCGCAACTCGTCGGTGGCGTATCGGGCGATGCTTTCGGAGTACGCAACGTAGCCGTCTTTGGGACGCTTGGCGCCGACACGGTATGTCCAGAGCCCGTTGTTGCCGTCGAGGACCAGCCCCTGATCGTGCAGCAGGGCGGTGGCGAAATCTCCCGTTTCGATGGTGTTGTGCGCGACGAAGTAGCTCCGCGGAATGCCGCTCAGCGCGGGCAGGCGCGCGATGATTCGCCGGCGCGTGGCGGCATCGAGCTGCTGTCCCAGCATCAGCGCGCCCACATACTGCGTGCGCGCAAAGGCGTCAGCCTTGTCGACGGCCTGCTCCCAGGTTTGATGCTTGTTGTCGATCCTGCCGTAGTGCCAGGCCATGGACGCCGCGGTCGGGAGACGCAGAGCGTCCCAGATCGGGTCCGGTGTTCCGTTACCGCGACCGAAGGTGATCGCGAAGCCCCCCAGCATCAGGCCGGCCACGACGACCTTGGGGTTGCTGCGAGCGAGATCGCGAACCACCGCGACCCCGCGCATGCTGCCGTAGCTCTCGCCGTAGACATAGACCGGCGAGCCCAGCCGTCCATGCTTGCGCAGCCACCATATGATCAGCGCCGTCACCTCATCGGAGTCACCGTCGACGGAGTGAAACTGCTCGGGAGAGACGCCGGGCAGCGTATGGCTCCAACCGGTGTCGGTCGGATCGATGAACACCAGGTCGGCCACATCGAGCGGGCTCTCGGGGTTGTCGACGAGCGGTGTTGCGGGGTCCGAGGTCGCCGCTGGAGTGCACTCGCGCAGGACCCGGGGTCCCAGGGAACAGAGGTGCAGGAACACGGAGGAGGCACCCGGGCCGCCGTTGAAGATGAACATGACGGGCCGCGCCGCCGTATTGCCGGTCCCCGCGGCAACGTAGCTGACGGAGTAGAGATCGGCTGCAGGCACCGCACCGGGATCTTCGACCACTGTCTCGGCAACTGTGGCCTGGTAGCGGATGCGATGTCCGTTGAACACGCCGCTGTGCTCGGTGCGGAAGACATGCGCGCCAGCCACCGCCGTCATGACGAGCGGGGCCAACGGTGGCGGCGGGAACAGTTGCCCGGCGGTCTCCGCTCCGGCCGGCGCAAATGCGCCTGCCAGCAACACGAGCACGCAAGTCATCCATCGGGACATCTAGCGCGCCTCCTCGACCAGCTGCATCACATCGCGGCTCAGCTCGGCGCGTATCGCGTCGCTGCCCAGATACATCGCGTGTCCGCCCGCATAGCATTTGAATTCGATCGCGCGATGCAGATCAGGCGGTAACGCATCCTCGGTCGCCTGCCCGCGCGCGCACTGCTGGTATGGGTCATAGATCCCCACCGCCACCAGCGCCTTGAGATGTGGGTTGAGCGCGAGCGCCTGCCGCGTGCCGGGCAGCGGGGGTCCGAGCTGCGGCGGCCCGGCACCCGAGGCAACCGCCGCCGCGATCGCGGCCTTCACCTGCTCGGCAGTCATGGGCGCGGTGGCATAGTTCCACTGCTCACCGACATTCTGGGGGTAGGCGCCCGATGGAGCGAAGCCCTGAGTCAGGTCCTCGAGGTCGAGGTAGGGCAGATCGGTGCGATAGCCCAGAGTCCCGCGCAAGTACTGCAGCATCGCCGGCGTGCCTGCATCGCTCGGCGGCCTCGTGCGGCGACCGTCGAGCAGATAGAGCACTTTGCCTTCGCTCTCGAGCAGCTCCGTGCGGAACTGGTGCGGTGTGACCACGAGCGTGCGGCGATCGATGGCTGCCGGCGCAATGCCCGTGAAGCGCGCGAGCTGCTCGGCAATCCGATTGCGCTTCGCGCTCGACAGCTCGCCGAGGTGAGCGAGAGCAGGTGCGTACGTACCGCGCACCCAGGCTTCGGCCGCGCGGCGCACCGTCGCCGGATCGCTGCCCAGATCGGGCGCGCTGCGGTGCCAGTAGAGCGCCGTGCTCGCCATGTCGACGACGCCGAGCGCCTGGAGCAGTGACGGTGAGCCGTAGCGCTGATCGAGCCCGAAGCCCCCGGAGATCAATATGATGCCGTTGACGTTGATACCGCGCTTCTCGAGGGCGTACGCAACGCTCGCGGCCCTGCCGGCACCCCAGCTCTCGCCCGCGAGAAACACCGGAGCACCGCTGGCGTCGTGCAGGATCAGCCAACAGCGGACGAACTCCGTCACGGAGGCTACATCGCCGAGTGTGCCGTAGAACTCATGCTCGTAGGCCGTGCTGGTTGCACGACTGAAGCCGGTACCGATCGGATCGACCAGAACCAGGTCGGTTGCGGCAAGCCAGGTATCGGAGTTGTCGGCCAACCGCGTTCCCTGCAGAAGCTTCGGACCCGCGATGTCGAAATGCAGCCAAGCGGAGGGAGCGCCCGGCCCGCCGTCCCACACGAACATCACCGGCCGCCTGGCAGCGGCGCTGGCTCTGTACGCTGTATAGAACATGTACCCGTGCGGCTCGCCGGTCTCGACGTCACGGATGGCGATCCGCCCGACCTCCGCCGAATACGCCAATTCGCGGCCGCCAATCCGCACTTCATGGCGGGTGATGATTGGAACACCGTCGGTCGGATTGGCAGGCGCGAGCGCGGGCGTCAGTCCGAGCAGGGTCAGCGCCGCCGCAGCGAGCCACCACGCGTGGCGGTCCGAGGCTCCACGACGATATGGAAGAGTCATCATTTACCCCGGCCCGCGAATGATGCCGACGCCGTTCGCGATCTCTATCCGCGTGCCATAGACGGCCGACATGGCCCGGAGCCGCAAGAGGATCTGTCGCGCCTCCTCCGGATCCGCAGGCCGGGGGCGCCCGTCCGTCGGCGCGTGACTGGATTCGATGCTCATGGGATACAACCTGATCTCGCTCACCTCACCGCGCCGGTAGGTCACAACCGGCACGGCCGTCTGGAACCATGCATCCGAGAAACGCAGCAGCATGCCGCCCGGAACCTTGTAGCTGCGCGTGCCGCCGAACTCGAAGAACAGGCTCCCCAGGCTGTAGAAGATGGGCTTGCCCTTGTAGATCTCGATGCCACCGAGCACGTGCGGGCCATTTCGTATCACGGCATCGGCGCCGGCATCGATGGCGGCGTGGGCGAGGATCGGCTCGAAGCTCGCCGGACGTGCCGTGGCGTTGTCATCTCCCTGCGAAGGATCCTGGTAAGGGGTGATCTCATGAGCGTGGATGGAAAAAAGCACGAAGTTGGCATGTTGCCTGGCCGCGCGGACGCCGGCGATCACCGCGCGGAAGTCGTCCGGATCCATCTCCCACGTGAGCCCGCGCGACGACGCACCGCGAAAGACGGTGTCGCCCACGAACAGATCCCCTTTGCCCTGCCCCGCCAGCACGCTGTCGAGCTCACCCGACCACGACTGCGCCGGGGACGTCACCCTGAGCCCACTGAGGACACTACGCAACTCATCGAACTGGGCCCGGGGCAACAGGTGAACCTCGCGCACGTGCAGTGCACTGATGCCGGGGCAACCACGGGCAGAGGGGCCGTAGCGCGCATTGGGCGGCGGACAGGCTACCGACATGGGAGGAAATGTCGCAGCGGTGTCGACCAACGCGGCCACGCCCCTGCGCGTGTCGAGGTACACGGGCGCCCGCGCCTGCGACAGCGTCGTGCCGGCACCGGCTTCGGCCACACCGGCGGCGCGAAGCGACGCAAGCGTCGCGACCAGTCCCTCCGCGCCCCAGTCCGTGGCGTGGTTGTTGGCCTTGGAGACCACGGTGATCCCGAGAGACCTGAGGTCCTTGGCCACGGCGGCCGGCGCGATCGGGTAGCCGCCGCCAGTCTCCGGCGCCTGCCAGCCCTTGAAGCCGGCCAGATCGAACAGCGACCCCTCCATGTTGGCGAAGCCCAGGTCGGCATCGAGGAAGTGTCGGGCCACGGCCTGCAACCTGGCATCGGTCGCGCCCGCGAGAGTGTTGTTCGGCCCGATGAGGTCCCCGCCGGCCGCAAAGGTGAACCCGTCCGCGACCTGGAGTGCGGGTTGAGACGCCAGCACCTGCGTGACCAGCGAAACGGCGATGAGACTGGCCGCCGCCACGTCCAGCAGGCGACGGCCGACGCTCACTGCGCGCGCTCCCCCGGCGTGACGAACTGGCGCAGAGCCGTGGTGAAGATCGGCAGAGTGTCCGGCGTCGTATAGGCGCTGTGCGGCCCCGGCAGGAGGACCGCCGTCAGCCGGGCAGCCGGGATCCCGTCCTGATCGATGGTGTAGCGGGCGAGATCGGCCGGGCACGTCAGATCGTAGAGTCCCTGAACCCACATGAGGCGAAGACCGGGCTGCGCCTTCATCGCGGTGCTCACGGCGGCTACCGGGTCGAAGTCGTGATCGTACGTCCACTGTGAGTTGGCGATGAAGTTGATGCTGTAGTACTGCTCCGTGGTCGGGAAATGCAGCTCCTGCCGGAGATAGGCGCCGATCTTCGGGTTCTTGAGGATGCCCATGCTGGCGGCGGTCAGATGCCTGGAGCCGAGCAGCTTCTTGGGGAGCGCTCCGAGCGCGGGGTCATCGATCGCGCCCTGACCATTGGCGATGAGTGGACCGGTGACCCGCACGTCGAGCAGCCCGGTGCGCAGGTGCCGGTCCTGCAGCAGGTTGAACATGTAAGTGTTCTTCTCGATGCGCAGATCCTGAGCCATGATCAGGCCGGCCGGCAATCCGATGAGCTCGGACATGCGTTGCGCGATCTGCGCGCGCTCCGTCGCGGGCAGGCTGCTGCCGCGATAGAGCGCCGTCAGATAGTCGGTGCGGGCAAACCGGGCGGCCGTATCGAACACCTGCTCGACCGTGCGGCCATCGCGGGCGATACGGCTGTGATACCAGGCTCCGGCCGCCATCGTCGGCAGCGAGGTAACGTAGGGGATGAGGCGACCGTCTGCCGGGACGGCGAGCGCGATCAGCACCACGCCCTCGAAGCGCAGGCTCTTGTCTCTCGCGAGCATGGTCCCGGCCCGGTCGGTGCCATAGCTCTCGCCGATCAGGTATCGCGGCGAGGCCCAGCGGTGATGCACGGTCAGCCAGTGCCCGATCGCCTGGGTCACCGCGGCGGCATCAGTGGCGTCGGAGTACCACTGCTTCGGATTCTCACCCGAGAAGGCACGGCTGAATCCCGTGCTCACCGGATCGATG
The DNA here is from genome assembly GCA_963780455.1 of uncultured Pseudomonadota bacterium. GTDB lineage: Bacteria > Pseudomonadota > Gammaproteobacteria > Steroidobacterales > Steroidobacteraceae > 13-2-20CM-66-19. Next base: position 30,559 of record CAWACM010000003.1, read on the forward strand.
AATACGAGGTCGGCCGCATCGAGCACACTGTCAGGATTATCCTGGTAACGCCCCGACTCCGGCAGCCCCGGCCGCACCCCGGGGTCGCCGCGCGAGCTTCCGACGAGACGCACCGGCCCGATGCCGCTGAGATTCAGCATCGACCCCGCCGCCCCCGGGCCGCCGTTGAAAGCGAAGAGCACCGGCCGCGCCTTCGGATCGGCGACGTCATCACGGGTATAGGCCACGGTGATGACGGAGGCACCCGGTTTGCCGTGCGCGTCGTTGACGAAGTTGTCCTCGACCCAGGCGGTGTACCTCACCCGGGCGCCGTTGAATTCCCCCACGTGACGGGTGACGGCCGACTTCGGTGTCGGCACATCAGCGGCCCACGATGCGCCCGGAATCATCCCGAGCGCCAGCAACGTCATGATCGGTAGTCGCATGTCAGAAGTTCGCCGTCAGAGAGATGCCGATGGTGCGCGGCGTGATGATCGTTCCCTGCAGGTTGCCGTTGCCGCCGCCGCCCTCAGCCTGCAGGCTGGTGATGCCGCGAGCGTTGGAGAGATTGCGCAGGAACAGGTTCAGCGAATAGCGGCCGTCGCTGACGCCAGTGAGAAAGTCCACCGTGTTGTAGTGCGGAATGAAGACCTGCGGCTCCTGAGGCGCCGGCGGTACTATGGAGTTGAACGGGCCGTAGCGATCGCCGAAGAAGTCATAGATCAACTGCGCCGACCCCTGCCAGCGCGGTGTGATCGGGAAGCGCTTCTCGAGACCGAAGCTGCCGCTCCACTTGTTGGCATAAGGCAGCGCCGCGCCGGCCACGGCCCCGGAGCTCGCCGGCCCCGCCCCGATCATCGCGGCATCCGTGTAAGTGAGGGAGAGCTGCGCCGAGAGGCCGTAGCCGAGCAGATACTGGCCGCTGAACTGCGCGCCCTGGCTTCTTGCCTTGTTGCCGTTGACCGTGAAGCCTTCGTCGTACTCGTTGAGCGCCTCGAGCTGGATGTTGGTCCAGTCGATGTAGTACAACGCCGTCTCGAGCTCGAGCCGCCGATCGAGGTAGGATCCCTTGTATCCGAGCTCATAGTTGACCGTCTTGTCCGGCCCGTAGGTAGCGGGCACGCCAGGCAGCACGCCATTGCTCCCGCCCGGACGGAAGCCCGAGGCCACGCGCAGGTAAGCCATCTGGTCCGGAGAGATGTGATAGCGGGCGGAAGCGAGGAAGGTCGTGGCGTCGTCTTTCTCGCTGCTCGCCGGTGTTGGCGCACCGGCGATGAACCCGGTTGCACTGGTATAGGGGATGTCGGTGGTTTCGGTGGTATATCGTCCGCCCGCCTCGAGATCGAACTTGGGACTGAAGTGGTAGGTCAGCGTCAGATAGCCGGCGTAATCGTGAAAGTCCGTGGGCGGATTCACCAGGGGCGCCGAGAGCACGGATGTCGGGAATGCCGGGAAGCCCCCGCCCGTCATCGTGTCCTCGTCGGTGAGTGTCTGCGCGAAACTGGTCTGCTCGCGGGTGTAATACAGGCCGCCGATCCACTCGAGAGGCTGATTCGACGGCGATGTCAGCCGGATCTCCTGGCTGAACTTGTTGGTGCGGTCGTCCTGTGCCAACGGGAAGAGCACGAACGGCGGGGTTCCGAAGATCGGACCGAAGACGTCGGTCAGGTCCAGGTTGGCCACGTATTCCGTGGTGTTGTATCCGGACAGCGACAGCAGGTGAGCCCAGCCGAGATCGATGTCCAGCGTGCCGGTGTAGAAGCGGTACTTGCTTTGGAACCCGTTGAAACCGCCCCGGCCGATGCTCTTCAGGTCGCCATTGACGGACTGATAGGCCGAACTCAGGATCTCCGTGGCATCGCCGTTGGCGTTGCCGTCCTGCGCCAGCGCGTTCAAGCGTAGCGAAGCATTGCTTGCGATCTGCCACAGCATGTCGATGCGTCCGCCCTTGGCGGCGTCGTCGTTGACGTTCTTCTGTCCCGACTCGACGTCGTCGATGAAGCCCGGATCGTGTCGCAGGAAGCCGGTAATGCGCAACCCGAGCGTGCCGTCGATGATCGGCAGATTGACCATTGCTCGCTGTGCGCTACCCACACCGCCGCCCTGCACCGTCGACGTGTCGGCCTCGACGCGGCCGGAGAAGCGCTCGAGGTCGGGCTTTACGGTCGTGTACTCGACCAGACCGCCCATCGCGTCATCGCCGTAGAGCGTGCCCTGCGGACCATACAGCACCTGAAGGTTCGCCATGTCGTTCGGGTCGATGTCGGGCTTGAGCGCCGCGTCGCCCGCCGCATTACTCGAACCGATCGGCACGCCGTCAACCTCGACTCCGACGGTCGGCGCGAGATTGGGCGAGGAACCGATTCCGCGGATGGAGAAGTCGATCTGGCCGTAGCCATTGTCCTGCACGGAGATTCCCGGAATCTGCGCCAGGTAGTCGGCCAGCTTGACCTCGTGCCGTTGCTCGAGCGCCTGGCCGGAGACGACCGTCACCGACACGGGAGCCTCGAGTAGCGGCTGCCGGCGCTTCTCCGCGGTGACGATGACCTCCTGGAGCTGCATCGGGGCCACGTTCGCCTGCTGCGATGCGGCAGTCTGAACGCTCTGCGCGCCGGCCACGGCTGAGGCGCCCAGCAACAGCAGGGCGACCGCCGGAGGCGAACCGCCGCGCAACAGCAATCGCACGATCGATCGTACGTTCATCTCGAGCTCCCCCGGGGGCTGACTGTAATAGATTAATCTGTGATCACACTAGCACTGTGACGTCGCACCGCAAATGGACGAAGCAGAGCAGGCACTTGGACTTTTCGACTCGCCGCAGCGGCTCTCAGAGACCGCAGGCGGCGTCTGCAATACCCGGCCGGCGCCGCCATTGGTACGCCTCCACCGTTTCACCGCGAGGCAGGTATGTGACCGGGAAGGTCCTGCCGTTGCGCTCGATGAGCAATGTCAGCATTGCGCCCTGATCCGCCTGAATGGAGTCCTGAGGCACCGGCTTCACGATGCGATCGCCGTTGCGCACACCGGCGCGGGCCGCGGCGGAGTCCGGGATGAGACCGCGCACGATTCGTGCGGGCTCCATGAGCACCTGACTGTCGAAGCCGAGCTGATAGCGCCGCAGGGGCGCGCTCGTGCGCTCGAAACAGGGCCCAAACGCATCCGACGGTGGGACGACGAGGCTGCCGCTCATCATGGCGCGAAACTCGGCGACCCCGCGGCTCCCGAGCGCCTGGCGCACGAGCGCAATCCAGACGGCCTCGTCGACCACCTGACCCCGGCGGTGTTTCGCGATCATCGTGCGCACGAGATCATCGAGCGAGCGTCTGCCGTGAGTGCTGCGGCGCATCTCGGCATTCACCTGAGCGAAATAGAGCGAGCCGCGATCGTACGGCAGCACCCGAACCCGGGTGTCGGCCCAGAAGCGCGCGGGGATCTGGCTGTTCGGCGTATCGTTCAGCAGATCGGTGTAATAGCGAGCGGCGGTTTTGTTGAGATCGGTGAGGAAATCGGCCGTCGAGATGCGGTGCGCGCGCCAGGGCAGAACGCGCTGGTAATTGACCGCGAGTCCTTCCGCGTACCAGGATGAGAGCAGCCCTGCGGGGGCATCCAGGGCGGGAGCGAAGGTGTGCACCATCTCGTGTGCGAGTGTCAGCTTGAAATCCTGTTCCTGCGTCTGCCGATCGAAAGTGCCGACGAACGAGCCGCCGACTTCGACTCCGCCCCCCGCGTTGATGAGATTGCGGCGCAGGAAGACTTCGTACGGCTGCCGCGGCGGCGCCCGAAAGAAGCGCAGGTAGCTGCCGTAGAGCGCTCGCGTCCAGCGCATCAGCGCGGTCGCGTCAAATGGCGGACTTCCCTGCCAGGCAGACGTGAATCCATACGCGGGCAGAGGCGACGGATAGACGTGCACCAGCCCGCCCATGACGTAGAGCCCGCTGCCGTAGAGCGCGTTCAGCGCGCGCGGCGCGCCCAGAGTCGATAGTCCGACGGCTTTCGGCCCCAGCGCCGCAAAATCCCAGCGGATTGCGATGCGGTACGTGCTGTCGGAGTCGGGCAGCACCACGAAGGTGCTGGCGTCAGCCGAGAAGCCGCCATCTTCCGTGCGCAACTCGAGCGGTGGAGCGGCGCCTCCCGGATTGAGGGCATTCGTGATCGGCGCGCGATAGCGAACGGTGAGGGTTCCGGCCACCGCCCGAGCGGCATACCAATGCCGGAAGAACATGAGACCCGACGGCCGATCGTCGCGGGTCGTGAGCGACAACGCGCCGCCGGAATCAGTCACGCGCAAACCCTGGAGGCTGTCCGCGATGGTGGTCACGTTGCTGGAGACGAGTGGCAGGCGCAGCAGCGGCTTGCCGGCCACCACGTGCATGTCAGGCGTGACCACCTGCACATCGACGTAGGGAATGTTGCCGTCCGGACCGGCGGCCGCGGGCGTCAGCGTTATCGTGAGCTGCGGCACCGACACCGCAGGTGCGGCGCGCGGAGCCAGAGAGGCAGTCGCAAACAGGACGACGGCTGCGGCCGTGCACGCGCTCTTCAGGCTCATCATAGACGTTTGTCGAAGTAAGCCTTCGTCGCCTCGAAGACTCTGTTCCAGGAGCTGTCCTTGAGCAGGAAGTGGACCTCGTCGGGAATCACCAGCACGTCCACGGGAATCTTCCTGCTGCGCAGGGCGGCGGCGAGCGCGGTCGTCTGCTCGATGTTGACGATGGGGTCGGCGTCACCCAGCATCAGGAGCACCGGCGCGCGCCATTTGTCCATGTGCGCGACGGGGCCGGAGTCGTAAGCGAGCCTCACGGCCGCTGCGTTGCCGGGTTGCGTGCCATTCACGTCGAATTCCGGCATCGTCACCCAGTCATAGATCCCCGAGTAACTCGCGCCGGCCGCAAAGTATTGCGGCGCCTCCGCGAGAGCGAGCAGGGTCATGCGGCCCCCATAGCTGCCGCCCCAAACGCCGAGCCGCTGCGGGGCGACTTCCGGCCGCGACTGCATGTATTTCGCCGCCGCGATGATGTCATCGAGCTCCGCGGCGCCGCCCGCGCCGAACCGCGGCGGCTCGCGGTACTCGAAACCGTAGCCGGCGCCCCCACGGTAGTTGACCGAAAGCACCACGTAGCCGTGGTTGGCCAGGTATTGGCTGGACTCGTAGAGATGGCTGTGCGTCTCGAACGGGTCCCAGGCCGCGAACATCTGCCTGTCGGTGGGGCCGCCGTGGAAGAAGAGCAGCGCCGGTCCGGGAGCCGTGCGGCGCTTGGGAATGAAGAGCTGGCCGTGAATCGCGGTGCCGTCGGCGGCTTTGAAAGTGACGAGCTGCGGCACCACCAGATCATTCGAGGGAAAGTCCTTCGGCATGGCGCCGGGCGCCAGATCGATCATGCCGTCGTCCCTGACCTGAACGGGCCGCAAGGGTACTCGGGCCTCGCCACGCAGAGCGAAGATCAGGTTGTCGACGGTGATGGCGGGCATGTCTTCCACGCCATCGCCGTGAGTCACCTGTTCAGGGTGTCCGCGCGCCACCGACAGCTCCCAGATGTGACGCCGGTCGAGATCACCCTGATTGGACGAGTAGACCAGATGCAAGCGGTCGCGGCTGAGCTGCGCGCCGAACACCTCCGACTCTCCGGGTGTCAGCAACACCGGCGCGCCGCCCTGGGCCGGAATCGAGTAGAGCCGCACCCATCCAGTGACCTCCCAGGGAAACACCAGACGATCGCCCGCGCCCCAGAAGATGCTGTCGCGGCTGTTGAAGAGGAGGCGGAAACGGCTACCGAGGCCGGCCGCGGCGCGCCAGATCATTGCGCCCTGCCCCGTCGCGGCATCGGCGACCCAGATCTCCCAGGGCGTGCCTTCGCGGTTGGACGTGAAAGGGACGACCGGATCGGACGAAGTGCGAACGAACGCGATGCGCTTGCCGTCCGGCGACCATATGGGATCGATGTCGTAGTCGATTCCGGGCGCGAGCCACTGAATCGATTTCGTCGCGAAGTCGTAGACACCGATGATGCTGTGCGCCGGACGGTTGCTCACGAAAGCGAGGCGACTGCCATCCGGCGACCAGGTGAGAGAGTCCACCCGGCCCCGATCGACGAAGAGCGGCGCGGGCGCGGCGGCTCCTTGGCTCGAGGTCACCCATGGCTGACCGCCATGGAGGAATACCACGACATCGCCTTTGGGCGACGGAGTCGGCATCGTGCCCTCCCCAATCCGTCGGGGCACGCCGCCGTCGAGCGAGACCGCCCAGACGGCGCCGGCTCGCGGCCCGCTCGGAAGGCTGAGCGGATTGACCGGGATCTCTGCATTCCATGACACGCCGCCGCGCGTATAAAAGAGCGCTTTGCCGTCACCGTTCCACACGAGGTTCGAGATGACTTCGCCGTCATCAGCCGTGTGGGGGGTCAACCGTCTCGCGGAATAGCTGCCGCGCGGCCCGGGTTGCGCGACCCAGACATTGCGCGCGCCGCGCTCGTTGTAGACCCAGGCCACGGTTCCGTCGGTCGGGGAAGCGGTGAGATCGTAGGGGAAGGGTGCGCTCGCGATCTGCGCGATGCTGAGCGGGCGCGTCGCGTGATTCGAGGCCGCCACCGCCCCCGCCGACGCCACCACGGAGAGCGCACTCATCGCAATCGGCTGGATCATTTTCAAGCTCACCCCCGCTGGCTTTTGGCCACCCCTGCGGGTAGCATCTCGTAATAGCAGTAGTTGTGATCACAATAGCGCCTCGAGGCCTCGCGCCCAATGGACGATTCGGAGCAGTGACTTGGATTTTTCGCTGGCAGCGAGCATCTCCTCGCTCATCCGCGAGCTGCGCCTTGCGACGGCCGCCCGGCAGGGCGGCGTCGAAGCCCGCGTCCGGACCCTGCTCACCGAGGCGCTGAGTCTCCTCGATCAGGAGTTCGCGGACGCCGGCGACGGCGGCACTGCGAGCAGCGGCGACCGTCCGGCACGGCTCGTTGCGCAGTTCGTGAGCTTGGCCGAAGCACATTGCCGCGATCGCTGGCGCCTGACCGACTACGCCAAAGCCCTCAATGTGTCCGCGGGCCACCTCCGCGCGATGTGCGTCCGGGTCACCGGCGCGCCGCCGGTCCGGCTCATCCACGAATGTCTTATCCGTGAGGCCAAGCGCCGGCTGACCGGCTCCTCGTCATCGATCGGCGCCATCGCGCTCGATCTCGGATTTGAGGATGCGGCGTATTTCTCCCGGCTCTTCCATGCCAAGAGCGGCATGTCGCCGCAACAGTATCGATTGTCTTTCAGGCAGAATGCATCAAGCTGAGGAGAAAATGGAGAAGCCCCATACCCACTCGTTGACGCCGATCGCGCGTGACACGCTGCAGGAGCGGGTGTATCTGCGCATCCGCCAGGCGCTGATCCACTCGGAGTTCAAGCCGGGGCAGGTGCTGACCATCCGCGAGCTGGCGCAGAAGCTCGGCACCAGCATCATGCCGGTGCGTGAGGCGCTGCAGAAGCTGACGGTGGAGCGGGTGCTGGAGCTGCTGCCGACGCGCTCGGTGCGGGTACCGGTGCTCTCAGGAGAGGAGTTCGCGCAGATCTGCGAGGCGCGCATGCTGCTCGAGGGGCACATGGCGCGTCTCGCCGCGGAGCGTGCCGACAGCGCAGAGCTCGAAAGGATCGGGGAGGCGAGCCGCGCGTTCCTTTCCGCCAAGGTGCCGAGCGCGCCGACCGTCATCCAACAGCGGAACCGTGAATTTCACTTTGCCATCTACGAGGCGGCGCATCAGCCGACGATGTTGGAGCTGATCGAGCCGCTCTGGGTACGCTGTGGGCCGTGCACCGTGGCGCTGTTCGTGGACCTCGGTGTGGAGAAGATCAAGCGCGGCGCCACCACCCATCATCAGCAGGCGCTCGAGGCCATTCGTGCGCACCGTCCGGCCGCGGCAGAGGAAGCGATCGTGGCCGACATTCGCGCCACCAGCGAGAGATACCAGAAGTACCGGCGCGAGCACGCCGAGTTCTTCGCCGAAGGCCGCACGTTGGGGGCGGCCGCCGACCGCTAGCCCGGTTGCGTCAGCGCGTCATCCACTTGCGCGAGCGTACCGTCGCGACGGCGTAGGGCATGATCCAGAAGAGCGCGAACGCCGAATAGTACGTATACAACACGCCGTAGAGGAAGCTCATCGAGCGTTCCGTGCGCAGGAAGTAGAGCACGCTGAAGAGCGACATCGCCCCCATCGTCGCCATTATGGGCATCGTGACCGTGGGGTCCTGCATCACCAGCAGCGGCAGCAGTCCGAGACTCGAGTAGGACGCGGGGTAACGCAAGTTGGTGACCGCGCGGTCGAACATCGCCATGATACGGGTGGGCCACGGCCGCTTCCATACTATGCCCATGAACCGGATCTCCTCGCGCACATAGGAGCGATCCCAGCGCAGCAGCATCTTGCAGAGCTTCACGTAGGAGATCGGCACCAGCGTGCGCACGACCGCCGTGCGCTGATACACCGTGTCGTAGCCGCTGTCGAGCAGGTAATTGGTCATGGCGCGGTCCTCGCCGAAGGTGCAGCGGGACCCGAGGAACTGCTGATTCTTCCAGCGCTCCAGCACCTGGCGAACGCCCGCGGCCCGCAGGCCGGTGAGGGCGCCGGGACAGCAATAGACGTTGCGATACACGGACTCCACGGCGCGCAGCATGTCGAACGAGAGCATGTAGCGGACGTGCAGCATGCGCGGAATGATGCCGTGGCGGCGGTTGTACACCTCCACCCTGCCCGCTACCGCGCCGATCTTGGGGTCGCGGAACGGCCCGGCGAGGGCCAGCAGCGCATCGCGCTCGATGACGCTGTCGGAATCGATCGTCACCAGGACATCCCCGCGGGCGCGGCTGAAGCCGAGGGCCAGCGCCTCACGCTTACCGCGGTTGCGCTCGTGGCGGAGCGGCGTGACGAGAGTCGGATATTTCTGCGCGGCCTGTGCGATATAACTGTAGGTGTCGTCCTTGCTGCCGTCGTCGACCACCAGGATTTCCAGCCGATCGTGGGGATAGTCGGCCTTGGCCACCGACTCGATCGACTGCAGGACCATGGCGCCTTCGTTGTAGGCGGGGATGATCACGGTGAGGCGGGGCGCGCTTTCCCGCGTGGCCGCGGCCGCCGGACGGTATACGATCCAGAAAGCCGTCCGGATCACGACCAGCACGAATCCGAGACCGAGCCAGAAAAGACCGACGTAGGCGAGAGCGCGAACCCCGTGTTGCTTCTCCGCGATCCGCAGGATGCGCAGCACGATGATGTGGAACTGGTAGTAGCCGATGATGACGCAGCCAAGCGCGATCAGGCTGTACACCGCATTGTTCCATAGCTCCCCGAGCTCCCGGGAGGCTCCCCCGGTCATGTTCGGGGGCGGTACGACGGCCAGGGCACCGGCCGCGGAAACCGACATCGTCTGTTGGTTCTGGAACGTTCGCATGAGGGGCTTTTGCATCACTTCCATTACTCTTCCGCCATCTCTCGGGTTCAACGGCCTTGTCGATCCGCCGATGACGGGAGCGGCGACAGAGGCAGCGATTTTACGCGAAGGGGCCAGCACCTGAGCCCCGCCGCTGTGTGAAGAATCCTGAAGATCCCTCATGGTGAGCGAAGCATTTGCATTTGTGTGGCACGGCGACGACATGAGCGCACATGCTAGGCGCCGCCGATTGAACTGGTCATGAACCGGAAGGCGTAAGTTTCGCCGCCCGGATTGCGGGATGGCGGGATCAGAGGTCCGTGATGGCGGCCACCTTCGCGCCGTCGGGACTGCCGAGGCCGGTGCAGGCATCCCAGCCGGCTGAGGCCGCGAAGCCGCCGTTGTTACCCTGGGTGATGTCGTGCAGGGCGGAAGGTTGGCCGTAGAGGGCCGGGCTCATGAAACCCGCGGCGTGCCCGGCCGTGGCGTTGATGCGCGCGATGAGACCGGCCCAGAGGGGAGCCACGGCGCTCGTACCGCCGAACACGGCGGTCGTCCCATCGACCAGAATGCTATAACCGGTTTGCGGATCCGCGTCAGCGGATACGTCAGGAACACCACGCATCGACAACGGGCCGCGCGTCCCTTCCGCGTCGGTGGTGTCGAGGCCTTGCTGCCATGACGGCAAGGCAAAGAAAGTGCTGACACCGCCGCCACCCGCGCCGCTGGCTGGATTACCGTCGTTCCAAACGACCTCGCTGACGATTGTCGTTCCGTTGGCTTGCAGGCTGGTACCGCCGCACGCAAGCGCGTAGGAGCTGGAAGCGGGGAAGTCAACATGGTTGCTGCCATCGCTGACGCCGTCGGTCGAGCCACTGTCGCCCGCGGCAACACATACCGTTATTCCCATTGCAGCGGCCGCCTGAAATGCCTGGTCCATCGTGGTCATCGCCTGTTGCGTCCAGGTCGATTCGGCGCCACCCCAGCTGATCGAGACGACCGACGGCTTGCGGACTTCGTCATGGATGGCCGTCGTCACCGCATCGAGAAATCCAGCGTCCGTATTCGGCGCAAAGTACACGGCAATGGCCGCAGCCGGAGCAATAGCGCCGGCAACTTCAATATCCAACATCACTTCGCCGTCCGGCCCGTCGGGACTGCCGGTCGGCTGATTTGCCGCCTGATCAACCGAGACCGCCGTAACGCTGGGAAGGGCAACACCGAGACCGCTGAAGTAGGTCTGCAGATCCTGCGGCCGATAGCCGCCACCGAGCTCGATGAGGGCGATGCATTCGCCGGCGCCGTCGCCTTGTGGGAAGTCATAGATCGCAGCGAGCTGGACGGGAGTGAACGAAGCCGCTCCCGCGCGAGCTGGTCGCGAGCGCCGCCCGGCCTTGGTCGTCTGCATCCGAAAATGCGCCTCGGCCTGCGGACGGTTGTCGAGTCCGACGACCGCCTCAACGATGCCGCTCAGCCCGGCGGGGATGTGAACAAAGCCCGTGCGTCCGCGGTATGTCCCACCGGGATGGGAGCAGTGGTGCAACTCGACGGCGAAGGCGTCGTTGAATTGCGCGACCGTGCCGGCCAACACCAGCGTCCTGCGCCCGGCGTGCTCCTGCACGACCGCCAGCCCGTTCGCCTTGGCAAACTCCCGCACCGCGTCCAGATCCGCCCGGCTGGCGCCATGGCGCCGGGCAAACTCGGCGCGGGAAAGACGATTCCCGGAGCCATGGCGACTGGCGATTTCCTGGATGCGAGCCTGCAGGCCCTGGGGGTCGGTCGCCCGAACGATCACCGTGACTTCCAGGCGCTCCGCCGGGTCGGCCGGACCCAATGCACTTGAATTCGGAAGCGGGCTTCGCTCGCTTCCCTTGAGTGGACGTTTGGCCATGGCGCTTCCTCCTGGTCTGCGGGTAAAGAGTCCGCCGCTACCTTAGCGCCCGCGCGGCCGGCCGGCCAAATCTGTCTCAGGGCGCAGACAGAGCTAAACGACTGAGTCGGCGACCAGCTCCGCGATCGCCAGCGCCGCTGTCAGGCCGGGAGACTCGATGCCATAGAGATTGATCAGCCCACGCACGCCGTGCGCTTCCGGTCCCTGAATCAGGAAATCCGCGGCGGCGGCGCCGGGGCCGGGGCCGCTGAGCTTGGGACGAATCCCGGCATAGCCGGGATGCAGCGCCCCTTCCGGCAGCGCGGGCCAATAGCGGCGGACCGCGTGATAGAAGGACTCCGCCCGACGCGGGTCGACGGTGAAATCCAACTTCTCCACCCAGTCGACGTCGGGCCCGAACTTCGCCTGGCCGGCGAGATCGAGCGTAAGGTGTACGCCCAGTCCCCCTGGCTCCGGAACCGGATAGATGAGATGGCGGAACGGTGCCTTTCCCTGCAACAGGTAGTAGTTGCCTTTGGCGTAAAATGCCGGGGGAATGCTCGGCTTCGGGATGCCATCGATCCGGCGCGCGAGATCCTGAGCCTGGAGGCCCGCGCTGTTGACGACAACTGACGCCGCCAGTTCGATGGGACCCTCGCTGCCGACCTCCAGATGGATGGCGCCCGGCTCACACCGCCCCCGCGTGACGGGCACTCGCAACGCAACGGTACCGCCCGCATCCTCGATGTCACCCCGCAGAGCGAGCATCAGGCCGTGACTGTCGACGATGCCCGTGGAGGGCGACAGCAGCGCAGCCACACAACTCAGCGCCGGCTCCGCATCTCTGGCCTCGGCGGCACTCAGCCACCGCAAGTCGGCCACACCGTTGGCGCGGGCGTTCGTCTCGATCTTCTCGAGTGCGCGAACATCCTCTTCGTCTGTGGCGACGATGAGCTTGCCGCAGCGGCGATGACCTATGCCGCGGGCCTCACAGTAGGGGTAAAGAAGCTGCCTGCCCGCCACGCAGAGCTTCGCCTTCGCAGAGCCCGGCGCGTAATGGATGCCGGCGTGAATCACCTCGCTGTTGCGCGAGCTCGTTCCCGTACCTATGGTCGTCGCCGCCTCGAGAACGACGGTCTCGCGGCCGCGTACTGCCAGAGCCCGCGCGACCGCGAGGCCAACAACGCCCGCGCCGATGACGACACAATCCACTTTCTCCGTCATCTCGTCCCGCTACGCCGCGAAGGAGACGTCGCGCCGCTCCGGCCCCAGCAGGGACAGCAACACCAACGCCACGGCAACGACTCCACACACGACAGTGAGCGCAAACGCGTAGTCTGCGTGACCGGCAGGTCCGTGTGCCGCGGCCATGCCCGCCTGCAGAGTTGCGTTGTAGGAAGCGAGCAGATTACCGAGTTGATAGACGACGCCGGGAAACGTCCCCCTTATGCCTTCCGGCGACAGCTCGTTGAGATGGACGGGCACCACGCCCCACGCTCCCTGCACCATGAATTGCATCGCGAAGGCGGCGATGGCCAGCGTCACGGGCGTGGACGAATATGCCCAGAAGGGCAGCGCGATCAGAGAGAGCGCCGCGGCGAGCGCGATGCTGCGGCGCCGGCCCATGCGGCTCGATAAAGAGCCGAACAGAAGCCCGCCGCAAATGGCGCCGATGTTGTATACCACGGCGATATTCGCGACGGTCCCCGTCGCAAAGCCGCGCTGCGCCTCGAGCATGAGCGGATACAGGTCCTGGGTGCCGTGACTGAAGAAGTTGAAGCAGGCCATCAGCACGATCGCATAGCCCGTCAGCAACCAATGGCCCCGCAGCCCGGCCAGCAGCCCGCGCCGCGCCGGCTTCCTGCGGCCCGCGGTCCAGGTCTCGGACTCGGGCACCTTGCTGAAGATGAACGCGACCAGCAGCGCCGGCGCCGCCCCGATGACGAACATTCCGCGCCACCCGATGTGCTCGAACAACTGCCCGAAAACCACCGCAGCCAGCAAATAGCCGCAGGGATACCCGGCCTGAAGGAGCCCGGAAACGACCCCACGGGATCGGGTAGGCACGGACTCGAAGGCCAGCGAGGCACCCACGCCCCATTCCCCTCCCATTGCAATTCCGTACAGCGCGCGCAGCACGATGAATGCCGTCAATGATGACGCGAACGCCGTCGCCAGCTCCATTGCGGAGTACAGCAGCACGCTGGCCATCAGCGCCGGCCGCCGCCCGTAGTGATCGGCCAAACGGCCGAAAAGAAATGCGCCCACGGGCCGGAGAGCGAGCGTGGCGGTGATACCGACCGTCACCGCCTTGACGTCAGTGTGGAAATCGCTCGCCAGGTGCTTGAGCACGAACACGACGAGGAAGAAGTCGAAGGCGTCGAGCATCCATCCCAGGAAGCTCGCCACGACGACATTGCGATGTACCGCGGTCCAAGCCTCGTTCGACGTCATACCAGGCCCTTACGGCAGAGGACTGGCCATCATACGGCCGCGGCGGCTATGCCGCATCAGGGAGCCGGATCCACCCGCTCCGGCTCGAATGCGCGCAACAGCGCCGCGAACGCGGCGGAGATCAGGACGATCACTGCCATCAGCGCCAGACCTGTGTCGAACGAGCCGGTGAGATCCTTGAGCCACCCCATCAGAAACGGGCCGAAGAACCCGCCGAGAGTGCCGATGGAATTGATGAACGCCAGGCCGCCGGCGGCGGCGGTGCCGACCAGGAAGCGGGGCGGTATCGCCCAGAAGATCGCTCTGGCGGAGGTGGCGCCGACCAGCGCTACGGTCAGGCCCCCAAGCCGCGGCGTCAGTGCGGACGACAGGGCGGCGCCGATCAGGCCTGCCGCGGCCAGCGCGCAGCTCACCGTCAGGTTCAGAATCCGTGCGTCCCTGCGGTCGGCGAAGCGTGCCCACAGCAACATCGCAATGCTGGCAGCGAGGTAGGGCGGCACCGAGAGCAGCCCGATCCGCAGATTCGACAGATGATGTTGCTTCAGCATCAGCGGCAGCCAGATGCCGATGCCGTAGGTGCCGAGCGTGAATCCGAACTGGACTACGGTCAGGATGAGGACGCGGGCATCCTTCAGCGCGGCCACGAGGTCGTGCTGCACGCGGCTCCTGCGCTCGTTGCCGAGTGCCTCCAGGAGCGCGTGCCTCTCATCCGGCGTCAGCCATTCGGCGTCGCGCGGATCATCGACCAACAGACACCAGGTGAGGATTCCGAGCACGACTGCCGGAACGCCCTCCGCGATGTATATCCATTGCCAGCCCGCGAGATGCAGGTAGCCGTTCATTCCGAGCAGGTAGCCGGCCGCGGGCCCTCCGACCACGGACGAGAGCGGTATGCCGAGCAGAAACCACGCGAACACGCGTGTTCGATGGCGGGAGGGAAACCAAGTGGACAGATACAGCAACACGCCGGGGAAGAACCCGGCTTCGGCGGCGCCCAGGACGAGTCTCGAGAGGGCCAGGCTGTAGGGCCCGATCACCAGCGCGCCGGCGCCGGCCGCAAGACCCCAGGTGATCATGATGCGGCTCAGCCATAGGCGTGCGCCGATCTTCTGCATGAACAGATTGCTCGGGACCTCCAGCAGAGAATAGCTGGCGACCGACAGTCCCGCGGCCAATCCAAACTGGCGCGCTGTCAGTCCGAGGGCCCTGTTCATGGTCAGCCCCGCGAAGGCGATGCTGTTGCGGTCGAGGTAGTTGACGACGTACGCGATCACCAGGATGACGACGAGCCGCCACGCGTTCTTGCGGTATGCGCTCGCGAGCAGCGCCTCCTCGGAGGCGTCGATCATGTGGCCGGCTTGGATGCGTATCGGCCGAGAACCTTGCCAGCGCGGTAGCCGACGAGCTTCTCGAGCAGCCCGCGGTAGCGAGCGACCATAGTCTCTTCAGTCACGTAGCCGATGTGCGGCGTCATCACGACGTTGGGCAGTTCCTTGAGGGGGTGGTGGGCGGGGAGCGGTTCCTGCCAGAAGACGTCCAGGCCGGCCATTGCGATCTTACGGGTCTGCAGCGCTTCCAGGAACGGCTGCTCGTCGATGATTGCGGCGCGCGCGGTGTTGATGAGTATGACGCCATCCTTCATCTGCGCAATCTGCTTCGCCCCGATCATACCGCGCGTGGAAGCAGTGAGCGGCAAGTGAATGCTGACGACATCGGACACCTTCAGAACGGTATCGAGGTCGGCACGCGTCACCTGCTCGGCATTGGCCGCTTCCTCGGTGAGACTGCGCGAGTACGCCAGAGTCCGCATGCCTAACGCCATGCCCAGCCGCGCCACCGGCCTGCCGACGCTGCCGAAGCCCAGGATCCCGAGCGCCTTGCCGCGCAGCGGCACGCCGGGCTGGGCTGCCCAACCGCCCTCCCGGATCAGTGTGGTCAGGGGACCGGTCTGCCAGGTGCAGCTCAACAGCAGGGCGATCGCGAGCTCGGACGGAGATTTGCCGCCCGGCTCGTCGGCCAGTACATCGAACTTGGGATTGGAGTTGCAGACGACCACACCGCGATCGGCCGCCGCCTTGTCGTCCAGGGTTTCGTTCTTTCTGCCGCTGAAGACGATGACTTTCAGGTTCGGCAGCTGCTCGATGATCTCGCGTGTCAGCGGGATGCGCTCGTGCATCAGCGTGACGGCGTCGAAGTCGCGCAGCGCGAGGACGGTCGCGCGCGCGGACGCGAAGGGCTGCGTGAACGCCACGACCTCGGCGTCCTCGCCCAGCATGCTCCACGGCGCGGCTTGCAGCGCGAGCCTCTCAAAATCGCCCGTCACGGCGACGCGAAACCTGGTTTTATTGTTCATGCTATGGCGTTCCTCTTGGCCATATTGAGATGTGCAGTGGGTATTCGCCAGTCGGAACTTCGGCCACTTCCTTCATGGTCCCGACGTCGATCACGGAGAGCAGATCGCGGCCCGGCCTGATCGCATAGACTGTCTTCCCATCCGGGGAGATCGTTAGCCACGACCCCTCGATGATGGGCCGGTAGGCGAGACCGGCCTGATCGTCCAGGGCCAGCTGTACCTCTCCGGCGAACTTCAGGCCGGGAAGCGTGAATTCGCGGACCCAACTTCCCTGCATCACCCAGTAGGTTTTCCCGTCGGGGCTGATCTCGCCGCCGTGAAAGCCGAGGTCCTTGCCATTGCCGCTCGCCGGAGCCAATCCCTTGTACGGACCCGAGGTCGGCACGGGATAAGGAACCCGCTCCAGCTCTTTGCCGGTCCTGGCCGAGATCACGACGATGCCCGGGTAGCCGGCGTAGGAGAAGAATATCCGCCAGGTCGAGCCATCGGGCGCGGCTTCCATGTTCATGGTGCCGATCTCGGCTTCGTGGCAGCAGATCCAGAGCAGGCGATCGCTCCTGGTGTCGAACAGGTCCATGAAACGACCTTCCGGCGACATCATCAGGACCTCCTTGCCGTCCGGCGACATCCACGGGTCGTGAATTCCGCCCTGCACTCTGATCGTCCTGACGATGCGCAATTTCGCGGTATCGATAACCTGAGAGTAGCCGCGCCTGTCTTCCTGACCGTCGAGCGGCCAGATGCCGGCATAGACCTTGGTGCCATCCCGCGAGATTACCGCCATGTTGGGACGCGCGATGAGCGGGATCTTCGTCTCGATGGCCCCCGTTCTCGTGTCGATCACGGTGATGTCGTGCTCGACCCGATCGGGTACGTAGGCGGTGTTCCCGTCGGGAGAGAACTCGACACGATCCGGCGAGCTGATGCACCTGATCTGGCTCACGACCTTGAAGTCGGTCGGATCCACGATGTCTATGCTGCCGCCCATCATGTTGGAGACCCAGATGTTGTAGGAGCCCCGCCAGTCGCGGCGAAATTCGACGGCGCCTTTGGGCCACTCGCTGCGCGCACAAGCCCTTTGCGCGACGTGCTGTTCACCAAGCTGCTGCGCCTGGCGATTGGGGGGCGAATCGGGCCCGAAATACTTCGCCAGATAATCGACTACGACCGGGATCTCCTGGTCAGTGAGCGGCGAGCCGCGCCGGCGCATCGCCGCGACCACCCCGCGCCATTGCTCCTTTGGCCGGACGAAGGCGACGATCCTCTGCGGATCGTGGCAAAGCGTGCACTTCTCCTCGACGATCGAGCGTCCCTTCCCCTGCGGCCAGAACTGCCCCCAATAAGACGCCGGCGGACGGGCGCGCGGAATTTCAAATGCCGGTGATTGGATGATCGGGGGGTGTGGTATCGGTTTACCGGCGGCGGCTCCAACGGCATTCGAAGCCTCCGGCGCCACCGGCGGCTGGGCGGAGAAGTAGGCGGCGAGATTGCGCGCGTCCTGCGGCGAGAGCCGCTGCGCCATCGGAGACATCAGCGAGCTCTTGCGTCCGCCCTCCTTGAATACCCGTAGCTGCCGCAAGAGATACGCGTACCTCTGCCCGGCCAGGTTCGGCCAGGCAACGGCGCGGGCCGACGTCGGGCTCATGCCGGTCAATCCGTGGCAGGCCGTGCACTGCGAGCTTATGCTGAAGCCCCTGTCGACACTGGCCTTCGCGATTGGCGCCGACTGCACGGGCGCCGCGCCTTTCAATGCCGAGAAGTACGCCGCGAGGTCGGCCACATCCGTTGCGGCGAGCTGCCGCGCGATGGGCGTCATCACGGGGTTCTTGCGGCTGCCGCCCTGAAATGCCTGCAGCTGCTCCACCAGATACGCGTATTTCTGACCGGCGAGATTCGGCCAGTCGCGGTTCGTGCTCGCGCCCGTCAAACCGTGGCAGGCCGCGCACCGAGCGGCCTTGCTTCGCCCCGCCGCCGCATTGCCCTGGGCGACGGCGCCGTTTCTCGCGAAGGCGCCCGCCGATGCCAGCAGCAGCATTGCGAGCAGAGCGACAGCAGCTTTATTCACAATCGCGTCCTCACTACATGATCAGCGGTGCCAGGCGAGCTTCCTGCGCATCACCTGACACCGCGCTCGTCGTCGTCCCCGGCTCGTCGATCAGAAGTTCTTCATGAGCGTCACCCCGTAAGTGCGCGGCGCCGAGTAGGTACCGTACCAGCCGTTGGAGCTCGAGATCAGGTTAGCGATGTAATAGGAGCTCGTGAGATTCCTGCCCCAGAGCCGCACGCCAAACGGCTGGTCGGCATTCGACCACCATTCCACCGAGGCGTTGAGCAGGAAGTACTCGGGGGCGACCGGTTCCTCGGTGGGACTGACCACATACGCGTCCTGGTAAGAGACGCTCACCGAGCTCTTGAACTCGCCCACGCGCGTCGGCATGTCGTAATTCCCACCCAGGGAGCCCGAGAATCGCGGCGAATACGGCAGCTCCTTGCCGGCGGCGTTGGCTAGCAGTATCGGCTTCCCGAGCACGGTGAAGCCCTCGGCATCCGGGTAGCTCACGTAGTAGGCCTTGAGATAGCTCGCGCTGGCGGAGAACGTCAGACGGTCGGTGGCCGCGAAATCGAGGTCGCCATCCAGGCCATAGTTGTGCGCGGAGGCGGCATTGGTGTCGATCTGCGCGCCACCGCCCGGCACGATCGTGACCTGAAGGTCCTTGAAGTTGTAATAGAAGGTCTCGACGTTGAGGCGCAGCCGGTGCTGCAGCAGCTCCGTCTTCAGCCCCGCCTGATACGCGTCCAGTTGCTCGGGAAAGAACGGCGCCGCCGCGGGAGCCGATAGATTGAAGCCGCCGCCCTTGAAGCCATGGTCGTAGGAAACGTAGCCGAGCACGCTCGAGGTGAACTGGTGATCCAGCGAGGCCCGGTAGGTCCACGGCTTGGAGATGATCTTGCCGTAGAACGGGCCGGAATAGATGGCGCCCAGCGCGTTGGAGCTCCAGCTGTACCCCTTCAGGGTCTCGTCCGTGTAACGCAGGCCCAGCGTCAGGTGCGTAGCCGCGGTGATCTCCCCGGTTGCCTGACTGAACAGCGAGGTCGATCGCGTCGTCTGGTTGCCGAACGCCGCCTCGTAGCCGTGCTGCGCGACTTTCGTGCCCTCCGTCGCCTGCGGGTCCAGGTGCGCATTGGCGCCAAAGAAGAACGCGCCGACCTGCCAGCGGAGCCGGCCCGGATGAGCGTTCCGCAAGCGGAACTCCTGCGTCACGTAGTCGGCATCGTTCCTGTTCGCCGATATGTTGTAGAACTGCGGCACGTTGGCGCTGTCACTCGACCATTGGCCGCTCACGTTGCGGTACGAGCTGATGCTGACGCCCTCCAGCGCGCCGAGTTGCTGGTCTATCGTCATGGAGCCGCCATACTGCTGCACGTCACCCACGTTGGGTATGCAGAGACAGTTGTAGTTACCCGGGAAAGTGACGGTTTTGTTCAGGGGGGCGAACGAGCCCGGCAGCAGCTGGTTGTTTGCGCCGTCGGAGGTGAAATTGCTGTAGTCGATCGCGGTGGTGATCTTGGTCGTTTCCGAGGGCCGATAGAGCCACTTCGACCGGGTAGCAATGTCGTGCTGCCAGTCGATTCGCCTGTCGAAGGGCGGATCGTAACCCCAACCCTCTCCCTGGATGTTGTACACAACGCCCAGGTCGGCGGCGAGGTCATGGGTGATGCCGCCGGTCACATACGACTTGGCTTCCACCGTGTCGTAGTTGCCGTATCCCAGGCTTGCGTGACCGCCGAACTCCTGCTGCGGGTCGTCCGTAGTGATCTGAATGACGCCGCCGGTGGTGTTGCGGCCAAAGAGCGTCCCCTGTGGGCCTTTCAGCACCGAGATCTGGCTGACGTCGGTGAATGCCATTCCCGCCAAAGCATACGAAGAAGGCTCGTAGACGTCATCGATGTACGTAGCGACCGCAGGCTCGACATTGGGCGATGAGGAGTCGGTACCGACGCCACGGATGTATGAGTTCGCCCAGAACGTCCCCGGCGTGGTGATCGACGGCACGGCATCGGAGAGCGTCTTGAACGAAACCGCGCCGCTCACCTGCATTTGCGCGGGGGTGACGGTGGTGATCGGAATGGGCACGTTCTGCGAGTTCTCGACGACGTGCTGGGCGGTAACCGTCACCACCGACAGCATCGGCGCCGAGCCTGCGGAGCTCTGCTGCGGCGGGTCGGAGCCGGCCATCTGCGGCGAGTCGGCGGCCGTCGCGCGCGCCGCGGCCAGCGCCATGAGCACCGCGCCCGACACGGCTCCAAGCAGCCGAACGCCGTTGACGGCTTTATTGCACTCGGTATGAGCTTTCATTAACGCACGCCCCCATCATGAATTCTGCGTTACCTACCGCAGGCATTATCGGGGTCGGTCAGCGGCGGACGCCAATTGGAATTCGGGCCTCGCCATAAGCTGTTGCTATAGCGATGTGACCGAGTTGGATCGATGCTATCGGGTCTTGATGATGATGGCCTGCAGCACGCGGCCCTTCGCAACGAGTACCTG
Source organism: uncultured Pseudomonadota bacterium (assembly GCA_963780455.1). Taxonomy (GTDB): domain Bacteria; phylum Pseudomonadota; class Gammaproteobacteria; order Steroidobacterales; family Steroidobacteraceae; genus 13-2-20CM-66-19. Next base: position 51,169 of record CAWACM010000003.1, read on the forward strand.
CAGCCAGTGATTGGCCGGCACGAACAGCACATCTCCCCGCCTGACCCGGTAGAGAGTGCCTCCGATCAGCCGCGCGCCCCGCTCCTCATCCGGCGCGACCGTCTTCACTCCGGTCGCGCTGCCGCCCACCCTGATCGCGCCCTCGCCGCCCAGAACCACGAAGAAGTCGTTCAGCCTTACGTGCAGCTCCGGGTCCCCGGACACGGTGCGGCGCAGCACCAGGGCACCGTATGTCTTCCCGTGGAGCACCTGCGTGTAAGGCTCACCGGTCTTCTGGAGCGTTGCAGTCAGCGACTCGAGATCACTCCCGGTCCACAATCTGGCGCCGGTTGGTTGCGGCGAATCCGCCAGCGCCCACTGACACGCCAGAGCCATTGTCACCAGCGTCAGCGTCGGCGACTTCACCGTTCGGTGCCGAATCGCGCGCCCGACGATCACTGCGGACCGAAGAGCCTGGTCGCTGTCGCAATGACGGCGGCGTTGATCTGCTTGATTGCGCCGCGGGTGCCGACGGCAGCGCTGCCGAATCCACCGACAATCCTGCCGTCCTTGACCAACGGCAGGCCGCCAGGGGACGTCGTCATGTCCTGAAACGTGCCACCGGCATAAGAGGTGTTCGATTTGTTGTCGACCGCATTCAGGAAGGTCTCCGTGGGGCGGCGCCAAAGGGCGGAGGTCTTCGCTTTCCGGATGGCGAGATCGGGGCCATCGGCGAGCACGCCGTCGATGATCTCGAAGTAGACCAGCGAGCCGGCGTCATCGACCACCGCAAAGGCGCCGCTGCAATCGCCCGCCGGTGGCTGACACGCCGCCCTCTTGGCCGCGGCGACTATCTGTTTGGCGAGTGCGACGGTCATCGGCCTCACCTGACCGAGGGGCAGACCGTGCGCGTGCGGCGCCGCCTGCGAGCCGTGCGGCGCCTGTTGTGCGAGCGCAGCCGGGGAGATGCAGACTAGCGCTGCCGTTGCGACCAGCGACTGGATGATGCACTTCACGAGAACTCCCCCATGTTGACTCACGTGGCGCCTGAAGATCATACCGACAGGCGCGTTGCCCGGCGCGCTGACAAATTCCGCCACCGCTATTATCGCCGCCACGCTCGGGCCAGCGCCAATTGAAATTCGCGCCTGGCCATAAGAAACTGCTATAGTGCCTTTCGCCACAAGGTCACGGCGCCGGCTCCCCGGGGCAGCGATGAAACTCAATCTCAGGCATCTGCACGCATTTCGTGAGGTGGCGCAGCTCGGCAGCATCAGCGCCGCGGCCCGCTCGGTACACCTGACACAGCCCGCCGTCACTCAGGCGATCGCCCAGATCGAGGATCACTTCGGCGCGCGTCTGTTCACTCGCAGCAGCACCGGGATGCAATTGACCGCCGCGGGAGAGGTCTGCAGCGAGCGGATCGGTCGCGCTCTGCGAGCGCTGCACGATGGCATCGTGGAGCTGCGCGGCAACAGCCGCGACCCGGGCAGCCTGATACGCATCGTGCATGGAATGCGCACCGCGCAACTTCGCGCCCTGACCGCCATCGCCCAGCATCGCAACTTCACTCTGGCTGCACGTTCCAGCGACATGGCGCAGCCGACGATTCATCGGGCCGCGCGCGAGCTCGAGCGTCTGCTCGAAGTCGCGCTGTTCGAGAAGACCAGCTACGGCATCGTGCCGACCAGCGGCGCCGAATACCTCGCGCGCCGCGCCGGTGTCGCGTTCGTGGAGCTCGAGCAGGCGCGCGCGGAGATCGCCGCCCTGAACGGCACGGAACAGGGCCGCACGGTGGCCGGCGCCTGCTCGATGGCGCAGCATCCGTTTCTCATACCGGAGGCCTTCATCGAGTTCACGCTCACGTGCCCGGAGCACGGCATCTCCATCCTCAACGGCACGTACGAGCACCTGGTCAGGTCGCTGCGGATCGGCGAGACGGATTTCCTGCTTAGCCCTTTGCGCAGCTCGGATCTGCCGCAGGATGTGGTACAGGAACATCTGTTCGATGATCCTCTGGCGATCATCGTGCGGGCCGAACACCCGCTCGCACGGCGCCGGCGCCTGAGCGCCGCGGACCTGTTGCGCTATCCGTGGATTGCGCCGCGCAAGGGCGCTCCGTTACGGACCGATTTCGAGACCCTGTTCCAGCTTGCCGGCGTGCCCGTGCCGCAGCGCCCTCTGGAGTGCAACTCTCTCAGCTCCGCCCGCGCTTTCCTGCTGGCAACCAACCGCATGATGTTGGTATCGCCCCACCATTTCCGCGATGAGCTCCAGGTCGGGGCGTTCACGCTGATCGCCCATCCCGCCGGTCCGGTCGTACGGCCGATGGGCCTGATCTCACGCCGTGACTGGCGGCCGACGAGCGCCCAGGCGGGACTGCTGGAAGTGATTCGCCACCGATCACGCACCGCGCAGGAATGGGCAGTGAGCGCGGCGCGGCTGCCCGACAGCCACGGCCGCAGCGCCTCGGCGGCGGCTTTCGCTCAGCCCTTTTCCTCATCCTCCCAGGGCCTGACCGGGTAACCGAGGATCTGGCCGAGGCTTTGCGGCTGCGGCCGGTATGCCACGCCGTTGTACTTGCCCATTTGGGCGCGGTAGCTCATCTGCGGTCCGGGATAACCCAGCAACTGCCAGCCGATGAGGCCGGCATTGCCGCCGTGCATGGGGTCGCAGAACATCCCCTCAATGGTGTGCTGCCGCAGCAGCTGGAAGAAGTGTGTTTTCTCGACGGCCTCGAGCCGTTCATCCTGCCTCGCACCATCCAGTGCAGCGAAGTCCGCCCCCAGTTGCGGGATTCCCGCCCGATAAGTCTGTTGCGGGTTCTCCCTGCCCTGATAGCCATGCCCGGGCAGCGACTTCACGAAGGGTGGTTTCGTATAGCGATACTCGTCGGTCCCGTAGGGACCCGCGAGCTGCCGGTCGATGTACACCATGGCGCCAGCCTGGGTCGCGCCCGGCCCGGTCGCGTCGGCCGGAAAAATGCGCTCGCACGCGGCAACGATGACCTTCGCCTCGCGATTGGTAAAGAACCGCAGCGGCACCTTCACCTTGCCTTCCTGCGCGCTCACGACGAGCGGCGCACCGGTCAGGCTGTAGATCAGCAGGCCACCCAGGCCGTTGGTCGACAGCTCGATGAATTCTCTGCGTTTCATGTGAGCGGTCCCGGATGTTTCACATAGCGATCCACGAAAGCGTCTGCCGCCCGATAGGCGAGCGCCACCACGGTCAGAGTCAGGTGCTCATTTCCCTGCGGTAATGCCGAGCCGCCCACGACCCAGAGATTCGGCGTCGTCCAGTGCTGCAGGTAGGTATTCACCGCGCTCGTTGCCGGCGAAGTCCCCATGATGACTCCGCCATGGCTGTGTTGATCCACCTGCAGCGGCGGGCGGCCGCTGGCTGCGTTGGGATGAGGATCCATGGCGAGCGCGCCCATGGCCTTCGCAATCCCAACCTGCTTCTCTAGAATGAAGGCCGCCTGCTTGCGCTCTGCATCCGTCCAATCCATGGTCACCCGCAGCAGCGGGTCGCCCCACTTGTCCTTGTACGTCGGATCGAGGTCGAGGTAGTTGTGGCGGTAGGCGAAGTGGTTGCCGGTGTGCAGAAACGTGCCGTAGCGATCGTTCCACTTGAGGGCCGCCTGCTTCCACTGTGAGCCCCAGTTCCGCGGCGTCTCCCCCTGCGGGATCTTGCCGAAGGCGCTGATGACCGGCGGATCGCCCTGTTGATACGCGAAGATGATGCCGCCCTGGAAGGCGCCGCGCGCCGCACCCTCGTCGCCGAGATCGCCGCCGAAATCACCTATCCCCATCGCGAGGCCGCCGCTGCCCATGAAATCGTTCTGCGGCTTGTCGAGAAAGTAATCCAAACCGACGTGCACGGAGTAAGTGGGATTCCGGCCCAGCGTGCCTTCGCGAGTCACGGGATCATACTGTTCGCCGATTCCCGACAGCATCAGCAGCCGGGCGTTATTGAAGACCCAGGCCGCCAGGACGACCGTCGCGGCGGGCTGCATGAATTCCCGGCCGAAATCGTCGACGTACGTGACGCCCTGGGCGTGGCCGTTCCGATGCACGATCCGCCGCACCTGACAGTGGGTACGCGCGATGAAGTTCTTGCTCGTCTCGGCCAAGGGCAGCAGAGTGAAGTTTGGGCTGGCCTTGGCGCCCACCATGCAACCAAACCCCGAGCAGTGGCCGCAGTACTGGCAGCCGACGCGACCGATGCCGTCCGGGTTCACGTAGTTCTGGCTCAATGTCGAGGACGGCATGGGGAAGGGGTGGTAGCCCAGCTGTTTCGCCGCTTTGGCGAACAAAAGCGGGCCGTACGGCATGGCGTGCGGCGGGTTGGGAAATTCGCGCGAGCGGGGCCCCTCGAAGATGTTGCCGCCCTCGATCTTCCTGCCGTTGAGGTTACCCGCCTTGCCGCTCGTCCCCATCATTTCCTCGGCACGGGTGTAGTAGGGCTCGATCTCCTCCCAGGTGATTCCGAGATCCTGGATGGCGATATCCGGAGGCAGCCTCGAGGCCCCGTACCTCTCCCGCAAATGACTTGCGAGGCGCAACGCCTCGGGCATCAGCCGCGGCGAGGTGGCGCCCCAGTGATCGCCGGAGCCGCCCATGCCAGTGCCCATCCACGGCAGCTCGCCGTACTGTCGCAGCGGGTTGGCGCGGTCCTCACGGGTGGCGCGGGTCGTGTAGGTTTCGTGGGCCAGATTTTCCGCGTGTCGCTTGCGGATGTAGGTGTCGACCTCGTCCATCTCCCGGGCATACGCCCCTGGTCCGCGGAACGGGCCGCCTCGCTCCAGCACCAGCACCGACAACGGCGTGCGGCTGGCGATCTGCTGCGCCATCACCATCCCACCCCAACCACCGCCCACGATGACCACATCGACCGGCGCAAGTTTCTTCACGCAATCTCCTGACTCGATACGATGGCGCGTCCCGCTTGATTATCTGCCGCATTGCGCCGCGGGGCCAATTGCAAAACCGTCGCGGGTATAAGAATTTCGTGAGGCGCCCGGGCTTGCTTTATCGCCATGCGACCGATATTTTCCTGCGCAGTTCTCCGTTCGCAAGGAATTCCGTCATGACGCGCCTGCTTGCGCTGGCTTCGGCCGTTTGTCTTCTCGTCGCCGGTGTTGGTTTGCCGCAGGCGCGCGCCGCCGGCATGGAGGCGCCGTGTGCCGGGGAAGCGCTGTGCCAACAGCGCTTCGTCAGGATCGGCGGCATCGAGCAGTGGATCAGCATCGCCGGTGATGATCCCGCGAACCCCGTACTGCTGATGGTACACGGAGGTCCCGGCATACCGCAGTGGCCCGACGCCGCGCGCTTCAAGCCCTGGGAGAAGTACTTCACGGTGGTGTTGTGGGATCAGCGCGGAGCGGGTCATACGTTCGGAAAGTACGGCACGAGCACGCCGGATGTCACTCTGCAACGGATCGCCGGCGATGGCGTGGAGCTGTCGCAATATCTCTGCCGCACGCTCGGCAAGAAGAAAATCGTGCTGCTCGGCCACTCCTGGGGAAGTCTCGTCGCCGTGCACATGGTGCAGCAGGCGCCGGAGCTTTTCGCGGCCTACGTGGGTACCGGTCAGATGGCCGACTTCCATGCCGACGGCCTCATCCAATATCGGTTGATTCTGGCGCAGGCGCGCCGCAAGCACGCTGCCGCGGAACTGAAGGCGCTGCAGGCGCAGGGGAGTCCGGACCCCGCGAACCAGCAGCAGTACGCCGTATACAGGAATTACCTGCCGACCATCCTCGCGCCATCGGATCTCGGGTATCTCAAAGAGCAGCGATCAGGTGCCCCCGCGCTCGCGGCCGCCTATCCCAAGGAAGGCCCCGATGTGGCGGCGGGTGCGAAGTTCAGCCGCCCGCGACTGTGGCCCTATGTGATCCAGGCGGACCTTCCCAGGACCGCCGGTACGCTCGGTACGGCCTACTTTCTGATTCAAGGACAAGGTGATGTGATGGCCGCCACGCCGCAGGCCGTGCATTACTTCGACATCGTGCAAGCGCCTTACAAGAGGCTGGTCGTCATACCGGGCGCCGGGCATTTTGCGCTGATTACGTCGTCGCGCGCCTTCGGCGAGGTGTTGGCGAAGAAGGTTCGCCCGGTCGCGATCGCACGCGGCGCGTGATCAGGCCACCGTGGCGCCCTCGATGCCGTGCCTGGCCAGCGACTCGCGAACATAGCCGGACGATCGGAGCTGATCCACGAAGCCGCGCAAGTAAGCGGCCGCCGTCTCGCCGCGTCCGCGCGCAATGCCCATGGCCTGCTGTATGACCATGAAGGGCTTCTCGAGCAAGCGCAGGCCGCCATGCCGGAGCGCATCCGCCTGAAGCTGCTGTCTGATGCCTGCCGCGACCTCGAGGCCGCCCTGAAGGAAGGCAGCCGTGACGGCTGGCGAGGTGGGAACCCGGACGATGCTGGCGCGCTTGAGCTCGCGGGTGAGATAGAGGTCATATGCGCTTCCAGCCCCGACCGCCACGCGCGTTCCCGACGTATCCACCTGACCCTGATCGGCGATCGGAGCGTTCTGGCGGACCAGGAAGCAGCCCTCGATGAGCAGGTACGGATTGGTGAACGCGATATTCGCGCCGCGCACCGGATCGACCGCGAAGAAACCGATGTCAGCCTGGTCGCCGGCCACGGCTTCGACGGCTTTGGCCGCCGCGTCCACCACAATGAGTTTCGCGGCCACGCCGAGACGTCCGGCAAGCTCGTTCGCGATGTCGACCGAGACTCCGCGGACGCCACCACCGGCGGCATCGCGGCTCGCGAGAATCGGGTTGCCGACATTGATCGTCGCGCGCAACTCGCCGGTAGGCGCAAGCAACGAGTGGATCGCGTTGGTCATCACTGCGGCGACGGCTCAGGCCGCCGGGCCAATAGGCGCGGCGCGGTCTCCCGCAGGAACAGACAGACAATGATGCCGAGGGCGAGGCCGATGAGCGCCATGGTCAGGGTGCGCTGGATGCCGAAATGCTGCGCCACAACGCCGGCGATGACGGGTGCAATGCCGCCGCCGAATATCTCACCGGAGGCGACGATGATGCCGGTCGTGGACGAGACGAGCCCTCGCGGGGCGGCCTCCGCCGCAATTGCCCCGGTAAGCAGGCCGAGGAGGCCGAAGCAGAAGAAGCACGCCACGAACAGCAAGGCGAAGAGCGCGGGCACGGTCCTGACCTGTGCGAACGCGTAGACCAGCGCGGTTGCGAAGACGAAGCCGCCCAGCGCAACGGGCTTGCGGCCGACCACGTCGGACAGGGCCGGAAGTGCCAGCTGTCCGAGGAATCCGCCGAACCCGATCGCAGAGGTGACGAATCCCATCTCGGCGGTGGTGAGCTTCACGTAGTCGACGAGATAGCTCGGCACCATCGCGCCCAGGCTGAAAATCCCGCTCATCGCGCACAGCAGCGCCAGCATTCCGAGGGGCACGTTGCGATGTTTGAACAGTTCCCCTGCCGGAGCGCGATGCTCGTGGCCGTGCGCGCCGACGCTCGGCGGCTCGCGGATGATGCGCGTCAGCAGCGCCGCCACGATCAGCCCCGGCACGCCGACCAGCACGAAGGCCCAGCGCCAGCTCGTGACCTGCAGCAGTTGGGTCGCGATGATGGGGCCGAGCGCGAGACCGAAGAGGGGGAATGCGCTCTGGGTGATGCCGAGATTCATCCCGCGGCGCGTCGGCCGCGATGCTTCGCTGACAGCCGCAAAGCTCACCGGACAGAACGCGCCTTCGTTGATCCCCATGATGATGCGGATGGCGAGGAGGCTCGTGAGCCCGGCCGCGAGGCCGCTGACCCCGGACAGCAGCGAGAAGCCGACGATCGCCGGCACCAGTACCCGCCGCCGGCCGAAGCGATCGCCCAGTCCGCCTCCGATGATGGAGAACACGCCCCAGGCGATGCCGAGCGAGCCCACGAGGACACCGAGCTCCTGGTAGTTGAGGTTCAGATCCCGCGCCATGGCCGGAAAGAGCGCGGAGATCACCCACCGGTCGAGGCCCACCAGCCCGAACCCGAACGTGAGCAGCGTGACGATTCGCCATTCGTAAGCCGGGTCATCTCCCGGCAGCCGCGCCGCCAGGCTGGCAGGTGTCGGGGTCATCGCGGCCGCAGTCGCTTTTGCTGCATCTCGTGCCACGTTGGTCTCAGCCTTGTGAATCGAGTTGCCGCTCGAGGTCCGCCAGCACACGGTAGCAGGGCAGCACCTGGTGAACGCCGGCATTGGGCTCGCGCCCCTCGCGGATCGCCGCAAAGAACTCGCGGTCCTGCAGCTCGATGCCGTTCATCGACACGTCGACTCTGGAGACATCGATCTTCTGCTCCTTGCCGTCGACGAGATCGTCATACCGCGCGATATAAGTGCCGTGGTCGCAGATATAGCGGAAGAACGTACCCAGCGGTCCGTCGTTGTTGAATGACAGCGACAGCGTGCAGATGGCGCCCGTTGCCGCTTTCAGCTGGATCGACATGTCCATCGCGATGCCGAGCTGCGGATGGATGGGGCCCTGCACGGCGTGCGCGACCGTGATCGGAGATCCGGTCTGATAAGCGAACAGATCCACCGTATGCGCCGCATGATGCCAAAGCAGGTGGTCCGTCCAGGAGCGAGGCTGCCCCAGCGCATTCATGTTCGTGCGGCGGAAGAAATAAGTCTGCACATCCATCTGCTGGATGTTGAGCTCGCCCGCGGTGATCCGCCGGCGGAGCCACTGATGCGAGGGATTGAAGCGCCGGGTATGGCCGACCATGCAGACCAGGCCGGTTCGCGCTGCAGTGCGTGCGACCGCTTCGGCCCTGCCCAACTGTCCGCCAGAGGGATCTCGACCTGCACGTGCTTGCCGGCTTGAAGACACTCCATGGCCTGCGCAGCGTGCAGTTGCGTCGGCGTCGCCAGAATGGCCGCCGTTACTCCAGGCCGGGCGAGCGCTTCGGTCGAGCGAAGTCGTGGCGTGGCCGATGCCGTATTTCTTCGCGACCTCGCGCGTGGGCGCGATTTCGCGTCCGACGAGCGAGTCGACCTCGATGCCGCCGATCGCCTTGATGGCGTCCAGGTGCTTCTGCCCGAAAGCGCCGGCGCCGGCGAGGATGATCTTCATAGTCGCATTCTCCAGAATGACGTGTCCAACGGCCGTGTTCGAAGCCGGTACGTGATAGAAGCGGTGCACGTGCGCACTTGGGATGGAGCGCACCGCGCATGATGAGCCACATCACGAGCTCCACCCCCTCTGAACCCGCTTCGCGCAGGTACTCGATGTGCGGGATGCGCGCGGCCTCTTCTGGATCGTCGATCAGCCGATCGAGCCAGCGGTTGTCCCACTCCTTATTGATGAGTCCGGCGCGCGGCCCCTGGAGCTGGTGGCTCATGCCGCCGGTGCCCCAGACCTGAACATTGAGATCAGCATCGAATGTCTCGACGGCCCGGCGGATGGCCTTGCCGAGCTCGAAGCAGCGCCGTCCGGACGGCGGCGGGAAGAGCACCACGTTCACCGCCAGCGGGAATGACCCGCACCGGCCAGCGCTCGGGCTGGCCGAACATCAGCGACATCGGCACGGTGAGGCCGTGATCGACATCCATCCTGTTGATGATCGTGAGGTCGAAATCCTGCTGGATCACGCTGGCGCGACGTGGGAGGCCAGCTCCGGATGCCCCTCCACCACCGGCACCGGCCTCGGTCCCCATCCCTCGTCGGCCGGTTGAAATGAGGCGGCGCAACCGA
>CAWACM010000004.1:0-54980 GCA_963780455.1 uncultured Pseudomonadota bacterium
ATGACTGAAGGAGTGCAGGCATTCGACCGTGAGGTCGAATCCGGCCGGCGGTTTGAGTTTGGCGCTAATTGGTCGCGGTTCCTGAGTACGCTCACTGATGACCAGATTGAGATCGCGGAAAAATCTCTGTCGAGCATGCTGGAGCGCAAAACGCTCCAAGGGTCGACGTTTCTCGACATAGGCTGCGGCAGTGGTTTGTTCTCGTTGGTCGCACGGCGGCTCGGTGCGACGGTGCGATCGTTCGATTACGATCCCAAGTCGGTGGCCTGCGCGGTCGAATTGCACCGACGGTATTACGCATCGGATCCCGCGTGGGTCGTGGAACGAGGATCCATCCTGGATCGGACATACCTGGCCTCCCTCGGTCAGTTCGACGTGGTGTATTCGTGGGGTGTCCTGCACCACACCGGTAATATGTGGGAGGCAGTGGCCAATGCAACGTCCCTGGTTGCGCCCGGAGGCAGGCTGTGCCTCGCGATCTACAACGATCAGGGGCGCTGGAGCCAGACCTGGAAACGCATCAAGCGCATCTATAATTCGGCCCCGGGACCGCTCCGCGCCCTCATTCTGGGGGCGTGTGCCGTCCGCCTGCGTGGCCCCACTTTGGTGCGCAATATCTTCAGCGGCCGTCCGCCCAAGGCTTGGCTCGGCGATACGGATCGCGGCATGCGGATCTGGACGGACATCGTCGATTGGATCGGCGGCTATCCATTCGAATACGCGAAGCCGGAGGAAATCTTCGCGTTCATCCGCGATCGCGGCTTCACGTTACGGCAGCTAAAGACCTGCGCCGGCGGCCACGGCTGCTGTGAGTACGTATTCGATAGGAATGCGCGGTAGCGACGGTGGGTCACCGTGTTGCGGCCTTATAGGTGATCGACCTGCCCGCTCCGCGGGGGCCGACCATCGCGTATGGACGCCCCTCGCCGATGCTCTTGTGATCAATGATCGCGATGTGAGCCCCTCCTGGGGAGTCGTACTTGGAGCCGAGGTAGACCGAGATGCCACCACCATAATTGTGTTCCGTCCTCACTCCGATCATTCTGATACCGTCCAGCACGTTGGCAGGATCACTCGGCTCCACGTCGACGCCGAATTGCGGCGCAGTCCCCCGAGTGTATGAGAACACACAGTTGACGACGTCGATATCCCTGCCCGAGGTGATACTGAGGCCCTGTCTGCGGTTATAGCTTGCGCTGCAGTCCTCGAGCACGATGTGCTGAGGGGGCTTGCCTCTGGGCCCCCCGATATAGAACCCATCGCCGCTGTTGCCGCTGGAGTCGAGGCCGTCTATCACGACGTTCGAGGCGCCGAATATGAAAATACCGTGGCGTTGCTCGCCCCCCTGGTAGCTATTCCGGTTGGATAGCACCTTGGCGCCGTGGCCCTTTATATACACGTCGTCCGACAGGATGTTGATGAAGCGGTCATACGGTCCCAGCTTGCCGGAGTCCCGAAGGATCGCTCCGGGGTCGAGCAGTAACACCGTATTCTTTTGAATGTTGAGCTTCCCGGTAACGTAATCGCCCGCGGGAATATGTATCGTGCGATTGCCGTCACCGAGCAACTTCTGCAGAACCGCGGTGTTATCCGTCTTCCCGTCGCCGACGAGCCCCATTCGCGCGGCATCGATGTACTGCGCCGTCTTGAACTTGGGGCGAGCCGTCTCCCGACTGAGGCGAGTGGCGAAGGTGCTCCAGTCTTCAGCGGCGTTGATGGGATTGTGCGCCAACGCGAGGGCCGCGCCGATGATCAGAACCCGCAGTCCGACGCCTGGGGCTCTGGCAATCTTGAACATGTTTTCGCTTCCTCTCGGTAGGCCCGCCACGGCCTAGTGCACGGAATGGGAGACGTCTCATCCGGATTATAGCCGCCCTGCAACGGCCGATCGCGAAACCCGTTGACATCACCCGTCCCGGTTTAGTACAAGCCAGCTCGGGGAAGACAGGGAGTCGAGCCTTCCGAGCGTGGCGGGACGATTTGGTACCATGCCGATCGACATTGTGGGTGAACACTGGAGAGGGGCGGAGGCATTTGATCGGCTGGCGGTCCATGTGGCAGGTGGCGGATGGCCGGCTCCGACGCGCGGATGAGAGTTCTACATGTCATCACTTCCCTGGCGACGGGCGGCGCGGAAGTAATGTTGCAAAAGCTCGTCCTGGGGCTCGCGCCTCGCGGCTATGACGCAACGGTAGTTTCGTTGACGTCGCTGTCCCGGATAGGCGACGAGCTGAGGGCGAGCGGGATTCCTGTGGTTGCGTTGGGAGGCCGGGGAGGCATCTTGCTGCCTCAGCAGGCGGCAAAGCTGCTCGGCGTGTACCGCCGGATGCGGCCGGAGGTGGTCCACACCTGGATGTACCACGCCAACGTGGTAGGACACCTTCTCGTAGGCCTGAGTGGCTATCGGGGCCGCCCGGCGCTCGTGTCGTCGGTGCGCGGAGCCTTGCATGCGGCGCGGGAACAGAAACTCTCGCTTCGCATGGTGCGACGACTTGATGCGCGACTTTCCGGGTCGGCGGATGCGATCGTTTTCAATTCGAGGCGCTCGGAGGAACAGCATCGCGCTATCGGCTATGCGACGGAACGGGCAACGGTGATTCCGAATTGCTTCGATCCGACACTATTCCGCCCGAACCCGGCCGAGCGCGCGCGCATCAGACGGGAACTGGGTTGCGAGAATGCCCTTCTGGTGGGGCTCGTTGCCCGGTTTGACCGCATGAAGGATCATCGTACCTTTCTCGAAGCCGCAGGCGTCGTCGCGGCAAGGGACTCGAAGTGTTCCTTTCTCCTCGCTGGTCGAGGGTGTGACCCCGCCAATGAGCAGCTCGCGGGCTGGGTCAGGCGCTACGGCCTCGTCGGCAGGGTGTTCGCGCTGGGGGAGCGACCCGACATCCCCGCGATACTTGCGGCGCTGGATCTGGCGGTGTGCTCCTCTGTCAGTGAGAGCTTTCCGAACGCAATTGGGGAAGCTATGTCGTGCGGAGTGCCATCGGTTGTTACTGACGTTGGTGACTGCGCCGCTTTGGTTGGAGACACGGGGAAAGTGGTTGCCCCTCGCGACCCGCTCGCGTTGGCCGGCGCCCTGTTGGAGATGGCTTCGCTGCCGGCGGAAGCGCGAATCGCGCTCGGGGCGAGAGCACGCGAAAGGGTGATCAGGGAATTCTCCACCGACCGGGTCGTCGACATGTTCATTGAGGTGTATCGGAGTTGTGTTCTCGCGCACGGGGCGGCGGCGAAGCTGCAATGAGCTCGGGGTGCGCGTTCCTGAGATGAAGCTGTTATTCAACGCCAACGTGGCGTGGTTTTTCATTTCGCATCGCCTCCAGATCGCACGGGCAGCCCGAGACGCGGGTTACGAGGTGCACGTCTCCGCCGACCTCGACTCGCCGGAAGAGGCCAAGCTACTGGAACGGGAAGGTCTGCGGTTTCACAGAGTGAGATTGCGCAGAGGCGGCCTGAACTTTGTCAGAGACCTCCGCTACTTCATGGAGTTGTCGCGGATCATCGATGCCGTCAATCCTGACCTTATTCACAACATCACGGTAAAGCCTGTGGTCTACGGTACCGTGGCGGCGCGCAGGCGCGGGATTTCCCGGGTGGTGAATGCGGTTTCCGGTCTGGGCTATGCCTTTGCGGGCGGTGAGTCGAGAAGACTGCTGTCCGGAGTCGTCAAAATGGCTTACAGGGCAGCATTGCTTCGACCCGAAGTGAAGGTGATCTTTCAGAACGACGACGACATTCGGACCTTCGTCGATGCGAGGATCATCGAGACGAGCCAAGCCGTGCTCATAAAAGGCTCCGGCGTCGATCTGAACGCGTTCCCGTGTACACCGGAGCCTAACGGGAATCCGGTCGTCGTTCTGCCGGCGCGGATGCTCCGGGACAAAGGGGTGCTTGAATTTGCGGATGCCGCCCGTATGCTCCGCGCCGCCGGTTGCAATGCGGAGTTTGTCATGGCCGGGCGGGCGGACACGGCGAATCCGGCGGGCTTGGGCGAGCGCGAGATTGCATGTCTCGAGCGGGAAACGGGCGTCAAATGGCTGGGGCATGTGAGCGATATGCCGGGTCTCTTCCGCAGATCACATATAGTGTGCCTGCCGTCTTATCGCGAAGGCTTGCCGAAGAGTCTTCTCGAGGCCTGTGCCGCAGGCCGGGCGATCGTGACGACGGACGTGCCGGGTTGCCGTGAGGCGGTGCGGAACGGCGAAAACGGCTTGCTCGTCCAGCCACGCAATTCAAGTGCGCTTGCAGGGGCCATCCGGACTCTCGTGGACGATGCGAACCTGCGAAGATCGATGGGCAAGGCTGGTCGAAACAGGGCTGAGTCCGAGTTCGACGTCAGCGACGTAGTGAAAGCCACCCTCGACCTCTACACAGACATGTTGAGCTGACGTCAGTGATGGGCCGCGTCGCGCTGACGGGACGAAACAGGTGGTGTCACACGCCATCCGGGCAGGTCGGGGGAGGATGATGCGGGTTCTGGTCACCGGACCGACCGGCTTTGTCGGCCGTACCTTGTGTGCCCAGCTAGCCGCGGTGGGTCATGAGGTGTGGGGGGCCGTGCGCCGCACGGTCGCGGATCCGGGCGACCGCATTCGATATGTCATGGTTGGCGAGATCCGCGGAGACACCGATTGGACGGCGGCGCTCGCAGGCGTGGATTGCGTGATCCATCTTGCCGCCCGAGTGCACGTTCTTGGAGAGACAGAGGCCAATTCGCATTTGTACTTCGAGACGAACGAGCACGGCACCCGGTCTCTCGCGGTGGCTGCTGCGGCTGCCGGTGTGCGCCGGCTCATCTATTTGAGCTCCGTGAAGGTCAACGGCGAAGTCAGTGTGGGTCGTCCCTTCGCTCCGGAGGACGCTCCACAACCGGCGGACGCCTACGGTAGATCGAAGTGGCTGGCGGAGTGCCGTATCCTGGAAACGGCGCAGAAGTCGGGAATGCAGTCCGTGATCATCCGCGCCCCGCTTGTTTATGGTCCGGGAGTGCGCGCGAATTTTTTGCGACTGATGCGATGGGCGGAAAGCCCCTGGCCGCTCCCGCTGGGTGCAGTCGACAATCAGCGGAGCTTCGTGAGCGTCTGGAATCTTTGCGAGCTGCTGACGCATGCGCTCGCTTGCCCTGCAGCCGCGGGCCGGACTTGGATGGTATCCGATGGCGAGGACCTTTCGACCATCGAGTTGGTCCGGAGAATCGCCAGGGCGATGGGGCGGCACGTGCGCATCCTCCCCGTGCCTCCCGTAGTATTGCGGGCTTGCGGTGCACTGGTCGGACGGGGTGCCGAGGTTCAGCGCCTGTGCTCTTCGCTCACCGTGGACATCTCAGGGACTCGGCGCGAGCTGAATTGGAGCCCGCCTGTAGCCACGAATGAGGCGCTACGTCGGACGGTGGAATGGTATCTCAAGGAAGGCCGCAATAGTGCAGCCTAAGGTTGCGATCCTCATGGCTTCCGCGGCGGCGGCATCGGGTCTGCTCACCGGGTTGATCCGCAGAATCGCGCTGCGAGGCGGCCTGCTCGACATACCCAACGCGAGAAGCTCCCATACGCAGGCGACCCCGCGCGGCGGTGGTGCCGCGATCGTGCTGTCGAGTTGCGGGGGGTTTGCGGTATTGACCTACCTGGGCCTCATCCCTGCGACGACGGCGGCGAGCTTGATCGGAGGCGGAGGCATGGTTGCCGTGATTGGACTGATCGACGACCGCGCCGCCGTTCCGGCCACGATCCGGTTGCTGGTGCATACCGGCGCCGCGGTCTGGGCGCTGGCCTGGCTGGGTGGTTTTCCGCCGTTGCGGATCGGTGCAGCCGTCGTGCATCTCCGCTATGTAGGCGATGCTTTGGGGGTGCTGGTCATAGTGTGGACGCTCAACCTGTTCAACTTCATGGACGGGATAGACGGGCTGGCCGCATCCGAGGCGATATTTGTCTCGTGGGGTGCCGCAGCTTTGGGGATCGCGCTGGACACCGGAAGCGGAGCCGACTCAGCCGCCTTGATCTTCGGGGCGTCGTGCATCGGATTCCTGTTGTGGAATTGGGCGCCTGCACGGATTTTTCTGGGGGACGTGGGCAGCGGCTATCTGGGCTATGTCATCGCCGTCCTCGCGCTCACGGCTGCCAAGGGAGATCCAGCTGCCGCGTGGGTTTGGCTGATACTCGGCGGGGCCTTTTTCGTCGATGCCACCGTGACGCTGTTGCGTCGAGTCGCGAGGAGGGAGCGGGCTTTGCAAGCTCACCGCAGTCACGGGTATCAGTGGCTCGCACGGCGATGGAGCCACCGGCATGCGACGGTTGCGGTAATCCTCCTCAATACCCTGTGGCTCCTTCCCTGGGCCGTTCTCGCGGAGCTGCATGGGGACTGGGCAGTGCGGATCCTCGTCCCCGCGCTCGGCTTCGTCGTCTGCTTGGCGCTGGCGGTGGGGTCCGGTCGCAAAGAAGCGCGCGATCCATCCGGGCCTGACAGGCCGTTGAGACGGAACTGCTCTGAACCGTGACCAGGAGGCTGATGTACATACGGTAAGGGTTGTAGATGTCGTTTTTATGCGACATGAGTTTAGTCGCATAACGAGGTATGTCACAAAGCTGCCACAAGCTCGGGACTGAGGGTTGCTGGCTGTCAACTTGTAATTGCTCCAGCCGTTAACGGATCTGAGCGTTATGAAGTCAGTGCCGAGGGGGCCGCGTGAGGTAGAGTCGCTGAGGCGTGGGATTTGTCATAGAATGCCCATGCCTGCTTACCCCAAGGCTAAGGCGTTAGGCCTAAAGAAGGATAAAGACCAATGCGGGCTGATTGGACATGGCATGGCTGACGAGCCTGAAGCCCGTCGGCACTTGGCTGCTGCCCGAGTTGCCGACTGGATTCTTGCGCTTCCCCGTAGAAGAAAGCGGCTCATCATGGTCGCGGCAGACGCGGTGGCAATGCCACTGGCGCTTTGGGGAGCATTGGCGCTTAAGACCGGGCAGTTCTGGCCTGCGCTAGAGGTCGGACGGGGACACTTTCTCACGGCGGACGTCGTGGCCCTGTGCGCGTTTTCAGCTTTGGGGCTGTATCGGGCCGTCGTACGATTCATGGGACCCAAGGCAATGGTCATGCTGTTGGCCGGCGTGACCCTGTCGGTGGTTGGGGTCGGCTGCTTCGACCGCCTTGGCTCCAGCGGTCAGATTCCCATTTCCGGATTGGCCATCTATTGGGCGCTCGCATTGCTCTACGCGAGCGGTAGTCGGTTCCTCGTCCGGTTGGCCATCTCCAGGGTCCGTAACGGGAAGCCGGCGGCGCGTGTTGCGATCTACGGCGCGGGCGACGCGGGTGCCCGGCTTTCGTCTGTCCTGGCGGGAGGACCGGATTTCGAGCCCGTGGCGTTCATCGATGACAAGAAGTCCCTGCAGGGGAGCAGCATCAGCGGCATCAGGGTCTACCCGCCCCAGGAACTGCGCGAACTGGTGAAGGAGCTGCGTATCGAGCGCATCCTGCTGGCGATGCCATCAGCGTCCTTGCGTCGCCGTCGCGAGATCCTGACCAAGCTGGAAAGGCTCGGGATCCACGTTCAATCGCTTCCAAATCTTTCGGATCTGATTGCGGGACGGGCGAGCATCGACGAATTGCGGGAGGTTGATGTTGCAGATCTCCTGGGTCGTGACCCGGTGCCGCCGGACCCGCGGCTGTTCGCCTCGACGGTACGCGGCAAATGTGTTCTGGTGACGGGAGCCGGTGGCTCCATCGGCTCCGAGCTCTGCCGTCAGATCGTGCAATTGGCGCCCAGCCGGCTCGTCCTGTTCGAGATGTCCGAGCTGGCGCTCTATAACATCGAGCGTGAGCTGCGACAGACGATGGAGCAGGACCATGTCTCGGTGGAGCTCGTGCCATTGCTGGGCAACGCTCATCACAGGCATCGCGTCAGGGAGGTCCTGGCATCATTCGGTGTGCAGACGGTCTACCATGCCGCGGCTTACAAACATGTTCCGATAGTGGAGCATAACGTCGTCGAGAGTGTTCACAACAACGTCATCAGCACCTGGTACTCGGCCGAGGCAGCCATCGAGACCGGAGTCGAGACTTTCGTTCTGATCTCGACCGACAAAGCCGTGAATCCGGCCAATGTGCTCGGGGCAACGAAGCGCCTCGCGGAGCTGGTACTTCAGGCGCTGCAGGACCGGGCGCCAACGACTCGGACAACTCGCTTCTGCATGGTCCGATTCGGTAACGTGCTGGCATCGTCCGGCTCCGTCGTACCGTTGTTCCAGGAGCAGATTCGCCGCGGCGGACCGGTTACCGTTACCCATCCCGACGTCATTCGCTATTTCATGACGATTCCTGAGGCCGCGCAGCTGGTGATCCAGGCCGGCGCCATGGCGAAGGGCGGCGATGTCTTCGTCCTCGACATGGGACGGCCGGTCAGGATCGATGACTTGGCTCGAAGGATGATCAACCTCATGGGCTCGACGGTTCGAGATGAAGACGATCCCGATGGTGACATCGAGATTCAGTACACCGGCCTGCGGGCAGCTGAGAAGCTCTATGAGGAGCTGCTCATCGGCACGAATGTCATGGGAACGGATCATCCAATGATCATGAGAGCCATGGAGCATTGTCTCCCCTGGCCAAGAATGCAGCAGACTCTGAATGAGTTGCTCGTCGCTTTGGCCAGCTTCGATTGTCAACGCGTGCTGTCGTTGCTCGCCGACTCCGTCGCCGAATACCAGCAAGCTCCTCGAGATTCGCGACCATGTATGGGTGCGCAAGGAAGTCCAGCCCACAGCTCTCCGAGCCGAAAATCGCGGACTTCGCCGCCAAACGGCGTCAGACGGAAGTCGATCCCCGCCATTGCGGCCAAATCGATTCCCGGACACAGCCCGGCGGGGTAGGCGCGCGGTCGCGAGTCGCGACTGCTATCCTAGGTGAGGCGAATCACCTGAGCGTGTACTCCTAAAGATGCGCGTGACAATCTTTGGCTCCGGATACGTCGGTTTGGTGACGGGAGCCTGCCTGGCCGATGCCGGCAACCATGTCGTCTGCGTAGATATCGATGCAGGGAAAATCGAGCGGCTGAAGCGCGGCGAGATTCCCATCCATGAGCCCGGCCTCGAGGCGCTGATCCGCCGCAACGCGGAGGCCGGACGGATGGAGTTCACCACCGATGCCGCCCGCGGGGTCGAGCACGGGCTTTTCCAGCTCATTGCGGTCGGCACGCCTCCGGACGAGGATGGCTCGGCGGACCTGCGCTACGTACTCGCTGCCGCACGAACCATCGCCGGCCACATCAGCCGCTACTGCGTCGTCGTCACCAAGTCCACGGTGCCGGTCGGCACTGCGGACAAGGTCCGGCGGGCAATCAAGGAGACGCTGCGAGGCGCGAGGCGCTAGCAGTCGAATTCGACGTCGTCTCCAATCCCGAATTCCTGAAGGAAGGCGCGGCGGTACAGGACTTCATGAAGCCGGACCGGGTGGTCGGTGGGCACGGACAATCCGCGCACGACAGAATTGATGCGCGCGCTCTACGAGCCGTTCACACGCAACCACGACCGGCTGATCGTGATGGACATCCGCTCCGCGGAGCTCACGAAGTACGCGGCGAACGCCATGCTCGCCACCAAAATCAGCTTCATGAACGAGCTGGCGAACCTGGCGGAGCGGGTGGGGGCGGACATCGAGAAAGTCCGCGTCGGCATCGGCTCCGATCCCCGCATCGGCTACAGCTTCATCTATCCCGGGACCGGTTACGGCGGCTCCTGCTTCCCCAAGGATGTCCGGGCGCTGATCCGCTCGGCGCGCGAGGTCGATCACGAGCCGCAGATTCTCGCCGCGGTGGAGTCGGTGAACGCTCGGCAGAAGGAGGTCCTGGTCGAGAAGATGCGGCGGCATTTCGGCGAGCGGCTGCAGGACTGCACCATCGCCCTATGGGGCCTGGCCTTCAAGCCCAATACCGACGACATGCGAGAGGCGCCCGCGCGGACGATCATCGATCGTCTGTTGCAGGCCGGGCGCCCGGGTGCGCGCCTACGATCCCGTGGCCGCAGCAGAGGCGAGGCGCATCTATGCGGGCCATCAGAGCTTCGAGCTGGCACGGAATGCGTATGAGGCGGTGGAGGGCGCGGACGCCCTCGCGATCGTGACGGAATGGCAGGAATTCCGCAGTCCGGACTTCGAGCGCCTGAAACAATTACTAAAGGCGCCCGCTCATCTTCGACGGCCGCAACCTCTACGATCCGGCGATGGTCGGCCGCTTCGGCCTGACCTACCATGCGATCGGGCGCGGCGCGGCCGGTCGAGCGGCGAACCTGAACCGGTAGCTCCCATGCTCACCCCAGTCATTCTTTCCGGCGGCGCCGGCACGCGCCTTTGGCCCCTCTCGCGCGAGCTCTACCCGAAGCAGCTTCTCGCGCTCACGGGCGAGCGCACCATGATCCAGCAGACCGCGCTGCGGCTCGAGGGCCTGGCGGCGGCGCGCGCCTGTAGTGGTGTGCAACGAGGCGCACCGCTTCCTGGTCGCAGAGCAGCTGCGCCAGCTGGGCGTCGAGCCACAGGCGATGGTGCTCGAGCCCGCGGGGCGCAATACGGCGCCGGCCATCGCCCTGGCCGCCCACGCGGCCCTCAAAGCGGCGGAGCCCGAAGGCGGGCGGCCGATCCGCTGCTGCTCGTGCTCCCCGCCGATCACGTCATTCGGGACGTTCCGGCCTTCCACAAGGCGGTGCATGCCGCCCTGGCAGCCGCCCAGCAGGGACAGCTGGTGACTTTCGGCATCGTGCCCACCGCCCCCGAGACCGGCTACGGGTACATCCAGCGGGGTCTCGCGAGCGGCGGCGGTCTATCGGATTGCGCGCTTCGTGGAGAAGCCGAGCGCTGCAGTGGCAAAGGACTTCGTAGCCTCGGGCGACTACTACTGGAACAGCGGCATGTTCCTCTTCCGCGCGCGGCGCTACCTCGAGGAGCTGGAGCGCCTCGCGCCGGGTATCGCGAGCGCCTGCGCCGAGGCGTTCGCGGCCGCGAAGGCGGACCTCGATTTCACACGCGTCGACAAGGGGCTCTTCGAGGCCTGCCCGAGCGACTCGATCGACTATGCGGTGATGGAAAAAACCGCCGACGCGGTGGTAGTGCCGCTGGCGGCCGGTTGGAGCGACGTCGGCTCCTGGGCGGCGCTGCACGAGGCCAGTGAGGCGGATGCGCACGGCAATGTCTCCCGCGGAGACGTGATCTGCGAGGACTCGGAGGGGTGCTACCTCTACTCCGAGAGCCGGCTGGTTTCGGTGGTGGGGCTCAAAGACCACGTGGTCGTGGAGACCAAGGACGCCGTCCTGGTCGCGCCACGCAGCCGTGTGCAGGACGTGAAGAAGCTGGTCTTCAGGCTGAAGGAGCGCGGCAGGTACGAGCACTCCCTGCACCGGGAGGTGTTCCGCCCCTGGGGCAGCTACGACAGCATCGAGAACGGACCACGCTTTCAGGTGAAGCGGCTGAAGGTCAAGCCGGGTGCCGTCCTGTCCCTGCAACTCCACCATCACCGGGCGGAGCACTGGATCGTCGTGTCCGGCACGGCGCGCATCACGCGCGGGGACGAGGTTTTCCTCCTCGAGGAGAACCAATCGACCTACATCCCGATCGGGGTGCAGCATCGGATCGAGAACCCGGGGAAGATCCCGTTGCACATCATCGAGGTGCAGTCCGGGTCCTACCTGGGGGAGGACGACATCGTGCGGCTCGAGGATCACTACGGGCGCAAGGGAACGACGACCTAGCCGACATGACGAACCTCAATTCGTTCAAGGCATACGACATCCGCGGCCGCATCCCGGACGAGATCAACGAATCGCTGGCGTATGACATTGGCCGGGCTTTCACCGCACTGGTGGCGCCCAAGCGTGTGGCGGTCGGTCACGACATCCGCCTGTCGAGCCCGCAGCTGGCGGCCGCCCTGAAGCGGGGACTCATCGACTGCGGCGCGGACGTCCTCGACATCGGCCTCTGCGGCACGGAGGGGGCGTATTTCGCCACCTTCGCCGAGGCTCTCGACGGCGGCATCATGGTGACGGCCAGTCACAATCCGCCGGATTACAACGGTATGAAGTTCGTGCGCGAGCAGGCTCGGCCGGTGAGCAGCGACACCGGGCTGAACGACATGCGCGCCATGATCGAGAGCGGTCGGCTGCCGGCGAAGGCGGCCAAGCCGGGAACGGATCGGCCGCTCGACATCCGCGCCAAGTACCTCGAGCATCTGTTGGGTTATGTGGACCGCTCGAAGCTGCGCCCGCTCAAGGTGGTCGTGAATCCGGGCAACGGCGGCGCCGGGCTGATCATCGATCAGCTCGAGCCGCACCTGCCCTTCGAGTTCATCAAGGTGAACCACGCGCCCGACGGGACTTTTCCCAACGGGATTCCCAATCCGATGCTGGAAGAGAACCGCGCGGCCACGGCAGAGGTCGTGCGTCGCACCGGCGCCGATGTCGGACTGGCCTGGGACGGGGATTACGACCGCTGCTTCTTCTTCGACGAGCACGGCAACTTCATCGAAGGCTACTACCTCGTCGGGCTGCTGGCGGAGGTCTTCCTGGCGCGCGAGCGCGGCGGCCGCATCGTGCATGACCCACGCCTCACCTGGAACACCATCGATCTGGTGCGGCGCCATGGAGGCGAGCCCGTGCTGTGCAAGTCCGGGCACGCCTTCATCAAGCAGAAGATGCGGCAGGTCGACGGCATCTACGGCGGCGAGATGAGCGCGCACCATTATTTTCGCACCTTTTCCTACTGCGACAGCGGCATGATCCCATGGCTCATCGTGCTGCAGGTGATTGGGCAGCGCGGGCCCCTGTCGCAGCTCGTCGGCGAGCGCATGCGCCTGTTCCCGATCAGCGGCGAGATCAACCGGCACTTGAAGTCCGACGCGAAGTCGATTCTGGCCCGGGCGCGGCAACAGTACGAGGGCGACGCGCTCGTCGCCGACTTCACCGACGGGCTGTCGCTGGAATTCCCGCAGTGGCGCTTCAACCTGCGCGGATCCAACACGGAGCCGCTGGTGCGGCTGAACGTGGAGGCGCGCGGCAGCGAGGCGCTGGTGCGGGACAAAACCGCGGAGCTGCTGCGGCTGATCGAGGCGTGAGCCGAGCCGCCACCCACAGCGAGGTTTGCGAATTGTGTACGTTGGCGCCGGGCATGTGATTTGCTCAGCGCGGCTGGGCTGGCCCCCATCGGCAGGGAAACCCTTTGCACGATAAGATGCGACCCTTGCGAGTGCTGATCGCGGAGAACCACCGGGATCTCAGCGACATCATGAGCCAGTTGCTCAATGCCGAGGCGGACATGCGCTGCGTCGGCCAGGTGGCCGAGGCGGCCGACGTGCTCGCCGTGGCGCGGCGCACCGAGGCCGACGTCCTCATTCTGGATCTCATGCTGCAGGGCGGCAGCGGGTTGCCTCTGATCGCGGAGCTGTCCGCCGCCCTGCCGTCGCTGCGCATCATCGTCTTCAGCGGGATAGCCTTCAGCGAGGATGTCGCCCGTGAGGCCAGGCGCCGCGGGGCGGCCGCCTTCATCACCAAGGGGGCCGACTTCGAGGTGCTGCTCGATGCCGTCAGGCGAGTCCCGGGTGGCCTCAGCCAGGCCTGAGGCTCGGCGGCGGCCTGTCGGCATGTAGAGACACTGGCTCTTGGACTCGGCGACGAGTACCTTTCGACGTTCCTCTCTCACTTTTTGACGGGGGCCATCTCATGGCGCTTTGGAAAGATTCGAACCCAGGAACCGCAACCCCTTCGGCAGGAGCCTCACCGGCCTTCGGCAGCACGCCAGCGCCGGCCGCACCACCGGAGAAGAGCAACGTCGCCCCGCTCACGCCGGAAATGCCCCGCCGTGCGGCCAAGGAGCAACGCTTGGACATGAAAGAATCCGTCATCGCCTCCGACCTGACGATCGAGGGCAAGATCGTCGGCTCGGGCCATGTGCGCATCGCCGGCCGCTTCAAAGGTGACGTTCAAGTTGACGGTAACGTGACGCTCGATACCGGCGCGCATCTCGAGGGCCAGGTGAAGGCCAGCGTTGTCGTGGTCGGCGGCGAGCTCGTCGGCAATATCGACAATGCGAAGCGCGTCGAGCTGCTCGAGACCGGCGTGATCAGCGGCGACGTCAAGGCCGGCTCGCTCACCGTGGCCGCTGGCTCGCGCATGCGTGGCCAGGTCGAGTTCGGCTGGGAAGGCGAGGCTCGGGCCAAGGCTGAGACGAAGGGATACGGCAGCTGATGAACGTCGCTTCTCGCCCGTCCCCGACGGGCAAGACGCGCACCTGCCCGCACTGCAAGGCGGTCATCCTAGAAAGCCTGAGCATCTGCCCGGGCTGCATGCACCACCTGCGCTTCGATTCGGAAGCGGCGAAGCGGCAGGTGGCGGCGACCTCGGCGCTCAAAGTCGAGGCCATAATCCGGCATCCGCCGGTCGAGGAGGCGTGGGAGTACTACGTCACCATCTCGATCCGCAACGATCGCGGCGAGGAAGTCGACCGTCAGGTGGTCAATGTGGGCGCTCTCCAGGGCGCAGAAAAGCGCACCTTCACGCTGTCGGTGGAGGTACTGCCGCCCCGCGCGCCTGACGATGGGCCGGGCGAGCAGCGCAGCGCCGAGCGCCCGAATGCAGTGCCCGCGCCGCCGCCCCCAGGGAGGGCGATTGGCGGAGCATCAGCGGGCGTCGGCGCCAAGCCGCCGGCTGCCGAGCCTCCCAAGGCGCCCGTCCGTCCGTCGCCGCCGCCGGGCGGCAGTGGCATTCGCCTGCCGGACGGCACCATCCTCGCGCCCCCCGGTCTCGGGCCCAAGCGCAAGTAAGCGGCAACCGTGTGGGGTCTCGCGGAAATCGCCTCGGCGATTTCCGCCAATGAATTAGAACTCCTGCTTCGTCTGCACCAGGAACTGCACGCGCTTGATGTTGGTCGGGCCGGCGTCGAAGGGAAAAGCCAGATCCACGTGGATGACGTTGCCGAGCCCGGTGCGGGCGTTGCCGAAGCGCAGGCCGAAGCCGGCGTCCTTCAGCATCCCGAGGCTCGACTGGCCCATGGGTGCGCTGCCCCAGGTGCGACCCATGTCAAAGAACACGGCGGCCCCGACCCGGAAGAGGCGAAACGGATACCAGTCGCTGAAGTAGCGCTCCTCGAAGGACAGTAGCGCCCGCGAAGTGCCATCCTGGTAGCGCAGCGGATACCCCCGCAGTCCGTTGTCGCCCCCGAGCAGGATCTGATCCTCGAGGTCGAGCCGTTTGCCGACCGTGGCGGCGAGCGTCGAGAAGAAAAGCCAGTTCCCCTCGCGAAACGGCCAATAGCCCGACTGCTCGTTGTAGTAGCGGACCGCACTGTTCAGCACGGCGTTGTCGAGGTCGCCGCCCTCCAGCCTGCCGGTGTAGACGCTGGACACGAGCACCGTCTGACGCTCCCCGACGGCGTAGCCGTCCCCCGCGGCGAGCTGAAAGGGAATCGCATCGCGGTTGGAGCCGAACGCGGTGTCCGCCCAACCCAGCTGCACCGTCGCGTAGGCGCCCATGTCAAAGTCTTCGGTGCGGCCGATCTGATTGTGGTTGCGCAGCTGCGCCCACTGATCCTGAACGAGGTCGAAGCGCAGCCACGGGTAGACATACCTGCGGTCCTGCGGTAGGACGGTGGGGCTGGTCCAGAGGCTCGAGTCGGCAAAGATGTGCTCATCGTAGGTGAGCCCGGCGCTGTAGCGGCGGGTCCAGCCGTTATCGAGCCCGTTCGAGAAGCCGTAGTACATCTGGTAGAAGCGCGTGTGGTCGGCGAACTTGTCGACCTCCTGCCCGAGATCGTAGAGCGAATCATCCTCGGTGGTATCGTTGATGGAGATGCCGCCGGCGTGTTGTGTCTCGAGCGAATAGAAGGGCCGGTTGAGGATGAATACCCGCGTCTTGCCGTCGCTCAGGGTGCCGTAGGCGAGGTCCGTCATGAACCAGGTGCCGAAGGTGTGGGGGTTCATCACCTGGATGTCCGATTCCGAGCGATCGACCGATGTGGTGTGCTGCAGCTTGACGTCGGTGCCGGTCCCGAGGGTGTTGATATCCTCGAGTGTCACTCCGGTCTGATTGGTGCCGCCGCTGCGTGAGAAGTTGAATCCCGGATTGAGTGTCCAGACATCCCGCGTTACCACGAGAATGTCGACCTTGCCGTCGTGATAGGCGACGGGCACGACCGAGGCGTCGTAGAAATAGGGATTGGCACGCAGGATGCGCGCGGACTCATCGAGCAGATGGCGCGAATACGCCTGGCCGGCGTGGAAGAGGAGTTGCTCGCTGACGGTGCGCCTGCGCGTCAGTGGATGAAGACGGTCGGCGAGCCGACCCAGCCAGTAGTTGTCCTTCGGATTCGCCAGATCGAAGATGTTCTCGTTGTGGATGATGATGCGGCCGATGACGGCGTGCGAGCGCTCGAGCTCCGCATCCGAGGGGATGGCCGGTGCGGCCCTGGTGCGCGAAGGCGCCGCCGCGGCGGCCGGAGGCACCGTCAAGAGCAGCAGCACGGCCAGGAACGGCGCAAGGGAGTCCGTTCGCATGACCCGGAGGATACTGCAACGGCGACAATTGCGAAGCGCGCCGGGTCCTGGTATGCCTATGTCCATTCAAAAATCACGACTGAGTCCCGGTATGAAGCGACGACAGTGGATTGCAGGTGCGATAGCGGCGTTGCTCTCGTTTGGGGCGGTGGGTGCTCGCGCCGCGGATGCGCCGGGGGGCGTACTGGTGTTTGCAGCGGCATCGCTGGCCAATGTACTCGCCGACCTCGATGCGGCCTTCACGGCACGAACTGGTATACGCGTCACGTCTTCGCTCGCGGCATCCTCCACCCTGGCCAAGCAGGTCGAGGCAGGAGCACCAGCAGATGTCTATTTCTCGGCCGACCTTCAGTGGATGGACTACCTTCAGCAACGCGGTTTGCTGCAGGCGGGTTCCCGCCACGACGTCGTCGGCAACTCGCTGGTGCTGATCGCGCCTGCCGCCAGCCCGTTGCGGGTGCGGATCGCGCCCGGCTTCGACCTGGCCAAGCTTCTCGCGGGCGGACGTCTCGCCGTAGCCGATCCGGATTCGGTGCCGGCCGGCATCTATGGGCGCGAGGCGCTGCAGAAGCTGGGAGTCTGGAACAGCGTCGCGCCGCGACTGGTGCGCGCGGAAAATGTGAGAGCGGCACTCGAGTATGTCGCGCGGGGCGACGCGCCGCTTGGCATCGTCTACCGCACTGACGCTCTCGTGGAAAAGCAGGTGCGCATCGTGGGGGTGTTTCCGGCCTCCAGCCATGCACCCATCGTGTACCCCGTCGCGCTAACCCGTCGCGCCGGCGGGGCTGCAGCGCGCTACCTCACGTTCATCACCAGTGCTGACGCGCGGCCGATCTTCCGCAAGTGGGGGTTCGAGCCCTTATGAGCGATCCCCGAGTCGCCGTCAGAATTTCCGCGAGATATACAGCGTCCAACTATAGACGCTGGTGAGGGAGTCGGGCTTTGCGGTGCCAAGCGGCTCCGGATCGGTGGGCAGATCTCGCTGCCGCTCCGCGTACAACACCGTGCGATAGTCCAGACCTACATCCCAGCCGGGCAGCACATTGCGCCATTGCAACCCCCCGCCCGCATACACTCCGTATGCCGGCGTCGCCAGCGCATACCGCGAAGCGCCAACGAACGCGTGGACGGCCAGCGGCCAATTGAACCGATAGCGGTAATCGAGCATGCGGACGCTGACGAGGGTCCGCCCGTTGATGTCATCCGCGTCGAGCCCGACACCGAGGTCCTGGTGCGTCGAGACCCGGCGGCGCGCGCCCAGACCGAAGTAGGGGTCGGCGCCCCATTTCGTGTAGTAGGGCGGATAGGTAGTCAGATGGAGGTTGACTTGAGAGCGCTCATAGTCAGCGCCCGCGTTGACATAGAGCTCGTCGCCGTCAGGACGGGTCCCGGCGAAGGCTGCCGTCTCGGCAGCCTCATCGCCACCCAGAAGCGCATCGCCGTCACGCAGATACGCTTCGAGGCGCGTGTAACGCGCCCCGAAGACATCCCGTCCCGCATCGACTTCCGCCCCTACCGAGTATCCCTTCCAGGGATACGAATAACTCAGCGACCCGAGGTACTCGTTCTTGTATGAGTAGGTGTCGTAGAGCGTACCGTTCTCGTTGGCGAGCGCTCGCAGCTGCAGCTGCATCAGGCCGCCAAAGGATGGCTCCCAGCCGAGGCGCAGCATATTGCTCTGGCCGCCGACCGCATCGGCGAAATTGTTGGGGGTCGCCAGTACGCGCTGATCGCCGAACCAGTTGCCGATGTTGGCGCCATAATTGGTAATGCCGTCCATATAGCCCGTCTGCACAGCGCTCGCGCCGTGCACGTACCAAGTTGGCGACCAGGTGTCGATCTCGTACGTCAGACTGAACGGGCCGATGCGCGGCAAGTCGATTCCGGCGGAGATGTCGGGCTTGCCGACGAGCGGCGAGTGTCCCGCCAGGGTGTCATTGCCGCCGTACTCGAAGTAAACGGAGAAGGGCACGCGTCCCGGGAAGATGAACCGGCTGGTGAGCGAAGCTTCCTGCTTGCCGATGGCCGAGCTGGCGTTGCCGAATCCCGTGGTCTGCGCCTGGCCCGGTTTGAAGATGGCCTTGAGAATATCGGTAAAGGACTGGCCGCCCGCGGCCCCGCCGCCCCAGATGACCACGCGCTGGACGGAAAGCGCCCAGCCACTCACAGGCTCGATGCCCACACGGAAGCCGCCGAACTTGGGATAGCCCCGGGTGAACTCCGGAGTCGAGCCCGTGATCGGCAGCTCGATGCGATCCGACTCCGACATCCGGGCGATAAAGGCCTCGTACGTCAGTCCGAGGCGCGTCAGCGGCCGGTAGTTCGACAGCGTGATGGACGGCATCGTCGGCGCTTCCGTGCTGATCAGCATCGCGCTATCGGTCATCGGCGACCACGAATGGTCGCGCCAGCCGATATCGAGCTGTGCCCAGTCGAATCCGAGGCTCAGCATGGTCCCGGTCGGCGTCGCGCGCCCCTGGTAGGCGACGCCGCCGACGTTGAGCAGCATATAGGAATTCGGCTGCAGGTACGCGGCACCGGCGACTTCGTACGGGCTCTGCGCCTTCTCCCCGTGCTGGTTCGGTAGTATGGTATTGGACGAGCCGGACGTCGCCGCGGCCGAGACGCTGGTGAATTCGACTCCGGTCGTGTGCATGTATCGGTCGAGATAGCGTTGCACGCTCTCGCAGAGAGGGCGATCCACCTTGCATGCCTTGGGGAGCGCCTCCAGGACCAGTGCCGCCGGGATCGGGCGGGTCATGACCGGCTCGTCACCCAGAATGAGGACGCGCTCCACCTGGTATTCGACATCGGGGTCGAGATTCAGGGGCAGGTAGGGTGTAACGCCCAGGGCGTACGCCGCTCCTTGTGATGCGAGAACGCTGGTCGCCAGCAGCAGCGCCGTTTTTTTCATCTTCCGGGACTCACTCCGTCACAGGCGGGGTGGCGCGCTGCCCGCTCGTCATCGGCAGGCGTAGGCTCCAAATTAGGCAGGAATTGTACATAAATCCTGCTGTAACTTGTACATTATGGCCACCGTGACAGCCCGGTGTGAGTTCACTGTGGGTTCAGCGCTTCGCGCTCATAAATAGCGCGTATGGTTGGCGTAGACAGCGGACTATTCCTTGGGCGGAGCCGGTGTACGAGCGTACGAGGCATGAGCAAGCGATCACGATCGGTATTCGGCATCATTGCCGCAGGCATGCTGATTTGCCTGGGCGCCTGCGGTGCGGCGCTGGCGCAGGATGACCCGCAGGGGGATCAGACCCAGATGATCGAGCAGCTCGGGGAGGACTCCGGTCAGGCATCGAATCCTCCGGGCCGCGCCGCCCAGCTGAGCGATGCCGAGGGCAGCGTATCGCTCGAGCCCGCGGGCACCAGCACGTGGACCGGGGCGGCCATCAACCGTCCGCTCACGCTCGGTGACAAGCTGTGGACCGACCGCGATTCCCGCGCCGAGATCGATATCGGCGATGCCGTCGTGCGCCTCGGCAGCACCACCGGGTTCTCCTTCCTCAACCTCGATGGGCAGACCGCGCAGATGCAGGTCACCGCGGGGACGATCATCGTTCACGTCGACTCGCTCGCGAGCGGGGAGCAGGATGAAATCGACACTCCCAATGTCGCCGTGACGTTGCAGCAGGCGGGCACGTACCGGGTGGAGGTGAACGATAGCGGCGACACGACCATCGTGAAGGTCGCCGATGGCGCCGTGCTCGCCACCGGCGGTGGGCAGTCCTATCCCGTCGCCGCGCAACAGAGCGTGACTTTCACGGGCACGAGCGTGCTCGCCGCCGAATACGCGACCCTCGGCGCTCCGGATCAGCTCGACGACTGGTCGCTGCAACGCGATCAGGAACGGCAGCAACAGGCCGCCGTCGCGCAGGACTACGTGCCGCCGGACACGGTCGGCGGCGATGATCTGGGCTCTTACGGCAGCTGGCAGGACACGCCGGACTGGGGTTATGCGTGGTTCCCGACTGTTGGCGCGGATTGGGCGCCCTACAGCATGGGCTATTGGGTGTGGATCTCGCCCTGGGGGTGGACCTGGGTCGATGACGAGCCCTGGGGATACGCGCCCTTTCACTACGGACGGTGGGGCTACCGGGGGCATCGCTGGTGTTGGATACCGGGACCTCGCGGGGTCCGCCCGGTCTATGCGCCCGCGCTGGTCGCGTGGGTCGGCGGCGCGCGTGTTGGCGCCTCGGCGTCGGCCGGGGCCCGTGTTGGCTGGATCCCTCTGGGTCCTGGCGACCGGTATGGGGCACGCGCCAACAACGCTCGCTTTGTCAACAGCGAAGTCCCGGGGGCCATGACCGTCGTGCCGCGCAATGTGTTTACTTCCGCGCAGCCCGTCGGCCCGCACCGCGTGGCGCTGCCGCAGCAGAGCATGGCGGGCCTGAGGCCGACAACAGCGGCGCCTGCCATCGCGCCCGGGCGGCGAAGCGTTCTTGGAGTGAATGCCGGAATGAGCGTCAGGACACCGCCGCGCGCGATTGCCGCGCGTCCGGTAGTGGCGCGACTCGCGCCGCCGCGCGCGCCCGTCTCTTTCGCGAGCGAGCAGGCCGCCATCCGCGCCAATGGCGGGCGGCCTTTGTCGGCCACACAGTTGTCGGGAATGCGGCCCAACACGCCGGCAACGCCGGTGCGGCTAGCGAGTCCGACGAGGAGCGATCGCCCGGCAGGGGCTGCAGGTCAGCGGGCACGGCCCGGTGAGCAGCGCGCCCCCACACAGAGGTACGCGCCTCCCCAACGCGAGGTTGCCCCCCAGCAGCGCTTCAACGCGGCGCCGCGTGAGGTCCCGCAGCAGCGTCAGATCCCGCAGCAGCGTCAGATCCCGCAGCAGCACTTCACGGCGCCGGAGCGTCAAATTCCGCAACAGCACTTCAGCCCGCCGCACGAGCAAGCGCGGCCAGCCGCGCCGCCCGCGCCTCCGGCCAGGGCGCCGGAGTCGCATCCGGACGGCCGTCAGCCTCCGGATCGGCGCGCCGATGTGGCGCCGCCCTCGCCGGGCGCGATCTATGCCGCTCAGGGGCAGTCGCCCCCGCCCATGTACCGGGCACAGGTGAGCAGCCTCCGCAATGCGGCGCCGCCGGTGCCGCCGCAACCCGCGGGCAACCCCTATCGACCGCCGGTGAGCCCGCCGCCCATGTATCGGCCGATACCGCTCGGCCCCGCCACCGCGAGGCCCGCGTCGCGCAGCTCCGGGCGACTCGCGAGCGAGCGCCCGCGGCACAGCTGAGAGCTGCACCCGCCCCGACATAACATGCGAGAGCCGATTGCCGGGCCCCGGCGGGCCGGCAATTGGTATTGTATGATTTATTATTTTGAGCGGGGGTGACGGTGCATCCGGCTGCGATCGACTGGACGATCATGGGGATCTACTTCGCGTTCGTGCTGGGCATCGGCGTGGCGCTGAAGCGCTACATGCGCACGAGCACGGATTTCTTCCTCTCGGGCCGGGCGATTCCGGCCTGGGTCACGGGCCTGGCCTTCATCTCGGCGAACCTGGGCGCGCAGGAGGTGATCGGCATGGCCGCCTCCGGCGCCAAGTACGGCATGATGACCAGCCATTTCTACTGGGTGGGCGCGATCCCGGCGATGGTGTTCCTCGGCATCTTCATGATGCCGTTCTACTACGGCTCGCAGGGCGCGCTCGGTGCCGGAGTACCTGAAGCTGCGCTTCGACGAGAAGACGCGCGGGCTCAACGCGATCTCCTTCGCGGTGATGACCGTGTTTTCCTCGGGCATCTCCATGTATGCGATGGCGCTGCTGCTCGAAGCTGCTGCTCGGCTGGAATTTCACGACCAGCATCTTGGTGTCGGCGCTCATCGTGCTGGTGTACATCTTCCTCGGCGGCCTGACCTCGGCGATCTACAACGAGGTGCTGCAGTTCTTCCTGATCGTGCTCGGCTTCGCGCCGCTGGTGTTCCTGGGGCTGAAGGACGTGGGCGGCTGGACGGGCTCACCGCAGGCTTGCGTGCAGGTGGCGGTGTCACGGGGCTTTGCGCCGGGCGCCTGGACGAGCACCTGGAGCGTGCATGGGCAGCTCGTCGTCGAATCCGATGGGCGTGGAGTGGTTCGGCATGGCGATGGGCCTGGGGTTCGTGCTGTCCTTCGGCTACTGGTGCACCGACTTCCTGGTCGTGCAGCGGGCGATGGCGGCCGACTCGATGTCGGCGGCCCGGCGCACACCGCTGATCGCGGCGATGCCGAAGATGCTGTTCCCCTTCCTCGTCATCCTGCCCGGCATGATCGCCATCGCTTCGACGCTGCACGGCGGGGCGAGCGGACTTTCGCTGCCGCACAAGGCGGACGGCGCGCTCAACTACGACATGGTGATTCCGCTGATGCTCGGGCACTATTTTCCGAGCGGCATGCTCGGGCTCGGGCTGACGGCGCTGATGGCGTAGCTTCATGTCCGGCATGGCGGGCAACGTGACCGCCTTCAACACCGTGTGGACCTACGACATCTACCAGGCTACATCCGCCACGGCGCGAGCGACCGGCATTATCTCTGGATGGGGCGGATCGCCACGGTCGTCGGCATCGCCTGTCAGCGTCGCGGCGGCCTACGCCGCCAATGTTCAACAACATCATGGACCTGCTGCAGCTGGTGTTCGCGTTCGTGAACGCGCCGCTGTTCGCCACTTTCCTCCTCGGGATGTTCTGGAAGCGGGCGACCGGGCATGGGGCCTTCTTCGGGCTCCTCGCCGGCACCGCCGCGGCGGCCGTGCATCACGGGCTCACGCTCCCTGTCGGCGGCACCACAGGTATCCAGGGCGGGTGGCTTGCCGTGCTGCACCTCTACCCCAGCCAGATGGCGCAGAACTTCTGGACCGCAATCTATGCGTTCGGTGTCTGTTTCATCGTCACGGTGGCCGTGAGCCTCGTAACGCGGCCGCGCGCGGAGGCGGACCTCAAGGGCCTCGTTTATTCGCTGACACCGCGGCTGCGGGCCGAGCCCGGTGAGCGCTGGTACGCGCGGCCGGCAGTGCTGGGCGCTTGTGTACTCGCAGGCGCGATCGTGCTCAACTTCATCTTCCGGTGAGTACCATGGGACTCGATATCCGCATTCCGATCGGCAGTCTTTTCGTGATCCTCGGCGTCTTGCTCGCCGGCTACGGGCTCTTCAGCAATCCGGCGATCTATCAGCGCTCACTGGGGATCGACATCAATCTCTGGTGGGGCGCGGCATTGCTCGCCTTCGGGCTGGCGATGCTGGCGCTGGCCTGGAGAGCGGCGGCGCGGGCGCGCACCAGCGCCGACTCGCGCTGAGCGGACAGCTCCTTCTCGCGGTAGGCGTCACGCATCGCGGGCCGGATCTTCGGCAGCTGCAGGGTGAACCAGGCGGCGCCCACGATACAGAATGTGCCCGTCAACATGACGGTGTGTGGAGCGCCGATGTGCTGCGCCAGCGCGCCGGCCATGAGGCTGCCGAAGGGCGCCGCGCCGAAGAATGCCATGGTGTAGTAACCCATCACGCGTGCTCGCTTGTCGTCAGGCACGAGCGACTGGATGATGGTGTTGCAAACGGCCGCTGCTTGAATGAGTCCGAAGCCGACCACGACCATCAGGAGCAGCGACAGCCACAGGACGTGCGACAGACCAAAGAGGATCAGGCCGACCCCAAGCAGAGCGACCGATGCCTGCAGGTTGCGTGTCAGCCCTTTGATGGACTTGCGCATCGCGAGGGCGAGCGCGGACGCGAGGGCGCCGAGACCCGAGGCGGCGCTGAGCCATCCGAGCGTATGCGGGCCGCCATGCAGCACGTTGCCGGCAAAGACCGGCAACAGCACCGAATAGGGCCAGCCCATGAGGCAGGTGAGCGCCAGGATCAACAGGACGGTGCGGATCGGCCCGAAGCCGCTGACGTAATTCCAGCCCTCGCGCACCTCCTCGACGAGGCTGCTCCCGGACTTCCCCCGGGCGTTCAGCGCCGGCAGCCGCATGACCACCAGAGAGGCGATCACCGCGAGATACGACACGCCGTCGATGAAGAAGCACCAGCCCTCGCCGAATGCCGCGATGATGAGACCGCCGATCGCGGGGCCGATGAGCCGCGCGCCGTTGACCATCGAGGAGTTGATCGCGATGGCGTTGGCCAGATCGCCGCGGTCCTCCACCATCTGGATGAGGAAGGACTGGCGCCCCGGCATGTCGAAGGCGTTGATCAGGCCCTGGAAGGCCATGAGGGCGATGATCTCGCCCAGGGTGATCACGTGGGTCAGCGTCAGCGCCGCGAGAGCGAGAGACTGGATCGCCGCGGCCGCTTGCGTGACGACGAGAAGGCGTCGCCGCTCCAGGCGCTCGACCCACACGGCCGCGACCGGCCCGAGGATGAAGGAGACGATCTGACCGGAGAAGCTGACGACTCCCAGGAGGAGGGCGGAGTGAGTGAGTCGATAGACCAGCCACGCCGTCGCGAGGCGCGTCATCCAGGTGCCGATGAGCGAGGTGCTCTGGCCGAAGAAGAACAGCCTGAAATTGCGGTGGCGCAGCGCACGCCAGGTGTGCGAGACGGCGCTCATGGCTCCAGCAACCGCTTGAGGATGTCGCCGGTCCTGGCGAGGGCCTGGCGCTCCTCGTCATCGAGCCCGGCCGTCGCCTGCGCGAGCCACGCGCGCTTCAGGTCATTGGCGCTGGTGCGCACCGCGGCGCCTTTCCCGGTGAGGGCGATGTTCACCTGCCGTCCGTCGGTCGGGTGCGGCTTGCGCTCCACGAGGCCGCGCTCTTCGAGTGCCGCGACGGCGGCGCTCATGGACTGGGGCCGCATGCCTTCGGCGCGCGCCAGCTCC
Organism: uncultured Pseudomonadota bacterium; assembly: GCA_963780455.1. Taxonomy (GTDB): domain Bacteria; phylum Pseudomonadota; class Gammaproteobacteria; order Steroidobacterales; family Steroidobacteraceae; genus 13-2-20CM-66-19. Next base: position 25,316 of record CAWACM010000004.1, read on the forward strand.
GCGGTGGTGGCGGGCCCATGCCGCCCCAGACGCCCGAGCACGGCAATCTCGGTCAGCGACAGCTCATGCTGTGCGGCCGCCGCGCGCATGTGGCGCACCAGCCGTCCGATGGTCTGCGCGAAGTCATCGACGTCGAGGTCCCGGTCCTTTGCCATGGACCGCATCATAGCAGATAGACAGGTAAACTGAACAGTCTATCTTCCTATCACGTCCCGGGCCCGGCCGGCTCAGCGCCGCGAGCGGGCTTGCCATGACGCCTGGAGACCGGCCTGGAAGGCTTCGCGAAGCCGGCGCAGCCCGAGCCCGATTTGCGGCAGGTCGGCGACTCCGTACCCGAAGATCATGCCGCTGCGATCGGGCTCGCCGAGAAAGTAGCGCGACAGGGTGTGAATTCTGAGCCCCATCCCCAGAGCGGCAGTAGCGGCGGCCTCCGCGTCGACGCCGGGCTTGGCAATCGCGGCGACGTGCATGCCGTAGAAGGAGGGGATGGGCTCCAGCCACTCTGCCAGCTCCCGCGTCAGTGAATCGAGGAGCGCGTTGCGTCGTCGTCGGTACACCTCACGCATGTTGCGTACGTGGCGCGTCAGGTGTCCTTCGGCGATGAAGCCGGCAACACCGGCCTGGATGGGCACGGGGCTGTGCCAATCCATGCAGTTCTTGGCCGCCACCAGCGTCGGCATCGCCCACGGCGGCGCCACGATGTATCCCAGCCGCAGCGCCGGCAGCATGCATTTCGAGAACGTTCCAACATAGAAGACGAGCGCCGCGGCGTCAGGAGTGCGCAGCGCTTCCAGCGTGCCCCCCTCGAAGCGGAACTCGCCGTCGTAATCGTCCTCGATGATGAGCGCACCACGTTTGCGCGCCAGCGAGACGAGCTCGCGACGCCGCGCCGGCGAGAGCGCGGAGCCGAGCGGAAACTGGTGGGAAGGGCAAACGCAGATGACTTCGGCGTCGGCAGGAATGGCGTCGACGACAATCCCGTCCGCATCCACTGGCACGGGCATGACGTGAGCTCCGGCCGCGAGAAAAGCCGCGCGCAGCGGCGGATAACCCGGGTCCTCGAGCGCGACGACGGTCCGCCCGGATGTCACGAGAGTGCGAGCCAACACGTCGAACGCCTGCTGCGCGCCCGAGGTCACGAGAATGTCCTCCGGCCCACAAACCACGGCGCGCGTGACGGCGATATGCCGCGTGATCGTCTCGCGCAGCCGATAGTTGCCCTGATTGCCCTGCGGGCTGCGAAAGGCCGCCGGCCGGCGCTCGAGCAGGCGGATCTGCTTGGCGCTCACGCGGCGAAACACCGCGAACGGGAAGAGCCGGGAATCCACCAGCGCCGGGCGGAAGTCCACGAGCCCGGAGCCCTTGGGCTCATCCTCCGGAGCCTCCCGCCAGAAGCCGATTGCGGCAGCGACGTCGGGCCGCATCCAGATGGGATTGAGCCTGGCGGCCGGCCGCAGCGGCACCGGGAGATTGCGCTGGCGGCGAGCGGACACGCGGGCGGCGACGAAGACACCGGACCCTGCGCGGCTGACGACCAGCCGCTCGCTCGCGAGCCGTTCATATACCCCTGCGGCTGTGTTGCGAGAGACCCCGAGAAACGCCGCCGAACGCCTGGTGGCGGGCAGGCGCGCTCCGGGCGGCAGCCGGCCCTCGACGATGGCTGCTTTGAGCTGCTCGTAGAGGCTGCGGGAGGCGTCCCGCGAGCCCGGTCCGGGCAGATCGAGCCGCAGCTCGAACAAAGGCTCGGTGACCCGCGGCGCTCTGGAACGTTGGCCCACTCTTTTTTCCCCAAACCGGCCCTTCAGATGCGGGGGCCTGCGCGTTATCTCTATGCCATTGTAATCGGAGGGCTACATGACCCGGATAAAGCGTCTCGGCGGCAGGCTGGCCGCCGCCATGTGTGTGCTTCCCCTGGCGACGGGGCTCCTATCGCAGCCTTCGTTTGCGGAGGGCGCCATGCAGTCGGTGGATCAACGGCATGCCTTCGATTTTCACTTCGGCACGTGGAGGACGCACATCCTCAGCCGTGCGTCCGCGACCAAGTGGGTGAAGATGACGGGCACGGTAATCGACCAGCCGCTATGGGGCGGGAAGGCGAACCTGGAGAAGATCGAAGCTTCCGGGGCGGGGGGCCATTTCCAGGGAATCACGCTGTTCCTCTATAACCCCAAGTCCGGCGAATGGAGCCAGCAGTTCGCGAGCGGCAGCGATGGAATCATGAACGAGCCCCTGTACGGGAGATTCGCGAACGGGCGCGGCGTGCTCTACGGCTGGAGCGGCGATGGGCAGAAGATCATCGAGCGGGACACATGGTCCGATACCACGCCGAATTCCTATCACTTTGAGATTGCGTCATCGGCCGACGGCGGCAAGTCCTGGGTCAAGGAGTTCATCGCGCAGCTCACACGGCTGAAGCAGGAGCCCGAATACGACACGCCCTACACTCCGGGGAGCGGGCCGGCGCACGACTTCGATTTCAACATGGGGCGGTGGCATAGCCAGATACGCGCGGTGCTGAATCCCCTGTCCGCACCCAACATGTGGACCGATCTGCAGGGAACTCATACGGTTTATCGCGTTTGGGGTGACTGGGCGGATATCGGCCAGCTGGAGGTCGATGGCCCGAACGGTCACGAGGAGGACATGGCATTGCGGATGTATGACCGCAAGACGCAGCAGTGGCGCGTGTATTTTGCGAACAGCAGCTCCGGCACGCTGGATCAGCCAATGGTGGGGACCTTCAAGGACGGCGTCGGAACCTTCGTCTTCCTGGATGAGATGGAGGGCAAGACAGTGCTGGTTCGAAACGTCTGGTCAGGCATTACGCCGAAATCGTGCCATCAGGACTGGGCTGTCTCGGCGGATGGGGGCAGGACCTGGGTGCCCACCTGGATCTCCACTGATACGCTCAGGAACTGAGCGCGCTCACCGCTCGGCCGGCGGCCGCTCCTCCAGGACGCCGGCTTCGATCTCTCGCAACAGCTCGCGAACGTCTTGGGCGGTGCACTGGTCTTCATCGAGGAGTGCACCGAGCAGGCCTTCGAGATAGGTGCCTACTGCCACCGCAACCGCCGTGGGTGGGTAACGGTCGAGGCCCATGATGAGCTCCTCCAACTCCTGCATGCATTCCTCGACGACGGGCCCGTCGTCCGGCTCATCGATCAGGGTCATGGCAATCTCTCCGTTCGGTGACTCGCTGTCGAGTTGAGGATAGCGTGCCTTGGGGGGCGGCAGGAGTGCGCATTTCTATACAAACACGCAGGCAAATGCGGTTCCAATCCCCACGGGTATCCCTAGACTGTTCAACGTGCCATCCGGCACGTGCGCCCAACACCAGGAGTCGCCATGAACAGTTTCACTCTCACCGCCATCGGTAATCTCTCCCGCAATCCCGAGCTGACCGTCAAGGGTGATCGTACCTACGCGAAGTTCTGTCTGATCGGCAACGATTACGCAGGCAAGGACGAGGAGGGTGGGGCGCGAGAGGTTGCCACGAGCATCTGGTTCACCGCGTTCGGTCCGCTCGGGGAGACGATAGCGCGTACCGCCCGCAAGGGAGATCAGCTCATCGTCGATGCCCAGGTGCGGGCGGACAACTGGATCGACAAGGAGGGCGAGAGGCACTACGACTACAGCTTCATCGTGCAGGGCTTCCGGTTCGGTGCACCCGGGAAAGCCAAACGCGAGGAGCGCGCGGGCCGGAAGCCCGAGGAGCCGCAGCGGGCCGCCGCCAGCGTGTAGTCGGCGGGCCAGGAAAAGGAGAGGACTCATGTCACAGCAAATTGATCGGACCGCGGCGCGCGCGGTGTTCCCTGTGGCCGCCGCGCTGGCTTGCTCACTGGCCGCGTTGATCGCGGCGCAGCCGGCCTTTGCGCAGGCGACTTCGCCCTTTCTCACGGGCGCCACGGCTCTGGAAAGCAACATCATCGCGTGGCTGACTCCTATCGCCATAATTCTGGTGATGGTGCTGGGGGGCATGGCGATGGCAAACCGAATCTCATGGGGTTGGTGCGTGGGCGCGATATTGGGAATCGCCATCGCATTCGGCGCGCCGCAAATAGTGTCGTGGGTGCGCGGCATGTTCGGTGTTTGAGAGAGGACGGGAAATGGACAGAAGCACTCGCGGCCTCGTCAGAGACCCGCTGTTCGTCGGTGCGACGCGGCCGCCGATGCGCTGGGGAGTCACCTACTCCGCGCTGTTATTCAACCTGGTGTTCACGCTCGAAGCGTTTCTCGTTACCAGAAATCTGCTGACACTGCTCGTCGCGTTGCCGATCCATGGCGTGGGAGTGCTGCTATGCGGGCGCGACGCGCGCTACTTCGACCTCCTGCTCCTGTGGGGGAGGACGCGGATGCCGGCGCTGCTTGCCAACGGGCGTTGGTGGGGTGCGAGCAGCTACAGCCCGCTCACTCTCGACCCGCCACGCTCGTCGGGGTTGCGCAGGGTCGATGCCGTCGTCGTGGCTTCCGACCGCGCGCGGTGGGAGTTGCCACCGTGCTGAGTGCAACACGAAAGGCTGCGATGCGTCACGAGCTGACCGCGGACCGCCACATTCCCTATACGGCGCACGTGGCGTCTGAGGTCATCAAGACTTCTTTCGGCGACTACCTGCAGGTCTTTCGGCTGGCCGGCGCGAGCTTCGAGAGTGCTGACATTGAACAGCTCAACGTGTGGCATGAGAAGCTGAATGTCCTGTGGCGAAACATAGCCGCGCCCGGCATTTCACTCTGGAGTCACATCATCCGCCGTCGGGAAACTCCGCGGGCCGCCGCGGCCGGCTCGGGCGGGTTCGCCGGCGCTCTCCATGAGAGGTACACATGCCGGCTCGCGAGTGAGATCCTCATGGTGAACGAGCTCTACCTGGCAGTGCTGTATCGGCCTGCGGCCGGCCGAGCTGCGGGACTGCTCTCGGGGATGATCAGGCGCTTCAAGCCTGCTAGCCCCCGCCTGGAGACGGCCGATGCGCTCGAGATCTGTCGCAAGCTGGCGCAGGCACTCTGCGCGTCGCTGGCGCGATACGAGCCCGAGAGCCTCCGCTGCTACCAGGACTCAGGCCGCTGGTATTCGTCGCTTCTCGAGTATCTCGCGCTGCTCGCCAACGGTGAACGGCAGCGGATGCCGCTGCCTCGCGGACCTTTGAGCGCGGCGCTTGCCACAACGCGGCTCTGCTTTGGCGGTGAGGTGGTGGAGTATCGAGCGTCCACGGGCAGCCGTGTGGGGGCGATTCTCGCGATCAAGGAGTATCCGACGCCGAGCGTCACCGGCATGCTGGATCGGCTGCTCAGCGCCCCGTTCGCGTTCGTGCTTACCCAATCCTTCGCCTTTCTCTCCAAGGCGAGTGGTCAGGCGTTGCTTACGCGCCAGATCAATCGGATGGTCAACGCGGGTGATTTCGCGGTGTCCCAGGCGAAGGAGCTGGGCGAGGCGTTGGACGCCCTGACCAGCAATGAGTTCGTGATGGGGGATCATCATTTCACCCTACAGGTGCTCGCCGCTCCCGATGAGGTCCCGGAAGGTCGTCCGCCGCAAGAGCGATTGCGCACTCTGAATGACTGGGTCGCGCAGGCACGCGCGATCCTTGCGGATACCGGCATGACGGTTGCGCGCGAGGATCTCGCGCTCGAGGCGGCATTCTGGGCGCAGCTTCCGGGCAGCTTCCAGTTGCGCCCCCGCAAGGCGCCGATCACGTCGCGCAACTTCGCGGCCATGGTGCCCTTCCACAACTTCCCGCCGGGCCGCGCGACAGGCAACCATTGGGGCGAGGCATTGGCCCTTTTCCCTACCCGCGCGCATTCAGCGTATTACTTCTCTCTGCACGCCAGCGATCCTTCGGACAGCAATAGCCGACGCGATACCGGCCACACCTTCATTTGCGGCCCGACCGGGTCCGGTAAGACGGTGCTGATCGGCTTTCTCGTGGCCATGCTTGCGCGCCAGAGGGTCACGCAGGTCGTGCTCGACAAGGACCGCGGACTCGAGCGCCTGGTACGCGCGCTCGGCGGCGAGTATCTGACCTTACGCAATGGACTCGCCACGGGATTCAACCCCTTGCAGCTGCCCACGGCTCCGGGGCATGTGGAATTCCTCCGCAGCTGGTTGCAGCTTCTCGCGCGCCCTCGCGGCGCGTCTCCCATCGGTGTTCGCGAGCAGCAGGACCTGGATCAGGCGTTGCGCGGAGTGTTGTCACTCGGGCCGGAGAAACGGCGCCTCTCGCGGTTGCTCGAGTTCCTGGATCCCACGGATCCGGAGGGCCTGCATGCGCGGCTGGGGCGCTGGTGCGAGGCGGCCGATGGCCCATATGCGTGGGTTTTCGACAATCAGGGTGACTCGGTCACGGGTCGTCTGGAGGGGCAACCGGTGATCGGTTTCGACGTCACTGAGTTTCTCGACAACGACATCGTGCGCTCCCCGGTCACGATGTATCTCTTTCATCTCGTGCGCCAAATGCTCGATGGCCGCCGGCTGGTCTGCTGGATGGACGAGTTCTGGCGGCTACTCCAGGACCCGGCGTTCGAGAACTTCGCGAAGGACGGCCCGAAGACCTGGCGGAAGCTGAACGGCGTGATGTGCCTGGCAACTCAGAGTGCGGGCGATGTTCTCGATAGCCCGATCAGCCGCACCATCATTGAGCAGACGCCGACGAAGATCTTTTTTCCCAATGCCGATGCTGCGCCCGAGGAATACACCGCCGGCTTCGGCCTGACGCACCGCGAGCTCGCTCTCATCAAAGAGGAGCTCGAGCCGGGAGCGCGCGCATTTCTCGTGAAGCAAGGGCATCAGAGTGTCGTCTGCCGTTTGGACCTCAGCGGCTTCCAATCAGAGCTCGAGGTGCTGTCCGCGCGCGTGGGCGGCCATTGAGCGAGGAGCGTCTCATGTCACCCGTAAAGAGCTCAATGGCAATCGTTGCCCTCACTCTCATGGCGGCTGCTCCCGCGGCGCATGCACAGTTCGCAGTGATCGACGTCGCCGCAGTCACGCAGCTGGTGACCGAGGTGCAGAATCTCGAGCAGGCGCTCACCGTCGCGCGGGAGCATCTCGAGGAAGCCCAGTCGGAGTTGCGCGCCATGACGGGCGGGCGCGGGATGGAGCAGTTGCTGGCAGGGGTGAATCGCAACTACCTGCCCACTGATTGGGGGCAGCTCACGGCTGCTCTCAAAGACACCAGCAGCGCGTACGCAACCCTGTCGGCTGCCGTCCGGCAAGCCCTGACCGAAGATGCCGTGCTGACGGGGCAGCAATTCGCCACATTGTCTCCGGACGCGCAGCAGCAACTGGTGGCCGACCGTGGTACTGCCGCCCTGCTGCAAGCCGTTTCGCGGCAGGCGCTTGCGAATGCCAGCAGCCGCTTTTCCGACCTGCAGCAGCTCATCAATACCATCGGCACGGCAAGTGACCAGAAGGGCATCCTCGACCTCAATGCGAGGATCGGCGCCGAGCAGGCGATGCTCGAGAACGAACAGACCAAGCTCCTGGTGCTGGTTGCGGCCGCTCAAGCGCAGCACTGGACCGATGAAGAGCAGGACGGCGAGCGCGCCATTGCTGACCAGGGTCAGTTCGCCACGCGATTTCGGCCTACGCCCTGATTGCGGGTGACGCCGTCATGGATTTCTTCCAAACGTTCTCGACATGGCTGAACGGGGAGCTCGCGAGCTACATCGGTCAGAACACCGCGCGGGTGGCAGCGATTCTCGAGCCAGCGGTGGTCACGCTGGGAACGGTGTACGTCATGATCTGGGGATATCTGCAGCTTACCGGCCGTATCGAGGAGCCATTTGCCGCGGGTGTAAAGCGCATCGCGACGCTAGCGTTGGTCTTTGGCGTCGGCCTGCATTTGTGGCTCTACAACACGCTTCTCGTGGACACGTTCTACAACGCGCCGACGGAATTCGCCGCTGCGGTCGTTGGCGCTTCCGATCCCGTCCATACCATCGACGCCATTTGGAATCAGGGCGGGGCGGTGGCCGACCAGTTGTTTCGCGGTGGCGTCGGGTGGGGCCGAATTGGATTCGCCATCTCGGGCGTAGCGACCTGGGCGCTGGTCGGCCTGCTGTGTGTATACACCATGTTTCTGTTGGCCCTCTCCAGCATCTCGCTCTCGATCCTGCTCGCCCTCGGGCCTTTCTTCATCACGCTGCTGCTTTTCGATGCGACCCGTAGATTCTTCGATGCCTGGCTGGCACAGCTGGCCAATTATGCGCTGATCACAATTCTGACGGTGACGGTGTCCGCTCTGCTGCTGCAACTCGTTGCCACATATGCGCGCGAGACCGCCGCCCTGGGCACGTCGATCAAGATAGATGATGCGCTGGACATGCTGCTCGCGACCGTGTTGGTGTTCCTTTTCCTGCGGCAGATCATGCCCATTGCGGCCGGACTTGCCGGAGGGGCGGCACTGAACAGCATGGGGACGGTGAGTCGGGCGGTAGGGGTGCCGGTGAGGGCGGTCTTGACGGGCCTGACGGTTCTGGGAGGTGCATGATGAAAGCCGGCGCTGTGCTGATTGCGTTGCTGCTCTTGGTGGCGTGCGCGTCACGGCCGCCGCGCTGCCTTCGGCGACTCACGCCGATCAACGTGAGCTCTTGGACCGACACGCGGACGCGGGTGGGCGAGCCATGAGTGCGGATCGAGCGCTTCTGGAATACCTCGAGGAGGCAGCATCCTGGGACGCCGACCGGGTCGCACAAACGAAGCGGTCGGCTGCGGTCGCCTGGCGTGTGGCTGCGGCAGGATGCCTGTGCGCCGTCGCAAGCGCGGCCGCACTGACTCTTCTCGTGCCGCTGAAGCGGGTCGAGCCTTATGTGATCCGGGTGGACAACTCCACGGGTGTCGTCGATATGGTGCCGCTGTACACCGGGCATGCTGAGCTCGGTGAGGCCGTGACCCGCTACTTCCTGACCCGCTATATCACCGTATGCGAGCAGTTCGACTACGCGATGGCAGAGAGCAACTACGAGGAGTGCGGTGCGTTCAATTCCGCGCAACTCAACCAGTCGCTGTATGCCAAGTGGAACAAAGCCAATCCGAGCTCGCCACTGAACATGCACAAGGACGGAGGCGTCGACACCGTTCGCATTGAATCGGTCAGCCTTTTCAAGCGCGCCAACGGTGCTTCGGACCTCGCGCAGGTGCGCTACGCCCGCCTCGAGCTGCAGGCGGAGGGTGCGCCGGGGCGAGTCACTCATTGGATCGCCAGCGTCGAGTACCGCTATGGCAAGCCGCCGGATGATCCGCGGACGCGCAGCTGGAATCCGCTGGGATTCGAGGTGACGGACCTTCGCATCGAGCCTGAGGTGTTCGTGACGTCCCAGGATTCGTCCGCACGATAGAGGTTACCCGAGGAACGCATACATGAAGGGCCGGCCATCATTTCTGTCTCTCACCGTCTGGTGCATCTGCTGTCTTGGGGCCACCCTCGCGCGGGCGCAGTCGTTACAGGCCGCTCTGCGGCCGGACCCGCGGATTCTCGTGGTCCCGTACCGGGCCGATGCCGTCTATCGGCTCAGAGGCTACGTCGGCTATCAGATCGACGTTACCTTCGCTCCCGGAGAGCGTTTCGTGGGACTCGGTGTGGGCGACCCGAAGGGGATTGCTTTCGCGGCTGAGTCCAATCACCTGTTTCTCAAGCCCAGAGCGACCCGTGTGGCGACGAACCTCACAGTACTCACCAGCCGCCGCACGTATCTCTTCGACTACCAGGTGGACCCTGCACCTCCGGACCCGAGCGGCGCAGACGTCATTTACGCCGTCCGATTCGAGTATCCGGCCGTTCCCATGCGTGCCGGGTCACGCCAGCGCGTGCAGGTCGAAAGGGATTTTGCGGCGGCGCCGAGCGCCCGGGCGCGTAACTACGATTATTGGTACTGCGGCAGCCCATCTTTGAAGCCGACTGCGGCCTGGGACGATGGCGTGCAGACCATCCTGGTCTTCGGTGCACACACCGAGTTGCCGGCAGTCTTTGCCTTGAACGAAGACGGCAGCGAATCATTGGTGAATGTCGACGTGCAGGCAGGACGCATCGTGGTTCAGCGTGTGGCGCGCCGGCTGATCGTGCGGCGCGGTAAGCTGACGGGCTGTATCGTCGATCGGACCTTCGCGGGAGGCGGCGAACGCCTGTCCTCCGGAACGATATCTCCCAACGTGCAACGCGTGACGCGGGGATTGGGCCCCGGAGTCAGGCCATGATGCGGTTTCCGTGGCGGAGGCCCCGGGCCGCCGGAGCAGCGAAGCCGCAATCCGACGAGCCGGCAGTGGTGAGGGGCGAGAGATCCAACTTCATCGCGAGCGGTGCGCGGTCTCTGCAATCGAGAATGACCACTTTGCTCGCGGCCGGGCTGATGACGAGCGTGGGAGCGGGCATGCTGGCCTGGTACTACACCGAGGCACTTTCGCGACCGGCCTCGGTAGACGCTTCTGTTCGAGCGCCGTTGCCTGAGGTGGCCGGGGAGGGGGTGACCCTGCCTACGTTCGAGGCGGTCGGGCCGCCGCGTGTGCCGACCCTCGGACCTCCGGCTGACAGCACACCGTCATCAAACACCGCTGCACCGTCGCCGCGCGGCACGGGACAGCTCGCTCCGGCGGCCACGCTACCGCTCGATCCTCGGCTCGAGCCATTGGATCGTGCCCCCGCAGGACCGGCGGGCGTCTACGGCGCGCGACCGCCGACCTCCCCGAGCCAACGGGCCCTCGACCGCCGGCTGTCCGGCGAGGTATTTACAGGTGGAGGGAATGGTGCATCGTCCAATTTGATGAGCACCGGTATTGGGGACGAGCCGGCCGCGGCCGTTCCAGTCGGCGGCATGCAGGCGCAAGCGCAGATAACCCCGAGCGGTCCGCGCGGGGACGCAATGCAGACTCTGTTGCGCCCAGGAGTATTGACCGCGACCCGCGCGCAAATACTGCCCACGCAACGTCTGCTGCTTCCCAAGGGCACATTCATCGACTGCACCCTGGAGACAGCGATCGACTCGTCGCTGCCAGGGATGACTACCTGCATAACGGCAACGGACACGTTCGGCGCTGATGGTACGGTCGTTCTGCTCGAGCGCGGCACCAAGCTGATTGGGGAGACGCGAGGCGAAGTGCAACAGGGCGGCGCACGTGTGTTTGTCGTCTGGATGGAGGCGCGCACGCCGTCCGGAGTCGTGGTACGACTCGATTCACCAGGTACGGACGCCCTCGGACGCTCGGGACTCGATGGTGCCGTCAATCGTCATTTCTGGCAGCGCTTCGGGGCTGCGGTGCTGGTATCCACTATCGACGGCGTCGTGCAATCGGAGGTGCAGTCCTCCTCCCGCAGCGGCACGGTTGTTCTCGACCCTACCGCCTCGGAGGACGTGCTCAACGATATTCTGCGCGGCACCGTCAATATCCCACCCACTATCCGGGTGCGCAACGGCGCGCGCATCCAGGTGCTGGTCGCACGCGATGTCGATTTCAGGCCGGTCTATGAGCTCGAGCCCCGCTGAGTATGAGTCCGCGCTCGAGCTCACTCTGCGCCCCCTGCGCCCCATGCTCACGAGGCCGGATGTGATGGAGATCTGCATCAACAGGCCGTCGGAGGTATTTCTGGAGACCGGCGCCGGCTGGCGCCGCGAGTCCGCCGCTTACGCCGATCTCGACTGGTGCCGCAGATTCGCCAAGCTGGTGGCGAATTTCAGCCGGCAGCGGATCGACGAGACGTCGCCGCTCCTTTCGGCTTCACTCCCGAGCGGCGAGCGTGTGCAGATTGCGCTGCCACCGGCGACCACTCAGGGATGTGTGGCCGTCAACATCCGGCGTCCCTCGGAGGAGGTTTGGTCGGTCGGAGAGCTTGCGAGGCGCGGGACGTTTCATCGTACGCGCGCCGCAAGGGCCGAGCCCGAGGAGGTGGAGGTAGAGCTCGGCTGCCTTCTCGCCGAGCGGCGATACGAAGCGTTCATGAGCCTGGCGGTGCGCAGCCGGCGCAACATCCTGGTCTCCGGCCCGACGGGCTCCGGAAAGACCACCTGGACCAAAGCGCTCATCCGGGAGATTCCGGCGCATGAGCGGCTGGTGACCATCGAGGATGCGCCGGAGCTCGTGCTCGACTTGCATCCCAACCACGTGCGGCTCTTCTACAGCAAGGATGACCAGGGGCTGGCGCGCGTTACGCCGAAGCAGCTGCTCGAGGCCACCTTGAGGATGAAGCCCGATCGCATCCTGCTCGCGGAGCTGCGGGCCGAGGAGGCATTCGATTATCTTCGCAACGTCAACTCCGGCCACCCCGGCTCGATCACGAGCGTACATGCGTCGAGCGCCAACCTGGCTTTCGAGCAACTGGTGTTGCTCGTCAAGCAGAGCCAAGGTGGGCGTCAGCTGGCGCGCCGCGACATCCGCAGTCTCCTGCGGCGGCTCATCGATGTCGTCATTCAGTGCGGTGTGGAGCGGCACGAAAGGTTCATCAAGGAAATCTGGTATCGGCCTCGATCCACCGTACCGGCGCCGTCCTCAGGCGCCGCCGCGAATGAGGAGCCGCCCGGATGCTGACCGAGATCGGTTCCGCGGCCCACGGGCTGCTGCAGGGATGGTCGGGCCTCGCGCTGGATTTCGCTGCCGTGCAGGGCCCTATGTGGGTGGCGATGGCGCGCGGACGCGCGCAGTTGCGGGCGTTCCTGGCCTCGCCGGTTGTGGCGGGAACGCTCACGATTGCAACAGGGATCGGGATATCCGTCGCGAGTCCTCTGCTTCACGCCATGCACGTCGCTGGCGGAGGCCTGATGGAGTTCGCGATCGGTGGGGGAGTTGCAGGCTTCCTCGGCTATCGCGGCGGCAGCGTGCTGGCCCGATCCGATACGGGTTCGCATCGCTACGTCAGAGGCGCGACGGTAGTCGCTGGGGAAGAGAGCACGCGAGAGCGCGGCGGCGGGCATGGAAGAGGGCGGAAGCGCGGTGCGTCGACGGGGATCACACTTGCAGGTATTCCAATCCCACCCGCGGATGAGACCAAGCACTTCAAGCTGATCGGCACGACCGGCGCCGGCAAGAGTACGGCCATTGCCGAGCTGCTGTCTGGAGCCCTGGGCCGCGGCGATCGCGCGGTCTTCGCCGATCCCGACGGGGGTTACATGAGGCGTTTCTTCGATGCGCGCCGCGGGGATGTGATTCTGAGCCCCTTCGAGACTGGTGCTGCCAGGTGGGATCTCTTTGGGGAGATCCGGGAGGACTACGACATCGATCAGCTTGCTCTCGCGCTCATCCCCGATCACGAGGGCCACGACCGTAGCTGGCGCGGCTATGCCCGCACACTCTTCTCCGCGGTGACCAGCCAGGCGCGGGCGGCCGGAGTATCGGACGTCAATGACCTGTTCGAGCTGCTCATCGTCTCCAGGAAGAGCGAGCTCGGGCTGCTGGTCGGCGGTACCCCCGCGCAGCCTTTCTTCGAGGAGCACAACGACAAGATGCTGGACTCCATTCGGTCCGTACTCGGCTCCGCGGTCGACACGCTGCAGTACGTGGCCAGGCAGGACTCGTCACCGCTCTCGGTCAAGCAGTGGGTGCGGTCGGGCAGCGGGTCGCTCTTCATCCCGTACCGGGCCGGTCAGATCGCCGCGCTGCGCTCGACCGTCTCGGCTTGGATGCGCCTCGCTATTTTCGAGGCGATGAGCCAGCCCGTGGGCGAGTCCCGGGACGGGCGAATGGAGGACCAGAAGTTATGGTTCGTCGTCGATGAGCTCGATGCGCTGGGCCAGATCGACGGTCTCAAGGACGCGCTTGCGCGGCTGCGTAAATTCGGCGGGAGGTGCGTTCTCGGATTTCAGTCAATTGCGCAGGTCTCGACCACCTACGGCAAGGGCGAGGCACAGACGCTCGTCGAGAACTGCGGTAACTCGCTGATTCTGCGCTCCTCAGCGAGCGAGCATGGCGGCACGTCGCAGTTCGCCTCCCGACTCATCGGCCAGCGCGAGGTCGTGCGGGTTTCCCGCTCGAGATCCCGGCGACCCACGGATTTCCTGCCGTCCATCACCGAATCGGAGCACCGCCAGATCGAGCCGGCGGTGATGGACTCTGAGATCGAGCGACTGCCGGACCTGGCTGGGTTCCTCAAGCTCGCCTCCTCTCCCGACTGGCTGCGGGTCACTTTGCGACTGCCGGCGCATGCGCCCCGGACCGCAGCAGAGACGGTCGAGCGAGCCGCGGCCGCACGCGGTCCGGTTCCCGCAGCCGAAGAGCTGCGGACGGAGAGTCGGGCCCGTTATGAGGCAAGCATTCAGTCGGTGGATGCAGCTGCTTTTCAGGATTCCTGGGAACATGATTGAGACGGCAATGACCGATGAGGCGATGAAGCTCGGGCTGCTGATGGAGGCGGCGCAGGCGCAGCAGCGCCTCGGCCAGGAGAGCCTCGAGCGGCTGGCGGCACATACGCGTGACCTCGATGTCATCGTGAGGGACGAGGTCCGAAGGACCGTTGCCGAGGGGCTTGGGAGCGTTGCGAGCGAGAGCCGCCGTGCGGCGCAATCCCTGCAGAGCCTGCGGCGGTCGGCCGACGTGCGCGTCCTGTTGTGGACTGTATCCGTCGCCGCAGTGTGCTCAGCGGTTGGGATCGGGGAGGCCTACTGGATGCTGCCATCGCAATCCGAGGTGGCTGCTCTGCGCGCACGACGCGATGCCCTTGCGGCCAACATCGCCATTCTCGAGCAACGCGGTGGCATGCTGGATGTCAGAAGATGCGGCGGCCGAGCGAGATTGTGTGTCCGGATCGATCGCAACGCTCCGGCGTACGGCCCCGGGGCTGACTATCTGGTCGTGAAAGGTTACTGAGGGAGGCTGCCGGGCCATGTCAGCTCCATGGATGGAATCCTGGAATCTACCCGCCATGCGCCGGACCGTGATCGAGGCGGTGCTGGCAATCGCGCTGCTCGTCGCGGTGGTGCTCGCGCGGCGATCGAGCGCCCGGGAAGCACACAGGCGGGGCGCGAGAATACTCGATGGCAGAGCGGCGCAGAGGCGCGCGACGCGGTTGCGGCTCATGAGGCCGGAGCCGCCGCTCACGATCGCGGGCGTAGCGATCGCTCCCGGCGATGAAGTCAAGCACTTCAAACTGATCGGCACCACCGGAACGGGCAAGTCGACCGCCATTCACGAGCTGCTCGCGGCGGCGCTCGATCGGGGTGATCGCGCGGTCATCACTGATCCGGACAGCGGCTATCTGGTGCGCTATCACGATGCGGGGCGCGGTGATGTCATCCTGAACCCGTTCGACCCGCGTTCGGTGCAGTGGGATCCCTTTGCCGAAGTGCGCGAGCCGTACGACGCCGAGCAGCTTGCGAGCAGCCTGATTCCGTCGAGCGAGGACGCCTCCGGTCGAGAATGGCGCGGCTACGCGCGAACCTTCCTCGCCGCCGTCGTACGGCGCTGTCACGAGGTCGGTCGGCGCAACGCCGCAGAGCTCTGGCGGCTGATCGCCGTTGCGCCGACTGCGGAGCTGCGGCCGATCGTCGCCGACACGCCGGCCCAGCCGTTTCTCGAGCCGGAGAATGCGCGCATGTTCGGCTCGATCCGATCCGTCGCGAGCTCGGCGGCGGCCGCGTTGGAGCATGTGCAGGCCCAGCGCGCGCGGACCTTCTCCGTGCGCGATTGGATCGATGGCGGCCGCGGCGCGCTGTTTCTGCCTTACCAGGCGAGTCAGATCGCGGCGCTGCGCACAATCATCGCAACCTGGGTTCGCCTCGCAATCTTCGAGACCATGTGCGACGAGGATCAAGGAGGACACTGGCCGACGCCTCTGGCTCATCGTCGATGAGCTGGATGCCTTGGGGGCGATCGACGGCCTGAAGGACGCGCTGGCGCGCCTGCGGAAGTTTGGCGGGTGCTGCGTGCTCGGTTTTCAATCAGTCGCTGCAAGTCTCCAGTACCTACGGCGCCGGCGAAGCTCAGACCCTGGTCGAGAACTGCGCGAATACCCTGATTCTGCGCTGCTCGGCGAGCGAGCATGGTGGTACTTCGCAGTTCGCCTCCAGGCTGATCGGCGAGCGGGAAGTGGCACGCCGGAGTACGTCCCGAGGCCGTGACGGCAGCGGATTTCCCGGTGCCCGCGGCTGGCGCCGGTCCATGAATGTCAGTGAGCAGCGGGTGACGGAGGCGGCGGTGTTGGCGTCGGAGCTCGAGCAGCTGCCGGACTTGAGCGGATACCTGAAGACTGCCTCATCGTCCGCGTGGCTGCGAGTGCGCTTGCGGTCGGGCGGCGGTTGAGAAGAGACCCGGTTCGCAGTGTGAGGGGAAGCGTGATGGCCATCTTCCGCATGCAAATCAACTCAGTTGGGCGAAGCAGCGGCCGCACTGCGACAGCCGCCGCCGCGTACCGCGCTGGGGAGCGTATCCGCGACGAGCGCACGGGCGCGCTTTACAACCACAGCAAGCGCGATGATGTGCTTCACAAGGAGATCTTTCTCCCCTCGAGATTCGACGCGTCCGATGCGGCTATGGAATGGGCGCGCGACCGGGCGACCCTGTGGAACACAGCCGAGAAGGCGGAGCAAAGGAGCAACTCGCGTGTGGCGCGGGAATATCAGGTCGCACTACCCCCGGAGCTTTCAGCCGAGCAGCGTGTCAACCTGGCACGCACTTTCTCGCGGGCCATCGCCGACCGCTACAACGTAGCAGTAGACCTCGCGATCCACGCGCCGCGGCCGGAAGGGGACCCGCGAAACTTCCATGCGCACCTTCTCGCGACGACTCGCGAGGTGACGCCGGAAGGCTTGGGGCCGCAGACAGGTGTGGATATGACGGGCGAGGCGCGCAGCGAGCGAGGGTTGCCGCCTTCTCGTCAGGAATTCAAAGCTCTTCGGGCGCGATGGGCGGAATTGACCAACGAAGCCCTGCAAGAAGCCAATGTCGAGGCACGTATCGATCATCGAAGCCTCGCGGCGCAGGGCATCGACCGGGAGCCGCGACCGCAGCTGCCCTGGGCAGCCGTCGTGGCGGAGAGAAGAGGTCAGCGCAGTGAAGTTGCTGCGCGCATTCGGGAGCGCCACCGGCAGCGATTCGCCGAGCTGAGGGAGGACAGGCAGCGTCACGCGCACGCGGAACACGGGGAGAAATCATCGGATGCCGAGCGTGCCGATGGCCCTCATGCCGATACACCCGGGGAGAGGTCGCGGCCGCAGCCGCAGCCAGAGACGGGCATTTCGCAAGGAATGGATGCCCGGCGGCAGCAGGCGGTGCGAGATTGGCTGAAATATCGCGCTAGCCAGGAGCAGCCGCGTCGCGGGCAAGGACACGAGAGCTCGCCACCGCTCTCCATGGACGAGATTCGCCAGCGGGCCGTCGCAGCGTGGCGGGCCCTGCAGGCAAGGGGGGCGGAAAGTCAGCCCCCAACGGAAAAAAGCCGGCAAGAGCGCGAGGCCGCGCGCGATCGGGGAGATGCCGAGCGGGCGCGCGATACGTCAGGAATTGGTGATGAATTCTCCGATTGAGAGCGGGAAGGGGAGGCAGAGTGGTAACGAGGCGTACTTCCCGGCTCTGCCCTTTGCCTCCTGCTTCGCATACTTGCCGGGCGGGAGCGGGCCGGTTTGCGAGGAAGGCAGATTGCTATGCGCACGGGTGAAGGCTGCGGACACCGCTTGGTTGCCGCATCTCGTCGCACGGGTCTGGTTGGAAACGGTGGGTCATGGGCGGTTCGCCATGGCATTCGGCGCCAGGGTTGTCCTCATCCCGGTTCCGGGAAGCTCGCCGTTGCAGCGCGCTGAATGGGTGGGTGAGCGCCTGGCTTGGTGTCTGAAAGAGGTTGGACTGGCGACCGAGATCTGGCCTGTCCTGCGGCGTCAACATGCGGTGAGAAAGTCGGCCTTTGCAGCGGCAGGCGAGCGCCCCGCGGTGCTCGAGCATTACGCTTCCTTTGCCGTCGAGCGCTTTTGCGACCGAGTTCCGCTTGGTGCGCTGACTCTTGGTGGCGAGTCTCGCTGGAGCGGCCTACAGCTAACACTCGTGGACGATGTCGTTACGCGAGGCCGTACGGTGCTCGCGGCGGCCGGCAGGGTTCAAGATGCCTTCCCCGGAGCGCAGATCCGTGCATTTGCGCTCCTGCGCACCCTGGGGCCGGGCGAAACGCTTCGCCGGATTCTCGACCCCTGCGAGGGCGAGATCCGCTGGGTATCAGGCGATGCGCGCCGGCGCCCCTAGCGGGGTCCTGGACATGGTCTCTTTTGCGCATGTATATTACACGGGTAATAAGCATGGGTTAATAGCCATGAGACCCGCATCTTACGACGTCAAAGCTGCCAAGCAAACCGTCAGTCTGACCATCAACTCAGATCTTTACGCCCAGGCCAAGCGCTTCGGAATCAATACCTCTCAGATTGCGGAAGAAGCGCTCGCGCAGGAGGTCGCGCGCCGTAAAGCGGAGCGTCTCAAGGAAGAGGTTCGCAAGGACCTCAAGGCGCTCGATGTTTACGAAGCCGAACATGGCTCGTTCGCTGAAATGGTCCGACAGCATTACGAGCCGGGAAGCGACGGCGCATCGTGAGCTTCGCTCAGTACGATGTCGTGGACAACCCGGTCCCGCGTGCGCGCCGGGCGTTTCCTCTCGTTGCGATCCTGCAGTCCGATCTGGCGGATACCGGATCCGATCGCATCGTGGCTCCTCTCGTGCCGGGAGACGACATTCCTGGCGTCGTCGGACGATTGATGCCGATCGTCAAAGTGCAGGGAGTCGACTACGCACTGATCGTACCGCGATTGACGGCCGTAGCTGCCGCCGAGCTCCGCGCGGTCAAGGACAATCTATCGGCATACCGAAGTGACATCGTCGCCGCACTTGACTTGTTGTTCCTCGGAGTCTGACACGCCGGATGGCGGCTAGTTGGGAAGGTTGGTGCTATAGGCGAGCATCACGCCGCCCTGTACCGGCACCAAAGAGATCTCCGAGCCTTCCTGCTCCTCACGCTGCGCGCTGCGGTTCATGACGAAATGCGCGCTCGCCATGCCGAGCGCCGCACCGGCGACCGTATCGGAGAGCCAGTGCGCGTTGTGTTTCAACCGCAGGTAGGCGGTGCCGAACCCGACGCCATAGCCGAGCACGCGACGAAGCCAGCGGTAGTCCGGGTTGCCTGACTCCGCGAGCACGGTGCCGATCGCAAAGGCCATCGTGGTGTGCTCGGAGGGGAAGGAGCTGCCGCCGCCGAACCAGTGGTTGGGGTCGGTGGTGGAATCCGGGCCCGTCCGGCGGAAGGTGTACTTGAGGGCGTAGGCGGCCACCATGCTCAGTCCGGTCGACTCGAACATGTTCCAGGCCTCGCTCTTACCGGCCTGATTGTCGATCAGGCCCGCATAGCCCCATGTGCCGATGAGGAGTGCGGCGCTGGGCAGGACGTCGGTGATCTCACCGGATTCCTTGGGCCCGAGAGGCGACTTGTAGCCCTCGTCGTAATGATTGCGGACCTGGGTGTCGTAGTGGTGGGCGACCGCGATGGTCGCCAATGCGCCGCCGAAGAATTCCCAGTTGCGAGCATCCCAGTGGAGCGGCGCGGTGAAGTACGCCTTCGCGTCCCCGAGCGTGCGCTCGGCGAGGGTCGGGCCTGATTGCGAATAGCGGATCGGCGAGCCAGGCTCCTCCTGCTGCACGGATTGTTGCTGCGCCGAGCCCGAACCGGCAGGGGGGCTCGGCTCATGTGCATGGGCGGGAGGCGCGACGAGGACGAGGGCCAGGACAGTGCCCAGGACCGGGGCGCGGAACAGACCGATTCCAGTCTTCATCCGCGGATTCTACGGGAATTCATCTGGGCCGGATTGTGGACTTTGCTGCGTAGAGCCGCGGCTCAAAGCAAGCGCTGCAACACGACCACCACCAAAGAAAGCAGCAGCGCCGGTGGCATCACGAGTGCACCGAGCCTGAGGAATGTCAGGCCACTGAGCTGTACCTTTTCCCGCCGCAGCGCGATCAGCCAGAGGATCGTAGCGAGCGAGCCGGTCACCGACAGATTGGGCCCCAGGTCGACCCCGACCAACATGGCGTCCTTGAGCTGCGGGGAGACCTGCGCGCCGATGCCGATGGAGCCTGCGATCAGCGCCACCGGCAGGTTGTTCATCACGTTGGAAGCGACGGCGGTACCGGTTCCGGCGGCCAGCGCGGCTGCATTTCCGGAATGCTGAGTGAGCTGTTGCAGGGCCCCGCCGAGCGCGACGAGCAGCCCGGTGCGCCCGAGTCCTGCGACCAGCACGAAGAGGCCCGCGACGAGCGGGATCACGCCCCATGAGACGCCCTTGACGATGGGCCACGGCGAGTGACGATCGAGGACGAGTACCAGAGTGGTCGTGATGCCGCCGGCCACAAAAGTCGGCAGCCCGAGCTCGAGACCTGCGGCGGAGGCCCAGAGCAACACTACCGCGGTGAGCAGGATGCCGAGCGCGGCGAGCCGTGCGCCTCGGGGCAGCGGAGGCAGTGGTACGGTGCTTGCGAAAGCCTCGCTCAACGCCCGCCGCTGCGTAGCCCGCAGCACGAAGAACGTCACGACGATGGCGACGAGCGAGGGCCCCAGGAAGTTGACGAGCCAGACCGGCAGCGGCGGCAAATGACTGGCGAATACCACCAGATTCGCCGGATTGGAGATCGGCAGGAGAAAGCTCGCCGCATTGGCGATGAAGGCGCAGATGAGCAGGTACGGCAGCGGATTGGTGCGAGCCTTGGTTGCGGCTGCATAGACGGCGGGCGTCAGTACGACCGCGGTGGCATCGTTGGAGAGCAGGGCCGTGACCACGATGCCGACCAGATAGACGAGCCCGAAGAGTCGGGACGGTGCGCCGCGCGCCCAGCGCACCGCCAGGGCCGCCACCCAATCGAACAGACCCTCCGTCCGTGCCAGTTCCGCCAGCAGCATCATGCCGGCAAGGAAGAGATAGACATCCGTCCCCTCGAGCACCGCGGCCCGAGCTTGAGCCCACGATACCAGCGAGCCGAGCACGAGGACGGCGGCACCCGCGACGGCCCAGACCGCTTCCGGCAGTCCCCAAGGGCGTGTGATGATGGCGAAGATCGCCAGGGCGGCGATCAGCCAGATGATCTCGTGCGCAAAGCTCGGCGACATGGGTCGGGACCTCAGGCGGCCTCGGTGCCGATGCCACCCAACACAGGGCCCGCGGCGCGGGCGGCGAGCCACCTGACATTGAGGGGGAAGGGGGGATGCACGCGCGCAGGGTAGCACGCGGCGGGCGGCACACCTGCTGCCCGGAGAGGGCCGATCAGGCGGCCTGCAGCTCCGGTCTGCGGCGTTGCAGAGTCGGCAGCCAGCCCTCGAGCTCGGCGCCGGGCATCGCCTTGGCGAGGAGCCAGCCCTGCGCGAGCTTGCAGCCGTACTGACGGAGCAGCCGCCAGTCCTGCAGGGACTCCACGCCTTCGGCCACGGTCTCGATGCCGAGCTGACTCGCCATCTCCAGGGCGGAGCGCAGGATGACCTGCAGGCTGTCGCGCTCATGAGCGCCATGAACGAAAGTGCGATCGATCTTCAGCTCGGTGAAGGGAATGCGCGCCAGCTGCTGCATGGAGGAAAAGCCGGTGCCGTAATCGTCGAGCGATAGCCGAAAGCCCCGCAGGCGCAGCCGTGTCAGGACGCCGAGGGCGATCGCGAGATCGCGCAGCAGCGAGCTCTCGGTCACCTCCAGGACGATCTGCTCCGCCCGCAGCCCATGCTGCTGCTGCAGCTCGGAGATTTCCTGCACGAGCTCGCCCCGCTCGAGGAGGATGGGCGAGAGGTTGATGGCGATCGAGAGATCGAGTCCGTGACGGTTCCAGATGGCCGTCTGGCGCATGGCCGCATCCATCACGTGCAGCGTGAGCTCGCGGATGAGGCCATGTTGCTCCGCCACCGGGATGAAGACGTCTGGCCCGATCCAGCCCTCCTTCGCATCGTGCCAGCGGGCCAGCGCCTCGACGCCGCGAATGCGCCCGGTCTCGATCTCCACCTGCGGATGGTAGTGGACGATGATGTCCCCCCGGGCGAGGGCGGCGCGTACCGATTCGGGATCGACGGCCTGGCGCTCTTTCGGTCCCTGCTTCTCCACGGCGGTGTGCAGCTTGTTCTGCAGCAGCGGGCCCAGGCTCGCCAGCGTGAGCGGCTTCTGCAGGGCGCCCAGGATGCGCAACCCGAGCGCGGTGCCCATGTCCTGCACGGAGTTGATGAGGGCGCGCTCGCGCGACGAGGCGAGGACGATCGGTGCCCGCATGCCGCGGGCGCCGAGCGCCGAGAGGAGCTCGGGACCGTCCATGGCCGGCATTTCGAGGTCGATGATGAGGAGCGCGGGCTCGGCCGGCAGCTTGTCGAGCATAGCCAGCGCCTCGAGGCCGTTGCCGGCCTCGTGCACCGTCGGTATCCGCAGCTCGCGGCACACGGCCACGCCGATGCCGCGCTGAACGCCGCTATCGTCGACGATCAGTACGGAATCGATTGTCTGCAACCCGTTGCTCGACGACATGTGTCTATGTGCAATCCAGCGCCGCCCCTTCCTGTAACCCCAGGACGGCAGTCGCAATGATCGTTTATCGACGGATCGAGGGGCGGACTTGAGTCACGAAGCCGCGAGCGAGTGCGATGCGATTCACGTTCGGCGCGTTCTTCGGGCACCACCCGTGTGCAATCCGCGACGGACCGAAATTGCTTACCGTTTGCGACATAATTTCGGCAGTAGTTCACGGCGCTCGCGCCCCGGAAGGCGTAACCAGCACGTTCCATGCGCGGAATCTTTGCCACCCTTGGTAGCTTCCTCCTGGGCTCACTCGGCTGGGCCATCGGGCAGCTCGTCGGTCTGGTGACCGCGGTCGTGCTCAGCGCGATCGGCGGCGGCGTGGGTCTTTACTACGGCCGCAAGCTTTTCGATGAGTGGTTGGGATAGGATCAGGTCGTCTCGAAGAGCGCCATGAACCCGTAGTCCATGTGCACCTGGCTGTGGCAGTGGAAGAGCACCAGGCCGGGTTGATCGGCCGTGAAGTCGAGCTCCATCGACTGGTAACCGCCCAGCATCGCTACATCCTTGAGGAGGCCGGCGGTAGGCGAGCCCGCGATGCTCGTGAGCTCGAACCGCGTGCGATGGATGTGCACCGGGTGAATATCGTCGGTCGCATTCCGTAGGCGCAGGCGATATCTGCGGCCGCGAGCAAGGCGGCGGCTGACCGGCATGGAGGCGTAGTCGAATGCCGTCCCGTTCAACAGCCAGCGATTGAAGCCGTGATCGGCCGCATTGTCCTTGTCGATGAGGTATTCGATCGTCTCCGCGGGTGTTGCCACGGAGCGAGTGGAATCGGCGAAGCGCCGGTAGTCCCAGCGGAAGGGTGGCGGTGCGATCCAGACCGGTTTGCCGCTCGCGCCGGCGTACTCCACGATGACGCCCATGCCGTGCCCGCGATCATCATCATCGAGATCGCCGAGCACCCAGAGGCCGGGATGATTCATCTCGACAATCGCGCTTACGCGCTCGGCCGTGCCCAGCCACAGCACGGGCACATCGGACGGGTTGGGGACCGGGTTGCCGTCGAGGGCCACGACCTTGAAGCGGTGGCCGGGCAGCGCGAGGCTGCGGACCTCCGTGGCGCTGCCGTTGAGGATGTGGAAGAGGACGCGCTCGCCGTGCCTCACCCGCACGGGCTCACCGAATCCGAGCTGGCGGCCGTTGATGGTGAAGATCCGGTATCCGACCTCGAAGCCTTTCTTCATGCCGCGCGCGAGCGCGGCGCGCATGGCGGTCTCGCCTCGGGATTTGAGCTGCGGGTCGACGGTAGCCGGTGACAGGAAATCCATGTCCATGTCGCCTCCCTGACTGAAGAACGGCTCGAATTCCTTGAGCGTCAGGAAGACTTCGCGGTCGTAAGCGCCGGGATCGTGCGCCGGCTCGATGTAGACCGGCCCGACCTCGCCGCCATACTGGCCCAGATGAAGGTTGCTGCCGGCGCGCAGATGCGTGTGATAGAAGCGAAAGCCCTGCGGGCCGGGGACGAAGCGCTCTCTACGCATGCCGTGCGCGGGGATATACGGTGTGCGCTCCTCCGCGGCGCCATCCACGGACGCCGGCACGAGCTGGCCGTGCCAGTGAAGCTGCTCCGGGGTGTCGGTGTCGTTGTAAATGTCGACGACGGCCGACCGTCCTTCCTTGAATCGCAGCAGCGGCCCCGGAAATTGCCCGTTGTAAGCCGTCATGGACAGGAAGCGCTGCGGTCCGACCTCGACCAGCGCCGTGCCGATGCGGATGGTGTAATCCGCTCGCTGCCGACCGGCGGCGAGGGACAGGCTTGCGCCGGGCAGGCCGGTGGCCAGGGCGGTAGCTCCGGAGCTCTTGAGAAACCGACGACGATCCATGCGCGGCTCAACCCCGACCGACGTAGGGCATCTTCGTGGCCATCACGGTCATGAAGTGGACGTTCGTATCGAGCGGCAGATCCGCCATGTAGCGCACTGCATTGAGGTGGACTATTCTGGCACAGACTCAGCGCGAGAGATCGGTCTCATCGAGCATTCGGCGCCGACGCTGCAGGAAGCTCTGCTCGGCAATGTTGTCGCAGCGCGCGATTGCCGCATCGTATGCTCGCTTTGCCTCAACGTTACGGCCGAGCTGGCGCAGTAGATCGGCCCGAACGGCGTGGAAGAGGTAGTACTCCTCGAGCTTCAGTCGATCGACTTCCGCGAGCGCCTCATGGATTCCACGGACCTCGGCGACGACCACGGCGCGATTGAGCGCGGTCACGGCGCTCGGCGCGAGCGCGATGAGCTGATCGTACAACGCCAGGACCTGCCGCCAATCTGTTGCCGCCACGCTGGGTGCGTCACTGTGGACCGCGTTGATTGCAGCCTGAATCTGATAGGGGCCCGGGCGGTTGCGCGCAATGCAGAAACGAAGCAGGGCCTGCCCCTCGTCGATGAGATTGCGATCCCAGCGGGAACGGTCCTGATCTCGCAAGAGGACCATCTGGCCGTCTGCTGTCAGACGGGCGGCGCGGCGCGAGTCGATGAGGAGCATCAGGGCGAGCAGGCCCATCACTTCCGACTCCTCCGGCATCAGCTCTCGCAACAATCGGCCCAACCGGATTGCCTCCGAGCAGAGCTCTTCGCGAATGAGCCGGTCGCCGGAGCTTGCGGTATAACCTTCGTTGAAAATGAGATAGATGACTGCCAGCACGGACCTCAGCCGCTCCGACAGATCCGCCGCCTCCGGCACGCGATACGGAATCTCGGCGTCACGGATCTTTGTCTTCGCACGCACCAGCCGCTGCGCCATGGTTGCTTCCGGGACCAAAAACGCGCGTGCCACTTCCGGGGTGCTGAGCCCTCCGAGAAGGCGCAGAGTGAGGGCTACTTGCGCGGCCGTCGCCAGGGCAGGGTGGCAACACGTGAAGATGAGTCGCAGTCGGTCATCGGGCACGACGGTTTCCTCCTCCGGGTCGTCGGGCGCGAGCATGTCTACGGCCTGACGGTGGCGATCATCGCGAGATCTTTCGCGGCGGAGGCGGTCGATCGCCCGATTGCGGGCGGTCGTGATGATCCATCCCGCCGGACTCGGGGGCAGTCCGGCGGTGGGCCATCGCTGCACCGCTTCGACGAAGGCTTCCTGGACTGCTTCCTCGGCCATGTCGATATCGCGGAAGGCGCGGATCAGGACGGATACCGCGCGACCGTGCTCCTCGCGAAAGATCCGCTCGATCTCGGCAATGTGCAGGTCGGTCATGCTCAGTCAGCAGACTCCCGGAACGGGCGGACCTCGATCGGGAGCGGGGGCACCGCCCGGGCAAGCTTGCGCGCCCACTCCAACGCAGAGTCCAGGTCGGAAGCGCGGATGATGGTGAATCCTCCGAGGTGCTCTTTGCCTTCGACGTAGGGGCCGTCGGTCGTCAGCACTTCGCGGTCCCTCATGCGAACCACGGTTGCCGTAGCAGGATCGTGCAGGCCGCCGCTGAATACCCAGGCACCGGCCGTCTTCATCTCCTGACGCAGCGCGGCCAGGTCGCGCATGATGGGACCGAGGACCTCGGGGCCGGGGATCGGGCCGTCCGGCTGATACATGCTGAGAAGATACTGCTTCATGGGGTGCTCCTTGGTGCTGTCGCCCGCGGCATTGCAGGCATTTTCACCCCCAATACGAACGGCTTGCACGCCAATCGACAGCGGACCGCCACGGGATTACTCTAGTGGTTCCCAATGGGAGCGCTACCATGCTTCTCGACGACCGCGTCAGCGCCGGGCGAGTCTGGCTCGCGCTGCTGCTTTCCGCCGCCGCGGCGATGTCAGCTCAGGCGGCGCCTGCAGGCGGGAATGGGCCGGCGCTCGGTCTCTTCCAGGCGGAATCGGATATCGGCAACGTGCTTCCAGCCGGCTCAGCACGGTACGACACCAGCCGGCACGCCTACACCATCGCCTCCGCCGGTGCCAATACCTGGTATCACGTCGATCACTTCAACTATCTATGGACTCGCGCCTCGGGCGACATGGCACTGACCGCGCGGATTTTCTTCCCGCCGCACCGTTACGGCCACGATCCCAACCCGCATCGCAAGGGCGTGCTGATGTTCCGCCAATCGCTTGCCCCGGGCTCGGCGTACGTGGACGCAGCGCTGCACGGAGTCGGTTTGACGGCGCTGCAGTACCGGCGCGAGCAGGGTGCCAATACACCGGACATCGAGCTCACCGTCAACACGCCGCAGACTCTCCGGCTGGAGAAGCGCGGCGACGTCTTCACCCTGTACGTGTCCCAGGGAGGCGAGCCTCTGCATCAGGTCGGAGCCTCCATTCGAGTGCATCTGCGCCCTCCCTTCTATGTGGGACTCGGAGCGCTGTCGCATGACGCGCAGACGACCGATGTCATCGAGTTCTCGCACGTCAGTCTCGAGCGGTTGAAGCCGGTGCCGGCGCACGCCCAGAGCACGCTCTACAGCACCCTGCAGACGATCGAGTTCACGAACCAATATCGCCGCGCAGTGGTGATTCGCACCGTACCGGCATACATGCAGTCCGCGGACTGGGCGCCTGATGGGAAGAGCATTCTCGTCTACGAGGACGGGCGCATCGAGCGGATTCCTTATCTCAGTCCGGATGGGGGCGGCCCGCCGCAACCCATCGCCGTGGATGGCCTGGTTGGCTGCTCCGGCAATTTCGGGTTGTCGCCCGACGGCAAGCTGCTCGCGGTGAGCTGCTCCAGGGTTTCCGGCGGTCTGCATCAGGTCTATCTGCTTCCGGCCGAAGGCGGTCGAGTCGCGCGGCAGTTGACCAAGGGCACAGAGGCGAGCTTCTTTCACGCCTGGGCGCCTGACGGGAAGACTGTCGCGTTCACGCACGGCTCCGCATCGCGTGCGGATATATTCACGGTGCCCGCTGCCGGCGGTGCGGAAACGCGGCTCACCCACGATACGGTCAACGACGGTCCGGTCTACAGCCCCGACGGTCAATACATCTACTTCGATTCCTCGCGCTCCGGCACGCTCCAGATCTGGCGGATGCGTGCCGACGGCTCGGAAGCCGAGCAGATGACCGACGACGATTTTCTGAATTCCTCCCCTCATATCTCACCCGACGGCAGCACATTGGCCTTTCTCAGCCAGCCTCCCGGGCATGGCGGCGGCTTCGGACCGGCGGTTCTGCGAGTGATGAGATTCGATGACGGCCTGATCCAGAGCGTGGTGGAGCTGAGGGGTGATCGCGGCAGCTTCTCGATGCAGCCGTGGGGCAACGCGAAACGCTTCGCCTTCATCACTTATCAGGAATTGCCGAGTAACGCGCTATGAGAAGCATGTCTTGGACGATTGTTCTGTTTGCAGGTGCGATGGTCAGCGCATACGCGGCGCCACCCAAACGGCCGCCGATCACTGGGCTGTCGCATATTGCGGTGCATGCGTCGAACCCGGTGAGGAGCGAGCACTTCTACGTCCATGATCTCGGCGCGGTGAAAGGTGTGGACACCGAGCAGGCGTCTGGAGTGCGTTACTACTTCGCGCCAACGCAGTTCGTCGAGGTTCTACCGCTTCCGCAGGGATGGACGTCGTTTAGCAGGCTCGATCACGTCGCATTTGCGACGACGGATGCGGACGGCCTGCGCCGATACCTGATCTACAGACACACTACCGTAGTCTCTCCTGTCCGACGCGGGAGTGACGGCAGCCGCTGGTTCGATGTTAAGGATCCGGAGGGTAACGACATTCAGTTCGTGCAGCCGCCGATGCATCCGCCGCATATCCCTGTCAATCCGCTGTCGCGGCACATCATCCATGTTGGATTCATCATTCATGACCGCGCGCTCGAGGATACCTTCTACCGCGGAGTGCTGGGGTTCAGACCGTACTGGTACGGCGGCATGACCGATACCAGCTCGCAGTGGGTCGCACAGCAGGTGCCCAACGGTACCGACTGGCTGGAGTACATGGTGGTCGATCCGCCGCATGGCCGCGGCATTCCGCCTGACATGAAGAAGTCCGATGTCGGCATCCTCGATCACTTCTCCCTGGGTGTGCGCAACGTCGAAGCCGCCTACGACCTGTTGTGGAACGGCGACCGGCTGCAGGGCCAGGACAATCTTCCCAAGATCGGGCGGGATGCGAAGTGGCAGCTGAATCTCTATGATCCGGATGGCACGCGTGCGGAGATCATGGAGCTGCACGCCATGGGCAAGCCCTGCTGCTCGCCGTTTACGGCTTCGGATCCGACCTACTGACGTCGGGAATCAGATCCGAATGAGCCGCCGGAACTCCCCCTGCGGCAGCGAGAGAGTCTGCGCCGCATTGATCTCCTCGATGACCGGAAACTCCGCCGCCGGCAAAGTCGACAGCGTGAATCGGCTGCGACCAATCGCGCGGAAGCCTCGTGCGGGCTTGGCACCGTAGAGCAGCTGTCTTCCAATTCGTTTTCATCGTTTCCGCTCGGAGGGACTTATCGCGCGTAACGCGAGCTGGAGGTGGACGTTGACTCAGTCGTGCGTCTCGCCCGAGAGCGGCGTGGCCCGCATGGAGGGGCGATCCCGAAATTCATCGAACCACGCCGAGAGATGAGGTCGTCGGTCACGAAAGGCCGGCAACTCGCGAAACTCGAGCCAATCCAGGCAGGTGGCCAGCGCAATGTGGCCCACATGGACCGGCACAGCGACATCCAGCTCGCGCTCCAACCAGTCGTAGCCAGCGATGAGCTTCTCGATGTATCCGTCCCTGAGCTGAGGGAAGCGCAGCGCCTCGGGCCGGCGGACGGTCTCCCACCGAATCGCAATGCCGGCATCGGCGAGACCCTGGGCCAGGGCCTGCTCACGTAACGCCTGCCATCGGGACTCGCTATCGGCGGGGATCAGCTCGCGGCCGGCGTGCAGCGTGTCGAGATAGGCGCAAATGACGTCGGAGTCGAAAAGGCAGGGGAGTCCCGGGCGGATCAGCACGGGAACCTTACCCAGCGGGTTCTCCGCGAAGACCACCTCATTGCGCCGGGTGGGGCTCGTCTCCTGGTGGATGACCTCGATGCTGCCTGCGATCCCCGCTTCGTATGCGAATACGAGGGCCTTGCGAGCGAAGGGGGAGTGCGTCTGATATAGCAGTTTCATGGTATGGCGGGAATTTCCGAGCTGAAATGCGAGTGTGATACGTAAGCTCCCCAAGCGTTGGTGCGCTCCCCGAGAGCCGGACTATTTTCGCACTGATCGTAAGGTGATCCGTGCCAATTTGCGATGTTTCAGCGGCGTTACGGATTGCGCCATGCCGGCGTGAAT
>CAWACM010000005.1:0-51275 GCA_963780455.1 uncultured Pseudomonadota bacterium
TACCGCAGCCCTCGAGGCGCTCCGACGCAGGATGTAGGTAGAGATTCCATACGAGCCTGTCATTTTCTGCCACTGCGCATAAAGTGGCATGCTCACGCGATCAAGTACAAAAAGAGGATGAGCGCCGGCGTATTTGACAAAACTGCCGACTGTTCTCGGTAGATTCCTGCTGCTGGTCCATTTGGTAAACGTCAACGTCAGCTCTTCATATTTCAGGGGTAATCGTCCCAGAAGACGATTGATCTTATACAAGAGCCATCCCACCGGCAGCATCCCATAAATGTCATCGCCGTTTATGACCTTGACGAGCTCAAATCCGGTTTTCGCGGTATAGGCTCTGATGGTCTTCTCGTTGAAAAAGTATATGTGGCGCGGCAAGTCTTCTCGATACAGGCCGTTCGAGGACAGGCTATCCAGATTGGTCACCAGAAAAATGAATACCCCGCCGGGAACCAGGATCTGTTGCGCCTTTTTGAAGTAGGCCATGGGGTCGTGCACGTGCTCGAGGACCGCCCAGGCGGTCACGGCGTCATATACAGGCGCATCTACTGGAAAGTCAGAAAGCAGTACGTTATGAACTTTGAAGTCCCTGATTTTCTGCGCCGCCCTACCAATCTCCAATCCTTCAACATCCCAGTCCAGCGCTTGCATATGACGGGGGAACCCTCCGTTGGCGCAGCCTACATCCAGGAGTCTTGGCCTGATGCCGGGGCGCAAATGCGCATACCGCAGTACATACCCGGCTTCGCGGGCGTAGCGCTTATCGTGCGCCCCGCTTTGGCTCTCAAAGCCGTCATAAAAAGCCGCGGGGTAGTATTTATCCAGAACCTCCTGTTTGGGGCGGGGATTGCAATATCCAAGTCCGCAGGTGCGGCAACGTACGACACTGAATCTTTCATCAGGATGAAAATGCATATCCGGCATGCTGTAGAGGTTGGCGGCGTCGTCTGAGCCACAGAGATTGCACGCGACATGCTCCATGGCCTCCATGGCGGGCCCTTCTCCTGTTTCGCTTTCTTTTGGCAAGAGGTTTTTCATAAGTCTTTAGCTTCAGGATCGCCAGTCACAACCAGCTCCAGAGCTCGTCTGCTGTCAGCCTGACGTCCCCGCGCTCGCTCGGCTCGGCGAGATGCGCGGTAACAAAGCACCGAGTGCGTCCTCCGTCGCGCGCGCCAGCCTCTCGAGGCCGAACTCGCTCACGATACGTTGTCTTAGAAGATCGCTTCGTACCTTTCCGGCCGCGCACGCCTCCATTCCGCCGCAGATCTGCCCCGCGAGGGCCGCCGGATCCCCCGGCGGCACGAGCCACCCGGAATCCCCCAGGATTCTGGCAGCGTCACCCACATTACTAGCGACACACGGTATGCCACACGCCATGGACTCCGCGAGCACGTTCGAAAAGCCTTCACCGAACAGCGACGCCGAGACTGAAAGATCCAGCGCCGAGAGCACCGCCGGCACGTCGCTTCTCTCTCCCGCCAAAATCACGCGTTCCTGCAGGCCCAACTGCGCAACCTGCTGCGTGAGCTGAGGCAGCAATCGGCCGCCCCCGATGATTGCAAATCGCGCGTGCGGGTGGATTCTGGCGACCTCACGCGCAGCCGCAAGGAACACCGAATGCCCTTTCATCCGGTCCAGCCGAGCAACGATCCCGACCAGGAACTCAGCGGAGGATACGCCCCAGGTGGCGCGCAATTCGGCGCGCAGGGCGGGACTGCTACGGAATCGATCCGTGTCGATCCCATTCGGGATGACCACCATCCTGGCACTCGGAAAACCGCGCGCCAAGGCATCCGATCGCGCCGCATCGGAATTGCATATCACGAGATCGGGGAGCGAGGACAGCCACGACTCGAGGCGAATCACCACCCGCCTCAAGTGGTCGTAGACCGAAGAATCGACCTTTGAAGCGCGTATCCCCCAGACCACCTTGGCTCCTACCGGTCTCGCGGCAAGAGCAAGCAGGTTTGCGACATCCATATACCCGTGAACGATATCCGGGCGAGTTTGCCGGAAAATCCGCACGAGCGCGGGCAACGCCTGAAGGTGCCAACGGCCCCTTTTTTCGAGGTGCCGAATGCGTATCCCCGACACTGCGCAGGCCTCCTCCCAGAGGGCTCCCCCGGGATACAGGGTGATTGCATCGACTTCGAACCGCTTCTTGTCAATCCCTTTCAACAGCTCCACGAGCTGGCGCTCCGCGCCGCCGCGATCCAATCTGCGGATAACAAAAGTCAAACGAGCCATTCAGAGCGATATCCTCAGACCGCGACGGCCGCGCTGGCTACCGCCGGGCGCTCACCGTTACTCTCCAGCCACGCCTGGAACATCAGTACGTCCCAGATCAGATAGCCCCAGTCGTGCTGCCCGGAGAGATGTTCCTGCCAACGCTGTCGGATCAGGGCGGGTTCCAGGATGCCCTCGCGTTGAATGCGTGCCCGATCGAGCAGCGCCTCCGCCCAGTCCCGCAACGGATTACGCAACCAGTCGCCGATTGGAATGCCGAAACCCGTTTTCGGGCGGTCCGTGAGCTCCCGGGGAACGTACCGGCCGAGGAGTTGCCGCAGGATCCATTTGCCCTGGCCGGCGCGCACCTTCAGATGCAGGGGAAGCGACCAGGCGAACTCCACGACGCGGTGATCGAGCATCGGAACCCGGGTTTCGAGGCTGACCGCCATGGCAGCCCGGTCCACCTTCACGAGAATGTCTCCCGGCAGGTACGTCAGCAGGTCCCAGTACATCATCTGCTCGGGGTATGAAAGCGAGCTCGACCTCGACATGAGAGCTTTCACCGGCGACTCGGCCCCCTCACCGCCGATCACCACCCGGTCTGGCTGGCTCCAGTGCGATACCAGGCCGTGGTAAAGCTCCCATGGCGATGTGGCAACCAGCTCAGCCAGACGATACATCTTGTTGCCGAGATTCGCGCCTTTCCAGCGGCGCGGGACCAGCGGACCGGCGATCCTGAGATATCTTTGCCACCATTCCGGAGGCCGCGACCTGATTACATTCGGGATCTGCGCCCGAAGCGCGTTTGGTATGCGCTGTAGCTTCGTGCTCAAGCGCCTGGCGAGATCATAGCGTGTATAGCCGCCGAACAGCTCATCGCCCGCATCACCAGACAGCGACACCGTCACATGCTGCCTGGCGAGCCTGGACACCAGGTAGGTCGGTATCTGTGAAGAGTCCCCGAACGGCTCATCGTACAACCGGGGCAGCTGCGGAATCACTTCCATCGCCTCGGCCGGGGTCACGATGAGCTCTGTGTGGTCCGTGCCCAGATGTCGCGCGACAGCACGCGCGTGGGGCGATTCGTCGTACGCCTTCTCCGAAAAGCCGATCGAGAAGGTCCGCACCCTTGCCCCGCCGCGCTTCTGCATCAGCGCAACCACCAGGGAGGAGTCGATGCCGCCGGAAAGGAATGCGCCCACTGAGACATCCGCGATCGTCTGCAGCCCGACCGCCGTGTCCAACAGAGACTCGAGAGAGCTCACGGCTTCGACGTCGCCACCTGCAAACGGGCGCTCTTGCGCCGAGTCGATCGCGTCGGTCACCCGCCAGTAAAAATCGCAGGTTCCGGGTTGGCCGCGCTCATCCACCTCCAGAATAGTTGCGGCAGGCAGCTTGTTCACGCGTTGATAGATCGTCCGTGGCTCCGGTATGTAGCAGTGGCGCAAAAAGAGAGCGACGGAATCCCGATCGATCGTCGCGTTGAATCCGGGATGGAGTCGTAGCGCCTTCAGCTCGGAACCGAAGACGAAATGGCTGCCCAAGCGCCCGTAGTAGAGCGGCTTCTCGCCGCATCGGTCCCTGGCGAGAATCAACCGCCGGCGCAGCCTGTCCCAGACCGCAATCGCAAACATCCCGACACACTTACGCAGCGTGTCACGCACACCCCAGGTCTCGATTGCGACGAGGAGCGTCTCAGTATCCGAGCGACCCCGCCATGCTACGGGGCCGAGCTTCGACTCCAATTCGCGCCTGATCTCCAGATGATTGTAGATTTCTCCGTTGTATGTGATTTGAAACCGCCCGCCCGCGGACGACATTGGCTGATGGCCTGCGGGTGAGATATCCAAAATCGACAGTCGGCGGTGACCCAGAGCGATGCCGACGTCGCTGTCGATCCAGATTCCGGAATCATCCGGCCCACGATGTGAAAGGGCATCCGTCATCCGGCGGCATACGTGTTGGGGCTCTGCGATTCCGCGACTGATGAAGCCGGTTATGCCACACATTGCAGCTGCTCAAGAAGCTTTCGAAGAGTAAACGTATTCGTCACAGCCCGAGCCGAAGAGTCCCATTTTGCGACGAGAGCGCGCGAAGCTTCTGATCTCGCGCATGCCGATCTGGCCCATGAACCGCTCGACGCCGCTGGCTGAAATCGATTCGTAGGGCCAGCCGCCGAGCCAATCGTGCACGTCGTGATAGAAATCCATGCCACGCCTGCCGCTGTAGTTTTCCACGTACTGACGGAACGATCGTTTATTCAGGATGGGGAAGACCATGCGAAAGAGGCCGACAAAGATCGAGCGAGCGACCGATTGCCCGAATGGGCCGGCGCCTGAATACCACCTCTTCTCGAGCTTCCAGAACCGGCACAGACGTGTGCGACGATACAGAGCAAACACGAAGACGCCACCGGGCGCGACCAGCGTCGCTGCGATGCGCAGGGCGCGGTGCATGTCACCCGTGTGATGCAGAACACCCCAGGAATACACGACGTCGAAACGCCCAATGTCGGATGCATCCAGGTCGAAGACGCTCCTTTCCAAAACCCGCCACGCCTTCCCTGCCGCGTGAGTCTCGAGCATCTTCCGCGTAGTCTCTACGGACTTCCGGTCGAGGTCGATCGCAACTACCTCCACTGCCCCTAAACGCAGCGCGGCCAAGGCGTGCAGTCCTGAGCCACAACCTATGTCGAGGAATCGCTTGCCGTTCAGCTCGTCACCGACCAACCGGTGCAGCGCGCCGACGGCCTCGTCGATCTGCTGTTGCGTTACAAGTTGGGCATAACTTGCCCAATTCTCGCCAAACGCAAAACGGTGCCCCTCCGGCACGGAGCTTCTAGATGTGTTCATGAATAACCAACTCACCCATGTGACCCAGCCTTGTCACCATCCCGGTCGGTCAGAATTCGCGGAGCGCGACGCTCGACCACTGACTCGATAAGCCGATTCCACTTATCGAGAATCGCCGCAAGCGAATACGATTGTCGCACACCGCGCGCTTGCGCGCCCAGCCTTAGCCGCAGATCCGCGTGCCCCATGAGCAGATCCAGTCCCATGGCAAGCGCCTCGACGTCCTCCGCGGGAACCAGCCAGCCGTTCGTCCCGTGCTCGATCAGCTCCCTTGGCCCCGTCGGACAATCACAACTGATGCATGGCATGCCTTCCGCCATCGCCTCCAACAGTCCATTGGGGAATCCTTCGAACCGTGACGGAAGCGCGAACAGGTCCGACTGCCGCATCGCCTGCCGCGGCTCGCTGGTGAATCCACCCAGGAATACGCGATCGGCGAGCCCGGCCGTGCGTATGGCGGCCGTCAAATTGGCACGCTCCGCTCCTTCACCGAGGATCACGACTCGCCAGCCGGAGTGCACCGACGCCACGCGTGCAAACGCCTCGATCAGGAGATCGAAGCCCTTTTGCGGCACCAATCGGCCCATGGCCAATATGGTATGGGTTTCCGCGCCGGCGGCAGGCGCCCAGCCGCTCTCGCTCTTGCTCTTGCTCTTGCTATCTGACGGCTGCAACGGATTGGGAATCACGACGGCTTCTCGACCGGTCCGCCGGCGCACTTCCGCCGCCCCGCGCAACGTCTGCACTACCACGGCAGCAGCGCGTCTGTACAGCGGGCGATACAACCACTTCCACACCGAGCGCGGCGGCGATTCAGTTACCGCGACGCGATCCGATACAACAACCGGTATCCCGAGCCCCAAGCACGCCAATATGCACAGCATATTGGTCGTATCGATGAAACTCACCACGAGCTCGGGGTTCCATCTGCCAATGGCGCGACGGAGCGCAAAAATGCGCCGCCCATTGTTCGTCACTGCCGCAATAGTGCCTTCGGAGTCGGAAGCGAGCGCAAGCGAGACGCGACGGACGTCCGGACTCAGCTCGTACTCATCGATCTCCACCGCCGCAAGCGTTATCAGCGTAACTTCGACTCCGGACGCCGCCCAGCCGTTAGCCAAAGTGGTCATCACCCGTTCCGCGCCACCTCCGGCAAGCGAGGAAATGACGAGAGCCAGTTTCATGCAGGCGCCCGGTCCACGTATGAGCGACCAAATGCCGAGGAATTGATCCCCAACTTCGCGATCACGAAGCGAAGCATGAGCGAATGCCAGATCACCAATTGAGCCGCGGAACTGAGCGCAGCGCCCAGCGCTCCGAAGTACGGAACGAGGAGAGTGGTCAGGACGGCGTTGACGACGAACCCAATGCCTGCGAACATCGAGGCCTGGCTCTGATAATTGGTCATCGAGAGTACGAATCCACCTGGACCGATCACGGTCACCGCACAGTATCCGCAAAGCAGGACCAGCAGTGGGTAGTAGGCCGTCGTGAATCCCGGGCCGAAGACGCCGAGCGTCCAGTGACCGACGACCGCAATCGACACTGTCGTCACGACACCCCCCAGGAACCCGACCCGAGCCCCCCGCCGCACGAGCGTTTCCAACCCTTTGAGATCTCCGGCGTCATATCGCTCCGCAATCAGCGGCGCGAGAACCACGGTGACTGCCTGGAATGCGTAGAACGCAAATCCCGCGATGTTGACCGCCGCGTAATAGGGACCGACGTCACCCGAACCCATCAATGCCCCAAGGAGCAGCACATCCACCCGATTCGTTGCCACGTACATCCATGAGAGGATGCACATACGGAGCCCCATCCGGACCCAGTGACTCATCTCATACTGCGCGCGTACACCCCTTGCCTCCACCGGCCAAGCCCAGGACATGTGGGCCGTAGACCAGACGAGCGCGGCGGCTACAGACACCGCGCTCGCTGCGGCTGCGTCCTGGGCGCTCACCGGATGCAGATAGGCCATGACTCCGATCATGATTACGATGAGCGCGACCGGGCGACCGATCGTGATGTAAGCGTTCGCTCCGATCGCACGCTTGAACGCGCGGTGCATCGCCCCGCTCTGCTGCAACTGCGTGAGCATCGGCAGCATCGCGAAGCCTATATAGAATGTCTGGCGCCACGATGCACTCTGCTCTCTTCCAGCAATTGCCACCACTACGCAACCAATGACGGCGATCGCAACGCTGAGTAAAAGAACGAGCGCTCCCGCGCCATATCTCAAGCCTTTGACTTTGCCCCATTCGCCCCGCGCCGAATATGTGGGCAGCAGACGAACCACATTGTTGTCCTGCCCCGCCTGCGCGATCACGGCGAGCACGCTTACCCAGCTGAGCATCAGCCCATAGATGCCGTATTCCGCCTTGCCGACGGCCCGGGCAACTATGACGTGCGCGCCGAAACCAGCCGCGGCCCCAATGACCGATACCAGGAACGCATTGATCGCGCCACGGTGCAGCAGCCGTTTGTGCTGCTCGGCCGGCTCTGCACCCTGGCTCTGCGCTTCGAGGCGGGCCGTTTGCGTCTCATTCATGAACGATCACATTCTAGGTCGTGCTCGCACGGCTGATGGCGTATATGTATGGCGAGAGCCATGCGGTCTTCGGCAGCTCGAACATCCTGGATTCGTACCACCAAAGCCCCTTGGAGAGTCGGGACAGCCATCTATAGGCCCGCGCTCCCTGGCCGGCTCCGCCCTCGAAACACGAGGACAGCACGCCGAAATTCGATGAGCACAAGTACCCGGACCGAACTACTTGCAGCCCGGCGTCCGCGTGACCGGCGAGGAAGGTGGAGAGCGAATGCGGAATATGAATTTCGTACACCTCCCTGTTCCATCGCTTCGTCAGCGTGCCCAATACGCCATGCATGTTAGGTATGATCGTGACGAGATCGCCGCCCGGGCGCAGAAATCGTGTCAGAGCCGCGAGCACATCGCCGAGCCGAGCGAAATGCTCGACCAGCCCGACGCTGTACACGAGGTCGAATCCACCGATCAATTCCTGCGGTGGTCGAAACAGGTCCGACTGTATGATCTCGATCTCGGCCCCCACCTGCCTGCCGCGGTCCCGCAGCAGCTCGCAACCGGCGGCCGCATAGTCCAGCCCGGCAAATTGGGCGATTCCCGCGAGCCGCTTGGCCAGCAGCAGCAATATCTCCGAGTCGCCGGCTCCGACCTCGAGCACACGCTTGCCCGCCAGCCCGACCGATTCCAGGGTGTGAACCACGCGCCGGGTCGCGAAGTTCCTGAAATCGTTCAGATCCGGCGGCTCGAGTCTGTTCTTCCTCCTCTGGTACCCGAGCTGCCAGTACTCGTTTTGAGAAAGCCCTGCCATCTTCGCTCGCTCCTACAGGGGCCGCTGTGTCATTTCAAGGATCCAGCCGGCGATCAGCCAACTGACCGACAGCGTGAGGAATGCGGCCCTGCGCCAGCTCGTCAGCTGAAGTCCAGCCACGAGTGCCAAAGCTATCATGCTTTCGAAGATGCGCCCGGTGAACTGCAGGAAGAAGTACGTCGCCAGATAAAACACCAGGGCCGTGATCGCCAATGCGTGCTTACGCACGAGCGTGTGCCCCTCCAGAAACAGCAGCACGAGGACCAGCAACCAGAAGACGAATCCGATCCCCGAAACAGCCGCACCGGCGACTTCCTGATACTCGGTGCCTTGGCGAGCGCCGAAAGCGGACGCAGCCCACACGAATCCGACGCTCATCACAGCCCCTGTCACTACGGTCGCCGCAACGCGCACGTCTTCCGCCAGCCGAAGCTTCTTCATGATCTCGGTCATGGCATACAGAGCGAGGACGACGAAGTAGGAGGAGTGAATCAGCGGCGAAAGCCCAAGCAACAGCCACCGTCGAAACTTCGAAACCGAGAACCATCCCGCCAGGAATACCGCGATCGCGCATCCTTGCGTCAGGTGGGTGGTGTAATTCTCGAGCAATTGAGGCATCAACAGCAACAGGAGCATCCAGCCCCAGCCCCTGTCGGCTCCTCGCCTGAGCATCAGGTACGACATGACGAAGGCAGAGGTGAAGATCAACAGCCTGACCACTACTTCGGGACTGAGTACGAGACCAAGAGCGCCGTTGACGATCAGCCACACCGGCTCGTTGGCGATGGTGGCCGAGACACCAGTGAGGAAGAATTTCCCCAACAGAAGCAGGGAATGCCTGGCGTATCCGAGATAATTCTCGCGATCCTGGAACGCGAGCATCGGCAGGGCTGCCAGCGTGCCGCTGTACGCAAGCGCCAGAAACAGGCAAGGAGCTCTTCCTAGCCTCGTCCAGCTCACCTCTTCGGTGTACGTTGGTGCGCTTGCGTTCAATGTGAGAGCTGTCGCGAGAGTTGCCTCTCGATCACGACGCGCCGACCATCCTGGATGCGCCCTACGACCTTTCTCCGACCGCGTGGCCGTACTCTCTGCGGGAAGCTTCGGTCGCAGGCGCGGGTCGACGGCGCGGCACGAGAAAGAACTCTTGGAACACGGCGAGCAACGACCCGAGCAGCAGGCCCATCACCAGCGCTCCCACCATCACCAGCGCCCGACCCGGGGGCGAAGGCTGACCCGGAACGATTGCGGGATCCACCACCTGGAAGGCATAGTCGGACTTCGATTTTGCCTCGATCTGCTCATCGAGGTGCCGCTGAATGAGCAGGTATGCACTGTCCTTGACCTCCGTGATGGAGGTCTGCTCGGCTACCTGGGAGAGATAGATCAGAGCGGCCTGCGTCTCGGATACCACCCTTTCCCTGATCAGGCTATTTGCCAGCGCCACGTACTCGTTAGCCCAGTCTGCGGCAATCTGCGGATCCGGGTATTTGATGGTCACGTTCACGACGCCGGCGTCGTCTTTCTTCTTTACGTCCAGTATCTTCTCGAACCTGTTCAGCAACTGCCACGTGGTCGGCGCGTCGGTTGGCGGCCGCCAGCCCTTGTCGTCCGAGATGCGCGCAAGGGTGCGCGAGATGCTGAGCCTGAAGCGGGACAGGACTCCCCGGTGCAACGGCTTCCAGTTCCGGGTCTGGGCATCCCATTGCTTGGGAAACAGCAGCGGCGCGACGTTGTACTGGTTTATGAACTTCAGTGCCAGCTCATGCGATGTAAGGGTCGCGAGGTAGTTGTTCTCCTCATCCGACTCTTTCCCCAGGCCGAGACCCACCATCGACGAGACGGATCCCAACTGCCCCGCGAGCTGCGCGAGAGCACCACTACCTCCGGGCTCGTTGGCTTGCGGCTGCACGACGATCGACGCAGAGTACCGCGGCGTTGCGAATATCGCATACAGCAGCGCCACGACCAGCACGCAGGCGGTGAATGTCAGCACAACGCGCTTGCGCCGCCTCACTGCGGCGAGGAGGTCGGTCAGCGAGATTTCCTGGACGGGCTCGGTCATCGCCTCACCATTTGGCTGAGCGTAGCCGGGTTATAGCGCATGTACCGCTGCGGCCGCGATGGCCACGTTGTACATGATGCTTGTCACGGCCTCCCAGAAGGGCAGCGGCAGCATCTGCTCGGCATTGATCGGCACGACGATCGTATCGCCCTCTTCAATCTGGATGTTAGAGCCGCGATCGAACCAGAAGCTGCCCCCGTTCGCGACCACACTGCCGTCGGCTCGTACCACATAGACGCGCTTGCTGTCGGCCTGGGCCGTGAAGCCGCCGCTCAGGCCGATGTAGCCGTCGCGCGACAGACCCGGATTGTAGAGATGAGAGGTCGGGTCCTGGACCTCCCCGATGACAGTCACTTCCTGCTCGAACTTCGGTACGATGAGCTCATCGCCATTCCTCACTATGACGTCATAGGGAGAATTGGCCGGTTCACGTACGATCTGGCGCAGGTTGATGACCAGGCGCCCGACCGCCTTCTCTCCTTCCAATTGCCCGAGAAGCGAGCGGCCGACGATTATCGCATTGGAGGCGTTTCCCACGTTGCCGCCCTGCGATGTCGCCACCGCGCGCAACGCGAGCACGCCAAGCTCGATCTTCATGCGCGCGGCGAGTTGGTCCATCTCCTGCTGCTCCCGCTGCTTGAGCTCAACCCTAGTGAATAGCGCTCCCTGGGGGAATGCGTACGGAGTCAAGCCCCCCGCCCGCTCGATCACCGATTTCAGGGTTTCTCCCGGCCTGATCGTGTAGGTGCCGGGGAAACGCACCTGACCCGTCAGCTTGATGCTTTCCAAGGTCGCCCACTGCGAGACTTCCTTTACACTCAGGACGTCATACGGCTTCAGCGTCAGATTAGCTTGCGCATCGCCCGCCAGAGCCTTGGCCAGGTCGAGATCGAAGATTCGCGTGTGGCGCGTGCCATCATCCGGGACGACATATCGCGTCAGCTCGGCGTTGCCGAATATGCCGCATCCTTTAGGCCGCCGCCGCACGAATGAGATCAGCAACTGTCATGCGCGGCTCGAGAGGATAGTCTCCCGATACATTGACTTTCCCCTGCACCGTCACCACTTGCTCGGGTTGCGCGGCGGTCGATTGCGCCTGCAGCTCGTCGAGTAATGGGCTGAATGATATGGTCTCGACTGGAGGACAGATCGAATACGGTGATTTGGTCGCGCGGCATCAATACCAATCGGCGCTCGCTCCCGGGTGGGCCAGAGCGGCAGCCAGATCGGCTGACACGACTTCGACCCGCCTATCAGGGGGCGCCTCGCGGCGGATGAGCACGTAATGAAGGTCGGTGTCCGGCTTGACTGCGGCCACGGAGCCGATCACATCGGTGAGACGCATCCGGGATGGTACTCATATATCCCCGCCGTGTAGACGTTGCCATCAAGCATGACCGCGGAATCGAGCGACGGCTTCAGGCGCGGCACATAGATGTAGTCGCCGTTCCGCAGTCCCTGCTCGCGCCCGGTGAGCGGTAAGGTCGAGAGGGAAGAACGCCCGCTGACCATTCGCCTCGATACGCGTGACCGTAGCCTTGGTGACGCCGCCTGGGGCATCAATCCGCCGGCCAGTGCAACGGCCTGTGACGGCTTGTCCTCGCCCCTCATCTCGTAAATGGCAGGCCGCTGCACCTGACCGCCTACGGCGACGGTGGGCCCTACCGGCGGTATGAAGACCACGTCGCCCTGAAGCAGCCTCGCATCGTGACTGGTGTGCCGTGGAGAAGCAGGTCGTAGAGATCGAGCTTATCGACGACTGGCCATTGCGCATCAATTCAATGTTGCGTAGCGACCCGGCGTTGTCGAAGCCTCCTGCCGCATAAAGTGCCGAGGTGATCGTTCCGAGGCCGTTGATCGTGTAGTTGCCCGGATGAAAGGCATCCCCCACGACGAACACCTGGGTCGAGCGGGTCTGTGACATCGTCACACTGGCATGCACGCCGATCATCTGGTGTTGGACCCGGGATCGATTTCCGCCTGCACTGCGCTGAAGAGTTGACCG
Organism: uncultured Pseudomonadota bacterium; assembly: GCA_963780455.1. GTDB lineage: Bacteria > Pseudomonadota > Gammaproteobacteria > Steroidobacterales > Steroidobacteraceae > 13-2-20CM-66-19. The sequence continues at coordinate 12,499 of CAWACM010000005.1, forward strand.
GCGACGTTGATCGGGCCGAGCTGGGGAAAGTTGATGCGCCCTCCCGGCCAACGCTCATCTGATAAGCATGGTTCTGATTGCCGTACAACAGGATATCGAGCACATCACCGGCATCGACGACGTAGTTCGAAGGCACTGGGACGTTGGCCTGTGGAGGGACGGCCGGAGTACTGGGAAAAGATGTCATAGCCGAAAGGCTTCAGAGCTTCCTCGCCCGTTTTCTCAGCGGCAAGCAGGGTTATCCTCACTTGGACGCTCTTAAGCCGGTACAACGGAAACCGCAGCGTCGCCTGAGTCTCAGTCAGGCCGAGGAGCGGGATGGGCGGCAATCCGGGAAGCACCAGCTCTCCGTCGGGCGAGAGCTGGTAAGGATTGTGGCCTCGGATCACGTTCATGATCGCAGTCAAGCGATCGATATCGTCCGCGGTCACGATGCCAGCGGGCGCTGCCGCGGCCGATGGCTGGGCGGTGCCAGCGGCAGTATTGCCCGAGCCTCCTTGAAGGGACGACTGCAGGGCTTGCAGAGTCTGCGGCGACACCGTCTCACCCCCGGACGACAGTGACCGGCCTCTGAGGCAATGCTCCGCCGACTGTGTTCCCGCCCTGGCTCCCGATTGGCCCAGCTGGCCCTGCTGGGATCCAACGCCGTGCAGGCCGATCGCGTGCGTGGTGCGGGGTCTGCGAGGCCAGATGAAACCCGATCTCCACGATGACCCAGTCGCCACCCTGAAGACCGGAATGGGGGGTTGCTGCTCATCTGCGCCCGCTTCTCCCGGACCGAAACATCTGTTGCTGAAGCTGCAACTGCGCCTGGCTCATGTTGCCGAGCGATTGCCCGAAAGTGAGCGCGTAGTACCCGGGCCCAGCGCGCCCCCCGACCCGAGCTGATTCATGATGGCCTGCTGCTCATCCGGGGCCAGCGCCTGGAACATCTGCATCAGGCCTCCGCCACCCAGGCCCCCGCCCCCGCCCCCGCCGCCGCTCGCCTGCCCATATGCCGAGCCGGCAATGAGCCAGAGACTGAAGAACGCAAAGACACAGCCGGCAAGCGGCCCGAACGGACGTCGCAACAAGCGCATTACCAACCTTTATCGGAAATCCATACCCAGCGCACGCGCGAGCCCCTCCGGGCCATGCCCGAATCCCCGATCAGGATGCCTTGGCTCTGCTGCGCAAAGGGGCGATTGTAGCGGGAGCGCCGCCGATTTGGAGCTGAATTGGCGACTAAACGTTCGGCCGGCGGAAGGGATGACGACCCTGCCCTCACCGATAATGCGTCTCGATCCAGCGCTGATAACTGCCGTCCATGACCGCGCGCCACCACCACTCGTTCGCGATATACCAGTCGAAGGTGCTCCGCAGCCCTGCGGCGAGAGTGACCTGCGCCCGATACCCCAGCTCCCGCTCGATCTTGCCGCAGTCGATCGCATAGCGGCGATCGTGGCCCGGGACGGTCCTTGACGAACCGAACCAGGCTCGAGGCCTTGCCGCCGCGCGGCGCCGGGCAGTTCGGAAAGCGCGACGCAGATCTCCTCGGCTCGGCAAAGGCTTCATCGGCCACGCGCACAGCAGCGTCTCGACCAGCTTCAGATTCTCGCTTTCCGACGCCGCCGCCGATGTTGTAGACCTCGCCCGGCCTGCCCTTCTGCAGGATCAGGTCGATGCCGCGGCAATGGTCGCTCGACGTGCAGCCAGTCCCTGACGTTGCGGCCGTCGCCATAGATCGGTAGCGCCCGCCCGTGCAGCAGGTTGCACGATCATCAGCGGAATCAGCTTCTCGGGAAAATGGAACGGGCCATAGTTGTTCGAGCAGTTGCTGGTCGTGACCTCCAGCCCATAGGTGTGGTGGTAGGCCCGGACCAGATGATCGGAGGCCGCCTTGCTTGCCGAGTACGGCGAGTTCGGCGCGTACGGGGTTCGCTCGTGGAATGCCGGATCGTCGGCGCCAGGGAGCCGTAGACCTCGTCGGTCGAGACGTGATGGAAGCGATGCGTCGGGACCGTCTTCTCTTCCAGCCAGACCTTGCGAGCGGCCTTCAGCATCGAGTGGGTACCCTGCACGTTGGTCTCGATGAAGGCGTCTGGACCGTGGATGGAGCGGTCAACGTGTGACTCCGCGGCGAAGTGCACGATGGTGTCGATGCCTTCCTCGCGCAGCAGCCGCTCCACCAGCGGCGTGTCGCAGATGTTGCCATGAACGAAGCCGAGCTCCGGGCGCTCCCTGACCGGCTCGAGGTTGGCGAGATTGCCGGCGTAGGTCAGCGCATCGAGCACCACCAGGCGCTCGCCGGGATGCGCGACGCAGCCAGTAGTGCACGAAGTTGGCGCCGATGAAGCCGGCGCCGCCGGTGACGAGCAGCCTAGGCACTGGGCATCTCTCTCAGGACGCGCGCGCAAGCGCTTGCGCCAGTGGATCGGTGACGAGGCCGTAAGGCAGCCAGCGAGCGCTTGTCGAGCACGCTGTAGGCGGGCCGGCGCGCGGGCGTCGGATAGTCCGCGGTGGTGATCGGCGTGACGGCGATCTCCGGCGGACAGCAGCCCGAGCGCGCGCCCTCCTCGGCGATCGCGACCGCAAAGTCGTACCAGCTCGCCACCCCGGCGTCGGTCCAGTGGTGGATGCCGCGAATCTCCGGCATGTGCCGCGATTCGCCAGAGCGCTTCCGCGAGAGAGCGCGCGGCGGTCGGCGTTCCCACCTGGTCCGCTACCACGCGTGCGGCCCCGTCGGCCCGCATGACGCGCAGCATGGTGCCGCAGGAAGTTGGCGCCGGTCGCGGCGTACACCCAGGCGGTGCGCACGATCGTCGAGCGCTCCGGCAAGCGCCTCGAGAACGGCCCGCTCGCCGGCGAGCTTGGTTCGCCCGTAGACGCTGAGGGGATGGGTCGCCGAATCCGGCCGGTAGGGAGCGGACGCGGTGCCGTCGAACACGAAGTCGGTGGAGATGTGGATCAGCCGCGCGCCGCATTCGCGGGCCGCCGCCGCCAGGTGACTCGGCGCCCTCGGCGTTGATCCGCTGCGCAGCCTCCGGCTCCGATTCGGCCTTGTCGACCGCCGTATATGCCGCGGCATTGATGATCACGCGGCCGATGGCGCCCCAACGCAGTCGCGCACGGCCTCGCCCGCACCGATGTCGAGGTCAGCGTGGGTGCACGCAATTGCTTCAAAATTCGCCGGCACGCGCGTCGAGCAGCGCGCGCCCGACTTGCCCGCCGGCGCCTGTGATCAGGACCTTCGTCGGCGGCGCGGCCAGCGTCAAGGATAGATCTCTGCATCGCGAAGAAGCGGCGCCGTGGCGTCCTTGGCCGACAAGCACAGGCTCCGCGCCCGCGGCCAGCGGCCACTTCACGCCGATCTCGGGATCGTTCCAGCGGATCGCGCGCTCGTGCGCGGGCGCCCAGAAATCCGTGACCTTGTAGAGGAAATCGGCGATAGTCGCTGAGCACGAGATAGCCATGCGCGAAGCCGGGAGGAACCCACAGCATGTGGTGGTTCTCCGCGGAAAGCACCACTCCGACCCATTTGCCGAAGGTTGGCGAGCTGCGCCGAATGTCCACCGCGACGTCGTAGACGGTACCCGTGACGACACGCACCAACTTTCCCTGCGGCTGCTGTATCTGGTAATGCAGTCCCCGCAGAATGTGCCGCGCGGAGTGGCTGTGATTGTCCTGCACGAATCTGAGGTCGAGCCCCGCGGCGGCGAACTTACGCGCCTCCCACGATTCCATGAAGTAGCCGCGCGCATCGCCGAACACTTTCGGGCGGATGAGCATGACGTCGGGAATGTCAGTCGGAACGAATTCCACCTCAGGCCTGCCCCTGCAGAATGTCGAGAAGATAGGCGCCGTATCCCGTCTTGGCGAGCGGCCGCGCCAGCGATTCGAGCTGCGCGGCGGAGATATAATTCCTGCGGTAGGCGATCTCCTCGGGGCAACAGACCTTCAGTCCCTGCCGGGTCTCGATCGCCTCTATGAACATGGACGCCTGAAGCAGCGACTCGTGTGTTCCGGTATCGAGCCAGGCCACGCCGCGACCCAGCTGCTCCACCCGCAGCGCGCCACGCTCCAGGTACTTGCGATTCACGTCGGTGATCTCGAGCTCCCCGCGCGCGGACGGCTTGAGGCCGCCGGCGATGTCGAGCACCTGATTGTCGTAGAAGTAGAGGCCGGTCACCGCGAAGTGCGATTTCGGCTTCTCGGGCTTCTCTTCGATGTCGAGCGCCTGCCCTGCCTCATCGAACTGCACGACGCCATACCGCTCCGGGTCCCGCACCCGATAGGCAAATACGGTCGCGCCCTCGCTGCGCCGGGCGGCGGCCTCGAGCTGCTCGGGCAACCCATGGCCGTAGAAGATGTTGTCGCCGAGAACCAGCGCGACGCGATCGTTGCCGACGAAGCGGCGGCCGATGATGAAGGCTTGCGCCAGCCCCTCGGGCCGGGGCTGCTCCGCGTACGAGAGCGAGATCCCCCACTTGGCGCCGTCCCCGAGCAGCCGGCGAAAGAGCGGTAGGTCCTCGGGCGTGGAGATGAGCAGAATGTCCCTGATCCCCGCCAGCATCAGCGCCGCCAGCGGGTAATAGACCATCGGCTTGTCATAGACCGGCAGGAGCTGCTTGCTGATGCTGAGGGTCACCGGGTGCAGCCGGGTTCCCGCTCCGCCGGCGAGCACGATGCCTTTCAAGTTCTTGATTCCTCTGGTGAGTTTCAGCGAGAGCTTGCCACAACGGACCTCGCGCAGGCGAGGAGATCATCGTACACGGCATCCGCCCGCGCCACTGCCTCATCGGGCAGCGCATACCCTGTTCGCACCAGGAAGCAGCGGCCTATTCCGGCCGCGCGACCAGCCTCGATGTCCGATAGGCGGTCGCCCACCAGGAAGGAAGCGCCTGGCTCGATATCGAGCGCGTGGGTGGCCCGCCGCAGCATGCCGGGCTTCGGTTTGCGGCAGTCGCAGTCGAGGCGATACCGCTCGAGGGGCGCATCGGGCAGGTGTGGGCAGTACTCCACCGCATCCAGAGGCACCCCCGCGGCCGCAAGCTCGGCGCGCATGCGTCCCGTGAGCGCCACGTAATCGGCCTCGGAGTAGATGCCGCGGGCGATTCCGGACTGGTTGGTGACCACCACCAGGAGGTAACCCGACTCCTTGAGCAGGCGCAACGCCGCGACCGCTCCCGGCAGCAGCGAGAAGTCCTCATAGCGGTGGACGAAAGCCCGCTCTTCGTTGAGCACTCCGTCGCGGTCGATGAACGCCGCCTTGCGGCTCATGATGGGACTCGGGCCGTCTGCAGCGCACTCACCCCCAACCCTCCATGAGCGGCGTGGTCGTGAGCGAATTCGCGCGGCGGCTGTGGTAGCGAATTTACCACATCCTAAACTAGCAATGAAGACTTACCACATCGGTGCTCGCAGTGCGCACCGCGAAGCACCATAGGCTCATGAGCCGCCGCGGATGCGTCGAACGAGAGCGCTGGTCGAATAGCCATCCACGAACGGAATCGCCACCGAGTGGCCGCCCCAGCTGCGCATGAGGCGGGTCTCCTCCAGGGTCGCCATGTCGTAATCACCGCCCTTGACGTACACGTCAGGTCGGCAGCGCCCCAGCAGTTCGCACGGAGTCGGCTCGTCGAACGTAGTGACGAAGGAAACGCTCTCGAGCGCCGCGACCACGAGCAAACGGTCGCTCTCTCCGTTGAGTGGCCGTTCAGGCCCTTTTCCGAGCTGTCTCGCGGACGAGTCGCTGTTGACCGCGACGAGCAGCGCAGCGCCGAGCTCGCGAGCGGCCGCCAGGTATAGGACATGGCCACGGTGCAGAACATCGAACACCCCGTTGGTGAATACCAGCGGGCGCGGCCAGTCCCGGCATCGGACCTCAGCGGCCGGAACGAGCTTGCGACTCAATGAGACCGGCAGATCCAACGCGGATTCCATCAAGCGGCGACGCCGGCGACGATGGTAACTGTGCTCAGAAGCCTGTGCGCGATTGCGTCGACCATAACTCCAAACCCCTCGAGGGTGCGGACGCCAAGCAGATGCATGTCTCCAGGCTCAGCAAAGACGACCTCGTCGTTGGTGCTGAACCCATGCGCTTCCAGAATGCAATAGCCGACGTCCCTCTCCATGACTCGGCCGTCGGCCATGCGAAACCTGCGTTTACGGCGCGGCGTGATACCAGCGCTCTTGAGTGCATCACCGGGCATCCAGCTCAGCTCGGAGCCCGAATCCACCATCACTCGCACGGGTTCGGAGCGGATCTCTTCGCGCTTCGGATTGATCGCGACCATGTCCAGGTAAAAGGCGCTCATGTACGCTCCTCGCGTCAGTCTCCACCGAGTGATCTCCGGCGACTGTCATCATTGCGCGCCGCGGCGATCGAGGCTACTCCCCCTTTCTGGTCGAAGCGCGCAATTATAGAGGTATTCGCCTAATCAAGGCTCCCGGCGGCCTGTCAGCCACGCTGCGTATCTTCTTACGCCGGTAGCCACATCGGCAAACTCGACGTCGCAGCCGGACGCGCGAAGTGACGTTAGATCTGCCTGGGTGTGGCACTGATACTTTCCGACCAGGGACTGCGGGAATGGGACATACTCGATCAGGCCCTGAGAGACTAGCTGCTCGAGGGTCAGCGGCGCCTCGCCGCGCGCCGTCCGCGAGGCGTTGATCGTCGCATGGGCCACATCGTTGAAGGTCTGCGCCCTGCCCGTCCCGACATTGAAGATGCCGCTGCGCTCCGGATGGCGCAGGAACCAGAGGTTCACCGCGACGACGTCGTCCACGAACACGAAATCGCGCCCCTGCTGCCCGGGACCGTAGCCGCCGTATTCGCCGAAGAGCTTCACGTTACCCGTATCCCGCAACTGCTCGAAGTGGTGCCAGGCCACGGAAGCCATTCGCCCCTTGTGCTGCTCCCGCGGTCCATAGACGTTGAAGTATCGGAAACCTGCCACTTGGGAGCGCGCCGTCGGCAGGACTCTGCGCACGATGTTGTCGAAGAGGAGCTTCGAATAGCCGTAGACGTTGAGGGGGCGCTCGCTCTCCGGCACCTCCCGGAAGGTCGTGCTGTCGCCGTAAGTGGCCGCCGACGAGGCGTAGATGAGCCGGGCCCCCTGACTCTGGCAGTGATCGAGCAGGTCCTTGGAGCAGCGGTAATTGGTTTCCAGCATGTAACGCCCGTTGTGCTCCATGGTGTCGGAGCAGGCGCCCTCGTGGAAGATTGCATCGACCCGCCCGAGCTCGCCCAGGGCAAAGCGATCGTAGAACTCGCTGCGGTCGAAGTAGTCGCTGATCCTGGCGTCGAGGAGATTGCGGAATTTCATGCCTTCGGTGAGGTCATCCACCGCGATGACATCGTCGATGCCGATCGCGTTGAGTCCATGCACCAGATTGCTGCCTATCATCCCGGCGGCGCCCGTCACGACTACTCTCAACCGAACAGCTCCTCGTAGCTCACCGTCGCCGTGCCGAACTTGCCGACGACGATGGCGCCGGCACGGTTGGCGATGGGCATGGCCTCCCGAAGACTCATGCCGCAGGCCAGCATTGCGCCCAATGTTGCAATCACCGTGTCGCCCGCACCGGTTACATCGAACACCTCGCGCGCCTGCGCCGGCACGTGCAGATGTCCGGACGCGTCGAAAAGGGACATCCCCTCCTCGCTTCGGGTGAGCAGGACCGCGTCGAGGCGGTTGCTCTCCCGCAACCGCTGCACCCGCTCCTCGAGCTGCGCGTCCGTCTTCCAGGGTCCAAGCACCTGCGCCAGCTCAGCGCGATTGGGCGTAATGACGGTCGCCCCCGCGTAGCGGCTGTAGTCCTCACCCTTTGGATCTACCAGCACCGCTTTCCCCGCCCCCCGCGCCAGCTCTATCATCCGCGGAATGTGCGTGAGCCCGCCCTTGCCGTAATCGGAAAACAGCACCGCTTCATACTGGGTCAGCACCCGCGCGAAGTCGGTCAGCATGTCCGCCAGCACCTCGTGGTCCGGCTGGTTCTCGAAGTCCACGCGTACGAGCTGCTGCGCCCGCCCAATCACCCGCAGCTTCACGCAGGTGAAGAGCTGGGGGTCCCTCCCGAGGATCACTTCCACCGCGTGCGTCTTCAGCAGGCCCTCGAGCCTGCGCGCCGGCTCGTCCTCGCCCACCACGGTAATCAGCGCAACGCCCGGCCCGAGCGACTTGACGTTCAATGCCACGTTGGCAGCGCCACCCAACCGATACTCCTCCCGAGTGACGCGGACGACCGGCACCGGCGCCTCGGGCGAGATGCGCTCGACGTCGCCGAATAAATAGCGATCGAGCATGGCATCGCCGACGACCAGCACCCGAGCCCGCTGCAGTCTTGTCTTGAGGTCGCGCAATCCCGTAGCCCTGGTCAAGCGAGCCCCAGCGCTTCTTCGACCATCGCACAGAGGGTGTGTCCGATGAAGATATGCGCCTCCTGAATTCGCGCCGTCGTGGCGCTCGGGACGACTATGGCGGTGTCGCAGAGGGCTCGCAACGCCCCGCCGTCCCTCCCCAGAAGCCCGATCACTGGGATGCCTGCCGCCCGCGCGACCTCGGCTGCCCGCAGCACATTGCGCGAGTTCCCGGAGGTCGAAATCGCGAGCAGGCAATCGCCCTTGCGCCCCAGGGCCATTACCTGGCGCGAGAACACCTCATCGAAGCCGTAGTCGTTCGCGATACAGGTGAGTGCGGAAGTATCGGTGGAGAGCGCCACCGCGGCGAGCGGGCTTCGGTCCTTCACGAAGCGCCCCGCGAGCTCCGCGGCAAGGTGCTGGCTATCGGCCGCGGAGCCGCCGTTGCCGCAGAGCATCAGCTTGCCGCCCCCCGATAGGGTGGCCGCAACGAGACGGCCGGTCTCCTGGATGACCGGCGCGAGAGTGGGCAGGCGTCGAAAGACTTCCATGTGCTCATCAAGTCCGGAACGCAGCAGCACGGCGCCCCGGAAAGAAGGCGAATCGATATTTTCGGCGCCCATGCGGTTCCCACTGGATCGGCTGCAGGGAGGCGATTGTAGGGGCAATCGCCCTCGGTCGCACCAGCGGAACGCGGCGAGCAGCGCTCACCTGTTGCCGCTCAGCCCCTCAGCTGGGCCTGGTTGGCGAGAAACCAGTGGTACGTCGCGCGAATGCCTTCCTCCAGCTCGATCGAGGGCGCCCATCCGAGAGCTGACAGACGGGACGTATCGAGCAGCTTGCGGGGCGCGCCATCCGGCTTGGAGCCGTCGAAGACCAGTGATCCGCCAAAGCCGACCACACGAGCCACGATTGACGCGAGCTCGGCGATCGTGCAATCCCGCCCCCACCCGACATTGAGCCAGCCGTCACCGTCATAGCGTTGCATCAGAAAAAGGCAAGCATCAGCCAGGTCATCGACGTGGAGGAACTCCCGGCGCGGCTTGCCGCTTCCCCAAATCTCCACCTCGGATGCGCCGCTCTGCCGTGCTTCGTGGAACTTGCGCACCAAGGCCGGCAGAACATGCGACGTCTCGAGGCTGAAATTATCGCCGGGTCCATATAGGTTGGTTGGCATCACCGAGATCGCATTGAAGCCATATTGCCGCCGGTACGCCTGGCACATCTTCAAGCCGGCAATCTTGGCCACCGCATACCACTCGTTCGTGGGCTCCAGAGAGCCTGTCAGCAGTTCCTCTTCCTTGATCGGCTGAGTGGCGAATTTCGGATAAATGCAGCTCGACCCCAGGAACAGCAGCTTTTGGGTGCCGTTGCAACGCGCGGAATCGATCACGTTGGTCTGGATGGCCAGGTTCTGGTGAATGAACTCCGCCGGCAGGCTGTCGTTCGCGTGGATGCCCCCTACCTTCGCCGCGGCCAGAAAGACATAGCGCGGACGGTGCCGAGCAAAGAACTCACGCACGGGCGCCTGTTGCGTGAGGTCCAGATCCCTGCGCTCCGGCAGCAGCAGGTTTTCAAAACCGGAACGGCGAAGCCGCCTGACGATCGCTGCGCCAACTAGGCCACGGTGCCCCGCGACGAATATTGATTCGTCCTCCTTCATTCCCTGTGCCGGTAGGTCTTGAAGCCTTCCTTGGCGATCGCGAGATCGCGTCTCGCAGCCTCCAGGTCGGCGACCATCATCTCCTTGATCAGCGTGCCGAAATCGATTTCCGGCTTCCACCCCAGGCATTCACGCGCCTTCGAAGCGTCTCCAAGCAACGTGTCCACTTCGGTAGGCCGGAAGTATCGCGGATCCACCTGCACCACGATGCGTCCGGTCGACTCATCCACGCCTCGTTCGTCGATCCCGCTCCCTTCCCAGGCGATGGAAATTCCCAGCTCCGCGGCAGCGCGCGCAACGAACTCACGCACCGAATGCTGCTGACCGGTCGCGATTACGAAATCATCCGGACGCGGCTGCTGCAGCATGAGCCATTGTGCCCGCACGTAATCCCGCGCGTGCCCCCAATCTCTCATCGAGTCGAGATTGCCCAGGAAGAGGCACGCATCGAGCCCGACATGAATCCTCGCCAGCCCGCGGGTTATCTTTCGCGTCACGAACGTCTCTCCACGAATCGGAGACTCATGGTTGAAGAGAATCCCGCTGCAGGCATACATGCCGTACGCCTCGCGATAGTTCACCGTGATCCAGTGGCCGTAAAGCTTGGCGACGCCGTACGGCGAGCGCGGGTAGAACGGTGTCGTCTCTCGTTGCGGAGTCTCCTGCACCTTGCCGAACATCTCCGACGTCGAGGCCTGATAAAATCGTGTCGTCTCCCAGGCCGAGAATACGCATGGCCTCGAGTATTCTCAGCGTGCCGAGTGCATCCGAATTGGCGGTGTATTCCGGGGTCTCGAACGACACCGCGACGTGGCTCTGCGCAGCCAGATTGTAAATTTCGTCGGGCTGGACCTGCTGAACGATGCGAATGATGTTCGTTGCGTCGGTCAAATCGCCGTAATGAAGATACAGTTGGACATCCCGTTCATGCGGGTCCTGGTAGAGATGATCGATCCGGTCGGTATTGAAGGAGGATGCACGTCGCTTGATGCCGTGCACTTCGTATCCCTTCGAGAGCAGCAATTCGGCGAGGCATGCGCCGTCCTGACCGGTTATTCCTGTTATCAGGGCTTTCTTGGGCATAACGGATGCGTCTTCGGGTCCAGGGGCGAGTACAGCAGGGTGTGCGCATTTGACAGGACGGATTTGTCATGCGCGTGACACGATTTCTCTTACGCCGGTGAGCGGCGTGCTGAACCCAGCCGCCGGCATCGTCAACACGTCGCGGCCTCAGTCCTCCTGCTTCCACTCCGTCAGCTGCGCGATGACCTTCCCGACCCCGGGCGACACCGCATGCCCGCCGCTCGGATCCCGTACCGCCGGCGCCAGCTTATCGGTCAGCTTCTTCCCCAGCTCCACTCCCCACTGATCGAAGGAGTTGATGCCCCAGACCACCCCCTGCGTGAACACCTTGTGCTCATAGAGCGCAATGAGCTTGCCCAGGGTCTGAGGATCCAGCCGCTGAAACGCGACGAGAGTACTCGGCCGGCTCCCCGGATGCACCTTGTGCGGCACCAGCTCCTCGATCCGCTCCTTCGGCAGCCCCTGCTGCGTGAGGTCCGCGCGCACCGTCTCCGCCGACTGCCCGTTCATGAACGCTTCCGCCTGCGCCAGACAGCTCGCGATGGCGAGATCCTGCTGCGGCTGATTGCCGCAGGAGGAGCGCGCCGGCAGGAGGAAGTCGAGCGCGGCCCGCGGCGTGCCCTGGTGCAGCAGCTGGAAGAACGAGTGCTGCGCGTTGTTGCCGGGCTCGCCCCAGATGACGGCCGCCGTCTGCCACTCGACCCGCCGGCCGTCGATCGTCACCGACTTGCCGTTGCTCTCCATCTCCAACTGCTGCAGGTACGCCGAGAAACGCTTGAGGCGATCATCGTACGGGAGCACCGCCAGCGTCGGCAGCCCCTCGAAGTTGATGTTCCACACGCCCAGCAGTCCCATCAGGGCCGGCAGGTTGTCCGCCCAGGGTGTCTTGCGGAAGTGCTCGTCCATCTCATGGCCGCCCGCGAGCATCGCCAGGAACTGCTCCTTGCCGATGGCGATCGCGAGCGACACGCCGATCGACGACCAGAGCGAGTAGCGCCCGCCGACCCAGTCCCACATCGTGAAGCGGTACTGCGGATGCACGCCGAACTCGTCCATCGCGCGGTGGTTAACCGACACCGCCGCGAAATGGTCCCGCACCGCCTCCTCACCCAGCTTCTCTTTCACCCACGCCCGCGCCGTGTGCGCGTTGGTCAGCGTCTCGAGCGTCGTGAAGGTCTTGGAGGAGACGATGAAGAGCGTCGCGCGCGGGTCCGCGCTCTCCAGGATGTCCTCGAGGTGACAGCCGTCGATGTTGGAGACGAAGTCGCACTTCGGCGCATCGAGGGTATAGGGGCGCAGTGCCTGCACCGCCATCGCGGGCCCCAGGTCGGATCCGCCGATGCCGATGTTCACTACCCGCGTGAATGGCTTCCCCGAGGCGCCGGCGATGCGTCCCGCGCGCACGTTCTCTGCGAAGCTGAGCATGTGCTCCCGCTCCGCCATCACGACTCGCGTCGATGTCCGCACCCCCGATGTTCGCGCCTGGCGGCTGCCGCAGCGCCACATGCAGAACTGCGCGTCCTTCCGTGGAGTTGATCTTCTCTCCGCGCCACATCGCATCCCGGTAGTCCTTCAGGCCCACCGCCTCGGCAAGGTCGAGCAGCTTCCCGAGCACCATCTCATCGAGGTGCTGGCGCGAGAAGTCCATGAGGAGGCCCGTGCCCCGGCGCGAGAAGCGCTCGAAGCGTCCGGGATCGCGTGAGAAAAGCTCACTCGTAGCGACTTTGCTCAGCCGCGAGGCATGAGTGGCCAGTTCCGGCCAGACGGGAGTACGGGGACCTGCGGCCTTAGGCATGGGTTGCTCCTCAGGCGGACTGCTGGGATGGGGCCTCTGCGGCCGAGTAGAAGCGCTGGATTGTACCGGTCACATGATCGATTTGCGCCGGCAAGAGCTCCGGGAAGACCGGCAGCGCCAGCACCTCGCGTGCGGCACGCTCTGCCTCGGGCAGCTGCCCGGAGCCGTAGGCCAGGTAGGCGAAGCACTGCTGCAGGTGCAGCGGAATAGGGTAATAGATCTCGGTTCCGACACCGGCCACAGCCAAGTGCTGCCGCAGCTCATCCCGCCGCTGCACCCGGATGACGTACTGATTCCAGACGTGGCGTCCGCCCCGGCTCCTGACCGGGGTCGCGACGGCGCCGGTGGCGCTCAGTGCCTGCAGTCGCTGGGTGTACTGCCGGGCATGGCCGTCCCTCGCCGCCATCCACTCATCGAGGGATCCCAGCTTCACATTGAGCACGGCGGCCTGGATCTCATCCAGGCGAAAATTGCCGCCGATCAGGCTGTGGTGGTACTTGGGCTCGGCGCCGTGTACCCGCAGCACCCGCATGCGCTCCGCCAACGCCGGATCACTCGTGGTGCACATGCCGGCATCGCCGAATGCCCCGAGGTTCTTCGTGGGAAAGAAGGAGAAACAGCCGATGTGCCCAATGCCACCGGCCATTCGCCCCTTGCCGTCCTGCGCGCCGATCGCCTGTGCGGCGTCCTCGATCACGTACAGGCCGAGTCGGCTCGCGATACCCATGAGGGCGTCCATGTCAGCAAACCTGCCCGTAGAGGTGCACCGGCATGATCGCCTTCACCCGCCCGCCGGTCTTCCGATGAATCACCTGCCGGTCGTCGCCGTCGCCCCGGACCTCGCATTCCCGCGCGATGAATTCCTCCACCCGGGCGGGTGAGAGGTTGAAGTCCTGGCGGTCGATGTCGCAGAAGAGCGGCCGCGCGCCGAGGCGAGCGATGGTCCCGGCGGTGGCAAAGAAAGTGAAGGGCGAGGTGATCACCTCGTCGCCCGGTCCGATGCCCAGCGCCATGAGCGCGAGGAGCAGCGCGTCGGTACCGGAGGAAACTCCGATCCCGTGCGCGCAGCCGCTATGGCGGGCAAGGCGCAGCTCGAGCTCGCGCACTTCGGCGCCAAGGATGAACTGCTGGCTGCGACAGACCCGGGTGATGGCGGACTGAACCTCGGCCGCGATCTTCTCGTACTGCTGCGTGAGATCCAGCAGCGGGACCTTCATGGCGGGGGGAGGCTGTGTCGTCACCGGCGTACCTGCGGCAGTAAAAGCCGCCATTGTACCCGCCCGGGTTTATGAAGACTTTTTGAAACCGTAATACTCGCAGAACCAGTCGACGAACCGGCGCACCCCGACCTCGACCGGTGTCGCCGGGCGGTAGCCCACATCCTGGACCAGGTCGTCGATGTCGGCGAATGTCTCCGGCACATCCCCGGCCTGCAGCGGCAGGAAGTGCTTCTCGGCTTTGCGGCCCAGACACTCCTCGATCACCTCGATGTAGCGCATGAGCTCCACCGGTTGGTGATTGCCGATGTTGTAGATTCGGAAGGGCGCGCGGCTGGTCGCCGGGTCGGGTGACCCGCTGTCCCACGCCGGCGATCGGGCTGCGCCACGCGCTCGCAGGCACGCGCGACGCCCTCAGCGATATCCTCGACATAGGTGAAGTCGCGCCGATGGTGTCCGTTGTTGAACACGTCGATCGGCCGGCCCTCGAGGATGTTGCGCGTGAAGAGAAAGAGCGCCATGTCAGGTCGCCCCCAGGGACCGTAGACGGTGAAGAACCGCAGTCCGGTGGTGGGCAGATTGAAAAGCGAGGAATAGTTATGCGCCATCAGCTCGGTCGGCGCGCTTGGTAGCGGCATAGAGCGACAGCGGGTGATCCGCGATCCGGTGCGGCGAGAACGGCATGTTGGTGTTCGCGCCGTAGACGGAGCTGGTCGAGGCGTACACCAGGTGCTCGACGCCGTTGTGGCGGCAGCCCTCGAGCACGTTCAGCGTGCCGGTGACGTTGCTGCGGACGTAGCTGTGCGGATTCTCCAGCGAGTAACGCACCCCCGCCTGGGCGGCAAGATGCACCACGCGCTGAAATCTCTCCCGCGCGAACAGATCCTCCATGCCGCCGTCATCGGCGAGATCGAGCTTCACGAAGCGAAACCCGGACTGCCGGCTCAGCCGGTCGCAGCCGCGCTTGCTTGAGAGTGACGTCGTAATAGTCGTTCAGATTGTCGAGCCCGACGACCTCGTGCCCGCGCGCCAGCAGATTGAGCGCCGTGTGGTAGCCGATGAAGCCCGCCGCGCCGGTGAGGAGGATCTTCATAGGCGGCCGTCGACTTCCGCGGCAGGAAAGACGTGCTTGATGTCGTAGAGCACGTGAGTTTTCCTGCACAGGCGCCGCACGCCTTCCGCGCCCATGCTCGCGGAACTCCCGATGCGCAACCGCCACCACCGCGACATCGTAGCTGCTTCGGCGTCAGAGTCTTGATGGGTCGCACGCCGTACTCGTGACGGCACTCGCTGGCTGTCGGCCCAGGGGTCGTAGATATCGACGTCCGCGCCGTACTTCTCGAGCTCGCGCACGACGTCGACGACCTTGGAGTTGCGGATGTCGGGGCAGTTCTCCTTGAAGGTCATGCCGAGCACCAGCACGCGCGCGCCTTTGACGTGAATGCGCTTGCTCGGTCATCAGCTTGATGATTTCCCCGGCGACATACAGGCGCCATGTTGTCGTTGAGCCGCCGGCCGGCGAGGATCATTTCCGGGTGATAGCCGATCTACTGCGCCTTGTGCGTGAGGTAGTAGGGGTCGACGCCGATGCAGTGGCCGCCGACCAGGCCCGGCTTGAAGGGCAGGAAGTTCCACTTGGTGCCCGGCAGCGCTCAGCACCTCCTCGGTGTCGATGCCCCAGGCGGTTGAAGATCAGCGCCAGCTCGTTGATGAGCGCGATGTTGACGTCGCGCTGCGTGTTCTCGATGACTTTCGCGGCCTCGGCCACCTTGATGCTGGAGGCCTTGTGCGTACCCGCGGTGACGATCGTGCCGTAGAGCTTGTCGACGAACTCCGCAGCCTCGGGCGTCGAGCCCGACGTCACCTTTCTTGATGGTGGTGAGGCGGTGCTCCTTGTCGCCGGGGTTGATGCGCTCCGGGCTGTAGCCGACGAAGAAGTCCCGGTTGAACTTGAGGCCCGACTCGCGCTCGAGAATCGGAACGCACACTTCCTCGGTGCACCCCGGATACACGGTGGACTCGTACACCACCACCGCCCCCTTGGTGAGGGCCTTGCCGACCGTCTCGCTGGCCTTGATCAGCGGCGTGAGATCCGGACGCTTGTACTCGTCAATGGGCGTGGGCACCGTCACGATGAGCACGCGGCAGCGCTTCAGGCTGTCGAGGTCGGTGCTGAACGCAGAGCCGCGTGGCGGCCTTCAGCTCCGCCCGTGAAACCTCGAGCGTGCTGTCGCGGCCGCGGGCGAGCTCCGCGATCCGGTGCGGCTTGACATCGAAGCCGACGGTATCGAAATGCTTGCCGAACTCCACCGCGAGCGGCAGCCCGACGTAGCCGAGGCCGACGATGCCGATGCGGCACTTGCGCAGATGAAACATGAGATCCACTCAGGCGCGATTCGCTTCAGGAACCGGATCTTCCCCGGCAGTAGGCCAGAGGCAGCGCCCGCCACTCGTCTTGGCGATGAGCGCCAGCATCTCCCGGTGGGCACGCAGCTCCTGCTCCGTGGCGGCGATGACCCGAAGGGGCGCCGGCGGGCGCACCAGGGCTCGGACCTGACCCGCACCGAGGACGGTGGCGCGCGAGACGCTCTCGGTGAGCGCCAGCGCTCCCTGACCGCCCGTCATCGCGAGATAGACGTCCGCCAGAATGCGCGCATCGAGCAGCGCGCCGTGCAGCTCGCGGCGCGAGTTGTCGACGTTGTAGCGCTTGCAGAGCGCATCCAGATTGTTGCGCTGGCCGGGATGCATCTCCCGCGCGAGCACCAGCGTGTCGAGGACGTGGCAGAGCTCACTCATCACGGTTGTGCGCCCGGCGCGACGCAGCTCCACGTCGAGGAAGGCGACGTCGAACTCCGCGTTGTGGATCACCAGCTCCGAGCCGCCGATGAACTCGAGTAGGTCGTCGGCTACTTCCACGAACCGCGGCTGGCGCGCGAGATCCTGACGCTGCAGATCCGTGGACCGCCTCCGCGCCCAGGTCGATGTCACGCTCCGGATTCAAGTAGCGGTGGAAGCTGCGGCCCGTGACTCGCCGGTTGACCAGCTCGACGCAGCCGATCTCGATGATCCGGTGTCCGAGCGCCGGCTCGAGACCGGTGGTTTCCGTATCGAGAACGATCTGTCGCATGACTGAAAGTCTAGCAGTATTTTCTGAAGCGCATCCTTGTGCCTATGTCATCGCATCTATGGCCTCATTGGCAAGGCGGTCGACCCGCTCGTTGCCCGGGACGCCCGCGTGGCCCGGCACCCAGTGCCACTCGATCTCGTGCCCGGCAACGAGCGCATCGAGCCGCTGCCAGAGATCCTGGTTCTTCACCGGCTTGCGGTCCGCGGTGCGCCAGCCGCGAGCCTTCCAGGCGTGCACCCACTCGGTGATGCCGCGCCGCACGTACTCGGAGTCGGTATACACGCGTACGCGCACAGGACGCTTCAGCGCCTCGAGCGCGCGGATCACGGCTGTGAGCTCCATGCGATTGTTGGTCGTCAGCGCCTCCGCGCCTGCGAGCTCCTTGTCGCGGCCGCCGAAACTCAGCAACGCCGCCCAGCCGCCCGGACCCGGATTGCCGCGGCACGCGCCGTCAGTATAAATATCGACCACGCTCGCGGTTCCTGCCACGTTTGTATTCACTGCGCCTTGCGATATCTCACGCGCGCGAGCGCGTCGTGGGTTTGACGAGCCCGCCGAGCACCGCGGGACGCTCTCGAAATCGCGGCCGGACGGGCGTCAGGGTATAGACGCGCTTGCGCGCCTTGAGGAGGTAGGCGCCTGCGGGCAGGGGATACGTGAGTCCGCGCCGCAGCATTCGGCCCGTCCCCTCCCCCGCGGCGAGACCGCCGGCTCCAGGGCCCCCGGTACAAATAATGCTGCGCTGACACTACTTCATATCCGAGCAGCACCAGCCACTCGCGGATCCTTCTTTCGGAGAGAACGCGGCGCATGCCCGGCGGAAAGCCGCTGCGGCTCCAGCGCGCGCGCAATCCCCAGAGGCTCCATGGCCGAAATCCGAGCACCAGCAGCCGCCCCTCGCCGACGAGCACGCGGTCCGCCTCGCGCACGATAGCGTAGGGATCGGTGGCGAACTCGAGGATGTGCGGCAGCAGGACCGCATCGATCGAATCGCTGACGATCGGCAGCTGGGTGGGCCGCCCGCGGATGTCGGCGCTTGACGACAGGCCCGGCGGAGCGAGAATGGCCTGATGGCGCGTACGCGCGCCGGACAACAACTCCCTACCCGAGCCCCAGGCGCCGATCTGCAGCAATTCCCAGCCAAACACATCCTCGAGCGCCTCGCCGAGCAGCTGCGATTCCGCGGCGAGGAGCGCACTGCCAAGCGGGCTCGCCCACCACGCGTGACGCGCGGCATACGGCTCCTGGAATTGCGAATTGTGCGCGGGTGCCATGAAGTACTGGCAATAGTGTGAAGTTACCGGTTAAATTCCGCCCTCCGACCCAGTATGGTCGGAAAACGGAGCTCCCCTGAGACCCGCTAGCGTGAGTGCGAGCGCCCCGGGAAACGCACTCCAGTGCCACAAGAAGTTAACACGCCTTCCAGAGGGTCGGGAACTTGCCGACGGAAACAGTTCGATCCATTCGTAATACGCTGCTGATTGCTGCGCTCACGGCGCTTGCCGCCTGCGCGACCCGCCAGCCGCTGCCCAGCCAGCCGGTGCAGGCCGTGGTGCCACCGCCACCCGCCGCGCCTGCCGCAACCCCGCCGGCACCGCCAGCGGCGCCGGCACCGCAGCAGGCCGCCCCGACGCCGGTGCAGTACGCCGATCTCTTCGACCGCATTCGCGCCGGCTTCATTCTGCCCGACCCCGACGAAGCGTCCATCGACCAGCAGCTCGACTGGTACGCGTCGAATCCCGACTACCTGCAGCGCGCGTTCGGGCGCGCCGACATGTACCTCTACTACATCGTCACGCAGCTCGAGGCGCGCGCACATGCCGCTCGAGCTCGCGCTGCTGCCGGTCATCGAGAGCGCTTTCGAGCCGTACGCCTACTCGCGCGCGCAGCGCCGCGGGTCTGTGGCAGTTCATTCCCGGCACGGGCTCGCGTTTCGGCCTGAAGCAGGACTGGTGGTATGACGGCCGCCGCGACATCGTCGAGTCCACGCGCGCCGCGCTCGATTACCTGCAGGCCTTGCACGATGAATTCAACGGCGACTGGCTGCTCGCCGATCGCCGCCTACAACTGCGGCGAGATAGCCGTCGAGCGCGCCGTGCAGGTCAATCAGTGCCGAGGGTCGTCCGATCGATTTCTGGCACCTGCGGCTGCCGCGCGAGACGCGAGGCCTATGTACCGAAGCTCCTCGCGATGAAGCGCCTGGTCGACGATCCCGGCAAACTACGGGCTCGTCTTCAGCCCGATCCCGAACCAGCCGTACTTCGCGCGCGTGATGACTCAGGGACAGATCAATATGCAGGTCGCCGCGCAGATCGCCGGCATCACCGCCGATGAGGTCTACGAGCTCAATCCCGCCTTCCATCGCTGGGCCACCGACCCGACCGGCCTGTTCTACCTGCTGATCCCGGTCGATGCCGCGCCGGTGTTCGAGCAGAACGTCGCCGACCTCACGCCCGACGAGCGCATGGGAATTGAGCATTACGAAGTCAGGCGACACGACACCGTGTACTCGGTCGCACGGCATTTCAAAACGACTGCCGAAATCCTCCGCAAGCTCAACACGCTGCCCGCGGGGCGCCTCACCGTGGGCATGGAGCTCGAAGTCCCGGCTACCGTCTACGCCCTGCCGGAGAACGTCAAGCTGGCAGCGGAGCGGGTCGATGGCCGCACGCGCTGGACTCGTCATTTCCGGTTCCAGGTGGTGCGCCGCGGCGATTCCCTGTGGGCGATTGCGCGGCGGAACCGCATGAACGTCCATACGCTCGCACGGCTGAATGGCCTCTCGCCCGGGCAGACGCTACACCCGGGACAGCGGCTGCGCCTGGTAGCGAGCGGACCCGTTGCGACGCGCTATTACCGGCATCACCGCCGCCATTCGCACTACTACGAAGCTTCCTATCATCCGGACGGCGCCGCGCGCCGCGTGATCTATACGGTCCGCTCCGGCGATACGCTGTGGCGGATCGCGAGGCTCTTCCAGGTGCGCGTGGCACAGATTGAGGCCTGGAACGGCATGGGCTCGCGCCACATCCTGGCGGGTCAGAAGCTCACCATTCGGGTGGCGTCCGGCAGCTGAGCATCCGCCACGGACGGCCTGACCTGATTCGTCTAAACTGCCGGCTTCCTCACCATCCGCAGGCTCCGGCATGGGATTTCTCTCAGGCAAGCGCGCGTTCATCGTCGGGGTCGCGACCGACCGCTCGATCGCATGGGGCATCGCGCAGGCGATGCATCGCGAAGGCGCCGAGCTCGCCTTCTCCTACGTCAACGACAAGATGAAGGAGCGCGTCGAGCCGCTGGCTCAGTCGCTCGGCTCCCGTCTCACGATGCCGCTCGATGTGACTGTCGACGCCGAGATCGACGCGGCCTTCGATCTGCTGAAGCGCGAGTGGGGCAGCCTCGATGTCGTGGTCCACGCCGTGGCGTACGCGCCGCGCGAGGCCCTCGCCGGCCGGTTCGCTGAGAGTACCAGCCGCGAGGCCTTCCGCATCGCCCACGACGTTTCCAGCTACAGCTTCACCGCGCTCGCCCGCCGCGCCGCGCCGCTGATGGCGGGCCGATCAGGCGCGCTGCTGACGCTGTCGTACCTCGGTGCCGTCCGCTCCATCCCGAGCTACAACGTCATGGGCCTCGCCAAGGCGAGCCTCGAGGCCAACGTTCGCTTCCTGGCCGTATGACCTGGGTCCGCAGGGAATACGGGTCAATGCCATCTCCGCCGGCCCGATCAAGACGCTCGCCGCGGCGGGCATCACCGGCTTTCGCAAGATGCTGAGCCGGGTGGCGGAGGTAGCCCCGCTGCGACGCAACGTCACCCAGGAAGATGTCGGCAACGCCGCCGCGTTCCTCTGCTCCGATCTGGCCGCGGGGATCACCGGCGAGATCCTCTACGTCGACAGCGGCTTCAACACGGTCGGGATGAGCTTTCCGCAGGGTGAGGGCGGTGCCTCTATCGACGACACTTAACGTGTCGTCGATCCGCCCGAACGCCCGGCCCCGGATGGGCCGGGCCGGGTGCCCTGCCGCCATGGATGGCCATCGCGACGAGCCTGCCAGGATGGACTACTGGAAGGCGTCGGGATTCTTGCGGACCTTCGCCGTCGCGCGCAGCTCGGCGAGATAGCCCATCGCCTCGGCATTGCCACTGCGCTGCAGCTGCTCCTGCGCGAGGGCCTGCTCCAGGTATTTGTTGGTTTGCTGGCTGGTGCGGATCTGGGTGACCGCGACCAACGCGGCGCCGCCGTTCTGCAGACTCACGGCCTCGTACACCGGACCATGGACGGGCTTCGCCGAATCGAACGCCACCGACAGGATTTCCGCGGGGACCGACGGATCGCCGCGGCCGATGAACTTCGGCGGATCAGCGGTGACCTTGAGGCTCTTGGCGACCTGGTCGAACGAAGAGCCTGACAGCAGCTGGGTGCGTGCAGCTTTCGCGGCAGTGAGCGCAGCGTCCCTCTCACGCTGCTTCTGTAGGGCCGCGACGATGTCATCGCGGACGTCCGCGAGCGGCTTGACGTGCGAGGGGTGACGCGCGGTCACCTGGAAGATCACCATTTTGTCGTTGTCGAGGATCACCGGGCCCGCGAGCGTCTGGTCCGCAACGGCGCCGCTGCCGAAGAGCTGGCTCTGCAGCGGCTTCGCCTGGCCGAGCGGCGCGCCGCCGGCGCCCCGCAAGAACTGCGGCACCTCGCCGGTCGTCAGGTTGAATTGCTTCGCCAGGCCCGCGAGGCTTGCGCCCGGGCTCTGCAGGGCGTCCTGGAGCTGATCCTCGATGTCGCCGAAGCGGTTGGTGGCCTCGCTCTGCTGGATCTGTGCCTGGAGCTGCGGGCGCGCCTCGGCCAGAGTCTTGGTCCTGCCGGGCTGGATGCCATCGAGGCGGATGATGTGATAGCCGTACTGAGTCTTCACCGGCCCGACGATGTCACCCACCGTCTTGATGCTGAAGAGCGCATCGGCGAACGGCGCGACGAAGCCGGCCCGATCGATCCAGCCTAGGCTGCCGCCGTTCTGGGCGGAGCCCGGATCCTGCGAGTACTTCTTGGCGAGCGCGGCGAAATTCTGTCCCGACTTTGCCAGCGCGAGGACCTGGTTCGCCTGCTTCAGGCCCGCGGCCGGATCCTTGCCGAAGGGGATCAGGATGTGGCTCGCTTCGCGCCGCTCCGGTAGAACGAAGCTCGCCTTTTGTTTGTCGTAGGCCGCCTGCAGGTCGGAATCGGACACCGTCTCGGTGCTTGCGACCTGCTCGAGAGTCAGCTGCGCGTACTGCAGATCCACTGATGCCGGCACGCGGTAATCAGCCTCATGGGCTTTGTAGTAGGCCTCGATGGCCGCCTGGTCGATGGGTGTATCGCTCTGGTAGCCGGCAGCGGGAAGAATGGCGTATTGGATCTCGCGCTCCTCGTCACGCAGCGCCTGCGCGCGGGCGGCCTCCGTCGGCGTCACGAAATCCGAGGACACGATGCCATCCAGGAGCTGCAGGCGCCGCAGATCGCTGCGCTTCTCATCCTCGTATTGATCGAGGGTGAGATGGTTCTCCTCCAGTACTTCGCGCGCAACGTCGGACGAATACTGCCCCCCGACCTGGAAGGCGGCCTCGTGGCGAATGGCGGCTATCAGCTCGGGCTGGCTCACCCGGTAGCCGAGTTTCTCGGTGCGCTCGGAGATCAACGTGTCGCTGATCAGCCCCTCGAGCACCTGGTCCTGGTAGGTCTTCTGCACGGCAGGAGGAATATTGCCGCCGAACTGCTGTTGCAGCTGAGATTGCTGGCGGAGCCAGACGTTGTGCGCCTCTTCCAGCGAGATCGTCTGGCCGTTGGCCTCCGCCGCATAGCTCGAAGTGCTGACATTGAGATTGACGAGGCCGTAGGCGCCCCAGGCGGCAAAGACTAGCGCGAGCGCACCCAGGATGCTGTACCACAGCCACTTGTGCGTATCGATGGTATCGGTGATTTTCTGCAGCATGATTGGCAGTGCTGGCGAAGCCCCCAAGACAATCGCCAAGAATAGCAAATCCGCGCCGCGAGCTGCGGCTGGGGCGGGCGGCAAGGAAATGGCGGAGCGGACGGGAGTCGCGGCGCCTCGCTAAGCCTATGAAATTGAAAGATAGCAGACCCTACGGATCTGCTATCTACCCCCAGCGATACTCCCATCGCGTCAGCACTGGATGAGGTCCGCTGGTCGGCGGCATCGTACCAAGCCCACCGCGCCACACGCCATATGGGCGCGCTACGAACGTGGGTCGCGAACCGGCCGCTCCGCCAGTCCCTTTACCGCAGGGGCCTTGCAAAGCCGCCACGCGTCCAGGAGAGAAGCACCGCCTCCTGTCTGCCGTGGCAGGTGATCACCGACGGGTTGCCTCGGACCGCATCGTCGACAACCGTCGAGAGCTTCGCTTTCGTGTCCTTCGACTGGATCTTGCGCATGGAATGACCGCATACATGATGACTACCATGGTCATTCTTTCCGGATGGGAGAACCTAACGGCTGGTTCTTTCCGGATGGAAGAAACCCAAGGGCTCGCTCGAGTCTTCGAACTCGGGGACGATGCCGACCGCGAGCCCCGCTACCATGCAACGCATTGACTCAACAGGAAGAGCGCGGCATAGTCCTCGCGTCGAGGTGCACGCGCAGGCATGAGTTTTGCCACATCCGGGCGTTAGTCGAAGAATGACGAGACCATCGCGCCTGCGTGATCTGCTGATTCTCACGTGTCTGTTCACGTTCGCCATCCAGAGTTTTGTGACGGCGGCGCACTTTCACGCGGTGGCGATACGTGGCGTGTCGCCGAGCGCGAAAGTCGATACATCCAGCGTTCAGGGAATGGGCATCCCCGGTAATCCGGACGGTGCACTGCATTGCCCTTTCTGCCTGGCGATCGTGCTGGCAGGGGCCGTAATCGCTACCGCACCGTTTATCCTGTCCATTCCAAGTCTGATGCGGGGCTTCATCGCGCCGTTGCCGAAGCCCGTCCGCCTGGGCAGCCGTCCCAACGGTGCACTCCATAATCGCGGCCCGCCGCGCGCCTGATTTCTGAGCTGATTGCAATACGGGTGTGCCCGGACTCTGGAAGAGTTCGAGCCCAATTCCTGTTGAACAACGCTTCGCAGTGTCAGGACTGCCCATGCTCGAGAAGACGACACGACGTACTCGTGGCGACATCCATCCGCGCACCGACGCTGATGGCAAGCAACCCTTGCGGATAAATCGCGTGCGCTGGGAGCTGATCGTCCCCGCGCTGCTACTTGCCGCGTTGCTCACCTGGCTGACGCTCGGCGGTAAACCGCCTAAGAGGATCGCAGAGGCTGTCGTGCCAGTCAGCACCGCTCGGGCGACTGTGCGGGACTTTGAGGTGGCGATTAGCGCTTTGGGTACCGCCAAGGCCTGGCAGAGCGTATTGATCCGTGCCCAGGTCAACGGAAGTCTACTCCGCGTCCCGGTCGCCGAGGGGAGCTACGTCAAACAGGGAGACATCGTCGCTGAGATCGATCCCTCGCTGTACGAGGCGGCATTGTTGCAAGCGCAGGGTACCCTGGCGAAGGATCGGGCCGCGCTCGCAGAGGCACGCTTGGACTTGGCGCGCTACCGGCTGCTCGACCGACAAAATTCGATCTCCAAGCAGCAGGTTGATCTCCAGGCCGCGACCGTCAAGCAGGACGAGGGCATCGTGATGGCGGACCGAGGCACGGTGGATGCCGCCAAGGCCAACTTCGGTTACACCCGAATCGTTGCACCGGTCTCCGGCCGTGTCGGCCTGCGCCTGGTCGACGCAGGCAATTTGGTGTCCAGTACCGATACCGGCGGCATTCTTTCCATCGACGAGGTCACGCCGATCGCGGTGACGTTCACCGTTCCGGAGGGAGATTTCCAGCACCTGGCGACGGTGTCGCGGGGCTTTCGTCTGCCCCTTGTTGCCAAAGCGTACAGCCAGGAAGACAACGCCCTTCTGGGCACCGGGGCTCTGGTGGTGGCGGACAATCACGTCGACCCTGCAACGGCGACCGTCGAGATGAAAGCGCGCTTTCCCAATGAGGGCCGCACGCTTTGGCCTGGTCAATTCGTCAACGTGCGCTTGACCCTCGAGGTCCTCCATCGGGTGCTGACCGTGCCGGCGCGGGCGGTCAACGAGGGCCCGGACGGTCCCTTTGTATATGTGGTGCAGGCAGGAGCGGTCGCCGTGCGACCGGTGACGGTCGCCAGAACACAAGACGGCGTTGCGGTCCTCTCCAGGGGTGTCTCGCCGGGCGAGACGGTGGTGACCGACGGGCAGCTCGCGCTGCGGGGCGGGATCAAGGTCCGCACGAAGGTCGCGAAGGGCAAAAAAAGATGAGTATCTCGACGCCCTTCATCCAGCGTCCCGTCGCCACGAGCCTGCTGGCCGCGGCTTTCCTGGTCGTCGGTGTGGTCTGCTATACGCAGTTACCCGTCTCCGCGTTGCCGCAGATCGATTTTCCCACCATCGAGGTCAGCGCGACGCTTCCTGGGGCCAGCCCCGAGACGATGGCCTCCAATGTAGCCGCGCCGCTGGAGCGACAACTGTCCCAGATCCCTGGCGTCACAGAGCTCTTGTCGACCAGCTCCTTGGGATCCACGGCCGTTACGGCGCAGTTCGACCTCAGCCGCAACCTGGATGGCGCAGCCCAGGACGTACAGGCCGCAATCAATGCCGCAGGCGGCCAACTTCCTTCGGACCTGCCATCGCCCCCGACCATCCGAAAAGTGAATCCGTCCGACGCGCCGATTGTCATCCTTGCGTTGTCTTCCGCGACCCTACCGCTCACCACGGTGAGCGACTACGCCGACAGTATCGTCGCTCAGCAGCTCTCCCGCCTCGATGGTGTCGGACTGGTCACCCTAGGCGGAGCACAAAAGCCCGCGGTGCGTATTCAGGTGGACCCACGGAAGACCGCCTTGCTTGGCTTGCAGCTCGACAGCATCCGGGCGGCCATCGCCGCCAATACGGTCAATGCGCCCAAAGGAGACTTGGTTGGCCCCTACCAGTCCCTGACGGTCTATTCCAATGATCAGGTGCTCGAGGCTGGTTCTTGGAACGATCTCATCGTGGGCTACAAGCATGGGGCGCCGGTGCGAGTGCGCGACATCGGCCGCGCGGTATTGGGGCCGGAAGACAATCAATCGGGTGCCCGCTTACAGCCCGGGCCGGCCAATGCCGATCCCACCTTGAAAGCGGGCCCAATGATCGAGCTCGTCATCACCAAGATGGCTGGCGCCAATGTCATCGCGACGGTGGCGCGTATCCAGAAGGCTTTGCCCCGGATCAGGGCGGAGCTGCCACCGGGCATCGATATCCATGTGATCAAGGACAAGACCGGCACGATCCGGGCGGCAGTGCGCGATGTGGAGCAAACGTTGCTCATCACCGTTGTGCTGGTGGTGACAGTGATCTTTCTGTTCTTGCGGGATGCGCGCGCTACCCTGATACCGAGTGTGGTGATTCCGCTGTCCCTGTTTGCCACGGCCGCCGTGATGCTGCCCGCCGGTTTCAGCCTGGACAACCTTTCGCTGATGGCACTGACCATCGGGGTGGGTTTCGTGGTGGATGACGCCATTGTCATGGTCGAGGCGATCTGGCGTCGTATCGAGCATGGCGAGCGGCCCTTTCAGGCCGCCATAAATGGAGCCAAGGAGATCGGCTTCACGGTCTTGTCGATCTCGATCTCATTGGTCGCGGTATTTACGCCGCTGGCGTTCATGGGCGGGGTGGTTGGGCGCTTCATGCGGGAATTTGCCCTCACCATCAGCGCCGCGGTGCTGGTCTCCGTAGTCCTCTCGCTCACTCTCACGCCCATGCTGTGCGGCAAGTACCTCAACGCCCCCAAGCGCAGCCCCAATCGCTTCATGTGGGCCTTGGAGCGGGGTTTTCACTGGCTGGAGCAGCGCTACGCCTACTGGCTGGAGACCGTGATGCGGCACAAACCACTCACGATGCTCCTGTTTGGAGCGACCGCCATAGCGGCTGGTTTTCTCTATGCGACCTCCTCGACCGGATTCTTTCCGCAGCAGGACACCGGCTTCCTGCAGGGCGCGACGCTGACGGCTCAGGGATCATCCTATGCCGAGACGGATGCGAAAGCTCAACAGGTACTCAAGATCATCAGCTCCGATCCCGATGTGGCGGAAGCGCATTTCAGCATCGAAGGCGATGTCTCGAGCGCGAAGCTGAACGTGACCCTGCGTACCAAAGAAGCAGGACGCACCGCCACGTCCGATCAAATCATTGCCCGGCTACGCCGCAAGCTTGCGCGCGTGGTGGGCGCGGATACCATTCTTCGATCCAACCAAGACATCAATATCGGCGCCCGCGGCACGCGGGCGCAATACCAGTACACACTCTCCGATCCGGACATCAATGAGCTGAATAGCTGGGCGCCGCGGCTGCTGCGGGTCCTGCAGAAATTGCCCGAACTGCGCGATGTGACCACGGATCAACAGTCCGCCGCACCCACGATCACCCTGGACATCGACCGAGATGCCGCGGCTCGCTTCGGTCTCGCGCCTGCCGACATCGACTCCGCCATCTACGACCAGATTGGCAGCCGCGAGGTAGCGCAGTACTTCACTCAGCTCAATGCTTATCATGTGATCCTGGAAGCATTACCCGGTCTTCAGGCGACACCCGGCTTATTCAGCTCGATATTCATCAACTCGCCTCTGACCGGTGAGCCGGTACCACTTTCTCTTCTGGTCAAGCTGGATACAACTCAGGTGCGGCCTCTCTCCATCAACCATGATGGCCAAATGCCGGCGGTAACGCTATCCTTCAACCTGGCGCCCGGCGTGGCGCTGGGAGATGCCACGGCGGCGATCAACGATGCCAGGCTCGCCCTCGGTACGCCGGTCGGCGTGGTCGGTTCCTTTCAAGGTACCGCTGCGGCATTTCGGCAGTCGCTCACCACCATGCCGGTCTTGATCCTGGCCGCGTTGCTATCGGTCTATCTCATCCTGGGCATCCTGTACGAGAGCTACATCCACCCGCTGACGATCCTTTCCACCCTCCCCTCGGCGGGCGTGGGCGCGCTTCTGGCGCTGCGCATCGCGGGCATGGACCTCAACGTGATCGGTATCATCGCCATCATTCTCCTGATCGGCATCGTCAAGAAGAATGGCATCATGATTGTCGATGTAGCGCTCAAGCTGGAACGCGAGGACAACTTGTCTGCCGAGGCCGCGGCGACCGAGGCGTCTCACCGGAGGCTGCGACCCATTCTCATGACCACCGCCTGCGCCATCCTGGGTGGTTTCCCCATGATCCTGAACAACGGCACGGGCGCCGAGTTCCGACAGCCACTGGGATGGGCGATCGTCGGCGGACTGCTCGTTTCACAGGTGCTGACGCTCTTCAGCACCCCGGTGATCTATGTTTACATGGACCGCCTGCGACGGCGCTTTGAGGATGTGCGCACGGATGCAGATTTGTTACACGTCCCCGGCGAGCGTCCTGCCTGAAACGGGCGCGTGGCGGGGAGTGCTTCAGAGGCGCATCGAGGCTAGGCCTCATTGCGTTCCATACCCGGGCTGCCGTTGGGGAGGGATGTCGGGTTCGCCGGACCGAGTATCTTTGATTTCAACGGCTTAGAACGGCGCTTCGAGTGCCGGCCGCTCCCCCGCCGACCTCGGTAAAGGGGGAAAGGACTGGCGGAGCGGACGGGACTCGAACCCGCGACCCCCGGCGTGACAGGCCGGTATTCTAACCAGCTGAACTACCGCTCCGAATTGGGGGGGCGAATCCTATCGGACGCCCGGGCCGCTGTCCATGCAGGGAGGCGGACGGGACCCCGGGAACCGCCGGGGAAAGGAAAGGTCCGATGACGGTTACGGCAGCCTTTCCGCTCGTTCATTGACGCGACTCACAAACGGCTGCCCCGGACTGTCTTATTGTGGCTCGCGGCCGGGGCGGCCGGTCAACCCCAGGGAGAGGGGCGCCCTGAGAGAGCT
The DNA here is from genome assembly GCA_963780455.1 of uncultured Pseudomonadota bacterium. Classification (GTDB taxonomy): domain Bacteria; phylum Pseudomonadota; class Gammaproteobacteria; order Steroidobacterales; family Steroidobacteraceae; genus 13-2-20CM-66-19. Next base: position 41,677 of record CAWACM010000005.1, read on the forward strand.
GGGGAATCAGGGGCTTGCTGCCACACTCCGCAACAATTGCTTGAAGTCCTGCCGAAGAGATTGAGTTAAGGATCACCTCATGAAATCTCTGCCCGTTTTCCTTACGGCGGTGCTTGCGCTTGGGGCGGCATCTCTCCTCGATTTGTCGGCGCGGCCGGCCTACGCCGGGCTGGGCGCGACCACCGCATCCATAGAGCCTGACCGGGCGAGCATGAGGGGACAGGTTCGCAGCCGGTCCGAGGCCGGCTACTCGGTCGCGGAGATCGCGACCGCCAGCGGAACGGTGGTTCGGGAGTACGTGTCACCCGCGGGGGTGGTGTTCGCCGTGAGCTGGTACGGCCCGTCGATGCCCGATCTGCAGCAGACGTTCGGCACCTACTTCACCCAATTCCAGGCCGCCGTGCAGGCGCGCCGTGCACAGCAGCCTCATCTCCGAGGCCACAATCACCTCGAGATCCGCACCCCTTCGCTGGTCGTGCATGCCATGGGGCACATGCGGCAGTACTTCGGTGTCGCGTATGTACCTGCGCTCCTGCCCACGAATGTGTCCATCTCCGACCTTCACTGAGTTCCAGCGAGGGAAATAGTGCGTAAGCTCATCTTCGTCGGTCTCGTACAGGTTCTCCTCTTTCTCGGCGGTTGCGGCGGCGGGAGCAGCGGCACCATCGCCTCCAGCGGCGGCGATGGAAGCGGCGGTGGCGGCGCTCCGACCGGGAGCAACGTCGTCGCGATGGCCATCAATGTCGGACCCAACGGCGCCTCCAATCCGGATGCCGACACGCCATTCATCACGCTCACGGTCTGCGCGCCCGGCAGCACCACCAATTGCCAGCAGATCTCCAATATCGAGGTCGACACCGGATCTTACGGTCTGCGCATCATTTCCTCCGTCCTGTCCTCCAGCCTCCTCGGGTCTCTGACACAGGCATACGCCTCGAACAACCAGCCGCTCGTCGAGTGCACCGAGTTCGTCGACGGCGTCAGCTGGGGGCCGGTCGTGCAGGCGGACGTGCAGATCAGCGGCGAGTCGGCCAGCAATGTCCCGATCCAGGTGATCGGCGATTCGAGCTTCCCGGACAGCGAGATTCCCTCGATCTGCCTGGCCAAGGGCGGCGCGGAGGATACCGTCGCGCAGTTTGGTGCCAACGGCATCATCGGCGTGGGCCCTTTCGCGCAGGACTGCGGCACCGGCTGCACGCTCTCCAACCCTGCTTACTCCCAGAACCCGACGTACTTCGCCTGTCCCTCCGGCGGCACGTCGTCGAGCGACTGCACGGCCGCGACTCCTACCGTTCAGGTGACCAACCCGGTAGCCGATTTCACCGCGACCGGGGACGACAACGGCGTCATCGTCGAGCTGCCCTCGGTTCCGGATCCCGCTGGCAGTGCGACCGCCAGCGGTTCCCTGGTGTTCGGCATCGGTACACAGAGCAACAACGGGCTGGGTAGCGCCACGGTACTCACGGGCAACGACTACGGCGACATCACCACGACGTACAACGGCAACATGCTGCAGTACTCGTACCTGGACACAGGCTCGAACGCCTATTATTTCGACGCCGGGAACACAACCGCGCTTCCCGACTGCCCAAGCTCGGGCTCCGGCGGCTCGGGCTTCACGAGCTCATGGTTGTGCCCGACCTCCGAGCAGACGGTCAGCGTGACGAATTCGGGCCAGAACGACACGACCTCCAGCGTCGGCATCAAGGTCTACAATGCCAATTCCCTGTTCAACGAGGACAATGGCACCTACACCGCCTTCGACGACCTGGGCGCGGACACCGGCTCGCAAACGAGCTTCTGCAACGGCGAGAGCCTCACCACCGCCGCCAACGGTGACTGCTATTTCGATCTCGGCCTGCCGTTTTTCTTCGGCCGCAATGTCTACGTCGCGATAGCCGGCACCAACACCCCCGACGGTGAAGGCCCATATTTTGCTTATTGATTGGCGCAAATCGCTGCCGGCGATTTGCGCGGCCAGCCCAATGACGGGATTCGCCTCGCGGCCCAGGGAACGGCCCTGGGGCGCTGGCTTATTGGCGGAAATCGTCGAGACGATTTCCGCGAGACCTACACATTTTCCGCGGGCCAGGGAACGGCCCTGGCCCGCTCATTCATTCGGTAACCGTCGGTAACCGGGCGCGGCGCAGGCGTACGTTCAGCGCGCGGATCGCGGACTGATTCTCGCGCCAGGCGCGGGCCGCCTGATCCAGCGCCTTCGATTCCATCTCGAATACCTGCTCGTCCGCGGACGTGGGTGCCAGGTCGGCCGACTCGGCGTCAGCTTCGATCCCGCTGATACGACCACTGATCGCGCTGGGGCCGGTGTCGCCCTGTCCCGCCGTGGCGTCGCGCAGCTTCTCCACCGTCCGCAGTAGCGCGCCATCGCCGTGCCCGCCGCTCAGCCGTCGAGCCAGCGAATCGAGGTCGTCGTGCGCGGACTTCTCTCCCAGATACAGCGAGTCAGCGCGCTCGAGAGCGGCGCAGAGCGACTGGCTGAAGGTGAGCAGCGCGCTCAGGTCGGCGCTGCTCGTGTGAACGCGCGGGTCGAGCTGCACCACGAGGGGCGCCCGGTACTGCTGGCCGTCGACCGTCAGCACGATGCTGTAGATGCCAGGCAGCGCGAACGGGCCCTCGACGGCCGTCGGCGTGTCTTCGCTGAACACCGCCGCGATGCCGTAGTCGAACGAGATCGCCTGTGGACGCGCGTAGCGCAGATCCCAGACGAAGCGGTGCATGCCGGGAGCACCCGAGAGCCCGGCCGCGGGCCGCAGCCACTCCTCCTGGAAGTACCGGAATGCCGGCGCCGGCGCCGGCGCCTCATCGGAGGCGAAGCGGCGCACCAGCTGGCCGGTGAAGCTGTAGATCTCCAGCGTCACCGGCCCGTGTGTGTCCTTGCCCAACCAGTAGTCGATCACGGCACCCGACGGCGGATTCATTCCTTCGGGTGTCTCGGGCGGCAGCGGCGTGTCCTTGTTGTTGTTGGAATGGACCCGCCAGGCCACTTCCGGCGCGAACAGATGCGCCGGCGCGCCGAGCATGGCGCCGGTCAGCTGGCGCAGCGGTGTCACATCGTCCAGCACCCAGATCGCGCGGCCCTGGGTCCCGGCGATGAGGTCGTTGCCATGCACCAGCAGGTCGTTGACCCGGGCATGCGGCAGATTGAGCCGCAGCGATTGCCAGTGATCACCGTCATCCAGCGAGACGTACACACCTTCGGACGTGCCGGCATACAGCAGGCCGCTCCGCACGGTATCCGCGCGCACCACCGGTACGTCCGCAGCAACTGGCAAGCCTGCGTCGACCTCCGTCCAGGTCTCGCCGTAATCATGAGTTCGGAAGACATGCGGACGGAAGTCATCCTGACGGTGAGCGTCGACCGCGGCGTATGCTGTCGCCGGGTCGAGCGCCGAGGCATCGACCGCGCTCACCTTCTCCCAGGGCTTCAGCGCCGGCGGTGTTACATTCTGCCAGCTCTGGCCGCCATCACGCGTGAGCTGGATCAGGCCGCTGTCAGTGCCCACCCAGATCAGCGCGCCGCTTTTGGGCGAGGGCGCAATGGCGCTGATCACGCCATATCCGCATGCCACGGCCTGCTCGCCGGCCACCTGCCCGTCGCAGTCGCCCGCATCCGTCTTCCTGCCCGTGAGATCGGGCGAGATGACGTCCCAGTGAGCGCCTTCGTCGGTGGAACGGAAAACTACCTGCGCGCCAAGCAACAGTGCATGCGGCGCCGTCGGAGTGAACGCGATGGGCGTCACCCAGCCGTAGCGGTACTTCACCGCCGTAGGCCGCGCGCCGTAGCTGTTGACCGGCCACGGCGTGACGTTCGCGACCTGTCCGGTGCTGCCGTCGTAGCGGGACACTCTGCCGCCCATGCCGCTGCCGATCACCAGGTCGGGATGGTCCGGGTCGGGCAACATGTAGTCGCGCTCGTCACCCCCGACCGGATGCCAGTCGCGGAAAGTGATCGCGCCATAGTCGCTGCGGCTGGCGGTGCCAATGGTGCCGCTGTCCTGCTGGCCGCTGTAGATCCAGTAGGGAAAGCGATTGTCGGCCGCGACGTGATAGAACTGACCCGTCGGTTGGTTGTACCAGCTGCTCCAGGTTCTACCGTCATTGACGGTGACAACGGCCCCCTGATCGGACGCGGTGAGCCAATGATTCGGGTGCTCCGGGTTGATCCACACGAAGTGGTAGTCGTCGCCTCCCGGTGCTCCCTTGATGATCGTCCAGGTCCTGCCGCCGTCAGTTGAGCGGCGGATCGACTGCCCGGCCGAGTAGACGACGTCCGGATTGCGCGGGTCGACCGTCAGGCGCGAGAAATACCAATTACCAAAGGTGTCGGCGTCGGTGTTGACTCGCTGCCAATGACCGCCGCCGTCATCAGAGCGCCACACGCCGCCCGCGCTGGCCGACGCCACGGTCGCATAGATGCGAGTGGCCTGGGCCGTATGCGCTACAGCGATCCCGATGCGCCCCAGGGGACCTTGGGGCCAGCCAAGGCCCCCCAGGCGTGCCCAGTTGGCACCCCCATCGGTGGAGCGGTAGATGGCGCTCCCCGGGCCCGCGGGGGGCTCGAAGTAGCTCAGCCAGGGGCGCCCGCGCATCTGCCAGGCAGCCGCGTAGAGCAGATCAGGGTTCGTCGGGTCCGCCGCAATATCGACGGCGCCGGTGTCGTCATTGATCGCGAGGGCATGCACCCACGTCTTGCCACCGTCCGTGGAGCGATAGATGCCGCGCTCCGGATTGGGGCCGAAGATGTGGCCGAGCGCCGCCACCACCACTACATCGGCGTTGCGCGGATCCACCCAGATCCGGCCGATGTCCCGGCTTGCAGTGAGGCCGAGCGGCTGCCAGCTCTTGCCGCCGTCGGTGGACTTGAACATGCCGCGGCCGGAGCCGACGTCATATCGCGGGGCGACCTGGCCTGAACCCGCGTAGATCGTTTCCGGAGCCGTAGGTGCGACTGCGAGCGCTCCGATGGCTGGCGGCAGGCTGTCGCCCACCGGCCGCCAGGTCCGCCCGGCGTCGGTAGTCTTCCAGATGCCGCCGCCCGCGCCCGAGAAGTAGAACGTATCCGGGCTGCCCGGCACGCCCGCCCCCATCGTCGCCCAGCCGCCGCGAAAAGGCCCCACGAGGCGCCATCTGAGCTGCGAATAGGCGGAGGGCGGCACGTCCCCAGCCCCTGCCATGGCGCGCCCCCGCGGGAAAGGCACTTGTGCGGCATCGGCAACTCCCTGCGCCCGCGCCGGCGGCCCGGCGGCCATGAGCACTACGGCCCCCAGCAGCAATCCCACAGCCAGCAGCACTCGCGAGCGGCGATCGGTTACGGTCATTGGCGACCCCCCAGGAATTTAGACCGGCAACCATACCGGATTCGGCCGCCGGGCGCCGCCACCCCGATCACCTTCCGTCGCGTCGCAGTCACACACTGCCTCGGGCACGCCAATGAACATACAATGCCCCGCTTTACGCCAGGCGGAAGAGCAGTCCCGATATGTTCCACGTCATCATTCTCGCCATCGTTCAAGGGCTCGCGGAGCTTCTACCGGTTTCCAGCTCCGCGCATGTCATCGTCGCCGAGAAGCTGATGGGCATGGACCCGTCCTCGCCCGCAATGACGCTGCTGCTCGTCATGCTCCATACCGGAACCATGCTCGCAGTGATCGTCTATTTCTGGCAGCGATGGCGCCGGGCGTTCTTCGGCTCCGTGCCCGAGTTCAGGAGTTTTGCCGTCGCACTGATCGTCGCCACGCTCCTCACCGGCATCGTCGGCGGCGCCATCATCGAGTTCATCGAAAAAGTGCTGATGCGCCACGAAGCCCATGCCTGGGTCGAGCAACTCTTCAATCGTCTGGACCTGATAGCCGCTGCGCTGGCCGCTGCCGGCGTCTTCATTCTGGTGGCGGGCCTCGCGGAAAATCGGCGGCGGCAGTCGGCGGCGACGCAGCAACTGACGCCCGCGCAGTATTCGTCGATCGGCGCCGTGCAGGGACTCTGCATTCCCTTCCGCGGCTTTTCCCGCTCCGGCGCGACCATCTCGACCGGACTTCTCGGTCGCGTGGCGCGCGCCAGGGCCGAGGATTTCAGCTTTGCGCTGGCAGTCGTGCTGACACCGCCGGCCGACGCACGCGAGATCTGGCGCCTCTATCAATCGCAGCATCATCACCTCGCCGGGATGCTGCCCGCCGTGATGCCCAGCATCGTGGGAGTGGTTTTTGCGTTTCTCGCCGGGCTGCTGGCGCTCAAGTGGCTCAGCCGCTGGCTGGAAACGGGCCGCTGGCATTTCTTCGGAATCTACTGCCTGTTCGCGGCGACCGTCGTCGCCTACCTGCACCACACCGGCCTCTAGCCCATGCCTGATCTGTCAACGTTCCCCATCACCCGCAAGTGGCCGCCGCGATTCCCGGATCGCCTGCAGCTTTACTCGCTGCCGACGCCGAACGGCGTGAAGGTTGCCATCATGCTGGAGGAGACGGGTCTTCCCTACGAGCCGCACCGCGTGAGCTTCGACACGCACGATCAGATCTCGCCCGAGTTCCTTTCGCTGAACCCCAACAACAAGATCCCGGCCATCATCGATCCCAACGGCCCCGGCGGCCAGCCGCTGCCGCTCTTCGAGTCCGGCGCCATCCTCATCTACCTCGCGGACAAGACCGGCCGCTTGCTGCCGCGCGATCCGGCGGCCCGGTACGTCACGATCCAGTGGCTGATGTTCCAGATGGGCGGCATCGGACCGATGTTCGGTCAGGTCGGATTCTTCACCAGGTTCGCCGGCAGGAACTTCGAGGACAAGCGTCCACGGGACCGCTACGTCGCGGAGGCGAAGCGTCTGCTGCGCGTCCTCGACGATCAACTCGGGAAACAGGCCTGGATCGCCGGTGAGGAGTACACGATCGCCGACATCGCCACCTTCCCCTGGGTGCGCAACCTCATCGGCTTCTACGAGGCGGGCGGGCTGGTGGGTATCGCCGACTTCCCCCACGTGACGCGCGCCCTCGAGACATTCCTCGCGCGTCCGGCAGTCGCGAGAGGACTCGATATTCCCAAGAGCGGCTGACGCGTGGGCGCCCGCGTCCTGATGGTGCAGGGCACCACCTCAGATGCCGGCAAGAGCACGCTGGTCGCCGGGCTCTGCCGCGTCCTGCGACGGCGCGGCACGCGGGTTGCGCCGTTCAAGCCGCAGAACATGGCGCTGAACAGCGCGGTCGGGATCGACGGCGGTGAGCTGGGCCGTGCCCAGGCGCTGCAGGCACAGGCGGCGGGCATCCTCCCCACGGTCGACCTCAACCCGGTGCTCCTCAAGCCGAACACGGATCGACGCTGTCAGGTCATCATTCACGGCAAAGCCGTCGGCGACATGGGTGCGTGGGAATACCACGAGTTCAAGCGCCGCGCGCGCGAGGCCGTGCTCGCATCGTATACGAGGCTGCGCGAGTCATACGACTTCATCGTCGTCGAGGGCGCCGGCTCTCCCGCGGAGATCAATCTGCGCGACGGCGACATCGCCAACATGGGATTCGCGGAGGCGGTCGACTGTCCGGTCGTGCTCATCGCCGACATCGACCGGGGCGGCGTGTTTGCGCATGTGGTGGGCACGCTGGCGCTGCTGACTGACAGCGAGCGCAATCGCGTCCGGGGCTTCGTCATCAACCGCTTCCGCGGCGATCTGTCGCTGCTGCAGCCTGGACTGGATTGGCTCGAGGGCCACACGGGCAAGCCAGTACTCGGAGTTCTGCCCTATCTGCAGGGGCTTCATCTGGATGCGGAGGACGGCATCAGCCGCGAGGCCCCGGCGGCTCCCGCCGAGTCGGCCGACAGGCTGCGCGTGGTGGTGCCGGTCCTGCCGCGCATCAGCAATCACACCGACTTCGAGCCGCTCGCGCAACATCCGCAGGTCGAGCTGCGCTACATCGATGCCGCAACACCACCGCCGCCAGCCGATCTCGTCATCCTGCCCGGATCCAAGTCGGTTCGCGCCGATCTCGAGTGGCTGCGGGCTCATGCGCTGGCCGAGCTACCTTGCGAAGCATCTGCGCTACGGTGGCAAGGTGCTCGGCATCTGTGGCGGGATGCAGATGCTGGGCAAAGTGATCGCAGACCCCGAGGGTATCGAGGGAGACGCCGGTGAGAGCCCGGGCCTCGGTTTGTTCGACCTGACGACGGTGCTTCTGCCCGGTAAACGGCTCCGCAATGTCGCCGGTCATCTGGGGCTGGAGAATGCGCGCGTGCGCGGCTACGAGATCCATGCAGGCCGGACGCAGGGCCCGGCCCTGGAGCGCCCCGCCGTCCTGCTGGACGACGGCACGCTCGACGGTGCGATTTCGGACGATGGCCAGATCATGGCCACGTACCTGCACGGCCTGTTCGAGGATGCGGGCGCCTGCGCCGCGCTGCTGCGCTGGGCCGGTCTGACGAGTCCGCTCGAGATCGATCACGCCGCGCGCCGCGAGCAGATGCTCGATCGGCTGGCTGACACGATCGAGAGCGAGTGCAATCTCGACCGCCTGCTGTCAGCCAGCTGAACCGTTAGCGGCTCAGTGACCCGAGCCGGCGCGATTCGGATGTGCGCTGGCGCAAGGTTTGCGGCCGCGGGCTGGCTCTATACTCGGCAGGAGTGGGAACGGCACGAGCGGAATGAGCCAGAACGAAAACGAGCGAAGGTATCGCGCCATCTTCGAGAATCCATTCGATCTGATCGCGGTCCTGGATGCGGTACGGGACTCCGGCGGCGCGATCGTCGACTGGCGCTACGGCGAGGCGAATGCCAATTGGGTGCGGGCGCTGGGCCGGCCGCGTGACCAGTTGGTCGGCAGGACCCTGGGCGAAATCCTGCCGGCGCGCGCTGCCGAGCTCATCCCGCTCTATACGCGTGTCCTCACAGGCAGCCGGCCGGAGCAATATGAGGAGCGCACGGGCGAGACGGACCTGCTCATCAGCCTGTTTCCGATCGGCCCCGACTCGATCGTCACATCGGGCGTCGACATCAGCGCGCGCATCCGCGTGGAGGCGGAGGTCAGGCGGCTGCTGGAGGTCAATCGCGCGGAGCGCGAGTGGCTGGCGGCGCTTCTCAACTCCATGACGGAGGAGGTGTATTTCGCGGACTCGCGGCGGCGCTATACGTACGCCAATCCGGCCGCTCTGCGCGAGTTCGGCCACGACAACGTGGAGGGCGTGGACATCGAAAGGATCGTCTCGCAACTCGAAGTCCTCCGACCCGACGGGACGCCACGGCCTTTCTCCGAAGCCCCACCGGTGCGCGCCCTCGCCGGCGAGGTAGTGCGTGATGAGGAGCAGATCGTTCGCATCCCGCGCACCGGCGAGCTCCGCCACCGTATGGTGAGCTCGGCCCCCGTTCGTGATACCGGCGGCAGCATCATCGGCTCGGTCTCGGTAGTGCGCGATGTGACCGACAAGCGCCTGCGGGACAAGGAGCGTCAGGAAGCGGAGCACCAACGCCAGCAACTCATCGCCACACTCGCGCACGAGCTGCGCAACCCGCTCGCGCCGCTGCGCACGGGCGTCGAGTTGCTGCGGAAAGTACGCGAGCAGCCGCAGCTCCTCGATACACTGCCATCCATGATGGAGCGGCAGAT
>CAWACM010000006.1:0-12500 GCA_963780455.1 uncultured Pseudomonadota bacterium
CGTCACAGGAATCGCGTAAAGGTCGCGACTTCGCGCCCTGGCGGGTTCACGCATTCACGAAAATCCTTCTCCCATTCTTCTGCACTTCCAACATCGGCGACAGGTAGAGCTCACTGAGATTCGCCGCGGTGAGCAGCTCATGCGCCGGGCCCGCCGCCCAACGACCGTCCCCATGCAGGAGCAGCACCCGATCCGCATATCTTGCCGCCACGGTTGGATCGTGCAGAGTTGCGATCACGGTCTTACCGCTCGCGCACAACTCCTGAAACAACCCTAGAATTCCCAGCTGATGCGCCGGATCCAAGTGATTCGACGGCTCATCCAGCAGAAACATGGACGGCGCCTGCGTCAACAACGCCGCCACCGCCACCCGCCGCAGCTCCCCACCCGACAGCGTGTCAGTCCGCCGCGTAGCAAACCCCTCCAGATCCACCGCCTGCAGCGCCTCGAGCGCAATGCGCTCATCCTCCGCCGTCTCCCACTGCCAGAGCTTCAGATGCGGATGTCTTCCCACCAACACCGCCTCCAACGCCGTGGTGACGAACGACTCCTCCACATCCTGGGCAAGCAAGCCCAATCGCAGCGCCACCGCCTTGCGGTTCAGCCCCGCCATCGCCACCCCGTCGAGAAAGATCGCTCCCGCCTGCGGCTGCCTCAGCCCCAGGAGCGTATGCAACGTCAGAGTCTTGCCAGTGCCATTGCGCCCCAGGATCGCGACGAACTCTCCCGGCACGAACTCCAGCGACAGACCCACCACCAGCCGTCGCGCGCCAACCGACACCTCGACATCCCTGGCGGCCAGCGAGCAACGGCTTCCGGTTCCGGTTACGGCTGCAGTCGGGTCGCGGTCCAGGGGCCGGCCTCGAGATAGCCGCTCGGCAGCTCCGTGAGCTTGCGCGTCCAGCGCGCACGGTCATGCACGCGTGCTTCGCCTTCCACCCAGAGCTCCGCGCACTCCACCCAGAGGTGATAGCCGCCCCAGTGCGGCGGCCTCGGGATGGCGATGTCGAGCTCGCTCTCGGCGCCCGGCTGCCACGGCAGCGGCGTGCCGAAGCGCGCCGCCGCGGCGGCCACCGCTTCGAGCATCTCCTCGCGCGATGCCACCGGCTCGCTCTGCTCACTGGCCCAGGCGCCGATCCTGCTCGGCCACGGCCGGGAGGCGAAGTAAGCGTCGCTGTCCACGCCCGGCGCCTGCAGCACCGGCCCTTCGATCCGCACCTGGCGATGCATCGCATCCCAGTGGATCACTGCCGCGGCCCGCGGGTTCTCCGCGAGCTGCCGCCCCTTGCGCGACAGATAATTGGTGTAGAAAACGAGGTATCCCGGCACGGGTACTACCTCTTTGCAGAGCACCACCCGCGCCGACGGCCGGCCGGCCGGATCGCTGGTGGCCAGCACCATGGCGTTGGGGTTCGGCTGGTGCCGGTGCCGGCAAGCCTCGGCCATCCAGCGGTCGAGGACCACCAGGGGCTCGGGCGGCAGGGGCTCGGGAAGCAGCTCAATATGTCGCGTCACGTCGATATATTACAGGCACAGGGACGTACCCGCCGCCGCCGGTGGCCTGCACTTGCAGCGGTCACGCTGGGCCGATAAAAGGAGGGGGCCACCCACGGTTTTTGCGCCGGAAAGATCCCTATGTCGCGGGACGATGTGACCCTGGACGATTTGCGCCGCCGCCTGAGCGAGATCGACCGCCAGCTCCTGCAGCTGGTGGGCGAGCGCAAGGCGCTGAGCGGCGAGGTGGCTCGCGTCAAGCGGGCGACGGGCCATCCGACCCGCGACTACGCGCGTGAGCGCGAGGTGATCGAGGGTGCGCGGGCCGCGGCCGTCGAGGTCGGGGTGTCCCCGGCACTCGCCGAGGAGCTGTTGCGCCTCCTCATCCGATCCTCCCTCACGACTCAGGAGCAGGCGAGCGTCGCGGCGCGCGGCGCCGGCTCCGGTCGGCGCGCGCTCGTCGTGGGCGGCGGCGGCAAGATGGGCCGGTGGTTCGTCCAATTTCTTTCCTCACAGGGTTTCGGCGTCGAAGTGGCAGATCCTCACGGTGGACCGGAGGGTGTGCCGTGCGTGGCGGACTGGCATACGACCGATCTCAAACACGACTACATCGTGCTCGCGACGCCGCTCGGCGTGACCGACGCGATCCTGCGCGATCTCGCGCTTCGCCGGCCCCGCGGCGTGATCTTCGATGTCGGGTCGCTGAAATCGCCGCTGCGCGCAGGCCTCGTGGCGCTCAAGTCGCACGGCTGCCGGGTCACATCCATCCATCCGATGTTCGGACCCGACACGGAACTTCTCTCCGGACGGCACGTCATTTTCGTGGACATGGGTCACGCCGAGGCGCTGGCCGAGGCCCGGGCGCTGTTCGCGTCCACCATGGCGGAGCAGGTGGTGATGAGCCTCGACGATCACGACCGGCTGATCGCCTACGTGCTCGGCCTGTCGCATGCGCTCAACATCGCCTTCTTCACCGCGCTCGCGGAGAGCGGTGAGGCGGCCCCGCGGCTGGCGAAACTCTCGAGCACGACTTTCGACTCGCAACTCGATGTCGCCACCCGGGTGGCGCAGGAGAGTCCGGAGCTGTACTACGAAATCCAGAGCCTGAACGACTACGGCGCGGAGTCGCTGGAGGCGCTCTCCCAAGCGGTGGAGCGCATCCGGGCGGCGGTGCTGTCTCGCGACCACGACGTCTTCGTCGCGCTGATGCAGCGCGGGCGGGATTACCTCGAAGACCGGCGCAGCGTCGCCCAGCGACGGGCATAGGCGCACGGCGAAGTGGCACTGCCCATGGCTCAAGACGGTCTGAAAGCGCTCGAGGAAGAGAACGAGCGGCTGCGCGCGCGCCTCAAAGAGCTGACGGACGAGGTCGGCCGCAACGAATCGCTGTTCCGCAAGACGCAGGAAAGAGAGCTCGAGCTGTTGCGGGCAGGATCGCTGGCGCAGCTGCTGCAGCGTCTGATCCAGGGCCTGCGCCAGTCGTACCAACTCGATGCCGTGACGCTGCACCTGAATGACCCGCAGCATGAGATCCGGCACCTGCTTTCAGGCGACGGCATGCTCTTCGAGGAGCTCGAGGGCGTCTACTTCGTCGATGCGCTGATCACCGAGGCGCCGCAGGTCGCGCACCTGGAGAAACCCTGGCTCGGGCCCCTGCGCCTCGCCGACCACGAGCTGCTGCTGCCCGGGATCAGGGGCGGCGGCAGCCTGGCGCTGATTCCGTTGACGCGCCAGGAGCAGCTCGATGGCGTGTTGGTCTTCTTCAGCGCCGATCCGGTGCGCTTCACCGGTGACCTCGCCAGCGACTTCCTCGCCCATCTCGGAGTGGTGTCGGCCATCTGCATCGAGAACGCCGTCAACCGTGCACGGCTGGTGCGCAGCGGCCTGACGGACTTCCTGACGGGCCTGCACAACCGGCGGTACCTGCAAGCGCGGCTGCGTGAAGAGCTGGCGGGCGCCCAGCGTGCGCGACACCCCGTTGCGTGCCTGATGCTCGACGTCGATCACTTCAAGCGCATCAACGACCAGTACGGCCATCTGGCCGGAGACGCCGTGCTGCGGGAAGTGGCCCAGCGGATCGACACGGAAATGCGCATGAGCGACACCGGCGTCCGCTTCGGCGGCGACGAGTTCGCGATTGTGCTGCCGCAGGGTGGTGTCGCCGACGGGGAGCGGCTCGCCACCCGCGTGTTGGAGGCGGTGCGCAGCCAGCCGGTGTCGATCGGCGGACACGCGCAGGAGACGGTGACCGTGTCGATCGGCGTTGCCGCGGCGGCGCCCGACCAGGGCACTCGCGACTTCAAGGTGGTGGCCGATCGCCTGATCGCGGAGGCCGATGCGGCGCTCTATCGCGCCAAGAGCGCCGGGCGCAATCGCTTCGCAGTGTCGAAGAACGTCGTCAAATAGTCTCGAGTCAGCCCCGGCGCCGCAGCAGCGCAATGAAGAGCGGGGCGCCGATCAGCGCCATGATCGCGCCAACAGGCAGCTGTCGTGGGGCCACTACCGTCCGCGCCGCCACGTCCGCGCAGGCCAGGAGCGACCCGCCGAGCAGTGCCGATGCCGGTGCGACCACGCGATGGTCGCTCGTGCGGAACGCGAGCCGCACCAGGTGCGGTGTGACGAGTCCGACGAATCCGACCGTTCCCGCGCTGACGACCGCGATCGCCGTCAACGCGGCGCAGCCGACGAAGACGAAGCTCCGCCAGGCCTCCAGATTCATGCCAACGCTGCGGGCACGAAGCTCACCCGCCGCGAGCACGTTGAGTGGACGGGCCATCAGGACCGCAAAAGCGACCGCGAGCAGAGCCGTGGCCGCGCTCGCCCAGGGATTCACCGCCCATTCCAGGTCACCCGCCAGCCAGAACACCATGCCGCGCAGGCTGGATGCATCGGCCACCGACAACAGCACCGTCACCACGGCGCCGCATGCACTCGCCAGCACGACGCCCGTCAGCAGCAGCCGGCTCGTGCCGCCGCTGCGGGCAAGCAGATGCACGGTGACCACGGCGACCACCGCGCCCGCCACGGCGGATCCCTGGATCGCCAACATCGTGGCACCGGCAATCATGGCGAGCAGGGCGCCGACCGCCGCGCCGCCGGACACGCCGAGCACGAACGGGTCGGCCAGGGGATTGCGGAACAGCGCCTGCAGCAGCACACCGGCGAGCGCGAGCAGACTTCCCACACCGAATGCGGCCAGGGTGCGCGGCAGGCGCACGGCCAGCGTCACGCTGCGAGCGACGCTGTCGCCGGAACCCAACAGTGCCGCCAGGACACGTCCCGGCGAAAGCTCGGCGCTGCCCACCAGCAGGGAGCCCATGAATATCGCGGCTGCGAGCAGCACCAGCAGGGCAAGGCCTTTCCAGGCGCCGCCGCTCACACTGTGCAGGGTGGAAACCGACTTCAAATCACAGCCGCCGGGGTGAAGGAGCGAGTAGCCTAGAAGCTGGAGCTTGCCCAGTACAAGCCGCGCTTGATAAAAGCCTCGCATGGTCCCAGACCTCATCGACTCGGACGGCTTTCGCGCCAACGTCGGCATCGTGCTGATGAGCGGCAGCGGCGAGGTTTTCCTCGGGCGCCGCACCGGCGGCCGCGGTTGGCAGTTCCCGCAGGGCGGCATGCGTGTCGGCGAGAGTCTCGAGCAGGCGGTTTTTCGCGAGCTCAATGAGGAGACCGGCCTCGAGCCGGCGGACGTCGAGCTGGTCGGGCACACTGCTCGCTGGCTGCGTTACCGGCTGCCGGCGCGCTACGTGCGCCGCCATCAGAAACCGCTCTGCATCGGGCAGAAGCAGCGCTGGTTTCTGTTGCGGTTGCGGCGCGAGCCGGTGAGATTTGACTTCAGGCGCACGGAGGAGCCGGAGTTCGACGAGTGGCGATGGGCAGGCTTCTGGGACCCGCTGCGGGAGGTCATCTACTTCAAGCGCGGGGTGTATCGGCGCGCGCTCCTGGAGCTCGCGCCCATGGCTTTTCCCGCGGGCCCGCCGCCGCTGCCGAGCTGGTGGGACGACGTTACGCGCCGTCCCCAGCACGAGCCGGCGCGGGCCGCCGAGTAAGGGTGGGAGTGAGCATTGCCCGTGACGTTGTTCGATAAGGAGCATCATCCGGAGCTAGTCGTTCGCGCGCACGCGCCCATGCGGCGGCTGATCCTGACCGTCTCGCTCGCGGTCGTCGTGCTGGTGGGGCTCGCCGCGGCTTACGAGCTCGGGCAGTACCGCGCCGGCTACAACATCGTGTCCGCAGTCAAGGAGCGCGCGCGGCTCGACAGCTCCATCAGGAATCTCCAGAGCAGCAACACTGCCCTCCAGGGACGCATCATCGGGCTGCAGACGATGGATGCCGGACACTCGCGCGAGGACCAGGTGGTCGCCAGGACCATCGGCGATCTGCAGGCACAGGTGGCCCGTCAGACGGAGGAGCTGGCTTTCTACCGCGCGGTGGTCGCGGAGGGAGCCCCGGCAATCGGAGTTCGCGTCGGTACGGTGCGCCTGTCGTCCGCCAAGCCGGCAGGGCATTTCCTCGTGGACGTCTCCCTGGTTCGCGCCGGCAAGACCGATGGCATGACGACCGGGAACATCACCTTGACCGTCGATGGCCAGGACGCCGGCGGCAAGCCCGCGACCCTGGCGAGCCAGGCGCTGGCGGCCGGCGGCGACGGCGATGTGCCCTACGACTTTCGCTACTTCCAGGACCTGTCGCAGACCGTGGCCCTGCCGCCGGGCTTTCGGCCCGAGCATGTGACCGTCGTAGTCAGCTCGACCCGCAAGGACGTCGCGCCGCTGACGCAGACATTCCCGTGGAGCGCGGTTTTCTCGCCATGACTATGTTCAACCGCGATTCCAGGCAGGTGCGCATCGATACGCTGATCGCGCGGTCCGTGCGGGTCAATGGCGACGTCACGTTCGCCGGCGGCCTGCACCTCGACGGCCAGGTGGCAGGGGGCGTCCGGGCTGATCCTGCCAATCCGTCCACCTTGTCAGTCAGCGATACCGGCTCCATAGAGGGACCTGTGGAAGTCACGGACCTGGTCCTGCATGGGGCCGTCCGCGGTGACATCGTGGCGCGTGGGCGCGTCGTCCTCGGGCCGACCGCGCGCGTGGAAGGTAATGTGTACTACGGAGTCATCGAGATGACCTTGGGCGCCCAAATTGCGGGCAAGCTGGTGCGCCTGGACCAGAGCCAAGGCGAGGGCCAAGGCGACGGCCAAAGCGAGGGCAAGGGCGCGGCAGAGCCGGCCTGAGCTGTCACATTTGTCACTTTTGACGCCCGGGGCACCGACCCCTAGACTGAACACATGAGCACAGTAGAAGCCTCGCTGGAAGCACCGGCCCTTCAGTTCACCGACGCAGCCGCCCGCAAGGTGGGCGACCTGATCCGTGGCGAAGGCAATCCCAATCTGATGCTGCGCGTCTTCGTGCAGGGCGGCGGCTGCTCCGGACTGCAGTACGGCTTCGAATTCGACGAGCAGCTCCAGGACGGCGACACCTGCATCGAGAACATGGGGGTGAAGCTGCTGGTCGACCCCATGAGCGTGCAGTACCTCATGGGTGCGGAGATCGATTACCGCGACGGCCTGGACGGCGCGCAGTTCGTCATCCGCAACCCCAACGCCTCGACCACCTGCGGCTGCGGCTCTTCCTTCGCCGCCTGACGCTTCTCAACCAGCGTGCCTCCCGCCGCCTCCCTCCGCGATAGCCAGAAAGCCAGCGCGGGGCCCGCGGCACGCCCCGTCCCCGACGTACTCGCCGCGGTAGATCTGGGCTCCAACAGCTTCCACATGGTCGTCGCGCGCTACACGCACGGCCAACTCGTCATCATCGACCGTCTGCGTGAGATGGTCCGTCTGGCCGCAGGCGTCGCGGAGAACGGCCGGATCGACAAGGAGGCGGCAGCCCGGGCTCTCGGCTGTCTGCAGCGTTTTGGGCAACGGCTGCGCGATATGCGTGCCGACAGCGTGCGCGTCGTAGGGACGAATGCCCTGCGGCTCGCGCACCGCAAACAGGCCTTCCTCGAGCGCGCCCGTGAAGCGCTGGGACACCCGATCGAGATCATCTCCGGCATGGAGGAAGCGAGGCTCATTTACGGCGGCGTGGCGCACACCATGCCGAGCGAGCCCGGCAAGCGCCTGGTGGTGGACATCGGCGGCGGCAGCACGGAGCTGATCATCGGCGAGGGGCTGGCACCGCTCGACCTCGAGAGCCTGCAGATGGGCTGCGTCAGCCTGAGCGAGCGCTTCTTCCGCGACGGCAAGATCTCCGCCAAGCGGATGGCCGGCGCGCGCCTGGCGGCGCGTCTGGAGCTCGAGCCCGTGCAGGCGGCCTTCCGGCGGCGCGGCTGGGACCGCTCCGCCGGCAGCTCCGGCACCGTGCGGGCGATCGGCGAGGCCATCCGCGAGCTCGACACGCAGGCTCTGTTGATCACCCCCGCGGGCCTCGAGCGCGTCATTGCCTACGTGACGGAGGCAGGTCACGTGCGCGAGCTGAAGCTCGCGGCGCTGACGGAGGATCGCCGGCCGGTCTTCCCCGGCGGCGTTGCGATCCTCGCGGAGGTCTTCGCGGGACTGAATCTCAAGGAAATGCGGATGGCCGAGGGCGCCATGCGCGAGGGGCTGCTCTACGACATGGTGGGCCGCTACACGGATGAGGATGCGCGCGACCGCACGGTGCGCGGCATGCAGCAGCGCTATCACGTCGACTTCGCGCAGGCCGAGCGAGTGGAGGCCACGGCGCTCAATTTCCTGGAGCAGACGCGCGATACCTGGAAGCTCCAGGGCGATCCCCCGGCCGACCTGGCGCTGAAATGGGCTTCGAGACTGCACGAGATCGGCCTCGACGTTTCCCACAGCGGCTATCACCGGCATGGCGCCTACCTGCTGGAGAACGCCGACATGCAGGGGTTCTCCCGCGAGGAGCAGCGGCTGCTGGCGCGCACGGTCGGCGGCCATCGTCGCAAGCTGGCGCTGGAGGGCATGGAGGAACTGGTGCCGCCCTGGGACCGCAACGCAGTCCATCTGGTCATCATCCTGCGGCTGGCCGTGCTGCTGCATCGCGGGCGCAGCCCCGTCGCGCTGCCGCCGATCGCGCTGACACCGGGAGCGAAGTCGCTGGAGCTGCGGTTCCCGGCGCGCTGGCTGAACGACCACCCGCTCACCTGGGCGGACCTGCAGCAGGAGGTCGACTACCTCCGTGCCGCGGGCTTTCGCCTGCGCGTGTTCAGCGGAACTCGGTAAAAACCTGCGGGCTAACCGCTATCGGCAGGCACGCTGGCAGAGGACCCGCCGGCCGCGTAATTCGCGAGCAGCTCTGCCTGCGCGCTCCTTGGCTTGTCACGGCCCGGCGACAGCCGCTGGTAGCGGCCATCGGCAAGCAGGGTCCACGCCTGCGAGTTGTCTTCGAGGTAGCGCGTCAGATCTTCGAGGATCCGTTCCTGCTGCGAAGAGCGCTGGATGGGGAAGGCGACTTCCACGCGACGGAAGAAGTTGCGCTCCATCCAGTCCGCGCTGGTGCAGTAGAGCTCCGGCTCACCGCCGTTCTCGAAGTAGAGGGCTCGCGAATGCTCGAGGAAGCGGCCGACGACCGAGCGTACGGTGATGTTCTCCGAGACGCCGGGCACGCCGGGCCGCAGGGCGCACAGTCCGCGCACGATCAGGTCGATCTTCACGCCGGCGCGCGAGGCGCGGTAGAGCGCTTCGATCGACTGCTGCTCCACGAGCGCGTTCATCTTGAGAATCACGCGCGCCGGCCGGCCGGCATGCGCGTGCCCGGCCTCGCGGTCCAGCTTGGCGATGAAGGTCTCGTGCAGGCCAAACGGCGACTGGACCAGGCGGTTGAGCTTCGGGGTCTGCGTCAGGCTGGTGAGCTGCAGGAAGAGCTCGTGCACATCCTGGCCGACTTCGTCATTGCAGGTGAAGAGGCCGTAGTCGGTATATTGCCGGGCGGTCTTCGGATGATAGTTGCCGGTGCCGAGATGGCAGTAGCGGCGGATGCCGCCCGGCTCCCGGCGGACCACCATCGCGAGCTTCGCATGCGTCTTGTAGCCGACGACGCCGTACATGACGTGCGCCCCAGCCTCCTGCAGGCGGCTCGACAGCTCGATGTTGGCTTCCTCGTCGAATCGGGCGCGCAACTCGATGATCACCGTGACGTCCTTGCCGGCGTTTGCCGCGGCGACCAGCGCATCCACGATGGGCGAATCGTTGCCCGTGCGATAGAGCGTCTGCTTGATGGCGAGCACGTTGGGATCGTTGGCGGCCTGCCGGAGGAAGTCCATCACCGGCGCGAAGGTCTCAAAGGGATGGTGCAGCAGCAGGTCTTTCTGGCGGATGACGGCAAAGAAATCGGAGTTGCCCAGCAGGCGCTTGGGCATGCCCGGCGTGAACATCGGATATTTGAGGTCCGGCCGCTGCACGAGGTCGTACACGGCGGTCAGCCGGTTGAGGTTGACGGGGCCCGGCACGCTGTAGGTGTCGACTTCATGCAGCGAGAATTGCTGCCGCAGGAACTGCACGATGTCTGCCGGGCAGTCGTTGGAGGTCTCGAGCCGCACCGCGGCGCCGTAGCGCCGGTGCGCGAGCTCGCCCTCGAGCGCGCGGCGCAGGTCATCGATCTCTTCCTCGTCGACGAAGAGATCGCTGTTGCGGGTGACCCGGAACTGATAACAGCCGACCACGTCGATGCCGCTGAAGAGCTTCTGCACGAAGGCCTGGACGATGCCGGTGAGGAGCACGAGCGTGCGTTTCGAGCCCTCGAGCGGCACCGGCACGACGCGCGGCAGTGAGCGGGGCGCCTGCACGATGGCAAGCTCGCTGTCGCGGCCGAACGCATCCTTGCCCTCCAGGCGCACGATGAAGTTCAGGCTCTTGTTCTGGATGCGGGGAAAGGGGCGGGCCGGATCGAGGCCGAGCGGACTCAACACCGGCTCGACCTCGAGCTCGAAGTAGCGCTCCAGCCATTTGTGCGCCTCCGGCGTCCACTCCTCATGGCCGATCAGGAGGATGTCGCGTGCGGCCAGCGCGGGCAGCAGCACCTCGTTCAAACAGCGGTACTGCTCGGCCACGAGCACGGCCGAGCGCTCGTGGATGGCGGCGAGCTGCTGCTCGAAGGTCATGCCGTCGGCGGTGGACTGGGCGGAGCCGAGCTCGAGCAGCTGCTTCAGGCCCGACACTCGGATCTCGAAGAACTCGTCGAGGTTGCTGGAGGAGATGCAGAGGAAGCGCAAGCGCTCCAATAGCGGCACCGACTCGTCGAACGCCTGCGCGAGCACCCGGCGGTTGAACTCCAGGAAGGAGAGCTCGCGGTTGAAGTAGAGGCCGGGAGACTTGAGATCGGGTGCGTCCATGACCCAAGTACAGCAGACTACGGGGGCTTATGCACGCACGGGGCGGCGGCCCGTCGTCTACACTTGAATGACGTTTGGCCCGATAACCAGACCACAGGAAATCATGAACTTCGACGACCAGATCGCCGAGCTCGAACGCGGTGCCGAGGAGGTGCTGCTAAAGGCCGACCTCGCGCGCAAGGTGGCCCGCGGCCAGCCCTTGAAGGTGAAGGCGGGCTTCGATCCGACCGCGCCGGACCTGCACCTCGGGCACACGGTGCTCCTCAACAAGATGCGGCAGTTCCAGCAGCTCGGGCATGAGGTGATCTTCCTCATCGGGGACTTCACCGGCCTCATCGGCGACCCGAGCGGGCGCAACCAGACGCGTCCGGCGCTTACGCCGGAGGAGGTGCAGGCGAACGCCCGCACCTACGAGCGGCAGGTGTTCAAGATCCTCGACCCGGAGCGCACCCGGGTGGACTTCAACTCGCGCTGGCTCTCGCCCATGCACGCGGCGGACTTCGTGCGGCTGGCGGCGCATTACACCGTGGCGCGCATGCTGGAGCGAGACGACTTCGCCAAGCGCTACAAGAGCGGGCAACCCATCGCGGTCCATGAATTCCTCTATCCCCTGGCGCAGGGTTACGACTCGGTGGCCCTGAAGGCGGACGTCGAGCTGGGCGGCACCGACCAGAAATTCAATCTGCTGGTCGGGCGGCAGTTGCAGACGGCGTACGGGCAGGAGCCGCAGGTGGTCATCACCATGCCGTTGCTGGAAGGCCTGGACGGGGTCAACAAGATGTCGAAATCGCTCGGTAATTACATCGGCATCGCCGAGCCGCCGGGCGACATGTTCGGCAAGGTCATGAAGATCTCGGACGATCTCATGTGGCGGTACTTCGAGCTGTTGTCGTTCCGGCCGCTGGCCGAGATCGCGGGCCTCAAGCGCGCGGCGGCGGACGGGCGCAACCCCCGGGACATCAAGCTCGAGCTGGCGAAGGAGATCAGCGCGCGCTTCCACGGGGCCCCCGAGGCGGAGCGGCGCGGAACGGGACTTCCTGGCCCGGGTGAGCGAGCGGGCCGTGCCCGCGGACCTGCTGCCGACGGCCGTGCCGGTGACCGCGGCGGGCATCAGGCTCCCGGGCCTTCTCAAGGCTGCCGGGCTCACCGCGAGCACTTCCGAGGCCACCCGCAAGATCGAGGAAGGGGCGGTGCGGATCGACGGCGAAAAGGTGAGCGACCGCGCGCTGGTGCTCCATGCAGGGGCCGACCACGTGCTCCAGGTGGGCTCGCGGCGATTTGCCAGGGTAAGGCTGGAGCTGGAGGGCTGAACGGGCTGCACCGCGGGCCTTGAACTTCCGCCGCCACCCCCCATCTACAGTGCCAAGGATGCACGGATGATCAAAGGAGCTCTCGGGAGTCGGGGGCCTTGGCCTCTCCCAGGCCTACGCCCAAGGATGGGCGCACGGATGCCTACCCCCCTAAAATCATTGTGACAATGCGTTGACAGGCCC
This sequence comes from uncultured Pseudomonadota bacterium, assembly GCA_963780455.1. Classification (GTDB taxonomy): domain Bacteria; phylum Pseudomonadota; class Gammaproteobacteria; order Steroidobacterales; family Steroidobacteraceae; genus 13-2-20CM-66-19. The sequence goes on from CAWACM010000006.1 coordinate 12,321, forward strand.
CTAATCAGGGCTATACTGCGCGCCCCTTGCAGTCCAAGCCGCTAAGCGGCCGACGGCAAGACGGGCCTCGAAGAAAAGGCCCAGCCGAAGGTTGACGGAGGATGGCAGACCGCTATACTTCCGCCCCCTTTCGGAGGGCAGGCGGCGACGCTTGCCCACCACCCCTCCCCGGCCTACAGC
>CAWACM010000007.1:0-33292 GCA_963780455.1 uncultured Pseudomonadota bacterium
AGCCGTCCACCCCGATGATCTACACCAGTGAGCACTACTCGACCGCCATGCTCGAGAGACTCGTGCACGGCAGCGGACAGCTTCCGCCCAATCAGCACTATATCGAGATCACCATTCCAAATGGCCTGAGCTATGAGGTCTTCAACACGGCCGCAGTGCCAGACTGGCACCTGCCTTCGGGTGCATCGAGCAGGGCCTACGGAGAGGTTTGGCAGCAGCAGCACCGATCGGTTTTGTTGATCGTGCCGAGCGTCGTCGCACGCCTTGAGCAGAATTTCCTGCTGAATCCCACTCACCCGGAATTTGCGCAGATTACGACGAGCTTACATCAGCCGGTGTGGTGGGACAGCCGGCTATTCGTGCCATAGCCGCGGGAGCGGGACATGAAGGCACATGGACCGTCGCAGGTTTTCAGCGACTGAGGACGCAGCTGACCTGGAGGGCGAACGAAGCCTGCCTGCCTCTATATTCCATGATCGCATCGGACGGGGACCCAGAAACGACGAGCCACTCCCAGCCTTAATATTACATAATATATATTATGCGTAGTCTGCTATCTAGGGCCAACCGCGGGATTGGCCGCGCGCTCGTCGATGAGGCGCTGCGTCGCGGAGCCAAGCGCGCGTATCCGGGCACCCGCAGCGGATCGCAGATTGCTGCTGCACGCGTAACGCTGCTGGCGCTCAATGTGACCAACGCCGAGCAAAATCCGCGGATGCCGCGTCGCGACGATTAAGGGCTGGGAATACTGTGCATGTCGAGGCTCGGCAAGCCGGTAATGCCTATGACTCGCGTGTCGTCACCCGATAGCGCCAGTGGGCCCAGGCCGTGCTCAGTCGCCGGATGCATGTTCAGCGTCGCGAGCTGCACACCGTCAGGCTCGTATACCCACACGTCAACCGAGTTGTAATAGGCGTCTGCACCTCCCACGAAGAGTCCATTCCAGGCGCATACTGCGGCTCCCGGATACGGCGCGGCCTGCAATGTCTGCGTTTGCTGCAAGTTGCTGCTGCTGAAAGCGGCAAAAGCATACGGGGCTCCGTTCGCCGTGTAGACCCGGGAGCCGTCCGTGGAAGCGCAGACAGCTTCCCCATTGTAACCGGCGTCGTTCGTCGACGGCCCTTGGGTCACGATCAGTCCATCCGCGGCCTCCGCGGTCAGCGCGGTATATTTCAGCGTGTACTGTGTCAGAGTGGAGGGACTTATGCCCCTGTCCTGGGCATAGAAAAAATGGGCTGCTCCGTCCACGGCGACGTTGAAATAGAACGAGGGTGATTCCTGTCCGTAGGTCGCCTGAAACGCCTGCCCGCTCGCGACGTCGTAAATGTTGCCGTTCCCGAGGATGAGAATCGGATGCCCGCTCGGTCGCGCATACGCGAGGTCGGAGAGATTCACGGTGCCGTTGCCCCACGGATAGTGCTGAATGGAGGCACCCGTCGTCGGATCGATCGAGACGACCTCCAGATTGGTCGCATCACTCACGAAGAGGACGGTGCCGTCGGAGCTGGTAGCGATTTGCGATGTCTGCGCGAGTGAGGTTGCCAGAGTCCGAAGTAGCGCCCCGGTGTAGACGTTGTAAACAAGGACATCGCTACCGCCCGTGGTGACGTACACTTCCGGCTCGACAGGGTTTGCCACGAGGGCGGATAACATTCCTGAGGGGGTGAGATCGACATCCCCCGGATCGCTGCTGCCCACCCACAACCCAACGCGCACCTGCTGAGTATTGCCAATGGAGCCATCGGAAGAGCTGATGGTCACGTTGGCGATGTACTCCTGATTGGGCACCAAACCGCTCGGATTCGCAGTAAGCATCAACGAGGCGCCGGTCATGCCGCTCGCCGTCACGGCGAGCCAGGTTTGATCGGATTGCGCGCTCCAGGGAATATCCGTGCGACCCTCGGAGCTCGTCACCTGCAGTGTGCGCGTCAGCACGCTGCGGCTTGGAAATTGCGAGAAGGCCACGCCCTCGGCGGACACGTACAGCCAGTCTTGCTCCTCATTCAGAATGACGGGCACGGTCTGCGTGACAACTACGCCCTTTACCGTCGCCTGCACCTGCACCGTTCCGGCATGGGTGCCCGAACCGATGAGCGAATAGTCCGCGTTGATATTGGCAGTCGTTCCAGAGCCACCAACACTACCGGACGCCGAGTCGATCGTGAGCCAGTTGCCGCCGCTATTGGTCGCGAGGGTCGCCGACCACGGATAAGCGTTGCCACCCGTATTCAAAGAGATCTGCAACGGCTGCGCCGTCTGGCTGAGCCCATCTGCTCCGCCCAGCGTGATCGAGGCCGGCGCGACCGTCAGTATGGGGGGTGTCACGGTCGCAGTGACTGAGATCGTCGCGCTGTCCGTTGCATCGGCGGCATCGGTGATCGTAATGGTCCCGGTGGCGTTTCCCACGGGCAGAGAGGAAGCATCTACCGTTATGCTTGCACTGGCAGCGCCCGCGCCTTTCGTGATCGAGGCGCCTCGGGCGCTGGCCTTCCCGGGCGGTTCACAATGGCGGCAGGGTCAGCGTGACGTTCTTGCCCTGGATGAGCACATAACGGGCCAGCGAAGCATCGATCCCGACGGCGGTGCGAAGGTCGCCAACCGCATTTACCCGGTCGCCCAGGTCTCCAAACGCTATGCCACGGAGGTAATAGGCCCGAGCCAGCTTGGGATCAAGTTGAATGGCTTGGGCCTCGTCCTTGACGGCACTGTTGTAGTCATGCTGACCCAGGTCGACATATCCCCGGTCGCTCCATAGCGCCGCAGTCTTCGGCTGCAGGCTGATGGCCTTTGAATAGTCGTCAAGTGCGCCGCTGAAATTTCCGCGAGCGGCATGGATTCTCGCGCGGCGAAGCAGCGCCGGGACTACCAGCTTGGAATCGAGACCCATGGCGGTAGCGAAGTCCTGCAGCGCCGCGGCATCATTGGATTGCGAGGCGAACACCACGCCACGATCGTAGTACAGCTTGCCGTAATGGGGAGCCAGCTTGATGGCCGCAGTGTAATCGTCGAGCGCACGCTGCCGATCGCCGGAGGCGAAATACGCGCCGGCACGACTGCCCAGCAGAAAGAAGCGCTGGTCGCTCTCGAGAAGCTTGTGGTCGATCGACTCCGTGCACGCCTGGATGATCCTGGGCGGCGCGGTGTGCCCGCTGCGGTCGAGGCAGGCGTCGAGCACGAACTGCATTTCCTCACTGAGCTGCCTCTCACAAACCCACGTCGTCGTGCCCATCTGGCTGAGGTCAGAACCGGAAACTCCGCCGGCATCAGGGTTGTAAAGCCCCATTCTCTGCCGGTTGCACTTTTTGAATTCGTCCGGTGCAAGCTTCGGCAACGGCCGCTCGGCATTGGGTTTTTTGCCGGTGACCGTCACTCCAGGACTGAGAGTGGGTGGTGTGGTCGCTGTGGTGTTGGCTCCGGACGGGTTTCCCGGCGGCTGACTACTCCGGTCCGAACCGGGAACCTGAGCTGCGGCCGCCATCCCGGCCAGCAGCAGCACAACTGACAGTTGCCAACAAAGCAGACGCCGCACGGCTTACATTCCTCCGTTCATCGGAGCGGCACTTGACGTATCGATTTGAGGCTATCACCCGCCCTTCCAAAGTCAAGCTCGTTAACTTTCTGTTAATGTCCTGACAGCGGCGACTCACGGCGGCGGAAGAAATGGACGCACCTCGACCGGCGCCCGACACGCGACGGCGGCCTTGTGCCCCCACGCCAGCGCCTCATCCAGCGTGGCAGCTTCGAGCACCCAAAAGCCGCCAATGTGCTCCTTGCTCTCGAGGTACGGTCCGTCGGTGATGAGCACCCGACTATCGGGGTCCGTCCGCAGCGACCTCGCACTGGTCGGCGGTGCCAGGCCGCCGACGAAAATCGTGACTCCCGCAGCGTTCATCTCTCCGTTGAGCGCGTCGATATCGCGCCCCATCGCTTCGCTTTCCGTGGACGGGTCATAGCCGTCAGGGTGGTGAATAGCAACCAGATACTGCGTCATTGGCTCTCCCATGGCGGTCTTCTGGCCCATTGGCCCCGCCTGCACTCTATATACACGAGTGGCCGGACCGGAAATCGACCAAGCGGCCAGGAAGTTACGCCACTGCGCGGACCGCGCTCACGAGGGTCGGGTCGTCGCAAGCCAGCGAATTGATTCGCGGGCTCACCGCGTGGCTCCTGAGGAGACCTTCCGGCGCGGTGCGCAGCAGCGAGCGCGCCTCGGCAGGCGTGCCGCGAAGCCATGCGTCGCACTCCTCCGGGTCCAGGATCGCCGGCACCTCTTGCGTTGCCGTCTGGATCGACACGAGCTGCGCGTTCGCAGGCACCGTAAGGATCGCGCAGCCCTCAATGACGTCGCCATCGTCGTCCTCAGTGCGGTCCCATAGGGCAGCAACGGCAACCACCGGCCGGCCCTCGGCCCGCACGAAATACGGCTGCCGATATCCGGCCGCGGTCAATCGCCAGGTATAGAAGCCGGCGAACGGAAGGATGCAGCGCTGACCATTCAGCCAAGGCCCGCGGAAGAGCCGACTGCGTTCGAGGTGGCCGCACGACAGACGCAGCCAGTGACCGGCGGACAGGTCGCCCTTCGCCCAGGACGGAATGAGCCCCCAGCGCATCATCACTGCCTCGGAGCGGCCATCGTGCAGGCGCACTGCGGGCACGTTGCGCGATGGCGCGACATTGAAGCTCGCCGAGAACCGCCACCATTTGCACTCCGGGGCGAGCTCGCGTTCCGCGAGGTCCTGATCCGGCATGACATATCGCTCGCACATTCCGGGAGCGTATCGAGGCGAACGCCGCGTGCCTGTGACGTAATGCACCGGATCGGCTCTCCTCAGCAGCGAGGATGCTGAGATCGCGCTGCGTGCACTCACGAAGCCGTCTCCAGGCGCGTGTCAAGGGCGGCCATCACACCGCGTGCGGCCGGTCCCGCCCATCCGCCCGAAACGGCCGCCGGTCGGATAGCCCCCGGATACTGTCGCAAGTCACACGAGGCAGCGCCTTCGTTCCAGTAAAGTCCGCCGCACAGACGAGTTGCGGAAACACCACGCGTGCGACATCAGAACACAACTTCCGGCCGGATCTCCCCAGCGCGAGGGCAGCGCTGCGCGCCGTCTGCACAGCAAGCCGGCGTCACGCTGGTCGAGCTCCTGACGGTCTCAGTGATCGTCGCGCTTCTGCTGACCATTGGGATGCCCTCCTATCGCTACGTGACGACGAACAATCGGATGGCCACTGAAAGCGATTCCCTGCTTGGAGACCTGCAGTTCGCACGCGCCGAGGCCATCCGCGAAGGCCAGCAGGTCACCGTTTGCGTATCCAAGACCGGCACCAGCTGCGACGCGGCCACGCTGCCGCCCGCCTGGCAGGAAGGCTGGATCGTCTTCACCAACCCGAACAACGTGACGACTGTGGATGCGAACGATCCCCTGGTGCGGGTCGACAAGGGATTCTCCGGCAACGGCGACACCTTCCAATCGAGTAACAACACCTACCAGATCAACTTCAGCGGCAGCGGATTTGCGAATCTCGGTGTTGCATCCATGCTGGTCACGCTGCACGACCCGACCGCCAGCTCGAAGTACACGCGCTGCCTGCAGATCAGTCAGGCCGGCATGATGAGCATCGTCACCAGCACCACGGCGGGCTGCACATGAAGCTGCAAACGACGGCGAGCCGCACGCTCGGCTTCAGCCTGATCGAGGTGATGATCGCGCTGATCATCATCTCCGTGGGCATGCTCGGGATCGCGAAGCTCGAAGCGGTGGTGCTCTCGAACACCGGCAACTCGCGGCTGCGCGCGCTCGTCGCCCTGCAGGCGGAGAGTCTCGCTGACTCCATGCACGCCGATCGCGATTTCTGGGACGGCACCTCCGGCGACTGGAGCGGCTCGGTGGGCGTGTCGATCACGATATCGGGGGGCACCGCCGCCCTCAGCGCTACCAATTCGGCTCATCTCTCGTCGGCTCTCAGCACCGTACCGAACTGCCAGAGTGCGGCGTGCATTCCACCGAACCTGGCGGGCTACGATCTGAATCAATGGGCCTCAGGCTCCGCGGGCCCGCCGACGATCGAGGGCCTCGCGCAGTTGCTGAAGAAATCCACCTCGAGCATCAGTTGCCTCGCAGCCACGGCCACCAATCCCGCGGCCTGCACGGTGACGATCACCTGGAACGAGAACACTGTGGCGGCGAATCAGCAGGAAGCGACGGCCGGCGCACCCGCCGCCTTTTCGTCGGAGACCTACACTCTGGTGGTGCAGCCATGAGTCCGCGTAGCCAAATCGGCTTCTCCCTCATCGAGCTGATGGTCGCGATCGTGATCGCGCTGTTCCTCATCGGCGGGGTGCTCACGGTCGAGCAGGGAGTGAAGATGTCTTTCCAGGCAAACGACGCCTTCTCGCAGCTCGAGGACAACGAGCGCTTCGCGATGTCCAGTCTCGCCGCGATCGTGGAGAGGGCCGGCTACTATCCCAATCCCAATACCAACACCATCGTGACCGCCCTACCCTCGGATAACACCACTACGCCTCAAGGGGCGGCCGCCCCTCTGGCCGCGGGATGGTACTTATACGATAGCGGTACGGCCCCGGCGGATGTTCTCTTCGTCAGATTCATGACCGCAACCGGCCAGAACATCAACCTCTGCGATGGCACCGTGGGGACGAATCGTACGTACACGAACAATTTCTACATCGCCGCCGATGCGAACAACCCCAGCGTCAACGCCCTCTACTGCGACGTTCAGTCCGGCACCGGTGCGTGGCGAGCTGCCGTCGAGCTGGTAAGTGGCGTTCAGGGCATGTCGATAATGTACGGCGTCCATACCACGAACTACAACCCTCCTCCGGTCCCGGACGACAACGTCGACACCTACATGAACGCCGCGGCTGTAACAGCCAGCGCTGCCGGCTGGGCAGGCGTCACCTCCATGCAGGTTACGCTGCAATTCCTCAACCCTCTCTACGGCAAGGCTCCGGGTCAGGCGCAGTACGTGTACTTCACGCGAGTGATCGCGATCATGGGCCGCACGGGGTCATTCGTCCTATGAGAAGCGAAGCTTCCAATCCGGTCCGCAATGCGCGCGGCATGGTGCTGATCACGACGATCCTACTCCTCGTGGTCGTCACTCTCCTGGCCCTGGCAATGCTGCGCGGGGTCGGCCTCGAGACCCGCATTGCGGGCAACGTGATGGACAAGCAGCGCGCGCTGCAGGCGGCCACCAGCAGCGAGACCTACGCCGAGCAATGGCTGGTCTCCAATGTGGGCACCAATACATTGACCGTTTGCTCAGCGACGACGTTCACCACGACTGCATCGCCGGAAATCTGCTCCAACACCCTCGCTGCATCGACCGACGCCTTGTCGGCCGCAGTCGTGCCCTGGAACATTGGTGGCAGCGCGATCGGCTATAGCTATAACCCGATCTCGGGCCCCGGCAATCTTTTCAACACATCGGGCGGCGCCAACAGCTATGCCGGCGCGCCTACGGTGTACATCGCCGACCTCGGGACCGATGCCACCTACGCCAATGCGGTCGACTACCAGGTCGATGCCTGGTCGTATGGCGGTGGTACCGGAACGATCGCCGTTATCGAGAGCACTTATCAGATCCGCTACACAGCCGCCGGCGGCGGTGGCCCGTGACGATTCGGAGACACATCATGCGTGGCAACAGAATCAGGATCCTCGCGCTCGCTATCGCGGGCCTTGCGCTGCACTGCAGCTCGGGGTTCGCTCAGGCGATAGTTTCCGAGGATTTCACCGGCGTCGGGACCAATAACCCCTGGTACTACTTCAACGGCGCCTGCCTCACGGCGAAGGCGGCAGCTGGCACCGGCACGTCAGGAACCGTCGCCGGGATACCTCCGGGCTGCACGACCCTGCAAGGCTACTATGACAGTAGCACTTATTCAACGTCTGACTCCGCCCTGGTAGGCGGCTATCACGGCACGGCCACGGGCTCGACCGCGTGGAATTCGTCGACAGCACTCGACCCTGTGGGCGACGGCGCGTTGCGCTTCACGAACGGCTGCATCAACAACAGCGCGAATGCCTGCGGTAACAATACCGCCGGCGGGCACCATGAGAACGGTGTCATCATTTCCGGTAACACGTATCCCACCGATCAGGGCCTGAATATAACCTTCAAGACCGTGACCTATCGAGGTGACTCGGGCGGCAACGGCGCGGGCTGTCCATCCGGCTCGTCGGCGAGCAACGGCGAATGCACCACCACGACGACCACCTCGGCCACGACGAGCTATTCATGTCCAAGCGGCTACACGCAGTCGGGCTCAAATTGCGTCGCGACCACGCCTCCGACCATAACCTACAGCTGCCCGAACAACTGGACCCTGTCCGGCTCGACCTGCACGAGGCCCGGTCACACAACCCAGAGCGCCACGGCGAGCTACAGCTGCCCGAGCGGCTACACGAAGTCCGGCTCCGGATCGAACACGACGTGCACCGAGACGAGCGCGGCAGGACAGACCTACACCTGCCCGAGCGGGTATAGCCTGTCTGGCTCGAATTGCACCGAGACCACCGTCGTGGAAGCCACGGATGCCGGACAGTCCGACGGCGCCGACGGCATGAGCTTCTTCCTGATGGACGGTACCCAGCCGGTCAGCTTCAGCGGCGCAGGCAACTACGGCTCCTGGGGTGGCAGTCTCGGGTACAGTTGTTCGCAAACCAATACGCCCTACAACGGTTTGGTCGGCGCGTACATCGGGCTCGGCATCGACGAATACGGCAACTTCCTCAATGGCAGCCAGAACACCCTGGGCGTCGCGAACGCGACGATGACCAACGGCGGCAAAGGCGACAACACTGCTTCCGGAGGCGGCGTGTGGGCCAACCGCATCGGCCTGCGCGGCGCCGGCAACGTGTCCTGGTACTGGCTGAATGCCAACTACCCCACGTACTACCCCAGTTCGTTGGCAACCACCCTCGATAGCAATCACAACCCTTACTCTTGGGACGCTGTGCAGGCGACTTGCGAGAGTGGCACGCTTTGGAACTACTCCGCCCCATCGGCACCGACGAACACCAACGCGACCTCGGCCACCATCAGTGGCGTGACCGGCCCGACGCTGTACGACTATGCGGCGATCGCCGGCGGCTATACGGTGCTGCCCGCAAGTGTGCAGATAGCCAACGAGTACTCATCGGGCGGCTATTCCCGGCAACCGTATTCGACCACGTCGGGTACTTACGGCACGGGAGCCAACCCGATCACTTACGACCTCAAGATCACGGCCAACGGCGTCCTCAGTCTCTCGTATAGCTACAACGGCGGCGCCTGGACCAGCGTCATCAAAAACCAGAGCATTGCCAATTCGAGCATCGCTCTACCCACCACGGTTCGCTTCGGCTTCGCGGGCTCGACTGGCGGCGCCTCGAACATTCACGAGATTCTCTGCTTCAAGGTCGCGGCGGCCAGCCAGGCGGCGAGCTCGACCACGGTGAACCAGCAGCAGTCGTCCAAGGTCGAGACCGGTTCGCAGGCCTACTTCGGCTACTACGATCCGCAGAACTGGACCGGCGCTCTCACGGCCAACTCGCTGATCAACACCAACGGCGTGCTCACGATCAGCTCGACGGCCAACTGGGACGGATCCTGCGTGCTGACCGGCGTCGCGAGCGGCTCGACGTGCGCAACCACCGGGCAGTCGGGTCCGGTTACCGCCGAAAATTGGATCACCGGCTCGAACGGGCGGGTGATTCTCACCTGGAGCGGCACGGCCGGCATTCCCTTCGAGTGGGCGAACCTGACGAGCACGGAGCAGAGCCTTCTCGACGCCGGCGACTCGTCACAGACGGCCAACCGGCTGCAATTCCTGCGCGGCGACCCGGCTGAGGAGATCCAGAACGGCGGTGTCTACCGTAACGTGGACTCCGTGCTGGCGGACATCATCGACTCGAGCTCCTCCTGGGTGGGACCGCCATCGAAGTCGGTTTATGACGCCTATGAAACCCCGGCCACCTGGTTGGACAAGCTGAACCCGAGCAGCACCATGCCGGAGAATTCCGGCCAGACGTACTCGACCTACGTCACCGCGGAAGCCACGCGCCAGAACGTCGTGTACGTAGGAGCGAACGACGGCTTCCTCCACGGCTTCAGCGCCGGCTCGTGGGACACCACGGGGACCATCTACAACAGCTCCACGAATACCGGACAGGAAGTGCTGGCGTACATGCCGCAGGGGGTGCTGCAGTCGATACATAACGCGGCGAACAGCTACATCGACTACGCCAACCCGCAGTACGGGCACAACTTCTCTGTCGATGCGACACCCGCCACGGGCGACCTCTATTACCAAAGCGCCTGGCACACCTGGGTGGTCGGCGGCCTCGGCGCCGGCGGCTCGGAGATCTATGCGCTCGATGTCACGACGCCTGGCAATTTCTCCGAGAGCAACGCTTCTACGCTGGTGATGGGCGATTGGCAGGGCGGCACTTCCACCGTCACCAACCCCGGCAGCTTCACCTGCCCGAACGCGGCCAACTGCGCCCTCAATCTCGGTAACACCTACGGCACACCGACGATCCGCCGGCTGCACAACGGCGACTGGGCGCTCATCTTCGGCAATGGCCTGAACAGTGCGAGCGGGGATGCCGGGATATTCATCCTGACCATCGATCCGAGCAGCGGCACCCAGACCATGTACTACCTGAGCACCGGCAAGTCCAACACGAGCGACGGCATCGCTTATGCCCACCCCGTCGACATGGATCAGGATCACGTGGTCGATTACGTCTACGCGGGCGATGCGCTCGGCAATGTCTGGCGCTTCGATCTGACCAGCGCCAACCCGAACGCCTGGGCGGTCACGCCGGGGCCGCTCTTCACGACCCCCTCACAGCCGATCACCAGCGATGTCTATCCGGTGTTCGTCCAGGGTACGACGGGCGTGCAGCTCATGCTCTTCTTCGGCACCGGCGAGAAATTCCCGCTCACCCAGTCGACCGCTACCAGCTACGCGACGGGACAACAGTCCTTCTACGGCGTGTGGGACTGGAACATGACGGGCTGGAACGCGAACAACAGCACACAGTTCGCCAGCATGCCGGCCGGCACGATCGGCGCCATGGGGACCTCGAACCTGCAGCTGCAGACTGTCACCATCGACTCGTCGACCGGCCTGCCCTCGATCGACACGCCTTACATGGTCTGCTGGGCCGGAACCACGACCTGCAGCGCGGCCACTGTCACCGCCAACACCAGCGCCGTCTCCAGCAACAACCAGTATGGCTGGTACATCAACCTGCCGGGCTCGAACTCCGCCTACGGCTCCAACACCAACGAGCAGGTCATCTACAACCCGATCCTGGTGACCACGGCCATCCAGTTCAACTCCATCCTGCCGGCGATAAACTCGCCGCTCATGTGCACGCCTGACCAGGACCAGGGCTGGAGCTATGCGCTCAACGTGTCGAACGGCAACCCGATAAACAATCCTCCTTTCTTCATTAACAACGGCAACACCCACACGATCGCGCTGCAGACCAATGCCACCGGCAGCTCGAGCGAGGTCACGACGACCAATGCGAACGGCACCACGGCGAACTACTACCTGATCTACCAGAGCACGAGCGGCGGCGCCGGCCAGCCGACGCAGATCCAACCTGGCAACAATGTCAGCGGCAATCGCGAGACCTGGATCCAATTACGTTAAATAGAGCGTGATCATGACACCGCAGCATCGCATCTCCACCCTCTTCCCGGTGCGCGCACTCCGGGCGGCCGGCTTCACGCTGATCGAGCTGATGATCGTCGTGGTGATCGTGGCCGTCCTGCTCATCGTCGCCATCCCGACGTACCTCAATCAGATGCGGGAATCGCGGCGGACGGAGGCGCGCAACTATCTCGTCGAGCTCGCCTCCCGGGAGGAGCGCTACTACGCCACCCAGAACGCCTACACCAGCACCGCCAGCAATCTGGGCTACGCCGGCTTCGGGCCGGGCAACCCCGTGGGCAGCGGCTATTACTACATCAGCGTAACGGTCCCGGACCCGAACATAACCGCCCCGTCGTACCTGCTTACCGCTACCCCGGTGGCGGGTAAGGGTCAGGATAAAGACAGCTATTGTGCCTCCTTCACGGTCGAATCGAACGGCAAGCGTACGGCCCTGAACAGCGCCAGCGCCGATGACTCCTCGTACTGCTGGCCGTCGCAGTAAGCACTCAACCGAACTTTCCCGCCAGGCCCTTGCCCGTCAGGCAAGGGCTGCGCCTTCCTGATCGGCGATTCCGTCCGTCTCGCCAAAACGGCGCCTGGTCGCAAGGACGCCCAAAAATCTGTCGCATGTCTCAGTAAGCCGCGCCGCCGTTCGGGTAGAGTCTGCGACTAGAGACAGGTTGCAGGAACTCAACCAGTGCGCCATCGGAGATCCAGCGGGCCGTTCAGCGCCCATTGCAAGGCGTCCAATCCGCGCGGTCGCGCCGCGCGGGCGAATTCCGGCTTCAGCCTCATCGAGTTGCTGATCACGATCTCGGTCGCAGCGATCCTGCTGACCATCGCGGTTCCCGCGTTCCAGAATTTCCTGCGGAACGACCGTCAGTGGACCACCGCGAACGCCCTCGTAATGAGCCTGAACGCTGCGCGCAGCGAGGCGATCAAGCAGGATACGGCGGTTTCCGTCTGCCCGACGGCGAATGGAACCTCCTGCAGCGCCGCGAGCCCCTGGTCGCAGGGATGGATCGTCCTCAGCAGCGCACCGGGTGCCACGCCTGCATTGACCGTACCGACGCTTGCAGCGGGCACCACACTGACGGAAGCAAGCGGCCTCACGGCCGTTACCTTTCTTTCCACGGGCATGGTGTCCGCGCAAGCGGCCTTCACGTTATGTGATGCCCGCGGCGCCACCCAGGCGCGCTACGTGCAAGTGGGTCCCACGGGATCCATTGCGTCATCCTCGAATGTGGGCGCGACGCTCAGCGGGGCGCCCCTCTCCTGTCCGTGATGCGCGATTCGCCCGGGCAACACATGAGCGTCAGTCACCCGACCCGCCGCGACAGGGGCTTCACCCTGATAGAGGTGCTCGTCACCCTGCTCGTACTCAGCATAGGTCTGCTCGGAATAGCCAAGCTGTTGCTGGTCTCCTCCCGCGCCAACGACAGCGCGTACCTGCGTACCCAGGCGACGGCGCTCGCCTACTCCATCCTGGATTCCATGCGGGCGAACCGGCAGGCGGCGGTGGCCGGCAATTACAACGGCTCATCCGCCTCCGCCACGAACCCCGGTACTCAATGCCCGGCCAGCTCGCCCTGCGGCACCGCGATGACCGCGCAGTACGACATGTGGAACTGGCAGCAGGCCTTGACCACCGGGCTCGGCCCTTCGGGCAGCGGCACCGTCGCAACTGCCAGTGTGACGGACCCCGTTACCGGCGGGACCGACGTCACCGCGACGATTACCGCGCAATGGAATGACACCGTTGCACAACAGACATTCGGCGCCTCCGCCGGCACCGTCTCCGTCACCCTGGAGACGATGCTGTGAGGCGCCTGCACTCGGGCTTTACGCTGATCGAGCTGATGGTGGCCGTCACCCTCGGCCTGATGCTGACCCTTGCGCTCATTTCGGTGTTCGTCGGCACACGCCAGGCTTATCAGTCGACTACCGGCGTGGCCTCCCTTGCCGACGAGGGACGGTTCACGCTCGACACGATCGCGCAAATCGCGCGCGGCGCCGGATTCATAGGCTGCACAGCCGCCACCGAGACCAACGTGGACGGTGCCCTGACCTACACCGTCGACAACGCCGTGCTCAACTCGAGCAGCGCGCCTTTGCCGTACAACTTCCAACTCGGCGTCGGCGGCTACGAGGCGACTGGAACCGGTGCCGGCGGCACGTTCACGGTCTCGGCGACACCTGCGGCAGGTGCTCCCGCGGGCGACTGGACACCCACGCTCGGTGCTTCGTTCGCGGGTGCCACCAGCAAAGAGGTGCAAGGAAGTGACGTCCTGGTGCTGCGCTCGAGCCTGCCGCAATCGACGCCCGTTTACACGACCGCCGCCGCGGCGGCGGGAGCGAGCAGTCTCACGGTTTCGAGCGCCGGAAATCTGCAACCCAACGAGCTCGCGGTGATTTCCGACTGCACCAAGGCGGTGCCCTTCCAGATCAGCAGCGTCACGGCCGGCACTCCGGCAACCATCAATTTCGGCGGTAGCACCGGGCCACCGGGAAATTCGCTGACGGCTCTGCCGGTGGGGTTCTCGGCCGGCGCTCTGGTCTATCCGTTGACGACCGCGGTGTTCTACATCGGCGTCGGCGCCGACGGCGACTCGGCGCTCCGCCGCCTCGATCTGCTGAACGGACAGGTGGGTCCAAACATCTTCACGGATTCCGAAGTCGTCGAGGACGTCGAGAACATGCAGATCCTCTACGGCCTCAATACGAGCTCCGGAACATCGTACGTGACCGCGGATCAGGTGCCCGATTTCACCGAGGTGGTGAGCGTCGAGATCGCCGTTCTCGTGGCAAGCCCGACAGGCTCTGCGACGGCACCCGCGACAGCGCCGACTTTCAACCTCCTCGGTACGACGGTCACCGCGCCGAAAGATACCCGCCTCCGTAGAGTCTTCGTGAAGACCATTGGAATACGCAATGACCTGCATTGACCGAAGGAGCAGAGGCGCGGTCCTGGTGGTGGCGCTGATCCTGCTGCTGGTGCTGACGCTGATCGGCATCACCGCGGCGCGACTGCAAACGGCCCAGGAGGGCATGGCGCGCAACGACGACAACCATCAGCTTGCCCTGCAGTCCGCGGAAGCCGCGCTACGCGACGGCGAGGCGATCATCGCCATGCACGGCCAAAGCGACTTCCTGGCCGACAACAGCGGCCTCTACAACCTCAGCCAGGAACTGCAGACGAGCTCCGCCAGCGTCGCGGATACGATCAACTGGACCAGTGCCGGCACGCAGTCGATGCAATATAGCGGCGCCGCGCTCGGCAGCGTGCCGCAGGCGCCGCAGCCGGCGCAGATCATCATCGAGAGCCTGCCGCCGGTGGCCGCTCCCGGCTCCCCGCTCAACGGCAGCCCGTACGGCGTGAATCCGCAGTGGCAGGTTTACCGTGTCACCGCCCACGCCGAGGGTGGCGACAGCAGCTCCAATGTAACGCTCCAGACCATCATCTCCTCGATGCCCCTGCAGTGAGAGGACCGACTGCCATGCCGTCACACCGCTCGACACTCCGGCGCTCGCTCGCGGGCCTGATCGGCCTCATGGCCGGCCTGATGGCGGGCATGGCCTCGGGCGCGACGACGCCGACTCCCGTCTCGATCGCCCAGGTACCGCTCACCGTTGCCATCCCGGGACATCCGCAGATCGTGGTCGCCATCGGCAACTCCGAGTCCATGGACGGCGATCTCAGCGGCGCCATCATGACCGGCTCGGGGGCCCTCAGCTCCACCTACAACCTGCTGCAGAGCTCGAGCTCGCCGGTGAATTACAGCGTCCCGTCCGGATACACGCCTCCGGTCAACGCCGGCTCCGGCAGCCAGGCCCCCTACACGGTCACCTCGGGCAGCGAGCTGGTCGACAATTCCGCGAGCCGACTCAACGTGGCGAAGGCTTCCATCTCAGCGATGCTGAGTGCCTACATGGCGAACGCCGATTTCGCCCTGCTCGACTACAACACGTCGAGCCTCACCGAATACACGACCTGGGTTTATCAGATGAGCCCGAGCACCGGCGGGTTCACCTTCAGCAGCAGCGAGATCACCGGCGATCGCTACGTGACGAATCCTTGCTACAACTATACGTCGCTGACGACGTCGAACACGATCTACCAGGATTGCCACGCGATCGACACTAGCGGCGACGTCACCGGCAGCGTGGCCACTTCGCTGTACATGCAGATCGGGGCGAGCAGCGACGACCCGGAGATCAACGACGTGCTGTACGCCAGCGGCGGAATAGCACCCGTGTGTCTCGTGTACGGCGGCCCGAATCCCGCGAGCCCATATTCCTCCTATACGCTCGGCCAATACAATTCCAACCCCGCCGGCATATCCGAGACCTACAGCCACGAGATCAACGGCTGCGCCACCGAGACGACTCCGACCAACGCGGGATACGTGCCGTACACCCCGCAAACGATGTATGTCGAGCGCGGGTTCGGCTATGGCGCCAGCCAGTCGGCAACCGCGGCGACCACACTGGTCCCCATGACCACCGCCGGCGCCACTCCCACCGCAAGCACGGTCGCTACGGCAATCGCCAAGTTCACCCCTTACCTGCAGCCCGAAACCAATTCGACCAGCACGACCGAGATCAAGGCAAGCGCCGGACAGTCGGCGCTGCCCGGGCTCCTGGAAGGCGCGCATACCTATTACACCAGCAAGAACCCGCCCTCGAGCAACGGCTGTGCCGCCAAGCGGTACGTGATCCTGCTGACCGACGGCTTGCCGACGCTGGACCTCAACGGGCACTCCTGGCCGCCGCCGGGCACGACCTCCGCCACCAATTGGGGTGAGACGGTCGCCTTCAATTCCGACGGCTCCCTGAATGCGGCCGGCACCAACGACCAGGCGGTGATCGACACCATCAACCAACTCGCCGCATTGAACTCGGGCAGCAGCCCCGTCAAGACCTACGTGGTCGGCCTCGGTGCGGGTGTGGACCCGACGCAAAACCCGACTGCGGCCAATGTCCTGAAGGCCATGGCCATTGCCGGCGGTACCGGCAATTACTACGCCGCCACCAGCCCTACCGCCCTGACGAGCGACCTGCAGGGAATCATCGTCAGCATTCTCTCCGCCACCCAGTCGACGGCCTCCGCCACCGTCAACTCGACGCCGCTGCGCGAGGGAGCGGTCGCCTATGAGGCGCAGTTCACCACCTCCGATGTCTATCAGGACTGGACCGGGGATCTGCTCGAGTATCCGATCAATCCGACGACCGGGGCCGTCAATACCGCGACGGGCTCCCAGGTCTGGAGTGCCAAGGTGCAGCTCGACGCCCAGAGCTGGAGCGCTCGCATCATTGCGACCTGGGATCCGGTCGCCCTGGCGGGGACGCCTTTCGAATGGAATCCCGCGGCCGCCCCCGATGGCATCTCCGCGACGACGGGCCTCGGCCAGGCTCTATCGACCTTCACGTCCGATACCAATGGCTCGGATGTGCTGGGCTACCTGCGCGGCAACAGCGCGCTGGAGCAACGCAACGGCGGCACGTTCCGGAATCGATCGCACAAGCTGGGCGACATCGTCGCCAGCGCGCCGCTCTACGTCGGCGCACCGAGCGGTGCGTCTCAGACATCGTCGTATTTCGCCTTCGCCGCGGCACACACCCATCGCAAGCCGATCATCTATGTCGGCGCCAACGATGGCATGCTGCACGCCTTCGATGCGGCGACCGGCAACGAGCGTTTCGCGTTCATTCCAAACGGTGTTTTCTCCAACCTGATCAATCTCGTCAACCCCTACTACAACGCCAGCCACCTGTACTACGTGAACGGCTCGCCGACCGCGGCGGACGTGCAGTTCGCGAGCGACTCCAGCTGGCACACGGTGCTCGCCGCCACCGAGGGCGCCGGCGGCAAATCCGTGTTCGCGCTCGATATCACCAATGCCGACACGATAAACTCGGAGACGCAGCTGTCCGCGGACGTGCTGTGGGAGTTCACCGACACGGACATGGGTCTCTCCTTCAGCCAGCCCCAGATCGCCGACACCAACGCCGGCTGGCTCGTGCTGTTCGGCAACGGCTACAACAGCCCCAATCAGAAGCCGATTCTCTACGCGGTCGACCCGCAAAAAGGCACGATGATCGCCAAGGTTGACCTGTGCGCGGCCAAGCCCACCGCATGCAACACCTCGCTTGCCAACGGGCTCTCCAGCATAGCCGTCGTGCCCACCCAAGGTAACGTCACCGGCACCGACAATATGGTGTACGCGGGCGATCTGCAGGGCAACGTCTGGCGCATCGACATATCGAACAGCAACCCTGCCCTCTGGGCGGTCAGCGTTCTGTACCAGACGCGGGATGCCAGCGGCAACATTCAGCCCATCACCACGGTACCGGCGGTCTCGCTCAACCCGGAGTTTCCGCAGCTGCCGGGCACCATCGTCGCGGTCGGAACCGGCCAGCTGCTCGGCTACCCGGACCTGGCGACGAGCGGCGTGCAGAGCCTGTACGGCATCTTCGATGCGCCCACCGGGTCCGCCTCACCGCTCGGGTTCAATGGCATTCCGACGCGCTCCAATCTCGCGCCACAGACCCTGGCGATCAGCAGCGTCAGCTCGTCGAGCGGCCCGATCACCGTGCTGGTGGAGCCGACCGTCAATCCCGTCAACCTCCCCACCCAGCGCGGCTGGTACATCGATTTCGGTCTCGCGCCCGGCTTTCGCTTCGTGACCAACCCGCAGATCGAGGCCGGCGGCGTCCTGGTGGTGAACGCCTATCAGCCCAACAGCTCGCCCTGTACCAGCGGCGGCAATTCCTGGCAGCTCGCCCTCAATTACGCCACGGGTGGCTCCTTCCCGACGCCGATGCTCGACGTGACCGACAGCGGCCAGCTCAACAACGGCAATGAGACTGCCAGCGGGCAGAATCCCGTCGGCATCTACCTCCCGGGCGTCTATGCCTCGGAACCGACCATCGTGCAGAAGAATTGCACCGGGACGGACTGCGGCGCCAAGGAGACGCAGCTCTCCAATGGAACGATATATACCCTCAGCGAGGCGGGCGGCGTGACGCAGCGAAACGCATGGTGGGAGGTGCGGCAATGAGAATATTCAGGATGATGCCGATGTTGGCGGCGGCCATGGCGGCCGCGATGCTCGCCGCCGGCGCCGCGCCGGCGAACCAGCTTGCCGGGCCGGTCGTAACAGGCTACCTGACATCGATCCAAGGCGACTCCATAACCGTCAACGGCCAGACTTATACGGTCGCGCCCGGGAGTCCCGCGGCCGACGAGCTGAGGTCGCTCTCCCCCGGTCAACGGGTCGATGTGCAGCTCAATGGCCCGGCGTCTTCTCCCGACACCGAGGTCACCAATGTGACCGTGCACGCCGGGCAGTGAGGAATCACATGAAACGCCAGCATCCGCTCGCCGTCGCGGGATTCACCCTGATCGAGCTCGTCATCACCGTGGCGATCGTCGGCATTCTCGCCGCGATTGCCATCCCCGCCTACACGGCCTACATCCGCAGGGCGGACCGCACGGATGCCACGCGAACCCTGGTGCAGGACGCGCAGGCGCTGCAGCGCTGCTACTCGCAGAACTTCACGTACACGCCCACGGCGCCCGCCACCTGTCCGGTCGCAGCGGGAACCGCGAGCTCGCCCAGCGGCTACTATTCCATCAACGCCACAATCGCGAGCACGACGTACACGCTGACGGCGACCCCGCAGCGCTCGCCACAGACCGGCGATTCGCAATGCGCATCGTTCACCCTGCTCAGTTCCGGACAGCAGAGTGCACAGAGCTCGACCGGTACCAATACGTCATCGATCTGCTGGGGGCAGTGATCACTCGAGCTTGAACTCGATCGTGTCCCACCGCGTCGTGTCCTCGTGCCGCGCCTGCCGGCGGATGGCATCGACCAGCGCGCGCTCGTCCCACTCGACGACTTCATTGGCGAGATCGGCGAGGGCCTTCGGCACCGGCTTCTGTGAGCCGAAGGGCTTCAGCAGCACCACCGCCTTCTGACTCGCCTGCGCGTAGAGCAGCTGGAAAGTCACGAGGTCCTGGTTGCCGTCGAAGAGGCTGGAGAGGCCGATGACGGCCTCGACCGGGGCGATCTGCCGGCGCAGCTCCTCCTTGGCAGCCTCCTTGTCCCCGGCGGGGCGCTTCTCGGGCGCGCTGAAGTTCCGGTAGAAGAAATTCCGCGCGCTTTCGAGATACTCGAATACCCGCAGGTAATCATCGGCGGGCTCCCAGGCGTGCGTGACGAAGAGCCGGATGGGATTGGCCTGCGACATAAGCTCAAGTTTCGCACAAGAGCCGGCTGGCGCGAAGCCTGGGCGGACTGTCGCCCCCGAGCGCCGCCGCTGCCCTCGCTACCCTCGCTATACCCTCGGGGGCGCCGTCCCACGGCCGCGGCCGATATGCAATACAATCTCTGCCTCTGGCTTGCCGCCGTGCAGGACTCCCCCGGGTTGCGTCTCGTCGTCTACAACATCCGCTATGCCACCGGCACCGGCCCGGCGTTCCATCTGCCGCTGCCCGGTGCCGGCTACCTGCGCAGCAACCGCAAGGTCCTTGCCGGCATCACCGAATTCATCCGCGCGCGAGCGGACCCGACGTCGTCGGCCTGGTCGAGGTCGACACCGGCTCGATCCGCACCGGCATGGTGAACCAGGCGGAGCAGATCGCCAGCGAGCTCGGCCACTACTCGACCTTCCAGTGCAAGTACGGCGCCAGCTCGATCAATCAGCTCATGCCCATCGTACGCAAGCAGGGCAACGCCTTCCTGTCCGCGCCCCACGTGCACGGCGAGCGCTTCCACTACTTCGATACCGGCATCAAGCGGCTCATCATCGAGCTCGAGCTCGAGAACGTCTGCGTGTTCCTGGTGCACCTGTCGCTGAAGTTCCGCCACCGCCAGTATCAGCTGCGCTCGCTCCACGACCTGATCGTCAAGTCGAAGAAGCCGGTCATCGTCGCGGGCGACTTCAACACGTTCTGGGGCACGCATGAGATCTACCTCTTCATGCGCGCGGCCGGCCTGCGCAGCGCGAATTCCGCGGGCCTGCCCTCCTTTCCCGGCCCGCGTGCCGCGCATCGAGCTCGACTTCATCCTGGTGAGCGAGGGCATCGAGGTGACCGATTTCCGCGTGCCCGACGTGCGCTTCTCGGATCACCGCCCGCTGGTGTGCGACTTCCACGTGCGCGCGGACAACACCGAACAGCGCTCGGCAGCGGCCTGAGCGCGCCGCAGGGGGCAAGCATGAAGAACACCGAGACCTCCGCCTCTGCCTGGAAGATGGAGCGCGACGCCGACGGCATCGTCTGGCTGACGCTCGACAAGCCCGGCACCTCCGCCAACGTGCTCTCGAGCGAGCGTGCTGCGCGAGCTCGACGCGCTGCTCGACCGGCTCGCAGCCGCCGCCGCCGCGCGGCGTCGTGGTGCTCTCGGCCAAGAAGAGCGGCTTCGTCGCCGGCGCCGACATCAAAGAGTTCACCGGCATCACCGAGCGCCGAAAGCGGCTATCGGCTGATTCACGCCGGCCAGCAGGTGTTCGACCGCCTGGAGGCGCTCGCCCTGCCCGACCGTCGCGGCGATCCACGGCTTCGCGCTCGGCGGCGGCCTCGAGCTCGCCCTCGCCTGCCGCTACCGCGTCGCCGTCGAGCGACGAGCGGCTGTCGCTCGGCTTCCCGGAGGTGCAGCTCGGCATCCATCCCGGATTCGGCGGCACCGTGCGCAGCGTGCGCCTCATCGGCGTGCGCGCGGCGATGGAGATGATGCTGACCGGCAAGCCGGTGCGCGCCGACAAGGCGCTGCGCGCTCGGCCTGGTCGACCAGCTGGTCCCGGAGAGCGAGCTGCGCGCCGCCGCGCGCGAGCTCGTCCTCAGTCCGCCGCCGCCGCATCGGCCGCCGCCTCGCCGAGCGGCTGCTGAGCTGGCCGCTCGTGCGCTCGTTCGTGCAGCCGCTCGCTCATCGGGCAGGTCGCGCAGAAGGCGCGCCGCGAGCACTACCCCGCGCCCTACGCCATCATCGACCTGTGGGCGCGCTACGGCGCCCACGGCCGCGCGGCCTTCGAGGCCGAGGCCCGCTCGATCGCGCACCTCTTCACGCACCGAGACGGCGCGCAACCTGGTCCGCGTGTTCCTGCTGCAGGATCGGCTCAAGGCCCTCGGCGGCAAGGCCGCCGCTGCCGATCGAGCACGTGCACGTGGTCGGCGCCGGCGTCATGGGCGGCGACATCGCCGCCTGGTCGGCGCTGCGCGGCTTCACCGTGACGCTGCAGGATCGGGAGCTCGAAGCTCATCGAGCCGGCGCTGCAAGCGCGCGCACGAGCTGTTCGAGAAGCGCTTGCGCGATCCGGCGAAAGGTCGCGGCGGCAACCGCGCGGCTGACGTGCCGATGTCGCCGGCGACGGCGTCGCCGCAGGCGGACGTGGTCATCGAAGCGATCTTCGAGAACCTCGAGGCCAAGCGGCGAGCTCTACGCGCGGCTCGAGCCGCGCATGAAGCCCGGCGCCATGCTCGCCACCAACACCTCGAGCATCGTGCTCGAGTCCCTGGCCGAGGGGCTCGCGCGGCCCGCGCGCCTGGTGGGCCTGCACTTCTTCAATCCGGTGGCGCAGATGCCGCTCGATCGAGATCGTCCACTCCGCGGCAACCGATCCGGCCGTCGCTGCAGACCGGCGCTCGCCTTCACCCGCAGGCTCGACAAGCTGCCGGTGCCCTGCCGCAGCGCCCCCGGCTTCATCGTCAACCGCGTGCTGATGCCCTACCTGCACGAGGCCATGTACGCCGCCCAACAGGGCGTGCCGATCGCCGTCATCGACGAGGCCGCGGTCGGCTTCGGCATGCCGATGGGCCCGATCGAGCTCGCCGACGTCGTCGGCCTCGATGTTGCCGCGCACGTGGGGGAGATCATCGCCGCGGAGCTCGGGCGTCCCGGCGCCCGAGCTCACGCGCCTGCGCGAGCTCATCACGCTCGGCAAGCTCGGCCGCAAGAGCGGCGCCGGGCTTCTATCTGTGGAGGGACGGCAAGCCGGTGAAGCCGGCCGCCGCGGCGCGAGCGCGCCGCCGCGCGATCTCATCGACCGGCTGATCCTGGTGCTCGTCAACGAGTGCGTCGCGTGTCTGCGCGAGCAGGTGGTCGAGGATGCCGACCTCATCGATGCGGCCGTCATTTTCGGCACCGGGTTCGCGCCCTTCCGCGGCGGGCCGCTCACCTATGCGCGCAGCCGCGGCGTCGCGGCGGTGGTCGAGCGGCTGGAGGAGCTCGCCAGCCGCTACGGGACCCGTTTCCAGCCGGACGCCGGCTGGGCCTGGTCACCGGCGCCGAAGGCCCCGCCCCACCCCCAAAACCGTGAACGGCTCCCGGTGCGCCGGAGACCCTGTGCTACCATCGGACATAATTTTCACGGCACGAGCCGCGCCGGATGGGCGCATTCGAACCGACACCGTTCAGGCCCAGCTGAAAATGCTCGAAGAACGCGAAGCCAGCGTTCAACTGCTCAAGACCTTCGCGCCGCTCGACGGCCTGAAGCGCGACAACCTCGCGGCGCTCGCCAAGAAAGTCATCGTGCGCACGCTGCCCGCCGGCCGCGACGCTCTTCAAGGAGGGCGACACCGACAAGCGCACCGTCTGGCTCGTCTGCGGCATGCTGGAGATCAGAGAGGCCGAGCGCACCGTCGCCATGATCCGCGGCGGCACGCCCGAGGCGCGCAACCCGCTGTACCCGCAGCTGCCCCGCCGGGTGACCGCGCGCGCGGTCGACGAGATCAGCTATCTCTCGATCGACAGCGAGCTGCTCGACGTCATGATCACCTGGGACCAGACCGGCACCTACGAAGTCGCGGAGCTGCAGTCGCAGCTCGCAGGGCACCGCGCGGCGACGACTGGATGACGACGCTGCTGCAGACCAAGGCGTTCCACCGCATCCCGCCCGCCAACATCCAGGCGATCTTCATGCGCCTGCAGCGCGTGCCCGTACCGCGCCGGCGAGGTCGTCATCAAGCAGGGCGACGAGGGCGATTACTTCTACGTCATCGTGAGCGGCAAGTGCGTCGTGACGCGCGAGACGCCGCTCAACAAAGAGGGCATCAAGCTCGCCGAGCTCGGCGTCGGCGACACCTTCGGCGAAGAGGCGCTGATCGCCGAGGCCAAGCGCAACGCCACCGTCACCATGCTCACCGACGGGGTGCTGATGCGCCTCAACAAGCAGGATTTCCGCGAGCTCATGAACGAGCCGCTGCTGCAATGGGTGAGCTACGACCGGGCGCGCGAGATCGTCGCGCGCGGCGGCCGCTGGCTCGACGTGCGCCTGCCGAGCGAGCACCAGAACCTCTCCATCGAAGGCTCCCTCAACATCCCGCTCTACTTCATCCGCTTGAAGCTCTCGACGCTGGACCGCAACGTGCCGTACGTCGTCTACTGCGACACCGGCCGGCGCAGCTCCGCGGCCGCCTACATCCTGGTGGAGCGCGGCTTCGATGCGTACGTGCTGACGGGCGGCCTGACGCACAGCGGCATCGCGCTCCGCCGGTCGGCCTAGTTGATTGGCGCAAATCGCTCCCGGCGATTTGCGCGGCCAGCCATTTGACTTTTTTGATCCCGCGGCCCAGGGAGCGGCCCTGGGCCGCTTACTTATTTGCTTTCGAACGTCGCACGAAGCAGGTCACATCGTGTGCGTGGCCTTGTCGCCGGCGAGCGCGCCGGCGAGATAGGTCTCGATCTTCTTCTGCGTCTGCCCGCGGTCCTGCTCGCTGAACTGCACGCCGATGCCCGCGGTGCGCTTGCCCTGCGCGCCCTTCGGGGTCACCCAGATCACGCGCCCCGCGACCGGCAGCTTCTCGTCCTCGCCCATGAGATTGAGCAGCATGAACACCTCGTCCCCCAGGCGGTAGTTGCTGTTGGTCGGGATGAAGAGGCCGCCGTTCTTCACGAACGGCATGTAGGCGAGGTACAGCGCGCTCTTGTCCTTGATCGTGAGCGTCAACAGGCCCGGCTTGTTCCCACCTGCTCTCAAGTCTCTTCCTCAGGCTCTGGTTAAGCGGGGCGTGCCGAGAGGCTGCGCAACAGGCTCTCGAGCGCCAGTCCCCGGTTGATTGGCGCCTCGAACGATGACTTGAGCTCCTGGACGGCGTCCAGGAGCCCGAAAAGCTGGCGCAAGTCTAAGCTCTCAGCGTGCCCACGGAGGTGCGCGCCAGCCCGCACTTCTGTAAAGAGGTCCCCGCTGCCGAAGCCGGCGCGGATCCGTTCCGTGAGCCAATTCTCAACGCATTTGAGGCGCAACGATAGCTCCGATCGCGCCCAGCGCTCCGCCGTGGCCACAGGGTCGCCCCCGCCGCCGAGGGCCTCCTCGAGGCCCGCGGCGCACCTCCGAGGCGACCTCGGCGACCGCGGCCGGATCGGCCTCAGCCGCGGCCAGAGGGGCCGTCCCGAGGACGGCCAAGACCCGCTCCCAATCGCCCGGTCCGCGCGTCGCCTCGAGCCAGGCGACGGCTTCGGCTCGTTCCGGCACGCGCACCCGGACCCGCTGGCAGCGGCTCAGGATCGTCGCCGGCAGGCGTGACGGCTGGGTGGCGACGAGAATGAGCAGCGTGCCCTGAGGCGGCTCCTCGAGCGTCTTCAGCAGCGCATTGGCAGCGAAGCGATTCAGGGTGTCGGCGGGGGACAGGATGCCGACCTTGTAGCCACCCTGGTGAGCCGTGAGGGTGAGCTCCGAGGCGAGCTCCCGGACCTGCTCGATGCGGATCTGAGTCGACTCCTCCAGCGGGCGGACCGTGATGAGGTCCGGATGCTGTCCCTGCGTCGCACGCTGGCAGGCGGCGCAGCGCCCGCACGGAGCTTCTCCCGGAGTTGTGCAAAGGACCATGCGTGCGGCCCAGCCCGCGAGCCATTCACCCCCGGCGCCCGGCGCCTCGTGGATGAGCAGAGCGTGCGGCAGCCTCCCGGCCGTGTATGCCCCGCGCAGGCGCGCGGTCTCAGGGCTGAGCCAGCCGGGGGTCATGCTGCCCCACCCCGGATTGCGGGCAGCGGCAGCCGCTCCAGCACCGCCACGACCTGCCGCTCGACCGCCGCCGGCGCAACGGCGGCATCGATCACCTGAATGCGCGCCGGCTCCCGCTGCGCCAGGTCGAGATACCCCGCGCGCACCCGCTCGAAGAAAGCCTGCGGCCTCGGCCTCGAATCGGTCCGCGGCGCCGCCATGGCGGCTGCGTGCACGCTCGAGGCCCATCGCCACTGGCAGGTCGAGCAGCAGCGTGCAGTCCGGCTGCAGGCCGCCCTGGACCTGGCTCGCCAGCGACTCGATCCACGCCGGATCGACCCCCCGTGCGGCTCCCTGATAGGCGCGGCTCGCATCCGTGAAACGGTCGCATACGACGCAGTCGCCGCGTTCGAGCGCGGGGCGGATGAGATTCTCGACGTGAATGCCTCGTGCGGCGAACATGAGGAGCGTCTCCGTCGCAGCCGTCAGGCGCTCTTCCCCGCGCTCGAGCACTATCTGCCGTACCCGCTCGGCGAGCAGTGTCCCGCCGGGCTCGCGGGTGAGGATGGCGCGCATCCCGCGCCCGCCCAGCCACTCGCAGATCGCACGCGCGACCGTGGACTTGCCGGCACCTTCGATGCCCTCCAGGGTGATGAACAGGCCCCTGCTCATCGATTGCCCGCCGCCTGCCGGCGTGCCGCCCCCTGCTCTTCTTCCCGCAGGCGCGCCAGATAGACCCGCAGCTCCGCGTCGTGCTCCGCAAGGGTCTTCGAGAAGTGGTGACCGCCTTCCCCGGTCGCCACGAAGTACAGCTCATCCGTCTGCTCAGGCTGCACCACCGCAAGCAGCGACTCCAGGCCCGGGAGCGAGATAGGCGTCGGCGGCAAGCCCGCGCGTGTGTAGGAGTTATATGGCGTATCCGTCGCGAGGTCCCGCGTGTGGATCGTCCCGTCGTACTGGTTGCCGAGTCCGTAGATCACGGTCGGGTCCGACTGCAGGCGCATGCCGTGGCGCAGGCGGTTGACGAAGACGCCCGCGACCCGCGCGCGCTCATCGGCAACGCCCGTCTCCTTCTCCACGATCGAGGCGAGGATGAGCGCCTGGTAGGGAGTATCGAAGGGCAGATCCGGGCTCCTCTGCTCCCAGACCTTCGCCAGCATGGCGGCCATGCGCTCGTAGGCCATCGCGAGGATGGTGAGGTCGCTGGTGCCCGGCGCGAACCGATAAGTGTCGGGGAAGAAGCGGCCCTCGGGGCTCTCGCCGGCATGGCCGAGCGCGCTCATGACTTGCGTGTCGCTCTTGCCGCGCAGGGTATGCGCCACATCCGGCTGCGCATCGAGCTCCCGGCGGAAGTCGGCGAAAGTCGCCCCTTCGACCACGGTCATCTGATCCAACACCACCCTGCCCTGATCGAACATGAGGATGATGTCGGCGGGGCTCGCCCGCGCGGGCACTTCGTAGGTGCCGATCTCGATGCGCGGAATGCGGTGATGCAACCGCAGATAGAGCTCCACCTCCCGGGGATGAGCGACGGCGCCGAGGGCCGCCAGGCGCGCCAGCACCGCGCGGGTGCTCGCTCCCGCGGCCACCTTCAGTTCGACGGCCGCCGTCGCCGGGCCTGGAGCATGAAAGTTCTCACCCAGCAGCGTGTAGCCCACGGCCGCACCGAGGATGATGAGCCCCAACAACACGATGACGATGCCTCGGCCATGATGTCCCGGCGCCTCAGCCATCGGCCGGCTCCTCCAGCAAGGGCTGCAGCAGACTCTGCAGGCGCCGTGTCACCGGACCCGGAATCAGAGTCCGATCCGCGAGCCGGCCCACCGGCCAGATGCCCACCCGGGCGTTGGTGAGGAAAACCTCGGCGGCAGCCGCGAGATCAGCGGGCCACAGGGCGCATTCCGATGCCGCGATGCCGGCGCGGGTCGCTTCCCGCAGCACGACGCGCCGCATGACACCCGCCACTCCACACAGGTCGATGGCGGGCGTGCGCAGGCGCGGCGATTGCGCTGGGCCGTCAATCAGGAACACGTTGGTCATGGTGCCGGATACGAGCTTTCCGGAGCGGCTGAGCATCAGGGCCTCGCCGGCCGCGGCGGCTCCGGGCTCGCTGCGCGCGAGGATTTCCTCCAGGCGGTTGCAGTGCTTGAGGCCGGCCAGCGCGGGATTCTCGCCGCGGCGCATTGCCGCCACGCGCACGCTCACCCCCTGCTGCTGCAAGGCGGGATCTTCCACCGGCCAAGGATAACGAATCGCCACGCGTGTTGCCTGCTCGCGGCCGCTGACTGCATAGCCGCGCACAGTCGCCGGACCCCGGGTGACGATGAGCTTGACGATCGCGCGCTCCACCCCGCCGGCGAGACGTTCGATCTCCTCGCGCAGCGACTGCGCCGCGGGCGGTGAGAAACCGAGAGTGCGACAGCCGTGCGCCAGCCGCTCGAGGTGCAACGAGAAAAAGCGGGGCCGGCCATGGAGGCAGGCTATCGTTTCGAAGACGCCGTCGCCGAAGTGCAGGCCGCGGTCGGTCGGCGACAGGCCGCCGGCGGCGTCGCCGTTGACCAGGACCGACAGTGTGGCATCGCTCACGCCGCGGCTCCGGCGCGCGGCAGGTTGCCGAAAGCCGCGAGGAGCCCCCGCGCCTTGGCCCGACACTCCTCCAGCTCATGCTCCGGATCGGAGTCGGCGACGATGCCGGCGCCGGCGCGAAACTCGATGACCCCGCCCGCGAGAGTCATGGTGCGGATCAGGATGTTGAAATCCATGCTGCCGTCGCGCCCGAGAAGCCCGAGCGAGCCGGTGTAGGCGCCGCGGCCCTCGCCCTCCAGCTCCGCAATGATCTGCATGCAGCGGAACTTCGGGCAGCCGGTGATCGTGCCGCCAGGGAACACGGCGCGCAAAGCCTCGATCGCCGTTACTTCCCGGCGCAGCGTGCCCGTCACGCTGGACACTATGTGGTGCACGTGGGCGTAGGACTCGATGGACATCAATTCCTCGACACGCACCGTTCCGGCCTCGCAGACTCGTCCGAGGTCGTTGCGCTCGAGGTCGATGAGCATGATGTGCTCGGCGCGCTCCTTGGGGTGCGCCACCAGGGCTGCGGTCTCGCGCGCATCCTCGCCCGGCCGCCGGCTGCGGGGTCGGGTGCCCGCGATGGGGCGGGTCTCGATGCGCCGGCCGGCGATGCACGCCAGCCGCTCCGGGGAGGAGCTGAGCAGCGCGCCGCCGCGCCATTGCGCGAGCGCCGCGAACGGCGCCGGATTGACGGCGCGCAGGCGCTCGTAGAGCCGGCCGACATCCGCCGGGCCGCGCAGCTCGACCCGCCAGGGCCGCGACAGGTTGGTCTGATAGATATCGCCTGCCCGGATGTACTCCTTGCCGCGCCTCACCCGCTCGAGGTACGCGGCCGGCGCCTCCTCCATGACGCGGGCGACCGCAAGCGGCGCGGGCGTGCCGGTGGGGCCGGAGCCGGCGTGCGCCAACTCCCGGGCGTCGCTCTCCATGGCGTCGAGCGCGCGCTCGGCACCCTGCTCCGCGATCGCCAGCACTTTCCCCGAGACTATGTCGTGAGTGAGCGCACACGGAACGCGCAGCGCGAAGGCCTGCCAGGCGTGCGCCGCGGAAGGGCGCGGCAGCGTGAGCCGCGGCTCGATCTCCGCCGCCAGCTCGTAGCCGAGGAAGACCGCCCAGCCGCCGCGGAACGGCAGATCGGTTGGATCGCTGGCGGCGATTTTCTCAGTCGCAGCCCACCGCTCGAGGGCGTGCAGGAATCCCTCTCCCGGCACCCCGACGCCTCGTGGGACTGCGCCCTCCGCCTGGATACGCCCGTGCCCATCGAGCCAGATTGCCCCGGTCGGCGGTCCCACGAGCACGGTCGTGCGGCTGAGCGGCCCGTCGGCCGCGCTATCGAGCAGCACGGGGTAGCGCTCCGGATGCGCCGCGGCGAGCTGTCTCAGGACGCTGGACGGGACATCGAGCTCGCGGTGGATCAAGGCATGCGGCACGAGCGTCCCGCCCGCTTGGGACTCAGTTGGTAAATTTCTTGAAGACCACGGAGCCGTTGGTGCCGCCGAAGCCGAAGGAATTCGACAGGACGACATCGATCTTCATCGGCCGCGCCGTGTTCGGCACGTAGTCGAGATCGCAATCGGGGTCCGGGGTCTGATAGTTGATGGTGGGTGGCGCGACCTGATCGCGAATCGCGAGGATGGAGAAGATCGCCTCCACCACGCCGGCGGCGCCCAGCAGGTGCCCCGTCATGGACTTGGTCGAGCTCACGGCGAGTCGGCGCGAGTGATCGCCGAAGGCGCGCTTCATTGCGATCGTCTCTGCCTTGTCGCCGGCGGCCGTCGAAGTCGCGTGCGCGTTGACGTACTGCACATCATCCGGATTCAGCGCGGCATCCTTCATCGCATTCGCCATGGCCGCACGGGCACCTTCGCCGTCTTCAGGAGGTAGCGTGATGTGGTAGGCATCGCCACTCATGCCGAAGCCGACGAGCTCCGCGTAGATGCGCGCGCCGCGCCCGCGCGCGTGCTCGAGCTCTTCCAGAATCAGCGCGCCGCCGCCATCGCTCAACACGAAACCGTCGCGGTCGCGGTCCCAAGGGCGGCTGGCCTCGGCCGGCGCTTCATTGCGGGTCGACAGCGCCTTCGCCTGGGCGAAGCTCGCGAGGCCGCATACCGTGGTCGCCATCTCGCCGCCGCCGGCAATCAACACATCGGCGTCGCCGTACTGGATGGTGCGCATCGCGATACCGATCGCGTGCGTCGAGGTGGTGCAGGCGGTCACGACGCCGAGGTTGGGTCCCCTGAGACCGTACTTGATGGAAAGGTGCCCGGCGATCATGTTGATGATCGTGGCCGGAACGAAGAACGGCGAGATCTTGCGCGGGTTGCCCGTCTTCACGTACTCGCTGATATTCGGCCTCGATCGTGCCGAGGCCGCCGATGCCGGCACCGCAGACCGCGCCGCAGCGCGTCGCGTCGGTCTTGGAGAAATCGATGCCGGAATCCTGGACGGCCTGCGATGCCGGCGGCGACGCCGTAGTGCATGAACTCGTCCATGCGCCGCAGCTCCTTGGTATTGAAGTAGCGGCTCGGCTCGAAGCCCTGCACCGGGCCGCCGAAACGCACCGGGAAGCTGGAGACATCGAACCGCGTGATCGGTCCGATGCCGCTCTTGCCGCGCGAGAATGGCCTGCCACGCCGACTCGACCGTGCTGCCCACGGGCGAGATCAGTCCCATGCCCGTTACGACGACACGACGCTTGCTCACACGCTACCTGTCTCTAAATGAGGTTCCTGGGGGAATCTTGCGGCGCACTTGCCGCCGCTGTCACGGCCGGGGTTCGCAGAGCCGAACCCCGTGCGTCCTGCGCGCAGTGCCTCGACCTGCGCGGCGCCCGAAGCGAGAGATCAGATCGTCAGGCCTTGTTGCGGCGCTCGTTGATGTACTCGATGGCCTGGTGGACCGTGGTGATCTTCTCGGCATCTTCGTCCGGGATCTCGATCTCGAACTCCTCCTCGAGAGCCATCACCAGCTCGACCGTGTCGAGCGAGTCGGCTCCCAGATCGTCCACGAACGACGCATCGTTGGTGACCTGCTCCTGTTTGACGCCCAGCTGCTCGGCCACGATGGCTTTGACCTGCTGCTCAACTGTGCTCATTAGCGGATGGTCCTTATGTAGTCTTAGAAATTGGTTGCGAACTACGCGCCCATGCCGCCTCGCCGGGGCCGGCGGCGCGGGCGCGGTATTGTAGGGGAACACCCCCCGGGGCTGCCACTCGCCGTGCAATGGCGCGAGTGATTGTTTTTACTGGGGAATCAGTCCCGGGGCGGCGCCGAAAGCGCCCCGTGGATGGCCCCGCCCGCGCCCCGCTGTGGCGCCGGTCCAACAGTTTCGGGCCGGGCCGCCGCGATCCGCCCTGCCGGGCACGCGTCGGCGCCGCAAAACGTCACGGCATGTACATGCCGCCGTTGACGTGCAGGGTCTCGCCCGTGATGTAGCGCGGCCTGCGGCGAGACCAGGAAGAGCACCGCGGCCGCAACGTCCTCGGCCGCGCCGAGCCGGCCGGCGGGGATCTGCGTGCAGCAGTGCGGCGCGCTGCTCCTCGCTCAGGGCGCGCGTCATGTCGGTGTCGATGAACCCGGCGCGACCGCGTTCACGGTGATGCCGCGCGAGGCGACCTCGCGCGCGAGCGACTTGGTGAAGCCGAGCAGGCCCGCTTTGGCCGCCGCGTAGTTGGCCTGCCCGGGGTTGCCGGTCACGCCCGACGACGGAGGTCAGATTGACGATCCGGCCGCGGCGCTCCTTCATCATGCGCCGCAGGCAGGCCTTGGAGAGACGGAACACCGGGTGAGGTTGGTGGCGATCACCCGTCCCAGTCCTCGGGCTTCATGCGCAGCAGCAGCGTGTCGCGCGTGATGGCGGCGTTGTTGACCAGAATGGTGGGCAGCTCCCCCGCCGCCTCGAGCTGCGCCAGCAGCGCGTCGATGGAGGCGGCTGCGCCGACATCCAGCACGGCGCCGCGGCCGTTGTATCCGTGCGACGCAGAGCTGCTCGGTGAGCGTCGCCGCGCCTTCGGCGGTGTGGACGTGCCGATCACCCGTGCGCCCGCGCTGCCAAGGCCAGCGCGATCGCGCGGCCGATCCCGCGCGAGGCGCCGGTGACCAGTGCCAGTTGATTCTTGCAGCATGTGCGTATGTCCCCTCGGTCGCGGCCGGAGCGCCGCAGCGCGGCTCAGCGACTGCCGGATCCTCGAGCGCGAGGAACTCCAGCCCGCGCGTCGCTCGATGCGGCGGTTGAGCCCGGTGAGCACCTTGCCCGGACCGCACTCGATGACCTGTGCCAGCCGCGCTGCACAGCGCCTCAGCGTGTCCGTCCAGCGCACCGGGACTCGACAGCTGACGCACCAGCAGTGCGCGGATCTCCTGCGGGATCCTCGTGCGCGCTGGCATCCACCGCGCTCACGTAGCGCGATGCCG
This sequence comes from uncultured Pseudomonadota bacterium, assembly GCA_963780455.1. GTDB lineage: Bacteria > Pseudomonadota > Gammaproteobacteria > Steroidobacterales > Steroidobacteraceae > 13-2-20CM-66-19. The sequence goes on from CAWACM010000007.1 coordinate 32,606, forward strand.
CGGCGCACGCAATTCGATCTCTGGCAGCCGGCTCGCGCAGCCGCTCGCCGGCCTCGCGCATCAGGCTCGTGTGCGCCGGTACGCTCACCGGCAGCGTCACGGCGCGCTTCGCGCCGCGGGCGCTTGCGCCGCCTCGATGCGCCCGCTGCACCGCGGCCGTGTCCCCGGCGATCACCACCTGGCCGGGGGAGTTGAAGTTGGCCGGCTCGACCACGCCGCCGCTGCGCGGCCTCGCGGCACGGCCTCGAGCACCGCGGCGTCGTCGAGCCCGAGGATCGCCGCCATGGCGCCGCGTGCCTGCGGGCACCGCCTCCTGCATCGCCGCGCCGCGAAAGCGCACCAGCTCCACCGCCGCGGCGGAAGTCGAGCGAGCCGGCGCACACCAGCGCGGTGAACTCCCCGAGGCTGTGGCCGGACGACCACTGCCGGTTGCGCCCCGCCGCGCTCGCGCCACGCGCGCCAGGTGGCCACCCCGGCGGCCAGCATCGCCGGCTGCGTGCGCTCGGTCGCGTTCAGCGCCGCTCCTCGGGCCCCGCGCTCACCAGCGCCCACAGGTCGTAGCCGAGGACGCGCGCGAGCCTCCTCGAAGGTGCTCGCGACACCGACGGGCTCCGCCGCCGCCAGCGCGGCGAGCATGCCGACCGACTGCGAGCCCTGGCCGGGGAATACGAAGGCAAACGACATACA
>CAWACM010000008.1:0-9594 GCA_963780455.1 uncultured Pseudomonadota bacterium
GCGAGCGGCAGCGACGGGCGGTAGTAATTGGGACCGAGTGAAGGGCTCTGTCTCTCCGTGCCCCCCTTGACAAGTCAGGCCATATCAGAACTTGTATACGCCCTGCAGCGCGACCTCGCTCTGGTTGCTGCCGTACTGCACTACCGGCGTCACGGCTTTGACGAACGTTGGCTCGCTGGAGGTGTCGTAGCGGCCCTCGAGACGCAGCTCGAAGCTCGCCACCGGGTCGTAGCCGAAGGTCAGGGTCGCTTCCTTGAGGTCCTGCGGGGCGCCGGTCACGACGGTGGTGCCGTCCTTGTCGTCGAGATACTCGCCGCGCAGCGACATGCGCCACTGGCTGTTGATCTGATAGTTCGCGTACGCGGCTACGCCGTCCCAATCGCCGCCCGTGAGCGTGTCCGGCGTTGCGGTGCTGATCTCCTGCTTGCCCCAATCGTAGCTCACCACGAATGACAGGGCCGATGTCGCGTTGAGCGTCGCGACGGTGTCGAAGAAAGTCCGTTCCGCTCCATACACCGGGTCCTTGCCGGCGTACATCTGCGCCGTGAGGGAGAAGTACTTGTTGGGATTGTAGGCGAGGCCCAGCTCACCCGTCTTCGAGCCATAGTCGATCTTGGTGTAGTTCCAGCCGTTGTTGACCCCTGCGATCACGCTCAAGGTGCTCGTGACCGCATAGGTCGCGCGCACGCCGGTGTGAGTCATCGGCTCCGCGAAGAAGAGGAGCGAGCGCGAGAAGTTCGTGTTGCCGGTCGGCGCAATGACCTCCGCGCCCGCCAGGGTGGTGAACTTGCCGGCCTGCACGGTCAGGTTGCCGGCGGCGTACTGGACATATCCCTGCAGGATGTCGAACGAGTTCGCGCTGGCGCCTGCGCTCTCGGCGGCATCGACGATCTTCGCATCCTCGCCGGCAATGACATCGACCACGGCGCCGAAGCCGGACTTCGGCTGATAGGCGAGCTGCAATCCCGCCTCATCGAGCTGGAACGTGTCGTGCGAGGTGTCGAATTGATGATAAGTGTTATAGCCCGAGGAATCGTAATAGGAGGCTGCCACATAGCCGGACTCCGTGATCCCGGAATTGGCCAGGATCTGCGCGAGCGTCGTGGCCGGGGAATCGGCCGCCAACGCCCCGGCCGGCACGGCGCCCGCGACGGTGACCAGCGCCGCGATGTGGAATCGCTGCAACAACGGGTTCTGCATGGGGCCCCTTTCTCCCAATCTTTGCCAACATGGAGGCGATCCTAGTCGGCTCGGCGTGAGGAGGGAGTGAGGAAAATCCGGACGGAGATGCCGGTGATTAAGCGACGCGTCTCATCGAGTCAGTTTCGTGTCGTGCCAGCGCACGGCCTCTCGCAAAAGCTCCGTCGCGCTACCGACATTGAGCCTCTCCTTGATTGCCTGGCTATAGGTCGGCGCCCACCTTCCCCTTGCCGTTCAGCGCGTTACGCGCGACCTCAATTGGGTCAGGCGCTCTCGAGGTGCAGTCCGGGTGCAGATTTGCCCTGCCGAGAGGGCTCGGAAGGGCTCGGGAGGGAGCCACGTGAGCCGCCACGGCCGTCGCTGGGCACGGAAGGTCATCCGGCAACTGCGAGACCGCGAGGCGGCAATGCGTCGCCGCAACCAAAACGCTCCCCCGCCACCCGCCAAACCCTCTTCCAATCAGGTGATCCCATGAGCAACACGACAATCACGCCAACCATCGGCGCCGCAGCGGTAGCCGGCCTCCTCGCCGCGACGTCCGTCGCCGACATCCTGACAGCGGGCTGGTCCGCATTGGCCGAGAACACAACCGGCGCGCCCATCCAACCGCCCGGTGGCGTCATGCAGGCACGCTTCAGCGCCAGTGGGACCTTTGGCGCTGGCGGCGCCGTCGCCATCCAAGGCAGCGCCGACGGCCTCAACTGGAGCACGTTGGGAATCCTCGCGAGCGCGAGCGTGCCGGCCCTTGGGGCCGCATCCAACGCCGCCCTGAAGGCCGGCCCACCGAAGGCGGGGCCCAGCGCAACCGCAACGATCAATGGTGTGACCGGCGTGACGGTGCCTTCAGTTCCCGTCGTACCCAACGACTCGCTGATCGTGGCCGTCACCGACGGCACGAGCGGACCGCCCACAAGGTACTTTCAGCCGGTCGTCCAGGGAGGAGACGGCACGACATCGCTTTCCGTCACCGCACAAGTTTCTTCCGTCGGCGCCATTTAGAGCAGTGGCGCCATTCATCCCATCAACCAACCAACTTGAGGAGCACAGACACATGAAGCCCACTTCACTCTCCACCGCGCGCGAAGCCGCCGTCTCCGCCCGCGCCCGGCAGACGCAAGATTCTGCGGCACTCGCCCGTGGCCGCGACCGCCTCGCCACATCGAAAGCCGAACTCGCCCGGCTCACCGCAGACGATGCGGCCGCCATCACTCGGCACGCCAAGCGCCTGGAAAAGCAGACCCGCGAGGGCGCCGCCGGCCCGCTGCCTGCCCTGGTGCCAACCGACAAGCACGTCGCCGCCGAGATCACCGCGCAGCGCACCCACGCGGCGGCGGTGCAGATGCTCGCCAGCCTGGAATCCGCCGCGCGCGCATCCTCGGCAGCACTCGCCGATGCCGAGGAGGCATTGCGGAGCGCCGTGCTGGAGAGGCTCGGGGAGGAAGCCGCGCGGATGGCGGCCGAGTTGGATCAGGCCCGCGCCCGGGTCGAGGAGCTGGAAGCGCTGCTCAACGCCTGCCGCGAGCTGCCTGACATCGCCCCGCACCTGTCGGTCGGTGTCCATGTTGCGTTGCGTGACGATCTGAATACTCCGATTAACCTCATTCCCGACCGCGGCGACTTCGCCCGCCCCGTGGGCGAGGTCCGCATGCGCCCAACCCCTGTGGACGCCTCGGCGCACTGGCGCGCCCGCATCGAGCAATTGCTGAGCGGCTCCGACGACCCAACCTCGACGAGTGTTGCTGCATGAAGTTGCCATCATCGACGGGCAGCGGTGTGTGCAGATGCTCCTCGGCACATCAGCGGGGCAGCTGCCCGGGCCGCGTCTGCGTCGCGCGGCGCGTCAAGTCGTGCAAGTGACGTTCAAAAACCACGACGGTCGGCGCGAGGTCCCTTTCACCCTCGGCACCGACAGCCCGCCATGAAAACAGTGGCGGGCGCCCCTTCTCGCTCCAACTTCCAACCTTTGAGAATCCTATGAAAAAGCGCATCCTCCGCAACGTCGCCCTAACCTGCGACGCCAGCACTTACCGGCACTTCTTCGGCACGCGAGATGAAGTTCTCAATGCCGAACCTATCCCAAAACTGATGCTCATGCCGATGACCTGGCAGGGCGACCTGAAGCCCCTGCTGGACGCCTATCTCGATCAACTGCCCCCCCTGGGAAACGGCCTCACCCTCGGCAACGTTCTCCACGCGGAGGAAATCGGCCCGGTGCTCGACTTAGGTCGGCAGTGGCTGGGATCGCTCAGCGACCGCATCCTCGCCTCCCGCGACGAGCGGCCGGGTGCGCTGGACGTCACGGAAGTGTTTGGGCAACTGCAACATCTGCGACGGCAGATGGGCACGGGCGACCCCCAAGCCGTTGCCGACGGCGTTCGCCGGGTGCGGGATGCCGCTCGCCGCGCCTCGGACGAAGGCGAGGAGGAGCACGGCGCCCTCAGCGAGGGCCGCAGGATCGCCGACGCCTCCGCCCGCCGCACCCGCGATACCTTGGCGCTTAGCTCTATCAACCAACGCAACGCCGACTTCTGGAATAAGCGCTCTGTCACCCCGCAGTTGGATTCCTCCGGCCGCATGAATTGGCGGACGGGGGATGTCGCCCCCGCTCAGAGCACAGCATTCAGGGATGCCATGCACGCCGCCGCCCACGCGGCGACCCCGCGCGCGCAGATCGCGGCACTCAATCGGGGCGCGAAAGCGTTTTGGCACCGGGGCGAGCCGGCGAGTCTGACGGCCGACATGCTACACCCCTGCGCCGACGCCAGCATCGCCAGCATCAACGCCCGCAACCGAGCATTTTGGGCCGGTCGATCATGAGTGCGATGGCGACGCATTAAGGGTCCGAATGAAGCGCGTCGGCGCCAACGTTAGACCCAAGCCTATGAGGCCCAGACCAAACAGTGCAAGTGTGCCGGGTTCGGAGACTTCGCAAAGCGTTCCACAAGTCGGTGGCGTATTTGTCGGTGTCAATACGTACGCGTAGCGCGCGTGGTTCCCTTTATCGATGCCGTAGGCGACGATTTGTCCCTGATCGTTAATGGCAATTGCGGATGTGAGCCATACGGCAGAATCCGCATTTCCAATGAGACCATTAAGGTTGTACATCGAACCATCAATGTATACGAAAGCATCGGTGCCAGCGAAACCGTTGTTGGCGCCGGTATCCGACACGCCCACCACCTCTCCGCTGTCGTTGATGCCAGAAGCACTGCTGAAAAGCCCTCCGCCGAGCGTACCCAGATCATGCATGCTGCCGTTGCTGTAGAGAAAGGCCAGGTCCTGACCATTACCCTTGCCTCCGGAGGAGCCAACCACTTGTCCCTCGTCGTTTATTGCGGTGCCCTCGCTATACGTTCCACCGAGCGTGCCAATATCTTGCATGACGCCGTTGCTGTATAGAAAGGCGGTTGGATCCCAGTCAGTTTTGGTCTGAGTCAGGCCCGTCACCTGTCCGAGATTGTTGATGGCATTACCAATGCTGAAGGGGACACCCGATCCTGCTTGCGGGGAACCCAGTGTACCTAGGTCCATCATGGAGCCGTTGCTATACAGAAAGGCGTGGACAGGAGGTTGCCCGGGGTACTGAGTGTAAGCCCAAGAATAACCGGTCACTTGCCCAGAGTCGTTGATACCCAAGCCTCCGCTGTACGGACCATACCCTTCGCTGTACGGACCATGAAGGAAGCCAAGGTCCTGAATGCTTCCATTGCTGTATATAGCGGCTTGGCCGCCGACCTGGCCAGTCACTTGGCCGACATTATTGATACCGGAGGGAGTCAGACCTCCCAGACTCGTGAAGTTGCCGTTGCTATAAATAAATCCGCCGCTTTCTCCGTACCCTCCGTACCCTACTACCTCTCCAGAGCTGTTGATGTCCGTCACTACCGGGTACGCATCCGGAATCACCGTAACCGCATAGAACGGCCCGGCGTGGGCGCATAGCGGCATCAGCAGTATGGCCGGGGTGCAAACGAAAGCGAGAGCAAGAAGCAAAGAACGACATTTGGCGCGCATATCCCATCTCCCGCGGGCACTGCCTGGCCCGTTGTTCTTTATCGGACACGAGCATACTCGCAACACCTGCCAGAAACGATGTGGTTCATCCAGCGGCCGACGGCGGCGCTTGCTGGTGGCCTCCCCGGCGGCGGTAGAGTCCGCCGCATGCCCGACCCGCGTACCCAGCTCAGCGCCCAGGAACTCATCTACGCCGCGAGTGCGCTGCGGGCCGAGGCCCGGCGGGCGGAGCGGCAGGCGGCAGGCGGCAGACCCGCAGTTCGAGTCCTGCCGGACGATCTTCGAGGGAGCGGCGAAAACGTACGACGAGCTGGCCGGGAAGCTCACGAGAATTGTTGAGGGCTTGGGCGGCGGGAGCACAAGGCGCTAAACTTCCGCATAGGCCCCTGGCTGCCGCCCCGTCCGCGGTTTTGTCATAGGCAGCTATGCGGCCATATCATCCCGATCAAAGGGGGGCATATGGAACCTGAGTGGTGGATCGGGGGCATCAGTATCGTTATCGGCGTGGTGCTGGCCATGACATCGCGCCTTTGGATCAGTGGGATTATGCTAGCTATCGGACTTTCAATGATTGTCCGGGGGATGCCAATACCTATGGCAATAAGATGGACGTTGTGGGGCATGATCGGCGGGGGCGCTCTTGGCTTTGCGGCGTATAGCCTTTTTGGCGGTACCGGGACCGCCATGGCTCAAAATTCACCTCCAGCATCCCCCGCTAGCGCCGCCACGACGACGTCGCAGCAAGAAAGCGCTGCTCAAAGCACGGGCGACGCCCATCCGAAAGCGGCGCCAAAAACAGATTCGGGCCCGCACGTTGTGCAGCGCATTCAGCAGTCTAACGGGACTGTGATTGGCTCCGTAAACGGCAATGTTACTAATAACTACGGTGTCCAGCAGGCACCCCAGCCACACGGCAAAGCCGTAAAGCCGCCCGCTCAAGACCCCCCGGCGATGTTTAACATCCACGACTCTTCGAACTTCGAGATAAGGGAAAATCTCGACATTGGACCCCGTCGCCCGATGGCGAATGTGGACCATTCTCGGGGGTTCGGTGCGACCGGGAATGTCGCCATTGGCACGTCCAGCCAATCAGCAGGCTGCCATGCTCCGGCCCTATACAGCGGTAGCGGCTTTTCAAATGTTCTAATTCAGGGAAGCACCGTGCGCTGGTCATGCCCGCCCGCTCCCGCCAAAAAGACGGCTAAGAAGCCGGCCAACACACAGGCTGCCAATCCGCCTCTACCCGCCGCCAGCGCGCCGCTGTAGTCTTATCCGTAGGCCCCTGGCTACCACCCCGTTCGCAACCCTGGGCCGAGCCGCCCGGTCGTAAGTGGAACTCGTGGGGCCGGGCGGCGCCGTAAAGCGGGGAATGAGGGGTTGGGATGAGCACGGGAATCGGCATCCGCACCGGCGCGATGGGTTACCGGGACCAGTTGGACCGGGTGCTGCGGTACCTGGGTCGAGTGTATTCCGTGGGAGGCGAGCCCAATCAGCGCTACGTCGTTGACTATCAGGATGACGTCTGGTCGTTTTTTCAAAACTGCTGGCATCTGAAGGACTGGATTAGGCACGACCCGCTGCTCGACGACGATGTGAAAGCCCGGATCAAGGCGGCTGTCGAGGATTCGCCTGTCCTCGCCATCGCCAACGACATGGCCAACGGGACAAAGCACCTGGAGCTGCACGAGCCGCGCGCGGGCGCCTCATACTCGCACCTGAGCCTCGGGCCATCGGGACCGCTATCCATTCTCGAATGCATCATTGAAGTGGCGGGCGAGCACCGTGGGGCGCGACAACTTGCCACGGAGTGCGTGCGCGAGTGGGAGCGCATTCTCGAAGCCGAAGGGCTGCCAGTGCGGAGTCCGCGGTCGCCGCCGTACTAGCCCCACACGCTGAGCATAATCACATGGCTGGACAAGCCAGCACGTAGGGATCAGGGAGCATGCCACCACCAATCGAACCCCTCCCCATTCGGCATTTTCTTGTCGGCTGTGGAGTTGGTTTGGCATTCATTACAGCGCTCTTCAACACGGTGATCGGTGTAGTGGGTATCTATGCGATCAAGGAATCGTTGCCAAAATGGGGAAGGCCACTCGTGATCTGTCTGACAGTTGTAGGTGTTGCCCTTCCATTGACCTCTGCCTGGCAGCAGGCGAGTCAAGACCAGCAGAGCGATTTGGCTCAGCGACTGGCGGAGCAGACCGCTCAGAAGGTAACCGACGAACTCACTTCCGTCAAAGGCAGTCTCAACAGCCTCTCCGCTCACGACACTGACGTATCTGGCGCGTTGTCCAAAATCGCATCCGCCGCCAACGTGTCGAGCCAAAAATCCGTCGCACAAATAGTCAGTGCAATCATCAGTAAATTACCGAGACCGCCGCCCGGTGCGCGCGTCGGAATACGAATAATCTCGTTGCAACCCAAGCCTTTGCTCACAGGAGCGGCTCCTGCAGTGACCGTGGCTCTGATGAATGGCGGTCCGCCGAAGTACATGGCGCTCACATATGTTGTGCAGCCATACTCCAATGTCAACGGATGCTTCGACACTTACCGCGGTGAGTGCGAACAGAACTGGTGGTTGAGCTTCCTCGCAGAGCACATTCGCAAAAATTATTTAGAGGTTCCTGCTGGCCAGTCGGTGTCGACCACTGTCACCGTCCCTGCTGTTGTGGTGCACGCCGGCGAGAACCCCACGAACACCCGCTATTACTTTTTCGTTCGGGCATATGACCGAAAGGGGAAGAAGCTGTTTGATGCTTGTTTTTATCAAGAACCGAATCCGACGCCAAATACCCCGTCGAGCGCCATTTACTGTGTGGCCCACAACGACTGAGCCCCTAAAGGAGTCTGACTCGGCCTGGAGCGAGCACCGACAATCGCGCAGTGATAGAGTAACGACGGAATAGTCGCCTCGGTCAGTGGAGGAGCCTCTTGGCACGTCGCACGCCGCAAGCCCCGCCCCCCGCGCGAGAGGAGTTGAACCCGGAGCAGATTCGCGCCGGAATCGTTCGCATCAATCATCGCATCGAGGAGCTGGAGAAGTTCGACCCCAGTAGGGTGACGAGGCGTTGGGCGCCGGAGGTGAAGGCCCTGCAAACCGGAATCGCAGAAACACTTGCGGCAGTATTCGGCGAGGGCTCAGAGCAGTTCAACCGCTACCGTGCCGCGACGTCGCTCGACAACGGAGAGATCGTGGCGATCTTTGGGGACGGGGATCCGGCGCGTGACCCGCGGACTCGGGAATACCTATCCGAGGGGAAGGAGCAGGCGTTGCACCTCTTGAGGCGAGCGGTGCTAGGTCTTGAGGAGAGCCTGCCGGACGCCGTCGCGACCACGATGACCCGATCGTCGGCAGCAGCAGGCGCCAACCGCAGGGTCTTCATCGTGCATGGCCACGAGGAGGGGCCCCGTGAGGCGGTCGCGCGGTTCTTGGAGCGGATCGGGTTCGAGCCGGTGATCCTTCACGAACGGGCGGGCCGGGGCCGCACCATCATCGAGAAGGTCGAGGAGCATGGGGACGTTCAGTTCGCAGTAGTGATCCTCACGCCGGACGACGAGGGATCGGTCCGGGGAGGCGCTGCGCGCCCGCGGGCTCGCCAGAACGTCCTTCTGGAGCTGGGCTACTTCATCGGACGGCTCGGGCGCGACAAGGTGTGCGCCCTGAAGCAGGGAGAGCTGGAGCTGCCGTCGGACTTCGAGGGCGTCGAGTACCATGCGCTCGAACGCGACTGGAAGCAGGCGCTCGCCCGCGAACTCGAAGCTGCCGGCTTCTCGATCGACTGGAATGTGGCCATGCGATCGTGAGTGATAGTGACCGGGCATCCCGCCAGAACACGCAGCTAGAGGCCGCCGGCGCCGAGTTTCTCGTTCTCGGCCAGCTTCTCATCGCCGGGATCCCGGCGTTCAAGAGCTACACCAACTTTAAGGGCTACGACCTGACCGCGACGAACGCGGACCGCAAGAAGTCGGTGCGCGTGCAGGTGAAAAGCCGGTGGCGCACAGGCGCAGAGGGCTTCATCATCAACCGAATCGACTGCGACTTCGTGGTCGTCGTGCTCCTCAATCGCGGATCGAGGGACGGAAGGGCCGAGGTGCGGCCGCCCGAGTACTTCGTCATACCGGCCAGGGTCGTCCGTGCGCTGCCGCGGAGCGAAAATTGGGGAAAGGTGAACTTCTCGCAGTTCCCCAAGCTCAAGCGATACCGAGAGCGCTGGGACCTTATCCAACGGGCGCTAGGCACGAAGTCCCCGCGGGGTCGGCTCGGGAAGGGCTGACTTAGGGGGAGGGCCGGGCCCCCTTACGCGAGCGAACTGTACCTCGCCCTGTACCTGAAGCTCCGATCCCTCGACGCCCTCTGACGTAACTCACTGATTTTATTGG
>CAWACM010000009.1:0-13536 GCA_963780455.1 uncultured Pseudomonadota bacterium
ACGCGGCCCGACTCCCGGGGGATAATTCGGGCTTTGCTACCGGCGTTCGCCTCGTTACGAACACCGATCGTCCCGAGGCTCGATATCTCTCCGAAGGCGATCGCGCGAGCTCAATACCATCGATAGCGGACGCCGAGGGTGTAGTAGGCGCCCATCGGGTCGTCTCCAGCCGCGAACGAATCAAAAATACCCGGCGTGTCGTTGTTGTAGTAAATGGCGATCGGGGGTTGCTTATTGAACAGATTGGTCACGTTAACGTAAATCTCCGTCTGACTGGAGCTGCTTTCGAAGAGGTAGGAAAGATTCAGGTTGGTGTAGGCGACAGAGGCGATGGGCGGCATGGCGAACTCGAGCGGCGGCGTCTCACGGGGACCCCATGCCAAACTGCTACGCCAGCGTTCCATGACGTCCACCTCGAAATTATGAAACGGGCTGAATCGTCCGAGGATCGTAATGCGCCACACCGGGCTCGCCTGCACGGCGCCGGTGTTGAACGCGACGCCGCCCGTGTCAAAACTGGTGCCGGAGGGCGTCGTATAGATGAGGTGCGGCTGATAGGTGGCGAACGTGCGCAGACCGAAGGGCCGGTGGAAGAGGGACCCGGCATAATCCCCTTCCAAGTCGGCGCCCTCCGTTCGTTGGCTTGCGAAGTTTACAGGAGCCGTCAGGAACTCAGTGGCGGTATTGGCCGGCGAGCTGTCGCAGCAGCTGATTGGGCGAACGATCAGTTCGCAAAGGGGCGACGTCCCCTGACTCTCGGCGCAAGCGGTTTGGGTGTACTGGCTGTTGCCCTGTACGTTCACAATGGCGTTGGTGATATTGATGAAGAAAGCATCGGCCGATAGGGAAAGGTTCGGCAGCCAGTGTGGCCGATACACCAACCCGGCGGTCGACGTGTAGCCCACTTCGGGCCGTAGCTTCGGATTTCCACCCGTCAGCTTTGGCACGATGCCAGTCATCTGGTGGGTGACATCATCGGTTGCGGTCAGGAAGCTGGTCGTCGTTGGAAGATATAGGTCGTTCAGAGTCGGCGCACGGATGTCGCGCGAGCGGGTGGCGCGGAGCGTGAGCTGATCGTCAACCTGCCATACAAGTCCAGCCTTCCAGGCCCAGGCCGCGCCGCTCGTGGAATAATCCATGTATCTCGCGGCGCCATTGAGGGAGAGACGCTTCACGAGCCTCACGCTCTTCAGCAGCGGAGCATCGAATTCGAGCGCCGTCTCTCCCACATTCACGCCGACCGGTGTCCGAGTGGCCGTGACGCCGGCTGCCCAGGCCTGGGCGGATTGGGTGGCCTTGCAGTTGTATTGCAGTCCGAGGCAGCTGATCTTGTTGGCCGCGTCGTTTGGCGCCGAGGACGAATCAAGGCGGTACGCCAAGCGGCGCCATTCTCCGGACAGGGCCATGTTGACCGGTCCCGCCCAGGTTTGCACAGGTGCGCCGGTCAGGCTAGTCGTCGCGTCGTCCATGGTTGTGTATGCTCGAAATTCCGTGACGCCGGTGACGTAATTGATTGCCGCCTGACTTTCCGCTGTGGGACCGAATGGATTCAAGGGCTGACAGCCCGGATAGAGATTGGCGTATTGGGTGAGGCTGACGGCACAGACGATCTGCCCGTTTGCCGGGTTGATCGCGGCGTCGAGAGCCGCGGCCAGATTCAGCGTGTTTATATTGGCGTTCTGCCGGGTGTTCTGCATGTTCCAGCCGTGGGTGTACGCGCTGGACCACCTGTAGCCGTGTCCAAGGTCGACGTCGAGACCGGTATTCACTTCGTAGTGACGCTCCCATGTACCGGTATTCTCTGCTGGAAGGTCGCTGAACGTTTTGCCGAAGTCGAAGGTCGACACTCCGGCGGCGGCGAACTGTTGCGCGTACTGTGTCGGCAGGAACGGATCTTGAGCGCTGAGCACCACCGAGGTGGCGCCGCTCGGATCGGTCAGGGTGTTGCTCTGGCCGATGCTGGCGTCGTAGCTGTATGTGCCATCCAACGCCGCGTAACCGTGGATCGCGTCCGTGAAATCGTAGTCGAATTGGCCGTAGAGCTGATGCATGATCAGCGAAGCCTTGAGGGTGCTGTCGTTGTAGGCGCCGCTTCCGCCACTCTGGAAGATCGGCTCTTCGGGAATGCCGGTGACAAAGGGGGTGAGCACCCCGTTTTTAGAGAACTCCATGCCGTTGAGTGGGTTGTTGCCGGAGATCAGGCCGCCGAAGGTGGTGAGGGTACTATGCGTATCCGGAACGAGCACGAAGGGTCCGTACGTACCTTGGGACGGATTTTGAACGGTCCATAGCTGCCCTTCGATGGGCCGGGCGCTCCGGTGGGGAATACCCGGGTCATGGCGATATTCGTAGCTCGCCTCAAAGTGCCCCTTCCCGCCGAACAGGTTCGTACCGCCAGCGATACCCACATCCTGGGTAGGATCATCACCGTAATTCGAAATTCCGGCCTGGGCGTTCGCTTTGAGTCCATTGAAATGGGTGTCGGTGATGAAGTTGACGACCCCTGTAACAGCGTCCGAGCCGTAGACGGCGGAAGCGCCACCAGTGACGACATCGACGCGCTTCAGCAGAAGTTGCGGAATGGTGTTTACGTCGACGGTACCGTCTGGCCCTATCGGCGCGACGCGGTGCCCGTCGAGTAGCACGAGCGTGCGCGTGTACCCCATATTGCGAAGGTTCAGCACATTGGCCGCGGCGTTCGGCGCGGCAGGACCGGTACCCTGGTTTCCGGTGCTCGGATTGGTGAACTGACCACGCGAGCCGTTGAACGCCGGCAGATCATTCAGCTGGTCAGCGACTGTGCCGGGAGTCACCTCCGCCATCTGTTGCACGTTGATGGTCGTGACCGGCGTTGGGCTATTGCGGCTGCTCGTGATGACGCGTGAACCCGTGACGACGACTTCGGACAGAGTTTGGGTGGTTGGATGGGATGAGTCCTGGCCCGTGGAACCTCCGGCGCCTCCTGCCGGTTGGGCATTCACCGTCGAGAAGGCGGTTAGCGCACATGCAGCGACGGTCAGAGATGGAGACGCGAGCGGACGATTCGATCGCATTTCAGGGCACCCTCATGCAGACTCATTCTTTGCTCTAGGCGGCTCGTTGGCCGCAGAAGAGTTTAAGTTCAGACTCAGGGCGATGGGCCATTGAAATGCACGGCGCTCCCATTAGTTTTCGATGAACGCCGTGGTGCTTCACCGTCAATGCCTGATGAATGCGCCGCGCCATTTGAGCGCGGGTCGCGGCATTGAGGTTGTTGGCGCCCGGGAGGGAAGGGGAGATGCGCGCTATCGACCCGAACTGCGCCTCCGCGTGCCGGCGGCTACTTCGGCTCGGTGATGCGCTTGAGCGGACCGCGGTGCGCCCCGCTCGCCGCTCTCCTCAGATTCCTGATCGGCATCAGCGAGCCGACGATGCGTTTCTGCACGAGCTCGATGAAGCTCGTCTGCAGTTGCGTAGGCAGCCAGTTCTCGCGCATGGTCAGGCCGATGCAGGGGACGGGCTCGATCGGCCCGAATGGGACGGCCGCGAGCGCGTCCTCCTCGTACATCAGCTCGTAGGAGGTAAGCAGCGTGAGTCGGTCGCTTTGGGAGAGTAGCATCCGGATCGTGGGGAGGGACGAGGTCTCGATGCGGGCGCGCGGCCGCTGGCGGCCCGCGAACAGCTTATCGAAGCGGGCGCGGCGGCTCGAGCCGGGCGTTCCTATGACCCAGTCGAAGCCGCATAGGTCATCCAGTGTCACGGGACTCTTTTCCGTCAGCGGATGCCCATGCCGGCCGACGATGGCATAGGGTGTCTCCGCGAGGGGTCGATGGATCAGTCCTTCCGATCTTTGCTGGCGCAATAGGCCGATCACCACGTCGACGTCACCAGTCCGCAGCTCTTTCAGCAGGTCCTCCGTGTTGCCGTTGATGATCCGGACTTCTGCGTTGGAATAGGTGGAGACAAATTCGTCGATGACCGACGCGATTACCACGCTGCCGCTCAAGAGCATGGCGCCGACGACGATCTCGCCGCCGATATTGCCTCTGGCGGCCTCGACCTCATCGACGCCCCAGTCGATCTCGCGCATTGCAAGCTTTAACTTGCGCGCGAACTCCACCGCCGATTGCGCGGCTACAACGCCGGCGGCCGTCTGGTTGTAGAGGGGAATCCGGAGGATCCGCTCCAGATCACGCGCTGATCGCTGTAAGGAGGTCTGGGAAATGCCGAGAGCGCGCGCGGCTTGCGCGAACGAGCCGTTCTCCGCGATCGCGATCAGGCTGCGGATCTGCGAGCGCGATATGCGCGCCGTGAGCTGCGAGGCGGGTATCGGACCGTTCGGAACTCCGACCTCGAGCAGCGCCTGCTCCATCTGGGCGAAGAGGCGCTGCATGCGCCGGTGGAACACCACACCGATCTCGTTGAGATAGCTACCGCTCGCGCGGCGCACCAGGAGCGAGACGCCGAGCTGCTCCTCGAGCTTGGCGATCGCTTGGGTCACGGCGGGCTGAGAGAGGTGACACTCCTCGGAGGCCCGCTGGAATCCCTGCAAGTGCGCGACGCTCTCGAACACCTTGAGGTGACGGATGCTGGCGGAGAATTCCCTGCGGCGGGAATTGGATTCACTCATCGTCCGTCTCTATACCGTCTGGCTGTCGATGGGTCAAATATGCCGCCCGGGCTCGCTGCTGGGCACCCTGAAGCTCGGGGTCAGCTGCTCGGGGTCGACGCGCAGCTCGAGCAACGCCGGCCGCCGCGCGGCCTGTGCCCTGCGGTAGGCGTCGGGGAAGCGCTCAGTGGCCTCGACCCGCTCGGCGAATGCGCCGAAGCTGCGGGCGAGCGCGACAAAATCGGGATTCATTATATCCGTGGCGATCACCCGCCCGGGGTAGTGCCGTTCCTGGTGCATCCGGATGGTACCGTACTTGCCGTTGTTGATCACGAGGACGATCACGCTGGCGCTGTGCTGGACGGCCGTGCCGAGCTCTTGCGGGTACATCAGGAAGCAGCCATCACCGGCAAAAGCAATCACTTCCCGGTCGGGATGGCGAAGTTTGGCGGCTACCGCGGCGGGCACGCCGTAGCCCATCGAGCCGCTGACGGGCGCCAGTTCAGTACGTGGCTGGCGGTAGCGGAAGTAGCGGTGGACCCAAACCGTGTAGTTGCCGGCGCCGTTCGCGATGATGGCGTCCTCCGCGACATTGTCGCTCAGCCAGCCGATGATCGAGGCGAGATCGAGGGCCCCTGCCGAGCGAGCAGGGGGTGTGGCGAACCTCACATGTGCCTGGCGAGCTTCGTGTAACCAGGTCCTGCGGCTCTCGTGCCGGCCGACGTCGACGCTCGACAGCGCCTGCGTGAACTCGGAAAGGCCACAGGCGATCGCCAGCCCAGGCTGATACACGCGTCCGAGCTCATCGGGATCGGGGTGAACCTGGATCAGAGTCTGGCGCGAAATGGGTGGCGTGAGCAGGCTGTAGCCGCTGGTTGTGACTTCCCCCAACCGGGAGCCGATCGCCAGGATCAGATCGGCGGCTTTTACGCGCTCCGCGAGAGCTGGATCGACTCCGAGGGTGAGATGACCGCAGTAGTTGTCCGATCGATTGTCGAGCAGATCCTGGCGTCGAAAACTGGCGATGACCGGAAGATCGTTGCGGCGAACGAACTGCGCGAGCGCCGCGCAGCCCTCGCGGCTCCAGCCCGTCCCACCGACGATGAGCAGCGGACGCAACGATTGCTTCAGGAGCTCTCCGAGCGTCTGGAGATCGGAATTCCGCGGCACTGCACGAGCAGGCAGTGCTGCCGGCGCGAGCTGCACCGTCGTCTCAATGGCCTCCGCGAGCATGTCCTCCGGCAGCGACAGCACGACTGGACCCGGACGGCCCGACACGGCAGCGCGAAAGGCTCTGGCTACGTACTCGCAGATCCGTGCGGGATGATCGATCTCCGCGACCCACTTTGCGAGCGGCGCGAACATCGCGCGAAAATCTACCTCCTGGAACCCTTCGCGGTCGCGGACGTCGCGCGCGACCTGACCGATGAATAACACCATCGGTGTTGAGTCCTGGAAGGCGGTATGGACGCCCACAGAGGCATGGGTCGCTCCCGGGCCCCGTGTGACAAAACATACGCCGGGTCTGCCCGTGAGCTTACCGTCAGCCTCCGCCATATTGGCGGCGGCACCTTCATGGCGCGCACTGACGACCGATATCTCGGGTAGGTCATAGAAGGCGTCCAGCACCGGAAGATAACTCTCACCCGGCACACAGTAGACGCGGTCGACGCCCTGATGGCGCAATGCCTTGACGAGAATCTGTCCGCCGGTGTACGGCACAGCCCTAACCCAGGGAGGCGGTGACGTCGTCGAAGAGTTCCTCGACTGACAGCCGGCGGGAAATGATCTTCTGCTCGAACGCCCAATCGATCGCCATGCCAATGCCCTTGCGGTTCGCCTCAAAGCCGAGAGGAGGCAGCGCGCCGACGACGGCCGCCGGCGCCTGCGCGCGGCTCTCAGAGAGCAGTCGATAAATCTCGCGCACCACATCCGGCCGACGCTTGGAGAGATCCTGGTGCACGACGAAAAGGTGGTTGATGGGAATCACACCCTCGCGGCGGTACCATTCTTCCGCGGCCGCGTGCGCGTCAGGAACCAGCGTGCGCACGCGGGGGTCCTTCGGCATGTCAACCCCGAGGATGGCGGCGGCGAGCTCTCCGTTCAGCATCATCTGATCGATCCGGCTGCCCTCGGCAAGCTGCCGACAATTGTCGGGATCGTGGTATTCGGCCAGATGTGACTCGTCAACGGTCAGCCAGGTGACCTTGTCGAGATCGACACCGTACTCGTGCTGCAGGATACCCCGGACCCAAAGTCCGGTCGTCTGCGCATATGTGCGCACGCCGACTTTGCGGCCCTCGATATCCCGCGGCTTCAGAGCGCCGTACTCGAGGTTGTATCCGATGCAGTGGTGCTGGAAACGTCCATGGATCGGGGCTGGCAGCAATACCCAGGGCTTGCCGTAAGTCTTCGCCTGCAGGTACGTGACGATGGCGAGCTCGCCCGCGTCGTATGCATTGCGGCGAAGCATATCCTTGAAGCCATCGTGGGCAGCCTTCGGACCACAGAAATCCAGGGTGACCACGGAGGACGAGATCCGCCCCTGCTTCATGGCCATAGTGACCGGATAGTCGGCCAGGTTCGTGCGCAGCTTCACCGGTCCGGTCGCAGGGATTTCCATTCGGGCCTCTTACCCTGTGGCTCTTGGGTGCCCGTAATGCTCCGCTTCAGGACATCGAGTCGTCCAATCCAAACGACCCCCAAACCTATTAGTTTTTGGTCACCGGGAAGCGTCCGGGCTGCGTAAGCCAGGTGTCAACGTAGTCGAAGGTGCGCTTCAACGTATCGCCGTATTCGGGCCTACATGGCCGGAAGTAGTGGTCCGCCCCTTCTACGCCCACGAACCGCTTATCCTTCGCCGCAGAATGGTCGTAGACTATTTCGTTGGTTACGAGATGGGCCGCGCAGGTAGCCGCCATCACTAACGTGGGAACGGTAATCCCTTCGATATTGCCGACTGCGCTATCGGCGGACGAGCGCCAGTCGATGCCCTTGATGTCATCCGCGGTCGTGCGGAAGTCCGAGGTCGTCCGAAGCGCGTAGTACGACAAATACTCCCGCACCGTGACGTACTGCGCAGTGTGGTAAAGCTCATCTAGATCGTCCGCCGTTGCAACACCGCCGAGGAGCGACGGAATGATCTCCACTGATGAGTTGCCGTCTGCCTTCAGCAGCAGGTGAGGCGCGCGCGTGTGCGAGAGCAGACCCCGATCGGCGAGGTCGAGACGCGCGCCGTTTATGGATTCACTTCCGCCGGCGACGGTAAACGGCTCGTCATCCCTGAACTTGGCTTGACCTTCCGTTATCTTTGCCAGCCGGGCCAGCGCCTCATCGAGTAATCTCTGATTGCGAGCCTGTTGAGCCGCGTAAAACCTACGAACGAACTTCGGGCTGTAGCGACCGGTGTGTGTCCGCGGGTCGAAGCCATTTTGAGGATCGAACATGTCGAGGTCGCGAACCCGCACGTTCGGGTACTCGTCATTGACCGCGGGATCGATGGCCAGAGTCCGTACCGGCGCGCCGATGAAGATATCCAGAACAAGCATGCCGTCTGCCCTGGGCAGGCCGTCGACACCACCCGTCTTGCACGGATAAATGCGGTCATGCCCCTGGCAGGCCGCCGCGCCATTCTCCGCTACGTCTTGGTAGAACGTCAGCTCGTCTCCGCCAGAGCTGTGCCCAGCGAGTACGACAGTGCGCACGCCGGGGAGGCTGCGAAGGTAGCGGATGGCAGCCGCAATCGGCGGCAGGAATTCTTCGTAGATCTGCCCCCTCCCGTAGTAATTCACCATCATGGTGGGATAGCCCCGCTTCGCGAATTGCGGTCCCAGGAAATAGTTGAACGTATTGAGACGCCCGGGATGAGCGATCAGGATGGCAATTCCGTTCCGAACGGGATCTTTCTTGGCAGGCTCGGCGATCACCGCGTTCGCGTCGGCCAGCAGGGGCACGAATTTGAACTGGATTCCGCCCGCTGTCTGCGGCTGTTGTCGCGCTTGCGCGGTCACCATGACGAGCAATCCGACTAACAGAAGCCCAGCGAGTTTTCCGCCAAAAGTTTTGATCACCGTGCCACTCCCCCGCCACGTCGCGCTCAAGCCCCACATATCGTCATCCGTTGAGGTGCCGCTGTCCCATTGACTTTGGTGTCGGAAGTATTAGTTCGAGCCCATGGGTGAGTTCATGCGGTGGACACACCGTGGCACAGAAGACCTGAGCGTCGCCGCTGTTCTCGCGCGCGGAGTGGGCTCAATCGTCCTGTGTCCGCCACGGAGCGAACATTTCCTCGATCCGGCGCACGAGCGCCGTGAGGCCGACGCCGAGCAGCATGAGGATCAGGATCGGCACGAACATGGCGGCCGTGTCGTACTGATTGCCATACTTGACGATCAGGGCGCCCAGGCCTGTGATCGAGGTGAAGAATTCCGCCGCGACCATTCCGATGATGGCTCGGCCAATCCCGAGCCGAAGCCCCGTCATGATGTAAGGCAGGACGGCCGGAAAGATGATCTTGGTGAACACCTGCCACTCGTTGGCGGCGAAGGCGGCGCCGACATCAATCAGGGTGCGCGGCACGTTGCGCACCCCAGAGGCGGTGTTGATGAGCACAGGAAACACCGCGGTGAGCGTCACGATGAAAAGCTTGGCTTCATCGCCGAGTCCGAACCAGAGAATGACGAGCGGTATGGTCGCGATGAGCGGCGTAGCGTACAGCGCGTTCACCAGCCAGTCGGTGGCGGCATCGGCGAGCTGGTAGCGCCCGATGAGCAATCCGAGGGATATGCCGATGGCGGACGCGATGACGAAGCCGCTGAGAAGGGTCCGCAGGCTGCTGGCGAGAGCGGCCGTGAGCTCTCCGCTCCTCGTCAGCTCGATTCCCGCTTTGACGATCGCGCTGGGGTAGGACATGAAGAGCGGATTGATGTGGCGGCCCAAGAGCTCCCAGGCGGCGAGCACCACGACGATCGAGATCAGCCGCACAAGCCAGGTCTTGCTGCGAGAGCGCCGCGGAGCGAGATCTTCCAGGTCCGCCTCGGTTGCGGCCTCGACCTCTTGCGCGTTACCCGGAATTTGCGTCACGCGTGAGCCGTTCATGCGGCCACTGCGGCAGGGGGTCGAATGAGATGCCACATCTCCCGACGAATCTCCTGGAAGCGGGCGTCGTTGCGAATCTCGGCGAGCTGCGGCCGCGGGTGGTCGAACGGAATGTCGATGATCCGCTTGACTCGGCCGGGCTTGGCCGCCAGCACCACGACCCGGTCGCTCAAGTAGATCGCTTCATCGAGGTCGTGAGTCACGAACAGCGTTGTTTTTGCCGTCCGTTCGTGAATGCGCATGAGCTCCGACTGCAGGACTTCGCGCGTCTGGGCATCCAGCGCACTGAAGGGCTCGTCCATGAGCAGGATCGCCGGGTCGATGGCGAGTGCGCGGGCAAGGCCGATGCGCTGTTGCATGCCGCCGGATAGCTGGTGCGGGTACTGATCTGCTGCGTGCACCAGACCCACGAGCTCGAGGAGCTGCATGGCCCGGGCAGAGCGCTCCGCTCGCGGAACGCGTTGCAGCTCCAGGCCGAACTCGACGTTCTGGCGCGCCGAGCGCCAGGGAAGCAGGCTGGCCTGCTGGAAGACGAACCCGCGGTCCCGGCCCGGCCCGCTGACCGGCCGCCCGTCGACAGACACCGCCCCGGAATCGAGCCGGATCAGGCCCTGGATGATCCGCAGCAGCGTCGTCTTGCCGCAGCCGCTCTCGCCGATAAGGGAGACAATCTCTCCCTGGTGCGCGTCGAAGTTGACGCTCCGGAGTACGTTCAGTAGGCCATCCTTGCCACCCGCGCCGCCGCGTAGTCGAAAAGTCTTGCAAACATTGCGAACGCTGAGCTTGACGGACGGTATGGACATCCAGTGCCTCGACTTTATGGCTTCGGGGTGTTCGCCGCGAGCGCGGGATAGATGTGCTGCGCGGTCCTGCCGAATATCCAAGCCTGGTCCTCCGTTGAGAGGCAGGCCAGACTCTTGCGTGCCTTGGCAAGATTATCCGCGAGTTTGCCCTCGGAGGCGGGGAAATTCGAGCCCCAAGCGAGCCGATCGCTGCCGAAAACCGAGACGAGGCGCGGGAAGAAGGTATCCGCGGATGCCTGGCCCCGTTGTGCGTCGCCGATGATACGCGGCGTCAGCTTCAGGAAGATGTTCTCGAACGGCGCGAGGCCAAAGAGGCTGGATGCTTTCCTATAGGGCGATCCGTCGGAAATGTCGGGCCTGCCGAGATGATCGAGCACGATGCGCACTTTCGGGAATCGCTTCGCCAGACCCGCTACCTGTGCGAGGCCGGAAGGATCGGTCTGGATGCACATCGATAGCCCGAGCTCGCCGCAGAGCTCCCATGCCGGGAAAGGAACGGGGATCATCGAGCGAGCTGGGGTCGAACGCGGCCGTGCTGCCGCCGGTAAAGAGCCGCAGGCCCGAGAGGCCGCGGCTGACCCAGTGCGGACTGCGCTCGCAAGCGTCCGGCTGCGGAGACGTCCACGGAGCCCACGGCGGTAAAGCGGCCGGGACGGTGCTTGCAACTGAGTCCACGACATAGGAGTTGTCATAACCGTAGCAGGTGGACGATTGCACGATCGCGGCTTGTGCACGCCGGCCTCGTCCATGGCCGACGAGAGGCCCTCGAGCGTCACCGGTCGCTCCTGCGACCAGTCGGACTGCACGCCGAAGAGCGGGATGCGCGGATAGCGGCCGGGATCAGCGGAAATGATATGCGGATGGATATCGATGAATCGGGCTGCCATAGTCTTCCTCTAGCTATGTTAGAATTCTCGATCGTCACCGCCCCGATCAAAAATTGAAAGCCCGTGCCGGGGTATAAGTTTCGCGCTCACCGCCCCTTGGTCTGACCGCCCGCGATCTGCCGTGCTTTCTCGATCGCGGCGTAGGTTTTTACCGGCGCGGACATTAAAAACGTGTAGCCCTGGGCTCGAGCACCTGCTCCACGTTGTGACTCGTGACGTGGGGGTGGCCGACCGGAACGTTGTACTTCTTGCAGGTCGCCACGATCTGCGCCATGGCGTCTATCACGACGGATGCTCATACTGACGCGGGACGCCGAACTCCTGGCTCAGATCGCCCTCGCCGATGAGCACACAGCCGATGCCGGGCACGTTCGCAGAATATCGTCGAGATTGGCGATACCCTCGACGTCCTCGATCATGAGGAACACCAGGATCTCGCCCGCGGATTCAGCGGCCAGACATCGGCCCGGGCGTAATAGTCCTGCTGCGTCAGGCCCCAGTAGCGGCACGCAGCGTGCGGGCCATCGCCGCGCATGCCGGCCGGCTCGTACAGCGGCGCGGTCTTCTGACGCGGATAGCGGCATGACGGCGACGGCGTTGTACGCCTGCTCGACGCGTGCTGACATGCGGCCACACGATGCCGTAGACGCCGCGATCGAGCGCCTGCTTGGCGAGCCATTGGTTGTTCTCGCCGCCGTTCGGCGGAATGCGAACCATCGGCGTGACGGTCGGCGCGAGCGAGCCGGCCTCGTCGATCTGCTTGCGGTTGAGCAGGTACTGCAGGCAGTCCTGCAGCGCGATCGCGTCCCAGGGGTTGTGCTCCATCTCGAACACGACGCTGTCGTAGGGAGCCTGCGCTGAATTCGAGCGCCGACTGCCGGTCGGCGATGTGCGAAGGCCGACATAGCAGGCCGGCCCTGCTCCCAGGCGCGGATGATGCCGTTCAGACGTTGGATTTCTGACATGAAGCCTCGTCCAGTTACTTGCCGCGCTTCTCAGTCCGCATCGAGCCGCGGGTAGACCCGACGGACGTTGCCCTCGAATATCTTGTTGCGGTCGGCATCGCACAGATGCCGGCAGGCATCGACGTATTGCTTGGTGTCGTCGAAGTAAGTCGCCGGTGTCCGGATCGCGCCCGCGCACGGCGCCGATCATTTCGGATACCGAACAGGACGTTGTCCACCGGCACGACGCGCGTCAGCAACTCGACGCCCGGCTGGTGGTATACGCAGGTGTCGAAGAAGATGTTGCGCAACAGCGATTCCACCGGCGGGCGCTTCAGGTCGAGCGCGAGGCCGCGATAGCGACCCCAGTGGTAAGGCACCGCACCGCCCCCGTGCGGGATGACGAAGCGCAGCGTCGGGAAATCCTTGAACAGATCCGCCGTCAGGAACTGCATGAAAGCGGTCGTGTCACCATTGATGTAGTGCGCGCCGGTGCCGTGGAAGCAGGGATTGCAGGAAGAGCTCACATGCACCATGGCTGGTACGTCGAGACGAACCAGCTCCTCGTACAGCGGATACCATGAGCGCTCGGTCAGCGGTGGATCCTTCCAATATCCGCCGGAAGGGTCGGGATTGAGGTTGCAACCGACGAAGCCGAGCTCCTCGACGCAGCGCCGCAGCTCCGCGACGCAGTTCGCAGGCGAGGCGCCCGGGAGACTGTGGCAGCTGGCAGACGGGTGCGAAGTTGTCCGGGAACAGCGTGCAAACGCGATGGATTAGATCGTTGCAGACCTCAGCCCAAGCCATACTGGTCCGCTCGTTGCCGAGGTGATGCGCCATCTGTCCGGCAATGGGCGAGAAGACGGTCAGGTCGGTGCCGCGCTCCCTCTGCAGCTTGAGCTGGCCTTTTTCGATAGCCTCGCGGATCTCATCGTCGGAGATGGCAAGCTCACTCTATCTTCGGCGCGCTGGCTGGGTCGTTGGCCGTGGCGAGTTGCCTCTCCCGCCAGGCGCGGAGGGTCGCGGGAGCGGTGGTGAAAGTGACCGTGGCAGTCGATGATCATCCGTCAGTCCGTCGTGAAAGGGCGGTGCGGGGAAGCAGACTAATGCACTCCGGCCGGGGCGGGCCATTGAATCTGGAGTTCCGACCATAAAACTTCGCGCGGGCCGATTGCGTCGTCGGAATCGACGCGGGCATTGTACCCGTCATTCGCTAT
>CAWACM010000010.1:0-607888 GCA_963780455.1 uncultured Pseudomonadota bacterium
TGATCATGCGCCGCAGGCATGCCTTGGAGAAGCGGAATACCGAGGTCAGGTTGGTGGCGATCACCCGATCCCAGTCCTCCGGCTTCATCCGCAGCAGCAGCGTGTCGCGGGTGACCGCGGCGTTGTTCACGAGGATGGTTGGCATCTCGCCGGCCGCATCGAGCTCCCCCACGAGGGCGTCGATGGACGCTGCGTCCGAGACATCCAGCGTGGCGCCCCGGCCGTTGTATCCATGCGACGCCAGGGCGGCCGTGAGCGCCGCCGCACCCTCGGATGTCGTCGCCGTGCCGATCACCCGGGCGCCCGCCCCAGCCAGGGCAAGCGCGATTTCGCGCCCGATCCCGCGGGAAGCCCCGGTAACCAGAGCTACGTCATTTTTCAGCATTTCGTATGTCCCCTCATTCAGGCCTGGACCGCCGCAAGCGCAGCCTGCAGCGACTCCGCATCCTCGAGCGCGAGGCACTGCAGACCGCGCTCGATGCGACGGTTGAGCGCCGTCAGCACCTTGCCCGGACCGCACTCGATGACGGTGCCGATACCGCCTGTGGCGAGCGCGCGAACGGTGTCCGTCCAGCGCACGGGGCTCGACAACTGACGCCCCAGCAAGCGCCGCAGGTCCTCGGGGCCCTCGTGCGGCGCAGCATCGACCGCGCTGACGAAACGGATCCGCGGCGCCCGCAGATCCACCGTGGCGAGCCGCTCGGTCAGGCGCTGCCCGGCGGAGGTCATCAGGCTGCTGTGCGCCGGGACGCTGACCGGGAGCGCCATGGCGCGCTTGGCGCCCAGGCGCTTGGCCACCTCGATGGCGCGCTCGACGGGCTCGCGCGACCCCGCGATGACCACCTGTCCGGGAGAGTTGAAGTTGACCGCTTCGACGACGCCCCCCTGCGCCGCCTCGCGGCAGGCTTCGATCACCTGGGCATCATCGAGCCCGAGGATAGCCGCCATGGCGCCCGTGCCGGCAGGGACGGCCTCCTGCATGGCGCGACCCCGGAATTGCACCAGCCCGATCGCCGCCGCGAAATCCAGCGCACCGGCGGCCACCAGCGCCGAGAACTCCCCGAGGCTGTGCCCGCAGACCATGTCGGGCTCCGGTCCTCCACGCTCGCGCCACAGCCGCCAGGTCGCGATACCCGCCGCGAGCATGGCGGGCTGCGTGCGCTCGGTGCTGTTCAGGCGCTCCTCGGGCCCTTGCGCCACCAGCTCGCTGAGGTCGTACCCGAGCACCGCCGACGCCTCGGCGAAGGTGTCGCGGACCACCGACTCGGCTCCGGCCGGAGCCAGTCCCGCCAGCATGCCGACAGACTGTGAGCCCTGCCCCGGAAATACGAAGCCAAACGTCATACACCCTCGCGTGCTCGAAAAATTCCGGCGATTATAGCCGCCGGATCGAGGAACCCGCTCCCCGGCCGGACTGTCGAACGGCGCAAACGCACGCAACCGCGTCCGCGGTTATGATTCCGCGTCGCGCCCCCCAGGCGCCGCCGCCCCGTAGGAAAAGCTCAGCTCATCATGATGAACCATCGACCGTACCCCGCGAGATTCGCTGCTGCCGCCGCTGTGCAGCGCCCCGAGCCCCGCCGCCTGACCTGGCGACTGCGCCACCAGGCCCGCGAGGCGCGCGGCTTTACCCTGATCGAGATCATGGTCGTCGTGATCATCATCGGCCTGCTCGCGGCCGTCATCGTGCCGCAGGTCGTCAACAAGGTCGACGAGGCGCGCGTCACCAAGGCCAAGGCGGATATCGAGGCCCTGGAGACCGCCCTCACGGAATACCGTCTCGACAACTCCAGTCTACCCTTCCACCGACGACGGCCTGCAATCGCTCATCCAGCAGCCGAACGACCCCGGCGGTCACACACTGGCACGGCCCGTACATGCAACAGCTCTCCAAAGACCCGTGGGGCCGCGAATACCAGTACGAGTACCCGGGTACGCACGGACAGCCCTATGACCTCTACACATTGGGTGCCGATGGTCAGCCGGGCGGCAACGACACCATTGGCAACTGGAACAGCAACGATTAACCGTGGGCTGGCGCCGGCCGCAGCGGGCGCGCCTGCGGCGAGCCGCGCGTCCCGACATGCCGGCTTCACGCTGCTCGAGATCCTGGTCGTCGTCCTGATCATCGGGATCCTGACCGCCGGGATGTTGCTGTCGCTGAACTTCGCCGGCAAGGACACGCAGCTCGAGACCGAGAGCAAGCGGCTGCTCTCACTGATGAACTACGCCCGGGACCAGGCGGAGCTGCAGACGCGCGATTACGGCATCGTCTTCGGCCAGCATGGCTATGAGTTCGTGGTCTATGAGGTTCGCACCGGCGCGTGGCGCACGATCGACGAGGACGACGCGCTGCGCGAGCGCACGATGCCGAGCGGACTCGACTTCCAGCTGGTGGTGGACGCGCGGCCGATCGTGCTGGACGAGGCCGTGAAGGAGCCGCCCCCGGCGCCGTCCGATTCCTCGACAGACTCCACCGACTCCACCGACTCCACGCCGACACCGCAGTCGCATCCAAGCGTGCCGCATACGAGCTCAGGCTCCGACTCGAATTCCAGCTCGGATTCCGACACCGACTCCGATTCGAATTCGAATGCGACCGCCTTCGCCCCGCAGGTGATGATCTTCTCGAGCGGCGATCTGTCCTCCTTCAGCGTCACGCTGGAGCGCCCGAGCGCCGGCCGCAGCATCACGCTGGCTGAGAACAAGGACGGCGACATCATCGCCAAGCCGATGGTCGGGGGCGACGGCAAGTGAAAGCCTCGAGGGGGTTCACGCTGATCGAGGTACTGGTGGCGCTCGCCATCGTCGCCATCGGCATGGCGGCGGTCCTGGAGTCGCTGACCTCCGCCGCCAACACCACGGTGTATCTCCAGGACAAGACCTTCGCCGGCTGGGTGGCACTGAACCGCATCGAGACCGTCCGGCTGGCAGACACCGTGCCGCAAGCCGGGACGAGCAGTGACAACGTCAGTTACGCCGGGCGAAGCTGGGAGTGGCAACAGAAAGTCACCACCACCCGGATACCGGGAATGGTGGAGATCGAGGTCGACGTGAAGCCCGCCGACAGCACCGCCGGCGATGACAAAGGCTGGTACGCCAGCGCCATAGGCTTCATGGGCAGCGCCATTGCCCCCTCGACCAATCCGCCGACGCCGGCATGGTCCCAGGAACCCATCGACACTCTGCCGACCGGCATCCCCGGCCAGCCGGGCACCCCCACCACCTCCACTCCCTCGCAAGGATTGCAATGAGAGCCCGATACCCTGCTCGCTGCAGCCGCTCGCCGGGGTCCTCTGGAGGATTCACGCTGATCGAGCTGCTGGTGGCCCTCTTCATCGCCGCCGTGATGTTCGCGATCGGCTATGGGGCCATCAATCAGGCGCTGCAGAACCGCGGCACGATCACCCGGCACCAGCAGAATCTGCTGCAGCTCGAGAGCGCCATGCAGATCATGGAGCAGGATTTCGTGCAGATTGCGCCGCGGCCGGTGCGGGACCCGGGTGGCAACGGGTACCTGCCCTGCCTGCAGGGGAGCCAGTCGTCCGATCTGTCCGATTCAGCCGGTGGTGCCGCCACTTCCGCTACGACGGATGAGTCCGATTCGGATACGACCATTCCGCTCGTCATCCTGACACGCGGCGGCTGGAGCAATCCCATAGGGGAGCCGCGCACGGAGCTCGAGCGCGTTGCCTATGTTCTGGACAATGGCACCCTGGTACGTGAGCACTGGAACGTGCTCGACGCGACGCTCTCGAGCCTGCCGGTCAAGCGCAATCTGCTGAAGCACGTGCGCAGTGTGTCTTTCCAGTACATGTCGAACACCCATTCCTGGGTCGATAACTGGCCGCCAGCCCCCACCGGCGGTGAGAACGTCGCGGACGCTCTCTACCGCATGCGCCCTCTCGCCGTGCAGGTCATTCTGGATACGCAGCAGTGGGGCCGGATCACGCGCATCTTCGAGACCACCAGTGAACAGTGACCGCTCGCGGCCCGGTATTGCACGTGGCCGCCGCATCGGCGACGGCGTGCCGTTGCCCCGGCAGCAACGCGGCGTGGCGCTCCTCGTCGCGATTCTGCTGGTCGCGTTCGGCACCATCATCGCGGCCGCGATGGCCTACAACAATGCGATGACGGCGCGCCGTGCCGCGGCGACCTTCGAGTTCGATCAGGCGCTGCTCGCCGCCGAAGGCGCGGAATCGCTCGCCGCCTACGCGCTGCAGCAGACCGCCAAGGAGAACCTCAGCTACACGGCCCTCGGCCAGCCCTGGAGCCAGCCGCTGCCGCCCTCGGAGGTGACCCCCGGCGTGACGCTCGAGGCATCGCTGGAAGACCTCCAGGGGCGATTCAACATCAATGACCTGGTGCTGACGGACGGCAACACGCCCAACACGGCCGCCATCACGGCGTTCCAGCGCCTGCTCACCAGCCTCAACCTGGATCCCAAGCTGGCTTACTACATCGTCGACTGGATCGACAAGAACACGGAGCCGATGGATCCCGACGGCGCCGAGGACAGCGTCTACATGGAGATGGATCCGCCCTACCGCACGCCCAACCTGCCGATCACCAGCACCAGCGAGCTGCTGGCGATGCCCGGCGTCACGCGCACCGAGTTCGACAGACTGGCGCCCTACATCGTCGCCCTGCCGCTCGGCGTCCAGATCAACACCTGCACCGCTCAGAATGTCGTGCTCAATGCGCTCGTCGGCCATGTGGAGTTCAGTGATGCGCAGCAGTTCCAGCAGGACCGCGCGGCTAACGGCGGATGCTTTCCGACCCCCGCGCAGGTGATCCAAGATGCCGGCGACGTGCAGACCGGTGCCGTGGCGGGCGGAGTGACACCCCCCGGAGGCAACGTGCAGCAGAGTATCTCGGGCCTGCTCTGCGAGAAATCGAACTATTTCCGCCTGACGAGCTACGTGACCCTCGGGACGGCCGAATTCTCGGTTTATACCCTCCTCTACGAGGACACCACGGGCATGGCTCACCCGGAGTTGCGCAGCTTCACGCCCGATTGAGCGTGCCGCTGCTAGTATGACGCCCCATGGCTGACTGGCTCCTCCTCAGGCTACCGCGCACGCCGCAAGAGCAGGCTACCTGGCTCGTGGTCGACCCGCGCGGCACGGCCGCCGGCCCTCCCCACGGCGGACCGCTCTCGCTCGCCGCGCCACGCGCGGCCGGGCGGCACGTCGTCGTGCTGGTGCCTGGCTCGGACGTACTGTTGGCGCAGCCGGAGCTGCCCCCGGCCAAGGCGGGCACCAAGCTGCAGCAGCTCGTGCCTTTTGCGCTCGAGGAGCAGCTCGCCGAGGACATCGAGGACCTGCATTTCGCCATCGGCCGCCGCCAGGGGGAGTCGACACGGGTGCCGGTCGCGGTGGTCGCTCGCAAGCTCATGGACGAGTGGACCACCCTCCTCAAATCCAGCGGGCTCGAGCCCGAGGCGCTGTATGCCGACAGCGAGCTGCTGCCGCAGAATCCCGGTCAGGCAGTGGCCCTTCTCGAGGAGGACGCGGTGGTCGTGCGCCCCCCCTCGGGAAACGTGGTGACGCTGCCTGCCGACGCCCTCGCCGAGGGACTCGAGATCGCGCTCGCCGGCATCGAGCCTGGCACCCCGGGCGGGCGCGGCCTCATCCTCTACACCGGCGCGGCGGAGTGGCACCGTCACTCCGCCGTGGTGGAGTCGGCTCGCGAGCGCTTCGAGGGCATCCAGATTCAGCTGCTGACGGGCGGACCGCTCACGCTGTTCGCGCAGCAGCTGCCCACGACCGCGGCCACCAACCTCCTGCAGGGCCTCTACACCCCGGCCGCGACGCACCCGGTGGGCTGGAACGCATGGCGGGTGGCGGCGATCCTGCTCGCAGGCTTGATCGGGCTGCACGTCGCCGGCAAGACTGCCGAGCTCAGCGTCCTCAAGCACGCCGACCACCGGCTCGACGCCTCCATACAGCAGCTCTTCCAGATGGCGATGCCGGGCCAGCCTGTTACGTACGAAGCGCGGCGCGTGATGGAGCAACGCCTCGCCGCAGCGCGCGCGAGTGAGGCGTCCGGGGGCTTTCTGTCGGCGCTGCAGGCGCTGGTGCAGGCACATCGCGCCGCACCCGAAGCCGTGCTCGAAGCAATGACCTTCCGCGATGGCGCGCTGGAGCTCAAGGCGTCGGCACCGAGCGTCGAGTCACTGGATCGGCTGAGCCGCCAGCTGCGGCAGCAGGGATGGCAGGCACGATCTGGTCGCGGGCACTCCGAAGGGCTCCTCGTACGAGGGCAGCATCCAGATGTCCCCGGGAAGCTGACATGGCGCGGGCGTTCGATCTTTCCTCCCGACTCCAGTCCCTCTCCGCGCGGGACCGACAGGTGCTCCTCGTCGGCGCAGCAATCGCTGCGATCCTCTTCGTGCTTGCGGTCATCATGCCCCTCGACCACAGCGTCTCGCGCCTGCACGATCAGGTGACGCGCAAGCAAGCGGACCTCGTCTGGATGCGCAACGCGGCGCCCGAGATCGCCGCGGCGGGGCCAGTGCGAGGCAACTCGGGAGAGTCGCTGATCGTGATCGTCGATCAGTCGGCGCGTGAGTCCGGGCTCGGCAGCGCGCTCGCGGGCAGCCAGCCGAGCGGTGTCGGGAACCTGAGCGTCCAGCTGCAGAAGGCGCCGTTCGACGCCCTGGTCGGATGGCTGGCGCGCTTGAGCCAACAGAACGGCGTGCAGATCGAGAGCGCGACCATCGACAGCGCCGGCGAGCCCGGCCTGGTCGATGCCTCGTTGGTACTGAAGAGTCCGTAGTCTGAAGCCACCTGCGGCGGCGGGGCACATCCATGTGCCTGGATGGTATTTTCGGGATCGACATGAGGCTTTGGGTTGAAGCGTACCGTTACCGTCATCGTGTTGGTGATCGTGGCTTTCGCCGCGATCGTGCTGGCGCGCCTGCCCGCGAGCTGGGCGCTGCCCAAGGGCAACGCGAATTTCAGCTGCGCGAGTGTGGAGGGCTCCATCTGGAGCGGCTACTGCAGCGGGCTCACGCTGAAGGGCACCGCGCTCGGTGATCTCACCTGGCAGCTGCGGCCGGGGCGGCTGCTCGTCGGCAGGCTCGCGGCGCACATCGACCTCGAGCATCCTCCCGCGACCTCCGCCCGGGCTGATGTCGAAATCGGTCTCGGCGGCACTGTCGTTGCGCGCAATCTGACAGCGTCGCTGCCTCTCGACCCGACGGTCATTCCCGCTGTGCCGCCAACGCTCACCGGCACGGTGCACGCCGACCTTGCGCTGGCGAAGGTCACGAAAAAGGGCATCGTCACCGCGCTCGAGGGCAGCATCGAGGCGAGCAACCTCGTCGACCACAGCGGCTACGTCACTCCGCTCGGCAATTTCGCCGTGACCTTCCCCGGAGGAGGGTCGCAACCGACGGGTAACGTGCAGGATGCGGGCGGCCCGCTGGCGGTCACCGGGACGATCGTTCTCACGTCACAGCCAGGGTACGACCTGTCAGGGTACGTGACGCCGCGCCCGAGCGCGAGCCAACCCCTCATCAACGCGATCGAGTTTCTCGGCTCGCCGGACGCCCAGGGACGGCGTCAGTTCGCGATGTCAGGGACCTACTGAGACTCGCGAAAGGCGCCGAGCAGCGGGAAGTAGAGCGCCGCCCGCACCGGCTGCGGGCCCAGGCCCCGGGCCAGTGCCGCGTAGGTTTCCAACTGCCCCCGATAGCGCCGCAGCTCCTCGTCGAGGAACTGCTCGAGGCGGCCGCCCTCGTGTCGGCTCGTCTTGAAATCGATGACCCAGCGGGTGCCCTGCGCGTCGACGAAGGACCGATCCACCACCACGCTGGTCAGCCGGCCGCCAACGATGCCCGTGAGGGCGAGCTCGCTGGCCGCCTCGCGATGCTCACGCGAGAGAATCCAACACCCTGTGTCATCGCCCGCGGTCCGGGCCAACGCTTCGACCACCGTGGCTGCTGCCCGCTCGAGATCGCGCTCCGGCACACCGTAGCGGCGCAGTTGCCCGCGGTAGAGGCCGGCCTGCGATTCGACCCACGCGCGCGGCGGCAGCTCGGGAGCGGCTCCGAGGGCTTGCAGGGCTGCGTGCACTACGGTGCCGACATGGCGCGCCGTCTCGCCCACCCAACTGAACTCGGGCGGCTCGAGCGAGCGCTGCGCCAGCGGCAGGCGCGCGAGAGGCGGTGCCGGCGGCGGCCGGCGCGGCAGCCATCCGGGAGCGAGTCGTCGCAGCGCAGGCCGCGGGATGTCGCGAAGCTCCTCGGTCGCACCGCCGGCGCAAGGCGACAGCGAGTTGCGGAAATCCGCTTCGAGCGCGGGCCACAGACGCGCCAGCAGAGTCCGCGAGCGCGGCGCGATGAGGCCGTCGGAGCGTGGTTTGGGAGCCGCGTACAGATGCAGCGACCGCTTCGCTCGCGTTACCGCGACATACAGCAGTCTCACCTGCTCGTGGCCGGCGCGCCCCGCCATCAGGCGCTTCAGATACGTGTTGACCTCCCCCGGCTCCTCGTCGCCGATCACGGGCGCCGGCGCCATGATGAGATCGCTGCCCTCCTGCCGGCGCGGCAGGTCGAGCCAGCGCAACAGCGGCTCGCGCCCGCGGTTGAGATCGCGATCGAGCCCGGGCACCAGTACGTGATCGAATTCGAGGCCCTTGGCGCCGTGGATGGTCAGGACCTGCACCGGCCTGGGCGTGCGCGCCCGCGGCTGCGCGTACAGGTCCGCCAACACCGAGTCCAGCGTGGCAATGCCGCGCCACTCCCCGGATGCGATGCGCTCGCTCAGCGCATCGAAGAAAGCGCGCGCGTGACGCAACTCCGCAGCCGGATAGGCGTCCGCGGCGCCGAGTGCGATCCAGACTCCCTCCAACCAGTCGGCGAGCGGCATGCGATC
Source organism: uncultured Pseudomonadota bacterium (assembly GCA_963780455.1). Lineage (GTDB taxonomy): Bacteria > Pseudomonadota > Gammaproteobacteria > Steroidobacterales > Steroidobacteraceae > 13-2-20CM-66-19. The sequence goes on from CAWACM010000010.1 coordinate 8,883, forward strand.
ACGCTGCGCGATTCCCTCCTCCAGCACGTGCCGCACCCGCTCCAGCCGCGAGCGCTCCTCCGCCGGACACTCCTCCATGCGCTCCGGCTCGCTCAGCGCCTGACAGAGCAGCCGTGTGTCGCCGCGGGAAGAAAGCGCGCTCAGGGTTGCCAGCGACGCTCCGCACCACGGTGCCCGCAGCACGGCGAGCCATGCCGTACGGTCCCCCAGATGACAGAGCGCCCGCGTCAGCGCCACGAGATCCCGCACGACCGGCACCTCGCCGAGCGGCACCAGCTCGACCCCGATCGCATCGATGTCGCCGGCATGAAGCGCGGCAATGACTGCGTGCGCGTGCGTGCGGGCGGCGACGAGGATGGCGATAGTGGCTTCGGCATCGATCTTTTTCAGGTCTCTGACTCTCGCCACGATCGCGTCCGTCTCGGCGGCACGGTCGGGCAGCAGGCGAAGCTCGATGGCGCCGGGGCCAGCGCTCGGGCTCGCCGCCTCGTCATCCCGCTTGCCCAGGCTCGAGGTGAACGCTACCGCGCTCTCGCGCAGATCGTCGGCCTGTGGGAACAGCCGGCCGAACGCCTCGTTGGTCCAGCGGATGAGCTCGCCTGTCGAGCGGAAATTGCGCAGCAGCTGCAGCGGCGTCAGCCGGATGGCGCCGATCCCGAGATCCCGGGCGCGCAGGAAGCAGCCGACCTCGGCCTCGCGGAACTGATAGATCGACTGCATCGGATCGCCGACGACGAACAGCGTCCTGCCATCGCCCGGCTCCCAGCCTGCCGTCAACGTCTCGAGCAGGTCGAGCTGCGCGACCGAGGTGTCCTGGAACTCATCCAGCAGAATGTGCCGCAGAGAGAGTCCCGTGCGCAGGGCGAGCTCGGTCGGCAGCCCTCCCTCGGCGAGCGCCGCTCGCGCGGCGCCGGCGACGTAGGTGTAATCAACGCGGCCCTCGAGCGCGAACCGCGCCTGCAGTTGCACGGCCGCAGCCCGCAACACCCGCGACAGGGCCGCGAGCGCCGCGGCGTCCGCGGCTCCGAGCTCCGGGCTGGGCAGCGCCAGCACATCGCGCAGGGTCTCGCGCGCAGCGGGCATCGCGCCCAGCCTCCCGATGCAGGCCCGTAGCGCCTCCTGGGCGGCGGCTACCTCGAAACCCGCGCCGAGCGCGCGGTTGATCCTTATGCGCCAATGTCCCTTTCCCTTGTCGGTGAGCGCGAGCCGCGCCAGGGCCTTCCAGGATTGCAGGCAGCGCGCCTGGCTCCCGAGCGGGCCGATGCCGGGCAGGCAGCCCGCCGCAGCGCAGAGATCGGCGCCCAATGACCGGCATGCTTTGCTCAGCCGCTCGTCCACGATCTGCGCCAGACTCGACCCGATGCGCTGACAGAGCACGTCGGGCTCGTGACCCAACACGTAGCGCAGCCAATGCGCACGCTGGCGCAACATGTCCGCCAGCAGGCGCTCGACGTGATCCCAGCGGTTGTCCAGCCTCTCGAAGAGCAGCTCCATGTCTGCGGACAGCTCGGGATCCTCTTCCGCCGCAAACAGCGTCTCGCGCGCCGCGAGGTGGTAGAGCTCGTCGGGATGCTCACTGAGCACGAGCTCGCCGCCGGCGCGGGCCGTCACCGGAAGCTGGCTCGCGAGCCTGAAGTTGAAGGAATCGATGGTCTGGATGCGCAGCCGGCCGGGATCCTCCGCCAGGCGCCAGCCGCGCGCCTGCGAGTGTTGCAGCGCGGCGGCCGCGAGCTCGTGCAGACGCCGGCCCTGAGCATCATCAGCCGCCTCCCCGCGCAAAGCCCGCAGCACCCGCGCCCGCATCTCCGCGGCCGCCCGGCGCGTGAAGGTGATCGCCAGGATCTCCTCCGGCTCGTCGACCACGGCGAGAAGTCGCAACAGTCGCTGCGTGAGGATGGAGGTCTTCCCCGAGCCGGCAGGCGCCTGCAGCAGTACCGAGAGGCTGGGGTCGATCGCACGCTCGCGCGCCAGCTCGTCAGCCGCGGCCGGATCGATGTGCGGGCCGGGCGACTTACTCATCGTCGTCCGTCCACTGTGCGCCCTCCTCGGCGCCCTCATCCACGGCGATGTCATCGCCCACGCGGCAGACGCTGGCGACATGACAGTAGTCGCACGCCCGCGGCAGAGGATCGACCGCTGCTCGACCTGCCGCAAAGTCGCGCGCCAGCCGCTCCACGACGGCTCGCCACTCATGGACGCGCAACTGCCACGCATCCTCCGACCGCCCTTGCGGACCTTTCACGCCGACCACTTTTGGAAGCAGCTTCTCGGTCGCAGAGATGCCGTCGAATCTGACCTCCTTCGCCGTGACGTTGATGGTTGCCATCGCCAGGACCCCCTCGCCGACAGCCGCGAGGTACGCGAGCAGCTGCGGATGGGAGGGCCTCTCGCCGTACCAGTCGGCGCTCACCCGCCTGCCGGTCTTGTAGTCGAGAATGGCGATGCCGCCGCTCTCGAGAGCATCGAGGCGATCGATGCGCACCTTGAGCTCCTGATCCGCCAGGCGCAGCCGCGACCCGTACTCCGTGCGCTGCACCCGAAAGGGCGCGCGCGAGCGCTCGACCTCGAGGAGCTTGCGCACCAGCCGGGCGGTGCGGCGGCGCTCGCGCGCCAGCGCCGGCCCGGCGGGCGGTTCCTCACCACGCGGATCGAGCTCGCTCACCGCGCCGTCGATGCATGTCGCGAGCAGCTCCTCGAGAGCCTCCGGCGCGAGCGCGGCCAGCGCCCGCGAGTCCCCCAGCCGGTCCCACAGCTTCTGCATGACAGCGTGCAGGAGTTGCCCGCGCTCGTCGGGCGCGATACCCGGCTCCGGGACATCGAGCTCTACGCTGCCCAGACGCAACTCCGCGTACGCGCGGAAAGGACAGTTGTTCTGCAGCTCGAGGCTGCGCGTGCCGGCGGGCAGCGGCACCCCCGGACTCCACACGACACCGGTGTCGTCTCGCCACTCCACCAGCCGTCCCGGTCGATGCAGCCGCGCGGGCAGCCACACCGGTCGACGCTCCTGCGCCGGCGGCTCCGCGGCGGACCGCCACTCATCGAGCAGCGGGCTCGGCAACAGCTCGATGTCGCCGTCGCGTGCCGCCGCGCTGAGGACCAGCTCTGCGCCGGCCGCGCGCCAGGCGGTGATGAGCGCGCGTGATTCCTGCAGCCGCCCCGCGGCGCTCGCGGCGGGCCAGCCGGCGGCAATCTGCGCCGCCAGCGGCACGAAGGGGTCGGGCGCCACAGGCTGCGGAAACGACTCCGCGCTCAGGCCGCCGACCCAGACCGCGTCGTACCGCACGATCGGGTCCGCATAGGTCGGGGAGATGGTTACCGGGGCATCATCATCCGCAGGGCGGTAAGGTGTGTGCGTCGCAAGCTCGCTGAGCCACTGCAGGGCAAGATCGCGGGTCATGTTTCGCGCCGCCGCGGAAAGCTGGCCCAGCTCGTCCAGCAGCTCGTGAAAGCGCATGAGAGTCTGCTGCTCGGCGCTATCGCGCTGGCGCGGCGTGCCCGGCCATCCCAACACGTCGAGTGCCGCCTTGAACCTTTCCGACCACTCGCGCGGCGTGCCCGAGCCGGCCGCGAGCGCATCCATGGCCCGCTCCAGCCGCTGGGCCATCACCCTCGCCGGCTCGGCGATCGCGGCCGGCACCCGCCGCAACAACTCCAGCAGCGCCGGCAGATCGAGCTGCAGCCGGCCGCGCTGCCGCAGCCACAGCTCGAGCCGCGCGCGCGCCGCCGGGTCAGGCTCCGCCCACGAGGGTGCCCGCAGCCACTCGGCCAGCCGCTCTATCTCCAGCGACTGTCCGCCGAGCAACGTCAGACTCGCGAGCGCATGCGCGACCGCGGGCAGGCTCGCCAGCGGCTGACCACCCTCGATGATGACCGGCGATGCGACCTCGATTTCACCGACCCAGTCGACTTGGCTCCGCGCGGCGTGTGTCGCCAGCCAGCCGCGCGGATCGATGGCCTGGCGGATCAGTGTGGCGAGGCGCTCGCGCCGGCCGCCGGAGCCGGGCAGTACGATGAGGATACGGTCGTCGGCCGCAGCTTTCAGGCGTTGGCAACACCACGCGGCGATGCGCTCCAGCTCCTCCATCGCATCCGCCGGTCTGACGACCTGCAGATTGCCCGGCACTGCGGCAGCCGCGGGCGAAGGTTGTAAGGTCTCGTGCCCCTGCTGCGTGCGCACACCCGTGATCGCGCGCAGACGCGGTGAGGATGCGAGAAAGCCCGCGAAGACAACCGGCCGGTGGTCACCAACGCAGGGCAGCTGCGACAGGACCTCGGGCAATAATGCGGCGCCAAGGTCCCGACACCGTTCGGTGACGGCACGGTGTACGGCGATGAGCAGGGCGACTTCCGTTCCAGGCGGCTCGCGGATCGTCTGCAGATCGATAGCCAGCTCCGCAGCCAGATTGCTGGCGCGGCGCAGGGATTCCGCAAGCGATGCGCGGTTGATGAGATCGAGACCCCCGGTGGCCTCAGCCGTGCACTGACGCCACAGCAGCCACTCTTCCGCCGGAGAGAGGAGCCGGGGCAAGCCGCCGCGGTTGGCGGCGCAGCGCTCGATCTCCCGCGCCAGCCAGCCCTCGAGCGGCAGCGTGTCCGGGCTCGACCACACTCTCCTGCCCTGCGCGAGCTGCGCGCCCGCATAGGCCAGCCGCAGCGCGTGGGCCCTCTGGCGGGACGGCACGACGACCGTGCCCCCGCGTCCGAGGACTTCATTGATATGATTCGGAAGCTTCAGCAATACAAAGAGTTAGCGCGTATTCTTGCGCTTTTACTTGAACCGAGAGATCGCCTCGACCACGTTGTGGGTCTCGGCTCCAGCCTCGCCGGTGACGGCTGCGCTCGCATAGCCCTGCAACAGCTCCTCGATGCGCGTCGAACACTTCCCGCAGCGTCGCCTGCGTCGGGCAGGTTCGTCACGCGGAAATGATTGCGGTACGGGACGTTGAAGCTCACGCCCGGTGCCACGAGCACGTGCTTCTGCTCGAGCAGGTCGAGCGCGAACTGCTGATCGTCGAAGCCGGGCAGCTCGCGAGTGTCGACGCCCAAGAAGGCGTACATGGCGCCCCCGGGCGGCGCCAGCTGCAGAAAGCGACTGCTGTCGGTCGCACTCAGGATGGTCCGCCGCGACTCGTACAGCCGGCCACCGGGGGTGACCAGATCCTGCACGCTCTGGTGGCCGCCGAGCGCCGTCTGCACGGCCCACTGCGCCAGCGACGTTGCTGCACAGGCGCAGCGAGCTCAGCAGCTCGAGCGCCGTTCAGGTAGTCCGCGGCGGCGCGGGTGCGGCCGGAGAACACCGCCCATCCCACCCGATAGCCGCAGGCCCGGTAGACCTTGGAGAGGCCCGAGAGCGTCGCGCACAGTGTGTCGCGCACGAGCGTCGCCATGGGCACGAACTCGGCGCCGTCGTAGACCATCTGGTCGTAGATCTCGTCGCTGAAGACGACGAGCCCGGAGCGCTCCGCGAGCCGCGCCAGCGCCTCGAGCACCGGCCGCGGGTACACCGCGCCGGTCGGATTGTTGGGATTGATGATGACGATGGCGCGCGTGCGCGGCGTGATCAGACGCGCAACCTCCTCGGGGTCGGGCACGAACCCGTTTTCCGGCCGGCACGGGTAGTGCACCGCGCGGCCGCCGTTCAGCGTGACGGCAGCCGTCCAGAGCGGGTAGTCCGGACTCGGCACCAGCACCTCGTCGCCCTCGTTGAGCAGCGCCCGCAGCACCAGGTCGATGAGCTCGCTCACGCCGTTGCCGATGAAGACCTCCTCGGCCGTGACCCCGGTGACGCCCCGCGCCTGCTGCTGCATCACCACCGCCTCGCGCGCCGGGAAGATGCCCTTCTGGTGGCAGTAGCCTTCGGCCTCGGCGAGATTCTCGATCATCGCCAGGCGCATGGTCTCCGGGCGTGCGGAAGCCGAACGCCCTCGGGTTGCCGATGTTGAGGGAGACGATCTCGTAGCCCTGCCGCTCGAGCTCGTGGGCACGCCGCGCCAGGCGACCGCGGATCTCATAGCGGACGTGCTGCAGGCTCTCGCTCGGGCGGATGCTCGTGTCGGGCTTCATGGGGTTTCCTGTGTCTGCGGGCCAAGCATACCATCGGCCATGCTCCGCGGAAACGGTGGCACGCCACCCGGCGCGGCCGCCGCGGCGCCGCCTCCCAGGCCGGCACCCGCGCGGCGCACACGGGAATGGCGTGCGGGCAGCGCGTGCGGAAGAGCAGCCAGCTAGGCGGCGCACGCGCCGCTGGCGCGCTCTACTCGCGTTAGCCGCGCCAGTGCCTGCGCTAGCCTGCCGGGCTGAACGTCCGGGTCGACCACCGGCACCGCGTCGAGCAGCTCACGGGTGTAAGGATGCAGCGGGTGCGAGAACAGCGCCCGCGAGTCGGCGAGCTCCATCATGCGTCCGAGGTAGAGGACGAGCACCCGATCGCACAGCCGCCGCACGAGCGCGAGATTGTGGCTGACGAACAGCAAGCGACATGCCGTGCTCGCGCTTCAGGCTCGCGAGCAGCGTCGAGGATCTGCGCCTGCGTCGGCAACATCGAGCGCGCTCACCGGCTCGTCGCACACCAGCAGGCGCGGCCCGAGGATCATGGCGCGCGCGATGCCGACGCGCTGGCACTGGCCGCCGGAGAGCTCGTGCGGATAGCGCTCGCCAGCTCCGGGCTCAGAGCCGACACGCGCCGAGCATCGCCGCATCACCTGCCGCTGTCGCGCCGCGGCATCGAGGCCCGGCTCGTGCACCTCGAGCGGCTCGGCGACGATCGCGCCGACCGTCATGCGCGGATCGAGGCTTGCCAGCGGATCCTGGAAAATGATCTGCAGGTCGCGCGCGCAGCGCGCTGCAGCTCCCGCGCCGGCAGCTCCGCCAGGCTCCGGCCCATCCACACGACGCGGCCGGCGCAAGGCCGGCATGAGCTGCAGCGCCGCGCGCGCCAGCGTCGATTTGCCGCAGCCGGACTCCCCCACCACGCCCAGCGCCTCTCCGGGGCGCAACTCCAGGCTGACATCGCTCAGCGCTTGCGTGCGTGCGGCTCGGCCGACTGCCACGCCGCGTGTCGCGTATGTCGATGCTGCACCGCCGAGCGAGGAGATGCCGAGCGCGCCCCCGGGGCGGCAGGCGACTCCGGCGCCGCAGCGGCTGCAGGCACCGCTGCCGACTCCAGCGTGAGCGCCTGACTGAGCAGCGCCCGCGTGTAGGCTCATGCGGGGCGCCGTCAGCACCGCGCCGGCAGTGTCCGACTCGACGATGCGTCCGGACGCGCATGACGGCGACGCGGTCGGCGACGCCCGCGACCGCGCCGAGGTCGTGCGTGATCAGCACCATCGCCATGCCGCTGCTCGCGCTTGAGCTCGCAGCGAGCAGCGCCAGGATCTGCGCCTGGATGGTGACATCGAGCGCCGTGGTCGGCTCGTCGGCGATCAGCAGCTCCGGGCTCGCAGGCGAGCGCGATCGCGATCATGACGCGCTGGCGCATGCCGCCCGAGAGCTCGTGCGGGTACTGGCGCATGCGCCGCGCCGGCATCGGTCACCTGCACGCGCTCGAGCAGCGCCAGCGCGCTGCCGCGCGCGCCTCGCTCCAGCGCGTGCCGTTGGTGCTGACGATGACCTCGGCAATCTGCTCGCCGACGCGCAGGTGCGGCGTGAGCGAGGTCATCGGGTCCTGGAACACCATGCCGATGCCGCGCGCCGCGCACGCGGTCGAGCTCCGCTCGCGGCGCGGCCGATGAGCGATTCGCGACCGAGAACAGCGCGCTGCCCGTCACCCGGGCAGTCGGCGGCAGCAGGCCGAGGAGCCGCCAGGAAGAGCTGGCTCTTGCCGGCGCCGGACTCACCGACCACGCCGAGGCACTCACCGCGGCCGACGGTGAGCGTACACGTCCTCGGACAGCGGGGACCTCGCCGCGCGGCGTCGCGAAGGTGACGCTGAGGCTCTGAGACGCGCAGCACCGCGCCGGCGCCCGCCGCCGCCTCAGCGCTCGCGCGGGATCGAGCGCATCGCGCAGGCCGTCGCCGAGCAGGTTGAGACACAGAAGCAGCAGCGACCAGCAGGCCCGCGGGCACGAGCAGCATCCACGGGGCCGACTGCATCTCCTGCGCGCCGTCGTTGATGAGGCTTGCCCAGGCTCGCGTGCGGCTCCTGCACGCCGAGGCCGAGGAAGCTGAGGAAACTCTCGAAGATGATCATCTGCGGCACGGTGAGCGTCGCATACACCGCCACCGGACCGGCGAGGTTCGGGAACGATGTGCCGCACGCAGGATCGCCGTCGTGCCGAGACCCCGGTCGCGCGCGCCGCCTCGATGAACTCGCGCCGCTTGAGCGACAGCGTCTGGCCGCGCACGATGCGCGCGATCGTGAGCCAGCCCACGGCGCCGATGCGCGACCAGCAGCATCGCGACTGCTGCCGCGCTCGAACAGCGTCGTGAGAATGATGACGATGAACAGATACGGCAGCGAATACAGCACGTCGACAGAGCGCATCATCCAGGCATCGGTGCGGCCGCCGGCATAAGCCCGCGATCGCACCCCAGGCGACGCCGATCCCGAGGCTCACGCGCGGTGGCGAGCACGCTGATGAGCAGCGACAGGCGCACGCCGTAGAGCGTGCGCACGTAGAGGTCGCGCCCCAGCGGATCGGTGCCGAGCCAATGCGACGCAGTGAGCCCCGGCGGCACGCGCGAGGTGCTGCCAGTCGAGCGCCGTCGTACGAGCCAGGGACTCAACCAGGGCCCGATGACCGCGAGCACCGCCAACGCCGCGAGCACCGCCGCCGCGCGCGACGGCCGCGCCGGTTCTGCCGCAGCCGGCGTGCCGGCCGCGCCGGCACCGGTCCCAGGCCGACAGCCTGCGCCTCACTCATGCCGCACGCCGGGGTCGAGCCAGCCGTAGGCGAGGTCAGCGGCGAGGTTGAGCAGCAGCGTGCAGCGCGCCGTAGACGATGATCATGCCCATGACGAGCGTGTAGTCGCGGTCGATGCGCGCCCTGCACCAGATAGCGTCCCGTGCCGGGCAAGGCGAACACCGTCTCGACCACGAGCGAGCCGGTGACCACGTAGGCCGCCGCCGGCCCGAGGTAACTCACGACCGGCAGCAGCGCCGGCCGCAGCGCGTGCCGCCACAGCACGCGCGCGGCGCCCAGGCCCGCGCGCCCGCGCGCTGCGCACGAAGCTGGCGCGCAGCACCTCGAGCAGACTGCCGCGCATCAGGCGCGCGAGGTCGCCGCGCACACCGGCAGCGCGAGCGTCACCGCCGGCAGGACGAGATAGCGGGCGTCGCCCCGCTCCCAACCGGCCACCGGCAGCCAGTGCAGGTGCAGCCCGAAGACGAGCGCGAGCAGCGGCCCGGTGACGAAGGTCGGCAGCGCGATCGCGAGCGCGGCGAGGCGGTGACGGCGTAGTCGACGGCGCCGCCGCGCCGCAGCGCGGCCCACGATGCCGAGCCGGCACGCCGACCGAGCATCGCGAGCAGCGAGCGCGGCGAAGCCCGACCGTGACGCTGACACGGCAGTCCCTGCGCGATGAGGCCCGCGACGCCTGAAGTCGCGCTGGCTTGCAGCGAGGGACCGAAATCCCCGTGCGCGAGGCCGTCGAGGTAGCGCAGATACTGCACGCGCGAGCGGCCGGTCGAGGCCGTAGAGGCGATCGAGGTTGGCGCGCACCGCGGGCGTCAGCGTCTGCTCCTGGTCGAACGGGCCGCCGGGGGCGAGCCGCATGACGCAAAAGGAGAGCGTGACGATGATCGAGCAGGGTCGGGACGGTTCCGGCGATGCGGCGGACCGCGTAGCGCAAGCATGCTTTTGATGCGAGCCGCGTCGAACTCTGTGCGCCGCGCGCAGTCGGACAATACCAGCGCGAACGTCTGCTATAGTGCCCCAAATATGGCGCCAGCGTGAGTCGACTTCGAAAGCCTATGAAACGCATCCTGGTCGGCATCAAGCGCGTGGTGGACTACAACGTGCGCATCCGGGTCAAGCCCGATGGCAGCGGCGTGATCACCGACGGGGTGAAGATGAGCGTCAACCCCTTCGACGAGATCGCGCTCGAGGAGGCGCTGCGCATCAAGGAGCGCGGCGGCGCCGAGGAAGTGGTGGTCGCGACGCATCGGGCCCGCCGACTGCCAGCAGCAGCTGCGCACCGCGCTCGCCATGGGCGCGGACCGCGCGCTGCACGTGCAGGCCGACGGCGTCATCGAGCCGCTGGTGGCCGCGCGCGCGCTGCTCAAGCTGATCGAGCGCGAGCAGCCGCTTCCTGGTCATCCTCGGCAAGCAGGCGATCGACGACGACAACGGCCAGACCGGCCAGATGCTCGCGGCGCTGTGGAACCGTCCGCAGGCGACCTACGCCTCGAAGCTCGAGCTCGACGGCGAGAAGGCGCCGCGTGACGCGCGAGGTGGACGCCGGTCTCGAGACGCTCGAGGTCGATCTGCCGGCGGTCATCACCACGGACCTGCGTCTCAACGAGCCGCGCTACGTCAAGCTGCCGGACATCATGAAGGCGAAGAAGAAGCCGCTCGACACGTTGACCCTCGCCGCGCTCGGCGTCGAGCAGCGCGCAGCGGCTGAAGCTCGTGCGTTTCGAGCCGCCGCCGCAGCGCCAGAAGGGCATCATGGTGAAGGATGCCGCGGAGCTGGTCGCCGCGCTGAAGAAGCAAGGGGCCTGCTGTGAGCGCGAAGCATCCTGATCGTCGCCGAGCACGACGGCGCACGCCTCAATCCCAGCACCGCCAAGTGCGTCAGCTGCGCCGCAGCCATCCCGGACGCGGAGATCACCGTCGCTGGTGTGCGCGGCCGAGGCCGCTGCGGTGGCCGCGCAGGCCGCGGCAGCTGGCGGGCGTCGCGCGCGTGCTGACGGTCGAGAATCCCGCCAACGCGCACGCGCTCGCCGCGGTGCTCGCGCCGCAGATCGCGGCGCTCGCGGGCGCCTTTCACGCACGTGTTCGGGACCCTCGACCACCTTCGGCAAGGACCTGATGCCGCGCATCGCCGCGCTGCTCGATGCGCCGCAGATCAGCGACATCATGGCGGTCGAGAGTGCCACGCGCTTCCGCCGCCCGATCTACGCCGGCAACGCCATCGTCACCGTCGAAGTGGAGCGCCGGCGCCAAGGTCGTCGGCACGGTGCGCACCGCCTCGTTCGCAGCCGGCCGGCGACCGGCGGCTCGGCGGCCATCGAGAAGGCCGCCGCCAATGTCGAGCTGCCGACGCCACACCCGCTTCGTGTCCGTGTCGGCGGCCAAGAGCGACCGCCCGGACCTGCAGACCGCCTCGCGGGTCGTCTCCGGCGGCCGCGCGCTCGGCAGCGCCGAGGGCTTCAAGATCACTCTACAGCCTGGCCGACAAGCTCGGCGCCGCGGTCGGCGCCTCGCGCGCCGCGGTGGATGCGGGCTACGCCCCCAACGAGCTGCAGGTGGGCCAGACCGGCAAGATCATCGCCCCGGAGCTGTACATCGCGATCGGCATCTCGGGCGCGATCCAGCACCTCACCGGCATCAAGGATGCGCGCACCATCGTCGCCATCAACAAGGACGCGCGAGGCGCCGATCTTCGAGGTGGCGGACATCGGCCTGGTCGGCGACCTGTTCCAGATCGTGCCCGAGATCGGAAAAGCTGATCGGCTAGCGACGATCGCCGCGCTTGTGCAACGCCGCCGCCAGCGCAAACATCGCGGTGCTGACGCATATGGTGACGGCGACTATCCAGACGACGGCACCATAGTCGTGCGGACTCACGAATAGCGCCGCCAACCCCGCGCCGCCGGCTGAGCCGAAGAACGCGCATCCTCCCGTGACCGCGATGGCGCGACCGGTCGGGTCGACGGCGTTGACGAGTGCGTATTGGTAGGCAACACCGTAACACCATGCGAAGTAGTAGATCGCGCCCGCGACGCCAAATGCCGCGGCACCGTGCAAGCCCAGCAACAGCGCCGCCGCGGTGAGGATGAGAGCGCAGGCGAGAATGAGCGGACGGAGATTCCCCAACCGATCGCCCTGCAGCGAGGCGAGAACCCCGCCGGGTATGCCGGCCGCCACGGCGATGGCCGACCAGTTGCCCACCTGCTGCGGCGTGATTCCCCGCGCCTGCCCCATGAGCTCGAGGTATGTCCAATAGGCTCCGGCGCCGATGAAGAACGCCGCAAAGCCGATGAATGCGGCGATCGTCGCCGGCCTCACCAGACCTTTGGCCGCGCCGTGAGTCTTCACCGCGCGGCCCGCCGCCGGCAGGAGCGGTGTCAGCGCGACACCCAAGCCCGCTGGGATCGCGAGCAGGGCCAGCACACCGACCAGGCCCGACAGTCGCAGCAGTGCGGGCCCTGCCCACAGCGCCGCTATCTGATACGCCGACTGCGTGGCGATCGCCACGCCGAACCCCCTGGCTGACTCGCGCCCGTCGGACAGGACCGTCATTCCGAGCGAGAAGGCGGCGCTCGCGAGAAAGGCGGTCAATCCCAGCAACAGAGCGACCGGCCAGTAGCCGTGCGTCAGCATGGCGGCCACGCATGTGGCGCACATGCCGCCGAGGGCAATCGCCGCCCCCCGCGGCCAGCTCAACGAGCGCACCCATGCGCCGGCCATGATGGCGCTGACACCCGAGGCGAAGGTCAGCACCGATGCCATTGCGCCGGCCTGCCCTGTCGAGAAGCCCAGCTTGTCCACGGCTCCCGCAGTGATCAGCGGCAGGATGTTGTACACGCTCGCGCCGAGCACGACCAGCGCCAACCCGACGGCCGCCACCGCCAGCGTTCGCTCCGGCGCTCGGACTTCGATCGGGATGGCCTCTTGCAACGCGGACCTCAAAGATCCTTGACGAGTCGCAGGGCATCATAGATCGCCGCATGGGTGTTGCGGCAGGCCACTGCGTCCCCGACCCGGAAGAGCTGAAACGTGCCCTGCGGATTGCGACAGAGACTCTGCGGCAGGCCCGCGAGCAGGCGCTCGTGCTCGACCTCGCCCAGGTTTGCGGACAGCGGCTTGAGCGCGAAATACAGCTCCTCGCTGGGGATGGTCCCGTCATTGACCACGACCTGATCGACGCGCCGCTCGCTGCGAGTGCCGTCGTAGTCGCTGCCGACGGTAGCGAGAAGCCGATCGCCATCGCGGCTCACCCGCATCAGTCTGAAAGTCACCGTAAAGGTGACATCGAGCTTTTGCAGGCTACGCATGTAGGGCACGAGGTTCATGTTCATCACTTCGGGCGCCAGCATCCGCTCGGGCGTCATCATCTCCAGCTTCGCGCCCGCGGCGGCCAGGATCTCGGCCGCCTGCAGACCGACGTGATCACCCGCGTCGTCGAAGAGGAGCACATCGGACCGTGGTGCGACGCTGCCGGAAATGATGTCCCAGCTGGAAACCACCAGGTCGTTGCCCGACTCGAGCACGTCGACGTGCGGCAGGCCTCCCGTGGCCACGACGACGACCTCCGGAGCCTCGGCGATGACATCGTCCGCATCAGCCGGGGTTTCGAAGCGGAACCTGACGCCGCGGGCAGTGCACTGCGACATCCGCCAGTCGATGATGCCGAGCATCTCCCGGCGGCGGTGGCTGCGGGCGGTGAGCCGGATCTGCCCGCCGGGCTCGGCGGCCGCCTCGAAGACGAGCACCTCATGGCCGCGCTCGGCGGCGACCCGGGCCGCCTCGAGACCCGCAGGCCCGGCGCCGATGACGACGACCTTGCGTCGCCGCGGCGCCCGCGGGATCTCGTGGGGCATGAAGAGCTCCCGTCCCGAAGCGGCGTTGTGGATGCAGTAGGCTGATCCACCCTGATAGATCCGATCCAGGCAGTAGTTGGCGCCGACGCACGGACGGATGTCTTCCTCGCGTCCCTCGCGGATCTTGCGCACGAGGTGCGGTTCTGCGATGTGCGCCCGCGTCATCCCCACCATGTCGAGCTTGCCCGCCGCGATGGCGTGTCGAGCCGTCGCTACATCCTGGATGCGTGCCGCGTGGAAGGTCGGCAGGCCGATCGCGGCGCGGATCTCGCCTGCGAAGTCGAGATGGGGTGCGCTCGGCATTCCCTGTATGGGAATGACGTCCGTCAGCGCCGCATCGGTGTCGATATGACCGCGGATGACGTTGATGAAGTCGACCATGCCGCTCGCCTTGAGCCGCCGCGCGATCTCGAGGCCCTCCTCGCGTGTCACGCCGCCCGGCAGGAGCTCGTCGGCGCTGAAGCGGACGCCGACGATCAGTTCCGGTCCCACACGCTGCCGGACCGCGGTGAGCACCTCGAAAGCAAAGCGGAGGCGGTTCTCGAGCGTGCCGCCGTAGGGGCCGTCGAGGTCGTTGGTAAGGGGCGACCAGAACTGGTCCATCAGATGCCCGTACGCCTCGAGCTCGATGCCGTCGAGCCCGGCCGCCCGCATGCGCTCGGCCGCATCTGCGTAGTCGGCAACGATGCGGCGGATGTCCCAGTCCTCGATCTTCTTCGGGAAGGAGCGGTGCGCGGCCTCCTTGCGATGCGAGGAGGATACGATCGGCAGCCAGAATTTGCGGTCCCAGCGGGTGCGCCGGCCGAGGTGCGTGATCTGGATCATCACGGCGGTGCCATGCTCGTGACAGGCATCCACCAGATCCTTCATCCAGCCGACGACCTCGTCCTTGTAGGCGAGGATGTTGTCGAAGGCCGGGGGACTGTCGCGCGACACTACCGCGGACCCCGCGGTCATGGTCAGTGCGATGCCACCCTTGGCTCGCTCGGTGTGATAGGCGCGATAGCGCGCCTTCGGCATGCCATCCTCCGGATAGGCCGGCTCGTGCGCGGTCATCATCAGGCGGTTGCGCAGCGTGAGATGGCGCAGCTGGTAAGGCTGCAGCAGCGGGTCGGTCATCCTGCCCCCGACTCTCACCACCCGTACCCGAGCGGCGCGCCGGCGGGCGGATGCAGCGCGTATTCGTGGGGCGGCTGCGCTCCGAGCAGGTAGCGCACGTAGTAATCCCAACGGCGCCGCGCCGCATAGAGCCGCGCCGCGCCCCGATACATGTGCCTCTGATTGGGCAGCATCACCAGGTCGAAATCCTTGTTGGCATCGATCAGCGCCTGTACGAGCAGCATCGTGAGGTAAGGCGGCACGTTGTCGTCCGTAGTGCCGTGCATGAGCAGCAGGTGTCCCTGGAGATTGGCCGCCAACCGCTGGTCGTCCTGTGTGTCATAGTTCGAAGTGCCGCCTGGGCCGCGCTCGAGAAGGCCCATGTACTGCTCGCCCCAGTCGCCCTCGTAGCCCCGTTGGTCGTAGTTGCCGGATTCCGCCACACCGACCTTGAAGAAGTCCGGATGGCGGAGCATCGCCGCCACTGCGGCATAGGCGCCGCCCGAATGGCCGTAGATGCCGACGCGAGTGGCGTCGATCCACGGATAGCGGCGCGCGAGCTCCCGGATCCCGGCCACCTGGTCGGGCAGCGTGTCATCGCTCAGGTTGCCGCCGTAGGCATCCTGAAAATGCTTCGACCGCAATGAGGTGCCCATGCCATCGATGGCGACCACGATGAAGCCGAGCTCGGCCATGGCCTGCGAGTCACCATGTGCCGCCTCGAAGCCGAACTCGCCCACACTGCCGATCTGCGGCCCCGGGTAGATCCGATCGATGACCGGATACTTCTTCGCGGGGTCGAAATCCGCCGGCCGGTAGAGCAACCCGTAAAGGTCCGTCACCCCGTCCCGCGCCTTCACGGTGATCGGCATCGGCGGCTGCCACTGCAGCGCACGCAGGCGGGAGACGTCGGCTCTTTCGAGTGTGCGGATCAGTCGGCCGGTGGTATCCCTGAGTACGGTCACCGGCGGCGTGTCGGGCGTCGAGTAGCTGTCGACGAAATACCGGCCCGTCGGCGCCATCGAGATCACATGGTTTGCCCGCTCGGGTGTCAGCAGCTGCAGGTGGCGGCCGTCGAAGTCGACCCTGTAGAGATAACAGAAGTACGGATTGCTGCCCGGCTCCCGGCCGGCACCGAGGACATAGAGCACGCGGCGCCTGCGATCGACCTGGAGCAGCGAAATGACGTTCCAATTTCCGGTGGTGATCCTGTTCTCGAGGCGCCCCGTGCGGGCGTCATAGAGATACAGGTGCCCCCAGTCGTCGCGCTGCGAGAACCAGATCACCTCGTGGCTCGCGGGCAGGTAGCGCCAGTTCACCGCATCCTGCGCCCAGCCGCTCGCCGACTCGTAGAAGGTCGCGACCCGTTCCTGGATCACATCGTGCACGGCTCCCGTCGTAGCGTCGGCGAGCCGCAGCCACGCTGCCTTGTGGTCCCGCGACACCGACACGAACGCCAGGTGACTGCCGTCCGGAGTCCACTGCACGTCGGTCATCGAGCCGTCCGGCCCGCAGTTGAGATCATAGCAGTGCGCCGCGCGGCGCTGATCCGGCGGCATCTGCAGACGGACCACCTTGCGCGCGGCAACGTCGATGACCACCCGCTGGATGGTCGGGACCACTTTGTCCCCGGGCATGGCGTATTTCCAGGCTTCGAGCACCGGGTGCCCGACGCCGGTTCTCACGACATACATGTCGGCGACTGCGCGCTGATCCTGCTGGTATGTCGCGATCCGGCGCGAGTCCGGTGACCAGCTGACGACCGCCTGGTCGGAGTGGTTCCAGCCCGGGTTGTCGGTGGCGTAGCCGAAATCCTTCACCCCGTCGAAGGTGAGCTGGATCGTCTGTCCTCCCGAGAGGCTACGGACCCAGAGATTATCGTCACGGATGAACGCGGCCCATCGTCCATCGGGTGACCGCGCCAGCGCAGGCGCCGAGGCAGGCGGAGTCTGATGGGGCGCCGGGCGGCGCGTGCCACGGGCCGGGTCGACGAGAACGAGCTCACTGCCGCCCGCTGTCGAGGCTCGGTACGATAACTCTCCATCGGCCAGCCACGTCACATCGCTGACGGCGTGCAACACCAGCGGCCCGGTGTTGTACGGCATGAGCCTCTCGGCGCGCGCATAGTCGGCAGCCGTCAGAGCCGCAGGCGTGCCGGCCACGGCCGCCGCGGCGACCAGGATGCCGGTTGCCGCCAATAGAACCGGGCGGAGGCAGAGACAGCTCATCGTGCCGTTCAGAACATGTACGCCACGCGCACGCCGATCATCCTCGGCTCGTTGACGATGTAGTCGTTCGTCAGATCGTCGAACGCGTTCGGGTTATACGGCGGCACCAGGACCTCCTCCTTGTTTGCCAGGTTTGTCACGTACAGCGTCGCGCGCCATGGATCGTGACTGAGCGCCGCCGAGGCGTTCAGGATCAGGTAGCTCGAGGACTGCTGCACCGGCGTGTTGCCCTCCGCCTGCGCGAGCCCCAGCTTGATGACGCCGTGATAAGTGCCGTTGAGCGAGAGCGCCAGCGTGTAGCCCGGTATGAGCAGGCGCTGGTAGTCGAGGGCTGCCGTGATGCTGGTCTTGGGGCTTCCTGGAAGCTGGTCACCCGACTTGCCCGAGATGAGGCCCGGAACGATGACTCCCGTGCCGTCGTTCGCCGGCAGCGAGAAGTCGCTGCTGAGCTTCGCGTCGGCGTAAGACACACCGACATTGTAGGCGAGGCCCGGCAGGAAGAGCGGGCCCATGGTCTCGAGCTCGAAGCCCTTCGATTCCGCGGTGTTGCCGTTATAGACCGCGAGATTGCCGGAGGGCAGGCTGGCGGAGATCTGCGGCTTGTTCCACTTGACGTCGAAAATGTCGAAGGAATAGCTGAGGCCGTTCCCGAACCGGCCCTTGAGGCCCGCCTCATAGTTGTTGGTGCTGTCGGGAGCATAGCTCGCGAGCAGCGGACTCTCCTTGAATGGTCCGACGAGCGGCACGGAATTGGCGCCGCCGCGGCGGAAGCCCTGCGACCAGAGGACGTACACATACTGGTCGTGAGCATACTCGTACGAGAGGTCCGCCTTGCCGATGTTGGTGGAGGCCGGCGCGTTGTGCGGCGTCGCCGGTACGAGAGTCGGGAAGCTGTAGTCCAGGTAGAGCTGGGCGTCGGTGAACTCCTGCTGGAAGTGCCGGACACCGCCCGAGAGGCTCAGGTGCTCGGCGAGGTGCCAGGTGAGATCGCCGTAGACCGACTTGTCCTGGAAATGCTGGGTGTCGATCTGGGTAAAGTCGAGGTCGCCCGGGCCGGCCGTGACCAGGCAGTCCGGATAGGCGGCGCCGTAGTACACCGCGCCGGTGCAGCCCTGGGCGACCGAGCGCTCCGGCGTGCCGGGGTTGGCGATGTTCCAGGCGCCCTTGCGCGTCTGGTCCTCGTAATACGCGCCGACCACGTAATCGAGCCGATGCCAGAGCGGGGTCTTCGAGACCAGGCGCACCTCCTGGCTGAAGGTGTGCTCCGCGTCGTTGAACTGATAGTCGTAAACGAAGCGTGGGTTGACGGGCTGGCCGGCGTAGTACGGCAGATACGCGCCGCCATCGACTCCCCCGATGTTGTAGGTGTCGTCCTCGAGGAATTGCCCGGTGGTCGTGCGATAGGAGCTCGTCGAGGAAACCGTCGCGAACCCGACGTCGTAGCTCAGATCGAGGCTGGTCAGGTTCGTGTACCGGGAGAAGGGTTGGTCGACCTGGGAGAACTCCTGGTAGGGTCCGCCGGCCGGCATGATCTCGTTGGGATCGATCGGCGACGGGCCGCCCGGAAAGTCGCGGTTCACCTGCGGGCCGCCATCGCCGCGCAGGCCGGTGTGCAGCAGGGCGAGCACGGCCTTCAAGCTCTCGACGGGCTGCCACAGGAGCGATGCGCGCCCGGTGAAGGTCTTCTGGAAGTTCCAGTCGGAGCGGTTGCTGTAGATGCCGGAGCTGCCGACCGGATCGGAGGGATTGGCAAGCTCGGGCATGGCGCTCACCCCGGTGCCGGTGCGCGCCATCAACCCATAGACATCGATCCAGCCGGGCTGGTCGTCGTACTTCGCAGCCACGCGCAGTGCCAGCTCGTGCCCTATCGGCAGGTTGAGGACTCCATCGACCGTATAGCCAGTGCCGCTCGAGTTCGCGATGCGGTCCCCGCCCCCTTCCACCCGACCGGACACGGTGTCGAGCTCAGGGTCGTTCGGGATCAGCCGGATCGCGCCGCCGAGCGAGCCGGCGCCGTAGAGCGTGCCCTGCGGACCGCGCAGCACCTCGATGCGCTGCAGGTCGATGAGTCCGATGTAATCGTCCATCGGCGAGTTGTCGACATAGACTCCCACGGGGCTCTGCTCGAAGGAGCGGAATCCCCGCGGCTCGCCGGTGGCGTTGATCCCGCGGATGATGGGCACCGTGGCGCCGGCGAAGCGGGCGCCGAAATCGTACATGCTGAGGCCCGGCACCTGGCTCGTGAGCGAGGAGATGTCGGTCACGTTGGCATTGTCGAGCTGCTGCGGCGTGATGACCGTCAGGCTGTAGGGAACCGATTCCTCGGTTTGTGCCCTGCGGCTCGCGGTGACCGTGATCTCCTGCAGCGTCGTCGGCTGTGCGCTGCTATCGGCAACCGTCGCCTGCCCGGCATCATCGGCGCGCACCGGATAAGTCCCACCGTACAGGGCAACGCAGACCGCCGCGCCCACTGTGGTGAGCACCCGTCGCTGCACCGGCAAGGCCGGCTTGCGGCCACTCCATCGCGAACCAGAGTTTGCCATCTGCGTCGCCCCCGCGTTTCTAGGTATGGTCTATGAACGACGATACCCGCGGACTCGGACGGCAGCCTTTGCGCGTGCAGCGGATTGCTAGGAGTTCGGCCGGTAGTGTGCAGCGTGCCTGCGCCTAGCGGGACTTCGCGCGCCTCACGTCGATCGGACGCATGCCGAAATGACGGCGGAATGCCGTGGTGAAGGAGGTCGGATGCGCATAGCCGATCGCCTCTCCGGCCTGCTCGACCGAGCGTCCGTGGTCGCGCATCAGCGTCAGCGCATGCCGCATCCGGCAGCGCAGGCTGAAGTCGAAGATGGTCTCGCCGAACACGGCCTTGAATCCCTTGGTGAGAGTCGACTTCGACATGCCGACCGAGCGTGCGAGGTCACCGATGGTCGGCGCCGGAGCGAACTGCCGCATCAGAATGGCTCGCGCCGAATGGAGGCAGCGCAGCTCGCGATCGCTGTACTCCTCGGCGGGCGCTCCGGTCAGTGAGGACAGGGTCGCGACCGCATGGCAGATGAGCTCGAGTGTGAGCGCTTCGGTGTAGACGAGCCCGAGCGGCCCGGTGTGCGGGCTGTTGATCAGCCGCGTCGCCGCCTCGAACGCCTGCGCCGAGAGCGGATGCTGGCAGTAGTTCACCTTCTCGCCGCTCGCGGAGGCGAACCCCTTGAGCGGCCCGGGCATCTCCGCGCCGGAGGGCAGGAAAGTCTGCGCCAGGAATTCCGGCCGCATGCTGACGATGATGAATTGCTCCCGGGCGCGCGGCGCGATCCACTCGCTGATGTCGAGCCCCTTGGGCTGCGCCCACACCAGGAGCGATGGGCGGTTCCAGCGCACCTCCGTGCGGCTCACGGCGAGTGCCATGTCGCCCGAGATCTTGAAGTTGAACTGCACGAGCCCGTCGCCCGGCACGAGCTCGACCCTCGGGTCCTTGTAGGTGAAGTTGGCCACGATGACGTAGATCTCGCCGTGGATGCGGGTGAACTCCCAATAGCCTTCGCCCTCCTCGGGCGGCAGGCTCACGCGCGCCGAGAAAAGATCCCGCGTCGGGTGGCGCAGGATGTGCTCCACGTGCGGGGCGCGCTCGAGGCTCGCGAAGGCATCCGCGAGCGTGTGCCCGGGGCCCGCGAGGATGGCGCGAAACAGCCCCTGATTACCTGCCCAGCCGTCACCCTTCTCGCCGGGCTTACGCGTCGACGAGCTCATCGAGTCTCACCGCGGCACCTAGACATCGGTGCGCGGAATACTCGCTTTCCATTCCCTGCGGCACAAGACCTCGGAGCCCTCGCGCGCTTCGACCCAGGCATGGAGCTCGAAGGTCGCGCGGGTCGAAGTCATCTCGGCGCGGGTATCGATCCTCACCTGCCAGGAGCCGCGTCCGAGCTCGCAGCTCTGGGTCATGACGGCGCGTGCCGACAGCGTATCCTCGGGTCGAATGGCGTAGAGGCGCTCGTAGACGTGGCTCATCTCCATCCCCGGGGCCTCGAGGCGCAGCTTTCCCCAGGGACCGAACGTGCCACCGTCGATGAAGAGCCGGTGCGTCACTTCGCCGCTCAGCTGATCGAGCGTAACGCCGCGCTCGAGCCGGCCCGCCCGCAGCAGAGTCATGCCCGAAGACGGCGCCGCCTCGGGCGGCGGCAGGGGCGCCACGTGTGCATCGGCATCCTGCGGCTGCCGGATCGGCAATTGCAACGCGGAGGCTCCCGTGAAGACAGTCAGCTTCACCGGCTCGGGTGACGGCCAGATGACGGGCCAGTAGGCCGTCGACAGGGCCAACCTCACCCGGTGGCCGGGCGGAAACGCATAAGCCGTCCCGGTCATCTGCACCGCGATGCGGTAAGGCTCCCCCGGCACGAGAGCCGTCGGACTCTCACGGCTCTCGCGCTGCGAGAGATTGAGAAAACCCCGCGCCACCAGCGTGGCACGGCCGCCCGGCGCCACGTCGATGAGCCTCGCCGTTACCACGGCCGACGGCCGATCGACGGCAACCTCGAGAGTGGCTCGCGCATGACCCAATAGCTCGAGGCGTTCCGTGAGCGGCTCGCCGTCGAACTCCAGCGAGCCGAAAGCATCGAGAGATTGATCGCCAGGCAGGTCACCGGCCACGGCGAAACTCGCCCAGTCGCCGCCAGCGAGCCCGGTCGACTGCGGCGATGCCACCTCGAGCGCGGTAAGCTCGACCGTGCCCGGGTCGGTTTCCAGGCGGCCGGGGCTGAGCGCCAACTCGAGAGTGGCGATGTGCGGGCTCGGCCACGCCGCCTCCTCGATCCAACGGCCGGCGCGCTCGGCGAGGTGCGGGACCGGCGGCACGCTTTCCATCATGTAGAGCCGGAGGGGGTGCTCGCGATCGACGCCGTTGTCTCTGCCCTTGAGCCAGCGGTCCCACCAGCGCAGCGACTCCTGCAGGAAGCCCACTGCCGGCTTCGGCTCGGCTTCGTGCGGATACAGGTGCGCCCAGGGGCCGACCGTCACCTTGTGAGGCACCGCCAGATGCTGCGCCAGGCGAAACGGCGTATCCCGGTACAGGTCCGCCCAACCGCCCCAGAACCAGACCGGACACTGGATGGCGTCATAGTCGAAGCAGACCGAAGCATGCTTCCAGTAGTCGTCGAGCCGCTGATGCCGCAGCCAGATCTCCGGCCAGAACTGCTCGGCCTCGAGCCGCTGGCGCCACATCTGGCGCCAGCGCTCGCCCACGATCTGCGGGTCCGGCGGGCGCGCGTTGAAGAGCTGCATGATGCAGCCCCACCAGAAGTTGTCGTTGAGCAGCGCTCCGCCGGAGTAGTGGATGCACTCCGCGAAGCGATCGTCGGTGCCCATGACGGCGACGATCGCGGCCAGTGCCGGCGGCCGGCGCGCGGCCACCTGCAGCGAGTTGTACGCGCCCCAGGACTTGCCCATCATGCCGACCTTGCCCGAGCACCAGGGTTGGCGCGCGATCCAGGCGATCACCTCCACCGCATCGTCCTGCTCCTGGGCGAGGTACTCATCGTGCAGGATGCCGTCCGAGTCTCCGGAGCCGCGCATGTCGACGCGTATGCAGGCGTACCCACGAGCGGCGAACCACGGGTGCATGGACTCATCGCGCCGCCGGGTGAAGTCTCGCTTGCGATACGGCAGGTACTCGAGAATGGCCGGGACGGGAGCGCCTTCGGCGCCCGCGGGCATCCAGATGCGGGCCGCCAACCGACAGCCGTCGGCCATCGGTATCCAGACGTTCTCCAGGTCCTGAATCATCGGCCGTGCGCAGCCAGATAGCGCTCCGCGGCGCCGCAATACCAATCGGCGAAGCGCAGCAGCAGTTGCTCGCTGGTCTGCGAGTACGGTCCCGGCGCATAGGCAAGCGACTCGACGCCGCGCTGGTTGTTCTCCGCCAGCGCGCGATCCTGATCGTTGGTTGCGCTCCAGACCTCGATGAGCCGTGCCAGGTCGTAGTCGACGCCCTCCACGGCATCCTGGTGAACGATCCACGTGCCGGTGACAGTTGTCTCCAACGGGCCCGTCGGCAACGCCTGGAAGAAGAACGCATAGTCGCCCGCCACGTGGTTGAATCCGTTCGGCTGCAGCGCCCACCACATGACTCCGATATCGCCGTCCCCGACGCGGCCGAGCCTCTTCGCCACGGCTGGCCGCCCGTCCATCGTGTAGGAGACGGTGCCCTCGGTCAGCGGGTAGCGGCCGATCTCGTACCACGGGCCGACGACCGAGCCGTTCTTCAGGCCTCGCTCCTCGCAGCGTGCTTCGTAGGCGGCAATCCATGCCGCGGCGCGGCCGGACACGTCCGGCGCCGTGAAATCGCTGTACGAGCGCAGGAGCTGCGGATGGCCCGCGCGGCAGTGGTAGCACTCGCGAGCGTTCTCCATCACGAGCTTCCAGTCGGCCCGCTCGATCAGGGTGGCGGTATGGGCCACCTTGGCGTGGGTCAGCTCATGGGGCTCGAGCATCGGCTCGAGGGCCGCCCGGAACGGCGCGAAATCGGGCGCCTCCTCGCTGAGGCACACGAAGATCACCCCGGCCACGGTCTCGACCCGCACCGGTGCAAGCCGGATTCCCTCGCGCTCGAATCCCGGGTGCATCCGAGGAGCCTGGGCAAGTTGACCCTGCAGATCGTAGGCCCATTGATGGTAGGGGCAGACCAGCCGGCGGCTGGCGCGGCCCGTCTTCTCGCGGCAGATCCGCGCGCCGCGGTGGCGGCAGGTATTGAAGAACGCGCCGATCCCGCCGTCGTCATTGCGCAGGACGATCACGGAGGAGCCGGCCACCTCGAAGGTGATGTAGTCCCCGGGCCGGGGAATCTGCGACACCAGGCCGGCCTGCAGCCAGTGCCGCTCGAAGATCGCGCGGCGGTCGAACTGGTGCGCCTCGCGATCGATGTAGAGCCCCTGAGGCAGCGAGAACCCCGGCCGCCGCTCGGCGAGCAGCGCGCGCATCTTCTCCGCCATCGACATGGTCAGCCCCCGCTTCGCCTGGACGTCCGGCGCCAGTAAAACATACCCCGCTCTCATCAGGCTGGGGCTTCGCTCCAGAATCCGATTGCTAGGAGTTCGGCCGGTTCTAGGCAACCGTGAGCCTGGGACCGCGGCGGGCCGCGACTCTCATGAACCATAAACGCAGGCGATCCAGATATATGTACACAACGGGTGTGGTGTAGAGGGTCAGGATCTGGCTGATGAAGAGGCCGCCAACGATTGCGATGCCGAGCGGACGCCGCATCTCCGAGCCCTGCCCCGTCATGATGGCCAGGGGCGCCGCGCCCAGCATGGCGGCCACGGTCGTCATCATGATCGGGCGAAAGCGCAGCATGCAGGCCGCGTGGATCGCCTCCGCCGCACTCTCCTCGCGCTCGCGCTGCGTCTCGAGCGCCACGTCCACCATCATGATGGCGTTCTTCAGGACGATGCCGATCAGGAGGATCACCGCGATGAGCGCGATCAGCGTGAACGGCTCACCGAAGATCAACAGCGCAAGCACCGCTCCGATGCCGCTCGACGGCAGCGTCGAGAGAATGGTGATCGGCTGGACGAGACTCTCGTAGAGGACACCGAGCACGATGTAGACGGTGAGGATCGACGCGAGGATGAGCAACGGCTCCTGGAGGGCTGTCTCCTGGAACACCTTGGCAGTGCCCGCGAACTCCCCCTGGACCGAGATCGGCACGTGCAGGCCCTCCATGGTCCGATGGATCGCTGCCACCGCCGTGCCGAGCGTCTCGCCTGGTGGCAGGTTGAACGAGAATGTCGTCGCGACGAACGGCCCCTGGTGATTCACGTCGAGCGGTGTCAGCCCCGGGCCGTAGTAGCTGAAGGCCGAGAGCGGCACCATGGTCTCCGGTGCGGTGCTGACCGCGGCGCCGGTCGAGGCCCTGCCGGAGCTGTTCACGAGCTGGTTGAGCTGGTAGTTCTGCACCGCGTTGGTAGCGGTCGAGTCGCCCGCCGCGGCGCCGAAGGCCCCGGCGGCGGCCGCGGTCGCCTCAGTGCCGCTCAAGGCGCCTCCCGCGGTGCTGATGTAGATACTGGCGAGCGTCTCCGGGCTCCGCCAGAAGCTCGGGGCGACCTCCATCACGACATGATACTGATTCATGTCCTGATAGATCGTGGATACCTGCCGCTGGCCGAAGGCGTCGTAGAGCGTGTTGTCGACCTCCGTCATGTCGACGCCGAGACGCGCCACGGTCGCGCGATCGATGTGCAGCTTCACCTCGAGGCCTCCCTCCTGCCGATCGGAGCTGACATCGCGCAGCACCGGGTTCTTCTTGAGCGCCGCGGTGATCTTCGGCGTCCAGGCAGCTAACGTGCTCAGACTGTCCGACAGCAGGGTGTACTGGTACTGCGCGTTACCCTGGCGGCCGCCGAAGCGGATCATCTGCGCCGACTGGAGAAAAACCTGCGCTCCGGTGACATTCGCGAGCTCGGGCCGCAGGCGCGCGATGACCGCATCGTCGGTCATTCCACGCACCGCGAGGGGCTTCAGCTGCGAGAACAGGAACCCCGTGTTCGCCGGGCCGCCGCCGGTGAAGGCGACCACGTGCTCGACCGCGGGGTCGTGCCGCACGATGCTCTCGATGGCGCGCATCTTCTTCTGCATGGCCTGGAAGGAGATGCTCTGGTCGGCGTTCACGAAGCCGATGAGAGCGCCCAGACTCTGCTGTGGGAAGAAGCCCTTGGGCGCGATGGCAAAGAGATAGAAGTTGAGCACCACTACACCGAGCAGCATGAGCGCCACCAGCCGCCGGTGCCGGATGGCATCCTGAAGCGTGCGGCCGTAGAAATCCCGCAGCGCGCTGAAGCCGCTCTCGACGGCATGCAGCAGGCGGCCCAGGTGCTCCGGAGTCCGCAGGATCCGCCCGCAAAGCATCGGCGTCGTCGTGAGCGAGACGACCAGCGATATCACCACGGTCACGGCCAGGGTCGCCGCAAACTCGCGCAGCACCCGCCCAACGAGCCCGCCCATCAGCAGGATTGGAAGGAACGCCGCGACCAGCGCGCTGCTCATCGCCAGCACCGTGAACCCGACCTCCTTGGCTCCCTGCAGCGCCGCCTGCACGCGCGGCATGCCTGCCTCCAGATGCCGGGAGATATTCTCGATGACGACGATCGCATCATCGACCACGAAGCCGGTCGCCACCGTCAGGGCCATGAGCGAGAGGATGTTCAGGCTGAAGCCGAGGAGGTAAATGACGGCCACGGTCCCCGCGAGTGACAGTGGTACCGCTGCGGCCGCAACCAGCGCCGCACGGGGATTGCGCAGCGTGACCAACACGACTGCCACGATCAGCAGAAAAGCAAAGAGCAACGTGACATCTACGTCGCGGACGGACGTGCGGATCGCATCCGTGAAGTCATTCGTGACGACGAGATCGATCCCCTCCGGGATCGAGGCGCGAATCTGCGGCAGCACCGCCTTGATGCGATTGGCCGTATCGATGATGTTCGCGCCCGGCTGCTTGTGAATGATCAACAGCACGGCGGGCCGGCCGTCGGCCATCCCAAGGAGGCGCACGTCCTCGACACCTTCGTTCACGCTCGCCACATCCCCCAGGCGCACGGCAGCGCCGTTGCGGTACGCGACGATCAGCGAGCGGTACTGCCCCGGCGTCGTTGCGGTGTCGTTGACGTAGATTTGATAGCGCCGCTTCGGCCCTTCGATCGCCCCCTTCGGCGCATCGGCGTTGGCAGCCGAGACCGCGGCACGTATATCCTCGAGGCCGATGCCGTATTTGAAGAGCGCAAGCGGGTTCAACTCGATGCGGACCGCCGGCAGCGACGCACCGGCAATCTCCACTTCACCAACGCCTTCGAGCTCCGACAGCCTCTGCTGGATGACGGTGGAGGCGGCATCGTAGATCTGCCCCAGGGGCACGGTCTTGGAGGTGAGCGCGATGACCATGATCGCCGCATCGGCGGGATTGAAGGTTTGATAGGTCGGATTGCCGCGCAATGAGGCGGGCAGGTCCTGGCGTGCGGCCTGAATGGCCGCCTCGACATCGCTCGCGGCACCGCGAATGCTGCGATCGAGGTTGAAGATGAGGACGATTTGCGAGTTGCCGACGGAGCTCCGCGAGGTCATTTCCTCGACGCCCGCGATCGCGCTCAAGTGACGCTCGAGAGGCGTCGACACGCTGGTCGCGACGGTCTCGGGGCTCGCGCCCGGAAGCTGCGCCTGGACGACGATGGCCGGATAGTCGACTTCCGGCAGGGGGGCGACGGGCAGCAGAAAGTAGGTGATGATTCCGGCGAGCAGCAGCCCGCAGGAGAGCAGCGTCGTCGCGACCGGCCGAGTGACGAACGGTCGCGAGAGATTCACAGCGAGCCCCCCATCCGGTGCGGCGCTCGACTTGAGCGCATGCTAATGGGTTTGGTTGCGGCCCAAAAAGTTCCGTAGGGGGGGACTGTTCAGCGCCACCGGCGGCGGCGAGGTACATCCCTGTACCTGGGTGCGTTCAGCCGAGCTGGCCCAGGATGTGGTCCGCGGCGGAGACCTTGAACTGGCCCGGCTCTTCCACGTTGACGCTCTTCAGCGTGCCGTTGTCGACGACCAGGGCGAACCGCTGGCCGCGCGTGCCCATGCCGAACTTGCGGGCATCCAGCTCCAGGCCGAGCGCCTTGGCGTAGTCGCCATTGCCGTCGGCGAGCATCATGACCTTGTCGCCGGCGCTCGACGCCTTGCCCCACGCGTTCATCACAAACACGTCGTTGACGGCCATGCAGGCTATCGTGTCGACACCCTTGGCGCGGATCTGATCGGCCAGCTGCACGAAACCCGGCAGGTGCTTGGCATCACAGGTCGGCGTGAATGCTCCCGGGACCGAGAACAGGACGACCTTCTTGCCTTTGAAAAGGTCATCGGTCGAGACATCCTTCGGCCCGTCCTTGGTCATCACCTTCAGCGTGCCCGAAGGCATGTGGTCGCCGGCCTTGATCGCCATGATTCTCTCCTGGTGCTGGTTAACTCAGGCCTGACGGGCGCGCAGGCTCCACAGTGTCGCGATGTGCTGCAGGGTCGGATCCCCCCTGACAGCCTTGAACGACTGGAGCGCACCGGTCTTGTCGCCCGCCTTGTACTCCGCAATACCGAGCAGCAGATGCGCCGAGTCGGTGTCCTTCAAGCCGCCCTTGGCGATGCCTTGCTTCAGCACCTGGACGGCCTTGTCGTACTGCTGATAACCGAAATACGCGAGCCCGAGGCCTACATCCTGATTGCCGTTGCTCGCCAGCGCGGCCTGCTTGGCCAACCTGTCCAGCGATGACTCATCCCGCTTGGCTGCTTTTTGCGCGTCAACGAGAAGTCGCTGTGCCTTACCCTTGGTGCGCGCATCGGGGAAGATGTTCGCCTGCATGCCCTTCTGGATCACCTGTATCGCCTCGCCGGGGGAGCCTGCCTCGATCGCAAGCTGCGCGAAGTCCGTGAAGTCCTCCGGGCGCTTCAGGACGTCAACCTCGTCAGCGAGACGGTACGTCTGCAGGAGATTGCGGTCGCTCTTGACCGTCTTGAACATCGAATAGAGAAGCTGCTGCCAGTACTCCGGCTTCGGGTGATAGATCACCAGCTCCTGCAGCGCGCCGTTGCTGCAGGCGTCGTCACCGGCCGGGTTCTGCTTCAGGCACCCGCTCAGGAGCAGCTGCAGCGACTCGTTGCTCGGCGCCGCACCGTTCTTCTCCTGGGCCGCGATCTGCGACTTCTCGAAGCGCACCACTCCCTTCCAGTCGCCCTTCAGGTAGTAGGCCTGCGCCACCAGAGTCGGCATCTGCGCGTCGGCAAAGCCCTTGTCGATCGCCTGCTGGCCATACTCGATGGCCTTGTCGTAGTTCTTGGCCTGGTAGCTGAGCTGCGCCAGTGCGTTGGTGAGCGTCCGGACCTGATCCGGCGGTGTGAACCCGCTCGACAGCTCCGCCTCGAACGCCTTCGCCGCGAGCGGGTACTGCTTGGTGCGTACGTAGGCGTACCCCTTCATCTCGTTGATGAGGTACTGCTCGTACCCGGTCTTCTTGGGTAGCGCATCGGCGGTGTCGAGCTGCTGCAGCGCGCCGGGGTAATCGCCCTTCTTCAGGGCGTCCTGCGCCGCCTTGAGCGGCTTGCCGACCTCGCGGCTGACGGTGGGCGTGGACGGCTTGGTCGCGGCCATGGCCGGGGTAATCCCGGCGAGACTTGCACCAAACGCCACCGCGGCGCCGATGGCGATCGCCGCAACCAGGTTACCTTTGACCTTCATGACATCGTCTCGCATGGGATAATTTGATCTCGTGCCGCTATTGGGCGAATTCGGAAACGTTGACGAACCCGATCTTGGTCATCCGGTTGCGCTGCGCGGACGCGAGCACCTTGGCGACCACGTCATATTTGGCCATGCCGTCCGGGTTCAGGTGGATTTCAGGCTGCGGGTCCTTGGCCGACTCGGTGCTGAAATAGCCATCGAGCTGCTGCATGGTTACCGGCGTGCCGTTCCACACCACCGTGCCGTCGAAATCGATCTCGAGGTCGATCACCTCGGGCTGCACCGGCGGCGGCTGCTGATTCTGGTTCTGGGGCAGATCGAGCTTCACCGCGTGCGTCATCACGGGCAGCGTGATGATGAGCGTCACGATCAACACCAGCAGGACGTCGATGAGCGGCGTCGTGTTGACATCACACATGGGGCCCGAGCTATCGCCCCCGACATTCATGGACATGCTTCAGGACTCCTCAGTGCGTGGGCGCGCCGTGCGAAAGATCGGGCTCGGTGATGAAGGCCACCTTGACCATGCCGCCGCGCTCCAGATCGTAGAGGACGTGGCCGATGGACTTGTAGGCGGCCTGCTGGTCACCGCGAATATGGATCTCAGGCTGCGGGACTTTCACCGCCTGCTGCTCGATCATGGTGAGAAATTGGGCGTCGTCCGGGACCTCCTTCTCATTCCAGTAGACGTTGCCAGCCGCGTCCACCGCGATGGTGATGTCCTCCGGCTTGGTCTGCGTCGGAATGTTGTTGGCATTCGGCAGCTTGACCGGCACCGTCTTGGTGATCACGGGAACGGTAATCAGAAAGATGATGAGCAGCACCAACATGACGTCGACGAGCGGCGTCGTATTGATGTTTGCCATCACGCCCTGCGCATCGCCCGGGCCTTGGACATTCATCGCCATCTTGCAAAGCTCCTACGCAGCTGCCGGCTCCGCGCGCTGCGCGGAGCCGGCCTCGAGGCACTCTCGTGATTTCGACTCGTCTCTCACTTGCGGACCGCGGCGGCGGGAGCGGCCGTCGCCGGACGGGCGCCAGCAGCAACCTCCGGGCCCGTGGCCACACGCGCGCCGCTGACCAGGTACGCATGCAGGTCGCCCGCGAAGTTGCGTATCGCATCCTGCAGGACCTTGTTGCGGCCGAGCAGCCAGTTGTAGCCCCACACCGCGGGTACCGCGGCAAAGAGGCCGAGCGCCGTCATGATGAGCGCGCCGCCGACCGGGCCTGCCACCTTGTCGATGCTCGCCTGGCCGGCGAGACCGATGCGCGATGAGGGCGTTCATGACGCCCCACACCGTGCCGAAGAGGCCGACGAAAGGCGCGGTCGAGCCGATGGTGGCGAGGGAGCCGAGACCCTTCGACATATTGCTGTTCACCTGATCGACCGAGCGCTGCACCGACATGGTGACCCACTCGTTCATGTCGATGCGGTCGGTGAGTCGACCTTCATGGTGCGAAACGGCGCGCAGGCCGTCCTCGGCGATGGAGCGGAAGGGATCTCCCTTCTTCAGGCGCTCCACACCGTCCTTGACGGACGGGGCGGACCAGAACTGCTTTTCAGCAGTACGGGCCGACTGTTTCAGTCGGCGTTGATCCCACAGCTTGATCAGGATGGTGTACCAGGACACCAGCGACAGGATGAGCAGTAGGACGATCACAGCACGGGTGACGATGTCGCCCGTGTTCCACATACCGGACAAGCCGTATGGGTTGTTGACGGATGCAATAGCGTTGTTACCCATAAATTCCTCGAATCACGAAAGCGCCGGAGACATTAATTAAGAGTTTTAGAGAGAGTCAGGAACGATCAGAAAGAGTCAGTGAGCTGGAACTTGATCGGAAGCGACACACACTCCGTGAACGCCACGCCGCCGCGCGTCGCTGGCTTGAAGTGGCCGGAGGTGGCTTTGGCGTAACGGAGCGCGGCCTCATCGAGACGCGAGCTGCCGGAGCTGCGCGTGACGGACGGATCGCCGATGACCCTGCCACCGGCGCCGATGCAGAGCTTCACGAGCGCGGTGCCCTGCTCGCCGAGGCGGCGGGAGGCGTCCGGATAGTATTGGTCGGTCGATGGGAAATCATTCTGAATCGCCTGCAGCGGGGTCGTCTGCACGGGCGCCGCCGGCGCCGCTTTCACCACCCGCCTCACCACCGTGATGGCGTGAGTCTGCGACTCCGTCGGGATCTGGATGTTGACGACCGGCGGCGGCACCTGCACTTGCTGCTGCTGCATTTGCGGCGGCGGCGGCGGCGGCGGCTTCAGCTGCTGCTTCTGCTGCTGCACGACCGATGTCTGGATGGGGGGCGCAACGAGCTGAATGGCGCGAGTGGCCAGTCCGGTCGCCAGCACCCACGCAATGAACACGTGGATGGCAATGATGGCGAAAAGGACGATCGTGCGGCGTGTGAAGATCTGGGTGTCTTGTACGTAAGCGCTCATGAGTTGCTGGTGAGGCGTCGCTGTTGCAAGTGCGCAATTGCCGAATCGAAACGTAAGCGGTGCAAAGTAACCGTCTTTCTATCTGCCCGCAAGCGGTCCAATCCGGACCCGACCTCGCCGGCGGTGCGGTCCGCCGGTTCGTGCATACCTGAGATACGCGAGTTCAACCTTCCCCGGGCCGCGCGCGTATGGCTCAATCCCCCTAAGTGATTCAGTGTCGCGCAGCCTCGATGGCATATAGCCACAGGTACGCGTCGCCTGCATCGGTGGATGCGAAGGCGAACTCTAACCGCTGCTCCGCGACGTGACAACTGCATGACGCTTCGACACCTGAACCGAAATTAGCTAGCGGCCCCTCGCCCGGCTCGCCGCAGGCCCCGCACCGGTCACCGCACCCGTGGAGGCGCTGCCGACCAGCCGTGCGTACTTGGCCAGCACGCCGGTGGTGGCGAAGGGCTTGCGGGGCTTCCAGGCCGCCCGCCGCCGGCGCAGCTCTGCGGCGGAAAGCCCGACCCTGATCTCGCCGCCGCACGGCATCGATCGTGATCTGGTCCCCGTTGCGCAGCAGGCCTATGGGGCCACCCACGCGCCGCCTCCGGTGCAATATGTCCGACCACGAAGCCGTGACTGCCGCCCGAAAAGCGTCCATCGGTGATCAGGGCGACCTTGTCCGCCAGGCCGCGGCCGACGATGGCGCCCGTGGGACTCAGCATTTCGCGCATGCCCGGACCACCGACCGGACCCTCGTTGCGGATGACGACGACGTCGCCCGCCCGCACACGCCCGGAAAGGATGGCCTGGGTCGCCTGCTCCTCGCCGTCGAAGACCCGGGCGCGTACCGCTGAAGGTCTCGCCTTCTTTGCCCGAGATCTTGGCGACCGCTCCGTCGGGGGCTACGTTCCCGTACAGAACGACGAGGTGGCTTTCCTTCCGGAGCGGCTGCGAGAGCGGCCGTACCACGTCCTGCTCAGCAATATACGTACCTGTTTCAGCGAGGTTTTCTGCCAGCGTGCGGCCCGTGACGGTGAGGCAATCGCCATGCAACAGCCCACCGTCGAGCAGCATTTTCATGAGCGGCTGGATGCCCCCGATGGCCACGAGCTCCGACATCAGGTAGCGGCCGCTGGGCTTCAGATCCGCCAGCACCGGCACTCTCCTGCCTATTCGAGTGAAGTCATCGAGCTGAAGTTTCACCCCCGCATCATGCGCGATCGCGAGCAGATGGAGCACCGCGTTGGTCGAGCCGCCGAGGGCGATGACCACAGTGATCGCATTCTGGAACGCCTTGCGACTCAGGATGTCGCGCGGCCGGATGCCCTGCCTCACCAGATCGACGACGGCCTCGCCCGCACGGCGGCAGTCGGCGCGCTTCTCCCCGCTCACCGCCTCCTGGGCGGAGCTGCCGGGCAGCGACAGGCCGAGCGCCTCGATGGCCGAGGCCATGGTGTTGGCGGTGTACATGCCGCCGCAGCTTCCCGGTCCCGGGATGGCCGTGCGCTCGACTTCCGCGAGCTGCTCGTCACTGATCCTGCCCGCCGCGCGGGCGCCGACCGCCTCGAACACCGCGACGATGTCGCGCCGGGCGACCCCGGGGCGGATCGTGCCTCCATAGACGAAGACCGAGGGACGGTTCAGGCGCGCCATCGCCATGGCGCATCCCGGCATGTTCTTGTCGCAGCCGCCGATGGCGACGAAACCGTCGAAGCCCTCGGCCCCGATCACCGTCTCGATCGAATCCGCGATCACCTCCCGCGAGACCAGGGAGTAACGCATGCCCGGGGAGCCCATGGCGATGCCGTCGGAAACGGTGATGGTATTGAAGAGCACGCCCTTGCCACCCGCCGCATCGGCGCCGGCGACCGCCTCGCGGGCCAGCTCGCCGATGTGCATGTTGCAGGGTGTCACGTTGGCCCACGTGGAGGCGATGCCGATCTGCGGCTTGGCGAAATCCTCGTCCGTGAAGCCCACGGCGCGCAGCATGGAGCGGGACGGCGCCTGCTTGATGCCGTCGACCACTAGCCGGGAATGCGCGCGCGGATCAACGCCGCGGGATTTCGTCATCTTCCCTCGTCAACCGTAGAAGGGTGTGAGCTTTCTAGCTTAGCACCGGTAACGCGACCGTATCAGCTGAAACAGGCCGCGCACGCACTGCGCCTCGGCTCCCACGGGCCGCCCGGGCCGCTCCTTGCCGTTCCATGCGTAGAGATCAATATGTAACCAATTGCGCGTCGCGGTGACGAAGCGCTGCAGGAAGAGCGCGGCAATGATGGAGCCCGCGAACGGCGACGCGGAAACATTGCCGAGGTCCGCGATCTTGCTGGCGAGCTCGTCGTCGTATCCCGGCCACAAAGGTAGCGGCCAGACCGGATCGCTTTCTTCGTCCCCACGGCGGCGCAACGCATCGAGCAGCCCTTCGTTCGGCGAGTAGGCGGCCGGGAGCTCGGGGCCAAGCGCCGTGCGGGCCGCGCCCGTCAACGTTGCAAGATCGATCAGCAGGTCCGGCTGCTCGACGTCGGCTTCCGCAAGCGCGTCGGCGAGCACGAGGCGTCCCTCAGCGTCGGTATTGCCGATCTCCACGGTCAGTCCCTTGCGTGAACGCAACACGTCGCCCGGCCTGTACGCGGCCCCTCCGACACTGTTCTCAACAGCCGGGATCAGCACCCGCAGCTGCACCGGGACCCGGAGCCGCATGATGAGATCGGCGAGGCCGAGCGCGCATGCGGCGCCGCCCATGTCTTTCTTCATCAGCAGCATGCCGGCCGCGGGCTTGAGATCGAGACCGCCGCTGTCGAAGCACACACCCTTGCCGACCAGGGTCACGCGCGGTGCGGCGCGCTCCCCCCAGCGCAGGTCGATCAGCCGCGGCGCGCGTGCGCTCGCGGCGCCGACGGCTCGCAACATCGGATAGGCGGCGAGCTCCCCGCCCGCCAGCACCTGACAGCGTGCGCCGTGGCCGGTGGCCAGATCCATGGCCGCCTGGGCCAGCTCTTCGGGACCGAGGTCATTGGCGGGAGTGTTGATCAGATCCCGCGCCAGCGCCGTGGCGCGCGCCGCCGCATCCGCATACTCGAGGTCCGCTCCGGTCGGCGGCGCCAATACGGCTCGCGGCGGCTCCGACCCGTCGAGCCGGTAGCGGCTCATGCGGTAGCCGCCCATGAGCCAGCCCACGAGGAAGCGAGTTGCAGCAGCCGGCGGCAGCGGCGTGGCAAGGTGCCAAGGCTGCGCCGGGAGCCTGTCGGACAAGCCCGCGGCATGCCGTAGAGTGAGGTCGCCCGCGGATGCCAGTGCACCCAGCCCGGCCACAGCGCCGCCGATACCGCCTTCCGCGGACGGCAGGCTGAGTACGCGGTGCCGCTCCGCCTGGAAGCCATGGGCACGCACCCATGCGGCCACCGGGGTGGACTGGCCGGCGAGCCAGCTCTGCAGCTCCCCTTCCGTCACGACCCAGAGCGGCCGGCTTTCGGCCGGATCGGCGCTCAGCAACATCTCTTGGGACACGGAATGAGCATAACGGAGGCACCGTCACGTTGACAAAGTCGCCGCGGATGTGCTGACATCAGTCCATCATTCGCCCTTTTTGGCATTCAACCCCAGGCACCCTCCGTGGCACCCGAGGCACAAACTGACGTGACCTGCGCAGCGCTCAGAGCGCCGCGCGGCGCGCTGTTTCCTCTGCTGCTGCCCATTGGACTGCTGCTCCTTGCGAGCAGCCGGTGCGGGGAACTCGCGCATACCTGAGGACGACTCAGGCAGAGTGAGAAGAAACCAAACCCCGCACCGGCAGCCGCCGATGCGGGGTTTCGTTTTTTTCGATTTGGCAATTTGAATATCGGGAGAATGATGATGAGGCTCTATTCCCAGAAAGACGTCCAGAAGAAGGCGCTGCGCGGTGCGCGTATCGCGGTGCTCGGCTACGGCAGCCAGGGCCGCGCACATGCACTCAATCTGAAAGACAGCGGCTTCGATGTCGTCGTCGGGGTACGTAAGGGCGGACCGGGCTGGAAGAAGGCGAAGAAAGACGGCCTGGAGGTCGCAGAGCCTGTCGCCGCGGCGCGCGACGCCGACCTGGTGGCGATGCTGGTGCCGGACCTCGCCCAGAAATCGCTGTACGAGGGCGTCGAGTCGGCGCTGAAGCCCGGCGCGACGCTGCTCTTCGCGCACGGATTCAACATCCACTTCAAGCAAATCAAGCCACGCAAGGACCTGGACGTCGTGCTGATCGCGCCGAAGGGACCCGGCGACCTGGTACGCCGGCAATACCAACAGGGTCGCGGCGTGCCCTGCCTCATCGCGGTCGCGCAGGATGCGACCGGTAAGGCAAGCGCCAAGGCCCTCGCGTATGCGCATGGCATTGGCGGCACACGCGGCGGTGTGCTCGAGACGACTTTCGCCGAGGAGACCGAGACCGACCTCTTCGGCGAGCAGGCGGTGCTCTGCGGCGGGGCGACGGAGCTGGTCGTCAAGGGTTTCGAGACCCTGGTCGAGGCCGGCTATCAGCCCGAGGTGGCCTACTACGAGTGCCTGCACGAGCTGAAGCTCATCGTCGACCTGCTGCACGAGGGCGGCCTGCGCAAGATGCACCAGTTCATCAGCGAGACGGCCAAGTACGGCGACCTGACTCGCGGCCCGCGCATCGTCAACGACCGCGTGAAGAACGAGATGCGCAAGGTGTTGAAGGAAGTGCAGACGGGCAAGTTCGCCCGGCAGTGGATCGAGGAGAACGCCAGCGGGCGCAAGAGCTACCAGAAGTTGCTCGAAAGCGACATCGGTCATCAGATCGAGAAAGTCGGCGAGGCATTGCGTGCCCGCATGCCCTGGCTCAACGAAAAGCGCGCCTGAGACGAGACGTCACACCGGAGATTGCTCTTATGGCTCCCCATCCTGACCGAGTGCTCATCTTCGATACCACCTTACGCGACGGGGAGCAGTCCCCGGGCTGCAGCATGACGCGCCCGGAAAAGCTGCGCGTGGCACGCGCGCTGGCAGAGCTGGGAGTCGATGTCATCGAGGCAGGGTTTCCCGCGGCCTCCAAGGGCGACTGGGAGAGCGTGCAGGCGGTCTCCCGTGAGATCCAGGGGCCCATCATCGCCGGACTCGCGCGCTGCAACCGCGAGGACATCGAGCTCTGCGCCCGCGCGCTCGCGGATGCGCCCCGGCGCCGCGTCCACGTGTTCCTCGCGACCAGCGCCATCCATCGCCAGTACAAGCTCAACATGGCGCAGGAGGAGATCCTGCGCACCGCCATCGAAGGCGTGAAGCTCGCCCGCGAGCTCTGCGAGGACGTGGAGTTCTCTCCCGAGGACGCCTCGCGCACGGAGCTCGAGTTCCTGGCCCAGGTGGTCGAGGCGGCCATCGAGGCCGGCGCCAGCACGGTGAACATTCCCGATACCGTGGGGTACACGGTGCCGGATGAGTTCGCGGAGCTCTTCCGCTACCTGCGCAAGAATGTGCGCGGGATCGACCGTGTGCGGCTCTCCGTCCACTGCCACGACGACCTTGGAATGGCAGTCGCCAACAGCCTGACCGCAGTGGTGGCAGGTGCACGGCAGGTGGAGTGCACCATCAACGGCATTGGCGAGCGTGCCGGCAACTGCTCGCTCGAGGAAGTAGTCATGGCATTGAAGACGCGTGCAGCGTTCTTCAACGTCACGACCGGCGTCCAGACCAACCGCCTTTACCCGACTTCGCGGCTGGTCTCGAGCATCACCGGCATGACGGTCCCGCGCAACAAGGCCGTCGTCGGCGAGAACGCGTTCGCGCACGAGGCCGGAATCCATCAGCACGGTGTGCTGCGCCATCATTCGACTTACGAGATCCTTCGTCCCGAGGACGTCGGCCTCGCACGCAGTCACCTGGTCCTCGGCAAGCACAGCGGCCGCCACGCCTTCCGCGACCGCGTGAAGGCTCTCGGTTTCGAGCTCGACGAGGCGGAGCTCAACCGGGTATTCGAGGAGTTCAAGGCGCTCGCCGACAAGAAGAAGGAGCTCTTCGACGGCGACATCGAAGCGCTGGTGCTGCGTGCCGAAGGCACGGCGGCCGGACCCTGGACTCTCACCAGCCTCGACACCATGGCAGCGAGCAACGCTCCTGCCACTGCAATGGTGCAGCTGCAGCATGCGGATGGCCGCACGGTGGAGCGCAAGGCATCCGGCGACGGTCCGGTCGATGCGGCCTTCAAGGCGATCGAGGCCGCGACCGGCATAGGCGTGGTGTTGCGAAAGTTCGAGATCCGCGCCGTGACCGAGGGCGAGGATGCGCAGGGCGAAGCCGTGGTCTACGTGGAGCACAACCAACGTACCTACCGCGGCGCCAGCGTGAGCACCAACATCGTCGAGTCCAGCACGAGAGCCTTCCTCGAGGTCATCAACCGCATCGAGCTGGCGCAGGCCGGCACTCGCTCGCGCGAGGAGCGCAGCGCCGCGGCGCACCTCGCCCGGGCGACAGTATGACGAGCGAGCGGCCGATGGCTTCTTCGCCGCAGACGCTTTTCGAGAAAGTGTGGCGCCGCCACGAAGTCGTGGCGGAAACGCCGGACACGCCGGCGGTCCTTTATATCGACCTGCACCTCATTCACGAAGTCACCTCGCCGCAGGCGTTCACGGTGCTGCGGGGGCGGGGACTCGGGGTGCGGCGGCCGGAGCTGACTTTTGCGACGATGGACCACTCCACCCCCACCCGCACGGAGCAGGTCTTCGGCGGCGCGCCGATTGCAGTCGAAGCCGCCGCCCGGCAGGTGCGCGAGCTCGAGGTCAACTGCGCCGCCTTCGGTGTGGAGCTTCTGGGACTGCGGCACGCCCGCCGCGGCATCGTGCACATCATCGGGCCGGAGCTCGGCCTCACCCAGCCCGGCAAGACCGTGGTCTGCGGCGACAGCCACACGAGCACGCATGGGGCTGTCGGCGCGCTGGCGTT
The DNA here is from genome assembly GCA_963780455.1 of uncultured Pseudomonadota bacterium. Taxonomy (GTDB): domain Bacteria; phylum Pseudomonadota; class Gammaproteobacteria; order Steroidobacterales; family Steroidobacteraceae; genus 13-2-20CM-66-19. The sequence goes on from CAWACM010000010.1 coordinate 47,519, forward strand.
CGGCATCGGCACCACGGAGGTGGGTCACGTATTCGCCACCCAATGCCTGCTGCAGAGGAAGCCCCGCACGCTGGCCATCAACGTCAGCGGGAAGCTTGCGGATGGCGTGACGGCGAAGGATCTGATTCTCGCCATCATCGGCAGGATCGGCGTCGCCGGCGGCACCGGACACGTCATCGAGTATCGCGGCGACACGATAAGCGCCCTCGACATGGACGAGCGCATGACGGTCTGCAACATGTCGATCGAGGCCGGTGCACGCGCCGGAATGATCGCGCCGGACGAGACGACTTACGCTTATCTTGCGGGCCGCCCGCGCGTGCCGCAGGGCGCGGCCTGGGACCAGGCTCTCGAGCAGTGGCGGCAGCTTCCGAGCGATGCCGGCGCACGGTTCGACAAGGAAATCGACATCGACGCTTCGGCCATCGAGCCGATGGTCACCTATGGCACCAACCCCGGCATGGTCATTCCCATCTCAGGGTCGATTCCGCAGCGCCCGGGCGATGCGGTGTTCGCGAAATCCCTCGCCTACATGGGCTTCGAGCCAGGCCGGGCCATCGCCGAGCAGCCCGTCAACGTGGTATTCGTCGGCAGCTGCACCAACGGGCGTCTTTCCGATCTTCGTGCCGCCGCTTCAGTCCTGCGCGGACGCAAGGTGGCAGCGGGAGTGCAGATGCTGGTCGTGCCGGGCTCGCAGGAAGTCAAGCGCGAGGCGGAGGCGGAGGGCCTGCACAAGGTGTTTCTCGAGGCTGGGGCGGAGTGGCGCGAATCCGGCTGCTCCATGTGCCTGGGGATGAACGGGGATCTGGTGCCGAAGGGGCACTACGCCGTCAGCACCAGCAACCGCAACTTCGAAGGGCGACAGGGGGTGGGTGCGCGCACGCTGCTCGCCAGCCCGCTGACAGCCGCGGCTTCCGCGGTCCGTGGACGAGTCACCGACCCACGCGAGTTGCTGTAGGGATTGACAATAGGGGCTGACGATAGGAGCTGGCAGCATTGGATCCGATCAAGACTCTTCGCTCGCGCACCGTCGTGCTCCCTGTGAGCAACGTCGACACCGACCAGATCATCCCGGCGCGGTTCCTCACCACGACCACCCGCTCGGGCCTGGGCGCCAACCTCTTCGCCGATTGGCGCTATGGCGGCGATGGCGCGCCGAAGGCTGATTTCGTACTGAACCGGCCGGAGGCGGCGGGTTGCGCAATCCTGGTCGCCGGCAACAACTTCGGCTGCGGCTCGTCGCGCGAGCATGCGCCCTGGGCTCTCATCGACCATGGCTTTCGCGCGGTGGTGAGCACGGAGATCGCGGATATCTTCCGCGGCAACGCTCTGAAGAACGGTCTGCTGCCGGTCATCGTCGACCAGGCGACTCACGGCTGGCTGATGGAGCATCCCGGCGCCGATATCACCATAGATCTGGAGAGCACGACTCTCACGCTACCCACGGGACAGGCGGTTCGCTTCCCGCTGGAGCCGTTTGCACGCTACTGCCTGACGAAGGGAGTCGATGAGCTGGGATTCCTGCTCGGGCGCGACAAGGAGATCCGGGCCTATGAGGAGAGGTCGCGCGCATGAAAGCGAGGCTTGCCGTTCTGCCCGGTGATGGGATCGGGCCGGAAGTGATGACGCAGGGAGTGCGGTGCCTGCGTGCCGTCGCGGAGGCCTACGGGCATCAGTTTGAGCTCACCGAGTTGCCTTTCGGCGGCGTCGCCATCGAGCTTGCCGGCAACCCGTTGCCCGAAAGCACGCTGCAAGTCTGTCTCGAGGCGGATGCCGTGCTGCTCGGCGCGATCGGCGGCCCCAAATGGTCGGCGCCGGACGCGAAGGTGCGGCCGGAGCAGGGACTCCTGGGGCTGCGAAAGGCGCTCGGGGTGTATGCCAATCTGCGTCCGGTCACGGTGCACCCCGCCCTACTCTCTTCTTCTACCCTGAGGCCGGAGATCATCGAGGGCGTGGATCTGGTGTTCGTGCGCGAGCTGACCGGTGGGATCTACTTCGGGGAAAAGCGCCGGGATGCGCGCACAGCTACGGACGTATGCACTTACACCGTGGAGGAAGTCGAGCGCATCGTGAGGGTGGCCGCGCGGCTGGCTCGGCAACGACGGCGCAAGCTGGTGTCGATCGACAAGTCGAACGTCCTCGAGACCTCGCGGTTGTGGCGCGAGGTGACCACCCGGTTGATGAAGGCGGAGTTTCAGGATGTGTCGCTGGAGCACATGCTCGTCGACTCAGCCGCGATGCACCTCATCCGGCGGCCGCGCGATTTCGACGTACTGGTGACCGAGAATATGTTCGGTGACATCCTCACGGACGAGGCGTCGATGTTGGCGGGATCGCTGGGACTGCTGCCCTCGGCCTCGCTGGGTGAAGGCACCCGCGGGGTCTACGAGCCGATCCATGGCTCGGCGCCGGATATCGCCGGTCAGGGGATTGCCAACCCTTACGGGATGATCCTCAGTGTCGCACTCATGCTCAGGCAGTCCTTCCGGCTCGAAGCCGAGGCGCAGGCGCTGGAGCAAGCTGTATCGCATGCCATCGAGCACGGTACGCTGACTCCCGACATCGCCGGCGATCGCCGCAAAGCCTCATCGACTCAACAGGCTGGCGACGCCGTGCTGGGCAGAATTCGACGCGATCATTGATTCGTAGCGGCCGGCTGGGGTAGATTTCCGCCTCGTCGGTACAGCGAGGACGGGTGGGCTGGCATGTCTTCTCCAGGAAACGCGCACGATGGCTGAGACGCCGCCGACCACACCCTTGGATCTGTCCGCCATCGAGGGGCTCGATACGGGCGCCCCGCCGTCCACTATGCCGGTCCCGGCACCGGCCGCCCAGCCGACCACCGCCGTGGTCGTATCACAGGATTCAGCACTCGATCCCCGCCTCGTACCGCAGCCGCGCGCGGCGCGACTCGTCGAGGTGTCGAAACTCGGCGCCGAGGACCTCGAGGCGGCGAACCATTCCGCGGCGGCCATCGATTTTCGCAATACCGGCACTCTCCTGGCCCACGGCGACGGGGTTCTCGCCGTCATTGCGCAGGCCTCGCGCCAACTGCTGACCGGAGTCCGATTGGGCGAGGCGGGCGAAGTCGGGCAGATCGCCGCCACGGTCATCGACGGGGTCAAGATCCTGCGCATTCAGGATCTACAGGCCGAGGCGCAGGGCGGCCAGCCGCCCGCCCGCCATGGTCTGGTGGGCAAGCTGCTCGGCCTGGCGGCCGATGCACATACCGCATTCAAGGGATTTCAGGAAAACCGCAAGAAGTTCCTCGACCTGATGGACGCCGAGCAGGCCAAGGCCCGCAAGACCAAGGCGGATCTGACCGTCACCATCGGCCTGCTCGATCAGCAGGCGAATGCGATCCGCCAGAGCCTGCACCGACTCAAGATCGAAATCGCCGCCGGTCAGATTGCGCTCGACCGGGGCGAGGACGAGCTCGAAGCGCTGCGGCAGCACGCGGTCGCGACCGGCGATCCGGCCGACGCGGCGGACGTGCTCGAGTTTCGCGGCGCGATCGCGAATTTCCGTGGCAAGATCGCCGAGATGCGCGAGAGTCTGGTTGGCTCGGCGATGCTCATTCCGATCATCGGCCAGACCAAGCAGGCCACCGAAACCCGCCTGATGAAGATATCGAACGGCATGTTGGTCGTGATACCGCGGCTGATGGCCGTCGCGAGCCAGGCGGTCGTGCACGTGCAGGTCCGCCATGCGGCCGACGAGGCCGCAAAACTCGACGAGGCGAGCCGGCAGATCAGCCTGCTCGCGGCCAAGGGGGCCCATGAGGCCGCGACCTCGGCGGCACAAAGCCTCGCCGGCGATCCACGCAACATCGAAGTGCTGGCCCAGGTCGCCGACGAGGCCATCAAAACGATGAACGACGTCATCGACATCGAGCGCCAGGTCGCCGCAGGCGACCGTGAGCGCGAGGCGCGATTGACCGAGGTGCGCGATCGGCTGATCCGTGGCATGCAGGGCGTGAACCAGCGGGCCGTCGAGCAGGCGCCGCGCCCGTGAATGCCGAGGGCGGCGCGGCCGGCAACTTTGACCTCGAGGCGGCGTGGCTGCGTCGCTTCCAGTCCGATGCCGAGAGTAATCTGCGGGCCTTCGCGCTCGCGCTGCGCGAGGCAATGCCCGAGCTCGTCACCATCGAACAGCACAAGGGCCTGTTCGAGCGCCACGGCAGGATTACCGGGGTTCAGATAGCGCTGGGCGAGCACCAGTACATCCTGCAGTTCGCCAACAAACGACTGCAGGCGTCCATTGCGATGGTCGTGCGCGGCATCACGCTGAATACCAAGCTCGTCGACCCGGCTGAGTGGTTCCGGCGGCTCGCCGAGGAAACGCATAAGGCGTCGGAGCACGCGAAGAGCCTGAGTCAGTCGCTCACCAGTTTCATGGGGCAGTGAGCGTGGGCATCTTCGACCGCTTCAAGGGACCGGACGCCGAGACGCTCGCGGCACGAGAAAGGGAGGCCGCCCTGCATGCTGAGATAGTTGCTGCGCTGCAGACCGGCCGAGTACCGGCCCCGATGCGCGCCAGGCTCGAAGGCGCGCGCGCCGGTACGCTGCCGTGGATTGCGACGCTGACACCCTCGGAGCTTTTGATCGTCCGCTCGCACGGCCTGCGGCCGATCGCGGCCGTCTCGGCGACCTGCTGGCTGCATTACGGTTTCTCGTGGACCGAAGGGCACTCTCAAGGCTGGGAGACCGCACTGGAAAGGCTCGGCCAGGAGGCGCAGGCCGCCGGAGCGAATGCGGTGCTCGACGTAAAGATGCGTACCGTCCCGATCCACATCTCGAACAGCATGGACTTCACCCTGGTGGGTACCGCGGTGCGCGTCGATGGCCTGGAGCCCAGCTCCAGGCCCGTGATCGCCACCGTGCCGGCGCTCGAGTTCGTGCAATTGCTCGAAGCCGATGTCGTGCCGACCGGCATTGCGGTCGGCGCGCACTTCGAGTGGATGAGTGACTGGCGCGGCAACGCGACCGGCGTGGGCTGGTGGAACAACGAGGCGACGCAGCTCTCGATGCTCTGGGAAGAGGTGCGCCAGCGCGCGCACGCTGACTTGCGCCGGAACGCCCGGGCGCGTGGCAACGGCGTGCTGGCGCACGTGAATTTCAGCCAGATGTTCGAGCGTGAGGTCGAACATCAACCGAAGCAATATCTCGCGCGGCATATCGTGGTGGCCACCACGGTCGATGCACGTCCGGGTGTGCCGATTACACACGACATCAAGATGGTAGTCGACGTGCACGCGGGCGCGACACCTCTGACCGGCACCACGCCACACCACCAGTCCTACGCTACGAATGAAGCCGAGGGGGCGATCTGATGAGCACCGAGATACCGGTACACGCGCAGGAGCGGCTGAAGGGGCTGCGCAGCGCAGCGCATGCGAGCGGAGTGTTCACATCCGACTTCAGCGTCAACGAGTTCTTGCTGGTGCGCAAGGCCGGGTTCGAGCCTATCGGCCTGTGCGTCGGCTCCTGCGTGTATCACGTTGGTATTCAGTACGGCAGCTGGAACAAGAACCAGGAGCTCGACGTCCTGTCGAAGGCGATGTACCACGCGCGCGAGCTCGCACTGACACGCATGCGCGCAGAGGCCTCGGCGATGGGTGCCGATGGCATCGTGGGTGTGAAGCTCACGATCAAACGCCTGGAGTGGGATGAGCATCTGCTCGAATTCATCGCACTCGGCACTGGCGTCGTGCATGGGGCCGGCCACAAAGGTTTTCGGGCCCATGATGGCGGACCGTTCACGTCGGACCTCTCGGGCCAGGATTTCTGGTCGCTGCTCCACGCGGGTTACCGGCCAGTCGAGATGGTGATGGGCTCGTGCGTCTATCACGTCGCACACCGCGGTGTGCTGGCGGGGCTAGGTACTGCAGGGCGCAACGTCGAGCTCGAGAATTTCACCTCCGCGATGTACGAAGCGCGCGAGATTGCGGTCGAGCGGATGCAGGCCGAGGCGAGTGCCGCCAAGGCCGAGGGCGTCGTCGGCGTCGACATTCACGAGGGCAGCCACGGCTGGCAGACCCATGTGATCGAATTCTTCGCGATCGGTACCGCCGTCCTGCCGCTGGAGCAGGAGATCGCGCCGGAAAAGATCGCCGACCCCATCATGGTGCTGTCGGTCAACGACTGAGCCGCGGGAGCTCAGCAGGCGGCGGCGAGCGCCTCCACCCGGTCCGGACGGGCGGCCGCGGCCCGCTCCAGGCCGGCGGCGAGATCAGCCTGGAGATCTTCGAATGCCTCGATGCCGATGGAGAGGCGGATGAGACCATCCACGAGGCCTGCCTTCTGGCGCGCGGCCGGATCCATCGCGGCATGAGTCATGGTCGCCGGATGGGCGATCAGACTCTCGACGCCGCCGAGGGACTCCGCCAGCGAGAAGCAGACCAGCTCCGAGCAGAACGCCCTGACGGCATCGTGTCCGCCCTCGAGCTCCAGGGTGATGATGGCGCCGTAGCCGCGCTGCTGGCGGCGGGCGAGCTCGTGGTCGGGGTGGGTTGCGAGGCCCGGATAATAGACCTGCCTGACACCGGGCTGTCCCACGAGCCATTCTGCGAGTCCGGTGGCATTGCGGCCGTGATGCTCGAGACGCGCGTGCAGCGTGCGCAGGCCCCTCAGCGTCAGATAACTGTCGAACGGGGCGCCCGTGATGCCCAGACAGTTGGCCCACCAAACGAGCTGCTCGTGCTGCTCTTTGGTTCGGGCCACCACGGCGCCGCCCACGACGTCACTGTGGCCGTTCAGGTACTTCGTGGTCGAGTGAACGACGAGATCCGCGCCCAGAGTCAGCGGCTGCTGCCATGCGGGCGAAAGGAACGTGTTGTCGACCGCCACGAGCGCACCGGCCGCATGTCCGAGCGCGGCGAAAAGCTCGATGTCGGTAATGCGCAGCAACGGATTGCTCGGCGTCTCGATCCAGAGGAGCGCCGTCGGCCTGGCGAGAGCAGCCTTGACGGCAGCCAGGTCGCCGAAATCGACGAACTCGACCTCCCGCTCACCTCGGCGCCGCCAGGCGTCGAACAGCCGATAGGTGCCGCCGTAGCAGTCGTGGGGCGCAACGATGCGCGCCCCCGCCGGAATGAGATAGCCGACCAGCGTCACCGCGGCCATGCCTGTCGCCGTCACAACTGCGCCGGCACCCAGCTCGAGCTCAGCGATCGCCTCGCCGAGCAGGTCGCGCGTCGGATTGCCGGAGCGCGTGTAGTCGTAACGGCGCTTGTCGCCGAACCCCCGGAACGCGAAGGTCGAAGTCAGGTGGATCGGCGGCACCACCGCTCCGGTGGCATCGTCACATTCGAGGCCCGCGCGCACCGTGTGCGTGACCTGGTGGGCGGCATGGCGGCGTGTCAGTTTGGTCATGGCTCAGTTGCTCTCCAACGCCGCGGCGAATACGCCGCGAAGCTGCTGTGATTCCTTCAGGAAGGCGTCGTGCCCGTAGATGGAAGAGATTTCGTGGAAGCGGCCGGCGCCGAGGCGCGCCACCATGCCGCGGACGTCGGCGACCGGGACGAGCTGGTCCTCGCGCACGGCGATCGCGATGGTCGGGATGAAGATGCGGCTCGCATCGACCCGATGCAGATCGATCGATTCCGACAGGCACAGAAAGGACTCGGGCCGATGGCGCGCCGCGTAATCGCGGCCGCGGGCCAGGAGATAACGCTCGACCGGAAAGACGAACCGGTCGGACTCGTGTGCGCGGCAGGCCGCTGAACCGCGCCGCGAATTCCTCGCTGCTGCGATAGGTCGACATCGCCAGCGCCCGCGCCAGCTTGCAGCCCGTCGGCTGCCGCGCCCGCTCGCGAGCGTCAAAGCGCACGATCTCGCCGCTGCACGCTGCGCCAGGCGGTGGCGATCGGATGGGGGCGGTCCGCGGCACAGAGCACGAGCAGCCGCCCTGACCCGCTCCGGATATCGCTCGCCGAAGGCCAGCGCCACCATGCCGCCATAGGAGCCGCCGGCGATCGCGCGCAAGCGCCACGATGCCCAGGTGATCGAGCAGCCGCACGCAGCAGCTCGGCCTGGTCATAGCTGGAAAGGCTGGGGAACGACTGCCGCCGGGCCGCGGGCCCGGTGGACTCCCCGCTGCCGCCCAGGTAGTCGAAGCTGAGAATGCGCAAGCGGTGAGTATCGAGCGGCCGCGCCGGGTCCGGCGAGTTCCGACCACCAGCCGCTGTGCTCGCGGCTCACCCGGACATGCGAACACGCGGCGGTGCGCGGAGATGCCGCCCAGCGCGCAGACACCGGAGCATTGGCCGGTCCGACCAGGCGCCAGCCGAGGCGCACGCCGGTCAACCGCCCGCCGTGATGCAGCGCCAGCTCGCCGGGGATGTCGAGCACCCCCTCGCGTACCGTCGGCTCGGCGGACGGCAGCGCGGGCGCACGCATGCGCTTCCCGATGAGCACGCTCTCCTCGTGGAGGCGACCCTCAGGGGCGATCAGCACCGGCTCGTTCATGAAAGCTCCGCATTCCTCTGGCTCGGTCTCACCAGAGCCCTCCTGCGGAGCGCCCACCAGAGAACCTGGCGGGTTCGTCGCGTCCATCCCGGTCGCGCCCAAGGTGACGGCGCGGCAAGGCTACGCTAACTCGCTCATCTTCATCGGGCTCGTGCGCCAAGGCGCGGCGCGGCTGCGATCGCAGGAGTTGGCACCTTTCCGGATGGTTAGTCCGGCGGTTGCCCCGGCGTCTAAGGGCCTTATCCCTCAGCCGGTCTCGATGAGTGGCGGACAGTTTATGGTGCGGGGACGCAACACGTCAAGGGAGCTGCCCGAGGCGCCGCGTCACGGCGCGGCAATCCCGGCCGCCCCGGCGGCGTGGCGCTTCATCGGGGTTTCGTGCTAATGTAATAGCACGCTATTACATTGCTACGTCATGAAAACCCATCGCAGCCTCACGCCGCCGCCAGGAAGCGCTCGCCGAGCGCAACCTCTATGCCGCCATCGCGACGCCTGCGCAGCGCCGAGGAGGTGCCGCGCGTTTCTGCGCGACCTGTGCACGCCGGCGGAGCTGCAGGCGATGGCCGATCGCTGGGCCGTGGTCGATTACCTGCGCGCGCGGCCTGCCCTATCGGGAGATTCACCGCCTGACCGGCGTCAGCGTCACGACCATCGGCCGCGTGGCGCGCTTTCTCGCCGCAGGCAACGGCGGCTATGCCGCTGGCGCGTCGCCAGGCTCGGACTGAGTCGCGCCCGCCAAGTCGGAGGCAGCCGCGCCATGGATGAGCTGCGTCTGAAGCTCGCGGTCCAGAAGTCCGGGCGGCTGACCGATCCGTCGCTCGACCTGCTGGCGCGCTGCGGCCTGAAGCTCTCGCGCGGCAAGGATCAGCTGATGGCGTACGGCGAGAACATGCCGCTCGACGTGCTGTTCGTGCGCGACGACGACATCCCGGACCTGGTGCAGGAGGACGTCTGCGATCTCGGGCTGGTCGGCCTCAACGTGCTCGAGGAGAAGCGCCTGGAACTGGCCGCGCGCGGCGCACCCGGCGCGCTTCCAGCCGGTGCGCACGCTCGACTTCGGCCGCTGCCGGCTGTCGCTCGCGGTTCCGGACGGGCACGTCGCTACGACGGGCCGCGCTCGCTGCGCGGGCAAGCGCATCGCCACCACCTATCCGTACCTGCTCGAGCAGCTACCTGCGCGAGCGCGACATCGACGCCGAGATCGTCACGCTCTCCGGCGCGGTCGAGATCGCGCCGCGCCTGGGCCGCGCCGATCTGATCTGCGATCTGGTCTCGACCGGCTCGACACTGCAGGCCAATCACCTGCGCGAAGTCGAGACCGTGCTGGAGAGCCACGCGGTGCTGATCCGCACGCCGCTCGACTCTGCCGCCCGAGAAGGACGAATGGGTGCGAGCGGCTGCTGCATGCGCATCGAGGGCGTGCAGCAGGTGCGCGAGAGCAAGTACATCATGCTGCACGCGCCGCGCTGCGGCGCTGCCGCGAGATCCGCCAGCTGCTGCCGGGCAGCGAGTCGCCGACCATCATTCCGCTCGAGGGCTCGCCCGATCGGGTGGCCGTGCACGCGGTGTGCCGCGAGAACGTGTTCTGGGAGACGCTCGAGAGCCTGAAGAAGGCCGGCGCCAGCGCGCTGCTGGTGCTGCCGGTCGAGAAGATGCTGGCCTGAGCCGATGCGCATCCTCGACTGGCAAACGCTCGACGACGCGCGAGCGGCGCGCGGCGCTGGCGCGGCCCGCCGTAGGCGGCCTGCGACGCACATCGCGGCGCTGGCGCGCGAGGTCATCGACAGCGTGCGCGCGCGGCGGCGATGCGGCGCTGCGCGCGCTACACCGCGCGATTCGACGGCGTCGAGCTGGACGAGTCTCGCGGTGAGCGCCGCGGAGTTCGCCGCAGGCGCGCGCGAGCGCTGACGTCGGAGCAGCATCGCCGCGCTCGAGCGCGCGATCGACAACGTCGAGCGCTTTCATCGCGCGCAGCAGCTCGCAGGCCCTCGCGCTCGAGACGCAGCCGGGCGTGCGCTGCGAGCGAGCTCATCCGCCCGATCGCCGCCGTGGGGCTGTACGTGCCGGCCGGCTCCGCGCCGCTGCCCTCCACCGTGATCATGCTGGCGGTGCCGGCGCGCATCGCCGGCTGCCCGCGGCGCGTGCTGTGCACGCCGCCGCAGCCGCAGACGGCCGCGCCAACGCCGCGGTGCTGGTCGCCGCGCGAGCTCTGCGGCATCGACACGGTGTTCAAGGTCGGCGGCGCGCAGGCGATCGCCGCGCATGGCCTACGGCACCGAGAGCGTCCCCAAGGTCGACAAGATCTTCGGGCCGGGCAACGCCTGGGTGACCGCCGCCAAGCAGCTGGTGGCGGCCGACCCGCCGGCGCGGCGCTGCGACTGCCCGCGGGACCCTCCGAAGTGCTGGTGATCGCCGACGAGAGCGCGCGCGCGGAGTTCGTCGCCGCGGACCTGCTTGCGCAGGCCGAGCACGATCCGCAGGCGCAGGCGATGCTGCTGACGCCGAGCCGCACGCTCGCCGAGGCCGTCGCGGCCGAGGTCGCGACGCAGACGCGGCAGCCTGTCGCGCCGGCGCGATCCTGCGAGCAGTCGCTCGCCAGCAGCCGCTGCATCGTCGTGCCGGATCTCGAAACGCGCTCGAGGTGGCGAACGATTACGCGCCCGAGCACCTGATCCTGCAGGTGCGCGAGCCGCGCCGCTGGCTCGAGCAGGTGCGCAACGCGGGCTCGGTGTTCCTCGGCGCCTGGTCGCCGGAGCCGATGGGCGATTACTGCTCGGGCACCAACCACGTGCTGCCGACCTACGGCTATGCGCGCGCCTACAGCGGGCTGTCGGTGCTCGACTTCGTCAAGCGGATCACGGTGCAGGAGCTCTCGCCCGACGGGACTGCGTGCGCTCGGCCCGACGGCCGTCACGCTGGCGCGGCTCGAGGGACTGGACGCGCACGCCGCGCGCGGTGACCTGCGGCTCGCGGCGCTCGCTGCGGAGAGCGCGACGGCGCCGCTGGCTGGGAGCACACCGTGAGCTGGGTTCACCGAGCTCGCACGGCCCGACATCGTGGCGCTCAAGCCCTACGAGCACGCCTCCTGGGAGCCGGGCCTCGAGCGCCTGCACGCCAACGAGCTGCCGTGGCGCGCCGGCGGACGACGACTCGCGCGCCGGACTCAACCGCTACCCCGAGCCGCAGCCGCGCGCGCTGGTCGAGCGCCTCGCGCGGCTCTACGGCGTCGCTCCCGCCTGCAGTCGCTCGTCGGCCGCGGCAGCGATGAGGCGATCGATCTGCTGATGCGCGCTTTCTGCCGCGCCGGTCAGGACGCGGTGCTCGTCTGCCCGCCGACCTTCGGCATGTATTCGGTCAGCGCGCGCATCCAGGGCGCCGAGGTCGTGCAGGTGCCGCTGCTGCGCGGCGACGGCTTCGCGCTCGATGAGCAGGCGCTGCTCGAGCGTTGCACCGCAGCCGTCAAGCTGGTGTTCCTGTGCTCCCCCAACAATCCCACCGGCAACCTCCTCGACGAAGCCGCCGATCCTGCGAGCTCGCGCAAGCGCTTGGCCGGGCCGCGCGCTGGTGGTCGTCGATGAGGCCTACATCGAGTTCGCCACGCGACCGAGCCTCGCGCGGCTCGTGGCCGAGCTGCCGCATCTCGCGTGCTGCGCACGCTGTCGAAGGCCCACGGCCTGGCCGGCGCGCGCTGCGGCGCGCTCATCGCCGAGCCGGAGGTCATCGCGCTGCTGCGCAAGATCATCCCGCCGTACGCGATCCCGCAGCTGACCCTGGAGGCGGTCCTCGATCGCCTCGACACCCGAGGCTCGCGCCGAGTCGCGGGCGCGCCTCGAGGTGATGCTGGCGGAGCGCGCGCGGCTCTTGCGGCGCTGCCCCGGCTGACAGGTATCGCGAGAGTCTGGCCGAGCGACGGCCAATTTCCTGCTGGCGGAATTCGTGGACGCCGGAGCGGCGTTGCGCGCGCCCGCGACGCCCGCCTCCTGGTGCGCGATGCACGCGGCTACCCAGGACTCGGGCGCGCATTGCGCATCAGCGGTCGGAACGCCCGAGCAGAACGACCGGCTGCTCGCGAGGCCATGGCACATGAGCGCGCCCGCGCCACTGCTGTTCATCGATCGCGACGGCACGCTGGTCGAGGAGCCGCCCGACGAGCAGGTCGACGCGCTGGAAAAGATCCGCTTCATGCCGGGCGTATTCGCGGCGCTGGCGGAGCTCGCGCGCCACGGCTATCGCCTGGTGATGGTCACGAACCAGGACGGCCTCGGAACCGACTCCTTCCCGCAGCGCGGCATTCGAGCAGGCGCAGCAGTTCATGCTCGAGACGCTGCGCTCGCAGGGCATCGAGTTCGATGCGGTCTTCGTCTGCCCGCACCGCAAGAGCGACGGCTGCGGCTGCCGCAAGCCGCAACGCCGGACTGGTGAGCGGAATACCTGCCCACGAGCGGTGTGGACCTGGCGCACGAGCGCGGTCGATCGGCGATCGCGATACCGACCTGGAATTCGCCGCCAACACTCGGGCGTGCGCGGCCTGCGGGTACGGCGGCGACGGGACCCCCGATGAGACCTGGCCTGCCGTCGTCAAGGTAGCTGACTGCGCGCGGCGCGCCAGCGTTGAGCCGACGCACGCGGGAGACCGACATCGAGCGTGCGCGTGAGTCTCGACGACACCGTGCTCCAGTCCGCATCGCCACCGGCATCGGCTTCTTCGATCACATGCTGGAGCAACTCGCCAAGCACGGCGGCTTCGCGCTCGCAGCTCACCTGCAAGGGCGATCTGCAGATCGACGAGCATCACACGGTCGAGGATTGCGGGCTCGCGCTTGGAGAGGCCCTGCGGCGGGCGCTCGGCTCCAAGGTCGGCATCGCCCGCTACGGCTTTCTGTTGCCGATGGACGAGGCGGAGGCGCAGGTGGCGCATCGACCTTTCCGGGCGCGCCTTCGCGCAGTTCTCCGGGCGCTTCAACCGCGAGGCAGTCGGCGGTCTGCCGACGGAGCTGGTGCCGCACTTCTTTCGCTCGCTCGGCGGAGTCTCTCGGTGCCGCGATGCACGTGAGCGTCACGGGCGAGAACAGCCATCACATGATCGAGGCCTGCTTCAAGGGCGTCGGCCGCGCGCTCCGCCAGGCGTTGCGGCGCGAGGGCCACGAGCTGCCGAGCACGAAGGGAGTGTCTGTGACCGACGCCGTGATCATCGACAGCGGCGGCGCCAACCTCGCCTCGCTGCAATTCGCGCTCGAGCGGCTGGGTGCGCGAGCCGTCGTGAGCAGCGATGCGCCGGCGATTGCGGCCGCACCGCGCGTGCTGCTGCCGGGAGTCGGGGTCGGCGGCGGATGCCATGCAACGGCTGCGCCGCTCCGGCCTGGCGGAACTGCTGCCGACGCTGCGCCAGCCGGTGCTCGGCATCTGCCTCGGGATGCAGCTGCTCTTCGAGCACTCGGAAGAAGGAACGACCGAGTGCCTGGGTATCCTTCCGGGGACGCGTGCGCCGGCTCGAGGCGGCGCGCGGGCGGCCGGTGCCGCACATGGGATGGAACCAACTCGCAGACCCACGCGAGGACCCGCTGCTCGAGGGGATCGAGCCGGGCGAGTATGTCTATTTCGTGCACAGCTACGCCGTGCTGACGTCGGACGTGACGCTTGCCCGGGTGCAATACGGCGAGGCGCTTTCCGCGGCCGTCAGGCACGGCAACTTCTGGGGCGACTCAGTTTCACCCCGAGCGCTCAGCATCCGCCGGAGCGCGGCTTCTCGGCAACTTCCTCAGACTGACTTGAGCGCACGGAGGTCATACGGCCGATGTTGTTGATTCCTGCGATCGATTTGCGCGGTGGCCGTTGCGTGCGCCTGTATCAGGGCGATTTTGCGGCAGAGACCCGGTACGAATTCTCCCCGCGGGAGCTCCTGGAGAAATACCGGCGGCTGGGTGCGTCCTGGGTGCACGTGGTGGATCTCGACGGGGCGCGCGACGGCGTGTTGGCGAATCGCGAAGTGATCGTGGAGCTCGCGGCACAGCGCGGACTGCGGCTGCAGGTAGGCGGCGGCATCAGGTCGCCCGAGGTCATCGAGGACCTCATCTCGAGCGGGGTCGAGCGGGTCATAGTCGGCAGCGCAGCGGTGGAGCGGCCGGACGACGTCATTGGCTGGGCGAGCCGGTTCGGCGCGGATCGCATCTGCCTGGCGCTAGACGTTCGCCTCGACCCTCAGGGGGAGCCCCAGGTGCGCACTCGCGGCTGGAGGTCGGGAACCGCCATCTCTCTCTGGCAGGCGCTCGCACTCTACCCGTCGGCGGCAGTGCGCCACGTGCTTTGTACCGACATCGAGCGCGACGGCGCGCTGACCGGACCTAACCTAGATCTCTACCGCGGCGCCGTCAGCCGCTTCCCGCGCATCGCCTGGCAGGCCTCGGGCGGCGTGCGCGAATGCCGCCGATCTCGCGGCACTCGCCCGGATCGGCGTCACCGCGGCGGTAAGCGGCAAGGCCCTGCTCGAAGAGCGCATCAGACCCGAGGAGCTGCGACCATTCTTGCCCGACGCATTATTCCCTGCCTCGACGTCCGCGACGGCCAGGTCGTAAAGGGCGTGCGCTTCCGCGACCACCGCGTCGTGGGCGACATCATGGAGCTGGCGGCGCGCTACCGCGACGAGGGCGCGGACGAGCTCGTCTTCTATGACATCACGGCGAGCCCGGAGCGGCGCTCCGTGGACCGTGGCTGGGTCGGTCGGGTGGCACGGGTACTGGACATTCCGTTCTGTGTGGCCGGCGGCATCGGCTCGGTGACTGACGCCGAGGAAGTCCTCAACGCCGGCGCCGAGAAGATATCGATCAACTCGCCGGCTCTCGCCGATCCTGACCTCATCGGAGCCCTGAGCGCCCGCTTCGGCTCCCAGTGCGTCGTCGTCGGCATCGACAGCCAGCTCACGAGCGAAGGGTACCGCGCCTACCAGTTCACCGGCGATCCTGAGCGCAGCCGCGAGTCAGGGCGGGATGTGCTCGACTGGGTGCGGGAAGTGCAGGATCGCGGCGCGGGGGAGATCGTTCTCAACTGCATGGGCAGCGACGGCGTACGCCGCGGCTATGACATCGAGCAACTGCACGCCGTCCGCGAGATCTGCCACGTACCGCTCGTAGCCTCCGGCGGCGCGGGCGAAGCGGAGCACTTCACGGCGGTGTTTCGCGAGGCCGGCGTCGATGCCGCGCTCGCCGCAAGCGTGTTTCATACGGGTGCCATCGCTATTCCCGACCTCAAGCGTGCGCTGCGTGCTGACGGCATCGAGGTGAGACTATGAACCAGACAGCAGCGCCCGGCGCCCCGCTCGCTCTCACAGACGTCGGGACACTCGACTTCGATAAAACAGGCGGTCTCCTGCCCGCGATCGTCCAGCACGCGCAAAGCGGCGCCGTGCTGATGTTGGGCTACATGAATCGCGAGGCGCTGCGCGAGACGCTGACGCGTCGGCGCGTCGTCTTCTTCAGCCGCAGCCGCGAGTGCCTGTGGGAGAAAGGCGAGACCTCCGGCCACACCCTGAGCCTGGTCCGTGTGCGTACCGACTGCGACCGAGACACGCTGCTGGTCACCGCGCTGCCCGCCGGCCCGGTTTGTCATACGGGCACCGCCACCTGCTTCGGCAACGACGCGGCCGCCGGCCTGACCTTTCTCGGCGCCCTCGAATCCATCATCGCGCAGCGCATTGCTGAGCGCCCGGAGGGAAGCTACACAGCGCGGCTGTATTCCGCAGGTCCGAAACGCATCGCGCAGAAAGTCGGCGAGGAAGGCCTCGAGGTTGCGCTCGCCGCAGTGGCGGAGACGGACGACAAGCTGGTCGCCGAGTCTGCGGACCTGATCTATCACCTCCTCCTCCTCCTGAAGAGCCGCGGTCTGAGCCTCGAGCGCATAGCCGCAGAGCTCGAGGCACGTCACGCCGAGCGCAGCGTGGCCGCAACAGCCAGGGTCTGAGCCAGGATGCCCTATACTGACGGCGCGAGGCTCTATTCGGCGGACGCGACGTTCACGTTCTGATTTCTGCCCCGCGCAGGAACGAATCTTGGTTCCGCGGCTCAGGGCCTCGCCTGAGGTGCCGTTCCATGGGGTCCACAGTCTCATGCGCATTCTTGCCCTGCTCGCCGTCTTGGTCGTGGGACTCGGCGCCTGCGCGCACGTCCCGATCGTCAGCGAGCGGCAGCTGCAGCAGGAAGCCGCCGGCACTCAGTCGATCCGTATCTACGGCACCAAGGGCCCCCTGTCCGCGCGTCAGGCGAACAGGGTACTTGCGCGCGTAGCGGCCCAGGCGCCAAACGCCGACGCACTGGAGCGCCACCTTGCGGTGGAGCAGATCATCGCGAAGGGTCCTCTCTACGCGGGTAATAGCGTCCGCGTTCTGCAGGATGGCGCCGCGACCTTTCCCGCGATGTTCAGCGCGATTGCCGGCGCCAAGCACTTTATCGACCTCGAGTACTACATCTTTCAGGACGTGCAGAACGGCGGGCACGATCTCGGCGACCTGCTCGTGCAGAAGAGTCATGCCGGGGTGCATGTACGCATCATCTATGACGCGGTCGGGTCCCTCGGCACTCCGCAATCGTTTTACGACAAGCTGCGCGCGGGCGGAGTGCAGCTGGTGCAGTACAACCCGATCAACCCGCTGAAGGCACGCACTCACTACTCTCTCAACAGCCGTGATCACCGCAAGATTCTCGTAGCAGACGACGAGATCGGCATCGTCGGCGGTGTCAATCTCAGCACGGACTACGAAAGCGCCCCATCATTCAGGCCCAGGGTAGGCCCCAAGACGACGCCCGCTGGCGGTCATCCGGTATGGCACGACACCGACCTGGAAATTCGGGGGCCGGTGGTGCCGGCACTCGCGCGCCTCTTCAACGCCCACTGGCGCGAGCAGAAGGGTCCCCCCCTGGCCCCGGTCGCCATACCTCCCAAACATGCGGCGGGCGGGCAGATCATTCGGGTGCTGGGCAGCAGCCCCTCGAAGCTCAAGACTCGCTATTACACGACGGTGCTGACAGCCATACGGACTGCACAAAGCAGCGTTTGGATGACCGCCGCCTACTTCGTTCCAACGTACCAGGAACTGCGCGCGCTGAAACGCGCCGCGCAACGCGGCGTCGACGTTCGCATCATCCTACCCTCACAAACTGATGAGCCCGAGGTCCTGGCCGTACAGCGCTCCTACTACGCCGGGCTGCTGCGGGCAGGTATCAAGGTCTATGAGCGCAGCGCCGGCATCATGCATTCGAAGACCGTGGTGGTCGACGGCGTCTGGTCGCTCGTCGGCTCCTCCAACTTCGACCAGCGCAGTGTTCTGTTCAACGACGAAGTCGACGTCGTCGTTCTAGGCAGCGAAGCCGCCGACCAGCTCCGGAAGGGCATGACGGCTGACATGCAGCACGCGCGACGGGTTGACTTGAAATTTGTGCACCGGCAAGGCATCGGGCAGCACTTGAAGGCGTGGTTCTGGCGATTGTGGCAGCAGCTTCTGTAACCCTGCGAAAGAGCCTAGTTCGGGTCGAGCGCGACCGCCTTCTCTTCTGCCGTGTAAGCCTCATCATTGCGTCCCTGCGCCCGCAACGACGCGGCGATCAGTTGCCACGCGCTTGCCTGCGCGCGCGGATCGCCGCTGGCCAGATACAGCGCTTTGCGCCCCATGCCGTAAGCCTGTGACGGGTTGCCCGCCAGAATGTTCTCCCGGCCCAGCTCGATCCACACCAACGGATTGCGCGGCTCGATGCTCAACGCCCGCTCCAGATTCTCGGCCGCCAACCCGAAGTTATGGCTCTGCTCCTGCGTGTGCGCGTCACCCACGAGCGCCGACGCAGCCGCTCCAAGCGTGAACTCCTGCTGCTGCGGTGCCTGCTGCTCAGGCGGCGGGGGTGGCTGCGCTCCCGGGGGCCCCGCGGGCTGCGAGGCAGATGGAGGTGGCGGCGCCTGTTGCGCCTGGGACCGCGACCTGGCGGGCGTGTTTTCGGAAGTGAACGACGGCGGTGGATTCAACAGCGCGCATCCCGCCAGCACTCCACCGAGCACCAGCGCACTCACCATCAGTTTCATCAGCTCGAGCTCCCTCAATGCACCAGCCGGTGCAGCAGCTGCCCGGCCCGTTGAAACAATGTCGCCGCCGTGGTCCCGGTCCCACAGCCCGGCATCGGCGGCACCTGCGTCCCCTTCGGCAGGGCCACTTGCACCGGTACCGCGCCCGGGCAACCGGGCTGCGCTCCCATGCCCGTCAGGTAGTCGATCCATGTGTCCGTCACACCCTCCGGCGGCGGCATCACGAATGAGGTGGTGCCGAGCGATGCCATCAGATGGGCCCAGACCGGCAGCGCACCCTCCGAGCCCGTCAGTCCGGTGGGCTGGTAGTGATCGTATCCCACCCAGACCACTGCGAGCTCCCCACCCGAGAACCCTGCAAACCAACTGTCGCGGTCCTGCGAGGACGTACCGGACTTCCCTGCGGTCACGAGTCCCGGCGGCAGGACGCTCAGGGCCGGAAGTCCCGTGCCGTGGGTCATGACCTGCTCCATCATGCTCTGGACTTCATAAACCTCCGCTGAAGGGGCGAC
Source organism: uncultured Pseudomonadota bacterium (assembly GCA_963780455.1). Classification (GTDB taxonomy): domain Bacteria; phylum Pseudomonadota; class Gammaproteobacteria; order Steroidobacterales; family Steroidobacteraceae; genus 13-2-20CM-66-19. The sequence continues at coordinate 66,558 of CAWACM010000010.1, forward strand.
CTGAGTCACCTGCAGCGGGTACGCCTTGAGCGGCTTGCCGTCCGCGCTGACGACCGCCCTCACCGCACGCAGGGGTGTGCGGAATCCTCCGTCTGCGAGCCCGTTGTAGAGCTGCGCCACCTCGAGAGGCGGAATGTCGATCGACCCCAGCAGCATTGCCGGCACCTGATCCGGCGCCTGCGGCAGACCGAAGCGCTGCAGCGTGCCGGAGATCTTGTCGAGCCCGATGTCCATGCCGACGCCCACCGTCGCATCATTCAGCGACTCCGCGAGCGCGCGCACGACTGGCACCGGCCCGTAATTGCGGCGCGTGAAGTTCTCCGGTCGCCAGTAGCGGCCATTCGCCAGCTTGATGCTCACCGGCTCGTCCTGGATGACCGTGGCAGCGTTGTAGCGGCCTGTCTCGAGCGCCGTCAGATAGATGAAAGGTTTGACGAGCGAGCCGATGGAACGGTTTGCATCCAGCGCGCGATTGAATCCGTCGAAATCGACGTTACGTCCGCCGACGATCGCGAGCACGTCACCACTCTGCGGTGAGGTGACGACCACCGCTCCTTCGAGCTTCTCATCGACGCGGTGGCGGCGGTGCCGTTTGTCCAGCACCCGCAGCTCCGCATCCAGGGACTGCTCGGCCTGCTCCTGCGCCCGCGGGTCGAGGCTCGTGTAGATGCGAAGGCCGGCCTCGGTGAGCTCCTTCTGCGGGTAATCGCTCCGCAGCGTGCGGCGCACGAGGTCGAGGTATGCCGGATAGTAGGCGCCGGAGGCACCCGCTGTGACCCCGAGGGGCTGGCGCTGCGCAAGCTGCGCGTCGTCCGGTTTGATGACGCCCTGCTGCGCCAGGATCTGCAGCACCAGGTTGCGCCGGGCGAGCGTCCGCTGCGGCATGACGGCGGGGATCGTAGTAAGTCGGTCCGCGCACGATCGCCACCAGCAGCGCGATCTCCGGCAGGTCGAGCTCCGAGAGCGGCTTGCCGAAATAGAACTCGCTGGCGAGCCCGAAGCCGTGGATGGAGCGGTTGCCGTCCTGGCCGAGGAAGATCTCGTTGATGTAGGCATTCATGAGATCGGCCTTGCTGAAATGCGTGGCGAGCGACATCGCCATGATGGCCTCGCGCACCTTGCGCCCGAGCGTCTGCCGGGTGGTGAGGAAGTAGCTCTTCACGAGCTGCTGGGTCAGCGTGCTGCCGCCCTGCTCGATCCGGCGCGCGCGCAGATCGACCCAGAGCGCCCGCAGCATGGCGAGCGGATCGACGCCGTGGTGGGTATCGAAGTTCCGGTCCTCCACCGCCTTCAGCGCCGCCGGCAGAAGCGGCGGCACCTCCTGCCGGCGTGACGACGATCCGGTCCTCCCCGTCGACTCGGGAAGATGCTGCCGATGAGCAGCGGATCGAGTCGCATCACCGGCACTTCCCGGCCCGTGCTGTCGCGCAGGTCCTGGATCCCCGAGGCACCGAAGGTGACCGCAGTACCGTCGCCGGGCTGCTGCTCATCCGCGAACGCAACGGCACGCAGCGCCACATCGATGCGATTACCCGTCACGCGGTAGGTGCCGGGCTGTTCGAGGGCCGGCACGCGATGGTAGAGAGACGCTGCAACTCGTGCTCGAGCTGCGGCCCCGAGAGCTGCAGCCCCGCGTAAAGGTCCATTGGAGCCGCGTACACATGCGCCGGCAGCGTCCAGCGCCGCCCCTCGAACCGGTGCGTGACCAGCAGGTTCAGGTAGTAGATGTATGCGCCGCACCCGACGAGCCCCGCGAGCACGACCCCGGTAAGCAGGCCGCGCAAACCCCAACGGCGCGCCGCGGCCCCTCGCCGGCGCCGGGGGGACTGGACCGTCCGCCGGAGGAACGCCTGGCCGAGCGGCTCAGAGCACCAGCTCCTCGGCGGGATCGCGCAGATTGTAGTGTGAGCTCATGCAATGGCCGTAGGCGCCGGCATTGGCGATCAGGAGCACATCGCCCTCCCGCGTCGGCGGCAGCAGGCGGTCATGGCCGAGGACGTCGGCGCTCTCGCAGATGGGACCCACGATGTTCACGAGCTCCGTGGCCGGCTCCTCCAGGCGCGTGAGGTTGGCGATCTCATGGTATGCACCATAGAGCGCCGGCCGGATCAGGGAGTTCATGCCGGTGGCGACGCCGACGTAGCGCACCTCGCCCTTGCTCTTCAGCTGCGTCACGCGCGCCAGCAGCACGCCGGCGGCGAGCGACCAGATAGCGCCCCGGCTCGAGCCAGACTTCGAGGCGCGGATGCTCGGCGCGCACCGCCGGCGAGCAGCGTGTCGAGCTTGCGCGAGGTCCACGCCCGGCTGGTCGCTGCGCTCCGGGCACGCCGAGGCCGCCGCCGACGTCGATCACCCGCACCTCATCGAGGCGCTGCGCCGCGCTGCGCCAGCAGCCGCGCCGTGTGCTGCCAGCTGGTGACATCGAAGATGCCGCTGCCGACGTGCGCCTGCAGCCCGACGATGCGCGCGCCGCGCCTTGCGCGCTTCCAGCGCTAGCTCGCTCACGTCCGCGACCGGCACGCCGAACTTGGAGTGCGTGCCGGCGGTGCGCACGTGATGGTGATGGCCGCGGCCGACGCCGGTGTCGATGCGCACGAAGATCTCGCGGTCGCGAAACAGACTCCGGCCACGTCGTCAGCGCGTAGAGGTTGTCGACGGTCACCCGCACGCCACGCTGCGAGCGCCCAGGCATACTCCGCGCGCGAGCGCGAAGTTCGGCGTGTAGAGGATGCGCCGCGGATCGAGGTCCGGAAAGAGTCCCAGCGCCGCTCGACTTCCCCGCGCGACACGCACTCGAACTCGATCCCCTCTGCGCGCACCGCGCGCGAGCAGCGCCGGATGCGGGTTGGCCTTCATCGAGTAGTGCACCCGGTCGAGACCGAGCTCATGGCGCGCAGCGACGCGCGCCGCCGCGCGCACCGTGTCGAGGTCGTAGACGTAAGGCCGCATCGCGCGTCGCCGAGCGCGCTCGAGCAGCTGCTGCGCGCTTCGCCCGCCACCACGGTGCTGGCGCGCGCCGCGTCCTGCCGGGGCGGCGCGAACAGCTGCTGCCAGGTGGGACCGAGCACCCGGTCGCCCGGCACCGGGCGGATCAGCAGCTCGTGCAGCTGCTCGACCAGCCGGTCGCCCTGGCTCTCATCGACGACGAAGGTGAAGTTCAGATCGTTGGCGGCCTGGCTCACCAGATAGATCTTCTGCTCCTCGAAGAACTCGAAGGCGCCGCCCAGCTGGTGCAGGATGGCGCGGATGTTGCGCCCGACGAGACTCACCGAGGCGCACGGGCCCGATCACCTGCACGCGGCACAGCCGCGACAGGTCGCGCGACCAGATCGCTCCACCAGGTCGTTGTCGAGCGAGTTGGCCGCCGGGTCGAGCGACACCGTGACGTTGGTCTCGGAGGTCGACACCAGGTCCACCGACATGCCGTGCTGCTTGAACATCTGGAAGGCATCGGCGAGGAAGCCGACCTGGTGCCACATGCCCGGGACTCTCGAGCGAGATGAGCGTGATGCCCTTCTTGGTGCAGACCGCCTTCACCTGCGCGCCGCCGTCGCCGCCCTCGGCGCTGAGCACCGTGCCCTGCGAGCTCCGGCGCCTGGGTCGCGTAGACATGCAGCGGAATGCGGTACTGCCGCGCCGGCAGGATGCAGCGCGGGTGCAGCACCTTGGCGCCGCTGGTGGCGATCTCCTGCGCCTCGTCGTAGTGCAGCGAGCGCAGCAGGCGCGCGGTCGGCGTCGAGCGCGGGTTGGCGCTGAACATGCCGGGCACGTCGGTCCAGATCTCGAGCCGCTGCGCGCCGCAGCTTGGCGGCGAGGTAGGCCGCCGAGGTATCGGAGCCGCCGCGGCCGAGCAGCACCGTGTTGCCGTCGTCGTCGCTGGCGATGAAGCCCTGGGTGATGACGATGCGGCGCGCAGGCCGCGAGGCGCTGCCTCGAGCGCCGCGTCGGGCGCGAAGCTGCAGGTGGCGTCGAGAGCATGCTGGCCTTGGCGCGAGGCGCCGCGCTCTTCGGCGCGCAGCATGGTGCGCGCGTCGGCCCAGTGCGACCTCCAGCCCCTGCGCGGCGCAGGAAGCGCGCGCCGAGCTCGGTGGCCATGAGCTCGCCGCTCGCCATGACGCGCGCGCGCGTGCGATCGCTCACCTCACCGCACCAGCGCGATGCCCGGCGGCAATCTCGCGCAGCTCCGCGAAGTGGCGCTCGCAGTCCTCGCCGAGGGGTATGCCGAGCTCGGCGGCGAGGCGCCGGTGGCGCTCCTCGATGGCCTTGAGCTCCTCCTCCTGCGCCTCGGCCGATGCGCGGCGTCGAGCAGCCGTTCCAGCCGGTCGGTGATGCCGGTCACGGCCGAGTGCACGATGAGCACGCGCGCGCCGTCGGCGCGGCGCGCGGCGGCGACTTTGCGCGATGTTGCGTCCAGTTGGCGAGCGTCGAGACGCTGCGTGCCGCCGAACTTCAGGACGATCCAGGGCGGAGGCGTGCGGGTCACAGACAGATCTCCTCAGGGCAGACAGCGGTGGGGACGCCGCTGGTAGGTCGCCATCCGGGGCCCAAGTCGGGCAGTCGAGCGTCCCCCGGACGGCCGCAGCGCGGGCACGTTGGCGCCCGCTATAGCGCGGTCTACAGCTCGTCGTCGAAGTCGCTTGCAGATCCTTCTCGAGCTTCTTGTCCGCCAGCACTTCCTCCAGCCGGCTCCACGCCGCCTTGCCGCGCTTGCCCTGATTGCGCACGCGCTTGTCCACCCGGTCGAGCAGCCGGTCGTAATCGGTGCCGTCCTCGGTGGGACCGCTCAGGAATTCATCGTCGAGATCGAAGCTCTCGTTGTCTCGTTCCGACATCTGGCAGCGCAAATCCTGAATTAATTCAATGAGCTAACGTGCCAATCAGTGGCACGCAGCAAGGCTGCGAACTATAGCGGATTCGCGCCGCCGATCAACTTTTGACCATCGGGCCGGATTTCGCCCGCAGCGCGTCCTAATGCCCGTGCGACACGTGCGGGCACCACGGCTCAGGGCTGATCGGTGCGGTCGCGGACCACGACCGGGGCGCCCCGGCTCAGGCCCAGGCCCTCGGCGGCGCTCTGCTCCGCGCGGGCGATCTCCACCACCCCGAAGGAGTTGATGAGCGCCAGGTACTCCCCGGGCCGCGTGTCGCCGTAGGTGCGCAGCAGCGGGAACGCGTGGTTGCCGGCGTGCACCAGCGGCAGGCGGAAGCGCTCGATCAGCGTCGCGTCGATATTGGTGATGAGATTGCCGAAATGATCGATGGTGATGACCACGCCCGTGACGCTGGCGCGCTCGACGGCCGGCTCGTCGACCCAGGCCGGCACCAGCGGAATCCGCGGCTCGTCTCGCCCAGATCCGCCGGCGCGCAGCGCCCGGCGGCGAGCTCCGCCGCGACCGGCGCGAAGATGTCGCGGCCGTGGAAGGTGGCGCTGGCGCGGTGGATGCCGATGCCGCGCCAGCTCGGCGGCGCCGAGGCGCACGATGCGGCGCTCGCGGATGCGGCTGACCACGCGGCGCGAGCAGCCCGTTGTCGGGCGCGACGAAACAGTGCCCGCCGGCGCTCACCGCGATGATGTCGCGCGACGGTGCCGACGCCCGGGTCGACGACCGCGACGTGCACGGTGCCGGCGCGGAAAATACCCGAACGCCCGCGCCAGCCAGAACCCGGCCTCGGCCGGCCAGTGCGACCACGATCTCGTGCGTGAGGTCGATGATGCGCGCCGCCGGGAAGCGGCTGAGGATGCAGCCCTTCATCACGCCGACGAAGGGGCCCTGGTGGCCGAAGTCGGTGGTGATGGTGATGACGCCCGGAGGGACGCGGCTCGCGCTCAACCGCGGGCCTCGCGGCCGCGCGGCAGCCGGGACGCGGTCCGCGCGCTCGGCGCAGGTGCGGCAGCGGTCGGTGTAGGGCACCGCGGCGAGCCGCTCCGGCTCGATGTGCTCGCCGCACACCGCGCAGGTGGTGTAGCGCCCTGCGTCGAGGCGCCGCAGGGCCGCCTCGCACCTGCTGCAGCTCCTGCTGCGCCGACTCCGAGATGGCCCCGAGGACATCATCGTTCTCGCGCTGCGTCACCTGCTCGGCAAAGTCCGCCGACAGCGGGTCGGCCTCGTGCCGCAGGTCCGCACTGGCTCGCTCGCGCGCTGGCGCAGTTCTTCCCGGCGCTTGAGCAGGCGTGCGCGTACCTCTTGTGTATCCACTGGAGCCTCCCGGCAAAGTGCACGGGCAATGTTACTGCGTAATATAAACCGCTCATGATCGTGTTGACCGTCAACACCGGCAGTACTTCGGTCAAGCTGGCTGCCTTTGAGGTGCAAACTAGCGCCGCCGAAGCCGCACCGCCAGCGCGGCGGCTGGCGGCGCAGCACCTTACCGGTCACGCCCCCGATCCGGCTGCGGCGTTGCGCGGGTTTCTCGGCCAACTGCCCGATGACCCGGCGGCGGTGGTACACCGAGTGGTGCACGGCGGCACCCGGTTCACCGGTCCGACCCTGATCGATGACGCCACACGCGAGGCGATCGCCGCCCTGTCGGAGCTCGCGCCGCTGCACAACCCGGTGGCGCTGCGCTGGATCGACGCCGCTCGCAGGATATGGCGAGCGGGCGTCACGCACATCGCTGCATTCGATACCGCTTTCTTCGCCACCCTGCCCCGCGTGGCCGCGGAATATGCGCTGCCGGCGGACCTCGGGGTCGAGCTCATGGTTCGCCGTTACGGGTTTCATGGGCTGGCGCACCAGGCGATGTGGGAGCGCTGGAAGGAGCTCGAGCCGCGCCTGCCGGGCGGCGGCAAGCTGGTCACGCTGCAGCTCGGAGGCGGCTGCTCGATCGCCGCCCTCGATCAGGGCCAGCCGCGGGACACCTCCATGGGATTCTCACCCTTGGAGGGGCTGGTGATGGAGACCCGGTCGGGGGACATCGATGCGGCCGTCGTGCCCTACCTAGAGCGGCGGCTGGGCGTGAGCGGCGAGCGGGTCATCGAGATGCTGAACGAGCGTTCCGGTCTGGCAGGGGTCGCGGGGAGTCCTGATGACCCGCAGGCACTCCTCGACGATGGCTCGGCACAGGCACAGTTCGCGGTCGAGCTCTACTGCTATCGGGCCCGAAAGTACCTGGGCGCCTATCTTGCGGTCCTCGGCGGCTGCGACGGCATCGCCTTTGGCGGCGGCGTGGGCGAGCACGTGCCACAGGTGCGGGCGCGGATCCTCTCGGGTCTCGAGTGGGCGGGCATTGGGCTCGATCCGGCCGCCAATCAGGCCGCCCGAGGCAGTGAATCGCGTGTCAACCGCACCGGCAGCCGCGTCAGCGTCTGGGTGGTACCGGTTGATGAGGAGTTACTTATGGTGCGTGCCGCCCTGACGGTGGCTACACTGGCTCCAATCCCTACGCCGAGGACGTTGCCATGAGCCCACAGTTCGATGCCGGAAAACTCGCTGAAGATATCAAGACGCTGGTGCGGGACGCCGAAGCGCTGTTGCGGGCGAGCGCCGAGGGCGCCGAGGAGCTGACCGAGGAGGCGCGCGATCGGGCTCAGCAGTCGCTGCATGCGCTGCGCAGTCAGCTTGCCGACATCGAGAGCGACCTCAAGGGTCGCGCGGAGGTGCTCGACGGCTATGTGCGCGACAACCCCTGGATGGCGATCGCGGTCGTCGGCGGCCTCGCGTTGCTCGTGGGCTTGGTTGTGGGCCGCCGTTGATGAGTGATCACGTCGCACCCCGGCCCGAAGAGGCCGGCGCCGAGGGGGGCGCACGGGGGGGGCCGGGTCTCATTCGCGGCCTGCTCGCCGCGATCATCGATTCCTTCAAGACTCGCGTCGATCTCGCCGCGGTCGAAGCGGAGATCTATCTCGTCTACGTCGCGCAGCTCCTGCTGTGGGGCTTTGCCGCCGTCGCCTGCGCGCTGCTGGCGATCGTGTTTGCGTTGATGGCCGTGATCATCGCGGTCTGGACGACGCATCGCATGGCGGGCCTCCTCGGCAGCATGGTCGTACTCCTCGTCCTCGCCGCCATTTGCGGTTTCATAGGAGCCCGCATCTTCCGGGCGCGGCCACCACTGCTTGCCGGGACGCTCGGGCAGTTCGATCACGATCAGCGCCGCGTCGCCGGCAACGAGGGAGGGCAGTCATGAGACGCTTGCATGAGCTCGAGGCGCGCCGGCGCAATCTCATCGCCCGCTGCGAGCAGCAGCGGCTCGAGATCGCTTATCGCCTTGCGGAGCTCAGTCCGACGGCACAGCTCTCGCAGCTGACCCGGCGGGCGCCAACCTCCGCCGCGAGTCATCCGTTCGCGTGGCTGGTGTCACTCGCGACGCTGCTCATCATGGTGCGCGAGCGGCGCGTCTTCGGCTGGATCGGCAAGGTCAGCGCCGGTGTGGCGCTGCTATCGCGTGCCAACGCGATCGTCAGGTTGCTCCGGCAGATCCGCTCGTTGAGTGGTGCGGCCCGCTGAGCGTCGTCTCCTGAGTCGGCGTCGCCTGCGTGCCGGCGGGCTTCCCGGGCGCCGTGTCAGCAGGACCGTAATAAGCTTCTACCCCGATGAGCTGCGGGATGCCATTGGCCTGAGCCGCCACCTGACGCACCCTGTCCCAGTCGATGGCGACGACGTTCTTGCCGATCGCCGCATCGATGATCTGCGAGATCTGATCGAAGTCCGGCGGCGCCGGCACGTGGTTGCTGTTGGTCGGCGGGTGGACCTCGAGATACAGATCGCCGTCCTGCAGGCTTGCGAGCACGGGCTCGTTGACGATGGTCACCGGAGTGCCCACGCGTACGACGGGGTAAAGCGCCGCGATGTCCTCAGGGTACAGGCGAACGCAACCATGGGTGACCGACATGCCTATCGCCATGGGATTGTTGGTACCGTGGATGTAGATCTCACCGTGGCTGAGCGTCGTCTCCAGCGCCCACTCCCCCATCGGGTTGTCAGGCCCTGCCGCCCAGACCTTCGGAATCGGATCGCCCGCCTCGGCGTGCGCCTTGAGGATGTGTGCGGTGGGAATCCAGACGGGATGCGGCACCTTGCGGATGATGCGGGTCACGCCGACGGGAGTCGGAAAATCGCCCTCGCCGGGGCTGACGGGGTAGGTGATGACGATCGGCTGGTCGTGACGCCCGGCCTTCGGAAAATAGAACATCCGATGTTGCGGCAGGTTGATCACGATCCCCCTGTGATCGACGGGCGGCACGATGAAGCGGCCGGGGATGGTGAGGTTGGTGCCCTGGCCGGGAAGCCACATGTCAACCTTCGGGTTCGCCTCCTGGATCTCCCAGTACCCCACGCTGAACTTGCGGGCGAGGTCGAGCAGCGTATCGGATGCCGCCGCCTGGATCTGCTGGTCCTGGCCGATGAGGGAGCTGCCGTCCGGCGGCAGAGTGAAGACGGCCGCCTGGCTGGACGTGGCCAGCAGTGAGCCCACCACCCCGGCTGCCAGCAATACGCCGGTAGCCAGCCGGCTCGGGCCGTGGCTTAGCCGAATAAGGCTTCGCATCAGTCCCATTCCCGCATACCTCATGGCCCGATCGGGGCCGCTCGTCATTGTAACATGCATGGCGCATGCCGCCGACCCGGAAAATAACTCGCGATTTCTACGCCAGGGGCACTCTCGCCGTGGCCCGAGAGCTGATCGGCATGCACCTGGTGCGCGCCGAGGGAGGCACGATCCGCTCCGGCCGGATTGTCGAGACGGAGGCGTATCAGGGCCCGCGGGATCTGGCGGCCCACTCGTCCCGTGGCCGCACGTCGCGGACGGAAATCATGTTCGGGCCCCCCGGGCATGCCTACGTCTACTTCATCTATGGCTTCTGGTACTGCCTGAACATCGTGACAGCGGCCAAAGGCGTCCCGCATGCGGTGCTGCTGCGAGCGCTGGAGCCCGTCACGGGCATCGATGACAAGACCTGGGGACCTGGACTCCTCTGCCGGGCAATGCACATCGACAAGAAACTGAACGGCGCCGATCTTTGCGGCGATGCGCTCTGGCTCGAGAGGCCGCCCGCCTCGAGCCGCCCGCCGCGGATCACGCGCAGCGAGCGCATCGGGGTCGAATACGCCGGCGATTGGGCGCGCCGCCCGTGGCGCTTCTACGATAGAGACTCGCCTTATGTCTCGACTGTGTCAGGTGTCTCAGCTCGATTGCGACGATTGTAAGAATCGTTTCCTGAACGCAAACTAACTCGTCTTGTCGCCCGCGCGCGACAGCTCGAGCAGCGCGCTGCCTTCGGGCACGCGGTCGCCGCGGGCAAAGTGGATCGCGCGCACCACACCGTCGTAAGGAGCGGCGATGGTGTGCTCCATCTTCATCGCCTCGATCACCATCAATACCTCGCCGGCAGTCACGGCCTGACCCTCCTGCACCGCTACCGCCGCCACGACGCCCGGAAGCGGTGTCGTCAGTCCGCCCGTCGCGGCGCTCGCGCTGAACTCCTGAGTGCGCGGATCATCGATGAGCACTTCCTCGTGCATGTCGCCGATCCATAGGTGAAGGTGTGAGCCATGGCGGAACCAGCGGGCGCTGTGCCGCTCGTCGTCCAGCACCGCGGTAACCGTACTGTCCGTTACCGACACGCCGGCGACGCGCACGCGCGTGCCGCCATCCTGCCGCGCCGACTTCTCCGCTGGCGGGAGCACCAACGCCTCGATCGGCAGGCCGTCCGCGAGCGTCAATTGCAGTCGCCGCGGCCGGCCGGCCGAGGACAGTGTCAGATCTATGCGGGCCGGCAGGTTGGGTTGGAAGCCGTCACTCACGTCCCAGGGGCTTCGGGCCGCCGCAGGCTCGTGACGCGCCGCGAGCGCGGCCAGCGCGAGCACTGCGGGCGTGACTTCGGCCGGGCGCGAGAACTCCGCCGCGCTGCGGTCGAGCAACGCCACGCTGTGGCGCACGTCGAGGAAGACAGGGGAGCGCAGGATGCGGCTGAGCCAGTGCTCGTTGGTACGGATGCCGGCAAGATGAGTGTGATCGAGCGCAGCGGCGAGCCGCGCGGCCGCCAGCTCGCGCGCCGGCGCCCAGGCGATGACCTTGCCGAGCAGGGAGTCGTACACCGGCGGCACGCCATCGCCGCTCTCGAAGCCGGCATCGACACGCAGCGACTCCCCGTGCGGCCAGTCGGCGAGCTGCAACGTACCTGCGCTCGGCAGGAAATCGCGCTCCGGATCCTCCGCGCAGACACGCGCCTCGATGGCATGACCGTCGAGGCGGATCTGCGCTTGCTCGAGCGGCAAGGGCTCGCCAGCGGCGACGCGCAGCTGCCACTCGACCAGATCCAGCCCTGTCACCGCCTCCGTGACGGTGTGCTCGACCTGCAGCCGCGTGTTCATCTCCAGGAAATAAAAGTCGCTTCCGTCGAAGAGAAACTCGACGGTGCCGGCGCTGCGGTAGCCGATGTCGCGCGCCGCCAGCACCGCCGCGGCATGCAGCCGATTCGCGCAGCGGTTGCGGCAAGCCGGGAGCCGGCGCTTCCTCGATGAGCTTCTGATGCCGGCGCTGCACCGAGCAGTCACGGTCGCCGAGATGCACGCAATTGCCATGCGCGTCGGCGAACACCTGCACTTCGATGTGCCGCGGCTGCGGCAGATAGCGCTCGATGAGCAGGGTCCCGTCGCCGAATGCGCTCTCCGCCAGGCGCCGGGCCGCGGTCAGGGCATCACGCAACTCTTCCTTCAAGCGCACGATCGCGCATGCCCTTGCCACCGCCGCCGGCGGCGGGCTTGACGATGAGTGGCAGGCCCGCCTCGAGCGCGCGTGCCTCCAGATGTTCGAGGTCCTGACGCTCGCCGTCATAGCCCGGGAGCACCGGCACGCCCGCTGCCCGCATACTCGCCTTCGCCACGCTCTTCGAGCCCATGGCGGCGATCGCAGCCGGCGGGGGCCCCACGAATACCAGTCCTGCATCGAGGCAGGCCTGGGCGAAATCCTCATTTTCCGACAGAAATCCGTATCCGGGATGAATCGCCTCGGCATGCGTGGCGCGCGCGGCGCGAATGATGGCCTGGATGTCGAGATAACTCTCGCGCGCCGGCGGCGGACCGATGCGCACGGCCTCGTCGGCCTCACGCACGTGACGGGCGGCTGCATCCGCGTCGGAATAGACGGCAATCGTGCGGATACCCATCCTGCGGGCCGTACGGAAGATGCGGCAGGCGATCTCGCCGCGGTTGGCCACGAGCAGACTGCGGATCATGTTTGCCATGGGTGTCGGTAGCTCGTGGCCGTCACATGCGAAAGAGTCCGAAACGCGTATCTTCGTCGGGAGAGGCGCGCACGGCGGCGAGCGACAGACCCAGGATCCGGCGTGTCTCGAGCGGGTCGATCACGCCATCGTCCCAGAGCCGCGCCGAGGCGTAGTAAGGATGGCCCTGGCGCTCGTACTGCTCGCGGATCGGCTGTCTTGAAAGCCTCCTCGTCCGCGGCCGGCCAACCGCCGCCCGCTGCCTCGAGCTGGCCGCGCTTCACGGTCGCGAGCACGCTCGCCGCCTGCTCACCGCCCATGACCGAAATGCGGGCGTTGGGCCATTGAAAGAGGAGTCGCGGCGAGTAGGCGCGGCCGCACATGGCGTAGTTGCCGGCGCCGTAGCTGCCGCCGATGATGACAGTGAGCTTCGGGACCTGCGCGCAGGCGACCGCGGTGACCAGCTTGGCGCCATCCTTGGCGATGCCGCCCGCTTCGGCGCGCCGGCCCACCATGAAGCCGGTAATGTTCTGCAGGAAAAGGAGCGGGATGCGCTCGCGCGCGCAGATCTCGATGAAGTGCGTGCCCTTTGAGCGCGCTCTCGGAGAAGAGAATGCCGTTGTTGGCCAGGATGCCGACCGGGAAGCCACAGAGGTGTGCAAAGCCGCACACCAGCGTCGTGCCGTAGAGCTGTTTGAATTCGTCGAGCTCGGAGCCATCCACCAACCGCGCAATCACCTCACGCACATCGTAGGGCTTACGCAGGCTCGCGGGCACGACGCCGTAGAGCTCCCGCGGGGTCGTAGTGAGGATCACGCGCCACGTGCGGCGGCGACGCTATCCGCGGGCGGACTGCAGGCGCGTCACGATGCGACGTGCGATAGCGAGCGCATGCGTGTCGTTCTCGGCGTAGTGGTCGCAGACACCGGACTCTCGGCAATGGACGTCGGCGCCGCCAAGCGACTCCGCATCGATGTCCTCGCCGGTCGCGGCCTTGACGAGCGGCGGTCCGCCGAGGAACACCCTGCCCTGCTTGCGCACGATGACGTTCTCATCCGACATGGCCGGCACGTAGGCGCCGCCCGCGGTGCACGAGCCATGCACGACGGCGATCTGCGCCACGCCCAGCGCCGAGAGCGTCGCCTGGTTGTAGAAGATGCGCCCGAAATGCTCGCGGTCGGGGAACACCTCGTCCTGCGCCGGCAGGAACGCACCGCCGCTCTCCACCAGGTAGACGCACGGCAGGCGGTTCTCGCGCGCGATCTCCTGGGCCCGCAGGTGCTTCTTGACCGTGATCGGGTAGTAGGTGCCGCCCTTGACCGTCGGGTCGTTGGCGACGATGACGCACTCGCGCCCGCTCGACCCGCCCGATGCCGGTGATGATGCCGGCGCAGGCGATGTCCGCCGCCGTACATGCCGTGGGCGGCGAGCTGCGAGAGCTCGAGGAACGGGCTGCCGGTGTCGAGCAGCACCCGGACACGCTCGCGGGCAGTGAGCTTGCCGGCCGCGCGGTGCGGCTCACCGTCTGGCGGTGGAGCCGCCCTCGGCAGCGCGCGGCGACCTCAGCCTTGCAGCTCGGCGGCGAGCGCGCGCATGGCGCGCCTCATTGTCGCGGAATTCCTGCGAGCTGCGGGTCGAGGCGTGAGGCAATGCGGGGCATGGGACTTGCCACGGTTGACCTGTTTGTCGGACAATCATACGATCTTACCTCGACGGAAGGCAAGCCCATGTCCGCGCACTCGACTGCACCGACAGCGACTTCGGCCTCGGCGACCGAGCATCGAGGAGATCCGCCAGCAGGTGCGGCGCTTCGCGCGCGGAGCAGATCGCGCCGCGCGCCGCCGACATCGACCGCAGCAACGAGTTTCCGCGCGACCTGTGGCCGCAGCTCGGCGAGCAGGGCCTGCTCGGCATCACGGTGCCGGAGCGCTGGGGCGGCGCCGGCCTCGGCTACCTCGCGCACGTCATGGCCATGGAGGAGATCTCGCGCGCCTCGGGCGCCGTCGGCCTGTCCTATGGCGCGCATTCGAACCTGTGCGTGAACCAGCTGCGCCTCAACGGCAACGATGCGCAGCGCGACGCGGTATCTGCCGAAGCTCGTCAGCGGCGAGCACGTCGGCGCGCTCGCCATGTCGGAGCCGCGGCGCGGGCTCGGACGTGGTCTCGATGCAGCTGCGCGCCGAGCGGCGCGGCGACAGCTACGTGCTCAACGGCCGCAAGATGTGGATCACCAACGGCCCGGACGCAGACGTGCTCGTGGTCTACGCGAAGACCGATCCGGCGGCCGGGCGCGCGCGGCATCACGCGCGTTCATCGTCGAGCGCGGCTGCGCGCGGCTTCACCACCGCGCAGAAGCTCGACAAGCTCGGCATGCGCGGCTCGAGCACCTGCGAGCTCGTGTTCGACGACTGCCCCGTGCCTGAGGCGAACCTGCTCGGGGCCGGAGAACGGCGGCGCGCGGGTGTTGATGAGCGGCCTCGACTACGAGCGGGTGGTGCTCGCCGGCGGACCCACTCGGTCTCATGGCGGCGGCGCTCGATCTCGTGCTGCCCTACGTGCACGAGCGCAAGCAGTTCGGCCAGCCGATCGGCACCTTCGAGCTGATGCAGGGCGAAGGTAGCGGACATGTATGCGGCGCTCAATGCGCGCGCGCCTATGTGTACGCGGTGGCGCGCGCCTGCGATGCGGGACCGGGTCAGACGGCGTGACGCGGCTGCCTGCATCCTGTTCGCGGCCGAGCGCGCCACGCACGTCGCGCTGGAGGCCATCCAGGCGCTCGGCGGCAACGGCTACATCAACGACTATCCCGCGGGAAGACTGCTGCGCGACGCCAAGCTCTATGAGATCGGCGCCGGGACGCAGGAGATCCGCCGCATGCTCATCGGCCGCGAGCTGTTCGAGGCGGCCGCATGAGCCTCGAGTTCGATCAGATCCTGCTGGAGCCCGCCTACCGCAAGGTGGCCGCGGCCATCGGCGGAGCGCATCCTCAGCCGCACGCTGCGCGAGGGCGAGCGGCTGCCGCCGGAGACGGAGCTGGCGCGTCAGTTTGGCGTCAACCGATCGACCGTGCGCGAGGCGCTGCGCGAGCTCGAGAGCGGCGGGCTGGTGGAGCGCCGCCCGGGCTCGAAGCTGATGTCGGTCAGCCGGCCGCAGCACCGTGCCGTCGCCAAGGGTGTCGGCCGCGCTCTCGCGCTGCACGACGTCACCTTCTCGAGGTGTGGGAGGCGCTGACGCAACTCGAGCCACCGATGGCGGAGGTTGCGGCCCGCAACCGCACTCAGATCGACCTCGACTGTCTCGCAGCGGCGTGCCAGCGCTTTACCGAACGACAACGTGGAGACCGAGAAGGCCGTGCATCACGCCGCGGAGTTTTTCCGTTGTGTCGGACGGGCGACACACAATCCGGTGCTCGGCCTCGCGCAGGAGCCGCTGCTGCGGTCTGCTCGAGCCGTCGCTGCGCGTCATGATCGACAAGGTTCCGCAGGCGCGCGCGCGCATCGCCGCCGCTCAGCGCCGGATCCTCGAGGTCATCGGCAAGCGCGATTCCGAAGCGGCTCGCACCTGGATGGCCAAGCACATCCGCGATTTCAGAAAGGGCTACGAGCTGGCCGACATCGCGTTGGATTGTCGCATCGCCTAAATCCCCAAATAGAACGCCGTCCGAAAGCAACTCATTAAGCGGCCCAGGGCCGTTCCCTGGGCCGCGGGGCGAAATGAGCAATACGGCCGCGCTCGCGCAAATCGCCGGGAGCGATTTGCGCCAATGAAAAAGAAAAACCGGTGGAGCCGGGAGGGGGTTCCGACTCCACCGGTGACTTGCACACGGCGGCGAGTGAGGGGGTTACCGACGCCGCGAACTAGCGTGGATATCAAAGCAAGGCGCATGCCAGCCGCTGGCGGCGCGTAAGCCAGGGTCGAGCCGGATCTCGCGAGCGATTGCGGTGCAATCACGCCTCGCAGCGCACGCCGCGGGGGCATCTACTGCTCGCCCCACCTCTTTCCCGTCACCGGATGTGGATAGTGGAACGGCACCACCCGCGTGTCGGGCCAGGTCTTCGGGGCTTCGGGCAGCAGCTCGTCGGGACCGTTTGGATCGTCGGGATAAGCGCGCGTGATCGGCGTCAGGTGCACGTCGCTGTTCGCCCAGCCCTGGTGGTGATCGGCCCGCCACAGCATGTTGTAGTGGAGGCATTTGATCTTCCAGACGCCGTCCTCCTTGACATAGGTGTTCTCATAGATGCCGGCCTCCCAGAACTGGCGCGGAAAGTTCGGGATGGGCTCGCGCATGCTCTCGTGGCAGCCGCCTTGCAGCACGCAGCGGAACCTGCCTTTGGCGCTCACGCCGTCGTCGCCCACGTCCACGATGTCCTGCAGCATCAGATGATCGAGCAGGAGGCCGCGCAGCGGCCCGTTCACGCCGCCGGTGAAATACTTGCGGAACCAGTTGCAGTAGAGCCGCCGTATCCCGGACTTGCCGCGGTAGATGCCGTTGAGGAAGCGCACTTCGCCGGTGTCGGCGAAAAGCGTCACCGCCTCGTCGTACAGGCACTTGTCGATGTAGTAACCGTACTTGTACTGCAGACACTTGACGGCGTGGCCGTCCTCGAGGCGCGCTACCTGCCGCGCGAGCTGTGTGACGCGGCTTGCGAGCGCCGCGAGCGCATCCGGATCGGTCATCGTTTCCCCCTTGGCCTCCGCAGGCTCTTTGATAACCCGTGATTATGATGGCATAGCCTATTGGCGCCACGCCGGGCCGCCGGCGTCGGTAAGATATGCGTGCCGGAATCCCCGGCTGGATGGCAGGTGACCCCTCTTGGCCGCGATTGGCAGCGAGCGCGTTCTCTCGGTGGAGCACTGGACGGATACGCAATTCACTTTCATGACCACGCGTGACTCGGGACTGCGCTTCGAGAACGGGCAGTTCGTCATGGTGGGCCTCAAGGTCGACAGCCGCCCGCTGCTGCGCGCCTATAGCATCGCCAGCGCCAATCACGAGGAGCACCTCGAGTTCCTCAGCATCAAGGTACCCGACGGCCCCCTCACCTCCCGCCTGCAGCACATTCGCGAGGGTGACGAGGTGCTGGTCAGCCGCAAGCCGACCGGCACGCTGGTGCTGCACGACCTCAAGCCTGGCAAGCGCCTCTACATGCTCTCGACAGGCACCGGCGCCGCGCCCTTCATGGCGCTCATCAAGGATCCGGAGGTCTATGAGCGCTTCGAGCAGGTGATCTTCGTGCACGGCGTACGCTGGGCGCGTGAGACGGCCGTGGTCAAGCATCGCATCGAGAGCCTGCGAACCCACGAGCTCCTGGGCGAATGGGTGCGCGACAAGCTGCTCTACTATCCGACCGTCACCCGCGAGCCGCACGCCAATCGCGGCCGCCTGACGACCCTCATCGAGTCCGGACGCCTCTCCTACGATCTCGGTCTGCCGCCGCTCGATGCGGCGAACGATCGCGTCATGGTGTGCGGCAGCCCGGCGATGCTCGCGGACACCTGCGCGTTGCTCGATGGGCGCGGCTTCGAGAGCTCGGCCGGCATCGGCGAGCCCGGCGACTACGTGATCGAGCGGGCATTCGTCAGCCGCTGACTGCGCGCGGCCAGCAGCCAGAGCACCGCGCTGATCGCCACGGCCGCCGGCACGATCAGCACCGCGGACCCGAGTGAAGAGAGCACCGACAGCGCTCCGATGATGGAGGGCGAGAGGACGTCGCCGAGGAGATGGATGGCGAGGATGCTGAGGGCAACCGCCGAGGCGCGTTCCGCCGGACTCACCAGGTTCACGATCACGGTGTTGATCGGGCCGGTGGACATGAAGAGGAGCAGCTCCGCGGCAATGAGCGCGGGGTAGAACACCGCGGGCGAGCCGGCGGCTAGCGCGAGGTAGATGGCGGGCACTGCCAGCACCGTGATCCAACCTGACATCAACAGATACGCCTGCCGGGAGTATCGCAGCAAGTAGTCGCCGAGCCACCCGCCCACGAAGGTGCCGACGATGCCCGTCAGCACGACGATCTCACCGAACCCCGCGGAAGCTTTCACGGCCGGGATGCCGCGCACCTCCTCGAGAAAGGTCGGCATCCAGAACGCCAGGCCCCCGAGCGCGAAGGTGTAGGCCGCGTAGCCGAGTACGGTGATCACGTATGGCCGCCCACGGAGCAGACGGAAATACACCGCCCACGAGCCGGCCTGCACTGCGTGCGGTGCCTGCGGGACGTAATCCGGCGCGCCCTCGCCCTCTTCCTTCGCCCCGCGTGGAGGATCGGGCAGCCGCAGTATCCACAGCGCGAGCAGAACCCCCGGGATGCCGGCAACGTAGAACGCGGCACGCCAGCCGAAGTCCTGGCGCATGATGCCACCCACGATGTAGCCGAGCGCCGCGCCGACGGGGATGGCCATGTTGAAGACGGCGAAGGCCCGCCCGCGCGTGCGCCGCACGAAAAAGTCCGCGAGCAGCGAGGGGGCGATGGTCGCATAGGCCGCCTCGCCGATCCCGACGACGGCGCGCGCGGCCAGCAGTTGCACATAGCTGCGGGTGAGCCCCGAGAGTCCGGTCGCCAGGCTCCAGATGAAGACACCGATGGCGATCGGGCGCGGCCGGGTGCCGCGGTCGCCAAGCCGCCCGAAGATCGGTGCCGCCAGCATGTAGACCAGGAGGAACCCGCTCATCAGCGTGCCGAGCTCGAAGTCGTTGAGGTGCATCGGCGCGCGCTTGAAATCCGGCAGCAGCGCCGAAACCACGTAACGGTCCAGGTAGTTGAGGAGATTGATGCCGGTGAGGATGGCGAGTGCCGCCATCCCGGTGCGCTTGTCGCGCGCGCGCACTGCCTTCAGCCCGCGCGAACTTTCAACCGCTCGAGATGCAGGCGCACCGCGTCGCGGAAGCCCTCACTGCTGGTGACGGTGGCGCCGCCGGCGAGCACCAGGATGAAGTCCCCTCGCGGCGTGCGGCTGACTTCGCGCACGTGGTTCATGTTCACGAGACAGGAGCGGCTGATGCGCAGCATAGGCTGCGACTGTAGTGTCTTTTCCGCCTGTTGCAAAGTGCTTCGCGCCTGAAACGTATCGCGGCCGACGGTGAGCTTGACGTAATTGCGGTCGGCCTCCGCGATCTCGATCCGCGCCACATCGAGCATGTGCATGCGGCTGCCGGACTCCGCGAGAACCCGGGGCCGGATATCCGCGCCCTGCAGGCCGCGCTCGATGCGTGCGAGCAAGGCGTCGAGCGTCTCCTGCCGCTGCGTCGCGCTCTCCGCCTCCCGGCGGCGCCGAACGCGCTCGACCGTGCGATGGAAGCGCTCGTCGTCGAATGGCTTCAACAGATAGTCCACCGCGCTGACATCGAATGCATCGAGAGCATACTGATCGTAGGCGGTGACGAAGACGATGAGCGGCAGGGTATCGGGATCGAGCGCGCGCGCGAGCGACACCCCGTCGAGCAAGTCCATCTGGATGTCGAGGAAGAGCAGATCGGGCGGCCGCGCCCGGATCGCCTCGAGGGCGGCGCGGCTGTCGCCATACTCGCCCACTACGTTGAGATCGGGCACACGCGCGCAACAGTCCCGTAACGTGCGCCGGCCCGCGAGCTCATCATCCACGATCACCACGTCGAGCATCAAAGTGGCTCCGCGGACGCCGCCGGTCTCATCGTGTCAGCGGCTGCGGCAGTGGTCTCGAGGACATCGGTGAGGAGCGGCATGTGGATCTCCGCGATCCACTCCTTGCCGTCGCGAGCGGCGTTGAACGAGGCCCGATCACCGAACTGAATGGCCAGACGGTCGCGCACGTTCCGCAGACCTATCCCACCGTTGCCACTCGCGCGCTCCGCGGCCACCGTGTTGGTGACGCGGAGGATGAGCGTCCCGCGCGAGCTCATCGCCGATACACGCACCGTGACGGGGCCCTGGTGGCCCGCGAGCCCGTGCACGACCGCGTTCTCGACCAGCGGCTGCAGGATGAGGCTCGGCACCCACGCCGCCGGCAGCGCGGCGGGCGGTGGAATGTCGACGGTCAGCCGATCAGCGAAACGCCGCTGCTGCAGCTCGAGGTAGAGACGCACGAACTGCATCTCGTCGCCGAGGCGTGAGTATTCCCGCTCGCCGGCATTGAGCAGCCGGCGCAGCAGGTCCCCGAGCTGCACGATCATGGTGCGCGCCGCAGCCGGGTCCCACTCGATCTGGCCGCGGATGGTATGCAACAGGTTGAAGAGCGAATGCGGCGAGAGCTGCAGGCGCAGCGAGGCCAGATGCGCGCTCGTGAGCGCCCGCTCCAGAGCCGCGGCGCGGATCTGCGAGTCGCGGAGCCGGCGATAGAAGTCGAAGCCACTCACCAGAGCGAGTGCGGCCGAGTAAGTCAGGAGGAAAGTGGTAGCACTCGCCAGCCAGATGGGCACTTCCGAGCCGGGCATCGCGTGCATCACTCCCGCGGCACTCGCCCACGTCTCCTGACGGTGCCAGGAATCGCTCACCAGCCACATACCCACCCAGAGCGCGGGCGACGCAGCCGCGGCGAACGCGGCGCCCATCAGCAGCTGCAGCGGCAGGCACCTGTTGATCGGCTGCCAGCCGATACGGAGCGAGGCCCAGACGCCGCCGAGGAGCAAGGGATACAGGACGAGGTGTTGCAGCAGGCGCGCCTCCCAGCCTGCAAAGAAGTCCGCGACGTGCAGCGCCGAGAGGCTCTGCTGCATGCTGTGTGCGTAAAGCACGTTCGACGCGGCGACATACGCCCAGAAGGCCGTGACGATCAGGAGCGGAGGGCGGATGCGCGACGCCATGTGCATAGATTACGCGAAGATGACTCGGGCCGGCACTGCGGCGCGATAAAAGCTGAGAAAAGCCGCGCCTGGAGGGACGAATCCGTTACCGGCAGGGACGACCCCGTTGAGTTGTATACGAACGAACAGGCTGCCATGCGGGCGGCCGTCGTCGACCGGCGACGCCGCCGCGTAGTGCCGGGTGCGTCGCCGGCTGGGACGAATACGTGGCCGACCGGCTTACGCGGCATTTAAACCAGGAGTCTCATATACGGGTCCAAGTGAATGAGACCGTTCGAACTGACATTTGACAGGAGACACCGCCATGAGCCGCTTCACCCCCGCCATCAGCCACCGCCCGCGCGCCTTCACCGCCGCCCTCGTCGCCTTGGGCGTCCTTGGGGCCGCAGCGCTCGGGTCGCCCGCCATCGCATCGGCCGACGACACCGGCGGATTTCAGATGAATGTTTATTTCACCGCGCAGCAGCTCTCGACCGAGCAGGGAACCCGCGCCGTTTACCGGCGCATCGTGAGGGCCGCCGAGGAAGTGTGCCCCGGATACGACGCGCTCGATCCCGATGTCGTCAACAGGAGCAAAGAGTGCCAGCGCGCGGCGATCGCGCGGGCGATCGGCCAGATTGGCAGCGCACGGCTCGCAGCCGTCGATGCACAGGCAGTAGCGCGCCGCGGCTGACGGTTCACGGTTCCGTCACCCTGCCCACGCACCCCCGCCGTCCGGTAAAGACGGCGGGGCTTTTTTGGTACATTGCCAGGGATGGAGATCTTCAAGGAATTTCGCATCGAGGCGGCGCACCGGCTGCCCAACGTTCCACCCGGCCACAAGTGCGCACGGCTGCATGGGCACTCCTTTCGCGTGGCGGTGCACGTCTCGGGACCGCTCGACCCGCAACTCGGCTGGGTCTGCGATTTCGCGGAGCTCTCGGCCGTCTTCGCGCCGCTGCATGAGGCGCTCGATCACAGCTACCTCAATGAGATTCCCGGTCTCGAGAATCCGACCAGCGAGCGGCTGGCGGCGTGGCTCTGGGAGCGTCTCTCGCCGCAGCTGCCCGGCCTGAGCCGGATCGTCATCCACGAGACCTGCACCAGCGGGTGCGAGTATCGAGGCCCGAGCGCGCCACCGCCCGCCCGGTGACGCCGTGCTAGGCTTGGCCGGCGCCGACGAGCAACAGAATGCGGCGCCTGGGAGGGGTTCATGAGTACGCGCGCGCCCGTCGTCCCGCTGTCGGCCTTCGCCGCGGCGGCTCTTCTCCTCTCCCTCCGCATGGCCTGCGCCGCCCCCGCAGTCGCGGGGGAGTGCGACGGCGTCGCGTTTCCGCAGCATGTCCGGGCCCGCGGGGAAACACTGACGCTCAACGGCCTCGGTCTGCGCAGGGCCACGATCTTCGGGATCAAGGTCTACGTGGGGGCGCTCTACGTGGCGCATCCGACAGCCGATGCGAACGCCATTTTGACCTCACGGGACCCGGTCGAGATCGATCTGGCGTTCGTCTTTCGCGCCAGTGCCGGCCAGTTGCGCGACGCGTGGGATGAAGGCTTCAAGAGGAGCGCGCCCGACAGGTTGGCGCAGCTGCAGGGACGGATTACGGAGCTCGAGAACCGGATGACCGGCGTCAGATCAGGCCAGAGAGTGTCTTTCCTGCGCATTCCCGGGGTCGGCGTGCAATTCTCCCAGGATGGCGTCGTCCAGGGGACCATTGCGGGGGACGACTTCGGGACGGCCTTCCTCGGGATCTGGCTCGGCGCCTCGCCTCCCAGCCCGGAACTGCGCGCCGGCCTGCTTGGCGGGCCGTGCAAGTGAGATCAGCGGGGGTGAGCTAGGGGCAGCCGCCCCGCCGCACCACACT
Source organism: uncultured Pseudomonadota bacterium (assembly GCA_963780455.1). Taxonomy (GTDB): domain Bacteria; phylum Pseudomonadota; class Gammaproteobacteria; order Steroidobacterales; family Steroidobacteraceae; genus 13-2-20CM-66-19. The sequence goes on from CAWACM010000010.1 coordinate 89,338, forward strand.
CGCCACCCGAGTAGCCAGCTCATAGGCATTGCCCGCGGGGCGGTCGGCATAAGGCTGGCTTCCCTGGCTCCATTCCGTACCGAGCGTGTACCAATCGATCCGCTGCGGCGCGGCGCCGGTGCGCAGCGACTCATCCAGCGCAGCGAAATAGAGCTGCCACCGCATCCGATAGTAGCCGCGGGTCAATCCCGCCCAGTCCCTGTTGCTGTAATCATGCAAGGCGCCTGCTTCGCTCGCCTGCCGGTCGCCCCAGATGGTGAGGAGCGAGCGCGCGTCGAACTCGAGCCGCGCCCGCTCGCCGGGCGATGATGCCCACGGCGCCACCTGGGTCAGCCAGCTGCCGAGCAGAAAAAACCGGTCGGCCGCGAGCAGTCGGTCCTGGAGATCCATCAGACCGAGCCAGCACTGCGTCAGCTTCTCGAAACGCGGCCGGCTGTTGTCTTGGTAGGCGCCCTTGATGCGCGGCAGCAGCTTACGGCTCTCATTGGCAAGCGTCTGACGCGCGATATCCACCAGGTCGTAGTGAAAGGTCTCGCTCGCGCGCAGCGCCGGCGCCACCTGCAGCATCTGCGGCAGCGCGCGCTCGAATCCGGCAGCGCTGTACCGCATGTCCTCCGGAGACCAGTTGGATGCGCGATTTACATTCAGATCGGGTTGCGCGTCGAACAGCGATTCCTGCGCCGCGTCGCGCTCGCTGTTGAAGACGACCTGATCGACGCGGATGTCATATGCGGTATGTATCAACACATCCCATGCGGCAAGCGCGTGCGGATCGGCCGCGCCGTAGCGGCGCAGGACATAGGCCCCGGTCCAAGCCTCGATGTCCACTGGCTCATGGCGCCACGCCATCTCAGTGAAGAGATCGAACATGAAGGGATTGGTGCCCATACCTTCGGTGAAGACGGCGGTGCCGACCATGTTGCCGTTCGTGCGGCCGACGCGCTGCAGGCGATCGGTAAGATCACGGACATCGGCGCCGAGGGTCGTGCGTCCACCGAACTCCCATAGGCCGCCGAAGAGAAAGGGCGCGTCGCGGAAATCCCTCTGCCGGTGCTCGCGGGGCACACGCGAGTGGTCGATATCGATGATGAGGAGATGCCGGCGATCGACGCCGGCAAGCAGGTCCTGCCGGGGATTGCCTTGCCAGGCGAGCATCATCCAACTCGCCCCCGGGTGGGCGGCCAGAAGCGCCTGCTGCACGGCTCGTGCGGCTTGCGCCACCGGAACGTCGCCGGACTGGCCGCCCTCCTGGAAGACCTCCATGTCATAAATCCCGCTGTCGCCCAGCGCCGCGCGTTGCTGCCGATAGAACGCGGCTGCGAGCCGCGCGAACATCGGATCGCGCGGGTCGAGCCAGCCCGGTCGGGTGAAGCCGGCCCACTCTCCCTGGGGCACGACGTGCGAGTCGGGAAAGCGCCGTTGGAAGTCGGCGGGCACTATGCCGTAGTAACCCGGCAGGACCGGCGTCATGCCGAGCTCGCGCAGGCGTGCCACTATCTTCCGCGCCGAGGTCAGGCGCTTTTGCAACAGCGCGCGGCTGAGCGGGCCGCCGAAGCAGCAAAGGTTGCCCATCAGCTGCCAGTTCTGATGCGCGGGTGCCGCCAGCCAGCGGCGGATTGCCGCGTCGGAGTAGCCGAAGTCGCGGAACGTGCGATATAGAACACTATCCGTCCCCCGCTCAATCAGCACGGCATTGATGCCGGAGAGCGCCAGCACATCGATTTCCCGCTGCCACCGCGGCCAGCTCCAGTAAGGTGCGGAGTAACCGTCGACGTTCTCGTTCAAAGCGTAACGGTACGCATACGGCGTACTCCGTTCGATCACAGCCCGAGGCAATGGAAAGGGTGCGCCGCCCACACGATCGCCATTCGGCGAGATCTGCACGTGCGCAACGTATTTGAGGTACCAGTTCACCCCGAAGAGCAGCGCGCTCGGCGTGCTGCCTTCGACCTCGATGTGACCATTCGAGCTCGAGACCCGGAACCGCTCGCGGCCACCCGCGGCAGGGAGCGTGCCGAGCTCGAATTGCCTCGCCTGGTGGGGCAGCAGGCGGGCGAGCACGGCTTGCTCCGGGCGCACGTCGAAGGTGGCGGCGTGTGCCGGATGGCACGATGTCGCGACGGCTGCAGCGAGCGACAGCCAAACCGGGAATTTACGCATCTCCGGAGCATCGCACGGTCCCGGCAATCCTGTCAGCTGAGATCGGGCGGCGCCGGCGCGGGTGTTGGCTTTGGCGGCGGCGCGCTCGCCGGCGGGGTTGCGGCGGCATGGCGCACACTCGCGCGGTCCTCCTCCTGTTGGCTGGCCGGCAGCTCGCGCGTATCGACCGATGCCAGGTTGACGACACCCGGGTCGTCGCGCAGCTTCACGAAGAGCTGGCCGTGCTTGGGGTGCGGTATGGGCAGGTCATAGCCCGGGAAGCCATCGGGGACCTGCACCGGATGCTCGAAGCGCGGATCGATGGAGATCGAGTCGACCAGGAAGAGATCGCTGCCCGAGAGCTTGCATGCGAGCTCCCGCGTCGCGGGACATACGAGCTCATGCAGCTTGGGCAGGCGTACCAGGGTCGCAAGCGGCTGCCAATCGCCGGTGACGCCCCCCACGACCACACGAAACTGCAGGGGTCCGAAAGCAGAGGGTCCGAACGCCTGGGCGGGATCGAGGCTGGCAATCGCGACCGACCGGTTCTCGAGCGTGATGCCGCCGTTGGCGAGGCTGAGGGTCGTCGAGTACGAGCCGTCTGCGGTCGCTATCTGCAGCATCTCGTCACGGCCGAACTCAGCAGGCGATTTCGCGCGCACGGAGAACGTCAATTGCGCACGCTGAGGTAACTCGTCGTCGTTGGCCAGTTGAATATGGCTACCGGAATTCGAGGATGAGGGCTCCACGCTCTTGCCGATGAGAGCGACGCTCGGCCGGGGCGCGGCGATCAGCGCCTCGAGGTCGAGCACCCTGCCGTCCTTCAATCTGACTTTGGCCAGCTCGGCGCCGCCCGGCTTCAGAGCGGCGGCGGCCGCGCCGTCCTGCGCTGTCAGGGTGAGCTGGTCGACTCCCTGGCTGCTCGCGAGCGCTCCGGGAACGAACGCCACGCCGGCCACGGCGAGCCCCGAAACCTCATCCAGACGGCTGCCCGCGAGTACGCCCTGATTATCGCCCGCGTGCAACGTGAAGCTATCGAGATGAGCGGCCTGCGCGAAGGCTTGCAGGGGTACCGGTTGCGGCGGGCTCGCGCCGTACTGTTTGACCAGAAGCGTCAGCTGCCCGGGCTGCGCCGCCTGCAGCGGCAGCTTCACTTCCACCTCATCCGGATGCACGGCCTTCCATTCGGCGTCGAGCTCCTTGCCTGCCGGGTCGCGCACCATGATCTGATCGATGCAGCTCACGCTGCTGGCCTGCAGATGAATGGTGTTCTCACGGCCGACGATCGCCGCGCTCTCAGCGGCGGCCAGCCGCCAGGACTCCGCACGCGCGTTGACCAGCTGGAAGGCCGGTCCGGCGAAAGGCTCGAAGCCCCAGTACCCCTTGAGCGTACCGTGGATGATGTTGCCGAGACTTTTCGCTCCCACGCCGGACGTGTCGACCACGAAGCCGCCCTGCTCGGCGTCGGCGGTCGCGGGCAGGTCGATGGCCTTGCCGTCACTGCCCGTCAGGCTGAGATGCAGGTCGTGCGCGTATCCCGTGGAGAATACGAGCGGCGCTCCCTCCACCGGCAGCACGAGAGAGCTCTTGCGGGCGCAATAGATCTCCTTGGGATCGACCGCGTGCAGCGGCGGCGGCTGCGGTGCCTCGACGGCGGGCAGCGCCGTCACGAGCACTGACTTCGGAGCGTGGAATGACGGTGGGGTGTTGAGGGTGAGCGCGAGAACCTCGCCGCGCTGCGTCGCGAGCGCGGGGATGTACTGGTATTGCGCGGTCGTGAAGGAGCCGAAGATCCGCGCAATGTCGATCACGGAGGCGATATAAGGACTGTAGTAGCCATAGCTCAGCTGCGGCGTGTAGCTTGCCTCCATGGCGAGATCGGTGGCGGGGCCCGAGGTCAGCGCCTCGACGATCGAGGTGCTGTGGCCGTCGTTCAGGATCAGCGCGTCCTGGCCCTGCATGAGACAGGGCGCCTGCAGCTCCTGAATGCGGTCGAGGCAGCTCGCGTTCACCTTGATCGCAAGGCTTCGGCCGAGCAGCGGCGCAGCCTCCTTGAGCTTGTCCGGGGCGCTCTCATCGAGGGCATGCACGGCCCTCAGGTAGGCCTCGAGCCGCGAGCTGTCGAGTGCCGCCTGATTGAGGTCCTGCGAGGTACGCACAAAGGCGCCCGGCCGCCCCTGCACGGCGCCCATCAAAGTCCTGAAGTCCCCGGATGTCTGCGGCGCGAGGAAGAGCAGCACCTGCCCGGCGCCCTCGGGCACGGCGAGCTTGAGGCCGTTTTGCGCGCAGGCGCGCTTCCAGGTCTGGCAGACGTGAAACCAGTCGCGCGGTGGTGGATTGGTGGCACCGCGCAGGAACGCGATGACGAGCAGGTAGCGCTGCGACTGGTTGGGCGGCAGATCCGCGCGGACCCACAGATTATCGCCGGCCGCGAGATTGGGTACCTCTGCGATGGGCAGCGTCTCGTGCCCACGTCCCACGGTCACCTGCAGTTGGGGTCCGGCGAGATCGAAGGGCGCGCCGCCCGCTTGCGCGGGTAATGCCGTCAGCGGGAACAGGAACGCGGCGAGCGCCGCCAGATGAAGCAGTCGCATCGTTTATGTCCGTGATCGCCGACAGTCGGGTGTCATCGGTCGAGGCTCCTCCGGGCCGAAATCGGGACTCGATCGCTATCATACCCCAGGGCCGGGCCGCCCATGGTCGCCGCAACCAACAGCCAGGCAATGGCGACGGCGGCCGCGAACAGGAACACCGCGGTCGTACCGGCCGCCTGATGCACCCAGCCGCCGACAACACCGCCGGCGAAAATGCCGAGGAATTGCCAGCTGGAGTAGATTCCCGTCGCGGTGCCGTTGGCGCCGCGCGGCGCGGTCTTGGTGACGAGCGACGGCAGGGTCGCCTCCATGATGTTGAAGCCGGAAAAGAACACCACGAGTCCCGCGAGCAGAACATCGGTATCCGAGCCGCCCAGCGCCAGCATGAGCTGACTGGCCGCCATCGCCGCCACGGCGCCTACCAGGGCGCTCTTCACCCGCCGCTGCCGCTCCGCCAGGATGATGACCGGTACCATCACCGCGACGGATACCAGCCCTGACTGAGGCCATGGATTCCGAGCGCGACCCCGATCTTGTACGGCGTCGCGCCGGCGAGGTGGCGAGCGAAAGCGGCGAACACCGGGTACACCATGAAAAGGCCCAGCATCCGCACGGAGAACACCGCCGCCAGGGACGCGGCGGCACGCAGCTCGTGCTTTTCCATCGTCCGCGAGCTTACTGTGTCGCCACCGGTTTGACCACGCGCCGGGCCCCCGCGACGCCGCGTTGCCCACCGTGGTCGCGGCGCTTAGACTGCATTCCGACCCTCCGGAGTCCATTCTCGCCGGTACTCTCTCGCATGCGGGGCAAGACTGTCGTCATCACCGGTGCAACGTCCGGTATCGGGGCGGTCGCGGCTCGACGCCTCGCCGAACAGGGCGCGCGCATTGTGATCGTCGCCCGCGACGAACGGCGTGCCGCGGCAACACTGCGCGACTTGCGCGCGGCGAACGCAGAGCAGGCGCACACCGCCTTCTACGCCGACCTTTCGCGCCTGGGCGAGATGAAGCGTGTCGCCGCCGAGATCGCTGCGGCCGAGCCGAAAATCGCCGTGCTGATGAACAACGCCGGCCTCGTCTCCTCAGGCAACCGGCGCACCGGGGACGGCCTCGAGCTGATGTTCGCGACCAATCACCTGTCGTATTTCGTGCTCAGCAACCTCCTGCTCGAGCGGCTGCGCGCCGCCGGCGGCGCCCGAATCGTATCGACGGCGTCGAACGCCCACCGGCGCGCCAGGCTCGACTTCAACCGCTTGCAGGAGCAGAAGGGAGTGAGCGGTTACGGCGTCACCAAGCTCTGCAACATCCTGTTCACTCGCGAGCTGGCGCGGCGCCTCGCCGGGACCGGCGTTACCGCCAACTGCCTGCATCCGGGTTTTGTCGCCACCCGCTTCGGCGACAACGCCCGTGGCCCGCTACGGACCGGCATCACGATCGCGAAGCGCTTGTTCGCTCTCTCGCCCGCAGAGGGAGCGAACACGATGGTATATCTCGCGAGCTCGCCGCAGGTGACCGGCCGCAGCGGCGGCTACTACGAGCGCTGTGCGCCGGCGGAGCCGACGCGCGCAGCGCAGAGCGACGCGGATGCGACGCGGTTGTGGCAGCTGTCGGTCGCACTTACGGGAATTGGCGGTTAGGTCACAAGTTGCGGCTGGCGCGGCCGCCGGGGCTCTGTGGTATCTTGTCGCCGGGCGGCAACGCCGTGAGGGAGACACACAGTGGGCAAAACGACCAAGGTCCTGCTCGTCATCGGGGTCATCATCGTGTTGTCATATCCGGGCCTCGCCTGGGTGAGCGGCATGGCGGTCGAGGGCCGGTTACAACACAGCGAGCAGCAGGCGCTCGATAAGCTGCCGTACCTCACGGTGGTGAAGCGCGAGTACCACCGGGGCGTGTACCGCTCCTCCGTGGTCACGACCTACGGCTTCCGCAGTCCCGCGCTGCAGGCGATGAAGATCGGCGGCCGCGCCCTTGCCTCCTCGGCCACGATCACGGTCGCAAGCAACATCCGGCACGGCCCGTTCCCCGGATTGCATGCGGCGGCGCTCGCGGTCATCGACTCGACCGTCGTGCTACCGCCCGCACTGCAGCAGCAGTTGTCGGCAGTGCTCGGCTCGAAGCCGTTCCTGCAATTCCATACCACCCTGGGTCTCCTCGGCGGGGCTACCTCGGACATGACGAGCCCCGCCTTCAGCCTGCGCCTCGCCGGCGGCTCCACTCTCGTGTGGGGGGGACTGACCGGCACCCTGAGCGCCACCCGCAACGAGGCCCATTGGTCGGCCCGACTGAATGCGCCGCAGCTGCGCGTCCAGGGCGCCCGGGGCGGATTCGAGCTCACGGGTGCGGAATATTCCGGCTCCGAGGACAAAGCGCTCGACGGCCTCTACGTCGGCACCGGCACGCTCACCATCGAGCGTCTGGACGGCAGCGGCCCGCGCCCGGGAAGTGACTTCTCCCTGCAGCGCATGTCGCTCACCAGCACCTCGAGCGCCAACGGCGAGTTCTTCGACTACCGCGTCGATCTTGCGGCGGATGCCGCCAAGGTCGCGGCGGTGCAGTTGACCAACGTCATGTACTCGGAGAGTTTCGAGCACATCCATGGACCCTCGCTCCTTTCCTTCGCCAATGCGCTCCGCGCCGCGCAGCGGCAGGCCAACGGCAATCAGGCGCAGCTTCAGGCCGGCATGCTCGCTGCCTTCCGCCAGCATGGCGTCGACCTGGTGTTGCGCGATCCGCTGATCAACATCCGGCAGGTGAGCTTCACCATGCCCGAAGGGAGCTTCCTCCTCTCGGCAAGAATCAGCGCGCCCGGGCTGGGCGCCAACGACCTGCAGCAGTGGCCCGCGGGCATCATGGCGCTGAGGAGCCACGCCCGGGTCACGGCGGACCTCCGGGTGGACAACGGGCTGCTGCAGAAGTTTCTCGCGATGAGTGGCTCCAACCCGAGGATCGCCGCCCAGCTCACCTCTTTCGAGCAACAGGGCTATCTCACCGCCGGAGCCGCCGCCGTCACGACGCATCTCGCGCTCTCCGGCGGCATGATCACGCTGAACGGCCATCCCTTCCCGCCCGCGGCGCCGGTCAACTGATCCCTCAGGCCTCGGCGGTCCGCGTGTCCTCGCTCGCGCGCACCGTCGCATGGGCGAGATTGTTGCGCACGAACGCGATGTGCTCGCGCAGCTGATAGAGCTGATCGGCGTGTGAGCCGGGAGTCTTGCGCAGGATGACCGAGCGCTCGATCTCCTCCAGCCGCTCGAGGAGCTCGGTGTGCCGCTCCGGGGTCAGGGTTCCGAGGGATTCCCGCTCGAGAGCCATGAGCTCCGCGTAGCGGCGGTGAATGCGGCTGTCGACTCGCCAGCGATACAGGCTCGGCAGGAAGCGCAATCCCGGGATCAGGATGATGATGATGGGCACGAGGACCGCCGCGATCCGGCTCACCAGGCTCGCCAGCTTGAAAGGCAGATAGCGATACGCGAGGCTCCTGTCGCCGGATTTGTAGTAGCGCGCGGCCTCGGTATCCAACGGGAAGAAGTAGGTCGAGGGGTTGGGAAAATCATGCATGTGCTGCAGCAGGGTCGCACGGCCGTGCACCGCCTGGGCCGCCTCGATCAACAGATCGCAGAGCGCCGGATGCAGGTCCGAGTGCGCCATCAGCTCGACCGCGGGAGCGAGCATGATGAGCGGCTTGCGCGGCAGATTGGTGCCCAGGTCGAATGCGCCTTCGGGAATGTTGAGCTCGTGCAGGTAGGGGAAACGCCTCGTGTAGGCATCCGCCTGCGGGAAAGTGAACATCACCACGCCACGGGCGTGCAGCATCGCGCGGATCGTCTCTGGTGGGGCGGAATCACCCGAGAGGAAAATCGCGTCCACCTGACCGTCGAGGAGCGCCTTGCGGGCGGCCTCTCCCTGGAGGTCGAGCAGCTGCGTCGGGCCGCCCAATTCGATCCCGTTGGCTTTGAGCAGTGCCAGCGCCAGGAGCCGCGTGCCGCTGCCTTCGCTGCCGATCGCGATGCGCTTGCCCGCGAGTTGCGACAGCCTGAACATCGGTCGCCGTAGCCGTCCATGATGCAAGACTCCATGATAGAAGACCGTGAGCGGCTGATAGAACATGCTGCCGAGAGAGACGACATCGGCGGTGCTGCCGCCTTTCGACGCCGTTTCCGTCATGCCCGACTGCACGAGCGCGATGTCGATGTGCGAGTGCGGCTCGGTCAGCCGTTGGAAATTCTGCAGGGAGCCTGCCGAGGGGATGATCTTGAGCTGGATGCCCTCGGCGGCAAGAAACGCCTGGTACTTCTCGGCAAACTTCTCGAACGAGCTGCCCTTGGGGCCGCCGCTCATGGTGAGCGTGCCTGGCGGCAGCGGACGCACGAAATGCAGCGCCAGCCAGATGGCGGCGGCGCTCGCGAGCAGAATCGGGCCCAGTGTATGGATAAGATCCCACCAGGAGATGGTGGTGATCTTGAGCGCCAAACGCAGCTTCGCGCCGTGGCTCCGGTCGGTGCTGGCGGATTCGGTGCTGGGCTCCCCCATGCGGGCGAGTCTAGCACCGCCGCCGTGACAAAGCCCCGGTGGGAGCCGGTCCTGCTTAGAATGCTCGCCTGCAACCGCGTCCCGGAGGACCGATGCCCGCCTCTCGCTCTCACGCTCCCGCCGACCATTTCAACCCGGCCAGGGCGCAGGTGTCCGCTCTCAACGCCAGTGTCGTCAGCTTGCGCAGCGCCCTGCCGCTGCTGAGCCGGCTGGCCGCCGGCGCTCACCATGGAATGATCTCCGCCTGCGCGGCGCTGCTCGCATTCCTTCCGGCGCATGCGATCGGCCTGAAAGAAAGCTTCTGGAGCGCGATCACGGCCATCTCCGTCGCGCAGACCGAGTTCCGCGCGACCCGGACGACCGCGCGCGATCAGTTCATAGGAGCCGCCGTGGGCGGCCTCACCGGGCTCTGCACGTTCTTTGCCCTCGGGCCGGACCTCATGGTGTATGCGTTAGCCGTCGTACTCGCGATGTTGGCCTGCTGGGCGATGAATGTCGGCTCGGCCAGCCGCCTTGCAGGCATCACCGCGACGATCATCCTGCTGGTCCCGCACGTCGGCTCTCCCCAGAGCATGTTTCTGGCGCGAATCAGCGAGGTGGGATGGGGAGTTTGCGCCGCCGTCACTGTCGTGTGGCTGGCCGGCCGGCTGCCGGCGGCGCATCTCAGCAGGTTGCCGTGAGGCGCCGGGGCGCGGCGACCGCTGCCCCGGCGCCTGCCAGATGTTCTGTCAGATCAGGGTCTGCGGCGGATGGAAGCCGCGCGAGAAGGTCTGACGCAGGTGGTCGATGACACACTGCACGGCGCGCGGCGTCCGCGGTGACCAGGGCCGGATCGCCTGCAGCCGCTCGCCGAAGAAGCCCACCGGCCGCCATTGCGGCAATACCGGCACGAGCTCGCGGGTTTCCGCGCCGCTCCACGCGGTGAAATCGGGGAGCATGCCCACCCCCAACCCGGCGGCCGCCGCTTCGCGCAATACTTCGCTGTTATTGGCCCGCAGCGGTCCTCGCACCGGCACGCTCAGCCGCTCGGGCACCCGCGCGCGCCGCTCGAAGGACCAGCTGGGCGAGCCGCCGTCGCGCAGATAAAGCAGACATTCGTGCGCCGCCAACTCGCTGGGATGCTCCGGCGCGCCGTGGCGGGCGAGGTACTTCGGGCTGGCGAGCAGCACCGAGCGACTCTCACATAACACCGTCGCGACATGGGAGTCTGGGACACGGCTCGCGTGCCGCACCGCCAGATCGAAGCCCTCCTGAGTCAGGTTCACGAAGCGGTCGCTTAGATCGAGCTCGAGGCGCAGCTCCGGATAGCGCTCGAGCAGAGCCGGTATCGCGGGCGCGATGTGTTGGCGTCCCAGCGCCACGGGCGCGGTCACGCGCACGAGCCCGCGGGGCGCGCCGGCGAGATCCTTCACTGCGGCGATGCCGCGCTCGATGTGCGTGAACGAGGCCACCGTCTCATCGACCAGCTGCTGGCCCGCCGCGGTCAGCGTAATCGATCGTGTGGTGCGGCGGACCAGCGGGACACCGAGCGCGCGCTCCAGATCCTTCAAGCGCATGCTGACGGATGACTTCGCGATCCCGAGCCGGCGCGCGGCCTGCGTGAGACTGCGCGTCTCCGCGATCACGGTCAGCATGTGGAGGTCCGGCAGCGCGGCCTCGAAGTCATGGATGCTCATCGGTCTCTGCCTGGATTGTTCAAATTATTGAACATTGTAATCGGTTGGCGGTGGTTCTCAACCGGCGGTGGCGCTCCTAGACTGGGTTCAGGCTCCACCGGACCTTCGCCATGGCAACAGCCCCCCTCTCCTTCGCCGCTCCCGCCAGCTCCCTGGTAGGCCACTGGATCGGCGGCCAGGCGGTATGGGCCGACGCCGCCCGCTCCCAGGAGGTCTTCAATCCCGCAACCGGAAAGCTCGCACGCCGCGTGGCCATGGCGGATGCGGCGCTCGTTGAGCGCGCCGTCTCGAGCGCGGCGGCAGCGTGGCCCGCGTGGGCCGATACACCTCCCATCCGTCGCGCGCGCGTACTCGGCCGGTTTGTGGCACTCCTGAACGCGCATCGTGACGAGATTGCCGCTCTCATAACCGCAGAGCACGGCAAGGTGTTTTCCGACGCGCAGGGCGAAGTCATGCGCGGCATCGACGTGGTGGAATTCGCCTGCGGCATTCCTCAGCTCCTCAAGGGTGACTTCACCGATCAGGTCTCGACGGGTATCGACAACTGGACGCTGCGCCAGCCCCTCGGCGTGGTTGCGGGCGTCACGCCGTTCAACTTTCCCTGCATGGTCCCCTGCTGGATGTTTCCCGTAGCCATCGCCGCCGGAAACACGTTCGTTCTCAAGCCCAGCGAGCGCGACCCTTCCGCCTCGCTGCTCATGGCGGAGCTTCTCAAGCAGGCCGGCCTGCCCGATGGCGTCTTCAACGTCGTGCAGGGTGACAAGACCGCCGTCGATGCATTGCTGGAGCACCCGCAGGTCAAGGCCCTGAGCTTCGTCGGCTCGACCCCGATCGCGCGGCGCCTGTACGCCCGCGGCGCGGAGCTCGGCAAGCGAATACAGGCGTTGGGCGGCGCCAAGAATCATCTGGTCGTCATGCCGGACGCCGACCTCGAGCAGGCGGTCGACGGACTGATCGGGGCCGCCTACGGATCGGCCGGCGAGCGCTGCATGGCGATCAGCGTCGCGGTGTTGGTGGGCGATGTCGCGGACCGCGTAGTTCCAAAACTTGCGCAGCGCGCGCGGACGCTGCGGGTCGGCAATGGCATGGACGCGGATGTCGAAATGGGACCGGTCGTGACCCGTCAGGCGCTCGAGCGGATTTCGGGCTACATCGACGCGGGAGTCCGTGAAGGGGCACAGCTGGTGACGGATGGACGCACGCTGAAGGTACCTGGATACGACAGCGGCTTTTTCATGGGCGGCACCCTCTTCGACCATGTCAAACCCGAGATGACCATATACAAGGAGGAGATCTTCGGGCCGGTGCTCAGCTGCGTGCGCGTCAAGGATGCCGCCGAGGCCCTTCGCCTGGTCAACGCTCACGAGCTCGCAAACGGCGTCGCCTGCTATACCCGCGACGGCGGAGTGGCGCGTGAGTTTGCGAGACGCATCGAAGTGGGCATGGTCGGCATCAACGTCCCCATCCCGGTCCCCATGGCCTGGCACGGGTTCGGCGGTTGGAAGAGCAGCCTCTTCGGCGACATGCACGCCTACGGCGAGGAAGGCGTACGGTTCTATACGCGCCAGAAGTCGGTCATGGAGCGCTGGCCGGCCAGCGCGCGCGAGGGCGCGGAGTTCGCGATGCCCACTTCGCGCTGAGGCTCGCGATCGCGCCGGTCAGGTCACGCGGGTTTCCGTTTGATGAGGGCGGACCGCAGGCACTGGCATACGACCTCGTCTCTCTGATTGATCGCCCGGTGCTGGAAAGTGACTATCCCCGCATTGGGGCGCGAGCGGCTCTCCTTCAGGCTCACCACCTCGCTGTCCGCACGGATCGTGTCACCGATGAACACGGGCTTCGGCATTACCACCTTGTCGTAACCGAGATTGGCAACGAGAGTACCGAGCGTCGTGTCACCTACGCTCAGGCCGATCATCAGCGCGAAGGTGAAAGTGCCGTTGACCAGTATCTGACCGAACTCGCTCGCCTTTGCCGCCTCGAGATCGATGTGCAACGGCTGCGGGTTGTAGGTCATGGCCGAGAACAGCAGATTGTCGGTCTCGGTCACCGTCCGGCGGATCTCATGAGCGATCCGGTCGCCTACCTGCCATTCATCGAACCAGCGGGCTGCCATTCAATTCCCCTACTTCACGGTCTCTTGCCGCGCGCGAGCCTGAGCAATGCCTGCGCGCGAGCCAGGTGCGGTCGATCGAGCATTGCGCCCTTGTGGCCGATAGTGCCGATGCCCGGATTGGCGGCGAACAGCTCGACGATCTCCTGTGCCGCCTTCAGCTCATCGGCGGTAGGCGTGAAGGCGTCATTGATCGCCTCGACCTGCGCCGGGTGGATGGCGAGCATGCCGCGGAAACCTGACCGGCGTGCCTCCTGCGCACGGCGACCAAGGCCGGGCTCATCCCGGAAATCGCCATGGATCGTCTCGATGGCGGGAACACCGGCCGCCGCGGCCCCGAGAAGGCAAAAGCTGCGCGCCATCTCATACATGAAGGCATAGCTGCCGTCGGCGTTGCGGTTGCTCGCTGCACCCACTGCATCCGCCAGATCTTCCGCCCCCCACGTCAGCGCTGCCAATCGCGGCGCGCCGGCATAGGTTCCGGTAGTGAACATGCTTGCCGCCGTTTCCGTCACGAGCGCGATCACCCTGGTCGCACCCTGCTCGATGCCGGCGGCGACCTCCAGGTCGGACAGGTGTTGATCCAAACGCCCGACATCCGCGCCATGACGCGCTTTGGGCAGCATGATGCCGCCGGGACGAGCGGACATCACCGCCGCAAGATCGGCCAGCGCGTGCGGCCCCTGCAGCGGGTTGATGCGGACCCAGAGCCGCGAGCGGTCCGCGGGCTGCGCGCCAAGAAACGCCGCTACCTGGCTTCGCGCCCTGGGCTTCTCCGTTTCTGCGACCGCATCCTCGAGGTCGAAGAGCACGATGTCCGCGGGACCGGCCGTCGCTTTCTCCATCTTGCGCTCGCTGTCACCCGGGGCGAAGAGCCAGGAGCGCGCGCTGATGCTGTCTGTGATGGCGGCCATGCGGCGGATATTACACAATCGCGCACGGCCGGCGTAAGCTCCGGTCACACGTTCATCGGCAGCGTCAAACCATGATATTCGAACAGGTCGCAACGGGCGGGTGCCGGTCTTATCTGATAGGTTGCGGACAGACCTGCGCGGCGGCGCTGATAGATCCGGAAGCGAGCCAGGTCGATCGTTATCTCTCGCTCGCCAGTCAGCATGGACTGCGCATCCGGTATCTCATCGATACACATACGCATGCGGATCATTTCTCTGCCAATCGCCAACTCGCGCGCCGCCTCGATGTGCCGGTCATGATGCACCACGCGAGCCCGGCGCCATTCGTTGATATGCGCCTCGGCGACGGCGAATCGATTGCGTTGGGGGCGCTTCGCATCAAGGTGCTGCATACACCCGGGCACACGCGGGACTCGATGTGTCTTCGGGTCGAGAACCGCCTCTTCACCGGCGACACTCTTCTCATCGGTGCCACGGGTCGGACCGACCTGCCGACGGGCGATCCCGCGGCGCTGCACGACAGCCTGTTCAACCATCTTCTGCGCCTGGACCCCGCGCTCGAAGTCTATCCGGCGCACGAATACAAGAACCGCGACCACACCACGCTGGAACAGGAGGTCCAACAGAACCCGCGCCTGCAGAAACGCGATCTCCGTGAGTTCGTGGAAATGATGCGCAGCCTCAATCTTTCCATGCCGACCCATCTGACGGAAGCGCTGCGGACCAATCTTTCCGGCGGCAAGACGATCGCGCAACTGCTTGTCGAAGCGGCCGCGCTCGTATCTTTCATGTCACTCGATGAGCTGAAGGCCCGCGTGGATGCACACGACCCCGAGCTTCTGGTTCTGGACGTGCGCGAGCGGGACGCCTATGTCGCCGGGCACGTGCCCGGCGCGCGCCACCTGCCGCGCGGCCAGCTCGAGCTGCGCGTGAACGACGAGCTGCCGGACCCGACGCTGCGCATTCTCACGGTGTGCGAATTCGGCCGCGTATCGATCCTGGCCGCGGCGACTCTGCGGCAGATCGGATTCCAACGCGCGATCGCGCTCGATGGCGGGATGAAGGCGTGGCGCGAGGCGGGTTATCCGCTCGTAGCTGGTTGAAACGCCGCTCCACGCATGATGTCGCGCAGGAGCGCGGCCACGAGCGCTTCCGGCGCATCCTCTTGCACCAGATGTCCGGCGTCCGGCACGACGCGCAGGATTGCGCCCTGATCGATCAAAGTGCGGATTGAGGCCAGGCGAGCGACCCCTGCGACGACCGCGGCTTTCCGTGCGGAAGATATCGCGCCACCTCCGGATCGGCATGCAATTCAACGAAGAAGTCGAAATCGCCCTGGTCAATCCTTCGCAGGGTGAGTCGCGCCGATTCGATCCGCTCAGTACCGCGCGCCAGAGTCACGGGCCGAAATCAAGCGGCGTCGGAATGCCGTTTCAGGCGCAATTCCAGATGACGCTTCACATCCCGCCATTCGGCCAGAATGATGCTGTACATGTGCGTATCGCGCACCGTACCGTCCGGGCGCGCCTTGTGGTGGCGGATCACCCCGTCCTTCTTCGCGCCGAGCCCCGCGATTGCCTTCTGCGATCGGAAGTTGAAATTGTCGGTGCGCAGGCCCACCACCTTGCAACCGAGCGACTCGAACGCGTGCTCGAGCAGCATGAGCTTGCAGGTCGTGTTGACATGACTTCTTTGGCGACTCTCCGCATACCAGGTATAGCCGATCTCCACCCGATCGATGTCGGCAACGATATCGTGATACCGCGTGCTGCCGATGACGGCGCCGGATTCGAGATCGCGCACCACCCAGGGAAGCATGTGGCCATCCTCGAGGCCCTGCAAAGCTGCCGTCACATAGGCCTCCGTCTCATTGGGAGGCGGCACCACGGTGAACCAAAGCTCCCAGAGTGCACCATCGCGCGCCGCTTCCTGAAGCCCGGGGACATGCTCCGCACTCATCGGCTCGAGCCGGACGGATCCCCGTTCGAGGACGATGGGCCTGGGGTTGATCATCTATGTCTCTCCTGCTGCGCCACGGATCTGATATTATCAGTGCATTGATATGATATCAGTGCACTGACAACATGGTCAAGGATACTCGTGAAGGCCTGCCGCACCTGCCGCGCGTGGGAGAGGCAAAGCGTGGTCCCGAGGGTCACCTCACCTATCTGTTGCGACAGGCGAACGCAGCCGTGCGGCTCGCGCTCGATCGTGCGCTTGCGAAGGAGGACATGACCCATCCGCAGCAATCAGTGCTGACGATGATCCGCGCCTACGAGGCTGTTTCAGCCGCCGAAGTGGCGCGGCTGACGATGCTGACACCGCAGACGATCAACGGAATCGTGCGCGCGCTCGAGATGCGCGGCGCCATCAGAAAGGAGCCGGATCGCGTCCACGGGCGCATCCTGCGGCTGCTGATCACGGATGAAGGTCGCGAGCTGAACAAGCGTTGCCGCACGCTCACGGCACCCATCGAGGCGGCTCTGCAGGCCAGGATGAATGCGACTGCCGAGGACGCTATTCGTCAGTGGCTGGTCGATGTCGCCAAAGCGTTTCTGGAGTGACGCCGCTGCGCCGAGCTCACTCGGCGACGGCTTGCTCAATGAGCGGCACGACGGCCGCCAGGTTCGCGGCGAAGTTGCTCGCCAGACGGTAGCGCTGCACGACGTACTGCGGGTCGTTGTACGAGACCCAGACATTTCCGTCAGACGCTTCCCACGCGAGCATCTTCAACGGGAGATCAAGACCCGCCGCCGGCACGGCGAGCATCAGCGGCGTGCCCGCCTTGGGATTGCCGAAGATGAGCATCTGCTCCGGGGGCATGCGCAGTCCCGCGCGCTGCGCGTCACCGCTGAAGTCGATCCGAGCAAAGACGACGATGCCCCGCTGCTTCAAAAGCGCTTCCAGGCGGTCGATGGTCGCGCTGACGGAATGTCGCGAGCGCAGCTGTATGACACCAGGAATACCGGACGCCGAGCCCATGACCATCCCCTTCCCCAGTGATTGGACACCGCGCTTATTATTATTGTATCGCCCGGCCGCGCGCCAGGGGTACGGGCCCTAATTCACTTCCGCCGCGCTTTCGCCATCTGATCGATTGCCCGGGCCATGCCGGCAGTAATGCCGAAGATGTTGCGTCGTGCCCGCGGGGAGAGTGCGAGCCAGTCATCGAGACACCCGACGCCGGCGGCCAGCAGCCGATCGAGCAGGTACTGCTCGCTGAATTCGAGCGACTCGCGATCATCGATCGCCTGAACATGCAGATTTCCGGCCATGACGATGCCCTCACTGCCTCATGGCGCGACCCTGACATATCGCACTTCCATGGACAGTGACCGTCATCGCATGTTGTTGTTGATTGGGGGCCCGTTTTTACTTATTCACTCGCCCCTTGCGCTGACTCCGTGAAACGGTGCGCAGTTTCGCTGGACTCATGCGGGCTGGCGACAAACGGCTTCGATGTTATTGCCCTCGGGATCGAGCACGAATGCGCCGTAGTAATTCTCGTGATAGTGCGGCCTGAGTCCCGGCTTGCCGTTATCCCGGCCGCCCGCCTGCAGCGCCGCTTCGTAGAACCGGACGACTTGCGCGCGGGTTGCCGCCACGAAGGCAACATGGACACGCGAGCAAGGCGAGCCCTGATCTCCGATCCAGAAATACGCCTTGGGCGCGATGCCGAACCCGGCGTGGGCACCCGCACCCGTCTGCTCCGCGGTCAGTTCCACGAGCAGCTCGACGCCGAGCGGCCGCAATGCCGCCGTATAGAAGTCCCTGGATTTTTTCAGATCCGAGACCGCGAAGCCGATGTGGTCGAGCATGTCGTTCCCCTGTTTCCGGCGGCAACTGTCATCATGCCACAAGATTCGACACCTGACGGCTTCTGAGATACATTCCTGCGGCGACAACCGAGGACGGCGGCAGGTCACACTCATAGGGGGTAATCACCGATGGAAGCCGGCCAATCTCAAACACCACAATTCGCTACCGCCGAGTACTCGGCAAACACCCCGGCCATGGAGTGTGCCGCGTGTCACCAGCCGATCCGCGGTTCCTATTTTCAGATCAAGAGCGCGCCTGTCTGTAGCGCCTGCACGGCGAAGCTGCGTGCGCAGTTACCTGAGGACTCGCACGCGGCGTTCGTTCGTGCACTCCTGTTTGGTATAGCGGGCGCTCTCGTCGGACTTGCCCTCTATGTCACCTTCGCCCTCGCCACCGGTCTCATCATCGGCTGGGTGTCCGTAGCGGTGGGCTACATCATCGGGAAGGCGATGCACATGGGGTCGCACGGCGTCGGGGGACGCCGCTACCAGGTAGTAGCGGTGCTGCTGACGTATTTCGCCGTATCGATGTCCGCCGTACCCATTGCAATCGAGCAGAGTCGGTTGCATCACCAGACTCAGGCGCAGGAGGCGACGACACAGCCTGCCCCTGTGAGTCTCGCCAGGACCGTGGCCGCCCTGGCCTGGGTCGGGATCGCCTCGCCGATTCTCGACCTTCACGATCCCGTGCATGGGCTCATCGGCCTGATCATTCTGTTCGTGGGCCTCCGCTTCGCCTGGCAGTTCACGGCTGGTCGAACCCTGAACGTATCCGGGCCCTATACCGCGACGACGGCGGGAGCCACGTGACATGGGCGGGGTTTGGCTGTCATAGCCGCGCCTGACCAATGCCCTCGCTGCGGCGCACCGCTTGCGCCAGGCATTCTCGCTTGTCCGCAATGTCAGGCGCTGGCACACGCGTCCAGGCTCGAGGAGATCGCGGCGAATGCGCGTCGGTACGAGGCGAACCATGAACTGGCGGCCGCAGGGGCACAGTGGCAAGCCATGCTGGAGCTTCTTCCCGCCGATTCCTCCCAGGCAGCCTGGGTGCGCAGCAAGCTGGCCGAGCTGGCGCCGGACGGCTCCAAAGCGGCGGCAAGCAAGCCGCCCGCATGGGCCCGCAAGCTGGGCCCGCTGGCGCCTCTGGCACTGCTTCTCGCCAAAGGAAAGGTTTTCCTCTCGCTGCTGAAGCTGCCTTTTCTGCTGAGTTTCGCGAGCTTCGCCGCTCTTTATTGGGGACTGTACGGGGCAAAGTTCGGCATCGGATTCGCGGCGCTCATCCTGGTGCACGAGCTCGGACACTTCATCGAGCTGCGCCGGCGTGGCCTGGCCGCAGATCTGCCGATGTTCATCCCCGGGTTCGGCGCCTTCGTGCGCTGGACTGCGGCCGGCGTGACCGCCGATACACGCGCGCTCGTAAGTCTCGCCGGGCCTCTCGCCGGCGCTTTTGGCGCGGCCGTCTGTGGCCTGGTATGGCTGCGAACCCAGGAGCGCCTGTGGATCGCGCTCGCAAGCTTCTCAGCCTTCATCAATCTGCTGAATCTGATTCCCGTCTGGCGGTTGGACGGTGCTCAGGCCATGGCAGCCATCACACGCACCGGGCGCATCGCTATCGCGCTGGCATCGCTGGTGTTCGCCGCCTGTTTTTCGCAACCCGTGGTGCTGCTCGTAGCCGGCGGCGCGGCCTACCGGGCGTTCGGCAACGAGCTTACGGCCGAGACATCGCCCGGCTATGGAGTGACCGCTTACTTCATCGTGCTGCTTGCGATCCTGACCTATCTATCCACGCTGGCGCCGCTCGGTGCACCGCCGCGCTGATCACCTTGCAGTACGACGGCAGCGGAGAACCCTGGACATCCTGGGCCGTGCCTGCCGTCCAGCGAGCGGCGTGGCGCCAGGCCGAAAGCGACACCTCGGTGGATAGCGTGGTGTCGGCGGAGGACTCTCCGAGCCAAACGTCATACGTGCCCGGCGCAATGCGCCAGCTTGCCCCGGCTTCGTCGAATGTCGCGAGCAGTCGCGGATCCACCGTGATCGACAGCACCGCCGAGCCACCCGGCGCGAGGCTCACCTTCGACCAGCCTGCCAGCCGCCGTGGCGCCTCCCAACCGCCTGCCTTTGGACCGACGTACACCTGCGGCACGGCCGCTCCGGCCCGGCCGCCGACGTTGGTCACTTCAAACGACACGACGAGCCGACCGTTCTCCACCCGAGCAGCGAGGCTCCCGTAGCGGAACCTCGTATACGAGAGGCCATAGCCGAAGGGGAACAGTGGCTCCAACCGCTGCTTGTCGTACCACTTGTATCCGGCCGCGGCCCCTTCGCGGTAATTGATGTCGAATGGCCTACCTGGCGGCAGGGTCTCGCCAGGCAGCCGGGGATTCGGCAGCTGCGCCAGGGATTCGGGGAAGGTCACGGGCAAGTGCCCCGACGGATCGACTGCACCGAACAACACCTGTGCGATCGCCGGCCCGCCCCTGCTGCCCGGATACCAGGCCTCCACGACGGCAGCGGCTTTGTCCAGCCAGGGCATCAGAACCGGGCCGCCTGTCTCCAACACCACCACGGTGTGCGCATTTGCCGCCGCCACTGCCGCAATCAACGCATCCTGGTTACCTGGCAGGGTCAGAGACACGTCCGCGCTCTCCGCGGCCCACTGTGTCGCGAACACGATCACGTGATCGGCCCACCGGGCCTGCTGCACGGCCTGATCGACGTCGTCGCCTGACAGGTAACGGACCCGGGTCATCGGACTTTGTCCCATGAGCGCCGCCAGCGGGGATGACGGCAGATACACCACCGGCCCGGGGAAACCTTTTGGACCGAGACCAGGCACCGCATTGCCGCCCGGCGGAGATACCGTGGAGGAGCCGCCGCCGGAAATCACCCCGCGGTCCGCGTAACCGCCGATGACCAGCAGGCGCGTCATGGTGCGCGGGAGAGGCAGAATCGGGCCGGCGTTCTTCAGCAGCACGATGCCCTGCGTCTCGTCGGCCTCGGAAACCTGCTCGTCAGAGGCGAAGTCGATCGGCGCCGGATCATCGCCAATCGGGTGCGCA
Organism: uncultured Pseudomonadota bacterium; assembly: GCA_963780455.1. Classification (GTDB taxonomy): domain Bacteria; phylum Pseudomonadota; class Gammaproteobacteria; order Steroidobacterales; family Steroidobacteraceae; genus 13-2-20CM-66-19. The sequence continues at coordinate 110,183 of CAWACM010000010.1, forward strand.
ACCAGCCCGACGGCGAACATCGAGCGCAGGATCCGCCTCACCATTTCGTCGAGGCGCTTCCGCGGCACTGTCCCCGCGACGATGGCTTGCCGCAGGGGCGCGCCGAAATACGGTTTACTGTCGAGGATCCAGCCCGACTCCTGATCGAGCCCGGCGAGCGCGGCGACGGCGGTGCTGTGGGTCGCGCCCCAATCCGACATCACATAGCCGGCGAAGCCCCAGTCACCTTCGAGCACCTGCTTGAGCAGCCATCGGTTCTGACAGCTATATACGCCGTTCAGCCTGTTATAGGCGCACATCACCGTACCGGGCTCGCCCTGCTCGATCGCCAGCTCGAAGGCGAGCAGATCCGACTGGCGCGCCTGCCCCGGATCGATGTCGGCGCTCAGAACCGAGCGGCCGGTCTCCTGGTCGTTGAGCGCGAAGTGCTTGAGGGCCGCGATGACATGTTGCGACTGGATACCCTGGATCTGCGCCGCGGCTATCGTGCCCGCCAGCAGCGGATCCTCGCTTGCGTACTCGAAATCACGCCCGCCGCGCGCCTCCCGCACCAGATTCACCCCGGGACCCAACAGCACGTTGAATCCGGAGGCGCGCGCTTCCGCGGCGATCATTGCGCCGCCACGGCGCGCCAGAAGCGGGTTCCAGGTAGCCGCCGTGGCCAGTCCCGACGGCAGCGCCGTCCGTTCCCGATACGCGTCCGCGGACTCCCTCTGAGTCGCAACCCCGAGGCTCGCATCGGTAATCCACTGTGGTGGAATGCCGAGGCGAGGAATGCCGGCCACATAACCAGCCGACCCCATGCGCGCGCCCGGCGGCGGACGATAGTACACGTCCGGTTTCAGGGAGCCGAAATAATCGAAGACCAGCGCGAGCTTCTCTTCCTGCGTCATCGCCTGTACGACCATGCGAGCGCTCGCATCCGGCGACAGCGCGGAATTCAGCCACGGGCGGCTCGCCGCGGCCCTCCCCGGGATCGAGGCGGTCAGCAGGACCAGGACAACGAGCCCTCTCAATCCGGACTTCAAGGGCGCAGTCCGGCGATATTGGTCGTGGCCTCGAGAAGCCGCGAGTTCTTGCGGTGCGCCATCAGCGGCAACTGCTTCAATGAGGCGATCATGAAATGAATGAGCGTGAGGTAGCCGCGCCGGAACAGCTCCACTACCACCGGATCCGGGAGCTTCGCCAGGACGTCCTGGTTGATGGTGTAGAGGCCGGCACACTGGTGCTTCGTGCCATCGTCGAGCTCCACCTCGATGTCGATCGGCTCTATGAGTTTCAACTCGAGCAGGCGCGCGATGAAGACGTTGGTCGTCTCGATGCCAGCCTCGAGGTCCTGAAAGGCCCAGATGATGCCCTGCAGGTACCGGCTCGGCCGCCCGGCACGATCGAAGAGCGGCTGGCCGCTGTCGGCGCCGACTCGCGGGTGATCGAGGTCGATGCCGATCTCCCGCCCGCGGGCGTAGAAAGGCATGCGCTGCAGTGCGAGCGGCCGATAGGACTCGCGCTGCCGCCACTCCTCGAGAAACAGGTTCTCGCCCTCGTCAAAGCCCAACATGGCGCCGCAGTACAGGTGTCCGGTGCCGGGGTTCTTCGTGAAGAGAATCGGATAGCGGACCACGAGCTGTGCGAATTCGTTGACGATCACCTGCACGAAATGCCGGTTGTCGCCGTAGGCGGCCGCGGCGCGGCCGTCCACCCTGAGTGTCCGATGCGCTTCTTTGTTGAGTGGAACGATCTGGGTCATGGGCCGCTCATCCAACCTCAAACGGACTGCAGTCCGTGCTCATGGATCTTCGTCAGGAGCTCGCGGTTTTTCGGCAGCCGCGCGCACATCTCTTCGGTGAGTCGCTCGTTCTGCCGGACCAATCTCGAGGCGAGAGGCTCGCTTTCGGCCGTATCCTCGGGCATGACGCGCGTCTGAAATCCCATGCCGTAGAGCACGTACTGGTAGCTCGCGGCAGGGAAGACCTCCTCGAGACGGTCGAATTCGTCGAAGAACCAGGGCGACTGGTACTGCCACAGCGTGAGGAGGTCCCGCAGCCGATCCGGCACGCTCACGGGATCGACGTTGTCGCGCCAGAAAGCCGTGTCGGTGCGCTTCGTGAGCACGTAGTGCAGCTTCAGGAAATCGACGATGCGCCCGAAGCGATACATCGTCACCTCGTTGAACCGCCTGGCGATGATGTCCATCACCTCGCGGCACGCCGGCATCTGCTCGGCGAGGAGCTTGGCGGAAAGCTCGACCAGGACGATGGCCGAGGACTCGAGCGGCTCCAGGAACCCGGCGGCGAGCCCCACCGCCACGCAGTTCCTCTTCCAGAAGGTCGCGCGATGGCCGGCGCGGATCGGGATCTTGCGGACCGACAGGTCGTCGTGCCCAGGACCGATGTAGCGGCGCAGCGTCGCGCGTGCGGCCTCTTCGCTCTGGTGGCGGCTGGAGTACACGTAGCCGACCCCGCGACGGGCGGGCAGACAGATGTCCCAGGTCCAGCCGGCTTCCTGTGCCGTCGAGATGGTCTGAGAGGCCATCGGCGCGTCCGCGGTCTCGAATGGCACCTGCACCGCCAGCGCGGTATCGCAGAAGAGAACATCGCCGCACTCCTTGAACGCAACGCCGAGGGTCTTGCCGATGAGCAGCGCCGCGAAGCCGCTGCAGTCGATGAAGAGGTCGCCGAAGATCTCCCCGGCCTGCTTGGTCAGCACGCTCTCGAGGTCGCCGCACTCGTGCTGATTGACCTGCACGACATCGGCGAGGACGTGCCGAACGCTCAGCTTCTCCACACAGTGCCTGGCGAGGAAGGGAGCGAACTTGCCGGCGTCCAGATGATAGGAATAGTTGGCGAGCCCGCGGTATTCCGCATGAGCGATGGTTTTGGGCGCCAGCCCCTCGTCGCACAGCCGTCCCTGGGGAGTCACGAAATCGCAGAAGCTCCGCCTGCTGCCCTCGCGCACCCAATGGGGCACGAGATTCACCTGCGAGAAGCCCTGCGGCACCATCAGCGGATGGTAGTAGGCGTCATCCTCCGCGCCCGTCGTCCAGCCGGCGAATTTTCCGCCCTGCTTGAAGGCGGCATCGCACTGCCTGAAAAGCTCGGTCTCCGATACGCCCATCCGCTCCAGGGAAGAGCGCATCGTCGGCCATGTGCCCTCCCCCACGCCGATGCTCTTGATGTCCGGCGACTCGATCACCGTTACGGAGAAGCCGCCCGCCTTCATCCGAGGCTGATGGCGAGCGGCGATGATCCCCGCAGTAAGCCAACCGGCGGTTCCTCCGCCGACAATGACCACTGCGCGTACGGGGTGCATGGTGCCGTCAGAAGTTCAGGCGCGCCCCCAGCGTAAATGTGCGTCCATAGTCGATGATGTCGAGGATCTGGTTCTCGAAACGTCCGCGGGTGACGTACTGCGCGTCGGTGAGGTTCAATGCCTCGAAGAACACGTTGACGTTCCTGTTGATGTCGTAGCTCGTGGTGAAGTCCACCGTCTTCGATGCCTCGAGGAACGTCGGCTCCGTGCCGGTCTGTGAGTTGTTCTGCGTCTGCCCAAAGAACAGGAACTCCGTCGCCTGCCAGTTGAAGCTCACCCGAGCCTGGAATCCGTTCGCCTCGTAGAAGCCGATGACGTTCACCGAGTTGCCTACGCCAGGCAGCGCGAACTGGTTGGTATAGATGTAAGGATCGTATGGCTTGTTCGTGCCGATGATATTCCCGTTGATCGTGTAACCGAAGTTGCGGGGTAGCATCTGTTGCCAGGTGATCTCCACGCCATGCACGTTCGCGCTCGGCCCGTTCTCAAACGTGGTTTCAGAAAACTGCGCCAGCTTTGCGGTGGTGGGGTCCGTCACGCCGTTTAGCGTGGTGGTGAATGTCTCGAGCTCCGCGAACTGGCTCACACGCTTGAAGTAGCCCTCGACCGCCACATAGTCGTTCGGGGCGTAGTACCACTCTGCGCCCAGAGTGAAGTTGTCCGACGTCAGCGGCAGTAGTTTCGGATTGCCGGTCGTATCCGTGAGATCGTCGACGCGCCCGCCGGGACTGACCGTCGGGCTGAGATCAGCCAGCGGCGGCCTGGTCAGGGTGCGCGACGCATCGAAGCGGATCTTTAAGTCAGGTCGGACCATCAGATTGAGGTCCAGGCTCGGCAGGAAGTAGTTGTAGTCGTTGGGAGCACTGATCGTGGTCGTCGGCCCGTAATTGAAGACAAAGGCCGTATGATCGGCCTGCTCCACGGTAAGGGACTGCAGTTCATGCCCGAGGCCGCTGGTGTCGACGGTGGTGCGGTCGTAGCGCAACCCCAGACGCGCATTCAGCGGCATGTCGCCCAATTGGAAATCGTGAACCGCGGTGAGATATGGCGAATAGGTCTTCTCCTGGGTCTCGAACACCGAGCTCACGTTCAGCGCCAACGGGAGGAATCCGCCCGTATAGGGCGGGTAGCCCGCGCTGATGGTATTGGGATTCGCGGCGCTGGGTCCCAGGCTCGCCAGGTAACTGTATACGGCAAACGGGTTGAAATATGGAATGGCCGACGGCAGGTTGCCGTTGCCGCTCCAACCAGGGAGGAAGTTGGCGGTGCTGAGGCCGCCCGAAAAGAGGGACGGCGGCAAAGCCACGCCGCCGGTGTTGCCGGAAAGCGGGCCGTAGCCTGAGAAGAGCTGCCAGGCGTTGTTCTGGAAATCGTTGTAGGTACGATTGTTGAGCGTGTTCTCGACGAACTGCACGCCGAAATTCACCTTGGTGGAGTCCCCCTCCCAGGTGGCGTCCACCTTGGCCTGATTGACGTAGTCGGTGTCGATCGGCTGCTCCAGCGGCATCACGTGCGAGCCGATGATGAACGGATCCAGGCCGAGGAAGTTGCTGCCGTTACTGTTCGGCCCCGGGGCCGTCTGATACGGCAGGCCGTTCCCGCCCGGCACGGCGATGCCGCCGACGTAGCCGTTCTCGGTGCCCCCGGTCCCGGGGCCATAGCCCACGTCCGCGTCCACCTGTTCGAGCTGGCCATCCGGATTCAGGTAGGCGGCCGACTGATCGGCATCGAGCTCCGCCGTCCACTCGTCATTGATGTCCCAGAGTACGTTGAGACCGTAATCGATATTCTTCGTGTAACTGCCGTCCCAGTCCGCCTGCAGGTCGGTGGGCGCCGGGCCGTAGTCGAAATTGGTGATGGTGCCGTTGGCATCGCTCTGCACGTCGTAGAACTGGTCGGAGCTGAACCAGTTGCTGAAGTGGGCGCGATCGCCGAGCACCCGATCGTCGGAGTAATTGGTGTCCAGGGTAACCAGCACCGCATCGGCCGGATGCCATTGAAAGACCGCGCGCCCATTCTTGCTGCGGTCATCGGTGCGGTTCACGAACACTGAGTAGTTCTGGATGTACCAGCTCGGCTTCGTATTGGCCGGGTTGACAGCGGCGTCCCCTGCCGCATCCACGTTGGCGCCGAGCGGCAGCGGCTGCCCTGCCGCATTGACGCAGGTCGGGCCGCCGGCCATCTGGCAGCTGTTCAGGTACGTTCCTTCCCACCCTTGGGTGTCGAGTTGATTCGAGAGGGTCTTCTTGTCGCTGTATTCCCCCTCGATCAGCACGCCGAAGCGGTTATCGTCGAACGTGTCGCTGATGAGCGCGCCGACATCGGGCGTTGCCTGGCCATCGCGCTCGGAAAGGCTGCCCGAGCCGAGCGCATGCATCTGGAACCCGGGGTGGTCGAAGGGCTTCGGCAGCTTGATGTTGACCGTGCCGCCGGCATCGCCGGAAGAGATACTGAAGTCGGGACTCTTGAGAACATCGACCTCGCCCACGTAGTCGGCGCCCATGGAGGCGAAGTCGAATTGCCGGCTGTTGTTTTCGACGTCCGCCTGCGGCCGGCCGTCGATCAGCGTCTCGACGAAGTCCCCTCCCAGGCCATCGATGGTGACCGAGGAGGCGTTACCGTTGGAGAGAACCTGGGTATCCATGAGGTCCGATACCCCGCGCTGGACGGTGACGCCCGGGACGTGTTCCATGGCGTCACCGAGGCTGCTGGACGGGAAGTGGCCGATGCTCTCGGCGGAGACGGCATCCACCACGCCGAGCGACACCTTCTTGATTTCCAAGGACCTTTGCAGCGAGCCGCGGATACCCGTGACCACGATCTCCTGCAGCTGCTCGGCGCCCGTAGTCGGCTTCGGCACCGCGTTCTGATCCTGCGCCGGCGAGGCGTTTTGGGCGTGCAGGACGCCGGTCACGCCGAAGGCGATCGACCCGAGCGCCAGTCCCGAGAAACCGATATTGGAACAGGCGGCGCGCCCGGCGCCGTTCGGTTTCGCGTTTTTCCTGCACTCATTCTTCAACGCATTACGCATTGTCTTGCGGCTCATCGAATGCCTCCCCTCTGCAAGGAATTCACGGACCGTGTCTTCTGGTTGTACACGCGCTGGTCCCCCTGTTGTCGCTGTTGCTTTAGCGCAACGCTGCAAGCGGTTTCTGAAACCGGTTGCAATCGAGTCTGCTCGCCTCATATGCAGATGTCAAGAACTCGACCGGCGCTTACACGGAAGCGTTTCCATTTCGTTGTGGAAACGATTCCATAAAAATCGACTATGATCCACCGGAATCGCACTGTCAATACGGGTCGGCGTCGCCGGCGTTGCTTGCGGCGACCGTCGTAAGATTCTGGTAGGGTGAGTCGAATGGCAACAATAAAGGATGTGGCAAAACGTGCCGGCGTCGGGCTCGGCACGGCATCCCGCGTCATCGCGGGCAATGGGCCGGTATCCGAAGCGGCCATCCGGCGTGTCCGCAAGGCCATAGCGGAGTTGAAATTCCGTCCCTCCCACGCGGCCCGCGCGCTGCAGAAGGGGCAATCACAGACCATCGGGGTTTTCGTACCCCTGATCGCCGGCTCCTTCTACACGCCGATCCTGCACGCCATCTACACCGCCCTGCGCGCCTCGGGGCGCCAGATGGTCGTGGACTTTGGCCAGTCGCCGGAGAGCGAGCGACAGGATGCGCTCGCGGGCGCGGAATTCCTCGCCGATCGGGGTTGCGACGGACTGATCACGATGGGTACCGCGCTCAGGCCCGCGGATATCGCGAGAATCGCCGAGCGCCAGCCCCGATTCGTGCTGCTGAACCGCAGCATCCCGGGACTCAAGGAGCATTGCTTCAACCCCGACCACCGCGCCGCCGGCGCCACGGCGGCGCGCGCGCTCTGCGAGGCGGGCCACCGGCGCCTGGCCGTCATCGAGGGACCGAAGACCGCGCACGACAACGCGCTGAGAATGCGCGGTTTCCACGAGACGCTGCGCCGGCACGAGATCGATCCCGAGCGGATCCCGCGCGCGCGCGGGGACTTCTCGCCGGAGAGCGGTCGGGCGTGTGTGCGCGAGCTGCTCGAGCGCGGCGTCCCTTTCACCGCCCTCTTCTGCGCCAACGATGAAATGGCGATTGGCGCCATCTCATATCTGCGGGAAGCCGGTGTTGACGTACCCGGCCAGTGCTCCGTCATGGGCTACGATGGCATCGCGTTGTCGGCGCTGACCGTGCCGCCGCTCACGACTGTGCTCATTCCGTGGCGGGAGGTCGCCACCAACGCGCTGAACTACCTGCTCAACCTCTGCTATGGCAGCTCGCTGCCGGTACACCGCGACATCCCCTCGCAGGTGCTCTGGCGCGGGTCGGTCACGCGCATCGATCCCGGCTGACGAACGGCACGCAGCAGCCGGCTGTACCACAGGGCGCTCTGCTTGGGCCGGCGCTCCTGCGTGGCGTAATCGACGTGGACGATGCCGAATCTCTTGCCGTAGCCGTGAGCCCACTCGAAGTTGTCGAACAGCGACCAGACGAAGTAGCCCCGCAGGTCGACTCCATGGTCGATGGCATCCGCGACGGCACGCACGTGGGACTCCAGATAGGCGCGGCGCGGCTCGTCATCCACCTGACCGTTCACCACCCGATCCTGGTACGCGGCGCCGTTTTCGGCAATGTAGAGCGGCGGCAGGGGGTAGTCGTGATGCAGCCGCAGCAGGAATTGGCTGAAGTCCCGCGGGGCGACCTCCCATCCCATGTCCGTTACCGGCGCGCCCTGCCGTGCCGGAACCCAGCGCCGCCCTGCGCCTGAGACCATCGGGTTGTAAAAATTGACGCCCAGGAAGTCGAGCGGCGCGGCAATGATCTGCGCATCGCCGGGACGTATGTGCGGACCATCCGTACCAACATAATCGAGCACGTCCTCCGGATAGGTCCCAAGCAACAGTGCATCGAGGTACCACCTGACGAGCAGGCCGTCGTCGCGCCTCGCCTGCAGCACGTCCTCCGGCGCATCGCTTGCGGGGTAGACAGGCGAGAGGTTCAACACGATTCCCACCGATACATCCGGCCGCGTGGCGCGCACTGCCCGGGCGGCGAGACCGTGGCTGAGCAGGCAGTGATGCGAGACCTGCATGGCCGTGGCGCGGCTCCTGATGCCGGGTGCGAACACACCCATCTCATGACCCAACGTAGCAGTCACCCAGGGCTCATTCTGAGTCGTGAATGACCTGACACGGTCTCCCAAGCGGGCCGCCATCATCGCGGCGTAATCGGCGAACGCCTCGGCGGTACCCCGAGCCGCCCAACCGCCGGACTCGCGCTGCAGCCGCGCGGGCAGGTCCCAGTGATACAGAGTCGCGAGCGGTCGTATACCGCGCGACAGCAGGCCGTCCACCAGCCGGTCGTAGAACGCGAGCCCCGCCTCGTTGCTGGCAGCCCCTCCTTCGGGCCGCACCCGCGGCCAGGAGATCGAAAACCGATACGCGGGAATGCCGAGCCGCTGCATCAGATCGAGATCCGACTGCAGCCGATGATAGTGGTCGCAAGCGATCTCGCCGCTCGAGCCGTCCGCTATGACACCCGGCAGACGGCAGAACTCGTCCCAGATGGAGGGTCCTCGCCCATCGCTCGCCGCGGCACCCTCGATCTGGTACGCACTGGTCGCCACTCCCCACAGGAAGCCCGGCGGAAAGCGCCGCGCCAGCGTCTCGATTCCTGAATCACTCATGGGCAAAGGATCACCTCGCGGCGCAGGCCGCACGTCTTCGTTGTCGAGCGGAATCAGAGCTGGCGTGTCGAGTCGCGTACCACGATTTCGACAGCCGGCGACTCGACGCGCGGCCGCCGCCCGGCGATCAGCGCGAGCAGTCCTTCGACCGACCGCTCCCCCAGCAGGCCCACGGATTGGCGGACGCTGGTCAGCGGCGGCAGCGTGTAGGAGGACGACGGCAGGTCGTCGAAGCCGACGACTGAGATGTCCTCCGGCACCGAGAGTCCCTGGCGGAACAGGCCCAGGTACGCGCCATGTGCCGTCTGATCGTTGACGCAGAAGATGGCCGTGAACTCGCGGCCCGACTCGACCAGTTGCATCGTGGCCCGAAGGCCGCCCTCCTCGTGCCAGTCGCCCGCCACGACGAGGCCCGGATCGAACGGAATCTTCGCCTCCTGCAGTCCTGCCTTGTAACCCGCCAGGCGCTGGAGCGCATCCGGATGGTTCTCCGATCCGGCGATGAAGGCTATACGGCGATGTCCGCGCCCGATGAGATGCCGCATGGCCAGCACGGCGCCCTGTCGATCATCTATGGGCAGACTGCAGACCGCCGGCGCTTTCAGGCTCCGCCCGGTCACGACGATCGGGACGCGCTTGGCGAAGTCCTTCACGGCCGCATCACTGAGGCGCCCCGAGAACATGATGATGCCGTCCACTCCCCGGTCCATGAACTCGCGCATGCAGCGCTCCTCGTCCGTCTCGTTCCAATTGCCGCTCATGAATAGCGCCGCATAACCCGCTTGCAACAACCGCAGCTCGACGCCACGCAGCCCCTCGGCGTAGAACGGGCTGTCGATGGACTGGCTCAACACGCCGATGGTCAGCGTTCGCCCAAGCGCGAGCCCGCGGGCCGCCGCGTCGGGACGGAAATCGTGCCGCTCGATCGCGGCTTCGACGGCGCCCTTCAGCTCCTCACTGACTTTGACTGTGCCGTTGATGATGCGCGAGACGGTGCTCGCCGATACACCGGCCTCGCGCGCAATCACTCGGAGAGTCACGGCGCGGCGCGGGCGTGGTCCCCGTTTGCCAGGCTTCTGCCGCTGCGCGCTCATCGGGCGGGCCCCGGGGTCGCCGCCGGGCCGTCGCCCGATCTGGTTTCATGTCGCAACGAACGCTGCCGAGCGTGCCACACGCGCCTGCCGAGGAAGGCCCGCTCGATTTCCTCGAGTGTCTTGCCGCGGGTCTCCGGGCCGAGGAGCAGGATGAAAACCAGGGCCGCCACCGCCAGCAGTCCGTAGCCGAAAAAAGTCCCCGAGGCTCCCCAGTGTGCGGTTTCCCACGGGAATACCAGGGTGACGGTCGCGCTCACCAGCGAGTTCCAGAAGCCGACGACGGAGATCGCAAGCGCCCGCTGCTCATTGGGAAAAATCTCGGCCACCATCACCCAGGTGACCGGGCCCAGCGAGATCGCGAACGAAGCGACGAAAGCGACCACGGCGATGAGCACCATCGTCGGGTGGGCAACCGACCCCGAGCCGGCGCGAAACGCCCAGCCGATGGCGAGCAGCGCCGCCGCCATGCCGCTCGTGCCCACGACCAACAGCGGCTTGCGGCCCAGCCTGTCTATCCACCGCATCGCCACGATCGTCATGGCGAAATTCACTCCGCCCACGACCGCAGCCTGGTGGAAGGCACTCTCGAGCCCGCCGCCTGCCTGCGCGAATATCGTGGGCAGGTAATAAAGGACCGCGTTGATCCCGGTGATCTGCTGGAAGAACGCGAGCCCGGCGGCGAATACCATGACGAAGCGCATGCGCCTGCCGAGGAGCGCCGACCATGAGCCGGCGCGCCGCGCCTGCGGCTCCAGCTGGATACTGTCGAGCTCTGCAACCGCCTCGTGCCCACGAACGGCCCGCATGACTTCGAGCGCCTCCGGGCGGCGGCCGCGGGCGAGCAGCCAGCGCGGGCTTTCCGGCACCGTGGTCAGCAGCGCCAGAAATATCACAGCGGGAATCGCTTCGACGCCGAGCATCCAACGCCAGCCGCCGGCCCCGATGGTCAGGATCAGGTCATTGGAGAGAAAGGATGCGGAAATGCCAATGACGATCATCAGCTGATTGATCGCGACCAGCAGGCCCCGCCGGTCCGCGGGCGCAATCTCGGCGATGTACATGGGCGCGGTGAGAATCGCGGCGCCGACGGCAAGCCCGCCAAGGATGCGCGCGATGATGAAAGCAGGATACGAATGCGCGGTCGCCGCAAGGAGCGAGGAGCCGAAGAAGAGCACCGCCGTCAGAAACAGCACCGCTCTGCGGCCGTAGCGATCGCTCAGCACGCCGGTGCCGAGGTTGCCGGCCATCGCCCCCCAACCGAGGCTGCTCACCGCCCAGCCGAGCGCGAGACTCCCCGCCGCGCCGCCGAGGCCGAAGTAATCACGAATGAAGGGCACGGCGCCGGATATCACGGTCGCATCGAAGCCGAGCAGGAATCCGCCGAGTGCCGCTACCAGAGCGATGCGAATGCTGCGTGGAGTCGCCGCCATCTGCCTGTTGGAACCGCCGAAGCGCCCCCTGAAATGCCTGATTCACCCGGTCTGAAACCGGTTTCTTAATGCTGCGCGCCGAGGCCGGGGGTTGTCAAGCCGGTCACTGCCGCGTGCGCAGCGGCAGTGCGAGCAATGCGCGCCGCCGCAGCCAGAGGCTGGGACGGTAGCGATCCGATCCCGTGATCTCCTGCATCCGTCGCAGCGTGTCGTGAACGCGCTCCGCTCCCAGGCGTTCACCCCACTCGAAGGGGCCGCGCGGGTAGTTCTGCGCAAGACGCATCGCGACGTCGATATCCTCCGGCGTGCCGATCCCGAGTTGGGCGACCTCGCAGGCGAGATTGACGATCATGGCCAGAATCCGCGGCGCCACGAACGCGGGCGAATCACCGATCACGGCGACAGCGAGACCCGTCCCGCGCAGAAATGCGGCGAGCTTGCGCGCGGCGGCATCACCGCCAACGGGCGGCATCAATGTCAGGAAGCCTTGCTCCACTGCGAGCAAGTCCACCGCGACCACCCGCGCCGGCTCGAGTCTGAGTCTCGCGGCGGCGCTCGCCGCATCCTCGCCCGGAGCCGGGCTCACGAGAATCACCTCGGCCTGATCGGCGGTGACGAGCCTCACGCCGCGCGCGGCGAGCAGTTCGAATCCGTGCGCCCCCGCGGCAACCCAGGCCGACACAGGCGGTCCTTCCGCGGGTACCGTGCTGAAATCGTCGCCGGCAGATGGCGCAGCAGCCTTCCCCTCGATGTATTCGTAAAACCCGCGGCCGGTCTTGCGTCCGAGCTGCCCCGCCGCGAACAGCGACTCGTGCAGCGCGGTGGTCTTGAGCCGTGGATCGTGTTGGAAACCCTCGTAGACGACCCGCGTCGCGGGCAAATTGACGTCGATGCCGGTGAGATCCATGAGCTCGAAGGGCCCCATGCGAAAGCCCGCGGCCTCGCGCATGATCCGGTCGATCGTCGCCACGGGAGCGACGCCCTCATGTTGGATATGCAGCGCTTCCGTGATGTAGGCGCGTCCGAGAAGATTGACCAGGAAGCCCGGTACGTCCCTCACCTTCACGGCGGTCTTACCCAGCCGCTCGGCGAGCGTGAGCGCCCGCTCCATCGTGCGCTCCGACGTATCCGTCGCGCGGATCACCTCCACGAGCCGCATGAGCGGCACGGGATTGAAGAAATGGAGGCCGCAAACCCGCTCGCGATGCCGACAGACGCGCGCAATCGCCGCGACCGGCAGTGATGAGGTGTTGGTGGCGAGCACCGTGGCGGGGGAGACGATGTCTTCCAGCGCCGTGAACAGCCGTTGCTTCGGCTCGAGCTGCTCGATGATGGCCTCGATCACGATCTGCGCGGGCGCCAGCTCCTGCAGACGCTCGGCAAGCGTGAGGCGGCCCTCGGCCTCAGCGGCTGCGGCGGCGGTGATCTGACCCTTCTCCGCCAGCCTCGCGATTCGCGAGTGTATCTCGCCCCGCGCCTTGGCGAGCGCGGCCGCGCTCGAGTCATGCATGATCACCTTCAGTCCGGCCGTCAGCGCCGATTGGGCGATGCCCGCGCCCATCGCGCCCGCGCCGATGACGCCTATCGTGTCGAGCGGCTCAGCGTGATCCGACATCTAACGCCCCTTGAACTCAGGCTTGCGCTTCTCGAGGAAGGCGCGCATGCCCTCGGTCCGGTCCTCGGTGGCGAATAGCTCCTGAAAGCTCTCGCCTTCGAGACGCAGTCCGGCCTCGAGCGGCAGGTCGGCGCCGCGCAGCACCGCGTCCTTTATGGCGGCCACGGCGAGGGGCGGCTGCGCCGCGATGCGCACCGCAATTTCCAGCGCCTGCTTCAGGACCTCACCATCCGCCACCACTTCGGTTACGAGTCCCAGGCGGTGCGCTTCGCGGGCACTCAGCAGGTCACCGGTGAGCAACCACCGCATCGCTGCGAACTTGCCCACCGCGCGCACGAGCCGCTGCGTGCCGCCGGCTCCAGGCATGATCCCCAGCTTGACCTCCGGCTGCCCGAGCTTTGCGCCCTCCCCCGCGATGATGATGTCGCAATGCATCGCGAGCTCGCAGCCACCGCCGAGGGCGAACCCATTGATCGCCGCGATGATGGGCCGCCGGTAACGCTCGATCGCCTCCCACGCGGTCCGCGTTCTCGCGAATGCCGGATCGGTGGGCGTGCGCTGCGCGATCTCTGCAACATCGGCGCCGGCGGCGAATGCCTTCTCATCACCGGTGATTACGACGCATCGAACCGCGTCGTCCGATGCCAGCTCGGTGAAATGCGAGGCGAGGGTCTCCCGCAGCTCCATGTTGAGCGCGTTCAGGCGATCCGGGCGGTTGAGCCGCAGCAACGCCACTCCCGGGCCCGGGCGCTCGAGCAGGACTAGCGACATCAGAGGCTTCCTAGAGGCTTGAACGACTACGTCAAGCGTAGGCGGTGATCCGGCTGCGGGCAAGTGGGAACCAGCAGCCCTGGCAAGGCGAGCCGCCGGTTCCTGTAGGCTGATCAGCGTAGGTCAGACGGCAGGCACTGGTAGATAGCCGCAAGCGTTACGGGCGACGTGCCGCTTCGCAAAAGCCTGCCCATTACGCGGTCGAACACTTCGCCCTCGCCGCGGCAAATGCGTCTCACCAGACTTGCGGCTTCCGACGGGCTGAGCGCCCGCGTTCTCACGTTGGCGAAGCAGCGGCCTGGACGAAGCAAGGCTTCGTCAATGTCGCCGACGTTGGGAAGATTGGTCGTAAAAAGAATTTTTCGGCCTTGAGCGCGCACGATGCCGTCGGCGATCGCCAGGAATCGGTGCATGTCCACGTTGCCGTTCGCACGCGACGTGAGGATATGGTCCGCATCTTCGATCACGAATGCATCATGCTCCTCCGTTAGGAACTCAATGAAGATCTGATCGCTCTCGAGCGCGCGACGGTCCGCGGTGTACAGAACGCTGCTTCGCCCGCTCGTGCGCCTGGCGAGTGCCCCGAGAATGGCGCGCACCAGACGCGTCTTGCCCGTGCCCGGTGGACCTTGAACGATCAGGATCGTCTCCGGAGCGGCAAGATAGCGCTCCATGAATGCCAGCACTGACTCATTGAGGGCCGGATAGGCCTCATCCAGCAACGCTGGATCGACGAGCTCCTCGAACGAGACCCCCGTGAGACTGCCGTCTCCCGTCCCGAACCGCCAGTCGATCGTAAACGTCTCCTCGCGCATCCTCCGCTCGCCGACAATTTCCAGCAGCACCGCCTCAGTCGCGGCCGCCCGCTCCGGCGTGTCGGTCCACAACGTAAACCTACATGAGGTGTAGCGAGTCTTCGGGGAGCCTTTGAGGATGGCGAGCACGCCAGGTCCTTCAAGAAACAGCGATCCGGAACCGAGACGCTGCGCGGCAAATCCGGAGCGCATGGCCAGATCGTCGAAGAGCTGAACCGTTGCGCCGCGCGCCACGCAGCACACGACCCGATGAATCGGATATCGCGCCGGCGCAAGATCGAACGCGCGCAGCGCTCTCATGTTGAGAACGGTGCCAGGCACATCCTCGAGATCGACCCGCAGCGCCAACGGCAGCCCGATCCGACTGCATGACGCATCGCGTGCGAGCTCCGATGAATCTGATTCGGTATGCATACCCATGGCGTTTAAGCGACGTAGGCGACGATGCATTGAACTACACGATCGGCAAAGAGCCGTGCAGGATACGCGTGGACGACAGGTTGTCAACACGAAAGTTTCACCCAACAACACCCGGCAACACGTCATCGACGCACGTTCTCAACAACGTCGCTACGCGCACGCGCAAGGCATACGCGTTTCAGATCATATGCACACCGCATCCATTACCGCGTCCGAGCTCTGGCGGGGTACCCGGCTATTCGTTCTGTCCCGTGATATAGCGATACTGCGCTTCGCTGAGAGGTACGACACTCAGGCGTCCTTGACGCACCAGTGGAGAGTCTGCAAAGAGTTTGGTCGCCTTGATCTCGGAGAGAGGTACCGCTCGGGGCAACGGCTTCGCGGCTTTGATTTTCACCCGCGGGTCCTTGCCATCCGCCCCCTGGACTGAAACGACAGTCGCCGCTCCCACGGCGCTCTTCGTATCCCCTGTCTCGTAAACGACCAGCTTGTCCCCGGGATTCATGCCGCGGAGATTCCGCAACGCCGTCGGATTCGATACTCCATCCCAGATGGTTTCCTTGTCACGAGTCAAGTCGGCAAATGAGTATTCCGAGGGTTCGGTTTTGAGCAGATATTGAGCCGTCACGTTACCTCCGAATCCGCAGTCGAGCAGCAATTCCGCCAGCCGGCGTCGTGATTGCCTCACTATACCGCCAGCCCCTGGCCATCTCCACGCACTGCCCAAAGTCGCTATCCGCGCAGGAACTCCACCAGGCTCCGCGTCACCGCGGCAGGCTGTTCGAGCGTCGAGAGATGACCGGAATCCCGAATGATGCTCAGGCGTGCGTCCGGTATGCCGTTCGCGATCTCCTCCGCACGCTCCGGCGGTGTGAGTAAATCACCGTCGCCGACGATCACCAGCGTCGGACAGCGGATCCTGGCCAATCCAGGCCTGGAGTCCGGGCGAGCCATGATGGCCGTCTGCTGGTTGATGAACCCTTCGACGCCAACGTCCTGCTCCATGGCGCGGCAGATGCGCCGCAGCGACTCGTCGCCCCAGCGACGCGCGTGCACCAGTCTCGGGAAGAGCCCGTCCACGATCTCGCCGAGCCGCCCGGTCGTCCTGGCCATCTCAATCTGTAGGCGCCGTTGCGAGCTCTGCTCCGGCGCATCAGGTCGGGCGCTGGTGTCGAGCAGCATGAGCTTGGCGATGCGCTTCGGGGCCTGACGCAGGATCTCGAAACAGACGTATCCGCCCATCGACAAGCCGCCTAGCGCAAATCGCGCCGGCGCACTCGCGAGAATGCGGCGCGCGATAGCGGCCATGCTGTCATCCTGCGTGTGAGTGGCGACGGTCACCGGGCCTAGGCGCCAGAGGGCCGGGATCTGCTCCGCGTAGAGGCGCGGCGACCCAAGCAGCCCGGGTACCAGGATGATCGGCAGCGAGTGCGATTCGCTCATCAGCGCATTCTACTGCAGGTATCGGAGGATGAGCCGCGTCGCCCCCTCGACCAGGGCTGGAGTTGCATCAGCGGCGAGGGACTCACCCCGAGCCGTGACTCGATCACCGACGTTCTCGAATACGCGACCTGACCGGGGCGCCATTCTTGACGCCGGCGGCGGGCGGATCTACGGTATTTCGGGCCGTGCGCCGTCGAGCACACGCTCCGGAGGATTCACATGTCGAGCCGCCCGCCCCTGCCACCCTTCACTGCCGAGACGGCCGCGCAGAAAGCGCGCGCCGCCGAGGACGCGTGGAATACCCGCGACCCGGAGCGCGTCGCCCTCGCCTACACCGAAGACAGCCGCTGGCGGAACCGCGCGGAGTTCCTCAACCGACGCGCCGACATCGTCGCCTTTCTCAGGCGCAAGTGGGCGCGCGAGCTCGACTACCGGCTCATCAAGGAGGTCTGGGCCTTCACCGACAGTCGCATCGCAGTCCGCTTCGCGTATGAGTGGCACGACGACAGCGGCTCTTGGTTCCGCTCCTACGGCAATGAGAACTGGGAATTCGACGAGCGCGGTCTCATGCGCCGCCGCCACGCCAGCATCAACGACCTGCCGATCGCGGAGGCCGACCGCAAGTATCGCTGGCCGCTCGGGCGGCGGCCTGACGACCACCCCGGTCTGAGCGATCTCGGTCTGTGAGCGTCAGTGACCGCCCTGAACCATCAGACCGGCATCGCTGAGTGCCGCAGCGAGCTTCGTCTCGATTGCCGCCGCCTGCGCACGAGCAATGCGCTGCAGGTGCAGTGTCGGGCCGGTAAGAACCTCGAGGCCGCGCTTGAGTACGCTGCCCGAGGCGCGGATGCCGGCTTTGTGTTGATCGAAGCGCGCCGCAGGTGTGTAGTCGCTCATGCCCACATATATGCCGAACGGGGCGCCGCGCCGATCGCGGTAGTCGAGGAGCACGAGATAAATGTTCGATCGCCCCTTGCGCGCGGCGCCAAAGCCCGCGGCGATCTCATAAACCAATGGCAGCCACTCGACATGCGTCATTGGCAGCCATTCCGGGATCGAGCCGGCGGCGCGCTTCCAGAGCAGATCCAGAGCCGAATCGACGTCGAAGCCGAGCTCGGCGCGCATCCAGAGCTCGTGGATGCAGTGCGCCCCTGCCGCTCCGTCGCCAGCCGCCAGCGCGGCCTCGAGCCGCTTGCGAAGCTCCAGACCGGTAAGAGCGCGAAGCGGACGAGCCCCGGGGGTTGCATGCGCCCAGTCGGCCGACCCGGAGCGTGCTCTCACGGACGGCCTACCGCCCGGGCGATTCGGGTGTGCGGATAGGGGCAGCGCCCCCGGCGATTCACGCTGACAGTGAGCCGCTGGCGTCGTGTACCAGATCCTGGTCCTGCCGACGTGGCTTGCGGTCGTACATCGCGCGATCGGCGATCGCGTAGAGACGATCTGCGTTGTCGCTCTCGTAGGGATACAACGAGAAGCCGACACTGGCGCGAATCGCAAGCTGCCGGCCGAGGATCAGCATGCCGGAATCAAGCGCGCAGCGCAGGCTCTGCGCCGCCCGCTGCGCGGCATCGCGGTCGGGGATATCCGTGAGAATGACTGCGAATTCATCGCCGCCCAACCGCGCCAGGACGTCCTCCTGATTGAGCTGGGCGCGAAACTGCCGCGCCGCCCAGCGCAGCACTTCATCGCCCGCCGCATGACCCAGCGTGTCGTTGATTTCCTTGAAGCCGTCGAGATCGATCACGACCAGCGCCAACAGGGTACCCACCTCGCGCGCACGATCCATGGTCTCGTGCAGCCGCCGCGCGAGCATGCGCCGATTGGGCAGGCCGGTCAGCTCATCGTGCAGCGAGGCGTGCTCCGCCTTCGACAGCTGCTCTTCGAGCAGCGTGAATGTCATGCCGGTGGCGACCAGGAACTTGGGCAGGTTCCACACCTCGGCGTCCACGTGAGCGTTCGGCCACAGCACCGCCATGAGGTCGCTGGCGGGAAAGACGAATGCCCACGCGATGAAGTTGATCGTGGTGAAGCGTACGCTGGCCGAGGGCCGCGATGCAGTCATCCGGTAGAACGCCGCGACGGCCAGATAGTGCCAGGTGAGCATCCAGCTGACCGCCTCATCCGGCTGATGGAAAGCCAGAAGAGCGCCCTGCACGGAATACACGGCGAGCACGAGGGACGTGCGCCAGCGCATGCTGGGCTCCGCGCGCGCACCGCGCCAGGCTCGCATCATCCATAGGGTCGAGCCGATTCCCATCGCGGTCAGCAGCGTGTAAAGCCAGGGTGACTCGAGGCCGCAGGTAATGCAGCTGAGCAGCGCGACGTCCGGCAGCGCACTGAACACCACAATGGAAAGGTTGCGCCATCGGATATCGAGCTGCTCGTTGCTCGCCCACACGAAGGCGCTGGCAGTGATCACCAACATTCCGACGGCTACGGAATACGCGCCGTCGGCGCTGCCGGCGATGTTCTGCGCCACGAACAGCGCCACGATGTGCACCAGCAGCAGAGACCACCCGACCAGCCAGAAATTGAGGCGGCTCTGTCCGGTACGCCGCAGCAGCGTCCAGAAGACTGCGATCAGGCCGCCGATGGCGACGAAATCTGGTACGACCGAAAAATTCACACCGGCGCCGGAAACTCCGCCTCACTGTGGGCTGTAAACACCGGTCCCGCCTGCCTGGCGATGACCCAGAGTGACCCGCCCCTTGCGGGGCCTAAATAGGAACGCCTCTCAGGATCACGATACCCCCCGCCTGTGTAGCGCATTAACGACGTACTGCGCATCGGCCGCGCGAAAATTGTGAAGCGCGTCTCGCATTCGCTATCATCGCCGGCGCCAGATTATGTCGCCAAACATCCGACCGCTGCCGCCCGCGAAACCCTTCGAATTTCTCGAAGTCGCGCTGCCTGCGGACGGCGATCTGCGGCTGGTGCTCACCGAATGCACACCGGCCGAGAGCAGTCCGTGGGGCGTTCCGCCCTACTCGTTCAGGATGCAGAATCCCGGCGGGGAGGACCTGGGGCGCATCCGCCTGCGCGTGGATGCGGGCGCGGAGCGCAAGAAGATGTGCTTCAGGCTGGCGCTGCAATGAAAGCAGCTCCCTCCGGCCGGGCCGGGACCACCTGGCTCGCACTGCTGCGGGGGATCAATGTCGTGGGCAAGAACAAAGTGCCGATGAAGGCACTGGCGAGCGCGCTCGAGGCTGCAGGCTTGCAGGCGGTCCGCACCTACATCCAAAGCGGTAACATAGTGTTCCGCAGCGCGCGCGGCGATCCTGGCGCGCTCGCGGCAAAGATAGAGCGGCTGGTCGCGCGGAAGTTCGGTTGCGCGCCCGCAGTGCTGGTCATCAGCAAGGCGGAGCTGGCCGCCGCCATCAACGCCAACCCCTTCCCGGACGCGCAGCACAATCACAAGCTGTTGCATCTGTACTTTCTCGCTTCCCCACCGAAGTCACCCGACATCGACTCGCTGGGGCGCGTCGCTGCCGGCCGGGAGGCGTTCGCGCTCGAGGGCCGCGTCTTCTACCTCTGGACGCCGGACGGGTTCGCCGATTCGGTGCTGCGCTCGAGGGTCGAGCGATGCTTGGGCGTCCCCGCGACCGCGCGCAACTGGCGGACGGTCAACGAGCTGCTGAAGCTACTGGGCTGAACCGCTCCCGGAGCGCCGCCAAAGGCGCCGGCGGCGGCGATCTGATAGCATTCCCGCCGGTTCCGGTGTTGTAGAGGTCGAGGGGATCCCGTCATGACACTATCGGTCCACCGCCTACACGCGTTGCTGGCTATTCTTCTGGTCGCCAGCACTGCGGCTGCGGCCGCACCGCCGCCGAAATATCCATCTTTGCCCAGTGAGACACCGGCCCACTTCACCCCCGACCATTCCAGCTTTGGTTACACCATCCGGGACGTAATGATCCCCATGCGCGATGGCGTCAAGCTGCACACGGTGATCATGATTCCGAAGGGCGCGCACGATGCGCCGCTGCTGATGACGCGCACACCCTACGACGCCACCAGCATGGTCACCGAGACGGAGCATGGCCAGCTGAGCGGCAGCATGGGCACGGCGCTTGAAGGTTACGACAACGCGGTTCCGGTGATCGTAGATGGAGGCTACATCCGCGTCATCCAGGACGTTCGCGGCAAATACGGCTCCGAAGGCGACTTCGTGATGAACCGTCCCTTCCGCGGGCCGCTCAACCATACGCCCGTGGACGAGTCGACCGACACCTACGACACGATCGATTGGCTGGTCAAGCACGTACCCGAAAGCAACGGCAGGGTCGGAATTCTGGGCATCTCATACGACGGCTACGAGCCGCTGACGGCCCTTGTCGACCCCAACCCGGCGCTCAAGGTGGTAGTGCCGATGAACCCGATGGTCGACGGCTGGATGGGCGACGACTGGTTCCATCACGGCGCCTTCCGGGAGCAGAACCTCCCTTATATCTACGAGCAGGAAGCCACTCGCGACAACAGTGCCAAATGGTGGAGCAACTACTACGACGATTACGACCTTTACATGCACTACGGCTCGGCCGGCGCCATGGCCAAGGCCTATGGCATGGACCAGATCGGCTTCTGGAAAAAAGTGGCCGCACATCCGGCGTATGACACGTTCTGGAGCGAGCAGGCGATGGACAAGATCCTCGCCCGACAACCTTTGAAAGTGCCGGTGATGCTGGTCGACAGCCTCTGGGATCAGGAAGACATTTACGGCGCCATGGCGGTGTACAAAGCCATCAAGCCCAAGGACACCGGGAACGACATGGTGTACCTGGTGATGGGGCCATGGCATCACGGCCAGGAAATCGAGGCGGCCGATCATTTGGGCGCCATTCGCTTCGGCAGCGACACCGGCACGTATTTCCAGGAGCAGATTCTCGCTCCCTTCCTGGCCCATTACCTAAAGAGCGACGCGCCGCCGAACCCGGTCGCTCCGGTGACCGCCTACGTCACCGGGGCCAATCACTGGGAGCGGCTCAGCTCGTGGCCGCAAGGTTGCGCCAGCGGCTGCAGCATCACGCCGACACCGTTCTATCTGCACGCCGGGGGCAAAGCCGACTTCACCGCGCCGACTGCCGCAGAGTCGCACGACACCAGCTATGTCTCCGACCCTGCAAAGCCGGTGCCCTTCCGCACCCGTCCCGACCAGCCGGTCGGCTACACCGGCGACCAGACTTGGTTTCAATGGCTGGTCGACGATCAGCGGGAGTTTTCAGGGCGCACTGACGTACTGACCTTCGAGTCCGCAGTGCTGACTGATCCGGTCACCATCGCCGGCCAGCCGCAAGTGCACTTGATTGCCGCCACCAGCGGCACCGACTCCGACTGGGTGGTCAAGCTGATCGACGTGTATCCGGACCAGGTTGCCGATGAGCCGCAGCTAGGCGGCTATGAGCTCGGCATCGCCATGGACATCTTCCGTGGCCGCTACCGTACCGGCTTCTCCGATCCGCAGGCGCTGACACCGAACCAGCCTCTTCTCTACAGCTTTGACCTGCCGACGGCCAACCATGTATTCCTCGCCGGCCACCGCATCATGGTGCAGGTGCAGTCCAGCTGGTTTCCGCTGTATGACCGTAACCCGCAGACCTACGTGAAAAACATCTTCTTCGCCAGGCCGGGCGATTACGTGAAAGCGACGGAAAGCATCTACCACTCGCCGGCGAATGCCAGCTACATCGAGCTTCCGATCGTATCTAGCGGCCGATGAGCGTCGTGGCAGCAGGCTTCCACCACGGCGTCACGTACAACCACACCGCGGCGAACTCGAGCCCCAACCCCCAAACCGCTCCGAAAATATAAGCGGCATAGAGCCGGCGCCGGCTGATCAGGTCATAGACGCCGATCATGGCGATCAGAAGGAAGTCACTGAGATACGCCTGGGCCCAATTCGCCCAGTAGCCGTCACCGAGGAGTTTCTCGAGGCCAGGCCCCCACCAGCGGCCGAAGCCCGCGTCGGCAATGCAGATGGTCGCCATAATCATCAGGCGCTTGTGGGCATCTGCGTTCTTGCGCTGTGCGATTGCGAAGCCACCCAGGACGGTGAACGCCAGCATGTCTGCAAGCTGAATACTGAGGAAAGGTGGATCGCTGCGCGGCGTCCCAAACAGGTCGTAGTCCACCACCACCGAGGTAGTGATGCCCAGAACGACCATCGCTCCATAGAGTGCGACACCCGCCATGCCCAGTTCGCGATGCAGGTCCACTCTTCGCCTGCGGATGAGCAGCACCTGGACCGTCAGCAAGCTGAGCCAACCGACGAATGCGGCGCCGTGAAACCAAACCACTACCGGGAACGGACGGTGGACGTGAACGCGGTGGATGATGTCCGGCACGAATCCCATCAGGATTCCGAGCCAGATCAAAGCCACCATCAGCAGGAAGAAATTACGGTCCCACCGACGCTGATCGGCGAGCTGCGGTGAAACGCGGCCGGTCTGCGGCCGCGCGAGCGCTTCGGTAGCCCCCACGGTACCCCCCTAGCCTCTTTTTTTGTTGACCACTCGAGTATACATCAGCGCCCTCGGCGCCGCTGGAAAGGTCGAATTGACCGCGGTAGCCTGCGGTGGTCGAGGCACCAGAACGAGGGATCCCATGGCGATTTCCCCATCGAACACTTCAGGCGTCCGCGCTTCGTTCACGGGAAGCGATGGTCACGAGCTCAGCGCGCGTCTCGATCTTCCGGCCGGCTCCGCGCGCGCCTTTGCAGTGTTTGCTCATTGCTTCACCTGCACCAAGGACATCCTCGCCGCGAGGCGCATCGCAGCTACCCTGGCAGCTGCCGGTGTTGGCGTGTTGCGCTTCGATTTCACGGGACTCGGATCATCTCAAGGAGAGTTCGCCAATACGAACTTCTCCTCCAATGTCGAAGATCTGGTCAGGGCCGCCGCCTACCTGCGGGATAACTATTCCGCCCCGGCCATCCTGATCGGCCATTCCCTGGGTGGCGCTGCGGTGCTGGTCGCCGCCCACGAGATTCCCGAGGCGCGCGCGGTAGTAACGATCAACGCACCGGCGGACGTCGCCCATGTACTCAAGAACTTCGGCACCTCGCTGGAAGAGGTTCGCGACAAGGGTGAGGCGGAGGTGGTGCTCTCAGGGCGCCGGTTCCGCATTCGGCGCAGCTTCATCGCAGACGCCGAGCAGTACCGTCTGGCAGATCGAATAAGCTCGCTCGGCAAGGCACTGCTCGTCATGCACGCCCCGCTTGACGCCGTAGTCAGTATCGAGCATGCCTCGAAGATCTTTCTGGCCGCCAGGCACCCGAAGAGCTTCGTGTCGCTGGATGACGCGGATCATCTGCTTGCCAATGCCGGTAGCGCTGCGTACGCCGCACGCATAATCGAGGCCTGGGCGTCGAAATACATCCCGGAGGCGACAGCGGCGAGCGCTAACGAGACCACCGATGCGCTCATTCGCGAGACCGGACTGGGCATGTATCACAACTCGGTCACTCTTGGCCGCCATCGGCTGATCGCCGACGAGCCGACCGTGGCGGGCGGGCGCGATTCCGGGCCGAGCCCCTACGATTACCTCTCAGTCGCGCTCGGCGCGTGCACGTCGATGACGCTACGCGCGTACGCGAACTACAAAAACCTCGCGCTCGGGCGGGTATCCGTCATCGTCCGTCATGGCAAGACTCCGGCTGAGCATTGCGCGGATTGCGGCGCAGTGGCTGCAGGGCGCGAGGGCAAAATCGACCGCTTTGAACGGGTCATCTCCGTCGAAGGCGAGCTCGATGCCGCGCTGCGCGCCAAGCTGCTGGAAATTGCCGACAAGTGCCCGGTGCACCGCACCCTGGAGATGGGCTCCGCCGTCATCACCACGGTAGCGGCGCCACCGCCGGAAATCGGCCCCGCCGGTTAGTTTGTCCTGGCCGATCGGGCGTCAGGTGTCTGCCAGCCGCCGCCGAGCGCCTTGAAGAGGTCGATCTGCGCCCCGATCAGCTCGGCATCGGATGAGGCAACCTGGGCATCGATGGCCACCAACGACTGCTCCGTGGTGAGCAGGTCGAGATAGCTCGATGAGCCGGCCGCATATCCGTGGCGCGCGATTTCGAAGCTGCGCTGTGTTTTCCGCTGAGCATCGCCCAACGCCTGACGATACTGGAGCGCCGCGTCATAGGCGGTCAACGCCTGCTCCGTCTCCTTGAGCGCCGTCAGCACCACCGCATCGAATTGCGCCAGTGCAGCGGCCTGGTAGGCCTTTGCCGCGCGCACCCTGGCGCGCGGACCGGCCATGTTGGGGAACGACCAGCTTATCGACGGGCCGAGGCCCCAGGCCCTTCCGATGTTGGTGTTGAGCTGGTCGGGTTCCGAAGCGGCGCCGCCATAGAAGCCCAGCAAATGGATGCTGGGGTAGAGCTCGGCCGTCGCCACGCCGATATCAGCGGTCGCCGCGGCAAGCCGCCGCTCGGCCTCACGCACGTCGGGACGGCGACTGATCAACACCTGCCCGTCTCCGACGGGAATGAGCGAGGCGAGACGCGGCGGCGCGACACACGATTCGAGGCCCTGTGGTGCCTGCGCGGGAGTGCGGCCAAGAAGCGCCGTCAGCTCGAAGAGCTGAGCCCGACGCTCGCCCTCGAGCGGTGGGATCGCCGCACCAACCTGGGCGACGAGCGCCTGCGCCCGCGCCACGTCGAAACTCGATCCGGCTCCGGCCTGGAATTGGTCTTCCGAGATCCTGGCTTCCTGACGCACGATCTTGAGCGACTCGCGCGCGACGTTGAGTTGCTCTCCCAGAGCGCATATCGAAGCGTAGGCGTGCGCCGTATCAGCCGCGACCACTACGCGCACGTCGTCACGAGCGGCGCTGACGGCTTCCGCATTGGCGCTCGCCGCTTCCATGGCGCGGTGCACGCGGCCGAACAGATCGACCTCGTACGCGGCTTCAAAGATGTCCTCGTAGATCCAGAGGTTCTCCGGGTGGTGCCCCCCTAGCTCCAGGATCTCCTCAGTGACGGGATCGCGTCCATACACGGCCTGCGACGTCAGGTCGGTTGACGGATAGCGCGCCGCGTGAACCTCGGTAACCGCCTCACGAGCCGCCGCGAAGTTCGCATCCGCTGCAGCAAGGTTACGATTGGCCTGCAGCGCTTTCTGTACGAGAGCGTCGAGACGAGGGTCGCTGTACAGCCGCCACCAGGCATCCGGCGGGGCCGCTGTCGTCTCCAGTGTGGAGTTCCGTGACACGAAAGGCGCGCCGGCGCCGGCCGGCAGCTTCGGCGCGTGATAGTTCGGGCCGACCGCGCAGGCCGCAGTCATCAGCATTGCCATGGCGAGCAGGCCTGTCCGCGCCGCAGTCATGAGGGCTTCGCTGCTCCCGCTCCTCGCAGGGGGAAGAGCGGCGGTGGCGACGCGGGCCCTTCGGGCGCGGCGCTTCGAAACACCACGATCAGCAACGCGACTACGGCCAGCACACCGATCGCGACGAAGCCGTCGATGACCGCTTGCGTCGTCGCCGCGGACCGGATGGCGGCGCTCAGTAAGATCTGTCCGCGCTCAATGGCGCCAGGCGGATCGATCACGCGCGTCGTAACGGCTCCAAGGCGTTGCACTGACGCGATGACGCGCGGATCGCCCACCTGCACGTGCAGACCGATCAGGTTCGAGGCCACCTGCTCGCGAACTCGCGCGAGAGTCGTCATGAACGCGGTGCCGAGCTCGCCACCGAAGAGCCGGCCAGTCTGCAGCACGGCACCGAACGTCAGCGCGTCCTGCGGCCGCAAATGCAGGACTCCGAAAAACACGATCCCCGAAAGCGCAAAGCTCTGGCCAAGGCCCTGTAGCAGCTGTGACGGCAGGAATTGGTACGATCCCCAGATCGGCGTCAGATTGTAGGCGACCATCAGACAGGCGACGCTGATGAAGATGAGCCCGATGGAGGTGACCAGCCTGGCATCGGTACGACTCAGCATCAACCCCGCCAGCGGGCAGAAAATGAGCTGCGGTACGGCGATCCACACGAGGCTATAGCCGACCTCGATCGCCCGGTACCCACGCACGTTGGTGAGGAAGAACGGAATCAGAAAGCTCGTCGCCAATATCGTCAGGCGAAGGAACGCGATCAGCATGAACTGGCTCGGCATGGGCGCCCCGAGCACGACTTTCAGATCGAGTAACGGCCGCTCCGAGCGCAGCACGTGCACCAGCAGGGACGCGAGCAGCAGGGTTCCCGCGCCGAACAAGCCCCAGACGAGGCCGGAGTTGAGCCAGTCGAGCCGGTTGCCCTGGTCGAGCGCCGCATAAATCAGCGCGAGGCCCGCGCCACCCGTGACGAGACCAAACACATCGACCGGCGGGCGGGTCGTGATCCGCTTGGGGGGTACGCCGCGACTCAGAGCCAGCGACATCAGGAAAGCGAGCGGCACGTTCTGCCAGTAGATCCACATCCAGGAGAGATGGTCGACGTACCAGCCCTCCAGCGAGGCCGAGATGTTGAGCGACAGCTCCAGATTGAGCGAATAGAGCGCAATGCCGAACGGCCAGTACTTGGGCGGCATATTGAGCAGAATGAAGCTCAACGTGAGCGGTATGAAGAATCCGCTCGCCAGGCCGCTGAGAAACTGCATCGTCAGGAGCGTCGGCAGGTTCGGCGACAAAGGCGCGATGAACATGATCACCGCAAACGCGATCGAGGCGCCCATCAGAACCCGGCGCGGACCGTAAGCAGCGCCCATCCAGACGGCAAGGACCGTGACGAACATCTGCGCGGTCGTTTGCGCCGTCGTGATCCAGGCGCCTTCGTCAAACCCTGCGTGCACCGCCCCCCGTACGTCCGCGAGACCGAACGAGGAGAATCTGGTGTTGAGGGTCGAGATGAACGTGCCCATGAGCACCGCGAACAGCCCCAGCCAGGGAATGGAGGTGGGCGGCGAGACGTTGGCCGGGGCAATGATGCCGGCCGGGGGTCTGGCAGGGAGTGCTTGCGCGGGAACGCTCATTTTCGCCTGCGATCCACGGCGTAAACGCTCGCTATGACCGACATGCCCGGCACCAGCCGGTCTCGCAACCCGTCCGCATCGTCGATCACGATCTTGACCGATATGCGCTGCACGACTTTGGTGAAGTTCCCCGTCGCATTGTCGGGCGGCAGCAGAGCGAACTCGGCACCCGAGGCAGGCGCGAACGCCTCGACGTGTCCATGGAGCGTGTGTCCCGGGAAGGTATCGACCCGGATCCGCGCTTTCTGCCCGACTGCCATGTGGGTGAGCTGCGTCTCCTTGTAGTTCGCGATCACCCATACGTTGGGCAGCGGGGTCAGCGAGGTGATCTGGGTTCCGACACCGACCAACTCCCCGGGCTTCACCTGGCGTTGCCCGAGGACCCCATCCTGCGGCGCGGTGATGGTGGTGTATTCCAGGTTGAGGCTGGCGGCGGCCAGCGCGGCGCGAGCCGCCACCAGCGCCGCCGCATTCTCCTTGAGTTGCGCCTGCAGCACGCCAAGCTCACTCTCTGCGGCTTGCTCGCGCGCCCGGCTCTCGGCGATCTGCGCCTGCAGCTGAGTGTGCTGGGTTTGCAGCTTCTCGCGTGCCTCGGTCGAAGAGGAGCCGGTCCGCAGCAGCTTGCCCTGCCGCGCGAGGTCCCGGCCATTTTGCTGCCACGCCGCGACGGTGGAAGTGATCACGGCCCGCGCCGCCTGCACATTGGCGAGCTGCAGCTCGCGCTGGGCCTGCAGCGCCTGTGCCTGCGCGGCGACGGAGAGGATGCGCGCTTGCGCCTCGTCGACCGCCGCGCGATAGTCGATGTCGACCAGGCGAGCCAACACCTGCCCCTTGCGCACCCGCTCGTAATCCTGAATGGGAAGCTCGCGGACGTAGCCGGCTACCTTCGCCGCGATCGGCGTCAGATCCGATTGCAGGTAGGCGTCGTCGGTGCTTTGCCAGCCCTGGCGGCCCTCCCAGCGGTTCCAGTTGCCGGTCACGACGATGATGATGGCGATGGCGACGATGAAGACGAGAATTCGCCACGTGAACTCGAAGACCTTGTTCCAATCGAGCTGGAGAGAAGGCATGGCTTGCTATTCTTGATTACTGGCGTTGCGACGGACCAGAGCTTGGAGCCGACAGTAAAGTATAGGGCGCCCACGCGACAACTGGCGAATTCGCCCAGTCCCGGCCGCACGTCCGGACCCATGATTTTGTACGCTTGATGCACTGCGGGTAGTGCGGCTCATGGACAGGCAGCGCCCATAGGTGGAGACTTACACGATGGCCACGCATCACCCCCGCGATCTTTCGCAGCCGATTAACGCCACAGATCACGTCCTCGGTAGCGCACACGCTCCGATCACCGTGGTGGAGTACGGCGACTTCGAGTGCCCCACCTGCAAGCAGGCGGCGCCGTCGGTGAAACTCCTTCTCGAGCGTTTCGACGGCAAGGTCCTGTTCGCCTATCGGCACTTCCCGCTGGAATCGATTCATCCGCACGCGCTGCGGGCGGCCGAAGCCGCCGAATGCGCCGGGGCGCAGGGACAGTTCTGGGCCATGCACGATCTCTTGTTCGCGAATCAGCCGCATCTCGATCTCAAGCACCTGACCGCCTACGCGGAGCGGCTCGACATCGACAGGGCGAGATTCACAGCGGAGATGGACGACGAGGTCTATCTGCAACGCGTCCGCGAGCACATCGACAGCGGCCTCAGCAGCCATCTGCGCGCGACGCCAGGCTTCTTCGTGAACGGGGTAATCGTCGACGTCTCGTTCGGACTGGAGTCGCTCTTCGACGCGGTAGAGGCAGCTTTGTAACCAAACAAAGAGCTACTGCGCGCTCTGTGACCGGAGCAGGCTGATCTCCCGCGCCTGTACGCTGGAACCTACGCTGCCGAAACGCCGGGTGACGTAATTGGCGACGGCCGCGATCTCGACGTCCGAGTAGGCAGCTCCAAAAGCTGGCATGGTAATCGTGTCGGCTCCATTCCTGCGCCTCATCCCCGAAATCACGATCTGCGCAACATTCGTTGCACTGGGGTCGTTCACGGCACGCGCGCCCGTCAGCGTCGCATAAGAGGTGAGCATGCTGCGTCCGCTCCAGGAATGGCAGCTCACGCAGGCGCCCTCGAAAACCTGCTTGCCACGCGGATCGAGGCTCGCCGACATGCCCTCTCTGGGGGATTCGGGCGCCGGACTCATACGCACCGCCGGCTCGCCGGGCGAGGATACTGCCGGGACGGTGCGCAGATACGCCACAATGGCCTGGATATCGGCCGGCGCCAGGTATGACAGGCTGCGGTCGACCGCCTCGCCCATGTTGCCGGAGGCCGTGCCATGGTCCATGGCGTGGCCTGTCGCGAGATACCGCGCGAGCGTCGCATCACTCCACGATCCGATTCCGGAGCGGTCGTCCGCCGTGATGTTGTAGGCCCTCCAGCCCGCGGCCGTGGCGCCGGAGTACTTGGCGCGGTTATCGAGCGCCTGCATCAGGCTCCGCGGCGTGTGGCAGTCGCCGCAATGGGCCATCGCCTCCGCGAGATACGCACCCCGATTCCACTGCGCACTGCGGTCGCTCCGGGGCTTGAACCGGCTATCGGAGTCGTACAGGGCTTGCCAGAAAACCATCAACCAACGCTGATCATATGGAAAGGCAAGCGTGTCGGGTGGGGTCGTGGCCTGCACGGGCGCAAGGCTGAAGAGATAGGCCTTGATCGCGAGCGCATCCGCGTCCGTCATGTAAGTGTACGCGGCATACGGCATAGCCGGGTAAAGTCGTGTGCCGTCGGGCATGACGCCCTCACGCACTGCCCTGAGGAAATCCCGGTCGGTGAAATTACCGATACCGGTCGCACGGTCCGGCGTGATGTTCGGCGAGTACAGGGTCCCGAACGGCGTCCGGATCGCGAGTCCCCCGGCGAAGGGCTTGCTGTCCCCTGTCGTGTGACAAGCCATGCAGTCCGCCGCGCGTGCGAGGTACTCGCCGCGCACGACCGGGCTCGCTGCCGCCAGGCTCGCCGGTACGCCGGTTGGATCCGCGCCCCGGTAATCGGCGAGCGAGACGTGCTTGCCGCCCGCGAACGACATCGGGCCGGGCTCTGCGACCAGCCCGAACCAGGCGATCAACCCGAGGATTGCGACTACCGCGACGCCGATGAGAGTGTTACGCGCCCGACGACTCATACGTATCAGCCCCGCCACGGAGCCTTGCGGCCCGCCAGCACTTCACGATCGATAGGCAGGCGTCGCAGCGCGATTCCAGTGGCTGCATACAGCGCGTTGCGCAACGCCGGCGGGCCCGCGGTGGTCCCGGTCTCGCCGATGCCGCCCGGCGGCTCGCCGCTGGGGATCAGGTGAATGTCGATCTGCGGCGCCTGATCGATGCGCAGCATGCGGTAGTCGTTGAAGTTGCTCTGCTGGACCCGGCCCTTCGCGATCGTGATCTCGCCGTAGAGCGCGGCGGTGAGCCCGAAGATCAGCCCGCCCTGCAGTTGCGCCACGATGGTGTCAGGATTGACTGCGATCCCGGTGTCGACCGCGCTGGTGACGCGCCGCAAACTCACCTCTCCGTCGGTATCGACCTCGGCCTCGACGACGGTGGCGATGAAGCTGGCGAAGGAAATCTGGCAGCATACGCCGCGACCCGTGCGCGGCGGCAAAGAACTCCCCCAAGCCGCCTTCGCTGCGACGACATCGAGCGCACGCCTGAGCCGCGGCGTCTTGTCCAGCATGGCGCGGCGGAAGGCGACCGGGTCCTTGCCCGCCGCCTTCGCCAGCTCATCGATGAAGCTCTCAAAGGCGAACACATTGTTGTTCGGGCCGACTCCGCGCCAGAAGCCGGTCGGCACGCCGGGTGGCTCCTCGCGCACCGCCTCTACCCGAAAGTTCGGGATGTCGTACGGCATGTCCACCGCGCTATCGACCTCATCGATATCTATGTGGGTCCCGTTGTAGGCAGGCGGCAGCCAGCGCGCCATGATGGAAGAACCGGTGACGCGATAGCGCCAGGCATCGATCCTGCCGTCTTTGAGCGTGGCGGCGATGCGGTCGTAGTAGATCGGTCGATAAGCGTCGTGCTGGACATCCTCTTCGCGCGTGTAGATGACCTTCACTGGGCCGTCGACCCGCTGCGCGATCCGCACGGCCTTCTCCGTTGCGTCCGTTTCCAGCCTCCGGCCGAACCCGCCGCCCAGAAGTTGGTTGTGGACGACCACCTTCTCGAGCGGCAGTCCCGTCACGCGCGCCGCGGCATCCTGGGTACGTGCGCAGACCTGCGTACCGACCCACACCTCGCATGAATCGGGCGTCACGTGCACGGTGCAGTTCATGGGTTCCATGGTCGCGTGAGCGAGAAACGGCAGCTCGAATTGCGCTTCGTGCTGCTCCGCGCCCGCGAACGCCTTGTCGAGATCGCCGACACTGTGGGCCACGATTCCGGGTTGCTCGCTCGCCTTGCGAAGTCGGTCCCGGATCAGCGCGCTGTCCACCGTTGCATTCGGCCCCTCCTCCCAGGTGATGTCGAGCGCTGCGAGGCCCTGCTTCGCGGCCCAGAAGTGATCGCCCACGACCGCGACCAGATCATCGAGGACGACCACCTGACGCACGCCTGGTATCTGCCGCGCGGGGGTGGGATCCACGTGAGCGACCTTGCCGCCAAAGACGGGGCACGCGGCCAGAGTCGCGACCTTCACGCCCGGCGGCATCATGTCGATGCCGAACTGAGCCTTGCCGTTGGCCTTGTCGGGCGTGTCGAGTCTCTTCATCGACCGCCCGATGAGCTTGAATTCGGCCGGCGACTTCAAGGGCGGATTCTGCGGCGGCGTCTGCCGCGCTGCGGCATCGACCAGCGCACCGTAGGAGAGCTTGCGCCCGCTGGGCTGGTGGATTACCTCGCCGTTCTCGGCAACGCACGCTGACGGGTCGACCCGCCATCGGTGGGCCGCGGCGGCGACCAGCATTGCACGCGAGCCTGCGGCAGCGCGCCGCAGAGGCAACCAGAAGGCGCGTACTGAATTGGAGTTACCGGTCGCCTGTACGCCGAACACCGGGTTCATGTAGAGCGCGGTATCGGGCGGCGCCGCTTGCACGGACACTGAATCCCACGCCGCATCGAGCTCTTCCGCAAGCATCATGGCGTGGGCCGTGTAAATACCCTGCCCCATCTCCACCTGCGGCATGATGAGGGTGATCTTGCCTCCACGGTCGATACGGATGAAGGCATTCGGGGCAAAGGGCGAGCCGGCCGCCCTTGCAGATGCCTTGCCGACAGGAACGTGAAAGGCGAAAAGGAACACGCCTCCGCCGGCCGCTTTGAGCACGGTGCGCCGGGCCGGGTCTGCCGGGGCGGTTTCGGGCTGGATCGCGTCGGATTCGAGAAGTGTGGGCATCGCAGGCCTACTCGTAGGTGGCGGCACGCTTGATGGCGGCGCGGATCCTGACGTACGTGCCACAGCGGCAGATGTTTCCCGCCATGGCCGCGTCGATGTCCGAATCATCGGGCTTGGGAATCCCGGCCAGGAGCGCGGTCGCGGACATGATCTGACCGGATTGGCAATAGCCGCATTGCATTACTTCCAGCTCCAGCCACGCCTTCTGGATCCGCGCGCCGGCCGGCGTCGTGCCAACGGCCTCGATCGTGGTGATGGCGCCATTGCCCACCGAGCCGACGGCGAGCTGACATGACCGCACCGGTTGCCCGTCGAGGTGCACGGTGCAGGCGCCGCATTGCGCGATGCCGCAGCCGAATTTCGTGCCCGTCATACCGAGAAGGTCGCGCAGCACCCAGAGCAGCGGCATGTCACTCGGGGCGTCTACGGTGTGCTCGAGACCATTGATGCGGAGCGTGACCATTATCCTTCTACTCCCCTTGCCGGATGCATCCGGTCATTTAGCAGCTAGCAGGCGGCGGATATTGTCTCTCCCTGCTGCAACTTGCACCAGCGTCGCGGCGGCGGCCGTGTCCCGCCGATGACACAGTCGCCCTGGGGGTCCGTTGCGGTTGCGCGACGGTGGGCGGCCGTGCGGGTTCGCGCCTGGGTGTAGACTGGCATGCGACCCTTGCGGGAGATGCCATGACCACGCGCTGCCACCACCTGGACTTCGTCCGCACCGACCAGGCGCACAGCCGCGGCTGCGAGGAATGCCTCAAGCTCGGTGACTCCTGGGTGCACCTGCGGCTGTGCCGCACCTGCGGCCACGTCGGTTGCTGCGACGATTCCAAGAACCGCCACGCCACCAGGCACTTCCACGCCACGCACCATCCGATCATGAGCTCCATCGAGCCGGGCGAGGACTGGAGCTGGTGCTACGTCGACGAGGTCGTGCTGCAACTCGATTGAGCCGGAGATCACCATGGCCATGGGCCTTCTGGAAAAGCGACGCGAGCAGATGTTCCCCAAGCTCACGCCGGCGCAGCTCATGCGTTTCGCCGCGCACGGCACGCGTCGCGAAACCTCGGCCGGCGAGATCCTGCTGAGCGTCGGCGAGAGGCCGACCGGCCTGTTCATCGTCGCTGCCGGCAGCCTCGAAGCCCGGGCTCCGACCTCGGACGTGCACACCGCGACCTGCGGCTATGAGCTGCTCAATTTGCTCACGGCCGGCGACTTTACGGGGGAGATGAGCACCCTGCGCGGCACGCCGGCACTGGCGCAAATCCGCGTCCGCGAGCCGGGCGCGGTCCTGCACGTCGGATTGGACGACGTGCGCCATCTGGTGCAGAGCGACGCCGAGCTGAGTGAGCTGATGATGCGCGCTTTCATCCTGCGGCGCATGGGCATCATGCAGTCCGGTTCGGGCGACGTCACGGTGCTGGGCTCGAGTCATGCCGGTAATACGCTCCGGATCCACGAATTCCTGACACGCAACGCGCGCCCATACGCCGACATCAACATCGATCAGGATCCCGACGCGCAGGCATTGCTCGAGCGCTTTCACGTCCAGCCGCAGGATCTTCCGGTAGTGGTGTGCCGCGGCAAGGCGCTCCGGAATCCTGACAACGCCTCCCTCGCCGACTGCCTCGGCATCAATGGCCAGCCCGACGACAGCGGCGTGCACGATGTGATCATCATAGGCGCCGGCCCTGCCGGCCTCGCGGCGGCCGTGTACGCGGCCTCCGAGGGGTTGGACGTGCGTATCGTCGACAGCTTCGCGCCGGGTGGCCAGGCCGGCACCAGCTCGCGCATCGAGAACTATCTGGGCTTCCCCACCGGCATTTCCGGCGCCGCGCTCGCCGGCCGCGCGCTGTCGCAGGCGCAAAAGTTCGGCGCGCAGCTCAGCATCGCCTGGCAAGCCGTGCGGTTGCATTGCGACGAGTGGCCCTACGGCGTGGAAATGTCGGATGGCAGGCGGTTACGGGGCTCCGTGATCGTCGTCGCGAGCGGTGCGCAATACCGCATGGTCGAGGTCCCCAATGCGTGTCGCTTCTTCGGCAGCGGCGTCTACTACGCTGCCACCCATCTGGAAGCCCGGCTGTGCGACGGCGAGGACATCGCCATTGTGGGCGGCGGCAATTCGGCCGGACAGGCCGCGGTGTTTCTCGCGGGCTCGTGCCGCCACGTGCACGTTCTGGTGCGGTCGGCGGGTTTGGCCGAAAGCATGTCGGCATACCTGATCCGCCGCATCGAAGACTCCTCCAACATCACGCTGCACACGCGCACGCAGGTCACGGCACTCTCCGGCGCGAAGCGGTTGGAGCAGGTGGAGTGGGCGACGGGCAGCGGCGCACCGGAGTCGCGCGCGCTGCGCCACGTCTTCCTGATGACCGGCGCCGCGCCGAACACGAGCTGGCTCGCGGGCTGCGTCGCCCTCGATGACCACGGCTTCGTCAAGACCGGCCCCGATCTGGCGCGCGAGGAGCTGGCGAGCTGGCGGCTGGCGCGCCACCCCTACCTGCTCGAGACCAGCATACCCGGGGTATTCGCCGCCGGCGACGTGCGCTCCGGCAGCGTCAAGCGCATCGCCTCGGCTGTCGGCGAAGGCTCGATCACCGTGCAGTTCGTCCATCGGGCGCTGCGCGATCTGGCAGCGGCACCATCGCAGGCCGTCGCAGCCGCGTAGCGGGTTGCCATAGCCCCGCGGGATCGCGCTTCGCGAGCGACAGATTTGACAATTTTACTAATGGAAATGATTATATAGGCGGAATCAGATACACCCCCTGACTGTACTGTCCGCAGGAAGGCAAACTCGAGTGTCGCGCATCTCGGTACTGGAAACCCACGACATCCGTTTTCCGACCTCTCGGGAATTCCATGGCTCCGATGCCATGAATCCGGACCCGGACTACTCGGCAGCGTACGTCGTGCTGCGCACCGATGAGGCGAGTGGTCTTGCGGGACATGGCTTTGCCTTCACGATCGGGCGCGGCAACGAAGTGCAGACCGCTGCCTGCGCTGCGCTCCAACACCTCGTGGTCGGACGCGATGTCCGCGAGATCGTCGAGGATCTCGGAGCCTTTGCGCGCAGCCTAACGGACGACTCACAGCTGCGGTGGCTGGGCCCGGAAAAGGGCATCATGCACATGGCGCTGGGCGCCGTAGTCAACGCCGCGTGGGACCTGGCCGCCCGTCGCGCCGGGAAGCCTCTGTGGCGGTTCATATCCGAGATGCGCCCCGAAGAGATCGTCCGTTGCATCGACTTCCGCTACCTGCGCGATGCTTTGACACCGGACGAGGCGCTCACGATGCTCGAGGCTGCGGCGCCCGGAAAGCCGGCGCGCAGCACGTATCTCGCCGAGCATGGCTATCCTGCCTACACCACGACTCCGGGATGGCTCGGGTATTCGGACGAAAAGCTCGTCGGGCTCGCGAGAGCCGCGGTCGCGGACGGATTCCGCACCATCAAAATCAAGGTCGGCCTCAACCTGGAGGACGACCTGCGCCGCTGCCGGCTTGCCCGCGAGGCAATCGGACCCGGCATCGCCATGGCAATAGACGCAAACCAACGCTGGGACGTGGACGTCGCAATCCCGTGGATCCGACGGCTCGCTCCATATGGCATCGCTTGGGTGGAAGAGCCCACGAACCCGGACGACGTTCTGGCGCATCAGGCAATTCGCCGCGCCGTTGCGCCTGTTCCCATCTCGACCGGTGAGCACACGCAGAATCGGATCCTCTTCAAGCAGTTTCTACAGGCGGGCGCGGTGGACCTCATCCAAATCGATGCGAGCCGCGTGGGCGGGGTCAATGAGAACCTGGCGATTCTGCTCATGGCGCGCAAATTCGGCGTGCCCGTCTTTCCGCACGCCGGCGGAGTCGGACTCTGTGAGCTGGTGCAGCACCTGGCGATGGCGGACTTCGTCGCGATCAGCGGCCAGATGGAAGATCGCGCCATCGAGTTCGTCGACCATCTGCACGAGCATTTCGCAGCGCCGGTACACATTCGCGCCGGACGATACATGCCACCCGCGGCCGCCGGATTCTCCGCCGAGATGCGCCCCGAAAGCCTGCTGCGCTACGCCTTTCCAGACGGCGCCGCCTGGCGGCCGGTGTAGTAAACTCAGCGGCCGCAGCGCCGACGGAAAATGTTGGCGTGCAGCAACCGGCAGGCAAGATGACCGACACTCCGGGGCCGAAATATCGCGCGCCAGCGCTCGAGAAGGGTCTCGCCGTGCTCGAGCTGCTGGCCGGTGCGCACGCACCGATGCCGCTCAACGCGGTCTCCCGGGCGCTCAATCGCTCCATGAGCGAGCTCTTTCGCATGATCCAGGTGCTGGAATTCCACGGCTATCTCGAGCTTGCGAGCTCCGGCGAAGGTTACATCCTCAGCAACAAGCTGTTCGCCCTGGGCATGAAGCGCGCTCCCATCCGCAACCTGCACGATGCGGCTCTTCCGGTCATGCACCGATTGGCCGAGAGCATCGGCCAATCCTGCCATCTCGGCATCGCCTCGGCGGACCAAATGGTGATCGTCGCGCGGGTGGAGGCGCCGGGGTATCTCGGCTTCTCGGTGCGCGTCGGCTATAGGCGCCCCCTGGTCGACTCGACCTCGGGCCTGGTGCTTTACGCTTTTCAGTCCGAGCTCGTCCGCACCGAATGGAAAAAACGGCTTGCGCCCGCCGTGGGTCGTCGCGAATGGGTACGCTTCGAGCGGCAAGGACACGCCGCACGCAGGAGCGGCTACGTGACCAGCGAGAGTCACGATGTACAGGGGGTGATCGACCTTTCGGCACCCGTGACCCAGTCGGGCGGCGTCGCCGCCGCTCTGACCGTCCCCTACATGAAGAGCGTACGCTCGCTCGCCGCGCCGGAGATCGTAGGTCCGTTGGTCAAAGCCGCGCGCGAGATTTCCGCTGAGCTCGGCGGCAACCCGCCCGCGACCGACTGACACCGCGGCCCCCGCCGCCCCTCCCCTCGCCTACGACGGGCCGTCATGGCCCGCCTCTCATGCCCATCCGCAGATGGCGAGCTCATGGCCTTGAATTGATTTTATTGGTGATCTGGATATCATATATGAAAGTTTAGCCGTCGAGCCTTCCTCACAGGACGCCGGGGTGGCTCGCGGCAACGAGTCTTTCCGTCTCCATTCATACAACGAGAGGGCGAGAACATGACTCCATCGAGCGGTGTGCGGCACCTCATGATCCCCCCATCTCCGGCCGTCCTGGCCTCATGCAGCCTGCTGGCCCTGGGACTCGGCGCCACCACGCTTGCATGGGGCGCGGATAGCGATGCCAGCGCCTCTGCCGGCCCCAAGCAGTTGCAGGAAGTGGTCGTCACCGCGGAGAAGCGTGCCGAAAGCCTCGACAAGGTACCGATTGCCGTCTCGGTGCTGACTCGCGATCAGATGATGCAGCGCCAGATCTACAACATGGCGGATGTGGCGGCCGTCACTCCGGGCGTCGACTTCGAGAACACCGGCTCGACGATCGCGCTTTCGATCCGCGGCATCTCCTCGGGCATCTCCGGCTACTCGACCACCGGTATTTATATCGACGACGTGCCGGTACAGATCCGCCTCGACAACGGCATCGTGCCCGGTACCGATACGACCCCGCTCGTTTTCGATCTCGACCGTGTAGAAGTACTCAAGGGGCCGCAAGGCACGCTGTTCGGCGCGGGCGCCGAGGGCGGCGCGATCAGGTTCATTCAGGCGCAGCCGAGCCTTACGCAGTTCAGCGGCTACACGCGCGCCGGCGTCGCCACCACCGACGGCGGCGGCCCGAGCTACGAGTTCGGCGCGGCCTTCGGTGGTCCGATCGTCAACGACAAGCTCGGCTTTCGTGTCAGTGCCTGGCATCAGCGCCAGGGCGGCTACATCGACCATGTGAGCGCCATACCCGGAGGCGCCGATGAGCCGCATTCCGGGTGGCGCGATGCCGACGTGCTGCGCGCTGCGCTCACCTACGCCCCGGTCGCCTCACTCCAGA
Source organism: uncultured Pseudomonadota bacterium (assembly GCA_963780455.1). GTDB lineage: Bacteria > Pseudomonadota > Gammaproteobacteria > Steroidobacterales > Steroidobacteraceae > 13-2-20CM-66-19. The sequence goes on from CAWACM010000010.1 coordinate 149,084, forward strand.
TCACGCCGTCGCTGTTTTATCAGCACGTCTATTGGAACGATGTGCCGACCCTCGACCCGGGTGGTCCCGGCTACACCGACGCACTGACCACGAACTGGAGCACGCTCAACCCGACCTACACGAACCTCGGCGCCGGGCAGCTCGCCTTTCAGGGGCTGCGCCTGCAGCCGAGCACCGATGCGCTTTATCTGCCTTCGCTCAAGATCGTGGACGATCTTGCGGCGGTCACTTTGACCTCGAGCACCTCTTACCTCTACCGCCGCTACAACGCGCAGCAGGACTTTACGACCGTGATGCCGGCGATCATCGGCCAGCCCTGGCCCACGACTACCGCGGCAGCAGCAAACAGCTGGACGCCCGAGCAGCTCAACGTGTTCGCCCAGGAGTTCCGCGCCAGCTCGGCAAATCCCGGCTCGCGACTGCAATGGACCGCCGGCGTCTTCTTCAACGAGTCGCGCCAGGTGGGCTATCAATGGGTGTGGTCGCCCTACTGGCCGACCCAGATCCAGCAGGCCTACGGCCAATCGATCGAGCAGGTTTTCGGTCAGCCGCTTCTGCCCGGCGGCCTGTCGATCTACGAAAAGGAACCCCTGAGCGACCGGCAGCGTGCGGCCTACGGCCAGGCCACCTGGCAGCTGATCAAGCACGTGAGCCTGGTCGCCGGTGCGCGTGTGGCGCGCGAAACCGACGATTACAGCATCTATATCAACGGACCGCTGAACGGCGCGAATCCAACGCAGTTCGCCGGCAGCAAGAGCCAGACCGTGGTCGACCCGAAGTATGGCATCAACCTGCAGATCGACCCGAATTCTTTGATATATGTAAGCGCCGCCAAGGGTGACCGCGTCGGTGGTGTCAATCCCCCATTCTACAACACGCCGGCCTGCGACGCGGCGATGCAGGCCCTGGGCTACCCGAATGGCGCGCCGAACACGTATTCGGGCGATTCACTCTGGAGCTATGAGATCGGCTCGAAGGATCGGCTATTCGACGGTCGCGTCGCCGTGGAGGCGAGCGCCTTCCACATCAAGTGGAACGGCATCCAGCAGATCGTGAACGTACCCGCCTGTACCGAGGGATTCACTTCGAATCTCGGCTCGGCGACCAGCAACGGTTTCGATTTCCAGGTCGAGGCACTGGTCACCAATTCGCTCAAGGTCGGCCTCAGCGTCGGTTATACGGACGCTCGCAATGCGACGACGATCGTCTCCGCCGGCAACAACGTGGTCGCCAACGGTGAGCAGATCAATCCGTATTCGGCACCCTGGGTCATCGTGCCGACGGCGCAGTACACCTTCCCGATCGCCGCTGATTACGGCGGCTACCTGCGGCTCGACGATTCCTATCACAGCAAGAATCCGGGCCCCTACAACCCGACCACCAATACGTCGAGCCCGACGTACAACCCTTATTTCGTTCCCAATCCGGCGTACAATCAGCTGAACATGCACGTCGGAATGGTCTGGGGTGGCTGGGATACGTCGGTGTACGCGCTCAATGCGCTCAACAACCACCCGCTTCTCTTCAACAACGCGCTCAATATATTCACTTTCTATGGCGCCGCATTCACGATGCAGCCGCTGACGATCGGCGCTACGGTCGAGTACCACTGGTGAGCTGGGCCGATGCCACCGACCCGCCGAGCCGGGCCGCACCCGGCTCGGCGGGTGCTTACGCCTTTGCGCTCATCGCCAGCCTGTTTTTCCTCTGGGGTGTCGCCAACAACCTGAACGACATTCTCATCAAGCAGTTCAAGAATGCCTTCGAGCTGTCGGACTTCCGGGCCGGCCTCGTGCAGAGCGCCTTCTACGGCGGCTACTTCCTGCTCGCCATTCCGGCAAGCGTTTGCATGCGCCGTTTCGGCTACAAGTCGGCGCTGCTCGTCGGGCTGGGCCTGTACGCTCTCGGGGCATTTCTCTTCTACCCGGCGGCGGCCCTGCGAACCTATGCGTTGTTTCTCGGCGCCCTCTTCATCATCGCCTGCGGGCTCGCGTTCCTCGAGACCTCCGCGAACCCACTCGTCACCGTGCTCGGCCCGCAGGAAGGTGCGGCGCGGCGCCTGAACCTCGCGCAATCATTCAATCCGCTCGGCTCCATAACCGGAGTGTTGATCGGCCAGCAGTTCATCTTTTCGGGTGTCGAGCCTACTCACGCCCAAATCGCCGCCATGACAGCAGGCGCGCGTGCGACCTACTACGCCTCACAGTCCTCGGCGGTGCGGACGCCGTACGTCGTCATCGGCTGCGTGGTACTGCTTTGGGCGCTGCTCATTGGCACGGCACGGCTGCCAACCGCCATCGCGCAGCCGGAGCAGCGGGCGCAAGGCGCGCGGCTGCGCACTCTCGCCGGCAATTGCAATCTTATGCTGGCAGTGGTCGCCCAATTCTTCTACGTCGGCGCGCAGGTTGGCATTTGGAGCTATCTCATCCGCTATGCGCAGCAAACCGTCCCCGGCACCTCGCAGCGCCACGCGGCGGATTTCCTCACTATCTCGCTCGTCCTGTTCATGCTCGGGCGGTTCGCGGGCACGGCGCTGATGCGCCATCTCGCGCCCGCGCGCCTGCTCGCGAGCTTCGCCACCACCGCACTCGCGCTTGCCGCCGTGGCTACACTCTTCCCCGGCCGCATCGGCGTCGGGGCGCTGATCGCGGTGAGCTTTTTCATGTCGATCATGTTCCCGACCATCTTCGCTCTTGGCCTGCGCGGCTTCGGTGACGAAGCGCGCAAGAGCGCCGCCCCGTTTTTGGTCATGGCCATTGTCGGTGGCGCAACGCTTACACTCCTTATGGGTGGCATCTCGGATGCCGCGGGGATCCCGCGCGCCATGAGCGTGCCGGCACTCTGCTTCGCGGTGGTCCTCGGGTTCGCCACTTATACGCGCAGGCTGACGACGGCGGTGTGAGATGCAACGACTATACTTCGCGCTCGACCTCGACGATGATCCGGCGGCGATCGGCGAATACGAGAATTGGCACCGACCGGAGCGAATCTGGCCGGAGATCGTGACGCAGCTGCGCGCCGCCGGCATCCACGAGCTCGAAATCTTCCGCTGCGGCAATCGGCTCGTCATGGTGAAGCAGGTACCGGAGGGCTCCTCTGCCCAGAGCCCGGCGCCCCCCGACGACAAGGGGCGGATGGCACAGTGGGAGCAGCTGATGTGGCGGTTCCAACGTCCGCTGCCGTGCGCGAACGCCGGCGAGAAATGGGTGCCGATGGCGCGGATCTTTTCGCTGCGAGAGACTCTCGGGGAGGAGAAACCATGAAGTCGAGCCGTTTGAGCGTGGTGCTGCTCAGCGCCGCCACGCTACTCTTCAGCGCGCTCGCCCCCGCACACGGTGCGGCCGCCCATTCTCCCCCGGCCGCCAACCTCGCCGCGCGCAAGTGGTTCGAAAACGCTCGCTTCGGCATGTTCATCCACTGGGGCGTATACAGCGTGCCCGCGCGCGGTGAATGGGTCATGGAGCACGAGCACATCCCGGTGGCGCAGTACGAGAAGTTCGCCGCGCAATTCGATCCTGTTCACTTCGACCCGCGCGCGATCGTCTCACTCGCCAAAAGCGCCGGGATGAAATACATCACGATCACGAGCAAACACCACGACGGCTTCGCCATGTGGGCCACCAGGCAGAGCCGCTGGAATATCGTCGATGCGACGCCCTATGAGAAGGACCCGCTGCAGATGCTGGTCGCGGAAGCACACCGTCAGGGCATCAAGGTGTTCTTCTATTATTCGCTGCTCGACTGGCACAGCACCGACTATTGGCCCCTGGGGTGGACGGGGCACTTCACCGGGCGGCCCGCGTCCGGAAACTTCGACCATTACCTCGATTACATGGACGCGCAGCTCACTGAGCTGCTCACCCGCTACGGACCGATCGGCGGGATCTGGTTCGACGGCATGTGGGACAAGCCTGACGCCGACTGGAAGATAGAGCGTACCTACGCCCTCATCCATCGCCTGCAACCCGCGGCGCTGATCGGCAACAATCATCATCGCGCGCCTCTGCCCGGCGAGGATTTCCAGATGTTCGAGCAGGACCTTCCGGGTCAGAACTCGGCCGGGTTCAACACGGCGGGGATTTCACAGCTCCCGCTCGAGACCTGCGAGACCATCAATCACTCGTGGGGCTACACGCGCGACGACAAGGACTATAAGAGCGCGGCGCAGCTCATACAGATGCTGGTGCGGGCAGCGGGCGCGAACGCCAACTTTCTCCTCAACGTGGGACCGACCTCGGACGGCGTGATCCAGCCCGAATTCGCCACGCGGCTGCAAGCCATGGGCCGGTGGCTGAAGACCCACGGCGAGACCGTCTATGGCACCAGCGAAGGTCCCATCAGTCCGCGCAGCTGGGGTGTGAGTACGGCGAAAGGGAACTATATCTACCTGCACATCCTGGATTGGCAGGAACCCTATCTGGTGCTGCCGGTGCTGCCGCCTGTGAAAGCCGCCTGGGAATTCGATACCCACCGCAAAGTGCAGCTGCGGCCGATCCCGGGAGCCGTCCTCCTCAGCGTGCCGCCCGCTCCGGCCGGAACTGTCGACCGGATCGTGGTGCTCGAGCGCTGAAGGGAGCGGCGTGACGCGCAATTCAGCAGCCATGGCGCAGCGCGCCGTGAGCGTTTCGTCGCTTGGCTTCGGCGGCGCCGCCATTGGCAATCTGTATGCACCGGTGTCCGAGGCGGATGCCCGGTCGGCGATCGAAGAGGCGTTGGCGTGTGGCATCCGTTACTTCGACACGGCGCCATTCTACGGCCACGGCCTGAGCGAGGAGCGGATTGGGCGTGCACTCGCGGGCCGTCAGCGCGCGACCTTCACCGTATCGACGAAGGTCGGGCGTCTGATCAGTCGCGACGATTCGCGTCTCGGAATGACTGATGGTTTCGCAGTACAGGGTAGTCGCGCCGTCTTCGACTACAGCCGCGATGGCATCCGGCGCTCTTTCGAGTCGAGCCTGCAGCGGCTCGGGATCGATTACGTCGACATGCTCTACCTGCATGACATTGGCCGCATGACCCACGGCGAACGCCATCCCGAGGTGTTGCGGCTTGCGCTCGATGAAGCGCTGCCGGCAATGGCCGCCCTGCGTGACTGCGGCGCGGTTGGCGCCATCGGACTCGGCGTCAACGAGCAGGATGTGTGCCTCGAGGTGCTGCCGCGCTTCGATCTCGACTGCATCATGCTCGCCGGCCGCTATACGCTCCTCGAGCAGCGCGACTCCGCCGAGCTCATGCGGCAGGCACAGGATCGCGGCATCCGCATAGTCGTGGCTGGACCTTACAATTCCGGACTCCTCGCCTCTGCCGCAGGCCCCGGAAACACATACAACTACGCGCCGGTCGACGACCTGACGCGCGAGCGCGCGCGCAGGATCTACGAAGAATGCGCCGCGGAGCAGGTCGACGTGGGTGCCGCGGCGCTGCAGTTTCCACTGGCACATCCGGCCGTCGGCTGCGTCGTCGCCGGGATGCGCAATGTCACTGAAGTCGCGAGCGCCGCAAAGCGCATGGAGGCACCGATTCCGGCGGCCCTCTGGGTGCGCCTGCAACGCCACGGCTTGATCGATCCGGGCACACTGCTGCCGCAGTGATCGTCGATTCCCATCAGCACTACGAACCATAGCTCGACGGCGGGAGTGGGTATGCGTCAGAAAATCCTTTGCGGAGTCATCGCCGCCAGCTTGCTCGCTCTCTGTTCGAGGAGCGCTCTGGCCCAGGCGCCCGCGACATCGTCATCGCCCGACTCTTCTCCCGCTGCCTCCTGCAACGCGCTCCTCGCCACGGATTTCAGCCACATCGAGGATGCTCCGCTGCAGCTCACAGACACCCGCGCGATCGCCGCGAGCGGAGACTCACCCGCGTACTGCCAGGTCCAGGGTTACATCTGGCCCCAGGTCGGCATAGAGATGCACCTGCCGCTCGCCGACTGGAACGGCAAGTTCATGGAAGTAGGCGACGGCGGTTGGGGAGGAGAAATGTATCTGTTTCTCTGCAAAGGCCCCGTACGGCGCGGATATGCCTGCATCGCCTCCGACATGGGCCACCAGGGCAAAACCGGATTGGGGCTCTGGGCCCAGGACAATCCCGCGGCGCGGGCGGATTGGGGATTCCGCGCGACGCATGTGACTGCCCTCGCCGGCCGCGCCCTCGTCAATGCCTTCTACGGGAAGTCACCCTCCAGGTCCTACATGTACGGGTGCTCCACCGGCGGCTACCAGGGTCTGGTCGAGTCGCAGCGCTTTCCCTGGGACTTCGACGGTATCGTCGCCATCGCGCCCGACGCCGACAGCGAGGCCGATATCAGCATGCGCCAGGTATGGAAGTATCGAAATCTGTTCGATGCGCATGGCAAGCCGCTCTTTTCGATTTCCGACCTCGAGCTCCTGCACCGCGCCGCGCTGCGGGCCTGCGACATGGGCGATGGAGTGAAGGACGGTATCATCGGGAATCCCTTCGGCTGCAGGTTCGACCCGGCGGTGCTCGCCTGCCGCCCGGGGCGCGGCAGCGAATGCCTGAGCGCGCAGCAGGTCGCGGCGGCAAGGAACATCTACGCCGGCCCGCATACCTCGGCGGGAGTTCCGATCTCGACAGGCGGTGTGTTTCCGGGCTCGGAGATGGATTGGGCAACCGATGCCGGTGCGAGCGATGAAGTGGCGGAGTTCTTCAAGTACATTCTCTACCGGCCGGCACCGGGACCGGGTTGGACGATCAACGACTTCGATTTCGACAAAGACTACAAACGACTCGGGCTCGGCGCCGAGTACACGGACGACAATCCGGACCTCAGGCATTTCAAGGCCGCCGGCGGCAAGCTCATCGTTGCGCAGGGTGGCAACGACGGTCTCGAGATCCCGCGCGCCATCTTCGATTACTACCAGACCGTCGAGCGCACCATGGGCGGGCGCGCGGCAACCATGGATTTCTTCCGGCTGTTTCTCGTGCCCGGCATGCGGCACTGCAGCTCGGGCGATGGCGCCTTCGCGGTGGACTACCTGAGCTATCTGGAGGCTTGGGTCGAGAAAGGCCATCCGCCCGACATGATGGTCGGCGCGCATGTCGACAGCCGCTATCTCCTGGACCATGGCCCCGACAAAACGGGTCTGGGGCGCAACCGTATATGGAGTGCGGCCTTCCGGCTCACTTATCCGCTCGGCCCGAATGTACCCGTCAACTTCACCCGGCCTCTGTATCCCTATCCCGCGTACGCCAGGTACAAGGGCAAGGGTGACCCCGACGACGCGCGCAATTTTGCGCCGGTCGTGCCGCCGCTCTGATGATGGTCGTGCCGAATATCGCAACCACCGGGGATTCGCGCAAGCTCAGCCTACACGATGGGCACTTGGCTGACGTTGTTCTTCGGGTCCATCCAGAACGATTCGCTCACGAAGCGGCCGAAAATTTCGCGCGGCAGGATGGACGTGCGCTCGATCGGCTCCACCTTCGGGCGCACCGTATGCAGGCCGGGCATGCCGACCCGTGCGTCGAACTCGTCCGCGTTGTAGGAGACGTGGTCGAAGTCGTGTTCGAACCAGGGTTCGCCGATGAACTGGTAGACCGCGCGCATGGCCGCCGACGGGTTGCGCACCAGGCTTTCGTAGGTCAGCAGCAGCAAGTGGCCCGGGGCATATTGGCCGTAGAACGCATCCTTGGTGGCCTGGAAGGCGAACCCCACCATGCCGCGCGGATCGGTCAGCGCCTCGACGCGCGAGTACATCGTGGTATTGGTGTCGAACCGGAACACCTTGCTGACGCCGACCGGTTGCCTGCGCACCAGCCGTTCCATGCTGTCCAGCACCCAGGACAACTGGCGAACGCACGCGATGACTTTCGCCTCCGGAAACAGCGTGTCGAGCAACTGCATCCGGCTGCACCACAGTCGGCTGGTATCGAACACGACGCCGGCGTCCGCTTGTCCCGGCGTAGAAATTCTCGACCAGGCCGCGCAGCATCGCAACGCGCTGGTCGTCGGAGACGTCGAACGAAAAATCGTTCTTGCTGCTCGCCTCCGCCATCACCACCCCCATGATGTCGGCCAGCGGGCTGGTCATGCCCGCGCGGAAACGCGGGTTCTGGTTGAGGATGGCGGCCAGGAGCGTGGTGCCCGCGCGCGGCAGCCCGGAAATGAAGTGGAACTTCCGGGCTGGCTTCGCGACGTGAGGTGCGGCAGGCATGTAGGCACTCTCCCGTGGATCGAAGTGTCCGCCGATGGTACGCGATTTAGTGGTTCTTTTCCCGCGGCGCGTCCGTCCGGTTCTCGATGGCGACCGGGATGGTCTGGGTTCGAACGTTCCATCCGCTCGCCTCGACGACCGGCGTCGCCGGCTCCCTGCAGTGGCGAAATGCGCGGTCAGCGGTAAGCGATTCGCCCGGCCACAGCGTCACATCATTGTCGCTCCACAGGATCGGCAACACAGCCTCGCCGCCCGCGGATCGCTTGATCGAAACGTGCTGGAACAGCGCCACTGCTTTGGAGGATGGGGGTACCGTCAGTGTGACCGTGGCGATGTCCTCGGCCCCCTCGTGCCGCAACGTCGCCCGGACCTGGCTGGTCGCGGTCGGCAAGGACTGCAACGCGGTCAAGTCCGCGTATCGAGTCACTGGCGTCAGGTACCAGTTCGAATGCGCCCAGTCGAGCTCGTCGGTTTGGGTGGACAGCCAATAGACGTTGCGGCTGATCGGTTTGCGGTCGGCGGCAGCGAGCTCGAGCTCGATGAAGTAGGTGCGCGACAAGCCAGCTAGCGCCGGCAGCGTCGCCAATTGCCGCGCACTATTTCCGGCGAGATCGATGTCCTGGAGGCGCCGCTCGTAAGCGCACGCTGCCGTCCAGGTTGCGTACGCGGATGAGCGCCTGCAATCCATGCTCATCGACGAGCGTGTGATTGACCAGCATGATCGCGCGCGTGTCGTACGAGTACTGGATGTGCACCGGCTCGTTGGCCATCTTGGCGCCGAAGTAGGCGCCGGCCGGATTCAGGAAATAATCGTACAGATGCCAGTGCAGCGAGGGCCACGCGTTGTTGAGCATCCAGTAGATGACGCCGGTCGAGGGGTTTGGCCGCATCCATGTGCGCGTTGAATGCCTCGAATTGTGCCCGGACGTTGTCGTAGTTTTCGAGCTGGGACTTGGCGACGTAGTCCGCGAGGCTCTTGGGTGGGCCATAGCGCCTGGCCAGCGCGGTATCGAACGGCTCGATCCTCGCGAATGTCGACCAGGCGGCGGAGGCGTGATACTGCCGTACCTGCGGGTATTTCCACAGTGCCTCCAGCTCCTGCGGCGAGAGCATGCGGGTCAGGTCGTCCAGCGGCGGAATGCTGGCGCCGGCGCTGGCTTCGGAGTCGAACCCGAACGCGCCGCCCAGCTTGTCGGCGTACCAATACGCCGGCGGAACCCACGCGTAGGGCCCCGTCATCTTCATGCCGGACGGTCCGGTCTCGGCCGTCCCCTGTTCCGACTGCCGCCGCGATGATGGGCATGCGGCCAGTCTTCGGCATGCAAGGTATCGACATAAATCTTCGCGATCGCCGCAGGCGGCGCGTTGTCGCTGCCGATCAGGAATCCGATCACGGACGGGTGATTCCGCAGCAGACGCGCCTCGCTCGCCATTGAGGCTGCGGCCACCTTCTCGTCCGCAGCGTCCCATGGCTCGCCGCCCGTCTTGGCCGCCGATTCCCATTTGTCGCAGCATTCCCAGCCGGGCAGGATCATGATGCCATCGCGATCGGCAAGGTCGTAGAAGCGATGCGTTCCTCCAGCTTGCCCTCACTGCGGATGGTGTTGAGCCCGAGGTTGAGGACGTAGCTGAGCTCCTCCTCCATGCGCTTCGCGTCATCGCGCAGGAACATGTCCGGCGCCCAACCCGCGCCGCGAATCAGGACGGGCTTGCCGTTGATGAGGAACTGGCGATAGCCCTGCTTCGTGAGGTGGGAGCGGACGCTCCGTATGCCGAACGTCGCGCTCGCCCTATCAGAAGTCGCGCCATCGACGGCAGCGGCCATTTGCACCCGGTAGAGCTGATGCGGACCCATGCCGACCGGCCACCACACCTTCGGATGGCTGAGGTCGAGGCCTGGATCGGTCGCGGGCGAAAACGACACCGTCTGCGTCCGCCCGGGAGCGAGCTGGATCGTCTGCCGCAGCGAAACTCCCGCCACCTGCCCCGTGATCGTGGCGTCGTGCGGCAACGCATCGAGATTCCGCGCCTGCACTCTCACGATCAGCGCGGCGCGGGCGAGATCCGGCAGCGAGAGTGTCGATGTGACCTGCAAAAAACGTAGCTCGACCGGCCCCGTCCGCACGATATCCACGCCCCGCCACGGGCCCATGTTGTTGTCCGGCGGCGTCGGGTTCCAGTCCACCCAGCCAATCGACAGGCTCGTCCTCGGATCACCCGGATGCACGCGCAATGCGAGGGCGTTCGTGCTCTCATGCACCCATGGTGTCACGTCGAACTCCCGCACGGGATAGGCACCGGCAACGGCAGCTTGATCGGCGACCAGATGCCCATTCACCCATACGTCCGCACTCCCGATCATGCCGTTGAGGCGCAGCAACGTACGTGTTCCTGGTGCTCCTTTGCCGATGGTGAACTCGGTGCGATACCACCAGGGAATCACGAACGGGCTGCCGCTGGCGTCGGGATCCTCTACCGTGCGCAGGTTGTCGCCGTAGAACACGTTCTTGTATGTGCCATTCTCCAGCAACCCCGCCATCACCGTCGCGCGGCCGCTCACCGGGTACCAGCCGGTGGTTGAAAAGCCGGCAGAGGAGACGTCGGCGCCGCTTTGCTGCGCTTTGGAGGTCGTCTGAATTTCCCAATGGGCTATGGGGGTGCTCGAGCCTGGGCCGCCATCGACCCGGGTGGGTGCGAACGCGGTTGCAGCACAAGCGAGCGGCCCGGCCGCCAGCGCGGCCAGCACCACCATCGTCCGGAGCATGGGTTCGACCGGGATTCGCATACCGTCAGTTACCCTCAAGATAGCCTTGAATTCGGCATGCCGGGCATGCGTGTCGCACGCGCCTGGCTCCGCTGGCGTCCCTGCCGATTACCACTGTCCGCGCAAGCCCACCGTGTACATGCGCTCGGAGAAGTTCGCGTGGCCTTCCTGGCTGGGCCACACCAGGTAGAACCGCTCGTACTCGTTGGTGAGATTGGTGCCGTCCACGAACACTGTGACGTACTTGTCGATCGTGTACTGGAGCGACGCGTCGAGATACGTCTGCGGCGCCTCGTACATTTCCAAGCCCGCGATGCTGCCCACCTGATTCTCCACCGCTCGCTTCGAGCGGTAGTTGTACGCCGCGCGGGCCTGGAAGCGCTTGCTCTGGAACCACAGGATGAGATTCCCCGATTCGGTCGAGTTATCCTGGAACGGAATCGCGCGTCCGGCCAGATCGGTCTGTCCTGTCTTGCTCGGCGCATACGTGGCATTGACTTCCATGCCGGTATAGCGCAGCAGCCAGGGCAGGAACGTGAATCCCTGACGGTAATCGACCTCCGCACCCTGGATGCTGTTACCGGTGCCCTGCACCGGCTCGACGATCGTGATGCAACGATGGCGCACCACACCGTCTTCGTCAGGCAGGCCACAATTTTGCACGTTGCCGTTCTCGATGAAGCTCTCCACGTTGATCCGGAACAGCTCGACGCCGACCATGCTCACGGGGTTGATGTAGTACTCGAGCGAAGCGCCGTAATTCGTGGAGCGCCACGGGTCGAGGTGTGGATTGCCGTTCGAATTGCCCGCCGCCACTTCGTACAACTGCTGCTTCGGCCCGGTCGGGTCAGCCGGGTTCGTGACATATGCCAGGGAATAGTTCAGTTCCAGGCCGCCGCCCCACGTACTGAGATCGAGCGGCTGCATGTTCTTCGAGGCTGCGAAGCGAAGCGTCAGCTGATGAGTCAGGTCCAGCGCGAGGTTGATATCGGGCAGGACATCGTAGTAGCCGCGCTGTGTGACCTGTGTGCCGATATCCGCGGCCTCATCGCCGTACAAACCCGGGGCGCCAGACAAATGCTGCGTCACTTCCAGATTCGTATGTATCACACGGACGCCGATGTTGCCGCTGAACGGCATGCTGCCCAACTGCTCGCCGAAGTCGGTTTGCAGATAGGCCGACGATTCCTTCATCCATACGGCCCACGTATTTCCAGGATCCTCCTGGGTCGTGGTCTCGGGATAGAGCGACTTCCAGAACGCCAGGGGATCGTTCATGGCGGAGGGATTGACCGCCCAGAAGTTGATCCCCGACCCGAGGAGGTTGGTGTATTCCTGCCAGTTATTGGACAGCGGCGCGGCAGCATTCGGCATCTGCACCGCCGACAGCGGGCCCGCACGGAAGTAGCCCAGCGAGTTACCCGCGGTGCATCCGCCACCGTTGCCATCGCCAGCCAGGATCACATCGGCGCCGACATAGCGCACCAGGCATCCGTTAGGATCGCTGGCGCCCATACCGGCGTACACCGGGGTGACATAAGTGTACCCATAGTTATTGGCGGTGTGGATGCTGTTGCGCACGCCGAAGTCGAGGTGGATGCCGTGCCGAAGGTCGTAGTGGCCGTCGAAGCGGAGCGCGGTGATCGCGGCGTTGCTGCTATAGTTGCCGGACGATTCGATCGTCTTCATCGACCAGCCGTTTGGGTTGGCGAAATTGGCGGCCATCGATGCCGGCATGCTGATCGTGATATTCCGGCCGTTGAAATTCGCGACGATCGGCTGCGAGTCCTCGGGAATGCCGATCGGGTTGAATACGCGGTTGCCACCCAATTGCGCCGGATAGATGAAGGTACCGCATGGCGGCGCCTCGTTGGAGGAGACATTGGGCAGCAACTGATTGGGCCACAGGCAGCCATCGGAATCGGAAATGTTGAGGTCGGTCTCCACATACGCCTGGTTCGCCGTCTCGCGGACACCGCGCACGCTCCCTCTGAAGTTGCCGCCATTATCGAAATCCATCTGGAGATTGGCGTTCTGCGCGGTGGAGCCCGTGCTCTCGATCTGCGAGAATGATTCGACATCGCCCGGCCACTTTTCATACACCTGGGTGGTGTAGATCTGCGAACCGGTCCAAGCCGGATCGGGCGGCGGCGTATTGTATTGACTCAGCGCGGTAGTGCCCGTGTTCATCGACTGCAGCGGCACGTAGGTCGCGCCCTGCCAGTCGGTGGAATTGAACTGGAGGCCGACGTTGCGGTTGTACTGCCTCTGTTGCGCGTAGAAGTAGTCGCTGGTCAATGTGAATCCACTACCGAGGTCCGCCTGGAACGAAGCGTTACCGGCCTCGCGCTTCCGCTCGATGCTCGAGTTGTAGAGGCCGATGTCCTGGCTTCCCATGAATACGCCGTTGGACTTGCCGTCGCCGTTCACGTCAACACTACCGTCTGCATTCTGCACGATCTTCGAAGGAATCGGTAAGCCGTTCCACGCCCCCACGAAGCCTGCGTAGCCGCCCGCACTCTCGGCGTTCTCGCCGTCCAGAACGACGCCATACTGGTCGAGGCCCTCGCTCGAGCCCGCGTTTACACCGTTACCTTCGGGGCCATTTCGCGTGGTATCGGAGTAGTCGGCGGAAACCAGCAGACCCCAGCGACCATCGTCGTTGAATGCAACCAGGCCGCTGGCTTCCGGTCCGGTTTTGCGAGTGATGTCGCCGCGTTCCGCGTCACCGGAATAGCTGAAGGTGAATCCATGCGGCAGATCCCAGGGCCGAAAGGTATGCAGATCGAGCGCGCCGCTGATGCCGCTCGCCGTCTGGCCGGCGGTGGGCGACTTGATGACGTCCACCTGATTGAACAGCGTCGCTGGCAGCGTTTCGAAGTCGGGCTGTTGTGATGTGATCTGGTCCGGCGTGATGAACACTTCCCCGTTCAGCATGGTCCCGACTTCCGGCAGGCCGCGCACGTCCACCTGGCTACCCTCACCGGCGTTGCGGTCGACCTGTACACCGGTGATGCGCTGCAGCGCGTCGGTGATGGTCGTGTCGGGCAATTGGCCGATGCTTTCCGCCGAGATGCTGTCCTGGATATCCGGAGCCAGGCGCTTCAGTTCGATCGAGCGTAGCTGCGACGCGCGCACGCCGGTGACGGTGATGGTCTGCAACTGCTCCGTCTCATCGGCTTTGGACCTGGCTTGATTTGCAGCGGCTGTCGTCGGCACGTCTTGCGCTGCAGGAGCCTGCGCGCCCGAGTTATCCCCCGGAGCACCTGAGCGCGGCGATGCCATGGCTGATGCCGCCATGGCGGAGAGCAGCGCCATGGATACGGCAATGGACACTGGGTGCTTGCGATGTACGTTGGCCACGGGCTTACCTCTCATTGATGTTGTCACGACCGCTTCCACTCCGTGCTTCCCCTGCAGCACGCGTGTTCCGCATGCTGTCTATTGCGAAAATGCCACTCGCGCCAGCGCCCATTGGCCGTCGCGCGGATCGCCAGTGGCGAAAATGCACAGGTTGCGAACGCCATTCCCCCGCGGGGTCGACGCCACCCTGGCGCTGAGCTCGGTTTGCCCCTGCGCCTGCGCCGCCGGCGCCAGCGGCAATGTGGCGAGCAAGGGCCCGTGGCAGGAGTCGGCACGGATCTCGAGCTCGCCGGCCGCGCTGGCCTTGGGGCGCACGACGGCTCCCGCAGCCTCGTCGCCGAAGCGCCATGTCACGCGTTCAACCGTCAAGGTGACGCGCCTGACGCCTGCCAGCGGCGCAAGAGGCCACCGCCAGCACATGTCACCGAGATCCAGCGCGTAAACCGGCCTCGGGCCCTGTGCCGGCCGACGGCCGCCCACACGCATTTCCGGTTGGCCCGAGCAGGATGCAAGCTCACTGCCGTCGCGACTGAGGAGGGTCGCGGCATCCAGCACCTGCGCGCGCGGCGCGGCAATTTCAAAGCCGTCGGGCGCAAATGTCGCCGCATGCAGCATCACTTTGCCTCGTGCGGGAAACTCCAGCGGGCGGACGTACAGCGCGGACGTCGAAGTCGGCGCGGAACCGTCCGTGGTGTAGCGGATATTGCCAAAGCTCGTCTGGTTCGAAAGCGCGACGTGCAGGGTCTCATTGCGGTCCGCGGTAACATCGAACGTCGGCGCAAACACTGTGTCGGAATATCCGATGCCCATTGCGCGGTAACGCGCGATCTCGGCGGGCAGACGCTGCAGGAACCCGTTCCAGTCATGCGCGCTCGCCGGCGACCATCCAAGCTCCGACAGTGCTGCGATGCGTGGGAACAACGCATGCTGGTCGCGCGCGAAAGTCGGCATGTACTCGGTCCAAAGACACGCCTGCACGCCGATAACGCGCTTCGCTTCGGCTGCCGTTGCGCCCTGCGGGATGACGGCCGTGTCGTAAGCCTGCCGCAGCGTTACCTTGGGAGGTTGCCCGGGCCATTCGTCCGGCACGTCAGATTGGTAGTGGTCGAAGTACAGCGACTCCTGGGGAGCCAGGACCACGCGGTGCCCTTGCCTGATCGCCTCGAGAGCCAGGTGCCCATCATCTCCTCCGTGCCAGGACATCACGACTTCTGCTGTCGGCAGCGTCGCACCCGCGAGCAACTCGTCATCCCAGCCGATCGGCGTGCGCCCGTGCCGGACGAGATGGTCGGCAACCCGGCTGGTGAACCAACCCTGCAGCTGATCCATGTTCGCGAGCCCGAGCCGCCTCATCTGGGCGCGGACTTCAGGTGACGCGTTCCATTGTTGCTTGTCGGCTTCGTCGCCACCAATCGAGATGTATTGCGAGGGGAAGAGCCGCATGACTTCGTCGAGCACGTCATCGACGAATTGCAGTGTCCTCTCGTCGGGCTGCAGCAACCACGGACTGACTCCCCAGTCCGTCCACACCGACGGACGCCTGCCGGTGACGCCAAGCCACGGATACGCGGCCACCGCCGCCTGCGAGTGTCCGGGAAGGTCTATTTCCGGCACGACGGTGACGAAGCGGGCGGTCGCATAGCGCACGATGTCGCGCACCTCGGCTTCGGTATAGAAGCCGCAGTACGGCTTGGCGGAAGCTCCGGTCAATTCGCTGTCGAGACCCACAGCCTGGCGGCATGCGCCGGTTCCCGTGAGTGCCGGGTACTCGGGGGTCTCGAGGCGCCAGCCCTGGTCCTCGGTCAGGTGCCAGAGCAACACGTTGAGCTTGTCGAGCGACATCCAATCGATCAATTTCTTGATGTCGCCCACGGTCTGAAAATGCCGTCCTGAATCGAGCATGAGCGCGCGCCAGGCGAAACGCGGGTGATCGTCGATGGCACCCGCGCCAATCTCAGCCGCGGAGCCGCGAACCCAGCCGGGCGGCGTCAGCAATTGCCACAGGGTGACGCCGCCATAGAACGCTCCGCGCGGCGAGCGCGCGGTAACCCGGATACCTTGGGCACCTACCACGATGCGATAACCGGCGTTCCCCTCGACGCGCGCGTGAGGATCAACATCGAACGTGATTGCCGGACGGGCATCAGCTGTAGCCGCTGTGCGCAACTGGAGCCCACGCGTGTCTGCCACCAACTGCACGAAACGATCGGCGACGGGCCAAGCCTGACGGCGATCCGCGCCAAGCACAGTGACCAGGGCGCCATCCCCGATCTTCACCACGCCCGAGCCGACGGCGGGGCGCACGCTGGCGGGCTGCGGCAGAAGCGAGCGGAAGGAAGCTGCGGGCGCAGCAGTTGCCACCCCCATCGTCGCCAGCCAGACGACCGCAAACCCCATTGCCGTCCTTTTCGGTGCGTTACACACTCTATTGATTCGGTACCCTGACGAATCAATACTGCGCTGCCTGCAATTTAGTGTCAAGGCAGTGGCGTTATTCGCGGTCAAGCTTATAATAGTTCGGACAGATGACGAATCAACCCAGGATACCCATGCCCTCACAGCCACTGGCCAGCGTGACTCGCCAGTTGTCGCGACGAAGCGTTTTCGAAGCTCTTCTCCACCGCAGCCCCATCTCGCGGGCGGACCTTGCCAAGGTGACCGGTCTGTCGAAACAGACGACCTCGGAAGTCATCGACGCGTTCGACCAGCAGGGACTGGTTCGCCCGGTCGGACGCAGCAGCGGCAATGTCGGACGCACCGCCGTGTTGTACGAGTTGAGCCCGGAAGGTGGCCACGTGCTCGGCATCGACCTGGGAGCCCGATTGACCGTCGCCCTGGCCGACATTGCCGGCAGAGTCCTCGCCGAGGCCGACGAACCCACGGACAGCCGCGGCGGCGCGTGGGCGCTCGACCAGATCGCCCGGCTCGCCGGCCGGCTGGCGCGGGACAAACACACACACCCGAGCCGGATTCGCTCCATCGTGCTGGCCACTCCCGGAGTGGTGAACCCCAAGAGTGGCGCCATCGAGATGGCGCCCAACATCAGCGGCCTGGGAAATCTCAATGTCGTGGGCCTGCTGGGCGAGAAACTCGGCAGTCCCGTCGCCATCGAAAATGACATCAATCTGGCGCTGCTCGGGGAAATATGGCATGGCTGCGCGCAGAACGTTGCCAACGTGGCCTTCCTCGCGCTCGGGACCGGCGTCGGACTGGGGCTCTATGTCAATGGTCAGCTCGTTCGTGGCGAGAACGGCGCCGCCGGTGAAATCGGCTATCTGCCGATTGGTGGCGATCCGTTGCAAGCCGAGTCGCGCCTGCAGGGCTGCCTCGAATACCAGGTGGGCGCCACTGGTGTCGTGCGGCGATACCGCGAGGCCGGCGGTTCCGACGTCGATTCGGTCAGGCAGGTCTTTGAGCGAGCGGACGCGGGCGATCCGGTGGCCGCGGGCGTTGTCGATGAGACCGCGCGTCTGACCGGGCTTGCGGCCGCGACAGTCATCGCAACAGTGGATCCGCAACTCATCGTTCTGGGTGGCTCGGTGGGGGCGCGACCGGACTTTGCGGACAAGGTCGCGCGCGTGCTGTTGCGCCTCGCCCCGCGCCCGGTGGAGATCCGCACCAGCACCCTCGGCAAGCGTGCCGGCGTCGTGGGCGCCATATCCGTCGCCTTGAACAAGCTCCATGCTGAGCTCTTCGGCGTTGCGGACCTCGCTGCGGCCCTGCCTCTGCCGCCACCGCGCGCACAGTAGCGCAAGTCGATGACAGCCGAGAGTACTCATTGCTTTGCGGCCGACCTGGGCGGGACGAAGCTGGCGGCCGCCATGGTCGATGCCCACGGCCAGATCGTCGCGGAGCTGACGGAGCCTACGGACCCGCGCGGTGGCGGCCACGTGGCCGAGCAGATTGCGGCCAGCGCCGTCAGGCTGGCGCGGACTGTTGGAATCGAGGTCGCGCGCGTACGTCATGTCATGGTGGGCATCCCCGGCGCGATCGATCCGCTCACGGGCCGGGTTTCCCTGACTCCAAACGTCTCGGGCTTGCAGGACTTCGATGTCCTCGACTACCTGCGCGACCGCTTCGGGCCCGGCGTGGAAATCGAAAACGATGTCAATCTCGCGATGCTCGGCGAGCAGGCGCTCGGTTGCGCGAGCCAATGCCGCAACGCGGCGTTCCTGGCGCTCGGAACGGGTGCAGGTCTTGGCCTTCTCATCGACGGCAACTTGTTTCGCGGAGCGCGCGGCTCGGCCGGGGAAATCGCGGATCTGCCGCTGGGGCGCGACCCGACCTCGCTGGCTGCATCCACTTCGGGCGCTTTCGAGCTCGAGGTGGGCTCGCTCGCCATCGTGGAGCGATACCGCCGTCAGGGCGGTGGCGCCGATGCGGCGACGGTACGCGACATTTTCAGGCTTCTGCAGGAAGGCGACGAAGTTGCCGCGGCAGTCCTCGACACGACGGCACGCTGGGTGGCTCTCGCCGTCGCGACGCTGCAATCGCTCCTCGATCTGGAGCTCATCGTGTTCGGGGGAAGCATCGGCGTGCGTCCGGAGCTGTATGAGCGGGTCCGGCAGGCGCTGCCCGCCCTCTTCTCACGCCCCATCAACATCGCACCGAGTAGGCTTGGCGATCGCGCGGGCCTGATCGGCGCGGTGTGCGCCGTGGCGCGGGCCCTGCGTCGTGAGTGACAAGCCCGCGCGCCTCAATCGGGCGCTGAACCGCTGGGACCTGATCCTCTACGGAGTGATCGTGATTCAGCTCACCGCGCCCATGCCGGTCTTCGGCGTCCTGAGCGCGCGTGCGGGCGGTCACGTGGTGACGACCCTCCTGCTCGCGATGGTTGCGATGGTTTTCACCGCGATCAGCTACGGTCGCATGGCGCAGGCGCACCCCAGCGCCGGTTCGGCCTTCACGTACGTGACGCAGGAGTTTTCCCCGCTCTTGGGCTACGTGACGGGTTGGGCGATGCTCATGGACTACGTGCTCAACCCACTGATCTCT
The DNA here is from genome assembly GCA_963780455.1 of uncultured Pseudomonadota bacterium. Classification (GTDB taxonomy): domain Bacteria; phylum Pseudomonadota; class Gammaproteobacteria; order Steroidobacterales; family Steroidobacteraceae; genus 13-2-20CM-66-19. The sequence continues at coordinate 168,377 of CAWACM010000010.1, forward strand.
ATCGTGTGGTGCAGCCGGGCGGCAATGAACTTCGCGCCGCAGGTCCCGTATGCAATGTGGGCAGTCGCGTTCTTCGCGCTGTTCACCACCGTGAACCTCGTGGGCATCAAGAGCTCGGCGCGCATCTCGGGCGCGCTGGCCGCGAGTACCGGCGCGGTGGTGTTGGTGTTCATCGTCTGCGCGGGTTGGTACGTCTGGCATCACAATCACGGCTCCCCGGGATTCTTCACCCGGCCGTTCTACGACCCCAAGACCTTCCACACCGGCGCGGTGTTGAGCGGCACCTCGATTGCCGTACTCACTTATATCGGCTTCGACGGCATCTCGACCCTTTCGGAGGAAGTCGAGGACCCTCGTCGCAACATCCTGTTCGCGACCGTTGGAACCTGCCTGGTGGTCGGCATTCTGTCGGCGATCGAGGTCTATGCGGCACAGCTCGTGTGGCCCACGGCTCTGCCGTTCAAGGACATCGACACCGCCTTCGTGGAGGTGGCCGCGAGAGCCGCCGGACCATGGCTTTTCGTGGTGATGAATCTCGCGCTTCTGGTCGCGGGCATCGGCTCCGGCGTGGGCTCGCATCTGGGTGCGGCGCGGCTCCTTTACGGCATGGGCCGCAGCAATGCCCTGCCGCCGGCGTTCTTCGGCGCCGTCGATGCGAAGCGCCACATTCCGCGCAACAACGTGATTCTCGTGGGCGTCATCGCGCTCTGCGGAGCCTTTCTGATTTCCTACGGGCTCGGAGCCGAAATACTGAATTTTGGCGCGCTGTTGGCTTACATGGGCGTCAACGCCGCCGCTCTGGCGCGCTACTACGTGCGCAACCCCGAGAGACGATTGCGCGACCTGTGGCCAGCCGCGGCGGGATTCGTCACCTGTCTGCTGCTATGGGTCAACTTGAGTAACGCCGCAAAGATCGTCGGCGCCAGCTGGATGATCGTGGGAGTGATCGTCGGCGCCGTGCGGACTCGAGGTTTTCGCCAAGGGGTGCTGCGCTTCGAGGCGAGCCCCGAGGACTGAGGCGCGCCATGACCTGGCCGAAGTGCCCAGGGAGCTGCCATACGCTGGGCCTTGGCGATCGGCTGACCGCCAGGTCCGCTGGCTAGCGCCGCGGCGCCCCATTCATTGATCCATCGCGGGACCCGGCCTAGACTTCGCACGACACCGCAACGCGGCGCACCGACCGCAGTGAGTTTGGCCATGCAAGGTTACTTATTCAGGTTTTACGTGCACGAGGGTCACCGGCACCACGGGCGTCTCGCGTGGGAATGGCTGCTCGAGCACGGCAACAACCTCGGTATTCGCGGCGGCTCCGCCTTCAAAGCCATGGCCGGCTTCGGGCGACATCACGTTCTGCACGAGGCTCGTTTCTTTGAGCTCGCCGGAACCCTCACGGTTGAGGTAGAGTTCATAGTAACGGCAGAGGAGGCGCAGAAGCTCCTCGACCTGTTGCACACGGAGAAAGTGCGACTCTTCTACGCTTACACCCCCGCCTGCTTCGGTGTGATCAGTCCGGATGCTTCCGACCCACCTTCGGTAAAGGACTGTTCGGAGCCGACCGGATAGTCGGCTCCCTTCGCCACAGGACGAAGGAACTCGAGCGCCCGATGGCGCACTGCAGCCTCCGTGTCGACGCACAGGGCGGTCACGAGCAGCCCGTGCTCACACCAGTCATCGAGAGAAGTCGTCATTCGCGAGTACGCGCAAGGCACTCCAGTGACCACGAGCTGCGAATGTAGCCTCGCAAGAAGAACGGCCTTGCCGCTGCCGCGACAGCCGAGGAGAGTCAGATGCTCGCCGCGCAGGAGACGTCTCATGGTCTTCTCCCGGGCGAAAAGCCATCGCGTGCTTCGCACTGATTGCAAGTTGAAACGAGCAGTCTCGTGAAAGAATGTTTATTTTCTGCGCGCGCCGCACACGCTGGATATAAGGCGCATACTCCGCGCCCTCAGCCGGATAAGCGCTGAGCTGGTCGGCGAATTCTCGCTGGCTACAAGTCGAGGTTCAATTTATGGATCAATCAAAGAGCGTTCCTACTGGCGGGACCGGCAGGAACACTACTACGGCACCCACGAAGAACATCGTCGAAACGGTGATCAACGCGGGCGACTTCACGACCTTCGCTGCCGCAATCAACGCAGCGGGTCTGACCGGTGATCTGAGCGGCAAGGGCCCCTTCACGGTGTTCGCGCCGACCGATGCGGCCTTCAAGAAGCTTCCGGCGGGCGCCTACGACAGCCTGCTCAGGGACTTGGGCAAGCTCAAGGCGATTCTCAACTACCACGTCGTCTCGGGCTATTTCATGGCCAGAGACCTGAAGTCAGGAGAAGTTGCCACGGCGCAGGGTACTCCGCTGACGGTGGCGGTGACCTCATCGGACGTGCGAGTCAACGGGGCTCGGGTCACCAAGGCGGATACCGTTGCGACGAATGGCATCGTGCACGCCATCGACGCGGTCACTTTGCCCAAGAACTGGCAGTTGCTCGCGGCTGCAGCCTGACGATCGCCTTCGCCGCAAAGCACTTGTGTGCTGGAAGGCCCCGTTCGCGGGGCCTTCTCATTTGTGCGATTCGTGGTGCCGCCAGGATGAAATATAGCCCTCCTACGGGCCTGTTCCGGGCTCGAACTCAGTGGCAATGCCGATCGTTTTGGCCGCAGTCGTGCCAGGTGTTTTGGTGGTAATACCGATGATGATCGCGATCATAGGAGCCCTCGCGCGGTGCAATGACGCAGGCTGACATAACCGCTATCAGTGCCAGCAGGACGCTGATCGTAGTAATTCGCTTCATGTTCGTTTACGCCTCAAAAGTGTTAGCCGGCCCATGCCGTCCGAGGTCGGTCGACGCAGCAAAGCGTCATACCGGAGCGTCGAAGCTACGCGTCGCAGAGCTGCCTGACAGTTCGCTAGCGCACTTACCTCTCTGACCGTGAACTGTATGGTCGCAGGCGATCTTGCGCCCTGAGCCCTGTTTCACGAGCCCGAGCTTGGCAATGACGAGGTAAATTGCTTGGCGTCAGTAAGCGCTTAGTAAGCGCGCTTCGAGCTCTACGCCAATGCGCGCCGCGGAAGGTCGATCGTGAATACACACCCTGATCCGGGCATGTCGCGGACGCGGACAATTCCATTGTTGGCTTCGACGCTGCGCCGGCAGATTGCCAGTCCCAGCCCGAGCCCGGATCTATCCTTGTCGCCCTGCTTGAAGGCCAGGAACATTCGGTCGGCGCTGCCCGGTGGCAGACCACCACAATGATCCTCGACCTCAATCAGGATCCGATCCGCGACTGCATAGGCGTGCACCAACACCTCAGTGCCGTGCTCCGTGAACTTGAACGCGTTCTGCAGCAGGTTCCCGACGGCCGAAAGAAGCATGTCGCGGTCGACATCGATCGCAAGGCGCTCGTCGACGACGGACACCGTAAATTTACACTCACGGGCACGCGCCTCGAGCACTGCAGAGATCCCGATTTGATCCATGAAATCGGCGAGGGAGATGAGTTCGTGCCGCGGCGGCAGTCCGGCCGCGACTCGCACGTCGGCAACGGAGCGATCGACCAGTGTACGCAGGCCGATCAGGGCACTCTCCAGCGCCTTCCCGGTTGCCCCAGTCACCCCGAGACTACCCGCCTTGATGGCGGTGAACGCGAGCGTGGCCGTATGGGTGAGGTTCCGCATCTCGTGCGCGAGAAATCCCAGCCTGTCACTCAGCGCCTGAACGCCATAGTTCGCCACGGCAGAAGAGCGTTGGTAGGAGTATTCCGTCACGGCATCGGCGATGCCGTTATCGAGGCAGCGGTTGAGCGTTCGAAATTCGTCAATTTCGATCGGCGCCTTGAGCTCGAATGCCAGGTCCGTGATGGCCTGGCATAGATCGCCGTAGTCGTGAACCACCTGATCCACCGTAAAGCCCTGCTGCATCAGCTCGCGCCCATGCAACGCCGCAGCGGCGCCCATCTCCGACAATACCGGCGGCCCGCCACCGGCCGGACCGGATACCTTGCGGCTACTCATGGGGTCGGAGGTCTGCTCGACCTGGAGCGTCTTGATCAGCTGTTCAAGAAACAGCGGAATGCCGTGTGTGAGCTCAGCTTCGGTCACTCGGGGTGCGGACCTTCGAGCCACCTTGAGCCGGCAGCGTTCTATCAGATCAGCGCGATTGCTGGTGAGAAACTCATGGAGCACCTGCGCAGTCTGCGCCGTATCGCATCCTGCTGATGTGCGGTTCCGTACATAAGGGCACGATTTCCTCCCATTGGACCCGCCCCTCGGCGACAGCTCCCGAAGATCCTTCAGACGGTGCGCTTTTATGTGCGTCTTGGGTTGCTGCTGCGCATGGGCGCGTCGCCCAGCGACTCGATCACCGACGCGGAGAGGAAATTGCCGCACAGCTTTGCCAGGTTGGCGGCCTCCGGCTTCTCCGAAATCACGAAAGTGCGCTGTCCGAGCGAATTGAGCAGCGGCATTGCCGCCTCTCGTGCAGCGGGCTTTCCCGCCACCAGGACGTAGAGCGGCGCAGCGGCCGCAGCGTCGGGGCGTCCAAACACCGGCGCCGACACGAAACGCTGCCGTTTACTCCGGTGCGCGTCTGCAAGGCGGCGACTCAGAGCGACGCTGATCGTGCTGGATGAGATGTGAAGCGCCCCGGCCCGCAAGTGGCTCACGACCCCATTCGGTCCGAGCACCACTTCTTCCACCGCAGCGTCATTTGCCAGCATGGTGATCAGCACATCGACGCGACAAGCCCCTGCCACGGTCGCCGCGACCTTGGCGCCGTCAACAGCGAGCGCCCGGGATCTCTCAGGGGTTCGGTTGTATACCGTAACGTCGTGGCCGGCCTTGAGCAGATTACGAGCCATGGCGCTGCCCATCCGGCCAAGTCCTATGAAACCTACTTTCATGACACTTCTCCTCAGCCTCTGTCGAGCGCCAACCGTCGGCCATCGGCAATGGTGTCGCGCCACGGTGACTGCGGCATTTCGAATTCCGCTCCGCCGTTACAGCCGAAACCGGCCGAAAGATGGGTCGACGACCTGCATAAATGAGCCGGGCCTCTCACCCCTGGAGTCAGCCAGGCGCGGACAACAGTTCCGCGCGCTCGGCTCGCACCGCCTACAGGTCCAACTCGCACAGATCCTCGGACGTGAGCTCGAGCTCCACCGATTTCGTGATTTCCCGCAGCTGAGCCAGGCTAGTAGCGCTCGCAATGGGCGCCGTCACGGAAGGTCGGCTCGTGAGCCATGCGAGTGAGACTTGCGCGGGTGTCGCCCCGTGGCGGCGCGCTACTTTGTCGATCGCGGCGAGCAGCGCAAGACCCCGGGGAGTCAGGTACTTCGCGATCATCCCACCACGGGCGCTCCCGGCGAGATCTTCCGGCCTGCGGTATTTTCCGGTCAGGAATCCCGCAGCCAGGGAGAAGTATGCGATGACACCGACGCCCTGCGCCTGGCAAAGACCCTCCAGCGCGCCTTCGAAGCTCTTGCGCTCGATAAGGTTGTATTCCGGCTGCAGGACCTGGTAGCCGGCGCGGCCGGCGCCACGGCTGGCAAGGGCTGCGCTCAATTGCTCGGCGGTGTAGTTCGAGCAGCCGGCATGCCGTATCTTGCCCCCAGCGATCAGCTCCTGAAAAACCTCGAGAGTCTCCTCGATCGGCACAATCGGATCCGCGCGATGAGAGAGGTAGAGGTCAATGCAATCGGTTTGCAGACGCCTCAGGGAAGCCTCGCATGCCTGGCGCAGGTAGTTGCGACCAAGGCCCGCCATGCCCTCGCCCATCGGCAGTCCGCCCTTGGTGATCAGCACCACGCGGTCGCGATTGCCCCTGCTCTTCATCCACTCGCCGAGGATGGTCTCGGATTCGCCTCCCTTGTTGCCAGGCACGAAGCGGCTGTAGACGTCAGCGGTGTCGATGGCGTTGAATCCCGCCTCGAGGAAGGCGTCGAGTAATGAGAAGCTCGTTTCCTTGTCGGCCGTCCAACCAAAGACATTCCCCCCGAGAACCAGCGGAGCGATGTCGAGATTCGTCGTACCCAGCTTGCGCATTTGCATTGACGTCTACCTCAGTTACTCGCCGAAGCGCCGGCGCACTTCGGACAGAAATTTCGAGATGAGCTTGCCCGTAGATCCGCCGCGCCGTGCCCCTGCGAGTCGGCACCGCGCTCCCAGCCGCCCCCAAGTGCCCGGATGAGATCAACGCTGGCGCTGAGCTGCATGGTATCGAGATTGAGTGCTTCGAGCCGAGTCTGCAGCAGCGCGGTCTGCGACGTAACCACCGTCAGATAATCGGTCGCACCCTTGACGTAGAGGACCAGGGAGAAGTTGAGGCTCCGCTGCGCGGCCTGCACTGCAGCCATCTCCTCCACGGAGGCGTCGTGATATCGATTGAGCAAGGCGAGACTGTCCTCGACCTGTTGAAAGGCCGTGACGACGACGCCGCGGTAGTTGGCGGCGGACGCGTCGAATTCGGCCCGCGCCTGGGCCACCTGCGCCCGACGCAGCCCGCCGTCGAGCACAGTGAGCAACGCGCTCGGTCCGATGGCCCAGAAGGAGCTCGGCGCGCTCAACCAGTTCGATGCGGCGCTGCCCTCGAAGCCACCCTCGGCGCCAAGCGTGATGGTAGGGAAGTAGGCCGCGCGGGCGACTCCGATCTCGGCATTGGCCGCGATCATGCGCTCCTGCGCGGCGGCGATATCCGGCCGCCGCTGCAGCAGCGTGCTCGGAATGCCGACGGGAACGTGCGGCTGCTTGATCGGGATGATCGCCGGCCTGATCGAGAATGTCGAAGCTGACACGCCGAGCAGCGCCGCGATGGCGTGCTCCATCAGCGCGCGCTGGGCAAGGGTCTGCTGTGCCTGAGAGCGTGCGGCATCGAGCTGCGTCTGCGCCTGCGAGACGTCGAGCCCTGGGGCGATGCCGGCGTTGTGGCGTTCTTCGGTGATGACCAGCGCGTGTCTGTAGTCCTTCACCGCCTGGTCGAGGATCGCGCTGGCGCGGTCGAGGCTGCGCAGCTGGATATAATCCCCCACCAGCTGCGCGATCAGCGACAGGCGGGCGTACTCCAGATCGCCAGCCGAGGCGGCGGCGTTGGCTGAGCCGGCCGCAACCTCATTGCGGATCTTTCCCCACAGGTCGAGCTCGTAGCTGAGTGTACCGCCCACCGTGTCGTCGCTATGGTAGGTCGGCGTGGTCGCTCCCCGGAGCGGGGCATTGAGCGATTCACGCTCGCGCTCGACATTGGCGCCGACACCCAGGGTGGGAAACAGGCCCGCGCGCTCCTGATCACTGTACGCGCGCGCCTGCTCATAGTCGGCCAGGGCCGCGGCGAGCGTCGGGTTGCCGGCGATCAGCCTCTTCTGCAGCTCATCGAGCTGCGCGTTTCCATACAACATCCACCAGCTATCGCGCGCCAAGGGCTCGCCAGGCTGCGCCCGCGTCCACTGTCCCATCTCCTGGTAGGCGCTGCCGGTGTCGATGACGGGGGTCTTGAGCGGCGGCGCCAGCGAGCAGGCGCTGAGCAGCAGCGTCAACGCCGCAGCCGAGGCAACGGTGACATCAACCCTTTTCATTTGGCTTGCGCTTTGCTCGTAAGGCCATCGCGTCGTTCGCCGCCGCTCCGCGGGCGAGACGCACCTCGGCACCGTCACTGATTCCATCGGGCGGGTTTTCGATCACGCGGTCGTCCGGCGTCAGGCCGGCGGACAGCTGGATGGTCGAGCCCTGATCGCGCGCGACCGCTACCGGCTTGAGCAGCACGCGATCGTCGGCGTCCACGGTGGCGACGGACAGTCCCCGGGCATTGAAGATAAGCGCGCTCGAGGGGACGCTGAGGACCTGGTTTGCGCTGGTAATCTGCAGTCGGACGCTGGCGAAGTCGCCCGGCATCAGCTCAGCGGCACGATTATCGACGATGAGCTCCATCAGGGTCGTGCCGGTATTTGGAATGACAGCCTGGGCGGATGCCTCGACCGTTGCACGGTAGGTTTTGCCGGGATGCTCGGGCACGCCGATGGTCGCCTGGGTGCCGGGCGGCACGCTTGGCACGTAGTTCTGCGGCACATCGACATACACGCGCAGCCTGCTCGTGTCGGAAACCTCGAACAGCTCCGCGCCGCCGGCGGACCCCACGTTGATGAGGTCTCCGATGTCCGTGTAGCGCGCCGTCACGACGCCATCGAAGGGTGCGACCAGGCGCTTGAACCCCTCTTCGGTGACCAGCAGGTCCACATACGCTCGTGCCGCCTTCACCTGCGCGATATCCGCATTCCAGGTGAAGGTGCGCTGATCGACGTCCTGCCTGGCAACCGCATCGGTGCCGGCGAGCGACTGCCACCGCTGCGCGCCGATCTGCGCGAGCTTGGCGTTGGCCTCGGCCACCGCCAGGTTGGCACGCGCTTGTCTGAGCTGCTGGTCCAGGTCGGGCGTCTCAATCACCGCGAGCACTTGACCTGCCTTCACCTTGCTGCCGATATCATGGCTCCAGCTCTTCAAATACCCCGGCACACGTGCGTAGATCGGCGCACGGATATAGGCCTGCAGGCGCCCCGGTAACTCCAAGGTCGCGTGGCTCGCCACCCGCATCGGGGTCACGACCGTGACGGTCGGCAAAGCCTCCGCCGTAGTCAGCTCCCGAAGGCGGGCATTTTGGGCCGCCCGGGATGCCACGCCGTGGGCAACGACGCCGATGGCCAGAAGCACGAATACGCCCCCGGTCAGAAGCAGGCGCCGCGGCACCGAATTACCGCCATGAGGATCAGGTTGGGACATCGTTGACTCCGGGCGCGCTCTGCGGCGCCGGCTTGCCGGTGTTGCGCCCATGAATGATGCTGAACATCACCGGGACGAAGAACAGTGTCGAGATGGTGGCGAAAATCAGTCCGCCGACCACCGCACGGCCAAGGGGCGCATTCTCTTCGCCGCCATCGCCCAGGCCCAGCGCCATCGGCAGCATCCCGATGATCATCGCGAGCGCCGTCATCAACACCGGGCGCAGCCGCACGAACCCGGCCGCTATTGCCGCTTGCATCGCATCGCCCAGCTCTTCGAGCTGCTCGCGCGCGAAGCTGATCACCAGCACGCTATTGGCGGTCGCGACACCCATGCACATGATCGCCCCGGTGAGCGCCGGCACCGACAGCGTGGTATCCGTGACGAACAGCATCCACACGATTCCGGCCAGTGCCGCCGGCAGCGCGGAGATGATGACGAACGGATCACTCCACGACTGGAAGTTGACGACGATCACCAGGTAGACCAGCACGATCGCGCCCAGCAGGCCGATCAGCAGTCCCGAGTAGGCGCTGTCCATGGTCACCGTCTGCCCGACCAGGGCGACGATCGAGCCCTTCGGCCTGTAATGGTCGTTTCGGGCGATGACTTTCCGGATGTCGCTCGAGACCCCGCCCAGATCGCGCCCCTGAGTGGTCGCGTAGATGTCCACCATCGGTACAATGTTGTACTGCGAGACCACCGCATCACTCTGGCTGCGGCTGATGTCGGCGATTCCGCCGAGCACCGTAGTTGGCGCGCCGGGGGCGTTGATCGGCAGATTGCGCAGCGCCGCGAGCGTGTCCAGCCTATATTGCGGCGTCTGCAGCGCAATCGGATAGCTGATGCCGTTGCGTGGATCGAGCCAGTAGGTCGGCGCCACCTGGCTGGAGCTGTCGAGGTTGACCACCAGGCTGTCGGTCACATCGGCCGCGGTGACACCGGTATATTGGGCGCGGGTGCGGTCAAGGTCGACGTCGATGGTCGGCTGCGTGGCCGACTGCTCGATGCGCGCGTCGGCCGCGCCATCGACGGCGCGGATCTGCGGCAGCAGTCGATTGGCGTAAGCATAGTCGGCCGGCAGATCGTTGCCGCGCACCTGCACATCGATCGGGGCCGGCGCGCCGAAGTTGAGTATCTGGCTGACGATATCGGCCGGCAGGAACGAGAAGGTCATGCCGGGAAAGCGGTGTGGCAGCTGCTTGCGCAGCAGGCTGACGTAGTCGGCCGTGGGCGCATGACCCGGGTTGAGCGAGATCTCGATGTCTCCGTCCGACTCCCCGATCGTGCCGGTGTTGTCGTAGATGGTATTGATCGACGAGAGATAGGTGCCAATGTTGTCGACGACAGTGCCGACCTCGGACGGAGGAATCAGCTGGCGGATGGTATTCTCGACCGCGGCGAAGCGGGCAGCGGTCTCCTCGACACGCATGCCGACCGGCGCCCGCACGTGCAGCAATATCTGGCCCCCGTCCACCTGCGGGAAGAAATTGCGCCCCAGCAACGGCACCAGCAGGAAGGAGACCGCGACGAAGGCGAGGAACCCCCCAATGAACGGTCTGCGGTGCTGCATGGCGAGCGTCAGGAGTTCGCGGTACCTTACGCGCAACCGCGCAAACTGCGCCTCGAAGCCGCGCTGAAAGCGCACCAGGGGGTTCCTGGACGGCGGCGGCGGCGCGCCATCGGCCGGCTGCGCTGCCGCCATGGCGTGCCTCGTCAGCAGATACTTTGCCATCGTCGGCACCAGCGTGACCGACAGCAGGAAGGAGAACACCAGAGCGAATATCACGCTTTCGGCCATCGGTACGAACAGGTAGCCTGCCACCCCGCTCAGGAAGAACATCGGGATGAACACGATGCAGATGGCGAGCAGCGAAACGAACGCCGGCACGACGATCTGCGAGGCGCCGTCGAGGATTGCGGTCAGTACGTCCTTGCCCTGCTCGAGATGATAGTTGATGCTCTCGATCGTCACCGTGGCCTCATCGACGAGTATGCCCACGGCGAGCGCCAGGCCCCCGAGCGTCATTATGTTGAGCGTTCCGCCGATCGCGGCGAGCACGAGGATCGCGCCCAGTATCGACAGCGGTATCGACGTAGTGACGATCAGCGTCGAGCGCGCGCTGCCGAGGAACAGCAGGATCATCAGGCTGGTCAGTGCCGCAGCGATCACCCCCTCGCTGATCACGCCCTCGATCGACGCGCGTACGAACATCGACTGATCGGCGATCGGCTTGATGTTCAACGCAGCCGGCAGCGAGGGCTCGATGGTCTGCAGCATCTTCTTGATGCCGCTGACGATCTGCAGGGTCGAGGTAGTGCCATTCTTGAATACGCTGAGCAGCACTGAGCGATTGCCGTCCACGTGCACGATGTTGGTTTGCACCTCACTGCCGTCGTACACGTGCGCCACGTCGTGCATGTAGACCATTGCGCCGCCGACGCTCTTGATGGGCAGATTACCGAGGTCGGAGATCCTCGATGGGGCACTGTTGAGTCTGACGGTATACTCGTCGTCACCGATCTTTTCCGTGCCCACCGGAGTGATGAGATTCTGCGCCGCCAGCGCGTTGGCGACATCCTGGCCGGTCAGGCCGCGCGCCTGCATCGCCGCGTCGTCCAGATCGAACATGACCTGCGGCGTCTTGCCGCCGAAAGGATAGGGAATGCCGGCCCCCTGCACGGTCACCAGCGGCGGACGCACGAAGTTGAGCCCCAGATCGGCGAGCCGCTGCTCCGTCAGCCCGTTACCGGACAGCGCAAGCTGAATGATCGGCACCGTCGAAGCGCTGTAGTTGAGGATCAGCGGCGGCGTCGTACCGACCGGCATCTGCCTGAGCAGGGTCTGCGCGATCGCGGTGACCTGCGCATTGGCGGTGGCGATGTTGGCACCCGGATGAAAGAAGATCTTGACGATGCCGAAAGTAGTGTAGGAATTCGCCTCGATGTGCTCGATATTGTCTACCGTAGTGGTAAGCGCGCGCTCGAAGGGTGTGATGATGCGCCCCACCATATCGTCGGGTGGCAACCCCTGGTACTGGAAGGCCACGCCGATGATCGGGATGTTGATGGGTGGAAAGATGTCCACGGGCATGCGCATTGCCGCCAGCGATCCCAGCAGCAGGATCAGCAGGGCCATCACGATGAACGTGTACGGCCGGCTGAGCGCAATTCGGACTATGCGCAGCATTCGTTCTCCTGGATGTTGCGAGGGTGAGCCTGGTGACTGGATGCGACATTAGCCGCGGTGCACGTGTCGTTGATTGCGGGCGCCCCCGCGCGGATTACAGCTGAAATACCCCAGCCTCTCCCTGCGCCCGACGACGCACGCCCGGGCGGAGCGCCGCCGCCCGCCTCAAGCGTCTTTGGGCAGCGCCCCGTATCCGCGCTTGACGACGTTTCCCGGCGTCAAGGATTCGCGCCTGCAGTCGACGCGGAAAATAGCCTGAAGATGGCGACGGTATCGCCGTACGGATACGTCATCTGGAAGTTTCCACCTGCAGCAACGGCGACATATTGCACACCGTTCACCTGATAGGTGATGGGCGGGGCGTTGACACCCGCGCCGAGGTTGTAGCGCCAGAGTCGCTGGCCGGTCTGCGCGTTGAAGGCATCGAACCAGCCGTTGCCTTCGCCCATGAAAACGAGGTTTCCGGCCGTTGCCAGGGCTCCGCCGATCAACGGCTGCGGCGCCGTGTACTGCCAGGCGATCTTGCCCGTGTCGACGTCGAGCGCGACGAACGGACCGTTCTGAATCCCGGCTCTTGCGACATTGGTGAATGCGCTGCCGAGGCGAATGAGTCCCGGGGCTGTCCGTGCGGGCCTCGTCGTGAAGCGCATCAGCTGGTTCATCGCCAGGATGTAGAGATAATGCGTCTGCGGAGAATAGGCGGGCGGTGACCATTCCGCGCCACCATTCGCCCCGGGCAGCATGTCGACGCCAGCGCGCGTGGGCGTGGAGAACATGTTCTTGGACATCATCACGTAGGGATCGGATCTGCGGATCAGCTTGCCGGTCCGGCGATCGACGATGAATACCCAGCCTACCTTGCCCGCCTCGGCGGCTGCCGGAATCGTTACGCCGCCACTGTGCACATCGACGAGCACCACGTTGCTGACCGCGTCGTAATCCCACACGTCGTGCTTGACCTCCTGGTAGTACCACTTGAGGCGGCCGGTGCGCACATCGAGTGCGACCATGCTGTCGCTATAGAGGTTGTCTCCGAGACGTCTCGTCCCGTCCAGGTCGGGGTTCGGATTGCCGGTACTGAAGATGACAAGCCCGAGCTGCGGGTCGATTGCGGGTGTGCTCCAGAGCATGGCGCCGCCAGTCTTCCAGGAATCGCCCAAATAGGACTTCGGATCGGTCGCATGCCAGCGCCAGCGTTGCCGCCCGCTGTTCGCGTCATATGCCGCGACGAAGCCGCGCAACGCCCACTCGCCCCCGGCGCTGCCGACGATGATCATGCCGTCGTAGATCTGCGGCGCCATCGTCTCGGAGTAGCCGCTTTGCGAGTCAGCGATAGTCGAATTCCACAGGGTGCGGCCGTCGGCAGCGTCGAGCGCCAGCAGGTGATCATCGAGCGTTACCACATAGACCTTGCCATAACCGACCGCGACGCCGCGGTTGACGGGACCGCAGCAAACCTGGAACGGGCCAAGATTGTAGGCGACCTCCCAGAGCCGCTCCCCGGTCGCGGCATTGACCGCCATGATCATCATCTTCCCGCCGACCACGGGCGTCGTCAGGTACATGACGCCGTTGACGACGATCGGCGTCGTTTCGAAGCTCGCCGTCATTCCGGTTTGCAGCAACGCCACCGGCGTCAGCGACTTCACATTGGCGGTCGTAATCTGCTGCAGGGGCGAATATCGCTGATTGTCGTAGGTCCGCCCATGCAGCAACCAATCGCCACGATTGGACGCCGCGCCCCGAAGCATCGAGTCGGTGACGTCCACGTCCGCCCCCGGCGGGAGCTTTGCGAAAACGGTTCGGACGGGCGGCGCGGCCCGCACGATTTCATTGGTGTTGCCCGGGATGGTGACCGCTCGTATGTCTGTCAGCCTGACCTGACCGAGCGAACGGATCCGTAACGGCGTGTTGCCCGAGGTAATGCCGTTCCGCGACAGAACATAAGCGGTCACGTCGAGATACTGGCGCTGGCTCAAGCTCCCGGGCTTGTCCTGAGGCATCTGCTGGCTGATGAAATCGTACAGCGAAGCAGCCGTTCCTCCGCCATACGCCAGGCTGAACGGCTTACCCGTGAGTGGAGGCCCCGCTCCGCCCTGAAGAGTCGCGCCGTGGCACATCATGCAGGACTGGGTGTAGACGGTCGCGCCACGCGAGGCCTGCGCACTCGTGTAGCCTCCGCTCACCTTTGTCTGGGCACCCGCGGAGCTCACCGCGAGCAAGGCAATGGCCAGTAACAGGAATCGCATCATGGCTCCGCCTAACGGCGCTCGGCCGCCGGCCTCGTGGATTACAGCTGCTCGCATCGTGGTCATCTCACGCCTCCCCAAGCCAATCGACTTATCGGGCCCCAAACAGGCCGTGTGGATCGATCACGAACTTCCGCGCTACGCCCCGATCGAAGTCCGCATATCCCTGCGGCGCTTGATCCAGCGAAATGACCGTCGCGTTGACTGCCTTCGCGATGTGGATGCGGTCGTGGAGCACCGCCATCATCAGAGCACGATGGTATTTCATGACAGGTGTCTGTCCGGTATGGAAGGCGTGGGACTTCGCCCAGCCGAGACCGAAGCGCAGGTTGAGACTCCCCTGGCGCGCGGCCGAGTCCTTTGCTCCCGGGTCCTCCGTCACGTACAGGCCCGGAATTCCGATCGCACCGGCAGCGCGCGTGATGTCCATCAGCTGGTTGAGCACCACCGCCGGCTGCTCTTCCCCGCCGTGCCCTTTCGCCTCAAAGCCAACGCAGTCGACCGCGCAATCCACCTCGCGTACTCCGAGAATCTGCTCGACCTGATCTGCCAGGCTCCCGCCTTTCGTCAGATCGATCGTCTCGCACCCGAAGGAGCGAGCTTGCGCAAGACGCTCCTTGCTGAAATCCATGATCAATACGACCGCCGCACCGAGCAGCAAAGCCGAGGCGGCCGCCGCCAACCCGACCGGGCCGGCGCCGGCGACGAGCACGGTCGAGCCGGTTGTGACACCCGCGGTGACGCAGCCGTGATAGCCCGTAGGCAAGATGTCGGTCAGGCAAGTGAGGTCCCGGATCTTCTCCATTGCTTGGTCCTTATCCGGAAACGGCAGTAGGTTGAAATCCGCGTACGGCACCATCACGTACTCGGCCTGACCGCCTACCCACCCGCCCATGTCCACGTAACCATATGCGCCGCCGGCACGTGCTGGATTCACGTTGAGGCACACGCCTGTCGCGCCCTCCTTGCATGTCCGGCAGCGCCCGCATGCGACATTGAAGGGAACCGACACCAGATCCCCTACTTTGATGAACTGCACGTCGCGTCCGGCTTCGATGACTTCGCCGGTAATCTCATGCCCGAGGACCAGTCCCGGCGGCGCGGTCGTGCGGCCTCGGACCATGTGCTGATCGCTCCCACAGATGTTCGTGCTCACGACCTTGAGAATCACGCCGTGATCGCACCGCCTGCCTCGGGGGTCGACCAGCTTGGGAAAATCGATGCTCTGTACCGCCACTTTGCCGGGCCCAACGTAAACGACACCGCGATTGCTTGCCATGACCAGTTGCTCCTGATGACGTCACTCGAACGCTGCGGCGGCCGCCTCGGCGACCGCCTGATCCTGCTCCCCCGAACCGCCGCTTACGCCGACGGCACCGACCACCTTGCCTTGAAGCCGCAGCGGCACGCCTCCGGCGAAAATCATCACCCGGCCGCCATTGGATACGTGAATGCCGAAGAACTGCCCGCCCGATTGGGAGGCTTCGGCAAGGTCCCGCGTACTGATGTCGAACGCCCGGGAGGTGTACGCCTTGTTGATGGCGATATCGATGCTGCCGATCCACGCTCCGTCCATGCGCACATGCGCGACGAGATTGCCGCCGCCGTCGGCCACGGCAATGTTCATCGGCTGGCGCAGGTCCTTCGCCTTTCTCTCCGCCGCAGCAATGATCTTGCGGGCATCTTCGAGGGTGACCATGGAAATTCTCCCGTGAACCTCCGGCGGTAATCGCCGTGGTGTCATTGGGCGCGGGCGCCATTACTCGACGGTTTCGTCGGGCCCGGTGCCTGTTACAAATGCAATTTCCGCCCGAGGCAGGCGGCCCGCAGGCCGCGGCCCGGCGACCGTAGCCATGAGCGCGACGGCGGCTGGCCGACTTCCCCGGCAACTGCGCAGCGGTTGGGCTCCCCCTCCCGCTTCCTGTTGATAGCGGTATGACCTCGAGCGACTGCTCACTCGGCTTCCGTGACAAATGCTTATACAATGCAGCCGGTCAGAGGAGTCGCCGCGATGCCAGACCCTGCAGAGCCGCCTGCCGAAAACCCCGAGGTGAACGTCGCGGAATCCGCTTCGGGAGCCCTCTTCGAGCCCTACGACAGCCCTGCGGGCGGTTGGGGGTCGCTCCAGGCCACCGCCCATGCGCTTCGCGAGCAGAGCATCGTCGTCAAGGGCTCCAAGGCGCTCCTCGCGATGAATCAGCCGGGCGGCTTCGACTGCCCGGGTTGCGCGTGGCCCGATCCGAAGCACACGAGCTCCTTCGAGTTCTGCGAGAACGGCGCCAAGGCGGTGGCCTTCGAGCTCACGAAACGACGTGTCACGCGTGAGTTCTTTGCCGCGCATTCCGTGAGCGAGCTCGCAACACACAGCGACTACTGGCTGGAGGAGCAAGGCCGCCTCACCGAGCCGATGCGCTACGAGGCGTCGAGCGACCACTACGTGCCCGTGTCCTGGGAGGACGCATTTGCCACCGTCGCCCGCTGCCTCAACCACCTCGCGAGCCCGGATGAAGCGGAGTTCTATACGTCCGGCCGTACCTCGAACGAAGCGGCGTTCCTGTATCAGATATTCGCGCGACGCTTCGGCACCAACAACTTCCCCGATTGCTCCAACATGTGCCACGAGGCGACCAGCGTCGGCCTGCCCGAGAGCATTGGTATCGGCAAAGGCACGGTGGTCCTCGAGGACTTCGATGCGACCGATGCGATCTTCGTCGCCGGACAGAATCCCGGCACGAACAGTCCGCGCATGATGACTTCGCTACGGAACGCGGCTCGCCGCGGCGTGCCCATCGTCGCCATCAATCCCTTGCGCGAGCGCGCGCTCGAGCGCTTCACCGCGCCTCAGGATCCTGTCGACATGTTGACTCTGAGCTCGACACCGATCGCGCACGAGTACTGTCAGGTCAAGGTCGGCGGTGATGTAGCGTTGCTCAAGGGAATGATGAAGCTGATACTCGAGCAGCACGAAGCCGCGCTCGCCTCCGGAGGAGCACCCGTTCTCGATATGCCGTTCATCGAGCGTCACACGCTCGGGCTCCAGGGGCTCACGGACGATGTTCGCGCAACGTCCTGGAGCGACATCATTCGCGTATCGGGTGTACCCCGCGAGCAGATCGAGCGCTTGGCGCGCATCTATGTTCAGGCCAAATCGGCGATTTTCGTCTACGGCATGGGATTCACCCAGCACCGCCATGGGACGGGTATCGTCCAGCAGGTCGCCAACCTGCTGCTGCTGCGCGGAAACTTCGGCCGCCCCGGGGCAGGCATCTGCCCCGTTCGCGGCCACTCGAACGTCCAGGGCGATCGCACGGTCGGCATCGACGAGAAGCCGAGCGCGACGCTCCTGGCGCAGATCGAGAAGGTATTCGGCTTCCGGCCGCCGGCGCGTCACGGCCATGCCGTGGTGGATGCATTACAGGCGATGATCGCTGGACGCGCCAAGGTATTCATCGGCCTCGGCGGCAATTTCGCGGCCGCCGTCCCGGATACCGAGATCGCACAGGCGGCCATCCGCAGGCTGGAGCTGACCGTGGGGATCAATACCAAGCTCAATCGGGGTCATCTCATACACGGCCGGGAAGCGCTGATCCTGCCTTGCCTCGCGCGCAGCGATATAGACGAGCAGGTGGGCGGCCTGCAGAGCGTGACCGTCGAGGACAGCATGTCGATGGTGCACGCATCCGGGGGACTCGTGACGCCGCCGAGCGCATACCTCAAGTCGGAGGTCGCGATCGTCTGCGGGATGGCACGGGCCACGCTGCCGGACAGCGGCATCGACTGGGACGGCTTCGAGGCCGACTATGACAGGATTCGCGACAAGATCGAAGCCGTCTTTCCGGCGCTCTTTGCGCAGTTCAACGCAAAAATCCGCCAACCCGGCGGCTTTCATCTGTACAACGGCCCGCGTGAGCTCACCTGGAACACTGCCTCGAAGCGCGCCAACTTCATGGTCTACCCGGGTCTTGCCGAGGACCCCGACGTGGCGGACGGACGGGCAATGCGACTTACGACGATTCGCAGTCACGACCAATACAACACGACGATCTACAGTCTCAACGATCGCTACCGCGGCGTGTTCGGCGGCCGGAAGGTGGTCTTCATGAACGCGGACGACATGGCTGATCGGCACATCGAGGCCGAGGCGCTCGTAGAGATCGAGTCCCTCGCGGATACCGACCGTCGTCGCGTGGTCGACGGCTTCAAGGTCAAACCGTACAACATTCCCCGCGGCTCGGCCGCTGCATACTATCCCGAGACCAACGATCTGCTGCCGCTGAGTCACCATGACGCCAGGAGCAAGACACCGTCGGCGAAATCCATTCCCGTCATGATTCGACCCATGACAGCGGCTGTTCCGGATCGCATGGTCGAGCCGCCGGGCATGTGATCGGGCCCGCGAGGGCCTGGGGGCACCACGTGGTCTCGAAGCGGCAGGCGACTATGCAGGGGCTTGGCGACGGCAGGCAAGAGATCCTGCACCAGAACGGTGACTTCGTCCTGTACCGCGAGCGGTCCCGAAGCTCGACCAACGAGATCCTGCAATCGACGCTGGTGCTCGCACCGGTACTGGAGCACGCCGCTCCACATAGTCTTCGGCGAATGGAAAACGAATACTCGATGCGAGCCGAGCTGGATCCCGCTTGGGCAGTGAGACCCCTCGCCCTGTCGGCGCAGCAGGGACGTACTGTACTCGTCCTCCAGGACCCCGGCGGCGAGCCACTGGAGCGAGTGGTCGGCAGGCCGATGGAGCTGCTTCAATTCCTGCGTCTTGCCATCGGATTATCGAGCGCGCTCGGCCGCGTCCACCAGCGCGGTCTCATCCACAAAGACATCAAGCCCGCCAACGTGCTCATGAACACATCGACCGGGCAGGTGTGGCTGACCGGATTTGGCATTGCTTCTCGCCTCCCACGCGAGCGGCAGTCCCCTGAGCCTCCCGAGATCATCGCCGGTACCCTCGCCTACATGTCGCCCGAACAGACGGGCCGAATGAATCGTTCCATCGATTCCCGCAGCGACCTGTATTCACTTGGCGTCACGCTCTATCAGATGCTGACCGGCAGCCTGCCGTTCACCGCCTCCGGCCCCATGGAGTGGGTTCACTGCCACATCGCAAGACAACCGGTGCACCCCGACGAGCGATTGAAGGACATCCCCGGCCCTGTCTCTGCAATCATCCTGAAGCTCCTCGCCAAGACCCCCGAAGAACGCTATCAAACCGCGGCCGGTGTGGAAGCCGATCTCAAGCGGTGTTTCGGCGAGTGGGAAGCTCTGAGATCCATCGGCCTCAGCGAATGGGAAGCTCTGAGATGCATCGGCGCGTTCACTCTCGGTACGCGCGACACCTCGGACAGGCTTCTGATGCCGGAGAAACTCTATGGGCGTGATCGAGAACGCGAAGCCCTGCTCGCGGCATTCGCCCATGTGGTCGCCTCCGGCGCGCCGGTTCTGCTTCTCGTCTCCGGCTATTCCGGGATCGGCAAGTCCGCGGTCGTGCATGAGCTGCACAAGGCAATCGTCCTGCCGCGCGGGCTCTTCCTGAGCGGGAAATTCGACCAGTACAACCGCGATATCCCGTACGCCACGCTTGCCCAGGCCTTCCGTACCCACGTCCGCCAGATCCTGACCGAGAGTGAGGCGGAGGTCGGGAGCTGGCGAGACGCGATACGCGAGGCCGTTGGTCCGAATGGCCAGCTCATCGTGAGCCTCATCCCGGAACTCGAGTTTGTCATCGGCAAGCAGCCACCGGTTGCGGAGCTCCCCACAACGGAAGCCGAAAGCCGCTTTCACATGGTGTTTCGGTCCTTTTTGGGGGTGTTCGCCCGCCAGCAGCATCCGCTCGCCATCTTTCTCGATGATCTCCAATGGCTGGATGCGGCCACTCTCAAATTACTCGAGCACCTCATCACGCATCCTGACGTCCGTCACCTCCTTCTCATCGGTGCGTTTCGCGATAATGAAGTCAGCGCCTCACACCCCTTGACGAAGACCCTGGATGCCGTCCGGGGAACCGGGGCCATGGTGCGCGAGATCGCTCTCGCGCCCCTGTCAGTGGCCGACGTCACGCAGTTCGTCGCCGACACGCTACATTGTGAGCGCGCGCATGCCGACCCTCTTGCACAGCTCGTATACGAAAGGACACAGGGTAATCCGTTCTTCGCGATCCAATTCCTCACCGCGCTGGCCGAGGAAGGGCTGCTTGCTTTCGAAGCGGAGGCGGCCGCCTGGACGTGGGACCTGGAGCACATCCGCGCCAAGGGTTACACGGACAACGTGGTGGATCTCATGGTCAGGAAGATGACGCGGCTTTCGGAAGCGACGCAATCAGGACTCAAGCAACTTTCCTGTCTCGGTAACATCGCCGAGCTCGCCACTCTGACGTTGGTTCACGAGCTGCCGGAAGAGGAGATTCACGCGGCACTCTGGGATGCGGTCCGCGCGGGGCTCATCCTGCGCCGCGACGCCGCCTACGCGTTTCTCCACGATCGCGTCCAGGAAGCGGCCTATGGACTCATCCCCGAAAGCGAGCGTCCGGCACTTCACCTTCGGATCGGCAGGCTGCTTGCAGGTCAGACACCCGCGGCAAACCTTCACAACCGCATCTTTGAGATCGTGAACCAGCTCAACCGCGGCGCCGGCTTGATTACGTCCGTAGAAGAGCGGGAACGAGTCGCCGAGCTCAACCTCATCGCGGGCCAGCGTGCCCAAACTTCCACGGCATATGCCTCGGCGCTGACTTATTTTCGCGCCGGCCGCGGGCTGCTGACGGAGAGCACCTGGGCACACCGCTATCAGCTCATGTTTGCACTGGAGTTCCACCGCGCGGCGTGCGAATTTCTGAGCAGTCAATTGCCGGCCGCGGAACAGCGCCTCGCCGAGCTTGCGAACCGTAGCGCAACCCTCATCGACAGTGCCGCGGTCGCATGCCTGCGCCTGGAGCTGTACACCACCCTGGATCGCAGTGATCGCGGTGTCGAGCTGTGCCTCGAGTATCTGCGTCGCATCGGTGTGCGGTGGTCGCCACATCCGGCAAAACCAGAGGTCCGGACGGAATACGAGCAGATCTGGCGGCAAATTGGCAGTAGATCTGTCGACGAGCTGGTGGACCTGCCGATGATGACGGACCTGGAATGGTCCGCCACCCTCGATGTCCTCGCCCAGGTCGTGACCCCTGCTCTCTTTACGGACGACAACCTGCTGTGCCTGGTGCTTTGCCGCATGGCGAACATCAGTCTCGAGCATGGAAACAGCGGCGCATCGTGTTTCGCCTATGTCTGGCTCGGCATGATCCTCGGCCCGCACTTCGACGACTATCCAATGGGATTCCGCTTCGGCAGCCTCGGATTCGAGCTGGCGGAGCGGCGCGACCTGGATCGCTTCAAGGCCCGTGTCTACATGTCCTTTGGCAACCTCGTCAATCCGTGGACGAAGCACGTGCGCACGGGGCGGCCGTTGGTGCGGCGAGCCTTCACCACCGCCAACGAGCTGGGCGATCTCACCTTTGCCGCTTACAGCTGTAATAATCTGATCACAAACCTTCTCGCCTCCGGCGACCCCTTACCGGACATCCACCGTGAAGCCGACGCCGGGCTCGCGTTCGCTCGTAAGATACGGTTCGGTCTCGTCATCGATATCATCACCGCCCAGTTGCGGCTGATCATGACGCTCCGGGGCCAGACGCCGGCGTTCAACTCCTTCAACGACGCCCAGTTCGACGAGGAGCGCTTCGAACAGCACTTCGAGGCCGATCCACGTCTCGCGCTTGCCTCGTGTTGGTATTGGATCCGCAAACTGCAGGCGCGGTTTTATGCCGGCGACTATGCGTCCGCAATCGACGCAGAAACCCACGCATCTCAGCTGCTGTGGACGTCGCCGTCATTTTTTGAGGTCGCGGAGTATCGCTTCTTCGGCGCGCTTGCGCGCGCGGCGCAGTGCCACGCGACCTCGGGCGATGAGCGTGCTGCGCACCTCGAAGCGCTGGCCGCGCATCATCGGCAGCTCGAGATCTGGGCGCATCACTGTCCCGAGAACTTCGGAAACCGCACGGCGCTGGTCCGCGCCGAGATTGCCCGCCTGCAAGGACGGGACCTCGACGCCGAGCGTTCCTACGAGGAGGCGATCGGGCTGGCGCGTGAGAACGGCTTCGTTCAGAACGAAGGCATCGCCGGCGAGCTTGCCGCAAGCTTCTACGCCGCACGTGGCCTCGAGACGATCGCCCAGGCCTATCTGCGCAACGCCCGGCACTGCTACCTGCGTTGGGGGGCCGACGGCAAGGTGCGCCACATGGATGAGGCCCACCCGCGCCTGTCGATCGTAGCGTCGGCGCCTCCCTCGATGACGACGATCGGCACGTCCCTCGAGAACCTCGACCTCGCGACGGTCATCAAGGTATCGCAGGCCGTTTCGGGCGAGATCGTTCTGGAGAAACTGATCGATATCTTGCTGCGAACCGCACTCGAGCACGCAGGCGCACAGCGCGGGCTCCTGATCCTTCTGCACGGCGGCACGCCGCGGCTCGAGGCGGAAGCGATTACCAGCCCCGAGACCATCGAGGTCCACCTCCGACGAGCGAGCGTTTCGCCTACGGAGCTGCCCCAGTCCGTCCTCCACTACGTCATGCGGACGCAAGAGAGCGTGATCCTGGACGACGCCTCGGCACAGAACCCGTTTTCCGCCGACGAGTACATTCACCGCAATCGCCCCCGTTCCGCCCTATGCCTGCCGCTGCTCAAGCAGGCCACACTGATCGGAGTGCTCTATCTGGAGAATAGCCTGATCCCGCACGTGTTCACGCCCGCCCGCAGCGCGGTGCTGAAGCTCATTGCCTCCCAGGCCGCGATCTCCCTCGAGAACGCTTACCTCTACACGGACCTGCAGCAGGAGAACAGCGACCGGCGCCGGGCAGAAGAGGCCCTGCGGCGCAGCGAAGCCTACCTGGCTGAAGCGCAGACCTTGAGTCACACGGGCACTTTCAGCTGGACGCCCGACACCGACGAAATCTACTGGTCGGCCGAGAGCTTTCGGATTCACGAGATCGAGGGGACGACTTCACCCGACATCGCGCTGATGATTCGACAGACGCATCCGGAAGACAGAGAGCTTTTCGCGCGCGTGCTCGCGGATGCGCGCAGTCAGAGGAAGGATTTTCAGTTCGAGTATCGCCTGTTGCTGCAGGACGGCTCCGTCAAGCATCTCCAGTCAGTGGCTCGTGCTTTGGTGGACGAATCAGGGCGACTCGAGTTCGTCGGCGCGGTGATGGACATTACCCAGCGCAAGCGCGTGGAGGAAGCGCAGCGAATGCAGGAGCGCGAGCGCGAGAAGATGCAGCGGCAGCGGCAGCAGGCGGCCAAAATGGAGGCGATCGGGCGCCTGGCCGGCGGCATCGCGCACGACTTCAACAACATCCTGGGCGCGATTCTCGGTTACGGCGAGCTCGTCCAAGACAACCTGGCCGAAGGAAATGCCCTGCGCCGCTACATCGATCAGGTCATGCTCGCAGGTACGCGCGGCAAGGGACTCGTCGACCGCATCCTCGCTTTCAGCCGCAGCGGAGTCAACGAGCGTTTGCCTCTGCAGGTGCAGTCGGTCGTCGAGGAAACCCTCGAGCTACTGACGCCGTCACTGCCCCTGAACGTGCGTCTCGAGCGCCGGCTCGATGCGGCCGAGACGACGGTGCTCGGTGATGCGACCCAGCTCCACCAGGTCGTCATGAATCTTTGCACGAATGCGGTGCAGGCAATGGGCAGCGGTGGCGGCGTGCTCGCAGTCGCCGTCGAGCGCGCGGTGCTCGGCGAGCGTCGCCTCCTTTCGCACGGCACGCTTGGCGCCGGCAGCTATGTACGCCTCACCGTCGGTGACACCGGAGGCGGCATCCCGCCGGCGGTGCTCGATCGCATGTTCGAGCCGTTTTTCACGACAAAACGGGTCGGCGACGGTACCGGCCTTGGCCTCGCGCTGGTGCACGGCATCGTCGCCGATTTCGGCGGCGCGATCGATGTGACGACGCAAATGGGCATAGGCACCACTTTCACGACCTGGCTGCCGGCCCTCGACGAAATGCACAGCCTTGCGGTCGAGCCCGCGGGCGAGCCGCCGCGCGGCCGCGGCGAGACAGTGATGATCGTGGATGACGAGCCTGCGCTGGTCGCGCTCGCGGAAGAGACGCTTGCCGAACTGGGCTACCGGGCGGTGGCGTTTGATTCCGGCATCCTCGCGTTACAGGCATTTCGCGCGGAACCGAAGCGCTTCGACCTCGTGCTGACCGACGAGACGATGCCCGAGCTCACGGGGACCGAGCTGGCGCGCGAGATCAATCACTTGCGACCGGAAATTCCAGTTATGATCATGAGCGGCTACAGCGATATGCCGCTGCGCGAGCGCGCGCAGTCTGCGGGAGTCATTGCCGTGCTCGGCAAACCGCTGGTCCGACGCAACATCGCCGAAGCGCTCGCGCGCGCACTCCGTGCCAGCAGCATAAACCCGTCTTTCTAACCCGCGCGTGCCACCCGGAAGCCGGCGAACGACTGGCTCACGGGCATCACCTCCAGCCGGTTGATGTTGATGTGCGACGGCAGCTCGGCAACCCAGAGCATGGTCGCCGCGATGTCATCACTTGTGAGTGGCGCCGCACCGCGATACAGCGCCGCGGACGCCTTCTCGTCTCCTCCGGTACGTACCACGGTGAATTCGGTCTCGACCATTCCCGGCTCGATGGATGTCACGCGTACACCGGTGCCATGCAGATCACAACGCAATCCGAGCGAGAACTGCTCCACGAACGCCTTGGTGCCGCCGTAGACGTTGCTTCCGGCATACGGATAAGTCGCGGCAACCGACGAGAGGTTGATGATTGCGCCCTGCCGGGCAATCAGTCCGGGCAGCAACTTGTGCGTGAGCGAAGCGAGCGCCGTCACGTTGGTCTCGATCATGGTCTTCCACTGAGCGAGGTCGGCCTGCTGGGCCGGATTGGTGCCAAGCGCCAGGCCGGCGTTGTTGATCAGCAGGTCTAAGTCGCGAAAAACCGCCGGCACCGATGCCAGGGACGCATCGCGAGCCCCGTCGTCGCGCACATCGAACGCGGCGGGATACACCCAATCCCTGCCGAAGGAAGCAACCAGAGCCTCGAGCCGGTCGCGGCGCCGGCCGGTCGCAATGACGCGCCAGCCAGCCGCCACGAAGGCGCGAACCGCGGCTTCGCCGATGCCGGATGTGGCCCCGGTGATGAGTGCGGTCTTAGTCATGCTGTCTCCTTTAACGTCGGTGAGCAGAAGCACTGCGCCCTCAGCTGGACCACCGGGACTGGCGGAGATCCTTCCAGGGACCTCCATCTGCGTAGCGCTCAGGATACAGCGCCTTCGAGCGCGGATCTTCCGCGGTGTCCAGCTGAAGGACCATCCACTTCGGATACGGAATTCCGGGATCCGAGACCCCATCCAGGAGACGGATGTCTTCCTGCGAGAGCCGCAGGTCCACCGCCCGGATGTTATCTTCCAGTTGCTCGGACTTCCGGGCGGCAACGATCACGCTGCTGACGGCCGACCGGCCCAGCACCCACGACAGCGCCACCCGGGCTGGACTTGCGTCGTGCCGAGCGGCCACCTCCTTCAGGGCATCCACGACGCGGTAGCCCATCTCCTTCTCGAAGGGCACGAACTGGCCGGCCTCCGCAAATCGCGTGCCGGCCGGAGCAGGATTGGCGCGGCCGTACTTACCCGTGAGAAAGCCCCCGGCAAGCGGACTCCACACCAGGATACCGATGTTGTGGTACTCGGCGAACGACTGGAACTCGTGTTCCAGACCTCGGCCGACCAGGCTGTAATACATCTGCGCCGTGACGAATTGTTCCAGCTTGAGGCGCTGCTGCAGCATGACCGCGGTCGCCGCCTGCCACGACATGAAGTTGGAGAGGCCGATATACCGGACCTTTCCCTGGCGCACGACATCGTCGAGCGTTCGCAGTGTCTCCTCGAGTGGCGTGTTGCTGTCCCAGCCGTGCACCTGGTAAAGATCGATGTAATCGGTCTGCAGCCGTTTTAGACTGCCCTCCACTTCGCGCATGATGTTGACGCGAGTCGCGCCGCTCCGATTGAGGTTTGCGCTCATGGGGAGCCTGACTTTGGTGGCCAGAACGATCTCCGCCCTCACGCCTTTCAAGGCATTGCCCACCAGAGTCTCGCTCTCTCCAAGGCTGTACACGTCCGCGGTATCGATGAAGTTGATGCCCCTGTCCAGGGCCAGCTTCACCAGTCGCGTTGTGTCCTCCTGACCGAGGTTGCCCATGTTCATCTTACCGCCGAACTGCATCGTGCCAAGCGCCACTTCGCTCACGATGAGTCCGGTTTTCCCAAGTTTCCTGTATTTCATCTCTCATGCTCCTTCTGACAGCGGATGTCAGCTCATTTGGACGTGAATGACTGTTTACTAACTCGCAATGGCCCTCTGGTTTCCCCTTCACCTGACAGCCGAGGATGAAGGTCCGGCGTGACTTGCGCCGCGGTCGCCCGTACGCCGGCAACCTCCGACACGCTGACCGGCCGCCCGTGATTACCCCAGGCGGCGCGCTCGAAATTGACAATTGCCGCCACGTCGCGATCGCTCAACCGCGTTCCAAACGACGGCATCGGTGTCAAATAGCGAACGCCGCCGACACGCATTCCCTGCTCCCCGAAGAGCACCGCCTGGATATGGTGCGTGGGATCGGGTTTGTTGACGGCTCGATTTCCCTTGAGCGCCGGGAAAGCGCCCGGGATCCCCTGGCCGCTCTCCTGATGACAGGCGGCGCAGTCAGCCCGGAACAAGGCCTTGCCGCGGGCAGGCATCGCCCCGTCAGCCGCCGTACCGGCTGCAGCCGGACTCGTGGCCGTATCCGAAGCCACAGCCGCGAGCGTCAACCACCCGGGCCACACCCGGGAACCGGTCAACGCCATGGTGTACATCAATGCCGCGGTGCACGCGACGCCGGACAATCCGCTCACAATACCTCCGCTTCGCTCTGCCGTGCGGAACCTTTCTCAGGGCACGTGCCATGGAGCTTCGTCGCCTCTCTGCGATTGCGGATTTCAGGCGTCGTTACGCTTGAAACAGAGACGCCAAAAGACCGGGCCGTGCCTCGCCCCGAGTCACCGCAGTTACACCTGCAACACCGCGATTGCGTGCCGAAATTCGCCCGCGAGACTCCACCGGCATCTTTGATCAAGAAGACTTCCGCCTGGAGATGCGCCATGAAGCACCTCGCCGACCCTCGAGCTCTCGTGCCCGGGACGCAGCTCGTTGCAAGACGCCGCGGCTACGTTCATTTCGGCATTTACGTCGGCTGCGGGCGGGTAGTTCATTATGCGGGCCGACTGCAGTATCCTCAGGGACTCGTAGAGGAGATTTCACTCCCGGATTTCGCCGCCGGCCGGCCCGTGTACGTTGACAGTACACCAGACCAATTCACCAGCAGGAAGGATATCGTAAGACGCGCGCGCTCCCGGCTCGGAGAACGCTCCTACGACGTGTTGCTGAACAACTGCGAGCACTTCAGCAGCTGGTGCCGGACGGGTGAGGCGCGAAGCGCTCAGGTTGACCGGTTGACGCGACGTCAGCGCCTACTGGTTCGGGCGATAGAGCGCACTATTCTGGCAGTTACGCGTTCCGTGGGAGACGCTGTCCGGGAACGCCCTTACACGGATATTTCCCGGAGTCTCCGCAGCGGGACCGCGGACGGCGCCGTCACCGGTCGGGTTCCGGCGAGCTCTTTCGCTCGGGTCGCATGAGACGGCGAGGGACGAGCGTTTGAAGCTTCGAGCCGCGCCGGGAGCGCCCTTTCAGGTCCGGCTCCCGGTGAGTTCCGCGATCGTCACCGCCGTTGCGAGGCCGGAGCCGTAACCCGCCTGGACAGCGCGAAATCGTGCGTTTTATCGGCTGCCTCCGCGCTGTGGACGCGCGCCGCCGGTGCTGTTGCCAGAGACCTCGCTGGTCCCTTCATCGACCGCGATGTGCTGTTGAGTAACCGCGACCTGGCGGTGCCTCGCCTCCGCACGGAGCATCAAGCCGGGCGCACTCGCGAGGAGCAACACAATCGCGACCGCGGTGGCAAATGCGAAAAGACGATAGAGTTTCATGACAGCGTTCCTCTGGTATTGGATGACTACGCAGAGAATTGTCAGTGAGGTCGCCTTCTGCACGATTTCAACGCCTGCGGTTGAAGTTTCGGCCGTAACCCGAGTGATCGGCCAGGTCAAATAGCAGGATGGGGCCCAAACTGCCCCATCCCGCCCCATGACCTGCTGTCGTCCCGCTCAACCCACCGCCAGCTCTTGCTGCCGAGGACGCACTTCCGGTGGCGCCATGAACGTCGGCGACACTGGATCGAGGATGTAGCGCTGCAGAATGGAGTCGATCTCCCGCTTGCTGGCATCGTCGATCCGCCACCCCTCGATTTCTCGGATGGCGCGCAACTGCTCCGGGCTTCTCGCTCCCCAAAGCGCGATCGTGGGCCCCTGATCGAGCACCCAGCGTACGGCCAGAGCGAGCACCGAACGGTCGAAACGCCCCCGAGCGAGCGTGGCGAGCTGCCCCACCGCGGCGACATAATGGCGAAAGCGCGTGCCCTGGAACTTCGGATCCACTCGTCGCAGATCGCCCTCATCAAAGGTCGTGTCAGCCTTCATCCTCCCACTCAACAGGCCGCGGCAGAGGGCGCCATAGCTCAGGACGGTGAGGCCGCTCGTGGCTGCATATGGCAATACGTCCGCCTCGATCTCGCGCTCGAACAGGTTATAGGGAGGCTGGACGGCGGCAAGCGTCGCGACAGCTCGAAAACTCTCCATCTGTCGCGGTGAGAAATTGCTGACCCCGATCGCCCGGATCTTCCCTTGCCGCAGCAGATCCTCGAGAGCGCGGGCCGTCTCCTCCAGAGGCGTTTGCAGATCGGGCCAGTGCACCTGGTAAAGATCGATCACGTCGGTGCGCAGGCGGCGCAGGGAATCCTCGATTTCCCGGGCAATTCGCTGCCTGCGGCCGTCCCGATACGGTTCGCCGTCTCGCCAGGCCACCCCCACCTTGGTGGCTATCGTCACGCTGTCGCGCAACCCGCCTGCCAGCGCCTTCCCGACGATCTCCTCCGACCGCCCGAAACCATATACGGGCGCAGTATCGATGAGCGTAATTCCCTGCTCCACTGCAGCCCGAATGGTGGCTATCGACCGCGCCTCGTCCGTTCCGCCCCACATCCACCCGCCGATGGCCCAGGTACCCAGCCCAACACGCGATGTCGTGAGGCCGCTGTTGCCAATTGAAATCTGTTCCATATTTATTCACCTCGTGCGCAGACGCTCGTCAGACCGAATAAGTCGGGGGAGTTGGCAAGGCCGCGGCCTGACCGCCGGCATCGCGCGCGGCCAGGTCGCCGATCGCCGACCAGTCGAGCTGCTCACCCCCTGAGGCGAGGAGCCTGAGAAACCGATCGTTCAGCAGGCTGGCGAGCGGCATCGGCACGCGCAGATCCTGCGCCGCACCGAGCAGCAGTCGAATGTCCTTCGCCCCGAGCTCCGCGGCGAACGCGGCGGGCTCGAAGCGCCGCTGCGCAATCAGCGGGCCGTAGGTCCGGTACACGGGGGCGCCAAACATCGTCGAGGTCAGAAAATCGAGGTAGGCCGCCGAGTCCAGCCCTCCGCGGGAGACCAGAGCCAGCGCCTCTCCCAGTGACTCGATCACTGAGGCGGAGAGGAAGTTGCCGCTCAGCTTGCCCAGGTTGGCAGCCTCCGGCTTCTCGGAGACGACGAATGTGCGCTGTCCGAGGACATTCAGCAGCGGCATGGCCGCCTCTCGCGCCGCAGGATCCCCGGCCACGAGGATGTAGAGCCGGGCAGCGGCCGCGGCCTCCGGGCGTCCGAATACCGGCGCGGAAACAAAACTCTGTCCGTTCGCGCGGTGCGCCTCGGCCAGTCGGCGGGCGAGAGCCACGCTGATCGTGCTCGAGGAGATGTGAAGCGCGCCGGGCTGCAGATGGCTCACGATGCCGTGCGGGCCCAACACCACGTCTTCTACCGCAGCGTCATTCGCCAGCATCGTTATCAGCGCTTCGACCCTGCAAGCCTCCGCCACGGTCGCGGCAACCTTGGCGCCATCGGCCGAGAGAGCCTGGGATCGCTCCGGGGTTCGGTTGTATACCGTAACGTCGTGACCCGCCTTGAGCAGGTTGCGCGCCATGCCGCTGCCCATCCGCCCAAGACCTATGAAACCTACTTTCATCACACGCTCCTCAGCTGATGTCGAGCGCCGACGATCGGCGACGATTGAACGGTGTCAATTGCCGGTGACTGCCGCGTTTCGAATCGGACGGCTCCTGTTACAGACGAAACAGGGCCGAGGCGGAGGACGGTGGAGGCGTAGCTTCCTTGCTGGAGGTCAGTAAATCGTTTCTACGGCAGCATTGAACGAGTAGCCGACGCCGCGTTCCGTTAGGATGTACCGCGGCTGCGAGTAATCGGGCTCGATCTTGCGACGCAGTCGCAGAATCTGCACGTCGATCGCACGGTCGTAGACTTCGTTGTCGTATACCCGGCTCGCCTCGATCAACTGATCCCGCGTGAGCACGCGCCGGGGAGAGGCTAAGAGCGCAGCGAGCAGATTGAACTCGCCGTTCGTCAGCGGGATTCCATCGCTATCCTTGCGCGCGAGCCGCCGCGTGCGCAGGTTGAGCTCGAAGTCTCCGAAGCGAAAGGCGCGGATCTGCCCTTCGCGGGCCTCCGCCGTCGCCGCCGCCCTGGCTCGCCGCATCACCGTGCGGATTCGGGCGAGCAGCTCCCGCGGGCTGAAAGGCTTCACAAGGTAGTCATCGGCCCCGAGCTCGAGGCCCATGACGCGGTCGGCCTCGTCGCGAACGCCCGTCAGCATGATGATGGGAATTGCCGAGCTTGTGCGCAGGGTCCGCGCTATGGTCATTCCGTCCTCGCCTGCCAAACGCAGATCGAGCACGACCAGATCGATCGCCGACTCGGCAAGGACCGTGAACATCGCAGCACCGGTCTCGGCGGTACTGGCACGCAACCCATTCTCCGTCAGATAGTCCTTCAGCAAGCTTCGGATTCCCGAGTCATCATCGACGATGAGGATATGGGGCTGAATGGGCTCCGGCATGATCGCCGCGCTCGCTGCCACTGACTGCTTTAAAAGCATAGCACGTCTCCCAATGGACCAAGGCTCTTAGCAAAGCTAAGGCGACGCCGAACCGATGAGGGCCTCGACGGCCGCGAGAAGGGCGTGTCTGGTCAAGGGCTTGGCCATCACCCAGTGCACCCCGAGTGCCCGCGCCGTCTCGCCCTCGCACGACAAACCGGATCGGGCACGGCACGTGAGGGCGATGATCGGGACTCCCGGGTGCTCTCGCTGCAGGGCCTGTATTCGCGCCTCACCTTCGACCTTCGGCGCCTTGATGCTGACGATCACCAGATCGAAGCGGGTGCTCGGTTCGAAACGGCTGGACGGACCCCGCACGCTATAGCCGGCGCGAGCCAGCCACTCCCGCAGCAGACCGTACATGAGGTCGTCCTCCTCAAATATCACGATGGCCCTCATGGTGACTATCCCGCCGGTCAATGGGGATCATGGGCGCAAACCCTGCATTCCCCCTGTAACCTGATGGTCGACAACATGCCACCCGCATCCAGGAGCCTCAGGGCCAACCTGGAGCCGGCAGTACCAGGAATACCAGCAGTACCAGCAGGGCCGCAAATTCCTTCTGGCCAACGGTACGCTGCGGGAGGGAGACGCGTGCGCACACGCCGGGGGCGGCACCCGAACGGCCGCCTCATTCGCCGCCTTCCGAAGTGCGAGACCGTAGTCCTCCAAAGTGCCGCGGGGCGGAATTGGACTCGGGAACGTCATGGATGCTCCAGTGTGCCTACGCGCCGCCCCAAAGGCGTCCCGGACGGCGATCGGCTTTGCTGTTCGCATTGAAATCGGCCGGGATTTCCACTTGGTTTCCGCCGCGGCCGATCATGTTACATTTGCAATCAGCGCCGCCAAAGCAGGGAACAGTGCCACAAGCAGATAGTAGGTCACGCCGGCGGCAACGAGCGAGAGATCCTTCCTGCCGATGTCCTTGCAGGTCTGGCGCAGAATGGCCGCCGAGCTACGTAATGTCTCGATGACCATGGGTGCTTCGCGTTTCTTATTCGTGTTTGCGTGCCGAGAATATCGCGCTCGAGCGTCCTTGCAATGGGTAGGCCTTGGCGTTGTCGGCGAACGCCTGTCGCCCCGCGGCGGGGAAATCTGGCGGCGTCACACCGGAGGTATCGATCACCAGATCCCAGTGTGATCCGTGCGGCAGTGCCGGCATATCGAAATTAACGTCCTTCGTGTCGGCGTTGAAGATCAACAGCAGCGCAGCCTCCGAGCTTTCCCCGATCAGGCAGCCAAGAGTCTTGGCCCTGGAGTCGAACCAGTCCGGCCGCTCCCCTGGAGGGGTGAGCCACCGCCAAGGTTATCGCTGAAGTTCGCGTTAGTGCCGTCGCGGTTGTTCTCGCCGTTCGCTTCGTTGTGCTTGGTGCGGTAGCTCACCAGATCGCTCAGCGTGAAGCCGTCGTGGCAGGTGAGGAAGTTGATGCTGCCCTCCGGGCCTTTGCCGGAATTGAAATAAATGTCGGCACTCCCGCAGATGCGGCTCGCAAACGCGCCCAACATCCCCTCATCGCCGCGCCAAAAACGCCGAACGTCGTCCCGGTAGCGGCCGTTCCACTCCGCCCAGCGCCGCCCCGAGAAACTGCCCACCTGATACGCACCGGCGGCATCCCAGGCCTCGGCGATGATTTTCACGTCTCTTAAGATCGGATCCTCCGCGATCCGCTCGAATAACGGAGCGTTGGCAAAGGAGAGCCCACGCGAACGTCGGCGCGCTCGGATAGTGCCGAGAGATACTGGTGCAACTCGCGTTCGGGCGCCTCCATCAGCGCTGCCACAGGATCCGGGCGCACTCCAACGGAACGGCTACTCCCGCCCGTTGTGGCATGACCCGTGCCGTGTAATCGCTGGACGGGCGCCTGTCGGCGACCGTCGCGTGATACACACCGCCGCGAGCGGCGCCAGGTAACGCTCGCGCCCACTTCATTTCCTGCCGCTCCGGATCGCCTCCGTCAAGGCCGTCCGCATACAGCTCAACTCGTACCTCATCGGGCTCGAGATCATTCAGCAGGACCTCGATCTCGAACACATGGCGGCCCGCCTCCGTACTGGCTCGAAACGCCGCAAAGCGCAGCGCTTCCCAGTGCTGAGCCACCCTGCGCCCCCAGTCGACGATTTGCCGGCCGAGACCTCCCTGCCCGGCGGCGCGTTGCTGGTAGGCGGTTGCCGCCGGCAGGTAATAGTGCTCGACGTATTCGCGTACCGTACGGCTCGTCGAGAAGCGCGGCGTCAGTTGCGCCATGCTCTCTCGCACCCGCGCAATCCAGGCCGTGGGAATCCCCGCAGAGTCGCGCGCGTAAAACCCGGGGATCACCTCGCGCTCGAGCAGGCCATAGAGCGCGTCGGCCTCGGCAGCGTCCCAGGCGGGATCATCGCCATGCTCCCGGCCGTCGCCCACTGCCCAGCCCACCTCCGGGGTGTAGGCCTCCGCCCACCAGCCATCCAGCTCCGATAGATTGAGGCCCCCGTTGACGAGCACTTTCATGCCGCTCGTGCCGCAGGCCTCCCACGGGCGGCGCGGCGTGTTGATCCAGACATCCACGCCCTCAACCAGGCGCTCCGTCAACAGCATGTCGTAGTCGCTCAAGAAAATCACATGCGGGCGCACCGCCGGCTGGCGAATGAAGCGAATCCATTCCTGAATCAACGCCTGGCCGTCGTGGTCCGCGGGATGTGCCTTGCCGGCGATGATCAGCTGCACCGGCCGGTGCGAATCGCGCAGCAAGCGCAGCAGGCGCGCCCGATCGTGCAGCAGCAGGTTCGGCCGCTTGTAGGTCGCGAAGCGGCGGGCGAAGCCGAGCGTCAGGGCGTTGGGATCGAATAGATGTTTCACGGCGTCGGCGGCCTCGGGAGACGCGCCCGAAGCCGTCAATTGCCGGGACAGTCGATGGCGCGCGAATTCGATCAGAGACAGGCGCGCGGCATTGCGAAACTGCCACAGGCTGGCCTCGGCGGTGCGACGAATGTCCCGCTCCAGATTCGCCGCCGTCCCGAGCCACCGGTCCTTGCCGCAGTGCTGCGTCCAGAGCTCATCGGCGGCAGCCGAGTCCCAGGTCGGCATGTGCACGCCGTTGGTGACCGAGCCCACTGGGACGTCATCCGCCGGCCAGCGCGGAAAGAGTGGCTCGAAGAGCTGCCGGCTCACCTTGCCATGCAAGCGGCTCACGCCATTGACGGCGGCGCTCCCCCGCATCGCGAGATACGCCATATTGAAGGGCTCTGAAGAGTCGTTCGGGTTCGCCCGGCCGAGCGCGAGCAGATCGTCCAGGGATATGCCGAGCTTCTGCTGCGCATAGGCGCCCAGGTATTGCTCGATGAGGGCCGGCGAGAACCGGTCGAAACCGGCCGCCACCGCGGTGTGGGTGGTGAAGAGATTGCCCGCTCGCGTGACGGCGAGCGCCACCTCGAAGGGCTGCGAAGCCTCTTCCATGAAGCTGCGAGCGCGCTCCAGCACCGCGAAGGCTGCATGCCCTTCATTCAGGTGACAGACTTCCGGCTGCACGCCGAGCGCACGAAGCAGTCGCCAGCCACCGATCCCGAGCAGCAGCTCTTGCTTCAGGCGCAGCTCCGGGCCGCCGCCGTAGAGCTCGTTGGTAATACCCCGATGCGCGGGGTAATTCGCGGCGTCGTTGCTGTCGAGCAGGTACAGCTTCACCCGGCCGACCTGGACCTGCCAGGCACGCAGCCAGACCGAATATCCCGGCAGCGCGATTTCCAGCCGCAGCCACTCGCCATTTGGCTGACGGAGCGGTGCAATCGGCAACTGCCCGGGATCGTTATACGGAAACAGCGCCTCCTGCGCCCCGTCCTGGCCGATCACCTGGCGAAAATAACCCTGACTGTAGAGGAGCCCCACGCCGATGACCGGTACGCCCAGATCGCTCGCGGCCTTGAGCTGGTCGCCCGCGACGTTGCCCAGCCCGCCGGCGTAGATCGGCAGCGCCTCGCTCAGCATGAACTCCATGCTGAAGTACGCCGTACAGGCGAGTGCCGACTGCGGATGAGTCTGCTGAAACCACGCAGGCGCCTGCGTTGCCTGCAGCCTGCTTCGCGTGAGGTCACTGACCTGCTTGCGGAAGGTGGGCTCGGCCAAGATCCGCCGGAGTTTATCCCGCGAGACCGTCTGCAGCACCGCCCAGGGATTATGCGTGAAATCCCACAGCGCGGGATCGAGCCGCCGCCACAGCTGATCGGTCGCATGATTCCATGACCAGCGCAGATCCAGCGCCAGCGCGGCGAGGGAGTCGTATCCTTCCACGTCCGAATCCAAGCCCCCGCGGGATTTTACCGGAGGAGTCGCTGGTGTCTGTATTTCCATAGTCTCTGTTTGACCTCGATTCCGGGGTGTATTCATTGGCCGGTCCGGAACCCCAGACCGTCACCGGGCAAGCCCCTTTCGGATAGCCAGCAGCTCTCGGCGGCGCTTTGCGCTCGACTTGGGGTAGGTCATCTTGAGTGCCTCGAACGTGTCGAGCACGACTCTCGATACGATCAGCCGCGCGTTTTCCTTGTCGTCGGCAGGAACGACATACCAGGGCGCCTCCCGGGTGCTCGTGGCGCTGAGGCACTTCTCATACGCCTTCATGTAATGCTTCCAGTACCCGCGCTCCTTGATGTCCGCCAGACTGAACTTCCAGTTCTTCTCGGGCTCATCAATGCGCGCTAGGAAGCGCTTGCGTTGCTCCTCCTTGGAAAGATGAAGGAAAATCTTCACGATGCGAGTACCGTTGACGTACAGATGTCGCTCGAAGTCCACGATCGACCGATACCGATCATGCCAGAGCCGCTTGTCGTGGTCCGGTGCGTCCGGAAGTCCCTCGGCGCGCAGAATTTCGCGATGCACGCGGACGACCAACACCTCTTCGTAATAGGATCGATTGAAGATCCCGATGCGGCCGCGCTCCGGAAGATCACGTGCAGTACGCCACAGAAAGTCGTGCTCCAATTCTGTCGCGCTCGGACTCTTGAAGCTGAACACCTGGCAACCCTGGGGGTTGACACCGGACATCACGTGCCTGATGGCACCGTCCTTTCCTGCCGCATCCATCGCCTGAAAGATCAGGAGAACGGCGTGATGATTGGTGGCGTAGTGCAGCTGCTGCATCGAGCTGAGTTCCGTCACATGTTTGTCGAGCAGTTTCGTGTATTGCTCTTTCGACTTATAGACAGGATCGATCTGCGTCGGCCATTTCCCGAGATTGACGTCCTCTCCTTCCCGCACACGAAAATTCTTGGAGTTGATCGTCATCTGGCTTCCTTGCGGATCTCCGCTTCGGCTTTCTCCCAGTTCCTTACTGCCGCACCGTCTTTGCGGCCTCCCTCCTCGTAGAGCTCATAAGCGCGCTTCGCGATTAGCCCGGACAGTTCAGCCACTGTCTGGTCCGTGGCCTCGGGCCTGGGCATGGTTGTTTCCTCTGGTTTGGCTTCGCGCGGCGGCTCGCGCTTCGCATTGGCCTTGGCACCGGCCGGATCGAAGACCCGGTACGCGAGCAGTTTCACCGGATCAGTCAGGAAGAACCAGATGAGGGCATAGCCCCAGACGAACGCCGCCCAGCGCCAGCCGATCGGGGTTACCAGCACCCCAAACACCGCGATCGCCGTTGCCAGCATCTGTGTGCCGAGCACGGCCATCCATAGAATCCGCGCGGGACGGATGGACCAGAAGGGGCCGCGTGTGCGCGTCTGGAAAATCGTCAGATGCCCGGCGACCGACAGCATCAGGTACATCATCGTCTGGATATGCGGATGGTCGAGGTGGAACACGCGGTCGGTGAGGAAAAAGAGCCCAAAGGCAGCGATCGGCCCCACAATGCCCAGTACCGTGGCGATCCCCAGTACCAGGCGCATGTTCCAGGCCTCGGGCGCATTCTTGTAATGAACGTTGTCGTAGGCAATGGAGAGGATGGCGCCGTCGTTGAGCAGCGCCAACATCACGATCATCACGGCCGTCAACGGATAGAAATTGAACACCAGGATCGCGGTCGTCATGAACAGCAGTACCCGCAGCGTCTCGGCGATGCGATAGATCGCGTAGCTGTTCATACGCTGAAAGATCTTGCGGCTCTCCTTGATCGCATCGATGATCACCGAGAGTCCTGGCGTCGTGAGCACGATGGAAGCCGCAGCGCGCGCCGCATCCGTCGCGTCCGACACGGCGATACCGCAGTCGGCCTTCTTCAGCGCGGGAGCGTCATTCACTCCATCGCCCGTCATGCCGACGATGTGTCCATGCTTTTGCAGGACATCCACGATATGGAACTTGTGCTCGGGGAATACCTGCGCGAAGCCGTCAGCCTGCTCGATCGACTCGGCCACCTCTGCACTCTCTTGCTTCTTCGCATCCCCCGAGCCGGACGCATCGAGGATATTGGTCCCTATGTCGAGCTTTTTGGCGGTTTCCTTGGCAATGGCCAGCGCATCGCCGGTGACCATCTTGATCTTGACGCCCATCGTCAGTGCGGTGGCGATGGTCGATTTGGCATCCTCGCGGGGTGGGTCGAACAGGGGCAAGATGCCCACGAACTGCCAGGGCCCCTCGCCCTCGGCCCGCGCCACACCCAGAGCGCGAAAGCCGCGCGCCGCAAAGTCGTCCACGGCTTTCTCGACGGCGCTCTTCACCTGCCCGGCGTTGGCCGACAGCTGCAGGATCACCTGCGGCGCGCCCTTCGCCACCTTGAAGGTCTTGCCGTCCTTGCCCTTGACGCTCGCCTCGGTGCGCTTGTGCACCGGATCGAAGGGCTGGAAGTGCAGGACTTGATAGCCCTTCAGATCCTGGTCATTCTTCACGCCGGCCAGTACGGCCAGATCGATGGTGTCGTTATTGTCCGCACGCGAGGCGAGCGCGCCATCGAGGATGACTTGGCCGGCCGAGACATTTGCGATACAGAATGGGTCACCCAACGTGAGCTTGTTCTGGGTCAGCGTGCCGGTCTTGTCCGCACACAGCACGTCCACGCCCGCCAATTCCTCGATGGCCACCAGCTTGCTGACGATCGCCTTCTTCCTGGCGAGGAGGCGCGCACCGACCGCCATGGTCACCGACAGCACCGTCGGCATCGCCACCGGGATCGCCGCCACCGTCAGCACGAGAGCGAATTGCAGAGTGGTGAGAATCGGATCACCACGGAAGATCGCGACGGTAATGATGGCCGCCACCAGGACGCCGGCGAGCATGATCAGGTAATTGCCGATCTTCAGCACCGCTTTTTGAAAGTGACTTACGGTGTGCGCTTCCTGCACCAGCTGCGCCGTCTTGCCGAAATAGGTATTGCCGCCCGTGGCATAGACCAGCGCACCGATCTCGCCGCGGCGGATGATCGAGCCCGAGAACACCGCCTCGCCCGATTGGCGCGTGGCGGGCAGGGACTCCCCGGTCAGCGCGGACTGATCCACCTCGACGGAGTCGCCATCCAGCAGACGCGCGTCCGCCGGGACGATGTCGCCGAGGCGCATACGGATGACGTCGCCCGGCACCAGCTCGCGAGCCGGTGGATTGACCCACTTTCCATCCCGCTGCACCCGCGCCTTGATCGCGAGTTTCGCCTTCAGCGCCGCGATCGCGTTGCCGGCCTGGCGTTCCTCCCAGAATCCGACCAAGGCATTAGCCAGGAGGAGCAGAAAGATGATGCCGAAGTCGGGCCAGTGGCGCACGACCGCCGACAGAATCACCGCCGCCTCGATCATCCAGGGTATGGGACCCCAGAAGTAGGAGAGGAATTTCAGCAGTGGGTTGGTCTTTTTCTCCTCGATCTCATTGGGCCCGTATTGGACCAGCCGCTTTGCCGCCTCCGCCTGTGTCAACCCATGCGGCGACGAGCCCAGCCGCTTCTCGAGCTCCGGCATCGGCAGCGTTTTGAGCTCGTCTTTCGACACGGACTTCGGCGCCGACGCTTTGGGCTGAGTGCTGGGTGATGTCATGACGGGTAACCTCAATTACGCGGCTGACTTCACCCGGCGCGGGGACGCCGCATTTTGTTCGGGCAGGCTCCACTTCCAGTTGCGGATTTCCGGCAGATCCTGGCCGTGCTGGTCGATGTACTGCTTGTGCTCGATCAGCTTGTCCCGCATGCGTTGCTTCAGATAGGCGCCCTTGGTCCCCAGCTCGCGGCAGTCGATCGATCACATCGATCACCAGGTGAAAGCGGTCGAGGTCATTCTGCACCCTCATGTCGAAGGCGGTCGTGATGGTGCCCTCCTCCTTGTAGCCGCGGACGTGCAGGTTCTGGTTGGCGCGGCGGTAGGTCAGGCGGTGCACCAGCCAGGGGTAGCCGTGAAAGCCGAAGACGATGTGCCTGTCGCGGGTGAAGAGCGAGTCGTAATCCCAGTCGTTGAGCCCATGCGGATGCTCGGCGCTGGACTGCAGCTTCATGAGGTCCACCACGTTGACCACCCGGATCTTCAGGTCCGGCAGATGCTCGCGCAGGATGGACACCGCGGCCAGGATCTCCAGCGTCGGCGTATCGCCGCAGCAGGCCATCACCACATCCGGCTCGCTGCCCTGGTCGTTGCTGGCCCATTGCCAGATGCCGATGCCTTCGGTGCAGTGCACGACCGCCGCCTCCATGGTCAGCCACTGTGGCAACGCGTGCTTCCCGGCAACCACCACGTTCACGTAGTGCCGGCTGCGCAGGCAGTGATCGAATACCGAGAGCAGACAGTTGGCGTCCGGCGGCAGGTAAACGCGCACGATGCCGGCCTTCTTGTTGATGACATGGTCGAGGAAGCCCGGATCCTGGTGCGTGAAGCCGTTGTGATCCTGCTGCCAGACGTGAGAGGCCAGCAGATAGTTCAGCGAGGCGATCTTGCGCCGCCAGGGCAGCTCCGAGGTGACTTTCAGCCACTTGGCATGCTGGCTGAACATCGAGTCGACGATGCGGATGAAAGCCTCGTAGCTGTTGAAGAGGCCGTGCCGTCCGGTGAGCAGGTACCCTTCCAGCCAGCCCTCGCACTGATGCTCGCTGAGCATGGAATCCAACACGCGGCCGCCGGGAGCCAGAAATTCGTCGTTTCCCACCTGACGGGCATCCCACTGACGGTTCGTGACCTCGAACACCGCGCCCAGCAGATTCGAGAGCGTCTCATCGGGACCGAAGATGCGGAAATTGCGCTGCTCACCGTTGAGCATCACCACGTCACGCAGGAACTGGCCGAGCACGAGCGTATCCTGCGCGTCGACGGCGCCCGGTGCAGGCACGGTCACGGCGTGGGTGCGAAAGTCCGGCATGCGCAGGTCGCGCAGCAGAGCGCCGCCATTGGCGTGGGGATTGGCACCCATGCGCCGCTCGCCTTTGGGGACCAGCTCGGCGAGCTCCGGCCTCAGCCGCCCCTGCTGATCGAACAGCTCCTCGGGCTTGTAGCTCTTCATCCAGGTCTCGAGCTGCTCGACGTGCTCGGGATGCTCCGCATCCACCAGCAGCGGCACTTGGTGCGCCCGGAAGGTGCCCTCCACCGGCAGCCCATCGACGACCTTCGGCCCTGTCCAGCCCTTCGGCGAGCGCAGCACGATCATCGGCCAACGAGCTCGAGGCATGCCGGCCTGGCCGCGCGCCTGGGCTTGGATGCGCCGAATGTCCTCGATCGCCTTGTCCAAGGTGCCGGCCATCAACTGGTGCATCGTCCGCGGGTCATCGCCCTCGACGAAATAAGGGGTCCACCCGCAGCCGCGGATGAACTGCTCCAGCTCATCGTGCTCGATGCGGGCCAGCACGGTGGGGTTGCTGATCTTGTAGCCGTTCAAGTGCAGGATCGGCAGCACGGCGCCGTCGGTCACGGGGTTGAGCAGCTTGGTCGACTGCCATGCGGTCGCCAGGGGTCCGGTCTCCGCCTCCCCGTCGCCGACCACGCAGGCCACGATCAGATCGGGATTGTCGAATACCGCTCCGAACGCGTGGCTGAGCGAGTAGCCGAGCTCCCCACCCTCGTGAATCGATCCCGGTGTGGTCGGCGCTACATGGC
Source organism: uncultured Pseudomonadota bacterium (assembly GCA_963780455.1). Taxonomy (GTDB): domain Bacteria; phylum Pseudomonadota; class Gammaproteobacteria; order Steroidobacterales; family Steroidobacteraceae; genus 13-2-20CM-66-19. The sequence continues at coordinate 209,691 of CAWACM010000010.1, forward strand.
TGGAGATTCCACCGGGAAACGAGAATTGTTTGAAGAGCTTCTTCAGTCCGGCTTCGTCCTGGGTGATATCCGGATACACCTCGCTCCACGTTCCCTCGAGATACACATTGCCCACGATCGCTGGCCCACCGTGCCCGGGACCGGCGATGTAGAACATGTCGAGGTCGTACTTCTTGATGACCCGATTCAGATGCACATAGATGAAGTTCTGGCCGGGCGTCGTGCCCCAGTGCCCGACCACCAGCGGCTTCACGTGTGAGAGCTTCAGCGGCTCCCCGAGCAGCGGATTGTCATAGAGATAGATCTGACCGACCGCCAGGTAGTTGGCGGCACGCCAGTAGGCGTCCATCCGCTGCAGCAGTTCGGGCGGGAGGGTGTCGGCTGTCATGAGAAGGTCTCCGGGTGTTCCAGCGCCTGCACTTCTGCCAAGCGGCGCCGCTGGCGTGGCGTGCCGCTGAAGTGGGCGGTTAAAAGGTCTCGCGAATAACGACGCGCATCACGGTGTGCCGTTTATTAGACTCCGGACCCGCAGCCCGCTCCATAGGTAGAAGCCGAAGTCACTGAGGCTCACAGACAACACTGAACGAGTTCTACCTGCTTCCACCTCGTGCAGTCTGTTCGAAAGCGCACAGATGCACGATTGGCGGCGCCGCGTAGTCGGCCGGAGTCCTGAACGCGCTGAGCTCTCGGCCGCTTGCCGCGTACAGTTTTCCTGCGATATCGCTGATCGTCCGAGCGATGAGATGATGCTGCCCAGGGACTCGACCGCGAGAGCGTACGTCCTGTCCATCACAAGGATTTGCCGCTATCCTCGGGATCACAGGCCTCGAGCTGGAGGTCATTTGCAGATGAGAGAATCGGAGGGCACTTCAATGGCAGCATGGCACGAATGGATGTCCGCATTGTTCGGAGCACGCATGAACGCACACGTGCTTGGGGCCCTTACCTGGGCGGATGTCGCACTGAGCTGCGCCGTGGTGGTACTTATAGTGATCGCAAACGCCATTGCGGCCATCGTTATCCGCCGCAAGCGCAAGTCCGCCACTCCGGCAGCCAAGCTGCGGCACCACACGCTCGGTGTGCTACGCGGGCCGCTGTACTTGCTGATCTGGATCTGCGGTGGTTACTTTGCCCTGGCGCCTCTGGTGGCGTCATCGCCCCTAGGGACCAGGATCGTCCTCGGCCTGCTGCGCGCACTCCTGAATCTCGGTATGTTCGCGGCTGCATTCTGGTTCTGTTTCCGCTTCACACGGGTGCTCGAGGCCCGACTAACCACCTGGGCCGCGCAGACCAGCGGGCGGCTCGATGACCTGCTCGTGCCGCTGCTCGGCCGCGGTTTGCGTGTGATCCTGCCCGTGCTTGCCGTCATCTTCGCGTTGCCGATTCTCGGTCTGCCGGCCGCCTACGCCGGGATCGCGGCAAAGGGCAGCAGCATGCTGTTGATCGTGGCCATCACCGTCGTGCTGTTCCAGGCCGTGAAAACCGCGCAGGAGATGCTTCTGCTGCGCTTCGACATCACTGCCGCCGACAACCTCAGGGCACGCAAACTGTACACTCAAGTGCACGTCCTCGGTCGGGTGGTGTACGTTGCCGTCGGTCTGTTTGCGCTGGCGTGCATCCTGATGCTGTTTCAACAGGTGCGCCACGTTGGTACCAGCCTGCTCGCTTCAGCGGGCATCATGGGCATCATCGCCGGCGTCGCGGGTCAGAAGACACTCGCGAACTTGATTGCGGGATTCCAGATCGCGCTCGCCCAGCCGATCCGCGAGGACGACGTGGTGATCGTCGAAGGTGAATGGGGCCGGATCGAGGAGATCACGCTCAGTTATGTGGTCGTGCACATTTGGGATGACCGCAGGCTGGTTTTGCCGCTGACCTACTTCGTCGAGAAGCCGTTCCAGAACTGGACTCGCAACTCGGCGCAACTTTTGGGGTCAGTATTCGTCTGGGTCGACTATTCGTTTCCTCTCGAGGAGGGCCGAAAGGCGCTCGGGCGGATCATCGAGTCGAGCCCGCTATGGGACCGGCGCTTCTGGAACCTGCAGGTCACCGACACCAGCGAGAGAACCATGCAGCTGCGGGTGCTGGCCACGTCGGAGGACTCGTCGAAGTCCTGGGACCTGCGCTGCGAGATCCGCGAGAAGTTCATCGCCTACATTCAGGAGCATCATCCCCGCAGCCTTCCGGTCGTGCGCGCACACGTTGTGGGGACGCAGGCGCCAGCCGTGCTGGAGCGCACAGCCGCCTGAGACGCCTCGATCCGGACTTGCCGCAAGGCACCCAGGCGGTCATCCGATCCCCACATAGGGGCCCAAAGAAATCCTCAGCCGCCCGCGAGCGTTCTGCGGCAATGTGGTGTTCGACGGTGCACCGGTCGTCCGACGACCGCTTTCCGGGAATCTGCGTCCGCACCGCCAATGTCTCCTGGCGACTATCTCGGCGCCGGGTCACTGATGCTGCACGGCCCATAGGCTGCGATGGGCTCATCAGTCGTCGGTAGACCATACTGGATCGACAAGTACTGGCGAATGCTCATTTGGTCATTCAGGAACGACCGCCCGTGCGCACTCTTCACCTCCGGCATTTCCTTTCTCAGGGTACGTCCAGGTGCCATGATCAGCACCGGCACCGCCTGATACTCCTCGCCGAGCGCTACGACAAGGACCGCCCGCGGGCGCGGAAACTCGATGTAGTGCACGTCAATCAACTTACGAAGGTTCGGAAAGAAGCTCAACACTCCTTCCACCGGAGCGGAATCCGAGCAGTATAGCGGCCCGATGCCAGCGTTCATGAATCCAGGACGCAGCAGATAGAGCTGGTCTTTCACAGACATACATATCCTCACTTACAGCGATACCGAATACATCAAGAGAGCTCAATCTTCAGGCGTCGTACTCCCAACACGATCCCGGTCACGCAGAATCCAAAGCCAAACAGCAGCAGCGGCACTTCCACGAGAGTCCTAGCGGCAGGATGCTCAACCAGGCCAGGGAAATTGAGCGTGTGCAGGCAAAAGTAGACCCAGGCGTACGCCCGGCGGCTCGGATTCATGACGGCCACGAGCCGGCCGGAGAATCGACCGACGTAGACGCGAATTCGCCCCCCGCTTCCCGTAAGCGCTGCCAATGCATCTTCAGGAACGGATTCCGCCTGCCGATACAGCTCATCCGTCGAGGAGGACCCGACAAGTGTTACGGCGTCCGAAGGCCAAGCAGCCTCCAGGCCGGAGAGCAGCAAGGTTTCGGGTATCGGCGCCTCCGACGCCTCACGGCTGTCGAGCCACAGTATCCGGGAACCGCCTTGCATACCGGCACGGATCGTGAGCAGCGGCCGGCCGCCGATGGCATGAAGCTCGATGACCGAGGCCGGTCCAGCCGACCTGAGCACATCAAGCGGTGTCGCCTCGGCAATCGCCGCGAAAGACATTCCGCGCATATGGGCGGACTCCGTGGCGCTGGCGCCAGGTAGCGAGAACAACCGCCCATGGTCCATCGAGAGCCAGCCGCTGAACATCCACACTACGACCACGATGCTCGCGAAAAGCCCGATCACATGGTGCCAACGCATCCACCCTCTATAGGGGGAAAGACCGGTGCGCCCGTGTGCGCGATTCTTAAGGTATCGGTGTAATCCGATCCACGTCCCGGCAATACTCGTGAGGACTGCCACGAGCGATATCCACCACACACCCTGATTCCAGAGCGACCAGTCCTTGCGTACCGGAGTGAAGTAAATCCAGTGCAATACCGCGCCACACCAGTTCCAGAAGCGTTCACGCGCCGTGGTGCGCTGTACGACCTCACCAGTGCGGGCAGATACGTAGAGGTCTGAGCGCTGCGGATCATCCAGCCGCACACGGAAGAATGGCCGATACGGATCGAACTGTCGATGAACGATCCACTGATCATAGTCGAGGGGACCCGTGACTTTCGAGACGGTCGCATGCCCAAACCGCGCAGCGACAATACCGGCGGTGGCAGCGGAAAAGCCGCGAATCACCTGCCCCCGATCGCCTGCAATGGCGATCTGCCTCTCCCCGGAAGTCATGACATAGGCCGGCGTCCCCGCTACGGTAACGATGTACGTCGGTGTTCCCGCAACACTGACGAGCCGCACGCCGTCAATTGGCCATGCCCCGGCGACCACTTCCGCTCGCGCGAGGGCGGCCGCTGGCGCAACGTCGAGCCGCTGCAGGTCCATGATTTCGCTGCGCGCGAATCGGTCCGCCGCCGGCAATGAAGGGAACCCGACGAAGTGCAGCACGGCACCGCTCGCAAACCACGCTGCGAAGAGCAGGCCCAGCACCACCCCGGCCCAGCGATGGAACCAAGTGAGCCAGCGATTCACGCGGGGCCACAGGGGTCTCATGAGGTCAGAATTTCATGTACGCAGACAGCTCGAAGTAACGCGGCTCACCCAGCATGACCTGATTCGGGTAATAGATATCTGCCCACTGTACGTACGCCTTGTTGAGCAAATTATTGACGCGGGCCGTCAACAAGACACCCGGCTTGACCTCGTAGGAGCCATAGAGGTCAACCAATGAGTAGTCGTCGAGTACAAGAGTATTCGAAGTGTTGCCTGGGCGATTCCCGATATAGCGAACACCGCCACCGATCTCCAGCGGCAGGCCACCTAAGTCGCGAACACTGGTCCAAACGTTGCCGGTCCATCGTGGAATGTCTGCAGGCGCGACGCTACCATATGTCGCGCCGCTAATGGGGTCGGTGAATGACGTATAGCGGGAATCGGTGTATGCCGTGTTTGCGCTGACTGTCCAGGTGGACGTGACTTTCAAATCAGCGCTCAATTCGGCGCCCTTGGAAGTCTGACTGGCCGTCGCCTGATCCTCCTGGCTGACCTGAATCAGCATGTTCGACTTCTTGATGTCGTAGACTGAGGCCGTCAGATCTCCGCGATGGTCCGGCGAGCTCATCTTCACGCTTGCCTCGACCTGACTCGAGCTGCTCAAGGCGTACAGACCCTCAGGTGCGTTGACCAGGAAGATATTGTTCGTACCCGGAGGGTCCTTCCCCGTAGTCCAGGAAAGGTACGGTGTGAGGTACGGAGTCACGTTGTATACCAGCCCGACGCGCCAGTTCGTCGAGGTATAGCTTTCCGAAAACCCATTCGATATCACGACACCCTGTGTGTTGAAGTTTTGGCGGATGAGGTCGAGCCGGTCGTAACGGCCGCCCGTAACGAGCTTCAGCGGTGAGGCGAGGTCGATAACATCCTCGAAGAACCCCGCGTAGTCGTTCCAATAAGTCGGGCTGCGCCGCGGAACCAGATCGCCGTCTTGCAGGTACGGCCCGAAGAGGTCCGGCGAGGGATTGAAGGGGTTGACGCCCGGACCCGGATCATTGTCCGGGGAGCAGCCATTGGGGGCTCCGCCATAGATTCCCTCGCCACAGGGAAATCCGCGCACGCGATCGAAATTCAGGTGGCTGTAGTCAAAGCCGACGACAGTGGTATTCGCCAGCCCGAAGATGCTGTTCTTGTATGTCGCGCTTCCCTCGTCGCCGAGGAGATTCTGCGTATGCATCACGTAGAACCTGTCGCGATCGATCAGGTCCGTGGCGGCATCGAACACGTAATTCTCGGCGTCCAGCCACTCGCGATTCGCGTGGAAATAGTATGCGAAGTTCTCCAACGTCAGGTAGTCATTCGGCCTCCACCTCACGAGCAACTGCGGCCACTGTTGCGTATCATGGATTCGGGCGTTGGCCACGTTGTAGTTGACGAACTCCATACGCTTGTCGATCGCGAGACCGGTCGAAGAGCTGATCACCCCCGTCAGGGGATCAGTGGCAAACGAGGCTGGCACGAGCGGCGTGCCGAAGTACGTGGAGGGGCTGTCCTGGAGCACGTCCACCGTGAGCTGAAATTCGAGCCCAGAACGGGGTCTCCACTGGGCGGTAATGGTTCCCTCGTTCGTACTCGAGGGATCGCGGTCGATATAGCCTTGGGTGGAGGTGCGGCTAAAGTCGGCTCGAACGGCGAAAGTGTCCCCGAAGTGAGTCGTGCCGCCAATTCCAATGGTGCTCGAGCCGAATCGGCCCACAGTCGCAAGCATTTCGACCGAAGACTCCGTGAAGCTCGGGGCCTTATCCACTACGTTGATCACACCCGCCACGGCGCCCTGGCCATAGAGAACTGATGCCGGCCCTTTCAGGATTTCGACGCTACCAACGTTAAAGGAGTTCTGATCCCGCGTCGTCATGTTGGCCGGACCAATGTATAGGCCGTTTTGCAGCACCGTGATCTGATTGCCGGTAAAGCCACGGATCGAAAACTGCGACTGGTCACCGGGCGAGCCACCCGAGATCACACCCGCCTGACTGTCAGCCGCTTGCTCGACGTTGATGAAACCGCGCCCGAGCATCTCCCCAGAGCCGATCACATCCAGGGTGGCCGGCAGTTCCTGGGCGGTTAGCCCGAGCCGGCTGCCCGTCGGAGTGAACTGATCAAGCGCGCGCACCTTCGCCGCCGTGATGGTGATCTCCACAAGCTGCTGCTCGGAGTCCTGAGTGGCGTTGGAATTGGGATCGCTGGAGACTCGCGCTGCTCGCTGGAGCCCGCTCGCGGGTTTGATTGCATCGTCCTTCGTTTGCGCCTCGGAGCTGCGCTCGATCATGATCGCGCCAGAAGGACGAAGCCGAGCCACTAGTCCCGTCCCGTCCAGAAGATGCGCCAGCGCAGTATCCGCCGTGTAGGAGCCTCTCATCTTGTGGGATGTAAGCCCCCGCACGAGATCCTCAGTGAAAATGATCTGTCGACCTGATTCGCGGCCGTAATCGCGCAGCGCCTGGGAGAGCGGCTCGGCGGGGATGTCATACGTGCTCTCCTGAGCCCAGGCCACGCCCGCGCCGCCGAAGAGGATTACGAGGGTACCGATCAGTGCAGGCACCCTGGGGACACACCGGTACGGACTGATCGGCATGAGCGACCCCGCTTTTTGTGGAATTGTGCGATCGCGAGAGGAAGACGCGCGATCTGGTGAATTCCCTCACCGATAGTCGGGGCCGCTCTATGGCTTGGGATGCAATACGATCGTGCCGTCCGACGCTTTACTGGCCTTGACGGGCAAGTAATGCACGATCACATCCACGAACGTGGCGACATCACCCTCTTTGAACACGCCGCTCATCCTGAGCCCCGAGATCTCGGCGTCCGCTGTCACGGGATGTTCGACGTATCGGCTGATGATGGCTGCCACTGAGCCCAGCGGTTCATTGTGAAAGACCAGGAGGCCCGTTTCCCAAGCGGTAGCGCTCGCAATGCTCACGGATTCAACATGAGTGGGCTGCGATGGCGATGCGACGAGTTGCTGGCCGGGCGAGAGCATGACAGCGGCGCCATGAGCTGGGTCGTCCGGGGCCACATTTACCCGCCCCTTGATCAGGGTCACCAAGACTTGGGGACCAATGAGGTTGACGTTGAAATCCGTGCCGACCGCCACGACGGTTTCGCCAGCCGCTTGCACCTTAAACGGGCGTGCCGGGTTATGAGCGACCTCAAATCGCGCCTGCCCTTTTAGTAACCGAATCCACCGGGTGCGCCGGGCATAGCGCACGTCGAGCTCAGACCCCGCATCAAGCATGGCCTGAGAACCATCCGGAAGGGTGAACGCCTTTCGTTGTCCCAGAGACGTCCCGTAGTGAAGCTCCTGAACATTCGTCTGCCAAAGGAGCACGCCGACGAGACAGATGGCCGCGACAGCCGCGACAGGGCCCAAGAGCCATACGGGGTGCCGTCCCCACCAGCCTCTTCGGCCCGCACGCCGGGCCCGATTAAGCGCATCTCGCCGTGCAGCCATAATGTCAGGGCGCGTGGCGGAGTCACCGGTAGCTGCCCACGCTGCGTGAACTCTGGCCCAGGCAGCCGGATTACCCGGATGCGAAGCGAGCCAGTCTTCAAATTCGGCGGAGCTCTCGAGATCCTCCTCGGTCAGCCGTACCTGCCACAGGCTCGCCTCCGCCAGGCGGCGGACTTCCATTTCACGATCGGGATGTGTGGAGCTCATTTATCTTCCGGCCCGAAGCGCAGCGCCAAGTGCAGCGCCGCTCGGGCCACCTCCCTTTCGACAGTGCTGATACCAAGCCGATAAAGGGCCGCTATCTGCCGTTGCTTCATGCCTTCGAGGCGAAAAAGGACATAGATGTCCTTGGTGCGCTCACCGAGCTCGGCCAGTGTCTTAAGGACCGCCGAGATCTCGGCCCGGGCGAGCACGACTCTCTCTGGACTGTGTTCCTCGATGAACTCCCGCGTAAGTTCGCTCACCAGGTGATCATCGAACTCGGCGATGTACGCCTTGCCATGGATCGCTGCCCTCCTCATCCGGTCGCGCAAGAGATTGCCGGCGATCTTGAAGACCAGGGCATCGGCGTCGCGAATATTTTCCCGCTCCACGGCCCTGATGAGCCGAACAAAGACCTCTTGGGTCAGGTCTTCAGCCTCGGCGCGATCACCGATGCGCCGGAGGAAGAAACTCATCAGAGGTCGCCGGAAACGGCCATCCAGATGGCCGATCAATTCGGCCCCGGCAAGCGATCCGACCGACATTTGCAGATCTGCCCTCACACCGGGATTGCGTCTCTTGGATTTCCGGGTTCACGAGTTAAGACGCGCAAGAGGCCCAAACCCCTCATCCCAGCCAGGGGCCGGGCCGGGCTAGCGAATGCCGCCCTGGAGCGCCAGCACGCGACATGCTGGTCCATCACGACGAATACGACGGAGAACGGCTTGAAGGAGCTCGGGCTCAACGCGATCCCCACATATCGGCGGGCCTTCCCGCGGCAGGCTGCAGCTCGGCGCGTAGTATGCGCCGGCTCGTAGCGCGACGGAACGGTCAGTAATCCTCCGCCTCGAACCCCAGGATCTCGGCCGGCCGATTGCCCTCGGCTTGCACGCCCACGTACAGTCGATCGTGCTGCTCGTTCCAATACCCGGTACGCGCACCAACTTCAGTGGGAACATTGGCGATTAATCCGTAGCGGTCGGGGGTGATCTGCTGCACGACGCTCACATACCCCTGGCCGCCAATGACATAGATCCGCTTTCGGGCCGAATCGAAATACACATCGTCCGATTCGCCAACGATGCCCGGGACGGCCGCCACCTGCTCACCAGTCTGCGTGTTGAAAACGAGCAACATGGGTATCTTGCGGGTCGCAGAGAAGACCCGGTGATCGGCCTCATCGAGCGCCATGGCGAAATTTCCACTGACGCCGTGCAGCGGCCACTTCGCCACCTGCCCCGTACCGCGGTTTACTGCCTCGAGCACCCGTCCCGCATCGGGACAGTTCAGGTAGATCATCGGGCCATGCAGCTCGATCTGAAACCCCTCCGGGTGACCGCCGGTCGTCAGGACCTCCCCCACGCGCGCGTCCCCTACCGGATCGATACTCGCGATGCCGCCGTCATCCCCGCCGAAGCCGACGAGCACCACCTTGTGCACGGGGTCCCAGCGCAGGTTGTCGGCGTCGGCACCGAAGTCGATCGACTTCTCGAGCCTGTACGTCTTCCCGTTGAAGATGTAGACCTTGCCCTGAGCGCTCGCTGCGAAGATCTTGTCGAGGCCGGGCACATACAGGACGCCTTGCGGCTCCGGCACACCGGCTATGAATCCGACGGCCCGGCCCTCGAACCAATTCTCGATAGCGATGCCGTTGCTGCCGTCCATCGAGAAGTACACCATGCGGCCGTTACCCGAGAAGTGATCGATACGGCCCAGATAGCCGGGCACCGGAACTTTCTCGTAGAGCTCGAGCGGGAGGCGCGCTAGCAATGAGTGGTCTGCGGCAGACGCGCTACCGCCTGGACTGAAGATCGCGGCAACCAACAGCAGGGAAACAAGCGCGATTGGGTTCTTGTTCATGTGAGAGCACCTTGCAGTTCGATTTATCCGCCCTGCGCGGCGGGGAATTAGGGTGACGGCTGGAAAACGAGGACCTCGGCCCCGTGATCGCCGCCGGCGGGCAGCGCCACGTAGTACCGATCGAGGCGACCGACCCACAGCGAGGTGCGCCCGTTCGGTCCTGTCGGAACCTTTGCGATTTCCTCATAGCGGTCCGCGCTCAATTGCCGATAAACAGCCACGTATCCCTCGCCGCCAGATGCGTAAACGCGACGGTGAACCGCGTCGTAGAACAGGCCGTCCATTAAGCCGACGCTTGGCAGGCTTGCGATCCACCGGTGCGAGCGTGCGTCGAAGACTTCGACTCGTGCAGGGCTACGCGTACCGACGAACAAACGATCATGCGAGCTGTCATACGCCAGGGAGACCGGGCTCCCCTCCTTCGACTTCCAGGTTGCAACGATCCGTCCGGTGCGTGCATCGACCTTCGCGACTTCCTGCGTCTTGGGCACGGTGATGTAGATTGTTCGCCCCGGCCGCCCGATGAGGACCGCCCCAGGGTGCGCGCTCGTGCGGATATCGCCGACATGCGTGTCGGAGACGGCGTCGATGATTCCGACCTCGCCGTAGGATTTGCCGGCGTCCTCGCCGCCATAACCTACGTAGAGTCGTCGGGCAGCCGGGTCGTAGGCCTCGGCATCGGGTCCCAAGTCGAGCGGAATGGTCGCAAGCAGTTTCAGATCACTGCCCCGATACACCTTAACGTTGCCGGCGGTGCCGTCGGCTGTGAAGAGCTTCCCGAGACTCGCGGCGTAGCATTCGCCCTGGGGCTGATTCACGCCGGGAAGGCTTCGAAGCCATTTGTCGGTCTTGAGATCCGCCACCTCGACCGTGTGATTGCCCAGAGCCGAAATAAACACCCGCCCGCCGCGCGCGTCGGCGCTGAAGTGATCGATGCGCCCCTCGACGCTCGGCAGGGCGATGGCTCCCACTTGCCGCAGCGGCACGGGCATCTGTGGCGCTGGCAAGGCGGACGATTCGAGCACGAGTGACAGGGTGGCCAGGCCCCACCCGATGAGTGACTTCTTCACGCCTCCCCCCTCAGTTTCTTGGAAGCTGTCCAACGAGAGCCCAAAGTCAAGCCGGCATGAGACAGGCTCGCTTCACGCCCAATCGCAGAGTAGGACGCCGGCCCCGAAAGAATCCTCCAGTTCTTAAACCCGAATTTAATCACGCCGCATCGCATCGTGAGGCGCACCCCGCCACGATCCCGAGTGCTCGCCTCAAGCGCGCTGCTCCCGCGTGAGCTGCCGCCGGCGCGAATGCAAGTAAAGCGCGGGAATCAGGTTCGTGCTGCGAACCGCGCTCCAGGCGAGACCGCCCAGGATCACCACCGCGAGCCCCTGCTCCGGGGCGGCGCCCTGGCCAAAGCCTAGCGCCGTGGGCAACATCCCGAGCATGGCGGTGACCGCGGTGAGCACGATCGGGCGGAAACGCACCTGTATTGCCTCCCGCACGGCATCCTCGACCGCCATGCCCTGCGCTTCGTTGTGCTTTGCCCGGTCAAGCAGGACGATGCTGTGACGAAGGCCAATGCCGATCAGCGTCAGGAATCCGACGACGCCAATGGCATTGAGCCCTAGCCCGCTCACGATGAGCGCGACGGTGCCGCCGGTCACGGCGAGCGGCACTTCGAGCAGCAGGATTCCCGGAACCAACAGCCCGTCAAACTGCAGCATGAGAATGCCGACGATGAGCACGAAGGCGGCGACCGCGGCGACGAGGAGCCCCAGCGCGGCCCGCTCGAGCTCCTCATAGAGTCCCCCGACGGTGACCCGATAGCCGGGGGGCAGCTTCAGGCCGGCGAGCGCTCGTCTTGCGGCAGCGATCGCGCCGCCAGGAATTCCTTTGGGTGTCGCCAGGATGTCGAGCGCGCGGGCACCGGAGATATGACGGATCTGATTCGGCGTCTCGACGAGGTTGAGACTGGCGAGCTCACCGAGCGGCGTCCAGCCCACCGTGCGGATCGGCAGTCGCCGCAGCGCTCCGAGCGAGGTGTCCGGCGCATCAGCAAGCCGCACGTAAAGGTCGAGCGGCACGTTACCTTCCGGGACCTGCGCGAGAACCTCACCGTTCAACAGCGGGTCCATCTGGGAGTACAGCTGCGCGGGCGTGAGGCCATACGCGGCGAGCGCGCCATCTCGCGGAACGATCTGCAGTTGAGTGACGGGGTAGCCGTCGTTGTTGAAGAGGTCCGACAGGGCGGGAATGGGACGCAGGCGCGACGTCACCTCCTCGCTCAGCACCCGCATCTCGCTCACGTTGCTGCCAAAGATGTGTATCACGAAAGGCTGCGGCAGTCCCGAGAGGCTCTCCCCGAGCCGCTCGATCGTGGGCGTATCCACCGAGAGCTGCACGCCCGGGAGCTGCGACTCCCGCTGGACCCGCTCACCTATCTGATCGAGCGCGTTGACGCTGACGCCGGGCTTGAGCGCGACCATCATCTCGCCTGCGTTCGAGGGCTCGGTGTACGTCGTGGCGGCCGAAGAGCCGATTCGCGCATAGACGTGCGCTACCACGGGATCAGCCAGCAACCGTCGGGTCATTCCCTCGACCGCCGCGCGCGTATCGACCAGGGAGCTGCCCGGAGGCAGCGTGAACGACTCGAGTAGCACCCCCTCGTTCGGCAGCGGCAGGAAGTTGACGGGCACGAGCACAAGTCCCACCAGGCTCAGCGCCAGCACGCCGAAGGTAATGACGAGTGATCGCTGCGGGCTTCGCGCGACCAGATTGAAGAGCCGCTCGTTCCTCTGCCGAACCCATTCGAGGGCGCGATGACCGCTGCTCGTGGCCGGTGCCGGACGCGCCTGGATGAATCCGAGTCCGAGGGGGATGAGCGTAAGGGAGACGAGGAGCGACGCGAGCAGCGCGAAGGCCATCGCCAGTGAGAAGGGAATGAAGAAGAGCCCTGCGAGTCCACCGACGAAAAGGAGCGGTACGTATATCGAGACGTTGCTCACCGTGCCGGTGATGTCCGGTATGACGACCCTTCTCACGCCGCTCCAGATCCCCTCCCAGTGCCCTTCACCCTCCTCCCACTGGTGATAGATGCTCTCGAGAACGATGATTGCATCGTCCGCCAGCAAGCCCACTGCAACCGTGAGCGCTCCGAGCGTCATCAGGTTTAGATTTTGCCCCGTGAAATAAAGCGTCGCCACGGCGAGCGCGAGCGACATAGGGATACTGAGGGCCAGCACCCAGATGCCGCGGCTGGTACCGAGTATCCAGAACAGCACCGCCACCGCGAGCGCCATGCCGATGAGGAGATCGCGCCCGAGGTCGACGCCGATGACATGAACGATGTGACCCTGGTTGTAGACGCGCACCCAGCGCACACCGCGCGGCAACTGGCTCAGGGTCTGCTCGAGGGTCGCTTGCACCTCCTTCGTGACTAGTGTCGTCGCGGCGCCAGGCTGCTTGATGACGGTCAGCGCCACGCTCCGCCGGCCGTCGAGCTCGACGGCGTTGTGCGTCGGGATCGCCTCTCGCACTACGCGGGCCAGATCGCCGAGGCGTATTGGCCCGTGAGCGCTCTGGACCGGAATCGCCTCGATTTGAGCAATATGCACCGGCAAGTGCCTGGTCTCGATCAGCACATCGTTGTGACCCTGGGTGGTATAGCCCGCCGGCGCGAGCAGCACCTGGCTCCTGACAGCCGTCGCAATGGCGCTGATGGAGACGCCGTACCGGCGCAGCGCCCCGAGATCGGGTTGGATCCACAACGCCTCATCGCCCGCACCGTAAACGTCGACGAACTGGACGCCGGCCAGTCCGCGCAGCGCCGGCGCCACGGAGGCGAGCACCGCGCGCTGCACATCCGCGGGGGCAATGTCTGCGGGAATCTGCGCCGTATAGTCCGCCACCTCGTTGATGGAGTTGCCCATGATCTGAGCGAGCGGATTCGCGGCGGCAGGCAGCCGCCCGCGCGCGCGGTCGATCGCGCCGTTGACCGCCTGGAGGCCGTCCTCTGCCACCGTGCCCTGCCGAAAGCGAACATCGATCTCGACGACGCCGTCACCCATCTTTGAGCGGACGCTCTGAAGATCAGGAAGCGTCAGGATCTGTCCCTCCAACGGATAGACGACGAGGCTCTCCAGCTCGGCGGCCGTATTTCCCGGGAGGTGCACGAAGACGCTGATCTGCGGGAAATTGAATTCCGGCAGCACCCCCGTCGGAATACGAATGAAGGCGTAAACCGCATAGCCGATGAGCGCCACGAGCACGAGTATCCAAAGCACCGGGCGCATCAGCACGCGAGGAATGGGGCGAGCTGCCGCAGCCATGGATCAATCAGGCGGCGCGTATCGCTGCGAGATGCCGCGGTGAAACTCGAGGTAGGCATTCTCGATCACGACCTCCTCGCCCGGCTTCAATCCCCGCAAGATGTAGGTTCTGAAGCCGCTGGTCCGTCCCGGTACGACTTCCTGTCGCCGATCACCGTAACGGGTGCGCACCAGCACCCACCAGCGCGCCTGGTCGAGAATCAGCGCCCGGGTCGGGACAGCAATCAGTAACCGGGTCGCCCCGACCAGCGTGACCGTGCCCCACTGGCCGCTGCGCCATGACTTCCCCGGCGCGGCCAAGTGATTCTCTTGCGACGACAGAGGGGACAACCATACCTGCTCGCCGCCATCGGGCGCGAGCGCCAACGATACGGTCCTCACCCGAACCGGTATCGCGGCGCCCGAAACCGGCTGGAATCGTCCGTTCATGCCGGGATGGACGCTCAAGGCTTCCGGTCCGTAGAAAGCGGCACTGAGCAAAGGCTGGGCGGTTTGTAATGTCAGAATGAGTTGGCCCGCGGCGACCTGCTCACCGTCTCCCGCATCGACCGCCAGGACTTGGCCGCCGGCCGGAGCGCGCAGTGTCAGGCTCTGCTGGACCACCTGCAGCCGACCTCGTGCCGCTTCATAGGCAGCCTCGTCCGCAGCGACCGTCTGCCGGGTCACGAGCTGGGCGGCGAGCTTTCCGCGGTCCGCCGCCAGTTGGATCGAGGCCGCGCGCAACGCGCCCCGGCGCTCGGCGAGCAAGCTTTGCGGCTGAAGACCACCGAGGATCGCGAGCACTTGGCCTGCCCTCACCTGCTCGCCAGGCAGCATCAGTTGCTTCACCACCCCGGCCTCCACAGCGCGCAGCTGTGTCACCGTGACCGGCTGGACCTGGCCGTAAGCCTGGAAGGTTTTCGCAACCAGCCGAGGTTGCACCGTCAACGTAGACGGCGTTTGCGCGTGCACTGTAAGGCAGCGCAGAGCGAGCATTGCCGCGATGGGAGCAGGCGTCCACAAACTCGGTATCCTCATGACCTGAGCACGCCGGCGCGGCAGTGCTCCTCAGGAGGTCATTCCGAGCAGCGGCCGAAGGACGAGCTGGCCATAGACGAAGCCCAACACGAGGCCGCTGAGCAGCAGCGGAATCAACAGCAGACCCGTTCGCTCCAGGAGGCGGGGGCCGACTGAAGTGCGGCAAGGCTGTTGGGGAAGCGGAGCCAGGAGGCGCGACACACGCTTACGCAGTGAGGTCGCATCTCCGAGCAGACGCGCGTGTGCGAGCTGAGTCCCTGTCAGGTGCATTCCCGGGTGCGGCGCTGCCAGACGCTCGAGGTAACGCACGGATCCGAGCACTGCGGCCGCGAGGTCCGCGCCGTCGGTCCCCTCCGCTCTGGCTTCATCGTCCCGCGCCAGCTCGAGGGCCTCCAGCCAGGCCTCGAGGCGTCTGGCGGCCGAGGGCCAGGGCCACTGTAGATCGGTGACGAGCTGGCCGAGCCAGATCCGCAGCGGATCGCGGTGTACGGCGTGCGCGCGCTCGTGTGCCAGCGCCGCGCGGATCACACCATCCTCGAGCTGTTTGGCGAGAAACGGGGAGAACACCACCTGCGGCTGGATGAGTCCGACGGTCGAGACGCCGCAATCGATGGGCCTGCGCAACAGCGACCACACAGCCCGCGCCGCCGCGCGCGCAAACATGAGTCCGAACGGGGCCCACACCGTCAACAACACCCAGGGATCGAGCGGATCGCGCACGGGGTCCGGCTCCCGCAGCGCCCAGCCGCAGAGCGACGCCACCACCACGAGCATCGGTACGACCGGATACCACAGCCGCCGCCAGCTCCTGCTCTCGAGCTCCGCGGGCGGGAGATCCGCACGACCCACGGGCGGCCACCACACCAAAGGCTGCAGCGCTATCCCGCCGAGCAGCACGATGAGGATGCAGGTCAGCGACTCACGCTCCATGCTTTGTCCTCCGCCGCGCGAGAACGGCGCGCTCAAGCTCCTCGAGCAGCGCCGGATCAGCATCGTCCACAGCCTCGACCAGCGCAGCCACGGCTGCGCGCGGAGTCGCACCGAGCAGCCGCGTCACGGCGTTACGGGCTCTTGCGCGCTCCACCTCTGCCTGCGCCACTCGCGATCGATAGACGAACGCGTTGCCTTTGCGCTGGCGTTGGATCAAGCCCTTCTCGCGTAAGCGGTCGACTACCTTCGCCGTCGTGGTGTAGACCAGGCCCTGCCTGGCGCCGAGGCGCTCGTGCAGCTCCCGCACCGAGGCCACGCCGAGCTGCCAGAGCTCGGCCAGCACAGCGTACTCAAGCTCATCGGAAGGTAAACGGAAATGAGCCATTGCCACGCCGTACGACAAATGTCGTTATGCCAGAGTCTACGACCGTCGTCGTATAATCGCAAGCGCGGCAGAAACGGGATCGAAATGGTGCGCAAGCCTTTGATCTGGAAGGAATCTCTTGAAGGAGAGCCCCGCATCGCCTCTATCAACGCCTCACCCGACGCCCCGCGTCACCCGTCGGAACTCCTCGAGTTTACCGTGCGCGAGACGCACATTGGAGAACCACGCATGGTGGCCGTCGGATTACACCGCCGTCCTTCGACACGGAACTCATAGGAAGGGCAATTCTTCCACGACTACCAAGAGGTCGTCGGTGAGCTCTATCGCCAGGTAGCTAATTCCTGAAACCTGGCTAGTAGACCCCACCGATCGCACCGTCACAATCTACCAAATCGCACATGGCCAGTACGCGCAAGCGGTCGTGCGCCCCCATGCGGACACTGTCGAGCGGCCGCTCTCGGGGGGCACGGCGCGACTTTTAGCCCTTGATGAGTGCCTCGCGGAGCAATTCGATCTTGTCGTGAGTGTGCTCCCTGTCAAGCTCCCCCAGCAGCTTCTCCTTCAGCGCCACATGATAATGCTGCCGAAGTACACCCAGCGCGCGCGGCGGCGCCACAACGAACAGCTGCGCGATCTTGCCGGTCAGCACTTCGTGGTTGAGCCATGCAGCAACTGAGGCTTCGAAGCTTTCTTCCTGGTTCTGCTTGTCGACGCGTCGGTCGTGGAGGCGCTGCTGGTCCTTGTTGTCCTGACCGGTATGCTCGTGTCGGGGTGCGCTCTCCTCGTGTCCGTGCACGTCTGGCTCCGGCAGCTCCAGCAATTGCAGGTGTAGTTCGTCTCCAGCGTTACGGAACAGTCTAAGCTTGCGGCCGTCGGTAACAGCGATGGTCGTGCCGTGGGGGTATTGCATGAGTGATCCCTATGAAACAGGAGGTGCAGGAGGTAGAGGTGCAGGATACTCCTCTGTGTGCGCCGCACCGCAATAAGGGTATGCCGCAGACTCGAGCTCGACGTCCGCCTGCTGGCCGCAGACATCGTGAGTTACGTCCGCAGCGTTCAGACGAGCAATCAAAGCCACGTCGACAAAGTACCAGCGGACACTGATCTTCACTCCACAGATCACATAACGAGTACGACCTTGCCCGTGTTCTTGCGTGCCTCAATATAGGCGTGCGCCTCGCCTGCCTGGGCCAGCG
Organism: uncultured Pseudomonadota bacterium; assembly: GCA_963780455.1. Classification (GTDB taxonomy): domain Bacteria; phylum Pseudomonadota; class Gammaproteobacteria; order Steroidobacterales; family Steroidobacteraceae; genus 13-2-20CM-66-19. Next base: position 227,421 of record CAWACM010000010.1, read on the forward strand.
GGAATGTCCTATCCACATGCGGGCGCACCCACCCTGCAGTCACCCCAGCCGCCAAGGCGCTCATCCAGGCCGCGATCTTCGGCGCCTCGTGCCACAAGTGCCCGAGGTTGACCCCGAATACCGACCGGTTCTCGTTCATCAACGCCACCGGATTGAACCACGGCATTCCGAAGCCCACTTTGAGCAGCTTCAGCGGGCCGGGCAGACTCGATTCGGTCGCCGTGGAGGCACCAAACATGCCGAGGCGGCCGGTATGGCGCAGAGCGCGATAGCTCTTCTTCCACTCCGATCCTCCCAATGGGTCGGTGATGAGCTCCACGCCACGCCCTTGCGTCAGCCGGGCCACCTCGCGCGTCCAGTCGAGCTTGGTATAGTCGATCGCCTCATGCACGCCGCGCTGCTTGAGAAAGGAATGCTTGCGGGCACTCGCGGTGCCGTAGATCGTGGCGCCGATATGGCGTGCAACATCGATCGCTGCCAGCCCGACACCGCCGCCGGCGTTATGGATCAGCACCGTCTCGCCAGGCTTCAGTGCGCCCATCACGACAAGCAACTGCCAGGCTGTCAGATAGTTGACCGGAATCGCAGCCGCCTGTTCGAAACTCAAAGTGGCGGGCTTCTCGAAGGTCCTGATCTGGGGTACCACCACGGTGTCGGCATAGCCGCGAAAGTGAGTGAGGGCAAAGACTTCCTTGCCGATCCAGGCTGTATCCGCCTGCGGGCCGACAGCATCGACCACGCCGGAGACTTCGTAGCCAACCACGGCCGGAAGCTTCGGCGCATCCGGATAGAGGCCTCTGCGGGCTAGTATGTCCGCAAAGTTGATGCCGCTCGCCTTGACTCTGATGCGTAGCTCCCCTGCTTGCGGTTGCAGGTCGGGCGCCTCGCGCAGCTGCAGGTTTTCGCGGCCGCCAGTGGCGATGATCCAGACTTGCTTCATGATGCGTGCTCCGCGTCTGGCCGATTGCGCGCGGCGATGACCGATTTCAACCAGTTTACCCGCACCCACCTCCGTCTGCTCCACTGGCCGCTTATCGCCGGTCAGTTCTCTATTCCCGTGTAGACTCCAAAGCCGGTCGGGTAAGTCGCGCGATTAAGCGGGAACGTAGGTCAATCTAATCACGCCCTCGCCAACGAGATCGCTGGCCACGACGCGGGGCGGCGGCAGGGGACCGGCGAAGAATGGCGTGCCGTGACTGAGCACGAAGGGGCGGATAGAGTCGATACTCATCAACGAGACCAAGGTCGGTCGGGCTTCGCGCCAAGTCTGGTCCGGCGACGTCAATCTCCCCGACGAGCCGAGCCTTGAGTTCGCGCAGCACGGTCTCGACGTCGTTCTGGACCAGCGTGGCGTTGGGGCCGACTGCCTTCAACGAGCGCGACACAACCGACTTTGGTAGGCTTCGCCACGCCGCCGCGAAGTCGAGATCCTCCACGTCCCTATCGGGCACCCTTTAGAACGATGCTCAATCCGTCCCGCAGACGTTGTACCCTCGAAACAACATTGAACGGTCCAAGACAGCACCGGGTCGAGGCCGGATGGTCAACCCTCATCCTTGCTATTGCAGCCCTCTCCGTTTGCCCGACTCGCGCGCTCGCAGCGGACGGGCCGTGCACGTTGGCGGCGATCCAGAAGATCGCGCCGAGAGGAATGACCTTGGGATCGGGTGGCGCGATTGACCCTCCGGAACCCAAACTGCAAACAGGCAGGGGCGTGCGGCTGATACCGGCTAACGCACTAGGTGACGGCGCCCCAGCATTCTGTTTCGTGACTGGTTCGGTCGTTACCCAGTTGAAGCCCCATCGTACGACGCGTTTTGCCGCAGCATTGCCTTCCCGAGAGATCTGGAACGGCAAGTTCCTGTTCCAGGGTTGCGGCACTAACTGCGGCGTCATCTACCCGCCGAGCTCCACGGCCCTGCACAAGGGTTTTGCGGTTTGGGCCACTGACGATGGACACGTTGCGAAGAGGAGCGCCAATCCCCGGTTCGCGCGGGAGGACGATGCGACCTGGGCCGTCATAGCCCCCGGACAGCTCGACGATGGTGCCCTCGAAGACTTCTTTTACCGCGCCGTTCACACGGTCACGGCGATCGGCAAGGAGTTCACGAGGAGGTACTACGCGGTATCCGCATTGAAGTATTCGTATTTTGAGGGATGCTCGGACGGCGGGCGGGAGGGCATGGTCGAGCTCACGAGATATCCGAGCGACTACGACGGCATGATCGTGGGGGCTCCTTACTTCGATATAGCGAGCGAGCTCGGCACCACACTCACCAGTTTCCTGGCGGAACTGCGCTCCCCGGGAGCGGCAATACCTCCTCGGCTTTGGAGCGTGGCAAGTCGCATCATCATGGACAAATGTGATTCCCAGGATGGAGTTAAGGACGGACTCATTCAGAATCCGGAAGCATGCGATTTCAACCCATATCGAGATTTGCCGAGGTGCGGCGCTAGCGGCAGTGGCGACGACTGCTTCACCCTTGAGCAGATCGACACCTTCAGCGTCATATTCTCGGGAAAGCGGAATCCTGCTGGAAAGGTTGTCTATCCTGGCTGGTCGGTGAGTGACATCGGATTTCGGAGTACCAGCGCCGACGCTGGAGATTCGCTTGTCGAATCGCTTGGTTTCCCGGAGCCGCCCAGCAAGCCAATGGCGCCGCAGCCGTGGAGCGCGAACCCTCTCGGGGAACCCGAGGGGTGGTATTGGACCGAGCAGACGGCGAGGTACGAGGTCTACGCTGACAGGGTGGGTCTTGACGTAGGGAAGGCGTTCGGCATCACGTTCAATAGGGGCATCCACGGATGGAAAGGCATGTATGCGGTAGTCCCAAACCAAACAATCGCGCTGCTTCGAAAGATGACTGCTGCGGGAAGTGGCGCGACTCCGGCAGCCGCGTCCCGTTTCCTGCGAGATGGTAGAAAACTGATCATGTACCACGGCTTCGGTGACGGGGATATCACTCCTTACCGTACTATGCAATACTTCGATAGCCTCGCGAGGCTGCATGGTGGAATGCAAGCCCTGCAGAAGAACGCTCGGCTGTACATGGTTCCGGGAATGGCGCACTGCTCCGGCGGCCCTGGTCCTAACAATTTTGGGCAGTTGTTCAGTTCAGTTGTTCTCGATGTGCCAGTGGATCATGACATCCTCGCTAGCTTAGAGGCCTGGGTCGAAGCGGGTCGCGCCCCGGCGGCAATCATCGCTACAAAGTTTGAGCATGACGATCCGCGCGATCGTCTAATTAGAATCATGCCGCTATGCCCGTACCCCGCAGTGGCCCAATATGTCGGCACCGGCGATGTCAACGAGGCGGCCAACTGGAAGTGTCCCGCGAATGATGCGCAGCTCCTCCGCACAGGACCCGTCGGAATCGCTGCTGGAGTATTCGCCCCGCTCAGGTGACCACGGGTCGATTCCACTGTCCGCTAACTGCGATATCCGACCGTGGAGCTGGCTGGCCGGTTGCGGCTGCAGGCTGTCTCAGCGCCTTCGCTCGAACCGACCTTCCGGGAGCGCGGTAATCGAGCGCTGAATCATGGCGGGAAGCCATGGGGGGCGTTTACCCAGGATGCACGGGGTCCTTCCAATCTACTGGAGGCTCCGGAGGCAGGCCCAGCGACTTTATTACCGCGCGCTCGACGTCTTCTTCCCGGTCAGTACTTCGCGCAGCCTCAATGCGTACGGCCATGTCAGTGTTCATACGCCACCACCGGATGCGACTGGACATCGTCATGAGATAGTCGAGTCGCCGGCGCTTCGCGCGCAAGACGTCACGTTGTGGACTGCCGGCCGGCCACCAGCGCTTCTGCAGGCTGAGGGCCAAGCTCTGAGTGACCACCGTGTCCGACTGTTCCATGCGCGCTACCATAGCCTCGCACGCTGCGCGACGGCCCGGGAGATCAAGCTGCTCGAGTCGACAGGCCTGGGAGATCGCCTGGAACGGTGGGATGGGCCCGCCCGCAAGTATGCCGATAGCATAGAAGCCTCGCGTGGCGAGATCCTGTGATGGGCTCGCCACGGCCAGAGCATCTACCATCATGACCTCGAGCTGATTCCAGTAGATCGTCATTCTCCGGGCGGCGCCAATCCGCGCGATCGCCGCCGTGACTGCATCGGAATCAGATGATGGCACCCTCTCGAGACCTGGGGCCCATGCCAACCCGTTGTCTGGATCAAGAGCTTGCAGATGGGCCACGATTTGCGCCCTCGCTTCGCACTTGAGTCGCTCGCAGATTGCGAGATGAACCCAGACGAGCTCCGGACGCTGCGGTGCGAGCGTCTGCGCCCGTTCGATCAAATAGAGTGGCTGCTGGGCGTTGGAGTGGTCCGGCACCAGCAGCAGGGCAGCCGCGGCCAGATCGCTTGGCGTTGCGTGTGCAATGAGGACGTCGGCCTCTCGATTTCGTTCGGCTCGAAAGGACTGGGCATCTGCGCCATTTCGTCTCGCATCCGCACACCCAGCGACCGTGAGCATGCAAAGCAACACAAGGGAAGATCGCAATTTTACCGACCCCACATCAAACTCCTTCGTGCACCTTAACGTCGTCCCTCAGAGGTGTCAGGCCTGACATTTACGCCCTAGCAATTCGCCACCGCACCAGAACCTGCCAATGTCCGCTTCGGGGCAACTGACTCCGCACCCTCGCTGGCCGGATCTGGCCGGCAGTGCGAACACAGCGGAGCTGGAGCTGAGGAAAGAAACAGGTGCGGCGCCCGAGGCCGCAAGGCTGCCTCGCAAGCCCCAAGGCTGGAAGCGGGAACAGAGACTACGTGCTTGCAGAATTGTCCGCCTGACCACCACACGCTCGACGCGCTTCTCGACGAGGGCCACGCTGATGCTGACGGTTCAGTCAGCCCTGATCGCACGGATTGCCCAGGCCTGCCACAGCGCCGGCATTGCCATTGGCACGCCTGAACTTAAGTGCGCGCCGCGGCAGGTCGATGGTGAAAATACAACCTGAGCCGGGTACGTCGCGGACGCGGACAATTCCATTGTTTGCTGCGACGCTGCGCCGGCAGATTGCCAGCCCAAGCCCGAGCCCGGATCTATCCTTACCACCCTGCTCAAAGGGGAGGAACATTTTGTCGGCGCTGCCCGGTGGCAGACCACCACAATGATCCTCGACATCAATCGGGATCCGATCCGCGACTGCATAGGCGTGCACCGAGACCTCAGTGCCGTGCTCCGTGAACTTGAACGCGTTCTGCAGCAGGTTTCCGACGGCCGAAAGCAGCATGTCGCGGTCGACATCGACCGCAAGACGCTCGTCGACAACGGATACTGTGAATTTGCATTCACGGGCACGCGCCTCGAGCAATGCTGAGATCCCGATCTGATCCATGAAATCGGCAAGGGAGACGAGTTCGTACCGCGGCGGAAGTCCGGCGGCGACTCGCACATCGGCAACGGATCGATCGACCAGTGTACGCAGCCCGATCAGGGAGCGCTCCAGCACCGCTCCGGTAGGCCCGCCCACCCCGACACTACCCGTTTTGATGGCCGCGAAGGCAAGCGTAGCCGTATGGATGAGGTTTCGCAGCTCGTGCGCGAGAAATCCCAGCCTTTCACTCAGCGCCTGAACGCCATCGTTCGCCACCCGAGGTCACCCCCGAGCGTTGCAGATCCCCCTACTCCCTCGCAGCGACTGCAATGTCGCCCGCGCCCCGAGCGGTCTCGAACTCGGACGGATCGTGCGGCAGCGGCAGCAGGCGATCGGTCTCGTTCTTGACCACGGCATAGCATTCGCAACACATCTGTTCCAGCCGGGGTCGGTCCAGCACCGTGATCTGCCCACGCGCGTAGCGGATGATCCCGAGCTTCTGCAGCTTGCCGGCGGCTTCGGTGACCCCTTCACGGCGCACGCCGAGCATGTTCGCAATGAGCTCCTGGGTCATGGTCAATTGGTTGGAGGGCAGCCGGTCCAGAGACAGCAGCAGCCAGCGGCACAGCTGCTGGTCGACCGAGTGATGCCGGTTGCAGACGGCGGTCTGGGCCATCTGCGTCAACAGCGCCTGCGTGTAGCGCAGCAGCAGAAGCTGCATCGCCCCGTTACGGTGAAACTCCTCCTTGAGCCGTTGTCCGACCAGCCGGTACGCGGACCCTGCGCTCTGGACGATCGCTCGGCTGGGGGTCGTTTCACCCCCCATGAACAGTGCCACCCCGATCAGACCCTCATTGCCCACCACCGAGATCTCCGCCGAAGCGCCGTCAGCCATGACGTACAGCAGCGATATGATGGAGTCGGTCGGAAAGTAAACGTGGCGCAGGACATCCCCGGACTCGTACAAGACCTTGCCGAGCGCCATCGGGACCCGCTGCAGATGCGGATAGATCCGCTGGCGTTCGGGCGGTGACAGTGCAGCCAGCAGGAGATTTTGTGATGGATCGTGGAGGGCGGGCATGAAACAGAACTCGTTATCGATGAACGGCGCCAAGTCGTCGCCTCGGCGAAGGCGCTACCCCAGTATAGCAAATCCCCTGCCTGCGTACGATACCGGACATAGGTGCGGAAACCTTGTCCCTGGCGATAGCGAGGGCCTCGCCCGTAACCATCTTGACCTTGACACCCAATGCCCGCGCGGTCGCGATGGTGCCCTTGGCGTCGTCGCGGGGCGGACCCCCCCGCTACCAATTTCAACGGTTTGCACCTCGCCGTGCAGACCGTCGAATTCACGATACAACAGCGCCAGCACCGGATGACCGCATCATTTCCGGATGCGCCGGTGTAGCTGCATTCCAACGAGTCCGGGCTAACGACCTTCGGCACTATCTGCCCTGCCTGACTATGTCGGGTGGCGCGCCTCGGGACTGGATTTTCCGCTGCTGTCACAGCTGACCGGAGACATAGTCTCGGCTCCTTTCGTCTGTCCCGATCTCGGGAGAGGAGCCTGTCGTGAAGTACCCTGTGAACGACCGGGTGGTCTTGATGTGGCCACCGGAAGGCCCCCTCGCGGGTCTGATTCGCTCATATTCTGCTTGGATAGTCGACCAGGGATATCGACTGGCCTCGCTCCGGGAGCGGGTCCGCATGGCAGCGGACCTCAGCCGTTGGCTTGGGAGGCAAGCGGTGCGGGCCTCGGACATTCAGACTGAGCATTTTGCTCAGTACCTGCGATACCGTCGGCGCCGAGGAAAGAGAGTTCACGGCGCAGCGGCTGCGCTGGCTCAGCTGCGAGACTACCTCCGCGCAGAAGGCGTGATTGCACCCGAGAGGATCGTCTCGAGTAGCCCTACGGCCGCCCAGCGATGCGCCCAGGAGTTCGAGCGGTACCTTCGCGAGGAGCGGCTACTCGCACCGGCTACGATCGTCAACTACGTACCGTTCATCAGCCGGTTCCTCGAAGAGCGCTTCGGCACCGCATCGGTTGATCTGTCGCAGCTGTGTGCCGGGGATATTGTCCGATTCGTCCAGCGACAGGCGCCGCGCCTTCAGTCAAACGAGCGAAGCTGTTGACCACAGCTCTGCGATGCTTCCTACGCTACGGGTGCTACTGCGGGCGGATCCGCGCGGATCTGGTCACAGCGGTGCCGATCGTGGCGAGCTGGTCGATGCTGCCGCAGGATGTCGGCGAGGCGATCGTGGCGTATCTGCGGCATGGGCGACCGCGCATCCTTTGTCGGCGGCTGTTCCTACGTGCCAAGGCTCCGGTGGGGGGATTTCGCGGTCCCGGCACCGTGAGCACCGTCGTTCGCCACGCCTTGATGTGCGCCGGAGTCCAGGCACCCACCCATGGTGCGCATCAGTTTCGCCACGGATTGGCTAGCGAGATGTTGCGCCATGGCGCTTCGCTCGCCGAGATCGGCGAGCTGCTGGGCCATCGCAGTCCCGAGACCACCAAGATCTACGCCAAAGTGGATCTCCAGGCGCTACGGGCACTGGCCCTCCCGTGGCCGGGAGGTGCGCGATGAACACCCTCCGTCAGGCGCTGCAGGATTACTTGGCCATGCGACGCAGCCTCGGATTTCAGCTGCGCAGGGTGGCTCCAAGGCTGCTGGATTTCGTGACTTTCATGGAGCAGCAGCATGCCTCACACATCACGGTGCCCTTGGCCCTTGCCTGGGCGAAGCAGCCGGCTGAGGCGCAACTGGCAACCTGGGCGCAGCACTTGAGCTTCGTGCGCTCATTCGCGCGTTACCGTCGCGGCACAGACCCACGCACCGAGGTGCCTCCAGAGGAGCTGTTGCCGTTTCGGCCTAAGCGAGCCCGGCCGTACCTGTATTCGCAGCAGGAGATCTGCGACCTATTGCGCGCAGCCCCGAGACTGCAGCGCCGAGGATTGCAGCCGGACACTTACTACTGCCTGTTGGGTCTGATGAGCGTCTCGGGGATGCGGGTCAGCGAAGTTCAGAACCTGAAGCTCCGAGACCTCGACCTCAAGGAGCGAGTACTCACGATCCACGGCGCAAAGTTCGGGAAGGACCGCCTGGTGCCGCTGCACCCCTCGACTTGCCGGGTGCTCGCACGCTACCTCGCGCGGCGCCAACGTATTTGGGCGAACCGAGCGGCATCGAGCTACCTGTTTGTGTCGAGCCACGGCAACCGCCTAGACGACGGAGATATCCGCCGAACTTTCCACGCTATCTCCCGCGAGATCGGGTTGCGCGGTCCAACAGACCACCGCGGCCCCCGACTACACGACCTTCGCCATCGATTCGCCTCGCTGACGCTGCTGCGATGGTATCGAGCGGGCGAAGATCCCGAGCGGCGCCTGCCGGCCCTCTCTACCTACCTTGGCCATGTCCATTGGAGCGACACCTATTGGTACCTCAGTGCGCTGCCCGGGTTGATGCGGGAAGCCGTCACGCTCTGGGCCTTCGCAGCGGCCCGAGAGCGCGAAGCACTGCACCGTCCTTACGGATCGGGAAACAAAATCGGCTCGTACTCCATCGCGCCGTGCAGGACGTGCACGATCTCCACCGTCTCCTCGCGCACGCGGTAGAAGATCAGATAGTCGCCATGGACACAGCGGCGAATTCCCGACTGCTCGTAGCGGGGCCACGAGTGGATACCGGCGCGGCATGTCGGCAAGGGTGTAGCAATGGTCGATGATCTCGTCGACGAAGCTCGCGGCGCGCACGGGATTGTGCGGCCGGATGTGCTCGCCGATGGCAACCAAGTCGAGCTTCGCGGCGGGCGCGAAGGTGACTGTCACGCCGGCTTCGGTGGCTTGGTGCCGAACCGCTCCCGCAGCTCCTTGCGAACCTGCTCGCCCTCCTCTCCGAGTCCGGCGTCGAGCTCGCGGATGCCGCGCGCGATGGCCGCATCCAACGCGGCCAGGCGCCGCTCGCGTTGCAACCAGGCACGCATGGCGTCGCGAACCACCTCGCTCGCCGAGCCGTAGTCGCCCGAGCTCACGCGCTCGCGAATGACGCGCGCCATCTCTCCGGGCAGGGTGATGCTGAATTTCTCAAAGCTCTGGGATTCCATAGCATCTCACTCAGAGGATTGAACGCTACTGGGTAGTATATCATCCTCCTAATACCCCTCCTGGTCTAGCTTAGCTAGCGCCTCGCCGGCGCCGCCGACCCTCCTCAGGCAGCCTCGCGGGCGATAGGCCTATTCTCCGACCTTAGTTCGTCCAAATAGTCGGACCATCCCTGCATCATCTTCGCTCGGCCTTCGAGAAACGCCGTGCGGTTGTACGCTCTTCCGTTTGGATCCTTAACCTCGTGCGCAAGCTGCATCTCGATCCATTCGACCCTGTATTCCAACACCTCGTCCAGAATCGTCCGGGCCATTGCGCGAAATCCGTGGCCGGTCATTTCGTCTCCACTGTATCCGAGGCGACGCAATGCCGCATTGATCGTATTCTCTGACATCGGGCGACGGCGGTTGAGCTCGCTAGGGAATACGAAGCACCCCGTTCCAGTGAGCGGCTGCAGTTCCTTCAGAATTTCGGTTGCCTGACGCGACAGAGGCACGATCAGCTCTTGTCTCGTTTTCATCCGTTCAGCCGGTATCCGCCACTCAGACTTGCCTAGACGAATGTGAGCCCACTCTGCGGTGCGCAATTCTCCGGGACGTACGAAGGTCAATGGCGCGAGGCGCAGCGCCAAGCGCGTCACGAGGCTTCCCTTGTAGCCATCAATAGCTCTCAGGAGTTCGCTCACGCCTGCAGGGTCGATGATGCTGGCGAAATGCCCACCCTGCGCCGGCGGAAGCGCTCCCCGCAGATCCGCAGCGGGATTGCGTTTTGCACGGGCGGTTGCGATCGCATAGCGAAATATCTGCCCGCAGGACTGAAGGCACCGGTGTGCAGTGTCAAGCGCTCCGCGCGCTTCGACACGTCGAATGACCTGCAACAGCTCGTCCGCTTCGATCGCCGCAACCGGACGTGGTCCCAACCAGGGGAAAAGATCGTTCTCGAGACGCAGCAGCACCTTGGAGCTATGACTGTCGGCCCAGCCTGGCGCGAACTTCGAGAACCACTCACGCGCCACCGACTCGAATGTGTTCGCCGCAGCAACCCTCGCCGCCCGCTTCGCCTGCTTCTTGTACTCACCGGGATCGATACCGTTCGCCAGGAGCCGGCGCGCCTCGAGTTGCCGTTCTCGCGCCTGCGCCAACGTCACGTCTGGATAGACGCCGAGCGCCAGCTTTTTCTCTTTTTCGGCGAACCGGTATTTTAGCCGCCAGAGCTTTGAGCCTCTCGGCTCTACCTGCAGATACAGGCCCCTCTCGTCACCAAGCTTGTAGATCCTCTCGCGCGGTTTCGCGTTGCGAACGCCAACATCGGTGAGAGACATTTTTGGGGGCCTCGTTCTTGGAGCTTCCTGAAAGGCCCCCAAAAAATGCCCCACGGATGGGGCGCTGTCAAGGAGCCTCCACAGACCTCCCTGGACGAAAAACCCCGGCACTTACAGGGGTTTTTCATCATCCAGGAGACGAGGATGGATCTTACTGGAACTCGCTGGAAGGGATGGATGGTGGAGCGGAAGGGGATCGAACCCTCGACCTTCGCATTGCGAACGCGACGCTCTCCCAGCTGAGCTACCGCCCCACGCAAGGCGCGCGATTCTAGCACCCGAGCTCAGCCCGTCCAATCGAGATGCCCTTCCCTAGACGGCCGGTGCCGGGCGTGAGGGCGGCGGCCCGAGGCGCTGTCCCCGGAACAGCACACCGCGGGATTCCCCTGTCCATTCCAGCCGCGCCTTGCCCTGGTACCCCACCCCGCAGCTATGATGCTGCCGAAGCGAAGCCACCCTGGAGAGGCCAATGCTGACAATCGGGGCGCGGGCACCCGAGTTCACCTTGCCGGACGCGGACGGCCAGCCGACGTCGCTCAGCAACCTGCTGCGCGACGGTCCGGTCATCCTCTACTTCTATCCCGCCGATTTCACTCCCGGGTGCACGCGCGAGGCCTGCCAGATGCGGGACCTGTACGGCGAAGTCGATGCGGCCCGCCTCAGGCTCGCGGGCATCAGTCCACAGAGCCCGGAGAGCCACCGCTCCTTCCGCGACAAGTACAAGCTGCCCTTCACCCTCCTGGCGGACGTCGACCGGTTCGTGATCAAGATGTACGGCGTCCAGGGACCGCTGGGTTTCGGCGTGCGCCGCACGACGTTTCTCATCGACCAGGCGCGGCACATCCAGGACGCTGTCGTCGCAGACTTTCGTATCGGCGAGCACGCAGCATTCGTACGCCGGGCCGTCGCGCTCAGCGCGCATTCGCGCTAGGGCTCAGTAGCCCATCCGCAGCACGCTCGCAGGTCCGTAGCTAGGGACGGTGACCACCCATGCGGCCCGCTCCCCCTCGGGCGGTTTGATCTGCTGTCCGCTGAGCTCCTGGACGAGATCCGCGATGACCGCCTCCGGGCAGATCACCAGCACGTTGTCCCCCGCATGCTCCCCCATGATCTGCCCGGCGATTCCGTCCGCGTCGCTGCTCGTGAGCGTCACTGGCTGCCTGCCCAGGGACTGCGCCAGCGGCGCCGCCGTCTGCCTCGCGCTGCGGCTGGCGCCCACGTAGATCGCCTTGAGGCCGTCCGGTCCGTTGGCCGCAGCAAACTGCCGCGCGAGCTGCTGCGCCTGCTGCTCGCCGGCGGCCGAGAGCGGCGGGTCGTCGATCGTGCCCAGCTCTTTGCTCGCGGGCGGCACGATGACCACGATGGTGTTCGAGGCCGACTGGTGCAGGAACAGCCCGACACCCAGCACAGCCAGCGCTCCCAGCAGGATCAGCCAGACCGGGGTGAGAAACGGACGACGGCGGCGGGTGATGGCGGGAGGGCCCATGGCAGAAAAGGACTCGGATGTGGCTAGGCGATGCTACGCTTCGCATATGGTAGCGACGTGGCATGCGCCAGGGGAAACGTGCACGCCGTCACATTTGCCGTCGTGACCGGCGATCCAGGAGCGGTTCGTCAGGCGCCGGACCCCCTGCGGACGATGCCGTTGCGCCAGGCTCCACAGTTTTCCCGCCCTAGAATCCGTAACATGCCGGTCAGTCGCCAGAGCTAGAGAGCCCCGGGGGGCCAAATGCGCACGGGTGGCCAGACCACCGTCATCAAGCGAGTCCTGGAGCGTCGCGCACAGCAACCTTCGGCGATTCAGGAAGACACGACAGCCACGATCGCAGTCATGCTGCGCGTGCTGCCGCCGCCGCGTGCTCTCGTCGCGATCTCCGACGCGGGGATTCTTTCTGATTTCGCCAGGCGCATTCCGGCTGACATGCTCGATGTCGAGACCGCCACCAACGAGAGCGAAGCGCTCGTCAGCCTGGTCACGGAATTCCGCCCCGTCATCGTAACGGACAGTCTCGACCTCATTCGCAAGATACGCGTACAACAGACCGCGCGCGCACCCTACGTCGTTTACGTTCCGCCACTCGATGATTGGCGCGAGAGAGAAGCGGGCCTCGCGGCGGGTGCAGACGACTGCGTGGGCCGACGCGTTTCGGATCGTGAGGTGACCGCACGCCTCGGCGCGGCGCGTCGCATCGCAGAGCTCGAAGCCGTTCTTCGCATCGCGCTCGTTGAGAATCGCAAGCTCTCAACTACCGATGATCTGACGCGCGTCGCGAGCCGACGGTTCTTCAGTAAGCATTTCCCTCGTGAAGTGGAGCGAGCGGCGCGCTACGGCAGGCCGCTCTCGCTCATTCTCTGCGATATCGACTACTTCAAGAACGCCAATGACACGCTGGGTCATGCCGGCGGCGACGAGATTCTGAAGCAATTCGGCGCACGGCTGCAGGAAGGCCTGCGCCGCGGCGTCGATTGGGTGGCGCGCATCGGCGGTGAGGAGTTCGCGGTGGTGCTGCCTGAGACGGCATACGATCGCGCGCTCGATGTCGCGCGCAAGTTGCGCGCTGTCGTCGCCAACAAGTCCTTCAAAGTGAATGGTCGCGACGTCGAGGTCACGGCAAGCTTCGGCTTGTGCGGGCTGGATCGTGTGCCGGTCGGAGAGCGCAAGCTCGCCGAGCAACTGCTCAAGGTCGCGGACGCGGCGCTCTACCGCAGCAAAAACTCCGGACGCAACCGCGTCACTGCCACGATGCTGCCCGCGCGCTCGCGCTGAGTCTCAGCCAGGGAGACGAGCCGCGCGCCAACGGCCGTTTCTGTCGCGTTCCGCGGCTGATCAATCGTTGTCCACACTGATGCAAGCCCTTGCTGGCGCAACGGCTTTGGCCTGGCAAAGCGGCCCTTTGCACAGGGTTATTCACAAAATCTGTGGATAAAATCACGGTGGCAAGCACGCGGCCATTGTGTGACACTGGCCGCCCTTTGCCACCACCCGCCTTTTGCATGGGGACGACAGCAAGAAAAAAGCGATCGGCCGGCGCGGTGCCGTCCGGCGCGAGTGGCAGCCGGGACGCTTCCGCCCCCAGGACACCCTCGGCGGCGGGGCCGGCCGAGCCCCTCGAGCGTGCGCGGCTGCTGGCGGAGGTCGCCCGACAGCGGGTGCGGATCGCCAAAGAGGAGCTCAAGCGTGCCCGCAAGCGGGTCAAAGAGGCCAAACGCGAGGCCAAGCGGGCCCGCAAGCAGGCCGACGCCACCCGCAAGGCGTGGAAGAAGGCGCGCAAGGCGCACCGGGCAAAAGGCAGTCCCGAGGCTTCGACCACCGGCACGGCGGCGCGCCCGCGTCGGCGCAAGGCACGGGCACAAAAGGCCAAAGGCCCTACTCCTCGCCGCACCACCAAAAGCCCCACTCCCCGGAGGACCACCAAAAGGCCTACTCCCCGAAGGACCGCCAGAGGCCCTACTCTCCGCCGGACCAAGCGACCCCAGAGCGCGCGCCGGCGCCAGCTGATATCGCCCACGCCCCCCCCACCCCCCGCGCCCGACAGTCAGGCGGACGGCAGCGCCCCTATAACCCCTTCTTCCGAGGCTTGACGCATGCAAGAGCAGTACGCATACCAGATCACGCCTCCCCCGCCGGCACAGCCGGGGCGCTCCATCTCTCCTTCCAGCTCGCGCATGCTCGCGAGCTATCTCTCGGATGTCGAGCTGCTGCTCGAGGATCAGCGCTGGGAGCAGGCGCTGCGCGAGGCCTTCGACCTGCCGCAGATCGCCGCTGCGTTGAGCGATCCCCGCATGCAAATCTCAGTAGAGCGCGTGCGGGCGTGGTGCGAGCAATGGGTGGAGCATGGCGAGGACGGCGCGGTGGACCCTGACGTCGGCCGTATCGTTCAGCTCGTCTACGAGCGCGCAGACCGCGCGAGTCTTGCGAATGAGTCTGTGCCTGCACTGGCGTTGAGGCGTCTGCGGTTACATCGTCTGCAACGTACGCGGCATCGCGGCTTCAAGTCGGGTCCGCTCGCGTTGTTGGCCCCGGAAGCCGCCGACACTGTGCAGATCTGCACGACGCTCGTCCAGGCAGCACGCCGCTGGTACGCACAGAGCGCCTGTCACGACTCCGTCGTGCAGGCGAACCTGGCGCGGCTCGCGGTGTTGCGTTAGTAAAGCTTCAACTCTCCGACTTCAGCGCCATGCCGCCTGAGGCCACGAGCCGCATCTGCTCGTCGCCCTCCAGGGCCTTGCGCAGCGCCTCCAGCATCTGCTGATCGATGCGGGCGGATTTCTCGGGCACCACCGGATAGCGCACGACGCACTCCAGGCCGTTGTCCGTCAGTCGCACCCGCACCTCCGGCACCGGCGCCGCAGTCTCGAACTCGATGAAGCGCTGCGCCAGGTCGTGTTGGCGCTGGATGGCGGGGCGGTAGGTGTCGTACACCTTGTTGGCTGCCGCATCCAGTCCGCTATAGGCCTTCTCCACGTCCGCCGTGGCGACGATCGTCAGCGTCACGCTGTGCCAGAGATACTCCGCGCCCGGAATCTGTTTGAAGAACGCGGTAGGCTGAAACAGCACCGCATTCGAGAGGACTACCATCCGGCCGGTCGAATGCAGGTCGGGACCGACGAGCTCCAGGAGGTAGATCCGGAAGAGCGAGACATCGACTACACGGCCGGTGACGCCTGCGATCGTGACTCGATCTCCCACCCTTACGCCGTACCGTCCGATGAGGAAGAAGTAGGCGACCACCGCCAGGATCACGTTCTGCAGCGCCACCGCCAGGCCCGCCGTCACGAAACCGGCGTAGGTAGCGACCGAGCCGAATTCCGAGATGAGATTGAAAGTAACGACCAGGATCAGGGCGATGGTGATCACCATCCGCCGCAGGATCAGGAACGGCCGCCGGCGCCTGGCGTCCGGCAGGAATTTGAACGTCACCCGCCGCCAGATCTCCGCGAATACGAGCACGGCGATGACCCAGGCCAGAAGGATGCCGAAGCGCAGACCGAGGTAGCTGGCAACGCCGGACTCCTGCGCGGCCACTGCGTGGCTCCAATCCTCCAGCGTGGCCTGCGCGTCGCTCAGGATCAGGGCCTGCTCGCTGAGCGGGATGATGGCGCCCGATAGCTCCGTGAGCTGCGCGGTGGCGGCCTGGATCGTCTGCCGCTGTGCGGCAAGCTGCGCCGTGCTGCCGCCTGCGATCGAGGCGAGTCCGCTCCCCACGAGCTGCCGCACCGTGGCAAGAAGCCGCGAGCGCGTGCCAGTCAACTCAGTCTGCAGCGCCGTCGTGTCCTTCATCGCGGTCCCGAGCTGCGATTGGTAGCCATGCAGCGTGAACCAGCGCGCGATGAGGGTCAGAATGCCGGCCGACTGCGGTTGGAAGTTGGCTGCGACAGGCGTCGGAGTTGCGGCCGCCCCGTGCGGCGCGGGGCCCGCGGCGCCTTTCCCCGGTGCCTCGCCCGGTGCCTCGCCCGGCGCGAGCGCGGGCACCGAGTGCTCGAGCGCCGCGAGCTGCGCCCGCAGGCCTTTGGGCGGCCTGCCCTCTCCGGCGGCCGTGCTCTGTTGGAAATGGCGGAGCTGGTCGACGTTGGACTCGATTTGCTGCACCAGCTGCAGTGCGGCGACGAGGCCTGCGCGCTGCGCGTCGAGCGTGGCACGCGCACTGGCGCCTCTTGCCCGGCGCCGCTGGACATCGATGTCCGAAATCTTGGACTTGAGCGTCGTCTCCTGGGCGGAGAAATTCGCGGCCGCCTGCTGCAGCTGCGCGCTCATCGTCGGTGGCCCGGTTTGCGCCGGAGCCCCGCCGCCTCCACCCGCCGCGCCCGCAGACTGCGCTTGTGCCTCCCGGCCCAGGATGTCCGCGGTGGCCTTGCCGAACTGCAAGGCCAGGTGGACCGACTCCAGCGCCTGCTGCTGCAGCGCGCTGCGTGCCCCCGGGTCTAGGCTCGGGAGGTTGATCTCCTCCACGGCAGCAAGGTCGTGGTACCAATCGACGCTGCGCCGCACGTGCGTCAGTATGTCGGTCGACGCCAGCGGCAGCAGTGAGCTTGGCTTTGGCGCCGCGGGCTGAGCCGTCGCTCCACCTGACTTACCTGTGGCTGGCGTGGACACCTTTGTCACCGCCTGCTGCGCCGCCGCGACAGGCGTCCATTGCCATTGGAAGGCAAGCGCAACTGCGATCCCGGCAGACAGCCAGGGCCGCTTCTTGATGAAGGCCGAGCTCATCCGCGTAGAATAAGGCGTCGGCAGGTGGCTTGCATTGCTCGCGTGCAACCTCATGTACACTTTCGAAGCTAGAGCTGCCGCACGAGCTGCCTGAGGCGCAATGACTGGATACACAGACCTGAAGCTGTACATCGATGGCGAATGGATCGGCACGGAGAAGCGCAGGACCCATCGTGTAGTCAATCCCGCAACCGGCGGCTCGCTCGGCGAGCTGCCCCTGGCCGACGCCGCGGACCTCGACCGCGCGCTCGAGGCTACCGATCGTGCCTTCCGACAGTGGAAGCGCGCGACGCCGGAGGAGCGCTCGCGCGTTCTCAAGGGCGCCGCGCAGCTCCTGCGTGAGCGCGTGGATCACATTGCACGCGTGGCGACCCTGGAGGAAGGCAAGCCGGTGCGCGAGACTCGTGCCGAGGCTCTGGCCGTCGCCAATCTCTTCGAATTCTTCGGTGAGGAATGCCGCCGGGCCTACGGCCGCGTGTTGGTACGTCCGACCGGCACGCGGTCTCTGGTCGTCAAGGAGCCTGTCGGGCCCGTGGCTGCCTTCGCTCCCTGGAACTTCCCCCTCATCAATCCCGGCCGCAAGCTCGCGGCGCCGCTCGCGGCCGGCTGCTCGGTGATCCTGAAGCCCGCCGAGGAATCTCCGGCCTCGGCGATCGAAGTGGTACGCACGCTCGTCGATGCCGGGCTGCCGGCCGGCGTCGTGCAACTCGTCTTCGGCGTACCCGATGAGGTGTCGCGACATCTGCTTGCCTCCCCCATCGTACGGAAACTCTCGTTCACCGGCTCGACGGCTGTTGGCAAGCACCTGCTCGCGCTCGCGGCAGCCACTGTCAAGCGGACCACGATGGAGCTCGGCGGTCACGCGCCGGTCATCGTCTTCGACGACGCCGACCTCGAGCGCACGATCGAGCTCCTCGCCAGCGCGAAGTTCCGCAACGCCGGCCAGGTATGCGTCTCGCCGACTCGCTTCTACGTACAGCAGGGCATTTACGATCGATTCGTCGCCGCCTTCACCGAGCGCACCCGCAAGATCGAGGTGGGTGATGGGCTCGTCGAGCGCCATCACATGGGCCCCATGGCCAACCCACGCCGTCCGCAGGCAATGGAGGCGTTGATCGGTGATGCCGTAAGCCGGGGTGCCAGGCTGCGCGCCGGCGGCGAGCGGCATGGCAAGGAGGGATTCTTCTACCAGCCGACCGTGCTGTCGGATGTGCCGGGAGGATCGCGGATCATGAGCGAAGAGCCGTTCGGTCCCGTGGCAGTGATCGCACCGTTCGCCACGTTCGACGAGGCTGTCGAGCAGGCCAACCGCCTGCCCTACGGCCTTGCCGCCTACGCCTTCACCGAGTCAGGCAAGCGTGCGATGCTGATCGGAGATGCGCTGGAGGCGGGCATGGTCGGCATCAACTCCGTCGCCATGGCCGCGGCGGATGCGCCGTTCGGCGGGGTGAAGGAGAGCGGTCACGGCTCCGAAGACGGGCTGGAAGGCCTGGAGGACTGCCTGATCACCAAGGCGATCCATCAGGCCTGAGGCGATGGCATGATGCCCCGTACCTCGCCACTCTCGGCGGGGTCGTAGGCCATGACGCAGTTGCGCCCAGCACGCTTTGCGCGGTAAAGCGCGGCGTCGGCATGCGCCATCAGGCGCGCCAGGTCGTATCCTGACGTCGCGCTCGATGAAATTCCGAAGCTCGCCGACACCGTGAGCGTCGTGCCGCGGTGCTCGGCTTGAATCCCGTTGATGGCCTGCCGCAGTTGCTCCGCCTGCTCGCGGGCCTCCTCGATCCGGCAGCCGGGCAGCAAAAAGCTGAACTCCTCGCCGCCGAACCGCCCGAAGGTATCGCTGCGGCGCAGGTATTCCGCACAGAGCGTCGCGGTCCGTTTCAGGACAAAATCCCCGCTCGCATGCCCGAAACGATCGTTGATCGACTTGAAGTGGTCGAGATCGAAGAGCACGACGCAGACATCCTGCTGCGATTTGCGCGCATACGCGAGCGCAGCCTCCGCCTGCTCCAGGAAGTGCACACGGTTCGAGATGCCGGTGAGTCCGTCGATCCGCGAGAGACTCCTGAAATGCAGCTGCGAGCGCTTGGTCAACACGGCCCACAGCGCGATGAAGATCAGGATCAGTGTCAGGATGACACCGTACAGCCGGGTCGCCTCGACCCGCTTGGCAGCGAGTCGGTGCTCGAGCTCGAGCAGGCGGTTCTTGCGGCTCAGTGACTGGATCTGGAGCCTCCGGGTCGCGGTCCGCCGCCGCGCCTCGGCGTAGGCCGAGCCGCGGGCCGCGCGATCATTCAGGTAGGAGATCTCCGCCGCCGTGTAGCGCTCGTGAAAATCCAGCGCGGCGCGGTAGTCATCGCGCGACTTCGCCAGCTGGTACAGCACGTCGTACGCCTCCGCCAGCGATTGCGAGAATTCAACGCCCGCTCCGGAGACGGCGATCGCGGCACGCGCGAAATGAGTTGCCGCAGCCGGCTCGTGCGCTTGCAGATAGCCGCGCGCCAACAGGGCGTCGTAATCCGCGATCAGGCGCGAGTATCGGGTCTGCTGCACCTCAGCGTTGTGCGCGAGCAGAACCGCGAGCCCGTTTTTAACCTCGCCATGGTCGAAATCGACCCGCGCACCATAAGTCTCGATCAACTCGGCAAACATGGGTTGCCCCCCGGTGGCGCACGCAGCCACCACCGTGCCGAGCTCCGGATCCTTCGTCTCGAGCTTGCCGCTATCGTATAGCGCCCGGATCTCGATCATGCCTCCCTTGCAAACGCCCACACCGCCCCAGTTCTGTCGCATGACCCTGCGGGCGTATGTCAGGCTGAGGTCATATTGGCCGACCTCTTCATAGAGCAGGCCCGCGACCAACAGAGCCTGCTGCCTGGCGGCCTGATCGGTGATGTCGGGGAGCATGTCGAGCAGGCGCTCCACGCTGGTGTACGCTTCCTTGTACCGTCCGACGGTTCCAAACAGATTCACCAGGGTAGCGTCGGCACGGAACCTGAGCGTCTCGCTGCCTTCCTGGTCCGAGATCCGACTCAGCGTTGCAATGGCCGCCGGATAGTCCCCCCGATAGATCTCATCCCAGCCGTGGAGGAATTGGAGATAGGTGCGCTGCTCGGGCGAGAGCTCTGCCACCCGCTGGTCCAGAGAGTCGACGATCGACTCGAAGCGGGCATGGTCGGCGAGCTTGAGCCCATCCGCCAGGCTCAACAAGGCGGCGGGATCGGTGGCAGCGGCCGCGGCTGACGCGGCGGCGAACCGGGCACCCGCAGACGAGGCCAGCAGGCACAGCGTCATGCCGACACCGCAAAACAGACTTCCCCCGCGGCTCACGCGCCCCCCTGCGTCCCCGTCAGGTCACTCGGATTGCCTGACGATTCTCGATCTCAAACACGAGATGAGACTACGCGCAACTGAGGCGTAGCGTCAACTCCGGGAGTCCCCCTTCAGAGCCTTGGAGTCGGCGCAGTTGCGTGGTCGTGCTCGTACGCGCGCTGACAGGCGGCGCACCGGTTTGCCGTGGGATGGGCTTCCAGACGCTCGCGCTCGATCGGCTGTCCGCAGCTGACGCAGACGCCGTATGTGCCTAGCGCGATGCGCTTCAAAGCACGCTCGATCGCACGGATCTCGTGCACGTCGCGCGTGACCTCCGCCAGACTGACGTCGACCAGAAGGTCGGCGAGGGATTGATCCTCCAGGTCGGTGACCCGGCCGGCGATATCGGCATAGGTCTCGCTGTCGGACCGCGACAGAGCGTCGCGCGTCTGGTCGCGTAGATCGCTCCATCTCGCGCGCAGCTTGTGCTCGAAACGCGAGTACTCGCCGCGCCTGGCGGCACTCCCGGGTCGAGCGGGGTCGTTTGTTTGCGGTGCCATGCCCGCTTGCAGCAACCGCAATGCCCGGCGCGCCGGCCGGCCCGCTTCCGGGCGCCCAAGGGCTCCTGCAGACCGCCGCGGCCACCACCCACGGGCGCCGCGGCACGACCGGAGATGGTGGCTCGGGCTCATCGCAGGCGCATGCTATGATTCGTGGATGTCGCCGCTCGTGACGGACCTGCGCTACCTGCTGCCCTGGCAGTTCTCCCCGACCATCTTCATCCTCACCGTAGTCACCGCGGCGCTCTACGTGCGCGGCCTCGTGACACTGCGGCGCAGCGGCGGTCGGGTTGGCTTCTGGCGCGTCTTCACCTTCTTTCTCGGCCTCGGGCTCAACTACGCGATGCTGCAGACATACGTCGACTACCTGTCGGCGCACATGTTCTGGATCCACAGATTCCAGCACCTCGTCCTGCATCACATCGGTCCGGTGCTCATGGTACTTTCCGGCCCGGACCGCAT
Organism: uncultured Pseudomonadota bacterium; assembly: GCA_963780455.1. Lineage (GTDB taxonomy): Bacteria > Pseudomonadota > Gammaproteobacteria > Steroidobacterales > Steroidobacteraceae > 13-2-20CM-66-19. The sequence continues at coordinate 248,717 of CAWACM010000010.1, forward strand.
CCTGCGGGCCGGCATTCCGCCCGGGCTGCGGCAGGTGCGGATCGCGCCGTGGATTGGCCGCCCGATTCAGATTCTCTTCCGGGTCGTGCAGCATCCCCTCGTCGCACCCGTACTCTTCGTCGGCATAATCTTCTTCTGGCTGACGCCGTCGATTCACTTCACGGCGATGATCGACACGCGACGCTTCCTCCTGATGAACTGGAGCATGCTCGCTGACGGTCTTCTCTTCTGGTGGCTGATGCTCGCACCGCGCCAGGTACAGGGGCGCGCGGCGATCGGCTACGGTACGCGCCTCGTCATCCTAGCGCTCGTTGCCATTCCGCAGCTACTGCTCGGCGCCTATATCACGCTGCACACCACGAGCCTTTACAAAATCTACGCCGTCTGCGGCCGCGCCTGGGCCGTCAGTCCGATCTATGACCAGCAGATCGGCGGCCTCCTCACCTGGATTCCGGCGGCGATGATGTCCCTCGTCGGCATACTGGCCGTACTGCATCACATCCTCCACGACCCCGACGCCACTGAAGTGCGGCGACGCGGGAGTTTGGCATCTCCGGCGCAGCCGGCAAGCAGCGCATGATCCGCAGGCTCCAAAAGTGGGCGCCGGCTGCCCTCGTCCTGACGGCCGCGCTGGCGGGGTGCGTCGGCAGCCATCCGCATTACACCCTGACGAGCATCAGCGGACTCGTATCGCCGCTCGAGTTCAAGATGACCGATCAGGACGACCAGCCCGTCACGGCCGCTGACTATCGCCACGATCTCGTGCTGCTTTACTTCGGCTACACGGAGTGTCCGGATGAGTGCCCGACGACGCTCGCCATGCTGGCCAACGCCCTGCACACCCTTGGGCCGCAGGCATCCCGGGTTCGAGTACTCTTCGTCACCGTCGATCCGAGCCGCGATACCGCCGGGGTACTCAAGCGCTACGTCAGAAATTTCGGGCCGGAGTTCGTCGGACTGCGCCCCGACCAGAACGAGCTCACCGCTCTGAGTAAGCGCTACCGCATCTCATATCATTACGAGAAGCCCGACAAGTACGGCAATTACGAGGTCGACCACAGCAGCGCGGTCTTCATCTTCGATGGTGGCGGCCGCGCGCGCCTGCTCGCCCTCTCGGCCAACACGTCGCAGCAGGTGGCTTCAGATCTGCACCGCCTGCTCGCTACCGGCTGACCGCGGAGACCGCCCCGATGCGCTTCCTCGCCATGCTCGTGGTGCTCCTGCTCGTGTCACCCGCCTCCGTCCTATCAGCCGCCGACGACGACGCGCGACTCGCCTCTCCGGTGGGTCTCTGGCAGCCGCTCGACAGCTCCGGCAAGCCGCTCGGTCTGATCCGCATCTACGAAGTCAAGGGCCTCTACTACGGCCGCATCGAGCCCATGTCTCCGACGGAGGACCACAGCGCCAGGTGCACACGCTGCACCGATGACCGCCGCGACAAGCCGATCATCGGCCTCGAGCTGCTGCGTCACCTGCGGCCCAAGAATGGCAAGTATGTCGGCGGCGCCATCCTCGATCCTGACACCGGACACATCTGGAGCTGCGAGCTGTGGCTGATCAACGGCGGCCATCAGCTCATCATGCGCGGCTACCTCCTCTTTCCCTTCCTCGGACGCTCGCTGACCTGGCGGCGGGTGGGCTAGCGTGCGCCCGCGGCCTTCTTCAGCGCCGTCGCCTTGGAGCCGATGACGCCCATCAGGCTGTCCCAGGAAGCGACGAAAGAGTCCGCGCCGTCCTTCTGCAGCTTCGCCGCCAGGGCCGAGAGATCGACGCCCGCCTTGGTGTATTCGGCCAGAACTGCCTCACTGTCACCGCCGTCGGCTCGGATCGCATCTCCGACCTTCCCGTGATCGGCAAACGCCTTCAGCGTGTTTTCCGGCATGGTGTTGACGGTATACGGAGCGACCAGCCCCTCGACGTAGAGTGTGTCCGACGCCTTCGGGTCCTTGGTGCCCGTGCTCGCGAATAGCAGCCGCTGCGGCCGCGCCCCGGCATTGAACGCCCGCAACCAGCGCGGCGAAGCCAACAGCTCGCAGTAGGACCGGTAGGCGCGGCGTCCGACGGCAAGTCCCAACTTGTTGCTCAGCGTCGCCGGCACCTTGCCGACGGTCGCGACATCCCAGCGACTGAGGAAGATCGACGCCACCGAGGTGACGTTCGGATTCAGGCCGGCGGCGATGCGGCGCTCGACGCCGCGCAGCCACGCCTCCGCCGCCGCGACGTACTGGTCCGCCGAGAAGAGCAGCGTCACGTTGATGGGCACTCCCGCGAAGATGGCCGACTCGATTGCCGGCAGCCCTTCCTTGGTGCCCGGTATCTTGATGAAGAGATTCGGCCGCGCCGCGCGGGCATGGAGCTCCCGGGCCTCGGCCAGCGTGGAGTTGGTGTCATAGGCCAGGCGGGGCGAGACCTCGAGCGATACCCAGCCGTCGACGCCCGCGGTACGGTCGTGCACCGGCCGGAAGAGATCGGCCGCGCGGGTCAGGTCCTCGACTGCCAGCTCGAAAAAGAGCTTCTCGTCCGCGAGGCCCGTCTGCGCGAGCTTGCGGATGTCCTCATCATAGGCCGAGCCGTGCTTCATGGCCTGATCGAAGATCGTCGGGTTCGAGGTGAGCCCGGTGACCGTCAGCTCCTCGATGTAGCGCTTCAGGGTGCCGCTCGTGAGCAGGTCGCGCGTGATGTTGTCCAACCACAGGCTCTGGCCGGCGCGGTTGAGGTCTAACGTCGCTTTGCGCGGTCCCGTCCCTGCGCCGCGCCCTTCGGGCCGGCTTGCGCCGTCCAAAATCGATCCAGACGATTCAGTCATCTTCAAACTCCTCAGACGGATTTCAGTGCATCGCCGACGATCTGCTGCGCCTCGTCGACGATGGTCGCAAGGTGGCTCTCGCTGCGGAAGCTCTCGGCGTAAATCTTGTACAGGCTCTCGGTTCCGGATGGCCGGGCCGCGAACCAGCCGCTCGCGGCGACGATCTTCAGGCCGCCGATCGGCGCCTCGTTGCCCGGAGCGCGCGTCAGCTTGCTCATGATCGGCTCACCAGCCAGTGTGGTGGCGCGCACCGACTGCGGCGACAGACTCGCGATGAGTGTCTTCTCCTCCGACGTCGCGGGTGCATCGATGCGCGTGTACCACGGCGTGCCGAATTCCGCGGTAAGCTCGCGATAATGCTCGCCTGGATCCTTGCCGGTGCACGCGGTGATCTCCGCCGCGAGCAGACCCATGATGAGCCCGTCCTTGTCGGTGGTCCAGACCGTGCCGTCGCGGCGCAGGAAGCTGGCGCCCGCGCTCTCCTCCCCGCCGAAACAGATCGAGCCCTGCAGCAGGCCCGGCGCGAACCACTTGAATCCGACCGGCACTTCTCGCAATGGCCTCTCGAGGCGCGCGACCACACGGTCGATCAGACCGCTCGAGACGAGCGTCTTTCCCACCGCCGCGGCGCGGCTCCAAGCCGGACGATGGGTCAGCAGATAGCGTATCGCCACGGCGAGATAGTGATTGGGATTGAGCAGTCCCGCTGAGGGCGTCACGATGCCGTGTCGATCGGCGTCGGTATCGTTGGCGAAGGCGACGCGGTAGCGATCCTTGAGCTGCAGCAGGCCGGCCATGGCATAGGGACTCGAGCAATCCATCCGGATCTTGCCGTCATGGTCGACCGTCATGAAGGCAAAGGTCGGATCCACGTTCGGATTGACGACGTCGAGCTGCAGACCATATTTCCTGTTGATCGGCTCCCAGTAGTGCACCGCGGCGCCGCCGAGAGGATCGACTCCTATGCGCAGCTTCGCACCGCGAATGGCTTCCATGTCGACGACGTTGGCCAGATCGTCGACATAGGGGCCAATGAAGTCCTCCGCGTGAGTGGTAGCGGCGCGCGATGCGGCCTCGGCGGATACTCGCCGCACGCCGGCATTGCCGTCGCGCAGCAAAGCATTGGCGCGGTTCTGAATCCAACCCGTGATGTCGGTGTCGGCGGGACCGCCGTTGGGCGGGTTGTACTTGAAGCCGCCGTCTTCCGGCGGATTATGCGACGGGGTGACGACGATGCCGTCCGCGAGCCGCTCCGTCCGGCCCCGGTTGTGCACCAGAATGGCACGCGACACTGCCGGTGTCGGGGTGAATCCACCGTCGGGCTGGATCACAGTCTCGACCTCATTGGCCGCGAGCACCTCGAGCGCGGCGCGCTGAGCAGGGCCCGAGACCGCGTGCGTGTCGCGCCCCATGTACAGCGGTCCGGTGATGCCTTGCCCCTTGCGGTACTCGCAGATCGCCTGCGTGATGGCGAGAATGTGCGCCTCGTTGAAGGACCCCTTGAGCGGCGAGCCGCGATGGCCGCTGGTGCCGAAGCTGACCAGCTGGGCGGGATCGGCCGGATCCGGCTTGCGGCTGTAGAACTCGCCCTCGAGCCGCGCCGGATCGATCAGCAACGCCTTGGGCGCTGGCTTGCCTGCAAGAGGGGAAAGAGCCACGATTCACTCTCCGTGGGGCGAGGTTCGCATTATATGACGATGCGCGGACTGGAAATCTTATGAAACTGTACTCGTGGAACGTCAACGGCATCCGTGCCGTCGTCAAGAAGGGTGTCTTCCAGAGCTTCGTCAAGGCGCATCGGCCGGATGTGCTTTGCCTGCAGGAGATCAAGGCCAAGCGCGGCCAGATCGAGATCGATCTGCCCGGCTATCACGAGTACTGGCATTCCGCCGTCAAGAAGGGCTACTCCGGCACGGCCATCTTCTCCCGCGAGAAGCCGATCAAGGTCACCAACGGCTTCCCGGGCACGTTCGCCAAGCGCTTCAGGTTCGCCGATGAGCTCGAGCGCGACAGCAGCGAGGAAGGCCGCCTCATCACCGCGGAATTCGCCGGGTTCTACACGGTTACGGTCTATACGCCCAACGCCAAGGACGACCTCAGCCGGCTCGCGCTGCGGCACAAGCACTGGGACCCGGCGTTCCTCGCTTACGTGAAACAGCTCGAGAAAAAGAAGCCCGTGGTCTTCTGCGGTGACATGAATGTCGCGCACACCGAGCTCGACCTCGCCAATCCCAAACCCAATCGCGGCAAGAAGGGCTTCACCGACGAGGAGCGCGAGGGCTTTCAGAACCTGGTAGCCGCCGGCTTCATCGACACGCTGCGGCTCTTCAAGGAAGGCAACGGCCACTACACCTGGTGGAGTAATTTCGCCAACTCGCGCGCCCGCAACGTCGGATGGAGAATCGACTACGTCCTGGTATCAGGCGCGCTGCGCAAGTCGGTCAAGGCGGCGGAGATCCATGCCGATGTCATGGGGAGCGATCACTGCCCGGTCAGCGTGACGCTCGCCGTCTAGCCGCCCGGCCCGCCGCGATCAGAGAATTCCGGGTTTACCGCCGCCTGCGATGAATGTCTCCACGGCGCGGAGCTTGAGCGGCGGCAACATGGAGCGCGGCTGCATGATGCGCGTCAGCACCATGACCTTGGGATCGGGCGGCCCCATGGCCGGCCAATCCGGCAGTCCCGTGCCGTTGGGATTACCAGTCTTCACGAAGTCGACCCAGTAGCGCATCAGGCGCGCGGAGAGCGACCGGTCGAGGGCGGTGAAGTGCCGCTCCGGAGCCGCATTCAGCGTGCCGAAGACGTACGGCAGCTCGGAGGAATGGAAGATGCCCCAGCGGCCCGATTCCGCGCCTGGCTCCATGTGATCGAACAGATAGCCGTATGCCGGACTGTGCGCGTGCGCGCTCCACACCTGGCTCCAGTCGTAGAGTGCGGCGAGTCCGAGGTCATGATGCAACTGCCGCGCGGCTCGCGCCCGCTCCGCGCCGGTAGCAGCGGGATACAGCGCCGCGAAGCGCGGCGCGAGCGCACCGAACTTCTGCTCGAGGAGAGCCTTCCAGGCTGCCCGGCTCATCGACTTCTCGAGCGGCCCGGAGAAGGCCGAGGCTTCATCGCCGTCGATCCCGGTGAGAATCGGAATGTCAGCGAAGACACCCGGGATGAGGAGTGTCTCGGGTGCGGCCGGAAGCAGCACTCCATCCACGATGGGCACCAGCAGCGGCCCCTTCAGTGCCTCCGGCGCGCCAGCGGCCAACTGCGGCGCCGTCAGCGCGCGAAGCGCCGCCGGCGATGCGGCGCCCTTGGAGCGAGCAAACCTCTCGCCGGCCTTCTCCGCCTCAGTCAGCGAAGGCGTCGGTATCGTGTCAGGCAGTCCGCTTTCCGCGATGGCGCGCGCGAAAAGGCCAGTGGCGAGCGGCGAGACGATCAGGTCGTGTAACGCAATCGCACCCGCCGACTGGCCGCCTATAGTGATCGCGTCCGGATCGCCTCCGAAAGCCGCGATGTTGCGATGTACCCATTGCAACGCAGCGATCATGTCCTGCAAGCCGTAGTTGCCCGGCGGCTCGTGCTCACGGGCCGCTTGCGCGGCGAGCGCTGGAGTCGTGAAGAAGCCGAACAGGCCCACCCGGTAGTTGATGGTGACTACCACGATGCCCTGGGCCGCGAGGCTCGCGCCGCCGTATACGGCCGCCGACCCCGAACCACCCACGAAACCGCCCCCCGGTATCCACACGAGCACCGGCAATCGATGGCGGAGGTCCGGTGCCGGAGTCCAGATGTTGAGATAGAGGCAATCCTCGCTGATCCGTCCCTGGGGGAGGTATTCGTGCGTCCACGGTCCGATGCCGCCCGGAGCCATGACCTGCCAGCAGCTTGCCGCGAATTTCGCTGCGGAGCGGACGCCGAGCCAGTACGGCGCGGCCTGCGGCGCCCGCCACCGATTGCGTCCGACGGGTGGCGCTGCGTATGGAACCCCTAGATAAGCGTCGGTTGTGCCCTGCCTGATGCCGGACAGCGAGCCCTGGGGGATGCGAACGACGGGCACCGTCTGCGCCGCGCCGCAAGGTCGCGCGAAGAGGAAAGCCGACACCGCGGCGACTGCCAGCGTGCCGCCAGCCCAACCCCTCACAGCCAGCCGGCAGCGGACCCGTCGCGTCATGAATTCCCCAATGCAGCGAAATGACCAGCGACGGATTATACCGGCCGGGTGGCGTCCTAGCCGGACGCAGCTTTCGCTCTCATTCTCGGATCGTCATGCGGGCGCAGAAGCCGCGTCAGCATGACTTCGAGATGCGTGGGTGAGAGGCCGCAGGCTGGCAGCGAGATTCTGACGCTCGCGTCGTTGATGATGGAGGTGGTGTGAAGCACCGCCAGCGCGCCCGCGTGGCGGCCGAAGCGCAGCGAGCGCCCGAGCGGCGTCACCGGCGCGGACGCGGCCATCTGCTCCTCGAGAGCCGCCAGCATCTCTCCCGAGAGGCGCCAGTCGGCACCGATATGCCAGGCGAAGGCAGCCGCGTGCGAGTCGAGTATGGAGGCGATCACCACCGGGTCCACCCCCTGCCGCGACGGTGAAGCCGGGCAGTGATCGAGCACCGCGCGAAAGAGAACGATTTCGGCGAGTCCGCTGATGAGACTCAGCAACTCGGCGGCGAAGGGATTCGCCCTCTCCACCAGCGCCGCGTGCGGAATGGCCGCGTGAGCCGAGCGGACCGCATGCTCCCACACCAGCTCCGGGAAACGCGACTGCCCTGCCGCGCCCGAAATCTGAAAGATCGGCTGCATCAAAGCCGCCGCCATCACCGCGCGCAGGCCATCGTTCCCGAGCAACACGATTGCCCTCTCGATGCTCTCGATCGGCTGCGGAGTGACACGATAGAACGAGCTGTTGGCGACCTTCAGCAGGCTCCCGACGAGCGCCGGATCGCGAGCAACTATGGCCACCAGCTGCCGCACGGAAATGCTCTCGTCATTGATGGCGTGAATCAGCTCGGGAAGAAGGTTCGGGCGTCGCGGGAAGTAATTTTTCTGCGCAGCCGGGTCCCCGATGGCTGCCAGGGCCGCGGCCATGATCTGCTCGTGCGCAGGATCCTGCTCCCCGGCCAGGGCTCGATCGTCGAGCCCCAGCTCCATCTGCCTGAGCCTGCTGCGAGCCGCAACGTAATCGAGGGATTGCTCCGCGGCCGGCTGCAGCACCGGCGGCTCGGCGGTCTGAGGTAGGTCGAAGGGAGGGGCCTCGCTCGCGACCTCAGGCGATCTCTCGGCACGCGCGGAGCGAAGAGCGGTGACCCGGCGCAGAGTCGGCCGGAGCAATGCCAATAGCCAGCCCATCCGTGGTTTTCGGCCGCGGCCGGCAAATACCCAGACCGGCCGGCCATTTCTGTGACTGGCCGCACGCTCCATTGCTAGCTGGGGCGCTCCTGCCTCACCATCACGGGCGACGGACCTGTACCGACCCCCAAGGCGCAATGCACACCGACCGCTCCCGATCCCTCGCGCATCCAATCGGCTTTCGCGAGTTCCTGGTCCTTACTGCCGCGATAATGGCCTGCCAGGCAATCGCAGTGGACACGATGCTGCCGGCATTGCCCGCCATAGGGCGCGACCTCGGCGTGGCCGATCCAAACCGCACGCAATGGATCATCACGATCTACATCGCCGGCGTCGGCCTCGGGCAATTATTTTGGGGGATGCTCTCCGACCGGTTTGGCAGAAGGCCGGTACTGCTCGCCGGGTTCACGCTCTATGTCATTGCCGCGCTGGCGGTGGGTATGTCCGGCAGTTTCCAGAGTCTGCTTGCCTGGCGATTCGCGCACGGCATCGCGGCGGCCAGCATGGTCATCTCCCGCTCCATCATCCGGGACCTCTACGGAGGGCGGCAGATGGCGCGCGTCATGTCGCTGACCTTCATCGTCTTCATCATGGTCCCGATCGTCGCGCCGAGCATCGGTCAGCTCGTGCTGCTGCTGGCTCCCTGGCGCGCCTTGTTCCACGTGTTCTTCGGGTTTGCCGCCGCCGTCCTGGTGTGGGTGTATTTTCGCCTGCCCGAGACCCTGCATCCCGAGTACCGAATGACGCTGACGGTGAGCCATGTAGCCCGCGCCGTCAGCAAGGTCGCCGCCGACCGTGCCTCGCTCTGGTACACGCTCTCCGTGGCACTGATGTTCGGTTCCGTCATCGGTTACGTCGGGATGATGCCGCAGATCTTTGGGGCCGTATTCCACCGGCCCTCCCTGATGCCCTCGGTATTCGCGCTCTGCGCGGCATCGATGGGCGTCACCTCTTCCTCAACTCCACGGTCGTGGAGCGCTTTGGCATGCGGATCATCTCTCAGGCCGGTCTGTTGGTTTTCATCGTCGCGAGCGGCCTGCACACGCTGGTCGCCGCGTTGGGAGCCGAATCGCTGCGCACCTTCGTCGTTCTGCAGGGCGCGACCATGAGCTGCCTGGGACTGATCATGGCCAACTTCGGCGCCATGGCCATGGAGCAGATGGGCTCGGTCGCGGGCATCGCGGCCTCTCTCCAGGGTTGCGTCGGCACAGCCGGTGGCGCCGTCGTGGCGGCGCTCATCGGGGAACGATTCAACGGCTCGACGCTACCGCTGGCCCTCGGCGCCCTGCTCTGCGGCCTGACGTCCCTGGGCTTCGTGTTGTTCGCGGAAGGCGGACGGCTCTTTCGGCCGCATCAGCTCGTGCCCGGCGAGCCCGCGGTGGCCTCGCCAGGCATTCACTGAATCGCAGTGTCGACGCACTCTTGGTCAAGACCGCGACAACGGCACTACCACCCCCCTGAGCCTCGACCAGCCTCGAACGTAGGTCTAATCTAGATTAGATAAATCTAACAACTTATTGATTGTATTGGCGGAGAGGGTGGGATTCGAACCCACGGTACCCTTGCGGATACGCCGGTTTTCAAGACCGGTGCGTTCAACCGCTCCGCCACCTCTCCGATGCGGGGAACTCGGCGCGGCAGATGCTATCAAAATCGGCCCCGAGCGGCCGGCTCGGCCGGCAATATCCGCTCGTTCAGCCCGTCATAGCTTCATGTCGACCGAAAGCGCCGCAGTGCACTCCGCCCCAGCGACCCACTCGCGCCCAGGCACGAGGCGCCGCTCCCCGTCGCGCTTCGTCCGCAACATCATCACGCTCCTCGCGCTGCTGCACATCTACGTCGGCGTCCGGCTGCTGCCCGCGTTGCCGGTCCCGCTGCTCGGCCGCGTGATCGGCGCCCTCGCGCTTTGCGCCTCCTTCGCACTGATCATCGTGGGGGCACGCGCCCGCAGGACGCAGAACAGCAGTCTTGCGGCGAACCTCGCCTGGTTGGGTTCGCTAAATGGCGGATTCTTTTCCTCGCTCGCCGTTCTCACCCTGATGCGCGATGTCTTCCTCGGGCCCGCCGTGCTCCTCGCTTCCCGGAGCGAGGCCGCCACACTCGAGTCCGCATCTGCCATCGCCGTGCCCCTCCTTGCGGTGCTGGCCACGATCATCGGGTTCATCGGTGCGCGCCGGCGGCCGCGGGTCGTCGACGTCAAGGTACCGCTGCACGGCCTGCCGGCTGCGCTCGAGGGGTTCACCATCGCGCAGATCAGCGACGTGCACGTCGGCCCCACGATCAAACGCGACTTCCTGCGCGGGATCGTCGAAACAGTCAACGCCTTGGACGTCGACGTGGTCGCGATCACCGGCGATCTGGTGGACGGATCGGTCGAGCAGCTCGCCGCGCATGTGGAGCCGCTCGCTCACCTGCGGGCACGGCACGGCACCTACTTCGTCACGGGAAACCACGAGTATTACTCCGGTGCAACCGCCTGGATCGCCGAGCTCCGCCGGCTCGGGCTGCACGTCCTCCTCAACGAGCACGTGGTGCTGAATCATCGCGGCGCCCCGCTGCTGCTCGCGGGCGTCACCGACTACAGCGCGCACCAGTTCGATCCGGCGCAGCGCAGCGATCCGCGGGCAGCCCTGGCCGGCGCGTCACCTGATCTGCGACCCAGAGTCCTGCTGGCACATCAGCCGCGGACGGCTGCAGCGGCGGCGGATGCCGGTTTCGACCTACAGCTGTCGGGCCACACGCATGGCGGTCAGTTCTGGCCCTGGAACCTGTTCGTGCGCCTGCAGCAGCCCTTTACGGCGGGACTCGATCGCCTCGCGAGCCTTTGGGTGTACACCAGCCGCGGTAGCGGCTACTGGGGGCCGCCCAAGCGGCTGGGCGTGCCCTCGGAGATCGCCCGCGTACGGCTGGTAGCGGCCACGCAGAGCTGAGACAATCCGTCCGGCCTGGCGCCCGTGCGGCGCGCACTACGGCCCTCCATGCTCAACCCCGCCCTCGCGGTCGAAGACCAAACCAACACGGCCTCCCTGGTCGTTGCCTTGGCCGACTACGCCGCCGGCATCGCGAGCGACGATGGCGCCGCCATCCGGACGGCGCGCCACTGTCTGATCGACGCCCTCGGCGGCGGTCTCGAGGCGCTGCGGCAGCCCGAGTGCGCCGCACTCATCGGTCCGCTCGTACCGGGCTCGATGATGCCGGGCGGAGCGCGCGTCCCGGGCACTTCCCTGGAGCTCGATCCCGCCCAGGCCGCTTTCTGCACCACCCTGATGCTCTGCCGGCCGGCGAGCCGCGGCAACTGGCTGGCCTCGGGTGGCGCATTTGGCGCCCTCCTCGCCGCCGCCGATTACCAGGGGCGCAAGGCCATCATGGAAGGCAAGTCACCGCCGAAGGTGCGCGACGTGCTGGCCGCAATGATCAAGACTGTGGAGATCGAGGGCGTGCTCGCCACCGAAGGCGCGACGGTCCGAGCCGCGCGCATCGCCATCACCACCATCGTGACGGCGCAGCTCGGCGGCGCTAGGGAGCAGATCGTCACCGCCTTGAGCTACGCGTGCACCGATGGCGGCATTCAGATCGATACGGACGAGCGCTACGACATCGGCCGCAAGGACTGGGTCAGGGCAGACGCGATCAGCCGTGCCGTGCGCCATGCGTGTCAGGCGATGGCCGCCGGCTCGAGCTACCTGACACACCCCGCCGCCGTGGATCTCTGCAGCAAGCGCCTCGGCGCCAGGTTCTTGGGTCCCCGGAACTCCTGCGGCACGGCGATCATCGATGAGCTTGCCGCCTCCCGCGGGCCGTCGGAGGTCGCAGAGCTCACGACAAGATTCCATGCGGCCGTCGACCGGCACTTCCCGGCACGTCAGGCCGAGCGCATCAAGGCGCTCTTCGCCGCGCCCGAGCGGCTCGACGAGTTGCCGGTCAACGAGTTGCTCGCCGTCTTGGTGACGAACGGCGCGCGCTAGCGGCGGCTGGCCAGCTTGCTGTGCGTGCGCTCGCCCTCGGCACGGGACTCGGCATCCTCCGGGCGGTGCCAGGCGCGCATCAGCTCCGCGAACTCGGACGCCGGTAACGGCGGGCTGAAGTGAAATCCCTGGTATTGATCGCAGCCGAGAGTGCGCAGAAACTGCAGCTGCATCGGGGTCTCGACCCCTTCCGCGACCACTTTGAGCTTCAGGCTGTGCGCCAGGGAGATGATCGCCTGGACGATGGAAGCGTCGACCTCGCAGTCGAGATCGCGAACGAATGAGCGATCGATCTTCAGCTTGTCGATCGGAAAGCGGCGCAGGTAGTTGATGCTCGAGTAGCCGGTGCCGAAATCATCGACCGACACCAGCACGCCCATGCGGCTCAGCTCCTCGAGAATGACCGCGGACTCCTCCGGATTGGTCATCACCGCACTCTCCGTGAGCTCGATCTCGAGGAATCGTGCCTCGAGCCCCGCGCCCGCGAGCGCGCCGCGGATTACATCGAGCAGATCGCCCCGGCGGAACTGCGTCGCCGCCACGTTGACCGCCACCCGCAGGGCTGGCAGCCCATGGCACTGCCATTCGGCGCACTGGCGGCAGGCCTCGCGCAACACCCAGGCGCCGATCTCGTTGATGAGTCCGCACTCCTCGGCGAGCGGAATGAACTGATCCGGCTGAATGAGACCGCGCTGCGGATGGCGCCAGCGAATGAGCGCCTCGGCACTGTGGACATCGCCGCTCTCCGTGTCGGGTTTCGGCTGATAGTGCAGCTCGAACTGTCCGGCATTGATGGCCGCGTGCAGATCGCTCTCCAGATTCACGCGTCCAACCGTGACGGAGTCCATTCCCTGGGCAAAACATTGCACGTTATTGCGTCCGCGCTGCTTCGCACAGTACATGGCCGCATCGGCGCGTGTGATCAGACTGTCGGCGGACGTGGCGTCCGTCGGGTAATAGGCAACACCGATGCTGCACGTCACGTGAAGCTCGACGCCAGAGACGCGCATTGGAGCCCGTAGCGCCTCCCTGGCGCGATGCGCGATACCTGCGGCATCTTCCGGTACAGCTGATGGACTGATGACGACGATGAATTCATCGCCGCCCGTGCGGGCAACGGTGTCGATGTCGCGCACGACCGAGCCCAGTCGCCGCGATATCTCGTCGAGCACCGCATCACCCGCCCGGTGTCCGAGCGAGTCGTTGATGAGTTTGAACCGGTCGAGGTCGACGACCAGCGCCGCGAAGCGCTGGCCATCGCGGTTGGCATGCGCCACCGCCTGCGCCAGCCTGTCATCGAGCAACACGCGGTTGGGCAGGCCCGTCAGCGCATCGTGCGTCGCCAGGTGGCGCAGCTGCCGGTTCGCCGCTTCCAGCTTCTCGGTGCGCGCGGTCACGACATCCTCCAGCGTCTCGACCTGCATCAGCAGAGCGCGCTCGTGCTGCCACTTGCGCGCGAGCGCGCTCGCGCACTGCAGCACCTCGATCGGCTCGAAAGGCTTCTTCAGGACGAGCAGCCGGTCCGTCTGGCCGAGGCGCGCGACGACGTCACTCCAGTCGTAATCGGAATGCGCCGAGCAGATGACGATCTGCACGTCCGGATCCACTTCCCACAGCCGCTCGATGGTCTCCAGGCCGTCCCAGCCCGGCGGCATGCGCATATCGACGAAGGCGATGGCGAACGGACGGCCGTCGGCCGCGGCGCGCCTGGCACGCACTGCACGCCCTCCTGGCCCTGCAGGCGAAATCCAGCATGTAATGCGGACGCTCGCGCGCGCACTGCGGGAGCGTCGCCGAAGAGCAACGCTCTCGACGTTCGCGAGGCTCGCATCCGGCTCGGTGCTCGCGCCGAAGATCTTCTCGAAATCCTGATGGATCGCCGCATTGTCATCAACGATGAGAATCCGAGTCGCATCGTGACCGCCGGTCTCTCCGTTCATGCGCTTTTCCTCTGCTGCGCCGCCTCGGCAGCCGCGACGGGCAGCCGAAGCGTGAAGCACGCTCCCCGATTCAGACCATCGCTGCGCGCGGTGAGCTCACCACCCATCTCTTTGGCCAGAATGGCGCTCGCGTGCAGGCCGAATCCATGGCCATCCTTCTTGGTGGTAAACCCGAACTCGAACAGTCGCTGCATCGACTCCGCGTCGATTCCGCAGCCCGTGTCTTCCACGTCGATGGCGAAGAACTCCTCGGGCAGCGCGCGCAGCCGCACGGTCGACCTCACGCGGCCCCTGCAGCCTGTCACGCAGGGCGTGGCGGGAATTACTGAGGAGATTACCCATGATCTGCAGCAGCTTGTGCCGGTCCACCATTACCCTCCCGACGCCACGATTCTCGCGGCGGACCGTCAGTTCCGCGCTGGCGGAGAAGTGCATCACCAGGGCGTGCTCGATCAGCTCCGCGACGTCGATCTCCTCGATGCTGCCGCCGCGGCGGGCGTAGGTCTGCTGCGCGGCGATGATCTTGCCGATGTGCTCGACGTGGGTAACGACCGCCTGAGCCTCAGAGCAAAGCGTCCGGTGCTCCGCGGCGAGATGCTCCCCGAGTTGCTGCAGATAGCCCGGTAGCTCCCGGCCCCGCGGGTCGCTGTCGAAGAACTCGCCCAGCCGCGCGCCCTGCGTGCCGATGAGCTTCGCGGCGCGCTCCACGTTGCCGACCCGCGACTCGCGCAGGCGCGCCTGCAGCAACGCTGCGGACACTCCCAGGCTGTTGAGAACGTTGCCGACGCTGTGCAGCACGCCGGTCGCAACTTCCGCCATGCCGGCATGCCGGGACGCTTCCTGTAGCTGCAATTGCAGCTGGAGTCGCCGCTCCTCCTGACGCACCTGCTCGGTCACGTCCCATGACACACCGACGAGCCGCCGCAGACGGCCGCCCTCGTCCCGAAAAAGGCGAGCATGCACCTGCAGATGGATGGGTCCGTTGGGCGCTGACACCCGCATGCGCACGGCGCAAGTCTCATTGTGCCCGCTGAGTGCGGCGCGGACCGCCGCCTTCAGCGCCGCCACGTCCTCGGGGTAGAAGCTCGCGATGAGCTCCCCCGAATGCTCGCGCGGATCCAGCCCCGCCGCGTTGAGGGATGCGATCTCGTTCTCCGTCCACATGATGCGCCGCTGCGCCAGGTCATACTCCCAACATGCGATCCCCGCCGTTTCGGTGGCCAGGGTGAGCAGGCTCTTGCCATGCTGCAGGCTCGCATTGAGCTCCGCCAGCCGCGTCGCATCGCGCCGCGTTCGCGACTCGAGGTGAGCGTCATAGAGCGTGGTGATCAGCGTGAGGGCGATCACGCCCAGAGCGATCATGCCGATCATCACAGCCAGCCAGTTGTTGTCGACTGCCTCCCCACCACCGTAGCAGTACGAACCCGGCGCCAGCATGGATGCGGCCATGGCGGTGTAATGCATGCCCGCGATGGCAAGCCCCATCACCACGGCGGCGCCGACGCGCGCCAGCCTCATGGGATGCGAGTCGCCGCCGCGCAGGCGGAAGAAGAGCCAGAGCGCGACGAACGAAGCGGTGATCGCGATGGCGACCGAGGCGCCGACCAGCAGCGGGCTGTAGGTGATGTCCGGCACGATCTGGATGGCTTCCATGCCGGTGTAATGCATGCCGCAGATACCGGCGCCCATGAGAACCGAGCTCGCCGCGAGCCGCCGCAGGGACAGATCGCGGCGGCTCGAGATCGACAGGGCAAAGAGCGAGGTCAGCATCCCGATGAAGAGGGACACCAGGTTGGTGAACAGGTCGTAACGCAGCGGGATGGCGACGGAATAGGCGAGCATGCCGATGAAGTGCATCGACCAGATGCCGATGCCCATCGAGACGGCTCCGCCAAGCAGCCAGAGTCGCCCCGCACGCCGCTCCGCGCCGGCAACCCTCTCCGTGAGCCGGAGGGCGGTATACGAGACGAGGATGGCCACGATGACCGAAAGCATCACCAGCCATGGATTGTACGTCGCGGCCATCCGCGGCAACTTGCCCTAGCTCCGTAGCCGGCAGCAGTGCTTGCATCTCAGTGCAGACAAGTGGCCCGGGAGAGTGTGACCGAATCGACACTCGCCTCATGCAAGGCTCGAGCGCGGCAGGCTTGGGGACGCGCTACGGCGTCAGCTTCTCGAGTCCGCCCATGTAGCTGCGCAGGGCTGACGGCACAGTCACGGTACCGTCGGCATTCTGGTAGTTCTCGAGCACCGCCACCAACGTGCGCCCCACGGCGAGCCCGGAGCCGTTGAGCGTGTGCACCGGCTCGGGCTTGCCGCCATCGGGATTGCGCCAGCGCGCCTGCATGCGGCGGGCCTGGAACGCCTCGAAGTTGCTGCAGGACGAAATCTCGCGGTACCGGCCCTGGGAGGGCACCCAGACTTCGAGATCATAGGTCTTGGCGCTGTTGGCTCCGATGTCGCCGCTGCAAAGTGCGACCGTCCGGTACGGCAGCTCCAATCGCTTCAGCACCTCCTCGGCGTGGCCTGTCAGCTCCTCGAGCGCAGCGTAGGAGTCTGCCGGACGGACGATCTGCACCAGCTCCACCTTGTCGAACTGGTGGTTGCGGATCATGCCGCGCGTGTCCTTGCCGGCGGCGCCGGCCTCGGAGCGGAAACACGGCGTATGGCAGACGAACTTCAGCGGCAACGACTCGGCCGGTACGATCTGCTCGCGCACGAGGTTGGTGACGGGCACTTCGGCAGTCGGAATGAGATAGAACGCCTGCTGTGAGGCGGCCTCGCTCTTGCCGCCCACCTTGAAGAGGTCGTCCTCGAACTTCGGCAGTTGTCCGGTGCCAAGCAACGCCTGCGACTGCACGAGGTAGGGCACGTAGACCTCCGTGTAGCCGTGCTCCCGCGAGTGCAGGTCCAGCATGAATTGCGCCAGCGCGCGATGCAGGCGCGACACTCCTCCGCGCATCACCACGAAGCGCGCGCCGGAAATGCGCGCGGCCGCCTCAAAATCGAGCCCCCCGAGCTTCTCGCCGAGCGCCACGTGATCCTTCGGCTCGAAGCCGGGCTGGCGCGGCTCGCCCCAGCGGCGCACCTCGCGGTTGTCAGCCTCGCCGCGGCCCTCGGGTACCGATTCATGCAGCAGGTTCGGCAGCCCGAGCTGCCAGCTCTCGAGCTCCTGCTGCACTGCCGTCAGCTCCCGGTCAGCCGCAGCCAACTCACCGGTCAGCGCCTCGCCGCGCGCGAGGAGAGGTGCCGCATCCTCGCCCTTGCCCTTCGCCATACCGACGGCCTTGGCGTTGGCATTGCGCTCGGCGCGCAGGCGGTCCGACTCGACCTGCGCCGCCTTGCGCTTCTCCTCCAACGCGCGCAACGCGTTGACATCGAGAGTATGCCCGCGCCGCGCCAGGTTGCGGGCGACGGCTTCGGGGTCGGAGCGCAGCAGCTTCGGATCGATCATTTACCCTTGTTCGCCTCGCAGTCGTGCCAGTGCCTCGCCGATCTTGATCTCGAGCCCGCGCGGCACCGGGCGGTAGTATCGCCTATCCGGCATCCCGTCCGGCAGGTAGCGCTCGCCGGCCGCATAAGCGCCCGGCTCATCGTGCGCATAGCGATATCCTTGCCCATAGCCCAGGCCCTTCATGAGACGAGTCGGCGCGTTGCGCAGCTGCAGTGGCACGTCCAGCGTACCGAACTGCTCGACGTCGGCCATGGCCTCGCCCATCGCAACGTAGACGGCATTGCTCTTCGGCGCGCAGGCGAGGTAAACCACCGCATTCGCGATTGCCAACTCCCCCTCGGGGGAGCCAAGGCGGTCATACGCCTCCCAGGCATCGAGTGTCAGCGCGAACGCCCGGGGATCGGCGAGCCCCACGTCCTCGACCGCCATGCGCGACCACGCGCCGCGCGATGTAGAGCGGATCGCAGCCGCCATCGAGCATGCGGCACAGCCAGTACAGCGCCCCATCGGGATCGGTGCCGCGCACCGCCTTGTGCAGCGCCGAGATCTGCTCGTAGAACTGATCGCCCCCCTTGTCGAAGCGCCGGCGGCCGCCGCTCGCCACCTCCTGCGCGAGAGTGAGCGTAATCAGCCGTGCGCCGCGCCTGCGAGACGTCGGCGAGCCCGGCGGCGAGCTCCAGCATGTTGAGCGCGCGGCGCGCATCGCCGTCGGCGGCCTGTGCGATCAGCTCCAGCGCCGCGGGCTCGGCCTCGATACGGTCGTTGCCGAGCCCCCGCTCCGCGGTCGGCGAGCGCGGACCGAAGCAGCGCCTCGATGTCGGCAACGGTCAGCGGGCGCAGCACGTAGACCCGCGCCCGCGAGAGCAGCGCGCTCACCACCTCGAACGACGGGTTCTCTGTGGTCGCGCCGACGAACGTCAGCGTTCCGTCCTCGAGGTAGGGCAGAAAAGTGTCCTGCTGCGCCTTGTTGAAACGATGCACCTCATCGAGGAAGAGCAGCGTCGGCTTGCCGCTCGCGGCGCGCGCCGCGCGCGCGCTCTCCACCGCGGCGCGGATGTCCTTGACTCCCGCCATCACCGCGGAGAGCTGGATGAACTGCGCGTCGGCGCGTCGCGCGATAAGGCGCGCCAGGGTCGTCTTGCCGGTGCCGGGCGGCCCCCAGAGAATCAGCGAATGCAGCTGTCCCGACTCGATGGCTCGGCGCAAGCGGCTTGCCCGGGCCCGAGCACGTGCTGCTGTCCGACGAACTCATCCAGGCGAGCGCGGCCGCATCCGGTCGGCGAGCGGCCGCGAGGGATCGGGCGCGCTCGTATCGGCGGGGCTCACTGCGCCGGGGTTCCGATCACATCCGCGCCCGCAGGCGGCGTGAAAGCTGAGCTCCCTGGCCGGTACGGGGACGTTGACCGCGACATCCTGGAAAATGATGGTGACGATCTGACCGAGCTTGTCCTCGAGAATCATGCGCTCGAGCGTCCCCTTGGCGTCGAAGCCGAAGAGCGCGCTCTTGAAAGTCGGCCTCGGTGCTGCGCGGCTCGACACAGCACCCAGTCGAGGCCCTGCCGCATCGCCCGCCAGGCGTCATCCGTGAAGTGCTCGCGCACGTCGACCGTGCCCGAAAGCAGCATCGCCGGAGTGGCCGGCAAGCGCGGCAGTCCACCGGCTTGCACGGTCACCTGCTGCGAGATCGCGGTCGAGAACCAGAGATTGCGGCCGTCGGAGACCATGAGCTGACCGCTGCCGGCAGCGGCCGCCTGCGGCGCGGTGGCGCCCTGTCCCGGATTCGCTCCACCCTGTGTGATGCTCTGCGGGTGGATCTCCCAGCTGAACTTGCCGGGCCGCTCGACGATGAGCGTGCCGGTCGCGCGGTCGATTTCCGCGGCCGTGAGCGTCGGCGAGCGTCTGCAGAAAGGTCGACCCGCAGCGTCTTGAGGTTCTTCAGATACGCGGTCGAGCGGCGTCGGCGCCGACGACGGCGCCTGAACCGCGGGCTGCGCCTGCGCTGTGGCGGAAGCCGGCGGCGTGGTCGCAGCCGCGCCAGCGAGCGCTGGACGATCCGAAGCGCGAGCCGCGATCGCGGCCGCGACGATGCCCTTTGACATGGTTGGACTTTCAGTCTTCCGCCGGCGCGGGCGCCAGCACCTCGCGCGCGCCGTTCGCCTGCAGGGGCCCGACGAGTCCCGCCATCTCCATCGCCTCGAGCAGCCGCGCGGCGCGGTTGTAGCCGATCTTCAGCCGCCGCTGCACGTAGGAGATCGAGGGCTTGCGCTCCGTGGTGACGATGCTGCACCGCCTCGTCGTAGAGCGGATCCTGCTCCGCGTCTTCGATCAGCGGCACCCGCCTCGCCCTCCTCGCCCGGCAGTCCCGGTATCGGCGTCCGCGGTCCGGACAGCACCTCCTCGATGTAGCTCGGGCGGCGTCGGCATCTTCAGCGCCGTCGACGACCCGATGCACTTCCTGGTCGGAAACGAAAGCGCCGTGCACGCGCGTCGGCAATGAGGTGCCCGGCGGCAGGTAGAGCATGTCGCCGTGGCCGAGCAGCGTCTCCGCCCCCATCTGATCGAGAATGGTGCGCGAGTCCACCTTGCGCGGACACCTGGAAGGCGATGCGGCAGGGAATGTTGGCCTTGATGAGGCCGGTGATGACGTCCACCGACGGCCGCTGCGTCGCCAGCACCAGGTGGATGCCGGAGGCGCGCGCCTTCTGCGCCAGGCGCGCGATCAGCTCCTCCACCTTCTTGCCGACGATCATCATGAGGTCGGCGAGCTCGTCGATGACGACGACGATGTAGGGCAGCGGCGCGAGAGTCCTGGATCTCCCGCTGGTCGATGCGTCGGATCGTTGGCGGCGCGCTGCATCATCACCGGATCCAGGATCGGCTTGCCCGCCTCGTTCGCGTCCTTCACGCGGCGGTTGAAACCGGCGATGTTGCGCACGCCGAGCGCCGCCATGAGCTGGTAGCGCCGCTCCATCTCCGCCACGCACCAGCGCAGCGCATTCGCCGCCTGCTTCATGTCGGTCACGACCGGCGCCAGCAGGTGCGGAATGCCCTCGTACACCGAGAGCTCCAGCATCTTCGGGTCGATCATGATGAGCCGCACGTGCTCGGCGGTGGACTTGTAGAGCAGCGACAGCACCATCGCGTTGATGGCCACCGACTTGCCGGAGCCGGTGGTGCCCGCGATCAGCAGGTGCGGCATGCGCGCCAGGTCGGCGACCATACGGCTGGCCGCCGATGTCCTTGCCCAGAGCGAGCGCAAGCGGCGAATGCATCTCGTCGTAGGCCTTGGAGCGGATGATCTCCCCGAGAGTCACTACCTCGCGCTTCTCGTTGGCGATCTCGAGGCCCATGACGCTCTTGCCCGGGATCACCTCCACTACGCGCACGCTGAGCACCGAGAGCGCGCGCGCCAGATCCTTGGCGAGGCTCGTGATCTGGCTCGCCTTCACCCCGGGCGCCGGCCGCAGCTCGAAGCGCGTCACCACCGGGCCCGGGCTGCACCGCGACGACCTCCGCCTCGATGTCGAAGTCCTTGAGCTTCATCTCCACCAGGCGCGACAGCGCCTCGAGCGCCTCGGCGGAATACAGCGGCTCGCGCGGCGGCGGATCATCGAGCAGCTTCAGCGGCGGCAGCTCCCCCGCCTTGGGCGGATCGAAGAGCGGCACCTGCCGCTCTTTCTCGACGCGCTCGCTCTTCTCGACGCTCGCGGCCGGCGGCTCGATCTTGGGCGGCGGCCGCGCCGCGGCGCTTCTTCTGCTCGCTCACCACGGCATCCTTGCGCGCCTGCGCGACGCTCGCTGTCCCGCCGCGACGTCCTTCGCGCTCGCGCGCCGCTCCCGCACCCAGCCTATCGCGGCCCAGGCCCAGCCGCCCAGCCGATCCATGACGGTGAGCCAGGACATCTCGAACGAGAGCGAGAGGCCCGCCATCCACGCGGCGAGAAGCAGCAGAGTCGCGCCAAGAAATCCGAGGCCATCCTTGAGTCCATCACCGATTTCGATGCCGACGACGCCGCCGGCGGTCTGACGCAGCACGCCCTGGTACCAGTGCAGGGTCGTGAGACCGCAGCTTGCGGCGAGCAGCAGCAGGAAGCCGCTCGACGCGCACCACCGAGTTGATTCGCGAGGAGGGCTCGGCCGGAATGCGCCGGTGCAGCACCCAGGCGCTGGCGCCCAGCATGAAAGGCAGCAGGAAGGCCGGACGGCCGAGCAGGAAGAAGAGCACGTCGGCGAGCCACGCCCCGATCGGTCCGATGCGGTTGTGCACGCTCGGGTTGTTCGCGCCCGCGCAGGCACCCGCGATCGAATAGCCGGGGTCGCATGGACTATACGTGGCGAGCGCGATGAGCAACACGATGGCCGCCACGCCGATCGCGATGACGGCGCTCTCGCGCAGCCCGCGTGCGACGGCGGCCGTGAAGCGGATGGAAGGGCGCGCCTGCGCCTGCGATTCGGCCAAGTCCTACGGCTCCGGTGATCAGGGTGGACAGGCTACGATATTAAGCCGTCGGCCGTGCCACTGGCCATCCATGGCACCGGCTCGCTCTTGCTACTATGACCGCCCGGCCATATTGACCCCGCAGGAGACGAAGGATTCCGATGACCACCCCCCGGCACAGCCGCCTCATCATCCTGGGCTCGGGCCCCGCGGGCTACAGCGCGGCGGTCTACGCCGCGCGCGCCAATCGCGCGCCGCTGCTCATCACCGGCGTCGAGCAGGGCGGCCAGCTCATGACCACGACCGACGTCGACAACTGGCCGGGCGATGTCGAGGGGCTGCAGGGGCCGGCGCTGATGGAGCGCATGCGCCTGCACGCGGAGCGCTTCGCCACCGAGATCGTGAACGATCACGTGCACACGGCCGATCTGTCGGCGCGGCCCTTTCGGCTGACGGGCGACGTCGCACAACTACACCTGCGATGCCCTCATCATCGCCACCGGCGCGACCGCCAAGTACCTGGGCCTGCCGTCGGAGGAGAAATTCCGCGGCCGCGGGGTCTCGGCCTGCGCCACCTGCGACGGATTCTTCTTCCGCGGCCAGCGCGTCGCGGTGTCGGCGGCGGCAACACCGCGGTCGAGGAGGCGCTGTACCTGTCGCACATCGCGCAGCACGTCACGCTGGTGCACCGGCGCGACAGGCTGCGCGCCGAGAAGATCCTGCAGGATCGGCTTTTTCGCGAGGTCGAGGCCGGCAAGATGTCGGTCGTCTGGAACCACACCGTCGACGAAGTGCTCGGGAGATGATCACGGCGTCAACGGCTTGCGCATGCAAGTCCGTGCACGGACGGCGCGACGCGCGAGCCTGTCGGTCACCGGTCTCTTCATCGCGATCGGCCACGAGCCGAACACCGGCATCTTCACCGGCCAGCTCGACGATGCGCGACGGCTACATCAGGGTGACGAGCGGCCTCGACGGGGACGCCACGGCGACGAGCGTGCCCGGGCGTGTTTGCCGCCGGCGATGTGGCCGATCATGTCTACCGCCAGGCCATCACCTCCGCCGGCGCCGGGTGCATGGCGGCGCTCGATGCCGATCGCTATCTCGAGGGGCTGGAGCGCGGCGCGCACTAGAGGCGGCGGCGGCGGAATGGTGCGGTCGAGAGTCCACTCACAGCATCGATGACATCGATCGCCGCGAGTGGAATGCGCTCGGCGGCGCCGCACTGTCCATTCCTGCGCCACGAGTTCCTGGCCGCGCTCGAGCACACCGGCTGTGTCGGCGCGGGCACGCGGCTGGGAGCCGCTGCTACCATCACGCTGCGCGATGAGCAGGGGCTCGCCGCGGCGGCGCCGGCCTACATCAAGACGCACTCCTACGGCGAGTTCGTGTTCGATTTCGCCTGGGCGCAGGCCTACGCGCGCCTCGGGCGGCGCTACTACCCGAAGCTCACCGTCGCCGTGCCCTTCACGCCCGGCCACCGGGCCGCGGCTGCTGGTGCGCGCCGGGCTCGGACGCGCCGCGCGGTCGCCGGGCGCCTGCTCGAGGCGCTCGAAGCGCTACGCCTCGAGCCGCCGGCTCTCGTCCGTGCATGCGCTCTTTCTCGATGAGCCGGCGCGCGCGGCCTGCGAGCGGCGCGGGCTGGCTGCTGCGGCGCGACTGCCAGTTCCACTGGAGCAACCGCGGCTACACGACGCTTCGAGGACTACCTCGAGACCTTCACGGCGGAGAAGCGCAAGAAGGCGCGGCGCGAGCGCCGCCGCGTGGCCGAGGCCGGAATCCGCTTCGAGACGCGCTTCGGCGGCGACCTCGACGAGCGCCTCCTCGACAGCATCTATGACTTGCACCGCGACACCTTCCTGCGCCACGGCAACGAGCCCTACCTGACCCGGGCATTCTTCAGCGAGATCGCACGCACGCTCGGCGAGGCGCTCATGGTCAAGGTCGCGATGCACCGGGCCAGCAGCGACCGGTCGCGGCAGCGATCTTCTTCTGGTCGCAGGAGGCGCTCTATCGGACGCTACTGGGGCGCGGCCGCCGACTACCACAGCCTGCACTTCGAGACCTGCTATCACCAGGGCATCGAGTTCTGCATCGAGCGCGGCGTCGAGCGCTTCGAGCCGGGCACGCAGGGCGAGCACAAGGTGAGCCGCGGCTTCGAGCCGACGCTCACCTGGTCGGCGCATTACATCGCCGACGCCGCCGTTCCGCGAGGCGATCGGCGACTACCTCGAGCGCGAGGGCGGCGCCGTCGACGAGTACGCCGCCGAGGTCCGGGAGCACGTGCCCTACCGCAAGACGCCGACCGGCGCGAAGACGCGGTGAAGACGATCACCTGGCTCTCGCCGCAACGATGCGCCGGAGTGGTTCCCGCCGCCGGAGCAGGCGCTCGACGATCCCGCGGGCCTCCTGGCCGCCGGCGGCGATCTCTCGCCGGCGCGGCTTCTCGCCGCTTACCGGCGCGGCATCTTTCCCTGGTACTCGCCCGGGCAGCCGGTGCTCTGGTGGTCGCCCGGACCCGCGCGCGGTGCTCTTCCCCGAGGAATTCCGCCTGAGCCGCAGCCTCGCGAAAACGCTTGCGCAATGGCGGCTTCAGCGTCGCGACCGACGAGGATTTCGCAGGCGATCATCGACGGCTGCGCGGCGCCGCGCGCCGCACAGCCTCGGAACCTGGATCACGCCGCGAGATGCGCGCGGCCTACCTCGAGCTGCATCGCCGGGGTCACGCGCACAGCATCGAGGCGCGCCTCGGCGGCGAGCTGGTCGGCGGGCTCTACGGGGTGCGGCTGGGGGGCGTGTTCTTCGGGGAGTCGATGTTCAGCCGCGAGCGCGATGCCTCGAAGGTCGCGCTGGCGCACCTGGTGGCGGTGTGCCGGCGCAACAGCATCGCCGTCATCGACTGCCAGCTCGCCTCGCGGCATCTCGGCCAGCCTCGGCGCCCGCAGCATCCCCCGCGCGCAGTTCCAGGCCTTGCTCAAGGAGTGGGTCGCGCTGCGACCGCCATTCCCCTGCACATAGCCTGCAAATTGCGCACGCCGCGGCCTTTGTGCTCCAATGCGCGCCCCCGAGACGTTAAGGCCGTATGTCCAAAGAAGATGCGATCCAGATGGAAGGTGAGGTCGTCGAGACCCTGCCCAACACCACCTTCCGCGTGAAGCTGAAGAACGGCCACGTGGTTACCGCGCACATCTCCGGCAAGATGCGGAAAAACTACATCCGCATCCTCACCGGCGACGCGGTCACGGTGGAAATGACGCCGTACGACCTCACCAAGGGCCGCATCATCTACCGCGGCCGTTGACTCAGCCGATCACGCTCCGGCGTCTGTGTTCGGGCGTGCATTCGAGACTCGAGCTTCTGCGCCGTCCGCCGGCCACCGAAACCCGCACGTGCCCGCCGCCCACCAGCCGCCCGAACAGCAGCTCCTCGGCCAGCGGGCCGCTTGATGTGCTCCTGGATGGTGCGCGCCATCGGCCGCGCACCCATCTTCGGGTCGTAGCCCTGCTCCGCGATCCAGCGGCGCGCCGCGTCATCGAGGGTGATGGTGACGCCCTTCTGCTCGAGCTGCATTTCGACTTCCAGGATCAGCTTGTCGACCACCCGCTCGATGGTGACCGGGTCGAGGCGCCGCGAACTGGATCACCGCATCCAGGCGATTGCGGAACTCCGGCGTGAAGATGCGGCGGATCGCCTCCATGCCGTCGCTGGCATTGTCGGCGTGCGTGAAGCCGATCGAGGGGCGCGCCATCTCCTGCGCGCCGGCATTGGTCGTCATGACGATGATGACGTGCCGGAAGTCCGCCTTGCGGCCGTTGTTGTCGGTCAGCGTGCCGTGATCCATCACCTGCAGCAGCAGGTTGAAGACATCCGGGTGCGCCTTCTCGATCTCATCGAGCAGCAGCACGCAGTGCGGATGCTTGGTGATCGCCTCCGTGAGCAGTCCGCCCTGGTCGAACCCGACATAGCCCGGCGGCGCGCCGATGAGGCGCGAGACGGTGTGCCGCTCCATGTACTCCGACATGTCGAAGCGCAGGAATTCGACCCCCATCGCGATGGCGAGCTGCCGGGTGACCTCGGTCTTGCCGACGCCGGTGGGGCCCGCGAAGAGGAAGCTGCCGACGGGCTTGCGCTGATCGCCGAGGCCCGAGCGCGCCATCTTGATCGCGGCCGCCAGCGCCTCGATCGCGCGGTCCTGGCCGAAGATCACGAGCTTGAGATTGCGCTCGAGGTTCTTCAGCACCTCGCGGTCGGAGGTCGAGACGCTCTTCGGCCGGGATGCGCGCCATGCGCGCCACGACGTCCTCGATGTGCCGCACCTCGACTGATCGGCTCGCGCTCGGCGATCGGCTTCAGGCGCTGCCGCGCGCCGGCCTCGTCGACCACGTCGATCGCCTTGTCGGGCAGATGCCGCTCGTTGATGTGGCGCGCGGCGAGCTCCGCGGCGGCCTTCAGTGCGTCGTCCGCGTAGGTGATGCCGTGGTGCTCCTCGAAGCGCGGCTTCAGGCCCATCAGGATCTCCACGGTCTCGGCGACCGAGGGCTCGACGACGTCGATCTTCTGGAAGCGGCGCGCGAGCGCGTGGTCCTTCTCGAAGATGCCGCGGTACTCCTGGTAGGTGGTCGAGCCGATGCAGCGGATCTCGCCGTTGGTGAGCACCGGCTTGATGAGGTTGGAGGCATCCATGACGCCGCCGGAGGCGGCGCCGGCGCCGATCACGGTGTGGATCTCATCGATGAAGAGGATCGCGCCGGGCTGCTTCTTCAGCTCCGTGATGACGCCCTTCAGACGCTTCTCGAAGTCACCGCGGTACTTGGTGCCGGCGATGAGCGCGCCCATGTCGAGCGCGTAGATCGTGCAGTCGGCGAGCACCTCGGGCACCTTGCCCTCGACGATGAGGCGCGCCAGGCCTTCGGCGATCGCGGTCTTGCCGACGCCGGCCTCACCGACGTACAGGGGATTGTTCTTGCGGCGGCGGCACAGGATCTCGATGGTGCGCTCGACCTCGAGCTTGCGGCCGATCAGCGGATCGATGCGCCCCTCCTGCGCCAGGCGGTTGAGGTTGGTGGTGTACTTCTCGAGCGCGCTGCCGCCCTCCGGATCGCGCTCGCGCGTCGGCCTGCGCCTCCTCCTTGTCGGTCTTCTCCTCGGCGATCTTCGAGAGGCCGTGGGAGATGTAGTTGACGACATCGAGCCGCGTGACGTGCTGGCGGTTGAGGAGGAACACCGCGTGGCTCTGCTTCTCGCTGAAGATCGCGACCAGCACGTTGCCGACGCCGACTTCCTTCTTGCCGCTCGACTGCACGTGGAACACCGCGCGCTGCAGCACGCGCTGGAAGCCGAGCGTCGGCTGCACTTCGCGCTCCTCGCCTTCCTCGAGCCGCGGCGTCGACTGCTCGATGTGATCCTTGAGCTCCTGCTTGAGCTTGGTCAGATCCGCGCCGCAGGCGCGCAGGATCTCGCGCACCTTGGGGCGTGTCGAGGATCGCGAGCAGCAGGTGCTCGACCGTCAGATACTCGTGACGCGCCTCGCGCGCCTGGTGGAAGGCATCGTTGAGACAGTATTCAAGCTCGTTGGACAACACTTTCGTTGAGCCTATCTTGTGAGTTCAGGCCTCTTCCAGGGTGCACATCAGCGGATGCTGATGGTCCCGCGCGTAGGTCGTCACCTGCGCCACCTTAGTTTCCGCGATCTCGATACGTGAAGACCCCGCACACGCCCTTACCCTTGGTGTGGACCTCCAGCATGATGCGCGTCGCCGTCGGCCGATCAAGACCGAAGAACTTCTCCAGCACGTCGACGACAAACTCCATCGGGGTGTAGTCATCATTGAGCAGAACCACCTGGTAGAGCGGCGGCTGCTTGACCTCGCGGCCGCGCCTCCTCGACGACGATGCCGGTATCGGGGCGGGTCGGATGCGGATCGGGCATGGTGTAGTCTTTATATGGGTCGCGAAACTGCAACACAAGCCTGCAATAATGGGACGCCGTTACTCCTGCAGAAACAATCGCTTGAGAGCGCAGCGGCGAGCACCCGTATGATTGGCGCAGGCGTAGCAGCGCGCCGCACGGAATGCGCCAGCCGCGGTCTATAGCGTGTTTGCCAGCGAATCCATGACCTTCCCACCCCAATGAGCGCCGCTTCCTGGCTCGAAGCCCTGCCGGCGTCCGAGCAATGGCGGGCCCTGTTGCTTCACCCGTGGTCCGCGGGTAGCGACCTGGCTGCTCGCTCTCGCCCTGGGCGTGCAGGCCGCGATGATCGTCACCGATCTGGCGGGCGCGGACCGCGCGCCTGCGCCCGGCGCGATCGTTGCCGCCTCGCGGGTGCAGCGCCCACGGCTCGACATTGCCGCCATCACCAACGCGCATCTGTTCGGAGCGGCGCCCCTGGCGACCGGCAACGGCGCGAATGCGCCACAGACGAACATGCCGCTGGTCCTCACGGGTGTCATCGCCGCCAATGATCCAAACGACGGCCTCGCAATACTCGGGCCGAGCGCGCCGCCACCAAAGTGTATGCGGTTGGAGACAACGTTCCGGGCGGCGCGCAGCTGCACGCCGTGCTCACCGACCATGTGCTGCTCGACCGTAACGGACATCTCGAATCGCTGGCGCTGCCGCGCCAGATCAGCGCGGAAATGCCCCGCCGCCGCAGCCTGTACGCCGCACCGGTGGCTCCGGTCATCGATCGGATGCGTGAACTCGTAAGCCGCGATCCTGGCATCATCGGCGACATCATGCGCCCGCAGCCGGTGTTTGCGGGCGGCAGGCAGCAAGGTTTCCGGGTGTACCCCGGTCGTGACGCGGAGGCGTTCCTGCGCCTCGGCCTGAGGCCGGGCGATCTGGTCACGGCCATCGACGGCACCCCGCTCGATGACCCGGCGCGGGGCGAGCAGATCCTGCGCACACTTGGTAACTCGAGTGAGGCACACGTCACGGTTATGCGCAACGGACAGCAACAGGATCTCACTCTCGACCTGGCCGGCTGTCGAACAGGAGGCGGAATCGCTCGCCGGGCCGCAAAATGGGCCGTCCGGGCCGCCAGCGCCGCCGCCGCCGCAACCGATGCCGTTCGCGCCGCCGCCGGGGCGTGCAGTAGGTCCAGTGGGTCCCAGTCGCAGCAACGGGGGTCGAGTTTGGTGAAAGGCTTTCGCACATTGGCGTGCTGCTTGGCTCGCTCGTGCCGCGCGCTCGCCTGCTCAGGCGCACGCAGCCGGCCGTGCAGCCAGGCGCGGCAGCATCACGCCGAATTTCAAAGACGCGGACATCACGCAGATCGCCGAGGCGGTCGCCGCCGCGACCGGCAAGAACTTCATCATCGACCCGCGGGTGCGCGCGCAGGTGACGATGTTCTCCTCGACGCCGATGTCGCCGGCGGCCTTCTACCAGGCGTTCCTCGTCGATCCTCAGGTCTACGGCTTCATCGCCGTGCCGGCCGGACAACGTGGTGAAGATCGTGCCGGACGCGAACGCGCGGCAGATGCCCGGCGATCGACCTGCCCGATCGACGTGAGCGCGACCTCGGATGAGATCGTCACCCAGGTCATTGACGTCAAGAACGTGAGCGCCGCGGCAGCTGGTGCCGATCCTGCGGCCGATGATCCCGCAGTACGGGCACCTCGCCGCCTACCCGCCCTCCAACATCCTCATCATCTCCGACCGCGCGAGCAACGTGAACCGGATGATGCGCATCATCCAGCGCATCGACCAGATCGGCAACCAGGATGTGGAGATCGATGCCGCTGCAGAACGCCTCGGCCTCCGAGATCGTGCGCGTGATCGAACTCCCTCTACCAGGGGCAGGGAACATGCCAGGAAGGCCGCTCGGCCATCAAGGTGGTGGCCGACGAGCGCTCCAACAGCGTGCTGATCGGCGGCGAGCAGTCGCAGCGGCTGCGCGTCCGCGCGCTGATCGCGCAGCTGGACACGCCGCTGCGAGTCCGGCGGCGACACCCGGGTGCGCTACCTGCACTACGCCGACGCCGAGAAGATCGCCCCGAAGCTCAAGGAGCAGATGACCGGCAGCTGGCGCAGGCTGTCGCGCGGCCGGCGGCGCCGACGCCGGCGCGCGGCGCCACGAATCCGCAGGCGGAGGCGGAGAAGAACGCCATGGTCTGGGCGGACCCGCAGAACAACGCGCTGGTCATCACCGCGCCGCCCAAGGTCATGCGCACGGTCATGGACATCGTCGACAAGCTCGACATCCGCCGCCCGCAGGTGCTGGTGCAGGCGATCATCGCCGAGGTCGACGTCGACAAGGACGCCGAGCTCGGCGTCAACTGGGCGGCCTTCTCGCAGGGCGACAAGGTGCCGCTCGGCGGCTTCGTCAGCCCGGTCGGCGGCACGAGCATCGTCGACCTCGTCGCCGCGCGGCGCAGAACCGCGCCAGCGCTCAGCGACCACGCTGCTGCAGGGCACGACGATCGGCGTCGGCACGCGTCACCGCCGGACGGCGAGTCAACTTCGCGGCCATGCTGCGCGCCATCCGCAGGCGACACCGACACCAACATCATCGCCACCCCCTCGGCCGTGACCATGGACAACCAGGAGGCGACGCTCAAGGTCGTCGCACGAGGTGCCGTTCGTCACCGGCCAGTACACCGACCGCCACCGCCCGACCACCGGCGCCGGTCAACCCCTTCCAGACCATCCAGCGCGAGGAGGTCGGCACCATCCTCAAGGTGACGCCGACGATCTCGGCCGAGGGCAACGCGGTGATGCTGAAGATCTCCATCGAGAGCTCGAGCATCGGTCGGAACCACGCCGCGGCGCGGTCAGGACCTGGACACCAGACAAGCGCAGCATCAGCACCAACGTGCTGATCGAGGACGGCGGCGTCGTGGTGCTCGGCGGGCTGATCGAGAACGAGCAGAACCGCGAGCAACAACGGCGTGCCGCTGCCTCGGCAGACATCCCGCTCATCGGCTATCTGTTCAAGACGCGCAGCGACTCCGCGACACGAACAACCTGATGATCTTCATCCGGCCGAAGATCCTGCGCGACCAATGCGCAGGCCGCCGACGAGACGGACGCAGCAAGTACAAGTACATGCTGCGCCAGCAGAAGAGCTCGATGACGCCCGGAGCCGTTCCCGCCGCTGCTGCCGGGCGAGCCGCGCCGCGGCTGCCGCCGCTGCCGCCGCCGCCGCCCGGCACGCTCTCGGCACCGAGCCCGCTCGCCGCGCCGAAGCCGCCGCCGCAGAAGCCCGCGGGCAAGTCGACCCCGCCGCACAGTGGCCAGACAACACCGGTGCAGGCCGCACCGGCGGGCGCGCAGACCGCCCCTGCGCCAGCGCCGCAAGCCACGCCGAGTCCCACGCCGGCGGCCACTGGCAGCGCGACGACACCCAGACGGAGGCCAGCCGTGAACGCCGCCGAAGTCATGGACGAGCAGTCGCAGGTCCGGCCGCGGCTCCGCAGCGGCAAGCTGTCCTTTGCGTTCGCCAAGCGCCACGGCGTGCTCGTCAAGCACGTCGTCGGACGGCGAGGCGCGAGTGCGTCTATCGCGAGAACGCCTCGCCGCATGGCGCTCGCCGAGGTGCGGCGCTTCCTGCGCCGGCCGGTGCGAGCTCGAGCGCGTGCCGGAGGCCGAGTTCGACCTGCTGCTGCGCGCAGGTCTACGAGGCAGGCTCGGACGCCATGCAGGCGCTGTCGAGGGCCTGGACGACACGACCGACCTGGCGCACCTGGCGCAGGAGCTGCCCGAGCAGGCGGACCTGCTCGACAGCGAGGATGATGCGCCGATCATCCGCCTGATCAACGCCGTGCTCACCCAGGCGGTGAAGGAGAACGCCTCCGACATCCACGTCGAGCCGTTCGAGAATCGCCTGGTGGTGCGCTTCCGCGTCGACGGCGTGCTGCGCGAGGTGCTGCAGTCCAAGCGCGCGGTGGCGCCGCTGGTCGTGTCGCGCATCAAGGTGATGTCGAAGCTCGACATCGCCGAGAAGCGCCTGCCGCAGGACGGGCGCATCAGCCTGCGGATCGCCGGCCGCGCGGTCGACGTGCGCGTCTCGACCATCCCTTCCGGCCACGGCGAGCGCGTGGTGCTGCGTATCCTCGACAAGCAGGCCGGACGCCTCGACCTGACTGCCCTCGGCATGGACCCGAAGACCGCAGGCCGCTGATCGACGAGCTGATCCACAAGCCGCACGGCATCCTGCTGGTCACCGGTCCGACCGGCTCCGGCAAGACGACCACGCTGTACGCCGCGCTCGAGCGGCTGAACGACAACTCGCAGAACATCATGACGGTCGAGGACCCGATCGAGTACTACATCGACGGCATCGGCCAGACCCAGGTCAACACCAAGGTGGAGATGACCTTCGCGCGCGGCCTGCGCGCCATCCTGCGCCAGGATCCCGGACGTCGTGATGATCGGCGAGATCCGCGACCTCGAGACGGCGCAGATCGCCGTGCAGGCGAGCCTCACCGGCCACCTGGTGCTCTCCACGCTGCACACCAACACCGCGGCCGGCGCCGTCACGCGCCTGCGCGACATGGGCATCGAGCCGTTCCTGCTCTCCTCGAGCCTGATCGGCGTGCTGGCGCAGCGCCTGGTGCGGGTCCTCAACCCCGAGAGCCAAGCAGCCCTTCAAGGCCGGCGAGTACGAGCGGCGGCTGCTCAATCTCGAGCCCGACGAGCCCTCGCCGATGCTCTACCGTCCCGGGCGCGACGCCATGGGCGGCTACCGCGGCCGCTCCGGCATCTACGAGCTGATCGTGGTCGATGACACCATGCGCACCATGATCCACGACGGCGTCGCGCGAGCAGGAGCTCGAGCGCCACGCCCGCCTCACGACCCCCTCCATCCGCGACGACGGCCGCGCCCGCGTCCTGCGCGGCGAGACGACGCTCGAGGAAGTGCTGCGCGTCACGCGCGAGGACTGAAGAACGCCGTGCCATGGGGCGCCTTCGAATACACCGCGCTCGACACCGCCGGCAAGGAGCGCAAGGGCATCCTCGAAGGCGACACGCCGCGCCACATCCGCCAGCTGCTGCGCGAGCGGCAGCTCCTGCCGGTCACGGTCACCGAGGTTGCGCAGAAGGAAGCGAAGCGCCAGCAGTCCTTCAGCTTCGTCGCGGCGCGTCGTCGCCCGCCGATCTCGCGCTCTTCACGCGCCAGCTCGCCACCCTGGTGCGGGCCGGGCTGCCGCTCGAGGAGTCGCTGCTCGCGGTCTCGCAGCAGACCGAGAAGCCGCGCGTGCAGAGCATCATCCTCGGCGTGCGCGTCGAAGGTCATGGAAGGCCACACGCTCGCCGATGGCTTCGCGGAGTTCCCGCGGGTCTTTCCGGAGATCTACCGCGCCACGGTCTCCGCCGGCGAGCAGGCCGGACATCTCGACAACGTGCTCGAGCGGCTCGCCGACTACACCGAGAGCCGCGAGGAGATGCGCCAGAAGGTCCTGGCGGCGATGCTCTACCCGATCGTGCTCACGGTGATGTGCTTCGTCATCGTCTCGGCGCTGCTGGTGTTCGTGGTGCCGAAGGTCGTGTCGGTCTTCGAGGCAAGCAAGGCGCAGCTGCCGCTCATCACGCGTGTGCTGATCGGCACCAGCGCCTTCCTGCGCTCGTACGGCATCTATCTGCTGATCCTCGCCATCATCGCCGCGGTGCTCTTCCAGCGCTGGCTGCGCAACCCGGCCGCCAGGCGCCGCTTCCATCGCCTGCAGCTGCGCCTGCCGCTCGTCGGCAAGCTGGCGCGCGGCTTCAACACGGCGCGCTTCACGCGCACGTTCAGCATCCTCTCGGCGGCGTCCGTGCCGGTGCTCGAGGCCATGCGCATCGCCGGGCGAGGTGGTGACGAACCTGCCGATGCGCGATGCGGTCGCCGATGCCGCCGCGCGCGTGCGCGAGGGCGCGCCCATCGGCCGCTCGCTCGCCACGAGCAGGCTGTTCCCGCCGATGACCATCCACCTCATCTCCAGCGGCGAGTCGAGCGGCGAGCTCGAAAACATGCTGGAGCGGGCCGCCATGAGCCAGGAGCGGGAGCTCGATGGCCTGCTGGCGGCCATGGTGGGCCTCCTCGGGCCCCTGCTCATCGTGCTCATGGGCCTCTTCGTCATGGGCATCGTTTTTGCAATGCTGCTGCCGATATTTCAGATGAACGACCTGATTCACTAAAGACGGCATTGCAGATGTCACGGAATCTGATTTAAGTTTCGCGCCGTCCCCTGCAGGACTCCGGTGTCCGGCATGAGCGAGAAATCCGAATCAGACGAATTCGAAGACGAGGAGGACGACGAGCCGGTCGTTGAGGAAGGCGACGTCGATCTCGACCAGGTCATCAAGGACCTGGACCTCGCCAAGCGCCGCGGCCAGAAGCGTCGGCGACCCGGCGTGGCGTCGCCTCGAGCGGCTGCTCGAGGAGAAGCACACCGCCGAGCTCACCAGCGACTTCGAGGACTACGACATCGGCGGCGGCGGCGAGGACGACCCGGACAAGCCGCGGCGCAAGAGGAAGCACTGAGCGTCACGGCAGAGTGCGGATCTCCGCCCTGGCGGACCCCTCTGCAATGGTCAGGTAGCCGATCGTGATCGGCAGCTTGAAGCGGCGGGGACCGGCGCTCCCCGGGTTCACCAAGAGCGTGCCGCTTCGCTCCACCACTGCCGGTTTATGGGAGTGGCCCGTCACGATGACCCGATACCCCTGGGTCTCCGGCTCGGAGCCGAGCTCATTCAGGTCGTGGAGAACGAGAATGTGGACACCCGCCACCTCCAGCGAGAGTCGCAGCGGCAACGACTTCCTCGCCCAGGGGTCGCGATCGTTGTTGCCGCGCACCGCCTGGACTGGAGCGATCGAGCTCAGGCCCGCGATCACCTCAGGTCCGCCGACATCCCCGGCATGGATGATCCGTGTCACTCCGTCCAGGGCCCGAACCGCTTCGGGTCGAAGCAGCCCGTGGGTATCCGAGATCAGGCCAATTTTCACGTCAGGCAGTGAGAGCCTGCCGGTCCAGCGCGGTACGAGATGAATAGACGTGATCGACCAAACCCCATTCCTTGGCCTCCGCCGCCGACATGAAGTGATCCCTGTCCAGCGTACGCTCCACTTCTTCGTAAGTACGCCCGCAATGCCTGGCGTAGATCTCGTTGAGCCGGCGCTTGGTCTTCAGGATGTCCTGCGCATGCCGCTCGATATCCGATGCGACCCCCTGAAACCCACCGGAAGGCTGATGCACCAGGATACTGGCGTTGGGCAGCGCTATCCGCTGCCCCGGAGCACCCGCCATCAGCAGGAACGACCCCATCGAATACGCCGTTCCCACACACACCGTGGCCACGGGACACCTGATCCACTGCATGGTGTCATAAATTGCAAGCCCGGCCGTGACCATGCCGCCCGGCGAGTTGATATACATCGCGATCGGCTTCTCGGGATTTTCCGACTCCAGAAACAACAGTTGCGCATTCACCAGGGCTACCGTCGAATCATCGATCGGTCCGTTCACGAACACGATCCGGTCCCGCAGCAGGCGGGAGAAGATATCGAAGGCCCGCTCGCCGCGTGCGGACTGCTCGACCACCATGGGTACGAGATTGGCGCTCATCATGCCGCCCGCCGCAGTGCTGACCGTGCGGCGAAAGATGTCACCGGGACTCTGCGCCGGCGTGCGCTCGTGATCGGCCGCACGCGAGCCCTTGAGGGCGCAGCCGAGACCACCCTGAACTCACCGTGCGTGAGCCGAAGATGCGTTCCGCCCACCTCGCCCGGAGCGAGCTCGACAGTCACTACGGAGTGGACCTCGCGATCGCCCGAGTCGGCCGCCCCGCTCTCTCGGTCCCGCCAGCGGTAGCGTAGCGTCCGGTGAGGCTCCGCGGTCAGGATCTCGTAGTCAGTCCGCGCGGGCTCAACCTCCTGCAGCCACGCCTGGAGCAGCTCAGGCTCCGTCAATGCGCGCCAGACCTTCTCCGGCGGCTCTTCGAGGTCACACTCGAACACCAGGGAGTCCGACGAATCCGGCTTGGCCTTCTCCATTAGATCTCCTTCAAGACTCGTTTCAGCTTCTGCAAACGCTCCGGCCAGAATTGCCGGTACCTCTCCATCCAGGCCGCAAGAGGCTCGAGGCCTCCGGGATCCGAGCGGTAGTAGGCCCTGCGCCCCTCGCGCCGCTCGCGCACCAGCCCCGCGCGCCGCAAGGCCGCCAGGTGCTGCGAGATCGCCGGCTGTGAGACCGGGAAACCCGCGGTGATCTCCGCGACGTTCATTTCGCGCCCACAGAGCCTCTCGAAGACCGCGCGGCGCGTGGGATCCGACAGCGCCCGGAATACCTGCGATTCGACCATGCGATTATCATAAGCAGGCACTTATATAAACGCAAGACCAGCGTCCTTGCATCCTGCGCCCTTAGTGAAAATCACGCGACCGGGTGATCAGCTCTCCGAGCAGAGGTGAACGGTCGATCAGCCGGTGGGCCACGACATGCATGACTCCGTCCTGTCGTTGCAGCTCGCCGTGGACTTCCAGCAAACGCGACTCCACCAGAGGGAGGCGGTACTCCTCACCTATCCGCTCCCATACGATGATGTTCACCTGACCTGTCTCGTCCTCCAGGGTCAGGAAGGTCACACCGCTCGCACTGCCTGGACGCTGGCGCATCAGAACGATGCCTGCCGTGCGTACCGGTCTACCATGTGGAAGGCAGTCCAGCTCACGCGCGCTGAGCAGATGCTTGGATTGCAGCGACTCGCGCAACAACGCCAACGGATGGCGGCCCAAGGTGAGGCCTATGGAAGCATAGTCAGCGACGATGCGCTCCCCTTCCGTGGGAGTCCTCAGGAGTGGAGTAGGCTCATGAGTTGCCTCGTGTGGTGCATCGACCAAAGCTGTCTCCAGCGGCAGCGGCCGCTCCGTCCCCGCGACCTCCCAGAAAGCCAGGTGACGGTTACCGCTCAACGAGACAAATGCGCCAGCGGCTGCCAGGGCTTCGAGGTCGCCGCGATCGAGCGCAGCGCGAGCAGCCAGATCCTGTACGCTCGTGAACGGTTGCTGCAGGCGAGCCTCGATGAGGCGGTCCGCCCCGCCCCGGGAAAGTGACTTGACCAGCCTCAAGCCCAACCGCAACGCCGGCTGACCATCTTCCTTCCGCTCCAGCGTGCAATCCCACGCGCTTACGCAAACATCGACCGCCCGCACCTCCACCCCGTGGGCCCTCGCATCCCGGACGAGCTGAGCCGGCGCGTAGAAGCCCATCGGCTGGCTGTTGAGGAGCGCTGCCGTGAACGCCGCAGGCTCATGACACTTGAGCCATGCAGAATCATAGGCCAGTAGTGCGAAGCTGGCACTGTGGGACTCAGGAAATCCGTACTCACCAAACCCCAACATCTGTTGATACAGTCGCTGCGCGAAATCCTCCGTGTAATCGCGCGCTCTCATGCCGCAGATCAGCTTCTCCCGGAAATGCTCGATTCCTCCGGTCCGCTTCCATGCGCCCATGGCGCGTCGCAGCGCATCCGCCTCCCCGGGCGTGAAGCCCGCCGCCACGATGGCCAGCTGCATCACCTGCTCCTGGAAGATCGGCACGCCGAGGGTGCGCTTCAACACCCCCTCGACATCGCGACTGGGGTAGCTCACCGGCTCGCTGGACTTTCGACGCTTGAGGTACGGATGCACCATGTCGCCCTGGATGGGGCCTGGGCGGACGATGGCGATCTCGATGACCAGGTCGTAGTAGGTGCGCGGCTGCAGGCGCGGCAGCATCGCCATCTGCGCACGCGACTCGATCTGGAAGACGCCGATGGTATCGGCGCGGGAGATCATCTCGTAGATTTCCGGAGCCTCCGCCGGAAGGCCGCCGAGAACGTGTTGCGTGCCGCGGAAGTCGTTGACCAGTGTCGAATGACTTGCGCAGCGCGGTCAGCATCCCCAACGCCAGCAGATCGACCTTGAGAAGCCCGAGGTCGTTGAGATCGTCCTTGTCCCACTGCACCACGGTGCGGCCCTCCATGGTCGCGTTCTCGATGGGCACCAGCTCCTCGAGCGCCCCTTCCGAGATCACGAATCCGCCGACGTGTTGCGACAGATGTCGTGGAAAGCCAGGGAAGGCGACCAGCTCCTGCGCCAGCGGCAGCATTCGCTCGAGCACCGAGCCGTCGGGATCGAAACCCGCCTCGCGCAGCCGCTCGCGCCTCACCTCGCCCCCGTCCCACCATTGAATGACCTTGGTGAGCCGTGCGCACTCCTCGGGATCCAAGCCAAATACCTTGCCGAGATCGCGCAGCGCGCTTCTCGGCCGGTACATGATCACGGTCGCCGCTATCGCGGCACGCTCCCGGCCGTACTTCCCGTAGACGTACTGGATGACCTCCTCGCGCCGCTCGTGCTCGAAATCGATGTCGATGTCGGGCGGCTCGTTGCGCTCGCGGGAGATGAAGCGCTCGAAGAGGAGCGATGCGCCTCGCAGCGGGTCGACCGAGGTCACCCCCAGGCAATAACAGACGCGGGAGTTGGCGGCCGAGCCCCTGCCCTGACACAGAATTTCCTTGCTGCGCGCGAAGGCGACGATATCGTGCACGGTCAGAAAGTAAGGCTCGTAACGCAGGTCCGCGATGAGGGCGAGCTCATGCTCGATGGCGATGCGTTCCCCCGGAGGCACGCCGTGCGGCCAGCGCCAGCGCGCGCCGGCCTCTGTCAGCTTGCGTAAATGGCTGGTCGGTGTCTCACCGTGAGGCACGAGCTCATGCGGATACTCGTACCGCAGCTCCTCCAGAGAGAAAGTGCACCGCTGCGCGATGGCCACCGTCTCCTCGAGCAGCTCGCGTGGATAAAGCTTCGCGAGTCGCTCCC
This sequence comes from uncultured Pseudomonadota bacterium, assembly GCA_963780455.1. Classification (GTDB taxonomy): domain Bacteria; phylum Pseudomonadota; class Gammaproteobacteria; order Steroidobacterales; family Steroidobacteraceae; genus 13-2-20CM-66-19. Next base: position 287,432 of record CAWACM010000010.1, read on the forward strand.
GCTCGCGCAAATAACGCTCGCCATTGGGATAGAGCTTCCTGCCGGCTTCCCGGATCGGCACGTTGTGCCGGATCGCCGTGACCGCATCCTGCAGCCTGCGGCGAGCGCGTACGTGCATGTGGACATCGCCGCTCGCCACCAGCGGCAGCGCGAATTCCCTGCCTACCCTCTGCAGCGTCTCGAGCCGCTCCCGATCCATCCCGTCGCGAAGCAATTCGACCGCTACCCACAGCCTGTCAGGGAAGCGTTCCTTGAGCCAGCGCGCCTCCTCCGAAGATGCCCGCTCAGGCAGCCAGAGAACGAGACAGTGCTCGAGCCCATTCTCCTCCAGGTCCGCCCGTGTCAAGGCGTACTCGCCCTTCTCCGCGACGCGCCGACCGCGGGTGATGACCCGGCAGAGCCGCCCGTAGCCGCGCCTGTTGGTGGCGAGCACCACGAGCTTCATCCCACAGGTGAGACGCAGCTCCGAGCCAATGATGAGCTTCAGCCGCTGCCCTTTCGCCGCCACGTGGGCACGCACGACACCAGCGACAGAGCACTCATCCGTAATCGCAAGCGCCTCGTACCCCAACTCAACCGCCTGCTTCACCATCTCGTGCGGATGCGAAGCTCCGCGCAGGAAAGTGAAGTTCGTCAGGCAGTGAAGCTCGGCATAAGGAACCTCACCCGACCTGCTCAACCGAACACTCCATGAAGGAACCACCGGTGCGGTGATTCCCGCTCGCGAAACACCCACAGCCGCGCGCCTCTGACATCCACCGCGGTGTAGTAGTCGCGCGCGATCTCCCCACCATCCCACCACCCCGTCTCGATCCGCTCCGCCTCCCCGAGCAACCGCAAAGCCCCCCGCCGCCGTGGCAACCCGTCGCGCTCCCTAAGCAAGCGCGGAACAGGCAACAGCCACAGAGGACGGCGGTCAACGCCCCCCCGATTGTCAACTTCAGAGCGGGTTGCAAAATGATCCTGGCCGGACGCTGATCGCCAGGATGGCGATCCGCGAGCCTCCATGGGTTCGCCGCATGCGGCGAACGTCGACGTAGCACCCTGAATCGCCGACGTAGTAACCCAAGCCGCCTCCGCCCGATGGTCCTCAATGACCCGAAGCCCATACACCGCCTCATCCCCCAACCGCACCCGCAGCCTCTCAATGAGATCCGGCGCCTGCGCAGCCGCACCACCGCCATGCTCTCCAGCCCGCCAGAGCCCTCCAGAAGCCAGCACCCGTGACACCAGCGCCCCCGACAGCAGCTCACAAGCCCGCACCGCCTCCGGCAGCACGATCGCACTCATCCTCTCCCCCAACAGCGCCGCAATCTGCCCCGGATCGGCCAGCGGCGCCGCAAGCCGCAGCACGCAGCGGGTCGGCGGCACGTTGCGATGCTGCAAACGGCATTCGAGCGCCAACACCCCGCACTGGCGCGCCTCCAAAAATTCACCGAGCTCCCCGAGCAACGGCGTGACCACCGCCAGCAGCGCCGCATGACTTTCCAACTCATAAAGCAGCTCGCGGCGGCGGCGGAAGCGCGCGCGCAACTCGAAGCCATCCCTGAGATCGCTCGCGCGCCCCACCAGCCGGTCGAGTGCCTGCAACTGCGCGGTACCGAAGCGCCGCGCGAACCCCGCCCGCGGCAGCCGCAGCGCCTCACCGATGGTTCGTACCCCAATGCGCGCGAGGCGATCCAGCGTGTCCTGCGGCCAGCGCAACATCGCGAGCGGCAGCGGCGACAGTTTCCCCACGAGCTGCGCCGGGTCCGTGATGACCAGCAGCGCGCCAGAGACACCGCGCCTCCGGCCGGCGCGCGCCAGGGCCAACGCGGCCAGGGGTGTGGGCGCCACCGCCAGCGTGCCGGGCATCCGCAGACGCGAGCACTCGCCCGCCATTTCCCGACTCAGCCCCTCCACGCCACCGAATAGATGCAGGCTGCCCTTCACCTCGAGCAGCAGGCCATCAGGCGGATCGAGACTGACGCGGGGAGTGAGCCGTTGCGCGCGAACGACGAGCCGCTCGAGGTCCTGTTGTGAAGGCGATGCCGCCAGGTGCACGGCCAACCACAGCTCCGCAGGAGCCGTTCTCGCCGCATCGGTGCGAACGACGAGCGGGCGGAGTAAGTCGCCGGATCGAGGCGCCGGCACCGGCCGCGACGCCGGTGTGGCCGCACTCTTCTCCAACGGAAGCTCGAGGGCTCTGCGGTGTCGCATGGCGCCTCAATGCAGGGAAAGCTCGATCGAGCCCCGCGCCCCGCCCCGGCTCTTCAGCAGCGTGACCCGTGCCCCCGGAACGGTAGGCTCCACCACGACCCGCAAAACCGCCGGTGAGGAGTCCCGCGCCGCCTCCCGTGGCCGGAACAACACCCCGAGAGTGTCGCCCCGCTCCGCCGCGAGATGCAGACGACGGATCTGCCGCGGCAGCGCGCTGCGCAGCCATGCCAGCGCGATGTCGCAGGCGCCGGAGCGAAGCGTCTGCTCGAAAGCCCACCCTACGCCCTTCGGGCTTCGGGTGTCAGGCCAGAGCGGGGTTTTCCCTTTTACAACCTTCTTTGGAGTATTGACCACGAGCACGCGCTCCAGCGCCACGCCCCGCTCCGCAAGCGCCGGCGCGAAAGGCTGCAGGGGCGGTGCCACCCACGCGCACCAACGGGCCGCCGGGCGCCTCGTCATGGCGGCGAGAACAGGCAACAGGAGGGACAGCTCCCCTGCCCCAAAACAGGTCGGAAGGATCTCGATCAGCCCGGCGTGCGGCCAGCCACCCCCAGGTAAACCCTCATCGAGAGCTGCAAATCCGGTAGGCAGCGTTTTCGTTCGCGCGGCGCTGCGGCCTCGCCAGATGGCAGGATGTTCGAGGAGGCGGGAAAGCCCCTGATCCGACCTGGCACCCGAGGCCACCGACGGCGTTCGAAGCGCATCTCCAGGCTCTCGATCGCGGGACATGGCAGGGCCTGGGCATTACATGAGCCCGTGGGTCTTCCCCCGGCGCAACACCCCGACCACGATGCCCTCGATGAGCAGCGGCTGCTCCTTCAGGTCCACCCTGATCGGCTCGAAATCGCTGTTTTCCGGCAGCAACCAGACGACGGAGCCTTCCTGACGGTAGCGCTTCACGGTGACTTCATTTTCCAGGCGGGCCACGACGATCTGACGGCTGCGCACCTCCGCGGTGCGGTGAACCGCAACCAGGTCTCCATCGAGAATGCCGGCATCTTTCATGCTCATGCCGGTGACCTTGAGAAGGTAATGCGGCCGTGGCTGAAAGAGACCGGGGTCGATCTGCAGACGGGCTTCGAAGTTCTCTTCCGAGAAGATCGGCTTACCGGCGGCGACACGCCCGATGAGCGGCAGGCCCATCTGCTCGCGGATGGTGTCTTTCAGCTGGATGCCGCGTGAGGCGCCCGGCACGAGCGCGATGACGCCCTTGCGGGCGAGCGCGCGCAGATGGTCCTCGGCGGCATTGGGGGATCGGAAGCCCAGCTCGCGGGCGATCTCCGCCCGGGTGGGAGGCATGCCGGTCTCGCCAATGAAGCGCTGGACCAGGCGCAGTATTTGCATCTGTCGCGGGGTAAGGTCGGACATCATCTTGCGCGGCCTGTTCATTTATACACTACTGTAATTATATCCAGATTGAGGTCGAAGGCAAGAGCGTCTTCCGAACCCCCCGTGGGGAATATGCAGCAAAGTCAACGCAGAATTGATTGCACCTTCACCGTGCACCTCTACCGCTTGCCGGACCGCCGCACAACTGTCGCGGCTCAAAGACAAAGTGGCGTTCGCAGTTGCATTCCCACCCCAAATTTGGTGCAGTTGCGTGCTGCGAAGGTGACGGCGCGCTTGCCCGCCGCCTACGCATTGCGTTCTCAGGACCTCCCGAATCAACAACCCAGAAGGGGACATGTATGAAGTGCGCGAGTGTTGTCAAGGTGGCTGCTGCTGCGGCATTGGTTATCGGTCTCGTAGGTTGCCAGGACCTCAAGCCGATGCAGTCTGATATCGCGGATCTGAAGTCACAGGTTGCCCAGCTGCAATCGCAGGTGGCGGCCGCGAAGAGTTCGGCGGACCAGGCGTCGAGTGCTGCCCAGTCGGCCAGCCAGGCGGCCAGCGGTGCGCAGAGCACTGCGAACCAGGCGTTGGCTGCCGCCCAGGCCGCTCAGTCGGCTGTCGATGCGACCAACGAGAAGATCAACCGCATGTTCAAGCGGTCGATCTCGAAGTAAAGAGCGGTTTCCCGCTTCTTTTAGAGAACGCCGCGCATTCGCGCGGCGTTTTTCTTTGTATTTTTCTATTGGCTAAAAGTCGCCTGCGGCGCTTTTAGCGGCCAGCCATATAGCTCTTTCAATCCCGCGGCCCAGGGAGCGGCCCTGGGCCGCTCAATGATTTGCTTTCGGGCTAAGAGAGAGTCGGGAAGGTCAGTAGCGGATCAGCGCGGAGCCCCAGGTGAATCCGCCGCCGAATGCCTCCAGGAGCAGCAGGTCGCCGCGCTTGATCCGACCGTCGCGGACGCCGACGTCGAGAGCCAGGGGGACGGAAGCCGCGGAGGTGTTGCCGTGGTCCTGCACCGTGGTGATGACGCGCTCCATGGGCATATCGAGCTTGCGCGCCGTCGCCTGAATGATGCGCATATTCGCCTGGTGCGGTACCAGCCAGTCGATGGCCGAGCGGTCGAGCTCATTGGCCGCGAGCGCCTCGTCGATCGCCCGGCCGAGCGTGGTCACCGCGATCTTGAAGACCTCGCTGCCGGTCATGGTGATGACGCGGCGGGACTTGGCCGGATCGCCGTTGGCGGCGAGCCCTCCCCCGCAATAGAGAAGCTCCTTGTAGGCGCCGTCGGCGTGCAGATGGGTCGAAAGAATCCCCGGCTCATCCGCCGGCTCGAGCACCACGGCGCCGGCTCCGTCGGCGAACAGCACCGCGGTCGAGCGGTCGCTCCAATCGGTGATGCGCGACAGCGTCTCGGCGCCGATCACCAGCGCCCGGTGGGCGTCGCCGAAGCGCACGAACTTGTCCGCGATCGACGAGCGCGTACATGAAGCCGCTGCAGGCGGTCTCCACACTGAACGCCGGAGCCCCGCGGCATCCGAGCCGCGCCTGCAGCAGTGCCCCGCAGTTGGGGAACACCATGTCGGGCGTCGTGGTGCCGAAGGCGATGAAGTCGACGTCGGCGGGCCGCGACGCCCGCGGCATCCAGGGCGCGCGGGCGGCTCGCTCCGCCAGATCCACCGTGGTCTCGCCGCTCGCGGCGATGTGCCGCCGCTCGATCCCGGTGCGCTCCCGGATCCATTCGTCGCTGGTGTCGATCATCTTCTCGAGATCGAAGTTCGTGAGAACTTTTTCCGGAAGGTACGACCCCGTTCCCGCGATGCGCGAATGCTTCAAGTTGTAGAACCCTGTGGCGCCTCGGCTCCCTCTGCCGCGAGCGCCTGTGCAATGTGCGCGGTCAGTCCGCGACGCGCGGCGAGCGCGGCGGTGATGATGGCTATGGCGAAGGCCACACCGTCGGCTCTGCCATGGCTTTTTACCACGACGCCGGTCAGGCCGACCATGCAGGCGCCGTTGTATTTGCGGGGATCGAGGCTGGCGCCCACCCGGCGCAGCACCGGCCGGGCGGCCAGCCCCGCCAGCCGGCTGAGCCAGGTTGCCCGGAACTCCTGGCGCATGCGATCGGCGATCAGTGCCGCGGCCCCCTCCATGGTCTTCAGGGCGACGTTGCCCGTGAAGCCATCCGTGACCACCACATCGACATCACCGGAGAAGATGTCGTCGCCCTCGACGAACCCGACATAGTTGAGGCGGCTCGTGGCGAGCAGGGCATGAGCGGCCTGTACCACCTCGTGTCCCTTGATGTCCTCCTCCCCGATGTTGAGCAGGCCGATCCGCGGCGCCGCGAGCCCATAGACGTCGCGCGAGATGATGCCGCCCATCGCGGCGAACTGCCGCAGCTGCTCCGGCGTCGCCTTGGTGTTGGCGCCGAGGTCGAGCATGTGGGTGTGGCCGTGCGCGGCCGGGATGGCCGAGATGATAGCGGCTCGCTCGACGCCGGGCAGGGTTTTCAGCACGAAATGCGCGATGGCAGTCAGCGCGCCGGTGTTGCCGGCGCTCACGCAGGCGGCGGCGCGCCCGCTCTTGACGAGCTCCACCGCGACGCGCATGGAGGAGTCCTTCTTGCGGCGGATCGCCTCGCGCGGCACTCTCGCTCATCGTGACGACCTGGCCAGCCGGGGACCACCTCGATACGCTCGCGCAGCGCCGCCGGCAGCGCCACGATCCGTGGCTCGATGAGCATCGGGATCGCCGACGAGGAGCGCGCGCAGGCTCGCGTCCTCGCGCAGCGCGCGCAGCGCTCCGGCAACGTACTCGGGCGGCGGATGATCGCCGCTCATCACGTCGATGGCGATGGGCAGCACGGTCGGCGCGCGGCCGGTCGTCGGCGCGGTCTATTCCTGCTCGTCCGTCTCGGCGGGCTTCTCGATCACGCGACGGCCGCGATAGAAGCCATCCGGCGTGATGCGATGGCGCAGGTGCGTCTCCCCCGACTGCGGGTCGGTGGACAGCGCCGGCGTCGAAAGCCCGTCGTGCGAGCGATGCATACCGCGACGCGAGGGCGTCTTGCGACTTTTCTGAACGGGCATAATGTCCTCGTGCGCCCTGAGGCGCGCGCTAACTTCAAACCAAACTACACTACTACTTGTGTCTCAACAGCTCGGCGAGCCCCGCAAAGGGCCGCTGCGTCACATGCTCCGCCGACTCCGCGGCAACGAGCGGCGCGGCGGGCGGCACGACGCACTCGCCCAGCTCCTCGTGCAGCGGCACGATCGGCAGGGCGAGCAGCAGCTCCTCCTCGACCAGCTCCCCGATGCTGATGCGGCCGGCACGCGCGAGCACCGGCTCCAGCTCCTCGGGCACCTCGGCGGCGTCCGCCTCCGCAAGGATCAGCGCCACGTGGGTCGTGCTCTCGAGCGGAAGCTCCATCGTCTGCATGCACCGCTGGCATTGCAGCGCGGACTTGCCGGCGAGAGACAGCTCTGCGACGGCAAAGTCCGACTGCCGCCCGAAGCGTACAGTACCCGCGTACGCTCCCGCCGATGCCCGGGATCCGCGCTTGCAGCCGCGGCAGCTCGGCCAACGGAACGTCAAAATCGATCTCGGCCTCGCCTCGAGCAAGCCGATCGACATCGAGCGGCTGGAACCAGGGCGGCGACATGGGGCGCGTATAATAGGTAGCGCCTGTCAGCAAGTCAAAATCCCTTGCACGTGTTAAGTCGTTGATGTTCCCGCCACCGCTGATTCTCGCTTCGACCTCGCCGCTACCGCCGCCTGCTCCTCGAGCGGCTGGGCATTCCGTTCGCCGCCCTGCCCCCGCGGACGCTGGAGGACGCCATTGCCGGCGAGCTGCCCATGGATCGCGCACTGCGCCTCGCGGTCGCCAAGGCGCAGGCCATCGCATCGGGCCGCCCCGACGCCGTGGTCATCGGCAGCGACCAGGTCGCCGCTGCCGGCGAGCAAGATGCTCGATAAGCCGGGCGATGCCGCCCGGTGCCGCGCGCAGCTCGCCGCCGCCAGCGGCTCGAGCGCGCGCTTCTACACCGCCTGCGCCGTGCATCGCTCCGCAAGCCGGCATCCGCATGGTGCACATCGACACCACGACGGTATTTTTCCGCAGCGCTGCGGCGAACCGGAGATCGGGCGCTACGTGGAGCGCGAGCGGCCGTTCGACTGCGCCGGGGGCTTTCAAGCGCGGAAGGCCTGGGCATCGCGCTCTTCGAAAGCATCGAGAGCCGCGACCCGACCGCCCTCATCGGCCTGCCGCTCATCTGGCTGGCCTGCGCGCTGCGCCGCGCCGGCTTCGCAGCTTGCCTTGAGGCGCGGCCGCTCGGCCGCAAGCCTTCGAGAACGGCGGCAAGCTCCGGCGGGAGCGGTGCGCTGGCACTGAACGTCCCGCCCTGAGGCCACTCGAAGCTCATGCTGTGGGCGTGCAGGAACATCCTCGTCAGCGCCAAGCTCGCGCATGCGCGCGTTGAACTCCGCATCGCCGTACTTCTCGTCGCCCGCGACCGGGTGGCCGGCATAAGTCGCGTGCACGCGGATCTGGTGCGTGCGGCCGGTGTGCAGGCCCACCTCCATCAGGGTGGCCAGCTTGCCGAAGAACTGCACCGGACGGAAGTCGCTGAGCGACGGCTTTGCCCGAGGCGTCCGCGCGCACGGTGCGCTCGCCGCCCACCCGGGTATCGGTTCGCAACGGGACGTCGATCCGCTTCTGGCCGAGGTTCCACTTGCCCGCGACCAGCGACCAGGTAGCGCTTCTCGAACTGGCCTTCCCGCAGCAGCGCATGCACGGTCCGCAGCGTCGCCGCATCGCGAGCCACCAGCAGGCAGCCGCTGGTGTCTCGATCCAGGCGGTGCACCAGCTCGAGCGGCTCGCCGGGCTTGAGCGCCCGCAGCGCTTCGATGACCCCGAAGCTGATGCCGCTGCCGCCATGGACGGCAATCCCGGCCGGCTTGTCCAGGACCAGCAGCCGGTCCGTCCTCCTGCACGATCGCCCGTCCGACGGCCTCCACCAGCCCGGAGGGGGGACCCCGCTGCACCCGCGCCGCGCCCTGCTCAGCCTGTTCCCAGAGAGGCGGGACACGCACTTTGTCGTTGGCGCTCAGGCGCGCCTCCGGCCCGACCCGCCGGCCATTCACCCGCACCTCGCCCCGGCGGATGATGCGGAATATCCGGCGTCCGCGGCACATCGCCGAGGCGCCGGACCAGATACTTGTCCAGGCGCTGCCCGGCCTCCCCTTCTTCGACCTCGAAGTGCCGCACCCCACGGCCCCGCCCCCGGTTTTCCGCGGCCGGGTCGCCGCTCGCGGCGGTGGTTTCGCCCGGGAAGCCCGGGAATGGTCCTCTGGCACGTCGACCCTCGATGTAAGGCATTGTTTCTACAGTAATCTTTGCAGTATACTCCGCCGGCCGTCCGATAATCGGACGCGCCAATGGTAGGCGGCGCACCGCCGCCGCATGTTAGTTGGACCTCCCATAACGAGGCCATCGTATTGGGCCGACAAGATCGCGCCAGCCGGCGTAGAACTCGTCCTGTATGGGGTTCCGCAGGCCGCGCCGTCGGTTGAGATCACCGAAGGTTTCCGGCACCCCGCCCTTCAAGAGGCGGGCATCGACGTGAATATCGAGACTCGCTGCGCACGCGCCGAGTGTGAGGAATCTTCGCTGCCGCGGACGCTGCTCGCGCCGCGGCCTCCCGCCGTCTGCTTGCCGGCCCCTACATCTGATAGTAGGGGCACATGAAAAGAATGCTCGTGAATGCGACTCAGGAAGAGGAGTTGCGCGTCGCTCTGGTTGACGGACAGAAACTCTTTGACCTGAGCATCGAGTTACCATCCCGCGAACAGAAGAAAGCCAACGTCTACAAAGGCCGTATCTCCCGCATCGAGCCCTCGCTCGAAGCCTGTTTCGTCGACTACGGCGCCGCAGCGCCACGGCTTCCTGCCGCTGAAGGAAGTCTCCCGCGAGTTCTTCCGCCAGCAGCCGCAGGGCGGCCGGATGAACATCCGCGAGCTCCTTACCGAGGGCCAGGAACTCATCGTGCAGGTGGAGAAGGAGGAGCGCGGCAACAAGGGCGCGGCGCTCACGACCTTCATCAGTCTCGCCGGCCGCTTCCTGGTGTTGATGCCGAACAATCCGCGCGCCGGCGGCGTCTCGCGCCGCATCGAGGGCGAGGACCGCGACCAGATGCGCGAGGTGATGAATCAGCTGAAGATCCCCGACGGCATGGGCGCCATCGTGCGCACCGCCGGCGTCGGCCGCAGCGGTCGAGGAGCTGCAGTGGGATCTCGATAACCTCAACGGGCAATGGGAGCAGATCGCCGCTGCGGCCAAGGACCGACCCGGCCCCGTTCCTGGTCTACCGCGAGAGCGATGCGGTCACGCGCGCGATGCGCGACTACCTCTCCGATGACATCGGCGAGGTGCTGGTCGACGACTCGGCGGCCTTCCAGAAGGCCCAGGAGTACATGCAGCGCTTCATGCCGGCGGAGGCGCAGCGGCGCCTGAAACTCTACACCGACGACATTCCGCTCTTCACGCGCTTCCAGATCGAGAGCCAGATCGAGTCCGCCTACGCGCACAAGGTGCAGCTGCCCTCCGGCGGCAGCATCGTCATCGACTACACCGAGGCGCTGGTGTCGATCGACATCAACTCGGCGCGCGCCACGCGCGGCAGCGACATCGAGACTACCGCGCACCAACACCAATCTCGAGGCGGCGGATGAGATCGCGCGCCAGCTGCGCATCCGCGACATCGGCGGCCTCATCGTCATCGACTTCATCGACATGGAGTCGACCAAGAACCAGCGCGAGGTCGAGGATCGGCTGCGCGACGCGGTGAAGAATGGACCGCGCGCGGATCCAGATCGGCAGGCTGTCGCGCTTCGGGTTGCTGGAGATGTCGCGCCAGCGCCTGCGACCGTCACTCGGGGAGTCGAGCCACATCGTCTGCCCGCGCTGCGTCGGCATCGGCAGCATCCGCAGCGTCGAGTCGATGACGCTCGCTGTGCTGCGTCTGATCGGCGAGGAGCTGCGCAAGGACCGCACGGCGCGCGTCATCGCCCAGGTGCCGGTGGAAGTGGCGACCTATCTCTTCAACGAGAAGCGCGAGTGGCTGCGCACCCTCGAAGACAAGAGCTCCGCGGAGCTCATCATCGTCCCGAACCCGAACATGCAGACGCCGGAGTACTCCATCAGGCGCGTGCGCGACGATGAGATCGGATCTGCCCGAGAACCGGCAGGCGAGCTATCTCATGCCGACCGCGCCCGAGCCCGTCGAGCCCGGCAGCGCCCGCGACAAGCGGCCTCCGGCGGAGGTGCCGGCCGTGGCAGCGCTGTTGCCGAGCACGCCGGCTCCGATCATGTCGCAGCCGGCTCCGCTTGCGGCGGCGCCGCCGCCTCCGGCGACTGCCACCGCAGACCATCGCGCCAACGGCGGACTGCGCGGATGGTTCAAGAAGCTCTTCGTGGGCGAAGCTGAAGCGGCGCCGCCTGCGCCTGCCTCCGAGGTAGCGCAAACGGCGGCAGCGCCGGCCAACGGCGTAACGCATCATCGCTCATCGGTTGGTGGCGGTGACAGGCATCGCGACGGCCGACGGGAGCACTCCCGGCAGCCGCGCCGTTCAGAGGGCGGTCAACGTCGCGGTCATGGTGATGGCCGGCGCGTCGAGGGACAGGGACGCGGCGGTGATGGGCGTGACCGTAATCGGCGCGAGCATGACCGCGATTATGAGCGACGGCCGCGGGATCGAGACGTCAACGCGCGTCCCGGCGAGTCTGCTGTGGGCGCCGCGGCGGCCGCGGAGCCGCGCGCCAACGTTGAGGCAAGCGACGAGCAGCGTCAGGTGGCGGGCGATCGCCCCGAGCGCGGCGAGCGCGGCGGTGAGCGCAGTGGTGAGCGCAGTGGTGAGCGGCGTGGCCGCCGGAGAGGTCGCCGCGGCGGGCGACACGGCGGCGGTGGAGGACGCGAAGGCGCACCGCGAGACTCAGTCAGCAGTGCGGAAGCGCCCGCCGCAGCGCTGGAGGGCGGCGCAGGCGAGTTCTCAGCCGACCCATCCACCAACGGCAGACACGAGCACCATCACGAGCCGGCTGCAGCGAGAGAGTCGTTTGCTCCGCCGCCGGAGCCACGGGAATCGCCGGAGCCACGAGAGGCACGGGAACCGCGCGAAGCACCTGCTCGTCACGAGGAGCCCGCTGCTCCTATTGGACACTTCGAGCCTGCACCGCCGACGGACAGCAACACATCGCGCGAGACGAAGCCGTATGTGGTGTGGTCATCGGCTCCGTCCGATCGCGCCGCCCCGAGCGGCGGCCGCGGACCCGAGGAATAACTGAGAAAGGGGTTCGCCGCCTGCGGCGAACCCCGTCGGTTCGGCGTGGAGGGCGTGAGAATACTCACGCGGCCCGCGATTGCTGGCGCACGTGCTCCACGAGCCCGCGCGAGGCGGCCTCGATCAGGTCCAATACATCCTCGAACCCGTTGGGGCCGCCGTAGTACGGGTCGGGAACCTCGCTGATGCCGGTCTGCGGCGCGAACTCCAGGAAGAGCCGCAAACGGTCACGGGCGTGCGCCGGCGCGCGGCGCTCGAGCGAGCGCAGATTCTCCCGGTCCATGGCGAGGATGAGATCGAAATACTCGAAATCCCGCGGCTCGACCACCCGTGCGCGCAGCGCCGAGAGATCGTATCCGCGCCTGGCCGCGGCCTGACGCGTCCGCTGGTCCGGAAGCTCCCCGGCGTGATAGCCGGCCGTTCCGGCGGAATCGATTTCCAACGCGATGTCAGGCGCGTCGCGGGACGCGACTACGCGAAACACGACCTCCGCGGTCGGCGAGCGGCAGATGTTGCCCAGACAGACGAAGAGGATCCTCACAGCGGGGCTATTTTACGCTATACCCCCGGCCCTCGAGGCAGGCGCTGAGAGCGCGGCGGTAGTCCGACGCCTTCTGCGCCATCGCGGCGGCTTGCTGCTGCTCCGCCTCGCTCATCTGGATTTGATTGTTCTGGGCGCGCTGGGCATCGCTGGCGCTGCCGATCATGGCGCCGGTGAGGCCACCGAACACCGCTCCCGCGCCCCTATCCCAGCGAGGCGAAATCGCGGCTCCGATCACCGCGCCGGCTATGGCGCCGACGGCGGTGCCGGTTCCCGGCGGCGGACCGCTGGCGACCACGCGGTACTGCACAGGCACCGTGGGCGCGGTCGGATCGAAACCAGTCTGGTGAACCGCCCATTCGCTGCACTCATAGCGATCGCGGCTCTGCTGGTCGGACGACTGACCGTTCTGCGGATAAGCGTAAACGGTGGTATTCACCGGCGGCCCGGCATAGGCCACGGGTGGGGGCGGCGGCTGCGGCGGAGGGGCCGTCTCGCAGCCCGCCAGGCCTAATGCGAGGGCCGACAGGGCGGCGATTCCGGCGATGCCCCGCAGGGCTGAAGATTCTTGCAACAATCTGATACGCATGGTCTTTCCGTTACGCGATTCCGCTACCTTTGCTGAACGTGGGGGCAATTCGCGGGTTGACAACCTGGCCTGGGCATTTGCCATAAGCAGCCTGAATCGGGCCTGAATCACACCGCCATCAGTTTGGCGACACGCTCCAGGTCCGCCACCGTGTTGACATCAGGCCCCGGTTTTTCGGCGGCGTCTGCGACGCGGATCACGAGTCCGTCATCCAGCGCGCGCAGCTGCTCGAGCTTCTCCGTCTGCTCCAACTCCGTGGGCGCAAGCGCGGCGAGGCGCCGCAATGCCCCGACCCGGTAGGCGTAAATGCCGATGTGGCGGCGCGCCCCCGCAAATACGCGCTGGCTCGTCAGTCCTGCCGACGCGCCATCGCGGCTCCAGGGTATCGGCGCGCGGCTGAAGTAGAGCGCCCTGCCCCTCGGATCGGCAACGACCTTCACCGCGTTGGGATCGAGAAACTCAGCGAGAGACTCCACCGGCGTCGCGAGCGTCGCGATCGCGGCCTGCGGGTCTGATTCCAACAGAGTCGCAACCTGACGGATGATCGCCGGTGGAATGAGCGGCTCGTCCCCCTGCACGTTCACCACGATGTCGGCTTCGGGCCAGCGCTCGATCGCGGCGAGCTCAGCGAGGCGATCGGTCCCGGATGCATGGGCGGCGGAGGTCATGCGCGCCACTGCGCCAAAGGCACCTGCGGCGGCAGCGATCGCCGCATCGTCCGTTGCTATCAACACGTCGCGGGCGCCCGAGGCACGGGCGCGCTCGTAGACCCACTGCAGCATCGGCTTGCCATGAATCGGCACGAGCGCCTTCCCGGGGAAGCGCGTCGAGCCGTGGCGCGCGGGTATGGCTACGTGGAAAGAGCAGGTCACGCGGGATCGGGCGGGCTTGGCCGTGTCAGCGATCGAGGAGCGGGTCGTCGGCGGCGAGCTGCCGCGCCTCCTCTTCCAGCATGATCGGCACGTCGTCGCGGATCGGGTAGGCGAGCCGGTCGAGGCGGCAGACGAGCGCCTGCGACTCGCGCCGGTAGACCAGCGATCCCTTGCAGACCGGGCAGGCCAGGATGTCGAGCAGGCGGGAGTCCATCGGGAATCTAACCTCCGGCAGGAATATAGGAGTCGATCGCGCGCATCACGAGCCCGAGCAGCCGGTGCGAGTCGGCTTCGCTGAAGGCCGCCTCGACCGGCACGTACCAGTGCCGCGGGCCCGCAGCCTGCCGGCATTTTACGGCATCCTTTTCCGTCATGAGCACCGCCAGGCCATCACCGAAGTCGAGGTCGGCCGCCGACAGCGCATGGTGGTCAGGAAAAGGGTGCTCGATGAGCTCGAGGCCGCGGGCGCGCAGGTCGGCGAAAAACCGCTGCGGGTTGCCGATCCCGGCAACGGCGTGCACCGGCCTGCCACGAAAGGCCTCGAGCGGCTGCTCCTGCCCGGAGCCGGCGACCTGCCGTGCCTGGGCCGCCCGGAGCCGCATTCGCGGGGCTGCCGCAGCAAGCTTCGGCGGGACGCCACGAACAGGCTCACCCTCTGCCCCGCCATTCACCACCAGGGCATCGGCAGCCCGGGCTCGGGATCCGCTCTCGCGGAGCGGGCCCGCCGGCAGCATACGGCCGTTGCCCAGGCCGCGGGCCCCATCGACCACGACGATCTCGCAAGCGCGCTTCATGCGTAGATGTTGCAGGCCATCGTCCGCCAGGATGACCTTCGCTCCCCGCTCGACCAGCGCCCTCGCCCCTGCAACACGGTCGCTCGCGACGAGGGTCATGCATCCGGTACGCCGATGGAGGATCAGGGGCTCGTCGCCGACCTCCTGCCAGGAGGAGTCGGAAGTGACCATGCGCAAACCGCCCTGCTCGCGTCTGTACCCGCGTGATACGAGACCGACATCGTAGCCACCCTGCCGAAGGTGGTTGGCCAGCCAGATGGTAAGTGGTGTCTTGCCTGTGCCGCCCACCGTCAGATTCCCGACGACGATTACAGGCCTGCCGACATCTTGCGACCTTACCCAGCCTTGCTCGTACGCCTGGCGGCGCACCGAGACGGCCGCGCCGTAGAGCCAAGACAGGGGCTGCAAGACCGAGACCCCGGGCGATTCGCCATACCAGAGCCTTGAGCAGCCGCTGGTGCATGGGTCGTTCAGTCGGCGAATTGCATTCTGTAGAGCTGCGCGTAGCGGCCATCGCGCGCGAGCAGCTCCGCGTGAGTGCCGCTCTCGACCACTTTGCCGGCATCCATCACCACGATCCGGTCCGCCTGCTCGACTGTCGAGAGCCGGTGGGCGATCACGAAGGTCGTGCGATTGCGCACCAGCTGCGCCAAAGCCGCCTGGATGTGGCGCTCGGCTTCTGTATCGAGCGCCGAGGTCGCCTCGTCGAGGATCAGAATCGGGGCGTTCTTGAGCAGCGCCCGCGCAATGGAGATGCGCTGCCGCTGGCCCCCCGACAGCAACACGCCGCGATCGCCCACCATGGTGTCGAGCCCGGCCGGAAGATCCGAGGTGAATTCCAGGACATGCGCCGCCTCGCGCTGCCTGCAGCAGGTCGCTTTCCGACACCTTGCGGCCAAAGGCGATGTTGTTTCGGATGGTGTCGTCGAAGAGCGTGACGTCCTGACTGACGACGGCAATCTGTGCTCGCAGGCTCCGCAGGTCATATTCGAGGATATCGCGACCATCGACCAGGATGGAGCCCGAGGTGACATCGTAGAACCTCGGCAATAGGCTCACCAACGTCGACTTGCCGCTGCCCGACCGCCCCACGATCGCGAGGCTCGCGCCCGGCGGCACCTGCAGCGAAAGGTCCGTGCAGCGCCGGCCGGTCGCCCCGCGGGTAGGCGAACGTTACGCCACGAAACTCGACGTCTCCGCGCACGCGAGCGGCGACATAGCCGCCGCCTGCCGGTTCGGGGGGCTCGTCGATGAGGTCGAAGAGGCTCTCGGCCGCAGCGACGCCCTGCTGCAGGGGATCGGCGACCTGTACCAGCTCCCGCAGCGGCTGCGCGATGCTGGTAAGCGCGGTAAAAAAGCCCAGCAGATCCCCAGGAGACATGCGCCCCGTGACTGTGTCACGAAGTGCGAGCCCAAGAACGACCGCGCCGCCCAGCGCCGTTACGAGCTGCACTATAGGGTTCGCGAGCCCGCGGGTGAGAACGAGGCGCATGTACGAGCGACGGTTGTGCTCGTTGACCGTCTCGAACTGCGCCCGCAGGTGCGGCTGCGCCTCGTACACCTTCACCAGCCGCGGGGCCTCGAAGCTCTCCTTGGCGATGCGCGTGACATCGCCCATCGAGTCCTGGATGCGCCGGCCATAGCGGCGAAAGTTGCGATTGACCACCGACACGAGCCACGCCGCGAGCGGCCCCGTGGTGAGCGAGATCAGCGCCAGCCGCCAGTTGAACCAGACAAGAAATGCGATCATTCCGGCGACCGTCAGCGCCGCGCGCACCATGATGACGATCGAGTCGGTCGAGGCCTGCCCGACCTGCTCGCTGTTGTAGGTGAGCCGGGAGAGCAGCGTGCCCGTCGAGGTGCGGTCGAAGTAGGCAACCGGAAGGTCGAGAATGCTGCCGAAAACCTCACCCCGCAGCCGCTTGACGACGCTGCGGCCCACGTACCCCATGAAGTAGGTCTGGGTGAAGGAGCCGATGCCGCGGCCGATGAAGATGATCACGAGCGCGATCGGGATCAGATAGACCATGCGCGGATCGGGATGGCTGAAAGTCCCATCGCCGAAGAGCTTGGCCAGCCACGCGAAGCTAGCCGTGGATGCGCCGTAGATCGCGGCGCCCAGGATCCCGAGCGCGAACGCGCCCTTGTGCGGCTTCAAATACCCGAGCAGCCGCCGATAGGTGACCGATACGCTCACCGGCTCGGGCGGCCGGCGGCTGGCGACGTCGTTCAAGGGGTGCCTGCCTGCTCGTCCTTGATCGTCGCAATGTTGAGGCGGACGAAGCCGAGCTGTCCGAGCACATCCATTGCGGTGACCACCGACTGTTGAGTGGCGCGGCCGTCGGCGCGGATCGTCACGGTCATGTCGCGATTGCCGCCCGCCTGCTTGAGAAGCGCCACGCGCAGCGTATCGGCGCTCGAGTTGATGAGCTCCCGCCCGTTGACGAGGTAGCTTCCGGTTTCGGTCACCGAGACCACGAGCGGCTCGCTCTGCGGAGCGGCGGCCGGCACGGCACTCGCGTGCGGCAGCTCGACGTGCAGCCGCCCTTCGTCCGTGAACCTGCTCGACAGCATGAAGAACACGACGAGCAGCAACACAACGTCTATGAGGGAAACGACGTTGATCTCAGGCTCCTCGTGTCGGCGCGGATTGAGGTTCATGACACGTGTGATCAGGCGGCGGCCGAGCGGCCGCTGCGGGCTCCGGCGGCCTCGACCGCGTCGGCCATCCGCATGGCTTGCTTTTCCATCTCCACTACGATGCGCTCCACCCTGCCGCGAAGGTAGCGGTAGGCGAAGAGCGAGGGTATGGCGACGCACAAGCCGGCCGCGGTAGCGACCAGTGCCTCGGCGATGCCGCCCGAGAGCACGCGCGGATCGCCCATGCCGCCAGCCTGGATGGCGTTGAATGCGCGGATGATACCCGTCACGGTGCCGAGCAGACCCAGGAGCGGTGAGACGCCGGCGATGGTGCCGAGGGTGTTGAGGAACCGCTCGAGCTCGTAGACCACGTGCCGCCCGGTGTCCTCCAGGCGCTCCATCAGGATATCGCGCGGCCGGTGACGATTGGCGAGACCCGCCGCCAGCAGCCGGCCCAGGGGCGAATTCTGCTCCAGCGCGGCAATGACTTTATCGTTGATCTGGTTGGCCTCGATCAGCTGCCAGACCTTCTGCGGCAGCTCCCGCGGCATCACCCGCCGGTCCTGCAATGTCCACAGCCGCTCCAGAACGATCGCCGCCGCGGTGATCGAGCAGAGAATGATCGGCCACATGAGCGGGCCGCCGGCCCGCACGATTTCCCACATCCAGCGACCCCGGGGGACGGAACCCAAGAAAAACTGCGACGGCGCATAATACCCGAGCGCAATAAGTGCTCAAGGTCTCGTCCGTATTGGCCCCGTTGGGGGGCCTATGCGCCAGGCAAGAATACTGCGACCCACCTGACGCCATACCGTCGCCAATCTGGTACAGTCTGCAGCCCTAATGCCCCGCCGCGTGCTGAAGAAGCTCCTTCCCTCTCCGGTCCAGCTCCAGGGCCACTGGCTGCTGCGGCATTTCGGGGAGCGCCTGCTCGACCCGCGGCTCTGGGCGCTGCACCGCAGGGCCATTACCGGCGCCTTCGGCGTGGGTATTGCCATCTGTTTCATCCCGCTGCCGGTGCACCTCGTAGTCGCCGTCCTGATCGCGATCGTCTGGCGGCTCAACGTACCGGCAATCTACGGCACGACTCTTCTGGTCAACCCGATCACCGTGGTGCCGCTGTATTACCTGGCATACCGGGTCGGGGCGGCTCTGCTTCGGATCACGCCCGAGACCTTCTCCTTCCATTTGAGCTGGGACTGGCTGGCGAGCGGCCTGGGCCCCATGTGGCAACCGTTCCTCATCGGCTGCGTGGCCTGCGCCACAGTTCTTGGCGTCCTCGGCTGGGCATGCCTGGAGCTCGTCTGGCGCTGGCGGGTTACGTCCCGGTATAGGGCTCGCCACGTCGCAACGGCGGCGTGAGGCGCTCCGAGAGCCTGCCCTTCTCGATCTCGTAGACCCGTTCCATCCGATCCGCCAGGCGGCTGTCGTGAGTCACCACGACCAGGCTCGTTCCGAGCTCTCGATTGAGCTCCAGCATCAGCGCGAACACTGACTCCGCATTCCCGCCGTCGAGGTTGCCCGTGGGCTCGTCGGCGAGAATGATTTTCGGTTGCGTCACCAGCGCGCGCGCGACCGCGGCGCGCTGTCGCTCTCCACCTGAAAGCTGGTGCGGCCGATGATCGAGGCGCTGGCCGAGGCCGACACGCTCGAGCAGCCGGCGCGCCGCCTCGCGAGCCTCGGCCACCGGCGTACGGCGCACGAGAAGGGGCATGGCGACGTTCTCGAGGGCGGAGAACTCCGGCAACAGGTGGTGGAACTGATACACGAACCCGAGCGCCCGGTTGCGCAGCTGCCCCCGCTCCTTCTCGGTCAGTCGGTGAATGTCGCGCCCGTCCACCACTACCTGGCCACTGCTCGGTTGATCGAGCCCGCCGAGAATCTGCAGCAGTGTCGTCTTGCCGGAACCGGAGGCGCCGACGATCGCCACCCGCTCCGCGATCGCGATCGAGAGCGCGGCGCCCCGCAGCACCTCGAGGATCACCGGCCCCTGGCGAAAGCTCTTCGAGACGTCGCGCGCCTCGAGGACTGCATTACTACTGCGAGGCCCGTCCTGGGCCCCGCCCCCGCTACCGCGGCGGCCGACGCGCTCGCGCGCGTCGTCATGAATTGCTCCAGGCAATTCATTCATGACGCAGCGCCTGCGCCGGAGCAGTGCGGCCGGCGCGCCAGGCAGGATAGACCGTCGCCAACGCGCACAGGAGGAACGCCACGCCACAAACCCGCAACACGTCGAGCCCCTCCACGTAGGCCGGAAGATCACTCATGTAGTACACCCGCGGGTCGAGGAACTGAGTATGCAGCAGCCGCTCGAGACCGCCGACGAGCGCCTGCAGGTTGTCGGCGACCAGGGTGCCGAGCCCAGCCCCGAGCAGGGTGCCGGCGAGGCCGATGATGACGCCCTGGATCACGAATATGACGAGCACGTTGCGCGGCCCGGCGCCGAAGGTGCGCAGGATCGCGATGTCGGTCTGCTTCTCCTTGACGATCATGACGAGCGTGGCGACGATGTTGAATGCCGCCACGGCGACGATCATCGACAGCATGACGAACATCATCGACTTCGTCGTTTCGATGGAGCGAAAGAAGTTGGCGTGGTTGTCCGTCCAGTCGCTGACGTAGTAGCCCGGGCCGCCGAGGTCGTAGGCGACCCGCCGCACCACCTTCGGCGCCTGCCAGGGATCGACGAGCGACAGCCGTAAACCCGTGACCTCGTCCGGCGCGAGGGCGAAGAGCCGCCCTGCATCCGCCAGGCTCACGAGCGCGAGCCCACGATCGTACTCATACATGCCGGAGTGAAAGAGGCCCGTCACCTCGAACCGGCGCATGCGCGGCACCACTCCGGTCGGGGTCGCCACACCTTCCGGCGCGATCAACACTACCGAGCCTCCGACACCCACGTGCAGCGCCTGCGCCAGCGCATCACCCAGGATGACGCGATATCTGCCGGGCTGCAGATCCGCCAGGCTTCCGGCAGTCAGGCGCTGGCCGAGTCCGGTCGCGCGCCGCTCCTCTTCCGGCAGAACGCCGCGCACCGTGGCGCCGGCGATCTGCTGACCGTGCGTCAGCATCGCTTGCTCCTCCACATAGGGCACGGCGACACGCACACCGCTCTCACCCTCGACGCGCTTCTGCACTGCTTCCCAGCCGGAGATCGTGCCGTGCAGGCCCATGAGGGTCGCATCCGACGTGACGCTCAAGATTCTGGTCCGCAGCTCCCGGCCGAAGCCGTTCATCACCGAAAGCACGACCAGCAGCGTGGCGACGCCCAGCGCGAGCCCGCAGACGGACATGAGCGCGACGAACGACACGAAGCCGCGCCGGTGGGTGGAGCGCAGATAGCGGGTGCCGACCAGCCATTCGTAGCGCGAGCTCATGACCGGCTACTCATAACGCAGCGCTTCGGCCGGAGCCGTGCGGGCGGCGCGCACGGCCGGATAGACGGTGGCGGCGGCCGTGAGGACGAGTGCCGCGATGCTGATCGCCGCCACGTTGCTCCACCTGACGATGGAGGGGATGGTGGTGATGTAATAGACACTCGAGCTGAAGATCTGGAAGCCGAAGGTGTTCTGCAGGAAGGGCACTATGGTGTCGACATTGAAGGCGAGCAGGAGTCCCAGCGCCACCCCGAGCGCGACGCCCAGCCAGCCGATGACCAGCCCCTGAGTGAGGAAGACCCCCATCACGCGCCTGGGTGAAGCACCGAAAGTGCGCAGGATGGCGATGTCGGTGCGCTTGTCGGTGACCACCATGACGAGCATCGCGACGATGTTGAACGCCGCCACGGCGACGATGAGCAGCAGAATGAGCGACATCATGGTCTTCTCGATGCGGATGGCGCGGAAATAGTCCGCGTTGTCCTGTGTCCAGTCGACCAACTGCAGTCCGCCCGGCAGCCTGGTGCGCAATCCGGCCGAGATGACGGGCGCAGCCAGCGCATCGCGATAGCGAACCCTCAGGCCCTGGTCCCCCTGGGCGGAAGGACCGAGCGCCCGCACATCGCCGATGTTGGCGAACACCAGCATGGCGTCCTGGTCGGAAAGACCGACTTCGAACACGCCTGCCACCCTGAACTGCCGCAGCCGCGGCGTCGGCACGCCGCCCGCGGTGATCGTCGGGATGAGAAGGGTCATGGGATCGCCGGGCGCGAGGCCGAGCTCCTCGGCGATCACCTCACCGATGATGACATTGTCAGAGCCGGCAGTCAGGTCAGCCAGCTTGCCTTCGGTGATCGCCCCGACGAGCTGCGTGACGGCGGGCTCGGCCTTGGGATCGATGCCTCGCAGCTCCACCGGCAGCATCTCCGGCGTGCGCACTGCGAGCGCCTGGACCTGGGCGTAGGGGGCGACGCCGACGACACCGGGGGAGCCGGCTATGGCCCGGGCAGCCAGCTGCCACTGTTCGGGGCTTGGTGTGCCGGTACTCCCAGTATCTGCCGCGACCACGCGCGCATCGGCGTCCAGCGAAAGGAGTCGCTGTCTGAGGTCCCCCTCGAAGCCGTTCATCACGGAGAGAATGACAATCAGCGCGGCGACGCCCACGCAGACGCCGGCCAGGGAGGTCCAGGTGATGAAGGAAACGAAGAACTTGTGCGACCGGGCGCGGACGTAGCGCAGCCCCACGAAGAGCGACAGCGGATGGAACATCCTCGTCATTTAACCATATTGGGCCGGTTGACCGCCGAATCTTGATGCGCTTCACAGATCGGCGGCGCACCCGGGCCTTGCGGTTTTGACAGATTCCGGCAGGGTGTATAGTCGCTTGGGATCGGTGGAGGTTCCGTATGCGCTCGACAAAACTCCTGGCACTGCTGATCGGCTGCGCAATCGCGGGAGGCGCGGCCGCGGAGACACTGGTGGTCGACGGCCACGTGCAGCTCGCGCAGTCCTCGATCGCACGGCCGGGGCGCGGCACCACCATGCATGACGTGGAAGCCAGGTTCGGCACGCCGGCGAAGCGTTACGCCGCCGTGGGCAAGCCGCCGATCACCCGCTGGGACTATCCTTCCTTCTCAGTCTATTTCGAGTACAGCCGGGTGGTTCACTCGGTCGTGCACGACTGATTTTCATCTCTTCGCGGCGATGATCTCGTCCAGGTAGTCGGGCGAGCCGTTGACGCGCACCAGGTGCGGGTACTGCAGCCCGTCGTGGTAATCGACCGCGATGGTCTTGTAGCCGCCCTGATAGTTGAGTGCCAGCCTGATCGGCTCGCCGCTGTGTTCGGCCGCCACGATCGCATCGGTCAGCACCTCGGGCGAGTAGTTCTGACCGTTCACGGCCACCAGCCTGGCGCCGCTCGAGACACCGGCTTTGAAGGCGGGGCCGTTCCAGCGCACATCCTCGATCTCACCGGTGTTGGTCAGGGTGAGGCCGATGGAGAACGTGAAGCTGATCACGTGGCGGCTGGCGGCGCCGGAATCGTATTCCTTCTCGAAGTTGCTCTCCTGGTCGTCGTACACCAGCTTCCAGCCGCTCGCCCCGATGCCAGCCAGCGGCGGCTGGTGCGCCTGCAACCGCGGCTGCAGGAATCCGGCCCAGTCGTACTTCACCACCCAATTCAGGGCCGCGACGACGTCGTTGAACGTGTAGGTCCGGGTGACGAAGCTGCCGTTGTCGACGCCGAAGAAATGGCTGGCAAAGGTGTCGAGCGACTTCCGGTCGTGCGTGAGCGAGCGGATCCTGGCATCGACCTCCAGCCACAGCAACTGCCCGGCGCTGTAATACTCCTCGCTCATCTGCCAGCTGCGGTAGGGCAGCGGCTGCCGATGTGCCGCGGTGGGATCGTTGGTCGTGTCCTCGATGGTCCGCCACTCGAAGCCGGGCCGGTTGCGGTCGTAGTTCGCCGCCACCAGCGCCAGCGCTTCGCGGAACTGCTCGGCGCTCCACATGCCGGCGCGTGCGGTCATCACGTAGCCCCAATACTGGGTCTGGCCCTCGTACATCCACATCAGCGAGTCACCCATGGGCACGTTGAGGTTGGGCGTCCACAGATCGGCCGGGCGGAGGAACTTGCCGTTCCAGGAGTGGTTGTATTCGTGCGCCAGGAGGTCGCGTCCGGGGGCCATCTTGTCCCAGTCGGTGAAGTAGCTCGCGCGGGTGCCGTCTTCGCTCGAGCGGTGATGCTCGAGGCCGTTGCCGGTCAACTGGTCCGACAGCGAGAACAGGAAATCGTAGTGATCGTAGTGATGCGAGCCGAAGAGCCTGTACGTCTGCGTCACCAGGTTGCGATGGACCTGCAGCTGCTCCGGCGTCATCTCGAGGTACTTCGGCGCATCGGCCACCACATCCAGGTGTACGGGAATGGCGGCACCCGGGTCGAGATCGACCCGCTTGAAGTAGATGCCCGCGTACATCGGCGAGTCGACCAGTGTGTTATAGGTCACCGGCTGGAACGTCGTGGTGTCGCCAGACCGGGAGAGCGTATCCAGCGCCGTGCCGAACTGCCAGCCATGCGGCAGAGTCACGCTCAGCGCGAAGGTGATGTCGCGTGAGTAGTACCCGGCCGGATACAGGGACACATCGTTCCACTCCAGCGACAGCATCCTGTCGGTCATCTGGATGCGCTGCACGCCGCTGCGCCCGGAGAGATACTGGAAGTCGACATCCAGGCTCGAGACGTCCCGCGGCACATCGACGTGGAAGGCATACACGTCATACTCGTCGCGCATCCATTCCAGTCGCCCGCCGTTGGCCGTGATGGTGAGTCCGGCGAGCATGGCGATCGGGCCGCTCGGGGAATGGTTCCCGGGAATCCACATCGGATAGAGCAGGGTCAGCTCGCCGTGCCTGACCGGGACCACTTCGTGCACGCGGAATATCCCTTGCGCCGTATCGCTCGCGTCCACCGCAAGCTGAATGGTGCCTGGATAGCGCGTGTCCCTGGGCGGACCGATGCGTTCAGTGCCAGCGTCGGCGCGCGCAAGGCCGGCGGCGGTCGCACCGCAGGCGCAGAGCGCCAGAACTGCCACGAGCCGGGTCAGGAAGGAGCCGATCGGGGGACGGGTTGTGCTTGACATATGGCGATTCCAAAACATCTTCGCCGACGGTAATATCGCGGCTCCATGTTCGCCAGCGCGCATGCCGCACGGAGCGAACCGCTCGGCGATTGTCGCCCCGCGCCATCGAGCGCGGCAGCCGCGGCGCCCCTTGCAGTGACCTGATGGGCGCGCGGCGACCTATGGTAACCTTCTAGAATTGTTCGTTTTTTGACAGAAAAATATTGGGGATAGACCTTGTCCGTCGATGAGTCTCTGAAGACACACATCGAGGAGCTGGTGCGTGCGGGTGCCGTGCGCCGCAAGCTCGCGGCCGCGCAACTGGAGGCTGAGATCCGGCGGCGCGAGGAAGTCCTGCGCCGTACCTTTCGCCGCTATCTGTCGCCGCGGCTCGCGGACAAGATCCTCGAGGATGCGCAGCTTCGCGACACGCTGCTGTCCACGCAGGACCTGCGCGCGCATGCCGTCGTGCTCTTCGCGGATTTGCGCGGCTTCACGACCATCTCGGAGCGGCTCGAGCCGAGCCAGGTGGTGCCGCTCCTCAACGAGTTCTTCTCGCTCCTCACCGAGATCACCTTCCGCCACGACGGCACCGTCTTTCACATGGCGGGAGACTGCCTGATGCTCGGCTTCGGGGTACCGGCCGAGCAGTCGGACAGCCCCTGCCGGGCCGTGCGCGCGGCGCAGGAGATGCTCGCGAACTTCAAGGAACTCGCGCTTTCATGGAAGGAGCGGTACGGCGTCGATGCCGGCCTCGGCATCGGCATCAACGAAGGCGCCGTGGTCGCGGGCAACATCGGATCGAGCTCGTACATGAGCTACACGATCATCGGCGATACGGTCAACGTCGCGGCGCGGCTCTGTCAGCGCGCCCGCGCCGGCGAGATGCTCTTCTCGCGCACGGTCAAGCAGTCGCTCGACTCGCGCGGACTCGACATCGGTGCGACCCCGCTGCCGCCGATGCAGGTGCGGGGCCGCTCCGGCTCGATCGACATCTTCTGCGTGCCCGTCCAGGAACGCTTACAGGTCACGGGAATCCCCGTCGCGATTTGAGAATCCTCGATCCGCCCGTACCCGGCGCCGCCCGGCGCCATCTGCGCTGGCACCAGCTCCATGGCAGCGCACCGGCCCTGGCGCTCGCCGAGGCCATGCGCGGCGACCAGCGTTTATATGTCGTCGTGGCCGATGCCGCCCGCGAGCTGGATCGGCTGGCGGCGGAGGTGCGCTTCTTTGCGGGTGAGCGCCTGACTCTGCTTGCATTCCCCGACTGGGAAGTGCTGCCGTACGATCTCTTCTCGCCGCATCCGGACATCATCTCGGAGCGGCTGCGGACGCTCTTCGAGCTGCCTCAGACCCGGCACGGATGTCTGATCGTGGCTGCGGACACGCTCATGCAGCGGCTGCCCGCGAAGCAATACGTCCAAAGCCGCGCTTTCGAGCTCGTGCGCGGCCAGGCCCTTGCACTCGAGCCTTTTCGCCAAAGGCTGACGGATGCGGGCTATGCAAGCGTCAGTCAGGTCACGAGCCCCGGCGAGTTCGCGGTGCGCGGCTCGCTGTTCGATGTCTTCCCGATGGGCGGGGCGACGCCGCTGCGCATCGACCTGTTCGATGAGGAGATCGAGGCCATCCGCCGCTTCGATCCGGAAACGCAGCGCTCACTCGATGCTCTCGACAGCGTTCGCCTGCTGCCCGCGCGCGAAATGCCGCTGGACGCGGAGGCGGTAAAGGAATTCAGACGGCGCTTCCGTACGCGCTTCGAAGGAGACCCAAACCGAACCACCATCTACCGCAGTGTCAGCGAGGGCCTGGCGCCGGCGGGTATCGAGTTCTACCTGCCGCTCTTCTTCGAGGAGACGGCAACGCTGCTCGACTACCTTCCCGCCAACGCGGTCATCGTGCACGACGCCGCCCTGCCCGCGGCGCTGGACAAGGCCTGGAGCGGAATCGCGACTCGCTACGAGGATCGCCGGCACGACATCGAGCGGCCGGTGCTCGCCCCGGCGGAGCTGTTCGTCGAGCCGCGCGAGCTCGAAGCGAAGCTCGACGGCTTCGCCTCCATCACCCTCGAGGCATTCAAGGCGGACACCGCACTCTGCGGCACGGCTGCCCCGGAAGTGCGCAACTTCCCGACGGCGGCGCCGCCGCGAGCTGCGGGTCGACGCGCGGGCGGAGCAGCCCGCTCGCCGCCGCTCGACAGCGTTTCTCGACGAGTTCGACGGCCGAGTGCTGATCGCGGCTGACTCGCCCGGCCGACGAGAGGTGCTGCACGACATGCTGCGCGCGCATGGGCATCGCAATCGATGCCGTGCCGGGCTGGGAAGAGTTTGCGGGCGGCACCGCGCGCTCTGGCGCTGACGGTCGCGCCGGATCTCGGCGGCCTGACACTGACGCAGCCGCGGATCGCGATCATCTCCGAGGCGCAGCTCTTCGGCGCCCGGGCCCGGCAGGAGCGGCGGCGAAAGCGCGCGCCGTCGATCCGGAAGCCATCCTGCGCGACCTTCAGGACCTCAACCCCGGCGCGCCAGTGGTGCACGAGGAATACGGTGTCGGCCGCTACGTCGGCCTGCAGTCGATGGAGGTCGCCGGGCAGCCCGGCGAGTTTCTGGTCCTCGAGTATCTGGACGGCGATCGCGTGTACGTGCCGGTGCACGCGCTGCACCTGGTCACCCGCTACACCGGCGCCGCGCCCGAGAGCGCGCCGCTGCACAAGCTCGGGACGGACCAGTGGGCGAAGGCGCGCAAGCGCGCCGCGGACCAGATCCGCGACGTCGCGGCGGAGCTGCTCGATCTGTATGCGCGCCGCAAGGCGCAGCAAGGGCCTGAAGCTGCCGCTGAACGAGACGCGATTACCAGGCCTTCGCCAACGCCTTCCCGTTCGAGGAGACCGAGGACCAGGCCGAGGCCATCGCGCAAGGTGCTCGCCGATCTGCAGAGCGACCGCCCGATGGACCGGATCGTCTGCGGCGATGTCGGCTTCGGCAAGACGGAGGTGGCCATGCGCGCGGCGTTCGTCGCGGCCCAGGCGGGCAAGCAGGTCGCGGTGCTGGCGCCGACCACGCTGCTGGTGCAGCAGCACCTGGCCAACTTCCGCGACCGTTTCGCCGACTGGCCGGTGCGCATCGAGGCGCTGTCGCGCTTCGGCAACGCCAAGGAGACCCAGGCGACGCTCGAGGGGATCGAGCGCGGCACGGTCGACATCGTCATCGCCACGCACCGGCTGCTGCACGCGCACGCGCGGTTCAAGGACCTGGGCCTGCATCATCGTCGATGAGGAGCATCGCTTCGGGGTGCGCGACAAGGAGCGGCTGCAGGCGCTGCGCGCCAACGTGCACGTGCTGACTCTCACCGCGACCCCGATCCCGCGCACGCTCAACATGGCGCTCGGCGGATTGCGCGACCTGTCGCTCATCACGACACCGCCGGCGGAGCGGCTGGCGATCAAGACCTTCGTGGTCGAGTGGCACGGGCCGACGCTGCGCGAGGCGGTGCTGCGCGAGCTGCGCCGCGGCGGCCAGATCTACTTCGTGCACAACGAGGTCCGCACCATCGAGAAGATCGCCGCCGAGGTGCAGGCGCCTCGTGCCCGAGGCGAGCGTCAGGATCGGGCACGGCCAGATGCGGGAGCGCGACCTCGAGCAGCTCATGGTGGACTTCTATCATCGGCGCTTCGACCTGCTGCTCTGCACCACCATCATCGAGAGCGGCATCGACGTCCCCACCGCCAACACCATCATCATCAATCGCGCCGACCACATGGGGCTCGCGCAGCTGCATCAGCTGCGCGGCCGCGTCGGACGCTCGCACCATCGCGCCTACGCCTACCTCGATCGCCCCGCCGCGCAAGGCGCTCGCCGGCGATGCGGCCAAGCGGCTCGAGGCCATCGAGTCGATGGAGGAGCTCGGCGCCGGCTTCGTGCTCGCGACCCACGACCTGGAGATCCGCGGCGCCGGCGAGCTCCTCGGCGAGCAGCAGAGCGGCCAGATGACCGAGATCGGGCTCGCGATGTACCTCGACATGCTCGAGCACGCGGTGAAGGCGCTGAAGGAAGGTCGGGAGCCCGCGCTCGACAAGCCGCTGGCGGCGGCCACCGAAGTGGAATTGCGCCTGCCGGCGTTCCTGCCGGAGACGTTCATTGGCGACGTGCACGTGCGCCTCGGTCTCTACAAGCGCATCGCGGCCGCCGACGAGCGCCGCGGCGCTCGATGACCTCACCGCCGAGATTCACGACCGCTTCGGCGCGCTGCCCCCTCCGGCGCAGAGCCTCATCCGCATCGCGAAACTGAAGCTCACGGCGCGGGCGCTCGGTATCCGCCGGCTCGATCTCGGCCCCCAGGGCGGCTCGGTGACGTTCGAGGAGCGCAATGCGATCGAACCGGCGACGGTCGTGCGCCTGATGCAGCAGGCGCCGCGCGAGTATCGGCTGGAAGGGCCGCTGCGATTGCGCATCGCGCGCGCCATGCCGGCGGAGGAAGCCCGCTTCGAGTTCGGGGCGAGCCTGATGAAGCGTCTGGCGGCGCGTTCCCGTTAGGTCGGGTAGACTCAGCCCATATGACACTCCGAAGCATTGCCTGGCGGCTTGCCATCCTTGGCATTGCGCTGCTCGCGTCCGTGCCGACATTCGCGCAGACCTCGGGCAATCCGGCGCCACCGCAGGCGAGCCCGTCTTCTCAGGCAGCCTCACCGCAGGCCGCCGCGCAGACCGTCCCATCGCAGACCGCCCCGTCTCAGTCGACCCCGACCCAGGGCAGCGCGCCGTCTCAGACTGCGCCTGCCCCCGCGGCGAACGGGCCCGCATACGACATCGAGATCGTCGTCTTCCGCGCCAGGACCGCGCTCGGCCAGCCTGAGAACTGGACAGCCGAGACGACCGCCACTGCCACGGTGGCCGGCGGCGAGGCCTCGAGCGGCTCCGGGCCGGCCGGCAGACTGTTGACGGTGCTGCCGGC
Source organism: uncultured Pseudomonadota bacterium (assembly GCA_963780455.1). GTDB lineage: Bacteria > Pseudomonadota > Gammaproteobacteria > Steroidobacterales > Steroidobacteraceae > 13-2-20CM-66-19. The sequence continues at coordinate 316,674 of CAWACM010000010.1, forward strand.
TTCCGACTACAGGCTGACAGCCATCGAGTCGAGATTGCGCACCAGCGGCGCGTACGAGCCGGTCGCGCACGCGGCCTGGGTGCAGACGGCAAGCGTCTGGGGAACCCACGCCGGCTTGCCTCTCGAGTCTCTGGGAATCAACGTACCCGGCCTCACCGGAGTCATATCCCTGGAGAGGGGCGAGTTCCTGCACCTCGGCATGACGCTCAACTACACCATGCAGGACCCGCCGCCCGGCCTGAACGCCCCTCCCGGCACGACGTTCGTGATGAACGAGACCCGGCGCGTACGCTTCTTTCAGCGCAACTACTACGACCACCCGGCGTTCGGCGTCATCGCCCTCATCACGCCCGAGCGAGGTCCCCGCCCGCCCGGCAGGTGATCCTGGTGCGCAATTCCCTTCTGGTGGTCGGGATAGCCAGCGGTAAGCGCTCAGACTTGTTCAATTACGGAGTGGCGGTGGTGACGAACGGAAAACCCGTCACCAACGACACGCTGTTCGAGCTCGGCTCGATCAGCAAGACCTTCACGGCTACGCTGGCCGCGTATGCCGAGATCAAGGGTTACCTTGCCCTGTCCGACACCACCGGCAAGCACGTACACGAATGAGACGGCCATCCGTCGGGGCTCTCGGCCTGGCAGCCATTCCTTTCGCGGCCATGTGCTTCTCGGTTGCCCTCTGGGATCGCATCCAGCCGATGATCCTCGGGCTGCCTTTCAATCTGTTCTGGCTAACCCTGTGGGTCGTGCTGACGCCTTGCTTTATGTGGGGCGTGTACCGCCTCGAGAGCAGGGGCGCCCGCGCAGCGCAGCGCGACCCATGACTCCCGCCACAACCGCTCTCTCGGTGATGGCCGCCATCGTGGCATTCGGCACCGTGATCGGCCTCCTCGCGGGATCTCGGCGACGGATGGACCTGGAGCAATGGACGGTGGGCGGACGGGGCTTTGGCACCGTGCTGGTGTTCCTGCTGATGGCGGGCGAGGTCTACACGACGTTCGCGTTTCTGGGGTTGAGCGGGTGGGCCTACAGCCGCGGCGGACCCGCTCTATACGGCTTGGCGTATCTCTCGCTGGCCTACGTCGCATCATTCTTCTTTCTGCCGCAGCTTTGGGAACTCGGCCGCAAGCATGGCATGCAGACGCAGCCGGACTTCTTCAACACTCTCTACCGCAACCCATACCTCGCGGGCTTCGTCTGCGTGGTGGGCATCGTGGCGTTCGTTCCCTACATCCAGCTGCAGCTCGCCGGCATCGGCATCATCGTTTCCATCGCGAGTTTCGGGCACATCGGGCGCGTCGCGGCGATGTCTGTTGGTACCCTACTCCTCGTTGCCTTCGTATTCGCCAATGGCGTGCGCGCCGTTGCATGGGTGAGCGTCGTGAAGGACTTCTTGATGCTCATCGCGGCAATTGCCATCGGCGTCGGCATACCTCTCGCGTATTTCGGCGGCATCGGCGCGGCGTTCGCGGCGCTGGCGCGTGCGCGGCCCGAGCATCTGGTGATGCCCGGCGCCACGACGAACCTCGGGCACTCCTGGTACATCTCCACCGTCCTCCTGACCTCGCTCGGTTTCTACATGTGGCCGCACGCATTCGGGGCGACTTTCACGGCCAGGAGCGCCGATACGCTGCGACGCAACGCAGTGCTGCTGCCGATCTACAGCCTCACGCTGGCGCTGATGTTCTTCGCGGGCTTCGCGGTGGTCCTCATTCTGCCCCACCTCCGCGACGGCGATGTTGGACTTCTACTGGTCGCCAGCCACACCTTTCCGCCCTGGTTCCTGGGCGTGATCGGCGGCGCCGGCGCTCTGACGGCAATGGTGCCGGCATCCATCCTCCTCCTCACTGCCGCCACACTCTTCGCAAAGAACCTGTACCGGCCGCTCTTCGCCCCGGGGATGAGCGACGACCGGGTTGCCCGGCTTGCGCGTGCCATGGTGGTGGTGCTGGGAGCGACGAGCCTGGGCCTCGCGATCCACGGCGCGGGCAGTCTCGTCTCGCTGCTGCTGACGGGCTATGCGATGGTGACGCAGTGCTTTCCCGGCGTAGTGCTGGGGCTCTACTGGAAGCGGGTCACGGGGATCGGCGTCTTCATCGGCATGATAGCGGGCGTACTCATCGCGGTGGTGCTGATGTCCACCCATCTCGACCCGATATTTGGGCTGAACGCCGGGTTCGTCGCCCTGTGCATCAACTTCGCGGTCACGATCGCGGGCAGTCTCGCGACCCGTGCAAGTGCATTCGCAGTCTCACCGGAGCACACCTGACGGCACCGCCAAGGGGATGACGAACACGACCGGCGGAAATTTGTTCATGAGCACGGGCAGACTCCTCGAGCAACCTGCAACTTTGCTACGTCGCTTTCCTGGCTGACAGCAGCTCCCTGATGAGCGACAGCAGCTTGCTCGATCGGATCGGCTTGCTGGCGACGCGCAGCCGGTGGGTGCCCTCCACGCCGCTGAGAGTCGAGGAGATGTCGCCGCTCACGAGCACCGCCGGGAGGAGCTCGCCCGCGACCTGCCGCGCCGCGGCGATCACCTCGATCCCGGTCTCGCCCCTTTGCAGGTGATAGTCGGCGATCACGAGATCGACCTGCGGATTCTCGCGCAACGCCGCGCTGGCTTCCGCGAGAGATGCGGCGCACCGCACGTCGAAACCCTCACCCCTGAGCACCATTGCCATCGCATCGCGCACCCCGGTGTGGTCATCCACCAGCAAGATGCGGGCGGACGCGGCGCGCGCCTCAGGCAGGTCCCCGGTGAGGGCCTCGGCCGGCAGCCGAATCGAGAACGACGCGCCGCGCGGAATGTTGGGGTGGCAGGCCAGGGCGCCGCCGTGAGCGCGCACGACGGTGTGGCTGATCGCCAGGCCGAGCCCCGTCCCTTCCGGTTTGGTGGAGAAAAACGGATCGAACATTCGCTCGACGGCCTGGGGCGCGAGGCCGGGGCCATTGTCGAGCACGGCGATCTCCACATCACCGCCCGAGGTAAGCATGGTGCGCAGCAGCAGCTCGCGCACCTCCACGCCCGCCACGGCGGGCGCCTCGAGGCCGTTGCGGACCAGGTTCAGGATCACGTGTTGGATCTGAGCCACGTCGATGAAGACCGGCGGCAGGCCTGTCGCGAGAGCGAATCGCACCCGGCCGCGATGTACGCGTCCGTCCGCCACAATGATCTCGCGGATGGCTTCGATCGTTGCGTTGAGATCCGCACGCTCGCGGCGGATGGGCTGCGACTGGGCGAGCCCGCGCAAGCGGCGCAGGATGTCGCCGGCGCGCACGGCCTGTGCCGCAATCTCCCGCATGGCGGTACGCAAGTCGTCGAGGTCGGGCTGAGGCCGGCTGAGGAGGCGGTCGCAAGCCTGCGCATAGTTCGCGATGGCAGTCAGCGGCTGATTGAGCTCGTGCGCAACACCGGTCGCCATCTCGCCAAGAGTGGCAAAGCGCGAAACCTGCAGCATCCGTCCGGTCATTTCGGACGATTCCCCATCGCGGGAGGCTTCCGGGGTAGCGGGTACCGGAGGCTCGGGATGTGGGCCGCTGTCGCGCGTCATGGGGCCATTATCGTCCGCTATTGAGTCCTCGCAAGAAATACGCGTAACGGCACAGGAGCCGTGCTCTGCATCACAGTATCGGGCCTCTTCGCGCAGCCTGTGATCCAGGCACGCCGCCGTTGCGGTGACTACCGATTCGACCGCTACCCCCCTCACCTAGATTGTCGCCCACTGTATCTGGATTTGGAGGCGCAGCGTGACGACTCAGACAATCAACCCCAGGGCGCGTAGCGTGGCCGCCGATGGCAGTTATCGGCGTCTGGCGCTCGTACCGGGCGTGATCCTCGTCACATTGCTGTGGCTCGCGGGACCAGGCGTGGTGCACGCAACGGAGTGCAACCGCGCCATGGCAAGTCCGCTGGTGCACGTAACGCTGCCTGGATCGCCCTTCACGGCGTTGACGAGCGCTGACGGCTGCTGGCTGTTCGTATCGCTCACACAACCGCGTCCGGAAGTGGCCGTGATCGCCAGAGCGAATGGGGGACTCGTCCTGAAGCGCATGGTGAGCCTGCCCGGATGGCCGATGGGGATGGTACTGACGCACGATGGCTCACTGCTGATCGTTGCCGACGGTCCCAACGTGGTCTTCCTTGACGTTGGGCGACTGACGAGGGGGAGCAGCAACCCGATACTCGGATATTGGGGGGTCGGCGACGCTCCCCGGCCTGGGAGCATTTACGTCAGTGTCACGGGCGACGACCGCTACGTCTTCGTGAGCAACGAAGCCCTCGGAACGATCAGCGTGATCGACCTGGCGCAGACACGACGTTCGCGCTTTGCGCAGATGCGGGTTGTCGGTTCGATCGCCGCCGGCGTCGGACCGCTCGGGCTCGCGTTCTCCTCGGACCAGCGCTTTCTGTTTGCCACGGTTTTGTCCGTGAAGGACCGGGGCTGGAGCAACCGCTGCAGTCCGGAAAATGATCCCACCGCCGTGGCCGACCACCCGGAGGGCGCGATTGTGGTGGTGGACATGAAGCTTGCAACGACCAACCCTGGAGCCTCGGTGCTGCGGCGCGTGCCGGCTGGCTGTAGCCCGGCGCGCATTGTGGCTTCGCGTGAGACCGGCAAGGTCTATGTCACCGCACGCGGCAGCAATGAGCTGCTGACTTTCGCCGAGCGGGAGCTGGCAGGCAGCACGGGGTTGGCGGATCCTCGGGGCATGGCAGTAGGCCAGTCCCCGGTTGGGGTCGCGCTGGTGGACAGCGGTCGCAAGGTCGTGGTAGCCGGCTCGGATCGCTTCCATACCGGCACGGCGGGCTCGACGCTGTATGTAGTCGACGCCGCCCGGGTCGGGGTCAACGCGATGCCGCTGCGCAGCATTCCGAGCTCGGGGTTCCCCAGAGAGATTCGCACGACAGCCGACGGCCGCACGCTGTTGGTGACGAACTTCGATGGCGGCAGCCTGCAGATCGTGGACCTCGAGCGTGCCCTCCGGGCCCCTGGCCGAGGCCGTCATCATCGACTCCACGCTTGAGATCCGGCACCCCAGTTGATCGCCTGAGCTCATGTATCGGGGGACGGTCCGCCGGACGTCTGCGGACGCGTCCGCGGACACTGCCGCTCACGCGAAAACAATGAGTTAGCTATACAGGACGGCTGGCATGCCGTTTGTATTGTCCTCCTCGCAGGCACATAACCGAGGAGAACTCATCATGATCAGCATTCACAAGGCAGCCGCTCTCGTCATCGCCCTGACCATCACCCTCACGGGCGCGACGCTTGCGACCGCACCCCTGGCGCTCGCCGGGTCGCAGTCAGTCGCACTACACCCTCATTCCGCCGTCGAGCAGGTCGTGGCGTGCAACGCGTGCACGCCCCCTGTTGGGATAGCTGACCGGTACTGACCGGGGAATTCCACGGCGCCAGGTACGGGGAAGCCATGGCACCGTCGCGGCCAAGCAGGAATCCGAGCGAGGTGGCACAACAGATGTTTCAACTCACCAGGCGACAAGGGAAAAAATCATGAACGCAGAATCCCGAACCCTTCCCTATGGTCAGAACCCTCCCGCGACTGTGATCTCAATGAGCGAGGCTCCACCATTCTGATTCCCTCTTCCATGGTCGACAGTTTCAACGTTTCCGGAATCCTCGGTATGACGGGCGCGGCTGCGACAACTCAGCCAGGTACGCCCTAGGAACGCCTGCGCGCTACGGCAATATCACGGGCCCATCATAACCATCAGGAGCCGTATCCGTGTCTCCGGGATACCGAAGGCCTCACACCCAAAACGCTGTCGCTCGCGCGTTTTGGGTCTGCACGATACTGGCCGCCGTGGTTCACGTTGCTCTCGCTGGGATCGGCCTGAAAATTCAAACTGAGACACTACCGAAATTCGTAGCTCCAGTCAGTCCGAGCGTCGCGTCCCGTGTTGCGAGCCGCGTCTTTTGCCAGCGCACGCGGATCGAGTGTCCGCTTTCTGAAACACGACCACATCACGGAATGGCGGCTTCTGGGCCGGATGGTGCCGGCCATGCTCATGCCCCAATTTCGATGATCTGATTCAGTACCTCGCAAGCGAGGGCGAACGGCTCCGCCGGGACTTGCCCCCAAGGGTGCCGCTTTGCGGTGCGGGCTCGCCAATCGAATGACTTGGGTTGATGGGCAAGAATGTAGCTGACGGCTCCCCTGGGACCGATGAACTTAATGGCAAATGGGTTGGTGTCATTGTAGGACGCTGTCGTCATCGGAAGGCCGATGACAATTCCCGTGCGCTCATTGAAATCCCTGGGCGAGAGCACCAGTAACGGGTGCACGTCCTTCATCTCGCGACCAGCCTGCGGGTTACAATCAATCCAAATCATGTCGCGGCGCGTCGGGACCCACCGCGATCCGGCCGCCATCACATCGCCTCGGATCCGACCGGGCGGGTCGCCATCGCCTCGCCTCCGTGGCAGGCGGGATCAAACGCGGCGAGTTTCTGCGCAAGCGTCAGCCTTGGCCGACCAGCGCGCTTCACGAGCACCCCATCATCCGCGATCGAGACCTCCACGGGCTGCCCGACGGTGAAATGCGCGGAACGCGCCACCGCGGCCGGTATGCGTACGGCGAGACTATTTCCCCACTGCTGCACGGTGAGCTTTGCGGTTCTTGACATCTGCGCTCTCTCGTCAATGTATCAACAAGTATATACATCGCGGCGGTGAGCGTCAAGCCCGCCTTCACCGCCATCCCCTCGACTCGCGGCACCACCCGTAATAAATTACTTACACGTATCCATTGGAGCTGAACGCTGCCGTCTACCGGGGAACGACTGCTCGCCATGCTGGGAGCGCTGGCCAATCCGCATCGGTTGCGCATCATTGCGCTGCTGAACGCGAAGGGCCGCCAGTACGTGAGTCAGCTTGCGCGCGAGATCGGCATCAGCCGGCCCTTGCTGCATCTGCATCTGCAGAAGCTGGAGGGCGCCGGCCTGGTCAGCAGCAAGCTCGAGCTGTCCGCGGACGGTAAGGCGCTGAATTACTTCGAAGTGACGCGATTTGCGATCGACATAACGCCAGCCACTATCACCAAGGCCGCCGCCACGCTCCCCGCGCCATCGGCAGAATCAGATTAAAAAGGTTCCGACATGACGGCCATCGATTATTCAGACATGGTTTACGCAGCGCTCCTGGCCATCGTGGCGATCGTCGGCCAGGTCTACGGCATGCAGTTCGATTCCGGCATGGTGACCTGCATGTTATGGGCCCTGTCCGTCCTGTCGATTCTGGGACTTAGATACCCGCTGCAGATGTTGCCCCTGCTGCTGTTCGTACGTATTCCGGAATTACGTGCAGAAGACCGGGGACCGCTGGGGCATCACCCCCCTGCCCTCACCCTGAACAGAATCCGATCCAGCCGCTGTCCGTTCGCATCCTCGAGGGTCAGATAGTCGCATGGCGACAGCGGGCCGCGAGCTCAGGTGAAATCGGTCGCCTCGGCGGTAACGATGCCGTTCTTGCCTGTCGATTTGGCGCGCTTCAGAGCCGCGCGGCAGCCCCTGAGCAGCGCCTCGAGCGGCATGTCGCGCTCCGGCACCAGGCTTGCCACGCCGGCGCTGATGGTGACATAGCGCCCCGAGCCGTTACGGGGATGATGAATCAGGAGGTCCCGTACGCGCTGCGCGACGACTTGCGCGTATTGCGGCGCCTTCTGCGCCGCGTCCCCCTGGGTGAGCGCCGCGATCGCGCCTCCCTCCCAGCGACCGACGAGGTCGCCGCCGCGCCGGTAGGATGCACCGACGACGCGCGCGACACGCCGGATGCAGGCATCGCCGGCGCTCTTGTCGAAAGTGTCGTTGTAGGTGGCGAGATCGTCGATGTCGAATATCGTCAGCGCGATCTCGTGCGAGTCGCGCTGCGCGAGCAGCCAGTCACGCAGCAGCAGCTCCTCGAAATAGGCGCGGGAGTGCAGACCCGTCAGCCGATCCTCGCGCAGCCACGAAGGCAGGCCCTGAGCGTTTTTATCCTCCCCCTTCAGTCTCTCGCTGGCGTCGCGGAAGTAGGCGACGAAATGAGTCAGCTCACCGGAAGGGTTGCGAACCGGCTGCAGCACCACCTCGTTCCAGAAGAGCGACCCGTCCGGACGATAGTTGCGCATGAGCACGCGCGCGGCCTCGCCCCGCTCCACGGCCTCGCGCAGGCGATGCGCGCCCGTCCTGATCGCGATCGCCGCCCTGGAGGATGCGCAGGTTCCTGCCCAACAGGTCATCGACGGCGTAGCCGCTCATGGCGGTGAATGCGCGGTTGGCGTAGATGACCGGATAGTCGGACGCCACGGCGTCGCAAACCACGACACCCTCGGGCGAGCTGTCGAGGACCTTGCGCCAGGCGTCGGCCGACCAGTTGTTCATTCTCTTGCGCTCGTCATCGTCCCGAATCAAGTTTCAACGCTGGAGCTGCCGCGCAACGCCGCAGCCACTCCTGCGCGCGCTGCCACTCCGGCCGAGTCTTGAGGTTCTCCGGGCTCGAATCGCCGCGTCCATGGAGTCTCACCAGACGCAGGCCCGAGGCGGGCTCGGGATCCACATGCAGGTGCTCTAGCAGCGCGACCACCGCGGGGCGCTGGTTGCAGACCGGCAGCATGTCGCAACCCGCCGACAGCGCCTGCGGGTCGCCCGGGTTACAACGTCCCCGAAGGCCGCCGCGGCCCCTCCCATCGACAGGTCGTCGGTGAACACTACCCCCTGGAAACGCATCTCTCCGCGTAACACGTCGCGAATCCAGCGCGCCGACAGGCTCGCGGGGGCGTCATCCACGGCAGGAAACAGGATGTGGGCCACCATGACGGCCGGCAGGCCGTTGGCGATCAGCCGGCGGTAGGGAGCCAGGTCGTCCGTCATGTCAGCGAGCTCCCGCCTGTCCACGGGCAGCGTCAGATGGGAGTCGGCGACGACTGCCCCGTGGCCCGGGAAGTGCTTGGCGGTGGCGGCCATCCCGGCATCCCGCATGCCGTGTGCATAGGCCGTCGCCAGCGGCGCCAACCACGTCGGAATTGCCATGGAATGCGCGATCGCCGATGAAATGCTCACCCCGTAGTCGAGGTCTACGCAGGGGGCGAACGAGAGGTCGACCCCGCGCGCGCGCAGCTCCGCGGCCATGAGCCAGCCGATGCTCCGGGCCAACTCGAGCCCGGAGCGGGCATTGGCGTCGAACTCATGGCCGATCCGCCGCGCCGCCGGGAGGGCGGAGAAGCCGGCGCGGAAACGCTGCACGCGCCCGCCCTCGTGATCGACCGCCACGATGAGCGGCGGGCTCCGGACGGCATGGATGTCCGCCACCAGCGCCGAGAGCTGCCCGGGATCGGTGTAGTTGCGTGTGAACAGGATCACACCGCCCACGAGAGGGTGGCGGAGCATCTCCCGCTCCTCGCCTGTGACGGCAGTCCCCTCGAGATCGATCATCAGGGGCCCGAGGGTCATGGCCGCCCGAGGAGCGCCATCGATTCGACGTGCGCGGTGTGGGGAAACATGTCGACGACTCCGGCTGATTCGAGGATGAACCCGTGCTCGTGTATCAGGACCGCCAGATCTCTCGCCAGACTGCCCGGATGGCACGAGACGTACAACACACGCTCGGGCGCGAACCTGGCAATGGCAGCGAGCAGCTCGGGCGCGGCACCGACCCGCGGCGGATCGAGGAGAACGTGGCTATATGGCCCGCGGAGCCATCCCGTCGCCGGCTCTGTCGGCTTGGACAGGTCACCCACGTCGAATTCCACGTTGGAAATTCCGTTCCGGCGTGCATTATGACGCGCCCGGTCGACCAGTGCGGACTCGCCCTCCACTCCCACGACATGGCCGGCGGACCTGGCGAGCGCCAGCGTGAAGTTGCCGAGCCCGCAGTACAGGTCGAGCACCCTCGACTCCGGGTTCGGCCGCAAAAGCTCCAGCGCGCGCGCCACCAGCGCCTGATTCACCGCGCCGTTCACCTGCACGAAGTCGGTGGGCTTGAAGTCGAGCGTGAGATCGAACGCCGGCAGCACGTAGTTGAGCGACGCCGACTCCGCTGCCAACTCCTCGATGGAGTCCAGTCCGCCGCTCTGCAGAAAGAACCGTACCGCATGCCGCGCGGCAAAGTCGCCCAACTTCGCCCGGTCCTGCTCGGTCGGCGTCTGCAACACGCGCAACACCAATGCCGTGGCGTTGTCCGCCACCGCCACCTCGATCTGCGGCACCTGCTGGCGTATATCGAGCTGCCCAAGAAGCTCCGCGAGCGGTTGGACCAGTGCGTCCACGGGCGACGCCAGCACGTCGCAGTGCATGACATCTGCAACGTAGGGCGCCAGACGCTCGCGAAATCCGACCACTACCTTCCCCTTCTTCGGCACGTACTTCGCCCCCAGCCGCGCGCGCCTGCGGTAACCCCAAACCGGCCCGCGCACCGGCGGCAACCACTCCCGGCACTCCACACGTGCGACGCGCGCCAGGTTGTCCCGCAGCTCTTTCTCCTTCAGGCTCAACTGCGATTCCGGCGCAAGATGTTGCAGAGCGCACCCGCCGCAGACCCCGAAATGCGCGCAGCGCGGTGTCACGCGCTCCGCCGCCGGGCGCAGCACTTCCAACAGCCTGCCGTCATCGTGCTGCCGGTGCTTGCGCGTGCGCTCGAAGGCCACGGTCTCTCCCGGGAGGGCGCCCGCCACGAAGACCGTCTTGCCGGCGCGAACGATCCCTTCGCCTGCGTGCGTGAGGCCCACGACATCCGCCGTCTCCCGCTCGCCGCGCCCGGCGACGGGCCGCGCGGCCGCTCCATCGCTCAAGCGCCACCTTCCCACACGCGCAGGAACTCCGCGAAATGCGGCTCCGTTCCCCGCGCGCAGCAATGCCTTGACCCGCTCCAGCTCTTCGGCGTACCGCTCCCGCGTCAGCCGCCCCCGCAGCAGCTCGAAGCGCAGATAGACGAGATAGGTGTTGAGTACATCGGTCTCGCAGTACCGCCGGATCCCGAGCAGATTCCCCGCGAGATAGGCATCCCACACCTGCGCGCCCGAGAACCCCAGCTTGCCCGGCAGCCCCAGCAGGCAAGCCACGTTCGCCAGCGACACCCTGCCGCGAGCCTGGAAGCCCGAGAGCACATCCATCAGATCCACGTGCCGCCAGTGATAGCGGTTGAGATAGTTGTTGTAGCGGAACGCCTGATCGCCGTCGCCCGTCTCCCAGTATCGCGGCGCCTGGATCCCCGCGAGCAGCGCCCGATAGGTCAGCACCGGCAGATCGAACCCCGAGCCGTTCCAGGAAACGAGATCCGGCGAGAACTTCTCGACGCCATCGAAGAAGCGCTGGATGAGCTCGCCCTCCGGCGAGCTCGCATCCCCCAGGCTCCAGACCTTCAAGCCGTCCCGGCTGCGCAGCACGCAGGAAATCGCGACCACGCGGTGCTGCTCGAGCGGCAGAAACTCCCCGCCCGAGCCCTGCCGCCGCAGCGCGAACATCGCCTTGGCCACCTCCGCATCCGGCAACCCATCGAGTCCATAGAGCCGCCGCCCGAAGGCCACATCCGGCACGGTCTCGATGTCAAACACCAGACAATTCACGGCGCGGCTGCCTTCATCAGGACGGCCACGGCTACGACGAGTCCCGCCTCATCCGTCAGCGTCACATGACCGTCGCCGACTCCCAGCCCCTTCCTCACCCTCTCCCCGCGCTCCGAGAACACCACCTCCGGCTTGCCCCAGGCGTTCTGTACCACCCCCACGTCCCGGATCCAAACCCCGTGCGCAAACCCTGTCCCCATGGCCTTGACGATCGCCTCCTTCGCCGCGAAGCGCATGGCGATGAACCGCTCCCGCCGCTGCGTCCTGGCGAGCTGCGCCCGCTCCTCGGGCATCAGCAGATGCTCGATGAAATGCTCCCCGAAGCGCTCCAGCGTCGCCCCGATCCGCTTCACTTCGAGGACGTCGACTCCGATTCCGAAGATCATGCGCGCGCAGCCGTCATCAGCGCCTTCATGTCGCGTACCGCCGCCGCCAGTCCGGCGAATACCGCCCGCGAGATGAGCGCGTGCCCGATGTTGAGCTCGACGATCTCCCGGATCGCCGCCACCGGCTGCACGTTGTGGTAATTCAACCCATGGCCCGCATGCACCTCGAGTCCGAGTCCCGCGCCCAGCCGCGCACACCTGAGCAGCCGCTCGAGCTCAGTCGCCTTCGCCGCCCCCGTGGCCTCGGCATAAGCGCCGGTATGCAACTCGATGGCAGGTGCGCCGATCCGCGCCGCCGCCTCGATCTGCCGCGGCTCCGGATCGATGAAGAGGGACACTCGGATCCCCTGCCCCACGAGCGTTGCCGTCGCCTCCTTCATCCGCGCCTCCTGCCCCGCCGCATCCAGCCCTCCTTCGGTAGTCACCTCCTGCCGCTTCTCCGGCACGAGGCAACAGTCCGCAGGCCGCACCTCCCCTGCGATCCGCAGCATCTCCTCGGTGACCGCCATCTCGAGATTCATGTGGGTCTGCAACAGACCCTTCAGCGTCCTGACATCGGAGTCCTGGATGTGGCGGCGGTCCTCGCGCAAGTGCAGCGTAATGCTGTCGGCGCCGGCCATCTCCGCGGCCAGCGCCGCCTGCACCGGGTCGGGCTCGTTCCCGCGGCGCGCCTGGCGCAGCGTCGCCACATGATCGATGTTGACGCCGAGGGCGATGTAGGAATGAGCCAAGCCGCATCTCCAGTAATGCGGCGGCTCGTGTAGGCGGGCCGCCGGGCACAATCCAGTCAAAGCGCGATTTTGAGGCACTAAAGCTAAGTACGCGACCCCCCGCGTGACGCGACCGCCCGCGCTACTCTGCGCGTAGCCAGCTCCTTACCCTCGAGCCTCGCCGCAAGCGCCGCCTGGAGCACCCGGCGCGCATCCTCGAGCTCGCGCCTCTCTCCCAGCTGTTCTCGCGCCAGCGCGAAAATCGAGCTGCCGGCGACTGCGTCCGCATCCCCTTCCCGGGCCGGGACCAGCCCTTCGGACGCCTGAAACCGGTAGAAACCCTGCCGCCTCGATCGCCTTCCCAGTCCGCGCCTCCGAAGTGAGGTCCAGCCCATAGCCCAGCGCCTCGAGCAGCCGCTTCTCGAACAGCCGCAGAACCGCCTCGACCCCTCCGGCACGCAGCCCCGCCAGCGCCCGGCGATAGTCGTCGAACACCTCCGGCAGCGGATCGTGCCGCGTCGTGAGCTTCAGCAGCAGCTCGTTGAGGTAGAACCCCGCCATCAGGCTGCCCGCGGCAAGGGCGGCGCGGTCTCCGCACTCTCCGCCGCCGTGAGCTGCGCCGCCTCCCGCCCACGCTAAACGACAGCAGCAGCAGATCGAAAGGCTGCAGCACCGCGGCGAGCCGCGGCTTCGGGCCGCGCACGCCGCGCGCAAACAGCGTCAGCCGGCCGTGCTCGCGCGTCAGCACCTCGAGAATGCGGCTGGTGTCGCGATAGGGCCGAGTGGTGCAGGATGTACCCGCGGCGCCAGCAGGACGCGGCGGGGATGGGCCGTCATCTCTGTACTCCAGCCCCAGCTCGCGCAGCGCCCGGGCATTGTCCGCCCAGTTCTCGCGCACCTTCACCCAGAGGTTGAGGTGCAGCCGCCGGCCGAGCAGCCCGTTCAGCGTCAGGCGCGCCGACGTGCCGACCCGCTTCAGCCGCTCCCCTTGCGCGCCGATCACGATCGGCTTCTGGCCCTCGCGATCCACCCAGATGGCGGCATCGACCGTGAGCTGCCCGTCCTCCTCGGCGAGCTTCTCCACCTCCACCGCGATGCCGTACGGCACCTCCTGATTGAGCTCCAGGGTCAGCTTCTCGCGGATCATCTCCGCGATGCGAAACTGAATGCCGCGGTCGGTGAGCTCGCCGTCGGGAAAGAGCGGCGCCGAGACCGGCAGGTGCGCCGCGATGGCATGTGCGCAGGTCGTCGAGATTCTTCTGCTTGAGCGCCGACACCGGCACCAGCGCCAGGAATGCGTGGCGCGCTGGCGAGCTCCGCCAGATACGGCAGCAGCCGCTCGCGCGGCCTGCACCGGTCGATCTTGTTGACCGCGGCGAGCGCCGGCCGTCCCGAGCGCGCGATGCGCTCGAGCACCAGCTCGTCCTCCGCAGTCCAGTCGAGCGCCTCCACGACCAGCACCACGAGGTCGGCCTCCTCGAGCGCCGCGGCCGCGGTGCGGTTCATGGCCTTGTTGAGCGCGCGGCTGCGCCTGGCGGTGCAGGCCCGGGCGTATCGACGAAGGCGATCTGCGCGCTGCGGCAGATGCGCCAGATGCCGAGGATGCGGTGGCGCGTGGTCTGCGGCCGCGGGCGTGACGATGCTCAGCTTCTCGCCCGACGAGCGCGTTGAGCAGCGTCGATTTGCCGACGTTGGGCCGGCCGACGAGCGCGGCGAAGCCGCTGCGAAAATCAGCGCGGCGGGACTCACGTCACTGTCCGAGGACCCTGCGTCGCTGTCGATGCCGCCGAGTATGCGCTCGGCGGCCTCCTGCTCGGCGCGGCGGCGGCTCGAGCCGCTGCCTGCGCGCCGCGAGCCGCAGCGCCGGCACCTCGCAGCGTCACTGGAAGGTCTGCGCGTGGGGCTCCCCCTCGACGCGCTCCACGCTGTAGCGCGGCAGCGCGAGGCCCCGCGACTGCAGATACTCCTGCAGGCGCGTCTTGGCGTCCTTGAGCGTCGTCGGGCGCCGGCAGCGCGGCGATGCGCGGCGCGAACAGCCGCTGCGATCACCGGCTCGGCCGCCGCCAGGCCGCCGTCGAGGAAGATCGCCCCGCACAGCGCCTCGAGGGCATCCGCGAGGATCGACTGGCGGCGGAAGCCGCCGCTCTTGAGCTCCCCCGAGCCCAGCTGCAGCGCCTCCCCGAGCTCGAGCGACGCGGCCACTTCGGCCAGCGGCTCGCGGCTCACGAGCCGCGCGCGCAGGCGGCTCAGGTCCCCTTCGGTGGCGTCGGGAAAGGCCGCGATAGAGGTGCTGCGGCGACGAGCGAGGTTGAGCACCGCATCGCCGAGGAACTCCAGCCGCTCGTTGTTGGCGCCGGCGGCGCTGCGGTGCGTGAGCGCGGCGCGAAACAGCGCCGGCGTCGCGCGGCTCGTAGCCGAGCTCGCGCGCGTACCCAGCCGAGCGGCCAGTCGGGCCTGCTCATCCACCGCCGCCCAGAGTGACCTTCTTGTCGAACTGCGACTGCAGGGAGATGTTGGAGAACAGCGGCGCCTCGTCGTCGTAGGCGGCTTCGACCGTCCAGCCCTGACCGTCGCGGGTGATCTTGATGTCCTTGACGGCCGGATAATCGACGCTGTCGATCTCGAAGTGCTTCTCGAGGGACGAGCGAATGGCGTCCGGCGACGCGCCGCTGCCGCTGCCGAATTCGCTCGGTCAGCTCATTCAGCGAGCGCGCAACAGCTTCATGTAGTTCAGGTAGACCGGCGCCAGGCGGATGCCGGCATACACCAGATCGCGAACGGGGTGAGCAGGATCAGCCAGCCGATCGCCGTGACGCCACGTTGCCTGTGCACGCATCGCTGCAACTCCTTGACGCGCGTCAGTCGATATGGTCTTGCCGATGCGGCTCCAGATGGGCCCGCCCGAGCGCTGCGGGTCCCAATTGAACCAGATCTGGGTCGCCTTGCCGACCAGATTCTGCCTCGGGACGTAAGCCCCAGACGCGCCCGTCGTCGCTGTTGTCGCGATTGTCGCCCATCATCAGATAATGCCCGGGCGGCACCACTTTGTCGACCACCGGGCGTCGAGCAGCCTGCCCCCGGGCGGCCTCGTCCCCGCAGA
The DNA here is from genome assembly GCA_963780455.1 of uncultured Pseudomonadota bacterium. GTDB lineage: Bacteria > Pseudomonadota > Gammaproteobacteria > Steroidobacterales > Steroidobacteraceae > 13-2-20CM-66-19. The sequence continues at coordinate 332,432 of CAWACM010000010.1, forward strand.
CGTAGCCGCGCACGTCGCTGCGCGGTGCAGCCCGGCAGCGACGGCTGACCGGTCGAGCGCCACCGGGCAGAACATGCGCCTGATGCGCATGGTTGCCCAGGTGCTCCACGGCGAGCTGCATGTTCACGTAGCAGCCGTCGTTGTACGTTGCCCGTCGACGTCGAACGGCACCGGCTGGCCATTGATGATGAGCGGTTGTCGCGCACCTCACATGATCCCCGGGCAGGCCGACCAGGCGCTTGATGAAGTTGACGGAGGGGTCGAGCGGATAGCGGAACACCACCACGTCGCCGCGCTGCGGCTCGCCCGATGGCGACGATCTTGCGTGTTGATGACCGGCAGGCGCAGGCCGTAGGCGTACTTGTTGACGATGATGAAGTCGCCGTCGAGCAGCGTCGGCATCATGGAGTCGGAGGGGATGCGGAACGGCTCGAACACGAAGGCGCGCAGCAGCAGCACCACCAGCGCCACCGGGAAGAAGCTGCGCGCGTAGTCGACCGTGCCGGGCTCGCGGGATGGCGCCGGATCCTTGCCCGCGCGCGCGGGCCGCGGCCGCGCGCCGCCGGCGCAGCACCAGCGCATCGACGCGCCCAGATGACCCCGGTCACCACCGTGATCGCCGAGCAGCACGGCGCTGAAGTCGAGCTGCTCGGCGACGCAGCAGGCGCACCACCGCGGCGCCGATCAGCACCGGCAGCGCGCGGTAGAGCGAGCGCATCAGCGGCGGTATCGCAGCCGGCCCGGCGCCGCGGCGAGCTGCCGCCTGCGGCCGCAGGAACCAGTCGTCGACGATGCAGATCAGCGCCGACCGGCAGCGCCAGCCAGGACGAGCAGCACGATGATCGGCATCAGCACTGGGAGGCATGGGTGCCTGTACCTACTTGCGGCCGACCTGCAGGACGGCGAGGAACGCCTCCTGGGGAATCTCGACGCGGCCGAGCTGTTTCATGCGCTTCTTGCCTTCTTTCTGCTTCTCGAGGAGTTTGCGCTTGCGGCTGACGTCGCCGCCGTAGCACTTGGCGAGCACGTTCTTGCGCAGCGCCTTGACCGTGGCGCGCGCGATGACCGCGCTGCCGATCGCCGCCTGCACGGCCACCTCGAACATCTGCCGCGGGATCAGCTCCTGCATCTTGTCGACCAGCTCGCGGCCCGTGCTGGTAGGCGCTCTCCTTGTGCACGATGATCGACAGCGCATCGACCCGGTCGCCGTTGATGAGGATGTCGAGCTTGACGAGCGGCGCGGCCTCGAAATGGCTGAATTCGTAGTCGAAGGAGGCATAGCCGCGGCTCACGGACTTCAGGCGGTCGAAGAAATCGAGCACCACCTCGGCGAGCGGCAGCTCGTACTGCAGCGACACCTGGGTGCCCAGGTATAGCATCTTCTTCTGCGTGCCGCGCTTGTCGTTGCAGAGCTTGAGCACCGCGCCGACGTGATCGGGCGGCACCAGGATGCTGGCGACGATGATGGGCTCGCGGATCTCCTCGATCTCGTTGGAGCGGCGGCAGCTTCGCCGGGTTGTCGACGTACTCGACCGCCCCGTCGGTGCGCGCCACCTCGTACACCACCGTCGGCGCGCTCGTCACCAGGTCAGCTGGTACTCGCGCTCGAGGCGCTCCTGCACGATGTCCATGTGCAGCAGGCCCAGGAACCCGCAGCGAAAGCCGAAGCCCGAGCGCGCCGGAGACCTCCGGCTCGTAGTGCAGCGCCGAGTCGTTGAGGCGCAGCTTCGCGAGCGCGTCGCGGAATTTCTCGTAGTCCTCGGAGTTGACGGGAAACAGCCCGGCGAACACCCGCGGCTTGATCTGCTTGAAGCCCGGCAGCGGCGCCGCCGCCGGCCGGTTCTCCAGCGTGATGGTGTCGCCGACCGGCGCGCCGTCGATCTCCTTGATGCCGGCGACGACGAAGCCCACATCGCCGGTGGCCAGCTCCCTCTCCACGATGGGCTTGGGCGTGAAGCGGCCGAGCCGGTCGACGTTGTGGCTGCGGCCGGTCGACACCACGCGGATCTTGTCGCCGGTCTTGAGCGCTGCCGTTCATCGACCCGCACCAGCGAGACCACGCCCGACGTAGTTGTCGAACCAGGAGTCGATGATCAGCGCCTGCAGCGGCGCCTCGCGGATCGCCGCTTCGGCGCCGGGATGCGCCGGATCAGCGCCTCGAGCAGCTCCGGCACGCCCTCGCCGGTCTTGGCGCTGACGCGCACGGCATCGTCGGCCTCGATGCCGATGATCTCCTCGATCTCGCGCACCACCCGCTCGGGATCGGCCGAAGGCAGGTCGATCTTGTTGATGACCGGCAGGACCTCCAGCCCCTGCTCGATCGCGGTGTAGCAGTTGGCGACGCTCTGCGCCTCCACGCCCTGGGAGGCGTCGACCACCAGCAGCGCGCCGTCGCAGGCCGCCAGCGAGCGCGAGACTTCGTAGGAGAAGTCCACGTGCCCCGGCGTGTCGATCATGTTGAGCTGGTAGCGCTCGCCGTCGTGCGCCTGTAGTAGAGCGTCACGCTCTGCGCCTTGATGGTGATGCCGCGCTCGCGCTCGAGATCCATCGAGTCGAGCACCTGCGCCTGCATCTCGCGGTCGGCGAGCCCGCCGCAGAGCTGGATGAGGCGGTCGGCGAGCGTCGATTTGCCGTGATCGACGTGCGCGATGATGGAGAAGTTACGTATGAGCCGCATGAATCGGGATCTGTCGCGTTACTGCCGCGCCAGGTGATCAGCGGCCGCCGCGATTATAGCGAGTCAGCCGCTGTGCCGGCAGCAGGACGCGTCTCAGCTTCCCCGGCATCCAGCCGATGCCGGCAGACCACCGCGCCATCGAGAAGCAGCACCGGCACATCGAGGCCATGGCGGCGTTGAGGTGCGGGTCGGCGTCCACGTCCACCAGTTCGATCGGCGGCAGCGGCATCGACGCTCCCGAGCCGCTGCAGCTCCGCCAGCATCTCCTCGCACAGATCGCAGTCGCGCCGATGGACGACGGTGAGAACGAGTCGCCTTTCAGGGCCGCGGAGAATGCGCGAAAGGGCCGCCCCGGAGGGGTGGCTCGATAGCGGGAGGCGGCGGCGGTATGCTGTCGGACGTCTTCTGCGCCTTCACGGAGTCCGCGATGAAGCGCACCGTCTGCGGCGGTACTTCGCCCACTGCGGTGACCTTGTGGCCATCTACCACAGTGGAGAAGGCAGACGACGAGCCTACGCGCGCCGACTCCATCAGCCGGCCCCTGGCCAGGGGTTGCCTCCATGTGCGTCGTCTCCACGAAAACTGACACCGAAGCGAGCCCGTCGCGTGAACACGAGGTGATCCACGGGCCCGGGCGAGCCAGGCATGATCTGCGCGGCGCGCACCGTCATGTGAAATCCCGGCGGCAGGCGGGTCCGCGCTCCACACCGTGTCATTGCCGCTCGACCGTCTCCTTGAGCGGCGGGGAGTCGTTGCGCAGCCACTGGAAGCCCGTCGGTCGAGATCCTGGGGCGGAAGGCCGAGTCAGGGATGTGCGCGCGGACTGCTGAGATTTGCGAACACGAGCTGCTCGATGACGTTTCCATGGGCGTCGCAGAGCTGCGTCTTCAGCGGCATCGCTGTCGAATCGTCGATCCACAGCCGGTAGCCGTAGCGGTACTGGTCCCTCGGCATCACCGTGATGAGATGGGTACTGTGGCGATTGAAGCGCATGCGCGCCGACTTCATCGATGTCGTAGAAGCGCGCCGTCTGCTGATTGATCGCCGGGAAGCCGCTGAGGAGCGATGCCTTGGCCGGCGTGCGCTCCACCAGCACGTGCGCTTGTCGGGAAGATAACAGGCGAGGCTGGCGCCGGTGCGGATGAACTCCCGCCCCGAGCCGTCGAGGGACACCAGCCGCTCGGAGACGGTGCCGTCCTGCGACGCGGTGGATGATGCGCAGCATCTCCACCTTGCCGCCCTCCCAGTGGGAGAAGGTGCCGTCGTAGTTGAGTGTGGTGAGCGCGTGGTTCATGCGCTCGAGCCACTTGGCCGGCTCGTCGGCGTACGCGACGCCGGCGAGGGCCAGTGCGAGCGCCAGCCAGCCGATACGCTCGCTACTTCGGATTCTGGATCGCATTGCCATGCACGCCTGGAGCTGGCTGTTCCGACCCCGCGGACGTGCTGGAGGTTCCCGGCTCGCTCACCATCAACGCCGACAGGAGATTCGCCGCGGCTGACAGGCCAGGAGAAGGCGCTGTGGGCCACCACGTAGTCGGCCAGCTCCGTGGCGGGGACGACCATCATTTGCCCTTGCGGCACCGGCGGCACGACAAAGCTGTCGCTCGGCGGGACGCTCGCGCTCTGCAGGGCCCGCTGCGCGACAGGCGCCACCAGGCTCGAGTTGGCGGCGACGGTGGCTACCATCGCGTGAGAGTGACCGGGAAGAGCCTGCGACCGCAGCCAGAAAATGGAGACCGCCGCGACACCGGCCGCGAGCCCGGCACCCGCAAGCGGCTGCCACCAGCGGGATTGCACTCGGCCGCGCGATGCGGCCATCTGGTCCGTCAGCGCGGGCTCGGTTGTCAGGGCCGCACTTACGCGCCCGGCCACCGTGCCATCGAGGCGTGACGCCGCGCTCCGCGCGGATGACGGCCCCGATGACGGCGTATCGGCCCCAGCGGGCTTTGAGGTCCCCGTCGCGGGACAGCCTGCGGGCGAGCAGCTCGCACTCCGCGGCGGGCAGCTCGTTGTCGAACATCGCGGACAGCTGGCTGTCGAGCTCCTCGTTCATCCCAGCTCCTCGGCGCGGCCGAGGCCGCCTTCGAAGACTTCACGTAGGCGCCGGTCGATTGCCTCGCGCGCCCGGAAGATGCGCGAGCGTACCGTGCCCACCGGACATGCCATGGCGGCGGCGATTTCCTCGTAGGAAAGGCCCTCGAGCTCGCGCAGCACGATGGCCGTGCGCAGATCGTCGGGCAGCGCCTCGATTGCGGCATTGACGGTCGAGCGGATCTCGTCCGTCAGTACCAGCCCTTCCGGGGTCTCTGGATCCTTCATTCGGCCTTGCATATCGTAGGACTCGTCGGTGTTGCTGCGGTCGAGGTCGTATTCGACGGGGTTGCGGTCCCGCGAGACCACGGCGTTCTTGGCGGTGTTGATCGCGATGCGGTAGAGCCAGGTGTAAAAGGCACTATCGCCGCGAAATTGCGGCAGGGCCCGGTAGGCCTTGATGAAGGCCTCCTGGGCAATGTCCTCGGCCTCGGCCGGATTGCGAACATAACGCATGACCAGCTTGACGAGTTTGTGCTGGTACTTGAGCACCAGCGCATCGAATGCCCCCTTGTCGCCGCGTTGCACGCGGCGCACCAGGCTGAGATCACTTGCATCGGCGCTCATTCGCGCCCTCCCTCCCAGGGGTAAGTCGCGACGCCGCGACCTGGATAGACCCTGAAACAATTTGAAAGTTCAGGGACCCTTTCGCCTCTTCTCCATCCCCCCGTTTTCGATCATGCACGAAGTCGTGATGCGCGTCACGAGCGCCGCCATTTCGGCCTCCGGCGGCGCCTCACCCCCCAGGAAATAGCCCGCCAGCTCCGGGTCGGGGTGCTCCAGGAGCCGAGCGAGCAGCCGCCGCTCCGCCGGACCGGCCTGCGGCAGCGCGGCGGCGGCGTAGCGCTCCAGGAGCACGTCGAGCTCCTTCATGCCGCGCCGGCAGCGCCAGAGGAGCGCGCGGGCCTCAGGGTCCATTATGTCCGCTCGACCAGCATCCGCTTGATCTCGGCGATGGCCTTGGCCGGATTCAAGTCCTTCGGGCACACGTCGGTGCAATTCATGATGGTGTGGCAGCGATAGAGCCGGAACGGATCCTCGAGCTCATCCAGCCGCTCGCCGGTCGCCTCATCCCGGCTATCGATGATCCAGCGGTAGGCAGCGAGCAACGCCGCCGGACCGAGGAACCGGTCGCTGTTCCACCAGTAGCTCGGGCAGGCCGTCGAGCAGCACGCGCACAGGATGCAGGCGGCGGGGCGGTCGATCTTCTCCTGATCCTCCTTGGACTGCAGTCGCTCGCTGTCGGGCGGCGCCGGCGTGTGGGTCACGAGCCACGGCTTCACGGCGGCGTATTGGGCGTAGAAGGTCGTGAGATCCGGCACCAGATCCTTCACCACGGGCATGTGCGGCAGGGGATAGATGCGGATATCCCCGCTGCCCAGATCCTCCATCGCGGTGGTGCAGGCGAGGCGGTTCATCCCATCGATGTTCATGGCGCAGGAGCCGCAGATGCCCTCGCGGCAGGAGCGGCGAAAGGTGAGCGAGGAGTCGATGCTGCCTTTGATCTGGATCAGAGCATCGAGCACCATCGGCCCGCAGCTCGCCAGGTCGAGCTCGAAGGTATCGACCCTCGGGGTCTCACCCGAGGTCGGGTCGAAGCGGTAGATGCGGAAATTGCGCACCTGACGCGCGCCGGCGGCAGCGCGGTGAACGCTGCCCTTGCGGATGCGGGAGTTGGCGGGAAGTCGAAACTGGGCCATCGGGAAACCTTGAGCGTCAGTAGGTGCGCGCCTTCGGCGGGATCGTCTGCACTTCGTCGGTCAGGGTGTTGAGATGCACCGGCCGATAGTCGAAGCGCGCGCGTCCGGGTCCCTCGACCCAGACCAGGGAATGCTTGAGCCAGCGCTCGTCGTCGCGCTGCGGGAAGTCCTCGCGGGCATGGGCGCCGCGGCTCTCGGTGCGGTTGGCGGCGGAGTGGATGGTCGCCGTCGCCTGCAGCAGCAGATTCTCGAGCTCCATGGTCTCGACCAGATCGGTGTTCCAGATGAGCGAGCGATCGGTGATCCTGACGTCGGCGAAGGATTCGAAGGTCTGCGCCAGCTTGCGGGCGCCCTCCTCCAGGGATTCGCCGGTGCGGAACACCGCCGCATCCATCTGCATGATCTTCTGCATCTCCAGGCGGATGGCGGCCGTGGGGCGCGAGCCGTTGGCGTTACGCAACCGATCGAGGCGGGACACGGCGAGCTCCGCGGCATCCTGCGGCAGCGGCGCGTGCCGCATGCCGGGTCGGATCAGCTCCGCACAGCGGCGCGCGGCCTGGCGGCCGAAGACCACGAGATCGAGCAGCGAGTTCGAGCCCAGGCGATTGGCGCCATGCACGGAAACGCAGGCGCCCTCGCCGGCCGCCATCAAGCCGGGGACGACGGAGTCCGGGTCTCCCGCCTTCGGTATCACGACTTCGCCGTGGAAGTTGCAGGGCACGCCGCCCATGTTGTAGTGGACCGTTGGCTGTACGGGAATCGGCTGCCTGGTGACATCGACCCCGGCGAAGATGCGGGCGGTCTCCGCTATGCCGGGCAGCCGCTCGTGGATCACCTCAGGCCCCAGGTGCTCGAGATGCAGATCGATGTGGTCATGCTCGGCGCCGACGCCACGGCCCTCGCGGATCTCGATCGTCATGGCGCGACTCACCACATCGCGCGAGGCCAGATCCTTGGCGTTCGGGGCATAGCGCTCCATGAAGCGCTCGCCCTTGGAGTTGGTGAGATAGCCGCCCTCGCCGCGCGCGCCCTCGGTGATGAGGCAGCCGGCGCCGTAGATACCGGTCGGATGGAATTGCACGAACTCCATATCCTGCAGCGGCAGGCCGGCGCGCAGCACCATGGCATTGCCGTCACCGGTGCAGGAGTGCGCCGACGTGCACGAGAAGTACGCGCGCCCATACCCGCCGGTCGCGAGAATCGTCATGTGGGCGCGGAAGCGATGCAGCTTCCCCTCGGTCATGTCGAGTGCCACGACGCCGCGGCAGGCGCCGCTCTCCATGATGAGATCGATCGCGAAATACTCGACGAAGAAGCTCGCCGAGCGGCGGATCGACTGCTGGTAGAGAGTGTGCAGCATCGCATGGCCGGTGCGGTCCGCCGCGGCGCAGGTGCGCTGCGCGATGCCCTTGCCGAACTCAGTGGTCATGCCGCCGAAAGGCCGCTGGTAGATGCGCCCCTGCTCCGTGCGGGAGAACGGCACGCCGTAGTGCTCGAGCTCGATCACCGCCGCGGGAGCCTCCTTGCACATGAGCTCGATCGCATCCTGGTCGCCCAGCCAGTCGGAGCCCTTGACGGTGTCGTACATGTGCCAGCGCCAGTCGTCCTTGCCCATGTTGCCCAGTGCGGCGCTGATGCCACCCTGCGCGGCCACGGTGTGGCTGCGTGTCGGAAAGAGCTTGGTGATGCAGGCGGTGGCAAGTCCGGCTTCCGCCAGACCCAGCGTGGCGCGCAGCCCGGATCCGCCCGCGCCGACCACGATGACATCGTAGGTGTGATCGATGAACTCGTATGTGCTCATGCGGCGCCTCCCAACGCCACCTTGAGGATCGCGAGCAGGCCGGCCACCGCGACCACGACGTGAAAGAAGGTGACCAGCGCCAGCGCCAACGCCTTGGCGCCGTGGCCGTGCACGTAGTCCTCCACCACCACGCGCACACCGAGCTGCGAATGCCAGGCGGCCGTCAGCACGAGGAGAATGAGGAATACCGCCGTCCAGAGCTGCCCGATCCAGGCGCTGATGGTGGCGTGGTCGAACGAAGGCAGAGACAAAAGGGAGACGACGAACCAGACGGTAAGCGGCACCAGCGCCACCGAGGTCAAGCGCTGCGCCCACCAGTGATGCACGCCCTCTTTGGCCGACCCCTGGCCGAGAACCGTGGCGAGCGGACTGCGCAGGCTCATCGCGCGCGCGCTCCCACGTGCAGCGCCCACCAGGCCAGCCCCACGAAGAGCAGGATGGTGCAGATCACGACGAGCGCCGCGCTGAGTTTCGCCTGTGCGCGCTCGAGGCCGCGTCCCGTATCCCAGATGAGGTGGCGGATGCCGGCGACGAGGTGATAGGAGAAAGTGGCGAGCAGAACGACGTATACCGCCTTGAGCACCCCGAGTGAGAGCACGCTGCGCGCGCCGCTGTACGCGGCCGGACCGCTCGCGATGGCGACCAGCCAGTAGACGAGCAGGATGAGCCCGACCGAGAGCACGAGCCCGGTAGCCCGGTTCAGGATGGAAGTGAGCAGTGTGTACCGCGACATCCTGTACACGGACAGGTGCGGCGACAGCGGTCGTTCGGTCATAGGCGGCGGCTTCGCGGACTAGAAGTCGATGCAGCGTCCGTTGCGTTCCCAGTCGCCGAAGCGCGTGGGCTCCGGGCCCGAGGGTCCGCCGATTTCGCGCGGGCGCGTGGCCGCAGCCACATCGTCCGAGCCTGCGGCGGGAATTGCGCGAGGATGGCGCTCGGAAGAGGGAACGGAAGACGGCGTCGAGGAGTTCTTCACTGGACTCATCTGCATACATCACAAGTGTGCCAGAATTGGACAACGGCGGCCATGACATCGAGGCCCGCCCCAGGACGTGTGGTACCATGCTTGCGCTTGGCTCCAGGCCATCAGGCCACCAGCAACTTCGATGAATGGCGGGCATCTGCAGACCGTCGAGCTCGATGATCTCGGCGCAGTGCGCGTCGCGGGAGCCGATGCGGCGCGCTTTCTGCAGGGCCAACTCTCCAACGATCTCGGCCGCGTGAGCGCGGCGCGCTCGGCGCTCGCCGGGCTACACAACCCGCAGGGTCGCGCGATCGCACTGCTGCGTATCGTGCAGCTGGCGGCAGACGACTTCCTCGCGCTGCTGCCGCGCGAGTTGGCTGCGTCGGTCGCCGCTCGTCTGTCGAAGTACGTGCTGCGCGCCAAGGTCAAAGTGACCGACGACTCGCAGAGCTGGCGCATCACCGGACTCGTCGCCAGCGGCATGCACGCCGAGCCGGCCCCGCTGGCCGGTTATCCGGCCCTCACGGGTGAGCAGCGCCGTCTCGCCGAGCGCATGGTGATTTGCGTGGGCGAGCAGCCGGCCAGATGGCTGTCGCTTGCGCCGGCTGCGGATGCGCACGCGCGCGGGGGCGATGACCTGCCGCACAGCGTGCCCGCCCGCCGCGAGGTCTGGCGGCAGCTCGACATCATCTCGGGCCTCCCCCAGGTCTACGCCGCGACCTCCGAGGAATTCGTGGCGCAGATGTTGAATCTCGATCTCCTCGGCGCGATTGCCTTCGACAAGGGCTGCTACACGGGACAGGAGGTCATCGCGCGCGCCCATTACCGCGGTCGCGTCAAGCGTCGGCTGCAGCGGTTCCGCTCGCGCGGGCCGCTCGAACTCCAACCAGGAGACAACGGCGAGCTGCCGGACGGACGCCCCTTCACTGTCGTGGAGGCGGTGCGGCTCGGGGACGGCCGCTGCGAGTTTCTGGCCGTGGCGCCACTGCCCACTACCGAGCCGGAACTGTCGGCCGCCAGGCCGCCCGACGCGATGTCGGAACGAGTCAGCGCCCCGCTCGGTCGGCCATCCCAGCCGGGAGCCGCGACGCTTACGCGCTCCAACGTGGGTGCGCCCGCCACGGGCGCGGCTCTGCATGCCGCAGTGTCTTCGGATCTCTCGGCGACCGGTGCCTTCTGGGCGCCGTTCGCGAACTCGCCGGCAGGACCGAGACGGGCCGGCTCCGGGGAGCTGCCGTCGGGCCGTACGGAAAACAGCCCACACGACATCGACCGGCTCGACCTCCCATACACCCTCCCTGGTTGAGGCCACCTGCGGCGGCGGGGCACTTCCCTGTGCCTATAGGTCTATGAGCTCGACCTCGTGCGGGCGGATGGGTCGCTCGAGAAAGCGGCCGCCGATTCTGGCAAACCGGTCGGCGGCGTCCGTGGCGAGCAGGCGCAGGCTCCCTTCGCCCGCTCGAGACGCGAGATTCTGCGCCGCGAGCGTCTGCCGAACGCAGCACGCCGTCGTCGCCGCCGAGTCGACGATGGCGACTTCGGGGCCGACGACCGTGCGGATGGCGTCCGCGACCATCGGGAAGTGTGTGCAACCCAACACCAGAGTATCGGGACGAGATACGCCCGCCGGGCCGTTGAAAAGCGGCTCGAGGTAATGGCGCGCCACACTCTCGGCAATGGGCCCGCGGCAGAGCCCCTCCTCGGCAAGCGCCACGAACAACTGTGCCGGCACCGCGCTCACGCGCGCATCGCTCCGACGCCGAACGATCGCATCCTGGTATGCGCCGCCGCGCACAGTACCCTCGGTAGCGATGACTGCGATATGGCCGGACCGGGAAGTCAGGCATGCCGCCTCCGCGCCAGGCTCGATGACGCCAATCACGGGTACATCACGGATGAGCTCGCTGACAGCCGCGAGTCCCGTCGCGGAAGCGGTGTTGCAGGCGATAACCAGGCATTTCACACCATACCCGGCCAGAGCCTCCGCTGCCTGCACCGCGTAACGCACCACCGTTTCGGGGCTCTTGGTGCCGTACGGCAGGCGAGCCGTATCGCCGAGATAGACGAACCGCTCGCGCGGCAGCTGCGTCACGAGTGCCTTGAGCACCGTGAGGCCGCCGACTCCCGAATCGAAGACGCCTATCGGAGCGTCGGCAGTGATCATTGCTCCAGGGAATTCATTCAGGCCGCATGTGCGGAAAGAGGATCACGTCGCGAATCGACGGCGAATCGGTGAAGAACATCACCAGCGCGGTCGATCCCGACGCCGAGGCCGGCGGTCGGCGGCATGCCGTACTCGAGTGCGCGCACGTAGTCCGCGTCGTAGAACATCGCCTCCTCGTCGCCCCGGTCCTTGCGCGCAACCTGCGCGCGAAAGCGCGCCGCCTGATCCTCCGGATCGTTGAGCTCGGAGAAGCCATTGGCGAGCTCGCGGCCGGCAAGGAAGAACTCGAAGCGATCGGTGAGGAACGGATCGGCGTCGTTGGCGCGCGACAGCGGCGACACCTCGGCCGGATAGGCGTACACGAAGGTCGGATCGAGCAGCGTGTGCTCGGCGGTCTTCTCGAAGAGCTCGATCTGCAGCTTGCCCGGCGCCGTCGTGCGGTTGCACGGCAATGCCGAGCCGCTCGCAGACGCTTGCGCAGATACGTGAGCATCGCGCAGCGACGGCGGATCGAAGCCCGGATTGTGCTCGAGGATCGCCTGCTCGACCGTGACCCGGCGGAACGGCCTGGCCAGAGTCGTACTCGCGCCCCTGGTAGGTCGAGCCGCTGCGAGCCATGGAGCGTGTCGGCCAGGCCGCGCAGCGCCTTCTCGACCCAGTCCATGAGATCGCGGTAATCGGCGTACGCCAGGTAGAGCTCGAGCATCGTGAATTCGGGGTTGTGCTGGGTCGAGAGGCCCTCGTTGCGGAAGTTGCGGTTGATCTCGTACACGCGCTCGAAGCCGCCGACGACCAGCCGCTTCAGATACAGCTCCGGCGCGATGCGCAGGTACATGTCGAGGTCGAGCGCGTTGTGATGCGTCACGAACGGCCGCGCCGCCGCACCGCCCGGGATCGGCTGCATCATCGGCGTCTCGACTTCGAGGAAATCGAGCGCATCGAGGAAATCGCGCAGGTAGCGCACGATGCGCGTGCGCGTGCGAAACACGCTCGCGGCTGCGTCTCGTTCACGATCAGATCGACGTAGCGCTGGCGGTAGCGCGTCTCGGTGTCGGCGAGCCCGTGCCATTTGTCCGGCAGCGGCCGCAGCGACTTGGCCAGCAGCGCGCAGGCTCTCGACGCGCACCGACAGCTCGCCGGTCTTGGTGCGGAACAGCACGCCCGTCGGCGCCGACGATGTCGCCGACGTCCCAGCTCTTGAACGCCTCGTAGGCCTCGGCGCCGAGCGCATCTCTCCTGCAGGAACAGCTGGATCTGGCCGGTGCGGTCGGCGATCTTGGCGAAGCTGGCCTTGCCCATGACGCGCTTGAGCATCATGCGGCCGCCGACGCGCGACGCGCGTCGGATTGGCATCGAGCCACTCGCCGTCGCGCTCGCCGTAGGCGCGCGTGCAGCTGCGCCGGCGAGCGCGTCGCGCCGGAAGTCGTTCGGGAAGGCGGTCGCCGTGCGCGCGCAGCTGCGGCGAGCTTGGCGCGCCGCTCGGCGATCAGCTTGTTCTCGTCGTCGTCGTCCGGCGTGCCGGAGCCACTCTCTTGCTGCTTGTCTGTCATGTCGGTTACACGCCCGCCTTGAGCGAGGCCTCCAGGAACTGATCCAGATCGCCGTCGAGCACCGCGGTGGTGTTGCCGACCTCGACGCCGGTGCGCAGATCCTTGATGCGCGACTGGTCGAGCACGTAGGAGCGGATCTGGTTGCCCCAGCTGACGTCCGACTTGGAGTCCTCGAGCACCCTGCGCCGCGGCGTTGCGCTTGTTGACCTCGAGCTCGTAGAGCTTCGCCTTCAGCATCTTCATGGCCGTCGAGCGGTTCTTGTGCTGGCTGCGCTCGTTCTGGCAGGCGACCACGATGCCGGTCGGCATGTGCGTGATGCGCACCGCCGACTCGGTCTTGTTGACGTGCTGGCCGCCGGCGCCCGAGGAGCGGTACACGTCGGTCTTGCAGGTCCGCCGGGATTGATCTCGATCTCGATGTCGTCGTCGACCTCGGGCGAGACGAACACGGAGGCGAACGAGGTATGGCGGCGGTTGCCGGAGTCGAACGGCGACTTGCGCACCAGGCGATGCACGCCGGTCTCGGTGCGCAGCCAGCCGTAGGCGTACTCGCCCTTGAACTCGACCGTGGCGCTCTTGATGCCGGCGACCTCGCCCGGGCTGGAATCGATCACCTCGCAGGCGAAGCCGCGCGCGGCGCCCCAGCGCAGGTACATGCGCAGCAGCATCTGCGCCCAGTCCTGCGCCTCGGTGCCGCCGGCGCCCGCCTGGATATCGAGGAAGGCGCTGTGCGAGTCCATCTCGCCGCGAAACATGCGCTTGAACTCGAGCTGGCGCACCTCCGCCTCGAGCCGCTGCGCGTCGCGCTCGATGTCGCGCGCGGTGGCCTCGTCGCCCTCGCGCTCGGCCAGCTCCAGCAGCTCCGCCGCATCGGCTGATGCCCTTGGTGGTGCGGTCGAGCTCGCCGACGTCGGCGCTCAGGCGCGCGCGCTCGCGCCCGAGCTCCTGCGCGCGCTCGGGCTGTGATCCAGACGGCCGGGTCCTCCAGCTCGCGGCTGACCTCCTCGAGGCGCTCCTTCTTGCGGTCGTACTCAAAGAAACCCCCGAAGCGAGGCGGTGCGCTCGCCGAGATCTTTGAGCTGTCGCTTGAGCTGATTGACTTCCATATTGCGCTGCCGGGGAGGTTGAAGCGGTGCTGTGAAGGGTCCGGCATGGTAAACGGCCGGGCCGCGAATTTCCACCGCGCCCGGAAACCGCGCTTTTGCTCGCGACCGCGCTGTGCCGGGCAGGATTGCCTGCGGCCAGGAACGAGATGAGAAGGGACGCTTCATCGACGAGCACCGTCTCGTCATGGAGGTCATGTCACGCTCGACGGAGCGGGTCGACCGCAGGGAGAAGGCATTCACCTACCGCGAGCTGACGTCGATCGAGGAGATCGTGCTGATCTCGCAGAAATCCGTGCTCGTCACCGTATACCGCCGGACCGAGGATTGGTCGCCGGTGGTCTTGGCTTCGCTCGAGGAGGCTCTGGAGCTGAAATCCGTCGGCCTCGCCCTGCCCTGGTCGCAAATCTACGAGGGACTGCCTCAGCCTTGAGGACCCGGCAGCACGTGGTCGACCAGCAGCTGCAGCCGCCGCTCGCCCTGGTATTCGTTGACGTCCAGCCGATAGACCAGCTGCACGGCGCCCTCGGGAGCGTGAATGTCGCTTCCTCCTCGATGTGATTGAAGGCGATCGCATCGAAGGAGCGCCCGCTGCGCGGGAACTCCACCCACATCTTCAGGTGCCGATCGCCGACGACGCGGGCGCTGCGGATCGCGAACACGCCGTCGAAGCAGGGCTCGGGAAAGGCCTGGCCCCAGGGGCCGCCGGCGCGCAACGCGTGCGCGGTGTCGAGCGCGATCTCCTCCACCGTGAGCTCGCCGTCGGTCTCGATTGCATCGCTCGGACCGCACAGCGCCGCCCAGGCGGCGACCTCCTCGTCGAAGGCGCGCGCGAAGAAATCGAGCCGGGAGCGCTCGAGCGTCAGGCCGGCCGCCATGGCATGACCGCCGAAGCTGCCGATGAGGTGCGGATGCCGCGCGTCGAGATTAGCGAGCACGTCGCGGATGTGCATGCCCGGCATGGAGCGCGCCGAACCGCGCAACTGCCCCTCCCCCGCCAACGCAAAGGCGATCACCGGCCGGCGCATGCGGTCCTTGACGCGGCTCGCCACCAGCCCGACGACGCCCTGGTGCCAGCTCTCATCGAAGAGACAGACGCCGCTACGCTGCAGGGCGCGCGGGCCTGGATCGCGCAGGCAGCGCACCGCGGCGAGCGCTTCCTGCTGCATGCGCGCCTCGATCGCCCGCCGCTCCTGATTGAGCTCATCGAGGCGAGACGCGAGCGCGGCCGCCGCCCCGATGTCGTCAGCAAGCAGGCACTGGATTCCGACTGTCATGTCATCGAGGCGTCCCGCCGCATTGAGCCGCGGCGCGACGCCGAAGGCGAGATCGGCTGCGATGAGGCCTTCGAGAGACCGGCCGGCGATCTCGAGCAGCGCACGGATGCCCGCGACGCAGCGACCGGCGCGGATGCGCTTCAGGCCCTGCGCGATCAGCACCCGGTTGTTGGCATCGAGCGGCACCACATCGGCGACCGTGCCCAGGGCGACCAGGTCGAGGTATTCAGCCGCGCTGGGCGCCCCCGGCGGCGTCAGCTGCTCCTGGTCGAGCCGCCGCTTCAGCGCCGCCATCACGTAGAAGGCCACCCCGACGCCCGCGAGCGCGCGACTCTCGAAGAGACTGCCCGTCAGATTGGGGTTGACGATGACGTTGGCGGTCGGAAGCTCGGCACCCGGGAGATGATGATCGGTGATCAGCACGTCGATGCCGCGCGAGCGCGCCGCCGCCACTCCCGCAGCGCTCGAAATCCCGTTGTCCACCGTAATGATGAGTGACGGCGCGCGTCCCGACGCCAGCGTCACGATCTCGGGCGTGAGGCCGTAGCCGAACTCGAATCTGTTGGGCACGAGGAAGTCGACCGAGGCGAAGCCCCACGCCCTCAGCGCCCGGACGACGAGCGCGGTGCTGGTGGCGCCGTCGGCATCGAAGTCGCCGATCACGAGGACCCTGCCTTTCACCCGATGCTCGAGCAGCAGCTCGACCGCGGTGGCGATGCTTTCGAGCGTGCTCACCGGCAACAGGCGCTCGAGCGAGAGGTCGAGGTCATCGGGCGTGCGTACGCCGCGGCCCAGATAGATGCGGCGCAGCACCGGATGGAGTCCGGAGCCGGCGAGTATCGACGCATCCTCCGCGGAAGCCGCGCGCCGCACGACGCGTAGATTCACGCCAAGCCCTCCAAGCCACTGCGCACCGAACGCGCGCGCCGCCAGAGGCGCCAACGGTTACCCGGGCGAAGGCTCAGGCATCGATCGTTCGCCAGCAGGAGCACCCGATCGAGCTCACCGCGATGAAGAGCGGCGAGTGACGGCGATAACAGCCGCCGGTCGATATCCGCCACCGCGTCCGCCAGGCTCCACGAAGCATTCGCATGCAGCAATTCGGCAATCTCCACTACGCCTAACGCGCGCTGCGCGCGCGGCTCACCCATCACCGCCGTCCAGTCTACCGGCATCGGCCGGGTTTCTCCTCCGGCGAGTCGCCACAGGCCCCGAACGTAGGCGTCCGATCCGAACGCCGCATCCGTGATCTCACGTGGAGCCGCCGCTGGGCGGAAGGCGGCCGGCTGCGCCGCCGCCCCAGAGCCACAGCGTTGCGACCGTCAGAGCTCCGCGGCGTGCCCGCTCATCGTTGACAGGGTGACCGTGCAGCCACATTTCGATTTCCGCGCTGAGTTGCCGCAGCGCGCGAGCACCGCCACCCATTGAAAGCGCTTCGGCCACCGAAGTGAGCAGCAGCCGCGCCGGCTCGGTGGTGACCCCTGTGGGTAAGACGCTCAGCGGCCTGTAAGGAGGAGCTCGCCGCTGCCGAGCGGGCGCAGCTCGAATCCCGAGCCGCGGAAGGTGTCGTCGAAGCTCGCCGCGACCCGGCCGAGCTCTGCTTCCGGCAGTCGCAGGATACTGCGCCTGTCGAAATGCAGGCTGGTCAGGCCGGCGATCAAATGCACGGGTGTTGCCAGCCACACGGCGCCATCTGCCGGCACATCCTCGAGCGCGGCCGCAGCAACACTGGCCGGTGCCGCAGCCGGCGTACTGCGGCAGCCCGAGCCAGCGCGCGGTCCAGGCCCGCCAGCCTTCGGTCAGCGCCGCCTTGTTGCCGAAGCGCGCGAGCTGCTCGATTCCCGGCGCGATCTCCAGGCCGGCCGCCTCGGTGCGGACGAGATCGGCGAGCTCCGGCCCGCAGATACAAATCGCTAATGACGATGACGATCTCGCGCACGGGCGCTATCGTAGCGCCTCATGAAGTTCACTTTGGAAAGCAGCTCGCGCGTGAACCTGGTGCGCGCCTACTCGCGGGCGGAGCTGCGGATAGGCGAGGAGCACGTACGCTCGAGCTGCATCGTCGTCCGCCGAGCGGTTGCTCACCGACTGGCCGCCGGCACAGCTCGATGCGCTGAGGCCCGAGCACTTAGAAGCGATTTTTGACCTCGAGCCTGAAGTCGTGCTGCTCGGCACCGGCGAGCGGCAACGCTTCCCGCCGGCGGACATTCGGGCGGCGTTCGCCGCGCGGCGCGTCGGGCTGGAAGTGATGGACCTGGGTGCGGCCTGCAGGACTTACAACATCCTGGTGCAGGAGGAACGGCGCGCGGTCGCGGCGCTGTTCCTGGAGTAAACAAAATATCCCTTCCGGCGGCAGAGCCGCCGGAAGAAGACACAGGGGGAGGGGCATCAACCAACCGACCCATCATCCGAAGCTGACAGACCGCGGACGACGGACTGCTTTTTTTCTTGTGCGTCGCTGTTGTTGCTTTTCTTTCGGCATCCCCTCCTCCCTGTGCCCTCTTCCGGGCGCCCTCTATCAACTGTCGTCACTCTGCGACAGGGGCGGACATGTTAAACAGGTCACACTCTGCTTCGCAACTGAAGAATTATGTATTGTTTTATTTCAGTAGCTTACAGAATTAATTTAATCTAAAAACTCGATTCATCCAGTACCACCGAGCAGCGGCACGAAGGCCACCGCCCCCAGCGACTCCCGCTCGATGCGCTGCTCGCGGCGCGTGAACCGCACCAGCTGCTGCTCGCCCTCGGGGCCCACGGGCACGATCAGCCGGCCGCCGACCTGCAGCTGCCGGAGCAGCGCCTCCGGAACGATCAGCGGCGCGGCCGCCACCAGGATGCCGTCGAACGGCGCCTGCGTCTTCCAGCCGGCGCTGCCGTCGCCGTGTCGGAAGCGCACGTTGCGCACGCCGAGCTCCTTCAGCCGCTCCTTGGCGCGCTCGAGCAGCGGCTCGATGCGCTCGATGGTGTAGATTCGGTCGACGAGCGGCGCGAGCACCGCCGTCTGATAGCCGCAGCCGGTGCCGACCTCGAGCACTTTGTCGGCGGCGCCGCCCTCGAGCAGCGCCTCGGTCATGCGCGCGACGATGTAGGGCTGCGAGATCGTCTGGCCGAATCCGATCGGCAGCGCGGTGTCCTCGTAGGCGCGGCTGCCGAGCGCCTCATCGACGAAGATGTGGCGCGGCACGTTGCGGATGCGATCGAGCACGGCGAGATTGGTGATGCCCTGCTCGCGCAGGCGTTGCACCAGCCGGTCGCGCGTGCGCGCCGAGGTCATGCCGATGCCGGAAAGCCGCAGGTCAGCCATGGATGCCTTTCAGCCAGTGTCTGCAGGGCGGGCAGCGCCGCGTGGCGCGTGAGATCGATCTGCAGCGGAGTCACCGAGACATAGCCCTGGGCGACGGCTCGAAGTCGGTGCCTGGCCCGGCGTCCTGCTGCGGCCGGCCGGTCCGACCCAGTACACCGGTCGTCCGCGCGGGTCGTGCGCGGGCACGACGGGCTCGGAGCGGTGGCGGTATCCGAGACGCGTGCTGCGAAAACCCGCGCAGCGCCGCGAAGCGGCAGGTCGGGCACGTTGACGTTGAGGATCAGCGACGGCTCGAGCGGGCTCTGGACGCAGCTGCGCCACGAGCTGCCGCGCGACCTGCGCGGCGGTCGTCGAAATGCGCCTCCGCCTCCGGCGCGGTGCACAGCGAGATCGCGATGCGTCGGCAGGCCGAGAAAGCGGCCCTCGACCGCGGCCGCCACGGTGCCGGAATAGAGCACGTCATCGCCGAGGTTGGCGCCGTCGTTGATGCCGGAAACCACCATGTCGTGCTCGATAATCGAACAGGCCCGAGATGGCCAGGTGCACGCAGTCGGTGGGCGTGCCCGGCACGAAGTGGACGCCGGGCTCGGACTCGAACACCCGCAGCGGCACGTCGAGGGTCAGCGAATTGCTGGCGCCGCTGCGGTTGCGGTCCGGGGCGACCACGGTGACCTCGGCGAGCGTTGCGAGCGCCTCCCGGAGCATGCGGATGCCCGCGGCGCGGTAGCCGTCATCGTTGCTGACGAGTATCTTCACGGTCCTGATGTAGGGTACTGCAAGGCTTACGCCCCTCCGCGGGCGCGTCACTATACTGGAGCAAAATGCGCGGAGGTAGCGTGAGTCCCCGTTCTCCGAAGGACTTTTCCGGTCACCTTCGAGCCGCAAGGATGCGGACCCGAGCGGCGGGGCGCGCACCGATGAGACGCAGCTGTTTCGTGAAGCGGTCCGAGACGTCAAGCCCTTGGGCAGCCCGGCGCAGGCGATGGAGCAGCCGTCGAGCCGCCGCCGGCGTCCGCGTCCGGCGGCGCGTTTCTCCCGCGCCGACCGGCTCGCCGTGCTGGAAGAGAGCCTGCGCGATGATGCCTTCGACCCCGCCCTCGCCAGCGGCGAGGAGCTCGTCTTCCACCGTGCCGGTATTCAGGCCGCCGTGCTGCGCAAGCTCCGCCGCGGCGACTACCGCGTGCAGGGGGAAATCGACCTGCACGGCCTCAACGTCAGCGAGGCCAAGCAGGCGCTGCGCGAGTTTCTGGCGCAGGCGCTGATGCGGCAGTGGCGCTGCGTGCGCATCATCCACGGCAAAGGGCTTGCGCTCCGGCCATCGCGGCCCGGTGCTGAAGGGCATGGTCGGCGCGATGCTGCGCAAGGTCGGGCGCGGTGCTGGCATACGTCTCCGCGCGGCAGGTCGACGGCGGGACCGGCGCGGTCTACGTACTGCTCTCGTCGTAGTCCGCGTCGAGGTCGAACACCTCCCGCAGCACGACCGTGGCATAGGCGCCGCGGCCCAGGCGGAATTCGATGATGGTCGAGTCAGTGACGTCGGCGTCTCGCCGCCAGCGCAGATCGCGGACCGCGAGCCGCAGGCTCCGTCTCTCCTGGTCCATGCCGGCGCGCACGACGAGCTCGCAGGCGGCGGTCAGCCCTGCCGCGACACGCTCCTCCAGCTCCAGCACCCTGCCGCCGCCTGGTGGCGCACCGCGCCCCCAGAGAGGACCCGTGGGGTGAATGTCGAGCCGCGCACTCCGATCGGCAATCGCTTCATCGACAGCCTCGACCCGGAAATGACTCGCACGTCCATCGAGGTTTGCCAGGTCTCCCGGCTCGAGGTGCTCCCAACTCCCATCGCCGACGCGCTCCGCCAGAACGGCATTGAAGACCAGGCTGCGCGCAGCTGAAAGAACGAAGCCGCGCTCCGTCGGCGCGAGAGCGCGCACGTCCGCGCCAATGCGCTTCAAATTGGCCCCGCCCTTGCCGAAGCGCTGCGGTCCGAAGTAGTTCGGGACACCGCGCGCCGCGACGGCGGCGACGCGGCTCGCGAGGGATGCGTCATCGATGGCGGTGCCGCGAATCCTGATGACGAAGCGATTGCCGGCGAGCGCTCCGCGCGGCAGCTTACGGGAATGGCGATGCGCCTCCAGCACCTCGTATTCGCCGCTGCCCATGCCCACCCAATCTTCCGGCGAGACCTTCGACTGCGGCACGGTGAACCACTGCGTAGCAACCGCGCGGCGGTCCTTCAGGCCGGCATAGCCCACGTCGAGCGGTCTGCAGCCGCTGGCGCGCGCGAGCTCTCGAGCGATCCACTGCGTATTCGCGTCGCGCTTGCGCACCCTGAGGAGAACGTGTTGCCCCGCCCCGGCCGGCTCGAATCCGAGCAGCTCCTCGACGATGAAGTCCTCGGGCTCGACACGCAGCCTTCCCTGACCGAGCGGCGCGCCGTGGGCACGCGGTGGATCGAGCGCCGCGTCAGTTGGCATCGAGCAGCAGCACGACAGCCTGAGCGGCAATGCCCTCGGCCCTTCCGAGAAAGCCGAGCTTCTCGGTGGTCGTAGCCTTTACGTTGACCCGCTCAGGGTCGACCTCCAGAAGCGCCGCCACCTGCCCCCTGATGTCATCACGCACGGGCGAGAGCTTCGGCCGCTCCGCGAGCACCGTCACATCGGCATTTCCCACCCGTAACTTGCGAGCGCGCAGCATGTCCATCACCGCGCGCACGAAGCGCCTGCTGTCAGCGCCCCGCCACCGCGGGTCGCGTGTCCTTGAAGTGCTGACCAATGTCCCCGAGCCCGGCAGCCCCGAGCAACGCGTCGGTGAGCGCATGCAACACCACGTCGCCGTCAGAGTGAGCCACGACACCGTGGGTGTGCGCGACGCGCACACCACCGAGCATGACGAAATCGCCTGGGCCAAACGCGTGCACGTCGATGCCGGAGCCTATTCTCATGAGCCGGTCTCCTTCAGCAGTGCGGCCGCGATCGCCAGATCGGCGGCGCTCGTGATCTTGAGATTCGCGGCCGCACCCTCGATCACCCTCGGATGATCGCCCAGCCACTCGAGCGCCTGCGCCTCGTCGGTCGGGATGCGGCCTGCCGAATGCGCGCGATCGAGCGCGTCGCAGAGACGCCCATAGCGAAACATCTGGGGCGTCAACGCCCGCCAGAGGCTGGCGCGATCCACCGTCCGCTGCACATCCCCGGAGCCATCAGCACGCTTCAGCGTATCGGCGGCCGGAGTAGCCAGGAGGCCACCTACCGGATGGTTGTCGAGGGCGGCGAGCAAGCGGTCCAGGTCCTCGCGAGGTAAGCAAGGTCTTGCGGCGTCATGAACCAGAACCCAATCATCTCGATCCGCGCGTTCCGCAAGCGCCGCCAAGCCGTTGCGGACGGATTGGCTGCGCTCTTGTCCACCGGGAGCCACCAGAACGGTGGCAGGAGCCAGGGCCGCCCAATAAGGGTCATCCTGCGCGAGCGCCACCACGGTGCCGGCACAGCGCTCATCGTTCAGAAAGTGAGCGAGAGCCCATTCGATCACGGTTCGGCCACAAAGGGCTGCGTACTGCTTCGGACGATCCGTGCCAAAGCGACGCCCAATCCCCGCAGCGGGCATTACCAGCCAATATTTCATCGCAGCAGTTTATACGATGCGTTCGCCGCCTCCCCGATATCAGTTGCCGCCCTCGCCTGCATTCACAGCCTTGGACGTCGGAGTCGTAGAAACCGTCGCGGCGGGGGCGGGCTCGACGACCTGATAGAAAGTCTCGTTGGGGCCGATCATGCCGAGATCGCTCCGCGCCCGCTCTTCGATGGCGGCGGTGCCGGACTTCAGGTCCTCCACTTCGGCGGCCAGGCGGCTGTTGCGCGCAGTGAGGGTGGCGTTCAGTTTCTGCTGCGCGGTTACGGCGTGCTGCAATCTGCCGACGCCGCGCATGCCGTCATCGGAGACCCAGATCCGGTATTGGAGCAGGATCAGAGCGACAGTCAGAGCTGCGGCAAGTATTTTCATGCGCTGCGCGCAGGTCTCGACGGGGCTCGCCGACGCGAACCCCGTTCATATACGGTTACGCAGCGTGCCATTCGCTCATACTTTGACAGGAAACGCATCGCGGCCGGCGTAGCGGACCTTGCCGAGCTCGGCTTCGATGCGCAGCAGCTGGTTGTACTTGGCGACCCGGTCCGAGCGCGAAAGCGAGCCGGTCTTGATCTGTGTGGTCGCGGTGGCCACCGCGAGATCGGCGATGGTGCTGTCTTCGGTCTCGCCGGAGCGGTGGGACATCACCGCGGCGTAATGCGAATCGTCCGCCAGGTCGATGGCGGCGAGCGTCTCGGTGAGCGTGCCGATCTGGTTGGGCTTGATCAGAATGGCGTTGGCGATGTGCTTCTCGATTCCCTCCTTCAGGATCTTGGTGTTGGTGACGAAGATGTCGTCGCCGACGAGCTGGTGCTTCTCCCCGAGCGCGCGGGTGAGCTGCGCCCAGCCGTCCCAGTCGGCCTCGCCCATGCCGTCCTCGATGCTGACGATCGGGTAACGCCCGGCCAGGTCCGCAAGGTAGCGCGTGAACTCCGCGCTCGAGTAGCGGCGCTTCTCTGCCTCGAGCTCGTAGCTGCCGTCGCGGAAGAACTCGGAGCTCGCGCAATCGAGACCGAGGTAGATGTCGCGCCCGGCCTTGTAGCCGGCCTTCTCGATGGCCTGCAGGATGATGCCGAGCGCCTCCTCGTTCGAGTCCAGGTTGGGCGCGAACCCGCCCTCGTCACCGACGGTGGTCGGGAGCCCGCGGTCGGCAAGGATCTTCTTGAGGTGATGGAACACCTCGGCGCCGTAGCGCAGCGCCTCGCGGAAGCTCGGCGCGCCGACCGGGAGGATCATGAATTCCTGGATGTCGAGGCTGTTGTTGGCGTGCGCGCCGCCGTTGATGATGTTCATCAGCGGCACGGGCATCACCGGCTCCCTGCCTGCGGTGAGGGTCTGCCCGAGGTAACGGTGGAGCGACAGCCCGGCATCACGCGCCGCGGCGTGAGCTGCCGCCAGAGAGATCGCGAGAATGGCGTTGGCGCCGAGGCGTCCCTTGTTGTCGGTGCCGTCGAGCTCGATCATCTTCTGATCGATCCCCGCCTGGTCGCGCGCGTCTGCGCCGAGCACGGCGGCCTTGAGCACGGTGTTGACGTGCTCGACAGCCTTGAGCACGCCCTTGCCGAGATAGCGCTTCTTGTCGCCGTCGCGCAGCTCCACGGCTTCGCGCGTGCCGGTGGAGGCGCCCGAAGGCACCGCCGCGCGGCCCACCGCGCCGGAATCGAGAATGACGTCGGCTTCGATCGTCGGGTTGCCGCGGGAATCGAGGATTTCGCGGGCACGGACATCGGCGATTCGGCTCATTTGGAACTCCTTATGCGCTGCGCGCAGGTCTTAACGGGGTTCGCGCGGCGCGAACCCCGAAAATGCGGCGGCGCGAGCAAATCGCCTGGAGCGATTTGCAACGTCAAGCGCGGCGGCGCTTGGCGGCCCCGCAGGGGCGAGGCCCAGGATGGGCCGAGTAACACGCGCCGAGAGGATCGTACAACGCTCACAACAGGCTCTCCTCCAGCGCTGATGCCTTCACGGCCTGGTCGAGAGCCTTCAAGGTGACGAGCAGCGGCTCCATGCGATCGAGCGGCCAGGCATTGGGGCCGTCGGAAAGCGCCTGCGCCGGATCGGGGTGGGTCTCCATGAAGAGGCCGGCGACGCCCGCCGCCACTGCGGCGCGCGCCAGCACCGGGATGAACTCGCGCTGGCCGCCGGAAGCCGCGCCCTGCCCGCCGGGCAGCTGCACCGAGTGCGTGGCGTCGAACACCACCGGGCAGCCGGTGGCGCGCATGACCGACAGCGAGCGCATGTCGGACACCAGATTGTTGTAGCCGAAGGAGAAGCCGCGCTCGCACACCAGGATCGGGTCGTTGCCGGTCGAGCGCGCCTTGTCGACGACGTTCTGCATCTCCCAGGGCGAGAGGAACTGGCCCTTCTTGATGTTGACGGGCTTGCCCGGGCGGCGACGCTGACGATGAAGTTGGTCTGCCGGCACAGAAAGGCCGGGGTCTGCAGCACGTCGACCACCGCGGCGACCTCCTCGAGCGGGGTGTCCTCGTGCACGTCGGTGAGCACCGGCACGCCGATACTGCGCGCTCACCGCGTCCAGGACCTTCAGGCCCGCCTCCATCCCCGGCCCGCGGAAGCTCTCGCGCGAGGAGCGGTTGGCCTTGTCGAAGGAGGCCTTGAAGATGAACGGGATGCCGAGACGGCCGGTGATCTCCTTGAGGCGTCCGGCGACCTGCTTGCGTGAGCGCCGCGCTCTCGATGACGCAGGGACCGGCGATGAGGAACAGCGGCCGGCCGATGCCGACCTCGTGTCCCGGCGAGCTTCATGCGGCTCACGCCCCCGCGGCTTGCGGCAGTTGCGAAGCCCGCTGGGCGCGCGCGGCGCGGATGAAGCCGGTGAACAGCGGATGGCCGTCGCGCGGCGTCGAGGTGAACTCCGGGTGGAACTGGGTCGCTACGAACCACGGATGGCTCGGGAGTCTCGATGATTTCCACCAGCCCGTCGCGCGAGAAGCCCGAGAAGCGCATGCCCGCCACGCGGTAGCGGTCGAGGTAGTTGTTGTTGAACTCGTAGCGGTGGCGGTGGCGCTCGACGATCACGTCGCTGCCGTAGATCTCGCGCGCGCGGGTGCCGGCCCCGAGCAGCACCTCCTGCGCGCCCAGGCGCATCGTGCCGCCTTTGGCGGAGCTTTCGTCGCGGGTCTGCGTGCCGTGCGCCTGGTCCTGCCACTCGGTGATCAGCGCGATCACCGGGTGCGGGGTGGCGCGATTGAACTCGGTGCTGTTGGCGTCCGCGAGGCCGAGCACGTGGCGGCCGAACTCGACGATCGCCACCTGCATCCCGAGGCAGATGCCGAGGTAGGGCATCGCCGTGCTCGCGCGCGTAGCGCACCGCCTGGATCTTGCCCTCGATGCCGCGCTCGCCGAAGCCGCCCGGCACCAGGATCGCATCCATCCCCTTCAAGGCAGTGGGTGCCGCGCTGCTCGATGTCGGTGGACTCGATGTAGTGGATGTTGACGCGCGTGCGCGATCTTCAGCCCGCCGTGCATCAGCGCCTCGTTCAGCGACATGTAGGAGTCGCGGATCTGCACGTACTTGCCGACCATGGCGATGTCGACCTGGCCGTCGGGGTTGGCCTTGGCGCTCACCACCTGGCGCCATTCCGCCAGATCGGTCGGCGGCACTTGCAGCCGCAGCTTGTCGACGACGATGTCATCGAGCGCCTGCTCGTGCAGCAGCATCGGAATCTGGTAGATGTCGTCGGCGTCGACCGCGGAGATGACCGCGCGCTCCTCGACGTTGGTGAACAGCGCGATCTTGCGCCGCTGCTCCTCGGGCAGCGGATGCTTGCAGCGGCACAGCAGCACATCGGGCTGGATGCCGATGCCGCGCAGCTCCTTGACCGAATGCTGCGTCGGCTTGGTCTTGATCTCGCCGGAGCCGCCGACGATCGGCACCAGCGTCAGGTGCATGTAGACGCAGTTGCTGCGCCCGAGCTCGACCCCGAGCTGGCGGATCGCCTCGAGGAACGGCAGCGACTCGATGTCGCCGACCGTGCCGCCGATCTCGACCATGCAGACGTCGGCGTCGTCGGCGCCGAGCTGATGCTGCGCTTGATCTCATCGGTGATGTGCGGAATCACCTGCACGGTGGCGCCGAGATAGTCGCCGCGGCGCTCCTTGGCGATCACGCGCTCGTAGATGCGGCCGGTGGTGAAATTGCTGTTGCGCCCGGTGGTCGTGCGCACGAAGCGCTCGTAGTGGCCGAGGTCGAGATCGGTCTCGGTGCCGTCGTGGGTGACGAACACCTCGCCGTGCTGGAACGGGCTCATGGTGCCCGGATCGACGTTGATGTAGGGATCGAGCTTGACCATCGCGACCTTGAGGCCGCGGGCCTCGAGGATCGCGCCGAGCGAGGCGGCGGCGATGCCCTTGCCCAACGAGGACACGACGCCGCCGGTGACGAATACGAATCGCGTCATAGTTAAATCAGGGGTTGTCCCGTCGTGAGAGGTGCTGCCGCAGCGCCCGTGAATGAGAGCATGGACGACGGGAGAGCAGATTAGCACAAAATCGCCCGGAGCGATCTTGGACGGCACGCTGGGCCGGGCAGGAGCCCGGATCCAGCGCTTCAAAGAGGCTTGCGCCAGACGAGGCGGCCGCGTGCTGCGCCTGGGGCGGCGCGCGCACCGACTCGTCGATCCAGAGATCCGCGACCGCGATCAGCGAGCCGTCGGCGAAAATCAGCGGCAGCCGCGCCCGCTCCGCGAGCGGTACACGCGCTTCCTGCAGCAAGCTCTTGAGCGCGCGGCGCGGGCCGCCTCGGCGCAGGCGCAGCCGCTCGCCGCCGCGCCGCCAGCGTGATGGCAAGTGTCGGCGGCAGCGCATCGAGGTCGATGGGTCCGTGTCGCTCGGTTATCAGCTCCAGGGCGCCGCCGTCGGGCAGCGCGCAGCGCCTGGACTGCCGCCAGTCCCAGGCCAGCTGCGCCACGGCCGCTCGCTGAATTCAACACGCAGCTCGCAGTCCGCGAGCGACAGCAGGTCCGCGTGCCGCGTGACCGAGACCCGCCGGGCGATTGCCGTTTCCCATTCCACATGCGGATGTGCGTCGGCGCGCGCAGCGAGCAGCGGGCCCGCGATCTCCTCCAGCCGCCGCGCGTCGGGCGGAGTGCGCCCGGTGCTCGTGATCCACTGCCGCAAGACGTTGCGCCGCCGGTCAGGCCCCAGCACCCTGAGGGCCTTCACCGAGAGCGAGGCGCCGTCGCTCGCGCGCTCGAGATCGGCCCGGGCGAGCGTCGCGAGCAGTCTCTGCGCCTCGGCGGCATGACGCGCGGAGCGTGCCACCGCCGCAGCGGCTCCGGGCCAGCGCTGGCGCACTGCGGCAGCACACGTCCGCCGCAGGTAGTTGCGATCGAAACGCTCATCGGGGTTGCGTCTCATCCTCGACCCAGGTGAGCTCGCGCGCGCGCACCCAGGCCTCGAGCTGCAGGCGCGAGCAACCGAGCAGCGGACGTGCCAGCGTTCCCGAGCCGAGCGGCGCAGTCGCCGGCATGGCGGCAAGCCCCGGCAGGCCGCTGCCGCGAAGAGCTGCAGCAGCACCGTCTCGAGCTGGTCGTCCTGCGTGTGCGCCGTGAGCAGGGCTTCGCCGCCGCGCAACTGCTCCGCGAAGCAGTGGTAGCGCGCGACCCTGGCGGCTTCTTCCAGTGAAGCGCCGCGCGCGCGCACGACCTGTACCGAGAGCACTCGCAGCGGAACACCGAGCCGGCGCGCGAGCTTGCGGCAATGCGCGCTCCAGCTCTTTGCATTGGGGTGCAGCCCGTGATTGACGTGCAGGGCGCGCAAGCGAAGGCCGTTGGCACGAATCTCGGCAAGCGCCGTGAGCAGTGCGGTGGAATCGAGCCCGCCGCTCAGGGCGACGCAGATCGCGACGTCGGGAAATCCTGGCAACAGCTGTGCGAGGCGCTCCCGGAGCCAGTCCGGACCGAACTCGCCTCTACTTATTGTGTTCGGCCCCATCCTTGGGCCTCACCGCCGCTCCCGCGACGGCCGACACGCTCCGCGTGTCGTCATGATTCGCTCCCGGCGAATCATTCCGCGCTCTCACTGAAGACCCCGAAGGAGGCGATCCGGCGCGTGCGCGCGGCGCGCAGCTCATCGCGCGGAATCGACTCGAGCGCTTCGAGGTGCTTGAGCAGCGCAGCCTTGAGACTCGCCGACATCGCGACGGGATCGCGGTGCGCGCCGCCCAGCGGCTCCTCGATCACCTCGTCGACCAGCCCGAGCTTCGACAGGCGGTCGGCGGTGAGGTTCGAGCGCCTCGGCGGCCGCCTCCTTCTTGTCCTGGCTCTTCCACAGGATCGAGGCGCAGCCCTCGGGCGAGATCACCGAGTAGGTGCTGTACTGCAGCATGAGCAGGCGGTCGCAGACGCCGATGGCAAGCGCGCCGCCCGAGCCGCCCTCGCCCGTCACTACCGTGACGATCGGCACGCTGCAGCACCGACATCTCGAAAAGGTTGCGGGCGATCGCCTCACTCTGGCCGCGCTCCTCGGCGCCGACGCCAGGGTAGGCGCCCTGCGTGTCGATCAGCGTGACCAGCGGCAGCCCGAAGCGCTCCGCAAGGCGCATCAGGCGCAGCGCCTTGCGATAGCCTTCGGGCTTCGGCATGCCGTAGTTGCGCCGTACCCGCTCCTTGGTGTCGCGCCCCTTCTGGTGGCCGATGAACATGACGGGCCGGCCGTCGATGCGCGCCAAGGCCGCCGACGATCGCCTGATCGTCGGCGTACATGCGGTCGCCGTGCAGCTCGTCGAACTCCGTGCAGATCGCGGCGACGTAGTCGAGCGTGTAGGGACGGTGCGGATGGCGGGCCAGCTGGGTGATCTGCCAGGGCGTGAGGTTGGCGAAGATGCTGGTGGTGAGCTGCCGGCTCTTGGCCTGCAGGCGAGCGATCTCCTCCTGGATGTTGACCTCGGAATCGGAGGTGACATGCCGCAGCTCCTCGATCTTGGCTTCGAGCTCGGCGATGGGCTGTTCGAAATCCAGGAACGCAACGGCCATGCAGTGTTACCGCGGTTTTCTCATGCTGCGCATGAGGTTAAGGGGCGAAAGCCCCGGGCGCAAGCTCCGCGCTGCGGCGACCTCCATTGGGGTCAACGCCCATCCGCGGACAGCGGTGGAACCGGAGCCGCGGATAGCGGCGCGTACTTGACGTCCACGGAGCCGTGCCCCAGCAACTCCTCCAGACCCTCCCGCAGCTCGCCCGCCGCCCGCACAGCCCACTCCGGCCCCAGCTTGAGCACGCCGCGCGCGGCTGAGCCGGAGAATTCGATCGTGACGGTGCATGGACCTGGCCGCGAAGGCGGCGAGGAGCGCCGCGAGGCGCGCTTGCAGCAGCGCAGTGTCGGGCCGATCCTGCGGCCACGTGAGGTCGATGCGGCGCGCCTGTTGCTCGCCCGTCTTGCGCAGATCGATGATCCGCTTCGCCGTGAGCCGCCAGCCATCGCTGAAATCGTCGAAGCGCAACGTGCCCTCGACCAGCACCAACGCGTCCTTTGCGACGACGTCACGATACTTCTGATAGACGTCCTCGAAAAGCGTCACCTCGACTCGTCCGGTGCCGTCGTCCAGCGTCACAACGAAGCGCGGCCCGCGCTTCTTGACCTCGTCGACCAATCCCCCCACCGTCACCGGCTTGCCGCCGCCGAAGCGCATCGGCTCGGCGCCCGGCATCGGCCTTTCGCTCAGCAGGCGCCCGATCCAATGTGAGGCGACACAGGCGAGGAGCGACGCGTAGCTTTTCGCCGGGTGGCCGGTGAGATACAGCCCGAGCGTCTCGCGCTCGCCGGCGAGGCGCACCGCTTCGGTCCACTCCCGAAGCACCGGGCCATCGACGCGCAATGCGGGCGCGGACTGCTGCGCCGACGGCGGCGCGGAACCGAGCCCGAAAAGGTCGTTCTGTCCCGCCTCATGGGCCTTCGAGTTCTGATCGCCGAGCTGCATAGCCGACGGCAGACGGTGCATGAGCGTCGCGCGGTTGGGTCCGAGCGCATCGAGGCTGCCCGAGCGCAGCAGCGCCTCCAACACCCGCCGATTGATCTTCTGCAGATCGAGCCGCCGGCAAAGATCCTCGAGGCTGGTGAAGAGCCCGCGGGCCTCACGCTCGGCGATGAGCGCCTCCACCGCACCCTGCCCCACGCCGCGCACCGCACCCAGCCCGTAGCGGATGGCGCTGTCACCTTCGACTGTGAACTCGTAGAGTGACGTGTTGACATCGGGCGGACGCACATCGAGCTTCATGGCATCGCATTCGTGGATCAGCGTCACGACCTTGTCGGTGTGATCCATGTCCGCGGACAGCATGGCCGCCATGAAGGCCGCGGGAAAGTGCGCCTTGAGGTAGGCAGTCTGGTACGAGAGCAGCGCATAGGCCGCGGCGTGGCTCTTGTTGAAACCGTAACCGGCGAACTTCTCCATCTGGTCGAAGATCGCATTGGCGATCCGCTCCGCGATGCCACGCCCGGCAGCCCCGGCGACGAAGACGCCGCGCTGCTTGGCCATTTCCTCCGCCTTCTTCTTGCCCATTGCGCGGCGCAGCAGGTCGGCACCGCCGAGAGTGTATCCCGCCAGGCGCTGGGCGATCTGCATCACCTGCTCCTGGTAGACGAATACGCCGTAAGTCACGCCCAGCACCTGCTCCATGTCCGGATGCAGGTACTCGGGCTGCTTGCCGTGTTTGCGGGCGACGTATTCCGGGATCAGCTCCATGGGTCCCGGCCGGTACAGCGCGCCCAGGGCGATGATGTCCTCGAAACGGTCGGGTTTCGCGTCCTTGAGCATCCGCTGCATGCCGCCGGACTCGAACTGGAAGACCGCGACCGTCTGCGCCCGCTTGAACACCCTGTCGTAGGTGAGGGCGTCATCCAGCGGTATCTTCGCTGATATCGAGCGCGGCCTCGCCCGCTTGCGCGCGGCGCGCGTTGATTGCCTTCACCGTCCAGTCGATGACCGTGAGAGTGCGCAAGCCCAGGAAGTCGAACTTCACGAGGCCCGCCGCCTCGACATCGTCCTTGTCGAACTGGGTAACGAGGCTACCGCCCGACTCGTCGCAATAAAGCGGCGCGAAATCCGTCAGCACGGACGGCGCGATGACCACACCGCCCGCATGCATGCCGGCGTTGCGCGTCAGTCCTTCGAGCGAGCGGGCGAGATCGATGAGGTTGTGAACATCCTCCTCGGCCTCGTACAGGCGCTTGAGCTCCGGCTCCTTCTCCAACGCGTCATCGAGGGTGATGCCGAGCTCGAAAGGAATGAGCTTGGCGATGCGGTCGACGAAGCCATAAGTCATGCCCAGCACGCGGCCGACGTCGCGCACGACGGCCTTTGCGGCCATGGTGCCGTACGTGATGATCTGCGAGACGCGTTCGCGGCCGTACTTGCCCGGCGACGTAGTCGATCACGCGGTCGCGGCCCTCCATGCAGAAATCGACGTCGAAGTCCGGCATCGAGACGCGCTCGGGATTCAGGAAGCGCTCGAACAGCAGGTCGTAGCGCAGCGGATCGAGATCGGTGATGCGCAGACTGTAGGCGACCAGCGAGCCGGCGCCGGAGCCGCGACCGGGGCCTACCGGCACGCCGTTCTCGCTGCGCCCAGCGGATGAAGTCGGCGACGATGAGGAAGTAGCCGGCGAAGCCCATCTGGCAGATGACATCGAGCTCGCTCTGCAGGCGCTTCCTGTAGACCTCGGCGTTGATGGCGCCGAGCTCGGCCGAACCGCATCTCGAACCCGCGACGCCGGCCTCCTGGCGCAGGAATTCGTCGGTGGTCATGCCGCCGGGCACCGGATAGTGCGGCAGGCGGACCTGGCCGAGCTTGAGCGGCCAGGCTGCAGCGGCGCGCGATCTCCACGGAGTTGGCCAGTGCCTCGGGGACATCGGCGAACAGCGCGCGCCATCTCCTGCGGGCGTGCGCAGGTACTGTTGGTGCGTGTAGCGGCGAACGCGATCGGCGATCGGCCAGCAGCGCGCCGTCGTGGATGCAGACACGCGCTTCGTGCGATTCGAAGTCGCTCGGCTTGAGGAAGCGCACATCGTTGGTGGCGACTACCGGCACGCCGCGGCGGCCGGCAAGCGTCGACGGCGGCGGCGATGTAGGCTCTCCTCATCGGCGCGGCCGAGGCGCTGCAGCTCGATATAGAAGCGGTCAGGGAGCAGCGCGAGCCAGCGATCGAGAGCGCGCGCGGCGTCTTCCTCGCGGCCGTTGACCAGTGCGCGCCCGATATCGCCCTCGGTCGCGCCGGAAAGCGCGATCAGCCCGTCGAGCGTCGCGACGCTGAGCCAGTCGCGCTCGATCATGGGCGCCCCGCGCTGCTGGCCTTCGAGGTAGGCGCGGCTCACGAGGCGCGTGGCATTGCGGTAGCCGGTCTGGTTCTGGCACAGCAGCGTGATGCGCGTCGGCTGTTGGCGCTCGCCCGCCTCGCGCACCAGCAGGTCGACGCCGATGATGGGCTTGACGCCGCGCGCCGAGCGCCGCGCGATAGAACTTCACCATCGCGAAGAGGTTGCTCTGGTCCGTGGCGGCGACGGCGGGCATGCCCGCCGCGGCGACCGCCTCGATGAGCTCCGGCACGCGTACGACGCTGTCGATCAGCGAGTACTCGGTGTGCAGGCGCAGGTGAACGAAACCGGCGGCCATGTCAGGACTCCGTGTCGGTGCCGGTCAGGGGCAGCTCGCACTGCGGGTCGGGCAACAGGCCCAGCGCCACCTTCACCGGACTGAAGGAGCGGCGGTGCTGCGGCGAGGGCTCTCGCGTTCGCAGCGCCTCGAGGTGCGCGGGAGTGCCATAGCCCTTGTGCGCGGCGAGCTCGAAGCCGGGATAGCACGGATCGAGCGCTTCCATCATGGCGTCGCGCTGTGTCTTCGCGAGGATGGAGGCGGCGCTGATCGCGGCGACGCGTGCATCGCCCTCGATGATCGCCTCTGCCGTGCAGCCCAGGGACAGATCGGCCAGCGGCGGCAGCTGGTTGCCGTCGACCTTCACGTGCGTGGGGCACACGGGCAGACGCAGGAGCGCGCGGCGCATCGCGAGCAAAGTCGCGCCGAGAATATTGAGCTCGTCGATCTCATCGCGGTCTGCCCACGCGACCGCCCAAGCCAGCGCACGGGTGCGGATGAGCGGCGCGAGACGCGCGCGCTCCTGCGGGGTGAGAGCCTTGGAGTCCGCCAGTCCCTCGATGCGGCGGCTGGGGTGCAGGATGACTGCGGCAGCAACCACCGGCCCGGCGAGCGGCCCGCGGCCCGCCTCGTCGACGCCCGCGACACGGCGCAAAGCGCCCGCCGGACGCGGGGCGACAGGCCACAAATCAGCCTGGGCGGTGCGCCCTGGCCTGCGCAACGCGGCCTTTGCATTGCGCAGGGTCACGATGGGGCCTCCTGTGCCGGGGGCGCACGCAGCAATGTCAGAATTGCCCCGGCGGCACGTGCGGCCGCGCCGCCGCGCAGCGTCTCGTGCACCTTGCGGAATTCGTCATCCAGCTCCTGCAGATATGCCGCGTCGGACAGCCGGCCGAGGAGCGCCTCGCCGAGCGCGGCACCGCTGACCTGCTCCTGGAAGAACTCCGGCACCAGCGGCCGTCCGGCGAGCAGATTCGGTTGCGAGAAGTACGGCACCTTGACCAGTCGCAATGTTGCGCAGCAGGAAAGCGGTGAGCGGCGCTCGACGACGATACGCCACGACCATCGGGCGCGCGCGACAGCAGCGTCTCCAGCGTCGCGGTGCCGGAGGCGACGATGGCGGCATCGGCTGCCGCGAGCGCCTGCTGCGCTCGCCCCTCGATCAACAGAATCTTCGGCGCGGCGGGCACTTCCGCCTGATTTTCTCTGCGAAGGCCTCACGAGAACGCGCGGTCGCCATGGGCGCGATGAACTCCATATCCGGACGGCGCTCGGCGAGCCAGCGCGGCGGCCTGCAGAAAATCGTCGCCCGA
This sequence comes from uncultured Pseudomonadota bacterium, assembly GCA_963780455.1. GTDB lineage: Bacteria > Pseudomonadota > Gammaproteobacteria > Steroidobacterales > Steroidobacteraceae > 13-2-20CM-66-19. The sequence goes on from CAWACM010000010.1 coordinate 366,611, forward strand.
GGCGCGTCGACCTCGCCGACGCGGCTGCCCGGCAGCAGCGCGACGACGGCAGCAGGCGTTTTCAAGCCGAGCGCCGCGCGCGCCGCGGCCCGATCGAGCTCCAGCGGGATCTGATCGGCCAGCGGGTGGCCGACGAAGCCGCCGCGCACGCCGTGGCGTCGCGTAGAAGGCCGGTCTCGAACGGCAGCAGGCACAGCACCAGATCGCAGGCGCGGCCGATGGTGCGCACTCGGCCCTGCCGCCACGCCCACACCTGCGGGCTCACGTACTGCACGGTCGTGAGGCCCCGCGCGCTGCAGGCGCTTCGCGAGCCCGAGGTTGAACTCCGGCGCATCGATGCCGACGAACACGTCAGGGCGCGCGACGCAAGAAACGCGAGCGTCAGCGACGCGCGCAGCCGCAGCAGCCGCGGCAGATGCGCGAGCACCTCGGTCAGGCCCATGACCGCGAGCTCCTCCGCGCCCGCCCAGGCCTCGCAGCCGGCGGCGATCATCTTCGGTCCCGCGACGCCGAAGCACTTGCAGATCCGGCACGCGCTCGCGCAGCGCCGCGATCAGCGCCGCGCCGAGGTTGATCGCCGGAATGATTCTCCCGCCACGATCCGACCGCAGCGCCCGGCGAGGCCGGCGGCGCGCCGCGCATCATCGTACGATGCTGCGTGTGGAGGCTGCGGATGAAGTCGACGAACAGCGCGGAGCTCGGGCTGCTCCGCTGGCGGCATGGCTCGAGCCGCTCGAGCGCCTCCGCGAGCTTCAGCTCCGAGCGGTACAGGATGCGGTAGGCCTCGCGCAGGTTGCGGATCTGCTCGTCCGTGAAGCCGCGGCGCTTGAGGCCCTCCGAGTTGACCGTGTGCGGCGCGCCGGGATTGCCCGCGACCATGACGTAGGGCGGCACGTCGCGCGTCACGATGGCGCCGCCGCCGAGAAACGCGTGCGCGCCGATCTTGCAGTGCTGATGCACCGCCGACAAGCCGCCGAGGATGACCCAGTCGCCGATCTCCACGTGGCCGGCGAGCGAGGCGCAGTTGGCGAACACCGTGTTGCTTCCCGACCATGCAGTCGTGTGCGACATGCGAGTAGGCCATGAAGAGATTGTCGTTGCCGATGCGGGTCACGCCCTGGTCGTGGCTGGTGCCGCGATTGATCGGTGCAGCTCTCGCGAAACACGTTGCGGTCGCCGATCTCGAGCCGGGTGGGCTCGCCCGCGTACTTCTTGTCCTGCGGCGCATCGCCGATCGAGGCGAACTGGAAGATGTGGTTGTCGGCGCCGATCGTCGGTCTGGCCGGTGATGACGGCGTGCGGGCCGACGACCGTGCCCGGACCGATGCGCACACCCGGCCCGATGATGCTGAAGGGACCCACGTCGACGTCCGCCGCCAGCTCGCGCCTGCGGCGAGACGATGGCGCGCGGATCGATCACTTGCGCGGTCTCCGGCGCCACCATGATTTCCGCGTGCGCCACTTCGTTGCTCGCCGACGAGCGCGGCGGTGGCGAAGCGCCAGATGCCCTTGAGCGTAGCGCTCCACGCTGCGCGGTGAGCACCAGCTGGTCGCCCGGCTCCACCGGCTTGCGGAAGCGCGCCTTGTCGATGCCGACGAAGTAGAAGCGCGTCTCCGCGGTCGGGATCACGTTGGCGCTGAGAAAGGCGAGGATGCCCGCCGTCTGCGCCAGCGCCTCGATGATGATGACACCCGGCATGACCGGCCGGCCGGGAAATGGCCGGGGAAGAACGGCTCGTTGTAGGTGACGTTCTTCAGCGCGCGGATGTTCTTGCCCGGTGTGCACTCGAGCACGCGGTCGACCAGCAGGAACGGATAGCGGTGCGGCAGGTACCGCAGGATGCCATGGATATCGAGTCTGCATCGCTTCAGTCATCATCCTCTTCCTGATCGGGGCCGGGCGGAGGTCTTGCGCTCGAGCGCCTGCAGCCGTGTGGCGAGGGAGTCGATGCGCTTGAAGCGCGCGACCAGCCGGCGCCAGACATGAGCCTCTTCGAGCGGAATGCCGCTCGAGTATACGCCGGGGCGTGGAATCGAATGGCTGACCATCGTGCAGCCGGTGATGACCACATCGTCGCCGATCGTGAGGTGTCCGGCGATGCCCACTGGCCGCCGATCATGCAGCGCCGGCCGATGGTGGTGCTGCCGGAGATCCCGGTGCAGGCCGCCAGGGCACGGTGTGCGCGCCGATCCGCACGTTGTGGGCGATCATGATCAGGTTGTCGAGCTTCACGCCCTCCTCGATCACCGTGTCGTCGATGGCGCCGCGGTCGATGGTGGTGTTGGCGCCGATCTCGACGTCCGGGCCCGACGCGGACCGTACCCGATCTGCGGCACCTTGATCCAACGGCCGCGCTCCTGCGCGAAACCGAAGCCGTCACCGCCGATCACGGCGCCCGGCTGGATCACGGTACGCGCCCCGATCTCCACCCGGTGACCTAGCGTCACGCGCGCCGTGAGGCGCACGTCCTCGCCTAACGTCGCCCCCTCTCCCACGACGCAGTGCGGACCGATGAACGCACGCGCTCCAATGACGGCACCCTCGCCGATCACGCTTAGCGCGCCAACGTGTGCGCTGGGATCGATGTGTGCGCCCGGAGCGATCACCGCCGACGGGTGCATCCCCGGCGGTGCCGCAGGGAACGGGTGAAGGAGCGGTGGCGATGCGCGCGTAAGTCGCGTGCGGGTTCTCGCATACCAGGGCCGCGGTCGAGCAGCTCGCTGCGCTGGCTGCGTCCAGCACCACTGCACCCGCGCCCGTCGTCGCGACTTGCTGGCGGTAGTGCGGGTTGGCGAGAAAGGCCAGGGAGCGCGAGTCCGCGTTTACCAGCGTGGCTACGCGGTCGACGCGTACGTCTGGATCACCGCGCAGCTCGCAGCCGAACCGGACCGCGAGCTCCCCTAGTGAGACGCCCATGGAGGAACGCGCCGCGGCGTCCGCGCCGTGCTCCAGTTTACCTGGTGCGGCCCGGGGCGCGGCGGGCGGCCGGTGCCTGCGACTTCAGGGCCGAGAGAATCGCCGGAGTGATATCGAGCGCCGAATTGGCGTAGATGACCGCGCCGTCGGCGAGCACGAGGTCGTACCGTTGCTGCTTGGCGTAGTTCTGCACGACCCCCACGAGGGTGCGCTGCAGCTCCGACATCAGCTCGTTGCGGCGCGTGTTGACGTCATCCTGGATCTCACTCTGCTTTTGCTGGAGAGCCTGATAGCGCTCCCGCAGATCGAGCTCCGCCTGATCGCGCTGGTCCTGCGTCATGGTGGCCTCGTTCTTCTTCAGCGTGTCCTCCCTGGCCTTCAGCTCATTGGCTTCGGCCTGGAGATTGCGCTGCTTGGGCTCGAATTCCTCGCGCAGCGACGCCACGGCCGACTGCGCCTGCGGCGACTCCTGAATCAGCAGGCTGTAATTCACATAAGCGACCCTGAGGCCCGCCGTCTGCGCCCGCGCCGGCGTCGCGACCACCGCCGCGGCCAGTACGGTCGCAAGACCGCCCGCAATCACCATTCTGCGAACCCCCGAGCTCAACCTGATCAAGCGCTTCACGGAAACCCACCTCTGAATTGTCGTCGAATGCCGTCTATGGCGGCCAAGCCGCTAATAATAGCATTCAGGGCATTTAGAAAGCATTGCCCACGGAGAACTGGAAGCCTTCGGTCTGATCGCCCCAGTCAGTCGTGGTGCCGTGCTTGGCGTTCAGCGGCACGCCGAAGCTGAACCGGAAGAGCCCGAGCGGCGCCAGCCACTGGACGGCGATACCGGTCGAACGCTTCAGGTCGCCCCACCCGTCCAGATGGTAGTAAGCCGGGGTCACTCCGTCCGGCCCAAAGAATTGGATCCTGTTGCCGGTATAGAAAACGTTCCCCATGTCGAAGAAGAGGCTCACCCGGGCGCTCTGCCGCCATTTCGCCGGCATCGGCAGAATGAGCTCGTTCTGGCTGGTGATGCGGAAGTTACCGCCATAGGGGTTGCCGAAGTTGTCGCGTGGGCCGAGCCAGTCCTCGCGGAAGCCGCGCACCGAGTCCGGGCCGCCACCGAAGAACTGCTGGTAGGGCGGAATGGCCGTCGTCTTCCCGAGCGCCCCGCCGTAGTCCACGTCGTCGAACAACGACAGCGTCAGGTGATCCGGCCAGATCGGCACGTACTGCTGGAAGGTGAAGTTCGCCATGTAGTACTGCACCCCGCCTCCGGGAGCCGTGACGCGGCCGTTGATCGCCGTGCGGTTGCCGCGGTCGGCGAACAGCGTGCGGTTGCGCGAGTCGATGCCCCAGCCCGCGACGAACAGCACGTTGTTGAAGTTGGTGCCGTAGAGCTCGTAATCGTTGTTGGTGTAGTCCTCGTGCACCAGGCGGGTGTAGGGGTGGCCGTTCTCCTGCACCCACTCGTTGCGCCTGCTGGGCGCTGCTGTAGGAGGTGGTGAGGAGCTGCGAGCTCTGGAACACCATGCCGAACTCGAGGAACTGGAACTCGGTGATCGGATAACTCCAGGTCGGCCCGAGGCTCAGCGTCTTCGAGGAGAAGTTCGACGACGAGGAGACGAACTGCGTGACGTCGCTGTAGGTCACCGACAGCGTGCTGCCGACCCCGTTCTCGGGTGGTGTACGGGTTGGTGTACGAGACGTTGTAGACCTTGTTGTACGCCCCGCCCTCCAGCTCGACGCGCGAAGCGGTCGCCGGTGCCGAGGAAATCGGCATCGGCGTAGTTGCGCGTTCAGCATGAACTTGTAAGTCGCCGAATAGCCGATGCCGCCCGAGAGCTGCGCGGCCGGTCCCTCCTCGATCTTGTAGTTGACGTCCACCAGGTCGGGTGAGCCCGCCACCGGCGTCGTCGAGTAGCTCACGTTCTTGACGTAAGGCAGGCGCTGCATGCGCTGCTTGGAGCGCTCGAGCGCGACGTTGGAGAGCCAGCGCGCCCTCGAGCTGGCGCATCTCGCGGCGCAGCACCTCATCGTTGATGCGACGTCTCGTCGGAGAAGATGATGTTGCGCACGTACACGCGGTTGCCCGGGTCGACGAAGAAGGTGAGCGCGACCGTGTGGTTGCTGTCGTCGGGTGTCGGCACCGGCTCGACCTTGGCGAAGGCGTAGCCGTCCGCGCCCAGGCGGTTCTGGATCAGCTCCTGGGTGGCGGTGATGAGCTTGCGGTTGAAGATCTGGCCGGGCTGGATCAGCGAGCAGGCGCTCGAGCTCCGGCTTCGGCACGACGAAGGTGCCGGCGAGCTTGACGCTGGAGATCTTGTAGACCCGACCCTCGGTGATGTTGACGGTGATGAAGATGTCGTTCTTCTCGGGCGCGATCGCGACCTGCGTCGAGTCGATCTGGAAGTTGGCGTAGCCGCGGTCCATGTAGTAGTCGCGGACCTTCTCCAGGTCGCCCTGCAGCGACTCGCGCGAGTAGCGGTCGTCCTGCTTGTACCAGGAGAGCCAGTTCGGCGTCTTCAGCTGGAAGCGTCTCGCAGGATGTCCTTCTGCCTTGAACGTGGTGTTGCCGACGATGTTGATCTGGCGGATCTTCGCGCGGTTGCCTTCCTTGATCTTGATCGCGATCTTGACGCGGTTGTCCGGTATCCGCGTCGACCTTGGTGTCGATCTCGCACGCCGTACTTGCCGCGGCTGTAGTACTGGTCGGTGAGGTACTGCGTCACGTCATCGAGCACCGAGCGGTCGAAGGTCTTGCCGGCCGCGAGCCCGACGTTGCGCAGCGACTTCTGCAGATCCTCGGTCTTGATGTCCTTGTTGCCGGTGATGTCGAAGCTCTCGATCGAGGGCCGCTCGAGCACCACCACGATCAGCGTGTTGCCGTCGCGGCGCAGCTCCACGTCGCGGAAGAATCCGGTGGCATAGAGCGCGCGGATGGCCTCGCGCACGCGCTGCGGCGTCAGGTGATCGCCGATGTTCACCGGCAGGTAGTTGAAGACCGTGCCCTCGGAGATGCGCTGCAGTCCCTCGACCTTGATGTCGCCGACGGTGAAGCTCGAGTCCGAGGACTCGCACCTGCGCGACTGCGCCAGCGCGAGCGCGGAATGGACGGCCAGTGCGACCGCGGCCAGCAGCACGACGCGAGGCTTCATGTTCTGATACCCAACTTTGTCACTTTCGGGCTCTTCCGGCCCCAACTGTTGCATCGATCACGTAAAATCAACCCCCGCTCGCCACGTCGCCGCGGCGGACGCGCGGACCTCTTGGGGTCCTGCTATGACTCTCAAAGACTCAACTGAACTGGCGCGCGATGTCGTTGAAGAGCGCCACGCCCATCAGGAGGATCAGCAGCGCGATCCCCACCTGCTGCCCGAGGCCTGTGCGCGCTCCGACAGCGGGCTGCCCTTCAGCCACTCGACCAGCTGAAAGACGATCTGGCCGCCGTCGAGGATCGGAATCGGCAGCAGGTTCAGGAACCCGAGCGACAGCGAGATCAGCACCAGGAAGTCCAGGAACGCGCTCGCTCCCTGGCTCGCCGACTCGACCGGCGTACTCGGCGATCGACAGCGGCCCGCTCAGGTTCTTGAGCGACACCTGGCCGAGCATCATGCGCCAGAAGAGCGTTCCCTGCAGCGCCGTCATGTCCCACGCCTCCTCGGTGGCGCGTCCCAGGGCCGCGGTGGGCGACAGGCTCAGGTGCCGCAGCATGCTGGGCGGATAGGGTATGTCCGTCGGTAGCTCGCCCTCCGCCTCGATGCGGCCGATGTACTTGCCGTCTGCCTCGTCGCTCGCGACCTCCACTTGCACCGCGTGCATCTGGCCGTCGCGCTCGTAACGTCAGGCTGATGGTGCCGCCCGGATGGGCGACTTACCTGCGCGACGACATCGTCGAAGTCCTGCACCGGCCTGCCCGTCGATCGACGACGATGCGATCGCCCGCCTGCAGTCCTGCGCGCGCCGCCGGCCCATCCGGCAACACGTGTGCCGAGCACCGCCGGGATCGGCGGCTCCCAGAACTGAAAGCCCAGGCCCGTGAAGAGCTCCGGAGGCTCGGTGAGGCGGCGACGCGTCGCGGCGTCGCTCACGATCGAGATCGACGTGCGCGGACCTCGCCCTGGCTGCCGCGCACGCGTCAAGTCCGCGTCGCCGCGCGCGCTCATCGCATCGAGCAGGTCGAACACCACGTCGCGCTGCTCGCCGACCGGCGCGCCGTTGATCGCGGTGATGCTCGTCGCCGGAGCGCAGCCCGGCGTGCGCGGCGATCGAGCCGGCCGTCACATCGCCCACGACGGGCCGCATACTGCGTCGATCGCCGTTCACCCACAGCATGCCCGGCGAGCACCAGCACGGCGAACAGGATGTTGAAGGCGGGTCCGGCGAGCAGCACCACGATGCGCTGCCAGGGCGGGCTGGCGGGTGAAGGAGCGCGGCAGGTCCTCCGGCGGCACCGGGCCTTCGCGCTCGTCGAGCAGCTTCACATAGCCGCCGAGCGGGATGGCGGCGATCGACGTATCTCCGTCCGATCCGGCCCGCGACCCGCGTCCACAGCGGCCGTGCCGAAGCCGACCGAGAACCGCAGCACCTTGAAGCCGAGGCGCCGCGCGACCCAGAAGTGGCCGAACTCGTGCACCGTGACCAGCAGGCCGACGGCGACGACGAACCACAGCGTGTACCAGACGACACTCATGCGCGCGCGCCCTCGAGCGAGCGCTCCTGGCCGCACGCAGCCCGCCATCAATGCGCTCGCGACGCGAGCCGCCTGCGCCTCCGCGTCGGCCGCCAGCACGTCGTCCAGCCCGCCGATCGCCCCCGCGGGACATTGCTGTGACCACGTCTTCAATGACTGCGGCGATGCCAGGAAAGTTCAATCGGCGCTCGAGGAACGCCTGGACGGCGACCTCGTTGGCGGCGTTCAGAGCGACCGGAGTGCAGCCCGCCGGCGCGCGCCGCCGCCTGCGCCAGCGCCAGGCAGCGGAACTTCTCGGGGTCCGGGGCGCGGAAGTCGAGCCGCGCGGTCTTGACCAGATCGAGGAATTCTACACCGGCCGCCATGCGCTCGGGCCAGGCCAGCGCGCTGCGCGATCGGCGTGCGCATGTCCGGGCGAGCCGAGCTGCGCGAGCACCGAGCCGTCGACGTACTCGACCAGCGAATGCACGATGCTCTGCGGATGCACCACGATCTCGACCTGTCGCGGCGTCAGCGCCGAACAGCAAGCAGGCCTCGATCAGCTCGAGCCCCTTGTTCATCAGCGTCGCCGAGTCGACCGAGATCTTGCGTCCCATGACCCAGTTCGGATGCGCGCAGGCCTGCTCGGGCGTGGCCGCCGCGATGCGCCTCGCGCGGCCAGTCGCGGAACGGACCGCCGGAGGCGGTCAGCAGCACGCGGCGCACGCCCGGCGGCGTCGCACCGGTGCGCGATCCCGGCGGCAGGCACTGGAAGATGGCGTTGTGCTCGCTGTCGATCGGCAGCAGCGTCGCGCCGCGCGGCGCGCACCGCGGCCATCAGCAGCGGGCCGGCCATGACGAGCGATTCCTTGTTCGCGAGCAGCAGGCGCTTGCCGGCGCGCGCGGCGGCGAGCGTCGAGCGCAGGCCCGCGGCGCCGACGATCGCCGCCATGACGCAGTCGACTTCGGGCAGCGCCGCCAGCTCCGTCGAGCGCCCCGGCGCCGGCCAGCACGCGCGTGCGCGCGCGCGGCCGGCACGCAGCTCGCGTCGAGCTCGCGCGCGGCGCCGCGCATCGGCCAGCGCGGCGTACGCGCGGCTGGAAGCGCCGGATCTGCTCGCGCGAGCTTGCGCGGCATTGCGGTGCGCGCCGAGCGCCACCACGCGGAAGCGGTCGCGGATGGCGCGCCAGCACATCGAGCGTGCTCTCGCCGACCGAGCCGGTGGAGCCGAGGACCGCCACGCCGATCATGGCATGACTCCGAGCACAGTCAGGCCGAGCAGACAGCACCGGCGCGGCGCCCGTGACGCTGTCGATGCGATCCATCACGCCGCCGTGCCCCGGAAACAGCGTGCCGCTGTCCTTCATACCCGCGAAGCGCTTGAGCAGGCTCTCGGTCAGATCGCCGACGATGGAGAAGGCCACCGCCGCCAGGCACAGCGGCAGGAACTGCTCGAGCGGCAGCGCGGAACCAGGCGCCGCCCGCCACCGCGACGAGCGCGCCAGCAGCAATGCCGCCGAGCACGCCCTCCCAGGTCTTGCCGGGCGAGACCGCGGCGCGAGCCGCACGCCGGCCGAAGCGCCGGCCGCAGAAGAAGGCGCCGATATCGGCGACCCACACCAGCACCAGCGACGAACAGCATCCACTGCGCGCCATGCGGCAGCTCACGAGCCGCAGGCGCACCAGCGCGAGCCAGGCCGGCACCAGCGCCAGCAGCCCGGCGAGCGCCGGCCGACCAGGCGCCGACGCGCCGCGGCGCGACCACGATCCAGAGCAGCGCGACCAGCCACCAGAGCAGCGCGAGTCCGAGCAGCAGCCTCGAGGCCGGCCGGCAGTGCGCGTGCACCAGCCACGCGACCGGCAGCAGCAACGCCAACAGAGCGACGTACGCGCCGCCGCGCACGCAGGTCGGCGCACTTGAGAAACGCCGACCACTCCCAGGCACCCATGAGCACCACCAGCGTCAGGACGCGCCACCGTCGCGCCCGGCGGGCAGCAGGAAGAGCACCACCAGCAGCAGCGCAATGCAGGACGGCAGCGGTGGCAACCCGCTTGCGCGAGCGACTCGCTCACCGGCCTCGGCGCTGTCAGCTGCCGGCCGTCAGGCCGAAGCGCCGCTCGCCGGCCGCGCGAAGAAGCTCCAGCGCGGCCTCGAGCTCCGCCGCGTCGAAATCCGGCCACAGCCGATCGGTGAAGTACAGCTCCGCGTAGGCGAGGTTCCACAGCAGGAAATTGCTGATGCGCTGCTCGCCGCCGGTGCGGATGAACAGGTCCGGGTCCGGCAGTCCGCCAAGCGCGAGCGCCGCGGCGAAGCGCGTCCTCGTCGATCTCGGCGGGCCGCAGCGCGCCGCTCGACGCATTGCGCCGCAAGCTGCGCGGGCCGCCTGCACGATGTCCCAGCGGCCGCCGTAGCTGAGCGCGATCTGCAGCTGCAGGCCCGTGTTGCCGGCGGTGCGCTGCTCGGCGGCGGCGATGCTGCGCGCTGCAGCCGCACCGACGAGCTCGCTGCCGATCGCCGATGAAGCGCACGCGCACGCCGTTGCGGTGCAGCTCCGCGATCTCGCGCTCGAGCGCTTCGACGAACAGGCCCATCAGGCTCGCGACCTCCTCGCGCGGCCGGCGCCAGTTCTCGCTGGAGAAGGCGAACAGCGTCAGCGCCCCGACCCCGCGCCGCTGCACTCCTCGACGCACGATGCGCACCGGCGTCGAGGCCCGCCTTGTGACCGCCGATGCGCGGCAAGCCGCGCGCGCGCCGCCCAGCGGCCGTTGCCGTCCATGATGATCGCGACGTGGCGGGGCAGGCTCGCGGCTGGCATGCCATCAAACCTGCATGATTTCCTTTTCCTTGGCCGCCAGCAGCTGCTCGATGTCGGCGACGTGCTTGTCGGTGAGCTTCTGGATCTCGTCCTCCGCGCGCCGCTCATCGTCCTGCGAGATCAGCTTCTCCTTCAGCAGTTCCTTGATGTCGGTCATCACGTCGCGGCGCACGTTGCGCACCGCGACGCGCGCGTTCTCGGCATCCTGGCGCACCACCTTGGTGATCTCGCGGCGCCGCTCCTCGGTCAGCGGCGGCATCGGGATGCGGATCACGGTGCCGGCGGTCATGGGCGTCAGGCCCAGGTCGGACTTGTGGATCGCCTTCTCGATCGGCCTGCACCATGCTCTTCTCCCACGGCGAGACCACCAGCGTGCGCCCGTCCTCGACCGCGATGCTGGCGACCTGCTGCAGCGGCACGTCCGAGCCGTAGTAGTCGACCTTGAGATGCTCGATCAGGCTCGGATGCGCCCGTCCGGTGCGCAGCTTCTTCAGATCCGCCTGGAAGGTCTGCACGCATTTCGCCATGCGCTCGCGCGCGTCTTTCTTCAGATCTTCGAGCATGGCTGTCCTCGCGGCCTCGCTCAGTCGTAGGTGACGAGCGTGCCGACGTCCTCGCCGCGCACGATGCGCGTCAGGTCGCCCGGATTGTTGAGATTGAACACCCGCAGCGGCAGGCGGTTGTCGCGGCACATGACGATGGCGGTCGCATCCATGACGTTGAGCTTCTCGTCGAGCACCTGGTCGAAGGTCAGGCGCGGGTAGCGCACGCGCGGCGGGGTTGCGCACCGGGTCGTCCGAGTAGACGCCGTTCACCTTGGTGGCCTTGAGCAGCACGCTCGGCCTCGATCTCGATGGCGCGCAGCGCCGCGGCGGTGTCGGTGGTGAAGAACGGGATTGCCGGTGCCGGCGGCGAAGATCACCACCCGGCCCTTCTCCAGGTGGCGCACGGCGCGGCGGCGGATGTAGTCCTCGCACACCTCGTTGATGCGGATCGCCGACATCACGCGCGCGTGCATGCCCGAGGCTCTCGAGCGCATCCTGCATGCGCGAGCGCGTTCATGACCGTGGCGAGCATGCCCATGTGGTCGGCGGTCACGCGGTCCATGCCGGCGCGCGCCAGGCCCGCGCCGCGGAAGATGTTGCCGCCGCCGATGACGACCGCGACCTGCACGCCCATGCTGCACGATGTCCTGCAGCTCCCCGGCGATGCGCTTGAGCACCGCCGGATCGATGCCGTAGTCGGCGCCGCCCAGCAGGGCCTCGCCCGAGAGCTTGACCAGGATGCGGCGAGTAGCGGGCCTTGGCTTGCTTCATCGTGTCATCCCTCATCGCCTCGTCGCTGATGAAAAAAACCCCGCCAGCGGCGGGGTCTTCGTTCGTGATTCGCTGCCGCGGCGTCAGTGCTTGGCCGGGCCGGATCGGCGCCCTTGACCTGCGCCATGACCTCGGCGACGAAGTCCTCCTGCTTCTTCTCGATGCCGGCGCCGACCTCGAAGCGCTCGAAGCGCAGCACCTGCGCGCCTGGCGCCCTTCAGCAGCTTCTCGACGGTCGTGTCCGGATCCTTGACGAACGGCTGGCCGAGCAGGGTGATCTCGCCCAGCGACTTGCGCAGCCGGCCCTCGACCATCTTGGCGACGATCTCCGGCGGCTTGCCCTCGCCCGCGAGCCTGCTCGGTGAGGATCTCGCGCTCCTTGGCCACGACCTCGGCCGGCACCTCGCGCATGGCGACAGGTAGCGCGGATTGCTGGCCGCCACGTGCATCGCCAGATCGTGCGCCAGCGCGGCGTCACCGCCTTCGAGCGCCACCAGCGCGCCGATGCGGGTGCCGTGCACATAGGCGCCGAGCATGCCGCGGCGACGTCGAGCACGGCGAAGCGGCGCACGCTGATGTTCTCGCCGATCTTGGCGACCAGCGCGCGGCGGCGCTCGTCGACGGTCTCGCCGGCGGCGAGCTCTGCCTGCCAGCAGCGCCTCCAGCGTCGGCCGGACGCCGGCCGCCAGCGCCAGGCGCGCCACGGCCTGCGGCGAAGGCGCGGAAGTCCTGCTCGCGCGCGACGAAGTCGGTCTCGCAGTTGATCTCGACCATGGCGGCCGCGTGGCCGTCGGCGGAGCGCTCGACACGATGACGCCCTCGGCGGCGACGCGCGCGGCCTTCTTGTCGGCCTTGGCGAGCCCCTGCTTGCGCATGAGCTCGGCGGCGGCGTCGAGGTCGCCCTCGGTCTCCACCAGGGCCTTCTTGCACTCCATCATGCCGGCGCCGGTGCGCTCGCGCAGCTGCTTGACTGCTTCTGCTGTGATGTTCATGGATCGTGATGTCCTTATCGCGCTGCGCGCCGGCACTCACCGGCGCTCGCGGCCTGCGGCGCGCGCCGCGCGGCGCCGCTCGGCGCCGGCGCCGCGACGGCTGGCTCGTCGGCGCCGGCCGCGTGCCGCGCGGCACGCCGGCCGGCGCCGGCAGCCTCCTCGGCGTCCAGGTCGTCGCTCTTCGCACGAGCGGCCTCCGCGGCGCGGCGCCTCACCGGTCGCGGTGCCTTGACGCGGCAGCCGGCGACGGCGCGCGGGGCCTTCTTGCGCACCGCGGCCGCCGGCGCGCTGCCGGCCGCGCGCCGGTCTTGCGGCGCGGATTGCCCGCCTCGTCGAGCTCGACGAACTCGTCCTCGCCCACCGCCACCTGCGGCACCGAGGCCTTGCCCTCGAGCACCGCATCGGCGATGCCGGCGGCGTACAGCTGGATGGCGCGCATGGCGTCGTCGTTGCCCGGAATCACGTAGTCGATGCCGTCGGGCGAGCAGTTGGTGTCGACGACCGCCACCACCGGGATGCCGAGCTTCTTCGCCTCGTGGATCGCGATGTTCTCGTGCCCGACGTCGATCACGAACAGCGCATCGGGCAGCGCCTCCATGTGCTTGATGCCGCCGAGGCTGCGCTCGAGCTTGTCCATCTCGCGCCGCAGCTGCGTCGCCTCCTTCTTGCCGCGCTTGTCGAGCGCGCCCGAGGTCGGCCAGCTCGGTGATCTCGCGCCAGCCGCTTGATCGACTGGCGGATGGTCTTGAAGTTCGTGAGCATGCCGCCCAGCCAGCGCTGGTTGACGATAGGGCATGGCCGCAGCGCTGCGCCTCCTTCTGGATCGCCTCGCGCGCCGAGCGCTTGGTGCCGACGAACAGCACCGTGCCGCCGTCGGCGACGACGCCCTTGATGAAGTGCGGCGGCCTCCGCGTACAGCGGCTGCGTCTTCTCGAGATTGATGATGTGGATCTTGTTGCGCTCGCCGAAGATGAAAGGGGCCATCTTCGGGTTCCAGAAGCGGGTCTGATGTCCGAAATGGACACCCGCTTCCAGCATCTGTCGCATGGACACGCCGGGCATGACAAACTCCTGTGTTGGGTTGTGGCCTCCGCGCATCCCCGATGACGATCCCTGGTCAGCGCAGCTTGAGCGCCGATTCGGGACACCCGGTCACAGGTTCAGTGATGCGCGTGTGGATTGCGTTGCCAAAAAAGGCCGCGCTTTATACCATGAAGCTTCCAGTCTGAACAATGCCTTACGCGCATCCTCGAGTAGGCCGCATGCTGCGCACCACCCAGATCGCCCATCAAGACCCCCGAAGAGCAGGAAAAATGCGCGTCGCCGGGCGCCTGGCGGCCGACGTGCTCGACATGATCGGCGAGCACGTGGTCCCCGGGGTCACCACCGAGGAGCTCGACCGCATCTGCCACGACTACATCGTCAACGTGCAGCAGCACGATCCCGGCCAACCTCGACTACCGCGGCTTTCCCAAGACCATCTGCACCTCGGTCAATCACGTGGTCTGCCACGGCATCCCGAACGACAAGCGCCTCAAGGCCGGGCGACATCGTCAACATCGACGTCACGGTGATCAAGGACGGCTTTCACGGCGACACCAGCCGCATGTACTTCGTCGGCAAGCCGCCGGCGCACGCGCAGCGGCTGGCCGAGGTCTGCTACGAGGCCATGTGGCGCGGCATCGAACCGGTGCGGCCCGGCGCGCACCTGGGCGACATCGGCCACGCGATCCAGACCTTCGTCGAAGCAGAACGGTTTCTCGGTGGTGCGCGAGTACTGCGGCCACGGCATCGGCCGCGTGTACCACGAGGATCCGCAGGTCCTGCACTACGGCGAGCCCGGCACCGGGCTCGAGCTCAAGCCGGCATGATGTTCACGATCGAGCCGATGATCAATGCCGGCAAGCGCCACGTGCGCCTGCTGCCGGACGGCTGGACCGTGGTCACCAAGGACCATTCGCTGTCGGCGCAGTGGGAGCACACGGTGCTGGTCACCGACGACGGGCATCGAAGTGCTGACGCTCGGCGCCGCGCGACGGCGGCGCACTGAGCGCGATCCGATGAGCCGATCGGCAGACTCCGATACGTCCTCGAGGACACGCTGCCCGCCGCGACCGCCGTGCCGCTCGACTGGCCGCTGCTCGAGCGCCTGCCCGCGCTGCTCGCCGAGGCCAGCGGCGAGCCGGCCGCGCTGGCGCGACGCTGCTGCGCCAGGCGCATGAGGAGCTGCAGGCGCGCTTCCTCGCCGAAGAGCCGGTCGAGGAGCTGGTGCACGCGCGCGCGGCGCTCATCGACGTGGTGCTGCGCGAGGCTGTGGCGCAGCGCACTGCGGGCGCGCTCGGCGCGCGCCTGGGCGCTGGTGGCCGTCGGCGGCTACGGCCGCGGCGAGCTGCACCCCTGCTCCGACGTCGACATCCTGGTGCTGGTGCCGGCGCCGCTCGGATGACGCCGGAGCGCGCGCGCGTCGAGCAGCTGGTGGCCTTCCTGTGGGACATCGGCCTCGAGGTCGGCCACAGCGTGCGCACGGTGGCGGAGTGCGCCGAGGAGAGCGCCGCCGACGTCGGCGTGATGACGACGCTGATGGAGGCGCGCCTGCTCGCCGGCACGGCCGAGCTGCTCGGCGGCGATGCGCGCCGCGCTCGCGCCGGAGCGGATCTGGCCGGTGCGGGAGTTCTTCGAGGCCAAGGTGCGCGAGCAGCCGGAGCGGCACCTGAAGGCCAACGACACCGCCTACAACCTCGAGCCCAACGTCAAGACCGGTCCCGGCGGGCTGCGCGACATCCAGACCATCGCCTGGGTGGCCAAGCGCCACTTCGGCGCCGACACGCTCGATGAGCTGGTCACGCAGCGGCTTTCTGACGCCGTCGGAGC
This sequence comes from uncultured Pseudomonadota bacterium, assembly GCA_963780455.1. Taxonomy (GTDB): domain Bacteria; phylum Pseudomonadota; class Gammaproteobacteria; order Steroidobacterales; family Steroidobacteraceae; genus 13-2-20CM-66-19. Next base: position 382,186 of record CAWACM010000010.1, read on the forward strand.
TGCGGCGCCTGAAGCAGGCGCAGGCGTTCCTGTGGAAGGTGCGCTTCGGCCTGCACGTGCTCACCGGCCGGCACGAGGACCGGCTGCTGTTCGACTCACCAGATCAAGCTGGCGCAGAGCTTCGGCTACGAGGACGCCTCCTACACCCTGGCGGTCGAGCAGTTCATGCAGCGCTACTACCGCACCGTCATGGACGTCAGCCTGCTCAACGAGCTGCTGCTGCAGCTGTTCCGCGAGGCGATCCTCACGCGAGAGCGAGCCGCCGCGGCCGCTCAACGCCGCGCTTCCAGGTGCGCAACGGCTCTCTCGAGGCGGTCAGCGAGGATGTGTTCGCGCGCATCGCCCTCGGCGCTGCTCGAGCTGTTCGTGCTGCTGCAGCAGAACCCGCAGATCCGCGGCGTGCGCGCCGCCACCATGCGCGCGGTGGCGCGCAACCTCTGGCTGATCGATGAGGAGTTCCGCCAGAACCCGCGCAATCATCGGCTGTTCCTCGAGATCCTGCGCGCGCCGCGTCGGCGTCACCCACGAGCTGCGGCGCATGAACGACTACGGCGTGCTCGGCCGCTACATCCCGGCCTTCGGCCGCATCGTCGGCCGCATGCAGTACGACCTGTTCCACGCCTACACGGTGGATGCGCACACGCTGTTCGTGGTCAGCAATCTGCGCCGCTTCGCGATCCGCGAGTTACGACCACGAGCTGCCGCGAGGCCTCGCGCATCATGCAGCAGCTGCCCAAGCCCGAGATCGCCTACCTGGCGGCGCTGTTCCACGACATCGCCAAGGGGCGCGGCGGCGATCACTCCGATCTCGGCGCGGTGGATGCCGAGGCCTTCTGCCTCGAGCAGGGGCTGTCGCGCTACGACGCGCGCCTGGTGGCCTGGCTGGTGACGCAACCACCTGCTGCTGTCGATCACCGCGCAGAAGCAGGACATCGGCGATCCGCAGGTGATCAGCGCGTTCGCGCGCAAGGTCGGCGACGAGACGCACCTCGACTACCTCTACGTGCTCACCTGCGCCGACGTGCGCGGCACCAACCCCAAGCTGTGGAATTCGTGGAAGGCGTCGCTGTTCCACGAGTTCTACGAGCGCGTCAAGCGCGCGCTGCGCCGCGGCCTCGAGACGCCCGATCGACCAGGACGAGCTGGTGCGCGAGACCCAGGATGCGGCGCGCGCGCCTGCTGCGCGGCGCACGGCGTCGCCGCGAGGCGAATCGAGCGCGCCTGGGCGCGCTTGCCGGCGGCGTACTTCCTGCAGCCACTCGCCCGAGGAGGTCGCGTGGCACACGCGCGCTGCTGCGCCGAGCGCGACGCCGACGCCGATGAGGCGCTGGTGGCGGTCGATCCGCAGAGCGTGCGCGGCACCACCGCGGTGCTGATCTACGCGCCGCACCGCGCCGCCACGGCTTCGCGCGCGCCACCGCGGTGCTCGATCAGCTCGGCCTCAACATCGTCGACGCGCGCATCACGCCGACGGGCGACGGCTTCAGCCTCGATCTCTACCACGTGCTCGAGGACGACGGCGCGCCGATCACCGACCGCGACCGCGCGCGAGGAGATCGAGCAGGCGCTGTGGCGCTCGCTGCAGCGGCCCGGAGGAGGCGCCGCTGGCGGTCTCGCGGCGCGCGCCGCGGCAGGTGCGCATGTTCAACACGCCCACGCAGATCGCCATCAGCGTCGATGAGCGCAACCGGCGCTCGGTGCTCGAGCTGACCGCCGGCGACCGGCCCGGCCTGCTGTGCGACGTCGGCAAGGTGCTGATGGAGGAGCGCGTCGAGCTGCACGCCGCCAAGATCATGACGCTCGGCGAGCGCGCCGAGGACGTGTTCTACGTCACCGACCGTTCGCAGCGGCCCCTGGATGACGCGGCCGCCGACGCGGCTGCGGGCGCGCCTGACCAGCGCGCTCGACCAGCGCCTCGGCATGAATCCAAATCTGCGCGCGCCTGCACGCCTATCCCTTCGAGCGGCTTGCGCGCACTGATGGCCGGCGCGAATGCGCCCCGGCGCAGCTGGCACCGCATTTCGCTATTCGATCGGCGAGCCGCAGCATGCGCCGCCCGCCGTTCGTGCTGGCGGCGCTGCGCGCACAACCTCGACCGCAGCTCGGCACCTACCCGGCCACGCGCGGCCTGCCGGAGCTGCGCGCCGCCTGGCGCGCTGGCTGGAGCGGCGCTACCTGCCTGCGCGCCGGCAGCGTCGATCCGCACACCATGGTGCTGCCGGTCAACGGCACCCGCGAGGCGCTGTTCGCCTTCGTGCAGGCCGTCGTCGACAGCGGCAGCGACGCCCTGGTGCTGATGCCGAACCCGTGCTACCAGATCTACGAGGGAGCGGCGCTGCTGGCCGGCGCCGAGCCCTACTTTCTCAACACCACCGCCGGCAACGGCTACCGCCCGGATCTCGATGCGGTGCCCGAGGGCGTCTGGCGCCGCTGCCAGCTGCTGTTCCTCTGCAGTCCCGGGCAACCCCACCGGCGCGGTGCTGCCGCTGGATTACCTGCAGCATGCGCTGGCGCTGGCCGAGCGGCACGACTTCATCGTCGCCGCCGACGAGTGCTATGCCGAGATCTACCTCGACGAGCGCCCGGCCCTCCGCCAAGGCTGCTGCAGGCCTGCCTCGGCCGCTGGCCACGACCGCTTTCGAGCGCTGCATGGTGTTCCACAGCCTCTCCAAGCGCTCGAGCGTGCCCGGCCTGCGCTCTGGCTTCGTGGCCGGCGATCCGCGACCTCATCGACGCTTTCTGCTGTACCGCACCTACCACGGCAGCGCCATGCCGCTGCCGACGCAGCTGGCGAGCACGCGGCCTGGCAGGATGATGAGCACGCGCGTGCGCAACCGCCGGCTGTACCAGGAGAAGTTCGAGCGCGTGCTGCCGATCCTCGCTCGTTGCTTCGACATCCAGCGGCCCGACGGCGCATTCTATCTGTGGCCCGACGTGCGTGGCGACGACGAGCGTTTCGTGCGTGATCTCTACGCCAGCCACGCGTCACCGTGCTGCCGGGCAGCTTACCTTGCGCGTGAGGGCGCGGACGGGAACCCCGGGGCGGGGCGCGTGCGCATCTCGCTGGTGCCCCCAGTGGGGCAGTGCGTCGAGGCCGCGGAGCGCGTTCGTGAATTCATACAGCGGAACCCATCATGAATGACCACAAGAATCTCCAGTCCGCGATCGACGCCGCTTTCGAGTTCCGCGCCGAGATCACGCCGAAAAACATCCCGACGGGACTCGAGGACGTGTTGGAAGAATGCATCGCCCTCCTCGATTCCGGCGGCGCGCGCGTGGCGGAGCAGAAGGACGGCATCTGGGTCGTCAACGAGTGGCTCAAGAAGGCGGTGCTGCTTTACTTCCGCGCGCGCGACAACATGGTGATGGATGCGGGGTTCACCAAGTTTTACGACAAAGTTCCGCTGAAGTACGCCGACTCCACGGCGGCGGAGCTGCGCGCGGCGGGCGCGCGAGTCGTGCCGCACGCCGTCGTTCGCAGGGGAGCATTTGTGGCGCCCAACGTAGTACTGATGCCGTGCTACGTCAATATCGGGGCGTACGTGGGCGCGGGCACGATGGTAGATACCTGGGCGACTGTCGGGTCTTGCGCGCAGATTGGACGCAACGTGCATCTGTCGGGCGGCGTCGGGATCGGTGGCGTTCTGGAGCCGCTGCAGGCCAGCCCTACGATCATCGAGGACGACTGCTTCATCGGCGCACGATCGGAGGTCGTCGAGGGGGTGGTCGTCGAGGCGGGATCGGTCATCTCGATGGGCGTGTTCATCGGGCAGAGCACGCGGATCTATGACCGTACTACGGGGCAGATATTGCAGGGGCGGGTTCCGGCGGGGTCGGTCGTCGTGCCGGGGACGTTACCTTCTGCTGACGGGAAGTACGGGCTTTATTGTGCGGTGATCGTCAAGCGTGTTGATGCTCAGACGCGGGCCAAGACGTCGATCAATGAGCTGTTGCGGGCGGCGGAATAGGCGTGTGACGTACAGATCTCCGGGGCCTCGCTTGAAATGGCATTTCCCGGGCCGCCGCTAGTACGTCCCTGTAGGCAGGCTGCGGGAAAAACATCCGTGTTTTTCACGCCCCGGGAAATGCCATTTCAACCAAGGCCCCGTTGGGTGGGTGTCGGGCGGCGGCCGGCAATCAGCCGAAGCGGCCGGTGATGTAGTCTTCGGTCAGGCGGTGCCGGGGGTTGGTGAACACGCGGTCGGTCTCGCCGACTTCGATCAGCTGGCCCATGTGGAAGTAGGCCGTGCGCTGCGAGACGCGCGCGGCCTGCTGCATCGAGTGCGTGACGATCACGATCGCGTAGGATGCGCGCAGCTCATCGATCAGATCCTCGATGCGCGCGGTGGCGATCGGATCGAGCGCCGAGCACGGCTCGTCCATGAGGATGACCTCCGGCTGCACGGCGATGGTGCGGGCGATGCACAGGCGCTGCTGCTGGCCGCCGGACAGGCCGGTGCCGGGGCTGCTCAGGCGGTCCTTGACCTCGTCCCACAGACCGGCGCGCTGCAGGCTCGTGCACACGATCTCGTCGAGATCGCGCGGCTGCGCGGCGAGCCCGTGGATGCGCGGGCCGTAGGCGACGTTGTCGTAGATGGACTTCGGAAAGGGATTCGGCTTCTGGAACACCATGCCGATGCGGGCGCGCAGCTGCACGACGTCCTGCGCGTGTCGAGTGGATGTCCTGGCCGTCGAGCGTGATGGTGCCCGTGACGCGCGCGCCGGCAATGGTGTCGTTCATGCGGTTCAGGCAGCGCAGGAAGGTCGACTTGCCGCAGCCGGACGGCCCGATCGTCGCCAGCACCTGGCGGCGCGCGACATCGATCGACACATTCTTCAGCGCCGTGCTTGGCGCCGTAGAGACGCTGACATCGCGGCAGGAGAACACCGGGTCCGCAACCGGGACGTCCCGCCAGCGGGCGAGACGATCCGCCGCTGCCAGGCTGCTCGGGAACGTGCACGCGGCCGCTCGGCTTGAGATTCAACCCGCCATCGCCGAAGCGATGACCTCCATCCGAGCCGCCCGCGGCGTTGGACTCTGCTCGTCTGGGTTCGTGCTTCATGTCATCGCCCGGCACCGCGCTCACCCGAAGCGCCCGTGACGTAGTCGTCGGTGCGGCGGTTCTTCGGCGCCGTGAACATCTGCTCCGTCGGTCCCATCTCCACGAGCTCGCCCAGGTACATGAAGGCGGTGAAGTTCGACACGCGCGCGGCCTGCTGCAGGTTGTGCGTGACGATGGCGATGCAGTACTTCTCGCGCAGACTTTGCAGGGTCTCCTCGACCCGCAGGGTCGAGATCGGATCGAGCGCGGCGGTCGGCTCATCGAACAGGATCACTTCCGGTCGCAGGGCGAGGGTGCGCGCGATGCACAGCCGCTGCTGCTGCCCGCCGGAGAGGCTGCGGCCGTCCTCGTGCAGCTTGTCCTTGACCTCTTCCCACATGGCCGCATCCCGCAGCGCCGCCTCGACGCGCTCGCGCAGCTCGCCCCTGCGCGATACGCGCGCGAGAGGCGCAGGCCGAAGGCGACGTTATCGAAGATCGACATCGGAAAGGGCGTCGGCTTCTGGAACACCATGCCGACGCGCAAGCGCAGGTCCGCCACGTCCACCGAGGGCGCCAGGATGTCCTCGCCGTCGAGCAGCACCTCGCCCGCCGCGCGGTGTCCCGGATAGAGCGCGTACATGCGGTTGAAGACCCGCAGCAGCGTCGACTTGCCGCAGCCCGAGGGGCCGATGAAGGCGGTGATGCTCCGGTCGCGCAAGGTGAGGCTGACGTCCTTCAGCGCCTGCGCAGCCGCCGTAGTAGAAGTTCAGGTGCCGCACCTCGAACTTGACGACCGCGGCCCCGCTCGTTCGCGGCCGTCCGCTGATCCAACTGTCGCTGCGGGACGCTCATCTGCGGCCCGTCCCGGGACCCAGAGTCGAGACCACGACGCGCGCGATGATGCTCAGCATCAGGATCGCGAGCGTGATGAGCAGCGCCCCTGCCCAGGCGAGCTGCTGCCAGTTCGGATACGGGCTCAGCGCGAACTGGAAGATCGCCACCGGCAGGTTCGCCATCGGCGCCTTGAGGTCCGTGCTCCAGAACTGGTTGTTGAGCGCGGTGAACAGCAGCGGCGCCGTCTCGCCGCTGATGCGCGCCACCGCCAGCAGCAGGCCCGTCAGGATGCCGCTGCGCGCGGCCGGGTAGATGACGCTCATGATGGTCCGCCATGGATAGGCGCCCATCGCGGTGGAGGCGTCCTTCATGCCCTGCGGCACCAGGTTGAGCATGTCCTCGGTGGTGCGCACGGTCACCGGCATCGCAATGATGGCGAGCGACGACGGCGCCGGCGATGGCCGAGAAATGCCCCATCGGCACCACCAGCAGCTCGTAAACGAACAGGCCGATGATGATCGACGGCGCGCTCAGCAGCACGTCGTTGACGAAGCGGATGACCGCGCTCAAGCGTGAGCCGCGGCCGTACTCGGCCAGGTACGTGCCCGCCAGCACGCCGATCGGCCCGCCGATCAGAATGCCGATCAGGGTCATGACGGCGCTGCCGTAGATGGCATTCAGCAGTCCGCCCCCGGGAGTCGCCGGCGGCGGCGTCATCTGGGTGAACACATGCGGCGACAGATGCCGCGAGCCCCTTCTTCAGCAGCGTCCACAGGATCGCGCCGAGGAACAACAGCCCCACCAGCGGTCGCGACTCCCGACAGCCCGAGCGCGAGCGCATTGATGATCTTGCGAAAAACGCGCCGGCTCATACCGCGGAGAGCGCCCGGCGATCGAGCCGCAGCAGCATGAGTCGCGCCAGTGCGATCACCGTGAAGGTGATGACGAACAGCAGAGCCCCGAGCGCGATCAGCGAGGAGGTGTAGAGCTTGGTCGCGGCCTCGGTGAACTCGTTGGCGATCGCTGCGGAGATCGTCGTGCCGGGAGCGAGCAGCGAGCGCGAGATCTCGTGGGCGTTGCCGATCACGAACGTCACCGCCATGGTCTCACCGAGGGCGCGACCGAGGCCGAGCATGATCCCGCCCACCATGCCGGTGCGCGAATACGGCACCACGACCTGCCAGATCACTTCCCAGGTCGTGGCTCCGAGGCCATAGGCGGACTCTTTCAGCACGTCGGGCACGGTCTCGAACACATCGCGCATCACCGCGGCGATGAACGGGATGACCATGATCGCGAGCACGATGCCCGCGGTCAGAATGCCGATGCCGAAGGGCGGCCGCTGAAAGAGCACGCCGATTCCGGGCAGCGACCCCGAGTGTGCTGCTGAGCCAGGGCTGCACATGCCCCTGCAGCAGCGGGGCGAGAACGAACAGCCCCCAGATGCCATAGATGATGCTGGGCACCGCCGCCAGCAGCTCGATCGCAACGCCGACCGGCCGCTTGAGCCATGACGGGCGCGAGCTCCGTCAGGAACATCGCGATGCCAAAGCTGACCGGAAGCGCGAGCAGCATCGCGATGATCGATGTGACGAGCGTGCCGTAGATCGCCGCCAACGCACCGTACTGGTCGGTGACCGGGTCCCAGATCTCGCGGGTCAGGAAGGCGAGCTTGAAATGCGAGAGCGCGGGCCAGGCGCCGTGCCCGAGCGAGACGGCGACCCCGCCGAGCAGCGCCAGCACGAGCAGCGCCGCCACGAGAGTCGTCGCATGGAAGATCCGCTCCTTGAGGCGCTGGCCGGACATGCGCTTTGCATCGAACGCCACCGCGCTGCTCATGACCACATCCCGGTATCGTATTCGCTACACAGTCGGAAGGGCGGCTGCCCCACGGGACAGCCGCCCGGCCTCGAGCCTACCTCAATTCGATCACCCGCGGCTGCGAGTTTCGCGGGCGATCGCTGCTCATATACCCAGATTCTGTTTCCAGTATTTCTGGATCGCACGGACAGTGCTCACCGGCAGCGGCCCGAACGCGATCGACTTCGCCATCGCCTGGCCGTTGTCGAAGCCCCAAAGGAAGAACTTCGTCACCGGCTCGTTCACCGACTTCGGCGCGCTCTTGCGCAGGATCTCCCACGTGCAGCCGGAAATCGGCCAGCTCTGTTCGCCGGGCTGATTCGTCAAGATCACGTAGAAGTCCTGCACTTTCGTGAAATCGACGTTGGCCGCTGCGGCCTGGAATCCCTGGAGGCTCGGGCTGACCACCTTACCCGCGCTGTTGACCATGCGCGCGTAATTCATGTGATTCTCGAGGATATACGCGTACTCCACGTAGCCGATCGAGCCCTGAAGGCGCTGCACATAGCCGGCCACGCCCTGATTGCCCTTGCCGCCGATACCGACCGGCCAGTTGATCGCAGTGTTCTCGCCGACCTTCTGCTTCCACTCCGGACTCACCTTGGAGAGATAGTCAGCGAACATGAACGTCGTGCCGGACCCGTCGGACCGGTGCACCACGCTGATGGCCGTGGCGGGCAGGTGCAGGCTCGGATTCAGTTTCTGGATCGCCGGATCGTTCCACTGGGTGATCTTGCCCAGATAGATGTCGGCGATCACCGGGCCCGTCAGCAGCAGCTGGCCCGATGCGACGCCGGGAACGTTGTATACGATATCCTCGCCCGCGATCGCGGTGGGAAACTGGATCAGCTGGTTCTGGCTGAGGACATCAGGCGTGAGCGGCATGTCGCTCGCCCCGAACGCCACCGTTCCCGCCTTGATCTGCTGGATGCCGCCGCCGGAGCCGATGGGCTGGTAGTTGACCTGCACCCCGGTCTGCTGGGCATAGGTCGCGGCCCATTTGGCGACGAGTGGATAGACCCAGGTGCTGCCGGCGCCGGTGATCTGCCGCGGCCGCAAAGGCGCTCGTGCTGAGACCGAGGTCGCAGCGACTGCGATCAAGCGCGTCGCGATGGATTTGCGCAGTGCGCCGGGACGAAATGCGTTCATGATATCTCCACGTTGTTCTGGATCGAGGGACGAGAGCACGGCGCCGCGCATTAAATGACAGCAATGTGACGACATGTGTGACAGACGCTCGGCCAGCTCCCGGTCGCCTCGGCAGTCATAGTCTTGCCGCTGAACATTGCGTGCGCGTGACGGCCAGCAGTGCTCCGGCGACGAAAAGCCTTGATGCTCCCGGCCGCGCGCTTTATAAACGCGCACCGAATGCCCGGCGCACCCGGATGGAGACATGTCCGCCACCCTCGAGCTCACCCGTGACCTGATGGCCCGCCGCTCCGTGACGCCCGCCGACGAGGGCTGCCAGGAGGTGATGACGCGGCGCCTGCAGGCAGCTCGGCTTCGAAGTCGAGCCGCTGCGCTTCGGCAACGTGGAGAATTTCTGGGCGCGGCACGGCAGCGACGCGGGTCCGGTGTTCTGCTTTGCCGGGCACACCGACGTGGTGCCGACGGGCCCGCTGGAAGAGTGGCGCAGCGATCCCTTCGTACCGACGGTCCGCGACGGGCTGCTCTACGGCCGCGGCGCGGCCGACATGAAGAGCGGCCTCGCCGCGATGGTCACGGCCACCGAGGAATTCGTCGCCGCCCACCCGGCGCACCGCGGCCGCATCGCCTTCCTCATCACCAGCGACGAGGAAGGCCCCTCGGTCGACGGCACCAAGCGCGTCGTCGAGGCTCTGCGCGGCGCGGCGAGCGCATCGACTGGTGCCTGGTGGGCGAGCCCTCGAGCGAGGTAGCGATCGGCGACACCATCAAGATCGGCCGGCGCGGCTCACTTCAGCGGCCGGCTCACGGTGCACGGCGTGCAGGGCCACGTCGCCTACCCGCAGCTCGCGGAGAATCCGGTCCACACCCTCGCGCCGGCTCTCGCCGAGCTCACCAGCCGCGTCTGGGACCAGGGAACGGAGCACTTCCAGCCGACGAGCTTCCAGGTCTCGAACCTCAACGCCGGCACCGGCGCACCGAACGTCATTCCCGGCGAGCTCAAGGCGCGCTTCAACCTGCGCTACTCGCCGGTGCAGACGCTCGAAGGACTCAAGGAGACGGTCGAGGGCATCCTGCGCAGGCACGGGGTGCGCTACACGCTCGAGTGGTACGTATCCGGAGAGCCGTTCTATACGCCGCCAGGAAAGCTGTCGGACGGCGGTGCGGGCGGCGGTGCGAGGAAGTGACCGGACGCGCACCGAAGCTATCGACGGGCGGCGGCACTTCGGACGGGCGCTTCATCGCGCCGCTCGGCGCGCAGGTGGTGGAGCTCGGCGTCGTCAACGCATCAATCCACAAGGTGAACGAGTGCGTGCGGGTCGCGGACATCGACGCGCTGCACCGCATGTACTTCAACGTGCTGCGAAACCTGCTTACCTAGCAGCTTGCGGGCTCAGGCGCGCCTGAGGTTGCGCGACCGCGCCCGCGGCGCCGAGGACAGACCGCCCAGATCAGCACCCAGGCCGGCATCGCCAGCCCGAGGAACGTCCAGTTGACCACGCCGCACTCGCCGCTGCCGGTGAGCACCTTGCGGATCACCGCGGTCAGCGGCATGAACTTCAGCATCATCGAGAGCGGCGCGCCGCAGGACGGAATGGCGCCCGGCGGCAGGTGCTGGATGTAGAGGTGGCGGGCCGCGACCGCCACGGTGGCGAGCGCGGCGATCGCGATGCAGGGCGGCGTAGACGCGCGCGCCCCAGCCGCGCGGGTCATGCAGCGCCGCGATCAGGAACACCACGCCAAGCGCGACGATGCCGATGCGCTGGAAGATGCACAGCGGACAGGGCTCGAGTCCGAGCTTGAACTGCGCGTACAAGGCGTAGCCGAGCAGCGCGGCGCAGAGCAGGAAGCCGGCGAAGTTGATGGGCCGGCGGGGGAACGCGCTTGCGGACCGGCTCCCGGTCAGCGGCGCTCCGCTCATGGGCGTGGCCGTCGGCCGCGGCTCGCCGCCGGGAGCCGCCCGCTCCCGCAGCTCGCGCTCGACGTCATCCAGCGAGGTGTGGCGGACGTCCTTGCCGTGCACCATGTAGATGACGTACTCGCTGATGTTCTTGGCGTGATCGCCGATGCGCTCGAGCGCGCGCACCACCCACATGACGTCCAGCGCGCGGCGGATGGTGCGCGGGTCCTCCATCATGAAGGTGATGCTCTGGCGCTGGATGGCCTCGTACTCCTCGTCGACCAGCCGGTCCTGGCGCGCGACGCGCAGCGCCGACTCCGCATCCATGCGCGCGAAGGCGTCGAGGGCGTCGTGCACCATCTCCGAGACCATGCGGCCGAGATGCTTGATCTCGCGGTACTTGTCGGCGGGACGCTCCATGGTCGCCAGCCGCGAGGCGATGTAGCCGATCTTCTCGCCCTCGTCGCCGATGCGCTCGAGGTCGGTGATGGTCTTGATGATGGCGACGATCACGCGCAGGTCGCCGGCCGCCGGCGCGCGCGTCGCGAGGATGCGGCTGCACTCCTCGTCGATCGAGACCTCCATGTTGTTGACCTGGTAGTCGTCGAGCGCCACCGACTCGCCGAGGGAGCTGTCGCCCTCGACGAGCGCCGTGATGGCCTTCTGCAGCTGCTGCTCGACGAAGCCGCCCATGGCGAGCACTTTGCTGCGCACGCGCTCGAGGTCTTCGTTGAAGCGACGGGAGATGTGGTGGCTGAGGTCGGCGGTTTCCATCAGGGTCGTTCTCCGGCTCGGGTGCGGATGATAGCTGAAACGCCGGCAGTCAGACGTGCGCGTGCATCACTTTTACACGGCGGTTGCAGCGCGAGCGGCGTGTACGCGCTGCGGCGGGAAATGGCACGAGAAAGTGCTGCCCTTGCCGATCGTGCTGCGCACCTCCAGCTCCGCGCCATGTCGCTGCAGGACGTGCTTGACGATCGCGAGGCCGAGACCCGAGCCGCCCGTTGCGCGCGAGCGGCCCTGGTCCACGCGGTAGAAGCGCTCGGTGAGCCGCGGGATGTGCTCGGAGGGTATGCCGATACCGGTGTCGGTGACGGAGAAGTGGCCGCCGTCCTCGTCGACCCACCAGCGCATCTCGATGGACCCGTCCGCGGGAGTGTACTTGGCAGCGTTGTCGACCAGGTTGGAGAACGCGGAGTGGATCTCGGACTCCTCGCCGATCAGCACGGCGTCGGATTCGATGCGCACCCGCACCTCCCGCGGATGCACGGGACGCGCGAGCACATCCTTGCGCAGCAGCGCGAGCAGCGCCGGCACGTCGATCGGCTCGCCGCCGACGGGCTCCCCCGTCTGCTCCAGGCGCGACAGCTCGAGCAGGTCCTCGATGATGGCCGTCATGCGCTCGGCCTGGCGGCGCATCTCCGCCACCGGTCCCGCGAGATCCCGGTCGAGTGCCGGATCCTGACTGAGCGTCTCGAGGTAGCCGGAGATCACGGTGAGAGGCGAGCGCAGCTCGTGCGAGGCGTTGGCGACGAAATCCCGGCGCACGGCCTCGAGGCGCATCTGCCGCGACACATCGGCCGCGAGCAGCAGCTGCTGGCCGTCACCGTAGGGCACGACCTGCAGCGAAAGGTAACAGTCCTCGCGGTTCGCCCGGCGAATGGTCACCGGATTGACGTAGTCCTGCAGCTGCGAGGTAGCGCGCGAATTCCGGCTCGCGCAGCAGGTTCTCGATGCGCAGGCCGAGGTCGGCCGTGCGCCGCAGATCCAGAAGCCTGCCGGCCATGCGGTTGAACCAGACGATCTCGCGCTGCGGGTTGAGGATGACCACGCCGTTGGGCAACGCCGCGGTCGAGCGCTGCAGCTGGCGCATGAGCTGCACGAAGCGCTGCTTGTGGAAGCGCTTGCGGCGGTGCAGCCGCACGATCTGCGAGATGATCTCGCCCCATACGCCGCCGACATCGGGAGGGTCGCTGAAAGCTGCGGTGCCGCAGCCACCATTCCACCCTGAACAGCACGACGAGCTGCCAGGCGAGGTGGACGCCAAGCGCGCAGGCGAGACCGCCCCAGATGCTGCCGAGCAGCGCGCCCACGATGAGCCCGGCGCTGACCGTCGCCAGCAATCGCCCGGCCGCAAACCACCATGCCTGAGTTGCCGGTTGCAGCGGTGCCTCACTGCGCCTTCGTGTGGAGAAACGGTAACCCGCGCTGCGCACGGTCTGAATAAGCGATCCAGACCGAACTGCTCGAGCGCCTTGCGGAGCCTGCGGATGAGCACATCGATCGTGCGGTCCTCGACGCTAGATGTCGCTGCCCCAGAGCCGCGCGAGAGCTGCTCGCGGCTGTAAGACCCGCTCCGGGTGGGTCATGAAGAACTCGAGCATGCGGTACTCGGTGCGGCGCGAGCGGCAGCACGCTCGTCATCGACGGTGATCCGCTGGCCCCTGCTGGTCCAGCTCGAGCCCTTCGAACTCGATCACCTGATCGAGGCCGACGGTGCCGGCCCGGCGCAGCACCGCGTTGATCCGCGCCAGCAGCTCCCGCGGCGAGAAGGGCTTGGTGACGTAGTCATCCGCCCCGCCCTCCAGGCCGGCGACCTTGTCACCCTCCTCGGCCCGCGCGGTCAGCATGATGATCGGCAGCTCGCGGGTCTCGCGGTCCCGCTTCAGCGCGCGGGTGAGCTCCAGGCCGCTCATGTCGGGCAGCATCCAGTCGACCAGCATCAGGTCCGGAAGGCGGTCGGCCAGGGCCGCGCGGGCGGTCGCGGCAGTCCTCCGCCTCGCGCACCTCGAAGCCGGCGCGCTTCAGGCCGAAAGCGATCATCTCGCGGATCGGCCGCTCGTCCTCGACGATCAGAATGTGTTTTCCGTGCATTCGGTAGGCACTTCTCCGCAGCGCGAGTATTACAGAGGGAGAATGTTGCAGATTCATGACAGGCACTCGGGCATATGTTGACGGCTGGCGGCCGCGCGACATCATCGCGCAAGATAGACCGGAACGGCGGCCTCCGGGGCGAGCAACCGGCCGGCCGTGAGGTCCGGAACGGCAAGCCGGGCCATCTCGGCGGCCCGAGGCAGGAGCCGGTCCCAGTCCCCTCGCACGGCAACGCCGGCCAGCGCCCTCAGCTCAGGGTAGGCGGCAAATCCGCGCCCGAGCGCCCGCCGCCTCCGTCCAGTGCCGGCGGCAGCTCGACACTTCGCGGCCGACCCACGCGCTCCGGACTCCGGGCAAGCGCGAGCCCGTCGCTCCCGCGCTCGAAGCACCCCCAGTACACCTCCTGCATGCGCGCATCGTTGCACACGAGCGCGCGTGTCACAGCGGCGTCCTCATCGAAGATCCGCTGGGCGACGCGCGCGCAGGTCCGAGACCGGCGACGACGCCGAGGCCGCGCGCCGAAGGCGAGCCCCTGGGTGACGCTGGCGGCGAGCCGCACGCCGGTGAAGGCAGCCGGGACCGCGGCCGAACGCGATGGCATCGAGCTCCCGCAAGGCGATCCCACGCCTCGCCGAGCAGCTCATCGATCATCGGCAGGATGCGCTCGGCATGGCCGCGCGCGAGCTCGGTCTCGCGGGTGAGCAGCCGGCCGTCGATGAGCAGAGCCGCCGAGCAGCACTCCGTCGCGGTGTCGAGCGCCAGCAGCCTCACGGCGCGAGAGCCCGGTACGGCGGGGCCGCCGGCGGCGCATGGCGGCGCAGAAAATCGATGCGCATCCTGCCTGTCGCGCGTAACGGTCATCGGCGGCAGCGCCGCGAGAAACACCTTGCCGTAGCTGCGTCCGATCAGGCGCGGATCGCAGATCACGACCGCGCCGAAGTCCTCCTCGCTGCGGATCAGACGGCCGACGCCCTGCTTCAGGGCCAGCGCAGCCTCGGGAAGCTGGTACTCGCGAAACGCGCTTGCCGTCCTGTCGCCTCGAGGTGCTCGACGCGCGCCCGAACCAGCGGGTCGTCGGGGGAGGCAAACGGCAGCTTCTCGATGATGACGAGCCGCAGCGCGCTACCCTTGACGTCCACGCCCTCCCAGAAGCTCGTCGTACCGAGCAGCACGGCGTTGCCGTCCGCGCGAAAGTCCCTGAGCAGGCGCTCGCGCGGCGCCTCGCCCTGTACCAGCAAGCGATAGCTCGCGGTCCGCGAATGTTGCGCGCACGCCAGAGCGCGGCCGCCCCGGCGAGCGCGCGGTGACTGGTGAAGAGGACGAAGGCCCCGCCGCTGCGAGGCATCGATGAGCTCCAGCGCGACCTCCATCACCGCCGGCAGGAACTGCGGCGCGGTGGGAAGCGGCATGTGCGGCGGAAGATAAAGGAGACTCTGGCGCGGATAATCGAAGGGGCTGTCGATCTTGAGCGTGGCGCTGCCATCCAGCCCCAGCCGGCCGGTGAAAGGAGCTGAAGTCCTCACCGAGCGACAGGGTGGCGGAGGTGAACACCCAGGAACAGGGGTGCGCCTCGATGAGCGCCAGGAAGCGAGCCGCGATGTCAAACGGCAGGAGACTCAGGGCAAAGCGGTTCTGGGAGCGTCATCTCGAGCGAGCGCGCTCCCTCGATCTCACCTATCGCGGCGATGCGCTCGAGGCTTGCCGCGAGATCGGCCGCCCGCTCGCTGAGCGCGCGCACCACGGTCTCTTCGCCAGCCGCGCGCAGCGCTTGCGCAAGCGCGGCAACCGCCTGGCCCAGGTCCGCCACAGCCGCGGCCACGGCTGAATTCGCCTCAGTCCATGCGATGCGGCCCAGGCCGCCCGCGGCCGCGCCGCAGAGCTCCGCGACACGGGATTGGACAACTCGCACGGCTGCTGCCGCATGCGAGCGTGCTTCAGCCGTGAAGCCGCACGCCCTTGGCCAACTCCGCCTGAACATCATCCAGCAAACTCTCGATGCGGCGGCTGCTCACGTGGGCGCCGAAGAACTGCGCCGCGAGATCGGGAATCTGGTGCGCCTCATCGAGGATGATGGCATCGGCCGCGCCCAGCAGATCGCCGAAGCCGTCCTCCTTGAGCGCCAGATCGGCCAGCAACAGGTGATGGTTGACGATGACGATGTCGGCATCGAGCGCCTGGCGCCTGGCGAGCGCGACGTGACAAGCGGCGAGGTGTGGGCAGCGCGTGCCGAGACAGTTGTCGCGCGTCGAGGTGACCTGTGCCCATACGGGATGCGAGTCCGCGAGCCCGACGACCTCCGCCAGATCGCCGCTGCGCGTGGTCTGCGACCAACGCGGCGATGCGCCCAAGCATCGTCGTCCGCGCCCCTGCCCCGCCGCCTGCTCCAGACGCTGGCGGCAGAGATAGTTGCCGCGGCCCTTCAACAGGGCGACCCTCGCCGGGCGGCCGAGAGCCGCGCCGACGAGCGGCAGGTCCTTGGCGTAGAGCTGGTCCTGCAGCGTCCGGGTACCGGTAGAGATCAACACGCGTGCGCCCGAGAGCAGCGCGGGTACGAGATATGCGAAAGTCTTGCCGGTGCCGGTGCCCGCCTCCACAGTCAGGATCTCGCGCCGGGCCAGGGCGGCGGCAACCCGCTCGGCCATGTGCAGTTGCTGACGGCGAACGTTGAAGCCCGGCAGCGCGCGCTGCAGTGGCCCTCCCTCCCCGAAGATGTCCTCGAGCTCCAACATACTGCGATGCAAGGCAGCGCCACGGCGCAGCCAGGTGATTGATTTCCCGTGAATTCCGCGGTGTGCGATTATGGAACAAAAGAGAAGGTTTTATCGTACTTTATGAGGGCTGGCGGGAGGCGCGGCTATACTGGCACGCTCACCGGGACACGGCAGGAGCCGAAGGTCCCCCACGTGCGGTGAACGGCCTCGGTGAAGGCCGGGCCGCACACGACAAGAGGAACCGAGGATGGCCACTGCTGTACCCCTGCCGATTCCGATGTCCCAACTCTCCCGCGCGGTCACGGACTGGGTGGAGTCGGTTCGAGCCCTCACCCAGCCGGCCGGGGTGCACTGGTGCGAGGGGACCGATGCGGAACCAAGCGAGCTGACCTCGAAGCTGATCCGCGAGGGCGAGCTGCTGAAGCTCAACCCGGAGCACTTCCCGGGCTGCCATCTCTCCCGCTCGGACCCGAAGCGACGTGGCGCGCGTCGAGCATCTGACCTATATCTGCACCAACTCCAGGGACGACGCCGGTCCCAACAACCACTGGATGGACCCGAAGGAGGCGCATGCCAAGATGCGCGAGCTGTTCTCCGGCTGCATGCGCGGGCGCACGCTGTACGTCATGCCCTATTGCATGGGCCCCTCGACTCGCCGCTCTCGCGCTGCGGAGTCGAGATCACCGACAGCGCCTACGTCGTCCTCAACATGATGATCATGACGCGCGCGGGACGCGCGGCCCTGGAGCGGATCGCGCGCGACGGCAACTTCGTCCGCGGCCTGCACTCGACCGGGGAGCTCGATCCGAACCGGCGCTTCATCATGCATTTCCCCGAGGAACTGGCGATCGAGAGCTTCGGCTCCGGTTACGGCGGCAATGCGCTGCTCGGCAAGAAGTGCCATGCGCTGCGCATCGCCAGCTGGCAGGCGCGCACCGAAGGCTGGCTGGCCGAGCACATGCTCATCGTCGGCCTCGAGAGCCCGCAGGGCGAGACGCACTACGTCGCCTGCGCTTTCCCCTCCGCCTGCGGCAAGACCAATCTCGCCATGCTGATCCCGCCGGACTCGCTGCCGGGCTGGAAGGTGTTCACCGTCGGCGATGACATCGCCTGGCTGCATCCGGGCGCGGACGGGCGGCTCTGGGCCATCAATCCCGAGGCCGGCTACTTCGGCGTCGTGCCCGGCACCAATCGCGAAACCAACCGCAACGCCTACGAGATGATCCGGCGCGACACGCTCTTCACCAACGTCGCGCTGACTGCGGACAACCAGCCCTGGTGGGAGGGCCTGCCGAGCGGTATGCCGGTCACCGACTGGCAGGGCCGCCCGTACGATCCCACGCAAGGGACCCGCGGCGCATCCCAACTCGCGCTTCACCGTCGCCGCCAAGCGCAATCCGAGCTATTCGCCGCACGCCGAGGATGCGCGCGGCGTGCCGATCTCGGCGCTCGTCTTCGGCGGCCGGCGCCGCGAGGTCGCGCCGCTCGTGTACGAGGCGCGCAACTGGCAGCACGGCGTGCTCGTTGGCGCCTCGGTCGCTTCGGAGACGACCGCGGCGGCCGTAGGCCAGGTCGGCGTGGTGCGCCGCGACCCGATGGCGATGCAGCCATTCTGCGGCTACAACTTCGGCGACTACTGGCGGCACTGGCTCGCGGTCGGCGCGAAGCTGGCGCGGCCGCCGAGGATCTTTCACGTCAACTGGTTCCGGCGCGATGCCGCACGGCAAGTTCCTCTGGCCGGGCTATCGGCGAGAACCTGCGCGTGCTCGCGTGGATGCTCGATCGCTGCAGCGGCAAGGCTGGCGCAGTGGAGACGGCGATCGGGCTGCTGCCGCGCGCCGAGGACCTGAACACTGCAGGGCTTGCGCATCGCGCGAGGATGCCCTGCGCGCGCTGCTCTCGGTGGATCCGGCGCTCTGGCGCAAGGAGATCGCGGACATGCGCACCTACCTCGAGAGATACGGCTCGCGGCTGCCGCCGGAGCTGCTCGCTCGAGCTCGCAGCTGCCGAAAGCCGGCTCGCGTTAGCAGCTGTCCTCGCAGGTGAAGCGGATCGTCTGCGGCGGAGTCCGGCTCCGGCAGGCGGCCGAGGCCGATCATGCCCTCGCCCTTGATCTGCAGGCTGTCGCGGCGCACGAAGGATTCCTCGCCGCCATGCGGTCTGCACGAAGGTGCCGTTGGTGCTCTGATCGATCAGCACGAAGCTTGTTGCGGCTGAGCTCGATGCGCGCATGCAGGCGCGAGATGAGATTGCCCTTCACGACGAGATCGTTGTCCTCGGCGCGGCCGATGGTGACGCTGGGCCGGCGCTCGTCGACGACTACTTCCTGGTCGTGCCAGCGCAGCCGCAGCCGCGGCCGCGGCCTGACGCGCCCTTGAGGGCGATCGCCGGCACCATGCTGGTGACGTCCTCGGTCTGCCAGAGCACTTCGTAGAGCGCGACCTCGCTCCCCTGCCCCTTGATGGGCGCCGTGTCGATCTGTCGTGCAGTTGGCGCGCCACTCCGGCGACGAGCTGCTCGACGGTCGCCGCGGTGGTGATGATCTGCCCGGCCTTGGCCTGGCTGGTCATGCGGTTGGCGGTGTGCACCGTCGACGCCGAACACATCGCGGCTCTCGAGCACCACCGAGCCGAAGTGGCAGCCGATGCGGATCGCGACCGGCTGGCCGTCCACCTTGAGCTGGGCGTGAGTGGAGATCTGCTGCTGCATCTGCGCCGCGGCGTTCAGCGCCTCGTCCGCGGTCGGGAAGGTCGCCATGACCTCATCGCCCATGGTCTTGATGACCGTGCCGTGGCGCTGTTCGGTGGCGCTGCGCATGACCTCGATGCAGATCGCCACCATGTCGCGCGCGCGCAGATCACCCATGAGCTCGTAGAGCCGGGTCGAGCCGACAACGTCGGCAAACAGGATGGCGAGTTCGATATCTTTGCCCATGTAGAGTGTGCAGCTGGCCCCGCCACCCTTGCCCCCCGGACGGCAAGGCGACGACGTTGGCCGGGATAATACCAGAGAGGCCCCGATCTGCTACGGGTCAGCTGGAGCTGCCACCCGCGGGGCCCGCCAGAGCCTGCGCCCGCCGCGCTCCCGTGCGACCGCGGCCGCTTCACGCAGCAGGTCCGGCCCCGCCCCCGCGGCCCGCGCGCCTTCGCTGAGGCGGCGGCGGTAATCGCGGGCCCCGGGCTCGCCCGCATAGAGCCCCAGCATGTGGCGCGTGATCGCCGACAGGCGATCGCCCCGCGCGAGCTCCCGCTGCGCGTAGCTGGCCATGCGCTCGAGCAGCGCCTCGCGGCTCGGCGGCTCGAAGCGCTCCGCGCCCCCAGCGCATGCTGCAGCTCGGCGAGCACGAAGGGCCGGTGATAGGCCTCGCGACCGAGCATCACCCCGTCGCACCAGCCGAGCGCCTCGAGCGCACTCGCAGCGGTGCGCAAGCCGCCGTTGACGATCATCGGCAGATGCAGGGAAGTGCTGCTTCAATCGCCGCACGACGTCGTAGCGCAGCGGCGGGATCTCGCGGTTGTCCTTCGGCGACAGCCCTCCCAGCACGGCCTTGCGCGCGTGCACGATGGCGACCTCACAACCCGCGTCCCGCACCTGAGTCACGAATCCGTGGAGAGCCTCGAAGGCCGCCTCGTCGAACCCCGCAAGCGCCGCGCGCACTTCATCGCGGCGTCCCGCTGACGACGCCGATGCGCATCTTCACCGTCACCGGAATGCGACCACCGCACGCATCGCCGCCACGCAATCCGCGACCCGCGCCGGCTCCCGCATCAGACAGGCGCCGAACGCCCCGCTCGCGACGCGGTCGCTCGGACAGCCGCAGTTCAGGTTGATCTCGTCGTAGCCGGCCTCCTCCCCGGCACGCGCCGCGGCCGCAAGCTCCCGCGGCTCGCTGCCGCCGAGCTGCAGCGCCAGCGGGTGCTCCTCCGGATCGAAAGCGAGCAGCCGCGCGCGATCGCCGCGCACGATCGCCGCCGCGGTGATCATCTCGGTGTAGAGGAGCAGCCGTCGGCGAGAAGCCGCGCAGGAAGTAGCGGCAGTGGCGGTCGGTCCAGTCCATCATTGGAGCGACTGACAGCCTCCGATCCAACCAAGTGCCTTGTTTTCCTGAGGAAAGCCCTATTTTTCCAGCGTTTTCCGTCATCGGTATTTCTGCGGGATTTCTGCGCATTCCGTCGAATTTATCGCTTGCGGAGGCTACGTAAAGGCTACGACAATTTACCGTAGCCTCTGAGAGTAACGCACATGGCGCACATCTTGGTTCGAAAGTACGGGTCCGGGGTGACCCGGTACACGGCTAATGTTCGGATCCGAAAAGGTAAGCAGGTCGTTTATCGCGAGGCTAAGACATTCACCCACCGAGCCGCGGCGGAAAAATGGGCAAAAAGCCGGGAGGTGGCGCTCGAAGACTGGAAGCACTCACGGACGCTGCGGCTGCGGTCCTCCGGACAGGGTCGATCCGCCGCCTCGCTGCTACACCAGGCGAGCGCCTGAGCGTTGAGATCAGCCAGATCGGTGAAGCGACGGGCGGCGAAGAAGCGCTCGCGAACGAAGCGGATCGCCCGCTCCACGCGCCCCTTCTCGTTGCCGCGCGCCACGGCCACTGGATGTGGTGCGAACCGATACCAGGCCGAGAGCTCCAGGAGCGTCGGATGGAAGCGGATCGCATCCGGAGCGCGTTGAAGATGCACGCGCTCGAGCACAGCCGAGCGCATGTTGTCATAGAGCAAGGTACGAGGGACACCCTGGAAGAAGCTGAAGGCGCGCACGTGTCCATCGAGGAAGGCGCTCATCGCCGCTCCGAGATAGAAGCGCAGGAACAAGTGCCTGGAGTAGGAGAGCACCATCACGAAGGCCATCAGCGGCCGCAGCGCCTTGCCGATGGCGAGCTTGCCGAAGTGCGCCCAGTCGACTTGCCCCTGTTCGCCCTGCAACGTGCGCAACCGCAAATACGCCTCGACCGCTGGCCGAGGACGGTATCGGGCAACGATGGCGCGGAAGTGATCTGGTTGACCCGGATACCCGCGCTCGCGCACCATGTGATACAGGCGACTGGCCCGCAGCGTCGGATAGCGCGCGAGGATCTCCTGGATGAAGGGCACGAAGGGATCGGCCATCGAGCGGCGCACGGACTGCTGAGTCGCCGGGATACCGGCCTGCGTCAGTACACGGCGCACAGTCGCGTGGTGCACGTGCAGCTGCCGAGCGAGTGTGCCGATCGGCCAGTGTTCGGCGTGATACAGCCGCAGGATCTCCGCCTCGAGCTCGCGCGAGATCATCGCTTCCGCCTCTCCGGAGCAACACTGCGGTACTCATCCGCTCCACCTCCACGGATGCAGCCGGGCGAAGGGCGGCAGCGCCGCTCCGCAGAACGCGCAACTGCCCTGCGGCTTGTTGCAATCAGCTCCGGACAGGACATCTATCAACTCGCTCGCTATCACAGGGCCGATCGATACCCTGCGGCCTCCGGTGAGGCTTGCACATCCCTGATGCGTCACTTCGTACTGGCGCTGACGATAGCGGCGTTGCCGCTCGGCATGGCGGCGGGCCCCACGGAGCGTGCGTTGGTAGCGAACGCCGGCGCGGCGCATGCACTCACGGCGTGCCAGCCGAGAGCACTCGCCGCCGCAGTAGATATTGCCGTGGTCGCACCGCGGGCAGATTTGCACCTGCATCCCGCAGCGGCGGCAGTAATAGAGCCGGTAGGTCGGCTCCTCGAGCAGCCCCACGCCGTTCCCCCCGAAGGCACTGGACAGCGCCCGGGAGGCGAGGCATAAAGGTTCTGCAAAGCTGCCTCCGAAGGCGCTGCGCACCGAGGGCCCGGGGTCTGACGCCAATCAAACGAACCCGGGCCTTCGTCTTTTTCGTCTCACATTATTTGTAGCACGAGGCTGAGTGGCCCGACATGTCAGTATGGTATTGTCGTTTCCCCGGGAGAGTACCTGGTACAAGGCAAAGGGTGGATCCGTGGCGAAGATTAGGCGGCTCTCTGAGTTCAACGACGCACTTGGGTTTTTGGTCCTTGCTGCGCCCGATCATTTTCCACAGCGCGGATCGTTTGGAAGCGACCAGAAGAAGAATCTTCTTCTGAAGTTTCAGGAGTTAGAAGGTGGGCTCCACTTCGTGGAGGAGAAGATCACAGATCCAGCGGTGCTGGCGCATCTGAGGCAGTTGATGAAGGACTCGTTGACGGCCTATCAGCAGGGCGACAAGAAGAAAGGCGCGCATTTGCTGCAAGACATTCAGGACATCGTATTCCCCAATCGATTCAAAGAATACGAGGAGCGCAAGGGAGTCGTGTAATCAAGCGGCAGCGGAGCCCGGCAACCCCAACGTACCGAGCCTAGTCATGACGTCAGTTGGACCAAAAACCGCGGAACTCATTGCCTTGATAGAATCAGCTATAACACTATTGCGATCTTGTGATGATAAGCAGTGGGTATCTTGGCTTGAGAGGGATGCCGCTCGACTAAGGGCGAGTGACTTCGAGGGGATAGAGCACTTTCTCCAAGCGTTCGGCGGCATGGGAAGCATCAACGACCTTGTTCTGCATCCGCTCAATGGTCATCGCCTGACAGAACAGGAGACGGCTCAGGCTAATGAGAGACTTCGAGCGCTCCTGTCTCGTGCTTGGGAGCTTGCGAGGCAGATTCGCTGTGCCGCAAAAATCTCGTAGCCTAACCGTCTACGCTTCCCCCCCCCACAGCGCCGGTGCCACAGGTCGTCTCGCACCGCCTTCACCAATCCGCAGATTTGACCTTGAGAGATTTCTCATTAAACCAGGTCATAGGAGATTCTGCGTCCCATCCCCAGAATCAGGCGCTTCCTGGCCACCATCTACACCAACAGACAGCTAGGTACGCCAATAGCGCAACACCGGTGAGATAAAACAGCAAATTCATTTAAAATTCTCGCACAGCGATGACGTCCAAGCTCAACGACTACAGCACCCCCCGCAGCGTCTGGGTTCGGGCAATCATCCCAGGGATCGGTGAACTCGGTGTGCGGGAGTGACTGAAAGGCACCGCGCTGTCCATAAGCAGTGGCCTGAACTCTCGCCCGCAAAAAGCGCCACTTCAATTTTCCACTCGTCGATAGAGCAGGAGACGTCCATCAGGCACGAGTTGATTGAGCAAGTCGAAGTCAGTTACGTTACGTGTCACTATCGGCCAGCCATTCTTGCGCCCCTGTAAATAGAGAAGCGCGTCATTGAGACACTTGCGCTCCGCTCCCGCGGCATAGCCGCCAATCCGAAAGAGCAGCCCGCCCAAGACTCCGGCTTCACCCCACGTCGCTACGTCTGGTGCCGTGAGCCGATGGGCGGGAATGTTTCGAACGGTTCTACGGATTACCGCCAGAGATTTTTTAGTTCGCGAATCATCCGGGTTCAGCCGACCGAAGGCGTGCGTAAGCTCGGAGACGCAAACGGCAGAGTGATTACACGTTCGCACGCTGACCAAAGCATCCAGCGATTCAGGCGATTGCCCCTGAAGGGTGTCGATGTAAACCGTGGTGTCGAGCAGCACTGGACCGCCGGTAGTCGGTACCGTTTCGATCCAAGTCAGCTTGTCGTCCGCTCTGCGTCGGAGCGGCCGCTTCGCCCTGCTCGGCTTTAACCACCGCAGGGTAGAATCGAGATCAAAACTCAACGTCGAGATCTCGAGGCAACGTTCCCTTGTCACGCACGAGCTTTGCGCCGAAATCGTCCTCCATAGCCAATCTCGCCAGCGCAACCTCTATGAGATCGGTATCTGATGTGAGTCCCGCGCGCTCCTTGGCGGCTGCCACGAGTTCCGCAGGCACTCGACCGGCAACTCTGGCGCTCCTAGCCCCGCCGAGCAGTCCGGCCGCACGTGCAGAATCCAACGCCGCTCGATTTCGCATCTCTGCCAGCGCCCTCTTGCGCTGATCGGCGGGTTCGGAAGACTTCATAGCTCTACCTCTACCATTGTTGTACAAATGATCGCATTTGTTGTACGGATGGTCAAGGATGCACGTCGCCTGCTTCTAAGGCGGCAACCATTCGAGCATGGAGCGCTGCTGTGTCCTGCAGCACACTCCCCTTTCGCCGCAGAGGCGACGTAAAGGCTACGAGTCATTTCGAGAGGCGCTAAGCGGTTGAATTATGGACAGTTCTTGACATCGTCGGTCCAGTCCATCATCGGGGCCACGCTTATTTTTCTGTTTAATTCCAATGGAGCGCCGCTCACGTCTTTCAGCGGCATAGCTTGTCACCTCGGAGTGCCCTATGGCAACGATACACCGGGGGCCAAGACTTTCGCCCATCGAGCCGCGGCGCAGACTTGACATCATCGTTTACAAGCGTAGTCTTTCCGTCGCGCCGGCCGCGAGACCTCGGCCTGGCATGGCTGTTCAGACGCGCACCAACTGAGAGGCATGAAACCATGCGCAGCAGACTCGGGCTCCCGGCGCTCGCCGGCGTGGCCGCTACACTCATTGCCGGTATCTATCCGTTCGCAAGCGGGCTCGCGGCCACTCCGCAGGTCCGGGACGGCTCGCACGACTTCGATTTTCTCTATGGCAGTTGGTTCATGCACAACCGCCGGCTCAAACACATTCTCGTGGGCTCGCACGATTGGGTGAAGTTCGATTCGACCGACGAGGCACGCCCTCTGCCCGGCGCCCTCGGGAATGAGGATTTCGATCGATCGGGCTACCCGCGGAAGGGCTTCGTCGGGATGACTCTTCGACTCTATGACCCGGCGACGGATCTTTGGAGGTTATACTGGATCGACAACGTGAATTCGCGCGGCGATGCCGGGATGCCCAATGTCGGCAGGTGGCAAGGCAATGTGGGGGTATTCGATGAGCGCCTCATGGTTCACGGCAAGCCGACCATTGACCGCTACAGATGGACGAAACTCGGCAGCGGCTCGCGGATCACAGCCCACTTCGAGGAATCCATGTCGCAAGATGGCGGCAAAACCTGGGAACTCATCTACGTCACCGATTTGATCCGCTCGCGGACCGCGGGGAGCGCGCGCTGAAAGTTCAGAGCAACGGTCATTACCCTACAGTAGCGTCGCGCCCGTGGGCTTTGCGAGACTTCGGTCGAATGTTCCGAGCGGCACATGACCGGCCTTGCGCGCAATCTCGACGACCAGGCAATCGGAGAACCCCAATGCAGGCAGGTTAATGAGAATGATTCAACTGCCGTGAACCTGGCCACCGACCATAGGCGACCACCGCCACGCTACGCCGTTATCCGTCCGCGGTCGGCGCGCCAGACCGCAGCGCTCCTGTGAAAGTAGGAATAGTTGGCCATATGGCACGCAATTGACGTGTTGTTGCCGAAGACCGCATCCTCCACAGAAGGCTGCCGCGTCTTCACTGACTGGAAGAAATTCCACAAATGATCGTGAACAGGGTCGTAGTTGGGCGGGAACGTATACGTTTCGGCGTCCTCGATCGGCTTGGCCGCGCCCGGCTTCGGATCGTTCTTCGCATGCCACGTTTCCTCGTAGTCGGCCTGCATCTTCTGCGGATAGCCGGTATCGTAATAGCAGGGCGCATCGTCCTCACCATCCTGCCGGGTCACTGTCATCTGCTCGCCCTCGTCCTGGATCTCGATGATTCCCCGGGTGCCGAGGAAGCGGGTGACCTCCTGTTGGTCGGTGCATTGCGTCATCAAAACCGCTACGCACAGGTTTGGATAATCGTAGAGCGTCGTCATCACATCGGGGAATTCGCGCCCGTCCTTCCAATGGAAGAGTCCACCCGTACTTTGGGCCCGCTCCGGAGGCGCATCCAGGCCCATGACATGGTGAATGCCGGTGAGCGAATGGACGAACAGGTCACCCGGAATGCCTTCGCCGTAGTCCTTGAAGGCGCGCCAGCGTGCGAAACGAATCGGATCAAAGGGCCGTCTGGGCGCATCGCCCAGCCAGGTTTCCCAGTCGAGGTTCTGCGGTGACAGATGTGACGGCGGCGTATACACCCATGCGCCGCACGGCGAGTTTCGGCCGAGAATTGCCTCGACATGGTGGACGTCGCCGATGGCGCCCTGCCGCATGAGCTCCCTCGCCTTCGCGAAAGTGATCGAGCTGCGGCGCTGGCTGCCGATCTGGACGATGCGATTGTTCTTCCGCGCCGCCTCGATGATCCTGAAGCCCTCTTCGACCTGGTGTGTCATCGGCTTCTCGCAATAGATGTCCTTACCGGCGTTGCAGGCGTCGACGACGATTTTCTCATGCCAGTGGTCCGGAACGGCCGCAACCAGGCAGTCGATCTCCTTGTTGGCGAGCAGATCCTGGTATCGGCGCGTCGTGGGCACTGTCTTGCCCGTCGCGCCGCCGATGATCTCGTTGGCGAGCGTGTGGCGATCGTCATAGAGGTCACAGGCGGCTGCACACTCGACGCCAGGGAGCCGCACACAGGCATCCAAGACGCCGGAGCCTCGCATACCGATACCGATCATGCCGAAGCGGACCCTGTCGCTCGCGGCAACCGCCCGCGCCGCGGCGGCCGCCGGATGCGCCAGGAAATAAGGCGACGCCGCCAACACAATGCCGGTCTGCGTCGAGCGGCGCACGAATTCACGACGGGACATTTCGCGCTTATCCATACGGATCCCCTTGTGCTGAAAGGTGAGACGAGCCTTCGTTCGCCTCTTGCCTATGCGATGTGACTATTCGGCGGGTGTGATCACGATATTGCGAAACGCCACCCGCCCGTCCTCGGTGCCCTGGAGGTATATGGGCCCCGGTGAGCCTTCATCCGTGTTGAGAGCACCGCCGGTGACCCCGGGGATCTCGCGGTGATCGATGATCGTGCGGCCATCAGCGACGACGGTGACGGTTCGCCCGACCAACGTGATGTCGTAGCTGTGCCAGACGTTCGCCGTGCGTCGGGAGCGAGGGCTCCGGTGCGATGTAGCCGTAGATCGACCCCATTCGGCGATTCGGCGGCTCCCGCGCCGCGTTGGTCTCGATCTGCACTTCGTAGCGGCCGCGCAGATACACCCCGCTGTTGGCCATCGGGCCGCAATTGAACTCGACGTGCAGCTTGAAGTCGCGAAACCTGGAGGTCGTAACGATCTCGGAGCCCCGGCCTCCCTTGACGAGCGTGCCGTGCTCGACGCCCCAGACACTTGCCTGAGTCGGATCGGTCAAGGTCCAGCCTGCAAGGTCCTTGCCATTGAACAACCGGACGGGCTTGCCCCATTTGGGCGCTCCCTTCCGCTCGAGCGGCGGCGCGCGGCGGCCGGTCCATGGCCACGAGGTCCCGTTGGGTGTTGTCTCAATGCCCACTAGCCCCGCGCCAACGAGCCGACCATGTAATTGCGTGCCGTCAGGAACGCCTTCGTCATCGGGAACGGCGACCTCAAGGTCACCTCCTTTGATTCGAATCTCACCCGTCGGCGTCGCATGGCCCCAAAGCCCGACCATGAGACCTTCGATTCGACCGTGGTCATCGGATATCTCGATCCACGACGGCCACTGCCGGCTCGGAGTTCTTACGGTCAGGTCCCACTTCCCCAGGTACGCGCCGGCCGAGCGTGGTCGGCTGACTGTCGCATGGGGTTGAGCGCTCAGCGGTTGCGGGCACATCCACTCAAGCAGGCAGATTGCGACTGCGAGCACAACACTCTGGTTACGCGTGCCTTGCATCGTAAGCCCCTCCCATTTATTTTCGGGAATATCTTAGCGTATCGCCATTGCCTGTGCGGCCTGGGCGGAGAGCGCGAGCTCGGACTACCGTCGTTCATGGCCTGTTCAGTTGCATGACGCGATCATAGGGCCAGGACCCTGCGGCTCGCCCAAGCTCACAGTTCCCGGCTCTGGAACTCCCAACGCGGTCCCAAGTTTCCTCTTTATCGGTTTCACCTGGAGAGTACGTGCAGCGCTTGGCCGGAGCAATACCGTTGTCGCTCATTGCGGGATTGGCTGTCGCCTTCTCGCCGCTTGGCGCCGCCGCGAAAAGCCCGCATCGAGGCGCGCCGCAACGCGTTACGGGGCCCGCAAGACCGGATCTCTCGGCACGAAAGCGGCGCGGCAACGCCTCGTACTACGCGCGCCAATTCTTTGGCAAGCCGATGGCGAATGGCGCCCCGATGAACCCGCGCGGCAATAACGCTGCGAGCCGTACCCTACCGCTGGGAACCGTGGCAAAAGTCACCAACGTCGCCACGGGGAAGAGCGCCATCATCAAGATCGAGGATCGCGGTCCCTACATCAAAGGTCGCATCGTCGATTTGTCGCCCTCCACCGCACACAAGATCGGAATTACCAGGCGCATGGGTGTCGCGAAGGTCGTGGTCGCACCTTTGGCGGTTCCCCTCCCCGACGGCCGAGTCAGACTGGCGCAGCGGCCGCCGGATCACTACGATCTCCCTAAAGTCGCATCGAGCCTCCATCGCCGATCGCACGCGGCAAGCCTCGCGCTGACGGAGTGATGGTAGGCGCGGGACGGCGCTCGCCTGGCGCGGCCCTCCCGGCGACCGGGGTACCATTGCGGCGCAGCGATCGCCCTCTACGAGAAGCTTGGAATTCGTGAAGGTGTCATGCACTTCGACATCCCGGTCGGCGGCGCGCCCAAGTAGACGGTCAGCCCCGCCTGTCGTTGAACCAGTTCAATATCTCCCCTAGGCTCCCGATGATCAGGCTCGCGCCTGCGCCCGTGAGCTGGTCTTCAGGGACGAGAGATGAGCGAGGGCGGAACCCGATCACCGTCATGCCCGCCGCGCGAGCGGCCGCGACACCGACCGGAGAATCCTCGATGGCAAGGCAGTCCTCGCTGCGGGCGTCGAGCAGTCTGGCTGCGTAGCGGTAGACGTCGGGCGCGGGCTTGGCGAGTGCGACATCGTCCCGAGTGGCGATGTGACCAGCAAACATCTCTGCCAGCTGAACAGCGCGCAGCATCCGCTCGACCAGTCGGCGGGAGGAGTTTGAGGCAACTGCCAGACGGTTTCCCTTCTCGGCCAACTTCCTGACGACGGAATCGGCGCCATCGATCAGCCTGATCTCGTCGTCGATGAGCCCCTCGGCGATGTCCTCGACCAGTGACTCGGCGTCCGCCGGAAGGACGATACCCCGCTCTACGGCTACACGGCGCAGGTAATCACCGTTGGCGATACCCGCGCTCTGCGATCGGATTTCTGCCACTGCGAGGCGCACGCCCAGCTCCTCGAGGGCGCCCTGAAGAGCCTTGGCGTGGATTCCTTCGCTGTCGACGAGCGTGCCGTCGCAGTCGAATACGATGGCGGGGAACTGCAGTTGCATGCTCACCTTAGCGGTCACTGCCTGAATGCGACCCGAGAAGCCGCAAACAATGCCGTGGCTAGCAGTCCGGCGTTCAGTTATTCAGGTCGACCAGGTGCGCCCGGGACGGGTCGGGCTTGAACGCCTGGCCGAAGTACTGCGTCTCGCGAGCCACCTTGCCGTCGGTGAATTCCATGACGCTCACGGTGTAATACGGTACACCATCATAGGTCAGCACCAATTCGCTGACCCAGAGGTCGCCGCTACCGATGATCCGCTGGATGGTGAAGCGCTTCCGGCTCGGTTGCACCGTCCGGCTTTCCTGGATGTCGTGTCGCCCGCGGATGTGTTCGCCCGACTGCGGATAGCAGAGCACCGCATCCTCGCGGTAGATCTCATGCTCGACCGCAAAATCGTTCGCATCGGATGCAGCCCAGTGCCGCTCGAGCAACTCCCGCATTTTCCGCTCTCCCGTTTGAGCGCCCATCCTACTGAGAGCGCACCGACGATAAATAGGACGATGGTATACGGCGTGATCGTCGCGACGGCTGGCTGCTAGAGCGCAGCCCGGTCTGCCGACAGATACGACGCGAATCGATCCAATCCGGCTTCGAGCCTCGCCGGATCCGTGGCGATGCACCAGCGCACGAAGTCCGGCGAATCGTCGCCAAATGCCGATCCGGGCGCGAGTCCCAGCCGCGCCTTTGCAACGAGACGCTTGCAGAATGCAAGACTGTCGCTCAGGCCCTTGACACGAAAGAAGGCATACATTCCGCCTGGCGCGGGGGCGCCCGGTTCCACGTGACTCAGCGTTGACAGGCACTCGTATAGCCGCGTTTGATTGGCCTTCACCTGGTCGACGAGGTGTGAGACGTCCGGTTCGCACTGGGTCAACGCCACGCGTGCCGCGCTCTGGACGAAGCCCGGCACGCAGGACGTGTTGTATTCTGTGAGCTTGCTGTAGTTCGGTACCATCGCCTGCGGGATGACAGCCCACCCGATCCGCCAGCCGGTCATTCGCCAGCCTTTCGAGAAGGAATTGCACGCAATGAGTCGATCGGAAGGATCGGCGATGTCCAGGAAGGACGGCGCGCAGGGCGCATGAAAGTACAGCCGCTCGTAGACATCATCCGCAATCAGCCAGGTTCCCACCGCTCGGCAGCGAGCCAGGATGGCTTCCTGTTCCGGTCGGCTCAGCGTCCAGCCCGTCGGGTTGTTCGGGCTATTGATGACCACCGCGGCCACCCCCGGCCGAATCGCCGCGAGGAGCCGCTCGAGATCGAGCGCCCACCCGCTCGGGCCGAATTGCAACGGCACTGAAATCAGCCCGGCGCCCAGAATCTTCGGTATTTCGCAAAGAT
Source organism: uncultured Pseudomonadota bacterium (assembly GCA_963780455.1). Lineage (GTDB taxonomy): Bacteria > Pseudomonadota > Gammaproteobacteria > Steroidobacterales > Steroidobacteraceae > 13-2-20CM-66-19. Next base: position 413,133 of record CAWACM010000010.1, read on the forward strand.
TCGGCCACACAGGTGTGACGGCCACTACCGAGCTGCCGGGCTCGACTATGGCTTGCAACGAGATCATCAGCGCCGATACCGCCGAGCTCGTGACCGCGACGCGGTCGGCCGTGACCGGTCGGTGCCAGTGAGAAAGATAGGAAGCGAGATCCTGCCGAAGCTCCGGCAAGCCGAGATTGGGCGTATAGAAAGTATCGCCCCTCATGAGGGCGGCGGCGCCGGCCGCGCGGATGGGCTCCGGGGTCGGAAGCTCGGATTCGCCGAACCAAAAAGCCAGAACGTCGTTCGCGCCGATAGCGGAGTTGGCGACTTCTCGAATCTGCTGGTTCCGCAGCGCGCGAATCTGCGGACGACCCTCCAGGTACGACATGCTTAAACTTCCCGCGTAAATCGCTACTTTAGCCGTTCCGGCAGGTAGCCATATCTCTCGCAATGGCGAGGAGACCGCAATGAGGGTCCCGTTTTTTGACCACCAGGAATTAGTTTGTGTGATTCGGAGAAAGTGGTAGTTTTACTACGACTTTATCCGAACTGAACGAACTACCGCCAGCCCCCAAAAAAATGCCCCCCCACCCCTCGTCCTCTGGCTTCTTCAGTGCAACGCCCGTGTTCGACCGCGCCGATTTTGCCAGGGCCATGGGGCGCAGCCCGGCTGAACGGTCCATCACGGATCTGCTGAGCTACCACCTTCGCGCCGGCAACATCCGTCGGATCGCGCGAGGCCTCTACGCCTCTATTGCGGGAAACGTTGCTCCAGGGACGCTCACCGTCGACCGGTTCCTCGCCGCGTCACGGCTGCGCGGCGGCGCTGTGATTGCCTATCACTCCGCGCTCGAGCTACACGGCTGTGCCCACTCCGAAGCGAATGAGGTCCAGGTCATCGCCGACGGTGAGCCAGGCGTGTTCGAGACGACAGACTTCGTTTGCCGCTTCGTCAGCTTCTCAGGGAGCACCTCACCAACTGAGGGGCTGACAACCGTCACCCGCCAGGGACTCGCAGTCAACGTAACCACGCTCGAGCGGACCGTGGCCCACCTGTTCGACCGGTACGACCTGGCCGGAGGGACCGACGGGCTGTTCCAGTCACTTGACCTCGTGGCCGAAGCGAATGCCGGCATGGACATCGACGCGCTTATCGGCTTCGCACAGAGACTCGGCAACTCAGCCGCCGTCGGAGCGCTCGGCTATTGGTTGCAGTGTGAACGGAGCCGGCTGGGGATCGAGGCCGCCGCGCTCGAAGACCTACGGGCATTCGCCCCCCGCCAATCCCGTTATGCGCTCGGGGCGGTGCCGGGCAGTGGGCGCGCCGCGACCGGCTGGAACGTCATTCTGCCGGCCGACATCGTCGAGCGATACTTCGACGACTGACTGTCAACCTTTGGCGCTACGTCTCCTCTCGGCCGCCTTGGCAGCCCACGCCCTCGTGGAGTGACATGTTTCCATGGCCCGCTTATAGGCTGCGCGCGCACCGGTGCGGTCCACATATGCCTGCTCCACCTCACCGAGAACAACGCCGCCGGCTCTTTGGGCCAACTCCAGCTTCACCGAGATGAAGGAACTGTTGGTACGCGGGGAAGTTGAGGTCGTGAGGCTGCGGTGCAAGCGGGGTCGGCCCGTAGCGGGCCATCAGGTACTCCATGATCGCGATCGACTCCACCATCGTAACGTCGCCGTCCCGGATCGCTGGGATGAACCCGGCGGGGTTGATGGCCAGATGCTCGGTATCCTTCTCGACGCCGGCCAGCAGATCCACCGGCCTCAGCCGATACGGGACGCCCATCTCCTCCAGCAACCAGACGACCCGAAATCCTCTTCCCTCCCCAAAGACCGTGACCATCGCCTGCCTCTATAGTCGATCACCCTCGAATATAATAATACTAGCGCCGAGCGACCGCGCCCTGCCAGTCGCCGCCGAGCGCCTTGAACAGCGTCTCCACGCGTTGCCGACGCAGGATCAAATCATTGCCGGCGGGACGAGCCTATTGAACGATGGTGTCATCGCGTCGGCGGCGCCACGATCATTCAATTCCTGCGCGAAATCGCCTGCTAGAGTCCAGCACGACCATGCCCGTCGCGACGCAGGTGGCTCATTACATGGATACACTCAGCAGCATCGACACGTTTCGACAGGTCGTCGAATCCGGGAGCTTCGTCGCCGCGGCCGAGCGGCTCGAGGTCTCTCCCGCGACCGTCAGCAAGCGAATCGGCCCTGTTCCCAAGGTGGTACTCGACGACCCCCTGTTCGGGGATCTCCTGATACCCGTTCTACCCGATAGCCCGCTGCAACAGGCGACACTGTACCTCGTCCATATGCGCCGCAAGTTCGTGTCGCCGAAGGTGAGCGCATTCATCGAATTCATCCTCCATTCGCTCTCTCACTCCAGCTCCAACCCGCCCGATGAGCAGCGGCAAGTGGCCGCTCCGCGGAGTATTCCGCCTGCCGTGTGCTCGCTCCGTTGTTGAGGCGCAGTCGCAACTCACCCGAGGAACTCTTTCATGCGTCACCTGACCGTTTCGATGCTCGCCTACGCTCTCCTGGCCGGCACCGCCGTCGCGGACAACTCTCCGACGGCTCTGACGAGCAACACGGCTGAGCAACAGCCCAATGCAACGATAGACCTTACCGGGGGGCCGTCGCCGCCGGCATCGGCTATGTGTGGGGTCACGGACATCTGATCTACAAGGGCGCCAGGCGCGCATTCAAGCTTTCGGGAGTCTCGATCGTCGATGTGGGGCATCGCATATCACAGCGAGCGGCGTGGTCTACCACCTCACCCGCCTGCAGGACTTCAGCGGCAACTACACGACCGTCTCGGCCGGATTGACCATAGCGGGTGGCGGCTCCGTAGTCGTTCTTCGCAATGACCATGGCGTCGTCATCAAGCTTCTGTCGACCGCCGAGGGGCTGCGCTTCAATCTCTCGGCGGATGGGGTCAACATCAAATTGGCCCCCTGAAGAGGGCGGCGGCAGCGCCGCGCATGGCGGTCTCTACGGCAGGTTGAGGACGTCAACACCACCCCGCAGCCGCACGACTGCATCGATCGCGCCGCGCGGCTTGCAGGTCATTTTCACGTTGGTCCGGCGCCATCGGCCGGGGCTCACGCCAAGCGCTCTGCGGAACGATCGGTTGAGATGCGACTGATCGGCGAACCCGCAGATGAGCGCGATCGCGGTGAGCTGCTGGTTCGTGGAAGTCATCAGCCTCTTGGCTCTCTCGATCCGCCGCATCTTCACGTACGTCATCGGAGGCAGTCCGAGGCTCTGCTTGAATGCGCGCGAGAAGTGGCTCTTGCTGAAAGAGACCAGCTTTGCGAGCAGCGGCACATCCAGCCTGGATTCGAGGTGGCTATCGATGTAGGTCAGAGCCCGCCTCGCCTGCCAGCGCGCGAGCCCACCGGGCTCGAACACGCCGCCAGCCACCGGATCGTCCGCACTCTCCTCTTCCGGTTCCGGCCCCAGCAGCGCCAGGGCATCATTGAGGCAGCGACGCGCCCCCTGGCAGTCGCTCTCCAGAACCATTATCGCTCGCCTTCACCAGGTGCGAGATTCGCCCTTGCTCACTCATTTGCCTCTACCTCGCAGATGAACGTTCGGACTGGCGGATGACCGGACGGATGCGATTTAGGCAGAAGGCGGCGACATCAGCTATTGCACGATGGTATCTCGCATACCTTTGTATTATCAGAAATTCATGGCGACAGGCTGCCGCCGTACCGGCCGCAACATGATGTCGAAGACCTGATCCAAAAAAGGTTTGCTGGCGGGCAAGCCCGTCCCAGGTAACCGCGTGCCTCAGAGCACCCGGATGATGCCCGCCATGAAACCGTCGCGGTCCGGCCCGTCGTAGCTTGCGGACATGGCCCAATGCCGCGGCATGTCGCACGGAAAGACGCAGTACCAGCGGAACTCACCTGCCTTGGCCGGGACGAAGGTATAGATGGTGGTACTAGGCGCGACAGTGCCGTTCCTCCCATCGACCCCCGCCTTGATGATGATGTTGACTCCAAGCCCCGGCACGGTAATCGAATGCTTCATGTCGTCCAGATTGACCACGGTGAAGGTGACGCGAGTCCCCTTCCGTAGCACGAAACTCGACGGGACCATCGTATCGTGATGGGCTTTGTCCGGACCGGTAAAGCCGACGCCGTTGCTGCCGGGCAGTACGTAGACGGTGATTTGCGTCTCCCCCTTGATGCCGAGAGCGGACACATCTACCGCCGACTGACTGCCAGCTTTCTTGCCGCCCATATCCATGCCGGGCATGGAGGACATGCCCTGGTCCTGAGGGGCGGCCCGAGCAAGATGGAGGCTCGTCGCACTTAGGACGGCGGCGCCGGCGAGCGCGAGAAGGGACAGCGAGCGATTACGCGGCATGGCAACCTCTACCGGGTCGAAATCCTACCTCCGCTCATTGTACGAGAAAAATCCACAAAGCGTCGCGCCTGGACCGCTGCGGCCGTGAGATAGTGGCACAATCCGCTGGACTCCCGGGTGCGGTCCGATGCAACTGCTCGAGCGCGAACAGTCCCTTGCCGACCTGGCGGCCTGGTTGGACGCGGCCGTCCGGGTAAGTGGTTGCATCACGCTTGTGGCCGGCGAGGCGGGCATCGGCAAGACGACGCTGCTGCAGGAGTTTGCGCAGCGTCAGGGCAATGCGCACGTGCTCTGGGGCGCCTGCGATGCGCTCTTCACACCTCGGCCTCTCGGCCCGCTGCACGATATCGCCCGGCAGACGCACGGCAAGTTGGCAACGACCCTGGGTTCCGGAGCCAGACCCGAGCTGATCTTCACGGCGGCGCTCGATGAGTTCGAGCAGATGAAGACGCTGATCGTGATAGAGGACGTGCATTGGGCCGACGAAGCAACGCTCGACCTGTTGAAATATCTGGGGCGGCGCATACACCGCACGCATTGCATGCTCGCCGTGACCTATCGGGATGATGAGCTCGGCCCGCAGCATCCGCTGCGCCTCGTCATCGGCGACCTGCCCCACGCCAGCACACATCGGATGTCGCTCGCACCGCTTTCCGAGAGCGCGGTCACTCAGCTCGCCAAGCGTGCCGGACGAACTGCGGCCGGCCTGCATGGCGTGACGGGTGGCAATCCGTTCTTCGTGACCGAGGCGCTCGCCAGCGCGGGCGACACGGTTCCGGCCACGGTGCGCGATGCTGTGCTGGCGCGCGTCGGGCGGCTCTCGCCGCTGGCGCGGCAGATCGCGGAGCTGGTGTGCGTAGTACCGGGAAAGACCGAGCCCTGGCTGCTCGAGCCGATCGCCCATCCCGCTGAAGCCGCACTCGAGGACTGCCTCGGGATCGGCATGCTGCGGCATGCCGATTCCTCGCTCGGCTTCCGGCACGAGCTGGCCCGCCGGGCCCTCGAAGACTCCCTCTCCGAGCAGCGCCGCCAGCAGCTGCACGCGAAAGTGCTCGCGGTCCTCGCCGCGCGATCCGACGTCCCGGCGGCGCGGCTGGCTCACCATGCCGATGGCGCGCGCAACGGCCTGCAAGTGCTGCGTTACGCTCCCCTCGCCGCCGCTCAGGCGGCTTCAGTCGGCTCTCATCGTGAGGCCGCCGCGCACTATCAGGCAGCACTGCGTTACGCGGACGACCTCGAAGCGGTTGAACGCGCACGGCTGCTCGAAGCGTTGTCATATGAATGTTATCTCACGGGCGACCACCCACAGGCGTTCGCGGCACGGCGCTCAGCGCTCGAGATCTGGTGCGCTCAGAACTCGCCTCTGAAGGAGGGTGACGCGCTGCGCTGGCTCTCACGGCTCTTCTGGTTCATGGGCAACAATACTCAGGCGGACGAGTACTGCGGCAAGGCGATCGCAGTACTTGCGTCGCTGGCGCCGAGCCCCGAATTGGCGCGGGCTTACGCCAATCGGGCGGACCTCGCAATGGAGGCGCACGAGGTGGACACGGCCATAGAGTCTGCGCTGCGGGCCATCGAGCTGGCGGAGCGATTGGACTGCACCGAGATCCTCTGCGATGCATTGAATGCACTCGGTATCAGCCGACTCATCATCGGCGACACCGCCGGATGGGCGGATCTCCACCGCATGTTGCAGCTCGCGCTGGCGGCGAGATCGCAGGAGCATGTAGCCCGCGCCTACAACGACATGGCCGCCATGGCGGTCTCCCGCCGGCAATACGAGCAGGCATCCGGCTATATGCAGGCCGGCATCGCGCTATTGCGAGGAGCATGATCTCGACTGGGTGCGGACATACATGCTGGCTTACCGCGCCCGCATGAGATTCGAGCAGGGAGACTGGAACGCAGCGAGTGAAGACGTGGAAGCAGTGTTGCGCAGCCCGCGTACCCCGGCTATTACGCGCATTCCCGTGTTGCGAACGCTGGCGCATCTGCGCGTTCGCCGCGGCGATCCCGACGCCAGCGGGCCCATGCAGGAAGCGCGGGCGCTGGCGGGCCCGACACCGGTCCTGCAGCGTGCGGGCATGCTGGCCATCGTGCGCGCCGAGGCCGCGTGGCTGGCGGACGATCGGGAGGGTGTCGTCCGGGAGATCCAGCCGGTATATGAGCTCACTCGGCAGCGACGCGATCCGCGGATGAACGGCGAGCTCGCGGCGTGGCTGTGGCGGGTGGGCGCTCTGCAGGAGCCGCCAACTGATATCGCTGAGCCTTATGCGACGGAGATTGCCGGTGACTGGCGCGGCGCCGCAGGCGCCTGGCACGCGCTGGGCTGTCCCTATGAGCACGCATGTCTGCTCGCATGGCACGGCACCGAAACCGATCAGCGCCATGCATTGACTATCCTGGAGCAGTTGGGCGCTGCCCCTGCCGCCAGGTTGCTGCGCCGTCAGATGCGCGTGCGCGGCGTGCGGCGCATTCCGCGGGGCTCGCGACCCTCGACCCAGGGACATCCGCTCGGTCTCACGCGGCGCGAAGCCGAGATTCTCGGGCTGCTGCAAAATGGCCTGCGCAGCTCGACGATCGCCAAGCGGCTATTCGTCTCTCCAAAGACGGTCGAGCACCATGTATCCGCGATCCTGACGAAGCTGGGCGTGTCATCGCGCGCAGAGGCCGTCGCGCTGGTGCACGGACAGACCAAGAAAAGCCCCACGTGAGATGCCGGCGCGGGCGGCGGCGTGCCCTGCGGCGAGCACGTCGATTCGCCCGCGTCGCATGCGCTGCTTGGTTGTCCCTCAGCTCCGCGGCAGCTGCTGGTTGGCGCAGGTAACCCGCGTGTTCCAGTCGGCGTAGCTTCCCTTGGGGTTGTGCTGCCAGGCCCATACGTGGATTTCCCAGAACGCCGGCAGCCCGTAGCGATTCGGGGAGGCGACGTAGTTCAGCAGATTCCCTTGCAGCGCCGGCACAGTGCCCGGATGCGCGGCCGACCAGCTGGCATCAAGGACGATGTATTCGACGCCGACCAGACGCATGGCGCCGTCGGCCGCCGGCTCGTAAATGAGTGCTTGCGGCTGCGTCGCATCGAGTACGAGCTTCGTGATGCGATCCATTTGAACGAAATGCACACCCATCGCGCCGGCATCCGGTCCGCTCACGCACGGTGTTGCCTGTACGAACTTCTGGGCCATCGCGGTGCTGATCTCCAGGTATTGCTCGGTGGCGTTGCGTACCTGGTCGATGAGGGGTGTTGCACTGTCCGCCGCCGCGCCGATCAGCGGCAGCAGAACGAGTGCGGGACTGAGTAAACGGATCAGTTTCTTGCTCGAGGCATTCATGATGGTCTCCCGCCGGCGGTGTTTGCCGGGTCTACTTGTAAAAATACGGGTCCAGGACCCGAACCTCGGTGATGCGCTCGACCGGGAGCCTGTTGCGGCTTGCCGCGCGACGAATCGCCTCGGGGGAAGGCGCGTCATACACGCAGAAGGTCTTTTTTTTATCGGCGCTGACGTACGAGTGGACCCACGTGACCTGGTCGGCGAGGTTGCCCTCGACGACCGTCAGGCAGGTCTTGGCGCCCGTCTCATCGACCGGAATCTGCAGTCCGTCCGGAAACTGTCTCTCGATGAGGTAGCGTGGCATGGCGAGCATCCGCTGGTCCGGTTCAGGACCTCTGAGCTCGCACGGTAAGAGATCCCCCGCAGCGCCAAAACGGGAGACGCCCCTATATTGCCATTGATGGACCCCTAGATTGGGGCCTGCGGCTCGTTGCTCTCTTCGAGCTCTTTGAGCACTTTCTCCGCGGCTTCGACGCGATCTTCCGGAACGAGTAGCTGAACCCCCCCGATTCCGGCAAATCCCACGTCCACGCCGAAGACCGTTGCCGGTATATCGACGCCCGCCAAAGCGATCCTTGCCAGATCGGCTTCGAGCCGCGTCGAGTAGGTTCTGATGGCTTCCATCGAGCCTCGGATTCTACAGGGTAAGCTCGCTAGTGAGCCGCCGCCGGGTCGTATTTGCCGAGCCAGTTGGCGAGCTCGTGGAACACGTTGCGACGCTGCTCGATCAACAGGGGAAAGTGCGGTGAGCCGGGATACGTCACCATGCGGACGGTCTTGTGCCGCTCCGCCAGGAGGATGAACAGCTCCCGCCCCTGGAGCATCGGCACGCGACGGTCGGCCTCGCCATCCAGGATCAGCAACGGAGTCGTGACCCGGTCGGCGTACATGATCGCCGAGAACTTGAGGAAGGGCGCCGCATCACCCTCCTCGTAGCGCGCATCGTAGTCGACTTGCGCGATGTCGCTCTCCGGGATGAAGCTCAGCCAGTCGGTAATACCCGCGCCCTCGACCGCGGCGCGGTACCGGTTGGTCTGTGTCACCGTCCAGGCGGTCATGAAACCGCCCGCGCTCCAGCCGAAGACCGCCAGCTTGTTGGGGTCGGCCCAGCCCTGTGAGATGGCATAGTCGGTCGCACTGTCGACATCGCTGTAGGCACGGTCGCCGAAGTGCTGGTAGATGGCGTCCATGAAGGCCGAGCCGTAGCCGGTCGAGCCGCGATACTCGGGCTGCAGGACGACGTAACCGAGGCCGGCGACGAAGCGCGCGAATATATCGAACGTCAGGGTATCGTTCGCCTCCGGACCACCGTGTGGCAATACGAGGAAGGGCCCTGGCGTCCCCGGCTTGTAGTCGGCCGGGAACGTGACGATTCCCTGGAGGCGCGTGCCGTCCCTGGAAGCCCAATCGACCACACGAACCTCTCCCAGACTCAAATGCGACATGAGATCGTCCGACTCATGTGTGATCCGCTGCAGCTGCCCGTCGGGCGCGACGGCAACATTGGTCGCGTGAGTGGGATCTGCGACGTTGAACACCGGAGTTTCCGGCGAGCTCGCGAGCATGGGGAATACGGGTTGTGCGACGGTCCCATTGGGCCAGGTGTACGCGGTCGTAAGCTGCCCGTCCCGGAAGCGATCCATCTCGATGGCAACTCCCTTGTGGAGCTCCACCCAGACTGTCCCATGCGGATCGCCTACCAGGGTCGCCGCGGAGCCGTCCAGCCCCGGTGTACGGTCATGCGGAGTGCCGCCTCCGGCCGGCACAGTCCACACGTGGTCGGGCGTGAGCACCTGCGTAGTGGTGCTGGTGAATGCAAGCGCCCTGCCCCTGTCTGTCCACGCTATGCCGCTGGTGGGAGCCGGCAGCGCCGCGACATGCTTCGTCCCCGAGGCGTCACAGATATCTATCGAATCGTGTACCTCGTGGTGGCCGATCTTGGGCGTCTCACTCACGACGGCCAGGCGCTTGCCGTCCGGCGACCAGGCCACCCCTGTGATGTAGTTGAGCTCGGGACACCACCAGCCGCCATGCGTGCCATCGGCGTCCATCACGTACACCCGTGATTGGTCGTTCTCGACGACCTCGCGCACGTCCTCCAGCGTGTCCTTGGGTCTGGGGTCGGTCAGCAGGGCGAGATGCTTTCCGTCCGGAGAAATCACCGGATCGCGCATGCCGGCCGGAAAGACAAAGAGGCGTAGAGGCTCGGTGTTGTCCAGCGACACGAATGCGAGTTGCTGGTTACCCTCGACCTCGTAGCCTCCATATAAGGTGCTTCCGTCCGCCAGGAAGCCCGCCGGAGTGAACTGCTGCGGCAGCGAGAGCGTGCGATCCCCATCACCTGCAAGGCCGATCTCGTGCACCTCGTGTTTCTGCGGGCCGGTCGCGCCGAAATAGGCCACGTCATAGAGAATGTGCTTGCCGGCGGGATCGACTGCTATCCCGTGAGCGCTGCGCAAACTGGAGAGGTCGTCGGCGCCGAAGGGGTGCAGCGGCGACGCCGTTGCAGTGAGAGGATGTGCGAGACCGCAGGCCGCGGCAACCACGGTACTGATCAGCAACTCACGCAATCGCATGTTTACCCCCGATACCTGGTCGATGCGGGTCCCGGCGGCCCGTCGATCGTGGATGAGTCATGTGAGATCATAGGCAACACGGACGCGGTGAGCTACTGATCACGGCCCGAATTCAGTCCTCACGACCACGCCCACGGCAGCGCCGCGCGCGGCGAAAATGGTGATGGCGATGCTGAATCGAGCGCGAGTGACCCGCGGGTCGTGCGTTTCAGTGCCGGCCGCCGGACGTCAGCTTTTCGAAGTCGACCTTCAGGTGGCGAACGCCGGTATCGCTGAGGAAATCAGGGTCGCTCCACATTTCACGCTCGGCAAGCTGCGCCAGCGTCTCCTCGAGCGTCCCGGAGCCTTCGGAAGCGGCGCGGCGCCGGCTGCTCTCGGGTTTCTTCGGTACCGCTTCCCAACCGGGCGTGCCGGTAGGCTCGAGCGCGTGATCCAGGCGTTCCCGCAGGAGACAAGGAATCAACGAGGTGTCCATGCACGCTTCGCGCGCGCACGCAATCTCTTCGTCGAGGACGGGTACCACAGCGGCCGAGGCGAAACTCGAGCGTACGTGAGAGGCGACCTGCTTCGCCGAGACCGGATCTCCAAAGAACCCGAGTCTCAGGAAAAAGCAGGAGCGGTTCTCGTTGCGGCTCTCGACGACGTAAAGCGCGTACGCCTTGAATATGGCGAGCTCTGGTATGCGGCTCAGGTCGATCGGACGCGGCGACCACAGAAGCTGCAGGGCAAAGGAAACCGGCATGCCGCGAACGACGGCCTCCTTCAAGGCCTGCCGGGTGCCGGTGTCATCGGGGCGGAGCAACTCGATCTGCTCGCTGCCGCGCTCATCAGCGTCGCTCTGAGCCGGGGCCGGCTGACGCGTTTCCAGAATGTTGAGTACCTGAGTGTCAGTCAGCGACTGATTGTCGACCGGCTCGAAGCGCTGCAGCAAGGCGGGTGGTGCGGCGGTCGCAATGGCGTCGGGATGCCGGCCGCGCACGGCGCACGCCCATTTTTCGGCGTAAGCCAGCGTCTCGAAGAACCCCATGTGCAGGTACAGCTGCTCGCTGCCATCCCGCTGGCGGGCGCGGCTCGTGAAGAACTTGAATGGCTTCAGGTGCGGTGATTGGGGCGGTCGAATCGTGACCGGCTCCGCCAACCGACACAGGGTGAGCATGAATGAGCCGGTACCGGCCCCGCCGCGATGCGCGACGTTGGTGCTCGATGAGCCAACGGATCTTGCCGACGTCGATGGCATGGATGCCCCCTGAAAGTGAACCTTCGAGTCGCTGCCGGGAGGGCGCCAGATCCGATGCAACCGAGCTTGCACGCTCACACGTAGAAGTGTGGAGTGGCAACCCCGCTGTCATAGACTGTTACGCCCTTAGACCGGTAGCTTTGCGTCCCCGCCTTTCGGCGGGTTTGCCCTTAGTCTCTGTCAGCTCACCGCCGGACCCACGTCTCCAATCAGAGACGAGGCCATCCGAGAGTGCGCTCACACAAGCATGGCCCCTCGAACACGATATGTCCAGTAGCGGATCCGTCGCCTTTTGGAGTCAGGGAGTACCCCCGGGCCCATTCTCCTGCCGCAGCATATGATCGATCAGGAACTGGCGCTGCAGCAGGCCGGCGGGACTGTCCGGGATCTGCCGCAGCCACTGATCGAGCATCAATTGTCGCTCAGTCTCTGCGTGCTGCTGCGGAGTCTCCGTGCCTCCTGCATCGAGGGCGTCCTTATGGGGCCCCTGCCCCGCGCCTTTCGAGGCCGCCTGCGCCTGGCCCGCATTGCGCGAGCCACCCTGCTGCCGCTGCGCGCGCGCGACCGACTGCGCGAATGTCGCATCGCGCCGCGCCTCACCGGGTGCCTCCTTGGAACCGCCGGGATGGCGCTCGCCCGAAGCCTGCGGCGCGTTGTGCTGTTGGCCGGAGCTACCCGACTGACCGGCGCCGGCCCGGGCGGCATTGGCAGCCATCCGACCGTTGCCGCCGGATTGCGAGCCGCGGCCGCCCGACTGCCGCGATGCCGATCCGCTGTGACGTGCCTGCTGCTGTTGCCGCAGCGCGCGCTCGACCAGGTCGCGATTATGGCGGATGTCTTTGTCGGCCGGAGCGAGCTCGAGTGCGGCATCGTACGCCGCCAGCGCGCCCTGCAGCTGCCCGGATTCGGCCAGCGCGTTGCCGTGGTTGTATTCGGAGTCGGCATCGGTGAAGGGAGCGAGCAGTTTCGCCGCTTGTGGGTATCGGGCCGCCTCGAGATCGGCGTAAGCCTGCCACCGCGGATCGTGGAAGCGCGCAGCGGCCTCCACGGGCTCGCCGGCATCGAGCATCGCGTGGCCTTGCTGGTCCGGCGTGCGCCAGAGGTCGGACCACGCGGCCGACCAGCCGCCGGCGCTCGCGGTCTCACTCATGATCACGGCGCAGCAGAGTTGCGCCACCGCCAGCAACACGACTCGTCTTGCAGGGAAATGGCTCATGACATCACGAGCGCTCGGCCATCAGCCACGCGGCCGGTACGCTGAGCAGCAACGCGAGCGCCAGCGGCCAGTCGAACCACTCGGCCACGGGCCGGAGCCACTGGTTGTGTGCCACGGGCGGCTCGAGCTGGTTGATCCTGCGGTAAACCGCCTGCAACGCCTGCGGGTTGGTGGCGCGGAAATACTCGCCGCCGGTGATGCTCACGATCTGCCTCAAGAGCGCAACATTGAGCTCGGTGTTGCCGCTGCTGAGTCCGAAGAGAGATGGCTCCGCGGCCGCCCCCACACCGATCGTGAAGATCCGCAGGCGTGTCTGTGCCGCAATCCGCGCCGCCTCGATCGGCTGAACGACACCGGCGTCGTTACCGCCATCGGTGAGCAGAATGAGCACCGACCGGCGCGCGGGCGCCCCTCGCGCGCGCTCACGCTGGCGCACCTCTTTGATCGCGAGTCCGATGGCATCGCCGATCGCCGTTTGCGGGCCCGCGACGCCAACCACGGCCCGGTCCAGAAACAGATGCACCGTCGCAAGGTCCGCCGTGAGCGGCGCCTGCAGATAGGGGCGGGTGCCGAAGAGAATCAGGCCGATCTGATCGCCGCGGCGCTGGTCGACGAAGCGCCCGGCAACGATCTGCGCCACTTCCAGCCGGCTGGCCCCTCCCATGTCCTGGGTCGCCATGGAGCCCGAGCAGTCGATCGCCAACATGATCTCGCGGCCGCGCGTCGGTGCCGGCAGCGGCTGCCCCAGCCATTGCGGGCGCATGGCGGCCAACACCAGCAGCGCCCAGACCAAGGTCAAAAGCGTCGGCACGTAGCGTGGCCGTATCGTGGTAGCGGCGGACGTCCCGACCGATGAGGCAAAAGGCAGGTATAGCGCGGAGCCGCCCGGCTCCGCGGTGCGGCGCAGCCTGAGCATGATCCAGGGCAAAGGCAGCAGCAGCGCCATCCACGGCCAGGCAAGATGGAACATCATGGCGCCGGGACCCGGTTCAACAGCACCTCGATGCCGGTTTGCGCCGGCACGCCGATATTACCCCGACTGCGCAGGTTCGGGCCTCAGCCAGCGCGCCGCCAGCGGCGGTACCAGCAGCAGGCTGACGATCGTCGACGACACCAGCCCCCCCAGGATCACCACCGCCATCGGCCCCTCGATCTCGTGGCCGGGCTGGTGCAGCTGGATTGCCACCGGCAGCAGCGCCAGCGCGGTCATGAGCGCGGTCAGCAGCACCGGTGTCAGCCGTTCTTCGGACCCGCGCAGCGCGGTTTCCAGCCCCCAGGCCTGGCCTTCAGCCTGCACCAGATGGTTGTAATGCGACACCAGCAGAATGGTGTTGCGCGCAGCCATGCCGAACAGCGCGACGAAGCCGACCATCGCCCCCAGGGTCAGCGTCGCGCCGGTGAGCGCCGAGGCGGCGACGCCGCCGATCAGCGTGCTCGGCAGCACGAGCAGAACGAGCGCCACGTGCCGCGCGTGACCGAACGCCAGCGCCATCAGCAGCACGATGAGCGCCAGCGCCGCGCCGGCGTGCAGATAGAGCTGGTGCGCCGCAGCCACCTGCTCCTCGGCCGCGCCGCCGTAGCGTAGGTACACGCCGGCCGGGAGTCTCACCTGTGCCGCGATCGCCCGACGCGCAGCCTCGGCGAAGCCGGTCTGATTCGAGGTCGTTGGGTTTACCGTCACGACCTGGCGCCGCAGTCCGTCGTCGTGGTCGATCAGGCTGCGCCCTGACTCCAGCTCTACCGTCGCGAGCGCCGATAGCGGCACCACCGCCCCGTCAGAGCTGCGCAGCAGCAACGCGCCAACCGCCTGCGGCGACGCACCCGCGCCGGCGATGCGCACTGCGACCGGAATGCTGCGATCGGCCTGCGCGAGCTGGCCGACGACGGTGCCGTGGTAAGCCGCATTGACGGCCTGCAGAACGTCGCTTGGCTGCAGTCCGTAGAGTGCCAACCGCCGCGGCCGCAATTGCACATACAGCTCAGGCTGGCGCGGGGGGACCTCCAGGCGCACCTCGTCGGCGTGCGGCAGCTTCTGCAGCACCGCGGCGATCCTGGTTGCCACCGCGTCATCGGTGTCCAGGTCGTTGCCGAATACGCTGACGAAGAACGGCGCAGTCTCGCCGGACAACGTCTCACCGATGCGCTCGGCCAGCACCGAATAGATCTCCGTGAGCTGATTGGGGAAGTCGTCGAACACCTGGCGAATGGCCGCCTCGATCTGATCCGGCGTATACCCCTTGGCGGGATTGATCTGGATGTCGAACTCGCTCTCGTTCGGCGCGTCCGGGTCCTGACCATTCACCGCGCGGCCGATCTGTTCGGCAACGCTCGCTATGCCGGGGATCGCCACCAGCCGCCGCGAGATCTGCTCGCCGACACGAGTGGTCTCCTGCAACGAGACGCCCGGGCGCAGGCTGGCGTGGGCGATCAGATAGTTCTCGCGGAAATCCGGCAGCAGGCGCTGGCCGAACAACGGCAGCAGCACCGCGCCGGCAAGCCCGGTGCCGAGCACCACTGCCAGCACCACGCGCGGGTGCCCGTAGAGCTTCTCGATCATGCGCCGCTGGAAGCGCTTGCAGGCGAGCAGGAAGCGCGCCTCGTCCGGCGGCTTGTGCTTGCGCATCAGCACGGCGCACAACGCCGGCGTGGCGCTCATCGCCACGATCAACGAGATGCCGACGGCCAGCAGAAAGGCCAGCGAGAGCGGCCGGAAGAACGTGCCCTGGATGCCGGTGAGCATGAAGATCGGCAGCAACGCCACGGCCACCGCTGCGGTGGCGTAAAACACCGGCAGGCGTACTTCCAGCGACGCGCCGACAAAGAGCTGGCGGCTGTCGAGCTCCGTACCAGCGGCACCGGCGTTGCGTCGTCTCCGGGTGATGTTCTCAACATCGATCACGGCGTCATCGACAACCACGCCCAGCGCCACCACCAGGCCGCCGATACTCATCGTGTTCAACGACAGCCCGAACATCTCCAGTATCCACACAGTCGCCAGCAACGACAGCGGTATCGACGAAAACGAGATCAGCGCGCCGCGCCAGTCGCGCAACGTCGTCAAGAGCAGGATGACCACGAGCACCGCGCCGATGAGCAGCGACGCCCGCAGCCTGACCAGTGCGCTCTCGACGAAGCTCGCCGGTCGCAGCAGCGCCGGGTGGTAGATCACTCCCTCTTTTTTCAGCGCCGGCACCAGTTGGTTTAGCCGCTGCTCCAACGCGTGAGTTACCGTCAGCGTGTTGGCACCGTATTGCGTCGAGGTCTCCACCAGGATGCCGGGCTGGACACCGATGATCGCATCGCCGAAGCGTGGCTCTGCAGCGTCGCGTACGGTTGCTACGTCACCCAGGCGGACCGGCAAGCCATGACGCGTGGTGAGCACCGCCTGCGAAAGCGCCTGCGGCGTCGTGCCGGGCGCCTGCGCGTGCAGGATGATGCGTTGCGACGGCGTTTCGATGTAGCCGCCGCCGATCAGCTCAGTGGCGTGCCGGGTGGCGCTGAAAACGTCGTCCAGCGTCAGTCCGTTGGCCGCCAGCTTCTGTGGGTCGACCATCACCTGGCGCTCGCGCTCGGCGCCGCCGAACAGCTGCACATCCGCCACTCCAGGCACCGCGAGGATCTGTGGCGCGATCACCCAACGCACCAGTCCGCGCAGTTGCACGGGCGTCAGCCGGTCGCTGGTGAAACCGATGTGGATCAGATACTGCATCGACGACGAGAGCGGTGACAGCAGTGGTGGACCAACGCCGGCCGGGAGGATGTTGGCAGCCTCTCCCAGCCGCTCCGTGATCACCTGGCGCTGTTGGTACGGATCGCCGCGGCGGTTGAAAACCACCTGGATCGCGGACAGGCCCTGGCTCGACGTCGAGCGCACCGCCGCGACGTCCTCGGTGCCCGCGAGCAACCCTTCCAGTGGCCGCGTCACCAGCGCCTCGACCTGCTGCGCATCGAGCCCCGGCGCCTCCGTCTGCACCAACACATTCGGCGGCGCGAAATCCGGGAACACATCGAAGCGCGCGTTGAGCAGCGCACCGAAACTCAGTGCTGCGATCAGTATCGACAGCCCGGTGACGATGCGCGGGTGCGCCAACGAGGCGCGGACGAAGGCGCTGAGCATCAGTCGGTGTCTTGGTCGGAGATGTTGCCCAGCCCCTGGAGCGACCACAGCACGCCGGCGCCGCGAACGACGATGCGGTCATCGGTCTGGAGCCCCGTCACCAGCCAGCCGTCGCCGACCTGTTGCACCAGGGTCACGGGCTGTGGCGCAAAACGCGTATCGCCGTCCTTCGTCTTATCGGACAGCACGTGGTAGACGTAGGCGCCCTGTTCTCCGTAGAGCAGGGCACGATCCGGTACCACGCGCCCGTCGATCCTGCCGCCCTCGAGCATTACCGGCAGCCGGGCGCCCGCGCCGAGACCGGCGGGGGGATGTGGGATCTGCAGCAGCAGGCCGACACTCTGTATCTGGGCCGCCGCTCGCGGCAGCGGACCGAGCACCCGCGCCGGCACCTCGACGCCGTCGACATCGACCAGCGCCCACCGTGGAATCGTGGCCAGGATGTGGCGGCCGGGCAGGTCGGCTCGCACAAGGAGCTGGCGGCCGGCGGCGAGCTGTTCGATCAGCCTCGCGCGCCGGGCATCGCCGAGTTGCGCGAGCGGTCCCCACCGCAGCAGGAACTCGGCCTGCGCCTGTCGTACGCGGACCTGCGCCTCGATCTGCCCGGCCTCGGCGGCTTGCAACGCCTTCAGCGACGCGTTGGCACCACGATAAAGCCCTTGCAGCCGCGCGGTCTCCGCCGCGGCCGCCTGAGCGGCGGCCTGCGACGAATCGAGCCTGCCGGCATCGGCCACCAGTTGCGACGGATCGAGCACCCGGCCGAAGGCGTCACTGCGCCGCGGCAGACTCACTGCCGGCGCCGCGGCGATGACGACACCGACTGCGCGCTGCTGCTCGGCGCTCAGCGTCGGCAGCGCGCCGCTCTGGCCAGCCGCGTCAGCCGCTTGGGTATCATCGTCAGCCGCTTGCAGCGGCGCGGACAGCGGCAGCGCGGCGCAGGCCGCCAGGAGCAGGTACTTGAGCGGCGTCATCGGCAGACTCCGGTGCTGGACCCTCGGAATCCTAACAGACCAACCGCAGGCATGGGTCGCGGAGCGCGCCATTCCAGGAGCACTGCGCGAAGAATGGAACAACTCCACCATCTGTTCCAGTGCGGTAACACATGGGATTCGCTACCGGGCTTTGCAGTATAGTTCCTCAATGGTCATGCGAGCGAGGCACACTGCGCACGCCGGCTGCGGCTTGCTGATCCTGGCTTGCACCGGCCAACTCGCCGCCTGCAGCCACTTTCAGCCGAAGCCCCTGTCCGCAGAGGCGAGCATCGCAGGCTTCGAGTCACGCTCACTCGGGGCGCCCGGCCTACGAGCCTTTCTCGAGGCCAACCAAGTCACGACACCGACCGCGGACGCTGCGTGGAGCCTCGAGGCGCTGACGCTCACGGCAGTTTATTACCAGCCCACACTCGCCGAGGCGCGCGCGCGGCTGCTCGCCGCGCAGGCCGCCCGGATCACCGCAGATGAGCGACCGAACCCGTCGCTCGCGGTCACCCCCGGCTATGATGCCGGCGTTCCCGGCGCGGTCCATCCCTGGATGGTACCGCTCTCGTTCGACTGGCCCATCGAGACCGCCGGCAAGCGCGGCTATCGCCTCGCGGAGGCGCAACATCTTGCCGCGGCCGCCCGCTGGGATCTGGTCGGCACGGTCTGGCGCGCGCGCAGCCGGCTGCGGGCCGCGCTCCTCGAGATCTTTGCGGCGCAGCGGGCCGAGTCGCTCCTGAAGCGGGAAGAGTCGACACGGCGGCAGGCTGTCCGTCTGCTCGCGGGCCAGTTCGAGGCGGGGAATGTCTCGAGTTATGAGGTGGCAGAGGTACGAATCGAGTTGGACCGTGCGACGCTCGCGAAGCAGGCCGCGGCGGGTCAGTTGCGGCAAGCGCGCATCGCCCTCGCCGGCGCCCTCGGAGTGCCGCTCCGCGCCCTCGATGGTGCGAGGCTCGCGTTCGTCGATCTGCAGAGTATCCCCGTGGACCTCACCCGCCCGCAGGTGCGGCAGCAGGCGCTGCTCGACCGCGCCGACGTTCGGGGCGCCCTCGAGCGTTACGCGGCCAGCCAGTCGGCCCTGCAGTTGCAGATCGCGCGCCAGTGGCCGGATATCGATCTCGGACCCGGGTTTGAATGGAACCCGCAGCTGGCCGGCGACAGAGAATGGGAGCTCGGGCTCTCGCTGCCCCTGCCGGTGCTCAATCGCAACCAGGGGCCGATCGCCGCGGCCAAGGCGCAACGCGCGCTCGCTGGCGCTCATTTTCTGACCGTGCAGACGGCTGCCATCACGGAGATCGATGGCGCGCTCGCCGCCTACGACTCGGACCGCGCGCAGCTCGTGACGGCTGACTCGCTGCTCCGCAGCCTGGAACAGCAGGTCAGCTCCGTCAACGCGCAGGTCGCAGCCGGCGAGCTGCAGGCACTCGACCTGGCGAACGCACGCCTGGCGTACGAGGCCGGCCTACGCGACCAGCTCGATGCGCTGGTGCACGCGCAGCAGGCGCTTGGACGCCTCGAAGACGCCATGCAGAGTCCGCTCACCCTTGCGCCCACGACAGTGCGCGCCGCCCAGCGTCCAATCAACATGAGAGCCGGCAAACCATGAGGGAAGCCGCGTGGTACTTCGATCCCATCTCGCCGTACGTCTATCTACCTGCGGCGCTCGCAACGGCTTCCACCAACACCTCCGCGCCCGCGCCCGGACGTCGCGAACCCTCGCTCAATGTGCGCCGGAACTCGCGTGAGCCGGGCTCACCCTCATACAAACCCTGCAGGTGACGGACCACGGCGGACAGCCTTTCACCGCGCGCCAGCTGGCGCTCAGTGTAGCTCTGCATACGCTCTATCGCGCGCACGCGCGTAACGGGATCGGGCGTTTCCACCCCGCCACCGAACACGAGCGCGTCGAGCCGGGCGAGGACTACGGGACGGTGATACGCCTCGCGCCCGAGCATGATGCCGTCCAAGCCGTCGAGCGCCCTGAGAATGGCGTCCGGGTCGCGCAGACCACCATTGACGACGACCTGCAAGTCAGGGAAGACCTTCTTTACCTGGCTCACGGCGTGATACTGCAACGGCGGAATCTCCCGATTGTCCTGGGCGGACAGGCCGCCGAGCACCGCTTTGCGCGCATGGACGATCACTGCGTCGCAACCGGCATCGCGCACCGCGCCCACGAACCTGTTGAGCGCCTCCCCTTCCGCTTCGTCGAAGCGGCGGCTGGCTTCGATGGCCGCCCTGCCGCGGCCTTCGATGACTCCGATCCGCATCTTGACCGTCACCGGCACGCGAACAGCCGCACGCATCGCGGCCACACACGCCACTACGACTTCCGGCCGCTGCATTAGATAGGCGCCGAATACGCCGCCCGTGGCCCGGTCGCTCGGGCAGCCGCAATTCAGATTGATCTCGTCATACCCCGCCTGCTCGCCCCTTTGGGCTGCCGCCGCCAGCTCCTGCGGATCGCAGCCGCCAAGCTGCAGCGCAACCGGGTGCTCCTCGGGGTCGAACTCGAGCAATCGGGCATCGTCCCCATTTGCCAGATCGGCGGCCGGAATCATTTCTGTGTACAGGAGCATCCGCGCCGAAAAGCCACGGAGGAAATACCGGCAGTGGCGGTCCGTGCGCCCCATCATCGGCGCGACACTGATTCTCCGGTCTAACATAAGAGGAAGGCTCTGACCGTCATCGTGGGCCGGATATTGGCGAGACATTGACCGGAGTTCAAGAAACTTGACTTGCGGGAATCGAGTGATAGCCTCGGTTGCAGTCGTCGAGCTCCGCTCCGATGAACCATGGGATGTAAGCCATGCGACGTCTGCTCTCCTGGCAACTCTCAGCCCTGCTGCTGGCCGGGATGGCGGCCGCAGCCCAGGTTCCGAACCTGCCACCGGACCATTTCATCGAATGCGAGTGGAACCAGGTTGGCGTACACCCGCGGATCGACGCCTCCGAATTGACGCTGTTGACTTCGTGCGAGGCTCAGTTGCAGGCACAGAAGCGCCAGGTGCTCGCGGTGTGCCTGAGGCCCGGTGCCGACGCCGGGCCGCCCAGAGTCATTCAGGCGTGCACGGAATCGCTCGATCGCGACCTTCTCCAGGGGGAAGCACGCTCCCTGGTCCTTGCGAGCCGCGCACAAACATACTTTGCCTATGGCAGGCTCCAGCAGGCGGGCGCCGATTACACCTCAGCGATCAAATTGACTCCCCGCAACGCTGACCTGTATTACAACCGCGGGCTCGTTGCGGCAGCGCAGTCGGACGACGAGGCGGCCTTGCGGGATTTCGACGCTGCGCTGGAGATCAACTCCAAGCTCATTCCTGCCTTGCTCGAGCGGGCAAGAATGCACGCCGCCCGCGGCGATTTCAGCGGCGCGGTCAGGGATTATTCCCGAGCCATTCTGCTGCAGCCAAATAATGCGGCCGTATGGAGCCAACGAGGACAAGCGAACCTGGGTGAGCGCAAGTACGAAGATGCCGTCAAGGATGAGGCGCAGGCGATCCGGTTTGATCGCCACCTTGCCCGGGCCTACTACCTGCGCAGTGTGGCCCGCGGCGATCTTGGCGATCAGGGTAATGCCTTCAGCGATCTTCGCACTGCCGTCGGCCTCGATGCTTCACTCGCCCATTATGTGGTGATCAAGGGCAAAACCGTCCTGCTCTCGCTGCCACCTCTATAGAGCCGGGGCGTCTGTCGCGCATCATGCGAATCCCGGCGGACGCTCGTCCGCGACCCCGAGCGCATGCTCCAGCGCGAGCCCGACGCGGCCGAGCGTGCCCTCATCGAACAGGCGGCCCACCAGCGTGACGCTGTGCGGTACGCGCCGCGGCGGATCGAAGTGCGGCGGCGGGTGCCGCGGGTCCGGGGCCCAGTCGCTGCGGGCCTCGGTCACGTAGATAAAACCGGCTCGCAACGTCAACGACGGGTAGCCGGTGAAGTTGCCGATGGTCAGCATTTCATCGCGCAGCGAGGGCACCAGCAGCAGATCGACTTGCGAGAACAGCCGGTCCATCTCCTGCGCCACTGCGCGCCGGAAGCGGTCGGCCTGCACGAAATCGACCGCGGACAGAAAGCGCGATTGGCGGAAGGTGTTGGGCCATGCATCGGGTGTCTGCATCCGCAGTTGATCCACCTTCCCGCTGAGCGTCAGCTCCTCGAAAGCCGCGGCCGACTCAGCGAACAGGATGGTATTCAGCGAGTCGTAGGGCCAATCGGGCAACGCCACCGCCACCGCTTCCAGGCCGAGTGAGCTGAGCTGTTGCAGAGCGTGCCGATCGACATCCGTCGCCTCTTGCTGCCAGCGCGGAAAATAGCCAACGCGCAATCCCCTGACGTCGGCGCGGGCATCGAAATCGAGGACGCTCGGAACGCTGCCGAGATCACCAGGATCCGGCCCAGAGATCGCCTGGAGAATCAGCAGTGTGTCCTCCACACTGCGCGCGATCGGCCCGAGCTTGTCGAGCGACCAGCACAACGTCATCGCTCCCGTTCGAGGCACCCGTCCGAAAGTAGGGCGCAGGCCGCACACACCACAGCGCGTGCTCGGATCGACGATGCTGCCTTCCGTCTCGCTACCGATCGCGAAGCCCACCAGACCGGCCGCCGTCGCAGCACCGGGGCCCGCGCTCGAGCCGCCTGAGCCCTCCTGCAAAAGCCAGGGATTCATCGTCTGTCCCCCAAACCAGACGTCGTTCAGCGCCAACGCGCCCATGCTCAGCTTCGCTATGAGGACAGCC
Source organism: uncultured Pseudomonadota bacterium (assembly GCA_963780455.1). Taxonomy (GTDB): domain Bacteria; phylum Pseudomonadota; class Gammaproteobacteria; order Steroidobacterales; family Steroidobacteraceae; genus 13-2-20CM-66-19. Next base: position 435,699 of record CAWACM010000010.1, read on the forward strand.
CCCGCCCCATGCAGGCGCCGCACGACGGCTGCATCCGTCGCCGGCACACGGTCCTTGAAGGGCTCCGCGCCATACGTCGTCGGGATGCCGGCCGTGTCCAGGAGGTCCTTAGGTCCCCAGGGAATGCCGTGCAGCGGTCCACGGTAGCGACCTGCTGCGATGTCGCGGTCCGCCCTCCTCGCCTGCTCGAGCGCGAGGTCACGCGTAACGGTGATCACGCTCCTCAAGCGTGGGTCAAACGTCTGAATGCGTTGCAGGTAAAGCGCCGTCAACCGCTCCGATTGCAGTTGTCGCAACTGCACCCACCGGGCGAGCCTCCAAAGCGGTGCCAAGGCGATATCGGCGTCGCTGGCCGGCAGCGGCCCTGGGTCCCGCCCGCTGCCTGCAAACCCACCCGCCCGGGGCATTGGACTGCGTCCCGGCAATACCGGATTCCACTGGGAGTACGGCGCCAGGCCCGATTCGAGATCGACCCGGCGCGGGCCCGTGCGCCGCTCGTAAACCGAGGCCATGCTTTCGCGCCAGTTCGATGCGGCCTGCGCACGGTCCGCGGCGCTCATCCGCACCCGCATCAACTTTTCGGCCTCGGCGAACGTGGCCGCAGTCACTTCCGGTCCGACACCCGGAGCCGTTCCAAATGCCGGCGGTGAGCTGGATGGCTCCCTACTCGGGGATGGCGGACGCTTGGTGGTGCTTTGCGCGCTTGCGGCCCCTGCGCCGAGCAATGCGGCGGACGACATTAGAAACTCGCGTCGCGACTTCGACATGGCTTCCCCCCTTCATTGCGAGGCACATGATTATCAGATTCGTACCTGACACTCCAGCGGCGCCCGCGAGGAACGCCCGTGCGCGACGGCGTCGGCAAGCCGCTCGAGCACCCTGAGTGACGTCGGCCAGTCAATGCACCCGTCCGTGACACTCTGGCCATAGAGCAAAGGCCGGCCGGGCACGAGGTCCTGCCGTCCTGCGACCAGATTGCTCTCGATCATGACACCGCCGATACGTCGGTCGCCGGCTTCGATCTGCGTGGCGATGTCCTCTACCACAGCCGGCTGCCGCTCCGGACGCTTGCCGCTGTTGCCATGGCTGGCATCGATCATCAGCCGAGTGGCGACGGCTCCAGCCGTCATCTCGCGGTATGCCGCTTCGACGCCCGCGGCATCGAAATTCGGAGCTTTGCCGCCGCGCAGGATTACGTGGCAGTCGGCGTTGCCCGAGGTCGCCGCGATCGCGCTGTGGCCTTGTTTGGTGACCGCGAGAAAGTGATGCGGCTGCGAGGCGGCCCGTACGGCATCGACTGCCACCCGCACATTGCCGTCGGTCCCGTTCTTGAAGCCGATCGGACAGGAAAGGCCCGAGGCGAGCTCGCGGTGGACCTGACTTTCCGTCGTGCGTGCGCCGACCGCGCCCCAGGCAACGAGATCCGCGATGTACTGTGGCGTGATGATGTCCAGGAACTCGCATCCGGCCGGCAGGCCGAGCTCGTTGATGTCGACCAGCAGTCTGCGTGCCAGCCTCAGACCGTCGTTGATGCGGAAACTGCCGTCGAGGTCGGGATCGTTGATGAGACCCTTCCAGCCGACGGTCGTCCGTGGCTTCTCGAAATAGACGCGCATCACGATCTCGAGCTCACCGCTGAGTCGAGCACGCTCGCGTGCCAGCCGTACGGCATATTCGCGCGCGGCATGCACGTCGTGTATGGAGCACGGTCCGATCACCACGGTGAGCCGATCGTCGCGGCCGTGCAGAATCCGCTGCACTGCCCGGCGCGCGCCGCTCACGGTGGCGGCCGCACGATCGGTGCAGGGAAGCTCGCGGATCACCTCCTCGGGCGTCGCGAGCTCGGTCATTCCGCGGATGCGGAGGTCGTCGGTCAGGGAATGCATGATCGGCTCCGGTTTGCGAGTCCCCGGGGCCAAAAAAAAACCGCCAGGGGACCGGCGGTTTTTTTCGGGTATTGCGTCGTCTCGACTACATCAGGGACAACAGCCCGCCAACCGCCTGCGAACGCGGCCAATAAAACCGATAGTACGTGCGGCGGTTGGAGCGAGACTCGGGCATGGCTCCATTCTTAGCATGAGGCGTATCCGAGTGGCAAGCCGGCGGCGGCCTTATCCAATTTGCGACGGCACTCGCGGCATGGTTAATGCAGGCCCGAACCCAGGGCGCGGCCTTGAAGATGCGCTCGCGGCCGCAGTGCCGCGAGCGGGAGCTGTCCCTGCGGAGTGACTTTACATATCATTGTACGGATCATTGTACGGAAGGGACTCGTGCACGGAGAGAGCGCGTAAGCGTTACTCACGTCGTACGGCCATGGGATTGAAATGATTCGCATGCTGGTTCTCGAGGATGATGCGGCGGCGGCGGAGTCATCCTGCCGAATGCTGCAGCACGCCGGCATCGACTGCGCGTTCGAGCGCGTGGAGAGCGAGGTCGAGTTTCGCCAGGCCCTCGGGCGGTCTCCCGACGTGATTCTCTCGGACTCGAACGTTCCGGGCTTTGACGGCCTCTCGGCGCTCGCGATCGTGCAGGCGGAGTCTCCCGGCACGCCCTTCATCTTCGTTACCGGAAATCCCGATGACTCCTCGGCGAAGGCAGCGCGGGAGCTCGGAGCCGCCGGATTCCTCGGCAAGGCGGATCTCGAGCGGCTCGCCGGCATCGTCTGCTCAGTGCTCGATGAGCGCAAGGAGGCAGCGCGCAGGCACCACCCCGAACGTCGCAAGGCCGAAACGGGTACCGACGCGAGCAGCACCGCCACATACCTCATCGAGCGTCAGGCGATTCTCGATCGCGCCCTGAGGGACGAAGACCGGTCGGTGCTGTCGAACGTGCTGCGACGGCATCCGCCGGTTCCAATCGCACTGCTGGTGCTCGCATCGCAGGACATTCGCGACCGCTTCGTGAAGTGGCTGCTCAACGCCAACATCGAGGTCGAGCCTGCCGACTCGACGACCGAAGCGCTCGCGAGCCTCGAAGCGCGCACCCATGCGCTGCTTTTCACCGACCGGCTGGAGCTCGTGCAGGCGATGCGCCAACTCCATGCGGGCTCGGCGACACACGTGGTCTATGTCGATGTGGACGGAACCGTGGGGAGCCGCGAGGCACTGCGCAGAGGCGCGAATGACTGCATGCCCGCGGAAGCCGGCGGCGAGGAATTCTGGGCGCACCTGACGACCGCGCGGCGTATCGCGAGTCTCTCGGCGGCACTACAGCTCGCGCTCACCGACAATCGCATCCTGTCGACCATCGACGAGCTCACACGCTGCGGCAGCCGCCGCTTCTTCGAGCACGAGTTCCCGCGTGAGGTGGAGCGCGCGGTGCGGCTGCGGCGCTCGCTTTCACTCATCATGTGCGACATCGACCACTTCAAGACGGTCAATGACTCTCACGGCCACGGGGTGGGCGATGAGGTGCTGCGCGAATTCGCGGCTCGCCTCACGCACGGACTGCGTTTGGGAGAGGATTGGGTGGCGCGTATCGGCGGCGAGGAGTTCGCGATCGTCCTGCCCGAGGTCGCAATTCCCAAAGCGCACCTCGTTGCGCAGCGCCTGTGCGAACGCATCAGCCATACGGCTCATTCCACGGCCGCGGGCGAGCTGTTCATCACGGGAAGCTTCGGGATCTCGGGGTTTGCGCCTCATCGAGGCGACCAACACACTTCGCCGCGTGCTCTCATCAGGGCCGCCGACGCCGCGCTCTATGAAAGCAAGCGCACCGGTCGCAATCGCGTGACCGCTACCTAGAACCGCGGTCTCAGCGGTTGCCGCCGAACATATCGCGCAACACGGCGCCGGCGATTCCACCGGCAACGCTGCTCTGCACGTTCTGCCGCGCCTCACCGCCCAGGTAGGGCGCGAGGGCATGCGCGAGATTCGGCACCGTCAGGCTCTGCAGCCAGAGCCTGCCGGGCCCGGTCAATCGCGCCACGAAGAGGCCATCGCCGCCAAAGAGTACGTTGGCAAAGCCGCGCAGGAACGCGATATCGAAGTTGACGCTGTCCTGGAACATACCGATGTGTCCGGGATGCACCTGCAGCGTCTCGCCGGGAGCGAGATCATAGGTCACCACCTCGCCGCCGAGCTCGATCCAAGCGGTGCAGGGACCGGTCAGACGCTGCAGCAGAAACCCGTCGCCGCCGAAGATGCCGGCACCGAGAGAACGCTGAAAGCCGGTCGCGAGCTGCAGTCCCTCCGTGCCACAGAGAAAGCCGTGACGATGAATGAGGTATGAGTGCCCCGCCGGCACGTCGACCTGCATGATCGCCCCGGGAACCTTCGCGGCGAAGGCGATGACCCCGCGGCCCGCCGGCGCCGAATACTCGGTCATGAAGAGCCCGCCGCCGGAAAAAGCACGTCCGATCGCCCCCCAGACGCCGCGTGCGCCGGCCGTATACGCCGTGGTGCGCATCTGCACACCGTCCGTCATCCACGAGAACTCGCCCGGTTCGGCGACGATGCGATCGCCTGGCTCGAGGCCGATTTCGAGTACCGGCAGCGTGGTGCCTCTGATCTGGGACTTCATGCTCGTGACTCCGGGTTGCCTCGGGCGCGAGGATAGCGCAGATGACCGCAAACTTCCCGCGCACACGGCGCGCGGACGGAGGTATGCTGGTACCGGTACCAGTCATCTGCGACAACCACGTCTCCGGAGCCGCCGCATGCGCCCACGATCGCGAATCCTTCTGGTGATGACTCTGCTTGGCGCGCCATTGCAAAGTCCGGCGGCGTTCGGCGCCGGCCTGACGCTGCAGATGACCGACAGCGGCTACCTCGATGCGCCGGGCGTCAGCGTGATGCTCTACGACGACAACTACAGCCCCATCTTCTTCGACCAGAAGAATGCTGCCATGCAGATCATCCTGCACGGCAATCGTGTCGCCACCAACGGCAGCGTGCGCCTCATGCCGACGCCGGAGCAATGGGATCCGATTCCCCATCTCATCACGCGCCGAGCCGATAAGGAGCATGATCGCCTGACTGCCTCCGAGTCCTATCCGGAATACCACCTGCAATACCACGTCGTGGTTGCGGCCGAGCCCGGCGGCGTGCGCGTCAGCGTCAATCTCGACAAGCCGCTGCCACCGGCACTCGTCGGCCGTGCCGGGTTCAACCTGGAGCTACTCCCTTCCATATACATGGACAAGGCGTACGCGGTCGATGACCAAGCGTTCGGCGTGTTTCCCCGCAGCCCCGAGAGTCAGATGACCGTGGTCCGCCCCGAGCGCGGGGAGCCGAAGAGCCTGTGGTATGTGGAGCAATGGCACCAGGCCAAGGGCTACACCCAGCCGCTTCCCTTCGCGACCGGTAAGAGCATGACGTTGGCGGTGGACGATCCGCTCGATCGCATCAGCGTGACCTCGGAGACCGGGCCGCTCCTTCTTTACGACGGCCGCAACGAGGCGCAGAACGGCTGGTATGTGCTGCGCACTCTGATCCCCGTGGGCAGGACGACGGGTGCCGTGGTGTGGCACGTTCGCCCGAGCTACATCCCCGGTTGGACGCGGCCGCCCATGATCGCGCACAGCCAGGCCGGATATCCGCCTGACTTCCCGAAGATCGCGGTGATGGAGCTCGACCGGCGGTTCGAGGCACCGCGCACCGCAGCAGTGCTGCGGCTCGCAGATGACGGCACTTACCGGAAGGTTTTCGCGGGGCCGCTGTCCGGCCGCAGGTCATGGCTGCGTTACGACTACGCGACATTCGATTTCTCACCGGTCAGGAAGCCCGGCCTGTATGTGATCGAATATGCGGGCCAGCGGACGGATGTGTTCCCCATCGCACCTGACGTTTACGGCAAGGCGTGGCAAACCACGCTCGATGGCTTCCTGGCGGTCCAGATGGATCATGTGTCGGTACGCGATGCCTACCGTGTGTGGCACGGCATTGCGCATATGACCGACGCTCTGCAGGCGCCGCCTGACCTGACTCACTTCGACGGTTACTGGATGGGACCCGACACCGAGTCGCCCTTCAAACCCGGACAGCACATCCCCGGCCTGAACGTCGGCGGGTGGTTCGACGCTGGGGATTTCGACAACGATGCCTTCGGCCAGTACGGCACCATCCTCAACCTCTCGCTGGCATATGAGGCGTTCCATATGAAGTGGGACGAGCTATCCGTCAACGAGAAGGGCCGCTCCGTGGAGATGCACCGTCCGGACGGCATCCCGGATGTGGTCGAGCAAGTTGAGCACGGCATCCTGCAAACGTTGGCGCAGATTCGCGCGGTCGGACATCCTTTCACGGGCATCCAATCACCCTACTTGAGGTGGTACACGTACATCGGCGACGGTGCGTCGCAGACGGGCCTCTATTCCAACAATCCCGATGCCCGATGGGCTTGGACGATGACGTCCCCCGGCATGGAATACGGCGCCGCGGCGTCGTTGGCGGCCGCGTCCCGCAGCTTGAAGGGCTGGAACGACGCGCTCGCCAAACAATGCCTCGATGCGGCCATCAAGCTCTGGAATGACGCCGAGACTCATCCCCTCGGCGGTCATCAGCCGGCCCACGTCGAAGGCGAGAGGGGCTACCGGGAGTTCGGCCTCGGCTCGCCGGAGTGGTCGGCCGCAGTGGAGCTGACGATAGCGACCCGCGGCACCCAGCCCTACAAGGCGCGCGTCGAGAAGCTCTTTCCGTCGACGCCCGACCAGATCGCGTTCGGCGGCTGGGCCGCGGTCCGGGCCCTCCCCTATCTCGACGCGGATTACCGCACCCGGCTCGAGGCGACGGTCAAGGCCTTCATCCCGCGATTGAACAGCTATCTGGCGACCACGCCGTTCGGGGTGCCTCCCACGTTGGGCGCCTGGGGCGGCTCGGCCGGGGTCGCGCAGTTCGGCGCGCAGATGTACTTCCTGCACGAAGCGTTCCCCGACGTCGTCGGCCCGGAATACACCCTGCGGGCCGCCAACTACCTGCTCGGCACGCACCCGGTCTCCAGCGTGTCGTATATCTCGGGGATCGGTACCTCCTCGAAGCTGCAGGCCTACGGCAACAATCGCGCCGATAACACCTTCATCCCAGGCGGCATGATCCCCGGCTACGTCGTCATCAAGCCGGACTTCCCGGAGTGCATCACCGACTTCGGGTTCCTCTGGTTCGAAGACGAATACACCGTGGACGCCGCGGCTACCTGGGTTCTGGAAGCCAACGCGGCGGCGGCAATCGTGAAGCAGGAAACCGCCGGGCGAGGGCCGCGGACCTGATCCAGGCGATTACGCCCGTGGCTCGAAGATGGCGTACAACTTCGTGCATTCCTCATGTACGGTCCACGTACCCTCGAATCCAGCCGGGACCACGAATGCGTCGCCCGCCTGGAATGACTGGCGCTCCCCCGCGGCGCTTTCGATGCTCACCCGGCCCACGGTGATCACGCAGAGCTCGTTCTCCGTGTAACGCACGCGCCACTTGCCGGGACTGGAGGACCACCGTCCGCAGAAGAACTGACCGCTTGCATCGGTGAACGCGTTGCACGCCCGGTGCACGGGCTGGCCCTGAAGAATGCGATCCGGCGCCGGCCCACACTCTTCCCAGGAGGCAGCGCCGTCCAGACGGACGATGGATGTGGTCATGACGCGTCGCTCCCGGCCGGGTTGCCCTCGTTGCGCAGTCGATATCGGAGCCAGACGGCGCCGCCGTCCAGTACCTCACAACTCTCGAGCGACATCTGCTCGACAGGCGCCCGCAGCTCGGCTTCCCGCTCGGTCGAGTCGAAAACGCTCGGCGCGCCTTTCGAGCCGTCGACCACGGGGACTATGGCGACGCTGATCTCGTCGATGAGGCCGGCGCGCAGGAACGAGCCGTTGTTGCCGCCCCCGCCCTCGACCAACAGCCGCTTCACGCCGAGCTCACGATTGAGAAACTCGAGCGCGGCAACGAGATCCAGCTCCCGCTCGCCGGCGAAGAAATAGGAGACACCGTCCTGGCGCAGCCCCGCAAGATGCGCGTCGGAGACCCGCTCCGTCAGCACGACGACGATCGGGTCACCGCCGATGTCGGACCTTCCCCAGGCGATCCTGCCGCGCGCATCCAACACAACGCCGTATGTCTCCGCGTCGCGGCGAGCCAGCCAGGGCTCTCGGTCGTAGGTCCGGTCCACGCGAGCATCGTAGGCTTTCGCTTTCGCGAACTCCTGTCCGGTAACGCGTCCCACCAGCCAGGCGTCGCCGCCGAGTCTGGTATGCAAACGCTCGAAGAGATCTCCGCTCTCGCGAGTCCGCGGACGCCATCGGCTGTGAAGGATGCGGCCGTCGACGCTGGCCACCATGTGGCAGACCGTGTAGGGCTTCATGCCGGCTATCTTAACTCGACGTGGTAGTCATGGCGTGCTCACTACCTGCAGCAGCGCCTTTGCCGGACGCCGCAGGATCCTGCCGCTGCCGCTCGCGGTGAGGCTGTGCGCGGCATCGTCCCAGTGCAGATGGGTCACGCGGCCCCCGCCATGCTGATAGGAATAGCTGACGCCGTCATCGTCATATAGATCGAAGTCCGCGTCGCGCCCGGGATAGACCTTTATCCGCTGGATGGCCTGCGGCGTCGCCGTGCTCGACACCACCGCCCCCAGAGGCAGGATGGAGCCTGCACGCACGAACACCGGAATGCGATCGATCGGCGTGTCCACGCTGATAGTCTGCCCTCCAGACAGCCGCGCGTTACTCCAGTAGTCGTACCAGTCCGTGCCCGCCGGCAGGTATACCTGCTTGCGAACCTGCCCCTGACGCGTGACCGGCGCCACCAGGAAATCCGGCCCGAACATGTACTCGTTGCCCAACGCCGCAACCTGCGGATCGCGCGGAAAATCCATCCACAGTGCCCGCATGAACGGGGCGCCGCTCCGGTAGGTATGCCAGGCGAGCGAGTAGATATACGGAATGAGCTGATACCGCAGGCGATCGTAGCGCGCGAGGATCGCCTCGGCCTGCGGGCCGTAGGCCCAGATCTCGGTATGCCGGCGCTCGCCGTGGATGCGCAGGATGGGCAGGAAAGTGCCGTACTCGAACCAGCGCGTGAACAGCTCCGGGTAGTCATAGTCACGGCCAACGACATCGCGGGCGGCCGCGGGGTCGATCAGCGGCGGACGCGTGGCGTATGAGGCCGGCGGCAAAGGCTGCCACCCGCCGATATCGTTGCCCCAGTAGGCAATCCCGGATGCGGTCATGTTGAGACCCGTCGGAATCTGGCGCCTGAGCGCCTCCCACGACGGATCGATGTCGGAGGACCAGAACATCGCGCCGGTTCGCTGGGAGCCGAGATAGGCGGCTCGCGCCAGGATGAGAACCCGCCTGTCCGGACGATACCGGCGCAGCCGCTGCGACACGCCATCGACGTACAGCAGCGGGAACAGGTTGTGATAGCGGTCGCCCGAGCCGAGCTTGAAGAAGAACCCGTCCGGGACGAGGTCTGGCTCCGTCTCATCGAGCCACAGGTAGTCGAATCCGTGCGCCAGAATGTTGTCGCGCACGTGGCCGAAGAACCAGTCGAGCGCCAGCGGATTGGTGGCATCGATGAGCGCGCCGGCGCGATCGGAGCGGAACGGCAGACCGTCCTGCGTCCTGCCGTCGCCGTCCTTGAGAAAATACCCCTTGGCATCAAGCTCGTTGAAATAGCGCGAGTCGCGCTCGAACCGCGGCCATACGGAAATCAGCGACCTGATGCCGAGGGCGTGCAGGTCGCTGTTCATCGCGTCCGGGTCCGGGAACGCCGCCGGATCGATGTCGAGCTGGCCCATGCGCGTCCAGTAGAACCAGTCGATCACCATGATATCGAGCGGATAACCCTTGCGGCGGTACGTGTGCGCGACGTCGAGAACTTCCTGTTGGCTCGCATAGCGGGCCTTCGACTGAATGAGCCCAAACGCCGCTTTCGGTGGGATGGGTGTGCGGCCGGTCAGCTTTGCATACCCGGTGTAGAGCGCATCGGCGTCGTCACCGACGATGACAAAGAACGACACGCGCTCACCCACCTCCGATTGCCAAAGCGTCCGCCCGTTGACACCAGGATAGACGTGCGTATCCGAGGGGTTGTCCCAGACGATTCCGTAGCCGCGGCTCGAGACCATGAACGGCACGCAGACGGTCTCACCATGCGGGTTGTCGTAGAAGTGCCGGCAATCGATCGTGCGTCCGCGCAGATCGAGAATCCCTTCCTGGTTCTGCCCGAGGCCGTAGAAATGCTCGTCGGCCAGCGCGACGAAACTGGCGCCCACCTGGAAGGTACGCTCACCGTTGACGGTGTGAGGTGCCATCTGCCAACCGGTCATGGCCAGCACGGTCTCACCGCCGGCGTTTTTGATTTCGAGCGCGACCGGCGGCAGCGCCGGCGCGAAGTAGCGATCGCCCACCGACGGAGCGGCAGCAGCCGGCGGCGCGTCTATGTGCAACTGCAGGGCATTCGAGCGGAAGTCGTCGCCACCGGCGGCCTGAGTGCGCTCGAGCCCATGCGCCTCGGCGCCTGCAATGAATCCATGGCCGGCCGGCGCCGTCGCGGTTCCATAATCGGCAGCGATCGTGATCCGCACGATATTCGGCGCGTAAGACTCGACCGCGACATACGCGCCGTTGCGGTTCACTACCACCGCCGACGCGAGACAGGTCGCCCGTAGCGTCAGGGTGAGCAGCATGGGGATCAGACAGGCGATGCGACTGGCGGGGCTCACGACGCGGCCTCCACTGCGACCGGCGCCCGCCTCGGCAGCAGCAGCGCCGGCAGCAGGGCCGGGATCAGTATCATTGCAGGCTCGCTCACATTCTTGGCCGCACGGCGGGGTCGCGGATATGGTAACTTGCCAGCGCTGTCGAGAGCGAACTCCGTGGCGAATACACTAATTCACGAGAACCGGCGCCTGCAGTTTCCGCTCGATACCCTGGTCGACGCCCTCATCGAGCTGGAAAACAAGCAGGGACACTGGCCAGCCCGGGCCACGGTGGTCGGGGCCAGCATCGACAACTCCGGGGACGCCAACGCAGGCGTCATTCTCTCGATTCACCGGCCGGAAGGCGGTGACGTCATCGAGCGCCGGTATTCCCTGCCCATGCTCGCCGCCGCCATCGTCAACTACTGTCTGACGGTGCGGGTCCCCATTCCGCGCAACTCCACGAAAAGCATCCAGGTGCTCGCGGACAGCGTTGCTCTGGTGCTCGAGAACACCGTAATGCTGCAAAGCCGGCACGAGGAGCTTTCCACGCTGCCAGCCGGCAGCGTGCGCACTGTGCCGACCACTCCCACGTCCGCGAACACACCGCCGGCAGAGGTCGCCCCGCCAAGCGAGGGCGCCCCGCCAAACAGCGCCGCGCCGGCAGACGGGGGCGCCGCGTCCAACGAGACCGCTCCGGCGGACCATACCGCCGCACCGAGCGATCCCGTTCCGCCCAACGAAGCCCCGAAGGCGAGCAGCGAGCCGGCCGGGTGACGCCGCTGCCGGCAGCGCGTATGATCCCGGCTACCCGCCATTCAGGGTATCCGGGAGACCACCATGTCGATCATTGCGTGGATTATCCTCGGCCTCATCGCCGGCTTCGTGGGCAGCAAGATAGTCAACAAACGCGGTGAGGGCTTGCTGCGCGACATCCTGCTCGGAGTCGTCGGCGCCGTCGTCGGGGGTTGGCTGTTTCATGCCTTCGGCGCGGCCGGGGTCACCGGCCTCAATCTCTACAGCCTGCTGGTAGCAGTCATTGGCGCGATCGTCGTCCTCGTGCTCTATCACGCGATCTTCGGCAAGCGCTCACGCGCGTAGGCCTTCGCTGCGAGAGCCGCGCTGAGCATGGTCGATGCCAGCGACGAGATGATAAAAGGCGTCCACCAAAGGAAGGAGCAGGTGCAGCTGCTTCGCTTGCCGCGTGGCGTAGCCGAACGTCTCCTCGATCTCGAGTGGCCGGCCGGCCTCGAGGTCCTGAAGCGCTGACATCCGATGATCCGGCGCGCGTGAGCGCATGTTCTCGCCAACCCGCAGGATCGCCGCGACGGCGTCCTGCTCTGATGCACGAATGAGCGTCCCAAGTGGTAGGGACGCCGCGTTGTCGACCAATGCGATTCCCTTCGCTTGCGCCACCTGCGCCACCTCGCGAACCAGCCGCACCAGCACGTGTGCGCAGTCCGTATCGCTCAGGTAACGCCAACTCGGGCTCCGCGTCGTCACGGCCATGCATACCAGGCCCAGCCAGACAGTGAACTTGCTCCACTCCATCGACAGAATGTTGGCGACGGCGGTCGACCGAACACCCGCGCCGTCGATCATCGCCGCCAGGCGTTGCGCCCGCTCGCTGATGCCGCCGGCCAGCTCCCCCAGCGGCAGATTCACGTTGCGCGTGAACAGCACCTCACCGGACGGCAACAACTCACCGCTCGTGTCCGCAAGAGCACCCAGCACCTGCGCGGCGCCGAAGGCTTGCGCCAACAGCTCATCCTTCAGGACGCCGTTCTGAATGGAGAGCGCCGCCCCGACCTGCACGTGCCGCAGCCGCTCGAGCGCGGCCTCGGTGCCGGGCGTCTTCGTCGCGACGATCAGGATGTCGGCCGCCTGCAGCCCGGCCGGGTCCGTGATCAGCTGGACGGGCACCGAAAAGTCGCTGAGTCCCCTGATACGCAGCCCATCCCGCTCAACCGCGCGCGCCCGATCACCGCGCGCCAGCACGACTACCGAATGGCCGGCGCGCGCCAGATGGGCTGCCAGGATGGAGCCGATGGCCCCGGCACCGAGAATGGCGAATTCAGCTCGAGTCACGTTTCGCTCCTCACAGCTCCGGGCAGACGCGCGAGCACGGCGCCGCTGGAGCGCAGGGCCGGGAACTGCCGGCGCAGCATGTCGACGGGAAACTCTCGCACGCTCATTGCGGCCTCAGGTTCGCGGACCAAATTGCCCGCGATGGGCACCCATGACCGCGACGAAGCGGTCGATGTCCGCGGTAGTGTTGTAGAAGTGGATGGTGGCGCGGATATTGTTGTCTCTGAACGAGGTCACGATGTCCGCCTGCAGGAGCCGCGCGAAGAGTCCTGCCGCATCGCGCGACGGCACCGCCACCATGGGGCCCCTACGCGAATCGTCCGGCGGCGTCACGGCCGGCCAGTCGATGGCTGCCAGCCCCTCCAGGCAGCGCCGCGTCAACACGCGTACCCGCGTCTCGATTGCATCGGTGCCCGTCTCCAGAATGATCTTCAAGCCCGCCTCCGCGGCATAACAGTTGACCACCGGCGGTGTGCCGGCCTCGAAGCGCCGAGCGCTCTGCGACGGCCGGTTCGCCGTGATGTCCATGGCCGCGATGTCCTGCTGCGCAAACCAGCCGGAGTTGCTCGGCACGAGCTCGGGGATCAATTCCGCGCGCACGTAGAGGAATCCGATGCCGGCAGTGCCGAGCAGGTATTTGAGCATCCCGCCGACCGCGAAGTCGACGCCGAGCGCCTTCGCATCGACAGTCATCGCGCCGATCGACTGATAGCAGTCCACCATCATGCGCGCGCCCCGCTCGCGCGCCAGGCGCGCGATACCAGCGATGTCGAGCCGCGCGCCGTTGCGGAAGCAGACCTGCGTCACTGCGACCAGACGGGTGCGCTCGTCGATCAACCGGGCGAAATTCTCGAGCGGAATGTAACCGTCGGCCGCGGCCGGCACGTGCACCACCTGCGCGCCGCGCCGCTCCTGGGCGTGCCAGATCTGCGCGTTGGTGGGGAACTCGAAGTCGCTAACGACTACCTTGGTGCGCGGCCCGCTGAAATCCAGCGCGCTGGCAAGCGCATTGATGCCTGCCGACGCGGATGCGGTCACGGCGATCTCGTCCGGCGTGACGCGCAACACCTGCGCCATGGCCGCCCTGACGGCCTCGTTCTTCATGACCCAGACGTCCCAGTTCGCGCCCACCGCCAGCCGATCCTCCATGTAGGCATTGAAAGCATCGCGCACCGTGTCCGCCAGCGCACAGTACGAGCCGCTGTTCAGATAGGTCTTGCGCTCCAGCACCGGGAATCTGCGCCGCAGCCCTTCGAAGTCGGTCGTCATCAGTCATTCTCCAGCGTTTGCCGCGTTCGCCGTGCCCGGTGCACGAAGTAGGCCAGCGAGATTAACGCAACCCAGGGCACGCCGTAGAGCCAGGACACATCGAACGTCGGGTCCAGACCCATGGTCACGAGAATTCCGGCCAGCATGGCGAGCCCCGCATACTGCAGCCAGGGAAAGAACGGCGTGCGCGTCGGCAGCGCCGCCCCGGTGTACCGGCGGCGAAAGCTCAAATGGCTGGCAAAGACAAACATCCACACCAGAATCGCGGCGAAGAGCGCGACGCCGAAGAGATCGGCGTAGGCGTTCGGCGTGAACATGGAGACCGCGGCGGCGAGCAGCACGAAGGCTCCGGAGACGAGGATCGCCGCCACCGGGCTGCCACGCTCGCTCAATCCCCCGAGCGGCCGCGGCGCATAGCCCCCGCGGGAAAGGGAGAACAGCATGCGCGAGCAGAGGTAGATATCGGTGTTCATGCTCGACAGCGCCGCGCTGATCACCACGAAATTCATGATGCCAGCGGCATGTCTGATGCCCGAGTGCTGGAAGACGGTGACGAACGGACTCTGGGCGACGACCTTCACGCCCGTGTCCGTCCAGGGAATGATCGTCACGATGACGATGATGGCCAGCACGTAGAAGAGAAACAGGCGCAGCAGCATGGTGCGCAGCGCCGCGGGGATCGCCACCGCGGGATTCTTCGTCTCGCCGGCGGTCACGGCGATGACCTCGATGCCGTAGAACGAGAATATTCCGACGGTCACGGCCATCCACAGCCCCGAGATCCCCTTCGGTAGAAAGCCGCCGGGCAATCCCGTCAGGTTGTGAAGGCCGACCGCCGGGCGGCCGAAGCCTGTGATGGCGGCGAGCCCCAGGATGATGAAGAGCACGATCGCCACCACCTTGATGAGGGCCAGCCAGGACTCGAGCGTGCCGAAATTGGCGACTGAGCGTGAGTTGAAGTAGAGCAGCACGATGCAGAAGCCGAGCGCCCAGACCCACACCGGCACACTGGGGAACCAGTACTGCATGTAGAGGCCCGCGGCGACCGCTTCGCCGCCGACGGCGATGACCTGGGCAATCCAGTAGGTGTAGCGCACGACGAAACCCGCCCAGGGATTGAGATACATCTCCGCATACGTCCCGAGCGAGCCGGCAGTCGGATGCACGACTGCCATTTCAGACAGACTGAAGACCATGATGAGCGCCACGAAACCGGCGAGCGCGTAGCTCACGATGACGGCCGGCCCCGCATAACCCACCGCAAGGCCACTGCCCATGAAGAGGCCGGTACCGATCGACCCGCCGAGCCCGATCATTACGATCTGCGCCGTGCCGAGGCTGCGCCTCAGACCGCCTTCCCGCTGCTCGCTCGCGTCACTGGGGCTCACGCGGCGATCCGGCTCAGTCGTAGTAGGCAATGCTCGGATTGTCACCGGGGCAGATCACCCCGACGACGAAGATGCCGTCGTGCGAGGTCGCCTCGACGGAATGCAACTGTTTGCGCGGCAGGAAGATCGCCTCGCCGGCCTGCACCTTCGCCTTGCGGTGCTCGGTCCAGACATAGCCCTCTCCCGCGAGCACGATGATCGCTTCCTCGTAGAGGTGTCGGTGCGGCGCGGCCTTCGAGCGCGGAATGTGGCCGATGAACTGTGTGATCGTGTGCGAGCCGATGCGCTTGTCCACGAGCAGCTGGAAGTAGCGCGGCCCCATCGCGGTGCGCCGCCGGGTGTCTACCGGCACCACCCGCTCGGGGTAGGCCGCATCGAAGCTCTGCGGCATGGTTGCCGGCCATTCGAGCTCGCCCTGTGGCGAGGTGAGCGCGAACACGCTGAGCGTCTGGTCCGCGGCAGGAACGAGCTGCAGGGCCTCGCCGGGCCGCACATACACGCCGTCATGGGGCTGTACCTCGAGCTCCCGACCCGACACGATTGCGCGCCCGCTACCGCTCACGACAAAGAGGATGACGGCGCGATCACCGAGCGAGAGCACGGGGGAGGCTTCGCCCGCGACTTCAAGAAACACCTGCGTCTGGAAGCGCGCGCCCAGCTCGGGAGTGACCAGATAGCAGTAGCGCAGACTGCCGTGTGAGATCTTCTGCGACAGCGCCGGGGAGGCAACGTAGCACCCGCCGTCGAGCCAGCGACGGGGACCATCGTATTCCGTAACGACCGGGATCGAGCGGTTGGCAGTGCTGTCAGGATCATCGAGCGGCGAGCCGCCCGGCAGGTTGGTGTGGGAGCCATCGCAAAACGGCGCGCCGCAAGTCTGCTTGCATCCGCAGAGGAGCACCTCCTCAGTTCGTGGCGCGACGACTTTGCGCGGCGTGATGCCGGTGCCGAGGTGCGAGCCGTCACAGAAAGGCTGACTGGCGGAGCGGCCGCAGGCGCACCAGAAATAGGGGCAGCCCGCCTCGAGAGTGACGAGGCAGGGCTTGGGCCGCGCGATGACAGGAGTGGTTGACACCTAAAGCAACTACGACTCTAGCACGCCTTCGGGCAACCCATCCAGCTCCCGCGCGAGCGCTTGCCCCTCTTCGTCGGCGAGGGCGGCCTCATGCAGCCGTGCAAGAACCACCGCCCCGTCGGCGCGCGAGGCGAGTGTCTCGAGACGGGAGAGCAGTGCCGTGAAGCTCTTCCAGCCGCGCTCATGCGTCTCACCGTAGCCCTTGATGAGGCGCTGGGCGCGCGCCAGCTCCACCGCGAGATCGTAGTGCGCCGGCGCAAGCCGCTCGATGCGTCCGAGCCATGCCTCGATCCGTCCGTTCTCCTCGCGGTAGCGCAATGTACCCCGCCGCCACCGCCGCAGCCCCCCGAGTGCATGCAGGAAGAGAAAGCCGCTTACCGTGTTGGTGCGAATCCGCCTGCTTCCCGTGAACCGGCGTAACCACCGCGAGACGGGCCGCGAGGCGAGCACCCAGGCCCCCATGGCGGCGGGCAGCGTCCCGGCGATCTCCGCCACGCGCGGCTTCATGAATTCGGTGATGCCGAAGAGCTGCTCGGGCGTTGCCCGGACCTCCGCGCGTACTCGGGCGAACCGTGCCGCTCGCGTCTTCAGATCCGCCACGCGGATCGTGTCCTCGAACGTCATCCAGAGGGCAAGGCCCCTGGCAACCGCCGCGGTGAGCGCCCACTCCTCGCCGGCGCCATCGGCTGCCCGATCGTGTTGTGGCTGCGAGCGCTCGTCGAGCGCGCTGATGCGCTCCATACGGCTCAGATACGAATCGGCGTAGGCCGGATCCTGATAGTCGATCGCGCGGCGGGCGCCCTCGAGCGCCAGAGGCTGCACAGCCTGCGGCAGCCGCCGCACACGATCGAGGAGAGGCTGCAGCCGTGCCGAGCGTGCCCGTTCCGGGATGCCGGCGGCACGATCCGCTGCCGCAGCGGGCGCGCTCTGCGCATCGGCGTGGCCACGCTGGGCCCGCTCGCATGCGTCGGCGAACGCCGCCAGGTTCGTAGCCACAGAGATGCCGCTCTTGCCGATCGCCGCCTCAAATGCGGCGCGGTCAAAGGGCAACACCCCGCTGCCGCAGATTGCCCCCAGAAGCACGGAGCTGACGACGCTGTGATGCTGCTCCGCGATGGCGTTCATGTCGAACAGGATGAGCCGTTTCGCCTGGCTGCGCGCCAGCTCGATCAGCCCCGCGGTGTCTGCGGCACCCTGCCCCATCGCGCTCTTCTCCGCGATCGAGTAGGAGCGGTGGGTGGAGGCGATCAGTGTCGTCCGCTCTCGATCCACCAGGCCGCGTTGGATCGCCCGGCCCGCCTCCGCCAGCTCCGAGGCTACGACGCAGTCGACGTCTCCCGATACAGGCATGAGGGCCATGATCGGCTCGCGTCCAGCTCGCTCGGCCTCCTGCCGCGGGAAGAATTCCAGGTAGTAAATTGTGGCGCCCGTCCGCTGGGCCACGCCCGGCACGGACGTCGATTGCGCCAGATATCCCTCGGCCTCGGCGATCTCGATCAGCCATTCGGCGAGCACGCCGCCACCCTGGCCGCCGAGGGCCGCGACACAGAGCTTGATCGGCCGTGGCGTCACAGCGCAAACCGCAGGCGCTTACGGTCGCTGCGCCGCTGCAGAGCACCGATCACGGCAGCGCGCACGCGGGCCAACATCCGGTCCCACCGCGACGGGTTGTAGAGAAGGTCGGCCCGATAGAACGAGGGACAGAGCACCGCTGCATGAGCGACCTCGCCGCATACGCCGCAGCCGACACAACTGTTGTCCACGAAAGCGACGGGATCGGTGCGCAGCGGATCGGGATTGGGCTTGACGGTGAGAGAGGGGCAGCCGGAGAGCCGGATGCAGGAGTGATCGCCGGTACAGGTATCCGCATCGACACCGAAGCGCTCCCGAACGACTCGCTTACCTTCCTCGATCGCCTTCTTCATCAAAGGACGGACCCGCCGCTGGCGATTGAGCTGGCACTCCCCCTCGGCGACGATCACCTTGGGACCGCGGAACGGCGTCGTCAACGCCTCGCGAACCACCTTGATGGTCTGCGTCATGTCGTACGTCCGCGTGTGCCGCACCCACTTCACTCCAACGCCCCGCACCGCATCGATGATCGAGTTGTTTCCCTGCCGGTGCTCGCTCGGCCAGCGAGAGGACGGAATATCCTGGCCGCCGGTCGCCGCGGAATAGTTGTTGTCGATGATGACGGTCAGGCCATCGTGCCGGTTGAAGACGGCGTTGCCGATGCCACTGGTGAGTCCGTTGTGCCAGAAACCTCCGTCCCCCATGATCGCGACCGGACGGTGCGCGCCGTCGGTATGGAAGGCGGAGGCACCCGCAGCGCCGAGGCCGTATCCCATGATGCTGTTGCCCATGTTGAAAGGCGGCAGCGTCGCGAAGGAGTGGCAGCCGATGTCCGCGCTGATGTGCAGCGGCCCGATCTCACGCTGCAGCAGCTTCATGGCGGCGAAGAACGGACGCTCCGGGCAGCCGGTGCAAAGACCCGGGGGGCGCGGCGGAACGAGCTTCGCCAGTTGCGCTGCCGGCACCAGGGGCGCCTCTCTGACGCCGCCCGCCGCCGGCGCGCGGCGCAGTCCCGGTGCCCACTGCCTGATGAACTCACCCATGCCCTTGCGCAGCGCATCGACGGTGTATTCGCCATGCGTGGGCAGCAGGGCCTTGCCGAACAGCGGTGTCGACACCTCGCGCTGGCGCAGGATCTGGCTCGCCGCCTGCTCGATGAACTCCGGCTGGCCCTCCTCCACCACCAGCACCGCCCGCTTGCCGGCGCAGAACCGGGCCCACTCGTCCGGCACGAGCGGATAAGTCGCGTTGAGCACATACAAGGGAATGCGGCTCGCGCCGAACGTATCGGCGCAATCGAGGAGCTCCAGAGCGCGCAGCACGTTGTTGTATAACCCGCCCTGCAGCACGATCCCGATGTCGCCGACGTCGCCGTCGCAGAAATCGTTCAGCCGCCGCTCCACCACGAACCGGACCGCCGCCGGGAAGCGCTGCTCGATCTTCTCCCGCTCCTGCGCGTACGTGGAAGGCGGCAGTATGATCCTGCCATAGTCCCGCGAAGGCGACCGCAAGGCGTCGGCGGCCGAGAACGGCGGGCGCTTGTTGTCCTTCGCAGTGAACCGCCCATACACGTGGCACGCGCGGATGCGAAGCATCAACATCACGGGCGTATGGCTGGCCTCGGACAGCTCGAACCCCTGCTCCACCGCCCGCACGATCTCCGGCAGGTGCGGCCGCGGATCGAGCAGCCATATCTGGGATTTCATCGCGAAGGCGTGGGTGCGTTCCTGCATGATGCTGGCGCCTTCGCCGTAGTCCTCGCCCACGATGATTAGCGCGCCACCATTGACGCCAGCGGACGCAAGGTTGGCGAGCGCGTCGGAGGCCACGTTGGTGCCTACCGTCGACTTCCAGGTCACCGCGCCTCGCAACGGATAGTTGATGGAGGCGGCGAGCATGGCGGCGGCGGTGGCCTCCGAGGCGCTGGCCTCGAAGTGCACGCCGAGCTCCGTCAGGATGTCCTCGGCATCGGCGAGCACATCCATCAGATGCGAGATCGGCGCCCCCTGATAGCCGCCGACGTAGGCGACCCCGGACTGCAGCAGCGCCTTGGTGACGGCGAGAATGCCTTCGCCGCGGAATTCCGCCCCCGCGCCGAGCCGCAGCGACTGGACCTCTTTGGCGAACGACCGCTCGGCCATGGCTCTCTATATCAAGGCTGCGTCATACCGGAACGAGCGCCAGCACCCGCAGCGGGCTGCCGGAGCCGTTGACGATCTTCAGCGGCGGCGCGATCACCACGGCGCCCGTCGGCGGCAGCTGATCGAGATTGGTAAGACTCGCGAGGCCGAACCGATTGGAGCCGTGCATGAGCGTATGGCAGGGAAACATCGGCTCGAAGGTGGCTGCCTGACCGGCGTCGGTGCCGACCGTCTCCACGCCGACGCCTAGGATATCGCGCTCCCGCGCGAGGAACGGAACACACTGCGGATGGAAGCCCGGCGTGTGCGGCCCGTCCTTGCCGATATTGAGGAAGTCCTTGGCGGTGCGGCGCTGCGACCAGTCGGTGCGCACCAGCACCCAGGCGTGCGCGGGAATGCGCCCGTGCCTGCTCTCCCATTCCTCGACCACCGCCTGTGTGAGCAGGAAATCCGCGTTCTCGGCCACCTGCCGCGACACATCGATCACACAGGCCGGGCCGATGAAACGGTCGACCGGAATGTTGTGGGTGGCGTTGTTCGGATAGTCCTTGCCGGTCACCCAGTGCACCGGGGCATCGAAGTGCGTGCCGGTGTGCTCCCCGCAGGCGATATTGTTCCAGTACCACGCCGGTCCGCGCTCGTCGTAGCGGGAGATTTCCTCCAGGGCGAAGCTCTTGGAGGGGGCGAACTGCGGCGGCAGCTGGATGGTGGGCGTCGCGGGCTCCAGCGGCACGGTCAGATCCACGACGCGGATGCCGCCGCCGATGATGCCGTTGATCAGCTGGGCGAGAGTCTGCGCTTGCGAGGCGCTGGCCGATGTGTTGCGAGGCCCCGTCCCTGGGCCTCGCCCTTCGGGCCGGCTATCGCCGTCCAAAATTGTTCCAGACAATTTTGTCATGGTCCGAATCCCCCAATGTCCCCAAGGCGTCTACCAGACATGATACTTGACATCTCAAGTATCTAGCAATATAACACAGCCTCGATGCAAGCGATACCAGCATAGGCGGCCGGCCGCCGTGAAGCGAATCGTCTGCCTGGGCGGCGGCCCCGCGGGCCTGTACACCGCCATCCTGCTGCGCAAGACCCTGCCGGACGCCGCCATCGAGGTCTACGAGCGCAATCGGCCGGACGATACCTTCGGCTGGGGCGTGGTCTTCTCCGACCAGACGATGGAGAACTTTCGCACCGCCGATGCGCCCACGCACGCCGCCATCGTAGGCGACTTCCATCATTGGGACGACATCGACGTCCATTTTGCCGGCCAGCGCTTCGTCAGCGGCGGCCACGGGTTCTGCGGCATCAGCCGCAAGCGCCTGCTCCGGATCCTGCAGCAGCGCGCAGCGGAGCTCGGAGTCCGGCAGTGCTTCGAGCACGAGGTCGACTCCGAGGCCGGATTCGAGGACGCGGACCTCATCGTCGCGGCCGACGGCGCCAACAGCAAGACCCGGCTGCGACACCAGGCCGTGTTCGAGCCGGAGCTCGACCGGCGCAAGTGCCGCTACATCTGGCTCGGTACCACCCAGACATTCAAGGCGTTCACCTTCGCCTTCGAGCGCACCGAGCACGGCTGGTTCCAGATCCACGCCTACCAGTTCAGCCGCGACCTCTCCACGGTCATCGTCGAGACGCGCGAGGAGACCTGGCTGGCCCATGGTCTCGACCGGCTCGACACTGCGGGCTCCATCGCTTTCTGCGAGCGGCTGTTCGCGCGTTATCTCGACGGCCACGCGCTGCAGAGCAACGCCAACCATCTGCGCGGCTCGGCCTGGCTCAACTTCAATCGCGTGCATTGCAAGCGTTGGCACGACGGCAACGTGGTGCTGATCGGCGATGCGGCCCATACCGCGCACTTCTCCATCGGCTCCGGCACCAAGCTCGCCATGGAGGATGCGATATCGCTCACCCGCCACCTCGGGCGGCGGCTCGTCTCTCGACTCGGCGCTGAAGGCGTACCACGCGGAGCGCAGTCTCGAGGTGCTCAAGCTGCAGAGTGCCGCGCGCAACCGCATGGAATGGTTCGAGAACGTCGAGCGTTATACCCGTCTGCCTCCGGAGCAGTTCGCCTACAGCCTGCTCACCGGCAGCCAGCGCATCGGCCACGAGAATCTGAAGGTGCGGGACGCGAGGTTCGTCGCGAGCTATGAAGACTGGCTCGCCCGCAGCAACGGCGTGAGCGACGGGTGCCCGCCGATGTTCCTGCCGTTCAGGCTGCGCGGCCTGACTCTCGCCAACCGTGTCGTCGTCTCTCCGATGGCGCAGTATTGCGCGACCGACGGCATGCCCGACGACTGGCATCTGGTGCACTACGGTCATCGCGCGCTCGGCGGCGCCGGCCTGGTGTACACGGAAATGACCTGCGTCTCCCCCGAGGGCCGCATCACGCCGGGATGCACCGGTCTCTGGAACGAGGCGCAGGGCGACGCCTGGCGCCGGATCGTGGAGTTCGTCCACGCCCGTACTCCCGCGAAGATCTGTCTGCAGCTCGGACACTCCGGCCGCAAGGGCTCGACCCAGCTGGGCTGGGAGCAGATGGACCACCCGCTGTCCGAAGGCAACTGGCCGATCCTGGCGCCTTCTGCGCTGCCGTACCTCCCCGGCATCAGTCAGACGCCGATCGAGATGACACGCGAGCAGATGAGTGAGGTCGACGCGCAGTTCGTGCGCGCCGCGCGCCTCGGGCTGCAGGCGGGCTTCGACATGCTCGAGCTGCACATGGCGCATGGTTATCTTCTGGCGTCCTTCCTCTCCCCGCTCACCAACCGCCGCGATGATGAGTTCGGGGGCAACGTTCAGGGCCGGCTGCGCTTCCCGCTGCAGGTGCTGCGGGCCGTGCGGGCGGCGTGGCCACAGGACAAGCCTCTTTCCGTGCGCATCTCGGCGACGGATTGGGCGGCGGGCGGTCTTTCCGACGCGGACCTCCTCGCCATGGTGCGCGCCTTCCGGGACGAAGGGCTCGATCTCATCGACGTCTCCACCGGCCAGACCGTCCCCTGGCAGAAGCCCGTGTACGGCCGCATGTGGCAGACACCCTTCGCCGACAAGGTGCGCAACGAGATCGGCATCGCGACCATGGCGGTCGGCAACATCTACGAGCCCGACCATGTCAACTCCATCATCGCCTCGGGCCGTGCGGACCTGTGCGCCCTGGCGCGGCCGCACCTCGCCAATCCCGCCTGGACGCTCGAGGCCGCGGCGCGCCTCGGCTACGGCGGGCAGTGGTGGCCTAAACAATACCTTTCCGGGCGGCAGCAGCTCGAGCGCAACCTGCAACGCGCCGCCCAGATGCAGGCCACGGCGGCGACTGCCGCAAAACCGGTGAACGACTTCAATGAATGAGAGCATTGCGAAGCTGGCGGGCCGCCACGTACTCGTCACCGGTGCCAGTCGCGGCATCGGCGCCAACATCGCCGCGACGCTGGCCGCCGACGGCGCGCGAGTTTCGCTCGTCGGTCGCGACGCCGCCCGGCTCGCCACCGTGGCCGCGGAGCTCGGTGGCGCGGACCGTGTCATCCCGATCGTGGCCGACGTCACCGACGCCGCCGCCGTCACGGAAGCCTTCGCCACCGCGCACCGGCAATTCGGCCCGGTGCACATCCTGGTGAACAACGCCGGTCAGGCCGCCGCGGCCACGTTCGCCAATACGGATGAGGCACTGTGGCACGGAATCATCGCCGTGAATCTGACCGGCACCTATCTCTGCACGCGGGAAGCCGTACGCGACATGCTGCAGACCGGCTTCGGCCGGATCGTCAACATCGCGAGCATCGCCGGCCTCCGGGGCGCACCCTACATATCCGCCTATGCAACATCGAAGCATGCGGTGATCGGGCTCACGCGCTCCCTCGCCTTGGAGTATGCGACGCGGAACATCACCGTGAATGCGGTCTGCCCCGGGTACACCGACACCGACATCGTGAAGCGGGCGGTCGACAACATAATGAAGAAGACCGGCCGCAGCGCCAGCGAGGCGCTGGCAACGCTCACTGCCACCAACCCACAGGGGCGCCTCATCGCGCCGGCGGAGGTGAGCAACACCGTCCTCTGGCTGTGCCGCCCCGGGACCGAGAGCGTGACCGGCCAGAGCATCGTGATCGCCGGCGGCGAGGTAACCACCTGATGCCGCGGGAGAAGGCTGCATTGAAGGCGTTGCCCATGGCACTCGATGCCGAGACGCGGGTGCACGACGACCATCATGTGTCGCTGCGCCTGTGGCTGCGACTCCTCTCCTGCACCAATCAGGTCGAGGGCCGTGTCCGCCAGAATCTGCAATCGAGCTTCAACACGACCCTGCCGCGGTTCGACCTGATGGCGCAGCTCGAGCGCGCCCGGCAGGGCCTGAAGATGAGCGAGCTCTCCCAGCGCATGATGGTGACCGGAGGCAATGTCACGGGCATCACCGACGGCCTGGAGAAGGAAGGCCTGGTCGTGCGTGAGGTCGACTCCGCCGATCGCCGTGTCTACCGCGTCAAGCTCACCGCCGAGGGCGAGCGCCAGTTCCGCCGCATGGCCGCCGAGCACGAGAAGTGGGTCATCGACCTCTTTGGCACGCTGTCGCCGCGGCAGAAGAGGCAGCTCATGGACCTTCTGGGCGAGCTCAAGGAGCGCCTCACGGGACTCAACGGCGCCTGAGCGAGAAGCAATCATGACCGCAAAGCCGCACTTCGATCCCGCGACCCATACACCGCGACACTTCAAGTGGAGCCTGCAGGACCGGGTCGGCGTGGTGACGCTCGACCGCCCGGAGCGCAAGAACCCGCTGACATTCGACTCGTATGCGGAGCTGCGCGACTTCTTTCGCGCGTTGACCGCGGCGCCCGCGGTTCGCGCAATCGTCATCACCGGAGCGGGCGGCAACTTCTGCTCGGGCGGTGACGTGCACGAGATAATCGGCCCATTGACGCAGCGCACCCCGGAAGGTCTCCTCGAATTCACGCGGATGACTGGGGATGTGGTAAAGGCCATGCGCGCCTGCCCGCAGCCCATCGTCGCAGCCGTTGACGGTGTATGCGCAGGTGCCGGTGCCATTCTGGCCATGGTGTCGGATCTTCGGCTGGGCACACCTCGCGCGAAGACGGCGTTTCTCTTCACGCGCGTCGGGCTGGCGGGATGCGACATGGGCGCCTGCTCGATCCTTCCCCGGATCATCGGCCAGGGACGCGCCGCGGAGCTCCTCTACACCGGGCGCCCCATGTCCGCCGAGGAAGGGATTTCCTGGGGCTTTTTCAATCGGCTGGTCGCCCCCGACTCCCTGCTGGCGGAGGCGACTTCCCTGGCCGGGCAGATCGCCCAGGGTCCAACGTTCGCGCACGCCATGACCAAGAAGATGCTGCATGCCGAGTGGCATTTATCCATCGATGCGGCCATCGACGCCGAAGCCGCAGCGCAGGCAGTCTGCATGCAGACTGAAGATTTCCGCCGCGCTTACCGCGCCTTCGCGGCGAAGCAACAGCCGCGATTCCAGGGGGACTGACCCTTGGCCGCATCGCTCGGTTTCCTCGACTGGCCGTTCTTCAGCGACAGCCATCGCGAGCTCGCGAGCCGCCTCAGTGAGTGGGCGGCCGCGCGCTTTGCAGGCGCCGTGACGCCGGAGGATCGTGAATCCGTCGATGCTGCGTCCCGGCAGCTCGTGCGCGATCTCGGACGCGGTGGTTGGACCCGTTACTGCGCGCCGCAAGAGACAAGGCACGCGGCGGGCGCCGCCCCTACCGGCTTCGATGTGCGCTCTCTGGCCTTGATCCGCGAAATCCTGGCCCGTCACGACGCTCTGGCTGACTTCGCGTTTGCCATGCAAGGCCTGGGAAGCGGCGCCATCTCGATCGCCGGCTCACCGGAGCTGAAGGCACGTTATCTTCCGCGCGTCGTCGCAGGCGACGCCATAGCTGCCTTTGCGCTCTCAGAACCCGACGCTGGTTCGGATGTTGCCGCCCTCCGCTGTCGCGCGACGCGCACTCCCGACGGATACAAGTTGGAAGGCGAGAAGACGTGGATCTCGAATGGCGGGATCGCGGACTTCTACTGCGTATTCGCCCGCACTAGCGGCCCGGACGTACGCACCGACGGCACGACATCCGCCGAGGGAATCACCGCCATCGTCGTGGATGCGGCCACGCCGGGCCTGTCGATCCCGCGGCGTATCGACACCATCTCGCCGCATCCACTCGCGACGCTCGCCTTTAACGATTGCAACGTGTCGCTGAGTCAGCGTCTCGGGGCCGAGGGCGAGGGTTTCAAGATCGCGATGCGGACACTCGATGTGTTCCGCACTTCGGTGGCCGGGGCGGCCATCGGATTCGCGCAGCGCGCTCTGGATGAGGCGCTGGCACATGCCACGCATCGCACCCTCTTCGGCAAGACACTCGCGGACTTCCAGCTCACCCAGGCGGCGCTCGCCGACATGGCGACGGGTATCGATGCGGCCCGGCTCCTGACCTATCGCGCTGCCTGGCTGCGCGACAGCGGCCAGCGCGCGACGCGAGAAGTTGCCATGGCGAAAATGACGGCCACCGAGACTGCCCAGCAAGTCATCGATCGTGCCGTGCAGTTGTTCGGCGGCCGAGGTATCGCGCGCGGCGAGGTGGTCGAGCGCCTGTATCGTGACATTCGCGCGCTGCGCATCTACGAAGGGGCAACCGAAGTGCAGAAGCTGATCATCGGGCGCGATCTGATCCGAGGCGCCACCGGAGTACGAAATTGAGCCTGCCGGCGATCCTGCAGCCCGAGGGCTGGCCACGCCCATCGGGCTACAGCAACGGCGTAATGGCGCACGGCCGCCAGGTATTCATCGCCGGCCAGGTCGGCTGGGACCCGCGCAGCGGGCAGTTCGAGAGCGCACGGCTCGCCGACCAGGCGGCTCAGGCGCTCAGGAATGTGCTTGCCGTGCTCGCCCAGGCCAAGGGTGGTCCCGAGCACATCGCACGCATGACCTGGTTTCTGACCAGCCGTACCGAGTACATCGCCCAGCTCGAGGAGATTGGTGCCGCCTATCGCCAGGTCATGGGCAAGCACTTCCCGGCGATGACCGCCATCGAGGTGACCGCCCTCATCGAGCCGCAGGCGAAGGTAGAAATTGAGGCCACGGCGGTCATACCTTAAGCTGCGGCGGCCCCCACCCAGCGGAAATCGCGAGCAGCCATGCCCCTGAATCCACTCGATCTCTACGACGTCGCCAGTGCGCTCACCGAAGAGGAGCGCATGGTCCAGGACTCCGTCGCGCGGCTCGTCGATGACAAGGTGCTACCCGTCATCCAGAAGTGCTTCGAGGAGCATCGCTTTCCAAAGGAGCTCATCCCGGAGCTCGCCAGCCTCGGCCTCCTCGGCTCATCGCTCAAGGGCTACGGCTGCGCCGGCCTCAATGGCATCAGCTACGGCCTCATCTGTCAGGAGCTCGAGCGCGGGGACTCCGGCATCCGCAGCTTCGTCTCGGTGCAGTCCTCGCTTTGCATGTATCCGATCTACACCTTCGGCTCCGAGGAACAGAAAGAGAAGTATCTACCCGGCATGGCCCGCGGCGAGCTGATCGGCTGTTTCGGGCTCACCGAGCCGCACGGTGGCTCCGACCCTGCCAACATGAAGACCCATGCCAAGCGGCGCGGCAAGGAGTGGGTGCTGAACGGCTCGAAGATGTGGATCACCAACGGCGCCATCGCCGACCTCGCGGTCGTCTGGGCCATGACCGAAGAAGGGATCCGCGGCTTCATCGTCGAGAAAGGCACCGCCGGATTCGCCGCACCGGAGATCGAGCGGAAGTTTTCGCTGCGGGCCTCGGTCACCTCCGCTCTCTTCTTTGACAACGTCGTCGTGCCCGAGAGCAACGTCCTGCCCGGCGTCGTGGGCCTCAAGGGTCCGCTCTCCTGCCTGACTCAGGCGCGTTACGGGATCGCCTGGGGCGTCATCGGCGCGGCGCAGGCCTGTCTCGCGCAGCTTCTGGACTACTCGAAGACCCGCGTCCTCTTCGGCCGGCCGCTGGCGCAAAATCAGGCCATCCAGCTCCGCCTGGCCGACATGGCGCGCCGCATCACCACCGCGCAGCTGCTCGCGCTGCAACTCGGCCGGCTCAAGGACACGGGCAAAATGCAGCCGTCCCACGTATCGCTCGCCAAGTGGAACAACTGCCGCATGGCCCTCGACATCGCGCGCGACTGCCGCGACATGCTGGGCGGCGCCGGTATCAGCGCCGAGTACGTCCCCGTGCGCCACATGCTGAACCTCGAAAGCGTCATCACCTACGAGGGCACGGAGACGATCCACGAGCTCACGATCGGCCGTGAGCTGACGGGTATCAATGCGTTCTAAGAATAAAATGGCGTCCGGGGGGCATCTTGAACATTCGTCTTTTGGCCGTCGCCGTTTGCGGCGCGGTGGCGGCGCTCGGCGCTGCGCTCGGCGCCGCTCGCTCCAGCGCACAGGCATCCGACCCGCCGCCCGCCTGGGCATTCCCGGTCAATCCGCGAGGCGTAGGTAACATACCGCCGCTGGCGGGGCGCTTGCCCGGCTATCTGAGGCGTCAGCTCTACGACATACGGCATGGCACGAGGCGCGGGCCTGCGGTCGCGCCTATGCTGCCGGAGGTCGCGCTAGCGCCGGCCCGGTGTCAAAAACTTGCACTTCGGGCCGGGCGCCATCGCCAGGCGCCCATCCAACGTAGCGAGCGGGAATCCTGTCGCCTCCGCCACAGAGACATACCAGGCATCGTAGCTCGTGACCGTCAGGCACAGCTCGAAGAGGCGGTCAGCGAACGGCGCAAAGGGGAAAAGTTCAATCTGGAGCTGCATCAGATCCGCGTACGCCGAGTTGGCCTCCACTATTGTGATTTTTTTGCCCTGTTCCAGGCGACGAAGGACATTCGTCACCTCGACTTGCACCAGTTCC
The DNA here is from genome assembly GCA_963780455.1 of uncultured Pseudomonadota bacterium. GTDB lineage: Bacteria > Pseudomonadota > Gammaproteobacteria > Steroidobacterales > Steroidobacteraceae > 13-2-20CM-66-19. The sequence goes on from CAWACM010000010.1 coordinate 464,729, forward strand.
GGAGCGTAAAGCGCGCCCTCTTCCACGACGTACTCTGCCCAGATGCCGTCGGGGCCCGTATCGACGAGCGCCGCTACGAGCACCGATGAATCGACAACGATACTCACCGCTTGTCGGCGTTGCGATGCTTCAGGATCTGCTCGGAAGCAATGCGGGTCAGAGTAGCTCGCTTCCTCTGGCGCAGCTGCGCCACCCAGGCTTTGACTGTAGGGCGTGAGGCGAGGCGCACGAGCTCACCACGGAGATATTCCTGCATTGACCTGCCCTGCGAGGCTGCACGAGCGGCAAGCTCATCGCGCACTCCTTCGGGTACGTCTCGAATGGTAATGTGAACGCTCATGCATTCATTTTGAATGCATTGCATGCATTTTGCAAGCCGACCGGGCGGACTGGGCAGCTCACTGCACCGCAGCGCGAAGCCGCGCGATGTCATCATGACGGGTTGCGATATCACGACGGTCGGCGGCCAACCTGAGGTCCCGCAGCACCTCGAGTGAGCGCAACAGGACCGGGAGCGGCGGCCCGCTCGCCGTGAGGCCCTGCGACTGCTCCTCGCCGAGCTTCTCGGCCGGCTTCGCGATGAAGCGCTTTACCAGCTCGTCGTGGTGCTGGGCCGCCATGCGTCCGAAGAGATCGCAGACCTGCAGAAACGCGCGCGCATTGCGCTGAAACCAGCCGCTATGCCGATGTGGGTCGAGGAGCTCCAGCAGCTCATCCAACAGGCTCCTGCGCCCCATGCAGTCCTTGAGGCGTGCCTGATCGCCCGGCAGCATGAAGAGCATCTTGTCGACGAGAAGCTGTCCGTAGTACGGATCGTTCGCCCGGCAGAGCCCGAGCAGCAGATCGAGTTCGTTGATCCCGGAGAAGTCACCCGCGTTGGCGCCGCGATACTCCTGCCGGCCCACCCGGTAGGGCTTGTAGTAGGGGCGGACGCAATAGAAAAAGCGCTCGACATCGAGGTTGGCCAGCAGCCGGCCGTTGGCCTGGATCGCTTCGGTTAGAGCGAGCCTGGCCGCTTCGAACATCACATCGGCCACGGGACTGGATACGCCAATGTGGACGATACTCGTGAGCGCATCCGCAGCACGTTGCAGCGAGAGAATGCCGCGCGTGTTCTCGTCGATGAAGAGAAACTCGTCCGCGAGAGACGTAAAGCTCTTGCGCAACCCCGCGCGAGCCCTGTTGTGGATGGTGAGATGGGCGGTCGCAAATCTGGGCGCCATCCCCAAAGACGCGCCGCAGTGGACGGCCAGCGACGAGGCTTCCGGAAAGGGTGAGCGCTCTTCCCGCGCTGGATTCGTGAGCTCGTGGCGTCTCAAGGCGCCGAGGTACATCCCGACGTTGCCGAGGACTCCGAATGCGCTGTCGAAACCCTCGCCGGTGTTGCCTTCAGCGCGCAAAGCGGTGACGTGAGTGTGCCCCTCGTCGCGCAACGCGTGCTTGATCGCATCGCCCACCCCCATCACCCGCGATCGGTCCGCCTGCGCGAAATAGAGCTCCTCGAGCTCGGTGTTCATCTGCACGAACGCTGTGCGGATCCAGTGCTCGAAGGCTTCCGCATTGTTGCTCATGGGCAGGCTCGCCCCCCGCGTTGTTCTCGACAATATCCTATGTTATCGGGATATCTGAGAACATTGTCCTCGGCGGGGCCTCGCACCCGGCCCGGTACAGAACATTGGCCTCTCCTTCCGTCCCTGCGCGGGACGACCCGCGGCTAGACCGCCTTGATGAGCGCCAGGATGATCAGAATCGCCCCGATCACGACCAGCAGGTGAATGGCGCCGAACGTGATCTTCACCGCGAGCCACAGCACCAGCCAGGCGACGATCAGCACAACCCCGAGCAGCCAGAAGACTGCATTCATCGAAAGTACCCCTGATCCTGCAATACCTCTCCAGGAAAGCCTCAGGCACCGTTTTAGTTCCGGAGTCATCCAGTATCGGCGCGACCAGGCAGCTTCATGGACAGCAGGCCGGCACGCTTTTTACTCTGCGCGCATGCGAGAGCTGCGCGACGTGAAGAAACTGGACGACCGCTTCGGTCAGTTCCTGGTGCGCGTGAAATGTCCGGCCTGCGGCGCCTCGCGCGACATCGCGGCCGAGGCGCTGGCGCGTCTCGTCGGCTGGTCGGTGAGCCTGGAGAGCCTGGCGCCGCGATTGCGCTGCTCGAAGTGCGGCGCCAAGGGCGCCGCGACGGTGAGCCCCGTCGGCCTGCCACGGCCGCGGGGGTTCACCAGCAATCCCCACTGAGAGCCTGGCGACTAGCCTTCGGCGTGACGGGTGGCCTCGAAGAGGAACCACACCCGCCGTTCCGTCTCGTCGATCCAATTCTCCAGCAGGCTCGCGGTGGCCACGTCGCCGAGCTCGTCGCACACGCCGTGCTGCTCCCGCATGTACACGGCGAGCTGTTTGTTGTCTTCTCTCAGCTCCGCCAACATGTCTCTCGGGGTGACGAAGCTCGCGTCGTTGTCTCTCAGGCGCTGCAGCTTCGCTATCTGGCCTATCGACTTGAGCGTGCCGCCACCGATCTTGCGGGCCCGCTCCGCGATGGGATCGGTCATCTCGAAGATCTGGCTTGCCTGCTCATCCAACAGCAGATGCCAGTCCCGAAAATGCGGTCCTGACATGTGCCAGTGAAAATTCTTCGTCTTCAGATAAAGCGTGAAGGTGTCGGCAAGCAGCGTGGTGAGACCGGGCGGGATGTCGCGGACCGCCTCCTGTGAAAGGCCCGACGGCGTATCGAGGGCGGCTGTCTTCTTGGCTTCATTGACCATCGCAGGGCTCCTTTCGGACTGGTTGAAGGTGCGGGCCCGCATCAGGTGCGGGCCGGATCATCATATCGCCGCGAGCGGCCTCAGACGAGCTTCGCGTCCAGGGTGATCTCCGCCTTGAAGAGCTTCGATACCGGGCAGTTCTTCTCCGCATCGCCGGCCAGGCGGGCGAAGGACTCGGCATCGATATTCGGGCACCTTGGCCCGCAGCGTCAGCGCTGACCTGCTGATCCTGAACCCCTGCCCTTCAGGCTCCAGCGTAACCGCGGCTTCGGTGGCAAGCTCGGTGGGCGTGTGCCCCGCGCGCTCGAGCTGGAAGGCGAGCGCCATGGTGAAGCAGCCGGCGTGCGCGGCGGCGATCAGCTCCTCGGGATTCGTCCCCTTCTCGCTCTCGAAGCGGGTCTTGAACGAATAAGGCGTCGCGGACAGGACTCCGGAATCGCTGGACAGCTCGCCTTTGCCTGTGCGGCCCGTGCCGCGCCAGACCGCTTTTGCTTTACGGATCATGGGCGCTCCTCGTGCAAGACTAGTGGGAGGGGAATGAGAGCCCATATTACTACGGTTCATCCCGTCCACGTCCGCGCCAGGAGTGACGGAGCTGCCGGGCGTCAGCGGAAAAGCCATCGATCTGAACAGACTGCTGACGCCCTGACCGGCAACGAGGCGGCGCGCGGAGTTACCGGGAAATTACGCCGACTCGCTCGCGCGGCAGTGGCGCTCGATGTACTGGCGGTGGGTCGGGAGGGACAGCGCCGCCTGCTCCATGCCGCGCCGCATCTCCGCCAGGATCTTTGCTGCATCCTCGCGGCCGCGCAGATCAACCAGCGGATGGTAGCGCTCGGGCCAGACCTCCTGGCCGAGCAGCACGGCGAGCCAGTTGTATTTCCGGAACAGCTCCTCGGGATCGAAGAGGACACGGCCGCCGTTGCGGAAGTGATCGATCTTGAATTGCAGTGTCGCCGGGATCTCCATCGAGCGCGTGTAACGCCAGAGCGGGTCCTGCCGCTGCTGGGCGTGATAGTGCAGGATCAGAAAGTCCCGTATCCGCTCGTACTCGAACCGGCTGGCGCGGTTGAATTCCTCCGCCAGAATCGGGCTGCAGTCGCGGTCCGGAAACATCGCCAGCAGGCGCGTGATCGCCGACTGCACCAGATGGATGGAAGTCGACTCCAGCGGCTCGAGGAATCCCGCGGCAAGGCCGATCGCCACGCAGTTGCGTGACCAGAACTGCCGCCGGACGCCGGCCGTGAAGCGCAGCGGCCGCGGCTCGCCGATCGGGTCACCAGCCAGGTTGGCGAGCAGGATGGCGGTAGCCTCATCGTCGCTCATGTACTCGCTGCAGTAGACGTGCCCGTTGCCCATGCGATGCTGCAGTGGAATGCGCCACTGCCAGCCGGCCGGGCGAGCCGTCGCGCAGGTGTAAGGTGGAAGGTCCTGACCCAGCACGCAACCCACGGCCATTGCGCGGTCGCACGGCAGCCAGCGCTGCCAGCTTTCGTACCCGACCTCGAGCGCGGATTCGATCAGCAGGCCGCGGAAGCCGGAGCAGTCGATGAAAAGATCTCCCGCTACGCGCTCGCCGCCTTCGAGCTGCAGCGCCTCGATGAAACCGTCCCCGGAGCGCAGTTTCACGTCCACCACTTTGCCGTCGATGCGACGTACTCCACGCTTCTCGGCGTAGTCGCGCAGATAACGCCCATACAGGGAGGCATCGAAGTGATAAGCGTAGTCGAAGCTCGATAGCATCATGGCGGGATCGGTCAGCGGCTGGCCGAAGCGGCCGTTGCGCGCCAGCGCCCAGGCCATGGCGTAGTCTTCGAGCGGTGCGGTGCTGCCGCGGGCACGCTCGCGCAGCCAGTATTGATGGAGCGATACGGTATCGAAGTCATCGCCGATGCGCCCGAACGGGTGGAAGTAGCGATGGCCGGCCCGGATCCAATCGACGAACGCGATGCCGAGCTTGAAGGTGCCGCGCGCGGCCGCAATGAAGGCGTTCTCGTCGAGTCCGAGCTGTCTGTTGAAATGCCGGATCGGCGGTATCGTTGCCTCACCGACACCGACGGTGCCGATGGCCGTGGATTCGATCACTTCGATGCGACAGCCGCCGCGTGTCGAGTTGGCGAGCGCCGCGGCAGTCATCCAGCCCGCCGAGCCGCCCCCCAGAACCACTATGCTGCGGATGCGTCGGTCGGTATCGCTGGCGGATGTTGGCGACATCGTTGCAACGCCTTGCGTCACGAAGCCAGCAGCTCCCGCAATGACACGCCCGCCGCCGCCGCGGCCGGCCCCACGATCACGTGCACGCAGTCCGTCGCTGCGACCACCACGCCGCGCATCCCGAGCCTGCGGATCGCCGCACTGTCGATTGCGCCGGTGCTCGCCACCGCGATCCGCAGGCGCGAAGAAGCCGGCTCGATGCTGCGCACGTTCTGCCGGCCGCCAAGCGCGGCAAGCAATCCGCGCAGAACGTCGTTTGCCGGCGCCGGCACAGGCCGGTTAGCCTCCGGCGGTTGCGATGAAGGCATTGCACGCGGGGCCGGTGCCGCCGCGCTCTCCTTCGGCATGGATGCCATGGCCTCGCGCATCTCACCTGCGATCTGATCGGCGATCGGACCGACAACCACCTGCAAGGCCGTGGCCGATGGCTTCACCACGCCGCGGGCGCCCAACCGTTTCAGCGCCTGGACATCGACCGTCTCCTGTGTCCTGACTATCAGCCGCAGCCGCGTCGTGCAGGCCGTCACCGACTCGAGATTGCCGGCGCCTCCAAGGGCGGCGATGTACGACCGCGCGCGATCGGCCGGACCCGCCGCCATCGCCGTGGCGGCCTCCGCCGGCGCAGTGCCGTCGATGTCTTCGCGCCCGGGTGTCTTCAGATCGAACCTGACGATGGCGAAGCGGAAGATGCCGTAGTAGAGCCCGAAGTACAGCACCCCGACCGGCAGCAGCAGCAGCGGATGGCTGGCGAACTTGTAGTTGAGCACGTAGTCGAACAGCCCCGCCGAGAACCCGAATCCGAGACGTACATGCAGCGCATGCATGATGACGAACGCCAGGCCCGTGAGCAGCGCGTGCACGGCGTAGAGCGACGGCGCAAGGAACATGAACGAGAACTCGACGGGCTCGGTGACCCCGGTGAGGAAAGCGGTCAGTGCGATCGAGATGAGTAGGCCGGCGACCGCGCGCCGTCTGTCCCTTAGCGCCGTGTGATACATCGCCAGACAAGCCGCAGGCAGGCCGAACATCATCACCGGGAAAAACCCGGCCATGAACTCCCCGGCGCTCGGGTCGCCCGCGAAGAAGCGGTTGAGATCGCCCGTATGGCCGTGATAGTTGCCCAGCACGAACCAGGCGAGACTGTTGATGACGTGGTGCAGTCCGGTGACGATCAGGATGCGGTTGAGCACGCCGTAGCCGAAGAGCCCCCATGGCCCCGCCGCGAGCACGGCGCGGCTGAACGTATCCATGCCGAGCTCGATCCGCTGCCACTCGAGCCCGAAGGCGGCGGCGAGAGCGAGCGCCGCCACGCCGCTCAGGATGGGTACGAAGCGCCTGCCGCCGAAGAAGGCGAGATAAGCGGGCAGGCTGATTCGATGGAAGCGGTTATAGAGCGCGCCACCCAGCAGACCGCAGAGAATGCCGACCGGCACCGTGAGTGTCTTCAGCTCATTCTGCTTGAATGCCTCGACAGCGAGACTCTGCGCCTGTCCGGTGAGCGCCGCGAGCTCGGCGGGCGGCGTGATGAATACCTGCGCGCCCTGGGTCGTGACCAGATAGGCGACCACCGCCGCGAGGCCCGCGGCGCCGTGATTCTCACGCGCGAGCCCGATCGCGACGCCCACCGCGAAGAGCAGACCGAGGTTGTCGAAGATCGCCTGGCCCGCGGCCTGGAGGATGGGCAGGTTCAGCAGGTCCGGCTGGCCGAAGCGAAGCAGCAGGGCCGCCACCGGCAACACTGCGATCGGCAGCATCAGCGCGCCACCGATGCGCTGTAATTGGGCGAAGAGTTGTTTCATACGGTCTCGCTCTCCCGCTCTGCCAGCCGCATCGCAAGCGCCCGCACCGCCTCGGCGGAGCTCTGCTCGAGCGCCTGACGCGCGACGCTGGTGCAATCCATCATCGTCAGCTTGCGGATGAGCGCCTTCAACCGCGGGATGACGGACGGCACTGCCGAGAGCTCATGCACCCCGAGGCCGATGAGGATCGGTGCCGCCACCGGGTCGGACGCCAGCCCGCCACACACGGCCACCATCCGCTGGCGCGGCTGCGCGGCTTCTGCCGTGCGCGCTATCAGCCGCAGTACCGCCGGATGCAACGCATCGAGACGCGCGGCGAGCTCCGGATGTCCCCGGTCCATGGCGAGCGTGTACTGGGTGAGATCGTTGGTACCGATCGAGAAGAAATCGGCTTCCACGGCAATGGCTTCCGCCAGCAACGCGGACGCCGGAGTCTCGATCATGACACCGACCTCGATAGGCTCGTGCCGGCCGATCCCGGCGCGCGCCTCCGCGACCATGGCGCGCACGGAGCGGATCTCCGCCACGTCGGTGATCATCGGCAGGAGAATGCGGCACTGGCCGTAGGGCCGCACTCCGAGTATGGCGCGCAGCTGCTGCCGCAACAGGTCGGGCCGCCACAGACTCGTCCGCACGCCGCGCAGGCCGAGCGCCGGATTCTCCTCCGCTGGCAGCGGCAGGTAAGGAATGGGCTTGTCGCCGCCGATGTCGAGGGTGCGGACGGTCAGCGGTTTGCCGCCCAGCACCTCCGCGAGTTGCTGATATTCGGCGTGCTGCTCGGCCTCGCTCGGAGGCGTCTCGCGCTCGAGGAACAGGAACTCCGTCCGCAGCAAGCCGCAGCCTTCCGCGCCATTACGCGCGGCCGCCTGCGCGTCCGCGAGCGACCCGATGTTGGCAAACACCTCGATACGTACACCGTCGGCGGTGTAGCAGTCCTGCTGCGCGGCTTCGCGCTCCGCGGCGCGCCGTACGGCCCGCCGCTCGAGCTGACGGCGTGTCGCGTCGAGGCGCTCAGCACCCGGATCGACGTGCAGCAGACCGGCGTCGGCATCAAGCAGGAGTGGCGTCCCTGCCGCGATGCGCCGCACCCCGGGCCCGAGCGCAACCAACGCCGGTATGCCCATTGCCGCGGCCAGAATGGCGACGTGCGAAGTCGCGCCGCCGGCCGCGAGGCCGATGCCCGCTAGCCGGCTGGCATCGAGAGCGACGAGCTGCGACGGCAGCAGCTCCTCGGCGATCACGATGGCATCCGGCGGCAGCTCCTGAGCCGCGGCGCCGGCATTGCCGCCTAGCGAGAGCAACACCTGTGTCTCGAGGTCGAGCAAATCATCCACGCGCTCCGCCATGCGCGCATCACCGAGCGCGCGCAACGCCTCGATGCTGCCGCGGATCGCCTGCCGCCATGAATATGCGGCACTCGCGCCTGCAACGATCAGCGCCTGCGCGCTCTCCGTGAGCTCCGGGTCATCCAGCAGCTCGAGATGCGCTGCGACGATCTCACGCGCTGTATTCGACGCCGCGGCGCGCGCCGCTTCCAGACCAGTTCGGACCTGAGCTCTCGCCCGCTCGAGCTGCGAGGTCTCGTGCGCGACTCCGGCACCGGCCGGCCTCACTTCGATCTCGCGAACCGCAAGCCGCACGGCCTGCCCTACCGCCAGCCCGCGACTGGCGATGATACCCGGCAGCGCCACGCCCGGGCGCACATCCACGACATCACTAGCGGCCTGCGGCCGCTCCGAGGTTGGATTTGAAGCGTCCGCGGCCTGCGCCGGTGTTCGCGCGACCGAGCTGCGCTGCATTGCCCGGGGCGAGCCACCCTCCCGGTGTGGACTGCTCAGGAGGGCCGCGACTGCGTCGATCCCGCTGCGCGCATCTTCGCCGCTCGCACGGACCTCCACTTCATCACCCTTGCGAACACCAAGCTTCATCAGTGCCACGGTGCTGCGTGCATTGGCGCTGCGGCCCTGCGCAACAATGCTGACCTGCCCTGCGACTCCCTTGAGCGCGTTAACGATCTGCGCCGCCGGGCGCGCATGGATGCCGTGCTCGAGCGCGACTCGCACTCGCCGCACTTCCCCTGCCGCAATCTCGTTACACGCCTCACCGGAGCGCGGTTCGTCCGTGCCGCTTCGCCCGCCCGCCGCCCCGCTCGGGGCAATCTCCATGAGGACATCGCCGACCGTGATCTCGCGATTCTCGATGCTGCGCACCACCGTGAATCCGCATCCCTCCATCACCAGGATCGGTGTCAACAGACTCCTGGCGCGCCGGGCGATCAGATCCAGATCGAAGGTGATCAGGCGCTCGCCCGCCGCGACTCTCCGGCCCGGCTCTACGTGCGCCTCGAATCCGGCGCCCCCGAGCCCCACCGTGTCGATGCCGATGTGCATGAGGATCTCGGCACCGCCATCGGTTCGCAGCGTGACCGCATGCTTGGATTCCGGCAGGGTGATGATCTCGCCATCACAGGGGGCATGGAGCGTGTCGCCCGTGGGGTCCACTGCGAGCCCGTCGCCCAACATCCTGCCGGCGAAGACCGGATCGGGGATTTCCTCGAGCGGCGTGCTCCAGCCCGAAAGCGGCGACAGGAGCATGAGACCGCCCTGCGGCTCAGTGACGCGCATGTTGCGGCAAGCCTTGCGGCGCAAGGTGCGAGGTCAGCGCGTTCAACAGACAGTTCCCCGGATCGTCCTCACCGAGCACCCAGATCATCACGCCGCGAAGCTGCTCTCGACGCGCGAGGTCGGCCTTGATGCCGAGCGAGATGGGATCGTCGTAGCTGAAGAAGATGTGCTGCCGGGCGTTGTAGAGCCAGGGTGCCTGGGCGGTAGCGCTCCAATGGCGCACCCAGTCCGGGTCAGCCAGGAACTGCGCGCGAACGGTCTTCCAGGGCGTCTCCGCATATATCGCCGTGTATTTGGAGTAGAGCCCCGCGTCCTGCGGCGACACCCCGGTGAAGCCACGCCCGTAGAATGCAATACCCAACATGATCTTGGCCGCGGGGACGTTCTGGGATTCGTAGTAGCGCACCGCACTCGTCAGGTTATCGCGGGAGCGCTGCGGCTCCGGTGTCAGGTCGCGCGGATCGGCGGCGAGCGGCGCGTTGAAGGCACTCAGCGGACTGAAGACAGTGTTCATGTCATAGGTCATGACATTCAGCCAGTCCACCGAGCGCGCAAGCGCGGCGAGATCGTAGCTGTCGCTGACCGAGTAGGCGCCGCCCTGCTGCCAGGTACCGGCCGGGGTGGCCACCGTGAGGAGGTAATGGCGATGGCTCTTGCGGCCGAGCGCATCGAGCTGCCGGCGAAACTCGCGCACCAGGGCGGTCGCATCGGCCCGATCCTGCGGGCGCGAGCGGTTCATGCCGCCATGCACCGGGAATTCCCAATCGAGATCGACCCCATCGAAGCTCTGCTCGACCAGAAAGGCCTGAATGCAGCTCGCCACGAACGTGCCGCGGGACCGGTCCGTGAGCGCTATGTCGGAGTATTGCGGCGCCGCATCCCAGCCGCCGATGGAGACGATCAGGCGCAAGCCCGGATGCCTCTTGCGCAACTGACGCAGTGCCGCGAACGTGCCCGATTGCGCGGCGGTCGGCGGCGTGCACACACCGGCGTCGTTCGGCTCGCCAAAGGCATAGATCAGGTCGTTGATCTGCGCCGCGGGTATCTGCCATACCGGCATGCCGCCATCGTAGTACGCAGCGATCTGCGGCGTCGCCTGGGCCTGGGTCGAGAGCCCCAGGAGACCGATGAAGGTCGCCGACAGGATACGTGACATCATGAGAAGTGTTGGTTACCCCTGCGTGCCGCGGCGGCTCCGGCTGCCGGAGCACCGGAATCACGACAGGTCGGGGGAGGGCCTGCCGTGATCCGGCGCACCGAGCGCAGAGACCATTTAGATGCCACTATAGTACCAATACGTGCAAAGCACCATATGGTTATGGATTGGTACTATGTCTGTCAGCTTCGTCGACCTCCGGCAGGCTCACTCCTTGGTCGCGCAGCGCCGCAATCAGCAGCCCGAGGTGCGCACGGTAGTGGCGCCAGCTCCCCGCGGATGAGCGGTAGATCGGCCGGCGAACCTGCGCCGCGCTCTGAGTGAGGCAGACGGTGGCGTTCCTCTCGACTGCGACGGCCGAGTCGCGCCATTCGAGGCCGCAGGCTCGCGCCAGCGCCTCGCCAGTGGGGACCGGATCGCCGACCAGCTCCTCATAGTGGACTTCGTGGATCGAGTCGCCGAATGCGGCGCGCCAGTGCGCCATCAGCCGCGAGTACGCCGCGTAATAGCGCGCCAGATCCTCGAACTGGTAAGTGAACGGATAGGCATCGCCAAACAGGGTGCGGTACATGGCGAAGCAGCAGTCGAGCGGTGCGCGGCTGACGAGCACCAGGCGCGCCTGCGGCAAGGCGCGATGGATTGCGCCGAGATGAAGGAAGTTCAGCGGCAATTTCTCGATGATGACCTGCTGTGCGGCACCGGCGGCGGCGAGCCGCGCGTAGCCGGCGGCAGCCGCATCCCAGTCGACCGTGGCGGCGCGCGCGAAGTCATCCAGGGCGCCCCGACCCGCCTTGCCGTGCTCCGCGGGTGCGGCCGCGATAACGGCGTGCTCGAAATTGTCGGTCTCTCCGTTGGAGCGCACTCCGGGCAGCCCTGTCAGGATGCGATCGACGAGCGTCGTGCCTGAGCGCGGCAGGCCGACGATGAAAACGAAGCGGCCGGAGTCGAGCCGACCACCGGCAGCGCGGCCAGGTCCGCCTGGATAGGCCTCTATGATCCGCTGGAGCTTGCGCTCGTCGGCCACGACGTCGTAGGCGAGCTGACGCCGGCGGGCGCTCGCCGCCGCGGCAAACCGTTTGAAAGCCTCCTCGTACTGTCCGAGGTCATCGAGCTCTTTGCCAAGCGCATAGCCGAGAAGCACCTGGGCTGGCGCCTCGAGATCGGAGCGGGCAAGCGCACCCCGCAACTGCTCGATGTGATTGGCCGCGGCCGTCTGTGTCCGTAGCTCCGAACGCAGCAAATACCCGCGATACTCGCGCGAATCGAGCTCGATCGCCCGGTCGCAGGCGGCTTCGGCCTCCGCAAGTCTGCCGAGGGAGCGCTCGCTCGAGGCGAGATTGAACCAGTGCCGCGAGACTTTCGGACCGAGCTCTACGGCACGCCGGTACAGCACATTGGCGCGCTCATGGCGCCCGAGGGCAACGGACACATGGGCCAGGGAGTTATAGGCATCGCCAGCGCCGGACGCGTACCCGACTGCGCTCTCGATGACGGCGTCAGCTTCGGCGGCACGACCGAGCCGCAGCAGGATCATTGCCAGGACACCGTGGGTCGGGGAGCAGGTCGACTTGCCGGCAACGGCCTGCCGGGCGACCGTCAAGGCCTCCGCGAGACGGCCGGCGCGCATCAGGCGATAGGCCTCGGCAGCGGCAGCGGGGGACGCGGTGCTCATCGAAAAACTATAGCGCGCGCGCCGCGAAATAGACCAGGAAATGAAGAAGGGCGGCCACGGCGCCCGGAAGTGCGCCGTGCCGCCCCCAATCGGATCTCCGGACTAGAACTTGTAGTTGACGTTCAGGAAGTACTGTCTCCCGTTGTCATAGATCGCCACCGGCTGCGTGGTGACCGCACCGTACTCGTAGATGATCTTGTTGGTGAGGTTGCGCCCGCTGAAGGTCACCGAGAGAGCCCTCGTGATGTCATAGCTCGCTTGCGCATTCAGGTTGTACCAGTTCGCCATGTTCTGGGGCGAGCTCGCGCTGACCGCGGCGTAGTAGTGCGAGCGATAGGTGTAGTCCAGGTTCGCGCTGAGCGGTCCCTGCTGCCAGTACGCCCCGACGTTGTAGGTGAACTTCGAGTCGCCGAGCACCGGGTTGCCGTCACCCGAAGTGCCGTCGGCCAGCGTGAAATTCGTGTTCACGCCGAAGCCGAGCGGCAGAGCCTGCTGCCAGGATATGGTCCCGCCTCTGATCTCCGCGGTCGTATTGAAGGGCGAGGTGATGTTGAACGTCGAGTACACGGGCGACGTTTTCGACAGGTTGGTGTTGAGATATGTGCCCGTACTGGTGCCAAAATCGACGTACGACGACAGATCCATGTCGAACAGCGCGAATTCCACCATGGACTCCGGCCCGTAGTAGTACTCCAGGTCGGTGCTGAACACGGCTCCCTTCACGGGCTTGAGGTTCGCGTTGCCGCCGGTGCCGGTCAGGTTCGTATCGGTGAGCTCGACGCCCGTGCCGAGGGCGCTCGGGTCCGGCAGCGCCATCGTCTCAGCCGCCGAAAAGCGCGCTATGAGTCTTTTCGTCAGGTCGAACTTCAGATTCGCGCTCGGCAGAACGTTGAAGTAGCGGTTGTCGATCTCCGTCGGAGTAAAGGGGCCGAAGGCCGAGAAAGTCAGCGGATCGGGGCGCCCTGGCAGATTGGCAGTCACTTCTTCCAGCGTGTTAACGATGCGCACGCCGAAATTGCCGCTCCAGTCGTCGCCGCCGATGTCCTCCATGAGATAGCCCGCGAGCTCGTTCTCCACCGTGCTGAAGGAGTCCAGCCAGTAGTAACGGGAGCCGTTCACGTCCGGCGTCAGCGCCGCCGCGTCGTACGCGTCGATCGCGCCCTGCGAGTACGTGAAGATGTTGCCCCCCCAAGGGCTGCTGCCGATTCCCGACTGGAAGTTGCTCGGGTACTCGCCACCGCTGTAGGACGGCATGTTGGACCAACAATAGGACGTGCAACCATCGTCCGCAATGAACTGCCCGTCGCGCGAGTGATGCGAGAAGCGCACGCCGAACTTGAGGTCCTCGAGCGCGCCGTCGTCCTGCTTGAAGGTGCCGTCGAGCTTGGCGTACGTCTCCTTGTCAACCGAGTCGTCGACATCGTTCCACGCCCAGCTCGTGCCCACGTTGTTCACGCCGTTCACGCCCGGACTGTTCGTGGCGAGGCCGGGGAAGCTCACCGTCGCCAGGTTGGTGTAGCCGTTGAATGTATAGGAAGCCCCGTTGCCACCTTGCCATTCGTACGCCGGCGCGTATGTCGTGCGACCGGAACCCAGGGTCCAGCCCGCCTGCCCGTCGAACGTCAGATTGTCGGTTGCATCGTACGTGGCGTCGAGATTGATGAAGGTGGAGTCGGCGGTCGTGCCCGGGCGCGTGATCTGGTCATACACGGCGGCCGCCGGCGCGCCCGCCTCGGTCGGCCAGGTGCCGGAGACGATCGTCCCGTTCTGAACGGTGAGCGCAGTCGGCACGTAGTTCGGCTCGACGATGTGGCCCCAGAACATGTAGTTGTCGTTGGTATTGCCGGCATCCATGTACGAGAAGAATCCCGTGAGGTCGAGCGAGAGGGCGTCGCTCGGCTTCGCCTGGATGTCGATCAGGCCACCCTTCTTGTCCTGGGTCTGCTCGAAGAGCGTCTGGCCGAGGAGCGTCGGGTAGAGCGCGCCGGTGGCATCCGGCAGGCTGGGGTTCTGCTGCTGCCAACCCACAATGGCCGGAGTCGTTGGGGTGGCAGGACATCCTACCGCGGTGCAATGCGGTACCGCCGCGTATCCCAGCTCCTCCTGAGCATCGCGCCGCAGATCCTCCTTGTCGTAAAAGACCATGCCGAGCACGCCGAAACTGCCGTTGTTCCATTGCACCATCAACTGACCCTGCGGCGCGGCCTTACCCACCAGATCGGCATATTCAGCGCCGGCATTGGCGTAGCCGGAAAATCCCTGCTTGAAGTCGAGCGGATGCCGCGTCTGGATATCGACGGAGCCGGCGACGCCGCCCTCGATCATGCTGGCGTTCTGCGACAGATTGACGACCGTCTGTCCGACTATCTGCGAAGGCAACAGGTCATAGCTCACACTGCGTCCGACCGTCTCGTACTGGTCTTCGATGAACCAGTCGCCGGCAGAGACGAAATGGCCATCGATGGTCGTCTGAGTCAGGCTGTTAGGCGTGCCACGGAGGCTGACGCGGTCGTTGTCGGCGAAAGCGCCCTCGCCGGCTGTGGACGACGACGTGTCCACGCCCGGGAGCGTCTGCAGCACGTCGGCCACGTTCTTCGCAGGCAGCTTGCCGACGTCCTCGGCGGTGGCGACTTCCGTCATGTCCGTGTTTATGCGCTTGGCCGCAAGCGACGCCTTGACCGAGTACCGCGGCCCGGTGACGACCACCTCCTGCAGAGTCATCGTATCGTCCGAATTCGTCTTGCTCGCATCGCTCGCCGATGCCGTAGTCTGCTGTGCGAACGCCGCATTACCGCCGAACAGCGCTACCGCGACGGCGGTGCCGACCAACGTTGACCTTGAGATTCTCATGACTCTTCTCTCACCCCGGTGTTGTCGTTTACGCGAGACCGCCCCATGTCAGCGGGAGGGACCATTTAAAGGCCACTATAGTACCACTATCTACAAAATGCTATCCCAATCAAGACCAGTCACAGTGGTGAGATATTTCTCACGTATATACAGTTACTTATCATTGACACCCTTGACGGGCTGGCACAAACTGGTCTTGTATTGGTAATGTCGCAGATAATGAATCGAGGCATGGGAGAGTCGCTTTGACGCTGTCGCAAACGCTGGGCAAATTGGACGACGCCAGCTCCCTACCGCTTTACCTGCAGCTGCAACGGGCTTTGCGCCAGGCCATCGAGAGCCGCGTGCTGGGTCCCGACGACGCCCTGCCGCCCGAGCGCGACCTCGCCACCGACTTTCATGTCTCGCGCATCACCGTGCGCAAGGCGATCGACGGGCTGATCACTGAAGGGATGCTGGTGCGGCGCCAGGGCTCGGGCACATTCGTTTCCGCGCGCGTGGAGAAGAACTTCTCCAAGCTGACCTCGTTCTCGGAGGACATGCGTGCCCGCGGCCGCACTCCACGCAGCGTATGGCTGAAGAAATCCGCCGGCAGCGTGACGCCGGAGGAAGCTTTGGCGCTGCGTTCCAGTCCCGGAACACCCGTCTATCGCTTCCACCGCATCCGCTTCGCGGATGACTCGCCGATGTGCGTCGAGTACGCGACCGTGCTCGCCTCCTGCCTGCCTTCCGTCGATGCCGTGGAGTCGTCGCTCTACGAGGCGCTGGAGCGCGCTGGTAACCGGCCGGCGCGAGCGCTGCAACGGCTGCGTGCCGTGCTCTTCACGGCGGAGCAGGCGGAGCTCCTGCAGGCGAAGGAGAAGGATGCGGGGCTGCTCGTCGAGCGGCTGGGATTCCTGAAGGATGGCCGCGTGGTGGAATCCACGCAGTCCTATTTTCGCGGCGACACCTACGATTTCGTCGCGGAGCTGAGTGTGTCCTCGTGAGCGCGCGCGAGATGACGACCCGGATGCATATCGAGGCCGGGCAGGCCGCGCAGGTGGTTCGCGATCAGCTCTTCTCGAACGCGCAGGAGATGGAGCGGCTCGGTGAGCGCCTGCGGCTGCTCGCACCCCGCGCCGTCGTCACCTGCGCGCGCGGCAGCTCCGATCACGCGGCGACCTTCGCCAAGTACCTGATCGAGACACGCCTCGGCGTGCTCACCTCCTCCGCCGCGCCCTCGGTCAGCTCCATCTATGACTCGCGCCCCGACCTCACCAACTCGGTGTGCCTGGCCATCTCGCAGTCGGGCGCGAGCCCCGACCTCCTCTCAGCGGTGGGCAAGGCGCGCGAGGCCGGCGCTTTGATCATATCGCTCGTCAACGCGCAGGACTCACCGCTCGCGCAGCGTTCCGATCACGTGGTGCCGCTCTGCGCAGGGGCGGAGACGAGCGTGGCCGCCACCAAATCCTTCATCGCCTCGCTGGCCGCGATCATCCACCTGGTGTCATGCTGGGCCGAGGATCGCGAGCTCTCCGAGGAGATCCGCAAGGCGCCGCGACACCTCGAGCGCGCCTGGAGCCTCGATTGGAGCGCGGCCGTGGAGCACTTGAAGCCGGCGACCGATCTCTTCGTGGTCGGCCGCGGCATGGGACTCGGGGTGGCGCAGGAAGCGGCGCTCAAGCTCAAAGAGACCTGCGCCCTGCACGCCGAGGCGGTGAGCGCCGCGGAGCTGCGCCACGGCCCCATGGCGCTGGTGCGGCCGGGCTTCCCCGTGCTCGTTTTCTCCCAGAACGATGAGGCCCGCGCCGGCGTCGAGGTGCTTGCCGGCGAGCTCGTGGCCCGCAAGGCCGATGTCATGATCGCAGGGTCCCGCTGTCAGGGCGCCCTGCACCTCGCCTCGGAGCCCGCGCATCCCGTGATCGAGCCCATGCTGATCGCACAGACCTTCTATCGCATGGCGAACGCGCTGTCGCTCGCCCGCGGCCTCGATCCGGACCGCCCCCCGAACCTGAGAAAAGTGACCGAGACTGTTTGATGCCCATTGCGCTTCACAACGGGCGGGTGCTGCGCGGGCAGGCGCTCGTCGAAGGTCGGTGCGTGCTGCTCGAGGGCGGCCGCATTCTCGACATCGTCCCCGAGAATCACCCAGGCAGCCGCGGCGCGACCCAGGTCGACCTGCGCGGCAACCTGCTGCTGCCGGGATTCATCGACTCGCAGGTGAATGGTGGCGGCGGTGTGCTGTTCAATGACTCGCCGAGCGTCGAGGCGATCCGGCAGATCGGGCGTGCCCACCGGCGCTTCGGCACGACGGGCTTCATGCCGACGCTGATCAGCGCCGATCTCGACGTTGTCGCGCGGGCTATCGCCGCAGCCCGCGGCGCCATCGAGGCACGCGTGCCGGGAGTGCTCGGTATCCACATCGAGGGCCCCTTCCTCAATGTCGAGCGCAAGGGCGTCCACGATCCCGCAAAGCTGCGCGAGCTCGACACCAGCGCGGTCGGATTGCTGACCTCCCTCGGCATCGGGCGCACCCTGGTGACACTCGCGCCGGAGATGACCAAACCGCAGATCATCCGGCAGCTGGAGGCCGCCGGCATAATCGTCTCCGCCGGCCACACCAACGCCACCTACGCAGAAGTGGTTGCCGCCCTGCATCATGGCCTCACCGGCTTTACCCACCTCTTCAATGCCATGTCGCAGCTCACGGGCCGCGAGCCCGGCGTCGTCGGCGCCGCGCTGGAAAGCGTCGACAGCTGGTGCGGCATCATCGTCGACGGCCAGCACATCTCGCCGGTGGTTCTGCGCCTCGCGATGCGCTGCAAGCCTTCGAACCGCTTCATGCTGGTCACCGATGCCATGCCGTGCGTCGGAACCAACGTCCGCTCCTTCAAGCTGGAGGGCCGGGACATCACCGTCTCCGGCAACGTTTGCATCGACGAAGACGGCCGCCTCGCCGGCTCCAACATCGACATGGCGAGCTGTGTGCGCAATGCCGTGAACCTGCTCGGTGTCTCCCTCCCCGAGGCCGTGCGCATGGCGAGCCTCTATCCGGCCGAATTTCTCGGCCTGTCCCACGAGCTGGGCCGTATCGAGCCCGGCTATCGCGCCAATCTCGTCATGGCCGACGACAGGCTCAACGTGCTCGAGACCTGGATCGACGGGCAGACCGCCACCTAGTTGAAGCGCTGGATCCGGGCTCCTGCCCGGCCCAGCGCGCCGCGGGCAAAAAACGCGGTTTTTTGCCCGCGGCTCCGCCACCTGCGGCGGCGGGGCTCATCCCTGTGCCTGGGCACTCCACGCTGACGACAGTATCAGCCGACGCTGCGCAGCCGCTCGCGCCGTCCATAGCGCTCGGCCATCTTCTCGAGCGGCAGCGGGCGGATGCGCGATGCCTGTCCTGAGCAGCCGAACGCCTCGAAGCGCGCCTTGCAGACCTCCCGCGCCGCCGCCGTTGCGGCCTTGAGGAACTTGCGTGGATCGAAGTCGGCCGGGTGGGTGGCAAGCGAGCGCCGCGCCGCGGCGGTCATGGCGATGCGGATATCGGTATCGATGTTGACCTTGCGAACGCCGTGGCGGATGCCCGCCTGGATCTCCTCGACCGGGACACCATAGGTCTCGGGCATGTCGCCGCCGTACTGGCGCAGCACGGCCAGCCACTCCTGGGGAACGGAAGAGGAGCCGTGCATCACCAGATGCGTGTTGGGAATCGCGCGATGAATCTCCTCGATGCGCGCGATCGCGAGCACTTCCCGTGTCGGCTGGCGGGAGAACTTGTAGGCGCCGTGTGACGTACCGATCGCAATGGCGAGCGCGTCCACCCCGGTGCGCTCGATGAACTCGGCGGCCTGGAGTGGGTCCGTGAGCAGCTGCTCCCGCGTGAGCTTGCCCTCGGCTCCAACGCCGTCTTCTTTCCCTGCCGCACCGGACTCCAGCGACCCCAGACAGCCGAGCTCGCCCTCGACCGAGACGCCGACGGCATGCGCCATGTCGGCCACGCGGCCGGTGACCTCCACGTTGTATTCATAGGACGCTGGAGTCTTCATGTCCTCCCGCAGCGATCCATCCATCATCACGCTGGTGAATCCCGAGCGGATGGACGCCTGGCAGACCGCCGGGCTCGCGCCATGATCCTGGTGCATGACCAGCGGTATCTGCGGCCAGCTCTCGACCGCCGCCTGCGCGATATGACGCAGGAAAGGCTCGCCGGCATAGCCGCGCGCGCCGGCGGATGCCTGCACAATCGCCGGGCTGTCGGTCTCGGCCGCCGCCTGCATGATCGCCTGGACCTGCTCCATGTTGTTGATGTTGAAAGCCGGAACGCCGTAGCCGAATTCGGCTGCGTGATCGAGCAGTTGCCGCAGCGAAATGAATGCCATGCCGTTCTCCCCTTGCAGTGTGAGTGGTCAACCGGATTGCGCGATCCGCGGCAGCGCCGCGGCATGAAAGATTAGGGCCCCCGGCCCGCGCATCCTTGCGCGTGCGCTCGCCCGAGCGAGGACACGTTAAGTGTCCTCGCCGAAAGCACGGGCTCGCCCGCGCTCGCGCGCCTGGCAATCCTTACGTCGCTCCATCAGCCGCCAGATCATGGGCGTGAAGATGAGCTGCATCGCAAGGTCCATCTTGCCGCCCGGACAGACGATGGTGTTGGGCCGCGACATGAAGGAGTCGTGCAGCATCGAGAGCAGGTAGGGAAAGTCGATCCCGCGGGGATCCTGGAAGCGGATGACCAGGAACGATTCGTCCGGCGACGGGATGAACCGCGCGATGAAGGGATTGGAGGTATCGACGACCGGGACGCGCTGGAAGTTGATATGCGTGCGCGAGAACTGCGGACAGATGTAGCTGAGGTAGTCCGGCATCCGGCGCAGGATGGTGTCGGTGACCGCCTCGGCGGAATAGCCGCGCGTCGATTTGTCGCGGTGCAGCTTCTGGATCCACTCCAGGTTGATGACCGGCGTGACGCCGATCAGCAGATCCACGTGCTGCGCCACGTCGACCGCGTCCGTCACCACTGCACCGTGCAGCCCCTCATAGAACAGCAGGTCGGTATCGCCCGCGACGTCCTCCCACTCCGTGAACGTGCCGGCTTTTTGACCATGGCGCGCGGCCTCGACGTCGTCATGCAGGTACTTGCGCACTTTGCCGGTACCGGCCGCGGCGTACCCCTGGAACAGATCCTCGAGCTCCGCAAACAGGTTCGCTTCCGGGCCGAAGTGGCTCATCCGGTGGTCGCCGCGAGCGAGCGCCTCCGCGAGCTGCTCCCTCATGCCCGCGCGGTCGTAGCGGTGGAAGCTGTCGCCTTCGACGAACGCGGCCTTGATGTGGTCGCGGCGGAAGATCTGCTCGAATGTCTTGCTCACCGAGGTGGTGCCGGCTCCCGAGGAGCCGGTAACTGCAATGATTGGATGGCGCGCGGACATGGGTATCGCCTCGGTCAGATGCGCTGGGTGAAGAGCCCACGCGTGGCGAAGAGCGGCACGTCGAGCTCGAATTCGTTGTGGTCGCGGTGGTAGTGCTCGATGCGCTCGACCTCCGAGCGCGCGCCGAACACGAAGCTGACGCGCTGGTGCAGGCTCTCGGGCACGACATCGAGAATCGGCCCGTGGCCCGTGCTCGCCCGCCCGCCGGCCTGCTCGATCAGATATCCGATCGGATTGGCCTCGTAGAGCAGCCGCAGGCGCCCGGGCCTGGTCGGATCCTTGCGGTCGCGCGGATACATGAATACCCCGCCGCGCATGAGAATGCGGTGCGTCTCCGCCACCAGCGAGGCGATCCACCGCATGTTGAAGTCCGTGCCGCGTGGCCCGCTCTGCCCCGCCAGGCACTCGTTCACGTAGCGCCGGATCGCCGGCTCCCAGTGGCGGGAGTTGGAGGCGTTGATGGCGAATTCGGCAGTGGTCTCGGGCACGCGCAGATTCGGGTGCGTCAGCATGAATTCACCGATCTCCTTGTCGAGCGTGAATCCGTTGACGCCGCAGCCCGTCGACAGCACCAGCATGGTCGCTGGACCATAGATCGCATATCCCGCGCACACCTGCGAGCTGCCCGGCTGCAGGAAGTCCGCCGCGGACGGCTCGCAGACCCCCTCCGGGCATTTCAATACGGAGAAGATGCTGCCAACGGAAACGTTGACGTCGATGTTGGATGAGCCGTCGAGCGGATCGAAAAGCAGCAGATAACGCCCGCGCGGATAGGTGGCGGGTATGGAGTACGGCTGCTCCTGCTCCTCCGAGAGCATCCCCGCGAGCTGTCCGCCCCACTCGTTGGTGCGCACGAAGATCTCGTTCGCGAGCACATCGAGCTTCATCTGCGTCTCGCCCTGGACATTGACGGTGCCCGCATCTCCGAGCGCATTCGCCAGTGCGCCCTTGCCTATGAGCATCGCAATTCGCTTGCACGCGAGACGAACGTCGTTGACGAGCGCGGTGAAGCTCGCGGCCGGCGCGCTCACGCCCGCCGCCGCATTGAGCCGCCGCTGCTCCTCGATGAGGAATCTGGTGATGGTGCCCGTGGTCATGATGGTCGCCCCTCAAACGGTCACGGAAAACACTCGACTCGCCCGTATGTCGGGTTCTTCGATGGTCTCGAGCTCCTGCTTGCAGATCGTTCCGCCCTTGCGCTCGAACAGCCGGCTCGCCTGCCTGAGCCGGGCCCGATCGAGCGCGTTCCTGATCGAGCGCGCGTTGGCAAAGTGCGGCTGCGCCCGCCGCTTCTCGATGTACTCCCGCAACGCCTCGGCCGCCGGCACGCTCAGCCGATACTGCATCTGCTGCAGCATCAGCCTCGCGATCGCGAGCAGCTCCGCCGCCGTGTAGTCCGGGAAGTCGATGTGGTGCGCGATGCGCGACGACATCCCCGGATTGCTGCGGAAGAACGTCTCCATCCGGTCCCTGTACCCGGCCAGGATGACGACCAGATCGTCACGCTGGTTCTCCATCACCTGCAGCAGGATCTCGATCGCCTCCTGGCCATAGTCGCGCTCGTTCTCCGGGCGGTAGAGGTAGTACGCCTCATCGATGAAGAGCACCCCACCCATGGCCCGCTTCAGCACTTCACGCGTCTTCGGCGCCGTATGCCCGATGTACTGCCCCACGAGATCATCGCGCGTGACGGCCACCAGGTGGCCTTTGCGCACGTAGCCAAGGCGATGGAGGATCTCCGCCATGCGCATCGCCACCGTGGTCTTGCCCGTGCCAGGGTTGCCCGTGAAGGACATGTGCAGCGCCGGCGGACCGGAGGAAAGCCCGACGGCACGCCGCAGCTTGTCGATGAGCAGCAGCGCCGCGATGTCGCGGATGCGGCTCTTGACGGGCGCCAGACCTATGAGCTCGCGATCGAGGCTATCCAGCACCTCCCCGACGTGCGAGTCGCGGTAGACCGCCTCCAGATCGGGAGACTCATCCCCTGTCGGCGCGGTATTCTGTCCATCCCGGGACGGCGTAGGATCGACTCTCGCGTTCATGGTCGGCGCTCAATAGCGCTCTCCCTCCGGGCGCGCCGTCGCATACGCGCGCGTCGTGTAGCGCACACTGCGACCCGGTCCCTCCGCGCGCACCAGAGAGAATCCCGGCTCGGCGGCAGGCCGGCCGACGATGAACGACAGCCGCAGCGACTCCCGCCCGCGCGTGGAATCGAACGCGTTGACCTTGATGTAGTGGTTGGGAAAGGTCTTGCGGCATGCGTTCACCTCGGTCATGACGCCCGCCGCATCGCGGATGTCGAACATCGGATGGCCGAACATCTCCCAGTAGGTGTTGCGCGGATGCGGATCGTCCGTGTATTCGACGGACACCGCCCAGCCATTGCCGAGGCAGTAGTCGATCTGTCTGGCGATCTGCTCGTCGGTGAGCTCGGGCAGGAAGGAGAAGGTGCCTTGGGTAACTCTCATGGATGACTCCTCAGGCGACGGCCGGCGTCGGCACGAAATCGGGTGTGTCGGTGCTTTCGTAGTTGAACGTCACCTCGCCCCAGACATCGAGCGCCGCCTTGAGGGGCGCGCAGTCTCTCGCGGCCGCGGCCAGGATCTCCGGCCCTTCGTTCCAGATGTCCCTGCCCTCGTTGCGCGCCAGCACCATCGCCTCGAGCGCGACGCGGTTCGCGATCGCGCCGGCCGCGATGCCCATCGGGTGGCCGATCGTGCCGCCGCCGAACTGCAGCACCACGTCCTCGCCGAGATAGTGCAGCAGCTGGTGCATCTGTCCGGCATGAATGCCGCCGGAGGCGACCGGCATGACGCCGTGCAGCCCGGCCCAGTCCTGCTCGAAGAAGATGCCGCGCTGCAGGTCGAGCGCGTTGCGCCCTTCGCGCAGCACGTTGTAGAAGCCCTGTACGGAGTTGGGATCGCCCTCGAGCTTGCCCACCACCGTGCCGGCATGGATGTGGTCGACACCGGCGAGGCGCATCCATTTCGAGATCACCCGGAAGGAGATGCCGTGGCTCTTCTGGCGCGTGTAGGTGGAGTGTCCGGCGCGATGCAGGTGCAGGAGCATGTCGTTGCGCCGCGCCCAGCGCGACATCGACTGGATGGCGGTGTAGCCGATGACGAGGTCGATCATGACGATCACCGAGCCGAGCTCCTTGGCGAACTCCGCCCGCTCGTACATATCCTCCATGGTTCCGGCGGTCACATTGAGGTAGGTTCCCTTCACCTCGCCGGTGGCGGCCTGCGCGCGGTTGACGGCTTCCATGCAGTAGAGGAAGCGGTCGCGCCAGTGCATGAAGGGCTGCGAGTTGATGTTCTCGTCATCCTTGGTGAAATCGAGGCCGCCTTTCAGCGCCTCGTAGACCACGCGGCCGTAGTTCTTGCCGGAGAGCCCGAGTTTGGGCTTCACGGTGGCGCCGAGCAGCGGCCGCCCGAACTTGTCGAGGCGCTCGCGCTCGACCACGATCCCGGTCGGCGGCCCGGCGAAGGTCTTCACGTAGGCTGCCGGGAAGCGCATGTCCTCGAGCCGCAGCGCCTTGAGCGGCTTGAAGCCGAAGACGTTGCCAATGACCGAGGCACTCAGGTTCGCGATGGAGCCGGGCTCGAAGAGGTCGAGGTCGTAGGCGATATAGGCGAAGTACTGTCCCGGCGAGCCTGGCACGGGCTCCACGCGGTACGCCTTCGCCCGGTATCGGTCGCAGGCCGTGAGCCGGTCAGTCCATACGACCGTCCAGGTGGCCGTGGAGGACTCTCCTGCCACGGCCGCCGCCGCTTCCTCCGGCTCGACCCCGTCCTGCGGGGTGATGCGAAAGAGCGCCAGCACGTCGGTCGCCGCCGGCGCGTAGTCGGGGTTCCAGTAACCCATCTGCGCGTATTTCAGCACGCCCGGCCGGTAACGCGCGGCGCCGGACTTGGCGCGCTTGCTGTCATCGAGGACTCTCATGCGGGGCTCCCACGGGTACTCGGTTTGGGTACGCGGGAATCCTCGGGCTTGATTTGTATTAGGTCCAGTTAGATATTATTGGCGTCCAAATAAGAGTTTCTTATGGATGCGTAACGTCACACTCAGACAAATGCGGGTTTTCGCCGCCGTCGCGCGCCATCTCTCGTTCACCCGCGCGGCGCAGGAGCTGCACCTGACGCAGCCGGCGGTCTCGCAACAGGTGGGCCTCCTCGAGGCGGAGGTCGGCATGCCGCTGTTCGAGCAGAGCGGCCGCAAGATCCGCCTCGCGCCCGCCGGATTGGAGCTGCTGCGCTACGCAACACAGGTCACGGAGCTGCTGCGGGAGGCGGGCGAGACGCTCGCCGCGATGCGCGGCTTGAAGCGCGGCGTGTTGAAGCTCGGCGCTGTGAGCACCGCGAAGTATTTCGCGCCGACACTGCTCTCGGCATTCACGCCCGCCTATCCCGAGGTGGCGATCAAGTTCACCGTCGCCAACCGCGAGGAGATCGTGAAGCTCCTCGGCGCGAACGAGCTCGACCTCGTCATCATGGGACGGCCGCCGCGGGAGCTCGACACCACGGCCGAGCCCTTCGCGCGCCATCCGCTCGTGATCATCGCCTCCCCGGAGCATCCCCTCGGCCGGCGCCATCGCATCCCGCTCAAATCGCTGGCACGCGAAAGCTTCATCATCCGCGAGCAGGGCTCGGGCACGCGTGCCTCCATGGAGCATGTCTTTCGCGAGCGCGGCGTGACCTATCGCGCCTCCATGGAGGTCAGCAGCAATGAGACCATCAAGCAGGCGGTGATGGCCGGCATGGGACTGAGCTTCATCTCCTCGCACACCATCGGGCTCGAGGCTGAGACCGGCAAGCTCGCCATTCTCGATGTCGTCGGGCTGCCCATCGTGCGCGACTGGTACGTGATTCACCTGCGGGAGAAGATCCTCTCGCCCATCGCCTCGGCTTTTCGCGCCTACCTGCTGGAGAACGGTGCGCGTGTCATCCAGGAGACCGTGGGCGACGTTACGAAGTCTCGCCGGCCCTCAGGGAGCGCGGCGGGATGAACGTAACAGTTGATCGGCAATCGGCACGCTGCGCGAGGACCGTCAGGCTGGCCCTCAGGAGCCGAAGCGTCGCCCGCCGTGGGAAGCAGAGCTGCGGCCCGAGTGCCGGGAGTGGCGGGGGGCGGCATGCTGCGTCCGTGGAGCGCGCGCGGGAGGCGCCGCCGGGCGAGGCGCCGGGCGCTGCTCCGCCATTACAGCGAACTCCGGCGTCGCCGCAACCGGCAGTGATCGCCGCAGGACGCGCTCGATGTCCCTCAGCAGCCCCGCCTCATCCGGCGCGACCAGTGAGATGGCACACCCGGTGCCACCAGCACGCGCCGTGCGTCCGATGCGGTGCACGTAGTCCTCCGGCACGTTCGGCAGCTCGTAATTGACCACGAAAGGCAGCTCCTTGATGTCGAGGCCGCGTGCTGCCACTTCGGTGGCGACGAGTGCCGTGATCTTGCCGGCCTTGAAGTCCGCCAGCGCCCGGACACGCGCATTCTGGCTCTTGTTGCCGTGAATCGCCGCGGTGGCAATCCCGGCACCTGCGAGCTGCTCGGCCAGACGGTTGGCGCCGTGCTTGGTGCGAGTGAAAACCAGTACCTGGTGCCAGTCCCCAGCGCGAATCAGGTGCGCCAGCAGATGGCGCTTCTGCTCCTTCGGCACGCGGTAGGCCCGCTGATCGACGCGGTCGGCCGTGGCATTGCGCGGCGCGACCTCGACGGTCACCGGATCGCGCAGCAGGCGCGTCGCAAGGTCGCGGATGTCGTCGGAGTAAGTGGCCGAGAACATCAGGTTCTGCCGCCGCTCCGGCATGAGCTTCAGCACCTGGCGGATGGCATGGATGAAGCCCATGTCGAGCATGCGGTCCGCTTCGTCGAGAACGAAGTGACGCACCGCACGAAGGTCGAGCGCGCGCTGGCCGGCAAGATCGAGAAGCCGCCCCGGCGTGGCAACCAGAAGATCACAACCGCCGCGCAGCGAGTCGATCTGCGGGTTGATGCTGACGCCGCCAAAGACGACGCAGATGCGTGTATTCATGTGCCGCCCATATTGGCGAGCGCTTTCTGCTACCTGCGCTGCCAGCTCCCGCGTGGGAGTGAGGACGAGCGCCCGGGGTGTACGGCCAGCCGGCGCCTGTGCCAACGCCTGCAGTATCGGCAGGACGAAGGCTGCCGTCTTGCCGGTGCCGGTCTGCGCGCCGGCGAGCACGTCGCGGCCGGCGATCACGGCGGGAATGGCCTGCATCTGAATGGGGGTCGGCGTCTCGTAGCCCTGCTCGGCCACGGCGCGCGCCAGCTCGGGCGCAAGCCCGAGTTCGGTAAAAGGCATGCTTGGGGGAACCTCTGTGTTGGCTCGCGCTAGCGAGCGGCCCGGCGGGCCTGGTGGGCATCGCCACCTGAAACGGGGGCCGGACGGCCACCCAGTGGAATGCGCCGCGCACTCTACCGGCTTTCCGGGCGCGCGTCGAGCCCCGAGAATGGCTAGACTATCGGTTTCGGGCAGTGTGAACGGAATGGAGGCCGGCACCTCTAACCAAGCCATACGGGTCCCGAGTGATCCCGGCCTTGAGGCCATGCCCATCCATCCCGTGTGACAGGGGGAGCTTTTGATGATTCTCGACCGCGCTCGCGCAAGAACGGGCGCATTCGGCGCTATGCGCCTCTGGATTTGCGGCTTCGTTGCGGCGCTCGCCGCGGCGCTGGCCGGTTGCAGCACCAGTACGAATGTCAGTAACGGTACGCCGGTGGTGACCGTCACCGCGCAGGCGGCCCAGGCTTATTCGACCTATGTGATCGGCATAAGCCTCTACAGCCTGACCCGCTCCGACGGTTACATCGCTTACCCGGCGGGCTACACGGCGGAGGAGTTCGCGGATCTGACCCAGCGGGTCGATCTCACCGAGCTGCTGAACGCAGTGGGTGTCCCGTCGGGCACGTACACCTCGCTCGTCGTCGGCCTCGACTATTCGCTGCCAATCGTCTACCTCAACGGTAAATCGACTGCCGCCACGGTGGAGAATGCGGCCGGCACGCAGGACCCGGGCATCGTCTACGTCACCGTCAAGCTCGACCCGGCGCACCCGCTGGTCGTCGGTCTCAACAAGTCGACGCCGCTGGCCCTGGACTTCAACCTCGCTGCAGCCGACACGTACACACCCGCGAGCAATCTCGTGGTCGTACACCCCTTCGTGGAAGCCACGACAACGCCCACTGACACCGAGCCGGTCCGCGCCCGCGGCCTCATTGTGGTAGCCAACCCGGGCCAAAACAATTTCGTCGAAGACCTCAGACCATTCGAGGACAACGTCTATTCCACCGTCGGCGCACTGACGGTCAATACGACCGCGAACACGTATTTCAACATCGACGGAACTGTCTTCACGGGGGCGGCCGGACTCACGGCACTGAACAAGGTCGCTTCGAATATACCGATCGAGGCCTACGGCACCCTCGGCGACATGTCCACGATTACTCCCGGGTTCACGGCAACTCAAGTGTACGCCGGCACCGTCGTCTCCAACGGCGTGTACGAGCACGTCCGCGGCATCGTTTCCGCCAAAAGCGGCAACACCCTGTCCGTCATCGGCGCGACGTACCTTTACTACGAGGGTTACTGCCAGAGCAACCTGTGCTACACGTACTACCCGACCGCCACCATCACGGTGGGCTCTTCCACCGTCATCACTGAGGACAACGTCGACGTGGCGGCCTCGAGCCTCTCGCCCCAGTCGATCTCCGTCGGCTCGCAAGTCGACGCGATCGGCCTCGGCACGACCAGCAGCACCAACGCGCTGACGCTCGATGCCACCTCCGGACTGGTGCGGCTGCAGTCCACTCCAGTCTGGGGCACGCTCAACTCCGGCACGCCCAGCTCCGCCACGCTCAATGTGCTCTCGATGGGAAACACGGACTTCGCCGCAAATTCGAGCGACTTCAATTTTGCGGGCACCGGCACCTCGAGCGCCAATGATGCGACGGCGGCGAACTACGAAGTCAACACCACCGGGGCGACTGGAGCTGACCAGAGCGCAACCACCGCCGGTACACTGGTGCGGACCGACGGCTTCCCGACACCCTTTGGCACGGCGCCGCCGGACTTTTCCGCGACCGACGTCATTCAGGGCAGCTCCTACCCTGCCGACCTCGTGATCGCGTGGGCCGCCGGCGCCGGCACCACCGCCCCGTTCACGTCCGATGACACATCGAGCCTGACGCTGAATCTCGCCAACGCAACAACCGCCGAAGTTGACATCGGTTCGCAGAGCACTCAGCTCAGTGGGACGCCCGCAATCACGATTTCCGGGGCTGCTCAGTTCGCGATCGGCAATTCGACCAAAGGCATCTCGATGTTCAGCACGCCGAGCGCTTTCATCACCGATCTCGGCACCACGTTGAACGGCTCGACGTCCGTGTACCGCGTCGTCGCGGTAGGCTCCTACGACTCCGCGACCAACACCTTCACCGCATCACGGCTGGAAGTGGCACTCGAGTAATCCGGTATGCCCTGGAAGCGGCGTCCTTTCAGTGGGCGCGACAGCGCCCGCGCGCTGAACATCGCGGATCTGCGTGAGATCGCGCGGCGCCGCATACCGGGGTTCGCCTTCGAATACGTCGAGGGCGGCGCGGAGGACGAGGCGACGCTGCGGCGCAACCGGGAAGCGTTTGCCGCACTGCGCTTCGTGCCGCCAACCTTGGTCGACACCTCGGGGAGGAGCCTCGCCACCGCGCTGTTCGGCCGGCCCTGCGCAGCACCGCTCGCCATTGCTCCGACAGGACTCAACGGCATGCTGCATCCGGACGGCGATCTTGGCCTGGCGCGAGCGGCAGCTGCCTTCGGGATCCCCTATACGCTGAGTACGCTGTCCACGACGCGCCTGGAGGACGTCGCAGCCAAGGCGGGCGGGCGGCTCTGGATGCAGCTCTACGTCATGAAGAACCGCGCAATCGCGGAAGACATCATGGCGCGGGCCGCGGCTGCTGGTTATGAAGCGTTGGTATTTACTTCCGATGCCAACGTCTTTGGCAGCAGGGAGTGGGACAAGCGCAACTACTTCAAGCCCGGCAGACCGGGGCTGTCAGCCGCTCTCGATTCGATGCGTCACCCGCGCTGGCTCATCGATGTGCTGCTGCGCAAGGGTATCCCGCAATTCCACAACATCGAGGCTTTCCTGCCTGCCGGCGCCGCCAGCGCCGTCGGCGGCAGCACCATCATCCCGAAGATGTTCGAGCCCACGATCACGTGGGCGGACATCGCCTGGATACGCCGGCACTGGCCCGGAAAGCTCCTCATCAAGGGCGTCCTGAGCGTCGAGGACGCCCGCCGCGCCGCCGATGCCGGGTGCGACGGCATCATCCTCACCAACCACGGCGGGCGGCAGCTCGATTACTGCGTGGCGCCCATCGAGGTGCTCGGTGAAATCGCCGCAGCAGTCGGTAACCGGCTGACGATAGTGATCGACAGCGGCTTTCGCCGCGGGACCGACATCGCCAAGGCACTCGCCCTGGGCGCCCATACCGTGATGATCGGGCGCGCAACCCTCTACGGGTTGGCCGCCGACGGCGAGCACGGCGTGCGCCGCGCGCTCGACATGCTCGCCGTCGAGCTCGATCGCGTTCTGGGCCAGCTCGGCTGCCGCTCGGTGGCCGACCTGAGGACCTCGCTCCTGCGTTAGGCCGCGACGCCCTTCGCCTTGGCGGCGTGCGTGGCGATCGCGTCCATCAGCCCGGGGGAGAGGCAGTCATAGGGCTCGAGTCCCAGCTCCTTCAACCGGCCACGGACTTCGCCCATGCGCGCGGCGGGGAAGCCGGACTCGATGATGGAGGAGACGAAAGCGGCGAACTCCGGGGCTGCCCAGCCCTGCTCCTTCGAAGAGCTCCGGATGCACGAAGTCGAAGCCGTAGAACGGGTGGCCCTTGTTCTCGATCCGGCCGTACATGTGCACGCCGCAACCGGTGCAGGCATAGCGCTGGATCGGCGCGCATTGCGTCCACGATCTTGAGCTTCTGCGCGTTGGCGGTCACGTTGACTTTGTCGCGACCAGTGACCGCGATCAGCGAGAAGAGCGCGCCCTCGGGCTTCCAGCACTTGCTGCAGCCGCAGACATGGTTGTAGGCGACGTTGCCCTTCAGACTCACGGTCACGGGTGAGCTCGTGCACTTGCAGGTGAGCGTGCCCCCCGCGAAGCCCGAATTGCCGGGCTTGACGCCGCGATCGACTGCCGGATGAATCGCAATGGCCATGTGTTTATCCTCGCAGGAGTTGTTGGTGTCAGAACGTCACGACGGAGCGGATCGACTCGCCCTTGTGCATGAGATCGAACGCGTCGTTGATCTTCTCGAGCGGCATCACGTGGGTGATGAGGTCGTCGATGTTGATCTTCTTGTCCATGTACCAGTCGACGATCTTGGGCGACGTCCGTGCGTCCCCGTGCGCCGCCAAAAGCAGTGCCCTTCCACACGCGGCCGGTCACGAGCTGGAACGGACGGGTCTTGATCTCCTGTCCCGCTCCCGCGACGCCGATGATCACGGACACGCCCCAACCGCGGTGGCAGCACTCGAGCGCCTGGCGCATCAGATCGACGTTGCCGACGCACTCGAAGCTGTAGTCCGCCCCGCCGTCAGTGACCGCGACCAGGTGTTGCACGAGATCCCCACCCACCTCCTTGGGGTTGACGAAGTGCGTCATGCCGAAGCGTTCGGCGAGCGCCTTACGCCGTGGGTTCAAGTCGACGCCAACGATCTTGTTGGCGCCGGCGATGCGCGCTCCCTGGATGACGTTGAGGCCGATGCCGCCCAGGCCGAACACGACAACGTTGGCGCCAGGTTCCACTTTCGCGGTATTGATGACGGCGCCGATGCCGGTGGTCACTCCGCAGCCGATGTAGCAGACCTTCTCGAACGGTGCATCCTCGCGGATCTTGGCGAGCGCGATCTCCGGCAGCACCGTGTAGTTGGAGAACGTCGAGCAGCCCATGTAATGATGGACCATCTGGCCGCCGATGGAGAAACGGCTGGTGCCGTCAGGCATCACACCCTTGCCTTGGGTCGCGCGGATGGCCGTACAGAGGTTGGTCTTGCGCGAGAGGCAGGATTTGCATTGCCGGCATTCCGGCGTGTAGAGCGGAATGACGTGGTCGCCCTTCTTGAGGGAGGTGACGCCCGGGCCGACGTCGACCACGATTCCGGCGCCCTCGTGTCCGAAGACCACCGGGAAGAGCCCCTCCGGATCGGCGCCCGAGCGGGTGAATTCGTCCGTGTGGCAGATGCCGCTCGCCTTGATCTCGACCAGCACCTCCCCGGCCTTGGGGCCCTCGAGGTCGAGCGTCACGACTTCGAGCGGCTTGCCCGCAGCGTACGCAATGGCAGCCTTGGTTTTCATACGTATCCTCTCAATTTCCTCGCGCCGCTCAGTTTAGCCGCGGATGCGCCGGAAGCCGCGTGGGGCGTAGCCAGCAGCGCCTGAGAGGGGCTGTTGTTCCAATTTAGAACAGTCCACTGCGCCGCTGTACCGCTTTCGATGCTGGCGGGAGCCGGAGAATTTCCCATGGCATAATGACCTTTCGGTTTCAGAGGGGGACTCCATGCTGCAGCCGATCGGCAGTCACGCCCGGTACATTCAGTCCGTACTGCGGGGCACCGCGCGCGACGAAGGTTCGGGGACACCTGATTACGTGAAGCGCTCCTGGCTGCGCTGCCTCACCCAATACCATCTCGACCCGCAGTCCCAGCGGGAGCCCTATGTGCTCCCCCGCGACGAGCGGCTGGCGCGCAAGGAGCGCAACCTGGAGCTGGTCTCCTTCGCCGATGCGGAGATGGCGCATCTCTATCATCAGCTCGCCGGCTCCGGCTACTCCATCATTCTCACGGACCGGGACGGCGTGCTCCTCGACTATTACGGGGATCTCAGCTTCCGCAACGCCGCTTTCCGCACCGGCCTGGTGCTCGGGGCGGTCTGGAGCGAGGAGCACGGCGGCACCAATGGCATGGGTACCTGCCTCTTCGAGCGGGCCCCGCTCATCATCCACCGCGACCAGCACTTCTTCTCGCGCAACACCGGCCTCACCTGTTGCGCGGCGCCGATCTTCGACTACCGCGGCGATCTCGTGGCGGTGCTCGACGCCTCCGGGGAATCCGACCGCGCCCAGCAGCACACGCTGGTGCTCGTCAACATGTCGGCCCAGATGATCGAGAATCGCCTCTTCCTCTACCGCTTCAAGGACGAGTTCGTGGTGCGCTTCCACAGCCGGCCGGAGCTGGTTGGCACCTGGGGCGAAGGCATCATCGCGCTCGATGCCTCCGGGGCGATAGCGGCGCTCGATCGCAATGCCATCTTCCAGCTGGGCGTGAAGAGTGCAGCCGAGGTCACCGGCGCACCGCTCGAGCGGGTATTCAACATCTCGCTCGCCGCGCTCATCGGCCGCAGCCAGAAGAAGTCCTTCCACGCCGTGCCCATCTACGACGCCCGCCACGGCGGCCGGTTCTTCGCCATCGCACAGGCCCCGCAGTCGAAGCGCGCCCTCGGCAGCAAGCAGCGGCTGACGCGCATCGAAGAGCTGCCCCTCCCCGACCCGGGACGCAGCCCGCTCGATGAGCTCGACTTCGGCGATCCCATGATGGCGCGCAACATCCAGGCGGCCCGGCGGACGCAATCGCGCGAAGTGCCGATTCTCCTCCTCGGAGAGTCCGGGACCGGCAAGGAGTTCTTTGCCCGGGCCATGCACGCCTCCAGCGACCGCGCCGACAAGCCCTTCGTGTCAGTGAACTGCAGCTCCCTGCCCGAGGGCCCGCTCGAGCGGGAGCTCTTCGGCCGGCCTCCCGGCCCGCGAGCTGCCCCAGCCGGTCCGGTTACCGCACCATCGCCGGCCCCGGCCGTATCCCAGGGCGAAGGCACTACCGCTGGCGAGAAGACAGAAGTGGACGAGGACGTCGGGCGGATCGTGCAGGCAAATGGCGGCACACTGTTTCTCGACGATGTCGGCGAGCTACCCCTCGACCTGCAGGCGCGCCTGCTGCACGTGCTCGAGGAGCGGGAAGTACTGCGCCCGGGCGGGGAAGCACCAGTTCGCATCGACGTGAGGGTGGTAAGCGCGGCCCGCGGCGGGCTGCAGGAGAAGGTGCGCCGCGGGGAGTTTCGTGAGGATCTTTTCTATCGGCTGCAGAGTCTCGTCCTGACGCTGCCGCCACTGCGGGAGCGCAAAGACAAGGCGGCTCTCATCCGCCACATCTTTGCGCAGGAGAGCGCCGCGACTCCCTCCGTAACCCTGGGGGACGACCTTGCGGATGCTCTTCGTGCCTACGCGTGGCCCGGCAACATCCGCCAGCTTCGCAACGTGCTGCGCGGGATGATCGCCATGCGCTCCGGCGACCGGCTCGACGGCAGCTGCCTGCCCGCCGATTATGGCGTCGGGGAGCCGGAGCCCACCGCAGCGGATGAGTGCGAGCTGCCACCCGAGGCCCAGGGCTTGAATCCGCTGGAGAGAGCGGAGCGCGGTGCCCTGCTCAAGGAGATAGAGGTGCACCACGGCAACATCAGCCGTGTGGCGCAGAAGCTCGGGATCGGACGCAACACCCTCTACCGCAAGATGCGCCGGCTAGGCATCACCCTGCCGCCAAGGCATTAGTGACTATCCCTCGTGAGTGGTGAGGTAGACGTAGACGTAGGCGGTGAGGAAAAGGACGCACAGGGAGTAGACGAGAAACGTGGCGCATGCCGCCGCGAGATAGACGAAGACATTTGACGGCATCCCAGCGTGGCCGCCGCCCCCGCCGAGTGCGTCGAACCACTCTGTGAGCAGCGCCGCGGCCGCAAGAACGAACGTCCAGCGCCGCATGCAGCCCGCGAGCTCGGCGCGCCTTCGCCGGTTGTGCCGGTGAGCGGCAATACGCTCCTCACGCGTTCCGCGGTTTGCATCCTTCATCAGCCGGAACGGCGAGAACCAACGCAGCAATGCCTCGATCATGCGCATGCCCGCTATCGACCTCGTAGCGCAACCATTCTCCGTCACACCCTATTTGTGTACCGCAGCGCGGTTCTCAATATGCCCTTCCGGTAGACGGTCCAGGGCGACCCATGTTCCAGGCCACCCATGGTCGGGGCATTGCGTGGCTGTGGGCACGGGCAAATAGCCTGGGTCGCGCGCGGCCTCCCGGCTTGCGCCACAATGCCCTTTTTGTCCAGGCGAGCCAGCGGAGCATTCCATGTCACACACCATTTTCGGCAAGATCCTGAGCGGCGCGATTCCCTGCCACAAAGTCTATGAAGACGAGCGGGTCTTTGCCTTCCTGGACATCAACCCTCTCAGCGCCGGCCATACCCTCGTGGTCCCGAAGGAGCCTGCGGAAACGCTCGATGCCCTCTCCGACGAGTCCGCCGCCGCCCTGGGCCGGGTCCTGCCGCGGATCTGCCGCGCCGTAATCGCCGTCACCGGCGTCAGGGAGTACAACGTGCTCGAGAACAATGGCGCGGCCGCCCACCAGGCGGTCTCCCACGTGCACTTCCACATCATCCCGAAACCGAGCCACGACGAAGGTCTCGGCATCGGCTGGCCCGCCCAGGCGCTGGACCACAAAGTCGGGGCCGAGCTCGCGGCGAAGTTGCGGTCGGCGGTGAGCTGACATGGTGGCTGCATTGTGACGACGGTCGCGTTCGCCGCCCGGCGCTTGGGTGCTGGTAGCCCTCACCGGCTACGGCGCGCCTGCAGCTCGAAGAGCGCTCTCGCGCAGCCGGCTTCGATCACCACCTCATAAAGCCCTCCGATCCGGACGCGCTGCGCGCAGCGATGGGGGCGCGCCGGCCGGTCCCGGCGTAGAGCTAGTGTAAACTCTGGTTGCCCCTGGCCCCTCTCGCTTGTAGAATGCGCGGCCCTCCTGGTGCGGGGTGGAGCAGTCTGGCAGCTCGTCGGGCTCATAACCCGAAGGTCGCAGGTTCAAATCCTGCCCCCGCTACCACTTTTCAGAAAAACAACATAGAAATCAGCGGGTTGCGCAATAAGCAGCCGTGACGGCCCGCTACCAACCCCCCGGGTTACCTCTCGATGGATTTTGCCGGCCGCTCAGGAGCCGGACGTCGTGAGTGTTGCAGCCAAAGGTCCGCGGGCTGCAGGTCTCTGCGTTGGATTACCGGTGCTGCCGCCACCGTCAGCTCAGTGCCCCTGCAGCCCCTGACGAGTGGCAGCTTCGGAGCAGGCAATTTTAGGGCACTCTCGATCAACGTTTATCCACCACGCCTCATTCCAGATACGGTGTCAGCACAACTTCGATCCATTTCATGAATGCGCGGACTCGGCGCGACAGATTGCTCCGATGTGCTGCGACGAGGGACACGGCGAGCGCCCGGCGGCGAAAATCGGGCAGGATCTCCACAAGCGCTCCATTGTCTAAGTATCGGCCAATCCCCAAGAGTGGTGCCTGAATCAGGCCAAGGCCGGCGAGGGCAGCGGCTTCGTAGGTCTGCGCGCTGTTGACGTGTAGCGCACCTGGCAACTGAAGCGTCGCGTAGCTGTCGCCGTCCGGATATTCCCATCCATAGGGCCTTGCGCCCAGCGTCGTCGAAAAATGAATTGTCCGATGTTCCTGACGCTGGAGATCTCCTAGCGATAGGGGGACGCCATGGCGCGCCAGATAGGCGGGACTGGCAGCGTTGGCCATGCGCAACAGGCCCAGTGGACGGGCGATCAGCGTCTCGTCCCCTACGGGACCAAGCCGCAATACACAATCGAACCCCTCCTGAACCAGATCAACTTGCCGATCCGTACTCGACACCTCCAGCTCCAACTCGGGGTGAGTCGCCATGAAATCCGGCAGGGCCGGCACGATCGTTGTGCGCGCCACCTCGGTCGGAAGATCGACCCGTAAACGCCCGCGAAGTGCCACTCGATCGCTTGCGAACATTGAGTGCAGATCATCAACGTCAGCAAGCAGATCGCGGGCACGGGCATGAAATGCGCGTCCGTCCTCCGTCAACTGCACGCTGCGCGTCGTCCGGTGCAGGAGCCTGACACCGACATCTTCTTCCAGCTTCCGGACCGCCGTTGAGGCCCTTCCCTTCTGAATGCCCAGGCTATCGGCTGCGTGGGTGAAGCTCCCCATTTCCGCTACCGTTATGAAAATGAGGATGGGTTCGAGATTCTGCATTTTCGTGCCTCGGTATTGTTCACTGTAGAGAGAACAGTAAGTTCAGCTCCTCGGTGTTTATCATACCCAAGAGACACAGTAACCTCCGAATATTGGGATCCCCCCATCGGAGAATGACGAGTGTCCGAAATCATGAAACTGCACCAGGCGCCTGAAACTATGACCTTGCATCGCGCCCTGTGGGCCGGCCGGATAATGAGCGCGTTTGTCGTTATCGCTCTGGTGGCAGACGGCACTATTCAGCTTTTCGCGCCGGCACAGATCGCGAGCATGTTGCAGGAAACCGGGTTCCCGATGGACCTGACCCGTGTCGTGGGTCCGATCGTACTCGCCTGCGCCATCCTTTACGGCATCCCGGCCACCGCCGTCCTCGGCGCGATCTTAGTGACGGGCTTTTTGGGAGGTGCCATCTGCGCCCATGTCCGCATTGGTGAGTTGGGGTCGCCGCCGGAAATCATTGCCCTGCTTCTGGGCGCGATGACATGGGGCGGCCTCTACGCGCGCGATCCCCGTATCCGGGCCATTCTGCCGCTTATCAGTTGAACCACCCGGGGCAGTGCTCCGTCCCTCAAGATCAGGAGAAAACGCATGTTTTTAGTAATGGGAATCACGGGAAAAGTCGGCGGCGCAACGGCGGAACATCTGTTGGCGCACGGCAAGGAAGTACGCGCGCTGGTCCGCAATCGCGAGAAGGCGTCAAGCTGGGCGCACCGGGGCGTGGAACTGGTTGACGGTGATTGGAATGATTCGGCAACGATCGAGCGGGCGCTCAAAGGCGTCGAAGGCGCGTTTGTCATGTTGCCGGCTGTCTGGACCCCCTCGCCCGATTACAAAGAAGCCAAGGGCGTGATTGCGAACTATGTCGAGGCGCTCACCAAGGCAGCGCCGCCGCGGGTGGTGGCGCTTTCGTCGATGGGCGCGAACAGGACCAGCGGCCTTGGGATGATCACGGCCTTGTCGCTTCTGGAGCAAGGTTTTTGCGACCTGATATCACCAATCGCATTTGTGCGCGCAGGTGGATTCTTCGAAAACTTCCTCTACGGCTTGCAGGTCGCCCAGGGCGGAACGCTACCGGTCTACTACAATCCGACAAACCGGAAATCGACCATGGTCGCGACGAACGACATCGGCGCGGAGGTCGCAACCCTTTTGACCGGGCCAGCGTGGTCAGGGCAGCGCGTCGTCGAGCTTGGTTCGATGGTCACCGCGGAAGAAGTCGCGGAGCAATTGGGTGAGGTCCTGAATCGCGGCGTGGAAGCCTTTGCAATCCCGCGTACAGGGTGGGCGGAAGCGTTCGAGCAATTCGGCATCCCGAAGGGCCACACCGGACCTGCCGAAGAAATGTTTGAGGCCGTGAATGCAGGATGGATGGACCTCGGAGTCGAGGGTACCGAGCACGTAGCGGGTACGACGTCCGCGCGCGAGGTCTTCGCGGCGGCCCAGAAGGCCGCTGAGGCGTAGGTCCGCGGATCAGCGGTGGGATGCGACTTTCCGAATCCACTCCCGCAGTTCGCATCCCATCGCGGTTCCGGCAGAGAGGCCGAAACAGTCCTTTCCCCGTGAACTGCGGCGTTCATATCAACAAAGATCGAGGTCGACTATGAAGGTTCTTGTTCTGGGTGCCACTGGCGGAACCGGGAGGCTGATCGTTCACGACGCTCTGGAGAAGGGTCATTCGGTCGTGGCACTCGTTCGTTCGAAGACACGCGCAGCCGGTCTCCCGGGAGCAGACATCATCGAAGGCGATGTTCGCGACGAAGGCGCCCTCATGCGTGCCTTGGACGGCTGCGATGCCGTCATCAGCTCGCTGGGGACCGGCGTCAGCCCCTTCAGCGAGGTCAGCCTGCTGACCGAAGCGACACACGCGTTGATCCCGGCGATGAATCGCAGCGGCGTGCGCCGTCTGGTCTGCATCTCGGCCTTGGGGGTCGGCGACAGTCGCGGCCACGGTGGGTTCGTATTCGACCGGCTCTTCATGCCCTTGCTGCTTCGTCATGCCTACAAGGACAAGGGGCGTCAGGAAGCCGCGATCCGCGCCAGCTCACTCGATTGGGTCATCGTTCGGCCCGCCATGCTCATCAACGATCCAGCTCGCGGGAGTGTCATGGCCATTGCCGACCTCGCCGGCGTCACCGGCGGGAAGATCGCTCGCGCTGATGTCGCCCGGTTCGTGGTGGAGCAACTGGCGACCGACACCTGGTTGAAGCGAACACCCGTTCTCCTGTGGTAAGGGCGGGTCTCGTGGATCACGTTCTTGAACCTTCCAAAAAGCAAATTGACTGCGACTCATGTCGGTAGCGACAGACAAACGCTTGGTGGCAGGAAACACTACGTGTCGAACAAACCATTTGAACCAGCAGTCATGGTCGCCAGACGTCATTTTCTGCCGGGTAT
Source organism: uncultured Pseudomonadota bacterium (assembly GCA_963780455.1). Classification (GTDB taxonomy): domain Bacteria; phylum Pseudomonadota; class Gammaproteobacteria; order Steroidobacterales; family Steroidobacteraceae; genus 13-2-20CM-66-19. Next base: position 503,739 of record CAWACM010000010.1, read on the forward strand.
CTTTCTGCTCCTGTTGGTAAGCGCGCTACTGCAGCCAGCACTGGCGACCGAAGCGTCGGAGATCCCGATGACAGCTGCTTCGCGCTGGCAAACAAAGGGCGACGTGTCTTTTGCGCAAGACAAGGCCAAGCAGAATATCCCGATGATCAACAAGGGCTATGCGCAGCTGAAGCATAGTTACTTCAGCAACGGGACGACCGAATTCGACGAAACGCCAGTTGGTAGTCGACTCACAGGCAACACCTTTCACCGACATGGTGAAACAGCGGACGCGTTGTACTTTCGCCCGAGTCCGAATTGCGCCGTCTCGGATGACTGCATCCAGTACATGCCGACGGCACATCACGTGTTCGAATGGGACTTGTGCGGGGAGGACCACACGCGTGCTCCCATCAAAGCCTCGCCGGACAACTTGACCGGCCAGGCATCGTTCGCGACGTCGAAGAGCTTATGGAGGTGGTTTGCGGCTCTCGTGGTGTCCTGTCCTCGATGCGCGGCGACGAGCTCCTGATCACAGACGTGGGCATGCACGCCCGCGCGCTAACACTGATTATCCATCCCTTCCTGCAATGAGCGCCAAGAGCACATGAAGCGAATCCAAGCCTGCTTTGTCTTGTTGATGGTAAGCCTGATAGCTGTAAGCCAAGCCAGGGCGTCTGCTTCGATACCACAAGCCAGTACCGCCGACCATCAGGCGATCGAGGCACTACTGGCAAGCTATACGCGTTGCCTTACGGAACACGATGAGGCCGGCTTCCGCGCTCTGCTGCTGGACGAGAAAAATCCCTTTTGCGGATGTTGAAGAATCGGCGCCATCGAACAAGCCGCCCGACCTGCGCCAATACGAAGGCTTTCGCCAATCTGTCTTCGCCAGTGGCCAGCGGTTTCGACAAAGGTTCTACAACGTTCGCATCGAACAACACGGCGCGTTGGCGCAGGTCTCGCTCGACTTCGTGACGGAACAGGTTTCCGGAAAGCGGGGATCCGTGACGGGCTGGAAGGTATTGCAACTGGTGAAGGTTGGTGGACGCTGGAAGATCGCCAGCGAGCTCTACACGTTCCCGCGCACATCAACTGGCGAGTAAGAGAACCTGGGGAAGGGCTTGGCCACAACGCTTCCCGTCACGCGATGGCTTGACAGGGCGTCTGTCCTCTTGGTCGTGAATCCCGCTCATCCTGACAGCAGGCGAGTGCAGGCTCTGCCGATATTGATGAGCGTGTCGGAAGACGATCCGTTTTCAGTTGTTCTCGAATGTCCCCTTTGCCGCGTCAATTTGAAGCAGTCGACGGGCAGGTATTGGCCGGGACCCGCCGACTGCCTCCGGAGAGATTCACGCGCAGATCACCTGCGCGGACCTCAATCGGCTTTGATCTCGCCTGGATTAGAATAGAGGTCATCCAAACTCCAGGCGATGACTCGGATTCCCTCGATTTCCGCTCGCTCCAAGAAATGAGGTACGAACCCTCCTGCCGCGACGTATAGAAGGACCGCCCCTGGGGCGAGCGCCTCGCGTGCCCAGGCATAACCTGAAGACGCAAGTCGCTTCAGCATATCGATATGCTTTTCGTGAAGAGAGAGTCCCATCGCCCGTGAGTTCCACTTCACGGCGCCCGTCAGCATCGCCCCATCTGTGCGGCGCGCAACAATATCGATCTCGGTCTGCTGACGGTCGCGGTCCAGACCCTCCCACCTTCCCCAGTCTCTCACGATGGGCAACTCCCGGGTCGCCCTCATTCTGAGGTATGCTTGTCGCGACACTCGCTCGAAGATAAGCCCCATGTAAGCATCCAGCTCCCGCTCGATGTGCCTGCGCCAGATTTCCATGGGATCGTCCAATTCCAGCTCGCTTCGATACTTGTCCACGATGCTGTAGTAGAAGCGCAGCGCAGGATCGGAGAGTCGATATCGGTGAGCTTCGGAAGCCGAGGCCGCGAAGTTGCGAGTCGATTCGATGAGTCCAAGCTCCTCGAGCTTTTCCAAGCGACTGCGGAACGCGAAGGTCTGGGCAAGGCCGGTTTGCATGGCGATCTCGTTTCGTACGGTGGCTCCGCTTCCGATGGCACTCAGGATTGCGTTGTATTCACCCAGATCGCGAAGCCCGTGCTCTTGCGCGACGACGGTTTCCACTTGGATCCGTACGTTCCCGTTCGGCGAAAGTACCGAGTGGACGGCGTTCTCAGCCAGGGACAGGGCCGGATCGATGGTGGCCAGATATCGGGGAGTCCCGCCGTATATTCCGTATGCGAGCGCTCTGTCGCGCGCCGCAGGGAAATTGGCCATCCGCGCAGCGTCGAGGTAATCAAAAGGCTCGAGCCGCCCCTTCCAGTCGAGCCGGCCGTATAGAGGATTGTCGGCGGCGTCGAGCCTTTCCATGACCCGGACAATCGATCCGCACAGGATGAGAACGAGTGGCCGACCCTTGGGGCGTCGGTTGACATGCTCCTCCCACACAGCCGCGAGAGCGGAATCAACGCTTTCGTCGCCGCCCCCGTGGAAGAACTGGTACTCATCCAGCACCACGACTGTTGGCTCCTCACCGCCCAATTGCAGGATGAACTCGAAGACCCGGCGCCAGGTCGGGAAGTCCTGCATGCGAATCTCAGTGCGAGCCCACCGGCTGGCGGCCTCGAGCAGCGCGCGGCGGTTCAGCTCCGGCGTGGCGTCCGATGCCGTGAAATGAAAAACGTGATCGCCAGGAAACACATGGCGAAGGAGGAACGTCTTGCCCACACGCCTGCGACCGTAAAGGACGGCCATGGTGGGACCCAGCCGCAGGAGCAGTGCACGAAGGGCCTTCTGTTCGCGCTCACGGTCGATTAACGGGGAGGAGTCCATATCGAAACCAGCCACTATACTTGCATGCAAGTATAGTGGCATGCCATCGCATTGGCAATGGCGGCATTGTCTACACCTGCTTGCGCCTCATAACGTGGTCTTTCGGCTGCCGCAGTATCGGGACACAGAGTGTGCTTCCTGCCAGGGTGCATAAGTCCGGCGCCGGCTGAGCGGTAGGGTGTCCGTCACTCGCATTGGGCGAGGTGGAGGGCACCGTCATGCAAGCAGTAAGGATATCCGCGGAGCGGCTGGGGATCGCGGGGCTGCGGATACACACGAGAGGCCCAGGGGTGAGCCCCGCCGGGGCCGCTCGAATAGAAGGTCGATTTCAGCCCCATCCTCCGTGCGATAAAAGTACGGGGTGCGTCGATCGCCGGCGACAGCGATAAGGTTTTCGACGGCGAAGCCCTCCCAACTTGCGCCAGCGACGGGATGCCCGAGCACCTGCTCCCATGTTTCAAGATCAAGCAACGCATGAGTCAAGCCGCTGTCGCGAACGTAAACCTTCGGGGTGCGCACGAGCCTCTTGCCCGTGTTGCCGCTCCACGGACGCAGGCGACGGACCAGGAGCAAGTCGACCAGCAAATCGATGTAGCGTGTGACAGCCGGTGTGGAGACTTCCAGACTCGACGCCAATTTGGATTGGTTGAGTGGGGTAGCCTGAGAGTTGGCGAGCATCGTCCAGAGTCGACCGATCGTTTCCGCAGGCATCCGCGGAGCGAACATCGGGACATCCCGCTCGAGGTAACTGCGAACGAAGGCACGTCGCCAGTTGAGACTCGCCGCATCATTCTCCGCGAGCAAGCTGTCGGGGAATCCCCCGCGCGTCCACAGACGATTGGTGTCGCCCACTTGTGTGGGGAATTCCAAAGCGTCGACCGGTGCCAAGTCAACATACGCCACCCGACCCGCAAGCGTTTCTGACGCTTGACGCATCAGATCGATAGCCGCCGACCCCAGGAGAAGGAAATGCCCCGCGCGATCTCCTGCTGCGCGACGGTCATCGATAATTCCGCGCAAGGTCTCAAAGAGCGCAGGAGCGCGGTGAATCTCGTCGATGACTACGAGCTTGCCAACCTGAGCGCGTAGAAATGCGTCCGCGTCCTGGAGGCGCCTCTGATCAGTAGGACGCTCGAGGTCAAGGTATATCGCCCGCGCCTTCCGCAGGCTAGCGATCTGGCGAGCCAGCGTCGTTTTGCCCACTTGGCGAGGGCCGAGAAGAACGACCCCGGGCATTTGCCGCAGGCGCTCTTCGATAATGGGACGAAGCCGTCGCGCGATCATGCTACACCGGATTTTTAACGGCAGACGTTAATATTCCGGGATTAGAATGTCAAGCACCAAGTCCAGGCCGCGCTAGTGACTCTGGTGCGAGACGTTACGTATTAGACGGGCCCGAAGCGCCCGCTGCCCTTCGCGGCCAGGACACCGATGATCGCGCGCTGTCCATATCGCAACTGGTGATCGGCGAGATTAGCAACGGAGACCCCGATGCCGTGAAGCGGCGGATAACGGTGGTGGACGGCCTGCCAGAGCTAGAATTGACGAGCCAAGCCGAAGCGCTGGCTGCGAAATTACTGCTTGGCGCCGCCCTGCCACAAAAGGCCAAGGCGGATGCGCTGCACATCGCGGTCGCGACCGTTCACGGCATGGACTATCTGCTGACGTGGAACTGCACACACATCGCCAATGCAATCATGCGTCCAAAGATCGAATCGATTTGTAGAGAGGCGGGATACGAACCGCCCGTGATTTGTACGCCGCCTGAGCTGGTGGAGGAGTAAAGAAGTATGTGGCGCGATCCAATCGTTGAAGAAATTCATCGAGTCCGGGACGAGCAAGCCAAGAAATTCGGCTATGACTTGCACGCGATATGCGAGGATATCCGCGCGAAGCAGGCAACGTCGGGTCGGAAGCTCGTGACACGTCCGCCTCGCAAGCCTGCCCTGCACAACGCGGCCTGATCCCCGGATCGCTACTTCACGCGGATGCTCTGCGGGCGGCTAGGAACATCCCAAATCCTGCCCCCGCTACCAATTTCAACGGTTTGCACCCTCGTGCATCCGATTGCCGCATCGGGCTGCCCTCTTCTCAGCCTCCGCACAGTCATCGAGACATAGGGTCGTAGGGCATCGCAGTGCACCACTGGCACACGTATCCGCGACCATTTCAAGTGTCGGCGAGTCTCTGCATCAGTTCACGAAGGCCGATAGCGGTCACGCCATCCGCCATTGGCCATGAGTCGGTGCCCCCATGCACGAGATATGCCTCGTGCGGCTTCAGCCCCTGTCGCGCCAGACTGAAACCGCGGGACAGCGTCGGCGCTGTCGAGCGCTTGATCTCGATAACCATGTCGACCGATCCGCCTCGCTCGAATAGAAGGTCGATTTCAGCTCCATCCTCCGTGCGGTAGAAGTAGGGTGTGCGTCGATCGCCTGCGACAGCGGCGAGGTTTTCGATGGCGAAGCCCTCCCAGCTTGCCCCTGCGACCGGATGCCCGAGCACCTGCTCCCAGGTTTCAAGATCAAGCAAGGCATGAGTCAGGCCGCTGTCGCGAACGTAAACCTTCGGGGTGCGCACGAGCCTCTTGCCCGTGTTGCCGCTCCATGGGCGCAGGCGACGGACCAAAAGCAAGTCGACCAGCAGGTCGATATAGCGCGTGACAGCCGGAGTGGAGACTTCCAGACTCGAGGCCAATTTGGATTGGTTGAGAGGAGTAGCCTGAGAGTTCGCGAGCATCGTCCAGAGTCGACCGATCGTTTCCGCCGGCATCCGCGGAGCGAACATCGGGACGTCCCGCTCGAGGTAGCTGCGAACAAAAGCACGCCGCCAGTTGAGACTTGCCCCATCATTCTCCGCGAGCAGGCTGTCGGGAAAGCCGCCGCGCGTCCACAGACGACCGGTATCGCCCACCTGCGAGGGGAATTCCAAAGCATCGACCGGTGCCAAGTCAACATACGCCACCCGGCCCGCAAGGGTTTCTGACGCTTGACGCATCAGATCGATAGCCGCCGAACCCAGGAGAAGGAAATGCCCCGCGCGATCTCCTGCTGCGCGGCGGTCATCGATGATTCCGCGCAAGGTCTCAAAGAGCGCAGGAGCGCGGTGAATCTCGTCGATGACGACGAGCTTGCCAACCTGGGCGCGCAGGAACGCGTCCGCGTCCTGGAGGCGCCTCTGATCAGTCGGACGCTCAAGGTCAAGATATATCGCCCGCGCCTTCCGCAGGTTAGCGATCTGGCGAGCCAGTGTGGTTTTGCCCACTTGGCGAGGGCCGAGAAGAACGACCCCAGGCATCTGTCGCAGGCGCTCTTCGATAATGGGGCGGAGCCGTCGCGCGATCATTGTACACCGGAATTTTAACGATAGACGTTAATATTCCGGCATTTGAATGTCAAGCAGCAGGTCCAGGCTGCGCTCGTGGCTCTGGTGCAAACCGTTGCATGCGACCTATTTTGCTGCACCAATGGTGGCTGGGACTGCCAGGACACGTATCGGACCTGCATGGTGGGTGCGGAGAGGCACAAATCACGTTCACCTGCGCCAAGGCATCAAACTGACCCACTACCGATCGAGTATCCGGGCCAAGGCGCGCGCCGCCCTCAGCGCGCGTTGGTCCGCGCGCCGTGGCGTCTCTCGGCGTACCCACGAACGCTGTGGAAAGCCAACGCCGCCCTCATTTCACACGAAGGCGTATCGGGAGCGCGGGAACAGCGTGTGGGGCCTCTCCGCGTTCATTCCACTGCGGGCTGCGGAGCTCTCTTAACGAGCTCCTGACGCAACCGAGCGAATCCTTTGCCGCCATCTACCTTTCCGAAGAAACGTATATGTCGTGAGATGAATACCTCCGCACTTCCACCGTGCCGCCAGGTCACTCGTCCTAGATGCGGCTGTCTGTCCACAATCTCAGAAAATAGGCCCGACTGTCGCAAATCCGGCGCATAGGTCTCAACAAACCGCTCGTATGCGGAACGGCCGTGTAGCAGCACGAGTGCTGGTCGAAAGCTCGCGACAATCTCCCCGAAGACCCTGAACGCCTTTTCTTTCTCAGACAATCGCCGCCATTCCGACTCCTTGCTCGTCGGGTAAGGTGAGATATTGGTGTCGAGGACGGTCTCGAAACCAAAATGTGCCAGCCACTTCGATGCTGCATCCAGCCCGATTCGGGTCTTGCTGGGCCTTGTCTTGCCGCGCTGCGCACGCACGCGGTTGTAGATCGGCAGGAACCGTTCAACGGCCGTCAGGCTTGCTGTGTAGTCGTCGAAGGCGACACCGTCGGCAGCCCCAATCGATGTGGCAGGATTGACGCCAACGATTATGGCCCCGCAAGGTGTCAAAGGGCCGCGCGCGACGAATGGCCGCAAAAAAGGCCCAGTTTCTGTAGCTGGCATGCACCAGCGCTCAAGCGTCCGTTTGTCCAGCATGTTTGGTATTCCGAGAAAGTTCGAGGCCGTTCTAAACCGGGGAGCGTTCTCTGTGACCTGCCATATTGCTAAGGTAACACCACAATGGCGCTCTACGTGAGCGACTGCTTCTGGGCCTATAATGTGAATTCTCGCGCTACCTTGCCTGTGTCCGAATCGGCACTGCAGGAACAGCGTATATCGCCTCACCCCGACCATTGATTTCATTGGCGTTTTTTTAAGCCATTCCCCGCTGGGTGTCAGTTTCACGGCACTCCGGGTGTAGTTTGGGTGTTGATTTCGCGGACCCATCGTGGCCGCCGTGGCCTTGCACACGGGCGTCGCGCAGCCTAGGGGTGCAAGCTGGTCCGCAGTCGCCGCGTCCCGTCCTGGTCAATCGAAAAACCTTCGCCTCGGCGAAAAATCGCGACTACTAGATCCAATCGGCGCCTCTTCTTCGGAAGCAACTTCGCGGCCAGAGAGGCATGGAAGCTTGTCCGAAAGTGTCCGCATTCGAACAATGTGTGTTCACCGACGGACACTACGAAGTCAACTGGTCTTCCAAGCTCTTGATATACAATGTTTTTTCTTCTGGCATGCAGGTTGCACCGTGGGGTGGATCCAACCCGGTGGACACCCAATGGCAAATAGGCATCGAGCGAGCGATGTGAGCAGTCGAGGATGGCGACGCCCCTTCCGCCGGCCGCCAAGGAATACGGCCCGCTGGTGGTCAGCGGCTCCCAAGGAAGCGCCACATCCGCATAACGTGTTGCGTTATCGTTCGGAAATGCTGTCGGAGGACGCGGAATGTTGCACAACTATTTGATTACCGCGTTTCGCAGCATCGTTCGCCACAAGCTCTTCAGCTTCATCAATATCGTGGGCCTCGCCGTGGGCCTGACCGCCGCTATCCTGATCGGTCTGTTTGTACAGCAGGAGCTCTCTTTCGACGCCTGGTTGCCGGGAAGTGAGCGGATTTACCGCATTGCGATTGTGGTCCATGTGCCGGGCGAGCCTGAGCGCGATGCCGGCGCGGCTTCCGCCCCCCTCGGGCCTGCGGCGCTGGAGGAAATACCCGGGATTCAGGAGCAGACCCGCCTTCATGCCCAGAGCGCGGCAGTCACGGTTTCCAACAAACATTACTCGCAGTGGATCAACCAGGTTGACTCGAACTTCTTCACCATGATCCGGCTGCCCTTTATCGCGGGAAATCCGGCAACGGCGCTCGTGCGCCCGGATGGTGTCGTGCTGACCCGGACCGCGGCAATCCGGTATTTCGGCACAGACCAGGCGATTGGCAGGACCTTGCTGTTCGATCAAACGACGCCGCGCATCGTCACCGGCATTCTGCGCGATCTTCCCTACAACACGCAGTTTGCGGGCGAGGTCTTCGTGCTCTATCCGCGCCCGCTTCCAGGGACCGCCGCCACGAAAAGGGAACCGGATCCCGACCATTGGACCACCATGGATGTTTCCAGTTATGTCCGCCTGGCGCCGGGAACCAACCCGAAAACCGTTGCCGGCAAGATTCCCGCGGTATTCTCGCGCCATCTGTCGCCGGCGTTCATATCCGAATTGGCTTCCGTGATGCATGGAGCGGCGGGCGACGTGTTCAAGGCCAAGCTGGTTCCGTTTCAGGATGTGCATCTGACGCCCTACACCCAAGGTAGCATCAAGCCGCCCGACAGCAGGACTCTGGTGTTCGGCTTTGCCGCCATTGCCGCCCTTGTGCTTCTGGTGGCAGGGGTCAACTTCACCAACCTGGCCACCGCGCGCGCATCATTGCGCGGCCGCGAAGTCGCGCTGCGCAAGCTCCTGGGTGCGAGCAAGCGGCAGCTGGTCATGCAATTCGTCACCGAAGCCGTTCTGACCGCGTTGCTGGCGCTCATCATCGCCTTCGCGGCCACGGAAGTGCTGTTGCCGGCCTACAGCGGTTTCCTGGGGCACGCGATAACGCTCGATTACCTCGGCAACTGGCCGTTCGTCGCCGCGATGGTCGCCATCGCAGGGTTGACGGGACTGATTGGCGGCATCTACCCGGCCTTCATTCTGTCAGGTTTCCGTCCGGGGCGAGTTTTGCATTCCACGACTGCCGGCTCCGCAAGCACCGGCGTGATGCGCACGATCCTGGTGGTTTTCCAGTTCGCGGTTTCGATCGGCCTCGCCATCGCGGCCGCGGTTATCTTCACCCAGATACGTTTCGCCAGTCACCTCGATCTTGGCTTCGATCGCGACAACATCGTGCTGGTTTCGGTGAACGGGGCCGACCTTTCACAAAAGACGCTCGAAGGCATGACGGCAGAGATTTCGGCTCTTCCTGGCGTGGCGGGTGTTGCCATGTCGGACAAGGTGCCGGGGAGCGACAATAAGCCGATGAACGTGGTGCGCATCGCAGCGACGGGCGCCAGCATACAGGTCATGAGCTATTCCGTGTCGCCCGATTTCGCCGCGGTCTACGGCGTCAAGCTGGAAGCTGGCCGCTTCCTGTCGCAGGACCGCGGCACGGACCTGCATCACGGCACAGAACCGGAAGACGGCCGCAATGTGGTTATCGACGATCGCGCGGCGCGCGCCTTCGGCTTCACCCCCGACCGCGCCATCGGCAAGACCATTGATCTGATCGGCGGACGAGTGACCATCGTCGGCGTCGTGCACGACGTCCTGTTCGCCGGTGCCCAGGCCGTACAGATCGCGCCGACCGTCTTCTTTAACGAACCGGAATTGTACAGTGACATGTCGGTGCGACTGAAGGCGGGCCAGATACCGCAAACGCTGACGGCGATTGACCGCATCTGGCAGCGCCATATTCCCGCCAAGCCCATCTACCGCAGGTTCGTCGACGACAGCCTGAATCAGCTTTATGTCGACGCCGAGCGCCAAGGCGCGCTGCTCAGCATCTTTGTCATCGTTGCGGCCTTCATCGCCTCGCTCGGACTCTTCGGCTTGGCTGCGTTCGTCGTCGAACGCCGTACCGAGGAGATCGGCATCCGCAAGATCATGGGCGCCAAGACGAGGGACATCATCCGTCTGCTGCTGTGGCAGTTCTCGATCCCGGTGCTGCTGGCCAATGCGATCGCCTGGCCAGTCGCGTATTACTATCTACGCCACTGGCTTGAAGGATACGCCTACCGTATCAGCTTGAGTCCCGGTTACTTCGTTGCAGCGGGCGTCACGGCGCTCTTCATCGCCTGGCTTACTGTCTTTGCTCATGCCGCGCGTGTTGCGCGTGCCAATCCTATCCACGCACTTCGGTACGAATAAGGATCGGCTCCGCGCCGCTTGCAAGTTGAAGCTTGCGGATGCGGTCCAAGCGGCGAGTGCACTGGCAGTCGGGGCCGGTGCGCTAGTCACGCACCACCGTGACTTTTCGGCACTGCGCGATTTGCGTGTCCTGGGCGTCGAACCGTGTTGTGCTCCCTTCGCCCGATGAATGGCGTCGGCAAGGACCTGCACCCCGGCGCGGCCTCGTCTCTAGTGCTTCTGCGACGCCTCTGACGCGACAACTTCGGAATACATCGCCGTTATCGACGCCAATCGAGGGGCGCCAGCCACCATACCAGTCGTGATGGGTTCCTCGATATAGAGTACATTGCGATTGTCGCCCCTATAAGGCGGCCAATCCGCAAGACCTTGTCCGTTCGGGTTCGCCGATTTCACAAAATTGGTCCAGTAGGCCGACATAGTATCGGCCACTTTGCGATCTTGGTTGGTCCAGGCCCAAGGCTCCTGGTTCAGATGGTCGAAAACGTACCAAAGTTCGGCAAAATGACTGGGGCCCCATTCGTAGTAAGGGGAATTTTCTGGAAATGGCGGGTCATGTCGGAACCAGTAGTAGTAGACATGATCGTTTAGATGGGCCTGAAAGTTGGCCCATTTCCACATGTCCCAGCGAAAGCGCAAGTCAGTCTCAAGATCGACGGCACTACGTCGGGCAAGCTGCTCCGTATCGTGCGGGTACTCGCCCGCGAGCATCTGAAGGAACGGGGTGGGAAAGCCGAGATGTCGCGCGACCGAGGCAGTGAAATCAGAAGGCGCAATATCTCTCGGGATATCGAATGCGTTCGCTTCATCTTCATTGGAACCGAGGAGGATGGGCACGTCTTCCTGCTTGCCAGCTGCAAAGACATCGTGAGGCGAAACAGGCAATACATAAGAATCAACGATAGGATGATTGATCGCGAGATGATCGTTATCCAGCAGCTTTGCCGCTGGCAGTTTGCGCAGCGCGCTGATATCTGCAGCGCCGAATGAGTGTGCGAACTGTTCTCCTTGTGTTTCCGCGCTGGCAAGCGTATATCCCGGTAAAATTTGTACGGGTTCGAGGAAGCCGCCACTCTCTGCGATAGCGCGCGCGAAAAGCCCGTGCGCCAGCGGCGAGGCCATTAGAATGCTGACGGACATCGCGCCCGCCGATTGTCCTGCGATAGTGACTCTTTTCGGGTCGCCTCCGAACGCCCGGATATTGCGCTGTATCCAACTTAGCGCCGCGATCTGGTCGAGGAGGCCATAGTTGCCAGAAGCGTGATGCTCAGACTCGCGGGTGAGCTCAGGGTGCGCGAGAAACCCGAATAAACCGACGCGGTACGCAATCGTTACGACAACGATGCCTCTTTTCGCCAACTGGTCGCCCCAGTAAAGTGGCATCGAGGCGGATCCGTTCGTAAATCCGCCGCCATAAATCCACACGAGTACCGGTCGGGACTCTTTTGTCCCGACGTTAGTAGTCCAGATGTTCAGGTATAGACAGTCTTCACTGACCTTAGGCGGTGTCTCGCCCGGCATTGACAAGCCCTTTTGCATGCAAGCCGGAGCGAAGCTTGTAGCCTTACGGATCCCCGTCCACTGAGCCACTCGCTTCGGCGCTCGCCAGCGCAAGTCAGCCACTGGAGGCGCCGCAAAGGGAACCCCCTCAAATGCGGTTACATTCCCCTCACGTGTCCCCTGGACTGCACCAGATTCGGTTTCTGCGACTTGGGCCGCCGCGAGTTCCCAGTTTGAGTGAGGCCACAGGGCCGCAAGAGTCACGAGACCAATGGCCACCGGAACCCATCGCCTTACGGTACTTTTACGAACCTGCCGCCGTTTGGGGCTGCGCATCTGGAGCATAGATGTAATGGATGTCCCGTTGATACCGGAAGACTTCTTGTGCCCTTAAAACACAGCAGGACGGAAATGGTTGCGACCATACGGGAAACCTTTTGTAAGTGCCCGCCCAAGTGATGACCGGACGCTTAGTCCGCCGGGATAAACCGGCGCATAGGAGGGAATAGCGCCGGCAAGAGCACCATCCCGACACTGCCGCTGCTGAATTCGGAGCGCGAAACGCGCGGCGGCACTTCTGAGACCGAGGGGTGATTTAGCGCCTCCCTCTCTCTGATCAGAAGCGTGCGCCCGCCTGAGTCGCGCTCCCTGCGGAGAACCCTTCCAGCCGAAAGATCCGGTAGCCATACGCGGGCAACTCGATTGTCAGGTTTTTCCCCATCGGCTCCGCCTCGCCATCCCGCTCGAGATCACGCAGCGCGCTCCCGGCGATCGCCCGTGTATCCACTGTCGCACGTACTGGCCCTGACGAACCGCCCCTTCTGGCCGCTTACCGCCGGGCACCACGCCCTCTCGCCGGCAAGTCAAAAGCATGATGCGTATCAGAGCGCGGCGTTGCATCCCGTTGCGCTTTGGTGCATTGCGGTCGGAAGACGTGCTCTTGGATCGGGGTCGGCAGAGCACCTGCACCATGCGATTCTGGGTCATCTCGCAATATGCGCGGCTACGAATCGGCGTCCACTGGGATTACTCTCTCGCACATGGACCAGAATCTACGCTGCCGGCTTATGCCGCGCCCGCAACTCAGCCGCTCGCGCCCGACCACAGCGGCGGCAGCGCCAGCGACGTTTCGCTTGGTCAACCTTCAGGTTGTCCGGCGTGAGCAAATGGCCATTGCCGCAGATACCGGCTATGGCCATGGGCTCGAGAACACGTTCCGGAGAAAAGCACACGACATCAGTTTTGGTTGCTCCAAAGCACGCCCCCGCTACCACTTGCAACGGTTTGCACCCTCGTGCAACGGATTGCCGCGTCGGGCCGCCCCTCTTTTCGGCCCACGCCCCGGTCGTCGCATGCTCCCCACCGTCGCCTATCGACCCCCGAGCGGACAATCGCGGATGACCGCTTCCGCTTAAGCCAGGCCACAATCGAGGACTACTGGCACCATTCCTCGCCGTAACGCAAAACCGGGCGACTACACCCAGGGGGAGCGGGCAGCGGATCACCAGGTCTCCACAAGCCCATGCGCCGCAAGATGCCCGGCATCTCAGAATCGATCACCGGCAAGTGATTTCCGTCTCCATAGTGAGTAGCGCTCCTATACTGCAGGGGGCTGCATGAATATCCATCTTGCCGATCCCTGGAGTAGACAGAAATCCAATACCCGAAGGGCGCTGACGAGGTCGGATCGGCAACAATGACGTCGCCGCGTAGCGGCCCTTGCTCGATAAATCTGGTTTCCTGGTTATTATTGCTGCCGGTGGCGTTGGAAAAGACAGATCGGAATTCATTTGACTTCCTGTCATAGATGAATAGCTCGGTATAAATAGAGTGGCTTCCGTCGCCTCCATGCGCCGATCCAGTCTTTATCAGCAGGAGCGGACGTGTGTTGTTTGCGCCCGCAAAAACCACCCTGGCCGAGTAGAGCTCGATAGGCGTCGAAAACCACTCCGAGTCGTTCTTCGGTGTTGCATATGTGCAGTGTGGCGCCAAGTTCTCAACAATACACCGGGCCAGTGCGCCGCCGTCAACGGATTGCGCGTCTGCTCCGTCAAAATGGGACCCGGGTAATATTGCCGCCACAAAAGTCCATTGCATTCGCGTCTCGAACGGTCGAGTCAGATCCAGGTTGGCAATGACATCAGCGCGCCGTCCCTGCAATTTTGGCAGCGAGGAAGCTACGCTCTGCGTAATGTCCTTGGAGGAGATCTGCCTCGAAGATTCACTTGCCAAAGCTTCAGATGTTACAGCGACGAGGAGTAGCAAGCACAGTAACGGCAGCTGTCGTAGGCGGTATTCAGATTGATGCGAATCTTGGAACGCGACGCGTTCAGCAACGCGAGACATAGCTAAACTCCCTCTACCTCAGCCCCTCAGATGACGATGGCCAACCCTGGTGAGACTCCGGGCTGGCATTATGGAAGAGCGACGGCCGAAAAGTGGCAATGGCATGGCATGAGCTCGGCTTGGATCGCGCGGGTGATTCACATTTTGTGATTCACCAAATGTGAATTAGAATCACAGCAGTTCCATTGAGGAAAAACCATGGCCGCACCCGCCCGGCAGAACCCGTTCGAGTTCGGTGGAGAGCTCAAGGCCGCCTCCAACTACGGCCGGGGTCGATGATGTCAGATCCGGAGTGTCACAGACCGATGGACACATCAAGGCGTTCGTGGAGTACCGCTATCACGAGAACAATGGCCAGCTTGGCGTTGTGCGGTTCGTTGCTTACCAATCTGCCAACTCGAAGAACTCCTTATACTTCCTGGCCGTTCTGACTGGGCCAAGTACTCCCCGCCGTCCGGGACCATCGGATTTTGGAGCGACGAAGATTGCAAGACTTTGGAAACTGAAATGCTATGTAAGCGCGTACACGCTTTACGAGTGAACTGTTCAGTACTCAAGACTCCTGGCCGGCCGCTTACGAGAAATTTGCAAACCAGATCGGGATGACCGAACGTGGCCGCTTGCCGTCGGGCACCAACCCCTCTCACCGCCAAGTCGAAACAATGATGCCTATCATTGCGCGACGTTGCGTTCCGTTGCGCTTTGGTGCAGCGCCCTCGGAAGACCTCCGTTTGGATCGGGTCGGCAGAGCACCTGCACCATGCATTTCTCGGTCATCTCGCAACTTGCGCAGCTACTCCTGCCAATGCCGCTTGAAGTACAAGCTGCAATACAGGAGCGGTTCGCGCAACGTGCCTTCATGGCAGAACAGCAACGTGATCAGCAATCTGCCGATCTGACCGTTTCCATCGAGAAATGGATGTATGGTTTCGAATTGCAGGTGCGCGAGCGCTGCTTTGAGCAAAGTCGGAGTGTCAGAGTGAAGGAAGCGCTCCAGATCACCCACGCAGGTGTTGATTTCCTGCGGCGGTGGCGGCACGAAGGTCGCGTCGCCAGGGCGCGTATCGCCGATCCAATTCGGCGACCGACGAAACTCGCCGGGTGTTTTTTCTGCGCCGCGACCTGTTGCGAGAGGCCATGAAGCGCCGCTGTGTGGCTCAATCATGTCGATTCAAACGGCGGCCCTATGGCATGTCACCGACCGGGCTCTACACCAACGGCGAGACTCCGTACGAGCCGCAGACGACCATCTCCAACATCAACCCCACCAGCGGTGATCCGATCGCCAGCACACTCACGTACAGCGGCACGACGCTGCCCCTGAGTACGGTGACGGGCAACACGTTCTCCACGCAGTGGAGCAACATCAACATCCCGACCGATGTTGGCCCCAACACCGCCTACGTGGGGTTCACCGGATCGCTCTACACCGCCCCGTCCACGCAGGACGCGACGGCGTGGACCTTCGCCAACTAACCGAAGGGATGAGCCAGCGCGAATGCGGCTGCAGTAGTACCGGCGTCTGGATTCGAACCAGTACGCCGGTTTTTTTTGGCCCTTGCGCTGACACCGATCGCAGTCTGCCGGGGCCGCCGATTCTCCGCTTCCGCCGCACATAACATCCAACACCAGCGGTCGTGATGGCATAAAAGTGCCGTAATTGACGCCTCCGCGCGCTCGCGCCGCTTTCGGGCCCGAGACTGTCGTGGCACGGCGACGCCCCGCGATCGCCCCGGTCTGCATCGGGCAACAGGTTGCGTGATAGGCAATGCCACGATACTTTCCGCGCGGTCATGCTTGTCTCCCATCCAGGGAGAAATAAAGTTTGAGCCCCGGGGATTGGCGTCGATGATGACGCATAAATATTTTTGGAGGTCGCATGTCACGCAATACCACGAAGGTAACGAGCGCGCTCGGGCTCGGCGCACTCGTTCTGACCGCATTAGCTTCGGCCTCGACCGCTGGGGCCGCCACGCTGACGATCAGCGGTACCCCCGTCACCGTGGTCACCGCGGGCAACGCATACTGGTTCGCACCGCAAGTCAGTGGTTCCAGGGGTGAAAAAGTCACGTTCAAAATCAAGAACCAGCCCAGCTGGGCCAGCTTCAACGCCTCGACGGGCGCACTCTCGGGAGACCCACAGGCGAAAGCCGAGGGCACGGATTCGAATATCGTCATCTCAGCGAGCACCGCGCGGCGTACTGCCTCGCTTCCTGCGTTTAGCATAACGGTCAGCGCTCCGTCGGGCACGTCTCCGCCGCCGCCGCCGCCGCCTGGCGGGGGTGCCACCCAGATTTTCAGCTACGCGAACTTTGCGTCGCAGCCCAGCAGCATCAACCTCGGTGATGCCGAGGGTTTCGTCAACGGCGCGATCAAGCTGGCTGGTAACCAGGTACACGATGCCGGCCAGGCCTGGTACACCACCAAGCAGAACATCCAGTCGTTCACGACTGACTTCACGTTCACGATCACGGCGAACGGCTATGGCGAAACCTTCGTGATCCAGAATGCCCCCCGCGGCATGAGCGCGGGTGGTGATTCCAATGGCCTGGGATATTTCGCCTACAGCGAGAATCCCGCCGGCACGGCGATCGGCAACAGCATCGCGATCGCTTTCAACGCCACCCCGAATGGCTCGAGCGGCTCGGAGTCCTACACCGGCGCGACCCCCAGCATGACCGGACTCTATCTGGACGGCGGCCTGTTGATGGACAACGGCATCATGCCCGTTCAGGACCTGATGCCGCAGGGAATCAACCTGCAGAGCGGCGACCTGGTGGCGGCGCACGTCGTTTACGACGGGTCGATTCTCTCCATGAACCTCACGGATACGGTGACCGGAAAGCAGGCGTACTTCCAGTGGCCGGTGGACATCCCCGCCGTCGTCGGGGGCGATACCGCGTACATCGGATTCACCGGCGGCACCATCAACCCGGTACCGCTGCTGATCAACTCGTGGACCTGGTCGCAGGGATATGACACGCGCCTCGCGCAGCCCACGTTCAGCCCGGCCGCCGGCGCCTATACGTCGTCGCAGTCCGTCACGATCGACGGGCCTTCCGGCGCGACGATCTACTACACGACCAATGGCAAGCCGCCGACCACTGCTTCTTCCGTGTACAGCGGCCCGATCACGGTCAGCTCCAATGAAGTCGTCCAGGCCATCGCGGTCGCGAGCGGCTATACAAACAGCGAGCCGGCCCAGGCCAACTACCAGGTGCAGCCGAGCGGCAGCCCGATCATCAACTTCCCGAACGGATTCGCCAACGCGAGCGGCCTGCTGATGACGGCTGGAGCGAGCGCGATCAGCGGCTCCGCGCTGCAACTGACCAACAGTGCGCAAGGCATCGAGATCGGGTCGGCGTTCTACGACGCGCCGGTGAACGTCCAGTCGTTCACGACGCAGTTCACCCTGAATCTCTCAGGGTATGCCGATCAGAATACGATGCTGTTCGTCATCCAGAACCAGCCCGGGGCCAGCTCTGATACGACACTCGGCGCTGCCGCCGGCAGCCTCGGCCCGATCGGCGGCACCGTCAGCGGCGGCCCATATGCCTTCGGCTTCGAGGAATACGGTGTCAGCAACCCTGACGGCGGCTATGCCGGCCTTGCCTCGAGTGTCGCTGTGAAGTTCGACCTTTGGAACGGCGGCACCACGGGTCTCTACACCAACGGTGAGACTCCGTACGAACCGCAGACGACCATCTCGGGCGTCAACCTGACTAGCGGCGACCCGATACTCTGCACGCTCACGTACAGTGGCACGACGCTGTCCCTCACGATGAAGGATACGGTGACGGGCGGAACGTTCTCGACGCAGTGGGCCAATGTCAACGTTCCATCGGATGTGGGGGCTGACACGGCTTACGTCGGGTTCACCGGGTCGCTCTACACCGCCCCGTCCACGCAGGACGTGACAACGTGGACGTTTGGCAATTGAGGAGTGTTGGTTAGGATGATCGAGGGCGCCCGGAATCCAAGCCGCGGCGCCCTCGATCTCCCTCGAGGCTTCTGACCCGGCGACGGCGCGCACCTGTCGCTCGATGCAGACGGGTTGCGTATTGCGCATCGACGCGATACTTTTGCGCCGGTTCCGCTGTTACAAGTAAAATTTGAGCCCGCGGGGTGTCGATGAAGACAGAGACTGGATTGCGCGCGCTTCGGCTCGGCGCACTCGTTCTTGCCACAATGGTCGCGGCCTCGACCGCTGGTGCCGCTACGCTGGCCATCAGCGGCAAACCCGTCACGACGGTCACGGCGGGCAAGCCATACTGGTTTGCGCCGCGGGTCACGGCTCCGGCCGGCAAGAAGGTCACTTTCAGTATCACGCACCAGCCTGGCTGGGCCTTTTTCAATAAGTCGACCGGCTCGCTCGAGGGATTTCCGAACGCCAAGACCGTCGGCACGTATGCCAGCATCGTGATCAAAGCGAGCGCCGCCGGTACCTCCGCGTCACTTCCAGCTTTCAGCATCACGGTCAAGCCGGCTGCTTCTTCCCCGCCGCCACCACCGCCACCGCCACCGCCGGGTGGGGGTGCCACGCAGATATTCAGCTTCCCGAACTTCGCGTCGCAGCCCAGCGGCATCAACCTCGGTGATGCCGAGGGTTTCGTCAACGGCGCGATCAAGCTCGCCGGTAACCAGGTGCATGATGCCGGCCAGGCCTGGTACACGACCAAGCAGAACATCCAGGCGTTCACGACCGACTTCACGTTCAAGATCACGGCGAACGGCTACGGGGAAACCTTCGTCATCCAGAACGACCGGCGCGGGATGGGCGCCGGCGGCGACTCCAATGGCCTGGGATATTTCGCTTACACCGAAAACCCTGCCGGCACCGCCATCGGCAGGAGCGTCGCGATCGCCTTCAACGCCACCCCCAATGGCTCGAGCGGCTCGGAGTCCTTCACCGGCCCGACACCCAGCATGACCGGGCTTTATCTGGACGGCGGAATGCTGATGGACAACGGCATCATGCCGGTCCAGGACATGATGCCGCAGGGAATAAATCTCGGGAGCGGCCATGTCGTGTCGGCACACGTCGTTTATGACGGCTCGATCCTCTCCATGAACCTCACCGACACGGTGACGGGAAAGCAGGCTTACTTCCAGTGGCCGGTGAACATACCCGCTGTCGTGGGGGGCGATACCGCGTACATCGGATTCACTGGCGGCACCATCAATCCGGTCCCGCTGCTGATCGACTCCTGGAGCTGGTGGCGGGGATATGACACACGCCTCGCCCAGCCCACTTTCAGTCGGGCCGCCGGCGCCTATACGTCATCGCAGTCGGTCACCATCACCGGTCCCAGCGGCGCGAAGATCTACTACACGACCAACGGCAAGCCACCGACGACCGCCTCCACCCTTTACGGCGGCCCGATCATGGTCAGCTCGAATAAGGTCCTCGAGGCCATCGCGGTCAAGAGCGGCTACACGAACAGCGAGCCGGCGCAGCGTAATTATCAGGTCCAGACCGCCGGCAGTCCGATCATCAACTTTCCTGCCGGCTTCGCCAACGCGAGTGGCCTGCTGATGACCGCTGGAACGGGGGCGATCACCGGCTCCGCGCTGCAGCTCACCAATAGCTCACAGAGCATCGAGATCGGCTCGGCATTCTATGCCGCGCCGGTGAACGTGCAGTCGTTCACGACCCGGTTCACGTTGCACCTCTCGGGGTACGCCGACCAGAACACCATGCTCTTCGTCATCCAGAACCAACCGGCGGCCACCTCTGATATGAGCCTCAGCGCCGCCGGCGGCACCCTCGCCTCTGTCGGCGGTGGCGTCAGCGGCGGCCCATATGCCTTCGGTTTCGAGGATTACGGCGTCAACCATCCGGACGGTGGCTACGCCGGCCTCGCCTCGAGCGTCGCCGTGAAGTTCGACCTTTGGAATGGGGGCACCACCGGTTTCTACACCCATGGCGAGACACCATACGAGCCGCAGACCACCATCTCCAATATCGATCTGACCAGCGGTGACCCGATAGACTGCACACTGACATACAGCGGTACGACGCTGTCCCTGACGATGAAGGATGCGGTGACCGGTCGAACGTTCTCGACAAAATGGAACGACGTCGACATTCCGTCTCAGGTGGGGGCCGACACTGCCTACGTCGGGTTCACCGGATCGCTCTACACCGCTCCGTCTACGCAGGAAGTGACGGCTTGGACGTTCGCCAACTGAGTCCGCGAAAGGCCGGAGCTGATCGATTGCGGGCTCGCGGCACACTATGCCGCAGGAAATCGCGCAAGTAGTGCGGCACGGCACGGCCGCGCGTGCTCACTCCATCAAAACAGTCGATTGCCCGTTATACGCTAATATAGATTTGCGTATAATGGAGTGTCTGATGCATGCGGCCTAGTCGCCGCGCAATTACTCGGTCATTGAGTAGTATTACTCAATTACTGAGTAAAATTGACTGCGCTACGACATTGGTGGCGCGCGCCGAATGGCCACTGTCTTTAGGAATCAGTCGCGCCCGAGATCGCTACCCTGGGGCTGGACTCTCCTGAGGAGCCCCCAGTGTCAACGGATGTGGTCAAGCGATTCCTTCGGCGATCTGGCGAGCGCTACTCGATTCGCCGCCGTTCCGATGGACTATTTCAGCTCTACGATGACAATGTATATGGTGGCCTGGGGTACGGATACGAGGATAAGGCGATCTCGGGAATCTTCGCGGAATATGAGAAGGCAGAGGCAGAGCTGTTGAGGATACGTCCTGATCTGGAGCCCGATTCATGACATGCTGACCCGCGGTCCAGTCTTCGTTAGGGCGTATAGACATGTCCTCAAAAAAACGCCATTCGGCACTAGGGCGATCGAGGATCGTGCTTCCTCACTCCACCAAAAGACCGAATTCTCGAAGCCAACTCGTCGTGCGCTCCATGCGCGACGCGGTACCTGTCTCCAGCGTGACGACGAGAACCTTGTCGTGGACTACCAGCGCGGAGGACTTGCCCGTCCGGGGTGACTGCAAGTGCGCCTGCACCTGCAACACATCCTCGAATCTCGGGTTTGCCGCAACCAGAAAGGCCGCCATCGAGCCGTCATAAGACATCTCCACGAATTGCACCTTGCCTATATCCGCTAATGCTTCCTTGAGAGCCGGCACAGACTCCGCCAAACGCCTCTTCAAGTCACCACCATCCTTGTCAAACCTGACCAGGACCAGATAGGGGATGAATGCTTCGTCATCTGCGCTCATTTGGGTTTCCTCACACATTTCGCGCCGGGCGGCGCAGTAAGAGGCTGATATCAGAGTTCGCGCGTGAGGGTATGACGGACGCGCTCGGTCGCTCGGCCCATGGACCTGCGATAATGCCTGCGGGGATGGTCGAGGCCGGTATCACGTGCGGTTGACTCCAACGATTCTCGCGCTGGTAGCTATGGCGTTAAGCCTCATCGCCTGTACGCACCGGGCAGACCTAGAACCGGCGGCTTGTACGCACCCGGCAGACCACGGACCGGCTGACGCGCTGGTCAATCAGCTGGGCAACCTGCCGCCCCATATCGATCCTGGCCCCTTCGAAAGACTCTGTCCGGAGCCGCCCACGCCATGTCCACCGGCCCCTACCTCACCTGCAGAGCTCAAACGGGAGCGGACCTACCGCCAGCTGTTTGCGCTCGGCAACGCGAGCATACTCGCTCTGGCGCAGGCGCTGACATGCTCGGATAGCAATCTGAGACTCAACGCGGAGCTGGCTCTGGGCGAGCTGGCCGGGCCGCCCTGGGAACAAAACGATCACTATCGACCCAAAATGGACATTAGCGCAGCACTGCCGGCGCTAATGGACGCTCTAAATGATCCTGATCCTCGCATTCGCGTGTATGCCGAGGGCGACATCAACGCCGTCGGACCGAATGCCGCCGAGGCCGTTCCGAAGCTCATCAATCTACTGGCCGACAGGGAAGAGTCGGTCCGGGCGATTGCATGCATTACGCTGAGCCACATCGGACCATCAGCGAGTCAGGCTCTGCCAGCTCTGCGCAAGACCCTCTCGGACCCGAGCCAATGGGTGCGCAGATGCGCGCGCCTGGCAATCGCGAAGATCACGGGACAGCCACCCGAAGCAGCAGCTATTTGAACCAGTCTGCGGGGCCGGCGCCGCTACCTGATGCAGAACGTTGCAGGACCCCTCCTGTGCCTGTCGGCGTGATTGCCAAATTTTGCCAAGAAGTCTAGTATTGCGACCATGACCACCATGAACATTTCCCTCCCCGAAGAGCTCAAGGACTTTGTGGATGAGCAGGTCAAGCGGGGTTACGGCACCAGTAGTGAGTACGTTCGCGAGCTGATCCGTAAGGACCAGGATCAGCTGCGCCTTCGTGAGCTTCTGCTGGCAGGGGCAGCTTCACCGCCCGCACCGCCGGCAGATGCGACGTATTTCAAGAGGCTGCGTAGTCGGGCGCGCGGTAGTCGGACAATCGGCCCGCGGCGCTAATGACCAAACCGGTTGTCCCACGTCAGCTGGCCAACCGCGACGTCGATGAGACAATTGCGCACTACCTTAAGGAGGCAGGTGAAGAAGTCGCCCTTGGCTTTGTCGACGCTCTTGAGCGCGCATATCGACACATTGGCCGCCACCCAGCGAGCGGTTCATCTCGCTACGCCTCGGAACTGAGGCTGCCAGGCTTGCGCACATGGCCCCTCGGGCGCTTCCCGCACGTCGTGTTCTATGTCGAAACGAACGGATGTATCGACGTCTGGCGCGTGCTGCATGGTGCGCGCGACATTCCAGCCTGGATGCAAGAGACGGATCGCGGATAAGCACACGTCGTGGCTCTGGTGGTATTTCGGCTGGGGATGGTTTCTGTGGTTCGGTGTCATATTCTTGCTGTTTTCGAGCATCGGCAACTGGGGCTACACCTACCGGGCGCACCGGAGGTTCGGCAACCCGCCCCGAAATGAAGCATTCGATATTCTCGATGCGAGGTACGCCAAGGGCGAGATTACCCTCGCAGAGTATGGCCAGATGAAATCCGAGATCGCCAAGGAATAACGGCGCAGCGATGAGCGGGCTTCATGAAAGCGACGTCTCTTTACCCGCTGCGATTTGCCCCGATTTGCCAGTATCGGCCTTGGGGCGGACGGCGCTTGGCCGAACTGCTCTCTACACCGCTGCCGGGTGGCGATCGCGTCGGTGAAGCGTGGCTTTTGAGCGACCGTGATGACCATGCCAGCCTCGTGGCTGATGGACCACTGACAGGAAAGACTCTCAAGGAGCTGCTGGGGCTGTTTTCGGAAGACATGCTGGGCAAGCTCTCCGGACAGTTCAGTCGCTTCCCACTCCTTCTGAAGTTCCTCGATGTGACTCGGGCGCTCTCGGTCCAGGTGCATCCATCCGATGACTACCCGGCGCTCATTCCAGCGGGTGACACAGGGAAGACCGAAGCGTGGGTAGTTCTGGACGCCGGGTCCGACGCGCGCATCTATGCGGCTTAAAAGCTGGCACTTCGCCAGGCGTTCTGCGGCAAGCAATCGCGCACGGTACTGTCGCAGAGCAATTGGCAAGCTTCGCCCCACAGCCGGGCGATAGCGTCTTCATAAAGGCAGGGACCGTTCACTCATTGAGCGATGTGGTGGTTTTTGAAGTGCAACAGAACAGCGACGTGACATATCGGCTTTATGACTGGGACCATTTGGACCCCAGGACGGGCCGCCGGCGGCCGCTTCAGGTGGATCGGGCAATGGCCTGCATCGATTTTGCGCAGCGCGCTATCGAGGCGGCCACTCCCAGGGTCCAGGAGACGGAGCCCGTCCTGCGGGAGAGTCTCATTGATTGCGATCAGTTTCGGGTCGTACGAATCAGCGGGCGAACCATGCCGGGAAAATGCAGATGGCATTGCTCCATCGCCCTCTCTTTCCTGGCACCAGACCAGAGGAGACCGCCCGCCGATACGGACCCCGTGAGGTCGATATAGACTCGGAACTCAAGGCCCGCGAAAAGCGCGTCGAGCACCTCATTATCACGCCGTTGGCGCCTGCTGAGGCGGCAAGGTTCACCGAGGCTTGGAACGCCTTGCAGGGCCGCTTCGTCGATAACCCCACGGGAGTCGTCAGCGAGGCGGACGGCTTGGTTCGTGAGTTGATGCTCAAGCGTGGCTACCCAATGGGCGATTTCGAACGCCGCGCTGCCGATATCTCAGTCGATCATTCCACCGTCGTAGAGAATTACCGGGCGGCGCAGGCGATCGCGGTACGCGGCGCGCGCGGCGAAGCCGACACCGAGAAGCTGCGCAGAGCGGTCGTGCACTACCGCGCCCTTTTCGATGACTTGCTCGAGGTTCGAGAAGTCAAGCCAGAAGCCCTTTCCGCCAAGCAGGTAGCGGTGCAGGCTTGAGTAGCACTTCTGTCGCCAAACGGAGCCTGGGGGCCTGTTGCGCGCTCTGCTCCGCGTCGATAATGCCGGAAGGCACTACCTGCCATAACCACCTACTCACTCCCAGCACCCTCTTATTCTGAATGCCCCTCTTGGTTCGGCAAACCTGCCGCTGTCAGACCGCTCCTGGCCGGTCACGCCCATAGTGTGGACAACGGGGTCGCGCGAATATTCCGGCCGAACTGTAAGGTCTGAGCACCGTGGTAAAGCAAAATGCCTTGCACGAACGCGGAGCCCGCGGCGGCTCCCATGCGCTGGAGACCACCAAAGTCTCTCTGGGGCCGGCCGGAGAAAGGCTACCTCAGCGTGTCGGTGAGTAGAGTGTTCAGCTCTGTCGTCCGAGCCGACGCTGCATGACATTCTTTGATGAGAGCGTTCCAATCGTCGGGAGGGTGTCCAGCGGCGAGCATCTTGGAGAAGACTCGATACGCGCCGTCCTTTGTGCCGTAGGCACGCTTGGTGTCTTCATCATTCACCCAGCCCAGCGCGATGACCTTGCTCTCAACATGGAACCTGAAGAACAAGCGATACTGCATGAAGAACTTTGCCCGAAACCAGCGTTTGTATTTCGGACCAAGCGTGTCGCCCTGTCGGAATTCGGCAGCGGTGGGATCTTGGTTCATGGCGCAGATCCAGCCAGCACTTGCGGAGGTCGCGAATGAGGACACGGAGGCGCGCGAACACTTCGGAATACATATCGAGCGCATCCGCTCCCATCGGGTGGCTCACGGCCGGCTGCTCTTCAGCTTCGCGAGCGTGCGCTTGAGCGCCTCGAGCTTCTTCCCCGCCTCGGCAAGCTTGCCGGCCGCTGTGAGTTGCTGGTAGTCCGCGAAATCCTGCGCGGCCGCGTCGATCAGGGCATTCAACCCGGCCTGCGGAGCCTGCGGCTCGACACCGCGAGCCTCGGGCTGAGAGGGGGCCAGGGCCGAACCCGACGCCTGTTGCGCGCTCAACGTCGATGGTGCGCCGTTGAACAACGCCGCCATAGCCGTCTCGAACGTCGGACCATACGCAAACCGGTCTTGCAGCGCGAGCACCACGAGACGCAGCTCCGGCATCGGGCTGTTCGCCGCCTGCAGATAGATCGGCTGGGCATACAGCAGCGCCTTGCCGACCGGTATGACGAGGAGGCTGCCCCGGCGTACGTGCGAGCCTTGCTGGTTCCACAGTGTCAGCTGCCCCGAGATCGAAGCATTCTGATCGATGCGCGCCTCGACCTGCAGGGGACCGTCAACCAGCTTCGACTTCGGAAAGTCGTAGACCACCGCCTCGCCGTAATGGGCGCCATCGCTGCGGCCGCCGATCCAGCCGATGAGATTGTTGCGGTTGGCGGGAGTGAAGGGCAGGATGTCGATGAATTCCGTCGTTTGCTCGCCGGGCAGCGTCATGAGAACGTAGTTCGCCTCCGCGTCCTCCGGGCCCTCCCCCTGAGAACGAACCTCCGTCGCGACTTGCCAGAGGTCCTCGCGGTTATAGAACACTTCCGGATCGGTCATGTGATATAGCGCGTACACATCGGCCTGCGCGGTGAGCAGCAACTCGGGGTAGCGTACATGCGCGCGCAAATCCGCCGGCATGGCCGATTGGTCCCGGAACAGCGCCGGGAACAGATTGCGGTACGCACCGAGAACGGGGTCGTTCGAATCGAACACGTAGAACGTCGTCGCCCCTGTGTAGGCGTCGACGACAATCTTCACGCTGTTGCGAATGTAGTTGTAGGATTCATCGCCGAGCAGATAACGGCGCGAATAGGGATATGTATCCGAGGTCGTGTACGCGTCGATGATCCAGTAGAGCTTGCCGTCGCTCGCCACGACAATGTAGGGATCTGGATCGAACGTGAAGAACGGCGCCAGCGTTTGCACCCGCGCCAGAATGTTGCGGCGCATCAGCAGGCGGCTGTCGTCGGTGACGTCGTCGCTGAAGGGGAGCTTGGCGATGTCGCCGCGGTCGTAGGCAATGATCGTACGGCGCAGCAGCCCGCCGAGGCGGATGCCTCCGCTGCCCTGATAAGAGGCGAGATTGTTCTGCTCGCCTTGCGGATAGTTGAACTCTCTCTGACGGGTCTTCACGTAGACGTCGGTATCAGTGAGTTCGCCGAAGTAGATCTCTGGCCGGGTAATGGCCAGGCCCTGGAGGGAGCTCTCGACCGGCATGTTCTTCAGAACGAGCTGCGGCAGGCCCTCGGGCGTGAAGCCGTTGACGGAGGTCATGGCGACGCCATACCCGTGGGTGTAGATAAGCTTCTCATTGATCCAGGTCTGGCTGCTCACCGGGAGCTTCTCCACGTTGAGCTCGCGCGCCGCGAGCATCATCTCGCGCAGGCGCCCCCCCAGCCGGTACCGGTCGATGTCGATCTCGGGGAAGTCGTAGTAAGTACGGATCTCCTGGATCTGCCTCAGCCCATCCTGCAGCGCCCGCCAATCCCACAGGCGGATGTTGTCGAGCGTCGTTTGATTCTGGGATGGATCGACCGCCGCGATTCCGACATCCGCCGGGAAAGGATGGACCTGGATCCGGTCCAGGCCATAGGCCCGGCGTGTGAGCGCGATATTGTGCGCAATGTATGGCCGCTCGCGGTTGAGCTGGTTCGGCCTGACGATCAGGGTGCTCACGTACCATGCCACGAGCTGAACTGCTATGTAGCACACGACGGCGGGCACCACCGAGCCAGCGATCCACGGGAAGCGCGGCATACGCACCGCGGCAGTCAGGGCGATGGCGGCGCCCCCGAGCAGCGCCCCACACACAACCAGCAGACCAGCGAGCGTGATGTGGGCTTGCGTGTAGTCCACTCCCGAAAAGATCGTGTGATCGTCGAACAGGCGATCGAAGCGCCCGAAGTACACCTGCGCCGCGATCGTGACCAGGAGTGCCGCGACCCCGACCGCGAGCCCTCGCCAGGGCCGTTCGAGGGTCGCGACGATGCGCTGGCGGGTGAGCGCGCGCGCTGTGGCCGTGAGGCCGACAAGCACCGCAGCGACAGCGCAGACGACCGCCGCGAGCGTCGTGAGCCATCCCGTGAGCAGCTCCCACGCCGGAAGCTGGAACAGGTAAAACCCCAAAGACTTGCCGAAGATCGGATCGAGGGTGGCGGAGTGCGGGGCATACCACCAGAGCACCAGAGTCGTCCAGCTCTCGGACAGGGTCGCGCCGACCTCGGCCGCGATCACCAGGAACAGGATGAGCGCGCCCAAATTCGCCAGCGTCCCGATGGGCAGGTCCACCCGCTGGCGGTTGAGCAGGATTTTCGCGGCGAGGAGCTCGTCGAAGTGCTCGGGTCGAAGAGCCCGGTACGCCCCATAGAGCACGATGAAACTGACGATGGTGCAAGCGCAGAAGACCGCGGCTTGCAAGGTGAGCCGCGTCCAGAACACCGATGCATAGCCGAGCGCGCCGAACCAGAGGGAGTCGACGTAGTACGACACAGTGGTGGCGCAGAGGTAGGCGACGACGACCACCACCACGATCGTGAGGATCAGCATCCGCCGCCCGCCCCACCGCAAACGCGGTGGCCTTGGACCGTAGGGCTGACCTACCCGCTCGAACGGATTGCGTATCATGTTTTGCCCCGGTGCAATCGACTCGGCGCCACAGAACTGGACAAGGATAACAGGCTCGACGGCGCCGGTACGCCGGCCGAGATACGGCGCGGGCCGGCCGCCGAGCGACAGGGCCCGAACTCAGCGTCCAGCGATTCAAGTTGCGCGAGCGGGCTGCCCTACCGGCTGCTTCCTGCGCGTCGGGGGCGCCAGATCGAATACCAATGGATCGAGCCACCTGCGCCCCCGCCTGCCCTCCGGCCGGCACGTATTCATGATGACGGGATAGGCATTGGAGGTGGCCGCCGGCCTTGAGATCGGTCTCGAAGGTCGCAAGCGCCATCACGAGCGTCAGCGGCTTGTCCGCCAACGGCACGGCGTCATAGCTGGCATACCGCGCGGCCGCCGCGAGAAGCTGGCCGCCGAGTACGCGATTTTACCCGGGTAATTCGAGATTCGCCGTCTTGCCACCGGGCACCAACCCCTCTCGTCGGCAGGTCTAAACAATGACGCATATCATCGCACGACGTCGCATTGCGTTGCGTTTTGGCGCATCGCGCTCGCAAGGCCTCCGTTTGGTACGATCAGGCGGGTCGGCGGAAGTAGGCAGCGGGGGTACTGCCCAGTGTTTTGCGAAACATGGAAATGAAGGCGCTTGGCGTGCTGTAACCGGACTCCATAGCAGCGTGAGTGACCTTTGCACCCTCGGCGAGAAGCTGCATCGCCCTCATCAAGCGAAGTTGTTGCCGCCACTTTCCGACCGACATCCCCAAGTCGCGCTGAAACAGCCGCTCTATGGTTCGTTTGCTGGCGCCCGCGAGTGCGCAAATCCGACTGAGCGGCTGGCTTTCGGCGGCCCGGCCGGCCAGTGCCTGCGCCACTCGGAGGGCCCTCGGGTCCATGGGATTCGGAAGCCGTAGAGGGATTGTCTGAATTGTCCCCAGTTGGTCGAGGATTACGTCACTCAAATGCCTTTGCCAGCGAACCCGCGAGCTCAGTCCGCGGGATTCACAGGCGCGGAGAATCAGCTCTTTCAACAATGGCGACACGTTCACGACGCAGCACGCTCGTGGCAGGCCCCCGGCCAAGCCGGCGTCGAGATAAAGCGTGCGCATGGCCACGGCGCCGCACATCGTGATGCCGTGCCGGACGCCAGCCGGAATCCAGACCGCTCGACTCGGCGGCACGACCCACGCGCCTGCTTTAGCCTGGACCGTCATCACGCCTTGCGACGCGTAGACCAACTGATCGCGGCGGTGCGAATGCGGGGGGATAACGTGTCCCGGCGAGTAGTTGCGCCTGAGCGTCGTAATGGGAGCGCGATCGGACGTGGCTCGATCCGGGAACGGCCTTTGTCGCATTGGCAACATATTTGGTCACAATATCGAAGGTACGGAAACGCCGCAACATCTACTCTAGCGGAACGCGATGCTCGCTCGCTGCGAAATCAGTTGCGCTATCGAGCGCGGTTCTTATAAAGAGGCACTCCATGATTCGTGAGGCTATGATTCGCGGTACGAAAGGAGTGACGAATGCGCTGTTGTTTCTCGCGGTCGCGGTATCGCCGTGTTTAGCGGCTGCGAGGGCTCGCACGGCGACCGACCGGCCGCCATGCGCCGCAAATGCCCAGGGCCGCGGGCTGGATTTTTGGCTGGGACACTGGACGATCACCGATGGAGAGCAGCCGAGCCATGCCACGAGCGTCGTCTCACTGGAACTTGGCAAATGCCTGGTTGTGGAAAACTGGAATGATGGCGCCGGACATCGAGGGGAGAACCTGTTCGGCTACAACGTGGACTCGAAGACCTGGAGCGGGATGTTTGCCGACAATCGGGGGCGTATCCACATTCTTGATTACGGCACGGTCACCGCGGGCAACGCGGAGTTTTACGGTGTGAGCGGCGGCCCAGACAGGCGGACGATCCTCAACCGTATCTCGATCGTGCGTATGACATCGGGCAACGTCGAGCAGACTTGGCAGCAATCGGCCGACAACGGTGCTACGTGGACTACAGTCTTTCAGGGCAGGTACTCGCGCGCGAAGCCGCGGTAGCCCTCGCCGAGAAACGGCGAGGCGGCCACCCTACACGGTGAGAGCGAACTCGTACAGCACAATGCTGGTCGGAGCAGCCGCGATGCTCGTCGCCATCGGATCGAAATCGGCTTGTCGAATGACGACCTGAGGCGGCTTGCCGACACTGTTCTGCGCATCGAGAGCCGGAGCAACCAGCTTCCAGCAGCGCCCCTTCGACCCTCTCTGGAATGCTCGCACCACCAGCTGCAGGATCTGAGGCTCTTCGGTCGCGTTCACCACTGCCACGGTCAACGCCCTGCGGTCGGCGGTAAGCGCCGCCGACACGTCAAGCGGCCAAGTGTCGCTGCCGGTGTTGACTTTGGGCTGATCGCCTCCAAGCGGATACTTCGGAGGTGGCACCGGCGAGTTTCCGGTCACGGTCACCGGAATTTTGCCGAAATGCCTGTTGTAGAGCTGGAAGACTCGTCCATAGGCGTTGACGACCGCATGCGTGCGGTCGTAGTTCAGCCAGTTCGTTGCCATGGTGAAGCCCGCCATCTCGATGAAATCGGAATGGCGAAAGAACTCGTGGAAAGCCCGGGCGATCGCCAAGCAGCCCCTGAAGTCCGGCTGGAAGTGATAGGCCCACTCGTCGAAGAACACCTTCACCTTGCCTTGGTTGAGCTCGGGGAAGCGCTTCCTGTACTGCTCCCAGCAGTCGGCCATGGTTGCCACGCGCTGTGCCGGGGCCTGCGCCCATTGCAGCAGCGTCTGCTTGATGTCTTCGTTCTTGCCGGTGCCAAGGTCGAAATGCTCGTTCTCCGGCGGATAGGCATGTGTGGCAAGCGCATCAAACTTACCCCAGCAGTGCTGCAACATCCCGCCTGCCCAGTCGCGATCCGAGCCGTACTGGACGAGAGGACTGCCGGAGTTATCCACGATGCCTTGTCCGGTCGTCATTTCGTCGACGAAGCCGCCCGGAGCGATGATGTAGATCGACGGGTCGACCTTGCGCATCGCATCAGCGAACAGACTGTGCTTGATGACGTACTGGTCGAGCGCCATGTGGCCGAGCTGCCAATGACCGTACATCTCGTTACCCACGTTCCAATAGCGAACCTTGTAGGGCTCAGGACGCCCATTGGCGGCACGCATGGCGCCCCATTTCGTGCTCGGAGCGCCGTTGACGTATTCCACGAGCTCCGCACCGGACCGCGGCTCGCCGAAGCCGGTATTGACGCACCACTCCGGTTCCACGCCAAGAATCTCCCGGCACATCTGCAACAGCTCATCCACGCCGACGTCGTTGGGCTGCACGGCGTGCCATTGCGGATCCATCACCGGCGGGCGCTTGTCGGGATCACCGATCGTATTCTTCCAGTCGTAGCCCGAGACGAAATTGCCGCCCGGCATGCGCAGGATCCTGCAATTCATCTCCTTCATCAGCGCCATGGTATCGAGGCGAAAACCCCGGACGTTATCTGCCGGCATCAGCGATACCGCCCCGATGCGGAACGTACCTGCGCCCTTGCCAACGATCTCGAGCCGGCCTCTGGTGGTATCGGCGCGGCACGTGAATTTCAGCGGTACCACCGACCAATCCCGGCCGGCGATAACATGTACGGTCTGCCGCTGGTCCGCACCCTCACCCCAGATCAAAGTCGCGGAAAGCTGCGCGCCGGGATCTGCTGCCAACACGGCGCGGCCGGTGTATCCCTTCCGGGCCAGCGACAGCCCGGATTGAGCGATGCCACGCGGGCTTGTTCCTGCCAGATGCACAACGGGGCTCTGCCTGCCGACATAAGGTGCGATGCCGTCCATGGTGATGTCGGAATCCGGGCCGACCGGCACCCACTTGTTCGGCGGCGGCATCATCCGGCGCGTAAAGCCTTCCGGTTGCGGCAGCGGCTTCGAATCGACCGCATGGTAAAACTTGCGGTCGTCGAGCACCTCGCTCCAGAGGCTGTAGTTGATCAGATTCGCGATGTGCTCAATGAAACCGCCATACATATAGTCCGAGATCGGGTGGCCCCGCTTGCTGGCGTCTACGACTGCGGACAAGCCACTTGAAGCAGCCGCCGCCGGCAGCGCCGACGTCAAAGTGAGAGCAAGGGAACCCTTCAGCGCCGTGCGACGCGATATCAGCAGGTTTTTCGTCATGGCTATCCCGAATGAGTGTTCTCAAGTAAGGCCTTTGATGCTGAAGCTCCTCAGGCGCCCCATTGGATCACTGTGTACGACCGCGGCGGCAACTCGAGACTTGTTACGGCGCCACGGGTCACGGGTCGCGGCAGCTCTGTGGGATACACGCGACGCGGAGCGCCGAAATCGTTGCGGGCCTTGAGGTCATCTCCGGTTAGCACGAGAGCCACCTGCACGGGGCCGGGAGCCCTGTCTTCCCAGACGATCTCGATCGGGCGCGCGGCCGAGAGGTCGCGATTGAGAATGAATAGTGCAGTCTCGCCGCTGCGCCGCGCGGCTGTCGCCGCGGCATCGACGAAGGGCACCGGCTTCGCATCCGGCAGCTCGTAGGTCGGAGCCGCCACCAGAAGATCCAGCACGGAGCCGCGCGCGAGCTCGAGAGCCCACCGGTAGGGGAAATAGGTGGTCTGCAGGAAGAGTCCCTGCCGGTCGGTCATAATCGGCGCATGCACATTTACGAGCTGCGACAGACACCCGATCCTCACCCGGTCCGAGTGTCTCATCAGGGTATTGAGCAGGCCGCCGACGAGCAGCGCATCCTCCAGGTTGTAGTTCTCCTCACGCAGGTGTGGTGCGACCTGGCGCGCTCCGTCGTTGACGAGGTTCCCGTACAGAACGTTCCATTCATCATACGAGATCAGCAACGTTTTGGAGGAGCGCTTGCGGGCGCGCACGTAGTCGCAGACGTCGATAGTGTCGCGAATCTGCCGCTCCATCTCGAGATTGAGCGCCACATGCTTCTCGCTGCGCCGAGTCGCCTGATCGGGTGCCGCCCCGAAGTAGCCGTGTATGGAGATCGCATCCACATGCTCGTAGCAGTGATCGAGCACCTGTCGATCCCACTGAAGATAGGTCGGCAGCCCCGTCCAACTCGAGCCGCAGGCGGTGAGAAACACCGAAGGGTCAACGGCTCGCATCCGACGCGCCGCGTCAGCCGCCTTCCATCCATACTGCTCGGCGCTCATGTGGCCGATTTCCCAGGGCCCGTCGAGCTCGTTCCCGAGTCCCCAATAGCGCACGTCGTAGGGCCGCGAATGCCCGTTCTTGCGACGCAAGTCGCTCCAACGCGTGCCCCCGGGAAAATTGCAGTACTCCACGAGCGCGGCGGCCTTCTCGGGCGTGCCGCTGCCGAGATCCACGGTCATCAGCGCTTCGGCGCCCGCGGCCTTGCACCAGGCCATGAACTCGTCGGTGCCAAAGCGATTGGTCTCGATCGTATTCCACGCCTCATCGAGTACCCGAGGTCGCTGCCGGACCGGGCCTACGCCATCGAGCCAGTCGTACTGCGACAGGAAGCTCCCTCCGGGACCCCGAATGAGAGGCACGCCGAGCGCGCGCACCGCCGAGAGAACGTCTGTGCGAAAGCCCTGGGCATCCGCCAGCGGCGAGCCTGGCTCAAAAATGCCGTCATAGATGGCACGGCCCAGATGCTCGAGAAAAGAGCCGAACACCGTCCGGTGAAGCGGGCCGATGGTCCTACGGGAATCGATGTAGATCCGCGCCGCCCCCCCTGCTGGCGCAGCGAATGCCAGGCGGCTGCGCAACGCGCCCGCGGGCACAGCAAGGCCCGCAGCCGATACCTGGCGGAGAAATCGACGTCGGGAGGGTGAGAACACCGTCGCGGCCCGAAGCTCATTCGCGAGCAGCGCGAAACAGCCTCGGAGCGAAATCGTTCAAGTCTCGGCGCCAAGTCAGCCACTCGTGCGCTGTGCCGGGCGACTGGTAAAACACGTGCTCGATGTGCGCTCGCCCGAGGTCCTGTTGAAAAGCCATGAGTCCGCGATGGATCATCTCGACTTCCTTGGTGCCGACGCCGAGCCAGAGCAAGTGCACGCGCTTCGCGAACGCGGCGGGATCGGCGAACGCTCTGTGGTAAGCGGTCTTTGGATCGAACTTCGTGTTGTCGAGCACGAAGGGGGCACCGCTGAACCCCCCGATGTACGCGAACATGTCCAGATGATTCAATGTGACCTCAAAGGTCTGGAAGCCTCCCATCGAGAGTCCCGCCATGGCTCGATGGCCTCGGTGAGGGATCGTACGGTGAGTTCTGTCCACCAGCGGAACGACGACCCTCGTCAAGTCGTCCTCAAAGGCCGCCGTGTACACTCGCATCGCCGCGAGGAAGGCGGCTGGGGAGCCGGCCCGATACCTACTCAAGTCTGGCGCTGCAGCGCCCGGGAACTTGGCGTATCCATACGCCATCACGACGATCATGGGCTTTGCCTG
This sequence comes from uncultured Pseudomonadota bacterium, assembly GCA_963780455.1. Lineage (GTDB taxonomy): Bacteria > Pseudomonadota > Gammaproteobacteria > Steroidobacterales > Steroidobacteraceae > 13-2-20CM-66-19. The sequence goes on from CAWACM010000010.1 coordinate 538,457, forward strand.
ACCGGCTGCGATGAGATTGTCGAGAATGACACCGGCCCGGCCCTGCTTGGTCCATCCCGTCTCATCCTCGCCGGCGCCGTGCTGGAGATAGAGCACGGGATAGCGCTTGCCCCGTTCTACGTCGTAGCCGGGTGGCGTATAGACGAGGATGCGCCGCCAATCTCGCGTGATGCTCGAGTGATAAGACTGCTCGCGTATCTGACCGTGCGGTACATCGCGCATCTGGTAGAAAGCGTCGGACGGCAAGGGGGACGGAATCTCGATCCCGCTCATGTCCCGGCCTTCGCCAAAGAACGTGCGACTGCCCGGGTCATTGGCTTCAAACCCGTCGATGTATACGGGGTAGTAGTGAAAGCCCTCGACTATCGGCGGGGTCGTTAGCGTCCAGGAGCCATCGGGCTGCCGGACCATGTCCATCAGTGGCGTCTCGCCCCCTCCGCCTCCGACCGTCACCTGCACCCGTCGGGCATTCGAAGCGTCGATTCGAAATTGCACGCGGCGCGAGCCGGCGTCAACGCGCGGATACTGCGCCTGCGGGACGTTGGTCTCGGCCGGCTGGAAGGTGCCCGCCGTAGCCGCTAAAGGGCTCGACGGCTGCGACTCCTCAGCAGCCTCCGTCACGCGCGAATTGGCCAAGGCACCGCCGGCGAGCAGTGCGCCGGCGCTATTCTTGAGAAATGCCCTGCGAGACGATGGCTTTATCACGCGGTTCGCTCCCGGCCGATTCAGAGGGGCTGCCTATCCTCTCAAGCTACAGATCAGCGTCCACTTAACTCAGACAATAGCAGAAGCAGTCCGCCCATCGCTACCGGTCGAGCGCTATCCCGGCAGCGGAGTTCATCCAACCGACGCCGAACGCCGGCCCACGGGTGCGCGCGAGCTCGCGCCACGAGCGTTCGCGCGGGGGACGAGAGCAGATTCGCCGAAGGGCCGTTCCATGTCGTGCCCGACCTACGTGCACGCCGCAAGTCATTTGTCCGAGCAATTCTTTCAGGCGATAATGTGCCGCGGCAGTCGCTCGTCCGCTGGGGCCCAATCCGCTGAGGTAGATTCGTCCATATGATCGAGATGAACCGTCGCGACCTGCTCCGCGGCGCCGCCGCAGTCGGGCTACACTCCCTGGTCACTCGCAAGGCGCTTGCCCTCGGAATCGCGGGAGTACCCGCACCGCAGGATGCGGACTACGGCTTTGCCGCCGTCGCTCCGCGCGAGCGGCTGCTCTTGGATTTCGATTGGAAGTTCGTCCTGGGTCATGCCGACGATCCCGGGCGCGACCTCGGGTTCGGCGCCAACCTCGAGGGGCTCTCCAAGACGGTCGGCTTCGACTTCGCGACGGAGAAATTCGACGATTCCCGCTGGCGGTCTCTGAGCCTGCCGCATGACTGGGCCGTCGAGCTGCCTTTCGTGCACGACGAGGCGCTGCAGAGTCACGGCTACAAGCCGCTCGGTCGGAACTACCCGGAAACCTCCATCGGCTGGTATCGGCGCGGCTTCGATATTCCCGCCGCCGACTTCGGCCGGCGGATCGTGCTCGAGTTCGACGGCGCCTTCCGTAGCGCGCTCGTCTTCCTGAACGGCTCGCTCATCGGACGGCACGACAGCGGGTACACTCCTTTCCGCTTCGACATCAGCGACTTCGTGAACTATGGCGGGCGCAATATTGTCGTCGTGCGGGTAGACGCCACCTCCGGTGAAGGCTGGTTCTACGAAGGTGCCGGAATCTATCGCCATGTCTGGCTGACGAAAACCGAGGCACTGCACTTTGGCGCCTGGGAGACCCTTGTCCGTACGGATGTGCGGCCAGATGCCGCGGTGTTGTCGCTCGCCACGATCGTGGAAAACCAAGGTACCGCGGCCGCCGATGCGACAGTGCGCTGGAAGATTCTCGATGCGCACGGCCGCACCATCGCCACCGCTCGCTCAGGGCCACAATCCGTCACACCCGCCGGCAATGCCCCATTCAAGGCGCGAGCCAGGCTGGAATCACCCACGCTTTGGGCGCCCGAGACTCCCTATCTGTATTCCGCAGTGGTGACGGTCGAAAGCGGCGGTCGCGCACAGGACGCTGAGCGCGTTGCCTTTGGCGTCCGCACGATCGCCTTCGACGCGGACAAGGGATTCTTCCTCAACGGCAAGTCCATAAAGATCAAAGGGACCTGCAACCACCAGGACCATGCGGGCGTGGGCGTGGCGCTTCCGGATGGGCTTCAGCGGTATCGCCTCTCGGTACTGCGTGACATGGGATCGAACGCAGTCCGCACATCGCACAACATGCCAACACCGGAGTGGGTGGCGGCCTGTGAGCGCATGGGCATGATGATGATGTGCGAGACGCGCAGGATGAGCTCGACTCCCGAGGGACTCGCCGATCTCGAGATCATGATCAAGCGCTATCGCAACTCGCCCGCAATCATTCTCTGGTCCATGGGAAATGAGGAGTGGGCGCTGCAAAACTCGCCCGAAGGCGCGCACATCGTCGCCAGCATGGTCCGCCGGGCCCACGAGCTGGATCCGACACGGCCGTGCACCGCCGCAGTGAACGGCTCGTACGAGGGAGGCGTCTCAAGCTTCCTCGACATCGAGGGCTTCAATTACAATCTGGGCGCGATCGACGCGTACCATCGCAGCCATCCGCGGCAACGGCTCCTCGGCTCGGAGACGGCCAGCACGATTTCCACGCGAGGGATCTACGAGACCGACCCGCTGCGCAACTGGGTTAGCGCCTATGACGTGAATCATACCGCCTGGTCGGAGCTCGCCGAGGAGTGGTGGAAGTTTTATGCCGCGCGCGAGTATCTGCCCGGCGGCTTTGCTTGGACGGGCTTCGACTATCGTGGCGAGCCTACCCCCTATGGTTGGCCGTCCATCAACTCCCAGTTCGGCATCGTCGACACGTGCGGCTTCTCCAAGGACAACTTCTTCTACTACAAGAGCTGGTGGGGTCGCGATTCGGTGCTGCATCTCTTTCCCCACTGGAACTGGGCACAGCGATTCGGCGAGCCGGTATCGGTCTGGGTGCACACCAATCTCGAGGAAGTCGAGCTGTTCCTCAACGGGCGCAGTCAGGGCAGGCGCAAGGTCCAGCCGCTCACCCATCTCGAGTGGCAGGTCAAATACGAGCCCGGCGTGATCGAGGCGCGCGGCATGGAGGATGGCGTCGTCGTCATGACTGCCCGGCGCGAGACCACGGGCGCCCCGGCAACCATCCGGCTGAGCGGCGATCGCGACGAGATCGCCGCCGACGGCGAGGCCATCGCCATTGTGCGCGTGGAAGTAGTCGACGACGCAGGTCGGATGGTGCCGACGGCTGACAACCTCATCAAGTTCGTGATCAGCGGCGAGGGAACGCTGCTCGGCGTGGGCAATGGCGACCCGAACTGTCACGAGCCCGACAAGCAGCCGATGCGAAGTGTCTTCAACGGACTGGCGCAGCTCATCGTTCAGGCCACCCGGAATCCGGGAGCTCTGGTGATCGAAGCGTACGCCGAGCAGTTCCCCGGCCCGGAGCTGCCGAGGACGCGGCTCGCCATCACCACGCGCAAGTCGCCGCTACGGCCTGCGCTTGCCTGAGTCTCTGCTGAGGCCGGCCGTTGCGCCTCAGGCAACGATGCGCACGCGCAGCGCGGCGGCGTAATCTGCCGCCGGGTTGATCTTCGGCAGATCGACCCGCAGCCCCTCGGCAGTCTGCCGCCATTGCGGCCTCGCGTCTGTCCCCAACAGCTCCACTTGGGAGACTGCCCCTGGCCGGGTGGCCGCAGCCGTGCCGAGGGAGCGGATGACCATCGGCTCCTCGGGCCAGCCGAGTGCGATAGCGTAAACGACGGTTCCGGCCTTGTTGCGGGTGAAGCGGATGTCCTTGGCTGAGAGTTGCTGGACGCTTTTCCCCTGGAAGGAGCCCTCGCGAATGACGTTCGGGCCCTCGCCGTAGACCTTCCACGGGCGAGTGGCGTAGATCGCCTCGCCGTTGACGGCCATCCAGGCGCCTATCCGCTCCAGGATCAGCCGTTCCTTGCTGTCGATCGTGCCGTCGGGCTTACCTGGAACGTTGAGAATGAACGTCCCGTTCTTGCTCACCGTGTCGACCAGCCAGTGGATGACCTCGCCGGGGTGCATATAGCCACCGAACTCCCCGGGCTCCTCGTAGAGCGGGCGCAGGTAGTGCCAGTAGCCGATGCACGTCTCCGACTGCCAGGGGTGCTCCAGGATTTCCCCGCTCAATCCCCGCTCGACGTCGGCGACCACCGCCTTCTGCAGGCGGCTCGGGATGTGCTTACCGGTCATCACGGCGTCCACGCTGCCTCCATGGCGGCTCGCGCTGCGGTTGTAGAAGTAAGCACCTACCGACATACCACCCCACCCGAGGGGCAGGAGATCGTTGTCGAAGTACAGCAGGTCAGGGTCGTGCTGGTCGATCAGGTCGCGCGTACGGTCGTAGAAGTTCTTGACGTACGAGACATCCGGAAGCGCGTCGAAGGGGTGCTTCGGGCCATAGAGGCGCTGCGGATCATAGCCTTCCCACCACTGCCCGTTGCCATCCGCCAAGGTCAGGTGGCCGTCATACGGCACGCCCGCGTACGGGCCCGTCTTGTCTGCTCCGTGGGCAGGCTGAAACCACCACCAGTTGCGTGCCTGGTGCACCGTGACACCGAAGCGCAACCCGCGCCGGCGAGCCGCCTGGGCCCAAGCGCCGATCACGTCGCGGTGCGGCCCGATGTTGTGAGCATTCCATGGATGGTGTGCGGAGTTCCAGGTATCGAAGCCGTCGTGATGATTGGCCAGCGCCACGAACAGCTTCGCTCCGGCGCGCACGTACAGGTCCATCAGCTCTTCGGGCTGCCAGTTCAGGAGCGTCCATTGCGCGCAAAGGTCTTTGTAGCCGAACCGCGAGGGATGGCCGTAATGCGTGAGGTGATACTGGTACTGCTCGATCTGCGAGCCGTACGTCGGCGCGCCCTGAGCGTACATGTTGCGCGCGTACCAATCGCCGTCTTCCGGCACGCACTGAGGGCTCCAGTGATTCCAGATGCCGAACTTGGCATCCCGGTACCATTCCGGACATCCGTATTGCAACAACGAGTCCCACGTGGGCTCGAAGGGTCCCTGACCGGCGAGGCCTGCCATGGGGGAAAGCATGGGCACCCCGTCCCAGGAGCCGCCGGGGACTGGTAGCTCAGGCGGATGACCCCATTCGGTCGGCCGCCAGCTCGACTCGTGCAACCGCTGCCGCGCGATCGCCGTGCCGTGGAGCGTGTAGAACACTCGCCGCGTCTCGGGAGTGGCGCAGAAGCGCGCATAGGTCTGCTCGAGCCTGTTGAAATCCGGCGCGGCGCCACTGGCAGACGCCCGGCGCGCCACGCTCGGCAGCGCAGCCGCCGCTGCCGTTCCCGCCATGATCTTGAAAAAGCTTCTGCGTCTTATCGTCATGGCTGCTCCGACGGAGCGTAGATGCGTTCGGCCGGCACCCACTTTTCACCGGGCGCCGCTCCGGGCAACGGCTGCTGCCGCTGCCACATGAGCCGCTCCCACGCCAGGACGTCCGGGTCTTGTGCATCGCGTGCGGCCTTTGCCGCCGGATCGTGATTGGGGCCCGGGGCGAGACAAAACCGGCGATGGCGAGAATTCCCGCCCCGCGTCTCATTGCATACTGGTAAGCTCACTCTCACATATGGAAATATATTTCGGTGCCATACGGAAGCGCAAGCAGGCGTGAAGCAGGGGATGATTCCGACCGACGCCCTTCTGACGCATTCTTTTCCGGCGCTCGAGGCGCCGCGCCGGATTCCAGAACTGATCGCGGGGGCGAACGGGATCCTCAAGGCCATGGTCGAGTTTTGATACTCTAAAACGATGAAATCACGCGGCAAGACCGGCCCATCCTTCTATCGAGGCGGTGCCTCGGTACCCAAGGGGAAATACGCGGCGCCGGCCCTCGATAAGGCGTTCGACATCATCGAGGTTCTTGCCTCCAAACGGGGCGGCGCCCTCATCAGCGAGATAGCCGCCGAGCTCAACCGCTCGATCGGCGAGCTCTTCCGCATCGTCATGGTGATGGAGAAACGCGGCTTCCTGCAAAAGTCTTCGGATACCGACCGCTATTCGGTCGCGTACAAGATCCTGGATCTCGCCTACCGCGCAACTCCCGCACAGGACCTCACGCGCGCCGCCGCTCCGCAAATGGAGGCGCTTGCCCTGGCGGTGGAGCAGTCCTGTCATCTGGTGGTTCCAAACGGCGGCACTGGGCTCGTGGTGGCGCGGCAGGAGAATCCGATCGTTCGTGGATTCGCGCTCAGGTTGGGCGCTCCGGTCGACCTCACCAGAAGCTGCTCGGGGTACGTGCTCCTTGCGTTCTCACCTCCCGATCGGGTTGAGCGAATACTGGAGCTGGCGCCCACAGGAAGGGCGGCGGTCGATACAGCGAAGCTGGAGAAGAGACTGGAGAAGGTCCGCAGGCAGGGCTTCGAGATGATGGCTAGCGCGGTCACACGCGGCGTGACCGACATGAGCTATCCAGTGTTCGGATTCCATGGCGATGTGATGGCGGCACTCACGATCCCGTTTCTCGAGCTGATCGACGGCTCGCAGAAAATCGGAATGGAAGAGGCGCGCCAGCGGCTTCGGGAGAGTGCGCGGCAGATCTCAACCTCGCTCGGCCATCACGCGGCAGGATGAGAGATGCCATTGGACCCCGTTCGCAGCATCGCCATCGTGGGGGGAGGAACTGCCGGTTGGATGACCGCCGCGACTCTCTCCCACTACCTGAAGGGCTTGGGCTGCCGCATCCGCCTCGTGGAGTCCGCCGAGATCGGCACGATAGGCGTCGGGGAAGCGACCATTCCCCCGATCATCTCCCACCTGGCATCGCTCGGTATCGATGAGAACGACCTCATCCGCAAGACCCAGGCGACCTTCAAGCTAGGCATCGAATTCAAGGACTGGACGCAGCCCGGGCACTCCTACATCCATCCGTTCGGCCCGACAGGTTTTCAGAGGAACGGGGTCGATTTCACCGCCTACTGGCTCAGGTGCCGCGAAGCGGGTGTGGCTCCGCCGCTCGAAGCGCATTCGATAACGGCGGTCGCCGCACGGCAGATCAGGTTCATGCGCCCCGTGGACCTCGCCAATTCTCCTCTGCACCACATTACATACGCTTTGCACTTGGACGCCAGCCTGCTTGCGGCGTATCTGCGCACGTATGCGGAGGCACACGGCGTGATGCGCACGGAAGGCAAAGTTCGCAATGTGACTCTACGTCCCAACGATGGCTTCATCGAATCCATCACGCTCGAGAGCGGCGAACGGATCGAAGCCGACCTCTACATCGACTGCACCGGCTTTCGCGGCCTCCTGATCGAAGGGGCACTGAAAGTGGGGTATGAGGACTGGAGCCGTTGGCTGCCGTGCGACCGGGCGATGGCCGTCGCATGCGAACGGACCGGACCTCTCTCCTCGCATACGCTGGCCACGGGGCGGGAGGTCGGCTGGCAGTGGCGTATTCCCCTGCAGCACCGGGTGGGCAATGGATACGTCTACAGCAGCCATTTCGTGCAGGATGAGGCGGCCCGGGACGTTCTCCTCGGCAGCCTCGAAGGCCGGGCTCTGCGCGAGCCCTTGGCGCTCAGGTTCACCACCGGGCGGCGGCGCCTCTCCTGGAGCAAGAACTGTGTTGCGATCGGCCTGTCGGCCGGGTTCCTGGAGCCGCTCGAATCCACCGGCATACACATGATCCAGCGCGGCGCCCTGGTGCTGCTTCAGTTCTTTCCGGATCGCCGCTTCCGGCAGGCGGAAATCGACGGCTACAACAAGCGGATGGCATTCGAGTACGAGCGCATCCGCGACTTCCTCGTGGCTCACTACAGCCAGACCCGACGCGAGGGGGAGTTCTGGCGCTACTGCCGCGAGATGGAGCTCCCGGACAGCCTGCAGGAGCGTCTCGAGCTGTTCCGCGGCTGCGGGCGCATCATCCGCACGGATGCCGAGCTCTTCACCGAGCGGAGCTGGTTCTTCATCCTCCTCGGCCAGAACGTGCTACCCGAAAGCCACGACCCGCTCACCGAGGATGTGCCGGCGGCAGACATGCAGCAGCTCCTCGAGCGCATCACCGAGGTTGTCGACCGCTGCGCGGCCACCATGCCGCCGCACCAGGATTTCATCGCGCAACACTGTGCGGCGCCCGCCTCCTGAGCGCGCAGCGCGCGGTAATCGACACTGAAGTCACCGCGGCAACATCACTCGACCTTGCACGCGGAACTTGCGGTCGATTCCAGGCGCGCCCGTTCCGGGCTGACCACCCCCGATGAAGATATCGTACGTGCCGCCCGCGACGATGATGTCACCACCGTCGGTCACCATGCTCAGGTCGCGACGCCGCAGATGGAACCGAACGATCCGGCTGGCGCCAGGAGTCAGGTGAACACGCTGGAAGCCGCGTAAGGCCCGCAGAGGCGCGCCAGCAACGGCGGGAAACTGGAGATAGAGCTGCACGACCTCATCGCCAGCCACCTTCCCCGTGTTGGTGACACGCACCGAGGCATCGAGCGGCTCGCCCGCCTGGACGGGTACGTTGGGTAGAACCAGATCACCGTACCCGAAGGTCGTATAGCTCAGGCCGAACCCGAAGGGCCAGAGCGGCTGGCCCGTGAAGTAGCGGTAGGTTCGGCCCTTCATCGAGTAGTCCTCGAAGTTGGGCAGTTGATTGACATCCTCGTAGAAAGTGACGGGCAGGCGTCCCGCCGGATCATTCTTGCCGCTCAGGGTAGCGGCGATCGCCGCCCCGCCCTCCTCGCCCGAATACCAGGACTCGATGATGGCAGCGGCGTGCGCCTTCTCCCACTTGACTGCGAGCGCACTGCCGTTCATGAGGACGACGACCAGGGGCTTGCCGGTAGCCGCCACTGCGCGCAGCAGTGACTCCTCCGGCGGCGGCATCTCGAGGTTGGTGCGGTCGCCGCCGAGGAATCCGGGCTCGTGGACCGGCATCTCCTCGCCTTCGAGTCGGCTCGTGATGCCGACGGCCGCAATGACCACATCGGCATTCCTTGCAGCCGCGACGGCGGCCGGGTCCGGCGTATTGTCGATGGGCGCCCAGATGAGCTGCGCCGCGGGCTTCTGACCCGACCCGTACCCGCACAAGACGTCGATCTTCACACGGTGCCCCTTCTCGAGGTGGACGCGGCCCATGTTGACGCCGGGACCATAGAGCAGCTCGACCAGCTGATTTCCCAACACGAGGCGGGAGAAACCCCCGGCTTTGACGCCGAGGTAGTAATCTCCGCTCGCGTGGCTGTCGATGAATCCCGTCCAGTGCACCATGAGGGGAGTCTTGGCCTGCACGGGTGCGGGCAGGGTGTCCTGCCGCAAATCCACCGTGGGCTCGACGCGGGAGACGAGCGGCGCTGGTGGCGCATCGAACCCCGTCCCCGGCGCGTACTGGGCCTCGAGACCCGGCTTGCCCGCAGGCGTGGTCAGCACAGCTTCGGGCACCACGCTTCCCCGGTTGGAGAGGAACTCAGTGCCGGAAACGTATGTGATCTTCGCGTCCGGGAACGCAGCCTTCAATCCCTCGAGCAGGGTTACGGTGTGAGTGGGATTGCCATTGTAGTTGCCCAGCAGGACCGCGGTCTGGTCGGCCAGCGGCCCGACGACGGCGATGCGCTTGACGGCCTTCAGCGGCAGCACGCCGTCGTTTTTCAACAGCACCATCGATTCACGCGCCAGGCGCAGAGCGAGCGCGCGATGCGCCGGACTGTCGAGCTCGCTCTCCTGGATGTGATCGTAGGGCACCATGGACGACGGATCGAACATGCCGAGCCGTATACGCGCCGTGAAAAGGCGGATGAGCGCGGTATCGATGGCGCTCACCGGCAGATAGCCCTGCTGAACGGCCTCGAGGTAGGGCCGGTAGTCGCTGTCGCCCTTTCCCGGCACGAAGCCGGCACATTCGTTGTCCATCCCCCGCCCGAGCGAGATGGCCGAGGACTGCGGCTGCGCCGGGCGGAAGTGGTGCCCGTTGAGAATGTCCTCCACCGCACCGCAGTCGGAAACCACGTAGCCCTGGAATTCCCACGCGCCACGCAGGGTCTGCTGCAGCAGGAAGGGACTGGCACACGCCGGCCGGCCGTTGATAGCGTTGTAAGCGCACATCACCGAGCCGGCGTGCCCGTCCACGACGGCCGCGCGGAACGCCGGTAGGTATGTGTCCTCGAGATCGTGCGCGCTGACGTCCACGTCTGCGAAATGCCGCGTCGGCTCGGGTCCGCTGTGCACGGCGAAGTGCTTAGGCGTCGCGATCACCCGGTAGTAACGGGAATCCGAGCCCTGCATGCCCGTGACAAACGCCACTGCCATCCGTCCGGTGAGGAACGGATCCTCGCCGTAGGTCTCCTGTCCTCGCCCCCAGCGCGGATCGCGAAAGATGTTGACGTTCGGAGCCCAGAAATCGAGTCCGTGAAAAATGCTCGAGCCCCCTCCCCGCACCGCCTGAGCATGCACGACGCGGCCCTCGACCCCGATGTCGGTCGCCATCTGGTGAATCCCGGCTGCATCGAAGGTCGCGCCGAGACCGATCGGCTCGGGGAACTCCGTGGTGCCGTCGACGGCGACACCGTGCAGCGCTTCGCTCCACCAGTTGTAGGCCGGCACTCCCAGCCGCGGAATCGCCCGGGCCGAGTTGACGAGCTGGGAAGCCTTCTCCTCGAGTGTCATCCGGTGCACGAGGTCGGCCGCGCGCTCCTGCGGCGGCAGGGCCGGATTCAGATAGGGCGCCTTGGCCGCATCCTGCGCACCGGCGCCGGTCGCCATGAAGGCGATGAAGAATAGAAGAGCGCCGCGCAGGCACGTGCCGCAATCTCTCATGATTTCACTCCAAGCGGATTGGTTCAGCGGGCGGCGATGCGCAGTGCGCGTCCTTCGTATAAAGCCTCGCCGTCACTAATCGCCGCGGGGTCCTCACCGACACCGTGAGCCTCGCTCACGACGACCAGGCGAATTCGAATGCGGCCCGGCATTCCGGGGTAGCCTCCCTGCGCGGCGCCGAGCACGAGAGTCCGTGTGGCATCCTCCCAGCGCAGAGACACGATCCTGTGCAGTCCCTTCTCATAGTCATAGGTGTCGCCGGCGTCGCAATACCATTCGAACTCGCCGTCGGCACCGGGATAGACGCGCACTTCCAGGAAGTCCAATGAGTCATCGGCATTCTGCACTGTGGGCCCCAGGGGGACGATCGACCCTGCCCGCACGAAGAGCGGGATCCGCTCGAGCGGCGCAGACGCCTGGACGGTCTGGGTTCCCGACAGGCGCTTGCCCGTCCAGAATTCGTACCACGCCGCGGCCTGCGGCAGATACACCGAGCGATCGTCGGCGCCCGGTTCGGTGACGGGAGCCACCAGGAAGGCCGGGCCGAACATGAACTGATCGCCAATGTCACGCACCCGGCGATCCTCCGGCCAGTCCATGGGCAAACCGCGCTGCATCGTGTAATCGTCGCGAGTCACCCGCCAGGCCAGCGAATACACGTAGGGCAGCAGGCTATAGCGCAGCTTGTCGTAGCGGATGAGGATCGGGGTCCTTGCGCCATAGCTGAACAGCTCGTTGGTGTCGTTCACTCGGTGTCCGTGCGTGCGCAGGATAGGGCAGAACACCCCGTACTGAAACCAGCGTACGTAGAGCTCCTGATAAGTGGGATCGCGCGTGTCGCGCTCATAGGGCCAGCCGTACCCGGCGATGTCCGTGGTCCAGTAAGGAAGGCCGGACATCTGGAAGTTGAGTCCCGCCGCGATCTGGCGGCGGAACGTCATCCAGGTGCCGATCACATCGCCGGACCACACGGTAGTGCCATAGCGCTGTTGGCCGAGGAAGGCCGAGCGCGTGAGGATGAACACCCGCTTGCGATCCGTCTCCTTGCGCCAATGGTCGTGCACGCCGCCACAGTGCATCAGCGGAAAGAGGTTGGTGTACCGCGCTCCGTTACCTATCGATAACGTCAGCCGATCGAGGACAGCATCGCTCTGCCCGTTCCAGATCTCAGGCTCGCTGCTGTCGAGCCAGAAAGCATCCCAGCCCTCGCGGAATTTCATGCCGACCAGATGATCCCAGTAGTAGTCGCGGGCCGCAGGGTTGGTGGCGTCATAAACGTCAGCGCCGGGAATGATCAGCCCGCGCCGCTTCATCTCCTGATAATTGCGCGAGGCCGGGTCGAGCTTGGCCCACACCGAGATCATGGCGTGCACCTGCTCGGCGTGCAGCTTACGAAGCGCCCCGGGCACGTCCGGCCAGGATTTGATATACGCGTCCGCGTACTCCGGATCGCCCTGGCGCCGCCACCAGAACCAGTCCTGAACGATCAGATCGAGCGGTACGCGCTGCCGCCGATACTCGGCGGCTACATCCAGCAGCTGCTTCGCCGAGCGGTATCGGTCTTTCGACTGCACGAAACCGTACGCCCAGCGCCCAAAGAGCGGCGCTCGTCCGGTCATGCCCCGATAGATGTGGATGAGCCGGTCTATCGAGGGCCCGTACAAGACGTAGTAGTCAATGGCGTCCGCCGCTTCAGCGGTGAGCTTGAGCTCCGTCGGAAAGCGGTTGTCGAACCATGACTTCGAGGCGGTGTTCCACAGCAGGCCGTAACCCAGCGTGGAGACGAAAAAGGGGATCGCCACGTTGGTGTTCGCCTGCGCCAGCTCCACTACCGTGCCCCGCTGATCGAACACGCCGCTTTGATGCTGGCCCAGACCGTAGATCCCCTCCAGAGCATCCGGATAGAAGCGCTGCTCCACGCGGTGGAGCCACTCTCCGTTCACCTCCTGCTGCAGATAGCCCCGTGGAACGCGGGGCGACTCTTGCAACAGCACCCTACCGTCAGGCCCCAGGAAGCGAAGCAAGCCTTCCGTCAGGCCGACCTCGACCGATATTCCCGGCGTTTGAATGGCCGCCATGGTCGCCGTGCGCACGATCTTCGGCCGCTCTCCCGCTGGTTGCGCTTTCTGCGCGACCATCCAGGGCGTCTGCGGGGATGCCGCCGCCGCCTCTCCCGGCCCCGCCACCACGTGAACGACATCAGGCGCGCAGACCGTGATCCGCACCGATTCCGAGCCGTTGCGAATCACCAGGCCCGAAGGTATCTCTTCGATACGGTCGAATGACCCGGTAGCGGACGTAGCCGGCTGCGCTTCAGGCTCGCTGCGAGGCAGCAGCGCGCAGGCGGCGGCAATGGCCGACGTGGTCAGAAAACGACGGCGATCGAAGGGCTCAGTCACCTCACCTCCGGTAGCCCCGCGAGGGGCGCCGCTGCCGCATACCGTGCGATTACCCCGTCTTCCCGGCCGGCGATCGCGCGGAGGGTTGAGGGGGAGACCTGAGCCCGCCACATGGATCGCCGGCCGGAAATTGCATTTGCCTGTCCGGGCACCACGCGGCCCCGACAGGTTGCATTCGCTACATCTTCGCGCGCACTCCGACAGTGAGCGTTTGTCCGTACTCGACAACGTCCAGCATCTGGTTGTCGAAGCGCCCGTGGGTACTGTAGAGGGAGTTGGTGAGATTCAGGGCCTCGAAGAAGACGCTGACGTGGCTGTTGATGTCATAACTGCTGCTGAAATCCACCTCCGTCGTCGGGTTGAGGAACGTCGGCTCCGTGCCGAAGGTCCCGCCCGCGTTGTCCTGCCCGAAGAACAGCAGCTCCCTGCCCGTCCAGTTGACAGCTACCCGCGCCTGGAATCCGTTGCGTTGGTAGAACCCGATGAAGTTGGCCTCATTGGATATTCCCGGCAGCGCGAACTGCTGCGTGAGCGCATAAGGGTTATACGGCGAGTTTGTGGCGACGTACGTTCCATTGATCTGGAAGCCGAAGCCCCACTTCAGCATCTGCTGCCAGCCGATTTCGATGCCACGGACACCGGCCGTCGGCCCGTTGACGTAGGTCGTGTCCGCCCACTGGGCGAGCTTCCCCGTCGTCGGGTCGATCACACCGTTGATCGACTGCTCGACCGTCTCACTGACCGGGAACTGCGAGACGTGCTTGAAGAACGCATCGATGGACAGATAGTCATTGCTGGCGTAATACCACTCCGCTCCCAGGTCGAAGTTGTCCGACAAGTAGGGCAGCAGACCAGGGTTGTTACCGGCCGCCGCGAGCGCACCAACCCGCAATCCAGTGAGACTCAATGTCGGGGTGATCAGGTTCAGCGGCGGCTTGGTCTCGGTCCGTGAGGCGTCGAATCTCACCTTCAGGTCCGGCAGCACCATGAGATTGAGATCGAGGCTCGGCAACAAGTACTTGTAGGAATTCGAGTTCTGGACGAATTCCGCGGGAGTCAGCGTGTCGATGAAGGCGGTGTGGTCGGACGGTTCCACGGTCAGTTTAGTTGGCAGCTGCGCGATTCCTCCGGTCGTGACGTCCGTCCTGTCATAGCGCAATCCCACATTCGCCGTGAGCGTCATCCCGCCAACATCGAAGTTCTGCTCCGCAGTCACGAACGGCGCGTAGCTCTTCTCCCGGATTGCGGTGGGCGAGCCAGGAGCGAACGCCGGCGTCACCGTACCGTCATACGTATAGCCGTTTGTCGGGCCATAGTTTGGATTGGCCGCTCCGACACCCAGGCTCTCCTCATATGCGGTCACCGGATAGGGACTGTACCAAGGGATGTTTGACGGCAAATTGCCGTTGCCGCCATAGCCTGGAATGAAATTCGCCGTGCTGAAAGCGCCGGTGAACAACGACGCGGGCAACGCCACGCCGCCGTTGTTGTGTGAAGCAGGGCCGTAACCGGCAAAGAGCTCCCACTGGTTATTGCCGTTGATGAAGGTGGTCCATGACTCCGAAGTGCGGGTGTCCCCGACGAACTGCGCGCCAAAGTTCAGCTTGGTGCTGTCGTGGCGCCACGTCGCATCGAGCTTCGCTTGGTTCACCGTATCTTCGGCCTCGTTGATCGCGATGATATCGACGTGCGAGCCGATGATCCCGGGATCATCGACATTCCCGCTGTTATTCGGCCCGAACCCGCTCGGATACAGCAGATTGCCCGGGCCGTTATTCACGATGCCACCGGTATAACCGTTGCACTCGTTTATCGGTGCGTTGCAGGTGCCATCGTTACCCCCGCCGTTCGAAGGACCGTAGCCGACGTCCTGACCCTCACCACTCAACTGGCCGCTGGGATTCTGCCGATTGACCGACTGGCTGGCATCCGCCTCCGCAGACCAGTCGTCGCTCATGTCCCAGACGACGTTGAGGCCATACGTATTCGTCTTGATATAGGAGGCGTCAATCGCACCATCGAGATCGGTCGGCGCCGGCCCTATGGTAAAGTCCGTGACGGTTCCGTTGGCGGCCTGCGTGATATTGCTGAACGCGCCGCCGTTGAACCAATTGGAGAAGCCGCCACTTTGCGTGATGATGCGGTCGTCGGCATAGTTGTCGTCCAACGTTACCATGACGCTGTCGACAGGGTGCCACTGCAGCACTGCCCGGCCGTCTTTGCGGCGCTCGTCCGTACGCTCCTGGAAGATCTGGTACTCCTGCTCGAACCAGCTCGGATACGTATTGGTGGGCGTCGTCAAATTGCCGCTGGAGTCGTACGTGCAGGCCGGACCGCCGGCCATCTGGCATGAATTGAAGTGGGTGCCGACCCAGCCTGCGACCGATACGTGATGCGCCGTGACGTTGTGGTCGGTGTAGTCGCCGTCGAGAAGCACGCCTAATGTGCCGCCGGCGAACGTGTCGCTCCACAGGGCGCCGAACGCGGGCCTGGCTCCGCCGTCCAGGGGAGAATCGCTCTCCGAGGCGAATCCGCTGGCCTGCATGCCCGGATGATCGAAAGGCCTCGGGTACTTGATGTTGACCGTCGAGCCGATGTCTCCGGAAGAGAGGCTGAAATCCGGCGTCTTGTCGACGTCGATCTCGCCGACGAAGTTGGCACCGATCGAGCTGAAGTCGATATTGCGGCTGCCGCCGGCCTGGCCGCTACCGCCGCCGGTGCCACCGCCGGCGATCGGCCGGCCGTCGATCAGGGTCTCGCTGAACTGCGGCCCGAAGCCGCGCACGGTGATTCCGGTCACGTTGCCGATGGTGCTATTGCCCTCCGACATCGAGTTGCCCCGAGACACCGAGACACCGGGGATACGCTCGACCGCCTCGCCGATCGAGCTGTCCGGGAACTGACCGATGTCCTCGGCGGAGATCGCATCGACCACACCCACGGACATCTTCTTGATCTGCAGGGCCCTCTCCAACGAGCCGCGGATACCTGTGACCACGATCTCCTGCAGGGTCGCGGCGCCGGTGGTCGGCGCCGGCACACTCTGCGCGGCGGCGGCCGGCGCCGCCGCCTGGGCCACCAGTCCCGCTCCGTTGGCCGCCAGCCCGGCGCTCGCGGCCAGATGCAGGGTTGCGGGGTTGCCGAGGCGCCTGCGCGCCTGCGGCTTTGCTTTCGAGCTCGCCTCAGGTGGTTTGGCATCATTAATGCCATTGCTCGACGCATTCTGCGCATGCAGCCCTCCGCTCACGGTCAAGGCGAAGGAGCCGAACGCCAGCCCAGAGAGCGCGATCGTGGCAGGCGCGGAACTCCGCGCTCCGGCGTCGATGCGCCTCTTGCAGACGTTTCTCTCGGCATTACGTGAGGTCTTACGGCTCATCTGATATCCCCCCTCGAACACGAAACTCGGGTTGTTGAAGGCACGCACGGGCGCCCGCCGCGATGCGGCGCTGCTCGACTGGCCAAGGTCCCCCTTACGATTTGACGCTCTCCCAATACTTAGACAAGTTCTGGTAGCGCTACCGTGATGGTTTCTAGTATTGTCTTAGTTGATCTAGCATGTCAAGCAGGTGAAAGTCACGTTGCGCATATGAAACTTGTGGCGAGAACAACAATCGGCCAGTACCGGCGGCTGGCGGCGAGCCTTGGCCGCGGACGTCCGCCGCCGACTTAACTCAGCGAAAGGCCTGAAAATGTGCGAGCAAACCTTCACCCGAGCCTTCCTGCTCGCAATGCAGGCGACAGCGCTGTCAACGCTTGCGGCGATCACTGTCGTTCCGGCGGCATACGCGCAGATGAAGACCGAATCACCTCCGCCCGTACCGGGCGCGAAGCCGGTCACCGCCGAGCGCATCAAGGTCCACAGCGCCGCCATCGCGGGAAATCTGGAGGGCGAGTCTGCCGACCGCGATGTGATCGTTTTGCTGCCGCCCGGCTACGATCGGGACAAGAGCCGGCGCTATCCGGTCGTGTATGCGCTCCACGGCTTCTTCATCGGCGCCCAGCAATGGACTCAGGAGATCCATGTGCCGCAGACAATCGAAGACGCCTTCGCCAAGGGCAGCCGCCCGATGATCGTCGTGCTGCCCGACTCGAAGACGGCCTACGGCGGCTCGATGTATTCCAGCTCCGCAACGACGGGCGATTTCGAGCGTTTCATCGCGCACGATCTGGTCGCCTACATCGATGCGCACTACCGGACCATTCCCGATCGACTGAGCCGGGGCCTGGTGGGCCATTCCATGGGAGGGTATGGCGCCACGCGTATCGGGATGAAGCACCCCGACGTTTTCGGGAGCCTCTACATCATGAGCCCCTGCTGCCTCTCGTTCAGCAAGATGAAGCCGATGGGTGCTGCGACTGAAAAGGCCGTGCGCGCCCTGAAGTCACCCGCCGATTCGGCCTCCCTGCCGTGGTACGTGCACCCGCAGCTCGCGCTGGCCGCCGCGTGGTCGCCCGACCCGAAAAAGCCGCCCTTGTACCTGGACCTGCCTTATGAGAACGGCGCGGCCCAGGTCGACGTGCTTGCAAAATGGTCGGCGAACGAGCCGCTGGTGTCCATCGATCAGTACGTTGACAACCTGCGCGAGTATCGCGCGATTGCCATCGACGTGGGGGATCAGGACCCCCTGCGATTCGACGCGGCCAAGCTGCACGGAATCCTCGACCGCTACGGCATCACCAACAGCTTCACGATCTATCACGGCACGCACACCAGCGCTGTGGCGTATCGCTTCCAAAACCACGTGTTGCCGTTCTTCAGCCGGACGTTGTGCTTCGAGAAGTGCAACTAGAACACGGCGAGCAGGTCCGTCCCTGGAACCTATGATCGGTATTCACCAAAGATCTGGAATTCTCATCTCATCACGTCTTCTGCCGCTTCCGAAGAGCCGGGCATGCGTGCAACGCACCGCCGCAGCACTCATCGCCGTGCTTGCGTGCTCCTCCGTCGCTGCACGCTCACCCGCCACAACCACGCAGATCGCCGCGCATCCGCCGATGGGCTGGAACAGTTACGACGCTTACGGAACAACCATCACGGAGGCGCAGTTTCGCGCCAACGCACGCTGGCTGAGCCAGCATCTCGCGCATTATGGCTGGCGTTACGCGGTAATCGACGCGGAGTGGTTCGTTCGCAATCCGACACCGAATGGCAACTCCCCTGCCTCGGTGCTGGCGCTCGATTCCTACGGCCGCTACGTCCCCGCGACGAACCGATTCCCATCCGCAGCCGGGGGCGCGGGGTTCAAGCCCCTGGCCGACTACGTGCACTCGCTCGGTCTGAAATTCGGAATTCACATCCTGCGCGGCATCCCGCGCGAAGCGGTGACCCGTAACCTGCCGATCGAGGCCTCGCGCTATACTGCCGCAGAGGCAGTCGACATTCATTCCTCTTGTCCGTGGAACGCCGACAACTACGGCGTAGACCCCCGTCGACCGGCTGGCCATGCGTACTACGACTCCATCGCCCGCCTCTACGCCTCCTGGGGTGTCGACTTCATCAAGGCCGACTGCATCGCGAACCATCCGTATGCAGCCGCGGAGATCCGCATGCTCTCCACCTCCCTGCGAGGCAGCGGCCGGGACATGATCCTCAGCCTCTCACCGGGTCCGGCGCCAATCGAGAAACTCCCGCAGCTGCGCCGCTATGCCAACATGTGGCGCATCTCCAATGATGTCTGGGATCTGTGGCACAGCCCAAACCCCTATCCTCAGGGTGTCGGCGACCAATTTCCGCGCGCTGCGCGCTGGGCGCCGCTCGCCGAACCCGGGGGCTGGCCCGATGACGACATGCTCGCCCTCGGTGCCCTGCGCCCAGCCCCAGGCTGGGGTAAACCGCGGCGCTCGCAGCTGACGCATGCGGAGCAGCGCACCTACATGACGCTCTGGTGCATCGTACGTTCACCACTTTTCCTCGGCGCCAATCTCACGGCTATCGATCCCTGGACGATGTCGCTGCTCGACAACCCGGAGGTCATCTCAGTCGATCAGCGGTCGGCCGGCGCTCACCAGGCTCTATCGGCCGGCGGCACGGTCGTTTGGGTCTCCCGGCCTCAGGGCGAAAGGGCTGACATAGACTGGTATGTCGCAGTCTTCAACGTGCGCGCCCGAGAACGGATCGTATCCCTCCCCTGGGAATCACTGTCGTTCACAGGTCGACGATACGCAATCCGGGACCTCTGGAACCGCCGCGATCTCGGTCAGGCCGGAATGCTTCGCGTACGGCTCCCTGCCCACGGCGCGGCGCTCTACCTCGTCTCGCCCCGAGCTTGAAACCGCCGCTCGCCTCAATGACCTGGTCGGTGATCCACCCGGCGTCGGGCGCCCCATCAGTGGCCGTCCAGGGTTTGCACCGTCGTGCGCGATTGCCCCGTCGGCCGCACAGGCCGGCCCAACGCTGGGCGCCTCGCACCCCCGGCCCCGCGCATATCTCCAAAAGCTCCCTTGACACCGCGACGTCAATCCACTACCGTTGGGTTGTGGATAACCTCAGCTTAACTTTCGCGGCCTTGTCCGATCCAACGCGCCGCGCCATGGTGCACAAGCTCACGCTCGGCCCGGCCACCATCCACGCCCTCACCCAGCCCTTCAATCACTCCCAGCAGATGATCTCCAAGCACGTGGCCTGCCTCGTCCGCGCACACATCGTCGTCAAGCAGAAGCGCGGCCGCGAGAGCGTCTGCTCCCTCAGTCCCGCTGCCATAAAGTCCGTCGCCGACTGGGCGATCGACTTCCGCCGCCTCTGGGAGGAGAGCCTGGACAAGCTCGACGCAGTCTTACACGAAATGAAAAACGAGGAGACAAACCGTGCCCGTACAAGCCACCCCAAACCCCGCTGCGCCGGCCCACGCCACACCCGGCAACGCCGCCAATGAAGTTCAGATCATCACGCGCATTTTCGATGCGCCGCGCGCGCTCGTCTGGAAGGCCTGGACTGACCCCGTATACGTGACGAGGTGGTGGGGCCCAAAGGGCTTCACCTCCCCTCTCTGTCGGATCGATCTGCGCGTCGGCGGCCGCTTCACCTACTGCATGCGCACGCCCGACGGCCATGACTTCTACAATGGCGGCGAATTCCTTGAAATCGTTCCCCTCGAAAAGATCGTCTGGCTTTGGTACTTCGCCGACGCCGACGGCAACCGCGTCAACCCGTCACACTACGGCTTCCCCCCCGAGGACCGCGAAGGCAACATCGACGAGATTCTCTTCGAAGAAATCGGCAACAACCAAACTCGGCTCACCTTCAAGCGCAACGACCCCACCGCCACCAGGGAAGAGCAGGAAGGCGCTGTCGAAGGCATTCGTCAGATCCTCGACAAGCTGGCAGGGGTCATCGCCGAGCTGATACGAAATTCGTAGCTCCAGTCAGTCCGAGTGTCGCTGCCGGCCCAGCTCGGAGCTGTCATCCACATCCAGCGCGGGACGGAGCCGGCACGGTCGCGTCCAGCGGAATATCACCACTCACCGACAGATACGGCCTGAGCGGAAGGCGCACGACAAACTCGCTGCCCGCTCCGGGACCGGCACTGAAGGCTTCAATGGATCCCCCATGTAATTCAATGAGCCGCTTGACGAGCGCCAATCCGATGCCAAGTCCTCCTTGAGCGCGCTCGGAAGTGCGGTTTACCTGCACGAACAATCCAAAGATGCTTTCGAGCTGGCCGGGTGGGATTCCGATCCCCGTGTCCTTGACGCGTACGACCGCCTGCCCTGCTTGCCTGCTCGCCGAGAATTCGATCCGCCCACCCGGCTCGGTGTATTTGCAGGCGTTCTGCAAAAGATTGCCAAACACCTGCGCAAGCCGTGCAGGGTCTGCGTCGACGTAAATGGACTCCGGCGGCGCAACCATGCTCAAAACGTGACCGGCCGCCGTCATGAGCGGAGCGCAAGCATCGGCCGCATGCCGCATGACTGAGTCTAGCTCAACCGACTCTCTGCGCACTTCGATCTGGCCACAAGACACGCGCCCCAAATCGAGCAGATCGTTGACCAGCCGGACCATCTGCGCGAGCTGCCGCTCCATCGTTCCCTGTACCTTGTCTCGCAGGTTTTCGTCGCTCCCCCCGAGCTCCAGCAGCTCCAGGCAATTTCGTAGTGGCGCTAGCGGGCCACGGAGCTCGTGTGCGAGCAAGGCGAGAAACTCGTCCTTGTGCCGATCGCTTTCCTTCAGCGCGTTCATCATTTCACGGTTCTGTTGCTCGAGCCGCTTTCGCTCAGTAATGTCGCGAAGAATGGCCGTGAAATGAGTCTGTGCGCCGAGTTCGAACTCGTTCACGGCGAGCTCGAGCGCGAATGTGCTCCCGTCTCTGCGTCGACCTTCGACTTCGCGTCCAACACCGATGATCTTTGCCTCGCCGGTGCGGCGGTATTCGGCAAAGTAGTCATCGTGCCTGCTCCCGTAGGGCTCGGGCATGAGAACGTTGACTTTCTGTCCGATGAGCTCTTCCGCCTCGTACCCGAAGAGCCGCTCCGCCGCCGGATTCACGCTCCCGATTGTCCCCTGCACATCAGTGGTCACGATCCCGTCGACCACGTTGTCGACGATGGAGCGAATGCGGGTAGTAGCACGCCGCTGCAACAGGAGGTTGCGCCGGCTCAGATAGAATACGACGGCAAGGAGCGCCACCCCGATCATTGCCGCTGCGAGCAGCGAGGAGACCGTCCTTCGGTAGCTGCGCTCTGACTGCAGGGCCCGGCGATCCAATAGCGCATACTCCGCGCTCTGTATTGCAGTCACCTGCGCCCGCACTCGGTCCGTGAGGCCCTTCCATCGGCTGCCTGCAACCATTGCCAATGCCCCCGCGTGATCGCCCGCCCGGTTCATCGCGATGGTGCGGTTCAAGTCGGCCAATTTGCGCCCGATCGTCTCCTTCAGCGTCGATAGCCGCTGCTGTTGGGCCGGCACGCTCTTGAACTCGCCTTGGAGGCGCATGAGCTCGTACCGCGTCTCTCCGACTGCCGCGTGGTACGGCTGCAGGTAGCCCGAATCACCTGTCAACAGATAGCTTCGCTGCCCCGCTTCGGCACCTCTGACTCCTGAGTATGCGGCCTCGAGATCCACGATCGCATTGTCGGTGTGCGCTACGAGTCGCTCGTTCGAAACCATTCGACGGACGTTGTGGTAACCGAGCACTCCGCCGCCAATGAGAACGGCAAGGGTGAGCGCAAAGGCGACGAGCGGCAGCTCTCGCCGACCCGTAGGGGGCTTGGAGGTAGTGATCATCGGAGTCGAGTGAATATATCCGTGATCGTTCACGCCACCCACCTGCGATCATGAAACCCCGAGGAAGTTCCAAAGCCGAATCCGCTCCATTGCTCCGATCGCGCTTAAGCCAGGTGGATCCAGCCGCTGCGCCCGCGACAATCCCGCCCTACGACTCAGCTCGAAGAGTCGCACGCATCGGCCGTCTTCCCATCTAGTCTCAACTGCCTATTTGCGCTTGCCCGCTCCTCGAAACGCACGTCGCAGCTCTCCCGCACCGTCTTTCTCGTAGCACCTGCCGTGCGCAATGATGATTCGCTCGGGATTCCACGACAGCATCGTTTCAACGATGCTCCGCAGCTTTTTGCGCGAATAAGTGAGACGCATGTCTCGGGGCATGCCACCTCGCGGGTGCCGCACACCACCGAGGCGGATAAGCAAACGGACAAACAGCGAGTCAATCATGCGCGGCTCGAAATTCTCAATGAAGTCCGTAAGAATCAGCGTGCGGGATTCCTTGTGGAAGAAGATCACCTCAGTGCGAAAGCGGCCTATGGCTGCAAGCGTGTGGATGCCATCGTCCCACGGGTATCCTTCATCTGCCTCGAGCGGCTCCGTATCGAAATTGATGTGCTTCCTCGCACGCTTCCGGACACCCTCGGCGACGAATACGCGGGCGTCCGGATACGCACGCTTCCAGTCCGGAATCCACCAATAGTGGAGCCACGAGGGCGCGATGAGATAGCGCGGCGTACCGAGCGCTCTGACTTCCGCCTTCAGCTCCGCGGTGAGTACTGTCGGTGAGTGGACAAAGAGGTCGCGGTCCCCGAGGCGCACTATCGTCATCCGCGTCGGGAACGGTATCCCTATTCCGTACATCGCCACGCGTATCAGCGGTCCATCCACGATCCACACGTTGTCTTCCACGGCCTTCAACACGTTTATGGGGTAGTAGGTCCGCATTGCTTCAACCATCAACGGGGCATCCAGCTTCGCGCGCGTACCATACCAGCACACTTTCCGCCGGCACCTCGCCGAAGTTGTTCCCCGATGAAGCGCGGATAAGAGTCGCATGTTAGAAACATTCGAGCGATGTATCGCGCCGAACCGCGGGTAAGTCGACGACTAAGAGGCACAAGACCACCCGCACCGGGGCTTGGCCCTCCCAGTCTTTGGTCGAGATTAGGCTTCAACTATATACGAGACCTGATGTCTCGTAAAGACGACATCCGGCATTCTGCGCGGCGATACACAGCGTGTACGTGTGCCGTTCGGACTCGGGCCGCGATCGCCCGGAGGACCAAACGAGAACGCAGCAGCGTTCACCGGCGCTAGCCTAGCAAACGAGACTTGGTGTATCGTAAAGCCAGAATCCGGCAACCCGTGAGGTGGTACGCAGCGCGTGCGTGTTCCGGCGCAGCGCGCGCGGCGAGGCTCGATCAACGGTGAGAAATACGTCAATGAAGTCGGCAAACCTCCTGGAATCTGTCCGGCTTCCGACGCCTCATCTCGGCCGGCCGCGCGATGACCGTATCGACGCCGAAGTCGTCACGGCGGTGCTGGATGTTCTCAAGAGCGGCGGATATCGCGCAGTCACTATCGCCGCAATTGCCCAGAAAACCAAACGAGGCCGCAGCAGCATCTATCGGCGCTGGCCGAGCAAGCGGCACTTGGTGGCTTATTCCGTCGTCAGCGAAATGGGTGCAACCCCCGCTGCGGATACTGGTGATTTGCGGGGAGATCTCAATGCGGTGGTCGAGACGCTGCTGCGTGCATTTGGAGGGCCCCTTCGGCAGGCGCTTCCCGGCTTGGTCGCGGATATGGCGAATGACCCGGAGCTGGGCGAGGCGATCCGCAAGGAAGTTCTCGCGATCCGCCGCACGTCGATGCGCCAGGCTCTCGCGCGGGCAGTGGCTCGAGACGAGATTCGAGGGGACTTTGACATAGAGCTGATCCTCGACATGCTGACCGGCCCCTTTTACTACCGGGCACTTTTCGGGCATGCGCGGATCGGTCGTCGCATGGCTCAGGAAGCGGTGGAGTACGTTCTGCGTGCGCTCAGGCGCTCTTGATGATGCGTGAACCTGTATCCGGAAGTGGCGAGGATCTGGGACCAGCAGACGGCTCAGCGGAAGGCACGCGAGAAGACCTGCGGGAGAGACGCCGTGAACGGGCGAAGCACCGCCTGCTCGGCGCGCAATCCAGGCGGCTCTTTCTGCAGGTGGGACTGCCCTGGGGCGCAGCCCTGCTCGTCGGCCTGGTCTCCGTCCTCTACACCGACTGGAGCACGGATGCGTCCAATGCTTTCCTGCGCTTGATTGCCGGCCGCGCCTGGCTCGCATTCATCATCACACCCGCCCTGACCGTCCTGGCGCTCTTCCTGACCAAGCGCTGGTTCACGGGTAGTGAAGGCAGCGGCATCCCGCAGGTGATAGCGGCGCTCCATGCGCCGCCCACCGGAGATGACACGCTGATGCGGCGCCTCTTCGGCGTTCGCGTGATCGTCGGCAAGATCGGCATTTCCCTCATCGGGCTGCTCGGAGGCCTGACCATCGGCCGCGAAGGCCCGACGGTGCACATCGGCGCGGCGATCATGGCGGAGGTCCGACGCTTCTATCCGCATCGCAATCCGCAGCTCGAGCGGCGGCTCCTGCTGGCCGGTGCAGCCGCGGGGCTGTCGGCCGCGTTCAACACGCCGCTCGCCGGCATCATCTTCGCCATCGAGGAGCTGGCGCGGGACTTCGAGAGCCGCACCAACGGCATCATGATCACCGCCGTCGTGTTTTCCGGCCTGACCTCGCTCGCGCTCGCGGGCAACTATCTCTACTTCGGCCAGATCAACGTGCCGGAGAACCTGGGCGGCGCCTTCGTGCTGCCGGTCATCCTGTCAGCGGCCTTGTGCGGACTCTTCGGCGCGGCATTCAACCTGGCGCTGCTGCGCTGGCGCAGCTGGATGCCGGACTGGCTCTGCGCCCTGCGCGCGCGCAGGCCCTTGATCTATGGGCTCATCCTCGGGCTCGCGGTGGCGGCGCTGGGTGTCGGCACCCGCGGCGAGACCTGGGGCAGCGGCTACGACCAGGCGCGCCACCTCCTGACCGGTACGGCGCCGCTCTCCGAGGGCTATGCCATCACCAAGTGGGGCGCCATGGTGGTGACCTACATGGCCGGGATTCCCGGCGGACTCTTCTCACCCTCACTGTCGATCGGCGCGGGCCTGGCGCAGTGGGTGCACGCGGCCTTCTCCTGGGCGCCGATGGCGGCCGTCATCGCCCTCTGCATGACGGGCTACCTCGCCGCGGTCACCCAGTCGCCGATCACATCCTTCGTCATTGTGATGGAGATGACCAACGGCACCGGCATGGTGATCCCGATGATGGCGACCGCGCTCGTCGCCTCGCGCATCTCGGCCTTCTTCACCCCACCGCTCTACGAGGCGCTGGCGCAGAGCAACTACTTTGGAATTGCGGCCCTTCCCCCAGGGAGCTTCCTCCAGAAAAAACCGGTGCCCCCTCCGGGAGCGTGAGAGGCTCGTCGTGGCGATCGACGATGCGGCGCGGATCAGGGGTGCGGCCCTGCTCGCCGAGTCTGGACCACGGTCGCAGATGGCACTGACGGACCCGGAAGAAGTCCGTGTGGCGCAGTAACGCGCACCAACCGGCTGCATAATCCAAGACCGCTTGGAGCGGCGGTCACGCGCTCATTGCTCTGCCGTGGCGCTCGAGGTAGAGCGCAAGCGGTTCGGGTTTGCCGAGCTCGTATCCCTGCATATAGTCGATGCCGAGCGTCTCGATGAGATGGCGCAGTGTCGGCGTCTCCACCCACTCGGCGATGGTCGCGATGTTCATGGCCTGTCCGAGTGCGTGAATCGCCTGAACCATCGCGCGCGAGACAGGATCATCAACCATGTTGCGCACGAACTCTCCATCTATCTTGAGATAATCCACCCGCAGCTCCTTCAAATACATGAAGGACGACATCCCACGACCGAAGTCATCGAGCGCAAACGTGCAGCCGATCTGCCGCAGCAAGTTGATCAATGCCGATGTCTCGACGAGGCTCGACACCGCGGCCGTCTCTGTAATCTCGAAGCAAAGCGCCTGCGGGGCAACCCCCGAGCGAGAAATCTCCTCGCGCAGGAACCGCGCCGCCAAGGGATCACTTAGGGTGGCGCCTGAAAGGTTGATGGACAGCACTCCGATCCGATCGCCCCAGCCTCGCCCGTTGGCCTCGGCGACCGCTGCCAGTGCGCGACGCACGATCCAGCGGTCCAGCCGGGACATCAGGCCGTACCGCTCGGCTGGCGGGATGAACTGCGACGGCAAGCACAGTGTTCCATCGGTATCCAGCATTCGCACCAGCACTTCGGCATGGGGTGCCGCCCGGCGCCTGTTGGAAGCGACGACCGGTTGGCAGTACAGCACGAAGCGGTCCTCGTCCAGTGCCTCGGTCAGCCGCGCCACCCAGTGCATCGCCCCGAAATGACGCGCTATTTCCCGGTCGCTTACGTCGTAGACCTGCAAACGATCTCGGCCCCTCTCCTTGGCGAGGTGACACGCGGCATCGGCGTGACTCATCAGTGCCGCCGGTGGCCCAGCGTCCAGACTGAAGGGAACCAGTCCGATGCTGATGTGTGGGTTGAACTGCAGCCCTTGCCATTCGAATCGATGCTCAGAAATCGCCGCGCGCAATTGCTCCCCGATCTCGCAGGCCTGCTGGAGAGTGCACCTGTGGACAATAAGGCCGAATTCATCGCCGCCGAGCCTCGCGAGCACGTCGTTCTCGCGCTTGCGCTCGTTCAGGAGCTGGCTTACCTCGCGCAGCAGTTGATCGCCGGCCAGGTGACCACAGGTGTCATTGACCACCTTGAATTGGTCGAGGTCGAGATACAGCAGCGCGTGCTGACTCGCGTCATCCCTACCCGGAGCGAGCAACGCGGCGAGGCGATGCTCGAATTCGCGGCGATTGATGAGCCCCGAAAGCGGATCGTGAGTCGCCCGGTAAGCAATGAGATGTCCGGCTTGATGGACCTCCGCCGCATCGTAAAAGACCAGTACTCCGCCAATCAGCTGCCCGGCGCGGTTGCGGATCGGTGCCGCCGAGTCTTCGATGTAAAGACGTGCGCCGTCTCTCCGGATCAGGACGGTATTGTTATCGAGGCTAACGACTCGATTTTCCCGGAGACAGGCCTCGATTGGACTTGCCTGAGGCTCGAGCGTGAAGCCGTTGACTACATTGAACACTTGTGGGAGCGGCAGACCCTTAGCCTCGCTGTCTCGCCACCCAGTCATCTGCTCCGCGGCAGGATTGACGTACTCCACTCGTCCCGAAGCATCCGTCGTGATGACGGCATCGCCGATCGAGCGGATGGTGACCTCCGCCAGCTCCTTCTGCTGAAATAGCGCATTCGCGGCTTGGCGGACTTTTGTCGTACCCAGTGCGGCGGCCGCGCAGGCCAGAAGAATCAGCAGTCCGTTGAAATACATGTCGTTCCGGCTCGCGCGCATCGCTCGAGCGGCAAGCTCCGACAGCACCGAGTCAATCGCCCCGGACAGTCCGCCTATTGCGACGACGCTCGGTTGCGTGCGCGCAAGCCAGGCGGGTCCGTCGAGCTGAAGTCCGCCAGACAGGACCGCCGCGGTCAGGGGCTCAAAATCGGCGATGACAGAGTGATCGACAGCATCGATCGCGACGCGTATGCGAATATCGACGTCGCGAAGCTGTCGATACTCCCGCAGCTCCTCGATCGCGCGATCTGTGACTCCACGCTCCGCCGCGAGCTCCGTAGGCACGGACTGCGGAAGCGGTGTACGCGCGCTCAGATAGAACGCCATGATGCTGCGCTGGCGCCGCACGTACTCCGCGACAACCCATGCCGGGCCGCATAGAGACGCGTAAACCCGGATAGGCTGCCCTTGAGCATCAAGATTGAGAAGGACTGCTTCCCGCGCCGCGTCCAGATCGTCAAGCGCCTTAGAGACGACGTGCTGCCACGACGCAGCGTCGAGCTCACATTCTCCACCACCGGCACAGGCATCGAGGCGTACGCGTGCGGCGTGCAGCGCCGCATCGGAGCTCTCCGCTTGCGCGACCCGCTCCAGAAGCGCCGTCTGACCTTGTGAGTACAGCGCGAGCAGGCGGGCGCGGCGCATGGCACGTTGCCAGGCCTGGTCGCCCTGGCTGCGCACAAGGGCTACCTTCGCACGCAAACCTGCCGCGCCCCGGATCCCACCGAGCAGCGCACTGCCGTAGGTCCTTTCGAGCTCCCGATCGCCGGCGACCGCGACGAAGTCGCTCGCGGCGGCATATGCCACCTGAACGGTCTTCGCCTGCTCGAAATTGAGGAGAGAGTGCCAGCCTGTGCGCACTGCGAGCGCCACGACGAGTGCCGACAGCACGGCGATCGAAAAGTTGATAACGTGCCGCGAATCCAGCCGAAAGAGACCAGCGGGGTCAGATCGGTTCATGCGCATAGAGCCGGCGGGCTCAGTCACCTGGGCTGCAAGGAGTGTAGACCGGAAACCTCGGGATCGCTCTTACATTCCGCGGGAGCGCGTCAAGTGTTGCGGCGAGTCCTTGTCTGCACACGTTGTGCTCGTGCGTCGCCGCGATCGATAGTCGAGCAGCACCCCTGCATTGGTGTCGTGTACTCCCGCGGCTCGGACACCGCGTCGCGCCGGCCGGCTTGCATAGCGCGCCAGGTCTTGCGGCGGAGCGCTCACGGTCGCGCTCGTCGTCGATATCTTGAAGGTGAGCACCCTGGGATTCGTCGTACCGGGGATGCAGGTCGAATCCGGAATCGGCCGCGCGGAGGTGGCACTCCTGCCCTTCTGCGCGCTCGCCGGCTGTACGCTCGGCTCGTTCCTCTGGGGCGCGCTGGCCGATCGGTACGGGCGGCGCGCCACCATCCCTGCTCGCCGCCGTGACGTTCATCGGCACCTCCATCTGCGGCGCGATGCCCTCCTTCCGCTGGAATCTCTTCATGTGCTTCCTGATGGGCCTCTCGGCGGGCGGCATGGTGCCCGTGGCCTACGCGCTACTCGCGGAGATCATGCCGACACGGCATCGCGGCTGGACCCACGGCAGTTGTCGACTGCCTTGAGTCCAGCTCAGCCTGGCTCGAATGTTGCGCGAGCCACCGATTCCGCCTCGGAGCGATCGAAGACCTTCGAGTCGACCTTGAGGTAGGCCAGCCCCTCTTCGGCCACCACGAACACCTCCGCAACGCCCGGCACCTCTCGCAGCTGAGCAGCTAGCCGTTCCGCATCCACTGCGGCGCGATGGCCAACCCGCACGACCCGGGTCGTGAGATGACTCGGACGACGCATTGTCACCGCGATTAGCAGCCACACGAGGGCAACGGCGCCCGCAAGAAAGAAGACTCCTGTCGGGCCGGCGGTCTGATGCACCCAGCCGCCGATGACACCGCCCGCGAAAATGCCGAGGAACTGCGAGCTCGAGTAGATGCCCGTCGCCGTACCCGTCGAGCCAGACGGCGCGGTCTTCGTGACGAGCGACGGCAGGCTCGCTTCCATGATGTTGAAGCCGGCAAAGAATACAACCAGCGCCGCGAGAAGGACGTAAGCATCCTGCCCTGCCGCAGCCAGCGTGAACTGACTCACCGCAAGCGCTGCCACTGCGCCGACGAGGACGCTCTTCATCCGCCGGTAGCGCTCCGCGACGATGATTGCCGGCAGCATGATGGCGACCGAGACCACCAGGACAGGCAGGTACACGAGCCACTGATCGCGACTGCTCACCTCGAGCGTCTTGCGCAGCATCTCCGGCAGGACGAGAAAGCTGGCAGTGAGCATGGCGTGCAGCGCGAAAATACCGAAATCGAGGCGCAGCAGCTCCGGGTTGCGCAGGGTCGAGCCGAAAAGCGCCGGAACGGTCTGCGCCTCGCGGTGAACTCGCCGCCGCCGCGGCGCCGGCACAAGGAAGGCGGTAATAGCGATGCCAACAAGCGCCAGGGCAACCATCAGCCAAAAGATACCGCCGATGCCTATCCAGCTACCGACGACCGGTCCGGTGACGATCGCCACCAGGAAGGAAGCGCCGATGGTCATGCCGACAAGGGCCATCGCCTTCGTCCGGCTCTCTTCCGCCGTGAGATCGGCCACCAGCGCGAGGATCACCGAGCCAACCGCCCCGGCGCCCTGCAGCGCCCGGCCCCAGATGACCCCATCGATCGAGCTCGAGCTCGCGGCGACGGCACTGCCGATTCCGAAGACGAGCAGGCCGATGACGATCATGACCTTCCGCCCGAACCGGTCAGAGAGCATGCCGAACGGTATCTGCAGCAGCCCCTGGCTGAGGCCATAGATGCCGAGCGCAAGTCCGATCTTATAGGCAGTCGCGCCCGCGAGTTGGTGCGCAAACGCAGCGAAGACCGGGTAGATCATGAACAAACCCAGCATCCGCACGGAGAACACCGCCGCCAGAGATGTGGCGGCACGAAGCTCTTGCTTTTCCATCTTCAAGTTTCGAAGGCCCCTCGGTACTGCGCTGTGAAATGCCGCCCGGCAGATTGCATCTATACTGTAAGAAATATTTTGCCAAATGTACAAAGGCGATCACGAACGGCGCACTGTCGGGACACAGGGGGTCCAATTGCGGCGGTCACCAAAAGCGATAGTAGCACCGCGTGTTGGGTAGTCGTCTCCAAAACGACATGCATGCCGTCAGTTCGCGGCGGCCGCCTCATGCACGATCCCGAGCCGCTTCAGCACCGTCGACATCGTCAGTCCATGCACCAGGATCGAGAATACCGCCACGCCGAAGGTCATCGAGACGACGAGCTGGCGGTACGCGAGGTCCTCGGGAAGACTCAGCGCGAGGACCATCGGCAGCGCCCCGCGCAGACCGCCCCAGGTGAGCACCAGGCTCCAGCGCCACGGAAACCGCTCACGGGTCAGCCCGAGCAGCGCGCGGCCGATCACGATCACCAATCCCCGCCCCAGCGTCACTACCAGGTACGCAACCAGAATCGGCAGCCAGTACCTGAGCAGCATGGACAGGTGGACTTCGAAACCGATCAGCAGGAATACGATCGAGTTGAGGGCGAAAGCCACGTACTCCCAGAAGGTTTCCGAGGCCACCCGCGCGGAGGCGGTCATGGCTCGGCGGGCACCCACGTTCCCGCAAAGGGCGCCGGCCACCAGGGTAGCGATCACTCCCGAGCTGTGCAGCGTCTCGGCGCAGACGAACGACCCGTAGGCAGCGATCGTGGTGACGGTGATCTCGATCATTGGATCGTCGATTTGCCGCATCACCAGGGAGGCCACGCCGCCGATCGCCGCCCCGATCGCCACCCCGATGCCGACGATCAATACGAATTGCAGCCCGAGCTGGCTCGCGGTGACGGCCGAGCCCGAGAGCAGCGACAGGCTCAGTGTGAAGAATACGATGGCCGTGCCGTCGTTGAGCAGGCTCTCCCCTTCGAGGAGCATCACCAGCCGCCGTGGCGCCCCAAGGGTCCGGAACAGCGCGACGACCGCCACAGGATCGGTCGCCGAGATCAACGCCCCGAACACGAGCGCGTGTCTGAAGTCAAAACCCGGCGCGAACCGCAGCAGGCCGACGACCGGTGTCAGAGCCAGGGCCACCAGGGCCGTCGAGGCCACGACCCCAGGTACCGCGAGCGCGAGGATCGTCATCCAGGTCTCGCGCAGCTCCCGCACATCGATGTGGAAAGCCGCCTCGAAGATGAGCCCGGGGAGAAACACTGCGAACAGCAGACTCTTGGTCAGATGCGGCGCGGGAAACCATTGCAGCGCCCCGAGCACAAGACCGGCGCACACCAATGCCACGGTGTAAGGCAAACCCACCCGCCGGGCAGCAATGGCAACGGCCGTGGCCACCACGAACAGCAGGATGAAAGCTGTCTCTATGTCCACGGTGTGTTAGCGCGCACACATCCTCGCCCGGCGCCGCGGCCTCGGACATCCTCGCCGGCTGATGGTCAGCAAAGGAATGACGGCGTCCTCGAGACCCAGGTCCCGGCAGATCGGTATAAAGCCCTCGTCTTCGATCATGGTCACGACGCTACGAACCTTCAGGCCTCGCGCCCAGAAATACGACTCGCATCGTCCGCAACCTCGGGTGGCTGATTCAC
Organism: uncultured Pseudomonadota bacterium; assembly: GCA_963780455.1. Lineage (GTDB taxonomy): Bacteria > Pseudomonadota > Gammaproteobacteria > Steroidobacterales > Steroidobacteraceae > 13-2-20CM-66-19. The sequence continues at coordinate 571,020 of CAWACM010000010.1, forward strand.
GGATTGTAGCTCACGGCGATATCCGATCCAGCTCCTGGACGCGAGGAACATCAGGCAGGGCAGGATCCCCAGGCGTCGGGCGCATCGGCGGACTGCTCGATACGGGTCACGTAGTTCATGACGAACTGCCGAACGGCCGCATACGGCCGAGGCTTCGTGAAACCGGTGGCACGTCAATTGCCCATTCGCGTCATTCAGACGCGCTCAAACACCGCTGCTTCGTGACAAGGCCCATTCACTCTTCGATCGTCGAGTGATTGCCGGCAAATGACTGGTGATGCCTAACCATCACGACGAGGGAAACGATCTGCCGGTTTACCAAGTCCGGTCTGTCGTCCTGAATGTAATGACCGCTGCCTTTGGCGATGATGCGCCGACTCTCGCTTGACAGCGCCTTCGCCTCTTCCTGCATCCGGTCCCACACGACGGCGTTCGCCTTTGCGACGGAGGCCGGCCAGTTGGGAGCGAGCACACTCGGATCACGCGAGAAGATCAGGACCGGGAGGCTGCCGAACGGGCCCGCGTGGATGGTTTCTTGCCCTGAGGCCTGCTCCGCATCCAGTTCCTGCTCAATTGCATCGATTTGCGACGGCACGCAGGAATCCGCTTTGATCCAGGCGCTATAGGCTTCGAAGCCCGATGGAATGGAGCCGCAGTCGCCGAGCAATCTGTACCATCCCAGTATCATGAGTAGCTTTTCCCACGGCAAGTCGCGCCGTTGGTCCTGCTGTATCCTGAGCAGAGCCTGTGGGATCCGGCCGTCCTGGAGCGGAGTGGCGCCATCGATGAACACGAGCCCCGCCAGGTCGCCGGGATAGTGCGCGGCATAGGATCGCAGGTAAATGCCGGAGATGGAGTGCCCGACCAGCACCAGGGGACGCTGGATGCCGGCAGCTTGAACCAACTGGTGAAGTTGCGAGGAGATGGCATCAGCGTCGTGAGCCCCCGGGCGCGGCTTGCTCCAGCCGAAGCCGGCTCGGTCGTAAGAGCATACCTTCGTGTGCCGCGAGAGTACCGGCTGCACCTTGGCCCACTCCGTAAAGTCATCACCCAGACCCGAACTCAGGAGGATCGCCGGCGAGCCCGTTCCGGTGCAGTAAACGTGCATCGAATACCCGCCCACGTCATAGAGTCGGCCGGGTACTCCCGCGAGCCGACGGAAATGGCGAAGACTCAGGGTGTTGTATGCGGCTCCGATCCCCGCGGCCAGAATGCAGCCAGCCAATGCGACCGCGCAGATATAGGCTACACGACGGACTGCGCTCACCGGTTCTCGATGCGAAATGGCATCCCGCCGTTCCACAGCACACCACGTCCGAGTTCGGGGAGAACGGACAGCGCATCGCCGATCGTCAGCACCGGATTGCCTTCGAGCAATCCGGCTTTGCTGCAGAAGCGGGTCGTGCCGTACGGGATAAGGAGTTCCGGCTCGCTCAGATCACCGGCATAAAGCAGGATATCTCCGACCTTCGGCTCAGACGTCGCGCGTTCGCACGGAATATGCCGGCCGGCAGGCCAGCTGCCAGCCAGAGGCGACCAAAGCGCCTCCCCGCTCCAGCGGGCGTGTATCACAGTGCCGCTATAAGGCAGCATGTTCATGAGGTACTCGCACGATTGCGGCGTCAGATCCCGGCGAAGCGTCGCTGACAGTCGTACGGTACCTATCTGCAGATCCAACACAGTCGTTTCCATGGTATGGAGCCGCGATCTGTCCTCATGGGACTCGAGCGTATCCCTGCCCTGGCGCCGTCGTATTGGACGGATTCAAGGTCGATCGAGACGGCTCCTTGTGCACCTGGATGCGCGGCAGTAGGCTATCAATGGGACACTGACCCACCGGCAAGACCTCGATGCTGTTGCACAAATTCACAGGAGCCTTGGTCTCAAGGACCATCGACCGCAGCCATTCGCGGGTCCCGGAGCACGCGCATGACTGGCCCGTGCTGTCGCTCTTCGTGCTCGGCGCGTATTCCAATCGGACTGAACTCGGAGACCGGTACGTAAGCGGGCCGTCCGCCGTGCTCTATCGCGCGGGGGCCCGTCACGCGAACACGGTCTCGAGCGATGGGTTCGAGCAGATCGAGATCGAATTCGATCCGGCCTGGCTACGGTTCTCCGGTCTCCCTCGCATGCCGGTAGCTCATTTGGCCGGAGGCCGCGTTGGCGCTGCAATCCGTGCGCTGATCCACTCTTGCGGCAGACCGATGGACGAAGAGCGATTCGCGACGGCGTTGCGGGGATTTCTGGCAATCGCTGTCGAGCAATCTCCGGGGACCCGTCCGGTCTGGGTCGATCAAGTGATTCGCCGGCTGAGGCAAAATAGCGCACTCAGGGTGACCGACCTGGCGACAGAGTTCCATCGGCACCCCTCCTGGCTGGGAGCAGCATACAGGGAGGCCATTGGGGAAGGCATCTTGGAGACCGCCACGCGTCTGCGCGTCGAAATCGCCGTGCGGCTGCTGCGCGAAACCGACCTGACCTATTGCGACACCGCACACGATGCTGGCTTCTGCGACCAAAGCCACATGCACAGAAGCTTCCGTCGCGTCCTTGGTCGCCTGCCTTCAGCGGTGCGGGATGAGAAATGGGGATTTCGAGACTTGGCGGGAGCCCGCACCCAGGTTAGTGGGCCAGCGTTAAGTATTTGTTCAGGAGCCAGGGCGTAGGGTCTCCCGATGTCTCGTTCGTCAGGAGGAACCTATGATGTCTGTTCCAAACGACGCCGAACGACGTGCCTTCATACGAACGCGGCTTGCCGAGGGAACCCTGCCGAGCCGCGCGGACAATCAAAGGATCTATGGCGGCTACGGCGAAGAACAGGCCTGTGACTGCTGTGGTGGTTCGATCGGCGCCACTGATGTGCTTTACGAGATCACGGCTATCAGCGACGCTGAAAGACCGCTAACCATGCATCTGCTGTGCTTTGATCTCTGGGTAGAAGAATCAGGGAAGCGGGTTCGTGCGCAGACTTCAGCCAATTCCGAGTTAGCGACCGACTGCTGCTGAGCTGACCGGGGACGTTCTTCGCCTTTCACCTTGTCCAGTCGTCATTTCGCGGACCCCTCTTGCTCGCGATAGGCTTGCCACGCCTGGTCGATGAGGTAGGCGCGAATCATCTGAACGTCCGCCTCGCTCAGCAGATCGTCAAATCTCTCCATTCCGCCCTGGGCCAGCGCGCCCTTGAGCACGACCTGTTCGAGAAAGCCTGTCTGACCCAGAGGAATGGTCCTGAGATCCGGGGTCACGCTGACGCCGAACACGTGACATCGGGAGCACTCCTGAAACCCCGCGATTTACGAGGTCACAACACGGATTTCGCATCGCTTGCGGATCCACGCGAGGATCAAATCGCCAGATCAGCTCGCCGGTCATGGCGTTCAGGGCGTAGACAAACCCGCGCTCACCCGCGGTGTACATTACGCCGTCGACGACAATCGGCGTCGCCTCCTGGCCCCGGTTTGTACCGAGGTCGTATTGCCACGCAAAGCCGAGCCTCCCCACGTTGCTCGAGTTGATTGACTTGAGCGGGGAGAAAAATGTGCCTCCCTGGTCACGGCCGTCAGTGAGCCAGCTCCCGGGCTCCCTGTCTGCATGGGCGAGCCGCGGCCCATCGACCCACCCTACACGCACGCCAGCGCCGGCTGCCTCTGCCCGATGCCGAACGACGCCGGCCCCGAGCATCAACGCGCCGAAGACTGTGATCCCAAAGACTTGCGTGAACCCAGGCCGTTTTGTGTAGCTCAATTTCTGCCTGCCGCCAATTACGGCGCGGGATTTGCGGAACGGTTAATGGCCTGTAGACTCCCGGAAACCATGGCTCGACAACCGATCGCTTCCGGTACAGTGCACAGGATGCCGGCAGATTTTCGCAAGGCGATCGAGTCTGACGCAATTGTCGCCGATGCATGGGCGAGCATAACGCCACTAGCGCGCAATGAGTGGATATGCTGGGTCACATCCGCCAAGAAAGACGAGACCAGGAACCGCCGCATAGAAGTCGGTCTTGATAAAATGCGAAAAGGCATGCGCCGACCGTGTTGCTGGCCCGGATGTCCTCATCGCTGAAACATCCGGCCGTACCTCCTCGTTCTAGATGACCCTGACCGTGCCCCCATCCACCGGGATCTGCGCACCTGTCGTTTTGGCGAAAGTGGGGCCGCAAAGCTCCGCAGCCAATTCGCCGACGTCCCGGCTCGTGACCTCCACTTTGAGCACATTATTCGTCTTGTACGCCTCGACACTCAGGCCGTAGGAGGCAGCGCGGGCGGCAAGCACTTCTGGAGTCCAGAGGCCGGTATCGAACACCGCATTCGGGTGGATGGTATTCACGCGGATGCGGTCCCCGCCCCACTCCAGGGCAGCCACGCGCGCGAGTTGCTGCAGCGCGGCTTTGGAGGCCGAATAGGCGGCGGCTCCGGGACCAGGCGCCGGAACGTTTTTCGAGCCAATGATCACCACTCGTCCGCCCCGTGGAGAGAGCTTGAGCAGGGGGTGACTTTCCCGCAGCAGGACGAGATTTGCATCGAGATTGACGTTCATGGTCTTCCGCCAGGTGTCGCTCGAGAGAGCGCTCACCGGCGTGCTCGGCGGAAAGATCCCCGCATTCAATATCAGCATGTCGAGGCCACCGAAACTGCGCACCCCCTCCTCGAGCGCGCGGCTGATCTCGCGCTCGCTCGTGACGTCGCAGGCCAGCCCCAGATAGTCCTTGCGACGGTGTAGAGAGGTCACGCTCGCAGAGCGATCCAGTCCGATCACGGCGGCGCCACGGGACATGAGCGATGCCACACAGGCTTTGCCGATCCCGGATGCCGCCCCGGTAACGACCGCGACCTCACCCATCAGCCCCGGCACCGAACCACCCTTGCGAAGCTTGGCCTGCTCGAGATCCCAATACTCGACGTCGAAGATGTCTTGCGCCGGAAGGGCCTCCCACCCCCCCAGAGCGGTGGCTCCGGAGATGATCTGCATCGTGTGGCGATAGATATCCTCCACGATGGCCGCTTCCTTGGCAGTGCGCCCGATCGTGATCAAGCCGAGCTCCGGGTCCAGAACGACGCGAGGTGCGGGGTCCAGCATGGTGAGCGATGCGTCGCCACGCTCACGGAAATACTCTCGATAGGCGCATGCGTACGCCTGCACATCGCGGCCGACCAACGGGACTCGTTTCGTACGAAGGACGTGGTCGGGAGTTGCAGGTCCCTGCTGCGATATCTCCTGGACGTCTGAGCGAGTCGCGAATGTAAGCGCCTCGGGGTCCGTTTGGGCGCTGAGGATCATCGGCGAGCCGGCAGCATCCGAAACAGCCTTGCGCAGAGCCGCCACATCAGCGCGCAACGTCGTGGAAGCCGACCCGATCGAGGCGTCCTGACGGAGCTCTTCCGACACCGGAGTCCAGGCACCCCGTTTGTAGAGATAGCCTTCAGCCCGGCTCACCAGCTCGATCATCCGCTCGTAGGACTCTTTCGCGCTCTCGCCGAACGTGAACAGGCCGTGCTTGAGCAACAGCATTCCGACCGTGCTCCGGCGGACCTGAGCAGGATAGAGCTCGGCGCACGACCGTGCGAGTTTGAATCCCGGCATTACGTAGGGGATGTAGACGAGTCGGTCTCCGAAGAGCTCGCGCACACGACGCTCGCCATCCGGGGAATTGGTCATCGTCAGGATGGAATCCGCGTGCGTGTGATCGACGAAGCGCGCGGGAAGGATGGCGTGGAGTATCGCCTCGACGGACGGCGACGGCGCACTGACGTCGGTCAGGCTCTTCCTCAACTCTGCCGCCATCTGCGGGTCAGAGAGAGTCTCGAGCTTGGATAGAGCGAGCAGCGGTTGCATGCGGCACGGCGAGAATCCGGCGGGCTCGATCGTCTCGAGATCCCAGCCACTGCCCTTCACATAGATGACGCGCTCTTCCTCGCCAAAGAGGTTGCGGATGCTGCTCTTGACGGAGGTATTGCCGCCGCCATGCAGAACGAGCGACGGCTCGGCCCCAAGCAGTCTTGATGTATACACCCGCAGGGCAAGATCGCCCGCGCATCGGCTCGCATCTTCATCGGACCAGCGGCTCTTCATGAATCTACCCTCTGACGCACCTCGAGCCCACCGGCTCGCTTGCAATAACGTCCGCTCCCCGCCCGCGGGGACTGGCCGGGAAGTGTCGCCCAGCCTGGTGCAAAGCGTGGCAATGCGGCCTATTTTGCCACACCGCTGCCGGCCGGGACTGCCGAGAGACACAGCGGATAGAAGCTACAGAGCTCGAAGCAGCCCCCGCCCAAACCTCGTCGCCCGTCGCGGTGACGTAGGCTCCGTTCAGATACAGGGCACTAGCCCCTCGATGGCGGGCTTCGTGCCAAGGGGCGCTCACGGAAGCTCAAGAGGAAGCGTCCACGAGCGACCGTTCACCGATGTCAGCTGCAGCATGTAGCGTCCCAGCGGCAATGTCCCAGCGGACGCGCCGGCGGGCAAGCTCACCGTGGCCATGGAACCTATCGGACCGACCAATCCAAACGGTCCCGCGTGGATCTTCTGGTAATCGTAGTCATTGCGGAAAGCCTGAGGTGGCAGCTCGGCCAGTTGCCCGGCGGTCCAGGTTTTCTCGACCACGCCATTGCCGGTCGATAGAGTGGCGCGAACAATGTCTGACCGCGCCTCTGGCGTACCCGCGTCTACGTAGGCCTTGAAGGTGACCGCTCCCTGCGGCGTCAACCGCCCCTGACTGAGCGACCAGTGGTGCGCCGTCGGGCTTACCGGGCCGCCATGAAACGGCGTAACCACCGAACCACGGTAGTAGCTATAGGTTCCGACGACGAAGATCACGGTGACTGCCAGCAGGACGCCGCCTGCTTTCCCAAAGGCCTCTTCACTGATTGGTAACGGCGCAGCGCCGCCCATCCACTGAAACCAGCCTGCTGCAGCGACACGCGGCCGCGTACGTGCCAGCCAGCTGTCCACTGACCAGGCACCACCGCCGGCGAGCAGCAGAGTTACACCCATGGCAAAGTTACCGGCCGCCATGGTCCATTCGTCGATGCAGGTGGCACCCTGCCAGCCGAATAGCAGCATCAACGTGAAAGCGAGGCCCATCGTGCAGACCGCGGCCAAGCGCGTCAACGTGCCCGTGATCAACATGAGGCCTGCGATCAATTCGACGGCGCTGAAGACGATGACGCCAGTGTAGAGCAACACGAAATGATGCAGCAGATAGGAGATCACGTGACCCATGCCGAACAGGGCGCCCGGCATCGCAGTTTGAAACTTATAGGCCATCCAGTGTTTGGCGTGGGGATTGAGCTTGGAAGGCGCGTAGATGAAGCGGCGCGAGCCGCCACCCCAGTAAATCCAACCTTGGACGAATCGGACGGCTACAAGAGTTATGGCCGCCAAACGCCATGCCTGTTGGAAGCCTGCACTGTCATTGGCCGTGAGAGACTTGTTCATGAAGGTCACCGTGCGCGGTAAGGCTTGAATCCGTAGCGCTCGAAAATGGCAAGCCCTTGCCGTGATCGGATGAAGTCCAGCCAGCGCCGCGCCGCCAGGGCATGCCTGCTCCCCTTGACGACCGCGCCGGCATAGATGGCGGTCGTGTTCTGATTCAGCGGAATGTCGACCTGACTGATGGCGTGGCCCGCCTGCTCCTGGAACACTGCCTCCGATTGCCACGTCACGCCCGCGTCGACGCGACCTTGCATGATCCACAGCGGTGTCTGACGGTGATGGATATGCGTCAGCTCGGTCGTGCCCTGTCGCACCTTCGCCTCGTAGACCTCCGCTTCGAGCGACTTGCCACCGGCTTTGTCCAGAGACGCCTCGATCTGACGGGCGATGCCTTCGAACTTGGGATTCGGCATGGCCAGCCTGAGATCGGATCTGCCCAGATCCGACAGCCCCTCGATATGCGCAGGATTGCCGGCGGCCACCATGATGGTCAGCGTATTGGTGGCATAAGGCACGGCGGGCGCCTGTAGCAGGCCCGCGTCGATTTGCTTCCGCACGGCCTTGAGCCCGGCAAGATAGACATCCGGCTCGACGGTCCACGTCATATTGCCGACCGTTACCGTGCCGCCCGCCTCGAGCTGCCGCACCAGCAGCCCTGGCGGAATCGTTTCCCAGTACACGTGCCCTCTGTACTCCGGGTACTTGGCCTCGAACGTCTTGACCAATGGCGCCATGGCGAAGAAGTAGTTGCCTCCGACGTAGAGCGCCAATGCAGGATGAGCGGGGTCACCGTGAAAATCAGCGAGATCGTCCGCGTCCGGCACGGTGAACTCGAATCCGCGGTTTAGGGCATCGTCGTTCTGTCCATGCTGCCAAGGCGGGCTTGGATCGGTAGCGGCGGTCGTCCGGGCGGTCGCGAGACCGACGATGCCGGCGAGCGCCAGAGCCACCGCAGTGATCGTGGGTTTGAGAGACATGGTCTTCACTCCTACATCTGCATCAGCTCGTAGCCCTTGTGCTCGAGGGTTGTGATGGTGGTCAGCGCGGACAGCGACAGCGTGACGTGTCGATCCACCCACGAATATTCGAAGTGATGTTCAGCCACGGCCTGGCCGCAAACCGCGATATCCACACCGGCATTGCGGAGCTCGGCGATCAGCGGGAGATCGGGATTGGGCACGCCGTAAGCGGCTCGGTACTGCCGCTCGTTCAGAGCCAGCGGCGTGGCCGCCCCCGAGGCCACCGCGACGAACTTCAGGTGATCCAAAGGAACCCCCGCTGCGACATAGAGATTCACAGTGCGCGCCACGTGATCCAGAGACGGATTGACCTCGCCTGGCGACTTTGGCGCCAGCGTCAGCGAAAACACGATCCGGTACGTCTGGCTCGAGACAGGCTTGTAGGCCGCGTCGGGAAGGTAATGGATCCTGCCGTACCCCGTGATGGTCGGCGTACTCCAAAAATCGGTAGGCTCGGGGGCGGCGGCGCCCGCCAGAATGGGCAGCAGGAGACCGGTAGCGGCAAGCGTGAGGGGAAGACTGCGCATGAGATTAACCTCCGTTCAAAAGCGTTCACAGCGAACGACATGACACATGCCATTCGAGTGACGCCAGAATGAGCGCCGCCGACCCATATATCCAATATAATTATATTTCGATACCCATATAGCAGATGCATATATGAACCTCCATCACCTGGCTGTCTTCTACGCCATCGCCGAAACCGGGAGCATTTCTGCGGCTGCGCAGCGGCTGCACATCTCACAGCCCGCGCTGTCCCGCGAGCTCAAGGATTTCGAGAATCGCCTGGGGGTCTCGCTGTTCGAGCGTCTGCCTCGCGGCATGCGCATGACGCATGCCGGTGAAGTGCTGCGTGACTACGCCATGCGCCTCTTCGACATCTCGCGCACGGCGGAAGCGGCCATGCGGGAAATCGCCGATGCGCGCCTGGGATTTCTCTCCATCGGCGCCAGCAACACCGTCGGTACCTACGTTTTACCCCAGCGACTTGCTATGTTTCGCCGCGCCAATCCTGACGTGCATGTCACCATGTTCGTCGGCAACACCGAGCAGGTTTCGCAGGGGGTCGCCGATATGCGGTTCACGCTCGGCTTCATCGAGGGGCCGGTCCATGTCACCGGCCTCCTGGCCGAGCAGTTCCAGCAGGACGAGCTGGTGCCGGTGGTGACGGCGGCCGATCAACTGCTGAAGAAGAAGCGCCTCTCCGCAAGCGACATCAGCGGATTGCCCCTCCTGATGCGTGAGAAAGGTTCCGGCACTCGGGAGCTGATCACCGAAACACTGGATGCCAACGAGGTTCAGCCGGGTAGCATCATGGAATTCGGTAACACCGAGGCGCTGAAGCGGGCGGCGATCTATGGCGGTGGCATTGCGTGGCTGCCGCGCATCAGCGTAACGGACGAGCTGGATGACGGCAGACTACATGTACTCCCCATCAAACGTCTGACGATTCAGCGACCGCTGAGCGTCATCCGACGCGCGAATGCGCAGCCCGGCCCTGCGGGTGACGCCTTCCTCAAGAGCCTCCGCGCCAAACCGTAACGGCAGTGCGCCAGTTGCAATCAAAGCCGGTTGCGCCGGCAGCAGCTTGGGGCGAGGCGCAGGGCGGCTTTCGCGGTGGCGCGCTCGGCCGGGTCGGAGGCGGCCTGAACCTTGCATAGGCATCGGCGACGGCGTCGGGGTCTGAATCGAAGCCCGCCAAGGTGCGAAGGAACTCCGTCCGGCCGGCTTCGTCCGCGTCAGATAGGTCTGCGCCAGCTTGGCCGCCCGGTTTCGCGCACTGACCTCGCCGCCACGCCCGGCCAGGCAGGCCTGCATCTGCGCTTCAAGGGTCTCGTCCGCGTCGCCCGAGACGCTGGACGCCATGTCGCGCCAGGCATCGGTAATCCGCCGGATGGCTCGATCCAACAATCCCGTTGAAACAGCTTCACTCATGCAGGCCTCATTTCGAACGACGACGCGGCAAATCATAGCCTGGCTGGTGATAAAGTGTCGTGTCAGCTTTCCGTGGCAAGGGCACGAACGAGTGCTGGCAGCAGGTCTTCGACCACGAGGCCGGGCCCGGCGAGCGCCGCCGCCCGGCCATGCAGGTAGGCGCCGGCCGCGGCGGCCTCCCAGGCGGCCATGCCTTGCGCCAGCAGGCCGCGCGATGATGCCGGACAGCACGTCGCCGGCGCCCGCGGTCGCCAGCCAGGGCGGGGCGGAGAGATTGATCGCGGCCTTGCCGTCCGGCGCGGCGATGATGGTGTCGGCGCCTTTCAGCAGCACCACCGCGCCGGTGCGGGCCGCGGCGTCCCGCGCGGCGGACAGCCGATCGTGGGTCGGGGCGCCGAAGACGCGCGCGAACTCGCCGGCGTGCGGCGTCAGCACGGCGGCGCCTCGCAATGCGTCCGGTTGGCCGGCGAAAGCCGAGAACACGTCGGCGTCGCCGACCACGGTCCGATCGGCGGCGATCAGCGCAGGGAAAAGGCCGCGGCCTCGTCCGGACCGAGACCGGGGCCGCAGACCCAGACTTTGCGCCGGTCGTCCTGCAGCAGGTCGGCGATGTCGGCTTCGCTGACCAACAGCCCCGGTTCGCCGGACGGTAGGTCTCGGCGGCGCCGCGGCGCGGCGATGGTGACCATGCCGGCGCCGGCCCGTCGTGCGGCTTCGGCGGCGAGGCGAGCGGCGCCGGTCATTGCGGCGCCGCCGATCGACGGTCACGTGGCCGCGGCGTGTATTTGTGGGCGTCGGCGGTCAGGCGCGGGCAGCGGCCACAGCGTGGGCAGGTTGCGCGAAGGTGCTGGCGCGATCGCCGTCCAGAACGGCGTCGGGGATGCCGATGTCGGCCAGCTCGATCCGCGCCGCACAGGTCGCGGCCGGGCAGCAGCAGGTGGCCGGGCTTCAGGCGGAAGAAGGTGACGGTCAGTTCGGCCGGCGCGGGGCGTACCCAGCGCACGCCCGGTGGCGCCGTCGAGGCCGCGAGGGAACGTCGATGGCGACGATTCGGCGGCGGCCCGCAGGGTGTCGGCGACCAAGCCGTCCAGCGGCCGGGTCAGCCCGGCGCCGAACACCGCGTCGATCACGACGTCCGGCGCGGGCCGCTCCTCGGGGGTGAACGGACCGTGGGGCCGCGCCAGAGGCGGGCCGCGCCGGCGGCGTCGGACCGCGCGCGGCGGGGCGAGGGCGGCCAGACGAACCGGCCAGCCCTCCTGGGCCAGCAGGCGGGCGGCGATATAGCCGTCGCCGCCGTTGTTGCCCGGGCCAGCCAGCACCAGCACGCGGCAGCGCCGGATGTGGCGCTGGATGGCGCGGGCCACGGCGCGGCCGGCCGCCTCCATCAGCTCCGGGCCCGGGGTGACCGAGCTGCCCGGCCTGCTGGTCGGCCTGGCCCATTTCGAGTGGCGAGAGCAGGGCGGCTCGGCCGCGCAGCCGGTGGATCAGGTCAGGGTCGAAGAGGTGCCAGGACGTGCGGGGCGGATGGGGGCATTGGCGGGATAAGTTGCTCGGCGGCTAGGGAAGGCTCGTTCGGGACAAGCGGCAATGCCAATGTCCGGGACTCATTATCCTGGCCATGACGCCCACGCAAATCGCTTCTCGATAAAGAGGCCATGGAGAATAGATATGGTGTGCGATTGGGTCGCCATCGGCATAATCCGCAGTCGCCGCGGCCGAACCGTTCGAATTAGTTCGTCATGACCGCATTGGTGAAGAAGGTGACGAGGTCGTCACGCGCTTGCTGGCGTGCCTCGGGGTCCGGGCGAACGTGGATGATGCCACCTTGCCGCCGATTGGCGCCGGGGTCGTTGAACTGGTAGGCACCGGCGAAACTGTTCGGAATCTATGTAACGCCCGGAAGGATCCGGACTGACACGTCGCCGCGTCCTTGGGTGAGTTCCTGCAACAATTGCTCGCAGGCGGTGACACCGCCGTCGTAGTCGTCGGCGCTCCCCGCCGAAAATCCGGACCGGCGAATCGACGAGGTCGGAAAAGTCGGCGCCAGGCACGTGATTGTAGAGCCAGCAGATGGGGTAGATCGCGACGGCTGCCTTGATGTGCGTGTCCGGACCGAGGATGGCGTCGCTGTTGTGGCGGGTCATCCTCGGCAGAAGTCTCGATGCCGCCCTGTCGGACGTGCACATCAGGCCGATGTGCTGGGCGTCGATGTCCGGACGTCCCGCCAGCAGGTGGTAGGCGCCCGCGATGTCGGGCAACATATCGCCGAGTGCCTTGGGGCGGCTGGACGCGCCGCCGGGAAGGCCTCGGCCACCCCATTGATCGACTTCCAGGGTTGCCATGCCGGCCTTGTTAAGTGCGGCCGCGTAATATACGCCGCCGTATCGAATGCCGCCAGTGCCGTGCATCAGGATGACCGCCGGCATCTTGCCCTTCGCATTCGCCGGCAGCTGAGCCTTCGGCGATCGAAAATGGTCATGCCATTCTATTCGACCGGGAAGGCGAGTTGAAAGATGTCGAGAACTGGGGTTTCTTCCCGGAGTACGCAGCCGGCGCGACGGCTATCAACAGTAACGCCAAGAGCATTGCCATACAGAGACTACGCATCCCACCCTCCTTGGATAGGTATCAAAGCCGATCTACACCGGTTAGGGCAGCAACTCTGCGTGAGATGTAATACTTCCGGAAAACACTTAGACCGAGGCTATGCTTTTCCAATTAACCGAAGGTGGAAAATCGTTCCTTACCGCTTTCATCGGTTGCTGGCGGCAGAGGACGGTCCGGTGTAACCTGCGTGCTGTGCGCGACCCCGACAAGTTCACCGCTTATTTGCTCGAACTGCTCGCGCCGCTCGGTTCGGTTTCGGCGCGGCCGATGTTCGGCGGCGTCGGACTGTTCCACGGCGGGATGATGTTTGGCCTGATCGCCCGCGACGAGCTGTTCCTCAAGGTCGGCGACGCAAACAGGGCGGCGTACGAGGCGGCCGGAGAAGCGCCGTTCAGCTACGAGACGAAGCATGGAACGCATACCATCGGCTCCTACTGGCGATGTCCGCCGGAGTTGCTGGACGATGCGGAGACGTTCCAGGCCTGGGCGCGACAGGCGGTCGAGGCGGCTGTCGTCGCGGCGCGCGGCAAACCGAAGGCGGTGCGCAAGCGGGATGGTCACGGCAAGGCTCGCTGTGCGGTGTGGGCGGCAGGCTCAATCGGTGAAAAGCCGGCATTCATAGGCTAAACAAATCCGCGCAGGCTGTGAAACGATAGCCAGTCGGAATGGCGGCTCAAGGCCGGCTACCGCGATCAATGCGTCGCGCGACCTCAGGCCGCGCGGGTCAGCCGCTTCACGAACGCGGAAATCCGGTGCCGGCGCAGCTCGCTCCGCGCCTTGTGGTCGGTTGTCATGTAGTTGAGCTGCACGCTGTAGCGCTGTCCGACGAACTGCCGGTGCCCGTGCCAGGTCGTCGGCGCCGTTCGGGAAACACCAGCAGGGTGCCGTTCACCGGGGGCACTTCGACGGCGAAGTCCTCCAGGTCGTCGGGTCCGCGCAGCAGCCGCAGGCAGCCTTCCTGCCGGCTCCAGCGCATCGGTTTCGCGGTTCAGGTACAGCAGCACCGTCACCCGCTTCGCCAGCGAGTCGCAATGGATCCGGCCGTCGCGCTCGCTGGTCCAGCCGCGCAGTGTCACCATGGTGGGGGATCGTCGCAGGTCCAGGCCGAACAGCCGCTCGATCGCGGCGCGCAGCATCGGGGCCTTCCATCGCCGCCATCAGCGCCTGCGGCGTCGGGGCCGAGCTTGACCGAGTCGACCGGAAAGGAGCCGCGTTTGCCGAGCGGCGGCAGATCGCCAAGCACCAGCGTCCAGGCTCGCCGGCGGCACGAACGCCGGGACCACGACGTGCGGGAACGGATCGGTGGCGACCGGCGTGGCGGCCAGCCTGGCGTAATCGAGTTCGATCATGACGGCGCGCGGTATAGCAGCAAAGCCTCGGTCAGGTCGAGGAGGTCGTCCGGCCAGTACTCGTCGGGTCTGGGCCGCGCCGGGTGCAGCCCGGGTCGGGACGGCAGGTCAGCACCGGCAGCACCCACCGGACCGGCAGCGATGCCCGTCCGTCCGCCGCGCCAAGCAGGGCGCCGGCGATGGCTGCGTTGGTGTCGGTGTCGCCGCCCTGGCCGACGGTTTCGATCAGCGCCGGCTCTACCGCGGTGCCGGCGGCGAGGTGGTAAAACGCGTTCTGCAAGGCGATCAGCACCCAGCCCATCTGGTGCTGGAAATCCGCCGGGCGCCACGCCGGCCGCGGCCTGGCGCAGGGCGGCGCCGACCGAAGCGGCCTCCGGCGCCGGCCGCGTCGGCGATCCGCAGGGCGATTTCGATCATCCCGCGCCGGTCTCGCGCCCCGACAGAGCGGCCGAGATCGCGGCGGCGAAGCGAAGCACAGGCGGCGCGGCAGACCGGATGCGGATGCGACAGCGCGGAAGTCCGCGCTGGCGGTCGCCGCGGCTTCGTCCGGAGTGGCTGCCCAGACGCCGATCGGCGCGATGCGCATCAACGAACCGTTGCTTTGGCTGTCGCGGTCGGCCTCGTTCCGGGCGGCGTGGGCCTTGCTGCCGGCGGCCGCCGACGCCGCCGGGGCGAATGCGCGAGCCGTGGTATGGCCGCAGTCGAACGGTGCGCTGGCGTACCAGCGCCCGTACGCGGCGGCCGCGTCTTCCGGCGTCGTAACGGCCCATCCGCACCAGGCTGCGCGCCAGGGCCAGCCCCAGTTCGGAGTCGTCGGTCGGCTGCCCGCCAGTGTGTGCCATACCGGGCTGACGCCCAGGTCGCGCACGCCGCTCGGGTAGGCGGCGCGGATCGTCTCGGCGGTGCTGGAACTCCACCTGCGACGCCGAGACTGTCGCCGATCACCATCCCCAGCATGCAGCCCAGCGGCGCGGTCGAAGCGCTGGCCCTCCGGCGCGCGCGGCCAGGTCAGCGTGACCTTGGGCTCCCGCCGCGGTTCGCGGCTGCCGCGCCATGTCCGCGCGCGCAGCGTGGCGACCGCGTCGGGGGCGCCGCCGAAGCAGGCGGAGGGGCGGCTGTCACCGTCCTCGCCGTAGGTGACCGGCACGCCGTCCTCGGCCACCAGGACGCCGCCGGCGGCCAGTCAGCAGCGCGTGGCCGGCGGCGATGTCGTAGGGCGTTGACCGGCCGCAGGGTGACCGTGGCGATGCCGTCCCCGACCGCGACCCGCGCCAGCCGGTAGGCGATGGAGGGCAGCGGCATGAACCGGGCCGGGGCGCAGGCGGTGCTGTTCCAGACCGGGCGCTGGCCGGCGCCGTGGTTCAGGAACACGACATCGGCTGCGGCCAGGTCGCGGTCGGCTGCAGGTCGATCGTCGACCGGTGCGCCGTTGCGGGTGATCGCGCCGCCCTCGGCCCAGGCGATCAGGTCGGGACCGCGGTCGGGGCTGGTCGGGGCGTAGACCACGCCCAGGACGGGCGTGCCGTGGCGCAGCAGGGCGACCGAGACGGCGCTGCCGCGGCGGCCTTCCAGGAAGGCGCGGGTGCCGTCATGCGGATCGACCACCCAGCAATAGCCGTTCGGCTCGGCGCTGCCAGCACGCCGGCTTCCTCGCCGACGAATCGGGCGGGCAGCAGCGCGGTCAGGCGGTCGCGCAGGAACAGTTCGATCTCGGTGTCGATCGGGGCGGTGACGTTGTCGCTGAAGCGCGGGCCGTCGGGGCGGGCGAACTCGGCGGCGAGCCAGGTGCCGGCCTGCTGGTCACAAGGCCGATCACGGCCGGGAGAATGGCGGTGGCAGGGTCTGCTGTCGGTCATGGGACTGCGAGAGTCTAGGCGTTCGGCGCCGGGACGCGCTATCTCCCCGACCGCCCGCCATGGATACATCCCGTCCTCCCCGTCGCCAGACCGGCCCCTGCCGGCCTACCAGGCCATGATCGCCAACGGCTCGCTGGCGCCCGACCCGGCGCAGGCAGATGCGCGTCGGCATCTGCAGGATCTGTGGGAGCGATTGCGCGACTACGATCCAAGCCCGGTCGCCGCCGCCGGCGGCGGTCTGCTGGTCGCGCCTGATGCGCCGCGCGCCACGCCGAGGAATACGTGCCGACCGGGCTTGTATCTCGTGGGCGAGGTCGGGCGCGGCAAATCCATGCTGATGGACCTGTTCTTCGACAGCGCCGAGGTGGCGCGCAAGCAACGCATCCATTTCCATCGCTTCATGCAGAACCTCCCATGCGCGGATCCATGCCTGGAAGAAGGCGCATCCGGATGTCTCCGATCCGATCCCGCCGCTTGGCCGATCAGATCGCGCGCGACGCGGCGCTGCTGTGCTTCGATGAGTTCCAGGTCAACGACATCGCCGACGCGATGATCCTGGGCCGGCTGTTTCAGGCGCTGTTCGATCGCGGCGTGGTGGTGGTGACGACCTCCAACACCGCGCCGGACGATTTGTTCAAGGGCCAGCCGGGCCGCGACGCGTTCCTGCCGTTCATCGCACTGATCAAGCAGCGGCTGGATGTGCTGGTGATGGATGGCGGCCGCGATTTCCGGCGTGAGCGGATGCGTGGGATGCGGACCTGGCAGGTGCCGGCGGATGAGATGTCTCGCCGGGAACTGGACAAGGCGTTTCTGCGGCTGACCGGCGGTTCGGCGGCACGGCCGGTGACGCTGACGGTGATGGGGCGCAAGCTGGTGGTGCCGCAGGCGGCCGAGGGCGTGGCGCGGTTCGATTTTGCCACGCTTGTGCAGCACCGCGCTGGGGGCAGGGGACTATCTGGCGATCGCGACGAATTTTCATACGCTGGTGCTGGATGGGATCCCGCGGCTGTCGCCGGACAATTACGATCAGGCGCGGCGGTTCATCATTCTGATGGATACGCTGTACGATCAGCGGGTGAAGCTGATCGCGTCGGCCGATGCGCTGCCGGATCAACTGTACCGGCGCGGCGAGAACGCGAAGATGTTCGAGCGGACCGCGTCTCGGCTGGATGAGATGCAGAGCGAGGAATGGCTGGGGCTGACGCATCTGACGTAAGGCCTTTTGCAGGCGGGAGGCCCCACGCTGCGCGGTCCGCGCCGCGTGTGTATCCTTCAGGGGGCTCGCCGCTTTGCTCCCCGCAATGACCGCCGATACATGACGAGTGGCAAATGTCATTGCCCTCTGGCGGAATAATGAAATTGTTGGTGCAACGGGTTTTCGTACCCACGCCGGGGCCCCGGTTCCCGGCGGGAACGTTTCCCAGACCTTGGCAAGCCGTTGCTGTACGGTAATACTGTTTCCAGGTGACGCCGGATCGGCCGTCCAAAGGGGGATAATCAATGATCGGTCTGGTGCGCCTCGCACTGCGCCGGCCTTACACGTCCGCGATCGCCGCGATGCTGATCGTCCTGTTGGGCGTGCTGTCGGTCACGCGGATGATCGTCGACATTTTCCCGGTCATCGACATCCCGGTGGTGCTGGTCGTTTGGAACTATCCCGGCCTGTCCACCGAGGACATGGAACGCCGCGTCGTCTTCATCAGCGAGCGCGCCTATTCCACCACCGTCAACGGCATCTCCCGCATCGAATCGCAGTCGATTCCGGGCATCGGCATCCTGAAGGTCTATTTCCAGCCCGGCACCGACATCGGCGGCGCCATCGCGCAGATCACCTCGGTCGAACAACTCGATCCTGCGCATCGCGCCGCCGGGCATGCAGCCGCCGGCGGTGATCCAGTTCAACGCCTCCAACGTGCCGGTCGTGCAGATGACGATGTCGTCGCAAGACGCTGACCGAGCAGCAGATCTACGACTACAGCCTGAACTTCATCCGGATCAAGCTGTTCACCATTCCGGGCCTGTCCACGCCCGGGCCGTTCGGCGGCAAGCCGCGGCAGATCAACGTCGATGTCGATCCGGCGCTGCTGGCGGCGAAGGGCTTCTCGCCGACCGACGTGGTCAACGCGCTGCAGGCCTCCAACGTGATCGTGCCCGCCGGCACCGCGCGCATCGGCGACCGCGAATACAACGTGCGCTGAATTCCAGCCCGTCGCGGTGGACCGGTTCAACGCGCTGCCGATCGGCGTGCTTCAACGGCGTGCCCGGTCACGCATCGGCGACGTCGGCCATGTCAGCGACAGCTTCGCCACGCAGACCAACATCGTGCATGTCAACGGCAAGCGCGCGGTCTATCTGGCGATCCTCAAGCATGCCGACGCCTCGACGCTGGCGGTGGTGGACGCCGACGCGCGCCGTGCTGCCGGAAATCCAGGCCGCCGCGCCGAACGGGCTGGAGCTGAAGCTCGACTTCGACCAGTCGGTGTTCGTGCGCGCCGCGGTCGAGAACGTGGTCCGCGAGGCGATCATCTCGTCGATCCTGGTCTCGCTGCTGATCCTGGTGTTCCTGGGAAGCTGGCGCAACACGGTGATCGTCTCGACCTCGATCCCGCTGTCGATCTTCGCCGGCATCATCGGGCTGTTCCTGACCGGCAACACCATCAACCTGATGACGCTGGGCGGGCTGGCGCTGGCGATCGGCCTGCTGGTCGACAACGCCACCGTGACGATCGAGAACATCCACCGCAACCAGTCGCTCGGCAAGCCGCTGACCGTGGCGATCCTGGACGGCGCGGCCGAGGTGATCCAGCCGCTGACCGTGGCCACGCTGGCGATCTGCATCGTGTTCTTTCCGGTGGTGCTGCTGTTCGGCGTGGCGCGCTATCTGTTCATTCCGCTGGCCGCCACCGTCGTGTTCTGCATGCTGGCGTCCTACGTGCTGTAGCTTCACCGTGGTGCCGAGTTTCGCGCGCTTCCTGCTGGCGTCCGGCGACGAGCATCACGCCGCGCCGAAGGGCTTGTTCGGCCTGTTCGAGCGCGGCTTCGACCGATTCCGCGACGGCTACGGCTGGCTGCTGGAAGGCACGTTGCGCCACCGCGCGCTTCGTGCTGGTCTGCTTCGCGGCACTGCTGCTGGTCACCGGCGGCGCTGGCCACGAACGATCGGGCTCGATTTCTTCCCCACCGCCGATGTCGGCCTGATCAAGCTGCACTACCGCGCGCCCGCCCGGCACCCGCATCGAGGACACCGAGAAGCTGGTGCTGCAGGTGGAGGACGCGATCCGCAAGATCATTCCGGCCGCCGAACTGGACACCATCAACGACATGGTCGGCGTGCCGTCCTCGTTCAACCTGGCCTTCGTGCCGACCGACAACGTCGGCGACATGGACGCCGAGATCCTGATCTCGCTGAAGCCCGGGCACCACCCGACGATCGGCTACATCCGCGCGATCCGCGCCGAGCTGCCGCGACAGTTCCCCGGCAGCGTGTTCTATTTCCAGACCGCCGACATCGTCAGCCAGGTGCTGAATTTCGGCCTGTCGGCGCCGATCGACGTGCAGATCCAGGACGTGGACTTCGACCGCTCCTACGGTGCTGGCGCAGCGGCTGCTGCAGCGCGATGAAGACGATCCCCGGCGTGGCCGATCGCGCATCTGGTGCAGGTGCTGGACTATCCGGCGCTGCAGATCGACGTCGACCGGCTGCGCGCCGCCAAGCTGGGCGTCTCGCAGCGCGACGTGGCCAACAACATGCTGACCTCGCTGTCGTCCTCGGTGCTGGTGGCGCCGAACTTCTTCCTCAACCCGCAGAACAACGTGAACTACTTCGTGGCCGTGCAGACGCCGATCAGCAAGATCAACATCGGTCGACGGACCTGCTGAGCACGCCGGTCAGCGCGCCCGCCGCGACCCGGCCGCGGCGGACCCGGCCGCGCTGCCGGCTGCGCCGGTGATGCGGCTGGCCGACGTCGCGACGGTGTATCCGCGTTCCAGCCTGGAATCGGTCAACCACTACACGGTGCAGCGCGAGCTCGACATCGCCGCCAACGTCGACGGGCGCGACCTGGGCTGCGACCGCCGCCGACATCCAGGCGGCGATCAACGACATCAGCAAGGGCCTGCCGATCACCACGCATATCGACATCCGCGGCCAGAACGAGGTGATGCAGGCGTCGTTCCGCAGCCTGGCGCTGGGCATGGTCCTGGCGGTGATGCTGGTCTATGCGCTGCTGGTGTGCTGTTCCAGTCCTGGGTCGATCCGTTCATCATCATGATGGCGGTGCCCGGCGCGCTGATCGGGCATCCTCTGGATGCTGGCGCTGACCGGCACGACGATCAACGTCGAATCGCTGATGGGCGCGATCATGTCGGTCGGCATTTCGGTGTCGAACTCGATCCTGGTGGTGAGCTTCGCCAACGACCTGCGCGCGCGCGAGGAAATCGTCGCCGCTCGCGGCGGCGATCGAGGCCGGCACGCATCCGGCTGCGGCCGGTGCTGATGACGGCGCTGGCGATGATCATCGGCATGGTGCCGATGGCGCTGGGCCTCGGCGAGGCGGCGAGCAGAACGCGCCGCTCGGCCGCGCCGTGATCGGCGGGCTGATCGTGGCGACCCTCGCCACGCTGTTCATCGTGCCGATCTTCTACACGCTGCTGCGGCGCAAGCCGCCCGACCCTGCACACACTCGACGCGCGCTTCGCCGCCGAGGCCGGCGCGGAAGCGCGAACAACGACCGGAGATGCCTCGCATGGCTAGACGTGGTCGTTTCGGCGCCACTTCCTGCTGTACCTGGTCGGCGATCGTCGTGGTCGGCGGCGCGGCGCTGCGGCGCTCGCGCATGCTGGCGACGACAAGGCGCATGCAGCTCTCGGCCTCGCGCGAGGCGCTCGCCGAGGGCGTCGCGCGCGGGCCGCGGGTGCAGGTGGTGCACGGTGACGCCAGGGCCGAAAGAGCGGCTGATCACGCTTGCTCGGCGACACGCGGCCCTATCAGACCGCGACGCTCTACGGCAAGGTCAGCGGCTACGTGACGATCGATCGCGGTCGATCGCGGCGACCACGTGAAGGCCGGCGAGCTGGTGGCGACCGAGGTCGCATCGGTCGAGACCGACCAGCAATACGAAGCCGCGCTGCGCGACCTGGAGAACAAGCAGACGAACTGCGGACCGGGCGCAGCGATCTGGTGGCGCGTGGCTGGACGTCGCACCAGGCGGCCGACCAGGCCGAGACCGACTTCACCATGGCGAGGCGCGAACGTCGCGCAGCTCGCGACGATGAAATCCTACGAGCAGAGCTGCGCGCGCCGTTCGACGGCGTGGTGACGGCGCGCTTCGTCGATCCGGGCGCGCTGGTGCAGAACTCCACCACCAACAAGACCAGCAACCAGCCGGTCGTGACCATCGCCGACGAGAGCAGGCTGCGCGTCGATGTCTACGTGGAACAGCGCGACGTGCCGTTCGTGCATGTCGGCGACATGGCCGACGTGGCCGACGGCGCCAACTCCGACCGCAAGGTGCAGGCGCGGATCGCCCGCACCTCCGACGAGCTGGACCCGCGCACCCGCACGCTGTTCGTGGAGCTGGACGTCGACAACCGCGACCATTTCCTGGTGCCCGGCAGCTTCGCCTATGTGACGCTGCACATACCGATCCACAGCTATCCGGAGGTGCCGGTCGCCGGGCTGATCGTGCGCGGGCACGCACACGTTCATCGCCGATCGTCGACAGCGACCAGACCGTGCATCTGCGAGCCGGTGACGGTGGCGAGCACCGACGGGATCAACGCGTTGCTGGCACAGGGCGCGACGGTCGGACAGCGCGTGGCGATCAATCTGCCCGATGAGGTCGGCGACGGCGGCCGCGTGCAGCCGGTGGCGGGCGGCCAGTAAGGCCGGGCGAGCTAGCACGCGAAGCGAGGGTCTGCCCCGACCCGCAAAGGGGCCGGCGGCCCCTTTGATCCCGTGAATTTAAGGGGCCTCGCGAAGAGGCTGCGACCGAGGCGTTTGCAACGCCTGGGCAGCCCCCTCTTCGCGAGGCCCCTGAATCACAGGGTTCTAAGGGCCGCCGGCCCTTAGCGGGGTGCGGGCAGACCCTCGCTTCGCGTGCTAGCTCGCCCCATTTTGCGACGCCGCACCGCCTTGCCGGGCTTCGCCCGATGGGCTAGCAACGCCCCACCTTCCGGGCAGCCATTTCCCGGCTCCTAGGCTCGGCAGGCCCGTTTCATACCACCCGGCGCCGCCGATCGCGCCCTCGGAAGGACTCGTCCCATGGCCCGCAACAAGATCGCCCTGATCGGCGCCGGCAACATCGGCGGCACGCTCGCCCACCTGATCGGCCTGAAGGAACTGGGCGACGTCGTGCTGTTCGACGTGTTCGGCGGCGTCGCCGCCGGCAAGGCGCTCGACATCATGCAGTCCGGCCCGGTCGACGGGCTTCGACGCCGCTGATGACCGGCGGCTCCGATTACGCCGCGATCAAGGGCGCCGACGTGGTGATCGTCACCGCCGGCTTCCCGCGCACGCCCGGGCATGTCGCGCGACGACCTGATCGGCAAGAACGCCGGCGTCATCGCCCAGGTGGCCGAGGGCATCAAGACCCACTGCCCCGATGCGTTCGTCATCTGCATCACCAACCCGCTCGACGCGATGGTCTGGGTGATGAAGGAGAAGTCCGGCCTGCCCGCCAATCGAGGTCGTCGGCATGGCGGGCGTGCTGGACAGCTCCCGCTTCCGTCTGTTCCTGGCGCAGGAATTCGGCGTCTCGGTCGAGGACGTGACGGCCTTCGTGCTCGGCGGCCACGGCGACACCATGGTGCCGCTGATCCGCTACTCCACCGTCGCCGGCATTCCGGTGCCGGACCTGATCAAGATGGGCTGGACCACGCAGGACAAGATCGACGCCATCGTCGACGCGCACCGCCAACGGCGGCGGCGAGATCGTCAAGCTGCTGGAACGCGGCAGCGCCTTCTACGCGCCGGCCGCCTCCGCGATCGCCATGGCCGAAGCCTACCTGAAGGACAAGAAGCGCGTGCTGCCCTGCGCCGCCTAGCTGACCGGCCAATACGGCATCAAGGACCTTTATGTCGGCGTGCCGGTGGTGATCGGCGCCGGCGGCGTGGAGAAGATCGTCGAGATCGAGCTGAACGCCGACGGAGAAGGCGGCGTTCGACAAATCCTGCGCCGCGGTGCGCGAACTGATCGAGGCCTCGAGAAAGCTGATCGGCTGAGACGCCGAGATGAACATCCACGAATACCAGGCCAAGGAACTGCTGAAGCGCTACGGCGTCGCAGTGCTGGACGGCCATGTCGCCTGGACCCCGGACGAGGCCGAGGCGGCCGCCGCGAAGCTGCCCGGCCCGGTCTATGTGGTGAAGTCGCAGATCCACGCCGGCGGCCGCGGCGCCGGGCGCTTCGCCGACGATCCGAACGGCAAGGGCGGCGTGCGCCTGGCGCGCTCGCCCGACGAGGTGCGGGCGGCCGCCGAGGCGATGATCGGCCACACGCTGGTCACCAAGCAGACCGGCCCGCACGGCCGGCCGGTCAGCCGGGTCTATGTCGAGGCCGGCTGCGACATCGCCCGCGAACTGTATCTTTCGCTGCTGGTCGATCGCGCCACCGGCCGGGTCACCATGGTCGCCTCGACCGAAGGCGGCATGGAGATCGAGGAGGTCGCGGCGCAGCCATCCGGAGAAGATCCTGCGCGTCGGCGATCGATCCGGCCACCGGCATTTCCGGCTTCCATGCCCGCCGGCTGGCCTTCGGCCTCGGGCTTGACCGGCAAGCAGGTCGCCGCGTTCGGCAAGTTCGTCGCCGGCGATGTACGCAGGCCTTCACCAGCGCTCGATTGCGCGATCGTCGAGATCAACCCGCTGGTCGTCACCGGCGCCGGCGAGGTCGTCGCGCTGGATGCCAAGGTCAGCTTCGACGACAACGCGCTGTTCCGCCATCCGGAACTGGAAAAGCTGCGCGACGAGGCGGAGGAGGACCCGAAGGAGCTGGAGGCCGCCAAGTACGAGCCTGAACTACGTCGCGCTGGACGGCAACATCGGCTGCATGGTCAACGGCGCCGGCCTGGCGATGGCGACGATGGACATCATCAAGCTGTACGGCGCGTCGCCGGCCAACTTCCTCGACGTCGGCGGCGGCGCCACCAAGGAGCGGGTGACCGCGGCGTTCAAGATCATCCTGTCCGACCCGAACGTCGAAGGCATCCTGGTCAACATCTTCGGCGGCATCATGCGCTGCGACGTGATCGCCGAGGGCGTGGTCGCGGCGGCGCGCGAGGTGCAGCTTGTCGGTGCCGCTGGTGGTGCGGCTGGAAGGCACCAACGTCGAGCTGGGCAAGGAGATCCTGGCGCAATCGAACCTGCCGATCATCGCCGCCGACAACCTGGCCGACGCCGCCGAGAAGATCGTCAACGCCGTGAAGGAGGCCGCCTGACATGGCCATCCTCGTCAACGCCGACGACGCGGGTCATCACGCCAGGGCTTCACCGGCGCGCAGGGCACGTTCCATTCCGAGCAGGCGATCGCCTACGGCACCAAGGTCGTCGGCGGCGTCACGCCGGGCAAGGGCGGCACGACGCATCTCGACCTGCCGGTGTTCGACACCGTGTGCCGAGGCGCGCGGAGAAGACCGGCGCCGACGCCAGCGCGATCTACGTGCCGCCGCCGTTCGCCGCCGACGCGATCCTGGAGGCGATCGACGCCGGAATTCCCGCTGATCGTCTGCATCACCGAGGGCATTCCGGTGCTGGACATGGTGCGGGTGAAGCGCGCGCTGTACGGGCTCGAAGTCGCGCCTGATCGGGCCGAACTGCCCGGGCGTGATCACGCCGGACGCGTGCAAGATCGGCATCATGCCGGGCCACATCCACAGCCGCGGCACGGTCGGCATCGTCTCGCGCTCCGGCACGCTGACCTATGAGGCGGTGGCGCAGACCACGGCGGCCGGGCTGGGCCAGACCACCTGCGTCGGCATCGGCGGCGATCCGGTGAAGGGCACCGACTTCATCGAGGTGCTGGAGATGTTCCTGGCCGATCCGGAGACCGAAGCAGATCATCATGATCGGCGAGATCGGCGGCCAGAGCGAGATCGAGGCGGCCGATTTCCTGGCCGCACAACACGGTGAAGAAGCCGACGGTCGGCTTCATCGCCGGCGCGACCGCGCCGCCGGGCCGGCGCATGGGCCATGCCGGCGCGGTGATCAGCGGCGGCCGGGACACCGCGGCGGCGAAGATGGAGGCCATGCGCAGCGCCGGCATCCACGTCGCCGAAAGCCCGGCGGCGCTGGGCAGCACGATGGTCGAGGTGCTGAAGGGGTAGCCCAGGCCGGGCTGCCGCCCATTCAGGCGATTGCGCGGTCACGGTCGACAGCCAGGCGAGAGTTTGCCTGGCTGTCGGTTGACGGCTGGACCGTCGTCGGTTTCCGCTCGTCGTGCCGGAGCGGGTGCACGAGCGAACATTCAGGATAAGCGGACGTCGGAAACCCAGGCTTGGTCGGGCCGGTCCTCTCCAGTCGTGGCCGGGCGGGCGAGCACGCGAGCGAGGGGTGTCCCGGGCCATCCGCCCCCTACCGTCAGAGCACAGATGGGCTGCGAGCCCAGCCATGCGCATGGAGGTGCTCCAGGCCGGGCATCATCTGCCTGTTGCAGCGCCTACGGGGTGGGTTCGGTGCCGTGCGACCCCGCATCAGCACCCCGCTCCAAGGCGATTGATATCCAGGCGTCACTGCTGGCTAACTCTCCGTTCCTGGCCGAAACCCCTGCACGACGAAGGTTGCTTCGATTGGGGCCGGACCGGTTTGCTGCTGCTGGGCGGTGGCGTGCAGTTGCAGGTTGGCAACCAGCAGCCGAAGCGGGCTTTCATCCACCGCCCGCAGAAGTGCGATCAGTTCCGGCCAGTCGCCGCGCACCGCCACGCGCAGCCCGATGCGACGGAAGCCGCCCTGCTGTTCACCGGGCAGCGCCTCGGAACTTGTGAGTGTCGCGCCGGCAGCGGCCGTCATGTCCTGCACCATGCTCTGCAGCGCGGCGCCGGCGATCGCGTCGGTCGCGCCGCGGAGCATTGCCGTCGCCGGTGGCATGTGTGACCCGGCCTTGCCGGCTTCCTGTCGCAGTGTCGGCAGCGCGGCGACCATCTGTTCCATATGCGCGAGCATCAGCCGTCGCTGGGCCAGTTGCTCCGTCCGTTCGGCATGCCAGCCAAGCAGCGGCGCTCCCACAACGGTCCACAGCACGAGGAGCATGATCGCCGCCAGCGCCAAGGCGACGAGTTGTCCGCGTCGCCCATCCGGCATTTGACCAAGCAGGCCGCTCAAGGCACGCACCCGGCGCCGGTCAAAGGCACGTCGGTCCTGTAAGCTTCCATAATCATGGCTGCAGGAAAGGGTTGGTGCGCTTGTCATGCAGCAGCACCAGGGCCTCCGGCGCCGCGGCATGTGCGGGGGCCGGCTGGTTGGCGTAGCTGAGACGCAGCGTCACGGTGCGTCCAGCGCGCCCAAGCGTGACCGCAGCATCCACGATGTCCACGACTGTCCAGCCCGCCACGATACCGTCACGGCCGACGACGATTGGCTTTTCATGCACATCGGGGGGCGTGCGCTCCGGCGGCGTGCCGCCTTGGATTGGGCCGCCGGGGCGTGCATTGACAGCGACAGGACTGGCCGCGGCGGCGCCGGCCGAGTGGAGCCCGGCCGGGGCGAAGATTGCCATCAGAATGTTGTTCGAACGGATCGTGCCGGCCAGGCGGGGCAACTCTTCGGGTGCGGCGGATCGGCTCGGCGTGGCCGCCGCACTGAGCTTTGGCCGGCGATCCTGCGCGAACAGCGGCCTCCCCAGGATCACGTTGGTCCACGCGGCGACCGGGGCAGGCGCCTCCGGAGGCGCGACGCCGATCACGGGCGTAACGGCGGACGTAATCTCGGTGGGATCGCCGGAGGCCGGCAGACTTTCCCATCCCAGGAGAGCCACCAGCACGGCCATCAGGGCGCCAAGCGGCTTCAAGGCGCGTCCGGATAAGCGGGCATGGTCGGACTCTGCCCGAACCGGCTTGGCGCCATGCCTTTGGCGCGCCGTCCTGCGTCCGTCTCATCAAACAACAGCAGTCTCCCTGAGTTCGCCATGCCGGCCAATGTGCTGAGATTATGCACCACCGCCGCGACGATTGCACCCTCCGGCCCTAGCAGTCCGCACGCGGCCAGTACCACCAGCGTCACGGTCCAGCCAAGCCCGACCGCAACGTTGACATGGATCGTCTGGCGGCAACGGCGGCTCAGCCGGATGCAGGTGGCCAGCCGTCGCAGATCGCTGGTGATCAACACCAGGTCCGCCGAGGCCAGCGCCACATCCGTCCCCTGGGCGCCCATCGCGACCCCGACCGCTCCAGCTTTCAGCGCCAGGCTGTCGTTGATCCCATCGCCCACCACCATCGGCCGGAAGCCGTGCTTCACCTCGGCCAGCACGCGTTGCATTTTTTGCTCCGGCAGCGCCTCGGCGCAGATATCGTCGATCCCGAGCGTCGCGCCGACCTTTTGTGCCACTGTCTCCCGATCGCCGGTCAGCAGCACCTGCCGCTGAAGCCCAAGTTCGCGCAGCAACTCGAGCGCCACCCGCGCCTCGGCCCGCGGTTGGTCCGCCAGCCGCAACCAGCCGAGGAACCGGTCCTCCTCGCACACGCCGACCAGCGGACCGTCATGTGCCGGCGCCGGCGCCGGTTGCGCCCCGAGCGTGGCCAGCAGCGCCGGCCGTCCCATCGCCACCCGCATCCCGTCACACCGCGCCCGCATGCCGAGGCCGCGTTCCTCGCGCACCTCGCCCAGCGCCGGGCGGGCGGCGTCCGGCACCAACCCGGCCAGGGCCCGGCTGACCGGATGGGTGCTGGCCGTTCCGAGGGAGGCTGCCAGGCCCAGCAGCTTCGCCTCGGAAACCCCTGGCGCCGGATCGATCCCGACCAGGGTCAACGCACCGGTGGTCACCGTGCCGGTCTTGTCGAGCACCAGGGAAGTGACTTCGGAAAGCTGTTCGAGGAACGCCGCCCCCTTGATCAGGATGCCGTGCCGGGCCGCCACGACGATCGCCGCGATGGCGGTGGCAGGCGCGGCCAGCACCAGGGCGCACGGGCAGGATGCGACCATGACGGCCAGCATCGCCGCGGTGTCGCCGGTCGCGAACCAAACGCCGGCCGCCACCAGCAGGATCAGCAGCATGTAGTGGCCGGCATAGGCTTCGAGAAGCCGCGTTACCGGTGGCTTGGCCGCCTCCGCCTCGTGCATCAGGGCGACGATTTTTCCCAGCGTCGTCTCGCCGCCGATGCGGGTTACTTCCACCTCCAGCACACCGTCCAGGTTGATCGAGCCGGCCAGCACGGCATCGCCCTCCGCCATGTCCACCGGCACAGACTCGCCCGTCAGGGAAGCGGTGTCGATGCTCGCCGCGCCGTCGCGGATGACCCCATCCACCGGGACGCGGTCGCCGGCCTGCAAGGCAATGCGATCGCCCACGCGCAGCGTCTGGGTCGGCACCTCTTCGCGCGTGCCATTGTCGCGGACCCGCATCGAGACGCTTTGGACCAGCCGGCCGAGCGCGTCGATCGCCTCCCGCGAGCCCAGCAGGCTGCGTTCTTCCAGCACATGGCCGACGATCATGACGATCGGCAGCACCGCCGCCGTGATCAGGTCCCCGGTCGCCCAGCAGGCGACGAGCGCCAGTGCGACGAGTTGGTCGCTGATGCCGTGCAGGCTGGGGTTTCGCAGGCTGGACCAGGCGGCGGAGAGTACCGGCACGGCGACCAGCAGCGCTGCTCCGCCGGCGACCAAATCGGCCACCCCTTGCTCGTCCGGAAACGCCGCGCGCCAGACCAGCGCGATGACCAGCAACCCGGCGGCGATCATCGAGAGAGTGAGGCGCAGCCCGAGCGACCAGCGTTCGCCCAGGCTGAGCAGGGGCGTTGACGAGGTAGCTTCGGACGCCTCCATGGAAATGCCGCTCATCGTGCCGTCTCCGCGCTCGTGGTGCCGGTTGCCTTGTCAAATCCCATGGATGCCGGCGTGAGAGGATAAGTGACGACATAAGCGCCAGCCTTTGGGACCGGCCATGATCCAAACCGAAAAGCCGAACTCATGGCGCCGTCCCCGGCAACACCACTTGCTGACCGCCGCGCATATCCACGGCGGTCACGTCCCCGGCATGCTGCAGGATCGTCCCGATCTGGGTCTGATAGGCATGGGTCAGCAGGGCATCGCGATTCGCCGGGGTTTCCTGCGCGGCCAGTGCGTTGATGCGGGCGGTATCGGCCGAATGCAGTGCGCAGGCGCTCCTCGGCCGCGGCGGTCGCCTCGGTCAGTAGCTGATCGTGTTCGCGGTCTGCCTCCTGGGTCATGCGCGCGGCATCGGTGCGTGCCGCGGCGGCCCCCTGGTCGGCGATTTGCGTCGCGGTCAGCACCGCGTCGAACGCGGCCTTCGCCACCGGCGGCAGCAGGGCGACCACATCGACGCGCCCGACGGAGATGCCGAGATCCATCCCCGACCGCCGCAACGCCTGAAGACGGCGGTTGATGGCCGCCACCAGATCGCCGCGCAAGGCCTCGCGGCGTGCCGCCAGGGTCGTGCCGCCTCCGCCGCATGCTTCGGCGGGACGGCCCCAACCGGTGACGCCCTGTCCTGATCCGGGCGGGCGACCAGGAAGTCGTCCAGACTGCGCGACGCGGCGAGGGTGACGGCGCTGGCCAGATAGAGACGGTTGAGAGCCGGCCGCACATGGTCCTCGGCGAGCAGGTACACGGTGGGGTCGGTGATGGTGAAGAACACTGTGGCGTCGAGGCTGACGACATTGCCGTCGCCAGTCAGCAGGTAATTGGCGTTGTTCAGGTCGCGGTCGCCCTGCAAGTGAATCACGTCATCATTGGCGGGCAGCTGCATGTCGGTTTCGTCCGACTGGAAGCCGGTTTTCTGTTGACCACCTTGTATGCGATCTGCCGGTCCGCGGCGGGCAGCAGGCGCACCTGCTCGATCGGTCGCGGCCAGGCCAGCAGCAGGCCGGATTCCTGCACACGGTTTACCTGCCCGAAGCGCAGCACCACCGCCCGGCTGTCGGGCGGCACCTGACGGAAATTGCTGGAGGCCCAGCCGGCCCCGAGCAACAGCACCGCCGCGTACAGCATCACGAAGCCGAGCCGCACCGAGGACGCAAGTGGACCGTGCATGGCCGGATCGACTGCCTGCCGGGTCCCTTTCGGCGGATCTCCATTCAGGGGGGTGGCATTCATCGTTCGGCCCCGACACGGTCGGCGCCCAGGAGCCCGACAACGGGCGGAGGCATGGGCGCGCCTGTGGCGGGCGCCGGCGGTAGCTGGCTGGGTGCCGTTTTCGGATCCGCGCCCGGCGGGCCCTGCACCAACACGTTGAACGGCGCCGCGTCGGTGCGCAGGATCAGCCTGGTATGCGGGCCGACCACTTCTCCGACTGTGTCGAGAGAACGCAGCAGAGTGTAGAGTTGCGGATCGAGCGCATAGGCTGCTGGCGTAGATGTCGCGCCGCCTCCTGCCGCGACTGGCCTCGATCGCCGCCGCATCCGCTTTCGCTTTGGCGACGAGACGCGGGCATCGCGGTCGGCGTCGGAGCGGATCGCGCGGCCGGCGCGCAGGCCCTCGGCGGTGCGCTCCGCCGCCACCGTCTCCCGTTCCGCCCGCATGCGCGCGACCGTGGCGGCCAGGGTCTCGGGGGCAGGGTGAGGCGCTCGACGCCCGACCTGGCGGATGTCGATGCCGTAGACGTCGAGCGCCTGCTGCGCGACGCGTCTGCCGGAGCTGCTGTCTCGAACGCGGCGAGGCGCACCTTGGACGGATCGGTGTTGACCAGGTCGGCGAGATCGAAATTGCTCGCGGTGATCTCCAGCGCCGAGCCGACGAAGCTGCGCAACTGGCGGGCCGCCTCATCCGGCTCGTTGCGCACGGCGCGCAGGAACTGGCGGATATGCTCCGGGTCGGCCGGCACCGCCAGGCGAGATAGGCCTGCACCAGGACGCGCAGGCCATCGCGGGTGCCGACATCCTGCAGCCCGCTGGAGGTGGTGCGCAGGCGGAGATCGACGTCGAGCGTGCTCTCGATCGGCGCGGGCAGCTTCCAGGCGAGGCCCGGCTGGGTCAGCACCCGCAGCGGATCGCCGAATCGGGTGACCACCACGGCCTGCCCTGCCGCCACCATCACCTGCGCCGAGGCGACCGCTGCCCCGGCGAGGATCGCCGCCGCGAAGGCGAACCGCACCACACGCCGGGCATGGCCCCGGGTCGTCTCTCCAGCGGCGCCTGCATGCGGCTTGTCGATGGCGATGTCATGTGTGCTCATAATTTCTTCTCTAATTTTCGTTTCACCGGCCGCCGGCCGGCG
Source organism: uncultured Pseudomonadota bacterium (assembly GCA_963780455.1). Lineage (GTDB taxonomy): Bacteria > Pseudomonadota > Gammaproteobacteria > Steroidobacterales > Steroidobacteraceae > 13-2-20CM-66-19. Next base: position 602,599 of record CAWACM010000010.1, read on the forward strand.
GCGCCATGTACAGCCCGTTCTGCTGCAATGGCGGCATGGCACTGGCATCCTCACCGGGAGCGGCGGCCGCACCCGGCGGGCGCAGGTCGATCATCGACGCAGCCGACCGGCCGAGGCGACTATCGACAATCTCCAGCAGTACGTTGCTCAGTGCGGCGCGCAGGTCGCTGAAGTAGCGTTCCAGCAGGAAGGCGTGGCCGCCGTCGCGATAGGCCAGCGTGTCGGCATCGGCCTGCGAACGATCCGACTGCGCGGCGCCCACCAGTTCGGCTGCCAGGGCCTGCGCCTGGTCACCGAGGTCATGGGCGTCGCGCGCGGCCACGCTCAGGCTGCCGTATGCCCGCCCGGTCTCCTCGGCGCGTTGGGTCGAGGCGAGGATCTGGGCGGTCTGGACGCCGCGATAAGCCTCAGCCGCGCCACCCGGCGGGTGCATCGAATTCGACCACGACGGCCACCACTTCGACCCCGCTGCGCCGCTCGTCGAGCTGCGCCTGTAGCGCATTTCGCAGGCCGACCGCCACTTGCTCGCGCCGCTCACCAAGCACCTGCGGAAGGGTACGGTCGGCGAAGTATCGCGCGAGCAGCCGGTCGGACAAGGCCCGCACCAGGGCATCCGGCAACTCCAGGCCATACAGCGAGCGGCGTGCCGAATTCGTCATCGAGTCCGATGCGGTAGAGCACGCGGATGTCGACGCTGACAGTCTCGAAGCTTTCTTTCCCGGCGCCACGGCTGGCGATGAGGTAGGAGATGTCGGTGCCCGGCTGTTCGTCCCACAGCCGGTTGGCGCTGAGCGGCGACGGTCCATCGGCGGTCGAGTGATCGACGGGCGGCTGCACGCCGCCGGGTTCCACCCCGACCGGCACCGCGTGCACCACGCCGTATTCGACACGGCGAACCTGGCCGAACGGCCAAGGCGGCAGCAGGTGCAGGCCAGGCGGCAGCACCGCAACGGGTGCGCCGAAGCGTTCGTACACGCCGCGCTCGGTCATCCCGATGCGGGTCACGCCGGTCAGTCCCCAAGAGAGCGCCAGCAGTCCTAGCAACACCGGCGGCAACGCGGCCCGCACATAGCTGACCGCCCAGCTGCGTGTGATGTCGATGCCAAGCTGGGCGCGCATCCGCCGTGCCATCTCGGCCGGGCGAAGCGCCTGCGGCTGTAGCAGGGCGGCAAGCAGGCTGCCGATTGCCGCGCGCGCCACTTCAGGCGCCGGCAGCGGCAGGAACCACACCGCGACGGCTCGCAGGGCGAGTTCGGCGGCCACCGCCATCAGCAGGGCGCCAAGCAGAACGGCCGGCCAGCGTCCGGCGGTAAAGCCGAAGCTGGCGGCACCGGCGAGTGCGGCGAGCAGGAGCAGGGTGAAGGCAGGGATGCGCACCAGCGCGGCAAGCCGAACGGCCTCGGGCAGGCGGTCTGGTGGGTCGGCGGCGATCAGGCGCTCGCAGACCAACAACAGGAACGCCGGCAGCAGCATCAGCCCGGCAACGCCGGACCAACCCGGAACCACGGCCGCGGGATCGGGTGGAAGCGGTGGGAACGCCCGCAGCAGCAGGGCCGCGGCAGTCATGCCGGCCAGGATCAGGACGGCCTGCGGCCAGCCGGCCGCGCGGGTCACTGGCGGCCTCCGTGCAACGCCGGAGCGGAATAGCTTTAGAAATTTCTTAGGTTTCAGCGGCTGGTGCGCATTCGTGGCCGGTTCCGCCGCAGCCGAACGCGCTGTGAGATTTGCGGCCGAACGCACTGTGATATTCAAGGTACGCTGGCGGCTTTGTGCGATCAGCAGGCAAACGAGCGTACCGGTCATCGAGATCAACAGAGCGGCGCCAACCAGGCCCGCGACCCCTTCGTGCAGCAGCGCGTCGAGCGCCGGCGAGCGGCCGGGCAGGTTGCGCGTCGGGATCGCGGCGGCCAGCAGAAGCAGCAAAGCAGCGGTCTGCACCGCCGCCACCTGGAGCAATCTGCGCACCGCGCCGCCGGCATCGGCGAACGCGGCCAGCCCGGTCAGGTCGATCGCGGCCGGATCGATGGTCGTCGCATCGGCTTTGTTAAGTGTCATCACGTCATTCTGGCTGAACGGAAAAGGCAGCCGGGGCGCGCAATTGCACGCCCCGGCCGGTTAGGCGGGTTTAGAAATGTGATACTTGATCATTGAACGCCTGATCATGGCCATGCTGGCTGCCGCGATCGGCATGGTCGTTACCATTGTTGCCATGGTCACCATTGTTGCCGTCGTTACCATGGTCGTCCTGCGACTGACCGTGGAAGTCGAACATGTCCATCAGGTCGCCGATCGCCGGGCTGTTGATCGGGCACGTACGGGTTCCGCTGGCGGTAACCGGGTTCGGCAGGTTGTCGCGGCTCGATCGGCGACACCGTCGGCAGGCCCCAGTTCTTCTCGACGAACTTCAGGAACGACACGTGGTCGCCGTAGACGTGCGACACGTGGCCGCCCTTGGAGTACGGCGAGACCATGATCACCGGGATGCGCGTGCCGTCGCCGAAGAAGTCGAGCGGCTGGACGTAGCCGGAGTCGTAGTAGCCGCCGCCTTCGTCGAAGGTGATGAAGATCGCGGTGTCGGCCCACAGCTTCGGATTGGCCTGCACTTCCTTGACGATCTTGCGTGGCGAACGCCTCGAAGAGGTCGAGCTTGGACGAGGCCGGGTGGCCGTCGAGCAGACCGTCCGGCTTGACGATCGAGACCGCCGGCAGCGTGCCGTTGGCGATGTCGGTGTAGAGGTCCGGAGTGTCCTTCAGGTGCGCGGCGCGCTGCGCGGCGTTGGCCATGATGGTCGGTTTCATACTGGAACGGATTGCAGATGTTGCAGTAGACGCTGCCCGGGTCGCTGTTCGGGTTCGTCGACGTAGTCGTCCCAGTCCTCGCCGTAGTACCGCCACGAGATGTCTTGCGGCGTCCAGCATGTCGCCGATGGTGGGCACCGATGGACGGCGGGATGGTGAACGGTCGACGGTGTCGAGCGTGCCGTCGCCGAAGTAGCCGGGGTTGTAGTTGTTCAGCAGGTAGTAGTGCGCCCGGCTCGCAGTTCGGATCGCTGGAGGCCGGCAGCGACTGCAGGTAGCGTCGACACCTGGCCGACGCCCGGCTGCGTGCGTCGGCGCAGTTGCTGTAGGAGCCGCCCGAGTAGCCGTCCTGGGCGTACCAGTTGTTCGTGCCCGGCTGGGGGTTCGGGATTCTCGATCTGGTTGGCCGGCGGCGTGGCCGTGGCGCCTGGCCGTCGGAGTACCAGATCGGCGACGCCGGTGCCGAACGCGATGTGGTTGGCGCCGGTGCCGCCCTCGACCGACTGGTGGAAGTTGTCGCTGATCGTGTAGGGTCGGCGAGCTGCTTGAAGTACGGCACGTCGCCCTGCGCCATGTTGTAGAAGCCCATCGACGCCGAGCCCTCGCCGGTCGTCTGGTCGGTGAAGCCGGCCGGCTGCGGGCTGCCGTTGCTGCCGGCGCCGACGGTGACCTCGACCCACGGGAAGAGGTCGTTGACGGCAGCCGCGAGGGGTTGTCGGCGGTGGCGTGCGGTCACGCTGCAGTCGAGTCTGCTGCCACATCTGGTAGAAGCGATGCACCGGGCTCGCGGTGTAGGAGTCGTACGGCATGTTCGGGCCGGTGATCTGGAACGGGCCGTGGGGCAGCGCCGTCGCGTTGGTGACGCGCGTGTCGATCGAATTCGGCGGCTGGCCGGTCGCGCCGGTGGTCAGCAGATTGACGTCGTGACGCCGGCAGCCCGTCGTTGATCATCGTCTCGGTGGCGGCAGCCGCGGTCGAGCGTCGCGAACGGCGGCGGGTTGGCGTCGGAAGCTGCGCTCGGCGCGCCGTCGGTCATCGCCGGCGGCAGCGTCGTGTACGGCGTCTTGCTCGCCGGCGCTCATCTGATACGTGCCGTGTGATCGGTCGCCTGAAACTGCAGCGCCAACTTGGCATAGTTCGGGCCGGGCGTGCCGTCGGCCGTTCACGATGCCCTTGGAGAGCAGGTTGGTGATGCGTCTGGCCCGACTTCGGCGTGTAGGTGGCGAACACATGGTCGAAGGTGCGGTTCTCGCCGATGATCAGGATGACGTGCTTGATCGGCGTCGCCGTGCGCAGGCTGGCGGCCTGGTCTTGTTGCGCGAAGGCAGGAAGGACGGGTCCCGTAACGACCGACAGCATCGTCGCCGCGGCGACCGCGGTTCGAAACGGTCTCCGGGCCGCTGCCCAGGTTTTTTCTTGCAAGGTGATTCTCCAGATTATGAATACGCGCCGCGCGTGAACCGCGCGACGGAACCATTGTCCTGCCGGCTATGCCCGGCAGGACGGCTGTCATTTTGCTGCGAGTTACTTCGTAGTCATTATCACTGCGGTTAAGGTTTGATGAAACCACCGATTTCCACCTTGGTGATCCGATGACACGCGCCGTAATGCCATGAAATAAAATATTCTTGTCTGCATCTGATCAATGGCAATTTGAGCATGGCTGTCCGTGGCCGTGGAACAGCAGTTTCGGCTCCAGCTGATATGCGATACCTTACGTAGGCGGCGCCGGGTATCGATCGAAATAGGTATAATGCTGTAACTGCGATCGAGAAGCTAGAATCGAAGGCGTTTGCGGCCCCATCGTGACCTCGATCGAGATGGCAGCAAAATCAGCGCTGCTTGCATGTCGCGGGCAATAATTTCGTGGCGGGCCTCGGCCAGTGACAGTTTGGCGACCGGCGTGCAGCGGCTGGGCATCGGACACGTGCTCATCGCGGGCCGCACATGCTCGTGGGTGGCGGAGCCAGTCCTCGTCCGCCCGGCCATGACACGGGGGCGCGGGCTAATTTCCTGTTCACTGTGAAATTGCTCAATGTCGTGCCTATTCACTCGTACCAGGACACCCATTGGCCGGTCGGGTCATACGAGCCGGCATGATCCGATCGAGAAAGCAAGGCATGGCCCGAACGGGATCATCGCGGCGCCATCGAGCCGGCCGCGTCGCACCGCGGCGGCCAGCGCGAAGGCGATGCCGCAGACCGCGGCAATCAGGATGACGGCGACAACGCCCTCCACCCGCAGCCAGTGCGCCGGCCGCGGCGAGTACTTCGCATCGCCCGGCCCAATCCATCACGCCCACGGATGGTCCTGTACGCCCAGGCTAGCAGCCGAAAACCCAAATAACCGACCAGCGCGCCGATCGCATGGTCCGCCGCGTCCTCGGGTGCCTCGAGCCAGCTGACCGCAAGGCCGGCCAGCAGCAGCGGCAGCGTGAGCGTGTCGGGCAGGCGCAAGTGTCGCCAATCGATCCACGCAAGTGTCAGAAGCG
>CAWACM010000011.1:0-494221 GCA_963780455.1 uncultured Pseudomonadota bacterium
TAGTTGCCTGGCGCGGCCCCCGCATTGTCCACGACGAGGGCTCCTGACGATTTCAATTTCGGGGCTCAATCACACGGCGTTGGGACGGCTGTCTACGCTTCGCAGGGAGGGTCCCCCCCCCACCACGCAAGACTCGCTTCCGGCCGCTGGCCAGGCTCTGCCGGGCGGGATTCGTTACCCGCTGGGTTCAATGAAAGGTTTCCGAGTTCGAGACTCTTCCTCGTAGGGTAGGCGGCTGGCGAGGTTCCGTCTGATGCCGGAGTTCGTGAGCCCGTATGCGTCGGCAGTGACGGGTAACCGGCTGCGTCCTTTTCCATCCGCCCCCCTCCGAACCGGACTTGACACTTTCGCATCATCCGGCTCTCCAGTGACTCCCTCCTTCGATGGGTTCCTCCTGATCCTCATGTGTCCTCATCGGTCGTCCGGCGTGGATCGCGACGTGGCATCGCTCGCAGACGATGAGGGTTTTGCGCTTCATCGCCGACATGACCTTGAGCCAGGTCGGTTTCTCCCTCTGACCCTTGACCTTCAAGTCCGAGAGCTTTCGGATGTGGTGGACCTGGACCTTATGCCTCGAGCCACAGAGTTCACACGTGTCGGCCCGGAGTCGATCCAGCAACTCCCGGCGTGGTATCGTGCGGTCTTGGTCGAGGGGGCGGTCTAGGATCTCCGCGAAGGGTTCCCTCCGGAGGCTGATGCCTCCGAATCGTGCATAGAGCGGCTCGCGTCCTTCCCTTTTGATAATGATCGACAGGCATTTCATCACACCGTGTTTCGCGATGGCCCTACCGGCGAACCTTCGGGCCATCTTCTTCACGGTGGATTTATGCTTCGCTGCAAGGGTCTTGAGGAGAGAACCCCTCATGATCCAGTGGAGCTTGCCGAGCCATCTTCGGTTGCAGGCGTGGGCGTAGTATTGCACGATTCCACGGTACTCCGATCCGTATTTCTCGATGATCGCGAAGTCGCTCTCATTGAGGAGTTCGGCCCGGTGGATGGGTTTGCCATCCCTCATGTATCGTGTGACTTTCTCCTCCAGTTTCTTGATGGGAATACGGAGCGAGATCCTGCCCTTCCCGTGCTTCCAGGCTCGGAAGTGGCCGTCCGCTCTGATCCCGTATCCGAGGAAGCGTGCCTCTTCCGTGGCGGCATGCGTGATCAGGGTCTTTTCCGGGGACAATTCGAGCTTGAGTTGATCATGCAAGAATGTTCCTAGTTGAGACTTGATTTCCTCGGCCTCATCCTTCGGACCGGCGAAGCCGAGCAAGAAGTCATCGGCGTATCTGATGTAGGTCAGGCGTCGATAGTCGGGGTCGAAGTGATCACTGACGTCCATGTTCCGCATCTGTTTGTGCAGGGCTGGGAGATCCTCCGATGATCCTCGCCCACCCTTCTTGATGTGGTAGATCCTGCTCCTGACCCTTTGGTATTCCTTCGTCTTCCTGCGTCTGACTCCCCGGGTGTGCTTCGGAATGATCATCTCCTCGACGTACCTGTCCAGCCTGTCCATATAGATATTGGCGAGTAGGGGGCTGATGATTCCCCCTTGCGGCGTGCCGCTCAGGGTGGGTCGGTACTTCCACTCCTCCAGATATCCGGCTTTGAGTAGGTCCTCAACCAGGGTCAGGAATCGTCCATCTTGGATCTTCTCGCGGAGGATTGACATCAGGACCGAATGATCGATGTTGTCAAAACATCCTTTGATATCACCTTCGATGAACCATTTCGTTCCCGTCCAAAAGCGGTACACGTCGCGTAATGCGGTGTGGCAACCGCGTTCAGGGCGGAAGCCGTGGGAGTTGTCGCTGAATTGCGGTTCGTAGTATGCGTTCAGGAGTAGAGCGCATGACTTCTTGCAGCAATTTATCGGACCACGAGGGGATGCCGAGCGGTCGGAGCTTGCCGTTCCCTTTCGGGATCAGTACGCGCCTGACCGGGGTCCAGCGATACCGCTCGTGTCGGAGCAACTCGATGATCCCTTGGATTTTTTCCATCGACATCGCGTCCACGGTTTCCTCGGTTGCACCTCGGGTCATTGCCCCCTCGTTCTTGGCGAGGCGGTAATAGGCCCGGAGGTAGAGTTCCGGGTTGAAGAGTTGTCGATAGACGCCCTCAAGAGGCTTTCCGTGTCTGCCACGTTCTCCGTAGATGGCGAGGAGCGTCTCGGCAGTTTGCATTTCGCATCCCTCCACGTTCCAGCCATCGGGTCACCTACCCCCCTTCGCCATGTATCCGGCTTTCCCGGACTCGAACTACTATGGGGGTTCCGTCGCCCTGGGGCTCGCGCCCTGTAGGCGATCTTAGATTTCTCCATGATCTCACGTCCGAGCATGGTTTAGGTCCCCCATTCATCCCTACGCCCGGGCTGGATCGTCCGGTATCTCATCGAGCGGGTTTGCCGTAACCCCGGAAAGGAAAGGGTCGGCACTCAATGACGTCGTGCTCAATCGGTCTCACGACGGAGTAGCTCAAGCCTCGATCGGGATTGGGGTTCAAGCAGTCTAGCTTTGACCATGCCACGCGGGTCTTGCGGGGCCCTGTTTCACCGATTTCCACATACCCCCGCTTTTCCGCCATGCTATGGTTCCCCGTGCCTTTCGGCCGTGGGTAAGACGGATGACCCAGACTCATGACCCGAGAGTCTCCTTTCTTGCAAAAGGGATGAGATTGCAGATAGTCCAACGATAGCCCGGTATTCCGCCGCGATCTCCAGTGGGCTGTGCGACGTCACACGCCGTCGTCGCGGCGGAATAGCGGGCCGTTGGACGAAACCGGCCGCCGCCTCCCCAGTTTGCGACGTCCTGTCGGAAGCCAGTCTCGCTGTCGCGGACTCGACTTGGGGAATTGTATCCAGCCTCAAGCAGATGCAGCCAGCTTGGACTCAAGCTCGAGGGAAGGCAAGCTGAAGCGGTGACCAGATATGTAGGCAAGGAATCGACTGGCCAAGATGAGGATCAGCCGGGATTGATCCGATCGTGACGATAGGCCGCGGTGGACCAATCGCCGCCGATGCCCTGTGCGGTGACGTGAGGGGCCGGTCCCAGCCGGAGCGGGTGGCGATGGAACCGGGAGATGGGGTTCGGATGCATTCGGGTCATGAACTGTCCAGAATGGGAATGCGTTGGCGTTCTACCCGTCCGGGTCGGCCGGCTTGCCAGATCGTTTGTAGGTGACCCACGCCACAACTCGGGCAGCGATCGTCGACCAGAACCGCGGCTGGCGGCACAGCCGGGGATGAGGCGAACGAGGTCGTGTCCCCCGATGCGACCAGGAGCGAAACCAAGACCACCAGTATGGAGATACCCATCCGAGATGGCGCTGCCGACTTGGGCTCGACCAGAGACGGCGCTGGTCCCGCCCCACTCGGTGACTGGTCGCTGTCCGTCGATCCGGCACTGGCACTCGGCGGCGGCGAGTCGGTCTCTGGTGCCGGTGACGGTCCGGCCCCGGCCGCCAGCAGGGACCGGCACAACGCTAACCGCTCACCGCGATCTCGGTGGGCCAAAAGTCCATACTGCCGAATCCGCACCAACCCCTTGGGTATGATGTGCAGCGCGAACCGGCGCACGAATTCCACCGCGTCCAGCGTCATCTCCTTGCGCCGGCAGCCGTCGGCATAGTCCTTCCAGAGTGAACGTGACACGGCCGTCCTCGAGCTTCACCAGACGGTGATTGCTCAAGGCGACCCGGTGCGTGTACCCAGTCAAGTATTTCAGCACCTGTTCCGGCCCGCCAAAGGGCTCCTTGGCATAGACCACCCAGTCCTTCTGGTACAACGCCCTTATCGAGGTCGCCCAAGCCGCCGGGCTCGCCAGGGGCAAGGTGCTCCCAGCGAACTGGAGTTGGCCGGCTTGGTAGGCCGCGCGCAAGGCCGCCAGGTACTTGCCGCGGAAGACCTCGCCCAGCACCTGGACCGACAAGAACCAGTTGGGCCGGCAGGACACCCAGCGTGGTGCCTGGTCGTCTGGGACAGTCGCGGTGCTTCCCGAGGACTTGGCGGGGATCGCCAACCCGCCGCCGGGCACGACACAGTGAACGTGAGGATGATGTTCCAGCTTCTGCCCCCACGTGTGCAAGACCATCAGCACCCCGATCCGCGCTCCCAGGTGCTTGGGGTCGGCCGCCACCTCCAGAAGAGTCTCCTTGGCGGCTGTCGAAGAGCAGCCGATACAAGAGCTCACGGTTGCCCAAGGCCAGCGCACTGAGCTCGTGGGGCAAGGTGAAGACGACGTGGAAGTAGGGAACGGGCAGGAGGTCGGCCTGACATTTGGCCAGCCAGGCTGCCCGCTTGCTCCCACCGCACTGAGGACAGCTTCGGTTGCCGCAGGAATGATAGTGGTATCGTACCTCGCCGCAGTGATCGCACTGGGTGACGTGCCCGCCCAGCGCGGGCGTGCGGCAGAGCGCCAGGTCCCGAAGGGTCTGCCGCACATGGGGGCACTGGGGCCAACGTTTCAAGAACTCGGCTCCATACTGCCGCACGACCTGACCCAAGGTTAGTGGCTGGTCGATGGGCCCTGCGGCGGGGGCAGACGGTCGAGCGGGCTGACCACCTGCTGCACTCCCGCCAAGGTGACGTGCGTGTACAGAGCCGTGGTCCCGATGCGATGATGGCCCAGCAAGGCTTGGATCGTGCGGGTGTCGACTCCCGCTTCCAGGAGATGCGTGGCATGGCAGTGGCGCAGGGTGTGGGGAGTGATCCGCGGCAAGCCCGCGGCGCGGCAAGCCCGCTGGCAGGCTTTCTGCACCGTCGCCGCGTTCAGAGGTTGGTGGGAATCCTTGCCCGGGAACAGCCATTGCGTCGGCCTCGTTTCACGCCAGTAGGCACGCAGTTCTTCCAGGAGTTGAGGGGAGAGCGGTACCAGCCGTTCCTTCTGACCCTTGCCCAGCACCCGCACCACCATACGACTGCTGTCGATCTGAGGGGCGGTCAGGTGCAAGGCTTCGCTGATCCGCAACCCGGTGGCGTAGATGGTCCGCAGCACCATCTGGATGATCCGGTCACGCACGGTATCGAGGAAGAGGGCCACCTGTTGGGGTGAGCGGACCGCCGGCAGGCGTTTGGGCCGCTTGCCGTAGGGGAGCCGCGTGACCACCGTGTCACTGGGATAGGTTACCCGATAAAAGAAGCGGAGGGCGGCCACGGCCTGATTGTAGGACGACCATGAGGCCTGTTTGTGATGGAGAAGATGGAGGAGATAGCGATGGATCTGGTCGTCGCCGAGTTGCTCTGGGGATTGCTTGAAGTAGCGTGCCAGCTCGCGCACGTGGTAGACGTAAGCCTCGATGGTCTTGGGCGAGCGGTTGCGTAGCTGAAGGTCTTCGATGAAGCGTTGCCGGAGCGGGTTGATCGGCGACGAGGCCAAAGCGGTCGACGCTTCCACCGGGTTGCGCTTACGAGGCATTTTTGTTCCTGCAATTCGCTATCCGACGGTGGCCCGCGGCCAGTGCGCGCTTGCGCGTGACCCTGACGGCGGCGCATACCCGGCCGATATTTCAGAACTGTTGGACGCGCTGGCGCAACTCAAAATTCAAAACACGAACCCTGGCGGATGAACAAGTTCGCGAAACTTGACCATCAATTCATCTGGCATCCGTTCACCCAGATGCGCGACTGGTTGAAGCACGAGCCGGTGGTCATCACCGCCGGTCGGGGCGCCGTGCTGCGTGACATTCACGGACGCGAATATCTCGACGCGAATTCCTCGATCTGGACAAATCTGCACGGCCACAATCATCCGAAAATCAATGCGGCGATCCGCCGGCAGCTTGGGAAAATCGCGCACAGCTCGGCCCTGGGCCTGGCCAATGAGCCGGCCACGCTTGCTGGCTCAGAAACTGGTCGCAGGCGGCCAACCGGCGTGGTCGCCGGGGTGACGGGGCAGATCGGTCGAAAGACAAATCGCCACCTCGTCAATCGTCGATTGGAGAAAGTTTTTATTCCGACGACGGCTCGACCGCGCTCGAAGTCGCACTCAAGCTGGCTTACGAACACGCGCGCCGCTCCGGCCACGTCAAAACCCCGAAGTTTCTTTCGCTCGAAGGCGCGTATCATGGCGACACCGTCGGCGCGGTGTCGGCCGGTCACATTGATTTGTTTCACAAAAGTTATTCCGGGCTTGCTGTTCAAGACGGACAAGGTCATGTCGCCGTATTGTTACCGATGCCCGTTCAACCGCGCGAAGCCGGAACGGGCCGATGCCCGTGACTACCGCAAATGCGACTGGGAATGCGTCGGCCTGGTGGAAAAGAAATTTGCGGCGCAGAAACGAAGGGGAAGCCCCTACGCGGCCTTCATTTTTGAGCCCCGGATGCAGGGCGCGCCGGGAATGATTCCCCAGCCGGACGGCTGGCTGCGGCAGGTTGCCGAAATTGCCCGCCGCCACGGCACGCTGTTGATTGCAGATGAAGTCATGACGGGATTTGGCCGCACAGGCTGTTCGGAGTCCCGCCTTCAGGCGGAAAAAGGGCATGGAAAACCGCCTAAAGGCGGGACTCCAAACGCTTGTTTGCCTCCCACCACGAAGGCGTGCAGCCGGATTTTCTGTGTCTGGCCAAGGGCCTGACCGGCGGCTATCTGCCCATGGCGGCAACGCTGACGACGCAGAAGGTGTTCGACTGCCTTCCTGGGTGAATACGGGGAGTTCAAAACGTTTTTTCACGGGCACAGCTACACGGCCAACCAACTCAGTGCGGCGGCGGCGCTGGCCAGCCTGGACATTTTGCAGACTCGGAGGTCACTACAAGCCCGGCAAAATCTCGAAAAAGTGTTGCGGGATGAACTGCGCACGCTTTGGTCCCTGCCCCAGGTCGGCGACATCCGGCAGGCCGGTCTGGTGGCCGGCATCGAGCTGGTCCGGGACTGGCGGACACGCGCGCCGTATCGCTTTGCGGGAACGCGCGGGCATCCGCGTCTGTGAAGCCATGGCGCGGAACGGCGTGCTCACCCGGCCGGTCGGGAAATGTCATCGTCCTGATGCCGCCTTATTGCACCACGCCCGCGGCAGGTTGGCCGGATCCTCAGCGCACTGAAGAAGGCCATCCCCGAGTGCCTTCCGGTCGAAGTAGAAAAATATATATTGACTATTTAAATACTTTTGGTAATACTTCGGGCCGTCGGTGTGGTGCTCAGATAAGTGCCGTTGATGTTTTAAACAAGGAGGCTGATGAAAGTCAGCAACCCGGTCGCGCGATATGCGGCTTGGATGCTATTCGAGGTCTGTTATTGATCTTGATGGCCGGGGTGCATGTCCCCACGCCGGTTTCACATTTTCTGCAGGAACCGTTCGGTTTCATGAGCGAAGCCGAAGGTTTTATTTTCCTCAGCGCCTGCCTGGCCGGTTTGGCCTACGGCAAGACTTATTGGCAGGCGGATTGGTCAGCCATGTCCCGCCGGGTCTGGCATCGCGCCGGGAAAATCTATTTCATTCATCTGGCCGTGCTCGTGCCGGTGGTGCTGATCGCGTGGACTGTTCGCCGCCCGGATGACGCCGCTCGCCAATCATTTTCATGATTTTCTCGTCCATCCCTGGGGCGGTCTGGCGCTGATACCGCTTTTGCTCCACCAACCTCCCTTGTTCGACATTTTGCCGCTTTACATCATTTTTCTGGTGGCCACCCCGTGGTTGCTGGCGATTGCCCGCCGGCGCGGCTGGGGCGTCGTGCTGGTGTTTTCGGCCCTTGGCTGGCTGGCGGCGCAATTTAATCTGGGCGCCCATTTCACCGGCGATCCCTCCCGGCTGCTCCCCTTGTGTTGGGGCTCCTTCAACTTTTTTGCCTGGCAACTGGTCTGGGTGAGCGGACTGGCCTGCGGAGAAACGGCCTTGCGCCGGCCGCTGCTCATCAGCCGATGGCGCTCCGGCGTCGCGGCCGTCTCCGCCTCCGTCGTGCTGGCCGGTTTGGTGGCGCGGCACGGATTTTTCTCCGTCAATCCCGATTGTTACCTCTGGATGGACAAATGGACGCTCGGGCCGTTGCGGCTGCTCAACTTTGCGGCCTGGGTCGGGTTGCTGCTGGCCTGGAATCCGCGCGTGCCGGCGCGCCCGCTGGCGCCATTGGCACTTTTGGGACGGCATTCCCTGGCCGTGTTCTCCTTCCATCTGCCGCTGGTGATTGCCGCGAGCACTGTCATTCAAGTGTTTACTCTGTCGCCGGCGGAACAAGCCTTGATCGGCCTTCTGGTGATGGCGGCGCTTTTCCCCTGGGCGGCCTGGCTGGAACACGATGCCCGTCCCTCCGTGCCGGCGGCCGTGGCGTCGCCGGTTCCGGCACGCCGATTGTCCTTGCGCGCCGGCAGCCGATCCGCGGAAATGCTCGCAAACGTTCCGCTCAGACCTTTGTTTCCGCGAGTTCGAGCAAGCGCACGAATTGTTCACGCGTGACCGGCAGCACGGACAAACGCGATTGTTTGACCAGCTTCATCTCCCGAAGGATTTTGTCGGATTTGATTTGCGAAAGCGCGACTGCCCGGGCCACAGGCTTGACCGGCATCAGGTCCACCGCCGACCAGTCGCCTTCGTCCGCCGTCGGATCGGGATAGCATTCCCGGGCCACGCGCGCGACACCCACGACGGATTTTTCCCTGCCGCTGTGATAGAAGAAAACGGCGTCGCCGGTTTTCATCGCACGCAGGTTGTTTCGCGCCGTATAATTGCGCACGCCCGTCCACGCGGTCCGTGCCGTCCTGCACGAGCGTCTGCCACGAGTAGGCTTCGGGTTCGGATTTCACCAGCCAATAGTTCATGGAAAGAATTTACGATTTACGATTTACGATTTACGATGGCGGCGTGAGTCTGGCCGATAACCTTGAAAAAGTCCAACAACGGATTCGCGCCGCGTGCGAACGCGCCGGGCGCGACCCGGATTCCGTCACCCTGCTGGCGGTGACCAAGGGCCAGCCGCCGGAAGTCGTGGCGGCGGCGGCCCGGCTCGGCCAGATTTTTTTCGGCGAGAACAAGGTGCAGGAGGCCAGGGCAAAAATTCCGCTGTGCCCGGGCAAATTGCGCTGGCATTTCATCGGCCACCTGCAATCGAACAAGTGCCGCGACGCGGTCGAACTGTTTGAGATGATTCAGAGCGTGGACAGCCTGTCGCTGGCGCGGGAAATCAGCAAACGCGCCGAATCGGCGGCGCGGACGATGCCGGTCGATGCTGGAGGTGAATGTTGCGGGCGAAGCGAGCAAGTTCGGCTACGCGCCGGAAAAGTTGCTGGCGGAACTCAAGGAGCTCAACGCGCTGCCGCGGCTGGAGATCCAGGGTTTGATGACCGTGCCGCCGTGGACGGCGGAACCGGAAAATGCGCGGCCGCATTTTCGCCGGTTGCGGGAGCTGAAAGTCGGAGTGCGAACAGATTCTCGGGGCGTCCCTGCCTCATTTGAGCATGGGCATGAGCGGCGATTTTGAAATTGCGATTGAAGAAGGCGCGACGATCGTCCGCATCGGCACGGCATTGTTCGGGCCGCGGGCCAAAGCCCGGCCACGGCCCGAGGCGAACTGAATTTTAATGCATTTTCCCCAATATGGTATAATTTGAATCGATGACAATTGAATCGTTCAAACGCGAAATTGCCGCCGCCGTCAAGAGCCTATGACAAATTTGTCGTGTGCCTGGAAAAGACGCCGGAGGATTTCGAGGCGGCGCTGGTCTCGCTGATGGCCAAGGCGATCAAGGCCTATGAAAACCGCGGCGCGGGTTTGCGTCACGGCATCGCGTTGGACAACCAGGTGACGATCATTTTGAGCCAGGGCGACGGGGAACTGCCGTTGTGCGGCATTTATTTCAATCTCCATTCGCCCTACCAGAAGGACCGGCTGCCCAAAACCGTGAAGTCTTTCACCGAAAAATCACACAAGAAGGAAGATTAAAATCAGCAGGAGCCGTTGTGACGAGGCTTAAAATCCTCCCTCATTCAAAGATTGTTTGCGGCTTTCTTGCGCCGGCTCCTGTAGGGAATCATTGGTCGCGCACGTCGTCGCCCACCTGGGCTTCGCCGGTGACCAGATCCGCCACGATGTTATTGTCCTGCTGCGGCCCGGTGATTTTAACTTCGCCGACTTTCATGCCATTGCGATACAGGAAAAGGCCCTGGTCCAGGCTTCGGCATCTGGCCGACGGGAAAACTCAGCACGACGAAACGCCCGGCGGAATTGTAGGAAACGACCCGGGCCGTGAGCGAATTGTCCGGGGTCACAATCGCCGGCGTGGTTTCCCCGGCCGCCGGCGCCGGTTTTGCCGCCTTCGCCTGATGATGGAAAACCGCACAACCATTCCCCAGCATGACCATCACCAACAAAGTCCCCAGGATCAAATTCTTCATGACGACAGTTAAGCGCGCAGCCGTGCGCAGGTCAATTCACGATTCGGCAGTTTCGGTTTCGGTGGGGCGAGACTACTGGCGAGCCGTCGACAGTAGGCGCCGAGGTAACGAGGCGAAACCACAATGAGACGTTAAATGGAATCCGCCTCGTTACCTCGGCGGCTACGATTCGCTATCGGTGATGATCGTATCGCTGTGCTCGTAGGCCGGTGCGCAGCAACATAACAAACGTAACGGTCCGGTGCCGTTGTTCCACAGTTTGTGTTTGCAGCCCGGCGGAATGGCGATCGCGTCGCCCGCTTTCACGTCACGGGTTTCGCCGTCGATGCGGATCCGTCCCGCGCCGTGGGTGAGGTAATAAATCTCCTCGGTCCGGACGTGATAATGTTCCTGCGTGCTCGCGCCAGCCGGCAACCGCGCCTCCGCCAGGCTTTGGTGGCGGATGACAGAATTGCGATGCGCCAGCAATTCGCGGATTTCCGATCCGTCCTTGGTGATGAAGGACGGCACTTCATCGAGTTTTTTGATGTCCATATTTTTCATTCTCGCCGTCGAAGCCGGCTTCCGGCAATGGCGGCATTGTTTTTGGTTGTGACACGCGCCGAGCAAACCAATACCCGCGCCGGCTGCCAATGAAATTTGTTTGACCGCGCGGGCGCGCGGCCTAATGTGCCGGCATGGACCATTCACCTGGCTTTCTTAAAATTGTGGCCGACGCCAAGACGCGTGTCCGCGAAATCTCCGTTGACCAGGCCCGCGCCTGGCTCCGGCAAAATCCCAAGGTGGTGCTGCTGGACGTGCGCGAAGACCACGAATGGCAGGCCGGCCACGCCGCCGAAGCGGTGCATCTGGGCAAGGGAATTCTGGAACGCGATCTGGAAAAACTATTTCCCGACCCGCAGACGGAAATCATCATGTATTGCGGCGGCGGGTTCCGTTCGGCGCTCACCTGTGACGCGGCGCAAAAAATGGGTTATCGCAGCGTCCACTCGCTCATTGGCGGCTTCAAAGGGCATGGTCGCGGCGGGCTGGCCGATGAAAAGCGGCGATTGACCGTCGACCAGTTGCGTGGCCGGGGCAGCGGGCCGTTCGCGGGAGCAAACGCGGTTGAGCGCGTTGGCGACCGGGAACGACTTTTTCGCGCGGGCACTCGCCCATCAGGCAGATCTGGATCCAGTTTTTCCGGCGCAGATAACCGCTGTTGTAACTCAACAGATAACCGGATTCATGCATGGCTTCCCCCACCCTCGACCGAATTCAACTCCGGCGGCAGCGCGATGGTGATCACTGCCGGCGAAGTCCGGGCGCCGTCACCGATCAGGGCAAAACCCGCTTCCACCAGGCGCTGGCGCAGCCCGGCGGACAGTTCAGCGGTTTCGGCAAATCGCTTTTCCAGGTCCACCCGGCGGATGGCGGCATGCAGCGCGTGCAGCAAATTGGACGAAAACGTGAACGGAATTCCCTCCTGCTGCGCGCAAAAACCGAGGTCAAGATAGCGCGGCAGCCGGTCCGGCGCGGGCGCGGCTTCGTGATGATAAAAAACCATGGCCAGTCCCGGGTACGCGCGCAAGCCCTTGCCGCTGGAGCCCGATGCCAGATAAACCCCGCTCAAATCCACCGGCATGGTGCCGATGGTGCTGATGCAATCCAGGCACAGTTTGGTCCCGTGCGCGGCGCAAAGGGCCTGGAGCGCGGCGAGGTCATTGAGCACGCCGCTGGATGTTTCGCAATGCACGCACCACAGCCAGGCGGTTTTGGCGGAAAGCTTTCTTTCGACCGCGGCCAGATCCAAGCGGTCCGTCCTCCGGAAATTCCAACGTGTCAAATTTCAAATTGAACCGCCGTGCCTGATCCACCAGCCGGCCGCCGAATTCGCCATTGCTCAACACCAGGCCGGGCCGGCCCAACAGCGACAATTGCCCGGCGACCACGTCGTTGGCCAGCGTGCCGGAACCCATGAACAACTCCACCTTTCGGGCGTGGACGAGGTCGCAAAGGATCTGTTTGGAGGCGTGAAAATCCTTTTTGAAATCATTGCCGCGATGGGATTCCGGCGCCTGTTCGAACGCGCGCCGCACTTCGCGCCGCACGGCGACCGGCCCGGGAAGAAAATTCACCGCGCTGGGCTGGAACGAGCGCGCGGGCGATGAGCGCAGAAATTCGCGGGCCGTGACCTCGAAGGTTTCCAGCGTCACATACATCGGCTGAAACTGCGCGTCGCCGCTGCCGACGAGCGGGCCGAAAGGCACGAAACCGAGGTGCTGGTAAAGTTTCGCCTGCCGCGTCGTGCCGGAAATGATCGCCAGGTCGTAGCCCTTTTCGACGCCGAGCTGCCAGAGCAGCGCGAGGATGCCCTGCAACACCTGGCCGCCGCGGGCGCCGCGGAATTTCTTTTCGATGGCGAGCAGCCGGATTTCGCAGATGGTGCGTCCCGGCGGCAGATACGAATCGAGCTGCGGCAGTTTCTGGTCGAGCGAGAACGGCCGGTGGCCGCGCACGGCCAGCATCCCGACGAGTTTCTGGTTGCTGAGGCAGATCAAATAGATGTTCTCGGCGTGAAATTTATCCACGAGCCGCTGGTGCGGCGGATGGTTGATGCTGCGGGATCTCCTCGACGAAGGTCCGGTAGTTCAGGCGGTGAATCTGCTCGAATTCCCAGTCTTCCGTCGCCAGTTTGAATACCAGCGGTTCGCGATGCGTTCATAATTTGGGTGACTCCGGTTTTGGGCACGGCATGGCGCCGTGCGGACAGCACGGCGATTTCTTCGACAAAATTTTTCCGGTGCGCAAACAAAATCATGGCCGACAAAACGGCGGTCAGCGTTGCCGTCAAACCATCCGGGATCGAACCACAAACTGGCCAGCGGCAAACAGGCAAAGGCGAACATTCCCGGCAGAACGCTTTTCCGCGTCAGGACAAAGCCGGCCAGAAACAGCGCGGCGAAGGTCAGGGCCATCCGGTAATCAAACACCAGCAATGCGCCGAGGGAAGTGGCCGCGCCTTTGCCGCCGCGAAATTGCAATTGCGCGGGCCAGATGTGTCCGGCCACGACGGCCAGCATGGCCAGCGCGGCGAGGTGATGGTTGTGCGGTCCATGCCCACGCGCCCCAGACGGCCAGCGCACCCTTGCCGAAATCGCCCAGCACCGTCAGCCCAAAACCGGATTTGCCCAGCACCCGCCCGACGTTGCGCGCGCCGGTGCTGCCGCTGCTCGATTTCACGGATGTCCCTGCCCGTGCGGGCGCGGACGAGATAATAGCCGGTGGCAAGGCAACCCAGGAGATAAGCACCCAACACACAGCCGGTTGCTTGAAACCAGTTTGCGGACTGCAATTGTTCGACCCACGCCATGTGGACAGTCACTTTCCGATGTTCAACCGGAGTTTAGACCGAAGGACCGCGGTATGAAACAAAAACTTCGCCCAATTGTTGCTTTTTTAGCGTGGTGAAAGCAGACCCGGGCGGCGACAGCGCGAAATCATTCTGGCTTTGTCTCGACACCGGTGAAAGTTTGCGGCAGAGTTTCTCCTGCCAGGGCCCATGGAATGTGGACTTACGAACCCCGCCAGGGCCGGAAGGCAGCAACGGTAGTTTGCTCCGTATCTGCCGTGGTCACCCTGGCATTTTTTCAATGCAAAATGCAAAATGTAAAATTAGAAATGATCGCCCGGCGGCGGCGGCCATTTTTCATTTTTCATTTTTCATTTTTAATTCACACTCACACCGTGTCATATCAGGTCATTGCCCGGAAATACCGGCCGCAACGTTTCGCCGACGTTGTCGGCCAGGAACACGTCACGCAGACGCTGGCCAATGCCATCGAGCAAAAGCGCATCGCCCACGCCTATCTGTTCTGCGGCCCGCGCGGCACCGGCAAGACGACCATCGCCCGCATTTTTGCCAAATGCCTGAACTGCACCGGCGGCCCCAAAGTCGATTTTGACGACGCGGACCCGCGCTGCATCGAAATTGCCGAGGGCCGGGCGCTCGACGTGCTGGAAATCGACGGCGCGAGCAACAACGGCGTCGAACAGGTCCGCGAGCTCCGCGAGACCTGCAAATACGCGCCCGCCAATTCGTCGTTCAAGGTTTACATCATCGACGAGGTGCACATGCTCTCGACGGCGGCGTTCAACGCGCTGCTGAAAACCCTGGAAGAGCCGCCGGCGCACGTGAAATTCATGTTCGCCACGACCGATCCGGAGAAGGTCCTGCCGACGATCCTGTCGCGCTGCCAGCGATTTGACCTGCGCCGGATTCCCAGCGCGCTCATCGTCAAGCATCTCGCGCACATCGCGAAGCTGGAAAAGGTCAAAATCAACGAGCCGGCGCTCCTGGCCATCGCGCGCGGCGCGGATGGCGGGATGCGCGACGCCGAATCCACGCTCGACCAGCTCATCAGTTTTTGCGGCGACAAGATCGAGGAAGCCGGACGTGCTGTCCATGTTCGGACTGGCCGCCCAGAGCCAGGTGCTCGGTTTGAGCCGGGCCGTGCTCGCCGGTGAAATCCAGACCGCGCTCGGACTGTTGAACGAACTGGCGCAAAACGGCAAGGACCTCGGGCGGTTGCTTGCGGACCTGCTCAATCATTTCCGCAACCTGCTCATTTTCCAGGTTTCGCGCGGCGATCTGAATCTGCTCGAAGTCTCCGAGGCCGAAGTCGCGGCGCTCAAGGAACAATCCCCGCTGGCCAACACCGGGTCGCTCACGCGGATTCTGGAGGTGCTTACCGATGCCGAACTTCGTCTTCGCGACACCGCGTCCAAAGAAAATCCTGATTGAAGTCACGATGCTCAAGGCCATCGAGGCGGGCAGTGCGGTGAGTCTTGACTCGGTCTTGAAACAACTCAACCAGTTGCGCGGCGGCGGCACAGCAGGGCCGGCGGCGCCGGTTTCCGCCGCCAGCCCGCCAAGCGGGAAGATTCGCGCACCAGCCCGGCAACCACCGTCGAAAGTTCACCAATCAAGAGTGCCCCGGCTCACGGCGGCGGCACTCCCGCACCTGCCGCAGCGGCGCCCGTGCCCGCCGCCTTGGGCGAGCTGTGGACAAAACTCATTGAAGCTGTGGGCCGCGTCAGTCCGTTCACGCGGAGTTATCTGGTGGACGCCAACCCGATTTCATTCGCCCAGGGAATCCTGACCATCGGATTCGACCCCGAATTTGAGGATCATCTTGGTCTGGTGGACAACGCGCGCAATCACACTCTGCTGCAAACCAAGCTGGCCGAGCTGGGACCACGCGAACACCCAGATCAAATTCATCAAGGCCGAGGCGCCCACCGTCCGCCTGCCGCAGCCAGCCAGGGCTGCCCCTCCCGCCTCTGCCACGCCGAAGCCCGGCGAAGGCGAAGCTCCCTGCGCCAGGGAAGGAAAAAACCGCGCCGGTGGCCTTCAACAAGAACGATTTCAAGAACGACCCGTTGATTCAAAAGGCCCTGGAAATTTTCAAGGGCCAGATCATCGAAGTCCGCGCCTGACCTGATTTCCCCAAAGCCCAGAACCAAGAACCCAGACCCAGAATTATGTCGAGCATTGGAAAACTGATGAAACAGGCTGCGCGAATGCAGCAGCAAATGGAACAGGTGCAGGCGCAGCTCGCGGCGCGCACCGTCGAAGCCACCAGCGGCGGCGGCGCCGTCAAGGTCACCGCCAAATGCGACGGCAGCATTGCGTCCATCAAGATTGATCCGCAGGCGCTCAATCCGTCCGACGCGCAGTTGCTCGAGGACATGATTGTGACCGCGGCGAACCAGGCACTGGGCCAGGCCAGGGACATTTCCAACACCGAAATGGGCAAAGTCACGGCCGGCTTGAGCCTGCCGGGGATGGGATGAAAGGCAGAATGAAGAATTCCCGTTTCGCGCAAAGCGCGCCAATTTTGTTTCTGCATTCATAATTCATCATTCTTCCTTTGGCTTATGCTCCCCGATTCCATAACCGCGTTGATTTCCGCGCTGGCCAAACTGCCCGGCGTCGGGCCGCGTTCCGCCGAACGCTTGGCCCTGCATCTCGTCCAGACCGATCTGGCGGTGGTGAAACAGCTGGCCGACACGATTCTCGACGCCCGTGAAAAAATCCAGTTTTGCGCCATCTGCGGCGCATTGACGGAACAGTCGCCCTGCCCGCTCTGCACCGATGCGCGGCGCGATGCCTCGCTGTTGTGCGTGGTGGAGCGGGCGGTGGACATTTTGAGCATTGAGAAATCCGGCACGTATCGAGGCAAGTTTCATGTGCTGGGCGGAACCATCTCGCCACTCGATGGCGTGGAACCGGAGGACCTGCGGATTGCCGGATTGGAACAACGCCTGAAGCAGGAGCCCATCAAAGAAGTGGTCATCGCCCTGGGCATGAACGTGGAGGGTGATGCGACGAGTTATTATCTCGCCAAACGGCTGGCGCGCCCGGGGCTGAAAATATCGCGCCTCGCTTACGGACTGCCCGCCGGCAGCGGACTGGAATTTGCCGACGAACTGACGCTTGAGCCGGGCCATGGAAGGGCGAAGAGAATTGACATGAGCAAGCCGGCGATTGTCGTTTTTGATCTTGGCAAGGTGTTGGTGGATTTCGATTTTTCGATTGCCGCCCGGCAGATTGCCGCCCGCAGCCGGAAATCCCCGGACGAAGTCCAGGCGCTGATCGAGCAATCCCGTTTCATCATTGATTACGAATCCGGCCGTTTGACGCGCGGTGAATTTTATGAACGGGTGCGGGAGCGACCGGCTTTGATGGCAACCTGGACGAATTCGGCGGTTTTTTTGCGGATATTTTCACGGCGATACCGGAGATGATTGAACTTCACGCCGGGTTGCGCCGGCGCGGCATCCCGACCTGGATTTTTTCCAATACGAATGACCTGGCCATCGAGCACATCCGTCGGAGTTTTCCGTTCTTCGCCAATTTTGACGGTTACATTTATTCCTATGAGGTGGGCGTGATGAAACCGCGGGCCGGGATTTACGCGGCGCTGGAAAAGCGGACCGGGCGACACGGCGGGGAGATTCTTTATCTGGATGACCGTCCGGAAAACGCCGCTGCCGGAGCAGCGCGCGGCTGGCAGGCCATTTTGCACGAGACCCCGGAAAAAACGCGAACGGCAATGAAGAAATTAAAGTTACTGTAGCAGCCCGATGTGAGCCGGTTCAATCATTTGAGTCCGCTGCAAAACGAGCGTAGCGGCGTCTCGGCAGAGCGCCGTTCTTCGCATCCGGCTGCAAAAATGCGGCGGTCTGCCGACCGCCGCTACGTTGCATCAACGCGGCTTTGCGGGCTTGAGCGGCTTGAGGCCGACCTCGTGGGCGATGTCGGTGAACTCCTCGTGGCTGACGGTTTCGAGTTTCTTGCCGCGCGCCTTGAGCTTTTCGTTGATCTTGATGGCCTTCTCGGTCATTTGCTCGTGGGTGTCTTCCGTGCCGCCAACCAGCGCAAAATTCGGCCCGGTGGTAAGCCGTTTGTGGCCGTCGGAATCCAGTCCAACGCCCAGCAAGATTGCCTTGCGCTTTTTCTTTTTGCGGGGCGTTCGCCATGAGTTCAGCCTAAGATGCGAATGTCATCGCGGTCAAGGGCATGGCCGTCGAGGCAGTGAGTCAATCCGAGAGAACGTTCGGAGTTCCGCCTTCAGGCGGCCGCATAAATGCGGAACTCCAAACCAAAGAGACCCACTACCGCTGTCGAACGCCGTCGAAGTCTAATCATTCGCGCCGCGAATGGGCACGGTCAGCGGACGCCCATTGTCGGATGAACTGAGTTTCAACAGAAACGGCACGGCGATTTTGGCCCATTCCGCCGGGTGAAGGATATCCCGACGCCGAACCGCCGAAACAACTGCGCAGCATGTCGGTGTCGATGATGCCGGGATTGAGCGGCACAGCGGCCATGCCCGGCGGCAATTCCTGCGCGAGCGCCTGCGTGAGGCCTTCAATCGCCCATTTCGTCGCGCAATACGGCGCGACTTCCGCGCCGGTCGAGCGTCCCCAGCCGGAACTGAAATTCACGATGACGCCGGTCGCGGCGCGCGACCATCGCCGGAACAAAATGGCGGATGACGTTTGCCACGCCTTTGAGGTTCACGTCAACGACCTGCGAAAATTCGTCCGCGCCGATTTCCCAGAGTGTCGCATTGCGGTTGATGAGCCCGGCGTTGTTGAGCAGCAAATCGGGCGCGCCATGGGATTCCAAAATGCCTTTCGCCCACGCCGCGACCTGTTCGTCGGAAGCAACGTCCACGACCGGCAAAATGGTTTGGTGCCGGAAACGCCTTTCGCAATTGGCCGCGATTTCCCTTTCCGAACGGCCGCAGCCGACGACGATGTGGCCGCAGGCGGACGAATTCCTCCGCCATCGCGCGGCCGCAGACCGCGCGTGGCGCCGGTGATCAGAATCGTTTTCTGGTTTGAAGCCATGGCGCATTTTGGCGCAGCCGCGCTTGTCAAAGCGTGGATAGTCCGCCGATGCAAACTCCGCGCTTTGCCAAGCGCGACTACACTTTAATCCCGCGGATTGAATTTCGATTCGCGCTTGAGCTGCTCCCACAGTTTTTTCTCCGCTTCGGACAATTTTCGCCGGAACGACGATTTTGGTGACGACGAGCAAATCGCCGGACGGCGGCAGGCCGCGTCCGCGCACGCGAAGTTTCTGGCCGCTCTGGGTTCCGGCGGGAATCTTGATGTTCACGCGGCCGGCGAGCGTCGGCACGGAAATTTCCGCCCCGAGCGCGGCTTCCCAGGGCGCGAGTTCGGCTTCGTAAATCAAATGGTGGTCCTCGACTTCAAAGTCGGGATGTTTGGCCAGGCGGACGCGCAGATACAAATCGCCCGCCGCGCCGCCGCCCGAACCGTGCTCGCCGCGTCCGGCAATGCGCAATCGCTGGCCTTCGGTGACGCCCGCGGGAATTTTGACCTGGTGGGTTTCGGTGCGCGAGCCGTGCCGCACGCTGACCGGAACGGACCGAGCCGCGCGCCGCCTCCTCGAGCGTGACCATGATGTCGCCCTCCACGTCGCGTCCGCGTCTCGGCGAATTCCTCCTCCGAAAAATCCGGGGAACGGCCAAAGCCGCCCGCGCCGCCCCGCATCCGCGAACCAAACAACTGCTCGAAGAAATCACTGAAGCCCGTGCCGCCAAAGTGGGTTTCAAAATCCACGCCGCCCGGCGCCGCGTCCGCGGGAATTTTGTCCGCCGGGGAAATGCTCCCAGCCGGGCGGCGGGCGAAAGTCCGCGCCGGACTTCCAGTTCGCGCCGAGTTCGTCGTATTTTTTGCGCTTGGCCGGATCGCCCAGAACCTCGTAGGCCTCGTTGATTTCCTTGAATTTTTCCTCGGCCTTCTTTTTGTCCTTGGCGACGTCGGGATGATATTGCCGCGCCAGTTTGCGGAAGGATTTTTTGATTTCCTCGTCGCTGGCCGTGCGCGGCACGCCAGGATTTCGTAGTAATCTTTGTATTGAACGGGCATAAGTGATTGCCGTCGCGACGGCAAATCCCGCAAGAATGTGCCCGCCGCAGGGAATTTGTCAAAATTTTGCGGACGGCCTGGCTTATTGCCCCTTGGTGTTGTCCACGCTGAGATAGTGGGTGCCGGCCATGTCGCCATTGCGATGCCAGACTTTGAGCAGGATCTGGTCGCCTTTGGCCTGCCGGCCCAGCTTGACCGCGTCCGCCGCACTGTCAACCGGCTGGTGGTTGATTTCCACAATGACATCGCCGCGCTGCAAGCCGGCCTCGGCGGAATTGGAGTCCTGCTCCACATCGGTGACCAGCGCGCCCTGAAGTGCATCCGGAATCTTCAACTGCTGCCGCACGTTGTCGTCCAGATCCGACACCGTCACCCCGTCGAGGGCATCGGCCGTCGTCGAACTGCCGGAATCGGAATCGTTCCGGTCATTTTGAACCTGGCGACATTTTAACCGGCAATTCGGCGAGGTTTACAGTGACGGTTTTGATCTGCCCCTTGCGGAGCAATTTCACCGTGGCCGGACTTCCCGGGTGAGCATTCAGAAACCGCCAGCATCAGGCTCTGCGCGTCGGGAACGTCCTTGCCGTTGAAGGCAATGATGATGTCGCCGGATTTGATGCCGGCTTTTTCCGCCGGGGTGTCCGGATAAACGTTGCCGACCAGCGCGCCGTTTTGATCCGGCAAATTAAATGATTTGGCCAGGTTCGGCGTGATATCCTGGGGCAGGATGCCCAGATAGCCGCGGGCGACTTTGCCGCCGGAGAGGAGCCGTTCCATGACATGCCGCGCCAGATTGACCGGCACGGCGAAACCGATGCCCTGATTGCCGCCGCTGGGGCTGATGATGGCCGTATTGATTCCGACCAGCCGGCCTTCGGCATCCACCAGCGCGCCGCCGGAATTGCCGGGGTTGATGGCCGCGTCGGTCTGGATGAAATCCTGATATTGGTTGAAACCGGGAAGGCCATTGCGGCCCAGCGCGCTGACGATGCCCATCGTCACGGTCTGGCTCAGGCCATAAGGATTGCCAATGGCCAGCACGATGTCGCCAATTTCCAGCTGGTCGCTGTCGGCGAGCGTGATGGCGGGCAGGTCTTTCGCGTCAATTTTCAAGATGGCCACGTCCGTCGGCGGATCGGTGCCAATCACTTTGGCGGCATATTCCTTTTTATTTTCGCCGATGGAAACCTTGATTTCGTCCGCTCCTTCCACCACATGATTGGCCGTCAAAATATAGCCGTCCGGTGAAACGATGACTCCGGAACCCAGGCTGCGTTCCCGGCGCGTGAGTTCGCGATTATCGTTTGGCGCCTGGTCGCCGAAAAACTGGCGGAAGAACGGGTCGGAGTAAAACGGATTGCGCCTTGGTCGGAAGTGAACGATGTGCGTGGAATAAATATTGACGACGCTCGGCGCGGCTTTTTTGACCACGGGGGCAAAGCTGGCGCCAAGTTTGGCATCGCGGTTGACGGGCGTGGATTCAACCTTGATCGCGGGTTCGGCCCCTTTGCCCCAGAGGGTGTGGTGAAAAATCCCCAACAGCAGCAAAGCCCCCGCCATCCCGGAAAGAAATCCAACGAACAACTTGAAATAATGTCTCATAGTTTTAGTGAACGTATTGACAGCTTTTAATTGAAGTCGCTCAAAATTACAAAAAAAAGCGGCAAAACCGCCTGAATAAAAGATAATTCTCCACTTCGCTCTGGCAAGCCTGAATAATGGGCAATAACATCAAATGAAGGCCAAATACACTGTTTTTGGCAACCGCTGGCAACCGATTTCCGCCGGTCGCACTCCGTTCTTTTCGGCTTGGTGCTGTGCGCTGGCTGGCCGCGCTGAGGCGCTGGTAACGGCCCGATCCAAAGCGGCGACAAACTGGAAGTGCGGATTCAGGGCTTCGCGCCGCTGGTCAATTCCGTAAAGCGATGGCGGGCAGATTGTCGAAGTGCCGCATTTCTTTCAAATGATTAATGGGCTTTTAGAGCTTGTTCGAGTTGGTTTTGAAAATGCGCAACATTGTCCTTGGTGACCTCCTGTGAAGCGATAATGATTTTGCCGCCGGCCAGTTGCGTTTTGTCGCCTCGAAGATATTTGGCCATGCGGAAGATGGTTTGCCCGCCGATCTGGAATGGATTTTGAGCAATGGAGCCGTAAATGTCGCCGGCGGCAATCCCGGCCAGCGTGTCGCTGTCTTCATCAAAGCACACAATCTTCACCTGTCCGGCCTTGCCCGCGCCGCGCACGGCGGTGAGAATGGCCGGTCCGTGGTAGTCGTAGATTCCCACCAAGCCCGCAAGGTCGGGATGTTTCGCCAGCGCATCCTCCACGTTTTTTAGGCGACGGCGCGCTTGGTGTCATCCGCCAGTGTGTCAATGATTTGAATGTTCGACCCGGACAATCCGTCTTGAATGCCTTGAATGCGGTCTTTCGTGTTTTGCGCGCTGGCATATCCGACGAATAAAATGATTTTGCCGCCCTGGGGCAGCGCGGCTTTGAGCAAATCCGCCGCCTGCTTGCCGGCGGCAATGTTGTCGGTGCCGATGTAACAGGTGCGCTTGCTGCTGGCCACATCGCTGTCGATGCAGACCAACGGCATGTTGGTGGCGATTTGGTTCAGGAAATCCGTTTGTTTGTCGGCGTCAATCGGACTGATGGCGATGCCGTCCACGCCGCCCGCGACGAAGTTGCTCAATATTTCCTGCTGCGACTCCACGGTGCTGTCGGAAGGAATGCGGAAATCCAAATCCACGTCGCCGAGCCCCCGGGTTACCGAGTCGCAACCCAGCCGGACGAGGGACATGTAATCGCTCGGGGCGTTGACGACAATGCTCAGCCGTAATTTTTTTTGTGCGGATCCATTGGCGGTTCCCTTGCTGTTGTTGTCGCATCCCTGGAACAAGGCCAGCGCACACAAGATCAGGATGGCAAGGCGTGCTTTTCCCACGATGGATCTGCGGGCATTGGTTTTCATAAAACAATTTTGCTATTAATAAAACTTTCGAATCATGTCGTGTCAAGACAATACCGGCAGGGGCTGACTTCGCAGTCCTGACCGAGCCAAACTCCAGGCGCACAGGCTTTCCAGTCACCTCTTTCGTGCTGATGAAACACCGGACAAGAATGTCCCGCAAACCCGCAGCCAAGAATGTCTGCGCTACATCAAATCTGGAACCGCTCGAAGCGGTCTGGATTGCACATTCGGCCACAACAAGTCACCCACCTCACCGCCTGCCTGCCGGCGTGGTTTGGTTGCGGCCAGGGTGAATTCATCCCCGCCCGCGTTGAAGAGGCACCCGGAGATCGCGAACACACCCGCCCCGGCTGAAATTCCTGTCCTCTTATTAGTCCAGCGTCAAGGCCCGGTGGATGCTGGATTTGACACTGCAGGCTGTAAATGAGTGTGAAATGGTATCAAAAGGTATCACCCGCCGGATAGCCGGGCGGGTGAATTGTGCAAGGAAATCACGGAACATCCCGTCGTATCACCTGATGGAAAATGCCTTTCCATTTTAGTGAAACTATTGACACTGCCCGGAACTGATGGTTCACGCTGCCGGCGCCTATTTTGCCGGTTCGTTGGTCTGGGACGCCTGGGCTTTTGCCGCGTCTTCGGGTTTGATGACTTCGATTTTCGCGCCTTTCTTCATTTCATCCAGCGAAGGCACCTTGACAATGTCACTGGTGATCGGTGCGGGTGGTTTGGGAGGTTCGGCGCCCACCAGCTCCACTTCAAAGATTAACAGCGCGTTGGGCGAGATGCCGGGCCGGCCTTGTTCGCCATAGGCGAGATCCGACGGGACGAACAGCTTCCACTTTGAGCCAACCTTCATCTGCAGGAGGGCTTCCGTCCAGCCGTGAATCACCATTGCCGACGGGAAATTGCGCCGGGTGGCCGCGCTTGTAAGTACTGTCGAATTCCGTGCCATCCAGCAACGTCCCGCGGTAATTTACCGTCACCACGTCATTGGATCCAGGCAGCATCTCCGTTGCCGTTGGTGATGACAACATATTGCAGGCCGTCAGGCAGGGTGATGACGCCCGGGTTGTTTTTGTTCGTCGCCAGAAACGCCGCGCCTTCCGCCTTGTTTTTCGCGGCGGCCGCCTCGCGCAATCAGCTGCTGTTTGGCGGCCAGCGTTTTTTGATATTCAGTCAGCGTGTCATGCATTTGTTCCTGCGTTAACAGCGTTGTCCCTCCGGATTGCATGTCCTTCAGGCCGCGGGCCAGCATGTCGGGGTCCACCTCCACGCCCTGCATCTGGAAATTATGGCCGAAGGTCATGCCAATGGCGTAGCTGATGCGCGCCTTTTCATCACTCAACACATTCGTGCTGGCCGGCGGCGCGACCACCGGAGCCGCAATGGGGGTGGGACTTGTTTTTCCGTGGGAAGCGCAACCGGCCAGGCCGGCGGCGCCAAGGGAAACAATCACAGCCAAGGTAATGTTCTTCATAGTTTTATTTTTCAGGCCGGCATTATCGTGATTTGATTTGAAATTGCAATTCCGTTTTACGGGCAAAAACCGACCCCCCCCGCCTCAGAATCGACGTCCCTTCCAGCCAATCGAGTCGTGGCCGCCCTTTTGCATGCAATTTCGCCGGTCCGGACGTCGTTTTTTGAAATTCAGGAGCGTGCGCAAATTGTTTCCCTTGCTGAACGAATTGGCTTACATTGGGTCAAAGCTGTGCTTATCGCAATGAGTCGTTTAAAATTAAATGTTCTGGCCGGCGTCGCAATCGCGGCGCTGGCCGGACTGGCCATCATCCCCGGCTGCACCACCAAAACCAGGTTCACCGCCCACCGCGGCGCGAACCGGACCTGCCCCGGCGCCGGCAACGCCCACCAACCCGGTTTTGAGGCCGGGACCGAACGACCCCCAGATCGCCTACGTCACGGCGCGGTTGCTGGAGGAATTTCATTACTCGCAACAACTGGTGGACAAGACAGGTTTCCGAGAGGTTTTTCGACGCTTATGTGGAGGAGCTGGATCCGCGGCACGAAAATTTCCTGCAATCCGACCTCGCCGGATTCGCGTTTTACCGCACCAACCTCGACAGCTTCACCATCGGCGCCAACCGCACCGCCAATCTCACGCCCGCGTATGCCATCTACCAGCGGTATCTGGAGCGCATCCGGCAGCACGCCGACTATGTGAACGAACTTGTTGCGCGAGGACAAATTCAAATTCAACACCGACGACCACATCCTGCTCGACCGCCGCCACGCGCCTTATCCCAAGAACCTCGACGAGGCCAGGCAACTCTGGTCGGAGCGGTTGCGTTACGAGTATTTGCAGGAAAAACTCAGCCGCGAAATTTCACCCACCAACAGCAATGTCATCTTGCCCCTGTCCAAATCCGCCACGGAGGAAATCGCCGACACGCTGGCGCGGCATTACCGCTGGAACCTGCGCATGGTGACGAACTGGGACAGCACGGACGTGTTGCAGGCGTATCTCAACGCGCTGGCGCACGCCTACGATCCCCATTCGGATTATTTCAACACCGAACACGCGCAGGATTTTTCCATCAGCATGAGCCTGTCGCTCTTCGGCATCGGGGCCCAACTGACCGAGGACGACGGCTATTGCACCATCAGTTCGCTCGTCCACGGAGGCCCGGCGGAGAAGGGCAAACAGCTCCACGAAAAAGACCGCATCATCGCCGTGGCGCAGGGCAATCAGCCGTTTGTGGATGTCGTGGACATGGAACTTGGCAGGGTGGTCCAGCTTATTCGGGGTTCCAAGGGATCGCAGGTGCGCCTGACCGATCAGTCCGGCGGAAGACCGCGCCGCCCGCCGGGTGGTGACCCTGGTCCGCGATGAAATCAAACTCGAAGACCAGGAAGCCAAGGCCCAACTCATCGAATGGCCGGACGGTCATGGCGGCACGAACCGCATTGGCGTCATCGATTTGCCGTCGTTTTACGCGACGATTGATTTGCCGGGCAGCGCCGACCATTCGGCGGCCAAAAGCACCACCGTAGATGTCGCGCGCCTGATCAAGAAACTCAAATCGGAAAAGGTCGCCGGCATCATCCTCGATTTGCGCAGCAACCCCGGCGGTTCACTCGAGGAAGCGGTCAAATTCACCGGTCTGTTCATCAAGGATGGGCCCGGTGGTGCTTGCCCGTTCACCCGATGGCCAGGTGAATGTGGACAGCGACAACGATCCATCCATGCTTTACGACGGTCCGCTGGTGGTGCTGGTCAACCGCGCCAGCGCGTCAGCGTCGGAAATCGTTGCCGCAGCGTTGCAGGATTACGGACGCGCAGTCGTCGTGGGCGACATTTCCACCTTCGGCAAGGGCACCGTACAGAATTTGAATCCGCTGCGCC
The DNA here is from genome assembly GCA_963780455.1 of uncultured Pseudomonadota bacterium. Classification (GTDB taxonomy): domain Bacteria; phylum Pseudomonadota; class Gammaproteobacteria; order Steroidobacterales; family Steroidobacteraceae; genus 13-2-20CM-66-19. The sequence goes on from CAWACM010000011.1 coordinate 26,099, forward strand.
CCTTTGTCTGGCCGGCCAACGCGTCGGCGACCAATGACCCCGGCACGGTCAAAATCACCATCCGCAAATTTTACCGCGTCAGCGGCGCCTCGACCCAATTCAAGGGCGTCATGTCGGACATCGTGTTGCCGGACATATTGAATTATATGACACAATTCGGGGAGTCCTCGCTCGAAAATCCGCTGCCTTGGGACACCATCCATCCGGTGAATTACTCCGCCTTGAACCTGGTGCAACCGTACCTGGGCGAACTGCGCCAGCGCTCGGCCGCGCGCGTGGCCACGAATCAGGACTTCATTTACATCCGCCAGGACATTGACGAATTCCAGAAACGGCAGGCGGACAAGACCGCTTCGCTCAACGAACGCGAACGGGTGGAGGAGCGGCAGGAGGCCGATGGCCGCCAGAAGCAACGCGATGCGGAACGGGCCGCGCGCAAGCTTCCGGACGTGAAAATTTATGAACTGACCGTGGAAAACGCCGGCGAACCGGGCCTCCCGCCGCCGTTGGGCGAAACCAATAACGTGACTGCCAACCATTCGCCGGCAACCACGTTCCCCAAACCCGGGGCGACCAGCACAACCACAACCGTAACCGAGGTGCTTTCGTCGAAGGAGGCCGCCGCTGACCCCATGCTGGATGAAACCGAACGGATTCTCGACGACTACATTTCACTGTTGGCGTCGAGCCAGGTTTTGGTTGCAAAATAGCGGATGAATGAACGCAGTGCCAGAGTCGTCTGTCCAACCTGCAAAAGAAGGGCGACTGGTTTGCCGGAAAAGACGGCCCGATTTGTTCGCACCGTTGCCGGTTGATTGAGCTCGGCAAATGGCTCGGCGTCGAGCACATGGTTCCCGAGCCCCTGCGCCCGGAGCATTTTGAAAAATATGCCGGCCTGCCTCCCGGTGAACATCTGGACCAGCCGGAATCGTAAGGCAGCGTGCAATTGTTTCAATGTTCCCCATTTGAAAATGAAACCGGCACTTTGCACTTTAACTGTCTTTGCTGCGCTGAATTTGACCGCGCTGGCCCAACCCACCAACCACATGAATTCAAACAAAACCGAACTGGCAACTTTTGGCGGCGGCTGCTTCTGGTGCATGGAAGCCGTCTTCGAGCGACTGCCTGGCGTCAAATCCGTCGCCAGCGGCTTTGCCGGCGGCCAGACCTCCAACCCGACCTACGAAGAGGTTTGCACCGGCACCACCGGCCATGCCGAGGTCACCCAGATTGAATTTGACCCGGCAAAAATCTCCTACGAAAAGCTGCTCGAAGTTTTCTGGCAGGCCCATGACCCCACCACGCTGAACCGGCAGGGCGCGGATGAGGGCACGCAGTATCGCTCAGTCATCCTTTACCACGATGAAGCGCAAAAAGTGGCGGCGGAACAATCAAAAATCGCGGCGCAAAAGGATTTCAAACGTCCCATCGTCACTGAAATTGTGCCTTTTACAAAATTTTACAAGGCCGAAGCCTATCATCAGGAATTCTACGACCACAATGTGAACTACGGCTACTGCCAGGCTGTGATCGCGCCCAAACTGGAGAAGCTGGAGAAGGAAAAAGTGATCCAGACCACCCCGCAAACCGGCGGCAAATAAAAAACGGCGGCCCGTTGCCAGGCCGCCGTTGTTAATTATTCAACCGGGATTAAACCCCTTTGCTGATCAGGAGCTTGACGAGGTCGCCGACGCGGCAACTGTAACCCCATTCGTTGTCGTACCAGCTGATCAGCTTGAAGAATTTCTTGTTCAATTCAATGCCCGAACCCGCATCGAAGATGGAGGAGAGCTGGCAATGGATGAAATCCGAGCTGACCACCTCGTCATCGGTGTAACCGAGAATGCCCTTGAGATAGGTTTCGCTGGCTTTTTTCATGGCGGCGCTGATTTCGGCATAGCTCGTTTCCTTCACGGTTTTCACCGTCAGGTCCACGACCGAGACGGTCGGGGTCGGCACGCGGATGGACATGCCGGTGAGCTTGCCCTTGACTTCAGGCAGCACGAGCACCGACGGCCTTGGCGGCGCCGGTGGTTGAAGGAATCAGATTGATGGCTGCGCTGCGGCCGCCCTTCCAGTCCTTCTTGCTGGGGCCGTCCACGGTTTTTTGCGTGGCGGTGTAGCTGTGAATCGTGGTCATCAGGCCTTCGTCAATGCCGAACCCTTCCTTGAGCAGCACATGCACGACCGGCGCGAGGCAGTTCGTGGTGCAGGAGGCGTTCGAGACGATATGGTTCTTGGCCGGGTCATATTTGCCTTCATTCACGCCCATGACGACCGTGAGGCAATCGCCCTTGGCCGGGGCGGAAATGATGACCTTCTTCGCGCCGGCGGTGATGTGGCCCTGCGCTTTCTCCACGTCGGTGAAAAGACCGGTGGATTCAATCACCAGATCCACGCCCAGCGCCTTCCACGGAAGTTCGGCGGGCGACTTGGCGCTGACCACTTTGATGTCCTTGCCGTTGACGATGAGGATGTCATCGTCGGGCTTGTCGGCGGCGGACTTCTTGGAGCCGACTTGCCCTTGAAGCGGCCCTGGATGGAATCATATTTGAGCAGATACGCCAGGTTGTCCGCCGGGACGATATCGCCGACGGCGACCACTTCGATTTCCTTGCCCACCAGACCTTGTTCGACCAGCGCCCGGAACACCAGGCGTCCAATGCGGCCGAACCCGTTAATTGCAACTTTTACAGCCATATATTTTTATTTTTTATTTCCGTGGAACAAATTCCTTATGACCAACGGCAAAATCTTAGCGGCACGCGCCCGAGCGTCAATGAAGAACTCAGGAACGGAATTGCCAAACCCGCGCCATTTTTTGTCCGGCTGCCTGGAGCTTTTCTGAAAAGCAGCGGCGGGCGTCCCGCCTGCCGCCCGGAAAAACCGCACGTGTGATGGTAACGTTCCTCTCTTACAAGGTTGGCTACGGCGCGACGTTTTTCACCGCCGGGCTGGAAGCCGCGGCTCTACGTCAGCCAGGATGGCTGACGCCACAATTTTCAGACAGGCTCTTACTGGTTCTCTGCGGCCAGGAATCTTTCTGCGTCAATGGCCGCCGCGCAGCCCGCGCCGGCCGCGGTGATGGCCTGGCGATAAACATGGTCCGCGCAGTCGCCCGCCACGAACACACCCGGCACGTTGGTCATCGTGCCCTTTTGGGGAATGATGTAGCCGTTCCCATCGGTTTCGATCTGGCCCTTGAAAATCTCCGTGTTCGGCCCGTGCCCGATGGCGACAAACACGCCCGCACAATTCAGGGCGGATTCCGCGCCGGTCTTAAGATTTTTCAATTTCACGGCGGTCACCTTGTCCTGCTTCACGTCGAGGACTTCTGTGACGGCGGAATCCCAGATGGGTTTGATTTTGGGGTTCGACAGCGCCCGTTCGGCCATGATTTTGGAGGCCCGCAACGTGTCGCGCCGATGCACGAGATGAATGGCCGAGCCGAAGCGCGTCAAATAAAGCGCCTCTTCGCAGGCAGAATCGCCGCCGCCGATGACGACGAGCGGCTGGTTGCGGAAAACCGGCAGCGCGCCGTCACAGGTCGCACAATACGTCACGCCCTTGGTTTCCAGCAGGTCCTCGCCCGGCACGCCGAGATGTTTGTGGCTCGCGCCGGTGGAGATGATGACGGTTTCCGCCTCCACTTTTTCGCCGTCCACGGTGAGCTTGAAGGGGCGTTTGGAGAAATCCACTTTTTCCACCAGGCCGAAACTGGCGCGGGCGCCGAAGCGTTCGGCCTGTTTCTGCATCCGCGTCATCAATTCATAGCCATCCACACCCTCGGGGAAGCCGGGGAAATTTTCCACGATGCTGGTGGTGGTGAGCAGGCCGCCGGGATGTTTGCCGGTGAGGACCAGCGGCGACAGGTTGGCGCGGGCGGTGTAAAGCGCCGCCGTCCAACCCGCGCAACCCGAACCGATGATGACAACTTTTTCCATAAGCGGGCGAAAGGTAGTGCGTGAATGCGGCGGATGCAAGTTCGGCGGCACAATTTAAACCTGCCGGCGCACACCGGGCAGCTTTAACGTCGTGGATGAAGGCTTTGCTGTCGTGGATCTGGTCGCCAGGGAGCGCCGGCAATATCAGGTTTTACAGCCGTTCGCGGCCGCCAAAGCCGGTGTCGAGATCATGCCAGAATTCCACATCCTCCTCGTCCTGTTCCCAGCAGAGAAAAACCTCCTTGCCGCCGATGACGGCGGGAAAATCAATCAGGCCGCGTTCCAGGTCCTTGATGAAAATCTCCCGGCGTTGAAATTCGGCGAGGACCTCCTGCATGTCCGCCAGCGCGCGAATCCAGTTGTTCACCGTGTCGCCACCGACATCGTGCCCCTGCTCCGTCAGGCCGCTCAGGCGTTTGTCGTAACGGTCCAGGTCCTTCCGCAGCCGGTTGAGCAGCTCGAGCCACTTGCGGATCTGGGGCAACAGCGCGCGCGCTTCATCGCGGGTGTAATGCTTGTCAAAACGATGTTCCATGGTTTGAGCCGGTCGGGCACGGCAAAAAAGACCGTTCGCGGCGGCGCGGGGCAACCGCACGCGAACGGATGAGCCACAATGCGCGGGGCGGAATTACTTCTGCCAGGTGCGCTTCTTGTGACGGTTCAAGCGCAGCTTCTTGCGCCGTTTGTGCTTGTTGATTTTTGCCTTGCGGCGTTTTTTTAGTGAACCCATAGGATTGATGTCGCGGTCAATATACAACTTTGTTCAACGGATATTCAATGATTCCTTCCGCCCCGGCGGCCTTTAATTTCGGAATCAGTTCGCGCACAACGTGCTCGTCAATGATCGTCTCCACGGCCACCCAGCCCTTCAGACTCAGGTTGGCAATGGTCGGATTGCGCAACGCCGGCAGGTTCTTGAGCAGGCTTTTGACATTTTTCTCCGCGATGTTCATCTTCAAACCCACCTTCGATTCGGCATCCAGCGCGCCCTTCAGCAGCATCGAGAGCGTCTCGATCTTTTTCCGTTTCCAGGCGTCCTTCCAGGCGGTGTGATTGGCGATGAGCCGCGGCGTGGAGCTGAGCAGTTCATCCACGATGCGCAGCTTGTTGGCGCGCAAAGAGGACCCGGTCTCGGTGACTTCCACAATCGCATCCACCAGCTCGTGCGCCTTCACCTCGGTCGCGCCCCAGGAAAATTCCACCTCCGCCTTCACGCCGTTTTTCTTCAGGTAGGCCCGCGTCAGGTTGACCACCTCGGTGGCGATGCGTTTGCCCTCCAGGTCCTTCACCGATTTCACCGGCGAATCCTCCGGCACGCACAACACCCAGCGGGCCGGGCGGCGCGACACCTTGCTGAACAAAAACTCGCCCACCTCGTGGACCTTCGAGCCGTTCTCGATGATCCAGTCGTGGCCGGTGATGCCGCAATCCAGATAGCCGTGCTCCACGTACCGGCTGATTTCCTGGGCGCGGATCAGCCGGATCTCCAGCTCGTCGTCATCCACATACGGCACGTAGGAACGGCTGCTGACCTGGATGTTGAAACCGGCCTTGGCCATCTTCTCGATGGTGGCGTCCTGCAAGCTGCCCTTCGGCAGACCGAATCTTAATTTCTTGTTCATTCAAATTGGTTCCGCAAATTGCCCGCGGCGGCAGAAATTGCATACCGTTTCAACGATGATTCCGCCCGCGTAGCTGGACTAATCTGCCAAGTCCGGCGCCAAAATGCCACCTTCTTCTTTCCCGGTCTGTTTTCATCGGGCGCTGTTCCCCGTTCGGGGTTCCGCCTTCAGGCGGTTTGGTGGACAATTGCATGTGGCCGCCTGAAGGCGGAACTCCAAACTAATTTGCACATTTGCATGGGAACATAGCCAACCATGCCCCGATCTCAGTTCTCTAGCTGCGCCCCGTTTCATCCCGGTCAACGCCGCGCTATTTCACGCTTTGAATGGTCCACTCGCCATCCACCTTGACCAGCACGAAGGCATATAATCCTGATGCCGCCTCGCCGCCATTCCAGTTGCCGATGGCTTCGGACACATCATTGGTCGGGTCCACGGCTTTCGCGCTCAGGAGCAAACCCGGCTTGCCCGTGTCCGTGTCAATCGGCGTCTGGTTTGGCATCCGTTGCAAAGAGTTGCCCGGCTTGAGCGGTGGAACCTGATGCGGGAACTTCCTGATCAACGCCGCCACCCGGGCACCATCGCCTTCGAGAAAAATCGCGGTGTACTCGCCGCTGCCCCAGGGTTTTTTTTCCAGCAGATAGCCGTAAACCGCCGCCTCAATCTTGAAATCGTCGCTGGCCTCAAGTTTTTGGGTTTCATTGGATGCCTCCACTTTGCCTGCCTTTGCCGGTTTCGGCGAGGCGCACCCGGCCAACAGACATAGAAAAACTGCGGCAACGATGGAAGCGGTTTTCATTTTTTTCCACGGATGCACACGGATGGACACGGATCAAAACAAGCAGATGTTGACAGTGATATGTACTGCGGTGGCCGAGCGCAGCGACGACACCGCTTTCCGAACGGCCAGTGGCTTCCCAAAGCGGCGTGGCACTTCGCTTCCCGCCGCAGTCCAAAATTTATGGTTGCGGCGCAAGCCGCATTGGCCTTATCCGTGTCCATCCGTGTCCATCCGTGGTTAAATTTGCTTTTTGAAAATCACCCTTCGCCCTGCCACCGAAATCTCCCCGCGCGCAATCGCCGCCACACATTTTGGATACAGCTCGTGTTCCGCCGCATGGATGCGCTGATGCAATGTCTCCGGCGTGTCGTGGTCGAGCACCGGCACGGTCTGCTGGCCGATGATGGCGCCTGAATCCACACCCGCATCCACAAAATGTACCGTGCAACCCGTCACCTTCACGCCATGGTCGAGCGCCTGCTTCCAGGCCTCGAGCCCGGGAAACGACGGCAACAGGGACGGATGGATGTTCACGATGCGGCCCTCGAACGCGCGCAGAAAATCGCCCTTCAACACCCGCATGAAACCCGCCAGGACGATCAAATCCACCTTCGCCGCCTGCAACGCGCCACAAACGACCGCTCGGCGTCTTCGTCCAGCTTGGTGCGGAATTTTCCCGGCGGGATGAACTGCGCGGGAATTTTCCGGTCGCGCGCGTGCGACAAAATCCCCGCGCCCTCGACGTCACTCAGGACGACGGCCACTTCCGCCGGGATTTTGCCGGCAGTCACGGCATCGGCAATGGCGGCAAAGTTCGACCCTTTGCCGGAGCCGAGCACGCCCAATCGAAACGTCCGTCCATCCGTCATGTCATTTTCTTACAAGCCGGAAGCCCGGACAGCCAGCTAATTAGTGCCCTATCCCGCCGGATCATACACCACGCCCATGAACAAAATGGATTGCGTTTCGTCGTCCGCAATCACAAAGAGGAACGGCCGGTCCACAATCATTTCGAAAGGCTTTATTTGGTGAATGATCGCCTGGCTTTTCATAACAACCGTCGTCACCGCTGCCGCCTCCGTTCCCTCCTCGTTCACTTCCACAAAACTTTTCTGTTTTACCTTGCTCACAAACAACGGCTCGCTCGCCATCGCGGAAAAATCAGCATCCTCAAAGGCATGCCGCATGCCCAGGGCCTTCAACGGGTCGTTGAGCACCACATCATAATCCAGTTTGAATCGGGGGAATGCCAGCGTTCCTTCCTGGTCGCGAAAGCCCGGGACAATGTTGTCCCGCCACGTCTGGTTGTCCATGCCGGCCAGCAGTTTTGCGGGAGTGGAATTTGTGTTCGGCAAAAAGAGATACATCTGCAACCGCCCACCGGCATAGGGCAACCGCACCGCTTGAAAACCGTCGCCCTTCCTGATAGTTGAAGTGTCCCCGCTGCCACATCATCGGCACTGGTTTCTCGCTTCCGTTGGACAGATGAAACGGGCGCGTGTTTGGTGGCGCTCTTGTCGAATGGGCGGTCCCATTTGCCCTTGAAATAAATCGCGTTGGCCAGGATGAGCCGTGTCACGGGCGGAAATGGCCATTGGACGACGTCCTTGATTTTTCCATGCGTGCTGTTGTCCGCCCAGTCATTGATGGTCTGTGCCGATTCGGGTTTCCGGAAATCCACCGGGGCCAGCACGGCATGAAAGAACCGGCTGTTGGTGGCGACGAATCCGGGTTTCAATTGCAGTCCCTCCTGGAACCAGATCGCGTTGGCCAGGTTCAAAATCACATTGGTCTGCGAATTCAGAGATTGGTTCAAATCCTTGACGGCCACGTCCAGCGTTTCTGGCGGCAGGCCGGTCGTTTTCAAGACGCGCTGAATTTCGGCCTTGGTATCCCCGGCCGCGCCGTTGGCGACCATTTGCAGCACGCTGGAGACGCTGAAGGGCGAAATGAAAATGTTGGCGTCCGGTTGTTCCCCGGCGATTTGTTTCAGCAAATCAAACGCAAACCCCGTGTTGGCGGCCGCCAGCCCGGCCTGATCCGACGCTGGATCCGCCAAACCGGCCCATGCCATGAAGCACAGCACGGTGCAGAAAGCGGATTTTTTGCTCATGACAATGTGAATAACAGAGTGAACAGGCAAGACAAGCGGAAAGGAGGCAAAGACGCCATTCAGCAGGTCGCCAAAAATCCGAAAAGATTTGTAGCCGCCGACGTGAGGAGGCGGGACTCGCTGGAAGGTATCATCATGGTTACCGCCCGTTACCTCGGCGGCTACTGCGTGAACAGCGGATAACCATTGTTTGCCCGGGAGGGTCGGCACCAGTCTGGCGAGATTTTTTTGATGACACTGCGCCGCACCGCGTGAACAATGCGCGCTGGCAACGCATGACCGTCACGCTGTTCATTCCCTGTTTTGTGGACGCGCTGTTTCCGCGCGCGGGCATCAGCATGGTGCAAATCCTCGAACGCCTCGGCCATCAGGTCGTCTGCCCGAAGGCGCTCGTCTGCTGCGGCCAGCCCGCGTTCAATTCCGGCTATTGGGACGAAGCCCGCCCCATCGCCGCCCGCACGCTGGAAATCCTCAAGGACGCCGAGGCCATCGTCATCGGCTCCGGTTCCTGCGGTGCCATGGTCAAAAAATTTTATCCCGAACTTTTTGCCGGGACAAAACACGCCGAACTGGCCGGACAAATCGCTGCGCGCACCTGGGAATTTTCCGATTTCCTCGTCAGCAAGCTCGGCGTGACCGACCTCGACGCGCGGTTCCCGGCCAAGGTGACGTTTCACGACGGCTGTCACGGCCTGCGCGAGCTCGGCATCAAGACCGCGCCCCGCGCCTTGCTGGCCGAAGTCCGCGATCTGGTGCTCATCGAAATGGCCGAGGCCGAGACTTGTTGCGGCTTCGGCGGCACGTTTGCCACCAAATTCCCGATGATTTCCACCGCGATGGGCGAAGTGAAATGCGCCTCCGCCATCGAGACCGGCGCGGATTACATCGTTTCGAACGATTCGAGCTGCCTGATGCAAATCCAAGGCTTGCTTTCGCGGCAGGGCGAGCAAGATCAAAACCATCCACCTCGCCGAGGTGCTCGCCCAACAATGAATTTTAAACCACGGATGGACACGGATAAGCACAGACTGAACACCGAAGTGCGCAACTGTGTTTGCTCCCTCTCCAGCCAACGGAGTTGAGGGCGACGGTCCGGGGTCTGGCTGGCTGGTAAAGCTCAAATCCCCTCGCCCTGTCCCACTCCCCGCTTGGGCAGGAGCGACGGGAAAAGCATCCTGCCATCCTGGACTTGTCCGTGTCCATCCGTGTTCATTCCGCCGTCGCCGAGGCTATGGTGGGCAGGCCGTGGTTAAAACTTTTTGGCATGAGCAGTTACGCCACAAAATTTTCGCGCGACGCGCGGCGGGTCACCGCCGACCGGCGCCTGCGCCAGACCATCCGCACCGCCCTGCACAATTACGAAATCGCCCGCGACCAGCGCCAGGCCGCATTTCAGGACTGGCAGACCGCGCGCCAGGCCGCCGCCGAAACCAAATGGGAGGCCATCAACCCCTTGCCCCAGCATCTCGCCGACTTTGCCGACAAACTCGCCGTGCGGGGCACCAAAGTCCACTGGGCCAGCACCGGACAAACAGGCGCGCGACATCATCGTCGGCATCGTGCAGAGCCAGGAGCGCGCGTTCCATCATCAAATCCAAGGCGATGACCGCCGAGGAAATCCATTTGAACGAGGCGCTGGAACAGGTCGGGTATGAAGTGGTGGAGAGCGACCTCGGCGAATTCATCGTCCAGCTCCGCCACGAAACGCCCTATCACATCGTGTTTCCCTCGATGCATCTGACGCGCGGCGAAATCAAGGAGTTGTTCCAGAGCGCCCTCGGCGACGCGCCCTCGGACAATCCGGAGGAACTCACGATGGTTGCGCGGCGGGTGCTCCGGAAAAAATACCTCACCGCCGACGTCGGCATCACCGGCGCGAATTTTGCCATCGCCGAGACCGGCATGATTTCCATCACCGAAAACGAAGGCAACGCCCGGCTCACCGCCGCGCTGCCGAAGACGATGATCACCCTGCTCGGCATCGAGAAAATCCTGCCGCGAATGGCGGACCTCGCCCTGTTTCTGCCGATGCTGGCCACCGCCGGCGCCGGGCAGCCGATGACGGGCTACAACACGCTTTACGGCGGACCCCGCCAGTTCGGCGAATGCGACGGCCCGGAGGAATTTCACGTGGTGCTGCTGGACAATCACCGCACCGAACTGCTGGCCGACCCCGAGCAACGCGACGCGCTCCATTGCATCCGTTGCGGCGCGTGCCTGAACGTCTGCCCGATTTTCCGCAACGTCGGCGGCCACACCTACAACACGACCTATTCCGGCCCCATCGGCTCGGTCATCACGCCGCACTTCCGCGGGTTGCAGGATTGGAAACATCTCTCCGCCGCGTCCTCGCTGTGCGGCGCCTGCACCGAGGCCTGCCCGGTCAAAATTGATCTGCACCATCACCTGCTCCACAACCGCCGCAACGCCGCCAAACAGAAACCTTCGTCCCGCGAACAATTCGCCTACAACATATTCACCTCGTTCGTGAACCATCCGTTCGTCTGGTGGCTCGGAAAAAAAGCCGGCTGGCTGCTCCAGCCGTTGCACAAAATCATCAAGGGCAGCCTGCTCGACCCGGCGCGGGCGTGGACCAAAACCCGCGACCTGCCGCCGGTGGCCGGGGAATCATTCAAGGATTGGTGGAGGAAACGGAGATGAACCGAAGCAACCAACGAACGTTGAACATTCAACATTCAACGCTCAACATCAAAACCAACGTTGAACCGGCTCAGGCCTTCAACATTGAAAGTTGGACGTTGAACTTTCGACGTTTCTTCCCGACCCCGGCCAAAGCCATTCCACAGCCGGGCTAAATGAGCGAACGCGACAACATTCTGGGCCGCATCCGCGAGGCGCTGAAAACCAAGGCGCCCCGGCCCGGCTCGCGCGATGGAGCCCGTCCGTTGCCGCAGCCGCCGGCATCCGGCGCGCGCCAGTGGCTGCCCCCGGTGGGAGGCAATTTCAAGGATTGGGTGGAGTTGTTCGGCAAGAACGCCGTTGATTTGAAGGCCGATTTTCTCCTGGTCAGCTCCAGCGACGAAATGCGCCAGGCGCTCGTTCGTTTGCGTGACGCGGAAGGCTGGAAATCCGCCGCCTGTCATTCCGGCCTGTCTGCCGGACGCCATCTGCCCGGCGCTGGGAATGCCAATGGTGCATACGGACAAGCATTATGATGTTCACATGCTCGAAGCCTGCGACGTGGGCATTACCGAATGTGACGCGCTCATTGCGCAGACTGGCAGCGTGGTGGTGTCCAGCCGTCGCGCCGGCGGACGCGCGTTGTCCATCCTGCCGCCGCATCACGTCGTGCTGGCGCGGCGCGACCAGCTCGTGCCCGACCTGCCCGCCGCGTTTGAACTGTTGAAACACCGAATACAAGGACAATTTGCCCAGCATGATTTCATTCATCACCGGACCGAGCCGGACCGGCGACATCGAGCGCATCCTCGTCCTCGGCGCGCACGGCCCGAAGAAGCTGACCGTGCTGTGCGTTTGAAATGGGTGCAAAGACCAGTCCCGGGGACTGATTTACTTGGACGTTCAGTGTTGAATGTTCAATGCTCGATGTTTCTTCTCCCGGACTCTACTGCCGCATGCTGCTCCACGATAAAGTCGAGCCACGCCTTCATCCCCTCGCCCGTTTTGGAGGACAGCTCGAAGATGCGGGCGTGATGACTGACGCGCTTCAAGTTGGCCAGCGCCAGGTCGCGGTCGAACCCGGCGGCGGACGCCAGGTCGCTTTTCGTCACCACCGCCACGTTGGCCGAATGAAACATCGGCGGATATTTCAGCGGCTTGTCCTCGCCTTCCGTCACGGAAAGCAGCACGACGCGCAAATCCTCGCCCAGATCGTAATCGGCGGGGCAGACCAGGTTGCCGACGTTCTCGATCACCAGCACATCCAGCTGGTCCAAACCAACCTGGGCCGAGGCCTTGGAAATCATGTCCGCGTCCAGATGGCAGATCGTGCCGGTGGTGATTTGCACCACAGGAATGCCGGCGGTGCGCAGCCGCGCGGCGTCGTTGTCGGTGGCCAGGTCGCCGACAATCACCCCCAACCGCAAACGCCCGGCCAGTTTCGCGGCGGTTTCGCGGATGAAGGTGGTTTTGCCCGAGCCCGGCGAGGAAACCACATTGAGCACCAGCAATTGTTTGGCGCGGAAGAAACCGCGGTTTTGTTCCGCCAGCCGGTCGTTCTTCTCCAAAAGCGACCGCTGCAGCGTCACCGTCTGTCGCCCATGCCCCTGCTCTGGTTCATGTTGATGGCCGTGGCCATGTTCATGATGATGTTCATGCCCATGGTCGTGATCGTGGTCCTGGCCGCCGATTTTCACATCTCCGCCCAAACCGCATCCGCATTCTTTGCACATATCAAGTGATCTCCACCGAGGCGATTTCCAGTTCCCGCCCGCGCCGCAGATCGCCGCTCGGCTGGTGGCAGCGGGGACATTCGCTCAGGAAATCCACGTATTCAAATTCCGCGCGGCAACCCGGACACCAGCACACGGCCGGAACGGATTCCAATTCCAGGCTCGCGCCCTCGGCCATAGTATCGCGACAAACCACATCAAACGCAAACCGCAGCGCCTCCGGCACCACGCCGCTCAACGCGCCGACCCGCAGGCGCAGCACCAGTATCCGGCCGGCGCCGGAAGCCCTGGCCGCCTCCACCGCCATCCGCACCGCTTCTTCCATGATTGAAACTTCGTGCATTCCACCCTTCCGGCAGGTTGTGCCGCCAGCCGTCCTCCAGCTTGCTTCTTTTTATGCGGAAATCAAACCGTCTATTGGCAATATGTTGGCCTTGATTGGAACGCCCGGGGTTCAATGTTCGGCAATTTTAAGCACAAACATTCAGTTTGCGTTTTAAGACGAGTGTAGTATTTTAAACTACCAATTTTCAAACGCCAACAGTAGTTTTTTAAACCAATTCATCAGACTTTTGTTCAGAATAATATGCTTAAAAAACTATTTGCCGGAGTGTTTAACCTTCAGCGCCTCACTTTTCCAAACTGCGTTACAAATGCCTCCTTGCCACCGCCAGAATTATCCGTTTCCGTCATCGGGATGGTCCCGCGGAATTTCGATCAGTTGAACAAGTCGTATCTGACCTCTGGCCGGCTGGGTTTGTGGTTGGGCTTGGGGCTTCTCGCCCTGGCTTTCTCCGATCAGGTTCTGGCCCAAACGCGGATCGTGAACTGTGATGCCCCGGTCCAGAGCCACAAGCGCGGCATAGCGGTCAATACCATGTCCGCCGCGGACTTTGTCGCTGTGGCACCCGGAGTTTCGTGGTTTTATGATTGGGGCGTGAACAACTGGACTGTGCCGACCAACGCGGCGATGAGTTACATCCCGATGGCTTGGAACGGCAGTTCCGGTTATCAAACTTCACTTTCCGCCTATCTCGCGGCCGGAAACCAGCCCTGGCGGGTGTTTGCAATCAACGAGCCAAACCTAACCACGCAAGCAGGCATGACCCCCTCCAACACGGCTGTCGCGTTTAAACAGGTCAAGGCGATTTGCGATCCCTATAATATTCCCGTGATTTGCCCCCACATGGCGGAAGGCACCGCTGCGGGCCAAAGCATCACCGCGTATGACCCAATCCAAGGATCGAATGTCACCTATACGACCCAGGAACCTTTCCTGAAAGCGTTTTTTAGCTACTGCAGTTCGAACACGCCCGCGACACCCGCAGGCATATCAGACCATAGCTATGCCGGCTACGGTGACCTCACTTATTGGACAGGCCTCATGCACAGTGATTTTCCCACCCAAACCGTCTGGGTAACCGAGTTCAACGACTGGAACACCAACGATGCCACCACACTCGCCGACTTGATTCCGTCGATGGATTATTGCGAACGCACGCCCTGGATTGAAGGCTATTCCTGGTTCATGTCGCGGATCAGCGGAGATCCCCACAACAGCCTGCTCTCCACCAATTCCGGCGTCCTGACGGCGGCGGGCCAGGCCTATGTGCAAATGCCGGTGCATCAGACGAACCTTTTTTATCACATTCCTGGGCGACTTCAGGCGGAGCGCTATGTCACCGAGACCAACATGAACATTGCGCCGACGACCGATTTGGACGGACTGGCCGACATGATCTCCACCGCGACAGCCAGTAGTGTGGACTATAACATCCAGGCGGATGCCGCCGGAAATTATCCCATGAACTTCCGCGTCGCAGGGCCGGTCGGTCAGATCAGAATCTACACCAATGGCACTCTGATCGGACAGGCCTCTTCCACGCAAACCGGCTGGTCCACGGTTTCAACGACGGCGTCCGTTCCGTTGATGGCGGGCACGCAAACGCTGCATGTCGTTCTTCTCTCAAGCTCGCAACATCTGAACTGGATGGAATTTCTGGCGACCAACGGCACGCCGTCCATTCCGGATAATTTGACTGCGGCAGCTGGCGGCGCCCAAGTGGTGTTGAACTGGTCAGCTTCCGCCGGGGCGACCAATTATAATGTCAAATACTCCATGACCAGCGGCGGGCCTTACGTCACCATCGCCAGTCCGACAACGACCAGCTACACGAACACCGGCCTGTCCATTGGCACCACCTATTATTACGTTGTTTCGGCGGTGAACGCCGCGGGCGAAAGCACCAATTCCATTCAGGTCGGTGCCACGACGGCGTTTCCTCCGGTCAATCTGGCGTTGAACGAACCGGTCACGGTGAGTTCGACTCAAAGTGGCTATCCCGGAAGCAATGCGGTGGACGGCAATCCTGCGACCCGCTGGGCTTCTGCCTGGAGTGATCCGCAATGGATTTATGTGGATTTACAGGGCACCTACAACATCACGGAGGTGTCTGCTCAACTGGGAGTCGGCTTACGCGACGAGTTTTCAAATCCAGGTTTCCTCCGACGCCACAAACTGGACCACGATTTACAGCACGACCACGGGAGCGTGGCGGCATCGAGGATTTGACGGGGTTATCCGGCACGGGTCGTTATGTGCGGATGTATGGGACGGCGCGGGGCACGGTTTATGGCTATTCGCTTTGGGAATTTGAAGTCTTTGGAACTGTTCCTGCGCCAACGGGCCTGACGGCGACGGCAGCCAACACACAAGTCGCATTAAGTTGGACCGCTCCCCCGGGCGCAACCAGCTACAATGTCAAAAGCGCAACTGTCAGCGGTGGGCCTTATACAACCGTGGCCAGCGTGACGGCGACCAGCTATACGAACACCAGCTTGCTCAACGGCACCACCTATTATTATGTGGTTTCAGCACTGAACTCATTCAGTGAAAGCCCCAACTCAACCGAAGCCAGCGCCACGCCCACCAATGGTCCGCCCGTGCTGGCGGCGATTCCCAATCAAACCATCCTGGCCGGCCGGACGCTGCTGGTCACCAACTCAGCCAGTGATCCCGACAGTCCGCCCCAGATCTTGACCTTCAGTTTGGCCAGCGCTCCGACCAACGCCGCCATCAATTCCACCAATGGACTGTTTTCCTGGCGGCCGACCATGGCGCAGGCGCCTTCCACGCAGACGGTCGCCGTGGTCGTCACGGACAACGGTGTGCCCATGATGAGCGCCACGCAAAGCTTCACGACGACGGTGATTCAGCCGGCCATGCCTTTCCTCAATACCGTTGCCATCAGCAACGGCCAGCTTGGGTTTTGGATCAACGGCGATACCGGACCGGACTACACGATCATGGCTTCCACCAACCTGATTTTTTGGAATCCAGTATTCACGACCAATTCGCCGCCGTTGCCTTGCTTTTGGGTTGATACCAACTCCGCTTCCTACCCATTCCGCTTCTACCGCGTCGTCCTGGGGCCATAAGACTCTGTTGGCTTTAACACACGGCGATCTGACCGTTAAATCGTGGACGGCAGAAAACCTTGTGGATTGGGCAGATACGTATCCACCAACATATCGACCTGCCACTGCCATTGACAAGTTTCCAATAATGTAATATAACATATCACACCGTTAACATTATAACCCCTGCAATCCATAAAAGAAGGGTATGAGAACTTTCACGACTCCTCGGCTGTGGTGGCTTTCGTCAGTTCAAACCGGCGCGTGCACGACTGGCCCGCGAGTGACCAAACGGGTCGGCGCGACCTTTCTCGTTCTGGCCGGGCTCATCTTGATGGGCGGCGGCGCAATGGCTGCCAACGTCCTGGTGAATCCGGGAGCGGAAACCGGGGATTTAACCGGCTGGCACACGTCATACACCGGCTTGGAATTTGTCGTTTCAACCAACCAGCTTGTTCCCAACAGCACCGAACATTTTTTAGCTCACTCTGGCGCCTATGCGTTTCAATTGTCCGATACCACGGCTGACTCGGCGATCATTTATCAGGATTTTGCCGCCGTTGCCGGGTCGCAATGGTCGGCCAGTTGTTACGCCATCTGTTATGCGTCGAACTATTTCAATCCCGGGGCCAGCGCCCACTTGCAGGTGGTTTTTTATGATATCTCAAACAATGTGGTGGTCAGCCCATATTCCAGCTCTGGAATTGCCGGGGTCTATGGATCGGACTTTCTTGATCCGTCAGGCTCGCCGGATCCTGTAAACATCTACTGGATATTTGCTCCGCCTCCGGCCGTCGATGCCAATGGCTGGGTGTTCCTTCAGCCGACGAACCTTTACAGCACCGATCCGGCTGCCGAGAATTCTTTTGACGTCCCGCTCTCCCCCATCACCGCAACCCTGACCGCCCCGGCTGGCACGGCCTTCGTTCGTTATCAACTCGAATTTGATAATACGGGAACTGCCGGAGGCGCGGTTTGCTGGGATGACTGTGTTTTGAACAAGCTGAACTTCAGCGATCCCGACATTACAAATCCGCCGGTGGCGGTTACAATTTATGACGGCTCGCCGGCGACTTTCACCGTGGCGGCCACCAAAGCTGTGAAATCAGAGACGTTATCCTATCAATGGCAGTTAAACGGAATCAACCTGCCTCCGGCTGGCAATACCAACGACATCGCTGGGGCCACCACCAACTCAACCTTGGCCTTGACGAACTGTCAATTCATCGACGCCGGCCTGTATTCCGTGGTGGTTACAGACACGAACGGGTCCATCCGCAGTGTTCCGGTGACTTTGACGGTACTCTGTATTTGCCCGTCGCCATCGCCTCCCAATCGATTGGGTAATCCCGGTTTCGAAAGCGCCCCAATTTGGTCTCCCTGGCAACCTTTCGACGGTTGCTATTTTGCGGGCTCAAATGATTTTTATGGCACTAGTACAACCCCGGTGAATGTTTTCGACGGGAATTGGGTAGCCCTGACTGGCGCCAATGGCGATCGTGATAATGGTTGCTATCAGGTGGTCACAGGCGTAACCCCCGGCAGCGTTTGGAAGGCGGGTGGCTGGGCCTACATCTCGAGCTTGAATGATTTTGCCGGCGGCAATACCTGCAGGATCATGGTCTGGTTTAAGGATGCAAATGGAGTCAATGTTCCGGGCGCTCCGACCTACGAATCGTTCAAGATTTATGGCCTGGGTTATACCAATGCCGACGCGCAATACACCAACATTGACACGAGCAGCCCTGATTTTGGCCAGGTGGGCTGCCATGCCCAGTTGCCGAGGGATCAGTGGGTCTATCTGCCGGTGACCAATGTGGTAAATAACAGCGGCATTGGGCTGGGCGACGATCTTCCCGGCAACACTTTTCTTAACGGTGACTTCATCGTGCCGACGAACGCAAACATCGCCGAGATTCAGTTCCAAGTGTATGAGTATTGTCCGGTTGCCGCCGACAACCCGCAGGCCGATCTTTCTGGCAATGCTTCAGATGCAGTATATTGGGACGATATGGAACTGATTCAGGTTCTGCCGGTGACGAATCTAACCGCGTCGGTCAGTGGCACCAATGTGAATCTGTCTTTCTGGGGCGGGCTCGGGCTTGACTACACCGTTCTCTTCAAAACCAACCTGACGGACGCCAGTTGGCTGGTGCTCGCGAATACAAATATTCTATCCTCACCCTTTGGAGCCTTTGGCACCACGGTTAAAGTGTCCGATCCCATCGCGGCACAAAGCCGGTTCTATCGGGTGGAAGTGCAATAAGAAAAGATTCTGGTCCTGTCAGCCGGTCTGCAACTGTATCAACCGTTGATGAAAAACCGCACCTGGTTCATCCCGCCAGCGGAAAAGACGCAAGCGGCGTGTGCATCGCTCCAGCGGACGTGAGTTCGCTGCGGACAATTTCCACTTCCCCGGCCAGCCAGTCGCCGAACTGCCGGTCGCGAAGCGTCGTGGCGCGTTCCAACAATTTTTCAATGGCGGTGTGACGCCCCGGCTTGAACCGTCCCAAGGTAATGTGACCCGCAAATCTTTCGGGCTTCCCGGCCGGCGCGATTGGTCGCACTGCCTCGTCCATCTGCCGGTACAGTTCCGCCAGTCGCCTGCGGTTGTCGCCGGCCCCGGCCCAAATCACACGCGGCCTTTGGGCGCTGGGAAAGAAACCGATGCAGCTTGCAGAAAGCTGCATGGCCGGGCAATTGGAACAAACCTTGGACACGGACTGTTCCAGCGCCGCAACCAGCGCCGACGGCACCTCGCCAAGAAATTTCAGCGTGACATGGAATTGTTCCGGTCGCGTCCAGCGGATGGCGCCCGGCGGGGCAGATCGCCGCAACTGGCCCTGTGCGCGTTCAATTTCCTTTCGCACATCCAACGGGACGGCAACGGCGATGAACAGGCGCAGAAACGCGGATGCATTGTCGCCGGACATCTTTCCACCTCATTTCGTGACATCATCAAACCCGATGTCGTCGATAAAGAAGCTGCAATCCACCGGTTGTTCCGCGGGCACGCCCATCTGCAATTCGCACACCTTGGTTGGATCGTACCCGGGGACGGTGCGCAAATCGGCCAGCGGTATGGCGACCTGGTGCCATTGGCCGTCCAGCAGAGCGGGACAATATGTGAGCAGTCCCACCTTGGAGGTGTGGTGTTCGGGGGTGTCAAACACCTGGCCGCCGCAGAGCAGGTTGATTTGCAGGTCTGAGCCTTGGCCGGAACATTTCACCCAGAACGTCAGCCGTTTCATCGACCGGACATCGGTCCCTTCGCCCTTGGTGAAGGCCACCCAGTTCCAGCCGGCCCCGAGCCAATGAGTGCCTTTGCAACGCATCTCCAAGGCGGTGTTGCCGCTGTGCGCGACAGCGGTTTGCGGCCGGAGGGTGACTTCGCCATGCCCGTTGGCATTGGTCCAACCAGAGCCTTTGGCCGTCTGTTCGCCATCCCACGCAACGATCCGGTTGGTGGTGGCATTTCCGGCCGCGATGCAGTTCGCCGCCATCGCCAGCCAGGTGAAAAAGGGAATCAAGGATTTGAAGGCATTCATGTTGCGTTCAGAGACTGCTTCAAAGCCACTTTTTTTCAAGGGAAAAGGTCAACGCAGCGGCATGCGCCCCATCAGACACGGCATTCATGAACACAAGCCGCACAAACCCTGGATCGTCCTGTCAAAGTGTTCCGGCGAATTGCTGTGATTTGATGTGCGGTAGTCAGTGTTTCACACTCTTGATCAATTGATTGAGGAAGCCCCCCAATTGCGAGGTGCCGTTGGTGGCCGTGTTGAGAAGACCGCCGCCGATGGATTTCACCGCCACGCCCCCCAACGCCGCCTTGTTGATGTCCGCCTTCGGAACGCCCATCGTGCCGGTCATCGTCAGGAATTGCGGCAAGGGGACATAAGCGGCGCTGGCAGGCGTGTTGCCGGAAGCCAGATTGAGTTGTTTGGCGATGGGCTGGCTCACGAAAACAGCCACAGGGATGTTGATGGTGGAGTTGGTCAGCACCTGGGCCAGGGCGATGCCGCCCTGGGCATCCGCCTTGAAGGCCGTGCTTTGCACCGAGGATCCGCTGCAAATCAATCTGTCCGCCACCCGCCTTGATCTGGGCGTTGATGACCTGAATGGGCGATTTTTCCAAGGCCTCCATCAATCCGCCGCCCGACCCGGTCACCTGGCCCATCAGCGAGGCGATGGCGTTCTGGGGACTGCTCAGAAGTTCCGGGATGGTGGCCACCACGTTGATCACTTTTTTCAGCACCGGACTCTGCACGTTAACCACGGACAAATTCAGGTTGGTGATGCCGACGATGAACTGGCCGGTGAGGTTTTTTTGCAAGACTGGCGCCGGTGATGCCCGCGCCCTTGATCTGTGCGTTCGCCGTCAAGGTCCCGCCCATCTGGCCTTTGCGATCGGGCACAAAGGTGTTCACCAGCGGAGCCACCGGAATCCGGTCGGCGCTGAAGGCCACGTCGTACCGGTAACCCGGCACCCCCAGGTTCAAATCCACCGTGGCGTTCACCGGCGCGCCGTTGAGCGAGAGTTTGAACGGCTTCAGCATCACGCTGGCCGCCGTCCACGTTCACCGTCGTCTGCCAGCCGGTGATGTCAACTTCGCGCAGATAAAGCCGCCCGATGTCGGCCGCCACCGTGAAATTCTTAAGCGGCAGAATCTTTGCCGGCGGTTCCTGGTTGGCGTCGGCGGGAGCTGGTTCGGCTGGCGTGGCCGCGGCGGCCGGTTTTCCGCCGCCTTTCGGACCGCCGGCGAACAAATCGTAGTAGCTGGTCACATCGAGCGAGTCGGCGCTGAGCTTGAGGTTCCCGCGGATCGCGTCCGGTTGCGAATAATCCACCTTGCCCTGCAATTGAATCTGATTTTGCCCGCGCTTGGTGGGGGTGAGGGCGATTTGGAACTGGCGGATGTCGGCCGACTGTTTCTTGACGGTGGTATCAATTTGCAATTTGGCTTCCAGCGGCGTGGCCGGGAACTGGTGCTGCGGGATCGCTCACGACGAGATTGGCCACCTGCATCCCGCGCTTTAATGGCTGAACTGCCCTTCGGATCATAGTCCACGGAGGCGTTGCCGTTAACGGCGATGGAAACGAGTTTCTTGTCCGCCCAGCAGCGGCTCGAGGAACGGTCGCAGGCCGTCTTGATTGATCCCCGACAGGCTGGCGGTCAACTGCGCCGAATTGCGTGCGGTGTTGTATTTGCCGGAAATCTCAAAAGCGCCTCCGGCGTTTCCGGCCCCCGATCAACGTGCCGCTGATCTTGTTGATCTGGATTTGTTCCAGGCGTTTTGCTCGATGTCGAGGTCCATCGTGCTCCCGAAATTGCGGAATTGACGTTTGCCGGACTGGCCGGTGAGATTGGCGAGTTCCAGTTTGCCGGTGATGGTTTGGGTGTCCTGTTTTTGGGTGACGCTGCCCTTTCAATTCAGCCGTGCCGGAGGAGAAGTTCATGCCCGCCTGGGGAAGAACCCGGTCCAACACAGTCATCGAGACCTGCAGCGCCAATTGCAAATCCATGCTCCTGCTCGCCGTGTCGCAGGTGCCCGAGCCGCTGGCAATGGCCAGCGACTGGTTTTGTTGGACGATCTGCAACTGGTATTCGCCGAGGTTGAGTTGTTTGAAATTTGTCCGCCTGCCCGCGCACGCGCAGGCTCACCGTCACCGGGCCCACTCGATTGTCGCCCAGGCGGGCCGAGAACTTTTGGATCTGGGAATCCAGGTTGAAGCCGAGTTGCCGGCCGGCCTGCGACGACGACAATTTCAATGTCAGGCCCAGGTTGCCCGCGCTGACGGCGTTGCCGAGGAACGGCCGCCAGTCGGTGAGGTTCAAGCCCGTGACCGTCAGGTCCAGCGCGGAATCCCCCGCTCCGCCGGCATTTCCTCCCCAGGCGAGATTCATCGGTTGGGCCAGGTGCGCGGCCAGCAGCGGGCTGCCATTCTGCGTCCCCACCACGCTCAATCCGCGGAGCTGCAACGTCTGCGCCGCGCCGTCCACGGTGACGGCGTAGCTGGCGTTGAGATTGAGCGTGGGAGTGGTCTGCCCCGCGCAGATCAGTTGCACGTTGTCCGCGTCGAACCGGCCGGTGGCGCTGATGACGGAGCCGGCCCTGGTCAATTCGATATCGTTGCTGGAATTGATCGTCGTGGTGCCGAAATCCTTCCCGCCCGCGGCGGCCAGCAGGTTCAATAATCGACGGTCAATGCCCCGCAGCTCCACTTTCAAGCGGCCTTCCATTTTTTGCATGTCCAGAGGTCCGCTGACGGCCAGCTGGCCCAGCGGCGTGCCGGCTTTTTGAAAGTGCAGCACCGTTTGTTTGACTTCCGTCGGGCTCACGCTGCAATCGAGCACGGCGCTGAACCGGGCAAAGTCGCCAAACACGCCATCGGCGCGTGAAATGTCCAGGCGGGCCTGGCCGGTGACGGGCGCGGGTTTCAAGTCGGCGCTCAATGTGAAACTGAAATCGCCGTTCAGCGTGGCCTGCAGATGCCCCGCCCTGCCGGTGGGCGGGTTGTTCTCCATTTGAATGAAGGCCCCCAGCTGCAGGGTGCCGGCCTGCCCGTTCTCCAGGTTGGCAAGCACCATGCTCCCGTCCGCCACCTCCAAGGAGTCATGCCGGTTGCCGGCGTAATTTTTTATCTTCCGGAAGGTCGCGTTGCTCACGGTGACCTTCCGCACCTCCATGCGCAACGGCTTCGAGGATTTGGCGGCCGGCGGCGGTTTGGCCTCGCCCGGCGGCTTCTCCGAGGCCTGCAAGAGATCGCCCAGGTTGCTGGTGCCGTCCGGGTTTTCGACCAGCAGGACCGTCGGCGACACGAGCGCGAGTTCGGACACCCGCACGTTGCCGCGGAGGATGCTCCAAAGACTGTAGCTGGCACGGATTTCCGGCGCGGTGAGCAGCGGTTCCTGGCCTTTCACCTGCACTTTCAGGCCGTGCACCGAAAACCTGCTGAAGGGATGGACGGAGATGTCGGTGACCGTGACATCGGCATGGATCGCGGCGCTCACGCGGGGGAGAATGAAGCGTTTGATGAAGCCGGGGCTGGTCACGACCATATAGGCCACGATCAAAAGAAGCGCCAACCCCAAGGCGAGCCATATCAAAATACGTACTGCCGCCTGCAGCCGGCTGCGTCCCTTTTCGATTGTCAGTGAAGAAATCGTTGCCATAAAACATCAGATTTCAATGACCCCGTGCCGTCGTTTTTTCAGTGATGACCCCTGCCACCCGTTTTTGCCAAACGTAATTTCCTGTTTTTACACCGCCATCACTGGATTATTCAATTTAAATCAGAGTAAAAGATTTGTTTTAACCTGGACCGGGCCGCGCGTTTTCGCTTCCCCGCTTCTTGCCAGTCAATATATTCCTGCCGTGATTGACACCGACGCAAAGCTGGCCGCAGTTCCTGCCCGCGCTCCACTCGGCCGCCTGGCTGGCGCTCGATACCGAGGCCGACAGCCTGCATGCCTATCCGGAAAAGGTCTGCCTGATTCAAATCAGCACCGCCGACGGCGACCGGCTGATCGACCCGCTGGCGAACATAAATCTGGAACCCCTGCTCGCCGCGCTGTCCGGCCATGAACTCATCATGCACGGCGCGGACTATGATTTGCGGCTGCTGCGCAAGCATCATGATTTTGTGCCGCCGCGCGATTTTCGACACGATGCTCGCGGCGCGGCTGTTGGGCGAACGGCAATTCGGCCTGAGTTCGCTCGTGGAAAAGTTCCTCGGCGTGAAACTGGACAAGGCCTCGCAAAAGGCGGACTGGGCCCGGCGTCCGCTCACCGAGCGGATGGAAACCTACGCGCGCAACGACACGCATCATCTCAGACCGCTTTCCGACAAGCTGAAGCTGGAACTCCAGCACAAAAACCGGCTGGGCTGGCATCAGGAATCGTGTGCGCGCCTGATCGCGGAATGTTCGCGACCACCCGTCACGGAGGGGGATTCCGCCTGGCGCGTAAAGGGCAGTCATCGTCTGGGCCGGGCTGCGCTGGCGGTGTTGCGCGAGTTGTGGCGCTGGCGCGAAGCCGGGGCCATGGCCGCGAACCGGCCGCCGTTTTTCATCCTGAGTCACGAAAAAATGGTTGAACTCGCCGAGGCCGCCGCCGCGCATCAGCCCGTCGATCCACTCCTGCCGCCGCGAATGTCGCCGCGCCGCCGCGACAGTCTGTCCGAGGCGATTAAAGCCGGGCTCGCGCTGCCCGCCGACCGGCATCCGGAAAAAATCCGGCATCAGTTCAGCCGCCCCAACGAAGCCGAAATGCGCCGTTATCGCGAACTGGAAAGGCGCCGTGACGCCCACGCGCACCAGTTGGGCATCGACCCGACCCTCATCGCCAGCCGCGCCACGCTCGGGGACCTGGCGCGGGACTGGGACCGGCACGCGCCGGAGCTGATGAGCTGGCAGCGGGAATTCCTGAAATAAATGACAACCAGACGGGTCGCAAAGCGGATTTACAGTCAACGCTCGCAGCGCTGTGTCGAGGTGCCGGTTTTCCAACGACGCAGCAAACTTCCCTGAGCAAAATGGTTGGATCAGTGTCAAACCCTGCGGTGAAGACACTCCCGCGAACTGGATCCTGGCGCTCCGCAGCATCATGGTTCCTGGTCTTGGCTGCCAGCCTGGCTGCGTTCGGGGAGCTGCCCGCGAATACTCCGCTCGCCATCACCTCCCTCTCCGTCGAGGGAACCAACCTGATTTTGCGCGCGACCATTCCGCCGGGCACGGGCCGGGTGACGGTGGAAATGTGCCCGACACTCGGCGGTCAGTGGGATGAAGCAGGGGCTTTGGGAATTTCGGCTGGTGAAAATGAAATCGCCTTCACTATTCCCAGACCGGCTGGTCCGATGCAGTTTTTCCGGCTGAACGCGAAACCTCTTCTCGCGGGTCCCGGCCTGGTGTCGAGCGAATTGGAATACGTCACGATGCCATCCCTGGGTTCGGAACCAACCGGGGCGGGGGACGCAATCTTTCACTTCCAAGGCAGCATTGACGGTTCGGACAAGATTGTGATTACCCGTGACGGGGCCCTTTGGGAGCACGTCAACTGGGATTGGCCGCAGGGACCGGTCACGGTCAATCAGACGCAATGGAATCCCCGGCAGAAAAACTATCTGACCACCGCCGGGGCGAGGAAGTTTTTGCCGGAATCCTTTTCGTTGGATTCAGTCGATCTGGAGGTGATTCAGGGGCGGGATGTCGTTGCCCTGGAGCGGGCGGACCAGGCCTTGATTGTTTACCTGGATGACACTCCCGGTGGCGCGGACAATTATGAGTTCAAAATCCATTTTCATCCGGCCACGCCGAAACCCGTCCGCGCGCGCGCGGCGGTTGCCGCACACCTGAAGATTGCAGCTGATATTGATGGCAGTGATTCCCTCAAGATCACCGCCGGGGAAGCCACCTGGGAACATAAAAACTGGTCGCCCCCGGCCAACATCCGCTTGAATGAAATCCCGTGGATGCTGTCGCAAACAAATGTGTTGAAGAATGAAGGCACCAACAGGTTCCTGCCGGCAGGCATTGATTTCTCCACCGCCAAAATTATCAGCCGGACGGGACGGGACCTGGCCACGATGTGGGCGGAGCCGGACGCGTTATGGGTCCGGTTTGCCGACAACCCCAACGGGAGCGACCACTACGAACTGGACATTTCGTTCGGGCAATAAATTAAAACTGCCAACCCGTACCGAACGTCGCGGGTTGGCACTTTAATCATTTTTCCACCTGGCCTGGCCAGGTTACGCCACGGTGATTTCCTTGCTCAGATAAACGTCCTGAATGGCGTTGAGCAGGCCGATGCCTTCCTTCATCGGACGTTGGAACGCCTTGCGTCCGGAAATCAGGCCCATGCCGCCGGCGCGTTTGTTGATGACGGCGGTGGCGACGGCTTGTTCGAGGTCGCCCTTGCCCTTGGATTCGCCGCCGCTGTTGATGAGGCCGGCGCGGCCCATGTAACAGTTGGCCACCTGGTAGCGGCACAGATCAATCGGATGATCGCTGGTCAGCTCGGTGTAAATGCGCTCGTCGAGTTTGCCGTAGCTGGAGCTGCCCGTGTTCAGCGCCTTGAAGCCGCCGTTGTTCTCGGGCAGCTTCTGCTTGATGATGTCCGCCTGGATGGTCACGCCCAGATGATTGGCCTGGCCGGTCAGGTCGGCCGAAACGTGGTAATCGGTGGTTTTGCCATCCGCGCCCTTGATCTTGAACGCGTTGTTGCGGAGATAGCACCACAGCACCGTCGCCATGCCCAGCTCGTGCGCGTGCGCGAACGCCTGCGCGACCTCCACGATCTGCCGGCCGCTCTGGTCGGAGCCGAAATAAATCGTCGCGCCCACCGCCGCGCAGCCCATGTCCGCCGCTTCCTTCACGGTGCCGAACATGATCTGGTCGGACTTGTTCGGATAGGTGAGCAGCTCGTTGTGGTTGATCTTCACGAGGAACGGAATCTTGTGCGCGTATTTGCGGGCGACCGCGCCCAGCACGCCGTAGGTGGACGCGACCGCGTTGCAGCCGCCTTCCACCGCCAGCTTCACGATGTTCTCCGCGTCGAAATAATCCGGGTTCTTCGCAAAGCTCGCGCCGCCGGAATGTTCGATGCCCTGGTCCACCGGCAGGATGGAGACGTACCCGGTGCCGCCAAGCCGGCCATGGCCGAACAGGCGCTGCAGATTGCCGAGCACGCGGTTGTTGCGGTCGGACACGGAAAAAATCCGGTCCACGAAGTCCGGCCCCGGAACGTGCAGACGGTCCTTGGAGATTTTCGGGTTTTTAAAATTGAGCAGATAATCGGCCTTGTCGCCGAGCAGTTGTGCAACTTGTGTCATAATTCAATTACCTTTCAGTTAAAGTTCATGTTGTCGGAAAAAAATCGGCCTCCTGGTTCACACTCGCCGACTAGCGGAAAAATTGTAGCAAGCTCCCACCCGCCACGCCATACCGAATTCTGCCTTTCAATCACCACGCATTGTCCTGGCTACGGCTTATGCTGCCGGGTTTGAGTCGGCTCATTTCACGCTGTATCCCCTGGCCACCTCGCGAAAGGCCAGAATCTGCCGGTCCTGCCAGGGTTGATCGCATCGCAGTTCCCCGGCCATGAGCCGGGCGACCGCCGGAGCCATCAGGGCGGCGGCGTTGGCGTTGAGAAAAAGCGCGCGCGTCCGGCGGGCCAGCACATCCTCCACCGTCCGCGCCATCTCCCGGCGCGCCGCCCAGACCACTTCCGCGCCGCAAATCGGGAGGGCCGGATGCAGCGGTTCGCCCAGCGCCGGGTCGTTGCGGATCAAATCCTGGATGAACGGCGCGTCCGCGCCATATACCGACAGGTGGCCGAACCGTTCGGCATGCTCGTGATACCCGTGGATATTCAGGCGTTTGGTGACACTGTCGCGCTCGGGCAAGCGCGCCAGGGTCGCGGCCTGGTTCACGCAATCCTCGGCCATGTTGCGGTAGGTCGTCCATTTGCCGCCGGCAATGCTGACCAGCCCGGACTGGTCGATGTGAATGGTATGATCGCGCGAAAGCGCCGCGGTGTTTTTGCCGTCGCCGGATTTCACCAGCGGACGGATGCCGGCAAAGGCGCTGAGGATGTCCGCCCGGGCCGGCTTTTTCTCCAGATAAAGACCCGCCGTTTCCAGCATGAATTCGATTTCCTGCTTCATCGGCACCGGCTCCAGAGGAACAGTGTCAACAGCCGTATCGGTCGTGCCCACGAGCGTGTGGCCGTGCCACGGAATGGCGAACATCACGCGGCCGTCGCTGGTGTGCGGCACCATGATGGCGGTGTCGCCGGGCAGAAACGACCTGTCCAGAACAATGTGCGCGCCCTGGCTCGGCGAGATCATCGGCCGGGCTTCCGGTTCGGCCAGGTGGCGAACGGAATCGGTGAACGGCCCGGTGGCGTTGATGATGACCTTCGCGCGGGTGGTAAAGTCCTTGCCGGATTCGAGGTCGCGCACGGTGACGCCCTCGACGAGGCCGTCGGCATCCTTGGTCAGGCCGGTGACTGGCGCGTAATTCAGCAGCGTGGCGCCCTGCTCTGCCGCGGTGGCGACCAGATTGATGAGCAGCCGCGCATCGTCGAACTGGCCGTCGTAATAAATCACGCCGCCGCGCAGTCCGTCGGTGTTGATGTTGGGCAGGCGCTGGAGCGTTTCCTCCTTGGAAAGGATTTGCGACGCGCCGAAGCCGTATTTGCCGGACAACCCCTGGTAAACCTTCAGGCCCATGCCGTAGAAGGGCCCTTCCCACCAGGCATAACTCGGCACGATGAACGGCAGTTCGCTGACCAGATGCGGCGCGTTCTGGCGGAGAATGCCGCGTTCCTTGAGCGCCTCCATGACGAGCGAGACGTTGCCCTGTTCGAGATAGCGCACGCCGCCATGGACGAGCTTCGTGCTGCGGCTGGAGGTGCCCTTGCCGAAATCGTGCTGTTCAAGCAGCAGGGTCCGATAACCGCGCGCCGCCGCATCGAGCGCCACACCCGCCCCGGTCGCGCCGCCGCCAATGACGATGATGCCCCACGGCTCCTGCCGGGCCAGCACGCGATTCAGCATTTCAGATCGGTTCATGGATAAATGCAGTTGTTATTTGTCGGGCCTGACTTTGACCCATTTCTCCCTCGCCTCCCCAAAGGGAGGGTGACCGAGGCAGTGTCAAGATGCGCCCTTTCATCATCTGGCCCGTGATTTGCGTTTCGCGTTGGTCGCGGGTTTCTCCCAGGCCTTCGCCCGCAGCAAGGCGTCGTTCCAGCGGGCGCGCAATTCGGCGACCCGGCCGCCGCGACATTTTCGGTTCAAAAGTTTTCTCCACCTTCCATTGCGAAACGATGCTCTTCGGGCTTTTCCAAAAGCCGACGCCCAGGCCGGCCAGATAGGCCGCCCCCAGCGCCGTCGTTTCGGTGACACGGCGGACGCACCACGGGCACGCCCAGCATGTCGGCCTGGAATTGCATCAGCGGTTCGCTGCGCGAGCCGCCGCCGTCCACGCGCAGTTCCTTCAGCCTTGTTCCCGGTGTCGGCCTGCATCGCGTCGAGCAGGTCGGCGACCTGGAAGGCGATGCCTTCGAGCGCGGCCCGGGCGATATGCGCGGCGGTGGTGTCGCGCGTCAGGCCGATGATCAACCCGCGCGCATAAGCGTCCCAATGCGGCGCGCCCAGCCCGGCAAACGCCGGCACGAGATAGACGCCGCCGTTGTCGGGCACGGATTCCGCCAGCAGGTTCGACCTCCTGCGCCGAGCGGACGAGTTGCAGGCCGTCCCGCAGCCATTGCACCACCGCGCCGCCGATGAAGACGCTGCCTTCCAGCGCGTATTCGAGCTTTACTGCCAATCTGTCCAGGCCACGGTGGTGAGCAGCCGGTTTTTCGACGCGATGGGTTTCGTGCCGGTGTTTTGCAGCATGAAACAGCCGGTGCCGTAGGTGTTCTTGGTCCGGCCGGGCTGAATGCACATCTGGCCGAACAGCGCCGCCTGCTGGTCGCCGGCGATGCCGGCGACCGGCATCTTGTCCAGGCCGAGCGAGGTGGAAACTTCGCCGTAAACTTCGCTGGAAGAGCGGACCTCCGGCAACAGGCTGGCGGGAATCCGGAACAGCTTCAGCAACGTTCGTGTCCCACTCGCCGGTGTGGATGTTGTAGAGCATGGTGCGCGAGGCGTTGCTCGGGATCGGTGACGTGGATCTTCTGGCCGCTGGTCAGCTTCCAGATCAGCCAGGAATCGACCGTGCCGAACGCGAGTTTGCCGGCCTCGGCTTTGTCGCGCGCGCCGGGGACATGATCGAGAATCCACTCAAGCTTGGTGCCGGAGAAATAGGCGTCCAGCACCAGGCCGGTGCGTTGCTGGATCGGTCTTCGCCGCTCCGGCCGCGCGCAGTTCGATCGCACCGGCCGCGCCGTCCGGCGGTCCTGCCAGACGATGGCGTTGTAGATCGGCTTCGCCCGTCTCGCGGTCCCAGACGATGGTCGTCTCGCGCTGGTTGGTGATGCCGATGCCGGCGACGTCCCTGGGCCGGATGCGCGCCCGGCCCAGAGCCTCCACGGCAACGCTCATCTGCGAGAACCAGATTTCCTGCGGGTCATGTTCCACCCAGCCGGGCTTGGGAAAAATCTGGCGGATTTCCTTCTGTGCGACGGATAGCACCTGGCCGTCGTGATTGAAGACAATGGCCCGCACGCTGGTCGTGCCAGCATCGAGGGAAAGGATGTAACTCATAAGGTCACTATCATGGATGTCCAGCCGTTGGTGCATCCTTCACGGCCTCATCCTGTTGGGCCAAAAACTAGCCGCCACCCCGACCCAAGGCAAGGATGGGGAATTTTTAGTCCCGCCCGATGCACGCCAGAACCGCCGTACGGCTTCGCCTGAGGTGCGAGAATAT
Organism: uncultured Pseudomonadota bacterium; assembly: GCA_963780455.1. Taxonomy (GTDB): domain Bacteria; phylum Pseudomonadota; class Gammaproteobacteria; order Steroidobacterales; family Steroidobacteraceae; genus 13-2-20CM-66-19. The sequence continues at coordinate 56,736 of CAWACM010000011.1, forward strand.
ATCCCCACCTGTTCCTGCGTTGCCAGTATGATTAGTTATATTTCTTGTTATAATAAAATACCTTGCATTCTCTCATCGACCCGTGTAAAACTAAAACACTTCACCGGAAAGTTAGTTGCCGCCAATGCTGCTTCGGGGCCAGCACTTTCTTGGTTCGCCGGCGAAAGACGGACAAAACAATCAGTACCAAACCGCAGGCTTTGAAAGGCTCAGCTATGAGGGTTCGTGCACCCGGATTCGTTTGTTACGTTTTGGTTACGGTCATCAATTTCTTCGTCACCCGTGCGACCGCCGTCTTCATGAGTGGGGCGATATTCGTAATGTCGGCGTTGAGTGGCTGGGCTCAGCCAGTCACGCTCCAGACCGGATACAACTTTGTGGGATGCAGCGTCAATGGACCAGGTGGGAACAATATCAACAACGCGTCGTTCCTACAGGTTCCCGCGTCGCTTTCCGATCCGACCGGGCCTCCCAGAGGCGCTAATGCCGTGCTGTATGTCTGGAACTGCTATGCATTTTTTGCCTATTACTATTTTACTGCGGCGGATGCCACCACCTGGGAGGGCGCACCCTCACCGGCGGGCTGGTACGACATCGCTGGAAATCCCGCGAACGTGACCTGGAATCCCGGCGAGGGTATGGTGATCCTCAACCCGTCTCCGCCGGCGACCATCACTTTTTACGGAACTTCTGCCACTCCCGTGCTGCCGCCCACCAACTACTGCGGCTGTGGTCAATGGTCCCTGTTGTGTCCACAAACTACCAGTGGCTTCAATACGTATCAGGACGTGACCGGCTTCGCCCCGCAGAATGGCGCACAGGTTTCCTTCGGATTCCCGACCAACGGAATTTTTAGCACCAACGCCACTTATTCCAACGGTGCCTGGAGTCCGAGTGATCCCGTTCTAACCAACGGTCAGGCCGCCTTCTATTTCGTTCCCTGCATCACCAATTGCATCACCATGACCTGCGGCGCCGACAAAACATATCCCTGCGGCACGACCAACTGGAGTTTTGATCCGCCCACGAACATCGTGGACACCTGCTGCAGCAATTACACTGTCACCTTCGAACCTGTCGGCGTCAGCCCCTGTCCCTTGGTCATGATCGGAACCTGGGTGGTGACCGACGCTTGCGGCAACACCAACTCCTGCAGCCAGAAACTGACGATACTGTGTTGCACCAACTGCTGTGACGACTGCACGGCGCCGTTCCCGGACAGCTATACGGTAACGGTTTATCCGGGAGTGAATTTTCTGGCGGACAACCTGTGCCAGGGCACGAACAGCACCTTGATTGACCAACTGACCAACGCGCCCGACCAGAGCCAGATTCTCCTGTGGAACGGGACGAGCTACACCGCTGCCGCAATCAAGCATCTGGGATCCTGGAGCGCGAACTTCCCGTTCAATCCCGGAGAAGGTTTTGTGCTGCAGGAACCAGCCGGGGCGGCCCCCTTCTCCCTGACCATATCGGGTTGTCCACCCGGTTGTCCACCGCCCTGCCTCCCTCCCACCAACGGGACGTCGGTCCTCGTTGGCGGTGTCGGCCTGGGCGCCGCCACCTGGACCAATCTCTCCAGCTGCGGGCCGCCGTGCGGCGCGCAGATGCAAATCTGGAATGGCAGCGGTTTCACCGAGTACGATTACTATCAGGATGCCTGGCATGATGTGAATGGAAACACGGTTGCCGACCCGGTGCTGGCCGCCGGCCAGTCGGCTTTCGTCTCCGTGAAACCCACCCCCTATTGCTGCTCGCCTCTCTATCCACCGGTGATTCAATGTTCCAACCTGGTGGTGGTTTCGTGCACCAATGCGCAGGTATTTTACACCACGACGGTGAGCGACCCGCTTTGCACCAATGTCACCTTGACCTTCTCACCGACAAATGGCAGCTGGTTTGGGCCCAGTACGACGAACAGCGTGCATGTCGTGGCGGAGGATTGTTGCTCCAACACCACCACGTGCGACTTTACGGTGACGGTTTTATGTTCCACCAATCCGTGCCTGCTTGATGTTCAATTCCCGGCTGAAATTGAGCTTTGCATGGGAACCAATGGCTGCGCGCCGATGCCAGACGCAACCTCGCTGGTGGGAATCACCACTTCGCCCGGGAGCAGCGCGTCGGTGTCGCAAAGCATTCCGAGCGGAACCCTTTTGTGCAGCAGCACGAACGTCACGCTGGCCGTCACCAACGATTGTGGTGATGCCACCAACGTGATCGTGCCGGTCGTGCTGGAAGCTTGTTGCTGCCAGCCGACTACCAATGTGGTCGTGGTTCCCGGCCCGGCGGATCCCTGGCTGTCGGGAATGCCGAATGGCACGACGGATGGCGCCGATATCGCTCCGGCTGAATCGCCGACACAATATCCAGGCAGCGTCACGGGCGGGGATATTTTCACATTCTTCTCAACGGGCACAACGGCGTATGGCCCCGCGACAGGATACTTCGATGCTTTGGGAGATGCCGGCAATATCATTAATCGGACCTATGGCGATGCGAATGGAATATCCCTGCTTACGGCGCCGGTTTCATCACTGGTGGGCGTCTTTTTGGACAATAACGATCCGCGCACGGAAGGCACTCCGCCACCGGCGTTGACCTGGAATCTGGAAACCTTCCCGTTGCAACCCGCGCTGCGTCAGCCGTTTTACATTGGCGATGGATCCGCCGGACAAATTGTCGCGCCGCCAGGCGCCAGCCGCCTGTTTTTAGGCACGATGGACACCACTCATTCCAACAATCTGGGAGCGTTGACGGTGACCATCGTCGCCAGCAACGTTTGCCTGGCCGTGAGTGCCGCCTCCACCAACATCGACATCTGCGTCGGATATAATACCTGCGGTCCCATGCCTGACGTCACCGGGCTGGTGAACGTGTCCGGAAGCAGCGGTCCGTTCTTTGTCTCGCAGAGCATTCCCGCCGGGACCATTTTGTGCGGCAGCACGAGCGTCACCTTCACCATCACCAACCTTTGTGGCGATACCACCAACCTGACCGTGCCGGTCACTTTGACCACCTATCCGGCGGTGATGCAAATCAACTGCGCCTCCGATAAGACCGTGAATTGTTACTCGAATTGGACTTTCGACATTCCCAGCGTCCTGACCAGCTGTTGCGACACAAACGTTACCATCCTTTCGCTGGGAACCGTGACGAATGGCGTGTGTCCGCAATACATCACAAACTACTGGCTGATTTATGACAGCTGCGGCGACACGAACACCTGCAGCCAGACGGTAACGGTGGAAGGCTGCTGCACCAACAGCAGCAATACCAATTCGGGCTGTTGCGGGCCCGATGCCGGACCACAGACCATTCATTGGCTCCCGTGTCCAGCCTCCGGTTCACCGACGCTTCTGCCAAATCCGTCGGGCATCAATACCAACGGCACCTGGATGGTCACCAACCTGCCGTGCTATGGAAACGTGCTAATCACGCAAACCTTTTCCGACACCCCCCCGGATTCCACTTATTGGTCTTTATGGTATTTGAGCCCGCTTTTCGGCAGCGCGCCCGGTCCAGGCGTCTTTCAAGACGCGCAGGCCGGCTACGGACCCTATTCCTGGGCTGCTTTCAACAGTTTGTTTGCCTTCTATAATGGCCACTTCAGTCCGCTGTCCTATCAAGTGCACATTTACTTCCTGAACGGCCAGCCGAACCCCTGCACATTGTATCTGGGCGTGGCCGGGCTGGCGTCATCAACCACGGCAACGGTCTCGCAGCCGGTGATTTTCAGGGCTGAGTACGACCAGCAAGCCAGTGCGCCAGCCGGAACTTCGGCCAACACCTCCCTGGATGGCATTTATGGACCGGCGGTGGCGGGAGCCAGCGGAACGACGGTGGGCAGTGCATTTTCATTAAACCATGTTGGCAGCCCTTCGGACACCGGCCTGGCGATTCTGCAACCAACCAACGCCCTGGCCACTGCCATTCTGCCGTCCGGTAGCGGCCAGGGCATCAACGGCAGCGGTCCCTATCCTGCGCCAGGGACATATCCCTGCCTGTCACTGTCGGTCAACCAACAGGCATTTGATGGTATCGGCTTTACGGTGGGATACGTTTGCTGCACGAACTGTTTGGCGGTGCAGTGTCCGACGAACAAGACGGTGCCGTGCGGCAGCAACTGGTCGTTCGATCCGCCAACGGGTTTCTCCTGCTGCAGCAACGTGAGCGTCTTCTCCATCGGCACGACGACTAATGGCGATTGTCCGCAATACATTACGCAAACCTGGTTGGTCACCGACGGCTGCGGCAACTCCGACACCTGCACCCAGATGGTGACGGTGGTATCTTGCGTGCCGCCGCCTCCGGGCATGATCAACTGGTGGCCCGGCGACAGTAACACCCTTGACATCGTGGGTGGCAACAATGGCGCGATCAATGGAAATGTAACTTACACCACTGGCATGGTTGGGCCGGCGTTTGACTTTGACGGATCCGGTGGGTGGGTTCAATCGGCGGGAGTCGGGCCATCCCAGCCTACAGGCACGGTGGATTTCTGGTTCAACGTGAATAGTTGGAATCCGACGCCCAATGGCATGTTCATCTGGGCGAACACGGAATATCTTCCCAATGCTTCCCAGTCATACGACGGCATGGATTTTGGAACTCATCCGCAATACACCAACACGAGCGAGTTGATGTTTGGCATCTATTCCGGGAACTGGCAGTGGGCATACAGCGGAGTCGTCCCTCAGCCCAACACTTGGTACCACGTCGCCGGAACCTGGGGTCCGGCCGGCATCAAGATTTATGTCAACGGCGTGCTCAGAGGCTCCAATCCGTATTCCGGCCCCTCGCCCGGTTATACGCTTTACAATTTGATCGGACGTTCCTCCTGGCCGAACACCCAGATCAACGGCTTGGTGGATGAAGTGGAAATCTTCAATCGCGCCCTCTCGGCGGGTGAAATTGCCTCCATTTACAATGCCGGCCCAGCCGGCAAGTGCAAGTCGCCCAAGCTGGTTGGAGTCACCAACTTGATCATGCCCTGCACCAACCAGTGGTCGTTTATTCCGCCCACAGTCACGAATTCGTGCTGCGGCAGCGGCCAGATCGCGGCCCAATATGGCGCGGACGTCGTGAGCAACAGCATTTGTTCGGAGACCATCACCCGCACCTGGCTCTATGTGGATTGCTGTGGCAACAGCAATTTCTTCAGCCAGACAGTGACGCTGACCTCCGTCGCGCCGTCCTTTGTATCGCTGCCCGCGGGCACGAATTATGGCTGCAATCCATTGACGAACGCCCTGCCGACCGATGCCGGCATCCGCGCGCTGGTGGGGGTCTCGGCCGGCTGCAGTGCCGTGACCACGAATGTGACGCATGTGGACCTAACCACCAATTGCACCACCTATCGCACCTTCACCATCACCGCGAGCAACGCCTGCGGTTCGGCCGTTTCCACCAACATCCAATACTCGTGGACGGTCGATACGGGCGCCCCGGTGTTCACCGCCGGTGTCACCACCATCTACACCAACATCTGCGCCGGCAGCGTGATAATTCCAATCACCGCCAGTGCCACGGACTCCTGCTGCACGAACGTGACGCTGAACTTTTACAATCCTTATCCGAACCTGGTAGCCAGCGGAACCGGCTCGGCCACCACCAGCCTTACTTTCAACGTCGGAACCAATGCGGTGACCATTGTGGCGACCGATTGCTGCAACAACCAGGCGACCAACACGGTCAAAGTGATCGTCTTCACCAATCCGCCGCCCACCCTGAGCCTGGTCACCAACCGGTTCAAGATTTGCATCACCACCAATGGCTGCGGGACGCTTGGCGATGTGAGATATCTGGTGAACGCCAACTATCCCTACAATGTGTCTCAAAGCCCGCCGCCCAATACGGTGATTTGCCCGGGCTCGAACACCAACGTCACGTTCACCTGCACCAATCCATGCGGAGCGCTCGTCGTGACCAGCGCCACCGCGTTTTTCGGCCTGTGCTGTGATCCGCCGCCGACCAACATGGTATTTTGGCTGACCTTTGATGAGCTGACCGGGGCGACCTGCTATAATTCAGCCGGGCAAAACCCGGGCACAAGATACGTGGGTAACAATCCCATCAAACCTCCCAACAGTGCCCCCGTGCGAGTGCTTGGACAGTATGTGGACAATTGCCTCTGCTTCGACGGCAACAGCTATGTCTTGCTTTCCTCCTACGCGAACCTGGCATTTGGCATGAACAACTTCTCGATTGACGCCTGGGTGAAATGGACCAACACATCCGGCGTGTTCCAGACGATTTTGATGAAGGAATCCACCGGCTCGTTATATGTTTATCCGCCGCCGATCAATTACTACGGATATGGACTCTATCTCAGCAACGGTTTTCCCACGTTTGAAATGTATTCCGGAACCCCGACGCCCGGCTTCGTTGGACAAATCGGCCCCAAGCTGATCACCAACACCTGGACTCACCTCGCAGTCACGGTGAATCGAAGCGCGAAAATTGTAACCATGTATGAGAATGTCCCGCCGGCTGTCTTCGGCACGCCAACTACTTTGAACATCGTCTCGTTCACTGGCAGCATCAACGATCCCGTCCTGGATCAATACCCCACGCGGTTTTGGAATCCTTCAGTCACCGTGGGCGTGTCTTCCATAGCCCGGATCAATTACTTCAAGGGTTGTCTGGACGAAATTGAAGTATTCAAGAATGCGCTTTCAACCAACGATGTTTACAACCTCTATGTGGCAAAAACTCAAGGCAAGTGCCGGCCCACGCTCGGGTTGCCGGTCGGGCCGCATGTGTGCCCCTCCAGCGGGACCATCGCCGTCACTGCCACCATTTGCAACAATGGTTCGGACCCGCGAACTTATCTGGTCAACTTCTCTCCGCTGGGCTCGGCTGATATTCCCGGCGTGATCAACTGGGGTCCGCCTGTGCCCTTTGGCGGATTCTTCTCCTCGAATCCTCAAACCATCACCGTGCCGCCCGGACAATGCGTCCACCCGACCATAACCATCAAGTTGCCATCCAACTTCAACTCCGGAAACACGCTGGCCTACCAGATGTCGGTTCTGGACACAGGCATCGGCGGGGATACCACGTTTTATATCGGCACCCTCGTTGGCGACAACACCCTTTGCCCGTCTGGTGGTGGTCGAGGTCGGACAAATGCCATCTTTGTCTTGTCCGGCAACAATCCAACCAACCTGAACTTCACGATTAACAGTGCGCTGGCCACGCCAGCGACTTTTAATGCCCAGATTCTCGCTGTGGACAATAACCTCCAGCCGGATGGTGACTTTTTGAGCTTGAATGGGCTTCCGCCGGGGACCCCGATTAATTTCACAGTTCTGCTGGATGCCAACGGCACGACGAACGTCACCGTCTCCGTGGCTTACACCGATTCCTCCATTTTGCAGCCCTATTATGTGCTGCTGCTGGTGGATGACGGTGCGGGCGGCCCGCTCACCCAACAGGATTCCGTCATGCTCATAGATATCCTCAAGCCGACCGAAGGTCCGCCGCTGTTCATGGACACCACCAATGGCCAGCCCGTGATCAGTTGGGACGCCATTAACTATGGTTGGACCTTGGATGCCAACCTGGATTTGAGCGGAACCAATTGGTCGCCTTTGCCGCAGCCCGTTGGACCGCTGCCGGATGGAAGCCAGGGCGTCGTCGTCCAGCCGACCAACAACGCCCAGTTCTTCCGGCTGAGCCAGTAACCGGCCGGTTCGGTGGAAGCGGTCGGGTTTGAGCTGCAGCCCCGGCTGTACCAGCCGCTGCCCACGCGCATCACGAGGAGTTCAATGCGCCCCGGTCGCTCCCATCCGTTTCTTTGTCACCAGTTGGGCTTTTCCGGCACTTATGCGACGATAGGATGACCACCCGAACTGCGAATGGTTAAGTTTTCAGCAACACCGAACTAACCACCGAAAGCCTGGCAGGTATTGATATTAACTTTGCATTTAACCGTTCAGGCCAGGCGTTGCCGTCCGCGAAATTGGTTGCCGAAATCTGATTGCAGCTCTGGAATCGTTTAGCCATAATAATACAGATCTCAGCAACCTGTTTATGAAAAACATCGCCATCGCAATTCTTCTGGCCGCCACCGCTATACTGGCCGCCTTCACCTGGCATCAGCAAAACCAACTGGCGCAAATGAGAACGACTCTGGCCGGGGTGCAAAATCAATTGAAGGAAAAATCCGGGGCGGACGAACAAATCGCCCGCGCGGAAAGAAAATCGCAGGTGTTGCAGGACACGCTGGTGGAAACCTCCAAATACGCCACCGAGAAATCGAAGCAGGCCGAGCAATTGCAGCAATCGCTGGCCATGGCAAAAACCAACGGCGCCAATCCGCTTGCGGCAATGTTCAAGGACCCGAAAATGAGGGAGATGATCAAGTCATCGCAAAAGGCGTTCCTGGGGCCGATGATTGACAAGCAATATGGGGCGCTGTTTCAGCAGCTCAACTTGTCACCCGACCAGGCGGCGGCCTTGAAGGACCTGCTGCAAAAGAAAATGTCCGCAGCCACGGACGCCGGCATGTCCCTGATGGACGGCAGCCTGGACGCGGCGCAGCGTGCCGACCTGGCGAAACAAATAAAAAGTCAAACGGACGATTATGACGCCCAGATCAAACAGTTTCTCGGCGATGAGAATTATCAGGCGTTTCAGGCTTACGAAAAAACGACGCCGGACCGCATGACGGTCAGCCAGTTTAACGACCAGCTGGCGGGCGGCGCCACCGCGCTGACCGCCGACCAGCAGCAGCAGTTGATTCAAATGATGAGCAACGAACGAAACAATTTTAAATGGACTGTCGATTACAACAACAAAACTGCGCTCAATGGCGATTACGCCTCGATGTTCAGTGAAGACAAGGTCAACCAGTTCGCAAAGGAAAAGGAACAACTGGACCAGCAGATTCTAACCCAGGCCCAGCAGATTTTGACCCCGGAACAGCTCGCGTCCCTTCAACAATTCCAAACGACGCAGCGTGCAATGCAAGCCGCGGGCATGAAAATAGCCGCGCAAATGTTCGCGCCAAAATAATGGCGCCCAGCCGGGGTGTTCGCGAAACAAGGCCTTCGTTTGCGCCGCACCATTGACGCCGCGCAGGTTGTCCCGCATCGTTGGGGGGAGGATCCAACCATGACGGTATCCGGCCCACCACCGCCGTCCCTCAGGGCGGGAGACAGCTACTGGCTGACGCGGTTTGTCATGCTGCGCTGGCTCGGGTGTGTCTATGCCGTGGCCTTCCTTGTCGCCGCAAATCAAATCCTGCCGCTGATCGGTTCGCATGGACTCCTGCCGGTGGATTCTTTTCTCAAACAGGTGGGGAACGTTTTGGGTTCGATGACCATCGGTTTTGTGCGGCTGCCATCCTTGTTCTGGTTCGTTCATTCGGACGCCATCCTGCAACTGGCCGCGTGGATCGGCTTCGCCCTGTCGTGCATCGTCGTGGCCGGTTACGCGAACGCCATCCTGATGGCCGCGCTGTGGTTGCTGTACATGTCGTTCGTCCATGTCGGGCAGGACTGGTACGGCTACGGATGGGAAATCCAGCTTCTCGAAACCGGTTTTCTCGCGATCTTCCTTTGCCCGCTGCTCGATGGCCGGCCGTTTCCGAGACATGACCCACCGTTGCTGCTGCTCTGGCTGTTCCGCTGGCTCATCTTTCGCATCATGCTCGGCGCCGCGCTCATCAAACTTCGCGGCGACACTGTCTGGCACGATCTCACCGCGCTCTATTATCACTTCGAGACCCAGCCGATCCCCAATCCGTTGAGCCGCTGGTTTCATTTCCTGCCGCACTGGATTTTGCAAGCCGGCGTCCTGTTCAATTACCTCGCCGAACTGATTGCGCCGTGGTTTGCCTTCTATCCACGGACCGCCCGGCGCATCGCGGGCGTGGTCATGGTGCTGTTTCAGTTCACGCTCATCCTCGGCGGCAATCTCTCGTTCCTGAACTGGCTCACCATTGTCCCGGCCCTCGCGTGTTTCGACGACGGATTCTGGGCGAAGCTGCTGCCGCGCGCCCTCGTGCATCGCGCAACCGCCGCCGCCGGCGCGGCGCAACCCAGCCGCCCGATGCAACGCGTCTCGATGGCGGTTGCCGTGCTGGTCGGCGCGTTGAGCGTTCAACCCGTGGCCAACCTGATTTCGCCGCGGCAAATCATGAACACGTCCTTTGATCCGCTGGACCTGGTGAACACCTACGGCGCTTTCGGCACCGTGGGGCGGGAGCGGTTTAACGTCGTATTTGAAGGCACGACCGCCGACGCACCCGACGCCCGCGCTGTGTGGAAAGCCTATCCTTTCCAGGCGCTGCCCGTGGAACTGAACCGGCGACCGCCGCAGATCGCGCCTTACCAGCCGCGACTCGACTGGCAGATGTGGTTCGCCGCGATGAGCACGCCGGATCAATATCCGTGGACGCTGCATCTGATTTGGAAGCTTCTGCACAATGATCCCGGTACGCTAAGCCTGTTTGGCGGAAACCCGTTTCCGGAAAAACCGCCGCGTTACATTCGTGCCGTGCTTTACCGCTATCAATTTGCGCCGCCCGGAAACCCCGAAGGCAACTGGTGGAAGCGTGAGGAATTGGGTCTTTGGCTGCCGCCATTGTCCGCCGATAACCCGCAGTTGCTGGACTGGTTGAAACAAGCGGGCTGGCTCGAACCCCCAAACCAAACCAGTCCCTGACTGTTTCTCACCAAACCGATTTGCGTGGCACGCTGAATGGCGGCGAAAGATCCCCCACATTCGAAACCTGACATTCACCGGATCCTGTGGTAAAAGAACGTGCAATGACTTTTTCCCCCAGGGCGCTGACCTTGATTGTCACCGCCGGGTTGGCGGCCATCTGCGCCGGCGCGAAAGCGGAAGCACCGGACGGGAACATTGATCCGGTTTTTGCGCCCGGGCTTGCGGCCCTGAAGAAAGCCGCCGGCGCCATCGAAAGCCAGCCGGACCGGTCGCAAACCGATTGGCGGCCCAATCTTCAGTTGTTGATCGGCGTCAAGGCCATCGACGAGGCCAAACAAACCGTCGGCCTCGTGGAATTGACGACCTTGCGCCCGCCACCGACCAACGCCATGGGACAGCCCTGGAGTCCGGCCCTGCAAACCAATACGTTCTCCTGGTCCAACACCAACGGACCGTCCCCGGTCAATCATGAGGCCAGATATATTTCACATCTCTATCCGGTGCGCGTGTGCGTCTTCGACGAAACCGGCCGGAAGCTCAAGGAGGGACAAACCACGATGCCCTGGGGACTGCTGACGAACGGGCTGGCAGACATGTGCCGCCTCAGCCTGGAACTTTCCGTCCACAAGAACCGGTCCGCCGCCGACGGGCCGGTGGGCAACAAATCCTTCCGGGTGAAAGCCGATGAAAATTCCGCGCATCCTTAGGATCTCGACCGGTTGGCGGAGTCCATGGGCGGCGGGTTCATCTGGCTGGCGACGATGCTGCAACAAATTCAAACCGTGCCGGCGGTGCACGACCTTTGGAAAAAGGCCCATTGCGCTTTTCGCCTGCCGGAACTGAAGACCATGGCGGTCAGCGCCGTCACGGGCGACTTTGCGCTTTCGGTGCAACCGCGGCTGGAGGAGGTGTCCCCGGCCGTCCCCCAGCCGGCGGGACAAACCGTATCGGAGCTGTACCGGCTCCCGGTGGATTTGAACAGCGGCAGCCGAAACCTGACCCGCGCCGAACTTGTCGTTGGCCCCGCCAGCGGAGCGGAGATATTGATGGGAGGAATCCGGTCCATCCGGGCGACGCATCCGCTCAAACCGGAACAGCAATTCTTTGTCCAGGTCCTCGCGACCAGCACGGCCGCCAGCCCTGGCCACCCCTGACTTCTTGACGCGAATTGAACGGCTTGAGCAGTTTGAGAAACCGCGAAACGAATACGCCAGAGGCGAAGGCCCGCGAGGGCCAGGCGGCGGGCCCGGGCAGGTTCGACGACACGAATTTCGGAGCGCTGAGTTCCAGCCTGGGATCAGGCTTGCACTCCTTTTAAAGCTGGTTTTTCTCCAGCCGGAAGTGAATAAATGAATCACACGATGATACATCCCAAAAATATTTCCGCTCCCGGGGCGGCGCTCAGCACCTGGACCTTCGTGTCCGGCATCGCCGCGGTGGGGCTGATTCTCCTGGCACCGGCGGCGCGGGCCGGTTCGATCGAGGACGGCTTTCGTAATCCGCCTGATTCCGCCCGGCCGCAGACGTGGTGGCATTGGATGAACGGCAATATCACGCCGGAGGGCATCACGGCGGACCTGGAGGCGATGAAGCGGGTGGGCATTGGCGGCGCGACGATTGTAAACGTGGATTGCGGCATCCCGGCCGGGCCGGTGAAGTTCCTGAGTCCTGACTGGCGCGGGCTGGTGATACACGCGGCCCGGGATGCGGACAGGCTGGGACTCGAACTCTGCGTGGAAAATTGCGCTGGCTGGTCCAGCAGCGGCGGTCCTTGGAACACGCCCGAGCACGCCATGCAACGCGTCACGACCAGTGAACAGAAGGTGAAAGGGCCGGCACATTTCAGCGCCGTGCTGCCTTCGCCTCCGTCCAAACTCGACTATTACCGCGACATCGCAGTGCTGGCGTTCCGCACCCCCGAAGGTGAAACCGGTGCGGGAAAATCATCCGCGATTGAAAACCTCGACGCCAAGAGCGGCGAGAACGGGGAATTCGTGTTGTCTTCTTCCGCCAAGGGCCACGGGGAGGCTGGCCGGGTCGTGCCACGCAGCGGGATTTTGGATCTGACCAGCGAACTGCACTCCGACGGCCGACTCGAATGGGACGTGCCAACCGGTGATTGGACGATCCTGCGCCTAGGGTACACGCCCACGGGCGTGGAGAATCATCCGGCACCAGTGGAAGGCACCGGGCTGGAATGCGACAAATTCAGCCGGGAGGCGCTGGACGCACACTGGGCGGGGTTCGTGCAAAAAGTGCTCGACGACCTCGGCCCGCTGGCCGGTGAAGGGAAGCCATTGAACAACGTGCTGATCGACAGTTATGAGGTGGGAGGGCAGAACTGGACGCCCCAGTTCCGGTCGGAATTTGAAAAACGCCGGGGTTACGACCCGCTGCTTTATCTTCCGACGCTGACCGGCCGGGTGGTGGACAGCCCGGAGGTGTCGGAACGGTTTCTTTGGGACCTGCGGCGGACGATCGCAGATTTGTTTGCGGAGAATTACTACGGCCATTTCCAGGAACTCTGCCATCAACACGGGTTGAAGGCCTCGTTCGAGCCCTACACCGGGCCGTTTGAGTCGCTCCAATGCGGCGCCGCGGCGGACATCCCGATGGGCGAATTCTGGGTCGGCGGAGAACCGGACTCCTCGATCAAACTTGCCGCTTCCATCGGGCACATTTATGGCCGACCGGTGATCGGCGCCGAGTCGTTCACGGCTGCGCCGGGTCTGCGTCACGGGCGCTGGCTGGACGATCCCTATTCGCTCAAGGCCTTGGGCGACCAGGTCTTCTGCCAGGGCGTCAACCGGTTCATCTTTCATCGTTATGCCATGCAACCGTGGACCAACCGCTGGCCCGGCATGACCATGGGCCAGTGGGGCACGCACTTCGATCGCACCTGCACCTGGTGGGAACAGGGCCGCGCCTGGCTCCAGTATGTCGCCCGCTGCCAATACCTCCTCCAGCAAGGCCGCTTCGTGGCCGATGCCGTGTATTTCTGCGGCCAAAGCGCACCGGCCGAAATGCGCACCGGCGATCCCGCCCTGCCGGCAGGTTACGACTTCGACGCCATCAACGCCGACGTCCTGCTTCACCACGCCGCGATGCAGGATGGCCGGTTGTTGCTCGACAGCGGCATGAGTTACCGGGTGCTCATCCTGCCGCCGTCCGACCCGGCGATGACGCCGGACCTGCTCCGGGCGCTGGCGGAATTCGTGGCGAACGGCCTGGTCGTGGTGGGTCAGCCTCCCCGGTCTTCTCCGAGCCTCGAAGGATATCCTGAATGCGATGTTGAAGTGGGAAAACATGCCACCCGGATTTGGGGTGACTGCAACGGTCAAACCATTACCGAACACACCCTCGGTCGCGGCAAGGCGGTTTGGGGCAGGCCCCTGGCCCAGGTGTTCGGCGAACTGAATTTAGAACCGGACTTTGATTACCCCGCATCGTCCGACGTCCATCTCAACTTCATCCACCGGCGTGAGGGCGAGACGGAAATTTACTTCGTTTCCAATCAGCAAAACCGGTTTGAGACCATCGATTGCAGCTTCCGCGTTCAAGGCAAACAGCCGGAGCTTTGGGATCCGGAAACCGGCGCCATCCAAGCGGCGCCCGTCTGGCAGGAGGAGAACGGCCGGACCGTGGTTCCTCTGTCCTTCGACCCGTCGGGTTCGGTGTTTGTGGTGTTCCGCGCCAAAGCGCAGGGAGACCATCTCGTCGCCATCGAGCGCGATGGACCCCCGGTTGCCGAAGCCCCGTCCAAGACAGTTAACTTGCGCATTCTCAAGGCCGTTTACGGCACCTTCCCGATGTGGATGGACGTGACCGCCAGCGTTAAATCACTGGTTGCCGATGGCGAGTATCACATCCGCGCCGACAACGACATGGCGGGAGACGATCCCGCCCCGGGCGTCATCAAGCAATTGCGCGTTGAATTCCTTCATGATGGCCGGCACTGGAACGCCGAAACGAATGAAGGCAACGCCATTGATCTGCCCACAGGCAGCGAGGTGGTCAAAGCCTTTTACGGCTATTGGCCCGGCGTTGTCCAAACCCCGCGCGACGTCACTGCCGCCGTCAAAGCGCTGGTTGCCGGTGGCACGCGCGAAATTCTGGCCGACAACAGGCTGACCGGGGATGATCCGGCGCCGAACGCAGTGAAGCAGTTGCGGGTGAGCTTTCGTCTGAATGACCGGCGGCAAACGATCGAGGTGACGCAAAACAAAACGCTCGAACTCCCAGCCGGCGCGCAGGTGGAACAGGCTTTCTACGGCCAGTTGCATCCGCCGCCCGCCCACCGCAAGCAACAGGTGGACCTGACCGCAAAACTCTCGGCCCGGGTCAAAAATGGCGGGTTGAACGTCCGCATCGACAATAAGTTCGCGGGCGGTGATCCGGCCATCAACAGTCCCAAGGAACTGCGGGTGGACTACAAGCTCAACGGCATTCGCCGGAGCACGACGGCCAGGGAATATGAAACGTTGACCCTGCCCGAAACGGCACTTCCTGCCGGAACCCCGCCGCCCTATGGCTTCCTTCCCGGAGCGGATCAAATGCGGCTGCTGGCGCTGGCGCCGGGCAACTTCACGCTGCATTGGGCCTCCGGCAAAAAGACAGAAGCCCGGTGTCAATCCGTACCCGCGCCAATCGCGATCACCGGACCCTGGGAAGTCAGCTTTCCGCCCGGATGGAACGCCCCGGCCAAAACCAGGTTTGAGCGGCTGGAATCCTGGACGGAGAACGCGGATGCCGGTGTGAAATATTTCTCCGGCACGGCCACTTACACCCGTGACTTCGACCTGCCGGCGGCGCTGCCCGGCTCCGGGCGTGAACTGTGGCTCGATCTGGGCACGGTCGAAAATCTGGCGGAAGTCTCGCTGAACGGGAAATCCCTCGGCATTCTTTGGAAGCCGCCGTTCCGGGTCAACATGACCGCCGCGGCCCAGCCCGGGCGGAACACGCTCGAAATCAAAGTCACCAACCTCTGGCCCAACCGCCTCATCGGCGACGAGCAACTTGCCCCGGACTGCGAATGGCAGGGAAAAGAGTTGAAGCGCTGGCCGCAATGGCTGGTCGATGGCAAACCAAGTCCGACCGGCCGTGTCACTTTCACCACGTGGCATCACTGGAGCAAGGACGCTGGCCTGCTCGACTCCGGCCTGCTCGGGCCGGTGACGGTCCGGACCGCAGAAGAAGTCACCCTCCGCTGATAACAAACATTTCGAATGGCGGAGTCCCGCATCGGGCGCATCTCATTTTTGAGCACGAGGTTTGTTCCTCCGGAACAAACCACGTGCTTGCGTTTCGAGGTTTGGAAGCGTAGTTGTTTCCATGGCATGATTGAGTTTGGTTGTTTTCATATACCAGAGTTGTCGCCGGTCGCGACCTCGAACTCAACGCATGCCTTCTTTTTACGTTAGGCCGCTTATGAATGCCACACCCATATTAAAGTTTATCAAGGTGTTTTGCCGTGATTTACAGGGCAAGCACGAGAATCCCATTTTTCTTAACGTGGCTCACATAGTTAAGATTGAGTTAGCGGCGTGCGATGCCGCGGAGGTTTCTTCAATCATTACACTCACAAACGGAGAGAGGATTGAGGTGGCTGGAACGCCGGAAGATTTGGTGACACACGAGCGATATTTTTATCCAAAGACAAAAGATAACCACGTGGCCTGATATGAGAGCAGGCTGCAGATTCTAAACCTTGCTGGCCGCTTCAGACCGTCCGAAATAATTTCAGGCTTTGATCACCGTTCCGCCGAGCCATGCGCGGGTGGAAACCGCCCGGAGCGTGGGAACGTGTCCCGGCGATTAAACTGCCGGCGCCACGCTGGCACTGCTGCTGGCAAGGACCAGTGGATTCCCCGAGCCGCTCTCCTTGATAACCGATGCCCCCGCCGCCGGACGGGAGACAAATATCGTTGCCTCGATGCCGAATTTCTTTTTGTAGTCGGAGGCGATTTGTTTTGAAATGGCCTGGACGGAATTGGTCTTCACCAAGGCCACGGCACAACCGCCAAAACCGCCTCCGGTCATGCGACAACCATAGACCCCGCCCTTGATACCGATGCCTTCGGCGATTTCGACGACGGCGTCGAGTTCCTTGCAACTGACTTCATAATCGTCGCGCAACGAGGCATGGCTGGCATACATGAGCTGGCCGACCGTCTGCCAGTTGGAGGCACGAACCCCTTCGGCGGCATGGACCGTGCGCTCGATTTCACCGATGACGTGACGGGCGCGGCGGAAAACAATCTCGTCCATTTTGCCCTGTGCCTGTTCCAGCCTGTCGGCGTTCGCATCCCGGAGGGAAGGCACCCCGAGAAATTTCGCGGCGGCTTCACACTGCTTGCGGCGCGTGGGATATTCGCTGCCGGTCAATTCATGTTTCACGTTGGTGTTGATGATGAGCACGGTGACGGAAGGATCGGCCATCGGCACCAGCTCCGGTTTCCGCGATCGGCAATCCAGCAACAAGACCTGGTTTTCCCGGCCCAGCACGGAAATGAACTGGTCCATGATACCGCAGGGCATCCCGGCAAAATCGTGCTCGGCTTTCTGACAGAGCAAGGCCTTATCCACCGGGTCGAGCTTCCGGCCGGTGATGCTTTCGAGCAGGGTGGCCATGGCCACTTCGAGGGCGGCGCTGCTGGAAAGTCCGCCTCCCAGCGGCACGGTCGAAACAATCAGGGCATCGAAGCCGCCCGGATTCAATCCCCGGGCCAGGAGCCCGGCAATGACGCCGGCCGGATAATTTGCCCAGTTGCCCCGCGGAAACGGCTTGAGGGGTTGCGCGAGATCAATGATGACCGGCTTGTCGCTTTGGGCGGAATAAAGGCGGATCAGTTTCGTGTCCGGATTTGGCCGGCCGGCGGCGATGCAGGTGTAGCGCTCGATCGCCATCGGAAAAACAAAGCCGTCGTTGTAGTCGGTATGTTCGCCGATCAGGTTGACGCGACCGGGCGCGGAGACAATCCAGGACGGCGCACCGCCATATTTTTGTTGAAATTCAGCGGCAGCGTGGGCGGTCAGTTCTTTGAGGTTCATGAATGATGAAATGCTATTAATAGCGACGATAAAGTTGGAGTTCAAGCTTTAGCCGTATCTATTCAGTTGCCAAAGCGGTCACTGTCGGGGAAGTGCTATGTTTAATATGAAAAACACAAACAAGCACGCCGACGTATCGGCTCCCCAATCAGTGACCGGTTTTATTAAACTGCAAACCCCCGGTCAGACCATCCAAATCGGCTTCACCGATCAGAAAGTCTCACCCCATGCCGGTCTGTCGACCTTTGCGGGGTTTCTCCAATGGCATCGCTTTGGCGGGTTGCTCTCGGGACTGTTGCCCCACCGGCCCAAAAGCAATTTTGCGCTTCCACCGGTGGACATTGCACTGGGTTTTGTGGCGGGGATGTTGGCGGGAGCCAAAAAGCTGGCCCAGGTAGCCTGCTTGCGCACCGACCCGGCCTTGCCGCCCTTGTTGCACATTAAACGCGTGGCCAGTCAGTCCACGTTGAGTCGTTTCTTTGCCCGGTTCAATGGCGCCGCGGTGAACCTGCGCACCTTTGATCCGTTGTGGCAGTGGTGTGTCCAGCGGCTGGCCAGCCGACCCGGAGGCTACACGCTGGACTTGGATACCACGCAACTGTTGCACGAAGACGCCCACCAGTGCCAAGGCGTGCGTACGGGCCATACGCCGCGCGGTCCCAAACGCTGCTTCAATCCCATGATTGGATTTTTGGCCGAGGCCAAACTGGTGATCGGCTTTTGGTTGCGACCGGGCAACACGGTCACCTTCAACAATGTGGTGGCCTTCACGCTGTCGCTTTTACAGCGGCTGCCGCCGTATATTCGTATCGGGCTGGTGCGGGCGGATTCGGGCTTTTGCTTTGAAGAATGGCTCCAATTGCTCGAAGCGCGTCACCTGCCTTACATCGTGGTCGGCAAACTCTACCGGCCGGTGCGCAGCCTGCTGGTGCGCCAAGAGGTCTGGCAGGTGACGGAAGTTACCGGCACGCAAGTGGCCGAAGTGATCACCCAGGAATGGAGTTGGACGCGAGCCCGGCGAGTGGTGCTGGTGCGCCATGGCCTTGAAGAAAAGAAGCGTCCGGGCGGCAAACGGCTCATTGAAACGCCCGGTTACAGCTATCAGGTGCTCATCACCAGTTTGGCCGCGGCCGTGCCCGCCATCGAGGTGTGGCGCCGCTACAATGGACGGGCCGGATGTGAATGTGTGATCAAAGAACTGGATGCGCACTATGGCTTGCCGCAGTTGTGCCTCCAGCAGTTTTGGGCCACTGAAGCGGCATTGAGTCTGGCCATTGTCAGCTACAACTTGTGCATGCTCTTTCAACGGCACTTGGGGTGGATGGAGCGGGTAAGTGCCGGCACGCTGCGCTTTCGGCTCTTTACCACCGGAGGCATTGTTAGTCGGACGGGCGGCTTGACCACGATCCGGCTGGCCGTACCGCTGGAGCAAAGGGCTTGGTGGCGGGCGCTTTTTGAAAAACTTCTGAGTCTTTATCCCAACTGCAATGCAGTAGAAGCCTGCATCTGAACCAATGAATCAAACCCCGTCAAAACTATGCCCAGTTCATCTCCTACTGAATAGATACGGCTTTAGCTTGCGCCAGCGAAAAACAAGCTGAAGCTAGAGCCCAACGCAGTAAAAGCCGGATCAGGCGGCGGGCGGGGTTTTCTTCGCGCAGATGGCCCCGATCAGCATCAAGACGCCAAACACCAGCAGGACGATGCCCCAGATCAGGTTGATGTTGATTTCCTGCCCATCAATCCCAATGGTGGAGCCGGTGCGGTTGAACGCGCCGTAGCCGGTAAGCAGCACGCCGAGAAGCGAGAACATGAGGCCGATTGGCCAGCGAATATCGAGTCCCATAAAATCAGTTCCTTTCGTCAGTTAGTTCACCAGAAAATAATGTTCAGAATCAAGCAGGCGATCAGCAGCAGGACGCCGGCGACTCCCGGTTGCAAAAAGAACGGCAGATTGTCGGACTTGATCTTCGGCGTAAGCGAATAGACGAGGCCTTTCAATTCGTCGTCGGTTTTCGTCCGGCTCGTGGCCAGTGAAATCACGAACGTGAGCGTGAAGCAGACGGTGAACGCGAACGCGGCGAGCCAGAAATTCTGGGCCATCTCGCTGGGGAATATCAACTGTTCAGGAACATGATAGCCGTTGAAAAACCACAAATAAGCGCCCTTGATGCCGGGTATGTTGCCTTGCGCGATGGTCAGCGCATGGAACAGAGCCGAACCGCCAATGCCGCCGAACAGGCCAAAAAACGCACCGATGCTGGTCGTGCGTTTCCAGAACATGCCGAGCAGGAAGGTCGCGAACAGCGGCGCGTTCACAAAGCCGAACACCAGCTGGATGATGTCCATGCAGTTGTTGTATTGCCGGGCAAAGTAGGCGCAGGCGATGCTCAGGCCAATGCCGACGACGGTGATGAACTTGGCCATCCAGAAATAGTGGTCGTCACTTTTGCCGGGGACGAAGAAGGCCTGGTAGAGGTTGTAGGTCCAGACGGTGTTGAAGGCGGTGACATTGCCCGCCATGCCGGACATGAACGAGGCGAGCAAGGCGGTGAGCGCCAGACCGAGCAGGCCGGGCGGGCAGTATTTCTTCACGAGTGAAAGGATGACCCCATCGTAATCGTTCTCGGCAATGCTGTTGTAAATGCCCTTTTCGATTTGCTCGTCAGACAACTTATCCTTGGCGTTGGCGGCGATCAGCGACGCGATCTTTTCCGCGCTCACCGGCTTGCCGAGGGCATCCCCAACCGCCTTGACGCCGGCGGCGGAATCAGCCGGACTGGCGCTTTTCACCGCATCAACGGCCTGGGCATAGACTTCCTGCGAAAGGATCGGTGGCGGGATGCGGTAATTTTTATCCGGGAGCGACGTCAGCGCGACAGCGATCATGCCGGGCACGATGACGAGGAATGGAAACAGCATTTTGGGCACGGCGGCAACGAGCGGGGTATTGCGGGCGGCGGTCATGTTCTTCGCGGCCATGGCGCGCTGGACGACCAGGAAATTGGTGCACCAATAACCGAACGAGAGGACGAAGCCGAGGCCGAAGACGATGGCGAACCAGTCCACGCCCATGGGATTATTGGCGGGACCGGCGAGAACCGGCTTCCACGCGCTGGTCCACGCGTCGGCGGCATAAGTAATTCCCGCGCCCTTGAGGTAGAGGGCGGAGGGATCGGTGGCGACGGCCTGCAGCGAATGGTTCATCGCGTGCCAGCCGCCCACGTCTTTCAACCCGAGATAAACGACCGGCGCGAAACCGAGGACGATCATGAAGAATTGCAGCACCTCGGTGTAGATGGCCGAGGTCAATCCGCCTTTCAAAACGTATATCAACACGACACCGGAGCAGATAAACAGGGCAACGTGATAATTCCAACCCAGAAGCTGGTTGAGCAGCTTGGCCAGCGCGTTCATGGAAATGCCGGACGCAAACACGGTCATGACGGCGAAAGCAACGGCGTTCAATCCCATCACAGGTTTATTAAACCGCATTTGCAGATATTCCGGCACCGAGCGCGCCTTGGAGCCGTAATAGAACGGCATCATGAACACGGCGAGGAAGATCATCGCGGGAATTGCGCCCACCCAATAAAAGTGGGCGGTGGCGATGCCATATTTGGCGCCGCTGGCGGCCATGCCGACCAGTTCCAGCGCGCCGAGATTGGCGGAGATGAAGGCCAGCCCGGTCACCCAGGTGGGAATGGAGCGCCCGGAGGTAAGAAAGTCCGAAGACGTCTTCATGTAGCGCGCGAGCATCCAGCCGATGCCGAGCACAAAAGCTACATAGGCGATGAGCACGGTATAATCGACCCAGGCGAGGTGAATTAATTGCATAGGATTGGCGGAGTGTTTAGCGATTCAGGCGGGCGCTGTCAATCCCATTGATTTCTGTCGCAACTTAGTTTAATGTTTTCACGAATTAAACTTATGCCTACAAAAATTGAAGAAAAAACCAGGGAACTGTGCCAGGTCATTGCCGAACAGCCGGAGATGATTTCCATCCGCAAGCGCATTGACACTTTTTTGGCCGACTCCCAGGCCCGTGGCCAGTACGAAACCGTGATGAGCAAGGGCCAGGCGCTGCAGGAAAAGCAGGCCCAGTCGCAGCCGCTGGAAGGCACCGAGATCGCCGATTTTGAAAAGCACCGCGACGCCCTGCTGGACAATAGCGTCGCGCGGGGATTTCTGGACGCGCAGGAGGAACTGCACAAAATCCAGCATTCGATCCAGAAGCACATTTCCAAAACGCTTGAGCTGGGCCGCGTTCCCGGGGAGGCGGATTTTGAGGATGAAGCCTGCGGCCACGGTTGCGGCTGCCATCATTGAAGAATCCTGATTGAGCGTCTGTCATGACGGCAGCGCCGGCCAGAACGGCCGATTGTTTTCCAAGGACGGGACACCTCGCGGTAAATATCGAAGCACGGCAAATCGGCTTTCCGCCCCTGCCCGCTTCTGGAATAATTCCGGGCGTGTCCGGACCATTTCAACCGAGCAATCTCCAACGCTTCGAATCGGCCTTGCGCCGCTTCGACGAAGAAAACTCCCGGGATCCAAATTCCGAGTTGGAGAACGGCGTTTCGCGGCCGCGCGAATGGCTTTATGCCCAACGGCTCACGAAATGGGTGTTGCAGCTCTGCCCCGACGCTTCCGAGGAATTGCGCCTGGCCGCGCGCTGCCAGCACCTCTGCCGCTGGGAAATCCCGCGCCAATCCTATCCGCTGACCCGCGCCGGCTACCTGCAATGGCGCGCCACGCTCAAAGAGTTTCACGCCCAAAAAGCCGGCGACATTCTACGCGACGTCGGTTACCCGGAGGAGTTGATCCGCCGGGTGCAGGACTTGAACCTGAAAAAAAATTTCCCCGCCGACCCCGAAAGCCGGGTGATCGAAGACGCGCTGTGCCTGGTTTTTCTTGAATTTCAACTGGCCGACCTCGCGGCAAAGACCGCCGAGGACAAAACCATCAATGCCTTGAAAAAATCCTGGGGAAAAATGACCGAAGCCGGCCGCGCTGCCGCGTTGAAGCTGAATTACGGCCAACGTGAAAAAGCCCTCCTGGAGCGCGCGCTCAAGTAACCCCCCAATTCAGGGGGATTGTTTCCGGCGTTTTCACCGGTAGCCTAGTGATGACAAAAGACGTGGTGGCTCTGGGTGGATTTATATATTCCATCCTTGTCATCCCGTAATCAGCACAAAACAATTTGTATCATGGAAGTCATCATTCAACCCACTGAAATTGCGGCCGCCGAGCTGGTGGCGCGCAGAATCGCCGGTGAAATGCGCACCAAACCGAATCTGACGCTCGGCCTCGCCACCGGCAACACGATGGAATCGGTCTATGCCAATCTGGTGCGGATGCACCGCGAGGAAAAACTGGATTTCTCGCAATGCCGCAGCTTCAACCTCGATGAATACGTCGGATTGCCGGGCAACCATGATAATTCCTACCGGCATTACATGAATCTGAATTTGTTCCTAAAGGTGAACATTGACCTGCGCAACACCCATCTGCCGGACGGAACGGCGGCCGATCTTGAAGCGGAATGCACGCACTACGAACGGCTCATCGCCGAATGCGGTGGCATTGACCTGCAATTGCTCGGGATCGGGCTGGCGGGGCATCTGGGCTTCAACGAACCGGCGTCCTCGTTGCGTTCGCGCACCCGCATCAAGGTGCTGTCGCCCGTGACGCGCGCCCAAAACGCACCGCTGTTTCCCCTGCCGGATGATATGCCGCGCCGGGCCATTACCATGGGCGTCGGCACGATTCTCGACGCGCGCCGGTGCTGGCTGCTGGCCACCGGCGAGGACAAGGCTGAGATTGTGGCCAAGGCCATTGAAGGTCCGCTGACCAGCATGATTTCCGCAAGCGCGCTGCAACTGCATCCGCACTGCACGGTGGTGCTGGATGAAGCCGCCGCCAGCCGGCTGCAGGAAGCGGATTATTACCGCTGGATTTTTCAAAATGAGCCGCAATGGAAGCCTTATCGCGAGGAACCAAATCCGGCAAATCCGGATGCCGACCAGCGCCTGCAGCCGAAGAACGGAGCGCCCATTTTGAGCGGAGCTTGATCCGGCTCCAGCGCCGGCGCTGTCTGGTCAGGCGGCCCGGGGGCCTGAAATGGAAAACCTCTTGTTGACGCCGGGCGGGGAATGTTTTTTCATTGTGCAACGTTTCAGTGAAGTGTGTTAAAGCGACGTCCCAGAAATTCTGCCCGCAACCCAGCGCGAGTCCAACCCCTCGGCGAAATATCCGCCGTCGCGCTGCATCAGCATCCGGTAAAAGGCCAGGCGGAGAATTTGCCCAAGAGCGACGCGCGTTACTGGCGGCAGCGATTGCTTGTCCGCCGCTACCGTTTCCCGGCCTCCGGCGAATCGGAGCAGGACCTGACCGCGTACATTGATCATGCCGGGGCCGGCTTTTTTTTTCCGCTGGGCACCACCGACCTGGAAATCGCCGCGGCCAAGGCCTGCCTGATTTATCAAACGGTGGTGAAGCAGGGCTGGGACGTTGCCTGCCGGCGTTTTCCCCGTGAACTGATTGTTACCTTCGAGTGGTGCATGAACCCGGTGCTGTGGACTTACACGACGATTCACACTTTGGCGGGGAAGATGACCGACCGGGAATCCGAGCCCCCGCCCGGCAATCCCAATCGGCAACGCGTTTTGGTGGTGGAACTGGATGCGGGCATCCGGCGCGCGGTGTGTTGGAGCATTGACCAGCAGGCGGGATTCAGCAGCGTTCCCTGCGGCTCGCCGGAAACCTTCACCCATGCGGTATCGATCCATAAGCCTCGCATGGTCCTGCTGAATCACAATCTGGCTGGCCGCCTTGGTTTCAAATCCACCGGCACCATCGGGCCCATTCAACCGGGACTGCCGGCGCTCACCTATTCAATTCATGTGGATGGTGACCATATGTTCGTTTCCACACCGGGCGGCGCCAGCGGATATCTGGTCAAACGGGTCAAGCCGGACCGGTTGTTGGAGCCGATTCTCAGCGTGCCCCCCGCCCGGTCGGAGTCGATGACCGAGGATTTTCTGCTGCGCGTCAAATATTATTTTCAGGAATTGCTTCAACTGCATTCCGGCCATGACAACTCGGTGCTGGCCAGACTGACGCGCCGCGAACGGGAAGTGCTGGGGCTTTTAAGCAAAGGCTGTGTGGACAAGGAAATCGCGCAGGCGATGGGCATCAGTGTCTGGACGGTACATGGTTACATCAAGAGCATTTTTGAACGGCTCCATGTGCGCACCCGCACGGAAGCCGTCATCCGCTATTTGGAAAAATAAGTTTTTTCAAGCAATCTGCGCGCAGAAACCGCAGCAGATTATGGATAACTCCCCCCAATACGGGGGGGTGTACAGAACCCAAAAGAGGTCTAAAATCGAGCGAGAGTTGGAGAGCAGAAAAGTAAAAAAACAACCGAAGAAATCTATGAAATCAACAAGTCAATCAATGATATGGAAGTACAAGGTTCTGCCATTCGCGGCAGCCTTCGCATTTTTGGGAATTCGCGCCGCCAGCGGGGCGGATTATCCCACAACCATCCTGGCGGACAATCCGTCCGCCTACTATCGCTTCGAGGAATTGCCCGGCACAAGCGTTGCGGTGGACTCTTCCACCAACCAAGTGAATGCCACGATCTTCCCGAACAATGAATTGGTTTACCCGCAATTGGGTGAGCCGGGAATAGATATCAACTCATACCTTTTCAGCGGCGGCACCTACTCCGACTATGCCTTTGTGGACATCCCCGCCAGCCAATACATCACGCCTTTGGAAAGCGATAATGTCACTCCCGCTCCGTTTTCGTGCGAACTGTGGGTCCACCCCACGGGTCAACCCGCTTCCTACTCAGTCCCGATCGAGGTGGCGCAGTATCCCAAGGGTTGGAACTTTTATGTGTCGGGCGCGGACGCAAACGGGGGAACCAGTTATTTCTACTTGAACATGGACGGCGGAAGTTTCTTTCAAGGTTTCGGCGATTTTCCCATCAGTTTTCCGAGCATCTGGTACCATTTGGTGTTTACCTACGACGGAGCGAATGCAATGGTTTACATCAATGATGTGGCGCATGGGCCATATGCCTTTGCTTTCTCACCCGCCATCGGCTCCGATGCCAACGTCGGTTCGGGACAGGGGGTCGGATGGTTGCCCTTTATTGGTGGCATTGATGAAGTTGCCTTTTACACCAACGTTCTGAGCGCCAGCCAGGTTCAAACTCATTATCAAGTGGGCACCAATTCCTTCCGCGCGGTGCCGACACCGCCTACCATCGCGCCAAACGGAGAGCCGGCTTCCACGACCAATTATTCCGGTCTGCCGGTGTCCTTCTCCGTCGTCCCGGGCGGCACGTTGCCCTTTCATTATCAATGGCTCGAAAACCTCACTCCCATCGGTTTGAACGCCAGTTCGGTGAGTTTCAACTGTCATTATCCGGCAGACAACAACGCGAGCATCGAGGTCATCGTCACCAACAATTACGGGTCGGTCACCAGTACGGTGGCGACGCTCACGGTGCTGACGAATGAAAACATTGCCAGCGGTGGCGCACCCGGATCCATCCTCCGTAATGTCGGCAGCTACGCCGCGTTCCATGTGACGGCTTTTGGCGCAGTGCCCATTACCTATCAATGGTCCAACAGCATCGATGGCGGTGTCACTTTCACGGCAATTCCTGGAGCAACCAGTGACACTCTTTGGCTGTCCAACGTCCAGTTGGCTCAAAGTGGATATCAATACGCGGTCAGTGTGAACGGGCCATTTTCCTCTGTCGCCGCGTCGCCCGCCGTGTTGAGTGTTCAAACCCGGCCGGTCAATGTTACGCTTGAGGGTTACGGCTCGATTGTCGCGGCTGACAACCCGGTGGCTTACTGGCGTTTGGATGAAGCCAGCGGCTCGGCCGCGGTTGATGCTGTGGGCAGCTTCGACGGCACCTATACTCCAGGCGTAGGAAGCATCACCTACGGCGTCCTGCCGGTCGGTATTCCGAACGATACTGATCCAGCAGTGGGCATTGCGAATGGGGCGACGATCCAGGTTCAGTTTGCGCCGGAACTTAATCCTGAGAAGACGTGGTCGATTGAATCGTGGGTCGAGCCCTCCTCGCTGAGCGGGGGTGATTATCGGGTCGTCCTTTCCTCCGAATATAATCTCTATCCGAATCCTTACAACGGTTGGTACATGTACCAGCAGCCGAATAATACCTTCGCCTTTGTTCCCCAGCCGGGCGGTGCCTTTGTCACTGCCGGTTCGATTGTGGCCAACAATTGGTATTACCTGGTCGTCACCGAAGATGGCACCAACTTTAACTTCTACATCAACGGCGTGTTGGCGACCGCTCCTTACCCCGTTGCCAGCGCAGACTTCATTGCCAACGGTGCCGGTATCAACCCCGATGGCACGGCCGGGATTACTCCGGGGCTGGGCAATACGGTGCTGGGTCAGCGCACCGATGCGGCCTTCAACACCTTTGAGGGCAACATCGACGACACGGCCATTTACAATTATGCCCTCAGCCCGCAACAGATTCAGAACCATTTTCTGAACGCAACACGGATCTCCATCGCCGTTTCTGGCAGCAGCGTTGTGCTTACATGGCCGACAGGCATACTGCTGTCGTCAACCAGTGTCACCGGGCCGTACACTCCCGAAGCCGGAGGCTCGGCGACTTCGCCTTATACCACCGCTTTCACCGGGAAGCAGAAATTCTTCCGCGTCCAGGTGCCGTAATTTACGGGTTGGTTGGATCATTGGCCGGGGTGGTTTGCCATCCCGGCCAATGTGTACCGAGAATCAAGAATCAATATGTTGAAAAGCCGAGCCATCAGGAACGTTATCAGGGCGGACGAAGTTTTCCGTGATGAGCCGGCTTTCACGTTGGTTGAACTTTTGGTGGTGATTGCGATCATTGCCATCCTGGCAGCCCTGCTGCTCCCCGCCCTTAGCCGGGCTAAAATGCAGGCATGGCGGTCCGGGTCCGTGAACAACATCAAACAACTCCAGATGGGTGCACGCATGTATGCGGATGATAATAACGGAGTTTTGCTTCCCAATGCCCCGTTCAATCCGCCCTCGCCCGGCTCAAAGGCCTGGATTGATGTCAGCACCTCGTCCTATGAAGAGGGTCTCGGCAATCTGATTGGCAATACCAACACGGCATTATATACCGATGGCCTGCTGGCGCCTTACCTGGCCAATCAGGTCGGCGTTTACCGGTCGCCCGGAGACACCACGCCCTCGGCCAATGGGCAACGGGTTAGAAGTTATTCAATGAATGGCCAGATGGGATGTGCGTATATTATTGGGAAGATTGATTTTGACGCCCCGGCCATCCAGTATGTGAGGGAATCCCAGATTATGAAACCGGTTCCTTCTGATGCCTTTGTGTTTTGCGAAGAAAATCCCAATACCATCAATGATGGGTATTTGGAAATTCACAGCCAGCCGTCAGCCGCCCAATTTCCGGATGTGCCCGCCGCCTATCTCGGCGGGGCCTGCGCTTTTTCTTTCGCCGATGGTCATGCGGAAGCACACAAGTGGACGACCGGTGTGCTCCGGAATGTAAAAGGTCCAATTAATTACATTTATGGGGGGGGACAAAATAATGACGATTGGATATGGTTTTCACAACATTCCGCCAGCAATCCTTAACGGCTGATGGAATGCGATATTTGCCCATGGTTCCGGTCCCTTTGTTGATGGCAACACCTGTAATTGTTATTGGAGGGACTGACATTTGAAGCAGGTCGCATTTTTCCAATCAGGACATCTTCAGTTCCCGTCAAAAGTGATGCTGTTGGCCGGCGCAGCGTTTTTGCTTTCCCTCACGGCACAGGCTGAACTCTGGAGGACGGGTTACTACCCGGGATGGGAGCAATCTTCCATGCCTGCGTCCAACATTGATTTCACCGCGCTTTCTCACATCATCCATTTTTCGGTGGTGCCCAATTCCAACGGCACGCTGAACAGCAGTTCCAACAGCATCACGTTAGCCAATTCTACAGACGTGGTGACGCGAGCACACGCGGCCGGGTTAAAGGTGCTGATTTGTGTGGGGGGAGCGGGCAGCGAAAGCGCCTTCCAGGCTGCGACGACCAACGCCACTCTGCCCAGTTTTATCAACAATCTCACGAATTTCATGGCGAGCCGGGGTTACGATGGGGTGGATATTGATTGGGAGCCGTTACCCGCTACCGATGCCCAGCAATACACCAATCTTGTGGCTGGGCTGCGATTCGCCTTGAACGGATTTTCTCAACCAAAATTGCTGACGGCTGCCGCCGGGGCTTACCCGCCTTACGGCGATCCTCCGACTGCGGAATATTTGATGTTCGCTGCGCTTCAAAATCAGTTTGATCAGATCAATATCATGACTTACGACCTGTCCGGTCCCTATGCCGGCTGGGTCACGTGGTTTAATTCGCCCATCTATGATGGTGGCTACCGCTTTCCCAGCACCGGCGGCCTGGTTCCGTCGGTGGATGGTTCGGTTGGCGGCTTCATCACCAACGGCGTGCTGCCCGCCAAACTCGGCATCGGCATCGCGTTTTATGGATACATCTGGACCGGCGCGAGCGGTACTTCAACCGGGGGCGTCACCCAGCCCCGGCAGTCATGGACCACGGCGCCGACCGTAACCACCCCTTCATTTACCGCGATCATGACCGGTTATTATCAATCCAACCTCTACCACTGGGACCCCGGTGCACAGGCTGCCTATCTCAGTATTACCAATGCCAGCCCGGCCAACGACATGTTCATTTCCTACGATGATCAGCGCACCTGCCAGGCCAAGGTCAGCTATGCCCGCAACCTTGGTCTCGGCGGAGTGATGATTTGGGAACTGGCCCAGGATCACACACCCAACACTCCTGACCCGTTGCTTCAAGCCGTCAAACAGTCGCTGGCCACGCCCGGCCAGACCGCGCTCCAGACGAGTGGCAATGTTGTGAGCTTGACGTTTGCCAGTATTGCCCTGGGTTCCTATCGGATCCAATGGAGCAGTAATCTGATGGCCGGCGTCTGGAATACCCTGCTGATTACCAATATCTCCGGCCCGGGTGGCCCGTTGCAAATTACCGACTCCGATGCGGTGACGAATCAGCTGGAGCGTTTTTATCGCATCCAAACACCGCCCTGACATTTTCCTGGGATTGATTTCCTTGGGCGGATTCGCAGATGTTATGGGCGTTGCCATTGGGCAGTATCAGCGAGGCAATTTTTATCTCTGATTCGTGGCGGGCAAAGAGAACCAGCAGCGGAACCAAAACTATAAAAATGAACCAACACGGCGCAACCCCGACAATTTCCCGGACCGGCTACAATCGCTTTCTCCTGTTCGTCGCCGGACTGGGCGGACTGCTTTATGGCGTGGATGTCGGCATCATCTCCGGCGCCCTGCCTTACCTGGAAGCCACCTCCAGGCTGAATGCGGGGCAGCTTTCCTTCATCGTCGCCGCCGTTTTGCTGGGCAGCGTCATCTCAACCCTGTTTGCCGGCCTGCTGGCCGACTGGCTGGGGCGCAAGAAAATGATGGCTTTGAGCGGCATGCTGTTTGTCATCAGCATCCCGATGATTGCGCTCGCCCACGGCTACGATGCGCTGGTGCTGGGCCGGTTGCTGCAAGGCATCAGCGGCGGATTTATCGGCGTCGTCATACCGCTCTATCTGGCCGAATGTCTCGCGCGCGGCGGATCGCGGCAAGGGCACGGGGATTTTTCAATGGCTGCTGACGCTCGGCATCGTCGCCGCCGCCATCATCGGTTTCTATTTCAGCAACCGCGTTGATGAAGTCGCGAGACTGGGCGATGCGGACAAGCTGTTTGCCTTCAAGGATCAGGCGTGGCGCAGCATCTTCTGGGTCTCGTTGCCGCCGGGGATTTTGTTCGTCCTCGGCAGCTTCCTGGTGGCCGAATCGCCGCGCTGGCTGTTCCGCAAAGGCAGAAAGGACGCCGCCCGCGCCGCCCTGCTCCGTTCGCGCAGCGAAGCCCAGGCGGAAATCGAATTGAAGGAAATGGAAGCCACCGTTGCCGCCGAAACCGCCAAGATCCACCGGCACACAAATCAAGGAATCGCTGTTGCGCCGCAAATACGTGATTCCGTTTCTGCTCGCCTGCGTCATTCTCGCCTGCAATCAGGCCACCGGCGTCAATTCCATCATCGGCTACAACACTACCATCCTGATTCAAGCCGGCCTCGGCGACCGGCAGGCGCACAGCGGGAATCTGATTCTCACCCTGGTCAATTTCCAGCAATACCTGAACTGAAACCGAGCAGGAACAGAACCACGCATCGCTTGAACAGCCCGGCGTCAGCGTCCTGCTGTTGGAAGCCGGTGGTCCGGATGGCGGCTTGATCATCCAGATGCCTGCGACGATGTCGCTCGCAGCCCGCGACCAAAAGATCATCTGGGACTACGCGACTGACGCGGAGCCGCACCTCAACAACCGCAGCATCGAGCAGCCGCGCGGACGCGTGCTCGGTGGTTCCACCTCGGTCAACGGCATGGTTGCGAACCGAGGCAATCCGCGCGACTACGATGCGTGGGCGAGCCAAGGCCTGCCGGAATGGTCCTATGCGCATTGCCTGCCCTATTTCCGCAAGATGGAGACCTTCGACCGCGGTCCCAGCGAGTACCGCGGCGGGGGGGGGCCCCAGCACATCGAGACCTGTCCCGCCACCAATCCGCTCGAGCAGGCATTCATCGCCGCCGGTAAGGAAGCGGGCTACCCGTTCACCGAGGATCAGAACGGGCGCCAGCACGAAGGCTTCCATGTCGCGCAGAGATTCACGCACAACGGCTCGCGTTGGAGCGCGTCAGCCGGGTACCTGAAGCCGGCCCTCTCCCGAAAGAACCTCACACTGCAAACGCGGGCGCTGGTACAGCGCATCCTCTTCGCGGGCAGGCGCGCAGTCGGAGTGGAGTACACCCGGAACGGGACGACCGAGCGAGCCGAGGCCGAGCGGGAGGTGATTCTCTGCGGTGGCGCGTTCAACTCGCCGCAGGTACTGCTGCTCTCAGGAGTCGGGGACGCTGAGCACCTGGCCAAGTTCAATATCCCACTCGTCGCCCACGTCCCCGGCGTCGGACGGAATCTCGACGACCACCTGGTCGTGCCGATCCAGTACAGCAGCCTCAAGCCGGTTTCCGTCGCCAGGCAGCTGAACACGCCCCTGAAGCGCTGGAGCATCGGGCTGCAATGGGTGATGTTCAAGTCCGGCCTGGGCACGACGAATTTCTGCGAGGCGGGGTGCTTCTTCAAAAGCTCTGACGACGTGCCCTACGCGAACATGCAGCACGAGTTCTATGCGCTGTGCGCGGGGATCGGTG
The DNA here is from genome assembly GCA_963780455.1 of uncultured Pseudomonadota bacterium. Lineage (GTDB taxonomy): Bacteria > Pseudomonadota > Gammaproteobacteria > Steroidobacterales > Steroidobacteraceae > 13-2-20CM-66-19. Next base: position 88,801 of record CAWACM010000011.1, read on the forward strand.
CGTCCGAGAGCGTCTACCCCTCCGAGGGCTTCATGTTTTCGATGAGCCTCATGCGGCCCGCCAGCCGCGGGCGCGTCGAGCTCGTGTCGGCGGACCCGGCGAAAGCCCCCTCCATCCGCTTCAATTATCTGGAGGCGGAAAGCGACCAGCGCGAATTGATCGACGGCGTGCGCCGGACGCGCGAGATGGCCCTGCAGCGCGCATGGGACGAGTTTCGCGGTGAAGAGCTGACGCCCGGCAAGCAGATCCAGACGGACGAGGAGATCCTGGCCTGGATCCGCTCCGAGGGGTCCGCGGAATTTCATCCCTGTTCGACCTGCCGCATGGGCATCGACGACATGGCCGTGACCGACTCGGTCGGACGCGTCCAAGGCGTCGAAAGGCTGCGGGTGATCGACGCTTCGATCATGCCGACCAACGTGACCGCCAACCTTCACGCCCCCGTCATCATGATCGCCGAGAAGCTCGCCGACATCCTGGTCGGCAGGCTGCCGCTGGCTCCCGTGCGCGTTCCGGTGCACTGAGACTTCTTTGAGGAGATCGACATGCTCGACAAACGCCAGTTCTACATCAACGGCCAATGGGTCAACCCACTGTCGCCGTCCGATTTCGAAGTCATCAATCCCGCGACCGAGAAGGCGATCGCCGTCATCTCCATGGGGACGGCGGCCGATATCGATCGGGCGGTCAAAGCCGCCAAGACGGCTTTCGCGACCTACAGTCAGACGAGCCTCGACGAGCGCCTGGCACTCCTCAACAAGCTGCTCGCAATCTACCAGCGCCGCTACAACGAGGTGGCTCGTACGCTGACCCTCGAGCTCGGTGCGCCGATCACCATGAGCACTGAGCAGCAGACGGACGTGGGAGTGGGACACCTGCGTGGCTTCATCGATGCGCTGAAGCGATTGAAGACCCGCGAGACTCTCGAAAACGGCGATGTGGTGCGCCGCGAGCCGATCGGTGTCTGCGGCCTGATCACACCGTGGAATTGGCCGGTCAACCAGATCGTCCTCAAGGTGATCCCGGCCCTGGCGACCGGCTGCACCTGTGTCTTGAAGCCGTCGGAATTCACTCCGCTCAATGCGTTGCTCTATGCCGAAATGATCCACGAGGCCGGCTTCCCGCCCGGGGTGTTCAATCTGGTCAACGGCACCGGCATGGAATGCGGCTCGGCGCTTTCGAAGCACAAGGACGTCGACATGATCTCCTTCACCGGATCCACGCGCGCCGGCATCGCCGTCACCAAGGACGCGGCCGACACAGTCAAGCGGGTCACGCTGGAGCTCGGAGGCAAGTCGCCGAACCTGGTTTTCGCCGACGCAGACCTCGAAAAAAGGATCAGCGCGTCGATCGGCGACGTCTTCAACAATTCCGGCCAGTCGTGCGACGCCCCGACTCGGATGCTGGTCGAGCGCTCGGCATATGCCAAGGTGCTCGAGATTGCCAAGCGCGTGGGCGAGGAGGCGAAGGTCGGCAATCCGGAAGCCGAAGGCGGCCATATCGGGCCGCTCGTTTCGAATATCCAGTTCGGCCGCGTGCAGACACTGATCAACGCGGGCATCGGCGAGGGTGCGCGAGTGCTCGTCGGTGGGTCGGGCAAGCCGAAGGGCTTCGAAACCGGCTACTTCGTGAAGCCGACGATTTTCGTGGACGCGAACAACAGCATGCGGATCGCAAGGGAAGAGGTCTTCGGGCCGGTCCTCACCATCATTCCGTTCGATACCGAAGATGAGGCCATCGCCATCGCGAACGATACCCACTATGGCCTGGCCGCCTACATCCAAACCGGCGATGCCGAGCGGGCGGAGCGGGTTGCCGGGAAGCTTCGCGCCGGCATGGTGCACGTCAACGGCGGCCCCCACCGCTACGGCAGCCCGTTTGGCGGTTTCAAAATGTCAGGCAACGGCCGGGAAGGGGGACTCTTCGGACTCGAGGACTTCATGGAAGTGAAGACGTTCCATCAACCGTAGGGCGTGCCGCAGTTCGATAAAGATGCTTTGGGGGATTCCATGATGATGAAACGAGCGCAGCTGAAACGGCTGATTTCGGCAACCATAAGAGGCGCCCTTGCCGCGGCCGTGACATCGGCCGCGTATGCCCAGTCCACCCCGCTGGACGCCACTGCCGCGGGGGCAACCAGCGCAGCTCCCGACTCCACGCAGTCTCTGCAGGAAATCGTCGTGACCGCCAACCGGCGGCCCCAGACCGTGCAGGACGTTCCGTACGCGATCTCCGCAGTCAGCGGTGCCGAGCTGTCGGAGCTCGGGATCACCGGTGTCACGGGTCTCAGCCACACGGTGCCGGGCGTGACGTTTCTCGACAAGGGCGCCTACGCGGGTCTGGCGAACAACACCCTAATCATCCACGGACTGAACGTAGAAATCACCGGCGGGCTGATCCCGAACCAGACTCAATCGCCCGTCGCGACATATGTCGACGACGCCCCGGTATTCATGAACCTGCACTTGACCGACCTCGAGCGGGTGGAAGTGCTGCGCGGACCGCAGGGCACGCTCTATGGCTCCGGCTCTCTCGGCGGCACGGTGCGCTTCCTGCAACATGATCCGGACCTGAACCGTTACGAGGTCATCGCCAACGTCGGCGCGGGGGAAACGTCCAATTCCCGTTCGCCGAACTTCGACGGCGACCTGGTCCTCAATCTGCCGGTGACATCGACGCTGGCGCTTCGCCTCGAGGCCGGAGACACGCACCAGGCAGGGTTCATCAATCTGCCGAACGCCTATGCGTTGGGGCCAGACCGCGCGCCTCTGCTGGCGCAACCGGGCAACGAGCTCGGCAGTCCGCCGGTGTATGCGCCGCTGAAGGATGCGAACGGGTCCACCATCCACAACTATCGCGCGGCGGCGCTCTGGCAGGCCACCGAGCAGCTTCGCATTAGGCTGAATGTCAACCGGCAAGAAACCTATGCGGAAGGTCCGCCGGAGATCAATCCCACGATCTACGGCTTCACTTTGAACAGTGCAGCCTATTCCACCGAGCCAATCTCCGATCGCGTCAATCTCTACTCCGCCGACGTCTCCTATGATTTCGGCTTCGCGAGCCTCACGTCGTCGACTTCAGCCTATGATCATACAGTCTACGCCGACCAGGACCAGACGAGAACGTACGAGTCGCTGCCGTTCTACACTCCCTATTACGGCAACGTGCCGCGTCCTTACTTCGACAGCATCAACCTGCTCAATGACAAGGGATTCACCGAGGAGCTGCGCCTGGCGTCGAATCCGTCTGAATTTGTCGATTACGTGGCGGGGGCGTATTTCTCGCACCAGCATGCGACCCCGAGCTATTACCAATACGACCGCGGCTACTACGATTACAGCAACGCCTGCTTTCCCGTCTATGGAGTCGGCTCGAGCGAATGCGGCTATGGCGAGTTCTATGGTGTGCTGTCCAATGAGAGCGGCGTACCCGTCCAGAAGGATGAGTCATTCCTCCAGAGTATCGACAATCTGTTCGTCGATAAGGCCGTTTACGGCCAGCTGACGTGGCATGCGCTCCCGCGATTGGACCTGACCGGCGGTGTCCGCCTCTTCAGGCAGCAGCTCGATTCGATAGAGGGCGCGGGCCTCATGTTCGTCGGTCCCTCGTACGTCACATCCGGTACGAGCTCGACCACCAACTCAGGCGCGCTGGGCAAGGCCGACGTGTCGTACAAGATTTCCCGGAATATGTCGACTTACTTCAACTGGTCTCAGGGCTTCCGCCGCGGTGAGAACAACGCGCTCCCAGCCTCTACCAACTTTGGCACCCTGGTGGTTACGCCGGCTGCCGCGTTCCACGCAAAACCCGATACCGCCGACAATTTCGAAGTCGGCGTGAAAGGGTCGTCGCACCGGATCATTTATGACCTTTCGGCCTACGATATCCAGTGGCACAATATTCAGGCGACGGTGTCATCGACGCCGATTTTCATACCTGCCGTATTGAATGTCGGCGAGGGTTACAGCCGCGGAATCGATCTGGCGCTCTCGGGCTATCTCACGGATCACATCTTCGGACAGGTCAATTACTCGCTCAATGAATCCAAGCTGACGAGCATTGCTCCGCTCGTGTATCAGGTTGCATCCGCTCCATTCAAGGCCGGCGGCCGGTTCCCCGGCGTGCCGCAGAATCAGCTCAACTGGCGATTCGAATATCGGCACGAGGTTGGCAGGGACTGGCAGGCGCGCTACGGCGTCGACGGCAATTGGCGGACCGGCAGCTCTTCCACCATTTCGGCGAATTCAGCGCGCGTATCCGGTTTTTCGATGTGGGACCTCTACCTCGAAGCGACGAATGGCGATGAATCCGTGCGACTATACGTCGACAATGTCTCCAATACGCTCGGCATCACGGCGCGGGCGAACCCCGCAGAGCAGGGTCCGGACTCGCCGTACTACATCTCGACCCCGAGAACGATCGGCCTGTCGCTGACCTATTCGTTCAGCGCGCCGCGATGAGGATTTCCGATTTGAGATGAACGTCTCCCCGCCAACTTCGTCGGCACGCCAGCAAGGCATGCAGGCGTGGAGTCGGCTGACCAATGGCGAGTTCGCCGAGGCGGAAGCCGCGATAGAGCGTCTCTGGAGAAGTAGCCCGACGGACCTGGTCGTCCTGACGACCATCGGGCAGGTTGCCGCCGCCGTCGAACGGCACGATCTGGCGAGAGCCGCTTTCGAGCGTGCACTGGCGCAGCGGCCTGATGATCCGCAACTGCAGTTCAATCTCGCCACGTCACTGCGCAATTTCGGGGAATTAGCTCGCGCCGAGCAGCTGTACGACTGTGTCATCCAGCGCCGGCCCGACGATTGGGAGGCGTACAAGAATAGAGCCGAGCTGCGACGCCAGACCTCGGATAGCAATCACGTTCTTGAACTCGAGTCTGCGATCGGCAGGGTGGGTCTCGATTGGCGGGGCGCCGTGATGCTTCACTATGCCTTGGGCAAGGAAAAGGAGGACCTGGGCGACTACGACGGTGCGTTCGCGACTTACGACGCGGGCGCAAAGCTTCGCCGCAGCCACACGAATTATGCGGTCGAAGCCGATCTCGACCGGCTGAAGCGCGTCGGACGGGTGTTCGATGTGGAATGGCTGGCTGGGCAAAAGGCTGGCTGCCAAAGCGCCGAGCCGATCTTCATCATCGGTTTGCCTCGCGCGGGCAGCACGTTGCTCGAGCGCATGATGTCCGCGCATCCAGACGTGTTCGCCGCCGGCGAGCTGCAGAACTTTGGGGTGTGCACCGTTCGGCTCGCTCAGCGGCCGGAACAGGCGAGGTACAAAGACATGATTGGCGCGAGCGCGCGCCTCAATCCGTTGGAGCTCGGCGAAGCTTATCTGGCGAGCACGCGTCCGAGGACCGGAAGGACCGCCCGCTTCATCGACAAAATGCCGGGCAACTTTGCTTACGCCGGACTGATCGCCGCGGCTCTACCTAATGCCACGATCATTCACATTCGCCGCGACCCTCGTGATGCCGGAATCGGCATGTACAAGACGCTGTTCAAGCAGGCGTATCCCTTCTCCTATGACCTCCGCGAGATCGCTCGCTATATCCGTGGGTATCAGGCGCTGATGTCCCAATGGCGCGAGCTGCTCCCGGGACGTATCGTCGACGTCGCCTACGAAGAGCTGGTCGACGATCCGGAGGGCGTGCTCAAGGACGTTCTCGGGCGATGCGGTCTTTCTTATGATCCGGCGTGCCTGTCATTCTTCAACAGCTCCGAAGCCACCAGCACGGCCAGCGCGGTGCAGGTGCGACAGCCGATCTACAGGACCTCAGTCGGATCCTGGCGCCGTTATGCCCCTCACCTGGCTCCCATGCTCGAGCAGTTGGCGATATCGCAGCCTCACGATCGGTAGGCCAGGATCGCGCTCTGGCGGATCTGTTCATGAGGGTTATTTTCGTCAGAGGGAACCGACAATCTCCGCTGCGTAGCGGCTACCGCAGCCCATACGAGAGGCGCAAGGCGATTCGTTGGAGCACATCGACCAGCATGTCGTCGTTGAGGGCGCGGTGAAATTGCGGTTCCTTGGGCAATGCCGTCTCCGCGCGCTCGTTGAGCACGACCGCGGGGGCGTGTCCGTTCATTGAAGAGCCGTATTGGAAGCTGAACATCCGGATAGGCTTCATACAACTGCCGGGCCCCTCTATTTGGGCAACAGCACCATCGCGTCGACGTATGGCGCGGCAGGCTCGGTGATCGTGGTGCGGGTGTAGGTATATTACTCCGCGCAGGTGTTCCTGTTTGGAGCGAAGCTCACGCGGGGATACGCCTATCGCTTTGGTTCGCACCGAGGCACGACGCGTAACAGTCTTTGCCGCGAGTCGGCGGGCCGTCGCCGGATTCCTCAGGCTCTCCAGACGAAATAGGCGCCGTGGTGCAGGCGTAAACAGTCAGTGTGAAAGACTTGGCGCTCGCCGGAGTCGAACCTGCAGTCTCGGACAACATCCACTAGCGGCCGTTGCTCCTTCCTGACGGCGGCTTGCGCAATTCGAGGGTAACCACGAAGCTCGTTTGCGGCTGCGACGTGAGAATATGCGCTATCCAGAAACACGAAAAAACAAGTCGCAGAGTATCCATGAGCGGCGCTGACTCACATGGCGCAACAATCGACCGCATTGCATCCGCCGAACTACGCGATCTGATACGAGCATCTGGCGGGGATCAATCCCAACCTCAGCGGGAAACTGCAAGAACAAGCGGCCGGGACCTTCTGCGCGACGCGATCACACTCTTCCGATGGAAGCATCGCTACTACCATGTGGTTGGAGCGGGCCAGGTTCTCTATACATGCGTTCCCGGAGCGGGTAGAGTTTTCCCCAGTAGTGGATTCAGGTTTCCGCCGCCGAATGCGTGATAAGGCTCACAAAAGCCTCTTGGAGGTTGAGCGGCATGCCAGGGGCAGGGTGAGCCAGCAGCGCCCAACAGTCACTGATCACCTGCGGCGCCACAAGGGCGTCACGATCGGCGGGAACTCGACGTTGGGCGCTGCGGTGCTGAATGCATTGAACTGAGTCGGGTTCAGAAACATGACGCTGCATTGGCTGCAGGCAAAGAATTGCGTTTCGTACCGGCTGCCGTTCTTTCTCATTACGCTGACGCGGTGATAGCGCTCGAATGCGCAGATTCGGCAGCGCCATGCGCTGCTCGATACGGGAACGGGCGTGGCCATGGCGAGATCGTAGTGATCCTGCTTCGGCGCTGTCCATTCAGCCCTCCGGGGGAGGAGATACTGGATGGGGAGCGACGAACATCAGCTCGAGGGGAGATCTTGGTGATGGGCACGAGATCGCCGGTCAGCAACTGAAGACCATACGCGTCGATCCGCTTCGTTGCTGGCTGTTCCGGAGCTGAAGCTGCCGAGAGCAGTGAACGCCAAACGGCTGGCCGGTCCGCCCACCGAGGCTCAAGGTGCCTATGGCGTCGGTCGGCGATCCGGTCGAGCTCGGTCAACTGCAGATCGCCGATGATTTCTGCGACCCTCTGCGACATTCCGAGGACGATGCGGGCCTTCTCCCCGCCGGTTCGGATGGCTTGCCACGCCAACATCAGAGTGGCGCGGGTGAGGGGGATGGCCGAGCGTCTGGGAAAGGGATTGCGCCAAGCGGTGCCCCGAAACTGCTTCTCTGGAAATTGGCGAACGGCCGTCCACCAATCCACATTGCGAAATTCGAAATCGAGCAGGAGAAACGCGTGCATGGCCGCGCGCTTGCGCAGTTCGGGTGTCATCTCAAGAAGTAGCTCCCGGTTCGGGAACACGAGGCTGAAGGGTGGAACGCGATCCGCACGCGCCGCGTAGACCAGGAGCTCGAGACAGCGCTCGTTAACTTCCTGGAGGGAGGTCAGGGAAAAGCCAATCCCTGCGGCTGATGCCGCCCCGACTGACTGCGGAATCTCCGTCCGGGCCGTCATGCGCTCTGCTCGAGGACACCGTGCGGATTTGAGTAGGGTAACGAAGATTACACGGTGTGGCAATTTCATTATACACATGGTAGGCTCAGGGTCCAGTCTTCTCGGCCGGGCGCGGGTAGATGGGCATCAGAAGTCTTCTTGCTCATTGGATTGGCGGTATCCGATGACCGATCCCCTCAAAGGGGCCGTGCGGGCGGCGGTGTTGCGGCTTCTCGAGCCGCTCATGAAGCTGCTGCTCGACGCCGGGCTCGGCGTGGGGGATTTCATCGGCCTGGCCAAGGTGGCCTACGTCAGGGCGGCCAGCCGGCGTGGGCAGATCGGCGGCAAAGAGGTCCAGCGACCGACCGTCTCACAAATCGCAGTGGTGACCGGCATGACGCGCGTCGAAGTTGCTGCGATCCTCGCTACGGGCGAGGCGGTGTCTCGCACGACTGAGCACAATCGCCAGCGCGCCGAGCGCGTGTTGTCAGGCTGGTGGACCGATCCCGCTTTCCTCACCCCGAAGGGCGAGCCCGCGATCCTGCACTTAAGAGGGCCCCGGCGTTCCTTCGAGGCGCTCTGCCGGCGCTACAGTGGTGAGCAGCGAGTGGCACCCATCCTCGATGAGCTCACCCGGGTCCGGGCCGTTCGTCGCCTGCCGGAGGGGCGCGTGCAGGCGCTGAGTCGTACCTACGCCACTGTCCGGTGGGATCCTGAGGGCATCGCAGCGGTCGGTGAGCAATTGGCGGAGCATTGTGCAACGCTGGTCGCGAACCTGGAGCAACCCATTCGCCCGCGCCTCGCGCGGCAAGTGGTCAATACGCGCCTCAATCCCCGTTACGCGCCGGTGCTCATTCGGGACATCGAGAGCAGCCTTCAGGTGCAGGCCGACGCCCTGCACGACAATCTCAATGATCCTATCCATACCGCCGAGGCCGGAGCACCTGCTATGCGTCTCGGCGTCGGTATCTATGTTTTCGAAGGGCCTGCGGAGGATTCTGCCGAGCCGGATAGCGTGGCTCGGCCAGCGGAACCGCCTCGCAAGCCCCCTGGGAAGCGACGAGGGTGATGAGACTGTAGGAGCAAAGGGGATATGGCCCCCGGTACGTGGAACGCACCTGGAGAGAACGACGCGGCCGCTTTGGCGGGCGGGGTTGCCTATTGCCGCCGACCGAAGTCGGCCCTGACACGCCCCAATGGATCCGATCCGTCTGATAGGCCACCCGGTTGCACTTTGGAGCGGGTCGAATGAGTCGGCGCCCCTCCAAAACCGACAGCGGCGCGCCGCGGGCTGAGATTGGACCCCGGGCATTCCTGGAGCCCCTTGCGCGTATTTTGAATGTCTCAGGGTGTCACCCGAAGGACTTGCAGCGCGAGTTTGCAAGGATCTGCCGGGACCTGCCGATCCCCAAGCGGGCCTGGGAACCCATACTCCCGGGGCATCTTGCCGATCTCTCGCATGTGCTCGCGCGTTGGCATGCTGACGAGCAATACATCGATGCCGATGGTCGGCCGGTTCTGTTACCACTCGAAGGTCCGGAACCGAGTCTCAGCGGACTCGTTTCGCGGGTCCTCCCCAGCATCGATCCGGCTCAAGCCATTCAGTGGCTCACGGAGCTCAAGGGCATACGCCGCGAGGGCAAGCGATTCCTACCGACTGACAAGTACCTGGCGTTCAATCGCTTGCCCATGGCGGCCTGGGCACATGGGTTGGCAGCGGTGCTCGGGATGTTGCGCACCGTGGAGCACAACGTCTCGGCTCCTCCGCAAAGGCGACTCCTCGAGCGGATGGCGGTCAATCCGAGATTTCCGGTCCGGGCACTGCCGCAATTTCATCGGGAGCTCAAGCGGCAGGCGGGAGAGATCGTCTGGCGCTTCGATTCCGACATGCGACGGGAGGAGGCGCGCCTCAAGGGCGAGCCCGTCACGCGCCTCTGTATTGGAATCTATGCTTTTGAAGACCCACTCGTGACTGGGAGCGGGCGAAGAGCCAATCGACGGGAAAAAACGCGAGCCAGCAAGCGGCGCTCGCCAGGGGGGCGCAGGTGACGCGGCGGCCCGCCACGCGGCGCGCCGGCCGGTACGAGCCGCAGGAGTCAAAGGGCGATATTGCAAATGGTTCGCTCGACGCCGTGGTGGATGAGGCGATGGAGCGTTTCGTCCGGGTGCTTGTCCGACGGGGTGTGTCGGAGCGATCAGTCCAGCGTTCGTTCCGACGGGCATGGCAGTGCGTTCCTCGAGATGCGGCCGAGCACAACCGCCGTGCCTCGCGCGAGTTGATCGATGTCGGTCATGTACTGACCCTCTGGTTCGGTGATCCCTTCTACGTGGACGCGCGCGGCGATCCGCTCCCGTTGCCCCTACGCGGTCCGGCGCCTTCGCTTGCCTCCCTCATGCAACATGTCGATCCGACGTTAAACGTTACCCAAGTATTGAAATGCCTGATTCGGGCAGATGCCGTGCGGCGTAGGGGCAGCCGATACTTGCCCCGCAGTCGAGCCGTGGCGTTTCGCGGGACCGGCGCGCCCCTGCATGCCCGAAATCTCCGCGCCCTTCTTGGCATGCTTCGCACGCTCGAGCATAACCTCGGGCCCAAGGACAAGCACCCCGCGTGGTTCGAGTATGTTGCCGAGAACCCTCGGTTTCCCGTGGGCGCCCGGGAGCCTTTTGACGCGAGGCTTCGCCAGGACGCCATGACGTTCTTGCTCAACCAAGACTCGCAGATGCTGAATCACGAGCGAAAAGCAAAGCCGGGCGAGCCGACCGTGCGGATGGGGGTAGGCGTCTTTCGGTTCGAGGAGGAGGTATTCCCGCAGTCTGCCGCGACTCGGCGGATGAGGCGACCGAGATTGAAATCAAATCGCAAGAAGGGTCGGCGGCGAGGCGGCTGAAGAGGAGGATCGATGCGCGTTTCAGAAGATCGATATACCCGGGATCTACGGCGCATTCAATTGGCTCACCGCTTGATTCGCCACGAGGTTCGTACCTACTGGATCCGTGCCTTCACGCGATTCACCGAGGGGCGCATTCGAAATCTCTTGAGGTCCTACGGGCTCGCTTCCGACGGCTTGCACCGTTATCGCGGCTCGCCCCCGAGACTCTACACACGGCTCACGGTTCCGAAGCATCACAGCGAGGCATCGGCGCTCGCCGGTATCGCCTTTGTCTGGCACCTCGTGCCCGAGGAACAGGTTCCTAACGCCTGGCGGACGCTCCCGAGCCTGGATTTTGGGGAAACCCTCTGCGATGCGTTCGAGCTCTGTCGGCTGATGATCCCGGGAGCGACCCTCAACCTCGACCGATTCATCCTGCTCGTCATGGCGCTTGCAGAGCGGCAGCTGACGGTCGGGCATTGCAGCCATTGCCGCGCGCTGATCCTCTTGGATCCCCTGGGGGCCAAAAGGCGCATCTGTGTCTCGTGCGAGAGGTACCCATCGCCCGTGGCCGCGGATTCTCTCGATCCGGAAGCTGCCGCTTTACCGGACGATGCTCCTGAAACCGGAGGCGGCCGGCGCGGTAAGCAGCAGAAGTTATTCTGACTTCGCAGACGTGACGTTCGATTCTGCCACAGCGGTCTACGGCCTTACGCCGCCATATGTAGATGGGGATTGAAAAGCGCCTGATTTTGAGGATCGGACGCGGAAACCTGTGTCGATCGGGCTCGCGTCTGCGCCGCAGGTCCTTGGATAGTTCCCAGTCGACCCAGAACCCAGTCTTGGCCGCGGATGACACCTCTCGGCCATGAGCCGTCCGTCGCGTATGGCCGCTTTGGGCGGACGTAGCTTCTATGTGCCGATTGCAACACCGAAGCTCATATGCTCTCCCCGCCAACCACTTCGTCGAAGAAAGTCTTCCCAGGTCAGTGCGGTCGGATCATTTCGTCGGCTCCATGCCAGGTCCCGGTCGGGTGCGTAGTACCCGTATTCGACCGCGTAGGTAACCATTCCCACGAGCTCGCGTACCAGCCACTCGTCGGCACCGAATGCGGGGAAGTTCTTTAGCAAATCCTCGCGTGTGTATGCAGACGTGTAGTGCGCACGCACCCCCGAAACGCGCACGAAAGTTTCCACAAGTTCGCGCGCAGTCAGTACCTCACCGATGACAGGTAATGTTCGGCCGGAATACGACTCCGGATTGTCGAAGTGCGCCATCACCGCCGGACCGGTCGCGGTCAGCGGATCAACGAACGGCACGGGCGTGTCGGGCGGTAGGTAAACCGGGAAACTCAAGCCGCCGTCAGTTTGGGGGCGGGGCAGATAGTGCTCAAGAAAGTTGCTGTAGAAAAAGGCAAGTTGGATGAATGAACTGTGAAGCGGCAGTGTGCGCAGGTAGGCTTCCACTAGGGCCTTCTCGGTGAAGTGTGGCGCCCACAGAGTGCCGCCAGTGCGATCGTCGACATTTTCGAGACTACTCCAGACGACATGCTCCACGCCCGCGGCGAGCGCCGCGTCAGCCAGCTCCATGCCCAGCGCTAATTCGGGACGGCCCGGCGGCGGTACGGGCGCAATTGGCGGCGTCATCAAAAAAGCGCCGTGCGAGCCTCGCAAAGCCGCGGCAAACTGCGCTTTGCGCCCCGCTTCCAGCGGTGCGACGACGACCTCGGCGCCGCGCCGGGCCAGTTCGCGCATCGGTTCGCTATCGACGCTTCGCGCCAAAGCGCGCACTCGATAGCGGCCGCTATCCAGCAGCGTGCTGGCCACGCTGCGGCCTTGCTTGCTGGAGGCACCAGCTACGGTAATCAGAGGCATTGATGATAAATGGGACATGCGATTTCTCCGGACAGGCACGCAACACGCGCGCCGACATGTGCAGTGTGGGCAGAACCTCGCACGGAGTGAAATCGTCGGTCTTCTGGTCTACTATCCATGCAATGGATACCAACCGGTTGGACCTGAATTTACTTGTCACCCTAGAAACCTTGCTGGCAGAGCAGAACGTGACGCGCGCCGCGCGCCGCTTGCATCTGAGCCAACCGGCAGTGAGCGCACAGCTCGCGCGCCTGCGCGATCTGTTCGACGATCCGTTGCTGATTCCGGCGCAGCGTGGCATGACTTCCACAGCAAAGGCCGATGAACTTCTGGCGCCTCTACGTGATGCTTTAGACCAAGTGCGCGCCACGGTGGGCCGTCATGTGCACTTCGATCCTGCGCAGGCCCGCCTGACTGTGGCTATCGCCTGCACGGACTATCTGGAGGCTGCATTGGTGCAGCCGCTGGTATTGCAGTTGCGCCAACAAGCGCCCGGCGTGAGGGTTGCGGTGCGTTTCCTGGACATGCCGCAACTAGCAGCGCAGATGGCCCGCGGGGAGGTAGACCTCGCGTTGATGACGCCCCGCGACGCCCCGACCAACCTGCGCAGCCGTCACCTGTTCGACGAGCGCTACGTGCTGATAGGCCGTCTCGGCCACCCGCGTCTGCGCCGCAAGCTCACGGCGGCACAATTTGCACAGCTGGAGCACATCATCGTGTCGCTGCGCGGCGGCGATTTCTCCACGCCCGTGGATGATATGTTGGCGAGCCTAGGTCTCCAGCGCAACGTGGTGCTGTCCGCGGCCTCGTTCCTGGTTGTGCCTGACATCGTGGCCCGCTCCGACCTCGTCGCTCTAGTACCGCAACGACTCGTGCGCGATCGGGTCGACGCGTTGATGATCGTTAACTGCCCTATTCCCGTGCCGAGCTTCGAGGTGAGCATGCTTTGGCATGAGCGAAGCCACGGACATGCCTCCCAGCGCTGGGTGCGCGAGTCGCTGAGGGCACTGGTCGCCAGCTGGGGCGAACCCGCGAAGATAACCCGACGATAGACCGGTAGTCCCGGGCGGCAGCGCGCGGTGCAACGACTAAGTCGAAGCCAGACCGCCCCTTTGAACGACCGCTTCCCGGTGACCAATCTGGGAATCCGAATGGCGAATATGGGTCGGGACCTGCCGGTCCCAATAGGAACGTAGACGAGACCGAAATGCCCCAGTTGGTTGGCGTACGACGCACGAATGGCGACGACCCAGCGTACGTCAGCATATCATCCAAGGGCCTGGCAGCCGTGTCCTGTCGAGCCATCTGGATAGCCCCGTCCTGAGGGGGCGGGCCAACCGTGCCGGAAGTGACGCATCAGGGCTGCACCTGCCGACGTCCAGCGCTGGAAATCGCTCGAGAGAACACCACAGCACTCCCGAATCTTGCGTATGCCACATCTGGATGCCCACCTCGTGCTGGCTACGGCCCGACCTCTTGTGCCAAGTTCCGCCTCTCGCCCCCCAAATCACGCGGATTTACGTCCCCGCCAACACCATAGCCCTGACGTTACTTCCGACGTCGATCTCAGCGTCCATTCGGGACGCCCGAGAGCAGTCGTATTACTGCGTGATAGAGGGTCAGGAAAAGAAAGCAACCCACGGAGAGTGCGAGCACACCGAGGAAGGGAAAATCCAGCCGATTTGAAGCCAGTTTCCAGAAGAGCGCCGTCAAGGTGCCCAGGAGCGCCGCGGCGACGAGCACCGTGCTGACGATCGGCTCCAGGATCATGAGGAAAGCCAGCACGGGTACGCGGACCGCTTGCCAGGCGAGCCAGAGCAGGCCGGCGAGCACGCCCAGTGTCATCGCTCCCCAGGCGCTGTCGGGTGGATTGCGCATGTCATCGTAACTCGCAGGATTATCCGTAGGACATAGTCTACATGAATTTCGGGTGTTTCTGAAGGCACGATGCGACTAAGCGCCTGAAATTTGACTTCATTTCCTCTCGATTCGCGCCTACGCGTTGGGATCGGACGGTGCAAATCAACGTTGCATTTCCGGTAGAAACCGACGGTTTTGTAGCGGGGGGCCTCTTCATTTCCGGTCAAAGTCGACGGAAACGCGTGTGGCCGCCCATTGCCGGCTGTGGTCAGATGAGCTCGTCAAGACAACTCGCGATAGGGAGCGAGCCGTGGATCAGAGCTTCAACACTTACGCAGTCCGCGCCGGCATGGGCCTTCTTCTCTTCCTACTCCTCGGCGCCATGCCGGATCTGGTGTTCGCCCAGGCCGCCTCGCCTTTCATGACGGGCGCCACCGCCCTTCAGACGAACATCCTCGACTGGCTCACGCCCATCGCGATCATCCTCGTCATGGTCCTCGGCGCCATGGCGATGGCGAACCGGATTTCCTGGGGGTGGTGCATCGCGGCCATCCTGGGGATCGCGATCTCATTTGGTGCGCCGCAGATCGTAACCTGGGTTCGCGGCATGTTCGGCGTGTAACAGCGGTCGGCGGCGAGAGGAGAAGTAGAGCCATGCGAAATACCGGCGTCACCGCTGATGTGCTTTTCGTCGGGGCAACCCGGCCGCCGATGCGCTGGGGCGTGACGTACTCGGCGCTCCTCTTGAACCTCGTGTTCACGATGGAGGCGTTTCTGCTCACGAAGAATCTCTTGACGCTCCTGCTGTGTCTGCCGATTCACGGGGTGTGTGCGCTCCTCTGCGCGCGCGATGCCCGCTTTTTCGATCTTGTGCTCCTTTGGGGGCGCACCCGGATACCGGCGCTGCTCTCGAACGCCCGGCTCTGGCGGGCGGTGAGTTACAGCCCACTCACCCTCGACCCGCCGGACGCGAGAGGGTGGCGCCGGACCGTCGCGTCAGCCTGGGTGGCGCCTTGCATCGGGGGGGAGGGAGCATGAGCGCGGTGCTGCGCGCGTCGGTGCTGCGCCGGGAGCTCAAAGCCGCGACGCACATTCCGTACACCGCTTTGGTTTCGGACACCATCGTCCGCACGGCCCAGGGCGATTACGTTCAGGTCTTTCAGTTATCTGGCGCGAGCTTTGAGAGTGCCGATGATGCGACGCTCAACACCTGGCACGAGCGCCTGAATGTCTTGTGGCGGAATATCGCAAGTCCGCAGGTCGCGCTCTGGAGCCATATCATCCGGCGTCGGGAGCGTGCAGGCGAAGCATCAGGCGAGGGAGGCGGGTTCGCCGGGAGGCTCGAAGCCAAGTACCGCGCCCGATTGGCGCAAGAGCTGCTCATGGTCAATGAGCTTTACTTGGGCGTTGTCTATCGGCCCGTCGCCGGCATGGCGACGAGCTGGGCATCGCGGCTTCTTTCGCGTACGCAGCCTAAGGAATCGCGCCTCGAGATCCGCGATGCGCTGGATGCTTGCGAGAAACTCTCGCAGACCGTCCGTGCATCGCTCGATCGCTACGATCCTGAGCCGCTCGGGGTCTACAGACAAGGAGAGCGAGCGTGTTCGCGCCTCCTCGAGTTTCTGAACTACCTGGTCTCCGGGGAAGCCCGGCCGGTGCCGCTGCCGCGGGCGCCCTTGAATGAGGTCCTCGGGACCACACGCCTGCTCTTTGGCTTCGAAGCGATCGAATATCGGCTGCCGGCGCAAACCCGCGTCGGCGCCATGCTCGGGATCAAGGAATATCCGACGCCGAGCGTGGTCGGCATGTTCGATCGCCTCCTGGCGGCGCCCTTTGCCTTCGTCCTGACGCAGTCCTTTACGTTCTTGACGAAGGCGGCAGGACAAGCGCTGCTGCAGCGCCAGATGAACCGCATGGCGAATGCGGGGGATTTCGCGGTTTCGCAGGCCGAGGAGCTCGAGCAGGCGCTCGATGCGCTCACGAGCAATGAGTTCGTGATGGGCGATCACCATTTCTCGCTGCAAGTCATCGCGGACACGCCGGAGGGAGGGGGAGGCCCACTCGGTGAACGGCGGCTCAAGGACCTCAACGATCACGTGGCGCTCGCCCGGGCGATCCTCGCGGACACCGGGATGACGGTCGCGCGGGAGGACTTGGCGCTCGAGGGCGGCTTCTGGGCGCAGCTGCCGGGAAATTTCAGCTTTCGGCCGCGCAAGGCGCCGATCACCTCGCGCAATTTCGCAGGCGATGGTGCCGTTCCACAACTATCCGGCGGGACGGGCGAACGGCAATCACTGGGGCAAGGCGCTCACGGTCTTCGTGACGCCCGCCCAATCGGCGTACCACTTCTCGCTTCACGCAAGCGACCCCACCGAACCTGACGGAGGGAGTCGGCGCGATACGGGGCACACGTTCATCTGCGGGCCGACCGGTTCCGGGAAATCGGTGTTCGTCGGCTTCCTTACGGCGATGCTCGCGAGGCGCGGTGTCACCCAGATCCTCTTTGACAAGGACCGGGGGCTCGAGATCCTGGTGAGAGCGCTGGGCGGTACCTATCAGGCGCTCAAGAGCGGGGAGCCGACCGGATTCAATCCACTGCAGCTTCAACCGACTGGTCGCAACGTCGAGTTCATGAAGGCCTGGCTGCACCTCCTGGTCCGAGGGTCCGCCCCGCTCTCGGCGCGGCAGCAGGCAGACCTCGACCAAGCTCTGCGGGGAACGCTGGCCCTGGACCTTTCCTCACGGCGGCTGTCGCGCCTCATCGAGTTCCTCGACGCGACGGATCCAGAAGGTGTCTACGCGCGACTCGCCCGCTGGTGCGAGGTAACGCGCGGAGCGTACGCGGCGGTGTTCGACAACCCCGTGGACTCGTTTGGTGCCGGGGCTCAGTCAGCAAACGACGATTGGGTTCGATGTCACGGAGTTCTTGGACCATGAGAGCATCCGTTCGCCGGTCACCCTCTATCTTTTCCATGTCGTCCGGGAGCTCCTGGATGGCAGGCAACTCGTCTGCTGGATGGATGAGTTCTGGCGGTTGCTGGCCGACCCCGCCTTCGAGCAGTTCGCGAAGGATGGACCCAAGACCTGGCGGAAATTGAACGGAGTCATGTGCCTTGCGACCCAGAGCGCGAGCGATGTGCTCGAGAGCCGCATCAGCCGCACGATCATCGAGCAGACGCCGACCAAGATCTTCTTCCCGAATCCGGACGCCTCCGAAGAGGAATACACACGAGGGTTCGGGCTCACCGAGCGCGAGTTTCGCCTGGTGAAGGAAGAGCTCGAGCCAGGCGCTCGCGCGTACCTCGTGAAGCAAGGGCATCACAGCATCGTCTGCCGCCTCGACCTCAAAGGCTTTGACGGCGAGCTGGCGGTGCTCTCCGGGCGCGCAAGCGGCCTCGAGCGGCTGCATCGGATCATGAAGGACACCGGATCCGAGCCTTCCCGGTGGCTCGATCGATTCATGGAAGAGAGCCGGGCGGCCTGAGACCCGATACTCCACCAATACCTGCATGTGGGAGAGAGCGATGAAATCCTGGTGTTCTCGGCTTCTGTCTCTCATTCCGCTCTTGTCGCTCGCCTGGGCGCCGGCGGCGCACGCGCAATGGGCGGTGATCGATGTGGCTTCGATCCAACAGCTCGTTGCAGGAAGTGGCCACGATGCGCGAGGAATTGACCACCGCCCAGGCACAGCTCTCCCAGGCGAGAAGCGAATATGCGGCCCTGACCGGCAATCGCGGCATGGATCAGCTCCTCTTAAGCGAGAACCACAATTATCTGCCGGCCGACTGGGCGCAGCTCAATGCGGTGCTCGAGGGCTCCGGCGGCGCCTATACGTCGCTCGCCTCCTCGATGCAGAGCCTCGTCAGCGCGAACGCCGTGTTGACGCCTGAGCAGGTGGCAACCCTCTCGGCCACGGAGCAGGCGCAACTTCAGGCCGACCGAAGCTCCACTGCGCTCCTTCAGGCGATGACCCAGCAGGCGCTCTCGACGACGAGCGCGCGATTTCAAACGCTGCAGCAGTTCATTGCGGAAATCCCTCGCGCGACGGACGAGAAGGCTTCTCTCGATCTTGAAGACCGCATCAGCGCTGAGCAGACGATGCTTCAGAACGATGAGATCAAGATGGGGGTTCTCTATCAGCTCGCCCGCGCCGACAGTGAAGCCAATGACGAGCGTGCGCGCGAGCAGGCGATCGCGGATATCGGGTCCTACGGCAATCTGCCGCCGCTTCAGTTTTGAGAGACAACATCCGCCATTGGAGATCGGCATGAGACAGAACTCGTCCTCGAGACTCCGCCTGTGCTTCGCCACGGCGCTATCCCTCATCGCGGCAGGTTGTGGTCCTTCCGCGGGGCCTGCGAGGACGGTGTCCTACTTTCAAGCGCATCCGAAGGAGCGGGAGAGGGTCTTCACGCGCTGTGCCGATGATCCAGGCACGCTCGGCAAGACTGCTGAGTGCGTGAACGCGGAGCGAGCAGAAGAGATTGCCGGGATCGGCTCATTCCGTGACTTGGCCCCGATGCAGTTTCCTCCCGTGCCGGGGGCGCGACCGAGGAAGGGCGCGGACGCGTCGGTTCCAAACAACACGCCTCCGAGGTAGGTCGCCGCCATGGAATTCTTCGGGCAGTTCAACGCCTGGCTGATCGCGCTCCTCTCGAATTACATCGGGACGAACACGGCACTGATCGCTCAAGCGCTCGAGCCTGTCGCCGTGACGTTGGGGGTGGTGTACGTCATGATCTGGGGTTACCTGCAGCTCACCGGTCAGATCCAGGAGCCGTTCATCGCCGGCGTCAAGCGGATCGGAGTGCTCGCGGTGATTTTCGGGGTGGCGTTACACCTCTGGCTCTATCAGAGCCTCATCGTCGATACCTTTTTCAATGCGCCCGCGGAGCTTGCGAGCACCGTCGTGGGCGGTTATGACCCGGTCGGCATCGTTGATCAGATCATGGATCGCGGAGCCGACGCGGGCGGGCTGCTACTCGCCAAAGGGAGTTTCTTTCATGGCAATTTCTCGTTCTACGTCGCCGGCGTCGCCGTGTTCGCTCTCGTTGCGATCACGGCCGTCTACACCATGTTTCTCCTCGCGCTCTCGCGCATTGCCCTCTCGGTGCTGCTGGCGCTTGGGCCCCTTTTCATCCTGCTTCTCCTTTTCGACTCTTCGAAGCGGTTCTTCGAGGCCTGGCTCGCGCAGCTCTCAAACTACGCCCTCATCACCATTCTCACCGTGCTCGTCGCCGCACTCATGCTCGATGTGGTCGGGGCCGCGGCGCAGGCGGCGGCGAGCACGGGCGGGGGGATTCAGATCGCGCAGGCGGTGCGGGTCTGTCTAGCGGCGGGACTCACGATCCTCGTCATGCGTCAGGTCATGCCGATGGCGGCAGGCCTTGCGAGCGGGCTGGCTCTCTCGTCCTTCGGGATGGTAAGCGCCGCGGTGGCCTGGGGCTTAGGAAGAGCGACACGCCACACCGGCCAGTTCTCGCGAGGGCTCCTGGATCGCGAGACCTCGCGCTGGGATCCCTTGAGCCGCAAGGCCGGCTACTACGCACGGCAGGGGATTGTCACCGGCTTTCGCAAGCTCAAGGGTCCCAACCAGGTGCGCGCCTCATGAGCGGGAGGAGTTTGGTATGAGAGCGGTGTTTGTGGTGTGCGTGTGTCTGCTCACGGCCTGCAGCACGGAGAGCGTGCGGTGTGAGCGGCATTTGACACCCATCAATATCCCGAAGCGGCCGATCGCGAATACGCTCGCACCCGGTCAGCCGGAGGAATCGAACGCCCAGGTGCGCGGCGCGAGGAAATCTGACGGCACGCCGCGAGCGAAGGCAGCCGCTGAATCCGGAGCGCCGAAGGGGCCGGCGCCGGCGGCGGGCGCGCAGAGGTCGCCATGAGCCGCGATCGAGCGCTCGAGCCCTATTTTGAAGAGGCGGCATCTTGGGACCTGGACCGAGTCGCGCGCGCTCGGCGCAGCGAACGCGTGGGGTGGCTGGTTGCAGGTGGCGGATGGCTCACGGTCGTGCTGCTTGCGGGTGCGCTCTTGGCTTTAATGCCCTTGAAGCGGGTGGAGCCGTACCTCATTCGTGTCGACAGCACGACGGGTGTCGTGGATGTGGTGCCGACCTACACGGGGCATGCGACACTCAACCAGGCGGTTACGCGGTACTTTCTCACGCACTACATCACGGTGTGTGAGCGATTCAATTTCGCAACCGCCGAGAGCGACTACCAGGAGTGCGGCGCGTTCCAGACGCCTCAGGAGAATGAGGCGTGGTACGCACGCTGGAATCCCTCAAATCCAAAATCCCCGCTCAATGTGCACAAGGACGGCAGCACCGTGAGTGTCCGGGTCGAGGATGTCAGCTTCTTCACACGCGCCACCGGCATCCAGGACCTCGCACAGGTCCGCTATATGACGATCGACGGCCAAGGGAATGGGGGTGGCGGGTCTTACGGGCATTGGATCGCCACGATCGAGTACGGCTACGGATCACCGGCATCTGACCCCAAAGTGCGGCGCTGGAATCCGCTCGGCTTCAAGATCGTAAGCCTCACCCGCGAGCCCGAGGTGCTGTCCGACGTGCGGCCGACTGAGACCGCGGCATCCGCCGGATCCAAGGCGAGGACAGTTGCGGCAGGCGAGCCGACGTCAGCGAGGCAGGCGCCATGAACATCCTGGCATTGCAACGATTTCCAGGGACCCGGAGCGAGCGGCGCGGGCGGCGATGCTATGCGGCGGGAGGCGCTCTGATCGCCTTCGTTGCCCTGATGGCTGTGACCGCCCCGCCCGCTGCCGCCAACTGGGTGCCGGCCCGGGGTGCCGTGGACAGCCGGATCCGGGTCGCGCCCTACAGTGCCGAGCAGGTTTACAGGCTGTACGGCTACGTCGGCTTTCAAATCGATATCGAGTTCGCGCGCGACGAGTCGTTCGTGGGACTTGCGGCCGGCGATATCGAGGGGATCTCATTCCAGGCGAAGGGGAATCATCTTTTCTTGAAGCCCCGCGTCGCTCGCGTGGACACCAACCTCACGGTGCTCACGAACCGCCGGCAGTACGAATTCGAGTACTCGGTCCTGCCTGGGTCCCCGGACCCGTCGCTGGGCGAGGTGATCTACGCGTTGCGGTTTACATACCCCGAGACGAAGAGACAGGGAGCGACTGCCGTTGCCGCCCGCGAAATTGCGGGCGCCCTCGCGCGAGCGTCTCAAAACCGAACGCAAAACTATGACTACTGGTACTGCGGCCGGCCGGAGTTGAAGCCCATTGCCGCCTGGGATGACGGGGTGCGGACGTGGATTCAGTTTGGAGCGCGATCGGAGCTCCCGGCGATCTTCGTTCAGAACGACGACGGGACCGAATCGCTCGTCAACTTCAGTGTGAGCCAAGGCGACATCGTGGTGCAGCGGGTTGCGCACCGTTTCGTGCTGCGGCGGGGGCGCCTGACCGGTTGCATAGTCAACAAAGCGTTCACGGGTGGGGGTGAGCGGTTGAGGTCTCATACCGTGTCCCCAGCGGTTGAGCGACTCACGCGCCAGGCCGGTGAGAGGGGAGGTGAGGGACCATGAGCGTTGGCATGAAATCGTCCTCAGAGGAGGCCCATCCGCGCGCCATCACATCGGGTGACGAAGCCTCCGCCGAGAGCGAGCGGCGCGAGGCAACGGGCGGGCAAGCGCCCCCTGCAGGTGAAGGAGAGGCAGGCGGGGTTGCAGGGGAGCGCGGAACCGCGTCCGTGAACCGGGTGCGATCGCTCCAGTCGAGATTGAGCAATGTCCTCGCAGCCGGTCTCATGTGCGCGCTCGGAATAGGGGCGCTCACTTGGTATTACGCTCACGTGTTCGCGCGAAACGCGCACGCGGTTCAGGTGGCGCGGCGCGCGAGCGCTCATGCGGCTTCGGGCGATGCGCCGTTACCGCCCTTAGGTCCATTCAGTGCACCGAGAGTGGCCGTCGCCGCCGCGCCAGCCGCACCGCCGCCGACACTCGCTCAGGAGGTCTTGGGGCCGCCTCCCGAG
This sequence comes from uncultured Pseudomonadota bacterium, assembly GCA_963780455.1. Lineage (GTDB taxonomy): Bacteria > Pseudomonadota > Gammaproteobacteria > Steroidobacterales > Steroidobacteraceae > 13-2-20CM-66-19. The sequence goes on from CAWACM010000011.1 coordinate 111,307, forward strand.
CTCCCGACTCCCGCAGAGACAGCCGCCTGGAATCAGGCGAATGCGCTCGCGCGTTTCAACGCTTCGATCCGGCCCGCGGCGGCAGCTCCGATGCAGGCACGGGTCACCGCTCGCGATCGGCAGCTCGGAGGACCGGTGTTCGCCGCCTCCTCGGGCCCCGGATCCTCAGCCGAGATTGCATCGGCGCCGCCGCCCATGGGAAATGGCATGTCGGGGCCGCCCTGGGCGGTGGCGCCATCCTCGACGAATGCGTCGGAGCGATCACCGGCGGTAGCGGGTGAGTCGCTCGAGTCGCTGCTGCGCCCCAGCGTCACGCCGGCGGTGGAGGCCTCGGTGCTACCGACCGAGCGCTTCCTTCTGCCCAAGGGCTCATTTCTCGACTGCACGCTCGAGACGGCAATCGACTCAACGCTCCCTGGCATGACGACGTGCGTCACGGCCACCGATACGTTCAGCGCCGATGGCACGGTCGTGCTGCTCGAGCGCGGAACGAAGCTCGTCGGTGAGACCCGCGGCCAGGTCCGAGAGGGACAGGCACGGCTCTTCGTGCTCTGGACGGAGGCGAGGACCCCAACCGGCGTCGTCGTGCCGCTTGACTCGCCCGGGCACGGATGCGCTCGGACGCGCGGGACTCTCGGGCAAGGTCAATACGCATTTCTGGGAGCGCTTCGGGGCGGCGATCCTGGTGTCGGTGATCGATGCGGGCGTGCAGGCCGGCATTCAGTCGACGAATAACGGTGGGACCGTGATCCTCAATCCCTCGAGCTCTGAGGACGTGATGACGGGGATCCTGCAAAGCACGATCAATATCCCACCCACCATCACGGTGCCCCAGGGCGATCGGATTCAGATCTTGGTCGCGCGCGACGTGGATTTCCGGTCGGTGTATCGCGCTGACGATGGCCGAGCGCACCTCCACGACCGGTGTCTCGCCGTGACTCAAGTGCCTGCGGCAACAGTGTTCGCGGCGCGTCGTGGCGAGCTGAGCGCCGTCGACTCCTCTTCGCTCGAACTGACGCTGCGCTCGCTGCGGCCGGTGCTCGCCGACCCGGAGGTCACCGAGCTCTGCATCAACTCGCCCGCGGGAGGCCTTCATCGAGACGCGCCATGGATGGGAGCGGCGCTCGCTGCCGTTCGCGGACTACGACTGGTGCCGAAGGCTCGCGAAGCTCGTGGCGAACGCCACCCGGCAGCGGATCGATGAGTCTTCACCGCTCCTTTCCGCCTCGCTCCCGAGCGGTGAGCGCATTCAGATCGTGCTGCCGCCGGCCACGACGAAGGACACCGTCGCGATCACGATCCGGCGGCCCTCGGATGAGGTCTGGTCGGTCGAGGAGCTGGCGCGCCGAGGGATCTTCGCCCGCGCGCGGCGCTCGAGCGATGCGCTCGATGACACGGAGCAGGAGCTCTTGAGGCTTCTCGAGCGGTGAGGAGTACGAGGCGTTCATGCGCCTCGCGGTGAAGTCGCGCAAGAACATCCTGGTCTCAGGCCCCACGGGCTCCGGCAAGACGACCTGGACCAAGGCGCTGATCCGCGAGATCGCAAGCGACGAGCGGCTGATCACGATCGAGGATGCCGAGGAACTCGTGCTCGATCGGCATCCGAATCACGTGCGGCTCTTTTACTCGAAGGACGATCAGGGGCTCGCGCGCGTGACGCCGAAGCAGCTCCTGGAGTCGTGTCTTCGGATGAAGCCGGACCGGATCCTCTTGGCGGAGCTTCGGGCCGAGGAAGCCTTCGATTACCTGCGGAACGTCAACTCCGGGCACCCGGGCTCGATCACGAGCATCCACGCGGCGAGCTGCGGAGCTCGCCTTCGAGCAGCTGGTGCTCCTCGTCAAGCAAAGCCACGGCGGGCGCGCAGCTCGCCGCGGGAGGACATCAAGAGTCTCCTCTATCTCCTGATCGATATCGTCATCCAGTTTGGGGTGGAGCGCCATGAGCGTTTCATTCGAGAGATCTGGTTCGACCCTCGAGCGCAAGCGCCGCGGGCTCGGCCGCGCGCTAAGCGCCTGCGCGCGCCGCCGGCCGCGAAATTTGCGGCTGCGAGCGTTGTGGCAGTGCTCTTGGCCCAGTACCTCGCCGGGTTCTTCTTCCTTTGGTCGCTTCGGCTCGATGCGCGGCAGGCGAGCCCGATCACCGTCGTGCGGTACGCCTATTGGTACGGCGAGAGCCAAGCGGTACGCTGGCGGCTCGAGATCTGCTCGGTCGTTGCGCTCTCTCTCGTGCTCCTGTCCGCATTGGCAGTGCTGTGGCCCAGGCGCGAAGTCGCTCCACGGCGATGCGAGATTTGCCACCCGGCGGGAGCTCGCTCGAAGCCGGGTTGCTCGATGGGGAAGGGATCATGTTGGGACGCTTGGGCGGGGTCGGCCCGTTTGGGGGCGAGTTTCTGATGCTGCCGGGTCAGCAGGGAGTGGCGCTGTCGGCCCATCCACGAGCGGGGAAGGGCGTCGGCGTCGTCGTGCCGAACCTCCTCAACTGGCCGGGATCGGTGGTGTGCGTCGACATCAAGAGAGAGAACTGGACGCTGACTGCTGGGTATCGGCAGCGCTCGGGACAGAAGACGTTCCTCTTCGATCCGCTCTCGCCCAGCCGGCCGGACCGCCCGCTGGAACCCGCTCGACTATGTGGTCGAAGCGCCGCAGTCAGCTCGTCAGCGACCTGCAGTTGATTGCCAACATGTTCTTTCCCGATCCGCCGAACTCGGATCCTTTCTGGATGTCCTCGGCGCGCGCGCTCTTTCTCGGGATCGCTTTGTATCTCTTTGCCAGCCCAAGCCTGCCACGCACGATCGGGGAGATCCTGCAGGCAAGGGATGGCGGATGACGAGGAGGGGTTCGGGCACAAATGGCGCCGGGTCATCCAGGGGCGGATGAGCGGCTCGCAGCCCCTTTCCGAGGAATGCGTCCGGGCGCTTTACGACGTGATTGATCTCGCGCCGCAGACCACGTCTTCTATTCGCAAAACATTCACCTCGAGGCTTGATCTCTGGGCGAATCCGGTCCTGGATGCCGCGACCTCGGCAACCGATTTCGATTTGCGCAAGCTCCGAGCTGAGCCCATGTCGGTGTATCTCGGCGTGGCGCCGAAGGACCTGCACCGGCTGCAGCCGCTCCTGAATCTCTTCTTCCAGCAGGCGATTGCGATCCAGACGGATCAGTTGCCTGAGCAGAACCCGGCCCTGAAATACCAGGTGCTGATCGTGCTCGATGAGTTTCCCGCGATCGGGCGCATTCCGATCCTGGCGGAAGCGAGCGGGTTTTTGCCGGGCTACAACGTGCGCACGCTCCTCATCATGCAGACCCCCGCGCAGCTTCGGCAAGTGTACGGGGAAGACGGCTCGCGGACGCTCTTGAAGACGCTCGCCGGTCGCATCTACTTCCAGCCGAAGGACATGGACGATGCCGAGGAGATCTCGCGGGAGTTGGGGTTCACGACGGTGAAGGTGAAGACGCACTCGAAGCCGGTCTGGGAGCTCTCGAACGGCAAGACGGGCCGGCACCGATCGGTGAGTGTGAGCGAGCAGAAGCGTCCGCTCATGCTGCCCCAGGAAGTGCGGTCCCTCGGCAAGACCAAAGAGATCGTCTTCACCGAGGACACCCCGCCCATCCTCTGCCGGAAGATCCGGTATTACCGCGTGCCGGCGCTTCGCAATCGCATTCGAAAGCCACCTGCGGTACCCGCCATCGAGCTGCGCCGGGACGGGGCGTCACGCCGCATCGCGAAGCCGCCGCGGAGCCCGTGGAGCCGGCCGATTCGAGCAGAGCCAGTGTTCCCGATGCTGAGAGCGACACGCCGCGAGAGGCGCCCAACATGGGCGGTGCGGACACCTCGCCCCGTGTTCATGAGGCGAGTGTCGAAGACATCGACCGGGCCGACACCTTGACGCTCGAGGACTTCGAGACGGATTTCTCGCGCGTCGAGATCCCCGAGCACGATGGCTCACTCACTCCGCAGGAGCTGCAGACGGCCGTCACGGATTTTCTCGATACGCTCGAGCGATAGGAGCCCTCCATGGCTGCTGAGACACCGAAAGCAGGCGGCACGGTGAGGCAAGATGCACCGGTCTCCGATGCGCAGAGCGGAGCCCAAGATCGCGGCGGCCCGTCCGAAGATCAGCGTCCCCGAGCAAAAGACGGGACCGCGCGCGATCGCGCCTCTAGTGCGCGTGCCCGGCCAGAGTCGGAAGAGCCGAACTCCATCCGGGCGCGGCGAGTACGCTCCCGCGCGAGTCAGGAGCCGCGCGCGGGAGCGCCATCGGAGGCCAAGAGGGGATCCGATCCGAAGTCGGCGCCGGAGACACCGTCGCCGGCCGCAAGCGCCGCGAAGCCTCAGGGTGCCCCGGCCTCAGCAGCTCCCGACCCCTGGGCCCTGCCGCAGTCCGTCCGCGATCGGTTTGTGCAGGACAAGCGGAGGTTCTACTTCCCGGACGGCGCGTCGGCGTTCCGCGATCACGGCAAGCGCCTCACGACGGGGAGTGAGAACACGGAGGTCGTCCGCAGCCTCGTAGAGATTGCGCGCACGCGCGGTTGGGAGGAGATCACCGTTGACGGGACGGAGCGCTTCCGGCGGGAGGCTTGGCGCCAGGGCCGCCTCGCCGGTCTCGATGTGCGGGGCTATAAGCCCTCGGTGCCCGAGCGCGCCGCCATGGTGCGCTCGCTCGCGCGCCAGGCCGATGGCGCACAGATGGAGCTTCAAGTCCCTGGGAGCGGCCCTGAATCGGATTTGGCCGTGAGAGAAGGCGCGGCACGATCCGGTGCCGCCAAGACTCGCACCGCGCCGGGTGCGCGCGAACTCATTGTCGGTAAGCTCATCGACCATGGCCGGGAGTCCTATCGGTTCGATCCGCGCGAGTCGATGTCGTACTTCATCGAGATTGGGACGGAGGAGGGCAAGCGCACGATCTGGGGCAAGGATCTCGAGCGCGCGATGAAGCAGTCCCTCACCCAGCCGCAGATCGGTGATGAGATCGCGATGCGCCGGATCGGTGCGGAGCGGGTCACCGTGCAGCGACGCGAGCGGGACGCCGATGGGCGGGTGATCGCGGAGCGCGAGGTCGCCGCAGCGCGCAACCGCTGGGTAGTGGAGAAGCGAGAATTCTTCGAGGCGCGCGCGGCAGCCGCTGAGGTCCTGCGGGACCCGAATGTTGACCGCCGACAGGCCGTGCGTCAGCACCCCGAGCTCGTCGGGACGTACCTGCAGTTGCACGCGGCGCAACTCGCCGCCCGCCGCATCCGCGACCCCGAGGATCGAGAGAAATTCGTCACGCTGGTGCGCGCGGCGCTTGCGGATTCAGTCGCGCGCGGGGAGCCGCTGCAGCCCGTGCGGCTTCGCGACCGTGCGGGTCGCGCACCTGAGAGAAAGCCGCTCCAGCGCGAGCCCGGTCCGGCTCGGGCGTGAGGGACGGGTTTCCTCCCATGGCGACCGAGCGTTCCAGTCCCCCGAGTGACCCCGCTTCCGGGTCCGCCGCAGCGCGCCGCGCCGCCGCGCCGGGGCCCTCGCCCCGGCCGCCCGTCGATCGTCTGACCGTGGGCAAGCTCTTGAATCACGGCCGGGCCCCGCACGAATTCCATCCGCGCGGGCATCCGTCCTATTTTGTGAAAATTCTGACGGACGATGGCGAGCGGACGATCTGGGGAAGGGGACTCGAGCGGGCGCTCGCGAAGTCGCGCACCCAGCCGCAGGTTGGCGATGCGATCGGGATCCGGGAGAACAATCTGGCTCCGGTCTCCTTCATCACGCGCACTCGCAACGCCGAGGGGCTTGTCGTCGCCACCCGTCAAACGGACACGCCGAGGCCGCACTGGGTCATCGAGAAGCTTCAAGACTTCGATCTACGCGCCGCCGCGGCGCGCGCCTTACGCGACCCCACGCTCTCCCGACGCGAGGCCGTGATCAATCACAGAGAGCTTGCTGACGCGTACAGGCTTTTGGATACCGCACATCAGTACGCCGCCGGCCGCTGGGAGAACCCCAAGACGCGCGAGGCCTTCGAGGCGGCGGTGCGCGAGACGCTCGCGCTCACCATCGAGCGAGGGATCGAGCTGCCGCGCGATAGGCGGGAGCCCACGCGTACGGCTTCGGAGCCGCATGGCCCGCAGCGCCCGGCTGTGCGGATTAGAGAGTAGATCACGGGCAGACCTTTCTCCCGGAGCCTTTAACAAGGGGACCGGGTCGGCCGGTGGGTGGAGTCCTCCGGATGCGAATGATGCGCCGTGCGTCGCAATGTTCGCGGCCGTCCAAGCAGACGCGGTTGCCGCCGAGAGTCAATGAGCAGTGATGATCGGTTGCCCGAAGGAGCAGATTAAGGCCTTGAGGTGCATCAGTTGTCGATGTCCGGATCGGAGGCGGGCGATCCGCGGCGCTTATCCCGCTCCGCGAGAAAGTCCACGACGTTGCTCGGGCGTCCTTGCCGCGTCAGCCAGGCGTAGAAAGCCTCGATTTCCTCACCGGAGACTGCGGACAGGTCCTCACTCCAGTCCTGAGTGATATCGGCAGCTGCCAACTCCGGCACAGCCTTGAGCCACGTTGGCGCGATGAAGCTGCCTTCGCCTTCGTCGAGGTCCGCCTGCAGAAGAGCGTACGCGTACTGCGCATCGCGCATGTAGTCCAAGGTGTCCGCCTCAGAACGTCCTTCTGCGTCCTCCTCCGCGTACACCATTTCCACCACGGGGAGCTCCCTCTCGGTGCCGAGCTGCGCCCAGTCCGCATCGCCAAGCTCCCCGGCCTTCTTGAGTGCCGAAAGCACCGCCGCTTCCTCGGAGCGCGCCTCCACCGTGAGAATCGCCCGCTGAAAAGTCGGGCGCATCAAGCGAACGTAGTATTTCGACTTCATGACAATGATGCCTCGGTCGCTGTTGACGCATAACGGCTGCTGTGGGATGTTACGCCACACGGCGTAGCCGACGCCGAACTCCGATGGATCCACCCCCGCGGGATCCCTCGAACGGAGCAAAGGGGAGCAGACTTCTCCGGCTTGGCTGGTCGTGCGTTTCTTCGTAAGCGCAGCCGAGGGCGGGGGCCGAGGCCGCGCTGAGCGAGGATAAGCGATGACCACCCACCGCGATCTTAAAAGAATTATCCGCGAGCGCCAAAGCAAAACCGGCGAGTCTTATACCGCCGCGCGCAGCCACGTGATGCGCGAGCGTGCCACCCTGCTCGGGGAGGCTCACCCGGGACCCGCCGCCGCGGAGCCTCTGAGGCTCGATGCCGCGGTGCTGAAAGTGAATCAGCAGTCGGCTCGGGTGCGCGTGCTCGGCGAGATCGGCCAAATCACCTTCCGTTCTCGGGACATTGGGGAGATCGTCCCGGGCCACCTCGTGACGCTCGTGATCGAGAAACGTTGGATCTTCAAAGGCGACGACTACGCGAGCGGACGAATTGAGAATCAGCGTATCGCCCTCGACAAGCTGGCTCTTGAGCCCCTGCCTCTGCGTGACGGTGGGGTGAGCGACTTGCGTACTGGCCATGAGCCCTTCCGCAAAGACGACCCGTACGCGCCGCTCTGGCGCAAACTCACCGCGCAGCCCCGCCCAGGGCTCGTCATGGACCCGATCGCCTGGGGCCAATTCCCGGGCGCGGGCGAGGAAAATCCAACGTGCGATGCCGCAGATCTCGCACAGGCGGGCCGAGCCGCAGAAGCCTACGAGCTACTCATGGAAGTCTTGGGCACCGACCTTCGTTGCATCGATGCCCACGCGTACCTGGGCAACCTCGAATTCGATCACACGCCACAACGGGCGATCGTCCACTACGAGGTCGGGATGCGAATCGGGGAGCTCTGGCTGCCACCGGGCTTTGATGGCGTGCTGCTCTGGGGGCACATCTACAACCGGCCTTTTCTCAGATGCCTGCACGGGTACGCGCTGTGTCTTTGGCGGCTGGGGAAGCTGCCGCCAGCCCAGCAGGCTTTTGAGCGCCTCCTCTCGCTCAACCCGACGGACAATCAGGGTGCGCGATTCTGTTGGGTTGACGTTCGCAAGGGCCGAAGCTGGGAAGAGGCTCAGGCGCAAGAGGCTCTGGGATACACCTGAGTCCCAAAGCGCTGCCGCAGTCGGTGAGATCCCAACCGTCGCACGCCGCTCTCAAGTCCACCAGTACGCGGGCATTGGGCGATGCTGGCGGACCACGGCACGCGACATCGTCGCAGGTAGCAGCCGCTCCTCCGGCTTGATATCAGTCTCAGCTGGATCAGTCCTCAGGCTGCCAATCGCTTGACCTTCGGGCGCCCGTGCTGCCGCACCTGCCAGACGTCGTACTGCGCCTGAAGGTTGATCCAGATGTCCGGCTCAGTGCCAAAGACGCCAGCCAGACGCGCCGCCATATCGGGCGAGACGGGTACACGACCGTTCACAATCGCCGACACGTGCTTGCGACTCACTCCAAGGGCGTCCGCCGTCTGCGTGATCGTCACCTCGAGCGGCACCATGTACATCTCCTTGAGGATCTCGCCGGGGTGGGCCGGGTTGTGCATCCGGCCCGAGCTCTCAATGGTAGTCTTCATAATCCACCTCGTACGCGTGTCCGCCCTGGAAACGGAACGTCACGCGGTAATTCTCGTCCACCCAAACCGAATAACGGTCGCCATGCAGCGGATGGAACCGCATTCCGGGCATCGCCATCTGCGCCGCCTGGGTCGCGGCATTGAGGGCTGTAAGGATCAGGTTCAGGCGTTTCGCGTGCTTCGGCTGTACCTTGCGTGCATTCCCTGTCTCGAAGAGCGCCGCCAGCCCCTTATGCCTGAAAGTCTTGATCACGATGGATAGTGTAACCGACCTGGTTACGTACCTGCAACCCATGTGGTTACAGCACACCTTGCGGCAAGCCGGTACGCTGAGCGAACGGATCCGAAGGACCCAAGCGAAACCGGACCATGCGCCGTCCGCTAAGCGCGACTTCCAATAGCGGCAATGGGGACGCGCGACGGACCGCGCGGGTTGAGATCAGCTTGGCCGCGACCGCCGGCCGAGAGGCGGTGTGAAGAATCCCTCGTGGATAACACCTGCCCAATCGGGCGAGGTTCCGAAGTCCATGCGCATCCATTGCCGACTATGGCGTGCGCGCGCGTTGGTTCTGTTGCCGGTCAGATGCATCGCGCCTCCGTTTTATCAAATTCGAACTGCCTAGAACTCGCGCCGGCTCTCCGTGTGTTGACGCCGGGCGCGTGTCCGCATGTATAGAGCTCGATGTCGATGGCTCCATTTCGGTTCAAACTCGGCGGAAATGCGAGATGACAATCCGGCTCGCTGCGTCATGATGGAAGCATGAGTCGGAAGTGAGGTGGACCCATGAGAGACAAGAAGTTGAGCGCTGAGCCGCCGGAAATCGCGCTGCCGGCCTTGCGATTTCAGATCACCGAGGCCGCCAGGATCCTGCGAATGAGCCGCGCGCAGCTTTATAACCGAATCCACGCCGGAGTGCTGACGCCTCAGAAGGATGGCGCCCGCACCTACATCACGCGAGTCGAGCTCGAGCGTTACGTTGATTCGTGCAACTGACGGAAGAGCCCTGGTCGCGGCGCGCGCGGCACCGCGTAAGCCACTCACTCGCCGATGGTCAGGATCAGGGGGAGGGCTGCGTCCGCGGGCGGCCAAAGGGGAGCTTGGGGCGTGCTTGCCCGAGCAATCCTACCACGCCGTTCTCGCGGTCAACGACGAGCGCGCGGACGCGCTCGCCGCCGAAGACGGCGGTCCTTGATCGTTGACCGCTGCGCTGCGGCGTGGAGCGAGGCCGGCGGGCAATCCCGCCCACGATCACAGGACGACCATCATGAGCACGCTCTACGTCCACGACGGTTTGTCGTTTCGCGAGGCTGAGTACGACCATGTCATCCGCCAGGCACAGGTCCTGATCTCTCGCAGGTTCCGGCCCGGCGCCCCGGTCCTATCCCGGCCTCAGGAGGTTCGTCAATTCTTGAGGCTCCGCCTGGGGAGTCTCGATCACGAGGTCTTCTGCTGCTTTTATCTCGATAATCGCCGCCGCCTCATCGCCTTCGAGGAGCTCTTCCGCGGAACGGTCGACTGCGCCCAGGTCCACCCCCGAGATGTGCTGCGCCAGGCGCTCCACCATAACGCCACGGCGGTGATCTTTTCGCATAACCACCCATCGGGCTCGCTCGAGCCGAGCCCTGCGGATGACTTCATCACCCGCCGCCTCAAGGACTTGCTGGCCCTCATGGATGTCCTCGTACTCGATCACATCATCGTCGGCGATGGTGGGTGTTACTCCTTTTCCGAACACGGACTTCTGTGAGTCCTCGCAGTTGGTCTCTCGTGTCGGTGCGCCGGTGCGTAATCGGCGGCGCGCCGATGCGAATCCCCGCTGCCGCTGGTAAGCGGGAGCCTCTTGTGGGACGGCTCACCCCGCACGCGTGAGTTTCGCATGGCGTTCTCGCTGTCCAGACCCTCGCGCAGGAGCGCTCGGCGAGTCGCGCTGTCGCGCGAGTCTGGACCGCTGCGCTGCGCCATGCGCTCCCGCGCGTGCGGGCAGTCCGCCCGTATTTCGAATCGGGAGTGGACCATGAGCGGAAGACGCAAGCTGACCGAGAAGCAGGTCGCGGCGATTCTGGAATGGCATCGCAATCGCAAGACGCGCGCCGAGCTCGCTGCGGAGCTTGGGGTCGCGGAGCACTTGATCGGTTCGGCGATCTGGAGACGCGGCATTTACAAGTGCCCGTCGCCCGAGAACCGGCTACAGAATCTGCGCGAGCGGCGCGCCGTGATGGAGCGCCTGAAGGAACGCGCACTCTTGTAACGGCGATCTGACCCGCAGCGCCGGAGGTTTTCGCCGGTGCTGCGGGTTCGAACGCGCGCGGCTCTCCACGCACGTACTGCGCCATGGAGGCCTGGGATGTTGTGCCAGAGCAGAGGGGGGCTGGGCTTGCCTGCGCTCGAAGCTTCGCATGCCGTTCTTGCCGTCAAGGACGAGCGCGGAAGCGCTCGCCGCCTGCGGCGGTCTTCGATCCTTGACGGCTGCGCTGCGGCATGCGGCTTCGGCCGCGCAGGCAATCCCGCCTGTGCCGTTAAGGAGAGTCAGACATGTTCAGCACCAAAGGTAGGACACGATTTCTCACCGATGCCAAGGTCCATCGGATCCTGCAGTGGCAACGCGATCGCAAGACATTGGTTCAAGTCGCCCGAGAAAACGGGGTGTCGCCTGGGACGATCTATACGGTGATTCGCAACGGTGGGCGCTACAAGAGGTCGACGCCGCTCACCAACGCCGAGCTTCGCCGGGTCCTCGAATGGCAGCGCAATCGCAAAACCTTTGATCAGGTCGCGCGGCAGTGCGGAGTCTCGGCATCGACCATCCGAGAGGTGGTCCGCACTGGTGGGCGATACAAGAGATCCCCACCGCCGACTTCATCGATGAGCTGGCCGGAGAGCAAGAGGCACGCCGGGCGCGGACGGTGACGCCCGAGACTCCAATTCGAAATCGCGAAAAGGGGTGAGCTTGCAGTTTTTGTTGTGGGCTCGCCCCCTTTCGCCTTGTCAGGGGTGCGTTTCGATCGAGGGAGGAGAGTGAAGAGGGCGGGATTGCGGTGTTACCGATTTTGCCACGCCGTTCTCGCGGTCAACGACGACCGCGGAGGCGGTCGCCGCCCAAAGCGGCGGTCTGACGATCGTTGACCGCTGCGCTGCGGCGTGGCGCGAGGTCCGCGGGCAATCCCGCCCGGAATTCCTCGAGGACCTTCTCATGACCACCGTCAACGACAACACCCCAATCACAGCCGCTCGCGTGCTCGATGAAGAGCGCATGAATACTCTGCCGAGCCACTTCGGCCGACACTTGCTCGCCGTCGAAAATGCCGTCTACACATGGCTGCGCGAGCTCTCCGGGGAATATTCGGGCGGCTACTGGCATTTCTATGAGCTCTCGAACGGCGGGTTCTACATGTCACCCGACTGTGAGTCCTTGCAGCTGCGGGTAGATGGCAATGGTTACGATGACCGCATGAGCGGGGATGCCGCAGGGATCGTCGCTTGCCTCTTCGCCTTAAGTCACCTCTCGTTCCGGATTCCGAGCGAGATGCTCTCGCGTCATTTTCAGCAGCTCATCGAGTTTGCCGCGGCGCATCGGGAAGCTTCCGCCATCTTTGCGGCTACTGATTGATTCGGTGTCTCGCGAGGTTCGCCCGGGCGCCGGCCAGGCGCTCGGGCCTTTTTCGTTTCCCGAGCCAATGCTCCGTAGCGAGGGGTGGGCTTGCTGTCGGCCCAGTCTACACGCCGTTCTCGCCGTCCAGACCTCGCGGCCGAAGACGCCCGCTCGCAAGCGCGCTGCGCGCGGTCTGGACTGCTCGACTGCGGCGTGTGGCCCGGCCGACGGGCAATCCCCCCAGTCATCCGTTCAGGAGTCTTCCATGAACACGCTTCCCAGGTCACTCGATATCTCCCAGTCCAGCCACAGCACCGCCTTCGAGCAGGCGCTGAGCCCCGAGGTGCTCCGTGAGAGCGTCCCGGCTGCCTTTGCGCCGAGCGCGCATGAGCGGCTGAGCGCCTCGTACGGTTTCGTCCCGACTGCCCAGGTTCTTGACGCCCTGCGGCAAGCGGGATTCCGGCCGGTCGAAGCACGACAGACCAGGTCTCGAATCGCAAGCCCGCTCCACGCGCGGCACCTCATCCGACTGCGCCGACAAGTCGAGACGATCGGCGTCGGGGATGCGACCCCCGAGTTGCTCTTGCTGAACTCGCATGATGGGACTTCCGGGGTCCAACTTCGGGCGGGTCTATTCCGGGCCGTATGCTCGAATGGCTTGGTGGCCTCGGTGGGTACATTTCCGGTCTGGCGCGCCTTGCACCGCGGCCATGTACTCGAGGAAGTCGTCCGGGCGGCGCTCGAGATGAGCGAGCGCTTTGGCGTCCTCGCCACAGCGGTGGAGCGGATGGAGCACACGCATCTGGGTGTGCCGGAGCGACTCGAGTTCGCGGCCGAGGCCCTCGCGCTGCGCTTTCCAGAGGACCGTGGAGGCGCGATCCGGCCTTCCGAGATCCTGGTGCCGCAGCGCCAGGAAGACGTCGGAGACGACCTCTGGCGAGTCTATAACGTGATCCAGGGGCGGCTGCTCCGAGGCGGCCTGCTGCGGCGCTCCGCGACCAATCGCTTGATTCGGACGCGGAAGATCACGGGGATTCGGCACGACCTGCGGCTGAACTCGGCGCTGTGGGATATGGCAATGGCGCGGGCGGCATAACCGCCTTGGACGGCGAGGGAGAGGGCAGTCCGATGCTCTCTCCCTCTTTTCCGGGCTGGCGGAGTAGGGGGGCTGACACAGAACGGCAGCTTCCAGCGAGCGGCAGGATTCCTCGTTGTCTCGGTAGTGACATAAAACCGCGCGATGATCGGGCCACCGGGGTCCCGCCAGGAGGGCGTTTCCGGCCTGTCCCGCTTGCGGGAGGGCGAGGCGGAGACGCCGATCAGGCTGCCTGGGAACGCGCTGGTCCGACAGTGGTGCCGTCCGGGCGTCCCGGAACATCGAAGACCGCGGCAGAGAGTTCGCCTCTGTGTGCCCAGTTCAGGGTTGTGGCACCCAGGTCGCGGATTGCGGCACACCCGACGAGACTACTGTCGGTGTTCCAGGTTTCGCAAACTGGCGACAGAGGTGACACTCAAGGGAGTCAGCTAGTTGTAGTTGCGCCCCGTGTTCCAGGTTTCGTGAACTGACCTCGGATGTTCCAGGTTTCGTGAACTGGCCTGCAACCGAGCCGCGTGGTTCAAGTGAAGAAGTCGCTCTAACAAACAGCGGTCACTGTCTTCAAGCTGACACATTTTTGTGCGATGATACTGGGTGAGGCTACTGAAGCGGTGAGGAACGGGTGAGACGTATCCCGCTGAGCCGGCGGTCGCACATTATTGGCTTCCAGCCACTTCCCACAGGGACTGCGGAACACGAGAGCGCGCTGGAACGGGACTTCGTCACCCTCACGAGTTTCCTCGACCCTCACGCGGTCATAACTGCCCAGCCGATTACGATTTCGTTTCAGGTAGGCGGAGCGGCCCGACGGTACACCCCCGATTATTCCGTCACGTGGAGCGATGGCAGGCGCGAGATCGTCGAGGTCAAGTACCAGAGCGATCTGCGGGCGAACCAGGAACGCTTCAAGGAGCGATTCGCTGCCATGGAGGACTGGGCTCGCACGCGCGGGGCGATCTTCCGGGTCGCAACAGAGCGGGAGATTCGAGGCTGTGCACTCGAAAACGCCAAGCGGCTACTGCCGCTGCGCATGGCCGCCTTTGATCCGGATATCGCTCAGTCACTGCTATCAGCTGTGCGGCGGTTGGTCGCTCCGACTTTCGCCGAGGTGGTGACCGCTGTCCCGGCAGACCGGCGATCGGTCCTCGCCACGCTATGGTGCCTGCTCGCGCGGGGCATGCTCTGCGTGGATCTATTCTTGCCGATTACACCCCGCAGCATCATAGGGCTGCCATGAGCGGCGCACCGACAGCACCGGAGCTGCTGTCGGTGGCGCCACCGCAATGGGATCGGGCGCTTCGCTATTTGAGCGTCGTGCGGCGACTCTCTGAGAGCTCGACCCGCACACGCGCTGAGGTAGCCGCCGCGGCGGCGGAGCTGGGTTGCGGCGTCATTCATTTGTACGCGCTCCTGGGCCGATATCAAGCGGATCCGCGTCTTACGAGCCTGCTACCACGCCAACGCGGTCCGCGACCAGGCGGATCGCTCCTGTCGGGCGAGGTCGACGCAGTGATCGACGACGCCATTCAGAGCTACTACTTGACGCGAGAGCGGCCCAGGGTATCGGACCTCGTTAAGGAGATCCGGCGGCGCTGCCACGCCGCGCAGCTGAAGCCACCGGGTCGTAAGGCGGTGCGGGCTCGTCTGCGGGCAAAATCTCAAAGCGAGATCATCACCCGACGATTCGGCCGTAAAGCAGCACGTGATCGCTTTGCCCCAGCGGTGGGATCACTCGAACCGAAGTGGCCATTGGCGCTCGTACAGATCGATCACACGCTGGTCGACGTCATCGTGGTCGACTCTGTGACCCGGATGCCGATCAGGCGTCCCTGGCTCACCTTGGCGATCGACGTCTACTCGCGCTGCGTGGTGGGATTCCATCTGACGCTCGAGCCGCCTTCCGCCACCAGCGTGGCGCTGTGCATCGCGCACACAGTGCTCAGCAAGGTCCCCTGGTTGTCGGAGCGGAAGATCGAGGCCGAGTGGGCGATGGAGGGTTTGATTGAGCACCTCCACCTCGATAACGCGAAGGAGTTCCATTCGGAGGCGCTGCGCAGAGGCTGTGAGCAGTACGGTATCGGGATCGAGTACCGTCCAGTGCGTACACCCCACTATGGCGCGCACATCGAGCGGCTGATCGGCACCATGATGGGCAAGGTTCATCTCCTGCCCGGAACGACCTTCTCCGACGTTGGCGACAGGGGCGATTACGATTCGGAGAAAAACGCTGTGATGACGATGGATGAGTTGGAGTGCTGGCTCGTCCACGAGATCACCGGCGTCTATCATCGCGAGGTCCATAGTGCTCTGGGCACGACGCCGCTAGCGGCCTGGGAGCGTGGCATTGCCGGCGATGCCACATCGCTCGGACGCGGGAAGCCCATTGCAGCGCCAGACCCCCATCGGTTTCTCATCGACTTTCTGCCCATCGAGCGCCGACTCATCCGGCGTGAGGGCATCTCGCTGCATTCGATCTCGTACTGGTCCGATGTGTTGCGAGGGTGGATCGGCATGCCGGAGAGGATGGTCGTTCGCTACGACCCGCGCGACCTGAGCCGGATCTACCTGCTGGGACCGGACGGGCGGTACTACGACATTCCGTACCGAGATCTCGGTCGCCCACCCGTCACGCTATGGGAGCAGCGACTGGCGCTCAAGCGCTTGCGTGAGGAGGGCCACTCTCACGTCGACGAGAGCGCCATCTTCCGAACGATCGAGACGCTGCGCAAGATCGCCGACGAGGCCGTCAGGACCACAAAGACGATCCGCCGGCAGCAGGAACGTCGGCTCCGCCTCATACCAGGCGGTCGGACGGATCAAAAGAACCCGGTGCCGGTAGACGCTCCCGGCAGTAACGTCGAAGTCCCGGACGACGATAGCTCCACGGCTCACCTTCGGATCCTGCCATTCGAGGAGTGGACGTGAGTCGGCGACTATCCGCACCTGCACGACTCGGTTCGAGCGCTCCTCGAGGAGCGCGATGAGTCGAGGATTCGCCGCATTCGGGCGGATCGGTGGGTCGGGTACGCGCGAGCCGATGCGGCGTTGTCGGCTTTCGAGGTGCTGCTGAGCTTTCCGAAGCGCACGCGGATGCCGAACCTCCTCCTCTGCGGGCCAACGAACAACGGCAAGTCGATGGTGCTCGAGAAGTTCAGGCGAGCCCACCCGCCCCTTGGGGCCGATCTATCATCAGAGGGCATCGCCAGTATTCCGGTTCTGAAGATCCAGATGCCGCCGGGCCCAGATGAGCGACGCTTCTTCGGAGCCATCCTCGATGCGCTGGCGCTTCCGCATATCGCATCGGAGAGCGTGTCGCGCAGGCAGGATGCAACGCTGCAACTCATGCAGTCGACGGGAGTGAGTCTCCTGATCATCGACGAGGTTCACAACCTCCTGGCCGGCACGCAAGTACAGCAACGACGGTTGCTCAACCTCTTGCGCTGGATCGGCAACGAGCTGCAGATCCCGATCATCGCGGCCGGCACCGCCGAGGCATTGCATGCGATCCAGAGCGACGATCAGCTGGCCAACCGGTTCGAGCCGATCGCGCTTCCCCGTTGGAGCTACAGCGAGGAGTTCCGGGAACTGCTGCGCACGCTCGAGGCACTGCTGCCCCTGCGTCGTCCATCGAACCTGGGCACGCCCGCTCTCGCGCAGCGGGTGCTCGCCGCCGCGGAGGGGATTCTCGGCGAAGTCGTCGCGATTCTCACCAGGGCTGCGGTGCACGCGGTGATGACCACAGGAGCCGAGGCCATTACGGTCGAGGTGATCGACGGAGTGTGGCTTCCTCTCACCCTCCGAGCGCCGTCGTGTTGCACTTTGAGACCTTCGACGATCCGGAAGGAGGCTCTGGCCTGCGGCGGCTTCCGTTCTACGTGGAGCCGAAGGAGGACGAGGTTCTTCTCTCGTGGCTTCTGCGCTTGCGATGCGCCTGCAGGTCTCGCTGCATACTCTGGTTCGTGGAGGATTCTGGATCGATGATCGCCGGGAACGGACTGAGTGGTGGCGCCGTCCCGAGCCACAGATGTTCAACCGGATTGCCGCCAAAACGGGCATCAGTCTCGAGCGCCTGCGCGAGATGACATTCGAGCGCTGGGCGCCAGTATATCGTGATGATGAGGCGAGCGATCGCTTCAGCACCGTGCGCTTCCGCGCAGAGGCGCCGAGGCGGTGAAGGATTCCGCTATGTTCTGTGCGAACAGTGCATCGAGGCAGCCGCAGCACCCTATCTGCGCACACCGTGGGCAATCGGCTGGGTCGCGGTGTGCCCTGAGCACTCCACCATCATGACGGCTCGCTGCCAAAGGTGTAGGGCGAAGCTGCGCATCGGGCTGCCGTCGTCCATCGCCCGTTTCTCGCCGAACATCTGCGTCCAGTGCGGGAACGATCTGCGCTACAGCCTCCACGAGCCCGCTCACTCCGCGGTCATTCGGCTCCAGCAGGTATTGCTCGAGGGCAAGCGCCACGGGGCCACCGAGCTCACCGGGATCGGCCGCGTGAGCTGGTTGGAGGGCGTATCATTCATCGATGTCGTGTTAGGGATGTTTTGGACCGATGCGGCGCCGGCGGAGCAGCAACGAGTCTATGCACTGTTTCGCAAGGACTACGAGATCTCCGAGACGCGGCTCTTCAGTACCCGCTATTGCGATCTAGCGTTTCTTGCCTGGCTCACGGAGGGCTGGCCACAGGGAGCCGGTCCCCAGATCGCCCTGGACATGCTTGCCCGCTGGTTGAGCGATAAGCCGAACCGGATCTTTCGCCACCTCGGGAGTGAACTGGTCAGACCCCTGGAACCCAGGGCCGCACCAGGTCCCGGATCAGATTCGCGAGCGACTACGGCAACTGTTGGATGCGCCCCGTGCGACTCTCGCCCGAGCAGATTGAGCAAATTGAGCGCATCGTTCACCAAGTACCCGAGGTGATCGTCCGAGTCTCCTCGCCCCTATCGAACGATTTCAGCGCCGTCCGCAAGCACCTGGATCACATCGCGCGCCGCGGGGAGCTCGGGCTCGAGACGGACTCCGGTGAAGTGGTGCGGGGACGGAGCGTCGGCTGCCGTCTCATGGAGGAGATGGATTTGGATCTGGAAGAGTATCGACGTCGACTCGAGTTGACGGTCCCTAGCAGAAGACGACTGCCAAAGCTCGTGCATAAGATCATCCTCAGCATGCCGCAGGGAATGCCTCCAGGGGGACTCTTGGCGGCTGCCCGGGGCTTTCTTCGAGAAGAGTTCGGCATCGAGCACCGGTACGCTTTCGTCTTGCACACCGATAGAGCTCATCCGTACGTTCACGTCATCGTGAAGGCAATGAGCGAGCACGGAGTCCGGTTGAACATCAAGAAGCCGACACTGCGACGATGGCGCCTCGAGTTCGCGCGCCAACTGCGAGAGCAGAACATCGCGGCCAATGCGACTCGCGGGCCATGCGCGGTGAGGTACGAGAGAGCAAGCCCAAGGCGATCTACCACCCGAACGGCGCGGAGCATCGACCCGGCTGCCTCATGGGGCGCGGTAGCCATTGAGCTCCGAAGAGGCGGCAGGAGCCGGGCAAGCAAGCTCGTCGCGACGCGTAAGGCGCTCGAGGAGCGGTGGCGGGCGATTCGCGCCTCGTTGATCGAGCAGGGTCGGCAGGACCTGGCGGATGAGGTCGGCAGATTTTTGGATGCAGTGCCGCCGCCCAGAACGGGCGGGGAAGCAGCTTGCCCGGCCGCTATCGCCGACCGTGCTCGATGGACGGCTCGAGAACTCAGCGCTGCTCCAGTCGCTGAAGGAGACCTCATTGCCCAAACGGTATTTCCTGCACACGACCGTGACCGCGGACATCAAGCGACGCGTCAAGGCCGCGGCTGCGGCTGAGTTCGTGACGCCGCGGCATGGCTCCGGCGCGTTGCCATTCGGGCGTTGCCATCCCAGCCCCTCGCCCTTGCGCGCAGTGGGCCGGAGGAGGGGCCAGGGGACCGGGAGCGCCGCCTTTACGTGCGCCTCGGTGCCGAGGATTCTCTGCTGCTCAAGACCCGTGCCCTTGCACGCGGAATGCGGCCGGCAACGTACATCAGCCGTGCTGGTCCGATCCCATCTCCGAAGTCTCCGCCCGCTGCCCAAGGACGAGCTCCTCGCCCTCCGGTGCGCCGTTTCCGAGCTCGGAGCCCTCACTCGGGAACTCCATCGGATCGCCCATGTGCTGGGGCAAGACGGGCAAGCCGCGGCTCCGGATCAGCCTGACCTGCCAGCAGTGCTACGGCTCTGCCAGGCGCTCCGGAGCGAGACCAAGGCGCTGATCCGTGCCAACGTGAACAGCTGGGAGCTCGGGCGTCCAGTGAGAATGGCGGAGGTCCGCCACGGCGCCCAGCAGTAGCCTGCAGGCCCCGTCCCGGGTCGCTGCCGGGCGAGGTTCCAGGTTTCATGAACTCAGCTCACCCCATCCTGGGACGAGTTCACGAAACCTGGGTCCCAGTTCACGAAACCTCGCACACCGACAACTACGACAGGCGCACGTTGCATTTCCGGTGAAAGACGACGGTTATGCAGGATAGCCTGACGGCGGCTTTTGTCACACGATGTCCGTCATGGCGGCGGATGCGTTCATCCAGTGTCGTGTCACCTCGGAGACTAAGGCGCTCATCCAGGCGCTCGCCGATCGGGAGCGGATCACGGAATCGGTGCTCGTCCGCCAGCTCCTCGAGGTCGTGCTACGCACGTCCGCGGTCGGCGGAACTCCGCTACTCGACGAGAAGCCGACGCCCAATCGCGATATTCGGCTGTACGTGCGATTGGACCCGAGCGATCGTCTGCTGCTGAAGGAGCGGGCGGCGGCACGGGGTGTCCCGTCGGCCACGTATGTCGCTGCGCTGGTCAGGTCGCACCTGCGGCGGATTACGCCTCTTATGAAGGAGGAACGTCACTCGCTCGACCGGGTGGTGGGAGAGCTCACCGCCGTCGGTCGGAATCTGAACCAGATGGCGCGGGCACTGAACTCAGGTCAAAGCGCGGCGCCACGCCGGGACGACGTCCAGGCCATGCTGCGGGTGTGCGGCGCCCTGCGCGATCACGTGAAAGCGCTGCTCGCTGCCAATGAGAAGAACTGGGACCAGGGATATGCCGAGTCGGCCCATTAGATTCGACGGCCAGCCGTTGCTCGAGATCTCTTCCTACGCTCGTAGGGGGCCGGGACGGCGAGACCACTTGTCGCCGGCAGAGATCGAGCGGGTCGCGAGGACGGTCCGGCGGACGCCCGAGGTGATGATCAAAGTGCTGAGCCGGGGTGGCCAGGATCTCAAGGCGGTGCGCCGTCACCTCGATTACCTGCGCGACCGGGAGGAGGGAGAGCTTGCCATCGAGACCGATGATGGTGAGCGGCTCACCGGCCCTGGCGTGGCGAAGAACCTTACCGAGGACTGGAATCTCGACCTTCAAGAGCATCGGCATCGTTCGGATCTCGATGGTCGCGGTCGGCACTCGACGAAGCTCGTGCACAAATTGATGTTCTCGATGCCGGCGGGAACACCGCCACAGAAGGTGCTCGAGGCAGTGAAGAACTTCGCGCGTGAGGAGTTCGCGCTCAAGCATCGGTACGCCATGGTGCTGCACACTGACGAGCCACATCCGCACGTACACATGGTCGTCAGGGCGGTGAGCGAGCAGGGGGAACGGCTTCATATCCGCAAAGCGACCTTGCGTGGGCTGGAGGCAGGAATTCGCGCGGCATCTTCGGGCGCTCGGGAGTGCCGGCGAATGCGACGGAGCGAGCGGTGCGGGGTGAGAACCGATCACCCAAGCTCGATGGGATCTACCGGGCTGAGCAGCGCGGAGGCATCCTGGCGCACTCGAGCACAGGTGGAGGAAGTCGGGCGGGAACTCCTTAGAGGCAAGGTGAACGCCGAGCGCGGGTAAGGAGACCCTGATCGAAACCCGTAAAGAGCGTGGAGCGGGGCTGGTGGGGGGTGAGCGAAATCTTGGCGGCTCATGGGCAGAAGGACCTCGCGGCGGAGGTCAAGCGGTTTGTCAGCCGGATGCCGCCTCCCAGGTCGGATCGGGAGTTGATCGCCGAGGAGCTACGCAAACAGGTGCGGGATGCGCGAGCTCGGGAAGGGACCCATCAGGTGAACGCGAGCCTACTGCCGTTACCGGGCCTTTGCATATGTCGACCGCACTACCGGAATGCACCGAATCGCGACAGGCCGCAGGGCCCCGGCGGCGCGCTGGGGCACTGCAGGTGCGCGTGGCTGGGCCTATTCTGTAGCCGAGCCCTGCGGCTGGAGGACACCTGACTCAATCTCCCGCAGAAGGTCACGAACCTCCTCGGCCGTGCACTGGTGCTCGTCGAGGAGCGCCCCGAGCAAGCCTTCGAGATACGTACCTATCGCAACCGCGACGGCCGCCGGTGGGTAACGGTCGAGAGCTCATGACGAGCTCCTCGAGCTCCTCGATGCACTCCTCGACCAAGGCCTCATCATCCGACTCTTCGATCAGGGACATAGGAACCTCCTTCCGGCGGTGGGTTAGCCGGTGCTCGCGTGAACCCGCTGGCGTACTTCATCGCGACAGTCCGCTCATCGGGCCGCGAGCACCGCATCCCGCCGGATAACAATTGCGACTTGGAGTCACCCGGGGCCCGTAAAGCCTCCACGGGTGGTGCGCTGCTCTGCCGTGATGAGACCCAGTTTCTCCAGCCGCGCCTCAATCGCCCTCAGCGTGCGGCCATGCTTTCGCGCAATATCCACGGGTGAGTCGCCACTCTTGAAGGCTGTAACGAGCTCCTTCTCTTCTTGCGTGGTCCACGTTTGCCCGACATTTCCCGGTAACTGCGCCCGCCGCTGCGCTCTTGCGGCGGTCTGCTCAAGCGCCCCGAGGCCTGCCAGCAGTGCGCGCAGGACATCAGTACGGTGGATGACGCAGTCGCGCGGGAGGGGCTCTCCGGACACTGGGTCGCAGCCCTGGATCAGGGTCGTGAGGATCGCTCGTGGTTGAGTGTCGTTTCGCATGGTCATTTCTCCTGGGATCAGTGTTGACTCGTCGAAGGCTCTCGGTTAGTGCGATGGCTCGGTGATTTCATGACGCGCCCGGATCTGGTCGGCGACCGCGTCGCACACGACGACAAGTACACAGTCGGCGATTTCCGGGTCTTGCTCGCCCTCCTGTTGCCACGGGGCGTGTTTCGCGGTGACGGCGGTGCCATAGATATCTATGACTAGCGGTCACGTCTTGATCTCGTCCACCGCGCTGCGGAACTGCAGCGGTGGCCTTGGATCTGCCCATCGGCGGGCATCCTCCGAGAGCGGCTCCGCTCAGCGCGGTGCCCCGGATTGCGATCTGAGCGAGTGCTGGAAGGAGGTCTCGCCTGAGAGCTTCAATGCTCATCGCATCGCCGTCCGTGGCTGCCGACCGGCGATGCCCAGCTTCTTGAAGACGGCACTGAGGGTCACATCGGCGGCGTCCAGCTCGTCGTAGACGGCATTCAAGGACGCTAGCGCCTCCTCCAGTACCTCAGCCTCCTGGCTGCACTCGTCCCGGTCAGCGGCCTTGGCGCTGCGGATCGCGACGGTGAAAAACGCCCGTGTGCGGGCCAAGCGCCCAAGGATGGCGTGGAGATCAGGAAGAACCGGTCGGCGCCGGGTAGAATTGCGCGGGCGTGAAGAACCCATAGCGAGCCTCCAGTAAAGGCTTTCTGTGGTAGGCCCTCGGGGCGGGTACCAACCGCTCCGGGGGCCGCTTTATGGCCGCTGTATACTACCCCTAATTACCTATTTGTACTAGTACATACTAGTGACACCACGCAAAACCGACCAGGCCCAAATTGCCTTTCTCTGCCCGCCTGAGCTTGCCGCCAAGCTCAGAGAGCTGTCCGAGCGCACCATGATTCCGCAGAGCCGGCTCCTCCGCCGTGCGCTCGAGCTGCTCCTTGCGGAGTACGCAGAACAGGGAAAGGTTGCGGGCGGGGGCAAGGGCCGAAAGTAGGTGGGGCGCTGTGCCGGGGGATCGACGCGCCTGCTGCTTGCCACGCACCTGCCACGCGACCCTCTTCGTGATTCGCTTGGTTGCGCGCGGAGCTGTTTTCCCGCGCGTCGGACTAGGCAGCCTGGACGAACTGACCGAAATCTCTACGCGAATTCTCGAGGGGAGCTGACTATGGCGCCCGCAGCAAGTGCCGAATAACGCGACGTATTTCTCTCGCACAGATCGACTGACAAAGACCTCGTCCGTCGGATTGCCGCAGCCATCAAATCCGAAGACTGGAACGGGCGCCAACTTCTCAGGTGGTTCGACGAAGCCGAAATCCATTTTGGCGGGAGCATAGCTGCTACGGACGTACAATGCGTCAAGACCCCCAAGGGCTCGGAGCGTTACTCCGGAAACGGCCGGCGCGGCGATCCACACGCCAGCGGTATCCATGCGCCCTAGCCGGCCCACTGTGGCGTGTGAAGTATCATAAACGGGAAGCACCGGGGTCTGCGGCCACAGGTCTGCCGACGGAATAGAGAAGATAGAGAATGAAGCTCACTGAATTCGGGATTGAGAACTACCGGTCCATTCGCGAAGAAGAATCTCGCGATCCGCGGCATCGACGCCCAGCTCTCCCACGGCGACACTTTCCACAACGACGGGCACGCCGACCTCAAGGCCGACAACGTGCTGGCCAACGCACTCTTCAACGACAGCGACTGGCGCCGCGGGCTGCTCAAGGACTTCAAGGGCTGAGCCTACGGCGTGCCCCAACGGGCAACGCGAACTACGCCCGGGCGCGGCACTTCATGCATCACATGGCGCCCACCGCGCGCGGGCTTCGGGCTCGCGAGCGGGAAAGAATGTCTGGGATGGAGGTACGGCATGACTGTTGACTCCAAAGGCCGCGAGCTCTTCATCGTCGACAACAGCGTTTCAGGCTGGACGGGCCTGCGTTACCTCGAAGAGTGGTCGGGGATCGCCAAGTCGTTCGACATAGCCACGGGATACTTCGAGATCGGCGCACTCTTGGCGCTCGACGGCAAGTGGCAGCCGCTCGAGAAAATCCGCATCCTGATGGGCGCAGAGATGACCCACCGCACGCGCAAGGCGCCTTCTCGATGCCGTCCGCGCGCGGGCGCTGAAGATCCTCGACGGCAGCATCGAGGCCGACAAGGATGCAAACCCCTTCCTGCACGGCGTTCCGGCGATCCTCGAGGCCTTCGCTCGGGCAGATCGAGTGCCGCGTTTACGACAAGGACAAGTTCCACGCCAAGGCGTACATCACCCACGCGAAGCTCGAGGTCGTCGGCGTCGCAGGCCTGGTGGGATCCAGCAATTTCACGCGCCCCGGGCCTGACCGAGAACATCGAACTCAACGTCCAGATCCAGAGCGGCCGCGAAGTCGCGCAGCTCCAGGAGTGGTATGAGGAGCACTGGAACGAAGCCACCGAGGTGACCGATGCGGTTCATCGAGACGATTGAGCGGCACACGCACGACTATACACACCGTTCGACGTTTACGCGAAGGCGCTGCAGGAGTTCTTTCGCGGCCACGAGATGACGGCCAGCGAGTGGGACGAAACCCGCTCGAAGATGTTCTCCGAATCTCGATCGCTATCAGAAGGAGGCGTACTGGGCGCTGATGAAGATCGCGCGCCAGCATGGCGGCGCGTTCCTCTGCGATGGCGTCGGCCTCGGCAAAACTTTCGTGGGTCTGATGCTGATCGAGCGGCTCATCCTGCACGAGGGGAAGCGCGTCGTCCTGTTCGCGCCGAAGGCGGCGAAGGAGGCGGTCTGGGAGCCGCATCTGCGCGACTGGCTGCCGCACATCGGCGGCGTGGGCGGCGGCGCGGACTTCAGCAACCTCGCGGTCTTCAGCCATACGGACCTTGACCGGAAGGGCGATTTTCCGGAGCGGTTTCGCCGCATCACGGAGCTTGCGGACGTCGTGCTGATCGACGAGGCGCACCACTTCCGCAATCCCGGACGGCGGCGGCGGTGACGGATGACGACGGAACCGTCGCGCTACTACCGGCTCTACGACCTGCTGGACAACGCCGTGCGCCCGAAGACGCTCTTCATGCTCACGGCGACGCCGATCAACAACCGGCTGAGCGACTTCCGGCACATGGCCGAGCTGTTCACGCGGCGAGACGAGGCCTACTTCGCGCGGACGCTGGGCGTGAACAACCTGCGCGCGCATTTCAACAACATGGAGAAGGCGCTGCGCAACTCGGGTCGGGCACGAGCGTCGACTGATTGGCGAGAACATCGGCCGAGGCGCAGGAGATCCTGGCGGCGGACGAGATATTCCGGCATCTCGTCGTGCAGCGCAGCCGGGCCTATGCGCGCGAGAGCCAGATCCGCGAGAACCGGCAAGGCCGCGGTCTTCCCCGAGCGCAAGGCGCCGCAGGTCGCGGAGTACTCGATCCGCAAGACCTATGGCCGGCTGCTCGATATGTTCGAGAAGGCTTTCACGCGCAAGAACCCGCTTTTCACGCTGCCGATGTACTACCCGCTCGCTTAGTACAAGGGGTCGGACAAGAGCATCGATCCCTTCGAGGAGAACCGGCAGAAGCAGGTCGTCGGCCTCATCCGCACAAACTTTCTCAAGCGCTTCGAGAGTTCGGTTGCGGCGTTCGAGCTGTCCTGCGATCGCCTGCTGCAGAAGCTGCTCGCGTTTCTGGAAGTCCACAGCGAGACCGACGCGGAGAAGAAGCGGCTGGAGCGATGGAAGCAGCAGAACGCCGAGATGCTCGGCTACGTCGCGCAAGCGCCAGCTCGAGCTCTGGGGCGAAGACGGTGACGAGATCTGAGGACGAGGACATCGTCCCGCAGGAGATGCTCGAGGCCGTCGAGCAGCTCGACCGCGACGAGTACGACGTCGCCGAGATGATGCAGGAGACGTTCCTCGACCTCGACCAGATCGTCAGTTTCCTCGACGAGGCCCGGAAGTTCGAGCCGAGGCACGACGACAAGCTCCAGAAGCTGATCCGCCTGCTCAAGTCGAAGGAGCTTGACGGCCAGAAGGTCCTGATCTTCACCGAGTTCGCCGACACCGCCCGCTACCTGAAGCGGCAACTCGACGAGGCCGGCATCGAGGGCGTCGCCCAGGTCGACAGCGCCACCAAGGGCAATCGCGCCGACGTCATCCAGCGCTTCTCGCCCTACTACAACGGCACCAACTCGGCCGAGCTCGCAGAGAAGGGCAGGCAGGAGATCCGCGTCCTCATCTCCACCGACGTCCTCTCCGAAGGCCTGAACCTCCAGGACGCCGCCGGATGATCAACTACGACATCCACTGGAACCCCGTCCGCCTGATGCAGCGCATCGGCCGCGTGGACCGGCGCATGAACCCGACGGTCGAGAAGCGGCTGGTCGCGCGATCACCCGGAGGTTGCGTCGTCCCGAGGCAAGGTGTGCTTCTGGAACTTCCTGCCGCCCGATGAGCTGAACGCGCTGCTCACCCTCTACACCAAGGTCACGCAGAAGACGCTGCTGATCTCGAAGACCCTCGGCATCGAGGGCAAGAAGCTGCTCACGCCCGAGGACGACTACGAGGCGCTCAAGGAGTTCAACCACGCCTACGAGGGCACGAAGACCGCCGTCGAAGACATGCACCTCGAGTACCAGGCGCTGCTGCAGGACGACCCGGACCTCGAGGCTCGACTTGAACGGCCTGCCGGGCGCGATCTTCAGCGGGCGCAAGCGCCCGGCCAAGGGCGCGCGCGGCGTTTTCTTCTGCTACGCGCTGCCGGCGCTCGACAAGGAGACGGGCGAGTTCACCGAGGAAGCCGGCACCACCCGCTGGTATCTCTACGACCTCGACCGCGACGCGATCCTCGAAGAGCCGGGCGAGATCGTCGCCAGCATCCGCTGCAAGCCCGAACACCCCGCGGCGCTGCATCACCGAGGAGAAGACCCTCGTGGAGCATCCGCGGCAAGGTCGATGAAGCACATCAAGAACACCTACCTGAAGCGCGTCGATGCGCCGGTCGGGCGTCAAGCCGGCGCTCAAGTGCTGGATGGAACTGAACGAGGGCTGAGCCGATGCCGACCGACCACCGCGCAGAGCTCGCGAAGCATCCGGACCTTTCCTCAGCTCATCAGATATCTGCGCGACGAGATGGATTGGCCGATTCAGTCCGACGACTTCGAGGAGCTGACCTTCGACTACACGCCCGAGGAACTCGGCATCGACGCGGCAAACGCCGCCAAGATTCAGGAGATCAAGCGCCTGCGCCCGCTCTCCGCCGAACCAGCCCTGGGGCATCTTCTTCGTCAAGTTCGAGCCGAAGCGGCTGCCCGTCGTGGCTCTGCGGCGCATCCTGAGCCGGGTGGTGCTCAAGAAGCGCGCCTCGGCCAACAGCGCCGAGCGCGCCGCCTGGGCAGGCGGACGACCTGCTCTTCATCTCCAACTACGGCGAGGGCGACGAGCGCCAGATCAGCTTCGCCCACTTCTCGCAAGCGCGAGAGAAGGCCGACCTGCCGACCCTCAAGGTGCTCGGCTGGGACAACCGCGACACGCGCGCTGCACCTCGATGACGTCGCCGACGAGCTGACCGCAGATCTTGCCTGGCCCGACGACGACGACGGATGCCGAGACACTGGCGCGAGCAGTGGCGGTCCGCCTTCACGCTGCGGCACCGCGAAGTCATCACCACCTCGAAGGAGCTTGCTGATCCGGCTGGCCGAACTGGCCCGCGCCATCCGCGACCGCATCAAGACCGCGCTCGCGATCGAGACCGAGAAGGGCCCGCTCACGAAGCTCATGAAGGCGTTCCAGGAGGCGCTGATCCACGACCTCGACGCCGACGGCTTCGCCGACATGTACGCGCAGACCATCGCCTACGGTCTGCTCTCGGCCCGCATCGCCGATCCCGCAGCACGAAGACGGCCGACGACTTCGCCGCGCACATGCCGGTCACCAACCCCTTCCTGCAAGGAGCTGATGGAGACCTTCCTCAAGGTCGGCGGGCGGCGCGGCAAGGCAGGCGGTCCGGGCATCGACTTCGACGAGCTGGGCGTCAGCGAGGTCGTGGAGCTGCTCGACGACGCGAACATGGAGGCCGTCGTCCGCGACTTCGGCGACCGGAACCCGCAGGAAGACCCGGTCATCCACTTCTACGAGCTCTTCCTCAAGGAGTACGACGCCAAGAAGCGGATGCAGCGCGGCGTCTTCTACACCCCGCGCCCGGTGGTCTCCTACATCGTCCGCTCGGTCGACGAACTGCTGCGAACCGAGTTCGGCCTCGCCGATGGCCTCGCCGACACGACCACCTGGGGCGAAATGGCCAAGCGCCACAAGGACCTGAAGATCCCCGAAGGCATCTCGCCGGATCAAGCCTTCGTCCAGATCCTCGACCCGGCCACCGGCACCGGCACCTTTCTCGTCGAAGTCATCGACCTCATCCACGAGACGCTCGTCGACCAAGTGGAAGGCGCAGGGCCACGGCGAGAAGCGGATCGACGCGCTATGGAACGAGTACGTGCCGAAGCACCTGCTGCCGCGCCTGCACGGCTACGAGCTGCTGATGGCCCCCTACGCCATCGCGCACCTCAAGATCGGTCTCAAGCTTTACGAGACTGGATACCGCTTCGGCAGCGACGAGCGTGCGCGGGTCTACCTGACGAATGCACTCGAGCCGGCGCATGACTTCTCTGGGACGCTTCGCTTTCGCAATCCCTGCACTTGCACACGAAGCGCAGGCCGTAAATGAGATCAAACGAAAGCAGTGTTTCACTGTGGTGATGGGGAATCCGCCATATTCGGCGGCGTCACACAATCCGAGCGTCGATGCTGAAGGCGATCTCACTCACATTGGAACACTGATGCGACGCTACTTCGAAATCGAGGGCGTTCCGCTTGGAGAAAAGAACCCTCGGTGGCTGCAGGACGATTACGTCAAGTTCCTGCGACTTGCCGAATCACAGATAGAGCGCTCTGCAATTGGCATCGTTGGGATGATCACGAATCATGGGTACCTCACGAATCCAACATTTCGGGGGATGCGCTATTCGCTCTTGAAGACATTCACAAGTGCAGCGCTCCTCGACCTTCATGGCAACAGCAAGCGCGGTGAGGTGTCCCCTGACGGAACAGTCGATGAGAACGTGTTCGACATTCAGCAGGGCGTTGCAATCTCTGTGTGGTCTCGAAGATCGATGGCGATACCAGACTTGTCCTACGGAAAAATTGAACGAGCTGATCTGTGGGGAACGAGACAAAAGAAATATAACGACCTGGCGGCGAGCAAGGCCGGAACACTCCATCTGCGACTGATTCACCCTATTGATCCGTTTTATCTGTTCCTGGATCAAGACGTTGATCTTCGTAGGGAATACGACGCATTTTGGCCACTGAAGCAGGTGTTTCCCGTTAGCAACACCGGTGTGATTACGAAAAGGGACGACCTGACCATTGGGTGGACCCGTGACGATGTGTGGCGCACCGTGTCGAGATTCGTCACTCTCAACGCACGCGAGGCAAGAGACGAGTTTGGTCTGCCCGCGGACGTTCGCGATTGGAAGGTGGAGTGGGCACAAAAAGATCTGAGAACTACGGGTCTTGACAGGGGTCGTATTCAGCCGATTACCTACCGACCGTTCGACACTCGATTCATCTATTACACGGGCAATGCACGTGGCTTTGTCGGCTGGCCAGTGGAGAAGGTCATGCGGCACCTACTTGTTGGCGACAACTACGGGTTGATATCGGCTCGGAGCAACAAGTCTGAACAGATGGATCACTTCTTCGTGACCAGGTACATCATGGAAACGAAGTGCGGTGAACGGACAACCCAGTCTTGTGTGTTTCCACTGTTCCTTGTTACGGAGCGTGATCTCTCGCAGAGCCGCCAGGGCCGGCATCCAAATATTCAGAGCCGATTTGTTAAAGAGCTCGGCGAGCGAATTGGGGCTGAATATCTATCAAAGAATAATCCCGCGATGAACGAAGCCGCCGCTGAAGATCTTCTCTTCTATTCATACGCGGTGTTCTTTAGCCCGTCCTACCGCAAGCGATACGCCGAGTTTCTTAAGATCGACTTCCCTCGTTTGCCACTGCCGGGCGGTCTCGGGCTTTTTCGCGATCTTGTCCGCCTCGGCGGCGAGCTCGTAGCCTTGCATGTTTTGGAATCGCCCAAGCTCGCTCAACCCATCGCCGAGTTCATCGGCGGCCGCCACCCGGAGGTTGAGAAGATCTCATGGTCCAGGACCACTGCCTGGATCGATAAGGCCCAGACCACCGGCTTCAAGGGCGTGTGCGAGGACGTGTGGGACTATCACGTGGGCGGCTACCAGGTCTGCGAGAAGTGGCTCAAGGACCGGAAGGGCCGCACGCTTTCGAAGGACGATATTGCCCACTACCAGAAGATCGTCGTTGCCCTATCCGAGACTATCCGCCTGACTAAGGAGATCGACGAGGTCATCGCGCAGCACGGTGGTTGGCCGAACGCGTTCCAGACCGGCCAAGCCAAGGCCGCGATCGCCAAGGTCATCGCGTTCCGGCCGCGCTCTGTTCAGCCCGAGCCCGGGAAGCGCTACGTCAACTGCGTGCCGCTTGTCCCCCTCAAGGCCGCCGCCGGTGCCTTCGGCGATCCGCAGCACATTGAGGACGACGGCTTCGAGTGGGTCGCGGTCGAGTCGCGCCACCGCCTGCGGCCCGGAATGTTCGTCGCCCAGGTCGTTGGCAAGTCCATGGAGCCTGCCATCCCCGACGGTTCTTATTGCCTGTTTCGCGCGCCCGTCGAGGGTACCCGTCAAGGCAAGACCGTACTGGTGCAGTTACGCGATTCCATAGACGCCGAGACCAGCCAGCGATACACGGTCAAGCGTTACGAGAGCGAGAAATCACATCAAGGCGAGTTGTGGCAGCACGAGCGGATTACGCTCAAGCCCCTAAACCCGGACTTCGAGCCCATCATATTGTCGGGCATTGAGGAAGGAGATCTGCAAGTGATCGCCGAGCTGGTCGACGTGCTCGGGGGCGAGGCGTGACCGCCGATGTGCTCGAACCGCGGCTTGATCTACTTCGGCAGGGGCTGACCGAGCTCGGTAGAACGACGAAAAGGCATGTATATTCATATGGTTATGACGGACGGAGTGGATGATGGACCCCAGGGCCGTCGTCTTCATCAGTCACGCCCGCCCCGCGGATGACGAGTTCACGCGGTGGCTGTGCGGACGGCTCACCGCACGGGGCTACCGAGTGTGGGCGGATCTCGAGCAACTGCTGGGCGGAGATCGGTTCTGGAGCGATATCCAGCGCGTGATCCGTGAAGACACGGTGAAGTTCATTACGATCATGACGCAGGTCTCGAGAACCCGCGAGGGCGTCTTGAACGAGCTCGCCGAGGCAGTCGATGTCAGTAGGACGCTCGGCGATCCCAAGTTCGTCATTCCGCTCCGAGGGGACGATCTTCCCTGGAGTGAGTTTCCGATCCAGCTGAAGCAGTTGAATGGGCTGGACTTCGCCGATGACTGGATGCGCAATTTCAACACCCTCTTGAAGACGCTCG
Organism: uncultured Pseudomonadota bacterium; assembly: GCA_963780455.1. Taxonomy (GTDB): domain Bacteria; phylum Pseudomonadota; class Gammaproteobacteria; order Steroidobacterales; family Steroidobacteraceae; genus 13-2-20CM-66-19. Next base: position 142,959 of record CAWACM010000011.1, read on the forward strand.
AAGCCGGCGGCGTACCGCGCGCTACCGGTGACGCGGAAGTGGCGCGAAATGCAGAGCTGCTCGTGCGAGCCCGTCAGACGATCCAACGGACGACCGACCGGGCCCTGCTCAATCGTCTCGACGTGGTCGAACTTCCCAAGCGTATCCACTACTTCCGGACATCGATGTCTGCCGCGGATCTTGCAGTCACCGCCCCGGGGCTCGGTGTCCCGTGCGCGGCGCACGACCGGCTGCTCGTGTCTTTCGCCGATTTAGCGTCAGTTCGATCCGCGATCCCCGCGGGTCTCGAGCTTGAAGTCGAGAAGCGGCACGCGCTCAGCCTGCGCTTATTTCTCAACGGAACGGCTCGCCAAGGTCCGAGCGTGACCCGCCAACAGGCGCATAACTACCTCTCGGCCATTCTGCGCCTCGCCTTTGAGGGGCACCTGCGCGATGCCGGACTGGTTCAGTTTGACCGCCGCTGGTTCGTTCCGCGCGATTGGCGCTCGGACAATCAAGGGCACTACGTCCGGATGGATGGGACGCAGACCTATCGTGTTCTCGTGGGTAAGTCCAAGGATCTGACTTGGCACTTCGCGATCTCCTTCAAGGTCTTTAGCTCCACACCTCGCCGGGTTCAACTCGTTCCTCATGTTCTTTTCTCGAGCGACGGATTGACGCCCTTGGCCGATCAGAAGCAGCTTCGACGTCAGCGATGCAAGCTGTGGTGGAATGACAAGTGGCGCGACCTATTGCTCGCGTTCTTGAGTGAGCTCTTTGGTCGCGGTGCAGAGACCGCCGCGATCGAACTCGGCGGGGCCGCGCAGATAAGGATTCAGACGTCACCCGTCTGTCTGCCGATGCCCGTCAGCTACTCGACGGAAGACGTTTATCTGCCGGATTCGGAGGACGATGCGCCCGAATGGGATGAAGACTATGACGCGCCGACCGGCGGGGGGGAGAACGCCGCATGACGCGCGCCGAACGCGTCATCTTCATCGACGAGCCCCGACTTCGGGTCGGGCACGGGCAGCGGTGCGAGTTCGTCAAGGACGGACTCTTTGCCTTTGGGCCGCTGCAACCGATGCCGGGAAAGACTGCCCTGCGCTTCGGCCTCATTGGTACGCCAGGCGCGCATAGGCGCTTTGATCGCTGGGCCGAAGGTGTGCGACGGGGCATCCACTGCGAGGACCCCAAGCCGCATCGCATGTCGTGGCCGGGCTTTGCCGCCGTGTTTGAATCCGAGTGGCCGGAAGAGCCGCTCGCCCGTGTCTTCGTCGATGGCGATCGGGTGCTGGAGGCGATCCGTCGAGGAAATCGACGCGAAGCGGTGTATGAAGCCGTCAGTCTTTTCGAGATTGCGATCGTCCAGTATCTGGAACGAGACGAGTTGCGGCCGGATTTCTGGTTTGTCGTCATCGATGAGGAGGTCTGGAAGCTGGGGCGACCCGAGCAGGTGGTCCCCACCGCGCTCCGAACCGACTCGAAGCTGCCCATGAGCACCAAATCGGCTCAGGCCGCCATCCAGGGTGGCCATCGACTCCTTTTCCCGGAGTGGCAAGAGGAGGCGGAGCGCACCTTGGCGGTCGAGGGCTTTGAGGTGAACTTCCACAATCAGTTAAAGGCCCGACTCATCGCCCATCACACGGTCCTCCAAATCCTGCGCGAGACGACGATCGCGCCAGGGGATTTCGTTGACACCAAAGGCAGACCCAAACGACGCGTCGATGATCCTGCGACGATCGCCTGGAATATATGTACCACGGCCTTCTTCAAGGCGCAGGGCAAGCCCTGGCAGCTTGACGGTGTCCGCCCCGGCGTGTGTTATGTGGGACTGGTGTTCAAACAGCTGCCACAGCCGGGGATCGAGGCCAACGCCTGCTGCGGCGCGCAGATGTTCCTGAATTCCGGGGACGGCGTCGTCTTCAAGGGTGTCGAGGGCAACTGGTACGAGTCGGAGTCCAGGGAGTATCACCTGTCGGAGGATAAGGCCGGCGAATTGATGAGGCTGGTGTTGGAGAATTACCTCAGCGCCCATCCCGGGCCTCCGACCGAGCTGTTTATCCACGGACAGACCCGGTTCAATGATGCGGAATGGGCGGGATTTCGCAAGGCGCTGCCGGCCTCGACGGCAGTGTCCGGCGTCCGCATTCGCCGGTCATTCGATTCGCGGCTGTATCGGGCAGAGGGTTCGACGCCGGTCCTGCGCGGAATCGCGGTCGTGATCAGTCCCGCGAAGGCGTTGCTGTGGTCTCGCGGCTACGTCCCGCGGCTTCAGACCTACCCAGGCTGGGAGGTGCCCGCTCCGATCGAGGTCGAGGTCTGTCGCGGAGATGCCGAGATCGACCGAGTGCTTGAGGACGTGCTGGGGCTCACCAAGCTCAACTACAACGCCTGCGTCTACGGCGATGGGATGCCGGTCACGCTGCGCTTTGCGCACGCCGTGGGCGAAGTGCTCACCTCTATTCCGCGAAATCAAGATAAGCGGCGGGCGGAGGACTATCGGCCCCTCCCGTTCCGTTACTACATTTGAGCGCTGTTATGGGAAGCGGTACGAACCTCACCTTCACACAGTCTCAAGTGACCGCGATCGCCGATGCCCTCGGTCACACGGAAGAGGGACTCATCGGCAGTGAAATTGAGTATCTTTTAGCGACCTGCCAGATCACGGATACGCATCCCACTCTGACCAAGCGCTATCGAGTCTTTAACGCGCTCGCACACGATTAGAACACCCGCGGCAACCGCACGGGTATCCTCGCTTTCATCCGTCGCGCGATGAAGCCTGAGCGATTCCTGCACGCCCCGGCGCGCTTTGAGCCTTTGCGCACCCGCCTGAATCAAGCGCTGCTGTTTGCGGGGCTCGTGGTTCTCGAGTCGGGAAAATTGGAGAAGACGGAGGCGGTTCACACACTCAGCGATGCCAACCGGCGTGCCCAGGAATTGCGGGCCGACCTCACCGGCCGGGGCGTGCACGCAGATGTGCTCAAGTTTTGCCGCGAAGAGCTCCTGGCGGATGACTATTTCCATGCCGTGCTGGAGGCCGTCAAGAGCGTGGCAGACAAGCTTCGTACACGCACGGGCCTCACAGACGATGGTGGGACACTCGTGGACCGAGCGCTCACGGGAACGCCACCGATGTTGGCCATCAATGCTCTCAAGACTGAGAGTGAACAGAGCGAGCAGCGCGGTTTCGCCCACCTGGTTCGGGGAACCTTTGGCATGTTCCGCAATACGACCGCGCACGCGCCCCGCATCCACTGGCCCATGAGCAAGAAGGATGCGGAGGATCTGCTGTCTTTGGTCTCACTCATTCATCGGCGCATCGACGCAGGCCACATGCCGCCGCGCAGCTGATCAGGAATGCAAGATCCATGAGCGAGTCGTTCATCGTACCCGTTCCGGTCGGTGAGAGAGAAAGAGTTTGCGATGTACGTGCTTTCTGGAGAAACAGGACTAGAGCTCCGCGTATGCCTTCATTCTGTTCCGACAACATCACGATAGCTGCAAAGACGCTCGCAGCCCACGCAAAGCTCTTTCAAATCGCTTTCCAGAAGCGCGACGGGAGTGTAATGGTAACGTTTCCCTATTACCGCGATGCCCATGGGTTGCTGTGTCATGCCATTCTTAAGGCCGGAACACAATATCCAAACCAGCTGGATCTCACGGATAGCGGGCAATTCACGAGCCACAAGGTGAAGTACTCCCATCATCCGAGCGGCACGGCGCACTTTTCCCAGGACGGTAAGATCTACTCCCGGATTCGCAGGCAGTCGGTTCCCTTAGTTGGCGCGAAAGGTCACCTGTTCACTGTCCAAATTCAGGGCCTGGCGGACTTTGATGCCCTGTCACCGCATGCCGCCCAACCAGCCGCAATGGCGAAACGCACGCGTATTAATTTCGAGTTCCCTGGCGAGTCTCCCGAAGCCATTAAATTCGTGGCCCATTGGTATTCCGAAAGTGAGCTTAATGCGCTGATCGCCGCGGGCTCAGTCGCCACTCAGCCGACCACCGGCTGGATTGCCATGAGGTGGGGAGCTGGCGCGGCGGTGGTTGGGGCACTGATTCGCAATCCCTATCTTCAAAGCGCCGAGCAGCACTATCTCTTGCTTTTTTGCGAACCGATACCGCTTCTCGACAACAGAGAAGTCTCAGCCCTGATCTTCCTGGGCGGCTTCGATCCGCCAGACGTGGCATTCAGCGAAAACAAGGACACTGGATTCCTCGCGTTCTCCTATCCGACCGCATCTTACGATCGGCTAATTGAAAAGCTTGGTAGCGTAGACTTTGCGCCTTCCTCGAAGGGCGAATGAGAATGTGGTATAGGCGAGACTCAGACACATCGCCTAGAGTAGGTGGGGGAAGCGGCGTTATCTTGTAAAGGATGTCAGTCTACCGCCCGAGACCGGTATATTTATGGGAGTGCGCCAAAAAACCAGAACCGATCCCGAGCGCGCCCTGCACCGCGTGCAGATCGCGATCGATGACTTGGGCGAAGCCGCGCGTTTCATGAGGGAAGCGCAGCTCTTGCAGGCGAAGGGTATCGATCCCGAGATAGATGCGACGCACAGGGCCCTTATCTGCGCCGCGGTTATCTACTATGCCCGCCCGTTCGGGCAGAACGAGCACCCGAGCCGGAAGAAGCGTCCAGCAAACGCGGCGGAGGCCTCCGTTTCCCTGGAGCCGTTAAAGCAGTGGATTCCTGATGCAGCGCGCCGCCGATTACATCGTCAGGTGATTCGCCTCCGGAATAAGATCGTGGCTCACGCTGAGTCGCGCTACTTCGAGGTGCGGATGTATCGGTCACCGACATCCAATCCAAACGTACGGACCGGCGACTACAGCTTGTTCAGCAAGCGGACGTATCCAAAGCTCGATCTGGATGCGCTACAACTCAACGCCGATCAGCTACGCGAGGCATATGGATGGATCGTCCACGCGATTGCGCCGGACATTCGGCTCGGGAAACGACTGCGGGCATGGCCAAGCTCCGCAACTGCGGCATCGTCGCGTCGAATAAAGACGAAACCGTAAAATCTCAGTTTAATCAATCGCGGCTACCAATCTTCGTAAGATCGTGCGCCGCTTCCGGCGCGATCGAGCGCTTTGATACCGAGTTCACGGGCGAGGGCTGCTATCGCGGTCTATGCTTCGCGGTGGATTGGGAGTTCCACCCTGAGCTAGCGTATGCCGACCTATTTGCTTTGGATTATGGCCGTGGCTGTTCTCGTTGCTGCTGCCTTGGCGCGGCCTAGCCGGCGGAAGGGTCGCGGGCGCGACCAGCCATGGCCGCTCGAAGCCGGCCCAACTATTCTCAGCGAACCGGAACAGGTGCTCTATCGTCGCTTGGTGGAGGCGCTCCCCGATTGTATCGTCCTGCCACAAGTTCAGTTGGCGCGGGTGGTGCGATTCAAGCGTGGTCAACGTGATCGAGCGGTATGGAACAGGATTAGCCAACTCTCGCTCGATTTCTTGATTGCGAGACCCGATACGAGCATCATCGCCGCGGTCGAGCTCGACGATTCCAGTCATCTCCGAGGTGATCGGCAGGACGCCGACGCGAGAAAGGGGCATGCGCTCATGTCGGCAGGACTTCCGCTGATTAGGTGGCGAGTAGGGAAACTACCTGATGGGTATCTATCAAATTAGCAGTGGCCGGGTTGGGCGCTGGAAGGGCGGCGGCGGAAGCTGCCCCGGTGGGGCGCGCAGTCTCCAGTGAACTAAAGTAGGGGGAGTCTCATGAAGGGAACACCCAGAATAACGATTTGTGCCGTGCTGATGATTACAACGCTCGGCGCTTGCGGTGGCCATTCGGATAATGCGTCGAGTCCGGGCGATTCGACGCCCATCGTAGCGAGCGACCCGGCCACCGCGGCGAAACTGCAAGAAGCTCGCAAGCCGAACACGACTGAGCCGCAGTGGGTCGTTCCACAGCATTCACCTCACTCGGATGTGGCCCTCGTATTCGTGCATGGAATCTTCGGCGATACGCTCGGAACCTGGGCGAACTCGAGCAACGGAAAGCACTTCTATGACCTGGTCGCTGCGGACCCGAGGCTTGGACCCAGGGTCGATATCTTCGCGTTCGGCTTCCCTTCGACGATGCTCAAGCAGGGGTCGTTTACCATCGAGGAGGCGGCAAACCGTCTGGCAAATGACCTGCAGTACTATGGGGTGCTCACGTACCCCCGCATCGTCTTCGTCGCCCATAGCATGGGTGGGCTCGTGACTCTGCAGACACTTCTGACGCACCGGGAGCTACTACCGCAGGTCCCGCTTCTCGTCTTTCTGGCCACGCCCCAGGAAGGGGCCCAGATTACGCGAATCGCACGACAGTTACTTGATAATCCCGCGCTCGATGAGATGCTTCCCGCCGATCACAATTCGTACCTGCAGGTGATCAACGATCAGTGGCGCAGTATTCCAAATGATCAGCTCCCGCATATCGCGTGTGCTTTCGAGAAATTACCGATAGCCGGAATTATGATAGTGCCCTGGTCGAGCGCGACCCGCTTCTGCGACGGTTCGGCGACCGCCGTGCTCGCAGATCATATCGACATCGTCAAGCCGCCAGATACTAACTCGGATTCTTACATTACACTCGCCAACGCTTTACAGAAGTATGCGTTCCCCGCAGCGGCCGGCGCGGATGCCGTGCACGGGACGCTCGAAACCCCTGATTTTTCGGTGAGCGGCGGCCAGGCTGTACTGACGATCACTGATCCGCACGGCAAGCGCGATGTCCACATCGGAAACGCCGGACCGGGCCGGCTACGCTATGTGCTCGACCAGTTTCCGAATGAGGGGCTGTATGTCATGCCCGATATCGGCCCCCATTACGTCGATCCTGACAAGGCCGATGTGTTCAGTCTTATCGTGGGTTATGGCACGACGGCACCTCAGTATAAATTCGTCATCAGCTCAAACGGTGGCGCACCGCTTCCCGTCACAGTACGGGTGCAGAATCTTCGAGCGGTGCAGGCCTTCAAGCGAGCGTGACCGGCCAGTTTTCGAACAAGCTCATTGCCTTGTATCGGCCAGATCCGGTGACTGGTAAATCAGGTGCCGCTGGCGATCCGCACGCGATTGCGAACACGGCGGAGGCGGTCATTACCGAGAATTACGAAGAACCTTCGGCAGCGATCGAATGGCTGCTGACCGCGCAACTGCTACAGTCCGTTAACTGGTCGCGGGAAGCGGTTTTTGCCTTGAGACAGGCAGAAGCGGCGGATCCGAGGATCGTCAACAATGCCGGCACCCTGCGGCTCGCGGCGGTTGCTGGGTATCTCTCGGGAGACTCCGCAGTATTCAGGCACTTTGCGTTCGATCCTCAGCACTCGCCCCTGGCAACGGCGGACACCAGCTTCTTGAATGACCATCCTAACCCACTCACAGCGGCGAGTTCGAGAGCCGCTTCGATGCAGCTCGCACACTTGCTATCGCAGGATCCTTCGGTCGCGGATCTAGGGCATGCTCTGCAGGGCGATTTGGCTGCTGCCGCAGGGAACTATCCGATGGCCGTGGCCGAGTACTCCTCTGGGCTGCACATTAAAGCATCCCCATCGCTATTGCTACGTCTCGCCGGTTCACAAGTAAGTGCATTTCGTGGAGGCGATGCTATTGAGACGCTGAAGCTCAACAAGCGGCAGTTTCCAGGCCCACTGTCCAAACTCTCGACTGAGGTGTATCAGGAGGTAGCAATCAAGGAGGAGCAGGAGAACAAGCCGATTTCGTAACGACGGTTATTGTTCGGGGCCATGCAAGTAGATCCTCCCTGCCATCGAGGGGACTGGCGCGTCGGACACTCATGCGGCGGCTGCCACTGGTACCACCCTCAAAAATGGCGCCGCAAACCGCCGGGATACCGCTGCCGACGTACCCCGATGCGACGGAACACCGAAGAGCAACTCGCTGATCTAGCCCGCATGAGGGTCAACGTGCAGCACCGGAGTAGCCTGATTCTGGTCATCACCCAGCACTACCGCAGGTTGGTAGGAGGCAAGCGCCGTCTCCGGATACTGCGCGTATGCGCAGATAATTAACAGGTCCCGGCGTTGCGCGCGACCGCGCCGTTCAGGCGGATTGACCCGGTCCCTCTAGGTGCGCGAATAACGTAGGTAGCGAAACGCTCGCCACTAATCACATTGTGGATTTCGATGTATTGAAACTCCTGGATCCCTGAGACTAGCAGCATCTCATCGATACCGCAGGAGCCCTCGTGGGTCCGGAATGCCTCCGGACGCTTACCCGGTGGAGCTTGGCCTGAAGGAACGTCTTCAGCGTCGCAGGGTGCCCCCATTTACGCGGTGGCTGCCGGTGCCGCCGGCGCCAGCAACAACCGTCTAGTCGTCACCATGGTTGAAGGCGGCTGTCCACGAGCAAATACTTCCATAAGGAGTTCCATACGACAGGCGTAAATCACGGCGACTCATGGCGAAGTCTTTGTGTTTGTTGGTGGGCGGTACTGGGATCGAACCAGTGGCCCCTGCCGTGTGAAAGCGGTCCAGTCCAATGGCACCCAGGGGTGTTTGCGCGCGTCCGCGCGTGTCGCGAGCCATCGATATGAAAGGATGAGCGCCGATTCGCGGAGAAAGCTGCCGATCGGGTCGAGTCCCGCTACGCACCCTGTCGGCCATGAACCGCTACTCAAGTCTGGTCCCGAGATTTCTGCTTACCGGACGTTCAGCGTTGACTTGATAACGGTGATGGTTCGTCTAGGCGGTGTTCGGAGCGGCTGCACCGTTCGCTCGATCGCTCGGGCCTTCTGGATTTCGGTCACACGCAGATCGGCCTCTGCACTGCCAATCCCTCGATAGCACTCCTTGTACAGCCCGTGAGCGTGAGAAGAACCTGAGAGTTTGATTTGTCGGGCTGAACTCCGCTCCTCGGTGGCCTGTTTTCTTTGTTTCTTTGACGTGCATCACTCTCACAGAGGAGGCACCGAGACAGACGACTCAGGCCACACGATGTCGGATCGCTTAATGTCTACCGGTCCCTCATAGGGATTTGGTGCCACGACCCGCTCTTCACAGTCGCGAGGCACTTGAAAAACCGCGATGTCACGACCGTTCGTAGTTATCGTCACATGCATTTTTTGCGTGCCGCTCGTGCTTCTCGGCACGGCTGCGTTGATTGCTGGAAATCCTGGAACCGAGACGTCCGACGCGCTGATGTTACTCATTGGGGCGATCCCCATAGTGCTCGTTTCACGGTGGGCGCGCAGAGGTCAGAGTGCTCCGGAGCCGCTCGACTTTAGGTGCTTGCTCGACATGCACGAAGACAAGGAACGCCTGGATCAACCGCGTGACACATATCGCGGCATGACTCAGCGGGACATGAATAGCTGCTGCGATTCGGTAAGAAAGTTCATTCTCAATGGCGGCCTAAAGGATCACAAACCAACTGGCGCAAGACAAGTAAAGGAGCTACTTAGAGGCTTCTTTCGCGCCGGCTTGCACCTGGTTGACGCCGAAGACGCTTTTGATGACGAAAGCGCTGATGTTCTCGCGCTTTTCAACCAGCGGCATAAAGCCCACAAGAAAGCGACGCCCATAGTCCTGTCCGGGCCACTCGATGCACCAGAAGTCATTATTGTATTCGCGCTCGAAATGCTGAACGGCAAGCGCGTGGGAAAAACCTATTTGCAGTGGAAGGCATTGCGTGCAAGCGCCTAACAGCGAGAGTTTTACTCGCTCCGTTCGTCCTCTGAAAGAAACGGGCTCGCATCCAAATTGATCGCGAGCGCAAGAAGCGCATCGGCAAGCTGGTGCCACAGCGACTTGTCGAATTTCAGTCGAGGCGCATCGCCGATCTTAAGACTCACCGGATGCTCGTGCTTCATGTGCCTAAGCTTAAAGAGTCTGCCTGCGGTTCTGCGCAGGAAATCTCCATCCATAACATTGATGACGTGGTGAGTGTCCTCGCCCGCAGTCAGACAATCGCCGCAACAAGCCGAGGAAAAGCGGATCTGCGCGCAGTTAGGGCCGGTCATTTCGATCGTCAAGCTGCTCATGCTAGCGGCACCGCGCAATTGGCCATCTGTCAGCAATTCAGTGAGGCGTCCGTCAAAGGGGCTTGAGCGCACCTCGGCAGGTCGGACACGATCCACTTCCTTTGTTAGCTGGGCAGTGTCCCTGGGAGCAAGTAATCGATCCGCACTTTACGCAACGATAGAGAATTCTGTGCTGGCCGCAAGTGGGGCATTTTCCTGATGGCATAAACTCACCTCATAGCACTGAGAACGAAGTTGTAGTAGCCCTCAAGATCTCAGTCCCACGACTGCGTCACAGTGGGTCTGCAACGCTGCTCACCTACGCCTGGAGAGTTCAGAACCACGTGATGCGGAGCACGGTATTATCTGTGGATCACTGCGAGGCCAACAAATGAGGGCAGCGCGCTGGCACCAGGGAACTTGCATATGCGCGCCTTAGCAGAGACCGCAGAGCGCCCAATAGAATCTCCGCAGTGACCGACCTGACTGTCTCCTATGGAGCAGGCGGTCCGTCGCCTTCGGGTCGGGAGCGTGAATAGCTGCGACGACGCTAAGCGGCCGCTCTGGAGCGTGCACCTATCTGTCGCCTCGCAACTCAGGGCTGCACGCGCTCGGTACGACACGGCTGATGCGACGCGCGCCGCACGGCGCGGACTCACCCCGACGTGGCCGGCTCGCTAGCGCGAATGACCGCGCCCAGCCACGCCGAGATGTCGGCGATCTCCTCAGCGCAGACTTGGTGCTGCATCGGGTACGGCTTCCATTCCACGGCATAACCGCGGGCGCGCAGCAGGTCGCGCGAGCGCTCGGCGGCCTCGATCGGCAGGATGGGATCGTCGACGCCGTGGCACATCAGGATGGGAACGCGCCGGTTGGCGCTCGACGCCTCGTCGATTGTGGCTCGCAGCGGCAGATAGGCGGAGAGCGCGAACACACCAGCCAGAGGCTCAGAATGGCGCAGCGCCGTGTGCAGGGCGATGGCGCCGCCCTGCGAGAACCCGGCGAGCACGATGCGGCCTGCGGCGACTCCGGCTTCGCGCTCGCGCATGATGATCTGCTCGACAAGCGCTGCCGACTGGCGAATGCCTTTCTCGTCCTCCACCGCGGTCCCGGAGAGGCCGACGATGTCGTACCAGGCGCGCATGCGCATGCCGTTGTTGAGCGTCACCGGCCGCACCGGCGCGTGTGGAAAGACGAAGCGCGGTGCGCAACCCTCGGACAGCTTCAGCTCCGGCACGATCGGCACGAAGTCGTAGCCGTCCGCGCCGAGGCCATGAAGCCAGATCACGGCGGCGTTGGCGACAACATCGGCGCCAGGCTCGAGGACCACGCGGTCATTGAGCTCCTGCTGCAAATAGGTCATGCGGTGACGCCCGCTATGAGGAGAGGCAGCGGAGAGGCAGCGCGCGCACGGGTCGGCGTAGTTTCGGTCTCCCTCGAGAAGCTGCTGGGCTGCGCGGTGAGCGGCGGCGGAGAGTGTTGTCCTGCTGTGGGCCCGCTGGATTGCATCGTTTGAGATTAGCACGGCGCGAGCGGTGCGCGGCGGCGGCCACCGGTGAGCTTGACGGCGAATGGATCGGTCTCGTCATACGCGGCCGTCATCACCGGGAGACCCTGTCGAAAGCACTTACAGCACTGGATCCGCCGGATTCGCTGCTCAGTCAAAGGCTTGCGCCCTGCCGTGTGTGGCGCGGTCACCCTTTTGCGTCAACATTGCGTCGGTTAAATTCTTTCCGGCGATGCGAACCCTCGGCGTGACAGCGGTGCAAAACCAGTGGGCGCAGAGGTGATCAAGGTCGAGCCGCTCCAGGGCGACTTCGCACGCGAGTCTCATCCGTGCGAGCACAGAGTCGATCTCGCGCATCCACTCCTCCCAGAGCGGCCCCACTTCCTCCTGGATCAAGCTCTCCGCGAAGGTATCAGCGCTGATAGGATCCTCTCTCCAAGGACGGTCTTCACATCTCAATTGCGTTCATTTTTTCGCGGGCACGGTTGCTGACCAAATGTCCGTAGTGCTTCTCGATCATCTGAACGCTCGTGCCCGTAATTCGCGCCACTTCGAGGGTGGACAGGCCCATGACTGTCAAGGCGTCGGTTATCCAGCAATGTCGGAATGTGTAAAGGACACACTCTTCCGCGCGGGGGACCTTTGCCGCTATCGCTGTCAGTCGAACGAGCTCGTGCCAATCATAGTGAACCCATTGACGGCCGTTGTTAGTGAATAGTAGCTCATTGGGCCTCTTGCCTGCGGCACGGCGCTTCAACAATGTTACGGCGGAGTTGTGCAAGGGGACGTCCCGCGGCCCGGTTTTGCTCTTGGGGAAGTGAAGATGGTTCTGCTTTGGATTGAAGTGCTTGACGAGGCAATAGCGGGGGTCACCGGGACGGCACCCTGTGAGTTGGTGGATCTCCACATAATCGCGCCCGTCGCCGTCTCCCATACATTCGAGCCAGCGCTTGCGGTCCTCTAACTCAACGTAAACGTCTCGACGGTTGTTCTCTACCGCCAACAGTCCGATCTTGAACCACTCTGCCGCGTGTGCGTGAGTAACCCCCGTAGTCTTGGTGTTTGCTGCTGCGTGGTTAAGGGCGGCAACTACCGATGCACATGTACGGTTCTTGGTCGACGCACCCAGCGTGCTAGTGCCGTCCATGCGCTCGAGGTCGCTCCTCCACTTCGTTATTTCGGCGCGCTGTAACCCAGCGACTGACTTCTGACCGAACGATGTGCCATAGACGGATCGCCCGAATCGTTTGTCGCAATCCTCCGCATTCGCGTCTTCGCCCTCCTTGCGAAGATGCGTCACATAGTCTCGGCAGGCAGTCTCGACACAATACTCAGGTACGACGCCGGTCCGGCCCGACATTTCCCCAAACCATTTAAGTGCTTCAGTCCGAGCTTCCTCCAGGGTGAATGTGGGTGAGGCGTCGCCCAGGGCCTTATAAAGCTGCTTGCCTCCGGGCGCGCGGTAACGCGCTATCCAGCTGCCAGTGTCTCTCTCTCCTCTTCGGAACCCGATATGCCATCCGCGGGACAGGGGCGATCCCCAATAAGGCTCACGCCGGGGCTTGAGCGTCCGCAAGACGCTGACCTTATGAAGCTCGAACGAAGCCACGTGCAGTAACCGATGACTGTCGCAATAGCTAAGGATAGCCTAGCCAAAATTACCGTACAAGTACGGTCGTAGTACGGTAACCTCATACCTGAACACCCCCGTACAGTCTTGTCTATCCTAGGAGAATCAGTATGTTAATAATAAGCGTGGACGTTGATAGACGTAGAATTTGCACTCATAATGCCGGGGTCGAGGGTTCGAGTCCCTCCCTTTCCACCAATGAAATTAATGACTTGCGCTCTGACTTTGCGAGCCCGGCATTTGGCTGCCGTGCTCGGTTGGCGGAATTTTTGCGCCGGAACGGGGAGTGAGTAGGGCGGCGGCGGGTAGCCCACACGAGGACACTCGATTGAGAGAGGGGCTCCTCGTGTACTGCGCCTATTCTACTGATGACTCCACGCTTTGGAGGTGAGTGTGAGAATCGAGACCAACCAGGATCTTGAAATCGCGATTGCTCGGCTCGCGTCGCGCGCGCCGGAAACGCTCGCGACCTTCATTGCTTCACTCGCATTTGATGCTGGACCGATCGGCGAGCAGGTCCGGACATTTATCGTCGGCGACAATCTCTCTGAAACCAGCGCATCCCTGAAGGAACGCATCGATGCACTGCGCGGCTCGCGCCGCGCGAACTCTAGACATCGAGCCCACGAAGAGGTCGGCGAAAGGCTCGATTACATTTTGCGTTCGATTGAGACGTTGGTGTTGCCGCGCAGTCCGGCAACGGCGTTCGAGCTTCTCGTGCTGCTTATAGAGCGGGACGGCGATGCGATGGAGCAATGTGGCGACGATAGCTGGTCCGTTCAGATGCAACTGGAGACCGCCGCGAGCCTCATTGCCACGGCGATGAAGACCCTGCCGAGCATCGACGCGAAACAGACGCTGGAGCGGCTCGTGGCGGAGGACGGATACGGCACGCGCACGCCGTTGGCGAATGTGTTGGCGAATCTAAGTCCAGAGTCCTAGAGCGGGGAAAGCGCTGCACGGTTACGTCGCTCATCAAGTCCCCAAGGAGCTGTGGTGGCCGTCCGCACTTGCCATCGACGATGGTTACACCAGATCCTTTGGTCGTTTGGCGATATCGGGATATGTCTTGAGCAGCTTGTTATCGAAGGTTGCGAGTGAGAGCTGCTCTCTATGAGCTAGTTCCACGAAAACGGTGTCGTATGCGGCAGCGCCGGATTCCAGGGCGCGCTGCAGGGCGCCTTGCCACAGCTTGCGGACAGAGACGGAATGAATTCCGAGTCGCCCCGCCAAGCGCAATTTTGACGGCGCATCCTCCTTACTCAGCACACTACCGCGAACGGACATCCAAATGACGTTGGTCAGCTCGGCTTCCCACAGGGCCGGGGCCATAGTGTCCTCCACCCTGTGCCAGAACGCCCTGACCTCTTCGTCAAACTCGGGCGTACCGAGGACGTAGTAGGCGATGACGTTGGTATCTACGACCGCTCTCACTTTCGGCCGGTCGTAATCCACTCATCGATTTCCGCGGCGCTGGGCCGGCGAGACTGCTTGATCCAGGAAGCCTCGATCTGCTCCAGCACCGAGGATCGGTCGCCGGCGTGCTCTTCGAGGAGATCGCGAACCTGCTGCTCCATCGATTTGCCCTGCCGCTTTGCCAGCGCTTTCAGGTTTCGGACCACGTGCATGGGGACGTTGCGAATGGTTAGTGTTGCTCCGCTTTCCATGCTTGCATTATGCTAGCAAGACTGATCGGCCGCAACTAAAGGTACCCAGCAGACCATGGCGGCAGGTTGACGGAAAGTTCGCGGACGCGTTGCGTAAGGGACTGTATTCAAAGGGCCACAAACGGACATGTCGGCGGGATGCCGGCCGCCAAGTATCTGAATTTATGAGCCTTTCTTGCCGGGAATTGTCCTCATAATGCCGGGGTCGAGGGTTCGAGTCCCTCCCTTTCCACCAGTTTGCCAGCAGCGCGCGGGGATCAGGTAGAGGGCGTTTCGCCGAAAATTCGGGCGAAACCGCCCCCCGGGCTCTACCCACGCGATCCTTCTCGACGAAACGACCGGGCAAAAGACCACCAGATCATGAGATGACCCAGCCGTTGCCGGCCTTCCACTGCTGCGCGATTTTTTCTCCGCTGGCAAGTGATCGGAACGCCGGCATTGCGAAGGTCTTAATATCCTCGATGATCTTACCGAACCCATCGATGAGCTCGTCCTCGCCCATCTTTCTTACGAAAGCGTTCCACTGAACGCGATGCGTTCCAGCGAAGGTTGCCGTCAGGGCCTCAAACTCTTGCGCCGGGACTGATGTTTCTCGATTCTTGAACGTCGCGCTGATGGCCTTGAGAAGCGTGCCTGCGTTGAAATCAAGGTGTTTCGAGCAGATCCACACGTCATAGAAGTCCTTCATGCGGCTGTTAGCGCTTCCGAGCGCTACCATGGCTTGGAGCTTCTCAGCGACTGCGGATTCGACCGGATAGGCGAGTAGTTGGATCATGTCTCCACCCAAGAAGACCGGGTATTCGATCATTTTTGGGCCGGGCACGATGACGTCACCTACGCCGAAGTCGATCTGAAGTCTGAGGCGCACGTTGTCCATGCGCGCGTCCATGAGGATTCGCGTGCCTTTGTATTCCGAATCCTTCGTGATTTCCTCGGCGGCCACAGTATTATCGAGGAAGGTCAGGCCGTCGGCCTCCACCTCGAGAGTCGCACAGTCCTTGATTAGTGCAACCAGGCTTGCCTCGTCGGCTTTTCCCTTGCGCAGCATGTCGATATCCATAGTGGGGCGCGCGTTGGGAATACCAATGGTCTTCAGTAGCAGAGCGCCTTTAAGAATGACACTTTGCGCGTGCCGCGACTTCGAGACGCGGTACAGGAAACGCTCCATTGCATACTGTTGGAGGACCTGCTGAAACGGTACGCCATTCGACTTTGATGTGTTGCGCAGCCTCGCGAGCACGGAGGCCACGACATTCTTCACTTCCTTTGTGTTCATTCGATGGCCTGTAGGTAAGGTGACATGGGTTTTTCGACACGAAGCAGGCGTGCGTATTGCAGTAGTTCACGGTTCTGGACGCGCTTTCGCTGTCGCGCTAGGCGCAGTGCTTCGAGGGCGACATCCACACCCAGCTTGTTCCTGAACTTGAAGCAGTCCACCACGGTGCGCGCGGCGCTGTAGATTTTGAGGGGCATGCCACCGATGCGATGCGTTTCCAGCCCCTCAGAGAAGGTCTTTGGGTCGAAGCGATATACGGTGACGGGTATTGACAGCTTGATGCGGTGGTAGCTGCCTCGCGGTACGGCAATGTGCACGGAAGATGGGATCTGGGTCGTGATGCCGTGGTACGAGAGTGCACTGATCAGGCAGACCGCCGTGTTGGGAGCTCGTGCCGCTACCACCGCGAGGTCGGGATACTCGGCTTCCCCGGCTTCGGCCAGACGATAGAGGCCACGGCCGAGTTCGACGATTTGGCCACCATCTCGCAGGGCATAGAGCGCATCGGTATGCACCCCGAGCGCGACCAGGTCTCGAGTGCGGAGCGTGCCGCCCTTTTCGCGGAAGGTCTTCAGTGCGGTCCCAAGATCGCGGCTTTTCATGCGGGTAATAATAGCACCACTTGAGTATAAGTGGCACTCTTACTACCCATCATCATCATCATCGCCATCGCCATCGCCATCGTCGAGAGTGGTCCACCCCTGATCCCTCTCTTGGGGACACAGCCCTGACCGCGACTTTACCCCTACGCCTTGACCGCGAGCGCTTCCCGGCCGACTTTCTCTTCGAGCTCACGGTGCGGCAACGCACTGTTTGAAGCGTAGGCAGCGGGTACCGAAGCTGCGTGATTGAGTCCCGACATATCCGTAATGTCAGTGCCTTCACTGTCCGCAAGGTGGGGGCTGCATCGTTTGGGCGGTATGGTGAGGCCCGACGAACTGGCCGGGATCCTAGAGCGGGGCAAAGGTACGGGAGGGATTCTCCAGGAACCTGGGAGATCCTGTGTGCGACCAACCGAGGAATAGCCAGCGGTACCGGGC
Organism: uncultured Pseudomonadota bacterium; assembly: GCA_963780455.1. GTDB lineage: Bacteria > Pseudomonadota > Gammaproteobacteria > Steroidobacterales > Steroidobacteraceae > 13-2-20CM-66-19. The sequence goes on from CAWACM010000011.1 coordinate 160,049, forward strand.
TTGAGCGGGACCAGGCCCTGCGGTGCTCTCCGCCGCAAGGGAGCGAACTTCAGGAGAGGGTCGGTTGGGACGGAGAGGCGAATCAATTAGCATCTCCGTGTTCGGCACAGGAAGTCGTAGTGCCCTGATAGTACCGAGAACGCCGGGGAACGTGGCTCGCACGGACCCGGTCGAGGGAAGCGGGGCACCGTGGTACAGAATCGCTTTTGAGAAACACCGAGGGCGCTTTGAAGCCTGAGAGGGTGTCAACGAAACAGAAGCGGATAGCCGAGCTGGCTCCGAAGAGCCCAGCGATGGCGTTCACATCTCTGAACCAATACCTCGATGCCGAGTGGTTGAGGTACGCCTACGAGTGCACGCGCAAGGACGGCGCGGTGGGAGCCGACGGTCAGACGGCGCAGGACTATGCGGCCGACTTGGAGCAGAACCTGCGAAGTCTGCTCGACCGGCTCAAATCGGGTCGATATCGTGCACCGCCGGTTCGGCGTCACTACATAGACAAGCCGGACGGTGGGCAGCGTGCACTCGGCATTCCGTCTTTCGAGGACAAGGTGGCGCAGCGGGCCATTGTGCTGCTGCTGGAGCCGATCTATGAGCAGGACTTCGGAGACTGCTCGTTCGGCTTCCGGGCCGGTCGCAATGCGCACCAAGCGCTCGAAGTCATCCGTCGCGGAATCCTGGTTCAGAGAGCTCGATGGGTGTTGGAAGTGGACGTGCGAAAGTACTTCGACAGCATCGATCACGCCAAGCTGCGCGAGTTGCTCGCCAGACGAGTCACGGATGGTGTGGTAAGAAGGATGATCGACAAGTGGCTGAAAGCGGGCGTGCTGGAGCAGGGACAGCTGTCCTATCCGGGCAGTGGTACGCCTCAAGGCGGAGTGATTACCCCCCGAACGCAAAAGGTAAGTTTCACCCGCGGGCCCACCGCCCGGAGGCGAAGGTGCCGGCGGGACCGGGATCGAATGGCGGATCGTGATGGTCTGATCACCGACGAGAACATCCTTGACGAGCAGTCGAACGATTCGCTGACGCTCCAGCACTTCGATGGTACCCGCCGAGACGCGCAGGCGCTCGAGGAACGCCGTCAGGGTCTCTGCGAGGCGCAGGTAGGCGGCACGGTCATTGACCTGGTCAACGATCGCCTGCAACTCGGCCTGCATCACCTGCTCTCGCTGGCGCAGATCTGGAATGCGTCGACGCAGCTCGTCAATCGACAACAGGTCTTCCTGATAGGCAGTGAGCATCCGCTCCATGCTCTTGCGCACGCGCGCCAAGTCGCGCTGCAGCGCTTTCTCGCGCTGCTGCGCAGGGTCGGCGGTGCGCGCGGCTGCGAGCCGACGGTCGAGCTCCTGCTGGATCAAGCTCGGATCCTCGAGCAGACGCACGACTTCGGTCCACACGACCTGATCGAGCAGGTCCTGTCGGACCGGACGGTTGTCGCACACGGGACTCGCGAGTCCTCGCCACTGATCAGAGCCGATGCATCGGTAGTAGTGGATGTTGCGGGCACTCGAGCGGGTCGAGGTGCGCGACAGCGCGTAGCCGCACTTGCTGCACGATACGAGGCCCTGCACGATACTTGGGGTGATGGTCCGGCGCCGCGAGAGGATCTTGTTCTGCTCGAGCAGTTCTTGCGCGCGCTCGAAGCTCTCTTCGGTCACGAGTGCGGGAACCGGGATGGTGATCCAGTCGGCCCGCGGCCGCTCGTGATGTGCGCTGTCGCGCGATCCAACGCGGCCACGTTGGCGGATCGGACGCGTGATGCGTTGACGCGGTGCCGTGCGAGTTTTGCCAAAGCACGCGGTGCCGATGTACGCGGGGTTGCGCAGGATCGCCCACACCGTCGAGCGCTCCCAACGCGACAGTCGCTTGCGGGTTGGTATCCCATCATCGTTGAGTTCGCGGACAATCGCGCCGATGCTCAGGCCGTCAATGCTGTAGCGCTCGTAGACCCGTCGCACGATATCCGCCTCGGCGTCGAAAACCTCGTAAAATGCAGGGCTATCCTCGCCCTTGCGGACATAGCGGTAACCATACGGGGCGCCGCTCAGAACGCTCACCTGGCCCTGGCGCGCACGGTGTCGCTTGCCGCGGCGGGAACGCTCGAGAATCTGCGCGCGTTCGTACTCGGCGATCATGCCCTGGAACTGTACGAGCAGTTGATCCTCCGGTGTGGCGTTCGCCGGTGCGTTGAGGAACACGGTCTCAACCCCATGACGCGCGAACTCCTCGATCAGCAGAACCTGATACGCGTACTTGCGGCTCAGGCGGTCGGGTCCGTAGACGAGCACCGCCTGGATCTGGCCTTCGGCGGCAAGGTCACGGATACGCTCGAGACCAGGACGCACAAGGCTCGCGCCGCTATAGCCTTCGTCCTCGAACACCCAGGCGTCGGGTACCTGGAAGCTCCGCGTCTTCGCAAACTCGATCAGTGCCGCCGTCTGGCTCGCGATCGTGTGTTCCTCCCGCTGTTTGTCCGAAGATACGCGAGCGTAGATCGCTGCTGCTGTCATCGATCACCTCCGTTACGCGGCTTCGCTCACCAGCGACTCGCACGCGGTCTGAGACGAGAAGCTCGTACGCCTGGGCGAGCTTGCTCTGCAGGCGCCGATCGAAGAAGTAGTCGAGGCGAACCTCGTAGTGGCTTGCGCGTCTTTGGCGCTCAGCCATGCCTGCCCACGGCGACGAGGAAGGCCGTGATCGCGCGGGTGACAATCTGCCCCAGCGTCAGTCCGCTCGAGGCTGCGTATGTTCGCAGGTCGCGAACAACGTTCGCAGGGATCTTGAACGTCACCGGGATCGACGACTCGATCTCCGGCACCGGATGGCCAATCGCCTGGGCCTCCTGCACGTACCGATATGCTTGACGCTGCGATAGATCGAACTCGCGGATCAGGGTCTGCACCGCATCCGGCACGCTCAACCCGCGGGCGACGAGGCGGTGCGCAGCGTTCAATCGCTCGGCCTTTTCGGCGGCAGTGGCTCTTGACATATGTCATATATGTATTACCGTTTACGTCTAAAGTCAAGCAACGGCATGTTCCGCCACCCGTCAACGAGACGGTCGAACTGAAAGTTACCTTTTGCGTTCGGGGGGTAATCTCGCCGATGCTTTCCAACGTGTTCCTGCATCATGTGCTCGATGAGTGGTTCGCCACGCAGGTGCAATCGCGCCTACGGGGTGCCAGTTCCCTGGTCCGCTACTGCGATGACTTCGTCATGCTGTTCGCGTCCAAGGAGGATGCCGAGCGGGTCCATGAGGTACTGGGGAAGCGGCTGGGGAGATTCGGGCTGCAACTGCATCCCGAGAAGACCCGGCTGATCGACTTCCGGCCGCCTGCCGAGCGGGTGGGTGCGGAAAGCATGTTGCCCACGAACTTCTCGTTCCTCGGCTTCGTCCAACTGTGGGGCAAGACGCGGCGCGGGAAGGCGACTATGTGGCAGCGTACCGCCAAGGATCGCTTGGCTCGTACGCTCAAGGCGATCAACCGGCAGTGCCGCTACATGCGGTCCTGGCCACTCGCCGAGCAACAACGTCGGCTCAGCCGGATGCTGGAGGGGCATTTCGCCTACTTCGGCATCACTGGCAATTATCGGCGCCTTGCCGCCCTGGTCCATCAGACCCGGCGACTGTGGCGCAAATGGTTGTCGCGGCGTTCGTGGAAGAGCTACGTCACGTGGGAGCAGTTCCTGCGGCTGGTTCAGACCTACCCGCTACCTGCACCCCGGATCGTCCATCGCTACGTCTGATGTGGGCCAAGCTGTGCTATGAAGGTAAGCCCTCCGGCATCCCCGTTCTTGCGCGCGACAGCGCGCCGGCGTAGGGGCCGCGGGGGATCGCAGACGGGCTTGGCTCAGGCGGCTCGGCGGGCGGGCGGCAGGGAGCTGCGAGCGTTCCAGGGAAGCAGCGCTTCGAGGGCCTCAACGGTCTCGGCGGCGGGGAGATTTTCGAACAGGAAGTTCAGGTACGCACTGGGCTCAAGGCCATTGGCGCGAGCGGTGGCAACGAGGGAGTAGAGGTTGGCGCTCGCCCTGGCACCGAACGGGTTGTTCGCGAAGAGCCAAACGCGCCGCCCCTGGCTGAAGGGGCGGATGATGTTCTCGATATAGTTGTTATGAGCAGGCACGTCCGGGTGCTCGAGGTAGCGCACCAGTTTCGGCCACTGCTTGGTGGTGTAGGCGAGCGCCTTGCCGAGGGCGCTCTGCGGGGGCACGCCAGGCAGGAGGTCCTCGACCCAGCTCTTGAACGCTGCGAGGACCGGCGCGGATTTTTGCCGGCGGAGCTTTAGCACCTCATCGGGTTCCAAGGTGCCGCTGGTGCGCTCGCGCTCCTCACGCAGTTCCTTGATCTCCCGCTCGGTCTTGAACACCTTGCCGAGATAATCCTCCATCGCCACTTTGGCGAGGGCGCGCCCGGAGGGGAGCTCGGTGACCTTCAGCGCCTTGTGATAGTACGTCCGGCAGTGCTGCAGGCATCCAAAGTGTTGGAGACCCAACGACTCGGTCACGATGTCGTAAAGCTCGAGCCCATCGGTCAGGAGCTTGCCGCGGAACGGTCCCTCGGAACTGGTCAGCAGTTCCTTCAGCGCCGCTGCGGTGCGCGAGGGAACGTACGTGAAGAGCACGATCCGCCTGCCGGGAGGGCCGGCGGCGCGCACCACCATGTAGTGCTCCGAGCTCGGTGCCTTCTCGGACTGCAACACCTGCAGGTACGTCTCGTCCATCTGCACGAGGGGCTCGGCGAGCAGATCATCATTCATCAGGTTGATTAGCGGCACCACCGCCTCGGAGCCGACCGTGTTGACCCAGGTGCCCATGGTCCCCGGGCTCAGTCGCACCTCCTGGCGCTCGAGCTGCCGGCAGATCCGGAAGATCGGCAGCCCGTCTTCGAACTTGGAAGTCACGACGTGCGCCAAGAGCGAGGCGCTGGCGTTGGACTTCGGCAGGATGTTCTTCACCGCCGCGGCGACCGTCACGCCCTGGTGGCAGTGCCCGCAGGCGTACTTCGGGTACACGTGCCGCTCGACCCACACCTTTGCGGGCTCGAAGTGATAGCGCTCGCTGACCTCCTCCCCGATGCGCTCTCTCGCCCAGCACACTCCCTCGTGCTCGTGCGTGCACCACTTCTCGTGCGCTGGCGGATCGTGCGTGATCTCCTTGCGCGGCAGATGTGCTGGGATCGGCTCGCGGCCGCCACTGTGTGGGCGCGCCTTGCGCTCATGGGCGGCGATGATCGTGGTGCGCTGCTCATCGGCTGCCTCTGCCGCCTCGATAGCGGCGAGCACCTCGGCCTCGTTGAACAGCATCTTCTGATCGGCCAAGGCGCCAGAGTCGGTGAGACGCTCGGAGGAGCGGCCGTAGAGCTGGCCCTTCAGCCACCGCACCTCCTCTTCGAGCAGCCCCTTGCGCTCGAGGGCCTGGTGGTGCTGAACTTGAAGTTGCTCGTGAGCTTCTCTGAGCTGCCGAAGGGACTCCTCGGAGAGCTTCAATCGCGCCGCAAGCTCGGCGTTCTGATCGAGGAGTGGGTGGGCGCGCGGTGGGGCAGGCACGGAATGAAATTATACCGTGCCTGCCGCACATTACAACATCTAACTCTCACGCCGCGTGCTTGAATCGCAGCATCTTGTGCGGCTGCCTGAAGATGTCGTATCCATCGAGCAGCCACTCGAGCTCCTCGGCAGTCAGCGTCACCACCTCCTGCTCCATGAGCCTCGGCCAGCAGAACTTCTCCCGGCCCTCGATCACCTTGTGCCAAACCGCAAATCCGTTGCGGTGCCAGTAGAGGATCTTCACGGCGTTGTAGTACTTGCCCACGAAGATCAGCAGCGCGCCCGAGAATGGGTCGACCTTCATCACCTCCTGTGCCAGGGCGGCAAGGCCGTTGCGCCACTTCCTCATGTCGACCGGCTCGCGATACAGGTAGACCTTCAGTCCCTCTCCGTACGGGCGCATCATGGCCGCTCTCCCATCAGCTGCAACAGCCACTGCGGCTCCGGCCACATCCCGCACTCGATCAGCCACCCGTTCGGATGGCGCAGCCGGCATACCGCACCGCGGACCGCCAGCTCCGCTCCTCCGAGGGACTCCTGCACTCGCACCTGCACGAACTTGTCCGGAGCGCTCACCATCTGCTCCTGCTGCCTCGTCGGCGGCACGATCCCCTTCTGCACCAGTTGGCGCCGCACCTTGTACAGCATCGCCATGCTCAGGCCGTGCGCCCGGTAGTAATCCGGCAGCGACACGCCCTCGTTCTGGGCCTCCTGCATCCGCTCCATGAAGCGCTGCTGCCCCAGCGTCAGCTCCCCTCGCGTCTCTTCGCTCATCGTCATGCCCTCGCAATGCGGCCGATTGCCGCTGCCAGAGCATCGAGCCATTAGCTCAACGTCGGAAGAACGGGGGTGCCGGAGTGCTTACCTATGAAGAACCGAATGCGCGAATCGCGCTCGTTCGGGTCTGTGAGGGGCGAGGGCGGCGACGTCCTCGCCTACTCGGAGAATCGGTCGTGCTCGGTTGTGCTTCGTCGTGCCAATCGCAACGGGCGGCCTGTGGCAAGTTATTGAATTTTAGGCCTATCTTGAGCGGAGCAGCATGCTCATAATGCCGGGGTCGAGGGTTCGAGTCCCTCCCTTTCCACCAATGTAATCAACGATTTATGCGCTGGCCTTTCGAGCCCGGCATTTGTGTGTTCGACGGATTCTTTGCGCCTGAACAGCGAAACAGCCGGAAGTGCTACCGTACAGGGGTCATTGAGGTGCTTATGCCGCCGGGAGATCAGCGTCCATGGCCGTTCACGACCGCATCGAGATCAACGCCAAGATCATGTTGGGCAAGCCGGTAATTCGCGGAACGCGGATTCCGGTGGAGTTGATCGTTCGCAAGCTCGCCGAAGGCGCGGATGAAAAAGCGCTTCTACCGGCTTACCCCAGGCTCGCCGTAGCTGACATTCAGGCGGCACTCTTGTACGCCGCGGACTCACTAGCTCACGAAGAAGTTCTGTTGACCGCCGCCGTTTGATTCCGCGCAATCGAAGCCCAGCACGATGCGTCTGGTCGCTGACGAAAGCTGCGATTTCGCGGTCGTCAGCGCCGTGCGCAGCGCCGGGCACGATGTAATTTCAATCACGGAGCGGATGCCGGGTGCCGAGGACGAGCAGGTCATCAAGCTTGCCGCAGCCGAGCGTCGATTGCTGCTTACGGAAGACAAGGATTTTGGACAACTCGTGATCCTCATCCGCTATCCCTCGACCGCCCGCTCAACGCTCACCGACGAGGTCGTGAAACTCCTTGCCGAGCGGATGGAGAGCTTGTATAGCCGCTTCGCGGTCATGGAACCTGGTCGAGTCCGGGTCACGCAACTCGTCCAATGATGTCTGTAGGCGAAACATCCGGACTTGGAAACTAGGTAGGTCGGCGGCAGGTAGACCGCAACAGACACGCCGGACACGGGTTGGGCTGTTTGAAACGAACATACAGGCAGCCAACGCAAATCTGCCTTATTTTTCGGGGTCTTCCGCGATCCCGAGGCGCCAGCACCCTCACAGGGATCCGGGACGGCGAATGCTGCTTCAGAAAGCGGCGCTTGTCAAATTCCAGGCTCGCGCGCATGATCGCGCGCAGCCGTCAAGCACCGGAAGCACTTCCCACGGCAACCAACGAGAAACGAGCCGGGATTCGTTCTAACAAACAGTCAAGGCACAATTAAAGGGGAATTTGCATGAAACGTTTTGTACAGCAGCTGACGCTGCTCGCCGCGCTTTCCTGTATCACCGGCGCGCAGGCCGCAGGAATGACTCAGGAAAAGGTCGCACGGGATTACACCGACGTGGTCGCGCCTGCCCAGCAGCAGGCCTATGAGGCGGGCACCAAGACTTACAATAAATGCCTGCACGACCATGGCTTCAAGTACAAGTGGACGGCGCTGGCGCACGAGACCGGCAACACATACTCCTACTCCTACGTCTCCGACTTCCTCACCTGGGCCGATTTCGATGCGCTGCACGTGGCGGCTAAACCCTGCGATTCGGTGTTAGACACGGCTGTCAACCCGCATTTAAAGAGCGAGAGCAGCGCGTTCATGACGCTGGATCCGGACATGAGCAATATGCCGTCGGACACCAGCCCGGCCGCCGGCCTCATCGAGGTGGAGACGTTCACGCTTACGGACGCGCCTGGTGCTTACGAGAAGTTCCAGTCATCCGTAAAGATGATTTACGCCGCAATTGAGAAGTCCGGCAGACCGGGCCACTCGATGATGCTTGAAGTCGCCGACGGGGGCTCGGACGCCCCGGACTTCATTCTGGTAATGCCGCACGCGAGCTGGGCGGATTTGGGCAGGAAGATCAACCCGCCGCTCTGGACGATGATGAAGAACGTCTACGGCGCGAAGAAGGCGCAACAACTCCGCAAAACATTGGACGAAGTGGTGAAGCATACGACGTCGCACGTGGACGCTTACGACGCCGAGTTGACCTACACGCCGGCAGGACACTAGGCGGCAACGCGGAGCAATTGAGAAGGCGGCCCTGAAGAGGGGCCGCCATTGCCGTCGAGCCACGCGGCAGGCTTGCGCCTGATGACTGGCTCCAGCAGTGCTCATCGCCTCGCGTCGTTCGCACCTGGCACTGGATGAGGCTTCGTCGTGCCGACCTCGGGAAGATGGGGGCGAAAGCGCCGTCGGCCCGGGTGAACACGCCGAGACAGCGGTTACGAACTGCCGTTCATGCCGATGCTGGTGCTGCTCCGCGCGGGAATCGCGTTGTGGGTAAAGGTCGATCCAACTCAAGAACTATTCACCGAGCAACTGCCGGAGACTGACGAGCAGAAACAACTGCTCGACAGCGCTTTGTGATGCCGGATAGCGGTCATCATGACAGGCGGGGTTTGGTCGCCCGGCGACTGATGCAAACGTATCATTCGTCTTCGATGTCCCTGTCTCTTGGGGCGATTGACCACGCGTCCCTACGTCGGCGGGATCGTGTGTGGCATCCTGGGCTACGTCGGGCCTCAGAAAGCCGCTGGTTTTGCACTCCAATCACGGGGCCATCTGGGGGGATGTCGCATAAACTCCAAGAATATGCGGCACAGGCGGGGCGGTCGATGAGCATCACAGAAGCGGCAGCCGGTGGACGCCTGCGCACGGTGCCGCGCTGGCCGCTCGTCGCCATGCTGGGCCTGGCACTGTTCATCAACTATATCGATCGCGGCAACCTGGCCACCGCGGCGCCGCTGATCAAGCGCGACCTCAATCTGTCAGCGACGGAATTGGGCGTGCTGACGTCCGCCTTCTTCTGGACCTACGTGCCCGGGCAGCTGGTGGCTGGCTTGGCCGGCGCCATCGGCTGGGGCGCGATCCTGCCGCGCGTCGCGGCCATCGATTGGGAAGGCGCCTGAGCGCGGCGACGGGAATTCGCAGCGTCGCGACGAACATGACCATGACCCATTCGCCATTCGGGCGTGAGGCCTTCTTGGAGAGCTGACACGCATCAATTATCGTGAGACCGGAAGCGCGGTACGCGCCAAATCATCTCGCCGCAAAGCCGCCACTGCGGCGGACCGCTTAGGGGACGTGTCTGCCGGATGTCCGAAGCTTAAGAGTTCTCCCTGCAGCCGCGGTTGGCTCGGCGCACCGGTATGGCGAATGAAACCCATCGCGGTGCATTCCGTTGCATTCGGGTGCAGACTGTCGGTGCAGTAAACGGGTCGGCTTCCTACGGCAGCCGCCTTCCGCGAGCCGGGATTCCTCGGTATCTTGATTTCAGCAGCTTGCTGGCCCTTCCGTGGGATCGAATCCGGCCCGTCGCATGGAGGGTGGTTGCGTCGCGCGGTGTAGTGGCTTCAGCGGTGTCAGACCAAGTACGTTCCCGATAACTCCATGTCATCAGCGACCTTGAAGCGTGCCGTCGACCTAGCACTCGAGCTTCCCGAGAGCGAGCGCGCGGCACTCGCGCATGACCTGCTCGCCAGCCTAGACGGACCGCCCGGTGCCGACGCACAGCGGGCGTGGGAAGCCGAGATAGCGAATCGGCTTGACGAGCTCGAGACCGGAAACGCACTGACGATCGATGCGGACGAGGCTCTGCGCAGAATTGATGCTCGCCTGCGTAGCGGCTGATGTAAGCGTTTGTATTTCAAAGGGCCACAAACGGACACGTCGCACGGCAGCGGGGTGCCAAGTATCTGAATTTACGAGGCTGGGTTCGAGTCCCTCCCTTTCCACCAATGAAATCAAAGAGTTGTGCTCTTATCTTTCGAGCACGACATTTTGGCTGCCGTGCTCGCTCGGCGGAATTTTTGGGTGGCTCGACCCTAACGACGCGCACGTATATACTTTACGTATCTATTCGCGGAGGACTGGCACTCGATGAAGACAGCCAAGGTATTCAAGCATGGCAACAGCCAGGCCGTGCGCTTGCCCAAGGAATTCAGGTTCGCGGGTGAAGAGGTACAGATCAAGCGCGTAGGTGCCGGTGTCCTGCTATTGCCCACGCACGTGACCTATGAGCAGATCATGGCTGTGGTCGGTCGCTTCAAGGGCTCGCTTGAGCGGCAGCAACCGGAGGATCAGATCAGGCACTGGCGATGATCTGGATGTTCGATACGGACATCATGATCCACCTCGTCCACCGCAAGCCGGGATACGAGCGCATTGCTCGGCGTATGTCGGGCCGCTCGCCGGGAGAGCTTCGGCTATCAGCGATCACCGTGTCTGAGCTGAGATTCGGGGCGGCGAACGGCGAGTTCCGTAAGGAGAACGAGGCGGCCCTCGAGGATCTGCTCGGCCTGTTCGAATTGGAGGACCTACCGTCCGGTGCGGCCAAGGATTTCGCCGAGATCAAGACCGCCCTGCTGTCCAAGGGAAAGCCGATCGGCCCCTACGACATGCTCATCGCATCACACGCACGCCACATCGCCGCGACGGTGGTGACGAACAATGAGCGCGAGTTCCGCCGCGTCCCGGGCCTTTCCGTGGAGAACTGGCTGAAGCCTTGACCCCGCAGTCGCGGCTCATAATGCCGGGGTCGTCTCTCAGCCATCATTCAGGGGGCAGCGCGGCGCGGCGATGTCCCCTCCTGCTGGCGACAATGCGGCGCCAAGCTCTCCGATGAGAGCAAGGTGAAGTTGTGGCAGCCGCGAGGAGCTGCAGAAGCAGAACAAGGCCACCGAGCGCAGCCTCGGGATCATTGAGCCCGACGCCGGGAGCCTCGAGTTCTTCCATCGCACGGCCAAGGCCGACGAGCAGCAGGATGCCTGGCAGCGGCTGGACATCATGATGCTCTCATGATAGCATCTTGATGCTATGCGAACAACCCTGACTTTGGACGAGGATATTGCCGCGCGGCTTCAGGCCGAGTCCCGACGCACAGGCCGGCCTTTCAAGACTGTCGTTAACGAGTACCTACGAGCAGGGCTCGCCCGGCGGCGAGCTGCGCAAGCCGTCCGGCCGTTCCGAGTAGAGCCCGTGCATCTGGGTCCGCCGATCCCCGGGCGCTCCTACGATCGCATCAGTACTCTGTTGGAGGAAACCGAAGGAGAAGAGCACCGGTGAAGCTCCTGGATGCGAACGTCCTCCTGTATGCCTACAACGCCGATTCTCCGCACCACGCGGCGTGTCGAGCCTGGCTCGAGAGCGCCCTCAATGACGCGGAGGAAACCGTCGCCCTCCCGTGGCAGAGCATTCTTGCATTCGTGCGGATCGCGACGAACCCTCGCGCCGTGAACAAGCCTCTCACGAGTGAAACTGCATGCGCCATCGCCCGACAGTGGCTGGAACATCCGAACGTCATCGCGGTCGGGTACGGTGAACGATTCTGGCCGCTATTCTGCGAGCAGGTGGGTGAGGCCAAGGTCAGCGGGCCTCTCGTCAGCGATGCCGCCCTCGCTGCGGTAGCCCTCGAGCAGGGAGCGACGCTATGCTCCACCGACAAGGATTTCCGGCGGTTCGCCGCATTGAAGTTGATCGATCCGCTGCAGGCGCCTTCGCATTAGCAGTTTGACGGAAAGCTCGCGGACAGGAGATGAAAGATCTGCAGGAATCGAAAAAACCTGGCGCGGCCCCATTTAACCCGAATGCGGGCGATTACGACCCGGAGTCGAGAAAGCTCAGGGTGGATCTGGCCGCCCTGCAATTTCCGAACGAAAGCAGAGAATTCCGTTGGGTCCGTCCCGATCTGGCGTGGGAAGCCGAGAGTGCGAATCGGTTTGACGGGCTCGAGATCGGAAACGCACGGACGATCGATGCGGATGAGGCCGTGCGCAGAATTGATGCTCGCCTACGTAGCGGCTGATGCGCTCGGTCCGCGTCCTCGAAGGGAATTCTCGCGCTGAAACAGCCGAACAGCCGAACAGCCGAACAGGCGGGTCGGCGGCGGGTGATCAGGTAAGTGGCCAGATATTCGCGACTTGACGGAGATCGCTGCTCAGCCGATCAGCGTTCGGACGATGCCTGCCCACACTGCCGCGTGAGCGAGCGCGCCGGCTCCAGCATCCGCGGCGATCAAACATGCTGCGCCGCTCACGAGCGCCGGATGCAGCCGACGGGTGCGCAGGGTGTCGATGACGATGAATGCGAGCAGGATGAGATTCCGCAGCGTCATGGCGCCGACGTCCAGATGGAGGAAGAAGACCAAGCGAACGATGGCCGCAAAGAGCGGCGGCATGTTGGAGAGTAACATCAGTCGCTTGTGAAAGCCCGGATGCCGGCGCAATGCCAGTCCGCTTCCCGCGAGCAGCGCGAACGCGGCGAGTTCCGCGAACGCGGACGCCAGGAAGCGGACCGGCGTGGCTCCGGGCGGCAGGTGATCGCCGCCCAGGCGGCAGGCGGCGATCGCCGTCGGAACCCCGAGAGCCACTACAAGAAAGGCGACCCCCGCTCCGATCACCCCGAGCCGGCGATGCCACAGCGGTCGATGTGCCACGATGAGCGCGACCTGGGCGAGGAAGAGTCCGACCCAAGTGAACATGACGAGGCCATGCACCTGAACCAACGCGGTGAACTGGCTGGGGTGGATGAGATCCCGGTACTCGAACCCGAACGCCGAGATCACGAGGACCGTAAGGAGGACGGCCGCTACCAGGAAGTAGCGGTGCTCATCCGTACGGGCTGACATGACGCTGCTCACCGGGAGGCTCCTGTCAGGACAGTCGCGATGGTCACGCTGTGGTGCGCGAGGCGGACGTCATTACGTCCTATTGCAGGTTTCGTGGTCGGTTTTGATCCACTTGCCGTTCTTGTCGCGCCCGTACCCGGTATGCGACACGACTTCCCCGCCGCGTCGCGTGAACACATCGCGAAACAGCGGGTGGCGGCCGCTCGTGAAGTCGGTGTTCTGGAAAGTGATGGCATCACCACGCCAGCCGCTGCTGGTGCCCGCGCCATAGCTCCCACCGGAGTTGTCGAGGAGTACGTCGACGAAGTGCCCGGCCTTTGCGTCGTAGCCGAAGTACTGGGCGACGTGATAGGGCCTCGAGTTCGACGAGGTCGTGTCCTCGTCGTACCGGACGACGACCCAGTGATCGCCGAGCGTCTTCTCGCCGTGGAACTTCCCGCTCGTCGCGTGCGGCGACATCCCCGGCGCCACGAAATTGCCGGTGCAGGTCCCGTCGCCGAGGAAGCCGCTCAGCTGGTCCAGCTGCGAGGGCAGGGTGCCCTGCGCGCCGGCCGGCCCGAGGCACAGCAAGGATGATGCGCAGGCGATGCCGGCGTAGAGGGTGGAGAAGGTCGGTTTCATGAGCAGGGTCTCCAAGGGAGTGAAGGGGCTGGCTACCTCTCAAGAGAACCGGAAATCCGCCCCGAACCCGCCATCGGATCGGCGCTAGAATGAGGAGCATGAGCGGGGACACTGCCGAGGGCGGTGGTGATGCCGGTAGTGAGGCGCTGGCGGACTGTGGCGCGCCACCGGAGGTGCGGCGCACAGCCGCCGAGCTCCTTCCACCCTTCTATCGGCAGGTCAAGCGCATCGCGCGGCGGGAGCGCAACCGTATCGGGGCCGTCACCCTGCAGACGACCGAGCTCGCGCACGAGGCCTATCTGCGCATGCGCGGCTCGCGTGGCTATGCCGACGAGGCTCACTTCCTGCGGGCAGCGGCCCTGGCGATGCGTCACGCACTCATCAACCACGCCGCGGAGCGCCTCGCCGAGAAGCGCGGCGGCGGCGCTCACCATGTGACACTCTCTCAAGCGGTCGATCTGGCCATCGAGACGGACGAGGGCTTGCTTTCTTTGAATGAAGCCCTGCAACACTTGGCGCGCGCCACGCCGCGGCTGGCCGAGATTGTGGAATGCCGCTTCTTTGCCGGATACGGTGAAGAGGACACTGCCGCGGCACTCGGTGTGTCGCTGCGCACCGTGCAGCGCGACTGGCTGAAGGCGCGCGCCTGGCTGTTCCGGGAATTGAGCCGGCCGGTCTAGGTGCCCATGGCAAGCAGTGCGCGCCGCGCACGCAGCGTCTGCGGGTGATTCGCGCCGAGCTGCGTCTCGAGGGTGCTCGCAGCCTGTTGGAGTAATGCTCGGGCGCCGCTGTCCCCCAGGGCCGCGAGCGCCTCCCCCAGTCGCTCGCGCGCTTCGGCCAGGTCCCAGCTCTGAGATCCGTTTTTCTCGCGCAGCATGACCGCCTCCGCGAGCGGCGCGCGCGCTTGCTGCGGTTGGCCTCGAGTCAGTTCCGTTTCGCCCAGCACGACGAGCGCCTCGCTGAGGTTGGCTTCGGCCGGGGGACCGAGTTGTCGCAGTACCACCACCGTTTGGAGCAGCTGGGTTCGGGCCGCATCCACGTGCCCCTGCGCCAGATCGACACGCGCCAATGCCAGGGCTGTGCGCTCGGTCAGCACGTGCGACGGCCCGTATTGCCCGAGTGCGGTACGATATCCGGCCTCGAGCGTTGCACGCGCATTGGTCGCATCCTCCGCCCCGAGCTGTGCCTCGCCCAGGAACAACCGGTTCTGCAATGCCAATGGACTGCTCGCACCGGCATACCGCTCACCCAGCGCGGTGGCTTCCCGCAGAGTGGCCACCGCCTGCGCCCCACGGTTGGTGATGGTCAGCAGCTTGCCGTAATAGCCCATGGCGGCGGCGACAGCGGCGGAGTCGCCCGCCAGGGCGCGCTCCCGCTCGTAGGCGTTTTTCAGTAGCGGCTCCGCCTCTCGCAGATGCCCCGCGCGCAGCTCCAGGGTGCCGGTGTTACCCAGCACGATCTGCGCATCGAGGCCGTCGCCCAGCCCCAGTGCCTGGTAGATCGCGCCGGTCTCGCGGTAGGCGGCGAGCGCTGCGTCGAGCCGGTTCGCGGCGGTCAGCGTGATCGCAAGGGAGTTGTAGAGGACAGCCGTCTCGCGATGGACGCGGCCGGACATTGCGATTCGCTGGTGGATCGCCGCCAGCTCGGTCGCGATGGCGCCCCCGAGATCGCCGCGGCTGCGTTGCAACCGTGCGCGGACCGCAAGTCCCTCGAGCCGCTCTTCGTCATAGCGGCTGGGTGTCTGCGCCCAGTACGCCTGTGCCTGGTCGAGCAGGCTGCCCGCGCGATCGACGTTACCGCGCAGCAGCTCGAGGTTCGCCAGCTTCTGGCGCGCATCAGCGACCGAGGCGGGATCCGCATCTGCCCCTGCCTGCACGAGGTAGCCTTCCAGCAGGGCCGCGCCCCCCTGTGCGTCTTCCAGCGCGTCGTAGAGGTCCGATAGGGTGATGACGAGCGGACCCACGAGTTTCGGCCGCTCACGATAGGCGCTCAGCAGGTGCTGCGCGCTGGCATCGAGCATGGCCTTCGCACCGAGCGGGTGCTCCCCGTTCTCCGCGAGCACCTTGCGGAACAAGCCGGTGAGCTCGTAGCGCAGCGCCTCTTCGCGCGCGAGGTCGCGGCGCGCAACGTCGCGTTGGACTTCGGCGCGATGCGCCTGCCAAGCAGCGGCACCCAGTCCGCCGGCGAGCGAGATGAATATCGTCGCGACTGCCGCGAGCGACCAGCGGTGGCGGCGCAGGAAATGGCCGACGCGGTATAGGCGTGCGCCCTCGCGTGCAGTCACCGGCTGACCACAAAGTACGCGCCCAATGTCGAGCTTGAGCGCATCGACCGTGGCGTATCGCTGAGCCGGCTCCCGGCGCAACGCCTTGGCAACTACGCCATCGAGATCTCCGCGCAAGGCGTGGGAAGGAAGAGGGGCGTCAGGATTGGCGGCAGCAACCGCGCTGAGCGCGGGGACCGGCTTTTCCACGATAGCGCGCAATGTCTGAGCAAGGGACGAGCCGGTGTCCGGCCAAGGGCGGCAGCCCGCGAGCAGCTCGAATAGCAGCAGACCCAGTGCGTAGACATCGGCAGCCGTTGTGATCGGGCCGCCGGAGATCTGTTCTGGTGCGGAATAAGCCGGCGTCAAGAGGACGGAGGCTGTGCGAGTGAGCACCGCGGCGTCCTGATTGAGCAGCTTGGCGATGCCGAAGTCGAGCAGCCTGACGCGGCCGTCGGCATCGACCAGGATGTTGGCCGGCTTGAGATCGCGGTGCACCACCAAGTGGCGGTGTGCGTATGCCACCGCGTCGCAGACCTGCTCGAACAGGCGCAGCCGCTCCACGAGCGGCGCGCGGCTCTGCAGGCAGTAAGCGCTGATCGGCGAGCCCGCGACGAGCTCCATCGCCATCCATGGTCGCCCGTCGTCGGTGACGCCGCCGTCAAGAAATCGCGCGATGCCGGGATGCTCGAGACGTGCGAGGATGCGGCGCTCGGCGTCGAAGCGCTCGTGTTGGGCTACCGCGCCGACCTGAAGGAGCTTAATTGCGGCACGCTGCTCGAAGCTGCCGTCGCTGCGCTTGGCCTCGAAAACCTCACCCATGCCCCCGCTGCCGATGCGCCGGACGAGCTGCCAGGGGCCGAGCCGTAGTGCGCTCGCCGAGGTCTCGGGGGCCGCCCCGTCCGGGGCCGGCTGAGCGGGGTGCGCCAGGAAGCTCCCCATCGCCGCGACAGAGTGCAGCAAGCTCTCCAGCTCGGCGCGCAATTCGGGCTCGCCGAGGTACTCGTCACGCAGCGCGCATTCGCGCTGCTCGGGCGACAGCTCGAGCAGGCGATCCAATTCAGAGTCGAGGCGGGCTGATTGCCCCTCGGTTGAATCTTGCACCGCTACGCCCTCGAAGCCGTGGCCGGCACGATGAGTGGCACGCCGACTGTACGGTACATCAATAGTAGACGTCGCTGCCGGTTCATCGATTCAGAATCGAGGCCTCTGGGGCGCCGAGGCGGCGGGCTGTGAGCACTGAGATTGGCCCCCGGGAAGCCCACGGCTTCCAGGTTCGCTCATAATGCCGGGGTCGAGGGTTCGAGTCCCTGCCTTTCCACCAATGAAATCAAAAACTTGAGAGCCTAATTTCCGGGCCCGGCATTTGGCTGCCATGCTCGCTTGGCGGAATTTTTGCGCCGAAGCAGGTTCTCCATGGGGATCATCGAGGTAGGAGGCTGAACTCAGACATACACGAGGCCACCGCCGACGATTATCTCACCACCTGTCATGAAGGTGGCGTCAGCGGCCAGATAGAGAGCGGTCGCAGCGACCTCTTCCGGAGTTCCGATGCGTCCGAGAGGGACACGACTCTTGATGCCCTCGATGAACCCGTCAATCTGCTCCTGACTCAGGCCGGTCTTTCCAAAAATGGGAGTCTGGATGGGACCCGGGCTCAGCGTATTCACGCGAATGTTCCTTGGCGCAAGTTCGGCGGCGAGCGTGCGACCGAAGGACCGTAAGGCGGCCTTCGTTGCCGCGTAGACGCTCATCGCAGGTGCTCCGGAGGAAGCGGCCGTAGAAGACGTCAAGATGATCGCTCCGCCATTGGGCATGATGGACACGGCATGCTTGATGGCGAAGTACGCGCCTCGAACGTTGACGGCGAACTCTCTATCGAAGAAGGCCTCATCGACATTCTCGATGGGAGCGAAGTGAGCCACCCCCGCGTTGACGAACAGAATGTCGATCCGGCCGTGTTTCGCGCGAACGCGCTCAATGAGCCTCTGGGTAGAGGTCGTATCACTCTGGTCCGCCAGCGCAGCCTCGATCCCTGGAGATTGAACCCGCGCTGCCTCCACGGTGGCTGGATTCTGACCCGTGACGATCACCGTCGCACCTTCGGACTGGAAGAGCTTGGCGGTTGCGGCACCGATGCCCGTGGTGCCGCCCGTGATCAATGCAATCTTTCCGCTGAGCTTGGACACAGGGACTACTTTCTCCAACGTCTTACAGAAGGTGGCGCAGGTCGCCGGCCGCTGCCGATATGGACTGCACGGTCCACCCGGTGAGTGTCCGGCAGCTAAACTGGACTGTCAAGTCCAGATGTGCTCAAATGCCTCCCATGGACCGCGGTAAAGCAGCCAGAAAGCGACCTCAGGCCACCGCACGCGGGGAAGCGACCAGGGCCCGCATCGTTCAGGCAGCTGCGGAGCTCGTCGCGGCTCGAGGCGTCGCCGGGACGACACTTGACGATGTCATGGAGGCGACCGGTACCAGCAAGTCGCAGATCTATCATTACTTCGCCGATAAGGACGCGCTGATGTCCGCTGTGGTCAAGGCGCAGTCGGACCGCGTTCTTGGCTTCCAGGCGTCCTGCTTATCCGGTATCAAGTCCCTGGAAGATCTACGCCAATGGCGCAACCAGATCGTCAAGCTCAACCGGGCGGTCAGTGGAGTCGGCGGCTGCCCGATCGGATCCCTGGCGAGTGCACTGGCGGATCGGTCTGAGGAAGCTCGAGAGCTCCTGGCCGGGAGCTTTCGGCGATGGGAGTCTCAGCTGGCTGCGCGTCTCGAGGCGATGCAGGATCGAGGGGCTCTGAGCCCACGCGCGCGGCCGGCTGATCTCGCGACGGCCGTCGTGAGCGCCTTGCAGGGAGGACTGCTTCTCGCTCAGACGACACGGTCGACTCGGCCACTTGAATTGGCGCTGGATATGGCCCTCGAACACGTTTCCGCCCAGTCGGTTCGCGCCAGATCCATCTGAGCCGCGCGTCGCCTCAATCACGAACGACATTCCAATGATCCGCTTCTACTTCCACCCGACGCCCAACCCAGCCAAGGTCGCGCTCTTCCTGGAAGAGAGCGGCTTGCCTTACGAGGTCGTCCCGATCGACACCAGCAGAGGCGAGCAACACCGCCCCGCCTTTCGCGCGATCAATCCGAACGGCAAGGTGCCCGCGATCGTGGACACCGAGGGACCGGGTGGCAAGGAAGTCAGGGTCTTCGATTCCACCGCGATCCTCATCTACCTGGCAGAAAAGACCGGGAAACTGCTAGGCGCGCCAGAGGAACGCCCGGAGTTGCTGTCCTGGCTCCTCTTCATCGCCTCGGGTCTCGGGCCCTTCTCAGGACAAGCGGTGCACTTTCAATTTGCGGCGCCCGAGGGGCTCGCTTATGCGGTCAATCGCTATCGACGTGAGGCGGAGCGGCACTATCAGGTGCTGAACGATCATCTCGCTGGTCGTGAGTTCATCGCCGGTGGTGTCTATACCATCGCCGATATTTCCGCCTGGGGATGGCTCGACCGCGCCTCGCGTGTCTTGAAGGGCGCCGATGATCCTCTCGGTCCCTATCCGCATCTCAACCGATTGTTCCAGACGGTCGATGCGAGGCCGGCCGTGGCGCGCGCACGGGCTATCTGTCAGGGCTACGACTTCAAGAAAGTCAACGACGACGAGACCAGGCGCGCGCTTTTCCCTTCCAATTATCCGCCTCCGCCGACATAACCGTGCTGCGCAAGGCGACCCCCGCTCGTCACTGCCGTCCTTGTCTTGGGCGCTGTTCGCGGGTCATCCGGCCTCGCGGTCAGAGGAAAGTCGCGATATCCGCGAGCGGCTTGCGGACAATGTCGGGTACTTTCGCATCCTGCGCAGGGTATCCCACTACCAACAGCATGTAAGGCCGCTCCACGTCGGCGGGGCGCCCCAGAATATCGTTCAGAAACTTCATCGGATTCGGGGTGTGCGTCAGCGAGACGAGCCCGGCGGCGTGAATAGCGGCTATCAGAAGCCCGGTGGCGATGCCAACCGACTCATCCGTGTAGTAGTGCTTGAGCTTGCGCCCGTCGGGCAGCCGGCTGAAGCGCTTCAGGAATATGGCAATCACCCATGGCGCGACTTCAAGATAGGGCTTGTGCTCATCCGTGCCCAGCGGACGCAGAGCCTCCAGCCACTCCGGGGGCGCCCTGTGGTGATAAAAGTCGTGCTCTTCCCGCTCCGCTGCCTCTCGGATCCTTGCCTTCACGGCAGGGTTGGAGATGGCTACGAAATGCCACGGCTGCTGGTGCGCCCCGCTCGGGGCAGTGCCTGCACTCAGCAGACATTTTTCAATTATCGAACGCGGTACCGGACGATCGGAAAACTGGCGAACGGTCCGTCGGCGCTGCAAGTTCGCCTCGAAGGCCGCTACCCGCTCCTCCATGACGGCCGGGGGCAGTTCCTCGTATGTCGAGAGCGGTAGGAAGCGTGGCTCATTCATGCATCACCTGCACGGGAATTCTGCGAGGACGTCTACCCGGCTTCTATCATCCCTGATTCTGCCCCGCAATCCGAGCCTTCATGACGGGTCAGAACCTGGTGGTCAGATTCGTGAGCCACGCCGGCGACGCAGTCACCAGGCCCGCCTCGATGCTACGGTCGACTCCGGTAAGGATCATCGCACCCACGGTCACCGCGCAGACACCGATGGCGACCTTGCCGAGATGGCCGGCCGAGATCATCCGCCCGCGCCATCGGAGGAGGGTCTCGCGGGATAGCAAGGCCACCAGCAGTATTGGCAAGGTCGTTCCCACGCCGAAGGCGAACATGACTGTTGCGACACTCACAAGATCCTTGCGCTGAGCGGCGAGCAACGATGCGGCGCCGAGGGTCGGACCTGCACAAGGACTCCAGACGAGGCCGAGCAAGACTCCGACGAGGAACTGGCCTCTGCCGCTCGTCAACGCGAGTCTGCGGATGAGTCGGTCGCCGGCCCTGCCGAGGCCGCCGGCTGCCGCGCCCAGACGAGCCTGAAGCGCGGTGCTGAGGAGCGCCACGCCGAGCAGCATCAGCAGAATGGCCGACGCCGTTCGGAATACGTTCTGGTCGAGCCCGATCGCAAACCCCACTGTCGCGATGAAAAGGCCGGCAGCGGTGAAGGATACCGCGACGCCGGCCGCCAGCCAGAAGGCGCCGGACCGATGCGTGGAGGTTGCTGCGCCGATGACGAGCGGAAGGAGCGGCAGGACGCACGGTGACAGGGTCGAAAGAATCCCCGCGAGCAGACCCGCGCCGACGCTTACGATCGACATCGTCTAACTTGTCGACGTCTCGAGTAGGTGCTCAATTATGCGCAAGTCCGTGGCTCCGGTGAGACGACCCGTTTCCTTCGTCCCGTGGTAGACGATCAGCGTGCTCTGCATCTGCACGCCCAAACGGCGAAGCAAAGGCTTGCTGGTATCGAAGTCGACGGTGAAGACCTGCAGGCTCTTGAACTCCGGCAACTTGTAAAGATGCTGCAGAATCGGCCGCTCTTTCGCGCAGGTTGGGCACCACGACGCGTCGACGAATATGAGGATCGGATCCCCCTCCCTTTGCGCGGCCTGGAAAGCGCCTTGCTGATAGGCGTGCACAGTTGCCGCGCTGGCGGGAACCAGCCCACTCATCAGCGCTAGTCCGAGACCGGCTACGATTGGCATTATCTTCACGGAGAACCTCCTCTTCACTACCATTTGACCTGCAGTAGGCGGGGCGCTCATCCTCGTGGAACGCTCTCACGAGAACGCCAGAATCGGCGGTTACTGAGTCAGCGAGTTACCCCGGACCAAAGCATAGTTCGCGAGGACCGGGGGAAGTGTTTCACCCCGCATCGCGTGGCAACGGTACGTACGGTGCAGAAGCGGAGCGAATTGGAAGGCCGTTTCCGGCTGCTGATGACTCGCAGGCGTATCGGCAGCCTCTCGGCGAGCTCAGGGTGTAACGTTTCCCCATCGCCGAACGTAATAGACGTTAGCCCGCTTTCCGGCGGTGCAGGCGCCACATGCGCGGTGCCATTTGCCTGGAGAAACCGACGTGAACAGAATAGCAACCTATGTGGTATTCGGTGTGGTGATGCTGGTGTGCTCGCTCGCCGTGCATTCGCAGGACATGCTTTCCTTTGCGACCGGCGGATACGCGAGTGGGCTGCGGACCAAGGCAGTGATGCACAAGATGGACACCAACCACGATAACATGGTCTCCCGCAGCGAGTGGATCGCGTTTCAGAAGGATGTGTTCGCGATGCTGGACAAGAAGAAGACCGGAGAGATCGACGAATCCGAGTACATGAGTGGATATCCGGCCGTAGCTTCGTTCGCCACCGGCGGCTACGCGAGCGGTCTGCTGACGCGCGATATGTTCAAGCGGATCGATGCGAACGGCGACGGCAGGATATCCCGCCGCGAATTTCTCAGCTATCAGCTCAAGATATTCGACATGATGGATACGAGCCGCACTCACAAGGGGATGCTCGGCGCTGGCCAATTCTTCGCAACCGGTGGTGCGCCTGTTCCCTGAGCCGGCGGACTGCGGCAATCGCGAGCTCGCTTCGAACTCGCGGATCTTTATGGCGTGGCAACCCAAGCCCTGCTGCAGGCCGTAAGAGCGCCGAAGGGGTAATCCCGAACTTCCGCCATAGGACCGCGGACTACCCGGCGGGCACTAGCACCCATCCCTCCATTAGGCGGCGGGCGGTGCGGCTGACGATCACGCGTGAGACGACCCAATGCCCATTGTCTCTACGCACTTCGGCTCCTATGGTCAGCGTTCCAGAGGGATGGCCGAATCGGATTCTTCCATCTACGCTCGGCTGGGCTACCCGGTGGACCAGGGTCCCAGGAATGGCCGCGGCAGTCGCGATCGCCACAGAACCTGTTCCGGTCATTGCGTGATGCAGAGGCCCCATGGAGAAGGTACGGGCAAGGACATTGATGTCACCAGCGTGAACGGTCCTGCCATCGGAGGCTACATAGGAGGCCGGCTCAGCCACGAAGGCTATCTTTGGGGTATGCGGGCGAAGCGCGGTAGCCTCCTCGACGGACTTGACAAGTCCCATGGCCAGTGCGCCCTGGGCACGAATGGATTCAGCTCGCGCAAGCAGGTCGGCGTTCCCGTTGACATCTCCTTGCAGTTCTGTCCCTTTCAGTCCCAGCGCCTTGGCTTCTACGAAGATCATCGGGATGCCGGAATCGATCAAAGTGGCTTCGACGGCGCCGACATCTGGAACCCGTAGCTCTTCCACCATCTTTCCTGTTGGGAAGAGTCCACCCGTTGCCGCCTGCTCCTCCTCAGCTGCCGGATCGAGGAACTCCAATTGCACTTCAGCTGCCGGGAAAGGTACGCCATCGAGTTCGAAACCACCTTCCTCCTGAACGGCGCCACCACTCATCGGGACGTGCGCGATAATCCGCTTGCCGATGTTCGCCTGCCAAATCCTCACGGAGGCGGTCCCGGAAGCCGGCGCGCTTACGAGTCCCATACTGATGGCGAAAGGTCCAACGGCCGTTGAGAGATTGCCGCAATTTCCTGACCAATCGATGGTGGCTTTGTCGATTGATATGGCACCGTAGAGATAGTCGACATCACTGTCAGACCGAGTGGACTTCGCAATGATGACCACTTTGCTGGTGCTCGAAGTGGCACCACCCATGCCATCGATGTGCTTTCCGTAGGGATCTGGACTGCCGATGACTCGAACGAGTATCCGGTCGCGTTTCACTGGATCGGAGGGAAGATCGGTATCGAGGAAGAAGGCACCCTTGCTTGTACCACCGCGCATATAAACTGCCGGAATCCTGAGTTGTGTCATTATGGGGAAGTCGCTTCTGGCGATGAAGATGACGGCTTCGTCAAAATTGGCGAGATCAGGTCGCGCTCAGTCTTCACTTAGCGCAAGCGCGAAGGAAACCGCGGCAGCCGCCTCTTGCATTCTCCGTCGCGACAGGCGCGTGATGCGATCGCCAACCTCGCCTTTGGGAACCGTTTGAAGATTATCGAAGTTGGCGGCGCACGCGTACGGAAGTCCGTCCTCCTCGGTGAGGACGAGTTCTGTGGGAATGCTTCGGATTGTCGAGGTGATCGGCGCGATGGTGATGGAGTTCAGAACCGTGATCGCGGAATCACGCGTCAGTACGAGCACCGGCCGCTTCTTGTCTGGGGTCTTGAAGTTGTACCAGCAGACGTCGCCCCGATTCACGAAGCCCCCCAGTCCTGCTCGGTCAGCCAGACATCGAATTCCCCGGGGGTCACGGGCTGGCGGGCGTAGCCTTCCGCGTGCCTGATCTCCTCATCGCGAACGCGCTGGCGTCTAATCTCCGCCCTCAGTGCTTCCCGGATGAACGCAGAGCGGGTCGTTCGCTTGGCTCGGCTCATCTTATCGACCAGCTTCAGGAGGCTGTCGTCGATGGTCATCTGAATCGTTTTCATGACTGTGGAAGCAGCTATGTATAACGATCCACATCATAATCCACATGGGCTCGTTGCCAAATTCCAGGTCGAAAGGTCCTTATAATGCCGGGGTCAGGGTTCGAGTGCTACCTTGCCACCAATTAAATCAAGGGCTTATGCACTGGCCTTTCGAGCCCGGCACTAGGTAGGGCGCCTATGTTCCAGAGGGTGATTTGGCTTACCTGGCCCCTCACTCAAGCCCTGAGTTGCCGTGCCGTAGAGTCCGCGATGAGGTCGAAAGTCCCCAGCCTTCCCTGGGCTACAACCGGCGGCTATTTGGATTCTTTCATCCCTTTGAACGTAGCGTAGATTGCCATGGCGTGGCCGTGCCCCAGGCCGTGGTACTTCTTGAGCCAGCCAACGATTTCCATCGCCTTGACACTCGGCTTCAGCAAACCCTTCTTTTCGGCAAGCTTCTTGAAGTCTTCGGGCGTTTTGCCTGTCTTTGCTTTGATGTTGTCGATGTATGCCTGAAATGACATGGTTTCCTCTCACGCCGATGATGCACAGTTAGCCATCCGCGGAATGTGGAGCTTATCGGTACACATCTCGAACTCAGGCGGTGCAACCTGATATGACATGTTCCCGTTGGCTTCCGAGGTTTTCGATCTATCGCCGAAAAGGGAGGAGTGCGCGCAGACGAGCGTCTCGCAAGTAGAGCCCGCCCCACGCGATAAGTCCGAAGTAGACCCCGAATAGGATTGAGCTGAATAATGGGTCTTCAATCCGAACCTTGCTCGCCACCGCACCACCGTAAAAGCCAGTCAGCAGCACGGCGCCCAATATCGCCGTGCGCGGAACCGCGTACAGAATGGTGCAGAGCAAAGCGATGGCCCCGATAGGCCGGATCGCGGCCTCCGGATAACCGATTCTCGTGGTAGCGTCGAGGACGTGCGACTCGAGGGCCAGCTTGCCGGCGGCATCGAACAACATGAATAAAATCGTGAGAATACTCAAGGCCCAACCGACGCGCACCTGCGTTTTCCCGGTGGTTGGAAGCTCAGTAGCCGCTGCCGCTTTCTTGCCAGTCAAAGTGGTCATATTGCCTCCTTCTTGTGTTTCGAGGTACTAGACGGTACAGTACCGTACAAGCAATCGTTGGCCATGTCAAGTACCATACCGTCTAGTTCCATCAAGCAGGACATCGGGATATGAAAGCAGTCTCCGAGACCTACTCGGATCGCAAACACAAGTCCATGGTGGACGCGGCCAGAACCTTGTTTCTCAAACAAGGGTACGAAGGCACCAGCATGGAGGAGATTGCAATCAAAGCGGGCGTGTCCAAGCAGACCGTTTACAAGCACTTCGCCGACAAGCAGAAGCTATTTTCGGAAATTGTCCTCGCGACGACCAGCCAGGTGGATCGGATCGTGGGTCTGATCGCCGGTCCGATGGTCGAAACACCAGACCTGAAGAAGGACCTCACTCTCTTGGGCCGGCAATTCATCGCTGAGCTGATGGACCCAAGTGTGCTGCGCCTGCGCAGATTGGTCATTGCCAATGCTGACCGAATGCCTGAGCTCGGCCGAACCTGGTATGAGCAAGGATTCGAGCGTGTGCTGGGCACGCTCGCCGCCAGCTTTGCAGCGCTATCCAAGCGCCATCTGCTATCCCTGGAGGACCCGCTCATCGCTGCCCACCACTTCGTTGGGTTGCTCCTTTGGATTCCAGTGAACCAGGCGATGTTCACCGGGAACGATGAGCCCTATACGAAGGCCGCGCTGGACCGTTACGCCGATTCAGCGGTGAGCGCGTTTTTGGCCGCCTACACTGCAAGAGGCAAGGCGGCGACAAAGTCCCCTCGTTGATCGTCCCGCCTGCGCTAAATCCGCCGCCAGTCAGGAGTCACTCGCCAAGTAGCTCAACGGCAGAGAGATGCGAAACGTCGTACCGTGCCCGGGCGCGGTTTCCAATTCCACCGTGGCGCCGAGCACCTCGCAAAGCCGTTTGACGATCGAAAGGCCGATTCCTTCGCCCGATGGGAGCGCTGCGGGCTCGCCCGTAGATCGTGAGTCCTGAAGGTCCGCACCTTGCGAAGTCGAAGTCTGACCCGCCTCGGCCTCACCTGTAGCATCGCCTTCCACCTCGTGCGCGATTTCCGTCGCACTCTTCAACGCACGGCGCAGCGGACCTGCGGATCGGGCGTTGAATCCGGGCCCGGAATCCGAAACGCTCAGCGTCCATTGCCGAATCCCTTGCCCCATCTCGCCGGAGCAGCGGACGATTACGCCGCCGCGCTCCGTCGCTTTGAGTGCATTCAGCAGCAGATTCTGCACGATGCGCTGGAGTTTGAGTACATCGCCTTCAACCGGTAGAGTTTGCGGTCCCTCGTACTTGAGAAACAGATTTCGCTCCGCGGCTGCCGGACGCAGAATCTCGCAGTACTCGCGAACCCGCTCGGCGGCGTCGAAGGTCTCGATCTTCAGCGGGTTCTGTCCGGCCTCCAGGCGAGAGAGCTCGACGAGGTCGGACAGCAGTGAGCCCATTGAACGGATGCGCTGCTGCAGCAAATCGTAGAAGCGCTCTCGCTGCTCCTGGTGGACGCTAGGCTTCGCGAGCAGCGCCGTCGTGTTGGCGATTACGCCCACACTACCCCGCAAGTCATGAGCAGCCTCTCGCAAAAGCTTCGCGCGCTCGTTCTCGAGCCCCTGCAACGCGTTCAATGATGCTTCGAGGTCGCGCACGCGATTCGCGGCCTCGGCCTGTTGTAACCCGACGTAGCGGGAGGCGCTCTCGCAGTTGCCCTCCGTGCAAAGGGTCTCGAGGATTCTGCGCGCGGCCGTTATCACGGCGGGCTCAAGCTGCGGATGCTCTGCCGCATAGCGGTCGAGCTCTTGCGTCACCACCGTCTGAAGATGACCCCACTCACGCATGGTCTCCCGAATATCGTAGCCCTGCTGCCAGCGGTGCATGCCGTGATCGGCGGCGTCCTTGCGGTGCTGGAGATCGACTTGGCGCGCATCGAGCGCACGCCCGGCGCCCAATCGGCGCTCGAAATCCTCGAGGAGTCTCGGGATGTGATCATTCAGGGCACGGCGCGGAAGACTCGCATTCGTCGCAAGTTCTGGATCGCGGCGAACTGCCTCCCGCCACAACCCAAGCAATTCATCCCGCCGAAGGCCGAAATGCAGAGAGAGCGCATACAATTCGGCAGAGACGACATTCGTGGTGGGCAAGGGAAATACCCCAGGACGATTGGCGTGCATATAAGGGCACGCTCACGCTGCCGACGCAAGGGCAGGCGCCAGCGGAGCGGTCCTCCTCGCATTGATTTGCGGGTCCGCGACGGCGCTGGCACGATCATTGGACAGTAGCGTATAAAGTTTGCCCTATGAGGAAGTTCAAGCACGAGGCGGAATTGTTCAAAGCGGCTTTGACCGCCGGCGTCAAATATGCCGAGGCCCGCAAGGCGGTCGAGTTCGAGTCGACAGACTCGGCAAGCGAAAAGGCGCTGTACGTATATCGGTTACTAGTGCACGAGAAAGTCATTTCGCCGATGCCTGAAGATCAGGTCGGAGAGAAGACGATTCGCCATCGGCTGGCGGCTTGGTATGCGCATCAATTGCCGGACGGGCATGCGCTGCTCGACTAAAGCACTGCGCGGCGTCACGAACCAGGCTCGCGGGAGCGGATGCGCACGTGTGGCCGGCTCACTCAGTGGATTCCGCCGGATGTTGCCGTTCCCTCACTCCCCATCACGCGAAGCAACGCGGTGATGTCGACTCGCGCTTCACGCAGAGCGTCGGCGGCTTTGGGATTCGTCACCTGTTCAATGCCGCTTTGGATCTCGGTGACCCACCGGGATCCCTGCGCAGAATCAGGCGCAGTGCTCACGAACATGTTCATCAGGTCATCGACCCGCCGCGCTGCCGGTTCCAGCCTGTCGCGATCCAGTCGGTCATCCTTGAAGTGCATGAGTGCGTCGCGCGCCTGCGCAAGGGTCGCACGAAGCGTGCGGAGGTGAGCCAGAATCTTCGATTGATCCGAACGCGATAAGCTGACATTGACCATCATAGCTGCTTCCCGGCCCATCGCGGGCCAAGCGCATTGTACTCCCTGCCGGCTGCGAGCGCGCGCACTGACGGTCCTCGCTGCGTGCGAACGCCGTCACGGCGACCGCACGGAATTTTCCCTGGCGCAAGAAGTCCTCGGAATTCACCCGCCTACGGCGACGCGGAGGGCTGAGAACCTGAATGGCGATGCCCCAACGTAATGCATTCGATCGCTGTCGCACATCCGGTCGCGCTCAGTCTTCATTGCCCTCAATGACGCGGAGTTGGCTAGAACATCCGCACGTCACCACGGTCGGGTACGGCGAAAGCAGGGACTTCCCGTCACTTCGTGGGTATGCAGTGATCATCGTGTATGAATTCATTGTACCAGTTGGTTTCCCAGGTCTTGCCGCCGTCCGCGGAGAAAGCCTGGTTCCACTTTGCGGCCACCCTTGAGCCCGTTGGGTTCACCGTCCAGGTAAAGCGGACGCGGACTGGCTTTCCGTCGACGGCGTCCTTGCCATAGAAGAGTCCGACGTTGCCATGGAACCTTCCCTGGACCGGCGTTCCGATCGTGCCGTCGGAAAAACGATTGTCGACCCAATAGATTCTCCAGAGGCCCGTCTTCGGTTCGTAGGTCCGAATAGTCACTCCCACGAAGTCTTTCCAATATTCGGTCCTCCAGTAATCCATGTCTCCAATGCCTCCAGGCAAGGGACGCCCCTCGTCGCACGTGATGAAATCGGCCCATTCGTGCGACCCGGCGAGGCGCTTCACGAGCCTTCGATTGGGCATCCGCCACTTGCCATAGATGAAATCGAAGTCGTGAGAACCGTCCTTTACGGCTGAAGCCGGCGTGGCAGTCGAGCGCGGCGTCGCAGCGACAGAAGTGGGACTCCAGTCATTAAAACTCGCGAGTGCGACGAGGGTGCTTACAAGGATCGCAGGGGCGAATGCTCGGGTGCTCATGACGCTGTCCGGCTCTTCGTGGCACCGCAGAGTGTCCAGGATTCAGATCATCCGCTCAAGGCGGGCGTAGCTGATTTCCATCCCCTTCTCCATGCCGGTGGAGAGCATGCGCTTGCGGGTGGCCTCGTCCGGCAACGTCATGCGCATCGTCATGAGGGTTCCGGTGCCCTCCGGCTCGAAGCGAGTCTCGATGTGGTTATCGGGCGTCGGATCCGGCAAGTGCATCCGCTCGACATGAACAATGCGGCGATGGGGCTCGAGCTCGATGAACTCGCCAGTGAGGTGAAACCCGTGTCCTTTGCCGTCCGACCACTCATAGCGAATCCTGCCCTTTGGCTTCGCCTCACAGATACACACCGGCATCGTCCAACCCTCGGGGCCGAGTAGCCACTTCTGGACGATCCTGGGGTCAGTGTGCGCGCGGTAGACCGCTTCCGGACTCGCCTCAAACCGCCGTGTGACGACGATATAGCGATCACCCTCGGTCTCTAACCTCAATTCTGTCATTTTCGGCTCCCGGTTGAGCTCGCTTGCATCTCCGCGAGCACGCTGTCCAAACGATCGAAATTGCGCTCCAGCGCCTTGCGCAGCGCGCCGAGCCACTGATCTACGGCGTCGACTCCGTCCCTTGCCAACCGACGCGGACGTTTCGATCCCTCGACCCGTCGAGAGATGAGACCGGCCTCTTCGAGCACTTTGAGATGCTTGGTGACGGCCGGCTGCGACATCGCGAAAGGCTTGGCCAACTCCATGACCGTGAGCTCACCCGAGGCCAGTCGGGACAGAATCGCCCGGCGTGTGGGATCGGCAAGTGCGGAAAAGGCAGCGTCGAGCTTAGACATATCCGTAAGGTTATATAACCGGATAGTTCTAGTCAAGTAGTTCTCACAATGCGGCGGCTCGGTGGGTTCGAGATCCTCAATTTAACTCAAATAAATCAAAGGCTTGTGATCCTGTGCTCCGAGCGTGGCATTGTGGTCGCCGTGCTCGCTTTGCGGAGGTCAGTGGCATGCGTGCAGCGTTTTATACGGAGCAAGGTAGCGCTCGCGAAGTGTTGCGGACTGGAGAGCTGCCAACGCCAGACCCTGGTCCAGGCGAAGTGCGTGTCCGGATGCACACGTCGGGTGTCAATCCATCGGACTGGAAGTCGCGTCGTGGTGGCGCCGGGCGCCGCATGAGCGCGCCGCTGATCATTCCCCACAGCGACGGAGCTGGTGAGATAGACGCTATGGGAGCCGGGATCTCCGGCCGCCTGGGTGAGCGTGTTTGGGTATGGAATGGACAATGGAAGCGCGCTTACGGCACCGCTGCGCAGCATGCCGTCGTTCCCAGCGCGCAGGCAGTCAGGCTGCCGGAAAACGTGGGTTATGAGGTGGGCGCCTGTCTCGGCATCCCGGCACTGACGGCCATCCAGGCTGTCCGTCTGGCCGCGATCGGATCGGAAACCACTGTCCTGATCGCCGGCGGCGCCGGCTCAGTCGCTCACTACGCCATACAGCTGGCAAAACTTCGTGGAGCGCGGGTGATCACGACGATCAGCAGCGATGTCAAGGCGGCGCACGCACGCGCGGCAGGGGCGGACGAAGCGATCAACTACCGCACGGAGGACGTTGGCGAGCGCGTGAAGGCACTGACCAAAGGACGAGGGGTAGATGCACTGATCGAGGTGGATCTGAGTGCCAATGCCAAACTCTATCCGGCGGTGTTGGCTCCTCACTCCACGGTCGTCGTGTACGGTACATCGGGGAGTGAGACCGCTCTGCCGGGTCACTGGCTGCTCATCAACAGCATCACCGTGCGATTCTTTCTCGTCTATGAGCTCTCTGCCGCGGACCGCGCTGCAGGCATCAGGGAGCTGACCGAGCTGCTCGAACACGAGCGGATCATTCACACGGTCGCCCGCCGGCTGCCGCTCGAGGCTATCGCTGAGGCTCACGAAATCGTTGAGCGCGGAGAAGTCGTGGGCAACGTAGTTCTGGATATCTCCTGACTGCCCTATACATGGACTCTCCCGAGGGGAGAGTCTGTCTCCCGACACCAGCCGTGGCCCGAGCGTGACCGCTTTTTGATCGAAAAGCGCAGCCCGTTCACCCGCCAGCGCTCAATGTCACCGTTATCGAACCGCCTCGCGAATTGAGATGTCACCAGTCCTCCGGTAGCCTTTTCCCGCATGCCGCGCGAGGAACGACTATGAGAGTGCTACTGACACTTGTTGCATGGCCCGCGATCTCCTTCTTATTTGCCTGGTTTTGGGGTACTGCGATCTCACGCGGGGATGACCGCGCGGATGCCTCGGTGCAGAATTAGAGGCGGCTCGCAGTGCTTCGCGGTGTCGCAGCCCTTCCAGAGCGGAGCCAACACCCACGCCGCGAGGCACACGATCGACGCATAAAGGAGATGCACCTCCAGGTGGTACAGCGCCGGTGCTCCGGCGACTGAAGCTCCCGCCCGCAGCGGGCGGTTATGGCTCCGGTACCGCCGAGACGGCTCGGCGATCGCGCTGCCGCAGCCGCTCGTACTCCTCTGCGG
This sequence comes from uncultured Pseudomonadota bacterium, assembly GCA_963780455.1. Taxonomy (GTDB): domain Bacteria; phylum Pseudomonadota; class Gammaproteobacteria; order Steroidobacterales; family Steroidobacteraceae; genus 13-2-20CM-66-19. The sequence goes on from CAWACM010000011.1 coordinate 191,972, forward strand.
AAATCAGCACTGTCCGCGGCCTACCATTCTTGGTGATGGCCACCGGTCGCTTGAGGGCCTCATCCTGGTAAAGCCCGATGTTCCGCTGGAAATCGGCCGAGGTCACGGTAACGATCTCATCCGAATGCATATTGCGAGACTCCAGCATCTTACGTACTATACGGAAGATACGTACTATACGCAATCGGAAGCGTTCGGAAGTCCCGACGGGGTCACTTCCGGCTCCCCGAACTGCAACGTGCCTTTAATCTTCGGCCGCTACACTCCATAAAGCTGGCAGTACCCGATTGAACTTCTGATGCGACCTCTATAGGATGCCGGCCCCTTCTGCCCTCGAGTCCCGGATTTTGCCAGCGCCAGGCATGGGATCGAGGAGGGCGCTGCTCTCTTCAGCGCAGATCATTTTGGATGCATTAGCCGGGCCAGTACGCCTGCCCCGGCTATCCGACTGTGTTAACCGAAAATTCGTAACGGAACCTTGCCATGGCCCGCACAACCGCTCTTTCTGATATCCGCAATATCGGCATCATCGCCCATGTCGATGCCGGCAAAACGACGACGACGGAGCGCATCCTGTATTACACCGGGCGCAAGCACACGATCATCGACATCCATGACACCAAGGATCTGAAGACGTCGACGACGACGGACTACCTGGAGCAGGAACAGAAGCGCGGCATTACGATTCAGAGCGCCGCGGTCTCCTGCTTCTGGCGCGGGAAAAAGATCAACCTGATCGACACCCCCGGGCACGTCGACTTCACCATCGAGGTGAATCGTTCCCTGCGCGTACTGGACGGCGCCGTGGTGGTATTCGACGGTGTTGCGGGTGTCGAGCCACAATCTGAAACGAATTGGCGTCTCGCGGACAACTATGGTGTGCCGCGCATTTGCTACGTCAACAAGATGGACCGCAGCGGGGCCGGCTTCACGCGCTGTGTGGACATGATCAAAAAGCGCCTCGGCGCCCGCCCGCTGCCGGTGCAGATCCCGATCGGCTCCGAAGACAACTTCAAGGGCATGATCGACCTCGTCGAGATGAAGGCTCTGGTGTGGGACTCGGACGACAAGGATGCCGAGTGGCAAACGCTCGACGTGACGCCGGATATCGCCGACAAGCTCGACATCCACGTGCCGACGGATCGCATGATCCTCGCGGATGTGGAAAAGTACCGTACGGAGCTCGTCGACACCTGCCTCGAGATGGACGACGAGGCCATGCACAAGTACCTCGAGGACGGTCACGCGCCTTCGGCGGACGTACTGCGCGCGTGTCTGCGCAAGGGCACTGTGACGGGCGCGTTCAACCCGGTGCTGTGTGGCTCTTCATATAAGAACAAGGGCGTACAGCAGGTGCTGGACGCCGTTGTCGACTACATGCCGGCCCCCACCGACGTCCCAGCCATCAAGACGCTGGACGAAGACGGCAACGTCGTCGGCGAGCGAAAGTGCTCGGATGACGAGCCGTTCAGCGGCCTGGCGTTCAAGGTGATCAACGATGCGTACGGCGCTCTGACGTTCGTGCGCGTGTACTCGGGCGTGCTCACCAAGGGCGCCTCCGTACAGAACACCACGCGCGGCAAGCGCGAAAAGATCGGTCGCATGGTCGAGATGTTCGCCAAAGAAGCGAATCCGATCGACGAGGCGCGCGCCGGCGACATCATCGCGCTCGTCTCCATGCAGGAAACGGAAACCGGCGACACACTATGTGATTCCGCCAATCCGGTGATCCTCGAGCGCATGCGCTTCCCGGACCCTGTGATCAGCGTGTCCGTGAAACCGAAGCTCAAGGGCGAACAGGAGAAATTCGGCGCCGCCCTCGGCAAGATGGTTCGTGCCGATCCTTCGCTCCATCTGGAGACGGATCGCGAGACAGGTCAGACGATTCTGCGCGGCATGGGCGAGCTGCACCTCGAGGTGACGCTCGATCGCATGCGCACGGAATTCAACGTCGAAGGGGTCATGGGTGAGCCGCAGGTCGCTTATCGCGAGACCATTACGCGCCGGATCGACGAGCAGTACGTGCACAAGAAGCAGACTGGCGGCTCCGGTCAGTTCGCCGAAGTGTGGATCACGTTCGAGCCGCTCGAGCGCAGCAAAGGTTTCGAATTCGTCGATGCGACCTCGGGCGGCTCCGTGCCGCGCGAGTATGTGCCCTCGGTGGAGAAGGGGCTCAAGATCCAGAAGGAAGATGGCGTACTGGCGCATTTCCCGACCGTGGACTTCCGCGCCACGTTGACGGACGGCAGCTACCATGACGTCGACTCGAACGCGCTGACCTTCGAAATCGCGGCCAAGGCATGCTTCCGCGAAGCCATGCGCAAGGCCGCGCCCATCCTGCTCGAGCCGGTGATGAAGGTCGAGACGGTGACGCCGGGCGACTATCTGGGCGACGTCATCGGCGATCTGAACCGCCGCCGCGGCATGATTCAGGATCAGCTCGAGCGCGGTGCCAACATCGCAGTCGTGGCCATGGTGCCGCTGTCGGAAATGTTCGGCTACATCGGCCAGCTGCGCTCGATGACCAGCGGTCGTGCCTCGTACACCATGGAGTTCTCGCACTACGAGCCGGTGCCCAAGAATGTGGCGGAAGAAGTGATCGCCGAAGTCACCGAGACGAAGGCGGCCGCGAACGCCTGAAGACTGGAGCCGCACCGATCGGAACTTACCTTCCGAGCGGTGCGGCTTCGTTGCCTCGAAAGCCGCTCAGGCTGCTCGTCCGGCTGTACTCCTTTGCCGCCGCCATCCCGCGGCGCATTTAGCTTGGATTTGACGAATAAGTGATGGCTGCTATCTTCCAGCCGTCACTTGCCTTGACCAGCTGCCACGTCTCGCTTCCCTGATTCTCCGGCTTGCCGTCGATGAGGAATACAAAATTGAAGTACACCGTGGCAACGGTGCCATCCGTGAGGATGCGCAAGTTGCTGTGCTCGGGGTCCAGCCTGGAGCGTGAGCTCGACACGACCTTGGCGAACTCCTGGAAAGTCCATGGCCGAACCTTCAACACGGCGGGGTTCTTGGCGCGAGCACGTGCGTATGCGGCGTCAGACAGAACGTTGAACCAACTGCCTTTGTCGATGAACATCGATGCCAAACGTGCGCCGTCGTGTGACACCACCGCCTGATGATACCGAGCCATCAGTTGCTCGATCTCTGTTGTCGCTTGTGCCGGCGGCCCGGCGTTTTGCGCCGCAGTCGCTCGGGTCGCGGCGCCTTGGGCAAAGGACGCGGTAGCGATCAAGGGAAGCAACGCGTAGAGTGCGAATCCTGGTGATTTCAACGTCGAATCTCCTGTCTTGCGGCAACGGCGACACCGCCGTAACTATGGCGATAACTGCTCTGTCGGACTCAGAATAGAGGCTGCGCGAGCTTTTCTGTGAACTTTGTATCGAACGGGAATATTGCAGCATCGAGCCGGACTCAGCGCAGTGTGAGCCGGTCGGCCCCGATGGTTGAGGCAACCGGTGAAGTTGCACGTGGCCGCCAGGGACTGGTGCGCCGCGCCGCGCTGGGCTTTGTCTTCTGGACGGCGGTAGGGCTTGTTTTCGCGTTACCCCAGTTGGCGCGTAGTGCGGACGTCGCCAAAACCATTGCCTCGGCTTTCGCGCAGTGGTGGTCGTGGGGTCTGCTGGCCCCGGCGATCATCGCCGTGGACCGGGCCCTTCCGTTCTCGGTCGATCAAGTCGGCAAACGCGTGGCCACTCATCTGGTCATCGGCCCGATAACCACTATTGTCTATGGCTATCTCCTGACCCTCATGCGCTGCGTGATGGGGCTCGACGCCTGGGCGCGACTGCTCGGAATTTCGGTTCTCGCCGAGACGAGCCGCGAGATGTTCTGGAGCATGCTGGTCTATTGCATGATCGTCGGCGCCTGGCAGGCATACTCCTACCAGCGCAGGTATGTGACGGCGGAGCTGCGGCTGGAGAGATTGGAACGGACGGCCAGTGAAGCACGGTTGTATGCCCTGAGGACGCAGCTTGATCCTCACTTCCTGTTCAATACCCTGAACGCCGTTTCCGCTCAGGTGGAGCGCGATCCCAGACTCGCCCGGGCGATGATCGAGCAACTGGGTGATTTGCTGCGCTGGTCTCTCGATTCGCACGGGAAGCAGTCCATTCGACTGCGGGACGAGCTCGCATTCACCAGCAAGTATCTGGCTTTACAGAAGATCCGCTTCGGAGACAGGCTGCAGGTCGGATTTGACGTTGCTGCTGACGCTGTCGATGCGCTGGTACCGAGCCTCGTTTTGCAACCGCTCGTCGAAAACGCGATCCGGCACGGGCTATCTTCCAAGCCCCGGGGCGGCGCATTGCAGGTCTCGGCCCACAGAGTCGATGGGCACCTCGTGCTCAAGGTTGAGGACGATGGAGTCGGGCTGGCTCCCGGTTGGTCCATGGAGGAGGATTCGGGAATCGGCCTGCGCCTGACCCGGGAACGTCTGGCGGTCCGATATCCCGACTCCAGCAGTCGCTTCGAAATCTCTCCGCGCGCTTCGGGCGGGACAGTGGTTGCGATCGCGCTGCCGTGGCGAACGATGGAGGAGCCGAATGAATGCGTCGGCGAGTAGTATCCGTGCCTTGATAGTCGATGATGAGACTCCGGCTCGCGTTCGACTGCGGGACCTCCTGGAAAAGGACAGCGAAGTCGGCCAGGTTTATGAGGCGGACCACGGCGAAGAGGCGGTTCGGCTGATCCAGGAAGAGAGGCCCGATCTGGTGCTCTTGGACATCCAGATGCCTGATATGGATGGGCTCGGAGTCGTGGAGGCTGTTGGTGCTGAGACGATGCCTCTCACCGTGTTCGTCACGGCCTTCGACCAACACGCTGTCCGCGCTTTCGAGTCGAACGCTTTGGATTATATCCTCAAGCCGTTCAGCGACGAACGGATGCAGGCTATGCTGTCGCGCGCGAAGCAGCGTCTGTGGCAGATGCAGTTCCAGTCCTTCGGGCAAGACCTCATGCGCGCGATGGCGGCTCTTCCGGGGACGGAGGGGTATCAGGATCGGATCGCCATCAAATCAGACGGCATCACACGCTTCCTCAACGTCGGTGAAATCGATTGGATCGAAGCGTCGGGGGTGTATGTGACGCTGCATGTCGGCGGCAAGGAGTTCCTGCACCGGCACTCACTGGCGTCCATGCTTCTCAAGCTGGATCCGCGCCGCTTCGTGCGCGTGCATCGCTCCGCCATCGTCAACATTGAGAGCATCGTGCAGCTCGAGGCTCTATCGCATGGCGAATTCGAGGCAACGACGAAGCACGGCGGACGGCTTCGCGTGAGCAGGACCTTCCGATCCTTGCTCGAGAGACGCCTTGGGGAAAGACTTTAAGACCCGCCCTCGCGGTTCAGCCGGCGTGCAAACTCCGTTCGCGCCGACTCCAGATCTTGCCGGCGATCGTGTGGTAAACGGGGATCGCAAAGTAGATGAGCCCGGTCATTGGCACGACCGGGCTCGGCGCGCGCTGAGCGAACAGAATCGCGACGACACCCAGCAACACCATGGACGACTCGTCCATCATCGAGCGGCGCGTACGCAGCTGCTCGAGTGATGTGAGCTCGAGCTCCTTGCGGCAGCTCCAGGCGTAGCGGTACAGCAGCCAGAACACGCCAAAGACGGCGCTGAAGCCGGCACTGAAGATCGTAAAGAGCGTTCGAATCTCCTGCTCGGCATAGGTCGCGTGGCCGATCGCCGCGCTGAACATGAATTTCAGCGGATAGACGTAAAGGAGCACGCAGAAGAGCAGCGCACAGTTGAGTATGACCGCCACCGTGGTCTCCAGCCCATAGCGCCGGAAGAACCGATAGTGCTCATACCAGACGACGGCGAGCAGGGCGAAGCAGATGCCAAATGCGGGGAAACCCCGCATGGCTTCGATCAACTCGGGGTAGGTCTTGGGCACCTCGAGCGATACCACCAGCAGGGTGACCGCAAAGGCGAACACCGCATCGGTAAAGCCCTCGAGACGCGTGACTTCGTGGCCCCGCCAGCGAAAGTTGGCCTCACCCGAAATTTGATGGTGTGACAGTGCCCTACGGATCATGCGACATCACCCCGATGTCCTGGAGCCGCAATTGCCGCGCCACGGTTTGCCCTCGAGCCGCGCGCGTACCCAGTCGAGCTGCAGGCCGATGGTCTTGTCCATGAGCGGATCATGGTCGAGGCCCGCTCGATGCACGAACTCGATCGGCAAATGGTGGCTGCAGGCCTGCGCGACACCGGCTTTGATATTGGTGAAATTCACCGAGAGGTCGTCGTCACCTGCCAGCACCATGAGCGGGCCGCGAATGGGCTTGTTGGCGCTGCGGCTGTCCCGATTGTAGCGGGCGAGCTCGCGCGCCTCGTTCCAACCCGGCCGCACCGCCGGCTGATGTCCGATCTCGGCGGCCGCGGCGTAGTCGTAATACCAGCAGCCCTTCGTCGTCATATCCTCGTAGCGCGCGACCATGGCCGGTGAGAGCATTCGCGCCACGTCGAACGAGGGATAGCTCGCCTTCACGCCAAAGGCCGTCAAGGGCCAGTACATGTTCGTGACCGTGGCGAAGTCGCGCGCGTCGTGCGCCTCGAAGCCCTCGTAACTCATGTCGCCCGCGACGGAGATCGCGCCTCGATAGCCTGGATCATCGAGTTTCGCCTCCAGCTCCGCAACGCCCCAGACCGCCACACCGCCCTGGGAATGACCGATAGCGACCCAGCGGCGGCCGAGTGATGGGACCGCGGCGTGAGCGGCGGGCACCGAATAGACCACATCGTTGGCCTGCGGAATCTTATCGTCGTACTGATGAGGCCCCGGGGTCCCGAGGCCGGCGTAGTCCGTCGCGATGACGGCGAAGCCCGCAGCCACCATGGGCATGAGACCCTCGCTGCCGTATTCGACATCCTTCATGAGCGACGGTGCGCAGATGCGGGCGACACCGCTCGTGCCATGCGCCCAGGCGATGACCGGCCAGCCGCCGCGCGGCGGCGAACCTGCGGGAATCAGCACGACCCCCGAGGCCGCATCGGGTGCGCCATCGAGCGCGCGCGACACATACAGAATTCGAACCGCATGCGCCCCCGGCGGCAGGCTGTACCCGCTGAATGGCTCCGAGCGAATCAGCGCGCCGGGACTGCGCCCGGCGAGCGGCGGCGGATCATAGAAAGGCGTAAGTGGTAGAGCATCCTGCGCTTCCATGGCAAGCGCCTGCGCACGCGACTTGGGCATCACGTCATCGGCAGTCGCGGCGACAGCGGCGAGCAGGCTCAACGCAGCGATAAGAACCGGGATCGTCTTATTCATGGCGACCTCGCGGTTATGGCATCCAACGTCGCCTGCCCGAGCGCGGTATCGCCCCGGTTCTTGAGGGCTTCGCCGAGGCTGAGCCGATCGCGCAGCTCGCGATTCTGACTCAGCTTGAACTTTCCGATGAGGCGGGTGATGTCGATCTCGAGGCCGACGATGGCCTGCAGCATCGCTGCGATGTAGTCCTGTGGCGAATCGCTCATCTGCCAGGGAACAGGCTGCGAAGCCTCGTGAGTGCGCGTCAGGCGCCCTACCAGCCCGCGCAGGAATGTCTCGTCGTCATGGATCGTCATTGTCCCGTGGACGTGAACGACCCGGTAATTCCAGGTCGGCACCTGTTTGTGAGACTCGTGCTTGGTCGGGTACCAGTTGGGAGTGACATAGGCGTCCTCGGCCCGGAAAATGACGAGGACCTCCGCTCCGTCCCGGACATCCTTCCAGACCGGGTTGCCGCGCGCCACATGGGCACGAAGCACGCCATGCTGCCCCTGCTGCGGGTCGACCTCGAACGGGATGTGGTTCGCATCCAGGCCGCTGCCGCCATGGGTGACGAGAATACCCAGCGGATTCTCGCGGATGAGCCGGTACAGAGCCTCGTTGTCAGGTACCGAGAAATGGGCGGGTACGTACATGGAATGCCACCACGATCGCTTGAGAAACTGTTCTGATGATCATTGCCGGACGGGGACGCTAATGCAAACCCGCGTCCGCGAGCTCCGCCTGGTCCCGGTCCGCCTTCAAGTCCATGCTGCGACACATCAGCAGGTACACCAGTGCCGCTACCGGGAGGCCCACCAGCATGGCCAAATCGGCGCCCCCCATCGCCCGAGCGACCGGCCCCTGATATAGTCCGGTGCTGAAGAATGGGATCATCACTGCAAAGCCGATGAAATAGGCGCTCAGCCCGCGCCAGTTCCAGCGCCCATACATGCCCCGGGGGTTGAAGATCTCGCGCACCGAATAATGCCCGCGCCGCACGAGATAGAAATCCACGAGATTGATGGCCGTCCATGGAGTCATCAGGTACAGCAGGATCGCGAGAAACTCGCCGAACTTGGCCACGAACGAGCCCGACGTGCCGATGGCGATGATCTCCGCGCACAGCATCGCGAAAACGAGCGATAGCAGGCGCTTTGCGACCGTCGAGCGGCTCGGTTTGAACGAATCCACCGCCGAGAGAAGGGTCAGCGTGGCGCCGTAATAGTTGAGAGCAGTGATGGCGACCAACCCGAGCAGCGCGGCCAGCATCAGCGGCCGTCCGAATCCCGGCAACACGTGATCGGCCGCAACCCGCAGCCCCGTCGTGACCTCGAGTCGCGGGTAAAGTGCGCCGGCCAGCGTGCCAACGAGCATCATCCACGCCCCCCCGATGAACGCGCCCAGGTAGGTCCACCAAAACGCCGCCCGCACGCCGACATCGCGTGGCAGGTAACGGGAGTAGTCCGACACGTAGACCGACCAGGAGATCTGATAGGTGGCAGCCGCAAAAAACTGCGCGATGAATGCCACCGTCGGGAAAGCCCCGAAACTGAGCTGCGCCGCCGGCAACGAAAGGCGCATCGCCGCGGCAACCGTGAAGACTACGAGCGCTGCGATGACGGTGGCCGCGATCCATCGGTTGGCCACGTGAATGAAGTCATACCCAATGGCGGCGATCCCGGCCGACAGGACCGAGAACACCAGCATGGTCAGGGTCGGACTGGTGTCGTACATCGAGGTCATCGTCTGCGCCGCGAGAAGCTGATTGAAGGCGTTGAAGCCGATGTAAGCGATCAGCGCCACGATCCAGACCAGGAGTGCCCCCAGATAGCCGAACTGCGGGCGCGACTGAATCATCTGCGGCAATCCCAGCTGCGGGCCCTGAGTGGAGTGGAATGCCATGAAGAACGTTCCGAAGAGGCATCCCGTGACCACCGCGCTCGCCATCCACATCAGGTTGCCGCCGAGCGCTCCGCCCACGACACCGGTAGCGACCGTCGCCAGATTGGCGTCGCCCGAAAACCAGACCGGCCACAGGTGCCACACCTTGCCGCGGCGCTCGCTCAGCGGCACATATTCAATGCTTCTTGACTCAACGACCGGGGCGCTCGCCTTGCCAGACGCGTCGTCGCGGTTGCTCACGCTTCCGCGCTCAATCTTTGCCGCCCCCGGGGCCGCCCAGCGCCATCAGCGCGAATTCCTCGAACAGGATCTGTGCGGCGAGTTGCGCCGTGTTGGTCGTTGGATCGTACTGCGGGGCGACCTCCACCACGTCCGCGCCCACGATGTCCAGTCCCGCCAGCGAGCGTAACAGCGCCAGGCCTTCCCGCGGCGTCAGGCCGCCCACCTCGGGTGTGCCGGTACCCGGCGCATATGCCGGATCGAAGCCATCGACATCGACGCTGACATAGACCGGCCCCGAGCCCACGACCTCGCGGGCGAGGGCAGCCACCTCGGCCCAGCCTCTTTGCAGCCATTCCTCCATATAGACGACCCGCATGCCCGCGGTATGCGAGAACTCCCAGTACATGTTGGACGAGCCGCGGATGCCGATTTGAATCGTGCGTTCCGGGTCGAGCGCCCCGTCGAGCACAGCCAGCCGAAACGGTCCGCCGTGGTGGAATTTGGAGCCGTCATAGGCGCCCATGGTGTCGCAGTGGGCGTCGATGTGCACCAGGCCGACCGGACGCTCCTTGCCGAGCGCTTTGAGGATCGGATAGGTGACGGAGTGATCTCCACCCACCGACAGCGGTCGGACATTCTGCGGGACGAGCCGCGCGTAGTAGGCCTCGATGTCTTCGAGCGATTGCTCCAGGCTGTAGCGGCTGCGGAATGGCACATCGCCCACGTCCGCCGCGCGCACGTGAGCTTGCGGAACGCCACGAAGGGTCGGGTGATAAGGTCCTATGCGTTCGATGGTGCGCACCGCGCGGGGGCCAAATCGCGCGCCCGGGCGGTTCGACACGCCCAGATCCATCGGCACGCCGATGACGGCAACGTCGAGGTCTTGGATGTCCGGTACGGTCGGCAGCCCCAGGAAAGTGGGCACCCCTGCGTACGGTAGCGTGCGCCGTCCGTCCGGGCGCCGCACCTGCTCGATCGCCGTCCGCAGCGTCGGGTCAGTCGCATCGAAGGCGCCACCTTCGGCGTAGCGTGCGCGCAGTGCCTGCAACTTCAATGGATCCATTGTCGTAACCCTCAGGCAGTGACTTGATCCTCGGGAGCCTGCTGCCGGCTCGAGAGCCGTGCGGAGGTGACGAAGCTCGCGTAGCAGAGCGTGGTTGCGATGACTCCGAACCACAGCAGCAGCGTGTAGCCACCGTCCTCGATGAGCAGCGCGCCCACATAGGGACCCACCGCCAGCATCAGATGGGTAGCCGTTCCGTAGAATGCGACAAATCGTCCGGATGCGTCTACATCGTTGAAGATGATGATGAAGTACGCGATGACATAGCTCCAGAAGATCTGGAAGACGGTGTTGATCCAGAAAAAGGCGGTCGCGGGTCTGGCATAGTGAGCCAACCGGGTGAGGAGCAGCAACGCTCCGATCTGGAAAAGAGCGGTCACGACCAGGGGCAGTATCCTGCCGAAGCGCACGCCGATGAGGGCTGCCGCCACGGAGCCGGCCAGACTGAGGACCAGGCCGGCGCTGAGCGCGCCGCCCGTTTGCTCGAGAGTCAGCCCGGCGCCGCGCGCGACTCCTTCCAGATAGCCCCACACCGCACCGATCATCAGGAAGTAAAGGCCCGCGCCGAGGAGCGCGGCGGTGCCAGGGCCGGCTATCTTGTGCCACTGCAGGCCGCCGGAAGGGGGCCGCTGGCCGGGATCTTCGGGAAAGCACCACCAGCAGATGAGCAGTGTCGGGATGAGCCAGGCCAGGATATAGCCGTACACGGTGTCCAGCCGCCAGTGCGGCGGCACGACATCGGCGACATAGAGCCCGATGGCGGAGAAGACGACCTGCATGCAGAGCAGCAGGCCGGCATTGCGGTCGGCGCGGCGCGTGTCGACGATACCTGCCAGGGCCACGGCGTAGGCTACCCCCGCCGTCACGCCGCAGGCGAGCCTGAGTCCCATGAGCGGGTAAAACCCCGTGACCAGGAAGCAGAGCGCATTCAGCAGACAAAACAGCGCCAGCGCCCAGCCAACCGTCCGCCGCCATGACACCTGCCGCAGCCACCAGGCTCCCGTGGCAGTCGAGAGCGCGATGCCCGCAAGGTCGGCGGATCCCAGCAGACCCGTGCGCGCCGGCGATAGCTGCAGCAGGTCTCCGATGGCGCCGACGAAGCTCGGCAGGATCAGGAGTATCGCCTCGGTGACCGAGCCCACGAGCAGCAGTGACAGCAGCGCCGCGGGCCGATCGATCGCGCGGCCGCCGGCCGCAACCCCGGAGTGATTCATCGGCGTCGGTCGCGGAGAATCTCGCGGGCTGCGTTTCGCCCAACAACGGCTCCCACTCCGCCGCCGGGGTGAGCGGAGGAGCCGCATTGGTAAAGACCCTTGATGGGGGAGCGGTAGTCGGCAAAATGCGGTGCCGGCCGCGCCCAGAAGAGTTGATCGAGCTGCAGCTCGCCGTGAAAGATGTGCCCGTGCGGGCTGCCAATAGTGGCTTCGATGTCGACCGGCGTCAGCACCTGCATCCCGATTATGCCATCGGAGAATCCGGGCGCCGCCTCGTCGAGGACGGCGAGTGCATTGCGCACGAGCTCGTCCTTGCGCGTCGTCCAGTCGCCCTCGCGAAGGTGATAGGGCGCGTGGCCGCCGAACAGATTGACGACATGCTTGCCGGGCGGGGAGATCGTATCGTCGACGAACGTCGGCGTTACAGGAGTAAGGAACGGCCTGCGGGAGATGTCACCGAACTTGGCGTCGTCATATGCGCGCTCGAGGTACTCGATGGTCGGGCCAAGGTGCACATAGGTCGGGTAAGGGATGCCACACTTTTGCGCGTCGAATGCTTTGTATTGGGGCAGGCGTTCGCAGGCGATGTTGATCTTGAAGGCGCTCGAGAGCGTCCGGTACGTCTCGATGTCGCGGACGAATTCTGCCGGGAGCTGTTTCCTGTCGAGTAGCTTGAGAAACGTGATCTTCGCCGACGCATTGCTGACCACGATGGCCGCGTGATGTCGCGAGCCATCGGCCAGCGTGACACCGGTCACGCGGCCATTCGAGGTTTCGATTACCGACACGTCGGCTTGCGTCTGGATCGTTACGCCTTTTTCCATACCGGAGCGCGCGATGGCGGTGCTGATGGCGCCCATACCTCCACGGACAAATCCCCAGCCGCCGGCGCCGGCGTGCTCACCCATGACATGGTGCATGACGACATAAGCAGACCCGGGGCTCTTGGGGCCGGCAAACGTGCCGATGCCGGAATAATAGGCAAGGAGCGCCTTGATCTCCGATCGCTCGAACCACTCGGACAGATAGTCGTCCGCGCTCATCGTCAACAGGTCGACGAATCGGAACAACTTGCCGCAGACCTTACGGTACCGCCACAGGAACTGCGCCGTCTCCTTGAACGAGCGCCAGTCCCGGCATGACGGGTCGGGTGGGGTCTCGAGCAGCAGCCGGCGCATGATCTTTACCGAGTCCATCAGGTAGCGATCGAACTCGGGATAGATCGCCGCATCTTTCTTCGAGAAGCGCGCAAAGCTGCGCTGGGTCCGCTCTATGTCATCGGAGAACGTAATGTAATCGTCCGCCGGGAGGGGAGCGAACAGGTCGGTGGCCGGCAGCACCTGGTAGCCGTAGCGAGCGAGCTCGAGCTCCGCGATGACCTTCGGATGCAGCAGGCTCATGAGATAGCTGAATACCGAGAACCTGAATCCGGGAACGATCTCCTCGGTCACGGCTGCCCCGCCGACGATGTGCCTGCGCTCGAGGATGAGGACTTTCAGTCCCGCCTTGGCCAGATAGGCTCCGCAGGTCAGGCCGTTATGGCCGGCGCCGATGACGATCGCATCGTATTGCTTGGGCAAGTTGGACCCCGCTGTGGGTTCGAGATTGCCGCTACCCGCGCGCGCCCGCACCCGGTGGCGGCGGCAAGCTGCCGAGCGCAGCCTCGAATGCCAGTCCGAGGGTGAGCAGCTCGCGGTCAGCGCCGGGTGGGCCATCGAACTCGAGCGCCACGGGCAGGCCACCCGCGGTCAAGCCCGCGGGCAATACCATTCCAGGCAGACCCGCCGTGCTTCCGGGCGCGATATTGCGACTTATGGCTTCATCGAACGGCATGCGCCGCCCTGCGACTTCGACGTACATGTCCTCCTCAAATGCCGAACCGCTGATCGGCGGGGCCGGAAGGATCGTCGCCGGGAAAACGATCGCGGCGACGCCGCTGCGGCGGAAGTAGTCGCGATACATCGCGTGCAGCGCGGGCAGGTGCACACTCACGATCTCCCGGTAGCGCGCGTCGGGGACGAAATCGCTGGCACTCGAGTCGATCGCGGGCACGACCATGCGCCGAATATCCGGGCTCGCCCGTGCGATGAGTTGGTCGAAAGTAACCCCCGTGTGATAGTCCGCAAGGTAGCGGGTCATGTAGGGGCGGAAGTCATGGTTCTGCACCTGATTGGTGATGAGCCCGATCAGGTGAGGCAGTTCAGCGAGCTCACCTTCGACCAGCTCGACTCCCGCGCTGCGAAGACTCTCGAGGCCGGCTGCAGTAATCCGCTCTACCTCGGGATCAAGACCCGTCCAGAAGTACGAGCGAACGACGCCGAGGCGCACGCCCTTCAAGGACGGCGGCGATGCCTCTATGGGTCCCGCGGTGAGCACGCCATCGAACAACATCAGATCCGCGACGGCTCGAGCGTGCGGACCGAGCTGATCGAAGCGCGGCGAGATCGGTGCGACGGCGGTCGTCGGATACCGGCCGGTGGTGGGGCGGAACCCCGCGATCCCGCAGAGAGCCGCCGGCACCCGGATCGAGCCCTCGGTGTCCTCCGCCACACCCAGCGGCGCCATGCGATAGGCGATGCTGGCGGCGGTTCCGCCGCTACTGCCTCCGGGGATCCGGGTTGGATCGTAGGGGTTGTGTACGGCGCCATAGGCGTAGTTGTTGCTGATCCAGCCGTAGGAGAGCTCATGGAGATTGTTCTTCCCGAGCACGATCGCGCCGTGATCGCGCAGAGCGCGGACCAGGGGGGCGTCCTCGCGCGGCTGGAAATGGCGCAACGCGGGAGTTCCTGCGGTCGTGGGAAGGTCGCGCGTGTTGACGCTGTCCTTGATCGCGATCGGCAGTCCATGCAGGCGACCGAGCCTTGTCCCCTTCTGACGCCTGCGATCGCACTCGCGGGCGGCCTCGAGCACCAGCTCAGGGCGTAAGCTGATGAACGCATTGAGAGCTGCACCGGCCTTGCACTGCCGAAGCAGCGCGTGCGCATAGTCCTCCGCTGTGGTATCTCCGCGCGCGAGCGCGCGCACAGCTTCCGCCGCGGTAAGAGCAGCGAGATCATTTCCCACATCGGGAGCTGAAGCCGCAGCCGCACTCGCATGCGAAGCCACGGCGCCGGCGACTCCAGCGGCCCTGAGCGTGCAAAGCGATGCCGCGGTGACCGCGCCCAGGAAGCGCCGCCGGCTGATGTCGGTGCTCATCAGAAGCTGTACGTGAATCTCGCGCCGAGCACTCGCGGCCTGATCGGTGTCTGCGCCACGATGAAATTGTCCGTGCTGGTGAAGACGATCGCGTGCGAGTTGGTGATGTTCTGCCCGTAGGCGCTGAAGGTCCAATCGTCCTTCTCCAACCCGATGGAGGCGTCGGCGGTCGTGTAAGCGGCGTCCTCGAACCTGATTCTCGCGGTGCCGACCGTGATACCCGGAACGAAAGGCGGATTCGAGCCTGCCTGGGTGAAGGAATGGCCGGTATGCACCATGCCGACCTGCACGTGCGCCACCGCGCCGTCCAGGTATTTGAAGTAAGAGGAGGTGGCGATCGGCCAGTCGTAGCGCAGCAGGAGATTGAAGCGCAGCGGCGGTGAGTCGGCCGCCGGGGCGCCCCGCGGGCCGAAGGGATTGCCGACCGCGGCGCAACTGCTCGGCCCCGCCAGGCAGACCTCGGTGATCGGGTCGCCGTAGTACTTGCTTGCGGGATTGTTGTCGATGATCGCCGGAGAGTTGGTCTGCTCGCTGCTGTTCCAGGCGCCCGCGCCCTCGAGCTTCAACCCCTGCCATATCTGGGCGACGAATGAGGTCTCGGTGCCGTCGATGCGGAAGTCCTGGCCGTTGGTGTTGAAGAAGATGGTGCCGGTGAGGCCCGGGTCGAAGAACTCGATCTGCACGTTGTCCCAGTTCTCGCGATAGATCGCGCCATTCCACTGGAAGTACCGGCCGAAGAGCTGCCAGTTGGTCTTCCAGCCGACCTCGTAGTTGTTGAGCTGGTCGGGCGCGTAAGACTCCTGAACGATGAGCTGGTCCACACCGTCGGGGCCGGGAGCATGGTAAGTGCCGGCATTGTTGAAGCCGCCCGGACGGAAGCCCTGTGAGAACGTGAAGTAGGTCAGAATGTGCTGTGAGTTGCCGAACAGAGTGGGATCGATGTGCCAGGAGATGTTGGCCTGGGAGCGCTCGCCCGATTCGGTGTCCCTGAGGTTCTGGGTATTGAGATCGATCGAAAAAGCGGGATTATGGCAGCCGCCCGGCGGAGCTCCGCCTTCGAAGCAGCCGAAACCCAGCAGCGCGCTGCCCGCGGCGCTGTTGCGGAAGAGGAAGTGTCTGGTGCCGGCCGTCAACGTGAGGTGGGAAGTCAGGTCAAAGCTGAGCGAGGCGAACTCGGCGAGCTGGCGCTCTTCCCGCACGGCATCCAGGCCGAAGGCGGTACTGCTGGTTTGCAGGCCCGGGTTCGTGGCGAAGCCCGGGAAGGTGCCCTCTACCGCAAAGCAGCCGGTATTGCCCGGGGTCCCTGCCGCGCCGTTC
This sequence comes from uncultured Pseudomonadota bacterium, assembly GCA_963780455.1. Lineage (GTDB taxonomy): Bacteria > Pseudomonadota > Gammaproteobacteria > Steroidobacterales > Steroidobacteraceae > 13-2-20CM-66-19. The sequence continues at coordinate 208,148 of CAWACM010000011.1, forward strand.
GACGTGCACGGGGGAACGGTTCGGTACAGGTCCTGGGTCTGGTCGTAGATGGTGTTGCTTTCCTCAAAGACGCCCACTATGCCGCGCAGGCGCCAGTCGGCCGGGGTCTGCGCGCGCAGCTCGTGCTGCCAGTGCTTGTCTTCCTGGTTGGATATCACCGGCGCAACGGCCGAGTAGCAGGCCGACGTCAGGCTGGTATCGCCTCCGGACCCCGGACCGTAGCACTCGTAGTAATCGCCATAGACGCCGCGGGCGTAGTTGGTGTAGTCGGCTTCCGTCTCGAGATTGCGGGTGAGCAGGCCGCCGGTGTAGATGAGGCTCAGGGGGCCGGCTTTGCCATTGAGGGTCCACGCCGTATTCGAGTCCCTCTCATCATGGTAAGTCGGGGTGAAGAGCACGACCTCGAGGGGATTCAGCTGCGGGCCGTCCGGAGCGTTCGGGTACTGGAAGAACACTCCCTCGGCGTCCAGGCTCTGCCACATCTGCGTGATGAGAAAGCTCCAGTCATCGTTGAACTGGTACAGCGCCTCGATCCGGCCGCCCTGGTAGGTGACCGGGTTGATATCGTTTCTCACGAGGTCGACGTTGCTCGCAACAGGGCTTCCAGGAGGCGCGCAAGAGCCGTTATTCACACCGCCGTCCGGGCATTGTCCGTTGACCGCCGGGTATTGCGCATAGTGGATGCCTATGTCCGTGTCATGACGGGTGAAGGTTCCCTGCACGTTGTTGATGTAGCCGCCACGACGGTCGCTGTAAGCCACGAAGCGCACGGCCATGTGATGCGGAATCACCGGCAGGTTGAGCACCCCGGTCACCGCGCCATTCGGATTACCGTGCGCGGTGGCGCCGTAGTCGCCGCTGAAGTTGCCCGCCACCGTGTCGAGCACCGGCTTGTTGGTGATGTAGCGGATCGCGCCCGCCTCGGCGCCGGAACCGAACAACGTGCCCTGTGGGCCTTCGAGGACCTCGATTCGGTTCATGTCGACCGCATAGATGTCCATGTTCTGGTTCGGCATCTGAACGGACTGGTCGTCCAGGTACACGGCGACGTTCGGCCACGGGGCCGTGTAGCCGCTGAACTGGGTGGCCTGCGAGCCGGCGCCGACGCCGCGGATGAAGATCTCGTTCTGGCCCGGGCCGTTGTCGGCAGATGTGAGGTTCGGCAGCATCTGCACGTAGTCCTCGAACGAGGAGATGTGCAACTGTTGCATCGTCTGCCCGGTGAGGGCCTGCATCGTGACCGGCACGTTCTGGATGTTCTCGCTGCGGCGAGTGGCAGTGACGATGACCTCCTTGAGCGCCGGGGCCGAGGCGTCGGCCTTTGCAGCCTCGTCACGCTTGTCAGACGTAGGGACTACCTGCGCCGTCGTGTCGGCCGGGCCCGGGTCGGGCGCGGGTTGGGCTGCAAGCGCTCGCAGGTACACGCCGCCCAGGATGGCGGCCACCGCATATGAGACCTTCGACTTCATGGCAAACCCTCCAGAATTGATTCTTGTGGGCCCGGCCTGAGCCTTCGATCACCGGCAGGCGACTGCCACCGGGCACCGAACGGATGCGTCAATCGTGTGTTATGCAGACCCCTGAAACTTCAATAACTGGGTGGCGTGATGGCCCAGACGATCTCGGCCTCTTCCGACCCTGGATTCCGGTATCGGTGCGGACGCGTGCTCTGGAAACCGAAGCTGTCGCCGGTCTCCAGCACCACGCTTTGCCCATCGACCCAAAGCTCGAGGCGGCCGCGGACGACCACGCCGGCCTCCTCGCCCGCGTGCGAGTAGGGCTCCTCACCCGAAGAAGCGCCCGGCGCCAGGCGGCACAGCACCAACTCGAGGTCGCCCTTCAGCGAAGGACTGAGCAGCTCATCGACGATTCCCGCCGAGAAGTCGATTCGCCGCCGCCGCGAGCGGCGAACTATCAGTCCGTGCTCGTGCGGGCGCACGGTATCCGCTTCGAAAAACCAGCCAATCGTGACGCCGAGGGCATGCGCGATCGACAGCAGCGACTTGATGGAGGGCATCGCCTGCTGGCGCTCCACCATGCTCAGGTACCCGACTGACAGGCCGCTGGCTGCGGCGAGTTGGCTCAGTGTCAGGTTGCGCGCCTGGCGCAGGCCGCGGATTTCGGGACCGACGCGGCTGGGCGTGGCAGCGGCAGTGTCGGCGCTTCTGGCGCGCGGGCGGGGAGTCGTCGCGCGGGCATGCCAACTGTTCATCTTGCCTGTTCAAGCCGTCCGCACGTTGTCATGCAAAACTGAAAATTCATGGACTAAATTTCAGTATTTGCATAATATCGGACGAAAATTTTTGTTGCAAACAAATCGCAGCGCCCGCAAAGGGGCGACATCGACCACCATTCACCCGGGGGAATCGTGGAAACCCAAGACGCCACTCAGCTCAATGCGCGCCGCGCCGCGGCCGTGACGCGCGGCATCGCCAGTGCCACGCCCGAATTCGCCGTGCGCGCCCAGAATGCCGAGGTATGGGACAGTGCCGGCCGCCGCTATGTGGATTTTGCCGGCGGCATCGGCGTCCTGGCCACGGGACATCGGCATCCCAAAGTGATTGCCGCGGTCAGCGCGCAGCTCGAGCGCTTTACGCATACCGCCTTCCAGGTCATGGCGTACGAGTCCTACATCCGCCTGGCCGAGCGCCTCAATGCCATCGCGCCGTTCAAGGGACCGGCGAAGAGCCTGCTGCTGACGACTGGGGTCGAGGCGGTCGAGGCGGCTGTGAAGATCGCGCGCATCGCAACCGGCCGTTCGGCGCTCATCGCCTTTGGGGGCGCCTTTCACGGCCGCACCAGCCTCGGCATGGCCCTCACGGGCCGCGCGGTGCCGTACAAGCGCGGTCTGGATTCCTGGCTCCCGGGGATTTTTCGCGTGCCTTTCCCGGCCGCTCATCGGGATATCAGTGTGCGGGACAGCTTGCGCGTCCTCGATCTGGTGATGCGCGGGGACGTGGAGCCGAGCCACGTGGCCGCCGTGATCATCGAGCCGGTGCAGGGCGAAGGCGGTTTCAACGTCGCGCCGCCGGAGCTGCTCGCCGAGCTGCGACGCCTCTGCGACACGCACGGCATTCTGCTGATCGCCGACGAAATCCAGTCCGGCTTCGGGCGCACGGGGCGGATGTTCGCCATCGAGCACGCGGGCATCGAGCCCGATCTGGTTACCCTCGCCAAGTCCCTTGCCGGCGGTTTTCCGCTGTCGGCGGTGTTGGGCCGTGCCGCCATCATGGATGCGGTTGAGCCCGGTGGGCTTGGGGGCACCTACGGTGGCTCACCGATCGGGTGCGCCGCTGCGCTTGCGGTGTTGGATGTGATGGACGAGGAGAGGCTGCTGGAGCGGTCCGAGGCGATCGGTACGCGCTTGCGCAAGCGTCTTGCGGCGCTCGTCGAGGGCGGTGCCGGCGTTCCCATCGGCAACGTGCGCGGCCTCGGCGCCATGATCGGATTCGATGTGCTCAAGAGCCGCGGCGGCCGTGAGACCGATGGCGCTACCGCCAAGCGAGTGACTCAGCGCGCGCTCGAGGCCGGCCTGATTCTCCTCTCCTGCGGGCTGCAGGGTGAGACCATCCGTATCCTGGTACCACTGACGATTGCGGACGCCACTTTGGACGAGGGGCTCGGCAAGCTCGAGCAGGCGTTGCGGCTCTGACGGTATTCATTCCCGGTAGCGCGACAGGGCATCACCGAGGGTTTCGTGCAGCGGCGCCAGCCAGGGCTCGTAGTGACGCCACTGGGAGAGACCCTCACGGTAGATCGGCTGCCGGACCTGCTCGGAGCTTGCCGTCCTGACACTGCGCTCGGTCCGGTGGAATTCGACACAAGCAGGCTCGAAGTCGAGCCCGCAGAACTCCAGCAGCCGGCGAACGCTGTCCTCCAGGTCCTGTACGACGTCTTCGTAGCTTAGACGCAGAATCTGCCCGGGAAGCACCGCATCCCAGTGGCGCATGAGCTCGAGGTACGTACGGTAGTAACGCGCGATGTCTTCCAGGCCATAAGTGAACGCCTGGCCCTGGGCGAACAGCTGCTTGAAGTTGCCGAAGCAACAAGCCATCGGCTCGCGGCGCACATCGATGATCTTCGCGTTCGGCAGCATCAGATGGATCAGGCCGATGTGGCGGAAGTTGTTCGGCATCTTGTCGATGAAACGGGACCGGCCCGCGGTGCGGTACGCTCGGGTCTGCTGCAGGTATCTTTCACCCAGCCGGCGAAAGTCCTCCGGGCTCATGCTCCGGAGCACCCCGGGGTAGCGCGAGTCTCGCCCGTCCAGATCCGTCACGATGCGCGGCACGTCGGCAAGCTCGTGCGTGCCTTCGACCTGCGAGTGGGAAGCCAGGATCTGCTCGATCAGCGTCGAGCCCGAGCGTGGCAGCCCGACGATGAAAATCGGATCGGCGGCGACCGCGCCGCCGCCGCGGTGACGGGTGAAGAGCGCCGGCGTACAGACCTCTATCTGCAGCCAGGTGTTATGTTCGATCTGCTCCGGCCGGTACGAGCCTGCCGAGCGCCGTAGCGCATTGCCGCGGCCGTAGTACTCGAAGGAGCGCTGGTATTCCTCCCGGTCCTCGAGCGCCTTGCCGAGTGCGAAGCACAGGTGGTATCGGTCATCGGCGGATGTTGCAGCGGCAGACTCCGCGGCGATCATCCGTTCCAGCTCCTCGTCGGTGAAGCGGTAGGTCTTCAGGTTGGCCAGGCTCCAGTACGCGTCGCCGTAACCGGAGCGCGCCGATGCCGCCGCGCGATACTCGGCGACGGCCGCTTCGGTGTGACCCAATGTCTTGAGCAAGTGGGCAATCGACAGATGCAGCTCCGCAGGCTGCCGCGCCCCAGGGAGGAGCTCGCGATAAATCTCGATCGCCCGCTCGTGCCTGCCGAGTCCCACCTGGGTGAGGGCGTGGAGCGTGAGATAACCGCGGTTGCTCCGATCCGCTGCGAGCAGCCTCTCCACCTGCTTCTGCGCCTCGAAGTGCAGTTGGCGTTTCGAGAGCACCTGAGCGTAGTCGAACCGAGCGGCGTGGTAGTCGGGGGAGAGCTCGAGGACCCCTTCCAGCAGCACTTGGGCATCGCCGTAGATTTCCTGCTCCATGGCGATATGCGCGAGCAGACGCATGGCCTCGATGTGGTGCCCGCGCCTGAGAAGAAAGCTGCGAATGACTTCCTCTGCCCGGACCAGCTCACCATCCGCGAACATGGTGCTCGCCGTGACGACTTCCGGGGGTAGTTCGCGCAGTCTGGCGGTCTGCGCGGCGGCCTGCGCCGCCTCTGCAGCCTGGCCGGTCATCCGGTACAGGCCCTCCAGCATGCTCCAGCTGACTGGAAGTGCCGGGCTGATGCTCACCGCTCGCTGGAACGCCTCGATTGCCTCGCGGGCCTGCTTCATGGCGATGTGGCAGAAGCCGCGCTCCTGAAACGTCCGGCTGAAGCGCGGATACAGACGTTCCAGCCGCGAGAGAGTCTCGAGAGCCGCGGGGATGTCTCCAAGCAGGCGTTGAGCATGCGCGTATACGTAGAGCGCATCCCTGTTCTCCGGGACCGTGACGAGGAGTGCCGCCGCCGCTGTCCGGGCTTCAGCGAACCGCTGCTCCTCGATCAGGCGACGCAGTCGCTTGATCTCGAGCTCTATCGGCGAGGGATTGGCCATACCCCTGAGCCAGCCACGGGACATCCCGCGAAGGCCGATATCCTAAGCGATCCTTCGGCAGCGAGCAGCTGGCATGCGCGCGGCTGCATCCAAATGTGCGGCGGCACTCATCTTCCTTGGTAGACAGTCTATTGAAAAGCAAGTCACATGAAAGCGAACGTGGACAAAGGCTACCGGGGTATGGGAATGGAAGGTCGGATTGCTGCCTGGTACGCGCGCAATACCGCGCGCGATGCGCCGGACTTCGCGGCCCTGGCGGAGCGCGTGACCGCCGGGCTGCCGGCCGGCAGCCGAATTCTCGAGGTAGCTCCAGGGCCGGGCTATCTCGCCATCGAGATTGCACGGCGCGGCGCCTACCGGATCACCGGGCTCGACATCAGTTACAGCTTCGTGGAGATCGCCAACCGCAACGCACGAGCGGCGCATGTGGACATCGATTTCCGCCAGGGCAATGCGTCGGCGATGCCGTTTCCGGACGACACGTTCGACCTCATTCTGTGCCGGGCGGCGTTCAAGAATTTCTCCCAGCCGGTTGCTGCGATGAACGAGATGCACCGCGTACTCAAGCGCGGCGGCCGGGCGCTCATCGTGGATCTGCGCAAAGACGCCTCCATCGACGACATCGAGGCGTACATCAGGCGATCGAACCTCGGCTGGGTCAATTCGCTCGTCTACAAGCTGACATTCCGCTACATGTTGCTCCCGCGCGCCTATTCGGGGGACCAATTCAAGGACATGAGCTCGAATTCGGCCTTCGCCGGCGCGCGCATCGAAGCTTCCGGAATCGGCTTCGAGGTTACCCTGCAGAAGGGTGCGCCGATTGCAACCGCCGGCTCTTGCGACGCCACGCGTAGTAGCACGGCAGGCCGGCTAGAATGAGCACCAATCCAACAGACGATCGAATGGGCTGATCCAGCCACAGGTTGATCGTGAGGGCAAGTGCGGCCATGAGGAAGAGGATTGGGGTCCAGGGATAGCCCCACACGCGATATGGGCGCGGCAGGTCCGGCTCCGTCGCGCGCAGCCTGATGAGCGCCAGAGCTCCGAGCGCGAAAAAGATCCAGATGGCGAAGATGTAGAGCGAGACCAGCTCTTCGAAGGTTCCCGTGAGCGCAATGAGTGCGCCGAGCGTGCCCACGAAGAGAAGGGCGCCCTCGGGGCTGCGGTAACGCGGCTGCACGCGGGCGGCGAACGCGAAGAAGAGCCCCGCACGCGCCAGGGCATACGTGACCCGCGATTCGCTCAGGACCACCGCGTGGAGGGTGGCGAGAGCCGAGATGCCCATGGCGACGGTCAGCCACGTGGCGCCGCTGTGGCCGAAGAGAGACGCGACAGCATCTGAGGCGATGTGCGCAGAGCCCGCTACGCGTGAGAATGGGAGAACGTGACAGTACATGACGTCCAGCAGGACGTAGAGCGTGCCGACGATGAGCAGGCCGCAAAGGAGCGCCACTGGAATGCTTCTGGCGGGATCACGGATCTCGGCGCCGAGATAACCGATGTTCTGCAACCCGTTGTAGGCCCACATGACGGGCACCATCGCCGTAAGTACCGCGCCGATCGCGGTGGTGTCGTGCATGATCACTGCGGTACCCGGCTGTGCCGGGACGTGGCCGGTCCAAAACGCGGCCGCGACGATGATCACGATGATCGTTGCGATCTTGATCGAGCCGAGGAAGACCTGCAGGCTGCCGCCGAACCGGACGCTCAGATAGTTGAGCGCGGTCACGCATATTACGACCAGCGCGGCGAGAGGCTGCGCCGCATGGAGGGTATAAGCGAGATGCCCGACATGCACGGTCACCCACGGCCTATCGAGCTGCGGCAGGAGATAGCTCACGAATCGCACGAAGCCGGCAGCGATGGTTGCGATACCTCCGGGCGTGCCGAGGACGGCGCTCATCCAGCCGAACATGAACCCCCACAGGGGACCGAGGCCGCGGCTGAGATAACAGTACAGCCCACCTGCGGCCGGCAGCGCCGCGCCGAGCTCGGCGAAGCAAAGTGCCCCGCACAGCGCTACGACGCTGCCGATGAGCCAGGTGGCGAGGAACAGATCGTACGACCCGGCCGCGCGGGCAATTGGTCCCGCAACGAGGAAGATGCCGGTGCCGATGATCGTGCTGACGACGACGGCCGTCGCCTGCCATGGACCCAGCCCACGCACGAGGTCCGACGATGCCTCGGCGCGAGAAGCCTGCGTGTCACCGCCGGGCAATGCGAACTCCCGGCGGTGCCGGCGCCGTGGGATCGACGAACAGATCGACTGGCAACTCCGCGGCGGGATCGCACGCATATTGGCGGAAGTCGGTGACGCCTTCTGCCCACAAGACCTCGTCATCCAGAAAGAACCTCCCGCTGCACGAGCGCGCCGGACGACAAAGGATCGCATGGGCCGCATCGGCCATGATTTCCGGGCGGCGCGAGCGGTCGAACAGCTCACCGCTGCCGATGGCGAATTTGACCGCGGCGGTTGCAATGGTCGTCCGTGGCCACAGTCCATTGAATGCGATTCCTTCGTGCTGGAACTCCGCCGCCATGGCCATCATGTACAGGCTCATGCCGAATTTCGCGACCGTATAGGCTGGAAAAGGAGCGAACCATTGTGGCCGCAAGTCCAGCGGCGGGCACAGCGCCAGCACATGCGGATTCGCCGCCTTGCGCAGATGCGGTATGCACTGCCGTGTCACGAGGAACGTGCCGCGAGCATTGATCTGATGCATCAGATCGTAACGCTTCATGTCAGTTTGCAGCGTGCCGGTGAGGCTGATGGCCGATGCGTTGTTGACGCAGATGTCGATGCCGCCGAAGCGGGCGACCGCCGCATCAACGGCAGCGCTCACGGAGGCCTCGTCGCGGACGTCTACCACGACTGGCAGAGCATGTCCGCCTGCAGACTCGATCTGCTCGGCGGCGCTATGGATCGTGCCGGGAAGCTTCGGATGCGGTTTCTCGGTTTTAGCTGCGACGACTACATTGGCACCGTCCCGCGCCGCGCGCAGCCCGATTGCCAGGCCTATTCCCCGGCTTGCGCCCGTGATGAACAACGTCTTGTCTTTCAGAGTCATTTCGACGCTCTCGATTGAGTTGAGGTGACCGGTTGCTACCGGCTTTCGCGGTCGATCCTGCGGAGACACTCGACTGCGCGCTCCTCGGCTTGACTCCAGGTAAACGGTGCGTCGAGGCCTCCCAGATACGACTCTCCCACGCCGTTGCCTCGCGGGGTCGTCCTGAGGAACACATCCGAGTCGTCCGTTCCCGACAGCGCCATGGCAACGGCCAGTGCCGGCAGCACATCGAACTTTCCGACCCGCACGCCCTCCGGTGTGTGGTGGCGGGCCACAGCTTCAACGATGGGATAGGGCAGACCCCAGAGTCCGAGCAGATAGGCGCCGACTTCGGCGTGTGACGCGCCGAGCACGCGTGTTTCCGCCTCGTACATGGGTATCCGCTCGGCAATCGCCAGATCCAGGGCCTTCTCCAGGTCACGCGGACGCTCCTGCACGAGCACCCAATAACCGATGTCGTGCAGGAGCGCTGCGAGTACCGCGTCGTCGTTCCACGCGGTTTCTGCAGTCAGGGCGTGGACGACTGCGGCGACCCCATTCGAGTGTTGCTGCAGCCGTTCCAGGTTCAATGGGACAGCGGATCCATCGCTCGGCCGGTGCGCGAAGACTTCGGCGCACATGGCGAGATTACGTACCGCGGGAAAGCCGAGGTACGTCACGGCCTGCTCGATGCTCGTTACGCGCCGCGCAGGGCGAAAGAACGCCGAGTTTACGATCTGCAGGACCTTGGCGGTGACCATGGCGTCGGCCCGGATGATGCGGCTCACCTCCCGGGTACTGATCTTCTCATTGGCCATGGCCACCTGCAGTCTCGAGAAGACGCGTGGCTGTGCCGGCAGCCGGTCGGTGCCCCCCAGCGACGCCCGCAGCACCGACTTCGAGAGGATTGCCTTGAGGTCGAGAGACCGTTCGATGACTTCCTCGAGCCGCCTGGCCAGGCAGGGCTTGCTGAGATACTGGTGCGCGACGGGCAGCAGGCGCACGACATCGCCCAGGTCCGCCGCGCCGGAGAGCACGATCCTTACCGTATCGGGACAGCGCTCACGGACGGTACGCAAGAGCTCGGCACCGTCCATCCCCGGCATGCGCACATCTGCCACGAGCACGTCCTGCGGCGAGCGCTCCAGCTCCTCGAGAGCCCGTGCACCACTCTCCACGAAGGTCATGCTCCACGTTTCGGCACGCGGCAGCAGCCCGACGCGCAGCGCTTCGAGAAATCGCAAGTCGTCGTCGACGAAAAGAATGCGCGTCATTCCAGAGTCCCTGATTTGATTTCGCATGGTTCCGGCACGGCAATCCATTATGCCGCAGCGGGCATCTGCGGAACGGGCGTGGTTGCCGCGACACAGACGAGCGGTCATACTCGGCCCTCCGCTGCTCAGCTTGGGTTCGCAAGGAGAAAGGGGGAGTCGCGCACCGGGCAGGGAGGTGGCGCTCCGTAAGCTAGGTGAAGACAGCCATCGATCCGTCGGGGTCCGACGCGGCTCTGTCGCCGCCCGTTTTGGCGGGAACCGCCAAGTGGGTAGTGTTCTCCCTGGACGCTGGCCGCTATGCCTTGCCGCTCTCGGCTGTCGAGCGCATCGTACGCGCGGTCGAGATCACGCGCCTGCCCTCCGCTCCGCCCATCGTGCTGGGTGCCATCGATGTCCAGGGGCAAGTGCTCCCGGTCTTCAACGTTCGCCGCCGGTTCGGGTTGCCGCAGCGGGACATCGACCCCGCCGATCAGTTCGTCATTGCCCGCAGCGCGAATCGCACCGTCGTGCTCGTCGTCGATGCGGCCCAGGGAGTGTTGCAATCACCGGTCTCCGACACCATCAGTGCCGCGAGCATCGCGACCGGCCTCGAGCACCTCCAAGGCGTCATTCGATTGCCGGACGGCCTGGTGCTGATCCAGGATCTGGACCTGTTTCTGTCGGCGGCGGAGTCCCGCGCGCTCGATGAAGCCCTCGAACCGGGCGCCCCGCATGGCAGCTGAAGTCCTGGCGGATCCGCTCTGGGAGCGGCTGAGTCACTTCGTTGCCCAGAACATCGGGCTCCATTTCCCACCGGAGCGGATCACCGACCTGCAACGCGGCCTCGGCGCTGCTGCGGAGGAATTCGGTTTTGCGGATCACACGCGCTGCGCCGAGTGGGTGCTGTCGGGGGCCCTGACACGGCCGCAGCTGCACGCGCTGGCGAGCCACCTCACGGTCGGCGAGACCTATTTCTTTCGGGAGCGCCGGACATTCGAGGCCCTGGCGAATGTCATTCTGCCGGAGCTCATCGGTCGACGCCGCGGGCGCGAACAGCGCCTGCGCCTCTGGAGCGCGGCCTGTTGCACCGGGGAGGAGGCCTACTCGCTGGCGATACTGCTGCAGCAGCTGCTGCCCGACTGGAAGGACTGGAACGTTACGATTCTGGCGACGGACATCAATGAGCGGTTTCTGCAGAAAGCCGCGGCGGGGATTTACGGAGAATGGTCCTTTCGCGACTGCACTGCGCTCTTCAAGGAGCGCCATTTCACGCTCGCGCCGGATGGCCGTCACCAGGTGGCGGCGCACATCAGAGACTGGGTGACGTTCGCGCAGCTGAATCTGGCCGAGGATAGCTTCCCCGCGCTCAGCACGGACACCAATGCGATGGACGTGATCCTGTGCCGCAATCTGCTGCTCTACTTCACGCCCGCGCATGCCCGCAAGCTCGTGGAAAAGCTCAACAACGCGCTCGTGGACCAGGGCTGGCTGGCAGTCAGTCCAAGCGAATACTCGCAGGCGCTGTTCGCGCAGTTCGTGGCCGTAAATTTCCCGGGCGCTGTTCTGTACCGCAAGGACGGGGTGATGGAGCGAAGCGCACGGGCGCGGGCACCATCTCTGCCGCAGCCAGCGGCCCAATTCGAGCTCCCCGCAATACCGCGGGAACCGACGACTGTGCTGGCCGCGGATCATTTGCAGCCGGACGTCGCTCCTGCCGGGTCGCCGGAAGAGCCTTCGGGCCCTGCAGGTTTGCCACGGCCTCTTGCGGCCGCGGAATACGCCTTCAGCCAGGGACGTTACGGCGAGGCAGTGGCAGCGCTGCTGCCCGCGTTTGCTGACACGGCCATCGACATCTCAACGGGGCGTTTGACGCCTGAACACGAGCCGCGCGCGTTTTCCGTACTGGCACGGGCCTACGCGAACCAGGGCAACCTCACGGCAGCGCTGCTGTGGACCGCACGGTGGATAGACTCGAACAAGGTCGAGCCGACCGCCCACTACCTGCACGCGATGATCCTGCAGGAGAAGGGTGAGCGGAGAGAGGCGCGGCGAGCCTTGCAAAGTGCACTTTTCCTGCAGCCCGATTTTGCGCTCGCGCACTTCGCGCTCGGCAACGTGGCGCGCGCCGACGGCCGTGCCGCGGAGGCAAACAAGCACTTTGCGAATGCATTGCGATCACTGCGCCATCGTTCCCCCGACGAACCACTGCCTGACTCCGACGGGATGACGGTCGGGCGCCTCGTGCAGACGATCAACGCTCTGGCCGGCATCTCCGGCCGACCTCATCACGCTGGAGGCAAGGTCGAATGACGAACGGCGCCGAAGCCGCGAAGATTCTGCGACGACGGGCGCAGGCCCTGGCGCAGGCAGCACCGCCGCCCGCGGCTGACACGGTCCTGGAGCTGCTCGAATTCGGGCTGGCCTCGGAACGCTACGCCATCGAGCGGCAGTATGTTCAGGAAGTGCAGCCCCTGCGGGAATTGACTCCGCTGCCCTGCACGCCGCCCTTCATCATGGGGATAGTCAACGTCCGCGGCCGCATCGTGCCGGTTCTGGACCTCAAGAAGTTCTTCGAGCTGCCGGAACGAGGTCTCACCGACCTGCATCGGACCATCATAGTTCGGGGCCACGATCTCGAGATCGGTCTGCTGGCGGACGTGATCATCGGCATCAGCGCCGTGCCGGCCGAGAGTCTGCAACCCTCGCTGCCGACCCTGACGGGTATCCGCGCGGACTATCTCAAAGGAGTCACCGGCGGGCGCCTCGTGGTGCTCGCGGTCGAGCGCATTCTCGGCGATCCGAAGATCATCGTCCATGAAGAAGTCGAAGGCTGAGCCTGTCCCAGCGGCCGCGGGCGTCCTGAGCGAAGCTGCCGCAGCGGATTTCCCCGTCGAGGGGACGGCTAAGCCAGAGCCGGTACTGGCGCCCGAGGAAGGTCACCGCGCTGCCTTCTATACGTATCGCGCGCGCCGCCTGGAAGGGGACCCATCCCAAGGACTTTCTGCCGCGCCCTCGCGACCGCTTGCGGTGTGCATCCCGCGAGATCGCGAATTGCTTGCAGACCGCCTGCACGGTATCGGAGTGCAGCCCCAGAAGCTTACTGCTGCCGAAGGTGAGCTTGATCAGATCGAAGCCCGAGGGCCGGTGCTTGTTGTGCCGGCGAGAAGCTTCCTGAATCTCCCCGCAGTAGTTCCAGACCCGGTTCACGGCCCGAGCCTGCTGCTCAAGATTCCGTCCGCAGTTCCAGACATCGCAACTGTGTACGGAGCGATGCGACTGGACAGTGGCTCAAGATATGTCGCTCGCCGACGCCCGAGAATACGCCGTTCCTGGCATCTATCGCCGACGGTGAGAGTTAACCACAGAGCGCCTCATCCTCGCCCTGAGCGGCGAGGTTTCCGGCGCGGAGAGTTCGGATGAAGTGGAATGTTGGAACCAAAATCGGCATTGGGTTCGGTATCGTGCTGACGATCTTCGTGATCGTCGGGGCCGTTGCCTACCGCAGCGTAGTCCGGCAGACCGATACCGCGAACGCGGTTACACACACTTACGCAGTCGAGAATGAGCTGACACAGCTGCTGTCGAGCCTGCAGGACGCCGAAACCGGCCAGCGCGGCTACCTCATTACCGGTAGCGACAGCTACCTGGCACCCTATACCGCCGCCCTGCCGGCGATAGCGCAGCAGCGCACGGAGTTGGCCAGCCTGGTGGCGGATAACCCCGACCAGCAGGCTCATCTCGATGCGCTGGAGCCGCTCATCGCCCAAAAATTGGCGGAATTGCAGCAAACGATCGACATTCGCCGCACCAAGGATTTCGCGTCGGCACAGGCCGTCGTGTTGACAGGTGCCGGTAAGAATTCGATGGACTCCATCCGTGGCATTGTGCAGGAGATGAATTCGGAAGAGGAAAACACCCTCAAGGTGCGTGCGGCCGCCAGAGAGGCCGACGCGCGCGACACGACGTGGACGATCGTGGTGGGTACGCTCCTGGCGGCGATCTTCGCCGCGGTCGCGGGCGCGATCATCACGCGCAACATCGCGGTGCCGCTCAGGAGCCTGACTGGAGTTGCCGAGCGCATCACGCTCGGTGACCTGAGCGTGAGCACGAATGTGGACGCGCGTGGCGATGAGATCGGCATGTTGGCACGGGCCTTCGAGCGCATGGGGCGCTCCTTGCGCACGCTGGCGGAGGCCACCGAGCGGATCGCGGCCGGGGATCTGCGGGGCAATTTCCAGCCGCAGTCGCCCAGCGATCAGCTCGGCAACAGCTTCGTGCGCATGACGGACAACCTGCGGCGGCAGATCGGCGGCATGGTGGAGGCCGTCGCCGTCCTGGGCTCGGCGTCCACCGAGATCGTCGCCTCTACGGCCCAGCTCGCCTCCGGCGCGAGCGCGTCCGCGGCTGCCGTGACCGAGACGACGGCAACCGTGGAGGAGGTCCGCCAGACCGCGCAGCTGGCGAGCCAGAAGGCCAAGGTAGTCGCGGATACGGCGCAGAAATCGGCGCAGATCGCGCAGAGCGGGCGCAAGTCCACGGCGGACGTGGTAGCGGGGATGGAGCGAATCCGCACCCAGATGGAGGCGATCGCGGAAAGCATGGTGCGTCTGAGCGAGCAGGGCCAGACCATCGGGCAGATCATCGCCACGGTCGAGGATCTCGCGGCGCAGTCGAATCTGCTCGCGGTCAACGCCGCGATCGAGGCCGCCAAGGCCGGCGAGCAGGGCAAAGGCTTCGGTGTCGTGGCGCAGGAGGTCAAGAGCCTGGCCGAGCAGTCGCGCCAGGCCACGGACCGGGTGCGCACCATTCTCGGTGATGTTCAAAAGGCCACGACGGCCGCCGCGATGGCCACCGAGCAGGGCGGCAAGGCGGTCGAGGCCGGCGCCGGCCATACCGAAACCGCGGGGGAATCGATCGGCACGCTGGCGGCGATCGTGAGTGAGGCGGCGCAGGCGGCAACGCAGATTGCTGCCTCGAGTCAGCAGCAATTGGTCGGAATGGATCAGGTGGCCGTCGCCATGGAAAACATCAAAGTGACGGGCTCCCAGAACATGGCGAGCGCCAGGCAGCTGGAGAATGCAGCGCGCAATATCAACGAACTTGGCCAGCGCCTGAAGCAGTTGGCCGATGCCTACAGGGTCTGATGGCTGAGCGCATGACTACGGCACGCGGTGGCCCGCACCCATGAGCGGCGTCGAGGAGGAACTGCTGCGCACCCTGCGTGCGACCTTCAAAGTCGAGGCGGCCGAGCATCTGCAGGCAATCGGCGCCGGCCTCGTGGAGCTGGAGAAGGCGGCCGCGCCCGCCGAGCAGATGCGGCTGATCGAGACGGTTTTTCGTGCCGCGCATAGCCTCAAGGGCGCCGCCCGCGCGGTCAACTTCAGCGCGATTGAAGCTCAGTGCCAATCGCTCGAAGGCCTGTTCGCGGCTTGGAAACGCCGCGAGAGCACGCCCACGCCGGGGACACTCGACGAGGCGCACCGCGCCTTGAATGCCGTGTGGGAGATGATGGCCGAGCCCGCTGTCGCGGCCGCGACCCGGACTCAAGCCCAAACCAAAGTCGCATCGCAGACTGAACAACCGCTCGCGAGCCAACCGGCCCCGTCCGTGGCGACGGCGGAGGTCGAAACCGTTCGCATTGCAGTGAGCGCGCTCGATGCACGCCTGCTGGAAGCGGAGGAAATGCTGGCGGCAAAACTCACCGCGGACCAGTGGTCGGCGGATCTCGGCGCACTGGAAGCCCGCTTCGAGCAGTGGCGCAAGCAATGGAGCCGAATTCAACCGCGGCTGCGCCGGCTGCGGCAGCCTGGTGAGCGCACCGGTGTAGCCGCTGCGGCGCCGGACATCCACGAGCTGGCGGAGTTCTTCGACTGGAACCACGATTACGTTCGGACCCTCGAGGGCAGCGTGACGGGCCTGCGCCGCCGCGCGGAACAGAACCGCCTGCTGGTGGCAAAGCTGGTCGACGAGCTGTTGCAAAACTCCAAGAAGCTGCTCATGTTGCCGCTGTCGACACTCAGTGCCCTGCTGTCGAAGGTGGTTCGGGACCTGTGCCGCGACCAGGGCAAAGAAGCAGCTCTCACGATCCGCGGCGAGGAGGTCACGATCGACAAGCGCATCCTCGAGGAACTGAAGGATCCGCTCATTCACCTGCTGCGCAACTGCATCGATCACGGCATCGAGACACCGGAACAGCGGCAACGCGCCGGCAAGCCGCCGCAGGCCACGATCACGGTGGCCGTAGCACCGATAAACGGCAACCAGGTCGAGATCTCGGTCAGTGACGATGGCGGCGGCGTCGACCTCGAAAGAGTGAAGCTCGCCGCCGGCAGGCACGGTCTGCCCGTTCCCGAGGCTGCCGGCCCGGATGGAGAATCGGCCGCGCTCGGACTGGTGTTCGAAGCCGACATTTCCACCAGCCCCATCATCACCCAGGTGTCCGGTCGCGGCCTGGGGCTCGCGATAGTACGTGAGAAGACCGAGAGGCTGGGCGGGCGCGTGGCGATCGAGAGCCGGCGCGGCGCCGGCACGGTCATCCGGATGATCGTCCCTTTGACACTGGCGACCTTTCGCGGAATTCTCATCCGCGTCGCGCAGCGATCGTTCATCGTGCCGACAGCTCATGTGGAGCGCGTCACTCGTTTCAAGCCCGAGGATGTGCAAACGGTGGAAGGCCGCAGAACATTGGCACTGAACGGGCGCGCCGTCGCGCTCGTGGATCTCGCCGAGGTTCTGCAGCTGCCCACCGGGTATCGCGATACCGTCGATGCGCGGCACGGCGTCGTTGTCGTTCTCGGCGTGGGTGAGCAAACCGTTGCCTTTGTCGTGAACGAGGTGCTCGACGAACGCGAGGTGCTCGTCAAGCGACTTTCCAGGCCCTTGTCTCGTGTACGCAACATTGCCGGGGCCACCATACTGGGCTCGGGCGAGGTGACGCCGATCCTGAACGTGCCCGACCTGCTCAAGTCCGCAAGAAGGGCGGGCGCGGCGCCGCCACCGCCCGACCCGAGCGCGGCCGCCTCGACGCAGCCCCAAGCCGCAGGCAAGAGAATCCTGGTCGCCGAGGATTCGATCACTTCGCGCATGCTGCTGAAGGGGATACTCGAGTCGGCGGGCTACGAGGTGAGCATCGCAGTGGACGGTATCGATGCGTTCACGACATTGCGGTCCGGGCATTTCGATCTCGTCGTCTCGGATGTTGAGATGCCGCGCCTCAACGGGTTCGACCTGACCGCCAGGATCCGTGCCGATCGAGTCCTGGCGGAGATCCCTGTCGTGCTGGTGACGGCTCTGGAATCGCGCGAGGACCGCGAGCGCGGCATCGAGGTCGGCGCCAATGCCTATCTGGTGAAGAGCAGCCTCGATCAGGATGATCTGCTCGAAGCTCTCCAGCGGCTGTTATAGCGGACCCATCATGCCGAACAGCAAAATCAAGGTACTGGTGGCGGACGATTCGCCGGTCATGCGCACGTTGCTGGTGGAGCTCCTGAGTGCTGCTCCGGACTTTCAGGTCATCGGCGCGGTCGGCGACGGGCAGGCTGCGATCGATTTTCTCGAGCGCGCGGGCACTCGGCCCGATGTGCTGCTCGTCGACATCCACATGCCGGTCCTGGATGGCTTCGAGGTGACCCGGCGCATCATGGAGACGCGGCCGCTGCCGATCATCATCTGCACTGCCACGGCCGATCCCCGCGAGCTCGCCGTCACCTTCCGCTCCATAGAGGCGGGAGCCGTGGCTTGTGTGGAAAAGCCGGTCGCGCTCGGCCCCGACTTCGAGGAGAAGCAGCGCAATCTGCTCCAAACCCTGCGCCTGATGGCCGAAGTCAAAGTCGTGCGGCGCTGGAGCCGGCAGCGCACGCCGCCCGTGACACCGCCGTTGGAGAGCGATGCAGCCTCCAGGGCCGCTGCGACGCCGGGCATCCGATTCGTTGGGATCGGTGCCTCCACCGGCGGACCGCCGGTCCTGCAAACGATTCTCTCCTCGCTGCCCAGAGACTTTCCGGTGCCGCTGCTCATCGTGCAGCACATTGCGCCGGGGTTTCTCGGCGGCATGGTGGAGTGGCTCAACGAGACTACCGGCTTGCGGGTTCATATCGCCGCTCACGGCGCCACGCCACTGCCGGGGCATGCATACGTCGCTCCAGATGGCTTTCATCTCGCGGCAGACGCCGGCGCACGACTGCTGCTGGCGCGCGAAGCGCCCGAAGCGGGATTGAGGCCGGCGGTGTCGTTCCTTTTCCGTTCGCTGGCGAACACCTGCGGTCCCGGCGCCATCGGTGTACTGCTTACCGGGATGGGCAAGGACGGCGCAGCAGAATTGAAAGAGATGAGAGATCGCGGTGCCTGCACGATTGCGCAGGACCGGGAGACCTCGGTCGTGCACGGCATGCCGGGTGAGGCCATCGAGCGGGACGCCGCGACGCTGGTGCTGCCCGCGGACAGGATCGCCGGTGCACTCATCGCGCAGGTCGCCCTCGGGGGAGCGAAGCATGGGGGGATCAAGCCATGAGTAGTGCGGAAACAGGGCAGAGCGCAGTGGAAATCCTGATCGCGGAAGACAGTGCCACGCAACTGCAGCGGCTGCAGCTCATTCTCGAGCGCCATGCCTATCGTGTGACTGCCACGTCGAATGGCAAGCTCGCTCTGGAAGCGGCTCAGCGCCGTCGACCGGCGCTCATCGTCAGCGACATCGTCATGCCGGAGATGAACGGCTACGACCTGTGCCGTCGGGTCAAGGAGGATCCGCGGCTGAGCGGGGTCCCGGTCATTCTCGTCACGACGCTGTCGGACCCGCAGGATGTGATTCGCGGGCTCGAGTGCCGGGCAGACAACTTCATCCTCAAGCCTTACGAGGCGGAGCAGCTGCTGCGGCGCATTCAGTTCGTCCTCGTCAACAGCGAGATGCGCCGCAACGATCAGCCGGGAATGGGCCTGGAGATCGTGTTCGGCGGCCAGAAGCATTTCATCACCGCGGACCGGCTGCAGATCCTCAACCTGTTGCTCTCCACGTACGAGGCGGCGATGGAGCGCAACGAGGAACTGAGCTTCACTCGCGACACACTGCGGCAGACGAATCAGAAGCTGGAGGAGCTGACGCGCGACCTGGAGAGCAGGGTGCTGGCGCGAACGCGCGAGCTCGAAAGCAGCAATCAGGCGCTGCGCCAGGCGCAGCAGGCCCTGATCCAGCAGGAGCGGTTGCGAGCCCTCGGACAGATGGCGAGCGGCATCGCGCATGACATCAATAACGCGATCTCACCGATCGCCCTCTATACCGAGGCGATGCTGGAGCATGAGACCGGCTTGAGCCCGGAGGGGCGCTCCCGTCTCGTGACCATACAGCGTGCCATCGATGACGTTGCGCAAACGGTCGGGCGCATGCGCGAGTTCTACCGGCCGCAGGACCTCAAGCCGCGGTTCGCGAACGTCGACCTGAACGCGCTCGTGCAGCAGGTCATCGATCTGACGCGCGCCCGCTGGAGCGATCAGCCGCAGCGCAGCGGCATAATAATAGAGCTCAAAGTCGACCTGGCGTCCGGGCTGCCCGAGATTCTCGGTGCCGATAATGAGATCCGCGATGCCATCACCAATCTCATCTTCAACGCGGTGGACGCCTCGCCGCAAGGTGGCGTCATCGTGGTTCGGTCCAGCGTGCCGCCGGCAGAGCCCCAGCGAGTGCTTTTGGAGGTGACCGACTCAGGTGTCGGAATGGACGAGGAGACGCGCCGACGGTGCCTCGAGCCGTTCTTCACCACGAAAGGGGAGCGAGGCACGGGACTTGGATTGGCAATGGTCTTCGGAATGGCGCAGCGTCACGGCGCGACGCTCGAGATCGACAGCCGGCCGGGGGTGGGTACGACGATGCGGCTGCTGTTTCCGATCAGCGGCGGCGCCTCGGCGGCCACGGTGCGCATGCCGGCGTTGAAAGTCTCGGTTCCAGGCTTATCCATACTCGTCGTGGACGACGATCAGGTGTTGCGTGACTCCCTCGGTAACACACTGCGGGACGAAGGTCATCGGGTGACGCTCGCCGGCGGCGGCCAGGAAGGGATCGACCTCTTCCGCACCGCCCAACAGGGCGCCGAGCCTTTCGATGTCGTGCTCACGGATCTTGGAATGCCTTACGTCGATGGCCGGCAGGTGGCTGCCGCCGTGCGCACGCTTGCACCGCATACGCCCATCATTCTGCTGACCGGCTGGGGCCAGCAGATGGGCCCGGAGAATGACGTGCCGCAGGTGAGCCGGGTACTCGGCAAACCGCCGCGGCTGCGGGAGCTGCGCGCAGCTCTCGCCGAGCTCACACGTCAGGGCGCGGCGTAGATTGCCGGTAGACACGTCCCGACACATAAGAAATCACGCCCAGGGCGCCGACGAAGAAGCCCACCGGCCAGTTGGAAAGATAGGACAGGGCGATCGCGACCCAGACGGTGACGACGGCAATCCCGACAGACAGGAGGGCCGCCACGAACGGCCGGTCGGTCAGCGAGCGCGCGGCGGAGGCCGGCCCGACCATCAGGCTGAACACCAGGAGCGCGCCGACGACCGGCAGGACCACGGCGGTGGCGAGCGCCAGCACCGTCAGGAACTGCAACTCCCAAAACCGAGTTGACACGCCGAGTGCCGCGGCGAGGTCGGGCGAGATCGAATCGAGCAGCAGGGGGCGGAAGCACAGCGCCATGGTGCCGAGCGCAATCACGCTCATCACCGCGACGGGGAGGATCTGGCTGGTGCTGATGCCCAGCACTTCGCCGAAGAGCAGAGCGTATATGCCTTGCGAATATTCGCGCGTCATGCTGAGAAACAACGTCCCGAGTGCCAGCAGGGTCACCAGGCAGAGCGCCGTCGCCACCTCCCGACGGTCATCGCGGCCGAGCGTACTGATACCGACGACGCCGAGGCCGGCGAACACCACGAGGCCCAGGAGCTCGCTCACTCCAAGCAGTGTTGCCGCGGCCGCGCCCGGGAAGGCCGCAAAGGGCAGAACGTGTGCGGCGAAGGAGGATCGTCGGGCGACGACGAAGAAGCCGACGAAACCGGCCACTGTCGCCACCATGGTGGCGACGATCCAGGTGTTGATCATGAAGCCTGCGAACATCTTCAGAAGCCGCAGACTGCGGGAGAATGCGCTCTGATGAGCGTCGCCATGGCGTAGAAGAGGAGCACCAGGGTCACGACGAAGAAGCTCACCGGCCAGCCATGCCCCGGCGTCCAGTAAAAGCTGTCATAGGCGAGGAGGATGCCGCCCCAGGTGGCGGCCAGCCCGATCGCGACCGCCAGGATGACTGCCGTGCCCGGGCGATTGGCCAGGCGCAGGGCGGCGGCGGCCGGTCCGATCAGGAGCGCGGTGGAGAGGATGGCGCCGATGGTCATGGCGGAGAGCGCGACCGCAAGCGACAACGCCAGGACGTAGCCGAGTCCGATCAGCCGTGAGCGAACGCCCTGGACCTCGGCGAGCTCCGTGGACAGCGAGCTGACGAGGAGCGGTCGATAGGTGACGACGATCGCTGCGATCGCGCCCGCGGCGATGCTCAGGCTGAGCGGAATGATCGAGGCCGGAATCGAGAACATCGATCCGAACAGGACGGTAATCGCCGCGCCGCTCGTGCTCATCGAGGTGATGTCGAAGTACAGGAACAGCGCCGTGAGCCCGAGTCCGGCGCCGAGTACGATGCCGGTCAGCAGATCGCGCTCGCGGGAATCGCGCATGTCTGCGAAGCCCATGATTGCGGCCGCGATGACGGCCATGCCGGTGAACCCGAGGAGCGGGTTCACCCCGAGAAGGTAAGATGCTGAGCCGCCGGCGCTGCTGACATCGGCGAGGGCGTGACCCGCGAAGGACTGGCCGCGCATGATCGTGAAGACACCGACGACGCCTGACACGACCGCGGCGCCACCGCCGACGACGATCGCGGTCAGGACGGGTCCATTGGTGAGGAAGCCCGGAGCGAATATCATTGTGCCAGCACCACGACCCGGTCGCGGATGTGAATGACGTCGATGGGATGACCATAGAGCCGACTCAACACATCGGTCCGGACGACCTCGTCGGTTCTCCCCGATGCGGCATGGCCGTTGGCGAGGTAGACGATGCGGTCCATGTAGGCGAGCAACGGGTTCATGTCATGGGCGGAAAGCAGGACGGCGACGTGATAGGTGTCGCAGAGCTGGCGCAGCAAAGGGACGATCTCGGCGGCACTGCGCACGTCGAGATTGGCAAGCGGCTCATCGAGCAGCAGCAGCCGCGGGCGGCGCACCAGGGCGTGCGCGACCAGAATCCGCTGCTGCTGTCCGCCGGAGAGGTCCCCGATCCGCCGCTCGGCGAAGTCCGCGGCGCCGACGGCGCCCAGCATCTCGTCAACACGAGCCTCCCGGGCCTTGGAGGGCAGAGGCAGGCCGAGCCGGCGGCCGTCGAGACCGAGTGCGACCACGTCCCGTGCGCGCAAGGGCAGCTGCGGATCGAGCTGAATCTTCTGCGGCACATAGCCTACCGGAGCGGGGTCCCGGCTGTCTCCGACCGGCCCCATTCTGACCTCGCCGGACACCGGCCTGGTGAATCCGAGAATGGTGCGCAGCAGCGTCGTCTTGCCCGAGCCATTGGCGCCGATCAGGCCGCAGAACTCTCCCCGGGCCAGTGCGAAGCTTACGTCCTCGAAGATCATGCGGCCTGCGAGACGGACGCTCAGATGGTCAACGACGAGCGCCCCGGGGCTGATCGTCATGGCGGTTGGCCCGCCCCGAGGTTCTCCGTCGAAATGTTGCTCGCCAGGGCTTTGCGCAAGGCCGCGACTTCAGCCAACATCCAGGACTGATAGTGGTAGCCCGGTACGGGCAGGGTCTCGTAGACGCCCACAACCGGGATGTTGTTCCGTCGCGCCAGATCGAGGAACGACTCGGTGAGCGTCTCGGTGACCTGCCGGTTGTAGACGAGGATCCTGACCAGGTGACCACTGAGGAGAGCCTCCTCAGCCGCCACGTCCTGCGGCGAGGGATCGGTGCCGTTCATGATGGCGGTCTGCAGGCTAACTGGTGTTGCGATATCGCAGCCGGCCGCCGCCAGCATATCGTTCGCGACCGGCTCTGTCACCGCGATGCGCGTGCCGCCGTACCGCCTCTTGAATGACGCCAGCGCCTGCCGCCAAGGCTCGAGCGAAGCTCCGAATCTGCGCGCGTTCGCCTGAAAATAGGCCGCTTCCGCCGGGGCGAGGGCGGTGAGCTGCGCCGCGACCGCATTCGCGACAGCAGGCATGGTGTTCGGGTCATACCACAGGTGCGGATTCGGTGTGCTGTCGGGCAAGTGGAGCAGACGCTGGACGTCGATCACCTTGCGATGCGCGCTCGGCGTCGCCGCCAGGATCCCCTCGACCCACGAGTCATAACCCACACCGTTCCTGATGAGCAGGTCTGCGGTGGCAATCTCCCGCGCAATCGCGGGACTCGCCTCGAAGCTGTGCGGATCGGTATTGGGGTCGGTCTCGATCGCCGTGACCTTTACATATCGGCCGCCGATCTGCGCGACGACATCGGCGTATTCGCTCTCGATGCCGACGGCATGGAGGGCCCCGGCGGCCATGGCGCTGCCGGAGCTGATCAAGGCGAGGACGAGTGCGCCGAGCAGCCTCAACTGGGAGCCGCGCACTGGGCGCAGATCGCCTTGATCTCGACCGGGGAGGCATCGAGACAAAAGCCGAGCGAGCGGGCGCGCTCCCTGAGCGTACGATTCACCACCGAGTCTTCGATCTCGGCGACACGACGGCAGCGGCTGCAGACCAGGAACTGGCCCGAGTGGGCGTCCTCGGGACGGTCGCAGCCAAGGAAAGCGTTGAGCGTGTCCAGCCGGTGAACGAGGCCCGCTCCCTGAAGGAACTCGAGGGCCCGGTACACCGTCTGCGGGGCCGGATTGCCGCCCTCTTTGGCGAGCTCGGCGAGAATCTCGTAGGCGCCGATGGGCTCATGCTGCCGCCAGACGATCTCCAGGACCCGCTTGCGAATCGGGGTGAGCCTGAATTGCTTGGCCGTGCAGACTCTCTCGGCCGCGGCGACGGCGCGCTCGACGCAGCGTCGGTGGTCGTGAGCCGGCCGTTGTACCTGCGCTGACTTGCTCATACCTCTATCTTAGTAACGTTATATCGTAACCACAAGGGTGGCTCGGCTTCCCCAGCCGCAGGCGCCGCATTATGCTGGGGAAAATCGGAGGCAGCCGCGATGACGAGCTCTCTTGTAGCAGGCGTCCGTCCCATACGACTCGAAGCGATCAGGGAGGCCCGTGGGCGGATCGCATCCATCGTGACGCGTACTCCGATGTTTCGTCTCGAGCTCGGAGAGGCTCAGCCGGATATCCGGCTGAAGCTGGAGAACCTGCAGCCGACCAATTCTTACAAGGTGCGCGGCGCGACCAACGCGGTCGCCGCCCTCCCCGAGAGCGCCCGTCGCCGTGGTGTCTGGACCATCAGCGCCGGTAACGCCGGGCAGGGAGTCGCGTACGCTGCGCGCAAGGCTGGCGTGCCCTGCACCGTAGTGGCCATCGAGACTGCGCCTGCATCGAAACTGGCGCGCATGAAGGCGCTGGGAGCGACTCTGGTGCCGGTCCCGTATGAGGTCGCCTGGAAGGCGCTGGACGAGCGCGCGTTCCCGGGTGTCGAAGGGACTTTCATCCACCCCTTCGACGATGACGACTTCATCGCCGGGCATGCCACGATGGGTCTGGAGATACTCGAAGACGTACCGGACGTGAGCGCGGTGATTGCCGGGGTCGGCGGCGGTGGCCTGGTGACGGGCGTGGCAAGCGCCCTCAGGGCCTTGAAACCAGACGTCAAGGTGTGGGGAGCGGAGCCCGAGACGGCTGCACCTCTCGCGCGAAGCTTTGCGCTGCAATCGGCTCAGACTTTCGACGAGTGGCGACCTTCATTCGTCGATGGCGCGGGGGGCATGAGCGTCTTTCCCCGCATGTGGGAGCGAATGCGCACGATCGTGGACGGGTCGATCGTCGTGACCCTGGAAGAGACCCGCCGAGCGGTAAGGATGATCGCAGATCGGGCGCGAGTGATCGCCGAGGGAGCCGGGGCTCTGCCGCTGGCTGCAGCGCTGACCGGCCGCGCCGGACGTGGCCCCATCGTCGCGATCGTTTCCGGGGGGAATATCGATCTCAAGAAACTCTGCGATATCTTCGCCGCGACCGAGTGAGCAGACGCCGGCCAAGCATATCAACCTCCACCGAAGAAATTCGCCGCGACGGGCTTGTGAGCCAGGATCTCCTCGCGCGTCAGTCCCTGGATCTCGTGCGGAAAGACCAGCCACTGGCCCGTCTCGTGCACGAAGAAATCAGGTGCCAGCGCGGTACGCCGGCGCTCGGGCTTATAATACACGGTTGCGATGCGGATCTTCTCGGGCAGGTTACGCCGGCAACGCCGCGTCAGCTCGTCGATGACGGCCTCCAGGCTGTGCCCGGAGTCGAAGACATCATCGACGATCAGCAGCTCGTCCTCCGCTGCGAGGCGCGATACCAGGTAGTCTGTTGCATGCACTCTCACCGACTTGTGCTGCTCGTCGATGCCGCTGTAGGAGGAAGTACGGATCGCTATGTGGTCGGCGTGAATGGAGTGATACTCGAGCACTTCCTGCACCGCGATGCCGATCGGGGCCCCGCCGCGCCACATCGCCACCAGGAAGGTGGGTCGCATACCGCTTGCGATGACCCGTCGCGCCAGCTCCAGTGAGTCCCGGAGCAGTTGGTCGGCCGAAATGAATAGCTTTTCCATAGGGAATATCACCGCGCCTTCTTTCAGGCCGCCACGCCCGCCATCTTTCGCAGGCGATCGTTGGCGAAATACTGCGCCTGCCCTTCCTCGATCGCCTGCAGGATGAGGCCGTCGATCTCCTCCACCGCGGCCGCATAGCTGCGGCCCGCATTGTTGATCAACCCGTCGACGCGGCCGAAGTGCCGGTGCACGGTGCGTATGGCTTCCCGTACAGCATCGAACCGGGTCATGTCGGCGGTCACGGGGAGGCTGCCCGGAAGCTGTTGCGCCAACTTTTGCAGAGCATCGGTGCTGCGCGCCAGCAGGGCAACTTTCGCCCCGCGCTCCGACAGCGCGCTCGCCGTCGACAGCCCGATCCCCGATGAGGCGCCGGTGACGATGAAAACGCGGTCATTGATTTGCATGGCTCTTCCGCCTGTCTCGATTGGTCCGATAGCCGTCCATCAGGAAGTCGTGTCCGGCCGCACGTTCAGCAACGAACGGATCCGCTCGGCATCTGCCGGGGTCGCGGGGTTGTAGATCACGAGGCTCAAATCCGTGCGCCCATCGACCGCGAAGACCGAATACTCGAACGCGAGTCGGCCGAGAACGGGATGGCGTATGTGTTTGACGGACTCCCCATGGGGGCCGCGCACGTCATTGTCCTGCCACATCGCTCTGAACTCGGGACTCGACCGGGAGAGCTCGTCGACCAGGGGTTCCACCTCGGCCGCGGCGCCCGCACGGCCCGTCTCCAGCCGGAACGCACCCAACACGGAGCGCGCGACGCTGTCCCAGTCGTATTGCGCGCTGCGGGCACGCGGGTCGAGGAAGATCCAACGCAGGATGTTACGCTGCTCCGGCGGCAGCGATTCATAATTCGTCAGCATCACTGTTGACGCCCGGTTCCAGGCCACGACGTCCCAGGTGGCGGATCTGATGATGGCGGGGCTGTATTGCAACGCGTCGAGGACGCGCTGCAGACGCGGTGTGACACCCGCGTTCTTCTGATAGCGCACTTCGGGAGGGCGGCCGAGGCCCAGCAGGAAGAGATGTTCTCGCTCGGCATCGGTCAACATCAGAGCGCGTGCGATGCGGTCGAGCACATCGGGCGAAGGCGCGCCGCCACGGCCCTGTTCCAGCCACGTGTACCAGGTCGGGCTGATGTTGGCTCGCTGCGCAACTTCCTCGCGGCGCAGCCCCGGCGTACGGCGGCGCGTCGCGGGAAAGCCGAAGGCCGCTGGATCCAGCTTCATCCGGCTGCGCTTGAGATAGGCGCCGAGCAGGTTCTCGTGCTTGACGGCGTCGTCCATGGGGTTAAACATTATACGGGGATAACGTCACTACTTTACCAGGATAAGCCATTGCGAGAGATTTGTCTCCAGCAAAACCTGGAGGATCTGCTCATGCGTATATTCGTCACCGGTGCCACCGGCTTTATTGGAGCGGCCGTGGTCAGCGAGCTGGTCGCCGCGGGCCATGATGTGCTCGGTCTGTGTCGCTCGCCTGACAAGGAGGCGGCCTTGGCTGCCGCGGGGGCCAAGGTCCATCGCGGTTCCACCGAAGACTTGGACACCCTGAAGACGGGCGCTGCCCGGTCGGATGGGGTCATTCATCTCGCCTTCAACCATGACTTCTCGAAGTTCAAGGACAACTGCGAGGACGACCGGCGCGTCATCCGCGCGCTGGGGTCTGTTCTTGCAGGCTCCAAGCGTCCACTCATCGTGACCTCCGGCACCGGCATCGTGAACAGCGCGCCCGGGCAGCTGGCCGCCGAAGACGCTGCCGCTGTCAGCTCCGATGTGATTCCCAGGGCCGCGTCCGAAGAGACCGCCGACTCCGTCGCTGCGGATGGGGTCAATGTGTCGGTGGTGCGACTGCCGCAGGTGCATGACACGATCAAGCAGGGCCTCGTCACCTATGCGATCGCAATCGCCCGCGACAAGGGCTTCTGCGCATATGTGGGCGATGGACACAACCGCTGGCCGGCGGCGCACGTCACCGATGTGGCACGGCTCTACAGGCTCGCGATCGAGAAGGCAGAGCCGCGCGCGAGATATCACGCGGTCGCGGAAGAGGGCGTCTCGGTCAAAGCCATGTCGGAGACTATCGGCCGGCGGCTGCGATTGCCCGTGAAATCCATCCCTGCGCAGGAGGCCCAGGCGCATTTCGGCTGGCTCGCCATGTTTGCGTCGCTCGACCTGCCCGCCTCGAGCGCGCAGACCCGGAAAAAGCTAGGATGGCAGCCGACCGGGCCAGGAATGATTGCCGATCTCGAGCGGTTGCATATCTCCGATGGCTGATGAGTTCTCCATCCAGACCCTGTTGAGCTCCCGCGGGATTACCCTGCGGGACGTCATCTGTCGGGGCACGTGCCGGCACAGGAGCGCCGAGGAATGCGTCAGCACGACGCATCTGGTGTTTCCCTACCGAGGCACATACGTTCGGCACGTCGGCCAGGACAACGCCGTCGCGGACGCGAACCAACTGATGCTCTTCAACCATGGGGAGAGCTACCGGATCAGCCACCCTATTTCCGGCGGCGATGCGAGCCTGTCATTGGCAATGGAAGGGGGATTGCTGCAGGAGCTCGTTCCGAAGGAGTATCTGCGGTCGGGGAGCAACGTCGCCTTCCGCATGCAACGCTTGCGCATCGACCCGCGCGCGCAGGCGCTCGTCAGCCTCTTGCGTCACGGACTGACTCGCGCGATCGCGGAGCCGCTGCAGGCAGAGACTCTCGCCCTTACACTCGTTCGCCGCGCTCTCGGGGAGCGGACGTCCCGCCCGCCCGGCTCGACCTACGGCCGCCAAAGGCTCGTCGATCGCGCCAAGCTGGCCCTCTCCGCGAATCCCGCGCGGCGGTGGAAGTTGGCTGAAATCGCCGCCGAGGTGGGCGTGTCGCCGGTCTACCTCACCCAATCATTTCAGCAGGTCGAAGGCCTGCCGCTCTACCGCTATCAGCTGCGCTGCAGGCTGGCACGTGCTCTGGACCTGCTGCACGAGTACGATGACTTGAGCGCGCTGGCGCTCGATCTCGGTTTTTCCACCCACAGCCATTTCACCGCCGCATTCCGGCAGCTGTACGGCCGCACGCCTGTGGAGCTGCAGCGCGCCCTGCGGCCGCGCTGATCGCTAAAGTTTTCGACAGCGCCCTCGGGGCCCGCGATGGTTCACTGCCACCGTCCGAAGAGACGGTTTTGAGCGAGGTGAACCATCATGACTGCGAAGACTTGTGCTGCCTGCGATTGCCCTCTCGATGCCAGCGCCATCAAGGTGAAGCTCGGCCCGAGCACGGTCGAGGTGTGTTGTGACGAGTGCGCGTGGGCGCTACGCGAGGCGGACGCCTCCAAGGGCGCGAACCAGCAGGATGCAACAGCGAGGAAGGGATGATCATGAGCAACTCCGCGGGTACGACACTCAAAAAGAGCGTCCAGACGGGTTCGGGGCGCATTGCTTATGTCGAGAAGGGGACGGGGCCGGTCGCACTTTTCGTGCATGGCGTTCTGCTGAACGGCCACCTCTGGCGTCACCAGCTGGAAGCGTTGTCGGACACCCGGCGCTGCGTGGCGATCGATCTGCTCGCGCACGGCGACACGGAGATCGACAGTGGGCAGGACGTCTCCGTCACTGCCAATGCGCAGATGATCGGCGAGTTTCTGGAGGCGCTACGGATAGAGCAGGCCGACGTGATCGGGAATGACAGCGGCGGAGGGATCGCACAGATATTCGCCGCGCTGCATCCCGAACGCGTGCGATCTCTCACATTGACGGACTGCGATGCACACGACAACTGGCCCCCGGATGCCTTCAGGCCATTCCTCGAGATGGTGGCGGCCGGTGGACTGCATCGGACCCTGGAGGCGATGCTTGCGGACAAGGGCATCTATCGGTCCGCGGGAGCCCTGGGACCGGCTTACGAGCATCCCGATCGGGTGACGGACGCGACGATCGAGACCTATCTGCGGCCATTCCTCAGGACCGAGGGCCGGCTGCGCGATCTCGAGCGATTCCTCCTGGCTTTCGACTGCAAGCACACGCTTGCGATCGAGATGTCGTTGCGGACGTTGAAGGCGCCGACGCTAATTGTGTGGGGCACGGACGATGTCTATTTCGATGTGCGGTGGTCGAACTGGCTTGCGGATACCATCCCCGGGACGAAACGGCGTGTGGAGCTGCAGGGAGCGCGGATCTTTTTTCCTGAGGAGCGGGCGGAGGAGCTCAATCGGGAGCTGCTGGCGCACTGGGGCGCTGCTCGTTCAGGCGGCTGAGGCTGACCAATGCAGCTGCGACCGCGAATCCTGCCGCGATGTAGAGAGCCATCTGCGAGCCGCGCTGCGCATAGCTGCGGAAGAGAACGGCGACGCCTGCTGCGCCGACTGTCTGGCCCAGGAGGCGCGCCGTACTCAGCATGCCGCCGGCTGCCCCGCTGCGTGCACGCGGTGCGGATGCCAGCATGGCGCGATTGTTGGGTGACTGAAAGAGCCCGAAGCCGGCGCCGCAGACGGCCATGCGCCAGCTGAAGTCCCACGCCGTGACCGGCTGCGGCATGGTTGCGAGCAGCAACAACCCGGCCGCCAAGGCGAGCAGGCCCGCGCCACCGAGGATGCCCGGGTGATGCCGGTCGGCCAGCCGGCCGGCGAGCGGCGCGGTGAGCGCTACGGCGACCGACCAGGGTGTCATGAGCAGCCCCGTCTCGACGGGGCTGCGCCCCAGCCGCTCGATCTCGAACGGAAGGGCGACGAGCGCCGCCATCTGTGCGATGAATGAGCAAACCGAGGTGACGACCGACAGCCTGAACAGGCGGATGCGCAGCAGATCGAGCGGTAGCAGCGGTGCCGGGCTACGGAGCTCGTTGCGTGCCAGTGCGTATGCCAGGACACACCCCGCGACGATCTGCGCCACTGCAATCAGTGCCGTCTGCTCGTGCGCGAAAGTTTGCAGGCCGCCCACGAGCAACATGAACGCGCCCGCATTCAGCGCGATGCTGACGTAACTCAGATGTCGTGGTACGCGCTCGCTGGCGGGCAGAGCGCTGAGCGAGATCGCAATGGCAACGACGCCGATCGGCACGTTGATCGCGAACAGCCAGCGCCACTGCGCCACTGCCAGCACCGCCGCGGCGACAGTGGGCCCGATCGCGGCGGACAGGGCGATCACGAAGGCGTTGATGCCGATTGCGCGACCCAGCATGCGCTGTGGATAGGTGTAACGGACCAGAGCGGCGTTCACGCTCATGATCCCGGCGGCGCCGAGTCCCTGCACGACACGGGCGACGCTCAGGATGGTGAGCGAGGGCGCGAACGCGCAGCCCAGTGATGCGAGGGTGAATACCGCGAGGCCGGTCTGTGAGACGCGCCTGTATCCCACCACTTCCCCGAGGGAGGAGAGCGGCAGCAGAGCGGAAGTTCTCCGCCTCGCCGAGGCGAGCGGTAGTCAGCAGAGACTGATTTTTCCAGGATTTCCTGCGATTCGGCGAATGTAATTTGATGCTGTGATGTAGTCACTAAATAGTTGCATTTCAGATGCAGATGAGCTATATTCGGCGCCATGTCGCATCGAGGTGGGGCGGTTCATGTCGTCACCACACGGCGCCGCTACAAAGGCCGTGTGTACGCGACGCATCTGCTGAGGAGAAGCTACCGAGAGGGGGAGAAGGTCAAAAACGAGACCGTCGGTAACCTCTCGCATCTGCCGGAGCCCCTGATCGAGGTGATCCGCCGTGCGTTGCGCGGGGAGACCTTCGTGTCGGTGGCGGAGCGGTTGCAGGTAGTACGCTCCTTGCCCCACGGGCACGTGCAGGCCGTACGTAGGGCGATGCAGCGTCTGGGTTTTGAGTCGCTGCTCGCCTCGCGGGAGAGTCCCGAGCGGGATCGAGTGTGCGCGATGGTGGCATCGCGGGTGCTGGCGCCGCACACGAAGTTGGCGACCACGCGCTGGTGGCACACGACAACGCTGGCCGAGGAGTATGGGGTCGCGGCGGCCGACGAGAAGGATCTGTATGCGGCGATGGACTGGCTGCTCGAGCGTCAGGGCTCGATCGAGAAAAAGCTCTCCGCCCGTCACTTGAAGGAAGGCTCGCTTGCGCTGTATGACCTTTCTTCGAGCTACTTCGAAGGCACACACTGCCCGCTGGCGAAGATCGGTCACAATCGCGACGAGAAGAAGAACAAGCTCCAGGTCAACTATGGGCTGCTGACGAGCCAGGCGGGATGTCCCGTGGCGGTGTCGGTCTATGAGGGCAACACGGCGGATGCCAAGACGCTGATGCCTGAGGTCAAAAAGCTGCGGGAGGAGTTCGGTCTCGAGCAGGTGGTGCTCATCGGGGATCGAGGCATGATCTCACACAAGGCGATCCAGGAGCTGAAGGAACTCGAGGGCTTCGGCTGGATCACAGCCCTCAAAAGCGGGCAGATCCGCTCGCTTCTTGAGGGCGAGGCGCTGCAGTTGGGGCTGTTCGATGAGCGCAATCTCCTGGAGCTGACTCATCACCCCGATTACCCCGGCGAGCGGCTCGTGGCGTGTCGTAATCCGCAACTGGCGAAGCTGCGAGCACACAAGCGTCTCTCGCTCCTCGAAGCGACACAGAAGGAGCTCGAGAAAGTGCGTGAGCGCGTGCAGCGCGGCAGATTAAAGGGCCAGGCCGCGATCGGACTACGAGTCGGTCGCGTGCTCAACAAATACAAGGTCGGTAAGCACTTTGCTCTCGAGATCACCGAGCGCGACTTCAAGTTCCATCTGCTCGATGAGCAGATCGCCGCCGAGGCGGCGCTCGATGGGATCTATGTGATCCGCACCAGCGTTGCGAAGAAGCAGATGTCAGCGGCCGATGCGGTCAGGAACTACAAGGCCCTTGCGAACGTCGAGCGGGCCTTTCGCGCACTGAAGACTGTGGACCTCAAGGTGCGTCCGATCCACCATCGCCTCGAACCCCGGGTGCGCGCGCATATCTTCCTATGTATGTTGGCCTACTACGTCGAATGGCACCTGTTAGAGACATGGCGCCCACTGCTCTTTGCCGATGAGGATCAAGCGGCAAAGGCCCACCGCGATCCGGTCGCCCCAGCCGAGCGTTCCGAGGAGGCGCTGCAGAAGGTCATCACCCACACCCTTCCCGACGGCACACCAGCACACAGCTTCCGTACTCTCCTCGAGGATCTCTCCTCGATCGTGCGCAATACCTGCCGCACCCCTGGCCCCGTCGAGCGCTCGGGCACCTTCGATCTCCTCACCACTCCCACGCGCCCACAGCGCCGCGCCCTGGAGCTGATCGACAAGATCACCGTGTAGACAGAAATCCCTCGCCGCCGCCAACTCCATGTTGTTGAAATCGAAGGGAAACTCCGTCTACAGACCGGGAGAACTTCCGGCAGAGCGATGAGGATCGCGAGCTGATAGGCATTGATCACCCAGACCGAAGCCGCGTGAGTGATGCGAAAGCTGCGCGCGATCGAGGGGAGCGCGATGTTGGCGATGGTGCTGTCGAGCACGGACATGCAGATGGCGAGCAGGATCGCCACGATCGCCCAGTAGCGGCGCGGGACGGGAAGGCCGTCGTCCTGTACGGACGACCCGCGCTCGCCGCTCATGCGAAGTCTCGCTGTTCCAGGCTCAGCCAACTGCCTTCATCGCGGCACGCTCCTCGGCAGTGAACCCGAGGCCTGCTTTCGCGGGCACCGCCGTGAGCCTGTCGAGCCATGGCACGAGCAATGTCGCGATGATCGCCGCGGCCAGCGCAGCCACTCCCAGCCAGGTGAAGAGCCGTATGTAGATCGGCAGCGTCTCGACGGCCGAGGTCATGCCCGCGGGGATGCTCGCGAGGCCGGCGATGGCGCCGCCGGCATAATTGCTCAAGCCCATGCCGAGGAACCAGCCTCCCATGATGATGCCGCGCGAGCGCTCCACCACCAACTGCGAAATCATCGAGAAACTGAGCGCGCTGATCAGAAGCTCACCAAGCGATTGCGCAAAGTAGCCGGCCACCAGCCAATCGGGCGAGGTCACGCCGTCGTGCGCTGTGATGCTGCTCGCGGCGTAGAGAAAGAACGCCACCGCCAGAAGGTACAGGCCGACGGTGAATTTGGCCGCAATGGAGAAATCGCCACGGCTCGTTCTCGCCCTGCGCCCGTACAGCCAGGCGAGCGGCAGCGACAGCACTGCCAGCCAGAACTGGTTGAGGTCCTGGAATTGCGCCGGAGCGACGTGCAGGCCGAGCAATGACAGTCGCACATTGCGCAAGGCGAACAGCGTGAGCGAGGTGTAGATCTGCTGGTTGTATACGGCCCAGATGATCGAGATGAGCGTGAACACGATGCAGGCGATCACGCCATTGCGGGCGCCGGGCTCGCCCGTGGCCAGCAGTCGGGCGAAGACATAGACCAGGATCACGGCAAGGAGGATTACGACTGCCAGCGCCGCCGCGCTGTAGCGTATGATTTCCGACAGCAGGGCGGCAATCACCAGGGATATGACGATGACCGCGGCCAGGGTGCCGAGCTTGAGCGGCTTGAAATCCGGCGCCGCGCCGTAGGGGCGCAGATAGTCGCGGAACACGCCGTAGTTCAGCAGCCCCAGCGTCAGTCCCAGGGCGCTGACGCCGAAAGCCAGATGCCAGCTGTCGAAGCGCAACGGGCCGATCGTGATGAGCCATTGCGGATGATCCTTGATCCAGGGCAGGAGCAGAATCGACACGAAGGCGCCGAGCTGCAGTGACATGTAGTAGACGGTGAAGAGGACGTCCAGCTTGGAATGCTCACCCTCGTGCAGCCGGGATACCAGATTGTTGGGGTTGACCTTGAAGAGTCCGTTGCCGAGCGCGATGAGCCCCATCGCCGGAAACAGCGCCGCGTTCATGGGAATCGACAACAGCAGATATCCCAGCGCCAGCGTCGTCGCGCCCAGGACCATGGTGCGCCGCAGCCCCAGCACGTGATCGCCGAGATATCCTCCGAGCATCGGCATGGCGTAGACCAGGGCAGAGAAGGCGCCCCAGATCGCATAGGACCGTGCGTCGTCGAAGCCGCGCTGCTGTACCAGGTAGAGCACCAGCAGCGATGCCATGCCGTAATACCCGAAGCGTTCCCAGATCTCGATGCAGAACAGCACCATGAACGCTCTGTTCGGGTGGCGTTTTGTGGCGGCAGTATCGGTTACCATGGCGCAGCCTCGGCAAGGCAGTCTTGGCAGCTTAATTGCCGCGGGCGGTGGTTTCCACACGCATGGGTGGCCAAATGAAGATCGCCGACATGAATTGGGCGCAGGTCGAGGCCTATGTGGCGCGCGACGATCGGGCGGTGCTGCCCATCGGCAGCACGGAGCAGCACGCTGGCCTGAGCCTGTGTGTCGACTACATCCTTTCCGAGCGGGTGTCAGTCGAAGCCGCTGAGCCCCTCGGCGTCCCGGTCTACCCCGGACTGCCTTACGGCATGACGCCGTATTTCATGGCCTATCCCGGCACCGTCAGCCTGTCGACCGACACCTACAGCCGCCTCATTCGGGACGTTCTCGACAGCATTACCACCCACGGCTTCAAACGCGTCCTGATCGTGAACGGCCACGGCGGCAATACGTCCGTGCAAGCGACGATTGCCGAGTGGCGCGCGGCCAAGCCCGGAGTCACCGTCAAGTTTCACAACTGGTGGAACGCGCCTGCGACCTGGCGGGCCGTGCAAGCGGTCGATCCCGTCGCCTCGCATGCCTCCTGGATGGAGAATTTTCCGTGGACGCGGATCGCCGGAGTCGAGTATCCCGCCCATCAAAAGCCGATGCTCGACACTTCGCATATCCGCGCCCTGCAGCCGTATGCCATCCGTGAATTCCTCGGCGATGGCAACTTCGGTGGCCGCTACCTCGAGTCGGACGAGGCGATGCTCGGCATCTGGCGCGTCGCGGTGGCAGAGACACGGGCGCTCATCGAGGGCGGCTGGTAGTCCAGCCACCCCCTGACTTCCCTCACTGAGCGATCTCGGGCTCGACGAGCCGCGCGAGGTTGCGCAGCGACTCCTGCCAGCCGAGGTAGCAGGCTTCGACCGGGATGGCGTCCGGCACACCTTCCTGAACGATCGTGACCTCGGTGCCGACAGCGACTTTCTTCAGGGTCACGGTCGCCCGCATCTCGCCCGGGAGGGTGGGGTCGTCGAACCGATCGGTGTAGCTCAGGCGCTCATTGGGGACGAGCTCGAGATACTGGCCGCCGAAGGAGTGGCCCTGGCCGGTGGTGAAATTCCGAAACGACATGCGATGCGTTCCGCCGACCTTCGGCTCCAGTTGATGAACCACGCAGGTGAAGCCGTTCGGCGGCAGCCACTTGGCGACTGCATCCGGCTCGATGAATGCGCGATAGACCTTGTCGGGCCGCGTGGCCAGGACTCGATGCAGTCGGACGGTGTTGGGCATGATCGGATCTCCTCGTAAAAGTGACATGTGTCGAGGAGTAGCCGGACGGGCCCCGGTCGTTTCGACAGCGGTCGAGCGGCGTTGCCGGGGCCAACCCCGGCAACCCCCCGCGACGGTTCTACCGGTCGTCATCTCCCCCCTGGCGCGGGGGCAGCCGATAGACAGCCAGGCTGTTGGTGACATCGTCCACGACAGCGTAATTGGGTGCACCGTCGCTGTCGAGCGCCACGTCGAGACCGAAAGCGCCGCCCTGGCTGGCATCGACATCGTACTGGCGCACGAACTGTCCTGATGGCGTGAATTCCACTATCTCGCTCGGGTGCGCGGTATCGGCGTTCACCGCATCCCCGTTCGCGGCCAAAAGGTCCCCGTTCGGCGCGAGCCGAAGGGCCAGGGGTCCGCGCAGCTGCGAGCCCGCGAAGACGAGCCGGCCGCGATGGACAGGCGTGGTGGCACGGTTGGCGTTGGAAATCGCGTAAACGGAGTTGTCGCCGGTAGATCCAACGTACAAGGTGCCGCTACGGCCGTCGAAGGCCAGGCCGGTCGGCCCCAGGACCACCGCCGCCACGTTGGGTTGTACGGTGTATCCGCGTGCGATAGTGGTCATCCTGATGACCGTGAGATGTTTGGCGCCGACCGTTACATCCAGCCGTGAAACCGTACCGTTCGCGACGTTGGAAACGAAAATATGAGCGGACCCGCCGTGGTCATCAATGGTGAGATCCCAAGGCCCATCGAGAAACGTGGCGTCGGTGAGCGTCTGTACCAGGTTTCCATTGCGGTCGATCACCTGCAGGGCGCCCTGGAGAACGGGAAACGCCCCGCCCGTCGTCGGTACGTTCCCGACCACCACGAAGCCGCCCCGCAGGACGCCGAGCGCCGTGCTGAGCCCCATCAGCGGGCTGCTGAAGAAGGTGTTCGCCGTCCCGGGAGGGGCCACCGCCCCCCGCGGAGAGAAGGAAATGATGGTGGTTCCGGTCCCCTGGATATTGGCGTTGTCGTTGAAATTGGCGACCAGCACATCGCCCGTTTTGATCGTCCCGCCCCACGGAAAGCCTTCGGGCACGAAGGCCACGCCGTAAGGGTTTTCATCGCCATTCGACGGAACGGTCGAGGTGTCGAGCAGTCGTGGAATGAAGGCGCCGGCCGCCATTGCGGGTGCGGCGATCCCCGCTGCGGCGCATATCATCGTGGCCATGATCGCATAGGCCGGTCGCGACCGGCCGGTGCTCTTGGTTTTCATGAAAACTCTCCCCTGGGACGGCATTCGTGGTCGTAGGTACCGCCGCCGGGGAGAAGGGTTTCACGGTCGCACGACGATCGTTTTGCCGTACGGGGTGAGCGAGAGGTGGGCAAGCTTCAGGTGCTGCAGCGCGAAGGGTATGCCGATGATGGTGATGCCGAGCAGCAGGGCGAAGAACAGGTGCGCCAAAGCCAGCCAGATGCCGCCCAGGATGATCCAGACGATGTTGCCCAGCAGGACCATGAGCTTCCGGGCCTCGTCTGGCTCGGGCCGGTCCACGACCTCCCTGCCGAACGGCCAGAGGGTAAAGGTGCCGATGCGAAACGCGGCTATGGCGAAGGGAATGCCGATGATGGTGATGGCCGCCAGCAGGCCCGCCACCCACCAGCCGATCGCGGTCGCGAGTCCACCGCAAAGCAACCAGATGAGATTCCCCAACAGCCGCATGGCATTCTCCCCGGGCACCGCCCGCGCTTGGCCGATCGCCGCGGTGCGACTATACCGTGTCGCCGAGGCTGTTACAGCTGCCCTTGCGCCCAAGCCCGAGAGGCAGGCCGCCAGCGCGGCGCAGACGAGACCGAGATAGCCGTCCCGGGAGTCGGTGGATGGCGCCGCCTCTCTCCAAAGGTTGATTTCGGCCGTGCCGGTGCCGCGCTAGGCTGCCCTGCAACGAGCGCGGACCGCGCGCGGGATGGAGATGTCGCATGATCGATCTGCACTACTGGACGACCCCCAACGGACACAAGATCACCATGTTCCTGGAGGAGACCGGCCTGCCGTATCGCATCGTGCCGGTCAACATCGGCAAGGGTGAGCAGTTCCAGCCCGAGTTCCTGCGCATCTCGCCCAACAACCGCATGCCCGCGATCGTGGATCACGCGCCGCAAGGCGGCGGTTCGCCGCTGTCGGTGTTCGAGTCCGGTGCCATCCTGTTATATCTCGCCAAGAAGACCCACAAGCTCATCCCGTCGGATCTGCGCGGCGAGGTGGAGACATTGCAGTGGCTTTTCTGGCAGGTCGGAGGGCTGGGGCCGATGGCCGGTCAGAATCACCATTTCACGCAGTACGCGCCCGAGAAGATTCCTTATGCCATCGAGCGGTACGTCAAGGAGACGAACCGGCTCTATGGTGTGCTCAACCATCGCCTCGCCGATCGTGCGTACGTGGCGGGCCGGACCTATACGATCGCCGACATCGCGTCGTATCCATGGATAGTGCCGTACGAGAGGCAACAGCAGAACCTGGACGACTTCCCGCACCTCAAGCGCTGGTTCAACGAGGTCAAGGCGCGGCCGGCGACCGTGCGCGCCTACGAGCGGGCGTCGGAGATCAACACCCAGCCCGCCGTCACGGAAGAGTCGCGCGCGATTCTTTTCGGGCAGACGGCGGCGAACGTCGGCCGGGCAACGACCAAATAGCAGCGCGGCGCGACGACCCGGGCTGGACTGCACCCACGGGCGGCAGTAGCCTCCTTTGCCATCCGAGCGATGGCGGGGGAGTGGATGTTGCGGCGGAAGCTACAGTTGCTTGCAATCGGCGCCCGTATCCCGGGCGTCCGCGGCGCGGGCGTCGCGCTCCTGGCACTCGCCTGCCTGGCAGTCCTGCCGGCCAACGCGGCGCCGGATAGATCTCAGGGGCGGTCGATGGTCGTGAGCCGCGGAGGAATCGTTGCCGCGGAAAGCCCCCTTGCGGCGCAGGCTGGAGCGATGATCCTCGCTCACGGCGGCAACGCGATCGATGCGATCGTGGCCACCAACGCGGTGATGGGTGTCGTCGAGCCGATGATGAACGGCATGGGCGGCGATCTCTTCGCGATCGTGTACATCGCCAAAACCGGGAAGCTGTACGGCCTCAACGCCAGCGGGTGGGCGCCGGCGAAGCTCACGATCGGGTCTGTGAGGGCCAAGGGCATCACGCAGATGCCCGAATTCGGCATCGACACGGTGACGGTGCCGGGGGTGGTCGACGGCTGGTCGAAGCTGCTGTCGCGCTTTGGAACCCGGAAGCTCTCGGATGTGCTGGCGCCCGCTATCGCCTACGCCCGCGACGGCTTTCCGGTGGCGGAATGGGATGCCGGCTATTGGAGTGATTCCGCGGCCGCCCTGCATGCCGATGCAAATCTTTCGCGGACCTACCTGATCGACGGGCATACGCCGCGCGTCGGTGAGGTGTTTCGGAATCCGGATCTCGCCCGATCGCTCGAGCTGGTGGCGCGCGGTGGTCGCGACGCCTTTTACAAAGGGCCGATCGCCGCGAAGATCGTCGACCTGTCGCGCAGGCTCGGCGGCGCGATGACGGCCGAGGACCTGGCGGATTATTCGAGCGAGTGGGTGCAGCCGATCTCGACCGACTATCACGGCTGGACGGTCTACGAGCTGCCGCCCAACGGGCAGGGGATCGCCGCGCTCATGATGCTCAACATCATGGCGCGGTTCCCTCTGGCTCGCTACGGCTACGACTCCGCCGACGCGCTGCATGTGATGATCGAGGCGAAGAAGCTGGCGTACGCGGATCTGCTGCGTTATGTCGGCGACCCGCGGTTCAGCCGGGTCCCCGTCGCCGCGATGTTGTCGCGGCGCTATGCCGCGGCGCGCGCCGGACTGATAAACATGACGCGGGCAAACTGCAGCGTGGCGCCGGGCAAGCCGACGCTTGCCACCGTGGGCGACACCACCTACCTGACCGCGGTCGACGGCCAGGGCAACATGGTGTCGCTGATCCAGAGCAATTACGAGGAGTTCGGCTCGCGCCTGGTGGCGGACCATGCGGGCTTCGTGCTCCAGGATCGCGGCGCGCTCTTCAACCTCGATCCTTCCTCGCCCGACGCGCTCGCCGGCCACAAGCGTCCGCTGCATACGATCATCCCGGCGTTCATGCAGCGGGGCGATGAGCGCATCGCATTCGGCATCATGGGGGGCTACAATCAGGCGCAGGCGCACGCACAGTTCGTCTCCAACGTGGTCGATTACGGTCTGGACATCCAGGCCGCGATGGAGGCGCCCCGCTTCACCAAGATGACTTTCAGCGGCTGCGACGTGATGATGGAGGATCGGATTCCGGCGGACGTCCGCAAGGCGCTCACCGCCCGCGGACATGCGATAGAGCTGCATGGCGACTACTCGGAAGTCATGGGCGGCGGCCAGGCCGTGATGCGCGATTTCCAGGCCGGCGTCAACTATGGCGCTTCCGATCCGCGCAAGGACGGCGCGGCCATCCCCGAGCCGGGGCCCTAGCGGCAACCATGAAATATCTGCCGCTCGTCTGGGCCGGGATCTGGCGCAAGCGCGGGCGCACCATCCTGATCTTCCTGCAGGTGGCGGTGGCGTTCACGCTGTTCGGCGTGCTGCAGGGACTCAAGACGGGTGTTGATCACGCGATCGACGCCGCCCGCGCCGATCTGCTCATCGTCCACAGCCGGCTGGGCCTGTTCACCGTACCATTGCCTGTCGGGATGCTCGAGACGATCAGGTCCGTGCCGGGAGTCGCGGTGGCGATTCCGGTCGACCTCCGCGGGGGCACTTATCAGAAGCCGAATCAGCAGGTGGGGATCGTTGCCATCAGGCCCGACGACGGCTGGCTCTCGGCATTCACGTATACGATCTCCCCGGCCTACGTCAAAGCCTTTCGTGCAACGCGAACCGGAATTCTCGTCAATGTGGAACTGGCGAAGAAGTACGGCTGGAAGATCGGCGATCGCATCCCGCTCATGACCAATGTCGCACAGCAGGACGGCTCGACGGTCTGGACTTTCGACATGGTGGGGACTTTCAAGGACGACGACGTCGGCAGCCAGGACACCAACGTCCTCATCAACTACGACTACTGGAACGAGGCCCGGGCGAGCGGCAAGGACATGGTCAACCATTTCAACGTGAGGGTTGCGGACCCGAGAGCGGCCGCCGCAATGGCCGACGCCATCGACGCGCGCTTCGCGAACTCGCCCAACGAAACGCGTAGCGAGTCGATTCGCGAGCTGGCACAGGAGAGTCTGCAGTCCATCGGCGATCTGGAGTTCCTCATCCGCGCCGTCGTCGGCGCTGTGCTGGCGGCTATTCTCTTTGCAACGGCCACCATGATGACGCAATCGGTGCGGGAGCGGACGCCCGAGATTGCGGTGCTGAAGACGGTCGGCTTCACGGACGGCACGGTGTTCGCGCTGACGCTCGCCGAATCGGCTCTCATTTGCGTGGCTGCGGGCGGCGTTGGGCTCGCAGTGGCCAGTTTGGCATTTCCATACGCCTCGAAGTTCGTCCATGGCCTTTCGATGCCGTGGACCATCATCATCGTGGGACTCCTTTCGGCCCTGGCGGTGGCGCTGATCAGCGCTGCGATTCCGGCCGCCCTTGCCGCGAGGCTCCAGGTCGCCACGGCGCTGGTGGAGCGATAGCGCGGCCATGCAGGTTTTCAGACAATTTTTTGCGCTGCTTGCCGTGAGTCTCGGAGGGCTCGCCGCGCGCCCGGGACCGGCCTTGACGATAATCGTCGGGGTGGGAAGTGCCGTCGGTGTACTGGTCTCCATGCTGGCGATGGGTACCGGGGCGAGGCGGCAGGAGATGAGTAACGTGCGCGACGACCAGGTCGCCGTAGCGGAGCTCGGGCAGCGGCCGCTGTTCGGCAGCATCCCGCGTGAGGACGCCGCCGCGGCCCAGAACCTGCCCTACGTTCGCCGGGACAAGGACGGCCGGCCGATCGTCGTCATGGAGTCGATGATCCCGATCGATGTCCGGCGGCGTGGGACCGGTACCCGTATCTTCATTCCTTTGATCGGAGTCAGCCCCAACATCGTCTTCTATCATCCGGACCTGCGATTCACTGCCGGCCGCATGTTTCGTCCCGGCATGCACGAGCTCGTGGTGAGCAATCTCTGCCCGCGCCTCTTTTCAGGCTTCGAGATCGGCGCTGCACGCTCGATTCAGGGCGCGCCGTGGACCATCGTCGGCCACTTCGGCACCGGACAGAATGGCCAGTGCACGATGTTTGCCGACGTCAACTCGATCATGTCGGCGTTCGCCCGGGATACCTACAGCGGGCTCGAGGTGAGGCTCCGCTCAGCCGCCGATTTCGCCGCATTCAGCGCCGCCGTCAAAGCCGATCCCGCGGTCCATCTCTATGCGGAGCGGCAGCGGACCGCCATGGCGCAGACTTTCAAGCCGCTGAACTCGATCCTGGACTTCGCCAGTTACTTCGTGGGCGCGATCATGGCGATCGGCGGCACCTTGGGCGCCATCAATTCCCTGTACGCCATCGTCGACTCGCGCCGCCGCGAGCTCGCCACGCTGCGCGCGATCGGCTTCCGTCCGGGGACGATCGTTGCCGCAACCCTTTGCGAGTCCATGCTGCTGGCGGTTCCCGGTGCGCTGCTCGGCGCGGCCCTGGCCTGGGCTCTCTTCAACGGACTCTCCGCCAGTCCCTTCGGCTACAGTTTCCGGCTGGACGTCACGCCGGCGCTGGCGCTGCTTGGCGTCATCTGGGCGCTCGTCATGGGGCTGATCGGCGGCATCCTCCCGGCGCTGCGTGCGGCGCGCGTGCCCGTGACGACCGCGCTGCGCGCGACCTGAGCGTGCTGCGTGTTACGTGGCGGCGCGCCGCCAAACAAGCGTGCGATTGTTGGCCGGCATGGGACGGTCCTCGACGAGACCGAATCCGATCGAGCGCGCGAGCTCGTCGACCGCGGCGAAGTCGCGGATGCCGCTGTGCGGTGAGCGTTGCTTCAGCCACTCATCGAACGAGGCGTTGCTCGGACTGGTGAAGCGGCCGTTGTAGTTGAAAGGCCCGTAGACAGCGAGCATGGCGTCAGCGGTGAGCACCTTT
Source organism: uncultured Pseudomonadota bacterium (assembly GCA_963780455.1). Lineage (GTDB taxonomy): Bacteria > Pseudomonadota > Gammaproteobacteria > Steroidobacterales > Steroidobacteraceae > 13-2-20CM-66-19. The sequence continues at coordinate 251,266 of CAWACM010000011.1, forward strand.
GGCAGCGCCGCAAACAGCGTCTGCACGTCTGGCCAGCTCATGATATGCAGCGTGTTTGCCGTGAAGACCGCATCGAACGGCGTATCAGGCCACGTGCCCGTCACATCGAGCGCGATCGGCGGCGGCAGATTCGGCAGCTTGGATTCCTCGAGCCACAGCCGCGCACCCGCGAGATTGGGCTCGAGCTCCGACGTCTGCCATACGAGTTGCGGCAGCGCCGCGGCGAAGTGCACCGCGTGCTGGCCGGTGCCGCTGCCGATCTCGAGGACGTGATGGCGAGCGGCAAAGTGCCGTCGCAGCACGTCGAGTATGGGCTCGCGATTGCGCTCGCAGGCATCGGAGTAGGGTTTCACCGCGCACTCGTCCGCGCCGACTGCATCGATATCCAACCGCCCCTGCGAGCTGTCAGGACGAGCAACACGATACCGGCCGCGAGGCAGACGGCAATGGCGATGACGGACGCCTCGGGGCCGAAATTGCCACCGGTAAGCAGTGTGCGGCCGGAGAGCGCGACCGAGAAGATTCCCTTGCCGGTGGGTCCGCCGGAGACCGACACTCCGAAGATCCCGCCCTCCGTGAAATTCCAGCCGAAGTGCAGGCCGATCGGAAACCAGAGATTACGCGTCAGCGCGTAGGCGGCGGCGAGGAGAATCCCGGCTTCGAGCGCGATGGCCGTGGTGGAAATGACGGTGGCGCCGGGATTCAGCGCGTGCAGCAGCCCGAAGACGGCGGCGGATGTGATGAGGGCGCTCGTGGTGCCGAAGCCTTCCTCGACGATGCGGAACAACGCGCCGCGGAATGCCAACTCCTCGCCCACGGCCGCGAGGATCGAAACCGTCAGCATGGTGACATCGAAGTGACCCGTGAAGCCCTGCCAGCGCGCCACGCCGACGAGATGCAGCAGCCCGAAGACGCTGGAGAAGAGCGCCACCCCCAGAACGATTCCCGCCACGGCTTGGATTGGCCGAGGCGCGAGCTCGCGCACGGCGCGGTGCTCCATCGAGCGCACGAGAAGGGCATAGAGTCCCACCAGGGCGGCGACGAGTACCAGAGCCGCGCCGGTCGTCAGCCAGTCGGCGGCATCCACCGGCGAGTGCCGGTTTACCCAGTGCCTGCCGATCTGCACTGCAATGTCGGCGGCAAGAAGTACTACGAAGAACACCGGCAACCTAACCAGAAGCCGCTTGCGCACAGAACTACCCCCTTTCCCCGGCGTACGTCCGACCACATCTTCGGTGCGGTTTTGCGACATTCTACAGCTATCTTACCGCGCCAGGCGACTGCGCTCGGCCTCCAGCGCTTCCCAGCGCTCGAACTTGGTGAGCAGCAATGTCTCGATCTCCTCGAGGCGCTTGCGATCGGCGCGGATCTGCGGTGCGCCCTGCAGGTGATAGTCCGCCGCGCTCATGCGGGCGGTTAGGGCAGCCTGTTCCTGCTCCAGCGCTTCGATCTCTCCGGGGAGTGAAGTCAGCTCCCGCTGCTCCTTGTGGCCGAGCCGCGTGCGCGGTTTGGGCTGGCTCGGTGTCGTAGGGCTCGAAGCGTCGCGAGAGTCCTTGCCGCGGCTCTCCGCGGCCGGGGAAGGGCCGCGCTGTCGCAGCCAATCGTTGTAGCCGCCGACGTATTCGCGCCACGACCCGCCGCCCTCGGCGGCGAGAGTCTGCGTCACCACATTGTCGAGAAAGCGGCGGTCGTGGCTCACCAGCAGCAGCGTGCCGGTGTAGTCCTGCAGTCTCTGCTCCAGGAGCTCCAGGGACTCGATGTCGAGATCGTTGGTCGGCTCGTCCAGCACCAGCAGGTTGGCGGGCTGGGCGAAGAGCCGGGCGAGCAGCAGCCGGTTGCGCTCCCCGCCCGAGAGCATCCTGACGGGGGAGCGTGCCCGCTGTGCCGGAAAGAGAAAATCGCCGAGATAGCTCATGACGTGCTTGCGTTCGCCGCCGACTTCCACCCAATCGGATCCGGGGCTGATCATGGCGGCCAGAGTCGCTTCAGGGTCCAGCTGCTCGCGGAGCTGGTCGAAATACGCGACCTTGAGATTCGTCCCGAGTCTCACGCTGCCCGCTTCGGGCGCCTGCTCGCCAAGAATCAGACGGATGAGCGTGGTCTTGCCGGCGCCGTTCGGACCGATGAGCCCGACGCGATCCCCGCGTAGAATCCGCATCGAGAGCTGCGCGATCAGAGCGCGTCCGCCAACATTTTTACCGACATCCGTCAGCTCTGCGACGAGTTGACCTGAGCGCGAACCCGCGTCCAGGCTCATCTTCATGGCACCGACGCGCTCCCGCCGCTCGGCCCGCTCCACGCGCAGCCGCTCCAACCGTCGCACCCGCCCCTCGTTACGAGTGCGACGGGCCTCGACCCCTTTACGGATCCAGACCTCTTCCTGTGCCCAGAACTTGTCGAACCTGCGGCTCGCGATGTCCTCGGCGGCAAGCTCCTGCTCGCGTGTCGTCTCGTAGGCCGCGAAATTTCCGGGGTAGGAGCGCAGCACGCCGCGGTCGAGCTCCACGATTCGTGTCGTCACGCGATCGAGAAAGGCGCGATCGTGAGTGACCACGATGGCCGCCGGTACTTTGAGCAGCAACTCCTCGAGCCGCTCGATCGCGCCGATGTCGAGGTGATTCGTCGGCTCATCGAGCAGGAGGAGCTCAGGCTGCATCGCGAGGGCGAGCGCGAGCACGGCCCGTTTGCGCTCGCCGCCGGAGCTCGTCTGCGGAGCGGTTTCGGGGTCGAGGTCGAAGCGCTGCAGGAACTCCGTCAGTCGGGACTCGAACGTCCAGCGCTCGCGCTCGTCGCCAAGCACGGCGGCGCGTGCGGAACCATTCGCCCCGGACTGCGCACGCTCCAGCAGGCTCTCGCGCAGCGTACGAGCCGCGGGCAGCTCAGGTTCCTGTTCCACCAGTGTGAGGTGAAGTCCTTCGCGGGCCTGCCGCTCGCCCTCGTCCAACGAGATGTGGCCGGCGATGATTCGCAGCAGCGTCGACTTGCCCGTGCCGTTGCGGCCGATCAGTCCGACGCGCTCGCCCGGTTGCAGCGCGAGCCGCGCCCCGTCGAGCAACGGCCGATCGCCGAGCGCAAGATGGGCGTCGAGAAGTGTGATCAGGGGCACGGGATCGGAGGTGCGGCAGCGCCGCCGGGATCAGCGGAGCTGACTGTCTTTGCTGCCGCGGCGGTTGTAGCCGCTGAACTGCATCGCGTCGCGGTCGGCGGCGTCCTGACAGGCAATGCAGAGGCGTACGCCCGGGATCGCCTTGCGCCGCGCCTCGGGGATCTGCGCGCCGCAGTCGGCGCAATGAGTGAGGCCCGGACCCTGCGGCAGCCGGCTCTGCGCGCGCAGAACACCGTCCGTCACGGTCGCATCGATCTGATCCTGTACGGCGCCGTCGCCGGCCCAACCCGTTGCCATGCTCTTAGTTTACGCCCGGATCGCCCGCAAGCCTACCCGGCAGAAGGTCAGGGTAAAGCCCAAGCAGCGCGCGTGTGACACCGTTGGTCCAGCCGAAGCCGTCCTGCAGAGGATACTCGCCGCCACCGCCCGGCAGGTTGTGCTCGACGTCGTATTTCTCCACCAGCTTGCCCTTGTTGGCGAAGACGCGTTGCACGGTGGCCAGCCAGCGGCGGGCGATTTCGTGCGCCAGCGCCGGCTGGTCGTAACGCCGAAACCCCATGACCGCGATCCACTGCAGCGGCGGCCAGCCGTTGGGCGCATCCCATTGCTGCCCGGAGGTGATGTTGGTCGTGACGATGCCGCCCTGCTCGAGCAGTCGCACTTGAGTGATCCCCCCGACCGCGTCCGCCTGCTTGAGGTAGGCGACGCCGGTGAAGAGCGGATAGAGCGTTGCGGCGGTGAGCTCTCCCGTGCGCCTGCCGTGCCGCCAGTCGTAGTCCATGTAGTACCTGGACGCCGGGTCCCACAGATAGCGGTTCATCGCCTCTCTGCGGCGCCGGGCGCGCTCGGCGAAGCCGTGCTCGCACTCGGAATCGTGCCGCGCCGCGCAGGCGTCGGAGATCGCACGCTCCAGGCCATAGAGCAGACTGTTGAGATCGACCGGCACGAGATCGGTGGTGTGGATGGTCGTGAGATGTCTGCCATCCGCCAGCCAGCGGGAGCTGAAGTCCCAGCCGCTCTCGGCTGCGGCGCGCAAGTCACGGTACACCTGCGCCCGGGGCCTGCCCGAGGCGCGCGCAATCAGCACGTCGTCGCGGTACGACTCTTCGCGAGGTGTGTCCGACGCATCCCAATAGCGGTTGAGGAGAGAGCCGTCGGGCATCTCCACGACGTTGCGTCGTGCCTCGCCAGGCCGCAAACCGGCCGAGCCCTCCATCCAGTAAGCGTACTCGCGCTCGAGATCCTCGAGGTGTTGCGACCAGGCGCTCGCCGGATCCTGGGAGAGCAGTCCCACCATCAGGTAGTACACCGGAGGCTGCGAGCGCGACAGGTAATACGTGCGCGCGCCGTTGGGAATGTGCCCGTACTGGCGCAGCATGTAGGAGAAATCGCCGACCACGTCGCGGGCCGTATCGAGATGGCCGTCGGCAATCAGGCCGAGCAACGTGAAGTAGGAGTCCCAGTAATAGAACTCCCTGAAGCGTCCGCCGGGAACGACGTAGGGCTGCGGCACGTAAAGCAGTGAAGAGTAGGGCGGTGGCACGACCGGTTGACGCGTCAGCAGCGGCCAGAGTCTGGCGATATGGGCCTCCAGACTCTTGTCGGGCTGTGCGGGAGGCGTCTGCGCCTCCGTGGGGAACGAGAAGTTGCTGTTGACGAACCTGAGGAGCGCCGCCCGCGAGCGGGGGTTGGCGCGGCGATAGCGTCGCAGGATGACTGGTGGCGGGGCTTTCGGGGCGGCGTCGGGAAATGTCTTGCCGTCCGGGAACAGCGCGTCCATCTGCACCTGCAGAAAGAGCGGCCCGAAAAGCTGCGCCGGCGTCGGCACGAACGCCCCGGGCGCGGAGATAGCGCCCGCTGCGGTTGCGCCCAGCGAAGCCAGCGATGAGAGGACGAGCAGGCCGATATACATGCGGCGAGCGAACATGAACGATTGTGCCTTGCGCGTTTGCGGGAGCCGCCCGGGTCGGTGCGACGGATTCTACAGGTGAGTCGCCGCGGAATTTTGAGTGATATCTGGGAATATGATATATCTTGATACTATATATCTAATTATTGTCACTCACCGGCCATGGATCTCAATCGCCAGCTCGGGTTCCTGCTCAAGGACATCACCCGCCGCTATACGCGGCGGTTCGAGGAGCGTGCGCAGGCGCTTTCGCTCACTCTGCCGCAGTGCCGGGCGCTGGTGTATCTCGAGATCAACCAGGGAGTCAGCCAGAAGCGCCTGTCGGAGCTGACCGAGCTCGACCCCATGACGCTGGTACGAATCCTCGATCGGATGGAGGCCGACGGCTGGGTGCAGCGCCGCTTCGATCCGGCGGACCGGCGGGCGCACACCCTCTGGCTCACTCCGAAGAGCAAGCCCGTTCTCGACCACATCGCCCATGTCATCGCCGAAACGCGCGCCGAGACGCTGCACGGGCTGTCGAACGAGGAGCGCGCACGGCTGATCGAGCTGCTGGAGCGCGTCCACGGCAATCTGTCCGCGCTCCCACCCCTTGCCGCCGAGAAGCCGCAGAGGTCCTCACGATGAGTGCTACCAGCGTCCGCGGCGCCGAGCCCGCCCGGGAATTGCCTCGTGGCGATCCGCCGGCACCGCTGCGACCGGAGGGACGCCAGCCCGCGGCGGCAACCAGATCCCCGGGGGAGCGGTTACGACTGCCGCTCATGTGGGGAGTGCCGATCCTCATGGCGGCAGGCGGGTTGTACGTGTATCTGACGGGCGGCCGCTACCAATCGACGGACGACGCCTATCTGCGCGCCGCGGAGGTGGCAATCAGCGCCAACGTGTCGGGGCGAGTAGCGGAGGTCGACGTGCACGACAACCAGGAAGTGCACCGCGGCCAGGTACTCTTTCGCCTGGACGATCGCCCGTTCCGGATCGCGGTCGAGGCGGCCCGGGCGCGGCTGCAGGGAGCGCGCCTGCAAGTCGAGTCGCTGAAGGCCGAATATCACCAGCGGCTGGCGGATCGGAGCTCCGCCGGGAGCGAGCTCGCCTACGCGGAGCGTGAATACCGGCGCGAGTCGCGGCTGCTGGCGAGCGGCATCGCCTCGCAGTCACAAGTGGACAAGGCGCTGCTCGCTCGCAACGAGGCGCAGCAGAGCGTGGCGGCGGCGGGGCAGCAGATCACCGGGTCCATCGCCAAGCTCGGCGGCCAGCCCGACATCGCGGTGGATGCCCACCCGCTGGTGGAACAGGCTCAGGCGGCCCTGGACCGGGCGCTGCTCGATCTCTCCTATACGGACGTCGATGCGCCTTCCGACGGCATCGTGACTGGCGTGGAGCACCTGCAGGCCGGCAGCTATCTGCCGACGGCCACTCCCGCATTCGTGCTGGTGTCCACTCACGATGTCTGGGTGGAGGCGGACTTCAAGGAAGACCAGCTTGCGCGCATGCGTCCGGGTGACTCGGCGAAGGTGAAGATCGACGCCTATCCCGGCCGGACGTTCCGTGCCGTGGTGGCGAGTATCACGCCGGGCACCGGTTCGCAGTTCTCGATCCTGCCGCCGGAGAACGCCACCGGCAACTGGGTGAAAGTCGTGCAGCGGCTCGACGTTCGGCTCCGCCTCGAAGGCAGCCTGCCGCCTGTCCGCTCGGGGCTGAGTGCGGCAGTCACCGTCGATACGGGCTCGCGCGAGGCGGAGCGTCGTGCGGACGGTGCGGAACCTTGAGCCAATCGCAGCACCGCGGGCTCATCACCGCCTCCGTCACGCTCGCCACTGTACTGCAGGCGGTGGATACGACCATCGCCAACGTCGCGCTGCCACACATCGGCGGCAACCTTTCGGCATCGCTCGACCAGATGGACTGGGTGCTGACCTCCTATATCGTGGCCGCGGCCATCATGACGCCATTGTCGGGCTGGCTCGCCGGGCGCTTCGGCCGCAAACGCGTGTTGGTCGCGTCGGTGATCGGTTTCACCGTCAGCTCCATGCTGTGCGGCATGGCGCAGTCGATCGATCAGATCGTGCTGTTCCGCGTTCTGCAGGGTCTCTCCGGAGCAGGACTCGTGCCGCTGTCGCAGGCCGTGCTGCTCGACATCAATCCCCCCGAGCGACACGGTCGCGCCATGGCGCTCTGGGGCCAGGGCGTGGTCCTCGGCCCCATGCTCGCGCCCGTGCTCGGCGGCTGGCTCACCGACAACTACAGCTGGCGCTGGGTGTTCTACATCAACGTGCCATTCGGCATCCTTTCGGCCATCGGACTCATCGCTTATGTGCGCGAGACGCAGCCCCGCGGCGCGCGCTTCGACTTCCTGGGCTTCGGCGCGCTCAGCCTCGCGGTCGGCGTGCTGCAGATTCTCCTCGATCGCGGCGAGCTCAAGGACTGGTTCGGCTCGCCGGAGATCTGGATCGAGACCGGCATCGCCGTCGCCGCCCTGTATGTCTTCTTCGTGCACACGCTGACGGCACGTGAGCCGTTCATCAGCCTCGCGATGTTCAAGGACACCAATTTCGCGATGGGGAATTTCCTGGTATTCGTCGTGGGCGTGGTGCTCTTCGCCACGCTTGCGCTGCTGCCGCCGCTGCTCCAGGATCTGCTCGGCTATCCGGTGTTGACCTCGGGCATCGCCATGGCGCCCCGCGGCTTTGGCAGTTTCATCTCCATGTACCTCGCCGGCAGGCTCATCGGCCGCGTCGATACGCGGCTCCTCATCGGCATCGGCATCGCCGTGACGGCCGCCTCGCTCGCGATGATGTGCGACTACTCCACACTGATGCCGCAGACTCTCGTCTGGTGGACCACTTTCCTCCAGGGCATCGGCACCGGCCTCACCTACGTCACGCTCACCACCGTGGCATTCGCGACTCTCGGGGTGCAATATCGCTCCGAGGGTACGTCGATGTTCAATCTGCTGCGCAACGTGGGTAGCAGCATCGGCATTGCCGCAACCGGAGCGCTCCTGACGCGCAACACACAGGTCATGCATGAGCGTCTTGCGGCCCACATCCTTCCCTGGGGCGGACAGATCCAGCTGCCGGCGCCTTTCAGCTTCACTGCGCCGGCCGGGCTCGCGGCGCTGAATGCGGCCGTGACCCGGCAGGCGCAGATGATCGCGTACAACGATGACTTCAAGCTGATGTTCGTGATGACGCTGGCGTTGATTCCCCTGGTGCTGCTGCTGCGCCCCGCGCGCGCGCGGCCACGGGAACCGGCGGTGACAGAATGAAACGAATGAGCATCGACCTGGGTCGCAAGCGAGCGCAGGTGGCCGCGTCCGGACTGGGCGCAGCCGCTCTGCTTTGCGCCTGCACCGTCGGGCCCAACTTTCAGCGTCCGGCCGCACCGGCGACGCCAGGCTACCTTCCTTCGGGGGAAGCGCGCCCGGTCGGTACCGCGGCCGCCGCCGCGCAGCAGCACGCGCCCGCCGCAGCGCAGTACCGGCAGCAGATCCTTCTCGGCGGCCCGGCCGCATCGGATTGGTGGACACTCTTCCGCTCGCCTCAGCTCGATGCACTGATACAGCGCGCCGTGGCGGACAATCGCAATCTCGCCGCCGCGAAGGACACGCTCGCCCAGGCGCAGGAGCTGGTGGCAGCGCAGACGGGGCGGCTCTACCCGCAGGTGGGCCTCCTGGCCAGCACCGGAAGGCAGCAGTACGGCAAGCAATTCCTCGGCTCGCTGGTTCCCCACGTGTCGCCTTTCACCTATGAGTCCTTCGGCGCGAGTGTGAACTACACGCTCGACTATGACGGCGCCACGGCTCGCTCCATCGAGGAGCAAAAAGCACTGGAGCAGTACGAGCGGAGCGAATTCGACGCTGCAAAGTTGACGCTGACGGGCGATGTGGCAGCGGAAGCGGTCGTCATTGCGGCCACGCGCGGCGAGATCAGAGCGGCAGCGGAGCTGCTCTCCGAGGACCGCAACAACGTGAGCCTCGTGCAGACCGCGTTCGCCAACGGCTCGGTATCGAGAGTCGACGTCCTGACGGCGCAGAGTCAGCTCGCAGGTGATCAGGCGCTGCTGCCGCCGCTCTACCAGCAGCTCGCCATGGCGCGCCATGCGCTCGCGGTGCTGCTCGGCCGTAGCCCCGCCGAATGGTCGCAGCCGGACCTCGAGCTCACGGACCTGCGTCTGCCGCGGCAGCTTCCGGTGAGCGTGCCCTCACGGCTGGTCCGCCGTCGCCCCGACATACTGGCGGCGGAGGCGCAGCTGCACGCCGCCACGGCCGCGGTCGGTGTCGCAACGGCGAACCTCTATCCTCAGATCAACCTGACCGCGACGCTCGGCCGGCAGGCGCTGACCCCGGATAAGCTGTTCGACGCCTCTTCGACGGCCTGGTCGCTGATTGCAGGGTTGACGCAGCCCCTCTACGAAGGAGGGACGCTGCGCGCCGAGCGACGGGCCGCGCTCGATGCGCTGCAGTCGAGCGCACAGCAGTATCAGCAGACCGTGCTCGACTCCTTCGGTCAGGTCGCCGATCTCCTCGACGCCCTGGATCATGACGCACAGCTCGTCGCCGCGCAGGCGAATGCGAGAGATACGTCGCAGGCGAGTCTCGAGCTCGCACGGCAGAGCTATCAAGCGGGCAACTCGGGCATCCTTCAGGTTCTCGATGCGCAGCGCGAGCGGCAGCGGGCCGAGCTCGGGTTTCTCGAGGCGCAGTCGCATCAGTACCTGGACACCATCCAACTGCTGCTTGCAGTGGGCGGGCCCCTCACTTGAAAGCGACGCGACCTCCGAGCGTGCTCACAGCCGGCCGCTGCGCCGGTTCTTGTCGATGATGCCGACGATCAGGATTACGAAAGCCACGAGGCGTATCACATAGGCATGCGCCTGCCCCGCCTCGTCCACCGGATGGTCGACTATCGCCAACACCGTCCAGTTGGCCGCCATACCGATGAAGGCGAGCGCGAAGAAGGCGAACAGCCGCTCCCGGGTGGCGCGCCAGTACCGCACGAAGAAGAGCGCCGCGATCAGGCTCGTCATCGCGAGCATCCCCCAGGCAAACACTCTCATGGCCATTGTGACGCGCCTACCGGGTTTCCCACACGAGTCCGAAAAGGAGCAACAGCATGGCCGCAAGCGCGACGCCGGTGCGATACCAGAAAAGATCGGGTCGCACGGGCAGTATGACCAGATCCACGTACAACACCACGTTGTTGATTGCGAGGAGGAGGAATGCGAGGCTCGCCCAGAAGAGCAGGCGAGTGCGGTTGGCGCGATAGCCGCGGTAGAGCAGCAGCGCACATAGAGTGCTGGTCAGTGCGCACAGGATGTAGACTGCTTCAGCCACGGTCTTTGTCGTTTTTCTTCAGCACGAAAGCATCGGCGAACGTATGTAGTGCCGCCGTGCGCAGGCGCTCGATGGCGTTCGCGCTCATGAGCTGGATGATCTTGATGGGCCGCTCCGCGTACTCCCGATCGAGACGGCTCGCGGCAGCATCGAGGCCGGAGCTGGCCGGCCGGTAGACGAAGCGCGGTGCGGGAGCCGCGCCGGTGATGGCCACCAGACCGGCCCTCCTGAGGCCCTCGAGCGCCGAGTCGACGAGCTCCTCGCGCACATGCAGACGGGCGGCCAGTCCGGTCACGGTCCATTCTTCGTAGCGCTCGCGCCGGAGCAACAGCAATACCTCGAGCTGCTCGTAGGATTCGACGTGCTCGTGAAGCATCGCGCGCACATCTTCGGGCAGATCGCCAGTCACGAAGACCGGGAGCGCGACAGGGTGAGCCTGACCGGTGCGGCGCCTCTCATCCGGGATTTCTTACCGGAACCGGAACGCCGATGCAAGCGCCCGCCGCAGGCGAGTTGCCTGCGGCGGGCGATGCTAGGAGGGAGACGAAGAATCGGCCGGCGTCAGGAGGCGCTCTTCACGACCTCGCAGTGCTGATGCGCCTTGCGCAGCTTCGCGCAGGCGGCCTTGGCGTCGTCCTGGGTCATCCCGGCGGAGCGAATCTCGATGGTCTTCGACTTGCCGGTCGGCGGCACTTCCACGACGTCCTGCAGATCACTGCCGAACTTGTCCTTCAGGCGCTTGGTGAGCTTGTCGGCGACGGCCTGCGAGCGGGCCGAGCCGAGCATCAGCTGATAGCCCGTGAGCTGCTTCAGCGCAGCCTGCGCGTCGGCGGCGTGGGACGAATTCGGATATTTCTGCAGGAAGTCCTGATACCCGGCGGCGGTATTGGTCGACTGGGCGCTGGACCAGGCGGCATCCGATTGCAGGCTGTTGACCTTGTCCTGCGCATCGGCGGCATGCATTCCATTCGGCTCCTGCTGCAGATACTGCTGGTAGCCATCGAGCGTGTTGGCGCTCTGAGCGGTGGTCCATGCCTGCTCGTCCTGCAGGGCGTTGATGCGGTCGCGAGCCTGCGCGACGCGAGCGTCATTCGGGTGCTGCTGGATGAACTGCTGGTAGGCGGCTATCGAATTCTGCTGGTTCGCCTTCTGCCAGTCGGCGTTGGGATTGGCGCAGGCCGCGAGCGCGCCGGCAGTGATCATGCAGAGAACGAGCAAGGACTTCTTCACCGCAACCTCCGAGCAAACAGTAACATGTGAAACGCGTAAGTTACCTCAAATCCTGAAATTTTTGCAAGCGGCGCGACTCACCGGACCATCGGCCCGGCGCGACGGTGGCTCTTGCGGGACGCGCGCTTGTCGGTACCACGACCCGGGGGCCGCCATCGCCGGAACGATCCACCGAGCTCACGCAGCGCTCTCCGCGCTGTAGCGGGCGAGCAGTCCGGTCGCGACGGCGTGACGGAATACCCGCGCGAAGAAATGCGCCGCGAGCAGGATATCGAATGCCGCGATCGCCGCTCCGACCGCCAAGTTCCCGGCCGAGAGGGGCCGCCCTGCCAGCGCTGCCCGCATACCCTCGAACACGTAAGAGGGCGGCAACAGATGTCCGACGGTCTGCATCCAGCGCGGCAACGTCGCGAGGGGGTAGAAGACGCCCACGAAGGGCGACAGCAGCGCCGGCAGCGGCCAGACCAGCCATTCCGAAGCCGGTCCGAGGCGCAGCACGAGCGCGCTCGCGAGGATGCCGAGCGCAATCCCGAAGCCGAACAGCACGAGGAGAAACGGCACCAGCAAAGCGCCCAGCGACAGGAACGACAGGCCGAAGACCGCCGTCGACAGCACCAGCATCACGGCGAGCCCCACCATGCTGGTCGCCACGCTGGTGATTACCAGCCCGAGGAGGTATTCCGAGATCGTGAGCGGAGTGGCAAAGAGATTGAGGAAGTTGCGCGACCATACATCCTCGAGGAACGCCGTGCTCACCCCCTGCATGATGCGAGTGAAGAAGTCCCACATCAGGACCGCTCCGAGGAGACTCGGCACGTAGTTGAAGCGGCCCGCGGCCATCGAGTTGAGGTAGCGGGTGATGAACCCCCACACCACGATGTCGATGGCCACCCACGCGAACATCGGGAGCGAGCGCACCGGACTGCCGCGCAGGAGGTAGAACTGGCGCAGCAGGATGCCCGCCACCGGCTTCATTCTCATCCGGCGCTCTCCAGCGGTTCGGCGAGCGGCTCGTTTGCGAGACGGATGAACAGCTCTTCCAGGGTCGCGGCGCCGTGCTCGCGCGGCAGGCGCCGCGGATCGCCCTCGAGCAGCAGTCTGCCGTGAGAGAGGAAGAGGACGCGGTGGCAGACTTCCTCGACTTCGTACATGTTGTGGGACGTCCAGAGGATCCCGCAGCCGGTCTCGGCGGCGAGGCTGCGGATGCGGGCGCGCACCGTCTGCGCTGCAGCAGGATCCAGCGAGGCGGTCGGCTCATCGAGCAGCAGCAGCCGCGGCCGGTTGAGGAGCGCCTTGGCGAGGGCGACCCGCGTCTGCTCCCCGGAGGACAGCAGGCCGCACTTGGTGTCGCGCAGACGCTCGAGGTCGAACTGCCGCAACAGCTCCGCGACCCTGAGTCGGAGCCGGGGTATCCCATATATGAGGCCAAAGAACCGGAGATTCTCCGTGACCGTAAGGTTGCCCGGAAGCGATGCGTAAACCGCGGAAAAATTGACGGACGCCAGGGCGCGCGCCCGCTCGCGCGCCAAATCGATACCTCCGATGCGCACGCTGCCCGCCGTCGGGCTCAGCACACCGAGGACCATGTTGATGGTGGTGGTCTTGCCGGCGCCGTTCGGGCCGAGGAGTCCGACGACTTCCCGGCGACGGACATCAAAGGACACTCCCTCGACCGCGACGACCTGGGAGTAGCTCTTGCAGAGCCCGGCGACGCTGAGGACCACCGAATGGGGGTCGCCGTCCAGGGGGTGTTCGTACATCCGTGCACCATACCGTATCGGGGTACCAGCGGCTCGATCGCCCCGGCCATACGGCCGGGGAAAAGCAAACCGCCTGGCTTCCTGTTAAATTCTGTTAAAATAACGGCCTTCTGGCAGCTTCCCGGTTGACCCTCGCGCATGCGCGGCCCGCGCCATGGGCGAGGCTGCGCTGTCGCTTGTCGAGGCGCACCGGAGAGAAGAGGACCGGAGAGTCAGGAGTAGCTGTGAAACGGTCGATGAGTTTTCGGCTGGTCATCGTGCTGGCCTTGGTAATCGTGCTCGTGGGTGGAGCGGTGGGCTTCAACATGGTCAAGGCCCACTTCATCAAGCTGGCCATGTCCCAGAATGCCTCGATCCCCCAGACGGTGAGCACGGCTACGGCCGAGTATTCCGAGTGGCAGCCTCAGGTCCAGGCCGTGGGGAGCCTGCGGGCCATCCACGGCGTCGAGGTCACCACCGAAGTGGCCGGCCTCGTGCGCACGATCGCGTTCAAGTCCGGGGCGGATGCGCAGTCGGGCCAGGTGCTGGTGCAGCTCAACGCGGATCCGGACAGGGCGCAGCTTCGGGCCCTGCTGGCCGAGGCGAATCTAGCCGCGCTGACGTATCACCGCGACCTCATCCAGTACCAGGCGCAGGCCATCGGCAGGGCTCAGCTCGACACCGATATCGCCAACCTGAAGAGCACGCGGGAACAGGAGGCGTCGCAGGCCGCGCTGGTGGCGAAAAAGACCATCCGTGCGCCCTTCCGCGGCCGGCTCGGCATCACCACCGTCAATCCCGGCCAGTACCTCAATCCGGGAGACCCGATCGTCACCCTGGAATCGGTCGATCCCATCTACGTCGATTTCCGCCTGCCCGAGGATGAGCTGTCGCACGTAACGGTGGGTCAGACGGTCCACCTCGGCGTCGATGCCTTCCCCGGCGAATCCTTCGCGGGCAAGATCACTTCCATCGATCCGCTGGTCGACTCCTCCACCCGCAATTTCGAGGCCGAGGCCACGATCCGCAATCCCGAGCACAAGCTGTTGCCGGGAATGTTCGTCCGCACCATGGTCGACGCGGGCGCGACGGAGCGCTACCTCACGCTGCCGCAGACGGCAGTCGCGTACAACCCGTACGGCGAGACGGTCTATCTGGTGCGCAAGTCTGCAAAGGCCGGCGCGCCTCCCACGGCGGAGCTGGTCTTCGTGACTCTCGGCCCGACACGAGGCGACCAGGTGGCGATCGTCAAAGGGCTCCAGGCCGGCGACGCGGTCGTGAGCAGCGGCCAGATGAAGATCAAGAATGGATCGCTGCTCAACATCAACAACACCGTGCAGCCGCTCAATGAGCCGAACCCCACTCCCCAGGAGCAGTGAGAGGCGCGCGTGAAGCTCACCGACCTCTTCATCCGCCGGCCGGTCCTCTCGGGGGTCGTAAGTCTGCTCATCCTGGTGCTCGGCCTGCGCGCCATCTTCCAGCTGCCGGTGACCCAGTTCCCGCAGACGGAGAACGGCGTCATCACCGTATCCACCACTTATTACGGCGCCGACGCGCAGACCGTGGCCGGCTTCATCACCCAGCCGCTCGAGGCCGCGATCGCCCAGGCGCAGGGAATCGATTACCTGTCTTCGGTCTCGAGCGCCGGCAGCTCCGTCATCACGGCGACGCTGCGAGATGAACTACTCCTCGAGCAAGGCGCTCACGGAGATCAGCACCCAGGTCAACGCCGTGCGCAACCAGCTGCCGCCGCAGTCGCAGCTGCCGGTCATCAATCTGCAGGCGAATCAGACCACCGACATCCTGTATCTCAATTATTCCAGCAAGGTACTGCCGACCAACGACGTGACCGATTACCTGCTGCGCGTCGTGCAGCCCAAGCTCAACTCCATCCCCGGCGTGCAGACTGCCGAGATCCTGGGGGGCAGGACCTTCGCGCTGCGTGCGTGGCTCGATCCCGATCGGATGGCGGCGCACGGAGTGACCGCGGGCGACGTGTATTCGGCCCTGGCGTCCAACAACTATCTGTCGGCCGCCGGCGAGAGCAAGGGCAACATGGTCAGTGTCAACCTGACCGCCTCGACCGATCCGCACTCGCTGGACGCTTTCAAGCGCCTCGTGATCCGGCAGGCCAACGGCGCAATCGTCCGGCTGGAGGATGTGGCGACCGTCGTCCTCGGCGCGCAAAGCTACGATTTCAGCGTCTCGTACAGCGGCCTGTCCGGCGTGTTCATCGGGATCAAGCCCTCTCCGACCGCGAACGTGCTCGACGTCGTGCGCCAGGTCAGAGCGGACCTGCCCGACATCGCCCGGCAGCTTCCGAGCGGTATCAACCAGGCGATCGCCTTCGACGCCACGACCTTCATCAACGCCTCGATCAAGGACGTCATCAAGACCCTGGTGGAAGCGCTGCTCATCGTCACCGCGGTCATTTTCCTCTTCCTCGGCAGTCCGCGCGCCGCGGCGGTGCCTGCCATTGCGATGCCGTTGTCCCTGGTCGGCGCCTTCATCGTGATGCTGGCGCTAGGCTACTCGATCAATCTGTTGACGCTGCTCGCGCTCGTGCTCGCGATCGGGCTGGTGGTTGATGACGCCATCATCGTCGTCGAGAACATCGATCGGCACATGAAGGAAGGAGCCACGCCGTTCGACTCTGCGATCCAGGGCGCGCGCGAGCTCGGTGGCCCGATTCTCGCCATGACCGTGGTGCTGGTCGCCGCGTACGCGCCCATCGCGTTCCAGACCGGCCTGACGGGCGCCCTGTTCACGCAGTTCGCCTTTACTCTGGTCGGTGCCATCACCGTCTCGGCGATCATCGCGCTCAGTCTCTCGCCGATGATGTGCTCGCGTATCTTCAGCCCGGAGATGGAAGATGGGCGATTCGCGCAGCTGGTCGATCGCTGGTTCTCGCGGCTGCGCTCGGGCTATCGGCGCATGCTCACCGGCTGGCTCGAGACCTGGCCGGTCCTCATCGTGCTCCTCGTGCTGCTGCTCGCCTCGCTGCCCTACCTCTTCATGACTTCGACCTCGGAGCTCGCGCCGCAGGAGGACCAGGGATTCGTGGCGTATCAGCTGATCGGGCCGCCCGATGCGACGATTACGCAGATGAACACCTATTCCGCCCAGGCGCTCGCGATCGGGAAGTCCATACCGGAGTATCGCGGCGCCTTCCAGATCGTCGGCGCGCCGGCGGTGACGCAGGGGCTTCGGCGGAATTCTGTTCAAGCCCTGGAGCGAGCGCAGCCACTCCGCCGACCAGCTGCAGCAGATATTGCAGCAGAAGTGGAACACGATCGCGGGCGCCGAGGTCGCGGCCTTTCAGTTCCCGCCGCTGCCCGGCTCCCAGGGCCTGCCGCTGCAGTTCGTGATCACGACCAGCGAGCCGATCGAGAGCCTCTACCAGGTGGAGCAGCAGGTGCTGAATCGCGCCAAGGCGAGCGGACTCTTCTGGTTCGTCGACGGCGACCTGAAGCTCGATGAGCCACAGACAGACCATCGTGGTCAACCATGACATGGTGGCGCAGCTCGGCCTCACCAATCAGGATGTGGCGTCGGTGCTCGGCGCGGCCATGGGCGGTGGCTATGTCAATTACTTCACCATCGCCGGGCGCTCCTACCAGGTCATCCCCCAGGTACTGCAGAAGTACCGGTTGAACCCCTCCCAGGTGCTCAACCTGCACGTGCGCGCGGCGAATGGCTCGCTGGTGCAGCTCGGCACGGTCGCGCACCTCGAGCGCTCGACGGTTCCGGAGTCGATCAATCACTTCCAGCAGCTCAACTCCGCGACCATCGCCGGCGCTCCGGCCGTCTCGCAGGGTCAGGCGCTGGCTTTCCTGCAGAAAGCGCTGCAGGAGGCGGCCCCGAGCGGCTACACGGTCGATTATTCGGGCGCGTCGCGCCAGTACGCGCAGGGCTCCAACGCTTTCCTGTTCACGTTCGGCTTCGCGCTCATCATCGTCTATCTCTCGCTGGCGGCGCTGTTCGAGAGCTTTCGTGATCCGGTGGTGATCCTGGTGTCCGTGCCGGCGGCGCTGTTCGGCGCGCTGCTCTTCATCAACTTCGGCGTTACCTCGCTCAACATCTATTCGCAGGTTGGCCTCGTGACCCTGCTCGGTCTCATCAGCAAGCACGGCATTCTGATGGTGCAATTCGCCAACGACGAGCAGCGCGCGGGCAAGCCGAAGCTGGCCGCGATCATCGAGGCGGCGGCGGTGCGGTTGCGGCCGATCCTGATGACCACGGCCGCGATGGTGCTGGGAGTGGTGCCGCTCGTCATCGCATCCGGTGCCGGCGCCGCGGGGCGCAAGGCGATGGGTTGGGTGATCTTCACCGGCCTTTCCATCGGCACGATCTTCACTCTCTTCATCGTGCCGGCCGTCTACCTCCTGTTGGCGGCCGATCACGAGAAAGAGCGGCAGCGACTGGCCGAGCCGGCGTTGCCCGCCGCCGCCGCGGAGTAGCCTGAAGGCCCAGGCACATGGTACGTGCCCCGCCGCCGCAGGTGGCGGAGCGGCGAGCAAAAACCACGCTTTTTGCTCGCCGCGCGCTGGGCCGGGCAGGAGCCCGGATCCAGCGCTTCAACTAGAACTTGCCGTTCTGGTAGTCCTCGAACGCCTGCATCAGCTCCTGGCGGGTGCTCATCACGAACGGCCCGTGCTTGGCCACGGGCTCCTTCAGGGGCCGGCCGGCGACCAGGATGGCGCGGTTGAGTGCGCCGTCGCGCGGCGGATCGCGGCCCTCGAGCTGCACCGAATCACCGTCGTTCAGCACCGCGAGCTCGTGAGCCGCCAGCGTCGCCGCCGACTCGCCGGTGCCGACCTTCACAGCGCCCTCGTAGACGTAGAGGAACGCGGCATGGCCGCTGGCGATCGGCTGCGAGAATGTCGCTCCCGGCTCGAGCTCAATATCGAGATACGTCGGGTCCGTTGCCGGCTGGGCGATCGGTCCCGTGACACCCGCCACGTGCCCGGCAATCACTTTCACGCGCGCCCCGCTCCCCACATCCGTGAACGGAATCTTCTCCGGTCCGAATTCCTGGTACTTGGGCGTAGTCATCTTGTCCCGTGCAGGCAGGTTGATCCAGAGCTGGAAGCCGCGCATGCGGCCTTCCTGCTGCTCCGGCATCTCGGAATGCACGATGCCTCGTCCCGCCGTCATCCATTGGACGCTGCCCGGCACGAGAATGCCCTCGTGGCCGTGGTTGTCGCGATGGCGCATCCTGCCGTCGAGCATATAAGTGACGGTCTCGAAGCCCCGGTGGGGGTGATCCGGGAAGCCCGCGATGTAGTCGCCGGGATTGTCCGTACCGAACTCATCCAGCATCAGGAACGGATCGAGGTCCGGCAGCCGCGGCTGACCGATGACACGCGTCAGCTTCACGCCGGCACCGTCTGATGTTGGCATCCCGCGCACGACTCGCGAGACGCCCCGAATGGATTGCGTATTCATTTCGAGTCTCCTCGTGGCAGCATTATCGCTCATGCGGCTAATGGTATAAAATTGTTACCTGGGCTAAGTATGTGAGTGCGGTTGGCGCCGAAACAAGAAGGCACACCCATGCGACCGAGTAAAGTTGGTGTAACCATGGCCGGGCAGCTGCACAGCGAGGAATGCCCGAAGATCAGCCAGGTCCTGGCACGGATCGGGGAGAAGTGGAGCGTCCTCATCATCATCATGCTGGCGGAGAGGCCACGCCGCTTCTCCGAGCTGAAGCGCGCGATCGGCGGCATTTCCCAGCGCATGCTGACATTGTCGCTGCGCGGTCTGGAGCGCGACGGGCTGGTGAAGCGGACCGTGTTCCCGGTCGTGCCGCCGCGCGTCGAGTACGAGCTCACGCCCCTCGGGCGGGCGCTGCATGCTCCCGTGAGCGCCCTCGGCGAATGGGCGCGAAATCATCTCGAGGAGATCGACGCCGCGCGCGCAGCCTTTGATCGCAAAGCGGCGTTGGAAGCCGAAACAGCGACAAATCTGCACGAACGCACAGGCTATTCGCATTGAGCGCGGATCCCGGCGATGTCAGGCTGCTCCTCCAGCCGACATATTCCGGGCAGATCAGCTCACCCGAGCGTCCGCGGAACGTAAGCTGTTGATCTGAAAAGAGAACTCCCCTGCCGGGGAGTGCCCGCTCCCCCCTTTAGGGAGAGGCCCCGGCGGTTGAGTTCGCGCTGACCAGCCCGATTATAGGAACTGCGGCGGTGGTTCGAGCGTCCATTGATAGAGGAGTGCGAGGTCATGCAGCAGACAAGCAAAGTCCAGCGGCCGCAGGTCGTCGACTATAGCGCCGCGCGCGCCAAGGCGATCGCGTGGCTGGGCGACCGTTATCTGCTCGCCAAGCCCATCAACCGCAAGATATCTCCCCCAACCAGCGTGCCATTATCAACCCCCGGCACGTTGGCAGTCCTGCCGGCGGGATACGCTTCCCGCCGGCCTTTTAACCACCTTCGGGTTGTAGGAGGCTCGTATGAATCGTCAAATGATTCTGTTGCGAGTGGAGCAGGGAGTGTGGGAAGGCTGGCAGTGGATGGCGCTGGATGATTTCCTGCAGCGCGTGCGCCTCGATGCCTGGAAGGAAGATGAGGAATCCATGGTCGGCATGATTTTGCCGGCAGCAAGGCAGGGCCGATTGAATTGATATCGTTAATTGGCGCAAAGGCGCCGGCGGCGCTTTGCGCGAGCGCGGCGATCTGACCGCAGTCGACCCCGCGGCCCGGGGAGCAGCCCTGGGCCGCTTACCTGTTTAAAGAGAGCCAAAGGCGCTTATGAATATCGGGTTCATCGGGCTGGGCAACATGGGCGCCGCCATCGCGGGTCGTTTGCTGGAAGCCGGACATGCGCTGCGCGTCTGGAACCGCTCGCCGGAGCCGGCGCGGCGCCTCGCGGAACGGGGCGCGCAGGTTGTCGCCACGGCCGAGGAGGCGTTTCGCGGCGATGTCGTGCTCTCGATGCTGAGCGACGATCAGGCCACGCGCGCGGTGTTGCTCGACAGCGGCCTTCTCGCGCGCGCCGTGCCTGCCGCAACCCGGGTTCACGTCAACCTCGCCACCATCTCGGCGGCGCTCGGCGACGAGCTCGCGGAGCGCCATAGCGAGCGCGGAGTGGGTTATGTCGCCGCGCCGGTCCTCGGGCGACCCGACGTCGCCGCTGCCGGCAAACTCACCGTCCTCGTAGCCGGGCCTCGCCAGGCCGTCGAGTCCGTACAGCCGCTGCTCGAGGGAACCGTCGGTCAGAAGGTCTGGCGCTTCGGCGAGCGGGCCTCGCAGGCGAATGTCGTCAAGCTTGCCATCAACTTCATGCTGGCGGCGGCAATCGAATCCATGGGTGAGGCAGCCGCGCTCACCTCGGGTTACGGAGTCGAGGCGCGTGAGCTCTTCGAGCTGATCAGCCAGAGTCTCTTCCCCGGACCGGTATATCAGGGCTACGGCCGCCTCATTGCCGACGGGCGTTTCGAGCCGGCGGGATTCAAGGCCCGGCTGGGTCTGAAGGATGTGCGCCTGGCGCTGGCCGCCGCCGAGGCCGTCATGACGCCGATGCCGGTTGGCAGCGTGATCCGCGACTCCATGCTCGAGGCGCTGGCGCGCGGCGAGGGCGAGAAGGAGTTCGGCGTGGTGCTGGGCCGGGCCGCCATGCGGCGCGCCGGGCGGTAGCTGCGGGGACGCCGGGGCGCTCGAATATAATGGGCCGATGCCGGATCAGCATCAGCCCGCATGACCTCCCGCCCCACGGTTCTGCTCACGGATTACGCCTGGCCGGATAACGCCATCGAGGCAGAGCTGCTCGAGCACGCAGGCTTCCATCTCATTGCCGGTCCTGCCAAAGCGGCGTCTGCGGACGCGATCACGGCTCTCGCGGCCGAGCACCAGCCCGCCGCGATCATGACCAACTGGGCACCGGTGAGCGCGGCCGCGATCGCGGCCACGCCTCCCTTGCGCATCGTCGCGCGTCTGGGGGTCGGGCTCGACAACATCGCCGTCGATGAGGCGACCCGACGCGGCATCTGGGTCACGAATGTGCCGGACTACTCCGTCGAGGAGGTGTCGGACCACGCCGTCGGCATGTTGCTGGCCTGTGCGCGCGGACTCACTCACTACGATCGGGAGGTCAGGGCGGGTCGTTGGGATCCGGCAGGCGCGAAGCTGCGGCGCGTGCGCGATCTGACCTGCGGCATCATAGGGTTCGGGCGCACCGGGCGGCGGACCGCCGAGAAGCTGCGGGGCTTTGGTGTGCGCCTGCTCGCTCATACCCGGCGGCCGGTTGCCGACGCGGACGATGTTGAAATGACCACTCTGGACGAGCTCCTGCGTCGCTCGGATGCGGTAATCGTGCTTGTTCCGCTCACCGCCGACACTCGTCACATGCTCGACCGCGAGCGGATCGCGCTCATGAAACCCGGCGCCTTCCTGGTCAATGTGAGCCGCGGCGCCGTGATCGAAAACCAAGCGCTCGTCGAGGCGCTCGAAAGCGGCAGGCTGGCCGGCGCGGGGCTGGATGTGCTGGAAGGTGAGCCGCATGTTCCCCCTGGGCTGCTGCGACCCAACGTCGTTCTCACTCCGCACATTGCATTCTCCTCTGACGCGTCGTTGCGCGATGTGCGGCGCAAAGCCAGTGAGGATGTCATCCGGGCGCTCCGCGGGGAGCGGCCACTGCAGGCCCGGAACGAGCCGCAACCGCGGCCGTCGATTTGACCGCTACCGTCGAGCCCCCTGCATGAGCTACCTATCCTCTGTTTCGCGCGCCTTTGCAGCCTGGACGCTCTGGGTGGGCCTCGCCTGCATGGCGTCCCTGGCGCCGGCCAGGGCGCAAGCTGCGACGACACCCCTGGAAGTGCGGGTCGATGGCGGGATAGTCCGCGGTGCCCTCGAGCACGGCGTCATCGCTTTCGAAGGGATACCGTACGCAGCCCCGCCCGTGGGCGCCTTGCGGTGGGCGCCGCCACAACCGGTGAAGCGCTGGCGCGGCGTCAGGCCGGCCCTGCAGTTCGGCCCTGACTGCGCGCAGTTGCCTACCCCGGGAGATGACGGGCCGGTGAGGACCGTGCCGAGAGAGAACTGCCTGTACGCCAACGTATGGCGCCCGAGGGCGCGCTCCGCCCACGGTCTGCCCGTCATGGTGTGGGTTTACGGCGGCGGATTCGTGGACGGTGGCACATCGCCCGCCATACACGACGGTGCGCAGTTCGCGCGCGACGGCGTGGTGCTCGTCAGCTTCAACTATCGCCTCGGAAACTTCGGCTTCTTCGCGTTTCCGGCGCTCGACCGGCAGCGGCCCGCCGGGCTGCGTGGCGACTACGCGTTCATGGATCAAATCGCGGCGCTGCAATGGGTGCGGCGCAATGTGGCCTCGTTCGGCGGCGATCCGCACAATGTGACGCTCTTCGGCGAGTCCGCCGGCGGCATCTCGGTCAACGCTCTTCTCATGAGCCCGCTGGCGCGCGGCCTGTTCGCAAAGGCAATCATCGAGTCCGGCGCCGGGCGCGACAACATCTCTTCCCTGCGGCCCCTTGCCGGCGCAGTTGATTCCGCGGAGGCGATGGGCGTCAGGCTGGCCTGGATCCTCGGCATCGGGGGCGAGGGGCCCGCGGGCGCTGGCAGCACTACGCGCGCTGCCTGCGGCGAGGCTGGTGGGTGGTCTGGACCTGCATACCGAGTCGAGCGACCCAACGTTCGTCGGTCCCATCCTGGACGCCAGGCTCTATCCCGGTGCCCCGACGAGAGTATATGCGGCCGGCGGCGGTGCGCGCGTGCCGGTCATGATCGGCACCAACACGGAAGAGGCCGGCCCGGCGTTCCCGGCCTCGCTCCCGGCGCTGTGGCGGACCTTTGGCGCTGATTCAGCGGCGGCCCGGCGCATCTATGACCCGGACGGCCGGAGCACTCTGGAAGAAGCAGCGACCGCGGCTGGCGGTGATCAACGGATGGCGGAGCCGGCGCGTGCGATCGCGCGAATCCTTTCCGCACGCGGTCAGCGTGTATATGAGTATCGCTTCGGCTATGTCGCAACCGCGCGCCGCAAAACGTTGTCGGGTGCGCCCCATGCTTCCGAGATTCCCTATGTGTTCGACACGGTGTGCGCGCGCTATGGCAAGGAGACCTCTCGTGCCGACGAGGCGATGGCGCGCGTTGTGCACGCGTACTGGATTGCGTTCGCCCGGTCGGGCCGGCCGGACCCGCCCGGACAGCCGGCGTGGCCGGAGTATCATCACAGCAGCGATGAGCTCATGAGCTTCACTGACCACGGTCCCGTGCCCGAGGCTGATCCCTGGAAGCGCCGCTTGGATTTTGCGGAGCGCGAATATGATCGGCATCTAACGGTGGCGCGCGGATCCGGCCGTTGAGGCGGACCATCCCGCAGGCGGATCGAGATGGAACGCGTATTGCCCGAGGCAGGCGCGCACGAATTCGGCGGCGCTGTAGCCCGCGCGACGAAAGACAGCACGATGTGAGATCCAGACGGCACAGGCGGCGCCGCAGAAGAAGGCGCGATGTGCCAGCCGGATCAGCGTCCGCAACGCAGCGGGCTTGCGGGCGCGCAGGTCAAGGATGAGCTCCGACTCATAGCCGATGTGCGCGAGCTCGTCGGCGAGTAGCGTACGGCACAGGACCCTGAGCCTCTCGCAGCCGGTCACGGACTCGAGCGCGCGGTAGTAAACGTTGCCGATCAGCTCGGCTGTGATGAGAACGTGGAGGTAAAGCTCAAAGCCAGCGAGCCGGCGCACGCGACGGAATACGGCGTCAGTCCAGTGCCGGCCCTTCGCTCTGATGCCATGCTCGTCCATGAACGTACGCAACAGGCGGGCGTGCCGCTGCTCTTCGCGAATGAAAAGCTCCGTGATGCGAGGCAGGAGCTCATCGCCGTGAGCGGCCGCGAACCGGTACGCTGCACGCAGAAGCCCTGTGCCGTCTGACTGCTCGCCCAGTTGGAACGTTGCGATCGAGCGGGCGATGAGGCGGCGCTCCTCGGGCGCGAGGGTATTCAGCGAGCCGCGGGGCGCGCCGCGCGGCTGCTCCGCGTGGTATTCGAAGTGGTTGAGCCAGATCCTGAGATTCGCGAACATTGGCATTCTCCGCCACCGACCTGGGGGAGAGTCTCGGCGCCGATCCGGCTGGCGCCATGGCGGAATCGTGGCAAATTCGGGCAGCGGAACCGGCCGCGGCCCGGCAAGGTCACACTCATGATTTACAAGGGTTTTTTGGAGGGGCGGATGCGAAGACAGGGCGGCGTCATTGCCGCGGCAGTTTGCGCGCTGGGATTCGCCATTGTAGCCGCGGGCGCGGTAGAAAAGGGCGCCGCCGCCAGCCGGCCCGCGCTCTGGCGGACGTACGACATGATCGTCAGTCTGCAGAACCTGCCGCGCACCTATACCTGCAATCAGCTCTGGTACGAATTCCACGGCATCCTGCTGCGCCTGGGAGCGTGGCCGTACAGTGTCAACATACTGCCGTACCAGTGCAGTCCCACGCCGAGCGGTTATCTGAGGTCGCCCAATGTGGAGATACGGTTCCAGCTGCCGATCTTCCTGCGGGCGACGGTGAAGTCAGCACCCGCCGAGGCGATCGAGCGCACCGTCCGGATCTCGCCGGGAGAGCCGAAGACTCTCCAGACTTCAGACTGTCAGCTGCTGCAGCAGATCGAGCAGATGATGCTCACGTCCATCGAGGGGGCCCGCGTGACTGAGCAACACTTCGACTGCTCGGCGCCGTCATCGCGGGCCGGCAACTTCGGTGTCACATTGAGGCTGCCCGTGGCGGTGAAGATGCCGCCCGCGCCGACTACCTCGGCGCCGGCCCCTCGCTGACTCTGACCAGATCCGCCGGGCGCATCCACTTGCGGAACGCCGCCTGGATCTGCGCCGGTCCGAGCTCGATGTAACGCTGGGCCGCGATGGTAGGCTCATCGAGCGGCAGCCCGAGGTCGACCCGGCCGATGATTCCGCCCGCGATCGCATCCACGCTCGATTCGCCGAGAGGAATCTGCCGCAGCAGCAGCTCCTTCACGCGCAGCAGCTCCTCGTTGCCGACAGGCGTGCGCTGCATGTCGGCAATCTCGCGGCGGACCATGGCGGCGGCCTTGGTGACGTTGGGCGGATCGCAGGCATACTCCACGAGGTAGGCGCTGCGGGTCCGACCGGCCTCGAGCGTCGAGTCCACCGAATAGACGAGACCGCTTTGCTTGCGCAACGCGATGCTGAGCCGCGTCGAGTAGAAGCTGCCACCCAGCACGGCGTCGCCGAGCTCCAGCGGGTAGTAGTCGGGATCGCTGCGCGTGACCGGCAGCGTCTGGGCGAGGACCACGATGTCCTGCACGCGACTGGAGTCAGGCACGGCCACCACTCCCGGACGATTCGGCAACACCCGCGGCAGGTCTGTCGGCGGCTTCGGTCCGACGGCTTTCCAGGAGTCGAAATACTTCTCGATGGTGGACCGTGCCTGCTGCGACGTCACCTTCCCGATCACGACGATGGTGGTGAGATCGGGGCGGAACGTGTTGCGGTAATAATTCTGCACCTCGTCGGGCGTGAGCGCATGGATGCTGCCTGGCGTCGCGAAGCGCAAGCTCGGGTCGGTCGCAGGAAAGAGCGCCTGGCGCAGCGAATGTCGCGTCAGGAAGCCGGGACTCTGATTGCGGGCCGCGACGCTTGCGGCGAGCTGATCGCGCAGCACGGTCATCGCATTGGCCGGAAGATAGGGATCGAGCTCGTTCTGCGCCAGCAGCTGGACACCGCGATCCAGATCCTCGGGCAGGACCTGAAGACTGAAATCCGAGCCTGCCTGTTCGCTCGCGCCGATGGCGTCCAGCGCCTGCTGGAACTGCAGGCGGTGGAGACTGTTGCTGCCGAACATGAACATGCGTTCGAGGAGGTCGCTGACGCCTTCCTCGCCGTGCGGCTCCTCTAAGCCGGGCTGACTGCGGATATGGCCATAGACGCTGACGGTGTTGCTGACATCCTCCGTCTGCACGATGAGTGTCAGGCCGTTCGGCAGTCGAGTGACCACAGGATGCA
This sequence comes from uncultured Pseudomonadota bacterium, assembly GCA_963780455.1. Classification (GTDB taxonomy): domain Bacteria; phylum Pseudomonadota; class Gammaproteobacteria; order Steroidobacterales; family Steroidobacteraceae; genus 13-2-20CM-66-19. The sequence continues at coordinate 277,579 of CAWACM010000011.1, forward strand.
GAGTTGAGGGCGGCACGCTCAGGCGGCGCAGAGCCGCGGCCGCCCACGTCGGCAGTGGCGTCGGCTTCGCGGCACCGAGAGAAATCGACTCCTGACCGCCGAAACCGCCGCCCGAGGGTACCGGTTTGCCCGACCCGCGCGGCAACATCACGGCCGTGACCGCATGAGCGAGATCGAGATATTTCCGCGCCACGCGGTCGACATCCTGCACGGTGACCCTGTCGATCTGTGCCAGCTCCTCGTCCGGTGAGCTCACCTGATAGAGCGCGAGAGCGTCCGACCAGTCGGAGGCGAACCCCGCGATGGAGTTCTTCTGGAACTCGGCGGCGCGGCGCTCCTGCAGCTTCGCGGCGGCGACGAGGTCAGCGGGAACGCCGTGCTGCACCACATCGGCGAGGATGGAATGGATCGCGCTCTCGAGCGCCTTGGGATCCTGCCCGGCGGCGAAGGACACGGTCGCATAGGCGATGCCGGCCTTCGGCAGCGGATCGAGGGAGAAGTCCGCATCGAGCGCCTTGCCCTGAGGCACGAGGCCGAAGAGTGCGAAGCGGCGGCTGTCGAGGACGTCCGCGAGCACATCGAGCGCGGCGAAGTCGCGACTGTCGAGGCCCGGGGTGCGTACCGCGATCATTGCCATGCCGTCCGGCTGATCGGTGCTCATGCTGAACGTGGCGGCGCGCGCCGGACCGAGCCGCACCGCGGGCTGCTCCGGCAGCTTCCTCGACCGGATGCTGCCGAAGAGCCGCTTCACCTCGAGCAGAGTGGCTCCCGCGTCGACGTCGCCGGCGATCACCAGGATGGCGTTGTTCGGCGCATACCACGTGTCATGGAACTGTTTCAGCATTGCCCCGGTAGTGGCGTCGAATGAGGGACGGGTGCCGAGCGCATCATGGGCGTACGGGGTGCCGGCGAACATTTCCGCGCGCATCTTCTCGTAGAGGACGTAGTTCGGATCCGACAGGTCCTGGGCCACTTCCTGCTCGATCGCGCCGCGCTCCTGCTTCCACTCGCTCTCCGAGTCCAGCACGCCGCTCATCCGGAGCGCCTCGATGTGCAGCGCGACGTCGAGATCTTCCGCCGGGACGGTGAAGACGTATTGGGTCACGCTCTCCCGCGTGTTGGCATCGAAGTTGCCACCCATGACACCGCCGATGTCGGCGAGCTGGTCGGCGGTCAGGCCCGGGCTGCCGCGAAACATCATGTGCTCCTGCGCATGCGCCATCCCCGGGAATCCTCTGGGCGCCTCATCGGAGCCCACCAGGTAATTCACCGCCGTCGCGACCACCGGCGCGAGCGGATCCGGCACGATGACCACCCGCAGCCCATTCGCGAGCGTCTCCCTGGTGACCTGCGACCCGGGCGGATTCGCCGCCGCCTGCGACCGCGGCGCCGCGAGTATCAAAGAGCAGGTGGCGAGCAAGCTGATTATCGTTACGCGCATGTGTTTTCTTTCAGCAAAACGAAGGGAGCCGATCCTGCCTGAAGGGCAGGACCGGCTCCCCGGCTCTCAATGCCGGACTGCGACCGAGACCAACCCGTGACGGCCGCCGAAGGCATCACGGGTAAGACCCATGCTGCGCTAATTGGTTCGCTACGCCGACTTGAGCTGCTGCGCGGCGAACTCGAAGTTGGCCAGCTTGGCCAGGAAATTATCCGTGAAGTCCGGACGGCGGTTGCGGAAGTCGATGTAGTAGGCGTGCTCCCACACGTCGAGGACGAGAAGCGCCTTCCCTTCGCCGGTGGCGAGCGGCAGGCCGGCGTTCGCGGTCTTCGAAACCTTGAGCTTTCCATCCTTGCCGAGCACCAGCCAAGCCCAGCCGGAGCCGAACTGGCCGACGGCGGCGGCCTTGAAGGCTTCCTTGAACTTGTCGACGCTGCCGAAGTCCGCGGCGAGCTTCTTCTCGAGATCGCCGGGGATGCCGCCGCCCGTTGGCGAGAGGCAGTTCCAGAAGAAGCTGTGGTTCCAGTGCTGACCGGCATTGTTGAAGACGGGGGTCAGGTCCTCGCGGCCATGAGCGAGCTTGATCAATTCCTCGAGCGACTTGCCCTTGAGCGCGTCGTTCTTCTCCACCAGGCCATTCAGCGCGGTGACGTATGCCTGATGGTGCTTGCCATGATGGAACTCGAAGGTCTCCTGGCACATGCCGCGGGCGGCGAGCGCGCCGGGCGCAAACGGAAGCGAAGGGAGGGTGAAGGTCACGGGGGCTCTCCGGCAATGAGTGGAACGATGAGATGGCGCAAAGCGTGATCCCGAAGGCTAGGAAATCGATGCGAATTTGTCTACTTTCGTCATATCCTGTTCAGGCCCCGCTCAGCGACGGGCGGCAAGAATGCATAATTGCCCGCTCGGGACCGGGATGGGCCAAGTCGAAAGAATGCACCTACAGGCAAGAGAGTTCGCACGCGTACCACTGTCGCTGCTGACGCGGCTGCGCTTGATCCTGTTCGGTCACGAGGACCTGGCCGGCATCATATTCTGGGCTGCGCTGGTCGGATTCTTCGGCGCGCTGGCGAGCGTCCTATTCCGCGAGTCGATCCGCCTCTTTACCAAGTTCTTCACGGGGTATGCGCCGATCGGGCCCGGCGAAGGGCTGGTCGATGCCGCCTCGAGCCTGGTCTGGTGGCATCGGGCTCTCGTGCCGGTCGTGGGCGGGTTGCTTGCCGGCGCCGTGCTGCATTTCGTCGGCCGTACCTTCGTATCCTCGAAAGCCGTCGATTACATGGAAGCGGTCATCGTCGGCGACGGCAAGATCGGCTTTCGCGCCTCCATATTGCGCAGCTTCGGGTCGCTTCTCACCATCTCCTCGGGAGGCTCGATCGGGCGAGAGGGCTCGATGGTGCAGCTCTCGGCGATGCTCGGATCGCGGCTCGGCCTCTTCGCGCGCGCACCGATTCCCCGCCTGCGACTCATGGTGGCATGCGGCGCGGCGGCCGGTATCGCCGCAGCCTACAACGCGCCCATCTCGGGCGCGTTGTTCGTTTCGGAGATCGTTCTCGGCTCCATCTCCATGGAGAGCTTCGGTCCCCTGGTGGTCTCGTCCGTCATGTCGAACGCCACCATCCACCGCTTCCTCGGGTACGGACCCGTTTTCGACGTCCCGCACGTCGTGTGGTCGTCCTCCAACGTGGAGCTGATCTTCTATCTGATGCTGGGCATCCTGCTCGGACACCTCGCGCCGCCCTTCCTCGCGCTTCTCGACTTCGCGAAGTCGCAGTTCGTGCGCCTGAAGCTGCCGCTGTACTGGCAATTGGGGCTCGGCGGCGTGATCGTCGGTGCCATCTCGATCTTCGTCCCGCAGGTCTGGGGCAACGGCTACAGCGTCGTCAGCCATATCCTGCAGGGCCAGCTCTTCGGGCTCTGGTTGCTGGCAATACTGGCCGCCAAGGTGGTGGCGACTTCCGCGACGGTGGGCTCGGGAGGCGTCGGCGGTGTCCTCACGCCGTCACTCTTCATCGGCGCGGCCGTGGGCGGGATAGTCGGGGGCGTGCTGCACGGTCTGATGCCGCACACCGCCTCGGTGCCGGCGGCGTACGCTTTGATCGGAATGGGCGGATTTCTTGCGGCGACCACTCAGGCGCCCCTGACCTCGATCCTGATGATCTTCGAGATGACCCTCGACTACAACGTCGTATTGCCGCTCATGCTCGCCTGCGTGACGGCGCACTACACCGCGAAGGTCTACCGGAAGGGGCAGTCGGTCTATCACGCCAGCCTGAGCCGCGCGATTGTCGCGGAGCACGGCGATGATTGGCGGCTGCGCACCGTCGAGGCGCTGGTGAAGCCGGCCGCCGCCGTGGTCTCCGCCACGACCAGCCTGGCGGATATTTACGACCAGCTTCCCAAGCGTCCCCTGCAGCGGGTCTATGTGACCAGCGGCGATGACCTCGTCGCCTGGTTCGATCCGCGCAAGGTGCTCGACCGCCTGCAGAAGGGCGAGATCGGCTGGGGTCTGCCGGCGGAAGCGGTTGCGCTGCCAATCAATTTCGCACTCTCTCCCGACATGCCCCTCTGCGAGGCGCTCGACGGCTTCCTGCGGGAGCAGGCAACCGCGCTGCCGGTCACTCCCGGCCAGTGGCGCCACACCCTGCTCGGCGAGGTCTCGCGCAGCGACGTCCTCCTGGCCATCCAGGACCGCCTGACATATCCCAAGTAAGGGCAGCCGCCAGGATCTGCCACTAAAGATCAGCTCGCGGCCCGGTTTGTGTCACGACCGGCCCCCGCCCATGGCTTGTACTGGTCCTCGACGGCGCCAAGCGCGCCAGCACACAGCAAGAGGGCCAGCATATGAGCATCCTGAGCAACAAAGTTCGTGTGGGAACGGTGGGTATCACGATTGCCGCGATGTCCCTTGCCGCCCTGCCGGTGTCCGCGGCGCAGACGTCCGGGGCACCGCCGCCTGCCTCCAAGCAGGAGAACATCGGTGTCCTGGCGGGAGCGGCGGTTGGGGCCGCGGCAGGCGGCCCGATCGGCGCGATGGTCGGCATGGTCGCCGGCGCGCTCCTCGGCAATCACTATCACAAGCAGAACCTCGCCAATCATGATCTGGCGGCGCAGAACCAGGCTCTCGCCGCGAGCCTCAGCGAGAGCCAGGAGGACCGTGAGGCCCTGGCGGGGAAGCTGAACCTCGCCAGTCAATCGCTCACCGCCGTCGAGGCCCAGCGGGCGGAGCTCGATCACACGGTGCAACTCTCCAATGACATCGAGACCGATGTAGCCTTCAAGACGGCCAGGGCCTCCATCAACGGCATGCAGCTGCCGGCGCTGCGCAAGATCGGTGCCCTCGCCGCATCACTGCCGCCCGGTGCGAAGGTGCGGATCGATGGCTACGCCGACCCGAGAGGGCCGGCCACGTTCAACGATGACCTGTCACTGCGCCGTGCGGAGGCGGTGGCTCTGATGCTGGAGCAGGCGGGCGTTCCGCAGGACAGGCTCGTGATCGAAGGGCACGGCTCAGCGGAATCGACCAGCCCCCAGGGCGATATGGATGCGTACGCGTTCGACAGGCGCGTGACAGTGCGGTTACAGGGGGCTGAGGTGGCGCAGTCGACCGGGCCAGGCCCCACGGTGGCGGCTGCCCGCTGACTCGACATAACTCGCGGGTCGGGTGAAGAGCGTCGCAGATCGGCCAGCCGACGCTTCACCCGGCCCGCGGAGGCTGGCAGCCTGCTGCACGAGCCGAACTCGGTTGCCACGGACAACTGCCATGCTTCCGACCGTAACAATTGCATCGACGCGCCTCGTCTCGACATTCGACATGGGCCTGCTCCTGGGCTGTGTCGTAGTCGTTGCTGCCATCGCCTGGATGGCAATGACGCACGCGCGCCACGATCGTCACCGTTGATTGCGCACCGCCTCGGCGAGCGTCCCAAACATCTGATCGATGTGGGAGCGCTCGACGATCAGGGGCGGTGACAGCGCGATGATGTCGCCGGTCTGGCGCACCAGTACGCCGCGCTCGAAGCATTCGACAAAGACGCCGTAAGCCCGGGTGCCGGGCCGGCCTGCCGCCGGCTCCAGCTCCAGCCCCAGGATCAGCCCGTAGTTGCGCACGTCGATGACATGCGGCAATCCGCGCAGCGAATGCGCGGCATCCTCCCAGTACTGCGACAGCTCCCTGGCACGAGTCAACAGGCCCTCACGCTCGTAGATACCGAGCGTGGCGAGCGCGGCCGCGCAGGCTACCGGGTGCGCCGAGTACGTGTAGCCGTGGAAGAGCTCGATCGTCCCCTCGGGCCCCTGCATGAAGGCGTCATGGATGGACCGCTTCGCCAGCACCGCCCCCATCGGCACGACACCATTCGTCAATCCCTTCGCCGTGGTGATCATGTCGGGAGTCACGCCGAATTCCTGCGCGGCAAAGGGCGCGCCGACACGTCCGAACGCGGTGATCACCTCATCGAAGATGAGGAGGATGCCGTGCCGGTCGCAGATCTGGCGCAGTCGCTCCAGATAGCCGCGCGGCGGGATGAGCACTCCGGTGGAGCCGGCGACCGGCTCCACGATCACCGCGGCAACCGTGGAGGGATCATGTAGGGCGAGCAAGCGCTCCAGCTCCTCCGCCAGCTCACATCCGTGTGCGGGCTGACCGCGCGAGAAGGCGTTGCGCCTGAGGTCGTGCGTGTGAGGCAGGTGGTCCACCCCTGGCAGCAGCGAAGCTGACCACGGCTTGCGGTTGCCGCCGATTCCGCCCACGGAAATGCCGCCGAAACCGACGCCGTGATAGGCGCGCTCCCGGCCGATGAGCTTGGTGCGCGCGGCATCGCCCCGGACCCGATGATAGGCGAGCGCGATCTTGAGCGCGGTGTCCACGGATTCCGAGCCCGAGTTGGTGAAGAACACGCGATCGAGCCCTGGCGGTGCAATCCGAGCGAGCGCGTTCGCGAGCTCGAATGCGGACGGATGGGCCATCTGGAACGTGGGCGCGAAATCCAGCGTGCCCAGCTGGCGCGTCACCGCTGCGGTGATCTCGCTACGGCCGTGGCCGGCATTGACGCACCAGAGCCCCGCGACGCCATCGAGGATCTGCCTGCCGTCCGGGGTAAAGTAGTGCATGCCGCTGGCGCGGGAGAGCAGGCGCGGTTTCGCCTTGAACTGGCGGTTCGCCGTGAAGGGCATCCAGAACGCATCGAGCGCATCGCGGGAGAGGGGATCGGAGACTGCCATGAGGGGCTCGCGGGTGGCTGGGCGGGTTGGAGCCCCTTATCATAAGGAAATGCCATATGTGGAGACAAACCGCCGGGCTCGCTCGCGCCCGGCGAGCCCCAAGCCGTGACACTCCTTCGATTCCTGGCGAGCGTGCCGCGCGGGCTCGCCGATCTCCTGGCGAAGGAGCTGGCGACCCTCGGCGCGAGCGACGTGCGGGAGCGGACGACGGGTGTAGCGTTCACCGGCACGCTCGAGACGGCATACCGCGCCTGTCTGGAGTCACGGCTCGCCAACCGGGTATTTCTCGAGATCGCGCACTTCGAGGCCGCGAGCGCCGACGGCTTCTACTCTGCCGCCCGCGAATGCGAGTGGGGCCAACATCTGGGACCGGGCGCGACGCTCGCCTGCGATTTCAGCGGCAAGCATCCGACCATCACGCACAGCCACTTCGGCGCCCTGAAGCTGAAGGATGCGATCGTCGATTCACTGCGCGCTGCGACCGGTGCCCGGCCTGACATCGCGTTGGATCAGCCGAGTGTCCGCGTGCACGCGCACGCCCGTGGCACGGCGATCACGTTGTCCATCGATCTCTCCGGTGAAAGTCTGCACCGCCGCGGCTATCGCGGGGCGGCCGGCGAGGCGCCTCTGAAGGAAAACGTTGCCGCCGGTGTCCTGATGCGGGCGGGATGGCCGAACCTTGCAGCCGCCGGCGCCCAATTCCTGGACCCGATGTGCGGCTCCGGCACGCTGGTGATCGAGGCGGCGCTGATTGCCGCGCGCTGCGCGCCGGCGCTGCGCCGCGAATACTTCGGGTTTCTCGGCTGGCGTGGTCATGACGCGGAGCTGTGGCGGCGGCTGCGCGCAGAGGCGAAGGCCCATTGCATGGCCGAGGCGCCGCCGGCGATCGTGCTTCGCGGCCACGATCGCGACCCGCTGGCAGTGAGGGACGCGCGTGCGAATGCGCAGCGCGCGGGCATCGGGTCTTGGGTGCAGTTCGAAGTGCGCCGGCTCGCGGACGCCGCTCCGGCGCCGAATGCCCCGGGTCTCCTCTGCACCAATCCCCCGTACGGCGTTCGGATGGAGGATCTCGATGCGGCGCGCGCCATCCATCGCGAGCTCGGCGAGGTGCTCCGGGAGAGATTCCAGGGATGGCAGGCGGCGGTGTTGACCGGGGCGCCGCAGCTCGGCATGGAGCTCGGCATCCGCGCGGCCCGCACCCACACGCTGTGGAATGGGGCGATCGAGTGCCGGCTGCTCAGGATGACGGTGGAGGCGGCGAGCCTGCGACGGCCCGGCACGCTCGTTCGTGAGGATGCGCCGCCGTTGCGGGATGCGCCGGGCGCACGCATGGTCGCCAATCGCCTGGCGAAGAATCTCAAGCGGCTGAAGAGCTGGGTCGCAAAGACGGGCGTGTCGTGTTACCGGCTCTATGACGCCGACATGCCGGAGTATGCGTTCGCGATCGACATTTACCGCACCGTGGAGCCGGAGGATACATGGCTGTACGTACAGGAGTACGCAGCACCCGCGGAAATCGAAGTCGAAGCGGTCCGACGCCGTCGCGGTGAGGCGCTGGCGGCGTTGCCCGGCGCGACTGGCGTGCCGCCCGAGCGGATCAAGCTGCGCACGCGCCGGCGAACGTCGCGCGGCGAGCAGTACGACAAGCTCGACAACCGTTCCGATTCTCACGTGGTGCTCGAGGGCGGCCTGCAGTTCATCGTAAACTTCGATGATTATCTCGACACGGGTTTGTTCCTGGATCACCGCATCACCCGCGCGCGCCTCAGGGAAGCCGCTGCCGGCAAGCGGTTCCTGAACCTTTTTGCCTACACCGGCACGGCCACCGTTTACGCGGCGGCGGGCGGCGCGACCGCAACCACCACTGTCGACATGTCACGGACTTATCTCGACTGGGCGCAACGCAACTTCGCGCGCAACAGCGCGATCTCTCCTCGAAGCGCGGACGCGAAGCCGCGGCATGAGTTCGTGCAGGCGGACTGCGTCGAGTGGCTGCGCGATGGCGCGCGCGCTTCCGAGCGTTACGACCTCATCTTCCTCGACCCGCCGACGTTCTCGAATTCGAAGCGCATGGAGGGAGTGCTCGACGTCGAGCGCGACCATCCGGCGCTGATCGATGCCTGCATGCGCCTCCTCGAGCCCGGCGGCCTGCTCGTCTTCTCCACCAACGCCCAGCGTTTCCGACTGGACCCGGCGCTGGCCGAGCGTTACGCGATTCGTGACGTGTCCGCCGCTACTCTGCCGCCCGACTTCGAGCGCAACCCGCGGATCCACCGGTGTTTCGAGATCCGGCGAACCTGAGACCCGCGTCGACACGAAATCCCTTTACACTCGCCCACGCTTCCGGTACGTTCGGTATGGTATGTCCGGTCTGATGAAAACGCGCAAAATCACCATCAAGACGCCCCTTCCGGGGGCCCTGGCGGATCTCGCGCGCGCTTAGCAGAGTCGGTACATCGCGAGTCAACCAGAGGCCCCGCCGGCAACGCCGTCGGGGCCTCGTTCGTTTTGGAGTCCGTGCATGCACTCTGGTCGTTCAGCCGGTTCGGCGCCGGTAGTCGCGATCGTCGGCGCCACCGGCGCCGTCGGTGTCGAGCTCATCCGCTGTCTCGAGGAGAGGCGGTTCCCGCTCTCGGAGTTGCGTCTGTTCGCCTCGGCGCGCTCCGCCGGCAAGACGCTGACCTTCCGCGGCGAGCCGCTCGCCGTGCGCGAGCTGAAGGACGATAGCTTTCGCGGCGCCGACATCGCGCTTTTCTCCGCGGGCGGCAGCACCTCCAAGCGTTTCGGGCCGCTCGCCGTAGAGCAGGGCGCGGTGGTCGTCGACAACTCCTCCGCGTTCCGCATGGATCCGGCCGTGCCGCTGGTCGTGCCGGAGATCAACCCGGAGGCGGTGCACGGGCACCGCGGCATCATCGCCAACCCCAACTGCTCCACCATCATCGCCATCACACCGCTCTGGCCCGTGCACCGCAGCAACCGCCTGCGGCGCATGATCATCGCCACCTATCAGGCCGCTTCCGGCGCCGGTGCCGCCGCCATGGAGGAGCTGCGTGAGTCGACTCGCGCCTATCTCGAGGGCCGGCCATACGAGAACCGCGTGCTGCCGCATCCATACGCCTTCAACCTCTTCAGCCACAACACCCGGATCGACCCGCAGACGCGGTTACAACGAGGAAGAGACCAAGGTCATCCGCGAGACCCACAAGATCTACGGCGACGATTCCATCCGCATCGCGGCAACCTGCGTGCGCGTGCCGGTGCTGCGCGCTCACTCGATCGCCATCAACTTCGAGTGCGAGCGTCCCATCACTCCGGAGCAGGTGCGCGACATCATGCAGACGGCGCCCGGCGTGAAGGTAGTCGACGACCCCGAGCGCAACTACTTCCCCATGCCAAAAGATGCCTCCGGTCAGGACCCGATCCTGGTCGGCCGCATCCGCCGCGACCTCAGCGACCCCAGCGGCCACTCGATAGCGCTCTTCGTGGCCGGCGACCAGCTCCTCAAAGGCGCTGCTCTGAATGCCGTGCAGATCGCGGAGTTGCTTTAGGAGACCGTTGGGCCAGGGAAGCCCTTGAATTCGGCCATGCCCGGGGTTACGCTCGTAGACAACAAGTGATTGTTACCGCTCTCGTACAGAAGAAGCGGATAGGGTGGGGTCATGCGAACAGTCGTTGGATGCGCGCAGGCAGCGCGACGGGCAGGTACCCGCCTGGTCGCAGTGTCATTCCTAGGTCTGCTGTCCGTGCTCGCCGCGCCCAGCGGGCGAGCGGTGCCGCTGGCCGTCTATGGCCAGCTGCCGAACATAGAAAACGTTGCCATATCGCCGGATGGCTCGCGGCTGGCGTACGTACGCACCCAGGGCGATATGCGGGTCGTGTTCATTGCCGACGTCGCGGACCGCAAAATCATTCGCTGGGTCAAGGCGGGCACGACCAAGCTGCGCGGCATCAGATGGGCCGACCCGGACAACCTGATGATCATGGCCTCCGTATCCGCGGCGGCGTACGGCTTCAGGGTGGAGTGGTTCATCCTCAGGGTTTACAACATACCGCGCAATGAGCTTCGTACCCTGCCCGGCGATACGCTCGGCGAGAAGAACGAGGTGATGAACACCGTCATCGGTCGCGTTGCGGTGAGACGCGTCGACGGGCACACGGTGCTGTTCGTGCCGGGCCTCTACACGAACGCGGCCGGCGACTACATGACGGACTCGCAGAATGCCATCGCGCTTTTCCGCTGCGATCTCACGACGGGCCTCACGAGCCTCCTCCGTAAGGGCTCGTCGTACACGCAATGGCGGCTCGATAGCCAGGGTCGGCTTGCTGCTGAGCGGGATTACGACGAGCTCACGCAGCGCTGGTCAATTGGCGTCTCCCGTCTCGGGGGCGATCCCGCGGAAGCGGCATCGGGTCACGCCCCGCTGGATCTCCCCGCGATTCTGGGATTCGGGCCGACGGCCGATACCCTGCTCATCGAGTCGACAGAAGGCGGCCACAGACTGTGGCAGCTGCTGTCGCTCGCGGACGGCAAGCTCGCGGCGATGCCTGCGGCGGAAGTGTTCGACGAGCCTCTCATGGACGAGTTCACCGATCTGATGATCGGTGGAGTGAATACGGTGGATCTGCCGCAATACGTGTTCTTTGATCCCGCGAAGAACCTCAACTGGCAGGCGATCGTCAAGGCGTTCGCCGGCGATCAGGTGAATTTCGTTTCCGCGTCGACGGATTTTTCCAAGGTTGTAGTACTCGTCGACGGTCCGAACTACGGATACCGCTACGTGCTGATCGACCTCAAGCACCCGGGAGCCGTTCCGATAGGCAACGTCTACCAGGGAATCGACAAGCCCTTCGAAGTGAGGACCATCACTTATGCGACGGGTGACGGCCTGCAGATTCACGGCTATCTGACTCTACCGGCTCGACCGGCCCATAACCTGGCGCTGGTGGTGCTGCCCCATGGAGGCCCGGCTGAGCGGGATACAGCCGAGTTTGACTGGTGGTCGCAGGCACTTGCCGACCAGGGTTATGCCGTCCTGCGGCCGAACTACCGCGGTTCCAATGTCAATGAGCATCTGCTCGAGGCTGGCTATGGTCAGTGGGGCCGCAAGATGCAGTCTGACCTGTCCGATGGCGTCAGTTATCTCGTCAAACAGGGCTTGGTGGATCCCGCGAGGGTATGCATCGTTGGGGCGAGTTATGGTGGCTACGCCGCGCTCGCCGGCGCAACGCTGCAGCCGACGGAATATCGGTGCGCAGTGTCGGTTGCCGGAATTTCCGACTTGGCGCGGATGCTGCAGTGGGAAACCCGGGGTGGAATCCAGGACCGCTATGCGACCCGCTACTGGGACCGGTTCTGGGGCGTTGCGGGCGCCAGTGACCCGGCGCTGGACGCCATCTCCCCCATCAAACATGTCGATGCGGTCAGGGCGCCGGTACTCCTCATCCATGGTCGCGACGACACCGTGGTGCCCTATGAACAGAGTCAGATCATGTTCGATGCTTTGCGAAGCGAGAACAAGGATGCGCAGCTGGTGACACTGAAGAAGGAAGATCACTGGCTGTCGAGCAGCGATACCCGGCTGCAGATGCTGCAGGCGACGGTCGCTTTTCTCCGGGCGCACAATCCGCCGGATTGATGTCAGGCCGTCGCATCACAGCAGATCTCTCAAGCGGTAGTACAGCATCGCGAGCACCAACACCGGCCGGCGCAGGATGGCGCCCCCCGGGAAGTCCTGGTGCGGGATGCGCGTGAAGACGTCGAAACGCTCCGCCTGACCGGCGATCGCCTCTGCCACCAGCTTGCCGGCAATCCCGGTGAGGGCGATGCCGTGTCCGGAGAATCCCTGCAGGAAGTAGACGTTCGGCATCAAGCGCCCGAAATGCGGTGCGCGGTTCAGGGTGATATCGACGTAGCCGCCCCAGGCGTATTCGACGCCGACGTCTGGCAAGCTGCGGAAACACCTTGAGCATGCGGGTGCGCGTGCCGCTCGGCGCCTCGAAGGAGTGTAGGCCCGAGTAGCTGACGCGGCCGCCGAACAGCAGGCGGTGATCGGCGGAGCGGCGGAAGTAATCGAGCACCCAGTTCATGTCGCTCACCGCCGCATTGTTGGCGATGAGCTGCCGCGCGCGCTCCGCGCCGAGCGGCTCCGTGGCGACGATGTGGGTGCCGACCGCCATGATCTTGGCAGCGAGGGCCGGGGCGGTTTCGCCGAGGTACACGTTGCCGCAGAGGACCAGGTAGCGCGCGCGAACCTCGCCGCCCGGCGTACGTACGCGCGCTGACCGGTGAAGCCGAGGGCTCGCGTGTCTTCGAAGATGCGCACGCCGGCACGCTCCGCGGCCGCGGCGAGCCCGAGCGTGTAGTTCAGCGGGTGCAGATGGCCGCTGTTGGAGTCGTAAAGCGCGCCCAGGTACCGGTGCGTGGCGAGCGTTGCCTGAACCTCTTCGCGGGGCATGTAGCGCACGCTGCGGTAGCTGGAGCCTCTCGCTGCAGCTCCGCGAGCTCGACCCGCAGCTCCCGATCGTGGCGGGGCTTCACCGCCGTCAGCATGTAGCCGTCCACCCAGTCGCACTCGATATGGTGGCGCGTGATGAGCTGCCGCATGAGCGCCAGCCCCTCGATGGAGACATCCCACACCGCGCGCGCTGCCGTCCGGCCGATGAGCCGCTCCAGCTTGTTCTGGCCCGAAGCCACCCCGTGGATCGCCTGGGCGCCGCTGCGACCGGAGGCGCCCCAGCCGATGCGGTGCTGCTCGAGCAGCACCACCGGAATAGCCTCGCTCGGCGAGATGCAGCGCCGCCGAGCAGCCGGCGATGCCGCCGCCCGACTACGCAGACGTCGCATTCCACGGCGCCGGCGAGCGCCGTCCGCTCGGGAGCGGCTCGGGCTGAGGCGGCGTAGTAGGAAGCGGCGTGGGCGGCCACGTGGGGGCTGGCGAAGGTGTTATAGGATAATTAGATGATTTGGGCGCGAAGGCACTGAAGAGCATAGCCGATGCAGGGCGGGGAGGGCACGTGCCACTGGCCGTCCATGGCGGCAGGGCCCTCGGCCCGCGCATCCTGCGCGGGCGCTCGCCGGCGCGAGGACACGTTAGGCTGTCCTCGCGGACTGTGGTCTAATCGGCGGACTCTACCGAAACCGCCGTCGCTGCTTGGCTGTGGATACTACATTGGACTTCAATGCCACCGGCTCGCCCCCTCATTGGCATTCCCGCCGACCGGCGCATGATCGGGCTACATCCCTTTCACATGGTCGGGGAGAAGTACGCCCGGGCGGTGCTGGACGCGGCGGACGCGGCTGCCGCTCCTGATTCCCGCCCTCGCCGAGGAGCTGCGGCTTCGATGAGCTGCTCTCGCGCCTCGATGGGCTCGTTGTTCACCGGCAGTCCGTCGAACGTCGAGCCGCAGCCACTATGAGGGCCCGCCGAGCGCACCCGGGACGCTGCACGATCCGGCGCGCGATGCCACCACGCTGCCGCTCATCCGCAAGGCGGTGCGGGCCGGGGTGCCGGTGCTCGGCATCTGTCGCGGCTTCCAGGAGATGAACGTCGCGTTCGGCGGCACGCTCCACCAGCGGCTGCACGAAGTTCCCGGACACCTCGATCACCGGGACGACGAAAGCCAGCCGCTGGAAGTGCAGTACGGGCCGGCGCACGACGTGATCCTCGAGCCCGGCGGCTTGCTGCGCTCGCCTGGCGGCGACCGATCGGGCACGGGTCAACTCGCTCCACTGGCAGGGGATCGAGCGGCTCGGCGACGGGCTGGCGGTGGAGGCGCGCGCGCCCGACGGATTGATCGAGGCATTCCGAGTCGCAAGGCGCAGCACGGTTTGCGCTGGCGGTGCAGTGGCATCCCGAGTGGAAGGTGATGGACAACGCGTTTTCGCGCGCGTTGTTTGCGGCCTTCGGCCGCGCGAGCCGTGACGCGCGCCGAGTCCAGGTGAAAGGCAGCTGCATGGTGAGCGAGATCCGGCAGTTCTTCCGTGACCACGGCATTTCCGAGGTCGAGGCCATCATTCCCGACATGGCGGGCATTGCCCGCGGCAAGATCATGCCGGCGGAGAAGTTCGCCGAGGACGGCGGCATGCGCCTGCCGGAGAGTGTCTTCCTGCAGACGGTGACCGGCGATTATCCGCCGGAGACCGGCGAGGCCATGAGCCCCGCGGAGATCGACATCATTCTCAAGGCCGATCCGAAGACGGTGCGCCGCGTGCCGTGGGCGGCCGAGCCTACCGCGCAGGTGATCCACGACTGCTTCTATTCCGACGGCCGGCGGGTAACGATGGCGCCGCGGCACGTGCTGCGCAACGTCCTCGAGCTCTACGCCCAGCGGGGCTGGGAACCGGTGGTCGCGCCGGAGCTGGAGTTCTACCTGGTCGAGCAGAACAAGGACGCCGACTATCCGCTCAAGCCGCCGGTGGGGCGGTCGGGCAGCGTCCGAGCCGGGGCGGCAGTCCTACAGCATCGCCGCGGTCAACGAGTTCGATCCGCTCTTCGACGACATCTACCAGTTCTGCGAGGACCAGGAGATCGAGATCGACACCCTGATCCACGAGGACGGGCCGGCGCAGATGGAGATCAACCTGATCCACGGACCGCCGCTCGATCTCGCTGACCAGGCGTTCCTTTTCAAGCGCACGGCGCGCGAGGCGGCGCTGCGCCACAAGATGTACGCCACCTTCATGGCGAAGCCGCACGCCAAGGAGCCCGGCAGCGCCATGCACATCCACCAGAGCGTGGTGGACGTGAAGACGCGGCAAGAACATCTTCAGCAATCCCGATGGCACTCCCTCGCCGCTGTTCTTCGCGCACATCGGCGGCCTGCAGAAATACATGCCGGCGGCCATGGCGCTGTTCTGCGCCAACGTCAACTCCTATCGCCGCCTGACCCGGTACCTGTCGGCGCCGATCAACGTGCACTGGGGTTATGACAACCGCACCGCCGGGCTGCGCGTGCCGATGTCCGAGGCCGCAGGACGCGCCGGGTCGAGAACCGTGTGGGCGGCGCCGACGCCAATCCCTATATTGCCATCGCCGCCTCGCTCGCCTGCGGCTACCTCGGCATGGTCGAGGGCGTGCAGCCGGGCGACCCGATCACCGGCAGCGCGCACGACCTGCCCTTCGGCCTGCCGCGCTCGCTCGATGAGGCGCTGCGCGACGCTGCGCGCGCTGCGAGCCGCTGGTGAAGCTGCTGGGCGAGCCGTTCGTCGCCGCCTTCACCATCGTCAAGGAAGCCGAGTACGAGGTGTTCCTGCAGGTGATCAGCTCCTGGGAGCGCGAGCACCTGCTGCTCAACGTGTGACGGCCATGGCCTCGGCCAACGCGGATTGTCTACGCGGATGCATCCGCCGCTTGCCGCGGTGCTCGCAGCGCCGCTGCTCCTGCCGCGGCCTGCTCCGGCCTGCTGCCGCGGCGCACGTCCGACGACGAAGGTCGTCAACGTCTACAACTGGTCGGACTACATCGAGCCCGACGGTGATCAAGGATTTCGAGAAGCAGTACGGCATCAAGGTCAACTACGACGTCTTCGACTCCAACGAGGTGCTCGAGACCAAGCTCCTCACCGGGCAACACCAACTACGACGTGGTGGTGCCCTCGGCTCCGTTCCTGGAGCCCAGATCCAGGCGGAGCGTCTACCAGAAGCTCGACAAGTCGCGAGCTGCCGAACCTCAAGAACCTCGATCCCGAGGTCCAGCGCAGCGAGGCGCAGTACGACCCCGGCAACCGCTACGCCGTCGACTACATGTGGATCACTTCCGGGCTGGGCTACAACGCTGCAGGCGGTGCAGGCCCGCTTGCCCGATGCGCCGGTCGACAGCTGGCGCATGCTCTTCGACCCGGCGGTGGTCTCGAAGCTCCAGGACTGCGGCGTGACGGTGCTCGATGCGCCGACGGAGGTGATCGGCACCGCGCTGCTGTACCTGGGCAGGAACCCGAACAGCGAGTCGCCCGCGGACCTCGCGGCCGCCAGAAGGTGCTGCATGGCCATCCGGCCCTACGTGCGCTACGTCAACTCCTCACGCTACATCGACGATCTCGCCAATGGTGAGATCTGCCTCGCGCTCGGCTGGTCGGGAGACGTGAAGCAGGCCGCACGTGCGCGCGCAACGAGGCCGGCAAGGACCTACACCATCGCCTACTCCATCCCCAAGGAGGGCGCGGTCGAGAACTTCGATGTGCTCGCCATTCCCGCGAATGCGCCGCATGCGCGCAATGCCCACCTGTTCATCAACTATCTGCTGCGACCCGCACGTCGCCGCGCGCAACTCCAACCTCGTCAAATACGCCAACGGCGATCTGGCATCCCGGCCGTACCTGGACAAGTCCGTGCTGCACGACGCCGGCATCTATCCGCCGCCGGCGGTGATGCATACCCTGGTCCCGGAACGGGCCAAATCGATGCAGTTCATGCGCCTGCTGACCCGAGCCTGGACTCACTTCAAGACAGGAAGCTGAGCGACAGACAATTCAGCCGATGAACGCCCAACCGTCGACGTCGACCGATCCCGCGGCGCCCTACATCCGCCTCCAGGCCGTCAGCAAGAAGTTCGGCGAGTTCGCCGCCGTGGACACCGTCTCGCTCGAGATCCGGCGCGGCGAGATCTTCTGCCTTCTGGGTGGCTCCGGTTCCGGCAAGACGACGCTGCTGCGGATGCTGGCAGGCTTCGAGACGCCGAGCGCCGGAAGCATCTACATCGACGGCGAGGACATGAGCGCGGTGCCGCCCTACGAGCGGCCCATCAACATGATGTTCCAGTCATACGCGCTCTTCCCTCACATGAACGTGGAGAAGAACGTCGCCTTCGGCCTCGAGCAGGAGCGGCTCGGGCGCCCGGAGATCAGCCGGCGCGTTGCGGAGATCCTGGAGCTCGTGGAGATGAGCCCGTACGCGGGCCGCAAGCCGCACCAGCTCTCCGGCGGCCAGCGGCAGCGGGTGGCGCTGGCGCGAGCGCTCGCCAAGCGCCCGAAGCTGCTGCTCCTCGACGAGCCGCTGGCCGCGCTCGACCGCAAGCTGCGCGAGCGTACACAGTTCGAGCTGCTCAACATCCAGGAGCGCCTCGGCGTCACTTTCATCGTGGTCACGCACGATCAGGAGGAGGCGATGACGCTGGCCACGCGCATGGGCGTGATGGATCGCGGGCAAATCGTGCAGGTGGGGACGCCCGCGGAGATTTACGAGTCGCCCGTCAATCGCTTCGTCGCCGACTTCATCGGCTCCGTGAATCTGCTGGAGGGAAGGGTGGCGGCTCTCGGCGCGGATGACCTGACCATCGACTGCGATGCCGTCGGGTGCACCGTCCGGGTGGGGCGGCAGGTCGACTGCGCGCCAGGCGACACGGTCTGGGCCGCGATCCGTCCGGAGAAGATAGCACTCGCGAGCGAGGGATCGCCGGGAGAGGCGCCCGCAGAGAACCGGGTGCGCGGCAAGGTCCGTGAGGTCGCCTATATGGGCGACGTGTCGATCTGCCTGGTCGAGATCGATTCCGGCAAGACCTTCCGGGTGACTCTTCCGAACCGCTCGGGCGTCGCGGCGCAGCGGGACCTGAGACACGCGAGCGTCACGCTGTCCTGGGAACCTGAGAGCCCCGTGATCCTCACGCGTTAGGTAACGGTAGTGGAACAGCGTGAGGAGGGGAGAGTCGTGCCTCGCTGGTTTTCGGCGCGGCGCCTCGTTGCGGGCATACCCGCGGTATGGCTCACCGTCTTTTTCCTCGTTCCCTTTCTCATCGTACTCAAGATCTCCTTCTCCGAGGCGCGGCTGGCCATTCCGCCATACGCGCCGCTCATCAGCTGGCTGCACGGGTTGCCGGTACCCGGCATTCACCTCTCGGGCTATGCCTATCTCTTCACCGATCCGCTCTACCTGCGCTCCTACCTCTACTCAGTCATGGTGGCGGCGGTCTCGACGCTCTTCTGTCTTCTGATCGGGTACCCGATGGCGTATGCCATCGCGCGCGCCAGCGATGCGTGGCGCAGCTTCCTGCTGATGCTGATCGTATTGCCGTTCTGGACGTCCTTCCTGCTTCGCGTCTACGCGTGGATCGGCCTGCTGCAGAATGACGGCCTCATCAATAACGTGTTGCTGCACCTCGGCCTGATCCGCCATCCCGTCACCCTGCTGCAGACCGACTTCTCGTTATACGTTGGTATCGTTTACTCGTATCTGCCGTTCATGATCCTGCCTCTCTATGCTAACCTCGAGAAGCACGATATGGCTTTGCTCGAGGCGGCCGCCGATCTGGGTGCGCGGCCACTCACGGCCTTCCTGCGTGTGACGCTGCCCCAGTCGCTGCCCGGCATCGCGGCCGGCTCGTTGCTGGTGTTCATTCCCGCGGTTGGCGAGTACGTGATTCCAACTCTGCTCGGCCGTACTGATCAGATCATGATCGGACGCATGCTGTCGGATGAGTTCTTCGATAACCGCGATTGGCCGGTGGCGAGCGGCGTCGCGATACTGATCCTGCTGGCGCTGGTGGTGCCCATCGTGCTGCTGCAGCGGGTCGAGCGCAGCAACCTGGAGACGGTCGAGTGAGGAGGCGGGGGCTCTTCTCGCGTACCGCGCTCGTCCTCGGGACTCGTATTCCTCTACGTACCGATCCTGTCGATGATCGTGTACTCCTTCAACAACAGCCGGCTGGTCACGGTTTGGGACGCCGCGCATTCGCCCACGCTCAAGTGGTACGGCGTCCTCCTTTCGGACGATGAGGTTCTCGATGCCGCGTGGCTGTCGCTGCGGGTGGCCATCTGCGCCGCAACCGCATCCACCATTCTCGGTACCCTGGCGGGCACGGCGCTCGCGCGCTTTGGCGCCTTTCGCGGCCGCTCACTCCTCGTCGGGATGACCACTGCGCCCATCGTCATGCCGGAAGTGATCAGCGGGCTCTCGCTGCTGCTCCTCTTCGTGGCCCTGCAGCAGGCCATCGGCTGGCCGCAGGGCATGGGCGCACTCACGATCACGCTCGCCCACATCTCCTTTTGCATGGCCTACGTCACGGTGGTGGTACAGTCACGCCTGGCCGGGTTCGATGAGTCGCTGGAGGAGGCGGCACAGGATCTGGGCGCGCGCCCGGCGAAGGTGTTCTGGCGGATCACGCTGCCGCTCATTCTGCCGGCGGTGCTGGCGGGATGGCTGCTCGCCTTCACCCTCTCGTGGGATGACCTGGTGATCTCGCAGTTCGTCGCCGGGCCCGGCTCGAGCACGCTGCCGATGGTGATCTTCTCCAAGGTGCGGCTCGGAGTCAGCCCGGACGTGAACGCGCTCGCCACTCTGCTGGTGTCGGTGGTGGCGAGCGGAGTGGTAGTCACCGCAGTGTGGATGCGCCATCGACAGAAGCGGCGGGAGCGCGATGCGCAGCTCGCCGCCGCCGCCAACCTTTGACCGGCCAACTTTTATCGGGAAAGCGCCTATGTCGCGTAAACTGCTGGGTGTCGATGTCGGGGGCTCCTTCATCAAGGCGGGCGTGGTGGACGTCGAGGCGGGGCACCTCGTCGGGGAGCTGATCTCGGCGCCTACACCCCAGCCCTCGAGCCCCGAGGGCATGATGCCGACGATAGCCGGGCTCGCCGCGAGGCTGCCCGCCGCCACGGGTCCCGTCGGTCTGGCGTTTCCCGCCGTCGTCAAGAGCGGCAAGGCGCGCACTGCCGCCAACATCGATCATTCCTGGATTGGTGCCGACGGCGCCGCGCTGATCCGGCGGACTCTGGACCGCAACGCACTCTTCCTCAACGATGCGGATGCGGCGGGCCTCGCCGAGATGCGCCTGGGCGCCGGCCGGGGAGTCAGAGGCGCGGTCGTCATGTTGACCTTCGGTACCGGCATAGGATCGGCGCTCTTCATCGACGGCAGGCTTTTCCCCAATACCGAGCTCGGGCACATGGAGCTGAACGGCATGGACTCCGAGAAGTACGCTTCGGCCCACGTCAAGGCCGTGCTCAACCTCGACTGGCGCGCCTGGATGGACCGGGTCAACGTCTATCTCGATCGCATGCAGGCGCTCCTCTGGCCCGACCTCTTCATCCTGGGCGGCGCGATCAGCGAGCGTTTCGCCGATTTTGCGCCGCTGCTGCATTGCGAGGCGGAGGTTCGCCCGGCGCATTTCGGCAACCAGGCCGGCGTGCTCGGCGCGGCGCTCGCGGCGGCGGAAGCGGACTTCGGCGCATGAAGCGACACGAGACAGCGACACAGGCACAGGGACGTGCCCGGCCGCCGCAGGTGGCTTCATACTAGTGCTTCCCCGCAGCAAGCTGCCCGACGTCGGCACGACGATCTTCACGGTCATGTCGCGCCGCGCGCGCGAGCTCGGCGCCCTCAACCTCGGCCAGGGCTTTCCGGACTATGACATCGACCCGCGGCTCGCGGAGCTCACGGCCGAGGCGATGCGTCAGGGACACAATCAGTACGCGCCGATGGAAGGCGTCCCGGAGTTGCGTGAGCACATTGCGCGCAAGCTGGCCGCGAGCTACGGCGGCGAGTTCGATCCGCAGTCGCAGATCACGGTCACTCTCGGCGCCACCGAGGCGATCTATTCCGCCGTGCAGGCGGTGGTGGGACCGGGTGAGGAGGCGATAGCGTTCGATCCTGCATACGACTCCTACGAGCCGGCCGTGCGTCTCGCGGGGGGACGATGCATTCGACTACCGCTGATGCCTCCTGATTTCCGCTACGACTGGGATCGCGTGCGCGCCACTGTCACTCCACGCACACGGCTGATCCTGTTCAACACGCCTCACAATCCCGCGTGCACGGTGGCGACGGCGGCCGACCTCGATGCGTTGGCCGCCATCATCCGGGGGCGCGAGATCGTCGTGATCTCGGATGAGGTCTATGAGCACGTGATCTTCGACGGCCGGGTACATGCTTCGGTGCTGTCGCATCCCGAGCTGCGACAGAGAAGCTTCGCAGTCTTTTCTTTCGGCAAGACGCTGCACGCGACGGGGCTCCGCGTCGGCTACTGTGTCGCGACGCCGGCGCTCACGGGCGAGCTGCGCAAGGTCCACCAATTCAACACGTTCAGCATCGCGAACCCGCTGCAGCATGCCATCGCGGCATACCTGGCCGAGAGGCCGCAGACCGGACGCGAGCTGGCCGCCTTCTTCCAGGCGAAACGAGACCGCCTGTGCGACGCGCTCGCCGGCTCGGGCTTCGTGCTGCCACCCGCCCAGGGCACGTTCTTTCAGCTGCTGGATTTCGGCCGGCTGCTGTCGTGCGGTGACATGGAGTTCGCGGAGCGGGCCTTGACCGAGGCTCGAGTGGCCACGATTCCGCTGTCGCCGTTCTATGCCGAGCCGCCGCAGCTCTCCGTGGTGAGGCTCTGCATCGCCAAGAAGGATCGGACGCTCGACGAGGCCGCGGCGCGTCTCGCGTCCCTGGGAGCGCACCTGCGCATTTCGTGAAAGGTTTCCTGCCCACAGCCAAGCGGATCGGTTTACGCTCACGACCGCATGAAGAAATCCACCCGAGTGAATCATCCGCCGCCGGTGGAGCTCGCCGCCGATAACCACGCGGTGGTGGCCCCGATCTACCAGAGCGTCAAATTCGAATTCGATACGCTGGCGGAGACGGAGCGGTATCTGCGCGGCGAGCGTCCCGGGTTTTTCTACACCCGCGCCTCGAACCCCACCACGCGTCAGCTCGAGCTCCTGCTCGCGGAGCTGCAGGGCCGGGAGGAGTGTCTGGTGACCGCCTCGGGTGTCGGCGCGGTGGCGCAGACGCTGCTCGCGCTAACCAAGCAGGGCGACCACATCCTCTGCTTCGTCGAGACTTACAACCCGACGCGTTATCTCGTTCGTCGCCTCCTCGGCCGCTTCGGAGTGACGCACACGATGCTCTCGATCGAGGACGTCGCCGGCATCGAGCGCGCGCTGGCGGCGCATCCGACGCGGCTCGTGTGGTTCGAGAGCCCGACCAACCCCGTGACCAAGGTTGCCGACATCTCGGCTCTCACGCGTCTGGCGCGTGGCGCGGGCGCTCTAGTCGCGATGGACAATACGTTCGCGGGCCTGCACCAGCATGGCGAGTACGACATCGATGTGTTCGTGCACAGCCTGACCAAGTACGCTTCCGGCGCGGGTGACGTGCTTGGTGGCGCGGTGATAGGACGCACAGACCTGATCCGTTCGCTGCGTACGGACTTCGGCATGATGGGTGGGACGCTGGATCCGCACGCTGGGTACCTGATTCTCAGGGGCCTCAAGACCTACTTCGTCCGCTACAAGGCGCAGTCGGCAAGCGCGCAGCGCGTAGCCGAGCTTTTGGCTGCGCACCCTGCGGTCTCGCGTGTCCACTATCCCGGCCTGCCGTCACACCCACAGCACGATCTGGCCCGCGCGCAGATGAAGGACTTCGGCACGATCGTGAGCTTCGATCTCAAAGGCGGGCTCGAGGCGAGCGCCCGGTTCGCCGATGCGCTGCAGCTTTTCTCCATGACGGCGAGCCTCGGCTCCACGGAGTCGCTCGTGGTCACCGCGCAAATGATGGGCGGCCGCGACCTCACCGCCGATCAGCAGGCCGTCTCGGGTGTAACCGAGGGTACGGTGCGCCTCTCGATCGGGCTCGAGGATATCGATGACCTTCTGGCGGACTTGGCGCAGGCTCTCAGCGCCTGAAGATCCACGACCAAGAGGCGACTCACGCTCGCGAGTGTATGGTTTTTCAGGTGCTGCTCGCGACCCGCACGCGGTGCGGGTGATAGGGCAGCACCTCGAGCACCTCTCCCTCCAGCAGTCGCCGCTGCACCTGCTGCCAGAATCTTGCCGTGAAGATCTCCCCGTGAGTGCGCCGCAGCGCCTCGCGTTGCGCGGCATCGAAGGCCACGAAGCTGAGGAAGGTCTCCGGAAAGACATCGTGCTCGCCGACGTAGAACCACGGCTCACCGCGCATCTCGTCCTCGGGATTGGCGGCCGGCGGCAGGTCGCGAAAATGGCAGTCCGTCACCAGGCAAAGCTCGTCGTAGTCGTAGAAGATGACGCGCCCGTGGCGGGTGACGCCGAAATTCTTCAGCAGCAGGTCGCCCGGAAAGATGTTGGTATGGGCGAGGTCGCGTATGCACTGGCCGTACTCGAGCGCCACCTGCTCGGCAGCGGCGGGGGAGGCGGTGCGCAGGTAGAGGTCGAGCGGGGTCATGCGCCGCTCGATGTACATGTGGTCGAAGACCAGGTGGTCGTCGGCCTCGTGCACGCTGAGCGAGGTCTCCGCGAGCAGCTCGGCGAGCAGCTCCGGGGCGAAGAGCGCCTGCGGGAAGCGCAGCCGGCGGAACTCCTGCGCATCGACCAGGCGGCCGGCGCGATCGTGGCGGAAGACGAGCTGGTATTTCGCCAGGACCTCCTCGCGCAGCACGTTCTTCGGATAGGGGAAGCGGTCGCGGATCACCTTGAAGACCACATCGAACGCGGTCAGCGTGAAGCACACCATGACCAGGCCCCGCTGCCCCGGAGCCGGGACGAAGCGATCCGTCGTGTCGGCGAGATGGCGCATGATCTCGCGATAGCGCTCCGTCTTGCCCTGTCTGGCGCGCCCGAGCACGGTGAAGAGCTCGCTCACGGGCTTCCTCGGCAGCAAGGACTTGAGAAAGACCACGGCCTCCGCCACGTGCTCCAGGTCGGCGTGGAAATACGAGCGCGAGAAGCTGAAGACGATGCTGACATCCCCCTCCGCGAGCATGACCGCATCGACCAGCATGCCGCTGTCGGAGTTCTTCAGCGCGATGACGAGCGGCACGAGGAAGTTGCGCCCGACCAGCCGCCCGACGATGTACGCGCGCGATATCTGATAGAACACGGGGCGGATGACTTCGACCCGCTGCACCGCCCGCTGCTCGCCGCGGGCCGCGAGATGCGCCAGCACCTCGGTGGTGACGTGGCGGATGCTGTTGTCGAGGTCCTTCCATGGGGAGCGGAAGCGCACGTCGCCGAGCAGGTCCTCGAAGAGAAGCGCGAGCGAGCCGTGATTGATGTAGGTGTTGGTGGTGACCGTGGAGGTCACGTGCGCCAGCGGATCGAGGTCCGTGGCCACGAACTCGATCTCAGGGGCCACGCCCACCGTACCGAACAGCCGCCGGCTGATCGAGCTGAAGAACGTCTTGGTGAATTCCGTATCGGGCAGACCGGCGATGCGCTCGGCGAAGTCGGCGCGGATCTGCGTCCACAGGCCTCGATCCTGCGCCCGGTCGCCGAGTATGGCCCTCAGCTCCGCCACGGTGTGGGTGACGAAGCGGTCGTAGAGCTCGATGCGCTCGACGGCATCGAGCTGGCCGCCTTTCCAGTCGAGGGCGTCGAACCGCACGGGCGCGCGCCGCGTGATGGCCCGGAACTCCGCGTTGTATTCGGCGAAGGCGCCGGCGATCCGGCGGGAGGCCAGCTGCGCGCTCTCAATCAAAGTATGTCGGCAGCTCCGGGTGCAGCTGATGCTGATGCAGCCGCTCTATCTGCGAGGCGAGGACGCGGCCGGTGGAAAGCTCGGGCAGCTCCCGTACGGGAAAGAACTGCACCGCGTCGGTCTCGTTGCTGGTCGTGGGGGCGCCGCCGACGCGCTCGCAGAGGAAGAACAGCTTGTATATGTGATGGATGCCGGGAGGATGCGGATGGCGGCGCTTGTCGATGAGCGCCGCGAGCTTCACGGCCCGCGCCTGGTAGCCGGACTCCTCGCGGATCTCGCGCACCACCGCGCCGGAGGGGGAGTCGTTGATGTCGACCCAGCCGCCGGGAAGCGTCCACTTGCCGTCGGACCGTTCGCGGACCAGCAGCACGCGGTCGTCCTCGAATATACCGCCGCGCACGTCCACCTTGGGCGTCACGTAGCCCTCGTCTCCCTCCCACAAGCCCTTCGCCCGGGCAACCGGGATGCCGAGCTCGGTCGCGAGGATGGTGGCGACCAGTTCCGTCAACTCCGTGTAACGCTCCTTGTCGAACGGGTCCGTGGTGAAGGCGAGCCCGTTCTGGGCGATTGCCTGCACCTTTCTGGCCCAGTCCAGCAGCGTCATTGTTACATGTTGCGGATGAGCGCGTCGCCGAAGGCGGAGGTCGCGACCTCGGTCGCACCCTCCATCAGGCGGGCGAAATCATAGGTGACGATCTTCTGACCGATGGCCTTGTCCATGGCGCTGATGATGGCGTCGGCAGCTTCCGTCCAACCCAGGTAGCGGAACATCATTTCGCCGGAGAGGATGACCGAGCCGGGATTCACCTTGTCGAGGTTGGCGTACTTCGGGGCGGTGCCGTGGGTGGCCTCGAAGACCGCATGGCCGGTCATGTAGTTGATGTTGCCGCCGGGGGCGATGCCGATGCCGCCGACCTGGGCGGCGAGCGCATCGGAGAGGTAATCGCCGTTGAGGTTGAGCGTTGCGATGACGTCGAACTCATCGGGCCGGGTCAGCACCTGCTGCAGCGTGATGTCGGCGATCGCGTCCTTGATGATGATCCTGCCGGCACGCCTGGCCTCGTCCATCTCGGCGTTGGCCGCCTTCTCGCCGGAGGCGGCCTTGGTGCGCTCCCACTGCTCCCAGGTGTAGGTGGCGCCGGGGAACTCACGCTCCGCGAGCTGATAGCCCCAGTTGCGGAACGCGCCCTCGGTGAACTTCTGGATGTTGCCCTTGTGCACCAGCGTGAGGTTGCGGCGCTTATTGCTGACGGCGTACTCGATGGCCGCGCGGATCAGCCGCTCCGAGCCCTCCTTCGACACCGGCTTGATGCCGATGCCGGAGCTCGCCGGGAAACGGATCTTGGCGTAGGCCTTGGGGAAATGCTGCTGGAAGAGCTCGAGGAATTTCCGGTTCTCCTCGGTGCCGGCCTCGAACTCGATGCCGGCGTAGATGTCCTCGGTGTTCTCGCGGAAGATCACCATGTCGACCTTCTCGGGGTGCTTCACGGGGGAGGGCACGCCCTTGAACCAGCGCACCGGGCGCAGGCAGACGTACAGGTCGAGCAGCTGCCGCAGCGCGACGTTGAGCGAGCGGATGCCGCCGCCGACCGGCGTGGTGAGCGGGCCCTTGATCGAAACCAGGTAGTCGCGGCACGCGGCCACGGTCTCGTCCGGCAGCCAGGTGTTGAACTGGCGGTTCGATTTCTCGCCGGCGTACACCTCCATCCAGTGGATCCTGCGCTGCCGCCGTAGGCCTTCTGCACCGCGGCGTCCATGACGCGCACGCTGGCGCGCCAGATGTCCGGGCCGGTGCCGTCGCCCTCGATGAAGGGGATGATGGGGTTGTCGGGGACGACCAGCTTGCCGTCGCGCAGGGTGATCTTGGCGCCCTGGGCGGGGGGCGTGAGCTTCAGGGGCACGGCCGTGGACATGAGTGAACTCCTTGCGGAATTCGATCGCCGCGGGCGAGCTGAGGCCGCGGGCGGGCGCGACATGCTAGCACATGAGTATCGCAGACCAGGCACAGGGACTGTGCCCCGCCGCCGCAGGTGGCGGAGCTTCGAGCAAAAACCACGCTTTTTGCTCGAAGCAGCGCTGGGCCGGGCAGGGATGCCCCGATCCAGCGCCATTTACGAGCTACAATCGCCGAATGTACAACGCGACCGATGATAATGGCGCCCGGCAACCGGGCGCCAAGCCGTCCCTGCTGCGCAAGCTTCTCGCCGTACGGCCGGTACAGCCGCGCGAGCTCGCCGGGGCGGAGCGCCTCAAGCAGGTCCTGGGCGCCTGGTCGCTGATCGCGATCGGCCTCGGCGCCACCATCGGCACCGGTATCTTCGTGCTCACCGGCACGGTGGCGGCCAACCAGTCGGGACCCGCCATCACGCTGTCGCTGCTGATCGCCGCCTTCGGCAGCGGGCTCGCGGCGCTGTGCTATTCGGAGTTCGCGGCCTTCCTGCCGGTGCCGGGCAGCGCCTACAGCTACACCTACGCGACTCTCGGCGAGGCGATCGCCTGGTTCATCGGCTGGAACCTGCTGCTCGAGTACGCGCATATCGGCGTCCGCGGTGGCGGTGAGCTGGTCGGCGTACGTGGTGAATCTTCTCGCGCGAGGCGCACATCCACCTGCCGGCGCTCTGGTCAACGCGCCGCTCGGGCGAGACGCGACACGGTCACCTGATCGCACCGGCGCCATCGTCAACGTGCCCGCCGTGCTGATCGTCGCGCGCGATGAGCGCGGCTGCTGCTACGTCGGCATGCGCGAGATCGGCGCGCGCCAACACCGTCATGGTGGCCCTGAAGGTCGCGATCATCGTGATCGTCGTGATCGCCGGCACTGAAGTTCATCGATCCGGGCAACTGGCATCCCTACATTCCGCCCAACACCGGCACCTTCGGCCACTTCGGCTGGACGGGCGTGCTGCAGGGCGCGGGCATCATCTTCTTCTCCTACGTGGGGTTCGATACCGCCTCGACCACGGCGCTCGAAGCGCGCAACCCGCAGCGCGACCTGCCGATCGGGATCATCGGCACGCTGGTGATCTCCACCGTTCTTTACGTGGCGATGGCGGCCGCGATCACCGGCATGGTGCCGTATTTCAAGCTCAATGACGCCCAACCCGTGGCGGTGGCGCTCGATGCGCACGCGGCGCTCGTCATGGCTCGGAGTGTTTCTGAAGCTGGGCATCATCGCCGGCATGACCTCGGTGATTCTGACTTCGCTGCTCGGCCAACCCCGCATCCTCCTTTCCATGGCGGATGACGGGCTGTTACCCAAGGCGATGAGTCATTGCCATCCCAAATTCAAGACGCCGCATGTCGCGACCGCGGTCACGGGCATCGGCGCGGCGCTGATCGCCGGGGTGTTTCCGCTCGACGTGCTGGCCGACCTGATCTCCATCGGCATCCTGCTGGCCTTCGCGGTGGTATGCATCGGAGTGCTGGTGATGCGCTTCACCCGCCCGGAGGTCCATCGGCCGTTCCGCGTCCCGGCGGCGTGGCTGCTCTGCCCGCTGGGCGCCATAGTGTGCGCCGGCACCACCTATTTCCTCTCCAATGCCACCTGGATCCGGCTCGTGCTCTGGACCGTGCTCGGCTTCGCGATATACGCGCTGTACGGCTTCAAACACAGCAGGATGCGACAGGTGAACTCATGACGCCCGATGAAGAGGACGAGCTCGGCGAGGAGTATTGGGAAACCGTCGATCAGGCTACTTTCGACCTGCGGGAGAAGACACCCACCGCCGAGGGTTACTGGATGCCCGC
The DNA here is from genome assembly GCA_963780455.1 of uncultured Pseudomonadota bacterium. Lineage (GTDB taxonomy): Bacteria > Pseudomonadota > Gammaproteobacteria > Steroidobacterales > Steroidobacteraceae > 13-2-20CM-66-19. The sequence goes on from CAWACM010000011.1 coordinate 306,363, forward strand.
GGAGTTCGAGCCGCACGAGGCCACGTGGCTCCTCTGGCCCGAGCGCGCCGACAACTGGCGCGACGGCGGCTGTCCGGCACAGGAAGCCGTTCTCAAGGTCGCGGCGGCGATCGGCCATTTCGAGCCGGTGAATCTCGGCGTCAGCCCGCCGCGCTTCGACGAAGTGAGACGGATCACTCCGCCGGGAGTGCAGGCCGCGAGCATCGAATACGACGACATCTGGGTGCGGGACATCGGACCTACGTTCGTGGTAGCGGAGCAGCGGGACACGCTGCGCAGCATCCAGTGGCGCTTCAATGCCTGGGGTGGTCTCTACAAACCCTACAACCGCGATCTGACGGTGCCGCGCGAGATCTCCGCCGATGCCTTTGGCAGGGAAATGCGCGACCGCTACGCCGCGCCGATCGTTCTCGAGGGCGGCGCCATCCATGTGGACGGTCAGGGCACGGTGCTCCTGACCGAGGAGTGCGTGCTCAACCCCAACCGCAATCCCGGTATGACGCGCGAGCAGGTGGAGGCCATACTGCGCGACTATCTCGGAGTCAACCAGTTCATCTGGCTGGGCAGGGGTGTCTTCAACGACGAGACCAGCGGTCACGTCGACAACCTCGCCTGCTTCGTCAGCCCCGGCAAGGTGTGCCTCACCTGGACCGACGACAAGCGCGATCCGCAGTACGCGATCTCACTCGACGCCTGGGAGCGCCTGAACGATGCGCGTGACGCGCACGGCCGGCGCCTCGAGGTCTTCAAGGTCCCGATGCCGGGTCCCTTCTACATGACCGAGGAGGAGGCGCGCGGACTGGTGCCGAGCGAGTCGATGAAACGGCGCTACGCGGGCGATCGGCTCGCGGCGAGCTACGTGAACTTCTACATGGCCAACGGCGGTATCGTCATGCCGTTGCTCGATCCGCGCACCGACGAGCAGGCCGCCGAGGTGCTGCGGCGGGCCTGTCCCGAGCGGCTGATCGTCGGCGTTCCGGCGCGCGAGATCCTCCTGGGCGGCGGCGGCATCCATTGCATCACGCAGCAGATACCCAGCTACGAGATCGCGCGCACCAGGCCGGGGCCCACGAGATTACATTGACGGCAACTCAATAAGCGGCCCAGGGCCGCTCCCTGGGCCGCGAGATCGAGGATCAATTCGCAAGCTTCTGGGCGACCTCGAGCCAGGCGCGCTGCGCCCGCCGGTAGTGACCAGGCGCGATGCGCGCCTGATCGAGCAACTCCCGCGCGACTTTGCGGGCTTCGTCCCGCTCACCCTGGGTGTCGAGCAGCTGTGCATACCTGACCGCAGCCTCGGCCCCCGGATAGGAGTTGGCCAGCGTCCGGTACTGCTCCAGCGCCTTCTGCGCGCTGCCTTCGTTCTCGAGAGCGCGTGCGTAGAGAAGGTGTGCCTCGGGCGAGCGGAAGTCCGGATTCGTGCGCAGGGCCTCTTCGAGGGTGGCGCGGGCCGCAGCCGCGGCGCCGCTGCCGAACTGTGCCCGGGCAAGGCCCAGCATCAGGTTGGGATCGTGGACGTAGAGTCCCGTGAGCGCCTGGCGGTACTGCTCGATCGCTTCCTCGTAGCGCCCGTGACGCACCAGCTCATCCGCGTAGCGCTGCCGTGAGGCGACGTTGCCGGCGAGACGCGCCTCATTCTCGTAGCGGCGCAGGTCTCCGAAGGGGTCGACGGCGCGCCTGAAGCCGCGGGCGGTGCGCTGCGCCGTGCGGCTGCGGAAGAGATCGGGCAGGATCTCGATGGCTATGTAGGCAAGAGCGGCAACGGCACCGATGCCCGGCCAGATGAGCACCCAGATCCAGAGCGAATTGCGGCCGGTCTTGATGCAGTGGACGATTGCCGTGCCCTGGAGCAGATAGGGGAGCAGGAGATAGAGAATTCCCATACCGTAATCGTAACGCATCTCGCCACGGCGGCCGTTGTCGGGCCTCGCCTGCTGCCCGATGCGATATGCTCGGTGTCATGGGGTGGTCACGATCGGTCGGGCGCCGCCGCAGAGCGCGCAGTCGTTGCTCGCTGGCTCTTTTCTGGCTCGTCTGCTCCGCGGCAGCGGTGGCGCAGCAGGTCGCGCCGCACCGGCTGCGGGTCGGGCTCGTGCTTTCGGGCGGCGGCGCGCGCGGCATCGCGCACGTGGGCGTGCTCCAGGTGCTGCAGCAGCTGCACGTGCCGATCGATGCCATCGCGGGCACCAGCATGGGGGCCGTGGTAGGCGGCCTCTACGCCAGCGGCCTGTCGCCGGAGCAGATCGCGGCGACGCTCCGCTCCGTGAATTGGCAGGAGGCATTCCGCGACCGCCCGCCGCGCGAGGAGCTGACGCTGCGGCGCAAGCAGGAGGATGAGAACTTCCTGGTCGAGTTTCCGATCGGCATCAAGGGCGGCCGGCCCGTGCTGCCGATGGGACTGATCGAGGGACAGAGCCTCACCGAGATCCTGCGCCTGCTGACGCTGCCCGTCGCCCGGATCGACCGCTTCGATGACCTGCCGACGCCGTTCCGGGCCGTGGCAACCGATCTCGAGACGGGGCAGGAAGTCGTCATGGGCTCCGGCGATCTCACCAGTGCCATGCGCGCCAGCCTGTCCGCGCCCGGCGTGTTTGCTCCCGTGGAGCGCGGCGGCCGCCTGCTGGTCGACGGCGGAATATCCGACAACGTGCCGGTGGACGTGGCGCGCGCCATGGGTGTCGACGTCGTGATCGTCGTGGATGTGGACTTCCCGCTGTTGCCCCGCAAGAAGCTGACCAGCGTCCGATCGATCTCCAGCCAGATGCTCGCAATCCTGATGCGGCGCAAGTCGCAGGAGGAGCTCGCGCGCCTCGGCCCGCACGACATCCTGATCCGTCCGTCCCTCGGGGACGCGTCCTCGTTCGACTTCGCCAACGTCCACCGGCTGTTGGACATCGGCGCCGCGGCCGCCTGGCAGATGCGCGACCGGCTGGCGACGCTTGCGGTGAGCGGCGCGCAGTACCAGCTTTACGAGCAGCGGCGCGCGGCGCCGCGCCTGCCGCCGCCGCGCCTCGATTTCGTGAAGGTACAAACCGGCTCGGAGGCGTACTCGCAGACGATCGAGGAGCTGTTCCATGACATCGTCGGCAAGCGGCTCGATCCCGACGCCGTCGGACGCAGGATCACCACGCTATACGGTGAGGGCGGCCTCGACACGTTGGACTACAGTGTCGTGCATCAGGATGGCGAGTATGGACTGCTGATCGATGCGCGCGGCAACTCCATTGGGCCCAACTACGTGCGCTTCGGCCTGAGCCTGCAGGACGATTTCGAGGGCGATTCCTACTACGATCTCGCGGCGCGGTATGTGATGTCCGAGATCACACGTACCGGCGGGGAGTGGGTCACGGACGCGCAGATCGGCCAGACCTCACTCCTCGCCACAGAAGTGTTCCTGCCGCTGTCACACTTCTCCGGCTGGTTCGTCATGCCGCACACCGCGGTGGAGGATCGCAACCTGCCGTTCTTTTTCGGGCAGGAGGAGCGCGCGCAATATCGCGTGGACACTTTCGATTACGGGCTCGACTTCGGCAAGCAATTCGGCAACTGGGGCGAGATCCGTGCCGGCGCCTATCATGAGCAGGAACGTTCCCGGCTCATGATCGGTGACCCGGACGACTCGCAGCTCCCGTTCCCGCCGCATCAGGCTTTCGGCTCGCGCAACTACTTCACGCGCTTGAGCCTCGACACCCTGGACGACATCAACTTTCCGCATTTCGGCGAGCGGGCGACGCTGCAATGGAGTGGGGAGCGCAACGTCGTCGGCGGGATGCCGAATCTGAACCAGGTGACCTTCGATTTTCTCGCCGCGCATACCTGGCGGGACCGCAATACGGTCGCGCTCTCGCTCTCCGGCGGCAGCGATCTCGAGCACCCGACGGATCTGCTGATGGAGTTCCCTCTGGGCGGCTTCCTCGACCTTTCGGGCCTGAAGCAGTACTCATTGTGGGGGCCGCATTACGGCATCGGCCGTCTGCTTTTCTACCGCCAGGTCGACCGCGGCGGGCCGGGGTACATCGACGTGCCGATCTACCTCGGGATGTCGCTGGAGGCGGGCAACGTGTGGCAGAACATGAGCGATGCCAAGTTCACCAACCTGCACGAGGATGCCAGCATTTTCCTCGGGGCCGATACCCTTCTCGGTCCGGTCTACCTGGGAACCGGGTACGACGATCACGGCAACCAGTCGTTCTACCTGTTCCTGGGCCGGACCTTCTGAGTCCCCGCGCGCAGCGATCTATAAGCCCCGGCTTTCGGCGAGGTTCTCGATCTTGTCGAACACGAGGGAAGGCCTGTCCCCGGCCCGCGAATACTGGTGGCGCCGGCTCATCTCCGTGAGGGCGGCATCGCGCTCCTCAGGGCTCGGGTACCAGTGGTTGCGGTGCCACTCGGGGCCGAGAATCTTGCGGAACGGATCGCCGGGCGGCAGGCTCACCCGGACGCCGTAGGGTCGCTGCCTCTCGAGGGGCGGCGCGGGCAGATTCTGTGGCTGGCTGATACCCATGGTCGCGGAAGCTTAAGGTGGGGCCGGCTCGGCCGCAAGGACGTGACCTGAATGGATTTTAATCTTCCGTCCGCCTCCCTTTAACCGTGGCGTGGTTTCCTGTCGCTGCGAGTCTGACCCATGCGAATACTAGTCATCGAGGATGAGAAGAAGCTCTCCGACCTGATCGCGCGCGCACTGCGAGCGGAGCGTTATGCCGTGGATGTAGCGTACGACGGGCATGCCGCGTGGGAGATGATCGAGACCTACGAGTACGACCTGGTCATCCTCGATCTGATGCTACCCGGGCTCGACGGGGCGGGGATCCTGCGACGCACACGGTGCCGCAACCATCACGTGCCCATCCTCATTCTCACCGCGCTCGATGCGACGGATGAGAAAGTGCGCCACTTCGAGGCCGGCGCGGACGACTACCTCACCAAGCCGTTCGCGTTCGCGGAGCTCATGGTGCGCGTCAAGGCCCTCATGCGCCGCGGGCCGGTCAGCCGCTCGAGCGTCGTGCGCGTCGCGGACCTCGAGATCGATCGGCTCACCCAACAGGTGCGGCGCGCGGGCCGCAAAATCGAGCTCACGGCGAAGGAGTATGCCCTGCTCGAGTATCTCGCCACCAATCCGGGGCGGGTGTTCTCGCGCACGATGATCATCGAGCACGTCTGGGACCAGAGCTTCGAGGGGCTCACCAACATCGTCGACGTGTATGTCCGGCACCTCCGGACCAAGGTGGACGACCCGTTCGCAACGAAGCTCATCCGGACCGTGCGCGGCACCGGGTACTACCTGGGCGAAGACGCCGAGCCATGAATACCCGCTCGCTGAGCTTTCGTCTGGTCGCCTGTACTGCGCCGGAGGCGAACGGCCGGTTCATCCGCATCACACGCGGCGACGGCACCGTCCTGTTCGAGTCGGGTGAGCCACGTGACGGGCGCTTCGTGCCCGACATCGTGCCCCTGCGGCAGCTGCCTGCGTCCCCGTCCTGGCGGGAAATCCGGTTGCCGGACGGGGCGTCGCTCGTCGTTGGGACGGTAATCCACCGCAGCGCCAACGGCACACGCTATGCCGTCGAGGTTGGCGCCCCGACCGCGCCGATCGACGTGGCGCTCGGGCGGCTGCTCGCCGCGCTCGCGACCGGGCTGCCGATCGGCATTGCGATCGCTGTGGTCGGCGGATTCCTGCTGGTGCGCCGCTCGCTCGTGCCCATGGTGCGGATCGCGCACAAGGCGGAGGAAATCACCCAGCACAACTTGAGCGAGCGGTTGCCGGTCGAGCACACGGGGGATGAGCTCGAGCGACTCTCGCTCTCACTCAATCACATGATCAGCCGGCTCGAGGAGGCCGTCCAGGGCTCCAAGCGCCTGGTCGCCGATGCCTCGCATGAGCTGCGCACCCCGCTCACCGTGATGCGCGGCGAGCTCGAGAGCATGGCGGCCGATCCGCAGACATCAGGCGGCACGCGCGAGATGTTCGCCAGCCTGCTCGAGGAGGTGGAGAGGCTCGCGGCGGTGGTCGAGGGACTCCTCGCCCTGTCGCGCCTCGATACCGGCGAGGCGAGCGCCGAGTGGGTGAAGTTCGATCTCGCCGACCTGGTTGCGACCACGACCGATCAGATGAGCCTGCTAGCCGAAGACAAGAGCATCACCGTCGTCTGCGATGCCCCCCAGCGTGTGATCGTGGAAGGCAATCGCGCCAGGCTCAAGCAGGTCATCGTCAACCTCCTCGACAACGCGATCAAGTACACGCCGAACGGCGGCACGGTGCGCCTCAGGGTCGCATCGCACGACGGACAGGGTGTGCTCGAGGTCGCGGATACCGGCATGGGGATGCCGCCCGAGGCGCTGCCGCACGTTTTCGAGCGCTTCTTCCGGGTCGAGCGCTCCCGTTCGCGGGACCAGGGCGGCGCCGGCCTCGGCCTCTCCATCGTCAAGTCGATCTGCGCGGCGCACGGCGCGGCGGTCGAGGTGGAGAGCACTCCCGACCAAGGGAGCCGATTCCGTATCCGCTTCCCGCTGCCCGCCTGCGAGCTCGAGCAGTCCCACTTACCCCAAGGAGCCGCGTAAACCATGTGGATCGTCAAGCTCGCCCTGCGGCGGCCGTATACGTTCGTGGTGTTTGCGCTGCTCATCGTGCTCTTCGGCCTGCGCGCCGCGGTCATCACGCCGACGGACATCTTCCCGGATATCAGGCTGCCGGTGGTGAGCGTGGTGTGGAGCTACTCCGGGATGTTGCCCACGGACATGTCGGGGCGCATCGTGTACTTCTACGAGCGCACGCTGTCGACGGAAGTCAACGACATACAGCACATCGAGTCTGACTCTCACAACGGTTACGGCATCGTCAAGATCTTCTTCCAGCCGGACGTGGACATCGCCAACGCGGTCGCGCAGGTGACGGCGGTCTCCCAGACGGTGATCAAGCTCCTGCCGGTGGGTACCACTCCGCCATATGTGCTCGCGTATGACGCCTCGAGCGTGCCGATCCTGCAGCTCGCGCTCTCGAGCAACTCGCTCGGCCCGGCACAGCTCTACGACTTCGGCCAGAACTTCATCCGCCCGCAGCTCGAGACGGTGCCCGGTGCGGCGCTGCCCTCACCCTACGGCGGCCAGGTCCGCGGTGTCCAGGTCGACCTCAACCAGCAGAAAATGCAGGCCGAGGGTGTGTCGGCCGAGGATGTGGTCGACGCCCTCAATAGTCAGAACCTCACGCCAACCGCGGGCGAGGTGAAGATGGGGCCGTTCAACTGGAACGTCGAGCTGAACGCGGACCCCTTGCGACGCTCCGAGCTCAACGACATGCCGGTCAAGCGGGCCAACGGCACGGTGATATACCTCCGCGATGTCGGCTACGCGCATGACGGCGGGCCGCCGCCGTCGAACGTCGTCCGCGTCGACGGCCAGGGCGCGGTGCTGATGTCCGTCCTGAAGTCTGGAGCGGCCTCGACGCTCAACATCATCTCGCAGATCAAGAAGCTCTTGCCGCGGGTCGAGGCGGGACTGCCCTCCAGTCTGCACCTCGACATCGTGAATGATCAGTCGGTGTTCGTGCGGGCAGCGGTCTCCGGCGTGGTGCGCGAGATGGTGATCGCGGCGGTGCTCGTGGGACTCCTTATCCTGCTGTTTCTCGGCAGCTGGCGCTCGACCATCATCATCCTCATCGAGATTCCGCTCGCGATCCTCTTCGCCCTGGTGGCGCTCTCCTGGTGCGGCCAGTCGATGAACGTCATGACCCTCGGCGGACTCGCCCTCGCGGTGGGCATCCTGGTGGATGACGGCACGGTGACGATCGAGAACATCAACTACCACCTCGAGCTCGGCAAAGCGATCGTGCCCGCGATCCTCGATGGTGCGCAACAGATCGTCGTGCCGGCATTCGTCACGCTGCTGTGCCTCAGCATCGTGTTCGTGCCCATGTTCCAGCTGGGCGGGGTGGCCGGATACCTCTTCAGGCCGATGGCCCTGGCCGTCGTCTTCGCCCTCATGGGCTCGTTCCTGCTCTCGCGGACGCTCGTACCCACGATGGCGAGCTATCTGATCCGCGCTCACACGAGCGACGCCAGTCACGGCGCGTCCGCCGCACGATCGTCGAGCTGGATCGTCGCCTCGCTCAGGCGCTTTCAGATCGCCTTCGAGGAGCGCTTTCTGCGTTTCCGCGATCTCTATCGATCGCTCCTCGTGGTCGCGCTCGAGAATCCGCGAGGGTTCATCGTGGGATTCCTCGCCTGCGTCGTGCTTTCCTTCGGCCTTGCGCCTTTTCTCGGCCGCAACTTTTTCCCTAGCGTCGATTCCGGCGAGATCCTGCTGCACATTCGCGGCCATGGGGGCCTGCGCGTCGAGCAGACCGCGAAGTTGTTCGGGGACGTCGCCAACGCCGTGCGGCGGGTCATCCCGCCGAGCCAGCTCGCCAACGTCACGGAGAACATCGGCCTGCCCGCCAGCGGCGTCAACATGGCATACCAGAACACCGGCACGGTCGGGCAGGAGGACGGCGACATGCTGATCACGCTCAGCGCCGATCACTCGCCGACCGCCGGCTACGTCAAGACGTTGCGAACGGAATTGCCGCGCGAGTTTCCCGGCACCACGTTCTCGTTCCTGCCGGCCGACATCGTCTCGCAGATCCTCAACTTCGGCCAGCCGGCGCCGATCGACGTGAAGGTGATCGGGGATGAGCAATTGGCCAACTTCGCGTATGCCTCGGCCTTGCTGCGGCGCATCCGGCGCGTCCCTGGGATCGCCGATGCCCGCATCCAGCAGGTGTTCGATCACCCGCAGCTCGATGTCAACGTCCAGCGGACGCTCGCCGCGGAAGTGGGGCTCACCGAGCGTGACGTGGCCAACAGCACGCTCGTATCACTCTCCGGCAGCGGCCAGGTGTCGCCGAACTTCTGGCTCAACCCCAAGAACAACGTTCGTTACCGAGTCGTCACGGAGATGCCCCAGTACCGGATGGACACGCTGTCGGATCTGGAGGACATGCCGATCACTTCCGGTGCGACGCACACCCCCGAGTACCTGGGCGGCCTCGCGAAAATCGTTCCCGTGGCGAGCGCCGCGGTAATCACGCATTACGACGTGCAGCCGGCCGTCGACATCTATGCGACGACCCAGGGTCGCGACCTTGGCGGCGTCGCGACGGCCATCGAGCGCATCGTGCACCAGACGCGCAAGCAATTGCCCAAAGGATCGTATGTCAAGATGAGCGGCCAGGTGGCGACGATGCAGACCGCTTTCGGCCAGCTCTTCCTCGGGCTGGCGAGCGCAATCGTGCTCATCTACCTCGTGATAGTCGTCAACTTCCAGTCGTGGACCGACCCGTTCATCATCATTACCGCACTGCCGGGCGCGCTCGCGGGCATCGTATGGATGCTGTTCATGACCGGGACGCCGCTTTCCGTTCCTGCCCTGACCGGCGCGGTCATGTGCATGGGCATCGCGACTGCGAACAGCATTCTGGTCGTGAGCTTCGCGCGCGAGGGGCTCGCAAACGGACTCGACGCCGCGAGCGCTGCGCTCGAGGCTGGCGTCACCCGTTTGCGGCCGGTGCTGATGACGGCGCTGGCCATGATCGTCGGAATGGTGCCGATGGCGCTGGCCTTCGGTGAAGGCGGCGAGCAGGACGCGCCGCTCGGACGCGCCGTCATCGGAGGCCTCATCGTCGCCACCGTGGCGACACTGTTCTTTGTTCCCACCGTCTTCAGCGTCCTGCACCGCAAGCACCATCTCCAGGAGCCGCGTGAGATGAGCGCGCTGTTGTCCTGACCCAGTTTCCATGAGGAGAGCCGAGTGAGCGACACAAACGAGGCCGCGCATCCGCTGCCGGCCGGCAATGCGGCGCGGCCCAGCCCATTCCCGCCGGGAAAGCTGCGGCGTGCGGGCATCATCGCCGCGGCGGTCGCCGCTGCGATCGCCGTCACGGGGATCGTGATCCGGGAAATCAAGGCCCACGAGGTCGCGAGCTGGACCTACGCCGAGGCGACTCCGACCGTCGCCGTCATACTCCCCCAGCGCGAGGTGCACGCCTCACAGCTCATCCTGCCCGGTAACATCGAGGCCTGGTACGCGGCCCCGATCTATGCGCGCGTGAGCGGGTACGTGAAGCGCTGGTACTTCGATTACGGGGCGCACGTGAAGAAGGGTCAGGTTCTCGCGGTGATCGAGACGCCGGACCTCGACGCTCAGTTCGCTGCTGCGAAGGCGACTCTCAACGCCGCGCGTGCCAGGGTGAACGTGTTCAAGGCGAATATGCAGTTTGCGCAGACGACCTATGCCCGCTGGCGCGATTCTCCCCAGGGCGTCGTCTCCGAGCAGGAGCGGCAGTCGAAAAAGGCGGACTACGAGAGTGCGGTCGCGGGGTACGATGCTGCAATCGCCAACGTGAAATCGGACGAGGGCGCCGTGGACCGGCTGGAAGCATTGGAGCAGTTCAGGGACATTACGGCTCCGTTCGACGGTGTCGTGACCGCGCGCAACACCGACATCGGCGATCTCATTACCGCCGGTAGTGGCGGCGGCGCTGGCAACGCGCCGCAGCTCTTCCAGATGGCCGATGTCCACAGGATGCGCGTGTTCGTCCAGGTTCCGCAGGCGATGTCGGGATCGATCCAGCCTGGGATGACCGCAGACCTGGACCTGCCGCAGTACCCGGAGCAGACATTCAAGGCGGTCGTCGCGACCACGGCCCAGGCGATCAATCCGGCCGCGCGCACGCTGCTTGTCGAGCTGCATGCGACAAACCCCAATGGGCTGCTCCAGCCTGGCACGTACGCGGAGGTGCACTTCAACCTGCCTCCCAACCCGCACGTGCTCACGATTCCAACTACCGCGCTCGTGTTTCGCGAGTCGGACTTGCAGGCGGCCGTGGTCGGGCCGGACGGGCGGGTCGAGCTCAAGCAGATCACGCTCGGCCGGGATCTCGGCAATGACGTGCGCGTTCTCCGCGGGCTCTCCCCTTTGGATCGCGTGATCAACAATCCGCCGGACTCACTCGTCAACGGTGAAGTCGTGAGGATGGCCAATCCATGAGCGGCACCGTCGCTGGCGGCCGCCGGGCGATACGCGCCCTCATGCTCCTCGCCGCCTCGGCCCTGGCGGGGTGTGCGGTCGGGCCCAACTACCACACCCCGAGCGTGCGTGTACCCGGACAGTACGCGGCACTCGCCGGCGCGCCTCGGTCAAATAGCGCAGCTGCCATTGCCCCGAGTACCAACCTGGGCGCCTGGTGGCAGGCACTCGCCGATCCCGAGCTCGACTCGCTGATCCAGCGGGCCGCCGCGGGCAGCCCGAGCGTGATCATCGCGCTCGATCGGCTGCAGGCGGCGCGCGTCTATGAGGCGGGCCTCACGGGTAACGTGCTGCCGGTCGCAGACGCGAGCGCCGGGTTCGGGCGGGGGACCGGCAACGATCTTACACGCGGCCGCGTCGGTGAGCCGCTGCACTCCGCGGCCAACACACGTGGACTGACCAACATCACGACGGCCGGCGGCTTCGATGCGGTGTGGGAGATCGACGTCTTCGGCAAGGTGCGCCGCGAGATCGAGCAGGCGGGCTATGACACACAAGCCGCGGCCGATGCGCGCTACGCCGTACTGGTGTCCGTAATAGCCGACGTGGCGCAGTCGTATGTCGATTTACGCGAGCTGCAGACGCGTGAGTCGGTGCTGCAGTCTGCTGCCAGCGTGCTGCAACGGGGGCTCGACATCGAAAACCAGCGCTACCAGCGTGGCATCACGAACGAGCTCGACCTTATGCTCGCGAGGCGCGAGCTGGATATCGTCGAGGCGCAGATCCCGATCGTCGATGCAAAGGTGAGCTCGGGCGAGTATGCGATCGCGGCCCTTCTGGGCGAATACCCGGAGGATCTCGTCCGCGAGCTCTCGCCGCCGCGCATGATCCCCAGTGTGCCCACCGCCATATCGCCCGGGCTGCCGCTCGATCTGCTGCGCCGCCGGCCCGATGTCGCGCAGGCCGAGCGTGAGATTGCCAGCGCGAACGCCGAAATCGGCATCGCGACGGCGGACTTGTTCCCGCAGCTCTTTGCGACCGGCGCCATCGGATTCCAGCAGGGCACGCTCGCTGGGGCCACTCTCGGCCAGCACATCTGGTCGGCGGGGCCGGGCGTCGAATGGCCGCTGCTCGACTTCGGCCAGCTCGACGCCCGGGTACAGATCGCCAACTTCCGAACACGGGCAGCGCTCGAGCAATACAAGGCGACCATCGAGGAGGCCGTGCGCGAGGTCGACTCCTCGGTCACGCGGTTCCGGGCTGATCAGCAGAGCGTCGGCAGCCTCGGTGATGCGCTGGTCGCGAGCCGCGACGCCGTCACGCTCGCGACCGAGCGATACAACAGAGGTCTCACGGACTACCTGAACGTCGTCGAGGCCGAGCGCGCCGAGTACTCGATCGAGGAGCAATACGTCGCGACGCAGGCGTCCGTCGACGATCAATTCATCGACGTCTATCGCGACCTCGGAGGCGGGTGGCAGGGATTCCAGGACGTGCCGTCCATTCACCGGCCGCTGCCGGCGGTCGTCGCCATCTTCAAGGACACCCTAGCCCGCAACGACCCGCTCAAAGATCCCTGACCATGGCGCTGAAAGACATGCTCGTCTGGCTGGACCAGACCAATCGCTCGTCGCTGCACCTGCAGCTCGCAGCCGACCTCGCCCGCCGCCACGAAAGCGGTATGACGGCGCTCTACGTGCGGGAGTGGAACCCGGCACAGCTCGCCCGCCGCAAGACGGCGGAACTCGCGGGACGTCCCTTCGGAGAGGTTCGGGAGCTCAATCATGACGCCGAAGCCTCGCTCGACGAATCCGCCGCCAAAGCGCGAGCGGAGGTCGAGCGCGTCGCGGCACAGTACGGGATCGGGATCGCATGGCGCTTGGCGGGCGGCGAGGCGAGCCGTGTGCTGCCGCAGTACGCTCGCTACGCGGACCTCTGTGTCCTCGATGCCGAGATCCCCGCGGCGAGCACCTCGGCGGGATATCGCTTCTCCGCGGAGATGCTGTTCGTCTCCGGCAGGCCGGTGTTGCTCGTGCCGCAGGCGAGCGGTCTTACGACGCTCGGAGCCCATGTGGCGGTCGCCTGGAACTCGAGCCGCGCCTCCGCGCGCGCGGTCAACGATGCACTGCCGCTTCTCGAGCGCAGCGAGCGGACGACGGTCATCGCCATCAATCCCGAAGACTTCATCGGGCGGCACGGCTCGCTGCCGTTGCCGAGGCTGCTCGAGCATCTGCGGCGCCACGGCATCTCGGCTCACTGCGTCCAGCTCACCGACGTGGCACCAGCTGAGATTGCGGATACCTTGCAGCAAAAGGCGCGCCTCGCTGGAGCCGACCTGCTCGTCGCGGGGGCGCACGGCCATCTGTGGCTGCGCGACATGCTGCTCGGCAGCGTCACGCGCGACCTGCTCGCGCGCTTGCGACTGCCTGTCTTGATGTCGAACTGAGAGCCTGGGCACGGACTCTCGGCCGGGCCTTGCGTTGGCGGCGGGCGGCCCCACAATTCGGGGGGCGCCGTGCGAGTCAATCGCGCGGCGAGATGCCACCCCTGGAGAGTTCGAACATGGCCCTTCTCCGCAAGAAGACCGTTATGCCCGAGGCCGCGGAAGCACTGCCCGGCCGCGCCACGCCGCTGGAGGTGCCGCAGACGCATTTCGTCAACGGTCACCGGATCGTCCCGCCGTTTCCTGCGGGCCTACGACAGGCTGAATTCGGCCTCGGCTGCTTTTGGGGCGCCGAGCGCCTCTTCTGGCAGCTCCCGGGCGTCTACTCGACCGCGGTCGGCTACGCCGGCGGCTTCACGCCGAATCCAACGTACGAGGAAGTCTGCACCGGCCTGACCGGGCACGCGGAGGTGGTGCGCGTCATTTACGATGCGGAAAAAATCGACTACGAGGATCTGCTGAAGACCTTCTGGGAATCACACGATCCCACTCAGGGCATGCGCCAGCAGAACGATGTTGGTACACAGTACCGCTCCGTCATATACGTCACCGACGCCGAACAGCGACAGGCTGCCGAGGAGTCCAGGCGCGCCTACCAGAACCGGCTCAGCGCCGCGGGCGTGGGTACCATCACGACGGAAATTCGCGACGCGTCGCAGTTTTACTACGCCGAGGGTTACCACCAACAATACCTCGCAAAGAACCCGGACGGTTATTGCGGCCTGAAAGGCACGGGAGTTTCGTGCCCGATCGGCCAGAGCCCGCTGCTTCCGGCGCACTGACTTCCCGTAGAGCCTGCGCCTCAGTCCGCTGAGATGGCCTCGAGCCCCAGCTCGGCACGCTTCGTGCTGAGCAGACGCCAACGCCTTCCCCGAAAGGCGATGAGCAACAGTTGCGAGGCCTCTCTACATGAATATTTTTGGCTGCGGATTTGGTGCGCCGGCGTGTGGCGCGGACGGTTCTGTCGAGGGATTTTGCCGAAGCCGTGCCAGGGTTGGCGGGAAGCGGCCGGGCATGCATGCGCGAGTTGGCCTGGCGACGATGGGCATTGCCGCTCTGGCGCTGGCGGCTTGCGGCGGTGGCGGCGGGGGTGGCGGCGGTGGTGGGGGTGGTGGGGGTGGTGGCAACACCAGCACTCCTCCCCCTGCCAACACGTACACCATCGGCGGATCCGTCACCGGACTCTCCGGAACGCTCGTCCTTCAGGACAACGGCGGTAACAACCTCACCGTCACTGCCGCCGGCACGTTCACCTTCTCGACCCAGCTCGCCTCGGGAGCTAGTTACAACGTGACCGTCATGACGCAGCCGTCCGGCCAAACCTGCACGGTGGCGGACGGCAGCGGCACAGTGAGTGCGAACGTGACCAACGTTGCGGTTTCCTGCGCGAGCTCCAGCTCGGGCGTTACGATCGGCGGCACGGTCTCCGGTCTGACCGGCACGGGACTCGTGCTGCAGGACAACGGCGGCGACAATCTCAACATCACCAAGAACGGTGCCTTTACGTTCGCGACCTCCCTGGCGAGCGGAACGGCCTATGCAGTCACCGTGTCCACGCAGCCGACGTCGCCGACTCAGACATGTAAGGTTTCCAGCGGCACCGGCACGACGGCAAGCGCCAACGTCACCAGTGTGACGGTGAATTGCGCCTCGGTCGGCACGTTCGCGTATACCGCGAGCAATTCCGGCAACGAGATTTACGCCTTCACCATCGATTCAACCACGGGAGCCCTGACGCAAGTGGGCAGTCCGTATCCGGAGGGTGCGGCGCCGGCGGCGGTGTCACTGGCGCCGAATGGCAAGTTCGCGTTCTCTGCCACCAATGACGGCAAGGAAATCTACGCATTCACCATCAATCAGACCAGCGGCGCCCTCACGCCGGTAGCCAACAGCCCGTTCAGTACCGGCTTCGCCACGGGCTCCGCGTACCCCGACATCGCGGTCAGTCCCAACAGCCAGTATCTCTACCTCGCAAGCTCCGGTGATGCGGCGGTCGCGGGATTTGCGATCGACCAGACGAGCGGGGCGCTGACGCCTTTGGCGCACAGCCCCTACCCGGCAGGCGGCGGCGCCTCCGGAATCCCGGCATTCAGTCCCAACGGAAATTTCCTCTATGTGGTAAATGACACCGCCAACACGGTTTCCGGGTGGGCAATCGGCAGTGACGGTGCCCTCACTTCGGTGGGTGCGGCCGTCAGCACGGGCGGAGCCGATCCCGTCTGGATCGCTTTCACGCCCAACGGCAACTTCGCCTACGTGTCCAACAACGGCGGCGAGTCGATCGCCACGTTCTCGGTGAATGCCACGAGCGGTGTCCTCACTCCGTTGGGCACGCCGACAGCCGTGTCCGAGTCCCCCGAGGACCTGACGATCAACTCGAGCGGCACGTACCTCTATGTGCCCATGAGCACGGGATCCTCCCCGGGAGGCATCCAGGTGTACAGCATCAGCGCCGCCGGAGCGCTGGCCGCGGTCGGCCCGCTCAATCAGGTTGGCATCAAGCCGTTGTTCGTCGACATCGATCCCTCGGGCCAGTTCGCCTACACCACGAGCTCCGGCACGGGAGGGACGGGGGTCTACGGGTTCTCGATCTCGCCGACAACGGGAGAGCTCACGGCCCTGACGGGGAGCCCGTATGCGACCGGGCCCGCGGGCAGCGGGACCGCCGCCGAGCCGCAGTTCATCACTATCGACCCGAGCGGCCAGTTCGGCTACACCGCCGACGAGGGAACCGGAACGATTACCGGATTCACGATCAACCAGGCTACGGGCGTGTTGACGCAAGTGCCGAACAGCCCGTATACGATCGCGGGCGGCACGCCGTTCTTCGTCTCGATCTCGCCGGAGGCGCCCGGCATTCGCGACTGACCCGCGACGCAGGCAAAAAAGCAAATAAGTAAGCGGCCCAGGGCCGTTCCCTGGGCCGCGGGGTCGAATGCAGCAAGCGGGCTGGCTGCCCAAAGCGCCGCAGGCGACTTTGGGCCAATGGATACAGAAAGTTCTATACTACGGAATGGCCCTGCGAGCCTGCCTCGCGGGGCCGTTTCCGTTTTCGAGCTGATCCGAAGGCGCGCAATGAAGGCACGATCCCCAGTCCTTGCCCTGCTGATTCTCATCGCCGCCGCTCCGGCGCGGCAGGCGCTGGCGGCGCCCCCCATGCCCGCCGGCGGCGAGTTCGCGCCGGTGCACGCCGAGCACGGCATGGTGGCGAGCAGCAATGCGTTGGCTTCCGATGCCGGTATCGAGGTTATGAAGGAGGGCGGCAACGCGATCGACGCCGCCGTCGCTACCGCATTCGCACTTGCGGTGGTGCATCCGCAGGCGGGCAATCTCGGGGGCGGTGGCTTCATGCTGGTGCGGATGCACGACGGCGCAACCCATTTCATCGATTTCCGCGAGGCCGCGCCCGCCAAGGCCACCGCGACGATGTATCAGGACGCCGCGGGTAATGTGATCCCGGACCTGAGCACCGTGGGTTACAAGTCGATCGGCGTGCCGGGCTCCGTGAAGGGTCTGGTGTATGCCGAGCAGCATTTCGGCAAGCTTGGCCTTGCGCGGGTCATGGCCCCCGCCATCCGCCTCGCGAGCGCGGGCTATGCGCTCAGCTTCAATGATGCGAGCCTGCTGGATCGCTTCACTCGCCTGGCGCAGTTTCCGGATTCGCGGCGCGTCTTCCAGAACGACGGCAAGGGCTGGCACGAGGGCGATGTCTTCCGCCAGCCGGAGCTGGCGCGCACGCTGCAGCGCATCGAGCGCGATCCCGACACCTTCTACACCGGGACGATGGCACGGCAGCTCGCCGATTTCCTCCAGAGGGGGGGCGGTCTCATCACCGCGAAAGACCTGGCCGATTATCGGGTGTTCGATCGCAAGCCGGTGACGGGAACGTACCGCGGGCTCACCATCATCAGCTCGCCGCCGCCCTCATCGGGCGGCATCGTCCTGATCGAGCTGTTGAACATCCTGGAGGGCTATGACCTGAAGAGCGCCGGACCCGATTCGGCGGCTTCGATCCATCTGATCACGGAGGCTTACCGCCGCGCCTTCTTCGATCGCGCGGAGTTCATGGGCGATCCGGCATACACGGACTCGCCGATGATGCTGCTCCTCGACAAGCGGTACGCCGCGGCGTGGCGCAGCTCCATCCTGCCGCAGGACGCGAGCCCGTCGCTGTCGCTCGCGCGGCCTACGATATTTCCGCAGCTCACGCGGTATGCGGCGGCCCATCCGGTACTCGGCCCGGCGCCGGAGTCGCATCAGACGACCCATTACTCCGTGGTGGATGCGGCGGGCAATGCCGTGGCGGTGACCACCACACTCAACAACTGGTACGGCTCCGGTGTGACGGCGGGGCATCTCGGCTTCCTCCTCAACGATGAGATGGACGACTTCGCCTCGAAGGTGGGGGTGCCCAACATGTTCGGCGTGCTGCAGGGATCAGCCAACGCCGTGGGTCCGGGCAAGCGACCGCTCTCCTCCATGACTCCGACCATCGTGCTGAAGGACGGCAAGCTCTGGCTGATCCTCGGAAGCCCCGGCGGCCCGACGATCATCACGACCGTAGCCAACGTACTCATCGACGCCGCGGACTACGGCTTCAACATCAAACAGGCGGTCGCGGCGCCGCGCTTCCACCAGCAGTGGATGCCGGACGAGCTCTTCATGGAGCCGGCCCGCTTTTCACCCGATACTCTGCGGCTCCTTGCGGCCCACGGCTACCGCATCGCCTTCGGGGACGAGGGAGATGCCGAGTGCATCGAGGTCGACCCGGCCACCGGCGAGCGCCTGGGGGCGAGCGACCCGCGTACCGAGGCCGCGCGGGCCGTCGGATACTGATCCGGGTATAATGCTCCGGAGGGGTCTCGTAACCTGACAAGATAGGTGCCTCCATGCCCGGAGTGCGGGGTCGGCGCTGGCTGGTCATCCTCGCGGTTCTCGTGGGCCTCCTGGGCCTGTACGCCGCGGCAGGCTTTCTCCTGGTACCGCACCTGCTGCGGTCGGAGCTGGTGCAGCTCACCGCCAGGGATTTCAGCAGGACGCTCTCCATCGGGGACGTCAGCTTCAATCCCTTCACCTGGACGCTCGACATCGCGGATCTGTCGCTTCCGGATGCCGATGGCCAGCCGATGATCTCATTCAGCCGCCTGGAGGTCGCGGTCAGCATTTCCAGCGTGCCGCGACTCGCGCCCAGCCTGAGCGCCATCGTGCTCGACCGCCCCCGCGTCAACGCGGTGGTGCGGCGCGACGGCAAGCTCAATCTCCTGGATCTCGAGAAGCCATTCGCCCGGCCGGCGCAGGCGAAGACTCCGGCGCCGGCCTCCAAGCCTTTCAAGCTGTTCCTCGACCGACTCGCGGTCACGAACGGCAGCGCGACCTACGAGGATGACTCGCGGCCCGCGCCCTTTCGGCTCGACCTCGATCCGATCGGCTTCGACCTGCTGGCGTTCAGCACCACGGGCGGCGCGCCGGGGAGCTATCACCTCACGGCCACCATCGGCCAGGGCGGCCGGCTGGACCTGACGGGGACCATTCGGGCACAGCCGGTCTCGCTGCACGGCACGCTCAAGCTCGATGACTTGAGCGCCCGGACGATAGCAACCTATCTCGGTCCCATCCTGCCCGCCGAGATTTCGCGGGGCAGCGTCGGGCTTCAGGGCAGCTTCGCGATCGACAGCGGGTCCGGCGGCTCCTCTACCCGGAGTGTCAGGATGACCATGGACGTGCCCCAGGCCGAGGTGAGCGGGCTGGGTGTGAGGCCGCGGCAGGCCACCTCGGATTACGTGCAGCTCAACCGCTTCACTCTGGGCAACGCTCACATCGATCTCGGGCAGCGCTCCATTCGCGTGGGTCGGATCGCGCTCGCCGGGGCCGATGTGCGGGGCTGGCTCGATGAGCGCGGGCAGCTCAACCTGCTGCAGCTTCTCGGTACCAAGGCCGCTGCACCGGCTGCCGCGCCGGCCGTGGCCTCGCCGTCGCCGGTCTCTCACACCGCTGCCTGGCGCATCGCAGCTCCTGATATACGGATCACCGACACGCATGTGTCTCTGGAGGACCGCGGCGTCAAGCCGGCGGCCGACCTGACCCTGGGCCCGCTGTCGGCCACGATCAGCGGCTATGACAGCTCGCCAAATGACCGGCTCACTGTCGCACTGCAATCGGGCGTCAACGGCAAGGGACAGCTGCACCTCACTGCCCAGGGGTCCCTTCAGCCCGAGGCGCTGAGCGCGAAATTGGAGCTGAGCCGGTTCGACCTGCGGCCGCTGCAACCGTACTTCGCCAAATACACCGCGCTCACTCTCGCCGGCGGGTTCCTGAGCACCACGCTCGATATCGACCGGCAAGCCAACGGCAAGATGAGCGCTGCGGGTGGTCTCGATGTTGACGACCTGCGCACCGTCGACGATGACCTCAAGCAGGACTTCATCAAGTGGCAACGCCTGCACATCGCAGGCTTCCGATATGCCTCGAGCCCCGCGAGCCTGCGCATCGAGCGCATCTCCGTCGTGGCGCCGTACGCGCGGGTCATCATCGGGGCGGACCACACCGTCAATGTGTCGGAAGCACTGCATCCCCGCGGGGCGCACAAGGCCGCGCCAGTGAAGACGGCACCGGCCGCCGAAGCCAACGCCAAGCCGCCCGCGAGCTCCCACGCTCCATCGATGGCGATTGCCATCGGCATGGTGCGCGTAGCCAACGGCACCGCCGACTACGCCGATTTCTCGATGCAACCCAACTTCGCCACCGGCATCCAGGATCTGCACGGCACGATCGCGGGCCTCTCGTCCGACCCGGGGTCGCGCGCCACGGTCGATCTGCAGGGCAGGGTGGATCGCTACGCTCCGGTCGACATCAGCGGGGTGGTGAATCTCCTGGCCGCCACGACCTACACGGACATCAAGATGTCGTTCCGTGGACTGGAGCTGACGCGCATGACTCCCTATGCCGTGCGCTTCGCGGGCTACAAGATCGCGAGCGGCACGCTCGATGCCGACCTGCACTATAAAGTCGACCACGGCAAGCTCAACGCCGATCACCAGTTCGTCATCGACCAGCTGCAGCTCGGCGATCAGGTCGCGAGCCCGCATGCGACCAAGCTGCCCCTGAGGCTCGCCATCGCCCTGCTGAAGGACCGCGACGGCGTCATCCGGATCGGACTGCCGGTGACCGGCAGTCTCAATGATCCGCAGTTCAGCCTTGGGCCGCTCATCGGCGTCGCGCTGGTCCACCTGCTGGAGAGGACCGTCACGGCTCCCTTCGCCATGCTGGGTCGGCTGTTCGGTGGCGGGGCGGACGTGAATCGCATCGACTTCCCGCCGGGAAGCGCGACTCTGCTGCCGGCAGCTCAGGCTCGGGTGGCCGCGGTCGCCAAGGCTCTGGCGCAGCGGCCGCAACTGCAGCTGCAGGTGCCGGCCGTGTTCTCCCCCGATATAGACAGACCGGCGCTGGCGCAGCGGCAGTTGCGTCATCAGCTGATCGCGCTTGCCCGCAGCGGTGTGGGCGCCCCTCCCAGCCATGGCCGGAGCCGGCAGCCCACGCCGGCGCCAACGGCGGGGAGGGAGGTACTGGAGCTTCCCGGGGAGCATTACCGCTTGCTGGTCGCGGCGTACCATCAAGCCTTCGGCCCGAAGGCGCCGCTGCCCACGGCGGCGCAGAAGGTACCGCCCTACGACCCTGCCATCCTGGAGATGCAATCGGCCTTGCTCAAACGCGCACAGGTTTCCGATGCTGATCTACAGGCTCTCGGACAGCAGCGCGCGCAGGCGATCCGTGCTGCCATTCTTGCCGCCGGAGGCGTCGCCGCCGGACGGGTCGGGATCAGCGCTGCCGCGGCGCAGTCGTCCACGGCCGGCAAGGTAACGGTCGCGCTCGGTCTAAAATAAGCGGTCACGGTTGCCGTCAGGCATGCGGCTGGCTTGCAAGGGCTGCGCTCCGGGTATTGAGGAAGAGGAACAGGTGATGCATCGACGTCGGTTTTTGCGCGCGGGCGGCTCCACCATGCTGGGATTCGCGCCCTGGCCTTGGGTGTTCAACCGCCGCAAGGCGCCCGCGCCGCCGGCCAAGGGCGTGACGCTCATGGGCAAGCCGGAGCCCTTCAGCTATGCCGATCTCAAGGGCATCGCGCGCTCGCTGGCTGTGGGACCTTACAACGAGCAGTACAAGCCGCTGCCACCGACGCTGCAGCACCTCACCTGGGATCAGTGGGAATCCATCGTCTGCAGGCCCGATCGGGCGCTCTGGTACGGCGAGGATCTCTTCTTCCGCATCCGCTTCGATCACCTCGGCTTCAGCTTCTCCAAGCCGGTGCGCCTGCACGTAGTGGAGAACGGTCAGGCCCGGGAGATCCTCTTCGACCCGACTCTGTTCGACTACGGCAGGTCGGGACTCAAGCCCGCGGACCTGCCGAGGGATCTCGGCTTCGCCGGCTTCAACGTGCTCTTTCACACCGACTGGACGAGCGATCGGGCGGTGTTCCAGGGCGCGTCCTACTTTCGCGCGGTGGACTCGGACGGACAGTACGGTATGTCGCAGCGCGGGCTCGCGATCGACACCGGCACCTCGCAGCCGGAGGAGTTTCCCGATTTCGTCGCGTTCTATCTCGAGAAGCCGGCGAAGGACTCGTCGCTTCTCACGGTGCATGCGCTGCTCGATTCGCCGAGTGTTGCCGGCGCTTACCGGTTCATCATCGACGTCGCCAGTACTCTGGTCATGGATGTCGATGCGGCGCTGTATCCGCGGAAAGAGATCCAACGCTTGGGTGTAGCCCCCTGCACCAGCATGTTCCTGGTCGGCGAGAACGACCACCGGGTGAGCGACGACTGGCGGCCGCAGATCCACGATTCCGATGGGCTGCAGATGAACACCGGTTCCGGCGAGTGGATCTGGCGCCCGCTCGTCAATCCGAGCACGCTGCGCGTCAACACCTACGTCGACGAGAATCCCCGCGGCTTCGGGTTGATGCAGCGCGAGCGGCGCTTTTCGCAGTTTCAGGACGACGGCGTCTTCTACAACAGGCGTCCGGACTGCTGGGTGCAGCCCAAAGCTCCCTGGGGCAAGGGCGGCGTCATGCTGGTGGAGATCCCGACCAATGACGAGACCATGGACAACATCGTCGCCTTCTGGAACCCGGCGGACAAGAGTGAGCCTGGGCAGGAGTATCTCTACGGCTACCGCATCTACTGGTGTCGGGCGAATCCGTTCCAGACCCATCTGGCGCACGTAGAGGCGACGCGCGACGGCATCGGCGGCGTCGTCGGCCAGAAGCGCACTCATTTCGCGTGGCGCTTCGTGATCGATTTCGTGGGGGGCGATCTCGGCATGCTCGGCCCGGACGCCAAAGTAACCCCGGTCATCACCGCTTCGCGCGGACACCTCGAGATCACCTCTGCGCGGCCGCTACTGCCGATCAACGGCTGGCGCGCGATGTTCGATCTCGTGCCGGACGACAGCGAGCAGCCGATCGACCTGAGGCTGTATCTGGCCCTCGATGGACAGGCATTGACGGAGACCTGGATGTACCAGTACTCGCCGCCGCCGGTTGCGCAGCGCCAGCAGTATCCGTGAATATGACGGCAGTCAACGCGGAACCCGGCCGCTGCGTTGTAGGTCCATTGCGACACGTATGCGCGACACTGGAGGGGTTTTCATGAGCCTCATCCGATCCATTCTCAGATTGACTGCGGCGGCGGCCGCGACCACTTTGCTGGCGGCCGTCCCCGCACTGGCTGCGGCTCAGGACAGCGTGACGGCCGTCTGGGTCCCGAAGCACATAGAGTTCATCTACCAGGGCTTCACCAGCCACTACTCCTGCGGCGGGCTGCAGGACCAGATCAGGGACATGCTGGAGAAGCTCGGAGCGCGGGATCTGAAGGTCCGGCAGATGGGATGCGTGAGGCCGGAAGGCCCCACTGTGTTCCCTGGCGTCAACGTGACCATGAGCGTGCTCGTGCCGGCTTCGTCCGCGGAGGTGTCCAAGGCCAAGAGCGCGAGCGCTCCGGTACAGGCTCAGTGGAAAGAGGTCGTGCTTATGCCGGTGAATTCAGGGTACAACGAAGAGGGCAACTGCGAGCTGATCGAGCAGTTCAAGCAGACGTTCCTGCCGCTCTTCACCACCCGAAAGATCAATTACGGCTCGACCTGCGTTCCGTACCAGCTCACGCTGGGCACACACCTGAGCGCCCAGGTGCTGGTGCCTCCTCCGAAGGTCGCCAGCAGCAACCCCTAGCCTGTTGGCAATGCCTTCGTTGCCGGCGGCCGAAGGCCGCCGGTACTGTCCAGATCGGGCAGAAAACCGGCCAGCAGGCCGATGACGGGCAAAAAGGCGCAGATCTCGTATACGAGGTTGATGCCGAAGGAGTCGGCGACTTTGCCCAGCACCGCGGCGCCGATACCGCCCATGCCAAAGGCAAAGCCGAAGAACAGCCCGGCCACCGTCCCGGTGCGGCCGGGCATCAGCTCCTGCGCGTAGACGACGATGGCCGGAAAAGCCGAGGCCAGGATGATGCCGATCGGGACGGTCAGCACCGCGGTCCAGAGCAGGTTGGCGTGCGGCAGCACCAGGGTGAATGGCAGCACCCCGAGGATCGAGCCCCAGATCACGTACTTGCGCCCGATCCGGTCACCTACCGGTCCGCCCAGTATCGTGCCGAGCGCCACGGAGCCGAGGAAGACGAACAGATGCACCTGCGAGGCCTGCACGGACACGTGAAAGCGGTTGATCAGATAGAAGGTGTAGTAGCTGGTGAGGCTCGCCAGATAGAAATATTTGGAGAAGATCAGCGCGAGCAGCACGCTGATGGCGACGGTCACCTGCCTGCGCGTGGGGGCGGCATGCTCGCCGGCCGCCGCGGCGCGCGGCTTCAGGCGCGCCATCCCATGAAGCTTGTACCAATGCCCGACATTCACGAGCACGAACATGCCGAGCAGCGCGGCGCCGGTAGAACCAAAGGACGCTCATCTGGCCATGCGGCAGGACGATGAAGGCGGCGAGCAGCGGCCCGATGGCGGTGCCGAAATTGCCGCCGACCTGGAAGACGGACTGCGCCAGGCCGTGGCGGCCGCCCGAGGCCATGCGCGCCACGCGCGAGGACTCCGGATGGAACACGGAGGAGCCCGTGCCGATCAGCGCCGCTGCCAGGAGCAGCAGTGGATAGCGTGCGCGCCGAGGCGAGCATGGCGAGCCCGGCCAGGCTGAAGCCCATGCCCGTGGCGAGCGAATACGGCCGCGGCTTGCTGTCCGCAATACCGGCCGATGATGGGCTGCAGGAGCGAGGCGGTGATCTGGTAGGTGAAGGTGAGGATTCCGATCTGCCCGAAGGTCAGGGAGTACGAAGTCTTCAGCATCGGATACAGCGCCGGGAGCAGCGACTGCATCATGTCGTTCAGCAGATGGCAGAAGCTGATTGCGACCAGCACCGAGACGGCGGTGCGGCCGGCGGCGCCTGCCCGGCTCAGGCTTGCTGCGGCTTCGTTCACGGGGTCCTGCGGGAAATCAGCGGCATACGCACGACACTTTGCCGTATTGCACCACGGAATCCCATCTCTCCTTTGGCGGAATCAGGTTTCGGGCCTGACCCGCTCGTCGGCCGTCAGCTCGAGCAGGTCAAGCTCCTCCTCGGCCACGTGGAAGGCGTCGTCGCCGATGACAGCGCGGGCCCGCAGCTCCACCAGGGCGCGGCGCTGGGCGGCCACGGCCTGGCGAAGCGCCTCGGCCAGGGTAGCGCCCGATTCGCGCGCAGGGACCTCTCGCGGCTCTGCCTCGCCCAGACGAATGCGGGCCTCATACTCGCGCCGCAGCGTCTCGAGCGAGGGGGAGGGGTGTGGGCCGTCGAGAGCCTTGAGCGCCGCGCGCGCGGTCTCCACTCTTGCCAGGCGCACTTCCTGGTCCACTGAGCCATCGTCCTTCAGCCCGACCCACGCCATCAGGGGGCGGAGAGTCATGCCTTGCACGATCAGCGTGACCAGCACCACGGCGAAGGCGCAGAAGAGGATCAGATCGCGGTATGGAAAAGCGGCGCCGGCCGAGCCGTCCGGCAGAGCCATGGCGGCTGCCAGCGTCACGATACCCCGCATGCCGCACCATGAGACCACGAGGCCGCCACCCGCCGTCGGCATGGTCAACGGGCGTCCGCGGCCCGAGCCAAATCGCCGCACTTTCCAGCGGGCGAAGGTGTTGTTGGACACCACCCACACGATGCGTATCAGGATGACGGTGATGCATACCGCCGCTGCGGAGAATAGATATACGTGCCACTGCGAATCAGGCACACGCGCGACGATGGCGCGGAGCTGAAGTCCGATCAGCACGAACGCCAGCACATTCAACACGAACACCACCACGTCCCACACCGCGTAGGAGGAGATCCGTCGCCGCGCGTCGGTTCGCATCGGGGCCCGCCGCGCAAGCGTCATCGCATAGGCGATCATCGTGATGATGGCCGAGAGCCCGATGCGGTTCGCGAGCAGCCACACGGCGAAAGTGCCGATGAATTGCAGCAGTACGGCGATCGGAATGTCGCGCACGCCGCGCGACGCCCACATGAAGAGCCGCGCCAGGAGGATTCCCGCGACTACGCCGCCGCCGCAGGTCAGCACGAAAAGCGGCACGACGCTCCAGCCCGCGACGACACCCGTCACCGCCGCGGTCGCCGCGATACGGTAGGCAAGCAGGGCGCTGGCATCGTTGAACAGGCTCTCGCCCTCGAGGATCACCACCAGCCGGTGCGGCGGCTGCAGGCGACGCAACACCGCCACCGCCGCGGAGGCATCGGGCGGCGCAACGATCGCCCCCAATGTCATGGCGGCGGGCCAGCTCATGCCGGGCACGGTGTGGCGAATTACCGCGGCGACGGCGAGGATGGTGACCAGGACCGCCCCAATCGCGAGGCCGCTCACCGGGACGAGATTGCGCTTCAGATCGCGCGGTGAGGCATCGAACGCGGCGTCGAGGAGAATCGGCGCCACGAAGAGCGCCAGCGCGAGCTGCGGATCGAGGACGACCCGAGGCGTCCCCGGTATCAGCGCAAGGGCGACCCCGGCGAGCGCCAGCAGCGCAGGATAGGGAACGCCCAGCCGGTCAGCCCAAAGGGAAAGGACCGCCCCGACCAGCAGCAGCGCAATGACGATCTCGAACAACGCCATAAGGCGTTGTAGCCGAATTCACCCCCGCGCGACACCCTGGCCCCATGCGTCACGGCGTGTCTCTCACTGCAATCAAGATGTGCGCCCCCAGGCACAGGGACTGTGCCCCGCCGCCGCAGGTGGCGGAGCTTCGGGCAAAAACCACGCTTTTTGCCCGAAGCAGCGCTGGTCCGGGCAGGATGCCCGGATCCAGCGCCATCTAATTAGGATTGCTCCCCGGGTTACTGTCCTGCAACGGAAAGGCCTGCGCCGGCGGACCGTTTGCCCGACGAGCGGCCGGCGCCGCCGCGGCCGGCGCCGAGCTGGCCACCGACGAAGCCGGCTGCAGGCCGACGCCCTCATCGACGGCGGTCAGGAAGCGTCGCGCTGCCTCGTCATCCGTGCGCACGGCGCCCGAGATGATGTCGGATGCGAGCAGCCCCGGATGACGGTAGAGCTCCGCGTTCGAGGAATCGTCGATCGTCAGCGCCGCGCCCGAAAGGGCGATTCCAGCGAAGATGCCGCGAGTCTGTGAGTACGAGTAGACGCCGGCGTTGAAGGCCTGATCGGTCGCGGCGGACGCCTGGCGGCCCACCGGTCCCGCTGCCACGGAGACGTCACCGCCCAAGGTCAGCTTGCCACCGGTGATGCCCTCGATGCCTTTCCTGGAGGTGAAGACCAGCACGAGGTCAGTCTTCTGCACGCCCCATTGAAAGCCGAAGCTGCCGCCCGTCAGTGTCACGAAGATGGGACCGGTGAAGTGGCCGGTGCGGTCCCTGACGACGAGCGCGCCGTGCCCGCGCGAGCCACCGAGGAAGAAGGCGACTTTGGTGAAATCGGGAATGACCGCGATGCCGTAAGCGCGCTGGAGCAGCCGGTCGGGAATGCCCTGATCGCGTGCATCGCGGATGTCGTTGAGCGTCTGCGTCGCGAGGAGGAGGCGTCCTTCCTCCAGCGCCTGCGCGTGCGCGGCAACGGCCGTGAACGCGAGCGCGACGCCAGCGAGAGTGGTGAATAAGCGAGTACGGATATGCATGCCTGAGTTCCCCCATGCCGTCGCCGGGTACCGACAAGCCGGAGCCGGCGGCAAGCACTACGTGCAGCTTACCGCAGATCGACATGCTGGAGGGAGTCGGCGCCGACGAGCGGCTTGCGGCGCCGCCAGCGCTGCATTCAGCTTGCGTTCAGTACCAGATCGACACGTACGCCTGAATGACATTGGCATTCAGCGTGTAGAGCGGCTCCGCGCCGGCTTTGAACACGCCGGGATCGTACTTCGAGTACAGCGCGTCCCGATAATCGAGGTAGTGGATCATCATGCGATTGAAGCTCAGCGTCGCGATGCTCCTCTGTATCCACGTGAGGCGCGGGATCGAGAAGGCGTACGACGCCTCGGCGCCGAGCGTGATGCTGTGGAAGTCCGCCAGCTCGCGGTCGCGCGCCATGTAGTTGGGGTAGTTGGCGTGCGGGAACAGGTCGCTGTAGAAGCTGGCCGCGCCCTGGGTGTAGTAGCGGACATTGGTGTCCAGCGTCCAATGCCGCCAGACCGGCTGCACGTAATCCGAACTGGAGCGTGTGCGCGACGATGCCCCAGGTGTCGGTGAAGAAGCGGTACTTGCGCGGTGAGCGCCGCCCGATACGGCAGGTAGTACTTCAGCGACACCGAGGCGGCATCCATGGTGCGGGTGTTGGGATAGACCTGGGTGGCGAGCGTGTAGCCGACCGGATTGTTCGGATCGACGTAACGGATCTAACCGGTACGGGCTCGCGAGATAGCCCTGGTCGGTGGAGAACTGATAGTTGAGCGTGCCGATGAGGCTGCGCGTCAGGATCTGGCTGATGTTGACGCCGTAAACCCGGTGATCGGCCCGCTGGTGGAACGTCGGGTCGTTGATGATCGTGCCGTTCACCTTGATGTCGCGGAATATCTGGTCCCAGCCGCGCCTGTAGCTGAGCGTGACGGTGGTGAGGTCGCCGAACATGTCCTGGCTGATCGAGTAGAACGAGCGTGTTGGCCTTGTAGTCGGGCTCCGGCTGTTGATGAAGCCGACGCTGTAGGTCGTCTTGCCGTGCAGATACTCGGCGCCCGCGCTCTTTTGCTTGCGCGTCTCCTTGTAGGGGCTTGCGGACAGCATCACGTCGATCGAGGCGCTCGAGATCATGTCCTCGTAGTACTGCGCGTTGACGGCGAAGTGATCGCCGAGTTTCTTGCGGACCAGGACCGAGGGGCCCTGGACGGTGATGCCGCCGCCCTCGTAGCGGTGATACATCACGTCGGCGCGGTCTTCCGGCAGCACGCCGGCCAGGGCCGTAACGCCGGCCAGCAAAAGTGCCGCCGCGGCGCGAATGCGCCAGCCAGACGAGGCGGCTGGAGCCCCCCCGCGACGTGTCGACCTCAGTTGCATCCGCAGCCGCCGCCGACGCGCGCCCGTCGCGCCGCGCGCGCCCTCGCGGGTCTCGAACACGTGGTCGAGGTAGGTGCTCGAGATCGGGTTCCGGTCGAGGGACATGATCGGATCGGCGAGGTGCTCGCGCTCGTACGGCTTCACCCACGGCTCGATCGGTGCAGCACGCCGCGGTCGCGACCAGCAGCGCTGCCGCCACGTGCCGCCATGCGAAGCACGGATGAGCCGACGATATGAAATACGCATCGCGTCGGTCTACTGCACGATCAGGGACCGGATGCTGTTCAGGTACTGGTTCTCGTCACCCGGCTTGTAGCCGTTGTGCACGTAGCGCACGATGCCCTGGCGGTCGATGATCACCGTGCTCGGCATGGCCTGCACGTCGATAGAGCTGACTCACCTTGCTCTTCGGGTCGTAGAGAATCGGAAAGCTCACCGGCGTCTCCTTCAGCCAGTCGTTGGCGGCTGCTCGAGTCCGGCTCGACGTTCACGCCGAGCAGGGTGAAGCCCAGCTTCTTGTACTTTTTGTAGATGTCGTCGAGCAGCGGCATCTCCTGGCGGCACGGGCCGCACCAGCTCGCCCAGAAATTGATCATCACCACCTGGCCCTTGTACTGCGCCAGGGTCACGTCTTGCCGTCGAGCGGACTGCAGGGTGAAACTGGGGCCGGCACGTCGCCGGCTCCGGCCCAAGCCGGCAGCGCGAGCATCAGGGTGGCGGCCAGCGCCGCGATACGATTCCTCATGACGTATCCTCCGATCCTCAAAAGAACACGGTCGATGCCGAGACCTGCCTCGAGGTTGTTGGTGAGCTTGTCGGTACCCAGCAGGTCCGTGCTGAACACGTGATCCTCGAAGCCGCACGTGAACCGCCATCCAGTCGAGCGGCAGCACCCGGTAGCCGGCGCCGAAGTTCACCGTGAACTTCGTGTCACCGGCGAAATCGGTGGCGCCCGACGCCGCCGAGAAGATAAAAGGAGCTCGTCATGGCGCGGCTGCGACCGAAGAAGGCCTCGCCCGGGAGGAAGTTGTAGCCGAGTGCGAGATCGTAATACGTGAAGCTGCCTCTCAGCTTCCGTAAGCAGGTGGAGGCTGCCGCTCAGCGTCTCGAAGCTGGTGAGCCCGCCGGTGGAGCGGCCCGCCTCGGCCTGGAAGAAGAGGTCTTCGGTCATGTGATAGGCGAGGTCGAGGCCGTACGACGGGATGGGTGCCGAAGTCCTCGATCGACAGCACGCCGTAATGCGCGCCGAGCTCGATATTCGAGCTGCGGATCTTCGGCACCGTCGATCTTTCGCCGCTCGACCTGCGGTTGGATCACGCCGGGCGGGACACTGTCGCTGCCCGCCGATGGGCTCGCCTGTGCAGCCTCGGCGCGCGCCTCTTCCTTGGCTGCCCGCACCTCGGCACGGTGCTCGCGCCAGTGATGCACCGTGGCGCAGCCGGGCAACAGCGGCAGCGCAGAGCGCTGCCGTCAGAAGAAGAACGCGAACCCGAGTTTCCATTCGTCCTCCCTCGATTTCGATTCCGCTTCGTGAACACGACATGAGTCTTGTATTCGGCGCGCAGGAAGAAGCGCCGCGTGAGGTAGTAGCGGATGCCGCCGCCCACGTACGCCGTCTGCTCGGTGCGGTCCGGGGCTGCACCAGCGTCGCCTTCGGCTCGATGTGCACCACGCCGATGCCGAGCATCAGGAAGGGCGACCAGCGCCATTCGGGCATGAGCACGTGCGTGAGGCCGATGTCGGCGGTCACGCCGTTGGAGTAGCGGCCGAGGAACTGGCCGACGGCCGCCTCGACGGCCAGCTGCGAGTTGAACGACAGCGAAGTATAGGCGGAGACGTAGTTCGCGCCGCCGTAGTCGCCGGCGAAGATGCCCATCTCGAAGCGATGCGAGGTAAAGCCGGCGCGATCGCCAGGTCGTAACGGCAGCGGCTCGCCGTCGGCGAGCACCGTCTGCAGCATGTCGTCCTCCGACGCCCAGCCCTCGACGCCGCGCTCGGTGCGCACCTTGAACCAGTTGCGTGCGGCGGAAGAGCACGATCGACGCTGTCTCCTCGCGGCACGACGTGGAATACCGGATAGCCGCGCCCGGGCCCGGTATGCAGCTCGAGATACGGCGGTCTTGACGAACACCTGCAGGTAACGGCGCGCGTGGCGCGCGAACAGGTGCGCGCTGCACACGGCGGGCGCCATGAGCACGGCGAGCAGCAGGAGCAGAGCGGTGGCGGTGCTGCGCAAGCGGGTCCTAATTGTTCGGCACGTTCGGGTCGAACGGGTTGTTGAAGTACTGCGCGCCGATATCGAGCCACTCGGAGATCAGGCGCAGCTCGGCCGGCGACAGGATCCCCGCGTGGATGCTGTTGCCGCTGTTGGGCGCGAACAGCGCCAGGGAGGCGCTCGATTCGGGACCATTGGCGCTGCCGGCATCCAGGAACGGCCCCACGGAAATGGTCGTCGGGTTGCCGTTGACGTCGGGCGGTCCGGGCACGTTGTGAGGAAAGAGCAGATCGACGTAGGAAACCAGCTCGTCCGCATCGGTGTTGGAGGCGGTGTTCGTCAGATCGAGGTTGCCGGCGGGCTGCGCGGCGGCGCCGGCCGCATTCGTCGGGCTGTGGCAGCCACCCTGGGTGCAGGTGTGGTTCGCCGGCCGAGTCCGTCCGGGTCTGGGTCCCAGAGCGGCTGGATGTGCTCGGGATAGTTGATGACGATGCGACAGTTCGAGGCCCAGGCGCTCTCGCACCCCGGGGTGGCCGTCGGAATCGGCGCGATCTCGGGGGACGGCATCGCGGAGTACTGATAAGCAATGGCGGATTCGCCGTCAGGCCCATCGCCGTGTTGGTCCAGACATCCGTGTAGAAGACATCGATGCTCGGCATCATGCTGCACTGCGCCGTCGTCAGGTCGCTTCCCAGACAGCTACGGCCGCGCGCGCCTCGGCCATGGTCTTGTCCGGCCGTGGGCAGATAAGTCGCGACGCTGTCGGCAAACGGCGCGCCACCCGCGCGCTCCGGCATAGGCCGCAGGGAACAGGCCGTCGCGGCCGTGCGAATAGGGCTTGGCCTGGGTGGCAGGCGTATGGCAGCCGTTGCACTTGACCACCTCGCCCGGCCTGACCTGCAGCCAGTCGCTGTGCTCGGGGAAGCCCGGCAGCCGCCGCCCGTTGGCATCCAGGATGTTGATCTCGAAGGCGACATCGGCCGGGACCTGGATGCGCACCGAGCCGTCGGGCTCCACGGGCGCGTAGCCCATGATCTCGCGCATGTAGTCGGACGCGCCGAAGGCCTCCTGCGCGAGATTGACGACCGTCTTGTCCGGGATCGAGACCGCCTTGTCCAGGCGGACGAAGCGCGCCGGCCGCTGAGCGGCCGGCGTGGCGCCGCTCGAGAGAGCGACGATGCCGCCGGGCGCGGTGTCGACGCCATCGAAGTCATAGACGCTCTTGATGTCGATCTCGCCCACGCCTGCGCCCCGCAGCTCGGGATCCGGGGTGATGGGCGGGATGATGGTCGGCATCGTGCGGGGCTGGGCGGCCGCGACGTCCGTGATCATCACGCCCTCGACCGGCTGAATGATCGGAGTGAAGGTGTTCCGGGCGGGATCGAACATCCACACGCTGTAGAGCGGCGGTCCCGCCTGCGCGTCGGGCTGCTGCAGTCGCCTGCGTGGTGCAGGGCACGACGCTCGCCGGTTGGTGGCATTGTCGAGCAGCCGGCACTGCGTCCAGCTCACCAGGATGCGTCCCGTGCCATCCCAAAGCGGCCACGCGGAGTTGAATCGGCCGCCCGGGGAGGGGCCCGGGATCGTGCTCACCTGGTTCGCCGTGGCAGGCGTCTGTGCCGGTCCGGTGAGGCTGGCGTATGCAAGCAGCGGCTGCGTGTTCTCGACGTAGTGGTTGCCGTCGATGATCTCGAGCTGGCCGCCGAAGTCGACGTCGGTATATCCCGCGCGATCACCAGGATGTCGCCATTCTGCATCTCGCGCGGATGGGAGAACTCGATGACGCCGTGCGTTGGTGCCGGTCATGTGACTGTTGGCGCCGTAGTACAGCTCGAGGTCGGTGCCGTCCGGATTGATGGTGTACAGGTCCATCTGGTCCTTGCCCGGCGTGTGGTTCCAGCGTGTGAAGAGCACGCGGCCGTTCGCCAGCACCGTGGCGTCGCGATCGTGGCTCTGGTTGAAGGCGATCTGGTGGATCGTGGTGCCGTCCGGGTTCATCACCTCCAGCACGAAGGCCGGCTCGGTGCGTGCTTCGTCGTCGGCGATGAACTGCGGCTTGCCCTCATTGAGCAGCACGGCCTGCGACTTTCTCTGGCGCGTCGTCGAGAACACGATGCGGCCGTCGGGCAGGTAGTGCGGCGAGACGTCGTTGACGGTATCGGGAGCGGTGTCGGCCGAAGGGTCGATCACGGCGCCAGCGTATTGGTCGCGATGGTGTACTCGCAGATGCGCCAGGAGGGCGGCTTTCGCCGGATTCATGTTCGGCGTAAGCGGGCCGCGCATGGCGAACACGACCTTGGTGCCGTCCGGCGACACATCCACATCCTTGACATCGTAGTCAGCGCCGCGCGGTGATGCGCGCCGTGATGTTCGTCTCCGGTGCGTCGGTGCAGCGGCGGCGCGCATGTAAAGATTCGCCGACGGAAAGGCGACACGCATCATGCGCAGGTCGTCCTGCTGCACGGCGCCTTCCGCGGTCATGGGAACCGTGCGCTTGACGTAGAAGATCGGGTAATCGACGGTGCCGGGGTCGGACCCCTGGCTGTTGGCGATATTGACGCTGCCGCCACCGCCGCCGCCGCAGCCGCCGAGGGTCAGGGCGAGGCACAGGGCGAGCGCCACCACGGCGCCGCCGCCCGGCGCCCGGAGTCGCGGTCTTTGTGTGAACGGCGTCACGATTTCGCGCTGCAAGCTCATGCGAATCACTCCGGACGGACCCCTCGCGCCCACTCCGGTCACGAGCGAACGTAACATAACCTGATGGCGCGCCGCGGTCGTCATTACGGCCGTGTCGATCCCGTCACGCTTCCGGCAGGTCGCGGATCCGAGCGTCGCTAGTAGGCCCTCTTATGTCAGTGCGCCGCCGTGAACCGACTCGCACTTTGACGCGTGCCGGCGCAGCAACAGCGTGGACGGCGACAGAGGTGGACGGAGATGGTTTGAAAGTGACATCAAACAGCAGGCTTGTCTGTCCCCGGCGACGTTGGTTTCGATTTTTTGCAGCCTGTATAGTGCCCGTCGTGCAGCGGCATTTGGGAGTGACGGGTGCCATGAAGCAGCGATCGAAAAATCGACGTCGGCGCGACGGTCTCGCGCAGCGCGCCACATGCGGCGCGTGCGTCTTCGCACTGTTGGCGGCGCAAGCCGCGCCTCCCGTTTTCGCGGGGCCTTACGAGCAGGCGCGGCGCATCTACGAGCGTCTGGCCGGGGTGCCGCCGTCCGCCGCGGTGCTGCAGAAGATGGCGACCGACATCATCAGCCAGCCGGGACAGGCGGGGCTCGTCGCCGCGGCGACGGTCGCCACCGACCCGCAGTACGCGCCGGATTTCTACGACGTCACGCTGAAGGAATTCATCAATCCCTGGACCAACCGCAATCAGTCCGTGTTCGCGCCGTTCAACGACTACACGGCGACGGTGATCGGCATGGTGCGCGACGACGTTCCGTTCAACACGGTGCTGTCGGCGGACATCCTCTACACGGTCAACGCACCGGGCCTGCCGGCGCCGTCGGCGGCCAATAACAATCACTACGCCACGGCCGAGGCGAACGGCGTCGACTTCTCGACCGCCGCTGACAGCAGACCACCCAGACCGGCGGTGTACGGCACGCCGGCTCAGCGGCGACCGCGGGCATATGGACCACGCGCGGCGGGCGCCGCCGCCTTCTTCATCAGCGGCACCAACCGCGCGCAGTTCCGCTTCACGATGATCAACTATCTCTGCCACGACATGCAGCGGTCATGGACACCACGCGGCCGACCGACCGCGTCCGCCAGGACGTGGCGCGCTCGCCGGGCGGCGACAGCCGGGTCTTCCTCGAACAACTGCGTCGGCTGCCACAGCGGCATGGATCCGATGGCGCAGGCTTTCGCCTACTACAACTTCAACACCACCACCAACCAGATGGTGTACACGCCCGGACAGGTGCAGCCGAAGTACCTGAACAACCCGCAGAACTTCCCCTGGGGCTTCGTGACGCCCGACGACAGCTGGTCGAACCGCTGGCGCACCGGTCCCAACGCCGACCTCGGCTGGGACACGAGCCTGCCCGGCAGCGGCCAGGGCGCCGAGTCCCTCGGCCAGGAGCTGGAGAACACCACCGCATTCGCCAACTGCCAGGTGGTGAAGGTGTTCCAGACGGTGTGCATCCGCGCACCGGTGAGCAGCAGCCGACCAGGCGACGGTCAGCAGCATCACAGGCGCTGTTCGTACAGAGCAATTACGATCTGAAGCAGGTGTTCCAGCAGTCGGCTGCCGCCTGTGCGGGCTCTTGAGCCGGCACTCCGGAGGGTAAGCACCATGAGGCGCCTCGAAACCATTTCACGGGTCCCGCTGCGGCTGACTGCGGCCATGGGCCTCCTGCTCTCCGTGGCGCTCGCCGCCTGCGGACCGAGCGGTCCTGCCACTACCGTAAACCAGCCGACGGCCACTGCCGCAAGCAGCAACTACACGGGCCCCGCGCCCGCGACCACGGACGTCCAGGCGTTCCAGGTCAGCCTGTGGAACAACGTCCGCTCCTCGGATCGCTGCGGCGGCTGTCACTACGCGGGCGGACAGTCGCCGCAGTTCGCGCGCTCCGATGACGTGAATCTGGCCTACCAGGCCGCGCTGCCGCTGGTCAATGCCTCGCGAACCCGGCCAGTCGACGCTGGTGTTGCAGGTCGGCAGCGGACACAACTGCTGGGTCGCTGCGGCGCAGGCCTGCGCCGACACGATGCTCACCTGGATCACCAACTGGATCGGCGGCGGCGCCGGCGCCGCCGAGAAGATACAGCTGATACCCCCGCCCGAGCAGTCGGTGGGCGGCACCAAGCAGTTCCCGGCCGACTCGACTCAGTTCCAGACCCTGCTCTGGTCGCCGGTCCTGCGGGTGTTCTGCGCGGCGTGCCACGATCCCAACTCCGCGACGCCGCAGTCGCCGTATTTTGCGAGCTCCGATCCGAATCAGGCGTACTCTTACGCGCAGCAGTAGATCGACCTGGGCGCTCCCGGCGCCTCGCGCTTCGTCGAGCGCCTGGCGGACGAGTCGCACCACTGCTGGCCGACAACGGCGGGCGGCGCCCCGGATTGCCCGGGCAGCGCCGCGCAGATGCTGGCGGCCATCACGGCCTACGCCAACACGATTCCGGTGACCACGGTCGACCCGACGCTGGTGGTTTCGAAGGCGCTCATGCTCCAGCAGGGCATCATCGCTTCGGGCGGCAGCCGCTACGACGCCGACACCATCGCGAAATACGAGTTCAAGGAGGGCACCGGCAGCGTCGCGTACGACACCAGCGGTGTGAGCCCGGAGGCGGATCTGACCGTTTCGGGCAACACGACCTGGGATCAGGCCTGGGGAGTCATCTTCGGCGCAGGGCAGCCGCGCGCAGGCGCTGACCACCACCAGCCAGAAGATCACCAACCTCGATGCAGACGACCGGTGAGTACTCGATCGAGGTGTGGGCCTCGCCGGCCAACGTCGACCCAGACGGCCGCCAACATCGTGAGCTATTCGGGCAGTGACACGGACGCGCAACGCCACGCTGGGACAGGATGCCTCGCAGTACGAGGCTTGGACCCGCAGCAGCAAGACGGACACCAACGGCGGCACGCCGCTTCTGACCACACGTCAACGGCACCTTCGCCCAGGCGGCGCTGCAGCACGTCGTGCTCACCTACGATCCCGGTCAATGGCCAGAAGCTGTACGTCAACGGCGAGTTCACCGGTGACGTCGACCCGAACGGCGGCGGCTCGCTCGCCAACTGGGACAACACCTTCGCTCTGGTGCTCGGCAACGAGACCACGGGTGACAAGCAGTGGCTGGGCGAGATCCGCTTCCTCGCCATCCACGACCGCGCGCTCACCGCCGCGCAGGTGCTGCAGAACTTCAACGCCGGCGTCGGGCAGAAGTACTTCCTGCTGTTCGACGTGAGCAGCATCGTCAGGTATCCCGCAGTCGTACATCATGATGACGGCCATGCAGTACGACAACTACAGCTATCTCTTCTACGATCCGACGTTCATCAGCCTCGACCGCCAACGCGCAGCCGAACAACATCCCGATCGCGGGCATCCGCATCGGCATCAACGGCGCGATCCCGGCGGTCGGACAGTCGTTCTCGACGCGTGAGCACCACGATCGGCGGCTCGGCTTACACGGCCGCGAACGGCCAGCTGCTCTCGAGCGTCGGCTCGGTGATCGGCGTCGACATCGGGATGAAGAGCGACATGTTCTTCCTGTCGTTCGACCAGCTGGGTAATCAGACGCACGTATACGTCGAGCCGGCCGTGCCGCCGAATCCGACGGCGACCAACGATGCACCGCAGCCGGATTTCGGCGTGCACACCTTCGCCGAGGTCAACGCCGCAATGTCGGTGGCGACCGGCGTGCCGGTCAGCGACTCGGTGGTTGCGGCGCTCTACACCGCAGTGGAGCAGTCGATGCCGGCGGTACCGCAGATCACCGCCTTCACTGCCTCGGAGCAGACGGCGATCTCGCAGCTTGCCGGCGCTTACTGCAGCGAGCTCGTGAACAACCAGCAGTATCGTCGACGCATTCTTCGGCACCGGGCTCGACGCCAGCCTCGGCTAGCCCATCCGCGTCGTTCTTCGGCACCTCCGGTACCAGCGCGAATCAGAACCTGGTGATCACGCCGCTGGTGAATTCGCTCGCCGTCGGCACCACCGTCGATCCGACATATGCCACGGCGCTCGAGAGCGAGCTCGAGCGCGCTGCTCGACCGGATCCCGTCCCTGACGCGGCTCCGCGACCGTGGCCACGGCTACCGAGTGCGGCCTGCCAGGCGGCGCTCGGCAGCGCCGCTCTCACCCTGAAGTAACGGGGCACGAGGAGATCATCCGCCATGTTCATCCGAAAGAAGCCCCCCCGCCCGCACGCCCTGCGCGAGCCGATCCTGCACGCGAACCACAGGCGCCCGGTCACGCGCCGCGAGCTTCTGGCCGCGGGCCTGATGGGCGCCACGGGCATGGTCATGGCGCCCGGCATGGCTGGCGGCG
Organism: uncultured Pseudomonadota bacterium; assembly: GCA_963780455.1. GTDB lineage: Bacteria > Pseudomonadota > Gammaproteobacteria > Steroidobacterales > Steroidobacteraceae > 13-2-20CM-66-19. Next base: position 344,542 of record CAWACM010000011.1, read on the forward strand.
CTGCTCAAGCCCGGCAATGCGCGCGGGCAGACCATCCCCCTCGACAGTGACATCCAGGCACTGCTGCCAGCAGAGCCAGTGCAATGTCCGCCAGGGCGCCGGCAAGATACCGTTCATCTGCTTCGACCTCGCCGGCGGCGCGAATCTCGTCGGCTCCGAGGTCATCGTCGGCGTCCAGGGCGGCCAGGCGAATTTCCTCTCCGACGGCGGGCTACGGCAAGATGGGCGTTCCGGGCAACATGGTGCCGAGCCGCAGCCGGCTTCATCAGCAGTGCGCTCGGCCTCCTGTGGCACTCGGATGGCGCGATCCTGCGCGGCATCATGTCCGTGGCCAGCAGCCGCCACGGCCGCCAGCATCAACGGCGCGGTGTTCCCGGCGATGTCGCGAGAACGACACCGACATCAATCCGCACAACCCCATGTACGGCATCGCGACGGTGGGCGCCAACGGCTCGCTGTTGACGCTCGTCGGCACCGAGCCTACGGTCTCGGGCGGCAATTCCGGCGCGCCGCCCAATCTCGGCGGCGTTGCCATCAACTCGGCGCTGCAGCCGAGCGACCATCGATCAGCCGAGCCGATGCCGTCGGTCTGGTGAGCTCGGGCGGCGCGAGCGCCACGGCGCTCTCCGTGGCGCGTGCAGGAGTCGCAGGAGCGCATCAGCGCCGGCACCGCGCTCTACACTCCGAGCGCTACCGACCCCGGACAGCCGACTTCACGGGGGTTCTCACCGAGCCGATCGGCGGCACGCCCGGCGTGCAGCTCTACACGAGCGCCGACCCGACGCAGTGGCGGACGATGGGACCCTCAAGAACCAGGTGCGCTGCAGCTACGTGAAGGCCGCGACAACGCGGCGGACGTTCGGCAATCCGTCGGATCTCGATCCCACGCAGGACCACGCACATCATCGGCGGCGGCTCGCCGATCTTCACTGCCGCGCAGTTCAGCGACTCCGACGTCGCCATGACCGCCTCGATCATGAAGCTGGTGATAAACGGCTACGCGGGCGCCGGCACCATCACGCTCGGCGGCTTCGACTATCACGACAACACGCGTGCGACCGGTGAGACACGCAACTTCCAGGCGGGGCAGATGATCGGCGCCGTGCTCGAGTACGCGGCAGCGTCTCGGCAAGCCCGTCATGATCTACGTGATCAGCGACGGCTCGCTCACCTCGAGCAGCATGGTCGACACGACGCGCGGCGGGCCGCGACAAGCTCGCCTGGCAGGGCGACTCCTCGGCGGTCGCGTCCACATTCTTCCTCGTCTACAGCCCGAAGGGCCGGCCGCAACCGCTCAACGGAGCGGCCAGCCAGCAGATCGGCTACTTCAGCTCCGACGGCGCGGTCGTGAGCACTTCGAGCCCGGGCGCGAACTCGGTCGAGCAGCTGGTGGAGATGGTGGTCCTCAACTACATGGCGCTGCAGGGCGTGGAGGGCCAGTTCAGCACGCTCTTCCCGCAGCAGGGGCTCGGCTCCCCGAGCGACCAGGCCGGCCTCATTGCGTTCCCCGCGATCGTTTGAGATGCCGGGTCAGCGACAACACGGGGCGCTCGCGCCGCGGGCGCGCGCTGATCGCCGCGCTGGCTGTCGTCTGGACCCTGCCGGCCCCGGCGGCCCGGTTTCACGCCGTACCGGGTGTCGTGGCGCCGGATTTCGCCCTCCGGGCCGTGACCGGACCCAACGTGCGGCTGTCTGAGCACATCGGCCAGGTCGTCGTGGTCTCGTTCTGGGGCAGCGACTGTGATGCCTGCCGGGCCCAGCTCCTGGCCCTGGAGCGGGATTTCAGCAGCTACCGGGCCCAGGGCCTGCGCGTCTATGGCGTGGAGGTCTCCGACGACCAGGTGGCGGCACTGCGCTTCGCGCGCGGGACGCATGTCACATTTCCGCTGCTGCTCGACCCGGCCAAGACCGTCGCCCGGATGTATGACGTCGACGATCTGCCGCTGACCGTGTTGATCGATCGCGACGGAAAAATTCGTCAGGTAGTGCGCGACTTCAATGAAACGAGCCGCCGAGCCTGCGAGGATGAGCTGCGCACGCTCCTGGCCGAATGAACGGACCGCAACCATGCCCGATGTCCCGTCGCTCCTCGCACGCCGGCTGGCCGGCAGGTGTTTGACCGTCAGAATCGCGTTGCTCGCCGGGGTTTTGGCCCTGCAGGCGACTGCCGGTACCGCCCACGCACAGACCGCCGCTCCGGCCGCCTCGCCGCCACCCGCTGCTGCCCGGCCCGCGGGCGGTGGTGTGGATGAGCAGGTGCAGTCGCTGAAAAGCGACGTCCTCGACCTCAACCGCGATCTCTTCGTGCTCGAGCAGGAGCTGCTCTACCCGGCCAACACCCAGGTGGCCGTGTTCGTCTCCATGGATGCGGGTACGTTCTTCGCCCTGGACGCGGTGCAACTCAAGATCGACGGCAAGGAGGTTGCCAACTACCTGTACACTCCCAGGGAGACTCACGCGCTGGTACAGGGCGGGGTGCAGCGGCTCTACGTCGGCAACCTCAAAGTCGGCAAGCACGAGCTCGTGGCCTTCTTCACCGGCAAGGGACCGCACGACCTCGACTACACGCGCGGCGCCACCCTCGACTTCCAGAAGGACATCGGCGCCAAATACCTCGAGCTCACGATCACCGACGAACAAAGCAAGCTCCAGCCGCAATTCCGGATCAAGGACTGGGAGTAACGCTTGGTCCGCCCGGCGTGCCTGTGCGTCCTCGCCGCCGTGACGCTGCTCGCCGCAGCGGCGCCTGCTGCGGCACGCGTGCACGACCCGGAGGCGCTTCCCGAGGTGCGCATCCAGGATCTGCCGTACGGCGACGTGCTCTTCTATTACTACCAGGGCAAGGACTTCCAGGCGGCGACGCGGCTCCTGGCCTACGACCACTGGCAGAAACTGCCGCACCACGCAGCCGACGCGCAGCTGTTGCTCGCCGGGCTCTATCTGTCGCTCGGGATGTATCAGCGGGCGGACCGATCATTCGAAGAGCTGCTGACCACCGATGTGCCCACGGGCGTGCGCGATCGCGCCTGGCTCTACCTCGGCCAGATGCTCTATGCCCGCGGACAGTATGGCGAGGCGGAGCGGGATCTGACCCGCATCAGCGAGCGGATGTCGCCGCAGCTCGAGTCGCAGAAGGAGCTGCTGCTCGCCAACGTATGGATGCGTGAAGGCCGCTTCGATCGGGCCGCCCGGTTGCTCGCGAATTGGCGCGACTCGCAACAGGGGTGGACAGCGTACGCCCGACTCAACCTCGGCATAGCGCTGGTGCGTCAGGACAGGTTGGCCGAAGCGGCGCCCGTCCTCACCTCCGTCGGCACCATGTATGCGCTCGCCCCGGAGATGCTGGCACTCAAGGACCGCGCCAATCTGGCGCTGGGCCTCGCCTACATGCAGGCCAAACATCCGGCCCTGGCGCGAGAGGCGCTCGATCGCGTGCGGCTCGACGGACCTTTCTCCAGCGAAGCGCTGCTCGCCGCCGGGTGGGCGGAGGCGGCAGACGGTAATTACCGCGCTGCGCTCACTCCGTGGCTGGCGCTCCAGTCCCGCGGTGCGTCGGACCCATCGGTCCAGGAGGCCGATCTCACCGTGCCATATGCCTTCGTCGAGCTGAAAGCGCCCGGGCAGGCGGCGCAGTACTACCGGACAGCGTTGCAGTCGTACGATCAGGAGTCGGACCGGATCGACGGCGCCATCGCTCGCATCCGCGGCGGCAGCCTTCTCACCGAGCTCCTCGCCCACGAGAGCGATGCCGCTGAATCCGGCGACGTCGGCAACGACCCGCTGGATGATGATGCGCTGCCGGACCGGCTCGGCTACGGCTGGTTCTGGCAGCTCGGCAACGTTCCGGACGATCCGGAGTCACACTATCTGTATGCGGTGTTCGCCGGTTCCGGCTTCCAGGAAGGGCTGAGGAACTATCGCGATCTGAAGCTCATGGGGCGCATGCTCGGACAATGGTCGACGAGCATGGACGCCTTCCAGGAGATGATTGCGGCGCGGCGCCGCGCCCTCGCCGAGCGCCTTCCCAAGGTCGACGGGCTGCTGACGTCCGGCACGCTGGCGAGTCTGCAAAAGAATCGCGTCGCGCTTGCGGCCCGCCTCGAGCAGGTGGCGTCCACCCGTGATGTGGCGGCGCTCGCGCCACCGGATCAGGCGGCGCTATGGGCGCGCGTGCAGCGTGATCAGGCGATGCTCGCCCACGATCCTGACACGCCGGCTTACGCCAGGCTGCGCGAGCGCCTGGCCATGGTCCGTGGAGTGTTGCTCTATCAGATGGACCAGGAGTTCGCGGCGCGCTTGTGGAGCGAGCGCAAGGAGCTGCGGACCCTGGATGTCGCGTTGGCACGGGCACAACAGCGGTGGAGTCAGCTCGAGACCGGACGTCAGGCGCTGCCGGTCGAGACCGGTGGCTTCGCGGAACGGGTGAGCGCCCTGCAGCAGCGCGTCGGCGCACTGCAGATGCGGCTCGCGGCGGCCGAGACCGCTCAGAGCCACGCTCTGGCCGAGCTGGCCGTAGCCGACCTCGAGCAGCAGAAGGAGCGGTTGCAGGGCTACCGGGTCCAGGCGCAGTTCGCAGTTGCGACCCTATACGACCAGGCGGCTCACACCGGCGGCAATAGCAAGGCGTCGGCGCTCGTCCCGGGGCCGGGTGCCTCGCCTGGAGGATCACGGCCGTGAGATCCGCCCGCCCGATACTCGCCCTGCTCGGAGTGGTGACCGCCTGCCTGGCGCTGTGTCCGGTTGCCGAGCCGCGGGGAAGCGATCCCGCCAATCCGCCGACCATTCAGGATCTCGAGTCCCATCCCGCCCAGGTCGTGACGGCAGGCGCGGTCAGTGCCACCGACTCGAGTGCGATGGCGAGCTATCGCAAGTTCCTCGCGCTGCAGGCCACCGATCCCGGGCTGCGGGCCGAGGCGCTGCGCCGGCTGGGGGACCTCAACCTCGACGCCGGGGACCTGCAGCGCATGGAGAGCGAGCTCTCTTCGATCGACGTGCACGGCGCCGAGGCGATCAAGCTCTATACGACCCTGCTTGCCGTTTACCCCAACTACACGCGCAACGACGAAGTGCTCTATCAGCTCGCGCGGGCCTATGACACCACGGGCCAGCCGGATCAGGCGCTGCACACGCTCGACCTCATCGTGCAGCGCTATCCCGATTCCGCTGACCTCGACGAGGTGCAGTTCCGGCGCGGCGAGCTGCTCTTCTCGGCCCGCCGCTACCCCGAGGCGCAGCAGGCTTATGCGGCGGTGATCGCCCGCGGCGCGTCGTCGCCGTATTACGTGCAGAGCCTCTACAAGGGCGGATGGTCGCTCTATAAGGAAGCCATGCCGGAGGACAGCCTGCCGGTATTCGCAAAGCTGCTCGACATCGAGTTGCTGGGGTTGGACGGCCGCGTCCGCCCGCTGACTGACTTGCGGCGCGCGGATCGCGAGCTGGTCGAGGACTCGCTGCGCGTCATGAGCATCACGTTCTCCGAGGACTCCGGCGCACGGTCGATCGATCGCTTCGTGGGTCATTACGGCGCCCGGCCTTACGACTCGCTGCTCTATTCCAGGCTGGGCGATCTTTACGTCTCCAAGCAGCGTTATCAGGATGCCGCTGCGACTTACCTGTCCTACGTCGACAGCAATCCGCAATCCGACGCCGCTCCGGACCTCGCGGCCCGAGCCATCCGGGCCTATTCCAAGGGAGGGTTCAGCCAGCTCGTCTTCCAGGCGAAGCGGGACTATGTCGTGCACTATGGATTCGGTACTGCTTACTGGCGCACACATGCGCGGGCGGATCACCCCGAAGTCGTTGCGGAGCTCGAGACCGACCTCAGGGACGTGGCGACCTATGACCATGCGATGGCCCAGCACACTCACGATGTTCGTGATTACGCAGAGGCGGCGCGATGGTATCGGCAGTATCTCGACTCGTTCCCGGCGGCGCCCGATGCGGTGGAACTGAATCACCGGCTTGCGGACGCGTTGTTTGCCGCGCAGAACTACGCCGCGGCAGCGACGGAGTACGAGCACACGGCGTACAACTACCCGCGCAACCCGCAATCGGAGAGCGCGGGTTACGCTGCGTTGACGGCATACCAGAAGGCCGAATCCGGACTGAGTGGCAGCGCGCTGACGACCCTGAAGCGGCGCGCAATCGATTCCGGCGTCAAATTCGCGCAGGCGTATCCGGATCATCCGGACAGCGCCGGCGTGCTGACACGCGCCGATGAGGCGGTGTTTGCCGCGGGCGACCTGCCGCGGGCGGTGCAGATCGCCGGCATACTGCTGGCGCGCAAGCCTCCGGCCGACGAGGCGAAGCGGCGCATAGCCTGGACCATCGTCGGTGAGGCGGACTACAACCAGGGCAAGTTCGCAGCGGCGGAGCCTGCTTACATCCAGGCACGCCAGCTCGTCGCTTCCGACCCGAAGATGAGCGCCGACCTCACGGAGCGCATCGCCGCGTCCGTGTACCGGCAGGGCGCTGCGAAGCGGCAGGCCGGTGATGGCGACGGAGCCGTTCAGGACTTCCTCCGCGTCGAGCAGGTTGCGCCCAGCTCGACCATATGTGCGACTGCGCTCTACGACGCCTCCGCCGAGCTCATCCGGCTGCAGGAGTGGAGCCGAGCGGTCCAGGTGCTGCAGGACTTTCGCGCCCGATTCCCGCACCATTCCCTCGCGGCCGATGTCGACGCCAAGCTGGCGGTGGCTTTTGCCGGCGCCAACCAGCCCATGCAGGCGGCCCAGCAGTTCGAGACGATCGCCGCGGAGCCGGCGCAGACACTGGCCGTCAGGAAGGAGGCGTTGCGCCGGGCGGCTGATCTCTATGCACGGGCGAACGACATTCCCCGGGCGACGACGGTGCTCGAGAAGCTCATCGCCCAGTACCCAACACCCATCACGGATGCGGAGGAAGAGCGTCAGCGGCTGGCCGACTATGCCGTCAAGGGCGGCGACCTGTCCGGCCGCGACCGCTGGTATCGGGAAATCGTCAGGGCGGACGCGGAAGCCGGTACACAGCGCACGCCGCGGACACACTATCTTGCCGCGAAGGCGCAATTGGTGCTTGCCGCGGAGCCACGCGACGAGTTTCGCGCCATACGCCTGACTCTGCCGCTGGTGCGGACGCTGAAGGCCAAGCGCAGAGCGATGCAGCGTGCCATGGCGGCCTACCGGCTGGCGGCTGCATATGGCGTCGCCGAGGTCACCACGGCGGCGACTTACGAGATGGCGGGCCTCTACCAGACGCTGGCGCAAGATGTGCTCGCCTCCGAGCGGCCGCGCCACATGACCGCCGAAGAGCTCGATGAATACAACTCCCTGCTCGAGGACCAGGTGTTCCCCTTCGAGGAGCAGGCCATCAAGGTGTACGGCCTGAACGCGGCACGGGCGAGCCAGGGCGTATACGACCAGTGGGTGCGCCGGAGCTTCACTGCGCTGGCGCAGTTGGATCCGGCGCGCTATGGCAAGACGGAGCTGATGTCAGATGTGGTCACGACGCTCAATTGAGATCCTCTTCGGCGCGACCCTGCTGGTCGCCGTGTCGGCGTGCTCCGTCACTCCGAAGCGGGCGGCGCAGCCCGCGCGCGCGGCGACTGCCGTCGCGCAGACGGCTGCGGCCAAGCCGGGTCCGCCGCCGATACCCGCCGCGGCGCAGGAGGAATTCGACCAGGCGCTGGCGCTGGCTCACGCCGGCAATGACGGCGCGGCGCAGGCACAGCTCGCAAGCCTCGCCCGCCAGTACCCGCAGTTCAGCACGCCGCTCGTGAACCTCGGGATCCTCTATCGCAAGAGCGGTGACCTCGATGCCGCGGCGCACGTCTTGCAGCAGGCAGTTGTGCGCGACCCGCACAGCGCGCTCGCGTGGACCGAGCTCGGCGTCACGCAGCGCCTCGGCGGCAAGTTTCAGGACGCGGCGCAATCCTACGCGCGTGCGATCGCCGCGGATCCCACCTACGCGCCCGCCTATCGCGACCGAGGCGTGCTGCGCGATCTCTATCTCGACCAGCCGGCGGCCGCGCTCGGGGACTTGCAGCACTATCGCAAGCTTGCCGGTCAGGACAAGCCGGTCGCCATGTGGATCGCAGAGCTGCAGCACCGCACCGGTATCAAGGAGCCCGCCGCAAGCGAGCACCCGGCAACCGCAGCGGGCGTGAGCGCCCAGTCACCCGCACCGGCCACGGCCGCTGCGACGCCGCAACCACAGGCCAGGAACTGACATGCGCCCGTCAATACCGCTCCTGCTGGGCGCTCTGCTGGCGATTGCGCCCCACGTCCAGGCGCAGTCGGTCGCGACGCCATCGGCGCCCACACAAACGCCCGCGGCGTCCGCGCACCAGCCAAAGGCGGCTCACCCGGTGCAACGCGGACATAAGCGGGCGGCGCGCGTGGCGGCGGCTGCGCATGCGAGTGTGCCGGGAAGCACCCCGGCGGGCGTCGCCCTGGGTGCGACCGACATCACAGGCAACAAAGAGCTGCCCAAGGTGATGGTCATCGTGCCGTGGAAGGACTCGCTGGGCGCGGGCGGTGTGATCAAGCCCACGGACAGCCTGCTGGACGATGTGCTGCAACCGGTGGACCGCGGGGTGTTTCAGCGCCAGATCCGGTATTACGGGCAGCTCGACGCGGCGGCGGCCCGAGTGGCGCCAGTTGGCGACAGCCACTGACGCCGATTCTCGAGTTAGCGGGCAAAAACCACGCTTTTTGCCCGCGCCCCGGACATGGCGAAGGCCTGTGTCTGCTGAAAGGGCCGCAGGCCACTTGCAGCCAATGAAAGTGGGAGCGGCATCGCAGCTTTTTCGGGTGCCGTCAGTCAGTTTGGGCGGGTCCAGGCCGACAACCGGCCGGACCTCGAGGCGGGTTTCAAGCGGAGTGTCATCATGGGTCTGTGGAGCTTGATCGTTAGATTCTTTCAGGGCGGCGGGGACTTCATGTACCCGATCGCCGTCGTGCTCGTGGTCGGCGCGGCAATCGCGTTCGAGCGCTACATCTACCTGACCTACATGGCGGCGCGCAACCGCAGCATCATGGAACGAGATCGTGCCGCTGCTCGCGCAGGGCAACTTCCGCCAGGTGGTGCAGGTCACGTCCGAAGTCCGACTCGCTGATCGGCCACATCCTCGACTACGGTCTGGCGCGCATCCAGTCGGCCCGCCGGCGCGATGACATCGAGAAGGCGATGGAGGAGAGCATGATGGAGGTCGTGCCGCGCCTCGAGAAGCGCACGCACTACATCGCTACCTTCGCCAACCTCGCGACTCTCCTGGGGCTCCTGGGCACGGTCATGGGCCTCATCCGCGCCTTCGCGGCGGTCGCGACCATCGATCCGGCGCAGAAGGCCAACCTGCTGTCGGCGAGCATCTCGGTAGCGATGAACTGCACCGCCTTCGGCCTGATGACGGCGGTGCCGCTCCTGCTCGTCCACGCGGTCCTGCAGACCAAGACCACGGAGCTGATCGACAGCCTCGAGATGGCCTCGGTGAAGTTCCTGAACGCCATTACCGAGCGCAAGGCGCCGACGGTGTCGGCGCAGCCCGCCGCCAGGGCCGCAGCCCCACACCCGGCCGTGGCCTGATCCGGGCCGCCGTTCGTCTCGCACAGCAACCGACTAGGAGACCCCGATGCGCCGCTCCTATCAGGCGCGCAAGCTCCTGCGGCACCAGCGCAAGTCCGCCGGGCTGATGCTCGTGTCGATGATCGACATCTTCACGGTGCTGGTCACGTTCCTGCTCATGACCGCGGTGTTCTCCCACACGGTGATCCTGCAGCTGCATCTGCCGGCGCCGCAGTCGGACTTCCGCCAGCCACCGCCGGGCCTCGTGCTGGAGGTGATGGTGCGCAAGGATCTGCTGCAGGTCGCGGACCGCAACAGCGGGCCGCTCGCAACTTTCCCCAACAACGCGCAGGGCTATGACTACGCCGGACTCACCCAGTATCTGGAGCAGGTCAAGGCCCGCTTCCCGAACATGACAGCGGCCAGCATCCTGCTCGAGCCGGACACACCCTACGACATCCTGGTGCAGGTGATGGATCACGTGCGCGTCTTCGAGGCCAGCAGCGGCTTGAGCACCGTACAGGCGGAGCTCTTTCCGGACATCTCCGTCGGCGATGCGCCGCCGGTCGCGCCGGTGACACGATGAGCATGTCGAATCGCGCGCGCCGGATGGCGCAGCATCACCTTCGCCACCGGGCCGATGCGGAGCTCAACCTGGTTCCGTTCATCGACATCCTCACGGTGATGGTGGCGTTCCTGCTGGTGTACGCGACCCAGGTCGAGGTGATCCACAATGCCAAGGCCATTCCCCTCCCGGAGTCGATCGCGCAACAGTCGCCGCACCCCACGGTAGTGGTGACCGTCACGAAGACCGATATCTACGTACAGGGACAGCGCGTAGCCACGGTGCCGCAGGTTCTCGCGCAGAGCGGCGATGAAATCGCCTCGCTGCGGGTCGCTCTCGACAGTCAACAGGTCGTCGGTGCGACGCACCACCGGCGCGGACCCCGCCCATCGTGAGCTGACCATCATGGCGGACAAGACGTTGCCTTACGAGGTGTTGAAGAAGGTCATGTCGACCTGCACCGGAGCCGACTACAGCCACATCGCGCTGGCCGTGCTCGAGAAGGAAAAGGCGGTGACTGCCGCCGAGCTGAGATCGTCCTGATGGCCCTTGCCGCCTATCATCGTGTGTACGAGCTCGCTTGGGACGGGGATCCCGAGTCCAGCCGGCGTTTTCGACGCATTCTGCGGACGCTGCTCATCATCGTTGCGATCCTCGGAGTGGCGATCCCGCTTTTGCCGACGCCCGAACCGACGGCCGTGGAGACGGAAGTCCCGCCGCAGCTCGCGCGGATCATGATCGAGAACAAATTGAAGCCTCCGGCGCCTCCGAAGCCGATCGAGAAGCCGAGAGTCGACGCCGCGGCCGGCTGCAAAGGAAGCCGTCCGACCGGCTCCAGAGCGTGCTGACCTCGCGCGCGAGCGCGCCGAGCACTCCATCGACAAATTCAAGGACCAGCTCGCGGCGTTGCGCCAGCAGATGTCAGATACGCCGGACGAGACCAAAAATCTGACCGGCGCGGTCCACGCCGAGTCCCATGCCGAGCGCTCTCTCATCACCTCGCGGGCAGGTGAGGCGAGCGCCGGGATAACCTCCGCGCCCGCGAGCCGCGGCTTCGGCGGCGGCGCAGGATCGCTGCACGGAACGGATGCGGCCAGGGTCACCTCCTCCATCATGCAGTCGGGCCTCAACGCCGGCTCGCCGTCCAACGGCCGCGGAGGCTCCGCCGGCCGCTCGGAGGAGGAGATCGCGATGGTCTTCGACCGCAACAAGGGGGCGATCTACGCCCTGTACGAGCGCGCGCTGCGCATGAACCCGATGTTGCAAGGCAAGCTCGTGATACAGTTCACCATCGCTCCCGAGCGGCGAGGTGACGCGGTGCCGAGTCGTCTCGAGCGAGCTGCACGATCCCGCGCTGGAGCGCGAGATCGTCGCGCGCGTGATGCTGTTCCGCTTCGAGCCGGAGAAGGTCGATCCGACCACCGCGACCAAGCCGATCGACTTCTTCCCGGCCTGACGTCCGGGGGATCGATGAAAAGCAGTGACGGAGTTGGCGGCGCTGCGGCCGTACGGCGGCAGGCGTGGTGGGACCCACGTGCGGCCCTCGCGGGCTGCATCCTTTGTCTGGCCGTTGCAGCCGCACCCGCCCACGCAGCGTGGTATTCGCGCACCGAATCGGTGATGACCACGAGCATCTACGTCGAGCTGTGGGATACCAATGCGACCCACGCCAATGCCGCCATCGATGCGGTGATGGCGGAGATGCATCACGTCGACGATGTGATGAGCGACTTCAAGCCCGATAGCGAGCTCTCACAGATCAACGAGCATGCGGCGCAGCATCCGGTGGTGGTGAGCCCGGAGCTCTACAACCTCATCAAGCTCTCGACGCATTACTCGCAGATCACCGACGGCGCGTTCGACATCACCATGGAGTCGGTCTGGAAGCTTTATGACTTCCGGCGCCACATCCACCCGACCGATGCCCAGATCAAAGCGTTGCTGCCCACGATCGGCTGGCGCCAGCTCATCCTCGATGATCGCCATCACAGCGTCGCCTTCGCCCGGCCCGGCATGGCGATCGGCCTGGGCGGCATCGCCAAGGGTTACGTGGTCGACCAGAGCATCTACATCCTGAAGGCGATGGGCATCCGGCACGCGCTCGTGACGGCCGGCGGCGATACCCGCATCCTCGGGGATCGCAGGGGCCGGCCCTGGATGGTCGCGATCAAGGATCCGTGGGATCTCAACAAGATCGTGACGATGGTGCCGATCACGGACGAAGCCGTCTCCACCTCCGGCGATTACTTCCGCGGCTTCGTCCAGAACGGAGTGCGCTACGATCACATCCTCAGCCCGTTCACCGGCCACTCGGCGCAGCTCGTGCGCAGCGCCTCGATCATCGCGCCTACCGCGACCGAGACCGACGGCATGTCGAAAACGGCTTTCGTGCTCGGCCCGGCGAAGACGCTGGCGATCATCAACCGCATGCCGCAGTACGATGCGATCTTCATCGACCCCGAGGGGCGCGTCGTATATTCCAAGGGGCTGGCGCCGCCGCCCGGGGCACCCCCACCCGCGCCGGCGCCGGAGTCTCCGTCAGCCTTGCGTGCGAGCGCTGCCGGCCAGTAGCGCGAGCGACTCGCCCGTCAGGCGAAAGATGGTCCACTCGTCCATGGGCACGGCGCCGAGGCTGCGATAGAAGCCGATCGACGGCTCGTTCCAGTCGAGCACCGCCCACTCGAGCCGCGCGCAGCCGCGCTCCACCGCCGTGCGCGCGAGATAGGCGAGCAGCCGCTTGCCGATGCCGCGGCCGCGCGCCTCCGGGCGCACGAAGAGATCCTCCAGGTAGATGCCGGGCGCCCCTTGAAGGTCGAGAAGTTGTGGAAGAAGAGGGCGAAGCCCACGGGCTCGCCAGCCGACGCAGGCGAACACCACCTCGGCGTAACGGCGCTCGCCGAACAGCGCGTCGCGCAACTCCGCCTCGGAAGCCGCTACCTCGTGCTCCAGCCGCTCGTAGCGCGGCGAGGTCGCGGATGAATTCCAGCACCAGGGGGACGTCGTCGCGGCTTGCCGGCCGGATCGTGATGGTGTCGCTCATTTGGCTCCGTGTTGGCTCGTCGTCAGGCGATGCTCTGCAGCCCCTGCGCGATGCCGCCCGCGCTCGTGAGCAGCGCCTCGAACAGATCGCGGTCACTGCGGCCGCCGGCGCGCCAGCGCTGCAGCAGGTCCACCTGCATGAGGTTCATCGGATCGACGTAGGGGTTGCGCAGCTGGATGGAGCGCTGCAGCGTGGGCTCGCCGTCGAGCAGCTCGTGGCTGTCCTTGAGGTAGAGGACGCGCTCGCGCGCTGTCTCGTACTCGACGCGGATCGTGGCCGAGAATCGCCGCAGCGGCTCCGGCGCGAGCGCGTCGTAGGCGGCCGCGATCTCGAGATCGGCGCGCGCGAGCATCGTCTCGACGTCATCGATCAGGTTGCGCAGGAAGAACCACTCCGCGTACGCCGCGCGCATCCGCTGCCGCGCCGTGCCGTTCGATGGCCGCGGCGAGCCCGCTGCCGGCGCCGAACCAGCCGGGCAGCATGTGGCGCGTCTGCGTCCAGGCAAACACCCACGGGACCGGCAGCAGGCCCTCGATGCTGCGGCCGTCCTCGCGGTGCACGGAGCGCGAGCCGATCTGCATCCGCTCGATCACGTCGATGGGCGTCACGGCCCGGAAGTAATCGTAGAACTCGCGGTCGCCGTAGACGAGCCGCCGGTAGGCCTCGCGGCTCGCCTCGGCCAAGGTCGCGGCGCAGTCGAGGTGCGCCGGCGAGTCGGGCTCCGCGCCGGCTTCCTGGCCGGCGGCCTCGCGGCCGCGACACGGTCGCGAGGCTCAGCGCGTTGAAGGCGCGCTCCAGCGTCCGCATGGCGATCGGCCGCAGGCCGTAGCCCTGCTTGACCGTCTCGCCCTGCTCGCGCATGCGCAGCACGCCGTGGACGGCGCCGGCGCGGCGCCGCTTTGACCAGCGCATCGATGCGGCCGCCGCCGCGCGCGATGCTGCCGCCGCGCGCATGGAACACGACGGTGCTGTTCGCCGGCGTGCTCGTGCATGCTGCGCGAGGGCGCGCTGCGCCTGATGGATGGCAAAGCGCGATGCGCACAGTGCCGCCCTCCTTGTTGCTGTCGGAGTAGCCGAGCAGCACACACTGGCGCCGGCCGTGCGCCTCGAGATGGCGCCGGTAGACGGGCTCGGCGAGGAGCTCGCGCAGGATGTCGCCGCAGCGCTCGAGCGCGTCCAGGGACTCGAACTGCGGCGCGATGTCGAGCGCGACCTGCGCCGGTGCGCTTGTCGTAGACCGACGCCCAGCGCGCGAGCAGCAGCGCCGCGAGAACATCATCCGCGCCGCGCGCGCCGCTCACGATGAAATAGCCGACGGCCTCCGGCCCGTAGCGATGCCTGGCCTGCGCGAATGGCCTCGAAGACGGCGAGATTGCGCTTGCCGAGCGCGTCGAGCTCGACCGTCGGACCCGCATCCTTCTCCAGCATCTCGCGCGAGCAGCTCGCGCCGCTCGGCGCCGGAACGGCCGAGCCAGTCGGGATCGTCGATGCCGCGCGCGATGACTCTCGTGGAGCACGCCCGCGTGCTGGCGCACGTCGAGGCTCGCCAGGTGAAAGCCGAAGGTGTCGATGCGGCGCAGCAGCCTGCGAACGTAGAAAAGCCCGGCGTTGGCGCCCTTGTTGGCGGCGAGGCTCGCGGCGATGAGCTTCACGTCGTCGCGGAACTGGCGCGCGCTCTCGTAGCCGCTGGCGCGTCCCTCATAGGCCAGGCGGAGCCGCTCGCCGATCTGCGCCAGAAACACGCGGTACGGCATGCGGTCGTGCCGCGCCGGGGTGATGGCTGCGCGCGCCCGGCAGCCAGGCGTCATGTAGTCCTCCATGCGCTGAGTCAGCTCGGCGGATACCGCTACGCGGCCCGCGCTCTGCGACAGTCGTTGCGCGAGCTGCCTGGCAGTCCTCGAAGTAGCTGTTGACGATCACCTGCTGCTGGCGGGCGAGCGTCTCGCGAATCGTCTTGGCGTGCACGTCCGGGTTGCCGTCCATGTCGCCGCCGACCCAGGAGCCGAAGTGCAGAATGCGGCGGCAGCTCGATGCGAATCGGCCGGGCACGCCGTAGACGCTTCTCGAGCGCCTGGGCGATCTCCTCGTAGAAGGCCGGCACCACGCGGTAGAGGATCTCGATCAGATAGAAGAGGATCTGCTCGCGCTCATCGCCGACGGTCAGCCGCTCGCGCGGCAGCTCCTCGGTCTGCCAGGCGGCGGTCAGCTCGATGCGGATGTTGCTCCAGAGATTGCGGGAATCGTGCGGCGTCAGCATCGGATCGAGCCGCTCGAGCAGGTGCTGCGCGATACGCTGCTGTTTGCGCAGCAGCGTGCGGCGGGTCGACTCCATGGAATGCGCGGCGAACACCGGCTCGATCGACAGGCTGCCGAGCAGCGCCAGCACTTCCTCGAAGCGTAAGCCACGCGCTTTTAGGGTCGCGATCGCGTCTTCCACGCCGCCGGGCTGCGGGCCGCTGGCTGTCCTTGACGGAAATACGTCGCGGCGGCGGCGGATGCGGTGCACTTTCTCCGCGAGGTTGACAGCCTGGAACCACATGGAGAAGGCGCGCACCAGGTCGCGGGCGAGCTGCGGCGGCCGGTCGCGAACCGAACACGCGAGCTCGAGACGTGCCTGCTCGTCCCCGTTGCGGCGGCGGATGGCGGCCTGGCGGTCGAGCTCCACCAGCTCGAAGAGCTGCAGACCGCCCTGCTCGCGCAGAATCTCCCCGACGAGCGCACCGAGCGCGTGCACGTCCTCCCGCAGGGCTTCGTGCTTCGAGGGAAAGTGGATGTCGTTGCGGATCACGTGAGCGGCGGATGGTAGCAGGCCTACCCCGCCAGCAGCACGGACTCGGCACGTTCGAGCTCTTCCGGCTGCCCGTAGAGAACCACGATGTCGCCATCGCGCAGCACCGTCTCGCCGGCCGGCTCGCGTCCGAGAATCCCCTGCCGGCGGATGCCGGTGAACGTCACGCCGACGCCACGGCCGCGCACATCGCGCAGCGTCCGTCCCACTGCCCAGGCGCCGGGAGGCACGACCACGGACTTGATCTCTTCGCGATACTCATGGCTCTCATCCAGTGGCCGCGCATCGCCACGTCGGATGATGTTTCTCAGGACGGAGTAGCGGTTGTTGCGGATGTCGCCCATCGTGCGCACCACGCGCGACAGGGGCACGTGCAGCAGGATCAACACATGTGAGACGAGCATCAGACTGGCTTCGAAGGTCTCCGGCACGACCTCGGTTGCGCCGGCCTCCTGCAGTTCCTTGATCCGGGCATCGTCCTGCGTGCGCACCAGCACGGGCACGTCGGGTCGCAGGCGGCGGACGCTGCGTAGGATGCCGACGGAGGTCGCCGGGTCGGAGAAGCTGATGACCACTGCGCTCGCGGTCTCGAGGCCGGCCTTGACCAGCATCTGCTCATCTGCCGAGTCCCCGAACATGACCGGGTCGCCGGCCTGGCGCGCGGCGCGGATGCGCGCCGGGTCGAGATCGAGCGCGATGTATTCGAAACCCTGCGACTCCAGCACCCGAGCCACGTTCTGGCCGACGCGCCCGAAGCCGCAGAGGATGACGTGCTCGCGCATGCGCGATCGCGCCCGTCGCGGCGCTCTTCGCGCTCGAAAGCGGTGCGGCGGCGGCCCTGATTCCCGCAACAGCAGGCGCGCAATGCGCTTGTTGTTGTTGAGGATGAGCGGGCTCAGGATCATCGACAACACGATGGCCACCAGCAGCGGCTGGCCGAAGTCCGTCGGGATGAGACCCGTCTGCGAGCGCTATGGTGGCAGGGCGACGCCGAACTCACCGCCGATCGAGATGACGATGCCGGTGCGCAGCGCCTTGAATCGCGACCCGGTGAAGGGGCGCGCGACGAGCGTCGCGACCGTGGTCTTCAGGATGACGATGGCGGCGAGCCAATAGACGACCGTCGCCGCCTCTCCGGCGAGCAGATGCACATCGAGCAGCATCCCGACCGAGATGAAGAACAGCCCCAGAAGGATGTCGCGAAAAGGCCGGATCACCGACTCGATCTGATGCCGGTACTCGGTCTCCGCGAGCATCATCCCGGCGAGGAACGCGCCCAGGCCCGGGGACAGCCTGGCAAGGCTCGACACCCAGGCGGCAGCCAACACGACCAGCAGTACGGCAAGCGTGAAAAGCTCCCGAAGTCGGCTGTGAGCCATTTCCCTGAAGAGCGGCCGCAGCAGCCAATGGCCGGCCGCGAGCACAGCCCCGATCGCAAGCACGCCGCCAGCCACCGCCTCGAGGACGGCGCGCTCGTCGAGGTACCCGGGACCTGCCACCAGAGCCGAGGCCAGCGCGAGGAACGGGACGAAGGCCAGGTCCTGGAAGAGGAGCATGCTGAAGGCGAGCCGGCCGTGGGTGCGGTTGAGCTCGGCTCGCTCGGTTAGCTGGTGCAGAAGGATGGCGGTAGAGCTCATGGCGAGCGCGCCGCCCACCACCATGGCCGCCGGCCAGGGGATGCCGCCAAACCGCGCCAGGCCGGCGAATACCGCCGCGGTAGCGGCGACCTGCGCCGAGCCCAGTCCGAATACCTCGCGCCGCATGGCGATCATGCGCGGCAGGGCGAACTCGAGGCCGAGCGTGAAGAGGAGGAATACGACCCCGAGCTCGGCGAGCATGGCCGTCGTGCGGGTGCTGTCCACGACCGCGAGCGCATGCGGACCCAGCGCCAGGCCCACGAGAAGATATGGAATGGTCGTCGGCAGCCCGAGCCGCCGGGCAACCGTAACGAGCAGCACCGCGGCGGCGAGAAGGATCAGGACTTGGCTGAGCGGCTGCATGGGCTGATTGTAATGTTAGGCGCCCACGCCAGTGCTCGGGCTTTTCTGTCTCAGCCCGAAAGCAAATCAAAAAGCGGCCCCGGGCCGTCCCGGGGCCGCGATATCAAAGGCGGCTAAATGGCTGGCTGCGCAAAGCGGCAGGATGCCGACTTTGCGCCAGTCAGCGGCGGCACACTCACATACTCCTCGTCGGGTACTGCAGCCATCGGCTGTCGTCCCTCCAGCATCTCGAGGAGCGTTTCGCGCGCGCGGGCGACGCGACTCTTGATCGTTCCCACCGCGCAGCCGCAGATCTCCGCCGCCTCCTCGTACGAGAAACCGCTCACGCTCACCAGGATCAGAGCGGTGCGCTGGCCGGGCGACAGCGAGGCGAGGGCGCGATTCAGGTCCCGGAGCTCGAGCTTGCCGTCGTGGTCCGGCGGCACGCTCGGCTCGGGCAGCAGCTCGATGTCCATGCCCTGCGCCTCGAACTTGCCGCGCCGCAGCTGCGAGTAATGCTCGTTGCGCACGATGGTGAACAACCACGCCTTGAGGTTGGTCCCCGGCTTGAAGCGCTGGATGTTATTGATTGCACGCATCAGCGCTTCCTGCACCAGGTCGTCCGCGCGCACGCCGTCACGGCAGAGTGAGCGGGCAAAAGTGTGAAGCTGGGGCACCAGAGCCACCATGTCGTCGGTCACCATCTGCAGCCCTTTTCCGACCCCACAAGGGGGCTCGATTCGTGTTTCAGTGCTCATGGCGGCAAGTTACTTGCTGCCGCCTGGCGCCGAAGTCGGCAAGGGTGCGGAATGTGCGGTGGTGGCCTCCCAAGCTCGTGTCGGACGATTCCTACCCGGGCTAAGGGCTAAGCTCGGCGAAAGTCTACCGCGGGGAGCTGCATGGAGCGGCGGTACTTGGTCACCGTGCGCCGCGCGACCTTCACGCCGCGGTCGGCGAGAAGCTCCGTCAGCTGCACGTCGGAGAGCGGGTTGCGCCGATCCTCGGCGGCGATGAACTCCCGCAGCAGGGCGCGGATGGCCGTGGCGGAGCACGATCCGCCGCTCGTCGTGGCGAGCTGGCGGGAGAAGAAGCGCTTGAAGGCGACCACACCGCGCGGCGTCGCCATGAACTTGTGGCTGGTGGCGCGCGATACCGTCGATTCGTGCAACCCGAGCTCATCGGCGATCTCGCGCAGCGTCAGCGGCCGCATGGCGAGGTCCCCATATTCGAAGAAATTCCGCTGCCGCGCGACCACGGCCTCGGCTACGCGCTGAATGGTCAGGAAACGCTGCTCCAGATTGCGCACCAGCCAGCGAGCCTCCTGCAGATGCTGCGCGAGGAGTGTGGTCTCACCGTCGCGCGCCTGGCGGAAGTAATCCGCGTACTGCTGATTCACACGGATGCGCGGGTAGATGGCCGAATTGACCGTGACCAGCCAGCGCTTCTTCTCCTTGCGGACGATGACGTCGGGAACGATCGCGCGCGGCTCGAACGTGCCGACCTTCGAGCCCGGGCGCGGATCGAGGCTGCGGATCAATTCCAGAGCGAGGCGCAGCTCGTCCTGCGAGCAGCCGAGCGCATCGAGAAGCCGGGTGTTGTCTCTCGCCGCCATCAGGGACAGCCTGTTCTGCACCACATCCAAGGCGATGTTGCGGCCCGGGGTGTCGCGATCCATCGCCTCCAGCTGCAGCGCGAGGCACTCCCCGAGGCTGCGCGCCGCAATACCGTTCGGCTCCAGCGTCTGGACGATGCGCAGTGCCGTCTCGATCTCTCCCGGCGCCGCGCCGGGCGCCAGCGCAGCGACTTCTTCCAGCGGCATGCGCAGGAAGCCGTCGTCATCGAGAGCGTCGATGACGAGGTTCGCGAGCACGTGATCGCGTTCCGTCAATCCCAGAAGCAGCAATTGCTCGCGCAGCGAGTCATGCAGGGTCGAGGGGGAAGCGGTCCATTCAGTCCAATCGGGCGTCTCCTCGCCGCCGCCGCCGCGACCGCCGCTGGTCGAAAAATCGAGGTCGTCCCGGGAGCTGTCCTCGGCCGCCTCCTCGCGTTCCGCTCGCGAATCGGAGGCTTCCGCCGCCTCGGCGTTCTCCTCCAGGAAGGGATTCTGGGCGATCGCCTGGTGCAGTTCTTGCACGCATTCCAGAGCGGAAAGTTGCAGCAACTTTACTGACTGCTGCAGCCGAGGTGTCAGCGTGAGCTGCTGCTTCAGGCGCAGTCCCATTACGGCATTGGACATCGAGGAACCCTCTCTCACAAGTCGGCACCGCCCCTGCCTCGGCGGCAGCACGCCCCGG
Source organism: uncultured Pseudomonadota bacterium (assembly GCA_963780455.1). Classification (GTDB taxonomy): domain Bacteria; phylum Pseudomonadota; class Gammaproteobacteria; order Steroidobacterales; family Steroidobacteraceae; genus 13-2-20CM-66-19. The sequence continues at coordinate 364,748 of CAWACM010000011.1, forward strand.
GGGAGAACTTGCAAGGGCGTGTAAGAACGCCAGTGCGCCTAGCCCTGGCCCAAACTCCCGTACGAACGACATGACATCAATTCACGACGACGAACCCGGTTCCCGCCTAGATGCGGCCGGCACGTCCGCCGCCGCCGTCCGTCCCCCGCTTTCCGAGTGGGAGCGCCTCGCGCGCCGCAAGGATGAGCTGGAGACGGTGCTCGGCGCGGGCCACATCGGCTATTGCCGGTTGCGCGCCGCGGGTGGGGTGCTCGAGGCCAACTCGCAATTCAAGGCGGAATGGGGCTGGCCACCGGATGAGGTGTTGTCCTGGGATGCTGTCGAGTCACGTGTGGATGTCGGCGATCGCGGACGCTTCGGCGACGCGGTGCGGCTGGCGCTCGCGGGTGCCGCACCACTCGATATCACGGTGCAGGTGCGACCGGCCGAACGGCAGGAGGATGCGCGCTGGCTCGCGTTGCGCGGCTGCGTCGTCCGAAACGGCGATGATGCCGGGTCCGCCGATCTCGTCATCACATCGCACAACGTAACGGCGGCCGAAGCGGCCAATCGCGCCAAAGACGAGTTCCTTTCCGTGATCTCGCACGAGCTGCGCTCGCCGCTCAATGCCATCCTCGGATGGAACCGCATTCTCGCCCTGAAGTGCGGCAAGGATCCGGAAGTCGCGGCGATCGCACCCCGGGTCGAGCAGAGCGCGCGGGCACAGTTGAGAATGCTCAATGATCTGCTGGATTTCGGGCGTGCGAGCACCGGCAAGCTCAAGGTGGCGGCGCGTCCGATGCAGCTCGCGCCAAGCGGTCGATTGGCGGCGCCATCGTCACGAGGGGTCAACGGCGCGGAGCCCGGGACGCTGCAACGGCGGCAGACGCTGGAAGGACTGTCATTCCTGGTCGTGGACGATGAGTTGGAAGCGCGAACGATGGTCGCGGAGATGCTGCAGCTCGAGGGCGCCTCGGTTACCGTCACCGATTCCGCGCCGTCCGCACTGCAGCAGCTGCAGGCGCAGGGCGCGCACTTCGACATCGTGGTCACCGACATCGGTATGCCGGTGGAGGATGGCTACTCTCTGGTGCGCAAGCTGCGTTCGAGCCAGGCGGGAAGACGCATGCTCGCCATCGCTGTGACGGGCTACACGTCCCGGAGCGATGTCGCAGCGGCAATGGATGCGGGATTCGACCTGCACGTGCCGAAGCCGGTGGACTTCGACACTTTCGTGCCGCTGGTGCGGCGCCTGGCCGTCTGGCGCCGCTCGGACTAGATCAGATCATCAAATACCTGATTGCCAGGTACTCGGCATGCCGGCAGCCTCGATCGCCTGCTCGATCGTGAGGCACGCCTCGCGCGCCTCCGGTTGCGCACGCAGGCTGCGGGCGATGGAGTTGAGAAAGGTGCACATGAGCGCGGTGTTGGGATGAGAGCAGTGGAGCTGCTCCTCCACCCTGTCGATGAGCTCGATGAGATCCTCCTGATCGCACCGCGGAAACGTCATCACCGTGACGGCGCTCTGCACGGAGATGAGCGCCTGGTGTATTGCGGTAGCCTGCTCCCTGTTCACCATCTGATGCATTGGAGACCCTCCGCCCGCACGAGATGAGATTGAGAGCCGAATCTGAACCTGGCGCCCCGCGAAAGCAAGCCGGACGCCCGAAAGCCCCCGCGCCCCACGGCTATCTTCCGGCGTCGTCCGAAAGCGATTGAGTAAGCGGCCCCGGGCCGTTCCCGGGGCCGCGAGGTCGAATGCAGTCACAGGGTGGGCCTGCGCAAAGCGGCAGGATGCCGCTCTTTGCGCAAGCAGGGACGCCAAAAAAAAGAGCGGGCTGGTCGCACGACAGCCCGCCAAACGGGGGGTCTAGCCACCTGATGCAATGGGCATGCCACCTGGTTCCCGCCGTCTAATAGGGGGTCCCAGAGACTGGGGGCCTGCCAGCCTCTGTAAAAAGGTACAGCAGCTGAAAATTGTGCAGTCGAAGCACAGCCGGTTGCGGCCGAGCTGGCGCCGCTGGTGGGGTCAGGGCCGCCGCGAGGCCCATGGCACAACTCCTGCTTAAGCATCCGCTCGTTGCATTACTCCGGGGCGCCTTGCTCGCGTCCGCGGGACGCCGAAGGTGGAGCGCATGAGCCATAAGTACACGATATTAGCGCTGCGCGAACTCATATCAGTTCACCGGGACAGCGAGAAGGCGCTGGGGCTTTGTGCCGCGTCGGTCGGCGCGAGCCCTCTGGGCGGCCTTTGTGTCCGGGGCGGCGCCGAATGCGTCGCAGCCATCGGCGAGCTCGAGGCATTGGTCGAGCGGCTGGGCGGCGAGAGTCACGCCCACGAGGCGGCGGCCAGAATCTGGCGCAGCGGCTGGGCAGGATTGCGCGCCGCTCTTGCGCGCGGCGAAGATGGAGCTATTCTGGATGTCTGCGAGCGCGGGGAGAGCTGGATCCTGGAGGCGTATCGCAACGCGTTGGACGATCACCTCCCGGATTTCGTGCGCGAGGCCGTGCTGCGCCAGTTCGAGGTCCTGATGAGCACTCACGATGCGATCCGCGGCTGTCGCCTACAGCGACCTGTCCGCGCCGATGCGGCGGCTCCCGGTGCACAAGCAGGTCAACACTAGGGCCGAGTTCCCCCTGGCACGATGGTCCACCAGCCCAGTCATTGTGGGGATCGGTGTGGGGCTGCTCGTGGGCCCCCTGGGGCTGAGGCTCATCGAGCCACAGCTCCACGAGGATGGCGCGCTCATCCAGTCGCTGAGCGAAGCCGTCCTGTTGGTATGCCTGTTTTGCGCGGGCCTGCGCCTGCGGGCGCCGCTCGAGCGGGCTCCCTGGCGGGCGCCGTTGCAGCTCGCCTCGCTGACGACCGTCTCCGCGGCGCTGCTGTCGGCCGGGGCGGCACATCTCATTTTCGGGATGAGTCTGCTGCAGGCCTCGCTGTTGGCGGCCATCCTCGCGCCGACCGACTCGGTGCTGGCGTCCGACGCGCACGCCTCAGGAGATGGCGAACAGGAGCTGGTACCGTTTGCTCTCGCGTCGGAAGGGGCTATCTCGAGCGCGCTCGCGGCGCCGGTAGTCGTGTTGGTCCTGACGCGGATGGGCTTGACGGCAGCTGGCGGGGTGGTGCTCGGCTCCCTGACGCTCACTTTCTTCTGGGCTCTTGCCGGTGGAGCGGCCGTCGGCTGGCTGATCGGCATGGGCGCATCGCGCTGGCTGGCGCTGATCGATCGCGAACGTCAGGGGGACCCGCTCGAGGAGATGATAGTATTCGCCACTGGCGTGCTCGCGTATGTCTGTGCGGTCGCGCTGCGGACGGATGCGCTTCTGGCCGCTCTCGGCGCCGGGCTGGCGCTGTCACATGGCGGGCGCCGGCGCATCACGCGCAAGCAACCGCTCGGCACGCGCGTGCTGCGGTTTGCCGGCCGGGCGGAGCGGGGCGCGACGGTCGTCCTGATGGTGTTGCTCGGCGCGCTGCTCGGTGCCGGCGACTTCACCCCGCGTGCGGTCCTCTACGCCGCGGTACTTTTGATCCTGGTGAGGCCGTTCGCGGTACGTCTCGGCCTCGGGCAACCTTTGGTAACGTCAGCGCAGCGGCGCATGGTCGAGCTTTTTGCCGCGCGCGGCCCAGCCGCACTCTACTGCCTCGCGCTCGTCCCCGGCCACGATCTGCCGGCGGTGTTCGGGAGGCAACTCGAAAGCGCCGTGCTCGTGGTGATAGTCGTATCCGTCATCTCGAGCGCGGTGTCCGCCCTCACCGCGAGAAAACCCACTCCGGGTGCAGCGGTTTGAGCCCGCGGGGGCACAGCTGCGCTCGCGCTTGGCGGCGCGTCGTGGAGAGCATACAGTTGACCGCCCTTTACGGGCCGAAGGCGAGCACATGGCACATGCTTTGATCATCGACGACGACGCGGACGTAGTGGAATGGCTGCAGGAGGTGGCGCGCATGGAGGGCTTCACCGTGGCTCGCGCCCAAACCCTCCGCGATGCGAGGATCGAGCTTGGCCGCCAGCGTCCCGATGTGCTGCTGACTGATCTCGCGCTCCCCGACGGAGAGGGAATCGAGCTGCTGCGTGAGCTCGATAAGCCGGAAGCTACCGAAGTCATCATCATCACCGGCCATGCCACCGTCGACAGCGCCGTGGCGGCGCTGCGAGCGGGCGCCAGCGATTATCTGGTAAAGCCCGCCGACCTGGAGCGCGTGCAGGCAGTGCTGCGGCATGCGAAGAAAACCTCCGCACTGCAGCACGAGATCGGCGAGCTGCGGGACGAGCTGCGGCGCATCGGGCCGCTTCGGCCGCATACTCGGCAGCTCGCAGCGCATGCAGGTGCTCTACGATCAGCTGCAGCGCGTGGCGCCGACCTCGGCGACCGTCATGTTGATCGGGGAGAGCGGCACCGGCAAAGAGCTGGCGGCGCAGACGACCCATGAGCTCTCGCGGCGGCGCACCAGCTCCTTCCTGCCGCTCAACTGCGGCGCCGTTGCGCCGCAGCTCATCGAGAGCGAGCTCTTCGGCCACGAGCGCGGCAGCTTCACGGGCGCCGATCGACAGCACAAGGGGTTCTTCGAGCGGGCCAACGGCGGCACCATCTTTCTCGATGAGATCACCGAGATGCCGATGGAGCTGCAGGTGAAGCTGCTGCGGGTGCTCGAGACCGGAAGCGTGAACCGCGTCGGCGGCACGCAGCCGATCGCCAGCGACGTACGGGTGATCTGCGCGACCAACCGCGAGCCGGAGAGAGCCGTAGCCGACGGCAAGCTGCGCGAGGACCTCTATCACCGCCTGAACGTCTTCCCGATCCGCCTGCCGCCGCTGCGCGAGCGGGAGACGGATATCGAGCAGCTGGCGCAGTTCTTCCTCGAAGAGCTCAACCAGCGCCGAGGGCACGCACAAGTCGTTCTCGCGCGATGCGCTGGTGCGCCTGTATCAGTACGGCTGGCCGGGCAATGTGCGCGAGCTGCGCAATTACGTGCAGCGCGCCTTCATCATGGCCGACGACGTCATCGAATGTGACATCGCCTTGACCGACGCGTCTCGCCGAAGCCCGATGACGGAACGACCATCACCATCCGCGTCGGGACGCCGCTGGAAGAGGTGGAGCGCCGCGTGACCATGGCGACGCTGGCGTACTGCGGCCACGTGAAGCGCAAGGCGGCGGAGATCCTGGGGGTCAGCCTGAAGACGCTGTACAACCGTCTCGAGACGTACAATGGCAGGGACTCGGCGGGCGGCAAGACGAGGCTCCGTCGGACCAGTCCAAGCGACGAGCGGGCCGTCGTACGGTTCCGGCATTCCGCTGCGTTAAGGCTCCGCGTCGCCACCACCGATTCCCACATGCCGTTGCGTCGTGCAGCGCCCGTAGCTGTCTTCCGCAACGGCGCAGTGCGGCTCGGGCACGCGGCCAGCAGCGCACATAAATCTGCATGCCGGCCATACGAGTCGCAGTCGTAGACGATCATCAGCTCGTACGGATCGGGCTCAAGCAGATCATCGAGGCGCAAGTCGGATTTCGCCTGGGCCGGTGAGGCGAAGACCGGACGCGAGGCGCTGACGATGCTGCGCAGCTACTCCGTGTGATGTGCTGCTGCTGGACCTGTCGCTTCCGGACATGTCGGGACTCGACGTGCTGCGGCAGATCAAGTCGCACCACGAATCGGTGGCGACGCTGGTGTTGAGCGCCTACCCGGAGAATCAGTACGGACTGAACGTGCTGCGGGCGGGAGCGAGCGGCTTCGTGAGCAAGAGCGCCGATGATGGCGAGCTCTGTCGCGCGATCCGGGCCGCGATGCGCGGCGGCCGCTACGTGAGTCCGGAGCTCGCCGAAATGCTGGTCAGCGGCCTGCAGGGCGCCCCGGGCGAGCCGCGGCACAGCGTGCTCTCGGAGCGGGAGTTCCAGATCTTCTGCAAGCTCGCCGAGGGACAAAGTGTTTCCGAGATCGCCGCCAAGCTCTTCCTCAGCGTCAAGACCGTCAGCACCTACCGCACCCGGATACTGGAGAAGATGGGAATGAAGACGAACGCCGACATCACTTACTACGCCATCAAGAACAACCTGCTGCAGTGAGGCGTGTGGTGAGCGCTGAAGCGCGATCCCAGGGCGGTAACGGCTCATCCAAGGCGGAGCGGCGCATCCTCCTCATCGAGGACTCCGCCGTGCTGTCGCGACGCCTGGTGGACCTGCTGTCGGAGCCCGGGCGGGTATCCGTTACGGCACAGGCGGCGACCCAGTCGGAGGCGCTGTTGCGCCTGCAGGAGGCCACCTACGATGTGCTCGTAGTCGACATCGAGCTTGCCGAGGGCAACGGCGTGGCGGTCATCCGTCAGGTGCGTCAGCTTTATCCGCCCGATGCTCAGCCGCTCGTAGTGGTGTTGACCAATTACGCCTCGGAGTTCGTGCGCGACCACTGCTTCGCCGCGGGCGCCGACTATTTCCTCGACAAGATGCGGGATATATCGCAGTTGAAGGCAGTGGTCGTGGACGGCCATCCTAAGTGGACTGGCTGAGCGGAATGCTGACGCGCAGCGTGGTGCCGGTTCCCGGGGTCGACTGGATATCGAATTGACCGCCCAGCGCGCGCACCCGCTGGCGCATGCCGATGATGCCGTGCGACGAGCCGAATCTGGGATCGGTGGCATCGAAGCCGCTGCCGTCGTCGCTCAGCGTGATCCGATAGGCGTCGCTCTCCACTGCGAGTCGCAGGGCCAGCGACCGCGCGCCGGCGTGCCGGATGATGTTGGTGACGCCTTCCTGGACGATTCTGAAAAGAGCGATCGCCGTATCCTTCGCCATCGGCGCGGCGTCCTCGGGCAGCTCGAGCTCCTTGCGCAGCCCCGCCTTGGCGCACGCTGTATCCACGTACGCGCGCAGCGCCGTCGGCAGGCCGAAATGATCGAGCAGCGAAGGTCGAAGGTCCTCGACCACGCGGCGCTTGAGGTCCATCGCCTCATCGAGAACGCCGCCGAGTTGCGCCAGACGCTCCTGCAGCGCGGGGTCCGTCACTCGCGACTGCACCCAGGAGAGGTCCATCTTCGCCGCCGTCAGCAGTCCTCCGAGCTCATCGTGGAGATTGCGGGCGAGCTCCGATTTCTCTTCCTCGGCGAGATCCTGCAGATGCGTTGACAGGGCCGAAAGCTCGCGCGTCCGCGCCTCGACGAGGCTCTCCAGGTCTTTCACAGTGCGCATCGTGGCTCCGATTGAGCATTAGACAGGTGCCCGGAGCAAAAAAAAAGCCCCGCACCAGGCGGGGCCTTTTTTGATCGCGAGAGCTCTCAGCTCTTCGGCGCGGTCTTCTTCTTCTTGGAATGCTTCTTCATCGCGTGATGAGAAGCCTTCTTGTGGGCCTTGTGATGGGTCGACTTCATGGTGCCGGACGACGACATGGCGCCGGACGACGACGCGGCCTGGGGAGCAGCGGCAGCGGTCGTCACCGCGATGACCGGGCTGGCAACCAGCAGGGCCCCGAGGATGGCAGGCAGGAGCTTCTTGAGCATCGACATCTCCAAAATAGCGAGGATTGAGAGCAGTGTGGAATCTCCCGGGCTCTCTGGCCCGGCGGCGCGCATTATCCCCGCAACCCGGCCGGTGCAGCCGTGGATGACCGTAAAGTAATGTTTTGGGGGCCGGAACAGTCTCTTCCGGGGGGGGGGCGGGGGCGTCAATGTCCCTGAAAAGCGACAAGGGTCCGGACCGGCACGTCGAGCGCCTGGAGCCGGCGGGAGCCGCCGAGCTCGGGCAGGTCGATGACGAAGCAGGCTGCCAGGACCTGGGCGCCCAGGGAGCGCAGCAGCTTCACGGCCGCCTCGGCGGTGCCTCCGGTTGCGATGAGGTCGTCGACCAGGATGATGCGCTCTCCTCGGGCCACCCCGTCGCGGTGCATCTCGATTTCGTCCAGGCCGTACTCGAGCGAGTAGGCCACGCGCACGGTCTCATGCGGCAGCTTGCCTTTCTTGCGGATCGGGACGAAACCGGCGGCTAGCTGATGCGCCACGGCGCCGCCCAGTATGAAGCCGCGCGCCTCGATGCCGGCGACCCGATCGACCTTGGAGTCCGTCCAGGGCCGCACCAGCTCGTCGACCGTGCGGCGGAACATCAGCGCGTTGCCGAGCAGGGTGGTGATGTCCCTGAACTGAATCCCGGCGCGCGGATAGTCCGGAATGGTACGGATCGAGGCCTTGAGCTCTTGCAGTGCGGTCGGGTCCATGGCGCTGACTTTACACCGTTTAATTTGGGACAATGCGGCATGCAAGCCATCGACACCCTCTTGCGGCGGCGCTCCGCCAAGACGCTCACCGAGCCCGCTCCCGATGAGAACGCACTCGAGCTGCTGCTCGAATGTGCCGCGCGCGCACCTGATCACGGTCGGCTGCGCCCGTGGCGTTTCATCGTGATCCGCGGCGCGGCGCGCGAGCGGCTGGGCGAGCTGATGGCCGATCTGCTGCAGCGCAAGCTCCCGGCCGCAAGCGCCGAGACCCTGCAGCGGGAGCGGCAAAAGGCGCTGCGCGCACCGCTCATCGTCGTCGTGGCAGCCGTTTGCAACGCCGAGGCCAGGATTCCGGCCGTCGAGCAGATGCTCGCTGCGGGCGCCGCGGCGCAGAACATGATGCTGGCCGCCACCGCACTCGGATTCGGCGCCATGTGGAAGACAGGCGACGCCGCCTATGACGGCACGGTGAAGGCGGCTCTCGGTCTCGCCCCCGCGGATGCCATCGTGGGATTTCTCTACCTGGGCACCGCCCCCGCCGACTCAGTCCCGCCGCCGGCGCGGACGCCATGGCAGGACCGGGTGAGCTATTGGAGCGGAGAGAGCTGACTCAAGGCTTGACCACCGCCAGCACGACGATGGCGATGAGGAGGAGACCCGGCAGCTCGTTGAATATCCGGTACCAGCGCTGCGAGTGACCGTCGCGGCCGTCGCGAAAGTCGCGCATCAACCTGTAGCACCAGAGGTGATAGACGACGAGCGTGGCCACGAGCGCAAGCTTGACGCGCAGCCACAGGAAATCGAGATACGCCGGGGCCGCGGCAACCATCGAGACGCCGAACGCGATGGCGAGCGCACCACCCAGCGTCATCAGAGTGAAGAGGCGGCGCTCCATCACCACGAAACGCGCGCGGCCGGGCGTATCAGTTGCGGCACGGTGGTAGACGAAGAGTCGCGGCAGATAAAAAAGGCCGGCGAACCAGGTGACGACGAAGACGATGTGAAAGGCCTTGAGCCAGAGCATTGGGCATGTTAACCCATCGGGTCGCGCCAGCTCGCAGCCCGCGGCCGGCCGCGCGCTCAGCGCTGCCAGTTCTGCCCGCGCGCGGCGGCCTCCGCCTGCGCATCGAGCGGCTCGCCGGTCATCAGATCGCCGACGGCGGTGATCACGGCCGGCGGCATGGATGATGCCGCCTGCCGGTATGGGCCCGGGCCGCCACCGGGCGATTCCGTGCCGGCCAATACGCGGACCTGCCAGCCATCCGCTGCGCGGCAGGCGAGTCCGCCCAGGGCGGTGCTTTGGCGCACGGTGAACGTCCGGCAATATTCGCCCGATTTCGCGCGAAAACTGACACCGATCCGCACCGGGGCCGCCGCGGACTGATCGGCAGCGAGCTGATGCGACAGCGCGTCCGCCAGGGTGCCGCTCGCGAGGACCTGCCCGCCTCTCATGATGATCGGTTCGGTGCCCCGGCGAACCAACGCCAACCGACCCGCGATCACACCGACGATCAGGCTTGCTGCCATGGCGGTCCACTGCGGCCACGCCCAGCGCCGCACCGGCCGCCGCTGCAGCTGCACGACCTTGTTTGTGCCGGACCCGGATGGCTCGCTGCGCACCACCTGCAGCAAGCGCGCGGGCACCGGCTCGTCGAGAATCTTGTCGAAGGCGGAGTGAACCCGGCTGCGAAGTGCCTTGTGCTGCGCAATCCGGCGGGCGATCTCCGGGTCCGCCGCCATTGCGGCCTCCACGGCCGCCCGAGCTCGCGCATCGAGCTCATCGTCCGCGTAGGCCATGAGCACTTGGTCGGGGAGAGTCACGACAGCGCTCCGGAAGTCTCGGACAACATGGATTGCAGCGCCTCGCGGCCGCGCGCCAAACGGCTGGTCAGCGTTCCCACGGGTACGCCCATGATGGAGGCAGCCTCCTTGTAGGAGAAACCCTCCACGAGGACCAGGGCAACGGCGAGGCGCTGCTCTTCCGGCAGTCGCGACAGGACATTCTGCAGGCAGAGCAGCTCTTGGTCCGCACCCGCGGCCGGATCCCCGATGCGCTCGGCGAGCTCTTCGGGCTCGAGCAGCGACTCGCGCCGGCGCCTGCTGCGGCCCTCGTCGATCCAGGCGTTGCGCATGATGCCGAACAGCCAGCCCGCCACGGAGTGATCCGGGCGGAGTTGCCCGGCATGCGCCAGCGCACGCTCCGCCGTGATCTGCACGAGATCGTCCGCGTCCTGGGCATTGCGCGCCAGGGAGCGCGCAAACCGCCGCAGACGCGGCAAAAGCTCGATGATGCGATCACACAGATCCTCGCCGGATGAGTCCATGCTGCTCGATCGTACTACGCTGATGGCGACCATTTTCTTCCATGCGGGCGGACATTCAACTAGCGTAGCGGCATGATGCGGGTGCTACTCCTCGCGATTCTGCTGCTGGGTCCGGCGGCCGAGGCGCAGATCGGTGTGCCGCGGGTACCGCTGCCCGGTCTGCCCATCGGCGTGCCGGGAGGGTTGCCGGCCGCCCTGGGGCTCCCGGCCGGCGTTCGGCCGGCCCTGACCGCCGACGAGCTCGGCCGACTGGAGGGCGCGCGCAAGGCTCTCATCGCGCAGCTCCTGCGACGCCATGCGGATGTGCTCGAGGCGGATCCGCACGGCAATCCCATCGTGCGCGGCGAAGTGCTGGCGCTCTCACCTACGGATGTGGCGCTCGCGCGCGGGCTCGGCGCCGGATTCACGGTGCTGCGCGAGCGCTCTTTCGGCGCGCTCGGCATTCGTGTCGTGGTCCTCGGCGCGCCGCACGGCATGGCGACGAGCCGCGCACTGACCGTGCTGCGCAGGCTGGATCCCGCAGGCACATACGATTTCAACAATGTCTATACGCAGAGCGGCGCGACGAGTAGTGGGCGCGGCGCTCCGCCACCGGCCGCCGGTGGCCTCGCAAGCGCCAAGGCAACCTCGCTCGGGCTCATCGATGGCGGCGTTGCAACGGCGGAGCCCGTCTTCCAGGGCGGCGTGATCCATCGACACGGCTGCGGCGGCGCGCTGATAGCGAGCGCGCATGGCACCGAGGTGGCCTCGCTCATGGTGGGCCGTACCGAGCACTTTGGCGGCGCAGCGCCGGGTGTGCCCCTCTATACGGCGGATGTGTACTGCGGCAAGCCCACTGGCGGCGCCGTCGATGCGATCGCCGGGGCTCTGGAATGGCTCGCGGGCGAGCGGGTGCCGGTCATCAATGTGAGTCTCGTCGGGCCGCCCAACGCGCTCCTGCAACAGGCCGTCGCTCGTGTGGTGGCGCAGGGCTTTCTCATCGTTGCCGCGGTGGGCAACGACGGTCCGGCGGCACCGCCGCTCTATCCGGCAGCCTACCCGGGCGTGGTAGGCGTGACCGCGGTGGATGCCCGCCGGCGCGTGATCTTCGAAGCGGAGCGCGGGCCGCAGGTCATGTTTGCCGCGCCCGGAGCCGACATCCGGGCCGCCACCCTGTCGGCTGATTTCCAGAGTGTGCGAGGAACATCCTTTGCCGCGCCACTCGTGGCTGGTCTTCTGGCCGAGCAGCTGGAGATCATGGCGGCCGGGCGGGATCCGGGGCCGTTGCCCGGAATCGATCCCGCTGCGGCCCATGCGGCGGTCGACGCGCTCGCGCGCACGGCGATCCATCTTGGTGCTGCGGGCCGCAATACGGTATTCGGTTACGGCCTGGTGGGCGCCAACCTGCCTTCGCCCCGGCCGGCATCCAAGGAATAAGTCAAACGGAAAATCGTCGGCCGCTTCGGGAAGAATTCGGCCGCGGCCGTCGTAGTTCTCTTTGAAGGTCGCGGATGGGCCGCGGCCTCGAGAGGAGAACGACCATGAAACTTCATCATCTTTTCGCGAGTGCCGCCGTCGCTGCCGTGTTTGCCTTCTCCGCGCCGGCGCACGCGCAGCTTCTTCGCGGCGGGGCGGGCGGTGCGATGGGTGGCGCGATGGGTGGCGCGATGGGCGGCGCGATGGGCGGCGCGATGGGCGGCGCGATGGGCGGCGCGATGGGCGGCCGGTTCGGCCCTGCAGGAGGCGCAGTCAACGGCGGCGACTGGGGCATGATGCGCGGCTCGCTGGCAAGTCAGAGTCAGGGACTGAGGGGTCTGCGCAGCCCTGCGACCGGCGCAGGGAAGTCTGTTGCGCAGGGGACCGCCCACGGCGCTACACAGGCCGGTGGCGGGGCGCAGAGCAATGCAAAGCTGCCCGGGAAAGCCCACAACGCGACGGCGGGTGCCGCGTCCGGTAGCACGACGAGCACTACGTCGGCAACGAAGACATCGAGCTCCGGCAGCAGAGGCTCGAGCAGCGGTGGCAGCTCGAGCAGCCTCGGAGCACAGGGGTCGGCCGGCAAAAGGACAGTAGGAAGCGGCTCCTCGATGAACGGTCAGGCGGCCGTCTCGCCCTCGCTGAAGCCAGGGGTCGCGGGCGGGAGCGTCTCGGGAAGTACATCGGCGTCAGCTCAAGGGAGCACCTCCGCGGGCGCTTCCATTCGACACTGAGGCCGCAAGGAACCTTTAGAGGCGGAGCGGGTCGGCTTGGCCGAAGGCACCGATTCGAGTGACAATCGGACATGCCGTCCCGTTCCCGCCCCAAGCGTTCGCGCCCGTCCACGCCGCCGGACCCTGCGCGCGTACTCGTCATCGACGTCGGTGGCTCCCACATCAAATTCCGCATGGGCCCCCGCGGCCCGATCCGGAAGTTCGTGTCCGGCCTCGGATATGACTGCCGCCGATATGGCGCGTCAGGTACGCAAGCTCGCGCGCGAGCTGCCCTACGAGGCGGTGTCGATCGGCTATCCCGGGCTGGTGTTGCGCGGACGGATCGCCGCCGAGCCCTTCAACCTCGGTCCGGGTTGGGTCGGCTACGACTTCGAGAAGGCCTTCGGCCGGCCGGTGCGGGTGATCAACGATGCGACCATGCAGGCGCTCGGCAGCTATGAAGGCGGCCGGATGCTCTTTCTCGGCCTCGGTACCGGTCTCGGGGCGACGCTGATTATCGACGGCACGGTCGAGCCCATGGAGATCGGCCACATGCCCTACAAGAGCGGCCGCACGTTCGAGGACTACGTCGGCGAGGGCGGGCGCGAGCGCCTCGGCAACAAGAAGTGGCGCAAGGCGTGTGGCGGAAGTGGTCGCGCGGCTCAAGACGGTGCTCGAGGCCGACTACGTCGTGTTGGGAGGCGGGAATGCCGTGCGCCTGAAGGAGCTGCCCGAGGGCGCGCGCCTCGGCGACAACCTGCAACGCCTTCAAGGGCGGCCTGGGTCTGTGGCGCGGCGACGAGCCGTTCGCCCCCGGCGTCGCGCGGCAGGCAGCGAGGCGGCGTCACGGCCGCGGTCCCGCCGATGAGCGGTTCCAACGCTCCGGGCGCGCCCGGACTGCCGCCCACCTGGTCCAGCAGCGCCAAGGAGATGGTCGGCTGCTCGCTCGGTCCGTCGCGGCTCTGGTTCACGATCGGCGGCGGCATCCTCAACGAGGTCTACTACCCGCGCATCGACATTCCGCAGATCCGCGATCTCGGCTTCATCGTCGCCGACGGGCGCGGCTTCTGGGTGGAGGTCAAGCGGATGTACCGCCACTCGCTGGAGCTCGCCGGCGCCGGGCGTGCCGGCGGTGCGCATCGTGCACCGGCACGAGCGCTTCGAGCTCACGCTGCGCATCGCGCCCTGCGGCCGAACGCGACGTGCTGCTGATGGAGGTCGAGCTCACCGGCGATGAATCGCTGCGCCCCTATGCGCTGCTCGCGCCGCATCTCGGCGGCACGGGCAACGCCAACTCCGCCGCGATCGCCGGCCATCGCGGCCATCGCGTGCTGTGGGCGGAGCAGGGGCCCTATGCGCTGGCGCTCGCCGCCGTGACGCCGGATCAGCAGGATGCCTGGGGACGCGCGAGCTGTGGGTTCGTCGGGGCGAGCGACGGCTGGCAGGACTTCGCGCGCAACGGCGCGATGACGTGGGAGCATGCCAACGCCGGGCCAGGCAACGTCGCGCTGACGGGGGAGTTGCCGCGCAAAGCGGTGCTGGCGCTAGGCTTCGGCAGCAGCACGGAATCGGCCGCGACACTGGCGCTGAGCGCGCTCTTCGAGCCTTTCGAGGCCGTATGGCAGCGCCAGATCGACGACTGGACCGGCTGGCACCGGCGCTGCGCCCGGGCGCGGCTCGCCGTCCGACGGGCTGCCTCCGGAGTGCGCGGGTCAGTTCAAGCTGTCGACGATGGTGCTGCGCGCGCATCTCGACAAGACCTACCCGGGAGCGATGGTGGCGAGCCTGAGCGTCCCGTGGGGCAACACCAAGGAGGAGCGCGAGGGCTATCACCTCGTCTGGCCGCGCGATCTGTGCGAGTGCGCCGGGGCGCTGCTGGCGGTGGGCGCGACGCGCGAGGCTCTCGATACGCTGCGCTACCTTCGCGCCACGCAGCTCGCCGACGGTCATTGGAATCAGAACCAGTGGCTCGGCGGCAAGCCCTACTGGACGCGGCGTGCAGCTCGATGAGACCGCATTCCCGGTGCTGCTCGCCGCGCAGCTCGGCGAGCGCGAGCGCGCTGGATGGCATCGAGGTCGCGGACATGATCCGCCGCGCGCTTGGCTTCATCGTGCGCAACGGCCCGGCGAGCGACCAGGACCGATGGGAGGAAGACGCGGGAATCAACACCTTCACGCTGGCCGCGTGCATCGCCGCGCTCGTTTGCGGCGCGCCGTATCTCGCCCCCGAGGCATCGCGAGCTGGCGCTCGCAGTCGCCGACTACTGGAACGCGAGCCTCGAGGACTGGACTGCCGTCGCCGATACTCCGCTGTGCGGGCCGTCACGGGCTCGCCGGCTATTACGTGCGCGTAGCGCCGCGCGAGGCGATTCGCGACCGCGAGCGCGCTGCAGCGCGTGCTGCCCGTCAAGAATCAGGCGCTCGACCCGGGACTGCCGGCGTCCGCGCAGGTTGGCGTCGACTTCCTGCAGCTCGTGCGCTTCGGGCTGCGCCGCGCGGATGATCCGCTGATCACGGGAACCGTGCGCCTGGCCGACATGCTGCTGAAGGTCGACACGCCAACCGGTCCCTGTTGGCACCGCTACAACGACGACGGCTACGGCGAGCACGACGACGGCTCAGCGTTCGACGGCACCGGGCAAGGGCCGCGCGTGGCCGCTGCTCACGGGCGAGCGAGGCCACTACGAGCTCGCGCGCCGGGCGCGATCCGTTGCCGCTACCTGCTCGCGATGGTCCGCATGGCTTCGCCCGGGCGGCATGCTGCCGGAGCAGATCTGGGACGCGCCGCCCGTGCCCTCGCGCGGCCTCGAGCCGGGCCGCCCCACCGGCAGCGCCATGCCGCTTGCATGGACGCATGCCGAGTACATCAAGCTGGTGGTTTCGCGCTCGCAGGGCAGGCCCTTTCGATCGCCCGAGTGCGTTTGGCAGCGATATTCTGGCCGGCCCCCGCGGCTCGAGCGCGTCATCTGGTGCGCCCACGCGCCGGCCTGCTGAGATTCCCGAGGGTACTGCGCTGACGTTGGCGGTCACGGAGCCTGCAACGCTCCGCTGGGGCTTCGACGGCTGGAAGGACATTTGCGAGCGTCGCACGACGCCATCGGCGCTCGGTCTTCATACCGTGGAAGTCGACACCTCGCGGCTGAAGAGCGGCCGCTCGATCGATCTCACCTACCGCCTCGAGCCGAGCGGCGAATGGATCGCGCGGGATTACCGCATCTGCGGTGGTGTCGCCGGCGGCGCCGTGCAGGCGGCACTTGCGGGAGAAGCGCAGGCCTGAGAGGCTTCCCTCATGCCTTTCACACTCGCGCACCCTGCGGCAGTTCTGCCGCTGCGGCGCCTTCGATTACTGCGCACAGCGCCGCTGATCATCGGCGCCATGACGCCGGATGTGCCGTACTTACCTGCCGTGGCGGATCGGCGAAGCACATACCTGACGTCACGCATACGCTCCTTGGCACGTTCACTCTGGACCTGCCGATCGGGTTGTTATTGCTGCTCGCCGTCTGGCTGCTGCGAGCGCCGCTCGCGGCGCCGCTTGGGCCCGGCGCGCGCGCCAAGTGCGCTCGCCGCAATGGAGCGCTTCGGCGGCCGGCCGCTCAACTGGGTGCTGGCGCCGCTGTCGATTCTCGTCGGTGCCTGGACGCACCTCGCGTGGGACTCCTTCACGCACGCGGACGGTTGGATGGTGCCGCGGATTCCGGCGTTGAGCGCGCCCGTATCTTTCTTCTCCTACACGGGCGAGCTCTGCCACGTGCTGCAGTACGCGTGCTCGGTGTTCGGGCTCGCCGTGCTGGCCATCTGGTTCGTGCTCTTGCCCGTTCAGGCTCCGGCGCCGGGTAACGGCGAGCGATCCCCCGGCGGACCGTTGCTGCTCACGGCGCTTTTCGTGGCTGCGGCTGCCGTGGGGGGCTACGTGACCATGGACCACCTGGGCTGGCATCCGGGTCCCGCGTACCGCCTCATCTACCTGCTGCTCACGCGTACGACCGCGTTCTTCGCTGCGCTCTATATTCTCGCGGGGATCGTTATCCTGGCGGCACGCCGGCGCGCCGCAACAGCCTCCGTAACGCAGATGTAGGACCTCGGCAGCCAGCATCACCCGGCTCCGACGGCCGACGCCATGGCCCGCGCCGTTACCGGGTGACTTCGGTCGGGCGCCCGCTCAACGCGGCGCGCCGAAGTCTTCCGTCCAGTAGATCATCTGCGCATTGGTCGGGTCGACGGCGAAAGCGACGCCCATCTGGCGGAATTCTGCGGTCATGATGTTGGCGCAATGCTCCGGGCTGGCGAGCCAGCCCGCGACGGCGTCCCGCGGCGTTCTGACACCGCTTGCGATGTTCTCGCCCACGATGCTCCAGCGATAACCGGCGCGCGTGGCCCGCTCGCCGGGAGTGCTGCCGTCGCTGCCGGTATGGCCGAAGAAGTCCTGCACGACCATGTCCCGCGAGTGTGCGCGGGCCGCGCGTGTGAGCGCGGATGCCAGCGATAGGGGCGGTGCGCGCGGGAAACGTTGCGAGCCGCAGATCCGCGCGTGCGCGCGTGCCTGATTGGTCAGCGCGAGCACGACCCGGCTGATGGTGGCGGCGCCCCGTTGGGGCAGAGTGGTGAAGGGTTGTGCCACTACGATCGTGAGGCCGCTCTCACCACGGCCGTAGGCGCCGATGTGGCGCAGCCGCGGGTCGGTGAGTTGGCCGCAGAAACGCTGGCCGACGATCTGTTCGACGGCTGCATCGCCGGCCGCGCCCGATATCCGGATCCACACGGAGCGCGCGGCGATATAACCGGAGCGAGTCTCCGCCTGCTCGAGCGACTCGCCGTGCGCGAGCAGGCGGGCGATCTGATCCAGCCTGCGGCTCTCTATGAGCGGCGGATGATTGGCGCGCGACAGACCGCAGTACGCGCTGCGCGCGGCGTTGACCGCAGCGATGGCGTTGGCGAGCAGCGGCACCGGCGCGAGCAGGAGTAGGAGCAGCGCCCCGCCGAGTGCGCGCAATGGCCGCTCAGTGCGGCGCTGCGATGCGGGGCGCGATCGCCACCGGCATGGGCAGCCAGGAATACAACTCATTGGTGCGCACGAACGCGAGCAGGAAAGAAGACATCACGCTGAGCTGCGTGTGGTACTGGCGAACGGCCCGCAGCTTGCCCGCCTCCTCGCGCGGGTCGAGCTCGAAGGCGGCGAGCCCGAGGCCGCGACCCCTGGGCGGCTCGGTGAGCGGCCGCTGCGGCCGCAGCCCGCGCGGGCTCGGCCAGAGGGCGCCGCCGTGCACGATCCAGAAGCGCGCGGCGGTCAGCTCGTGGCGGCGGCTCAGCACCTGCAGTGTCACTATGCCTGCGGCGCGATGATCGGGGTGCGCATCCAGGGGGCTCGGCGCGAGCACCAGTGTCGGCCGCACCACGTCGAGCACGCGCGCGAAGTCCCGTTCCAGGCTCTCACCGCTGTAGGGATGCCCGGCCGCGAACGTGTCGGCATAAGGCACGCTCACCGCGCCGTTGAATCTGGAGTAGTACGGTGTCGTGAAGTGATCCGTGACCAGGGTCATGAGCCCCTCGTCGGGATAACCCAGAAAGAACTGCCGGTCAGGGGGCACGCCGAGGACCGCCGCCGCCGCGCGCGCCTCGCGCATGCGCCGGGCGGCAAGATCCCGCATCTTGTCCGGACGGATCAGCAGCGCGCGCTCGATCAGAAACATGTCGAGCTCGGAGGCGTCACCGCTCGTCAGCCAGACGATATTGGCGCGTCCACCGGCCGCCACCACCCGCTGGATCACTCCGGCACAGCAGAGTGTCTCGTCGTCGGGGTGGGGCGACACGACCAGGAGCGAGGTGTGCGCGTCGATGGGTGGGATGATGCCGGTCGCGGACGCCCCGAGGGCCCTGGCCAGAGGCAGGCAGAGGGCCAGCAGGCAGACGAATGAGGCGACGGGTGCCCTGATGGTCATGGCGGCCCGGAGTGTACTAGAGTGACGGCTGCTGCCGCGTCCGAGATCCCGGGTCAACCGCGAGAACCCCGCTGCGTTTCCACGCTCTGATACTGCGGAGAGGTGCAAATGAATTGGGTCAAAGTCCTCGCCGTGGCGGCCGCGACGGCGCTCCTTGCCGCTTGCGCCACGACGCCGATCGTACGTACGCGGGTGGCGCCGCAGGTAGATCTCGCCAGCTTCCATACCTATGCCTTCCTGCCGAAGCCCGGCACGGATGTCGGCCCCTACAAGTCCCTTACCACGCAGCAGCTCGAGAAGGACGTAGGCCAGGAGCTCCAGTCCCGTGGCTACGTGCCCGCGGCAGCGGGAGAGACGCCTGACCTGCTGGTGAACTTCATCGTCGGTGCGCATGACCGTGTCGAGGGCATGGTAGGGGGGCCCGGATGGGGCCCGGGATGGGGGCGGTGGGGCCCCTGGGGACCCTGGGGCGGTGGCCCCGGCTGGGGTCCCGACTATGGTGACATAGAGACCGTCACCACTGTCTCGCTCAGCATCGACCTGATCAATCACGCGGACAATTCCGTCGTCTGGAGCGGAACGGCCTATTCGGACCACACCCGCGAAATGCTCGATCATCCCGCGGAGGCGATCGACCTGGCGACGCATCAGATCTTCCTGCAGTTTCCGCTGGCGAGACATTGAGCTTGTCTCCACGGGGTGGCCTGGGCCCCGATTCTTGCTGGACCACCGTCTAGGCGGTGGACCATGAAGATTGCAATCCTCAATCAGCCCCAGGACCCGATCGCGGCCGCCGAGGAGCAGCGCGGCTCGGTCGCCATCGTCAACTGGGAGTTGGCTCGCTGTCTCGCCAAGCGTCACGAAGTGACCGTGTACGCGCCGAGAGCGCGCGGCCAGGCCGAGCGCGAGCGCTGGGGCGCGATCGAGATCCGCCGGATCCCCTTCGTGGCACGCCGGCTGCACAAGGCCATGCAGCTTCTCGCGGGGCGCCTGCGCTGGGGCGCGCCGTACTTCACCTCGAGGTTGTACTACAAGGAGTACTTCTCGCAGGTCGCGCGTGATCTCGCGGCGAGCCGCCCGGACGTGGTGCATCTGCCGCAGCAGATGCAATTCGCATCCCTCTTCAAGCGTGCCGTGCCCGCCGTGAAGGTCGTCGTCCACATCCATCAGGATGAGCTCGCGAAGCTCGATCGCGCGCTGCTGCGGCGCGACCTTCCGGACGTCGATGCGGTCGCGACCGTTTCCGAATTCGTCACCGCAGGGGCGTGCGCGCGCCTGCCCGAATTGGCCGCGAGAATACACACCGTCGGCAACGGGGTGGACGTACTTCGGTTCAGACCGGCGGTGCACGCCCGCCAGCCCGACGAGCAAGAGCGCCACGGACGGCCACTGCGCCTGCTCTATGTAGGCAGGATCGCTCCCGACAAGGGAATCCACCTGCTGATGGATGCGTTCGACCGGCTGGTGCGCGAAGGCATCGGCCTCGAGCTGACACTGATCGGCAAGCCCGGTCTTCTGCCCTACGATCTTTTGAGCCGGCTGCTCGGGGGCGATCGCGCAGCGCTCGAGGCAGTGCGCGAGTTCTACGGCCACTCACTACGGTCGTGGCTCGCCAAGGAGATCCTCGGACCCGGCCGCAGCTACGGTGAGGCGCTGCGCGCGCGACTCTCGCCGGCGGCGGCGGCGCGAGTGCGGTTTCTCGGCACGGTGCCGCAGCCGACGCTCATCCGCGCTTACCGCGCGGCCGACGTTCTGGTGTTGCCTTCGGTGTGGCAGGAGTCGTACGGGCTGCCGGTGGCGGAGGCGATGGCGTGCGGTGTGCCGGTGGTCGCGAGCGCGAGCGGCGGTGTGCCCGAGCTCATCGAAGACGGAGTCACGGGCAGGCTGGTGCCGCGGCTGGACACGCAGGCGCTGGCCTGTGCGCTGCGCGAGATGGCGGCCGATCCTGCCCGTCTGTTGGAAATGGGAGCCGCGGCGCGGATACGCGCGGAGCGGCTGCTCACCTGGGCGCGCAGCGCCGAGCGCCTCGAACGGCTCTACGGCGGGCTGCTTGCCGCACTCGCTCCATCGCCTGGCACCTCATGGAATCAACGCCAGCGCGCATAAATCCCGAAGCAGTCCGCTCCTACGACCTGCGTGGGGTCGTCGGGCGGCAGCTGGATGTCGGCGACGCACGGCAACTCGGGCTCGCCTATGCGACCTGGGTGCGCGCGCGGGGGCTGTGGCGCATCGCAGTCGGCAGGGATGGGAGGGAGTCGTCGCCGGATCTCGAGCGAGCCCTGATCGAAGGGCTGGTCGCGGGGGGCGTGCTGGTGCATCGCATCGGGCTGGGGCCGACGCCGCAGTTGCATTTCGCGTTGGAAGCGTACGGACTCGATGGCGGCATCACCGTGACCGGCTCGCATAACCCCCGCGAGGAGAACGGGTTCAAGCTCGTGATCGGCACGGAGCCGGTGCACGGCGAGACGCTGCGCGCGCTCGTGGCAACGGCGGCCTCGCCGGCCGCGGGCGGTGCGACGGTCGAGTTCCCTGTCTCGCAGGCGTACCTGACCAGGCTGCAGGCGCAAGTACGCGCCGGGGGTCTCACCGTCGTGTGGGATTGTGGTAACGGGGCCGTGGGCGCCTTGATCAACCGTCTGACACAGGCTCTGCCCGGCCGCCATATCCTCCTCAACGCCAAGGTCGACGGGCGCTTCCCGGCGCATCATCCCGATCCGTCGGTCGCAGCCAACCTGGAGGAGCTGTGCGCGACGGTGCGCGCGCATCAGGCGGATCTCGGTATCGCATTCGACGGTGACGGCGATCGTCTGGGAGTGGTGGATGAGTCGGGTGCGATCGTCTGGCCCGACCAGGTGCTGTTGTTGCTCGCCGGCGAGGTGTTGCGGGCCGCTCCCGGGGCGTGCATCGTGGGTGATGTCAAGTCGAGCCGGGTGCTGTTCGAGGAAGTTGCGCGGCTCGGCGGCCGGCCGCAGATGGTGCCATCCGGCTACGTCCGCGTGCGCGAGGCCATGCGGCGCGAGCGCGCGCCGCTCGCCGGCGAGATGAGCGGACATGTCTTCTTCGCGGAGTGTTGGCAAGGAACCGACGATGCGCTCTTCGCCGCCATGCGGGTGCTCGATTGTCTGGGCCGCGCCGGACATACACTCGGGGAGTTCCGCCGCAGCCTGCCGCCCACCGCGGCCACACCGGAGCTGCGCATTCCCTGCCCGGAGGAGCGCAAGCCGGAGGTGCTGCGGCAGGTTGCCGTGCGGCTCGCGGCGGCCGGCGCGCAGGTGGACACGACCGATGGTCTGCGGGTAACCGAGCCCGAAGGCTGGTGGTTGCTGCGCGCCTCGGGCACGGAGCCCAAGCTCACCATCCGCTGCGAGGCGGCCGATGAGTCCGGGCTGGAGCGGCTGCGTGCAGTGGTTGGCGCACACCTGGTTGCCTGTGGACAACCCTGGGACCACAAAGCCAGCTAGCGCTACCGTGACTTGGGTACAATGCCCGGTCTCGGCCCTCGTGGCGGGCCGCACGAGAACACGAAATCATGGCTTCCGGGCGCGCACCCGCACGCAAGACCAGCCGCCGCAGCCGGCGCGGCACGACCATCCACGACGTGGCCCGCAGGGCGGGGGTCTCCCCGATGACCGTTTCCCGCGTCGTCAACGGCGAGCGCAACGTGCGCGAAGCCACTCGCGCCGCGGTGCTCGCGGCCGTGAAGGAGTTGCGTTACGCCCCCAACCCGGCGGCGCGCAGCCTCGCCGGCGCGCAGAGCCTGCGGATCGGGCTGCTCTACGCCAACCCGAGCGCCGCGTACCTGAGCGAGTTCCTCCTGGGCGCGCTCGATGAGAGCAGCCGCAAGAGCGCGCAGCTTCTGTTGGAGAAGTGCGAGGTCAGCTCGCCGTCGGCGGAGCGCGCCGCGGTGCGCAGGCTCATCGACGGCGCGGTCGCCGGCGTCATTCTGCCGCCGCCGGTCTGCGAGTCACATGTCATCCTCGCGGAGCTCAAGAAGGCGGCCATTCCCACGGTCGCGGTGGCGACCGGGCGATTCCGTTCCGATGCATCCTGCGTGCGGATCGATGACTTCAAGGCCGCGTACGAGATGACCCGTTATCTTCTCTCCCTCGGGCACCGGCGCCTCGGCTTCATCAAAGGCCATCCCAACCAGACAGCGAGCGGCGAGCGCTGGCTCGGATTCGAGACGGCGCTGCGCGAGGCGGATTGCAAGCCGCAGCCGCCGGTCATCGAGCAGGGCTTCTTCAGCTACCGTTCCGGCCTCGAGGCCGCCGAGAAGCTGTTGGCGGCCAACCCGCGCCCGACCGCGATATTCGCCAGCAACGACGACATGGCGGCGGCGGCCGTATCCGTCGCGCATCGGCGCGGCCTCGATGTGCCGCGCGATCTCTCGGTCGTCGGCTTCGACGATACGGCGATCGCCACCACGGTCTGGCCGGAGCTCACCACCATCCGCCAGCCGACGGCGACCATGGCCGAAGTGGCGCTCGACCTGCTCATCCGCGAGATCCGTAAGCGCCGCGATGGTCTGCCCGCAGCGGCGGTCGACCACCTCGTGCCCCACGAGCTGATCGTGCGCGAGTCTGCCGCGGCGCCGCCCGAGGGTCCCGGCGCCTAGGCCGCCCCGACCTCACAAAAAAACAAGTGGGCCGGCAGCACGTTGAACGGCTCGAACTTGCGCTGCACGTAGTGAAAGACGCGCTGCAGGTCTTCGAGCACGCGGGTGGAGAACTGGAAGACGAGGAAGGCACCGCCGGGCGCCAGCGCCGTGGACGTGTTGCGCAGGATGCGCTCGCGTACGGCAGCCGGTATGGTGCTGAAGGGAATTCCGGAGATGATGTAGTTGGCCTTGCCGTGGCCGAAGCGCTCGAGAATCTCACCCACCGCCTCCGCCGAGCCCCCCACGACCCTGAGCCGCTCGTCCGGAAACGACGAGCGCAGGTGGGTGACGAAGTCGGGGTTCAACTCGATGACGATCAGCAGCGCATCGGAGCGCATGCGCCGCAGGATCTCGGCGGTGATCACACCGACGCCGGGTCCGTATTCCACGATCACGCGCGCCTGGTTCCAGTCGATCGGGCGCAGCAGCTCGTTCACGAGGAATCTCGAGCTCGGGATGATCGAGCCGAGCATGCGCGGGTGGCGGAAGAAATTGCGGGCGAACAGCAGGGCGTCCCCGGTTCGTGTCCGGCTTGGTATTGGCTGGTTGTTCGACACGTTGTGCTCTGCCTGAGTGATGCTCATATTGCAAACTCCTTACATTATGCGCAGGTTCCGGCTGTCCGTCACCGTGGCCTCAGCCACCCGACCGCTTGGCGTCATAGCCCAGCCGGCCAAGCTCCGCGACCAGCCGGTCGCGGTGGTCGCCCTGGATCTCGATCACTCCATCCCGGACGGCGCCGCCGGCGCCGCAGAGTTTCTTCATCCGGCTGGCCAGGGCCTCGAGGTCAGCGGGGGCAAGCGGCAGGCCCGAGATCACCGAAACCCCCTTGCCGGCTCGCCCTGCCACTTCACGGCCGACACGGACGCGCGCGGGCGCAGGCGTAGCCGGGCGTCTGTTCTTGGACGTGCTCATGGCCGTACTTTAAACCCCGTCCGGCCGCCTCTGGCATCTTCATTGCGGCATCGCACTGAATTGCGAACCGATTGGAACGCCCATTGCGTGTTCGGGGAGCTAAAATTCGCATCGCGCCAGAACCTGGCGGTGCTGAAAAGGCTCCTTCCCCATGGCCCAGCGGTCGCGTTTGCACCTCCCCCATCCACCGGCCCGCCCGGGTGAGGAGCCGGACTTCAGCTATCTGCAGACCTCACCCCGGCGGGCGCCGTGAGCCGCCCCGACGCCAAGGCACGCCGTCCGCGAGGTTGAGAACCTCGGCCGGGAGATGGTGCGCGTGCTCGATGACGAGGGGCGCGCCGTCGGTCCCTGGAATCCGCACCTCGAGCCCGAAGAGCTGCAGGTGGCGTTGCGCCATATGCTGCTCACGCGCATCTTCGACGACCGCATGCAGACGCATCCAGCGCCAGGGTCGGATTTCCTTCTACATCAAGTCGACCGGCGAGGAGGCGGTATCGGTAGCGCAGGGGATGGCGCTGCAGCCGGGCGACATGCTGTTCCCGTCGTATCGAACGCAGGGGCTCTTCATCGTCCGCGGCCGCAAGCCTCGTCGATCTGATGTGTCAGTGCCTGTCGAATACCAGCGACATGTGCCGGGGGCGGCAGATGCCGATCATGTATCACTGGGGCGCGGGTAACATCTTCTCGATCTCGGGCAACCTCGCCACGCAGTTTCCGCAGGCGGTGGGCTGGGCGATGGCCGCGGCCATCAAGGGCGAGGACCACATCGCCGCGAGCCTGGATCGGCGAGGGCTCGAGCGCGGAGGCGGACTTTCACTACGGCATGACGTTCGCCGCGGTGTCTATCAGGCGCCGGTGATTCTCAACATCGTCAACAATCAATGGGCGATCTCGACCTTCCAGGGCTTCGCCGGCGGGGAGCAGCGCACCTTCGCGCAGTGCGGGCCCGGGTACGGCATTCCCGGAATTCGCGTCGACGGCAATGATTTTCTCGCGGTTTACGCGCGTCACCCAGTGGGCGGCGCAGCGCGCCCGCCAGAGCGGCGGTCCGACGCTGATCGAGCACGTGACCTACCGGGCGGGGGCGCATTCGACCAGCGACGACCCCTCGCGCTACCGGCCGAAGGAGGAGTGGACGGCCTGGCCGCTCGGCGATCCCGATCAAGCGCCTGAAGCAACATCTGATCGCGCTCGGCGAATGGTCGGAGGAGCGCCATGCGGCGCTCGAGAAGGAGCTCGAGGCTCATGTGGCAGCCTGCTGGAAAGAGGCCGCGAGCTTACGGCACGCTGACGGAGGGGCCGACGCTCGATCCGGCCACCATGTTCGAGGATGTGCTTGCACGGAGATGCCGCCGAACCTCGTGCGTCAGCGGGAGGAGCTCAAGCGGCTGGCGGCGGCGCAGCCGCCCAAGGGGTCCGAGGAGGAGAAGACCTCGAAGCGCGCCCGGCGCGGTGCGCAAAGGAGGGCTGAGCCATGGCGCACATGAACATGGTGCAGGCGCTGAACTCCGCCATGGACGTCATGCTGGAGCGCGATCCGCGCGTGGTGGTGCTGGGCGAGGACGTCGGTTACTTCGGCGGCGTGTTCCGCTGCACCGATGGACTGCAGCGCAAGTACGGCGAGCAGCGGGTGCTCGACACGCCCGATCGCCGAGGGCGGCATCATCGCGGCCGCCATCGGCATGGGGGTGAACGGCCTGAAGCCGGTCGCCGAGATCCAGTTCGCCGACTACATCTATCCCGGGCTTCGACCAGGTGGTGAGCGAGCTCGCGCGGCTGCGCTACCGCACGGCGGGGGAATTCTCCGCGCCGGTGACCATCCGCACGCCTTGCGGCGGCGGCATCCGCGGCGGCCAGACGCACTCGCAGAGCCCGGAAGGCGATCTTCACGCACGTCTGCGGGCATCAAGGTGGTGATGCCCTCGAATCCCTACGACGCCAAGGGGCTGCTCATCAGCTCGATCGAGGGCGAGGACCCGGTCGTGTTCTTCGAGCCGAAGCGGCATCTACAACGGGCCGTTCGACGGCGATCCGCACAAGCCCGCGGTGCCTTGGAGCACGCATCCCGCGCGGCGAGGTGCCGGAGGGGCACTACAAGGTGCCTCTCGGTCGACGCCGAGGTCGTGCGGCCCGGGCAAGGACGTGACCGATACTCGCCTACGGCACCATGGTGCACGTGGCGGAGGCGGCGGTGCAGGCTGGCGGAGGTCGATGCCGAGATCATCGACGTGCGCACGCATGGCGCCGCTCGATACGGATACGCTGTGCACCTCGGTGTGCAAGACCGGGCGCTGCGTCGTCGTGCACGAGGCCACGCGCTTCAGCGGCTACGGCGCCGAGCTGGTGGCCACCGTGCAGGAGCAATGCTTCTGGAACCTGGAGGCGCCGGTCAGCCGCGTCACCGGGTGGGATACGCCCTATCCCCATGCGTTCGAGTGGGAGTACTTTCCCGGGCCGGCGCGGATCGCCGCGGCGCTGAAGCAGCGTGATGGAGGCGGCAAATGAGCCGGTATCGTCTTCAAGCTGCCGGACCTGGGCGAGGGCACGGTCGAAGCGGAGATCGTCGGCTGGCGCGTGAAGCCGGGCGACAGGTGTCGAGGACGACGTGTTGGTCGAGGTGATGACCGAGAAGGCGGCCGTGGAGGTGCCGGCGCCGGTCAGCGGCGAGATCGTGTCGACTACCGGGCAGCCCGGGGACATGGTGCCGGTGGGCGCGGAGCTGATGGTGCTGGAGACAGGATCCGCGGGCGCTGCGGCCGGCACGCCCGCACAGCCGGCGAGCACCGCCGGCAACGGTGGTGGCGGCACTGTCGCCAGTCGGCCGGCACCGGAGACAAGCTCCAATAGCCAGCAACGGCGCGGCGCTGCGCGCCCGGCGGTCAGCGGCGCCCGATCCGAGCCGGCGTGTGTCGACCTCGCCTGCCATTCGCCGCCGGGCGCACGAGGCGGGAATCGATCTGCGGCAGGTCGCGGGATCGGGGCCGAGCGGGCGCATCGGGCGGAAGGACTTCGAAGCGTACGTGGCCGCGCGGTCGCGCGGGCCGCAGCCTCAGCTGCTGCAGTGACCAGCCTGTCTGCCGCACGGGCACCGGCCCCGGCGCAACGCCCGCGGGCGGCACGGAGGAGATCAAGGTCATCGGGCTGCGGCGCCTGATCGCGCAGCGGATGAGCGATGCCAAGCGCAACATCCCGCACTTCGCCTATGTCGAGGAGCTGGACGTGACGGAGCTCGAGTCGCTGCGGCGACACCTGAACAGCAAGGCTGGAGCGGGAACCCCTGCGCTCACTTACCTGCCGTTCCTGGCCCTCGCGCTGGTGCGCGTGCTGGAGGATTTCCCGCAGTGCAACGCTCACTACGACGCCGAGCGCGGCGTCATCGTGCGCTACAGCGCGGTGCATCTTGGTGTGGCCACGCAGACGCCCGACGGCCTGAAAGTGCCGGTCGTGCGCGATGCGCAGGCTGCGGTCGCTGTGGGACGCTCGCGGCCGAGATGCGGCGTGTCACCGAAGCGGCGCGCACCAACAAGGCGACGCGCGAGGAGCTCGGCCGGCTCGACCATCACGATCACGAGCCTCGGCAAGCTCGGGGGCATCGCGAGCACGCCGATCATCAACGCGCCCGAGGTTGCCATCATCGGGGTCAACCGCGCCGTCGAGCGGCCGGTGGTCATTGGCGGCGCCATCACGGTGCGCCGAATGATGAATCTGTCGTCGTCCTTCGATCATCGATTCGTCGACGGCTTCGATGCCGCCGCGATGATTCAGGCGCTGAAGGAGTGCATCGAGCACCCGGCTACGATTTTCGTCGGCTGATCCAATCCCAGCCGGAGCAGGACGCGCTGCTCTCGGCGAGCCTCGGCGATTCTGGACGGCGGGCCCGACGCACCGCCTCCTGATTAGTCAGCTCTCCTCGACGGGCTCTCTGCCGAGAATCTCGTCCCTGACATCATCAATCTCCCGTGCGCGTGACGGCCGGGCTTTTGCGCCCTCGCACCGCTCCGGGCGCGGACAGCGGCTGCTGCGCGGGCAGATGATGCGCGCCGGTTGCTCGAGCGCGTCTTCGATCCAGGCGATGTTGAGAACGTTGGCCACCGCCACCAGCGCCTGCAGTCGCAGCCTTCGGAATGCGCGCCTTCGCCGCGGCGGTGCAGGCATTCGCGCGAACACGCTGTCGATGATGTCGCGACTTGCGACGCCGTTGGCGTCCAGCGCGGGCGCGAGATCGAGCCCACCGAGAGCACGTGCGGGTTGCCCGCCATGTCCTGCACGCGCATCGGAGTGGCAGCAGTACAGCAGCGAGCGGTCGCCGTCGCGCAGCACCGAGATCTGCGAGCCTGATCTCGCCGCGCTGGCGCGTCGATCATGCGGAACACCGCCCAGTTGCGGGCACGGATCGCTCACCTGCGCCAGGTTGCCCCAGGGCAGCGGGATGCCGTTGCCGCGGTAGACGGCGCGCAGATAGCCGGGCGGATAGGCGTCGAAGAAGTGCC
Source organism: uncultured Pseudomonadota bacterium (assembly GCA_963780455.1). Taxonomy (GTDB): domain Bacteria; phylum Pseudomonadota; class Gammaproteobacteria; order Steroidobacterales; family Steroidobacteraceae; genus 13-2-20CM-66-19. Next base: position 393,420 of record CAWACM010000011.1, read on the forward strand.
AGTAGGGATAGGGCGACACCTTGGTCATGCGCCGCATGATGACGGCGGGTGTCAGCTCGAGCGCGGCTGCCGGCCTCGACGCGATAACGCTCGCGCGCGAGAAAGCGCCGGAACGGAACTCGTGGGGCGAGCAGGGCGCCGGCGAAGAAGCTGCACTCGAAGTCGCGCCAGGCGTGCAGCACGTCCTGGGCGTTCATGCCGACGGTATCAGACCCGCCTTCGGGACTGCCGCCCATCTCCCCGCCGGTGGCGTGCGCCGACTTGAGCCCATCACCGCCATGCAGCACCTTGTGCGCGATGTGCGCGGCGAGATCGAACTTCAGCCGCGCCGGATCCGATTGCAGCGCGCGGTTGGCATAGATGATACGCGGCGGCTCGAAGAAGGAGCGCACCATGCTGCGCACCTCGCGGTCCTTGTCGCGGGCGAGCACCGGCTTGCGCTCGAACCAGCGGATCTCGAGGCCGTGCTGCTTGCACAGGCGCATGCAGATCGTCGACCGACAGCGGAAAGCTGCGGCTCGCCGACGCCGTCGGCGGCGCGCTCGAGGTCGGGGAAGTCGTTGCGCGACATCTCCTGGTGCGAGCGGATGAGCAGATGCGCGAACTGCCGGCCGCTGGTGCCGGTCTGCGCCAGCAGCTCCGGGATCGCTGCTTGCAGCACGTCCTTGGAGAACAGGAATGCGGGCTCGAGCGGAACCTTCGCGGCGCCGCCGGACGGTGTGGCGGGGGTAGGCAGCTCGAGGTCGGCACTCTCATCGAGGAACCACGCCGGCGTCGCGCTGGAACACCTGCGGCCAGCAGCTCGAGCATCTCCGATGAGGGCGCGCGCTTGCCGCTCTCGATCATGCTCAGGTAGGACACCGACGGCGCATGTGCGGCATCGCGTCTGGATGCAGCGCGCCGACAGCTCCTCCAGCGTGAGGCCGTTGCGCTTGCGGAGCGAGCGCAGCTTGGCGCCGAGGAAATGACCCTTGCGCAGCAGGGGTGCCATTGCCGCCTACCTCCCCGTGAACGTCTCGTGTGAAATTAACATTGTGAAGTTTCTATAGTCAAATTACTGCGAAATGGAACGGTATGCTGCTTCGCCATGAACGCCAGTCGCGACGAGCTCGTCTATTCCCGGGAGCCGGCCGGCTCCCGCGGTCGAAATCCTGGGACCGCCGGATCGAGCGCTAGCGCCGAGGTGCTGACGCCGCTGGCGCTGCAGCTGCTGGCGAGCCTGCACCGGCGCTTCAACGCGCGCCGCCTGGAGCTGCTGGCGGCGCGCGCGCGCCGGCAGACAGAGCTCGACGCCGGCGCGCTGCCGCGATTTCCTGCCGGAGACCGCCGCGATGCGCGCCGGCGACTGGCGCATCGCACCGGTGCCCGCGGACCTGCACGACCGGCGCGTCGAGATCACCGGTCCCGTCGACCGCAAGATGGTCATCAACGCGCTGAACGCGCCGGTGCGCTGCTTCATGGCGGACTTCGAGGACTCCTGCTCGCCGACCTGGGAGAACATCGTGCGCGGGCAGGTCAACCTGGCCGACGCCATCCGCCGCACGATCAGCTACGCGGATCCGGCGACCGGCAAGGTCTATCGGCTCGCGGATCGCACCGCGACGCTGATCGTGCGCCCGCGCGGCTGGCATCTGCCGGAGAAGCACGTGCGCATCAACGGCGAGGCGGTGTCGGGCGCGCTGTTCGATTTCGCGGTGTACCTCGCCAACAACCACGAGGCGCTGGCGCGGCGACGGCACCGGGCCGTACTTCTATCTGCCGAAGCTGGAGAGCCACCTCGAGGCGCGGCTGTGGAACGACGTGTTCCTCGCCGCCCAGGATGCGCTCGGCATGCCGCGCGGCACCATCAAGGCGACGGTGCTGATCGAGACGATCCTCGCCGCCTTCGAGATGGACGAGATCCTGTACGAGCTGCGCGAGCACTGCGGCCGGGCTCAACTGCGGCCGCTGGGATTACATCTTCAGCTTCATCAAGAAGTTCCGCAACCGGCCGCGACTTCCTGCTGCCCGACCGCGCCAGCGTGACCATGGACCGGCACTTCCTCAAGTCCTACGTCGACCTCCTGATCCAGACCTGCCACCGCCGCGGCGCGCACGCCATGGGCGGCATGGCGGCGCAGATCCCGATCCGCGATGACCGTGCGGGCCAACGAGGCCGCCATGGCGCGGGTGCGCGCCGACAAGCTGCGCGAGGCGCACGCCGGGCACGACGGCACCTGGATCGCGCATCCGGGCCTGGCGACCATCGCGCGCGAGGCATTCGATGCCGTGATGACCGGGACCCAACCAGCTCGGCGTGCTGCGCGCGGACGTGCGCGTCACGCCGCGCGACCTGCTGCGGGTGCCGGAGGGCGAGATCACCGAGGCCGGGCTGCGCAACTGCATCCGTGTCGGCGTGCAGTACCTCGAAGCCTGGCTGCGCGGCAACGGCTGCGTGCCGCTCTATCACCTGATGGAGGACGCGGCCACCGCCGAGATCTGCCGCGCGCAGCTGTGGCAATGGCTGCATCACGGTGCGCGCACCAGCGATGGCGCTGCCGGTGCACCGTCGAGCGCTTCGACGCGTCTGCTGAGCGCAGGAGCTCGACCGCATCCACGACGAGGTCGGCGCGGCGCGCACTGCTCAGCGGGGTGTTCCCGAGCGCCGCGCGCCTGTTCGAGCAGATGATCAAGCAGCGAGCAGTTCGACGAGTTCCTGACCCTGCCCGCCTACGAGCTGCTGAGCTGAGCGGCCGACGCGAGAGACCAGAACGATGACATGCGACCCGAGACCCTTCCGACCGCCGATGAGCTGCGCCGCTACTGGCGCGAGAGCCCGCGCTGGCGCGGCGTCAGGCGCGGCTACCAGCGCCGAGGACGTGGTGCGCCTGCGCGGCACGATCCCGGTCGAGCATTCGATCGCGCGGCTCACGGCCGAGAAGCTCTGGCGCTATCTCAACGAGAAGCCGTTCGTCAACGCGCTCGGCGCGCTGACCGGCAACCAGGCGATGCAGCAGGTGAAGGCGGGGCTCGATGCGATCTACCTGTCCGGCTGGCAGGTGGCCGGCGATGCCAACCTTGCCGGGCGAGATGTACCCGGACCAGTCGCTCTATCCGGCCGACTCGGTGCCGGCGGTGGTGCGGCGCATCAACAATACGCTGCGCCGCGCCGATGAGATCCATCACGCCGAGGGCGATGACGCCATCGACTGGCTGAAGCCGATCGTGGCCGATGCCGAGGCCGGCTTCGGCGGCGTGCTGAACGCCTTCGAGCTGATGAAGCAGATGATCGAGGCCGGCGCCGCCGGCGTGCACTTCGAGGACCAGCTGTCCTCGGCCAAGAAGTGCGGCCACATGGGCGGCAAGGTGCTGGTGCCGACGCAGGAGGCGATCAACAAGCTGGTCGCCGCGCGCCTGGCGGCGGACGTCTGCAACGTGCCGACGGTGCTGGTGGCGCGCACCGATGCCGAAGGCGGCCAACCTGCTGACCTCCGATGTCGACGAGCGCGACCGTCCGTTCATCGATACGGCCAAGGGACGCACCGCCGAAGGGTTCTTCCACGTGCAAGGCGGGCCTGGAGCAGGCGATCGCGCGCGGGCTGCGCCTATGCGCCCTACGCCGACCTGCTGTGGTGCGAGACCGGCAAGCCCGATCTCGAGGAGGCGCGGCACTTCGCCGAGGGGATGCACACGCGCAGTTCCCGGGCAAGCTGCTCGCCTACAACTGCTCGCCGTCGTTCAACTGGAAGCGCAAGCTCGACGACGCGACCATCGCGAAGTTCCAGCGCGAGCTCGGCGCCGATGGGCTACCGGTTCCAGTTCATCACGCTGGCCGGCTTCCATGCGCTCAACTACTCGATGTTCGAGCTGGCGCGCGGCTACAAGGCGCACGCAGATGACGCGCCTACGTGGCGCTGCAGCAGGCGGAGTTCGCCGCCGAGCGGCACGGCTACACCGCCACCAAGCATCAGCGCGAGGTGGGCGCGGGCTACTTCGACGCGGTCACGCAGGCGGTCTCCGGCGGCACGTCCTCGCTCACCGCGCTGACCGGCAGCACCGAGGAGCAGCAGTTCGAGAAGGCGTCGTAGAGCGCATCAGCGAGGAGCGTCGAGGGCCCCTATACTGCCTAGATGGCGGTATACAAGCTCTTTCCGACACACGTGTACTCGGCGCGCCTCAAAGGCGCGCCGGCCGCCAAGCTCAATAGTCGGCTTCTCCGCGAGTGCCGGCAGCTCAGCCTGGACGACGCGGCGGGCCGGCGGTGGTCGGCCAGGAGCTATCCGGGTGGCTATACCTCGTACGGCTCCGCGCATCGAATGCACCGTCTGTCGCCGACGTTTGCCGCGCTCGAGCGCGCGATCGATCGGCACGTCGCCCGCTTCGCCGGCTCGCTCGATCTCGACCTCGCGGGACGCGAGCTCACCATGACAGACTGTTGGGTCAACATCATGCCACGCGGCGCGGCCCACGGGCTGCATCTGCACCCGCTATCCACCATCAGCGGTACTTATTACGTGAAGACACCGCGCGGCTGTCCGGGTCTGAAACTCGAGGACCCGCGGCTGGAGAGAATGATGGCGGCGCCGCCGCGACTGGCGAAGGCGGCGCGGGAGAACAGGCCCTGGGTCGTGCTGCCGGCTGCGGCCGGAAGCCTCCTGCTCTTCGAAAGCTGGTTGCGTCACGAGGTGCCCGCCAACCTCACCGCCGGCGAGAGGATCAGCGTCAGTTTCAACTACGGCTGGTTCTAGTATCAAGCCACCTGCGGCGGCGGGGCACCTCCCTGTGCCGCCACGCGCTCGTGCCGCCTCATGCGCGCCGTCAACGGAACAACCGGGGTACCGTTGCCTGAAGTAACCGGGCAACTCTCGCGCAGCCGAAGCGGCTCCGAGACAGGTTCAGCGACGGTTCAGCGCCACCAATCCACGCTACGGTACAAAGGAGAGCCTATGCATATCAGATTCCTTCGCGGTCTCATCCCTGCACTGGTGCTGGCAACGTTGCCGGCCATCTCGTCCGCTGCCGTATTCGTCGGCGTCTCGGTGAATATCGCGCCGCCGGCGTTGCCAGTGTACGTGCAGCCGCCCTGCCCGGAGCCGGGCTACCTCTGGTCGCCGGGTTACTGGGCGTGGGATGACGGCGCCTATTACTGGGTGCCTGGAACGTGGGTGGAGCCCCCGATGGTGGGCTATCTCTGGACGCCGGGTTACTGGGGCTGGCAGGACGGAGCTTACTTCTGGCACGGCGGATACTGGGGACCTCGGGTCGGATTTTACGGTGGCGTGAACTACGGCTTCGGATATGACGGTGTCGGCTTCGCAGGCGGGTACTGGCGCGGAAGGGAGTTCATGTACAACCGCGCCGTCGTCCGTGTTGGACCGACCTTCGTAACTAACGTGTACTCTCGCCCCGACTCGTATCATCGCGGTTATGCGCATGTCAGCTTCAACGGTGGACCCGGAGGGGTGGTAGCCCATCCGTCGCGGGCGCAGATGGCGGCCGCGCGCGAGCATCACGTTGGCTTCACCTCAGACCAGCAACGGCAGCAGCGCCAGGCCTTCGGCAACCGCTCGCTGCGCGCTGACTACAACCATGGCCGGCCGCCGGTTGCTGCCACCGCCAGGCCGGGAGTCTTCCGTGGTAACGGCGTCTCTGCGGCCCGGGCGGCAGGCGGGCCGATGCACACCGCGTCGATGCGATCCATGCGATCGGATCGTCCGCCGGGAGCGACCGGACAGAATCACGCCGGCCGTCCCGCGGGACACGCCACGGCGACGCATCGCGAGGCGCGCCCGCAGCAACACTTCCAGCAGCGGCCTCAGGAGCGTCAGAGCTTCAGGCCTCAGGCCCAGGCCCGACCTCAGGAGCGTCAGAGCTTCAGGCCCCAAGCCCAGGCACGACCTCAGGAGCGCCAGAGCTTCAGACCCCAAGCCCAGGCACGACCTCAGGAGCGTCAGAGCTTCAGACCCCAGGCGCGGCCTCAGGAGCAGCGTCAAGCGCCGCGTCCGCAGCAGCGCGGAGGCGGCGGGGGCGGCCATCGGCCCCCTGAGAATCACGGCGGCGGGCGAAACCGCTGACAGATAGGCTGCCGGACTGCCGCGCCCCCGCGAAAGGCCATCCGCGGAACGGACAATTGGCGCGGCAGTCCGGCTCGCCTTGACGGCGGCTGGACGGTTCGCGCCGGTCACTCCGGCAGTTGGATCCCCCCGCTCACCTGGAATGTTCCGCTGACTGACGGCGCCCCGGTGCCGGGCTGGCCGCCACCCACTGAGACGGTGTATGCGCCCGGCGCGACGATTCTGTCCCCTGTCTCGGTAACCATGCTGAGATCCCGCTGCGTCAGTTGGAAGCTGACCACCTGGCTGCGACCTGCAGCCAGATGGATGCGGCGAAAGCCGCGCAGCGCGCGGATCGGGGCGCCCGGCACGTCGGGGAACTTCAGGTACAACTGCACGACTTCGTCACCCGCTACTTTGCCGGTGTTGGTTACTTTCACCGACGCTTCAAGCGGGGCGCCGGCATCGATGGGCGCCTTCGGAAGCGTCAGACTGCCGTAGCTGAAGGTCGTGTAGCTCAAGCCGTATCCGAACGGCCAGAGCGGCTCTCCCGCGAAGTAGCGGTAGGTACGGCCCTGCATCGAGTAATCCTCGAAGTTGGGCAGCTGACGACATCCTCGTAGAAGGTCACCGGCAAACGCCCGGCGGGATCGCTCCTGCCGCTCAGGGTGGCGGCGATGGCAGCCCCGCCTTCCTCGCCGGAATACCATGACTCGAGGATGGCGTTGGCGTGCTCCTTCTCCCATGTGGCCGCCAGGGCGCTGCCGTTCATCAGCACGGCGACCAGCGGCTTGCCGGTGGCGGCGACTGCCCGCAGCAGCGCCTCCTCAGGCTCCGGGATCTCGAGGTCGGTACGATCGCCGCCGAGGAATCCTGGATAGTGGACCTGCATCTCCTCGCCTTCGAGGCGGCTCGTGATCCCGACGGCTGCCACGACGACATCGGCATTTCTAGCGGCGGCAACCGCGGCCGGATCAGGCGCGTCGGCGAACGCCGCGGCCGGCATCGGGGTGCCCGGGTTGGCCAGGAACCGCGTGCCGGGAACGTAGGTGATCGTGGCCTTGGGGAAGGCGGCTTTCATGCCTTCGAGCAGGGACACCGTGTGCGTCGGGATGCCGTTGTAGTTGCCGAGCAGAACTGCGGTCTGATCCGCGAGGGGCCCGATGACGGCAATGCGCTTGACGGACCTCAAGGGCAGAACGCCGTCGTTCTTCAACAGCACCATGGACTCCTCGGCCAGGCGCAGGGCGAGCCGGCGATGCGCCGGGCTGTCGAGCTCGCTCGCGGGAATCGCGATCGTAGGGGACCATCGAGGGCGGATCGAACATCCCGAGCCGGATGCGCGCCGTGAAGAGGCGGACGAGCGTCGTGTCGATGGCGCTCTCCGGGAGATAGCCCTGCTGGACGGCGGTGAGAAACGGCGTGTAGTCGCCGGCATCCTTCGGCTCGCCGAAGTCGGCGCACTCGTTGTCCATGCCCCGCTCGAGGGAGATCGCCGAGGCCTGCGGCTGGCTGGGGCGGTAGCGGTGCCCGTTGAATATGTCGCGCACGGCGTCGCAGTCGGACACGACGTAGCCCTGGAACTGCCAGGCGTCGCGCAGAGTGTACTGCAGCGTGAACTCGTTGGCGCAGGCCGGCTGGCCATTGATGCCGTTGTAGGCGCACATGATCGATCCGGCGTGGCCCTCGACGATGGCGGCGCGGAATGCCGGCAAATAGGTGTCTTCCATGTCATGTTTGCTGACGTCGACGTCGGCGAAATGACGCGTGGGTTCCGGACCGCTGTGCACGACGAAGTGCTTCGGGGTGGCGATGGCGAGGTAGTAGCGGGGGTCGGAGCCCTGCATCCCGGTCACGTACGCCACCGCCATGTGCGCGGTGAGGAAGGGGTCCTCACCGTAGGTCTCCTGACCGCGGCCCCAGCGCGGGTCACGGAAGATATTGATGTTGGGTGCCCAGAAGTCGAGGCCGTGAAAGATGGTCGAGCCGCCGGCGTGCACCGCCTTGTCGTGAACGACCCGTCCCTCGATGCCGATGTCGTGGGCCATCTCGTGAATACCCGGGGTGTCGAACGTGGCGCCGAGGCCGACGGGCTCCGGGAATTCAGTGGTGCCGTCCACGGCGACCCCGTGCAGGGCCTCGCTCCACCAGTTGTACGACGGCACGCCGAGACGTGGAATCGCCCGCGCTCCGTTGACGAGCTGCGAGACTTTCTCCTGCAGCGTCATGCGATGCACCAGATCCGCGGCGCGCACTTGCGGCGGCAGGTGGGTATCGAGATACGCGGGGGTCGTGGCGTCTGCGGCATGCGCACCGCCGGTGAGGACCGCCAGGCCTGCAAGCAACGCGGCCGTGGGCCACATGCGGGACCGGATCGTCATGCACTTCCCCCCAGGTATCACTGGAGGGTGCCGATCATAGCAGAAATGGTAGCGCTACCGGTCGGCCTGGCGCGTCACGCCGAAGCGATACTCGATGACGTTGTGGTAGGTCGCGCCGGGAGCGAGCGTCGCGGCGGGGAAGTTGGGGTGATTGGGCGCGTCGGGAAAGTCCTGCGGCTCGAGCACCACGGCATCTCCCTGCCGATAGACGATGCCGTGCTTGCCCACGAAAGCGCCGCCGAGGAAATTGCCGGAGTAGAACTGGACTCCTGGCGCCGTGGTATAGACTTCGAGCATCCGCCCGGAGCGGGGATCCTCCACCCGGGCGGCCAACCTGAGCGTGCCGGGGCGACCGTCGAGCACGAAGTTCATGTCGTAGCCGTGGCAGTAACGGATCTGCGTGTCATTGCCGTCACGGATACGGAGCCCGATGGGCGTCGGCTTGCGGAAGTCGAGGGGCGTACCGGCGACCGAGGCGATCATCCCGGTCGGGATCAAGGTGTCGTCGACCGGCGTGAAGTGCGACGCATCGATCTGGAGCAGGTCGCGCATCGTGGAGAAGTGCGCGGGACCTGATGCAAGATTGAAGTAGGAATGGCCGCTCAGGTTCACGATCGTCGGCTTGTCCGTCGTGGCACTGTAGTCGATACGGAGCTCGCCGCTGTCCGTCAGCGTATACGCGGCGGTCACATGCACGGTGCCCGGATAGCCTTCCTCGCCGTCCGGGCTCACATATGACATGACGACCGAGGCGCTGGTGCCGGCGTGGAGCGACTCGATTCTCCAGACCCGCTTATCGAAGCCTGGCGAGCCGCCGTGCAGGCTGTTGCCGTGGTCGTTGACGGTCACCTGATACGTGTGGCCGTCGAGCGTGAAGCGGCCCTTGGCGATGCGGTTGGCGAAGCGTCCCACCGTGGCGCCGAAGTAGTTGCCATCATCGAAGTACTGTTGCGGACTGTCGAATCCGAGGACGATGTCGCCGAGCTTGCCGGCCCGGTCCGGCGTGTAGAGCGACTGGATGCGCGCCCCGAGGGTGATGATCCGCGCCCGGACACCCGTGCGGCTGGTCAGGTCCACGGCGTCGATGCGGGTGCCGTCTGCGAGAGTGCCGAAGGCGGTGCGCCGCGCTTGCGCGGCGTTGACGTTCGACATGGCGGCAAGTGCGCTGACGCACACCGCGGTGATCAGGAGCGTTCGCAAAGATGACATTTCCGGTTTAGAGCGGCCGCACTGCGAGTGAGGGGGAGGGCGCGCGTACCAGCCGGTTGCGCAGCGGCAGCAGGAAGGCGTTCGCGCTGATATCGAACAGGTCGCCCGGCTCCACCCGTACCTGATCGGAGAAGGACAGGGTTGCGGTGCCGAAGAAATGCACGTGCACGTCGCCGGGGCGGCGGAAGTTGCCGTACTTGAAGTGGTGGTGCTCCAGGTTGGCAATGGTATGCGACATGTTCGACTCGCCCGTGAGGAAGGGCTTCTCCCAGATGACCTGGCCGCCCCGCAGGATCCGGCTGACGCCGCGCACGTCGGCGGGCAGGGGCCCGGTCAGGATCTCCGGCCCCAGGGCGACGGGGCGGAGCTTCGAGTGGGCGAGCCAGAGATAATTCTCCCGTTCGGTGAGGTGATCGGAAAACTCGTTGGCCAGGCAGAATCCGAGCCGCCGCGGCTCGCCGCGCGAGTCTATCAGGTAGATGCCGGCGATCTCCGGCTCCTCGCCGCCGTCGAGTGCGAACGCCGGCATCTCGAGCGCCGCGCCGGTCCCGACCACACTGGACCCGTCGCCCTTGTAGAACCACTCCGGCTGCGAGCCGACGCCGCCGCCGGCGGGCTTGCCGCCCTTCAGTCCGTCGAGAAACATGCGCATGGAATCGGTCTGCGCGCCGCCCGTGGCGGCGAGCGCGTGCATCTTGTCGCGGCTCTCCGCTGAGCCGAGGTGCGTCAGGCCCGTGCCGGTGAGATAGAGGTGCGCCGGGTCCGTGTGATCGATGGGCGGCAACAGGCGCACGTCCGGGTTGGCGCCGCTGACATCGAGGGCCTCCGCCGTCATGCGTCTGCGCGCCGCCTCATCCAGCGACACTCCCTCCGCGATCGCGGCGCCGGCCAGCTCATACGTCGAGGCAATGCCCTCGAGCCGTACGGCGCGCCGGTCCCCCTCCAGAGTCGCCACGGCCCGCTTCCCACCTGCCAGCTCCACCTGCAAGAGTCGCACCGACATGGAAATTTCCACCCCGAGTCGCCCGCATCCCCGGCGGCCATGATAAATCACGCTCCGGCTTCTTGTCTGAGTAAATCGCACGTTGTGCTTGACAGCCGCCGATCCCGCCGATATCTATGGCTCCCCGATGGCAGTGCAATTCGGCGGCGATTCCAGCCTGACACGCGATGGCGCGGGTCCGCGGCAGAGCTACACCGCGGCGCTGGTGGTGCTCACGGGCGTGTTCTTCATCTGGGGATTCGCCACCGTCCTCAACGACACCCTGGTGCCGCACTTCAAGTCGGCGTTCGGGCTGAATTACTCCCGGTCGCTGCTGGTGCAGCTCGCCTTCTACCTCGGCTACTTCATCATGGGCCTGCCGGCGGCCAAGGTTCTCGAGCGCACCGGCTACAAGCTGGCGGTGGTGCTGGGGCTGGTCGGAATGGCGGCGAGCGCCGCAGCCTTCGTCCCGGCCGCCATCCTGGAATCCTACGACATGTTCCTGGTGGCGCTCTTCCTCCTCGCCTCGTCCATCACGTTGTTGCAGGTGGCGGCGAATCCCTATGTGGCCGTGATCGGGTCGCCGCAGACCGCCTCCAGCCGGCTCAACCTGGTGCAGGCGTTCAATTCTCTCGGGACCACGCTCGCTCCGCTTTTCGGCGCCTATCTCATTTTCGGCCGCAGCGCCTCGGGCACGGCGCACGGCGTGGTGACGCTCTCGGTGCACCAGCGCGCGACCGACATCCATACGGTGGAGCTGCCTTACGTTCTGATCGCCGTCGTGCTGCTCGCGCTCGCACTGCTCGTCTGGCGGGTGCGCCTGCCGGACCTGGGCAAGGAGACGCGGCGAGCGGCGCGGGCCGAGCGGGCGAGGCACAGCCTCTGGCGGCATCGCAATCTGGTGCTCGGCGTTCCCGCCATCGTGCTCTACATGATCTGCGAGATCGGCATCGGCTCGACGCTCGTCAACTTCATCTCCCGGCCCGACATCGGTGCCATGACGCACGAGCAAGCCGGGACGTACACGGTGTTCTACTGGGGCGGCGCCATGGTCGGCCGGTTCGTGGGCGCGTGGCTGTTGCGTTGGATTTCGCCGGGGCGGCTGCTCGCGGCCGTCAGCGTCGGGGCGCTGGCTCTGGCGGGCATCGCCATCACTTCGAGCGGGCATCTTGCCATGTGGTGCCTGATCGCCGTGGGGCTCTGCCACTCCATCATGTTCCCGACCATCTTCACGCTCGGCATCCGCGGCCTCGGCCCGCTGACGGAGGAGGGCTCGGGGCTCCTCATCATGGCCATCGCGGGCGGCGCGCTCGCGGAGTTGCAGGGCAAGCTCGCCGACCACATCGGCCTGCCGCTTTCCTATCTGATGCCCTGGGCGTGTTACCTCTTCATCCTGTTCTACGCCGTTTGGGGCTGCCGTCCGACGGGCGCCGTGCGCGACGAGCAGCTCGTGAGCTGACTGCGCTCTCGCCGGTCGTGTCGAGCAGCGCGAGATGCACCAGCTCCGCCATTGCCGCACGCGCCGCCGCGGCATTGCCCGATGCCACTGCTTCATACACCCGCTCGTGATCCGGCAGGGGATCGCGGGGCAGCGGCCGATTGCGCTGCTTGAAGACGGTGGTCCAGCTCACCGCCGCGGCAACACCGCTCTCCAGCGAGGCGAGAAAAGGATTGCCCGAGGCCTCGAGCAGGATGGAGTGAAAGTTGCGGTCCGCCTGACGGCCTTCCTCGGCCGCCAGCGTGCTCGCGGCCATCTCATCGAGTGCGTGCCGCAGCGCCTGCAACTGTTCCGGGCTGCGCTTTTCCGCCGCCAGCGCCGCGGCCGCCGGCTCCACGATCGTGCGCAGCTCGAACAGGCCGCGTAACAGCCGCTCATCCGGGGTGGCGCTGAATATCCAGGAGATGACGTCCGGGTCGAGCAGGTGCCAGAAACGCGCCTCGCTCACCCGGGTGCCGAGCTTCGGCCGCGACTCGAGCAGGCCTTTGGCGGCGAGGATGCGCACCGCCTCGCGATAAGCCGTGCGGGAGACCTTCAGGCGCTCGCTGGCCTCGATTTCCCCGTTCAGCACCCGGCCGGGCGCGATCTTCCCCGACACGATCCGTACGCCGATGTCGCGGGCAATGGTGCCATGCAACCGCAGTGCCCGACGGCGCTCGGAGTTGTTCGAGGTTGTCAGACTCCTCGCTGGCATCGGTTGCGTGCCCCTGGCCCCCAATTGTCCGCAGTATAGTCCGCCAAACGGCCCGCTCAATGGTGATGGTGCCCGTCGGGCCCGTGCACGTGTCCGTGCGTCAGCTCTTCCTCGGTCGCCTGGCGCACGCCCTCGATCTGGATGTCGAAATTGAGATGCTTGCCCGCCAGCGGATGGTTGCCGTCGAGCGTGACCATGTCGCCCACTACGTGTGTGACGGTCACGGTTCGCGGACCTTGCTCGGTTTGCGCGTGCAGATGCATTCCGGGCTGCACGTCCTTGATGCCGCGCAGCGCGCGACGGGGAACCCTCTGCACCATCTCTTTGTCGTACTCCCCGTAGCCTTCCCCCGGAGACACCCGCACACTGACCTTGTCGCCCACGTTGCGGCCCGTCAGCTCTCGCTCCAGCCCCGGGACGATGTTGCCGTGACCGTGAAGATAGGCTAACGGCTCGCCGCGGGCCGAGCTGTCGATGACCGCGCCGGAATCGTCCTTGAGGGTGTAGTGGATGGTAACGACGCTGTCGTGGGTGATGGTCATCTGCGACTCCAGGAAGTCCGAAACGTCGCAGTCTATACCAGCCGGCCGGCCCCGGGACCTGTACCATAGGCGCCGCATCGACCCGGAGTTTCAGCGTGCCGCCAGAGAATCTCACGATAGGCCAGAAGAGCGCGCGTTACGTGCTGATCGGCGCGCTGGTGCTCGCCGGCGCCTGGATGCTGCGGCATTTCATCCCGGCGCTCTGCTGGGCGGTGGTGCTGGCGATCGCGACCTCGTCGGCTTACGACCGTTGGCTGGCGAAGTTCCACGGCAAGCGGCGCCACGTCTGGGCCGCGCTCACCTTCACGGTGATCGTCGGCACGGTGCTGCTGGTGCCGCTCATCTACGGCGGCTTCGTGGCCGGACGCGAGGCCATCGCAGTCGTGCGGGAGTTGGCTGCCTCCGCCGGGAACGGGCCGCCACCGCTGCCGTCATGGATGGAGCAGATGCCGTGGATCGCGCACTGGGTGCGCGATCTCTGGATGGAATATCTGCCGCCCACCGGCGGCGGCGGACACGTGCATGCCAGTCCCGCAATGTTCGAGTGGACGCGGATCGTCGGCCTGCAGGTGGCGCGGCGCATCGTCACGTTGGCGTTCACCCTGCTCACGCTCTTCTTCGTCTACCTGGAGCGCGAGCGCCTCAGCGTACAGGTGCCGAAGATGTTCCGGCGGCTCTTCGGATCGTCGGTGGATCGGGTGTTGCGGCGTGTGGTGAGCGCAATCCGTGCCGCCGTCGACGGTATCGTGTTCGTCGCGGTAGCCGAAGGGGCGATCATGTGCGGGGTCTACGCGATCGCCCGCGCCCCGCACCCGATCCTGTCAGGTGTCCTCACCGGCGTCTTTGCGACCATCCCGTTCGCCGCGCCCATCGTCTTCGGTACGGTGGCGGTCGTGTTGGTCGTGCGCGGCTCGATCGCCGCCGCGATCGTCGTCGCCGTGGCCGGCATCCTGGTGCTCTTCATCGCCGATCACTTCGTGCGGCCGGTCATCATCGGCGAGGGCGCGAAGCTGCCGTTCCTGTGGGCGCTGCTTGCCATCCTCGGCGGCATCGAGTCCTTCGGGCTGGTCGGCATCTTCATGGGCCCGGCGCTGATGGCGGCGCTGTTATCCATCTGGCGCGCCTGGGTGGAGGAGATGCCGGAGGAAGGCGCCTAGCGGGATCGGCCGCCCTCGGCGCGGGTCTTCAGCCGCACCCACATCCGCTCGAGCTGCTCGCCCGCCAGGGAGGAAGGGGGCAGGGACGCCGCGGCGGTCGTCTCGTCGATCACACCGTTGATGCATAGTACCGCGAGCGCGCCGACCGTGCGTCCGAACCGCAGCGATCGGCCGAGCGGTGTGACCGGTTCGGCCGCGCCCGTCTGCCGCTCGAAAGCAGCGAGACTTCCATCCGAGAGTTCCCAGCCGGCGCCGATGCGGCGCGCAACGCCCGCGGAGTGAGATTCGAGAACCGCCGCGATGACGGCCGCCTCGGGCCGCAGCCCGCCGCCCGCTGCGGCCTCGTACCGCTCCAACACCGCGCGGAAAAGCACCACGTCCGCGAGCCCCCAGACCAGACTCAACAGCTCGGCGGCGAACGGGTCGGCCTTCTCCGCCATGGCGGCGTGCACGACTGCCGCGCTGGCCGAGCGCCAGGCGTGCTCCCAGACTGTTTGCGCGAACCGCGGAAACGGACCGACGGCGACACGGAAGATCGGTTGCATCGCGGCGGCCGCGATCAACGAGCGGATGCCCTCGCTGCCGAGCAACACGACGGCGCGATCGATGCTTTCGACCGGTCGCTCGGTCACCCGGTAGAAAGAGCTGTTGGCCATCTCGAGGAGACTCCCCACGAGCGATGGATCGCGGCGGATGATGGCCGCGAGCTCCCGCCGCGGGGCGGCATCGTCGTTGGCCGCGCGGATGAGTTGCGGCAGCAGACTCGGGCGGCGGGGCGCGAGTTGCCGCAGTGCGGCGCTGTCTTCGGTCGCCGCAATGGCGGCCGCGGCGATGGCAGCGTGCCCGGGACCGGGACGGGCAGCACCTGGTGTTGCGGCGCCCAAGGCGAGCTCGCGCAGTCTCTTCAGTACCTGCCCGGAGGCGAGCGACGCGGATGGTGGGTCGGGTGGCGGCGGCTTGCTCTTCGCCGGCGCCAGCAGTCGCTGCAGATCCTGGGGACTGAGCAGGATCTCGACCGGCTCCGAGGCATCGGGCCGCGCGGCTGCCTTGGCGAGGTATAGCGCGGCGGCCGCGGCGGCCGCGAGCAGCACTGTCAATAGACCGATCAACATGTCGGCAGCCGCCCCAAAGGAACTATGGATGCCCGCACTCCTGTTTTCGGCACGGCGGCGATCGGACTGGGCGCAGGCTGTCGTTTCTGCGACCTGGTTCACATTCCGGGGAGAGCCGCCCGGCAGGGCGCGCCTCGATGACGAACCCAAAGGCGATCACCGCGATTCCGGTGCGCACCCAGGCCAGATAAGTACGCTCATTCGCCGCGTGGTCGCTGAAGCTGGGGATCATCATGCCCTCCCGATCGCGCTCAGCCGGGCGGCGGCCGGGCTCCTGCCGCGCCGCGCCGCATCGATGAAGTTGTGCACCACCGCCGAGCCCTCGTCCGTGCGATAAGCGATGCCGAGCAGCGCATGCAGGGGCTCGCCGCGCAGCGGCACGTAAGTAACCGCGTGCGCCTGCAGGCAGCGCATGCTGTCCGGAACGATCGAGATGCCGAGCGAGGCCGCGACCAGATTGATGGTCGAAGAGAGTTGCGGTGCGTACTGGCCGACTTTGGGCGTGAACCCTGCGGTCTCGCACGCGGCGACGACCGTATCCGCCAGCCCCGGCCGCACCGCGCGCGGATAGAGGATGAAGGTCTCCGCGGCGAGCGAGGCGAGATCGATCTCCTGCCGGCCGGCGAGCGGATGGCCGCTCGGCACGGCCACGAGCAGCGGCTCTCTCTCCAGCAGATCGAGCGTCAGTCCGCGCCGGGTCGGCACCGGCGGCCGCACGAAAGCGGCATCGATGCGCCCCTCGCGCAGCGCCGCAATGAGATCCGTGGACGGATGCTCTTCGAGGGATACCTCGACGGCGGGAAAGTCGGACCGATAGCTGCGCAGGGTGGACGTCACCAGTGAGTTGAAGGAGGCCGACTCGGTGAAACCCACCCGCACGCGTCCGGTGACGCCCGTTGCCGCGCGTCGGGCGGCCTGCATCGCGCTGCGCGCATCGCCCAGGATCCGGGCGGCTTCCGCCGCGAAAATGCGGCCGGCGTCGGTGAGCTCGATGCGATAGGCGGAGCGGTCCAGCAGGGTCACCCCGAGCTCCGCTTCCAGCGCCTTCACCTGCTGGGTCAGGGGCGGCTGGGAAATGCCGAGCCGCTCCGCAGCGCGGGTGAAATTGAGCTCCTCCGCGACGGCCAGGAAATACCGCAGGTGACGCAGCTCCATGACGATACTTTTCTCATATGGAGATTCCATCTTCAAGGTATTTTCTTCGGCATCTTGCCCCGTCTACAGTGGAGCCATGACGCACACCGAAGAGCCGGCCACGACGGGGCCGAAGCCGAAGAAATCCGTCGCGCTCTCCGGCGTCGTAGCCGGCAATACGGCCCTCTGCACCGTCGGCCGGACCGGCAACGACCTGCACTATCGGGGTTACGACATCCTCGAGATCGCCGCGACGTGCGAGTACGAGGAGATCGCGCACCTCCTCATCCACGGCAAGCTGCCGACGCGCGCCGAGCTGACGGCCTACAAGAGCAAGCTCAAGGCACTGCGCGGCCTTCCGGCTGCAGTTCGCGCGGTGCTGGACGTCGTGCCGGCTGCGACGCACCCGATGGACGTGTTACGTACGGGCGTGTCGGCACTCGGCTGCGCGCTACCGGAGAAGGACGGCCATTCCGCTGCCGGTGCGCGTGACATCGCCGATCGGCTGATCGCCTCGCTCGGCTCCATGTTGGCCTACTGGTATCACGTGAGCCACAACGGCCACGCGCCGCTGGTCGAGACCGAGGACGACTCGATCGGCGGCCACTTCCTGCATCTGCTGCACCGCAGGTCGCCGCCGGCCTCCTGGGTGCGCGCCATGCACACCTCCCTCAATCTGTACGCCGAGCATGAATTCAACGCCTCGACGTTCACCGCCCGAGTCATCGCGGGTACCGGCTCCGACTTCTACTCCTGTATGGCCGGTGCGATCGGCGCGCTGCGCGGCCCGAAGCATGGTGGCGCCAACGAGGTGGCGTTCGAGATCCAGAAGCGTTACGACAGCCCCGAGGCCGCCGAGGCCGACATCCGCGCTCGTGTCGCCAACAAGGAGGTCATCATCGGCTTCGGCCACCCGGTGTACACCGTGTCCGACCCGCGCCACCAGGTGATCAGGGAGGTGGCGCGCAGCCTCTCGCGGGAGGCCGGCGACAGCAAGATGTTCGCCGTCGCCGAGCGCATCGAGTCGGTGATGATGGACGCCAAGAAGATGTTCCCGAATCTCGACTGGTTCTCCGCCGTCTCCTATCACATGATGGGCGTGCCGAGGGACATGTTCACGCCGCTCTTCGTGATCGCGCGCACCGCCGGCTGGGCCGCGCACATCATGGAGCAGAGGGTCGACGGCAAGATCATCCGCCCCGCGGCCAACTATGTCGGGCCGGAGCCGCTGCGGTTCGTTCCCATAGACAAGCGTTCCTGACTTCAAACGCGAGGCTCCATGTCCTCATCGCACAGCGGCGCCCGGCCCGCGCCGGACCGCGTCCTCACCGACATCGCCGACTATGCCCTCGGCGCCGAGATCGAGAGCGACCTCGCCTATCAGACGGCGCATTACTGTCTGCTCGATACCCTGGGCTGCGGGCTCGAGGCGCTCGAGTACCCTGCCTGCGCCAAGCTCCTGGGTCCCATCGTTGCGGGCACGGTGGTGCCGCACGGCGCCAGAGTGCCGGGCACGCAGTTCCAGCTCGACCCCGTACAGGCGGCGTTCAACATCGGGGCCATGATCCGCTGGCTCGATTTCAACGACACCTTCCTCGCCGCGGAATGGGGCCATCCTTCCGACAACCTGGGCGGCATTCTGGCCACGGCGGATTGGCTGTCACGACAGGCGGTGGCGGCCGGCCGCAAGCCCCTTCTCATGAAGGACGTGCTCGGCGCCATGATCCGGGCGCACGAGATCCAGGGCGTGATCGCGCTCGAGAACAGCTTCAACCGCGTCGGCCTGGATCATGTCGTGCTGGTGAAAGTGGCTTCGACCGCGGTGGTCGGGCGCCTGCTCGGCCTGTCGCGCGAGGAGCTCATCAATGCGCTGTCGCTCGCCTGGGTGGACGGGCAGAGCCTGCGCACCTATCGGCACGCACCCAACACGGGCTCGCGCAAGAGCTGGGCCGCAGGCGATGCGACCAGCCGCGCGGTGCGCCTCGCACTCATCGCGAAGACAGGGGAGATGGGCTACCCGTCGGTGCTGAGCGCCAAGACCTGGGGCTTCTACGATGTGCTCTTCAAGGGGCAGCCCTTCAGGTTCCAGCGCGGCTACGGCTCCTACGTCATGGAGAACGTGCTCTTCAAGATCTCCTATCCGGCGGAATTCCACTCACAGACGGCGGTGGAGGCGGCGATGCAACTGCATCAGCGCTTGCAGCAGATGGGGCTGAGCACCGACGACATCGAGCACATCAGAGTGCGCACGCACGAGGCCTGCATCCGCATCATCGACAAGAAAGGCCCGCTCGCCAATCCGGCCGACCGCGACCACTGCATTCAGTACATGATGGCCGTGCCACTCCTCATCGGCCGCCTCACGGCTGCCGATTACGAGGACGAGGTCGCCCGTGATCCGCGCATCGACGCCCTGCGTGCGAGGATCGAATGCGTGGAGGACCCGCAGTTCACCCGCGACTATCTCGATCCGGAGAAGCGATCGATCGCCAATGCGGTCACCGTGAAACTCAAGGACGGCCGCACGCTCGATGAAATCGTGGTGGAGTATCCGATCGGGCACCGGCGGCGGCGGCAGGAGGGCATCCCGCTGCTGGTGGCGAAGTTCCGGCGAAATCTGGCGCGGCGCTTTCCGGAGAAGCAGCAGCATGCGATAGCGGAGCTGTCGCTCGACCGCGCGCGCCTCGAGAGGACGGCGGTCAACGAGTACGTCGACTTCTATGTCATCTGACCTTCGGGGCGCGTCGTGAGCATCTACCTCGTCGGACAGAACGTGCCTGCGGGGCCCGCGGGCGAGCGCTTCGCGAAGCTCGTCAGCCGCGGCGGCATCGTGCGCATGCCCGGTGCATACAACGGGCTCGCGGCGCTGCAGGCGAAGCGGCAGGGGTTCGAGGCGCTGTATCTCTCCGGCGCGGCGGTCAGCGCCTCGATGGGGCTGCCGGACCTCGGCATCATCACCGTCGAGGACGTATGTTTCTACATCCGACAGGTCAGTCGCGCCTCGGCTCTGCCGCTGCTGGTGGATGGCGACACGGGTTACGGTGAAGCGCTCAACGTCATGCAAATGGTGCGGGCGTTCGAGGATGCGGGCGCCGCGGCCGTGCACATCGAGGATCAGCTGTTGCCGAAGAAGTGCGGCCACCTGAACGACAAGAAGCTCGCCGCACCGGCGGACATGGCGGCCAAGATCGCTGCCGCCGCGCGTGCCCGGCGCCACCTCTACATCATTGCGCGCACCGATGCCGCGGCGAGCGAAGGGCTCGACGGCGCCGTGGCGCGCGCCAAGCGTTACCTCGATGCGGGGGCCGACGCGATATTTCCGGAAGCGTTGACCACCGCGGAGATGTTCCGCGAATTCGCGCGGCGTGTGAACGCGCCGCTCCTCGCCAACATGACGGAGTTCGGCCGCACGCCGTATTTCACGGCGGCGGAGTTCGAGGCGATGGGTTACCGGATGGTGATCTGGCCGGTGAGTGCGCTGCGGATAGCGGCGAAAGCTCAGGAGCAGCTTTACGCCACCATCCACCGCGAGGACGGGCCGCGCAGCCTCATCGGGCAGATGCAGACCCGGCAGGAGCTTTACGAGACGATCTCTTACTCGGAATATGAGGCGCTCGATGCCTCGATCGTCAAGACGGTGCTTCCTTAGACCTTGCCGAGCAGCACTTCGACGGTGAAGCCGATCAGTAACACGGCCGTCACGACCATCTGTACCAGGACGATATCCACGATTTACCTCCTTTCAACTTGCGACGCGTAGTCTAAGGCCGCAGCCGCAAAGTTGAATTCCCTGCGCGAGGGCCACAGGGGTACTCCTTTAGAGGTAGCAGCGATTACGGCGGTGTGACGGCTCCGCGGGAGCATTGCGCGGGACCTGCGTCGTTGCCACCGCCGGTCTGGTTGAATGCCTGCACCTGTTGTGTGAAACAGCTCACGACGGAGGCGAGCTGCCGCAGGGCGGCGCTGCCTAGATCCAGATACCTGTCGCGCAGGCGTTGCGCCTCAGTGCCCGCGCTCGGTCCGCTGCCGGCCTGCGCGGCATCGAGACAGGTCGCGTACGCCGCCACCTGCGCGCTGTAATCGCTGAGGTTGTCCCGCGCCGCGCTCATCTCCTCCCGGCTGGCATGGGCGCCGTCCGGTATGGCGAATGCCGGCCGCGGCGCAGGTCCGCAGTTGGCCCGGGCGACAGGCAGCACTCCGGCGCAGAGCAGCACACCTGCCGCGATGGTCATCGTTCTGGTCATTGGAGCTCATCCCCGGTGTTGGTGTTATATCTGCAAGCGCGCGGCGCAGCCGGCGCTTTGTTCTTATGAGTCCTCACCGCGCTGCCCGAGGCAGGCGGCCCTTCGACTGTGACTCTAGCATGCGCCGCCCCGGCCGAGCCATCGGCACGGCGCCGCCGCATTATGTCCTCTAACGGAGGTGAGCGGCTCATACTAAAGAGAGAGGCGGGGCGCGCGAAATTATCGATAATTGGAGACCTTCCTCCAGCGGCGTGGATGCCGGCGGTCGGTCGAACCCATGTGGATCATCCAGGTGGCGCTGCGGCGCCCCTACACCTTCATCGTGCTGGCGCTCCTGCTGCCGATCCTCGGCGGGCTGGTGATCTTCGGCACGCCGCTGCAGCCGGGAATGCCGACCGACATCTTTCCGGAGATCCGGATTCCCATCATAGCCGTTACATTCACTTACACCGGAATGCCTCCCGACGAGATGTCCGGGCGCATCACGGGACAGATAGAGCGGTATGTGACGACGCTGGTGAACGACGTGCAGCACGTCGAGTCGCAGAGCTATCCCGGCATGACGGTGATCAAGCTCTACTTCCAGCCGGGCGTGAACCTGAATCTCGCGATGTCGCAGGTCGTGGCGTTCTCCGAGCTCTCGCTCAGGCAAATGCCGCCCGGGATCCAGCCGCCGCTCATCCTGGAGTACAACGCCTCGAGCGTGCCGATCATCCAACTCGCGATGGCGAGTGACAAGCTCACGGAGGCGCAGCTCTTCGACATCGGTAATCAGGTGATCCGCGCGCAGATCGCGACGGTCGCCGGAGCCTCCATCCCCTATCCCTATGGCGGCGCCACACGCCAGGTCCAGGTGGACCTCAAGCCGGAAGCACTGCGGGCGCAGGGCCTGTCGCCGCTCGATGTGCTCAATGCCATCGCTACCCAGAATCTCATCGTACCGGCCGGCACGGAGAAGATCGCGGACACGGAATACACCGTCAAGCTCAATGCCAGCCCGCTCGACCTCGCGCGGCTGAACGATCTGCCGATCCGCAGCCGCGACGGCGCGGTGACGTACCTGCGCGACGTGGCGTTCGTACACGATGGCAGCCCGCCACAAACCAACATCGTGCGCGTGAATGGCCGCCGCGCCGTGCTGATGACGATTCTCAAGACGGGCACTGCCTCGACGCTGAGTATCGTCAACACCATCAAATCGAAGCTGCCGTATGTGCGTGAGCTGCTGCCTGAGGGGGCTTCGATCACGCCGACCGGTGACCAGTCGGTCTTCGTGCGGGCCGCCATCCGTGGCGTCGTCGTCGAGGCGGTCATTGCCGCCGGCCTCACCGCGCTGATGATTCTGCTCTTCCTAGGTACCTGGCGCAGCACACTGATCGTCACCATCTCCATCCCGCTGTCGATCATCGCGGCGATCATCCTGCTCGATGCGCTCGGCCAGACCATCAATCTCATGACGCTCGGCGGACTTGCGCTCGCCGTCGGCATTCTGGTGGACGATGCCACCGTCACCATCGAGAACATCAATCGCTATCTCGAGGCAGGACAGGAAGTGGAAGCGGCGATCGTGGCAGGCGCGCAGCAGATCCTGCTGCCGGCGTTCGTCTCGACACTGTCGATCTGCATCGTGTTCGTGCCGATGTTCCTGCTCTCGGGTGTCGCGCGGTACCTGTTCGTCCCCATGGGCGAGGCGGTGGTATTCGCGATGCTCATCTCGTTCGTACTCTCACGAACGCTGGTGCTCACGCTCGCCAAGTACTGGCTGCGGACGGCCGCGCAGGAGCACGCCGCGGCGCACGCGGCCGGTCCGCTCAAGCGCCTGCAGCAACGTTTCGAGGCCGCTTTCGAGGGTGCGCGTGGTCGGTATCGGGGGCTGCTCGAGCGGGCGCTGCACCGCAGGGGCAAGCTGATACCGCTGTTCCTGGCCGGTGCGGCCGCTTCATTGCTGATCTATCCGACGCTCGGACGCAACTTCTTTCCCGACGTCGATGCCGGGCAAATCAAGCTGCACGTGCGGGGCCCGACAGGCATGCGGGTGGAGGACACTGCGGCCCTGGTCGATCGGGTCGAGGCAGCAGTGCGCCAGGTGATCCCCCCGTCCGATATCGCCAGCGTCGTCGACAACGTCGGCCTGCCGGTGTCGAGCATCAACATGACGTACAACAACTCAGGAACCGTCGGCACCAGCGACGCCGATATCCTGATCTCGCTGACCGCGAAGCACGACCCCACCGCGGGTTACGTGGCGCGGCTGCGCCGGTGGCTGCCCCTCCGGTTCCCGGGCACGAGCTTCGCCTTCCTGCCCGCGGACATCGTCAGTCAGATTCTCAATTTCGGCGCACCCGCGCCCATCGACGTGCAGGTGGTGGGCCCGAGCCCTGACAACCACCAGCTCGCCGATCAGCTGCTGGACTCGTTCCGCCAGATACCCGGGCTCGCGGACCTGCGCATCCAGCAGGTGTTCAACCTGCCCGAGCTCGAGGTGCGCACCGATCGCACGCGCGCCGAGCAGCTCGGCATCAGCGAGTCCGACATCGCCAACGATCTGTTGCTGACACTTTCGGGCAGCGGCCAGATCGCGCCGACCTTCTGGCTGAATCCGCAGAGCGGGATCTCCTATCCGCTGGTCGCGCAGGCGCCGCAGTACCTGATGACCTCGCTGCAGGACCTCGATAACGTGCCGATCGACGCGCCGGGCGGGACGCAGATCCTCGGCGGTCTGGCCACGATCAGCCGCGGCTTCGGTCCGGCGGTCGTCTCCCACTACGATGCGCAGCCGATCATCGACATCTACGGCACCCCGCAGGGCCGGGACTTGGGCTCGGTGGCACAGGATATCCGCGCGCGCATCGCGCAGTGGAACGGGAAGCTGCCGCGCGGCACGCGCGTTCTGCTGCGCGGACAGGTCGAGACCATGCTGCAGTCGTACACCGGTCTCGGAATCGGCCTCATCGGCGCGATCGTGCTGGTGTATCTGCTGATGGTCATCAACTTCCAGACGTGGACGGATCCGTTCATCATCATTGCCGCGCTTCCGGCCGCACTGGCCGGTATCGCGTGGATGCTGCTCGCGACGGGTACGACTCTGAGCGTACCTGCGCTCACCGGCGCCATCATGGCGGTGGGCGTCGCAACTGCAAACAGCATACTGGTCGTGAGCTTCGCGCGTGAGCGGCTCGCGGCCGGAGCCACGCCTCTGCAAGCCGCGCTCGATGCCGGATTCACCCGCTTTCGTCCGGTGTTGATGACCGCGCTCGCGATGATCATCGGGATGGTGCCGATGGCGCTCGGGCTCGGGGACGGCGGCGAGCAGAACGCGCCGCTGGGTCGGGCGGTCATCGGCGGACTGGTGCTTGCGACGGTCGCCACGCTGGTGTTCGTACCGTCAGTGTTTGCCGCCATATATGACCGCCGCAGGAACCTGCGCGCAGAGCCAAGCGCTCAATGAAGTGAGGCACCCGTGGATCAACCTGTAACTTCCCAAGACGAGAGATACGGCTTCGTCCCGGCGGCACCGCGCGGCGAGTCGCGAACCTACTGGCGCGTTGGCATGGCTGCGGCGGTCGTTGCGAGCGTAGCGCTCGCGTGGCTCGTGCATGCCCGGCATCAGTCCGCCGCGGCGTTGAGCATGCAAACGGAGACGGATGGCGTGCTTGCGGTGGCGACGGCGCTGCCACAATTTGACGGCTCGGCGACGGAGGTGGTGCTGCCCGGTAATCTGCAGGCCAATTACCAGGCGCCGATCTATGCCCGGACCAACGGTTATGTCAGGCGCTGGTACGTGGACATCGGCGCGAAGGTGCACAAGGGCGAGGTGCTCGCCGATATCGAGTCGCCCGAGGTCGATCAGCAGCTGCGGCAGGCGCGGGCGGATCTCGGCGTGGCCCAGGCCAACAGGAAGATCGCCGACGTTACCGCGAATCGCTGGCGCGTGCTGCGCGCCACCGATTCGGTGTCCAAGCAGGAGGCAGACGAGAAGGTGAGCGCTGCGCAGGCGAACGACGCGCAGGTCCTGTCCGCGCGCGCCAACGTGTCGCGCCTGCAGCAGCTCGCCGGGTTCGAGCGCGTCATCGCGCCGTTCGATGGTGTCATCACGGCGCGCAACACCGACATAGGCGATCTCATCAATGCCGGCAGCGGCAGCGGCGCGGCGCTCTTCGGTATCGCCGACACGAGCCGGCTGCGCCTCTACGTTCGCGTTCCCCAGGAAGATGCCGCGGCGATGAAGCCCGGGCTCACAGCGGAGCTGCACGTGCCGGACAGGCCCGGCGTAGCTTACCGGGCGTCGGTCGATACGACGGCGAGCGCGATCGATCCGGCTACCCGGACACTCCAGGTCGAGCTCCTCGTCGACAACAGCAAGGGTGAGCTCCTGCCGGGGGCTTATGCCGAAGTGCATTTCCGTGTGGCGCCGGAGGCTGCCGGCCGCTCGTTCCTGCTGCCCGCGAACGTGCTGCTCTTTCGCGGCGACGGTCTGCACGTCGCGACGGTCGACGCGCATGATCGCGTGGTGCTGAAGCCGGTGACGATTGGACGTGACTACGGCGCGCAGATCGAGATCGTCTCCGGGCTCTCGGCCAACGACCATGTCATCCTGAGCCCGCCTGACTCCCTGGTGGGCGGCGCGCTCGTGCGCGTCGTCAAGCGCACGGGCCCGGAAGTCTGATGCCATCAAAGCGGGAAATGTGGGGTTGTCGGCGGCCGGCGCGCGTGGCTGCGGCCACTGCCACGCTCGTCGCCACCCTCCTGCTGGGAGCGTGCTCGCTGGCGCCTCACTACGAGAAGCCCGCGACGCCCGAAGTCGAGCACTTCGTGGAGGCGGGTGACTGGATGCCAGCTCATCCTGCCGACGGCGTGCCTCGCGGGATCTGGTGGCAGAGCTTCCACGAGCCGACGCTCGATGACCTCGAGCAACGGCTTTCCGGCTCGAATCCGGATTTGCAGGCCGCCGTCGCGCGCCTGAGCGAGGCGCGTGCGGTCCTGCTGAATTCGCGCTCGCAGGAATTCCTCACCCTCGACGCAGACGCATCGGCGACGCGCGAGCGCTCCTCCGCCAACGCGCCTCTCGCCAACCTGCTGCACCACAAGGCAAGCACGTACAACGATTTCGTGGGCGATGTCAGCTTCGCCTGGGAAGTCGATCTCTTCGGCCGGCTGCGCAACGCCACCGCGGCGGCGCGGGCCGAAGCCCAGGCGAGCGCGGCGGATCTCTCGGCGGTAGAGCTGGCGCTGCGCGCGGAGCTCGCGACCGATTACTTCGAGCTGCGCGGGGCGGATGCGACGACGCAGCTGCTCGAGGATGCGGTGCGTGATTATGACCGCGCCTACACGGTGACGGACAATCGCTACAAGCAGGGAATCGCCGCGGCAACGGACGTCGAGCAGGCGGACACACTGCGGCAGAACGCGCGCGCCCAGCTCGCTGCCGTGCGGCTGCAGCGGGCGCAGCTGGCGCATGCGATCGCGGTGCTCATCGGAGAGCCGCCGTCGAGTTTCAGCATCGCTCCCGGTCGGCTCGCGGGCGCGCCGCCTGGCTTCGATCCGGGAGTCCCCTCGACACTGCTCGAGCGCCGCCCCGATGTGGCCAGCGCGGAGCGGGAGGTTGCCGCGGCCAGCTCTGAGATCGGCGTGGCGCGAGCGGCCTGGTTCCCTGTCTTCTCGCTGAGCGGCGCCGCCGGCTATGAGAGCACCGTCGCTTCCACGTGGCTCAATGCCCCCAGCCGATTCTGGTCGATCGGACCGGGCGGCTCGCTGCCACTGCTCGACGCCGGAGCGCGACTCGCGGGCGACCGGCAAGCCTGGGCGGTGTACGACGAGGCGGTTGCCAACTATCGCAAGACAACCCTGGTTGCGTACCAGGAAGTCGAGGACAGCCTGGTGGCCTTGCACCGCGATGCCGAGGAACGCGCGGCGGACAAGGCGGCGGCAGTTTCGGCCAAGCAGTCCGCGTATCACGCGGATCAGCGTTACGCGGCTGGTGTCGCGGATTACCTGGAAGTGTCCACGACGCATACCGCGGCCCTGCAGGCCGAGGTAGCTGCGCTCTCTGCACGCGTGGCCGAATTCCAGGCCACGGTGGCTCTCGTCCGCGCAACGGGCGGGGGTTGGGCGAATGACGCCGAGACCGCACGCCAGGGCCATCTCCCGACAGCGACGTATGCTTCACGTGGCGACTCACCGCCCTCGGCGCGCTAAGCTTGGGCGTTCAGGGGGCACAAATGAGCGAACCCGCACCGAAGAAGGGTAAGTGCACGCGTCGTCGTATCCGCGACGCGTTGGTGGCGCGCATTCTCGATGGCACCTACCCTGCGGGCACGCGGCTCAAAGAGCTCACACTTGCGCGTGAGTTCGGCGTGAGCCAGGCGCCGATTCGTGAGGCCCTGCGCGAGCTCGAGGGATCGGGACTGGTCACCAGCGAGCGCTATCGGGGCACGCGGGTGCGCGGCGCCGACTACCAGGAGCTGCGCGAGTCCTATCAGCTGCGCCTGATCATGGAGGAGCGGGCGCTGCAGCTCGCGGTGCCTTTCTCGCCGGAGCTGATCGAAGAGCTCGCGCGCCGTGTGCACTCGATGGCCAGTGCCGTGGAGGCAATGGATCGGGAGCACTACATCGACGAGTCGCTCGCCTTCCACCGCCGCCTGGTGGAGGCGAGCGGGAATCGCACTTTCCTGACGGTCTGGGACTTCATGCACTGGAACGTGCGGGGACGCATTGCATTGCGGCGCATTGCGGGTCGCGACGGGCGGGGGCTGAAACCCATGGTTGAGCTGCATCGCAACTTGAACGCCCGGATCCGGGCGGGCGACGTGGACGGCGCTGCCGACGGGATCCGTGCCATTTTTCAGCGGGTCGCTGCTGCCCTCGAAACGGCCTGACTGTCGCGGCGCGAGTCGCGTCACTCGTCACGATCGAATCCGTCGACGGTCCTGGGCCAGTCCTGCTTGAGCAGGCGCGAAAGCGCGCGGTCGGCGAGCAGGCGGCCGCCCGTCTGACAGACGGCGCAATAGTTGGTTTCGTTGTCCACGTAGCGAATCCGCTGAACCGGCGTGCCACAGACGGGGCACGGCAGGCGGAAGCGGCCGTGCACGGCCATGTCATCGCGAAATGCAGTCACTTTTTCGGGGAATTGTCCGCCTGCCTGACGGCGCAGCCGCTCGATCCAGAGCTGCATCTGATCCCGCGCCGCGCCGTGCAGGCGCAATACCTCGGCTTCGCTGGCGCGATTCGTCAGCATGACGGGAGAGAGCCTGGCGGCGTGCAGAATCTCGTCGGAGTAGGCGTTGCCGATCCCGCTGAACAGCCGCGGATCGGTCAGCGCGCGCTTGAGGGTGTGATTCCCGCTGCGCAAGCGCTCGGCAAACTCCGCCGCCGTCGAAGTCAGGATCTCGAGGCCGCCGGGGTCCTGCTGGCGCAGCGCCGCCTCACCGCGCAGGTAGTGCAGCGATGCACGCCGCTTGGTACCGGCTTCGGTGAGTGTCAGCGTGCCGCTGTCGAATTGCAGACGAAGGAGCGCTGCGCGCCGGGCGAGCGGCGTCCCCGCATCGAACCAATGCAGGCGGCCCGCAATCATCAGGTGAAACACCAGCCAGAGCTCGCCCTCGAGTCCGATCGCCAGGCGTTTGCCGATACGGCGCACCTCGGTCACCCGCCGGCCCTGGGCGCTGGCGATGGGCGGCTCCACGGTGCGCAGCAGAAATGGTAATAGAATCAGTATCTTATCTAGATGTTGACCCACGATGCGCTGCGCCAGCGCCTCGCGGTAGACCGTGACGTCGGGAAGCTCGGGCATGCCTCATCTTATGCCGGGACGGGACTCGGCTCAGGGCCTGGCCGCTCAAAGTCGGGACACAACCGCGCCGGAATGCGAACACCGCGGCGCCGGTTGCCGGCAATGGGCACTCACGTCCCCGAGCCTACGGCCTGGCTCCGAGGTAGACTCCGGATATGCGCCCGCTCTCATTCCTCGATCGGGATCGCACGGTGGCGGGTCCCGGCTTCAGCCGCTGGATGGTGCCGCCGGCTGCGCTGTGCGTGCATCTGTGTATCGGACAGGTGTACGCCTTCAGTGTGTTCAACCTGCCCATGACGAAGCTCATCGGCATCACGGATTCGGCGCCGGGTGACTGGCAGCTCACCAATCTCGGCTGGATCTTCACGCTCGCGATCCTCTTCCTCGGGGTGTCCGCGGCCGTGCTCGGCCGGTGGGTGGAGGAGCGCGGCCCGCGCCGCGCCATGTTCACCGCGGCGCTGTGCTTCAGCGGCGGATTCCTCATCTCGGCCGCCGGGGTCTATGTCCACAACATCTGGATCGTCTACCTGGGCTACGGCGTGCTCGGCGGCATCGCGCTGGGCATCGCCTACATCTCCCCCGTCTCGACCCTCATCAAGTGGTTTCCCGACAGGCCGGGCATGGCTACCGGCATGGCCATCATGGGATTCGGCGGCGGCGCCCTCATCGCCTCACCGCTGTCGGTGTGGTTGATGGCCAGGTTCTCGACGCCGACGCATGTAGGGGTGGCCGAGACTTTCATCGTGCTCGGGATCGTCTATCTCATCTTCATGATGGTGGGAGCGGCGATCGTGCGGGTTCCCGCGCCGGGTTGGAAGCCTGAGGGTTGGACCCCGCCCGCTCAACCGCCCAAGCTGGTGACGAGCGCCAACGTTTACGTCTACACGGCCCTGAAGACGCCGCAGTTCTGGCTCATCTGGTGGGTGCTGTGCCTGAACGTCACAGCCGGAATCGGAGTGCTCGGCCAGGCCTCAGCCATGAGCCAGGAAATGTTTCCGGGCAAGGTGGGCGCGGTCGCGGCCGCGGGCTTCGTCGGACTGATGAGCATCTTCAACATGGCAGGCCGGTTCCTATGGGCGTCGGCCTCCGACTACATAGGACGCAAGAACACCTACTTCGTCTTCTTCATGCTGGGCACCGTGCTCTACGCCATCGTGCCCACAGCCGGCAAGATAGGCAGCGTGGGTCTTTTCGTGCTCTGCTTCCTGATCATCATCAGCATGTACGGCGGCGGCTTCGCCACGATACCGGCGTACCTCAAGGATATGTTCGGTACCCGTTACGTCGGGGCCATCCACGGATTGCTGCTCACCGCCTGGTCCGCGGCCGGGGTGTTCGGCCCGGTGCTGGTCAACTACATACGCGCTTACGAGATCGCGCACGGAGTCGCGACGGCAGACGCCTATAACGTGACGATGTACATCATGGCGGCCCTGCTCGTCATCGGCTTCTTCTGCAACCTTTTCGTCAGGCCCGTGGACGAGCGGCACCACATGTCCGCCGTGCAGGGCGAAGCCACGCTCGTGGCGCGGTGAGCGCGCGGAGGACACATGGCCACCACAACTCCCAGCGGCACGCGCGCTCTCCAGCTGATCCTGGCCTGGAGCTTCGTCGGCATCCCCTTCATCTGGGGTGTGCTGGAAACGCTGCGCAACGCCATGAAGCTCTTCCACTAGCGGCGGGAACGCCACTCCCTGGGGGTTCTGCGTAAGAAGTCGCGCTCACTGCCTCCGCTGCTCGATCTTTCTTGCGAGCTCGGCGATCTCGTTGAGGTCCATCTCCTCGTCGATGGTGATTTCCGACTGCTGCTGCGAGGCGGCGTGCCGTGTTGCGGATGCATCCGTCTGCGCAGGTGCATGCGTGGGCGCCGTCTTCGGCACACTGACGCCCTTGACGGTCTCGTCGGCGCGCAAGGGCCTCACGGCGGCGGGACGGACCCAGTCCGTTTTCTGCTCCATCCAGCGTTGATAGCGATCGAAGGTCCACATTCCCTCCTCGCCGCCGGCGAGGATGACATTGGGGATGTGACTGAACTGTCCGGCACGCAGAGTTCCCTTGATGCCCGTGTTCGCCACGAGTAACTCGCAGCGGGGTACCCTGAGGTGGTGCGCCGGGAGGAAATCCAGGCGCTGACACACGACGCCGACGAGCGCATCGGCGAGCTGGGCGCGGATGCTTCCCTCGATCTCCGCCGGAAACGACATACAGATCCGGCTCAGGGCCTCGGCGCAGCTCGCGGAATGCATCGTCGCCAGGACGAGGTGCCCCGTCTCCGCGGCGTTCAACGTGAGCCGGATGACCTCCGGGGTACGCATCTCGCTCATCACGAGAACGTCGGGGTTCTCGCGCAGCGCATCGATCACGGCCTGCTCGAAGGTTGGAGAGTGTGTCGGAATCTCGCGCTGGCGGATGAACGAGCGGCGGTTCGTGAAGATGTACTCGAGCGGGCTCTCGAGCGTGATGATGTTTCGCGGGCGTGAGGTGTTGATCTCTTCGATTAGCGCCGCGAGCGTCGTCGACTTGCCGCTGCCGGTCGGGCCCGAGATCACGGCGAGACCGCTCTCCGCCTCCACGAGCTTACGCAGGTCCGTGTGCAGGTTGCAGGCGCGCAGGTCGCTGACCGAGGGCGCGAGCAGCCGCACCGCGATGGCGAGGCCGCGGATCGTGCGGAAAAGACTGAGCCGGCAACGCATCCCGCCGGTCGCCATTGACACGTCGGCCGAGCCGCGCTCCAGGAACCGTGCCCAGGCCTCGCCGCCGAGAAGCTCCCGGCCGGCCTCGCTGATGCGCTCTGCGGAAATCGCCTCGCCGACCGCGGCGAGGTCGCCTCGGACCCGCGCGACGAGCGGCGTGCCCGATTCGAGGTGCAGATCGCTTGCGCCGAGCTCGCGCCCCTTCTGAATCCAGTCCTTGAGCGACATGGCTGCCTCGCTGGCGATGGTCAGTGCGCGCGCATTATAGCGCAGGCCGCATGCGCCCCCGGGCGGAGCTCGCGGAGTGATCGTCGCGCAGGACCACGCCGCGAATTTCCTCCTCAGGGCATCATCGAGGCGGGCCGCAGCAGGTAGCAGCCGATCGCGATGACGGTCAGGTAGGCGAGCAGGATGAAGGTCCACACCAGATTGTGGCGGATGACATCGCCTTCCTTGCGCACGAACTTGCTGGTCGATACGCCCACACTCGCAGTCTGCGGCGCGATGGGCTTGCCGATCTCGGCGCCGACTGAATTCAGGCTCGGCGCCAGCAGCGGTGGCATCCCGAGCTGCAGGCCCACCAGCGCCTGGAATTTGCCGAACATTGCGTTGGTCGAGGTGTTGGAGCCGGACAGAGCGACGCCGATGAATCCCAGAATCGGCGCGAGCACGATGTACGCCACGCCCATGGTCGCAAAGCCCTTGGCGAGCGAGGCGGCCATGCCGGAATAGTTGAACACGTAGGCGAGGCCGAAGATGAATATGCCGACGAGACAGGCGCCCCACATCTGTTGCCACGTGCGATGGAAGACCTCGCGGATCTGCGCGCGCGTCAGGTTGCCTCGCGCCGCGAGAAGCAGAGCCACGATGATCCAGGAGGCGAGGATTGCAGTGCCGCCGACGAAGGGTGCGAACCTGAATGCCGCCGTGACGCCCGGCTTCGCCGCATCGCAAGTGGCCGCGAGCGAGGGACACGCCACCGCCTGCGCGGTGAACCACGTCATCTTCGGCAGTGGCGACCAGGGTCCGGTCCAGGCGGCAACCACGACCAGCAGCACGACGAACGGCATCCAGGCCTGCGCTACTTCTCCCGAGCTCAACCCGTGTGCCTGCGTTTGTCGGGCCACGGCTACATCGATCGGCACTCCGCCGTACCCGAGAACCGTCTTCGGCTGCCAGACCTTCAACAGCATCAGCAGCGCGGCGA
Organism: uncultured Pseudomonadota bacterium; assembly: GCA_963780455.1. Taxonomy (GTDB): domain Bacteria; phylum Pseudomonadota; class Gammaproteobacteria; order Steroidobacterales; family Steroidobacteraceae; genus 13-2-20CM-66-19. Next base: position 426,094 of record CAWACM010000011.1, read on the forward strand.
AGCAGACGATGGCTCCGGTGACGTCGGGCAGATATGGGCCGAGATACACCGCAACCGGGTACTGGCCGGCGACATAAGCCAGCGAGCCCACGATGGCCAGCGGCCAGCCGCCCTTCATGCCTTCCTTGCCGGCAACCAGGTACAGCAGCACCCAGGGCGGCAGCAGTGCGAGGACGGCTACTATGGTACCGATCGATCCTGACAGCGCCAGCAGCGGGTAGTTGGTCACCGCGGCCAGCGCGATGATCGGGGCGCCGAGAGCTCCGAAGGACACCGGTGCGTTGTTGGCAATGGCGGCCACGCGGATGGCGTTTAGGTCGGAGATGCCGAGAGAGATCAGGATCGGCGCCACCACTGCCCAGGGATACCCGAACCCGACCAGGCCTTCGAGCAGCGCGCCGAACGCCCAGGCAAACAACATGGTCTGCACGCGCACGTCCATGGTGCCGTGTGCGATGAGCCAGCTGCGGAAGTCCGCGAAAACGCCGCTGACGGTCAGTGTGTTGAATAACACCATGCCCCAGAACGTAATCCAGTCGACGTTCCAGACGCCGGTTGCCGCGCCATAGAGATAGGCATGCCAGCCGTCGCCAACGGGCATCTTCCAGCCCCAGGCGGCGAGGGCGAATGTTATGATCGATCCGACCAGCGTCGCGAGCCACGCCGGCCAGCGGCAGGCCGCCAGCAGGATCAGCAGGGACACTACGGGTACCAGCGCCACCAGACAGGTCAGTGTCAGGCTGCCGAGCGGATCGAGCACTTGCGTGAACATCACTTCCCCGTAGCCCGGTGGTACATGCGGCGGAGCGACGAATTCCAGCGTCCGGCGGCCGGGACGCGCGATTTATTATCTCTTAAAGTCTCGCCAGATCGCCAATCAGAGGGCCGGGCCATGTTCAAAGTACGCCACGCCGTGCTGCTTTCCGCTCTGTTCCTGGCGCCGTCTGCCGCGGTCGCGGCGCCCGTGCCTACGGGCAAGCTCGCGGGTGCGCTGGCCTGGCGCAGCGTCGGTCCCTATAGCGGCGGACGGGTCACCACGGTGGCCGGGGTCGCCGACGAGCCCAATGTCTTTTACATGGGCACGGCGGGCGGAGGCCTGTGGGAGACCGAGGATTACGGCGACAGCTGGCGGAACATCTCCGACAAGGACTTCAAGAGCAACAACATCGGCGCCATCGCGATCGCGCCCTCCAATCCGAAGATCATCTACGTGGGCACGGGCGATTCCGCGCCCCGCAACACGGTCCTGACCGGGGAGGGCATGTACAAGTCCACCGATGGCGGCAGGAAATGGGCATACATCGGCCTGGGCGCGACCCACATCATCAGCTGGATCCTGGTGGCGCCCAACAACCCGGATGTGGTTTACGTGGCGGCGCTGGGTCACCTGTTCGGGCCCAATCCGGAGCGCGGCGTTTTCAAGACCACGGATGGGGGCAAGACCTGGAAAAAGATTCTGTACGTCAACGACGCCACCGGCGCAATCAGCATGGCGATGGATCCGTCCAATCCCCAGGTAGTGTACGCCGCGATGTGGCAGATGTCGCGGCAACATTGGACATTCGCCAGCGGCGGCCCGGGCAGCGGCATCTACCAGACGACCGACGGCGGCACGACCTGGGCCAACATCTCGCACCGCCCGGGGCTGCCGGCCGGCATCTTCGGCAAGGTAGGCATCGCGGTAGCGTCGCCGCCGGCACGGCGCGCCCGGTACTGAGCCGCCTGAGCGGGGACATAGACGGTCTGGTGGACCTCAAGATCCAGTCGAGTGAAGGGGCACTGGTGTATCCTCCGAGACTGCGCGAATGGTTGACTTTGATTGCCGGCCAGGTGGGCACGGCATTCGTGGCCCCGACGCCGGCAATGGTGCAGGTGGCGGATGGGTACATCTCAGATGCGGCGGCGGGAGTCCCCCGTCTGCAATCTGACGTTGCGGCTGCCAACGGAGTGCTGAAACACTGAGTTGTGTCACCTCATGGGATATGGCGACGAATTGAGCTTTGCGCCAACTCCGAGCGGCCATGAGTGCCGGGATTCCCGCGCGTATATTCCGCGCCACCGCCATCAGCGCGCCTATGCGGCGCTGGTGCTTGCGGGCTCCTACGAGGAGAGCGGCAGCCGCGGGCGCTTCCGCGTGCGTCCTGGCGATGTGCTGCTCCACGACGCCTTTGATGCCCATTTGGATCGTTTTGAGAGCAGCGGCGCCCGGATATTCAGTCTGGAGATAGAGGCTTGCCCCGCGGATACCAGCCTTGCTCATGTCCGTGACGCCGACCTGGTCGTCCGAGCCGCGGAACGCGATGCGGTCGCGGCCGGCGCCCTCCTGCTTGCGGAGATTCGCCGCAAGCCGCCCGTCCATTACGACTGGCCTGATATCCTCGCGGACGATCTGCTCAGCGATCCTGCATGGCGTCTGGACGAATGGGCTCGCAAGCGAGCCCTCGCTCCAGCGAGTGTCTCGCGCGGGTTTCGCAAGGTCTTCGGGGTCACGCCCGCCTCGTTCCGACTGGGTGCGCGGGCGCGCCACGCCTTCAGGATGATCACGGGAAGCGGCCAGTCATTCGCTGCCGTTGCGGCTACGACCGGCTTCGCTGACCAGGCGCACATGTCTCATGCCATCCGGGCACTCACCGGCTCGCCTCCGGGGAGCTGGCGCAGGGTATAGGCGCTCGCGCCACGCCGCGTCCCCGCGGGTCGGAGACCGCGGCCTCGGAAGGGTTCCGTATCGGCGGCGCCAACAATCCGGCGCCTGCGGCCGACCCCGGAACGACCGCGAATCCATTTCCGGTCGCGGTAGAGTGTGGTCTGCGAGCCAAGGTGTTGTTCACCAATACGGTGGACCGCGGCCCTGTTCGTGGACAATCTCACGAACAATCACGTGTTGTTGGACCCGCAGCCGCAGCAGGTCATACAGACGCCGGCATTCACGCGCATGATCGTGAGTCAGCCCCTTACCGCGGGCATTGATCTGACCTACAGCTTCAAGTGAAGAGCGGGGTCTGTTCGTGGCCGCAGAGGGGACCTGCCGCAAGGGCGCGTGGCCGGCTGGCGCAGGTCAAATTCGTTCAAGACGGAAGGAGCGCGCCAGGCCTAAATCACGGCCATGACCGCCGCACCAGAACGGCTCGAAGGCCCGCCGCGCCTGCGGCTGAAGCCGGTTCCACTCCTCGTAACTGCCGCTCTCGCGGTCGGTGTGCCGCTGGCGGGCGTGCTCATGACGTCCTGGGCGGGCAGCCTGCTGCATGTGCATACGCAATTCGGGATGAATCTGTCCTGGATCTACCTGCAGCACGCCGGTCAGGTCATCGTAGCGCTGCTCGTCATCGCGATTCTCAAGTACCGGTTGGTCCCGGCGGACTACGGCCTGCACTGGCCGCGCGGCAAGACGTATGTCTGGCCCGCGATACTCTGGGGCGTCTTCTTCGGTGTTCTGATGACAGTGGTGGATTACGCGCCTCAGCTCCTCACCCACGCCGGAATCAATTCCACGGGTCCGGCGTCACCCGCCGGTTTTTGGGCATGGACCTTCTTCGAGGGCGTTTACGTGGGGCCGACCGAGGAGATTCCGTTCCGCGCTCTACTGGTCACCTATCTGATCGCCACCATGCCCGGCAAGCTGCGGGTCGGCCGCTTCGAGATGAGCTGGGCCGGAATCATCGTCGCGGTGATGTTCGCACTGCTGCATGCGAACAACTTCGCAACCCGCCCCTGGCCGCTGGCCCTTGGCCAGCAGTTCTACGCGTTTGCCCTCGGCGTGTCCTACGCCTACTGGCTCGAGAAATCCCGGAGCGTCCTCGCGCCCAGCATCGGCCACAATGTGGGAGATGTGGTCGAGTATCTGATCGCCTTCGCGTGGCTCGGAGTCTCACATCCCTGAGGAATGGTCGCGGGCGCGGGGGGCTGCGCCGCGCCGTAACCATGCTGTCATAAAACGCAGCGAATATCGCTGTGATGTCGCTGATTGAAGCACGGCCTTACCGCGCGCAGGATCGTGAAGCCGTTCGGCAAATCTGCGCCGACACCGGTTTCCTCGGCGAGCCGATCGATCCGGTATTCGAGGATCGTGAACTGTTCGCCGATTACCTTACCGGTTACTACCTGCGCTATGAGCCGGAGTCGACTCTCGTCTGCGAAGTCGACGGCCAGGTGGTCGGGTACCTGATGGGCTGTCGGCGACCGCTGGCTTACCAGGCCCATCAGGCGATAGGCAACCTCATCATCGTGGCGCGCGCGTTGATTCGCTGTTACGTGCGCGGCTATGGTGCCGCATCACGGGCGTTCCTGCGCTGGATCGCGCTCAATGCCTGGCGTGAGATTCCGGCCGCGCCGCGGGCGATGCCGCACTTTCACATCAATCTGCGGCCGCCGGCACGCGGTGTTGCCGCGACTCGCCGCCTGATGGAGTTGTTCCTGGAGAGCGTATACCGCTCCGGTCACATGCGGGTATGCGGGCAGATGGTCAGCTTCGAGGAGCGCCGGACCGATGCGCTGTTCGAGCGCTACGGGTTTCAAGTGCTGCACCGGTCCGAGATCAGCAAGTACCGGAATGTCTACCCCGGGCGCGTGTATATCTGCACCGTCGTGAAGGATCTGAGCACGGGTCCGGCCATCGCGCGGCGGCGGGAGAGCGCGTAGCGGTCACTCCAAGGGCGCGCACGGAGAGCCTACGGCCGAGCGGCATACTCGGCGTCGAAGATCGCTTCGAGCCTGCCATGAGCGCCGCGGAGGCCGTCGATTACCCTCCGGGCCCAGTCGAAGTATTCCCGCCGACGCTCGAGCGACCAGCCGGCTGGCGGCGCGCGGCGCACGTCGCGCAGGTTGCAGATCTTATCCGCGAGCTTGACGAGCTTGGCGCCCGGGCTCAGGTGCGGTGCATGCTCGATCTGCAGGCGCTTGCGCTCCGCCTTCGGCAGCGACTTGTCGTCCGTCACCTCGAGCACCAGGCCCGCAATCGTCTCACCGAAGGCCTTGCGAAGCTCATCGGCACTGGTGTCGGTGTCCTCGACCGTGTCGTGCAGGAGAGCCGCGGCGAGCACGTTGACGTCATCCATCCCCGCCTCATGCAGCAGGACGTGCGCCAAGGCGATCGGGTGGTTGATGTAGGGAGATGCTTCGGGGTCCTTGCGCCGCTGGTTGCGGTGCTTCTCCGCCGCGAAGGCGGTGGCCGAGATCAGGACGGAGAGGCTGTCATTCGCCACGGAACAATTATAGCCGCGGGATTGCCGCTCCTCCAGCCGCGGCGGATGAGCCCCGCGCGTGTCCATTGCGCACGCGTGGCCGGGACAACATTGCGCGCACGTTGGCCGCCGTGAGTACGTGGAGATATTTGCGGACTTTCGCAACTCGTTCGAGTCGACTGAACTCCACCGCGAAGAGATCGCGAACCTCCTCGGGTGACGCACCTGAGGCGTCGCTCAACGACCGGATTGCGCGCTCGGATCTGGCGGCATCCCCGTCGTCATGGCTACCTGCGTTCATGGCAATCTTCAAGGTCATAAGAGGATCCGGGCGAGACACGAGCGTGATCACTCACGATCACGACACACCCGGCGGCGTGCTGGTGATCAGGGCCGGTATCGCGAGAGTTGAGTATACGCCGAGATCGATCCGCTCGCCGGCGAATTCGCCTCAGAATCTACTGGTGCGGCAACGCGGCGTTATGAGGCCAAGCTTGCGAAAGGCACGCGAAGCGTGCGCGGTTGAGGTAAAATGGCCTGAATTCGGGTTCTTGCGGCAGCGCAACCCTGACCGCCGAGGCAGGTTCATATGCAGTCAAACACTGACTCGCTTTCCAGCTCATCCGGTGTGCGCAAGCGGCTGCTGCCGCATGCGGGCGCGAATCCAACTGCTCTCGCCGGCGAGATCGATATTGCCAGTCACGCGGTCCTCGCCTATACGTCCGACGATCCGGACCACCCGATCGAGAATCTGATCGATGGGCATTTCGGTCGCCGCGGTACCTTCTGGGCTGCTGCCAGGCCGAATACCACGGAATGCATCGTCCTGGAGTTCGATCAACCACAGAATATCTCCTGTTTGATCTACGAGGTGGAGGAGTGCTCGTGTGAGAGGACGCAGGAAGTGCGCGTGGAAGTGTCGTCGGACGGGGCCCGCAACTACCGCCAGGTGCTGGTCCAGGAATACACCTTCAGCCCTACCGGTGCGACTTTTCAGCGTGAGGAGCAGCGCTTGAACGTGCCCCCGATCAGCCACCTTCGCTTGACCATCGTGCCTAACAAAGGCGGCTCCGGAACGGCGAAACTCAACTCGCTGCGCCTCATTGCCCCGGAAGTGAGAGGTGGCGCATGAGCAAGGGAATGGACAAAAAGAAGGAAGGCAAGAAGAAGCCGGCCAAGACCTTGTTGGAGAAGCGGGCGGCGAGAAAGGAAAAAAAGGCGAACAAGCCATTCCGAGTGTGAGGCAGCAGGCCGACGAATAACGGGCTGCTGCTAGCGGCGGGAAGGCTTGCCGCGACGTTTTGGTGAGTGGCCCCGCCGCGGAGCCATCCCTTTGCGCCCCGGCACGCGGGGCGAACCGCGCGGGCGAGGTTGCCGCTCGGACCGCGCGGGTTTCGAGTCGACACGCCTGATACGTAACTCGACGCCGCGCACGCGCACTGCTTGCAGACTCTCGAAAATCTCTTGCGGCATGTCCGCCGGCAGATCCACGAAGCTGTGATCGTCGCGGATGTCGATGTGTCCGATGTTGCGGCCGTCAAGGGCCGCCTCGTTCGCGATGGCGCCGACGATATTTCCGGGTTGGACGCCATGCGCGTGGCCGACCTCGATCCGATACGTTTCGAGCCGCGGGCCCTTGGTGGCACCGCGACGCCGAGACTCCGGCGCTGGCCCGGCATCGCTTGCGGCGGTCGTGCTCTCGCTTGCAGGCTCGTCGCGGGGCCAGTCCGGCGGGGAGTCCGCGCGCGCCGCAGCGGATTTGGCCGTCAAAAGGAAGGGGGCCGGCCCTTGCAGCAGACCGGCGAGCGCCGCGGCAATTTCGACGGCGGGCAGGTTCTGCTCGCGCTCGATTTCCTCGATGAGCGGTTGGAACATCCTGCCTTCGGCGCTGCGCGCCGCGTTCGCAACGGTCTCCTTGAATTTGAGAATGCGCTGCTCGTTGACGTCCTCGACGGTGGGCAGCTGCATCCGCTCGATGGGCTGTCTGGTCGCTCGCTCGATGATGCGCAGCATGTTCTGCTCGCGCGGTGCGACGAATAAAATCGCCTCCCCATTGCGTCCCGCACGGCCGGTGCGGCCAATCCGGTGAACATAGGTCTGCGAGTCGTACGGAATGTCGTAGTTGACGACGTGGGAAATCCGTTCAACGTCCAGGCCCCGTGCGGCGACGTCAGTCGCGACGACGATGTCGACTTTCCCCGCCTTGAGCTGAGCGATCGTGCGTTCGCGCTGCTGCTGCGGAATATCGCCGTGCAAGGCGGCAACGTTGAAGCCACGTGCCTCGAGCCGTTCGGCGAGCTCCGTCGTTTCGAGCTTCGTTCGCACGAATATCAGCATGGCCTCGAAGCGTTCCGCTTCCAGCACCCGCGTGAGCGCGTCCAGCTTGTGCAAGCCGCTGACCAGCCAGTAGCGCTGGCGGATCTTCGGCGTCGTGCCGGCCCGGTTCTGGATCGTGATCTGCGCCGGCTCGCGCATGTGCTGGTGTGCGATTCGCCGGATCGCCGGCGGCAGGGTGGCCGAGAAGAGCGCGATCTGCCGCTGCGGCGGCGCCTGTTGCAATATCCATTCGATCGCGTCGACGAAGCCCATCTGCAGCATCTCGTCACCTTCATCGAGGATGACGAAGCGTATGGTGTCGAGCGTCAGCATGCCCCGCTTCATGTGGTCCATGATCCGGCCGGGCGTGCCCACGATCACGTGCGCGCCGCGCTTGAGGCCCTTGAGCTGTGGGACGTAACTTTGGCCGCCGTAGATCGGCAGCACATGAAAGCCCTGCAAATGAGCGGCGTAGCGCTGAAAGGCCTCCGCAACCTGGATGGCGAGCTCTCGCGTGGGCACGAGCACGAGCGCTTGTGGAACGGCGCGCGGGAGATCGATCCGCGCGAGGACCGGCAGCGCGAAGGCTGCGGTCTTGCCGGTACCGGTTTGCGCCTGCCCCAGCACGTCGGAGCCGGATAGAAGCAAAGGGATGGTCTGCGCCTGGATCGGTGAGGGCGTTTCATAGCCTACGGCTGCCAGCGCTTCGAGGATCGCTGTGCTCAGGCCCAGCTCGCTAAAGCCGGGCAGCGGCTGCTCTTCGTTCACGGAGGTCACCCGACTTGCTCTTCCCGGCCGAGGCGCCGGCGGATTGCTTCGTCCCGGGCGTCCTCGATCACCTGGATGACGCTGCCGGGGTCGGCGGCGCGCTCGTCGCGAGCAGCGACGCCGGTGAGGGGACTCTCCGGGTGCAGCTCGCCCTGTTCGTAGAGCGTCCACATCTCGCGGGCGAACTCGGTTTGCAACAGCTCGGGTGCAAACCGGCCGAGCGTGGCTCTGATGTTGTTGGTGTCCCGCTCGAGCATGGCGAAAGCGGCGTTGTTGCCCGAGGCGTTGACGACCTGGGGCAGATCGATGATGACGGGTCCCTCCGGTGCCAGCAGAACGTTGAATTCCGAGAGGTCCCCGTGGATGAGACCGAGGCTGAGCATGCGTACGATCTGTCGCATGAGGAAGCCGTGATAATCGCGAGCGATACCCGGCGTAAGCTCCACTTCACCGAGTCGTGGGGCCGGATTTCCCGATTCGTCCGTGACGAGTTCCATGATCAGCACGTCGTTGAAATATCCGAACGGCCGCGGCACCCGCACGTCGGCCGCCACGAGCCGATAGAGCGCATCGACTTCGGCGTTCTTCCATTCGTGCTCCTGCTCTCTGCGGCCGAACCGTGTGCTGCGGCTCATGGCGCGGGTTTCGCGGCTGCCACGCACTTTGCGCCCCTCCTGGTACTGCGCGCGCCTCTGGAAGCTGCGCTGCGCCATGTCCCGATAGACCTTCGCGCAGCGAAGGTGCGTCCCCGAGCGCACGACATAGACGGTAGCTTCCTTGCCGCTCTTCAGTGAGCGGATGACTTCGTCGATGACGCCGTCCTCGATCAACGGCTGCAGGCCTTTGGGAACTTTCATGGTCTCCGTGGGCGCGGTCTTTCGGCCCGGGAAGCTCGTCTGGGAGGGTGCGACGCGGGGCGCGTCGAGGGTTCTGACGGCAGTAGTGTAGCATGCGGCGACGGAGGATGCCTTGCCATGAATGTCCATACGCTCGAGCAGATAGAGACCAAGATCGCCTTCCTGGAGCGCGCGAACGCGGAATTGAGCGATGTCGTCTTCCGCCAGCACCGGGAGATCGAGGCTCTGCGCGCACAGATTGTCGGGCTGGCCGCCCGGATCGACGCGGCGCAATCAGACACGGGTGTGCGCACGCCGCAGGAGGAGCGACCGCCCCACTACTGATCGGCGTTATCCGACCTACGCGACCAGGGGGTGTGCTGACAGATACTCGTCGAAGGTTCCGGTGAAGTCTTCGATAGTCCCGTCCGACTTCACCTCGATGATTCGCTTGGCGAGGCCGCCGATGAATTCCCGGTCGTGGGAGACGAAGATCAGCGTTCCCGGGTACAGCTCGAGCGCCGTTTGTAGAGACTCGATGGTTTCCATGTCCATGTGGTTCGTGGGCTCATCCATGACCAGCATGTTCGGCTTGGTCAGCATCAGCTTGCCGTAGATCATGCGGCCCTTCTCGCCGCCCGACAGCACTTTTACCGATTTCTTCACTTCATCGCCGGAGAACAGCAGCCTTCCCAGCGTAGCGCGCACGATCAGGTCGTCGTCCGCCTTGCCCGTCCACCGCGACATCCACGTGAACAGGTCGATCTTCTCGTCGAAGTCCACTTGCGTGTCTTGAGGCATATAACCGGGCTCGGCGTTCTCCACCCAGGTGATCTGGCCGGCGGTGGGCTTCAGTTCGCCAATCAGGCAGCGCGCCAGGGTGGTTTTCCCCACCCCGTTGACGCCGATGATGGCAATCCGCTCGCCGGCGCGGATGTTGAAGCTGACTTTCTTCAGAACGTCTACGTCCGCTCCTGGATATCGAAATGAGACACCTTCGACGGACACCGCGGAGTGAAACAGTTTCCTGCGCTGTTCGAAGCGGATGTACGGGTTCTGCCGCGAAGAAGGTCTGACCTCCTCGAGTTTGATCTTCTCGAGCTCTCTGCGGCGCGAGGTCGCCTGGCGTGCCTTGGAAGCGTTGGCCGAGAAGCGGCGCACGAATTCCTGCAGATCCGAGATGCGCTCCTGGGCCTTGGCATTGGCCGCGTCCACGCGTTGGCGCGCCTGCAGCGAGGCCAGCATGAAATCGTCGTAGTTGCCCGGATAGACTTTCAGCTGCTGGTAATCCAGGTCCGCCATGTGTGTGCAGACCTGGTTCAGGAAGCGTCGGTCGTGGCTGATGATGATCATCGTGGCGTCATAATCACCGAGCACACCTTCGAGCCACCGGATCGAGTGGATGTCGAGATTGTTGGTCGGCTCATCGAGCAGCAGCACGTCCGGCTTCGAGAATAGAGCCTGCGCCAGCAGTACGCGCAGTTTCAATCCGGGCGCGACTTCGCGCATCGGCCGCTCGTGCAGCGCTTCGATGATGCCGATGTCGCTCAGGATGCTGCCGGCGCGCGCTGCGGCGTCATAGCCGCCGTACTCGCCGAATTTCACCTCCAGCTCCGCCGCCTTCATGTAATCCTCATCCGTCGCGTCCGGATCGGCGTAGATTCGATCCCGCTCCTGCATGGCGCGCCACATCTCGAGGTGGCCTTGCATCACCACATCGAGCACACGCTCTTCTTCGTAGCCGAATTGATTCTGCTTGAGAGTGCCGAGGCGTCTCCCGGGCTGCAGCACTACGTCGCCCGCGCTTTGCTCGAGCTCGCCGCTCAGAATCTTCATGAGCGTCGATTTGCCGCTGCCGTTGGCGCCGATCAGGCCGTAGCGATTGCCATCGGAGAATTTCGCGGTGACCTGCTCGAAGAGCGGCTTGGCCCCGAATTGCATGGTGACGTTGAATGTGGAGAGCATATCTGTCCGTATGAATGGCGCAGGCTTGCCTGGCCGTACTTGGAACGGCAATCCGTTCGGATAGGGTCCGAGGGCAACGATCTGTGCGTCAGGGAGCGACGATCGTGATGCCACGTCCCCGCTTACCGGGTGACCGGCGGTCGTCGCTTGCAGATAAGCCGGGGCGTCGCGCGGGAGTGGCTCGCAGCGACCCGAGTAGTCTAGCCGATGGGCCGAATACGCACAATTCCGCGGATAAAGCTCCGCAGCTACCGGACTTTGAACCGGACGTTACTGGGCTCAATCCGTGAGAGGGCGTGCGTGGCTAAGTGCCGAGATACTCGGCGTAGGCAGCCTCAACTGTCGCGATGTTTTTCGAGCTGAAGCGCCATATCCAGAGGCCGAACAGCCCGAAGGGGATGCCTACAAATGCCGCAACGATGGTTATGGTGAGCAAAGCTCCGCAACCCATGATGACGAAAGAGGCCGTCTTCAGGCTCTTGCTCGGTGCCAGGAGCTTCTGCTTCTGGGCATGCAGAACGTCGGGGTCGCGTGTCCCGGTGGACTTCAGAGTGCCCAGTACGCTCTGCTTGTCCAACTTCGTGAACGGGCCTGCCATATCGGTGGATGCCAGCGCCATTTTTGGTTCTCGTGTTGAGGGAGGTGGCTGCGGAGTCCGAGACTCCAGGTGCAACTTCACTCCCGGGCGGCTCCCCGGGGCAACTAGCAAATGCTAGGTGGCTACGCTCACTGGCAGGCGAGCACGGTCAGCAGCAGCCGTGTGAGCTCGCTCTGGCTGCGTGTGCTCGTCTTCTCGAAGAGCTGCGTGAGACGGCTGCGGGCCGTACCGTAAGTGATGCCCAGATGCTCGGCGGCGCGCCGCAGGGACTGGCCGTCGGCCAGCTGGACAGCGAGACGCGCCTCGGCCTCGGTCATATTGAAAAGTGTCTTCAGATGCTGCCGGGAGGGGCACAGGCGGCGCTCTGGATCGCTGATCAGTACGCATACCGCCGGGCGGAAGAGGGCGAATGCCGACGGCATTCGTGCCAGGGTGCCGACCCACACCGCGTAGGATCGTCTTCCCGATGGCCGCGAAGCGCGCATGACCCCTGCGGGGGCAGAAGTGGCGCCCCGAGAAGCGATCGCCGCCTGCCCGATGAGCGCCTGCATCTGCCCATCTTCCAGCGCCGAGGTCAGTCGAAGGCCCGCCGCCGATACCCGCAGGCCATCCTCGTGCGCCTGCAGCACCTCGGCGGCACGGTTCATGAAGACCACCCGTCCTGCCGAGTCGAGGAGGAAAATGGCCGCGCTGCTGCGGTCGAGAAGGGCTTCCCCGAGCCGCTGCAGGCTCCTGAGCGAGCCGATTTTCGTGCCTACCGTCAGCGCCCGCCTCAGATGCTCCTGCAGGAGCTTGAAGCGCTTGATGTCTGTAATCCCGTAGGGGCCCGCCGAGGGTGCGCGGTGCAGGGCAACACCGGCCTGCAAACCCTCTGGGAGAGTGCACTGTCCCACGAGTCGGAAGCGGGTCTCAACACTGCGTAAGTGCCAATCGAGATAGCAGCGAGTCTCTTCGTCGCGGCCGCTGCCGAGCATCCCGTCGTGCACGACGGCTTCCCGCGGGTGCGCCACGAGGTAGCGCACGGTCGGATCGAGCGCGGCCATCCCGGCCAGGTATTCGTCCACCGCCTTGCGGTCGAAGTTGATGGTGATGAATTTGGGATGCAGCAGTGAGGGACTGCTGCGGTCGATTACCCAGAAAGTCGATGCCTGGCTGCCCGTGACCTGCGTCAGCGTGCGCAGCGCGTCCGGCCAGAGCCGATCATCGAGCGCCGCATCGTACAGGGCGCCGATGGCAGCAAAGCTGCCATCCGTTGGGGAATCGCTTTCGCCGGGCATTCGGAGACCTCTCGACCGGCGCGGGCGTTTTTCTCCCAGTGGCCTCGGGCGCGGTCGTAATCGGAGACGAGATTCGTCTCCATGCCGATCATTGCTCGGCGCGCAGGCGCCGCGCTTGCAGTGACGGTTGCGCGAGGAAAACGTCAGGATTTGAGCCTGCGACTGGAGGGTGAAGGTTTTCGGCGAAAAGGAGAGATGACAGAGACCAGGCGGCCTGACGTAATGATTCCGAAAATTGTCGCGCGTAGCCTCGGGCCTGTTCCGCGCCGTTCATCCCGGAGGACCCCGCTATGCCCAAAACCAAGCCACTGGCAATTGGCGCTCAGGTCGCGCTTGCCCTCGGAGCCATCGCGGCCTCGAGCCTCGCGGCCGCACAGACGCCTCAGGCCGCTTCCACATACACGCTCAGCGTCTTCGCCGTCGCTCCTTCCGGACTCAGCGCACCGGATTCGATCGCCGTGCTCGGCGACCACGTGTTCGTCGGCTACGGCGATGGCCATCAGCCCAATGGCTCGGACGGCCTGAACAGTCAAGTAGTCGAATACACCATGGAAGGCGCCTGGGTGCACACCTTCACCGTCCACGGCCATAACGATGGCCTCAAGGTCGACCCTTACACACAGGAGCTCTGGGCGCTGCAAAACGAGGACGCAAACCCGAACCTCGTGATCATAGACCCGAGGAGCGGCCAGCAACGCGAATACATCTTCGGCCCTACGCCCCACGGTGGTGGCTATGACGACCTGGCGTTTCGCGACTGCAAGACCTACATCAGCGCGTCGAATCCGGCCAACAATCCCAATATCGAGCCCGCGATCGTGAGCGCCCGGATCGACGGGAGCATGGTGAATGTCGAGCCGGTGCTCATGGGCAACGCGTCGGCGGTCGACATTCCGACCGTGCAGAGCGTCACGCTGAACCTCCAGGACCCCGACTCCATGACGTTCAACCCGTTCGGAGACATAGTGCTCGACAGTCAGGCTGACCAGATGCTGATTGTCGTCACCCATCCTGGTACGAAGCTGCAGCAGGTGTTGCGCCTACCCCTGACCTACCAAGGCCCGAATGGTCCAACTGCGGTCGAGACCGACGACACCGTGTTTGTCACGTCCGCACAGGGCTATATCCTGTTCGCCGACAAGGGATTGAACGAGGTTTTCAAGCTCGGCCGCGCGGTGTTCTCACCTGGCCAGGCATACACTGCTGCCGACGGCGGACCGTTTGTCGGCGCGCTCGACATGACTACCGGCATCGTCACGCCCGTGGTCACGGGCCTCAGCCCTGGCGGTCCCGGAGGCATGCAGTTCGTCGATACCTTCGTTCACCGGCACGGTGATCGGGACGGTTGGCGGCGCGAGCAGTGCGGAAGGGATCAGGACGAGTAGCGCGCCACGCGCCGCGGCGCACCAGCAAATGCCGGTACCCGCCCTTCAGGTCCTATGCCACCGACGAAACCCTGCGACACCCTACGTCCTGAACGTGGCCGTCCCCTCCAGCGGCCACGAAGGCAGGGCATACCCATTGACTTAGGTGCACGAAGCTCGTACTGTGAATAGGTGAAGAATATCACAGTATCACTTGATGATGACTCCTACCGCCGTGCCCGCATGATTGCGGCCGAGCGGGACACCTCGGTGTCCGCACTGGTAAAGGACTACCTGGTGACGTTGGGCGCAGGCGAAAGCCAGGTCGAGCGGCTCAAGCGAGAAGAGCGCGACCTCCGAGCGCAGATCAGGTCGTTCCGGGCCTCGGACAAGCTGTCTCGGGACGAGCTTCACGACCGCCTTCTGTGAGCCCCCGGCACTTCCTGGACACCAACGTCCTGCTTTACTCGTTAAGCAAGGATGGTGATGAGGCTGAAAAGCGCGAGAGGGCGATAGCGCTGCTCGACGCCGACGGAGGCGGGCTCTCCGTTCAGGTTCTCCAGGAGTTCTATGTTCAGGCGACACGAGTCACGCGGCGTGATCCGTTGCCGCATGCGATCGCCGCCGGACTGATTCGCACGTGGATGCGATTTGCCATCCAGGACGTCACGGCGTCGATTCTGACTCAGGCGCTGGACATCAAGGTGAGTCACGGGTTCTCCTATTGGGATAGCGCCATCATCGCGGCAGCACGCGCTCTGGGATGCCGTGAGCTTTACACCGAAGACATGGCCCACGGTAGGGAAGTCGAAGGCATTCTCATCATCAATCCGTTTCGCTAGCAATGCCCACGTCGATCTCGGTATCAGCCTTCGGCTTCCTCCCGAAGATGCAAAAGAATCAATGTCAGTGCCAGGAAGCCCTGCTGCGGCGACCGGAGAGCCCGATAGTCGCCCTTATGGCGCCGGATCGAGGAAAAGGAGCTCGAGCGATCCGTGCACGTAGGGTTTCTTGCCTTTGGCTCGTGCGGCCTCGAATGCCGCCACCGTGCTCGCGCCCGGGATCGGCTCGGCCGCCGCCAAGTAGAGCCGCCCGGTTTGCGGGTCCACGCTCATCGTTCGCGCCGACAGCGCGGTTCTCACCGCCGCAGCGGGTATGAAGGCGTTCGCGTCAACCTCACGAATGACCGACAGAGTGCCATCGAGACCGTTCGAGCTGAATACGAGCTTGCGCACCGGATCGAACGCCGCTGCATCGGTGCCCGGACCGATAGACACGACGGCGACGACCGCTCCGGTATCCGCGTTGACGACAACCAGGCGGCGGTTGTGGCAGCTCGAGAAGAGCCGATGGGTCGAGAGGTCGATCGCAAGTCCGTGCGGCGAATCGCACTGCGGAATCGGCCAGGTCGCATCCACGCGATCGGTCGCGGTGTCGATGCGGAAGATCACTTTCTTTTCCTCGCCATTGACATAGACCTTGCCGTTATCCCCGGCGACCGCGTACTCCAGCTTGCTGCCGATGCGAACCGTCGCGACCACGCGGTCGGCTTTCGGGTCGATCACGGTGAGCGTACCCGGGTCACCATCCACGACGAGCACATGACCGCTCGTAGGGTCGATGGTAACGGCATCGGCGTCCGCGTTCGCCTTCAGGCGCTTTACGATCTTCAGCGTCTCGAGGTCGAAGGCCACGGCCATGCCCGCGTCGCCGTCGACCGTGTATCCGAGCCCCGCGGCGTGCGAGATCGCGATGCCGTGTGTGCCGCCGGGGATGGCCTCGATCTGACCCACGATCCTCCCGCTGCGCCCATCGACGACTGTGACGCGATCGCCGTGAGCAACGTACACACGATGGGACGGCGAGTCGTAAACCACGTAATCCCACCGGTCGGGGGCTCCCAGCCGCACGGTTCGGGCCAGTTGGTAATGCACCGCGGAGGAGCCCCCTGCCGACGTCACCGGCGAGAAGAGGATCCCGGTCGCGCAGAGGACAATTACTTTGGCGGCGCAGCCGAGCGGCCGGCGGTTGTGACTTTTCATATTCGATTTCCTCGCTATCCCCGTGAAATTGAAGGTGCCGGTCAGTCGAGCGGCGCCATCCTGATGATGGAAGCGCCGTGGTTGTTTCCGATCCAGATGACCGGCCGTGGCCCCGAATCATCGACGAACATGCGACGGATGTTGGTCGAATCCGGCAGGAGATAAACGGTCACCTTGCCGGTCTTCAGGCTCATCCTGACGATGCGATCGGAGCTCATCCCCCCGGCCCAGAGCTCTCCGTGCTTGTCCCGCACCACCTGATAGGGGGCGAAGTACGGAACCGGGATCGGCCACTCCCTGAATTTCTGCGTCCTGGTATCGAACTCGCCCAGCTTGTTGCCTTGCCACTCGGCGAACCACAGGCGGCCATCAGCGTCCATATCGCCGCGTCTCGGCCTCGAATGCGGCGTGGGCGTCGGATACAGGGTGATCTTGCCCGTCTTGGCGTCGATCTCGCCGATGTTCTCCCCGGAGAAATCGCAGAAGAAGGCATTGTCGTGCTTGTCGCTGTAGACGCCGTACACCGAGTGCGGCCGGCCGAAGGCGTACTCCCCGCCGCCGCCACCCTTCATGTCCCCGTAGGGTTTAAAGACCTGCCATTTGCCGGTCCTGATGTCCACCGAGTAGAGCCCCGGAATCGACTCGGCGTTCATCCACACCTTGCCTCCCACCCCCCAATGCGCCGGCGCAACCATGGGCTGCTGTGTGGTGATGGTACGGAAGGACTTCGGAACCTCGTAGACCGTGAACTTGCCGGTCTTGCTGTTGAATTCCGCGACACCGCCCTGGTTCATCCTCGCGATCCAGAGGCTCCCCTGCTCGTCGAACTCCAGATCGAGGCTGCCCTTCGGCTCCTTCGGGCGGATCGTGGGAATCGGATACTCCTTCACCTTGCCCGTCCTCGGGTCCAACTGCCCGAGGTAGTCATCGCCGAACTCACTGAACCATACCCTGCCCGAGCGGTCGACGACCACATCGTGCGGCTGGATCGAGGCGCGCGGCAGGGCGTACACGGTATAAATGACAGCCGTTCCCCGCCCGGTCGGGCGCGGCAGGGTCTTCAGCGGGTAGCTCAACTTGCCGGTCGCGCTCTCGTTGATGCTCGCCATGAACTCGGTGAGCGTCGTCTTCCCCCCGCCCCAGCTGGCGGCAATGCTCTCCGGGATCTTCAGCTTGCGCTGCGGCTCGAGATCGGAAGCCTGGTTCGCGAAGCCGGCCATCACCTGCATAACTCCCTTGAAGTCTTGCGCAGCGAAGTGCGAGGTGACGATGCGCTCGATGGTGTGGCAGGTCGTGCAGTTAAGCAGCAAGTCTTTGTGCTCGACGTTGCCGGGCATGCTGATCAGCCAGTCCGAGTTGGTCATCTGATCGTCGATGTCACCGACCGTGCGCAGGCTCAGATTCGCGGTCGTGGTCCCTCCGCCGCGCACGGTGACTTCGCCGGGGCCGGCGAGCGCGTAGCCGATGGCGCGGATCTCGAGGCGATACCGACCCGGACCGAACCGGGACGCGGGGAAGTCGTAATCACCCGCGTGGTCGCTGACGACCTCAGTGGTGATCGTCGACCCGGCGAGGGTGGCACCGACGATCACGCCCTCCATCGGGGCTCCCTGCGGTGAGGTGACTCGCCCGGACAGCGCCGCGCGCGGCGCGCCCGCATGGGCGACTGCAAGCGCTCCTGTCAGCACCAGCACCGCCGCAGCAGTGAGTGCGCGATGGGAGCTGGAACGTGTCGTCCTCGGCAATCTCATCATAACGGCACCTGCGAGTTTCGAAGCGAAAGCCGCTCCGACAGCGGCTCTGCGGCAGGCTACCGCCGCCAGCATGCCAGCGACCGTGGCGCCGCGCGACATGTCACGCCTAATGGAATTCATCGTTCACTCCACCTCGCTTCTGACGCATGGCCGCCTCACGCCACTCCGCCTCACAAGTTTCGCGCTCAGCGTGAGGAAGATCTCCCGCCCCAGCGAGTCATAGGTGCCGGTGTAGACATTTGAGACAGCGCCACCATTGTTGTCGTATATCGCATAATCGGTATTGATCGGGGGATCCTTGTCGAGCAAATTGTTGACGCCGAAACGCAGTGTCAACCATTTGAGGGCTTTCCATGCGGCGGAGACATCGAAATAATTATAGGCCGGTATTTGCGCATCTGTTGGGTACGTGTCATAGCTGCCGGCAAAGAGGGCCGGCTGCGAGCTGTTCAGGTCGAGGCTCGCCGAGGATAGATAGCGCCAGTTGAGGGAAAGATCGAGGTTCCAGGGCGTGAGCCAGGTGATGCGTGCCTCGTGACGCCACCGGAAATCCGGACCCGGATCGCCGCCCGCGCTGCAGACCGGGCCGTAAAGGCCCACGCAATCGTAGGATATCGTCGTCGAATCCGATTGCTCGAGCAGGTAGCTGCCGGTCACACTGAGGCCGATCGACCCCCAACCCCGGGGTAGCGGCCTCAGGTAACTCAGGTTGAGATCGATTCCCCGGTTGTGCAGCTCGCCGAAATTCGTGTTCGTCTCGATCGCATATCCGGTGGCGCCGAAGAGCTGGCCGATGTTGCCGCGATGGATCAGGGGGCACAGCGCATCGTTGCCGTTCAGCAGACAGCCCTGGACTATCGAGGCGTAGGAGAGGTTGGTGACGTAGTCCCTGATATCGATGTCCCAATAGTCGACCGAGGCCATGAATTCGGGTAGGAAGCGCGGCGTGGCAATCAGACCAACGGTCACGGTAGTGGCGGCCTCGGGCTTCAGGTCCGGATTGCCTCCAAAGAGACCTTGGCAGTTGAGCGCCGGGCACTGGATTATGTTGCCATATTCGCCCGGAGTGACTCCGGTCTTCTCGCAATTCGCGAGACTCGCCGCCGGGGTGGCGCCGCCGCAGGGGTCGCCGATGCCGCTCTCCCCCTGCGTCGTCCTCGGCAGGAACAATTCGTAGAGGTTGGGTGCGCGCACGGCTCGGTTGAAACTGGCGCGAAAGCGCACGTCGTCAGACGGGGCGTAGCCCGCCCCGAGCTTGAACGTGTTCGCTGAGACGCCCTGGCCCCCGGCGCTGAAATGGTACGTGGAATGACGACCTGCCACGTCCACGCTGAGGGACTGAACGAAAGGCTTGTTCTCGATGAGGGGTACCCGTACTTCCAGATATTCCTCCAGTATGGACTCCGAGCCTGAAACCGGGGGGAAGAAGCCCGTATTGATCAACTGACCCGTTTGCACCTCGTAGTCGGGCAGGAACTTCAGCGTGTCTCGGCTGTCCTGGACGCCAAGCGCGACCGCCGCAGGATGCTTGGCCCAGGGGCTGATGCCGCCATATGGCCCGAAATTGCCGGAGAGACCGGCGTTGATCGTGGATTGCGTCGCGTTGCCGGTCTCCAGTCCCTGCGTGCTGAGGTAATTGAACTGAGCCGGGGTGATGGCGCCGTATTGAAAGATGTTGAGGGGCACGCACGGAGCAGTTCCAGGATTCACGGGCGCCGTGCAGCCGTTGATGGCGTTCTGCACCTTGCCGACGTCGATGTCGTTCTGGATGCTGTCGGAGAAGAGCGTTCTCCAATACGTTCGCGGAGACATCGTAGCTCCACGCGGAGTTGATCTGGCCGCGCGCACCCAGGACGATGAAATCATCGTTATGCTGCAGATCGAGGGGGATCGGATATCCGGCAAATCTCAGGCCCGGCATGAGAATGGTCGCGACGTTGGGCTGCCCGTCGGCCTGGTAGCGCGGCAGTGGGTTGCCGGCAGCGTCCTGGCAGATGTAGGGCTCCTCGGCGTCCGACAGAAACTGATTGTTGCAGGGCACCTGAATGTCCCCGGTCGTCGGGCCGCCGCCGATGGTCAAGCCGCTCGGTGAAGACTCGGCAGTGGTCTCATCCTTCATGTACATGACTTTGCCGTAGACATCGACCCAGCGATTGAACTGCTCATGGCCGATGGCGCCGAGCGACGTGCGGGTATCCTCGCGTTGCAGACCGAGGACCGGGCTGTTGCTGTACAGGTCGGCGTTGGTAAAGGGCACAAACGTGGCGGTCCCATTGGGGTTCAAGGCCAGATCCTGACCGCTGTTGGTCGTGAAATTGCCGTAGACGCTGTTCGGGTTGCCGCCGCAGATAGACGCGTTCATGGCTGCGTTGATCGTGAGCGAGCAGCCCTGGAAATCGCGCGTCCCATTCAGTACCGGAGTCGTGTCGCGATATTCGACGTACATGGTGATGTTGCCGCGGTGATCGGGTGTGTCAGTACCCATCAGAATGGTGGTATCGGAAACGAAGCCGTCGAATTGATTGCCCGGGATCGGCACGGGATTGACGTAACCGGCGCTTCTGAGCAGCGGATCGAGCGTGCCGCTCTGGCTGTGCTGATCGCCACTGGCGGTTTCGGTGATCTGGAGGCCCTGGAAGTCGCGGATCAGATGGAAATTCACGACGCCTGCGATGGCGTCCGAGCCGTATACGGCGGAGGCGCCGCCGGTCAGCACATCCACGCTGCTCACGAGGGCGGCTGGAATGAAGTTGACGTCGGCGGCGGCGCCGTTGGCGTCCTGGACGTCGCCTGGGCCCAGGCGAAAGCCGTCGATCAGCACCAGGGTGCGGGTCGGGCCGAGACCGCGCAAATTCAGATTGTCGGCCCCGGTGGCGTTATCGGAGGTCGCCATGCTCTGACCGGCGTGAAATTGCGGCAGCCGATTGAGCAGGGTCTCAACATCGGTGGTGCCCTCATCCAGGATCTGGTTGGCGTTTACCACCGTAATGGGACTCTCGCTGGTCAAGTTCGGTGCGAGGATGCGCGTCCCGGTAACTTCGACCATCTTCAGAGTGCGGCCCGGACTTTCGGCGCCGGGGGGATCCCTGACGGTCTCGGCCGCCCTGGCAGGCTCTGCCGGAAGCCGCTTCGCCGTGGGTTTCGAGTTTGAGCCCGTGCTCACTCCGTCCCTACCCAGCACAATGGTATGGTCATTCACGAATCGGTACGCTAATCCCGAGCCGGTCAGCAACCGTCGCATGACTTGTGCGATCGTCAATTCGCCATTGACCGCCGGTGCCGTGAGTCCCGCGACGAGCTTCCGGTCCATGAGGATGTTGATGTCCGTGCTTCGGGCTACGGAGCGAAGCGATATCTCCAGCGGCTGTGCCGGGAAGTCGAATCGCGTGCGCGTCTGTGCATCGGCGAGGGTGACGTTCCCCAGATAGCCGACCACGATCAGGAGGAGGGCGCCCGCCGTGCGGTATCGATTTCTCACATCAAGACCCCATTCGCGCATCGCTTGCGCTGATTCTTTTAATGCGCTCGGGATCTAGACGGATCGGCGGAGCGGAAACCTCACTGGCCGAGCGCGCGATGGCGCGCGTGGGCCGACTTGCACTCTGCGATCACCGTGATTGCGGGGAAGCCGTTGGGCGCCGGACTGGCAGTCCGGTCAGCAAGATGGTGTGCGCTCCGCGCACGACCCCGAGCCCGTAGGACTGCGCCACGGCGTCGGCAAAACTCGCGGTATCTCCGGCACGGAAGACGCCGTTCACGCGCAGCTCTGTCGTCGCAGGGCGCTCGACGCTGAGCTTCAGGGCGCTGTTCTGGTTCATCTCCGCTGCCGCCTCGGACAGAGGGATGTCCTTGAATTCCAGCTGTCTGTGCCCCCACGCCGTAATGGCCCGCAGTGCGGGTCGATCTATCTTGGCCGGGGCCGCCCTGACGAACGTGACCCGCTGCCCGGGAGCCAGGGTCAAGATGTCCGACGGTTCAGGCGCGGTCTCCTGGCCAGCGGGCGCCACCACGACCTTGCCTTCGATCAATGTGATCGACAGCCGCTGGGGATCTTCCTGGACGTCGAATTCCGTGCCCCACGCCGTCACGGTCGTGCCGCGCGCGATCACGACGAACGGCCATGTCGGGCCGCGCTTGGCGACCTGAAATATCGCCTCACCGGACTCGAGGTCTACTTGACGCTGTCGCGAGTTATATCTGACGACGATGCGGCTCGAGGCGTTCAAGGTCACCCCCGAGCCATCCTCGAGCGTAACCGTGCGTTGCTCGCCGACGCCGGTAGCCACAGTCTCGGGACGGAGGTACAGAAGTGCGCCCACGAGCACGAGCGCGACCGCGATGCATACCGCGGCCGCGGAGCGCAGGAACCCTTCTCGGTACCCCATTCGCTGCCATCGGGTTAGCTTTGGGAACGGACGTCGCTCAATGGCACCGATCAGCTCCCACGTACTCGATATGGCTTCGAATGCTGCCGCGTGACTCGGGCTCTCGGTCAGCCAGCGACGGAAGCCTCGTTCGATACCAGTCGTTCGATCGGGCGCATGCAGGCGGGCAATCCACACCGCCGCTTCGTTGCTCTCGGCCGCGGTATATGCCACTTCCGAGTTGGATGACTTCACGCTCATGCCTTTAGCAGCTTTCGGCCCAGCGCCGCCATTCCCTTGGCGATGTGCTTCTCCACCGCGCTCACGCTCACATCGAAGTGATCAGCGATTTGGCCATAACTCAACCCGTCGAGCCGATGCATGAACAGCACTTCCCTGGTACGCGGACTGACCGCATCCAAGATCCGTGTCAATTCCTTCAGACGTTCCTGGAGAGACAGAACCTCATCTGGTGTCGGCGCGCAATCCGGGATGTCGAATGTCTCGACCGGCTTTTCGGTATACAGCTCTCGGTGCTCACGCGCTCTCACGTCCCGTGCCAAATTGAGCACAGTTCGCACAAGGAATGCTTCCGGCTCCCGAACCTCACCACCTTCATCACAATAGACCTTAACCCGCAGGAACGCCTCCTGAATCAGGTCCTCCGCCTCTTCGTGGGTATTTCCGCGGCGGCGCAGGAGCTTCTCGAGCCGACTAAACTGTGGCAGGAGCCAGTCCATAGCCGAAAGATGCCATGAATGCCGTCGTCCCGCCAGATGCGCCAGTTCCGCCGGTCGCGGCGCCCCGATGGTGAGTCAAGAGGTGAGGTTTCGACCGAGGCCGTCCGTCTAATATCAAATGGCTGCTCGCTCGACCGCAGTAACTGCTCCCGCTACCTGGGCATCCGGCGTGCGAAATTGGCGCAGCTGCCGCACGACTTCTGCGGCTGCAAAGGTTTGTTCACCTCTGCATTGAAAGCTTCCAATGTTGAACGGCTGGGCGTCGCGGCCGTCGTGCCGTGTGTCCAGTTGAAAGTGAACACGTAGAAGGTCAACGCTTGGGCACCCCGGACCTTGCGGAGTGACGCCTCCCGCTGTTGGCATGCCATATGCAGAGGCAGGGTTCGCTCGCGCCTCGTATTGATAAGGCGGCGGCGCTGTGGGCGGCGAACATTACCAATAGAGCTGCGGGGGGAAACATATCCATGTCCACGACGAAGCGGTGGTGCACAGGTTTGCTCGGGGCCGTGGTGTTGCTGGTGGCGCATCTCCCGGCGGTCCAGGCCAAGGATCCCCCTCGCAGCTCCGCGAGTCAGCGAGTCAAGGCGCCGCGAAGGGCTCCCCCCGTCACGCTCAAAATGGTCGAGATCACCGGGACCCTGATTCGGGCGCCTAACCTGACCAGCGAGAGTCCGATCACGGTGGTAAACGCCGCTCAGATCCAGGATCAAGGCGCCACGAACATCGAAGACGTACTCAATGAGCTGCCGCAGTTTCACGCCGGTCAGAACATGACCACCGCGAATCATTCGACCGGCGTGGCCGATCTGAATCTGCGCGGCCTCGGTCCCACCCGCACGCTGGTGCTGATCGACGGCCGCCGCTTGGGCCCCGGGGATGTGCAGGACGCCAATGGTGCCGCCGCTGATGTCAACTTCATTCCGGCTGCTCTGGTGAGCAGTGTGGATGTCCTGACCGGTGGCGCCTCCGCAGTCTACGGCTCCGACGCCATCGCGGGCGTTGTGAATTTCCATCTGATCGACGACTTCCAGGGTGTACAGGTTACCGAGACGGGGACCGCCGACCAGCACACCCAGAGTGGCACCCTCGATCCCGTCCTGAAGTCTGCGCCCTACCTGAATCCCGTACCGATCCCCGGCGATCAGTTCGGCGGGTTCGTCAGCGATACCACCGTGCTGCTGGGAACCAACACGGCCGACGACCGCGGCAATGTCACGATGTATCTCGATTACCGACATACGAGCCAGGTGTTGAACGGGACGCGGGACTTCCAGGGTTGCTCCGTGACACTCAACTCCGCGCAGACCGGTCTGGTCTGCGGCGGCTCGTCGAATAGCCTCTACGGCAACTTTCAGACGAACAGCGGTCAGACGCTTGCCTTGAACCCGAACGGCACGGCGACTTTCGTTCCCTTCACCCGTAACCTCAAGTACAGCAATAGTCAGGTCCTGGGCCTTCAGCGCGAGGACACGAGGACATCCCTCGGCGCCATGGGTCATCAGCAGATCAATCCTTGGGTGGATATCTATGCCCAAGCCATGTTCATGCAAGACAAGACGGTCGCGTACACCGCCCCGGGAGGACTCAGCAGCGGCGGCGGACCGACCGGCTTCATTCAGGTGCCCTGCAACAACCAGTTCCTGTCCGATGCCGAGGAGCCCTACATCTGCCAGGATGCCGCCGGTAACTCTCTGCCGCGCTACCAAGCTAACGGGCAGCCCAATGTGGCCACGATTCTCATGCCGTCGCTGCGGATCGGCGGCTACCCGGGGCTCGACAATTTCGAGCACACCGACTATTGGGTGGCATTGGGAGCGCGTGGCAAGATCAACGCCGCGTGGAGCTACGACGTTTCGGGTACGTACTGGGATACGCTCTTTTCCGAGAGCTTCCAAAACGACGTCGGCTTCGACAAGGTGCAGAACGCCATCAACGGATGCACCGCGCCCGCGAATCCCGGCTGTGTGCCCCTTAACATCTTCCAATATGGCGGCATCACTGCTGCCCAGTTTAACTACATCACCCTTCCAGAGCTCTGGACGGGCGACTCACAGGAATCCACGATCGATGCCCACCTGTCCGGCAATTTCGGACCCTATGGCGGCAGGTCGCCATGGGCGAAAGACCCGGTTGCGGTCGCGCTCGGAGTCAGCTATCGCACCGACGCGTTGAATTATCTTCCCGACAGCGTGCTACAGACGAATCAGGGGCTGGGCCAGGGCTCATTCTTCCCGGCGATCTCGGGCTCTGAATCGGTGAAGGACGCGTATTTGGAGGCGCGGATGCCGCTCGTCGAGGGCAAGCCCCTCGTGCAGGCGATTGATCTCGATGTGGCGGCGCGGCATTCCGCCTACGACATCGGCGGAAGCGCTCCCGGCGTCTCCACGAATACCTTCAAGGTTGCCGCGGATTATGCCCCGGCGACCGATATGCGGTTTCGCGCGAGTTTCAACCGCGCCGAGCGGGCACCCAACCTTTACGAACTCTTCCTGCCGAGGACCGAGAAGGCGGACACGGGATATGCGGACCCATGCGCCGGCACGACGCCGACCGCGAGTCTCGCAGCGTGCGAGAATACGGGCGTTACCCCCGGCGAGTACGGCAAGATCCCGCAGTGCCCCGCGATCAACTGCAGCGCACTCGTAGGCGGCAATCCGGCGCTTAGGCCCGAGGTCGGTGATACCGTGACTTTTGGCCTGACTCTCACGCCGCGAGTCCTGCCCGGATTCGATGCCTCGATCGATTATTGGAACATCAAGATCAAGAACTATGTGACGAACTTGTCTGGCGCCGCAATCGTCAACGGGTGCCTGCTGCAGGGCAATGACGCCCTGTGCTATCTGGTGCATCGCGGCAGCATCGGCCAGCTCTTCGGCACCAACGGGTATAGCATCCAGACGAACACCAACTTCGGCGAATTGCATGACCGCGGCGTCGACCTGAACCTCGATTACCTGCGGCGGCTGCCAGGGAGCTGGGGCTCGATCGGGTTCAGAATGTCCGGCACCTATCTTCTCGAGCAGTCGATCTCTACCATCGTGTCCTACAATTGCGCCGGCCTCTACGGTCCGATCTGCAGCTCGGGCGGCGAGCCGGGCCCCAGCTTCCGATGGCGCCACAACGCACGTGTCACCTGGCTCACTCCCTGGAATCTGGATCTTTCCGTCAACTGGCGCTATCTCTCCTCGACCCAGCTCGATTTGAACAGCAGTCAGCCGGCCTTGTACGGCGGCAGCTACGATGCGTACGACGCGGTAATTCCGGCCTACAACTACTTCGATGTCTCTCTCGCGTGGATGCCCCTCGAGAAGCTCACAGTGCGCTTCGGCGTCAACAATATTCTCGACAAAGACCCCCCGATCAGCAGCGATTTGGCGATATACAATAACAACGGCGGCGCGAACGGCAATGTCTATTCCGGAACCTACGACTCTCTCGGCCGAGTGATGTTCGTAACCGTGAACGTCAGGTTCTGAGCGCGTGCGCGGCTGTTTACCCGGATTCGTCGGCTAGCCGGACTACGTATAACTGGCTGATTGTAAAAGGTAATTTTATCATCGGTCCCGGACTCGCAATTATCCACCCCCAGTTTCCCCTCCGCAGCGCTCTACTGAACTAATGAAGGCCTAGTGCAAGTCCGCGCGTCTTGACAGCCGACCCTGATAATCGCCACTTCGTGGCGAGCATCGCCGCCCAGTATGGGAGGCGGCTGCGTAGATTCCTGTCGGTGCACCTGCGCGACGTACACGACGTACCGGACCTGGCGCAGGAGGTATACCTGCGGCTCCTGCGCGTCAATCGGCACGAGGCGATCCGGAACCCGGAGGCTTACCTCTTTACCGTCGCCGGCCACGTCCTGCAGCAGCACGCGCTGCGTCAGTCCGGTGATTCGAAATTCGTCGACATCACGGATGCGCTTTCAGAGCTGACCTCACCCGCGGGCGAAGATCCGACGACCAGGAGCGACAACGCGCAGCGCATCGAGCGCCTGGAGCAAATCCTGGCTAAGCTGCCACCCAGGGTGGCGGCGGCGCTCATACTCCATCGTCTGGGAGGCCACACGGTTCAGGAGATCGCCGATCAGCTCGGGGTCGCGCGCGAGACCGCGAAGAAGTATCTGGCCCGCGCC
Organism: uncultured Pseudomonadota bacterium; assembly: GCA_963780455.1. Lineage (GTDB taxonomy): Bacteria > Pseudomonadota > Gammaproteobacteria > Steroidobacterales > Steroidobacteraceae > 13-2-20CM-66-19. The sequence goes on from CAWACM010000011.1 coordinate 453,424, forward strand.
GCCCAGCACTGCCGCAAGAGTCGCGCCGGACGGGAAATCTCAGATTGAGCAGGTAAGGGAGCCCCGACAATGGCTACGCATGGCTCAACGATCAAACCGGAGGCGGCTGCCGAAGCGGCGGCGTGGTTTGCCGAGTTTCGCGCCGGAGACGTGACGCCTGGCACTCGGGCGCGCCTCGATGACTGGCTGCGGCAATCGCCGCAGCACATACAGGCCTACCTCGAGGTTGCGGCGGGCTGGGCTGAGCTCCCGACGGCGGATCCGGAAGGGCGCATTGACATCCAGGCCCTGGTCGCGCGTGCGCGCGCGAGCGACGATGAGAACGTGGTCGCGTTGCCGCGCGCATCGAAGTCTGGCCCGCGCTCGAATCCCTGGGTGCGCATACGGGCGCTGGCCGCTTCAGTCGCGCTGATCAGCATTCTGAGTGGCGGGGCCGCCTGGATGTGGCTGTATCGTGCCGATACGTACAGCACAGGTATCGGAGAGCAGCGCACCCTGGTGCTCGCAGACGGCTCGACCGTGATATTGGACGCGCTCACGACGGTGAGAGTGCGGTTCAGCAAGAGGGCTCGTGCCGTAGAGCTGGTCAAGGGTCAGGCGTATTTCCACGATACCCATGACCCTGGGCGGCCTTTCGTGGTGCGAAGCGATGAGGCGACGATCCGGGCGATAGGCACCCAGTTCGACGTGCACAGGCAACAGGATGGAATGGTCGTGACGGTGGTCGAAGGAAAAGTGGCTGTCGCGGAGCCGTCGCAGGCGCAGGTCTCGGACCCCGGTGCGGGGCTTTCCCCGATCACGGATGACCGCGCGTCGCTGCGCCCTCAAAGCCTGGCGCACGTATTTGTCTCCGCCGGAGAGCAGGTCACTCTCACCGCACAGCTCATCCGAAGGCCCGAGCGGGTCGATGTGTCCGCTGCCACCGCCTGGGTGCAGAAGCGCCTCGTCTTCGACAACACGCCTCTGGAAGAGGTGGCGGCTCAATTCAACCTTTACAGCTCCCGTCGGCTGGTGATAGTCGATCCCGTGCTGCGCACCGTCGGAATAAGCGGTGTGTATTCCTCGGCCGATCCGGTATCGCTCGTCGGATTTCTGCGCGCACAACCTACTCTCCTGGTCACCGAGACGGACGACGAGATCAGAGTTTCCCTGCGCACGCAAAAATAACTACCCCCACTTTTCGCGTGAAGGGGCTCTACCACAGTAACAGGATGCCGCATCGTGCGGCGGCTGTAAGAGGCCTCGAGGCCTTTGGGGGGGGACGTCATGCGTACAGCGGTACTTGCCGCAGCAGTCTGCTTGTCGCTGTTGGCTCTCGGTTCGGCGCGCGCAGCCACCGCGGCTGGGGCTCGAATCGATACGAAGATTTCTGCTCAGGATCTCAGCTCGGCGCTCAAGCAGTTCGCGCAATTGCGCGACATGCAGGTCCTCTACCTCTCCGCATCCGTCAAGGACTTGAGGAGCAAGGGCGCCTCGGGAGACCTGACGGCGAACGAGACCCTGGACCGCCTGCTATCAGGAACGGGTCTGACCTATCGATACGTCGATCGAAACGCGGTGACCCTGCTGCCCGCCAGCGCCAAGGCGCCGCAAGCGGCGGCCGCTCGAACCGCGACGGACGAAAAGGAGGGGAAGAGCGACTCTTCCAACACGTTTCGACTGGCTCAGGCGGATCGTACGGCAGGTGAAGGCCCTGCTCCAGTAGAGGCTGCCCCGGCCAGCCGGCTGGCACCAGCAAAGTCGCTGGATCCGCTGCAGCAGCTGAAGACGGTCGAAATTACCGGGACGCACATCCTCGCGCCGAACTTGACCAGCGAAAGTCCCATCATGTCGGTAAACGCCACCCAGATCCAGGATCAGGGCACCACCGATATTGAGACCGTGCTCAATCAGCTACCCCAATTTCATCAAGGTCAGAACCTCACCTCCGCCAATCACTCCACCGGGGCCGCCAATCTGAATTTGCGCGGCCTCGGTCCGACCCGCACCCTGGTGCTGATCGACGGCTTTCGCATGGGGCCAGGCGATGTCCAGGACGCCAACGGCCCCGCCGCCGATGTCAACTTCATTCCTGCCGCCCTCGTGAGCAGCGTGGATACGCTGACCGGCGGCGCATCCGCCGCATACGGCTCGGACGCCATCGCAGGCGTCGTGAATTTCCATCTGATGCACGACTTCCAGGGCCTCCAGATCACCGAAACCGCCAGTGGCGACCAGCACACCCAGAGCGGCACGATCGATTCGGTGCTCAGGAGCGCTCCCTATCTCACTCCCGTGCCGATCCCGGGAAGTCAATTCGACGGCTTCATTTCCGATACCACCGTTCTCATGGGTACCGACACACCCGATCACCGCGGCAACATCACCATGTACGTCGAATATCGTGACACGACCCCGGTCTATAACAGCTCGCGCGATTTCCAGGACTGCTCGCTCAACCTTAACCAAGCAAATAACGCACTTGTTTGCGGCGAATCGGGAGGGCCGTACGGCAATTTTTTAACCAATAGCGGTCAAGCGCTGCACTTGAACCCCAATGGAACCGCCACGTTCGTGCCCTTTACGCCAACCGCAAACCTCGGTTACAGCAGCGCCCCCTGGTTCAATCTGCAGCGCGAGGACAAAAGGACGTCACTGGGCGCCATCGGCCATGAGCAGATCAATCCCTGGGTCGATGTCTATGGCAAAGTCATGTACATGCAGGACCAAACCACAGACCGGCAGCCACCGAATACACTGCCCAGTGGCGGCGCCCCGGCGAACGCCACCATTCAGGTGCCCTGCAACCAGCCGTTTCTGTCGGACGCCGAGGAGCCCTACATCTGCCAGGACGCTGCCGGCAACCCGCTGCCGCGCTACCAGGCCAATGGGCAGCCCAATGTGGCGACCATTTTGATGCCGTCCATACGGATCCTTGCAGATCCGCAATTCGAGCATTTCGAACATACCGACGACTTCATCGTCCTGGGTGCGCGCGGTAAGATCGACTCCGCGTGGAGCTACGATGTCTCCGGGACGTATTGGAAAACCGGCTTCTCCTACAATGTCAACGACATCGACTTCGGCAAGCTGCAGAACGGGATCAACGGGTGCACCGCGCCCCCCAATCCTGGAGATGCTGCTCATCCGTGCGTGCCCCTCAACATCTTTCAGGAGGGCGGCCTGGATACCGCGGCTCAAATCAACTATCTCACGACGCCGGGAACGAAGACAGGCGACGCGACGCAATCCATTCTCAACGCCGGTCTCTCCGGCAATTTGGGTCCATACGGCGGCACTAGCCCTTGGGCCACGCATCCGGTGGCGGTCGCGCTCGGCATTCAGTCGCGTCGCGACACGCTGAGTTTCCTGCCCGACTATGAGTTGCAAACGGGTCAGTTGATAGGTCAGACTTTTTTCTCCCCCGTTTCAGGCTCGGATTCCGTAGAGGAGGAATATCTGGAGGTTCGGGCACCCCTCATCGAGAACAAGCCTTTCATTCGAGCCCTCAACGTGGACGTGGCCGGTCGTCATTCCACCTACGGTTTCAGTGCGGGGGGGCAGGGGGTCTCCACGAACACCTTCAAGCTCGGGGCGGACTACGCCCCGTCCCGCGACCTCACCTTTCGCGGGAGTTTCAATCGAGCCGCGCGTGCGCCGAACCTCTACGAATTGTTCTTTCCGAGGACGGAGTCGCCGGCGACCGGCGGCGACCCGTGCGCCGGCGCCACACCTCAGGCCAGTCTGGCGAATTGTGAGAAGAGCGGGGTCACCCCGAGCGAGTACGGCAACATCCTGCAATGCCCGGCGGGAAACTGCTTTGCTACCCTAGGAGGTAACCCGGCCCTCAAGCCCGAGGCCGCCACTACCACTACCGTTGGTCTGATTGCCAAGCCGCGCTTCCTACCCGGATTCATTGCCTCGATCGACTATTGGGACATCGACATCAAGGACTACGTCACCAATCTCTCCTACGGCTCGATCGTCCAGGGCTGTCTGCTGCGTGGCACCGATGCGCTGTGCCCCCTGATTCATCGCGGCAACATCGGCCAGCTCTTCGGTACGGGCGGATATGTGGTCGAGACGAACACGAATTTCGGCGAGCTGCGTACCCGGGGAATCGATCTCAACATGTCTTACCTGAGGCCGCTGCCCCGGGACTGGGGATCGATCGGCCTTACTTTGAGCGGCAGCTACCTCCTCGAGCAAGCGGTTTCGACGGTGGTCTCCTATGATTGCGCCGGCCTCTACGGTCAGACCTGCAGCGCGGGCGGCGATCAGGGTCCGAATTTCAAGTGGCGCCACGATTTACGCATCACGTGGCTTACCCCCTGGAACGTCGATCTCTCCCTCAACTGGCGCTATCTGTCCTCGGTGAGCCTCGACCAGAACAGCTCGCAGCCGGCCCTGTTCGCTGGCTACTACGACACCTACCCAACCGATGCGCGGATACCGGCCTATAATTATTTAGATGTCTCCGCCGCATGGCAAGCCCTCAAATGGTTGAGCGTGCGTGTCGGTGTCGACAATTTGGCCGACAAGGATCCCCCCATCCAATCTGGTGTTGCGATTTTCAATGGCAATGGTGGGGGGGACGAAAACGCCTACACCGGCACGTATGACTCGGTGGGGCGGGTATTCTTCCTCACGCTGAACGCGAAACTGTGAGGCGGGCAGTGGCCGCCGTCGAAGAGGCTTTGGCTTCGAAGCGTGGAGTTGCCGTGATGAGGAAATTCTCGAGCATGATGCGGTCTGGCTCTCAGCTGGGGTTCGCCGCCGCGGCGGCAGTGATGCTGGCGGGAACGCCGGCTGGCGCTCTTGCGACCATGCCGGGCGCGGCGCTCGCCGGGAGAATCACGTCTCCTCAGGGCAGCCCGATGCAAGGCGTGCTGATCAGCGCGACGCGTGTGGGATCGACCGTCACCACCACGGTCGTGAGCCATCGTGCGGGCGAGTACCGCTTTCCGGCCTCCAGTCTCGACCCCGGACGGTATCGCCTCACGGTCGAAGCGACCGGCTATGGGCTCGCCGGAGCGGACGAGATCACCGTCCGCGGCGACCATACGACGACCGCGAACCTGAGCCTGCGCACGATCTCGAACATCGACGATCAGATGACCAATTCCGAGTGGCTCATCAGCATGCCCGGAAACATCCAGCAGAAGGATCTGCTGCTCAACTGCACGACCTGCCATACCCTGGAGCGCATCGTCACCTCGCGCTTCAGCGCCCGGGATTTCACGGGTGTGATGCACGAGATGAGCCTGTTTGCGAACCAGTCGTTCGATCTCAAGCCGCAGATGCGCCTCAAACTGACGCAGAGCCAGGCCGGTAACTGGGGCACGGGCAATCAGACGCTCGCCAAGTTCATGGCAAGCGTGAATGAGAGCGCAACCGGCAAGATCAACTACCCGCTGCGAACGCTCCGGCGCCCCATGGGCCGTGCGACCGACGTCATCTATACGACGTACGCCCTCCCGCAGCCTTCGATCCAGCCGCACGACGTGGTCGTCGACCGCTGGGGCCGGGTGTGGTTCAGCGACTTCGGCGGCCAGATTCTCGGCGAGCTCGATCCGAAGACCGGCAAGGTGACCGAATACACGGTCCCCACGAGCCGACCTAAGGAGCCGACGGGTGATCTCGATCTGGAGTTCGACGAGCAGGGTAATCTCTGGATCGCGAGGATGAACCAGGGTGGGATCGCCGAATTCAATTACCAGACTCACCAGTTTCAGGTCTACCAGGTTCCGAAACCTTTCCGCGCCCTTGCCACGCAGCAGCCGATGGTGGCGCCAGAGCATTGGGAGGTCGACGGCAAGGTGTGGATGAGCGACGAATCGCTCCCGGGGCTGTACCGCGTGAACGTCAAGACCGGACATTGGCGGCGGTGGCTGCCCTACGGGGTGATGAAAGGCGGCGGCGGCGGCGAGTACGCCTTCGGCCGGCCGCACTCGGTGTACGGCATTTATGCCGACCAGCACAACAACGTCTTCTTCTGCGATTTCGCGGGCGAGGACATCGGTGAGATCAACGCCAAGACCGGCAAGGTCACGCTCTGGCCGACACCCACTCCGCATTCGCGACCGCGGCGCGCCCAATTGGACGCCAAGGGCCGGCTCTGGTTCGCCGAATGGCAGGCCGACAAGGTGGGCGAATTCAACACCACGACGCACAAATTCAAGGAGTGGCAGATCCCGGTGCCCTATTTCGCGCCTTACCAGGCCGTTCGGGACAGATGGGGCAATCTCTGGGCGGGCGGCATGAGCTCCAAGCGCATCGTCGAATTGAACCTGAAAACCGGGAAGCTCACGGTGTACCTCACGCCTTTCTCCGTGAACATCCGCCACATGTTCGTCGATGATTCCGGGTCGCAGCCAGTGCTGTGGATCGGCAACAACCACAGCGGCTCGATCACCCGGATGGAGCCGCTCAACTGAGAAACCCGCTACCGTGGGCTGGCTAAGAACCTCAATCGTCTGGAGGCGATTGCGGCGCTGGCGAACCTCTTCCTCGTCAAGCGGCGACTGCGACGCCTCCGCCCCATTGCGTGTTACAGGTGCCGCCGCTCGCATCTTCAATTTCACAGATTGTTCAGAGTTTCCCTGAGTGCCAAGGCATTTGTAACGTGAATCGAGACCCCTTCACCGCAGCCAGTGCGCCGGCGAGCGACGTCCAGCCTTCGCACCTGCAAAGGGCCCCGTTCCTGAAGCTTGCCGGCCGGATTCTCTGTGTCCTCGTACCGGCGGTGATCTGGCTTTCGCCGCTTCAGCTCGCGCCGCGCACCCAGCACATGTTCGCTGTGCTGGCGTTCATGCTCGTTGCGTGGATGACGCAGGCCACCGAGTTCGCGGTGACGGGACTCATCGGCTGCTTCTTGTTCTGGGCACTCGGCATCGTCCCGTTTCCCGTCGCCTTTGCCGGCTTTACCAGCCAGCCGGCCTGGTTCTCCTTCGCCGCGCTGCTGATGGGGTTGCTCGCCCGTGAGTCTGGGCTGGCGCACCGCCTCGCCTTCACGGTCATTCAGCGCGTCGGGACCTCCTATCCTCGAATCCTGCTCGGGCTCCTGATTACCAACTACCTGCTGACGTTCATCGTGCCGTCCGGCCTCGCGCGGCTCGTCATCATGGCCTCGGTCGCAATGGCCGTGGCGGAGGCGTTTCAGGCCGGGCGCGGCAGCAGGATCGCCTGCGGCATGTTCGTCGCCCTTACCTACACGGCCGATCTGTTCGACAAGATGATGCTGGCCGGGACCGCATCCATCACCTCGGCGGGACTGATGCAGCGTCTCGGAGGCGTGAACGTGCAGTGGAGCCAATGGCTGCTCGCGTTCCTGCCCTGCAGCATCGTGACCGTCTTTGTCGCATGGTACCTCGCGCTGCGGCTCTTCCCTCCCGAGCGCACTGCCCTTGCGCCGGACCGCGCCTACTTCCGGCACGAGCTCGAGAAGATGGGCTCCTGGTCGGCCGCGGAGCGCAGGGCCGCCGCGCTCATGGGCTCCGCGATGCTGCTGTGGATGACCGGCTCGCTCACCCACATACCGCCCACGATGGTGGCCCTCGGCGCCGGCCTGTTTGCGCTCCTGCCGAAGGTAGGCGTCCTCGACGCCGGGGCGCTGCGCCGCCTGAACTACTCATCCTTCTTCTTCGTCGCCGCCGCGATCAGCATGGGCAGCGTGCTCGAGGCCACCCACGGCCTCAGTGTGCTCGCCACCGGCCTCTTTCATTGGATCCAGCCCGTGCTGACCAACGTGTTCAGCATCACGGCCGTGCTCTACTGGACCGCCTTCCTCTATCATTTTCTGCTCGGTAGCGAGATCTCGATGCTCGCGACCTCCATCCCCCTGGTCCTCACGTATGCTAAGACCCACGGCCTCGATCCGCTGCAGCTCAGCCTGATCTGGACGTTCGCGGCGGGCGCCAAGCTGTTTGCATATCAGTCCGCCGTGCTGGTGGTCGGCTATTCCTTCGGCTACTTCGAGGCGCGCGATCTCGTGAAAATGGGCGCCTGGATGACGCTGATCGAATTCGTCATGCTGATGTTGCTCGTTCCGTTCTACTGGCCGCTGATCGGGATCCACTGAGGAACTGCGACACCTACGTCCCGAAGGTCTCCGGCGCAGGTACTATTTCGGCTGCTCGGGAGCCTTTGTCGCCACCACGCCCAGAACACGCAGGTCGCGAAGAGCCGAGAAGTCACGATCGTGTGTGACCAGCGCGTCGGCACCGATCGCCAGCGCACTCGCCGCTTGGACCGCATCCGCCAGCTTCAACTTGCAAGCGACGCGAAGACGAGCCGCGCTCTCTGCGATCTCGGCGTCCAAGTCCACGACAAACCATGATTTGAGAGTGGCCCGGTAGCGCTCGGCGAGGACTTCATTGCGAGCGCCCACGGGTCCAGTGAGTACCTCGGCGAGCGTCACGGTGGTGACTGCAAGACGCACCAGCCCTTCGTCATGTGCCTCGAACACGGGCCTGAATACCACGGCGAGCTCGAGATGACCCTCGAGCACGTAGATGATCGGGGCGGAATCAATCAGCAGAAGAGCGTTCTCCGGCAGCCCCTCGAGGCTCACCGGCTCCATTCGTCTCTCAGCCGACGCAGGGTCGCTTGGCTATCGCGGCCGTATAACCCGCGACCGCTGCCGGCAAGGGGTAGCAGTGAGCGCTGCGCGTGGGCTTCTCCCGATGCGGAGACCGGCGCCAGCACGGCAACCGGCCGCCCATGGCGCGTAATGATCGTCTGCCGGCCTTGCTGCGCTGCCGTCAGCAGCTCCGGTAGTTGACTACGCGCCTCCTCGGCGCCTTTTCGAATCGGCTTAGCCATGATGTGCTCCAGCCCAAAGAAGCGTACAGACTGTACGGTTACAAGTCAATCCTCGTCGTTCGCGCAGCCGTTTGAGGTCCGATCATGGACGGGATGTCGTGCGATAATGCCTCGGCGACCGCAGTAGCCGGACCATTAGCTGCCTTCGAGGAAATCAGCTTGATCATCGAATTCACCTCGACGAATGAGGATGTCGGTGATTCCGTTGCGTCTCGGTTCGCAAGCGCGATCGTTGCTGTACCGCCGCGAAGCGTACAGCGCTGAGGGTGTGAAGACCCATGGCGATTCTCAATGTCCACCACCGCACGAGCTACCGTTATTCGCAGCCCGTCGAGCTCGGTGAACACCGGCTGATGTCCCGGCCGCGCGACAGCCACGATTTGCGGCTCATCGACACGACGCTCCTCATTGACCCTCCCCCGAGCACACTACGATGGATTCACGATGTTTTCGGCAATTCCATCGCACTTGCGACTTTCGACCGGCCGGCGGATTCGCTCACGTTCGAATCCGCGTTTCGAGCGCAGCACTATCCGGTCGTCTCCGAGGAAATCGTGGTCGAGCCCTACGCCGCATGCTTGCCCTTCAGTTACTCCTCGGACGACGCGCTGGATCTGGGCCGAACGAAGGAGCGCGTCTATCCGGATCCGGAACACAGGATAGACCAGTGGTTAAGAAGCCTGCTGGACCGCAAGCCGGGCGGGCGAACGTTCGAAACGCTGGTGGCGATGACCTCGGCGATCAGGGAGCAGTTCAAGTATGTTGTGCGCGAGCAGGAAGGCGTGCAGTCACCACTCGTAACGCTCGAGCTTCGCCGTGGCAGCTGTCGGGACTTCGCGGTTTTCATGATGGAGGCGGCCCGTGGTCTTGGCTTGGGAGCGCGCTTCGTGTCGGGTTACCTCTACGATGAGCACCTCATCGGTGCGGCCAGCGGCATGGTCGGCACCGGGGCAACCCACGCATGGCTGCAGGTTTACCTGCCGGGCGCGGGTTGGGTGGAGTTCGATCCGACCAATGCCCTCGTCGGCGGGCGCAATCTCATTCGCGTAGCGGTGGCGCGCGATGCGGCGCAGGCGGTGCCGGTGGCGGGCAGCTTCAAAGGCCCTGCGGGGTCTTTCCTGTCTCTGTCAGTGAACGTGACTGTCACTACGGAGTAATCGGCTCCACGGTCACGGACACCGAAAGCTCGTGGGTTGCACCGCCGAGGATCACCCCGTGGAGCGGCGAGACATCACCGAAATCGCGGCCCCAGGCGACGGCGACGTGATCCGTACCCACCCATGCATTGTTGGTGGGATCGAACTCGAGCCAGCCGAACGGCGGCGCGTAGACCGCCACCCAGGCGTGTGAAGCGCCGCCTCCGATCGCAAGCGCCGCGCCCGAGGCGGCGTCTCCGCGTCGGCCCCACACGCAGATATCCGCTGACATAGCGCGCGGCGAGGCCCCGTGATCGCAAGCAGCCGATCATGAGATGGGCAAAGTCCTGGCAGACGCCACGGCGCCTCCTCAGCACCTCCAGCAACGGGCGTGCCGACGGTGGTTTCTCCCTTCGCGTATTTCATTTCCCGGTACAGCTTCACCATCAGCGCATCGGCGCACTCGAGGATCGAGCGGCCCGCGGGAAAGCATTCGGCTGCGTAGTCGGTCAACTCCTGCTTCACTCGCACGTAAGGCGACTCATGGCGAAATCGGCACGCCTCGAGATTCTCGCGCGTCGGCCACGCGCCGTGATACGCGAGATGGGCGCACACGTGCTCCCACGGCATGCTGTGCGCGGCGAATACCTTCGGCCGCGGGTGCACCTCGACCTCCATCTGTGTCACCACCTCGAGCCTGCGATGCGGATGATCAAGCTCGATACGCGTCAGAGCATTGCCGAAGGCGTCGATCTCGTCACGGCGCCGGAACGGCGCCGGGTTCACGCTGATCGTGTGCTCCAGGCATTGCTGGAACGGCGCCGGACGCGGCACGAGATGCAGCATGATGATGGGCATGCAGCACGTCGCTGGCGTATGCGTAGACCGTTTCGTGATGGATGCGATAGCGCATGCGCTCGCTCACGTCCACACCGACTGGGAATCACCGGTGTGCGAGAAATGACGCATCGAGAGGCGGTCGGAGAGCTGCGCGCCGGCAGTCTGCAGTGCCGTCAGTCGCGCCGCCAGCGCTTGGCGCGACGCGCGCGCCTCATCGCCCTCACCCTCGAGTGTCAACAACTCACGGTCGGTGAATTCAGGGATCGTCGCTTCCAGTCCGGCATCGCGGCTGATCTTCAAAGACGCCGCGAGCTCCTCAAGATCGCGCGCGATGGAATCGCACTGAAACGCGAGCGACGCCGGGTGATGGACATCGCGCACCAACAGATCGAGGGCGGAGCCCAGCCGCGGAGCGACGAAATAACGTGATCGATAGATGCTGATGCTGTGGCAGACATCGAGAAGCCATTCGACCTGACCCTGACGCGTCGCCGAAGCTGCGAGCAGGTGCTGTGCCAGCAGGCCCGCCGCGAACTGCAGTCGTTCGATACGGCGTCCGATCCGCAGCAGCCGCCAGCCCTCGTCGTGCGTCATGTCGTCGGCGGCATAACCGGAGAGCGCGGCCAGTGACAACGCGAGTCGCTCGAGCGCTTCGCGCGGCTCCTGGCGTGATGCAGCCGCCTCTTGAACCTGCCGTTGCAGCCCGACTACTGCGCGCCAGTAGCGTGCCGAGAAACGACTGCGCACCTGGGAGGCGCACCAGGCTATTCGCTTGACGTCCGCTGCGATGCCATATGGATCACGATCGTCATCGCGGACTCCCGGGCGGCTGCGAGCTCTTCGCGATGACGCCGAGTGCGCGGCAGATGCGCACCGCGTGTATCCACACGCCCCTGTCGACACGCACACGCACGGTGCTGCGCAAGAGCCGCGCATTGTCGGCACAGCGAACGGTGTAACGTCCCAGCCAGAAGAGATTCTCGACCAGCCGCGAGGGCACCTCGTCGGGCCGTGTGGCCACCTGCAAGCGGTGCGTTCCCGTCGCGGCGCGCTCTCATCCTCACCGCCCGACAAGCACCCAGATGTCCTTGCTGCCGCCGCCGCGCTGCGTCGATACGACATCGACGGCGCTCTCCGCAGCGACGCGCGCCAGCCCGCCGGGCAGCACGCGAAATCCAACGTGGAGTTGCGATGGCGTAGACGCGGATGGTGAATGCCCTGCGCCGCAAAATTCGGCGTGCCGTTCGAGCGCCATACAGGCGCCTGCGACAGTGCGACATGCTCCTGCGCCACGTACGCGTAGGGACGGGCCTGCAGCCGCCGTATGAGCGCTGCGCGCTCCTCTCCTGCAATGTCGCTGCCGAACACCGGCTCGAAGCGCTGATTGGGATAGGTGGGCTTCACGACGAGCCGATCGAGATTCGCGAGCACGTAGTCGAGCGCCGGCTTCTCGCCGCACCACCAGGTGGCGACGGCGGGCAGCTCGCAGCGACTCGCCCAGAAGGCGCTCGGCGACGCCCGGCAGAAACCCCAGCCACGCGGCGGATTCGAGCACGCCCGTGCCCAGGGCATTGGTGATCACTACATTCTGGGCCCGGACCGCGCTGATGAGTCCGGGCACGCCCAAAGCGGAGGCACCGCGCAGTTCCACCGGATCGCAATAGTCATCGTCGAGTCGCCGCAGGATCGTGTGCACCCGCTTGAGTCCACCGAGGGTCTTGAGATACACGATCTCGTTGCGCACCGTGAGGTCGTGTCCTTCCACGAGGGGCAGGCCCAGCTGACGCGCCATATAGGCGTGCTCGAAATAGGTCTCGTTGAAAGGACCCGGCGTGAGAATGACGACCAGTGGATTGGCGCCGTCGTCAAACAGGCTGCGCAGGCGTTCGCGCATCTCGCCGAAGAAATCGCGCACGCGCCGCACGCCCAGATCGCGGATTGCCGCCGGGCAGCACCTGCTCGACGATGTCGCGATTCTCCAGCGCGTACCCGGCTCCCGAAGGCGCCTGCGTACGGTCCGCGAGCAGCCACCAGCGGCCGTCGGGCGCGCGCGCCAAGTCGGCGGCATAGAGATGCAGCCAGCTCGCGCCCCTTGGGCACGAGGCCGTGACAGGGCCACAGGAAATTCGGGATGCCCAAACGGCAGCTCCGGCGGCACCAATCCTTCGGCAAGCAGGCGTTGCGGTCCGTAAAGATCCGCGAGCAATGCTTCGAGCACGCGCGCGCGTTGCGCCACACCTTTCTCGATGCTGCGCCACTCGTCCTGCGAGAGTACGAGGGGCAATGGGTCGAGTGCCCACGGGCGGTCTGCGCCCTGCGGATCGGAGTAGACGTTGTAGGCGACGCCGTTCTCGACGATCAACCGCCGCGTGAGCTCCAGCGCGCGACGCGCGGCATCGTGCGACTTATCGACGCTGAGACGTTCAACGAGCGCCCGCCAGTGCGCGCGCACCGCGCCCTGTTCATCGAGAAGTTCGTCGTAGCGGCGGGGATCGGGGAGGTAGCTCGCAAGACACGCCTCAGTTCCGGCGCCGGGCGCCACGACACGCTGGTCGCTCATCGCGTCACTCTTCATGTGCGGCGCAGATCGAGCGTGCAGGGGAAATCCGGACTGATCTGCGCCGGCAGCAGCGCACACTCGCCGGGCGTGTGCCCAGTGCGAAAGAAGCGCGCCAGCCGCCGGCTTTCGGACTCGAAGGCATTCACCGGGAAGGTCGTGTAGTTGCGGCCGCCCGGATGCATGACGTGATACTGGCAGCCGCCGAGCGAGCGGCTCATCCAGGTATCGAACAGATCAAAGGTGAGGGGCGAGTGGACGCCGATGCGTCGGATGCAGCGCCGACGCAGGCTGCCAGGCCCGGTAGCGCACGCCGCCGACGAACTCTCCCGGCGTGCCCGTGGCTTGCAGCGGAATCGGCCTGCGGTTGCAAGCCAATACGTATCGATCCGGCGCAAGTCCCGTCACCTTGACCTGCACGCGCTCGAGCGAGGAGTCGACATAGCGCGTGGTAGCGCCGACAGCGCCCTCCTCGCCCATGACGTGCCAGGGCTCGAGCGCCTGACGCAGCTCCATCTCGACGCCGCGCGCAGCGAAGTCGCCGTACTTCGGGAAGCGGAATTCCACATGCGGCGCGAACCATTCGGCCCGCAGCGGATAGCCTGCAGCATTTTGCTCCGCGATGACATCGGCAAAGTCCTGCGCGATGAAGTGCGGCAGCATGAAGCGATCGTGCAGCTCCGTGCCCCAGCGCACCAGCCGCGCGGGCGAGTACGGCGTACGCCAGAAGCGCGCCACCAGCGAGCGCAACAGCAGCTGCTGCGTGAGGCTCATGCGCTCGTGCGGCGGCATTTCAAAGGCGCGCAGCTCGAGCAGCCCCAGCCGCCCGGTCGGGCCGTCGGGCGAATACAGCTTGTCGATGCAGAATTCGGCGCGATGCGTATTGCCGGTCACGTCGATCAGCAGATTGCGGAACAGCCGATCGACGAGCCAGGGCGGGCACTCAGCGCCCGGTGGCGGCAACTGGCGGAAGGCGATCTCGAGCTCATTCAGCGAGTCATTTCGCGCTTCGTCCACGCGCGGCGCCTGCGACGTGGGGCCGATGAACAGGCCGGAGAACAGGTACGACAGCGACGGGTGGTTGTGCCAATACGCCAGCAGGCTCCGCAACAGGTCGGGACGGCGCAGGAACGGCGAATCCGCCGTGGTCGCACCGCCCAAGACAAAGTGATTGCCGCCGCCGGTGCCCGTGTGGCGCCCGTCGAGCATGAATTTCTCGGTGGTGAGCCGCGACAGACGCGCGGCATCGTAAAGATAAGTGGTTCGCTCGACGAGCTCGTCCCAACACGAGGCCGGATGAATGTTGACTTCGATGACACCCGGATCCGGCGTCACCCGAAAGTTACTCAGACGCGGATCGCGCGGCGGCTCGTAGCCCTCGAGGACGACCGGTTGCGACAACGAATCAGCGGTGGCTTCGACTGCGGCGATGAGCTCGAGATAGTCCTCCAGATGACCGGTCGGCGGCATGAAGATGTAGAGCACCCCGTGACGAGGCTCAGCGCAGATCGCGGTTCGTGCGATCCAGTGTGCCGACTCGTGGTTGCGTGGCGCCCGTGACGCTTGTGAGGCCCGCGACCCGGGCGTGGACGTTCCAAGCTGCTGGCGAATCTGCGCGTAGCCCGGAAGCGGCGCAAACGCCTGGTTGGGATCCGGCGCATGCAGCTGCGGTCGGTCGGCGGGTGCGGCCCACGGCAGCGAATCGAGGGGGAGCCGCATGCCCATAGGGGAGTCCCCGGGCAGCAGATAGCAACGCTCGCGCCGCAGAAACCAGGTGCCCGTCTGCCAATGCGTGCCGGCGGCATCGCGGGCGATCGGCAAGACGTGACCGACCACGCTGTCGAGCCCCTTGTCGAACAGACGAGCGAGGCGAGCGCCCTCCTGTGCATCGTCAAGCCGTGAATCCCGACTGTCGACGTTGGCGGGCAACCGGCGCTCTCGCCACTCATAGTAAAACGGGTCCTCGTAAGCCGCGAACACGAGCTCGGGGGACAGCCCGAGTTGCGAGGCAAAGGTGGCGAGAAATTGCTGCGCGGTATGCGCGGTCGCGCCATAGTCAATCGTCTCATCGGCAATGAGCGCGTGATTGCACCAGATCGCTTCGGCGTCGCGACGCCAGAAGCAGTTGAGCGACCAGCGCGGCAGCTGCTCGCCCGGATACCACTTGCCCTGGCCGAAGTGCGCCAGGCCCGTCGGGGCATACCGCTCGCGCAGCCGCTGATACAGATCGACCGCGAGCGCGCGCTTGTTTTCCCCGAGCGCCGCGGTGTTCCATTCCGCGCCATCCGGATCATCCACGGATACGAACGTCGGTTCTCCGCCCATCGTGAGGCGCACATCGAGCGCCACCAAGTCCTCGTCGATCGCCCGACCCAGGAGCTCGATTTGTGTCCACTGCGCCTCGTTGTAGGGCTTCGTCACGCGGGGCGCCTCCCAGACGCGATCCACACGCAGCGTATGCTCGAACTTGACTGCGCACTCTTCGACCGCTCCGGTGACAGGCGCCGCAGCTGACGGTTCGGGCGTGCAGGCGAGCGGGATGTGCCCCTCGCCCGCGAGCAGGCCCGAGGTGGGATCCAGGCCGATCCACCCCGCGCCGGGCAGATACACCTCGCACCAGGCATGCAGGTCCGCAAAGTCGGCGGCCGGTCCGGAGGGCCCGTCAAGGGGCCGCACATCGGCCGCGAGCTGGATGAGGTAGCCCGACACGAATCGAGCGGCAAGACCCAGATTGCGCAGCAGCTGCACCAGCAGCCATGCCGAATCGCGGCATGAGCCCGAGGCGTTCAACAGCGTCTGTTCAGGAGTTTGCACGCCAGGCTCGAGTCGGATCAGATAGCGCACGTCCCGGGCCAAACGCGCATTGAGGTCGACGAGAAAATTCGCCGTCTTGACGGGCATACGGGGAATCGAGGCGAGGTACTCGGCAAAGCGCGGGCTCGCAGGTGCCCTCGCCAGATACGGCGCGAGAGCACTCTGCTCCTCGGCCGTGTACGCGAGCGGAAAGCTCTCCGCGTGCGGCTCAAGAAAGAAGTCGAACGGATTGAGCACCGCCATCTCGGCGATCAGATCGACTTCGATGCGCAGCTGCTCGGTCTTATCTGGAAACACTACGCGCGCGAGATAATTGGATTCCGGATCCTGTTGCCAGTTGATGAAGTGCCGGGCCGGCTCGATGCTCATCGAATAGGACAGAATGCGTGTGCGCGAATGCGGGGCCGGCCGCAGACGCACCACCTGAGGACTTAACGCCACGCGCCGGTCATACCGGTAGTGCGTAACGTGATTCAGCGCGACATGGATCGACACGGGCCGGCCATTATACGGATGCCGCCGGGGGATTTGGCCGGGATCGGCGGCATCTGTTGCGCACCATTCTGCCCGAAGCGGGGCACCGAAGTGGGGCACCGAAGCGGGTCACGCGGAACGACGTTCGGTTTCCGCCGAACTGGGCTAGTATGGTCAACCGAGTGCCAGATGTTGCCGGCACAAGCCGCTTAAGAGCGCTCATGAGCATCAATTGGACCAGCTACTGCGCATCCGGCCTGCATGACGAGCTGATCGGCCCGGGCGGCCGTGCGCGTGTCGCCGGTCGCGCGCTCATACGTCACCTGTCGGAGCTCGGACGTGAGGAGCTCGGCGTGCGCCAGCAGGCCGCCGAACTCGCCATCAAGGTGATGGGCGTGACCTTCACGGTGTATCACGAGCAGGGCGGCTCGATCGATCGCGCCTGGCCCCTCGATATCATTCCGCGCATCATTTCCTCCAGGGAGTGGCACCGGATCGCGGTGGGCCTGAAGCAGCGCGTCGGCGCGCTCAATCACTTCATCAACGATGTTTATCACGCGCAACGTATCGTCAAGGACGGAGTGTTTCCGCACCATATCATCGCGTCCTCGAAGAACTTCCGCCCGAATTGCGTCGGTATCAGCCCGCCGCAGGGCTGCTGGGCGCACATCTGCGGCTCGGATCTGGTGCGCGACAAAGACGGCACCGTCTACGTGCTCGAGGACAACCTGCGCGTGCCGTCCGGCGTTTCGTACATGATCGAGAACCGCCAGGTCATGAAGCGCGTGCTTCCGGAGCTGTTTGAGAACACTGCGATCCTTCCCGTCGATGATTACCCCTCCCAGCTACATGAGATGCTGGTGGCGCTGTCTCCCCGACGCGAGCGACTGCCGGAGGTCGTGGTGCTCACGCCCGGCATCTACAACTCGGCGTACTTCGAACATTCGTATCTCGCGCGGCAGATGGGCTGCGAGCTCGTCGAGGGCAGAGATCTTGCGGTACACGACGATGACTGCGTGTATATGCAGACGATCCACGGTTGGACGCGTATCGATGTGATCTACCGGCGGATCGACGATGACTTCCTCGATCCGGAATGCCTGCGCGCCGATTCCACGCTCGGCGTTCCGGGACTCATGCGGGCATGGGCGAAAGGTAACGTGGCTCTGGCTAATGCTCCCGGTGCGGGCGTCGCGGATGACAAGCTCGTGTACACCTACGTGCCCGACATGATTCGCTACTACCTCGACGAGGATCCGATTCTCCCAAACGTTCCCTCCTGGCGCTGTGCGGAGCCCGAGCAGCTCGAGCATGTTTTGCATCATCTGGATTCGCTCGTGGTCAAGCCCGTCGACGGCTCGGGCGGCTATGGAATGCTGATGGGCCCAACGGCGAGCGAGCGCGAGCGCCAGCGATTCGCAACGCAGCTGAAGGCGGCGCCGCGCAATTTCATCGCGCAACCGGTGATAACGCTGTCCACCGTGCCGACCTTCGTCGATGACCGCATCGAACCGCGTCATGTGGATCTGCGTCCCTTCATCCTAAGTGGTCCGAACACCTACGTGACGACCGGTGGGCTGACCCGCGTTGCCCTGCGTGAAGGATCGCTCGTGGTCAATTCCTCGCAGGGTGGCGGCAGCAAGGACACCTGGATCGTTGACATAGAGGCATAACGCATGCTCTCCCGTGTCGCGGAGAATGTCTATTGGCTGGCGCGCTACCTCGAGCGCGCCGAGAACATGGCGCGCCTGGTCAACGTCAACGCGAATCTGCTGCTTGACCTGCCCCCGAGATATCGGCCAGGTTGGTTGGCGCTAATCGACATCACCGGCAGCCGCGAACGGTTCGATGCGCGGAGAAGCGCGCCGAGGAACGTGACATCGTTCATTTCCTGATTGCCGACCTCGATAACCCCGGATCGATCTTCTCATCGTGTCAGTTCCGCGCGCGAAAACGCCCGCACGTTGCGTGACGTTCTTCCGAACGAAGTCTTGGGAGCACCTGAATGAGCTGTTCATGGAAATCAAAGAGAAGTTGCCGGCGGCGTTGAGTAAGCGCACCCGCTTCCACTTCCTCCAGCGCATCATACGCGGAATGCAGACGCTGGCCGGTGAGCTTGACGGCGCGATGAGCCGCAACGATGCGTTCACATTGCTGATGCTCGGCCGCAATCTGGAGCGTGCCGACATGACGAGCCGGATCATTGATGTACGCTCCGCGCAGCCGCTTCCCGCGGATGCGCCGGGGTTCCAGCCGTTCGAAACGATCCAGTGGCTCAACCTGCTGAAATCGCTGTCCGGCTATCAGATGTACCGCTTGAGCCAGCGAACGCGCGTCAGCCGGTCGGCTGTTCTCGAGTTCGTACTGCGCGACCTCCAGTTCCCGCGCGCGTGCCTGTTCTGCCTGAAAGAGGTCGAGCATTTCCTGCGGGCGCTGCCTCGCAGCGCTTGCGTGTTGGGCTCGCTGGAAGCGGCACGCGGCTTCCTCGATGATGCGACGCTGGCGGCTCTCGATCAGCCTGGTCTGCACGAGCTCATCGATCGACTGCAGGTGCACATCATCGTTGTGCATCAGGGCATCGCGCAGACTTATTTTCCGCCGCCCGCCGGACCTGGCGGCCAGAGTCAGGTTCAGTCTTCCAGTGATGAGCAGCAGAGGATGCCATTGTCCTCTGAAAGCCCTTCGATCTGAGTGCGGCTTGTCGTGCCGACCGCGTTCCGGTCAAGCTGACCGTACCTCGTCAGTCCAGACCTTGAAGCTGGCGAGCGTATTGGCCCCGAACGTCGTGCTGATGGCGACGTCGATCGCATCGCGGCCTCTTGCCATCAATACTCGCCCGATCCGCGGCACGTTGTTGCGCGGATCGAAGGTATGCCAGCGTCCTCCGAGATAGGCCTCGAACCAAGCGGCGAAGTCCATCGGCCCGTAGGGCGGCGGAGTGCCTATGTCGCCGAGATAGCCGGTGCAATACCGCGCGGGGATATTCATGCAGCGGCAAAAGGCGATAGCAAGATGTGCGAAATCACGGCAGACGCCACGCCGCTCGTTGAACGTTTCCCAGGCCGTTCTTGTGGCGTTCGCGTGTTCATAGCCGAAGGAGATGTGATTGTGCACGAAATCGCAGATCGCCTGGACTCGACCCCAGCCCGTCGGGGTCTGATCGAACATGTTCCAGGCGATCTGCAGGAATTTTTCGGTATCGCAGTATCGGCTCGCAAGGAGAAAGACGAGGGCCTCTTCAGGCAACTCCTGTATCAAATGCTGCTGCGCAGACGTTGCGACGACCTCCGGATTGCCCGAGTCATTGACGACGGCGGTACTTGTGATCCTGAGCTGTCCCTTGGGCGCGACGATGCGACTGCACCGGTTGCCGAAGCTATCGCGATAGACAGCTATCGGAGTGGGCGGGTCTGTGACTATATGATCCGGAACCGCAAGGTCGGATGCGCGCGTATGGTGAATGTTCAGCACCAAGATCATTGGCGTCGGCTGCGGACAGTCGTAGATCAATTCGTAGCCCAACCTGATCTTCACAACAGGCCTCCTTTGGACCTTGGGCTTACTCGCCCGGGAACGTGGAGCGAACTACGATCGATTTTTTCGTCGATCTGCATCGTCAGGCGGAGAAGCCTGCGGCCATGCTGCGGAGGTCGGCCTTTCCCTCTCCGGCGCGATAAACGCGACTGCGCCAAGTCACTCTATCGCGCGACCATCGGTTCCGCCATCCGGCGCGCGCCGCGATCCGATGTAGGAATATGCCTTACGTCACCGGCCGAGCAGCTCGCGCTGGCCGAGTTCGAACTCGCTCGGCAGCGATTCAATGCGGGCTACGGGCAGTAGCAACGAACTGATACCTGCGTAATAGCCTGATTTTCCAGAATTGCGCCAGCATTCTGGCGCGATTAGGAGATTCGCGCCAGAATCGCGCCAGTCCTTGGGAGTTTCGCGCCATGGTATCGCCCTGGCGGTACGTCATTGACTTATGTGCGTCATTGGTCTTCACGCGCCAGGTCACGGAGCTGCTGACGGATGAAGACTACGGGCAATTCCAGCAATGCTTGGCAGCCCATCCGAAGATGGGAAAGGTCATTCAGGACGCCGGCGGTCTGCGGAAGGTACGCTGGAGTGATGACCGCGGCGGCAAGAGCGGCGGTGTTTGCGTGATCTACTACCACGTCGGCACAGCTTCTCAATGCCGCATGCTGCTCATCTGCCGCAAAGGCGTGAAGGATGATTTGACGGCGGCGGAGAAGAAGACTCTCCGCAAGCTCAATGAGAATTGGTGATGTCGCGTGCTCAGCCGCGTGGTAGCTGAGCAAGAGGTCATAGGTGAACAAGAAACTTCTTGCCGAGCTCGTTGAGAGCATGGAGCAGATGAACGAGATTGCTCGCGGTGAGCGCGCCCCGTCCCGTGAGTTCCATGTCGAGCCGCTTGCCATCAAGGAGCTGCGCTCGAAGCTTGGCTTGAGCCAGCCGAAGTTTGCGAAGCTACTGCACGTGGACGTGGGGACGCTGCGTAACTGGGAACAGGGCCGGCGGGAGCCCACCGGGCCTGCTAGGGCGCTCCTCACCGCGATCCGTCGCGATCCTACGCATGTCCTCCGAGCCCTCGCGGCGGGGTAGCCATCGGAGACCATGGGGCGGTGGTGTGCCCCCCTGGTAAGTCAGCGCGGTACCTATTGGTACGCCGGGGCAACGCGAAGAGTCGACGCTACTGTGAGGACCGGTTTGGTCCGAAATCAACGGGTCCACGGATGTGACCGCGACGGAGACGATCGGATTCGGCTGCGCCTCGAATATTTGGCCTTGAGCAAAGGGCATAACAGCGAGCAGGAAGCCACTGCATGCAAGCCTTGCGATTCTTTGAAAACCCATTAAACAACTCCAACCAAGTACCTACACTGCGAACGCCCATTGCAACCCGCAGGGCAGCTCGCGTGGTCCGAAGACGAAGTGCAATACACGGCGGGTACTTGTCTGCGCCGTCTTCGAAGAAGCGTGCAGCAATAGGGGCCTCATCAGGAGAGCCGCTCCCTGGGTTGCAGAGACAACCGTCTCGCCGTGCGCGGCGCGCATCTGCGCAACTTCGCCGGCGCCCAGGCGCCTCCTGTTGTGCGACCCTGGAACGACGCGCAGGCTCTCGCGTCGCTTGGGCAAGGGTCCAAGTGCACGCGAACGGCCATCAGCGACTCGAGGACCGAGAGGGGCGGTTGCACGAAGATCTCGCCCTCTTTCTCGCTCCCTGAAGCCGCCTACGAAGGGGACAAGCTCGTTCGCATTCAAAGAGACGTTGGACGCACAGAGATCCGTTGCTGCCACTGCTGGGGAGAGCGAGCAAAACTCTTGCTCCGCCAGGCGGACGCGATTCCAATGTCATAGCCGTAAACGATGGTAACGGCGATTTCATCCAATTTCGACAGGCCATATTCGCTCCATTGCGCCGATGGAACCGTTATCCTGGCGGTACACGACATATGCGCCTACTGCAAGATCGTGGAGAGACTGTCTCGTTCGCCGATTGAATAGAAGAAGATAGCCGATGGAGATTCCCACCCCAAAAACGAGGAACACAATCAACCACGAGATGTGGGCGCTTGGGTCGACGAACACGCCATTTAAGAAATAAGGTACGCAGAAAATAGCCGCTCGAAGCGTAGAAGCGCCGACGCTGAGGGGTTCTCCGCTGGCCGTGACAACCTTGATTCCCAGGATTTGCTTGCCCAAGGTCTGGCCGCCGGACAGCTTGCTGTCCATCACGCCGAAGTACACCGGCGCGATGGCGAAGCCGATTACCCGGCCCCAGTCTCCGAGCGCGACCAAACGATCAAAGGCGATCAGCCCCAGACCGGCGCCCAGGAGGCCAAGGAATACTCCATCGAGGACAAAGGCAAAAAGCCGCCGCCAAAGGTTAGCCAGTTCCGTGACGCCCGGCGTCAATCCGGTCACTCCGTTCATGCGACACCCCCCTGATTCTTCCGGCTATGTTGCAGCTTATCCTGTTGGCTGTGCGGGTTCGTCGGATTGTCTCACACAGCGGCGCGATGACTCTCTCCACGAGATTTGAACAGTCAGGAGTCAGGAGTCAGGAGAGTAGGCGGCCGTGCGACATTGAACTCGGCCGAGTCTGGTCGGCGTCCCACGGCAGCTGAGTGGGGTGTTACGCGAAAGTTAACGGGTGCGAACGTCAGCCCCGGCGCGAAATCCAGAGTAGTCCGAACACGCCCGGCCGTGGACACCTGCGTTCATCGTTGGCACCGGGAACCAATCGCACTTGGACCGGTGGAACCAATGAGGGCCACGCTGGAAAAACGTCAACGAATTCAATGGTCGGGGTGAGGCGCTACACGCTGTTCCTGCGATCCCCATTCGAATTCGCCTGAGGTGACCCTGCGATCCCCTCCGCGCTGCCGAAGCGCGAGACGGTCACGCAGCGATTTCGGACGATCGCAGTGGCGGAATGAGCAGGTCGGCGGGAATATGAAACCGCTGGCGGAGCTTGCGCACCATGGTCATGCTCAGCTCGCGCTTTCCGGTTAATACCTCGCTTACACGGCTGGCCGTTCCCAGAAGGGGTATGAGGTCGCGACGCGAAAGTCCGTGCTGATCCATCAGATAGGTCAGAAGGTCGGGGAGCGACGGCACACGTCGCGGCCATCGAGAGCGCTCATACGCGTCGGTCAGGCACGCCTGAGCCACCATCCGGGCCTGGTCCGTCGGATCGCTCGAGTTCATCAGCTTCTCGAGCAGCGCCTTGGCCTGAGCATGATCCGCGTCGTTTTGAATGACGATCAATGTGGTCTTCATTACACGGTCTCCGCATCAACCTTGTCGTAGTCCTCGTGCGATCCAAAAAATCGGATCATCAACACGCCATGGGCGTACTGCACGACGGCAATAAGCCGATAGTCGTTGCCTTTGATGTTGAATACGACCCGGCTGCCTTTGAGAATGCTTGCCTTCGGGTGAGCCTTCTTCGCGTCCTCTGGCGTTTTCCATTGCGCTTTCTCTACTATGGCCATCCAAGCATCGTACTGCCCTCGCGCAGCCTTGATCCCGCGGTGGCCGGCGCGCGCCGCGAAATAGCGTTCCACGACGTCGGCGCCGATGACAATCATGGATCGCGATCATACCGAAGAGTTCCATAAAATGGAAATCCTGGATTCCATTTTGTGGAAAGATCGCCGGGGCCAAGCTCCTGTCGACCTGCGCGGGCGACGATCCTGCTTGAGCAGCGCTCCAGCGCGCGCAGCAGCCTTCAGTGGATGCAGGCAATTCCGAGGAGGCGATTTGCCTTGTTCCTGCAGTACCCATGCGCGTACGGGGTAAGGTAGCGCGTGAACGCGCACTTTCGCCGACAGCGTGCCCAAAAAGCGGACGTTAGCATTCAGCAAAAGGCACCCTCTCTGGAAGGGCCAAACCTGCAGCAGAAAAGCCGCTTGCGCCGCAGGCCGGAATAAAATATGATGATCATCATATGAAGCGAGCAGCCACCCGGTCCAAGGAAGCTACGCATAATCGCATCGTCGAGGTCGCCGCACGCGCCATCCGGCGAAGTGGCTACAACGGCACCGGTGTCGCTGACATCATGAAGGAGGCCGGCCGGACGCACGGCGGTTTCTACGCCCACTTCTCGTCGCGCGAGGCGATGCTCGCCGAGGCCGCCGATCGGGCCGGTAGTGAAGGCGTGGCGATGATGGAGCGCATCGCTGCCAGCTTGCCGCCGCAGCAGGCACTCCCGGCCATGATGCGGGCCTATCTCTCTAAGGAGCACGTCGAAGGGATTGAGACCGGCTGTGCAGCCGCCGCGCTGGGCTCCGAGATGCCACGCCAGGTGCCCCAGGTAAGGCGCGCGGCAACGCGCCGCATCAAGGAGATGATCGACCTCGTCGCCCGCCAGTCGCCCGACTGGGGACAGCCGGGCGCACACGAGCGCGCCCTCTTTACCGTCGCGACGCTGGTGGGCGCGCTGGTGCTGGCACGTGCCGTCGACGACTCCAGACTTTCCGATGGGCTGCGCGCGGCAGCGCTGAAGCATCTCGGCCAGACCCAGGATTGACTCAGCTTGGAGCCCGCAGCTGCGCGCCCGATTTGAATATGACGTTCATCATATCTGTTGCATGACTTCGCCCTCCAACTGAAGGCATTCCTATGAAGATCAAAGGATCCATCGCTCTCGTAACAGGCGCTTCATCCGGCATCGGTGAAGCCACTGCGCAGCGGCTCGCAACGGCGGGCTACAAGGTCTACGGCACCAGCCGCCGCAGCGCCCGGTCGGGCCAGCGCCCTTTCGCAATGATGCCGCTCGACGTGACCAGCGATGAATCGGTCGAAGCCGCCGTGAGGGAGCTCATTCGGCTGGAGGGCCGCATCGATCTGCTCGTGAACAACGCCGGCTTCGGCGTTGCGCCCGCCGGTGCGGAAGAGAGCTCGATCGAGCAGGCGAAGGCGATCTTTGAAACCAATTTCTTCGGGCTTATCCGCATGACCCGCGCCGTCATGCCTCACATGCGCCGCCAGGGGGGCGGCCGCATCATCAACATCGGCTCGGTGCTTGGCTTCCTTCCGATGCCTTACGGGGCGCTCTATGCCGCAACCAAGCATGCGGTTGAAGGCTATTCGGAGTCGCTCGATCACGAGTTGCGCACCCGGGGCATCCGGGTCTCGGTGATCGAGCCTGCCTACACGAGGACGCAGTTCGAGGCGAATTTTCTGGCCGCCGATGCGAAGCTCGATGAGTATCGCGAAGTGCGCGCGCTCCTCGACAAGAGTGCTCAAGGAGGTCATGGCAACTGCGGACAGCCGGCCGTCGTTGCCAATGTCGTGCTGAAAGCGGCCACCGCTGCCAGACCCGAAACTCCGTTACACGGCCGGCGGCCTCGCGAATCGCCTGCGATTGCTTCGCAGATTTGCGCCGGCTCGGTTGGTGGACCGTGGCATTCGAAAGGACCTGCGGCTCGACGCTCCAACGGCGTCGCTGCCGTTCGCTGCCGTCCACCCAGAGAAGCAGTCATGAAGGCATTCATCGTCGATCGCTACAAGAGCAACTACGCGTTGCGCCTCGGCGAAATGCCGGAACCGGAGGTTCGCGACCATGATGTCCTGGTCGCCATCCATGCGGCTGGCTTAAACCAGCTGGATGCCAAGATCCGGGACGGTGAGTTCAAGCTCATCCTGCCCTATCGCCTGCCACTGATCCTGGGCAACGATGTGGCCGGCGTGGTGGTCCGTGTCGGCTCCAAGGTCCAGCGGTTCAAGTCCGGCGACGAGGTGTATGCGCGGCCAAACCAGGACCGGATCGGGGCGCTCGCGGAACTCATCGCCATGGACGAAGGTGACGTGGCGTTGAAGCCCGAGAATCTATCTATGGAAGAGGCCGCCTCCATCCCCCTGGTGGGCCTGACCGCGTGGCAGGTATTGGTCGAACGCGCCAAGCTGAAGAAGGGACAGAAGGTCCTGATCCAGGCCGGCTCCGGCGGGGTCGGCACGTTTGCCATTCAGCTGGCAAAGCACATCGGCGCAACGGTGGCGACCACGACCAGCACGGCGAATGTCGATCTGGTCAGAAGCCTCGGGGCGGACGTCGTCATCGACTACAAGAAGCAGGACTTTGAGAAGGTCCTGTCCGGCTATGACGTCGTCCTTAACAGCCTGGACGGCGGCACGCTTCGAAAATCCCTGAATGTGCTGAAGCCCGGCGGCAAGCTGATCTCGATTTCCGGTCCGCCGGATCCCGATTTCGCCACAGAACAAGGGCTGAGCGGGATCCTGCGGCAGGTCATGCGCCTTCTCAGCTTTGGCATACGGCGGAAGGCCAAGGGCCGGCAGATGAGCTATTCGTTTCTGTTCATGCGCGCGAACGGCGAGCAGTTGAGCCAAATCACATCGCTGATCGAGGCCGGGATCATTCGCCCGGTTATGGATCGGACCTTCCCGTTCGAAGGGACCAATGAAGCCTTGGCTTACGTCGTGGCGGGGCGGTCAAAGGGCAAGGTCGTCGTCAAGCTGACGTGAATACGGTGTTGCCTTTGGCTGGAAGCAAATGGGGCGGCGCCGAGGGTGCACATCTGTCGAAACCATCATGAACGCATCCCATTCACCACAGGATAGTTCGAAGGGAATTACCCCGGCGGACTAGATGCCGGGAATACTCTGAATTGCAAGACGCGACCGCGTCATTATCTCAAACGCGACGCGGAACGATCAGCTTCGCCTTTAGTTCCTGCACCACTTCGCTACGTTGGTTTCGGGTCCAACTGTGTACGGTGACCTTGCCGCGATCCGCTCGCGATCGCGATGGGGTGATATCCAGGATCTCGCTCTCGACGCGCAGGACGTCGCCCGATCGCATCGGGTTAGGCCAGCAGATCTTGCCGCCTGCACCGACGATGCCGCCCGCAAGCGGGAGCCCAGTGTCCACCAGCAGGCGCATGGTGATGGCGGCCGTGTGCCAGCCGCTCGCGGCGAGTCCGGCAAATAGCGTGTCCGTCGCCGCACTGCTGGTGCAAAGGAGGTCATCGCGTCTTCAAGGTCGTAGGCCTTGCAACTCAGCAAAATGACATCGAAGGGCTCGCGCAGCGCGTCAGCGGATAGGCAAGGCGGCGCGGGCAGCGCGGCATTGCCGAAGCAGCTTCGGATCACGAGGCCCGTCCGTGCGAGCTCCGCGGCGCGTCGGGGACGCACGAGGAAAGTCACGTCGCGATCGGCCTCGAGCAGGCGGCCGCCGAAATAGCCGCCGATCGCGCCGGCGCCAACGATGAGGAAGCGGACGAGCACCGCTCCAAGGCCAGCGATGCCGACGACGAGCCCGGTCATACGCGTTGTGGCACTAAGGCCAGAGGCCATACCGCCGCGCTCGGGGGGCACGGTGCCGATCTGGACTTTTGCCGTCTCGCCGTTGAGTAGGCCAGCGCCGGCTCCCATGACGAGCATGCCGAGGCAGACCGCCCAATAGCTGAGTGTCGGCACGAGCAATGCAGCGGCCAGATCGCCCGCGCAGACGATTGCCAAGCCGAGGGTGAGGCCGGTTCGGCCCGAGTAGCGTTGAGCGAGCCAACCCGCCAGCCTCGGAAAGAGGACCATAGGGACCGCAAAGGGCAGCAGCGCGAGGCCGGCAAGTAGCGGCGAGATGTCGAAGCCAACTTGGAGGTGAAGCGGCAGGAAGGTCATCATCACCTGCGCCGAGGCGGCGTAGCCCAGCATCGCAACGGTGCTGCCGACGAAGGTCGGGCGGCGGAATAGCGCGAGATCGACCATTGGCCACGCTTGTCGGCGCTCGGCCGCAATGAAGCCGAGGAAAGCCAAGGCGGAGAGGCCGAAGCGGCCGGGGATCGCGCCGCTCGTCCATCCATCACGACTACCCGAGATCATGGCCGAGATCAGGAGGAAGAGGCTGGCGCCGAGCAGCACGGTCCCTGCCAGGTCGATGGGCCCAGCCTCGGGATCGGACGACTCCGGCACGCAGACCAGAGCCAGGGCGATCAGCCCGACGCCGACCGCTAGGTTGAGGAGAAAGATCCACGGCCAGCCAAAAGCATCGGTAATCATACCCCCGACCACCGGCCCGCCGGTGACGGCGATGCCGACCACCGAGCCCCAGAACGCAAAGGCGCGGGCGCGATCGGGGCCGCGGAACTCATGGCCGAGCACAGCCAAGGCGGCGCTGAGTTGCAGCGCGGCGCCCAGTCCTTGCAGCGCCCGCGCGGCGTTGAGGAAACCGGGGCTTCCGGCCAGTCCGCAAAGCAAGGAGGCTAGGGTGAAGACACTGAGGCCGACGAGCAGCACTCGCCTGCGTCCGTAACGGTCGGCGAGCGCGCCAGCGGGCAGGAGGAACACAGAGAAGGCCAGGACGTACCCGCTCACCACCCATTCGATATCGGCGAAGCGCGCGCCGAGGCTGCGGGCGATCGCGGGCAAGGACACCGCGACGATGTTGGCGTCCAGCATGATGAGGAAGGACACGCCGGACACGCAAAGGAGGACCCCGAAGCGCCGGCCACCAGCCCGCCCGGCCGCACTCATCCCGCATCCTCCCCGCCACCGATGGTTAGGGTGGCAACCTGCTTGAGGACCCTCCTTAGACCGAGGGCCTCCTCGGTGCCGAAAGTCGTTTCGAAGCGGCGCTGGGCCGCGCGCCAAAGGCGCCGGGCCCGCAGGAGCAGCCGGCGCCCCTCCTCAGAGAGCGCGATTGCACGACTGCGTCGGTCGGCATCGCTCGTCCCGATCGCCACGAGACCGCGCGCCTCCAATGGTCGAAGGAGATGGCCGAGCGTGGAGCGATCCATCACCAGGACATAGGCGGCATACCTTCGCCGTGCGCCGGATCCTCGCATGGCAACGCGAGGGCATCGACATCGATCAGGCGATGGTGGCCTTATCCACTTACCTCGGACACGCCATGGTGACCAACACGCACTGGTACCTCAGCGGCGTTCCCGAGCTGGTCGTCTCGCCGGCAAGCGGTTCGAGTCGCGCATGGCGATCCAGCTGCGCCGGTACCGTCCCGCCGATGCGCTCCTCGCGTTCCTGCAACAGCTATAATTATGCGGACTTTGAGCCGATCTCGTAGCTCAAAAGCACGGGGTCGGCTCGATTCCTCCGCATAATCGCGAGGTCCGCATAGGGGTCGGGAGCGTGAATAGCTGCGACGACGCCGAGCGGCCGCTCTGGAGTGTGCACCTCATCTATCGCCTTGCAACTCAAGGCTGTACGCGCTCGGTGCGACACGGCTGATGCGACGCGCGCCGCACGGCGCGGACTCACCCCGACGTGGCCGGCTCGCTAGCGCGAATGACCGCGCCCAGCCACGCCGAGATGTCGGCGATCTCCTCAGCGCAGACTTGGTGCTGCATCGGGTAGGGCTTCCATTCCACGGCATAACCGCGGGCGCGCAGCAGGTCGCGCGAGCGCTCGGCGGCCTCGATCGGCAGGATGGGATCGTCGACGCCGTGGCACATCAGGATGGGAACGCGCCGGTTGGCGCTCGACGCCTCGTCGATTGTGGCTCGCAGCGGCAGATAGGCGGAGAGCGCGAACACACCAGCCAGAGGCTCAGGATGGCGCAGCGCCGTGTGCAGGGCGATGGCGCCGCCCTGCGAGAACCCCGCGAGCACGATGCGGCCTGCGGCGACTCCGGCTTCGCGCTCGCGCAAGATGATCTGCTCGACAAGCGCTGCCGACTGGCGAATGCCTTTCTCGTCCTCCACCGCGGTCCCGGAGAGGCCGACGATGTCGTACCAGGCTCGCATGCGCATGCCGTTGTTGAGCGTCACCGGCCGCACCGGCGCGTGTGGAAAGACGAAGCGCGGTGCGCAACCCTCGGGCAGCTTCAGCTCCGGCACGATCGGCACGAAGTCGTAGCCGTCCGCGCCGAGGCCATGAAGCCAGATCACGGCGGCGTTGGCGACAACACCGGCGCCAGGCTCGAGGACCACGCGGTCATCGAGCTCCTGCTGCAAATAGGTCATGCGGTGACGCCCGCTATGAGAGGAGAGGCAGCGGAGAGGCATCGCGCGCACGGGTCGGCGAAGGTTCGGTCTCCCTCGAGAAGCTGCTGGGCTGCGCGGTGAGCGGCGGCGGAGAGAGCTGTCCTGCTGTGGGCCCGCTCGATTGCATTGTTTGAGATTAGCACGGCGCGAGCGGTGCGCGGCGACGGCCACCGGTGAGCTTGACGGCGAATGGATCGGTCTCGTCCGGCACTGTATCTGCCGGATTCGCCGCTCAAGTCAAAGGCTTGCGCCCTGCCGTGTGTGGCGCGGCCACCCTTTTGCGCCACATTTGAGTCGGTTAAATTGACATTCGGCCCTCCGCGCACGCCCGGCGGCGAAGTGCCGCTTGTGAACGTCCATGCAATTCTGACCAAGGTTTTAGAGGGGCACGAACAGCCGCGTATGCAGCGCAGTCCTTGCGATCCGACCGCCCGACACAGACGCAGCGGTCCGACGCGTCGGCCACCGACTTCTTGCTTGATCGAAGCTGGGCGACGATTCGCTCTGTTTCATGCTGGAATTTGGCGTCCATAGAGGTGGCGACTTGGGTTTTTGGACACGAGGATAAGTGGACCAGACTGCTGTACATTCCCCCTGTGGGAGGAGCAGATACAGATGCGAAGACTGAGACGAAACCATGCCCCACGAGTTTCAAGGCCCGGGTAGCGCTTGAGGCGCCTGAGAGGCCGAGAAGACCCGTGGCCGAGATCTGCCAAGCAGTTTGACATACATCCGCGCCAGGTAACTACTTGGAAGAACGAGCTTCTGCAGCGTGCCGGCGATGTGTTCGGCGCCAGCGCCGCCGAGGGCACCGTCGATGCGGAGAAAGTTCGCGAGCTGCACGCCAAGATCGGTGAGCTCACGGTGGAGCGAGATTTTTTAGCGCATGCGCTCGGTCGGCTTCCCCGGACCGAGCGGACAGGAAATGATCGATCGGGGCGCGGAGCTGTCGGTGAAGCGACAGTGCGAGCTTCTGGACCTGAACCGGACCGGCGTGTACTACACGCCGCGTCCGGTGCCGCAGGAAGACCTCACGTTGATGCGCCGGATCGACGAGCTGCATCTGCGCTGGCCGTTCTACGGCGCGCGGCGTCTGGCCCGCGAGCTCGCCAAGCAAGGCTTCGAGGTCGGGCGACTGCACGTGGCAACGCTCATGCGGCGCATGGGGATCGAGGCGCGCTATCGCAAGCCGCGCACGAGCATCCCGGCGCGCCAGGGCTCGATCTACCCATACCTGCTTGGCGGGCTCGCCATCGAGCGGCCAAATCAGGTCTGGGCGACCGATATCAGCTATATCCCGATGGCGCACGGGTTCCTGTATCTGACGGCGATCCTGGACATCTTCAGCCGCAAGGTGCTGGCTTGGCGGCTCTCCAACACGCTTACCACCGACTTCTGCCTCGAGGCGCTCGAGGAGGCCCTGGCGCGCTACGGTACCCCAGAGATATTCAACAGCGATCAGGGCGCGCAGTTCACCTCTGAGGACTGGCTCGACCGGCTCAAGGCCACCGGATGCCGCATCAGCATGGACGGCAAGGGCCGCTGGATCGACAACGTGTTCATCGAGCGGCTGTGGCGGTCGGTGAAGTATGAGGATGTCTACCTGCACGCCTACCGGGACGGTCGCGAGGCGCGAGAGCGGCTCACCGAGTACTTTGCGTTCTACAACCGCCAGCGCGGTCATCAGTCGCTCGACTACCGCACCCCCGACGAAGTCTACTTCGGCGCTCGCGCTGACGAGTTCGCTGCGGCGGCGTGAGGGTCTGTCATGAACGAGGCACATCAAGTTCCAAAGCCCAGCGTCCTCGCCGAGCGCGGACTTCTGCCGCCAGAGGCGGCAGACTGCGTGACGGCTCTGGCCGCTGAAAGGAGAAGATCGGAGAGATGTAGAGATCGAGAACAAGAGTTGAAGCGAGACCCGTTACCGTGTTTAATCAACTCAGCAGGCTCGTCCACTTATCCCGCCCGGAAATCTGTCCGAACGACCCGAGCCACCCCTCATATCTTCGGCGCCCGTTCACCGGAAGAGGCGCGCCGCTTCTTGGGAAGAAGGGACCGTCGAGGCGACGGATCTGGCCTTTTGATAAGGCCACTATTATAATTATCTGGCCTTGATGGAAGGCCACAATTGCGCGAGCCGCGCAGGCATGCCTCTTCACCCAGTACTCGAAGAGCGGTTGAACGCCGCGCTCGCCCCGAGCTCTCCGACACCTTTCACGGCGCGGGATGCCCGCCTACCGGCTGTACCTGGGAAGGCGCACGCAGTGGTTGGCATGCGCCGTTCGGGTAAGACCACATTTCTTCGCCAGCTGCTCGCGGAGCGACGGGCGAGCCTGCCTGCGGAAAGGGCGCTGTACTTGAGCTTCGACGACGACCGGCTGGTCGGGATCGGCGTCGAACAGCTCGGCTTCCTGCTCGAGGAGTTCTACCGAAGGTATCCGGCCCTGCGTGGCAGACGGTCCGTGCTGTGGCTACTCGATGAGGTTCAGCTCGTGCCCGGTTGGGAGCGATTCGTTCGGCGCGCGATGGATTCCGAGCTAACGGAGTTCGTTGTATCCGGCTCCTCGGCGCGGATGCTTTCGCGCGAAGTGCACACGTCTCTGCGCGGTCGCGGCATGGAGACCGTGATCCGGCCGTTCAGTTTCCGGGAATTTCTGCGGCACCGGGCCGAAGAGCCCACCAAGCCACCGCGGCAATGGACCGCGGCCGAGCGTTCGCTCGTTGAAAAGCGCCATCGGGAATTCCTCGTGGAGGGTGGCTTTCCGGAGGCCCAGGGGCTCCCAAGCATACTCAGGATCGAGTTGCTGCAGGGCTATGTGGACACTGTACTTTTCCGCGACGTAGTAGAGCGGTTTGAGGTGCCGCAGGTGACCGCTTTGCGGTGGTTGGTGCGCCAGTGTTTGCGCAATCCGGCGGGAAGTTTCAGCGTCCACCGCTTGACGCAGGATCTGAAATCCCAGGGCCATGGCGTAGCGCGTGATGCGGTCAGCGCCATGCTGGATCATCTTACGGATGCGTTCCTGCTGAGCACGGTACCGCTTGCGACTGACTCCGAACGCAAACGCAACAGCAACCCGCGCAAGATCTATCCTGCCGATCCCGGACTCATTCCGGCCTTTGATGCAAGCGGACGCGCGAACCTGGGCCACTCGCTCGAAACGGCGGTATTCAATGAGCTCGAGCGGCGGCGGGCCGAAGTCGGCTACGTGAAGACCGCCGACGGACTTGAAGTTGACTTTCTGGTCCGGTATCGAAATGGTGCACAGGAGCTCATACAGGTATGCGCGAGTCTGAGAGCACACGAGACGGTTGAACGCGAGTTGCGGGCGCTCGCCGCCGCCGCTGGGGAGCATCCGCGCGCCAAGCGACGACTGCTCGTGCTTGACCGTGACGCGGCGGGGGAGATCGAGGCGCCCGGGGTCGAGGTGCTCCCGACATACGACTGGATGCTCGCGGAGCCCGAGTGAACTCGCGACTCGTGGATCAGCACTGAGATCGGTCCTGTCCAGGAAGCATCCCTGAGCGCTCAGCAGCCTTCAGTGGAATCTGGCCGGGGTGACAGGATTTGAACTTGCGACACCTACGTCCCCGAACCGTCTCAGACCCTGTCCAGGCGTTTCAATAGCAGTCCATTGGCGTCTACAACTTATTGATTTGACGCGGAATTCTGTCTGGGCGAGAATGGCGCCGTCCAAGGGCATCCCCGCAAAAGTGGAACCAAAACTGGAACCAAATTGGCCCTTTTCGGCTTTGGTTCCACTTTTTGATCGTAGCGATGAAGCGCCTCACTGATCCGGTCCTGAAGATGCATCTGCGCTCCCCGCCGAGCGGGCATCTGACTCTGCCCGATGGCTCCATTCCCGGACTGTCCGTGCGCGTTGGCACCAAAGGAACCGCGAGCTGGTCGCTGCTCATCCGGGTGGCCGGCGAGGGCGGGACCAAGGCGAGCGGGAAGCTCCTCTTGGGCGGCAAGCATCGAGTGAATCTCGGCCGCTATCCGGCCGTCTCGATCGCGGAGGCGCGTGCGAAGGCCGCCGCATTGCTCGAGCAGGCGCAGCGAGGGGTGAGTCCGCTCGAGACGGCGAGCGCGGCTCGCGCGGCCGGTGGCCTCACCATCGAGGATCTGTCGAAGGAATTTCTGCAGCAGTACGTCTACTCCCGGGAGCTCGACTCCGCCCGCAAGTACGAATTGGCCTTTGCGCGGCACATCAATCCCCGCATTGGGCGTCAGCTCGCCGAGCGGCTCAACCGAGAGCAGGTGCGCGCGGTAATGGATGCGGCGCGTATCCGGCGCAAACGCCCGGCGGGGGAGCGTGGCGGCCCGATCGGGGGAGTGGAGGCGGCGCGCACCACTATGGGCGTGCTGCGCCACATGTACTCCTGGGCGATCAATGAAGCGAAGCTCAGGCGTTCGGACAACCCCGCCAGCAATATCGTCAGGAACCTGCCGAAACGCAAGGCGCGGGACGTCGTGCTGTCATTCAACGAAGCGCGCATCGTGTGGGAAGCCGCGGAATCGACCGGGTATCCGTTCGGGACACACGTGCAGCTCTTACTCCTCACGGCTTGCCGCTGCGATGAATGGGCCTCGGCGCGCATCAGTTGGATCGACATGGAGCAGGCGCTCATGGTGATCCCGGCCGGCGCGTACAAGAGCGATCACGTTCACGTCGTGCCGCTCGTGTCGCAGGCGATGGAGATCCTCAAGCGCATCCCGAAACCGAAGCAGGGCGACTACCTTCTCTCGAGCACGGATGGGCGCGCGCCGATACAGGGGGTGCCGAAGTATTTCCGCACTCGTCTCCCCGATGCGATCCTCGCGGTCACCGGAGAGAAGTTCGCCAAGAAGTTCAGCTCGCACGATCTGCGTCGAACGGTCGCGACCCGCCTCGCGGAAAGCCTCGGCGATGCGGGCGACAAGCTCGTCAAGCGAGTGCTCGGGCATTCCGATGGCAGCGTGACCGCGATCTACAATCGGTATGGGTACGTGAAGGAGATGCGGAAGGCGCTCGAGCAGTGGGCGAATGATCTGACGAATGCGCCTGCGCCGGAGCATCAGTCGGGTCCTCCCATGCGGCTGAACCCTCACCAACACGAGCGTTTGGAAGTCGGTGGGGATCTCACACTGATCGAGGGTAGCCAACCATGAGCAGCGCGAGTTTCGGCGCGCCAATGGACGAGCGAGTACCGGGCGGCGGCGAACTCCTCCGGTCCATCTTCTGGCTTTTCTGGCAATGCATCCGCGTCTCAGCATTGCTGCTGCTCGTAGTTCTTGAGCCGGTCGTCAGTTTCGTGCTCAGCTCGCTCGCGCTGCTCGGCGTGCTGACGGCATTTTTCTGGAAATTCGTCGGGCCGCCACACTTCCCATTCTTCCTCGTACTCGGCGCTTCCTTGGGCTTCGAGTTCGCGCTCGTGCTCTACCATGCACTCCTACGGCTGCTTGGCGCAAACTGGCGATCCTAGCAGCCGCCAAGCCAGCCACACCCAGGTTTGCGGCCCAAGGACGGCTCACGACCCACTCCCGGCATTCGCGAATGTCCGGAATCGGGCGGCTCAATCAGGCAATCTTTTGGCGTGCGGAATCGCCGAATCGCTGTCGAGCCTGTTGCACAAAGGTGACGTTTTTCGGTGTGTGTCCCCAACATTGGCGTGAGCCATCATCGTTCAGGTGTTCACGGTGTGGGCAAGCGCAGATGCGCGTCTGCGGTCAGGCCGGAGATAAGGCGCGACAGCGCGACGGCTAATCAACTCGCTCATAGTCGTCCGGCCCCTGCAAAGGAGCAATCACGTAAACCTCGTTGTCAATCAGCAACTCGATAGCGAGTGCCAAGTTAGGCGATACGGCTTCTACCCCGCCCCCGTCAGCCGCTCTGATCTTTAGCTCTTGCAGACCGGGGAGGCTATCGGGGTTGTAAAAATAGACGTTCAGTTTCATAAGTGGCATGTTTTCCATGCCCGTCGGTATCTGGCCGAACCTCAACTTCATCACCTCGGCGTAAGGCATTTTGCCGCGGCCGGCGCACCAATTCACGATTCGCTCAATGGTTGCTTCCTTTAGCTGCATCCTTTGCCCCGCGCTTTCTGGTCGCGCGCTCGTGCCTTCCATCCCGCGTCCGGCGACAACAAACCGACCAATGCGCAGCGGCGGGTCGTAATAATGGTGCAGCTCAACGATACCCAAGTGCATCCGGGCGCAGACATCGTGAAGAGCCATATAGAACTGAAAAAGGCTGTCCTCGCCGTATGGAGTCGAATGCGGCCAGGAGAGCGCGGTGATTTGGTCACTACCGATGCATCGCTCAAATACTCTTGCGGTATGCTCGATTACACCGGCCTCCAGGACGCAGATATAGTTTGGCCAGACAGTCGGTGGATTCTGTGCCTCCCACTCTTTCAAGTTTTCGAGTAGCGAATCTAGAGAGTTTGCCGCCAGTCCATACGCGAACACCATGCCAAATGGTTGGGGTCGGTGGTACGCAGATGTAAACCCAGGACCGGTCGCTTGAGCCAACCCTCGCGGAGCCATCTCCTTCAAAACTCTTATCTTTTCCAGCGCATCGAGA
The DNA here is from genome assembly GCA_963780455.1 of uncultured Pseudomonadota bacterium. Taxonomy (GTDB): domain Bacteria; phylum Pseudomonadota; class Gammaproteobacteria; order Steroidobacterales; family Steroidobacteraceae; genus 13-2-20CM-66-19. Next base: position 490,094 of record CAWACM010000011.1, read on the forward strand.
AGTTCGGCTTTCGAGAGCGCAGATTTAACTTCTATGATTCCGTACACGCAGTCGACGGGGTAAACCTGCACTTTGTCGCTGGAGTAGAGCACGACGCCGTTTAGCTTGTCGTAGACGATCACATCACATTGTCGGGATAATGTGTTTCGTGTCCGCGCGGCGATTTCACCGCTACCGATACCGTATCTTTGAGGTAGGCGCTCGCGTAAGAAGTCACACAGAAAATGCTCGCGAACTGTACCCTTCGACCCGCTATGCCCGATTTCAGCGGATGCGTTGAAGTCAGCTCGTATCCTTTGGCTGATGTTTTGGAATAGTATTTTCGTGTCCATCTAGCAAGTATAGCGTTCTATCGGTAAAGGCTTTGCGGAAGCCGAGGTCCGCCGTCGCACAAAGGGTAAGTTTCGTGGCCAACCCATGGGGGGGTAAGCCGTCGACGCGCCAGAGCGAAGCGGCGGTGGGTCGGTCGCTTTGAACCGTCTGTTAGCTGTCTGGCTACTGGGTGCGCACATTTGCAAAGGGTACGTTTGCCAAGTAACCGATAGTACTTGTCGGAGTCGATGAGGCTGATACCCATGTAAGCATGTGGCTGAACAGCGTAAATAGATTCTTGTCAGCCTGGTCGATGAAAGCCAATTGGTGCCCCGATGCGACGCGAACAGATAGTTCTGGAAAGGCGTCGATTCTCCAAAGAACACCTTTTCCAAGGATTACCACCAGCTCCACCAGCGATGCGAGGTTGACGGACTGGTTTCTGACGTAATCGATGTACCAATCAGCTACCGTACTCATCTGCGCGGGGCCATCAAATGCCACAATGTATGAAATGGTCTTGTCCGGAACCTTGCCCACCATCATTCCCGCAGAGGCTTGCCTCTGAAGTGACTTGTGAACACTGGATGCTCTGCAGGCGTTTTCAAATTCCTCTTTGGTCAACACAGACTTACTTTCGATGGTGGCCATCACCCCTTCGACCAAATAAGCGCAATCGGTTTGAGAGTAGGAGATCTTTGGCAGATCACGACGGTAAACAACAATATCGACCTGTGGTCGATACGACCCGCGCGGAGGCGCGGGCTGCGAGTTGCAGTCGATGATTTCTCCTTGTCCGATTTCCAACGTTGACGGCAGGTGGGCCGACAAGAAATCTCTAATAAACCATTCCCTAGGGCCACCTCGGAGGTTTGGATGGCCCGCATTCTTTGCGGTCCTGCTCTGTGCGAGCAGAACTTGTTCGATTGCATTTAGGTGAGACTGAAGCATATTTGACAGCGAACTGTTGACTCTGACTTCTCGGTCCGGTTATACATCCCGCGCCATACATCACCAATGGTAGCATGGCGTGATGATTTCGAAGCGAGGTCGCAGCACTCCGTCCGGCCAACGATGGGCAGTATAGCCAGACTCAGCAGACGCGCGGATCGGGCTCCCGCTGCCACCACCAACAGCGCAACCCTTCAACGGCCGTCATTCGGCAACTTGACGGAAGCAGCGACTGTCCCAAAGTGGCCGACAGCGGCGCTGTTCCCGGCCAAGCGATCCCCTTACTCCCCTATTCTGTGAACCGGCGTGCAATATTGATCAGGTTCGGGGGGTAATCGGCGTCCAATATTGACCACCCCGTACCCTGCGAGGCCTCATGGCTGCGCGGGGAGAACTGGGGTGTTGTGCGTGGAGACGATTGGCAAGATCCGCCGCCGGCGGCTGGTAGATGGGGAGTCGATCAGCTCGATCGCGCGTGACCTGGGGCTCTCAAGCAATACGGTCAAGCGGGCGCTGCGCTTTGAGGGAGAAGCGTTTGAGTACCGACGGGGAAAGCAGCCGCGTCCGAAGCTTGGGCCATTCCTGCAGATCCTGGACGAGTGGCTCGAAGCCGAAGAGAAGCTGCCCGCTCGCGAGCAGCGCACGGCGCAGCGCATCTACGAGGCGCTGCGCCTCGAGGGCTACAGCGGCGGACCGGACACTGTGCGCCGGCACATGCGCCGCTTCGAGCGTCGCCGTCACTCGGTTGCCACCGCCTTCATTCCCCTGAGCTTCTCCCCCGGGGAGGCGTACCAGTTCGACTTCAGCCACGAGCATGTCGAGCTCGGCGGCATCGATCAGGTGGTCAAAGTCGCGCACATGCGGCTCTGCCACAGCCGTGCGTTTTTCCTCGTGGCCTATCCGCGCGAGAGCCAGGAGATGGTGTTCGACGCTCACGCCCGGGCGTTCGCGTTCCTGGGTGGCGTAGCTCGACGCGGCATCTACGACAACATGAAGCCCGCGGTCGATGCGATTTTCGTCGGGCGCGAGCGCCACTACAACCGGCGCTTTCTGGTGATGTGCAACCACTACCTCATCGAGCCGACCGCCTGCACGCCGGCGGCCGGCTGGGAGAAGGGGCAGGTCGAGAACCAAGTCGGCAATGTGCGCGAGTGGGTGTTCACGCCGAAGCTGCGCTTTGCGGATCTGGCGGAGCTGAACGTGCATCTGACTGCGCGCTGTCTCGAACTCGCGCGCGAGCGGACCCATCCGGAGCAGACCCACCGGCGGATCATCGAGGTCTGGGAGGAGGAGCGTGCGCTGCTGCGCGCGATGCCGGCGCCCTTCGATGGCTATGCGGAGAAGAACTGCCGGATCTCGGCGACCTGTCTCGTGAGCTTCGATCGCAACCGCTACAGCGTGGAGTGCCGCTATGTCGGAGGGGTGGCCACCGTGCGCGCCTACGCCGAGCGCATCGTGGTGGTGTGCGCCGGGGAGATGATCGGCGAGCATGCCCGCTGCTTCGGCCGCCGCACGGTCTACAACCCCTGGCATTACGTAGCGGCGCTGGAGCGCAAGCCCGGAGCGCTGCGCAATGGGGCGCCGTTCAAGGACTGGAACCTGCCCGCGGCAATGACGCGGCTGCGCGAGCGGCTGGCCAAGCACTCCGGCGGAGACCGCCAGTTCGTTGAGGTGCTCTCGATGGTCGCGCTGTATGGACTTGAAGCCGTCAGCGAGGCCTGCGCCGTTGCGCTCGAGGAGCAGGTCGTCACCAGCGCGCATGTGGTCAATCTCCTACACCGCACTGTCTCTAGTGCCCGGGCGCCGTTACTGCAGGTGCCCGAGGCGCTGAAGCTCAATGTTGAGCCCGCCGCCAATTGCGGCCGCTACGACCGCCTGCTGAAAGTCCCCGCGGCCGCCAGCGTCGTGTCCATCCATCATCCTTCGGAGAACGAAAATGCAAGCCCAACTGATCGAGCAAATGAAAACGCTACGACTTCGCGGCATGGCGAGCGCGCTGGAGGAGAGCCTGACGGCATTGAGCCAGAAGAAGCTCGCCCCGACCGCCTGGCTCTCCCAGCTCCTGCAGGCTGAAGTGGCTGACCGGCAGGCTCGCTCCTACGAATATCAGCTGCGCCTGGCGCGCTTCCCGATGCCGCGCGACATCGATAGCTTCGACTTCCGCGAGTCGGCCGTGAACGAGACGCAACTGCGCCAGCTCTATACCGGGGAATATCTCACCACCGCCCGCAACATCGTCTTCGTCGGCGGCACCGGTACCGGCAAGACTCATCTAGCGACCGCGTTCGCCCGCCATGCGATCCTACAGGGCAAACGCGCTCGCTTCTTCAGCGTCGTTGACCTCGTCAACCAGCTCGAAGCTGAAAAGCGCGCGGGCCGCGCCGGACGCCTGGCTACACGCCTGCTCAACCAGGACTCCATCGTGCTCGATGAACTCGGGTATCTGCCCTTCTCAGCAGACGGCGGGGCGCTGCTGTTCCATCTGATCAGCAAGCTCTACGAGCGCGTCTCCCTCATCGTCACTACCAATCTCACCTTCGGCGAATGGAGCGACGTGTTCGGCGACGCCAAGATGACGACGGCGCTTCTCGATCGCCTCACCCACCGCTGCGAGATCATCGAGACCGGCAATGACAGCTATCGCTTCAAAAAGCGCACCTGACGAAAAGGGGGGATACCCAGGTAGCGGGTACCCCAGCGATCGCCGCTCTCAGGGCTTCCTATGCTGTCGACCCCGGCCTGCGGTCGCGAAAGAACACAACCTTCTGCCCGGCCTTGGGCCGGTCAGACTGGATTACGGCTCTGCCGTTGAAAGGAAGAGATCGGACGAAGAAAACGGCCTGGGACCCCTGGTCAGTTTTGGAC
>CAWACM010000012.1:0-112390 GCA_963780455.1 uncultured Pseudomonadota bacterium
TACCCCAGCTTCTCCATCGCAGGCGGCGGCCGCCTGGTATTCGGCATTGCGCGCGATGCGCTCATCTCGGAGCCGATATCCCTTTTTTCAGTGACCGGTAATGTCTTCCGCGCCAACGGCGTGGCGATTGCGGAGTACGACGAGAAACAGGACCTCTGGCAGGGTCTGATCCGGCCGATCACCTGGCAGGCGATGCGCGTCGTCAGCGCGGGGGCGGCATCGGCTCTGGCCGATGTCACCCGGCCGGTGATCCTCAATCCCTGGGATTACCTGGCCGACGGTGGCCCGGTGGCAACTTCTTCATCGAAATAGACCAGGTAGCGCTCGTGAGCCACGCGGTGGAACGGCACCAGCCGCACGTCCGCCGGTCGCCCTGCGTCGCGCGTCTGCCAGAGGAGGGCCTGTGACGGGTCGCGCTGCACCCACTCCTCCACCGGCCGACCGCGGATCGCGAGCTTGGGGATGGTGACCGGATCCGGCACCTTTTCCCACTGGTACTGTTCGGCGCCGGCGTAAGGGATGGGAGGTGACATCAGGGCATCGCCCAGCACGGCCGCCAACACGGTGGGCCCCGCCAGGATCGCCACTTTCGAGGGGTGATGGGCCATGCGCTCGATCCTGAGGGGCGTGCACAGCTCGATCTCGAGCACATCGCCATCTCGCCATTGCCGGCTGAGGTCGAGCCAGGTGCCGGGCCTGCCGGCATGGATCGGCTCGCCGTTGAGTCTCACCGCCATCGCCGGGGTCGACCAGTAGGGATGACGCAACTTCAGTGTGGCGCGCACCGGCCGCGCGCACGCGATCTCCAGGCGCACGCTGTTGGAATCCGGAAAGCGCGTATGCTGGCGGATCGTGAGGCCTTTCCGTCGCCAGTGCAGCTTCGATGCGAGGTAGAGATTCACCCAGAGCGCATCGGCATCGTGATAGTAGATGCCGCGGGAGTACTTGGCGTGATTCTCCATGCCCGTGCCGTCGCAGCACCAGCATGAGTCCCAACGTGTCGAGAACGTCTTGAAGTGTCCCGGCTGCATGGAAAGATAGTAGGTCATGCCGCCCGTGGCCGGATCCTGCGAGCCGAGAATGTGGTTGATCAACGCGCGCTCGTGGAAGTCGGCCGCCTCCATGGAGGCGTTCCAGCAGAAGTAATGATTCGTGAGCTTGAGCATGTTGTAAGTGCAGCAGCTTTCCGCCGAGCCGACGGATAGGTGCTGCCACGCATCCCCGATGGGGAAGAAGTCCTCACGATCGCCGTTGCCGCCGAAGACGAAAGTGCGGTGGCGGACGACGTTCTGCCAGAAGAACTCCGCGCCCGTCCGGTAGTCGCTGCTGCCGGTGAGCTCATACTGGCGGGCGATGCCGATGACACGCGGGATGTATTGGTTCGAATGCTGCCCGTTGAGAATGTCCTCGTGCCGCATGAGCGGGGCGAGCTGTGCATCCTGATTGAACTGCTCCGCGAGCGCGCGATGCGCCTCATCGCCGGTCAGTGCATAGACATCCGCCAACACCTCGTTCATGCCGCCCTGCTCGCTGATCAGCATCGTCTGCATCTGCGCGACGCTCAATCTACGCGGGAACTGCGCGGCCCAGTCCGTCATGCCGAGGAGGATGTCTCTCGCCTGGGCGCGGCCCATATGCAGCCATACATCGCGCAGCCCGGCCATTATCTTGTGCACGGTATACCAGGGCGACCAGAGCCCGTTCAGGCTGAAGCTGTAGAGCGCGCGCGGATCGTGCACATCGATGTGCCCGGCGAGGGCCTGCCTGAAGGCAGGCTTGCTCTGCGGAATGCCGGTGCAATAACCGCGGAAATCCGCGTCGGCGCGGCCATTGGCTTGCTGGCACGCGGCAAGCCGCGGCAACAGAGTGTCAACTTTTCTCTGCAGCCGCGGATCGCGCGTGTGCGCGTGCATCATCGCCGCGGCGGAGAGGAAATGACCGCAATAGTGACTCGCGAGGCCCTGGCTCTCCCAGCCGCCGAGGCCGGGCGCCCGCACGGGCAGACCCGCCACCTGCTCGAAGGGCGCGAGCAGGCGGTCGCAGTCGAAGCTCGCGAGGTATTCCAGATCCCGCGTCATGTTGTCGCGGAACGGACCCGGGAGCAGCGTCACGTCGGTGAGGTCGAATTCCCGGCACTGCAGCGGTGCCGCCGCGTGCAACCGCAAGCCGGACTGCCTCGCCTGCGGCACGATCGCGATGGCACGCTTGCAGGCCCAGGCGGCGAGGCCTGCAGCCGCCGACAGCAATACCCGACGCCGACTGGTCGTGGGGCTCACGGCACCCTTCAGCTCGCCGGCAGCGGCTTACCGTGCGCGTACTGATTCAGCCAGTCGGGCGATGGCAACCCGATCTGGGCCGCCCAGCGGCCTTGGGCATCGCGATAGAGAAGAGTGGGCGTGCCGACGGAGCCGGAGCCGATCACGTCCAGGGCCGACCCATGCGCCTGCAGGAGATCCTGCAGCGGCTTGTCGTGCGCTGGGGCGGGCGCGATTCCGCCCGATTCATGAGTTACGTCGAAACGGTCCTCATCCGCGTGCAGCGCGGCGCGCGGATCGGTCGCCGCGAGGATCGCAGCGGCCTTGGGGGCGCTGCTCGATTGCAGGAAGGCCACCATCACCCACCGCAGCTGCAGCTGTCCGGATGAGACCAGCGGCTCCGCCATCTTGTAGAAGTGATAGCAGAAGATACAGTTGGGATCGGCGAACACGTAGAGCAGGGGTGCAGTGGTGCGGCCCTCGTTGATGAGATGCCCGCCGGCGTCGAGCTTGCCCACGATCCCGGCAAGATCCGCCTTCGGGCTGAAGCGGTCGCGATAGTCGTCCGTGAGATCGGTGCCCTTTGGCGAGATCACGTGGCCGACGATCAGGTAGCCGGCATCCCCGTAGACCACATTGGTGCCGTCCTGGCCGGTGACGATGTAGCCCGTGAGGTCGGGCACGTCGGTGGTGAATTGACTCACTACCTTCACCTTGCCGGCCTTGACCAGCGCGGCGAGCGTGGGTGGCAGAGAAGGAGAGGAAGAGCGCGTCGCCGCGAAGATCGGCAATGCGATGAGTAGTATGCCGAGGCCGGTGAGGCAGCGGCGCAGGGGGCTGGGCTTCATGGACTCCTGGAGGGGGCAGTCAGGCCAGCCCAGTGTACCCGATCGCGGCGGCGCGAGGCGGGAAGCCGTTTCCCGCCCCGCAACCGCCCCCACACGCCGAGTCAGGCTGTATGTGGATGTCCGGCCGCATGCTCCATGTGGTCGTCATTGGGGCTATGCGCCTCGCGCCCGAAGACGATCACATCAGACGCGGAGATGATCGCCGCGATGATGGAGCTGATGAGGCCCAGGTAGCCGCTGGTCAGTTCCAGCACGCGCATGTCGGTCCACCCGTAGATCGCCTTGGCGAGGAAGGTGAGCGCGATGCCCAGCAGGAAGAGTTGCCGCGGCAACTCGGCCCTGAAGGAGCCCAGCCACAGGTAGGCGAAGACCACCGTCCAGGCCATCCAGTACCAGCCGACATAACTCATCGGCGCCGCGGGGCCGCTGGCCGTCATGGATACCATGGCCGTGTGCACCGCCGTCAAGAGGGCGGCGAACGCGAAGAAGGCGATGGAATCCAGGCTGCGGCCGTGGAGGTAGGCGAGGATGCCGATGATCGCGAGAAGGAGCGCGAACGGCAGCATGAGCGATGTCGCGGCGAGGTAGATGTGGTCGTACCATCCTGCGGCCGTCATCGACAGCATCCAGCCCGTCAGGGCGAGCGCCATGTAGCCCACCGTGGAGGTGGTGACGCATCGGTTGTTAAGGTCTGTGACATTGATCGCCATCGTAGATACCTCTTGTTCTCGAGAGAGTTGCGGGAAGAGCATGTCTCCTTGTCCGAATGCCGCCGGTGAGTTTACTCCTAACGGCACGGCAACATCCGATGAAGCCGAAGCTCGGGCGTGGCAGCGAGACGAGAGCGGCCGTGGCGCGGCGGCCGCCGCTCGCCCAGGTCCGGTTCGAGGTTGTGGAACCCCGCCGCCGCTGACGCGTAAAATGACATCCCGCCCTGGAAGGCCTCGCTGATCGGACTGACATGCATCGAAGGCTAGCCCTCGCTCTCCTGCTCATTGCGGCTATCGTTACGGTTGCGCTCACGGGCTGTGGCGGGAGCGCTTCCAATGTCAGCTCCACGCCGCCGCCGCCATCGTCGACGCACACAGACGTAACCACATACCGGGACGATGTCGCGCGCACGGGCGCGGACACGACGGAATCCGCGCTGACTCCCGCGAACGTCAACTCCTCATCGTTCGGGCTGCTTCGCATGCTCACGGTGGACGGCAAAGTGGATGCACAGCCGCTCTATCTCTCGCAACTCTCCATCGCGGGCGCCACACATGCTGTGGTTTTCGTCGCGACGGAGAACGACTCTGTCTACGCCTTCGACCCGCAGACCGGTGCTGCCCTATGGCACGTCTCGCTCCTCGGGTCGGGAGAGACGCCGAGCGACGACCGCGGCTGCGGCCAGGTCACTCCCGAGATCGGTGTCACCTCGACTCCCGTCATTGATAGCGGGGCAGGGCCGAACGGCGCAATATTCGTCGTCGCCATGTCGAAGGACAGCTCGTCGAATTATTACCAGCGCCTGCACGCGCTCGACATCACCACCGGCGCGGAGCTTTTCAACGGCCCGGTGGTGGTGAAGCCCACCTATTCGAGCGCTGCCGGCGGTCAGCAGACCTTCGCGCCGGGTCAGTACGAAGAGCGGGCCGCGTTGCTCCTCGAAAACGGCACGATCTATACGGGCTGGACCTCGCATTGCGACATACAGCCCTATTCCGGGTGGGTGGTGGCATACAGCGAGAGCACGCTCGCGCAGAGCGCCGTCATCAATATCGCGGCGGACAGCAGCGGCGGCCCCTCGATATGGATGGCCGGCGGCGGCCTCGCTGCCGATGCCTCCGGCAACATCTACCTGCTGAGCGCCAACGGCGACTTCGATACGACGCTGAATTCCAGCGGCTTGCCGCAGTACGGCGATTACGGCAACTCGTTCGTGAAGCTAGCCACCACAGGGGGCGGCCTCACCGTGGCGGATTTTTTCGCGCCGTTCAATGAGGTGGCGGAGTCGGCGGCGGACGAGGACCTGGGATCCGGCGGCGTGGTGCTTCTGCCCGACATGACGGACTCCGGCGGCGTCGTGCGCCACCTCCTGGTCGGAGCCGGCAAGGACGGCAACCTCTATGTGATCAACCGCGACAGCATGGGCGAGTTCAGCCCATCGGGTAATGCCGACTGGCAGGAGCTCGACGGCGCTTTTGGCAGCGGTGTCTATTCGACGCCAGCCTATTTCAACGGAACGATCTACTACGGTGGTGTCGCAGGGCCGTTGGAGGCCTTCGCCGTCAACGGCGCCAAGCTGTCCACCCAACCGACATCGCAGACCAGCACCGAGTTTCCCTATCCTGGCACGGCACCGGCCGTATCCGCGAACGGCACTTCCGCGGGCATCGTCTGGGCGGTGGAGAACAGTAACCCTGCTGTGCTGCATGCGTACGCGGCGACCGATCTCTCGCAAGAGCTCTATAACAGCAATCAGGCGGCCGGCGTTCGCGACAACTTCGGCGCCGGCAACAAATTCATCACGCCCGCGGTCGCCGATGGCATGGTCTTCGTGGGCACGACCAACGGCGTCGCGGTATTCGGGCTGTTGTAGCCGCGCTCATAGCTGGGCGAGTTCTCTGAGCGCGCCGGAGGTGACGAAGGCGGCCGCGGCCTCGATGTCGGGGGCGAAAAAGCGGTCGCGGTCATAGCGAGGCACGGTGTGCCGCAGCGTGCGCAGAGCTGCCTCGAGGGGGCGTGAGCTGGTGAGCGGGCGGTGAAACTCGATGCCTTGCGCGGCCGCGAGCAGCTCGATGGCGACCACATTTGCGGCGTTGGTGGCCATCTCCAGCAGCCGTCGTGCGCCGTGGGTCGCCATGGAGACGTGATCCTCCTGGCCGGCCGACGTCGGGATGCTGTCGACACTCGCGGGCGCGGCGAGCGTTTTGTTCTCGGCCACGAGCGCCGCGGCGGTGACCTGCGGCACCATGAAGCCGGAGTTGACGCCGCTCTCCTTGACCAGAAATGCCGGCAACCCGCTCATCTTCGGGTCGATGAGCAGCGCCGTGCGCCGCTCGCTCAAGGAGCCGATCTCGGCGGCCGCCAGGGCAAGCTGGTCGGCGGCGAGCGCGACCGGCTCGGCGTGGAAGTTGCCGCCGGAAAGCACCTCGTCGTCGGCCGCAAATACCAGGGGATTGTCGGTCACGGAGGCGGCTTCGCGCATCAGGGTCTGTGCGGCGGAGTCGATCACGTCCAGGCAGGCGCCCATGACCTGGGGCTGGCAACGCAGCGAGTAAGGGTCCTGCACTCGCTCGCAGGTGAGATGTGAGGCGCGGATGCGGCTGCCGGCGAGCAGGCGCTTCAGAACGCGGGCGACGCGCCGCTGTCCGGGTTGGCGCCGGAGGACATGGATACGGTCGTCGAAGGGCACGTCACTTCCTTTGAGCGCATCGACCGACAGCGCGCCGGTGACGAGCGCCGCGCCAAACACATCCTGGATGGCAAAGAGACCCGCCAGCGCGAGAGCGGTGGATACCTGCGTGCCGTTGAGAAGCGCCAGACCTTCCTTCGGCGCCAGCTCGAGCGGCTCCAGGCCTATGCGCCGCAATGCCGCCGCGGCCGGCATCACGCGGCCGCCGGTGCGCACCTGACCGACGCCGAGCAGGGCCGCCGCAAGATGTGCCAGCGGTGCGAGGTCGCCCGAGGCGCCGACCGAGCCCTTGCCGGGGATGCAGGGATAGGTCTCCGTTTCCAGCAGCCGGGCGAGGGCGAGTAGCGTCTGCAGCCGCACGCCCGAGAAGCCTTGCGCCAGACTGCCGATCTTGAGCACCAACACGAGACGTACCACCGCATCGGGCAGCAAGGCCCCGACCCCCGCGGAATGAGACAGCACGAGATTGCGCTGCAGCGAGGCGAGCTGGTCGGAGGGAATGCGTTTTTGCGCGAGCAGGCCGAAGCCGGTGTTCACCCCGTACACCGCGCCACCGCGAGCGATCATCCGGTCGACCGTCGCCGCCGAACGGCGAACCCGTGCTATCTGAGACCGGCTCAGCGTGATGGAAACCGGCTGCGAGTATGCGGTGCGCAGCGATGCCAGGGAAAAGGAGTCCGTGCGGATCGCCGAGCGCCGTTGCGCTGCGCGCGCTGCGCTCACTGGTTCGCTCCGCGCGTGCGAGAAGTGGTCGGGATCATGGGCAATTGTAGTTCGTGCTCCGCCGCACAGGCGAGTGCCTCGGGATACCCTGCGTCGGCGTGACGCATCACCCCGGTCGCCGGGTCGTTCCACAACACGCGGCGGATGCGCTGCTCCGCGGCCTTGGTCCCGTCACAGACGATGACGACGCCGGCATGTTGGGAGAAGCCCATGCCGACACCGCCGCCGTGATGCAGCGACACCCAGGTGGCGCCGCTCGCCGTGTTGAGAAGCGCATTCAGCATGGGCCAGTCCGACACCGCGTCCGAGCCATCGCGCATGCTTTCGGTCTCCCGGTTGGGGCTGGCCACCGAGCCGCAGTCGAGGTGGTCGCGCCCGATGACGATCGGCGCCGACAGCTCGCCGGAGGCGACCATGTCGTTGAAAGCGACACCCATCCGATCCCTTTGTCCGAGCCCCAGCCAGCAGATGCGGGCCGGCAGGCCCTGGAACGCGATGCGCGAGCCCGCCATGTCGAGCCATTGATGCAGGTGCCGGTCGCCGGGGATGAGCTCCTTCACTTTGGCATCGGTCCTGGCGATGTCTGCCGGATCGCCGGAGAGCGCCGCCCAGCGGAAGGGACCCATGCCGCGGCAGAATAGCGGGCGAATGTATTCCGGAACGAAGCCCGGCACGTCGAACGCGTCTTTCACGCCGTGCTCGCTCGCCACCTGCCGCAGGTTGTTGCCGTAGTCGAATGTTGGAATCCCGCGCTTGCGGAACTCGACGAGCGCGCGCATGTGCGTCGCCATGGCGGCGCTCGCCTCGGCCGCAACGCGCTTTGGATCGCTGCGCTGCAGCGCCTCCCACTGCTCGACACTCCAGCCGAGCGGAAGATAGCCATGCAGCGGATCGTGAGCGGAGGTTTGATCCGTGACCGCGTCCGGGCGCACGCCGCGCCGCAGGATCTCCGGCACCAGCTCGGCGGCGTTGCCGCAGACCGCAACCGATACCGCCCTCTGGGCGCGGTTGCTGTCCTCGATGAGGGCCAACGCCTCGTCGAGAGAGCCGGCCTGGCGGTCGAGATAGCGGCTCGAGAGTCGCTTGTCGATGCGTGACTGACGGCACTCGATCGCCAGCAGCGACGCGCCGGCCATGGTCGCCGCGAGCGGCTGCGCACCCCCCATGCCGCCGAGGCCCGCTGTCAGAATCCAGCGGCCGCGGAGATTGCCGTCGTAGTGGCGCCGCCCCAGCTCCACGAAGGTCTCGTAGGTGCCCTGCACGATGCCCTGGCTGGCGATGTAGATCCAGGAGCCCGCGGTCATCTGGCCGAACATCATCAGGCCCTTGCGGTCGAGCTCGTTGAATTTCTCCCAGGTCGCCCAGTGCGGCACCAGGTTGGAGTTGGCGAGCAGCACCCGCGGCGCATCGGCGTGCGTCCGAAAGATCCCCACCGGCTTGCCCGATTGCACCAGCAGGGTTTCCTCCTCGCCGAGGCGGGTGAGGGCGGCGACGATGGCGTCGTAGCATTCCCAGTTGCGTGCCGCCTTGCCGATGCCGCCGTAGACCACGAGATCCTCGGGGCGCTCCGCGACCTCGGGGTCGAGATTGTTCATCAGCATGCGCAGCGGCGCCTCGGTGAGCCAGGACCTGGCAGTGAGGCGGCTGCCGCGCGGCGCGCGGATCGTCCGGCGGGCGGAGGGAGGAAGCTCTTTCATGGTAAATTGCACCTCATGAAACCGCACGCACGGCACGTGACTCTCGCGATCATTGTTGCGCTCATTCTGCTGGCTGTGGCGACCGTGGTCGCGCGTTCGGTCCGCTAACTACTTACCCGCCAGCCTCACCAGGCGCGCGACTGCTTCCGGGTCCACGGCGTTCCGCCCACGCGCGAGATCATACGCGGCCGCGATCAAGGCCGAGCGCTTCGGAGGGGAGAGGTCGAGGCCGGCGGCGCGCAGCTGCTCGTCCGCGGTGCCGATCACTGCCTCGAGCAGCGGCAGATCGAGCGCTGCGTGCGGCGAATGTCGATAGGGCGGCGTTTCCCGCACCGTCGATCCGGCATCGGACTCCGCTTGCGTATCCCGTGGACCCTCGCCGGTGGCGAGCCAGTGGATGCGCGTTTGGGTGGCCTGACAGATCGCGCGCAGGTCCGTGACGTTCGGCTCCGATTCGCCGCGCAGCCATTTGCGTACCGCGCCTTCGGAGCGCTCGATGGCCTTCGCGAGGCTGCTCGCGCTGCCATGCCCCTTGAGCACCTGCCGCAGGCGTTCGGCGAAGCCTCCAGCCTCCTGTCTTTCGTGCCGTCCGGTGTTCACGCCTCTGAATCACGCAGAGTTAGAGGTTACCGCACAAATGTAGTCCCAACTCGGGCCTGCCGCCAAGCAGTATCGTCACAAAAGTAATTGACGACCCGTATTATTATGGCCTAATGTTTCTCGACCTGGTGCACGGGCGGCACCTGCGTCCGATCCCGCTATAATTCCCGATCCTGCCCGCTACCCAGCGAAAGTGGCGGAACTGGTAGACGCGCTGGACTTAGGATCCAGTGGGGAAACCCGTGAGGGTTCGAGTCCCTCCTTTCGCATTCCCGTCTATTGATTTGTGCCGAGGATATCTGTTGATGCAAGTTTCAGTGTCCGCCACTTCCGGCCTCGAGCGACGCATGGAAGTGGCCGTGCCAGCCGCCTCGGTCGTCCACGGCGGTCGAGCAGCGCCTGAAGGAGATCTCCCGTACCGCGCGCCTCAAGGGCTTCCGCCCCGGCAAGGCGCCGCTGCCCGTCGTGCGCAAGCAGTTTGGGGAGCAAGTGCGCGCGGAGGTCGTGAGCGACCTCATGCGCAGTTCCTTCGCCGAGGCGGTCAGCCGCGAAAAGCTGACACCGGCGGCCGGGCCGCGCATCGAGCCGATCGCGGTGGCCCCAGGCTCTGACCTGAAGTTCGCGGCCACCTTCGAGGTGATGCCGGAGGTCCGGATCAGGGCCCCCGCGACGATTGCGGTGGAGCGCCCGGGTGCGACGGTCGGTGAGGGAGATATCGACGCCATGCTCGAGAGCATGCGCCGCCAGCGGCCCGATGTTCACCGCGGTCGATCGCCCTGCGCACGACACCGACCGGGTCACGGTCGATTACACCGGGCGCATCGGCGGCGAGCCTTTCGAAGGTGGCGAGGGCAAGGATGTCGCCGTCCTCATCGGCTCGCGCCAGTCGCGGCCGGAGCTCGAGGAAGGACTCAAGGGCGCGGTGGCCGGCGAGAATCGCAGCATCGCCGTGACGTTCCCGGCCGAGCTTTCCAACAAAACAATCGCCGGCAGGACCGCTGAGCTCGCGCTCACCGTGAAGCAGGTCGAGGAGCAGTCGCTGCCCGCGATCGACGAGGAATTCTGCCGCGGCTTCGGTGTCGAAGAAGGCGGCGTCGATGCGCTGCGGTCGGAGGTGCGCAAAAGCATGGAGCGAGAGCTCGCGGATGTGATCCGCAGCAGAGTGCGGACCCAGGTTCTCGATGCACTCTATGCCGAGAATCCCATCGATATCCCACGAGCGTTGATTGAAGAGCAGGTCCAACAGCTGCAGGTCGATGCGGCGCGACGCATGGGCGTGCGCGACGCATCCCAGCTGCCGCCGCGCGAGCCATTCGAGGCACCGGCCCGCAAACGTGTCGCGCTTGGGCTGCTCATGGGCCAGATCGTCAAAACGGAGGGCATCCCGGTCGACCGACAGCGCGTCCAGGCACGCGTCGAGGAGCTGGCGGCGAGCTATCCGAATCCGGAGGAGGCGCGCCGGGCGTACCAGCACAACGCGGAGGCCATGCGGCAGATCGAGTCCGCGGTGCTCGAGGATCAGGTGATCGACTGGATCCTGGAGCGCGCCAAGGTGACCGATGTGCCCATGACCTTTCAGGAGATCACCGGGTTCGGCAAGAATGCCGACCCGCAAGCAGCCGAGAAAACCGAATCATGAACGAGCGTGCACTGAATCTGGTTCCGATCGTCGTCGAGCAGACCGCGCGCGGCGAGCGCGCTTATGACATCTATTCGCGCCTGCTCAAGGAGCGCGTGATCTTCATCGTCGGCCCGATCGACGACTACATGGCCAACATCGTGGTCGCGCAGATGCTGTTCCTGGAGTCCGAGAACCCCGACAAGGACATCGCGCTCTACATCAATTCGCCCGGCGGCGTCGTGAGCGCGGGCCTCGCGATCTACGACACCATGCAGTTCATCAAGCCGGACGTCAGCACCATCTGCATCGGCCAGGCGGCCAGCATGGGCGCGGTCCTGCTGGCCGGCGGCGCGAAGCGGCAAGCGCTACTGCCTGCCGCATTCGCGCGTCATGATCCACCAGCCCCTGGGCGGCTTCCAGGGCCAGGCGGCGGACATGGAGATCCATGCCAAGGAGATGCTCGAGACCCGCGACCGGCTGAACAAAATCCTGGCCAAGCACACCGGCCAGAGTGTGGAGAAGATCAAGCAGGACACCGACCGGGACAATTTCATGGACTGGGACCGAGGCGGTGCGCTATGGTCTGATCGACGAGGTGCTGGAGAAGCGCGGCGAGTGCCGCGCCGGCCGCCAGTGCCGGCCTGAACGGACCGTGATTGCCAGGGCAGCGACCGTTCACAAATCGCCAAATAGCTGAAGCGCCGTCATACAATCGCGACTGTACAAGGACTTAGCTGTGCCGGTGCTTTGCTTCGCGGTCGGGCGCCATGCTATAAGAAACTGCGACCGTGCGAGGCCTTCAGCGCGCACGGTGCAGCCAATGAGGGCCATCGATGAGCTGAAGATTCCCGCGGGCGTCACGACGACGGCAAGCTGCTGTACTGCTCGTTCTGCGGCAAGAGCCAGCACGAGGTCCGCAAGCTCATCGCCGGGCCGTCGGTGTTCGTCTGCGACGAGTGCGTCGAGCTCTGCAACGACATCATCCGCGAGGAGCTCGAGGACCGGGCCGAGCGGGCGCGCGACAAGCTGCCCAAGCCGCACGAGATCAAGCAAGGTCCTCGACGAGTACGTCATCGGCCAGGACCGCGCCAAGAAGGTGCTGTCGGTCGCGGTCTACAACCACTACAAGCGCCTGCAGACCCGACCGGCAGCGCGCGCGCCAAGGACGAGGTCGAGCTCGCCAAGAGCAACATCCTGCTGATCGGCCCGACCGGCTGCGGCAAGACGCTGCTGGCCGAGACGCTGGCGCGGCTGCTGAATGTGCCGTTCACGATCGCCGATGCCACGACGCTCACCGAGGCCGGCTACGTCGGCGAGGACGTCGAGAACATCATCCAGAAGCTGCTGCAGAAGTGCGACTACGACGTCGAGAAGGCGCAGACCGGCATCGTCTACATCGACGAGATCGACAAGATCTCGCGCAAGTCCGACAACCCGTCGATCACGCGCGACGTCTCGGGCGAGGGCGTGCAGCAGGCGCTGCTGAAGCTCATCGAGGGCACCATCGCCTCGGTGCCGCCGCAGGGCGGGCGCAAGCATCCGCAGCAGGAGTTCCTGCAGGTCGACACCACCAACATCCTGTTCATCTGCGGCGGCGCGTTCGCCGGGCCTGGAGAAGATCATCCTCAACCGCACCCAGAAGAGCGGCATCGGCTTCACCTCCGAGGTGCGCGACGTCGACTACAAGCCGCACGGCAGCGACCTGTTCCACGACGTCGAGCCCGAGGATCTGATCAAGTTCGGGCTGATCCCGGAGTTCGTCGGCCGCCTGCCGGTGGTGGCGACGCTCGATGAGCTCGATGAGGCGGCGCTGATGTCGATCCTGACCGAGCCGAAGAACGCGCTCACCAAGCAGTACCGGCGGCTGTTCGAGATGGAAGGCGCGGAGCTCGAGTTCCGCGAGGAGGCGCTGCGGGCGGTGGCGCACCGCGCCATGCAGCGCAAGACCGGCGCGCGCGGCCTGCGCACGATCCTCGAGACGGTGCTGCTCGACACCATGTACGAGCTGCCGTCGATGCGCAACGTGTCGCGAAGGTCGTGATCGACGAGACCGTGATCGAGGGGCAGACCAAGCCCTACGTCGTCTATCGGCTCCGACGAGAGCCGCCTGGCGAGCGTCGAGGAGCCGCGGCGCGCCTCGGGCTCGAATCATCACTGACGCGAGCTCTGCCGCGGCAGCGCCTAGCCGAGTGCGCGCCGGTGCGCTTCGCAAACGGCGCGACCCGTATGCGCGTCACTCTTGAAACGCGCGGCGCAGCCTCATTTCCCGTTACACTAGCGTCACATGCGTCATCGGCCGCTGCTGCGACAGACGCGTGCCGTCGCCCATCTGTCATCCGAGGGCTTGAGCGTGTCCGAACCGACTACTCCTACGACTCCTCCGACCGCGAGCCGCCGCGCCGCAGAGCGTGCCGGTGCTGCCGCTGCGCGACGTCGTCGTCTATCCGCACATGGTGATTCCGCTGTTCGTCGGGCGCGAGAAGTCCATCCAGGCGCTCGACGTCGCCATGCGCGCCGACAAGCGCATCATGCTGGTGGCGCAGAAGCAGGCCGACGTCGACGACCCGAAGGCTCGAGGATCTGTACCGCATCGGCACCGTGGCCACCATCCTGCAGATGCTGAAGCTGCCCGACGGCACCGTCAAGGTGCTGGTCGAGGGCGTCGACCGCGCGCGCATCGACAAGCTGCACGCCGGCGAGTACTACTCCGCCGACGCTGACGCTCGCTGCCGGACGTCGAAGCCTACGACGAGCGCGAGATGGACGTGCTGGCGCGCTCGGTGATCTCGCAGTTCGAGCAGTACGTGAAGCTCAACAAGAAGGTGCCGCCGGAGGTGCTGACCGCGCTCGCCGGCATCGAGCAGCCGGGCCGCCTGGCCGACACGGTCGCCGCGCACATGTCGCTGAAGCTCGGCCGAGAAGCAGAAGGTGCTGGAGATCCTCGACGTGCGCAAGCGCCTCGAGCACATCCTGGTCGCCATCGAGGGCGAGATGGACGTGCTGCAGATCGAGAAGCGCATCCGCGGCCGCGTCAAGGCGCAGATGGAGAAGAGCCAGCGCGAGTACTACCTGAACGAGCAGATGAAGGCGATTCAGAAAGAGCTCGGCGAGATGGACGAGGGCGGCAACGAGATCACGCGAGCTCGAGCAGAAGATCGCCAAGGCCGGCATGCCCAAGGAGGCGCGCGAGAAGGCCACCGGCGAGCTCAACAAGCTGAAGATGATGTCGCCGATGTCGGCCGAGGCGACCGTGGTGCGCAACTACATCGACTGGCTGGTCAAGGTGCCGTGGAAGAAGCGCACCAAGATCCTGCAAGGACATCGCCCGCGCGCGAGAAGGTGCTGGACGAGGACCACTATGGCCTGGAGAAGGTCAAGGAGCGCATCGTCGAGTATCTCGCCGTGCAGCAGCGCGTCGAGAAGCTCAAGGGCCCGATCCTGTGCCTGGTCGGGCCGCCGGGCGTCGGCAAGACCTCGCTCGGCCAGAGCATCGCGCGCGCCACCAACCGCAAGTTCGTGCGCATGTCGCTCGGCGGCGTGCGCGATGAGGCCGAGATCCGCGGCCATCGCCGCACCTACATCGGCTCGATGCCCGGCAAGATCGTGCAGAACATGGCCAAGGCCGGCGTGCACAATCCGCTGTTCCTGCTCGACGAAGTCGACAAGATGTCGATGGACTTCCGCGGCGACCCGTCCTCGGCGCTGCTCGAGGTGCTCGATCCGGAGCAGAACGCGACCTTCAACGATCACTACCTCGAGGTCGATTTCGACCTGTCGGAGGTGATGTTCGTCTGCACCGCGAACACGCTGAACATCCCGGCCGCCGCTGCTCGACCGCATGGAGGTGATCCGCCTGCCCGGCTACACCGAGGACGAGAAGATGAACATCGCGCGGCGCTACCTGGTGCCGAAGCAGATGAAGAGCAACGGGCTGAAGGACCGACGAGCTCAAGATCTCCGACGCGGCGCTGCTCGACATCGTGCGCTACTACACGCGCGAGGCCGGCGTGCGCAACCTCGAGCGCGAGATCGCCAAGATCAGCCGCAAGGCGGTCAAGCAGATGCTGCTGGACAAGAAGGAACGAGACGCTCGGTCGCGGTCACGCCGCGCAACCTCGACAAGTTCCTCGGCGTGCGGCGCTTCCGCTACGGCAAGGCCGAGGACATGAACCGCGTCGGCCAGGTGACCGGCCTCGCCTGGACCGAGGTCGGCGGCGAGCTGCTGACGATCGAGGCGGCGGTGGTGCCCGGCAAGGGCAAGCTGCAGCACACCGGCCAGCTCGGCGAGGTGATGCAGGAGTCGATCCAGGCCGCGATGACCGTGGTGCGCAGCCGCGCCGCAGGTGCTGGGCCTCGAGCGGCGAGTTCTACCAGAAGCACGACGTGCACCTGCACATGCCCGAAGGCGCGACGCCGAAGGACGGCCCGAGCGCGGGCATCGGCATGTGCACCGCGCTGGTCTCGGCGCTGACGCGGATCCCGGTGCGCTCGGACGTGGCGATGACCGGTGAGATCACGCTGCGCGGCGAGGTGCTGCCGATCGGCGGCCTGAAGGAGAAGCTGCTGGCGGCGCACCGCGGCGGCATCAAGACGGTGCTGATCCCGGATGAGAACCAGAAGGACCTGGTCGAGATTCCCGACAACATCAAGGGCAATCTCGAGATCAAGCCGGTGAAGTGGATCGACGAGGTGCTGGCGCTCGCGCTGACGCAGCAGCCGACGCCGCATCGCTCAGGCCGAGACTTCACCCGCCCCCGCCCCCACGGTCGAGGAAGAGAAGCGCGGCCGCCGCAACGGCCGTCGCCTGAAGCAAGTTGTCCCCGCGCACTGATGCATAGCGGGGCCAGGGCCGTTCCCTGGCCCCGCGGTGAAATGTGTAGGGTCTCGCGGAAATCGTCTCGACGATTTCCGCCAATAAAGGAACAGGGCCAGGGCCGCTCCCTGGCCCCGCGGTGAAATGTGTAGGGTCTCGCGGAAATCGCCTCGACGATTTTCGCCAATAAACGAGGGTGCTTAGCTCAGCTGGTAGAGCGTCGCCTTTACACGGCGAATGTCGGCGGTTCGATCCCGTCAGCACCCACCATCCGAAGGCCGTAATTCCTAGCATATCTCGCATTATACCTATTTCTTGCGCTTGATGGCCTGTGCGACATTCCGACCAACCACTTTCGCCGCTGAGGCCACATTGGACGGGGCCAGATGGCTGTACCTGAGCACCATGCGATAGCTTTTCCAGTCCCCGAGCACCATGAGTTCTTGCAGCGGCACGCCGCTCTGGACGGCCCAGGACGCCCCCGTGTGCCGGAGGTCGTGCCAGCGTAGGCCCTTGACCCCCGCCCGCTCTGCGGCCTTCCTGAAGGCTGCAGTGTGGAAGTTCTCTTGGCCAAAGACTCGATCGCCGGGGATGAGCTCGCGCGCCGCCTTGAGCACTCTCACCGCTTCGTCGGAGAGCGGGAAGCCGAACGTCTTGCCGCCCTTCATCTGCCCGCGCGGCACCCAGGCCCGCCGCCCCGGGAGGTCTACCCGATCCCAGGTGAGGCTTGATTGAGCGCGCATCCGCAGCAGCGTCGCCACGGCGAAGCAGGCCGCGAGCTTCAGATGCGGCGGCAGTTCCTCGCAGAGCTTGCCGAATTGCTCGTGCGTGATGAACCGCGGCTCCGAGTCGTTCTCCCCGTACTGAGGGATGAGCGGCGCGGCATCCAGATATTTCCAGGTGACGCACCGTCTGAGCACCGAACGCACCGTACGCAGCATCCTGTCTACCGTCGAATGACTCCACCCCTGCGCGAGCCCGTCCTTGCGCAGCTCCTCGAGCGCATCCGGATCGGCTACGGCCGATACCGCTTCCTCGCCAATCCTCGGTTTCAGCCACGCGAGGAACTCGCGATCGCGCTTGCGTGCCTTTTTGGAGTCCCTCAGCCACCGCTCGGCTGCCTCATGCCAGGAAACCGCGCCGCGGTCCCCGAGCTTGTTACGGCGCCAGAGCCGCTCGGCGAGGACTCGCTCGAATTCCTCGGCTTGCCCTCGGTCCGTTGTGCCCGTGCTCTTGCGAGTCTTACGGCCAATGCGGACCCACCAGTGAGGACTGCCTGATCGTCGGTAGAGAGGCATCGGTTATCCAGCCATTTTTGGAATAGTTCAGTGGATACTACCCAGGCGCGCCCGATCTTGGTACCTGGGGCCTCGCCGCTCTTCATCATCTTGCGCATCGTGTCAGCGCAGCACTTCGCAAGGGCTGCGGCCTCGTTGACATCCAACGTACTCACTGACTCGCTCCTCCGATCACCGCTGATGCTCCGGCTTCACGCTCCAGCCGACTGTCTCGGCGTACTCCACCAAGCTGCGGTAGACGCCCACGTCCAAATAGATGACGTGATCGGAATTCTCGCGCGGCGTGCGCAGCACGATGTATTCGCCGTCGAAGGACGTGTACACCCCGTCGCCGATGTAGCTCTCTTGCTGTCGCTCAGCCATTTTCATCACCCGTGTGCTGTACATGTGCTCTGGCGGTCGCCGGATACTGCTCGCGAATCCAGTGTTGCACTGCCTGTGCTGCATCGAGATAGGTCTCGCTCGGCCGCTTGTCGATCTCCTGGCCCGGTCGGTAGGTTGCCCAAATGCGATCACGAAGCCGTTTTGGCAGCGTGAACCAATGGAGCTTGCAACCCCACATCGCGGGCGAAACCGACCTGCCGCAACCGGGCCAGTGACAGGTATGCGTCATGTCTTGCCCACTGTGTTGCTCGCTTGCCCCTCCAAGTAGGCCATGTTCATGAGGTCGCAGATATCCTCGGCGGTCTCTTTATGGCCCCAGGATTGACCGATCTCCGTCGGTTCGCCGTTCTCATCGTCGTACACGATGGTCCACATCTCGCATGCCTGTCCGCAATGGTTGCATTCGCCGGGATCGCCACAGTCCTCGACGCGGTAACGCGGCTCCGGCATCTCAATGAAGGTCGGCTCTTGCGGGGGGACGTATCGGTTTTCAGCGCCCATGGTCTGATGTCTCGCTCACACTGACTCAGTTGTAACCCTGGATATGCTTGCGCGCCTGCTCCGGCGTGCTCGAGTGCGCCGATCATCATGAGCCGGACGGTCAGCTGATCCAGGGCCGGCGAAGCCGTTTCAGGATGCTTCGACAGGTCGCTCATCATCGAGGTAAGCCCCTCAGCGACTTGCCCGCGGTCGATGTATTCGAGCGCCCGTTGTTTGCACCATGCCAAATGCTCTGCTCTCGTCATTCTCGTTCTCCGGTTGTAACTGAAGACCCGTTCAAACCGAGTCGGGCGTGACTGGCGCCAATTCTAAAATAAGGGTCTTCACATTCACGAAGACAAGCCCTTGCAGGTCGGTCGGATTCTGTCCGGAGGCGGCGGCATCTTTCACTAAGTCAGCGATGGCCTGAGCCTTCGCATTCGCTTCTGTGTTCGTCATAGGTCACCTCGTTTGGAAGCTGCTATCAGTTTCGCGCCCCAGGAGCGGTTTCGTTTATCGAGTTCTGCGGCGAGCGCGCGCAGGTCATTTGCCCGTAGCGCCCCATGGCGATCACACGGCCAGTAAACGACGAAGCCATCTGGGCCTTGAACGAAATCGCCACGCTCGGCAGCATGGGTCACGGCTGGACACGGGCGATTCGGGAGTGACTTAGCCATCGGAGGCTTTCGCCGCTGAACATGGCGGCACGTGTGCGGTATTTGGTGCTCCCGCGCACGCTGGGCAACCAGCGAACGTTTCCACAGCGGCTCGGAGCACTTGCCCGCACTTCGAGCAATAGATTTCCAGGTCGCCCGCATTGCCTCTGGCGTCTGCCTGAGCATGGTCACAAGCCGTCTCGGGAGTGCTTATTTCACAGGCCAGCTCCGGCGCCCCATCGGAGAATGTGAGTTTGACGCCGCGCGCCCACTCCAGCACCTCGTCGCGATCGTTCTGCAGGATCAGCACCGCGACCTCGCCGGCCTGCCTGCGCAGGCGCTCGATCTCGCACCATGGGCAAACGAAGGGGCCGACCGTGGCCGTTCCCTGCGTAGCGGTTGGCTGCGGTGGTGCGAAGTGTTTGCACCGCTCATTTGAGGACACTGTGCATACCTCGTGTTTGCTCACATGTGAGCCGGGGCAGCCTGGAAAGACGCATTCATAGCTCACTTCACGATCTCTATGATCTTCTGCAGCTTCGCGTGCATGAGCTCTCCTTGTTCGTATAACTGCCGGTTCGCGACCCGTAGGTCGGACAGCTCTTGTTGCGCTTCGTCCCACATCTGCTGCGTCACGAATTGCACTGGTGGATCGCTCAGCCGTTCCTCGGTCATGACTTCGCCCTCCCGAATACCGGGTGCCGCTTCTCCTCGTGCTCCCTGCAGACGATTGCTCCGCGCGGGGTACGGCCGGCCTTGATCTCTTCCTCGGCCCAACGCAGATGCTCGTATGCATCCCAGTCCGCTGGCGTGAGAGCCGCCATGATCTTCTCGCGCTCTGGGTTGCGCGGCGGAATGCCGAGGTACGCGGCCATCTCGTCGTAGTTCATGCGGACTCGCTCCTTCTCGGTCATCAGTTAATACTCCGTAGAGGCGAAAAGGCCGGGGCTTTCCTCGTATGGCGCCGCTGATCGTCGGGCCAGCTCCTCGCGGAACGTGCGTCGTACCCATTCCTTCTTGGGCAGCTCGCGATCCTCGATGAACTTCAGGCGATCCAGCTCCCCTTCCGTCAATTCGCGCGCCTCGGTGAAGTCCCGATCCTCCATGCCGGTTTCCCGCTTACAGTCGGCAATCGCCTCTTCAAGCGTGCGCGCGATCCACCAGTCGCAGTCGTTCAGCTGAAACACCCGCCAGGGCATCGGCGCGGTCATCCCCGGCGTGTCCTGCACGGTGAGTTCAAGGTTCGATGACAGCGGAGCGGTCATATCTTCACCTTTGTGAGTTCTGTGACCCCAGCCTCCAGGGCATTCAGGGCGCCAATCAACTCGTCGCGCTTCTCTGATGGGAAGGACGTATCCGCAGCCGGGTCTCGCGCGTACGCGCCGACATCAGCTGCAAGACTCAGTGCATCGTGCGTGATGACGGCGGCCGCCTCGCGCGCGGCCTCAATGCTGACGTGGAGCGCCTGGGCTCGTTGCGCGAATCCAGCGGCCACTTCTTGAAAGCTCATCGTCTGTGCAGTCACGTGAGTTTCCTCATGTGCAGGAGCGCGGCGGCTTCGGTGAGGTCGATGGTCTCCAAAGAAGTCATCCGCCGATCAGAGCTAACGCAGGTCGCCAAAGTGTTTGCCGCGCGATCGCACGGTCACCTTGGGCTTATAACTGACGATTGGCTCTCCGTTCTCATCTGCCGGATAGCTCTTTTGCTCTTCCAGTTCGACTTGGAACAGTGAGTCTCCAGCCCAAATGGCGATCTTTTCGCCGGGCTTCATGTCTGCGGGCATGAGCCACTTCGCTAGTTTCGCCTCGGCGTTCGCAAAGTCAGTTCGTGCCGACTGTAGAGCCTTTTCCGCTCTCTCCATACCCTCCCGCGCGGATAACCATCCTTGGATGTGCCACATGCCCTCGCGGGTCACTTCACCAGTGGCTGCGGTGGCATCACCAATTGGTCTAGGAACGCTCATTTCTCATCACCTCACTTGCCCAGAGGGAGTCCAATACTCGGTGCCGGCTCGAAAAAGGGGCGGACCGCCCGAACGAAGCCCTCGCCGTACTGGCCGTACCAGCCCGAGCCGCCGCTGAGGAAGCTGACGACCCACGCGCAGCCGGAAGGCGACGACGCCCAAAGAGTGGAAGTCCAGAACCAATCCGAGGGCGTCTCGGGAAAGAAGTCGGTATCGATCGCCGGGCTCACGCGGGTGCGATCGGCGAGCAGGAACAGTTCCTCGACGGTGGGCAGCCGCCAATCCTTGAAGCCCGCGACGACGAGTGTCTCGGGGACCTTCAGGGCGGCCGCATAGTCATCGACGGGCCGCGGCTTGACGTCCCACATGAGGTTCTGTTTGGTGTCGAGCACCGCGACCCACTCGGTGGCATCGGCGGGGAGCAATGCGCCGTCCTCGCCGATCTTGACGAAGCGCGGCGTGGTGACAGGAGATGGGGATTCGGACACTTGTGCGTTCATTCAGTGTAACTCCAGGGTGCGTTCCAGCCGACTTGGAAGAAAGTCCAAGCCCTGCGCCG
Organism: uncultured Pseudomonadota bacterium; assembly: GCA_963780455.1. Lineage (GTDB taxonomy): Bacteria > Pseudomonadota > Gammaproteobacteria > Steroidobacterales > Steroidobacteraceae > 13-2-20CM-66-19. Next base: position 21,298 of record CAWACM010000012.1, read on the forward strand.
CCACAGATCTAGGCAATGCTCGCAATAGGGTCCGCCGCTATAGCCCGGGAACTGAAACCCGTGCCAGCGGAAGAAAGCGAACCCCTCACCAAGCTGTTTCTCGGTCATGTCGCATACTCCAACGGCTTGATCTTCTCTGCCCATTCTGTCGGCGCGAAAATGTCCGCATGCCATTTCGGTCATATCACCCTTGCCCCTTTGCGCAAGCTCATCCCGCTCCCTCTCGCATTTCTGCTGTTCTATCAGATTCTTGGCGTGCGCCGCCCGCTCGCGATCGTGGCGCTCTTTCCAGCGGTCACGATCCGTCGTCAACCTCTTTACTTCAGCCTGCAACCGCAAGCGTTCCTCGCCGTTGTGGTCGGTCCACATGTCGGTTGGGGTCACATCCTTTGAGGTCACGTAGTACTCCTTGCCCCGGCCAGCGCCGAGCGCCCTTGGTCTGTGACGTAGTAGGGAGGGCCGCGCAAGAAACCGCGCTCGACCATGCGGTTGAGCATTCTGGCGGTGGCGCCCCCTGCTCGCTTTCCGCCGCACCAATGCTCCGGCCCGCGCAATAGACGCTCCAACGCGTCAAGCTGCGACTTTGTTAGCTTCTTATCCTTGGGGAATGCTTCTTTCATTCCGGCAATCCTTGATGCGGAGTACACGGCGTATGCAGAAAAAACTGTGGACGTCGAGTGAGATTGACCGCCATCGAATGGCTGTAGTAGATCAATTCGCCGTCCCGATCCTCTACGAGCTGACCGTAGGTTCGTTCCATCATCTGCAGCAATTCGCCGGCCGTCATCGACGGCTTCTCAGTGCGGTAAGGCGTAGCGCCAAACCAAAAGTAGTGCGGCCCTAGATGCTGAAGCTCCAAGTGACGGTCCTGTTCTCCTTCCGCAACCAATCGCCCGCAGACGGCACACTTCTTCTCGGTCATGGCTTCTGTCTCCGCCAATCCGCTATGACGCCTCTGACCTTCTGCCAGAATGTGAAGCGCTTGGTATACCCGGGGTTTGTGGAATGAGACGCCGTCCTAAAGGGGTTCATCAGTACAATGAGCGACCCTGGGTCCGCCCATATCTCCGAGCCACACCGCCGGCATATATGCGCTCCCTTGTGCCCAAACGACTTCTCGCAGTAATGCGGCTCGCCGTAGGTGCGCACCGGCCTCGGGCATATTCCGGCGCTCATGCAGCCAAGATGATGCTTGGTCTGCGGGTCATTCTGCGGGGTCATAGGTCGCCTCGAAGATTGCAGGCTTGCAGGGATAGAACTCGCCGGCAACGCCCCGGATGATCCAGTCGCCCACGTTGGCGCGCATCTCGCCTTCGAGCGTTCCGATTGTCACGTAGTGCTCGTGGATAACGTAGTCCTCGCACTGCGCAGCAAGCCACTCGGCCAGTTCGTCGCACTCGCCCGGCCTCTCGGGGACGCGCATGGCGTAGATGATGACCGGCTTCTTCCGATACGTCCGGACCTGCGATAAGCCATCCTTCGATGACAGGGAGTCGGTCATATAGCCTTGCTCCTATCCAGCTCACCCTCTACGGCAGGCTTCTCGCGCCAGCATTCCAAGTAGGCATGCGTGGGGTCGTCGGTCGGCGCTGATACCCGAAACCATTTGTAACTCGCGGCACGCCAGCGCTTGGGATCGAACTCGCGGTTCATAATCCGCGCCAGGGCCGAAGGCTGACTCTCTGAACGCGGGATGCGAGCCCGGATCGTCACATCGGCCGAAATGGCTTTATGATCAGTGGACTTGTCGTATTTCATGCGATCAACCTCTGCTGGCGCTGCATGGTTGAGCAGGCATCGTTCAGGTACAGGACCTCGCGGCGGCGGCGCGCGCCATCGCTGGCGCGTCGATGTAGAAGAGGTTTATGCGCTTCGTGGCTTCGGGTACGACATAGACGCACTGTTCAAAGCCGCGCTCGTATGTGACTGTTCCGGTAGCTGCGGACGTGACCGCGTGACTCTCGCAGGCCACCACGGCATTCTGCAAGGTGATGATAAGTGCAAGTGCTGGTGTCACTTAGATTCTCCAGTTTGAAGTCATGATGTTTTCTCAGAGGTCTTGTTCGGTCCTTCGTTGCCGTCCTGGTCGAATGGGCCGCCGCCGTGATCCATGGACGTGACTGCTGCCGTTTCCATAGGTGACTGGCCGAAGAACAGCGCGGCTTTCGGGTGGACGCCGCCAGCATCGAACCAAAGCGACTCAATGTTCGGCAGTACCGTGCTGCCCCAGTCCTTCCCAGTCCTTCCCACTCCTTCCCACCACGGATCCCACCAGCGGCAGAATGCCGCAACTCGCGGCGGCGTCGTGCGCTTGGTTCGCTCCTTCGATGTCAGCGGAGCGGTCATGGATTTGGCCTAATTTGCAGGATGATCGCCATACCAATACGGTACATGTCGATCTCCGCAGGCTTCACCCGAAGTTTGAGCTGGTGTGGTGAATGTGCCGCCCGATTCGAGTCGAGTTGCACAGTGACCTCTATTTCGGTCATCCCGACGAACTCCAGCGAATGGACGTGGCCTTTAACTTCGATAGTCACAATACGTTCTCCTGTGCAGCCAGTGGTTCTTTCATGGCAGTACCGTCCCGAGTAGTTCTGCGCTGGGGATGGTGGGCTCGTACTTAGCACGCTCCGCGGCATAATCTGGCTGCGCGATTTTCAACCCGAAGCGCTCAAGCGCTTGGCAGCCACGGTTTCGGGTCGCTACGTTGTGCGCCTCGACATAGACCTGAAGCTCGGTTCACCCGTCTTTCAGTTCTCGCGTGCGCAGGATAATTCCTGGCGCGCCAATCAACGTATCCTTCTCGTCTCGGGCCTGCGTGAGCAGTTCCGAGCATGCCGCGCCGAGGTGCCTGTCGCGGCATACGAGCCGCAGGTACGGGCGCACGTTGTGGCCCCATGGCGCAGCAACCTCCGTCTCGTCCGGGTGACCTTGGCAGCTCTCAGCGGTCCATATCCAGCCAGACGAATTGATTGCCGCCACGGCGGTTCGCAGGAGCGGGTCTATCTGCTCATTGACGTTCAGCTCTGAGGGCAACGTGTAGAACAGGGCGCCAGCAGCCTGGGCCTTGAGTTCCAGGCTTCTATGATCTTCAGACTTGACTTCACTCATGCGGCGTTCCTCTGAATGCTCACCTGTCGCGCGATCGACAGGAGAAGGTCACGGAATAGGATGGGCGTCGCGGCGCGCTGGCGCTGCGAGAGCCGCTGACATACGCCAGTCCGTACGGCGCGGCGGCGCTCCTCGGCGGAATGGAAGCCTTCGTCCAGTCGCTCGCGAATGCCGCTAGAACCCCATTGGAGCTCAGGCAAACCCCACGGGCGGGCGTCGGAACTTCGGCAGCAGCATCGGGCTTCGATCACGGTCCCTCCGGCAGTGGCATCCAATGAGTGGGCTCAAGCTCCGCTACGCCACAACGATCGCAAGCGGCCTGATTGATCCAGCCGTTGGCGTAATGCGCTATCAACACGCAGTTGTATCCAGATTTCCATGGTTGATAGACCAGAATGGAGATACCACTTTTCGGGGCCGTCTTGATGGGGCGCCACTCTCTTTCGGAATGCAGCCGCGTCAGATGTCGCGCCAGCGTGAGGAGATCGTCATCCGGATCGGCATAGCGCATGTCTAACAGACGGTTGGCAAGTGCCAGGACCTTTGCTCGTTCAGTGGGCACGCTCATCCCGTGATCTTCTTCAGCGACCAATACGCCCGCAACATGGCCACCACGTCTCCTTCGGCTATTGCCTTTGCCGCTGCATCTAGATCGGCACGCATCATCATGATCTGCGGCTCTACGAGCACGTTGGGCATGCCGCGCAGAGCTATGTACTGCGGCAGCACCTCGTCGCGAACTCTCGCCATCTCGCGCGGAAGCGCTTCGCCCAGGGTCTCGATGGATGCTTTCTCGTCGGTCAGAATGTCAGTCATGACTTCGGCGCCTCGCATTGTTTTATGCATGACGATAAGTTGTGTTCGGCTAGGATGTCCCGCGCGAGATCTGCCGCCAGTCGGTCACGATCCAGGCTTGCGCTTTCTCGTCCCAGCGGTATTTGGGCTTGTCGAGATCAGGTTTTGGCGGAGCGTCTACCATTTGAGAATCTCCTCATGCACGTAGTAGTCGAGCATCTCGCAAAGGCCGCGATAGGCCGCAAGATCGATCTCCGTGCGAGTCAGGTGTTTTGGATTCGAGCGGCCATCGATCGCGTCATGGCAGGCGCTGCAGGCATGGACCGCGATCACGTCCGGCGGCTTTAGGCTCCCATACCAGCCGTTTTTCAGATGCGCGAGCACGGTCGTTTCCTCGTTTCCGTTGCAGACATCAATCAGGCGTACTCGGCAGGGCTGGCCTTTGGCGTATTTTCTGAGATTCAAGCGGCCATCCCGTAATGCTGATCCGCGTACTTTGAGACTTCCGCTTCGAGTTCTCGGATGTCCATGTCGCCGAGGATGTGCGCGCAGACCGTCATCATGGCGCCTGCAACCTTCGTAAATTCGAGTTCATCCAACCTGTCATAGCTCAGACTGTCTGCCTCGCGGATAATTTCGCCGTCGAGGGAGGGATATTCGATGACGTGTCCGGCCGCGAAGGCAATCGCCTTTCGGAACACATCGAAACTCGCATATCGCTCCTGGTTCTCAAAGGTCAGGTTGAGCAAACTCATGATCAACTTGTGATGCTGATACGAGCGCGGCTTAACTATGTCGCCCCTATAAACCTCATTGAGCTTGTACTTCTTCCACAGCTCCTGGCTAGGCTCGTCATTTGGAACGAAGCCGTTCAGGGTCTTGCGGAGGAAGAGACGCGCCATGATTACGCTTTCTCCTGCCTTGGCCCGCGTCGCGGGGTCTTGGCGGCAACATATTTGCGTATCGCCGCCGCATAGCCATCCAGACGGGCGGCCAATTTCAGGAGGCGAGTACGAGTTGATTTGGACAGTGTCATGGGCACCTCAGAGCATCGCCGCGCGAACGACGTGGACCAGAATGCCGGCGAAAGGAATCAGCGCGGCCCAGGCAAACGGAATGTTGTCATCGAAATCGTGTTTGGCGCCGGTCTGTGCTGGAGGATTCGGCGGCGCGCCCTGGTGATCCTTCGCCATCTTCGGCTTGAATGCCAGCGACAGGAATTTGGAGCCATCGCGCCCGGTGCGTTTCCATCCGCTGATCCAAAACGCTTTGCCGTCAACGGAGCACTGGCCGGAGTAGTCGGGATGGTTTTCCTTCTCCTTCCGGTTATTGACGCCGATGATGCCGCTGTTGTCTCGCTGCTGACCGCTCATGCTGCTACCTCTTCCGATACGACTGCGCAGAAGTCCATTCCTCTGAGCCAGTCAATGATTGTCTCCGGCGACTCGTCGTAATGAATCGCCAGCACTTCAACGATGTCCGAGGCCGATGGAATGCCTGACAGGACGACGTGCTCGGGCTCCTGAGCCTGACGCGCGGCTTCCTGTTCCCTGGCAAACGCGGCACGCTGCTCGACAAGTGCGCGTTCCTCGGCCACGATGCGCTCACTCTCAAGCCGGAGACGCTCTTCGGCTTCGCGGTCCAAACGCTCCTGTTCTGCTCGTCTGCGCTGGAGTTCCTCGTCTTGCCGGCGAGCCTCGGCCTCACGAGCGATTCGGGCCTGACGTTCCTCCTCGGCGATCCGTTCGCGTTCGGCTTTGGCCTGCGTCTCAAACGCCTCGCGCGCCTTACGGAGAGCTGCCTGCTCGGCTTCGCGGATCGCCTTGGCTTCTGCCTCTTCCCTAGCTCTCTGCTCGGCTCTCTGGCGCTCCTCCTCTGCGAGCCGGGCACGCCCGAGCCTATCTCGTTCGGCTTGCTCGGCCCGCAGTTTGGCCAGCTCTTCGCGTTCGGCCTTCAATCTGGCCTGTTCGACTTCATGCGTTATCGCTGCGGCATGGAGTTCGCGCAGACGTGTGAGACCAGCCGCCTTGGTAACTTCCGCCTGCTCGCGAAATTCGGCGAAGGTCTCATCCACCAGGATCTCTTCCAAGTCCTGGATATGGTCGGATATAAGAATGGATGAATCGGAGGCTGAGAGAACGGGGTTACCGCGAAGTTCTGCAATCCGCTCCTGGAGAGCGGCGACCCGTTGCATTTCGGCGGCGATCGCCGCTTGCTTCTCAGCCTCCTTCCGCGCTTCCTCGGCCTCGATCTGTAGGGCAATCGGATTTTCGATGGCAAGCAGTTCTTCCGTGATGCGCTTCGCCTCAGTATCGAGTTTCTTGCCCAACGCGAGGATCGGCGCCTTGGCGTCCTTGCGTATCCGCTCGATCTCATACCGAGGTTCGCGGACGGCGGCGCGCGCAGACTTTGCGTCCTTCATGCCGGCCGTGGTCATCACATCATAGAGGACACCGGAGTATTTCTCCTGCAGGGCTTTGATGCCCGCGCCGACGCGATCGAATTCGGCGACGGCTTTTTGGACTTCAACTAGTTCCGTGACGCTCATCGCTTACCCCTCTCGCGGCGGTTTTGTGCTTGCTGTTTCGGAGTGGCCCACCGGCAATTTCCGGGTTCGTAATTGCCGTCCTTGTTTGGATAGCGATCCAATGTCATATCCAGCGGCCGATCCCCCATATCAGCAAGGAAGTTTTCAAATTTCTGCCATCGCTCGCAGACTGTAATTCCCCTTCCTCCGTAGTATGGATACCTGTTGACTTTCGGATTGGTGCATCTAGTCAACATGGCGTGCCACGTCCGATATGTTCGCGAGCCACTATTCAAGCTGTGACCATGCTTGCGACGATTACAGCCGCATGATTGCGATTCGCCTCGACGTAGGCTGCTGCCTCTAACAATCCGCTCTGCGCCGCAGTCGCAAACGCATTTCCAGAGCGACTCACACGCCGCGTTTCGCCCGGCTATCGCCAAGACCGATAGGCGCCCAAAGCGCATATTGGCAAGATCTATCATCACTTCCACCTCGCGACCAGCGCGTCGAGTTCTTCGTTGAATTCCTTCACGGCTACGGCCAGGGCCGCTATATAGGGCTCCTCTCGGTAGACACGCAGTTTGAACGGCGGCAGCTTCGGCCAGTAGCTCACAAAATCTATCCAGCTTCGGCCCGTCACCCACAACGCCCCTTGGCATTGTGCTTTGTGCCCATTCGGAAGCGTTCCGGCATCTAATAGCTCGAGTTGCAAATGCGGAAGCTTTGTCTTCGCTTCGAACATTCCGTCATTGCCAATCAACCCGTCAGGACTGACGCCAGCACGAAACATGTCATTGCGAATGAAGCCGACGCGTACAACGTCTGCATCTGTACTATATTCGTACCATGCTCTAGCGTCCTCCTCCATTTTCCGGCCGCGTTCCATGTTTGAATTTGCGTAACCTGGGATCACTTCACCAGTCAGAATTTCGCCGGCCAAGGTGTAAAGATATTTGCGTCGCGTGAGCGCGTCTTTACTTCCGCCTTTGGCGAGGACCGTGTGAAATTCTGAACAAGTGACAAGTCCTCGTCTCACCTCGAACCAGGCGCCAGAATGCTGCTCAACCTGTTCAAAGACCGTAATCATTTCGCCGCCCGCGCCTTCGCGGCATTCACGGCTTTGATATCGGCGACCACGGCTTCGTAGTTCTTGGCCGGAATCGACGCGAGTGATTCGATCTTGAGGAAACGCAGCGCCTTCGCCATGTCTCCGCCGCCTTCGGTGATGAGGGCCTTCAAGTCCGCCGCCTGCTTCTCGGTGATATTCGGCTCGCCCCCCCCGGTTCCTTTGCCGTCGTCATCCGCTTCCATCGCGTCCATCGGAGCAAGGCCGGTTGCCGCGAGCAGCGTGTAGCGCTCTAAATATTTGACGGCTGACCCGATAGCCTGAATGCTGTTCTTGCCGCCAGAGTCATCGGCACCGGAATGTAAGGACGTGCTCTCGCTGTGCCCCTGGGCGTGTGTCAGGACGCACGTTACCTTGATGCGAGCCTCGCTTTGCGCGAGGTCCCACCGATGGCTGATGCCATGCTGAGCCAAGCCCTTGATGACTTCCTTGCACACGTTCCCCAGCGTCTCGTGGTCGTATTCCGTGATGCCCTTCGAGGTTTGGAACTTGACGTGCTTGTCCTTGATAATCTCCGGCGGATTCGCCTTGAAAGCCGCCATGGCGCCAACATATGCCTTACGGGCTTCGGTGGCATCCCACTGTGCCTTCAAGTCGAGAAGCTTCTGGAGCTTATCAACATCGAAGTCGGTCGAGGTCGCGGCGCGCTCAATCAAGAGCATCAGCATGCGGGAATCTGACTGGGGCGGCTGGTCTGAAACTACTACTGCGTTCATATTCTTCCTCTCGTCTACGAGGTCAAAGTTAAGTTATATTCCCAATTTGTCGATTGATCGGCCTGGCGAGCAGGTGCCGATCGCCCAGCCATACTTCTTTCTCGCGATACCGTGCCGAGTAATCCGCTACCGGCCAAAAGCGTGGCTCGGGATCTGGTGTTGGCCGAAGGAGTGCCTTGAAAAAATACGCGAGTGACACGAGCACGATCAGTGCAAGGAGTAACGCGAGCGCCGCGTGGGACCAGGAAAGATGGCGTGACCATTCGATCAAGTTGATTCTCCTTTCATACCACGACACTGCATTTGCAGGTCAAAACCTTTGAAACAGGTAATGATCTGCTCGACCTTTTCTGCCGTCGCCTTCTCGGCTATTTTCTTCTTGGTCACTTCACAATCCCCTTGGTTAGACGGCCGCGCGCCCACAACTGTTCATCGGCATTGATCACAGTCTGACCCTTGCGATTGATTGGGAATCGCCGTCCACACAGGCCAGTCAAACTCTCAGGCTCCAACCGCTTGCCGGGATGATTCTGTGTCCACCAGATCATGACTTCGGAAATGCTCGCAAACAGTGAGCGGCGATAGTCGAGCCATGTCGGATCGTTGATGAGATCGCGCTTGTTCACCGGATATTCAGCGCGGAAGTCCCGGCCTTTAGGCCGAGAAGGAAGCGCTGCTCCTGTGGTAGAATGTTGAAATGATCTTGACGTATCGCTACCGTCTCAAGGGGACCAGCGGCGCAGCGCGCGAGCTTGAACGGCAGGCGCGGGCGGTCAATTTCGTCTGGAACTTCTGCGGCGAGACCCAAGAGGCCGCGCGACGTTGGGGCAAGCTCTGGCCGACCGGCTACGACTTGGACGCCTTGACGAAGGGAACGTCCAAGGAACTCGGACTGCATTCGGATAGCGTGACGGCAGTCTGTAAGCAGTTCGCCATCTCCCGCGATACCCACAAGCGCCGGCCGCGATGGCGCGGCAGGAAGTCCTTGGGCTGGATTCCCTTCCAGGCCGCTCGCGCGATCCGCATGGAGAGCAATGCGGTGATCTTCCTCAAGCGCCACTACGGGTTGTGGCTGCATCGGCCGGTTGACGGGAAGATAAAAAGCGGCTCCTTCGCTCAGGATGCGCGCGGGCGCTGGTTTATCAATCTCGCGGTCGAGGTTGCGGAGACGGCCAACTGCGGCGAGGGCGAGATCGGCATCGACCTCGGCCTCAAGACCCTCGCCGCGCTCTCCACGGGCGAGAAGATTGAGAATCCCCGCCATCTCGCGAAGTGGGCCGCAAAGCTCGCCACCGCGCAGCGGGCCGGGCGGAAAGCCAGGGCGCGAGTCATTCACGCCAAGATCGCCAATGCCCGCAAGCACTTCCTGCACGAGCAGTCCAGGCGCCTCGTGCGTGATAACCGGCGCATCTGCGTCGGCAACGTGAACTTTCCGGCCTCGCCAAGACCAGGATGGCGAAGTCGGTCCTCGATGCTTCCTGGTCGCAACTTCGATCCCAGCTCCACTACAAAGCCATGAGGCACGGGGCCGAGTACATCGAAGTTGATGAGCGATTCACCACGCAGGTCTGCTCGGCTTGTGGAGCAATCCCCGAGTCGCGGCCGAAAGGTATCGTAGACCTTGCAGTGAGAGATTGGGTTTGTTCTGACTGTGGCGTTACGCATGATCGTGACGTGAATGCAGCGCGGAATATCCTCGTCTCGGGCCGGAATGCCGGCCTCCGGTTGACGGAAAGCTCCGTCCTTTAGGGCGGAGAAGCATTACGGCCTATCCCTCTCCGCACGCCGTTCTTCAGCTCGCTCGGCCCGACGTTCGTCAGCGTCCTCTTCACGGTATCGATCGCGGTCATACCAAGGGTCGAACTGACCGGCTCCGAGTGGAGGGAATGCCACACTCGGAGCCGCAGTTACGCCAGTCTTGGCGCTGTCAACAGCCGCAGTCTCAACTGCTGCGAGCGGTTGGGAATTGAGCGTACTCACGGCTTGACTCCTAGCAGCTCGCGCGCACGGTGGTAGCCACAAAGACCGGTGTTCAGATGATTCGGCACCGTGCCCAGGGTGCATGCAATGCACCCGCTATCAGCCGTCGGGTACCGTCCCTCGGTATTGCTCACCGTCTCGTCATGCTCACTCACCATGCGGGAGAGGGCGGATTCGAGTTGGTGCACCCGTGTGCGCAGAGAAGAGCAGAGCATCACGAGCGTGAGAATGCCGGCAACGTAGGCGCCCATGGCTGCGAGGTTGTCGTTCATGCGGCCTCCTGCAGGGCAGGGAGGGGCTCGACCGGGGAAGCGGCGAAGTCCTCGGCGGCTTCGATCTCGCGGCAGGCGCGAAGCCAGTCGGGGCTGGCGGAACCGGCGGGGCCGTAGTGCTGGAGTACGACCGATTCTTGCTGTGCGTTCACGATTGCACCTGCAGCGCCGCCTGCTCGCGAATGTCCTCCAATGCCAGCTCGTCGCTCGCGAAAAAATGCGGCACTCGGCCCGTGCTCGCACGGTAAATCATCATGCCGGCGCGATGCGGTCCATGTTTATCCTCCAGCGCCGCCCCGGCAGCGCCCGCGAGGGTGATGGCCCAGCCTGCGCGACAGTGGGTCGTCTTACAGGTATGCCAGGTCGACATCCGAAGATTGCCCTTGCCGGAATCGATAATGCCGAGAATGCGAGCATCCAAGTCCGGAATGACCGGGACATCAGGATTTCGCGCACGGAAGCGCTCGGCGCGCAGACGTTGACGCTCGATGCGGTCGGCCGGTTCCGGTTCCTGGATGCTCTCGGAGCCGTTGGTTTCCGGAATGTTCCGAGCGCCAGCGAGGTAGGCGCCAGCGAGATCGGCGCCAGCGAGATCGGCGCCAGCGAGATCGGCGCCAGCGAGATCGGCGCCAGCGAGATCGGCGCCAGCGAGGTAGGCGCGAGCGAGGTTGGCGCCAGCGAGGTTGGCGTCAGCGAGGTCGGCGTCAGCGAGGTAGGCGCCAGCGAGGTTGGCGCGAGCGAGGTTGGCGCCAGCGAGGTAGGCGCGAGCGAGGTTGGCGCGAGCGAGGTTGGCGCCAGCGAGGTAGGCGTCAGCGAGGTCGGCGCCAGCGAGATCGGCGTCAGCGTTCAAAGCCTGTTCGATCGCGTAGCCAAGCCGCTGGGACGCTGACTGCGCGGCGATCTCAGCCGGAAGCTCGATCTCGAAAAGGACCGCGCCGCTGAAACGATGCTTGATTTGATATGTGCTCACTGGACCCTCCGAACTCGATGGGGAGGAGTCTAGACCCTAATATGGGTCCTGTCAACCCTGAATAGGGTTTTTACAGATGGCCACGCCCGGGCTTGGCGACCAAGGTCACATTATGGGCGGCGGCGCTGCCTAGCCTGTTTCCCGCATGAACGACTCGCGCCCGTGCGGCGTATCACAATTGATATAAAACGCGAGCACTTCTTGCGCGACTGGGTCGAATCTAGTTCCGTCATCCAACACAAAGTCCAGGGCGGACAAATGCACCGTAATGCCAGCCTTTATCAGAACGCCGCGCATGTCGTATCCGAGGCTAAATCCGTGGGGATTTAGTTCCAAGATGCAATCCTTCCATGGGAAGGGGTCGTGATTTGTTATCGTAAAAGAACTTGTTGAATTGTCATATCGAAGTGCTGCGCGCAAGTCGGTATCAGCAAGCGCCGCCGCAGGCGCGAGCACAACAATGGTTGCTGCAATGGCCGCTAATCGTGACTTTCCCATTTCTCAATCTCTGTGAGCCAACTGTCAATCATGGCGTCGCTGAAGCGAATCGGTACCCGGCTCCTCTGGCAGTCCAAAGGCAGAAGCTGGGAACGGTTCAATAGACGCGGCAAAGTTTGGGATTAGGAGCTGATGCGGGGCGACCCCAAGGGCTAAAGCTAGCCATTCTATGGTGTCAATGCTTGTGCCGATTTTCCCTTCGGTAATCCGCTGAAGCTGCGAGAGCTTCGTTCCAATCTGCGCGGCGAGGGCTTTATTGCGGGCAGTGATCTTCGGCATGCTCCGATATTGACGATCTCGAAGAATTGAGACGTTTTTCGCCACGATCTTTCGGATCATGGTCGGCGGTCGATTTTTCTTTTGATTCGCGGCTTGCAGCCATACGAATCCAAGATAGCCGCGAGCATGACCCTAATTCGGGTTGCGTAGACCCTGAATAGGGTCTACCATAATCCGCGATGAGTGAATCCACGTACGAATACGTCCTTGAGCAGTTGCAGCTCTGTAAGGGTGACTGGTCCGCCGTTGCCGAGGCCACGGATATCTCCAAGCGCACGATCGAAAAGATCGCGCGCCAAGAAGTTAAAGATCCCGGCGTTCGGAAGATTGAATGCCTGGCGACATATTTCCGCGCGCAACAGCAGCGAGCCGCTCATATGGAACATCGCGCGCAGACATGAGCCTCCCGCTCAAAGACTTCCGTCTTGGTATCACTGAGTCCATAGACATATGGCTCGACGCTGAGGCCGTTGCCTTTGGGAAGGACAAGGCGCTCGTGGCGCGAGAGATTCTGGCGGATTGGGCGAAACGCAAAGCTCATGCTTTCAAGGTAGCCCATCGCCGTTTGATCGCAAACGGAGCGCAGGCGGATTGGCTTGGAGAGGATGCCGACGACGACGCACGTGGTGCTGGAGTCGTGCCGGCAGATGGTGGAGTGAGCCGGAAAGGGCGTTGATTTTGACTTAACGCGCGCCCCGCACGGGCGCATCGGGGTGGTCATGCGAGCTATAACGCACGTAGAGTTGAGCACGGACGAGTCAAGCGCCGCCAAGCTTGATGCATTTTTTTCGGCACTTCGCATCAATGAGGCCGATCCCCTCATCCTAGCAATCGAGGTGCCCACCCTTTTGCGCCGCCTCCGATCGCTTCTGCGATCCGCTGCTGAGTTTCCCCTTCCAGCAACGACACCCGCCGAGTTAGACCCCCGGCGGCACTGGCGCAGCCCGGCTGAGCAATCAGTCGGAATTTCTTTCGACCGCGAAGTGAGCAAGTCGCGGACTCATACGGCCCCTGCCGAATTCATAGCGGCAGGGTCTGCCGAAATAACACTCACCGCCCCTGCGACGGGCCTGACCATCCGGCCGCACGGCCTTACATCTACTCCGCACGTGCCGAGCGAGTGCTCTTACCCAGCACCTACGGCGGGCGTGGATGAGAAGCGCGGTGGCCTGCGATGCCTCCTGCAAAGAATGTCAGGGCACCCATCGGCGAGGGACACTTTTTTTGATGAAGCCGAGGCCCAGCGCCTAACGCTAGGTCCCAGGCTCCCACATCACAGACATCGCATGACAGGCGATGAGTTCCTAGCCGGACTCGTCCTTGCGCTCGTCTGTCTCGGCGCGGTCATCTTCGCGATTGCGAGGTTGGTATGAAACATTTCAGCGATCCCAACGCCGCCATCCAGAAACATGCACCACTCTCCAAAGGCGAGCGCGTGATGGCAATCGTCACTATCGCATTGCTTGTCGCGTGGGCCGTTTGCGGATGGTGGCTGCGATGACGGGCGCTGACTTCGCCTACGTAACTTGGCATCGCTTCTACTGGCCCGAGGGCCATAGCCTTTGTCCGCGATTTTGCCACGCCTGTTGGAATCGGGGGCATCGATGAGCGCCGCACCAGAAGTCAATCGTGAGCAAGCCGACCAGTTCTTGGAAGACTGGATCGCGCGCTTGGAATGCTTAGGCAGGGGAGGGCCGACGCGGGAGGCGCAGCGGTTGGCGTATGTGCTGATGGCGGAGTTGAAGAAAAGCATTTCGCCTGAAAGGGTTCGCGAGATCGAAATGGCGAGGGGTTTGGCACGTTGAAGGCCGCGCTCATGTGGCTGTACGAGCTGGGACTATCGTTTGAGATGACGGAAAGGGTGGCGCTCGTGATGAGGAAATTTAAGCGGCTAAGGGAAGGATGAGATGAGCCGTGGCCAGAATTAGAACAATCAAGCCTGAATATTGGACCGATGAGCGAGTAGGGGAGTGCTCGGTGAGTGCTCGGCTACTCTTCATTGCCACATGGAACTTCGCAGATGACGAGGGAGGACTTGAACGCTCAGCCAAGCAACTCAAGGCTCAAGCCTTCCCCTATGACCAAATCGACTGTGAGCCACTACTCCAGGAACTACTCAAGGCCGGGGTGCTTGTCGAGTACGAAGCCGAAGGGAAGAAGTACTTACATATCAAGGGCTTTGGAACCCACCAAAAAATAGAGAAGAAGGCGAGGCCTCGGCATCCAGTCTACCGCGACTCACCGACTACTCACCGAGGAGTAGGGGAGTGCTCACCGAGTTCGGCGGTCTCTTCTCTGGAGTCTAAGGGAAGGGATCATAAGAAAGATACGTCGGCTTCGCCTCCGGCGACTGAGCGTGAATCGGACGGGAAGACGAAAGAAATCGTCGAACGCGTCTTCGCTCATTGGCAGACAGAATTCGGCAAGCACAAGGCGGTGCTCGACGGCAAGCGCCGTAAGATCATCAGCCAAGCTCTCAAGGGCTACGACGAAGCAACCCTCTGCGCTGCTATCTCCGGCTACAAATTCTCGCCGTTTCACATGGGCAAGAATGAAAACGGCACGGTCTACAACGATATCGGACTAATCCTTCGGAATGCAGGACAGATCGACAAAGGGCTGGAATTCGCCCGCTCGAAGCCTGCGGACGAAAATGGGGCGACTTTCGCCGGCAAGCCGATGGAGTGGCGCTGATGGACATGCCCACGGATCGAACTCTCTGGCCGCGGCACCCGGACAATGGCGGGGTCATGCCGTTCGCCTCCGAGGCCGAGGCAGTCGAGTATACCGTCCGACGCCTGTCGCCATTTTGCCGAAAGCTCACGCGCGAGGTCGATATCGGGAACGGTTTACGGCCCGACCTTGTGGTGCGCCTGCAGGGCATGCATGGGATACCGCTTTCCATCGAGGTGAAGCAATTCACAGCTAATGGCTGCGCGCCATTTCCCGAGGCAGTCAGACAGGCCGCAAGCTACGCAAGACAACTTGAGACCCCAGCATTTGTTGCACCGCTCGCCGGCAAAGGGGCGATGCAATTCCAGTGGAATCTGAGCCCAATAGGCAGCGGACTACTGGTTGCCGGGCAATTTTGCGTAGGCGGCGTTTATTTCGTTCATGAGCGCTACCAGGATCGCCCCGTTGGCGGGTTTCTCTTGGCAGGTGTGCGGGTTGCCTCGCTATCGCTCGGGCCAAGCGGCGAGCCCGTCGTTCAGTGGCGCAGTGACGCCGCTCATCTCCTGAAATTCAAACAGTCCCACGGGTCGCAATCATGGCGGTAGCCGTCGAGCGCATGGTCTCATCGATCGCCCCTCTGGAGGCAATCCTGCGCCTCGCAGCGAAGGTGCCGGTATTCCCCTGTCGCCGCAATCCGGAGCAGCTTGAGGTGCGCGGGGAGAGGCGCACGATGAACGCGAAGTCTCCGCTGACCATCCGGGGGTTGCATGACGCCTCGCAGGACCCGGCGCAAATCAAGGATTGGTGGAAACGCTGGCCGGAAGCTCTGGTCGGAGTTCCGACTGGCATGAAGACCAAGTTTGTCGTTGTTGACTACGACCAGCACAAAGCCGACCTGGCCGGTAACGATTGGATTATTCAGCATAGCAACATTCTGCTCGCGACCCGCGTTCATACGACGGTAAACAGCGGCAGGCATTACCTGTTCCGGTGCGAGACGGAATATCGCAATGGTGTTTGCCTAACCCTTGGCGGGATCAAGCGCGGCGGAATCGACATGCGCGGCGA
Organism: uncultured Pseudomonadota bacterium; assembly: GCA_963780455.1. Taxonomy (GTDB): domain Bacteria; phylum Pseudomonadota; class Gammaproteobacteria; order Steroidobacterales; family Steroidobacteraceae; genus 13-2-20CM-66-19. The sequence continues at coordinate 37,316 of CAWACM010000012.1, forward strand.
GGGTGGCTACATCATTTGGTGGCCGTTGCATGGGGGCTCTGCGCACGGAGAGATGATTCCACTGCCCGCCGGTCTTGTGGATGAGCAGCGCATTGAGGCTAAGGATCTCGCGCCGCTTCCGTCCAGGTCTCCGGAAAAATGGGCGGTAGACCGAAAGCTACTGATCGGAGCCCTGGCGTATCTGGACCCGAGCGATTATGGAGTCTGGAGCCGCGCCGGTCTTGCGATTCATCTGGCCTCAGAGGGGAGCGATAGCGGCTTTGATTTGTGGCACGCCTGGAGTTCGGGCGGCATAACCGGAGATTCGCCACCAAACTATAGCGGCATCAATGATTGTCGCTATCACTGGTCCACGTACCACCATGACCGCGACCGCACGAGGCTAGTCACACTCGGCACGATATTCGAGCTTGCCAGAGAGGCCGGGTATGTGATGCCGAGTCAGAGGGAGGAGGCGCCTCCGCTGGCGGCTTACGCTGATGAGGACCGCCGGTTAGGTCGCGTGCTGGTGACGCGCGTCGATCCCAAGTACGACATCGATCCGGATGAAGTATTGCTTGATGTGATGAAACTCGACGGGAAAGAGCTTCTTGCCGAGTACCGCAAACGCCATGCCAAGTATGGAACGACCCCCTTCGATCCAGAAGGTGCCCGGCTGCGACTTTATCCCGGCGGCGTGACTATCTGGAGCGGTTACCCCGGTAGCGGCAAGACGACCTTGCTGCGACAGCTCGTATGCCATTGCCTAGCCAGGGGCAGTTCTGTGTTTGTGGCGAGTCTCGAGGAAGATCCGCGCAACGTGCTGGTGAACCTCGCCGCGGTCGCGGCTGGCGCATATGAACCAACCGACCATCAGATGCAGTGGTTCATCGATGCGTACGGCGAGCGGTTCCGCTTGTGGGGCGTGATCGGCATTGCTCAGCACCGAAAGCTGCTCGCGGTGATTCGCAAGCTCGCAGAGGAGGGCATCAAGCACGCGGTGATTGATTCGCTGATGTGCCTGGACGTGGCGAATGATGACTTTGAGGCCCAAAGGCAGTTTGCCAACCTGGTCGCCGCTACCGCCCGGGCATCGAATATCCATATCCACCTCGTGGCTCATCCCAGAAAGACGATAAGCGCCGAACAGGAGCCCGACATCAACGACGTCGGTGGGGCACGTGAGATTGGCGGCATCGCCGATAACGTGCTTTTCGTCCGGCGTAACCCGAACGAGATTCGCGATCCGCTCGTATCCACGACCCCCATGTGCATTGCGATTCGTAAGCAACGGCACGGCGCCGGTTCCCTTGGAAACATCATGGGGTGGTATCACCGCACCCTGCGTCAGTTCCATCTGGATCAGTTCCCAACCGGCCCGATGCGCTACCTGCCGGATGATGCCTATACGTCAATCGCTCAGATCGTGCGCGACCAGCCAAGTGGGCCGCCAGCGCCGCTAGCCGCGCCACGGCCTCATTGGAGCGACCTCTGATGGTAGCCCATCGCAAATACTCAGGCGCCATGCGCGCCGAATGCGAGGAAGTAGCCGAAAGACGTGACGCCATACCCTCCGATAACGAAATCGCGCTCAAGCATGGTTCTTCGGCAGCGGGCGTGCGCCGACTCATGGAGGCATATCGCAAACGTGGGAAAAAATCGATTTCACGTGGAACCACGGAAGAGGTTGTCGATGAAGCGATGCGGGAGATGGGATTAGATGGCTGAAGGCAAACTGTCGTGGAACCGAGTAAGTCAGTGGGCTCAGGTCTCAGACGACGGCCAATACTCCGTCGCCTGCATTCGCGTAAAGGACGCCTACAGGTTCGAAGCCTGGCACCTGAATGGTGGTCCCGGCAAGGACGTGAATCTCGGCATATTCGACGCCGCAGAAGTCGCTCGCGATGCGTGCTACAAACACCGGGCTGAACAGCTAAGGATTGCTCAGCAGTTGGAGGGAGTTTGATGGGCGTCAAAGTTGGCGAAGGCAAAAACGATTGCACTGGCGGTCTCACCGATCTCCTCTCCCGCGAGCAGGATCGACGGTTCAGGGTGCAGGCGTGGCGGTACGTCCATCGCATCAATCCCGTAAAAGCTCGCCGCGTTTGGCGAGCTGTGCGAAACAGGGAAGCATGGAGGTTCGCGGCATGACTCGATGGACCGCCGCCGATCTCGCAAGAGCCAACGCCAATATCGCAGATGGCATTGCCTCACCGCTGCGTTCGAAATTCAGAGCCGAGCCGACGCACAAGGACGGCATTCGGTTCGCTTCCAAACTCGAGGCTCGCCACTACGAAATACTCAAGCTCCTGAAAGCGGCCGGCGAGATTCGGTACTTTCTGCGGCAAGTCGTTTTCCACTTACCCGGCGAGGTCCGACACATCGTCGATTGGATGGTGGTAGTAGACAGTCCGCCAATATTTCTCGACAGCAAAGGGAGTGACTTGCCGATGGGACGACTCAAACGGAAACAGGTCCGCGAGCTGTACGGTGTGGAAATCCATCTCTGGACCGAAAGCGAAGTGCCGGAGTGTTTGAGGATTGGCTCAGCCCACCGCATTGGCTGCTGCTGTATCACGTGTCGCAACAAAGTGATGTAACGATGAAAAATCCGCCCGCCGTTCAATTGCCCGTAGATCGCAAGGCCGCAAACAAAGCTCGCTACCAACGCCGCTACGCACGCCACAAGGCCGTAGGGCCGCGAGCCAACCATACCGTCCACATTCCCACCCGCCTGCAGCTCTCGCCGCTTCAGCGCGCTCAGGTAGCGTTACGGGGTATCCCTGAGTACTTGCAGATGGCTGTCCGCATGCGATTCGGTCCCAAAGGCTCCTGGGGACATGGACTTCAGGCTCACGGCACGAAGTCTGGTCCGGGACGTCGGCCCCCACCGCGATTGTATCGCCTGAAGGAGGGCGGTCCATTGGTCGCGCGGGATCATCCACCGAGTACGAAGCTGGTGCGTCGCTTCATCCGGACGTCGGGAAAGGAATCCACGTTTTGGAGGAATGCCTATGCGGCGTTGACGGGGAGGCAGTATGGCTAGCGCGAAAACAACTTTCCCTCCGAGCGGCGTATTCGTGTACATGGCCATCTATCTCTTGCCGATCCGTCCCGATGGCATGGATAGCGATGAGACACCCGATCGCATAGACCGCGAGATGACGGCGTGAGAGTCTGGGAAGTCCAATGGCCCTGCGATGAGTGTGCAGAAACCGTAGCGCGCACAATCGAACTCGGGGAACCTCCAGACGCTGAAAGCTGCACGGCGCAAATTTGCGAGAGCTGTGTGCGAAAAGCCATTGCGCTTTTGGACGAGAAGTCAGTCCACCGAACCAGCTGCGCGTGTATTACCTGTCGCTGCAAGGTGATGTGATGAATCCATTTCACGCTAACCAACGCGTCAAATTCAAATCCATGACAAGCGACGATCATACCTTCCGCGGCACCGTCATTCGGCCTTTGGGAGAACAGTACGCGCTGGTAGACGATCATCCGACCAGACCCCCAAGGCCGGTGCGGACGGAAAGGCTGGAGTTGGATTGTGTCACTTCGCACAGAGGAAGAGCCGCTTGAAAACTGCTATACTTAATCAACTTGGACGAGGTCGCTGAATGCGCGCCGAAGACTTGCTTCTTCAAGGCTCATCCGAACATCATGTAGACTTTGTCGCGGTCGCCGGAAGTTCCAGCAATACCAAAGGCGCCGCGCGAAAGCGCCGCCGTCACCGCTGGCAGGAGTTATATGGCCAAGATCCTGAAGCCGATGGCCGCTCGAACAAACTCCCGGCCCACGCCATCCCTGAAACCGTCCACGGTTCCTCCACCCGATCAAGCAAGCGTCCGGCCTGGGGAACACCCGAGCTTGCCATGGGGGCTGCCGGAATCGACGATATCGCTTGGGAAGCCGCAAACCTGCGGATTGCACCGGAAAGCCGCGGCCGCAATAAGGCGGTCCGTTTCTTACTCCACGCATTAAGGGCCGCAGCTTTCGAGATGGCCGAGCGCTATCGCTGGCCGCTCTACGTGAGGCTTGCCAAGGGTGAGGACGAGAGCTACCTCGAAGACCTCTACCATCTCGTGCTCTTCGAGGAACTCTACAAAGCCAAATTCCATGGCCATCCAGAACAGCCCGTAGACCCCGCCAAGAGCCGGGCCGAAAAGATGGGCGTTACGGTAGCCGAATGGGAACGGGTCCTTGCGGGACCTTATGCTCACCTACAGCGGGCGTTTGAATCCTGGTACCGCCGTGCCGAGGGCATGATTCAACGTCGGATCATGGGGGAGGAAGCACCGGAGGATTACGTTGAGGTGCGGGTGAAGCGGGAGGCGCGGTATACGCCTAGGAATGTACGCAGATGAGCACTCCTATTGAGCGCGTACGAGAGCTAAGAGCCCGTCGCCGCACGGCTGGACTACGGACAGATGGCAAGCCAAGGGTGCGGCCCACGCCAGCTCCTACGCCTCCGCGCGAGCATGTCTACGGTATGTCCGCAGAATCTGCCAAGGCCCTGGGCGTCGAGTCCATCGGTTGGTTGGCAGAAGCCAGGCCGCGCTATGGCGCGTATTATCGCGGACTCCAGGCGAGGGCTGCGCGCCTACCGGCAAGCTGGTGGCTATCTCGCATGCATTGGACGATCGCCACTCTTGTGACTGCGGTGGAGCGGGCGTTACCACTTTCGGCGCCAGACTTGACGCTACAAATTGAACAATAGTAGCCTTCGCGCACGCCAAGGAATGCCCCGTGCCAAAATTCATGACCGCCGGGGTCAATCCGCCTAGCAGATTCGACGTCTTCCTAAGTGCCTGATTCTAAAGGCACTGAAAACTCAAAAAGCGCTTGACCGGAAAAAATTCCCTTCCAAAAGGAAGGGCGTTAAAGGCTCGTATGTACGTCTATTTTGTGAAAACCGTGGTTGTGTACCCGGCGGCGGTGAAGATCGGTAAGGCGAAGAATATCAAGGATCGATTATCCAATCTCCAGATTGGGTGTCCCTATGACCTAGAGTTGGTTGGCTCCATCGCATGTAGGGATGATAAGCAGGCATCGAAGCTAGAGAAGACTCTACACGGTCAGTTTAAGGATGATCATATCCGTGGCGAATGGTTCTTGTACTCATCTCGGATACCGAACATGGCCAAGATCGTCTTGGCGCGATGGCCATGCGATGCAGAACGATTGATCTACACCGCGCACAAGGAGTTAGTCTCCCCGCGTCGCGGAACGCAATGGAGCCCGCACGCAGAGGGCGCCGCTCCAGCGGGTTACGGCAATGATGCCGATGAGTTCGCGGACCTAGGTTTCAGGCGAACATCGGTAGTGCCCATTAATTAAGCCCTAACCAGGCCTTCCCAATTCCAGCGCCTTTCCGATTCAGTTCGGACGGGCTGCTTTTGTTTTCAACTTTTCAAAGGTCCATACCAGCATGGCTCTCAGCAACACCTCACAAACCGCCCTTCTCGATCTCCTGTTCGAGAACACCGCCTGGGCGAACGTCGGTAATTCCGGCGGTCTTCAGCCCTCATCGGTAGCGGGCAGCTTCTATGTTGCGCTTCATACCGCCAATCCAGGCGCTGCTGGCACGCAGTCAACGAGCGAAGCGGCTTACACCGGGTATGCGCGCGTTGCCGTCTCGCGAGCCTCGGGTTCGTGGACAGTCTCGGGCAGCTCGCCGACGACGATCGCCAATGCTGCGGCCGTGACTTTCGGTGCCTGCACGGCGGGAAGCGAGACGGAAACCTACTTCTCGATTGGCCTTGAAGCCTCTGGCGCCACGCCGATTCTGGTCTCTGGCGCATTGACGGCTTCTCTCGCCGTATCCAGCGGGATCACTCCCTCGTTCGCAATAGGACAAATGTCGACCACGGCACAGTAATTTTAAGGAAAGCAATAGGTTAGAAGCGTGTGTCATTCAGCACCGCCGCGCAGAACTCGTTCCTCGCACTTCTGTGCGAGAACACCGCCTGGGCGAATGTAGGCAATAGCGGGGGGCTTCAGCCCTCATCCGTTTCGGGTGATCTTTACCTCGCGCTCCATACGGCAAGCCCAGGAGTCGCAGGGAATCAAACGACGAACGAGGCAACCTATGCAGGATATGCACGGGTTGCCATTCCTCGCGCCTCTGGGTCTTGGACGGCAGGAACCGGTGCGATCTCCAACGCCAACGCCGTCACTTTTCCGGCCTGCACGAGCGGCACCGAGACCGAGACTTACTTCTCAGTCGGCACGTCTGCAACCGGGACGGGCGAAGTCATTGCGTTCGGCCCCCTCGGCACGCCAATCACGGTTGCCACGAGCCAGGCGCCGAACTTCGCGGCCAGTGAGCTGATACTGGAGTTTGTCTCAACCGGAACGCTCGGCGGAACTGCTGCCATAAATTTCGGTGGCGCTGGGGCATTGAGCGGCGCCGGGTCTCTTGCGGGGACTTCGCCCGTCACCTTCGCGGCCTCTGGTACGCCAAGTGGTGGAGGTGGTGGCGGCGGGGCGACGCTGTTGTTCAACTACAACTTCGCCACTCAGTCGCCCACCACCATCACCACTTCTGCGAACTACGGCTACAGCAACGGGGCGCTTTATGTAACCAACGGCACCATAATCCATGATGCCGGGCAGGCTTATTACAAGACCAAAGTGAACATTCAGTCGTTCACGACTGATGTAACGTTCTCGCTTGGTGATTACCCTTACACGACCTGCACATTCACGGGTTCGGTTTCGGGCACGACGCTGACGGTGACCGCGATATCGCAGGGCAATTTGACGCCATTGATGGTGCTGAATGGCGGCAGCACATTCATCACTCGGCAGAATAGCGGGACCACAGGGGGAGTTGGGACTTACACTCTTAATAAGACGGGACTCTCGGGCACCTCCTTCACCGGACTCACCAATACCGCTTACGGTTATTGTTTCGTGGTGCAAAATGATCCGAATGGCACTGCGGCCTCGGGGGATTCAAACGGGTTGGGAACGTTCGCTTATAGTCTGAATCCGCCGGATACCGCCCCCGAGAATAGCGTCATCATCGCCTTTGACTGCACGCCTGCGGTCGGCACAGGCGAGGGAAACTTCGGTCTCTCGCCCAGCATGATCCATTGCAATTGCAACGGACTTCCGCTGATCGACAATGGTCTGTTGCCCATCGAGGACTTGGCGCCGCAGGGGTTCGCGTTGAACAACGCGGACCACTTCAACGCGCATATTGTTTACGACGGGACCATTCTCTCGGTCCTCCTGACGAACATAACCACTGGCGCTCAGGCTTACGCGCAGTGGGCCGTCAACATCCCGGCCGTGACCGGCGCCGACACTGCCTACATTGGTTTCACTGGTGGTGTGATTAGCCCCGCGAGCGTCTACACCACGCAGTGGGACTGGTATACGAATTACAATGAGCGGCTCGCCGCTCCGACGAGCAACGTGGCGTCTGGCCAGTATACGAGCACGCAGACGGTCACGCTCTCAGGCCCCTCTGGCGCGACGATCTACTACACGACCAACGGCACCCCTCCAACCCGGCAATCGTCCGTCTACTCGAGCGCGCTGACGGTGAGCTCCAATGAGATCATCCGCACCAGGTCTGGAAACGTCACCAACTGGGAAGACAGCCTCGAGCTGCTCCTCGACATCCAGATCCAGGCTGGCGGCACTCCGCATATCAATTTCCCGAGCGGCTTTGCAAGTGCGGGAACCCTGATCGCGACGAACTGTCTCGCGACGATCAGCGGCTCGAATATCGAGCTGATCCCGGCGAGCAGCGCGGGTGGAGCGACTACCGGGACCGCCTTCTACAAGGCGCCCGTCGACATCGCGTCGTTCTCCACGGAGTTCGACTTCACGATGGGCGGGAGTCCTGGCCAAAATTCACTCTTCCTCATCATTCAGAATCCGCTGCCAGCATCATCGGATAGCAATACGACGGCCTGCGTCAGTGGCGGCCCGTTCGTGGTTGGATTCAATAACTACAGCGCGAGCGCGACGTGCGGCGGTTACTCGGGCATTCTGGCGAGCGTCGGTCTCAAGTTCGATGCCTGGAATGGAACGGTCGGCCTCTATACCGGAGGAGCCGTGCCGACCGGTTCGGATACGACGATCACGGGAGGCCTCTCGCTCACGAGCGGCCACAAGATGCAGGCGACCGTCGCCTACGATGGCACGACGCTTTCACTGACACTCACGGATACGGTCAACTCCGATACGTTCTCGCATAGCTGGACGCCGAACATTGAGAGCGCTGTCGGAGGCTCTACTGCCTATGTTGGATTCGGGGCGTCGGATTACAATCATTCGACGGTGCAGACGATAAATTCCTGGACGTATACCGAGGGCTGAGATGGCAATCGCGTTTCGCCAGCTCATCTCTCCTTCTAGCGGCAGTTCGCCCGTCACGACGCCCGCCTTTACGGGCACCGCCGGCGATGCCGTCCTGGCTGCGACCCGAGACTACGCCAACTGGGTCACCAGCATAACAGGGACGGGTACTTACAATCTCCTGACGCCGCCGGGTGAGGTTGGCGACCTCGACTTCACGGATGACCAGATAGGAGCCTGCCTCAGCATCACTGGCGGCTCGCAGACCATCACCGCCACGGGCACCTCTGGCGATGGCATCGTGGTGATGGGGATAGAGTATTCCGGGGTCTCCGCTGTTGCCGGCAGCGGTGGCACTACCACCGCCGCCCCAGGAACTGGCGCAAACGCGATCAGCGGAGCGGCCGTTTCGGTTCCGGTCGGCTCGGTCCTGGTGGCGTTGTGCTACAACACCACCAACACCACCGGCACGATCACCAGCACCGGAACGAGTCGCGGAAGTGGGGCCGGAAATTTCAATTCAGCCTGGGAGTTTTCCGATTACGCTGGTGCCGGCGCATCGATCACTCCTAAGTTCACAACGACCGATGGAACGGCCAATTACATCGTTTTCCAGTGGCTGCTGACGGGGAGTGGCGGCAGCGGAGCACTAGCGGGAAGCGCTTCAGTCACTTTCGGCCAATCCGGCGCGATTAAGGGATCTGGTGCATTGGCCGCTTCGACGGCGATCACCTCGACGGCCTCCGCCACAGCCAAGGGCGCTGGCGCACTCATTGGCGCAGCATCCGTATCATTCGGCGCCAGCGCGACCGGCGCAAGTGTCGGGGCGCTCGCAGGAACAGCCGCCGTTACCTTCGGCCAGACTGGGACGGTCAAGGGTGCCGGAGCCTTATCTGGCAGCACCGCCATCACATTCGGCGCAAACGGCTCGCTTGTCCAAGGTGCCATCTCTGCTACCGCGGCGATGACCACGGGTGCATCAGGCGCTCTTGTAGGCTCAGGCACGCTTGTAGGGACGACCGGCCTCACAACCGGGACAAGTGCATCCCTGGCAGCCTCCGGAGCACTCGCCGGCTCTGCGGCAGTCACAACCGGCACTGCGGCAACGATCATTGGTCTCATTCCGTCGGCCGGTACGGCGACGATCGCCTCGGCATCCTCAGGAACACTGACGGGCAATAACGCGCTCGCCGCTACATCGGCTATTACCTTTGGCCAGTCCGGAGCGCTCAAGGGTATCGGAGCCCTCACAGGCTCGAGCGCGATCACTTTCGGTGCGACAGGAACTCCAGTCCAACCGGGATTGAGCGGTAATGCCTCGATCGCGTTCGGCCAGTCGGCGGCACTGACGGGTCATGGAGCCTTGGCCGGCTCGAGCTCGATAGCCTTCGCAGCCTCGGGCGATATCGTTGGCATCGCGCAGATTTCCGGATCTGCTTCGGTCTCATTCGGCGCCTCTGCGACAGGACAGGCAATCGGACAGCTTGCCGGGCAGGCGGCTATCGCGACGACAGCGGCCGGCACTGCAAGAGGCTCCGGGGCGCTCATTGGTAGTGCGTCGATCACTTTCGCAGCGACCGCGAGTCCTCATCTGGGGGACATCGCGGGGACCGCATCGATCACGACTGGCGCCATAGGAGTTCTAGGCGGCAAAGGCGCGCTCACCGGGACAAGCACCGTACAATTCGGCGCAACCGCAGCTATTAAGGCAACCGGCGCGCTTCAGGGTACGCTTGGCATAGCGTTCTCGCTCAGCGGAACACTTGAGTCGATTGGCCTACAGGGACTTACGGCCATCGAATTTGGAGCGACGGGACAACTTGCTGGAACCGGCGCACTTTCAGGTACTGCCGCGATTACCTTCGGCGCTGAAGCCAACTGGTCATCAGCCCATTTCGGCTGGGCGAACATCGTTGCGGTCCCGCAAGGGAAGACGCGATTTGGCCGTTCGGAATACCTTGCCGGTTCTGCAAGCATTCTTGCGGCATCGTTCTTTGACTCGAAAGGCCAGCCGTTTACGCCGGCCTCGGTGAACTATGGCATTGTGGATCTGAATAGTGGCACAGTCATTCTGGCGCCCACCTCGATCGCAACGGCCACCGCACTCACTGTCGAAGTCACGCCCGAGCAGAACGAGCTGATTTCCAATAGCCGGCACCGAGAGACCCATCAGGCGCTTTTTGCCATGACGGACACATTCGGCAACCGCAGCCTGGCGCGCACGCTATTCGATATCGTGGCCGAAACCAGAGCCGAGTGATGCCACAGCAATTCGGCTACGCCACCATCTGGGCTCAGAGCCAGACGGCAGAAGGAGCTGTATCGGGAGCTAATCCCGCTCAGCCCTCGTTCTTTGCCGGCTCATCGTGCCTGGTCAATGCGAGTTTTTTCGATACGACGAATGCAACCCTAGTCCCGAACTCGCTTCAGTACCAGATACTCGATGTCTGCTCAGGTACACAGATCCTTGGTTGGACGACGGTCACCCCTGCCGCAAGTGTGCAGGTGGTGGTGAGTTCAGGCGAGAACGCCCTGATCTCCAATAGCCGCACGTCCGAGACGCACGAAGTGATTTTCTCGATCGTGGACCCATCGAGTGATGGGCCATTCTATGCGAGCTGTCTTTTTGACCTCGTAAGCATCCCCGGAGTGAGCTGATGGCCGGACGCCCCAGCCTGTACAAGCCAGAGATAGTCGCTGAAATATGCGACCGCCTCTCCAGGGGCGAGCCCCTCGCGACGATGTGCAACGAGCAGGCCCACCTGCCAGCGTGGCGCACAGTCTATGACTGGATGGATGCCGATCCGGTAATTTCCGCAGCCATCGCACGCGCGCGCGAGGCTGGCGAAGCCGTGATCGGAGCCGACTGCCTGCAGATAGCCGACACCCCCCAGGAAGGGGTCGAGACGGTAATCAAGCCAGACGGTTCGGTCGAAGTCCGCCGTGGTGACATGCTCGGTCACCGCAAGCTGCGGATAGACACGCGTCTGAAGCTACTCGCCAAGTGGAACCCGAAAAATTGGGGCGAGCGCGTTCACCAAGAGATAACCGGAAAAGATGGCGGCGCAATCCAGTACGAGGACACGCGTGACCGCAATCTCCGCGCTATCGAGCAGATATCCGCACGACTCTCCGGCGCAGCTCCTGGCCAGACTGCCAGCCCAAGAGAGGGCTCGGCTGATACAGAGCCTGACGCCGGAACAGACCCGTGACTTTCAATGGGATTGGCGAGGGTGGTGGGCGCGTCCGGATCAGTTGCCACCATCGGGTAACTGGAGCACTTGGGTAATTCTCGCTGGCCGAGGGTACGGCAAGACGCGCGTGCTTTCTGAATGGGTTCGTGAGCTAGCAGAGACAAAGGCCGCGGGCCGCATTGCGCTGGTGGCCCCGACTGCCGGGGATGCTCGAGATGTGCTGGTTGAAGGGCAATCGGGGATTCTCGCTGTTTGTCCCGATTGGAATCGACCGGTTTACGAGCCCAGCAAGCGGAGAATCACGTGGCCCAATGGCGCCTTGGCCACCATGTATTCCGCCGATGAGCCTGAGCGGTTGCGCGGCCCGCAGCATGATGCGGCGGTATGCGATGAGTTGGCCGTCTGGAGGTATCCGGAAGCATGGGACATGCTGCAGTTCGGGTTGCGCTTAGGAGATGACCCGCGCTGCGTAGTCGCGACGACCCCGAAGCCAGTCAAGCTCCTTCGGGAGCTGCTAGCCCGCGAGGGGAAAGACGTTATCGTCACTCGCGGTAGCACATACGAGAACAAGGCGAATCTCGCGCCTAAGTTTCTCAAAGAGATTGTCACCAAGTATGAGGGAACTCGGCTTGGCCGCCAGGAGCTTCTCGCCGAGCTTCTGACTGATGTGCCGAACGCGCTATGGCAGCGTTCAAAGATCGACGAGCTGCGGGTCGCCAAAGCGCCAGAGCTGATACGCATCGTGGTCGCGATAGATCCTGCCGCTAAGAGCGAAGAGGGGAGCGACGAGACCGGAATTATCGTAGCTGGCGTAGGACGCGACGGGCACGGCTATGTGCTGGATGATCTGTCTGGTCAGTACCAGCCGTTGAAGTGGGCTCGCAAGGCCATTAAGGCCTATCGAGATTACAAGGCCGACCGTGTTATCGCCGAGATAAATAACGGCGGCGAGATGGTCGAGGCGACCTTACGTAGCGTCGATACCGGAATCTCTTATCGCGCGGTACACGCCACGCGAGGCAAAGTCATTCGCGCAGAACCGATTGCTGCTTTGTATGAACAGGGGAAGGTCCATCACGTTGGTGGCTTTGCAAAACTCGAGGATCAATTGTGCGACATGACGCTGGATTTCGATCGTGGCGCGGCTGGCTACTCGCCAGACCGTCTCGATGCTGCCGTATGGGCACTCACTGAATTGATGCCCGGGCACCGAAGCTCCTTCGGCTGACATGTTTAAGCGCTTGCAAGAATGGCTGCGCGGCAAGCGGCCAGTCGTGACTGCGTCTGTGAGCCGAGCGTCCAAGTACGACACGGCCGGAATGCATGGCATCCTAGAGCAACAGCGCGAGTCCCAGCGCAAGCAGACGGAAGCCTTTGCCAGATCCGTAACCGACGCGATCGGCAAGATCAAGGTCTGGCAGGCGCCACGGGGCGCGATGGACGGGGCCGAAGCCCAACCTGGCAAGCTGACGACGCTCGGCGCCATGGATAGCTCTGATAACGGAGTGCCGTGGTTCAAGGAAATTTTCCTGCAGATCGGGCAGGCGCAGATGCAGTTGATGCCCTGGTTCATGCAACAGGGCTTCATCGGTTATCAGAATGCCGCTTTTCTCGCCCAGCACTGGCTCGTCTACAAAGCCTGCGCGACGCCGGTAGATGATGCGATCCGTAATGGATACGACATCACGACTGCTGGGGGAGAGGATCTCGAGGAAGACGCTCTTACGCTCCTGAAACAGGCCGATCGAAAGTTCGGCATGATGGGGCAGTTGCGGGACTTCGGCGTCAAGGGGAGGATCTTCGGCGTTCGAATCGCCATGTTCGAAGTCGAGAGCGATGATCCCGAGTATTACGAGAAGCCATACAACCCCGACGGGGTGAAGCCCGGCTCGTATAAGGGCATCAGTCAGATCGACCCGTACTGGACGGCGCCGATCCTGAGCATGGAATCCTCGGGCGTGCCGAGTTCCAAGCACTTCTACGAGCCTGAGTGGTGGCTCATCGGTTCAAAGCGAGTTCACCGAAGTCACTTGGTTATCTTCCGGCACGCGAGCCCGCCGGACGTGCTGAAGCCGCTCTATCTCTTCGGTGGCATTCCGCTGCCGCAGCAGATTATGGAGCGCGTCTACTGTGCAGAGCGAACGGCGAACGAGGCTCCGGCCTTGGCGCTCTCCAAACGCACCAGCGTCTGGAGGACCGACATGGCCAAGGTCATGGCGGACCCCGCTAAGGCGAACGAATTCTTGAGTTGCTGGGCGCAGTGGCGCGACAACTTCGGGATCAAGCTCGGGGATAAGGAAACCGAGGAGTTCCAGCAGTTCGATACGCCCCTGGCAGACTTCGATAGCCTGGTGATGACGCAGTACAGTTTGGTTGCGGCCACGCCCGGGATGCCGATCACGAAGCTCCTCGGGACGACCCCTGGTGGATTTAACTCCACTGGAGAGTATGAGGAGGCGAGCTATCACGAAATGCTCGAATCCATGGAGGAGCGCGACTTCACGCCTTTCGTGGAACGTCACCATGAACTCGTCATGCTCTCGAAAGTGATTCCGAAGTTTCCGAAGTTGAAGGGCACCGAGATCGTTGTCAAGTGGCACGAACTCGACGCCCTGACGCACAAGGAACAGGCTGAGACCAATTTAGTCAAGGCGCAGACTGATACCACGCTCATTGCCGGCGGATCGCTAACGGCAGAGGACAGCCGCAAACGTATCGCTGCCGACAAAGAGTCTGGCTATCACGGTATTGGTGTGGATCTTGAGACCGAAGCGCTTCCGGATGAGGACGATCCAGAGGCTGCGGCCGAGGCATCTCGCGGCGGCAAATATGGCGCAAAGGCGGATGTCGAGGCGAAAACAGAAGGCAGCAAGTAATGTCTGAACGATCAACCGTGACCAGCGGAACTTGGCAGAACATCGGCACCGGACCGGCCACAGCGCAGCTCATCTCGACCGGCACGACAGTCATGCTCGTATGCGCCACTTCTGCGCCTACCGGGAACGATGGCCTGATTCTCGTCAATCAGGGCGACAGTCACACCTTCCAGTTGGCTGATACCATTTGGGCGCAGGCAGTCTCGGCGAGCGCCATTGTGGCCGTGCAGCCTGAGTAATGTCCGCCCGTCGCCGCTTCTACGAAGTCGTAGCGGCCGCCGTCTCTGATCTTGCCGAGCACGGCTTTGACAGCCAAGCGCGACTTGATCGCTGGCTCGTGCAGATTCGACATGCGGCCGAGCTGGCCTTAGTTCCTGAATTAGAGCTCGTTCGCGAACTGCAGGTTGCGTTAAGGCGCACTTTTCACAATGCCACAGCGGATGTGGTGTTACGCGAGAAGCACAAAGGCATTCCTGAGTTCACGCTTGAGCGCATCAAGCCTCGACTAAGGCCGCAACTGGATCGTCGCATTCTCGCGAGCGTCAGGCTTATTCGGCTCAATCGGGAAGAGTCCATAAACAAGGCATTGCAGCGCCTCGCCGGTTGGGCGACATCAATCCCAATCGGTGGCAGTGATATCACGAACCGTCGAGAGACCGCAGAGAAGATCCGCAGATCGATCTCCGGGCTTCCCTTCGAGGAACGACGCGTGATCATCGATCAGGGACACAAGTTGGCAGCATCGGTGAATGATGTGATCGCAAAGGATGGAGGGGCGATCGCGATGAAGTGGCATCACATTCATCCCGGTGCCCATTATCAATCGCGCCCTGAACACCTGGCGCGCAACGGGAAAATCTTCCCGATCCGGGATTCTTGGGCGCATCAGGCGGGTTTGATAAGACCTGCGGGCCGAAAGTATCTGGATGAGATCGACCAACCGGGTGAACTCATATTCTGCTCCTGCTCTGGAGTGTATCTATACACCCCGGCTGAGTTGCCGCCCGATATGTGGACTGCAAAGGGACGGCAGATGGTGCTCAAGGTTTCGTATGTCAATGTGAGGAAACAAGACCGTGCCGCTCTTGCCGGGTAAAAGTGAGGTCGGCCACAACATCGAAGAGATGGAGAAGGCCGGTCATCCGCACAAACAGGCGGTTGCTGCGGCACTTCACAAAGCTTACGACGCTGCCGGCATTCTCCTGCGCTCACCAAATGGCAATGCGCTGTTCCTCAAGCGCAGCGACAAAGCCCGTGATCATGCCGGTGAATGGTGCTGCGCGGGTGGATCTATTGAAGGCATTGAGACTCCCGAGCAGGCCGCTCACCGCGAGACACGGGAAGAGACTGGTTATAGCGCTGGCTCCCTGACACAGATCGACGAGGGAAATGGCTTTGTCACATTCCGCGCCGATGCGGGCGAGGAATTCGAGCCGAATCTCAACGATGAGCATACCGACTTCCATTGGGCGCCGATGGATGCACCTCCTGAGCCCTTGCATCCCGGAGTTGCGGCTACCCTCAAGAAGGTAACTCGTGGCGGTGCACAGGATAAGCGCGAGTACGACGCCAACGATTGGTTTACGGTCGAGGACAATCCTCTATCCGGTGTCGGAGTCTTCGAGTATTCCGAGGCGTCGGTCATCAAGGGCGGTGATCCCAACAAGATGGTAGGCGTCTATCGCCCAGCGGAAGAACTCGGCTCCGAGGAATGCGTCAACAGCTTCAGGCTGATGCCGTGGACGGACGACCATCCTTCCGCATTGCTTGGCGAGAAGTCTGAGGGCCTTGTTCCCGCAGAGGAAAAGGGCGTTCACGGCGTCATCGGCGAACAGGTCTATTTCAAGGACGGAACTCTCTACGGGAACATCAAAGTGTTCTCGCAGCAGCTCGCGCGAAAGATCGCTTCCGGCAAGCGTGAACTGTCAGTGGGATATCACTGTCAGTTCATCCCGCAGGAAGGCGTCTTCGAGGGCAAGCCTTACCAATACGTTCAGCGCAACATGCGCGGCAATCATCTGGCTTCCGTCAAGCACGGGAAGATGGGCGCTGCCGCCACTGTGCTCGATGCTGTTGAACCATTCTCACTGACATTCGCGCTCGATATGCGCGAGGAGCCCAAAGTGGCCGAGAAACGCAAAGATGAGGCGGAAGGCGCCGTCGATGCCGAAACACTCAAGTTTGTTGGCGATTACGCCAGCGACTCGTTCAATTCTCTCGTCGGAGAGCTCGAAAAGAAGGGCTACTCCAAAGAATACGCAACCAAAATTGCCGGTAAGGTTGCCGCTGAAAAGGGCATGACCGGCCATCACGACTCTCAAGACAAGGTAACTCTCATGACCGGTACTGTTGATTCCAAGGGCGATGTGAAAGATCCCGAGGGCAAGGACGACCCGAAGGCCGCTGATCGCAAGGCCGCTCGCGATGCACGAGATGCGAAGCGCGCCGCCCGCGATGCAAAGCGCGCGAAGGATATGACCGAGGAGGAAGAGACTTCCGAGGACGCCATGGAGTGCGCAGAAGACGCCGAAGAGGACAAGGAGGACGAGAAGGAAGACACCAAAGAGGCGAAAGACCGCCGCTCCGCTCGTGATCGCCGGATGGGCGCCCGTGACGCCCGCAAGAGTGCTCGCGACCGTCGAGCCGCCAAAGACGCTGCGAAAGACGCCGCGAAGGATAAAGGTATGGATGCAACCGAAGTTGCCGCTCTCGTGAAGAAAGAAGTGGCCGCCACCGCCATGGATGCGACTCAGGTCGCAGCGCTCATTCGCAAGGATGAGACGGCAAAGCACAAGCTCTATCAGCGTCTCTCTCCGATCGTTGGCGCCTTCGATCACGATGAGATGTCGCACACCGACATGGCGGTCTATGGGTTGAAGAAGCTCGGCGCGACCGAGTCTAAGGACCCCGTGACGGCGCTTGATTACTACCTGGCCGGTCGCGGTCAGGCGGCACAGCCTCACGTCAGCGCACGAGATTCCGCCGCAGGTGGGACCTCGCTCGTTGACAGCTACCTCCAGTAAGGAGCAATCCAGATGTCGTCTTTTCAGTCTACGGTAAACGTCGCCCTCAACATTGGGGTGATCGGCGATGTCCTTCTCGATGAGCCTTCGCGCTCGCAGCCCGTCACTCTGGACGGCAGCGGCGGCACGCTCGGCAATTTCTTCACCAAGAGCAATACGACCGGTGTCGCCACGCAGGGCGGAACGATCACCAACGGGTCGGTTGTTCTCGGTGGTATCGCGGTCAACCCGAAGATCGAGCCTCTCTTTGGTTCGTCTGCAACCAATCCGTTGGCGCCGAGCCTGACGCTCGAGCCCAATAGTCAGTGCGTCCTCCTGACGCTTGGCTCGTGCATCGTGCAGATTACGAACACGTTCAATATCGGCGATCTCGTGTCGTACAACACCACGACCGGTGTCATTACCTCGTACGCTCCGGGCGGCTCGGCACCTGGCGGATCGGCATTGATTCCCAACTGTGTCGTGTACGGCATCCCCTCGCAGGGCGGCCTGGTCGGCTCCGGCGCGGCCAACAGCCTCGCCATCGTCCGTCTGACGAATTAATTCTAGGAACTAACGCAAATGGCACCTCCTATTTCTGTCTCTCATTCGCGGCTCGCGCCTCACCAGGTAAAGCCGCTCACGATGCCGGTCGATAAGGTCGGCGAATTCCGCGACCTGGAGCGTATCGGCATTGGCTTCGAGCCGCGCTATCTGCGTGGCGCTTGTGACCGTATGTCATCGGCGATGGATGCCACCTGGGCGGCGAATCCGGCTGCGGTCACCACGCCGAGCATTGTGGCGCCAATTCAGTTCCTGCAGAACTGGCTCCCGGGCTTCGTCAAAGTGCTGACTGCGGCACGCAAGATAGACGAGCTTATCGGGGTCGAGACCATTGGCAACTGGCGCGATGAGTGGGTCGTGCAGGGAATCATCGAACCGATGGGCAACATTGCGGTGTACAAGGATGGCACCAACGTTCCCCTGGCAGACTGGAACCCGAACTGGAACCAGCGCACCGTCGTGCGCTTCGAGTCCGGCATTCTGGTAGGGCGCCTGGAGCAGGAGCGAGCCTCGGCTGCGATGATGAATGCGGATGCCGAGAAGCGCGCCGCAAGCGTGCTAAATCTCGAAATCTTCCGTAACCTCGTCGGCTTCTACGGGTTCAACAACGGATCGAACAACACCTACGGGTACCTGAACGATCCCGGATTGCCGAACTACGTGACGGTGGCCACTGGCGCCGCTGGCTTCACTTGGGCGTTGAAGACGTTCAATGAGATCACGCAGGACATCATCACCGGGATGAATCAGGTGCAGACTCAGTCTCAGGATGTCATTGATCCCGAGACCACCCCCACCACGCTCGGCATTCCGATGAGTGTGGCGCAGCAGCTCTCGAAAGTGAACGAGCTGGGCAACCTGTCTGTGCGGATGTGGATCAAGGCGAACTATCCCAAGTGTCGCATCGTGACTGCTCCGCAGTTGACCGCTGCAAATGGCGGCGCGAATGTGTTCTACATCCACGCGGATGCGGTCGAGGATGGCGGTACCGATGACAAGCGCGTGTTTGCGCACATTGTCCCCGCTAAATTCATGGCGCTCGGTGTCGAGCAGCGCGCCAAGTCCTATGTCGAGGACTTCACGAATGCAACGGCTGGCGTGATGCTGAAGCGGCCTTATTCCGTCGTGCGCTATACAGGGATTTGAAACATGGCAAAACACGTTATCTCAACACTCGGCGCAAACATGGAGTACACCGAATGGGTCAATAATGCCGGGATGAATAGCGCCTTGAAAAGCGTTATCGTTCATGGCGGCGCTGGGATTGCCAATAGATCATTGGTGACCCCGGATGGCGTCCGTACTCGGGTGTCCGACGAGGATGCGGCGTTTCTGGCGAAGCACGGGATGTTCAAGTTCCACCAGGAGCGCGGGCATGTGAAGATCGTCGCCATGGAACGTGACCCTGATTCAGTCGCACAGTCCATGTCGAAGGATGAAGGCACTCGCCCCCGGAACGAGGGTGATGTCGAGAAGTTCGCCAAGGAGAAGAATCTGGGCAAAGAGCCCGGCACTGAACTCAAGGCGATGACGAACAAGAAGTAGCACATGAGCTGGGTTCCTCCGGCATACAACGACACCAGTTTCCGCCAGCAGTTTCCCGCGTTCGCCAGTACCGTCTTGTATCCTGAGACGGCGCTGTCTTTTGCGTGGAGCATGGGCGGGAACTGGGTCAGTCAATGCCAGGCGTGCTGGGGGCTACAGGGAGTGAAGCTACAGCAGGCGGCCGACCTCATGGGGGCGGTCATCGTCAGGCAGCTCTACGGGCCTACGGTGAACGGTACGACGACGTCCACCGGTACCCCTAGTGTCCAAGCCGATGTGACTCCCGGTCCCATTACGACCGCATCGAACGTCGATACCAGCTCATCCATCACACTCCCTACGTTCGGCTCGTCGGCGTTCAGCGCCATGCTCCTAGCATCCCCTCCTTATGGGACGCTCCTGCTTTCACTTCTTCAAATCTCGGCAAGTGTCGGGCCATACATTCCAAGCGGCCGCTTCTCGCGCGTGCCACCGTGACTCTCATTTCAAGGTCAAATACATGAAACTTTTCGCGAAACTGTTTGCGGCGGCACTCCTCGCATTCGCCGGACTTTCCAGCATGCCGGCCAGTGCGCAGGTTCCACCTGGATTGCTGCGCTTCGGTACTACGGGAGCTTTCGCGCCGCAGGTGGGAAACTGCCTGAGCATCATGGCGATGAACTCGAGCGGCCAGGTCTCGACGGATTCTGGTACGCCCTGTTCGCCGTCGGTCATTACCACTGCGTATACGAACGCCACCACGAGCTATACCGCCATTATGGCGCTGCCTGCCGTTCAGGGCGCGACGACTGTTCGCGGGGAATGCACGCTGACGTATCAAGACAGCAGCACCTCGGGCACTGCAACTTTCGCTGTCGGGATGAGTGCGGCGCCGACGGACCTTTGGGTGACTTCAAACCCGACTACCGGGGTTTTTGTAGCCCCCACGTTCACGACCGTCACGAGCACCACGACCACCGCGGTGACCGGCGCTCTCGTGACTACGGCCGCTAACGCGCCGTACCAGGTGTATCTGTCCTTCACGCTGGAGGCCGCTACGGTTCCCGCCACCATGACCGTGTATGCAGAGTCGAATTCGGCCAGCTATACTGTGACGGTTCTCGCAGGGTCCTCGTGCAGCTATCTCCCGTAACTGCCCTGCGGGCGAAGCGCGGCCCGCTGTCCGCAGAGCAAAAAGCGAAAATCAGCGCTTCTCTAAAAGGCCGCGTTGTTTCTGCTGAAACTCGCTTAAAAATCAGCATAAGTAATACTGGGAAAACTAAAGGCAAATCCCGCTGGCCGAGCGGTCGCCCCGATCAGATGCATCCGCGGAATAGCGTATGCCCAATACATGGAGAAGCTCCGGTTAGACGCCATTTCGATGGCGCGAGGGGCTGGTATTGCAAGCAGTGCAATGCTGATTATAAAAAGAAGCGCCACCGACGCGATCCACGCGTGCGCATGCTGAATTCTGCTAAGAGGACGCACAAAACCAAGGGAGTGCCGTTTGATTTGGAACGAGAGGATATCGTTATTCCTACTTATTGCCCCGTGCTGGGGATCGAGTTGGCGGTGAATGATGGCGCTGTAGGACCAAACTCGCCCAGCCTAGACAAGATCATCCCATCACTGGGATACGTAAAAGGTAATGTGCGCGTGATCTCGCATCGGGCGAACACCATCAAGTCGGATGCCACTATCGACGAACTCAGGAAAGTTGTCGCTGACCTAGAAAGGCTGTTGCTCCCATGATCCTAGACTCCGGCGGCCAGCCGTCGTATGGCGGCGCGGTTTCCGGAGATCGCGTCCCGAGTGTCGGCAAGAGGGTCGTCCTTCATATTGGCGTGCTTGAGCAGCCTTATCGAACGGCCACAGCAAAGGCAGGAGCGATCACCACGGGCGACGTGGCGAGCATCCTGGAAGCCAAGTACGGCCTTTTCTCTGCCTTCTACAAGTCACGCGAGCAGAGCATAGCCGACAACATGGCGCTTTCCATGAAAGGCGCTATTGAGGCTCTGGTCATGGGCCCTAGAGTCGATCCGTGGGGCGCGGGTACGCAGAACATCCAGCGGGAGTTTCGCGACTTCATCTCGACCAAAGAGGCCGAGCGCGTGGGATTACCGGGAGTGCCGACCAAGGCGGCGTTGCGAGGCGTCAACCATCGTCTTAAGCGCCCCTACCGTAAAGGCAATCCTCGCCGGCCTAGTTTCAGGGATACCGGGCTTCTTATGACCTCTGGGCGCGCCTGGGTCACCGTAGGCTGACATGTCCGGTCCGCAGCCTCAGCTAGCCGCGCTTCTAGGCGCCGGCATCGAGCAGCTATCGCTCGATCAAGAGGTTACTTTCCAGACGTACTCGCGCACGGTACTGCCGATCGATGGGTATGTGTTCTGGACCCCGACGACGACGTTTACCGTCCAGGGCGCACTCCATCACACCATGGAGATGCTGCAGAACGAAGACGAGACATTGGGTCTCGCTGGCGTACTCTTCACGACGCAACAGCGCGTAGTGGAGTTCGATGATTGCCCGATAAATTCGATATATGTCGCAACATTAGGTGGTTTTCGGTACGCATTCTCCCGACACCAGGGATATTTTGGCCCGGCTCAGGTCTGGCACTACCAGGGTCAGTCGGTCTATCCGGCCATGGCCTCGCAACTTCTCGACCCGGGGACCACGCTCGATCCGAGTCGCGCGGTAGTCTCCAATAGCCTGCCGCTCTGGCTATCGTTGAACGGCTACCAGTCGCCATACGTTGGCGGCTTCTCCTCGAACATTACGCTCTACCCGTCTTTTGCGGTGCCGGCGAATCTACCGCCGCCCTATGGCGCGGTACACATTCCGCCTGAATCGACACGCGCACTGCAATCCGTGCCGCGCATACAGCGGACCGTAGTCAATGGCCAGACGTACCGGTTCCACGATCAGTTGATGGCCGACCGAGTACGGGTGACGCTCTACGGCCTTCAGCACAATGAGGCCATGGACTTCTTCGACTGCGTTCTCGCCTACAGCATGAACGTCGGCGGCTTTGGACTCATGAACACTCCCGCCGTCACCGACGGCAAGCGCAGCCAGGTTGAATTGCAGGCTCTGGCCATGCAGAAAGTGATCGACTTTGAGATCAGCTACCAGCAATCGCGCTCGTACGAGACGGCGATGCTCTTGATTCAGCAAGCTACCGCCACGTTTTACGTGAACTAACAGTCATTTCATTCGCCCGAGAGAACCGCCCAGAGAGGCGGTTTTTTTGTGCCCGGAGATTTTCGACGTGCCAAAAATTGTGGTCCTTAACGTCTTCACTGCCAAGGCCCCGACGCCGAACAACTTTCAGCAGATGGGCGCGTTCATCTCCCAGGGCGCCACGACTCTCTCGACAGGCTCCTATTCGCTCCTCACTCAGGACGCGGACCTCACCCCCCTCCTTGCCGCAGCCCTTTCCCTGACCTCTCTTACCTGGTCCGGCGGTACGGTCACCGCGACGACTTCCGCTTCGATCCCCGGTCTTACAAACGGCGACACCTTCATTACCGTTATCGCCGGAGCCACCCCAAGCGGTTACAATGGCGCTTATTCAAGCGTCGTTACCGGCGCCAACACCTTCACCTTCCCCCTCGCATCCGATCCCGGTACTGAATCCGTAGCGGGCACCTACACTCCGCCGAATCAGCAAGAACTCATTGCGATGGTGGATGAGTTTTATACCCAGGGTCAGTCTCAGGCGGTGTACGTGCTCGAACTCGGTGCTGGCGATGGCACTTCGGGGCCTCCGGCACTATCGACCTGGATAACAGCTAACCCTGGTGTTTTTTCCAATTACCTGCTGCCTCGTAGCTGGGATGCGTCCTCGCAGTCAAGTCCCACGATTACGCTCATGAAGGCGTTCGAATCTACGACTTCACTGACTTATTTCTGGGTGACGACGACCACCTCGAACTACGCGCAGTTCGTCGGCGTGAATGCGATCAAGTCCGCAGTGCCTTTCGTTGAGGCTCCCAACGCCAACGCGACTCTGACCTCATTCGACTGCGCCTCGCCCTTTCAGATGTGGCTTGCGAATAACCCGAGTGCCGCCGCTCCCATGACGACCATGTCCTGGCGCTACAGCTTTGGCACAACGGCGTGGCCGACTCAGGGCAATACCGCAACGCTCGCCGCCATGGATGCCGCCAAGGTCAACTACATTACGACCGGTGCTCAGGGTGGAATTGCGACCAACTGTTTTGCGAACGGCTGTACGGGAGATGGAACTCCAATGCAGTGGTGGTACGCAGTGGACAGGGCGCAGATTGCCCTGCCGCTCAATTTCTCAAACGCCATCATCAACGCATCGAACGATAACGCCCCGATCGACTACAACCAAAGCGGCGTCGATACGCTTCAGGATGTAGGGCTCAATACCTTCAATTCGATGGCCGCGGCGAATCTCTTGAATGGCACCGTCACCGGCACGGATCTTACCGGAACGCAGTTCTCGCAGAACTTCAACGACGGTGATTACGACGGCGAGAACGTCATCAACGCCATTCCGTTCGCCACCTACGCAGCGCAGAACCAGTCCGCCTATCTCGCGCAGCAATACGGCGGCTTCTCCGCTGTCATCACGCCGATGCTCGGAATCGAATCCATCGTCTTTAACCTGACTGCCACGCAGTTCGCCTGAGGTAATGCATCATGGCACTCAGCCCCATTTTGAACCTCGGCGTTGTGAACCGACTTGCGGCGTCCGTCACGATCCCGCTATATCCGTCGCTTTCCGTCACGGCGGAATTCTTAGCGAAGCCCGCCATCAGGCTGGCACCCAGGGAGACACTACCAAGTTCATCGAAGTATTGACCGGGGTTGTTCCATCCCCCGAGCCGTACATCATGATGACGGCCACCATTGCGCTCGTGAAGACGCTCTCCGTCTCGGCGGCATATCAGGCGCAGATGCAGTTCTCCACGCTTCTCGGGCAGGTAACAATCCGGCCCGATGTGACTCGAGGCTCTGGCGGACTGCAGCCTTTCGTACTTCAGAACTGCGCGCTTATGCGGGCTGAAAATCTAGATTTCGGCGGCGAGTCTGCTGAATTCGGCGTCGCGATCCGGGGGGCCTGGTTCATCAATTCTGCGCTCTGGAGCGGACTGATTGCCACAGCGGCTGGGACGCCGTTCTGATGATCGATAGAATAGACCGGAAGCTCCATATGGGTATGGAGTTTCCCGGGGCGACAAGCCACCACTTTGCGTACACTCGTCGGCACTTTCGACGGAAGTGTTTGAGGCCGAATTCTTCGATCTTGTGGGGCCGATCACTCCAGTGCTAGCGCAATACGGTCCCTCGGCACCACGCTTCGCCGCCCTGGTTCTGCGCAAGGTGGCGCTGGGTCCTTTGGAGCAGCTAGTTGAGAGGCCGGATGTTTATGAGCGCGCGAAGGCTCAGATAGAGGAACGCCTCAAGGCGTTGTTCAATGAATTGCATCGGCTGACATACGTTCTCGCCATCAAGGATGGAAAATACGAAACCGTATTCATGGATGAGGCCAAGGCCATGGGGGCGATTTCTGCCGAGGAATATGGCCGTATTGACAATGCCCTGATCCATTTTACCTGGGGCTCGCAGTGCGGCCCACTGACTTCGATAGAAGCACTGCTCGGCGGCCTCTCGCTACACAATGCCTGGATCGAATCGCGAACCTGTACGGACTTCGCCGCCTACTTGATGACATTGATTCGAGACGGGAGTTTTGGCGCGAAGGAGGAATCATCGCCGCCGTCCTCGACTGGATCGCAGGAGAAGGCTTCTCCGCCTTCTTCTCCCGCCTCGACGAATCCAAATTCCCATGGCGCACAGCGGCGTCGTATCGGAGCCGTTTCCATAACTCGCGTGCCATAACAGGTCTTTAGCGCTAAAATGCGCCACACATGAACGGCACAACTGTTTCTGATTTACGCGGACACAGATTCGGTAAATTGACTGTAATTGAGCGCGTGAATTCTGGCGCCTTGAGAGATTCTGTATGGCTATGCAGATGCGATTGCGGAGGTACCGTCACCGAACCCATGGGGCGGTTACGCCGCAAGAGCGCTCGTTCCTGCGGGTGCCTGCAAAATCGGAATGGACTTCCCATCAAGCCGCACGGCTATAGCGTCTCACACGGCTATTCCAGAGCTAAGATTTACGACATCTGGGCCGGCATGATTTCCCGCTGTAGAAATCCGAAACATCACGCGTGGCTGAATTATGGTGGACGCGGAATCTAGCGTTTGCGACAGATGGCGCCTCGGTGATGACGGCAAGCATCCATTTGAGTGCTTTTTGGAGGACATGGGGGATCGACCAAGTGTTGGTCATTCGATTGATAGATACCCTAATAAAGACGGTAATTACGAACCTGGAAATTGCCGATGGGCGACTCGAATTGAACAGAATCGCAATACTAGAAAATCAACCAGTGCAGAGATTGTAAGCAGGGTGCGCGAGTTACGGTCCGGCGGCTCCTCTTATAGACAAATAGCTGCATGTTGCGGAATTTCTACTTTTTGTGCTCATAGAATCATTCAACATCCAGAGCTTTATTAATCGTGAGCGTGCGATCGATCATCGACGTATCGGTACAAACCGCCGCCTTTGAAAAGTTTACCCAAGAATTTGACCGTTACTCCGAGGCGCTTCGCAAGCAGCCGGATCTGTGGAAGAAAATCTCCGCTGAACATGCCAAGTTGGCCGGTGGATTTGCCAAGCTTGGCAACAGCACTGACAAGCACCTTTCGGCGGTTCAGGACCTCAAAGACGTCGGGGAGGATCAGGAAAAGAGCCTGACGCACTCTGCCGGCCTCTGGACCGATATCGAGAAGTCAAGCGGCCACACGGCGAAGAACGTCATTGGAGCTACGACCTCGCTCCTGAAATGGACCGGGCTGCTCTCCGGTGTCGCCGGTATCCTGGGTTACTTCACCCTGGGTGGCATCGGGGACCTAGGCCAGAACGTCTTCAATTGGCGTAAGAGCGCCTCGGGCTTGGGGCTCTCTACCGGGCAGCAGCGGGCGTTCGATATCAGCTTTGCGAGGCTCCTGGGAAGCCCTGAAGGGTTCTTAGGCGGCATCAATACCGCGGTCACGAATTACGCCGCCCAGGGACCGCTCTATGCCCTCGGCGTCAATCCGAATCAGTCCACCTCTCAGGTGGCGGTCGCGACCCTGCAGGCCCTTCGAGGACGAGTGGCCGGCATGTCAACGCCCATGCTCGGGCAGTTCGAGTCGGCATACGGCTTGGGTGCCCTGGGCATCAGTGTCGAGGACTTGCGGCGGCTTCAGTCCATGAAGGGACCCGAGTTTAGTCACCTCCTTGGAACTTATCGGACGCAGCAGGCCAATCTCAACATCAGCGATAAAGCCAGCCAGGCATGGACGGAATTCTGGATGAAAATGCAGGTTGCTGGCGCGAAGGTACAGACCTCCTTCGCCAATGCGCTGGTAAGTCTCAGCGGCCCACTGAGCAATGTCGCCAATTCTTTGGCGAATCTGCTCAATGTGGTGGCGACTGATAAGAATGGAGGAATCGCGAAAGGAATCAATTCACTCGCATCGCTCATTAATAACTTTTCCGCTGATGTTCAATCGCCAAAATTTCTTTCTGGCGTGAAGAGTCTTAATGATCTGATAAATCTGTTTTCCCCGAATTGGGGGCCTGCGAAATTTCTCAACGGACTTCCCGGTGTCGATACCACGCCTTCAACTTCTAGCTGGTGGGACAAACTTTGGGCCGCTCAGGAGCAGTGGTGGCACGGCGGCGCTAATCCAAACGCCCCAGTAGGCATGCTGCTCAATAATCCCGGAAACCTCAAATTCGCAGGACAGGCCGGCGCTAGCGCAGGTCCCGGCGGCTTTGCGCAATTCACTTCCATTCAAGGCGGTCTATCGGCACTAGCGAACCAGTTTGAGCTCTACGGCTCGCGCGGCATTGATACCGTCGGCTCCATCGTATCGACGTATGCCCCGGCATCGGATAGGAACAATGTCCCGGCCTACATCGCCGCGATCGACAAGGAGCTGGGCGTATCGGCCGGCCAGCATTTGAATCTCCTTGATCCCAAGGTACTCGCTGAACTCATGCGCGCAGTGATCCGGCACGAACTAGGAATAGGCGTTGATTTCAACGGCGGGATCTCACTCGCCGCAAGGAATGCGGTCAAGCCCACGATAGATGTGAAGTTCCATCAGTCCCCGGGCGGTGTAGTTCCTCAAGTCGCAAGCGCGCTCGGCTCGAGCCGATGAGCGCCTCTTCCGATTCGATGCAGTTCGCGGCGAAGTATGAAACCTCACCCATCTATCTGCTGAACGGCATATCTGCGAACGTGGGTGGAGTGATGGCGCTCACTTACCTGCTGACCGCGGCTTCCGGGTCCCAGGTTATCAAGTGGCTGAAGTTCAGGCCCATTCCTGGCGGGCAGCTTTTGAAGTACGAATGTGCGACTTACCCGATGGCGAATCAGGCTGTCGCGGGAAACGCCATGATCGCCATGCCGGTCAACTTCTCCATGGAAGTGGTGTGGCCGGCGACCTCGGACGGGGTTCCGTACCTCAATAAGAATGCCGTCGTCACGAGCCTCGTTTCAAGCCTGCAGCAGCACGCGGCTTTGGGTGGAACGTACACGGTCTATACGCCGGCTTACACCTATCCCCCTGGAGTGCTGCTTAATTTCTCAGATACGACCACTGGCGATATCAAACAGGCGCAGGCACTCTTTCAGATGGACTTCTACTTCCCGTTGCTCACGGTGACTCAGGTACAGGCCGCACAAGGATCGCTCTATCAGGCCATCAATGGTGGTCAGACGATCACCGGCCAACCCTCCTTTTCGACGGGCGCCAGTAGACCTTCATCGCTTCCCGGTTCGTTGACTCCGCCGACCATCCAGTGAGCACGACCGTCCAGTTCACGCCAAGCACGCTCTCGGCGTTCACGTTTCAGCCGACCATCAACGGCATGCAGTACACCGCTGTCGTGACGTGGAACATGGTTGAGCAGCGGTATTACCTGAATCTGTACTCGGTCTCCGGCGCGCTCGTCATCTGTACGGCGGTAGTTTCCAGCGGCCCGCAGCTCGGCGCGACGCTCACTTGGTCTGCTCAAGGTGGCGGATTGGCGACCGCAGTGACGAACGCGCCGCACAACGTTCCGATCGGGCAATTGGCCAACGTCTATATCTCGCAGACCGGAACTGATTTCGATGGAGCATGGCAAGTGCTCTCGACAGGCCCGAGCGCCTTTACCTACGCGCTCGGCAATCCGGATGACAATCAGCCGCTCATCGGGCAACTGAGTTTCAACGTCAATCTCGTGGCGTTTCTCGGCGGCGGATTTTTGCTGTACCGCTATTCGAGCGGTGTCTTCGAGTGGCAGTAAATGCGATATTACTCGTTGGAGATATCGACAGCGAGCGGTCAAGTATTTCAGGTCCAGAACAATGGCTTGGGATTTACGACAACCGCGGCGAGTCAGGGCGCGACGTTTTCTAGCCTCTATACGCCGTACCAATCTTCCGCTCTCGCCGGCCAGCCGAATCCTAACGCGCTCAATATTGAGATTGACCTTCCGGTCGCGCCATTACACACTCCGCAGGGCAATGCTCTGATTCGCGTTTGGGGCCTGGGAATCAAATGCCTAACACAAGCGGCCAACCTGAATCCCGTTGGTACGAAGTTCAACTCCTTCGTGCTGCGAGCCGGGATGTCAAAGGGCTTGCCGCTCGCCAATCCTACCCAAGCCAATGTCATCGCTCAGGGTCAGGTTTATCAGGCGTTCGGAAATTGGCAGGGCACCGAGCAGACGTTGGACCTCATCGTTCAGCCCGGTTTCGGCGCCACGAACAATAACGTATCGCTGATCTTCAACTGGACGAAAGGCGCCAGTCTAGCATCGGCGCTCAAGCAAACGTTCCAGCAGGCATTTCCGACTTACGATCGGAACATCAACATTGCGAATCTGACTGCGCCTAGCACTCAGGCCGGCTGCTATCGGAATGTCTTTGCGTTTGCCAAATGGCTCAGTCGGTACACGGAGAAGCTCGGAGCACAAAGCCAAGGCTCTGGATATCCAGGCGTTAGCCTCATCACAGTAGGTGATTCGATCTACGCTTTTGACGGCGCCGGACTCGTGCCCGCAAAGACGGTGCCGCTGGCATTCCAAGATTTGGTCGGCCAACCAACTTGGATTGACATCAATACGATTATCTTCCCGACAGTTCTCCGCGGAGACATCAACTACGGCGACACGGTGCAGTTTCCCAAAGGGATCTTGCTTCCCTACGCATTGACGAGTCCTTCAGCGGCGTATCCGAATTCACCCGCGGCCAGCAGCTTGACGTTCAGCGGGAATTTTACGGTGAACGAGATTCACCATTTCGCCAATTTCAGGGCGCCCGATGCCGCGAGTTGGAACACTACCTATAAGGCTATCTATCAGAATCCGCCCTCTGGTCTTGTGCCATCGTTGAGTTGATCGAATGGCCAACCATCAGCGCACGCCACTCTCCCGCACGCTACCGCTCCTTGCGCAGCGAGCCGCGCTCGAGGAAATTGAGCAGCGAGGCTACGCGCTTCCCTGTCATGTGACGGCTGTCAATGGCGCAATTGTCACGGTGGCATTCGACTGCACGACTTCCGGAGCCGCACTGCCGTCATGTCAGATGCCGATCGCCGGCTCTGAGTATGTACGGATACCGATTCAGAAGGGCTGCAAGGGCACCGCCAGGCCGAACTCGGTTGACATCAGTATTGTCACTGGGCTTGGGCCGGGAAACGCGCTACCCGACCTCTCGGTATTACCGGCGAACCTGTCCGCGTTGGTATTCGAGCCGTGCGGCAATTCCGCATGGACGGCATCACCGAACGCCGATGCGACGGTCATCTATGGCGCCGGGGCCGGGGTCATCCTGCAAGACATTGACGGCTCATCGCCAAACGCCTCAGTTATGGTCAATTCCAGCGGAGTCACGATCAAGGTGGGAAGCAAGACGTGGACATTCACTTCCGCAGGATTCACCTGGAGCACGGGTATCGTGGCTGAGACGCATGAGCACTTGCCGGGAACATATGTTGCCCCGAGCGGCGGCGGTCCTGTTACCGGAGACTCCGGCGCTCCGATTGCTGGATAGCTAGTGCGTACGTACGCGAGGATCTGGGGTGCCATCGCCTCAGATTCAGATATTGGCATCGTCTCCTCCGCTGGCAATCCGATTCTCCCGAGCGGTACCCCTTCAGGACAGCAACCCGCGATTGGAACACCGACTGCGGTATGGGTGGAAGTCTCCACCTCGTCAACAGGGGCAAATGATCTCGTTTACCTGACGACCCTTTGCCAATGCCTGCAACTCGGGCTCGCGGAAGACCCACTTTGGGCCAACGTCGGGATTCCGGCCATTGAAGCCGTGCAGCAAGGCGTGGCTCCCGACTATTACGTCTCGCAGCTTCAGTCGCAGTTCGCCGCCTATTTCGCCTCTCTCACGATCCAGCGCTCAACCGATAACAACGGAGACCCGGTGTACAACGTGGCCGTCATGACCAATCAGGGCGTGGTACTTGGCGCCAGCGTCCCGGTATGACGACCTTCACCTGGAATTTCCCTGTTGTCTTGACGCAGCAGGGCCTTCAGCCGCAGACCACGCAAAGCCTGACCTCCCAAGTTAAGGCGAATGCACTCGCCAATTCCCCCGGCATCACGCAGAACTTGCCGGGGTCGATGATCTCGGATATGACCGGGACAACCGTCGGGGCGCTCTCTGTCATGGACCAGGCGAAGGTGGGGGCGGTGAACTCGCTCACCCCCTACGGCTGCAATACCTTCGCGCTCGGACAGCTCGGCACGCTATATATAGGGCAGTCCGCCCCGGGCCTTGCGACCAATACCTCAGTCAATGTCATCTTTCAGTCGGCCAACGTCGGCTGGGTGATCCCGAATGGCTTTCAAATTACCGACGGGACCTACGTCTACCAAATCCAGGTAGGCGGGGTTATCGGCTCAAGCGGCTATTCCGGCACGATGACCGCGGTCGCGATTCAGTCCGGCTCTTGGTCGATTTCTGCAGACACCGCCTTTACTGCCGTTAGTTCCGTTCCTTCGACCATCTCCATCACCTCGATCACGAATGCTCTAGCGGGAACTCCGGCAGGCTCAGCAGAGACCTGGGGCTCGTTTCGCTCCCGCGTACTTACGGCGGGACTCGCGGCCTGCACCTCTGGTCCTCGACTCATCAAAACTTTCATCGGCGCCATTCTCGGTGCGTCCTCTAATCTCATTAGCGTCCAGCAAGCCTCAGGCGGCCTTCGCATCTGTGTCGGGGGTGGAGCGGATGTTTACCAGATCGCCTATGCCATCTTCATGGCGGTCGGCAATGTCGGACTTCTTCAAGGCTCGGCGGTCAACAATGCCCGCAACGTCACCGTCTCGCTTTACGACTATCCGGACACATATTCAGTCCTTTTCGTCCAAGCACCCGTCCAGACACTCTCTGCGCTGGAACTCACCTGGAACACGACGCTCACGAGCTTCACGGGCGGAGCAGCCATCCCCGGCTTGGTCCAGACCGATCTCGCGAGCTACATCAATAATCTTGCCATTGGTCAGGACATCAACGAAGGCGAACTCAATACCATCTTCACCGATGATGTGGCGGACGTACTCGATTCCTCGCTCATCTCAGCCCTTGATTGGACGGTCGAAGTAGGCGGCTCGCCGATCAGTCCCACGGCCGGAACATGGCTCATCGAGGGCGATCCCGAAAGCTCCTGGGCGGTAGCCACTATTGCGATTACGATCACGCAGGGATAGCGTGCTCACCGAGACGATCAACGCGTACCCTTTTAAGGAGTACGCGGATGACTATGACGTCAGCCTTTTCTTTGGCATGTTCAATGCCGCAAGTCAAGACTATCTCGACTGGTTCAATTCCGCGAGTCTTGCCTATTACCCAGGATTGACCGGCTCACTCCTTCAGTGGGTTGGGGCAGGACTCTACGGCCAGCCGTACTTCAGTGCGATCGAAGCAGCGGGAACTCCTGCGATAGGGCCTCTTAACACCACGGCCCTTAACACGATCCCGCTCAATTCCTATGTTGCCCCGACCGAGACTTTCTACGATATCACGGACGATATCTTCCAGAGGATTCTGACCTGGAATCTCTACAAGGGAGACGGGAAGCGATTCTGCCCAAGGTGGTTGAAGCGGCGGATCATGCGCTTTCTCGTGGGGGTGAATGGAATCGATCCGCAGCCCTACACGGCAAGTTCTGATGGCCAGTCTCTTGTCGAAGATCCTGATTTTGTCGTCGGATGTGAGAACACTTACGGCATATCGGTCCAGTTCACGACGAGCTATCTTTCAGCGCCTACTCAGCTAACGCCAACGACCGTAACGACTGGCGGTTCTCTCCCGGCCGCGACGCATTACTACTTCAAGATCGTTGCTGTCAATGGTTTCGGTCATACGCTCCCTTCGAGCGAGCAGACGATTGAAACCGGATCAGGTTCGACGAATAAGATCACGATCAATTTCGATGCCGTTTCTGGCGCGAGTGCAATCCAAGTCTGGTTCAGCACGACCACGGGTACTGAAGCCTCTTACTTCACGACGACCGGCACGGCGACCAGCTTCTCATTCACGACGACGACTGGAGCTACGTCGGGAACGATCCCGACTGCGAGCACGGCCCTTTCCGGTCAAACCTGCACGGTAACGCTCAATCAGTTGGTGCTCTCGGCTCTCACACAGTTGACGCCGAATATCCTGCAGACCTTTCAGGCGCTGTTTCTAGCTCCCGGAACTCCGGATGTCTCGGTCTCCAATTGGGTACTGGAGAAGCCGCTCGAATACACCTACGTCGTCAATATCGACACGAGCCTGACGGCTCTGGGCTCTCCGGTCTCTCTCAGCGTCACGGGCGCAAGTGCTTCCGAGACCACAGGTCCCGCGACCGTTTCGGCTTTGGGCGGATCGGGCTCGTACACCTATGCGTGGGCCTTCATCTCAGGTGGTTCTGGAATCACGATCACCTCTCCCACTGCTGATTCGACGACGTTCTCGACTACGACCCTGACTGCGGGCGGCTCCAAGACCGGGGTTGCGCAATGCACGGTCACCGATACCTCAACGAGTGATACCGCTACTTGGTCGGTGAACGTCAGTCTTGAAAGAGTCTCGGCACCCTCTGCGACCCCCGCTCCGACCTCCATTAGCGCCGCAGGGGCCTCCAGCAACGTCACCAGCGCCCAGGTGCTGGTATCCGTCACAGGCGGCGCCGGGCCTTATCACTTCGTCTGGACGTGGTCCTCGGGCGGCACGGACATCAGCATTGATTCGCCCTCGACTTCGGCGACGACCTTCACGGCCATTGGACTTTCGACGGGCGGGACGGATTCCGGCACGGCGCTTTGTACGGTCACGGACGCCTATGGCCAGACGACGACCTGCGCGGTCCCGGTGTCGATCACTCGGGCCACCCCGGTTTCAGCCTCGACTACCCCGACGTCGCTCACGGTGCTGAGTTCTTCCGCCTCCGAAACGACCGCAACGACGACCGTTTCGGCCTCGGGCGGCATTACCCCGTACACGTACTCCTGGGCTTGGGCATCGGGTGGGGCGGGTATCACGATTGATTCCCGCACCTCGGCGACGACGGCTTTCAGCGCAAGTCTCGCGCTCAATACGACCGCAACGGGTGTCGCGGTCTGCACCATCACCGATTCGGTCGGCCAGCAGGCTCAGGTCACCTGTAGCGTTTCGATCACCCGGGCCTCTGCGGTCACAGCTTCCGTCTCCCCGAGCTCGCAGTCCTCTGGCGGCACGGCGACGACCCAGACCACTGGCGTCTCGACGGTCACCGCAAGCGGTGGATCGGGAAGCTACACGTACTCTTGGAGCTGGATCTCCGGCGGCTCGCATATCGCGATCAACTCTCCATCGCTACGCGCGACGAGCTTCACCGGCTCCGGGATGACGCAAGGCAATACCTATACCGGTATCGCGCGCTGCACGGTCACGGATGGGTACGGACAGCAGACGACAGTCTCCGTCTCGGTCTCGATCACCTGCGTCGCGAATCCTGTACAGCACACCTATACCTCTGGAAGTGGAACTGAGACCGTTCCCGGTGGCGGATACAACGCCGTCATCATTGAAATCGCAAGCCCAGGAGGAGGCGGAGAGGGCGGTTACTTCAACGAAGGACTGCGCGAAAGTTTTGGCGGTGAAGGTGGTGATTCAGGAACCTACTGTCGCTCGCAGTATTCCTGCGCGGCCGGCAAGACGTTGGTGTATGTGAATGGCACGCCTGGTGCTGGAGGCCCGGGGCCTAATTATGGCGCCCCCGGATACGGCACTACATCGACAGTCTCTTCCGGTTCTCTTGCCATCACTACGATGACCGCTCCTGGTGGTAACACCGGCAACAATCCGTCTGGAGGCAATCAGGCCAACACGCCGTTCAACACTGGCGCGGCCGGATCTGAAAATCACGCTGGAGCTGGTGGCGCCGCGCTTGCGGGCGAATACATCTCCGGCTACGGCAATGGCGGCCTTGGCGGCCTTGGACCCGGGAGCGGTGAAAGCGGCGGGGGCGGCATCATATCCTTCTACTATTTCTATCAAAGCTAATGGCCAAATATCTAGTTTCTGATGTCGCAACGACGGCGCTCGTGACGGGGATTTCCTCGGGCGCGACGAGCGCGACTGTCACGGCTGGAACCGGTGCTCTTTTCCCCTCGCCCAATCCCTCGACGGGAACTAAGTTCCTCGCAACCTTGGTGAGCGCAACCATTCCAAATACTCGTGAAGTCGTCACCTGTACCGCCCGCTCCACGGACACAATGACGATCACTCCGACCACCACTTCATGGAATGCCGGGGATACGTTCGCGATCTTAAACCTTGCCGAGATGCTGCAGCAGCTCGTGCAGTTCGATGATCTTCAAGCGCAGTCAGGAAACTACGCAATCGATACCGGCTCGGCAAACGCCTATGTGGTAACGCTAAGCCCCGCTCTTTCGGCTCACGTAACCGGAATGCCGATCCGGTGGAAGGCGGCGCATACCAATACGGGAGCCAGCACATTCAATGATGGAGCAGGGGCGGTATCGCTCGTGCTGCCAGGAGGCGCGGCGCTGACATCCGGTACAGTCGTAGCCAATGTCATCTACGAGACGTTCTGGAACGGCACCGCCTTTCAGTTGGAAGGCGTGATTTTCTCAAACTTCTCGCAGCTTTCAGGCCAGGTCTCAAACGCTCAGGTGCCGCAAAGCGCCGTCACTCAGTATGTGGCCGCGATCCTTGCCAATGCGGCTCTCACAGGTACGCCCACCACCCCCACCGCAACTGCTGGCACCAATAACACTCAAGTCTCCTCAACGGCCTTTGCAACCAATGCCGCGAATACTGCCGCGGCTGGTGTCATCGCCGGCTTCTCCCTCACAAACCCCGGCTACATGGCGCTTTCCAACGGCTGGATCGTGCAAGGCGGCTCGGTTGCACTTGGAAGCATTGCCTCTGGCGCTACGGCGGAAGCAACTGGGGATTTCTACCAGCCGTTCCCGCATGGTCCTCTCTGGTTCAGCTCAGAGGCACTTGACTCCAACGGCGGTCTCGGCTCTGTAGTTTACAACCGCATCTCGGCGACAGCCGACTCAATCACCTACGGCGCGCACAACGTGATTGAGAGCTATACGGCCAATATCACTATCAATTACATCGTGGTGGGGTGGTAGCCATGAGTCCGCGGAAACGATCCGAAGATCAAGAAGCAATTGGAGATGCCGAAGTGCCACGGGATATCGAATGGGCGCAGGAAAGAGGCGAACAGAAGGAGGCTATCCGAACTCTAAAGTCCGATGTCTCAAGCCTGCGTGACGAACTCGCCGATGCCAGAAAGGACATCACGGAAATCAAGCTGATGCTCGCGACCAATAAGGGCGGCGTCAAGATGCTTCTGGCAGTGGGAAGTGTTGCGGCATCCCTTGGCGCCGGCATCGCCGAAGTCATCCATTGGTGGCATCGGTGACAGCCGATCAGATCCATATAGGCGACGTCTGGAAGGTCCGCATGGGCGTTGTCGAAGGTGAGCGCCAGGTGCTAGCTAAATACAAAACGACGGTAGAAGTATCAGCGCCGACGGACTTCCGTAGAGATTTCCTTCTCTGGAAGGACGTTCAATTTTTAGAGCTTCTCCGCCGCTCCAACGGCAAGTCGCTGGTGATGCCGTGAGCGCTGAGACTGCGGCACTTTGGGTGGCCAACTGGGAAGGGCCAGAAGTAACCAGCGATCCCTGGTTATCCTGCTGCGGAATTTCGATTCACTACCACCCGGAGTTCACCGAGACTCAGATCCGCAGCATGACGCCAGAGAAGGCGGCGCCAATCTTTGTCAAGGGATATTGGCCAGAGAACGCATCGTCGTTGCCTGACTATCTATCAATACCTCTGATGGCGTTCTCCGTGCTTGAGGGTCCAGTACAGGCTGTATTCGCCTTACAGCGCGCGCTCGTTGTACCAGCAGATGGGCATATCGGGCCGCAGTCTATCGCCGCCGCGACAACCACTGTCAGCAAGCGCGATGAGTTTCTAGAAGAGTTCTTCGGCCAATGTTTCGTTCGCTTCTCCCAGTCCCAGCGCTGGCCGATTGACGGCAAAGGCTGGGTCACTCGTCAACTTGCCGCATCGCTCGCGGCAAAGGTGTGGGCATGAACAAGCTTTTAGCCATTCTCATCGCTCTCGGACTATTCGGTTGCGCCAAGCCTGTCGCGGTTGTCTCTACGTCGCACAGCTTCATGACCGAA
Source organism: uncultured Pseudomonadota bacterium (assembly GCA_963780455.1). Lineage (GTDB taxonomy): Bacteria > Pseudomonadota > Gammaproteobacteria > Steroidobacterales > Steroidobacteraceae > 13-2-20CM-66-19. The sequence goes on from CAWACM010000012.1 coordinate 74,575, forward strand.
GCCTTTTTCGTCCTCGAATTCGAGCACGACGCGAAAGGCGTCCTTGTGCATGCGGTTTCCTATGGACCGACATTCAAAGAGCAGGATTGCTTGAACAGCGAACTCATGTATCAGGCCAAGGCCCGCCAGTACAACCCGCCAGGCTTCATTTCCCAGTTCACCTGCGAGCACGTCATGTTCCGTGGTCCAGTGGGACCACGCGGGGCTGTGATCGCGCAGCCAACGGCTCGCCCCCCAACCGGTTGGGTGCTTTTCGCAACCGACTTCAGCGCGCACGGCCAATATATCGGCGCTGAGATGCTGCATAGCGTGGCTGATCTTTCGGCCTGCCAACATGACGCGCGCGCTGTAATTGACTCGAATCCAGACGCCATCCCGCCCGGCGCATCACTCCTGATCTACTGCGTTCCCGTGCCGCCGCTGCCCACGGCCACGACTCTGCCCAATGGCGACAGCATTATCTGATGAGCAACATAACCGTCCAAGTAAATGACGGCTCGTGGTACGCGCTCGGCCACGGCTATACGCATGAGGACTGCTGCGATTGCGGTCTGTCTCATCGCGTCGATTACAAGTTGGAAGACGGAAAGGTCATGGTCCGATATCGGGTAGACACGAAGCGCACTGCGGCTAATCGAAAACGCGATGGCATAAAGGTTACTACGAGGCAATCTGAATGAGCACGCCAAAGCCTACAGGTAAGACCCTCGCCGACTTTCGCGCGGCGCACGATAAAAACGTGATCGTGCCCGCAAGGATCAAAAAGGCGCTGGCTGACATGGAGGTAGAGCATCCCGAGAACTGGCTCTATGAAGGCGAGTTCATGAAGCGCGCCGGGATCAGCCAGACCGATCTTGGGATGTTTCGCGAGCAGTTCGCAGAGCATGTGATTGAAACCTCGGGTCGCAATGCGAAAAAGGTCTGGTTCGCCTCGACTAAGGTAGCGGCCAAAGTCAGATGAACGGCCCCAAGTCCCTTGTAGATTTCAAGGTTAAGCATGACCCGACCTTCGTCATTCATTCTCCGACGCAGGATTTCGGGCGCGACCTTCCGAGGGACTGCAGGCGCTTCATCATCACGGCCGCGCAGAACGCGACCCCAGTTCATGCGAAGTGGTGGGGCGCGCTTCTCACTGCGGCGAAGTCCCTGAAAGCTGAGATTCTCGTCATTCCGATCCGGTACAAGAACCCGACGAGCCAATGGTCAGGTTCCCAGCAGAACGCGGAGTATTGGGCGCCAGAGATTCGGGAACTCCTTTGGAATCGACGCCACGCGCTTCACAAGAAGCTCTCGGTGCTGGGTGACATCAAGATCCAACCCACCGCCTCAAGTCCATTGACCGGCGCCGAGGCGCTGTCGCACGCCAGCTCAGGGATCATTGGACATACCAAGCTTCAGTTCAAAACCGTCCCCGCCCCTCAATCGAGGATGGCCAAGATCCTGACGACGACCGGGGCTTGTACGGTTGCGAACTACACCGACTCGCGAGACGGACGCATAGGCGAATTCCACCATTCACTTTCCGCCGTACTCGTCGAACTTGACGGACCGCGCTTTTACCTGAGACACCTTCACTTTGATGTGGGCTCCGGAACGTGCACGGACCTCGGCACCCGCTATAGCGCAAACGGTGCGAGTAAGGCTCCTAGGCCCTTAGCACTCGCGATGGGCGATACGCACGTCGATTCGATTTGTCCGGACGTTGAGAAAGCCACCTTCGGAAAGGGCGGTATCGTCGAGTCGCTGAATCCAGAACATCTCGTTTGGGCGGATCTTCTGGATGGTTATAGCTGCAACCCGCACCACGAAGGCGACCCGTTCATCGCGGCCGGTAAGCATGACAGCTCCCGCGGTGATGTTCGTGCCGAGGTGAATCGCGCCATTGAGTTCGTGCGCGCGAATACGCCGGATGGGATTACGTCCGTGGTGCAGGCGTCGAACCATAACGATTTCCTACGCCGCTGGATCAACAAGACCGACTGGAAGCGCGACCCGCTCAATAGCGAGTTCTACCTAGAGACGGCGCTCGTCATGCGCCGTGGCGCCAAGACCGGGCGTGCTGGCACGGTTTATCCCGATCCGTTTGCGCACTGGTTCCGAGCGGCGAAAGTACCAAATTCACGCGTGCTGGATCTCGACGAGTCATTCTCACTCGCGGGCGTTGAGATGGGCATGCATGGCGACATGGGTCCAAACGGCGCGCGCGGTAGCATCAAGAATCTGCGTCGCATCGGAACTCGCTCGATCATCTTCCACAGTCACTCGCCCGGGATTGATGAAGGTTGCTATCAGACTGGTACTTCGACGCTCCTGCGGCTCGAGTACAACCATGGCGCAAATTCTTGGTTGAATTGCCACGGCCTGCTACACGCGGATGGCAAGCGGCAGTTGATCGTGATGGTTGACGGGAGATATCGGCTATGAGCCAGACCCGTCTTGGCTCCTTCATAGAATCGTGGGCTAACATCGGGATAGGTTTTAGCCTGAACTTCTGTATGAATCTCCTGATTCTGCCGCTGTTCGGTTTCCACACTCTCACCCTCGGTAAGGACTTCATAATCGGAGTTCTGTTCACCGGAGTATCGCTCTGCCGGAGTTTCGTCATCAGGCGATATTTCAATGGTCTGAAATTCGGGAACACGAAATGAGCCTGCCGACGGAAGACAAAGCGCGCAAGGAACTTCCGCTGTGGACGTTCCTGATGGAGTACTTCCCTGACACGTTCTTGGCGGTCGCCAACGTCTCTATTGTGGGAAACCGCCAGCATAATCCTGGCGAGCCGCTACATTGGGCGCGTGAGAAGTCTACCGACCAGCTCAACACGGCATTTCGCCACATGTTCGATTACGGGCGCGGCACGAAAGTAGACACTGACGGTCAATATCATCTAGCCAAAGCCATCTGGCGCCTGAGCGCGCAATTGCAACTGGATATCGAGGCAGCAGCTGCCGAGGAATCCTCGGGAGAGGGGCCGTGACATGGCCGCCTATGAAAGAGGACGGTTTGTTCCGCTACGGAATTATGCCAGGAGATGAAGGCTTAAACACCGAGTCATGCGATATGCGCCACCGCGCCGAACGGCCCGAAAGCGTATGGGATCTCGCCATCGGCGAGTATTACTTCGGCATCGACGGCCAGGGCCAGAGATTCTTCACGGGAATGTTGCCGGGTCAGACCGTCTGCATTATTCCGCTGCGCCCGGTTATCACCGCCGGCCTAAATGGCGGCCGCTACTGGGACTGGGATGGCAATGAGGACAAGCCGACTCTCACCCCAAGCATAAACGCCGTTGGATCATGGCACGGCTGGGTGCGCGCTGGGCGCATGGCGAGCTGCTGATGCATGGCCGCCTATCTCCTCTTCGTCGGCGATCCGCGCGGCAAGAAATGCGCGGGCTGTCAGTGCTTTCTGCTTCACTGCGACATCATCTACGAGTGGCGCGGAAGGCTTTACATGCTCGGATGTTTCCTCGACGCGCTCACATCCATCGCCCCGCCCGACCCCGTCTCTTACGTACCCGGCGCTGATTGGCGGGCGCCATAGCGAGGTTTCACCGTGAATTTCTGGCAGTGGTTTCAGGCAAACGGAGATCGCGTGTTCGCGTTCGTTTCCATGCTGTCGGTCGCCCTACAGGGCGTCGATGATCTTTCCTCACAGGCATCCAAAGCCATCCTGATCGCCGGCATCGTAGCGACAGTGGCGCATCAAAGTTTTTTTCCATCAATACAGCCGCCGAATGCGGCCAAGGTAATTCCATGAGCACTCCATCGCCCGTTTCCCCGTTCGAGCAGGCCGCGATTCCGACGGCCATCCAGATCGTCGAGGCCCTGCAGACGTTCTTCACCAACTTGGGTACCGACCCGACCCAGTGGGCCGTGAAGGTTCCCGGTGCCGCCCAGGTGCTTCTGGGAACCGTTGAGCTTCAAGGACCGGCCCTCGCGATTGCCGAGGCTGGCGCGCTCGGCGCAACCGTCAACAGCAAGCTAAGCGCATGGCTCACGGCTCTCCAGGCCGCACAGGCTGCTGCCGCGGCGAAAGAGGCGGGGAAGTAAACCCATGAAGTACGGGCGCCTCCCACGGAAGTTCGATCCTCGCGTGCCGCACTTTTCGGCGCTGCGGTATATGTTGCCCGCACTTCCGCAGGCGCCCCCTTCTGAGGATTACTACTCGAAATTGCCCCCTATCGGAATGCTCGGAAACAACGAGTTGGGGCGACTGCGCGTGCGCTGGCGCGTATCACCTCCTGCAGCTTTGGCAATGGAATGCCACGGGCACGATGCCCAATGCCGGAACCGCCCAGGCACTACAGCTCTATTCGGAGGTCACGGGCTTTGATCCGAACGCAGGTCCTTCGGGCAGCAACCCGACCGACCAGGGAACAGCGCTCCAGGATTTGCTCGCTTACTGGCTGAAAACAGGCATTCCGCTTGCCGACGGGACCCGGCACAAGATCCTCGCTTATTTCGAGGTCGATCCGCTCAACGTCGCGGACATGAATCTCGGCACGGCCGAGAGCGCCGGTCTCTATACCGGCTGGAACGTGCCGGCATTCGTGGAGCAGCAGCAGACGCCCGGGTCAATCTGGGACACCGGAGCCGATACGACGAGCGTCGGCGGCCACTGCACGGTGAGCGGCGGGTATCTGGCGAATGGCAACCGCGAGGCAGAGTCGTGGGGATCGACGGATTACCAAATGACGCCTCGGTTCGTCAGCACCTATATGGACGAGGCGTACGTCGTCATCTCCGATACCTTCGTTGAGAAAACCGGCAACACGCCGTACGGGATTCCGCTTTCGGTCTGGGAGAGCCAGATGGCAGCCCTGAGGATGGCCCCATGACCACCCGCAAGCCCCGTCACGCCAAGCAGGTCAAGGCTGCCCCGCGGGCGGCCTTGGTCAGCTCCACAATCATCTCAGAGGCTGCCAAGCGATGCCTCTCTGGAACGATTGCGCCCACACCGAGCATCGCTCCTGAGCCGCCACCTGAGTCCGTGGCGACCGATACAGAACTCGCCTTCCTCGCGCTTTACGCCGAGGACGCGTTCTGCATGAACGGTGGCAAGCTACCCGATCCGCGCCTCTCGCCCAAGTGGACCGTCCTCGGCACGCTGACTGCGGTGGATGCTCCGATCCGAATCGGCAAATACAAGCTCGGCGCGCGCAAGGTGTTCTATGGCTGGCTCCTGCGATCTCAGGGCGGCCAAAGAGTCCTTGCGATCCGCGGTACCCAGCGCTGTGCGGAATGGGCGATCGATGGACTTTTGCGCCAAGGACGCCTCACCAATCGCCGGCAAAGTTGAATCAGGCTTTTGGAGTGTTGCAGCCTCCATGCGACTTGACGGCAAGCCTCTCGAGAATATCGCAAAGGATGGGCCGATCACGGTAGTGGGCCATTCACTCGGGGCTGCGGTAGCAACATACGTGAGTCTCGAACTCGCACTGCAGCCGGCGTGAAGGTGCGGGGCGTATTCGTTGCCTCTCCACATCCAGGCGATCGTACCTTCTGCAAGGCATTTGGTGCTGCCGTACCGGATCATGTGATGTATCGCAACGGAGCCGACCTCGTTCCGCGTCTTCCTTTTTGGTTTGGCTATTCAGAACCGTGCCGAACGTCAAGACGCTCTCTGCTATCGACTTCAAGCTCGTGGGCGGCCTAGCAGCCCAGCACCACGTCATTTCATACGCGGCACTCATGGATCTCGCGGCACTGAAGGCATTCAAGCCTTTGCCATGCGATCAGAAATTCTTGGATTGCGTGCGCGTCTCCTAACGGGGATTTAATTCATGCGTTTGATTCGATACACGGCGATCATCGCCGCCGCGCTCCTATGCGGCTGCGCGACATTCCCGCATGCCAAGAAAACGGAGACTCTCTACAGCGCCGCCCAGGAAATTACATCCTCAACTGGCGCAATCGTCTCCAAAGCCGCGCCTCGATTTGGCACGACCTACGGCGCGACGCTCACCGGTGGCTCGGAAGTCGGAAGCTTCCCCAATGCCGCAATGCTGGGCGGAGCTGAGCGCTTGCTCGGGGATCAGAACAGTAACACCGTCAATATCACTCCCGCGCAGATCGGCCAGTATCTTGGGATACCGAATGGACTCGTATTTCCGCTCTCGATCGCCAATGGCGGCAACGGAACCACAACGCCAGTTCTGACCGGTGGCGCCAATATCACGATTACGGGCACCTGGCCCAATTACACAATTACCGGAACTGGCGGCGGAACTCCTGGCGGCTCCAATGGGCAGCTTCAGCTAAATAACTCCGGCACCTTCGGCGGTTTCACTCTTGGTGGTGACTGCGCATTTTCCGGACCCCGGATATCACCTGTATGACTTCAGGCGGAATCCCGATGCGTCACCACGACCGGGACTCAGACGCTCACGAATAAAAGTATCTCTGGAAGTGAGATCACCAGTGGCACGGTAGGGCTGGGCTATCTTCCCACGATCCCGTACACGCAGATTACGGGCCTCGGCTCTCTCGCCACAGCAAAACGCACCCACGGCATCCCCCTATACCTCCTCGAGCTGGTGTACGGCTACAGCGCTTGTAATCCGATACCGGCGAACTTCGTCTCCACGCTCAATCAGAACACGACCGGCACGGCCGGCAATGTTACGGCCACGTCCAATTCGACGCTGACGAGCCTGAGCGCCTGCGCGAGCGCCAATGGGAGCACTGTCCCGGCGTCAGCGGGTACGTTCTGCTCGCGACCGGGGCGAGTGCATCGCTCTCAGCGGGTAGAACCATCGGCTACGGCTCAGGCCATTTCGACTCCGACCAGCTCCTCAATAATCAGCTTCCCCTCGCTCGCCACTGGCTGGCTGGAATGGACCGGATCTGCCTGAGACCTTGGTCTCCCACGGCAGCGCCTTGCGGTTCTAGCGGCCAGCTTCAGTACGACAATAGCGGTACTTGTGGTGGCGCAGTGCTTCCTTCCGGCTGGTCCGTCTCGGGTGGAAATCTCACGGCCAGCGAGCCTGTCGCAACTCCCATCACCGCATCCACTCTCACAGTCACAACCGCACTCTGCGGTGAGCGGCGGCCCCTTTGAAGCCTCTGGTGGGGTAACCGTCACACTTCCCGGCGGCTGCGACATTCGACGGTTGTCAGATCGATTTCACCGTTCCCTACGGTTACGGGGCTTCGGTCATCCAATGGCAGTTCTGTTGCAATCGGGAACAATAGTTCGATCTCGATGGCGGCTAATACCACAGTGCGGTGTCAATTTCGACGGTACCAATTGGCGGGTCATTGGTTGTACCGCGCTCGCAGGCGGGGGCGGCTCCGGTACGGTCAATTCCGGAGCGCGTCTGGCTATGTCGCCACTTATCCCTCAACCGGCACACGACAGTCGGTGGAGAGCAGTACATCACGGCCGCGCAATATTGCCGCAATCTCTGGGGATGTGACGAAAGCGGCTGGCTCTGCTACTGCCACCGTGACACGGATCAATGGCGCCACGCTTCCGGCAAATTCAGCGGCCAATTGCACGAACGGGTCGAATCAGATCATCGCCTGCGCGACTACGACGAGCGTTCCCTATAACGCCGTCGGTGCTGTGTACGAATACTGCCGCACTCGTTCAAAGTACCGCCGGAGCCGCTTCGACACCAGCCTACACATGGAGCGGTGTTCCTTATAGCGGAGGTACGGGAACAACCACCGATCCATTGCTCTATTTGAATGCCGGGGCCTCTCCGAGCACCTGGAGCATCTACGGAACGGAAGTAGGCGCCAATGCCCCGTCTGGATACCTCGGCAACTTCTTTGACTTCCATGTCAATGGAGGCTCATCGATCGCCTCACTGAGTTATTCCGGCGTGCTCACCGTGGCGAGCTGTGTCGGCTGCAGTAGTTCCGGCACGGTCACCACGGGCACATCCGGTTATCTTGCGATCTATCCTTCCACCGGTACGACCGTAGGGCCTGAGCAGTATGTGACCGCCGCGCAATCGGCGGCAATTTCAGGAGACGTATCAAAGGCGGCGGGATCGGCCAATGCAACAGTCACTGGAGTCAATGGAGCGACGATACCGGCCAATTCCAGTGCTAACTGCACGAACGGATCTAGTCAGATCACCGCGTGCTCGACCGCATCCATTCTACAGGCGACCAGTTCATCCATCGGTGGTAGCGCGCTCACGGCTGGTACCTGCAGCACGACGACTGTCACGATGACGGGCGCTACAACAAGCAATGCCGTAGTTGCGACGCCAGAGACGACTCCGGGGCAGGGATTCTATGAACTTGTTCCGTACGTGAGCGCGGCGAATACGGTCACGATCGGAGTTTGCGCTACGGTGGCGGGGACGCCGACGGCTAGCGTTTGGCAGGTCAGGGTGTTGCCGTAATGGTAAGCAGACGCCAACTCGGCGCCTTCGCACTCGCACTCATCGCAGCGCTCGGGATACTCTCGCCAGTCGCGCAGGCGCGACGCGGCTTAGGTAGCGTAGGCCCCCCGACAGCAGTCCGGCTTTTTTCCTGTCGGCCACTGGATCGTCTCGCCGATCTCTTCGAGCGTTATCCCGATCTTCCCGTTGGCTGATAGCGTCACGAGCGCCACCGCGCGGGAACATCAAGCGTATATCGGCGAGCCTTATGATATTGCCCTAGGAGCTGAGTTCGGGGCTTACCCATATGTGTTCACGCTCATCTCAGGCCCTCCAGGGATGACGATTGAGCAGCCAATCTATACAACATTCCAGAATGTCCAATATGGGCGCCTCTCTTGGACTCCATCATCCAGTTGGAACGGCGAGGTTGAGGTCGCAGTCACTGACCAGCAGCACAACACCATCGACATGTCATGGGCATTGTGGACGGTCGGTCGATATTCGACCAGCACCTTTTCCGGCACTGCGACGGTCAACGGCTCCAGCACGATCACGGTCAATACCGTGGGCTCTGGTACCGTCACGCCAGGAATGGTCATCACCGGAACGGATATCCCAGCCGGTACCTACGTTGCGTTTGACCTCACGGGTACTGGAGGAACCGGAACATACGCTCTATCGACTGCGGCCACTGGAAGCGCTGGACCCGAGTCTGTCACCGGAGCCGCAGGGCAGGGCGCTGTCTTCGTCTCAACGACCGGGAGCGGCTCAAGCTGCACGTACAACTCGCCATGTACTTTCGCTACGGCCTTTGGTTCGACGTTCGCGGCCACCAGCTTTCCTGGAGCGATTTGCTATGTCTTTGGAGGCTCGTACACGGGCGCCACCAATCTGCCGGATTACGTCGATGGAGACACCGGAACAAACGGCTTTGAGGCGTATGCGGCCAGGAAGCCAAATGCCCTCATTGGGATTCCTCGGCCAGACGATAACGCTTGATGCCTCGCAAGGGAACGCGTCGACTCTCCCGCATCTCATTCAGCTCGGCACTCACGCTTCCGACTGGTACACGGAGAATATTACAGCCAACGATTATAACACTGGGGCAGTAGATCAACTTATTGTTCTTGGTGGCGCTAATTCAAATCGTCTGACCTTCGATCAGTTCTGCTGGGCTAATTCCGGATATGGTACTGGCACCAGCGGCAATATGTCGATGCTCTATTCCGGCGGCATTCAAAATCCCAGGAATTATCTTTTCGTCACCGATTCTTGCGAGACAGGCCGAGAGTCCAACGCTGTAGGCAACAATTATGGTTTCGCTGATATCTACTCGTTTTCCCACGCCCTCATCCAACGCAGCGTAGAGAATAGCCCAAGCACCAATCTTGATGCAGTGTTCTACTTCAAAAGCGATGTCGAAAATAGCGAAATGAGGGAGAATTTGGCCAATGTTGCTAATGCGCCGCATGCCTTCGACTACGGCCAGAACCAATGGTCCGGAAGCGGTAATGACGAGTCGGCTTATAACATTGGAATCAATATAAATCAGTTCCAATTCAACTTCGCAGGAACGCCATACACATGGCTCAATATGGCCGCATACCGCAATACGATCATTTCGACAAGTGGCCAAGGGCTTAAAGTCGGCCAGTCACAGACCAATCTCGGTGGCCCCTGGATCACTGGCATTTCTTCTGCCTCCGGAGGCTCTCTCGTTTCTGGAACTGAATATTTCTATAAGATGACCTCTCTCGGGATAACTGGAGAATCCACCGCGACCAGCGGGAGCTTTCGGGAGCGCCTCGGGCGGTCAGGGGGCCGGGGACAGCAATCAGATCAACATCACCATTCTACCAAGCAACGGCTCCGCCGTGCTTACTTGGGATCAGGAGCCCGGTGCCACCGGCTACAACATCTACCGCAGCACCACGGCTGGCGCGGAACAGTTTCTTGCGACAATCGGCAGCGGCTCGACGGTTACCTATACCGACACCGGCGCTAGCACGTCAGCGACTTCGCCGCCTTCCACGAGCACCTCGATCTCAACTTATCGTTTCTTCTTTTCCGCGAATGCCGTGAGCAGCACCTACACGCCACTTCCTCCAACGGCAGGCACCATCACCAACGGGACCGGCGGCTTTGCTAATCTCATCGATAACACTGGTGGTAACATCATTTGCGTGAATATCACCTCGACCGGCTGCAATGGCGTTGGACAGCAGGTGGGAGATTTGAACACGACCTATAGTGGCTATCCATCGCTCATCGGGACGGCAGGATATAAAATCCAATGAGAATTCTACTCTTCACATTAGCCCTTATTGCCTCATCTTTGGCGCAGGCGGTCACTCCGTCGTGGGTCAAAAGCACGACCATCGATGTTAGTGGTACCAGTCCGCTTACTTCCAACTCCATCATTCCAGCGACTGCTGGCGATACGCTCATCGTTGATGTATGGGCTACAGGTGGTGGCACCTTTGGAACGCCGACGAATTCCCTGGGAAGCACTGTAGTTCAGGACGTCACGACCGCTCATTTTGAATACTTACGTGTTTTGAGCTGTGCATCGGGCTCACAGACGTTTTCCATTCCGTTCACGGGCTTTACGGCTGTATTCGCGAGCGTGAAGGAGATCACGCCAGCCGTAATTCTGGATCAGGCCGCCACTGAGAACAGCGGGAGTTCCGTCAATCCGCTGACAAATAGCCTCACTCCATCACAGAACAACGAATTCTTTCTGGCCACGGTCAAGACAATCTCAGGGGCTATCACCTTCAGCAGTTGGACCAATTCTTTCACGCAAGACAGGCAGTCCGTGAGCGGTCCATCGCTCGCCGACGCCTATCTAGTTCAAACGAGCGGCCCCACTTCAGTCAATGCCCAAGTGACGATTTCCACATCCGAGCCCTGGTTCGCGATGCTCGCGGCCTATGAGGTCTACGTCCCCGGAGGCTTGGGAAACGTTCTCCTCTCCGGAGGGTCCGTAGTGCTTATCGGCGGCAAGCCGGTGATCGTGCCGTAGCTATTCCTTGAATCCGCCCAATCTCTGCGGTAGAAAAAGCTTCAGCAAAACGAAAATTAGCGAGCCGGCGAATCCGCTTGCAAGAACGATGGGGAGCCAATGGCCGATCATTAGTGCTCCCCGCGATCCCGATAACCGGTATTCCACCCATCGCCGAACCCTGACTGGAAGCCCGAGAAGTATCCCATAAGCGCGGACGCGATCAAGAGCGTCACAACGCCGACCACAATCGCAATTATCATTCTTCTATCCCCCCGAGCGTTTCTCGCTCGCGTTATCTCACCAAGCAACCTTCCCCTCGATGTCCTCGTCCATCTCGAGGAGCTTATCTTCGTGCTCCGGCTGTAACCGGTTCCCCGCGTCCAAGCTCACCCCTAGAGCCTCGTACAGCTCGCGTTGCTCTGGCGTCAGCAAAGTCCGATAGCTGCTGATCCGTTTCCAGATCAGCCGCTGACGTTCTAGCGGGGTATGCTTCTTAGACGGCGAATTTTCGAGGAACGCGACAATGGCGCGCAGGATCCTGGCGCCTCGAGACGGCGTTTTCATTAACATTTTCTTACAGTCCCTCCGAGCGTCACTCGCTCGATTCTTGACTTATTCCACCCTGCGGCTTACCGCCGCTTACTCCAAATCTATCCCTCCCGGACCTTCCTGGCAACTTCTGCCCGTACCATGCACCGCTTGCAGCTCACAACCCACCGGCGGCTCACGGAACTCCACGAAGGCGTTGAACTCGCGCTCTGGCATGTCGGTAAGGTCTATCGCCTCGGGCTTCAAGAGATTCGGATGCACCCATCCGAACTCGCCGTCCTGGAGCACGAAGCGGAAGCCTTCAGCTTCAAGGCTCATGACTGCCTCTCGCCACAAACTCATGCCTGCACTCCACGAAGGGCAGATGGTGCAGGGATTCGAGGTGATCGCAGATGGCGCAAAGCGGGTCGGGGCCACTGCGGCCCCGACCCTTCATGATAGCCGTCCGGCTGAGCCGGCGGCCGGTTCTAGCGGCTACGTCGCCATAGCTGCAAAGCCTCCGCGTTGAACGCCCGGACTTTCGGCGCGCCGGGATTGGCCCAATGTTCATAGCTTCACGAACTCCCGCATCACAGGATTCTCTCCGATCGGACCGACAGGCTTTGTCCAGCGTCCCTTAGGGGCGCATGTATTGCCCTCCAGCGGCATCATCTCGCGCAGGGCGCCGCAACGGTAGCACCACGTCCACCGACCGCCGCAGAGTATCCAGAAGCTGTTGTGGCGGCATCCTTTCATGATTGGTTGACAGTGTGCATCGTGTCTAATCTTTTGCGATGCGCCTGATGCTTGCGATGAGCCCGAGCAAAAGCTCTTGGCTCGGATATGGCGGAAGCGCCGTATGGATAAGCACGTTTTGCAGCGTGCCTCGCAGCGCATCGCGCTCCTTGGTCAAACTCATGCACTGCTCTTTCTCGTCTGCAACCTGCCAGATGGTCCCCGCAATCGTATGCCAGCCCTCCGCGCTCAGATCCTCGGCGATTTGGCGCAGCCGAGGAGGGCTCGTATCATGCGGACCGTTCACCTCGCGCTCTCCAGAACTATACGGCGAGCCTCGGCGATAGCGGCTTTTCGCGCCTGCGCCTGACTGTCGAATGCCACTGGCATTCCAGCCCCGCTACCGTCGCCTATTGTGCGATTTACATGGTAGGTCGCTCCATCGATCACCACGGCGCAAGTCCAGCCGCCGACGGCGCCCCCATCCCAAAACTTTATCCGTATTGCCGTCTTGCTCATTTCCCCGCCCTCCGCCTACACCACTCGCGAGGGAGAATCCTCGCACCAGCGGTTATGCCATGCCAGCTCCTCAGCCTCGGTCAAGGGCTTGCCGGACAGGATCTTCAGCCAGATTGCCTTGATGCTCATTTCGCTCTCCGCTTCTGTAGCCTCTGCGCCAGCCGCTTGATAGCCGGCCAGTCCAAAGGGTAGCCCCACAACTCGAACCGCTTCAGGCCAGCCTGAACGCGTTTGGCGCGATGCTCGGCCTTGTACTCGCTCCACTTCTTCACTTCCTGAAGGCCCGATAGGCCGCCGCAGCCTCCGTCCAGTTCCGGCACTCCCGCAAGGGCTTGACGATTTCAGTCCCCCGCACGATGGCGAAGTACGCCTCGCCGGTACTCCAGTCGATGATGTGCTGCACTGCCATACCGTTCTCCCGCTTCATGGGAGAGAGGCTAGCACTTGGACCGGTCCAAGTCAAGCCTTATCGGATTGAGCCGCTGGCTGTGGTGGAGAAGGTCTGTCGGCATGAAAGCCGGGGATATGGCATTTCTGGCAATATCCGTCGGGCAGTCGCTGACACTCATCCGGACGGTCCGCATTGCAGATGATGTACGGATAGGGTCGCATCACCGTAAAGCTATCGTCGGCGCCCACTACTCACTTCCCACGGTTGGAGGTCGTAAAGGATGGACCCGGTTGGCTGAACTCCGAACCGGGCCGCTCCCCCTGGCCTGCAGGCCAGTACCGCTGCTTCGGAGTCAGCCCTAATGCGGGCCGAATGGGCTCCTCGGCAATCACCGCGCGCGGATAGCACGGGTGCACTCATTTCTGCTCCGCCGATGCGCTGTCAGCGAATCGCAACCTTGCTGGCGACACATAGGCGCGCCACATGCGACCCGTAACGGTCGCCCCATAACAATTCTTCAGGACCGTGAACTCGATGCGAACACGCTTGCCGCTACCACCGATCTTGAGCACCGTAGCGGGGACGAATCGCTCATGTCCATAGCAATATCCGCCGGCATCGTAGATAACCTTGCTCCCTTTTGGAAAGGCGTCCGCCGCTCGGTTGGGCTCATATCCAGTACCGCCGCAATGCCGGCACTTCATTCGCTCATCCATTGGGAGTACCTCTTGCTGCGGTGAACCGCTCTCGGGCCGCCCCGCTCTTGGGCAAGCGCAGTGAACTGCCCGTAGCCGAGCGCATTCCTGGGGCCGCGATATTCCCAGCAGCCTGTAATGGTTATCACGGAACGTGCGCGTAGCGCCGCGATGGCCTCTTGAACGGTGCGCTTCCTTCTACTCATTTATGCGACAACCGGATGTATCATCGAGTCGCAGTAGGGCATCGCGCACGATGCGCTCGGCCTGCATTGGCATTCCCATCGGTACGCCGCCATGGGTCCGGAAGCAGGCGCGGCCAAAGGCGAGCACGCACGCCGCCTTCAAGGCGCGTTCGAGTTCCGGTTTCGTGGGTCTCTTCATCTCGCAGGCGTTCATGCCGCTCTCCCGGATGCCGTCGTTTCGGTCTGCTCCGAGGCCAAATCGGCCTCATTCTCATCCTCGGCGCCGATGGCTGACGATTTGGGACGTACCGGGTAGAGTGGGCAGCGGTAGGACGTGCAGGCTTCGACTTGCTGGCGCCACGTTCCGCTACCTCCGATCGGATCGTAGATGCAGGATTTGCAGAAGGCGTTGATGGCGGCGCGCAGGCTCATGACACTGTGCCTCTTTTGTACCAGGATAGGACCAAATAACACTGGTTATCCACTGGATAACGCAGCGTAAGTGATTGATTCTTTTGGACGCAGTCGCCTTTACACGGCGAATGTCGGCGGTTCGATCCCGTCAGCACCCACCATAAAATCAGTACGTTACGACCACAAAACGTTCGCAATCCCTTCCGTACGGAAAGTTATACGGAAAGCCAGAAAACCAGATAGCGGTAGGCACGTACGCACACCGGTGGACAGTCGGGCGCCCGATTAGTCATTCCTCCGCACGCAATCGGTCCATGGAAGTCTCGCCTTGGGTTACCTTGGTTTCGCGGCATCTTAGTAAGCCCTCCGGCATCCCCGTTCTTGCGCGCGACAGCGCGCCGGGGTTGTGTCAAGAGTCTTTCGCACATTTTTCTTCGAGTCGGTGGCTCTCGATCTGATTCTCAGGCCGCTGCCTCCTGCTTTGCCGGGTTGAGCAGCAGATCCATCAGCAGGTAACGCCGCTTGCCCCATTTGGTCGAGGCGATGTGTCGCAGTCTCGCCGCGGCCAACATCAATGCCGAGTGTCCGTCAGGGAATGCCCCAACCACTCGGGTTCGTCTTCGGATCTCACGAATAATCCGCTCGAGCGGATTGTTCGTGCGGATCTGTCGCCAGTGGGTCGAGGGATACGCGTAGTAGGTCAGCGTCTCGCTCGACCTTCTGCTCCACGAGCTCGGCGGCGGTCTTGAGCTTCATGCTCCTTCAGCCGCGTGATGATCTCTTTGGCCTTCGCTTCGGCCGCCGGGCGATCTTCCTGGGCATGGATCGCCTTGAGCATGCGCGCAACCTCGGCGACTTTGCCGTTCGGCACATGGCTGAACACGTTTCGATAGAAGTGAACCACGCAGCGCTGCCAATCCGTCTTCGGAAACACTTCTGCCGCCGCCTCGATCAGCCCTCTGCAGGCATCCGAGATGATCAGCCGCACGCCTTTGAGGCCGCGATCTTTGAGGTGGCACAGGAAGCCGCGCCAGCCCTCCAGATCCTCCTTCTCGCCCTCGGCGACACCCAGGATTTGCCGAAATCCATCGGTCCCGACGCCGATCGCGATCAGCACGGAGATGTTGCTCACCTCCCCGGCCCAGCTTCGCTTGAGGATCACCCCATCGAGATACACGTACGGAAACTCGCCGACAATCTCCCGGTTGCGCCACGCCTCGATGTGCCGGTAGATCTTCTGGTTCAGCCGCGAGACCGTGCCCGGAGCTCACCCGCGTGCCCCAGAGCGCTTCGGTGATGTCTTCGACTCGTCGCACCGAAACTCCCGCCAGGTACATCTCCACCAACGCCTCCTCGACGGAGGCCTCGCGCCGGCGATACCGCTCGATGATCGCCGTCTCAAACGGCAGCCGCCGCAGCTTCGGCACCTTCAGCGTCACCTCCCCGGCCTTGGTCTCGAGCTTGCGCTCGTAGTGACCGGCTCGCGTATCGACCCGCTCGGGCGAGCGCTCGTAGCGCTGTGCCCGGCAGATCTGATCGGCTTCCGCGTCCAGCAGCCCGTTCAACGTCTCCTCCACGCTCGAGCGGACCACCTCATCCACATGATTCTTAAGCTTCGCTTCGTCAACTCGCAGCGCTCCGAGCGCCGTCGGTGTATCGTCGCCCATAGGTGGCCTCACTCATGGTCTGGTTCGTTGGTCGCTGGTAACTGCCATTGAACCAGATCGAGGCCACCGCCTCGAAATGTGCGCAAGAAACGTTACGTCATCCGCGCCGGCGTAGGGGCCGCGGGGGATCGCAGACGGGCTTGGCTCAGGCGGCTCGGCGGGCGGGCGGCAGGGAGCTGCGAGCGTTCCAGGGAAGCAGCGCTTCGAGGGCCTCAACGGTCTCGGCGGCGGGGAGATTTTCGAACAGGAAGTTCAGGTACGCACTGGGCTC
Organism: uncultured Pseudomonadota bacterium; assembly: GCA_963780455.1. Lineage (GTDB taxonomy): Bacteria > Pseudomonadota > Gammaproteobacteria > Steroidobacterales > Steroidobacteraceae > 13-2-20CM-66-19. The sequence continues at coordinate 91,331 of CAWACM010000012.1, forward strand.
AAGGCCATTGGCGCGAGCGGTGGCAACGAGGGAGTAGAGGTTGGCGCTCGCCCTGGCACCGAACGGGTTGTTCGCGAAGAGCCAAACGCGCCGCCCCTGGCTGAAGGGGCGGATGATGTTCTCGATATAGTTGTTATGAGCAGGCACGTCCGGGTGCTCGAGGTAGCGCACCAGTTTCGGCCACTGCTTGGTGGTGTAGGCGAGCGCCTTGCCGAGGGCGCTCTGCGGGGGCACGCCAGGCAGGAGGTCCTCGACCCAGCTCTTGAACGCTGCGAGGACCGGCACGGATTTTTGCCGGCGGAGCTTTAGCACCTCATCGGGTTCCAAGGTGCCGCTGGTGCGCTCGCGCTCCTCACGCAGTTCCTTGATCTCCCGCTCGGTCTTGAACACCTTGCCGAGATAATCCTCCATCGCCACTTTGGCGAGGGCGCGCCCGGAGGGGAGCTCGGTGACCTTCAGCGCCTTGTGATAGTACGTCCGGCAGTGCTGCAGGCATCCAAAGTGTTGGAGACCCAACGACTCGGTCACGATGTCGTAAAGCTCGAGCCCATCGGTCAGGAGCTTGCCGCGGAACGGTCCCTCGGAACTGGTCAGCAGTTCCTTCAGCGCCGCTGCGGTGCGCGAGGGAACGTACGTGAAGAGCACGATCCGCCTGCCGGGAGGGCCGGCGGCGCGCACCACCATGTAGTGCTCCGAGCTCGGTGCCTTCTCGGACTGCAACACCTGCAGGTACGTCTCGTCCATCTGCACGACCGGCTCGGCGAGCAGATCATCATTCATCAGGTTGATTAGCGGCACCACCGCCTCGGAGCCGACCGTGTTGACCCAGGTGCCCATGGTCCCCGGGCTCAGTCGCACCTCCTGGCGCTCGAGCTGCCGGCAGATCCGGAAGATCGGCAGCCCGTCTTCGAACTTGGAAGTCACGACGTGCGCCAAGAGCGAGGCGCTGGCGTTGGACTTCGGCAGGATGTTCTTCACCGCCGCGGCGACCGTCACGCCCTGGTGGCAGTGCCCGCAGGCGTACTTCGGGTACACGTGCCGCTCGACCCACACCTTTGCGGGCTCGAAGTGATAGCGCTCGCTGACCTCCTCCCCGATGCGCTCTCTCGCCCAGCACACTCCCTCGTGCTCGTGCGTGCACCACTTCTCGTGCGCTGGCGGATCGTGCGTGATCTCCTTGCGCGGCAGATGTGCTGGGATCGGCTCGCGGCCGCCACTGTGTGGGCGCGCCTTGCGCTCATGGGCGGCGATGATCGTGGTGCGCTGCTCATCGGCTGCCTCTGCCGCCTCGATAGCGGCGAGCACCTCGGCCTCGTTGAACAGCATCTTCTGATCGGCCAAGGCGCCAGAGTCGGTGAGACGCTCGGAGGAGCGGCCGTAGAGCTGGCCCTTCAGCCACCGCACCTCCTCTTCGAGCAGCCCCTTGCGCTCGAGGGCCTGGTGGTGCTGAACTTGAAGTTGCTCGTGAGCTTCTCTGAGCTGCCGAAGGGACTCCTCGGAGAGCTTCAATCGCGCCGCAAGCTCGGCGTTCTGATCGAGGAGTGGGTGGGCGCGCGGTGGGGCAGGCACGGAATGAAATTATACCGTGCCTGCCGCACATTACAACATCTAACTCTCACGCCGCGTGCTTGAATCGCAGCATCTTGTGCGGCTGCCTGAAGATGTCGTATCCATCGAGCAGCCACTCGAGCTCCTCGGCAGTCAGCGTCACCACCTCCTGCTCCATGAGCCTCGGCCAGCAGAACTTCTCCCGGCCCTCGATCACCTTGTGCCAAACCGCAAATCCGTTGCGGTGCCAGTAGAGGATCTTCACGGCGTTGTAGTACTTGCCCACGAAGATCAGCAGCGCGCCCGAGAATGGGTCGACCTTCATCACCTCCTGTGCCAGGGCGGCAAGGCCGTTGCGCCACTTCCTCATGTCGACCGGCTCGCGATACAGGTAGACCTTCAGTCCCTCTCCGTACGGGCGCATCATGGCCGCTCTCCCATCAGCTGCAACAGCCACTGCGGCTCCGGCCACATCCCGCACTCGATCAGCCACCCGTTCGGATGGCGCAGCCGGCATACCGCACCGCGGACCGCCAGCTCCGCTCCTCCGAGGGACTCCTGCACTCGCACCTGCACGAACTTGTCCGGAGCGCTCACCATCTGCTCCTGCTGCCTCGTCGGCGGCACGATCCCCTTCTGCACCAGTTGGCGCCGCACCTTGTACAGCATCGCCATGCTCAGGCCGTGCGCCCGGTAGTAATCCGGCAGCGACACGCCCTCGTTCTGGGCCTCCTGCATCCGCTCCATGAAGCGCTGCTGCCCCAGCGTCAGCTCCCCTCGCGTCTCTTCGCTCATCGTCATGCCCTCGCAATGCGGCCGATTGCCGCTGCCAGAGCATCGAGCCATTAGCTCAACGTCGGAAGAACGGGGGTGCCGGAGTGCTTACGTAGAGTCTGAGGAGGAGCAGCGGCTCGCGACCCGAGCTGCGAGAACGTCGGTCGCCGCCACGGTTGGATGGGCTGCGACAGAACGCGCCTGCTAAGGCGCTCCGTCGCTATCGCTGGCCATCGGCGTGAAGCCGAAGTTGGCCACCGCAGCTTCCTGACGCGCAGGCATACTGCTCAAGTTCTCGCACGATGCGCCCCGAGCATTTCCCCGGGGATTATTTCAGGGCGATCTCCCCGTTGAATTCCACATTGAGGCTCAGCCCTGGAATCTCCAGCCTGACCTTTCCAGGAAGCGACTCTGTCCCGTTGATTGTGCCGCTTGCCAGCGCCTTGGCAACGGCCTGCTCGATCTCCCGTTGATCGTTCAGCCCGAATGACTTCAGGAATTTGCGCACGCTCAGATTGAAGACTTCCTCGTTCATTGGGGGCCTCATTGGTGGACATGCTTGAATTCAGACGGCGATCGGCAGACTCGCTGGCCGAGAGGCTCGCAGGATGGTACGGGCCCTGCACGCCGCGATACTGATCGGCTGACGTGAAAGTCCGGCGTCATGGTCCGCTGAAAGAAGAGCTCGGTCAACAAGGGAGGTTCGCGCAGCTATCCCGATCCGAACCTCAAAGCTCCCGATGTACCGCGCCAGCAGGCTTCTCCGATCGCAGGCCTAGGAACGCGGCGTGCCGCAGCCGGCCATCGGCAGTCCATTCCACGAATCGGATCTGAGTGACGAGTTTTGACCTAGTCCATTCGAACTCGCGCATAGGGGACCGGTCGACATGTCGCGTTCTACAAGGGATCGATCGGCCGCTTTCGGGCCAGGAGCGGCCATTGGCATTATGCGATCTTGGCCGCAAGCGCGCGGCACTTTCCAAGATTCTTAAACAAGCTCGCAGGGTACGAATCCGCATAGCCCGACTTTACTGCCGCAACAACTGCCGCGACCGTCTTCTGCACAATATTTGGCACCGCAATCGCGAAGTTCGCGAATGGTTCGCCTGCCTTCATCCCCAACACTCGTAACGATGCCCACTCGATGAAGCGGTTGCCATGCACGCACACAAGTGCATCCCGTCCTCCATAGTTCTTTGCTTGGATCTGAAGATTCGTTTCAACCGCGCGGAGCGCCTGGACCGTTTCCCAAACCGCCGGACCGGAAACCCCGGCGTTGAATAACTGTATGTACGGAGGCTTTGAAATATCTTCCCAAAGCTTGCCGATCTCTCGTTTCGCTTGCACCGCCAAGGCCACATCTGCAGTCGCGCAGGCGAGTGCTACGGTCGCCTCTGCCAGATCAAACCGCTTTCCCGCGGTTCCGGTATCCGTGCCGGTTTTATAAGAGTATTCAACTCCCTCGATGTGTAATTCTTGACGAATTCGGTCTTGCTGTGGGTCCAAAGCGACGAAATCGCGCTTTTCGATCGCGTTCTGAGTGTTTGTGCAACGCGTCACTTCCGAGCTAAAGATGACGGAGCTTTGCGCTGTGGAAATGATACGCACCGGTACCATTGCTTTCGCCACGGCTTCGGAATTCTGAGCCGCTGCAGAGTATACGGAACCGACTGTCTGCGCACCGTTGACGATGCAAAAGCCAGTGCATTCAAAAATGCCTGATTCTGTTGAGTTTCCGCCAATTGGCTTTTTAGCGATGTCGGTAGCGACAGCGGTGATGCCGTTATTGAAATACCAAAAATCGAGCGGTCGTTCGAAGAGGGTCGATACGAGATCCTGGTTTACCGCACTACCACCAAGAAACTGCCTGATGTTGCGTTCGAACAGACGATTCCCGTGTGCCTTCATCCACGTTGCGACGTCGGTGGCGCATACCTGACCGTAAATCGCGAAATGCGGTTCGCGCATTTGGCCCCAGCTCGTGAACTGGACCTCGATAGAAATCGGCGCTCCCGCGAGGCCGGCTGCAACCGCCTTATGCAACTCTGGTTGAGCAAGTACACTGACCGACATCAATTCGGAGGTATCATTCTGAGCGGTAACGTAGCTGGAGAACGCTGCAGCAACCTCTGGGCTCAGAGATTCCTGGCCGGTGTGCGCAACCACGAGGACAAATTTCGCGTTGGCATCGAAGACGGCGCGCTCAATGTCGGTGCTTCTGGCCTTGATACGGTCATTCAGCCCGTCAAGATCATTGTCGAGCACCCGTCGGACGCCTTCGATAAATTTGAGGGCGTCTCCGAGCTCGATCGAACCATGGCCATCATCGTGCCACTTGCTTTGAACTAGGTACAGCGTCCTTTCCTTGGCGTCAAAATATATCAGGTCAATGCCGCCGTCCTTCGCGCCATCAGTGACGTACGACCCAAGATCCTGAATTGACACTTCCGTGAGGTGCGATACAGCCAGGACTCCAAGCGCTCTCGTCAAAAATGCCTTATGAACTTGGACAGGGTCCGAGTGGTTTGCGTAGTCGTCCATGTTGACAAATGGCTTGAGCTTTGAAGCCAGATAACCCTCGATCTGCTTCACATGCAACTTTGACAAGACTGTATCCCCAAAGAGGCTAGGAAGGGATTATAGGGTGCAAATCACTCATTCGACCACCATGGAATGACCGCTCAGGGTCGATCAGGTACGACACACCAATCCGGCGCAGGTCGGGGACCTTCGGACGGTGGCGGCGCAATTCAGAACTCCCGATACCCGTCGTTCGCCCACACAGGCCGTCAGTCCGGAGCGGTCCGCGTCGTGGCAAAGGGCATACCGCGCAGCACCGACCAGGTGGGCTCGCCGGCAAGACCCTCAACGCCGAACGCCTCGGCGTCGGCCCCGGACAGGGGGAGCGCTTGATGCCTCATCGAGCTTGCCGTTCCATACTCGACGTACGTCTCGTAGGGTCGGACCGAAGTTAGAAAGGCAACGTGCTCGGGACATCGAACTCGATGCGCTGGGACGCTGCGCATCCCCTCACGCCGCGCCTTCGCCACGCGGTGATGGCCATCGATCAGGTTGTAGCAGCCGGGGGCGATTTCCGCGAGGACTACTCCCGTTCGGGTACAGCTCATCACCGGGCTCGGCGGGGCAGAGCTGGAACCGCCGGTCCGGCTTCAGCTTCGCCGGCTCTTGAACCGGCTTCGAGGGTTCGAGGATCATGTTACGTTCCGCTGTGGCGGCTCCGCCGACCCGGACCGCCGGACGAGCAGCGATGGGCCCAGAGGATCATACACATCGTCACGCGATCCGACCTGTGGATTCTCTGTGAATCCGGGATAATGTTCAACGGTAGGCGGCCAAAGGTTGTGGGCATCTCGACCCGGACATTTGTGCTGGACCGCGATTGCGGTCACCCACTTCGATAAGATGCTCGCAAGTCCCGCGCGGCATTGTTACCCACAGTTCGCAGGGCAGCGCGTCCGCGCAGCGCAAGTGCTCGTTCAACTTCGGGATCGAAGGCCCAGCGCAATCGCCCGAACGAGCTTTCACATACTAACCTTCGACGCGAATCGCTGTTTCGATGTTGCAACTGACCTGCCGGGCGATTTTCGGACCAGTTGAAACTTTGGGACAATGGCCCCACGGGCAGCGAGGGAACCATGAAGAAGACCCGATTTACCGAAGAGCAGATGGTGAAGATCCTGCGCGAGGCGGACAAGGCGCCGGTGGCCGAGGTGGCCAAGAAGCACGGGGTCAGCGAGGTGACGATCTACGCCTGGCGCAAGCGATTCGGGCGCTCGAGGCGGTTGACGTGAAGCGGCTGCGCCAGCTCGAGCTGGAGAACGGCCGGCTGAAGAAGATTGGTGGCGGAGCGGGATCTGGAGATCGAGATGCTGAAGGAAGTCGCCGCAAAAAAATGGTAAGCGCGCCCGTTCGTCGTCAGCAGGTCGCCTACGTATGCCAACGTGGGCGATCGGTCCGACGAGCTTGCGCGCTGTTGTCGGTATCGCGGTCAACGTTGGGCTATGAGTCGAAGGTTGCGTTGAAGGATGCGCCGGTGCTCAAGGCGATGCACGAGCTCGCGGCGCAATATCCGCGCTACGGGTATCGGCGCATTCAGGTTTTCCTGGAACGCCAGGGCCAGGTGATGAGCGCCGATCGACGTACATCGAATGTGGCGTCTTGCAGGAGCTGCAAGTGCCGAGAAAGCGGCCACGGCGACGGGTGGCGAGTGGTCGGCCGCGCCCGTTGCCGGCATTCCGGGCCAACCAGGTGTGGGCTTACGACTTTGTGTTCGACGCCTGCGCCAATGGTCAGCAGCTGAAATGCTTGACGGTGATCGATGAGTTTACCCGCGAATGTCTGGCGATCGATGTGGCCGGAAGCATCCGCTCCGGCCGCGTCATCGAGGTGCTTGAGCAAACTGGTCAGCGTCCACGGGGCGCCGAAGTACCTGCGCTCCGACAACGGCCCAGAGTTCGTGTCACGGGCGGTATCTGCGCTGGCTAAACCAAGGCGAATATCGACACGGCCTACATCGATCCCGGCAAACCCTGGCAGAATGGATCGAACGAATCCTTCAACGGCAAGTTTCGCGACGAGTGTCTCTCGATGCAATGGTTCAAGAACCGGATCGATGCGAAGATCCTGATCGAAGAGTTCCGGCGTCAGTTCAACGAGGTTCGACCGCACTCGAGTCTCGAGCAACTGACACCGGCAGAGTTTAAACGGAGCGATATCAACAATCAGCCCAGCAACAGCCATTTCTTAAGGGAAGAGTGGTCCGAAGAAAGCCGGCAGGTCAGGGCGTCAGACGTTCGTCAGACGTCTCGCTCGAAGATTGATTTTATTGGCGCCCCCGGCCGGAGCTACGCTAGGAAACGCCAATTTTTATAGACTTTCGTGAGCGACAGCGGATGCGAGCGGTGGGTCCGTCTATCCCTTGTCGGGAAGCTTCGGTCCGTCCTGGCGACCGGGAGTGGGAGTCGGCAGCGACGGCATGCGCGCCGTCGGCTCAGAGAGCCACTCTCAACGGCCGCCAAGAGGCCTCTTAACTATTGGACGCGAACCAGAGGGCTACTTGATTGCGGCTAAGAACGCCGCGTCGGTGACCATGTCATGCAGCGTCTGATCAAGCGCATACTCGGCGCAAAGCCGGACCTCCGCGCGCTGCTTGGAAGTCGACCAGGCAGCGCCGTTAGTCGTGAAGAATCCGGTCTTCTCCTCAGTTTTTTTGCTGAAGGTGTTAGCGTAGATCTGCTTACCGTCACGTGTAACAACTATCCGTAACGTCACCTCGGCTTCTCGATTTTTGTATGCAGAGGCATCAAGGGTTGCGATCGTTCCAGAAACTACCGTGGACGAAGTTCCAACATTAACGCCATGCGAAGTGAGTACCGTTACAACATGGTCGCGGACCACGTCTGCCACCGGCTTATCCTCGCCGGCCTCACCTGTTTTCCAGCCCCACCCGCCGTAAAGGGTCCCGATGTAGTTCGGATTGCCTGCCTTGGAGCCCTTGTCGTCCGACAGCGTCGCTCGTTTATCCACAAACTGACCAACCGACACATCCGCCAGGGCAGCGGACGACATAACCGCAAGAATAAAGCCAACGATCAAAGTCTTCATAGCTCCCCCCTGCTTTGGCAGGACTGCTTTGTGCAATTTAATCTGTGCCAGGCGAACGACGGAAGTCTAGCCGTCGGCGACGCCTGCTGCATTTTCCACCCGATCATGCGAGAAATCCAGATTTACGTAGCCACCGGCTTTCGTCCCGTACGAGCTTCGGACGTGTGTGGAGTCTTGCTGCCCCCGATCACCGGTCGCCTCGCAGCGCTCGCGACGATTTCTGCCGCGAAGGAAACTGTTTGACAGGATTCCAAAATTTCAGGCGAAATCACATCAGCTCAGCCCTAACGACGTTGCCGTATTTCTCCCAATGCGTCGCTTGAACTCCGGGGTGTACTGGACCGATTTGTCTGCCATCGTGAGCCGCCTCCAAAACGAACCTTGGGGTGTCCACGAGGCCGGGTCAAGTCCAGCATCCGATCAACCGTCTCGACGAGTTGCTACGATGCAAGATCGCCGAGAAAATGCCGCGGCTGCAGCTCGCCGCCTAATTGCTAAGTCGCTACACAGGACAGAAATTGCAAAGCACAACGGACCAATCGTCGATCGTGGCGCTCGCGCTAGCCGGTGCTATTCCTCTTTCCTGCATCGGCATCTTGTGTTGCTTTTATCAACTACTGCTGGCCGGAATTGACAGCTCGTCAGCCAGGGTACATGAGGACCTTTCTTCGGAGGTCTTTTTCGGCTGCCTCGCTCTTGCTTGGCTGCCATTGGGTGTGGCTCTCAAGCTTTCCAATCGGGGACGGACGCTATCGGCTCATGTTGTGGCATTCATTCCGGGGGCGGTTACTCTTCTCGCGGTGATTTTCTACGTGGTTCGGTACTCGTAGCACACCCTGAAGCGCTTCCTCACGCAGCCGACCTGCCGAATTGAAAGCCTCTTGCCTCCTCGATGGATGGATGGCGCCATGACGGTTCTTGTCGGAGCGAGATCCGATTATGCGATCTGGCACCGTTCCGCATTTGTCCTTGATTCCGCTTGGCTTCTCGGAGAGTTACAGCAACATTTTCCGCTGGGGCTGAGGTCGACGATATCGTTTCTGAGAGTGTGCCTTACGGGGGACGAAGAGGCGCCCAATGACTCCAAAAAGTATTCGGCTTCAAGCACTTAGGCGGACTGAAATGGCAACGTTCCCTGAATTTTTGCTCGGAGCGAAAGTGACAGTGGGCGACGCCGGAGGCCCGACAACAGCGCCTCACGCTCGGGGCGGTGTTCGGTTGGGGAAGAGGCAGTCAGATAGTTGTCCATACTCGGGCACTAGATTAGTCAGCGTGATGTGACACCAGTATAGTCAGAAGTAATAGTTGCTGCTAAGTCCAGCGCTCAGGTACGATCATAACGTCGACGGATCCCGGGGAGGTCGGCGATGAACGCCGGTCGGGAAGCCCATCATGGGTATGACGAGAAGATAGAGACCGACGATGGAACCACAGCGCGAGAGCCGGATCCTTCCGGCACCGAACAGCGAATAAGGGCGGCGCCCTTTGGCGCTGGCGAGGACGCGGGAGGCGGGACGCTACCGGCCCCTTCGGGAATCATTTGTCTCTGCGTCATCGCCGGCCGGCATCAACGCGCTGCGGATCCGGTGCAACTGACTCGGGCTCTTGGGTTCGACCTGACCGCTCCCGTCACTGACGCGCAACTCGTTCTTGCTGCTAAGGAACTTGGCCTCAAGGCGAAATCGGTCCGCACGAACTGGGAAAGCCTTCCGCGGCGTTCGCTGCCGGTCATCGCTGAGCTCGCAGGGGGGGAGTTCGCGGTCCTGCTGCGCTCCGACCCGGACGGCCAGGTTCTCGTCGGTGATCCACACAAACCCCGGCCGGAAAGGCAGAGCCGCGAGCAATTCGAGGGAGCATGGTCGGGCCGGATCCTCCTGATCAAGTCGCGGCTGCGGCTCGAGAACCCCAACCGCCCGTTCGATCTCCTCTGGTTCGTGCCCGCGATCTGGAAATACCGCCGGATTCTCGGGGAGACCCTTGCCGCCGCCTTCGTCATCCAGCTCTTCGGGCTTGCGACGCCCCTTTTCACCCAGGTCGTTATCGATAAAGTCCTGGTGCACAAGAGCGTACCGACGCTTGATGTGCTTGCCGCGGGGATGCTCATCCTCATCATCTTCGAGGGGATCCTGTCGATCTTGAAGACGCACCTTCTGGTGCACACGACGAACCGCATCGACGTGGCTCTCGGGGCGAGGCTATTCCGGCATCTCTTGCACATCCCGCTGCGGTACTTCGAGTTGAGGAGGGTCGGGGATACGGTCGCGCGGGTGCGCGAGCTCGAGAACATCCGGCAGTTCCTCACCGGCTCTTCCATCAACGTCATCCTCGATCTGGTCTTCACCGTGATGTTCTTAGCGGTGATGTTCTTCTACAGCGGGATTTTGACCTGCGTGACGCTCGCCAGCATCCCGCTCTTCGTGGTGCTCTCCGTCGTGATGCGACCGATGCTTCGGGCGCGGCTGGGGGAGAAGTTCGACCGCGGGGCGGAGAATCAGTCCTATCTGGTCGAAGCTGTCACGGGCGTACAGACGGTCAAAGCGATGGCGCTCGAGCCGATCTTCTACCGCCGCTGGGAGGTGCAGCTCGCCCGCTATGTAACCGCCGCCTTCCGCACCTCCCATCTCTCCGGCATTGGCAGCGCGCTCGGTCAGAGCTTCCAGAAGCTCTCGACGCTCTCAATTCTCTGGGTGGGGGCGTACCTCGTGATGCGCGGGCAGCTCACCGTGGGGCAGCTCATCGCCTTTCAGATGCTCTCGGGGCGGGTGATCTCCCCGATCCTGCGCACGGTGCAGCTCTGGCAGGACTTCCAGCAGGTTGGCATCTCGATTGATCGACTGGGGGACCTCATCAACACCCCGGCGGAGCCGGCCTTGAACCCTGGGAAGATGAGTCTGCCGCCGATCCGCGGCGCCGTGCGGCTCGAGAACGTCCGCTTCCGCTACCAGTTCGATGGGCCGGAGATTCTGCGGAATCTCTCTTGTGAGATTCCGCAGGGCACGACCGTAGGGGTAGTCGGGCGCAGCGGTTCGGGCAAAAGTACGCTCGCCAAGCTCCTGCAGCGGCTCTATCTCCCGGAGTCCGGCCGGGTGCTGATCGATGGCATCGACCTCAGCCAGACCGATCCTTTCTGGCTGCGTCGCCAGATCGGGGTGGTGCTGCAGGAGAGTTTCCTCTTCAACGGCACGGTTCGGGAGAACATCGCGATCCAGTTCCCTGGAGCCTCGATGACGGAGATCGTGCAGGTGGCGAAGCTCGCGGGTGCCCACGAGTTCATCCTGGAGCTCTCGGAAGCCTACGACACGCCGGTCGGGGAGCGCGGGACGGCGCTCTCAGGCGGACAGCGCCAGCGCATCGCGATCGCCCGCGCGCTCATGGCGAATCCCCGGATCCTCATCTTCGATGAAGCGACGAGCGCCCTCGACTATGAGTCCGAGCGGATCATCCAGGACAACCTCGTGAAGATCTGTCAGGGCCGTACGGTCTTCATCATCGCGCACCGCCTTTCGACACTGCGCCACGCCGACCGGATTCTGGTGCTCGATCGGGGGCAGCTCGTCGAGCAGGGGAGCCACGCCGAGCTCATGGCGCGTCCCGGCATCTATCATCACCTCTTCTCTCAGCAGTCAGTTGGAGTCACTCATGCCGTCGCCTGAGCGGTTGGCGCCTCCGGCCGAGCTGCCGGACTCCGTGCCGGACTCTCCCCGGCTTACGCTGGTCAAGCGGGAGCCGCGAGGACACGAGCTCACGGCGCTCGAGCGCGAGTTCCTGCCGCCGCTGCTCGAGATCCAGGAGACGCCTCCATCACCGGTCAAACGCTGGGTTGCCGGGACGCTGATCGCGCTCGTCGTGGCTCTCGTGACATGGGCCATGGTGGGGAAGGTCTCGATTGTCGCCACCGCGCCCGGGAAGTTCATCCCGGACGGCCGCTTGAAGGAGATCCAGCCGCTCGATTCCTCGATCGTGCGAGCGATCGACGTGACCGAGGGGCAGCATGTCCACAAAGGACAGCTGCTGATCGAGCTCGATCCGACTTTGAGCAGCGCAGCCTTGCAGGCGAACGCCCAGAAGTATGGCTTCAACCGTCTCGAGCAGGCGCGGCTGGTCTCCCAGCTGAATGACCGCAAGCCCGATTTCTCGGGTCTCGGTGCGCCGCCCGCGCGCATTCTGCTCGAGGAGCGTATCCGCCAGGCGCAGGAGCGGGACTACGAAGCAAAGCTTGCCGAGGCGCGGGCGACGATCGAAGAGAAATCTGCGGCGCTTGCGGCATCGCAAGCGAGCCTCACGAAGTACCGACAGCTGACCGCGCTCGCCGCGCAACAGGTATCGAGCGCCGGGCCGCTTGTGCCGATCGGCGCAATCTCTCGGATCGACTATCTCAAGCTCGAGGAGGACCTCGTCCAGAATCGCAACGACGGGGCCGCTGAGGAGAAGACGGTTGAGGAGGATGAAGCGGCCCTGACGGGAGCCCAAAGGGCCCTCGATCAGGTCAGTCGCGACCACCGGAAGGACCTCTACCACGATCTCGCGTCGCAAGTCGCCGACGAGCCGGCCCTCAGGGGCGACTACGACAAGTCGAAAAAACTCTACGCCCTCGAGTGGCTGCGATCGCCGGTCGATGGGGTGGTGCAGAGTGTCAATGTGACGACGGTGGGACAGGTGGTGACGCCGGCTCAGTCACTGGTGACCGTCGTGCCGGACGGTACGCCCCTCATCGTTGAGGCGACGGTCTCGAACAACGACATTGGCTACATCAAGGTGGGCCAGCCCGTGCAGGTGAAGGTAGACACCTTCCCCTTCCAGCAATACGGGACGCTTACAGGAACTTTGGTTTGGATCAGTGCAGATGCGGAGGACAAGTCCGCACTCTCACGGGACATCGACACGCGAACAGGTGCCCCGACCGCGTCCCAACCCCAGGGGGTGGAGCGCGATACGAACGCGGGGTTCGTTTATAGGGTGCATATCCGCACCGCACGGGCCCAGTTCCTCGTCAACGGCGAACATCGATCCGTCGAGTCCGGCATGACGGTTCAGGCGGACATCCTGACCGGCCGGCGCCGGGTGATCGAGTTCTTCCTCTCGCCGGTCATTAAGTATCTCAACGAGGGGCTGAGGGTGCGGTGAGACTAAGAAGCCCACCCCTAAATCCACATCGCCCAGCGGGATGGCTACGCTCGGGCGCCTTTCCAGATGTAGGGTCCGCTTGGCTCGCCGGCCTCCCGTACGAGCTTCAGTTGAGCGGGCAGTGCGAGGGTATGCAGATCGTACCCTTCAATGATGGTTCGCCGCGCCCGCTCCCGAAGCGCCCGATAGGCTTCGGGATGAGCCAGCGCATCGACTACTGCATCGGCAATTGCCGCGGTATCAAAGAAATCCACCAGGAGTCCATTCTCGCGGTGACGAAGAACTTCTTCGACCGGAGCGGTTTTCGAGCCGATGACGAGGCATCCCGCCGAGAGGGCCTCGAGCATCGACCAGGAGAGGACAAAGGGGTAGGTCAGATAAACGTGCGCTCGCGAGACCTGCAGAACGCTGAGGAAAGTGGGATAGGGAACCCGTCCCAGGAAATGAACGCGGTTGAGATCCAAGGAGTCGCCGAGCTCCTTCAGCATCTCCTCCCGGTAGGTTTTGCCCTTAGGCAATCGGGTCCCGTAACTCACCTCGTCCCCCCCAACGATAAGTACGTGGGCGCTGGGCCGGCGGGACAGGATGGCCGGGAGGCTTCGCATGAGGCTCTGGAATCCGCGGTAGGGCTCGAGGTTGCGGGCGACGTAGGTGAGGACCTCATCCTGGGCCGTAAGCTCCAGGTTGCTGTTCGGGAGGCGCAGTTTAGCAATCGGATCCGGCTTGACTACCCGGGTGTCGATTCCCTCATGGATGACCCGGAGCATGGAACGATAGCGCTCCGGGTAGAGGGACTGCTGCCAGCGAGTCGGACACTGTCCGAGGTCTGCGGCTTCGAGGCCCAACAGATTGCCGAGGTTCTTGGTGCGGAGGCGAGGTGCGGTGTCCAGCCGTTCGGAGACGCCGGGTTCAAACTCGACATCCGCCCCCTCGGGGCGGTAGAAGAACTCGAAGTACCCGATAAGCGGCGTCTTCGGATAGATGTCCTTCAAGTACCAGATCTCTCCCCAGCCGTTGTGGCCGAGCATGACATCGGGCACGAAGCCGGCATTCTTGAGCGAAAGAGCGGCGCGCGCAACTTCCTGGCCATTCAACACACCGGCCTCGGCTTCCCGCAGGTAATGGTGGGTCTGCCGGGAGGGCTTTCGCTTCGGAGCGTAGACGACGTTCTTGACGCCTGGCAGCTTGCCGTCCTTCCGCTGAGTGAGGAACACAACCTCGTTGCCTGGTTGAGCCCCGAGATGCCGTGCCAAGTGAAGGTACTGACCTGGGAAATTCTGGTGGGCGAAGAGAAGCTTCATGGTCCGGATCACGAATCAACGGCTGATGTTGCGGCAGGGTTGTTCTCGCGGGAAGGTTACCAAAATGGAAGGCGATACCGATAGTCAATGTCGCATTCATATGTCAACCCCCTCAAGGAGGTGCGTTGACGGCGCACCCTTCCCAACCGCATTCAGCCGTTTCTAAAGTCTTCAATCTATGCGATTTATTGAGGTCGTACATGGGCAATTGCGCTAATGATGTCACGGAAGGACGACGTCGTCAGAGTCGTCGCGGGAGGCTTTCATCGCTCGCGACGCCCGCGGCAACCGTAGTTGCAATCGCTGCATTTACAAGCGGTTATTGCGGAATCGTGCACTCTATTCAGACAGCTTTTAGGGAGCGCATGAGTCACGTTGCTATAAGAGTGGCGGAGCTGCACGAGAAATATCCTGTCGTTAGCGTCCGAGGCTTGAGCTTTAGTGCGCACGGACGAAGCATCGCTTCGGATTCGGATCATGCCAGCATCAATATATGGGACTGGCGATCGCATCGCATCGAAAGAACTCTTGACACTCCAAAGGGGTTCGTTTCCGCCTCTTCAATTAACCCAATCCAATATAGTCCCGATGGACAAATGCTCGCAGCATGTGAAGGCAAAGGTGTTGGCGATGCGGTGGTAAGAATCTGGGATGTGCGCAACTGGTCTCTCCTGAAGGATATCGTAGACACCGGTCCAGGTCTGGGTTGTAGAAGCATGGTGTTTACGCCGGATGGAAAGTTCCTCATCTACGCAGTGTTCCGTATCCGCACGGACAGTGAGCTCGTTGCATACACGACCAATTCGTGGCGTGTGGCCTGGCGGATTCCCCTCGGGGCAATGCCTCGTATTGACATAGAGCCTTTTGGCGTGGCCATGAGTCCCGATGGCCGGCTGCTGGCGGTCTCCGGAACGGAAAGTGTCGTGGTGAAGTCCTCCGCCGCGCCGCGCTTTTTGGGACAAATAGTCCGCCGGCCGGTAGTCGATATCGTAGATCTTCGAGCGATGGCTGTCGTCAAGACATATCACGGGAGCGCCATTGGCTCTATTGCATGGAGCCCTGATGGCTCTCGGATCGCCGTCGCCGGAGGTGAATACCTCGACATATTTGAAGCTAGATCTGGTAGGCGGACCAGTTACGAAAGCGGCCGGGGAACTTCGCACACGACGATCATCTTTACACAGGACGGTCGCTATCTCATTGAGAGTGATATCAACGGACGGGGCACGGGTCTCGGTGTGAGCATTTGGGATGGTAGCGGAGAGAAGTTGTTGCAGAGGATCCGCGGGGACAGTGGAAGCATTGCGCTGTCTCGTGACGGCAGGTTCTTGGCCGTCGGCGGTGTTGGCCACTCAACGATCTGGCAATTCAAATAGACCCTTCGGATCTTTTGGGGGTGCACTATGGCGACGATTTACGAGCTGGCTCAGATGAGCAGCAATGCCTACAACGGCGCGCAGGACTCAAATCAGTATCTCGAGCTAGGGGACACTCTCCTTGACGGGCTTGTTGGCACCGGCTGGGAGGTGCTCACTACCTCATGCGCGCAGCACGAGGGTCAGCAATACTGGTCAGACAGCTACTACGGAGTGGCGTATTACAACACCGTGACTGACGAGCTGGTTATCGCAAATCGCGGTACCGATCTCGGCGATGGCCCGAGCACGACTCTTAAGAACCTGCTCGTGAGCGACGCAGATCTAGCGGCGGGTGTGCCCACGCAAACCCAGACTGACGCCGTCAACTTCGCGACTGAGGTAATGCTCACTTTGGCTCAGGACCAACTGTCTTATACGAGCGTTATTGAGACAGGACACTCACTTGGCGGAAGTGAGGCTCAGGCTGGCGTCGTGTCGCTTGTGAAAGCTGGGTATCAGAACGTATCCGGCGTTGTGTTCAACAGTCCGGGAATCGGTGGCTATCCAGTCGATGAGCCCTCAACAAGTTACAATGTGGTGGACTTCTATACCCAAGGGGACGCGATTCATGCGGCTGGCGGTACTCACCTTGGTGGCGCGAACAACCTAATCATGCTGGCAGCCGGCCCCGACACCGGTCAGCTTATTGCGAATGCACCTGGGGGTTTCGCGGAGTACCCGATTGCCGATACCGAGATCGCGGCCACGGTCTTGGGTGACTTAGTTGGTTCGGCACATGAGATGAGCACAATTCTGTCATATCTGACACCGGACAATCAAGGGAGCGCAATCGGTGAGTTCGATTGGACCTCGAGTTCCAACGCCTCTTCGATTTCCGGTTCGACCGTCAACAGCTCGCTACCTTATTTCTCCGTGAACTCGGCCGGCGATCTGGTCATAACAGATCCAAGTACCGGCATTGCAGAAACGTTATCACTCTCAACCGACGGGCAGAGTGTGGTGGCGACATTCAGCGGCGGAGGGGGTTCCGCCTTTGCGCAATCGCTGGTCTCCCTTGGGGCGGTTACTGTGCCTCTGACGGAGCTGAACCAGACATTCGCGAATATCTCAGGGAATTCGTTGATCGATGAAAATATTACTAGAAACCAGAGTGGCGGTTTCGATGTCGGTTTTCAGGGCGGCGGACCGGGAAGTGAACAGTACGTCGTCACCGCCAGCAACCCCAGTGGCGCATTCGACTACGCCTTGCCTGGGTCGGGTCAGACGATCGTCGAATCCATCGACAACGGTCCTAGTGCGAGTGGGTCCATCTCCGTGCTTGGCACGAGCACGATACAGCTGAGTGGCGGAGCCGCGCTGAACACTGACGAATGGTCTGACTCGCACGGCGATTTATACGTGTTCGTGCCCGACGCCGCAGGCTCTGCCGTCGGGACCCTAACAATAAGTCAAGGGATTCTCGGTGTTACCGGGAACGAGATCATTGTCCAGGATTTCAACCTATCTGAGGCGGAATTCTCGGCTGCCGGGTACTTGGGTATCAATCTCGCGCCGAGCGTTGGCCTGACGGTCACCGGAGCGACGGCGGGCGGTGCCGCACCCAACTTCGTAGGGGGCTCGTCGCAGTCGTATACAGTCTCACTCGACGCGCCGACGGAAGAGCCCCAGACGGTGACAGTGACTCTCACGGGTGCGCCTGCGACGGACTTCGGTATAGTGTCAGGCGCCACGATCGATCCGATAAACGGCAATAAAACGTTTACAGTCACGATCCCGGCTGGAGAGGCAAGCGCTTCGTTCACGCTGGCTAATACTGGTGATGTAGACTCCAGCGCCACCCTCCAGCTCACTGCCTCAATAACGAATCCCAACAGTGAGAATGACACGATCTCCAGCGCCGCGCTGACCCAGAGCTACGTGGAGCCGGCATCAGACCCTTTTTCGACTCCAACTGCACCACAGCTCTACTATTCTGGACAGTCGACTCTCAGTAGCGGTGTTGTGATTGGTGAGTATTCAGACGATAACACCGGGAGCGAGGATACAGCTGTGTCCTCCATCGCCAACGGCAGCGAATACATCAGTTTGCTCAGTTACGGAGGGGAGAGCATAAACGGCGGGACGGGCAGCGACACGATCGTCGGCGTTTTTTCTCAGCCTTCCAGCGGGGCGGGGCAGCTAAGTGTAATCAACGGAAATGGAGGTCAGGACATAATCGATATAGAGGGATACTCCAACGGCCAAATGCCGCCTGTCGGCATTTATGGAAATTCCGAAGAGGATTTGGCTCAGGCGATCGGCAACGCGAACAGCGGTGTGGCTACTGATGAGCAGGGAGATCTCATTTCGGCGCAGGGAGACATTCTTTCGCCATCCACAGGCGATTTTACGATCGTCGGAGGGAATGGAAACGATTTGCTGATGACCGCATCAAATGCCGAGATTGTCGCGGGACCAGGAACCGATACGATTGTGGGTGGTGGCTCTCTCTACACCACCGGTGCCTTGCAGGGCACAAGTTGGTCGGCGAGTGTGTCGGGGAATCAATTGACCCTCGGTGACGGGTTGGCTCTTTTGAGCTCGGGGGGTGCTGCGTACAGCAACTACGAGGGAAATCTTGATTCGTCTGGTTATGCTTTGGGCGATTCGAATGACACGATTTTCGGTGGCGCCGGTGATGACGTCATTTTGCTCTCAAACGGAAACAACGACCTGGACCTCGGAAACGGCGACTCGACGGTTTACGGCGGTATGGGGAGTAACACGATTTCCGGCGGAGCCGGAAACGACAGCATCGTCGGGGGTGGTGGCAGCGACTATATTGAGGCGGGTAGCGGCAATGACCTGATCGAGGGACGCGGAGGCAACAATACGATCTTTGGCGGAAGTGGCACGGATACGATCTTCGCCGGTGGGTCGGGCAGCAACTGGGCCAGCGAGGAGACTGGGAATAACTACGTGCAAGCTGGCTCGGGAAATAGCCTGATCTATGGGTCTGGGGGTAACGATATCCTCATTGGGGGCTCAGGATCAGACACGATTCAGGCGGGCGATGGGAACGAGTCGATCGTAGCGGGTACCGGCGACACCTCGATCAATGGAGGCAGTGGCTCTGACACGATTGTTGCAGGAAGTGGCGGCGACACCATTTGGGGGTCGACGCAAACCACAACCATTTACGGTGGCGGTGGAACGGACGAGATCTATGGCATAGGTGGTACGGATGTAATCTACGCCGGCGACGGCGGGACATCTCAGGCCGCTACAGCGGTTATTGCTGGATCGGGTGATACGACGATTTACGGCGGTGACGGTGTCGATCAGATCTGGGGAGGCAGTGGCAGCGATGTCATTTACGCCGGTGACGGGGGGACTTCGAATGCGGCCACTCAGGTTGTGGCAGGATCAGGTGACACCACCATTTACGGCGGGGACGGCGTCGACAACATATTTGGGGGAAGCGGTACGGATGTGCTTTACGCGGGGGACGGCGGCGGCGACAGTGGGAGTCCGACCTATGTGATAGCCGGATCCGGTGTTGCAACGCTCTGCGGAGGAGCTGGTGCTTCGGTGCTTACCGATAGCGGTGGTGGAAGTGATGTTTTGGAAGGTGGTAGCGGCGATTCAACACTTAACGGAGTCGGGCAGGACACCCTCATCGCGGGAAGCGGAGAGGAGTACCTGGCCGGAGGATCGAACAGCACGTATATTTTTGGGTCAAATACGGGCGTGGATGAAGTCGCCGAGGACGGCACCGAGACAATCGAATTCAACTCCTCGGTGGGTTCGAGTGATCTATCTCTTTCTGCGGTACTCGATGGCTCAGGCGTGGGGTCGCTGGAAATCGATGAAGGGGGTGGTTCCATTACCCTCGATGGGGGACTGAGCGGAGCGAACATCGCTTCCGTGGACTTTGAGGGCTCCCAATCGATGAGCTTAACGCAACTCATCCAGCAGGAGGCGAGTGAAGGAAATGCCACGGCCCAAACTGTCGCAGGCAGTGAAGGCAATCTCATCTTCGATGCTGGAACCGCGGACGCCCTGACGGGCGGTTTGGGCTTGGACACGATTTCTGCCTGGGGAGACAGCGATACGCTCTCCGCAGGCTCCGGGGGTGCAGAGATCTTTGCGGAGGGTACTGATGACGTGGTGACCGGTAGCTCGGCTAGCGACACCCTCTCTGCCGCTGCGGCCGGAACAACGCTCATCGGGGGAAGCGGAGATGAAGTATTTGAGGTAAACAATTCCACGGACGTGGTTGAGGCTCAGGCCGACGCGAGTAGCAACGAGATCTACTCGTCGGTTAGCTATACGCTCCCGACCAACGTCGATGTGCTAACACTGACGGGGACGGCTAATCTCAGCGCAACCGGCAATAGCGACACCGGTGATTTGATTGCCGGCAACGCGGGTAATGACACGCTAATTGCTGGATCGGGCAACGATACGCTGGTCGGGGGTTCCGGAAACGATACCTTGGTGGCGGGCTCGGGAGCGAACCTGCTTGAGGGGGCGACGGGGAACACTACTTACGTCTTCGATTCCGGCTTTGGTCAAGCAGAGATTCAGCCTGAAGCAGGGGATGGCACGATCGAGTTCGGGACCGGGATTGCCCTGTCCGATCTTACGGTCGGCCTGACAGCAGATTCGAACGGCAATCCGGCGCTGCTGCTTGAGGATGGCAGTAGCTCGATTACGGTAGACGGTGGCCTCACCGGTAGCGTTTCGACGTTCGATTTTGCCGATGGCACGCAGCTTTCTCTCGCTGGACTCCTGACGAGCGCCACAGTGCTCTCGGGGTCGCTGCCTGGCGCGGGCGGTAACACAATCCTTGAGACTTCCTCCGACGTGTCCTTGAGCGGAGGCTCAGGCCAGGACACCATCTTTGCCTGGGGAAGCAACGACACGCTTTCTGCCGGCTCAGGCGGCGCAGAGATCTTTGCGGAAGGGACGGATGACCTCGTGACTGGTAGCTCGGCTGATGACACTCTGGAGGCTGCGGGGTCTGGTACAACCCTTGTGGGTGGCACTGGCAATGAAGTCTTCGAAGTCAATGACCCCTCGGACGTAGTCGAGGCCCAGGCCGATGCAAATAGTAACCAAGTCTATTCCTCGGTAAATTACACGCTGCCCACCAACGGTGATGCGCTGACGCTGACCGGGACGGCAAACCTCAGTGCGACGGGCAATGGCGATGCTAGAAATCTCATCACCGGAAATGAAGGTGATGACACTCTTACTGCCGGGTCTGGCAGCGACACGCTCGTGGCTGGCTCGGGAAATGATACGTTGGTGGCGGGCGTAGGGAC
>CAWACM010000013.1:0-580550 GCA_963780455.1 uncultured Pseudomonadota bacterium
CCCTGAAACCACGCTCCTGGTTGAAAAAGAGAGGCTCGTCAACTGGGCGATGCCGTTGGCGTTCTGCGGCTGGTAGGATTCATATGTCTCCATTCCCCGTGAGGCCTGCAATGAGTGCGCGATTCATCATTTACCTGTTTGCGTTCACCAGTGCGTCCGGGGTCTGCATTGCGGATCAGAACCCGGTCACCATAGGTCCGGTGGCTCTCAACGGAACGTCGTACGAATCGGCGGCAACGGTAACAGCCAACGCCTTGGGAAGTGGCGTGGACGGCCCGCTGACGGCGCAGACCGGTGTGACCATCAACATGTCGAAGGACAACTGGTGGACCGGCGGAGCGATGGGGGAGATCGATGGGCTGAATGTCCTGTTGCGCCAGAACGGCCCAAATTCAGACGCCAGCGGAATCCTGATCAACGTGCAGAACCAGGGCCACGGTTTCCTTTCCGCGACCGAATTCGCCTCGACAATGGTGGATCCGGTGAGCAACACGCTGACTTATGGTATCGACGTTCAGGAGGGTGTCCTGGATAGGAAGACGAGCGACTACATTGGAGCTGTGTATACCGCCGATTACGGCGCGCTTTCGACTGGTGTGCTTATTCAGAACAGTAGCCCTAGTGCGTCGTGGAAGTACGCGCTTCAGTATGAGAAGAATGGTAGTACCAAGTTTTCGGTCGACGGGTCCGGTAACGTGGTTGGTGCCAACGCCCATTTCACCACCCTCTCTGTAAACCTCTCTGGGCCGGCACACTCATCGTCGCCCTGCACAGCAGGACAGCTCGCCGCCGACCAAACCTTCGTTTACGTTTACGTGACAGCGAACCATTGGAAGCGCTCGCCACTGACCTCATTCTGACCTTGATGGGACGCTGGAGCTTCAGCATGTGGCTCTACCAAATGCGGTAAGTGCCTGATCTGAAAGCCTATATTTCTGCTACTACCATTGAGCCTCGCGGCCTTCGCCGCGAAAGTTGCAGCGGGGCCATCGGAGGGCTGGCGGCGGCTCTCCCCTGGTCTAGCTCTTGCCTACCCCGTGTCGATTATCTATCGGCCGCAATTGCCGTCACTGTAGGCGTTTCCAACGTCAGGGCTGTCCGGGGCTGGCGGCCCAGATCGGCGGCCTTGACTTATGAAGGGTATTGCGAGCCGTTCAGATAGGGAGGAGACTCATGACTACAACGTACAAGAGGCTCCGCGTTGTGTTGAGACGGGGAGAGCTTCTGAACTAAAAGGGGCGTGTCTAACCGAATGCGTCGGCGTGCGGTTGTCTCGGCTACTCAGCCGGCGACCATGTGAGGCGGCAATTTTACGCCGTTTCAAGCGGTTACGCGATTTCGGGTTGGAAGAACAAGGGTCGGGGAGAGGATCGGCACATGGCTATCGAGCAAGTGGAACCTGCCAGATGCGTGCTTTGGCAGTTTCATGAACGCTTTGGGGACGAGTTGAATCGTGAATCTTGCAGGGAGCTGATCACCAGCATCCAACGGCACGGGCAGCGGCATCCAGTCCTCGGACGAAGGCTTGCCGGCGGGCGTGGTGCATCCATTGAATTGATTTACGGTGGGCGACGTCTGTTCGCTGCTGCGCGGCTTGGCGTGAAGCTGCTTGTTGACGTCCAGGAACTGAACGATCGCGCGGGAATCGTAGAGATGGAAATTGAGAATCGCCTACGAGCCGACATCAGCCCGTACGAAAGGGGAATGAGTTACCGCCGGTGGCTGAATGCGCGCCTGTTTGCGTCCCAAGCGGAGTTGGCCAAGGAGCTCGCCATATCTGAAGCGCAGATATCAAGGCTTTTGAGATACGCAGACCTACCCGCAGCGGTAGTTGGCGCGTTCGACACAGTTCAAGCGATTCGAGAAGAATGGGCGGTAGTGCTGGCAAAAATGTGCCAGGACCCAAGCCGCCGTGCGGCAGTACTGCGGCGTGCTCGGGAGATCTCTCAGCTTGAACGGCGTTATCCTCCTCAGGTCGTATTTCGGCGTCTGGTCTCGGGAGCCCACATCGCTGGGCGCGAGGCGGCCCGACCGCACGACGAAGTGGTCAAAAGCCCGTCGGGGAAACCAATCTACAGAATAGCGGTCCGCTCAAAGACGGTTCACTTCATCGTGCCGCGTGAGACGCTGTCGGAGCGCGTGGTGTACGAGCTCAAGCACCAACTTACGTCCACCCTGGAGCCGCTTCTAAACGCGAGGGCACCCGGGCACGCGTCATACACTGACGGTGCAAAACAGCCGGCCTCATACGAGATCGCCGTCGTGAGCGCCTGAAGGAGGGCGCGGCAGCCGAGACCCCAAGTTGTGCTCGCGGATGGGGCGTGTAGCAGGAACAGCCGATGGATGCAGTCATGGGCATAATAAAGCCGATGATAGTGGTGGGGCTGCTTTCGGGTCTTACGGCGTGTTCTACCTTGGTCAATACCTCTGTACTTTCGAGTGCAGCCATAGCCAAGATTCAAAACGTAAGTCTCGGCCAAACTGGCAATCTAACGCGTCCGCAGCTTGCGGCTAGGCTTGCCGGGCCGGCAGCAGGGACGCCCCCTGCAGTAGCGGCCGCCGCAGCACAGAATGAACTCGATGATGCCTACAACAGGATGACCGATTACTGTCATGCCACCCTGGCTCGATTTGAGGGCCGCGCGGACAAGTTGGCTTTCTGGTCGGCGGCCATAGCTGTTGTCGGCTCGCTCGCAGGCGGAGTTGCGGTTCCTGCGCTTGCAGTCAAAGGGGTTAACAAGGCTTGGACAGCAGCCCTAGGCGGCATTTCTGGCGCCGCCAATGCCGGACAACAATCACTGAATGGCGCCGGCCTCAACGCTGCCGCCCAGCTGCAATCGCGGCAGGACATACTCACCTCATGGAAGGCAGATATTGCACCGTACAGAGGTGGCTCGGTTTTTTCGGACACGAGGATAAGTGGACGGACTGCTGTACATTCCCCCTGTGGGAGGAGCAGATCCGATGCGAAGACCGAGACGAAACCATGCCCCCGCGTTCAAGGCCCGGGTAGCGCTTGAGGCGCTGAAGGGCGAGAAGACCGTGGCCGAGATTGCCAAGCAGTTTGACGTGCATCCGCACCAGGTGACTGCTTGGAAGAACGAGCTTCTGCAGCGTGCCGGCGATGTGTTCGGCGCCAGCGCCGCCGAGGGCACCGTCGATGCGGAGAAAGTTCGCGAGCTGCACGCCAAGATCGGTGAGCTCACGGTGGAGCGAGATTTTTTAGCGCATGCGCTCGGTCGCTTCCCCGGACCGAGCGGACGGAAATGATCGATCGGGGCGCGGAGCTGTCGGTGAAGCGACAGTGCGAGCTTCTGGACCTGAACCGGACCGGCGTGTACTACACGCCGCGTCCGGTGCCGCAGGAAGACCTCACGTTGATGCGCCGGATCGACGAGCTGCATCTGCGCTGGCCGTTCTACGGCGCGCGGCGTCTGGCCCGCGAGCTCGCCAAGCAAGGCTTCGAGGTCGGGCGACTGCACGTGGCAACGCTCATGCGGCGCATGGGGATCGAGGCGCGCTATCGCAAGCCGCGCACGAGCATCCCGGCGCGCCAGGGCTCGATCTACCCATACCTGCTTGGCGGGCTCGCCATCGAGCGGCCAAATCAGGTCTGGGCGACCGATATCAGCTATATCCCGATGGCGCACGGGTTCCTGTATCTGACGGCGATCCTGGACATCTTCAGCCGCAAGGTGCTGGCTTGGCGGCTCTCCAACACGCTTACCACCGACTTCTGCCTCGAGGCGCTCGAGGAGGCCCTGGCGCGCTACGGTACCCCAGAGATATTCAACAGCGATCAGGGCGCGCAGTTCACCTCTGAGGACTGGCTCGACCGGCTCAAGGCCACCGGATGCCGCATCAGCATGGACGGCAAGGGCCGCTGGATCGACAACGTGTTCATCGAGCGGCTGTGGCGGTCGGTGAAGTATGAGGATGTCTACCTGCACGCCTACCGGGACGGTCGCGAGGCGCGAGAGCGGCTCACCGAGTACTTTGCGTTCTACAACCGCCAGCGCGGTCATCAGTCGCTCGACTACCGCACCCCCGACGAAGTCTACTTCGGCGCTCGCGCTGACGAGTTCGCTGCGGCGGCGTGAGGGTCTGTCATGAACGAGGCACATCAAGTTCCAAAGCCCAGCGTCCTCGCCGAGCGCGGACTTCTGCCGCCAGAGGCGGCAGACTGCGTGACGGCTCTGGCCGCTGAAAGGAGAAGATCGGAGAGATGTAGAGATCGAGAACAAGAGTTGAAGCGAGACCCGTTACCGTGTTTAATCAACTCAGCAGGCTCGTCCACTTATCCCGCCCGGAAATCTGTCCGAACGACCCGAGCCACCCCTTACTTCGATTCGACCAAAACACTCGACGCGCAAAGAAAGGCGGTTGCAAAGTCTCTAGCAGACTGTCAGCTGTATGAGATTGCGACCGCCCAAGGCAAGTAAGGTGGCAGAAAAGTCACTGCCCTAGTAAGCGCAAAAGCGCTCTTCGCCTTCCACTAGTTTTCTTCTGGGTGTCAAAAGCGGTGGAGCACCTTCCGCGTACACGCTCCGCAGTCTAGGGTGAGTGAGAAACAAAGCTTAGAATGCACTGGTCTCCCGAGCATGAAAGCGCCGCTGGATCGCTTAGCATATTATTGGCCTCTCCTGTTACGTCGGTCGGCACTGCGATTCCAGTAAGTCTATAGAAGGTCTGAAGCGCGCAATCTTGCGGAACGGATCCCGTGGCATCTTGCGGCAAAATAAAGCAACTGTTTGCTCGCACCTCTGTTTGCAACCGCGCGTTAGAGAAATTAGCACTAGATAAGTCACCGACGCCGAATAGGCCACCGCTCGCATCGGTCCACTGGCTGTTCAGGCCCATAAGATCAGTCGCGGTGGCCTGAAACCACCCGCCCGCCCAGGGAAGATAAGCGGCGACAGACAACGTGCAAGCCGAATCAGGACCTGCACATGATTCGTATCCGATAACCCGAGCGGACTGGCTTACAGCGTCTGGACCCGTGAGCGCACGTTGCACGGGAGTTTGAACGCACACTGCGTTGTACCCATTGGATTTGGTGCTCTCGGCGACCGTCAAGTCAATATTCCATACGCACAGAAAGCCCTGATGGCCAGTTTTCGAATCGTAGTCTTGCGAGTAAACAAATTGTACCCACCCTTGGTCGCCTGCTTGGCTGGCGACGTTTGGATTTGTCGAATCAGCGGGAAATGGATTTCCGCTCGAGCAGCTCGAGCAAGGAAAGGGGTTGGTGTTGAGTTGTACACTAAAGACGTTCGCATACTTTCTTCCGGTATCCGCCTCCGTGGCGACTTTCGGGTCTGACAAGAAACTTATCTGAACCGACCCCCAAAACACCGGCGCAACATAGCGAACCCAGTTGGATGGGCCGACCTGCCTCCAGTCTGGCATCGAGCGAATTGTGTTATTATTTAGCGCCGGTAAGGCGATATTGTGCGCTTTCAAGAACGCATAATTAACGCAATCGGCTTTCCTCCATATGCCGCTCGTTAGCTCATGACACCCGGATTCCTTCGGCAGCTTGGAGACATCCAGATTAGCTTCGCTGAGAAACGCCGTCGGCGATGCTAATAATCGTGCGCGTGACGATGCATGTCGTAGGTTTTCAAGCTGCGCATCATCCCGGTCCTGCTCTGTTACGCATGCTCTATCGCCCGGGACTGCCAGGCGCCATACGTAGCCTGGCAAACACCTGGAAGAATTCGGCTGTGCGTTGGCCGCGGCGCGGTGATTTTGGCCTGCGATCCGGGCCGATTGCTCCGAAGTCACGCAGATTCCGTCCACGGGGGTCGCTAGTCGTGGGACTAATCCCTGGGGGCAGCTGCCGATCCGTTGCCCATTCGAATGGTCGTCGTTGAGTGGTTGGGCTGCGCCCAAGTTACCGGCAAAGAATTGATTGCAATCAATAGGAAAATCAGGGAGAGAGCTTCGAGTTTCGAGGAGGCACGAATGGTCCGGTCTGTGATGGAAGGTGGCAAAGGTCTAGATGGCTTCATCATTGTGGCACCAACCCATATTTGATCGCGGAGAGACTGATGGAACCGGGCAAACGAGTCATATCCTCCTCTCTATGGTCATCTATGACCACCGCGAATGGGCGGTCTGAAGACCATTGCCTGATATCCGGCGGTGTGGCGTTGCAAGGGGGACGAGCAATCATTGGGTGACTGACAGTCAGTATCTTGACTACACTTGCTTATTCAACGCGGCAATCGCTAAATTTCGTAATGTCTATGTGCGTGCGCAGCACGAGGGTGCCATGGCAGCAGAACGACAACCATAAGAGGCGCGACCGTGAAAAAGGGGCATCACGCTGGGGTGCATTATTCCGATCCTCGTGGCATGTAGCTTCTCACCTAGGGTCATTCCCGGGACGGGGGTCGAAGTTGCGTTGCGCGGCGTCGGCGCCGTGCGCTGGAGTTGCAGTCATGCTTGATAAGAAATCTCGATGAACAACCGCGGCTCGCGCCAGACCGACAGATGTGACGATGCAGGCATGGTATGTGTAGCGGTCAAGGGTTTTCTGGACACGCGGTTGGTGGTAATGAACTCTGTCAGGCTGCCAGCTGTTGGGCCGCGGCGTAGTAGTCGCGGCGCCGCTGCGCGGGCGATCTGAAGCCATGGCGCTCGATGAGCCACTGTTCGTTGTACAGCTCGGCCCACTGGATGAGAGCCAGGCGCAGCTCCTCGACCGTCTCGAAGGTCCTCACCCACAGCAGCTGCTCTTTGAGGGTGCGGACGGCGCGCTCGACGCAGCCGTTGCCCTCAGGGGCTCGCACGAAGGCGGGACTGGACTTCAGGCCCAGGAAGGCGATCTCGTCCTGGAAGTCCTCGCTGATGTATTGCGAGCCGTTGTCGTGACGCAGTTCCACGCCCGCTGCGATCCGCTCGCCAATGCCGCCGAAGCAGCGCCGGACAGCCTGGCGAACCGGCTCGAGCGCCTCCCAGCGTGTGGCGCGCTTGGCGGCGTGGATGCCGAGGATCTCGGCGGTATGGTGATCGACGGTGAGCAGCACACTCACCGAGCCCTCGCTCGTGGTCCACGTGCCGGTCAGATCCGTTCCCCAGCGCATGTCCGGCGCCGCAGGAGTGATCGTGCCCTCGTGCGAGCGCGGCCCACGAGGGGCGCCGCTGCGAGTCGGAGCCCGCAGGCCGTGTTCGCGCATCAGACGCAACACGCGCGCGCGGCTGGTGCGGATATCGCTGTGGCGCAGCTTCGCCCATACCTTCCGATATCCCTCACCGAGGAAGGCCGAGGCGGCCAACACGGCGCGAATGTGCTCGACGAGCTCCGCATCGCTATGTCCCCCCGTGGGGCCCCTCGGGGCCCCACGGGGGGACTGATCGGCTTTGCGGGCGAAATACAGGCTCGAGCGGGCAACGCCAGACAGAGCGCATACCCGGTTCAGCGGGACAATTCGTTTCTGGGAAATCGACACGTCTCGCCTTACTTGTTCGATTTCCCCGGGGCCAAAGGGCCGTGCTTCCTCTCGTACACCCGGTTGATCTCTCGGGAGATCTCCAGGTTCAGTGCCGTCTCGCCCAGCGCCTTCTGCAGCTGCCCGATCTTCTCGTCGCGGGCATCGGCATCCCGGCTCTTCAGACCCGCAAGGCCGTTGGCCAGGAACACCTCCCGCCAAGACGAGAGCGTTGCTGCGTTGACCCTCAGCTCCCGCGAGAGCGCGTCCAGGTCCTCACCCTTCAGCAGACGCAGCACGGCAGCCATCTTCTTCTTCGAGGACCATCGCCCTCGCTCTTCACCAGTCTCTTCGTTCTTTCTTCGCATCGGGCACTCCTCGGGCCTTCACTTTGGCCCAAAAGCGTGTCCAAGAAAACTCTATACCGGGGGATATGGCGCCTGAGCGCCGCGGACACGTAGTACAGCTGCCGTCCTAATAGAAGTTAAAGTACAACCGACGAAAGGGGCATATAAGTGAAGGCAAGGTACGTTTTTGTAGTCACACTGCTAACGTTGTTACCAAATTTGCTGTCCGGATGCGCAACCTACAGGCCGCGGCCACCGATCCCCCCAGGAGACATTAGCGCGGAGTACATTAAAGATTTATCCGCGCCCGACCTTTTGACGAAATACAACCGGATGACTGAAGATAACGCGGCGGACATTCAGGCGAAAGCGGACAGGCGGAATCAGATACTTCAAGAGTTTATTTGGTTGATCGACCAAAATTACGGCTCCTTTGAGGAGCACTACTACGGTTCTGACGCAAGCGTCAACTTCTGGTCGGATACGTTAAACCTTGGATTGACCGGAGCGGCTGCGGTTACGGGTACGACGCACTTAAAGAGCATACTTTCTGCGGTCGCCACGGGTGAGACTGGGATAAAAACCAGTTTTCTCAAGAATTTCTATGACTCTCAGACCAGAGCGGCTGTCGTTCAGGAGATGCGTGCCCTGCGAGCGACACAACTTTCGACGCTCCAGGACCAAAATCATATGAAAGCATCGATAGTTCCGGCTCATGGAGTGGCAGCTTACTCACTTGAGCAGGGGCTGTCCGATATAGACGCCTACTACGATGCGGGCACAATTATTGGCGCGCTGCAGGCAATCGCAAAGTCTGCGGGAACTGCGCAAGATGCGGCCACAAAGCAACAACATAGAAACAGCGCGGCACCGCAACTTTTTTAGCTGGCCTGTCTCGTGCTGATTGGGCTGGGGGGAAAACGGTCAGCCGGTGCTCGATCGATACGGAATCTCGGAAACGCGCTTGCGGGTCATACACTTTATGGCGCAAATTCTTCATGAGTCGGGCGGGCTGACCATTCTGTATGAGAATTTGAATTACAGCGCCGAACGTCTTTGTGGCCAACACGCTTTCAGCCGAAGGGCCCTCTTGACGCTGCTCAATTTGCTCATGCTCCGATGAGGCTCGCGGACGCGGTCTACCGCGGCCGAATGGGCAATATGGCTCCGGAAGACGGATATCTATACAGAGGCAGAGGGTTGCTGCAGCTCACAGGGAAAGACGATTATGCCAGTGCAGCAGAGCTTGCACGGCAGGCAGAATTGGGTGCGCCTGACTTCGTTAAGGTACCTGTGGGTTCCGGGGACATTTATTGAAGGGTACTCGCAGGTGCTGCCATGGCTTAATTGGGTGAAGGTACGCGGAGCCGAGCCGGATGATATTCTCCCGCTGCGAAGCCCATCGGAACTGGGACACCGGCCATGCGAGAACGCATTCGAGATCACGTGAATCGGCGCGCTCGCCGCACGACAGTGCATGCATTGACCCCATTGAGCCTCGATGCTCCGCGCGTCGATGCCGTCTAGGTCCGCTACTCGCAATGCTAGACGCAAGAGCTCGCCAGGACGTCGCCGCCGACGGTCCTGGCTGAAGCGAGCGTGGCCGAGCGCCCAATTGCGACGGCGATGGTGGCGGACCTTCAGGAGCGCACCGGGGGGCCTGCAGATCTGTGCCGTGCTGGGTATCGGGGCTGTCCTGTTTCTGGCGGTGAACTGGGTCTACCAGGTCATACACAAACCGACCGAGCTGCTCTTTCCGGTCAGCGGCACCCTCTACAAATCCCCCCCGGAGACCTGGTATGAGTACCATTCGCTCTTCGAGAAGTACTCCACCGACATAATGACGCCGGAGCTGCTGGCGGCCTTGGCGCAGGTCGAGGGCTCCGGTAATCCGATCGTCCGCACCTACTGGCGCTGGTCCTGGGTACCTCATCCGTTTGAGGTGTACCGCCCCGCATCGAGCGCCGTGGGCATGTACCAGCTTACAGACGGGACATTCGCGCAGGCGAAGCGCCTTTGTATCCATGACCATCACGTTGTTGAGGAGGGGGCGTGGGACGATTGGCACTCGTGCTGGTTCAACAGTCTGTACATGCGTGTCATCCCCGGCGACGCGATCGAGATGACATCGGCCTATCTCGACAGGGCCGTTAACACGACTCTCCTGGACCATTATGTGCGGTATGCCAGCCTGCGGCAGAAACAGGATCTGGCGGCGGTCATTCATTTGTGCGGCGCGGGGGCGGGCGACCTTTACGTGCTCAGAGGTCTCAGACTGACGGAAGGTCAGAAGTGCGGCGATCACACGGCGCATGCGTACGTCGGGCGCGTAAATGCAATGAAGCGCGTGTTCGCCCGGTTGGCCGGCAGGAGTGAGGCTGCCGGCCATTGATGAGACGGGCCGCGGAAGCGACCCCGAGGAGGAGAGGGGTCCTTGGTTCCCCGGATTTTCATGGTAAACTGAAACGGCCCGCGCACTATCAACAGATTCAAATGAGCGCGGATCATCAGTAGGGAGAACTACCAACCATGATTAAAACCACGCGGCTCGTCTGTGGCTTGCCCGCTCTCTTTCTTGTGGCCTTCTCCGCCATAGCGTCGGCTGGCTCGCCGACCTACACGTTGATCCTCGGGGCCCGGGTTCAGCTTGGACCCATCCAGGGGGCCCCCGCGAATAACGCCTACACCGGGGTGAGCGGGCTGATCAGCGATGTGAACGGCGATGGCAGGCCGGACATCGTGCTGGGCATCAATGGCAACCCGCCGGTCGTTTACCTCAATAACGGCACCTCGAATCCCTTCGAGAACGTCCCTGGTGTGTTCGTGGTAACCCCTTCCTCTAACGGCGTAAACACTTGGGGCGCGGTGACGCTGGCGGATGTGAACGGGGACGGTTTTCCGGATCTCGCCATTGCCGGCTTCAATGCCCCGGACTTGATTTACCTCAATAACGGAACCGCAGCGCCCTTCAACGGCGCAACCGGCACCGCCATAGGCACGCAAGACGTCGCCGAAAATGTGGCGCTCGGCGATGTGAACGGCGACGGCTATCCCGACATGGCGGTTGCCAACACCAATCATGTCGCGAGCGAAATCTATCTGACCAACGGCGCTCCGCTTACCAGCGGCAATTACACTACGGTCCAGGTCGGCACCGACCTGGGGTATGGTCAGCAGGCCCTGATTGCCGACGTCAATGGCGACGGCAAACCCGATCTCATCCTCACCTATACCCTGGCGAACTCGCCAACCGATCCATCCGGCATCGCGATTTATCTCAACAATGGCACGAACAGCCCGTTTGCCAACGTCACCCCCATACGACTATTGGCCGGCGACTCGGTCGAGTCGATCGCTATCACGGACCTCAGGAAGAATGGCTCGCTGGACCTGGTGGCGTCGGTCTCTAACTCCAGCCTTACGACTGCGGGCTCAGCCCTTTATGTATTCCTGAATACCGGCTCTTCGTCACAGCCATTTTCCACTCCGCAAACGCTCCAGCCTGATAACGATCTGGGCGGCGGGTGTCTCGACGTCAGCACCGGCGACGTGAACGGGGACGGGCTGCCGGATCTTCTGTTTGCTTGCGCGGCCCCAACCGCGAATACGTCACCGGCGCCCGCGCACCCGGCGGTCGGAGCGATTTATCTCAATAACGGCACGACGAACCCGTTCGCCAACGTTGCGCCGGTCGACATTCCTGCGACGAGCCAGAGCGGTTACGGCCGGGGAGTGGCCGTCGGGACGTTCGTCCAAGGCGGCACTCCGGACATCCTCGTCGTCGACGGAAACCCGGGCCTCGCCGGTTACTTTCCCGCCACGCTCGACCAGAACCCGGTCGCGCAGAACGATTCCGCGATCGTCGCGATCGATAAATCGATCCAGATCAGCGTGCTCGCCAACGATTCCGCCGGTCCGGGCCAGAGCCTGAATCCTGCCTCGGTAGCGATTACGACAGTTCCTCAGCATGGATCGGCAACTGTCGACTCGACCAGCGGCAAGGTTACCTATCAGCCGGCAACCGAGTATTCGGGGGCTGATGGCTTTCAATATACGGTTAGTGACGGCCTCGGCGCGGTATCCAACGTGGCGTCCGTAAGCGTCACAGTACAACCCGCACCGGTGGCTGCCAACGATACGGATACAGTCCAGGCAGGACAAAGTATCACCATCAACGTCCTCGCAAATGATACGAGTGCGGGCGGCACGCTGAATCCCGCAACGATCAACATAGCCGTTCAGCCCATGCATGGTACGGCGGCCGTCAGCAACGGCGAAGTCGTCTACACCCCTACGATGGGGTATTCGGGTCTGGACACTTTCCAATATACGGTGCAGGACAATCTGGGCACGACCTCCAATGCAGCCACCGTGTCCATAGACGTGATGGCGCAGACCAGTCCACCGGCCAAGGGAGGGGGAGGTGGAGGCGCAATGGGTCTCTTCGAGATCCTCACGCTCGCCGGCGTTGTCTTGATCCGTTGCGCTGGCCTTCGGGGGCGACCGCTTCACTAAGTGCTTGATTTATGACGGCTGGCCCGGTGACAGGCCCTTCCCGCGGGCGCGGTCGGCGGTGCCCGGCTTTTCACCGGCTCAGGCCTGGAGTAACCTCTCGGCGCCCGGGAGCAGACGTCCTGTCATAGAACTCGAATCAACGGATGGCTCCGCGGTGGACAAACCGCAGTCAGGGGGCGGGCGGTCCCGGATAACACCCAACCATAAATCGATACCTTGGGGGCTCAGAGCAATGAATATCTACAAGATCGTCGGGATCATCGGCCTGCTGATTGCCATCGTGGCCGCATTCACGAAGATTCCCTTCGCAATGGAGTTGATGGCAATCGCGGGCATCATCGTCGCCTTCAACATCGCCGTTGAAGACAGCGTGCGCGTGATCGTGTCGGCGATCGCAATGCCAATCGTCGCCGATCTCTTCAATGGATTACCTACCGTAGGTAACTACGTGACATCGATCCTGACCAACATAGGCTACCTGATCGGTGGCGTTGCGCTTCTGGTCATTCTGCGCAATGTCTACAATAGACTTCTGAAGGCCTGATCGCGTCTCAGGGCCGGGGGGCGGGCCGCTTGGGCTCTCCCTCCCGTCCGCTCACTTCTCCCAGTGCCGGTCACCGCCTCGATGGCGCGTTGCGTCGGCTGCCGATAAACAGTGCCGGTTTATGATGGAGCCGATTATACTGGCGGGTCATCGTCGCGCTGGCGTTGTTCGAGTGCCGGCGGTAGGCTCTTAGCATTACCTTCGCGGGAGAGGCGGCAATGTCAATTAAACGTGCGTCCAAGAGCGGTGGGACCGCAGTACGCAAGCCGGTGTCGTCACCCGGCATGCGCCATGTCGACGTAGCGGCGCCGCGTCAAATGGTTCCGGGGGATCTCTATTCCGGCTGGCTGTGCAAGAACAAGTCGTGTGGACTCGTCATGGGAGTCGCAGTCGCACAGGCGGGACCCAAACCCGCGGAGTCGGACGACCAAATCATCGTGATCAAGTGCCCGCATTGCGGGGACGAGAATCTGTACCACCTGAGCGGCCGGAGTGAACACGAGTACGTACCGCACAACGCCGGTTCGTAAGCAGGCGCAGCCTTCTACTCTCCAAGCTCCTCATCGATGTCTTCCGTGTTCAATTCGAACACGTGGTCATCGTAATCGAAGAAGTACAAAGCCCTATTGGAGCGCGCCCTTACGAACTCGCGCCCCATCTTCTCAAGTTTGGCGGCCGTAGCCTCGATGATGTCCGGTGTGGCCTGAAAGGCAATGTGGTCCCCGGTCCGGGTACGTTGCACGGGTGCGCCCACCAGCACGATCCAGGCGCCTCCCAGCCTGATGAACGTCTCGAGATGACCCTCGTCGTCCTGGCGCTGAACCATTCGGGCGTCGAATAGCTCCTGGAACAGCGCGGCCGTCCTGGCCGGGTCTTTGACTACGAGGGCTACGTGGCTGATTGAGTCGAGCATGGCTCACCTCGGCAGGCGCGCGGGGCGCGTTTCGTACATCGTACGAACAGAATAATAGTACAGTGTACGAATGTCAAGCACGCAACCATTGAGCCGCGAGAAGATCGCTGCCGCGGCCATTGCCATCGCCGATGCAGAAGGTATTCCGTCCGTTTCCATGCGCCGAATCGCCCAGGATCTCGGCGTCGGCACAATGAGCCTCTATTACTACGTAAAGACCAAGGCCGATCTCATCGGCGCCATGGACGATGCCATCATGGCGGAGGTGGTGGCACCGTCGCTGCCCGCGGATTGGCGCGCAGCGCTGGTAGCAATTGCGACCCGCACCCGCGACGCTCTCATGCGGCATCCCTGGGCGCTTTACTCCATGCTGTCCGTCGCCCCTGGCGTGAATGCGATGCGCCACTTCGAACAATGCCTGGAGGCTCTCGCGCAAACGGCTCTAACCAGTGCGCAGAAGTTCACTTTACTGGCAACCGTCGATGACTTCGTTTTCGGCTATGCGCTTCGCGAAGCCGCCACGGACAAGAAGATCGACCTCGGCTTCGCGAAGTCGCAACTTGCCACGGGCGCGTATCCGCGTCTGGCAGAAGTGTTTGGAGAGGGTCGAGTGCCCGTCAGCTCCGATCGCTTTCAACTTGGCTTGGGGCTGATTCTCGACATGGTGGCGGTGAGCAGATGATAACGGTCGCCAACGGGTCGCCGTTGAGCAATTGAGGGTCATCCGCGCGGTTGGAGGCCGCTGTTGTCGAAGGCGGGAAATACGATTCGCGCCGGATTGCCCAGCACCAGCGCGCGCCGGGGCACGGCCTTGATGACCCGTGATCCCGGGCCGATCGTGGCGCCGTCCCCGATCGCGACCGGGCCCAGGATTTTCGCTTGAGCGCCGATCCAGACCCCGTCGCCAACCGTTGGCCCGCGGGCATCGGAACGCGATCCGATCCTCGTCCCCTGCGCGATGGAGCAGGTCTCACCCAGGCGGCAGTTGGCGATCTCGATGCCGCCGAAATGCAATATCGAGCAGCCGGCCCCGATCTGCGCCGACTGGAATAGCCGTATGCCGTAGCACGCCCGAACGATTGCAACCGCAAGCAGATAGAGGAGGGCCGCGAGCGGTAGCACGGGCCACCACCCTGGGCGCCGCAAACCGCCAAGCGAGATGCGGCCGAATCTGTACACGAGGAGTGCCTGCAGCCCGGGGTAACGCATTACGGCGCTGCAAGCACGTCGCGCGGACAGGGTGTTTCCGCCCAGGTATCGCTCGAAATCCGCGCGAATTACGTGACCGACGGAGTGCATGGTTGGACGAACTCCGTCTCTGCCACGGCAGTGGCGAGACTCAGCCGCAGGCTTGCGTTGTCGAATTCCCTTGCGATGATCCTGGCCGGGTTCCCCGCGACCACTGCGTGCGCCGGAACGTTCATCGAGAGTACCGTCTCGGAAAGTATCGTGGCTCCCTCGCCGATCGTGATGTCACCGTAGATGACGCAGTCGGAGCCGATCCAGACATTCTCACCAATGGTCGGCATCGGCGGCGTGGCGCCCGCGCCCGCCTTGAATCCTATGGTGACGCGGTCGTGAATGATCGTGCCCGCGCCGATGCGTCGCGCGCCGATGGTCAGCTGTCCATCATTGGAGAGATGCACCCCTTCATCGATCATCGTCGCATAGTAGATGTCGGACTTCGCGAGGACGATCGCGAGCGTCCGGCCAACGAGCACCAACGATCTCAGCACGATCGTCCATGGCACCCGACTCTTCTTCCGGGGCAACGACGCATAGTAGTAGTGGGAGAGGCGATACGCCGCCAGCACCAAAAGCCCGCGGGAAAGCAGGCAGGTCACCAAGCTGCGCAGGGAGCCGCAGCCCCTCGGGTGGCGCAGCGTAACGTAGAACCGGCAGTCCGCCAGAATCTGGCGCGGCACGCCGTGAGGGTCGGCGCTTTGCAGTTTCGGCGACGGCAGAGGTGAAGCTGGCCCGAGAGTTCCAGTGAGCGTCGTGCTTCCAGTCCGAGACATTCTGTAAACTGCTCCCACGGGCGGCGAGGTCGCGCCGTGATGCGATGCCTTGGAAGGGGAACGAAAAAATGACATCCGCGGTTCCATCGAGGTCACATGTCTGACCAACATTTCGCGGGAAGTCGACGCGCGACGTTCCTCCAAGCCTGCGTTGCGTCGAGCCAACAGAGCCGAACCCTAGAATCAGTCTGAGTGATCCGGGCGGGCGCGGAGCGGTTGAGCTCCAGCTCGAGCTCGGCCTAGTAGGCCGGAGTCGCGACTCTCAGGGCTCGCCGTGAGTCGCTCGCCGCCGCGATGGCCGGCGTTGGGATGCGCCGGGTGCGGCACCGGCCTGACGATCCATCTCGCCGCGGAGCTGTGCCGTCGCGCCCGCGGACAAGGCCCCGAGCCGCGCCTCGATGGTCGCGATCGAGGGCTTGGGCCCGCGAACGTGCGCCTCGAGTGTCTGGCGCATCGCACGCAGATGTTCCGGCGTGGTCCCGCAGCAGCCACCGATGATCCGCGCACCGGCATCGAGCGCAAGGCGAGCGTACTCGGCCATGAGTTCGGGCGTGCCGTTGAACCGGATCTCGCCGTCAACGTATTGCGGTATGCCGCAGTTCGCCTTCGCGACGAGGATCGCCGCTGGATCGGCCGCCGCTGCGAGATTGACGATCGAAGCAACCAGTTCCGCCGCACCCGTGCCGCAATTGCTGCCGCAGGCCGCCAAATGGTGTTTCCGGGAAAGGCCTGCGAGCTCGGCGGGTGTGATGCCCATCATCGTCCTGCCGTTGGTATCGAAGCTCAGGGTCGTGACGACCGGCAGCCCCGTTCGGCGCGCCCCCTCGATCGCCGCTTCGGTTTCCTCGGCCGAGGACATCGTCTCGATCCACAGGATGTCGGCGCCACCCCGGGCGAGGGCGGCCGCCTGCTCCGCGAAGGACTCCTGCGCCTCGGCCGCCGACAGCGGTCCAAGCGGCTCCAGGATTTCCCCGGTGGGACCCATGCTGCCGCCGACGAGCACGACGCGGTCCGCCCGTTCTGCCTCGGTGCGGGCGAGCCCGGCCGCGGCCTCATTGAGCTCCGCGACCCGACCTTCCGCCTTGTGCAATTTCAATCGATGCCGGGTGCCCCCGAAGCTATTGGTCAGAATGATGTCGGCGCCGGCCTCGATGAAACTGCGCTGCAGCTCGCGGATCCGCTGCGGATGCTCCGTGTTCCAGAGCTCCGGGGCGTCTCCGCTCACCAGCCCGCGCGCGAACAGATTACTGCCCATCGCGCCGTCGGCGAGCAGCCACGGTCTCTGCGCAAGCAGCGGCGTCAATCGGTCGGTCGTCATTCTCGGTCCTACGTTTTGGGTGCGGATCGAGCTTAGCACGTCGCCTGGCGACCGAATTGCACTCGAAGCGCCGCGCTACAAGACGCTGCGACGCCTCGAGATATCCGTTCTGTCATAGACCTCGGGAAGCAGCTCCGTGCCCAGCCCGGGACCTTCCATAGGACGAATGAAACCGTCAATGACCTCAGGCACCACGGTGACCAGCTCCCGGTAATACCCGGTGTAGAAAGCCCGGACGGTTTCCTGTATCAGCGTGTTGGGCTGGCTCACCGCGGCATGAACGGCGGCCGCAAAGCTGACCGGCCCAATGCAATCATGGGGCGCAAACGGCCGATGATAGGTCGCCGCCATGCTGGCAATCTTGCGGCCCTCCGTGATCCCGCCCGTCCAGGAGAGATCGACCATCACGACGTGCAGCGCATCGCGATCCAGGTACTCCTTGTAGGCCCACCGGCTGCCCAGCGTCTCGCTTGCGCATACCCACACCCTGGTCGAGCGCGCGTATTCCGCCAGAGCCTGCGGGGAATTCATGGCGATCGGGTCCTCGAACCATAGTGGCTTGTAGGCCTCGAGCTCGCGTGCGATCCGCAGCGCGGTCGGAAGATTCCACAGACTGTGGAACTCCACCATGATGTCCATGCGATCACCCACGCGCTTCCGGATCTTTTCAAAGGGCTCGAGGCCGGCGCGCAACTGCTCACTCGTGATGTAACGGCCCCCCGTCTCGCGAGCTGCAGTGTCGAACGGCCAGATCTTCATGGCCGTGATGCCACTTGCGAGCAGGCTCTCTGCAAGCGCGTCGGCGCGGTGGGTAAAAGCGTCCAGATCCTCGTACGGTCCCGCGGCATGGTTGGCAGTCCAGTTCGCCGGCGCCCTGAAATCACCGGCACGCACGTAGCGGTAACCAGCGCAGGTGTTGTAGACGCGCAGGCGGTCGAAGCAGCGTCCACCGAGGAGCTGGTGAACGGGCTGATCGCAATACTTGCCGAACAGATCCCAGAGAGCGAGGTCGAGAGCCGAAGCCGCGCGGTATTCGACGCCGGTGGACGCTTGCGCTATCGGCAAGGCAGTCATCGCGGCATTGAGATATTCAATGCGCAACGGATCCTGGCCAAGCAGGCGCGGCGCCAGGGTTTCATGAATGTGTGCTTCGACGGCTTCCGCGCCATAGAAGGTTTCGCCGATGCCCGTGCAACCCTCGTCCGTGAAGATCCGGGCCCAGAGCAGATTGGGAAACTCTCCCAGCCGGACGGTTTCGAGAGCATTGATCTTCAAGAGACACCACTCCTGGGCGGGAGCCCGATCGCCGGTTGTTTACGGCGGCATGGCGGCAGGCTAGCATCGCTGCGGATTATGAGATAGTAGTTCCGTACCGTGGGAGGCGACTTGAAATCACTGAAGTCCTCGGACGGATCACAAGCGGGTGATTCGGGCTGCGACTACATCATTGTCGGCGGCGGGTCCGCGGGCTGCGTCGCCGCGTGGCGCTTGATTACTGAGACGGGCGCGCGTGTCGTTCTGCTGGAGCTCGGTGACGATTACCGGGGGCCGTTCCTGAAGCTCAGTCCCGGTTTTTCCCGACTCGTCCCGAAGGGGATTCACTGCACGTTGCATCGCACGGTGCCTCAGGTGAATCTCGAGAATAGAGTTCTGGAGATTGCGACCGGGCGCGTGCTTGGCGGTGGCAGCAGCGTCAATGCGCAGGTGTACATGCGCGGGTACCGCAGTGACTACGACCAGTGGGGCAGCGGCGCCGGCAGCGACTCGTGGTCGTGGAGCGCGCTGTTGCCGCATTTCCGAAAGCTCGAAGGGAATCAGCGACTTGACGGTGAATTCCACGGCAGCGATGGACCTCTGCTGGTGGCGGATCCCGGGTTCATCTGCGAGTACAGTCGACTGTACGTCAAGGCGGCCCAGTCCCTGGGACTCCCGTACACCGCTGATTTCAACATCGGGGCGCCTGGCGGCACCGGTTACCTTCAGTTCACCGCGAGGGGAGGGCGCCGCTGCAGTGCCGTGGATGCTTTCCTGGGGCAGGCCCAAGCCAGCTCCCGACTGCGAGTCGTCACGGGTGCGCAGGTCAACAGGATCGTGCTCGAGCAGCAACGGGCGGTGGCCGTCGAGTACGTACATAGAGGACGGCTGCAGACTCTGCGATGCGACGCCGAAGTGTTGCTCGCCGCCGGTGCGTTCGGCTCACCGAAGCTCCTGATGCTCTCCGGCATCGGGCCCGCAGAGCATCTGCGCCGGCTGCAAATCCCGGTGCGGGTCGATCTTGGCGGCGTCGGCCGGAATCTTCAGGATCATTGCGGCTCGCCCCTGGTTCTGCGGGGCAACGCGCCGAGTCATGGTTATTTCCGCCAGGACCGCGGTTGGCGGCTCGCATGGAATCTCCTCGAGTACGGGCTGTTCCGCCGCGGCCGGCTGACCACTGTCGGCGGCGAAGCCACTTCGTTTCATGTGGTTGGCCCGTCCTCAGGCGCTGCCACCGTCCAGATTTATTGCGTACCGACTCTCGGCTATGCCAATACGGGAGCTGATGCCGTGCGGTCCGGCGACGGCATCAAGCTACACGTAACCTTGCTGCGCCCTCATTCGCGCGGTTCCCTGATGCTGCGCTCCGCGGATCCGGCCGATCCACCCGTGGTCGATCCCAACTATCTCGGTGACGCCGTGGATCTGCAGCACCTTTTGGGTGGAATGAGAGTTGCGCGGGAAATCGCCGGCGCCGCACCGCTGCGTCAATCTCTCTCAGGAGAGCTGTTGCCGGGAGCCGGGGCCCGAAGCGATGCCGAGCTCGCGGCGTACATTCGCAGAACGCTGCGAACCGATTGGCATCCCGTAGGCACCTGCCGTATGGGTCGCGATGATGACCCGATGAGCGTGGTCGATCCTCACCTGCGCGTCCTTGGCGTGCAGGGTTTACGGGTGATTGACGCCTCCGTGATGCCGAACATCGTGAGTGCGAACACCAATGCACCGACCATGGCTCTGGCGGATCGCGC
Organism: uncultured Pseudomonadota bacterium; assembly: GCA_963780455.1. Classification (GTDB taxonomy): domain Bacteria; phylum Pseudomonadota; class Gammaproteobacteria; order Steroidobacterales; family Steroidobacteraceae; genus 13-2-20CM-66-19. The sequence goes on from CAWACM010000013.1 coordinate 20,097, forward strand.
GATGAGCCTTCTGCTCTCGGAAGCCAATGCTCCAGCGCACGGCCCTGAACCACGCAGTGGAACAGCAGTTCTTGCAGATGGGATATGACAGCGTAAGATGAGGGCGGCATGAGCTCGCCCGACGATCCCCCAGAATCCGCAGGCACCGGGTGGCACCCCGAAGTGCCGATTTCTCTTCCCGCGCCGCTGCTTTGGCCGCCACGCCCCTTGAAGGTGCTGGCGTATCTGTTCGGCTTCCCGGGCCTGTACTTTCCATGGCTGACTCTGTTCGCACTCATCGCGCTGGGATCGTGGCTGCTGCTGCAGCTGCTGCACGCCGATTTCACGCGCGTTCTGGCTGGCTGGGCGCTGGTGCTCCTCGCCTGCAACGAATTGATCGCGATCGCATTCTACGGTGGCTGGCACTACCGGCTCTACTCCCGGCGTGCGCAGGCTGCAAAGTTCAAATACAACCCGAATTGGCCGCGGGAGCGCGATGACAGATTCATGTTTGCGCAACAGACGCGCTCCAACGTATTTTGGGCTTTGGCATCCGGCGTGCCGATAGCCTCTGCATACATGATCCTCACTCTGTGGGCGCAGGCGAGCGGCATTGCCCCGGTGACCACCTGGCACGCCTCACCCGTCTACTGCACGCTCCTGATGCTGGCGCTGGTGTTCTTTCACGCCATCCACTTCTACGTTTTTCATCGTCTGCTGCACATCAAGCCGCTCTACCGGACGATTCACTATCTCCATCACCAGAACATCAACCCCGGCCCGTGGTCCGGGCTGGCAATGCACCCCGCGGAGCACCTGCTTTACTTCTCCGGGGCATTGCTGCTGTGGGTCATTCCGGCGACCCCGCTGCACGTCTTGTATTTCGTCACACTGGTCGCGCTCGCCCCGGCGGAGGGTCACTGCGGCTTCGGCAGGATGGTGCTGGGAAAATCGAGCTTTGCGACCGACAACTACTATCACTATCTACATCACAAGTTCTTCCGCGTTAATTTTGGCGATCCACTCCTGATCCCCCTCGACCGGCTCTTCGGCACCTTCCATGACGGCACCAGAAAAGTGCCCGGGATCTTGGAGGCTCGCCGCGAATGAGCGGAGAAGCCGTCAAATGGGGGTGAATGTGAGCAAGGTACCGGTGCGCGCGATGGGCAGAAACGGCTTGGATCTGACAGGCAAGCATGCCCTCATTACCGGCGGAGGCACCGGTCTCGGGCGGTGCATGACCGAGGCTTTGGCCGAGGCCGGAGCCCGGGTGACGATCTGCGGGCGAAGGGAACAGCCTCTGAAAGGCGTGTGCGCCTCGATCACGGCCGCGGGCGGTGACGCACGCTACGTCGTCGCCGATGTCACGGACGAGTCCGATCGGCAGCGGCTGCGCACCGAAACGGCTGACGTCGACATACTGGTCAACAATGCGGCTCTCGGTGAGCGCAAGCCGTGGCTGACGGTTACGCTGGAGGAGTGGCGGGCAATCCTGACTCTGAATCTCGAGGCACCGTTTCGACTATCGCAGCTATTCGCCCCGTCGATGCTGGCGCGAAAGTGGGGGCGCCTCATCAACGTGGCCTCGATCTACGGACTGATTGCGGGCGATCCGGCGTTGTATGGAGAGTGGGGTGTGGATCTGGCGTCCTACGTCGCCAGCAAGCATGGCCTGATCGGCCTCACCAGGCATTTGGCAGTGATGCTGGGGAATTCCGGCGTCACGGTCAACGCCTTGTGTCCCGGTATGTTTCCCAATACCGAGCAGAATGCGGCCAACGCGACCGGCCTGGTGGCTGGGTTGGAGGCCCGCACGCCCGTCAAGCGGGTGGGAAACGACAACGATCTGCGCGCGGCGATCGTTTACATGGCCTCTCCGGGGTCCTCGTTCTATACGGGACAGTGCATGGTCGTAGACGGCGGCTGGACCATCTGGTAGCTGATGCGACCCTTAGCTCATGCGCGCGCGTTCCACTGCGCATGATCGAGGGGGTAGAGCGGCCGGGTCACCCGTTTGAGTACCAGGCGGCGCATGTTGGGGCACGTGGGCCCCGGCGTATCGGCGATCAGGATGCGGCGAGCCTGGGGTGCGAAAGATACCCGAAAGTGCGACGGCGACTTCACGAACACCAGTGCGGCTTCTTCGAGGCGCAAGCCGAAAGCAGTATAGATTCCAACGTCCCACTCCATCGCCGGCAGCGAGCGCAGGACGAGGCGAACATCACCGATCGACACCACTGCGGTCAGTCCCTGTTCCAGGCGGGTTCCCTGCGCTCCCGCGCCCAGCATGACGAATGCCCCGTCGCTGATCGTGTGCACGCGGCAATTGATGCGCACGGGCTTGCCGTCGTTTCGCGATACCTTATGACCCACGTCCAAGGCCAGCGTTGCGCCGACTCCGGCCTTGGCACATGCCGCCGCCGCTTCGGCGTCGCAAAGTGTCAGATAGCTCAGCCGGCCGGCCCGGTCACTGCCCGCATCCAGAAGAGCACTGAGAACGGCAACGTTGTCGGCGGCTGAGCCGCCGCTCGGGCCATCCCCCGAGTCGCCAACGACGGTGGTGCCTTCACTGCCCAGTCCCGTCTCGATGGCCTCCTTGAGGCTGACCAGGTCGGGGTCGAACTCCTGCCGCCGTTCCCAAACGAGGCTTGCGAGCCGGTCCGCGGCACGTTGCGCGACTCCCGCATCTCCGTTCGCGCATACGAGGACCGCAAAGCCGAGATCGGGGATGTCCAGCCACGGCTGCACGGGAAAGAATGAAGCGTGCAGGATTTCTCCAGCGGCCTCCATCTGGCGCGCAACCGGCAGGATGCTCCGCAGGGGCTCATCTACCGTGCGGGCCTTTGCCGGACTGACGATCAGGGGAAGCTTGGTGAGGGCCATACGAGGCTGGATTGGACCGCGCAGCGTTTCCAGCATCGTCTCGGCGACGCGCGTGCCGGTCTCGTACATGTCGATATGCGGGTACTCGCGGTAGCCGACATAGAACACGTTCGGCTTCAGCATGCGATGTGTGATATGCCCGTGCAGATCCAGCGTCACGCCAATCGGAGTCCCCGGTGGCACCACGCGAGTCACGCGCTCGATGATCTCCGACTCCGCGTCCGGCTCGTCCTCGATGCACATGGCGCCGTGCAGCGCGAGGAGTACTGCATCCAACCTGCCGGCGCCCGCCAGGCGCTGCTCGAGCTCGCTCACGATGCTTTCGAAGGCCGCCCGAGTCACCGGACCGCCGGCGAGCGCGCTGGCGGCAAGCAGCGGCACCGGCTCCACGCCGGCGGCCTGCAGTGCGGCAAGGAATGCAGGAACCTCGACCCGGGAGTTGCCGAACGCGGTCAAAACTTCGTCCCCATGTCGCAGAAACACGGACTGGAACGTCTCGAGCGTGCACGGTCTGGGAGAGAAGGTATTGCTCTCCTGGAAAAGCTGACCTACGGCGATGCGCATGGGATGTGTCTGCCTGAGGTGAACGGGACGAACATTTACCGCACTTCAGCCTCTCAGAGGCCGGAATCTCTGGTCGAGCCACTCTCCGGGAACCAGACGGGCCTGGCTCGCCAGTTCCTCTTCCGCTCGATCTTCGGGTGACAGATCCGGCGCAAAGCCGTCTCGCGGCATGAAGCCCAGCAGCTCACGCGTGTGCGTCAGATCCCAGGGCATTCCCGGGTTGTTGGACACGAGGTTCAGGATCGCGAACGGTACCGCAGCCGCGAGGATCGCGGCGCGAACTCCCGCCACGAAGTCACGATTGGACAGCCACATCTGCTGTCCCCAAAGGCCCAGCCCCATGCCGGCGTGCGGCACATTCTCGCCGGACTGAATGTTGCCGATCCGGAAAGCAATGAAGGAGATGCCCGTCTGGGAGGCGAACGCGCGCCCGGCCTCCTCGCAGAAGAGCTTGCTGACGGCATAGGGGTTGAGGGGCGCCGGCGGCATTGTGGTCGTGATGGACGTATTCCGGAACCTGTAACCCGCCATCACCTGGTTGGTGCTTGCGAAGACGACGCGGCGGACCTTGCAGCGCCGCGCGGCACGCAGGACGTTGAAGGTCGACACGATGTTGCCGCGCTGGACCTTTGCCCAAGGGGCGGTGGGTCGCGGCTCACCTGCGAAGTGCAGTACGGTGTCCGCGCCCTCGAACTGCTGCACCCAACGGTCTTCATAGATGCTCAAATCAGCGGTCAGGCAGCCGTCGCCGCCCTGCAGGTCCAGACAGCGCAGCGTAAACTCCTGGCGCAGGTCGGCGACCAGCTTGCTGCCAAGATTTCCGGCCGCGCCGGTGACCACCAGCACCATTACTCGAGAGTCCGCAGCGCGCGCCTCACACCCTCGAGCGTTGCTTCAATGTCGCTCTCGGTGTGCTCGGTCGAGAGAAACCACGTGCCGCGCCCGGTCGGCCTGATGCGACATTTCAGCAGGGCAAGCAGGAAAGCGCTCAGACGGCCCTGGTCGGCGCGCATATAGCTCACGTAGTCATGGATGGGGTGACTCGCGAAGCACGTATGGAACGCCGTGGGCAGCCCGCTCACCTGCAGGTCCACTCCCTGCTGTCGGGCCGCTTCAACGATCCCGTCCATCAGTGCACCGCCGCGCGCGTTCATGCGTTCATACGCCGCGCCCCCGGAGGCAGACAGCGCACCGAGAGCCGCCAGCGCCGCGGACATGCTCGGGACATTGGCATTGTACGTCCCTGAGTGATTGACCCGTCCCGAGGCAAATAGCTCCATGATGTCGCGCCGGCCGGCGAGCGCGGAGACCGGAAAGCCTGCCCCCATCGCCTTCGCAAAAATCGACAGGTCGGGGCTGACGCCGTAGAGCTCCTGTGCGCCGCCGAGCGCGACCCGGAATCCGGTGATCACCTCGTCGAAGATCAACACCACGCCGTGGGTCGTGGCCACCTTGCGCAGATGTTGCAGATAGCCCTCTTTGGGCAGGATGCCACCGGTATTGAGCATCACCGGCTCGGTGATGATGGCTGCGATTCTCTCCGCATTGGCGCTCACGTAGCGTTCGATGGCCTCAAAGTCATTCCAGGGCAGGACCGAGACATCGACCGAGGCATGGGGGGACTGGCCCGCGGACTGCAGTTGGCGCGGGCGTGGTATCGCGGTTCCCTCGGGCTCGGCCGAGCCACCGACATTGACGAATATATTGTCGAACCAGCCATGATAGTGGCCCTCGAACTTTATGATCTCGGAGCGGCCGGTGTGGGCGCGCGCCACGCGCATCGCCGCCTGCACCATTTCCGAGCCGCTCAACCCGATTCTCACCAGCTCCGCCGAGCTGACGCAACTACTGAGCGCTTCGGCGAGTTTCAGCTCCAGCGCCTGCTGTCCCGCAAACAGCTGGCCCAGACTCAAGGTGCGCGCGACCTCATCCACCACGACGGGCGGCGCGTGACCGAGAATGTTTGGGCCCATGCCGAGCGCATAGTCCAGATAAATGTTGCCATCCAGGTCGGTGAGGCGCGCGCCCTTGCCGCTGGAGAAGCAGATGGGGGGTACCGCGCGCAGCCGCACATTGCTGTTTACGCCCCCGGCTATGCGCGCCTGGGCCAATTCGTGATAGTGCTGAGACTTCGATGTATTCAGCGCAGTGATCCCCTGCTCATTACGTGTCGACACGCCGGACCCCCTTTTCGACCGCCGAGGTAATTACCCAAATCCCGCCTGCTAGATAAAAGTATCTCACAGCCTGGGACAATGCAAACGCGGCACGGCTCGATAAAAACGCGGGATTGGCCCGACAGAACCCGCCTGCAGTTGCGCTGCCACCGCGTCCCAGCTACCATGAGTCGAAACAGTGGTCTCACGTAGTGGGACAGAACAGTGGCTTTCAAACGAGTCCGGGGGCAGACATGACACGTACATATCGCCGGATCCTGCGATCGCATTGCTTCGTCCTATTGCTCGCCATTCCAATCGCCAGCCCATTGTGGGCTGACGACACGACTTCCAGTGGGACTTCGAGCATGGCTTCCAGCACGACTGCGGCCACGGATTCGACCACCGCTTCCAGCACGGCGACGACAGCAACGGCGGACGCCGGTTCGACCTCGACTGCATCGAGCGGTACGCTTACCCTCAATCAGATCGTGGTGACCGCGGAACGGCGCAGCGAAAATATCTACAACGTGCCGATCAGCATGGCGGCCTATAGCAATTCGGACCTGCTGCAACGCAACATCACCAGCCTCGACAACATCGCCGCGCAGACGCCGGGGATCAATTATCGGGAGTTCGGGGCCACGAGCTTCATAGCCATCGACGGCATCACTCAGGACGCCGGTGGCAGTGTCGCCGGTATCGGCCCGAACACCGTCGCGATCTACATCAATGACGTGCCGCTGCAGACGCGCTACGAGACCGCGGCGGTGTCGAGCGCCAATCCGCTGGTCTTCGACATCGACCACATCGAGGTTCTGCGCGGACCTCAGGGAACGCTATTTGGCGCGAGCGCAGAGGGTGGTGCAATACGATTGATTACGCCGACGCCGTCGCTGACCCAGAATTCAGGCTACGCGATCGGCGGGTTTTCCGACATTCTCAACGGTGGCGGGCAGGGTTCGCAGTTCGGCGTTGCGTACGGCGGGCCGATCGTGCCGGGTACGCTGGGATTCAGGGTCAGTGCGTGGACCCAGCACACCCCGGGCTATGTCGACAACCAAAGCGCGATATTCGGCGGTGTCGATCAGTCCAATGTCAATAGCGCCAATTCGTACGTGCTCCAGGGCGCGATGCTGTGGAAGGCCTCGGACATGTTCTCTGCCGTGTTCCGCATCTACTACCAGAAACTCGACAACAACAGCCTGGGGTTGTTCCAGCCGCCGACATCGGCGAATACCATTGGCGCGGGAGATCCCGGCAATGGCGACTTCGTCTCCACCCGTGCCCTGCTGCAGCCAAGCTCGGATGACATCTCGGCGCCGTCGCTCACGTTGAATTTTGACTTCGGCTGGAGCCAGCTGAAGGTTTTGTCGAGCTACCTGCATCGATACAGCCCGCGTGATTACGACTATACGGCGGTGCTGCCGCCGGCACTGGGATTTCCGATTCCCACCTCGCTGGATTACGCGGAGCCGACAGTGGTCGGAACGGGGCAGAACAACTCGACGCAGGAGATACGGCTGCAGTCGCCGGATCGCGGGCAGGATTTCACCTGGATCGTGGGCGCGTATTATGCCGATCTCAGTCAGCACGACTGGGAGACCGTGTCCGCGCCGGGATTTCCGGCGGAGATCATGCAGTACACCGGTGAGACCATCGAGCAGTTTCTGGGTGAGAACCTGGTGAATGGCGATGGCTCGACGAATGACACTTATATCTCGGATCAATTCATGAGAGACGAGGACAAGGCCGTCTACGGCCACGTCCAGTACAAGTTCCTGGGGCATTTTGCGGTGCTCGCCGGGGTGCGTTACGAGAAGGACTCGTCGAGCCTCTATACCGTCTCCAACGGACCTCTCGCCGGTGGCCCCAGCAACGCATCCGCGCCATCCAGCAGCAGTGCCACGGTGCCCCAGTTCGGCCTGAACTGGACGCCGAACGATCAGAACCTGATATACGCCTCCGCGGGCAAAGGCTTTCGCGCGGGTGGGGGCAATGTTCCCATCACTCTGAACTCGTCGGGGTGCCAGGATGAGCTGGCGAAGCTGGGCCGGCCGACCGGCTACAATGGCGACACTCTGTGGAGCTACACGCTGGGCGACAAGAGCCGGCTGGAAGACGGCCGGCTGCTGATCGACGGCAGCATTTACCACATCAACTGGGACAACATCATCAGCGCGATCCAGTTGCCGTTGTGTGCAACGCACATCGCCTACAATCTCGGTGACGCCAAGAGCGATGGCTTCGATTTGGCGCTGAATATGCTGCCGACTCCGAACTGGCGCGTGGGCCTGTCTCTGGGGTACACGAATGCCCGGTACACGAGCACGACGGAGATCTTCGGCGGGGTCGTGTCGCGGGCTGGTGATGCGATTTCGGACATCGCACCCTGGAACGTCATGGCGAGCGTGCAGTACCAGCACCAATTGACGGATAACGCGGACTGGTACTGGTACCTTCAGAACCAGTACAACAGCAGGAACAATCGCGTGACGCCGGCCGAGGACCCGAGCACCGAGTCTTATGATGCGGGCGTGGTCACCAATCCGTCATACGATGTGGTACTGACCCGCCTGGGCCTGATGTTTGCGAACGGCATCGACGTTGCCTTTTATGTCGATAACCTCTTGAACAAGCATCCGCTGCTGAACTGGGACAAAGACCTGATAGACATCACCTCGGGCGCCTTCACGATCCAGCCGCGGACCATCGGCGCGACGTTCACCTATCACCTGCAGTGAGAGTGCACCGCGCGCAATGACCGAGCACGACGTGCCCATTGAACCGGATATTCCGGCCGGCTCGGTGGCACGGAAACAGGACTATAACCTCTGGTATGTGGCGGGGGTGGCGTTCGTCGCCTCGGCCGGAGGGTTCCTGTTCGGCTACGATCTGGTGATCATCGCCGGCGCGCTGCCGTTCCTGACTCGCGAGTTCGCGCTGTCACCAGCTCTTTCCGGCTGGGCGACCAGCAGTGCCATACTGGGGGCAATCCTGGGACCCTTGGCCGGGCTCTGGTTCGCGGACGCGATCGGCCGCCGGCGCACGATGATGCTTTCAGCGGCCACGTTCCTTGCCTCGACGATCGGCTGCGCAACGGCAGCGACAGTGGGTCAGTTCGTGGTCTATCGCCTGATCGGGGGCATGGGCGTCGGTCTGGCGATGATCTCCTGCCCGATTTACATCGCGGAGCTTTCGCCGGCGAAGCTGCGCGGTGTCCTGGTCAACGTCAATCAGCTCGTGGGTGTCATCGGCATCAATCTGGCGGTGCTGGTGAGCTACTGGATCGCGGAGTACGACGGTGGCTGGCGCCTGATGTTTGCATCCCAGGGTGTGCCCGTCGCCTTTCTGATTCTGGGGCTGCTGATAGTTCCTGAAAGTCCACGCTGGCTGGCCGCCAAGGGCCATACGAGGCGCGCGCTGGCCGTGCTGGAGCGCATCAATGGCCGCGAGCGCGCCCGCCAGGAACTGGCGGAAATCGAGCAGGACGTCAAGGCAAGCAAGGCCGGGGTCGCGGAAGTACTGCGGCCTTACTGCCGCAGACCGCTGCAGCTCAGCATCATTCTCATGGTGTTCTCGCAGGTAAACGGCGTCAACATGATGCTGCTTTACGCCCCCACGATCCTGAACGCTGCCGGCGTGTCGTTCGGGTCGAACTCCGTCCTCTCTTCATTGCCCATCTATGCCGTAATCTTCATTGCCACGCTGATTTCGTTCCCGTTGATTCATCGATACAGCCGGCGGGGAATTCTCATCGCGAGTACGCTCGGCATGGCAGGCAGCCATCTTTTGATGTCAGCGCTGCTCGCGTTGCATGCGCCGGCGGTGTCCGTGGTTCTGCCGATGATGCTTGGAGCGGGCAGCTTCACCTTCGGGCTGGCGCCGCTCAGCTGGATCATCGTTTCGGAAATCTTTCCAAATCGCGTGCGCGGTGCGGCGCTTGCCATCGTTTGCGTGTTCCTGTTTGGTTCTTCCTTCCTGACGGCGCAGGTGTTTCCGATGGCAATGGACTGGCTGCGCCAGAGGACCGGGACACCGGCTGCCATGTACGTGGTATTCGCCCTGATCTGCTCGTCCTGCGCCCTGTTCGTATGGCGCATGTTGCCGGAGACGAAAGGACTGACGCTGGACGAGATGGGATCGTTCTGGAGGCGGGAGGTGGCAGCTCGAAGCGGAGGCTGACCGGATCAGGTGTAGGCTTTTACCGGCGGCATCGAGGACTCCGTAAGCGCAGAGATGGCCTGGCGGATCTCGCGTGCCGCATCAATCGTCTTTGCCATGGGGAAGCGCGAGGTGATGCCGCTTACGCTGATGGCGTACTTCGCCCAAGGCGCGGGCATTGCCAGGGCGACGCATCGCCCCTCGACGTCGTTCTCCTGGTCGTCGAGCGCGAATCCATTGCGGCGAATCAGCTCCAGATGCTTGATGAATGCCGGGATGTGGATGATGGTGTTGGCGGTGCGCCGCGGTAAGCCGGTGCGCTGCAACAGAGAAACCAGCTGAGCTTCCGGCAGCGCGGCCGCGATCGCCTTGCCAAGAGCGGTGGAATGGACCATGTCCCGATCACCGATCCGGGCGGCCAGGCGCACGGTTCTGGGGCTCTCGACGATGTCCAGATACACGATGTTGTCGCCGGACAGGGTGCCGAGATTCACCGTCTCGTCGAAGCGGTCGCGGAGGCTCTCCAGATACGGGCGTGCTCGCAGCACCAGCTGCTGGCTCTCGTTGCTGGCGAGAGTAACGAAGCTGGCGCCGAGCCGGTATGTTCCCGCGCGCGCATCGCGTTCGAGGAACTGCTCCTGAACGAGCACCTCGAGGTATCGATGCAGAGAGCTTTTCGGCATCCTGGTCGCGGTCACCAGTTGCTGCAGCGAGGCGCCGCCGCTCGCTGCGCCCGCGACCTCTCTCAGGACCATGCAGGTCCGACGAATCGCACGCGTTCCGGTTATTGATTGAGGGTTGTCGCTGCCGGTCGGGAGACTACGCGACTTTTTCACGATCGATGCCATCTGCCATGAGACGTCTGCATGCGGGCACAAACTCTACCGGAAGTCGCACTCTCGCGGTAGTGCCAGCGGAGGTCAGGTACGCGCCGTAGCGCAGGTGTAGGTTATTGCGCGACCCAGCCGCCATCCACCGGAAGCGCCGCACCCGTAATGGTCGCGGCAGCATCAGAGCATAGAAATACCGCGAGCTGCGCGATCTGCTCCGGCGTGGTGAATCGAGCGATCGCCTGCTTTTCGGCGATCATCTGGATCTCCTCATCCCGCATGTCGCGCCCCGACTGCGCAGCGCGATCCTGTACCTGCTTCTCTGCGAGGGGGGTTCGCGTCCACCCGGGACAGATGGCGTTGACGCTGATCCCGAACCGGCCCGTTTCCAGGGCCGTAGTCTTGGTCAGACCGATCAGACCATGCTTGGCGGCGACATAGGCGCATTTCCCCGGGCTCGCCACCAGCCCGTGCGTGGAGGCGATATTGATGATCCGGCCCCATCCGGCTCGCCTCATGAGCGGCAGGACGGCCTTTGTCGCGTGAAACGCGGCGGACAAGTTGACCGCCAGGATTTCGTCCCACTTGTCCTCGGGAAACTCCTCCACCGGCGCGATGTGCTGGATGCCCGCATTGTTTACCAGAATGTCTACGGTGCCAAAGCGCCCCATGGCGGCCGAGATCAGAGCGCGGATGTCGGATGGATTGCGGACATCCGCGGGTAGGTACGCAACTCCCACCCCGTGACGGCTCGCCAGTGATGCGGCAAGGCGATCCAGCTCATTGCGATCGCCGAATCCGGTGAGCGCGACGTTGCATTCGGCGGACGCCAGCGCTACGGCGATCGCAAGACCGATACCGCCGCTGGATCCGGTCACCACTGCCGCTTTGCCCCGAAGCGCCATACGCATGCCTCTCGTGATTGCCGCCGCCGCCGTCGTGGCGTGGACCCGCGCCATCACGTGTAACGCCTTACGGGCGGGACTTCAAGTGGGGAGGCCCTACGTGTCGCTGAGCGTCAGTAAGGGCTAGCCGCAACCTCTAGCGTAATTTCGTGGCGTATCAGCCAGGAGTCCTTCAGTCGACGGTCGCGAGTGAGAGTGTCCACCCCGGGTCCGCGCCAGTAGTACTCGTGATGCCGGACGAAGGACTGCGGTTGACCATGAGGCAGGTAAAGGAAGGACTCTGAAGGTCGTTCCAGGTCCTGCAGCCCGTCGGGCACCAGGATGAGTTTCCCGGAGTCCGGAAAGTAGCGAAAATCCGCCACGGAGATCTGCCGCAGAAGACGTCGATAGGTCCCGAGGCGCGCCGGGTTTTTGTCTTGGCCGGCTATTGTTGCCAGATCGATGGCGGCAGCCCCTTTTGCGGCGAGACTCGGATAATCCGTAGAGAGCATCCGCACGAGCTCATCAAATGCCGCTTCGTGAGCGAAGAAGTCAGTCGTGAGCTCGGCGTCGCTTATCTGGTTCCCTCGATTGGCATCATGGGTGGCAAAGATACCGAGGGTTGGCAGACCGAGCATCAGAGCAATGGATATTGCCGCCCACGGCCCATTGTGAGGCTTGCCGATGCTTTGTCGCACACGCGGGGTGGTGCGATTGACACGGTCGGCCCGCGTCGCGTGACTTTCCACCAACTCGGACATGGGGGCTCAATTGCGGCGATCAGGGGCGCTTGGGTTCGAACACGGCCAAATGGTAGACTCTCGCGCGTCCTACCGCGAGTCACATTTTCTTCGATCCATCGTTAGAAAATCTTCTCCGCCACGATGCCACGAAGGTTGCCGCCGCTGAGTTCACTCCGTGCGTTCGAGGTGGTCGCCCGGCACGAGACGTTTCGTGCAGCCGCGGAGGAGTTGCACGTAACCCCGGCGGCCGTCATTCAACAGGTGAAGGCGTTGGAGGGCTTCGTGGGACGAAAGCTCATTCGACGGCACGGCCGTGGCTACAGCTTGACGCCGGACGGAGCCGCCGGACTTGAAGCGCTGCGCAATGCCTTCGCTCAGCTGTCGGTTGCGGTTGAAGCAATGAGCTCCGGCGGCGACCGCATTCTGACAGTCAGCGCGGTGCCGTCGCTTGCCGCTGAATGGCTGGTGCCGCGCCTACATCGATTTCGCGAGCAGCACCCTGACATCGACGTGCTGCTGCACCCTACCGTGGAGATGGTCGACCTGGAGCATTCCCGGGTTGACCTCGGCGTTCGCTATGGCTCCGGCAGCTACCCTGGTCTCGTTGCGGAGCGACTCTTCGACGACGAGATCTTCCCCGTGTATAGCCCACAGATGCTCAACGGGCGACGGGCGCTGAAAAATCCCGTTGACCTGCGAGCTCACCCGCTGATCCACACGGAATGGAATCCGCGAACGGGGCACTGGCCGGGCTGGCCCGACTGGCTGCGTGCGGCTGGAGTCACGGGCGTCAATGTCAATAAGGGGCTGAGATTCTCCGACGGCGCTCTGGCTATCCAGGCTGCGGTAAGCGGGCAGGGTGTCGCGCTCGGTAGCAGAGCGCTGGCGCTCGATCACCTTGCAGCGGGGCGCCTGCTGCGCCCGTTTGAGCTGTCATTGGTGACGGATTTCGCCTATTACATCGTGTGCGCGAAGCAGCGGGCGGAGGAACCGGATCTCGTGGCGTTCCGGCGCTGGGTCATTGCCGAGGCGCAACGAGAGCCGCGGCGGCGATAGAGTCTTGGCCTCCCCGGTGCCCGTGGTAAAGTTGAGGCTTCACCATGACTTCTCGGGTTAAAACGATGCGCACGCAGATGTTGGGACGCACTGTAGCTGCCACGGCCGCACTGCTCATCATGGGCACTGCACAAGCGCAGGTAAGCCCACGCCTGTTCCAGGGCATGCAGTGGCGCAACATCGGCCCATTCATCGCCGGCAAGGTGGATTCGGTATCGGGGATCGGGGGACGTCCGGCAATTGCGTATATGGGCACCGATAACGGGGGTGTCTGGAAGACCGTGAACGCCGGGACCACGTGGTTCCCGGTGACCGATGCAGTGCATGCCATCCGGGGCATCACCGCATTACAGGTGGCGCAGTCGCAACCGTCGGTTGTCTATGCGGGCACAGGCAGCGTGTTTGGTTCCCATTACGGCAGCGGTGTGTGGAAATCCACCGATGCCGGGGCGCACTGGCAAAGCGCAGGGTTGCAAGACGCCGGGGAGATAGCATGGCTCCTGGTGGACCCGCAGGATCCTGATCTGGTGCTGGCGGCCACGCGCGGAGTCGATCGTCGCCAAGGGGGCGCACGCGGTGTGTTTCGCAGCGCCGACGGAGGACGAACCTGGAAACCGGTGCTGAACGCCCAGCCCAAATCCGGCGCGACTTATATGTCCTGGGCAGGCGATGATCCGGCTGTAATTTTCGCCACGGTGGAACAGACCTATGTTGCTCCAGGGACTTCGCCTCGTGCGTCCCCCCGGCATCCGCGGCCATCAAGCCTGTACAAGTCCACCGACGAGGGGCTGACCTGGACGAGGCTGATGGGTCGTAACCAGCCCAAAGTGATCGGCGAAACCGCGGTCGCGGCCGGCACCCATTCGCTGCGGGTGTATTTGCTGAACGACGCAGGTCTTTATCGATCGGACGACGGCGGCGCCAGTTGGTCGTTGGCCACCAAGACGATCTATACATCGAGCAAGCAGGTCCTGGTGGATCCGCATGATCCGAACGTCCTCTATACGATGGGCACCTGTGTCTACCGATCCACCGATGGTGGTCATACTCTGGTTGCTTTCAAAGGAGCGCCCGGAGGTGACGACCCGAATCAATGGTGGATTGATCCCACCGACCCGAGCCATATCGTGTACGGCGGTGATCAGGGAGCATCGGTCAGCCTCGACGGTGGCCGGACCTGGAGCTCGTGGTACAACCAGAAAACGGCTGAGATTTATGAGATAGCCGCCGATGACCGCTATCCCTACTGGATATATGGCAGCAAGCAGGATAGCGGCGCGTTTGCGATTGCGAGTCGGGGCGCGGTCGGAGAGGTCACGGACCTCGATTGGTTTCCACTGCCCGGCTGGGAGTCAGGTTTCGTGACGGTTGACCCTGCCCACCCTGACATCCTGTTCACGAATGGCCCTTGGGGCTTTCTGCAAAAGGTGGATCGCAGGACATGGGGCGCGCAAAGCGTCGATTTCGGCGTGGGTGCCATCAGCGCTGTCAGCGATACCGATTTTCGACGAGCGGTATCCGCTCCGATCGTGTTTTCGCCGCAGAACCCGCACGTACTGTATTACGGCACCCAGAACGTTTGGGAGAGCCGGGATGGCGGTGACCGCTGGGAAAAAATCAGTCCGGACCTTACCGCCCATCCGGGGAAGCCGCCATTGCCCAATCCGAAAGGAGTCCATCATGGTGATGCACTGGTGGCGCTGTCGCCTTCAACCGTACGGGCCGGGGTCATATGGGCGGGTAGCAACAACGGCGTAATCTACGTGACCGAGGACGGCGGCAAGAGCTGGCGGGACGTAACCCCACCGGACATCTCGATACATGGCGTCGTCGACGTCCAGGCGTCGCATTTCAATCCATCCGAGGCCTACGCCGCAGTGCAGGATGATGCAATCGGAGATTATTCACCGCACACCTACCGAACCCGCGATTGGGGCAAGTCATGGCAAAGCATTGTCACGGGCCTGCCGACGGATGAGCCAACCGGCAGCTTCGTGCGGGTGGTGCGCGCAGACCCGCAGAAAGCGGGTCTTCTGTTCGCGGCTACGGAAACCTCCGTGTACGTGTCGTTCGATGACGGCGATTACTGGCAATCGCTGCGGCTGAACCTGCCAACGACTTCGTTTTACGACCTGAAAATCCACGACGGCGATCTGATTGCCGCAACCTACGGGCGTGGTATATGGATACTCGACGACATATCGCCGCTCGAGCAATTGAGTGCGGGTTTTGCGGTTCCGCCCGTGCATTTATTCCGCCCGCAAGCCGCGATCCGGGTTCAGGCGAACATCAACCAGGACACGCCGTTCCCGCCCGAGGTTCCCCATGGAAGGAATCCGCCCCAAGGGGCCGTGATTGACTACTATCTGAACCAACCCGCCGAGAGCGTGCAGTTGCAGATTTTGGATGCCGAGGGGAACCTGGTGCGTTCGTATTCGAACGCTCCCATGCCGCCGCTCGATCAGCCCCTCCCGCCCACGCCCGCTTTTTGGTCACGGCAGTTGCGGCCATTGCCCACGACGGTGGGGGAGCACCGCGTCACCTGGGACATGCGCTACCCCGCGCCATCTGCCTTATTCTTCGATCAATCCATGGGGGCGGTGCCGGAGGACACGCCCTTCGTCCCGGAAGGACCCATGGCGCTGCCCGGCAGTTATACGGTGAAGCTGACTGTCGACCGTGTCTCCTACACTCAGCCGGTGCTGCTGCAGCAGGATCCGCGGGTAGGTCACCGGCCCGCAGCGATGGCTGGCATGCGCCGGCAATTGAGCCTATCGCAGCAGATCAACACGGTCATATCGGCCAGCAAGAGCGCCTACGAGCAGGCGAATGAGATGGATGCGAAACTGACGTCGCTGCACGCGAGTGCGTCGAGCGCATCGGGCAAGACACTGCGCAAGCGAATCGCTGAGCTGACCGGTACGGCCAAGGATGCGTCCATCGGCCTCTCCGGCGGGTCCTATGCTGTGCCGCCCGTCAAGGGCGTCACCAGCTTCAGCAGGATCAATGGACAGGCATCGGCTCTGCTGGAGATGGTTGAATCCACTAGCGATCAGGCACCGGTGCCTTCGTTGTACCGTACCTACTCTGATCTATGCGGGGATTTCAACTCCACGGTAGCCGCTTGGCAGTCGTTGCGGGCGAAGGTTGCAGGGCAGGGCATCACGTTGAAGCCGGTCTCCGGAACAATAGCCTGCAACGCCGGCTAGCGCAGGTCTTGCGGCAGCGAGGGCATGAAAGCGCCGCCGTGGATCAACCCGTAGCCGACGAGCAAAGCTGTCGCCGTATAGGCAAGCCGCGGTATCCATTCCGCAACCAGATCGTCGAAGCGATCGATTGCCGCCGTTTCCGCCTGGGAGTACCGCAACAACATGCGCGGTAAGGCGCCGCTTGCCTCGCCAGTCCGAATGAGCTCGAACGCCTGCGCGCGTCCAAAGAGCGGTAACCCTGCGATCGTCTGTCCGAACGACGCTCCCGCGTCGAGCCGCGGTTTGATCTGAGCAAGCTGAGCTTTGAGCGCCTGGTTTCGAACTGTGTCCAGCGCTATGGGCAACGCCTCCAGTATCGGGACGCCCGCTTCCAGCAGCAGCGCCAGACCGTCGAAAAAGTCTCGAAGGTTGCGCCGCACCTCCATCGGGCCGAAGAGCGGTAGGAGCGGTAAGACTCCGTCGAACCGAACTCTCCAGAATGATTGGGCACTCGACTCCCGCCGGCGCAAAAGGTCGAGCAGCAGATACGCGGCCCCGCCCGCACCGATCCACGGCAGCAGGTGCTTCGCCAGGTAGCCGCTCAAGGTCAGGTTTCCGGCGACGAGATCAGGCACCGGCCCCAGGATAATCCAGACTGCGATCACTACCGCGGGAAGGATCATGCGTGACTTAACCGCCTTGATTCGTGCCGCCCGCTGCGCGCACTGATCGGCTATGAGGCGATATGTACGTGCCGGGCTGCCGGACAGCGTCGCCATGCGGACCAAAGATGCCTCCAGAGGTGTGAACAGGCCGCTGCGTCGCCCGGCCTCGGCGATGCCCACACCGCGCCTGATCCACTTGCGTGTCGCCTTCAGCCGCGCGCTCTCGTTCGGTGGCAGATGCACGATATCGACCACCTTGTCGAACGGGAGGCCTGCCTCTTCCAGCGCCGCCAATTGGCCGAAGAGATCGGCCCTGACGTTGAATTTCATGGGGCTCGGCGCGCTGCTCGGCATGACCGTCTTACTATACCGCGGATTTCGGCCTCATTAGTCCGATTGTCGGCACGTCCAACGGGAGAGCACTAATGAGAGAATCTCGCGGGCAGCATCGGCGATCACATCCGTGCTGCTGCGACAACATGGTGCGCTCCACACCAGCCGATGACGGGAATGTCCACGCGATCGACTGAGCAACGGCGTCGAGCCTACGTATAAGTATGGGACTTGCCGGGACCGATTTCGCGGCGTAAAAAGGCTGCATCGATCATCAACTGCAAGGGGAGATCATGAAAAAGATCGTCATTGCTTCGCTGGGCACGGTTCTCGTAACAACAGTCGCTTTGGCTTATGAAGTCCATCATCCCAATCTCAGGGATGCATATGGCGCGACGGAAATGGCGATGCAGCACATTCATGAGGCCCAAGCCGCGAACGGAAGGGTCGAGTTTGGTGGACATGCCCGAAGGGCGCTCGCTGACTTGCAGGCCGCCGAGCAGGAAATTGTGGCGGCCGACAGATGGAATGACGCGCACCACCACAGGTAAATGCCGGCGAGTGGCGTGCGGACGGAGGGATCTCGACGCCGCTCCGGACCTTCGTATGAACCTTCTCACTTCTTCTTACCTCCTGCCAGGGACGGCTTGAGACTACTGGCCCGCTGATCCCTCGAAATACGTGATCGTGCTCACCATAAGTGAGTAACGTTTCGGATACTCTCCGCACGTTAATTCAAATTCAGTCGCGCCGATCGATGGCCGAAAATCGGAGCCACCCATATCAGACACTGCCTGAGAGCGCATTCTGGAAGAGTGCCATCTCGGGGCGCAGCATATTCGACATAGAGAATGTCTGGAAATCGAAGCACCGCATTCAGCGAAGCGACAAAATTGCCACGTATGGATCCTGCTTTGCGGTTCACATTGGTCCCGCGTTGCGTGCACATGGATACAACTGGCACATCTCCGAGCCGCCTCCGCACGGACTCAGCGCACAGAGCGCCAGCGATCTTGGCTACGAACTGTTCTCGGCCCGTACCGGAAATATTTACACCGCATCCCTGTTGCAGCAGTGGACGCAATGGGCTTGCGGGATATCAGACCCGCCGGAAGAGGAAATTGCCAGTGCGAACGGTCGATATTACGACCCGTTCCGACCGCGCATAGAACCCGATGGATTCGAATCTCCTGAAGAGCTGCAAGGCTCGCGCGCCCAGGCTGTCAGGTCATTTCGCGCCAGCATCATCGAATCTCAGCACTTCATATTCACTCTCGGACTCACCGAGTCGTGGCGCAACCTGAAGCACGGCTATGAGTACCCGGTGTGCCCCGGTACTGCCTGTGGAACTTTCGACGCCTCGGTCCATGGGTTCAAAAAGATGTCGTTCCACGAAATATACGAGGATTTGCGGTCCGCGATAGCAATCATGCGGCAAGCGAATCCGTCGCTGAAGTTCATATTCACCGTCTCGCCGGTGTCGCTCGTTGCAACGTACTCGGGAAACCACGTTCTACCGGCGACCGTGGAATCAAAGTCGGTGCTACGGGCGGTGGCGGCAGAGCTGGTGTCTCTACCCTTCGTGGATTACTTCCCATCGTACGAGCTCATCAGTAGCCCGGTTTTTCGTGGAGTGTTCTTCCAAGGGAATCAGCGCAGCGTTCATCAGGCCGGTGTCAATTTTGTCATGAAGCATTTCTTCGCGGCATTGCAGCCGGCGGGTATGGCTGATGATGGCGGCGGGCCGCCGCCACTGGAGACTCGATCCGGCGAGTCGAGATGCGAAGAGGAGCTTCTAGAGGCGTTTGGCGGCAGATGAAGACGCGAATCTGTGTAATCGGAGACAGCCATGCTGCGAGCTTGAAGAGAGCATGGGACAAAAAAATGGCGGTGGCTCACTCGGAGTTCGAGCTGCGGTTCTTTTGCGCTCGCGGGCTGGAATTGTCCGGAATGGTCGTGGATGAGTTGAGGCTGGTTCCGAATAGCGATTCACTGGCCAATACGATCAGGTTTTCGGCGCAGGGACAGGGTCATATAGATCCGAAGGAACACGACGTCTTTCTAGTGTATGGATTGGGCTGCTATCCGTATTTCTCGCAGACTGACGTGTTCCACACCCGGGCTACGCTTGCGTCGGCACTTCGCGATTTTGCGAAGTCGACTCTATCGTTTGAGCTGTTGTTGCGCCTCAGAGCGATTACCGCAAAAGACATCTTTGTCGGGCATCGGCCGCTGGAGGCGGCGAAGTCAGACAGTCCAATTGTAGAGGTGAGCGTATATTCTTCCAGCATACGGCGGATGAACGAGATTCTTTACCGGCCGTTGCGCACTGCGATCGTCCCACAGCCATTGGAGACAATAACGGGCGGTCGTTATACGCATGCCAGCTTTTCCAGGGGTTCGCGCAGGCTGGCTGTGGGAGACGAGCTCGACGACGGGTTCCACCCGGATGACGATGACGTTCACATGAACGATGATTACGGCTCAAGGTGGCTGACGGAATTCTTCACGAAAGGGCTGGCTGCTGGCCGTCCAGGCCCGGAAACGTCAATGAGACCCCCCGAAGAGCGTCCGCCTGCCTAGTTTCAAGATCCTTCCGAAGTAGCGCCGCCGTTCGACCAGCGCGCGAACAGGGCAGTGGTCTTGGATGGACCGTGCGATTCGTTCGTCAGGCGTTCAATGGGGCGCGGAGTTGGCACATTGGTAGGCGACCCCCTCCGCAGTGTTCTCTGCTCCCGCCTTGCCGCCGACTCCGCCGACTCCGCCGACCGCCGTAAGTAACACCACATTTGCGTGGAGTCCTACAGCGAGATTCTTCAGCTCCGGTGTTCCGGTGGAAGCAACGGTGAAGACGTCTCCCACAGCGACACAGTTCGCAACTACTGACGCATTGCTGGTGACTGTTACGCTGGCGGCTCCGGGCGCCACCGCCAGCACGCCGGTGGGCGGCGCGCCGGCGGGCAGCTCGGTAGTGACACATCCAGCAGCGCTGGCGCAAATTGCGAGGACCAGGATTCGCACAGAACGCATGGCAAAGCCACCTCTGAGGGGTTTAGCGGCCCAGGGCGGGGGCTGGGTCAGCCGTTGCGCAATGTCAGGCGGGAAAATCGAATGAGGAAGCCTACTGCCATGATTCTGATGGCGTTCTGGGTGCGAAGCAAGATAGTCTACCGGCTGGAGACCAAGAAGGCGGTCCGTCGGGCCAAGAAGATCAGCAACGCACGCATCTTCGAAGCTGTCGCTACGCGCAACGCCGTGCACCGCAGGCTGATCGGCTGGACGAGCTGACCAAGGGGAGGGCGACCACATGATTTTCTTGATCCTGAATCACCTCTGGCAATTGACACTGTGCCTGGGGGTGGCTGGCGCCCTCACGTTGTTGCTCCGGGACAACGCGGCGGCAGCGCGCTATAGGATTTGGCTGGCAGCGTCGTTGAAGTTCCTTTTGCCGTTCGCGGTCCCCGTGCGGGTGACGACCGCGCCACTGGAGCCCGGGCTAAGGACTCGTATGGCAGCTATATTGGGCAAGACCCCTATGGCCCGCGTTACCGTCGCCAAACGGGCGCTGCTCATGACGGCGCTCGCCGCCGCATTGGTTGTGCCGCTGCTAGTTGGGATAGTGTCGACACCGGCCGCCGCCGCTCAGGATGCAGCATCTGGCCGCGCCATCACGCCGGAGCAGATCCAGGAGAATCGTTACGAACAGGCGCGGCCACGCACCGCGATACCCTTCAAACCGGCCGATTTCGATAAATTCGTCGGTTACTACCTGCTCCCAGGCAGCTATACGGTCATCCATATCTCCAGGCAGGATGATCATTTTCTCCTGCAACCGAACCTGGCGCCTGCAGCGGTAGACATTTATCCGGAAAGCCCCACGGAGTTCTTCCTGAAGGTGGCTCCCGCCCAGGTCAGCTTCAACCTCACTCAGGGCGGCCAGGTCACCGGCCTGGTGATGCATGAGGCCGGCCTTCTGCAGCCGCTCGGCAGGATCTCCGCGCGTAGAGCCCAGGAAGTGCAGGCCGAGCTGGAGGAAAGGATCAAGCAGGACAAGCCAAGCCCGGGGACCGAGGCCGCAGCCCGCCGGCTGATCGAGTCAGAGGAGGCTGGTCAGATCGATTATCAGGAGATGATGCCGAATCTTGCGGCGCTCGCCCGATTGCAGCAGCCTCTCATGCAGCGGATGCTTCAAAGCCTTGGCCCCATGAAGTCGCTCAAGTTCAAACGGGTCGCGGCGAGTGGGCTCGACATCTACGAGGCGACCTTCGCCCAGGGAACCATGCAGGTCGTGATCGGCCCTCTGACTTCGGACGGGAAGGTTACGGCATTCGCCATTACTCGCCCGCCGACATGAAGAATGGAGACTCGTTAGCGGGCGAATCGGTGCACTGCTAGAATTACACGCGTACGCGGAACAACCCGAACGACAAGAGGGTGTGGTGTATGCAGCCAGTAGTGCGCGTGTCGATTTTGCGGTGCCCGGCGGAGCGCTTTGCCGAGCTGCGACAAATGGCCGTCGAGGCCGATCGCGTGTTGCGTCCCGGTATAGAGGCCATGACAGGACTGCTCGCCTTTTACTTCGGTGCGGATGAGGCGACATCTTCGCTGACGAATGTCAGCCTCTGGACCAGCCTCGAGGCCGCCAAGCAGTTGGACACGTTCCAGCCGATGCTGCAGCTGGCAAAACCATTCGCGGCAAAGGGGGCGACGTTCGAGCGCCCCATCATGAACTACGCGACGCTGTGGCAATTGAAAGGTTCAGCGGTGTCCGGCGAAGCAGCGTCCTAAGCTAGAAACTTGGTCACCTGCGAGTTGATCTCTTCCGCGTGAGTCCACAGCACGCCATGGGGACCGCCCTTGAGCTCCACGAACCTGACGTTCTTGAGCATTTTCGCTTGCCTTCGGGATGTGGCGTCCGGCGGCAGGATGCGATCGGCATCACCATGCAGAAGGAGCGTCGGCACCGTATTTTTGGCGATGTCCCGACGAAAGTCCTCAATCCACGCATCGACGCAAGTTCGCGTACCGGTCGCGGACGCACCCGTGCCCACGCTCCAGTTGTACTCGAGCACTCGCTCGCTGACGAGCGTGCCTCCTGTGACATCGTAATTGTAGAAGTTGCGCAGAAAGTCCATCAGGAAGGCCGGCCGATCCGCCTTGATGGCCGCCTTGATGCCCTCGAAGACGCTCTTATCCAAGCCTTCCGGATTGTCGGTCGTCTTCACCAGATACGGTCCGAGTGTGCCGATGAGCACGGCCTTGCGTACCCGTCCGGTGCCGTATTTACCGATATAGCGGGTGACTTCACCGGTGCCCATCGAGAAGCCGACCAGGGAAACGCCGGTGAGATCGAGTGTGCTCAGCACGGCCTCCAGATCTGCCGCAAACGTGTCGTAGTCATAGCCGACGGCGGGCTTGCTGGATTTACCGAAACCTCTGCGGTCGTACGTTATGACGCGATGGCCCGCTTCAAGTAGAGCCGCCGTCTGCTTTTCCCACGACGCGCCGTTCAGCGGCCAGCCGTGGATGAGAACTACGGGAGATCCGGAGCCATGATCCTCGTAGTAAAGTTCAATGGGCGTCGAGTTTTCCTGGCCGACTCTGATGTAGCTGCTCATGGGGTCTCCTTTACTCTTAATGCGTGCCGACTGTGAGATTCGCCAAGTGTCTTGGTTCGGGCTCCGCGCGCTAGCGCATCAGCGTCCGGGACGTCGCGTTGTGACTTCCTGTACCAGCCACGCGTTACCGTCGGGGTCGGCGAAGGCGAAGAACGATCCGTAGCTGGCGCGCGAGGGATCCGATCCAGGAATCCGCGCCTCCGGGGGAAACGGGGCGCCGTGCCACATATCGCTTGCCTCGATGCCACGGCCAGTGATTTCCTGATGCGCAACTTTGATGTCGGCGACAATGAGTGCGCCGACGGCCGTACCAGGCGGGGATGCAGTTACCCCGATGCCGAAGGTGACCGAGCAGCCCGAGCCGGGAGGCGTGAACTGGACGATGCGGACGTTCTTTGCCGGGGCGACATCCTCATCCAGCCGCCACCCTAGGCGCTCGTAGAACTTTTTCGAGCGCTCGACGTCGGACACGGGGATGACGTGGACCTCGAGATTCGTGGTAACGCTCGATACGGAGTTGGGCTTGGGCTGGTTCATGCTAGGCACCTGTCGGGTTCATGTGATTAATCTGATGGTCGCGGCTGACCGCTATTGGCTGCGTCTTGCGAAGGAGACGCCATAGGCGGCGGCGCGAAGGGTGGGCTTTGGCGCGCTGGGCGGGCTTTCGGTGATCGCCTGCAGCAAATCACGAAAGTCCTCGCCGGTCCCGACGGGGAAGAATTTGAACGAGTTGGTGACCATGTCGGTGTCACTTCCGCCCGGCAGATGATATTTGATGGCGAGACCTCGTGGCATCGCGGGCGATCCATCGGGCACAGTGGGCATTCCGCTGCCGTCAGAGAAGCGTGCGGTGACCGGAATCGTGCAGCCGTCGAACAGAGTGGCGCTGCTGAGCCGGGCGGCTTCTGCCGAGGCCTTGAAGGTACCGTCCACGACAATGCCTTTCGCATGAAAGGCGCGATATCCCGGGTGCACGCCGTCCACCTTGTTGGCCAAATCGACGATTTGTGTCGGCAGGGCCGGAGTCTGCGCGATGGCGGCCGTGGAGGTCACTAAAAGTAACGCGCACGCCAATGACTTAACAGGGCCTGCGAACGAGCGCAGGACAAGCGCGTGCTCCTTGCAAGGCCCGCGTTCCGCCGCCCAGGTCGGCTATGCCAACGGCTTGACTCTGCGAGCTCTGCTGCGCCGCAAGCTGGGCCGTGGGGTCGGCGAGATCCGCCGCAGCATGTGAGATGGAGTCGGTGATCCCGGCACATGGGTCGTCAGGCACACCGTTCCCGAATCGCCGTCATTTGAACCAGCGGCCCCTGCCGGGTGACACGGAGGGCAGCGGCTTACGGATCAATGATGTGCGAGCGGAATCCCTATTTAACCCTGATATGATCGAGCCGCGACGCAAGCCTGACAGGGCTAACAAGCGTGGGATTCCCGGGAGACCTGACATGACCAGATCGCAGCTTTCCTTGATCCTCGCCATGGTAGTGGCAGTGGGCGCCTGCGCCCAACAGCCGCCCAAAGATTCCCCGAGAGTTGCCGCAGAGGCGGCGCGCTGGGGCGTCTCGCCGTACCTGCTCGTGACAGCCGAGAACCGGGGGTACTGGCCGCAGACGCGCCACGGCAAGGTATTCTTTTGCAAATCTGCAACGGTCACGGGCTCTGAGATTGCGACCGAGGAATGCCTCGATGCGGGGCTGTTGCCGGCACGAATGGGCCGTGAGCAGGATGAGCAGCGCCGATCCGAAGAGACGCTACAAAAGAATCATGGCTTCTGCATGCCGAACCCCACCGTAGCCTGCTAGCGGCTGGCTGCCGCCGCGCCGGTTCGGCGGCGCTTGACCGAGGTGGCCACCGCCAGACCGGCCAGCCCGAAGCCGAAGAGCAGGAGCGTCGAAGGCTCCGGAACCCCATATATATAGGCAAAGCCCGTCTGTTGCGCCGACCACGTCGCACCAGGCGACCCGGCGATCCCGAATGGCCAGCAATCGTCAGGATCGGTGCTACACACCGGGGCACCGTATTGATAGATGGCAAAACCATTCACCCAGCCGGTGGATCCGTACATCGGTATGGTGTGGCTCGGACCTCCGCTCTGGTCTAGGTCGAGGGTGATGGTCGTCCCTGGAGCGGCATACTCCAAAGCGAAAAATCCGCTCCCCGGGGCCGTCGATATGCCAACCAGCGGGCTCGGTCCTGTTCCATAGGGCGTCGAAAAAGTGGGTCCGTTACCCGTGTACGTCGTCACCAGCGAATAGGTGCCGTTTCCGTATGGTGAGGAGCCCGAGTAGCTTCCCGAGAGTACGCATGAGGTATCCGCACCCGACGAGCTGCATGCGCCATATGTCAGGAACCAGCGCGCGTAGTTGGAAGCATCGATACCGATGACAGTCTCGGTAAACCATTGGGAGGTCAAGCCCAAATCGAGCGTGGCCATGTCGGCATGCGCCGTGGCCGCGAGTCCCAATACACACGCAGTGACGAACCACTTGCCCACGAGCTTCTTCATGACTCGTTTCTCCCCGATCAGCCCTGACTAACGCGCAGAAAGCCAAGGATCCAAAAAACATACCAGCCGGAAAAGTCGTTTAGAATCAATAAACTACGACCCCAGGCAGTCGTCTGGCGCGAGTCTTCTGTAAGTTTTCCCGACAGCCCCGTGCTCGAGCCGGGTGGTGTCAGCCTCGGTGGGCAGTGGGTGGTGCACACCACCTGAACGCCACCGTCAACCTAGTCCAGAAGGGCAAGTCTCACTTGGTTGCGTCTCCTCGGCTGAGAGGGATGCTACCTGGCACGCAGGTGCGGTGGGGTTGCGCGCGCGACGACGTCCCAGGCGGCGGATTGCAGATTGCCGTGGTACAAACATGGACTAGTCTCATCGGTGCACGATCGGGGGAAATCGTGCTAAACTACGAAAGCTCGTGATCCTTTCGCCTTGTCTCCTTGGCCTCGCGCCGCTTCGGCGCATCTGCACAGGCCAAAGCGCCATCTCAAAAGTCTCCCGAACCGCAGCAGCGCAATGCTTTGCGCGATGGCGTTCCTCATTTTTTTTCTGCGAGATCTCTATGACCAAGCTATATGTCGGCAATCTTCCCTTCACGGCCACCGAAGAAGGCGTACGCAATCTCTTCGCTCCGCACGGCACCGTGGAGAAGCTCTCATTGATCAACGATCGCGACACGGGCCGGCCCCGTGGCTTCGGGTTCGTCGAGATGTCGAGTGCGGATGCGTCCCGGGCGATGCAGGCCCTGAACGGCAAAGATTTTGACGGGCGCACCCTCAGAATCAACGAAGCGCAGGACAAGCCGCGTTCGGGCGGCGGCGGCTCCCGGTACTGAGTGAATCGTAATCCCGGCGCTTTGCGCCGGGATTACCTTCGATGTCCGAAGTTTCACGCGCGAGTGCAGGCTTGCTCGCGTGTCTCCGTCACCACCAGGGGGATTCGCATATGAATGCAACGATGACTCGGCCCATAGTCGAAGATGAGCGATTCATATCCACCAGCGCGGACATCGCGTCCGATTACCGTCGGCGTCGCGAGCTCGAAGAGTGCGAACGAGCCGAACTGAAGCGTATGGACCTCGAGACGCAATGTTCCCCCTTGAACTCCGCTGACCTTCGGATTCGGGCATGGGAAAAACTGCATGGCTTGAGCATCCCCTCCGACCCCGATCATCCTGTTCTGGTCGCGATCGCGGTGGCTACGCAGCTCACGCTGGCAGAAGTGCAGAACGAACAGCGGCTGCGTTCCGCGCGGCGCGCATCAGCCGCCGTCTGAGTTCCGCGGCAGGCCGCGCAAGCGCCCACAGTGATAGGGCGGTCGCCTCTCAAAGTTGCCCCATGGCCAGCTGCACGAGCAGGCTGCTAACCGCTACGACCACCCACACGCCCAAACCGAGCACGATCGGTCGCAGTCCCGTATTGGCCATCCGGCGCAGGTTTGCCGCAAGGCCGACGGCAGTCAACGCCACGATAATCATGAGCTCCGCCAGGATGTGAAGCACTGGCCGGATGTCGCCTGGAATCACCCCTGCGGTACGTGCGGCCGAAGCGACCAGGAACCAGAGGATGAACCACGGGAAGATATGCGCCAGGCTGAAGTGGCCGAGATGCTTCTGCTGTTCGTGCCTGCGCTTCTCGCGGGTAGCGACATAAAAGGCCAGTACCAGGGAGATCGGGATTATCAAAGTGGAACGGGTTAGCTTGACGATGGTGGCGTAATTGCCAGCCGCATGACTGTAGCTGTAACCCGCAGCCACCACGGACGAGGTGTCGTTGATTGCAGTGCCCGCCCACAGGCCGAAGCCACGATCGCTTAGGTGCATGAGGTGGCCGAGCAGGGGAAACAGCAGCACGGCGACCAGGTTGAACAGAAAGATCGTGGAGATCGCGAACGCGGTATCGTGATCGTCTGGCTGGATGATCGGTGTCACCGCGGCAATTGCGGAGCCACCACAGATCGCGGTGCCCACACCGATCAGGATCGCCAATTTGTTGTGAACGCCGAGCCATCGTCCGAGCAGCCACGCGGCAAGGAACGCCATGCTCATCGTTACAAGTGTCACCCACAACGACTCAAGGCCGGTGCTGGCGACTTGGCTGAGGCTAAGTCCAAAACCCAGCATGACGATTGACCACTGTAAGACCTGCTGGCCACCAAACCGGATACCCGGATCGAAACGCTCCCCCGGTGAAAACAGGTTGCGCGCCAGCAGGCCCAGCACGATGCCGAATACAGGCCCACCGATCAACGGCACCCAGTGCCCCAGCAAAAAGGCGAGCAGGCCGATTGCCACGGCTAGCAACAGGCCGGGAGATACGCTACGCAGAAGGGAAGGGCCGACGGCAACAATGGGCGATGTATTCATGGAACTGGAGTCAGCAACTGAAAGATGGCGAAGCCATGAAGGCCAGGCGTCGCTGGAAGGCATTATTAGTGATGGTCAGCCATGCAGCTAATACAATTAACCGAGCTATCCGATACCTTTACTGCATGGCGGCCAGCGATAGGCTCACACCTTCAGCAGGTCTTTGCGGCGCATGAAATCGCCGAACGCTTCACCCGGTTCGCGTTCGGCGGCGTAAGCGAACTGTCTTCCTCGTGCATCGCAGTCTCGCGAAGTTGAAGCGAGCGTAGGCGGGGCAGCTCTTTTCGTCGAAACTAACACGGGCTCGAGCTGCGCTGGGATATCACCCCGCCAAGAGCGCGTCCGCGCTTCTTGGTGCAATGGTTCCGTCATGCGGTCGTAACGGCCGGATCCTAGCCTCCTTCAGCCACGCCTCAATCCCGGCGGCGGCGAACCCTGAAGGAGGCATCGATGATGAATTCGCTCAACAAGAGAGTTGCGATCGCAACGGTAGCGGCACTGCTGTCAGCGTCCGCGCTGAGTGCCGCGCAGGTTCAAGCCGGCTCTGCGCAAGACCTATCGACGGCGACGCCGATCAAGCATGTCATCCTGATCATTGGAGAGAACCGGACGTTCGATCAGGTCTTCGGAACGTACAAGCCCCGCGACGGACAGAGTGTCTGGAATCTGGTGTCTGAGGGCATCATCAAGTCGGACGGCTCGCCAGGTCCTAACTTCTACAAGGCGCAGCAGTGGATGGCCACGGATACGGCCACGTACTCGATCCATCCCGGCAAGACGGTGGCGTATACGACGCTGGGAGCCATCACCACCTCCGGTACACCAAGTGCCGCTCCATTCACGACTGCGGGGGCCGCAGCAGCCGTGGAGCCGGCTTTGCCCACGGATTACTATCCCTTCCTAGCGGATGGCGGCAGCGGGCTGGCCTCCGGCGCGACGATTGATCCGCGCTTTCCGAGCGCTCTGCCGAATGGGCCGTACGATCTCACTCACTACGTGAGCTACGACGACTACACCGGAAGCCCGGTGCACCGATTCTTCCAGATGTGGCAGCAGCTCGACTGTAACGTCGCGGTGGCGACCACTGACAACCCGAGCGGCTGCCAGAACGACCTGTTCCCCTGGGTCGAGGCAACCATTGGCGCCGGCAGCAACGGCAGTGCCGAGCCGGCCGACTACGATCAGCCGGGGAATCACGAGGGTGCGATCGCGATGGGCATATACAACGTGAAGCAGGGGGACTTCCCATACTTCATCAAGCTTGCTCACGAATACGCGGTCAGCGACAACTACCACCAGGCGGTGATGGGCGGCACGGGAGCGAATCACATCGAGATCGGCTTCGGCACCGGAATCTATTATGCCGATGCGTCCGGCAATCCGGCCACTCCGCCGGTGAACCAGATCGAGAATCCGAACCCGCAGTCGGGGACGAACAATTTCTATACTCAGGACGGTTACGGCGGCGGCTCGTACGTTGCATGTGCAGATCCTTCGCAGCCCGGCGTCGCGGCCGTACGCGATTATTTGTCGCAGCTTCCGTACACCGTCTTCAAGAACGGCGACTGCGCGGCGAACGCCTATTACATCGTCAACAACTACAACCCGGGTTACCTGGGCACCGGCCAGCCCGCCCCGCTCGGTCCAAACGTTTTCACCATTCCGCCGAGCATGCAGCCGAATCTGGGGCTCGTGCTATCAAGCCACGGGGTCTCATGGCACTACTATGGCGAGGGATGGAACGGCGGCGCGGAGACGGGCGAGGACTCGACCTACTGCAACATCTGCAATCCGTTCCTCTATTCGACGCAGATCATGACCAATCCCGCGCTGCGTTCGAACCTCAAGGGCATCCGTGACCTCTACAGCGACATCCACCAGGGTACTCTGCCCGCCGTCTCGATCGTGAAACCGGACGGGTTTCTCGACGGGCACCCGGCCTCTTCGAAGCCTGAGCTTCTCGAGGGCTTCACCCGGAAGATCATCGACATGGTGAAGGCCAATCCTGCGCTGTGGAAGGACACGGCGATCATGATCACCATGGACGAGGGTGGGGGCTACTACGACTCGGGCTACGTGCAGCCCATCGACTTCTTCGGTGATGGTACGCGTATCCCGATGATCGTGGTCTCGCCCTTCTCGCGCGACGTCGGCGTTGTGCACACTTACACGGATCACGTGTCGTTCGACAAGTTTGTCGAGGCCAACTGGAAGGTGGGCCCGATTTCGCAGTGGAGCCGCGACAACCTGCCCGATCCCGTCGCGAGCAGGGAAGACCCGTACGTGCCCCGCAACTCGCCTGCCATAGGCGATCTCATGGACATGTTCCAATTCGGTCACGATCATTCGAAGCAGAATCACAGCGGGAACTGACGAACGGCCGAGTTTTGCCGCGATCCGAGGGGGCGGCAGCTGCCGCCCCCTCCTTCTTGCCCGCGGGGACACAATGCACAGCGACCTCAATTCGCGGTCGCTGGCGGGTCGAACAGATGACACGTTGGAAGGGTCTTGGGATTGAGAGATGCGGTCTTGGCCCAAGTCTTGGCAGGGTCCGGCTTCACGGCGGCGAAGTCCGTGTAGTTCTGGCTGATGATCGGCGCGTTGGGCACTGGAGTTGACTGAGAATACGGCACACCAGAGAAGAAGAACGAATGCGGATGCCGGTACTGTGGCATCGAGGAGTTTGCGCGGTCACGTGTCGCCGTCGCTTCGAAGGCATAGCCGAATAGAATGCCGTGATTCGCCGTTTCATCCGGGTAGACCCCAATCTGGTTCGGCTTCCCGTCAGGTCCCGTCCAGAATGCGTACACCTGCAACTCCCTGCCGGCTAAGCGCAGGCTATCCTGCCTCGAGTAGGGCAAATGCTTCACAAAATCGCGCGCAGGAGGCGCATTTAGTTCAGTTCAGGGCCCTTTAGGACTTCCGACAGCATCATATCGGGAGTCATATCGTTGAGTTCTATAACGTATAGGCGGGTAGCGCAAGCGGCCCGCCTTTTTGCGTTGGGGAGACTTGCGATGAAGCGATGGGATCGACTGGTGGATGCCTATCTGGACGAGTACCGGGCCCGAGGGATCGGCGCGGCGACGATTAACCATACCGGGGCTCGCGTCTGGATCGATGGGGACTGTGGCTCAAGCAGCGGCGGCCGCGCGTCTCGATCGAGCGCATCGACGCGGAGGTGATCACGCGCTACATCGCTAGCTGCTCGAGCTTTCGAGCCAAGGCCACGGTGTACGGAACTCTCAGTACCATGCGTGGCTTCGGGGATTTTCTCGTGCGGCAGGGCCTATGGACGATCAGCCCGCTGCGATGGATGAAGGGGCCGAAGGTCACGGCTTACAGCCGGCTACCGAAGCGCATTGACCAAGGGCATATGCAGGCGCTGTGGACGGAGGCGGCTCGACGCGGCGGTGAGTACCGCGCGCATCTGTTGGTCACCGTGCTGTCGCTGTTGTACGGCACGGGGTTGCGGCGTGGAGAACTCGAGCGTCTCAACATGGATGCGTTCGATCGCGCGGCGGGGACACTGCGCATCGATGGGCGCAAGAGCGGCCAGGAGCGTTGCGTACCGCTACCGGAGATGGTGCTGCGGTGTCTTGAGGCGTATTTCCCGCGTCGTCACAACCAGCTGGAGCGCCACGGGCAGCTCGGCGAAGCCGCCCTCTTGGTATCCCGCTCCGGCGCTCGGCTGACGGGTCAGCAGATCAGCAACGCCGTACACGCGATGTCGCGCCGCGCCGGGGTTGCGATCCACAGTCTTCACCAGTTTCGTCACACCTGCGCCTCTGATCTGCTGGAGGCAGGCGTTCACGTGGCACAGGTACAGCGGATTCTAGGTCACGCCGTCATCGCCACGACGGTGCGGTACGTACACATCGCCGATCCCCAGCGCCGAGAGGCGATGCAAGCGCATCCGCTCAACGACTGGTTGGCGGCGCCCGCCCATCGGGAGGCCGCATGAACGCCCTGGATCCATTGATTGAGGGCTACCTGAGCTACCTGGACAAGGTGGGGCGCAAGACCCCTCGCACGATTGTCGACGTGCGCTGCACGTTACGTCGGGTAGTCGCAGGATTGGAGCCGATTCGCCCGGGCGCGGATCTATGGCGCCTGAGCCTTGAGGACTATCTGCACTGGCTGGAAGCGGAGCGACAGCAGGGGCGCACCGATAGCTGCCTGGCGAAGTATCTGAGCCATCTTCGCGGATTGCTCGACTACGCGTGGCGCAGCGGCCGCAGCGAGCGCAACGTGCTCGATGGATTTAGTCTGCAGCACACGTTGCGACGCTCCGAGCCCAAGCATCTGACGTTGGAGGAAGCCGAGCGGCTCGTGTACGCCACCCAGAGCGTTGGCCCTACCGCTCGGCGTGATCGGATGATCGTCTTACTGCTCTACGGTTGCGGTCTTCGTACGAATGAGCTGTGCTCGCTGGACGTGGTGGACATCAACCGCGAGCGACAGGAACTCGTGGTGCTCAAGGCCAAAGGAGATCGACCGCGCGCCATCCCGATCCCGGACGCGCTGTATACAGAGCTCCTGGCGTACCTGCTCGAGCACGGTAAACGCGGCGCGCTGTTTCGCACGGTGCACAAAGGGCGCCGCATCCGTGACAAGGACGTCGGCGCAATCGTTGCCGCTCTCGCCACGCGCGCCGGTCTGCGCTCGGCTGTGACGCCCAAGACGCTGCGCCATAGCTTCGCCACGCATCTGATGGATCGCGGAGTCGATCTGGCGATCATCGCATCGCTGATGGGTCATCGCAGCCCCCAGGAGACCGGCGTGTACCTGCACGTGCTGCCACAGAGGCCAGAGGCCGCTGTTCGCACGTTACCGATTGGAGAGCACTCATGATGTGGCCCTATTGGATATCGCTCTACATTCGCACCCACTGTGTGGCTCGAGGTCTGCGGCCGCAGACGCTGGCTGCCTACGAGGACGCGCTGGGTCAGTTTCGCGAGTGGATTCGTCTGACGCAGAACGACTGCCCACCGAACGCGGTGGCGGCACGCGATGTCCTGCGCTACCTGCAGCATCTGCGTGAGGATCGAGGCAACGGCGACTCGGCCGTCAATAGAGCCGTCGTCGTGTTGCGCAGTTTCTACCGCGCGATCGTTGCGATGGGACACCTACTGCCGAACGCCAACCCAATGGCGGGATTTCCCAGCATCAAAGCGGTTGCACGCAAGCTTCCCGTATCACTCTCGCCCGAGCAAGTCAGCCGCTTGCTCGGCGCGCCCACGGTCGACACGCTTATTGGCCTGCGCGATCGTGCGCTGCTATCACTCTTGTACGGCACAGGCATTCGTGCTTCTGAGTGTGCATCGCTGCGCTGTGGTCAGGTGGATTTGGTGCGCCTCACGATCACGGTCAGCGGCAAAGGTGGCCATGAGCGTACGATTCCGTTGAACCCGGATCTGGCGACGCTGCTGCAGAGCTACGCGCGAGCGCGTGGAGCGTCCTTGCCGAGCGCGCCGTTCTTCCGGTCACGTTTTGCTCGTGCACTCGGTCGTGGCTCGATATATGAGCGCGTACGTACCTGGGGGCAGCGCAGCCGCGTGGGCATTCCGCTTTCACCTCACCGCATGCGCCACACTTTTGCGACTCACGTCCAATCCCAATTAGCAGGCAATAGGTACTCGCAGGATTAGCCACTAAATCCATCTCCTGTCGCGCTTCGCGCGCCAGGAGACCGCGTTGCTTTGCCAGACGATCGTCAAAGACGATTTAAAGCATAAATCTAGGCACCCGAGCGCGGCCCTAGTACTATCAGCTGCGATGCAGACCGCCGTAAAACCACCACGGGAAGATTATTACACTCGTGCAGCGAACGATGACTGTATCAAGGGTGGGTCCAGGACTCGAACTAAATACTCCTTATGTCCAGGACCAGCTCGGCAGCGTCCGCGAGCTTGTCACCGCCAGTGGTACGGTCGCGACGCAATACGACTACGATCCGTACGGCAACCCCACTATGCGGTCGCCTCGGATATCGGCTACGCGGGTTACTTTTACCATGCCGCAAGCGGGCTGGAGTTCACGCTCAACCGCGCTTATGATCCAGTCCATGCACGCTGGCTCAACCGGGATCCTATTCGAGAGGTCGGAGGAATAAATCTCTATGCATACGCTGGCGGCGATCCGATGGACTACACTGATCCTCTCGGGTTGTGCGGTGATCCAGACAGTCAGCTGCAGGAAATTACAATTACGGCCCCGTATGAAGGACCACCTCCAGTCACGGCGCCAACGGACCTGCTTCCGCTCCCGCTCGACGATTACACGGGATTAGAGAACGCCCTTGAGACAGCGGTCGACTCGCTTGACGGACAATTGGCCGGTCAGTTGGTCCTTCACGCTTTGGCTGCGTATACGAACATGAATGGCACAACGACAAGGATGCCCAAGCCTCCTGCGCCTGCGACTCCTGAAGAGCAGACGACCGAGCAGCCGTATAACCCACCCAATAGCGTGACGGAAACGGAGTTACAACTTGAGGAGCAGGAAATCATGGGTAAGCCGGTGGGCTCGGGCTTGCCCGCGGGCGAGTCGCCAGCACCGGAAGACCCCTTTATTGACTTTTGATCTTTGAGTATGCGTATGCGGATAGGCATTCAGAGAGTGCCGCGGGTTGGATTTGGATTGGAACAGCAGTCCGCGCGACGGGCGCGTCGAGAGATTGCGGGCATGCTCGAGCGACATCTGAGCAAGCGCTTCGGTCCAGTTCGGAGTTTCCGGCGGTATTTTCTTCCCGTGTCGCTACTGATGTTGAACGTAAACGGGAACAAGTTTGTTGCAAGTATTGCGCGCGAGAGGCTCAAGGGGCAGGATGATGGCGAATGGTGCGTGGCTGTAAACCCACTTGACTACCCCGTACCCAAGAAGAATTTGCCGAAAGACGAGGAAAGGAAATACGCGAGAGACCTCATGCTCATCAGTGATGAGATACAGACGTTGCTAACCAATACACCAGGGGTGACGCGGTTGCGATGGTTTTTTGAGGGGTGGGACATCAATAAACCGGGTGTTCGTGACCCGGCAGAGTTGCCGTGGCACGTAGATGTTCCGGAACTGCGCGGTACACAGGAACAGAAAATGTCGTGACCCCCGCTGCGCTGAGGCGAACATGGACAAAGAGACGCGACTGGCGGTACTGATTTTGGTTATCGTAATCGCCGCTTGGCGTTTTGCGCGGTACATGCGATTTGGTTTATCTAGATCCAGACGGCCGACGAGCTTGGGTGTCGCTGGCGGCTTGGTCCTGAAGGACCCTGTTCGGACGACATCGGCTACCGCACCGGGCTCACTGGTGTCCGCTCAGAGTTTCCTTTACGCCCGTATCGCCGGAATCCTAGTGGCCGTAGGATTATGGCTGGTGATCAACGCGCTTCTCTGGTACTGCCTGCTCGAGCTGCCTCCATTTAAGAGTCTACCGCCCGTTCCGGTGGGTGTTGCCGGTATCTTTGCGAATTTCTATCTTATCCTGCTGGCTCAGAGAGTGGGAGCGCGCAGCCAGCGGCGTATCGAGGAGGCGCGTGCCGGGACGGCGCCGTGGCCCACATCTGGCGGTTGAGAGGCTGGAATCCTGAGTATTCCATGCTGAGAAAAAATCTAAGGAATTCAATGGCCGGGGTGACAGGTTTTGACGCTGCGAACTTTACGTCCCGAATGCTTCTTTACAAGCGGCCGCAGCGATGGGAAGCGGAGTGACAGAGCAGTTTGCCCGTAAGCGGTCCAGATAGTCCGCCCACACCTGCATCATTTGACGGCGCTCGCCAAGGCGCTGTGCCCGATTGTAGGCCCCACGGACCTTGTTCCGCTCCGCGTGAGCGAGCTGGAGTTCGATGAGATCTGGGTGCCAGCCCTGCTCATTGAGGGCCGTCGATGCCATTGACCGGAAGCCGTGGCCGGTCATTTCTTGGCTATCGTAGCCGAGGCGGCGCAGCGCGGCATTGATCGTGTTATCGCTAATTGAACGGGCCGAACTGCGCAATGATGGGAACAGATAGCGTCCGTGGCCGGTGACGGGGCGCAGCGCCCGGAGCAGATCGTTCGCCTGTCTCGACAGCGGGACCAAGTGTGGTACCCCAGCTTTCATGCGTTCGCCAGGAATGCGCCACTCGGCGGCGTTCAGGTCGAACTCGCGCCACTCGGCCCGCCGAAGTTCACCGGGACGAACGAACACGTAGGGAGCCAGCCGGAGTGCGTACGCCGTGCTCGGTTGGCCTATATACCCGTCGATCGCCCGGAGCAGTTCTCCGATCTTCGCCGGCTCGGTGATCGCTGCGAAGTGTCCGCCGGTGACCGGCGGTAGCGCGCCACGCAAATCCGCGGTGCAGTCGCGCTCGGCTCGGCCGGTTGCCACAGCATAGCGGAAGACCCGTGAACAAATCGAGCGTGTGCGGTGCGCGGATTCGTTGGTGCCTCGCAGTTCGATACGCCTGAGCGCAGAAAGAAGCTCAGGGGGCGTGATCTGGGCGATCGGGCGGTTTCCCAGGTGGGGGAAAATGAAACGTTCCAGGCGGCTGCGCTCTCGGCTCAGCGTGCTCTCCGAGAGGGACTTCGCCTGAAGAGCAAGCCATTCGGACGCGACCGCCTCGAATGTGTTGGTCTGTGCTGCCTTGTCACGCTTGCGCTGCGAGCTGGGATCGATGCCGCTCACCACGAGCTTCCGAGCCGCCTCGCGATGCTCGCGCGCCTGCCTCAGGCCAACATCGGGGTAGGGCCCGAGGGACAGCAGCTTCTCACGCCCGGCAAATCGGTATTTCAGCCGCCAGAGCTTCGAGCCGTTCGCGCAGATGAGCAAGTACAGTCCGCGCTCGTCGAAGAGCTTCGTATCCTTCGCGGAAGGCTTCGCACTGCGCACCGCGACTTCGGTGAGAGCCATGGGGGTAGAATTCCTGGAGACTCAGTGTCTACCCCCATTCCTACCCCCAAACACGCGTGGCTGTCAATGCCCAACAGCAGATCGCTCTGGCATCTAATTGCCGGAATTTTTAGGGATTTTAGGCCTCCAGCAGCTCTTGGTGGCCTTCGCTGGAACCTAAGTTGGTGGGCGGTACTGGGATCGAACCAGTGGCCCCTGCCGTGTGAAGGCGACGCAGCCGACTACTGGTGTCTCTGCGCGTCTACTATGTACCTGAAATGCCCGAGAATTTGAGTATGGGTATATAACGCCGTCTAGGGTTGGACTTCCATATGAAGTTCCATACAAAAGGCGGCCACATCGATCGTCCCCGAGCCTGCAAAGCGAAACCATGAGGCGATCCTTGGTGCTGCCCTTTTTGATCGAAGCGCAGCATGCTTAGAACCGGAGGTAATTCAGCCGAGGAACGCGCGCAAATGCCTGGTCACGGCCGACGAGCGTTGCGCCGTAGGACAGAGCCGTGGCGGCGATCCAGGCATCGTTCTCGCCGAGGCGCTTGCCAAGAGACCCTTGCATCATGGCGGTGCGCCATGCGATGACACGGGAGAGCTGGATGACTCGGAAACGAGCAATGAATTCGCCGAAAGACTTTGGATCGGTAAACCCTTCAGCGAATTCGCCGAGCGTAATGATGCTTATCGCGACCGGCGAGCGACGGTGAACGCCGAGCAAAGCTGTGGCGGCTCCGGGGCGACGCTTGACCAGCTCATCCTCGAGCTCGATGAGGAAGCTTGTGTCAAGCAGCAGCATGGCCGCTGCGCTTGCGGCGAGGTCCGGCTCCGCGGCCTTCGAAGGCCTTCATCGCGTCCAGGAGCTCACCAGCTGTGAGCGTGGGCCGTTCCGCAAACAGGCGACGAATCACCCTGGAAAAAGACTCATTGGGTTCACGCCTCTCGCGTACGAGGAGGTCGTACACGTCCGTTTCGATGGAAATCGTTTTGGTAGCCATTCGTGTATCATGCATGAACCATGCATGGCGGTAAAGCGGTGGACCGATAGTGAGGCCGCAGGCCGAGCGGGCTTTGATCGCCCAAAATTTGGTCACAAGTGTCTGTTTTGCAAACGGATATCGAGTCGGCGCAACGCATCCTTCAATCTGGCAAGCGCTCGGATTCGCGAACGACGCGCGGCTAGGAATATGGCTCTTTCAATACATATCGTTAACAGATATACTTGGTCATGCTCGATGAAGCGATGCAGCGCCTGCTCGACTTCGACCACCGGCGTTACTGGCTGGTCAACGGCTGGAGCATCCGATTCCGCGTCGCCGAGGTCGAGGCGAGTGCGGTGCGGCCCCACGGAATCAAGTATTCCTTCACGCTGCACGATCACGACGGGAGCAGGTTGTTGGGCATTTGACAATGCACACGGTGTACCGCGTACGGAGACCTACGATCACCGGCACCGCTTCCGGCGCCCCGAAGGAGATCGTCGCATACGAATTTAGAGGCAGAGGAAGACGACGATGGCACGCAAATCACTGAGTGAGCTCCGCGAAGAAATGCGTGCGGTGGCGCGCGGCGAACGGAAGGCTTCATCCCTTCCCGCGGCCCCCCTGCTCGCTGCTCTATCGCGCGAGGCTCTTGAGCTTCTGGCCGTTCTGCTGCGCAAGCACCCGGCGAGCGTGAGTGAGCTAGTGGAGCTGACCGGCCGGGCTCAGCCGAACATTTCCCGTTCCCTGCAACTCCTTGCCAGATACCGCCTGATCCAGCTTGTGCGGGAAGGGCGCGAAGTACGGGCCGAGCCGATCGCCAAGGCGGTACGGGTGGACTTGGCAACCGGGACATACGAGACGGAAGCAGCGGCCTGACGATCGCCAGGCGCTACGGTGAAGTCGCGGTCGGGAGATGACAGCACGCACGATGAAGGTAGAGGGGCGGGAGCGTCGAGGTCTCATTTTGACGTACGGGTCGCATGGCAGGCAGGGAGGATGACCCCAGAAAGGACTGGACTATTTTCGCATGGATCGTAAAATGGTCCGTACCAATTTACGATCTGCCGTAAAACGGTCCATGGCGCCTCGACCCAGGCTATACGATCACATCCTTGAGGGCCATCTGGCGCAGCATCGCCAGATGGCTTTCGTGAGCGGCCCGCGCCAAGTAGGTAAGACGACCACCTGCCGCGGCCTGAGTACCGCTTATCTGAACTGGGATAGCGTCGACGACCGCCGAATCATCCTCCGCGGACCCGAAGCCGTAGCGCGACACATCGGACTCGCGGAACTGCGGGAGCGGCTACCGGTGGTGGTCTTCGATGAGCTTCACAAGGACAGGAAATGGAAGAATTTCCTCAAAGGATTTTTCGACATCCACGCCGATCGCGCGCGGATCATCGTTACCGGAAGCTCACGATTGGACATCGCGCGTCGTGGTAGCGACAGCCTGATGGGTCGGTACTTCCTGTTCCGCATGCACCCGTGGAGCGCTGGGGAGTGCGCGCGGCAAGCGGTACCTGAGTCTGTCGTGCAGTCGCCTACGCCGATCTCTGATGCAGATTGGGAGGCGCTCATCGAGCACGGGGGATTCCCGGAACCATTTCTCAAGCGCGATCAAAGGTTCACGCGCCGCTGGAGGACTCTGCGCCAGGATCAGCTGACCAAACAGGATTTGCGCGAGGTGTCGAGACTGCAGGACCTCGCTGCGATGGAAACCTTGTCACTGATTCTCACGGAGCAGTCTGCTCAACAGTTGGTCTATTCGAACCTGAGTCGCGAGATCGGCACTGCTGTCGATACGGTTAGGAGATGGATCGATTTACTCGTCCGGCTTCACTACGGGTTCTTGGTGCGCCCGTGGTTCAAAAACGTCGCCAAGTCGCTCCGTAAGGAGCCGAAGTGGTATCTGCGTGACTGGTCGGGCATCGATGATGCCGGAGCGCGCGCGGAAACTTTTATCGCGTGCCATTTACTAAAGGCCATCGAGGGGTGGACCGATCTGGGACTCGGGAATTTCGAGCTTCGCTATCTACGTGACAAGCTGAAGCGAGAAGTCGATTTCGTAGTCGTGCGCGATCGCAAGCCGTGGTTTCTGGTGGAGGCCAAGAACGGAGATGACAAGCTCTCCGATTCGCTCCGATATTTTCAGACTCAGACGCAGGCCGGCCACGCGTTTCAGGTCGTACTGGACCGTCGATTTGCGGCTGTGGACTGCTTCACGAGGACTGACCCAGTGGTTGTCCCCGCGCGAACGTTCTTGAGCCAGTTGCTCTGAGGCTTACCTCAGCTTGAATAGTTCGCTGATCATTCGGCATGTCATCAAGTATACGAGCTCCGTTCGCGGAGCATGCGTAGGTAAGAAGAACTACTTGTTCTTCGGGTCTGACTCGGGTGGCGAGCGCGCCGCAACAGCCTATAGTCTCATCGAGACATGTAAGCTCAATAACATTGATCCGCAGCGCTACCTGCAGCACGTGCTCGAGCGCATCGCGGATCATCCGATAAACCGCGTAGAGGAGCTATTGCCATGGAACGTAGCGGACAAACTCAACCAGCCCGATCAAGTGACGGAGGCGCTGGCAGCGTGAGGCTCGAACCGTGAAGGACAAGGCCTCACGCGTGCCCTTCGCGCACCTGCAGGCGTTCCTGGATGAAACACGCGGTCAGATCACCATCGGCGAGATCCCGCCGATCCGCAGCGCCGCCCTCGCGGCCGTGGGCAAGCGCGTCCGCGTGGCGCTCCTGAGACGCGATGACGAAAACCTCGGGCAGCTGCTCGAGCGCCTCGACGCCGCCCTCGGCAAGGTGATGGGGGACGACAGCGTGATCGATGAGGTCCTGCCAGAGATCAAGCGCCGACGCTCTCGCTGACTCGGCGCAGATCCCCCAAGGTGGCATAGATTTACCAAAGGGCAGCTCCAAATCCATGGGCCACGGCCTTACGCTTACGGATGATGTAACGGCCGACAGGAAAGCTCCGCAGACCGGGGCGCAGATCGATATCGCGGGCGCGCCCGACATGCGGATACCGGGCAAGCAGGAAGAAGCGCTCCGTCATGGAATCGATCAGGCGATCGGCGATCTCCACGCTACCGCTTTCCTTCGCGGCGTAGAACCAGATCTCATCAAGGTCGCCTTCGGCCTCAGGTGCCAGCCGATGGGACATCAACGCTTGGATTTCTGTTCGGCAGCAAGCCGCTTACGCCCGCGCTGCTTCACGTCATGGGCGAGTTCCCGCATGGCGTCTTGGGTGATAGCGCGGCCAGAGCCGCGCGCGAGCGACGCCTCCGCCGCATCTGCGGCGCCGAGGATCTGCGCACGCGCGCGCTCGCGCTGCTCCCATAGCGCTAAGGCCTCCCGGACCGCGTCCTCTTCACGCTGCAGCCGTCCGCTTGCAATCGCATCGCGGATAAAGGCGCGCTGGTCGGGGGTTAACTGCACATCCACAACGTAAACCTACCGCAAATTCGGCTCGGCGAACAGGACGAACGTCGAGAGCCGCGGCGGGCGACGACTGGCTGCACGAGGGTCGCCGCAAATCGCCCTGGGATGACTGTCTACTCGCGGATAGTTCCATATTGATTGTAAGCCCTCCGGCATCCCCGTTCTTGCGCGCGACAGCGCGCCGGCGTAGGGGCCGCGGGGGATCGCAGACGGGCTTGGCTCAGGCGGCTCGGCGGGCGGGCGGCAGGGAGCTGCGAGCGTTCCAGGGAAGCAGCGCTTCGAGGGCCTCAACGGTCTCGGCGGCGGGGAGATTTTCGAACAGGAAGTTCAGGTACGCACTGGGCTCAAGGCCATTGGCGCGAGCGGTGGCAACGAGGGAGTAGAGGTTGGCGCTCGCCCTGGCACCGAACGGGTTGTTCGCGAAGAGCCAAACGCGCCGCCCCTGGCTGAAGGGGCGGATGATGTTCTCGATATAGTTGTTATGAGCAGGCACGTCCGGGTGCTCGAGGTAGCGCACCAGTTTCGGCCACTGCTTGGTGGTGTAGGCGAGCGCCTTGCCGAGGGCGCTCTGCGGGGGCACGCCAGGCAGGAGGTCCTCGACCCAGCTCTTGAACGCTGCGAGGACCGGCGCGGATTTTTGCCGGCGGAGCTTTAGCACCTCATCGGGTTCCAAGGTGCCGCTGGTGCGCTCGCGCTCCTCACGCAGTTCCTTGATCTCCCGCTCGGTCTTGAACACCTTGCCGAGATAATCCTCCATCGCCACTTTGGCGAGGGCGCGCCCGGAGGGGAGCTCGGTGACCTTCAGCGCCTTGTGATAGTACGTCCGGCAGTGCTGCAGGCATCCAAAGTGTTGGAGACCCAACGACTCGGTCACGATGTCGTAAAGCTCGAGCCCATCGGTCAGGAGCTTGCCGCGGAACGGTCCCTCGGAACTGGTCAGCAGTTCCTTCAGCGCCGCTGCGGTGCGCGAGGGAACGTACGTGAAGAGCACGATCCGCCTGCCGGGAGGGCCGGCGGCGCGCACCACCATGTAGTGCTCCGAGCTCGGTGCCTTCTCGGACTGCAACACCTGCAGGTACGTCTCGTCCATCTGCACGACCGGCTCGGCGAGCAGATCATCATTCATCAGGTTGATTAGCGGCACCACCGCCTCGGAGCCGACCGTGTTGACCCAGGTGCCCATGGTCCCCGGGCTCAGTCGCACCTCCTGGCGCTCGAGCTGCCGGCAGATCCGGAAGATCGGCAGCCCGTCTTCGAACTTGGAAGTCACGACGTGCGCCAAGAGCGAGGCGCTGGCGTTGGACTTCGGCAGGATGTTCTTCACCGCCGCGGCGACCGTCACGCCCTGGTGGCAGTGCCCGCAGGCGTACTTCGGGTACACGTGCCGCTCGACCCACACCTTTGCGGGCTCGAAGTGATAGCGCTCGCTGACCTCCTCCCCGATGCGCTCTCTCGCCCAGCACACTCCCTCGTGCTCGTGCGTGCACCACTTCTCGTGCGCTGGCGGATCGTGCGTGATCTCCTTGCGCGGCAGATGTGCTGGGATCGGTTCGCGGCCGCCACTGTGTGGGCGCGCCTTGCGCTCATGGGCGGCGATGATCGTGGTGCGCTGCTCATCGGCTGCCTCTGCCGCCTCGATAGCGGCGAGCACCTCGGCCTCGTTGAACAGCATCTTCTGATCGGCCAAGGCGCCAGAGTCGGTGAGACGCTCGGAGGAGCGGCCGTAGAGCTGGCCCTTCAGCCACCGCACCTCCTCTTCGAGCAGCCCCTTGCGCTCGAGGGCCTGGTGGTGCTGAACTTGAAGTTGCTCGTGAGCTTCTCTGAGCTGCCGAAGGGACTCCTCGGAGAGCTTCAATCGCGCCGCAAGCTCGGCGTTCTGATCGAGGAGTGGGTGGGCGCGCGGTGGGGCAGGCACGGAATGAAATTATACCGTGCCTGCCGCACATTACAACATCTAACTCTCACGCCGCGTGCTTGAATCGCAGCATCTTGTGCGGCTGCCTGAAGATGTCGTATCCATCGAGCAGCCACTCGAGCTCCTCGGCAGTCAGCGTCACCACCTCCTGCTCCATGAGCCTCGGCCAGCAGAACTTCTCCCGGCCCTCGATCACCTTGTGCCAAACCGCAAATCCGTTGCGGTGCCAGTAGAGGATCTTCACGGCGTTGTAGTACTTGCCCACG
This sequence comes from uncultured Pseudomonadota bacterium, assembly GCA_963780455.1. Taxonomy (GTDB): domain Bacteria; phylum Pseudomonadota; class Gammaproteobacteria; order Steroidobacterales; family Steroidobacteraceae; genus 13-2-20CM-66-19. The sequence continues at coordinate 63,513 of CAWACM010000013.1, forward strand.
AAGATCAGCAGCGCGCCCGAGAATGGGTCGACCTTCATCACCTCCTGTGCCAGGGCGGCAAGGCCGTTGCGCCACTTCCTCATGTCGACCGGCTCGCGATACAGGTAGACCTTCAGTCCCTCTCCGTACGGGCGCATCATGGCCGCTCTCCCATCAGCTGCAACAGCCACTGCGGCTCCGGCCACATCCCGCACTCGATCAGCCACCCGTTCGGATGGCGCAGCCGGCATACCGCACCGCGGACCGCCAGCTCCGCTCCTCCGAGGGACTCCTGCACTCGCACCTGCACGAACTTGTCCGGAGCGCTCACCATCTGCTCCTGCTGCCTCGTCGGCGGCACGATCCCCTTCTGCACCAGTTGGCGCCGCACCTTGTACAGCATCGCCATGCTCAGGCCGTGCGCCCGGTAGTAATCCGGCAGCGACACGCCCTCGTTCTGGGCCTCCTGCATCCGCTCCATGAAGCGCTGCTGCCCCAGCGTCAGCTCCCCTCGCGTCTCTTCGCTCATCGTCATGCCCTCGCAATGCGGCCGATTGCCGCCGCCAGAGCATCGAGCCATTAGCTCAACGTCGGAAGAACGGGGGTGCCGGAGTGCTTACTATTGATTCTAGGAACTTTGGATTTTTTCGGCCTAAGTCTTTGTTCTGTTGGTGGGCGGTACTGGGATCGAACCAGTGGCCCCTGCCGTGTGAAACGGGGGGTGGGGGCTTACGGATCAAGCATATACGAGCCCAAACCGCTCTCGCAACAGGGGTTTGGTATCACGCGATGTCATTTGATATCACTCAATATCACGATCGGACTGTCCCAGAATTGTCCTAGGTCATTTCGCTTTGCGCGGGCGCCGCGGCGGCTGACGATCGCGGCGTCGCGTCGCCCCGAACAGCTGCGTGTGCGTCCCGATGCGATGCAGGACCACCGCCCGCCGACGGACCCGATAGATGAGCAGAAGGTCGGACCCCAGGTGGCACTCCGTGAAGCCACTCCAGTTATTGTTACGCTTTCCGAGGCGATGCTCACGGAGGGCCGATGGGAGCTTCTCGCCGGAGATCAGGGCGTCGAAGACGTACTCGAGCGTTTCGGCGTCGAATTCGGCGTGCTTACGAGCGTTCCGGTAATCGCGCTTGAAGCGCTGGAGAATGATTAGCTCTCGAGCCAACGAATGGCCTCACGGCCGCTGCTAAAGCGGCGCCCCCTGCCGGCGGCTTCTTCCTTCAGCGAGTCCTTGAGGGCGGCTCGGAGTTCCGCAGCTGAGCGCTTCGCATTCGCGCGGCCAGCCCACGCCTTGAGTGCCGCTGCAGCGCTTCGCTTGCCTGTGCGCGCCTTGAGCGCCTCTATCTCTCGCTCACTAAGTTGAACGGTAACATTGGTCATCGGTACCTCCGCCGCGAACCCATTATAAGCCGAACTCCCGAAGCGGCTAAGCAGTCATTTCGGACATGCTGCTGCCCGCTGCGAGCGAGCGCATATCTGTATGACCTGGACGGGTCGCCATCTGCCCAAGAACGAGCGGCACGGCGGCAAGGGTATCGTCAGCGGCCATACGACAGTTGATCGGCAGTGAGGCCGGTAACCAAGTTCCAGTGCCGTGCCAGCGAGGATCGATTCACCTCCAGCCAGTGGCGCTCCGCGTCAGGTATCGATTCGCGGCAGAGAGTGTCCTGGCGCGCAAGGCGGGCCCGTTCCAGCTGCTGCTCGGCGCCACATAGCTGGTTGAATGCTGACTGATGCTCGACCCTAGGGGCGGTGAGATCCTTTGCCATGCCGACAATGAACCCAAGCCGATTCTGCACATCCTGCAGTTTTGCTTGACGGATCAGCCAAGACCAATCCAGGTCCGGGTACGTCAATAACACCCAGGGAAGAGCCTCCGTCAACCTGGTTTCAAGGTCCTTCCGCACCAGTGCCGCCAGGACTACCGCTGCCGGATTAGCCTTCCGAGGGCGCAGGTGCGCGAAGCCCGGATAGCCGAGCCCGGAGAGCTGGCGGGCGAGAAGAGCGTCGTCGGTCTTGGGTTGGTAGGCCAAAGTCTCTGGTAGTGGAAGGGCGGTTGCGGGCAACCGGTACAAAGCAGTGGCCGCTAAGGCCAATTCGGCCGTGACAGGACGCTCGCCATTCTCGAGCTGTGACAGATAGGGCTGAGACACGCCAAGCCGCTTCGCAGCCCGCTTTTGCGTCAGCGTGGCTCTCAATCGACCTGCTTTGAGCTGCTGATAATGCATGGTTCATGGAGTATATTGCAAGTTCTGCAATATTCAAAGCCAGGCCCGTCGCTGCACGCCGTCATGGGCGGCCGGGGACAACGGTGCCGCTACCACGCCGGAATTGCCGGGCGCGAAGGGCGCCTTGCTATCATCGGCGGAATGAGAGACGAAGAGCGTTCGGACACCGCACGAGCGGGTCGGCCGGACCGGCGAATTGCGAAGAATAAGTCCTCGCGCGGCCGGGGGAATGCTGGTCGCGGCCGGCTGAAGATCGGGGATGATTGGAACGCCATCCGCATCATTGCGCTGTCGCAGAGCAATCCGCTGAAGGCCATCGCCGAATTCGTAGAGAACAGCATCGACGCGCACGCGAAGACGATCACCATCACGCGTGGGCGAGAGCACGGAGAGCATTATCTCTCGGTCAGGGACGATGGTGAGGGCGTGCCTCGTGACGAGGAGGGGAAGCCAAATTTCAAGTATGTCGCCACACATATCTGTGACTCCATCAAGCGACGATTGAAGGCGGAGGGGGATGGAGCCGGCCTGCAGGGAGAGTTCGGCATCGGACTCCTGTCATTCTGGACGGTCGGCGACACGCTCACGATGATGTCGACAGGCGACGATCAGCGCTCATACCAGATGACCATGAGTAAGGGGGACTCGGGATACGCGGTAAGCCTGCGGCGGGTACTGTTCGCGGAGCGTGGCACGGAGCTACGGATCAGCCCGCTGCTCGAAGGGATCCGGACGCTGTCGGGAGAAAAGATTCAGTGGTATCTCGCGTCGGAACTGCGGGATCGGATCCGGCACTCACAGGTTCGGGTGATCGTTGTCGATAAGCTTGCCCGCAAGCAGTACGAGGTTGAGCCGCGGGCCTACGGCGGGCGGCTGCTGCACCAGCTTCCGCCCGTGCGGACGGCATACGGCGATGCATACGCTGAGCTGTACCTCGCCGAGCCTGAAGAGAGCTGTCGGGTCGCGCTCACTCGGGGCGGTACGCGGGTCATCGAGGACCTATCGACTTTGCCGGGTCTCGAGCATACGCCATGGTCAATTCGGTACCTACAGGGGCTCATTGACGCGCCGTTTCTGAACCTGACACCAGGTACCCGTAGCGGCATCATCCACGACGAGCGATACGCCGCGCTACTCGAGGCGCTGTTGCCGCTCGAGAAGCACCTGAACGGCTTGATCGAGGCGCAGCAGCGGGCGGAGGAGGAGCAGGCAACGCAGCAATCGCTGCGCGCGATTCAACGGGCATTCCGTGAGGCTTTGCTGGCGCTGCCCCCGGAGGAATACGACTGGTTCGATGTTCAGGCGAGATCCCGCGGGGACAGCGTGCCGACGCTGCCGGGAAGCGGGGACGGCGGAATAGCCCCGCAAGATGGAGAGGCGGTGGAGCTAGGGGTTGCGGAGCCGTCGCAAGCTACGGGGACGCAGCGGCAATTCTTCTACTACGCGGGACCGCTCTTCAGCGTGGTCATCTCTCCAGCCGCGAGCACCGTGCCGGTGAACGAGCAGCGGCGCTTTCGGGCACTGCCGCGAGACCGGTCTCGCCGGCGAGTAGAGGAGGATCTGCAGTTTGCCTGGGAGATCGTGGAAGGCACCGGGTCGTTCAGAAGCACCGCGGATCAGGAGGTGGAGCTCATGGCACCGGGCATGCCGGGGCTGACGCGGCTCAAAGTTACCGTCATTCAGCGGGACATCACCTGCACGGCGGAGGCACTGGTGACCGTTACCGACAGCCTCGAGCGGGTCGTCAGCGCCGCTGTGGTCAACTCCCGAGGTCTGCCCGGATATACGTTCGAGCGGGCAGCCGGGGAGCTCTGGCGGTCGCGGTACGACACCGATCGCAACCTTATTGTGGTGAACAACGGGCATCGCGACTTCGTGTTCGCGACGCGCAATCGAGCGTTGCAGCTGCGCTATCTCGTCCGGCTTTACGTCAAGGAGCTGGTGTTAAAGAACTTTTCCGGAATCTCGCCAGAGCAGCTGCTCGAGCGAATGATCGAGCTGTCGCTGTATGCGGAGGAGAAGTTGAAGACGGGATAGCTTCTGTAACCCTCTGCTGGTGTGCAACGGTTCTCCGAGCCATACCAGAATCGGTATTAAAATGAACCGATCCGGGTATGCCACCACTCGCAATTGTCGTTGGCGCGCCGATGGCGGACTGTCCCAAATGCGAGCAGTAACGTCTCAGGGAATGCTCGCGAAGTCATTGTTCTGAATGGTGGGCGGTACTGGGATCGAACCAGTGGCCCCTGCCGTGTGAAACGGGGGACAGGGGCTTACGAATCAAGGATATGCGAGCACGAACCCCTTTTGCAACAAAGACTTGGTATCACTTGATGTCATTTGATATCACGCAATGTCATTTTCCAAGTGTCCCAGAATTGTCCCAGGCCGGGGTCCGGCGGCAGACCGACCGGCCGATTCTCACTGCCTCTGCCAGCTAGGTGATTCAGCCCGCGGCCGTCCCGCCAGAGTCGCTTGGAAAATCAACGCCACTAACTAGGACCGTGACTTTATCGCCTTCCACGAGAATGCAGTCGGCGTCATTTGATATTTGTCCGTACTCACCTGGGGCGGCTCCTTTGATGCGTCCATGAGCGGTATTGAACGTCAATGTCTCGCCGATCATGTGCCCGTATCTCTCTAAGTCGGAGTCATAGAGTCCATCGACGCCCTTCGGATATTCTTTGAACAGGACTGTGTTGTAATCTGGCTTTAACAGATTGACATACGCCTTTTCGGCATCTGCTACTGCTCGTTTAGTATCGATTGGCTGTAGAAACTCGTCGTCTGTGAATTCGTGGCTCGGCTCGTACGTGGTGAATCCCAGGGGCGAGAGGTGAAATAGGAACAGGAAGATTTCGTCGGTGACCCGGGCGCCAGGGTACCGTTGTGGCTCATTACTCAAAATATCCATCCGTGCCTTGTGGCCGTGCTCGATGAGGCGACTAAAGCTGTCTCCGACCTTGGCGATGCCCGCATAAAGCAGGTCGTAGTTGGCAAAGTCGCGAAATCGGTTTAGACCCTCGATGGCAGGATTCCTGTGTGCACGCTCTACCAGGAGCCGTTCGGTTGTGAAAGTATCTAGGGCGTTGTACGTCGTCTGGTCCTGGCTATCCCTGATCTGGAAGAATTTTTCACCACCCACCAGGCAATAGTCTTCCCGCCCCTGGACGCACGGAAGTCGGGTCAGGTGTATTTTTACAGGGTCAGGCTCCTCTCCTGTGAATCCCAGCCCAAAGCTTGCGATGTGACTTTCGGTGTCTACAGTAAGTCCTGTTATTTTCAGTTCCGCGCGGCCACCAATCATATAGAGATCACTGTGCCGCATTTGCTCTACGGCGGCAGGCACATCCTCGAGCCAGACGGCCTCCTGATTTGAAATCGGCGGGTATGCTAACCGCAATATTGACAGTTGCGTCTTGGAGTAAGTTCGATTCATCGACCACAGTCCATCAGTGGGTGTAGGGGCTTAGAGAATTCAAGGATATGCGAGTCAAAACCCTATTTGCAACAGAGCCTTAGCACCACTTGATGGATGTCATTCCGACATCGTCCCATGCGTGTCCCCGGCGGCCGCGAATACGTCATGGACGGCTCCGATTTTCGCTGATCCTAAGGAAGCAATCGCGGGGACACTGGCCGGAATCGGAAGTAGGCCGGCGAATAAGCTCTCCGAAACCGGCCGTTGAACATGGGGTAAGCTACGCGAGTCAGTGGGTGCGGGACGGGGCGTGTCAGACCTGAGCTATGACGGACACTGAAACGAAATTGTACGACGCGGTTATGCAATTTGACCTGGCCGCGAATACCGAAGATGAGGCGATGGTTCGCTCGTGCATCAACGCGATGATCGATATGGGACGCAGCGTCACGCTCGTGATGCAGAAGGAATCGGGACCGTATCCCGCTCTCACACAATGGTACGAGAAGCGCATGGCCGAACTCATGCAGTCGGTGGACGCCCCGCTGATGAAGTTCTTCAATGAGCGTAGGGTCTACACGGTCCACAAGGGGGTCGTTCGGCCGCAGAGGCAAACCGCGATGGTGACCGGCTCTACTGTGCCCGGCGTCGGCGCCGGAGCAACGGTGATCTTCTGGCGCTTCGAAGGAACTGCGGAATATATGGGTCCGAACGACAGCGGAGGTATGCAGCGCCTCTCGATGCGGTACCTGGCGGTCCTGCGCGGACTGGTCACAGATTGGCTCCGGAAGCGGGCTGAACTCAGTATAAAATAGCTGAGCGCGTGGCCGGAGTTACCCCGACCCCGCTACCTCCCGCAAGGACTTCCACAGGGTGATGCTCTCGGTTGGCCACGAGCTTGTTGAGCGGTTGCGAGTTTCCGCCATCTGTCATGCTCCGAGGTGTAACGCTCAGGAGATAACGCGATGATATCGGTTGTCGTCAACTGGTTAGGCCAATCTGCTGTGGCGGCGGCCCTACTTGGCGTCGCTGCGTATTTCGGCCGCCGAGTGATTGAAGCACGCCTGACCGCTTCTGTGCAGTACGAGTTTGATGAGAAGCTTACGACGTTCAAGAATGAGCTCGCGCAAGAGGCACAAAGGCGAGAGTCCGTCCGCGAGACCGCGTTCGCTGCATTGCTTGCGCAACGAAGTGCGTTGGTGACAAAGCGAATTGAAGCGGGCCAGTTGCTCTGGAATGGCATTCTGGAGGCGCGCAAGGCAACCTCCATCGTGATGCAACTTGACCTTTTAGATCTGGACGCGGTTGTGCCGGAACTCAACGATCCCAGAATGCAGACGTACTTCGAGGTAACCGCGTCAGGCGAGGTCATGCAGGATGAATTCATCATGCGCTTGCATAAGTGCGCTTCTGTTAGGCCCTTTGTTTCGCCAAATGCGTGGGCACTCTACGCCGTTTACTCGAACATTATTGGCGCGGGAATCGGCAAGATGCAGATGCTAAAGATTGGCCTAGATCCGAGGAAATTCGTGAGGGACAGGCATTGGTCTGAACTTCTGCCATGCGTACTGCCACCCGAGGAGATCGAGCTGGTCGGGAAGGACGCCGAACATGGCGTTCAATGGGCTCTCAGCCGCATTGAAGAGCGTCTCGTCGTCGAGTTGCAGCGCGCCGTGGCCGAGGCTTCAGTAGGTCTTGAGAGTGTGACAGATGCGCAGCGCATCCTCGAGGCATGCGACGAGCTCGAGGCATCAGGCATTGAACAGCGGCTTAGGAAGGATGCGCCTCCAGGTGCCCTTAAGTCCTAACTTTTTAGCCAGCCCGTGCATGCTCTCGATACGGCACATCAAGCGCCGGTACCGAAAATTGAGGAAATCTATTGCCGGCTTGCGGCTACGTACCAAGCGGCGGAGCACGGGCGGGCTCTCGAACGCATCTAATACGACTCCGACCCTTCAACGCCTCCTAGCTTAGACTTTAAATTGCCCGCGGCCATTTGGCGAAGCCGGTCAATCATTTCGGCCGGAACGCGTAGACCTGTCGCCGGGTTTGACACTAGAACTATGTGTGCAGCGGGAGACCATCCACGTTCAACAGCTTCGCATGCTCTTTGAATATCAGTTACATACGTTCCAGCGTTCCGGAGGACCGATGGTGCGGCGAGAAAGCGTCGCCAATCTCTCCTCACGAGCTGATCGAATTGCTCTCCTCCACATTTGATCAGCATATCGTAATACGGCGCATGTGCGACCAGCAGCGCGTGCGCGTATACGCAGTCACGCAATGGGGCCGTGTCATTGCCGGACAGCAAAACTGCTGCCGACATGCGCTGTACAGGCGATCCATTTCTCACAATTCGCGCAATTTCCATCGGGGAAAGCGTACTCATTCCCTGAAGACCTCTGAGCTCTTCGAGCACAAGTGGACACGTCGAGCCGATCTCCAATTTCCAGGACTGCACCCGATCCAGCACATTGCGGCCAGCTGCTTTGTCCCGCAGCAACGCCACCCATAGCGCTGGCATTACACACGTATCTACGGCCGTCGCCGTCAGCTCTCCCGTTACGGATCCCTCGTCTCGAGTCATCGGTTGATTCGTAACCGTGTAGCGAAGGCCACATAGTCGGCCGCGCCCGGGTCGGGGAGGATGTGCCCACTTGCAGATAAATGGGCACGAGCATAAGTGCCCACGTGGAGGACAAGTGGACACTTCGACAGAGCAAAGTGCGGGATCGGGCGCCACGCAGATTCGCAGGCGCAAGCGATGGTCTGTGCAGGAGAAGCTACAGATCGTGCGCGAGACACTGCAATCGGAAGGGTCTGTGCCGGTGATTGCCCGGCGTCATGGAGTGAACGCGAACCAAATATTCAGCTGGCGTCGGGAGTATCGGCGCGGCAAGCTGCTCGAGCGAAGCGTCGAGAGCGCTCGTGACCGCAAGGCGCCGGCGTTACTGCCCGTTCAGATCCATGTGCCGATGAAGACGGCGCAAGAAGCTCGCACCGCACCAGTTTCTCCGGCATCACAACCTCAGCGGGTGGAGATCGAGTTTCCGAGCGGCACGCGCCTGAGGATCTGGGGCGGGTTGGGCACGGAGCGGCTGCAGGCGATTTTGCGTGAGCTGTCCGGGCCATGCTGAGCGTACCGGCCGGGGTTCGCATCTGGCTGGTGGCGGGACTCACGGATATGCGCCGCGGGATCGATGGGCTCAGCGCGCTGGTGCAGACGCAGTTGTCGGCCGATGTGCTCTCAGGGCAGCTCTTCATCTTCAGGGGGCGTCGCGGGGATCGGGTGAAGATCCTCTGGGCTGACGCGGATGGACTATGCCTGCTGTATAAGCGGTTGAACCGGGGGAGGTTCCCCTGGACGCATGCCGCTGATGGGGCGGTGCTGCTGACGGGCGCGCAGTTATCGGCGCTTCTGGAAGGGATCGACTGGCGCCGGGTACATCGGAGCGTGCCCACCGAGGAGGCGCCATCGCCAACGGTGGTGGCTTGATGCAGTACGGATTTCGTGTTGGTCTAGAGACCCACAAGATGTGGTAGGTGTTGAGCGCGCGCAGTTTTTCGCCGCCGAGTTGATCAGGTTATCTTCCGACATAGACGTGCGTGCCGCGGCACCGCGCGTATAATCGGCGTGTGCCCGAGACACACGATCTCCCCGATGATGTGGCAGACCTCAAGCGCCTGGTGCGCGAGCACCGCCTGGAGATCGAGCGCCTGAGGATCCAGCTCGCGCAGCTGCGGCGCTGGAAGTTCGGCCGCTCGCGCGAGCAGCTGGAGCTCGAGGTCACGCAGATCGAGATGAGCCTGCAGGCGCTCGAGCAGCTCGCCCCACGCGCTGCGGCCGCGGATCCGCAGCCTGACACCCAGAACGCTTCCACCCCCGCTCAAGAGCGGCGGACGGTACCTCGGCGTCGCTCGGGACGACGCGCCCTGCCGGCCCATCTGCCGCGCGAGACGATCATGCACCCGCACCCGGCGGTCACGAACGGCTGTGCGTGCCCGGCCTGCGGTGCGCGGCTGCGCTACCTGGGGCGGGACGTGGCGGAGATGCTCGAGTACGTGCCGGGCTACTTCAAGGTCCTGCGCCACGTGCGCGAGAAGCACTCCTGCGTCCGGTGCTCACGGATCGTGCAGGCGGGGGCTCCCTCGCGCCCCATCGAACGGGGACTACCGGGACCGGCTCTGATGGCGCACGTGGTGGCGAGCAAGTATTGCCTGCACCAGCCGCTGTATCGCCAGAGTCAGGTGTACGGCTTCGCCGGCCTCGAGCTCGAGCGCTCGCTCCTTGCGCAGTGGGTGCGGGCGGGCGATCGGCTGCTGAGCCCCTTGGTGCTGGCGGTTCGCCGCCACGTGCTTGGCGGCGGACATCTGCATGCGGACGACACTCCTTTGCCGGTGCTCGACCCCGGGCGAGGACGGACGCGGACCGGATATTTATGGACTTACGTGCGCGATGAGCGCACCTGGGGAAGTCGAGAGCCACCAGCGGTGTGGTTCGAGTACTCGCCCGGTCGCGGCGGGCAGCATCCACGCAGGCACCTGCACGGGTATCAAGGCGTCGTGCACGTCGATGCGTACGCGGGATTTAACGAGTTGTTTGGACTGTTCCCAAACCGACAGCGCAAGGCGCGGGCGGGGCCGGCGCGTCTGAAGCGGTCTTTATGCTTCGCTCACGCGAGGCGCAAGCTGTACGAGATGCACCTCGCGTTGCGCTCACCGATCGCGGTCCAAGCCGTCGAGCGGATCGATGTGCTGTATGCCATCGAGCGGGAGATCCGGGGACTTGACCCCGAGGTGCGGCTGCGCGAGCGACAGGCGCGCTCCGTGCCGTTGCTTCAGGAGTTGCATACCTGGTTGATGACCGAGCTCGCGCGGCTACCGGCAAGCTCCGCGCTCGCCAAGGCGATCCGCTACACCGTCAAGCCTCGGCACTGGCCGGCCCTGACATACTACTGCTCAGATGGTCGGGCCGACATGGACAACAATGCAGCTGAGCGATCGTTGCGTGATGTGGCGCTCGGCAGGCGCAGCTATCTGTTTGCAGGATCCGATACCGGCGGCGAGCGCGCCGCATCGATGTACACCCTCATCGGGTCGTGCAAGCTCAATGGAATCGATCCAGAGGCGTACCTGCGCCACGTGTTCGAACGGATCGCAGATCACCCGATCAACCGGATCGATGAACTGCTCCCCTGGAATGTTCGGCTGCCCTCGCCGACGGAAGCCGTCCGCGAGGCGGCATGACGCTATCCTGACGTTCGGAGATCCTCTCAATGCCCTCTGCGCAGACAGATCAGTGGTCGAACATCGTCGAACTGCTGGACCAAGCCGGCGGTCACATCGGCATCGGACGGATGCCACCGATCGAAGGCGCCGCCGTCGCCGTCACCGAGACAGACCTGATCGCCAGTCTCGTGCGGCGCGACGGGGAGAGCTTCCCTGAGCTGCTGCAACGGCTGGATGCGGCAATCGGCAAGGCCCTGCACGAGGGCGTGGTGACCAACGAGGTCAACGGCGGCCGCTTCCGATTGGCCCCCCAGCGCGTCCGCAAAAGACGATAGCAAGACCGGCAAACCTCAGGCGCACTGCGGCATATCGTCGCCCGGGAAACCCCGGGGCGGCAATGCGGCCGGGACTACACGCTTACGTTGATTCCCATAACCGACCGATTTAGCCATCTCGCTCCCGTACTCTATGGCCGTCTTGATTGCTCCATCCAATCTGTCGGAGTTGAGAGCTTGCTCTAAACGATACGCAGCGGCGGTAGCTCTCAGCACCGCGTACGGCGCGCGTGCCATTTTCTTCGCGGACAGCGCTTGACACTGCGTATTCCCGGTCCGTTCCGCTAGTTGATAGAGGAAAAACCAAACAAATACAGCTGCAAATGGAGGTAGGGAAGCAATCTCCCTATTTGGTGATAGGTCGCTGCACATCCCGGGCAGGTAGTCGTCACTTCCCCCGGTTGGCACTACCAACCTCGATAACATATGGCCAACTAGCTTGTGGACGGCATACTCTGCGAAATTATCCGGACTGTTCGGGAGTGCTTCTAGTGCACGCGCGACCTCAGTGAACATATCAAGGGCTTCCGTGTAACTGCCAGCCTGCCAAAGCGCATAGCCGCAATCTGCAGGTAGCCCTATTCGGAAGCCCGGCTTGTCGAACGCCTTCGCCCTGTTCACGGCCTGTCCGTAAAATTCGGCAGCTTTACGCCAATCGCCCAGACGTGATGAGGCAATAGCCGCCCACCGGAGCCCGAAGATTGGTTGTATATCGTGTACAAGCTCATCCGAGCGCCACCCAGGCAAGATCCTTTGCCATATACCCACGGCTAGATCATATTGCTCGTGATTGAACGCAATAATCGCCGCTTGGTGCTCAAGGTTTTGAGACCAGCCTACCTCCTGGGCAATCTGCGTCAGTGCAAGTCCGGCAGCCTCCGGCGAGCCGAGAAGCTCATCAAGAATGGCCGAACGCGTGCGCGCCGCGGCACGCATCCAGGCTGCGGCTCCCCAACGTCGCCCCGCATCAATGCAATCCACGAGAACGCTATTGCAAGCCTCCTCCTGTGCCTCCTTGGCACTCTTCGTAATGCAGGTCCAGACCGCACTAAACAACCTTCGGAGTTCACCGTCCTCGGGGCCCAATCCTCCCAAAGCCCACTCGCGTTCTTCTTCTTTGAGACCGTCCAGTACGGTGACGAAAACCTTCAACGATTCGATGGTGCGTACTCGCATTAAAACCGCAACTGCAAACAGCTCGGATAGCGCTGGCCGATCTGGGTTTAACCAACTACTCGAACTATTCACGGGTAATGTAATGGAAGGATCCAATTCCCGCGCGAGTGTTAACAGGCCTCTTAACTCAAGCGTGTGAGACACAACCTGAGCGACAGGCAGCTCCAGGTCCTTCTGCATAATAATCTTAGAGAGATAAACGATGCGCTGAAGGGACTCGCTGGTATCCTCGCTATCCACCGCGAAGTCAGTTTCCATAGCAGTCGCTATGCGACCAAGCTTTTGCGGCGCCACAGCAGTCGCAATTTCCCATTGCATAAGACGGAATAGTCGCCGCACAGTCTTGTCCTTTATCGGCAAACGCGTGCCCTCGCTGACCCCAAACGCAGTCACCAGAGACAGTCTTTCCGAAAGCTTCTGCCTCACATCTTTAGGGGCCTTCAAAAATAGGCTGGCGCTGATTCCGAGAATCTCGTCGGCCTCGCCCGCTATCGCGTGCGTGAGCACAACCGAGAACTCTGTCGGCGTCAAACTTCTTTCGGCCAAGATGCAGCTGGCAATATCGGCGTTGACCTGCCTCAGCTCGGCGGGCGAGAACATTTGCTCGCCAGCCTTTGACAGTAGAGGCGAAATGCGAAAGTGCCCAGGAGTAACCTCTTGGAACCAAGCGCCCGCCACCGTGTCGAATATTTCTCCGGCAGACGTTATTGGCGGCTCGCATGCTGCAATTCCCAGAATATGCGAGCGACGAAGCGGAGTAAGGGCAATGCTCAGCCGGTATAGGAGCCTCCTGGCATGCTCAGGTAAGGCGCGCACGACCGCTCGCGCCTCTGTTTGCACATCCAAGATCTCCTTGGGTCGCAATAGCAAATCATCTATTGCGGGTGCAGGAAATCCGTTTGACTTCAGCGCTACGACACGAGCAGCAACAAGCTGAGGATGGCCTGATGTGTGAATCCAAACGACCCGTGCTAAACCCGGTGCGTTGTCGTCTGAACATCCGGCACTGCGCAAGAATGACTCGACCTCTCCCTCGCTGAATTCCGGCACATTTATAATCTGCCGATCTTGAATACCGGCAGCAGCTCGCAGCCGCGGCACGGGTTGTGAATAAGAGGTCAGAATGAGATGGCCCCCTTGCTTCCTGAGAGCGTCAGCGAGGAGGCCGATTTCCTGCTCGAGCAGCCTTGGATCGCCCTCTGTATTCAGATCATCGAGAACGACGTAGGGCTTTTGAGCCGCAGCAACGCGAACGCGGATGATACGGCAAAGTCTCACCACGTCCGGTGGGAGCCGATCTCTGAGATTGCTCCATAAAAGGTTATCGGTCCCGCTGACTGAGTGCAGGACAAGCGTCGTCTTTCCGAATCCAGTTCCTCCTACAATTGATACGAACCCAGAATCAATCGCGCCGCGAACCTCTGCGATGAGTGCCTGCCGGGGCCAGGCGTCTTTTCCTTGCACCGGCGGGTAAAACATATCCTGGGAGCTCGCAATGGTGTGAATTGCTTGCCCCGTACTGACCGCATCAACGAACAAAGTCTCCAGGTAATCGTTTCTGCGCTCCATGCCGCGCAAGGCTTCTCTGGGGATCTGAAGATTTACCGCGTCATCTAAGTGCTCATTTAGTTCAGCAAAATCAAGCCTGGTCGGACTGTGAGATGCCGCGGCGCGAGCGACACGCATGCATAGTGAATCGGCAAGCTTGATGGCGTCCAGAGTCGTAAGAGCTCTTGATTCTCCCTTTTTTAATAGCCGCGCCACCACGATTTCCACTATCGCGTCCAGAGCTGGCTGATCGCAAATCCATTCGACCCGGTCGATTAGTTCAGCCTTGAGTTCTCCCGTAGTTGCCCTACCGAGGAATTTCGAAAGCTCTCCGTCAGGGGGCAACTGTGCCGTGATAAACCCACGAATCCGTTCGATATCTTTCGCGCAATCTTCCACAGGTGCTTGGCGGCAGTGATTCCACACGTCCACGCCGCGGTCGCCACCGAAGCCACTCCGCTCCCGGCCGCTGGCGGCTGTGGTTATGAATTTGAAGTGGGTGTTCCGACCTCGATTTTCCGTGCGTAGCGTCCAAAAGTTGGATATCGCGGCCAAAGGCCCTGGGGCTGCCAGCGTCACCGGACCAGATGCACGATTATCCTTGATCTGGAACCCTGTAGATTGGACAGCTCCGACGATGTCGAAATCCTCGGCCCCCTCGACATAAATCAATTCCTCTGGAGGCAGATCTAGCCAAGCCGCAACTGTTACCCAGAACTGATAGAGAAACCCACGCACGGTCGGACTGGCCCGACGTGCGGAATCCCCGACGAGAGGATCAGAATGCGATTCATCTGGGGTCTGATTGCTATCAATCACGTGTAGCGGGTAACTGCCTTGATGGAAACGTCGCCTTCTAATGACAGGAGTTCGGGCGGGTACGATCGGAAGGACGGGCGCTAACGGCGATTGGATCGGCGGTGCCTGGGAGCGTGGTCATCTGCAAACTGAGCTATCCGCCTGACTAAAGCGCCCTGGTGGATCGAATGGCGCATATAAGGCGCAATCCAGTTTTTCGAGTTCATACTCGGCTGCCCGATCGGGGGCCCTGGATAGTTGTAGGGCAAGCTCCGTGGCACGCTGCTCGTCATCGTCCCGATGCTTACTCGGACCCGTTCGAAATATCGCCTCCCTCTTTGTTAGGCGGCGGGCACTATGCTCCGGTACCCTTTTATAGAGCTTGTCATGGAACGACTCGCCATAAAAGCCCGCGTAGTTTAGTACGAAGCTCTTCTGAAGTCCGGTCCCCGCGTTAAACGCGGCCTCAATCAGCCTTCGTGCTTCGGCGGCCCGTGCGCTTTTGAGCCAATAGAACACAGGTGCATGACGAAGCAGGGAATACAGCCCAATCCACTCTCGCTGTTCGGATGCAAGATCCTGATCATGACGCACGGCAAAGGCCTCAAAGAGAATTCTCGCATCAACTCTTTCGCTATCGGATGGCCCCACAAGCGCACTGTACATGTTAATTTTATCGGCTAGCGATTTTGCCGTGAATGTCAAGGACTTTCCAACCAACTCTGATCCGGTTGGCGCGTCAACTACCTGGATGCCAGGTTCCCCGCGAGCCCCTACGACTTTGGCTACCGTAACGATTTGCGTCTCCGGAGCTGCATTCACGATCCGCGCAACCCCATCGAGTATCCTCTGGCGATAGCGGTCGATACGCCGATGGACCACTGCTTCGAAGTCCGCTGACGTAAGAACTTGATTCGACGCAGATCGCCTGACATAGATCGAGCCCTTCGCTATGAGCGGAATTGCTTTCCCTCCTGGCGTCGTCCAATCAAGGTTGGACTCGAATATATGCGTGAAGTCGCGGCTGGCCGGGATATGCACGATGGCAAATTCCCTGTCGTCCATAGTGAAAACCCGCGTCCGCACTCGCGTGATGGAGGGTCGAAGGTCACCTCTATTGATCTTCTCAAGAACTTTCTTTGTGTCTCTGAGTGCATTCGCAGCTTCGCTAACGATCCCAATCTGCTTCCAGGTTTGGTCCTGGACTCCGATCACGATAAATCCGCCGTTCGTGTTGGCGAACGCCGCGCAGTCAATGGCAAGTTCAATCCATGATTTGTCAATACGCGGGTCAAAGGCGATCTTGAAGTCAACAAGGCCGTCCTCTTCCCTGTATCCAACGAGTGAACTGCAGGCTTCATCCGACAAGGGATCACTATTGAGAAGCAGGTCAGCTGCGGCAAGGCGTCCCGTCATCGATCACATTCCTTGCGCATACCTGCGGGCGCATCAGACCTCAGGATTGAAGACTCTTGGTTCGAGCGGCCAGCAAGGACATCTATCCTCTCGCTTTCAGGACCGTTCGGAGCAATTCTCCTGCGTCCGTACCCAGGGTGTCCGCATATTCGCAGAACTCAAGTACGTTCAGCTGCCGCTCCCCGGACTCAATCTTGCCGACGAAGGAATGGGCGCGATCGAGACGGCGGGCGAGCTCGCGCTGCGTGATGCCGGCGCTCTCGCGGGCAGCCTTGAGTGCGGCTATCAGCGCCTTATGACGTGCGCTCCGTAGGTGCTTGCTCATCCCATGCCCCCGATTTAGGGGCATTACGGTAGCGCTCCTCGCGCTTGCTCCCATCTAGGGGACGGCGTAAGATGTCCCCTAAATAGGAGCGAACTATTTGAGCGTCTGCGCGTGAGGTTCGAAGGGCAACGAGGCTTCAGACGATCAACTCCAAAGGCTACTTGCCGACCGGAATGTTGCTGGATTGGCATCCCCGGGAAGTTCCGGCGGTGGCCGACGAGCAGGCTGCGCTTCGCTTCGCGCTGGAGATGGCTTCCTTCCGCATACAGCGCCCTCGACATCGCTTCTTGTCGCTCATCCTGACAGCAAGGGCACCCATCACAGCCACAAGGTGAAACGATATGCAACATATTGAAGCAAAAAGGATTCTGATGTCTCTGATCCAAGGTCGCAACCCCGCTTCGGGGGAATGCCTCCCGTCCGAATGCATCGTCCATAACTCCGATGTAATTCGCGCGCTTCTTTTCAGCGTTGGTGCAATTGACACCACGGATGCGCGGGAGAAACGTCGGGCGCAGCTTCCTGCAAATGTCGGCCGCGACTGGACGACCGGGGAAGAGGAGCAATTGCGCTCCGAGTTTGCCGCCAAGGAGCTGCTGACCAGCATTGCAGTTCGACACGGGCGCACTCTGCGGGCAATCGAGGCGCGGCTCCAGAAAATGGGCCTGATCACGGCGGAGGAGCGGACCACTCGCGGGGGTTTTACCTCGGACGACGTGTGACGAGGTCGCCAATGGTGTTCACTTCGGCAGCAGATCCCCATGTCTAGGGTCGATGAATCCGACGACGAAGCGGTGTTCGTGGCGTGCATCCAGGAGGTAGACGACCTCATCAGTAGGAAACTCCGGCGCTACCCGGTAGACGCGATCGTGGTGGCGATGTGTACGTGTCTCGCGGGTTTGCTGGGGGCACTGCTCGATGGTAGCCAATGCACGGTTGACGACGTCCGCGAAATCCTGCGGGACGTCGAGTCGAATGTCCTGGAGACCCAGAGTCCGGCGCATAAATAGCGCCCTTTCGATCCCTAAGACGCGGCTCCTCTGAGACATGCAACAGCGGTAAACGACCTCAGGAATGCTGGTCAGGGCGGATGATTGCTACGGCTCGTGCGAGTAGGGGGTGCTGCTGGCTATGCAGCACGCGATCGGCGAGTCCCGAGCAGGCCGCACGGGTGCGCTCAGAGTCGCGACCGCGCCGCGCTGAATGCACCGTCCCAGGTTTTTTCCCAATGCGTCCCGTTGAGGGCCCGGAGGGCCGCCTCCTCTATGCCCAAACCTGCGAATACGCTGTAGTACATATCCCGAGCTTCCCGCAGATCTTGCACTGCCGCTTCCCCCCAGTCGCCATAACTGTCGCCATACACCTTGCGCGCGATGCTTAGGATCTCCGGTTGGCCCAATAAGTCACGAGGAGCGAAGAACGCCGCGGTAACCATCTGGAACATGCCACCAGCGAAACCCATCCGAATGACGGCGAATCGGGGTCTGCGCAGTCCGGCGGTTTCAATTAGGGACCGAACGGCGAGAGTGGCGCTGGCGAGGTCAATGGCCCAGAGCTCGATTAGCTTCGGGTGCTTGAGACAGCCCGACCCTGCGAGCGTGGCAAGGAATCGGAAAATGCTGATGGGTTCGAGCCAGTTGTGCTCGAACAGCGCATACGGGGGGAGCGTCCAACGCGCACGGTTATCGCCAAATCTTTGCCCCCACGCAAGCCACTCAGGCGGAATTTCAGTTGCGTCGAGAAGATCCTCCGCGGAGTGGCCGGCCTGGTTGAGCACATTGTGGCGGCTACTCCTCGGCGGCATTGACGTGTCGAGAAACGAGATCCAGCTTTCATTTAGACCAGTGAGCAGGCGTCCCGCTTGCGCACGACGGTAGTCGACGGGTCGGCCGCTAACCCGGAATTTTGTGTTCAAGACGTCGAGGGCGAAGAGATGGCGCGAGAGGCAAGTGCGCATCTCTGCCAAGTCGAGGAGCTCACGCGAGTGGGGTACAAGCTTCTCGGCAGCCGCGATATGCGAGGGTCTGGGGATTGCCTCTCCCTCCCACCAGCTGAGCCACGTGCTCTGACTGTCGATGGGGCAGGAGGCAGCTTGGATTACCCGGTATGTTTGCGGCTGACCGGGATCACTTTCCTCTTGAAGTAACGCCGACTTGATCTGATTGCACCAGGCACGCATTCGGATGCGCCAGGTCGCATATTCCCACAGGCGGTATATCGGGCGCTTCTTGGGTCCTCGTTGGCCGGAGGACTTCTGTGCGCGCTCGGGCACCACCGGGTCAGAGTCCTGAGACCTGCTCCGGGCCTGATTCTGTCCGATCTGCTCGAACACACTACGGCGCATATAGGAAGTCGCCTGACTGCCGTGTTCTTCCTGGATTCGCATGCCAATCCTAACGCGGCAAGCTCAAACGTCCAAGTCCCGGTGCTGAGACCTCGCCATGAAACGGCTATATACGGTCCAGGAGCTCGCCGATGCAATACGTCTGCGGCCGGGAACTATTCGTAACAGGCTTTCCCGCGGGGAAGACTTACCCCGAAGCATTCTTGTCGGCCGCCGGCGGCTGTTCCCTCAAGACGGGGTGGAGAGCTGGTTGCAAGCTCACGATCCCCAGAGTGCTTTTGGTTCATCCGGGGGGCAGCGGGGGACGACCATCCCCAAACAGATCGGCAGACCACGCGGCCGTTCGAATGCTCCCGTCCCCGTACCCTCTGAAGACCCGCAACAGAACCCTCGGGACCAGGAGCGTTGTAGGAAGCCAACGCCCAAGCAGATGGCATTGTTCGAGGAGGAGTCGAGTTGAGGGGGTGCAGGATAGCGGAGTGTCCGCAATTGCAGCAGATCGGCACGTTTCACCGATGACCGAACGGGCTGCAAAGGTGTTGTTGCCGTCCATCACCGCGCGACCCTCCGCGGCGGAGAAGGCGCTCTTCAGGTCGCTGGCTGTGCGCGCTGGCATGACCGAGTCGGCCCTCGCGCTCGTCGCGATCCGGAGCCTCCTGGACCCGGACGGCAAGGCACCTCAGGCAATGACCAGTGCGATGGAGCGTCTCGCCGCAAGTGATCGAGTCACCATTCGGCTGCGTCCGGGCGACGGCGCCACGATCACTCGGCGCGCCGCCGCCCGCGGCATGAAGGCTTCGGCTTATATAGCGGCCCTGGTACGGGCGCATCTCCACGCCAACCCACCACTCCCTGCAGCGGAACTCGCCGCCCTCAAAGAGAGCGTGGTGGTTCTGGCGGGGCTCGGACATTCCTTCGGTCGAATAGCTCGGGGTCCCGCCCTGACGGGGGAGGACCGGGAGGGGCTGCGCAGGGACATCGCCCACGTTCGGGTCATCCTCGCAGCTCTTGAACAGCAGACACACGACCTCGCGAAAGCCGCGCTGATCGCTTGGGAGAGCCGCAATGAGTAGACGACCCGTTCGATTGCCCTCGGAGGCCCCCGCGCTGCTAGACATCGCCAGCCACGGGAGACGGGGTCCCCGGACTTCAACGGGGCTAAGGATCGGCCAGATCGAGCAGGTCCGGCGCACTGTGCGAAGAACGCCAGAGGTCATGGTCAAAGTGACAGGCGGCGGGCGGAAGGTCAGCAACGTCGCTGCGCACCTCGCCTACATAAGCCACGACGGGGAACTCGAGCTCGAGACGGACGACGGTCACCGGGTGTCCAAGGCGGGTCAAAAAGACCTACTCAGGGACTGGCACCTGGATCTTTCCCCGGGCCAGTACCGACCGCCGCCACGTAGTCCCAAGAAACCATACCGCGGCATAAAGCTGGTGCACAACATAGTCCTGTCGATGCCGGCGCCGACGCCACCGGACAAAGTGCTCGCGGCGGCGAGAACCTTTGCGCGCGAGAAGTTCGGGATCAATCACCGCTACGCCCTGGCGCTCCATACCCATCAGAAGCATCCCCATGTGCACCTAGTGGTGAAGGCCGAGGGCCTCGATCGCTCGCGTCTCCACATCGACAAGGCGATGCTGCGCGGGTGGCGCCAGGACTTTGCCCGCATGATGCGGGAGCAGGGCATCGCCGCCAATGCAACGACACGGGCAGTACGGGGACGAAGCAAGGGTGCCGAACGGGACAGTCGGTACAGGACGAAGAGGAGGGGAAGCTCACATGCGCTGCGGGAAGAGGTAGAAAGCATCGCCAAGGAGCTGATCAAGTCCGGCACCATCCGGGACCCGGGGCGCGCCAAGCTGCTGGAGACGCGAAGGGCGGTGGTCGCCGGCTGGCTGGGAGTCGCCACTTTGCTCGACCGGCAAGGCGAGACCGCGCTCGCCGCCGACGTGCGGCAATTCGTGAAGAGCATGCCGCCGGTGCTTACGGACCGGGAGCGGCTCGCAGCCGAGCTCGTTCGCCACGCGAGGGCTCAGAGATCAGCGCAGATACCGCGGGATGATGTCGTACGCGAAAGGACACCAGAGAGAACGCGGTGAAGCTTTACCGCGGACAGACATCGACGCGCGCTCAGACTGACAGCGTCCCGCGGCACCCTGGATAGTGCTTGCACCCCCAAAACTCGCCGCCGGCATTGGACCCGCGCCGCGCTCTGCGCCGCACCATCGGGGTCCCGCATTTCGGGCAGTCGGGTTGGGTACTACCCTCGCCGACGGTTGCAAAGCCAGCGACAGAACTGCGTCTGGCAGCGTGCCCAGAAGCGGACCGCGACAGCTGACGCTTTATCGACATGAGTTGCGGCCCATCAACCAAGCCGACACGGGCTTCGGCGGCGAATGCCCTTGCCTGGTCCGTAAAGGTGCCGGAGGACACCACGAAACCGGCCGAGATGTCTCGCGCTGCCATCACGCCCTTCAGCTCCCGAACGACTGATGCACCCACCCTCTGCGTGCGCCAGTGCTTGCATTGGACGAGTGTGCGTTCGCTACCCTTCCGCAACACGAGGTCTACGCCACCGTCCGGTCCGCCAATCAGATTCTCGGTGACCGCATACCCTTGCCTTCGAAACAGCTCCGCGACGAGTTGCTCGAAGTCTGACCAGGAGAGGGCCTCGGTGCCTGCTGTCTCACCAAGCTCGGCGTTGTCGAGCAAGGCGGACGCTCGAAACCGGCGCCACGCCGATGTGCCGGCGCCTATGATCAGGGCCGGTGGAACGATGAATTGAGCAAGCCTGGCGACGGTCGCGAGGAAGGTGTGAGTGTAGATCGCGCCGAGGTCCCCACCGGCGCTGGCGACTATCGGCGAGGCGAAGTGCAGGGCGACGATATGTAGGCCAATGAATAAAAGTAGGGCCAGCACAAGACCGGCCTGCCAAGGCAACTTGGCGGTCATGATGATCAGATCTTCGAATACTGTCCGGCGGCCGCGCATTGGGGCTGGGTTCCACAATTGGTTGCTCATCGTTACTCGGCGGCCGCCGTGTTGCTGCGACGTGGCTCACTACTTATCGATCCGGGCTGCGTTGCCGCCGTAACTTGGGTAAGCTTGCTCGCTGAACATTGAACACGTCGCTGAAAGGCGGCGGCTCAGCGGCACATGAACCCGCCGTCCATGGACTTCGTTACCCAGATTGACGCCGATCAGTTCCCGACGCTATTCGACCGGTTCGAGCAGCTGTTGAACCCATCGACATGGCGGCGGAGAGTGTTTGAGGTCGAGTCCGAGATCAATGAGAATCGATTTCTCAGTGATTACCTACGGCAGGAAAACCGCCTCGCCTATGCGCTCCAGGATCTTTCGATGCAGCGCCAACGATTTGGCCAACTGAGGAAGTTCGTTATTGACTCTGATGGGCACTATCAGGCTACCGGATTCGTCGCACAATTCCTATCGGCCCATGATTCACTTCCCGGGGCCGCGGCCCGTCGCTATCTGATCCTTCGGGCTCGGGTGGCGATTCGCACTAATCCTGCTGACTTGCGCGGTCTGCAGTTTGAGTGGCTAATCGCGGCGCATCTTTTTCATCGGAAATTCGAAATCGAGTTTCCGACTCCGGAGCAAGGGACTTTCGATCTCCTGATAACGCAGCAGGACTTAGTGGCAGAGGTCGAATGCAAGTCCGTATCGGAGATAGGTCAACGGATTCATCAGCGTGAAGCTCGTGAGATCTTCGGGATCATGCAGTCTTCAATGAGGCCGCTTTTCAGGGGATTGAATCAAGGGTTAATGTTGCGGGTAATCGTCCCTCAGCGGTTTCCTTCTGCCTTCAGCGAGCGGCAGCGCCTCTGTTACACGGTGCGCCAAAGCATTTTGAGTGGCAAACCGCATACTGTCCAAGATGATCTTGAGGTTTACGTGTCTCACTTTAATGCGCGCGGAACACCTCTTGAAAACAACCGTCCCGATTCAAATGCGCTGCAGGAGTTCGTACTGAAGACCTTCGGCGTCGATAACAAGCACCTTCTGGTAACAAACTTGAGTCAGCCAGTGATATTGTCGCTAGAGAGTCGAGAGCCCGACAATGTCGTTGAAGCTACTATGAAGACCGTGAAGGACGCTGCGTCACGGCAATTGACCCGAAAGAGGGCTGGGATAGTTTGCGTGAAGCTCGAGCGAATTTCAGCGGCGGAACTCGAGGAACTGGGAACTGAAACCGGAGAGCCGAGCTCTCTGAGGAGAGCAGCCAGTGAATTTCTGAATCGGCCCGAGTCAGCCCACGTGATTTGCCTGGGGTTCTTTTCAGACGGTCCGGTGACGCGAAGCGCCGGCGGAGCCATCAGTCAGGGCGGTCGCTCATATTTCTTTGAGAGATCGGAAAGCCCATTTTTCAATGAAATTCCGTCTCTCGCGTTCGGCAACATACAAGACGCGTTGCCGCCGTAGGTGATTTGTTTGGACACGCATAGTTGTCGAGGAGCATGCAATGAGTGGAATGGGAATAAGCGCCGAAACGACCGAAAACACGCAAATTCAGGTGCGCTGCAGCCAATGCGGGACGACCACAAATCATCGCGTCGTAAAGGCGGTTGACTTGGCCGGGTATGACGAAGAGGCAGCCATACACTTCGATTCCAGCTACCAAATAGTTCAATGCCTCGGCTGCAACAGTCACTCGTTCAGAGCGATTGCCAGCAATTCCGACGATATCGACTTTGAGACAGGTAATGTGGTTGTTCGTGAAGATCAATACCCAAATCCCCAGCGCGGCAGAGTCCCGCTCCCAGGCCTGATGTTCTCGTTTCCGATGCATCTCGAACGAGTATATGTGGAGACTGTGAAGGCGTTGAATGAGAAGCAGCTCGTGTTGTGTGGTGTGGGGGTGCGCGCCGTGATCGAGTGCATCGTAAAAGACCAGGGCGCGACTGGCAAAGACTTGCTTGCTCAAATTGACAGTCTCGTTAAGGGTGGCAAGCTGACGACTAGTGGCGGCGATATTCTTCACCAGATCCGAACACTGGGCAATCAAGCGGCGCATCAAGTTGCGGCCCACAGTCGTGAGGAGTTATGGCTCGCTTTGGATGTCATCGACAATCTGTTGCAAGCCGTTTACATACTCCCCCAAGAGGCAGGGCACACGTTTAAGAAGTTCTCGCTTAAGGAGAAGCCCTTCACGCCGTAGTGCGGTGCGGTGCGCTGTCCTTCTGTATATGGGATGCCCGAATGCGCGATAGCCTGATCGACATGCCAAAGACAGCGCAAGTAAGATTCCTGGTGGCGCAACTGAACGCGAGATTGCAGCCGATTCACCGCGGCAGGTTTTTTGAGGACCCGCTCAATGCTGCACTCGATCGAGCTGCTCTCGGCCAAATCACGGGTGGCGGTACGTTGCAGGATGTAACAGGCGAGATCGAGTACTGTGACATTGAAATCGAAATCACCGGTCGAGTGGCCGAGGCCACGCGGTGTGTGATTGAGACTCTGGAGACTCTGGGAGCGCCAAAGGGATCGAAGCTGCGCGTCGAGGCCGAGGCCCGTGAGGTTGCCTTTGGTAGTCAAGAGGGACTGGCGGTCTACTTGAACGGCACCGATTTGCCGGACTACGTATATCGGGAGTGCGATTCAAACTTTGTCTACAGTGTATTCAGCGTACTGCTCGAGGGCTGTCGGCTCCTATCCCCTTTGCGAGCGATGTCGGATAGTACAGATCGCTTAGGCTAATGTTGCTCACTCATGCATGCGGGAAAGATAGTTGCTCTGAGCGCCGCTGTTAGGCGCCCGCGCCCACCGAAGGGCGATTGCGTGGGCGGCCGCCTTTCCGTCCATTCCGGCGCGCCGCGGCGGCTTTGGTCGCTGAGGATCGCATGCCGCCTATCCGACCCAGCTCAGCCATCCATTCGGGTCCGGCAAATACCGACGAGACCAGCGCTGGGACACTGAGATCGAGGTTCAGGCTTTCCCAGTGCAGTCCGCCGCCGCGGCCGAGCACCTCGACGGAGCGCACATCACTCGGGGGCGGCTCGCTTCAGACCGGGAATCAGCTTTACCGGGATCGTGATCGCCGCTCCATTGATCAATTCGATCAGCAGCGCGTTGTCCTTGGCGCGATAGCTTGCACGGGCGGCGCGTGGCTCCATCTTTGCGGCCTGGCGTCCGGCACGGGAGGCGCGCGCAAAGTTTGTGCGCAGCTCTTTCTTGATCCAATCAGGCATCGCCATGAATCTCTCTCCATCGCTGAATCAGGACGTCGCGGTTTTCGCTCACCTTCAGGAGGGCCGCCGCCACTTGGCGGCGAGACAGCCCTTCGTTCGACATTAACCAAGGGTGCTCACGCACGTCTCCGAGCGCAATCCTGGCCTCGCGCCTAGGTCCAATGACGTGAACATGCGGCGGGCGATGGTCATTCACGTAGATCACCACCCGCAGCCCGCGAAAGCGAAGAATGGTCGGCATATGATTGTATCCGAACGCTTGGGTTTCTGCCAAATCGCCGCTAGTCGAGACGGGTGGCCAGATCTCGTGACGCTGAGATGCGTGTAGCGCTTGAGCATCTGCAGCGTCTTGTGGCCGGTTACGGATGCGACCTCCATCACATTCAGTCCCTTCTCGAAGAATCGGCTCGTGGCCTCATGCCTGAGATCGTGCAAGCGCAGAGCCCTTGATGCCAGCGCGGCGCACGGCGCGCTTAAAGGACTGCTTGAGGGCGTACTTGGGTGAGGTCGCCAAAAACGCCGCCGTCGCGGGACGAGCGGGAGTCCACGAAGGATGTCGACCGCACGGCTCGAGAGGGGTACGCCGCGGGATTCGCCATTCTTGGTGACCGGCAGGAAGGCAGTGCGCCGATCGAGGTCCACGTTCGTCCCATTGCAGTCCCGAGGAGCTCGCTGCGCCGCATGCCTGTTTCGATGGCAAGGGCAACGAAATGCGCGAGCCATTTGTTGCGGGCGCCTTGCGGCAAGCGGCGAGGAGCCGCTGTTCCTCGTCGTCCTGGAGGCGCCTGTTCCGCGGGTCGTCCCTGCGGGAGGGCGGCGCACGAGCGTGCAGGGATTGGCGGGCAGGTAGACGTCCCACTCCCGCCGGGCCGTCTCGATCGCGTGCGAGAGCACGTTGAATTCGCGGTTTACCGTTGCGCCGGAGACGACCTTCAGCCGCGCATCGCGATACGCCGCCAGGTGGGAGCTTGTGAGCGGCGGCCATGCGGATGCGCGCAAACGGTCGCTCCGCCATCGCCTTGAGGCGAATGTTCTCGTCGGCTGCGCCTCGTTTGGTGGGGGTCACCTCACGCCGATAGCGCTCCAGGACTTCCGCTAGGGAGAGTCGCTCCGCGACTCGGCGATCGACTACGATGCCCTTGTCGATGTCAGATTCGACGCAACGTGCCCACAGCTGGGCCTGCGTCTTGTTATCGAAGGTTCGGGTCTGGGGCGGAAGGCCGGTACGGCGGACCTTCACCCGCCAGTATTGGCCGCGTCTCTCGAAGGTCGCCATGGGACAGTTCTCCTGATGGCGTCTCACCCGGCGTCCACCGGACTGTCCCAGAACTGTCCCAAATTGCTCGAAAAGCAACCATTCAGAAAACAAGATCAATCCTAGGAGACTTCCTAGATGCTTGTTCCGCCGACATTTCTGAATGGTGGGCGGTACTGGGATCGAACCAGTGGCCCCTGCCGTGTGAAAGCAGTGCTCTACCGCTGAGCTAACCGCCCATGCCCTCGAGGGGGAGCAAGTCTATCGGCCGGCCAGGCCGGAGGCAATGGCGCAAGTGCCGGATTCTGCCCGATCACGAACCGCTTGGAATGGCCCAGGTTCTGCCTTACCGTCGCCAGCCAAGCCATGGAACGCCTCCTCATGAACAAGCACATTCTGCTCGCCATTGCCCTCGGTATTTGCCTCCCCGCCGTCCGGGCGGCCGACGCGCCGCAGGCGCCGGATTTCAAGCCGACCGAGGTGACCACCACCGGCTCGGTCACCGTGGGGGGATCGCACATCGACTATCAGTCCGTGGCAGGTACGCTGGTGGTCCATGCCGGAGGCTCGAACGGGGACGACGCGTCGGGCGGCGGCGACGAGAGCCGCAAGGCCGAGGCCTCGATGTTCTATGCCGCCTATTTCAAGCGCGGTGTCCCCGCTGCCGGCCGGCCTATCACTTTCCTCTTCAACGGCGGCCCTGGCTCTTCCTCGATGTGGCTGCACATGGGCGCCTTCGGGCCGGTCCGGGTTCTGACAGCCGACCATAGCCACACGCGGGCGGCGCCGTACGAGACCGTGAACAATGACGAAAGCCTGCTGGACGCCAGCGACCTGGTCTTCGTGGATGCGCCGGGCACCGGCTTCAGCCGCATCGGCGGCAAGGACGCGGCGAAGTCCTTCTATGGCGTCGACCAGGACATCCACGCCTATGCGGTCTTCATCCGGGACTTCCTTTCCAAATACAACCGCTGGAATTCGCCGAAGTACGTATTCGGTGAGAGCTACGGAACCATGCGCTCAGCGGGCCTGGCGCTCGCGCTGCAGAAGGAAGACATCGACCTCAACGGCGTCGTGCTGCTGTCGTGCATCCTCGACTGGGACCTGATGCCGGACGACCCTGAGGTGAACCCGTCGGTCGATCTGCCGTACGTCGTTGCTTTGCCCACCTATGCGGCCACGGCCTGGTATCAGCACAGGTTGCCGAGCCAACCGCAGGATCTGCGCGCGTTCCTGAGCCAGGTCGAGCATTTCGCCACCACGGATTACGCGCTGGCGCTGATGCGTGGCAACAGTCTCACGCCCGAGCGGCGTCAGGCGATCGCCGCAAAGCTGCACGCCTATACCGGATTGCCGGTGGCGTATCTGCTGAAAGCGAATCTGCGCATCGAGTACGGCGCCTTCCAGAAAGAGCTGCTCGGCGATCAGGAGCTGACTACCGGCACGCTCGATACTCGCTTCGCCGGTCCGACGCTCGATCCGCTGAGCAAGACTGCAGAATACGATCCGCAGGCCGCCGCCATCGGCTCGGCCTATGTCGCCGCCTTCAACGCCTATGTGCGTGAGAAGCTGCATTACGGAGCGGGCGTGTATTACAAGCCGGGCATCCCGGTCTATGACAGCTGGGACTACAGGCATCAGCCGCCGGGCGCAGAGCGGGCGCTGATCGCACTGCCCAACGTGCTGCCCGATCTCGCCGCTGCCATGAAGACCAACCCGAAAATGAAGGTGATGGTCAACGGCGGCTATTTCGACGTCTCGACGCCCTACTACGAAGGCTGGTTCGAAACGCATCATCTGCCGATATCGACGAGCCTGCAGAGCAATATCGAATACCACTACTACCAGTCCGGGCACATGGTCTATGTCCACGTGTCCGCGCTGAAGCAGTTGCACGACAACGTCGCGGCCTTCATCCGCAGCACTGACAACCTCTGAATCGCTAGCCGGTATGCAGGCTGCGGGCGGGAGCCGCCGCGATCGTGTTGAGCGCGGAGCCTGCGCGGAACCACTCGAGCTGCCGCTCGCCGTAGGAATGGCGCAGTTGCAGTGTCTCTTCGGTGCCGTCCGCGTGCACCAGGCGGCATTTCACGGGCTGACCTGCCGCAAGCTGCCGTAATCCGAGCAGGCTCAGGCGATCCGAGGCGAGTATCCGCTCGTAGTCGTTGGGATCGGCGAAGGTGAGCGCGAGAAGTCCCTGCTTCTTCAGGTTCGACTCGTGGATGCGGGCGAAGCTGCGCGCGATCACCGCCGCGCCGCCCAGAAGCCGGGGGGAGAGGGCGGCGTGCTCGCGGCTGCTGCCCTCGCCGTAGTTGGTGTCGCCCACGATCACCCAGCGAAGTCCTCTGGAGCGGTAGTCGCGGGCTACGGCGGCGATCGGCTGGCCGCACGCACCGCTGATTGCGTTCGAGGTCTTGCCCACCTCACCGGTCGCCGCGTTGGTCGCGCCCAGCAACAGGTTCTCGCTGAACCGCTCGAGATGGCCGCGGTAGCGCAGCCATATGCCGGGAGGCGAAATATGGTCCGTGGTGGTCTTCCCCTGGGTCTTGATGAGGACGGGCATATCGAGGAAGTCATTCCCGTCCCAGGCGGCCCACGGCTTCATGAGCTGCAGGCGCTCGCTGCCGGGCTCCACCACAAGGTCGAGGGACCGGCCATCGGCTGCGGGGGCGATGTAGTGCTCCCGCCGATTCTCGAAGTCGCGGGCAGGCACTTCGGGGGCCGGCTTCGGCGGTTGCAACATGAACGGCTCGCCGTTCGGGCCGGTGAGCTGATCCTCGACGGGGTTGAAGTCGAGCCTCCCGGCGATGGCGAGCGCCGTGACGATCTCCGGGCTGGCGAGGAAGTTCATGGTGGAGCGCCGCCCGTCGTTGCGGCCGGCGAAGTTGCGGTTGTAGGAGGTGATGATCGCATTGGGCGTGTCCGCGGCAACATCCTCTCTGCGCCACTGACCGACGCAGGGTCCGCAGGCGTTGGCGAGCACCGCGGCACCGATATTCTCGAGGGATCTCAGTTGACCATCGCGCTCGATCGTCGAGCGGACTTGCTCGGAGCCCGGCGTCACGAGGTAAGGGACGGCGGCCTTCAGCCCGCGGGCGCGTGCCTGCTCGGCGACGTCGGCTGCACGGCTCATGTCCTCGTAGGAGGAGTTGGTGCAACTGCCGATCAGTGCAGCCGAGATGCCGCGCGGGAATCCGGACTCGGAATCGGCGATCTCGGCAGCGAGCTTCGAGAGGGGCCGTACGCGATCGGGCGAGTAGGGGCCTGCGACCTGAGGCTCCAGGGTTGAGAGGTCCAGCCGGAGCACGCGGTCGTAGTGCTCCTCGGGCGCCTGCTCGGTTTCCGGGTCCGGCTCGAGGAGATGCTTGTACTGCTCGATGAACCGCGCGAGCGCGCTGCGATGAGTAGCCCGCAGGTAGGTTGCCATGTGCTCATCGGCCGGAAACATCGAGGTCGTCGCGCCAATCTCGGCGCCCATGTTGGCGATGGTGGCCTTGCCGGTCGCGCTGATGGTTCGCGCGCCGGGCCCGATATATTCGACGATTGCATTCGTGCCACCGGAGACGGTCAACATCCCGGCGACGGCGATGATCACGTCCTTGGGGGCGGTCCAGCCGTTGAGCTGACCTGTGAGGTAAACGGCGATGCGCTTGGGATAGAGCAGTTCCCATGGCAGGCCGGCTATGGCTTCCACCGCATCCGCGCCGCCCACGCCCACGGCGCAGGCGCCGAGTCCGCCCGAGTTGGGAGTGTGGGAGTCGGTGCCGATGATCAGCGCGCCCGGAAAGGCGTAATTCTCCAGCACGACCTGATGCATGATGCCGGCGCCCGGCCCCCAGAAGCCGGCGTGGTACTTGGCCGCGGCCCGGCGCAGGAATTCGTAGACCTCGGCGTTTTCGCCGAGCGATGCCTCGAGATCCTGTCGCGCGCCGTGGCGGGCCTGGATCAGGTGGTCGCAATGGATGCTCGTCGGGATCGCGACGCGCTCGCGCCCGCTTTGCATGAACTGCAGGATGCCCGTCTGCCCGAGCAGATCCTGGAAAACGACCCGATCGGGACGCAGCAGCAGATAGCTCTCGCCCGGGGTGAGCTCCTGTCGTTCGGGATCGTCGAGGTGCCCGAGCAGTACCTTTTCAGCGAGGGTGAGCGGCCGGTGTAGCCGGCGGCGCACGATCTCCAGCCTGCGCTGCATGGCGCGATAGATTCCAGCCGCCATCTCCGGTGTCGATTCGATGCTCGTCATGGGTGCTGCCTCGGTTTGAATCGCGGCGGCAGTTTGCGCCCGGATGCTCAGCGACGCATAATGCATTTATAGATCATATTGATGTACTTCATGCATCAATGCAGGAGGGCAGGCTTGAAGATCGACACTCTCGGCGTTCAGGCATTCATCGCCATTGCGACTCACCGCAACTTCCGGCGCGCTGCCGCCGAGCTCCATATCACGCAGACGGCACTGTCACGGCGGCTGCAGACGCTCGAGGCTTACCTCGCCGTGAAGCTCATCGAGCGGACGACGCGCTCTGTCGAGGTCACCCGCACCGGTGCCGACTTCCTGCCGCGCGCGCAACGGCTGCTGACGGAGCTCGAGACCTCATTGACGGACATCAGAGAGACCGGCAAGGCGATGCGCGGCTCCGTCACGATCGCCTGCGTTCCCTCCATCGGTGCGCGCTATCTGCCGCGGGTGATCCAGCAATACTCCGCGGTGTATCCCGAGAACAGGATCACGATCCATGACCACTCCTCTTTCGGAGTGGCCGAGTCGGTGCTGCGGCGGGAGGCGGAATTCGGCATCAACGTGACCGGCTCGCACGATGCGGGGCTCGCGAGTGTGCCGCTCGAGCGCGACCGCTTCGTCCTCATCTGCCGTGACGATCACCCTCTTGCGGGGCGCAGGAAGGTGTCATGGCGGCAGCTTGCGCCGCATCTGCTGATCTTTCCCGGCAGCCTGAGCGCCAACAGGCCGGTGTTGGAGCTCGCCCTGACGGCTGAGCGGCTGCGGCTGCGAACCTACTACGAGGTGCAGCACAGCGCCACGGCTCTCGGGCTCGTGGCAGAGGGAGTAGGCGCGGCGGTCGTTCCCGGACTGGCCGTGCAGAAGGAAGCGTATCCGAGGATCCGTGTGATCCCGCTCGTCGAGCCGGCAGTTGCGAGGTCAGTCGTACTGATTTCGCTGCGAAACGCGCACCTCTCCCCGGCTGCGCGGGCGCTCTACGACATGCTGGTCACTGGGGCATCGGATAGGAGCACTTCGGCGGCTTGATCGGCGCGCCAGTATCCATGGCTTTGATAATGGTCTCCAGCCGCCGCACGCTCGCAAATCGCTCTACGATGACGAGGTCGTTGCTGCACACCATGGCTGCGAGATGTCCCCATTGCGGAACCAGCGGTCGCAGAATCGGCACGAGAAATCCCGCCGGCAGGCTCATGGGCCGAGCACTTCGGCGTAAGCCGCCCGAAGTTGCGACAGCGGCACGGGCACAAGTGCCCAATCACCATAGGGGAGCACTGCGTTCACCAAACGGGCTACTACATTTCGGGCGACACGCCCGCGGTTGACATACAGATAGAAACCGCGCGAACCCGGATATGTCCCGCTTAGAATGCCTTGTGGCGTCGGTTCTACTCCGTCGAGCCTGCTCACGGCGAGCCCGTTTGGCCGCAGTTGGTCGAGATTCGGGAAGGTAAAGACCCAATTGACGGTCAGGATCCCGACGGCATTGGGCTCTGTAAGGAGTGTGGAGGGGGCGAGATCTGAGACCTCGGTGTATGCACCGTCCGTGCGCACTGTCCGGCAGATGCGGGCGTAGCGCGTGGGATCGGTCGATGCGAGCGCCGCTATCCAGGGATAGGTGTTGCATCCCGCTTCCACCAGGAGCTCGATCATCGAGCGGCCCGCGGCCGATGAGAGCGGCGGACCCATGATCTCGATGGACTCCGGTCCCAGTGCGGCATCGATTTGGCGCCAGGTCGTGCTGGCGTTCTCATGAACTCTTCCGGATCGTGCCTGATCGGGAACCCACTTGGCCAGCGCAAGAAAGACCTGGCGGCGGGTGAGATCGAGCGCACCGTAGAGTGGGCTGCGCGCGAGCACCAGTGTCTCGTAGGCGAGGGGAAGGGCTATGACAGAGCTGCCGTTGCCCGACGCGTCCGCAGGGCAGGGGTGATCGCTCACCGTGCCGGCGGCCTGGAACGTGTAGGCCATGTCGGGAGCGCCCGCGCCGCCTCTGCACATCGGTCCTGGCCAGAGATCCGAGTCTCTGAGAGAGACATCAATCTGCGGCGCAAGGACTGCGCCGGCCGCCCCTCTCGTCCTGTTCACGCTCGCCGCGATTACGGTCGCGTACGCGTAGGCCGACCAGGAGGCCAGCACGCTGATTTGTGCAGCCTGAGGTCCAGACGGTGCGCCGCCGCCGGTTGCGCCGGCCGAGGAGGTAGCTGCCGATCGAGCGTTCGTTGCCGGCGCCCCTGATTGCGTCGTTCCGCCGCCACGGAGTGCAGCCCGGTGCGGAGAGCTCGACCCGCTGGTGCCCCACCGTGACGCCGCGCCGAATCCCTCGTTTGCTACCCGGTGTTCGGGGGTGGTCGTGCGCTGAGCACTGATCCAGGCGAGGGCATCCTGATAAAGGATGACCAACGATGGAGGCAGCCCCCGCATTGCCAGGGCGGTGATAGCGAACGCCGTCCCGCCGAGCAGGAGCAGGAGCAGGATAAGCAGGGTGCGCGCCCGCGAAGGTACCCTGGGCGGAGGAGGGCTCACGGACTGCCGCTCGAGCCGCGCTCGCAGCCGCGCGGCGAATGCCGGCCGAGGGTGCTTGCGCAGGCGATGGAGGAATTCGTCGTTCATGCTTGGCGCCTTCGCATCACCATAGGCTCCGCAGCGTCTGCACCGTGCGGTGCAGGATCGTGCCGACGTTGGACTCGCTGAGGCGCGTCAGCGTTGAGATCTGGCGGTTATTGAGCGCTGCGCCGTACTTGAGCGCGATCAGCTCCTGCTCGCGCTCCGACAGTCGGGCGGAAAGCGCGCTCAACCGCTCGAGGTCCGAATCGCGCGCCGCATCCTCCTCCGGCGTACCCTCGGCTGCGATCTCCTCGACGGCTTCGAGGGGGACCTGAAGGCGCCGCGAGCGCAGGAAGTCCACCGCGACGTTGTGCGCGATCGTGAAGAGCCAGGTCGAGAAC
Organism: uncultured Pseudomonadota bacterium; assembly: GCA_963780455.1. Taxonomy (GTDB): domain Bacteria; phylum Pseudomonadota; class Gammaproteobacteria; order Steroidobacterales; family Steroidobacteraceae; genus 13-2-20CM-66-19. Next base: position 96,980 of record CAWACM010000013.1, read on the forward strand.
CCGGCAAGATCCTCCCGGTAGCGCTCGCGCGCCCGCCAGGCACTCTCAAAAGTGCGTGCCGTCAGATCTTCCGCATCCGCGTCGCTACCCACGCGGAAGCGAAAGTAGTTGTAGATGCGCGGCAACTGCTCCGAGTACAGCTCGTCCCAGTCCAGCTCTTTGGCGAAGACCCACGCCATCCGTCGATCCGGCATCGCCTGCGGCAGGCTCATGGTGTGTTTATACGAAGCTCGCGCCCGAGTATCACACGAGGCATTGCTACTTCTCGAGATAGCGTTTCTAAGCTATTGATTCGTCGAATACTGTCGGCGGGGCCGGGTGCTTGGTACCATGCGCGCCCATGACCGTAGTCACCCGATTTGCCCCGAGCCCCACCGGCCTGCTTCACGTCGGCGGCGTGCGCACCGCGCTCTATCAGCTGGCTGTACTCCCGCCGCCTGCACGGCAAGTTCATCCTGCGTGTCGAGGACACGGACCGTGAGCGCTCGACGGACGAGGCCGTGCGGGTGATCCTGGAGGGCATGGCCTGGCTCGGGCTCGACCCCGACGAAGGTCCGTTCTACCAGTCGCAGCGCTTCGACCGCTACCGCGCCGTGATCGCGGAGATGCTGGCCGCAGGCACTGCCTATCACTGCTACTGCACCAAGGAGGAGCTCGATGCGATGCGCGAGGAGCAGATCGCGCGCAAGGAGAAGCCGCGCTACACCGGCCTCTGCCGCGATCGCAAGCGAGCCGCGTCCGGGAGTGGCGCCGGTGGTGCGCTTCCGCAACCCGCTCGACGGCGCCGTGGTGGTCGAGGACCTGGTCCACGGGCCGGTCACATTCCAGAAACGCGGAGCTCGATGACCTCATCATTGCGCGCTCCGACGGCACGCCGACTTACAACTTCTGCGTGGTGGTGGACGATCATGGACATGGGAATCACGCATGTGATCCGCGGCGACGATCACCTGAACAACACGCCGCGGCAGATGAATATGCTGCGGGCGCTCGGCGCCACGCCGCCGGTCTACGCGCACGTGCCGATGATCCTCGGGCCGGACGGCGCCAAGCTGTCGAAGCGCCACGGCGCGGTGAGCGTGCTGCAGTACGAGGAGGAGGGCTACCTGCCGGACGCGCTCCTCAACTATCTGGTGCGCCTCGGCTGGTCGCACGGCGATCAGGAGGTGTTCACGCGCGAGGAGATGATCGCCGCGTTCGACATCCACGACGTCAACAAGGCGGCCTCGGCCTTCAACCGCGAGAAGCTGCTGTGGCTGAACCAGCAGCACATGATGCGGGCGCAGCCCGCGGCGCATCGTGCCGCACCTGCGCGCGCAGCTGCGCCGGCTCGGCCTGGACAGCGACGATCAGCGCCTGCTCGAGGGAGTGATCCTCGCCCAGCGCGAGCGGGCGAAGACCCTGAAGGAGATGGCGCAGAACAGCCGCTTCTTCTTCACCGATGCCGTGGAGATCGACCCCAAGGCGGCGCGCCAAGCACTTCGCGGGAGGAGGGCTCGAGATGCTGGCCAAGGTGCGCGAGCGGCTCGGCGCGCTGCCGCGAGTGGAGCACCGCCGCCATCCATGCGTGTGCTGAACGAGCTGGCGACGGCCCTCGGGGCCGGGCTGGGCAAGATCGCCCAGCCGGTGCGCGTGGCCGTGACCGGTACGGCGGTATCGCCCCCGATCGATGCGACGCTGGAGCTGCTGGGCCGCGAGCGTGCGCTGGCGCGCATCGATGCGGCGCTGAAACCCGCTTCTTCTTGACAGTCCGGCGGGGCTTACGTACCTTCGCCGGCCTCCGGCCCGCAGCCCTGCGCGGCGGCTCCGGGAGCAATGTGGGGCCATAGCTCAGCTGGGAGAGCGCTTGCATGGCATGCAAGAGGTCGGCGGTTCGATCCCGCCTGGCTCCACCACCTTCCTGGGGCTCATGCTCGCTACCCCGCAACACCTGGAGCGCACAGTCCGACCGGCCCCACCGCCATCGGGTGTCGCCCGCGAGCCTTTGAGCCTGACTCGCGTGCGGCGGGCGTGGCCCCGGGCAGCCCTCGTCGCCGTCAGCCTCGCTTTTCTCGCAGTGGTCGGGGTCGTTGATTACCTGACCGGGTTCAATCTCTCCTTTGCCGTCTTCTATCTGCTCGACATCGGCTTTGCGGCCTGGCTCATCAGCCGCGGGTTCGCGCTGGCCATTGCGGCTCTCAGCATCGTCACCTGGATCGCGGGCGATTGGGCGGCGGGCGCGCACTACTCCACCATCTTCATCCCCATCTGGAACGCGCTGATCCAGTCAGTCGTCTATGGCTTCGTGATCTGGCTCCTCGGCTCGTTGCGCGCGGCGCAGCGGGGACTCGAGCAGAAAGTCGAGCAACGCACGCGCGCCCTGACACGCGAGATCAACACGCGCGAGCGGCTGGAAAAGGAGATCCTCGAGATCAGCGAGCGCGAGCAGCGACGCATCGGCCACGACCTGCACGACGGCCTCTGCCAGCATCTGACCGCGACGGCGATGGCTGGTCAGGTCCTTGGCCAGAAGCTCGCCGCGCGCTCGCTTGCGGAAGCGGCGGACGCGGGTGAGTTGGTACGCCTCATCGAGGACGGCATCGCCATGACGCGCGACATGGCCCACGGTATCGCGCCGCTGGAGATGGAATCGGAAGGCCTGGTCACGGCGCTGCGGGTGCTGGCGGGAAACGTCGGCCGGATGTTCAGGGTCGCCTGTACGCTGGAATGCGACTCGCCGCCGCCGATCGAGGACCCCGCCACGGCGACACATCTATATCGGATCGCGCAGGAGGCAGTGCACAATGCGCTGCGCCATGGCAAGCCGCGACAGATCGTGATGAGCCTCTGCCGGGTGCGTGAGCGGGCGCAGCTCAGCATCGAGGACGATGGCGCCGGCTTGCCCGACGACTGGCAGAGCGGCCGTGGCCTCGGCACGCGCATCATGGCGCACCGCGCGCTGATGATCGGCGGGGAACTGGCGATCGAGCCGAACCCGACGGGCGGCACGTTCGTGACGTGCTCGTTTGCGTTGCCACCGCGGGACTGAGAGCGCCGCGCTGATGTCAGCCAAACGCATCTTCCTCGTGGATGACCATCCGCTGGTGCGGGAGTGGCTGACGCAGCTCATCGATCAGCAGCCGGATCTCATCGTGTGTGGCGAGGCGGGCAGCGCCGCCGAGGCCATCACGGCCCTCAGCGCAGCGCGCGCTGACCTAGCCATCGTCGATCTGAGCCTGGAAGATTCGACGGGGCTCGACCTCGTCAAGAGTCTGCAGAGGCTGACGCCCGCGGTGCCCGTTCTCGTCCTTTCGATGCACGACGAGTCGCTGTATGCCGAGCGTGTGTTCCGCGCTGGAGCCCGTGGCTACGTCAACAAGCGTGAGAGCGCACAGCGGGTGGTTGAGGCGGTGCGCCGCGTGCTCGACGGCAAGCTGTACGTCAGCGAGAAGGCCGCCGAGATCCTTGCGGCCCAGACGGTGCGCGGCCGGGCGCCCGGCGAGCCGGCGATCGAGCGCCTGAGCGATCGGGAGCTCGAAGTGTTCGAGAAGCTCGGGCAGGGCATCGGTACCCGCCAGATCGCTGAGGATTTCTCCGTCAGCATCAAGACTGTCCAGGCCTACTGCGCCCGTATCAAGGAGAAGCTCAATGTCGGTAGCGCGACGGAGCTTTTGCGAGAGGCCGTGCGCTGGCACGACACGAAACTGACTCGATGAGACGCGTCGCTTAATCACCGGCATCTCCGTCCGGATTTTCCTCACTCCCTCCTCACGCCGAGCCGACTAGGATCGCCTCCATGTTGGCAAAGATTGGGAGAAAGGGGCCCCATGCAGAACCCGTTGTTGCAGCGAATCCACATCGCGGCGCTGGTCACCGTCGCGGGCGCCGTGCCGGCCGGGGCGTTGGCGGCCGATTCCCCGGCCACGACGCTCGCGCAGATCCTGGCCAATTCCGGGATCACGGAGTCCGGCTATGTGGCAGCCTCCTATTACGACTCCTCGGGCTATAACACTTATCATCAATTCGACACCTCGCACGACACGTTCCAGCTCGATGAGGCGGGATTGCAGCTCGCCTATCAGCCGAAGTCCGGCTTCGGCGCCGTGGTCGATGTCATTGCCGGCGAGGATGCGAAGATCGTCGATGCCGCCGAGAGCGCAGGCGCCAGCGCGAACTCGTTCGACATCCTGCAGGGATATGTCCAGTACGCCGCCGGCAACCTGACCGTGCAGGCCGGCAAGTTCACCACCCTGGCGGGCGCGGAGGTCATTGCGCCGACCGGCAACACGAACTTCTCGCGCTCGCTCCTCTTCTTCGCGGAGCCGATGACTCACACCGGCGTGCGCGCGACCTATGCGGTCACGAGCACCTTGAGCGTGATCGCAGGGGTCAACAACGGCTGGAACTACACCAAGATCGACTATGGCTCGAAGACGGGTGAGCTGGGCCTCGCCTACAATCCCAACAAGTACTTCTCCCTCACGGCGCAGATGTACGCCGGCAAGGACCCGGTGTATGGAGCGGAACGGACTTTCTTCGACACCGTCGCGACGTTCAACGCGACATCGGCCCTGTCATTCGTGGTGAGCTACGATTGGGGCAAGCAGGAGATCAGCACCGCAACGCCGGACACGCTCACGGGCGGCGATTGGGACGGCGTAGCCGCGTACGCGAACTATCAGATCAACAGCCAGTGGCGCATGTCGCTGCGCGGCGAGTATCTGGACGACAAGGACGGCACCACCGTCGTGACCGGCGCTCCGCAGGACCTCAAGGAAGCGACCCTGACCTTCGGCTACGATCCGGTGGCGAGCTTCGAGCTGCGTCTCGAGGGCCGCTACGACACCTCCAGCGAGCCAACGTTCGTCAAAGCCGTGACGCCGGTAGTGCAGTACGGCAGCAACCAGAGCGAGGTCGCGCTGCAGGGCGTATACAAGTTCTGATATGGCCTGACTCGTCAAGGGATGGTCTTCACCCAACTTCTTATCGGCCCGCCGTGCCTTTCCGCGTCAGGCCAGCATGTTTGATGCGGTGCGTGTAGGGCCTCGCCCGACACAAGCGCTAGGCCGGATCGGGCAGACGAAGCCCCGCAGTGCTGCCAATTTAGGCAGCTATGAATCGATCCCTTGACGGGTGCCGGAGGTCGGGCGTCTCCGGAGCGGCCTTGGCTGCGCTCCTTGCCGGCGTTGCCGGGCTTTCCGCGTGCGCTCGGACGTCCGCGGGTGCTCCTGCGCGGCCACCGGCCGCCGCATCCAGTGCCGCGGGCCCGCCGTCCGTGGATTTGTCGCCAACGCAGGTGGAGACGATTCGGGTCGCGCCGGCAGGGATGTACCGCTTTCCCATCGTGAGGACGGAGCTCGGCAGCGTCGCCTTCGCCGAGGATCCCGCCATCGTGCAAGCCGAGTCCACTCTGCTCGGCGCGGCCGCGACCTTGCAGCTGACCCGCAAGGAGCTGCAACGCGCGCGCCTCCTCTACGGTACGCAGGGCGTCTCCGGGCGCGAGGTTGAGCAGGCGACCTCGGACGAGCAAACCGCGGCGGCAGCGCTCGCCGCGGCGCGGGTCGCGCTTCACGCCCTGGGCAAGAGCGATGCCCAGATCGAGCGGATGATCGCCACCGGCCGCATCGATGCGACACCTGCGGCACGGATAGGAGCGCAGTGGGTGGAGGCCAATGTCTTCGAGAGCGACATCGCACTCGTCCGTCCGGGCGAGCCGGTCCGGGTCTCGGTCACGGCCTATCCGGGTAAGACCTTCTCGGGCAGCGTCTCCGGGATCTACGCGACGGTCGATCCCAACCTGCACCGGCAGACCGTGCGCTGCAAAGTGGCCGATCCCGCGCATGAGCTGCGTCCCGGCATGCTGGCGACGGTTACGATCGAGCTGGGCCGGCCCGTGGACGCGCTCGCCATCCCTGCCGACGGCGCGGTGCGCGAGGGTGACGGGACCATGACGGCGTGGGTGACGACAGATCGGCGCCGCTTCACGCAGCGAGTGATCAGGACGGGGCTGCGTGAGGATGGGAAAGTGCAGATCGTCGAGGGGTTGCAGCCCAACCAGCTGGTGGTCACCCGGGGGGCGATCTACCTCGACAATATGATCAACGCGGCGCCGAGCGACTGATGTCGGTCGCCACAACATGAAGCAGCACGCCCCCCGTAACGCAGGCACAGGGATGTGCCTCGCCGCCGCATGCTGAAGACGCTCATTTCCTTTTGCCTCAGCCGGCGCGCGATCGTCGTCTTTGGCCTGCTCCTTTTCGCCGGGGCAGGCGTCTTCGCCTTCCGCTCCCTCGACATCGAGGCGTATCCGAACCCCTCGCCGGTGGTCCTCGAGATCAGCGCGCAGGCGGCGGGACTCTCGGCGAGCGAGATGGAGCGCTACTACACCATTCCGATCGAGAACGGTCTGTATACGGTTCCGGGTATCCAGGTCATCCGCTCAACCTCGTTCTACGGCCTGTCGTTCGTGCGCGTGGAGTTCAATTACGGTGTCGACTACGACTTCGCGTATGCGCAGACCGTGATTGCGCTGCAGCAGAACGTCAGCCTCCCCGGCGGCAACAGTGCCAACGTTCAACAGAACAGCGGCACCGGCGAGATCTATGCGCTATGAGGTGGTGGGTCCGCCGCACTTCGGGATCACCAACCTGCGCACCGTGCAGGACTGGGTCGTGCGGCGACGCCTGCTGCAGGTGCATGGCATAGTCGCCATCAACAGCTGGGGAGGTCCCACCAAGGAGTTCGACGTCGACGTCGATCCGGCCAAGCTGCGCGCCTACGGCCTCACGGTCCCGCAGGTCATCTCCGCGCTCGGCAACTCCAACATCAACGTCGGAGCGCGGGAGATCACTATCGGGCAGCAGTCCATCAACATCCGCGGCGTCGGCCTGATCGACGACGGCGGCGACGACAGCATCTCCCAGGGCTACAAGGTCGGGGACATCGAGAAAGTGGTCCTCAGCCAGCAGGGCGGCGTGCCCGTGCTGGTCAAGGACGTCGCGCACGGTGAAGGTCGGTTATCGCCCGAGGCTCGGGATCGCGGGCAAGGACCAGCGACGATGACATCGTGTGTCGGCATCGTCGTGATGGGCCGCACCTACCAGACCGGACGAAGTGGTGCCGCGGATCGAGGCGGTCATCGCGCAAGATGAATCACGACGGCACGCTGCCGCCGGGCGTCAAGGTCGTTCCGTTCTACGACCGCGGCGTCGCTCGTCGGGGTCACCACTCACACGGTGCTGCACAACCTGGTCTTCGGCTGCCTGCTCGTCTTTCTGATCCAGTGGATCTTCCTGGGCGACCTGCGCAGCGCCATCATCGTCGGCCTGAACATTCCGTTTGCGCTCTTCTTCGCGATCATCATCCTGGTCGTTGCAAGGCGAGGGCGCGAACCTGCTGTCGCTCGGCGCGGTCGACTTCGGCATCATCGTCGATTCGGCGGTGATCCTGGTGGAAAACATCTTCCGCAATCTGCAGGCGAGCCGGCACGAGCGCGCAGGACCTGCTGCGAGCGACTGGCGAGCGGATATGGGGTCCGGACCCGACACGGTCGCCGGATAACGTGACGCCGGTGCACGGCTGGAACGATCGACTGCGGCTGATTCTGATCAGCGTCATGCAGGTCGACAGGGCGGTACTCTTCTCCGCCCTCATCACCGTAGCCGGCCTTCGTGCCGCTGTTCACCATGCAAGGCGTCGAGGGGGCAGATCTTCGGTCCCATGGCGCGCACCTACGGTTATGCGCTCACCGGCGCGTTGATCGCCACGTTCACCGTGACGCCGGTGCTCGCCTCGATACTGCTCCCCGACGCGTCAAGGAGGCCGAAACCCTCGTCGTGCGGGTGCTGCACCGGGTCTATGACCCGGCGCTGCAATTCGCGCTGGCGCAGCGCGCTGCTGGTGATCGGCGTCGGCCTGGTCTTTCTCGCAGTCGGCGGCGTTCTGCTGGCACCGCGGCTGGGGAGCGAGTTCCTGCCCGCATCTGGAAGAGGGCAACTTCTGGATTCGCGCCTCGAGCTGCCGATGACCATGTCGCTCGAGGATGGCGACGGCGGCGACCCGCACGATGCGCCAGATCCTGCTGCGATATCCGGAGGTCATGACCGTCGTCTCGCAGCACGGCCGGCCGGACGACGGCAGCGATGCCTCGCCATTCTCGAACGTCGAGCTCGTTCGTGCCGCTGAAGCCCTCGAGCGAGTGGCCGCCGGGGTTGACCAAGGACGAAGCTGATCGCTCAGCTGCAGGCGAGAGTTCGCAGGCCGCGCTGCCCGGAGTCATCCTTCAACTTCTCGCAGTACATCCAGGACAACATCGAGGAGGCGATCTCGGGCGTCAAAGGCGAGAACTCGGTGAAGATCATCGGTCCGAACCTCGAGACCCTGACCGCGCTCGCCAGCAAGGTTCAGGACGAGATGGCGAAGGTGCGCGGCATCACCGACCTTGGCATCTTCCCGGTGCTCGGCCAGCCCGAATCTCGAACATCACAGATCGACCGGGCCAAGGCGGCGCGCTACGGGCTCAACACGGGCGACGTGAATACCGTGGTCCAGGCCGCTATGGGCGGTGCCGTGGCAACGAAGGTGCTCGAAGGCGATCGGCAGTTCAATCTCATGGTACGCTATCCGCCGCGAGGACCGCGACAGCGATCGAGGAGATCCGCAACATCAAGGTCGGGCTACCAGACGAGCATCGGGACGAACGCGCTACATCCCGCTGCGCGAGCTGGCGAGCGATCACGCTGGACGACCGGCGCGGCCTGGATCTATCACGAGAGCATGAAGCGGTACATTCCGGTCAAGTTCAGCGTGCGCGGACCGGGACCTCGGCGGCACGGTGGCGGAGGCGCAGGAGCGGATCGCGCGACAACGTGAAATTGCCGCCCGGTTACCGCCTGGAGCTGGGCCGGGGAATTCGGCGACCTGCAAGGACGCGCAAGCGAGCGCCTGGCGGTGATCGTGCCGGTGAGCCTGGTGCTGATCCTGGGCCTTCTGTACAGCGCTGTTCAACTCGCGTGCGCGACAGCTCTGCTGGCGTTGGCCGGAATTCCCTTCGCCATGGCAGGCGGTTTGATCGCGCTGTATCGTGGCCGGCTTGCACCTTCAGCGTCTCGGCGGCGATCGGGTTCATCTCGCTCTTCGGCGTCTCCGTGATGAACGGCATTCTGATGATCACCTATTACAACCGGCGCGAGGCGACGCGGGAATGCGCCGATCGAAGCGATGTTCGGGCGGCCGCCGAGAACGATGCGGCCGCTGCTGATGACGCGTCTGTCGGCGTGGCATCGGCCTGCTCCCCGCGGCGATCTCGACGGGCATCGGGAGCCAGGTGCAACGGCCGCTGGCGACGGTGGTGGTCGGCGGGCATGCTGCTCGGGCCCGTCATGCTGCTGCTCGTGGTCCCGGTGTTGAGAATGGTGTTGCTCGGGCACCGCGCTGCCGGGCGAGGAAGATGACGGTGGTGAGACCCAGCCGCGTGAGCTCTATCGCTATTGGGTTGCTATTGGGCTGCATCTCGGTCCCAATTACTACCGCCCGTCGCTGCCGCTGACGCGTATTGCCCGCACCGCTGCCGGCCTCCACAGCCTCTACGCCTGGAATCGGCGCGGGGGCTGCCCAGAGCTTCAGCACGGCACGGTCGATTTCCGCGCAGTGGTGGACGCTGTTTCGCTCGCCGTCGCTCAACAACCTGATCGACCAATCCTTCGCCGCGAATCCGACGATCGACGCGGCGGTCGCTGCCCTGAAGGAAGCCCAGGAGAACGTGTACGCCCAGCGCGGATACTTCTATCCGACGGTGCAGGTGAGCTACCAGGGCGAGCGCACCAAGCTCTCAGGTAACACGGCGACCTCGAGCGCTCCGGGTCCGCAGGGTAATGGCGAGAACATCACTCCACTTGCCCCGGCTCAGCCCGTCACCTACAACTTCCACACGGCCCAGGTGACCGTCGGATACGTGCCCGACGCCTTCGGCCTTAACCGCCGGCAGGTCGAGTCGCTGCAGGCGCAGGCCGACGCGGCTGGTTATCAGCTCGATGCCGCCTACCTGACGTTGGCCTCGAACGTGGTCGCCGCCGCGCTCCAGGAGGCGTCGACGCGCGCACAGATTGACGCGGTGCAGACCATCATCCGCGCGAATCAGCGCTCGCTCGCGATCCTGCACGGCCAGCTCAAGTCGGGATATGCCGCGGGCCTCGATGTCGCGCAGCAGGAGCTGGGGCTGGCCCAGGCGCAGGCGCTCCTGCCGCCTCTCACTCGCCAGCTCGAGCAGACCCGCGATCTCATCAGAGTGCTCGCAGGCAACGCGCCGGACCAGGACGTGCCGGAGACGTTCACACTTGCCGCGCTCCATCTGCCGGAGCGACTGCCGCTGTCGTTGCCATCGCAGCTCATAGAGCAGAGACCGGACGTGTTGGCCGCAGAGGAGCAGGTACGCTCGGCGAGTGCCCAGGTGGGAGTCGCGGTGGCGAACCGTTTGCCGCAGTTCTCTCTGAGCGCCGCACTCGGCGGCCAGGCGACGAAGATTCCACAGATGTTCTGGAGTTCCGGCACTTTCTGGAGCGTCCTCGGCAGCGCCTCGCAGCCCTTGTACGACGCCGGCACGCTGCGCCACCGACAGAGCGCGGCGGAGCAGGCGCTGGCGCAGGCGGCGGCGCAGTATCGCAGCACGGTCCTCACGGCCTTTCAGAACGTTGCCGACACGCTGCACGCCCTCTACGCCGATGCCGATGCCCTGAACTCGGCGTTGGCGGTCGAGCAGGCCGCCGGGGTCGCTTTGCGGCTGACTCAACAGCAATTCCGCGTGGGCTACGTCAACGGCCTTGCGGTGCTGACGGCTCAGCAGGCTTACCAGCAGGCGGTGATTGGGCGGGTGCAGGCCCAGGCGGCGCGCCTCGGTGACACCGCGGCGTTGTTGCAAGCACTCGGAGGAGGATGGTGGAACGCGCCTGCGGGCTCAGCCGATCGGCTACCTGTGAGGCAGTAGCACCGAAACGCTCCCGGGGCCGTCTTCACGAGGCCGGCGCGCCGTGCGTGCGGGCATCGATCGCAGACGGCCAGCGGCGCTTCGCGGCAACATCGAGAAACGATCCCTCGATCGAATTGCGGGCCAGAGTCGCGAGCTGGGCGCGGGTCAGTCCCAGCGCACGTTCTACCGCAAGATAATTCTCCAAAACGTACCCGCCGAAGTAGGCCGGATCATCGGAGTTCACGGTTACACGCAGACCGGCTTCGAGCAGGCGCTTCAGGTTATGGTGCTCCATGCGCTCGAACACCCCGAGCTTCACGTTCGACAGCGGACAGACAGTCAGCGTGATCTGCTCCTCAGCCAGGCGCTGAACGAGCGCTGGATCCTCTTCGCACCGCACGCCATGATCGATGCGCCGCACGGCGAGCAGGTCGAGCGCCTCGTGGATATAGGTTGGTGGGCCTTCTTCCCCGGCGTGCGCGACGGCGAGCAGGCCCTGCGCCCGCGCGTGGTCGAACACCGCGGCAAATTTCGAGGGCGGATGCCCGACCTCCGAGGAATCCAGGCCAACCGCAGCAATGCTGTCGCGGTGCTCGAGCACCTCATCCAGCGTGCGCCTCGCTGCCGCCGCACTCAAGTGCCGCAGAAAGCACGCAATGAGGCGATGCGTCATGTCGAAGGAGCGCTCCGCCTCCCTCAGCGCTCGATTCAGACCCGCGACGACCGTGGCGAAGGGGATCCCGCGCGCGGTGTGAGTCTGCGGATCGAAGAAGATCTCCGTATGGACCACGCCCTGTTCATGCGCGCGCCGCATGTAACTGAGGGCCAGCTGGTAAAAGTCGTCCTCGTCCCGCAAAACGTCCGCAACCGCGTAGTAAATATCCAGAAAGGCCTGCAGGGCGCCGAAGTCGTAGGCGCCGCGCAATTCGGCTACGCTGGCGTACGGGAGCGCCACGCCATGTTTGCGCGCGAGGCGAAAAGCCAGCTCCGGCTCGAGGGTCCCTTCGATGTGCAGATGCAGCTCTGCTTTCGGCAGGCCCCTGATATAAGCGTCGATCGATGGGATTGAATCCGGTCTACTCATGAAGCGGATTTTGCCTTAAATTTTGCTTCCTCTGCCGCGATCCGAACATATGCTCACACGAACCTTCGACCTCGATGGCCATGGCACGACCGTTCGCACCGAGCTGTTCGCCGGGCTGACGACCTTCCTCACGATGGCATACATCGTCGCCGTCAATCCGCTCATTCTCGGCGCCGCGGGCATGCCGGTGGCCGGCGTCGCGGCCGCTACCTGTCTTGCGGCGGGTTTTGGCAGCATTTTGATGGGGCTGCTCTCCAATTACCCGCTCGCACTCGCGCCCGGCATGGGGCTCAACGCCTACTTTACCTACACCGTGGTGAAGACCATGGGGCTGCCCTGGCAGGTGGCGCTCGGCTGCGTATTTCTCTCGGCCGTGGCCTTTCTGCTGCTCACGCTTTCGGGAGTTCGGCAGCTCATCATGAACGCAATACCGCGCTCGCTGTTCGCAGCCATCAGCGGCGGCATCGGGCTCTTCATCGCCTTCATCGGTCTGAAGAATGCGGGCATCATCGTCTCCGATCCCGGCACGACCGTGGGTCTGGGAAAACTGACGGCGTCGACTCCCGCGCTTGCCATACTGGGCCTGCTGGTCATCGCCATTCTGCAGGCCCGAGCTGTCAAGGGCGCGATGCTCGTCGGTATCCTGAGCGTCGCGGGTATCGCCTGGATCTTCGGGCTTGCCCACGTCACTCCGTTTGCCTATCACCTGCGGGACCTGTTGGGGACCGCATTCCGGCTCGATATTCCGGCGGCCCTCAATCTGAAAGGCGGCATCGGAGTCTCGCTGATCGAGATCGTGTTCGTGTTCCTGTTCGTGGACCTGTTCGATAACGTCGGCACGTTGATGGCCGTTACCAAACGCGCCGGGCTCGTTTCCTCCGACGGCAAGGTCCCGCGCATGAACCGAATTCTGCTCGCCGACTCGATCGCGATGCTCGCCGGAGCGCTCGCGGGCACGAGCCCGGTCACGAGCTACATCGAGAGCACCGCGGGCGTCGCGGTGGGCGGGCGCACGGGGCTCACCAGTGTCACTGTCGGGGTGCTCTTCCTGGGCACGCTGTTTGTCGCGCCGTTCGTGCAGGCGATTCCGGCCGTGGCGACCGCGCCGGCGCTGATATTGGTGGGCGCGATGATGATGGGCGCGCTCGCGGACGTGGATTGGCACGACCCGGGCGAGGGCATCCCGGCTTTCCTCACGGCCATCATGGTGCCGCTCAGCTACTCGATCGCGAACGGACTCGCCTTCGGCATCGTGAGCCATGCCGTGCTGAGGCTCGTGCGCGGCCAGGCGCGCCTGCGCGACTGGCTGGTGTACGTGCTCGCGGCGCTGTGCGTCGTACGTTTTGCCTACCTCACATGACCGGGGACCGTCGCAGGGAAATGGGCTCTGCTGCCGTCAGTAGCCGCACTACGAGGCTGTTCAGTCGCGGCACATCGACGGTGAACACCACGTGGACGGGGCGCTCGCCGAGGCCCGGCCCTGAGCCAACGGGCCAACTCAGAGTGGCGCCGTAGTTCGCAGTGAAGCTCGGTATCTACGTCTACGAGGAGCGTCTTCTCGCGTGTGATCAATGATGGATCGAGCCAGACGGCAACGGCGGTCTCATCCCAAAGGGGATAGACCTGGCCGAATTTGCCGAGGTAATGATCGAACGGGGCCTTGCCTTCAGCCACCTCGCCGAGAAGTCTGTGCGACATGAGCGTCGGGCTCGTGGGATCGACCGGCACCTCGATGATCTCGCTCCACGGCTGCTGCAGCACGATCGAGGCGGCCTCCGGGTCGAACCTCATGTTGAATTCCTGCCGCGGGTTGTTGTCGTATTCCTGCGCAAAAGGGGTGTCGGCCGGCACCGGATTGAAGCTGCCGCCCATGAAGACCAGCTGCTTTGCCAGCACGGCAAACTGCGGATCCAGCTTTGCCGCCAGCGCGAGATTGGTCAGCGGGCCGGCCGCGATGATCGTGACCTGGTGTGGATAGGTATGCACCATGCGCAACAGGAAGCTGACCGCGCTCTCATTGGCTGCGTGCGTCGCGGGTTCGCCCTCCGGAAGCGGCGGCACCCAGTACGGCCTGGTCGGATGAAGCGGCGTCCAGTCGACCGTGTTTTCCGACGGCCAACTGCTCATGTAGGCCCCGTCATAGAACAGCGGGCCGTAGAGCTTCTCCCACGCCAGGGTGCGCCGCCGCCCGTTCAGCAGCGGGAACACGGCGCCGGCAACCACGGGTATGTCCGTGCGGTGGGCGATCTCCAGCATTCTGAGGGCGTGGCTCACTTCCTCGTCCCGCCAGGCATCACCGGTCATTACGGTGATGCCGAGAAGATCGATATCCTTGTCCTGCATCAGCATCAGTATGGACTGAATGTCCGTACTCGCGGGACCGGCCGCGTCCTGATCGATGATGACCTTCGGTCGCGTGTCGGCGTCCGTTGCCTGGGCGGGCGTCACCATGACGCCCGCGAGTTGCGCCACGAGGAGGGCGCCCAACAGGGCGGACGCCTGCGAGATGCGTGATACCGGTATGGTCATCTTTTGCGCTCCGAGGAATCCCAAGCTGCGTCAAATCGTGCGGGCGAGAATGATGAGTCCCAAACCCGCGATGAAGCAGAGAAACATGGCGGTCAGCAGGCCGGTCACGCCGGCGCGCGCGCCGCGGAACTCCTGCCAGACGAATACGCCCCAGAGCGCGGCGACCATGGTGGCGCCCTGACCCAGCCCGTACGATATGGCGTATCCCGCGCGGCCCGATGCGATGAGGTTGAGCGACATGCCGATACCCCAGATGACGCCGCCGAAAATACCTGCGAGGTGGGTGTTGAAGCGCCCGCGCAGGTAGTGGGAGAACGGCTACCGGGGTGCCCATGACGGGAAACCTCATTGCGAGCGTGTTCCAGAGGAAATTGCTGAGGAATACGCCGACCGCGAAGACGAAGACTGCGGCGTAGCTGCCCATCAGGCCGGGAATGGGGTGCCCGGAATCGGCATACATCGCCGCGGCGACGAAGCGGTAGAACACTCCCATGAACACTCCGCAGGCGAGCGACAGCAGCAGGCCCTTCGCGCTCATGCGTACCGCGGCGGCCGCCTGCCGGCGATAGGCCAGCGCATCCAGGATGATCGCGAGTGTCACCAGCGCCACGCCGATCCCCAGGAGTGCGGGATTACCGACCGGGACCGCCACGTAGTTCAGGATTACGCCCAGAACCAGCGCCAGCCCAATGCCGACCGGAAAGGCCACCGCCATGCCGGCGACCTCGATGGCGGCCACCAGCAGGATGTTGGCCAGGTTGAATACCGCGCCGCCGAAGAGCGCGTGGCCGATGCTGGTGCGGTCGGCCTGCAGCAGATCGGCGAAGAACGGCGGGCCGCCGCTGCCCAGGGTGCCGAGGGTCGCGCCCAGAATGAGCGTGATCAGCAACACGCCGAGGGCGTAATCCCAGTAGAAGAGCTCGAACCGCCAGCCCGGTGGCGCGAGCTTGCGGGTGTTGGCCCACGAGCCCCAACAGAACATCGTGACGACGCAGAAGACGACTGCCAGGGAGTAGCTGTGGACGACATACATTGCGGAGTACCCCCGATTACATTGGCGGGCGGACCATTACTACGGTGTCTCCCGCCGCGCCCGAACGTCGCTGGGTGAGCTCGGCTTCGAATTCGCCGCGCTTGACGAAGGACTTCTGGGTGCCGGTGCGGGTGGTGGACAGGGCCGCATACAGGTTGGCGCGGGTCACGGCCTCCTCGTCGGTCATTCCCTCGGTGAGGAATACCGCCAGGCTGCCGATGAACGCATCGCCCGCACCCGTCGTATCCACCGGCGAAACCCGAAATGCCGGCACCTGCACGCGTCCCGAGTGCGATGCCAGCACGGCGCCGCGGCCACCCAGGGTGAGGATCACCCGGTGAATTCCACTGTCCAGAAGGGCGGTCACGCAGGCATCGAGGTCGGCTTGCGACTCAACCTGTCGGCCGGTGATCACCTGGGCTTCCGTTTCGTTCAGGATCAGATATTCGGCGAGGGCGAGCACGCTCGGGTCGGCCGCCAACGCCGGCGCCGGATTGACCATGCAGCGCACCTTGTGTGCCTTCGCCAGGCGGATGGTGTGGTACACGGTCTCGAGGGGAACCTCGAACTGCAGGAGCACCATGTCCGCGCCGGCCAGGAGCGGCGCTGCGGCGTCGACATCGGCCGGCCGCAGCAGATCATTGGCGCCGCTTGCGACGATGATGCGGTTCTCACCGTCCGGTGTGACCAGGATCAGCGCAGCCCCGGTGGCGGCATCAGGGATTACCCGCACGCCCGAAGTGCGCACCCCGATGGACGTGAAGTTCCTGACGGTCTCGGCGCCGAGCAGATCCGCCCCGACGGCGGCGACCATGTCCACCTCCGCCCCGCAGAGGCTCGCGGCGACCGCTTGATTTGCGCCCTTGCCGCCAAATCCCATGTCGAAGCCGGTGCCGAATATCGTTTCCCCGCCCCTGGGCACCACGTTGCTCTTGAACAGCAGGTCGGTGTTGGCGCTTCCAACGACGACGATACGAGGTTTTTTAGCCAACGCAGTGACTCCTATGGGAGATGTCAGAGCGATCAGATGTTCTTGACGGATTCCCGTTCGACCAGCGTGACGTCGAAAACAACGGCCCGGCTGGGGATCTCGGTGCCGGACATGCGCTCCTGCAGCAGCTCCACGGCCCGGGTGCCGATGGCCACGAGCGGTTGCGCTATCGTTGTCAGACGCGGACTGACGACCTTGGCCCAGCTGATATCGTCGAACCCCACGACCGAGACGTCGTCAGGAACGTCGATGGCGTGCTCCGCCAGGAAATGAATGGCGTTGATGGCGATCAGATCATTACCCGCGACGATGAGCGTGGCCCGCTGCCGCCGCAGCAGGGTGTCCCTGGCTTCGCGGGTCAGGACCCCATCGAATCCAACCCGCACCTCCCAGGCGATCTCGATGCGCCGCGGAAAGGCGCGCACAAAGCCGTTGCGCCGCTGCTGCGCGCTCTCCAGGTTGCTCGGCCCCGACAGCAGCCCGACGCGCGTGTGCCCCTGCTCCAGTGCGTACTTGGCGAGGAGTTGTCCGCCCATGAGGTAGTTCGAGTGCACGGCGGCAAATCCCGGCTTGGGCCGGTCGATCAGGACAACAGGTTTATCGAGCGCGCGCATCGGGGCGGGCACTTGCGGTCCGACCGGGCACCAGATGACGCCATCCACCCCGTGCTGCGAAAGGAGGATCAATCCGTCGGTCTCCCCCGTGGCGCAACCCTGACTGTCGATGAGACACACCAGGAGCCCCAGGTTCCGCGCGGTATTCTCCACCGTCTGGGCGAGCTGCGGGAAGAAGGGATTCGTCAGGTCCGGGAGAACCAAGCCAATCGCGCGCGTGCGGCCCTTGCGCATCGCCTGCGCGGCCCGATGCGGGCGGTAGCCGAGCTGCTTGGCCGCGCGCAAGACCTTTTCCCGTACGGTCGCACCGACGTTCGGCTTGTCGTTCAGGACATTCGAAACGGTGGCGACCGACACACCGACTTTGGCGGCAAGGTCTCTTATTGTTGCCATCGTGCAGCCGTGGCCGGTCCTCGCCGTCGTCTTTACACCAGCTGAGCACGGAGTATACACTCTCCATGCGCAGGGAAAACGTTTTACCAAGGCGCTGTGCCCGCGTGTTCTGACACCGACGGTTCCGACCTCGCAACCAAGATGGAATGCCTTCGGGCACAGCTTGGACGGCGAGAATTCGCGGCCGTGCATGCAGCGGCGTGTGTACTGCGCGTGCAGCATCCCGCAGATCGGGACGTTCTCCATATTCTTGCCGTCAGTTTGCGCTGCCTTGGTCGCATTGCGGAAGCACTGGAGGTGCTGGAAGAGCTGGAGCGTCACCATCCGACCTACGCGCGACTGTTTGAGGAGCGCGGACATTGCCAGCTCGCGCGCCAGGCCATAGACCCGGCGATCACCGCCCTCGCGAAAGCCGTGAGCCTGAACCCTTGGCTGCCTGAGAGCCTGGCGACTCTACAGGGTCTTTATCGCAGGCGCGGGCGCCTGAAGGAGGCTGATGAGGCTGCTCGGTTTTCCGGGAAGCTCGAGAAGCTTCCAACAGAGATCACGACAGCGCATGGCATGTTCGCGGATGGGGGGATTGATGCCGCGGAACAGCTGGTGCGCCAATACCTCCACACCCACGGCGATCATATTGAAGGCATGCGTTTGCTTGCGCGCATTGCGATGACGCGCGACATGCCCCATGACGCCGAGATTCTCCTCGAGGACGTGCTGCGGATCGCGCCGGATTACCGTGCCGCCCGATATGAGTACGCCCTCGCGCTATTGGGACGGAACAAGCATCTGCGCGCGCGCGAGGAGCTGGAGAAACTGCTCGCCACCGATCCCGGAAATCGCGCCTGCCGCCTTGCGCATGCGATGGCGTGCGCACGGCTCGGGGACTACCAGCAGGCTCTGCCTGCGTTTCAGAAGTTGCTGAGCGAAGAAGCCGGCGACCCAGAGCTGCATCTGGCCATTGGTCACGCGCAGAGGGCTTTGGGTCGATTCGCCGAGGCAGTCGCGTCTTATCGCGCAGCGGCTAGCGTCCGACCGGGTTATGGCGACGCCTATTTCAGTCTGGCCAATCTCAAAACGTACCGTTTCGAGGCTGCCGAGCTCGACCGGATGATCCGTTACGAGGCAGATGCCGAAACGGCCCGGGTGGATCGCTATCACCTGTCATTCGCTCTCGGCAAGGCGCTGGAGGATCGAGGCGAATACGAGAGATCGTTTCAGTACTACCAGCGGGGCAATGAGCGGAAGAAGGCGGAATGTCGCTACCACGCGGATTTCTTCGAGACCAATGCGCGGCTGCAAGTCAGGACCTGTACGCGGGAATTTTTTGCGGCCCGCCAGGGCTGGGGATATGCAGATGCGCATCCGATCTTCATCGTGGGACTACCCCGCGCCGGGTCGACTCTGATCGAGCAGATTCTTGCCTCACACTCCCAGGTGGAAGGAACGATGGAGTTGGCGAATATCCCGCACCTGGTAAGGGATCTTCAGGACCGGACCAGGCCGCCCGATGACCCGCGCTATCCGGGCGTGCTCGCGCAGCTCACCAGAGAAGATTGCATGCGGCTCGGGGAAAAGTACATGCGGGAGACGCTGGTATATCGCCACGGCAAGGCTTTCTTCACCGACAAGTTTCCGAGCAACTTCCGGGACCTCGGGTTCATTCACCTCATCCTGCCCAATGCACGGATTATCGACGCGCGCAGGGAGGCGATGGCCTGCTGCTTCAGTAATTTCAAGCAGCTCTTCCCCGAGCGCTCCGGACCACAGTTTGCCTACAGCTTCGAGGATCTCGCTCAATACTACGGAATGTATCTGCGGCTCATGTGCCATTGGGATGCAGTGCTGCCAGGGAAGATAATGCGGATTCAATACGAGGAGTTGGTCACGGACTTCCCGCTAAACGTCCATCGCATGCTGGAATTCTGCAAGCTGAAGCCGGAGCCCGCTTGTTTCGAGTTCCACAAAACCGAACGCGCTGTTCATACCCCGAGCTCGGAGCAGGTTCGGCAGCCGATCAATCGCGCGGGAATCGATCAGTGGCGCCGATTCGAGCGGTGGCTGGGACCTCTGCAGGAAGCTCTGCAGACACTAGAGAAATGAGATTCCGCTTGCCAGGGGCGCCAGACCCAGGTGCCGTGCCAGGCTCTGCCCGATATCCGCAAAGCTGGAGCGCCGGCCGAGCGCCATCGGAGCGACGGATGCGCCGAAGGCGAGCACGGGAACGTATTCGCGCGTGTGATCACTGCCCGGAAAGGTGGGATCGCAGCCATGGTCGGCCGTGAAGATCGCAACGTCTCCGGGGCGCATGGCATTGCGCAGCGACGGGACATCACCGTCGAATTCCTCCAGCGCGCGGGCATACCCGCTCACGTCGCGCCGGTGACCGAAATTCGTATCGAAATCGACGCAGTTTGCGAACAACAGGCTGCCGTCAGGTGCGTCGCGCGTTGCTTCGAGCAGCTGCCGCATCACCGCTCGATTGCCGTGCGCCTTTATGCTCCGAGTCACGCCGCGATGGGCGAATATGTCCGCGACCTTGCCGATGCAGATGACTTCCCGGTTGGTTGCCTTCAGTACGTCGAGCAGGGTCGCGGCATGGGGAGGTGTGGCGAGGTCGCGACGATTGCCGGTACGGGTGAATCCGCGGCCCGGCTCGCCCACGAACGGCCGCGCGATGACACGGGCGATGTGGTAGGCATCGACGAGCTCACGCGCGACCTGACAGAGAGCATATAGCCTCTCCAGACCGAAGCGCTCCTCATGCGCGGCAATCTGCAGAACCGAATCAGCGGAGGTGTATGCGATCGGATGCAGCGTGCGCAGGTGCTCGGCCCCGAGCTCCTCGATGATCCGGGTGCCCGAGGCATGCCCGTTGCCCAATATTCCGCCGATGCCACCGCGCGCGATCAGAGCATCGGTCAACTCCTTGGGAAAACATGGTTGGGTGTCCGGAAAATAGCCCCAGTCGAAGAGAACGGGCAGCCCCATCATTTCCCAGTGTCCACTGGGGGTATCCTTCCCGTGGCTGCGCTCCGCGGCATGGCCGAAACGGCCCGTCCTAGAGGCCGGTCTCGCAATGGACAACGCCGCTCCCCGAGCCGCCTCCGCAGCGTCGATCAAGCCCAGGGCCGCGAGATGCGGAATGTTGAGGGGGCCGGCACGGCGATCGCTGTCCGCGCGCCCGGCGGCACAAGCCTCGACGATGTGGCCAAATGTATCTGCACCGCGATCGCCGTAGGCCTGCGCGTCGGCGGCGGCTCCGACACCGAGCGAGTCCAGTACGACGACGATCGCCCGTCTCATCCGTGGCCTGCGCGCGGCCGGCCCGTGCCGCGATCTTTGCGGTTCCACATGGTGCTGGATCAGCCATCGCGGCATCGCGCCATCGCCGCGAAGTCTAGTCTCCACCTGACCAAGCAGTCAAATACGGGGCACACGCTCGATTGACTTGGGTATCCGGCTTCGGTACCGTGCTTGACCAATCGGTCCACTTCAGTCCACTTCAGAACTCTCACGGGGAAGCCCTCCGCAGCGGGTGCGACATGAGTTCGACTGCTGGTTCAGACCCGACGATCGCGTTTCCCCGTCTTGTGACTGAACGGGCACCGGTCTTGGAACGAAGCGCGCCTCAGGCTCGCTTCAATGCCGGGATCGAATTTGACGCCGGGTGGATAGATCGCGTACGGGTGAATCTGTCGGCCGCTGAGCGTCGAGTCGCGACACTTCCCAATCGCCGCACGGTGAAGAAGCTTTGGCAGGCCGCCTGGCTCCTCAAGGCCGTGACCCTCATGGATCTGACGACGCTCTCGGCCGATGATACGGCGGGTCGGGTATCGCGCCTGTGCGCGAAGGCGCGCGCTCCGGTGCGCGCCGACCTGTTGCAAGCGCTGGGCTGGGGGGCGCGGCCCCTCACTACGGCGGCGGTATGCGTGTACCACGAGATGATCCCGATTGCGCGAGCCGCACTGGCGGGTACCGGAATCGCGATCGCCGCGGTTTCCGCGGGTTTTCCTGCGGGACTGTCTCCCTTGGAGTTGCGCCTGGAGGAGATTCGCCGCTCGGTGCAGGCCGGTGCGACGGAGATCGATGTGGTGATCAGTCGCCGCCACGTGCTGACTTCGGATTGGCGGACGCTCTACCGCGAGGTCCGCGCCTTCCGGGAAGCGTGTGGCCCCGTCCACATGAAGACGATTCTCGGTACCGGACAGTTGGGCTCGATCGGCAAGGTGGCGAAGGCGGCGCTGATCGCCATGATGGCCGGATCCGATTTCATCAAAACCTCGACGGGCATGGAGCCGGTGAACGCGACTCTTCCGGTGAGTCTGGTCATGATGCGCATGATCCGGGAGTTTGCCGAGCGCACCGGTCAGAAGCCGGGATTCAAGCCGGCCGGCGGCATTTCGAGCGCCAAGGCAGCGCTGACTTATCTGATGCTGGTAAAGGAGGAGTTGGGAGATGAGTGGCTGCGGCCCGAGGGATTTCGCTTCGGCGCCTCGCGGCTGCTCGGCGATATCGAGCGTCAGCTCGAGCATCAGGTCACGGGCCGATATTCGGCGGCGCAGCGCCATCCGTTGGGTTGAACGTCAAGCGGGGAGTCCGGTGTAAAATGACCAGTGTCCCGGAGATCTTCGATACGCTGAGCTACGGTCCGGCTCCGGAAGACACGAGCGCGGTGCGCCAGTGGCTCGCTGCGCATGCGGATGGATTCCCGTTGTTCATCGGCGGGCAGTGGCGCCCCTCCCGCGGGCACAATCCGCCGATTCCATGCCTGAATCCCGCGAGCGGCGAAGTTCTCTCGAGGCTGACGCAGAGCTGCGCTCAGGATCTCGATGACGCGGTCGCGGCCGCCCAGGGCGCCTTCCGATCCTGGTCGAAGTCAGGATACGTGCGCGCCCGAGTGCTCTACGCGCTCGGGCGCCTCATCCAGAAGCACAGCCGCTTCTTCGCGGTCCTGGAGTCGCTCGACAACGGCAAGCCGATCCGCGAGACGCGCGATCTCGACATTCCGCTCGCCGCGCGCCATTTCACCTACCACGCCGGGTGGGCGCAGCTCATCGGGAGGGAGCTTGCCGACTACGAGCCGCTCGGGGTGGTCGGGCAGATCATTCCGTGGAACTTTCCGCTCTTGATGCTGGCGTGGAAGATTGCTCCGGCGCTGGCCGCGGGCAACTGCGTGGTGCTGAAGCCCGCGGAGGACACCAGCCTGACTGCCCTGTTCTTCGCAAGCCTTTGCGCCGAGGCCGGAGTCCCGCCGGGCGCGGTCAATATCCTGACCGGAGACGGCAGGGTGGGCGAGTTGATCGTGCAGCACCCGGAGATCGCGAAAATCGCCTTCACCGGGTCGACGGAGGTGGGCAGGCTCATCCGGCGCAGCACGGCGGGCACAGGCAAGTCGCTGACGCTCGAATTGGGCGGCAAATCACCGTTCGTCGTTCTGGAAGACGCCGATCTCGATGCCGCCGTGGAGGGCCTGATCGATGCGATCTGGTTCAACCAGGGCCAGGTGTGTTGCGCCGGGTCGCGGCTGATCGTCGAGGAAAGCGTGCTCGGCGCGCTGGTGAGCAAGATCAAGGCGCGGCTGACGCACATGCGCATCGGCGACCCGCTGGACAAGGCGATCGACATGGGCGCGCTCATTTCACCCGCTCACCGTCAGAGAGTGCAAAGCCTCGTAGAGGCGGCGAAGGCGCAAGGCGCGACCGTATGGCAGCCGGAGATTTCGTTGCCGCGGCAAGGCGCATTCTTTCCGCCAACTCTGCTGACGGAGGTTTCGCCGGCGAACATCGTGTGGCGTGAGGAGGTGTTCGGTCCAGTCCTGGCGGCGACGAGCTTCCGCACGCTGCAGGAAGCGGTCGAGCTCTCGAACAATACCCGCTATGGGCTTGCCGCCACGCTGTATACGGAGAACATCAACCGCGCGCTGGAATTGGCCGTCAAGCTCAAGGCGGGCGTGGTGTGGATCAACACCACCAACCAGCTGGATGCTGCGTGTGGCTTCGGCGGCATCCGGGAAAGCGGCTTTGGGCGCGAGGGCGGCCTCGAGGGCATGCTGGACTACCTGCGGGAGCGGGACGGATGGATCGCCGATACATCATCCGCGGACGCACCAGCTGCGGCGACGGCCGCCGAGCCGCCAGCCGGGGGCATCGACCGGACCTTCAAGAACTACATCGGCGGCAAGCAGAGTCGTCCCGACGGCGGCCTGTCGCTGCCGATCAACGATGCCCGGGGGCATCTGGCCGGCTGGGTTGCGCGCGGGAACCGCAAGGACATCCGCGATGCGGTGGAGGCGGCATTTCGCGCCGAGCGATGGTCGGAGGCGACCACACACCTGCGCAGCCAGATCCTGTTCTATTTCGCGGAAAATCTCGCTCTGCGGCGCGAGGAGCTGGCCGGCAACCTGCGGCGCCTGACCGGCTGCAAGGCCGCGAAAGCCCGCGTCGAGGTGGATATGGCGATTGCGCGCCTGTTTACCTACGGCGGCTGGGCCGATAAGTACGACGGCCTCATTCACACTCCGCCGGTGAGGAGCCTCTCGCTTGCCGTGCCCGAGCCGATCGGCGTAGTCGCCGTCATCTGTCCGGACGAGGCGCCGCTCCTCGGGTTCATCTCGCTGCTCGCGCCGGTGATTGCGATGGGCAATCGCTGCGTCATGGTCCCGTCCGAGCGCATGCCGCTGCCGGCGCTGGATATATGCCAGGTGATCGAAACCTCGGATGTGCCGGCGGGAGTCGTAAACATCGTAACCGGCGATCGCGACGAATTGGCGGCGACCCTGGCGCAGCACGACCAGGTCGACTGCGTCTGGTACTTCGGAACCAAGAAGGGTAGCGCGCAGGTGGAGGCGTGGGCCGCCCCGACGGTGAAGCGGACATGGGCGAATCACGGGCGCCGCCGGGATTGGATGTCAGAGCATCGCGGTGAAGGCCGAATGTTCCTGCGGCAGGCTACGCAAATCAAGAACATCTGGCTGCCGTATGGCGATTTCGCATGAATCGCCGGCGCACTGTTGAGTCAGGCGCCGGACTGTTGCTCGCCAACAACGCGGCGGGCACATTTTCGCGCGCATCCGGTTCCTGATGATTGACAGATGGGGGTCGCAAGTCTATCGTTTTACATTGGGGAGTTAAACGTTTTAGACCTCTTTCACGGGTCGGGACGCCACAAGTAACACGATCGTAATGATCCGCAACTAATATTTTGACGTTCCCGCAACAGTACTGAAATCTGGCGATCGGTCAGCACGGCGACCGATGGAATCCAGGCGTTGCGGGTGCCGGCGGCCGTGTTGTGACCGTATTGGGAGAGTCAATAATGTCCATTGAGATCCAAAAGGTCGTACGACAGATCTTGGCCCCGATGGTGTTTGCCGTTCCGTGCGTGGCGCTGCTGGCGGCCCCACCGGCGCTCGCCGCGCCGCAAAGCGCAGGCCAGAGCTCGGACCAGAGCAACTCCACCGTAACCCCGCCGCCGCCGGCGCCCAAGCTCAAACAGGTATTGATCGTGGCGCCGGAAGAAGCGGTGGCAACAGTGAGCAATGCCGCCTTTCAGAACGAAAGCCCGGCGGCGACCACCGTATCAGTGCTCGATAACATCCCTGGAGTCAACGCGGAGTCGTTGGGCCCCATGGGCTTTGCCTTGGGCGACGAGGCTTTTACGCTGGACGGATTCACCAGCAACGAGGTCGGCTCCACCTTCGATGGCGTGCCGGACCTCAACACGTTTCTCGGCGGCCTGTACGGCAATTCCGACCAGCCGGCCGCAACGCCGCTCGCCATGAGCCAGGTCGCCGGCGTCAAGGTTTATAGCGGCGCCAATACGATGTCGGAATCATCGATCGATGACCTCGGTGGCACGGTGAGCTACGAGCCGGCCCTGCCGACCGGGAACTTCCATGTGGACCTCAGCGCGACCGGCGGTGAGTATTCAGCCGGCGGCTCGGAGACGATGGGAGGTATTGCAGTCGACTCCGGCGCCATCAGCTCGTTGAACGGTCTCAAGGTGCTGGCGCAGTTCAGCCACACGCTGCTGCATGGCCCGCAGGAAAACGTCGTCGGCCGGCTCAATTCCGCATATCTGGCCGTGGTGCAGCCGACATCCTCAGGCGAGGTTCATCTGATTGCGGCCGTCAACACCGAAAATTCACAACCGCCGCCGTATCTGCCGGTGCCGCTGACGGCCCAGTACGGCTACGACTACAACTTTCCGATGGACGTCTCGTTCAAAAACCAGGCCTCGCACAACACGTTCGTGGACTTAGGCGTGAAATCGCTGCTGAACCCCTACATGATCGGCGAAGCGAAGGTGTTCTATGTTGGAGCGTTTAACGACCGGGTTGCCTACGCAAACCCGATTTACGACAACGTCTATGACGGATATTCCTCTGACCTGCAAGCGACGCTGAAGAGCTGTGCCGCACTGAACGCGTATGAGTCCGGCTCCAACGCGCCGGGCTCGTACCCCGAGCTCTACGACTGTGCGGCGGCTACCTCGCAGTTCGGATCGCCTGGGGCGGGCACGGCCTATCAGCGCTACGACCAGAACTTCCATCACACGGGCGGCATGGGCGATCTGACCATACTCCTGCCGGGCAACACGGTGCGGGTGGGTGCGATGGGGTTCGTTGCCCAGATGCTGTCCGAGGAATCGTGGTACGGAAGTTATCCGCCGCCGATAGGCACGTCGGGCTATAACATGGCGTGGCTCGAGCACGACGGCCAGACGTGGTGGAACGCCTATCTGGAGGACAACATCGAGCTGTTCGATCGCAAGCTGCACATCTACCCGGGTGTCAAATGGCAGAGCCTCGATATGTTCGCGAACGACGATCAGGGCTACTTCTACGACTACTCCGGTTCCGTAGAGGAAACGTACAACTGGCTCGAGCGCTCCATCGGCGTGACTTATACATTCACCCCTGAGTTGAACGTTCACTTCGAATACGGCCGGTCCACCAAGCCGCCCGACATAAGCGCGCTGTACGGCAATATCGGCGCGAGCCAGGAGCCGGTACCGCCTCCCGTGAAGCCCGAATACGTCAACAACATCGATGCGGGAATTCGCTTCAAGAATTCTTACTATTCGTGGGACGTGGCCTTTTTCAATCGTGCTTTCGACAACATCTTCAGTGAGACTTACAGCAGCACCACCGGGATAACCCTGACGTACAACGCCGGCACGGCGGTGTTCAGGGGCGCTACGTTCGACGGCTCGGTCCAGCTGCCCTATAACTTTTCGGTCGAGGTCAACGGTGGCTATACCAGTGCGAAATACACGGAAGGCTTCACGAATGTGAACGGCGTCTCGATCAATAACGGCGACTGGCGGCCGGATATTCCGGAGGAGACCGGGAATTTGCGCCTCGACTACAGCAATGGTCCGTGGTACGCGAGTCTGGCGGGGCACTACACGGGGCAAGAGCACGTGGCAGATTACTTCACCGGCGCGACCACCAAATTCGTGCTGGGCGGATATGGCACGCTGAACCTCGATGGCTCCTACACCTGGAACGCCCGCACCGACCTTCTGCAGTCGGTGAAGCTCGAGCTGCATGTCGACAATCTGCTGAACAGGCATTCGATCATCTGGTCACCGGGATACCAGACGAACGTGGGTACTCCCAGCTTCTTGTGGGGCGTATACAATACTCCGTTGTTTGCATCGCTGTCGGTGACCGCCTCATTGTTCTGATCATGGGTTGGGTGCGATCATGTCCGCGGGATGATCTTCAAAGATGTCATTCGTAAGAAGCGCGACGGCGGCGCGCTTACGCAGGAAGAAATCGCTTTCTTCGTGAGAGGCCTGGCCGACTCGTCCATCGACACGGAACAAGTCGCGGCCTTGGCGATGGCGGTGTTGTTCCGCTCCATGAGCTTCGCCGAGGCCGGAGCCCTGACGGTTGCGATGGCCGATTCCGGCGTGAGGCTGCGGTGGGACGAGCTGCGCGGCCGTGGACCGGTCATCGACAAGCATTCGACCGGCGGCGTCGGCGACAAAGTGAGCCTGCTGCTGGCCCCGATTGCCGCCGCCTGCGGCTGCTTCGTGCCCATGATCTCCGGGCGCGGCCTCGGGCATACCGGCGGGACACTCGACAAGCTCGATGCCATTCCCGGCTATCGATCGATGCCCGCGGTGGAGGACTTTCGCCGAGTGGTGAGCTCGGTCGGATGCGCCATCATCGGGCAGACGGACCAGCTGGCGCCGGCGGATCGGCGCTTGTACGCCATCCGGGACGTCACGGCGACGGTCGAATCGATTCCGCTCATCACGGCTTCGATTCTGTCCAAGAAGATCGCGGCCGGACTCGATGCGTTGGTGATGGACATCAAGACCGGATCCGGTGCCTTCATGGAGACGCTGGCGGAATCGCGGGCGCTCGGGCGCAGCATCATCGGCGTGGCAGGCACGACTGGCCTCGAGACTCACGCCCTCATCACCGACATGTCGCAGACACTGGGTTGGACGGTGGGCAATGCGCTCGAGATCGCCGAAGCGCTGGAGTTCCTCGGTGGCGGCGCGCGTGAGGGCCGCCTGGAAGAGGTGGTGTTCTCGCTGACAGCCGAGATGCTGGTCATGGGACGGCTGGCGGACGATCGCGCGCAGGCGCGCGCGCGCGCCGAGGCCGTGCTTCGCTCGGGAGAGGCCGCGCAGCGGTTCGAGCGCATGGTCGCGGAGCTCGGCGGCCCGCGCGACTTGTTGGCGAATTCGGCCCGCTATCTGCCGCGCGCGCCGATCATCGAGCCGATTTTTCCGGTGAGGGACGGCTATGTCTCGGATGTCGATGCCCGGGCGGTCGGCAACGTACTGATCGGGCTGGGCGGTGGCAGACGCATTGCGGGCGACGTGCTCGACCTGGCGGTCGGCTTGAGTGACGTGGCCGCCATCGGCGCGCATGTCGGTCGAGAGCGGCCGCTTGCGATGGTTCACGCGCGATCGCCGGAGCAAGCGCGGCAGGCGGCGGATGCGCTGCGGGCGGCAACATCACTTTCCGACAGGGCGGTCTCGCCGCCTCCGATCATCCATGAGATATTGGTGGCGGCCTGATCCGGTAACGGCAGTATGGCTGCGGCGGTATGACTGCGGATAGCGAAGTGGCGACGGATCTTTGGAACACGGATCTGGCGCCTACCCCGGCGGCGAAGCGGACATGGCGCTGGTACCACTACGCGGCGCTGTGGCTCGGCATGGTGATGTGCGTTCCGGCCTACACGCTGGCGTCCAGCCTGGTGGGCTCGGGCATGTCCGCGGGCCAGGCCATCATGACCGTGACGCTCGGGAATCTGATCGTCCTCGTCCCGATGCTGCTCATCGGTCATGCCGGGGCGAAGTACGGGATTCCATACGCGGTTCTGGCGCGATGCTCGTTCGGAACTCGCGGCGGCCGTTTCCCTGCCGTACTGCGCGCGCTGGTGGCTTGCGGCTGGTACGGCATCCAGAGTTGGTTCGGCGGGATGATGATCTATGCGCTGATCGGCGTCCTGATCGGTCATCCGCTCGGGGGGGCGCAGATCCCGGCACTCGGCATCAATCCGTGGCAGGCGCTGTGTTTCCTCGTCTTCTGGCTGCTGCAGTTCTACTTCATCGTGCACGGCATCGAGTCGATTCGCCGTCTCGAAACCTATACCGCGCTGATCAAGGTAGTGATCTGCATCATGCTGCTCCTCTGGGCATACGACAAGGCGGGCGGTTTCGGGCCGATCATACGCACGCCCTCACAGTTCGCCCCTGGAGGCGCCCGCAGCGGCCAGTTCCATGCCGTGTTCTGGCCCGCGCTCACGGCCATGGTCGGTTTCTGGTCCACGCTCGCGTTGAACATTCCGGACTTCACGCGGTTCGCGAAATCGCAACGCGATCAGGTCGTCGGCCAGGCGATCGGTCTGCCGGCCCCCATGGGGCTGCTCGCCGCGCTGGCGGTGTTCGTCACCTCGGCGACGGTGGTGATTTACGGCCAGGCGATCTGGGACCCGGTGACGCTCGCCGGCCGCATGACGGGCGCGGCGGTGCTGCTGGCGTTGCTGGTGCTGCTCGTCGACACGATCAGCGTCAATCTCGCGGCCAATCTCGTCGGACCGGCGTTCGACTTCTCGTCCCTGTATCCGCGCGGCATCAGTTACAAGGCGGGCGGTTACATCACGGCCGTCATCGCCGTGGCGATGATGCCGTGGCGAATCCTCGCGAGCACGCACGGCTACATATTCACCTGGCTGGTCGGCTATTCCGCGCTGCTCGGATCGGTCGCGGGCATCCTGATCGTGGACTACTACCACGTGCGCCGAACGATCATCGACGTGCCGGGGCTGTATCGTGAGCAAGGCAGCAGCTACTACTATCGCGGCGGCTGGAATCCGATCGCCGTCGGCGCCTTCCTGATCGGCGTGCTGCCGTGTCTGCCGGGGTTTCTACATGCTTCCCTGCCGGGCGCATTCCCAGGCACGAGTGCGTTTCTCGACGGCATCTACGGCTATGCCTGGTTCGTCGCCCTGGGGCTTTCCGCGGCCGCGTACGCGCTCGGCATGCGCCTGGCGGGCAAGGTTGACCAAATGGTCAAAGTTGTGCATGCTGACTCTCCATCTTAGGTGACGCCCGGGGGGACGCGGATGAGCGAGCAGCGCAAACCGGATATCCGTCCGGGGCGCCTGACGGCCGAGGCCTACGCCGCGCATTTCGCCGACATCGCGCCGCCGCTCACGGAGGCGCAGGCGGTGTTGGAGGCCAGCCGATGCCTGTATTGCTTCGACGCGCCTTGCGTGCAGGCCTGCCCGACCCGCATCGACGTACCGTCCTTCATCAAGCGTATCGCCGAGGACAACATCCGCGGCGCGGCGGAGGCGATCCTGCAGGCGAATCCGCTCGGCGGCTTCTGCGCGCGCGATTGCCCGACCGAGGTGTTGTGCGAGCAGGTTTGCGTGCGCAACGTGCAGCAGGGTCGCCCGGTCGCCATCGGCAGGCTGCAGCGCTTCGCCGTGGACCGGTTGCTGGCGAGCGCGGACAGTCAGATATTCGAGCGTGCCCCGGCGAGCGGCCGGCGGGTGGCGGTGGTCGGCGCCGGTCCGGCGGGACTCGCTTGCGCGCACGCCCTGGCGCGGGCCGGCCATGCCGTCATTCTCTACGATGCCAGACCCAAGCCCGGCGGCCTCAACGAGTATGGCGTCGCGGCCTACAAGACCGTGGAGGATTACGCGCAACGCGAGGTCGAATGGCTGCTCGGCGTGGGCGGCATCACGCTCGAGTGCGGCTGGGCGCTCACGAGCAGCAGGCAGCTCGAACAGCTGCGGCGGCAGCATGACGCCGTCTTCCTCGGTCTGGGACTCGCCGATACCCATGAGCTGGGAGTGGCGGGCGAGGCGCTCGCCGGTGTAGTCGACGCGGTGGAGTTCATCAGCGCTCTGCGCCAGGCAACGGATCCGGCGACGGTACCGATAGGCCGTCGGGTGGTGGTGATCGGTGGCGGCATGACGGCCGTGGACGCGGCCGTGCAGTCGAAGCTGCTCGGCGCGGAGCGCGTGGAAATGGTCTATCGCCGCGGCCCCGAGCACATGGGCGCCTCGCGTGCCGAGCAGGACCTGGCCCGCACTCGGGGCGTGACCATTCTGCACTGGCTCGCTCCCGTCGAGCTGCTCGGCGAAGATGGCAGCGTGCGCGCGGTGCGCTTTGCCCGTCAGCGCCCCGCCGCGGGCCGGCTCGAGCCCACGGGCGAGGAATGTATACTCGAGGCCGACATGGTGCTCAAGGCAATTGGGCAGCGGTTGGGCAATCCGGTCTTGCGGCAGTGCGGACTGGCGCCGCGCGACGGCCGCATCGCAGTCGATGCCTCCGGACGTACCAGCCTCGCGGGCGTGTGGGCAGGCGGCGACTGTATCGCCGCGGGGCAGGACCTGACCGTCGATGCGGTCGCCCATGGCCTGCGCGCCGCGCGCGACATCGATCTGCAACTGCGCAACCCCGCGCCTGCCGAGGAGTGACCTCCCGGGGGATCCCATGGCCAGACTAGACACCGAATTCTGCGGCATCCGCAGTCCCAACCCTTTCTGGCTGGCCTCGGCTCCGCCCACCGACAAGGCATACAACGTCGAGCGCGCTTTCGAGGCCGGGTGGGGCGGCGTGGTATGGAAGACTCTGGGGGAGGCCGGACCGCCGCTGGTCAACGTCAGCGGAGCGCGCTACGGGGCGCTGCTCGCCGTGGACCGGAGCCTCATCGGCTTCAACAATATCGAGCTGATCACCGATCGCGATCTCGACACCAACCTCGAGGAGATCACGACGGTCAAGCGGCGCTGGCCCGAGCGGGCAATGGTGGTCTCCATCATGGTGCCCTGCGAGGAGGAGTCCTGGAAGGCGATTCTGCCGCGCGTGGAGGACACCGGCTGCGACGGCATCGAGCTCAACTTCGGCTGTCCGCACGGCATGAGCGAGCGCGGCATGGGCTCGGCGGTCGGGCAGGTCCCGGAATACATCCGGATGGTGACCGCCTGGTGCAAGCACTACACGCGGCTGCCCGTCATCGTGAAACTGACGCCGAACGTCACGGACATCCGCTATCCGGCGCGCGCGGCCAAAGCCGGCGGCGCCGACGCGGTGTCCCTCATCAACACCGTCAACTCCATCATGGGGGTCGATCCGGAGACGCTGACGATGACCCCCACCGTCGGCGGCCAAGGAACGCACGGCGGCTATTGCGGCCCGGCGGTCAAGCCGATTGCACTCAACATGGTGGCGGAGATCGCCCGCGACCCGCAGACGGCCGGTTTGCCGATTTCCGGCATCGGCGGCATCGGCAGCTGGCGTGACGCGCTGGAGTTCATCGCTCTCGGGGCGGGCTCGGTGCAAGTGTGCACCGCGGCGATGGTCTTCGGCTTCAAGATCGTGCAGGAGATGGCGAATGGCCTCGCCGCCTACCTCGATGCCAAGGGCTTCGCAAGCGTGGCGGAGCTGCGCGGCCGTGCTCTCCCCAGCGTGACCGATTGGAGCCTGCTGGATCTGAATCGCGTGGCGAAGGCGGTGATCGCTCAGGACAAGTGCATTGAATGCGGCCGCTGTCACATCGTGTGCGAAGACACCGAGCACCAGGCGATCACGTCCATGCGCGACGGGCGGCGTCACTTCGAGGTCAAAGAGGAGGAGTGCGTGGGCTGCAACCTGTGTGTCAATGTCTGCCCGGTGCCGGGGTGCATCACCCTGCGGGATCTTGCGCCGGGGGAGATCGACCGGCGCACTGGCCGCGTAGTGAGCGCCGAGCGGCTCGAATGGACGGCGCACCCGAACAACCCACTCCGAACGGCTGTCTGATGCCTGTCAAACCTCAGGCCGTGCGCGCGCGCGCCGACGAGAAAAGCGCTGCTCACAAGGGCCGCAATCGGGCCGCCCAGGAGGCCGCCATCATCGCGGCGGCCGAGCGTGTCTTCGCGGGCGCCGGCTTCGGGGGCGCCACCATGGCCGCCATCGCCATGGCGGCCGGCTTGCCGAAGCCCAACCTGCACTACTATTTCGGCAGCAAGAAAGCCCTCTACCAGGCCGTCCTCGAGCAGACTCTGCGCGAATGGCTCGAGCCGGCGGACAGCATCGTCGCGGATGCCGAGCCGCGAGCGGCACTCGAGCGCTACATCCGCGAAAAGATGCGCCTGTCCTTCGCGCGGCCATTCGCCTCGCGGGTATGGGCCAATGAGCTGTTGCACGGCGCGCCTGAGTTGCACGGCACGCTGGTTCGAAAGCTGCGTCCGCTGATGCGGCGCAAGGCGGCGGTCATCGACCAGTGGATTGCCGAGGGACGCATGGCGCGACTCGACAGCATGCATCTGTTCTTCACCATCTGGGCCGCCACGCAGACTTATGCCGACTTCGAGGTGCAGATCTGCGCCGTGCTCGGCCGCGCGTCCCTCGACGCCGAGGCGCAGGCGAGAGCCACGCAGCACGTCGTGTCGCTCGTTCTGCGGGGGTGCGGGCTGACATGACGAGGAGACTGCGATGGACGGATTGCTGATTCGGGGCGGTACGGTCGTCAATGCCGACTGCGCTCGGCGGGCCGACGTGTTGTGCGCGCAAGGTGTAATCGCCGATGTCGGAGAAAACCTCGAGGCGCCGACTGGTGTTCAGGTGTTGGACGCTGGCAGCCAGTTGGTTTTGCCGGGAGGAATCGATCCGCACACGCACATGCAGCTCCCCTTCATGGGCACGGTGGCGGTCGACGACTTCTACAGCGGCACGGCTGCAGGTCTGGCCGGCGGCACCACCTGCATCATCGATTTCGTGATTCCCGATCCGAAGGAGCCGCTGCTCGCGGCCTATCGCAAGTGGCGCGACTGGGCGCAGAAGGCTGCGGCTGACCATGGCTTCCACGTGGCCGTCACGTGGTGGTCGGAGCAAGTGCACGCGGACATGGGTACGCTCGTCCAGGAGGAAGGCGTCAATAGCTTCAAGCACTTCATGGCGTACAAGAACGCCATCATGGCGGATGACGAGACGCTGGTGAACAGCTTCCGGCGCGCGCTCGAGCTCGGAGCGATGCCGACGGTGCACGCCGAGAACGGAGAGTTGGTCTTTCAGCTCCAGAAACAGATCATGGAGCAGGGCATCAGCGGTCCGGAAGGCCATCCGCTGTCGCGTCCGCCGGCGGTGGAAGCCGAGGCTGCACAGCGAGCGATCGCCATCGCCGATGTGCTGCAGGTGCCGCTCTACGTGGTGCACGTCTCGTGCGCAGAGTCGGCGGAAGCTATCGCACGCGCGCGCGCACGCGGCCAAAGGGTCTTCGGCGAGGTGCTGGCCGGTCACCTGACGCTCGACGAGAGCGTATACCGCAACCCCGAGTTCGCGGCAGCCGCAGCGCACGTGATGAGCCCACCATTCAGGGAAAAGCGACACCAGGAGGCCCTCTGGCGCAGTCTGCAGGCGGGCAGCCTGCAGACGACGGCAACCGACCACTGCACGTTCTGTGCGCCGCAGAAGGCGGCGGGCCGCGATGATTTCCGCAAGATCCCCAACGGTTGCGGCGGCATCGAGGAGCGCATGATGGTAGTGTGGGATGCGGGCGTAAACACCGGACGGCTGACGTGCAGCGAATTCGTCGCGGTCACCTCGGCGAATGCGGCTAAGATTTTCAACATCTATCCGCGCAAGGGTGTCATCGCATCCGGCTCCGACGCCGATCTCGTCCTGTGGGATCCCGAGGCCACGCGCACGCTTTCGGCAAAGACACAGCACTCTCGCGTCGACTATAACGTTTTCGAAGGCCGGACGGTGACAGGGGTCCCGACTCACACGGTGAGTCAAGGCAAGCTGGTGTACGCGCGCGGTGATCTACGAGCAGAGCGCGGCGCCGGCCGGTATGTCAAGCGTCCGGCGTTCGCGCCGGTATTCGCGGCGCTGGGGCGCAAGGCGCGGCTGGCGAAACCCACGGCCGTGATGCGTTGACGGGAGAAGAACTGATGACGACGTTGCGTGGCGGACTGATACAAATGGCTCTCAAGGCGCCCACCGATCAATCGCCGGCGAAGATCCGCCAGGCGATGCTGGAGGCGCATCGCCCGCTGATCGAGCAGGCCGGCGCGCGCGGAGTGCAGGTGCTGTGCTTCCAGGAGGTCTTCACCCAGCCATACTTCTGTCCCAGTCAGGACACCAAGTGGTACGCGGCGGCCGAGCCGGTTCCCGGCCCGACGACCGAGGAGATGCAGGGCCATGCGCGCAAGCACCGGATGGTGATCGTGGCGCCGGTCTACGAGGCCGACCCGGTTGCCGGCATCTATTACAACACGGCGGCGGTCATCGACGCCGATGGCAGTTACCTCGGAAAGTACCGCAAGACCCACATTCCGCAGGTGTCGGGATTCTGGGAGAAGTTCTTCTTCAAGCCCGGCGCTTCGCAGTGGCCGGTGTTCAAGACGCGCTATTGCAAGCTCGGTGTCTATATCTGCTACGACCGGCACTTCCCGGAAGGCTGGCGTGCGCTGGCTCTGAACGGCGCCGAGTACATCGTCAATCCCTCGGCGACGGTCGCCGGACTGTCGGAGTACCTGTGGAAGCTGGAGCAGCCGGCCGCCGCCGCTGCCAACGGCTACTGGATCGGCGCCATCAACCGCGTCGGCCGAGAGCAGCCGTGGGACATCGGCGAGTTCTACGGCCAGAGTTACTTCGTCAACCCCCGGGGGCAGATCGAGGCGACCGCAAGCCGCGACAAGGACGAGTTGCTGGTGCACGACATGGACATGGGGATGGTGCACGAGGTGCGCGACCGGTGGCAGTTCTTCCGCGACCGCAGGCCGGACCTCTACGGGCGGCTGACGGCGGCCGAGTAGCGCTGCATGGCGACCGATCCGAATCCTCTCATCGCGCGTGCCCGGGAGTGCCTCGATCGGGCTTACGCGCCTTACTCCCGCTTCCACGTCGCGGCAGCCGTCGTCGACGATCAGGGTCGGGTGTTCACCGGCGTCAACGTGGAAAACATCTCTTATGGATTGAGCGTGTGCGCCGAGCGCGTGGCGATATTTTCCGCCGTTGCGGCCGGGGCCCGCCGGATCACCGCGCTGGCCGTCACGGGCAGCGACGCGGATCTGCTGTCACCCTGCGGCGCCTGCCGGCAGGTGTTGGCGGAATTCGCGGGGCCCGACGTCCCTGTCTACTGCGACGCGCCCGGGCAGTCGCACTGCTGGACCGTGTCGGAGCTGTTGCCCAACGGCTTTGCCGCGTCGCGGCTCAAATGACGGCAGCGGACGGTTTCGAGACGCTGGGGGTGGCGCCGGTCCCGGACTCGGAGCGCACCATGCGACCGGGCTCGCTGTTCGTCATCTGGGGGCTGGCGTCGGCGTCGGCAACGACACCGGTGATCGGCCTGGTATTGAAGGGCACGGGCCTGTGGAACTTCACCTGGCTCAATGTGCTCGCCCTGCTGGTCGGGCTGGTACCGTCCATGCTCCTGTCCCACATGGGTCGTCAGGTGCCGGTCATCTCCATGGTGATGGCTCGCCGGACCTATGGCGTGGCCGGGGCGACGCTGCTCGCGGTGCTCTATACGATCGTGGGCGCCGGATGGTTTGGACTCAATACCGACGTCGGCGGGGAAATCCTCGGCACGATATTCCCCGGATACGGCGTGATGTGGTACGTGATCCTGGGCGTCGTGCAGATTGCGTTGGTGTTTTTTGGCATGGAGGTGCTGGAGAAATTCTACAACTACACGGCGCTGGTGTTTCTGCTGTGCTATGCCGTCCTGTCGTACTTCCTCTTCAGCCGCTATCCCTTGGCGATGCCGGCGCAGAAAGGACCGGTCGCCTGGGGCAAGGACATCGATCTCATCCTGAGCTTCAGCCTGTTGGCGTGGGCCTATATCTTTCCGACGGTCAGCCGCTTCTGTCCGCCGCCGCATGCCGCCGAGAGCACGCGCGACCGCGCGCTTTATCTCCTGAATCCGAGCGTCGGTGTCATGGCGGCCGTGCTGATCATGGGGGCGCTGGGCCTGATCACGCTGCAGATGACCGGCGATTGGAACGTGGCCATGCTCGCCAGGAGCCTGCCCGTGTGGGGCGAGATAGCCGCCATCGGGGTGATTCTCGCCATCGCTCATTGCAACGCGATGAATCTCTATCCCGCCGCCACCAGCCTGCTCGCGGTCATCAATGTCGCAGGCGAGAAGTCGCATCGCATGCTGCAGCCGGCGGTGGTGATCATGCTGGGAGTTTTCGCCACCATTCTGGCGATCCTCGGCATGCTTGCCGTCATCGAAGGCTTTCTGACGCTGCTGGGCTCGCTCCTGTTCCCGTTCAGCTTCATCCTGGTCGTGGACTGGTTCCACGGCCGCTATTACGCGGATTCCGTGTCCTCGTTTTACAAGCGAGCGACGCGTCTCGCGGAGTGGTTCTCATGGCCGGCTCCGTGGGCCATCACGATGTTGATCGTCGGGGTGGCTCTCGGTCAGCTGGAGGACCTGTTGCCGCAAGCCGCGGTCCATTTCATACCCTGGCAGGTCTGCTCGGCGCTGATCGTGACGCTCATTTATTATCTCGGCCTGCGAATCATTGCCAGTCGGGGACCAGGAAGCGTGCCGGGCAGTTATCCTGCGCGATCGGCGCATTCATGAAGGAGTCGTCGCGCGGGAAGCGCGGCAGCGCATCTCTATATAGTGTGATCCACAGTTGCGTCAGGACCACCCGTCGCTGCCCGGTGCGTCCGCAGCGTAGCTGCAGCGCCGCAGACTGATTCGTACCGAAGTCGCGGGTGAAGGCCCGAATCAGGTCCGCACGCCTGATCTGGTGGCCTCTGGCCGTCACGGTCAGGTAGCGGCCGAAGGCGCTGTCGGTCACCTCGCGGCGCATGCGCAGCTCGGTTTGGAAGAATGTCTGCGGGTCGAAACCGAAGCACTGCACGTGCTTGTCGTATTCATGCGTCAGCAGACTGTCCTTGAGGCGCGGCATGACGGCATCCAGGCTCAGCAGCGTTGCCGGCGTCAGTCGCGGCGCGCTGTCGCTGTGGTGGTAGTAGTCGCAGCCGCGACGCCACCATTGCGGCGCGCTGATGCCACGGCGGATCAGCGATTGCGGCCGCGACGCCCAGAGGCCATGCAGCCCGATCAGGACGGTGTGCGGCTGCTCGGGCAGACAGCCGCCATCGGTGCCGCAGAATCCCGGCTGCCACGTCAGCGCAAAGGTGTAATGCGCGAAGTCACCGTGCCGGGCGGCCACGAGTGGGGCCGCTCGTGCACCGGCAGACGCAAGCAGGCCGAGCAAGAGCACGAGCAATCGCGCGCGAGGAGGCGGCGGCGTGGTCCCGTGCATGAATGAGCCGCCTCAGCCCTTGGGCAGAACGATCGGCCGCTCGCGCAGCAGTAACACCCAATCGCCGTTCTCCATCAGCGCCTCGCGACCGAGCTCGCGCAGCAGCGCGATGAGCGCGTGATGCCTGTCATGTCGTCCCGGATGGCTCTCGAGGCGCTCCGCGAAACGCTGGGCGCGCCGGAAGATGCCCGCGAAGCGGGCGTACTGATTGACCTGAGTCCGCAGGCCGAGCCGCTCGGCATAGGTCTCCCAGAGCGCGGCGCCGATGGGCGCGAACCCCATCAGCACCACGATCCAGCGGTGCCACGCGGGCAGCGTCTCGAGCTGGCCCCAAAACACCACCAGGAGCGAGGTGGCGATCAGGCCGGCGCCGAGAAAGAATCGCGAGCGGCGCTCGAGCACGTGCAGCCGGTGGCGGTGCGAGTGCGCACGGTCGGCATAATAGTCGGCCTGGCCGCCCACCCAGTGATCGATCGCAAGCTCCGGGTGCGCCGTGTCCGGGGGCGGCAGCGCTGCCGCGGCCCGCAACGCCTCACGGATCCAGCGCAGCTCATCGGCCTGCTTGCGCAGGTAGGAGGACGAGGCGCTGTCGTGGAGTCCGGCGAGTCGCCAGTAGAACTGCACCCGCAGGCCTTCGGCGAGCGCACGATAGTCGAGATACCGGCCCTGTACGTCGCGCCGGCCCTGCCACAGCAGGATGACCGTCAGCGATGCGAACGTGGCGAGATAGGCCGCAGGCAGCAAGCGCGAGTGCATGATCTCCGCGTAGAGCTCGAAGATGAGGGCGAGCGTTGCCGCGCATGCCAGGGTGAGCCGCAGCATCACCCGGGTGATTCTTTGATAGTGGCGCGCCAACAGGTCGGCGGCCGCGAACGCGTACGCCAGAGTCCGGCCGCCCGCGGAGCGGGAATCGATGTCGGGCAGCAGCGTTCGAGCCGCCTCGGGCAGACTCGAGGCGAGCGAGCGGCGCAGGGGCTCGCTGTTGAATCGCTCGATGCGGCTGCACAGGGTATGGAACAGTGCCTGGTCGCCCTCCTGGGGAAACATCCATTCGGGCTCGTTCAGGGCGTGCTCGGCCGGCACGCCGGCGCGCAACGCGTGAATGTGATAGACGGGGCCGCCGTCCTCCGCATCGAGCGGCCGCAGGCCGGCCTCGGGCAAGCCCGAGGGCCCGTCGAGCTTCATGCGCACGACCGCGGCGGTTCCCGCGTTCGAGTCGGTGGGCCGACCGTCCCAGAGCGCGAGCAACAGGTGGGTGTGTTGCGCGAGGAGCATGCCAACGGCGCGGTAGCGCTTCTCCCGCTGGTCCTGGGGCGTCGGTAGGGCGGCGTCGGAACCATCGTCCCGCGGTAACACGAACACGTGCTGCGGCGGAACGCGGCTCAGGATGGAGTGGAACTCCGCGGCGGTCTCGGGGAAGTCGTGCTCGTAATCCGCCGGCTCGAGCGGCAGCGGCACGAGCAGCTCATGCCCTCCCTCGAGCGCGACTTCCGCGACCAGGCGGTCGGCGCCTTCCGCGAGCGCGGTGACGATCCTCAGGGGCGTCGACGGATAACGCCGACGCAGATCCGTAAAGAGCTCGCAAACGTGCTCGCGATACTTGGGCACGTCGGCGGGGCGAAGGTGTCGGTGTCCGGTTACGCCAATGACGATCGGCAGCCGGCCGTCCGGTGCCACCGTCCCGACACCAGCCTCCAAAGCCGCGGTACTTTTTTCGGCAGGCGTCGCGATCACTGTCGGGCTTGGAGAAAGCGTCGCCGGTCGTCGGAGTCGAGCTCCGCAGCGAGGCGGCGCTCGAGCTCGGCGCAATCAGCGGCGCCGACGGCCATGCGGTCGATCAGGATGCCAGCAATTGGCCCCAGAATGCGGGCGAGCCGTGTCTCGAGCTCGCGCCGCTGTTCGGCCGAGACGCGAAAGCCATGTATGACTCCGCCGTTGGATCTCGCCTCAGCGGCTGGCGGCGGGGCGGACGCAGCAGCAGCCTCGGCTCGGGAGGCCTGCCCGGGCGCCGCGGCCGGTATCCACTGGCGGAGGCATCCGCAGAGTCGCTCGTAATGAAGGTCGCGCGGCGGCGGGAAGCCGTCGAGCCAGTGCTGCGCGCTCAGGAAGTATTCCAGGCTCCGGGACGGCAGCACGTCCTCGATTCGAAACGGGAGGATGCGCAGGTCCTTGTGAACGGCGCGCTCGACCTCGCGCCGCACCTGCGGTGATATGTTGCTGCTCGAGGAAAAGATGAGGAGCATCACCTTCGCGGCGGAAATCGCATCGATGATTTCCGCGGCCCACTCCGCGGCGGGAGAGACGTCCCGCGGCGCGATCCACACACTGAAGCCGCTCGCCTCCAGGTGATGTGTCAGCTCGTTGGCGCAGTCGCGGTCCGGCTGCGAATAGCTGATGAAGATGTCACGCGCCACGGCCCGAGCCTCCGATCATCTTCATCGCCTTGTCCAGGCTCTTGCGCATGCGCTCGAAAGCCTCCCCGAGTGCCCCGATCTCATCATTCCCGCCCGTGAAAGTCACCCCTGTTGCCTGACCGAGGCTCACCGCGTCCGCGTGCCGGGTCATCTGCCGCAGGGGGCGTAGCACCATCCAGTATACCGTGGCATTGACGATGACCAGCAATGCGACCAACACCGCCACTATGACCGCCGTGACGCCGGAGAAAAGACGCTGGGCGCCGTACGCGGCGTCCGAGAAGGGGACCGACACGATTTGGGCGCCGATGACCTCGTTCGGCTGCCAGCCGAAGCCATTGTCATGGCCGTAGCGCGCAATGAGCGTCGCGGGCGCAGCGGTCGCCAGGCCGTGGCACGCGAGGCATTCCGGCTGGGCGCGGATGGGCCGCGCCAGATAGAGCGATCGGCCCATGGGCGTGGCGCGCTCGCCCTCCATCTGGGTGGAATTCGGGTGGTTGCGGAACTGATCGATGATGTCCGCCTCCCAATCCGTGGCCCGATCGCGCGGATTGGTGGGGTTCAGCGTCGATTCCTTATAGGTGAAGGCCGGGTGCAGCTTGCGCAGATTGTTGAACGTCTGGGTGGCTGCATAGAAGGGGATGACCTGGGGCGGAAAGGAACCCTGCATGTGAGCTTCGAGCAGCGGGTCGATCTCATCGGCCGTGTACGCGCGGCTCGCGAGCGCGCTGTCGAGCATGAGCCCCGCTGTGGTCAGCACCTCCCGCCGGGCATCCGCCTGCTGTAGAGAGGCGCAAACCTCATACGCGACGACGCCCACCACCACGAAGGCGATGACGAACACCACGTTTAACCGGATCAGCAGGTTCATTCGTCGCCTCGGCCTTCGCGGGGATCACCGCCCGGCCATGTAAAAGTTGGAGCGACGCGCCGGAGCTTAACACGTCCGGAGCCAGGTCGACTAAGGAGGGCCGCCCGGCAAGGTGCCAGTACGGCAGTGCTCCGCCACCGCATCGCGCCACATCGAGCGGTAGTCCGCGAGCCGGAGCGGGTCGAGCCTGCCCGGCGGCGAGGCGTATTCGCGACCGGAGGGAGCGACGCCACAAAGCTGGGCCGCGGCAGCAACCGCGGCGCTGCCCCGACTCGCGTGGATATTCCGGCCGGGGCGCAGTGCCGCGAGCAGATCGAGATAGACGGCATTTTGCGCGAGCGGGCCATCGACGAAGACGTCGCCGTCGAATCCAATCAGGTCGAGGACGTAGTCGCTCATCAGCGCGACATAGAGAGTGGCGAGTGCCGCGAGCTGCGGCGGGCTGAGGCGCTCGGCGACAATGAGTCGGCCGGCTACGCTCGCGAACGGGCCACCGGCCCGGGAGAAGGAGGGTAACGCCAGCGCACGGATCGCGATGACCGCGGCCAGATCATCGTGGGACGGCAGCACCTGCAGGCCGGAGGGACCCGCAATGACTTCGTACTCGCGACCGCCCATGAAGCGGGCGGTTACGACGGGACTGCCCGTCGCATCGACGTTGACGAGCATATCCAGCGGCTCGCGCACGTGCTGCAGACTGGCGCCGCGGGCCATGACGACAGTCCACGTGCCGCTCGATACCAGGGCGAAAGGGCCGGCGTGGCGCTCGGCAAGATGCGCCAGGAACGAGGCATTCGAGTCGTGCAGGCCCGTCAGTACCTGACAATCGCGGCTGAGGCCGGTCACGGCTGCCAGTTGTGCCGAGACCGGCCCCAGGATATCGCCCGCTGCGCGCAGCGGCGGTAACAGCGGCGCCCACCCTCGGGAGACGGCCAGGTCCGTAGGATGACCCGTCAAAGGGCGCCAGAGATCGCTGTGACAGCCGAGCGAAGTGAGCTCGCTTGCAGCCACGCCGCTGAAGCGCCACGCCCAGTATTGAGGATAGAGAAGGAGTTGGTGCGCCCGGGCGAGGAGGTCGGGCGCGCGGCTCTCGAGATAGAAGAGCTGTCGCCCGAGGTTGAGTCCCAACGGCAGAAAGGGCGAGTAGCTGAGCTCGAACGGATCGCGCAATGGCCGGTATGCCTCGGCTACCGACTCGAAGCGGGAGTCCTCATAGTCGGGCGCGACGAGCACGTTTGCCGCGTCATCGATCAGTACCGCGGCCGCGCCGTGCGCGATCGGGACGAGCGTGCGAATGCGTTCCCGATAGGGATGGCTCCGCAGGGTATCGATCAGCCACTCCTCGATGCCCCGAATATCCAACTGACGGACGACCGCGGAATCGTCGCGGCTCTCGAGCTCGCGGCGGCTGGTGCTGACTACACCTGCGCCCGCCTCCGCGATGAAGAAACGCGCGTGCGTCTTGCCAATATCGACGATGCCCAGCAGGTCGCTCGTCACGGCTGTCCTGATCGCAGCCGTTACTGGCGTGCCCGCGGGCGCAGAGCCACCCGCTTGCTGTCCGCCGCGGCGTCCGCGCTCGCCTGCGCGTCGACGGTGATCACCTGTATGCCGGCATTGCGCAGCGGCTCGAGGTCCTCCTCGGTCGCACCGGTGTCGGTGATGAAGGTTTGGATGCGCTCGAGTCCCGCGACCACCATCGAGGAGCGCTGGCGGAGCTTGCGGCTGTCCGCGAGCACGATGACCTGCTCGGCGCGGCCGAGGAGCTTGAGCTGCGCTTGGACCAACAGCGGATCGGTCTCCATCAGGCCGAAGCGGTTGAGACCGTGGCAGCCGGTGAAGAGCTTGTGGCCCCAGAAATGGCCGATCGCATCGTTGTCGTAGGGACTGAGCACGATGTTTTGCTCGCGGTAGAGCGTGCCGCCGGGCATTGTCACACGGTTGCGGCCGGTCG
This sequence comes from uncultured Pseudomonadota bacterium, assembly GCA_963780455.1. Lineage (GTDB taxonomy): Bacteria > Pseudomonadota > Gammaproteobacteria > Steroidobacterales > Steroidobacteraceae > 13-2-20CM-66-19. Next base: position 140,561 of record CAWACM010000013.1, read on the forward strand.
CGAGCAGTGTGATGACGATCGGCAGCGAGTTGGTCAGGATGTCGAGCTGCCGGTCGGCGAGATGCTCGATCAGGCCGTAGGTGGTCGTACCGCCGTTGATGATGATGCTCTCACCATCCTGGATGAGCGCGGCGGCGGCGCGCGCGATGGCGGACTTCTGCGCGGCGGCGATCCCGAGGTTCATGGCGAAGGGCCGGCCGGCAAGATGGGTCTCGTGGTGCGGTGTCAGAGACTCGGCCCCGCCCCAGACCCGCCGCAGCTTGCCTTCGTCGGCCAGGGCGGCAATGTCGCGGCGTGCAGTGGCTTCCGAGACGCCGAATATCTCCACCAGCTGCGGGACTGACACGACGGAGCGCTCCTGCAGGAGCTTCAGGATCATGCGGCGTCTTTCAGCCTCGAGCATTTGCGGGACCACCCATACCGTAGGACTGATCGATTATGATCGAAAATGCTTGACAATGATAGATCGTGCACGACAATTGACCTCATGAGCACGCACACCGAGCATCGGACCGCCCTCCTGATCGAGAACCGCTGGGACGAAGGGAAGGCCGCGGCCATGAGCCCGCAAGAGCTGCTCCTCTATCGGTCGCACCTGCTGGGCGCCGACAAGCGGGTGACGAATTTCGGCGGCGGCAACACCTCCGCCAAGCTGCGCATGCCCGACCCGCTCACCGGCGAGGAGGTCGAAGTGCTCTGGGTCAAGGGCTCCGGCGGCGATCTCGGCACCATGGGTCTCGACGGTTTCGCGACGCTCTATCTCGAGAAGCTGCTGTCGTTGCGCTCGAGCTACCGCGGTCCGGACGACGAGGACCGCATGGTGGGTCTCTACCCGCACTGCACGTTCAATCTCAACGCTCGGGCGCCGAGCATCGACACGCCGCTGCATGGCCTGATAGATCGGCCGCATGTCGATCACATGCATCCGGACGCCGTCATCGCGATTGCGGCATCGAGCGACAGCAAAGGCCTGACGCGCCAGGTCTGGCACGGCGAGGTGGGCTGGCTGCCGTGGCTGCGGCCTGGCTTCGAGCTCGCGCTGCGGCTGGGCGAGTTCGTGCGCCAACACCCGGATGCCAAGGGCGTCCTCTTGGAGGCGCATGGCCTCTTCACCTGGGGAAAGACCGCGGAGCAGTGCTATTGCAACACGCTGGAGGTGATCAATCGCGCCATCGCGTGGCTCGCCGAGAAGAACGCCGGCAGCCCGGGACTGGGGCGGCAACTCCATGCGAGCCTGCCTGCTTCCCGGCGGCGCGAGATCGCGGCGGCCCTCATGCCGCGCATCCGCGGGCTGATCTCGACCACGGCGCGCAAGGTGGGTCACTTCGACGACAGCGAAGCGGTGTTGCAATTCGTGGGCAGCGAGCACTGCGAGCGCCTGGCCGCGATCGGCACTTCCTGCCCCGATCACTTCCTGCGCACCAAGATCCGCCCGCTGTTGCTGCCGCATGATGCCGGCAGCAACAGTGTGGAGACGCTCACGGCCAGTCTGCCCGCGGCCATCGCGAAGTACCGCGAGGAGTACGGGGCCTATTACGAGCGCTGCCGGCGGCCGGGCTCGCCCGCGCAGCGGGATGCCAATCCGGTGGTGTATCTCATCCCGGGTGTCGGCATGATCACCTTTGCGGCCGACAAGGCGACGGCGCGGATCGCGGCCGAGTTCTATGTCAACGCCATCAATGTCATGCGCGAGGCGGAGGGCGTCTCGAGTTATCGCGGCCTGCCGGAGCAGGAAGCTTTCGACATCGAGTACTGGGCGCTCGAGGAAGCCAAGCTGCGGCGTCTGCCGCCGCCCAAACCGCTCGCCGGCCGGGTGGCGCTGATTACCGGCGCCGCGGGTGGCATCGGTCTGGCGAGCGCGCGCCGCCTGATCGAGGAGGGTGCCTGTGTCGTGCTCGCGGATCTCGATCGCGCCGCGTTGGCCACCGCCGCTGAGGCGCTGCACAAGCAGTACGGACGGGACTGCGCCGCGGCATTCTGGGTGGATGTGACGGACGAGGAGGCGGTGGCGGCGCTCTATCGCGATGCCGCCTGGAGTTATGGCGGCGTCGACATCTGCATCTCCAATGCCGGCATCGCCTCGGCGGCGCCCATCGAGGAGACTTCGATGGCGCTCTGGAACCGCAACATCGGCGTGCTCGCGACCGGCTATTTTCTGATCTCGCGCCAGGCGGTGCTGCTCCTCAAGGCGCAGAATCTCGGCGGCGCCATCGTCTTCATCGGCTCCAAGAATGGGCTCGCCGCCTCGCCGGGCGCCGCGGCCTACTGCACCGCCAAGGCCGCCGAGCTGCATCTGGCGCGCTGCCTCGCGCTCGAGTGCGCGCCGGCCGGCATTCGAGTCAACGTCGTCAATCCCGATGCCGTGCTGCGCGGCTCGCGGATATGGCAGGGCGAGTGGGCGGCGCAGCGTGCCCGCCAGAACAGGACCACTCCCGAGGGACTGGAGGCGGTCTACCGCGAGCGCAGCCTGCTGAAGCGCAGCGTGTATCCCGAGGATGTCGCCGAAGCGGTTGCTTTCCTGGCCTCCGAGCGCGCCGCCAAGTCGACGGGTAACATCATCAACGTCGATGCGGGCAATGCGGTGGCTTTCCCGCGCTGAACTTCATCGAATGGGGGCGGTATGCACCTTGAAGCGAACCTGCGGGACGCGGACTACATCCGGCGGAGCAATCTGCCATTACTGGGCGATCTCGAGTCCGACTACGCGGCGCTCGGCGGCCAGCTCGCGCGCCGCGGGGTAGTCATCGACTCCGTCGTGCGGGCCGTTGCGGCCTTCGGCGTGGCGATTCCCTCGTGGGGAGTCGGCACGGGCGGCACGCGCTTCGCGCGCTTCCCCGGGCCGGGTGAGCCGCGCAACATCCACGAGAAGCTGGACGACTGCGCGGTGATCCAGGCGTTGACCGCGGCAACACCGACGGTCTCGCTGCATCTGCCCTGGGACAAGGCTGAGGATTATGCGGAGCTGAAAGCCTACGCGGCCGCGCGCGGTCTCGGCTTCGACGCCGTCAATTCCAATACCTTTCAGGATCAGCGCGGGCAGAGCCACTCCTACAAGTTCGGCAGCCTGACCCACACGGACGCCGCCGTGCGCGCGCAGGCGATCGCGCACAATCTCGAGGTCATCCGCGTCGGCGAGCGGCTGGGCTCGAAGGCCCTGACCCTGTGGATCGGCGATGGCGCGAATTTCCCCGGCCAGCAACATCTGGCACGGGCCTTCGAGCGCTACCTCGACTCGGCCGGCCGCATCTACGCGGCGCTGCCGCCGGATTGGCGGCTGCTGCTCGAGCACAAGATGTACGAGCCGGCCTTCTACGCCACGGTCATCCAGGACTGGGGCAGCTCGCTGCTGGCGGCCCAGGCGCTGGGACCAAAGGCTTTCTGCCTGGTGGATCTCGGCCATCACGCGCCGCACGTCAACATCGAGATGATCGTCGCGCGGCTGATTCACGCCGGCAGGCTCGGCGGTTTCCACTTCAACGACTCGAAATACGGCGATGACGATCTCGACGCCGGCTCGATAGAGCCTTATCGGCTGTTCCTGATCTTCAACGAGCTGGTCGATGCAACCCACCGCCGCATGCCCCTCGCGCTGGCGCACATGCTCGATCAGTCGCACAACGTCACCGACCCCATCGAGAGCCTCATGGCGAGCGCCATCGAGCTGCAGCGGGCCTACGCGCAGGCGCTGTTGGTCGATCGCGAGGAGCTGGCGCGGCTGCAGGAGCAGAATGATGTGCTGGGAGCGGCGCAGGCGCTGAAGCGCGCCTTCACCACGGATGTCGCGCCGATTCTCGCCACGGCACGGCAATCCCGTGGCGCGGCAATCGATCCGATCTCGACATACCGTGGCAGCGGCTACCGACAGGCGATGGCAGAGCAGCGGCCCGCAGTCGGCGGTGCACGCAGTGGCATCGTCTAGCTGCGGGGGAGCCTAGCGCGAGGCGGTCGAGGTGTTCGTCGCCGCAGCGGTGTGACTCGCGGCCTTGCCGGCGGCACGCTCCGCGGTCGGTTTGGGCGTTGCGACCGTCCGGCCTGCCGTGCTGGGGTTGTATCCGAGCGCCGTGCTGATACGCTCGGCTACATCGCGTACCTGAAATGACAATCCGCGCATGCGCAGGTCGTCCATATACTGGGCGGCGCTCGAAACGCTTATCGCGGCCGTGATGCGCCCATTGACGCCTCTGATGGGGGCGGCGACGCATCGGATTCGATCCTCGTTCTCCTCGAGGTCGAAGGCGTAGCCGAGGGACGAGTATTCCCGCATGCGGGCGAGCCATGACTCCAGCGGAACGTCGTACCCGGCGCCGAGGCGGGCCTCGTAGTCGTAATACTCGCGCCACTGCTTATCGTCGGCGTCGAGGATCAGCGCCTTGCCGAGACCGGTCGAGCGCAGCGGTTGGCGCTCTCCGATCCGCGAGCTCACTTCCACCCGGCGGCTGCCCTGGATCTTGTCCAGATAGAGAGCTCGCGAGCCATCGAGCACGCCGAGGTGCACCGCGTCTCCGGTACTGGTGGACAGCTCCTCGAGATAGGGGCGAGCGACTCGCGTCAGATCCATCTTGCCCGCGGTCAGGTGGCCGAGCTCCAGGAGTTTTGACCCGAGTCCGTAGCCGCGACCGCGAGTGAATTCGAGGTAACGACGCTCGACCAGCGTCGACGCCAGCCGATGAGTGGTGCTGCGCGTCAGTCCGAGTGTGCCGGCAAGGTCGTCCAGGGAAGTAGTGCCCCCTGCGACCGCGTCGATGACTTCGAGCCCCCGGACCAACGTCTGCGTACCTGCCATCGAGGACTTCGTCACCGTCTGCCCTTCCGCAGGATCTTTCCTCGGTGCAATGCCTTTCTTCGATCGTTTTGTCATAAATCTTCCATCATGAGCCAGCGGGCCGCCTGCCTGCCTTCAGCCGTGTGCCCCCCGGCCACAAATTATAGTGCACCCTCGCGGCCAAGCGGCGGCATCCGTCAGCTCTCATATTGTTCAATATACAATCAATATTTAAGATACACCGCCGATCGGCTCTCGAACCCGCGTCTTCCCCGGCCCGGCGCCCCTGGTTGCGCCGAATCGAGCCTCGCCGCCACGGTTGCCCACTGCGCCGTCCCGGGCCGGCAAAAAAATTATACACCGCTACCGAATCTCTAATATCATAATACAAGAGTTCGTTCCAATATGTGGGTGGGGGCTTCGCATGAGCACTGCAGGGAGATTCACCGGCCAATTCGCGGTCGTCACGGGTGCAGCTTCCGGTATCGGACTCGCCGTGGCCCGCAGACTCACCGCGGAGGGGGCCAAGGTCAGTGCCTGGGACATCTCGCAGCCGGCGCTCGATGCGGTTGCGCCGGAGTTCGCGCACAAGGTCATCATGGATCAGGCGAGCGAGGGGTCGGTCGCGGAGGCCACTGAGTCCACGCTGCGCGAGTTCGGGGCGATCGATGTCCTGGTCGTCAGCGCCGGAATCACGGGACCGAACGTACCGCTCGCCGAGTATCCGGTCGACGAGTGGCGCCGCGTGATCGACGTCAACGTGAACGGCACATTCCTCGTCAATCGCGCTATCGTGCCAGCGATGGTTGCGAGAGGTTACGGGCGGATCGTCAACGTCGCCTCCGTGGCCGGAAAGGAGGGCAATCCCAATGCATCGGCCTATTCGAGCTCCAAGGCGGCGGTCATCTGCATGACCAAATCCCTCGCCAAAGAGCTGGTGCGCACCGGTGTGTGTGCCAACTCGATCGCACCCGCCGCCGTGCAGACCCCTATCTTCGATCAGATGCTGCAATCGCACATCGATTTCATGCTGTCACGGATTCCGCTCGGCCGCTTCGGCAGGGTCGAGGAGGTTGCCGCGATGATCGTGTGGATGGCGAGCCGCGAGTGCTCGTTCACCACCGGAGCCGCTTTCGATTGCTCGGGTGGCCGCCTGACCTACTAGCTCTGATCCGTGTCCAAGAAAGCCTCCACACGGACAGCGCTCTACGCCGTCTGCGCTCTACTGGCCGCTGGCTCCGCAACCGTCCACGGAGCCGAGCTGGCGGCCGTGCCGCAACCTCAGCGGTTCGGCGAGACGTGCGCTCTCTGCCACGGCAGCGATGCCGAAGGCACCGATCGTGCGCCCTCACTGGTCGGCAACAAGGTGCTGCGGGGACTCAGCGTCGATGACATCGCTGCGATCATCGAGCATGGTCGTGGCGGCATGCCGGCCTTCGCCGCGCTGCCGCCTGCCGACATTCAGCAGCTTGCGATTTACGTACGCTCGTTGAATGCGGACGCTTTCCACATGCAGCCGGCGGGCGACGTTGCGAACGGCAGGCGCATCTTCTTCGGCCGCGGACACTGCGCCAATTGTCACAGCGTCGAAGGGCTAGGGGGGACTGACGGTCCGGATCTCTCCGGCATCGCGGGCGTGATGACGCTTGCCCAGCTCAGCGATGCAATCCGGCAACCGCAGCCGTGGACCGTACCCGGATGGAGCGTCGTGTCCGTCGCATTGCGCGACGGCAAATCGTTGCGCGGCTTCGCCCGCAACCAGACCCAGCACAGCCTCGATCTGCAGACCTTCGACGGGCGACTGCTGCCGCTAAGCGACACGCAATATCGGCAGATCACCCCCGACAAGCATTCGCTGATGCCCGGGTTTCGAGGCTCGGCTACGGAGTTTCGCGATCTCATTGCATTTCTCAGCCGGCAGAACGGTGTTCCGGTCGGTCCGAATCGAGCCGCTCAGGGCAGCATCAGCCCCGCGGCGGTTGCAGCCGTCCTCGATCCGAAGCCCGGTGATTGGCCGACATACTCCGGCAACGTAGACGGCAACCGCTTCAGTCTGCTTACGCAGATCAACGTCCGAAACGTCTCCTCGCTGCGGCCGGCGTGGGTGCGTCCGCTGCCGTACGCGCCGCTCGAGACGACGCCGTTGGTGATCGGCGGCATCATGTACGTCACCGGGCCGAATCAGATCTATGCGCTGGACGGGCGCACCGGCAGCCAGATCTGGAGTTACTCGCGGCCGCGAAGCGACGCCACGACTATTTCCAGCGATGCCAGCAAGGGGGCGCAACGCGGCGTGGCGGTGCTCGGGGAGCGGCTGTTCTTCATTACGGACAACGCACACCTCATCTGCCTGCAGAGAGTCACGGGCGCCTTGTTGTGGGACGTTGACATGCCGGATCCCGGCGCGCACGGCCGATACGGCGGCACCTCCGCGCCACTCGTCGCGGGGAACCTGGTGATCGCGGGCGTCTCGGGAGGGGATGAGGGCATCCGCGGATTCGTCGCCGCGTTCGACCCGGTGAGCGGTCGGCAGGCGTGGCGCTTCCGGACCGTGCCCAAGCCCGGAGATCCGACCTACGACACCTGGCATGGCGATCCGGCGCCGCAAGGGGGCGCTACCTGGACGACCGGCAGCTACGATCCGCAAAGCGGGTTGTTGTATGTGGCCGTGGGCAACCCGTACCCCGACACGGACGGCGACCGCCGGCTCGGCGATGACTTGTACACCGAAAGCGATCTCGCCCTCGATGCCAGGACGGGCAAGCTGCGCTGGTACTTTCAATTCACACCGCACGATCTGCACGACTGGGACTCCGAGCAGCCGCTCGCGCTGGTCGACGCCGCATTCCATGGCCGCACACGCAAGCTCCTGCTGCACGCCAATCGGAACGGATTCTTCTACGTGCTCGATCGGACCAACGGCAAGTTGCTGCAGGCGACCCGCTTTGTCGACGATCTGACCTGGGCGAAGGGAATCGCAGCGGACGGCCGTCCGATTCTGCTGCCGGCCAACGAGACCACCCGCGGCGGCGTGAAGACCTGTCCAGCCGTTCGCGGCGCCGCCAACTGGTACTCGACCTCGTACGATGCTGCGACAGGCCTTTACTACGTGATGAGCGTCGAAGACTGCTCGATCTATCGCAAGGCCGAGCTCGGCGGCTACACCTGGATCACCGATCCGCAGCATCCGTCGAAGAAGGTGCTGCGGGCCATCCGTGTGGAGGGTGGCGGGATTGCCTGGCAGGCGCCTCTGCTCGGCGCTCCGGACCTGAATTACTCCGGGGCGATGGCCACCGCGGGCGGCGTGGTTTTCTTCGGCGAGACCAGCGGCGCCATCGCGGCCGTCGCTGCGAGCGACGGCAGCTACCTGTGGCACTTCGAGGCCAATCAGGCCATCAAGGGCTCGCCCATGACCTACACGATCGACGGGCGCCAGTACGTCGCGATTGCAGCCGGCTCGAACATCCTGGCGTTCACACTCGCGGGCGGGGAGTAGTGATTTCGATTTTGGAAGAGAATTGTACAATGTGGAACGATGCACCAGCAGTTGCGGAGAGAGCAGCGTGACCAATCGGCGTGATTTTCTGATGGGTGCAGGTGCCGTCGCCGGCGCGATGGCGCTCCGTGTCAGTGCGGCGAGCCCGCGGAAGGTGGCGCGATCGGCCAACGGCAAGCCTCTGGCCGGAGTCTTTCCGATCGCCTGGACGCCCTGCCGGCCTGACGGCAAGCTCGACCCGCAGGCGATGGCGGCACAGCGCACGTTCCTCAATCGGGGCAAGGTCGCCGGCGTGGCGTGGCCGCAGAACGCGAGCGGCTGGGAGACCCTGTCGCGGCGGGAGTGGCACCAGGGCGCTGATGCTCTTCTGTCTGTGAAGGGTGGCGGCGCCGTCGTGCTCGGAGTGCAGACCGTAGGCTTCAACGTCAAGAAGTCAACGGAATACGCGCGCTACGCCGCATCCAAGGGAGCAGACGCCATTATCTCGCTGACGCCGCCAAATGCATCCGACGCGGATGTCATTGCCTATTTCAAGGCTCTGGCAGCGGCATCTCATCTGCCACTGCTGGTGCAGGCGGTGGGCAAGGTGACCGTCGAATCCCTGATCCGGCTGTCAGAAGCCGTGCCGACGGTGATTGCCGTCAAGGATGAGGCGGGAGATCCGTTGCAGCGCGCACCGCTGCTGCAGGCCGGAACCCACGGCCGGCTCGAGAACTTCTCCGGCAACGGCGGCTACACGTTCTTCGCCGAGCTCGACGAGGGGTTCGTCGGCACCTGCCCGTTCGTCGGCATGGCGGATGTGCTGCAGCGCTGCTACGACCTACACCTGGCCGGCCACAGGCGGGAAGCGTATGAGGTGTTCGGGCGCTTCCTGGCATTCAACTCCATCCCGCGGTCGAACGACTACGTGCTGGTGGCCCGCGGTGTCTTCCCGGAGGAGGACACCATGCGGGCGAATCCGCCGAAGCCGGGTGCCGCCAGGCATCCGCCGGCGGGTCCGATCACTGCGGCCGAGAAGGCGGAGATCCGCCGCGTGCTCAGTGACTACATGAAGCCGTACCTGGTCGCGTGAAGGCGGCCCACCACTTTTTCCGGAAGGTTGGATCATGAGACTGAAACCGACTTCGCTGCTTGCGGCGCTGCCCCTCGCGGCGCTGTGCATCACGGCGCAGCTGCCCTCACCGCAGGTTGCACAGGCCGCAGCGGCAGCCGCTGCCGCGCCGCAGAAGCATGAGAACCTGGCTGGCGGCTTCCGGCCGCGATATCGGCACCTGCTCTACGTCGTGATGCCCGGCTCCCTCGAGCGCCCGGGCTGGCTGAACGGGGTCGGTGTCATCGTGCTCGACCCCGACAACGGCTATATCTTCGTGAAGCGGATACCCACCTGGAATTATGCCGCCAGCATGAGCCCGGAGCAGGTATCCGGCGTGGCCGCGAGCCCGGTCACCAATCTCATGTACGTCGCCGCCCGCGGGCGCCTCGGCGCGATCGATCTCGCGACCGATAAAATGGTCTGGTCGGTGACGTTGGACGGTCAATGCTGCGAGCGGCCGCAGGTCACTCCCGACGGCAGGATCGTGGTCGTGGGCGGGGATCTGAAGGACTACTGGTACGAGGTCGATGGCACGACCGGAAGGCTGATCGGGATCCTGCATGCTCCCGCGAGCCAGAACTCGCACAACCTGAATCTGAGCGCGGACGGCAAGACGGCGTTCATGTCACCGAACAACAAGGTGATGACGATCTCCGACGTCAAGACGCGCAGGATCATCAGGACCATCCGCTTCCCGGACAACATCCGGGTATTCGTGCTGAACAAGGACTCCACCCGGATCTATGCCAACAACAACAATTTCCTGGGATATCGCGTCGCCGACGTCAAGACCGGCAAGATCATCCAGTCCGTCGAAGTCACGAGCGTTCCCTGGCGGGCGAAGTGGTTTGCCAATCCGCGCCCGCGCATACCGCACGGCTGTCCCAGCCACGGCATCGCGATAACGCCCGACGGCAAGGAGATCTGGGTGGCCGACGGCATCTTCAACAAGATCCACATCTTCTCGAACACCGACCATCCGCGGGAGATCGACACGATCAATTCGACGGGGGCGGGTCCTTTCTGGATGACCTTCGGTCTCGATGCGAAGTATGCGTTCGCCTCCTCCGGGGACATCATCGACATCAAGACTCACAAGATCGTCGGCCAGATGCGTGACGAGTACGGCCATCCGATGTACAGCGAGAAGCTGCTCGATATGACATTCATCGACGGCCACCTGCAGCGGGTGTCGAATCAGTTTGCGAACCAGTTCGGGGACTATGTGACGGCCTTCGAGGACGGTGTCGGTCCTCGAGTCACGCCGCTGCCGGGCGCGGCGCCGGTCACCCTGGGTCCGGTTCAGCCCGGCCGGTGAGCTCCGGTCGGCGCCGCATGAAGAGTGGTGGGCCGGGATTTCGCTTTGGTGCAGCTGCCGCCTTTGGCGTTGCGTGGCTGCTCGCGGGTGGCTTCCCCCTCGTCGCGAGAGCCGCGGGCGCCGAAGGCGGCCGCTCACTCGCGCAGGAGCAGCGGTCACTGCAGATGGTCTGCAGCCGTTGCCACAGTCTCGAGCTCCTGCAGGACACTCCCAGGAGTTACGACGAGTGGCATGATACCGTCCAGGGAATGGTAGACCGCGGTGCGACGGGAACCGACCAGCAGTTCGAGGACGTCATGGACTGCCTGCACCGCACGCTGACTACCATCGGCGTCAACAATGCCGATGCGGACGAGCTCGAGATCGTGCTCGGCGTTTCCGACCGGGTCGCGCGGGCGATCATCAGGAGACGGGCGCAGCGGAAATTCACCAGCCTGGCCGATCTCGAGTCCGTCCCGGGGACGGATGCCGCCGCGCTGCAGCGCCGAGCCCGGCTCATTTTCTTCAATTGAGGTCGGCTGTGGACGCTGCGGATTCGAGGCCGGTCGGCATGGCGCGCTGGATAGTAGTGCTCGCGACCTTCGTGATCGCGGCGATCTCCTACCTCGATCGCAACAACATCGCGATGGCTGCGTCCGCCATACAGGCGGAGTTTCACCTCGACAACGTGCAGCTCGGGGGCGTATTCAGCGCATTCATTCTCGGTTACGCGCTGACCCAGCCGGTGGCGGGGCGCATCGCCGACCGCATCGGCGCCGCGCGCGCGATCGCCATCGCGATCCTCTGGTGGAGCATCTTCACCGCGCTCCTGCCCGCCATTCCCGCGGGCGCGGCCGGCGCTCTCGGGCTGATCCTGACGGTGCGGCTGTTGCTCGGGATCGGTGAGGCGATCATTTTTCCGGCGAGCAACCGTCTGGTCGCCAACTGGATTCCGTCGCGGGAGCGCGGCTTTGCGAACGGTATCATCTTCGCGGGAGTCGGCCTCGGCGGCAGCATCGCGCCGCTGCTGATGACCTACATCATGATCAGGGAGAGTTGGCGCGCGGCGTTCTGGATCTGCGCGCTCATCGGCCTGGGCGCCGGGCTGATATGGCTGCTGCTGGTGCGCAACAGCCCGGCCGAGCAGAGCCGGATGAGTGCCGCCGAGCGGGCGTACATCCAGGCGGGGATGCCGCTTGGCGCCGCGCAGACCACGCCATCGGCGCGCTGGCTCGATGTGATCCTCGATCGCCAGGTCGGAGTGCTGACGCTGAGCTATTTCTGTTACGGGTACGTCGCCTACATATTCTTCACCTGGTTCTTCAAATACCTGTCGGACGTCCGCGGGCTGAATCTCAAAGCGAGCGCGCTCTATACGACCTTGCCGTTCGTGGCCATGACTGTCGGATCGATGCTGGGCGGCTGGATTTCCGACAAGCTGCTTCCCGTGCTCGGGAAGCGCGTGGCGCGCTGCGGCGTCGCGGGAATCAGCCTGCTGCTGGCAAGCGCTTTCGTTTGGGCAGGCACGACCGTCACCGACGTGCGCGTGGCCGCGCTGGTGCTCGCAAGCGGGGCGGGGGCCTTGTATCTCGCCCAGAGCGCGTTCTGGGCGCTGAGCGCCGATTTCGGCGGCAGCTCCGCCGGTCTGGTCTCGGGCGTCATGAACATGGGCTGTCAGCTCGGCGGCGTGTGCACTGCCGCGCTGACACCCGTCATTGCGCGATCTTTCGGGTGGACCGCCTCTTTTACGGTGACGGCGGCCGTCTGCCTCGTGGGTGCCGTGGCCTGGATCTTCGTCGATCCCCTCCATCAGCTCAGGGGTGATGCTTAGTGCGGTAATAGACGGGTGCCTCGCCCGGTATCAGGCTGTGCAGCACGTAAATGCTGTGCGAGGCCGCGATGTACACCGTGCGGTGATCGGCGCCGGCGAAGGCAATGTTCGCGGCAATCTCCGGCAGCTTGATCTGTCCGAGGACGACACCGCTGGGATTGATGATGCGTATGCCACCGGGACCCGTGGTCCAGATGTTGCCTCGCGAGTCGACTTTGAGTCCGTCAGGAGCCTCTTCCACGTGCGGTCCGGGGTACCGGATCAGATAGCGGGGGTTGGACAGCGTATCGTCCGCGGCGACGTCCCATTCCCGAACGAACATGTCCGGCTCGTAGTTCGAGACGTAGAGGACCTTGCCGTCCGGGGAGAATCCGATGCCGTTCGGCGTAAAGAGGTCGGTGATTGCGGGTGTCAGCCATCCCTTCTTGAAACTGAAGACCGCGTTCCAGGCCAGCTCCTTGTCGGGACTGGTGCTCTGGCCGATGAGCCCGAACGGCGGATCGGTGAACCAGAGCGTTCCGTCGGGAGCATAGACGATGTCATTGGGGCTGTTGAATCGCTTGCCGTGATACGCGGTCACCAGCGGCACCATCTTCAGCGTGATGGGGTCCAGGTCCTGGATGCTGCGGCTGCCCTGCTGCTCGAGCAGAATCGTGCCGTCCGGGGCGATCTCCATGGCTTCCGGACCCTGATTGTTCGGAAAGGGAGCGAATATCCCGCCGGCGTTCTTCATCACCAGCGTCACTCTGCCGGCGGCAGTCATGGTGTAGAGATTGCCGGAGCGGCAGTCCGAGAACCACAGCCTGTCGAGATACCACATGGGTCCTTCGGTGAAGTCGAACCCGGTCGCGACCCGCCGGATCACTACGTTCCTTGCCAGAACGGTGTCGAGTGCCGGATCCAGGCGCACGACGTGCATGTTCGCCGCCGTGGCCGGTGGCGCCGGGTGATAGCGCGCGTCGGCGGGGACGCTGGCCAGGACGAGACAACCCAGGCTCAGCGCGATGGCAGTGACAGGTATGTGCCGGCTCACATGAAATCTCCGAAATGCGGGACGACTTCCCAAATATAGAGACAGTGCTAATATTAGAGACAGTCCGGTCGCGTATCAACCGGAGGGCGAGACTGGGAGTGGGGCATGAATGCGGCGAGCTCGGCCAGGATAGAGGCCGATTATCTGATCGAGACGGCGTATGACCCGATGGAAGCGGCCGAGGCCATGGCGGGCGAGCAATCCAGTGGCACCTTCGTCGCGGTGCCGGGAGAGACGCCCGAGCTCAAAGCGCGGTCCGCTGCCAGAGTGGTGCGGCTCGACGTCTTAGGTGACGTTCCTGCGCCGTCATTGCCCGGTGCAAAACGCCCACGCAGCGGCTCCGGAGTCATCAGGCGTGCGGCGGTGACACTATCCTGGCCGCTCGACAATATCGGCTGCTCGTTGCCGAACCTGTTGGCAACGGTGGCCGGCAATCTCTTCGAGCTGCAGCAGTTCTCGGGACTCCGCCTGCAGGACCTGCGCCTGCCGCGCGCGTTTGCCGACGCCTACGCGGGTCCGAGATTCGGCGTCGAAGGCACCCGGAGACTGACCGGGGTACAGGATGGTCCGATCATTGGAACGATCGTCAAGCCGAGCATCGGCATGACCGCGGAAGATACCGCGAGCCTCGTCACCCTGCTGTGCGAGGCCGGAATCGATTTCATCAAGGACGATGAATTGCAATCGGACGGCCAGGTGTGTCCGTTCGAGAGTCGCGCGCGCGCAGTGATGGCCGCCATCGCGAGACACGCCGACAGGACCGGCAAGAAGGTCATGTTCGCCTTCAATCTGACCGGCGACCTCGAGCAGATGCGCCGGCGGCACGATCTCGTCGTGTCACTGGGAGGCACGTGCGTCATGGCGAGCATCCATTCCGTCGGCATGGTCGGGATCATCGCGCTCGCGCGTCATTCGCGGCTGCCGATTCACGCTCATCGCAACGGCTGGGGTTATCTGAGCCGCGATCCGCTCCTGGGCTTCAGCTATGTGGCCTGGCAGAAGCTGTGGCGCATCGCGGGCGTCGATCACATGCACGTCAACGGGCTCAGGAACAAATTCTCGGAGTCGGACGAGAGCGTGATGGCCTCGGCGCGCGAGTGCCTGCGGCCCATCTGGGCCGACAGGCCCTGCACCATCGTGCCGGTGTTCTCATCCGGGCAGACTGCGGCGCAGATCCCGGACACCGCCGCCGGATTGCAGTCGGCCGATTTCATCTACGCGGCCGGTGGCGGGATCCTCGGGCATCCGGACGGTGCGAAAGCCGGCGTGGAAAGCCTGAGGCAGGCGTTCGCCGCCACCCGCAGCGGCATCCCACTCACGGAATACGCGCGCAGCCACAATGAGCTCGCTCGGGCGCTGAAGGCCTACGGGTGATGGCCGCAGAGTCCCTTCCCGCCGGGCCGTTGCTATGCTGGTACGGCGACGATTTCACCGGCTCCTCCGCGGTCATGGAGGCGATGTCCGCGGCCGGGCTGCCGGCCGTACTGTTTTTCGACGTACCGACGCCGCCGCAAAAAGCCAGGTTTGCGGACTATCGCGGCATCGGCATGGCGGGCGTGGCGCGGGCGCAAACACCGGCCTGGATGCGGGACAGCCTGCCCCGCTTCTATCGGGCCATGGCGCAGTCCGGCGCGCCCGTGTCACTGTACAAGATCTGCTCCACACTCGATTCCTCACCCGAAGTGGGCTCCATCGGGGCGGCGCTGGAGGTGGGGCTGCCGTATCTCGATGGTGATTGGATACCCTTTCTAACTGCCGCGCCGGCGATCGGCCGCTACCAGCTTTTCGGCAACTTGTTCGCGCGCGCGAACGAGACCGTTCATCGCCTCGACCGGCACCCGACCATGAGTCGCCATCCCGTGACGCCCATGCACGAGGCGGACGTACGGATTCACCTGGGCAAACAGACGTCCATTCCGATCGGGCTGGTGGACTATGTCTCGCTGCGGTCCGGACAGGGCGCGCAGGCGCTGGCCGCACAGCTTGCCGCGGGGAAACGCATCATCGCGCTCGATGTCATCGATGAGAATTCGCTGGCGGACGCCGGGGCGCTCATTTGGGAGCGACGCGGCAAGCGCATCCTTGCGGTGGGATCACAAGGTGTCGCCTACGCGCTTGCCGCATATTTTCGACGTGCCGGCATGCTGTCCGCAACGCCCCCTGCCGTCGGCGCCGCCGGGCCGCGGCAGACTGCGGCGGTTTGCGGGTCGTGCTCGCCGATGACCGGCGCACAGATCGCATGGGCCGGGCAACACGGCTTCACCCTGATCAGGGTCGACGTCTGCAAAGCAGTCGAGGCGCCGGCCTGGAAGGCGGAGCTCGACAGAGTCAGCGGCCTCGCCGGGGCGGCGCTCGGGAGGGGAGAGAATCCCCTGCTTTTCACCGCCAACGGCGCCGAGGACCCTGCAATCGCCGCATTTCGCGCCGCCGTTGCGGCAGCCGGCCTCGACCTCATCGCGGCGAACGAGACCGTGAGCAAGGGTCTGGGTCGCGTGCTCAACATCCTGGTCCGCGACGGCGGTGTCAGACGAGTCGCCATCGCGGGCGGCGACACCTCGAGTTATGCAGCCCAGGCCCTGGACATGTACGCCATCACGCTGCTCGCAGCGACGATCCCCGGGGCAGCTCTCTTCAAAGCCTACTCGAGCGACCCTGCGTTCGAGGGTCTCGAGATCGCCCTGAAGGGAGGCCAGATGGGCGCGATCGACTATTTCGGCCAAATCAGCATGGGCGGCATTTCCGCCTGACGACGGAGTTTCACATGACGAAGATTGCGTTGCTCGGTGCCGGCGGCAAGATGGGGGTGCGTCTAGCCAGCAATCTCAAGGGGTCGCGGTTCGACGTGAGCCACGTGGAGGCGTCGGAAGCTGCCCGCAAGAGACTGAAGGATGAGACGGGCATCGGCTGCGTCGACCTCGACTCCGCGCTGAAGAGCGCGGACGTCGTAGTGCTCGCGGTTCCCGATCGGCTGATCGGTGAGATTACCGGCTCGATCATCGATCGGCTGCGGCCCGGCGCGGCGGTGATCGCGCTCGATGCCGCCGCCCCGCATTGCGGTCAGATGCCCAAGCGGCCGGACGTGACTTACTTCATCACCCATCCCTGCCATCCGTCGATATTCGGCGGCGAGACCTCGCCCGAAGCCCAGCAGGACTATTTCGGCGGTGTTGCCGCCAAGCAGGCTATCGTCTGCTGCCTGATGCAGGGCCCCGAGGAGCACTATGCGCTCTGCGAGGAGATCGCCAGGACGATCTTCAAGCCCGTCAGCCGCAGTCATCGAGTCACCCTGGAGAACATGGCCGTGCTGGAGCCCGCTCTCTCCGAGACTGTAGGTGCGACCCTCTGTCAGGCGCTGAAGGATGCGACCGAAGAGGCTGTGCGCCGCGGCGTGCCGAAAGAGGCGGCCTACGACTTCCTGCTCGGCCATCTGAAGATCGAGCTGTCGATCATATTCGGCTTCTATCCGGGCCGCTTCTCCGACGGCGCCATCATGGCGATCAAAGCGGCGACGCCGCAGATCTTCAAGGACGGTTGGCTGGAGCGCGTGTTCGATCCCAAGTCCATCGCCGAGTCGACCCGGGCCATCGTCTTTCCGCAGGGATAGGGTGGCGGGCTCGAACACGATGACTCTGCACGGACTGGATGTTGCCGTCCTCACGCTCCCGGAATGAGACGATCATGAAACGCCGCCACCTGGTTCTCGCCCTGGTGGCGCTGCTGTCGTGCCTCACGTTTCTCGATCGGATCTCGATCGCGGTCGTGGCACCGGCGGTGCGGCGGCAGTTCAGCATCCCGGCGGTGGAGTGGGGCTGGATTCTCTCCGCCTATGTCGTGGCCTACAGTGTCTTCGAGATTCCGTTCGGGGCCTGGGGCGACAAGCGCGGCTACCGGCGCGAGCTGAGCCGCATCTCCCTCTGGTGGTCGGCGTTCGTCGCGCTCACGGGCTTCTGTCGCACGGTCTGGCAGTTCATCGGCGCCAGGTTTTTCTTCGGCCTCGGGGCCGCGGGGGTCTACCCCAACCTGACCGGAGTGCTCTACCGATGGATGCCGGCCAGCGAGCGCGCCCGCAGCCAGGGAGTGTTGTGGTCCGCAGGCCGGCTCGGAGGTGGACTGGCGCCGCTGCTGCTGGTGCCACTCGAGCTGGCGCTGGGATGGCATGCAGTGTTCCTCCTGCTCGGCGGCCTGGGCTTCGTATGGGCCGCGGTCTGGAGCACGGTGGTGAAGGAATATCCGTCGCAGCAACCCAACATTTCCGCCGCCGAGCTGGCGGAGATTGGCGAGGTGAAGGTGAGGACGCACGGAGTGAACTGGCGGCAGGTGCTCGCATCGCCGCAGTTGTGGCTGGTCACGCTGGCGTACGGGCTCTATGGAGCCGGCCCATGGTTCTATTTCAGCTGGTTCCCCATCTGGCTGATCAAGTCCGGCGGATTCACCGCCTCGCAGATGGGCATTTTCGCCTCGCTGCCGTTTTTCCTGGGCGTCGTGAGCAATCTGCTGGGGGGCCATCTATCGGACAAGCTGGCGGCGCGCTTCGGGGTGAGACGAGGTTATGCGGGGATGGCGGCCCTGTGTCTGCTGCTGACGGGCGTCTTCATGCTCGCCTTGAGCGCGGCGCAGGCGAAATGGGCGATCGTCGCGCTCTCGAGCCTCGGCTTCGGGGTGATGGACCTCATGTTGCCGTGCGCCTGGTCGATGTGCATGGCAATCGGAGGCGAGGCGGGCGGGACTGCCACGGCCGTCATGAACACGGCCTGCAATCTCGGCGGGTTCTTCTGCACCTTCGGGTTCGGGTACATCCTCGCCGCAACGGGCAGCTACGAGGCGCCGTTGCGCGTGGTCGCCGCGATCGTGATGGCATCCGGCCTGCTGTTCTCATTCGTGGATTGCAGTCGCCGGGCCGAGGTCAGGCCGGTGGCGGCGCCCGGCTAGTGCAGAGTGAACGACAGGATGTTGGGCCCTGAGGCAATCGCGATGTATTGCCGGCCGCCTGCCGTGTAGGTCATCGGCGAGCCTTTGAACTGCTGATTGCCGTCGAAGTGCCAGAGATATTTCCCCGTCCTGGCATCGACTGCCGCGAACGCGCCCGTCGTCTCGCCGAAGAAGACGAGCCCTCCCGCCGTCGCAAGGACGCCGGAGTAGTTCTGCTCGGGATTTCCGCGCAGTGAAATCTGCCAGGCGATGCCGCCGCCGTCCACCCCTATGGCGCGCAGCACTTTCATCGCCGGATCATGCGGGTCCTGCAGCGGGTAGTAGTCGCCACCCTGCTGTGATTTCCGGTAGAGCGTGCAGTCTTCCACCGTCATCACATAGTAGAGCCCGGTCGCGGGATCGAAGGCCGTGGAGTACCAGTTCGTGGCGCCGCGCACTGCCGGACAGGTCTTCGTGCCGCCCAGTGTCGTCTGAGCGGCGGGCGCCAGAATCGGCCGGCCGTTCGCAGCAATGCCCGTTGCCCAATTCAGTCTCTTCACCATGGGCGTAGCCTGCAGCAGTTTCCCGTTGGTGCGATCCAGGACGTAGAAGAACCCATTACGATTCGCGTGCAGCAGTAGCTGGCGCGTTCTGCCGTGGAACGATGCGTCGGTCAACACCACCGCCTGATTGGCGTCCCAGTCGTGAAGGTCATGGGGCGTATATTGAAAGTGCCAGAGCAGCCTGCCCGTACCAGCATCAAGAGCCACATCGCTGTCCGTGTAGAGATCGTCGCCGGGGCGGCGATCGCCGTCAGTATCCGGGTAGGGGTTGCCGATCCCGATATACAGGATGCCTGTGCTGACGTCGTAACTTCCAATGGACCATGTGGGGCCGCCCTGAGGCGAAGGATCGCCGCCCCAGGTGTCGTAAGTTGGATCACCGGGCCTGGGAACCGTCCAGAACCGCCACACGCGCCGCCCGGTAATCGGATCGTAGGCATCGAGAAAGCCCCGTATCGCCTGATCGCCGCCCGAGACGCCGGCGATCACGAGTCGGCCGGCGATGAGGGGCGCCACGGTGCCACCATACACTCCCGATGCGTTTTGCGGCGGCAGGCGAACCTCCCATAGCAGCGCGCCCGTGCTCCTCTGCAGGCAGAGCAGATGCGCGTTGTCCGTGAGGA
Source organism: uncultured Pseudomonadota bacterium (assembly GCA_963780455.1). Lineage (GTDB taxonomy): Bacteria > Pseudomonadota > Gammaproteobacteria > Steroidobacterales > Steroidobacteraceae > 13-2-20CM-66-19. The sequence continues at coordinate 160,167 of CAWACM010000013.1, forward strand.
AGTACAGCCGATCACCGAGCACCGCCACGCCGCGATTGGCGCCGATGGCGGCGTCCACTGCGACTGTCCGCGGCGGGCTGCGCGGCCGCGAGTAGTTCCAGATAACACCGCCGGTGCGCGCATCCAGCGCATAGATCTGGTTCGGACCGGTGACGTACATAACCCCACCGAGCACCAGCGGTGTCGTTTCGAGCGGGCCGTAAGGCAGTGGTCGCACCCATGCGAGCCCGAGCGAAGAGACGTTATCTGCGTCGATATGTGCGAGGGGGCTGAAGCGATTGCCATCGACGTTGCCCGAATACGTTGGCCAGTCTCCTGCCTTGGGGTGCATGACTTCTGCGATCGCGGCAGCACTGATGCGGTCCGATACGGCGTCGCGTGCGAGACCGGCCGCCCCGGGGACCAGCAGGACGATAGCCAGGGCGCCAAGTGCGTCGCGACGGAATTTCGGGGTGCGCAATGATTGGAACATCGGGGGCGGGAGCGTGCGCCTGGCCGGCTGCCAGGTCTTTGTTTTATATAGTACAATACAATCCCATATTATTGCGGAGCGCCATGGCCGGAAGCTCTGTGGCAGCCGTGCGACGGATGGTGGTCTTTACTCTGCCTCTTCCCCTCTTATGGGACTACACACGGAAATATAGTATTCCAAGGCCATACCGGGCCGGGCAGGCCCGCAAAGGGCTTGTCTGCCAAGCACAATGTGGTATAAGTGTTCATACTGTGCAATTCATGACGAAAAGCGAATCGTTGCGGGATCGTTGCTGACCGCCGCCAGCCGCAGGGGCGGCAAACGTCGCGCGGCGAAGAGACGGCGTCCCGTTTGGTTGTCTTCGTAAGTGAGAGGGTTTGGGGGGATTATGAAGAAGCTATTGCTGATCGCGACCTTGAGTGGCACATCGCTCGCGGCCGTCGCCCAGAACGCGACCGTCGCGCAGAACAGCCAGAGCGCGCCGAACAGCGATCAGGAAGTCGCACTGACTACACAGCTCAAGGAAGTCGTCGTTACCGGCACCCTGATTCGCGGTGCGGGCCCCACGGGCTCGCAGCTGATCGCGATCGGAACGCCCGACATCGTCGCTTCCGGCGTCACCACGACGTCGGAGCTCCTCGAGACGGTGCCGGAGATGAGCACCTTCGGCGCCACGCCTCAGGGGCCTCAGGTCACCTCCGCCACGAGCGGCGCGACTCCGCCCAGCCTGCATAGCCTGCCCCCCGATGCCACGCTGACCCTCGTCGATGGGCATCGCATCGTCGGCGATCAGCCGCTGGCCACCTATCCCGATCCGTCGTCGATCCCGCCCGGAGCGATCGATCACATCGAGGTCGTCGCGGATGGCGCTTCGGCGATTTACGGCTCGGATGCCGTCGCCGGCGTCATCAACATCATCCTCAAGAAGAACTACAACGGGGCCGAGACCGACATCAGCTACGGCGGCGCGAGCGGCTACAACACGGTCAACGCGGAGCAGGTGCTCGGCAAGACCTGGGACGGCGGCTCGGCCATGGCCACCATCAACTACGAGAGCAACTCCGATCTGCCCAACAGCGCGCGCAGCTTCTACCTCAATGACCTGGTGCCGTATGGCGGCAAGAACTTCCTGACCTCGAGCTGCGCCCCGGCGAATGTTGAGATCGGGACGGCCGAGTACAGCTCGCCCAACCTGGCTCCCGGCGGCCTGACCCAGTGCGCCACCGGAGAGAATGCCGACATCATCAACCAGAACAGGCGCTACACCCTGGTGAGCACGCTACGGCAGGAGGTCGGCTCCAACGTGCTCCTGTCGCTCGACGTGAAGTACTCCGATGATTCGGAGGAGCAGGCCATCGCTTCGAACTCGGTCAGCGGCACGATCACCAACGCCAATCCGTTTTTCGTCGCGCCGGCGGGCACCAATGCGACCTCGGAGAAGATCCTTTACAACACCGGTCAGCTCGGCGCGCAGCAGGACCCCTACACGGACAAGTCCGGGATGATCGATGGCGGGGCGTCGATAGACCTGACCAGCACGTGGACGCTGAATACCGATTTCGATTACGGCTGGAGCAAGAGCACGGCCGTCGACGAGGGCTACAGCTCCTCCCTGCTCAACGCGGCGCTCGCCAGCACGAATCCGCAGACTGCGCTCGACCCCTACGGAACGCTGACGAACACGGCGGTCGCATCGGCGATACTGAACTGGCCGACGACTTTCGACGCCACGCAGAAGCTGTATCAGCTGAACGCGACGGCGAACGGCTCGCTGTTCTCCCTGCCGGGCGGTGACGTCAAGCTGGCGGTCGGCGCCGATTGGCGCAAAGAGACCTATGCCGGCTCGAACGACACCGGATTGTATGGCGACACCGGCTACAGCGCCGCCAACGTCTCGACCTCGCGCAACATAGATTCCGGATACGGCGAAGTCTTCGTGCCGATCGTGGGCAAGAACAATGCCGTGCCCATGGTCGACAGCTTCAATGTCTCGGTCGCCGGCCGCTACGACCGTTACAGCGATTTCGGCAGCACGACCAACCCGAAGTACGGCTTCACCTGGTCGCCGGTCGGGGGCGTGAGCATCCGGGGCAGCTACGGACACTCGTTCCACGCGCCCCAGCTTTCGGACCTCGACGCCGTCGACACGCGGGCGATCCTCGCAACGAACACCGGGCTGGTGCCGCCGGGCTCGCCCGATCTGAACGGCATCATCCTTGCCGGAGGCAACGCGAACCTCAAGCCGGAGACGGCGACCACGAAGTCCGTCGGCGTCGATTACGTGCCGACGTTCCTGCCTACGTTCGAAGCGAGCCTGACCTACTTCTCGATTCACTACCAGGATCAGATCAATACGCCGCCGCTCAATGAGCAGGTATTCATCAACCCGGTGCTGTTCGCCGACTACGTCATCATGAATCCCACGGCGACGCAGCTGGCCAATTCGCTCGCCGGCATCCGCGAGACGTGGTCGGGCCCGCTGCCGACCATCGGCGAGATCCTGGACTTCAGGCGCTACAATATCGCCGCGACGAAGGTCGGCGGCTGGGACTTCAACTTCAAATACTCGCAGCAGCTGCCCCTGGGAACCCTCAAGTTCTCGCTCGGAGGCGAAGACCTGACGCAATACGAGACGCAGCAGGCGCCTGGTTCCGCCTATGTGGACAACCTCGATTCAGGACAGAGCTACATCAATCTGGTGGCGGTAGTGCCATTTCACCTGCGGGGAACGGTCGGCTGGCAGGCGGGCTCGTTCAACTCGCAGATTGCGCTCAATTACGTCGGCAAATACAAGTTCGGCTACGTGACTTCCACGGGCACATCGGCGATCCAGGACGTGAACGCCTTCCCGACGGTGGATCTGTTCGGCAGCTACCAGCTGCCCGACGACTTCCTCGGGGGAGGAGTGGACGTGGCGCTGAACGTCTACAACACCTTCAACGAGGATCCGCCACTGCTGCTCCAGGCAGGGGGATTCTCCGCGGAGACCGCGAACCCGATCGGCCGCCTGTTCCAGTTGACGCTGCGCAAGCAGTGGTAGAGTCGTGGGCTGAATGGGAGAGGGCGTGATGGGAGGCGTGGTGAGACCCCGTATCCGGTCTTTGGGCATGGTGGCGGCGTTGGCAGTGGCGGCGACTGCGTCGGCGCAGGTTCCCATAGGGCAGGCGCCCGTCAAATCGGAGTTGCCGCCGCCGCGGGTCACCGCGATGACTTCGGCGCCGCCCATCATGGCTATCGATTGGGATGACGTCGTCGCAACCTCGGAAGTGAATGCGACCACTCAGATCGGCAGCGCGGGGCCGGGTCCGCTGCATGACAAGGTGTATCAGGAGCTGCGGCAGTTCAACCCGGAATATCCACGGTGGCAGCTTTGGGGCGGCGGCTCCAAGGACCCGAATCTGGGCAACGCGGAAGTGCTGCCGCCGGCGAACGGGGTGAGTCACTGGGATTTCAGCAAGATCGATCCGGACTTCATCGAGTTCGTGCATACGGTGCAGGGACATCAGTTCCTGGTCGACCTGGAGGTGACGCCTGACTGGATGTACGCGCCCAACCCCGCGATAGCCGACAGCACCCTGGGGCCTCTGGCGCGCGTGCATACGAAGCGGCAGCTGGCGGTTACGCCGCAGGTGTTCGGGGACTACTACGCGCGTGTCGCGAGCTGGTGGGAGAAGGGCGGCTTCACGGATGAATACGGGAAGTGGCACCCGTCGGGTCATCACTTCAAGATCCCGTACTGGGAAGTGCTCAACGAGCGCAACATGGCCGGTGAGAGCCCGGCGGAGTACACGCGGCTCTACGACGCCACCGTCCTTGCGATACGGCAGGTCGACCCCGACATGCAGTTCGTGGGTCTGGCGATCGCACACGTGTGGGAGTACCCGCAGTACATCACTTACTTCCTGAACCCGAGGAACCACGCGCCGGGCGTGCCCCTGAACGCTATCTCCGTCCATTTCTATGCCAAGTACGGGCCCGATGATCCTCGGGCGGTGCAGGTGTCTACGACCTTCGATCAGGCGACCAAGTTCATCAACGCCATCCAATACGTCAACGCCATCCGCGACCTGCTGTCGCCCGTGACCAGGATCATGGTGGATGAGCTGGGGACGATCATAGGGACCGAGGCGCCGCAGGTGCCGTGGCCGAAGGACCGGCGTGGCGATGTCCCGTTTCATATCCGGCTGAATGCGGCGATGTACGGGTATCTATACGGCAACATGGCGCGGCTCGGAGTCGAATCAGCGGGACAGTCCTCGTTCGGAGCCGGCGGCAACTCGGGGGGCCGTGTCGGCGCGTACGTGGCGGACCCGATGCTGACGTCGGCCGGAGAGCCCAATTCCCGCTACAAGGTGGCCAAGCTGCTGATGACGGAGTTTCCTCCGGGCTCCAGGGTCGTCGCCTCGTACACCGGGGTCGGCATTTGGCGCAATCCATTTCCGATCTACGTCGAGCCTTATGTGACACCGGACGGCACGCGCAAGGTTCTGATCGTCAACGAGCGTGATGTCCCGTATGCCGCGGTGATTCCGGATGCCAAGGGTGGCAGGCTCCACTATGTCGCGGGAGACATGGGCAGCTCGCCCTACAAGGAGCGCGTGACCAACGCGGACCTGGTCAGCGTGAGCGGCCTGGAAGTCGCGATCCTCACGATGCCGAGCCAACACTAGCCGGCGGCCGGCGTTTTCCTCCGGCGCGATCGCGGGACAGCGCGCTCGAGGCATACGAGCATGAGGATACGGCTTATCGCCAGGCCCCGCTGCTGCTGATATTCTGCAATCCGAGCTCGCCGCGAAGCTGGGCTGAACGGAGCACTTCATGTCATCCATGGTCGATCGCGCCGGCATGGCCGTTGCGGATGTGTTGGCGGACCTCATCGAGGCACGGGCTCTACCGGGCCTGGCGCTCACGGCGGGCGACTTCTGGCGCGGCCTGAGCGACCTCATGGTGCGCTTCGCGCCGGAGAATCGGCGGTTGCTGGCGAGCAGAGACGATCTGCAGGCCAGGATCGACGCGTGGCACGAGGAGCACCGCAATCAGCCTTTCGATGGCGCAGCCTATCGCGCATTCCTGGCCAGCATCGGCTACCTCGTCCCGGAGCCGGCGCCCTTTCGAGTCGCCCCCCAAAACGTGGATGACGAAGTCGTCGCCGCCGGGCCCCAGCTCGTCGTGCCGGTGCTCAACGCGCGTTTTGCGCTGAATGCCGCGAACGCGCGCTGGGGCAGCCTCTACGACGCTCTCTACGGCACCGATGCAATTGCTCCGTCCGCGGCAGCGGCGCGCGGCTACGACGCTGCGCGCGGCGCCAAGGTCATCGCTTATGCGAAGGATTTCCTCGATCGAGCCGTTCCGCTTGCCCGCGGCCGGCACGCCGACGTTTCGGGTTGGTCCATAACCGATGGCGCGCTCTCACCCGCACTCGCCGATCCGGCGCAATTCGCCGGCTATCGTGGTGACCCTGGAAGTCCCCAGGCCGTGCTGCTGCGGCATCATGGGCTGCACATCGAGCTGCAGCTCGATCGCAAACATCCCGTGGGCAAGGCGGATCCCGCCGGCCTGGCCGACATCATGGTGGAAGCCGCCCTCACCACCATCATCGACTTCGAGGATTCGATTGCCGCGGTCGATGCCGAGGACAAGACTGCAGCCTATGCCAACTGGCTCGGGCTCATGCGGGGCGAGCTGCAGGCGACCTTCAGCAAGGACGGACGGAGCCTCACGCGTAGACTGGAGCCCGACCGCGGTTATGTCTCGCCGCAGGGACGACCCTTCGAGCTGCCCGGCCGCAGCCTGCTCTTCGTCCGCAACGTCGGCCATCTCATGACCACTCCGGCGGTGCGCCTGCCCGACGGCTCGGAGGCGCCGGAGGGCATTCTCGATGCCGTGGTCACCTCGCTCATTGCGCTCCACGACCGCGATGGGCGCAATCGCCTGCGCAACAGCCGCAAGGGTTCGATCTACATCGTCAAGCCGAAGATGCACGGCCCCGCGGAAGCCGATTTCACCAACCGGCTGTTCGATGCGGTGGAGGATCTCCTCGCTCTGCCGCGCCATACCATCAAGGTGGGCGTGATGGACGAGGAGCGGCGCACGAGCGCGAACCTCGCCGCGGTGATCGCCGCAGTGAAGCACAGGATCGTATTCATCAACACCGGCTTCCTCGACCGCACCGGCGACGAGATTCATACCTCGATGCGCGCCGGCGCGGTGGTGGCGAAGGGGGAGATGCGCAACCAGGCCTGGATCAAGGCCTACGAGGCGCGCAATGTGGCGATCGGCCTCGCCTCCGGGCTGGACGGGCAGGGGCAGATCGGCAAGGGCATGTGGACGGCCCCGGACCGGATGGCCGACATGCTGGCGCAGAAGATCGGGCATCCGCAGGCAGGCGCCAGCACGGCGTGGGTCCCCAGCCCGACCGCGGCGACGCTGCACGCGCTGCATTACCACCAGGTGGACGTGCGCGCCCGTCAGCGCGAGCTCGCGGGCGAAGCCGCGCCGGCGCTCGAGCAACTGTTGGCGCTGCCTCTTGCCAGCGACGGATCGTTGACCGAGGCGCTGATCCACCGCGAGCTCGAAAACAACACCCAGAGCATTCTCGGCTATGTCGTGCGCTGGATCGACCAGGGAATCGGTTGCTCCAAGGTGCCGGACATCAACGACGTCGGCCTGATGGAGGACCGCGCGACGCTGCGCATCAGCTCCCAGCACCTTGCAAACTGGCTGATGCATGGCATCTGCAAGCGAGCGGATGTCGAGCAGGCGCTGCACCGGATGGCGGCGAAAGTCGACCGCCAGAATGCCGGCGATCCGGCCTATCGGCCCATGGCGCCGGGGTTCGAGGCGGGCCTCGCCTTTCAGGCCGCGTGTGCGTTGATTTTCGACGGCGCAGTGGAGCCCAACGGCTACACCGAGCCGCTGCTACATGCTTACCGCCTGCAGGTGAAGCGCAGACGCTAGGGCGGCGTGGCGAAGCGCACTTCGAGGACTGTGAGGCCCCTGCTGCCGATCTCGCTGTACCAATGCGGGGTCTCCGGCGGAACGATGACCGCATCGCCCACGCGCAGGCGTTCGCTCTTGCCACCGACGATGACGCCTTGCGGCTTGCCGGGCTGCACCTCGATCTTGCCCCCGGTGATCAGCGTGCCGCTTCCCGAGAGAACGAACTGCAGCTCCGTCCAGCCGTGGTGAATCGCGGGCGTACCGCTCGGCCTGGTGCGACGCACCTCGTGGATCTGATACTGATCCGTGACGCCGATCGTCGCCAGGGCCAGCTCGGGGTGCTGCGCAGCGGACGCGCGCAGCGCACTGGCGAGCTCGGCGGCCGAGGTACGGATGCCGGGCGAGTCCGGTGTTGGACGCGGGCCGACCTGCTGCGCGCCCGCGGGCGCAACCGCGGCGAGCAGACTGATCGCCAGCACAGGGACGAGAGCGAGTGATCGGCGCATGGAGGAACCTCGGTCAGACAGGAGAAGGCGAGGCCATGATACGCGCTAGGCTTGCTACTTGTCCAAAATATGGAATAACATCCCAATAATGACAGAGAGCGAGCGGATGGGCCTCAATCGCCGTGATTTCCTGGCAGGCGCCGCGGCAGCGGTCACCGCCGCCGCGGCCGGCGGCGCGCGCGCGCAGTCACCGAGCGTCGACCACATCCCGATCATCGACTCACACATTCATCTCTTCGACGGCACCCGGCCGATCTTCGGCAAGGGCTACCTGGGATCCCGCGCCTACGCGGCCAGGTACAGGAAATCGCTTCCTTCCATGTACGCCCCGATGGCGCGCTCGGTGGGCATCGTGGGCGCGATCGTGGTGCAGTCGAGCTTCTGGGTGGATGAGAACCTCTGGTACCTCGAGCAGTGCCGGGCGAACCCGATCATGGTGGGGGTGTGCGGCACCCTCGATCCCGCGGCCGCCGATTTCGGCCAGTACGTCGGACACTTCCACAATGACCCGCTCTTTCGCGCGATTCGTGTGTGGCACTTCTACGAGTCCGACTCCGGCAAGGTGCGGCTCAAACCCGACCAGGTGGCGAACCTGAAGCTGCTGGCCCAGGCCGATCTCGCGCTGGATAGCGCCAATCCCAGTCTGGATCTCATGCAGGCGAATGTGCTCCTGGCCGAGGCCATTCCGAGCCTGCGAATCATCATGGATCACCTGCCGGCTTTCGATCCCACACCGCAGAACCGGGCGCAGTACGAGTCGCTGGTGAAACAAATGGCGGCGCGCCCCAACATCTTCGTGAAGCTGACCGAGGCATATCACCCGCGCGCTGACGGCACCATCGTCAGGGACTACGCCTTTCTGCGCGACCGGCTGGAGCTACTCTACGATGCCTTCGGCGAGGACCGGGTGATGTTCGGCAGCGATTATCCGAACAGTTTCGGCGTGGCGACGATTCCGCAGGAGGTCTCGCTCGCGAAGCGCTTCATGGCCACCAAGTCACGGACGGCGGCGGAGAAGTTCTTCTGGAAGAACTCGGCCAGCGTGTACAAATGGATCAGGCGCCTGCCGGAGCAGCCTCGCGCCTAGGAGTCGAAAGGCACCTCGAGCTCGAACACCCCGGAGCCCACCGTGACGAAGACCTTCCGCGCCGCTTCCCGAATGCGGTGAATGCCGCGCGCCCGATGTAGCGGGATTCCACTCTCGCGAATGCCGGTGACCGCGCTGGTGGGCAGCTCGATGCGGGCTTTGGCTCCCGGTGGCACCTCGACATGCAACAGGAGTTTGCCGCTCAGCTTGCGCCAGGCGCTCGCGACCATCCCCAGAGCGCTGTCGTAGCGAGCCGAGGCCGCCTCGATTCCAGCCACCGGCTGGGGCGCGATCCGGATGCGCTCCTCCGGATCCCGATGCATGTCGATCCTGATGCCGGCGAGGCCGCCATAGAGCCAGGTCTCGGCATGGCCCAACATGAAGTGGTCCTGCGAGTGTTGGGGGTTCGCATCCCATGACTCGGTGAGGGCGGTCGCGCCCCCGGCGAGCTGAGCGCCGTAGCTAGGCGGGTCGGTGCGCGTCAGTATCTCGTACAGCACATCACCCCGGTCTGCCTCCATCAGGGCGAGCACGACATAGTGAAATCCTATGTCGCCGGCCGTCACGTGATTGCGGTGCGCCCGGATGTCGGCAATGAGCCTGTCCTGCACGGTGGCGCGATAGCAGTGCGGCACGAGACCAATCGCAAGCGGCATCGCGTTGGCCGTCATGCTGCCGCGGTCGTAGCTGCCGGCCTCCGGATGGAACAGTCTGGCGTTGAGCGTGCGGCGGGCCTGCACGGCCAGGCGCCCGTAACCTCGGGCGTCCGTGCTTTTCCCGAGAAGGCGGGCGATCGCGGCGAGTGTGATCAGTACCCGGCAATAAGTGGCGGTCGCCGTGAGCGCCTTGCTGGTGAGCTGGGATTCGCCGGGGGGCTTCGGGCCGATGTCGTACCAGTCCCCGAGCCCGTAATCGAGCAGGCCTCCTTCGGCGCGGCCCGTGAGGTAGTCGGCGTAGCGGCGCATGGCGGCGTAGCCTGTCTCGAGAATGCGCCGGTCGCCCGTATAGCAGTACGCCGCCCACGGACTCAGCACCACGGCCGCACCCCATTCCGGCGAGTCCCGAAACGCCGAGTTAGCTCCGTCGGCATCGAGGAAGGCGACGTACTCCGGTGCGATGGCGGGCACCAGTCCGTCCGGGAGCTGGCTGTCCATCATGTCACGCAGCATCTTTTCGTAGAGCGCTACCGCGTCCTCGTTATAGAAGACGGTGTCGGCGTTGAGGTACGTCTGCTCGAGCCATCCCAACTTCTCGCGCGTCGGACAGTCGGTGAGCACGCTGAAGGTATTGCCGAGCAGCGCCTGAAGAATGAGTGCGTGCACGCGCTGCAGCAGGGGATTGCCGGTGTCGAGCACGCCGGTCGTATCCAGGCGTGCATGGAGAAACTCGCCGCGCACCTCGAGCAACTCCGGCTCTCCGGCGCCGGCAAGCTCCTGTGGTAACGCTCCCTCTATTTGTATATAGCGGAAGCCGTAATAACTGAAGCGGGGTCGCCATCGCTCGACGCCCGTTCCCGACAGCGTGTAAGAGAAGGAGACCTCATCGCCCGGATTCGCGTTGCCGCTGCGCTGACTGACCAGGCCCTGCCCATCGAGCAGTTCTCCCGGCAGCAACCTGATGCGGCGGCCGGCGGGGCCGCGCACGGCGATGGCGGGCCGGCCGGCGAAATTCTCGCCGAGATCGTAGACCAGGACTCCCGGCCGGGGGATGGTGCAGGCCACCGGCGCAAGCGTGCGGGCGACTGTTATCGGCGGAGCGCCCTGCGCGCGCAGCGAACCCCCGGAGCCATGAATTTCGGTGGCAGGTAGCCAGCGAGCGTCGGGGAACCCGGCGCGGTCCCAGCCGTCAGGCTCCAGGCGCGCATCGAAGTCCTCGCCGCCATATATGGAAGAGAGCACGATCGGACCCGAATGGGTTCGCCACTGCCCATCGCTCGCGATGAGCTCTTCGGTGCCGTCGGCGAATGAGAGACGCAGCTGCAGGATGAGCTGCGGGCGGCCGAAGGAGCCGACCAGCTTGGTATAGCGGCCGGGATACTTCTCGACGTTGTAGAAGCCGTTACCCAGCATCACGGCGAGCGCGTTCCTGCCGGCGCGCAGCAGATGGCTCACCTCGAGGGTGTCGTACAGCACGGTCTTCCGGTAATCCGTCCATCCCGGATCGAGCACGCTCGCGTTCGCGCGGCGGCCGTTGATTCTGAGCTCGTGTTGGCCGAGGCCGCAGAGCGAAAGGACGGCACGCTCGAGCGGCTTGTCGATACTGAACTCGCGGCGCAGCAGCGGCATGGGCCGCGGCCGCACCGGAGGACTGCGGTTGATGGCCGGCGGCGGCTCGGCGGAGGCGGCCCAGTCGGGCCCATCCGAAATCCACCGCGCACGCCAGTCGGCTGCTTTCATGACGCCCGTCGTGAAGGCTGCGGGTTCGCTGAAGGGGCTGACGCGCCCGCTGTCGTCCCAGACCTGGACCGCCCACCAATAGGGAGTCTGCGAGGCGAGCGGCAGATCGTGATCAGGCACTGCCCGCGGCTCGGCGGTCGCCAGCCGGCCACTGTCCCAGATGTCGCCGCGGCCGGCGCTGACCGCGGCCGGTGATGAGCCAACGATCATCCGGCAGGCGCGTTGCTCGAGCGAGCGCAGCTCCGGCGAGCGGGCCGCGAGCGTCCAGGTGAAGCGGGGGCGCAGGGTATCGATACCGAGCGGCGCCCGTCGCCATTCGAGGCGCGGGTCGTGGGGTCGGATGTCGGCTGATGCCCGGGTTTCGCGCGTCATGGCGGCGCCGGCCCACGCGAGGCTGCGCCGTGCCAGCGCAGGCCCGAGGGAGGCACCGGCGATGAGGCGGAACACTGCCCGCCGAGACGTCATTGCCCAATCCGGGGGGAGCTGGCCCCACCTGCCGCGACTGTAAGGGATTTCATCATATGGGATTCCGCTTGCGCCATCCGGAGCCTTAGTGATATTTATATACAAAAGCTTCGTCCGCCTGTAAACGAAGACCCGGTGGGACCGGACTCAGGGGCGGGCGGAGGAGCCGCCCCGTGGCGGCTGTTGGGCTACCTTGCACTAACCTTGAGGGGGAATGATGATGAAAGTTACGTCAAGGCTCGTATCCGGGGCCGTCGCCCTCGCGATGGCGGGCAGTCCCGCCTGGGCCGACACCGCGGCGCAGGCCGCCCAAGCGTCAACGGGTTCGGCGTCCGCCGGCCAGACCTCGGGCGGCCAGCAGAGCGCGCAACTACAGGAAGTCGTCGTTACCGGCATCCGTCAGAGCATGGAGAGCGCGCTGCACATCAAGGAATTCGCCGATACCATCGAGGACTCGATCGTCGCCTCGGACATCGGCAAGCTCCCGGACGTCACGGCCATCGATGCCATCCAGCGCATCCCGGGGATCCAGATCAGCCGGCAGCTCGGCGAGGGCGGAGGCACGGTCACGATCGGCGGCTCGGCAGTGATGAGCGGCTACGAGATCCGCGGTCTGCCGCAGGCGGAGACCACGCTCGACGGCCGCGAGGTCTTCAGCGCCCAGGGCAGTCGGGTGTTGGACCTGACCGATATTCCCTCGGCGCTGCTGGCGGGCATCGATGTCTACAAGGACCCGACCGCGGACCAGATCGAGGGCGGCATCGCCGGGAGCGTCGACCTGCGCACGCACAAGCCGTTCGACTTTCAGGGCCTCGAGATGGAGGGCAGCGCCGAGGAGCAGTACGGCGACCTCATCGGTCAGGTAAAGCCCGCCTTCACGGGCCTGCTGAGCAATACCTGGGACACGGGGATCGGCAAGGTGGGCGGACTGCTGACGCTGTCGTACCAGGACCGCTCCTACCGCGAGGATAACGCCACCAATAGCGCAATCGCGACCAGTACCACCGCGGTGCCGGGCCAGACCGTGACCTATACGAATGGCGTGTACAACACGATGTTCGTCGGCGACCGCAAGCGCACCGGCGTCGACGGGGTTCTGCAATGGCAGCCTGCCGACGACTTCCAGACCTACGCCGAGGTCTCGAGCGAGGATTACGTCTGGGCGCAGAACCAATACACATTCACGACCTCGGCCGGCACGCCCGAGGCCGGCTCCACGACTCTGTTCCCGGGCACGAGCGACGTGCAATCGATCACCTGGGACGACGCCGGCATCGGCACCGTCGGTGCCTGGCGCACGGTTGAAGATGTCAATCGGCAGTACGCCCTGCATGCCAAGTGGAATCCGGCGCCGTGGACCGTCGAAGGCGATATCAGCTACACCGGCGCCACGGAGCGCCTCAACAACCCGGCGGTGAAGATCGGCGCGGTCGGGACCCTGACACAGCTGAGCTCCATCAGCGGTATAACGCAGTCGATCGTGAGCGGGGTCGATACCTCCGACCTGGCCGATTACGGCGGCACCTCCAGCAATTACCAGAGCTACATGTATGATACCGAGCAGCACTTCCGCGGCGGGGAGACGGCTGGCCGCCTCGATGTGACCTATGCGTTGCCCGGCGGTTTCGTCACCGACCTCAGGGCCGGCGCGCGTGTCTCGGGGCGTATTGACGCATTCAATCAGTGGTCCGACTTCGGTGCCGTCACGGCCGGGGACATCCAGGGTACCTCGGCGTGGTACGGCGAGGTGCCACTGTCTCCGTACTACTCCGCGACCGAGACGAATGCGGTCCAGCCGCAATACGTCGTGTTCAATCCCGGCCAGTTGCACTACAACTTGCTCGGTGTCGATCAGGCCTACGGGATTGCGCCGGCGGTGGACACCGGCTCGGCGGACTATCATGTGCAGGAGCACAACTACGCCGGATACTTCCGCGTGGATTTCGGAGCCGAGGACTGGGCGATTCCGATGACCGGCAACATCGGTCTGCGGGTCGTCGAGCACAAGACCGACCTGAGCGGCGAGCTGCAGAATGGAGCTGTCTACACTCCTTCGGTCTTCGACACCAGTAACACTTACCCTCTACCGAGCCTCAACCTGACGTTCAAGCTGGCGCAGGACCTGCTGCTGCGGCTCGGCGCCTCCAAGGCGGTCAGCTATCCGGACTTCAGCCAGATCCGTCCGTCGATCAGCCTGCTGCCGGCTCAGGGCAATGCGAGCGGCGGCAACCCCTACCTGAAGCCCACCCAGGCGAAGCAGTTCGACGCTTCGCTCGAGTGGTATTTTGCCCCGGGCGCGGCGCTGACGGCCGACATCTTCTACAAGAAGCTGACTGACTTCATCCTGCAGGAGACGCAACAGAACGCGTTCACGGTCGACACCGTGACCTACAATCTCACGGGCGCCATCGACGGCGGCGACGGCTCGATCAGGGGCGTCGAGGTGGGGTATCAGCAGTTCTACCGCGATCTGCCCGGCCTGCTGAGCGGCCTGGGAACGGAGCTCAACTACACCTATATCGACGCCAACGCGCCCACGGCCGTGGTGGGCCAGAGCACGACGCTGCCTGGTCTTTCCCGGAACAGCTTCAACGCGATCGGGATCTACGAACTCGGCCCGGTGTCGTTCCGAGCGGCGTACAACTGGCGCAGCCAGTTCTATACGACCATCTACAATGGCTCGAACGCACAACTTGCGGCCAACCCCATCTACACCAAGGATTATGGCTGGCTCGATGCGTCGCTGGAGTACGACGTCAACAAATGGCTGGCGCTGTATGCGCAAGGATCGAATCTGCTGCGGACGAGAATCACGGAGTTCTACGGTGTGCAGACCCTGCAGCAGTCGCAGACGATCGACGACCGGCAGGCGACGCTGGGATTCCGCGTCAAGTTCTCGGGCGGCTGATGGTCAATCCCTCGCGCCGGTCGCTGCTCTCCGGACTCCTGGCAGCGGCCGGTGCGGGGCTCGCCGCCCGCGCCGCGCCTGCCCGAGGCGTGTCGCAGCGGCAAGGCAACCCGGTGCTGCCGGACCTGGCGCCGTTTCGCACGCCCTACAAGTACGGCAAGCGCGTGCTGGAGAAGTCCGGTGTGCCGGGGAGCTTCGATGAGCGCTCGGTGGATTGCCCGTTCGTGTTCTCCGCGAACGGCCGGTTCCACATGACGTACGTCGGTTACGACGGAACGGGCTATCAGACCGGCCTCGCCGGGTCCGACGATCTGATCCACTGGCAGCGCGAGGGCCTGATCCTGGCCCGCGATCCGGCCGACCCGATCACACGCTACAACATCGCCCTGCAGTCCATCCTGCGCGACGATGCGCTGGACTCGGACGCGCCTCTCACCAAAGTCGGCGGCCGCTATCTCGGCGCGTGGCACGCCTATCCCAACGCGGGCTACGAGCAGGGGCCGGCGGTCATCGGGCTGGCCTGGAGCGACGACCTGCATCACTGGCAGCGCACGCAGCCGATCCTGCGGCCCGAGGACGGCGCCGCGTGGGAGCGGGGCGGCCTCTACAAGCCCTATCTCGTCAGAAGCGGCGGCCTCTACTATCTCTTCTATAACGCCAAGACCGACGAGAAGCGCTGGCACGAGCAGATCGGCCTCGCGACCTCTCCCGACCTCAGGTCCTGGACGCGCCATCCCGGCAACCCCATCGTGCGCAACGGCCCCGCGGACGCCTGGGACACCCGCTTCGCCAGCGACCCCTGTGTGCTCCGCCACGGTCAGTGGTGGGCTCTCTATTATTATGGGCTGGCGGCCGACGGCCGCGCCCGCGACCTGCTCGCCTTAGGTCCCGATCCTTTCCATTTCACCAAGGCCCCGGAGATCATGGTCGACGTCGGCCCGCCTGGCGCGATCGACGAGGACTACGCGCACAAGCCTGCGGTGATTCACTCCCGCGGCGCTCTCTATCACTTCTACTGCTGTGTCAGCGGCAAGTGGCCCCACGACACCCGCGCGATTTCGCTGGCCCGCTCGCTGCCCTGGACGGCTTGATTCCGTGTGATGATCTTCAGAGCGTACGGCAGGTCAGCGTGAGTCGCGGGGAGCTGCACCGCCAGGCCCGCGGGCGTCTGGGACCAGGCCACCGGAGCCGAGTCCCCGAGCAGCGTGACCTGTCGTATCGGCGCGCTGAGATACGGCGTCCCGCGATAGAGGGTCTTCACCAGTACCTTGCCGTCGCGCGGCCACGCGAGGCCCATCGCGTACAGAGACCCATCCCTCTGCGTGAATCGGATATCCGCGGGTGTATACGCTTGTCCGGCTTCGCGGCCGGACGGCGCGTTGGTCGTGCCTTCGCCATAGAGCACCCATGGCCGGGTGCCGTAGATGGCCTCGCCGTTGACGTGCAGCCACGCGCCCATTTGCAGGAGCACGGTACGGATCTGTGTGGGAATGGTGCCGTCGGCGCGCGGCCCGATGTTGAGCAGCAGATTGCCGTTCTTGCTCACGATGTCGATCAGATCGGTGAGGAGCGACCCGGCCGTGCGGTAGGTGTCATCCTTGACGTAGCCCCAGGAGCTGATGCTCACCGAGGTGTCGCTCTGCCAGGGGCGCAATCGCAGCGCATCGAGCTTGCCGCGCTCGATGTCGAGCACGGCGGCCCCCGGAGGGAACGCCTCCAGCTTGTACGTCAGGACTACGTCCTGGTGGCGCGCAGCAGCAACGTCGTAATAGTACGCAGCCATCCGCTTCAAATCCGGCGTGAACGCCGGCTGATTGATCCACCAGTCGAAGTAGATGAAGTCGGGATGGTAGTCGTCGACCAGCTCAGTACTGCGGGCGAGCCAGTCCTCGACGTAAGGTTGCGACGGTGGCAGCCACCGCTCCAGGTGGTTGGGGTCCGGCTCTCCCGGCGTGTTGTCTCCCGGCAGGTCCATGGGCTCCGCGGGTCCATAGAGGCCCGCGTAGCGAGGATCGTTGACGTCCGAGTCGTACTCCGTGCCCTCGTGATACCACCACCAGTGCTCGGCGCGATGCGACGAAACGCCGAATCGCAGCCCGCGGGCGCGCACTGCCTGCTCCAGAGCCGCGACCACATCGCGCTTGGGTCCCATGCGGGCCGCATCCCAGAGTGTGAACTTCGAGTCATACATGGCGAAGCCGTCGGAGTGTTCCGCCACCGGCACGACGTAGCGGGCGCCGGCGCGGACGAAGAGGTCGGCCCAGGCGTCGGGATCGAACTTCGCCATGGTGAAGCGCGGAATGAAGTCCTTGTAGCCGAACTTCGACTGCGGTCCGTAGACGGCGCGGTGATACTCGTAAGGCAACGAGCCCTGCACGTACATATTGCGCGAGTACCACTCATTGTCGAAGGCAGGCACGGAGAAGACACCCCAGTGGATGAAGATGCCGAACTTGGCGTCACGAAACCACGCCGGTACGCGATAGCCCTCGAGGGACTGCCAGCTCGCTTTGAACGGGCCGCGCGCGATGCGCGCATCGATCTGCCCGAGCTGCCGATGGAGCAAGCGCTCGTAGTCCTTGGGCTCGTCCCAGAGCGGCGGAAAAGCGCGCACTGCCGCCGCGGCCTGTGCGCTCGGGCCTGCCGCTTGAGCCGCCCGGCCGGGCACGGGCCACGAGAACGCCGCCAGCGCGGCCAACACCAGCGTTGGGAACAACGAGCGCATCAGGATCTCTCCTCGAGTACGGCGACGCCCTGCGCGCCCAGCGTGACTGTTCGGACCTTCATGCCGGGGTGGAGCAGGTCCTGCATGACAGCCGGTAGCGCCACGGTTTGCGGGGATGCGCCGTGATTGATCAGAATCATGATCTCGCGCCCGCCGCCATAGCGGCGCATCAGCTCGATGCCGGCCGCAAGCGCACTCATGGATGGGCGGACGCCAGCCGCAAAAAGCGCCTGGCGCAGCAGGTTGCGCGTGAGTCGCGGATCGAAGAGAGCGCCGAGGTAAGTGATCTCGCCGCGACCATACCCGCGGCGCAACGCGGCCGGCTGACTGCTCAGCCAGGAAGAGTTTGGAGCGTAGCGCAGGATGACGCGCGTCTGACGCGCGAGGGGCTGCAGTGCCTCGGCCCAGATGGACGCGGTCCCTGCGCCGGCCGGGCCGGATACCGCCACCGGGCTGTCCAGCGCGTAATACTGCTGTACGCGCCCGCCGAGCACCGCAACCAGCGGCCCGGGCTGCCGACGGGTGTCCAGACGGTCATAGCGATCCTTCATGCCGCTGCGCGGCCCGAGGATGAGGTGTCCGCCGCCGCGCACGTACGCCGCGAGATGCCGCGCGAGCGCCTCCGGAATGAGATTGAGTCCCGGAGCGACCACGACCTTGTAGCCGGCGAGCGGCGCGTTGGCGCTCACGATGTCGACCGAATGTGTCAGGTCCTCGAGCGGGCGGTAATAGTCCAGCAGCACGTCGAACGGCACGTAGTCCGCCGTGTGCCGTTGGAATTCGATCGCCCAGCGGCTGTCGTAGGCGGTCAGGATCGCAACCCGAGACACCGGAGCGGTGCCGGCGATCGCGGCCGAGGTCCGGCGGAACTCGCGCCCGACCCGGGCGACTTCGTGATAGAGCGGCACCGGCTCGCCGCCGGGGCCGACGAGGGTGCCGTGATACTGCTCCTGGCCGTTGAGCGCGCTGCGCCACTGCCAGAAGAGCACGGCGTCGGCGCCATGACCGATCGACTGCCATGTCATGGCGCGCACCTCGCCCGCAGCGAGCGAGTTGCTGATGGGCGCCCAGTCGACGAAGCCCGGCTGCGCCTCCATGACCCAATAGTCGCGCCGTTTCCAGCCGCGTACGAAGTCGCTGGTCGCGCCGTTGCGATAAGCGTCGAGGTGTCCCTGCCCCACGTAGTCGTCCCACGAGGCCAGATCGAGGTCGTGCGCGAGGGTGTAATGATCCCAGTTATCGCTCCAGCCGAGGCCGCCGAAGTTGCTGGTGATGAATTGCCGCCGCGCGATGTAGGGGCGCAGCGCCGCGATCTGGTTTGCCTGATAGCCGCGCCAGGTGGCCGTGACGAAATGCCGGTGGGCCAGCATCAGTCCCGGGTTGCCGGGCAGGGCGTTCAGCGGAATCTGGCTCCACGCGGTGTAGGTCTGACTCCAGTAAGCCGTGGTCCAGGCATGGTTCAATGCGGTGAGGGTGTGGAACCTGCGCTGCAGCCATCGCTGGAACTGCGCGCGCGTGGCGGCATCGAAGGACTCGTCGGTGTACTCGTTGTCGATCTGCCAGCCGATGACGTTGGGATCGTGGCCGAAGCGTTGCGCCAGGCGGGTGACGATGTCACGACAGAACCTGCGATAGAGCGGGCTGGAGTAGGAGAACTGGCGGCGGCCGCCGTGCTCGTCGCGCCGCCCGTCGGGCCCGACGCGCAACACCTGGCTGTAGCGGCTGGTCAGCCAGTCGGGCGGCGCATCGGTCGGTGTGCCGATCACCACCGCGATGTGATGGCGCTGCGCCATGCGGATGGCGCGGGCGAGCCAGTCGAAATCATACTGTCCCTCGGCCGGCTCGAGCCGGCTCCAGGCGAACTCGCCTACCCGCACGACGTTGATTCCGGCCGCCTGCATCAGCGCGAGGTCCCGGTCCCACGCGCTCTGCGGCCACTGCTCCGGGTACCACGCGGCACCGAGCCACAGTCGGCCGAGGGCGGTGGCCAACGCAGGCGATGCCCGGGTGGTTTTCGCCGCCGGCGCGGTGCCGAGCTGCTCGAGCAGGGACGTCGGCACCGGCGGGGACGAAGAGCCTGCGCCGGGGGACTCCGGCTGGCGTGTCGGCGTGGCACAGCCGGCGAAGAGGAGAGCGCTTGCGATGAGCGCCGCGAACGGGCGCGCCAATCGGCGCCGCCTCATTGCAGCGGCGCCTCGAGCACGTGAACGCTGTGCGGCGCCAGCATCACTGTCGAGGTCGTGCCGGCCGCATCGCCGCCCAGCACGGGCGCGGCAGGCGAAGCGAGGCGAATGGTCTGCGCCAGATCGCCGTGATTGATCAGGATCCACACCCGCTTGCCTGCGCCCAGGCGCTCACAGACCTCGACGTTCTCCGACACGCCGGGAACGAGTGGTGTCACGTGGGCCGAACGCAGAAAATCGTCCAACACGTTCTGCATGAGGGCCGGATCGAGCCACGCTCCGATGTAGGTGATCCTGCCCTTGCCGACGTTGCGGCTGATGATCGCCGGCTTGCCATCGAGCCAGCCATTGCTCCTGTCGTATCGCATGAGGACGCGGGTCGACGGGTCGTGCACGGAGAGCGCTTCCGCCCAGATCGAGGTCTGGCCGGAGCCGAGAACGCCCGCAAGCGGCACCGGGGAGTCGAGCGCGTAGTACTGCTCGACCCGGCCGCCGAGCAGCGCCGTGAGCGGGCCGGGCTGGCGTTGCGGCCAGAGAGCGTCGTAGGCGTCCTTCATGCCGCTGCGCGGACCCAACACCAGATGGCCGCCGGCACGCACGTAGTCGGCCAGATGCCGCGCCTCGGCTGCCGAGAGCACGTTGAGCGCCGGAGCGACCACGAGCCGATAGCTCGTGAGGGGCGCATCGGGCGAGACCACATCCACCGACTGCGCATAGCGCTCGAGCGGCCCGTAGAAGGCGTCGAATTCCTTCACGACGTCGAAATCAGCCTGTTGGCGCTGGAATTCGATCGCCCAGCGGCTATCGTAGGACTGAAGCATGGCCACGTTGCTGTGGGGCGACGTGCCGGCGAGCGCCGGCGCGGCGCGCGCCATTTCCGCTGCTATCTCACGGACGGCGCCGTACGCCGGAACAGGCGTCCCGTCCGCCCCGAGCAGAGTACCGTGATATTGCTCCTGGCCGTTGAGCGCGCTGCGCCACTGCCAGTAGAGGACCGCGTTGGCCCCGTGTCCCACCGCCTGCCAGGCGAGCTCGCGCATGGCGTAAGGGGGCAGGGGGCTGTTGACGGGCGCCCAGTTCACGAATGCCGGCTGCGTCTCCATCAGCCAGAAATCCTCGTTCTTGTAGCCACGCACCAAGTCGTGCTGCACCGCATCCTCGAGCCATGCGAAGTGACCGTCGGGCACGTACTCGTCCCATGCCGCCATGTCGAGCTGTCGGCTGACGATGTACTGGTCGAACGGGTCTCCCCAATGGGTCGTATTGGTCGTGATGAACTGCCGCGGGTCGGCGTGCGCACGGATGGCGGTTACCTGGTTGGCGACATAGCTCCCCCAGGTGTCGGTCACGAACCGCTTGAAATCCAGCAGCAGTCCCGGATTCTCGTCATGCGAGTGCATCGGGACCTGGTCGAAGCTGTCGTAGGTCTCGCTCCAGTAGGCGGTCGTCCAGCGGCGGTTGAGGCTGGCGATGTTGCCGTACCTGCGGCGCAGCCAGTCGTGGAACTGGCGGCGTGTCGCGTCGTCGAACGAGGGTGGCCCCAGCTCGTTGTCGATCTGCCAGCCGATGACGTCGGGGTTGTGACCGTAGCGCTGCGCGAGGCGTGTGGCGATCTGCCGTGCGAGCTCGCGGTAGCGGGGACTGGAAAAGGAGAACTGTTGGCGGTTGCCGTGCTCCGCGCGCGTTCCGTCCTCATCGACGCGCAAGGTATCCGGATACCTGCTGGTGAGCCAGGCGGGCGGTGCCGCGGTCGGCGTGCCTATCACGACATAGATGTGGTGGCTCGCGGCTTCTGCGATCGCGCGGTCGAGCCAGGTGAAATCATAATTGCCTTCCTGTGGCTCCATCGTGCTCCAGGCGAACTCGCCGATGCGCACGACATCGAGATGCGCGGCCTGCATCAACTCGAGATCCTGCGGCCAGCGCGACTGCGGCCACTGCTCCGGGTACCAGGCCGTGCCGACGAGGAGCGACGCCGCGGCCGCCGCCTGCGCGCCTCTGACAACAGGAAACGCGCCCGCGAGCAGCGCGAGCGTCAGCGCGAGGCGCACAGCGGCTGCCCGCAGCGCGCGCCGGATTCGATGGCGGTGTGATTTGTCGTACATTATCCCTCCGTCAATATCAGACCACAATTCATCGATGAGCGCGAGAGCCACAACATGTCGGATGAGCTGAGCGGCACGGGGCAGCCGCCGCCCATGCAGCAGGAATCCGCTCGCGACGCGGTCGATCGCCGCGAGTTCCTGCGCCTCGCCGCCGGGAGCATGGCCTTACCTCTCGTCGGACTCGGCGAGGTGTCCGAGAGCGGCGCAGCGGTGATGCGCACCGCGCCGCGCGACGAGCGCGAGCGTCTCGCCGGGCTGTTCGACCGGCCGCCGCCGGGCGCGAGCCCCGGCGCCTACTGGTACTGGCTCGGAGGCAACGTTACCCGTGAGGGCATCACAGCCGATCTCGAGTCGATGCGCGCCGTCGGCATCGCCACGCCGATGTTGTTTGCGATCGGCAAGAGTGGTCCGGACACGCCGATACAGCCTCCGGCGGATGCCCTGACACCGCTCTGGTGGGATCTGGTCGAGCATGCCGCCGCCGAGTGCGGGCGCCTCGGCCTCACGCTCGCGCTCAACGACTGCGACGGTTGGGCGACGGCGAGCGGACCCTGGATCACGCCGGAGCTGTCGATGCAACGCATCGTATGGAGCGGCACGACGGTGGTCGGCGCGCAGCCGGTGCGAGGCCGCGTGCCGAAGCCGGCCGCGAAGCTCGGCTACTATCGCGACATCGCGCTCATCGCGCTGCCCTGGCCCGAGCAATGGGACCGGACGAGCTACACGGAGCGCGCGCGGGTCACGACCAGCCTGCCTCTGAAGGTGAGCGCGGCCGCCCGCATCAGCG
Organism: uncultured Pseudomonadota bacterium; assembly: GCA_963780455.1. Lineage (GTDB taxonomy): Bacteria > Pseudomonadota > Gammaproteobacteria > Steroidobacterales > Steroidobacteraceae > 13-2-20CM-66-19. The sequence continues at coordinate 182,740 of CAWACM010000013.1, forward strand.
ATCCTGACAACACCGAGCAGACGGTCGATTGGGCGACCGTGCCGAACGACCGCCCATCCTGGATCGAGTACGCGTTCGATCGGCCGTTTACGCTGCGCTCGATCACGGTGCGTACGCCGTCGCCGCCCGGATTCGCGCCGGGTGTTTATAGGGCGGCCAACAGCCTCGAGGTCGAGGCGAGTGATGACGGCAACACCTTCAGGCGTATCGGTGCTCTCGAGTATCCGCGGCACGGCTGGCAGACGGACCTCACGGTGCTCACCCACGCCGTTCCGCAGACTACGGCGCGCTGGTTCCGACTGGTACATCGGCCGCTGCCGCCGCAGCCGTACCAGGAGGAATACGACTTTGGTCAGGATACGCGCCTGCGCTTCTTCAGTATCGTGCTCGCGAGCGAGCCGAGAATTCATCAGCTCCCTGGCAAGTCCGGCGCGCAATGGGCCATCAGCCGCCGCACGACGGCGCAGGATGTACCGGACGATGTCTGCGTGCCACTCGATGCCGTCATCGACCTTGCCGGGCGGCTGAGCGCCGATGATTCTCTCAACTGGACGCCGCCCGCTGGACGCTGGCGGATCCTGCGCATCGGCTGCACCACCACGGGATCGGAGAATTCCGCCGCCGGCGGCGCCCAGGGTCTCGAGTGTGACAAGCTCTCGCCGGCTGCCGCGACGCTGCAGTTCAACAGCTGGTTCGCACAGGCATTGCGGCGGGTGGGCCCGAGCCTGGCCGGCAAAGTGCTGCACGTCATGCATGTCGACAGTTGGGAAGCCGGGGCGCAGAACTGGTCGCCGGTATTCGCCGCGGGGTTCCGCCGGCTCCGCGGCTACGACCTCATCCCGTACATCGCGGTGATGACGGGCGTGCCGCTCGTCAGCGCCGATGTCTCGGAGCGGGTATTGCACGATGTTCGGCGCACGCTCAACGACCTCATGGATACGGCTTTCTTCGGCACCCTGGGCGAGCTGGCGCACCGGCACGGCTGCATCTTCAGCGCCGAGCCGCCGAACCCGACGTTTCCGGCCGATGGCATGCAGCACTTCCAGTATGTCGACCAGCCGATGGGAGAGTTCTGGCTGCACACGCCGAGAAACGACAAGCCGACGGACATCAAGGACGCGGTCTGCGCCGCTCGGCTCTACGGCAAGCCGTTCGCGCAGGCCGAGTCCTTCACCGAAGGGCTCATCACCTGGGACGAGCATCCGTACATGCTGAAACCCCTGGCCGACCACAACTACTGCCAGGGCATCGGCCGCCTGATGCTGCACGTCTACGCGCAGCAGCCGTGGCTCGACCGCGCACCTGGAATGACCCTGAGCGGGATCGGCAGTTTCTTCGGCCGCACCCAGACCTGGTGGCGACCGGGCAAGGCCTGGTTCGACTACCTGCGCCGCTGTCAGGCGCTGCTGCAACAGGGCCTGGCCGTAGCCGATATCGCCTACTTCACCGGCGAGAACATCCCCGCGCGGGCGCTGTTGCGACGACAGCTCGGCATGCCGCCACCAGAGGGTTACGAATTCGATTCCATCAATCGGGATGCGCTGCTGCGGCTCGCGACTGTCCGTGACGGCCATATCTGCCTGTCGACGGGGGCCCGATATCGGGTGCTCGTGCTGCCGGACTCCGAGCTGCTGAGCCCGGAAATCGCGACCGTGCTGCGCGATCTCGTGCGTGCCGGTGCGACCGTGATCGGGCCGCGCCCAACACGATCGCCGGGCCTGACCGACTATCCGGCGGCAGACGCGACTGTCCGCGACATTGCGCAGCAGTTGTGGGGCGATGCGGGCGCAGGCAACGCGGTTCGAGACCAGCCGTTGCAGTCGGTGTTACACGAGACAGGCCTGGCTCCGGACGTGGAGTTTTCCGGGAGTAATGGCTCGGTGCAGTGGACGCACCGGCGTGGCGAGAGTTGGGATCTGTATTTCCTCGGCAACCAGTCGGATCGGCCGCAGCGGCTGGAGGTGACCTTCAGAGTTGCGGGCCGCGTGCCCGAGATCTGGCATCCGGACACGGGCAGCACGGACACCCTGGCGCTTTGGCGGGAGGAAGGCGGGCGAACCTTCGTCCGGCTCGACCTCGATCCCTGCGGCTCGCTCTTCGTCCTGTTCGCCCGGCCTCCGCCTCCAGGGGGACACTTCATCGCCGTTCATCCGGCAGCCGCGGGCGTGGCGGCGGCCGATTCGGTGCATCTCTCGCAATCCGGCGACCGCGTGCACGCGATCGTCTCCTCGCCGGGAAGTTGGATTCTCGAGAAGGCTGGCGGCAGCCACGCGCGGGTCGAGCTACCGGACCTGCCGGCGGCCTTGCAAGTGCAGGCGCCCTGGACTCTCACTTTTCCGCGCGCCGAGGCGCCGCAGACGAGTCTTCGCATCCGGCTGCAGGCGCTGGTCTCGTGGTCGGAGCTCACCCAACCCGCGGCCCGCTACTACTCCGGTACGGCAGGTTATGAGACCGAATTCGAGCTGACCTCGAGACTGTTGGCGCCGCAGCGGCAACTCTGGCTCGATCTCGGGGTGGTGCACGAGTTGGCCGAGGTCCGCTTGAACGGCGTCGACCTCGGCGTGGTGTGGAAGCCGCCCTTCAGGGTCGACATCACCAGCGCCGCGCGCCGCGGCCGCAACGTCCTGGAGCTGCAGGTCACCAACACATGGCGCAACCGTCTGATCGGCGATTACGGCAAGTCGTCGGCCGAGCGGACGACCTTCGTGGTGCCGATGCTTCGCAAGGGTCAGCAGTGGCTGCCTGGAGGACCCGGGAGCACGCTTTCGCCGGCGGGTGTGCTCGGGCCGGTAATGGTCAGGAGCGTCGCGGTGGTGCCGGTGTCATGAAGGGCAAAGACTCCTCAGTCCTGCTTGAGGAGGTTGCGGCGATCCCGGCCGCGGGGGCGGCCGCGCGGCGCGGCCCGCGCCGGGCGCGCCCCGGTACCGGCCGCCGCCGGATGGCGCCCGACCCAGCCGAGGTCCTGACTGATGCGCCGCGCGGTCTCGACCACGTCCTTGCTCAGTTTGTGCATCCGGGTGACGCTCATGTATTGGGCCGCGCTCGAGATGCTGATCGCCGCCACCGTGCGGCCCGCAACATCGCGCACGGGCGCGGCAATGCACCGGATCTGCTCTTCGTTCTCCTCCAGGTCGAAGGCGTAACCGCTCTGCGCGTAGCCGCCCATGCGCTCGAGCCACTCCTGCTGCGAGACGTCGAGCCGGCGCGATTTGCGCTCGGCGCGAAACATCTCGCACCACGCCCCTTCGTCGAGATCGAGCACCAGCGCCTTGCCGAGGCCGGTGGAGGTCACCGGCTGCATCTCCCCGATGCGGGAGATGATGTTGATGCGGCGCTTGCCGGGAATCTTGTCGAGGTAGAGCACGCGCCCCCGCTCGAGCACGCCGAGGTGCACCGTATCCTCGGTGAGGAGCGCCAGCCGTTCGAGATGTGGGGCGGCGACCCGGGGCAGGTCGAGGTCGTCGCGGACGCGAAATCCGAGCTCGAGCAGCTTCGGGCCGAGACTGTAGCCGCTGTGCGGCACGAACGTGAGATAGCGACGGCCGGTGAGGGCGGAGGCGAGCCTGTGGGTGGTGCTGCGGGTGAGGCCGAGTTTGGCGGCCAGATCGGCGAGCTTGATCGGACCCTGCGCCACCACGTCGATCACATCGAGTCCGCGCAGCAGTGTCTGGCTGCCGACCGGCACGCGGCTCACATCTGCCGGCGCCTCAGGAAAATCGAGCCGTCCGCGCAACCGCCCACTTCTCATTATATGGTACCCATATTATCATATGAGATTAACGATCCTGCTCGTCGGTCAGATTACCACCTGACAACGCTCGCTTCACAACTCCACGCCTGAAAGGCCCGATTCCATCATGAAACTGCTGCGCTACGGCCCCGCCGGCCACGAACAGCCCGGACTCCTCGACTCTCACGGCAGAATCCGCTCGCTTGCGGGCACGATTCCCGAGCTCTCGGCGCAGCATCTGGCGCCTGCCAGCCTGGCGCGGCTCGCTGCGATCGATCCGGCCTCGCTGCCCGCCGCTCCCGGCAACCCGCGGCTCGGCGTGCCCTTCGCGGGAACCCGCAAGTTCATCGCCATCGGACTCAACTATGCCGATCACGCCATGGAATCGAACCTCCCCATTCCCACCGAGCCAGTGGTGTTCACCAAGGCGGTGAGCTGCCTGCAGGGACCGAATGACGAGGTCATGATCCCGAGAGGCTCGAAGAAGACCGACTGGGAAGTCGAGCTGGGAGTCGTGATCGGCACTACCGCCCGCTACGTCGAGGAGCGTGACGCGTTGGAGTACATCGCGGGCTACACCGTCATCAACGACGTGTCGGAGCGGGAGTACCAGATCGAGCGCGGCGGCACCTGGGACAAGGGAAAGGGTTGCGACACCTTCGGGCCCGTGGGCCCCTGGCTCGTGACGCGCGACGAGGTGGGTGACGTGCAGAATCTCGACATGTGGCTCGACGTCAACGGCCAGCGGAAGCAGACCGGTAACACCCGTACGATGATCTTCACAGTGGCCAAGCTGGTGAGCTACGTCAGTCACTTCATGACGTTGGAGCCGGGCGACATCATCACGACCGGCACCCCTCCGGGCGTCGGCATGGGCCAGAAGCCCGAGCCGGTCTATCTGGCGCCGGGCGATACCATCCGCCTCGGAATCGCCAAGCTCGGTGAGCAGCGTCAGTCCGTCATTCCCTGGCGGCGCGCCTGATGATGAGAGAGGAGCCTCGCTTGAAAAGCGCTTTCCCGGGGCGTGAAAAACAGGAGGCGTATGTTTTTCCCGCAGCCTACATGGACGTATTCACGGCGGCCCGGGAAAGCGCTTTTCAAGTGAGGCTCCGGAGTGATAACGAGTCAGTTAGATGACTCCCAATCCACTGCTGGGCGTCTTCTTCCACTGGCTGGGCGGCCTGGCCTCCGCCAGCTTCTACGTACCGTACCGCTCCGTGCGCGGCTGGTCGTGGGAAGTGTTCTGGCTGATCGGCGGCATCTTCAGCTGGATCATCGCGCCCTGGCTCTTCGCCGGGCTGCGCAGTCACGATCTCGTCGCCGTGCTCGCCGCCACTCCGCCGCGCACGCTCGAGCTCTGCTATCTCTTCGGCTTCCTGTGGGGCTTCGGTGGGCTCACATATGGTCTCAGCGTGCGTTATCTGGGCATCTCGCTCGGTACCGCGATCGCGCTCGGTCTCACCGCGGCATTTGGAACGCTGATCCCGCCCCTCGTCAGCGGTCAGCTCTTCGGCAGCCTGATCCATACGCTGGGCGGACGTGTCGTGTTGGGAGGCGTCGCGATCGCGCTCGGCGGCATCGCCGTCGTCGGCAAGGCGGGGCACGACAAGGAGCGGGAGCAGGGGGCACACCACCTCGAGCTTGCGAGCGGCGACATCGGTCAGCCGCAGGCGAAGGACTTTCGCAAGGGGCTCGCCGTGGCGGTGTTCTCCGGCATCATGAGCAGTTGTTTCGCCTATGGACTGGATGCCGGCGGCCCGATCCGCCATCTGACGCTCGCGCATGGCACGGACCCTCTGTCGCAGGGGCTGCCGGTGCTGGTGGTCGTTCTGCTGGGAGGGTTCACGACGAATGCCGTGTGGTGCGCGTATCTGATCGTGAAGAACGCCAACGCGCGCCGGCCCGAGGGTGAGGTGAAGGTGGCAGGCGTGGACGCGGTGGCGCCGTTCAAGCGCAATCTCCTCCTCTGTGCGCTCGGCGGCACCGCCTGGTACCTGCAGTTCTTCTTCTACACCATGGGGGAGAGTCAGATGGGTCGGTATGCATTTTCGAGTTGGACCCTGCACATGTCGAGCATCATCATCTTTGCGACACTGTGGGGCCTTGCGCTGAAGGAATGGAAGGGCGCGAGCGCGCGTAGCCTCGCCGTCATGACGCTGGGTCTGGCCATCCTGATTGGCGCCACCGTCATCATCGGCTTCGGCAACCGGATGGTGGTGAACGGATGAGGTTCCTTCTCGGCGCCGCGCTGTGGTTGATCGCGCCCGTAGCGCTCGCGGCCGATGGCCATTGGGTGGCCGCCTGGTACTCGCCGCCGTTCCCGCCGACTGCGGTCTGGAGTTGCAATCAGGTCCGCACCTTCACCCATCAGACCGTCCGCCAGGTCGTGCAGCTCGAGGCTGCCGGTGATCGCGTGCGCCTCCGCCTCGCCAATGAGCTTGGACTCGGCCCGCTGCAGTTCGGTGCCGTGCACGTGGCGCTCTCGTCTCCCAACGGCGTGACCGAGCCCGGGACGGATCGTTCTGTTACCTTCGGCGGCAAGTCTGGCGCGACCATCCCGACAGGCGAGGCGCTCGTCAGCGATCCCGTCGACCTGAAAGTCCGTCGCTTCCAGGACCTCGCGATTTCCGTCTACTACCCGAGCGGCGCCGACCCGGCGGGCCACCTCTTCAACCTCCGGATCTCGCCCCCGGGCGACCATGCGGCCGAGTCGATCTGGCCGCAGGGCGCACGCTCGCAGTCGCCGGGGCTCGCCAGCGGGGTCGATGTCGACACGGCTGCTTCTCAACAGACGGCGCCACAGGTGCTCGTGGCTTTCGGCGATTCCATCACCGAGGGTGCCTGCGCCACGGAAGGCACTCACCGCGATTATCCGGAGCGGCTGACGGCGCTGCTCGCCGCGCAGCGCGACAGCGACCACTCCTGGGTCGTCATCAACTCCGGCATCAGCGGCAACCGCCTGTTGCACGATGGCGCAGGCCCGAGGGCGCTCGACCGTTTCGGGCGCGATGCGCTCGATATCACGGGCGTCAGGGCCATTCTGCTGCTCGAGGGCATCAACGACATCGGCTGGGCCTTCGACCCGGACGGCAACGGCGGGCCGCTCTCCGCTGCGGATATCATCGGCGCCTATCAGAATCTCATCCGGCGCGCGCACGCGCGCGGCTTGAAGATCTTTCTCGGCACCCTCGCGCCGTATGAAGGCGCGACTTACTCGCGTCCCCAGGGAGAGGTGGTGCGCGAGGAGGTCAACGCCTGGATCCGCAAGGGACAGGGGTTCGATGGCGTCGTCGATTTCGACGCGGCGCTGCGCGATCCGGCGAGCCCGCTGCACTACCTGGGCGCAGACCAGTGCGGCGACGATTTGCATCCCAACGACGCCGGGTATGCAGCCATGGCCGAAGCGGCCTTCCAACGCCTGTTTGCACCGAGATCGGCGCACGCACCGCTGGCGCGGGCGCCCATCGGCCGCTCGCATCGAGCCGGCTGAGCAAGGCGCCCATGGCGAAGATCGACCGCCGGCGCCTCCTCTTCGGCACGAGCCTGTTAGCGGCGGCGCCGACTCTCCTGCGCACGGCGCCGGCCGCCGCGACGCCTGATGCCGATGTGCCGGCCGATCAGGCGACGCTTGCTGTGGGCCAACTCCGGACCGAGCGGATCGAATGCCCGTTGGGGTTGGAAGTCTCCCGGCCGGGCCTCTCCTGGTCGCTGACAAGCGCCGGGCGCGGTGCTCGCCAGAGCGCGTACCGCGTCACCGCGGCATCGACCCGAGAGCGCCTGGAGGCGGGCACAGCTGATCTCTGGGACAGCGGGCGGGTAACCGCCGATCGCTGCTTCGACGTCGCCTACGACGGCAAGGTATTACATACGGGGCAGCGCGTCTGGTGGCGAGTGCAGGTGTGGGATGGCGCGGGCCGCGCTTCGGCCGCGAGCACGGCAACCTGGTTCGAGATGGGTCTGCTCGAGCCTTCGGACTGGCAGGGACAGTGGCTCGACATCGAGGATCCGGAGGAGCGCGCTGACCGCGAGGCGGGAGTGCAATGGATCTGGAGCGACGTCATCGCTCCCGGCCCGCAGCAGTTCCGCTATCGCGTCGAGCTGCGCGAGCCGGTGGTCGCGGCGGAGCTGCTCCTCAGTGCGAAGGACCATCTGCTCGGCGTCTGGATCGACGGTAAGCCCGCCACCTTGCCGGCCAGGATCTTCTGGGGAACGATGTTGCGCTTCCCGCTGCCAACCGCGGCCGGTGCGCACGTCATCGCGGTGCAGGCGAAACCGGATATCGGTGGGTTCATGCCGGGCACCGGCCCGGGCGTCGCGGCGCTGGTGAAGGTGCGCGAGGCCGGCGGCGGAATTCGCAGACTGACCACGGGCGAAGGCTGGCGCGCCTCGGACGATGCGCCGCCGGGCTGGCAGGCGTTGGAATTCGACGACCGGTTGTGGGCGCGCGCGCGGGCGGTCTCGGTGCTCTGTGACCCGCGCCCGCCTCGCGCGGCGCAGTGGACGCGCCGCGGTTTCAATATCGTGAAGCCGCTTGCGCGCGCTCGACTCTACGCCACTGCGCTCGGGGCCTACGAGGTCCACATCAATAGTCAGCGTTTGGGCACGGCGCGTCTGGCGCCCGAAATCTCCGTGGCGACGGATCACGTGCTCTATCAATGTCATGATGCGACGCCGCTGCTCAAGCAGGGGTCCAACGACATAGCCGCTTTGATTGGAGACGGCTGGTACGCGTCAGCGTTCGCCTGGAACAACGAGCGTTATGGCTTCGGCGACAGCCCGCGCCGCTTCCTCGCGCAACTGGTGTTGGACTATGAAGATGGCGGCCGCGAGGTCATCGCGACAGATGCGAGCTGGCACCTCGCGGCCTCCGCCGTGCGCTCCTCGGAGATCTACAACGGGGAGGACTATGACGCGCGAGCGGAAAACTGTGCGTGCACTGAGCCAGGCCAGCATGCCGCGGCGAGCGCGTGGCGACCTGCCGCGATAGGTGCCGCGCCCGCGACGCGGCTCGTGGCACAGATCGACCCGCCCATCCGGGCGCTGCAGTCGCTGGCGGCGCGAAAGATTACGCAGCCGCGGCCGGGCGTATTCGTGTTCGATTTTGGACAGAATTTCGCCGGCTGGTGCCGCCTGCACGTGAAAGGCCTGGCGGGCACCGTCGTGCGCTTGCGCTACGCCGAAATCCTGCGCGCGCATGGCGACGTCGACCAGTCCAACCTGCGAGGGGCCCGCGCCACCGACACCTACACCCTGCGCGGCGATCCGGCGGGGGAGGCTTACGAGCCTCATTTCACTTACCACGGCTTTCGCTACGTGGAGGTCACGGGCTTTCCCGGCAAACCCGGCGCCGACTCGCTCGAGGGGCTCGTGGCGCACACCGATGCGCGCCAGACCGGAACGCTGTCGCTGGATAATCCGCTCGCGCAACGCATCTGGCACAACGCGCTCTGGAGCCAGCGCTCCAACTTCTTCGGCGTGCCGACGGACTGTCCGCAGCGTGACGAGCGCATGGGCTGGATGGGCGACATCCAGGTGTTCCTCGATGCCGCGGCATTCAACATGGACGTCGATGCGTTCATCCGCCGTTTCATGGGCGAAGTGCGGGCAGGACAGAGCTCCGACGGCGCGTTTCCCATCGTCACTCCCCAGCCGCGCTCCTTTCCGGAGATGGTGACCGCGGGATGGTGCGATGCCGGCGTGATCCTGCCCTGGACGCTCTATCGCCGATATGGCGATACGGCGGTGATCGAAGAGAACTGGCTGCCCATGCAGCGCTGGCTCGATTACGTGACCGACGCCAACCCGGACTTCATCTGGCGCCGGCGCCGCGGGCTCGACCTCGGGGACTGGCTCTCGGTGGATGCGAAGAGCCCCTCGGATGAGACTACGCCGAAGGTGCTGGTGGCGACCGCGTTCTGGGCCCGCTGCGCGAGCCTCATGGCAGAGATGGCCGCGGCCATCGGGCATGGCGATGATGCCGCGGGTTACGCTCGGCTGCGCGCCAACATCGAACAGGCTTTCGCGCGCGAGTTCGTCCAGCCTGACGGCAGGGTTGGGAACGACAGCCAGACCGGCTATTCACTGTCGCTGCGCTTCGGACTGGTACCGGCGGCGTTACGGGAGGCCGCGGGCGCCAGGCTCGCGGCCGACATCGAGCGGCGCGGTACGCGACTTTCGACCGGCTTCCTCGGCACCCCTTACCTTCTCGATGCGCTGGCCGAAACCGGGCACGAGCAGCTCGCCGTCTCGCTCCTCCTGCAGACGAAATATCCTTCGTGGGGATACATGATCGCGAAGGGCGCGACCACCATGTGGGAGCGCTGGAACGGCGACGTCGGCGACGTGGCGATGAACTCCTACAACCACTACGCCCTCGGGGCCGTGGTGGGATTCATGTACCGGCGTCTCGCCGGCATCGCCGAGGCGGCGCCGGGCTTTCGGCGCATCGCGGTCGATCCGATCTACGACCAGCGCATCGGGCGCGTGCGGGCCCGTTATGACTCCTGCCTGGGTCCGGTCGCCACCGACATTCAGGGAGGGCGGCACGGTCTCACGCAGCTTGCGCTCGAGCTGCCGGCCAACTCGGTGGCGGAAGTGCGCCTGCCGGGCCGGCCGCACGACTGGCAGGAAGGCGGCCGCCCCCTGGGAACCGCGGCGCAGAGACTCATCGGCAGCCAGGGCTCGCACTTCGTCCTCGAGCTCGGCTCCGGAAACTATGACTTGGGGAGACGAGCATGACAGCCCGCAGGATTTGCCTCATCCACACCGCGCCCCTGATGGTGCAGCTCTTCACCCCGCTCTGCCGCGACCGCCTGCCCGACGTCAAGGTCACTCAGATCATCAATGAGTCGATGATCAAGGACACGATCGAGGCGGGCAGGATCCGCCAGCCGACGATCGATGCGCTCGTCACCTTCGCCGATGCAAGCTTCAAGATGGGGACGGAGCTCGTGATGGTGACCTGCTCCTCCCTCGGGCCGGCGGTGGATCTCATCCAGAGCCAGTTCCAGAAGCCGGTGCTGCGTGTCGACGAGCCGATGGCCGAGGCGGCCGTTGCCAAGGGCCGAAAGATAGGCGTCGCGGCGACGCTGCGCACGACGCTCGAGCCGACATCGGAGCTCCTGCTCCGCAAGGCGAAGGAGGCGGGAAAGGACGTGGAGCTCGTCGAATGCCTGTGTGAGGGCGCCTTCGACGCGGTGATCGCCGGCGATGCCGAGACGCACGACACGCTGGTGTCCAAAGCCATGATCAACAAATTGGGCGACGTCGATGTCATCGTGTTGGCGCAGGCATCCATGGCGCGCGTGATCGACCGGTTGCCTCCCGAGGCGCTCACCGCGCCCGTGCTCTCGAGCCCGGGTCTCGCGATGGACTACATACGCGAGCGACTCGCCCGCCTCCGTCCCAACTGAGTGATGCGCAAGCGCTACGCGGTAGTCGCGCTGCTCGGCGTCGTCTCGGTCATCACTTTCATCGACCGGACGGCGATCGCGGTCCTCGCGCCCTGGATCCGGCACGACCTCGGGATCGGCGCCGCCGCGTGGGGCTGGGTGTTGAGTGCCTACGTCATCGCCTACGGAATCTTCGAGATTCCCTCGGGCGCGCTCGGGGATCGCAACGGCCAGCGGCGCGAGCTCGCGCGCATCGCCGCCTGGTGGTCTGCGTTCACGGCGCTGACCGGTGCGAGCTCGCGCTTCATCGAGCTCGTGATCGTGCGCTTCTGTTTCGGCATCGGCTCGGCGGGAGCCTATCCCAACGCCGCCGGGGTTCTCTGGCGGTGGCTGCCGGCGCGGGAGCGGGCGCGCGGCCAGGGGGTCGTCTGGGGCGCGAGCCGCCTCGGCGGGGCGCTGGCGCCGCTTCTGTTGGTGCCGCTTGCGGCGAGTCTGGGCTGGCGCGCGGTGTTCTGGGTCCTGGCAGCGGTGGGGGCTGTCTGGGCGGTGTTCTGGTGGCAGTGGTATCACGACGATCCCGCCCGGCAGCCGCACATCACGCCCGCGGAGCTGGAGGAGATCGGCGCCGCGCGCGAGCGCGGCCGGCACGGCGGTGCCTGGAAGCGGCTGCTCGGATTGCGGCAGCTCTGGCTGATCGTGCTCGCCTATGGCTGCTACGGCTGCGGCACCTGGTTCTATTTCAACTGGTATCCGAGCTGGCTGGTGCACGCGGGTCATTTCTCGCTGCGGCAGATGGGCGTCTATGCCTCCTTTCCCTTCATCCTCGGCATGTGCAGCAATCTCATCGGCGGGGCGCTCTGCGACCGGCTGGGAGTCCGAATCGGCCTGCGCACGGCCTCGCGCGCCATCACCTTCGGCTGTCTCGCGGTCGGTGCGACACTCCTTTTCCTCATGAGCCTCGCGCGCAGCCACGGCGCGGTGATTGCGCTCTCCAGCGCCGGTTTCGCGGTGATGGACCTCATGCTGCCCGCGGCGTGGGCGATGTGCATGAGCATCGGAGGCCCACAGGGTGGCCTCGCCACCGGCATGATGAACACGGCGGGCCAGGCGGGTGGAGTGCTCTGCACACTCGCCTTCGGCTACATCGTCGGCGCCAGCGGCAATTACGAGCTGCCAGTGCAGATCGTGGCGCTGATGGTGATGATCGCGGCGGTGGTGTTCTCGCGAGTGGACTGTACGGCGGGTCTAACGCCAGAGCCGCACGCGCTCGAAGAAGTCGTCGCGCCCAACCTGCCCACCTTTGAGGACAAGCTGTAGGCCATCGAGATCCGGTGTCCGCGCATGCGCATGACAGAGCGGCGCGCCCGGCTCGAGGCTCGCAGCCCAGGTGAGCGCGTGAATGCCGAGCTCGCCGACTGCGTGGGTCCGGTATCGCCACCTGCGAGGACGACTCGCTGCACGCTTGTCTCAACGAGAATGCGCCGAAGCAGCGCGCCCGCGCGGCGGCCGAGCGCCTCGCCCCCGGGCTGCGCCCCGGCGGGCAGCGGCCCGAGCGCACTGTAGATGACGGTGCTCCGTCCAGCGCGCAGGTGAGTCATGGGTGCGCCGAGGGCGCCCAGCCGCGCAAAGATGGCCGGCAGATGCTCGCTCATCCACTCCGGCTGACGGCTGCGGCTCTCGCCGGCGATTCCGAACGCCTGGCAGTCCGCAAATTCCCGCCAGCGCTCTTCCACGGGCATGCCGGTGAAGAGGACGGCACGCACGCCGGCGAGCGCCAACGCCTCGAGCTCGTCGGTCGAGCCCGTGAAGTCGTCGCCGTAGTAAGCGTAGAGAGGGGCCACGCGCCGACCTTCAGCGCCCGAACGCCGCGAGCGCTTCGGCGAGCTCACGATGACTGCGCGCGTATTCGGTGAGAGGGATGCCGGCGACGGCCGCCGCCCAGCCCTGATGCAGACTCCTGACACCCGCGGTGACGCCGCCGGGATGACCCATGATGCCGCCGCCGCACGCATGAATGAGATCGACGGAGCCGAGGGCGCGGTACGTCTCCGGCGCCTGCAGCGCCGACTGCCCCGAGGAGAAGACCGGCATGACCTCACAGCCGTGGTGAGGCGCGGGGAACATCGGTGCCAGGCATTCACGCGCCGAGGCGATCACGGAAGCGTCGCTTTCGCAGAACTTGTTGTCGAGGCCGTTGACGTGCACGTGATCGATGCCCGCCAGGCGCCAGAGCTTCTGCCAGGCGATGAAGCTCATGCCGATGGCGGGCGAGCGGCCGAGGAGCCCCCAGCCGTTGCGGTGGCCGTGGATCGCCACCTGGCAATGCGCTCGCAGCGCCGCCAGCGCCGGCAGGCCGACGCTGTTCAGGCTGACCATGACACAGGTGTTGCGCTCGGCCACGACCCGATCGTGCCGGCGCAGCATCTCATCGATGTCGCCGGTGATGTTGACCGCGTACATCACGCGCTTGCCGGTGCTGTCGGCGTGAGCGTTGAGGACGCGCATCACGGCGCGTAGCCGCTCCTCGAAGGGGCAGTGCGGACCGTCGGCCTGCAGCTCATCGTCCTTGACGAAGTCGATGCCGGCCGCGGCGATCCGCGCGACGCGCTCCGCGGTGGCCATGGGCGAGAGGCCGACGCTCGGCTTGATGATCGTGCCGATGAGCGGCCTGTCGTGCACGCCGGTCAGCTTACGTGTGCCCGCGATGCCGAACTGCGGGCCGCGGTAGCGCTCGAGAAACTCAGGCGGCAGCGACAGATCGAGCAGCCGCATGCCGGAGAAAGGCTTGAGCTCCCAGAGGTTGCCCGCGACGGCGGCGAGCAGGTTGGGAAGCGAGGGGCCGAAGTTGTGCAGCGGCCAGGACAGGGTCACTTCCGCCGTGCGGCGGCGATCGGCGGCGGATTTCGGCGCCCAGGCGCCCGGGAGCGAGGGCGCGCTCGCTTCGCCGAGCTCGACGAGCGACTCGATGCGCGCACCGAAGCGTTCGCGCAGCTCGTCGGTCTCGCCCGCCACCCGCACGAAGGTGCCGGTTGACTGCTCGCCTGCCATCACGGCCGCGGCCTCCTGTAGGGGGCGCGCCGTCTCGATCCAGTATCGCGCGATGACGCGCCCGGCCCTGTCAGGTCCGCTGGAAGTAGACATCGTAGGACTCATTCTCCACGGTGTAGAACGGCACGAAGATCGTCTGCTGTGCAGCGTTCGCTTGCACGTAACCTTGACGGGTGCCGGCAACGGGCGCGAGCGGCGCGCTCGTGAGCGGCGCAAGTGGCCTGCCCGGCGTAGCTGCTCCCGAGCCGCCAAAGTCGAGCGCGCAATACATCAGCGGGCCGCGCATCAGCGCCACCGTGCCGGGATGCGAGGCATCGATAGGCTCCGCGCGAAAAGCTTGCGGCAACCGCAGCTCGATCCGATCGCCACGCTTCCAGGTGCGCCGCAGCGCGGCGAAAGTGCCTGGTACGGCTGTCGACGCCACACGCCGTCCGTTGACGCGAATTTCCGGGTCCTGCCGCAGCCACCCCGGGATGCGGATCATGACCGCGAAAGCCGTGGGCGCATCGGTGTCCACGGCCAACGCGACCTGCTCGCCGGCAGGGTAGTCGGTCTCCTGCTCGAGAGTGAGCCGGCGCCCGCCAAGAGACCACCTGAGGCGCGACGGCGTGAAGAGATTGACGTATACCGCCCCTGGCGCCTGAAAATAGACATTGCGGACGTAGTCGGCAACACCTTGTACCAGCGTGCCGGAGCAGCAGGGCCACTTCGCGGGATAGAAGACTTTCGTCGCGCCGGGGTTGTAGCTCGAGTAGTACGGGGAGTTGCCTGCGGAATCCGGTGGCTTGACGGCGAGCACTCCGTTGTACATGACTCGCTCCAGCCCATCCCCGTAGCGCGCGTCGGCAGTGAAGCGCATGAGGTAACGCGCCAGCTTCATCGTGGCGTAGCAGCCGCACGGTGTCTCGAAATGATTGTCCGTCGTGGTCAGGCTGGCGGCGAGAGCGGGAGTGCCGGGGCGAACGAGCGTCTCGTTGGGACCCCAGCCGCCGGAGGCGTAGCTCTGCATCTCGAGGAATTTCCAGCCGTTTGCGGCGGCCGCGCGGTAACGCGGGTCACCCAGCTCGACATACGCCCGGGCGGCCGAGCTCAACGCCATCACGTGACTGTAGGCATGCCGCCCGGCCAGGACGTCGTCGCCGCGTGCCAGCGGATCGAAGTAGGGCGCATCGAGAAGGTACTTGACGGCGAGCTGCCGCAAGCGGGAATCGCCTGTCAGCCGCGCGGCCGCGAACAGGTTCTCCGGCAGGATGTAAGTCTCGTCGTAAGGCGGGGTCTTGACGCCTATCCGGTCGCGACTCACCGGAGAGATGAAGGGCAGGGCGCCCCGCACCACATCGGGTATCAGAGAGCGGGCGCGCTCGACGCGGCTCAGCGTATAGGCATCGAGCAGCCCGACGATGTGTTTGTCGAGTACGTAGGCAGGCCAAAGCTGTTGCGCGCCGGGTCCGGCATACGGATCGGGATTGGCGGCGAGCGCGGCCGCGAAGCCGTCGACGAGCTCCGCGACCTTCCGATGGCAGGCGGCGTCTCCCGTGCTGCGTCCGAGGCGCGCCAGACCCGAGATGTACTGGCCGAGGGAGTGGCCCGGAATGAAGCCGCCCTCGCCGTACCAGCCGCCCATGTCGAGGCCGGGGGCGGGAAGGCCGGCGTGTTGACGGTAGACCCGCAGCAGGCGGTCGTTGTCGAGCCCGAGGTAATGCGCATGGATGAAGTCGTACTGCGACTTCAGCGGGCCGCCCGTGAGCTCGACGCTGCCGTAGTCGAAGTCCCGCAGCCGCTCACCTGCGAAGCCCCGCGGCTCGGCTGTCGACGCCGCGCCGTGCGCCTGCGCGAGCTGCAATCCTGGAGCGAGCGCGCCGGCTGCCGCCATGGATGCGGCACCGCGCAGGAACGCGCGCCTGGAGGCGTGTCGACTCATGCTGGCACTCCGTGAAACAGACGGTTGATCGCCGCGACGACGCTGCGTGCCGGCTCGCCCGACCCGAGCCCCTGCAGCAGCCGTTCGGCGGCGGCATGTTGGAAACGCATGTAGCCCGCGTGCCGCGGGCGCAGCCATGCGCTCTCGAGGGTCGCGCGGGTGTTGCGATAGAAATCCAGCGCGGCGCCGTTGGCCGCGGCATCCTCCCAGGCGGCGGCGCTGGCGGGCTGGCCGCCGCCGGCGAGATAAGGGCCGCGCTGCGCCTCCCGTCCCGCCACCCAGTACGCGAACCCGATGGCCGCCTGCCGATGCGGCGAGCGCGCGGAGACCGCGATGCCGGTGCCGCCGAGCGCCGACCCGGCGGGCGGGGCGCCCGAGGTGAGCGGCGTCAGATCGCCGAAGGCGATCGCCGCGCGGCCGGGGTCGGCCTCGCTGGCGCGGCGCGAGTAGCTCACATAACCATAAATGAGCGGCGCCGAGACACAGGAAGAATCCGGCTGCGACATGCGCTCGAGCACCGCTATGGGGTCCATCGCGAGGCAGGTCCGGTCGAGGCACGCGGTGAGCTCCCGCAGGAGCTCATAGGCGATACCGGCGCCCGCGGGCGCCAGGAGCTCGGGTCCATCCGCTTGCGCGGCACTGCCCGAGAGGCCGCTCAGGGTGAAGAGAGCCATGAGGTTGTGCGGCGGGCGCAGCGGACAGAGCACTGCGCCGGCGGCGGCGAGCTCGAGCATCTGTGACCACTCGGCGGGCGGACTCGCGAGCAGATCCGGCCGCCACGCCTGCACCTGCGCCGCCGCATCGATTGGGAGCGCCCAGAGCCTCCCTTCCCATTCGTAGCTGGCGAGCGAGGCGCCAACGTAGTCCTTCCGGAGGAGCGCGACGTCCGTTCCGTCGTCCAGTGGTACGAGACATTGCTCGCGTGTGATCTGACCGACATGCGGATGATCGATCACGATGAGATCGTAGCGTTCCGCCAGCTCCGCAACCGGGAACGACTCGAAGTCCTGCAGAGAGCGACGGTCCCATTCGATGCCTACGCCGGTGCGCGCTTCCCAGACCGCGGAGCAGGCAATGAGCGGATCGTAGCCCCGCGGGTGGTCCCAGGTCATGCCACGCAGGCACCCCCTAGATTGGATTGACATCGTTTGTCAACGAACATAGCATTTATATATAAACTATACGCGAGGAGCGGGGTTGACGGTAGCGCACGCAGGCCAGCAGCAGCCGGGGGGTGGGGAACGTCCTCTCGAAGGGTGCTGGTACTCGACTTCAGCCAGTTCCTGGCGGGACCTTCCTGCTGTCTGCGGCTCGCCGATCTCGGCGCCGAGGTCGTCAAGGTGGAGCGCCCGCGCGGCGGCGACCTGGCCCGTCAGCTGCAGCTCGCGGACCAGGCCTTCGGCGCGGACAGCGCGCTGTTCCACACCATCAACCGCAACAAGAAGAGCTTCACCGCCGACCTGAAAGCGCCGGGTGACCTCGAGCGGGTGAAGGCGCTGATCGCGCGCGCCGACGTCATGGTGCACAACTTCCGTCCGGGTGTGATGGATCGGCTCGGCCTCGACTTCGATACCGTCGCGCGCCTCAATCCCGGAATCATCTATGCCGCCATCAGCGGCTATGGCGCGCGCGGGCCCTGGCGGGAGAAGCCGGGGCAGGATCTGCTGGTGCAGGCGGTCTCGGGGCTGGCGTGGCTCTCGGGCGATGCCGGCCAGGGGCCCGTGCCGGTGGGTCTGTCGATGGCCGACCTGATGGCCGGAGCACAACTGTGTCAGGGCGTGCTCGCGCTTCTCGTGCGCCGCGGCTCGCACCGGCCTGGGAGGCCGCGTCGACGTGAGTCTGCTCGAATCCGCAATCGACATGCAGTTCGAGCAGTTCACGGCATTCCTGAACGGCGACGGCCGGCAGCCGCCGCGCGATGACGTCAACAGCGCGAGCGTGTATCTCGGCGCGCCCTATGGTATTTATAAGACCGCGGACGGTTGTCTCGCGATCGCCATGGCGCCCTTGGGCAAGCTCGCCGAGCTCATCGGCTGCAAGGCCCTCATGCCTCATGACATCCGGCAATGTGGTTCAGCACCGAGCCGGCATCAAGGCGCTGCTCGCCGAGCATCTGGCGCGCAAGCCGACGGCGCATTGGCTGGCGATTCTCGAGCCGGCCGACATCTGGTGCGCGCCGGTGCTCGACTGGCCGCAGCTGGTGCACCACGACGGCTTCGCGGCACTCGAGCTCACCCAGGAGATTCACAACACCGAGCACGGTATGATGCGCACGACCCGCTGCCCGCTGCGAATGGATGGCCAGGTGCTGACTCTCCGGGGCGCGGTGCGGCCGCGCTCGGCGCCGACAACGAAGAGATCGTGCGCGCGATCGATCCGAACGCCGCGGGGAGGGAGCGATGATCATCGAGCAGTACTTCGAGGACTACGAGATCGGGTTCAGCCGGCGCAGTTTCGGCCGGACCTGACCGAGACTGACATCGTGATCCACGCCGGCGAGACGGGCGACTTCTTTCCTCACCACATGGATGCGCAGTGGTGCGCGACCCAGGAATTCAAGCAGCGCATCGCCCACGGGACGCTGGTGCTCAGCGTCGGCATCGGGATGACGGCGAGCACGATCAATCCGCGAGCGATGTCATACGGATATGACCGCGTGCGCTTCCTCAGTCCGGTGTTCATAGGCGACACGATCACCGTCACCGCGCGAATCACCGAGAAGCGCGATCATCCCAAGCGCAGGACGCATGGCGTGGTGGTCGAGGCAGTCGAGGTCGCCAATCAGCGTGCCGAGATGGTGCTGGTCTGCGAGCACCTGTATCTCGTGGAGCGCCGCAGCGCTGCACCATGATGGCCTCGCCCGGCAAATGTCGTGAGCGCGCGCGCGGCGGCGGTGGCAGTGCTCCTGGTGCTCGCGGCAGTGCCGGGGCATGCCGCAGCCGCTGCTGCCGGCACGACGCGCGCGCGCCGCTGCGATTCGGGCTCTCGAGCGCCGGGCTCAGCTATCCGTTCGCCGCCGCCATCGCGCAGGGATTTCAGCAGCAGGCCGCGCGCGCGGGCGTCGAGGCGATCGTGCTCGATGCACAAGGCAAGGTACAGAAGCAGGCGAACGACCTCGATGATCTGCTGTCGCAGCGGGTCGATGGCATCGTGCTCATGCCGCTCGATTCCGTCATCGCCCAGAGCTGGGTGGACCGGGCGGCGGCCGCCGGAATTGCGGTCGTGGCGGTGGGCTCCCAGGTGGGCGATCCCAACACCCGGCCGCTGCACGAGGTCTATCCCAAGCTCACCGCGCTCGTGACGCAGGATGAGGTCGCGGCTGGCGAGGAGGCGGGACGGCTCGCGATGACGCTGTTGCCGCGGGATCGCGCCGCGCGGATCGCGATCATCGAGGGCGCGCCGGGCTTCCCCGAGGTCCTGCAGCGAGCCGAAGGATTCCGACAGGCGCTCGATGCGGCGCACGCGGCTTACCGTATCGTGGCCTCGCAGCCCGGCAACTGGACGGCGGACGATGCTGACACCGCCTGTCAGAACATTCTCGCGGCGCATCCCGACATCGATCTGTTCTTCAACGAGGCCGACGACATGGCGGTGGGCTGTGCGCACGCCGCGCGCTCGGCCGGCTCCGATGCGCGGCAGCTCGGCATCGGCGGCTCGCGACTCGCCATGGTCTCGCTGAAGGCCGGCAGGATCGACGGCACGGTCTGCTACGAGCCGCGCGAGCTCGGGGCGTTGGCCTTCGATGCACTCTACGGGGACGTCACGGGCCGGAAGCCGCTGCATGCGGCCTTCATCACCTACCGCACGCCGGGCATTACGCGCACGAATGTCAGCTCGTGCCCAGGGCAGTGGTGAGCGCCATCCGCATGAGCGCGAAGCCCGCGCTGCTGCAGCTCGAGCGTCTGGAAATGATCTATCCGAACGGAACGGCCGCCCTGCGGGGTGTCGATCTCGCGGTCCGTGAGGGCACGGTGCACGGGCTTCTCGGGGCCAACGGCGCCGGCAAATCAACGCTCATCCGCATTCTCGCGGGCGCTGCGCGCGCCACCGCAGGCAACATCGTGTGGCTGGGTGAGCGTGTGAGCTGGAGCCGGCCGGCGCAGGCGCGCGCGGCAGGCATCGCGACGCTGCACCAGCAGATCCCGCTGGTGGGTACGCTCTCCGTGCTGGAGAACGTGTTCCTGGCGCAGCGCGGCGGGGGGCGGCGGGGACCGCAGCTCGCGACCAGGCTGCGCCGGCTCATGGCTTCGATCGAATACGAGACAGACATGGACGCGCCCGTGGCAACGCTCGCGATCGGCGAGCGGCAGATGGTCGGCATCCTGCAGGCACTCGCCGCCGATGCCACCCTCATCGTCATGGACGAGCCGACCGCCTCGCTCGCGGCCGCCGAGCGGCGGATCGTGCATCGCACCATCCGGCGGCTTGCCGGCGAGGGTAGGGCAGTGCTGCTCGTCAGCCACTTCCTCCAAGAGGTGTTGGCCCTGACAGACGAAGTCACGGTGTTGCGCGACGGGACACGCGTGTTGAATGCGGCCACGGTCGTCCTCGATGAGCCGGGACTGGCGGCCGCGATCGTCGGCCGGCCGCCGCGCGAGACGCCCGGCCGCGGTGCCGCCAACGAGGCGGGCGGGGCGAGGGTTGCCGAGATCATCGGACTCGAGAGCCCCGGACGCCTGTCGCCGTGCTCCTTCGAGGTCCGCGCCGGCGAGGTGCTCGGCATCGCGGGATTCCTCGGCTCCGGGCGCAGCGAGCTGCTGCACGCCATCTTCGGCGCCGATCGTAGCGCCCGCGGCGAGGTGCGGCTCCATGGCAGGCGGGTACGGCGCTCGCCGCGGGCCGCCGTGGCCGCCGGTATCGCGCTCGTGCCCGAGGATCGGCAGCGGCAGGCACTGGTGCCGGAGTTTCCGCTGTCGAAGAACCTGACACTGGCGCACCTCGAGCGGTTCGCGCGCTGGGGGCTCGTCATGCGCCCGGGCGGCGAGACGGCCGCAACCGAGGAAGCTATCCAGCGACTCGGGATCAAGACCCGTGATGCAGCGACACTCGTGACGGAGCTCTCCGGAGGGAATGCGCAGAAAGTCAGCATCGCCCGCTGGCTCTGCGGGCCGACGGACCTGCTGCTGCTCGATGAGCCGACCGCCGGCATCGACATCGGTGCCAAGGGCGAGATCCTCGCCCTGGTGCGTGAGCTCGCCGCCGCCGGCCTCGCGATCATCTGGGTCTCCTCGGAGCTCACAGAGCTCACGGCTGTCGCCGACCGCATTCTGGTCATGCGAGAGGGTGCGATCGTCGCGGAGCGAATTGCCGGAGAGACGGACGAGGCTGAGCTGGTCCTCCTCGCCTCGGGCGCGGCCCGTGCCCGGCCTGCGGTCATGGCGGAGGATGGGGAGGTCCTATGAGAGTGCGGGCTCGGCGGGCGTTGGGTTTGCGCGAGGCAGGGGTCTACTACGCGCTGCTCCTCATCATCCTCGCGCTTGCCGCCGTCTGCGCGGCTCTCGGCCGGCCGGGCTATCTCAGCGCCGTCAACCTCATCAACATCCTTTATCAGGCCTCGCCCGTCGCGCTAATGGGTGTCGCGATGACGGTGGTACTGATCACCGGCAATTTCGATCTGTCGGTGGCCTCGGTAGCGGCCCTTGCCGCAGCCGTGCAGATCGGCGCGGTGGGTACCGTCGGCTTCTGGCCTGCGCTCCTCCTGGCGCTCGCGGCGGCGGGCGCGGTGGGCCTCCTCAACGGGGTCATGGTGCAGCTCGTAGGCATCAACGCCTTCATCGTCACCCTGGGAACGTTGACGGCCATCCGGGGGCTCGTCCTCATCGTCACCGGCGGTCGCTCGCTGATGGTGCAGACACCAGCGGCTCTCACCGCTATGACCAACTTCGAGAGCGGACGCGCGGGACCCTTTCCTTATCCCATTCTCTACATGGCGGCATTCACACTGCTCGTCTGGCTGGTGCTCCAGTTCACCACGGTCGGGCGGCGCACCTATGCGGTCGGCGGCAACGCCGAGGCGGCACGGCTCTGCGGAATCAGCGTCAATGCCTACCGGATCGGTGCGTTCATGCTCTCCGGCCTGGCCGCGGGATTTGCCGGCGTGCTCTACGCCTCGCGCTTCGGCGCCATGAACCCCACCGCCCTGCAGGGCGAGGAGCTGACCGTCATCGCCGCGGCGATTCTTGGCGGCACGTCTCTTTTTGGTGGCGCGGGCAGCGTCCTGAAGACCGTTGCCGGCGCGCTCGTGCTCTATACGCTCAGCAACGGCTTCAACGTCCTGAACCTCGGCGCGAACTACCAGGGACTGATCGAGGGCACGGTGCTGATCGCCGCTGCCGCGATCTATACGATCGGCGGCCGGCGGGGCGGGCGCATCCGTCCGCGGCGCCTCGGCGCTGATCTTCCTGCGCTGCGCGCGCGGCGATCCTCACTATAATCCCCGGGCGAATCCCGGAGGGCCCATGCCACAAGACTCGTTGACGACCCTCGAGGAGCGCCGCACGAAATACTCCGTGCCGGCGCTCGAGAAGGGTCTCGATGTGCTCGAATACCTCTCCGAGCAGGCCGTCCCGCTCACCCAGGCGCAGCTCGCCCGGGCGCTGAAGCGCCAGGCGGGGGAGATCTTCCGCATGCTGGCCTGTCTCGAGAGCCGCGGCTATCTGCGGCGCGAGCCGGTCACCGGCGGCTACTCGCTCACCCTGAAGCTGTTCGAGCTCTCACGCACGCACTCACCATACGAGGTGCTCCTCAAGGCGGCGCAGCCGCTCATGCGCAGCCTCGCCGAGGAAGTGCGCGAGTCGTGTCACTTGTGCGTGTTGCACCGCGACCGCGTCCTGGTTCTCGCCCAGGAGGAAAGCCCGCGGCCCTTCCGCCTGTCGGTGGAGGTGGGCTCGCTGCATTCACCGCTGCACACGACCTCGGGGCGGGTGCTGCTCGCCAGCATGGGGGAGCAGGAGCGCGAGGAGATCCTGGTGCGCGACCTCGAATGGCGGCGGGAGAAGCCCGCCCTGCGCGCCGCCTTCATCAAGCGCCTGACGGCGATCCGCACGCGCGGCTACGAGCGCGCCGAGGGCGAGCGGTTCGTCGGCGGGCTGGATATCGGCGTGCCGGTGGGGCCCGCCGAATCGTCCATCAAGGCGGCGCTTACCATCGCGACCCTCAAGGAGAAGAACGGCCCGGATCTCGAGACCATGCTCCCGGCGCTGCAGGCCTGCGCCGAGGTGATCGCGGTGCAGGCGGGCCTGAAGCGGGAGGAGGAGGCGCCGGGTGCCGACGCTCAGAATCGCGGTCCGGAAGTTTGACCCCTTCGAGGGCGCGATCCGGCGCCAGCTCGCCGACTTCGCGCGCACCGCCGGGTTGCAGGTGCGGATCGAGCTCGAGCCGCTCGAGCTCAACGACCTCCACCGGCGTCTCTTCGAGCAGCGGGGCTTGAGCGACGGCTCGCTCGACATCGCCTTTCTCGCAACCGACTGGCTGGCCGAGGCGCAGGCGGCGGGGCTCATCGACGATCTGACACCCCAGCTCGCCCGGGCGCCGATCGGCGATTTCCCGCAGGCGTGGAGCCCCTCGCTGCTCGGGCTCCAGTCCTTCGCCGGCGGCTTCTGGGGCATGCCGTATCACGACGGCCCGGCGTGTCTCATCTACCGCAAGGATCTGCTCGCCGAGGCGGGACTTGCGGTGCCGCGGACCTGGGAGGACTTTCATGCGGCCGCGCGGCGGCTGCATGCGCCGCAGCGCGGCCGCTACGGGACCGCCCTGGCGTTGTTTCCGGACGGACACAACGGCTTCTACGACTTCTGCATCCAGGTGTGGAGCCGCGGCGGTGAGCCGTTCGGCGAGGGCGCGCGCCCGCAACTTTGCTCGCGCGCGGCCGTGGAGGCGCTGGAGTTCCTGCGCCGTCTGGCCGCTGACGACGCCGCGATCGCTCCCGCTGCGCGCGAGCTCGACAGCGTCAAGTCGGGACTCCTCTTCTGTGAGGGCAGGGTGGCGCTGATGAGCAATTGGTTCGGCTTCGCAGCGCTCGGCGAGCGTTGGGAGGCGAGCCGCGTCCGAGGCCGCATCGCCGTCGCGCCGTTGCCGCGCGGCGAAGGCCTGGGCGGTCGGAGTGTGTCGTTGAACGTGTTCTGGGTGCTCGCCCTGGCGTCGGGCTGCCGCCGGAAGGATCTCGCCTGGTCCTTCATGCGCCACATCGCCACGGCCCCGATGGATAAGCTGACGACGCTCGAAGGCGCCATCGGCGTGCGGCGCTCCACCTGGGTGGATCCCGAGATCAACGGGCTCATTCCTTTCTTCCACCAGCTAGAGGTGCTGCACGAGCACGCGCGCGAGCTACCGGCGCATCCGCGGCTAGCGGATATCGCGCACGTGATCGATGACCTGCTGGCCAAGGCGACGGCGACGAGCCTGCCGCTGCAATCTCTGCTGCAGCAGGCGCAGGATCGGATCGAGAATGTCGTCGCATGAGCTCATCTGCCGCAGCGCTGCCTCTGCGCCAGCACCATCCGCTCCCCAGCGTCCGGAGTCCGATCGTCCTCATCGGCACCGGTGGCATCGCCAACGACGCCCATCTGCCGGCTTACGCCAAGGCGGGGTTTCCCGTGGTGGGCGTGGTCGATCTCGATTCCGAGAAAGCCCGCGCGACGGCGCAGCGTTGGAGCATCGCGCGCGTGTTTCGCTCCGTGGAGGAAGCGGCGGCGGCCGTGCCGGGCTGTGTGTTCGACGTCGCCGCGCCGCCGGTCGCGCACGCGGCCATTCTCGCCGCGTTGCCCGAGGGCGCCGCGGTGCTCATCCAGAAGCCGCTGGGACTCGACCTGGCGCAGGCGACGGCCATCCGGGCGGTCTGCCGCGCGCGCCGGCTGGTGGCGGCCGTCAACTTCCAACTGCGGTTCGCTCCGATGATGCTGGCCGTGGCCGATGCGCTCGAGCGCGGGCTCCTCGGGCGGTTGCTCGATATCGAGGTGCACCTCAGCCTGCGCACGCCGTGGGAGCTCTTTCCGCATCTCAAGTCCAATCCCAGGGTCGAGATCGTCTCCCACTCCGTGCATTATCTCGATACCATCCGGGCGCTCGCGGGCGAGCCGCGCGAGGTTCTGGCCCGTACCTATCATTTCCCGGGGAGCGGGCTCACTGACACGCGCACGTCGGCCATTCTCGACTACGGCAACGAGCTGCGCGTGACGCTCTCGATCAATCATCATCACGATTTCGGTCGCCGCTTCCAGGACGCCAGCTTTCGCATCGAAGGCGAGCGTGGCGCTGCCCTGGTGAAGCTGGGGTTGCTGCTGGATTACCCGCGCGGGGAGCCGGACGAGCTGTGGCTCGCCCCGCGCGGCGGACCGTGGCGGCCAATTGAGTTGGAAGGGAGCTGGTTTCCCGACGCGTTCGTTGGCACGATGTCCAACTTGCAGCGCTTCGCCGCCGGGGAAGACGAGGTTCTGAAGACGTCCGTCGAGGACGCGTGGCTCACGATGGCTCTCGTGGAAAGTTGTTACCAATCATGACTACATCGCCGGATCTACAAGGCAAGACTGCGCTCGTCACCGCGGCAGCGCAGGGAATCGGACGCTCGAGCGCGCTGGCGCTGGCGGCAGCGGGCGCGCGCGTCGTCGCTACTGATATTGACGATGCGAAGCTCGCGACGTTGCGGCAGGAGAATCCGGCAATTGAAGTCTGCCGTATGGACGTGCGCGCTACTTCCAGCGTGGCGTCCGCGGTCGCACTCGCAGGGATCGTCGACGTCCTCTTCAATTGCGCCGGGTTCGTGCACCACGGCACGGTGCTCGATTGCACAGATGAAGAGCTGGACTTCGCTTACGACCTCAACGTGAAGGCCATGGTGCGAACCATTCGCGCGGTATTGCCCGGCATGCTGGCAAAGGGGGCGGGCTCCATCATCAACATGGCGTCCGTGGCCAGCAGCATCAAAGGGGTCCCGGTGCGCTGCGTGTATGCCACCACCAAAGCGGCGGTGATCGGGTTAACAAAATCCGTGGCGGCCGATTTCGTCAGCCGTGGCATCCGCTGCAACGCAATCTGTCCGGGCACGGTCGAGACGCCCTCGCTCGAGGGGCGCCTGAAGACGCTGGGAAAGACCGAGGAGGGGTACGAAAAGGCCCGCGCCGCATTCATCGCGCGCCAGCCGATCGGGCGTCTGGGGCGGCCGGAAGAGATCGCCGACCTGGTGGTCTATCTTGCCGCGGCGGCCTACACGACCGGGCAGATCCATGTGGTCGACGGGGGCTGGAGTATGTGAGGCCGCGAGGCTCGAGGTCGAGCCAAAGCTCAAGCCGCGGGACCGGACGGATCACCCTCTTGCTGCACCTGGCCTTCCGCGGCCGGCCGCTCCCGGCTGCTCCGCCAGGCGTCGTGGCATCGAAGGTGGAAGTGCAGGACGAACATCTCGCTGTCGACAGTGGCCTCGACCTCGTACTCGATCTCTTCGGCGCTGACGAGCACGCGGCAGTAATCGCATGGCGCGCCACAGCCCTTGCCGCCCCACATGCGGCCGGGGATGGCGCTGCGCAATGCAGCCACCGTCAAACGTTCGGACCGTTGTTCCGGCGCGGGCTCATTGAGCCCTGCCGGTTGCGACCCACTCATTGATGCTGACGTCCTGCTCGGCCAGCGGGTGGCCAAGCGTGCGACCCGGACCTCTTCCCGCGTGTGTAAAGTGTACACCACTTCCCTCAGGCCGTCCGCAAGTGGCGACGTGTGACGGGCCGCCCGTATCCGTCGCGCGACCCCTGCGTTCCCTCGAATACACTTTGCCTCGCTGGCGGCTTTCCGCTATGGTTTGCCGATGGATCAGCCATCGCAAGGCTGGCCGGTATCTATTACTAGAAACTTTCTGTCGGGGCTCGAGTCGCACGGAACTCCGGACGCAGCTTGCGGGAGACTGTCCGTGGTGCAAAGCGGACTGCCGGCGAAGCGGCGACTGGAACCGTCGCCACCGCCTGGCAGAACACGCCGCCGTCCGGCGCCTGGTGCGCCGGCGATAGCCCGTTGCCGGCATCGACCGGCCGTAACTCAATGTTTTTTCGAGGCCCGCGCCCAAGTGGCGCGGCCGGCTATTACGCTGGAGAATCAGAATGCATTCGTCACAACAAGGAACCGAACCCAAGCGCCGTAGGACGAACGGCGCCGGCCGAAGCGAAGCCGATGCTCTGGACCTGCGGGAGATCCTGCGCGCGCTGCAGTCGGTGCGCGACGGGGACTTCTCCGTGCGTCTGCCCGGCGACAAGGCGGGGCTCGCCGGCAAGGTCGCCGACACGTTCAACGAAATCGTGGGCTCGACTGAGCGGCTGGCGAGCGAGCTCGAGCACGCCGGGCGCATCGTCGGCAAAGAAGGCCGTACCCGCCATCGCGTCGGGCTCGACCGCCGCTCCGGCGCCTGGGGCGCGATGGAAGGCTCCGTCAATACGCTGATCGACGATCTGCTGTGGCCGACCACCGAGGTGACCCGCGCCATCGCGGCGGTCGCCAAGGGCGATCTGTCGCAGACCATGAGCCTCGAGGTCGACGGCAGGCCGCTGCAGGGCGAGTTCCTGCGCTCGGCCAGCATTGTGAACGCCATGATCGAGCAGATGAGCGCCTTCACCTCGGAAGTGACGCGCGTGGCGCGCGAGGTGGGCACGGAAGGCAAGCTCGGCGGTCAGGCGGCGGTGGCCGGCGTCTCCGGCACCTGGAAAGACCTGACCGACAGCGTCAATTCCATGGCGAGCAACCTGACCGGCCAGGTGCGCAACATCTCCGAGGTGACCATCGCCGTCGCGAGCGGTGACCTCTCGCGCAAGATCACGGTGGACGTGCGCGGCGAGATCCTGCAGCTCAAGGAAGCCATCAACACGATGGTGGACCAGCTCCGCTCGTTCGCGTCCGAAGTGACGCGCGTGGCGCGCGAGGTGGGCACCGAAGGCAAGCTCGGCGGCCAGGCGATCGTGCCGGGCGTCGCCGGCACCTGGAAGGACCTCACCGACAGCGTCAACGCGATGGCCACCAACCTCACCGGCCAGGTGCGCAACATCGCCGAGGTGACGACGGCCGTGGCACGCGGCGACCTGTCGCGCAAGATCACGGTGGACGTGAAGGGCGAGATCCTCGAGCTCAAGAACACCATCAACACGATGGTGGATCAGCTCAACGGCTTCGCGGCGGAGGTGACGCGGGTGGCGCGCGAGGTCGGCACCGAAGGCAAGCTCGGCGGCCAGGCCGCGGTGCCGGGCGTTGCCGGCACCTGGAAGGACCTCACCGACAGCGTGAACTCCATGGCCGGCAACCTCACCGGCCAGGTGCGCAACATCGCCGAAGTCACGGTGGCGGTCGCAAACGGTGACCTGTCGCGCAAGATCACGGTGGACGTGCGCGGCGAGATCCTGCAGCTCAAGGAAGCCATCAACACGATGGTGGACCAGCTCCGCTCCTTCGCATCCGAAGTGACGCGCGTGGCGCGCGAGGTCGGCACCGAAGGCAAGCTCGGCGGCCAGGCGGCGGTGCCGGGCGTTGCCGGCACCTGGAAGGATCTCACCGACAGCGTGAACTCCATGGCCGGCAACCTCACCGGCCAGGTGCGCAACATCGCGGAGGTCGCGACCGCCATCGCCCGCGGCGACCTCTCCCGCAAGATCACCGCGGACGTGAAGGGCGAGATCCTCGAGCTCAAGAATACCGTCAATACGATGGTGGATCAGCTCAACAGCTTCGCGGCGGAAGTGACGCGCGTGGCGCGCGAGGTGGGCACCGAAGGCAAGCTCGGCGGCCAGGCCGAGGTGAAGGACGTGAGCGGCGTCTGGAAGGACCTCACCGATAACGTCAACTTCATGGCCGGCAATCTGACCGGCCAGGTGCGTAACATCGCCGAGGTTTCGACCGCCATCGCGCGCGGCGACCTCTCGCGCAAGATCACGGTGGACGTGCGCGGCGAGATCCTGCAGCTCAAGGAGACCATCAACACGATGGTCGATCAGCTGAACAGCTTCGCGGCGGAAGTGACCCGCGTGGCGCGCGAGGTGGGCTCCGAGGGCAAGCTCGGCGGCCAGGCCGTGGTGCCTGGTGTCGCCGGCACGTGGAAGGACCTCACCGACAACGTCAATTCCATGGCGCGCAACCTCACGGGCCAGGTGCGCAACATCGCGGAAGTGACCACCGCCGTGGCGCGCGGTGACCTCTCCCGCAAGATCACGGTGGACGTCAGGGGCGAGATCCTGCAGCTCAAGGACACCATCAACACCATGGTGGATCAGCTGAACAGCTTCGCGGCGGAAGTGACCCGACTGGCGCGCGAGGTCGGTACCGAAGGCAAGCTCGGCGGCCAGGCCGAGGTGCCGGAGGTCGCCGGCACGTGGAAGGACCTGACCGACAACGTCAACGTGATGGCAAACAACCTGACGAACCAGGTGCGCGGCATCGTCAAGGTGGTGACCGCGGTGGCGAACGGCGACCTCAGACAGAGGCTGACGGTCGAATCGAAGGGCGAGGTCGCGGCGCTCGCCGACACCATCAACAGCATGACCGACACGCTCGCGATCTTCGCCGATCAGGTGACGAGCGTGGCGCGCGAAGTGGGAGTGGAGGGGCGCCTGGGCGGCCAGGCGCACGTGCCGGGCGCAGCCGGCACGTGGAAGGACCTCACGGCCAACGTGAACCTGCTTGCCGCCAACCTCACCACCCAGGTGCGCGCGATCGCCGAGGTGGCCACCGCCGTCACCCAGGGCGACCTCACCCGCTCGATTCAGGTGGACGCCCGCGGCGAGGTGTCGGAGCTCAAGGACAACATCAACGCCATGATCGGCAACCTGCGCGCCACCACGGAGCGCAACACGGAGCAGGACTGGCTGAAGACCAACATCGCGAAGTTCAGCCGCATGCTGCAGGGCCAGCGCGATCTCGTCACCGTCGGCCGACTGCTCCTCTCCGAGGTCGCGCCGCTCGTCAACGGGCAGCAGGGCGTCATGTACGTCATGGAGGGCGTGAACGGCTCCTCGTGCCTGAAGGAACTGGCGAGCTACGCCGACGGCGCGCACGAGATGCACGACCCGCGCTTCTTCGCGATCGGCGAGGGGCTGGTCGGTCAGGCGGCCGCCGACCACAGGCGCCTGCTCATCACTGACCTCGATACCAAATCGCGCTCCATCGAGGTGCGCGGCGGGCTCGTTTCCGTGTGCCCGCGCAGCGTCATCGTACTGCCGGTGCTGTACGAAGGCGAGGTGAAGGCGGTGCTCGAGCTCGCCTCACTCTATGACTTCACGCCCTCGCAGCTCGCCTTCCTCGAGCAGCTCACCGACAGCATCGGCGTGGTGCTCAACACCATCGAGGCGACGATGCGCACCGAGGAGCTGCTGAAGCAGTCGCAGCAGCTCGCCGGCGAGCTGCAGACGCAGCAGCGCGAGCTGCAGCAGACGAACGAGGAGCTGGCCACCAAGGCGCGCCTGCTCGCCGACCAGAACGTCGAGGTCGAGAGGAAGAACACCGAGATCGAGCTCGCCCGCAAGGCGCTCGAGGAGAAGGCCGCGGAGCTGGCGCTGACCTCGCGCTACAAGTCCGAGTTCCTCGCCAACATGTCGCACGAGCTGCGCACGCCCTTGAACAGCATCCTGATCCTGGGCCAGCAGCTGTCACAGAACAGCGAGGGCAATCTCAGCAATCGTCAGGTCGAGTACGCCCGCACGATCCATTCCGCGGGCACCGACCTGCTGAACCTCATCACCGACATTCTCGATCTGTCGAAGATCGAATCCGGAACGGTCACCGTCGAGTACGAGGAGCTGAGCTTCGGAACCCTCAAGGAGACGATCGAGCGCAGCTTCCGCCACGAGGCCGAGACGCGAAAACTGGCTTTCACGCTGGACTTCGACGCGCATCTCGCGCGCTCGATGACTACGGACTCCAAGCGCCTGCTGCAGATCCTGAAGAACCTGTTGTCGAATGCCTTCAAGTTCACGGAACGCGGTGGCGTGCGGCTGCACGTCGCGGCCGCTACCGGCGGCTGGAGCCTCGACCATCCATCGCTGAATCAGAGCGGGACCGTGGTGGAATTCTCGGTGAGCGACACCGGCATCGGCATTCCCCTCGAGAAGCAACGCATCATCTTCGAGGCGTTCCAACAGGCGGATGCCGGCACGGCACGCAAGTACGGCGGCACCGGCCTCGGCCTCGCCATCAGCCGGGAGCTCGCGCAGCTCCTGGGCGGTGAGATCCGTCTCAGCAGCTCGCCGGGCGCCGGCAGCACTTTCACCTTGTATCTGCCGCAATCGCAGACCGCGATGACCCATGCGAAGTCGGCCGCGAACGTTACCGTCGCCTCGCCCGCTGCGCAAACGGCGTTGGCGCCGGCCGTGCGCGCGGCCGTGGCCCGCGTGGAGGAAATTGCGGACGATCGCGACGACATCGCACCGTCGGATGCCGTACTGCTCGTCGTCGAGGACGATCCTCATTACGCGCGGGTCCTGCTGGAGCTGGCTCGCCACAAGGGCTTCAAGGTGCTGGTGGCCGGCAGCGGGGAGCGGGCGCTGTCGCTGGCGGCGAAGCACAAGCCGACCGCGATCTCGCTCGATATCTTCCTGCCCGACATGCTCGGCTGGACCGTGCTCAATCAATTGAAGCGCAACCCGGAGACGCGGCACATTCCGGTGCAGCTCCTCACGGTGGAGGACGAGCGCCAGTACGGCCTGGAGCGCGGCGCCTTCTCGTTCGTCACCAAGACGATCACCACCGAGAGCCTGGAAGAGGCGCTCGACAGGCTGAAGAACTTCACCGCCGCGCGCCCGCGGCGCCTCCTCGTGGTGGAGGACAACGCGGCGGAGCGGCTGAGCATCACCGAGCTGCTGGGATCGGAGGACATCGAGATCGCCACGGCCGAGAGCGGCCGCGCGGCCCTCGAGCTCATGCGGGAGCGCTCGTTCGATTGCGTGGTGCTCGATCTCGCGCTGCCCGACATCTCCGGGTTCGAGCTGCTGGCGGAAGTGCAGAAAGACGCCAGGCTCCGCGAGACGCCTATCGTCGTCTTCACGGGGCGAGAGCTCACCTTGGACGAAGAGGGGGAGTTGCGGCGGCAGGCGAAGAGCATCGTGCTGAAAGGTGTGCGCTCGCCGGAGCGTCTGCTCGATGAGACCGCACTCTTCCTGCACCGGATGGTGAGTGATCTGCCGCCGGAGAAACAGGAGATGATCCATTCGCTGCACGAGAGCGATGATGCGCTGCGCGGCCGCAAGGTGCTCGTGGTCGACGATGACATCCGCAACGTCTTCGCCCTCAACAGCCTGCTCGAGCGGCACGAGATGCAGGTGGTCAACGCCAGCAACGGGTACGAGGCGATCGAGCTGCTGGAGCGTACCGATGAGCTTTCGCTGGTGCTGATGGATGTCATGATGCCGGAGATGGACGGCTACGAGACGATGCGGCGCATCCGCACCAAGCCGCAATTCAAGCTGCTGCCGATCATCGCGCTCACGGCGAAGGCCATGAAGGGTGATCGGGAGAAATGTCTGGAAGCGGGCGCCTCGGACTACGTCGCCAAGCCCGTGAACAGCGACCAGCTCCTCTCTCTGGTCCGGATGTGGCTGCGTCGTTGATTGGCGCCGGCGGCCGAGGGGTCAATCGAATGTCAGCAACAGAGCTTGCAGAAAAAGTCAGCATCCTGCTGGTGGACGACCAGCCGCAGCGCCTGGTGGCGTATCGCGCGATACTCGCCAACCTCGACCTGGATCTGGTGTGCGCCCGCTCCGGACGCGAGGCGCTGGAGCGCCTGATGGACCAGGAGTTCGCGGTCGTGCTGCTCGATGTCAGCATGCCCGACATGGACGGTTTCGAGGCGGCGAAGCTCATTCACGAGCACCCGCGCTTCGAGAAGACGCCGATCATCTTCGTGACGGGCGTGCACCTCGATGACCTGGACCGCCTCAAGGGCTACTCGCTCGGCGCTGTCGACTACGTGTCGGTGCCGATCGTGCCGGAGATCCTGCGCAGCAAGGTGTCGGTGCTGGTCGAGCTCTATTGCAAGCGTAAGGAGCTGCAGCGGGCGAACGAGGACCTTGCCTCGGCGAACGCGCGCCTGTCCGAGGCCAATATCGCACTGCAGGAGGAGAAGACGCGCGAGCTCGAGGTCTTCAACCGGAGCCTGCAGCGCGCGAACTCCGAGCTCGAGGCGGCGAACCGCTCGCTGCAGAGCGAGAACGCCGAGCGCACGCGCGCGGAGCAGGCGTTGAAGCAGGCCGACCGCCACAAGGACGAGTTCCTGGCGATGCTCGCCCACGAGCTGCGCAATCCCCTGGCGCCGATCCACAACGCGATCGAGCTGATGCGCATCAAGCCGCTCAACGATCCGCAGCTCAGCTGGGCGCGCGACGTCATCGCGCGCCAGCTCACCAGCCTGACGCGCCTGGTCGACGATCTGCTCGATGTCTCGCGCATCACGCGCGGGAAGATCAACCTGACCCGCCAGATGGTCGAGCTCGAAGCGCTCATTTCGCGCGCGATCGAGACGGTGCATCCGCTTTTCGACGAGCAAAAGCATCATCTCACACTCGAGCTGCCGGAGCCCGGGCTGAAGGTTTTCGGTGATTCGACGCGGCTCACGCAAGCGATCGCCAACGTGCTCGGTAATGCGGCCAAGTACACGGATCAGGGCGGTCAGGTCATCGTGAGCGCGGTGGTAAGCGGCGCGGATGTCGAGATACATATTCGCGACAATGGGATCGGCATCCGGCCGGAGATGCTGCCGCATGTCTTCGAGCTCTTCACTCAGCTCGATCGCGACGATGGCCGCACCCAGGGCGGCCTCGGCATCGGCCTCGCGCTGGTGCAGCGGTTGGTGCAGATGCACGGTGGCGATGTCTCGGCGGCGAGTGAGGGGCCGGGCACAGGGAGCGAGTTCGTGATCCGGCTGCCGTTGCTGCGCGAGGAGGCAGACGAGGACGCGAATGAGCCGCCCGAAGCAAAGCCCGGGCCGGTTGGCGCGGCGCGTGCCACGGAGAGCGGGATGGCGACGGTCGTGACGCCGCTCGTAACGGCGAGCGCTGCACGCATGGCCCGCAGAATCCTCATCGCGGACGATAACAATGACGCTCTGGAGAGCCTGGCGACGTTGTTGGAGCTCAGCGGGCACGAGGTCTTCACCGCCACCAACGGCGGCACTGCGCTGCAAAGCGTCGAGCGGCACCTCCCCGAGGTAGTGCTGCTCGATATCGGCATGCCCTTGCTGGACGGCTATGAGGTAGCCAAGCGCATCCGTGCGCAGCCATGGGGGCAGCGGATCACGCTGGTGGCGCTGACCGGCTGGGGCCAGGACTCCGACCGCCGCCGCTCGCGCGAGGCCGGCTTCGACTCTCACCTGGTGAAGCCGCTGGATCTCGAGACGCTCACCGACCTTCTGGCCCGGCTGCCTGCGAGCTCCGTATCCGGTGCCGCGCGCGGACGCTCCGCGGGAAACGGCGGCTTCCCGCCGCCGAACGTGAAGTCCTGAGCGATTTCTCTGAGCTCGGGCGGCCGTTGTCCCCGGGGCGGCGCCCGTGTAATCTTGCGCGCCCGGTGCGGCCGGCCTACCGCGCCTTTCTCCTCAGCAGCGTCCCCGTCGTCTAGAGGCCCAGGACATCGCCCTTTCACGGCGGTAACACGGGTTCGAATCCCGTCGGGGACGCCAATAAATCAAGTAGTTATGTGAGAGTCAGGTGGAAATGTCCACTTTGTGCTCACTATTTTCGCAAGTCAAAACGGCCGGTGAACGCACTTGCTCAGGGTCGATCGAGTCAGAAAATCTGTAGGTCGACCCCTATAGCTGAGCCTGTGCGGTAGGGGCGCCCGGTGACGGGCATCCCTACCGCGATAGCCAGTGCCTCGACCCGACCGAACCCTCACAAAACTCGCATGGAAGGGACTCCCGGTGGCACGGACTTGTCATCGCATCCCAGACATCGAACCCGGAGCCGGCCGCGCTGCCGGCATGGACGGGCCGTCGCGGCTTTCGGGGACGGGCCTCACCGGGCTTTGAAATAGGAGTCGTGCAAGCGGTACCGCCGGTCGACAGCCCCGGCCGTTACCCCGTCCTCGCGGATTCGCCGCAGGTTTTGACCGCGACGAGGGGGCTGTGTAGCGGCGATTCAGGCACTTGCGCGCGTTCCGGGGGCGAAAGTCGCTGTAGTGCCGACCTTGGGGCTGGCCAGAGGCGGTGGGGTGCGCATAATGATCCCCCGTCATGTTCCTGCGCGCGAAGATCCGCAAGAAGGACGGCAAGGTTCACCGCTATTTCAGCGTGGTGGAGAACCAGCGCGTGCGCGGCGGTCGCGTGGTGCAGCGACACGTGCTGTATTTGGGTGAGATCAATTCCTCGCAGGAGCTCGCCTGGCGCAGATCCATTGAGGTGTTGGACGAGGGGAGCGATGCTCCCCGGTCGCTGGCGCTGTTTCCGGAGGATTGTGAAGGGCTGTTGTCGGATGAGTCGGTGGTGCGGCTGCGGATGTCGCAGATGCGCCTCGTGCGGCCGCGCCAATGGGGTGGCTGTTGGCTGGCGCTGCAATTGTGGCGCGAGTTGGAGCTGGATGAGTTTTGGGGTGAGCGTTTGCTGCCCTCTCGCAAAGGCACGCGCTGGGGTGAGGTGCTGCTGATCCTGGTGGTGTACCGACTGCTTTCGCCCGGGAGCGAGTGGCGGTTGCATCGGGAGTGGTACGGGCGCAGTGCGCTGGCGGATCTGCTGGGCATGGATCGGGTCATCGACGAGCACGCGCTCTACGACTGTCACGATTTGCTGCTGAAGTACAAGGCGGCGCTGTTTGATCATCTGGTGGGTCGCTGGCGCGATCTGTTCAATGTCAGCTTCGACGTGCTGCTCTATGACCTCACCTCGTCTTACTTTGAGATCGAGCCGCCGCTGTCGGACGCGGACAAGCGCCAGTTCGGATACCGCGCGATCATCGTCCTGATTGCGTGCAGGTGGTGATCGCGCTGATCGTCACTCCCGAGGGCTTCCCCCTGGCCTACGAGGTATTGGCGGGCAATACCGCAGATAATACGACGCTGCGGGATTTCCTGGCACGGATCGAGCGTCAGTACGGCAAAGCGCGGCGGATATGGCTATGCGACCGCGGCGTTCCCACCGAGGAGGTGCTGCAGCAGATGCGTGCGAGCGATCCGCCGGTGCAGTACCTGGTCGGCACGCCGAAGGGACGGCTCACCGCCCTCGAGCGGTCGCTCCTGGAGAAGCCGTGGGTGAAGGCGCGGGAGGACGTGCGCGTGAAGCTGCTGGCGCAGGATCAAGAGCTGTATGTGTTCGCCGAGAGTCGTGACCGCATCGCCAAGGAGCGTGGCATGCGCCGGCGCCAGTTGAAATGGCTGTGGCGACGTCTCAAGCAGCTCTCGGCGATGCAGAAGCTGACCCGCGAGGCGCTGTTGATGAAGCTCGGTGCCGCGCAGAGCAAGGCCCCCGCCGCCTGGCGCTTGGTGACCGTGGAGTTGCCCGTGCAGGGCACAGCGTTCGGCTTCTGGCTCAATCGCTGGAAGTTGCGTGAAGCGCGGCGACGCGAGGGGCGGTATCTTCTGCGCACCAATCTCACCGAAGCCGATCCGGCGAAACTGTGGGAGTACTACCTGCGCTTGGTAGCTGTGGAGGAGGCGTTCAAGACCCTCAAGGGCGACCTTGCGATCCGGCCGATCTTCCATCAGCACGAGGATCGTATCGAGGCGCA
Source organism: uncultured Pseudomonadota bacterium (assembly GCA_963780455.1). Taxonomy (GTDB): domain Bacteria; phylum Pseudomonadota; class Gammaproteobacteria; order Steroidobacterales; family Steroidobacteraceae; genus 13-2-20CM-66-19. The sequence goes on from CAWACM010000013.1 coordinate 219,496, forward strand.
CATCTTCATCGCCTTCCTCGCCTACTGTCTGCACGTCACACTGGGCCACCGACTCAAGGGCCTCGCTCCCGGGCTGACCACGCGCAGTGTCTTGGAGAAATTCTCCGCCGTGCAGATGATCGACGTGCACGTGCCCACCACCGACGGGCGCGAGCTCATCCTCACGCGCTACACCGAGCCGGAACCCGAACTGCAGCTGCTGCTCGAGAAACTCAAGCTCGCTCTGCCACCCCAGCCGCCGCCGAAAATCACCGCCGCCCAGGCCGGTTCCACCACCCCGGTGTAGTGCCGACCTACGGGGGTCGCCTCTCACAAAATCAACAAGTTATCCGTCGCCTACCCCTCGAATCCGCGAAGACGGGTTACGGCCGAGGATCTCAAATTATTGTCGACTACATGCCGACATATGATAAGATGGCGACAGATTGTCGACTTGTTTGCGCGTCCAAAGGTCACCATCTTCAGGGGGGAGGGTCACATGAACAAAAATATGTACATACAACGCGTCATTCAATTGACCGTCGCGCTGCTTCCTTTGACTTGTTGGGCGCAGTCGGAGTCAAGCGCTCCGGAGCCTCCCAACCCGCAGGCACAGAACGCGCCTACGGGCTCATTGCAGGAGATCGTCGTTACGGCGGAGAAGCGCGCGGAGCCGCTGATCGACGTTCCGATCAGCATCGCAGCCATAAGCGGCGAGGGGCTGCAGGAGCGTCAGATAATGTCGCTGGAAGATCTTCCGCAAGCGGTGCCCGACCTCGCATACTACAACTATGGCAACAATCACTACTTCGAGATCAGGGGAGTCAGTAACACTGTCGGTAACTCTCCGCTGATCGGACTCTACGTCGACGAGGCGGATGTCACTTTGGGCGGCGCCGGCGTTACGGAGATCAATCCCCCCACTTACGATCTGGAGCGGGTGGAGGTGCTGCGTGGGCCGCAGGGAACGCTTTATGGAGAAGGCTCGGCCGGCGGCACGATCCGGTTCATAACTCGCGATCCAAATCTGAACGCGTCGACCTTCGACGCGGATGTCGCCGCCCTCTTTACTCAAGAAGGCGGTCCAAGCCAACAGATCAATGCGGTCGCGAACATACCCGTGATCGACGACCGGCTCGGAGTCCGCATAGTAGGTAGTTTCGAGCACGACGGCGGCTGGATCAATCAGCCCGCCGCAGGCCTCAAGGACATCAACGGGCAGGACTTGAACTACGTGCGCCTCAAGACGCTCTGGAAGATCGCCCCGCAGTTCACGGCTACCGCGATGGCGGTCATCAATCACGACGATCGCGGTCTCGACATTTCCGACGCCGACAATCCGCACGTCTTTACCCAGGTATTCAACCTTACGACGACTCCGCGAGCGACGAGTAACTATGATTTGTACAATCTGACGCTCGCCTATCAACCCGCGTATTTCAAGCTGCTGAACACGACGACCTACCTGAAAGTCAATGCTCCCTGGACTTTCCAGTCGGGCCGATATCCATACGCTCCTCCCGGAACCGCACCCTTGGAGGATTATTACGCCCCGTATCAGACCACGGATGATCATGTGTGGGAGGACGAGCTGCGCTTGAGCTCGGTCGGCTCCGGACCGTGGCAGTGGACTGTCGGCGGCTTCTATCGACGCTACAACGACTTCACGACCATTCCGATCAACTATTTTGGCCCGGAAAGTCCTCCGGGGACACCACTCCCCACGCCCTATGTCTACGGCCCCGAGACACTCTATAAATCCAAATCGGTATTTGCCGACACCAGCTACAGTCTGTGGGATCGCCTCAGAGTCGGCGTCGGTGGACGGTATTTCAGTGACCACCAGGACTTTACCGATCACGTCGCGCTCGCGCGTCAGTCGGCCACCTTTTCGTCGGCGGATCCGCGCGTCTATGCAGAGCTGACGATCGTTCATGACTTGAATGTGTATGCAAGCGCGGCGAAGGGTTTTCGCAGCGGTGGTTTCAACGGGGAAGATCAACCGGCATACGATCCCGAGGACGTGTGGACGTACGAATTTGGGAGCAAGGCGCTGCTGGCCGATGGGCGGGTATCATTGGATACCTCGGTCTTTCTCTCCAACTACACGAACTATCAGACGTTCGGCATCACCAATGAGTTGACCGGACAGTACTTCATCTCGAACGTGGGTAGTGCGAAAATCAAGGGCATCGAATGGGATCTGGGCTATCAGCCGCTGAAGGGGCTGAGCCTTGATCTGCGCGGCGACTATCTTGACGCGAGGTTCACGGAAATCCCCGTGGAGGCCAGTAATTACAACGTGGGCGATCCGATTGACGAAGTGCCGAGGTATCAATTCGGCGCATCGGCCCGCTACGATTACATGCTCGGCGAAAAGCCGGCCTTCGTTCGACTCGATTACAATCAGCAGGGTCCGGAGACTTTCAGGAACCGCAGCATCGGGCCGTGGTATTACGGCGAGTCGGACATCATTCATATGCTGAATCTGAATACGACGCTGTTCTGGCGCGACAACCTGCAAGTGGGGTTTCTGGTCCAGAACCTGCTCAATGACCAGGGGTTTGTCAACCCGGCCAGTTTCTTTGCCGACGGCGTGAGGCCTCGCCCGCGTACTTACGGTGTCAACTTCAGTATTTCGCTGCAGTGATTGTTCGGAGTCGGGCTGGCCGGTCGTGATCTGATCATGGAACCCGCCCAGCCCGTTCTGATTGAAAAAGCGGCTCGATTCGATTTCCGCTCCGAGGTCAATCGGCGATCCTATTCAATTACCGTGGGCTTGCCGTTGGTACCCTTCCCGCAAGGAGCCTGTCCGGTGCTGTACGTGCTGGACGGGGACTTGTATTTTGGCAGTGCGGTCGAGGCCGTTCGCGTTTATGCGCCCGAAGTGGCTGTGGTGGGCGTCGGTTATCCGAAGGACGAGTCTTATATCAAAGGCGTGCTTGAACGCCACAGTCACGTACCGGCCTATATCAGCGACCAGCCTGCCTCCAGAACGATTGCTTACCTCGAGCGCCTCTACGATCTGACCTTGCCGGCGAGTGACGAGGTCCTGGCCAGCGACTTCGACAAAACCATTCGGATCAGAGCCGGCGACGTGGGGGGACTGGATGCCTTCCTCAAAGTCCTGGAAACGGAAATCAAGCCCAGGATTGCCGAGCTGGCACCGATCGATTCCTCTAACCAGGCGATTTTTGGGCACTCGGCAGGTGGCTTGGCCGTTCTGCATGCATTATTCGTCGCGCCGGGCGCCTTTCGCAGCTTCATCGCCGCGAGCCCTTCGATCTGGTGGAGCAGGAAGGCGGTGCTCGCGGGTGAGGCGCAATTCTCCGCCGCCGTGCGGGCGGGTGCGGCCGCGCCGCGCATACTCATGACGATGGGAGGCGAAGAAGAGACGCCGGACCCGAAATATGCAGCCAGGTTCGGGCTGGATTTCGCGGAGGAGGCGGCTCGACTCCACAAGCATCGGATGGTCGAAAACGCACGTGAGCTCACCGCGAGGCTGAGAGCTCTGCGCGGGTTCGGTGCCTTCGAAGTCGAGGAATACGCTATTTTTCCCCAGCAGCGTCACAACATCGCTGCGTGGCCGGCGCTCGGACGAGCCGTTTCCTTTGCGTTTCCGCGATGAGCGACAAGGCGGATATCATCCAAAGCTCGTAAGGTGCTCCAGCATCCAGCCGACGTATCGCGAGGTTGCGTCCATGACTTCCGGGAAGCCACGAACGCCGTGCGCACCGGTCGGATACGTCGCCAGTACCGAGCGCACACCACACTCGAGCAGCGAGCGGTGGAACTCCAGAGCCTGAGTCGGTGGAGTGTTCTGATCGTGCGCACCGGTCAACTGAAGCGTGGGTGTGCGCACGCGACTTGCGAACATGACGGGACTGCGCTCGTGGAATTTTCCACCCGCCTTTTCCGGGTCCGGATCCAGGAACAGCCGGCCGAAGGAAGAGATTTGCGTGGTGCGGTGATAGCTGTACCAGTCGCTGACGCATGAGATGGGTGCCGCCGCTGCGAATCGCGCATCCTGGGTTATGAGCCAGCAAGACAGGAATCCTCCGTAACTGATTCCCGTGACGCCGAGGCGCTCACTGTCGACGATACCGGCCGAAACCAGTGCGTCAACGGCCGTCAGGCAGTCATGGGCGTCTTCACCGCCGAGGTCACCCTTGACCTTACGCGCGAATTCCAGCCCGCGACCGCTGCTGCCGCGCGGATTCGGATAGAGAGAAGCGATACCGTGATCCGCCAGCACCTTCGCGCCGCGCAGCCGCCCCTGCCAACGATTCCGGCAGCACCAGACCGGTCCGCCGTGAATATCGACCACCAGGGGGAACGGACCCTTTCCCCGCGGGCGCACCAGCCACCCTTCCAGCTCCAGGCCGTCGCGCGCGCTCCACTCGAAGGGCTCTATCGCCGCGGTATTGAATCCCGGCGCTTGGGTGGCGGTCGTAGCGAGCGATAGGATCACCCGACATTCGTCCCGGTGAATGGTCACAAGCTCCGGGGGAACGGCGTACCCCTCGCTGACCGCAACGATGCCGCCGCTGCCTCGCACAGCGAAGCCGGGATACCAGCCCCCAAGTGTGCGCTCCCGGCTGCTCCAATACTCTGTCACTGTGGACGCGCGCCAGTTGACATCACCCACGACAGTCTCGAGCCCGCGTATGCCGCAATACACCAGAACATCGTCGTCACGCCACTCCATGTGGGTGACGTCCACGGCATGGGTATCCACAACTCGTCGCGCGCCGCTTACCGTATCGATAAGCACCAGATTTCCTGCGACCACCAGCCGATCGCTGCATACGCCTTCTATCACCGCAAGATGGCGCCCCGATGGGCAGGCCGCCAGAACTCCTATCTGATCGGACGGCACGTAGAGGTCGGAGATCGCTCCATCTGAAACGCTGAAGCTTTGCAAGCGTGCCCGATACCACGAACCCTCGGCGTGGGAATCGGAAGTGATCGCAACGATGTGCTCGCGGCCCAGCCAGGTACTTTCCCAGAAATTGCGGGACGCCGGCGACACGGCGCGCAAGCTCCCATCCGCGACATTGAATACAAAGAGCTTGCGCCAGAGATTGCTTCCATCTCCTGTGTCGACTTCCGGTGCCCAGAGCGGCAGGCTTTCGGACTTGCGCACAACCTTGTGCCCGCCTTGACACCCGGCAAAATCAGCGCCAAAGCCCGCAACGCCCAATAAAACGCGCGTGCCATCCGGCGACCAACGCAGGTATTCGATGATGCCGTCGACGTACGCAGTGGGTTGCGCACTTTCACTTGCGCCTGGCTTGGCAAGGTACAGCTGGAAGTTCCCGGCATCGGCACGATCCGAAACGAATGCGAGCAGCGATCCATCAGGCGACCACCGCGGTAAGCGGTCGTTACCGGAATCGGCCGCAAGGACGCGCAGCTGCCCGGACGCGAGCTCGAGAAGGCAGATCCGGGTAACCGGCGCGGCGCTCAAGCCGTTGTAGATCGTTCCGGTGAAGGCGGTGAAACGCCCCTCGGGGGACGATACGACATCCGCGGCATCGGTAACCCGGCCTTCACCCGGCGCGTGCAAGGCCGAGTAGAACGTCCGGATCTCGCGATACAACTCTGTGCCACGGATGTCACGTGAAGTACTGAGAGCCGGATCGCCATTCATGGTGCGGGTGCCTCTTGCGAGAGTCGTTTTAGCAGCGGCCGAAACAGGAGCAGCAGCAGGCTGACCGCGAGCGCCGTGAGGCCCAGGCGGGCATAAAAGGCGGCGTAACCCGGCGAGCCGTGCCCCGCGGCAATTTGCGCGATCAGGGTGGAGATAAAGCCCGACGCCGAATAAGAAAACAGCAGACAACCCATCATCAGTCCCACGATTCTGCGTGGGGCGAGCTTGGTAACCATTGCTTGTGACATCGGCGCCAGGCACAACTCTCCCATACACAAGAGAAAGAAGTTCAGGGCAAGCCAACCGATCGGAATGCGGGTATGGGCGCCAGCCAGCCGAATTCCCATGGCCAAGAGCAGAAATCCCGTTCCGAGAAACAACGTGGCGGCGGCGAATTTGCTGGGCGTGCTCGGCTCGCGCGCACGCCTGCCGAGCGCGAGCCACAGATTGCTGAAAAGCGGTCCCAGCATGAGAACGAAAACGGACGGTATGCTCTGCAGCATCGCGGCCGGGACTTCGTAGCCGAACACTCTGCGATCGACGTAGCGGTCCGCGAAAATGGCGAGAGAAGTGCCCATCTGCTCGTAGAATGCCCAGAAGCCGATGGTGAAGAGCAGCAGAATGCCGCAGGCGATCAGCCGCCCCCTTTCTCCCTCCTTACACCGGAATAAGACGTCATAGATCACTACTGCCGCCAGGCCGCAACCCACGACGCCGATCAGCAAGCCGACAACTGCAGGGCCGTGCACCACGAGCGAAACGAGAACAACCATTGCAACCGACAGGGCGTAGATCGCCCACTCCCGGGTGAGGCCCCCGAAGACGACTGCATCGAGGTGCGCGGTGGCTGGCGGCTCCGACAAGCCCTGCAGATGTCTCTCTCCATGCCTGAATGCATAGAGACCGATCAGCATTCCGACGCCGGCCAGGGCGAATGCGTAGCCGAATCCGTATCTGTAAGCCACCCAGCCGCACAGAATTGGCGCCACTACGCCGCCGATATTGATGCTCATGTAGTAAATCGTGAATCCGGAGTCACGGCCCGGATCATTCGGACCGTAGAGCGTGCCGACCAGGGTTGCGCAGCTCGTCTTCACAAAGCCAACGCCCACGGCGATCGCGCCGAGCGAAAAGCAGAAGAGTGCCAGGTGAAACTGGTTGCGCATCACGACCGCGCTGCCGCCGACGATGACGGTTGCCGCAGCCGGACCCACGAAGGCCAGCGTGAAATGCCCCAGCGCAACCAACACCGAGCCTAAAGTCACGGCCTTGCGTGCGCCCAGGTAGTGGTCGGCGATGAAGCCACCCAACACCGGGGTCATGTAGACCATCGCAATATAGGCGCCGAAGATCAGATATGCTTCGCGTTCCGGGAAGAGGAGGTGTCCGGTCAGGAAAAAGATGAGCAGGGCTTGGATGCCGTAGAAGCTGAAGCGCTCCCAAAGCTCGACAACGAAGCACACCCACAGGCCAGGAGGGTGATTACGGAATACCGGCAGAGCTATGCGCTCAGGCGGTTTCTCACGACGCACGACCACCGCACACATTATCCAGCTGCCTCGGCAGTGACCTCAGGCGGCGGATCAGGCCCGCGCCGATTCTTGCCGCTTCAAAAACCTTTCGAAATGCGTTACCAGCTTGTGGACGAAGTAATCGTCGTTCCGGTCCCGAAATGTGTGTTCGGCGCCCGGCAGAACCACGAACTCGTGCTCGATGCCGGCGTCGATCAGGCTATGCACCAATTTCATCGCGTTGAGCAGAGGGTCCGCGGTACCAATTGCAATCAGGAGCTTGCCGCTGATCGCTCGCACGCCCGGATATAGGTCGGCGTAGGCGTATGCCGCGCTCGCCCGGCTGGGTAAGTCCAGGTAAGGCTCAGCGAAGAAGCTGTGCCGCGTATCGGTTGCCGGTGCGGCAGCCACCCCCACCCGGAATATATCCGGGGCCTGCATCATGGCGCGGACGGCGAAATATCCGCCTAGAGAATGACCCCACACTCCGATGCGATCGAGATCAATGAAGGCATGCCGCTCGGCTAATTGCCGGATGGCCGCCGCGTGATCGGGAATCTCGTTGCGTCCCAGATTGCCGTAGACCACGTCCTGAAACGCCTTCGACCGATCGGGCGTGCCGCGAGCGTCGAGCGAAATGACGATATAACCGAGCTGTGTCAGCGCGCGATCGAGCCGCTTACGACTGGTCGCTCCGAAGTCGAAGTCACGCGTAGCCATGGTAAGTTGCGGGCCGCCGTAAATGTGGTCGATCAGCGGATACTGCCTGCCGGGATCAAAATCGATCGGCTTATACATGACGCCCCACAGCTCGGCTTTGCCATCCGCCGCGACGACTGTGAATTCTTCCGGCATCTCATAGCCAAGCGCCTCGAGCGCGGCAACGTCAGCGCGTTGCACGGCGGCAAGGTGGCTGCCGTCACTGGCATGAAAGTCCGTACGGAAGGGCCTGTCAGGGCGCGAGTTCACGGCCGTGAAGGTCTTCGCCGAAGGCGAGATGCTGACGAGGTTCTGGCCGTCGAAGGGCGTGAGCCGTTCGATTCGTTCCGCTGCGACGCTGACGCGACAGAGATGCGTGTCGTACGGTCGCTTTTGATCGTGATGTGCGGTGAAGTAGATCCAGCCATCTTCCTGGTCGACTGCCACGACATCAATTACGGGGAATTCGCCCTTGGTGAGCGCACGTTTCAGCTCCCCGTCGATTCCATACAGATAAAGGTGATTCCAACCGTTCCGTGCCGAGCGCCAGATGACCCCGGAACCATCCGGCAGGACCGTGGCGTGAGTATCGTTGAAGTAAATCACCTCATACTGATGAGCTAAGAAGGTCTTGGTCGTCTCCGAGAGCACGGTACGAACGGCCCCGTTCGAAGGATTTCCCGCAAGCACGTCGACGCTCTTGAAATCCCGTGCGTAGCGCGCGAACAGCACCTCCGAGCCGTCGGGCAGCCAGCCGATCAGCGCAAAGAACTGGTCTTTGGTGCTGCCGAGCTCGAGCGGCCGCGCTTCTTTACGCGACACATCGATGACATGGGGATGAGGAATGTCCATGACGCCGCCGGCGCGCTGAACCTTGAGCAGCGAATAGTCCGGCTCCGGCTTGAGATAGTGGATCACGGGGAAATCCGGCACTGCCCGACGATCGAATTTGATCGCAAACAGCCGCTCGCCTTGCGGTGACCAGGGATTCGATGGCAGCTTTTCCCCGCGCGAATCCCCCACGAGCGGGAACAGGGGCGCCTCAATGTCCCAACCAAACTCCGGCGTGCCATCGGTCGTGAGCGCAACGCCGCCGTTATCGGCAGGGCCTCGCAACACTATGTTGCCGTCCTTTACGCCGGCAAACCAGCGCCGGTCCGGTGACTGAAGCTCATCGGCTGGGCGCGGCATCATCATCCATTTGGCCCGCCAGAATGGGCGTGGCCTCTGTGAGAGCTGATTTACGACTGCTTCAATTGTGTAGCCGGGCGTCGACAGGACATAGTCCGACCCTTCGAAGTCGAACTGGTAAACACCGGCGCTCAGCTCGACGACCGATCCGAATGGCAGACCTTGGTGCGGCAGATCGCGACCCAGAGTGGTTGCCAGCGCGCGACGCGTTTTTGCCACGTCAAACAGGGGCGAAACACTCCCGTCCACGCCGTCAACGCGAAAAATCGAGGTGTTTTCCGGCGGCCCGCTGGCGTACCAGAAGCTTTTGCGATCGTGCATCCAGTTGGGGACAATCCGCCCGCCAACGACGAGGTCTCCTGGTTCCATGAACCGCTCGAAGCGCGACAGCTGGCTGCCATCGCGCACTGTTTCGCAAAGGTTGTAGCGATCGCCCGCCATCCGTGTCATCGATGCGATGTGACCATCGCACTCGTGGGACGTTCGCTCTTTTTATAAAGATGAGTGCACTCGAGTACGCGCGGACCGTTGCCGTCGCAAACGGCATACTTGGCACCTTCGTACAGGCAGTACCCGGCAGTCTGGCCGGCCTTGTTCACGGCAAAAAGGTTCAGGTCGAACGCGGGTCGACCGCTGGCGTCGAACAGGCGCTGCTCCGTCATCTTCAGCACCCGCTGCATGACGCGCATGAGGGCCTCCTGCGGTTCGAGGCCTTGGCCCATCAATTCCACTGCGAGAAATGCTCCACAGGCCTTTATGTTGGCCTCTCCCCGTCCGACGGCCCCGGCAGCCCCTATATCGTTGTCGCAATATTGCCCGGCCCCGAGGATCGGCGAATCGCCAACCCTCCCCGGTATTTTCCATGCCAATCCGCTGGTGCTGGTTACGCTGCCGATGTCGCCTTTTGCATTGACCGCATTCATGTTGATGGTGCCCGAGGTGAAGGCGAGCCTTGCATCGGCGTCGGGGTCCAGCCAGTTGCCACCCGGGTTTTGCCGTGCCCGCCACCGGAGCCACATCTGCCGGCTCTTGTCGGTCAGTAGATTCTGCTCCTTGAAGCCCATGCGTAAGGCGAACTTTTTGGCGCCTTCTCCGGCAAGCAGAACGTGGTCGGTGTAGTCCATCACGGCCTTGGCAACGAGGGACGGAGTGGCGATGCCTTCGAGTGCGGCCACCGCGCCGGCGCGCCGCGTCGGGCCATGCATGCAGGACGCGTCCAACTGCACGATACCGTCCTCGTTCGGCAGACCGCCTAGGCCGACGCCAATGTCCTCGGGATCCAATTCCTCGATGTTGACCCCGGCGATCACCGCATCGAGGGGGTCGGCGCCTTCCCGCGTGATCATTTGATATGCCTTCTCGACGCCGCGGATGCCGTTAGCAGAAGCCACGACCACCGGCCTGAGAGTCGCCATGCCTGCCATGCGTGAGTCCCCATCAAGTCGACACTATGCCGGCATGATATCCTGCCGGCGTAAGGTCGGCAAGATCGCCGGACGTTCGTGTCCAGCCGAAAGCCGGGAGGGGAGGGGCGATGCCTACTTTGCGCGAGTGTCGCGCGCCGCGAAGCTCGAACAGCCGCCGGACTCATCGCCCAGCGCGTGGGCGCTCATTTGCTCACCCCCGACCGGCGCGGCATTTCGGTCGACACATCAAGCGAGACGCTGGTGACATAGTTCTCTTTCATGAACTCCATGAATTGATCACGGAATTGACGCGTGTGCGCGTGCGCAAGCCTGTCGGCGCGTTCGACATCACCGTTTCGTATCGCAATGAGCATGTCGTCGTGCTCGTCGGTGAGCAGGTAACCATGCGCGGGTTTTTTCAGATACTCGAAATGCATGTGCAACATGCGTCGTCCCTGCGTCAGCAGCCGATCGTAGAAGCCCGCCAGATACGGATTGCGGCCGGCATCCGCGATAGACATGTGGAAATTCTTGTTCGCCTCGGACATGGCAAGATAGTCGCCCTGCTTCACCGAAGCCTCGAATTCACGCTGTCGATTGCCGATCGTTTTGAGGTCGTTGGGCGTTCTGTGCTCGGCTGCCAGTCGAGTCGTAACGCGCTGTGTGATGTCCAGCGCTTCCACGTATCTCGGGAACGAGCGGATATCGATGGGTGCCACGATCGTGCTTCTATTGGGCAGCAGCACCACGAGTTCCTCGCCGGCGAGTCGGATCAGCGACTCTCGAATCGGGGACCGTGAGAGGTTGAAGCGTTCGGCAAGGGTGGTCTCATCCAGGAGTTCCCCAGGAGGAAGTTTCAGTGAGAGTATTTCGGCCCGCAGTACCGTGTAGACGGTCTTCCATCCCGCCCCCTTGGGAAGCCTCTCCCCGGTCTCCGAGCTCATTTCTATCCTCCGAATCTTGTCGACTACTTGCCGTCATATTATACAATGACTGCTGACCAAAGCGGTCAATCGGAGCGTCTTTATTTGCGTCTCACCGCTCTTATCCGCCCGTCAGGCTCCTAATGGAACGAGACATTCGAGGCACGAGGCTATATCGGGAGGCGTGCAAGTTCTGCAGCGATGTGCGGCAGCCTGGCCGCAGGCGGATCAGCGATGTGGCCCACGTGCAGGCGTCTCCGGACGGCAGATACGTCGCCTTTACGGGAACCATTGCGGAACGGATCGAAGAGGAGCCGCCAACATGCATCGCGCTGACGGAGCTCGCGACCGGCGCAACGAGGCTCCTGACCTCGGTCCGGGGCACGGACAAGCTGCCCAAATTCTCCCCGGACGGACGGACGATTGCCTATCTGTCGGATCAAGGCAATGCCAACGGCTTTCGATTGGAGCTCCTCGACCTTCAGAGCGGCGCGGCACGAGAGACCGTCGGGATCCAAGGTAGCATTGAGCAACTGCAGTGGTCCTCCGATGGAGCTCGAATCCTTCTTGGCGTCGTCTGCGCCAGTGCAGGCGGGGCCGACATTCGAAGCGCCGGGAACCTGCACGGTGACGATGAGCCCGTCCCTTCATGGCTGCCATCGGTCGACCCAGGGGGGGAGGAGAGTGAGCGGCGAAGTTGCTGGATTTATGAACTTGCGTCCGATTCGCTTCGGCTGGTCGTCTCAGGTGATTGCAACACGTGGGAGGCGTCGTGGGCCGGCAAGGGGACTCTGGCGGTTGTCGCCTCGGCCGGCTCCAGCGAAGGGCATTGGTATTCGGCCTGCCTCTACATCATCGATATAAGCACGGGCAGGCACCGGGAAATCTACCGTCCCGCTGATCAGCTGGGAACGCCGGTCGTCTCTCCCGAGGGCAAGTGCGTTGCGATCGTCGAGGGGCTTTGCAGCGATCGCGGGCCGGTCTTCGGGGACTTGCGCTTCATCGATCTCTCCTCTGGGAGCTGCCGCAAGGCCGACACCCACGATGTCGATGTCTTGCATGTCCAATGGCACTCGGAGCGATATCTGCTGCTGTTGGGTAGCAGGGGTTTCGAAACGGTCGCAGGGCTCTACGACATGGCGTCGGGCCAATTCAGCGAGGTGTGGTCGAGTCGTGACGTCGGGGTGACGAGGTTCGGCGTATCCGCACTGGAGATGCCGGGCGACTGCGTAATGGTTACAGAAAGTTTCTCGCAGGCGCCGGAAATGGCGGTCATCCGTGCCGGGCGATACCGGCGCGTCGCGTCCTTCGACATAGGCTACGCCGAGGCCACTCGCGCATTGGACGGTGTCGAGCGAGTGACCTGGCCGTCAACCGACGGGCTGGAGATCCAGGGCTGGCTGCTGCGCCCGCGCGCCCCCGGGCCGCTGCCTTTGATCCTGGATGTCCATGGCGGACCGGTGGCCCACTGGAAACCTGCATTCCTCATTCGCAGGATGCTGTATGTTCCGCTTCTGCTGAGCCACGGTTTTGCGGTCTTTCTGCCAAATCCTCGGGGCAGCTCCGGGCGCGGACAGGAATTCGCCCGCAAGGTCTTGGGCGATCTCGGTGGCGCGGATGCGGTCGATCTTCTACGCGGGTTGGATGCTCTGATCGCGCGAGGGGTCGCCGACTACAGACGCATCGGTGTCATTGGAACCAGCTATGGTGGCTTCATGGCGGCGTGGCTGATCACGCAATCCGACCGGTTTGCCGCTGCCGTTGCGGTCTCACCGCATACAAATCAGGTCACTGCTCAGTTGCTGTCGAATATCCCGCAGTTCATGTCGCGACTGATCGGCGATGAATTGAGCAACGGTCGGGGCAGATATTTCGAGCGCAGCCCTGTCTTTCACGCGTCGGCGGCCAAGACGCCGATGCTCAGTATTTGCGGAGAGCTCGATCGCTGCACTCCCGCGGAGGAGGCCGTGCAGTTTCACAACGCGTTGCTGCAGCATGGCGCCGAATCCGTTCTGGTGACCTATGGGCAAGAGGGCCACGGGATACGCAGATTGCCGGCGATGCTCGACTGCGTGACCCGCACTTGCGCATGGTGCATCGGGCACATTCCAGCCATATCACGCTAGGCGCGTTGCCCGGATGAAGGCGTCGCGCTTCCGTGCATCAGAATCTTTCGATGCGGTAGGGCCTGAGGTCGACGGGTGGCTGAACGCCGGTGACCAGGTCGGCCACGAGACGACTGGTCGTCGCCGCATAGGTCAGGCCCAGGTGCCCATGCCCCGTGGCATAGAACAATCCCCGTCGTTTGGCGGATGCGCTGATTACCGGGATGGTGTCCGGCAGCGCCGGCCTGTGTCCCATCCACTCCGTTGCGTCGCCGCCCTCGAGCGCAGGTAGTGCTTCCCTCGCGTGCTTGACCAGGACCCTGGCGCGCCGGTAATCCGGTGGCGCCTCCAGCCCAGCCATCTCCACCGTGCCACCGATGCGAATTCCGCCTGCCGTAGGCGTCACCATAAAGGCGCGCGCGGGCCAGATGAGGGAGTGCCGGATCGAGATACCCGCGGACCCGAGTTGTGTGTGATAGCCACGCTCGGTCTCGAGCGGCATCGGCTCACCGAGCAGGCGGGACAATCGGCCGGTATAGGCGCCAGCGGCAAGTACCGTTTTGGCGGCTGGGATGCGCCGACCGTCACTCAACTGCAAAGCCGCGACAGCACCATTGCGGTGTTCGAACCCCACCACTTCACCATGTTCCAACTCCCCCCCCAAGGCCTTGAACTTCTCCACGAGCGCGGTCACGAGTCTGAACGGGTCGGTAATCGAACGGTTGTCGGGGAAGAGGGCGGCTCGGGTAACCCAAGGTGCAAGAGCGGGCTCCCGCTCACGAAGCGCGCCACCGCTCAGGATTTCGAAGCGAAATCCAAACCTTGTGAGGGTGTTCAGATGATATCGGTCCGCCTCCAGCTCCTTGTCGTCCGCATAGAGGCTGAGGCAACCCTCGGCGCTCAGCATGTTGGTGAGGCTCGCCGCTCTTAGAAGGACCTCGAGATCCTCGTGAACGCGATGGCACAGAGTTGCGCCTGCCGCCTCCAACTCCCGCACCCTTGCCGGGCGGCCGGCAGCGAGAAAGCGGGCGAACCAGGGGAGAAGCCGCGGCAGGTAAGATGGCCGAATACGCACGGGTCCTTGCGGATCGAGCAGCCATTTCGGCATCTGCGCCCACACCGCCGGACGGGACACCGGCATGAATTCGGTCACAGCAATGCATGCCATGTTCCCGTACGAGGCTCCCATACCGGGCACGTTGCGCTCCACGAGGACCACACGCTCACCCCGGCGGCGGAGCTCAAAGGCGATGCAGACACCGACGATGCCCGCGCCGACGACCACGATTGGAGATTCCTGAAGAGACATAGCTCACCCAGGCCGCAAGTACTCGGGTGTGCGGCCCGCCCACCATCATGTCGACATAGTGACGGCATATGCTACCATGGCAGCGCTGCCGTTACGGCCCCAAAGGCGAAATCCATGGCGAATGAGGTGAGCTCGAGCAGAGACCTCCGCGATACCGATCTCTACAGGGAGGGCCAGGAGATCTACACGCACTTCCATCGGCCTGGCACAGGCCAGATCAGCGACATCGCGGAAATTCACGCTTCCCCTGACGGCAAGCACGCCGCATTTGCCGGTACCCTCATGGACGCGCTCGACGGCAAGCCGCCGAGCCGTATTTGCCGCATCGATCTGGTGACCGGTGATACCCGCGTCCTGACGTTCGGTCCTAACACCGACCGCCTGCCCCAATACTCGCCCGACGGGCTCCACATGGCGTTCCTCTCCGATCGAGCCGGGAAAGGTGACTTTCAACTCTACCTCCTCGATCCCATGAGCGGCGCTACGCGTCCGACTCCATCTGTCGACGGCTGGGTCGAGTACTTTCACTGGTCTCCGGATGGCGCCCGCATCCTTCTCGCCGTCGCCGGTCATGGAGCGGACATTGCGGGGGGACAAGGCGCGGTCACGAGCGAGCAAGCCGGGCGGGGCTTGCCGTCCTGGATCCCTCGGGTGGAGACCGGGGACGAGGCCTTCCGCTGGCGCCGTGTCTGTATTTACGATCTCAGCACCGACACCGTACAGCAGATCAAAGCTACGACTACGAACATCTGGGAGGCCGTTTGGTGCGGCAATACCCAGCTCGCCGCGGTTGCTTCGCCCGGGCCCGCCGAGGCCCTCTGGTACAACGCCACACTGCAGCTGATCGACATTCGAAGCGGCCACATCCGCGAACTCTACAAACCCAAGGATCAGCTCGGCTGGCCCGCCGCATCACCCTCCGGCAGGTACGTCGCGGTGGTCGACACGCCCTGCAGCGATCGTGGCGTCGTCGCCGGCGATCTCGTCATCATAGAGACAGCTTCCCGCAAGGCGCAGCGCATCGATACACGAAGCGTCGACGTCACGTACACAGAGTGGCGCTCGGACCACGCACTGTTGCTCGCGGGTCACCGCGGCCTTGAATCCGTCGTCGGCCTTTACGACATCAGTAAACCGGCATTCATGGAGTCCTGGGCCAGCCAAGAGCTGAGCATGAACGGCCGCCATGTAAGCGTCTCGGGCTTGGGAGATCGCGGCGATTGCGTGCTGGAGTGTGAGAGCTTCACGCGAGCTCCCGAGCTTGCGATCCTACGCGGCGGCGAATACCAGCGAGTCAAGTCCTTCGATCTCGGAAGCGCGGAGTGCGCCGCCGTCGTTGGAAGCGTCGATGCTGTGACCTGGAAAGCGCCGGACGGGCTCGAGATCGAGGGCCTGTTGCTGCGGCCCAAAGGCCGCGGCCCATGCCCGCTGGTGCTCCACGTGCACGGCGGCCCGGTATGGCTCTGGCGGCCAACATGGCTCGGGCGCAACGGGGCGCCATTCCTCATGCTGCTCAAGCGCGGCTATGCGATTCTCACGCCTAATCCTCGCGGCAGTACCGGGCGAGGGGCGGCTTTCGCACGCCGCGTATTTGGTGACATAGGGGGCGCCGAAACTACGGATCACCTTGCCGGCGTCGATTACCTGGTAGCGAGCGGCATTGCGGATCCCGAGCGCCTCGGGATCATGGGCGGAAGTCATGGCGGCTTCATGACCTCCTGGATCATCTCCCAGGACACTCGATTTCGCGCCGCGGTCTCGGTGGCGCCGATCACCAACTGGGTGTCCGAGCACCTGACGTCCAATATCCCGGAATTCTGCGCACTCGCACTGCGGGACACTTATACCAATCCGACTGGACAGTACTCGGCGCGCTCACCCATTCTCCATGCACGCAAAGTCAAGACGCCTTGCCTCAACATATGCGGTGCCCGCGATCGCTGCACGCCGCCTACGGAGGCCATGCAGTTCCACAACGCTCTCTTGGAGAGTGGCGTTGAATCCGTGCTCGTGACCTACTCCGAGGAGGGACACGGCGTGCGCTCGTTTCCGGCGATGCTGGACTACGCGGCGCGCCTGGTCGCGTGGTTCACCGAGCACTTGGGGTAGATAGCGTATCCACCTGACTGCCCCAGGTGTCGCTGAGAGCGAATCCCTCCATAAAAGGATCGTTGGGATCGACTCGCAGCCTCTCCGTGCCGTAGATCCAGCCTTGACCGGTGATGCGGGGCAGAATGGCACTGCGGTCCCCAACCTTCGTCACGCCGACGATCTCTGCCAGAAACTCGCCACCGATGATCGAACGGGAGCGCAGCACTTCGCCGATCTGTGCCTGCCCCCGCGCGTGGCGCACCGCCAGATTGGCGCTGCTGCCCGTGCCGCAGGGTGAGCGGTCGACTCGACCGGGTTTCAGGGTGGTGCAGGTTCGGACCGCGCCATCGGGATCTCTGTCGCGGAACATGACATAGGCTATTTCATTCACCCCGGCGAGCTCAGGGTGGCGCACGACGACCTGCTCTCCCAACCGTGCTTTCAGCTCGATTCCAGCCTGCGCCAGCTCGCGGGCAAACTGCGGCGCGATCCGAAGACCAACCTGCTCGACATCGACGATGGCGTAAAACACCCCGCCGAACGCGAGATCAACCTTTATCTCGCCCCATCGCGGCATCTCGATCCTGGCGTCGAGCGCTTCGACAAACGACGGTACGCTATCGAGGGTCACC
Source organism: uncultured Pseudomonadota bacterium (assembly GCA_963780455.1). Taxonomy (GTDB): domain Bacteria; phylum Pseudomonadota; class Gammaproteobacteria; order Steroidobacterales; family Steroidobacteraceae; genus 13-2-20CM-66-19. The sequence goes on from CAWACM010000013.1 coordinate 236,995, forward strand.
GAGAGGCAACGCCCCTCTGCGCATCGGGCTCGCGCGACAATCAGACCCGCGGGCGTATCGAGCTTCACCAACGTCTCGGGCTCGAGCATGCGAACCCGACCGGTCTCGAGCAGCGCGGTCACGACACAGATGCAATTGCTGCCGGACATCGGGTGCGCGCGATCGGCTTGCAATACGATGAAGCCGGCGTCGGCGTCCGGACGGGTCGGTGGCAGAAGAAGGTTAACCGACATCTGCACGCTCGCGCGCGGCTCGAGGGTCACGAAACGCCGGAACTGGTCGTCGACGTCATTGATGTAGTTCATCTTGTCGAGCATCGAGGTCCCCGGAATCTCGGGCGCACCTCCGACGATCACCTTGCCGATCTCGCCCTGACAGTGAACCTCGACGAGCTCAATCGAATTCGCCCAGTGCATCGCCGCCCTCACTTCAGATACCAGCCCCAGGGCTCTTTGTCTGAGAACCGAGTAATCTGCTTGGTCTCGAGATAATTATCGAGACCCCACCTGCCGAGTTCACGACCTATTCCCGACTGCTTGTAGCCGCCCCAGGGAGCCTGAACGAATGTCGGTTGCGAGCAATTGATCCAGACGATACCCGCCCTGAGCGCCGCGGCGACTCGCTCGGCGCGCTCGTAGTCCGCCGACATGACTGCGGCTGCCAGGCCGAAACGGCTGTCGTTGGCCACCCGCACGGCCTCAGCCTCGGTCTTGAAGCTGCGGACGCACACGACGGGCCCGAAGATCTCCTCTGTCCACGCCTGGCTGTTCAACGGAACATCGATCAGGATGGTTGGCTTGACAAAGTAGCCTGGCGCCAGCTCGGCCACCGCCTCCCCTCCCGCCGCGACGACCGCCCCTTCGGAGCGGGCCGTTGCAATGGCAGCGAGGACTTTGTCGAACTGGCCTTTCGAGACGATCGGCCCCAGCAGGGTTCCCTTCTCCAGCCCGGACCCGATTCTGATCCGGTTCGCCTCGGGGACGAGCCGCTGCAGGAGACGCTCGTAGAGGTTTTGTTGCACGAGCACACGGGACGTGGCGGAACACACCTCACCCTGATTCCAGAAGATCCCGAACATGATCCACTCGACGGCCTTCTCGAGGTCCGCATCGTCGAAGACCAGGAATGGCGATTTGCCGCCGAGCTCCAGGGTAACCTTCTTGATGTCCCGGGCTGCGGCACCCATGACTTTCATGCCTGTCGGGACGGAGCCGGTAAAGGCCAGCTTGTCGACGGCGGCATGGTCACAGAGTGGCTGACCTGCCTCGGCGCCGGTGCCCGAGACGATGTTCAGCACGCCGGCCGGCAGCCCGACCTTCTGCGCGATGGCGCCGAGCTCCAGTGCCGTAAGAGGGGTCAGTTCCGAGGGCTTGAGAACCAGCGTACATCCCGCCGCCAGCGCGGGCGCCACCTTCCAGGCGGCCATGAGCAGTGGATAGTTCCACGGGACGATAGCACCCACTACGCCGATCGGCTCCCTGACAGCTTTGGACGTGAAGCGAGCGTCGGGAACCACAATCGGCTCCGCTGGGGTCGCATCCAGGCCTTCCGCCTGCTCCGCATAGAAATCGAAGCAGGCGGCTGCATCCGCCAGATCCCACTCCGCTTCCGGCAAGGGCTTGCCGTTGTCGAGCACCTCGAGCCTTGCCAGCTCGTCCTTGCGAGCCAGTATCTCCGCTCCCATCGCGCGCAGGTAACGACCCCGTTCGGCACCAGTGAGACGCGGCCATGTACCCGCATCAAATGCCGTGCGCGCAGCCCTCACTGCCGCATCCACGTCCAAAGCCGTACCCGCCGGCGCTCGATGGATTATCTGCGCAGTGGCAGGATCGATCACCGGGAATGTCCCGCCCTTCGCAGGAGCAGTCCAGCGCCCGTCAATAAATAGAGAGTCTCGCATCTTCATCCTCTGTCACACCGCAAATGTGGCGAGTGACTCCGCCTCCGACGGGATACTGCGTAACGAGGCGTACTACCGGCGCAGGACAGGCTCCATGGCCTTCGCGAACGCCGCCTTCTCCTCGCGGCTGAGAGGCAGAAGCGGTTGACGGCAATGGCCCACCGGAGTGCCGGCGAGCTCACAGCCATACTTGACCTTCTGGATGAACTTGCCCGTCTCCAGGCTCGACATGGCACGGTAGATGATCTGCATCTGGTCGCGCGCGGCCAGCCAGTTGCCGGACTCGATCGTTTTCACGAGCCCCACACAGGCCTCCGCCATGCAGTTCGCCGGACCGCAGACCCACGACGACGCGCCCCACAAATAAAAATCCACAGTCTGATCATCGGAGCCGTTGGCCAGCTGATAGCGGTCGCCGTAACGGCTACGGATTTCGACCGCGCGGATGAGGCTGCCGCTCGACTCCTTGATGCCGATGATGCGCGGGTTGTCGACAAAGGCATCCAACACTTCAAGACCCACCTCGACGCCGACTTTTGGCGGGTAGTTGTAAAGCAGAATCTCCACATCAACGGCGTCCAGTACCGCTTGGTAGTGCGCGATCAGCTCATCCGGCGCCGGCGTCGCATAATAGGGCGCCGACAACAGCACCGTGGAGTAGCCGATATCCCTGGCACGCCTCGTGTGCTCGATGATTTCCGCGGTGGATCCTGCGTTCGTGCCGGCGATCAGCAACTCGCCCTTAGTGGCGAATTCGGCAATGAACTTGAGTACCGAGGCGCGCTCCTGCGCCGTCATGGCGTTGTATTCTCCGGTCGTGCCACACACAACCCAGCCACTGACTCCAGCGGCGCGCAGCTTCAGGAGCAGCTTCTCGAATTTACCGAAGTCGATCTTGCCGTCACCGTCAAAGGGCGTAACGAGGGCCGGCAAAACGCCTGTGAGCTTCATTTTGATTTCACTCCAAAGCACATTTCAGTTGCGCACCGCGATTCGCCGTGGGTCTCGGGGAGAACATTCCGGTCCGCCAGCATCTTGCGCTGCGGGTGGCGTTGTCGACATTATGCCGTCATGGTAGCATGTCGTCATAGAGTCGACAAGGAGCGCTGAAATGCCTCGGGCGATGCGCCCTGAAGGAGAACTTGCCGGCAGCCCGCTTGCGGGGAGCCTGTGGGTTCCCCACGCGCGACTCCCCGTGGAAGAAGCAACGGAGCTCGCGTGGCGCCAGTTTCGCATCGAGGGATCGCTGACCCGGCTGGCCACGGAGCAGGACGATACATTTCGAATCGACGCGGTTGATCGGCGCAGATACATCATCAAGGTTGCCGGCCCGGCCGAAGATCCGGCCGCACTCGATCTTCAGATCCGTCTCATGCGGCACGTGGCGCGGACCGATGGGCGTGTCCCGATCCCGGATCTCATCCCCAATGTCGCGGGCGAGGCGTTGGTCGACTTCATTGACCGTGCCGGACAGGTTCGTCGCGTTCGCATGATGACCTATCTCGAGGGAACCTGCCTCGACAGCACGGATTCGAACGTTGCGGAGCGCGTGCGGGTCGGCGAAGCCCTCGGACACCTTCGGCACGCCACTGCCGCATTCTCCCACCCGGCCGACTCGCGGGTACTCGCCTGGGATGTCAGGCATCTTCCGGCCCTGCGCGACCTGATTCAATATGTCGCGGACGAAGCGCGGCAGGAGATGCTGCAGCAGGCGATGGAGCGGTACGCGAGCCTGGATGCGCGCCTGAAGCACCTTCGCACGCAGGTGCTGCACAATGACTTCAGCAAATCCAACATTCTGGTCGACCACGGTCGCCCGGAGTTCGTGACCGGGATCATCGATTTTGGCGATGCGGTACGCACCTCGATTGCCATCGACGTCGCGACCGCTCTCCTCAATCAGCTGCCGCGCTATCAGCCGGCGGCGCCTGTCAGTGATCTCTTCGCCGCGGGGCGGGATCTGCTCCGCGGCTACCTTGGCGTCACGGACCTCTCCGCCGAAGAATTGCAGCTCATCCCGCATCTGGTGATGGCGCGGGTGGTCGCGCGGGCGCTCATTACCTCTTATCGCGCCAAGGTCATGCCGCATAATTCAACTTACATACTACGCAATACCGAGCAGGGCTGGGCCCAGCTGCAGTGGTTCCTTGAGCACTCCGTGGCCGATCTCTCGGCCATGCTGCCCTGAGGAGGAATCCCCGATGACGCAAACCGTGACACGCCGTGGAAAGATGGCGAACGCCTTCGATCCCGCTCAACTGCAGCAGCTCGATCCGGCGACGCGCGAGCAGGTCGAGCGCCGGGCTCGCCTGCTCGGGCCGGCCTATCGGCTCTTCTACAAAAACCCGGTCGAAGTCAGCCGCGGCGAGGGCGCACTCCTCTATGACCGTGATGGCCGGGAATACCTCGATGCCTACAACAACGTCGTTCCGGTCGGGCACTGCCACCCGAAGATCGTCGAGGCGATACATCATCAGATGCAGACACTCTGCACCCACACCCGCTATATCCAGGAAGGGATCCTGAGGTACGCGGAAGACCTGCTCGCCACCTTCGGCGGCCGTGTGGGCAAGCACGGGCACATGATGCTCACCTGCAGCGGTTCCGAGGCAAATGATCTCGCGATCCGCATTGCGAAGTACCACACGGGAAAACGGGGAATCATCGTCACCTCGGAGGCCTATCACGGGAACTCCGATCTGACGTCGGGTTTCTCGCCGTCGCTCGGGGAATTTTCCCCGCTGGGTACCTGGGTACGGCGTGTATGCCCGCCCGACTCGTACCGTATCCCGACCGAAGGCATGGCACGCTGGCTCGCGGACCAGGTTGCGGCGCAAATTGAGGATCTCGAGCGCCGAGGAGAGGGGCTTGCGGCGTTTGTCGCCGATTCTCTCTTCAGCTCCGACGGAATCTTCTCTCATCCTGTCGGAGTGCTCGCCGACGTAGCGAAGGTGGTGCGCGACGCTGGCGGGCTATTCATCGCGGATGAGGTCCAATCGGGCTTCGCGCGCAGTGGAGACGCCTTCTGGGGCTATCAGCGCCACGGAATCGATCCCGATATCGTCTCGATGGGGAAGCCGATGGGTAACGGCTATCCGGTCGCCGGGATCGCCGTGGCAGCCGAGGCCGTGGAGCGCTTTGGCACCGAGGTGCGGTACTTCAACACCTTCGGCGGCAACACGGTGGCGGTCGCGGCCGCGCAGAGTACGCTCGATGTCATTCGGGCGGAAAAGCTCCAGATGCGAGCCCAGGAAGTCGGCGGATTCATTCGCGAAGGACTCAAAGAGATTGCCGCACGCCACGAGTTCATCGGCGATGTGCGCGGTGCCGGACTCTATATTGGGGTCGAGATCGTCAAAGATCGCGCGACCAAACGGCCCGATCCCGCGAGGGCCGGCACCATTGTGAATGGCCTGCGCGAACGACGGGTATTGATCTCCGCCACCGGCTTTCATGTCAACACTCTGAAGATCCGTCCGCCCCTGGTGTTCACCGAACAGCATGCGACCCGGCTTCTCACCGAGTTCGAGGCGACCGTCAAATCTTTGTGACCCCGTACCCCATGAACAATCGAACGGCGGGCGCGCCAAACATTGTCCTCATTCTCCTGGATGATATCGGGTTCGCAGACACCAGCACTTTTGGCGGACTCGCCCAGACGCCGGAACTCGACAAGCTCGCCGCGCGGGGGCTGCGTTACGTTAATTTCAATACAACGGGCCTCTGCTCTCCCACGCGGGCGGCACTCCTCAGCGGCCGCAATCATCACCGGGTAGGCTTCGGCAGTCTGACTGAATCGGTGTCGGAGCATTCCGGCTACAACTGCATCTGGAGGAAAAGCACCGCATCGATTCCTGAGGTTCTGCGGCGGAATGGCTACGCCACGGCCGCTTTCGGCAAATGGCATAACACTCCCTATGCGGAGGTGAGCCCGCTTGGGCCCTTCGATCGCTGGCCGACCCGGTTGGGGTTCGACTATTTTTATGGCTTCCTGGCCGGGATGGAGAACCAATGGGAACCCTCGCAGCTCTGTCGCGGGACCACTCCCGTTGAAGCCCCGGACGCCTGGGAGAAGGGCTATCACCTGACGACGAACCTCACCGAGGAGGCCGTGGCCTGGCTTCATGCCCACGAGGCTATGGCGCCGGAGAAGCCCTACTTTCTCTACTTTGCCCCGGGAGCGGTCCATGAGCCACACCACGTGGCGCCCGAATGGATCGAGAGGTACGCGGGAGCTTTCGATGGCGGGTGGGATGAGCTCAACCGGGAGATATTCGCGCGCCAGAAGGCACTCGGAGTGATCCCGCCGCACACCGAGCTCACCCCACGCCCCGCGGCCATCCCGAGCTGGAACACACTAACGTCTGAGCAGAAGCGGCTCTACACGCGGCAGATGGAAGTATATGCCGGATTCATTGCACACACCGATTTCGAAGTCGGCCGATTGATAACGACCGTCCAAGCGCGGCATGACGCGGACGATACGCTGATCCTCTATATCGTGGGTGATAACGGCTCCAGCGCTGTCGGCGGAGTGGACGGTTTCACGGATGCCTATGCATCCGTCGAGGATCAGTTGAGCCAGATCGCGAGGCTCGGCAGCCCGGAGTTCTCACACAACATCTACGCCGCGGGTTGGGCCTGGCTGGGGGGCACTCCGTTCAAGTGGTGGAAGGGGATTGCGTCGCACTTCGGTGGCGTGCGCGATCCACTGGTGGTGTCCTGGCCGGCGAGGATCCGGGACTGGGGTGGATTACGCGGCCAGTTCACACACGTCAATGACGTGGGGGCTACCCTATACGATGCAGCCGGCATCGAATTTCCGGATACAATCGATGGGGTGGGGCAGCTGCCGCTCGATGGGGTGAGTTTCACGCACACATTTGACGACGCAAACGCGCCTTCTCGCCACCGCACGCAGTACTTTGAAACCGTCGGCAATCGCGCGATCTACCACGATGGGTGGATCGCCGCGGCCGCGCACCGGCCTGTGCGCTGGGAGATGAAGGAGGACTTCGACTTCAGCATGGATCGCTGGGAGCTCTATCACGTGGAGAAGGATTTCAGCGAGGCGAACGATGTCGCTCACCGATATCCACAGAAGCTCAAGGAACTACAGGAGTTGTTCGACAGTGAGGCGCGAAAAAACGACATCTTCCCCCTGGGCGGTGGAGCGACGCTCACCTTTCCAACAGATGAGAGCTCTCCGAGGGCGCACCGGACCGAATTTGTGTTCAATCCCGGCACGCCTCGCATTCAAGTCTGCTCGCTGCCGCTGCTCCTCGGAAGACCATTTCGCGTGACGGTTGAAGCGGTCATACCGGATACCGGGTCGGAAGGAGTGCTGCTGTCTTACGGTGGGCGCGTCGGAGGGTTTTCGCTCTACCTGCGCAATCGCCGCCTTGTTTACGAGCACAATGCTTCGAACCGGATCCATCATGTTGTTACCTCGGACGTGGACGTGCCTTCGGGACAAGTCACAATGGCGCTCGCGTTTACGTTGGGCGCTGTGCGTGCTGACGAGAGGGGACATCGTTCAAACGATGCCGCGGTAAGAGGAGGGCGACTCTATATCAACGACCAACTGGTTGGCGAAGCCCACTTTCCCGACGCTGCGCCCGTCGACGTATGCTATGAATCCCTTGGAATCGGTAGGGCCTTCGGTTCACCCGTGAGCCATACCTTCCGGCCCCCATTTGCGTTTACAGGTAAATTGATTCGGGTACAGTTAGTACTGGAGTAATGTGCTCGGTTGAACGAGAAGTTGGACGCTAAAACCGGCGTTGAGCCAACTCTCGGTGGCCGCGGTTCGGAATCGGCCCTGGTTCTTAAATCAAGAGCTTAGTCGTTACGCGGTCACCGGGTGGGGCGCGTCGCAGTGGTCAGCGGATCGCTTGGTGATGGGGCGAACTTTGGCGCGAAAATGCCTCCGCGCCTGCCACATGTCGTAATTGGCCTGCATCGCGTACCAGCTCCCCGCCGTCGTACCGAGAGCCTTCGAGAGGCGAAGGTCCATGTCCGCGCTCACGCCCGCGGAGCCATTAAGCACGTGCGACAACGCTACCCGCGTCACACCCAGGCGCTTGGCCGCTTCGGTAACGCTGATATCGGCCAGCGACTCCCGCAGGACTTCGCCAGGGTGCGGAGGGTTATGCATCTCGGTCATGGTCGGACTCCTCAGTGGTAATCCTCGTAGTCGACGCGCGCGGCATCTTTGCCTTCAAATGCAAACGTGAGCCTCCAATTCTCGTCCACCCATACAGCCCAACGCCCTTTCTGATCCCCTTGCAAGGGATGCAGTCGCCAGCTTGGGACAGCCATATCATTCGGACCGCTCGCCGCGTAGAGCCGGCTCAGCTGAAGCTGCAACCGTTTCGCATGCTTCGGCTGGATGCCGGCCTTCGAGCCCGTACGAAAGAACGTCTCGAGCCGCCATGGCGGAAGGAGCGAATCACGACGGGGTCATTGTATAGTGAAACTACGCTACACAATGGCATGCTATCGGAGTGACCCTTTCACGGCGGTAACACGGGTTCGAATCCCGTCGGGGACGCCAATCAAATCGGTATACCCAGCTCTCCCAAGCGCCGGGTGAGCGGCTCGAGGTGCCTGCGGTAATGGCGCCAGCGACCGACGGAGCTGGTGTAAATGGGTCGGCGCACCTGAGATGCGCTCGCCGTAAAGCAGGCCCCCTCGTTGTTCTCGACCCGCGTGACGGCAGGCGCCCACCGCAGCCCGCAGTACGCGGCCACCCGTGCGCCGACGGCCTCGGGCTGCGCGACGAGGTCTTCGTAGCTCACTTCGCAAAGGCTCGCTCCGAGCGCGCCGCGCCAGTGTGTCATGAGCCGGCTGTAAGCGGCGAAGTAGCGCGCCAAATCCTCGAGGTCATAGCTGAAGGGGTAGGCCGCCAGCAGCGTGCGGTACATCGCAAAGCAGCTATCGCACGGCGAGCGCCTCAGCGACAGTATTTTTGCCTCCGGCAGCGCGCGATGGATCGCTCCCAGGTAAAGATAATTGTGCGGTAGCTTTTCGACGATCAGGCGGCTGTCGGCCGCGGCGCGTGCGAGCTGCGCATAGCGCCGCGCCACCTCATCTGGATCGGCGCGAGTCGTGCGCGTAAAGATATCTTCCTTACCCGCAGGGGTTGCTCCGAGCAGGGCACGGGAGAAATTCTCCGTTTCCCCGTTGGTGCGCACCTCCCGGAACCCGGTGAGCATCCTTTCGAGCAAGGTCGTGCCGGAGCGCGGCAGACCTACGATGAAGATGTACCGGGCGGACGCCGTGTAATGGGCCGGCGCCCCGAGGCAATGCGCGGAGTAGCTATCGATGACGCGCTGAATCTTCTTCTCATCGACACTCACGTCGTACGCAAGCCGCCGACGCTTGGCGTGCGCGGCCTCGGAGAACCAGTGGAACGCTTCGTCGTAGCGCCGCAGGTCGTCCAGCTCCTTGGCCAAGGCGTAGCCCACCGCCGTCCGGCCCTGCTCGTCGAGACCCGGGGAGGCGAGCAACGCCTCGAGCTCCTCAACGTGATTGGAATCCGCTGTCTGCACGCGCAGCTCCGATCGCAGGAGATAGCTCGGATAGGCCATGCCGTCGAGCAGGATCGAGCGGTTGCAGGCCGCCTCAGCCGCGGCGGTCCTTCCGAGGCTGCGATCACTTGAAGCGAGGTTGTACCAGAAACGCGACGTCTGCGGCTCCCGCTCCACCGCCCGCCGATAGAGCGCATTGGCGCGCTCGGGCTGTCCGAGGATGATCGACGCGTGAGCCAAAGCATCGTACGCGTCGGCGCTGCCGGTACCGAGCTGCAGAGCCGCAACGACGACTCTTTCGGCCTCCCCGGTTCTCGCCAACCCACCCAGGATTCTCGCCAACATGCCGTGCGCGGGCGTGCAGATTTGCGCATCGAGAACCGCGGCTTGCGCGAATGGCAGAGCCTCCTGCAGCCGCCCGGCACGCATGAGCCGATGAGCGGTCAAGGCCGGACCTGGACGGGACTGGCTCATCAGGCTGTGGCACCTCAGAACGAGTAGAACAGTCTCAGTCCCACCTCGCGCGGCCGATTGATGATGTAGTCACTCGACAGCGGGATGAATGCCGGATTGTCGGATGGGCTCAGCGCAGTCGGCGGAGCCAGGATTGCTCTCTTGTTCGTCAGGTTGGTGGCGTAGAACAACAGGTTCCAGGGATCGTGCGTCAGAGTTGCCGACAGGTTCCAGAGAGTGAAGGCCGAGGTCTGCAGGCCGCTGTTGCCGCCCGATAGGGCTACCCGCGTGTGACTTCGGTAGTCTGCGCTCAGGGACAACGAGCCGCCATAGCCGGGAGCGATGCTGTGTTGGTACGTTACCGTGCCGGCGGTGCTCACTTTCGGGCTTCCCGGCATCTGTTGCCCGGCCATGCCCGTGAGCTCGCCCGGGAGGACGACACCGGAGCCGTCGTTCGCCGGCAGACTGAAGTTGCTGGTCAGAACCGCGTCGGCGTATGCATAACTGATCGTGTACGTCAACCCGGGCAGCAAAAGCGGACCCGTCGACTCGAGTTCAAGGCCGCGTGACCGTGCCGTGTTGCCGTTGAAGACCACGAGATTTCCGATTGGCGTGCTGCCGGAGATCTGCGGCTTGTTCCACTGGTCGTCAAAAATGTCGAAGTCGTACGTGAGCCCGTTCGGGAAGCGGCCTTTGAGTCCTGCCTCGTAATTGTTGACGGTGTCCGGGGCATAGGTATCGAGCTCCGGACTCTCGCGCAGAAAGCCCGACAAGGGCACCGAGTTTGCGCCTCCCCGGCGAAATCCCTGCGACCATAGGACGTAGACATATTGCTGGTCGGCATACTCGTACGACGGATCGACCTTCCACGTGTTCTTGGAGGGCGAAGTGCTGTGTGCCACCCCTGGTATGACCGTCGCGAACGCGTAATCGGTGTACGTTTGTAAGTCGGTAAAGGACTCCTGGTAGCGTCGGCCGCCAAAAGTGATCTGACCGTGGGTGGTGAAATGCCAGGTCAGCTCGCCGTACACCGACTCATCGTGGAAGTTCTGGGCGTCGGCTTGGTTGAAAGTCGTATCATTTGGCCCTACCAGCACGAGACAGTCGGGGAAGGTGGCGCCGTAGAAATAAGGCGCCGTGCATCCTTGGGCAACGGTGCGCTGGTATGAGCCCGGATCCGAAACATTCCACTGTCCATCGCGTGTCGTGGTCTCGTAAAACACTCCGAGCGTGTAATCCACCGGCTTCTGGGGCCCGGCTGCCGATACGATGCGAACTTCCTGCGAGAACGAGTGGGCCTGGTCGGTGAAATCCTGGACATCGAGATACCGCGGATTCGTCGGAACGCCGGCATAATAGGCAATGAACGACACGGCGCCGAAGCTGTCCGTGTCGTCGTTGATCGTCTCCCCATCGGTCTTGAAGTAGGAACTGGTTGAAGAGATCGTCGCGAATCCGGCGTCATAGCTCAAATCGAGACTGGCAAGGCCCGTGGTGCGCGAAAACGGCTGATCTTCCGTGGTGAAGTCCTGGTAGGAGCCTCCCGCGGGAAGGGTGATGCGCGGATCGATCGGATAGGCGCCTCCCGGCCAAACCGGATTGTCCTGCGGGCCGCCCGCACCCGTGACGTCTCCGTACTCATAGGCCAGTTCCGCGTGGAATCTCTCTGTCGGCTGCCACAATGCGCTGGCGCGACCAGTAAAGGTCTTTTGGAAATTCCAATCCTTCGTATCGTAGAACTCAGCCGGACTGTTGACCGGGTCCGACGGGTTCGCAGGGATCGGGGCTCCGCTCGTGATCGGTCCTGCCTGTCTCATCAGGCCGAAGGCGTTGATGAATCCCGGCTCGTAATCGTCTTGCGCGGAAAATCGTACGGCCAAAGTGTCTCCCAGCGGGGCGTTGAGCACCCCGCTCAGGATATATCCGGTACCGCTGGAGTGAGCGGTCTCCGTGCTGCCTGCGCTCAACTCGCCCGCAAGGACTCCCAGCTCCGGTGGGTTGGGAATGAAACGAATCGCTCCAGCGAGGGCGCCTGCCCCGTAAAGCGTCCCCTGCGGGCCGCGCAGGATCTCCACACGCTGCAGATCATCCAGCTGAAAGTAGCCGCCCTCCGACAGGGGCGAATTACCGATGTACATGCCGACCGGGCTCTGTTCGAATGTGCGAAACCCTCTGGGTTCGCTGTCCGCGTTGAGGCCGCGAATGGTCGGCGTAGTTCCACCGGCGAATCTGGCGCCGAAATCGTACATGCTCATTCCCGGTACGGCTTGTGTCAGGGAAGCCAGATCCGTAATGTTGGCGTTCTGCAGCGTCGTGGGAGTTATTACCGACAGACTGTAAGGCACCGACTCTGCCGTCTGCTTGCGGCGGGTGGCCGTAACGACCACCTCCTGCAGGGTGTCGGATGTCGTTGCCTGAGGTTGAGGTTGTTGTTGCGCCTCCGCCGCCGGCAGGCCGTAAAGGGCGACGAGCACCGCCGCGCTGACGGAGGCTATTGAAGTCGACCGAGAGTTGCCGCCGGTCTCGCCAGCGGCACTGGGCGCCCTTGCTCCGCTTTTCATGACGACCATCTCCGGGAGCTATACGAGGTTGCGCTTGATCGGGGTGTCCCACGAGCGCTCGAATACGGACGTCGATCCTTCCCACGCAGCGATCGATTCCTTGACGCGGAACTCCTCGGCCGTAGAGGTCAGGGCGACCGTCGCTTTCAGCTTCGGGTTCCAGCCGCCGCGCTTGAGCTCCGTCGTCCATTCGACGCTCCACTCGCAACTGTTCGGGTCCCCCTCGCGAATCGATCGCGTCCAGACACTTGCGTCCGAGACTACGGTACCGACGCCTCGCACCGTCCACGGCGGATCGGGCAGGTATTTGATGACCGAAATGCGGCCCGTGGCGTCCGGCCCCGTTTGAACGACCTTGGGCGTGCGCGCCGCTGGATGCGTCATAGCCTTCTTTTCCGCGGCGTCGCGAATGGCCGGAATCGGGATCGGGGACTCCTCCCGCCCGCCCGAGCGTACCGGCAGCAGGACGTAGGACTCGCCCGTGACGATCGTCAAAGTCACCGGCCGCGGCGAGGGCCACGCCATCGGCCACAGGGACTCGGTGACCGCCACCCGGATGCGGCTGCCCTTCTTGAAGCGATGGGCGGCCATCTTGCACACGAGTTTGATGTCGTACTCTTTACCCGGAGTCATCGGCTCCGGGTGCTCGTCTCCGTCGCGGTGCGTGAGGTTGAGAAGACCATAGGAGACGTACCACGACTTGCCACTCGACAGTACCTCATTGATACGCACGGCGAGATGGGCGACCGGCTGATCGGATGCGAGACGCGCCATCAGGATCGGGTTTCCGAGGATCTCGAGGTCCTCGTCGAGGGGCCCGGAATCAAACAGCACGGAGCGTTTGTCGTCGGGTGTCTGGTCCGGAGGAAGATCCACCGGCATGTCGTAGGGATACCACTCACGCAGGGTCAGGCCGACCGTCTCCTGCGAGCGGCACGGCACGCGCCGCGCCGGGGTCCTCACTTCACCTAGTCCGTGTGCGTTGAGGAAGAGCTTCCTCGAGGCGATGCCCGGCGACGGCCACACTTTGTCGGCGACCCAGCGGCCCGGTACGTCCTTGGGCCACACTTCGGAGGGCGTTTGCGTCTCCATGTAGCTCCAGAGCATCGGGCCGTCCATGATTCCCGTATCGGTACCCTTGAGCCATTGAGTCCACCAGCGCGCCTCCTCGAGAACCCAGTCGAGCCCCGGTCCGGGGTCGGCTTCCTGTGGATACAGATGCGTCCACGGGCCGAATAGTCCTTTGCGCGGAACCTCGATGTTCGAGAGCACTTTCGGCAGGAAGTCGCGATAGCTGTCGACCTGCCCGTCGACCGCGTACATGGGGCACTTGATGCTCGAGTAGTTCGTTGCAACGGAGCCCTGCTGCCAGAAAGCATCGTAAGTCTGGTGCGAGAGCCACTGTGTCACGACCGCGGGCGTTGGTTTCAGCCGTTCCAGCCACATGTCTTTCCAGCGGTCGCCGACGATCGCCGGATCGGGCGGTGTCGTCATGACGGTCTTGAACTCGGCGCCCCATTCCAGGCCGTCGAACAGCAGCGCGCCGCCCAGGTAGTGGCAGTCGCCCGTGTAGCGGTTGTCGGTTGCGCAGTGGGTCATGATCCCCTTGAGCGCCGGCGGTTCGCGGGCTGCGACCTGGAGGCTGTTGAAGCCGCCCCAGGATATGCCGCGCATGCCTACCGCCCCGTTGCACCAGGGCTGTCGCGCCAGCCAAGCGATCACCTCGACCGCATCGTCCTGCTCCGTCTGCAGGTACTCGCCGAGCAGCACTCCGTCGGAGCTGCCAGTCCCGCGAATGTCGACGCGCGCGTACGCAAAGCCGTAGGGGGCGAAGGAATACCCCCACTCGTCATCGCGCTTCCGCGTGAGATCCCGTTTGCGGTAAGGCAGATACTCCAGGACGACCGGTACCGGGCTCCGGCGGGCGCTCTTGGGCAGCCAGAGGCGCATGCCGAGTTTGTAGCCGTTGGTGAGTGGAATCCAGAGGTTCTCGAAAGTGATGACGGGCTCTTTTGCGGGCGGCCTCCACGGGGCCGATTTCGTCCTCGCGGCCCAAGCGGGCAGCGATATGAGCGCAATCGATGCTCCGGTCGATCTCATGAATTGACGGCGTGAGAATTCCATCAGTTGCCCCCGGGTGCACTTGTGCGCGCATGGCCTGCCACGGAACATACCCCAGGCGCGCCGCTTCGGGGCTTGGCGCTCCGGCGAGATTGCTAGGGACTCGGTCACGGTCTCGCATCCTGCCGTGCACCAAAGTGGAACGCCGCTGCGAGCGAGGGGCGCTATCCCCTCATGCGCGCGCCTTCGGGATCGAACGGCGGCTCGCTGAGGATCGTCGCCGGCCGTCTCTCGCCCAGGATCTCGATCTCGAACGCGCGGCCGCTTGCATCGGCCGCGAGCGCGACCGGCACATATCCCTGTGCGAGCGAGCGATTGACGCGGTGACCATAGCCGCCGGAGGTGACCCACCCGATGACTTCGCCGCCGTGCCAGATCGGCTCGTCGCCGAGCACGTCGGCATCGGTGGCGTCGACCACGAAGCTAACGCGGCGGAGCTTGCCGCCCGTCGTCCTTTCCTCGAGCGCCACCGCGCGGCCGATGAACTCGGGCTTGCGCAGATCGACGAACCGATCCAGCCCGGCCTCGAATGGCCCGTAGATCGGACGCAGCTCGCGGTACCAGGTCGGAAAATTCTTCTCGAGCCGCATGCTGAGCAGCGCCCGCATGCCGAAGAGCACGAGCCCGAGTGTTCGGCCCGCGGCCCGGATCTCCTGATAGAGCCGGCGCTCGTACTCCGGCGGCACCCAGATCTCGTAGCCCGAGACTCGCCGGTATAGCTGACGCGGTTGACCATCGCCGGGCACGTTCGCGACATCCATGCGCGCGATGATCCATGAACTTGAAAGCCGCGTTCGAGACGTCTTCATCGGTGAGTCGCGCCAGCAGCTCGCGCGAGCGGGGTCCGGCGATCGAGAGGCCGACGAGCCCCATGGTCGAAGCGGCGTATCCGGACCGAGCCGTCGGCGGGCAGATGGCGCTCGAACCAGCGCATGTGATGGATCTGCGCCTGGGAGGAGCCCCACATCATGAAGCGCTCGGCAGCGGCGCGGGCGATAGTGAAATCGCCGATGAGCTTGCCGGCTTCATTCAGCATCGGTGTCAGGACCATGCGACCCTCGCGCGGCAGCTTGTTCGTCATCAGGCGCGACGAGGAAGCCCTCCGCGCCGGCGCCAGTGAACTCGTATTTGGCGAAATTCGCGATTTCCGTCGCCCCGACGGCCTCGTGCACCCCGAGGCATTCCGCCCTGACGTGCGGAAAGTCGTTCGAGCGGTGGAACGAGACGACGTCGCGGGACGCTACGCCCTTCGGGGCGAACCACAGCGGAGTTTCCAGACCCCAGCTATCCCCCATGACCGCCCCTTCCGCCAGCATCACGTCATAGAGCGGGGTCGTTTGCTGCGGCCGGGCGGCGGGCAGCTCTTCGTTCGGGAAACGGATCGAGAAGCGCCGGGAATAGTTCTCGCGAACTTTCTCGTTCGTGTAGCGCCGCGTCGCCCACTCGCCATAGCGCGCGACGTCCATCGCCCAGACGTCGAAGCCCGGATCGCCGTGGACCATCCATTGCGAGAGCGCAAGACCGACGCCGCCACCCTGGCTGAAGCCCGCCATGACTGCGCAGGCGCACCAGAAGCCGGGCCGGCCTTGCACCGGACCCACGAGCGGATTGCCGTCGGGAGAAAATGTGAACGGGCCGTTGATGACGCGCTTGATGCCGGCTCGCCTCATCGCCGGGAAATGCTCGAAGCCGAGCTCCAGAGACGCGCTGATCCGGTCGAGATCCGGCGGCAGCAGCTCGGCGCCGAAGTCCCAGGGCGTCGTCCGCGGTTGCCACGGCACACAGTCCTTCTCGTATGTGCCAAGCACTATGCCGTTGCGCTCCTGGCGCATGTAGATCTCGGCCTTGAAGTCGATCGCATGCGGCAGCTCCCGGCCGTGCGACTGGTTGTACTCGATGACCTCAGGCATGTCGTCGGTCACGAGGTACATGTGCTCCATCGCAAGCACCGGCAGCTCGAGGCCGACCATGCGGCCGATCTCGCGCGCCCAGAGGCCGGCCGCGTTGACTACGTGCTCGGCGTTGATCGTTCCTGCGGTCGTCGCGACGTCCCAGGTGCCGTTCGATCGGCATGACAGGGCGCTGACCCGTGTGCGCTCGATAGATCTCGGCTCCGCCGATTCGCGCGGACTTCGCATAGGCGTGCGTCGTGCCGTAGGGATCGAGATTGCCGTCGGCGGCATCCAGCATGGCGCCGACGAAGTATTTCTCCTCGATCAGCGGCAGCAGCTCCCTGGCCTCTCGCGGTGTCAGGAGCGAAGTCTCGAGGCCGAGGTAGCGCGCGCGGCCGTGCGCCATCTTGAGCCACTCCATGCGCTCGGGCGTGTCGGCGAGCAGCAGACCCCCGGAGCGGTGCAGGCCGCAGGACTGGCCGGAGATCCGCTCGAGCTCGTCGTAGAGGCCGATCGTATAGCCCTGGAGCTTGGCGACGTTGGGGTCGCCGTTGAGCGTGTGAAAACCACCCGCCGCGTGCCACGTCGAGCCTGATGTCAGCTGATCACGCTCGACCAGAACGACGTCCTTCCATCCCGCCTTCGTCAGATGATAGAGAACGCTGCAGCCAACGACGCCGCCACCGACGACGACCACTTGTGCGTGAGATCTCATGCCACCCTCCGTCGATCTCCGGCAGGATCATAAGCGGGTACGCCCGCAATGGAACTTGCCCGCTGGGGGAGCGCCGACTCAATTGCTAGGAATTCCGGCGAATCCATCGATCGGACTTATGCCTGGCCCGGTAGCCCGCCGGTCATCCGCCGCGAGGCAGTTGCAAGGGGCTGCCCGAAATCCTAAATTGCCATCTGAATGCCTCAGGCTCATGCCATAGCTCCCGCGATCGATGGGCGGCTGACCTCCCCCGAGGCTGCGGGCGTACGGGGAGTCCCCGAGCGTGGCGGACTCTTCCGCGCCTTCCTGGCCGGTCCGAGCGCCACTCTCGAGGACGCATTCGCGAACCTGGAGCGGACCCCGGGCGTGCAGTTGATCGCCCGGCTTGCGCGGCGACGCCTGCTCGGAGCCCGGGTAGTCTTCCCGCCGGAGGAGGGGGATGGCTGTTGGGAGCTCACTCAGATCGGCGACGATGTCTACGTGGTGGTCGCGAACGTCTCCTACATGAGCTCACGCCGCGAGCTCGTCCCCGGCGATGGGATGATCCAGTTCTACTTCAAGCTCTCCGGTGATCTCACCCTGGGTGTGAGCCAGACCGAGCCGCTGCGGTTGAATCGGCCGAGTCTGCTGGTGTACTTCCAACCTGTCGGATTCGACATGCAGGAGTGGTCCGCTCCCAGCGTCCGCGAGCGCAGCGTGACTGTCAACGTGCGCACCGAATACCTGGTCGGGAATTTCATGATTTCTCCGGAGGAGGCGCCGATGCAACTGAGCGCACTCATGACGGGCTCGCCGCGGCAGTTCAATTACTGCCAGCTGCCGCTCAACTCACGCATGTTCGAGCTCGCGACCAGGCTGGTCGATAACGTTTATACGGGTGTTCTCGCGCTGGTGCATACCGAAGCCACCGTCCTGGACCTGCTCTGTGCGGCAGTGGCGGAATTCGGTGCCGCGAAGGCGGTGCCGATCGAGCAGTTCGCTGAGCGCGACCTGCGCTGCCTGCATGCCGCGCGCACCCTGCTCACGAAGCAGTTCTCGCCCGTGCCGACGATTCGGCAGGTGGCCCGCGCGGCCGGCATGGGTGAAACCTCGCTGAAGCGCGGCTTCAAGAGCCTCTTTGGCGAGACCATTTTCGATTTCTCGGTGCGCTGCAGGATGCAGCACGCCCTCAATCTGCTGCGCGAACAAGGCATGCCGGTGGCGCGGGTCGCCGAAGCGGTCGGCTACAGTCACGAGACCTCGTTTGCAACGGCGTTCCACCGGCACTTCGGGCTGTGTCCGAAGGACGCGCGAGGGCAGAAATCGCGGTAGAGAACCGATGGCAGGCGCGCTCCGCAGAGCGATCTCGGTGCAAGGCAGGATGCAGGACCGTGACCGAGTCCCTAGCAATCTCGCCGGAGCGCCAAGTCCGGCGGTGGGCGCCTGGGGTATGTTCCGCGTGGACCATGAGACAGAATCGACGTCATCCCGGGCAGGCCAGTCCGCAGGCCGCGCACGCTCGCGCAACCGCCTATCGGCAGTTGCGCAATCCGTTCACGCCGCAACGCGCGTTTTCCGACGATGCTGTGGTGGCGATCCACGATAATGCGCTCAGGGTGAACGAGACCCTGGGCATCAGGGTGCTGCTGCCGGAGGCGCGCGCTCTCTACCGTCAGGCCGGCGCGCTGGTGAGCGAGGACACGCAGATGGTGCGGCTCGGGCGCGAGATCATCGGGCAGGCCCTGCAAAGCTGCCCGCGCTCCTTCCAGGGCTTCGGTGCCGACCCGCAGCGCACGGTCGAGTTCGCGCCCGGAACGCTCAACTTCATCGGCGGCTCGAGCTGTCCCAATGCCAGCGACCTCGGGCGTGGACGGCGTCCCGGCTCGCTTGCCGACCTGATCGAGCTCACCAAGCTCAGCCAGCACTTCGACGTGCTGCACATCCTGGGCGGCCATGTAGAGCCTCAGGATGTGCCGGTACACGTGCGGCACTACGCGATGATGCGGTTGCAACTGACCCTGTCGGACAAGATGCCGCATCTGTACTCGCGCGGCTCCGGGCAGGTGGAGGACGGCTTCGCGATGATCCGCCTCGCGCGCGGTCTCGGAGAGGATGATTTCCGCAAAGGCATCTACACCTACACGGTGATCAACAGCAACTCGCCGCGTGTCCTCGATAACTCGATGGCGCAGGGCATCATCGACTTCGCGCGCAACGGGCAGCTGATGGTCATGACCCCGTTCTGCCTCGCCGGTGCCATGGCGCCGATCACCATCGCCGGCGCTCTGACGCTGCAGCACGCCGAAGCGCTCGCCGGGATCACGCTCTCGCAGCTGGCGCACCCCGGCGCCCCGGTGCTCTACGGCAGCTTCCTCTCCAACGTCGACATGAAATCCGGCTCGCCCGCCTTCGGCACCCCGGCGCATCTGCAGGCCACGCTCGGCGCCGGTCAGCTCGCGCGGCTCCTCGGCTTGCCGTGGCGCGCCGGGGCCGGCACTGCCGCCAACGTGGTCGATGCGCAGTCGGCCTGGGAGACTCAGTTCTCGCTCTGGGCGAGCATGCTCGCCGGGGCGAACGTGGTCCTGCACGCTGCCGGCTGGATGGAGGGCGGGATCACCAACTCGTACGAGAAGTGCATCACCGACATCGAGCTGCTGCAGATGCTGGCCGAGCTTTGTGTCGCACCGCCGGCCGACGAGGATGCGCTTGGCTTCGAGGCTATCGCCGAAGTGGTGCCCGGGGGGCACTTCTTCGCGGCGGCGCACACCATGGCGCGCTATCGCACGGCGTTCTACGAGCCGCTGGTCAGCGACGTGTCCAACTTCGGCACCTGGCAGGAGAACGGCGCTCGTACGGCCACGGAGCGTGCGCGCGGCAAGTGGCAGCAGGCGCTGGCGCAGTTCACGCCGCCGCCGGCCGCCGCGGCTTGCGCCGAAGCGCTCGATGCGTTCATCGCCCGGCGCACCGAGGAGGGTGGCGCGCCACCGTTGACCTGAGCATGCCCAGCGCGATCGCGGCGGAACATCACAGTATCGATTTCATCCCGCTGACCGAGCGCTATGGCACGCCGGGCCGGCTCTTCACACTCTGGTTCAGCGTCAACCTGCACATCCTCGGGGTGGCTCTCGGCGCGCTGAGCATTGCCGCCGGCCTGGACCTCGCCCAGGCCGTGGCCGCTCTCGCGCTCGGCAACGCCATCGGGACAGTCATCATGGCGGCGCACTCGGCGCAGGGACCGCAGCTGGGAATTCCGCAGATGATCCAGAGCCGGGCGCAGTTCGGCGTTCTCGGCGCCGCGCTGCCGCTTGTCGCCGTGATCGTGATGTATGTGCTCTACACCGCCGCGGACCTGCTGATCATGCAGGGCACCATGAGGTCGCTGTTTTCGCTCGGCAGCGACGCGTCCCTGGTGGTGATCGCCCTGGCGACGCTGGTCATCGCGTACATCGGCTATGAGCTCATCCACCGCATCGGCAAGGTCATGACGATTCTGTCGGGCGGACTGTTCGCCGCCGGCGCCGTGCTGCTGTACGCCCATCACCGCGTGGGTGGGGCCGGCGGCCATCCCGTGGACGCGCGGAT
Organism: uncultured Pseudomonadota bacterium; assembly: GCA_963780455.1. Classification (GTDB taxonomy): domain Bacteria; phylum Pseudomonadota; class Gammaproteobacteria; order Steroidobacterales; family Steroidobacteraceae; genus 13-2-20CM-66-19. Next base: position 257,730 of record CAWACM010000013.1, read on the forward strand.
CATCGGCATGGCCTTTTCGCTGACCATGACGCAGGCGGCGGCGTGGTCCTTCAGCTACGGGCCGTACGTGGCCGACTATTCCCGCTATCTTCCGCCGGATGTGTCTGCCGCGAAGACCTTCTGGAGCACGGCGCTCGGCTGTTTTCTGGGCTCCACCCTGATCATGGTCTTCGGGGCGTATCTGGCCTACAAGATCCCCGGCCTCGGCGCCAATCCCGCCGCGGCAGTCACCGGCCTGTTCGGGCCGGCGCGTCCGGTTGCGCAGGTGCTGCTCATCCTGGCCATCGTGTACGGCAACGTGATGAACGTCTACAGCGCGTACATGTCGAGCTGCACCATCCTCTCAGGATTCAACCACATGAGCCGCGTGGGCAATGCGTTCAAGCTCGCCGTGATGTCGGCGATCATGGCGGCCGCCATCGCGGTGTCGATCGGCTCGCAGGACAACTTCCAGGGGTATTTTGCCAATATCCTGAGCGCCATGGTCTACATGCTGGTGCCGTGGAGCGCGATCAATCTCGCCGACTACTATCTGGTCCGCAAGGGCGTCTATGACATCGGGGCGATGTTCGACATCCACGGCTGCTATGGCGCGTATCGCTGGCGGACCATCGCGGTGTTTCTGCTCGGCATCGGCGTCCAGACGCCTTTCATGGACTTCAGCTTCTATCAGGGTTGGGTGACGCAGCGCATCGGTGCGGACATCTCGTGGGTGCCGGGCTTTCTGATCCCGGCAGTCCTGTACACGCTGGTCGAGCGCGGTCGGGCGGCGCAGCCGTCGCTTGCGCAGCCGCAGTAACCTGGCTGCCGATCCGGGTCCGCGCCCATGGCTCGCTACTCGCTGTCCCGACTCGTTCGCCACGCGGTCACGGATCGGCCCTGGCCGCGCGCATGGCGGGATGCCAAGCCGCGGAATCGGTACGATGTCGTGATCATCGGCGGCGGCGGCCATGGCCTCGCGACCGCCTATTACCTGGCCGCCAATCACGGCATCGACCGCGTCGCGGTCGTCGAACGGGCTCTCATCGGCTCGGGCAACGTCGGACGCAATACGACACTGGTGCGCTCGAACTACATGATGAACGGCAGCACGCAGTTCTTCGAGTTCTCGTTGCAGCTGTGGGAAGGGTTGTCGCAGGAGCTCAATTTCAACGTGATGCTCTCGCAGCGAGGGCAGATCGTACTGGCGCACTCGCCCGCGCAGGTGGATGGGCTGGCCCGGCGCGGCAATACGATGCGCCTCAACGGGATCGACGCCGAGCTCCTCGATCGCGCAGGGGTGCAGCGCCTGCTGCCTTACCTCGATTACTCGGCAGCGGCTCGCTTTCCCATCCGGGGCGGGCTGCTGCAGCGGCGGGCGGGCACCGTCCGCCACGATGCCGTCGCGTGGGGCTATGCCCGCGCCGCCGATGCCCTGGGAGTCGATGTCATCGAGAGCTGCGAGGTCACCGGATTCATTCGCGACGCGAGCGGCGTGCATGGAGTCGAGACCACGCGCGGGCGGATCCTGGCGGATCGAATCGGCATCGCGGTCGCCGGGCACTCATCCCAGGTCGCCGCCATGGCGGGCCTGCGGTTGCCGATCGAGAGCCATCTGCTGCAAGCTTTCGTGACCGAGCCCATCAAGCCGTTCGTGGATCACGTGATTTCCTTCGGGGCGGAGCTGTTCTACATCTCGCAATCCGACAAGGGCGGCCTGGTGTTCGGCGGCCATATCGACGGCTATAACAGCTTTACCCAGCGGGGTCAGTTTGCGAAGGTCCAGAGCGTGGCGGAGTGCGCCGTCGCGCTGATTCCCGGCATGTCGAGGCTGAAGCTGTTGCGACACTGGGCAGGCATTCAGGACATGACTCCTGACGGAGCGCCGTTCATCGGCCGTACGCCCGTCAGCAACCTGTATCTCGACGGCGGCTGGTGTTACCAGGGATTCAAGGCGACGCCGGCTGCCGGCTGGTGTCTGGCCGACACGATCGCGCACGACGCCGAGCACCCGCTCGTCCGCTGTTACGGGCTCGATCGCTTCGAGCGCGGCGCCGACGATCTCGACGAGTATGGTCACGGGCACTGGACGTACAGGCACTGAGCGATGTTGAGAATCGAATGCCCCCTCTGCGGGGAGCGCCAGTACACCGAATTCCGCTACGGTGGGGACGCCGGCAAACGCCGGCCCGAGCACGGCGCGGCGGACCTCGAGGCGTGGCAGGAGTACGTGTTCCTGTTCGACAATCCCAAGGGCATGCACCGGGAGTTCTGGCAGCACGCCCAGGGGTGCCGTCAGTGGCTCGTCGTCGTGCGCAATACCGTGACCGACACTGTGGCGGAGGTGATGCTGGCGAGGGATGCGCAGCGACGGACCGCGGACCGCCCGAGCGGGCGATGACGCGCGGACCGTTCAGGCTGCCCGCCGGCGGCCGCATCGATCGAGATGCGCCGCTCGGGTTCTCCCTGGACGGGAAGCGCTTCACGGGCTATCGCGGGGATACGCTGGCTTCGGCCCTCATTGCCGCCGGCGTGAGGGTCGTGGGCCGGAGCTTCAAATACCATCGGCCGCGTGGGTTTTTGGCGGCCGGGACGGACGAGTCCAACGGCCTCTTCACCTTGGGGGATGGCAACCGCACCGAGCCCAACGCCCAGGGAACCGTCGTCGAGCTCACCGAGGGGCTGAGCGCCAGATCGCAGAACGCCACGCCGTCGGTGCATTTCGACGTCGGTGCGGTCAACTCCTGGATTGCGCCCATACTCCAGGCCGGGTTTTACTACAAGACGTTCATGGGCCCCACGCGGCGCTCGTGGATGGTCTACGAGCGCTTCATCCGCCGGGCCGCAGGCCTCGGTAGCGCGCGTCATGAGCCCGATCCGGACCGCTACGAGACGTGTTATGCGTTCACCGACGTGCTGGTCATCGGCGCCGGTCCGGCCGGCCTCAGCGCCGCGGTGGCGGCGGGCAGGGCCGGCGCGCGCGTGATTCTCGCGGAGCAGGACGGATCACTCGGGGGAACACTGCTCAGTGATCCAGCGACCGGGGACACCGAGTCCTGGCATACGCGGACGGAAGCCGAGCTCCGCTCGCTCCCGCGAGTGGAAATCCTGCCGTACACCACCGCAGTCGGCATTTACAACGGCAACACCGTGGCCCTGGTGACTCGGCGCGAGCATCGCCGGCCGGATCCAACCGCCGGCGCGGCGCTGCAGGTCGTCACTACCGTGCGCGCGAAGGCGGTGGTCCATGCCACCGGGGCGATCGAAAGACCGCTGGTCTTCGGCAACAACGATCGGCCAGGGGTCATGCTGGCCTCCGCCGTGCGCACTTACCTCAATCGTTACGCGGTCGCTTGCGGCCGCAGAGCCGTGGTTCTGACCAACAACGACAGCGCCTACGCGGCGGCATTCGATCTGGCGCCGTGGATCGAGAGCGTGGTGGTGGCCGACGTGCGCCGGGCGATAGATCCTTCATTGGCGGCGAAAGCGGCATCGCTCGGAGTCGAGGTGCATACCGCGAGTGCGGTTGCGGACGTGCGCGGCCGAACGGCGGTGCGAGGCGTGATCCTGGGCGCGGTTGGCGGTGCCGCGCGCAGCCGGTCGATTACGTGCGATCTGCTGTGCATGTCGGGGGGGTGGTCCCCGCTGGTTCACCTGAGCTCTCATGGAGGCATCAAGCCGCGCTATCACCGCGACAGCGCCGCCTTCGTTCCGGGTGGTTACGCGCCGGGTCACTTCGGGGCCGGCGCGCTGACCGGTGACTTCTCGCTGCGGAAGGCGATAGAGGAAGGAAGGGACGCGGGAATCCGGGCGGCCGGCCACAGCGGGTTCAGCGCCGTACCGGAGAATATGCCGTCGGTGCCGCAGGCTGCGGCGCCGTGGGATACGGCCAACCACCGTATCGAGCCCGTTTGGCAGCTGCCCGCGGCACGGACCGGCAAGGCTTTCGTGGATTTCCAGAACGATGTGACCGTGCGGGATCTCGCGATTGCGCAGCAGGAAGGATACGGCTCGGTCGAGCATCTGAAGCGCTATACCACTCTCGGCATGGGCACCGACCAGGGCAAGACGAGCAACATCAATGCGCTCGCGATCATGGCCCGCCTGCAGGGCGTCGACATTGCGGATGCCGACACCACGACCTTCCGGCCGCCATTCACACCCGTGCGCATCGGCGCGTTGGCCGGCAGAAATGTCGGACCGCGCTTCCGGCCGGTGAGGCGCTCGCCACTGCACGCCTGGCACGTGGCGCATGGGGCGGAAATGATCGCGGCCGGACCGTGGCTGCGGCCCTGGTATTACCGCTGGGCGGGCAGTTCGGCAGAGGGTGCCTACGTCGAAGAGATGCGCCTCGTCCGCGACTCAGTCGGGCTCTCCGATGTTTCCACGCTCGGCAAGATCGATGTCCAGGGTCCCGACGCGGCGGAATTTCTCGACCGCATCTATGTGAACGGATTCGCCCGGCTGCCGGTGGGCAGGGCGCGTTATGGAGTGATGCTGAGCGATGCCGGCATGATCCTCGACGACGGCACCGTCACGCGGCTCGCGGAAACACGCTACTTCATGACTACGACCACAGCCGGCGCCGATGAGGTCTTGTGCTGGCTGGAGTTTCTTCTACAGACCGCGTGGCCTGATCTTCGGGTTCACGTAACGTCGGTGACGGACGAGTGGGCCGGGATGGCGGTCGCCGGGCCGAAGGCGCGGGCCGCGCTCGAGCAGGCTTTCCCTGGCGTCGATGTTTCAGACCGGGCGTTGCCGTACATGGGCTCCCTGGAGATCGAGCACGATCGGATGGCGATTCGCATCATCCGCCTGAGCTTCTCGGGCGAGCTCGCCTACGAGCTGTACGTTCCGGCCAACCATGGCCCGGGGCTCTGGGAGCACCTGCTCGCGCGCGGCACATCCCTCGGCATGCAGCCCTATGGGCTGGAAGCGCTGGCGTCCCTGCGCATCGAAAAGGGGCACATCGCCGGCCTGGAGGTCGATCCGCGCCACACCCTCGGCGATGTTGGATTGGCGCGCATGGCCAGGACCGACAAATCCTTCATCGGCCGGCCATTGGCCGCGCGGCCGCTGTTGACGGCGCGTGAGCGGCCGTCGCTGGTCGGCCTCGAGTGCCTCGAGCCGGGCAAGCGCCTGCGCGGGGGCGCGATCCTGTTCGCGGCCGGGGACGAGATCAGGGGCCACGGTCGAGGTTATATCACCTCGGTCACTTGGTCGCCGACGCTCGGGAAATTCATTGCCCTGGCCTTCTATTCGGGCGGTCTCGAGCGGCTCGGTGAAGAGATCGTGTGCGCCTTCCCCCTCAAAGAGGAGCGGGTGAGAGCGCGTATCACATCGCCGGTCTTTCTGGATCCGAACGGAGAGCGTTTGCGTGCTTGAGCGTCAGCCGCTGGAAATCGGGGAAGTTCGCGGCCGCGCGCTCCTGCAGGCGGCGGCCTTCGCGGACACCGTGAAAGAGCTCAACCGCGCCGTGCGGTCCGTTTTGGGCGTGGATCTGCCAACACGCATCGACACGCCCGTTCATGCCGGCGGGCACTGTGTGTTCAAGGTCGGGCCCGAGCGGTTCTGGGTCGCGGGCCCGGAAGACGCATGGGTTGCGTCGCTGCGCAATGCCGTGCCTGGTGCGATCGGCTCGATCACCCCGCTGTCTCACGGGCGCACGCGATTGTTCATCGAAGGTCCGTCCGCCCGAGAGGTGCTTGCGAAGGGCATCGCGCTCGACCTGCACCCTGATGTGTTTCATTGCGATGCCTGCGCGCTCACGGGTCTGCAAGGTACTCCGGTCCTGCTCCACCGGACCGGCTCCAATCGGTACGAGCTGTTCGTGCTCAGAACTTTCGCAGACTGGATTTGGGAGTGGCTCACCGACACCGCGTCGCCGCTCGGCTACGAGCTCGCCGCCACGTCGAGCCGGCCGAGCTGAAGCTACTATCGCCTCGCATGCTTCGGCTGAATGCCAGCCTTTGAGCCCGTGCGGAAGAGGGACGAGGGTATGCGCCCGATTTCTCGTTTGCTATTGCTCGGGCCCAGGCAGAGAATTGCACTCACTAAGCAAGAACGATCTAACCACCGGCGCGCCACGTGCCTCGTGGCTGCAGGCCGGGGCGTCTGAGACCTCGACCTCCGGGAGATGGCTCACCATGAAGACTCAAAGACCTCGCGGCACGCTGGCGGCCGCGGTCGGCGCATGGGCTTGCCTCATCGCCCTGGCGTGCGCAGTCGCGGCGGCGGCTCAGCCCGGCGGTGCCGGTTTCTGGCCGCCCGATCAAAGGGGGGCATACTCGATCGGGCACGTCACCACGGTCCTCGTCGACACCTCGCGCAACCCCGACGGCTCGACGCCTGTCACCACCGCCGGCCGGCCGCTGTACCTGGAGGTCTGGTATCCGACCTCCGTGGAGACCTCGCAACACATCTTCTACACGTGGAACAATCCCGTTTACAACCAGAACCCGGGTGGCTCGGTCCATCCGGGCCTTCCCGATACGCCGGCGCTCACCTTCACCGGCAGTATGTCTGCGCATCCGATCGCGGAAGGTGCGCCGCTCGCCCGGGGCCGCTTCCCGCTGCTGGTCGCGACCCATGGTTTCGAGGTCGCGGCCGGGAAGAACATTCCCGATACTCTCGAGACGCTCGCGAGCCACGGCTATGTCGTCGCCTCCGTCGAGCACACGGGCGATGACGATGCGTACTACCAAACCCATTTCATGGAGGAGTACGTCGGTCTGAACCTCGGTCCGAATCCCAGCATCCAGTCCTCGATCAAGCAGCGCTCGCTGGATGTGAGCTTCGTCATCAGTGCCGTGCTCGACGGCATCGTGGACGAGAAGACTCGCATGCCGTTCGCCCGGCAGATCGAGGCGGACAGCATCGGCGTGCTCGGGTACTCGCTGGGCGGTGAAACGAGCCTCGCCACCGTCACGGGAATCAGCGGGCAGGGGCTACCCGCCGATCGGCGCGTGAAAGCCGCGTTCATGGGCGCAGGAAGCAATTACGGTGGCGTACTGACGGGTGCCGACTACGCCAACGCCCGCGTGCCCCTCATGTTCTTCGCGAACGATACCGGCATCGCTTACGAGAACTTCAACGCCTTCACCGGCAGTCATCCGAAATACCTGGTCGACGTGGCCGGCTGGAACCATCACGTCGGCGGCTACCAGAGCGGCTGGTGCCAGGATATCCACAACTCGCTCGTGGCCGTGAACCCTGCGGTCTATCCTGAGGCGTTCATCGACCCCGCCGCGTTGAGCGGCTCGGACATTGCCAACTGGGTGTTCGACTCGACCTTCTACTTCGCGTACACCGGGCCGTGGGAGCTCGGCGTATACAACTTCTGCAGCGCCTCGGTTTTCAATGGCGTGAGCGATGCGCAGCTGGTGTCGGTGCTGTTCGGCAACTCGCAGATCCTCACGGCCAAGAGCGAGCTCATCGGATCGATGCCGCTCGAGACGCAGCTGCCCATCGAGGAGATCAGCTCGCTCACCACTCACTACGCAGTGTCGTTCTTCGATCAGACGCTCAGGCACCGGAACGATGGCGTGCTCGAGAGCCAAGGGGCGGGTGATGCTTCGAGCCCGCTGGTGCAGGAAGTCCGTGACTGCGAGCAAGTGCAGGCACGTCCGTTCGACCTCGGCCCCGGAGACCGCATCACCTTCGTGCCCGCGGGCGAGGGCTACTGGGTGACTGTGAGCTCGGGCGCCGCGCTGCTCGATGCCGGTACCACAAAGCTCGCCGTGGCGGGCGGTGAGACCGCGTATCTCAGCTATCCCGGCTTCTCCTTCCCCGTGCCCGGCATCGCGCAACCGGTCAGTGCTCTCTTCGTGAACGAGGACGGTGCCATCACATCGCGGACGTCCGCCGACTATCCGGGCGTGGACGATAACGGTTCGCCCTGGTACATGCGCGGCCAGCTGCTGCTCAGCAACCGCCTGACGATCGGCATGCTGATGAAGCAGCTCGACAGCTCGGCCGCGGCAGCCGGTGGCGGGGTGTTCGGCTACTACGACTCGGCCCACGAGCGGGTGGTAATCACCTACCTGGGCGTCCCTGCCGAGGGCACCACGCAGCCCAATACGCTGCAGGCCGCGATCTACACCAGCGGCAAGATCGAGCTCACCATCGGCGCGCTCGCGCCGACCGGAACCTCCTATGCACCGGGGATTCTCGGGACCATCGGCATCGCCTCCGGAGAGACGAGCGCAGGCGACCTGCAGCGCACGCCCCCCATTCGCTTCGGCGCGCTGCGAGGCGGCGCGCCGGCGTGGTTGCCTTTCGGCAGCCAAGGGGCGATTTACGATCAATACTACGAGGGCATCAACGGCGCGTGTCACGGCGATGCCGAGTGACCCCTCGCTCGGTCCGCGCGCCCCCCGGGCTCCGCCGCTTGAATTAAGCGCGATAGCATCTCATAATGATGGTATTGCACTTAATACTCCAATCCGTTCAGGATGGCCACTCTCAGCGAAGTCCGCGATGCATTGCAGCAGCGGCTGCTGACTTGCCTGTACCGCGGACCGGCAAGCTCGAGCCTCGTTCTGAAGGGCGGCGCCGCCATGCGTGTCCTCACTGCAAGTGCGCGCTACACCCAGGATCTGGATTTCGATCATGATTCCCGTCGGTCGCTCACGAGCTTGCAGACGACTGTCAGATCGGCCATTGCCAGGGCGCTTCAGGGTAGTGGCCTGACGCAGACCTCGATTTCGGAGCCCAAGCAGACGGATACGGTCGCGCGCTGGAAGATTTCTGGCCGCACCAGCACCGGTGAAGACCTCCATCTCACCGTCGAGGTGTCGCGCCGCGGAATTCATGATCTCGGTCATGTGGTCAAGATCCCCGTCCAAATAGGCGACCGGACGCTGCCGCGCGTATACGTGAGCGTTTATGACGAGCAGGCCCTTGCTGACAACAAGCTCGCCGCCCTGCTCGACGAACGGCGCACTGCACCCAGAGACATTTACGATCTCGAGGTGCTGCTCGCGCGAGGCGCTTGCCCAAGCGGCACCGTGGTGGAGCGGGTCGGCGGACGGGCAGGACTCCTGCGGCGCGCGGGCGAGAAGCTCGACCTGATGGGCTGGCCGCTTTTTCGCGATCAAGTGATTCCGGCGCTGCCGCAGGAAATTCAGGGACGCGTCGATGAGCAGGAATATCTGGCGATGAAGGTGCGGTTGCTGGAATCGCTCGAGCGGTGCCTGGCGGGCGAGAGCCGCACGGAGACCCGGCGGTGAAGGGGCTCGAGTGGACGACGCGTCTCGAGCTCGCGCTCGCGGAGCCGCACGCGTTGCGCGTGCTCGATAAAAGGTCGATCGTCGGACTGGCGCACGGCGTGCGGCCGGGGGTTTCCGAGCCTACGGTGGAGCGATGGCTTCAGGACGCGGTCGGTGCGGATCGCCTGCAGCGGGTCGTCCGCGGGCTGTACCTCAATCGCCTGATCAGTCCACCGGCGCAACTTGCCGAGGCGGCGGTATGGCTTCGAGCGGGCGCGGTGATTTCCTTGCAGACCGTCCTCGGTGACACCGGAGTCTGGAATAACTACACCGGGTGGGTGACGGCGGTCGTTCCGCTATCGCGCCGATATGCGACCCCCTCGCTCGGGAGGTTCGAAGTGGCCGCGGGTACGTTTGTATTCCGAGGTGTTCCGGAGCGGGTGTTGGAGGCAGGGCGCGAGCAGGATCGGCTCACGGCCGGCGTCCCCTATCGGCGCGCCACTCCCGAGGCGGCTTTGCTGCACTGGCTCTACCTGTCGCATTCGCCCCGCAGCCGGATGTCCGCGCCGCCGTCGGATCTCGAGCTGGACGGCCTCGACTCGCACAGGTTGAATAGGCTGGCGCGTGCGACGCGCTTGTCCGAGCAGCTCGAGTCATGGCTCAGCCAAGTGGGCGCGGATCGCAGCATCAAGCGAGCGCGCTCGGGTCGGTCCCTTTCTCGGCGGTAACACGGGTTCGAATCCCGTCGGGGACGCCAATTTGATCAGCTACAGATTAACGCGGAAGCCGACCCGGCTAGGTTGCGGGGAAGGCTGCCACGGCCGGGCTCGAACAGAGGGCCACTGGCGCGCCATTTTCGAAACCGTACGCTATAAAAGGACGAGATGCCGTTCTTCACGCTTGACGATCAAACGACGCTCGATACCGCGCTTGCAGACCCTGTGGGCTTTGTCAGGGGTCTGGGCCGTGCAGTGATTGACTCTCGTCCTCGGTGAGCTTCTAAAGCTCGCCAGCTGTGCGCTGTGGAAATAAGAGGGATCCAGGCTGCAACGACAGGCCACGCCCGATCGGGCCCGGGTGTCCTTATGATAAAATCTCGCCACCGGTCCGCGATGCCGTCGAGCAACGTGGTAGCGAGCAGGACGGTGAACAAGGTGCTGGCGCGGCTGCGTATGCGCCATCCGACACGAAGGGGTTTGACAGCTTGACGGATTCGATAAGCAACGCGACTTTCAGCCACGAGTTCGGCCACGTGCGCACACCGGGGTGTAGGGCGCGGTGAGTAGCCGGGCGTCGCTCGCCGCTCGGTTGGTTTGCCTGTGCGCCGACCGGGCTTGGATCATCGTGATCCTGGCTTTGGTATACGTAGCGTCGGTCACGGCGTACGCGGTCGACCACTTCGCCATCAGCACCAACACTTTCGAGCTGCTTTCGCCCAAACTGCCGTGGCGAATTCGCGAAGCGGAATTCAACGCAACGTTCCCGCAAGCCGGGCCGCCGATCGTCGTGGTCGTCGACGGCGAAACGCCTGAGGTCACAGACGCGGCCACGACTGACCTTGCGCAAGCCTTGGGCACCGAGCATGGGTTTTTCCGCTCCGTTAGCCGCCCCGACTCCGGACCCTTTTGGGACCACAACGGCCTGCTTTACGCCTCGACTCAAGAGGTGCAAGCAACCATGGACCAGTTGATCAGGGCAGAGCCGGTTCTCGGTCCAATGGCCGCTGACCCATCACTTCGCGGCCTGATGGGGGCGCTGTCGCTCGCTCTGCAAGGCGTGAATAGTGGGCAGGCCTCGCTCAAGAGCATCCTTGGCCCCATTCGGCGACTGGGTGAGGCGCTGGAAGGCTTGCGTGATGGCAAGGCGGTCTACTTCTCATGGCGGAATCTCATCGCCGGAGGTGCTCCGGACAAACAGGAATTGCGTCACCTGATCCTGGTAGATCCCATTCTCGACTTTGCACGGCTCGAGCCAGGCGAGCTACCCATCGCGGCCATACGCGCGGCGGCAAAGGCGCTGCAGCTGGATGCCGCTCACGGCGTGCGTGTGCGCATTACCGGGCCCGTGGCTTTGCAGGACGAGGAAATCGCCACGCTCGGGGAGCGCGCTCCCCTGATTGCAGCACTCGCATTCGTGGCCATTTGCATGATGCTGTGGATGGCGGTGCGTTCGATTCGGCTCGTCGCGGCCATTCTTGCGACCACGTTGGCAGGTCTCGTGAGCGCGGCGGCACTGGGCCTTGCCGTTTTCCACCGGTTCAATGTCATCTCGGTCGCGTTCATTCCTCTGTTCGTCGGTCTGGGCATCGACCTCGGCATCCAATTCACCGTTCGCTTTCGGGCCGAGCGGGGCAGTCACGATGAGATTCGCGGCGCATTGGAGGCGGCCGGGCGCGCCATGGGTGGGTCGCTGACGTTGGCGGCCACGGCCGTCGGCGCGGGCTTCCTTGCTTTTGCGCCCACCGCCTACGTTGGTGTGTCTCAGCTCGGAGTGATAGCCGGGTTCGGCATGTTCATTGCGCTCGCGCTCAATCTGACTCTATTGCCGGCCCTCATTCAGCTCACACAGCCGCCGCGAACGCCGGTGAGGGCAACCGCTCCGCGGCTGTCCCTGGTGGACAATTTCGTGTTGCGCCGTCGCGTGATCGTGGTTGCGATCGGTGTTGCCATGGGAGTGGTCTCCGCTGCGCTATTGCCGCTTTTGCATTTCGACTTCAATCCGCTCCACTTGCGTAACCCCAAAGCCGAATCCGTCGCCACCCTGTACGACCTGACGAGCGACCCGCTGCGGTCGCCAAACACGCTCGAGGCAATCCTTCCCAACCTCGGTGCGGCCGACCAGCTCGCGGCCCGAGTCAGGGCGCTCCCGGAGGTGTACCTTGCGCGGACGCTCTCCAGCTTCGTACCGGCGGGTCAGGCGGAAAAGATCTCGATCATCGCCGATGCGTCGAACCTGCTCGACTTCGCGCTGAATCCGGTCGTCGTTGCGCCACCGCCGCACGACGCTCAGGTGGTCGCCAGCCTGCTCGCGACATCCAGCCTGCTGCGCCAGGCCGCGGCCCATGACGCAGCGGGCGGCGCTGGCGCTGCCGCGGTTCGGCTCGCCGATGACCTCAGGGATCTGGCGCAGGCGATACCTGCGATGCGCGTCCAGGCAGCCCGGATGTTGATGCCCAGCCTCTTGACTGTGCTCGGACAGGTCCGTGATTCGCTGCACCCGCAACCGATCACCATCGCCACGCTTCCACCGGAGTTGATGCGGGCCTGGCTGGCACCCGACGGACGCGCGCGGATGTCCGTCACGCCAAAGGGAGATGCCAATAATGATCAGGTACTCAGTCGGTTCATCGCCGCCTGCATCAAGGTAGTCCCGGAAGCGACCGGTGCGGCGCTCAGCATCCAAGAGGCCGGACGAGCGGTGGTGCGCGCCTTCGGCGAGGCCGGCGCGTTGTCGTTCGCCGCAATCACGGGCCTTTTGCTGCTCACTTTGCGCCGTGTGCGTGATGTGGCCATCACCATGGCGCCGATCGTCCTGACCGGCTTAATGACCATGGGCAGCTGCGTCATCATCGACCAGCCGCTGAATTTCGCCAATATCATCGCGCTGCCGCTGCTGTTCGGGATCGGGGTGGCCTTTCACATTTACTTCGTGATGGCCTGGCGCGGCGGCGCAGCACACCTGCTGACTTCTTCCCTGGCGCGGGGCGTGTTCTTCAGTGCGCTTGCAACTGCCACGGGTTTCGGCAGTCTGTGGGCCTCCAGCCATCCGGGGACGGCCAGCATGGGCAAGCTATTGATGATATCGCTGGTATGGACGTTGGTCTCGGCACTGCTGTTCCAGCCGGCATTGATGGGGATTTCACCAGCGACGCGCGCATCCGGTACCTGAAGCGAGCCAATTTATCAGACGGCTCCTTGGCAGGCTCCTCAGATACGCTTACGCTTGCTTGGTGGCTTGGAACTATGTAGCTTGCGGCGCAAAGCGCTTGGTGTCGACGTGCGCCTCGCATGATCGGTATCAGGACCGAAGATCAACCGGGGGTCATTCGCGGAGACATCGATGGGCTTGATTCATCCCCTCATGGGGATTGTCGGCCTTGCTGGCCTGACGATCGCGGCCGGATACGCCCTGCTCGCCGCCATAGCTGTGCTCGTGTGGCAGATGCGAAGCATGCCGAAGGAGAGCGGGCCGCGGCTTCCGCCGCTCACCATACTCAAGCCGCTGTGTGGCGCCGAGCCGAGCCTGTACGAGAATCTGCGCTCGTTTTGCGAGCAGGATTACCCCGAGTTTCAGCTCGTCTTCGGCGTGCTCGATCCGGCCGATGCGGCGCTGGCGGTGGTGGAACGATTGGTGGCCGAATTCCCCTCGCTGCCGATCGACGTCGTGATCAATTCGCACCTGCACGGTGGCAACCGCAAGACCAGCAACCTGATCAACCTGCTCGCGGAAGCACGGCACGACATGCTCGTCATGGCGGACAGCGATGTCCGAGTTGGACCCGACTATCTGAAGACGGTGTCGGCGCCGCTGCTCGATAGAGAGGTTGGCCTCGTGACCTGCATATACCGCGGAATTGCCATCCCGCGGCTCTGGTCGCGTCTCGGCGCGATGTACATCAATGAGTGGTATATGCCGTTGGTGCTGCTCGGGCGGCTTTTCGGTCACCAAGGCTATGTTTCCGGTCAAACCATCTGCTTACGGCGTGAGACTCTGCAAGCCATGGGCGGGCTGCAGGTAATAGCGGATCACCTCGCCGACGACCATCAGTTGGGTGAACGGGTTCGAGGATTGGGACTACGGATCGTGCTCTCGCACTACCTGCCGACCGTCGAGCACGATGAGGCCAGTTTCGACTCGTTGCGCCGCCACGAGCTGCGATGGATGAGCACCATACGGATCCTGCGACCTCGAAGCTTTCGCTTGATCTTCTTCAGCTTCAGCCTGCCGCTTGCGGCCTTGGCGATCGTCCTGAACGCCGCTGATCCCGTGTTCTCCACGGCAGCTTGGGCACTTTTCGAGCTCACGGTCGTCGCGCGACTCACGTTGTACGGCGTGTATCGGCTCCGAGACGATCGCAGCCTGCTCTCGGATCTATGGCTCGTGCCGGTGCGGGATCTGCTCATCTGCTGGGTATGGTGCCGCAGCTTCTTCACCTCCCGCGTGACCTGGCGTGGCCGGGAGTTCGACGTCGATGCCCGCGGCATCATGCATCAGACTCCTTGAAGCACCCAAGCGCTCCGCACGCTCCGCATGAGGCGAGCCTGGTAATCGAGAGCGAAATCTGAAGATCGCCGCATACATCGGGGGTGTGCTCGGGCTCGCGCTGCTGATCGTTCTCGTCGTTCGCTCCGACTTCATCGGGATGCTTCAGGTATTGGGACTGGCCGGCTGGAGGCTGCTCTGGCTGATCCCCTATCGTGCGCTGTTTTTTCTCCTCTATGCCATTGGCTGGTTTGGTTTGATCCGGCCCTACGATCCAAAGCGGCACGCCGGGCTCGGATATGTACTTTGGGTCACCTCCGTGCGCGAGGCAATCGACCGGCTGCTCCCCGTTGCCAGCGTCGGTGGCGGGGTCGTCGGTGTTCGCTTGCTGCGCTGGCGCAGGATTGCGGCGACGCCCGCCAGCGCAACCGTCATCGTGGAGGTTCTGTTGACACTGATCGCGTCCTATCTGTTCGCGGTCGTGGGTCTGCTCCTGCTCGTCGATGCCAGGGACGCCGGCTTCGAATACCGTCATCTGATCCTCGCGTTGCTCGTCAGCCTTCCGATGCCCGTCGGAACCGCGTTGCTGCTCTGCTACGGCTCCGTGTTCGAGCGCCTCGCAAGGTTTTTGCGCCCCCTGGTAGGTGCAAGCGCCATGTCTGCAGGAGCCATGGCGTTGGACGAGGAGGTTCGCGCCTGTCTGCGCCGAGGCCGAGCACTGCTGGTCGCCGGCGGCCTGCAGTTCATGGCCTTGGTCTCGGGTTCCGCCGAGATCTGGTTTGTGTTGCGTTTGTTCGGGCACCCGGTGGGTGTCCGCGCCGCGCTCGTCATGGAGAGCATGACCCAGGCCCTGCGCCATCTGGCCTTCATCATACCGGGTGGTCTCGGCGTGCAAGAAGGCGCCCTGGTCATCTTCGGCCATGCACTGGGCGTGAATAGCGAGCTGGCGCTGGCCGTTTCGATGGCCAAGCGTCTGCGCGAGGTGCTCTGCGGCCTGCCGGCGCTCGCGTCCTGGCAGTGGGTCGAGGGTCGGCGCCTTCGAGGACCGACCCGGAATCCATCGTAACGGCTCGTTGCCGCGCGCTTTACCGCAGCCGGGGCGCGCAGCCTGGACTCGCTTCAACGCCGGGCGCTCCTGGCGGCTCCGGTGTCGTTCTCCACAGCCCGCGCAACGCTTCCGCCCGCGCCGCTCGTCCTAAACGGCATCGATGAGCTGGCACAAGCTGCACGTGCGGCCCACGCCGCAGAAGGCCGCTTCGGGATGCTGAATTCACGACCACCAGTCGAGGTAGTGATCTTGACCCATACCTACTGGTCGGTACACTATCCTTGTGGCTCCGGTTCCCCATGAATCCCGAATAAAACTCCTCGAGGCAACCCTCAAGGTCGTGCGCACCAAAGGGTACAGCGCGACCAGGGTCGAGGACGTCTGCGCCGAAGCAGGGCTGACCAAGGGCAGCTTCTTCCATCACTTCAAGAGCAAGGAGGACCTGGCATTGGCCGCGGCGGCGCATTGGGATGCGCTGTCGGTACAGTCTTTCGCCGCCGCGCCCTATCACGGCGCTGCCGATCCGTTCAGCCGGCTGATCGCCTATGTCGAGTTTCGCAAGGCGATACTGACCGGCGACCTGCCCGATTTCACCTGCTTTGCGGGCACGATCGTCCAGGAAGCGTACCGGACTCATCCGGACGTGAGTGCCGCGTGCGCGCGCAGCATCTCCGGCCAGGCCAAAGCGTTGGAAGCGGATATCCGAGCGGCCATGCGCGATCACGGCATTCGCGGGACCTGGACGGCGGAAAGCCTCGCGTTGCACATCACGGCGGTGATTCACGGCGGCTTCATCCTGGCGAAAGCGCAGGGAAGCGCCGCAGTCGCAGCCGAGACTCTCGATCATCTGCGGCGGTACATCGAGCTCCTGTTCGGCCAGGGAGGCAAGCCTCGAGGCGGCCGCGCCCCTTCCCAAAAACACTGACGGCAAGCGGCCGCTCCGCGGCTGGTAAGCTATCGCTGCCGCCGTCCCGGAAGCTCGCCAATGAAAAGAACCGTCCCGGTGCTCGCATCTGTGCTGCTGCTCGCCACTCTTTCCAGCATCGCCGCGCCGGCGCGCGGCACGCTGGACTACCCGGTGGCTCCTCGCGATCGGACCGTGACCAGTTACTTCGGCACGCAAGTGCCGGCGCCGTATCAATGGATGGAGGACATGCAGAGCCCCGCCCTGCACAACTGGGTGGAGGCGGAGAATCGGCTCACGGACGGTTATCTCGCGAAGATCCCGGTGCGAGGCTGGATCACCCGCCGCCTGAAGCAGTTATGGAATTTCCCGAAGGAGTCGGCGCCGGTTCAGGTCGCCGGCAGTCGGATTTTCTTCCGGCGCAACGCTGGCCTGCAGAATCAGTCGGTCCTGTACGTGCAGGACTCGCCCGCGGCAAAGCCGCGGATCCTGATCGATCCCAATAAGCTCTCGCCGGACGGCTCGGTGGCGCTCGTCGACCTCGCGCCGTCGCCCGACGGACGGTATCTCGCCTACGCGCTGTCGTCTGGCGGGTCCGACTGGGAGACGCTGCACGTACTCGACGTATCGACGGGCAAGACCCTCTCGGACGCCGTGCAGTGGGTGAAGTTCTCCAACATCTCCTGGACGAACGGTGACAACGGGTTCTTTTACTCCCGTTATCCGACGCCGCCCAAAGGCAACGCCATCAATCAGCAGGTGATCGATCAGCAGCTCTACTTCCATCCTCTCGGCCAGCCCCAGAGCGCGGACCGGCTGATCTACCGCCGGCCGGATCTGCCGCACTGGATCATGGAGGGACAGGTGAGCGAGGATGGCCGTTACCTCTTCGTAGCCCTGATCAACGGCACGGCGCCCCAAAACGAGCTTTACTACGCCGACCTCGGCAACCCGAACCGGCCCGACGTCGCTGCGAAACTCGAGCCTCTCTATACCCGCAACGATGCCGCGTACACCGTCGTCGGTGTGCAGCAGGGCACGCTTTATCTACAGACCACGCTCGATGCGCCAAAGGGACGCGTCGTCGCAACTACGCTGTCCGATCCATCGCCCGCGCACTGGCGCACGGTCATTCCGCAGGGCAGGGGCGTGATCCAGGAGGCGGACATGGCCAGCGGGCGCGTCCTGGTGCATTCGCAGATCGACGCCACCAGCCGCCTGTCGCTCTACGCGACCGACGGGAAACTGCTCCGCGAGCTGCCTCTGCCGACTCTGGGCACCGTCACTGCCGTGTCCGCGCGCAACGATTCCAACAGCGTCTATTTCGGATTTACCTCGTATCTGTACGCGGAGCGGATCTACCGCTACGACGTGCAGCAAGCGAGTGCGCAGACAGTGTTCGCGCCGCAGGTCAGCTTCGACCCGAAGCTTTATGAGACCAAGCTGGTCTTTTACCACTCCAGGGACGGGACGCGGGTGCCGATGTTCATCGTCGCCCGCAAGGGCGTGAAGCTCCAAGGCCGCAATCCCACGATCCTCTACGGCTATGGCGGCTTCGATATCACGATCATGCCGGAATTCAATCCGATGCTGCCTGTCTGGCTCGAGCTCGGTGGGGTATATGCCGAGGCCAACATGCGCGGCGGCGGCACCTACGGTGAAGAGTGGCACCAGGCCGGCATGCTCGCGCACAAGCAGAACGTGTTCGATGACTTCGCCTGGGCTGCGAAGTACCTGATTGCGCACCGCTATACCGATGCCAGGCACATCGGGATCCAGGGGTACTCCAACGGGGGCCTGCTCACGGGCGCCTCGATCACCCAGCATCCCGAGCTCTTCGGCGCCGCCTACATCGGGCACGGCGTGCTCGACATGCTGCGCTACCAGGATTTCTCGGGTGGCGCGCTCTGGGCGCCCGAATACGGAACCTCGAGCGACCCGAGTGCCTTCAAATGGCTCTACGCCTACTCACCGCTGCATAACGTCCATTCCGGTACTTGCTACCCGCCGACGCTGATCACGACTTCGTGGGACGATGATCGCGTCGTACCGATGCACGAGTTCAAGTTCACCGCGGCGATCCAGCGTGCGCAGGCCTGCGGTAACCCGATCCTGTTGCGGACAACAGGCGCGACCAGTCATACCTACATGCCGACGGACAAGCAGATTGCCCAGACGGCCGACGTGTGGGCCTTCGAGGCCTACACTCTGGGAGTGAGAAAGCCGCCGAGTCATCCGGGCCACGCCAGCGCGAGCGCGACGCCCTGAAGAGAGCTCAGCGTTTAGCGGAATAGATGCTCAGGCAACCGTCCCTGGTAATCGAGACAGGCGTGCCGGTGGAGATCAGTCTCTGCTCCGCGGCCGGCAGGCGGAAGATGGGCGGCGACTTCCAGCCCATCTCTCGCCCGACGATCACACCGAGGGCGAGGATGCCGTCCGGCGAGTCGAGGATGATCGCCTCCGGCGCCAGGCGGCGGTAGATCAGCTCGAGCAGCACGGAGCTTCCGGAGGACGAGCCTCTGAGCTCGCCGATGAACAGTGCGGCTCCGCTGATGGCCCGGCCGTGATATCGGCAGCGGGGATCGGTCAGCTTGCCACTGACGGGAGATATCCCGCCCCAGAAGCTGATTGGCTCGCTGAATACCAGCGCGGGCGCGCATTGGATGTCTTCGTGGGGAAGCCCGGCAACGACGACTTCAAGTCTCATGCCATCCCCCCGGGTCCAGGTGGAGTGATCCGCGGACCGCGCTTTCGATGCATTCCGTGAGACTTGCGAACACGACGTCATAACCCGTGTTGGGCGGCGCGTAGTGAGCGAACTTTCCGGAGTTGGTGACCAGGACGCCGGTGCCGCCGGGTAGCACCGGCGTGACCACGATGCAGGTGTCGACCACGACGATGACGCCGCGGATGCTCAGGCGTTCGATGAGCCCTTCATCGCGCAGCGCATCGAGGGTGTGTCGGCCCGTGCAGGCGTAGAGAGATTTGCTGCAGCGCCGATCGCCGAGCAGCCGATCGAGGGTGCGCAGCTCCTCGATCGAGAGGTGCGGACTGCCGATGGCTACCGCATCGATCGGGTCGCCGTCGCTCCGGCTCACGGTCGAGAGGCCGGCCCGGGCGGTGGCCAGGGCCGCAAGGTCGAGGCGGATGATCTCCTCGGGCGGCGAGTTTCCGAACGCGACGGCTCGGGAGGGCGCCTCAGGGGTGACGCCGATGACGTGAAAGAGCCCGACCGAGCCGCTCGAGGCGGCGGCCGCGCCGAGCGCCTTGAGCCGATCTTCCGTCGGCTGCCCGATACCCTCGATCGCGGCCACCTTCCGGCCAACCGCGCGACCCAACCAGGCGCCGAGGATGGGGAAGGCGATGTCGTCGCGCCAGAAAGTCTGCGGCACGCCGGTCGCGTCGATCAGAATCCTGGCCAGCCGGTTCTCCGGCAGGTGAAGCCCGGTCCGCGGCGCGCGGCCGGTGATCGCCGCGCAGATGTCGAGGAAATCACCATAGCGGTTGGTGCGCGCACCCAACACCGAATTGCAGAAGGCAACTGCGTTGGTTTCGCCCCAGGCGACGTCTTCTCCGGCGGCGGGTCGATGACCTGCCTGATAGGGCGCGCAGGTCCAGGTCTGGCGGGCGCCCATGGCGACGTAGGCGGCCATCAATCGCCGGGCCATCTGCCGGGCCGCCGGGTCGAGCCGTACGAGGCCGGCGTGCAACAGATCGAGAGCGCCAACGTTGAGTGTCGTCGGCACCGCGACCCGCGTCCCGAGGCTGGCCAGGCGCTCAGCGAAAAGGGTGCCGCTGTCGCCGTGGTAGAGACAGCTGTCGATGTGCGCCGAGCGGATCCGGACCAGCCGTGCGGCGCCGAGTACGCGGGCGGATTCGACGATCACTCGCATGGCGAGCGCGGCGCCGCCGCCGCCGGCGCCTTCGAGCAGTCCACGTTCGTGGGAGTCGAGGTTCACCATTGCCGCCGCGCTGTTTCACATCGACAAGACCCCTGCATTTTACCCCCTTGCAATGCGAGAAGCTCTCCAGAACGTGCCTTCGTTCGCGTATCTGCAATCACGAAGCGGCGCCGCTCGGGCTTGCGCTTGCGCGAGATCGATCGCTCAGCGACCGGCACCGGGGTGAGTGCTCGCGAACGGCGCGTGGTATCGAGGAGCAGATTCGGCCCGCACGCAGCCATCATCATCCCCGAGGTGAGCGGTACGGCTCACGTCACCGGGCGTAGCGAATTCTGCTTCGACCCGGACGATCCGCCCGATCGCGGCTTCGTGTTGCGCCAGCTCACTGCGGGGGAATGAGCTGAAATTCACCGCTTGACCGCCATCGGCCAGTCTGCAATAGTGTACCAACTGGTAATGTATTAACACGACCGTATGGTTGGGTCAGTGTCGTCATGCTGTTGAATCAGGCTGATCTGAGCGGGCGCGTCAACGACCGGCTGCTGCTGCGGATGATTTCCTGGGCTTCCGGGAAGCGGCGCCGGGGCAGGGACACGTTCCGTGCCGATCTCAATCATCAAGTGTACTTCGGGGCTTCCATGGGGGCCTGGACGCAGGCCGCGATGCGAGGACCAAGCGCCTGGAGTATCGGCGAGCGCGAGCTGATGGCCGCCCTGGTGGCAAAGTGGAACGAGTGCCCGTGTTGTGCGGATGTGCACAGTGTCGTGGCGGCAACGCACTTGGGTAAAGCGTCGGTCGACGCGGCACTTTCGGACTACTCGTCGGCGCCGATGCCTGCGGGACTGAAAGCGGCATTGACGTTCTTGGAGACGATGACGCTGCGACCTGCGGAGCTGTCGGAGTGGGACGCCAGGTCAGTGCTCGATGGCGGCGTCAGTGAGCAGTCGCTGGCCGATGCGATCGCCGTGGGCACTGTGTTCAATCTCATTACCCGGTACGTGAACGCGCTCAGTTTCACGATTCCGACGCCGCACAGGCTGCGCCGCGTCGCTGACATGCTGGCGCGGAGCGGCTATCCCCTGTGATGGGGCAGCAGGCTGGGGTTCCACGTTCTACGCGATCCGCGTGGGAGTCCACGACGTGCCGCCCCCGGGCGCCGGACGCGGCTCCTGCAGTGGATGATCGATGCCACCGGCGGCCTGCACCGCTGGCTGCTGCAACGGGGCCGGGGCCGGCCCGAAATCGGCGTGCCGGTGTCGCCTACTGCGTGACCGTCTGACGGGGGCCCTGCCGCCATGGACGGCCGGTGGCACGGCTCCGATGGAATCACAGGGGGCGGGCCGCTATCCTGTCGCCTCGGTTCAAGGTCAAGGCGAAAGGTGGAGCAGGGTGGCTAAGATACCTCCTGGAGTGGGTCCGCGATATCCGCAGGTCTTGGTTCTGGTGGGCGCCACGGGTGATCTCGCCCGGCGCAAGCTCTTCCCGGGGCTGTTTCATCTCACTGACGTTGGATTCATCCCGGGCTGCCGCATCGTCGGCGTCTCCCTCGACGAGCTCGACACTGCGGGCTTCCGTAAGCTCGCACGTGGCGCACTGGACGACTTCTACCCACACAAAGTCTCCGACGCGGCTTGGAAGTCATTCGCCGAGGGCTTGGAGTACGTCCCCCTGGGAGCGGGGCCGGCTGCACTGCGAGCTGCGGTGGAACGTGCGGAGACGGCGCTCGCCACCGAGAGCCGGCGTCTGCACTATCTCAGCGTGCCGCCGAGCGCTGCGCTCTCGGTCGTGCGCATGCTCGGCGATGCGGGACTCGTCGAGCGCTCACGGATCGTGATGGAAAAGCCGTTCGGCACCGACTACGCGAGCGCGTGCTCACTCAATGCCAAGCTGCACGAAGTGTTCGCGGAGGAGCAGATCTTCCGCATCGACCATTTCCTCGGCAAGGAGCCCGCGCAGAACATCCTTGCGTTCCGCTTCGCCAACGGGCTCTTCGAGCCCATCTGGAACCGCAACTTCATCGATCACGTCCAGATCGACGTGCCGGAGACGCTCGCGCTCGACAAGCGGGCAGCGTTCTACGATCACGTCGGTGCCTTTCGCGACATGGTGGTGACGCACCTCTTCCAGATCCTGGCCTTCATGGCGATGGAGCCGCCGACGGCGCTCGAGCCGGCCCCGATCGGCGAAGAGAAATACAAGGTCTTCCGCAGCATGATGCCGATCCGTCCGGCGGACGTGGTGCGCGGTCAGTACAATGGCTATCGCAGCGAGGAAGGTGTCAGCCCGGAGTCGGACACCGAGACCTTCATCGCCCTCAAGTGCCTCATCGACAACTGGCGCTGGGCCGGCGTGCCTTTCTATCTGCGCACCGGCAAGCGTCTCGCCGAGGGGCAGCGCATCATCTCCATCGCCTTCCGCGAGCCGCCGAAGAGCATGTTCCCGGCGGACTCCGGAGTGGGGGCGCAGGGACCGGATCACCTGACTTTCGATCTCGCGGACGTCTCCAAGATGTCGCTTTCCTTCTATGGCAAGCGTCCGGGGCCGGGTATGCGTCTCGACAAGTTGAGTCTGCAGTTCGCCATGAACGATACCGGGCACGTCGGTGATGTCCTCGAAGCCTACGAGCGGCTGATACTGGATGCGATGCGTGGTGATCGGACGCTGTTTACCAACGCCGAGGGCATCGAGCGGCTGTGGGAGGTCTCGACCCCGCTGTTGGAAGCGCCGCCCCCCGTGCGGCTGTATGCGCCCGGATCCTGGGGTCCGAACTCCATGCACCAGCTGGTCGCGCCCCATGCCTGGCGCCTCCCTTTCGAGCGGGTGTGGCGGGATAACCGCGCCGCCACCTAGGCGTGCAGCGACAGGCCGGATGTTGTAGGATGTTGTCGGCGCACCACGCGCCTAGGGTCAAACAACAAGGAGCAAGGAGAGTATGCTTATCCTCACACGACGAGTGGGCGAGACCATCATGGTCGGCGATACGGTGACGTTCACGGTGCTCGGTGTCAAAGGCAACCAGGTGAGATGCGGCATCAACGCGCCGAAGGAGATCGCGGTGCATCGGGAGGAGATCTACGAGCGGATTCACCGGGAGCGCGAGGAGGCTGCCCTGCGGGATCCCCAGGGACCCCCCGAGGAGCCGCCCGGCAACCCCTAGGCCCCTGAACCTCCGGACATAATCGCGGGCCGGGTGCCCTGCGACCATGGATGGCAAGTGGTACGCCCTCAACCTGCTAAAATAGGGTCTCCCGTATCCCAAGGAGACCCTAGATGCCCCTTCCAGTGCGCCGTACCGGCAACCCCATGCTGAACGAAAAGACCTTCGGCGGCCTGCCGCGGGCGGGGATCGGGGTCGAGGGGATGACCCTGAAGGGGACGATCGACAAGTCGTTCCTGCTGCTCATCGTCCTCATGGCGGCCGCGCTCTGGCCCTGGTCGCAGCTGGCGGGCGGGGATGTCCAGGCGGTCTCGTCGACTGCGCTGCTCGGGGCCTTCGGCGGCTTCATCCTCGCCATGATCGTCTCGTTCAAGCCAACTACCGCACCGTATCTGGCTGTTCCCTACGCGGCGCTGGAGGGCTTGTTCCTCGGCGGGATCTCGGCCATCTTCGAGCAGCGGTACCACGGCATTGCCGTCCAGGCGGTGGGCGTCACCTTTGGCGTGCTCGCTGCCCTCCTGATCGCCTACCGGACCCACCTGATCCGGGTCACGGATCGGTTCCGGGCAATGGTGGTCGCCGCTACCTTCGGCATAGTGCTGTTCTACGTCGCGACCCTGATTCTCGGCTTTTTCCACGTCTCCGTGCAGGCGCTCTACGCGCCCACGCCGCTCGGCATCACCATCTCCGTGGTGATCGTGGGAATCGCCGCGCTCAATCTCGTGCTGGCTTTCGACCTCATCGATCGGGGCGCCGCCGGCGGGGCGCCGAAGTACATGGAGTGGTACTGCGCCTTCAGCCTGATGGTCGCTCTGGTGTGGCTCTACCTCGAGATCCTGCGCCTCCTCGCCCTGACGCGACGAAACTGAGCGAGCCGATTCCGATACCCCCCGCGGAGCTCTCCGCCGAAGCGCTGCGGGGGGTGATCGAGTCGTTCGTGCTGCGCGAGGGCACCGACTACGGCGAGCGCGAGCATTCCCTGGAGCAGAAGGTCGCGCAGGTGCGCGCGCAGCTCGAGCGGGGACAGGCGCGCATCCTCTTCGATCCGGAATCCAACACGGTCACCCTGGTGCTGGTGCCGGCGTGAGCTGGGCGTGGCCCGCCGCTTGCTCGATCTTGCCGCTACCCGTAGCAAAACAGAGGATCGAGACCATGAACAGCGACCGCACGGCCGGCCAGTGGAAGCAGATCAAGGGCCGCATCAAGGAGCAGTGGGGCAGGCTCACGGACGATGAGATTGCCCAGCTCGAAGGCAACGGCGAGCAGCTCGTCGGCAGGCTGCAGGAACGATACGGCCTGGCGCGCGAGGAAGCGGAGCGTCAAGCCAAGGAGTTCCGGACCCGCAACGACTGGCACTGAGCGCCAGATAACCCTCGTCCCGTCGCGGCCAGGATGGCCGCCCGGGGCGGGGCGTCGATATCATCGAAGCAACAAGAACGGCCCCGGAGGGGAGCTTCGATGGGAAGACTCACTCATGCGATCGGTTGCGTGGCGCTTGCAGGCGCGCTCGGCTCTGCCGCCATGGCGGCGGCCGGCACGGCGCCCGACCTCGTGGCGCTCAGCCGCATTCCCGCGGTCTCGGGCTACGAGCAGACTCTCGCGGCCGCGGTACAGCGCGATCTCGACGGGATGGGGCTACATCCCTACGCCGACAATCTCGATGACGTGTGGGTGACGGTCGGCAGCGGTTCGCCGCACCGCCTCATCGTCGCCGCAATCGATCAGCCGGGATACGCGGTGAGCGGGATCACGCCGCAAGGGTACCTGCGGGTGGAGCGACTGCCGCAGAAGCCGCCGAACGCGGTGTTCGACACGTTGAGCTTCGCACAGCCGGTGCGGGTTACGACTCCAAACGGCAGCCTCGACGGCGGGTTTGTCGGGCTCAGCATCCATCTATCGACGGGACGCCTGAATCCACCCAGCATGACGCAGATCGACGAGCTCTACCTGGATATCGGCGCGCGGTCCGCGGATGTAGCGCGTGCCGCCGGCGCGGACCTCCTCGACCCCGTGACTCTCGCACAGCCGCCGATCACCGTCGGTGCCGACGATGAGGCCGGTGCCGGCGCGGGTGATCGCTTCGGCTGGGAGGCGCTGCTCGAAGTCGCCCGAAACCTACGCCGCGCGCACATCTCGGGTACGACGACCATCGCCTTCGTCACACAACAGTGGCTCGGAGGCCGCGGCCTGGTTCGACTCTTGACGGAGTTGCCGGCCGACGAGATGATTTTCGTCGGGCGGATAACACCTGTCGGGACTGCTGCGAACCCCGCGGCAGCCGTAGCGCCGGCGCCTGGAGATGGAGTCCTCATCGGTGCGCTGCCCGGCGCGCAAACCTCCACAGACGCTCTGCCGGCGGCGCTGCAATCCCTCGCTGGAGAACAACACATCCCGTTCCGGCTGAT
The DNA here is from genome assembly GCA_963780455.1 of uncultured Pseudomonadota bacterium. GTDB lineage: Bacteria > Pseudomonadota > Gammaproteobacteria > Steroidobacterales > Steroidobacteraceae > 13-2-20CM-66-19. The sequence goes on from CAWACM010000013.1 coordinate 283,536, forward strand.
GAACGCCGCGCCGCCGAGCGCGGCCGGCGAAGGCATAGCTGCCGAGCTGCCGCATCGCATGGCGGCGCTCGGTGTACCGACCCTGCTGCCGGTGACTCCTGCCGAGACCTTCTCGCGCGGGGATCTGCGGCAGCTCACCCGGCTGCTGGAGGCCTACCTCAGGGAGCCCGCAGTCCGGATGAGCCCGGCGAACGATCCGTTCGACGTGGCCCGGCCTGACACTGACCGCCCCGCGCAAGTCACCACCACGACCGCCCCGCAGGTCGTCGCCACACTGAAAGCACTCACGACGGCTTACGGAGCCAGTGAGCACGAGCAGGGCGTGCGCGATGCGATCCTGGCGCAGCTGCCCGACTGGGCGCGCGGCCGGACCAGGACCGATCCGGCGGGAAATCTCGTGCTGACGCTCGGCGGTTCGATGCGCGGCGCCCGCGGCCCCGACATCGTCTTCGACGCGCACATGGATGAGATCGGCTACGAGGTGACTCGCATCGAGTCGGATGGCCGCCTGCAGGTGAAGGAGATCGGCGGGTTTTACGGCCGCTATTGCCTCGGTCACGTGATGTTGGTTCATACGCGGGACGGCCACTCGATCGGCGGCGTGCTGGAGCTGCCGTCCGGTTGGGATCGGCCGGGCTTCAAATGGCCGCCGGCCCTCAGTACTCTCAGGCAGCCGGCCTATGTCTATCTCGGCACCCACAATGGGGCGGAGACGGCGCAACTCGGCGTCCGCGTGGGTGATTATCTGACGATCCCCAAGGTCTACCGCCCGCTTCTCGGCTCGTTGGCCCTGATACGCAGTCTCGACGACCGGGTCGGCTGTACCGCGCTCGTGGAGGCGGTGCGTGCGCTGGGTCCCGACTTTGCGCGCAAGTGGCCGGGTCGGCGGCTGACCTTCGTCTGGGCAACGGGCGAGGAATTGGGTCTGAAGGGCGCCATTGCATATGCTACGCGCGTAGGGAAGGCCGGGCGGGCACCGGACGTCGTTTTTGCCGTCGATATGTTCGTCAGTAGCGATTCGCCGCTGGAGACGCAACGCTACGGCGATGTGGCTCTCGGGCAGGGTTTTGTGGTGCGCGCTCTCGACGATTCCAATGTCGTTCCGCCCGCTGATGTCGCACGCGTCATTCGCATGGCGCACGACCACGACATTCCGGTGCAGTACGGGGCGACGGGCGGCGGTAACGACAGCGCCGCATACACTCGCTACGGGACTGTCGCCGTCGCGCTGGGGTGGCCGGCGATCAACTCCCACTCGCCGACCGAGACCTCGAGCACCCAGGATGTCGCGGGCCTCAGCCGGATCGTCACCGTGCTTGCGACGGAGTGGTGAGCGCGCGCTAGCGCAACACCTCGTCCAGGAACTGAAGGAGAGTGTGCCAGGCGCGGCGGTCGGCCGCTTCGTCATACACCATGCCGTGCGCACGGTCGTCGGCGTGCGGATTCGTGAACGCGTGCAGGGTATTGCCGTAAGCGTGAAGCTGCCAGTCCGCGCCGGCCGCGGTGAGCTCCTTGGCAATGGCGAGCACGTCCTCCGGCGGACCCATGGGATCGTCGTAGCCGTGGAGCATGAGAACCTTCGAGCGGAGCTTGCCCGGGGACGGCAGACCGTTCGGCTTCAGGAGTCCGTGGAAGCTGGTGACACCGCGCACGTCGGCGCCGCTGCGGGCGAGATCCAACACACACATCCCGCCGAAGCAGAACCCCATCGCCGCAACGCGGCGGCCATCCACCTCCGATAGCCCTTTGACGGTGGTGAGTGCCGCGGTGACGCGGCGGGCGAGGAGGGCGCGATCCTGCACCAGGGGAGTGATGAGCGCCGAGCGCTCCTCGTTGGTGGTGCCGCGTTTGCCCTTGCCGAACATGTCGAGCGCGAAGGTCGCGAATCCGTGCCAGGCGAGACGCCGGGCCTTGCGCTCCACGAACTCGCCCCGCCCGCTCCAGTCGTGGGCGATCAGAAGACCCGGCAGCGGGCCGGGGCGCGAGTCGTCATGGCAGAAGAAGCCTTCGAGAAGGGTCGAGCCGTCGCGGTACTCGATCAGCCGTTCGCGAATCGCCATGGTCGCTCCTCATTGAGTTGCGCCGCCGGCCGGCGCGGGAGAGGGGATTCTAGTATGAAGCGCTGGATCCGGTCATCCTGACCGGCCCAGCGCGCCTCGGGCAAAAAGCGCGGTTTTTTGCCCGAGGCTCCGCCACCTGGCGGCGGCGGGGCACATCCATGTGCCTGGGGTGCCGGCGTGTTACGCTTGCCGGCCGAAGCCAAGAACGAGATTCCGGCCGTACATGATTCCCGCAGCGGAGGCGCTCAAGCGCCTCAAAGAAGGTAACCGTCGCTTCGTCGAGCGTGTGCGCAACCGTGGTGCGTTGCTCGATGCCTCGACACGGCTCGAGCTCACCCAGGGCCAGGAGCCCTGCGCGATCGTGCTGGGATGCTCGGATGCACGGGTTCCCGCGGAGATCGTCTTCGATCAGGGACTGGGTGATCTCTTCGTGATCCGGGTCGCCGGCAACATCGTCTCGCCCTCGCAGATCGGCAGCGTCGAGTTCGCTGCCTCGCGTTTCGGGACGCGGCTGGTCGTCGTGCTCGGCCACTCGCAATGCGGCGCTATCCGCGCGACGCTGGAGGAGCTGCGGCAGCCGGCGGAAAATCAATCGCGCAACATCCGCTCCATCGTCGACCGGGTGCGGCCTTCGGTCGAGGTCCTGCTGAAGACCGATCTGCGACACGATGAGGAAGCTCTGGTGAGGCACGCAGTGCGTGCCAACGTCGGAGTCTCCGTCAGCCACCTGCGATACGGCTCCGATGTGCTCGAAAAGCTGATCCGCAGTGAGGGCCTGGCGGTCGTCGGCGCGGAATACTCGCTGGAGACCGGGGAAGTCGAGTTCTTTGACGGGCTGGCGGAGTAGTTCACAGCCCGCGTATGACACCAACGTCGAACGATGCGTTGGTGTGTCAGCCGAGGCTATGAGCGTTTGAAGAGACCGGCCCCGAGCAGCACGACGCCGGCGCCAAGCACTATCCCGCCTACCCATTCGGGAACCGCCCGCTCCGCCTCCACCTTCGCCTGGAAGTTGCCGAGCTTGAGCACGCTGCGGTCCGACGGGTAGTGAAGTGGGCGCAGGATCATGAAGATGCCCGCGGCAATGAGTATCAAACCGGCGATGAGCGAGGTGCGCATGACGATAGTGTATCAGTATCGTGCGCCGGGGCGGGGCCGCCGCGTCAGGCCATCCCGCCACTGACCGAGATGATCTGCGAGGTCAGATAGGAGGCCTCTTCCGAGGCGAGAAAGGCGACCACATTGGCCACTTCCTCGGGCAACCCCGCGCGGTTCATCGGCACGAGCCGGCTGATCGCATCGGCATCGAAGAGACCTGCGCTCATCGGCGTGCGGATGATGCCGGGGGCCACCGCATTCACGGTGATGCCGCGGGTAGCGACCTCCAGGGCGAGCGCCTTGGTGGCGGAGTTGAGAGCTCCCTTGGCGGCGGCGTAATTGACCTGCCCCTTGTTGCCGATGAGGGCCGAGACCGACGATACGTTGATGATCCGCCCCCAGCGGGTACGGATCATCGGCATGAGGATCGTCTGGGTGACATTGAAGAAGCCGCTGACCGCGACGTCGATGACCCGGTGCCATTGCTCCGGGCGCATTCCGGGCAGCACGGCATCGTCGTGGACGCCGGCGTTGTTCACCAGAATCTGGATGGGCCCCACGCTCAGCGCGGACTCCAGCGTCTTGCGTGTGCCGTCCGCATCGGTCACATCGAAATGTAACGTCGCGGCGCTCCCGCCCGCGGCAGCGATCTCCTCGACCACCTTATTCGCGGCATCGATCCCTGTTCGGGTATGCACGTACACATGGTGCCCATCGGCGGCCAGACGGCGGCAGATCGCGGCGCCGATGCCGCCGCTGCCACCCGTGACCAGCGCCCGCCTGACCGTCTCGCTCATATGGACCCCGCCCCAAATACGATGCTCGCGCGGCCACTCAGGAGCTCCTGCCCGCCGCCCGATACCGTGAACTCGTACAACGTGCTGCCCTGATCGCCGGCCAGCCGCGCGGCGCTTGCCATCAGATCGGTATCGAGGTCGTCGAGACGACTGACCCGCAGCACCAGGTTCCGCACGCTCGTCAGCAGTCCGGCGGGTGGCGGTGTGCCCGCCATGTGCGCCATGATGGCTCCGTGCACCGCCATGGCCTGTGCCGCGTATTCCACGCCGCATGCGGCGCCGAGGCGGCCGTGAGCCCGCAGCGGATTGTCGCTGCGACGGTGGCTGGTCGCCCGGCATCGAATGCGTACGGCATCCCAGCTCAACACCTCATCGAGCAGACACATGCGCCCCTTGTGGGGAATGTGGCTCTCGATCCAGTCGTGATCGAGGCGCGTGCCGTCCGGCAGACGGCTGAAGGCAGTCGTGCTCAGCGACATTCGCGCACCTCCACCGCCACGCGCCGCTCGCCGATGTAATCGAGCACCACATCTCCAGGCTCGCGGCGGGCGAGAAGACGCAGCAGCGGCAGACTGCGCGCCGACGGCAACGCAGTGCGCAGCGCCTCGAGCTGCGGCTCCGTCAGACGGTCGGCGGCTGCAGTGGTACTGCAGAGGCTCGCGGTGACCTTCGCGCGGGTAGCGGCCGTCGGCTCCGGAGTGAGGACCAGCGCCACCGCAAAGGAGTCGGGCAACGGCCGCTTCGAGCGCAGCGGCTCCGGGTAGCTGGTGTCATATGCGTTCAGCAGGACGGAAACGCGGTCCGCACTCACGATGGCGAGCGCTTCGAGAAGACCGGCGGCGAAGCTGCCGTCGTGGGCGCAGAGCGCTGTGGATGCGGCGGTGGCGCCCGTGGCCAGGCTCCAGTAGCCCGCGGAGGCGTTGTGTACCGAGTTGTGGAATCGTGTCGGCGAGAGTTGCCGATCGGCGGAAGCCAGTGTCTCGCAGATCTCGTGACAGATGAGGCCATCGCCGCCCGAGGAGCTGAATACCGCCGGCATTGCCGTCGGGTCCACGCCCGCAGCGGCGACTGCCTGCTGCGCCACGCTGAGCGCGAGCTTGACCGTGGTGCCGGTTCTACGACGTTCCGCGGGCGGCAAGCCTTCCGGCACGGGAACCGTCGTCGGGCGCGGCAAGTAGGGTTCCTCGCCCGCAAGCGCACGCGCGCCGCTTTGCCAGTCCGTGAGACCGGGGCCGATCAGCCCGATGCCCTGGATGTAGGCCGTCAGCATTGCGCTCGACCCAACACCAGGGCGCAGTTGGAGCCGCCGAAGCCGAAGGAGTTGCTGAGCGCGCGCGCGATCGGCCGATAGCGGTTGGCACACAGGTACTCGAAGCCGGGGCTGGCGTCGACCCGTTGCGTGTTGGCACTGCCGGGAAGGAGTCCGTGGCGCAGCGAGAGCGCGCAGATCACGGCTTCGAGCGCACCCGCCGCACCGAGCGTATGACCGGTCGCACCCTTGGTGGAGCTGGCCTCCACGGCTTGCCTGCGGTCGGCGAACACCGCTGCGACGGCGGTGCCTTCGGCGCTGTCGTTGTTCGGGGTGCCGGTGCCGTGCATGTTGATGTAGTCGATGTCCGCCGCCGTGAGACCGGCGTCATCGAGGGCCTGGAGCATCGCTGCGCGTGCGCCTCGTCCCTCAGGATGAGGTGATGACATGTGATAGGCGTCGCTCGACTCCCCGACGCCGAGCAGCAGAATGGCGCCGTCCTCCAGGCTCTCCGGAGCGCGCTCGATGAGCGCGAAGGCTGCCGCCTCGCCAATGGAGATGCCATCGCGCGCGACGTCGAAGGGCTTGCAGGGGAGGCGGGAGACGAGCTGCAACGAATGGAATCCGTAGAGGGTCGTCAGGCAGAGTGAATCGACGCCGCCGACCACCGCCGCATCGATGAGTCCGGCGGCGATCATTCGCCGGGCCGAGCCGAACACCTTGGCGCTGGAGGAGCAGGCGGAGGAGACCACCGCAGAAGGGCCGTCGAGCCCGAGAGCGGCGCCCACGAACCCGGCGAGCGAGTAGGAGTTGTGACTGCCGGCGTAATCGAAGTCAGCAGGCAGCGCGCCGGTCGCGGGATCACGCCGCCGGTAGGCGAGCTCGGTCTCGAGCATCCCGGAGGTGCTGGTGCCCAGGAAGAGCCCCACGCGCCGGCTGCCCCAGCGGCCCGCGCACGCCGCGACCGCATCGATGAAGCCGTCCTCCGCGATCCCGAGCTGCGCCAGACGGTTGTTGCGGCAGTCGAAGCGCTTCAGCGCCGGAGCTAGCCGCACCGCATCGACACCGGGCACTTCGCCGATGTGCGTGTCCAAGGTCACCGTCTCGAATGCGCAGGGCGCGAGTCCGCTGCGCGCGGCGCGAAGCGAGTCGAGCGTCGCCTGGAGACCGCGACCGATGCAGCTGGTCGCGGTGAAGTGGCTCACGAGGAGAGGCGTCATGTCCCGGCCGCTTCCGGACTTTCCGGCGTGAGTGCAGCCCGTAAAGTGACGGGGGTGAGGTCCGCGGCCGCCAGCGCATCGAGGAGTCGGGGCAGCACCTCGAGAATCACGGGCACGCCGTTGCCGGTGAGCGCCGCATGACCGTCGTGCAGCAGCAGGATGTCGCCCGCCCCGAGATCGCGGGTGAGCTTGCCGAGCACCGATTCGGCGCTCGCGCGCACGGTGTCGAACCCGCGCCGCGTCCAGCTCGCGAGGCGCAGCCCCAGCCGGCTCAACACCGGATCGAGGAACGGGCTGCGAAATCCCGCCGGCGCCCGGAAGAAGAGGGGATGTTGGCCCGTAGTGATGCCGATGGTGTCTTGCGCGCGCTCGATCTCGGCGACGAGACCGCGCGGCCCGAGCAGGGAGAAATAGTTGAGGTGCCGCTGGGTGTGGTTCTCCACAGAGTGTCCGCGACGCACCATCTCACGCGCGAGCTCCGCGCAACGCTGCACGCGCTCTCCGATGCAGAAGAAAGTTGCCTTGGCACCGTGCTCATCGAGGAGGTCGAGCACTCTGGGGGTTACGCGCGGGTCGGGACCGTCATCGATCGTGATGGCGAGCTGCCGCCGGCCGGCGGCAGGGGCGGGCAGCCGGGTCCAGTTGGGCCCGAGCCATGCGCTGCGCGGCGTGAGTCCGACGGCCGTGAGCAGCGCGTGGTCGGCGATCACCGCGCCTACCGCCCAGGGCCACGCGGACGGCCGTGCCACCACCAGGGCCAGAGCACCCACGTGCAGCCCGAGCGATGCGCGCACCAGCGGCGAAGGCCGCCAGCGCTGGGGACTCGGGGAGGAAGGGGGTAGCTCGGACGTCATCGCAGGGATTCTAAGGTGAAGCGTCGGATCCGGGCATCCCGCCCGGCTCCCGCGCCAGCAGGGCCGCGTAGATCAGCGCCAGAAAGGCCCCCGGCGCGACCGTCTCGCCGAGATCGTGCAGCACCGGCACCGATGAGAGGGCCAGGACCCCGAAGGCCACCACGGTGGAGCAGTTCGCCACCAGAAGCGAGGCGAGCGTGAGCTCGCTCGTCGCAGCCGCGCCCGGACCCACGCCGCCGGCGCCCGACGCCGCGGTGGAAAATCGCTTGTCGAAGAAGAGCGCGTAATTCGAGCCGACCGCGACGATGAGCAGCATGCCGACAACGTGCAGCAGCGTCAGCGGGGCGCCGAAAAGCCGTAGGCTGGCTGCCACGGTGAGAACGGCCAATGCCAACGGCAATACGACGCGGAGCACCCGCGACGGACTGCGGAGCGCGATCAGGAGGAGGACGACGATTGCAGCAAAGCCCGCGAGCGACAGCCGCACCGCGCCGCCGAGGTAGCTCGAATACATCGCATCCGCCTGGTCCTTGAGATCCAACACCGTGACATCATCCGGAGCCCCGATGGATACGACACGACGGAGACGCCCAACGTCGATGTCGCGCACGTGTCCCTGCAGGACGGGCGCTTCCAGCGGCATCAACGCGCGCCATCCGTCGTCGTCTCTTACCAACAGCGCGCCCGCCAACGCCGCGAAGGACGTGCCATCGAGGGACGAGGGCGCCAGGGGTGGCGCAGTGCGCGCAAGCTCCACGTCATGAAGGAAGGGCGCCAGTCGATCTTCCCGCAGTGGCAGCCCCGACAACGCCTGCGTGAGGCGTGTGCGCAGCACCTGGGGTGGCGGCAGACTCTGCTGCCGCTGTCGCTGAGTTGCGAGACTCGGCAGATACTCTGCCGGGCTCTGATATCCGGAGATGACGCCGCTGTCGGTGAGCCCGTCGAGCTCGGCACCGACATGCTCCGCCCCCTCGAGCGCGGACTGCTGATCCGGCGCTGATATCACTACCAGGTAGCGCACGTCAGGCGCGCCGAGATCGGCCCGCAGCTGTCCATCCAGCCTTTGAGCCGCCAGCGGCACCGGACTCAGAGCCGCAAGGTCGTGGCTCCAGAGCCGATGGCGATACGAGCCGAGCACGACGGCGGCGCAGACGGCTATGAGCGCGATCGCCACGCGCCCCACCGAGGCTGTCTCACGCACACGCGCTGCCCGACGCCCCATTGGTGTCAGATCCCTGATCCTGAAATCGCGCGGCAGCAGCTCTGGCAGCACGAACCGCGTCGCCAGCCCCGCCGCCAGCACACCTGTGAGCGAGTACAGGCCGAGCTGCGCCAGCCCGGGGAAGCTCGACGCCAGCAACACCGTGAAGCCGCAGATGGAGGTCAGCATGCCGAGGCGGATCGTCGGCCACACCGAGCGCCGCCAGTCCGTACCGGAGGTTGATTGAACGAACAGATAAATCGAGTAGTCGACCCCCTCACCGATCAGGGTCACGCCGAATCCGAGCGTCACGCCCTGCACGACGCCAAACCCCAGCGCCACGGCCGCTATCCCCGCGAGGGCCCCCGAGACTACCGGCACGAGCCCGAGCAGCAGCGCCGTCACCGACCGATACACGAGGAGGAGCAGGGCGACGATGAGGACCGAGCCGATGATCGAAAGGCGCGTCACCTGCGCCTTGATGCTCGCCCGCGCCTGCACCGCGAAGACGCCCGGCCCCGAGAGGATCAGCTGAGCGTGTTTACCAGGAGACAGGGCACCGAAGGCCGCCTCGATTGCCTGCACTGCGCGCTGCTGTCCGTCCGTATCCGACCCCGCCGCACGTGTCCGCACCAACAGCAGCGCGCGCCTGCCGTCCGGCGATACCCACACCCCATGGTCGGTTCGCGGGGGCTGCTGGCGGCTCAACCGATCGAGCAGCGTCATCATCTCGCCCGTAGGGTCGCTCGGCACCAGCTCCTTGGTAAGCGCGCCCGCCGGCGACTCGAGCTCATCGATCGTATTGCCGATGGCCGCCTTCAGTCCCGCGACGCTGAATCGCTGCGGCGTCACCGTGCCGCTGAGCACATAGCGGTGGGCGAACAAAAACGCCTCATCCCTGCGCGCCGCCGCCGCGTCCCCATTCTCGACCGCAAGAAACTCCCGGTCCGCCCGCAACCGTCCCGCCATCTCCTGCGACAGCTGCGCACGCGCCTGCTCATCCGCCCCCTGGATCGCGACGATGATCAGTCTGGACGCCACCCCCTGTCGCAGCTGCTCCACGAGCAGCCGCTGCGCCCCCGTAGGCGCCTGCGGCAGAAACGCCGACAGATCCGTCGAATATCGCGCACGCGCCAGCACCCAAACCGCGAGCACTCCAAGCCCCACCCAGACGAGGAGCGCCCCTGCGCGCCGTCCTCTCATGGCAGAGCCGCCGGCTGCTTCACCCTCCCGCCCCCGAAGTCGGCGCTGCCAGCGTCATGAGCGACCGATCCCCATCCGCCTGCAGTATCTCGACCGAGCGAATCACAGCCGCGCCGCCGGCGATCTCCACCCGCTTCACCTTGCGCGCCGCCTCCTTGTCCAGGGGCACCAATTCCAACTTCCAGGCATCCCGCGTCCCCGTGAATCCAACTTTGAACACCTTCTCCAGCCCGGCTTCATTCCCCGCCAGCGTGTCCCGAATCGCATCCACATAGGGTGCCGCCTGCGGATGAGCGCTGACCTGCATCCGATAAGTCCCATGCCCCCGCTGTACCGTCAGCTGATCCCCCTCGAGAATCATGGACTCCTTCCTGGGCGCGAGCGTCCTCTTCTCCAAATGATCCGGCGCCTCATAAATCAACACACCCGACGACTTCACCGGCCTGTCCAGAACCTGGAGGTAATCCGTCTCCGCGAACTTCACCTCTCCCTGCCGACGCTGCGCCAACAGCGACATGAGCTGGTCCAGCGTGAATCCCGTCTGCGCGGCGAAGCAGGCCGTCGCCGCGAACAGCAGACTCGATGCCACCACCCGCATTCGAGCCTCACTCCGCCCAAAAGTCGAAAAAATTGAACCAGTTGTACGGGTATTCATGACAATAACTCTCCAGCCTGCCCGCATACCGCACCACGGCCGCCCGGATGGCCTCCTCCCGGTCCCTTCTCTCCACCCCGGAGAAGTCCGCGATCTGCTCGAACACCACCCGATACCGATTGCCCCCGCAATAAATCCCCAGCATCAAGATGACCCGCCGCTGCAACAGCGCCGCCAGCCTCATGGGCCCCAGCGGAAACTGCGCCCCCCCACCCAGAAACGCCACCACCTGCGTAGGCTCCCCGCCCGGCGTCCGATCCCCCAACATTCCCACGAACGCGCCTTCATCCAGCAACCCGCGCACCCTCAGCATCGCCTCCGCGGTCCCCAGCGCCACCGTTCCGTCCGCCAGCCTCGGATTGACCGCCGCCATCATGGCGTTGATCTTCCGCGCATTGTCCTCGTAAGCCACCATCGCGACCCGCAAGCCCGGGTGCCGCCGGCCCATCGCCCGCGTCACCTCGAAGCTGCCCAGATGCGCCCCCACCAGGAACGCGCCCCGCCCGGCGCGTACCCGCTCCTGCATCAGCTCCTCCCCCTCCACCACGATGTCGAACAGCTCGAACCGATCGTTGAGGAGGTACACCCGGTCATGAATCGTCGTGGCAAACGCCATCACCTGCCGGAAGCGGTCCCGCATCGTCGGCGGCCGCCCGAGCACCCGGCGCAGATACGCCACCGAGGCTCGCCGCGCGCGCGGCGCAAAGAGGAAGAAGTAAGCGGCAATGGCATGGAGGACCACGCGCCCCGCACGCCGCCCCAAGGTGAGCGAGAAAGTTGCCATGAGGCGCAACAGCCAGACGCTGCCGCGCTCTCGCTGAGTTGCCCACTCAGCTTTCAAGAGACAGGGTGCCGGTCGCCACCGCCAGCCCGGCGCTCCGGACCGTGAAACGCACCGTCCCGCTCGCCAGCCGCTCCTGCTCGAGCACGAGCGCCTCGCCCGGCCCGACCAGCCGCAGAAACTTCACCGCGGCAACGCGCCAACACCGCGGCTCACCGCCGTCCTCGAGCTCGATCGCGCGAATCGTCTCATCGAGCAACACCACGCCTGGCAAAACCGGTGCGCCGGGAAAATGGCCGTCGAAAGCCGGGTGACTCGCTGCGATCGGCAGGGCGACGGGTGTCATGACTTCACCGCTGTCGCGGCCAGCGAGCGCAAAGCCTCGCGGGGAAGCTTCCCGGTGCTGTTGCGCGGCAGACGCGCCACCAGCAGGAGCGGCCGGGGCAGGAAGACCGGATCGATCCGCCGGCGCAGCGCCTCGGTGAGACGCGCCGCATCGAGCCCGGGAGCGACCACGGCCGCCGCAACGCGTGCGACGCCCGCCTGCGACGGGTGCGGCTCTTCGGGAAAGAAGAAGACGCCGTCCGCGACACCCTCGATGGAGTTGAGCTGATGTGTCAGGTAGGAGAGAGAGCTGCGCTTGCCCGCAATGTTGACCAGGTCGCCCAGCCGCCCGCCAAGAAGGAACCGCGCCGCGTCGATAGGCACCAGCTCATCGCACATCGGCGTCGGCTGCTCGAGATGGCCGCCGCGCGCCCAGGCGCGTCCTTCCTCCAGGGTCAGGCACACCCCCGGCCACAGCTGCCACTCCTCGTCGCGGGCCGTCCGCCGCGTGGCGAGCTGACCGCTCTCGGTGGAGCCGTAGATCTCGAGAAGCGGCGCCTGGAATCGCTGCTCCGCCTCCGACGCGAGCTCGCGTGACAGGGGCGCAGTCGCTGAGACGATCAGGTCGGCCGGAGGAAGCGCCGCCGCCGAGGCGAGGAGGGCGCGCAGGTGAATGGGCGTCGATACCAGGGAGCGAGGCCGGGGCAGCGCATCGAGTGCGCCGCAGACGTCGGCCGGATAGAAGGGGCGCTCCGCGCAGAGCGCGCCGCCGCTGTGCAGTGCCAGCAGGACGCTCGACTCGAAACCGTACATGTGCTGCGGCGGCACCGTGGCGAGCACCGCATGCGAGCGGCCATCAGCAAAGCCGAGCCGCGCCGCGCCGTCGCGTACGCACCGAACCAGCTTGCCCCAGGTCTTGGGGTAGGGCACCGGTACACCGGTCGACCCGGACGTAAAGACGTACGCCGCCGCCTGGTCGGCGTCGATCTCAGGCACCCGCCACGAGCTGCCGGTACCGGCCCCCGCGCTCGGCTGCTGCGGCACGAGCACCTGAGGGAGCGCGATGTCGCACTCCTCCTCGTCAGTGAGGCAGCAGACATCGGGGGCGAAGACGACGAGCTGGCGGATCACTTCCGGCGTGCGCGTGGGCGGCAGCAGACAGATTTTCCGCGCCAGTACACAAGCGGCCAGACCCACCGCGAATCGGTACCGGTCCGCGCAAACGTTGATGACGTGCTGGCCGGGCGGCAGCCGCTGCGCGAGGAATGCGGCGTCACTGAGGAAATCCCCAGCGAGGAGCGGTGCGCCCGCGCGGTATGCGATTACCGCATCAGCCGTCGCGTGCGAGATCAGCGGGTAGGTGGCCAGGCTTCAAGTCGTCCGGTGAGCGGTGATGTACTCGGCGAGCCGCCGCAGCGAGCGGAAGATCTGCTCGTTCTCGGCGCTGTCGGCGCGCAGCTGCACCCCGTAGCGCTTGGAGACCACGAGCGCGATCTCCAGGATATCGATGGAATCGAGGCCCAGGCCCTCGCCGTAGAGCGGCGCGTCGGCATTGATGCTGGCCGCGCTCAGCTCGAGATTGAGCGCCTGGACGATCAGCTCGGCAAGCTCGCGCGTGAGCGTATCAGTATCGGCCGCACGTGGCTGGCGCACAGTTGAAGCGTGATTGGACATTGAGCTCAAAGGAAAACGTCTCGACCCCCCTTATGGGCGCACAATCTTATACACCGGGCCGCCGGCCGGCCAGCCGGCGGGCGAGCAACCAGGGCAGCCGGACCAGGAAGCCGCCGAAAAGGCGCGCATGCATCGAAGTCAGCAGCACGTTGTCGCGCCAGTAATTGAAGTGTGATACGCCTCCCTCCGCAGCACTGAAGTACCGGATCGGGGCGCTCAGGTTCACCGCCGGCACCCCGCGCCACGATAGCCGTACCGCCGCCTCGACGTCGAAGTCGAACCGCCGCATTCCCAGGCTCGCCTGCATCTCGCGTACCAGGGCCGCGATCGGGTAGACCCGAAAGCCGCAAAGCGAGTCGTTGATGCCCGCCCAGAGGGTCTCGCAGTTCGCCCACCAGTTGGAGATCCGTCGCCCTTTGACTCGAATCGCGGGAGCGCTGGCGTCGAATACGGGCTCCCCCAGCACCATCGCCTCCGGCCGGGCCGCGGATGCCGCCATGAACGCCGGGATCCTGCCCGCCGGGTGCTGGCCGTCCGAATCCATGACCAGCGCGTGGGTGAACCCCTGCCGCAGCGCCTCCACGAGGCCGTCGAGCACGGCGGTCCCTTTACCGCCATTTCGCTCCCGGACCAACACCCGCAGGCCGGTGTCCTCGCGTGCGAGCGCGGCCAGGCCGGCGCCGGTCCCATCCGTGCTGCCATCGACCACGATCCACACGGGGGCCCATTGCTCACGCGCGGCGCGCACCGTCTCGAAGACCTTCGGCCCGGGGTCGTAGCTCGGGATCAGCACGACGTGCGTGCTGGATGGGATTGCGGCGGGATTCACGCCAGCCCGCGGGTGAGCTCGCGCTCGAGGGCCAGGGTGATGGCGGCCGCATCACCGGTGGGCTCGAGCCGCCGTCCCAGATGCACCCGATAGCGGATCGGCAGGCGCGGCACCCGGAACATCGACCAGCCCTTACCGAGGTACGGCGAGTCGGTCTCGATGATGGCCACCTGGATGGGAACCCGCGCGTGGCGGGCGATGACGCCGGCGCTGCCCGTCAGCCGGTTGAGCGGCGCACGCGTGGTGCGGGTGCCTTCCGGGAAAAGGAGCACGAGGCCGCCGCGGTTGAGCTCCGACACGGCCTCCCGAATCATGCGCCGCGGCGGCTCGCTGCGGATGAAGCCCGCCAGCCGCGCGCCCGCCCCGAGGAAGATGTTGCTCATCAGCGCAGGCTTGAGGATGCAGGCCAGGTCGGGGTGTCGGGTGAGGAAGAGAACGGCGTCGATCAACGACGGATGATTGGGCGCGAGGATCACGGGCGGACCGCCGCGCAGGGTATCGATGGCATCGAGGTCGAGTTGGTAAGCGCCGGCGGTCGTGAGCGCCCACGAGAAGAAGCGGAAGCCCAGCATCATCGTGTAGCGGGCCGCCGCCCGGCGCCGCCGCCGCGGCAGGGGTGTCAGCAGGATGATGGCCGGTACCGTCCAGGCGAAGATCAACGCCGCCAGGATCGCCAGCAGGCCGTAGATGGCGAGGTATTCGTAGGCTCGCTTCACCGCGGACCTCAAGGGTCAGTCGGAGCCATTGTGCCGCCAGCCGCCACCGCCCACCGCCTCGATCTCGACGGCAAGGTCCCGCCGGCAGATGTCCGCCTTGAGGTAGAGGAGCGCGGCCCCGCGGCCAACGGCGGACTCCAGCTCCGCCCGGATCACCGGCAGGTCCTTCGGGTCGCGCACGTAGACTTTGTACGCCAGCGTCTCGAGCCGCAATGCTCGGTTACCGCAGCGGCGCGCGGCCTCTTCGAGCAGCGCCTCGATGTTGGCCAGGGTCTCGCGCGTCTGGGCCGCGGGATCTCCGGCGTGCAGGGTGCGGTGACCGACGATGCTCGCGGTGCCGGAGACGAAGAGCGTCGCCTCACTGCCTTCGCCGAGCACCGTGGCGCGGGAGAACGCCGGGCTGCGTGGCCCGTACTGCGTTGGGTAGCGATAGGCGCTCACCTGGCGCGGATTCTCGATGAAGGCGAGTGTGCGGCGGCTGGCCAGAAAGTAGACCGTGAGCGGGCTGCCGGTTGTGGCGCCAAGAGCGCTGGCGGCGGGGACGCCGCCGGTGACGGCGCGACCGGACGAGAGCGAGGCCTCGTGGCGCGCTGTGTTGAATTGCCGATAGCGCTCGAGGCCGTGGGTGTCGAGGTTGATGTCAGGAATATAGTTCCAGATACGTACCAGCGGCGGGTTGCCGGCGGCTGCAAGCGCCGCGTACATGTCCCGGTAGGCGAGCTCCGTGGCGATCTCGAGCGGCGTGCGCGGGCCGGACCCGGGAGGACTCGTCAGTTCCGCCTCGTGCACCGCCAGGCTGCCGAAGAGGAAATCACCGCCGCGGGCGTAACGCACCCGGCCGAGAGAGCCCGGCTGCGCGCGCGCCCCCGCGCGCCAGACCTCCAGCATCCCGCTTGCTTCACCCAGTACCGGGGTGTGCACGTGAGCGAGCGGGAACCCGGCCCCGCCGCCCCCGACGACACGCGCGCCGCCTTCGAACGTCGCCGCGCCGAGCACTCCCTGTCTGTCATCCAACTGCGACTCGGAGGACGTGACGTACTCGAGACGCAGGAACTGCCCGGAGCTCATCCGCCCGCGGCCGCCCGCTCGGGCTGAATGGGTTGGATGTTTCTCGTCCGGGCGCGCCGCGCCGCGAGCGTGGCTCGCGGGTGCGCGAGACTCGCCATGTAATACACCAGCTTGAAGGCCCTGAGCGATGCCCAGATGGGCGTCTCACCGAAGATGTCACCGGCGAGAAGCGACAGCAGCGCCTCCTTCATCCGCAGGACATTGCGCGGTGCCATGAAGAGGTTCCGCATCGCCGGCCGGGTCATGCGATAGATGAACCAGGAGAGGACGCGCGGGCCATGGCGGGTGCGGCGCTCGAAGCGCCGGAAGGCCTGCCCGCGCCGCGCCGGCTGGCGCAGCGCCTCGTCGATCGCTTCCGCGGCGGCAACGCCGCCGTGCATCGCAAACATGACGCCGGAGGAAAACACCGGGTCGACGAAGGCGTACGCATCCCCCACGAGCAGGAATCTGTCGCCGTACGCGCGACGGCAGCTGTACGCATAGTTCCCTGTCGCTTCGACCTCGGTTGCGAGCGTGGCGGACTCGAGTCGCTGGGCGAGTGGCGGGGAGAGGGCGATCGTCTGCAGGAAAAACTCCCGCAGCGGGATTGCACGGGTTTTCATGTAGTGGGGCCAGACCACCGCGCCGACGCTGGTGATGCCGTCTGCAAGTGGGATGAACCAGAGCCAGCCGTGCTCGAACCAGAAGATGGAGATGTCCCCGACGCGGTGCGGCTCCTCGCTGCGCCACGCGTTGCTGAAGTGCGCGTACATGGCGGAGCTGTTGTGCTGGCGGTTGCGGCGCTTGATGCCGAGACGCGTGCCGAGCACCGTGTCGCGGCCGGAGGCGTCGATGAGATAGCGGGCGCGCCAACACTGCCGTGCGCCGTCCTCCTGTTGCGACAGCACCGCGATGCCATCCTCGCCCAGGAACTCGATCTCCTGGGCGCGGCAGCCTTCCACGACCTGCGCCCCGAGACAGCCCGCGCGCTGCAACAGAATCGCATCGAAGCTCGAGCGGCGAACCTGATAGGTGTAGCAGAGCGTCTTGTTCCAGCTCTCCGCGAAGTCGAAGCGCTGCGAGTGGTGATGCGACGGGGAGAAGAACTCGGCGCCATGCTTGGTGAGGCCGATGGCCTCGATCTGCGAGGCGACCCCGAGCCGCTGCAACAGCGGCAGATTCGCGGGCAACAGCGACTCGCCAATGTGGAAGCGGGGATGATGGGATTTCTCGAGCAGCACGACGCGATGGCCGGCCTGCGCCAGCAGGGCCGCGGCGGTCGATCCCGCCGGGCCGCCGCCGATGACGACGACATCAGCCTCCGAGTCGCTCGGAGTAGTCATCTCGCGGTCACCGCGAGGTCGTCTTGCTCGCGGGCGGGTCCTCGATGAACGCCTTCGTCTTGTGCGCCTCGTCGCGAACCTTGGAGCCTACTTTGTGGGCGCCGTGGGCGATGGCATGCCCGGCCGCGCGCGATTTCTGCGCGATCGCGTGGCCCGCGGCCCTGGACTTGCGCGCCACGATGTGGCCGACATGCTTCGCGTCCCTCGAGACTGTATGGCCGAGATGCTGTACTTGCTGCTTGATTGGGGTGTCGTCCGCCCGCGCCGGCGTCGCGGCAAGCGGCGCGAGCGCGACGGCTGCTGCGCCCAAGAGGATGAGTGCCAGGATTGAAGGTTTCATGGTGTGTGCAGGCTCCATGGGGCCGTGATTGCCTGGTTGCGATGGTACCGCAAGCGTCAGCGCACTGCCGCAGGGGAGGTTTGTGGTGCCAAATGTCACAACCTTCGGGCAAACTTGACGGGATGCGCTTCCAGCTGCCGATATCCGTCGTCAAGCCCCGGTACGTCCCCGGCCCGTGGGACGTGGCCGCGTTCATCCTGGTATTCGCGGGCTTCGCTTATCTGGCGGATGCGGCCCACGGCCTCGCCGGATCGCTGGCGCATCTCGAGGCGCAGAATATCTCGCTCGATCCGCGCTACCTCCCCGGGTACGCGGCGCATACGGCGCTGCGCATGCTCGTGGCCATGATTGCCTCGCTCGTCTTCACCTTCACCTACGGCACACTTGCCGCCAAGAGCCGGCGAGCCGCGATCGTCCTCATCCCGCTGCTCGACATCCTGCAGTCGGTGCCGATCCTCAGCTTCGCCATCTTCATCGTGTTCTTCCTGCAACTCACGCCGGGCCGCGTCGCAGGGGCCGAGCTCGCCGCCGTCTTCCTCGTCTTCACCAGCCAGGCGTGGAACATGACCTTCAGCTTCATTCACTCGCTGCGCAGCATTCCGGATGAGCTCGACGAGGCCGCGCGCAGCTTCCACCTCGGCCCCTGGATGCGCTTCTGGCGGCTCGAGGTGCCGTTCGCCATGCCCCCGCTCATCTGGAACATGATGATGTCGATGTCAGGAGGGTGGTTCTTCGTGGTTGCGGCGGAAGCGATCAGCGTCGGGAACACCACGGTCACGCTGCCCGGCGTCGGCTCCTACATCGCGAAAGCGATCCAGGTGCGAAGCCTGGGCGCGATCGGCTGGGCCATCGCGGCCATGGGGATCGTCATCCTGCTCTACGACCAGCTCCTCTTCCGGCCGCTCACCGCCAGCGCCGACTGGTTCCGCCTCGATCAGGAGGCGGGTCTGACGCCCTCGCGCTCCTGGGCGCTCACCATGATGAGGCGCTCGCGCCTGCTCTCCTTCGGCGGCCGACTCTTCGGCTCGGCGATCCAGCTGGGTTTCAATCGCGGGCGGGTGCGTCAGCTACGGCCGCGCGAAAGCGGGTCCGCTTCGAGCACGTTCCTGGGAGACATGGCGTGGTACGCGGTCATTGCAGCGCTCATCGCGATAGCAGTCTGGCGCATCGTGCTTTTCATCTCCGACCACGTTCCGCTGGCGGAAGTCGGGCACGTCGTCGGCCTGGGCGGCTTGACGCTGCTTCGCGTCGCGATTCTCATTGCGCTGGCGAGCGCGGTGTGGGTGCCCATCGGGGTGTACATCGGGATGCGGCCGCAGCTGGCGCGCACGGTGCAGCCCATTGCGCAGTTCCTGGCCGCGTTCCCGGTCAACCTGCTCTTCCCCATCGTCGTTTCCGGCATTGTGCTGTTCAAGCTCAATCCGAACATCTGGCTGAGTCCGCTGATGGTCCTCGGTACCCAGTGGTACATTCTTTTCAACGTCATCGTCGGGGCCTCCTCGCTCTCGCCCGATCTCAAGTACGCGGGCGAGAACCTCGGCGTGCGGGGCTGGCTCTGGTGGCGGAAGATCGCTCTGCCGGCGGTGTTTCCCTTCTATGTGACGGGAGCCATCACCGCCTCGGGCGGCTCGTGGAACGCGAGCATCGTCGCGGAGGTGGCGGAATGGGGCACCACGCATCTGCACGCCGCCGGGCTGGGCGCCTACATCGCCGACGCCACGAGCGCCGGGGACTTCCCGCGCACCGTGCTCGGCACCGCGGTGATGAGCGTGATCGTGGTGGCGGTGAACCGTTTCTTCTGGCGGCAGCTCTATGCGCGCGCCGAGCGCAAGTTCCGCCTGAGCTGAACCGAATCGAGACCTGAGCATGAATGCCAACCCCCAGCCGCTCAATCTCGCGCCGCTGCTCACCGTCAAGAGCGTGTGCAAGTCCTTCCTCAAGCCCGATGGCGACGAGCTCGTCGTCCTCGACCATGTCGGGCTGACACTTCGCCCTGGGGAGATCGTGGGTCTCCTCGGACGCTCGGGCTCAGGCAAATCGACGCTGCTGCGGCTCATCTGCGGGCTCGATACGCCGACCAGCGGGGTGGTGGATTACCAGGGCAGCCCGGTCGCAGGTCCGACGCGCGGCATCGCCATGGTCTTCCAGAGCTTCGCGCTCTTTCCCTGGCTCACGGTGCTCGAGAACGTGCAGCTCGGCCTCGAGGCGCTGCGGCTGCCGGAGCCGGAGATCCGCAAGCGCTCGCTCCAGGCCATCGACCTCATCGGCCTCGACGGCTTCGAGTCCGCCTATCCGCGCGAGCTCTCGGGCGGCATGCGCCAGCGGGTCGGCTTCGCGCGCGCGCTGGTCGTGCACCCGAGCATCCTCCTCATGGACGAGCCGTTCTCTGCGCTCGACATACTGACCGCGGAGACGCTGCGCAGCGACTTCCTGGATCTCTGGGGCGAGGGCCAGCTTCCCATCCGGTCCGTGCTCCTCGTGACTCACAACATCGAGGAGGCGGTGCAGATGTGCGACCGGCTCCTGATCTTCTCGACCAACCCGGGGCGAGTGGTGAGCGAGCTCCCGGTCGACCTCCCCCATCCGCGATCCACGGTCGATCCGCGCTTTCAGGCCCTGGTCGATCGCGTGTATGTCGAGATGACGGCGAAGCCGCGAGGTGAGTTGCGCGGCGGCGGACTGAAGACCGAGCGCTTCGCGGGGACCGGCATCGGCACGGCGCTGATTCACGTCTCTTCCAACCTGCTGTCGGGTTTGGTCGAAGCGGTGAACGAGTCGCCCTACAACGGCAAGGCGGACCTGCCGCTGATCGCTGAGGACCTGCACATGGAGGTCGACGACCTCCTGCGGGTGGCCGAAGCGCTGCAGATGCTGCGCTTCGCCGAGGTGGAGGGCGGCGATATCCGCCTGACGGAGGCAGGCCTCGCGTTCGCCCGCGGCGAGAGCGACGAGCGCAAGCACCTTTTTGCGCGACACCTGCTGACCTACGTCCCGCTCGCAGCGCACATCCGCCGGGTGCTCGACGAGCGCAGCAGCCACACCGCCCCGAAGAGCCGCTTCTTCGACGAGCTCGAGGACTACATGGCCGAGGAGTCGGCCGAGCAGACGCTGCGCACGATCATCAGCTGGGGCCGCTACGCCGAGACCTTTGCCTACGACGACGCGAGGCAGGTCTTCAGCCTCGAGAACCCGGCTTGACAAAATCGTCCGGAACGATCTTGGACGGCGACAGCCGGCCCGAAGGGGTTTCCCGGTGAGCGGCGACTCGCGAACGCGGGGCTCAGAGGGCGCAGGGACGGGGCCTCGCAACGGACTCCCCGAGGCGGCCGACGCCCGCACGCATCTGCTCATCGTCGACGATGATCACGAGCTCTGCTCCATGCTGGTGGAGTATCTGGGCCCGGAGGGCTTCATTACCGAGACGGCGGGCACGGGCCCGGCGGCGCTGGAACGTGTCGGGCGCGGGGCGCTCGATCTCGTGGTGCTCGATGTCATGTTGCCGGAGCTGTCGGGGTTCGAGGTGTTGCGACGCCTGCGCTCGGTCAGCCGCATTCCGGTCATCATGCTCACCGCCCGCGGCGAGGAGGTCGACCGCGTGATCGGCCTCGAGCTCGGCGCCGACGACTACCTCGCGAAGCCCTTCAGCCCACGGGAGCTGGTGGCGCGCATCCGGGCGGTGCTGCGGCGCATGGCGGCGGAGCCTCAGCCGGTGGCCGGCGCCGTCAGTTGGGGGCCGTTGAAGCTCGATCTACGGGCCAGGCGGGCGGAAGTCGACGGGGCGGACCTCGAGCTCACGGCCGCGGAGCTGCGGATCCTGGAGCTTCTGATGCGCGCCGATACCCGCACCGTGAGCCGCGAGGATCTGATGCTGCAGGCCTTGGGCAGGCGGCTGCTGCCGACGGACCGCAGCCTCGATACCCACGTCAGTAATTTGCGGCGTAAGCTGGGGAAACTCACGGACCGGGTCTCCGTCCAAAGCGTGCGGGGCTCGGGGTACGCACTCACGCAGAAGTAACGCGGCTGCATGCATTCCCTCTACTGGCGGATATTCCGGTCATTCTGGCTCGCCATCGCCCTGATCCTGGCGGGGACGGTCATCGTGGCCGTCAGCGCCTCCATCCAGCGCCGCGACGAGGTGCCCTGGGTGCAGCGGGGCGACCTCTTTGGGCAGGCCGACGACGCCTTCGAGGCTGGTGGACCGGATGGGTTGCGCGAATGGCTCGAAGGTCTCGCGAACGACCCGGCGTTCTCACGCACCTTTGTCGTCGGCCCGAACGGGCATGACCTGCTCGATCGGCCGCTGCCGCACTTCCTGCAGGTGCCATTGAACGGGCGGACGAAGCACGGGACGAAAACGGTGCGCTCCGGCGCCATCGCCCCCGATGGGGGGAGCGCTCGTCCTGGTGGCGCCGGACGGAAGTACATACCACGTCATCGTCGGACCTCTGCACGAACATGCACTGCTCTTTGGTGAGTTGCAGCTGCCCGGGGTGGCCGGCGCAATACTCGCCATCGCGCTGTTGGTGAGCACCGTCATCTGCTTCTTTCTGACGCGGCACCTGGTCGGCCCGATCGATCGGCTGCGTCAGGCCACGCGGGAGATGTCGGCAGGGAATCTCAGTGTACGCATGGCGCCGCGTCTCAAGGGGCGTCAGGATGACCTTGCGCTTCTCGCCGCAGACTTCGACAACATGGCGGAGCGGGTGCAGAGCGCTGCTCGAATCCAAGCAGCAGCTCCTGCGCGACGTCTCGCACGAGCTGCGCTCGCCGCTGACCCGACTGCAGCTGGCGCTATCTCTGGCGCGACGCGAGGATGGGGGAGTCGAGCGGCAGCTCACGCGTATCGCGAACGAAGCTGACCGCCTGGAGAAGCTCATTGCCCGCATCCTGAAGCTCGTCCGATTGGAGCGTCCGGGAAGCGCTTTCCAGGGCGTCCCGGTGGACGTCGGCAAGTTGTTGGAGACCATCGCGCAGGACGTCGCTATCGAGGCAGAGGCACGAAGCTGCACGGTGTCTGTTCACACAGAGGCCGGCCTGGAGGTCTCCGGCGATCCGGAGATTCTGCGCAGCGCCTTCGAGAACGTCATTCGCAACGCCGTACGCTACGGTCCATCCGGGTCCGCGGTCGTCGTTACCGCGGGGCGCCGGGACTGGATCCATATCAAGGTGCGGGACCACGGGCCGGGCGTCCCGGAGAAGGACCTGAAGCTGATCTTCGAGCCTTTCTATCGCGTCGATGCTGCGCGCGACCGCGCCGGTGGCGGCGAGGGCTTGGGCTTGGCCATTGCGGCCCGCGCCGTCGTGGTGCACGGCGGCAGCGTCGAGGCGCACAACGTCCCCGACGGCGGCCTGGAGGTCGCGATGCGATTGCCGGCCCTGGAGCGGAAGGCGGCAGGCGCTCCCGCGCCCACGGCCGTCGAGGCCGCCTGAGCCCCCATAAAAAAAACCGCCTTGGGGCTACCAAGGCGGTAGGCTTCCGACGGTGCTCGCAACTGGCGAGTTCCACCGGCGCTGCCCGAGTCTCAGGGAGGGGGAAGTCTCGAGCGCGACCGGCACACCGGGATCACAACGCAAACGTGTGTGCCTCAATCCTCAATGAGTGAGACGCATGAACCCGGCCGAAGTTGAGCCGATTCACGTTTCTTTGGATTTCTAGAGATTCGCGGCCCGCGCAAACAGTTGATCACCCTGTCGGACCGCAGCGTCGCCGTTTCTTACAGGCCACCCCCCTCGCGCGGCATGGCTTTCCTAGCACACTGATTACATTGAACTTATTTACCCGGGCACGATTCGTGCACACAGAGTGTTCAGTCCCGCATTTCGTGGGCTGCCCGACGGTGCCATAGAACGCATCCGCCGCTCTTCGCAAAGGGGAGAACGCACATGAAACACTCGCACGCACTAAGGGCCGTCGTCGGCGCCGCCTGCCTGATCTCAGGTACCGCGCTGGCCACTCCGCTGGCCCTTACTCCGGGGGCGTCGGGCTCGGTGCCCAACTACGACAATCGTACGCCCACCAACACAACTCTGCTCGACGCCGCTTGCGGTTATTTCAGCGGCGCGTCGTGCACGACCGGCACCTCGACCTCGGCGCTTGCCTCGACCGGGATCAGCATCCTGCTCAGCTCGGGTGGCTTCATCGAGGCGGCAGGGACGACTGATCTCAATCCCTACGGCTCATCCGATGTCGCGTTGGCTTTCATTATCGGTGGCGCGGAGTCTTCCGACGTCAGCTCGGTCACGCTCTCGTCTCTGACGGGCTACTCGACGTCGGTCGAGGCCTGCGGCCCGGTTTTCGGCTCGGCGTTCGCGGGTTGCGCGGCCGTGGCAGGCACTGCGGCGCGCAGCAGCGGCAAGGGTGACTCCGTGACCTTTTCCGGGCTGGGAGCGATTTCGATAGAGGGCTTCCCGGCGACGGACGGCTACGTGCTCTATACGAACGCGCCCGTGAGCGCTCTCATCGATCCGGACAACATCACGGTCGATCTCGCAACCGGTGCGACGCTCTCCTACGCGGGCTTCGGGTTGACGCCTCCGATGACCCCGCCGCCGCCGGTGCCGGAGCCTGGCACGCTTGCGCTGCTTGGGCTGGGGCTGGCCGCATTGGCTGTGGGCCTGACGTCGAGACGGCGTCAAGCCTGATTGCGCTACCGGAAAATAACCATGTCACTGTTCAGTTCGGCCAGACCCTGTCTGACAGCCGCCGGTCTCGCGCTGGTCACGTGCGGGCTGGCCCACGCCAGCACGTTGGCGGTGACTTATTACGAGGTCTCCAGCAGCGATCCGAGTTACGCCACATTGTGCTGCGGCACCTATGGCAACGAGGTGTTGAGCGCCCTCGGGCCCAACGGGTTGCCGCAGTTGAACCCCGGCTATTCGGGCGCCATGCCGAGCGTGCAGGATGTCTACAACGGGCAACTGACCTGGTGGAGCCCGTCGCTGAACTCCCACGTGACCGAGACGGGTACCGCTTCGGTGACACTGCCTGTCGACGAACCGTCTGACTTTTACCCGCCCAATGGAACGGGAACCAACGATTATAGCGGCGGCTTGACCGCCGTTTACCAGGGAACCCTCGACGTGCCGACGACGGAGCTCATCAGCTTCAGCATTGGCGCGGACGACTCGGCATTCGCATATCTGGACGGACAGATCGTATGCGATCTCGGTGGCGTCCATGCATTTGCCACGGGTACGTGCGTCTCACCGTTCGACATTACCGCCGGAACCCACAGCCTCGAGCTGTTCTACGATGATATGGATCCGTCTCAAGCCGGTCTGTATTTCAGCATCAACACGCAAGGCGTGACGTCAACCGGTGGTGGTGGCGGTGTGCCGGAGCCCGACTCGCTCGCCCTGCTGGGCGCAGGTCTGCTTGCTCTCGGCTTGGGCGTGCAGCGCCGCCGGCGCGCACGCTAGAAAATCAATCAATAACGTTGCCCAACAGCTCGCGCACGAACTCCAGGTTTCAGCAACGCCGCGCGCCGAAGTCCGGCCCTTCTACCGTCCGGAACTCGATTCCCTGCGCTTCTTCGCCTTCTTCGGTGTCTTCCTTTCGCACACATTCTGGTACTCAGCGCCGACTCTCGCGGCACGCCACGTGCCTTTCCCGATCGCCGACGCGTTGGTGGCGGTCGCGCGCCACGGTGCGTATGGCGTCGATCAGTTTTTTGCATTGAGCGCATATCTGATCACGGAGCTCCTCCTGCGCGAGCGCGAGACCACGGGACACCTGAGCGTCTCGCAATTCTACGCGCGGCGGGCGCTGCGTATCTGGCCGCTCTACTTCATGTTGGTGCTCGTATTCTGGCGCTTCGATCCGTACGGTGGATTGAGCCTCAAGTACGTGCTGCCCATGCTCCTGTTTGCTGGCAACTGGGCGTTCGTCTTTTTCGGGTGGCCGTCATCTGTTGCCGTACCGCTGTGGAGCGTTTCGGTCGAGGAACAGTTCTATCTCCTGTGGCCACCTGCAGTGGCACGGCTGTCGCGGCGAGGCATCATCCTGGCTGCGATCGGGCTCGTCCTCTGTGCGAATATCGCGCGGGCTCTTGAATACGCTTGGGGTACGGCGGCCGATCGCCTTTGGTGCAATACGTTTGCCCATCTCGATGCCATCGCCGTCGGCATCCTCATTGCCGTATGGCTCAATGGACGTTCCCCTACGCTTAGCAATCCGCAGCGTGTGGCACTCCTCGCGGTGGGATTCCTGCCCATCCTCATAGGGGACGGGACGAGGTCGATCTTTGATCCCATCACGCTCGGCACCGTGCTGTTTGTGCGCCCCTGGGTCATGGTGTGTTGCGGAACGACACTCCTTGCGTTCATCGGATCGTCGCTGCGCTCGAAGCCCATTCAGTACTTGGGGAAAATCTCTTATGGCCTTTATGCATATCACGTCGTCTGCATCGCCATGGTCAGCAAGGTACTGGTCAGGACCCATGGGGAATTTGCCATGGAAGCGTCCTGGTACGTGGCCGCCTTTCTTCTTACAGTCGCCGTCTCGGCCGTCTCCTATGCACTCTGGGAGAAGCCGTTTCTGCGTCTGAAGCGACGATTTACCGTCGTGGCATCAAGGAATGCCTGATGACCAGCGTGCCGTGAGTCTCAGGGCTCAGTACGCGTTGCGCTGATCCTGCAGAACGACCAGGAAGGTCTTGACGAGGATCTTGATGTCCAGCCAGGGCGACCATTTGCGCAGGTACTCGAGGTCGTACCGCACCCGCTCGGACATCTTCTCCAGCGTCTCGGTCTCGCCGCGAAAGCCGTTCACCTGCGCATAGCCGGTGATGCCGGGGCGCACCTTGTGGCGGATCATGTAACCGTTGATCAGCTTGCGATAGAGCTCGTTGTGGGCGATGGCGTGCGGCCGCGGGCCCACGAGGCTCATCTTGCCCTGCACCACGTTCAGGAGCTGCGGCAGCTCGTCGATCGAGGTCTTGCGCAGGAAGGCGCCGACCCGGGTGACGCGCGGATCCCCCTTCGTCGCCTGCATGACCACCGTGCCGTCCTCACAGACCCTCATCGAGCGGAATTTGTAGACGACGATCTCCTCACCGTCGAGGCCGTACCGGCGCTGGCGGAAGAGGGCCGGTCCCCGCGAAGTGAGCCTCACGGCGGCAGCCACCGCGAGCAGGAGCGGCGAGAGGAGGAGCAGGGCGAGGGTTGCGAACACGATGTCCATGGCGCGCTTGAACACCGCCTCCAGGCCATGGAGCGGGGTCTCGCAGACCGAGAGCGCCGGCATGCCGTTGATCTCGACCAGGCGGCCCTGGATCAGGTCGAACGCGAAGGCGTCAGGCACGAAGTACACCGAAGCCGTGGTGTCGCGCAGCGCGTTGACGAGCTCGCTCATGCGCGGGACGTTGGCGAGCGGCAGGGCGATATAGACGACCTTGACGCCTTTCTCACGGACGAAATTCGCCGTGTCCCGGCAGTGGCCGGCCAGTTTCTTCGGATCGGTGACCTGCGCCACGCGATCGACGGTGCGGAAGTCGAAGTAGCCCATGAAGCCGGCCGGAGGCAGGCGGCGGGCGAGCTCCACGCCAACTTCGTTCACGCCGATGATGATGTAGCGCGCGGCGGCGCCGTTCTCCGAACGCCAGCGTACCCGTCGCCGCAGCAGGTGAGTCGCGGACAGAGCCGCCGGCGTCACGACGAACCAAGTCAGAATCGACTGGTGCCCGAAGATGTCGGTCGCCTTGAAGGTCAGGCCCGCGAGGAACAGCATGCCGGCGACGGTGACCCACTGCAGCAACACGCGGGTGTAGCTACTGCTGAAATCCCAGTAGCCGAGCGAGGCCGCTTCCGACGCGCCGACGCGATCGAAGAGCTGGGCCGAGATGATCCAGGTGAGGAGTGCGAGCGCCACGAAGGCAGGCGAGGGCTGGTCACCGAAGGCGCGCTCGCAGCAGAAGAGCGACAGCACGACGATCAGCGGGTCGAGCTGCCGCAGCAGTGCCACGGCCGCCGGCTCGACATTACCGAGCCGGACCCGCCGGTGTGCGAATGACTCAGCAACGGATGACATCAGCTATTCACTTCTCGCGGCAAGTGCCGCTTCCACAGTCTTCGTATTGTTGTCGGCTCACATGCCGCGCCTGTCGGCGCGCTCAGTGAGATTGCATCGTCACGTAAAGTTGTTGTTGGATCGGTGACCTGAGTTGGATAGCGTGTGAAATTGTTGTGCTTCGCTGTGCAGCTTTTATGCCGTTGGCCCGCAACTCGCGCTGCGAGCTTTGCAGCCGGCGTGGACGCTGCTGATCATTGGCCTGGCGTTGTCCTCGTGCGCGCGGGATCTACTTTGAGCGCCAAGAGCCCCAGTGCGTCCCTTCACGGTGAGGCACTGTAACACACATGCTGCTGCCGGGTGTCGGTACATAGAGACAAGTATCAGGGCAGTCGCGATTGCTTACCGGGACGCGGCGCACAGTTTGTGCGTCCGCTGCATTATGTAATCCGGTCGGATTCCCCGCCGCAGCCCCGAAACGGGCGCCGTGGAGCGGACGGCACCATACTGGCCGGCCAAGGCTACGCTGTAATTACAGCGGAATTGCGCGGGCGTGGCGCAGGCTGAGGCGCAGCTTCATTCCGTACGCGGTGAGCCGCAGGAGCGCCGCGGCGATTGCGAGCACGCTGAACGGCAGAATGAAGAGGATGCGGGCGATGCCGTGGCCGAAGGGATAGCGCAGGAAGTCGCGCAGGAAGGCCAGCGCAATGAATTCCATGCCCACTATCACGATGGTTCGCCACAGCCAGCGCGGAAGTGCCGTCGCGAGCCTTGGAATCGAGAGCAGGGCAATGAGATAGGTAAAGCCCAGCGCGATGCCGAAGAAGATCGCCGCGGAGGTTGGAATGGGTGGCGTGCTGGAGATGTGGTAGAGCCAGGCCACCAGGCCCACATGTGCCAGGTGCGCGGCGGCAAAGGCGAGACCCAGCTCGCGGCCTCGCCGCGCCAGGGGCTGAAAGCTCGGTCCGAACACGGTGGCGAGCGGGCCGCCCGTGTAGGCCAGCAGGAAAAAGCCATAGGACCAGCGCGCCGTCAGCCGTATCGCGGTGTACGTTCCCTTCTCACCGATACCGAGGTAGAGGAGCGTGCCGGCGCCGATGAGGCAGGCAATACAGAGAGCGCCGCCCATCCAAAGGCCTGTTCGGGGTGTGTGCGCTCTCATGGCGGCATTGCGTCACCCGGCAGAATCTCCCATGGGATGAGGGCTCGACTTGCGCAGCACGACCTGTGCCTGGCGCAACTGTCCGAAGAAACGCGGACCGCGCACCAGGTAGCGCACCCAGAGCCGGCGGGGATCCTGCGCCAGGCGGTAGAGCCATTCGAGTGACAGCCGCTGCATCCAGGGCGGTGCCCGGCGCTCCTTGCCCGTCAGGAAGTTGAGCGAGCCACCCACGCAAAGCGCCAGCCCCCGGGCGTTCCCGCGCTGCCTGAGGATCGCCGCGATCATCTCCTGCTGCGGCGAGCCGACCGCGAGGAAGCAGAACCGGAAGGGGCTCGCGCTCTCGATGAAGCGCAGACACTCCTCTGCGGCCGCGGGGTCCTGGATGAATCCCATGGGAGGATTGTGGTGGCGCACGTTCCGCAGCCCGAAGGTCGTGGCGATCGTGGCGGCCTGCTGGGCGCTGCCCCCTATCAGGACGATGCGATCGTCAGGGGCGATCACGCGGCGGAACAGGGCTGCCGTGAGGTCCGAGCCGGTGCAGACGGGCAGCCGCAGGCCCTTCACCAGCCGCAGCAGCTGCGCCGCGAAGCGGCTGTCGAGCAGGGCGAAATCGGCCGAAGCATAGCGCGAGCGGAAGACCGGATCCTCATGGCAGCGGATCATGTGATCCACATTGGGCGTGACCACGAAGCCGAAGCGGCTCGAGCCGAATCGGGCCGCGACCGCGAGGAACCCGTCCAGGTCGAAATCATCGAGCTGGTGAATGCAGGTCCTTCCCTGACCCCCCGTCGGATTGGCGCTCACATGGAAACTCTGGTTCTTTTGGCGGTTCTCGCGCCGCCTCGGATCGACCGAGTATGACTCAGCGACAGCCCGTTTCCAAACTTTCCGGGCCGTAATTGCCGGCTACGTCACAACACCGGTGGCGGGGCGCCGGGGTCGGTCTCGCGAGCGATGGCGCGCAGTGCCCGCTTCAGGATGCGGATCTCCGCGGTTCCCAGGCTGCGCTCCGCGTGCGCCTCGGCCGACTTTGCCGCCGCGACCAGCTCGATCACGGCTCGCCGGCCGGCTTCGGTCAGAGTCACCCGGATGTGCGGATCGTAGCCACGCAATTCCGCGAAGCCTGCCGCCGCGAGGCTGGTGAGCAGCTCGGGCGTGACCCGGTGTCCGGTGTTCCAGAGCAGGCGATCGAGCTCCGCCACGCTGCGGCCGTCGGATACGGCCAGCATGCTGAGCGCAAACCACTGCGCTTCGGTCAGCCCGTGCTGCTCGAGGTCGCGCCGCAATGACATGAAGAGTTGGAATTGCGCGCGGCCGAGCAGGTAGACGAGGAAGTCCTGACTGAAGCTGCTGTCGGTGTCGGCGCTTTCCCGTGCGGGCTCGGGCTGCTCCTTCTGCACGGCGAGCGCATAACGGCCGCCGTGATAGATGAGAGGCGGCCGGTCGGAGTGATCGAATGACTCCACCGCCCCGACGAATATCACGTGATCGCCGCCTTCGTGCCGGAAGGCGGTGCTGCACTGGAAGCGCGCCGAGCAGCCGCGCAGCAACGGCACCTGCGCCGGGCCACGCTCGAGATCGAGCCCGGCGAATTTGTTGGAGCCGCGGGCGGCGAATCGCAGCGACAGCTCCTCCTGATCGGACGCGAGCACGTGCACGGCGAAATGAGTCGCCGCGAGAAACGCCGGCAGGCTCAGGGCGCTCTTGGCGAGACTCCAGAGGACCATGGGCGGCGTCAGCGACACGGAGTTGAAGCTGTTTGCGGTCAGGCCGACGTCCCTGCCTTCGGCATCGCGCGTCGTGACGATCGTGACCCCGGTAGCGAAGGCGCCGAGCGCACTGCGAAAGCGGCGGCCGTGGTCGGAGTTATCTTCGTCTGCCACTAGAGCCTCTCCAACCCCTGAATGATCCGCTGGTAGAGCGGCGCGTCAAGCCTCTCGTAGCGCCCCTCTCCGGCGCTGTCGAAGTAGAGCGGGTCGCGCACCCGATCCGGATCGTATCCCTGACCCACGAGCTCTTTCACCGTTACTTTGAACGTACCGGTGAGATCCAGTGCCGCCACGATACGCAGGAAGAGCGGACGCGCGTAGACGGGAAGGAGCGCGGACGCTTCCTGCCGGAAGGCGCCGAGATCGAAATCGCCGTTCACGACCAGAGCCGCCATTCCGGCGCGGCCTTCAGCGTGCGGAACTGATACTCCATATACCGCGACACCCGTGACGCCCCTGCAGCTTTCCAGCGCTGACGCCACCTCCGTCGTCGAGACGTTTTCGCCTTTCCAACGGAACGTATCGCCGATCCGGTCGAGAAAATAGAAAAATCCCTCCTCATCCCGAGTCATGAGGTCGCCGGTGCGATACCACGCGTCACCGGACGTGAAGACATCGCGCAGCACCTTGGCGCGGGTGGCGTCGGAATCCGCGTAGCCTTCGAAGCGCGCGCCGGCTGAGCCACCTTCGGCAATGCGCCCGATCGCCTCGCCAGCCTCGCCCGGGGCAGTGCGCGCGCACCGGCCTTCCGTGTCGCGCACCGGCAATCCCGTAGCGGGGTCGGAACGCACCAGCGCTACGGGATAGCGATGCGAGAGAAACGGTGGGATGCGACCGATCGAGCCCGGCCGGCCCTCGCAGTTGTAGAGCGAGAAAGTACCCTCGGTGGCAGCGTAGTACTCGAGGATCTGCGGGATCCGGAATCGATCCTGAAAAGCCTGCCAGACGTTCGCCCGCAGACCGTTGCCGCACGCGAGCCGCAGACCGTGGGCCCACTCTTCGCTCTGCGGCCGATGCGGGCTGCTCAACAGATAGCGACACAGCTCGCCGATGTACTGGAAGATCGTGCAGCGCTCTTCGGCCACGTCCTGCCAGAAGCGGCTGGCGGAGAAGCGCTCACGCAGCACCACCGTGCCGCCGCCGACCAGCGTCGCGCCGGTGGCCACGACGCCTCCGACGCTGTGATACATGGGCAGACAGTCATACAACCGGTCCGCGGGAGTGATGTTCATGAGCCCGGAAAACCAGTGGCTCCACTGCATCAGCCGGTGGTGGCTGACGACTGCCGCCTTGGGGAGTCCCGTGGTCCCGGAGGTATAGATATAAAGCGCGCGGTCGGATAGCGAGGGCAGCGGAAGCTCGGCATCGGGGACGGGGTCGCCGGCGTAATCGGCGATCGCCTGGTCGCTCCGGTTGCGGCCGTCGCCACCCGTCCCGTGCACCCAGCAGGCAACCTGTGGCAGCTCGGCGCTCAGGGCGCGGACCGAATCCGCGAGGCCCGGCCCGGCAATGACCGCGCGCGGCGCGGCGACGCGAATGGAGTGTGCCAGGAGCGGGCCCGTCAAATGGGTATTGAGGAGCGCTACCGTCACCCCCGCCCGGGTGAGGCCGAGCCAGATCGCGAGGTAGTCCGGGCAGTTGTCCATCAGCAGGCAAACGCTCGCGCCGCGCTGCCCCCATCCTTGTGCCACCGCCCAGCGGGCATAGCGGTTCGCCGTCTGCGACAGCGAGCGGTAGCTCAATGCCGCCCCCGGAGAGACCAGCGCCGGCATCGACTCGTAGCGCTCCGCGAGCGAGTCCATCAGGACCGGCAGGGTGATCCGGGGGTTGCGCTCGATCGCGGCGCTGCGCTCCAGCGCCCTGACCCAGGCTTGCAATGGCGAGCGGGACTTCTCATCCGGCGATCCAGGCATGATTTACGATAGCAGATATCGTGGAGGTGTCATGAGCGGCCGAGTCGAATCCGTTACCGAAGGGACGCTGGAAATAGCCGGCGAATGCGCACTGCATCACGGCGGGAGCCTCCGCGACGTGCGGCTGGCCTGGCGGCTCACGGGAGCCCCGGACGCGCCGCTGATCTGCGCCATGGGCGGTGTCTGGTGTGACCGGCGTCTCTTCGAGCCGGATGATCCGCGACGCGGCTGCTGGCGGGAGATCGTGGGCCCCGGGCGGCCGCTCGATGCCGACCGGTACCGCATCCTGAGCTTCGACTATCTGGCCGGAAAAGGTGAGTCGACCGGACCCGCGCCAGGCGGCGAGTTTCCCAGCATCTCCACCTACGATCAGGCGGATGCTCTGGCGCGGTTGCTCGATCATCTGCGGGTCCGCGAAGTCCGAGCGATCGTGGGCGGCTCTTACGGCGGTATGGTGGCGCTCGCCTTCGCGGAGCGTTACCCGGAGCGCGTGGGCGCGCTCGTCACGATCTCCGCCGCCGATGTGCCGCATCCGATGGCGGTTGCATGGCACAGCATCCAACGCCACATCGTGCGGTTCGCGATCGGTTGCGGCCGCGGGTCCGAAGGCCTGCAGCTCGCGCGCGCGGTGGGGATGTCGACCTATCGCAGCTCGGAGGAATTTGCGGCACGCTTTCCGGCGCTGCCGCGGCTCGAGGGCGGCAAGTTCGTATTTCCCGTCGAGCAATACCTGTTCGCCGACAGCTCGGAGTGGGTCGCCGGCTTCAGGCCCGAGGCGTTCCTGGCGCTGTCGGAGTCCCTGGACCTGCATCGGGTCGATGCGGCGCGAATCTTCGTGCCGACGGCAGCCGTTGCTTCGCGTGAGGATCAGCTCGTGCCGCTGTCGGACGTGAGGGGTCTCGGGGCGCGGCTCGGCAACGCCCGAGTGCACGAGATCTCTTCCATATATGGGCACGACGCGTATCTCAGGGAGTCGGAGCAGCTGCGCAAGGTCCTGGCCGCGTGGCCGTCGTAGCTCTCTCGGCCCATCATGAGCTCTCGTGACGAACTCCCGGCGCCGGTAGCGGCGCTATTCCCTGACGGTGGCGCGCGCCAGCGCGTGGAGGACCGCCTCACCCGCGCGCTCGCCGAGGCGGCGGAGCGCGTCCTGCTCGGGCCGGTGATGCCGGACATCGACATGGCGGAGCTGCGCCGTGACCTCGCCACCTTCGACTTCACGACACCCCGGCCACTCGAAGAGCTGATCGACTGGGTCATCGGCCGCCTCGAGCACGGCACGGTGCACATGACGCACCCGCGCTACTTCGGCCTCTTCAATCCGCCAGCCAACTTTCCCTCGCAATGCGCCGACCGCATCACCGCTGCGTTCAATCCCCAGCTCGCCAGCTCCGGCTCCTCGCCGGCGCCGGTCGCGATCGAGCAGCACGTGATCCGCGCGCTCGCGCAGCGCGCCGGACTGCCACCGGAGTCCGCCGGCCATTTCACGACCGCGGGCTCGGAAGCCAACTACACGGCGCTCCTGTGCGCGCTCACGCGTGCCGAGCCGCGCTTCGCCGCCGATGGAGTGCGGGCCTTCAGCGGCCCTGTTGCGTTCTACACTTCGTGCGAGTGCCAGCCCGCGTGGCACAAGATCGCCCACCAGGCCGGCGTAGGGCGCGCGGCCCTGAGGCTCATCGCCACCGATGGCGCGGGCCGAATGGATGTGGGCGCGCTGACCGAGGCGCTGCGCGAGGATCGGCGCCGGGGCGCCGTGCCGGTGTTGATTTCCGCCACCGCCGGGACGACCGGCGCGGGCATGATCGATCCGCTGGAGCCGTGCGCTGCCGTCGCCCGCGAGAACAACGTGTGGTATCACGTCGATGCCGCGTGGGGAGGCGCAGCACTCTGCTCCGACCGTTTGCGTCCGGAGCTCGCCGGCATCGAGCTCGCGGACTCCGTGACGATCGATGCGCACAAGTGGCTCGCGACGGCCATGGGTTGCGGCATGTTCATCGTGCGGGACGCCGCGATCCTCAACGAGGCGTTCCGCGTCGGCGCCGAGTTCATGCCCTCGAGCGCCTCCAGCATCGACCCTTATCTCAACAGCGTACAGTGGTCGCGCCGCTTCATGGGCCTCAAGCTGTTTCTGTCGCTCGCCGCGGCGGGATGGCAGGGCTACGGCGCACACGTGGAGCGCGCCGTGCAGGTGATCGATCGTGCCAAGGCGCGCCTCGCGGCCCGTGGCTGGAGCATCGCCAACGACTCGCGGCTCGCCGTGCTCTGCGTGCTGCCGCCGGCGGGCTCGTCGCCGCTGCGTGAGATCGTGCGCAAAGTGCTGGCGTCAGGCCGTGCCTGGGTGGCGGTGGCCAAGCTCGAAGGGCGCGAGGTGGTCAGAATCTGTGCCACCCACGGCGAGATAACAATCGCGGATGTCGATGAGCTGGTGTCAGCTCTCGAGGCCGCGCGCTGATTGCGCGACGCCCTCAGCGTGCCCGCAGCGCGGCCAGGTGGGTCAGCCAGTTGCGGTAGATCGTGATCCCGGCGGGGCGCCAGGATGCGGCGATGGACCCTGCGAGCTCTGCCAGCGGAAAACCGCCGAGCAGTGCCGGATCACGCGCCTGCTCGGCGGCGGCGCGATATTTCGCCAGTGTGGCAACACCTGACGCGGCGAAGTAGCCCTGCGGCATCGCGGGCCAGGTGTCTCTCTCGGCGCGCAGGTAGCGACCGACATCCCGCCGGTATTCCTTGAGCAGCGCCAGTTCGTCGTATTCGGGATGACCCTGGAAACAGACGAGGAGGCTGCGGCCGGGACACAGGAACAGATCCGCGCCGGTCTGGCTCGAGAGGCTCAGAATCTCGTAGCCGGCCGATTGCAGGCTGTCGATGGGCAACTCGTTCCAGCGCGAGTGTGGCGTCTGCAACATAGGCCCGACGCCGCGGAGCAACGCGTGGTCGCCGCGGGTCTGATGCTCGAAGACACCGAAGCATTTATCCGGCAGCCGCCGCCGCCGCACATCATGCAAGGCCAGAGCGGCCGCATGCGCCGCGAGGCACGACCAGATGCTGGAGGCGGTGTGTGTCCGCGCCCACTCGAGGAGCCGCACCATGTGATCCCAGTAGGGCTCTTCCTCGAGGGAGGCGGCGAGCGGTTCCATTCCGGTTACGATGAGCGCATCGGGCGGATCGGCCAGCAGCCGCTCGATGGGGAAGTAGCGGCGGTTGATGCGCTCCAGTGCCTGGGCCCCCCGGGGCACCCCGGGCAGCCAGCTGTGGCGCAGGCGCACCGGGAGCGCGCCCGCCGCGGCGGCGAGCAGCGAGCCGAACTGGCCCTCGGTGGCCTCGAGCGCCGCGTCGGGCATGTTGTTCACGAGGGCGATGACGAGCGCGCCGTCCCGCGGGCGGTCCGGGCCGTAATCCTCGATTTCGAGCGGCATCGGCTATTAAAAACACTCCACTGCGCCGGGCGCCGGAAAAGCGTCAAAAGTGTGACGGAATACCGCCCGGGGCCGCGTTGCAGTCGCCCGGGACCTCCCTTAAGATACCTGCAAGGCGCCCACGCGCCATAACAAACCGAAGCGGCACTCGCCAGAGCGTGACCGCTGCCCTGCAACAAAATTCCGGCAGTGACCGTCTGTCACTCGGCGGATGGTCTCATAATCGGTTGTGCGCCGAAGGAATCCACGATGATGACTCGAGTTGCCGTGATCGGAGTTGGAAACATCGGCATAGGCGCCATGACCGACCTCGTGCTGCACGGAATCGAGGCGGTCGGCGTCGACCTCACCGACGAGGCGCTGCGGCGGGCCGAGGAAGAGATCCTGCGCAACGTGCGCTTCGCGCCGGTGCTGTCGAAGTCGCTGCCCAAGATGTCGAAAAGCCGGGTCGCGGAGCTCATGACGCTGACGACCGATCTGAACGCGGCGGCGCGCTGCGACTTCGTCATCGAGAACGTCTTCGAGGACTGGAAGATCAAGCGGGACCTGTACGGGAAGCTGGACGCCATCGTTCCGGACGGAGTCTGTTTCGGCGTCAACACCTCCTGCATATCGATCACGCAGGTCGGCAGCGTGACGCGCCGGCCGCAGGATATCGTCGGCATTCACCTGATGAATCCGGTGCACCTCAAGCCCACGGTGGAGGTCATCCGCGGGTTCCATACCACCCAGCGCACGATCGACACCCTGCTCGGCCTCTTCTCCCAACTCGGCAAGAACGCCGTCATCGTCGAAGACATGCCGGGTTTCGTCTCCAACCGCATCTCGCATCTCTTCATGAACGAGGCGGCCTTCGTGCTGCAGGATCAGGTGGCGACCCCGGAGAAGATCGACGCCATCTTCAAGCAATGCTTCGGGCACACCATGGGCCCCCTCGAGACTGCCGATCTCATCGGGCTCGACACCGTGGTGCGCTCGCTCGATGTGCTCTACGAGAGCTACCAGGACCCGAAATACCGCTGCTGCCCGCTGCTCAGGAAGCTGGTGCACGCCGGACGTCTCGGGCGTAAATCCGGCAAAGGCTTCTACGATTACCCACAGAGCTAGGCCATGAATACCGGCAATGTCAAAGAGACCCTCAGGGGTTTCGTAACCCGCTCCATCAATTTCCCCGACCTCGGTGACGACGACGATCTGTTCGAGTCCGGGTTGGTGAACTCACTGTTCGCCATCCAGCTGATGACGTTCATCGAGAAGACCTTCGCCGTCGAGGTGGACGCGGACGACCTCGACATCAAGAACTTCAGGTCGGTGAGCGCCGCGACGGACTTCGTCCTCAAGAAGAGCGCGGCGACGGCGGGCTGACATCATGGCGGGTCCGGTGCCGCACTGGTTGGACGAAGCGCAGCAGAGTCGCTACGCGGAGTTCAAGGCGTTCGTCAGCTCGAACGTGGAGCCCTTCGCGGCTGACTGGGAGCGCGAGCAGGCGCTGTCGAAATCAGTACTGTCGCAGCTCGCGGTTACCGGCTGGCTGGGTGCCACCTTGCCCGTTCAATACGGCGGCAAGGGCTGGGATGCCGTCACCTTCGGCCTCCTGAACGAGGCATTCGGGCGGGGCTCGCCGTCCGTCACCAGCGTGTTCACCGTGCAGGCGATGCACGCGATGGCCATCGTGCGCTGGGGCACCCGGGAGCAGAAATCGACATGGCTGCCCCGGCTGGCGAGCGGCGAGCTGCTCGCGGCCTTCGCGCTCACCGAGCCCGAAGTCGGCAGCGCGCTGCGCAATCTCACGACCCGCTACAGTCGCGATCCGGGTGGGGGGTCCCTGCGCCTGAACGGCGTCAAGCGCTGGATCACCTGTGCACAGATCGCGGACGTGTTCCTCATCTTCGGCAAGCTCGAGGAGCAGCCCATCGCCTGCATCGTGCCGCGGGAGTCGCCCGGACTCACGGTCGAGCCGATTCGCGAGCTCATGGGCTTTCGCGCCGCCGGGCTCGGCACCATCACCTTGCGCGACGTCGAGGTCCCTCTCGCCAACGTCGTCGGCAAGCCTGGCTTCGGGTTCTCCCACGTGGCGCCCGTGGGCTTGCATTACGGCCGGCTCAGCACTGCGTGCCATGCGCTCGGCATGCTGCGGGGCTGCGTCGAGGAGAGCGTCGCTTACGCCAACCGGCGCAAGGTCGGCGAGCAGACCGTCGGTGAGTTCGGGATGATCCGCACGCTCATCGCCAAGATGGCAGCCGATCTACAGGCGGCGACGCTGCTCTGCATGAGCGCTTGCCGGTCGGAGGACGACCATTCCGCGGAGGCTTTCGAGGACGCCTTCACCGCGAAATACTTTGCATCGCGCGCGGCGGTCAGTGCCGCCTCCGATGCCGTCCAGATACAAGGCGCCGCCGGATGTCACGAGTCATCCCCGACATCGCGGTATTACTGCAGCTCCAAGATCACCGAGATCATCGAAGGCACGACGCAGATCCACGAGGAACTGCTCGGCAAGGCGATTCTGGGCCGGGGCGGCGCGGTCGCGAAATCCAGAGGCGACACGTGACGGACTCCGAGGTTTCGCGGCCCGCGACCGCGGACGACCTGAAGCGCATCGCATCGTTCAACGATACGGCGGCGGAGTTCCCGCACCTCGCCACGCTCGGCGAATTGCTCGAGGCCCGGGCGCGTCAGTGCCCGGATGCGACGGCCGTGCTCTGCGAGCATGATCGCACGTTCGGCAAGCCTTCACTGACTTATGCCGAGCTTTCCGACAAGGTCGAGCATGTCGCGCAGCGGCTGCGCGCAGCCGGTGCAAAGCCCAACACCGTCATCGCGCTGATGGTGGAGCGCTCTTTCGCCATGTCGATCGGCATCCTGGCGGTCATCCGGGCGGGCGCGGGCTATCTGCCATTGCCGCCCGAGAATCCGCCGGACCGCACCGAGTACATGCTGAAGGAGGCCGGGGTCGCGATTCTGTTGGTTCACGGCAAGACCGCCGGCAAGGCGGCATTCCACGGCACCGTGATCAATCTCGACGACCTCGCGCTCTATGACGGCCCGGCCGCTCCGCTCGCCAGGGTCAATGGTCCGCAGGACCTCGCGTATGTGATCTACACTTCGGGATCGACCGGACGCCCGAAGGGCGTCATGATCGAGCATCGCTCCGTGATCAACCGGCTGCATTGGATGCAGCGCGCCTATCCGCTCGGCCCGGACGATGTGATCCTGCAGAAGACCCCATACTACTTCGACGTCTCCGTATGGGAGCAGTTCTGGTGGGCGTTGGAAGGCGCGCAAGTCTGCTTCCTGCCGCCGGGGGCGGAACGGAATCCGATGGGGATCGTGAGCACGATCAAGAAGAACAAAGTCAGCGTCCTGCACTTCGTGCCGTCGATGCTCAGCGTCTTCCTGGAGTACGTGGAGAGCAAGGGCGATGCCGCCGCTGCGAACCTCGCCTCCGTGCGCTACGTGTTCGCAAGCGGCGAAGCGCTCTCCGCGGAGCACGTCAAGCGGTTCAATCGCTTCTGGGGCGGCAAGACGGGCGCGCGGCTCATCAATCTCTATGGGCCAACCGAAGCCACTGTCGACGTAACATACTTTGACTGTCCTACGGACGACGACTTCAACATCGTCCCGATAGGGCGCCCAATCGACAATACGAAGCTGTACATCCTGCGCAACGGCCAGCAGGTTGCCATAGGCGACGTCGGCGAGCTCTGCCTGGCCGGCGTCCAGCTGGCGCGCGGCTACATCAACAGCAAGACGCTAACGGACGAGAGATTCACCGACAATCCCGCCAATCCCGGCGAGCGGATCTACCGCACCGGCGACATCGCACGCTGGCTGTCCGACGGCAACGTCGAATACCTGGGTCGCGAAGACCACCAGGTCAAGATCCGCGGCCTGCGCATCGAGCTCGGCGAGATCGAGAATTCGATCCGCCAGTACGCCGGCGTGGTCGAGTGCGTCGCGGTGGTCAAGAAGTATTCGGAGACGGTGATCCTCATCGTCGCGTACGTCGTGTGCAAGGGAGATCTCGAGGTCGAGGAGCTCAAGGCGTTTCTCAAGGCCCGACTGCCGGATTACATGGTCCCGAATCATTTTCAGCAGATTGCGGAGATGCCGCTGACGCCAAGCGGGAAGGCCGATCGCAAGGCACTCCCTGAGCCGTCAATACACAAGTGAGGTAGGTCTCCATGCCGGCGGTTCCCCTTCCGTGAGGTCGATCTGAATGGCCGCAGTTCCCAGCATCACTGTTGCCGAAGCGCTTGCTTCGGTCGCGCCCCGTAACCGCGCCGCAGCGAGCGACGCGCAGAGCGATGTCGAGAGCTCGCAGCCACGACTGTTGCTCCTGTCCGCGGAGACACAACCTGCCCTGGAGCAGGCGGCCAAGGAGCTGCGGGAGTTTCTCGCGGCCAACGTCGTGGACATGGCGGATGTCGCGCAGGCTCTGCAGCGACGGGCGGAGGATCTGCCGTTTAGAAAATTCCTGGTCTGCCGTGGACGCGAGGATGCGTTGGCGATTCTTGCCGAGCCGCGGCCGCAGAAAGCGCCTTCGAGTCAGGTCGCGGCGGCGGCGCGCACCACGGTGTTCCTGCTGCCGGGGATCGGCGATCACTACGTGGGCATGGGCGATGGCCTGTATCAGGCGTGCGAGACGTTCCGCGCGGAAGTCGACCGTTGCGCGGAGCTCCTCGAGCCGCTGCTGGGAGTGGATATCCGGCAGGTGCTCTATCCGGCCAGCCAGAGCTGGAGGCAGGCGCTGCAGGCGAAGGGGATCGACCTCAAGCGCATGCTGGGGTCCTCAGCCGACGGGCCGCCGGATCCGGACACCCTGCGTCTCAGCGCGACGCTCTACAGCCAACCGGCGCTGTTCACGATCGAGTACGCGATGGCGCGGCAGTGGGCTGCGCTCGGAGTCACCCCCGGAGCGATCGTCGGTCACAGCATGGGGGAGTATGTTGCCGCCTGCCTTTCGGGCGTGCTCTCTCTCGCTGATGCGCTGCGGCTGATCGCGGTGCGGGCGAAGCTGGTCAATGAGCTGGCGCAGGCGCCGATGCTGGCGGTCATGCTGTCGGAGGAGGAGCTGCTGGCGCAGTTGCCGGCGGATCTGTCGATCTCACTCATCAATGGGCCCGCGCACTGTGTGGTCGCCGGCCCGCCCGACTCGGTCGCCGCGTTCGAGCGTACGCTCACCGCGAAGGGAGTGATCGCGCGCCGGGTTCAGAACGGGCATGCGTTCCACACGCGCCTGATGGAGCCGGTGGCGAGCGCCTTCGAGGAGGAAGTCAGGAAGGTCAGCCTGAGCGCACCCAAGATCCCCTACGTCTCCAACGTGACCGGGACCTGGATTACTGCCGCGGACGCAACCGATCCAACATACTGGGTCCGCCACCTCACCCGCACGGCCCGCTTCAGCGAGGCGCTGCACGGGATGTGGCAGCTGCCCGATCCGGTGATGGTCGAATGCGGCCCCGGCCGCACGCTCACCATCCTGGCGAACCAG
The DNA here is from genome assembly GCA_963780455.1 of uncultured Pseudomonadota bacterium. GTDB lineage: Bacteria > Pseudomonadota > Gammaproteobacteria > Steroidobacterales > Steroidobacteraceae > 13-2-20CM-66-19. The sequence continues at coordinate 324,684 of CAWACM010000013.1, forward strand.
CACCCGCAGCGCAAAGGGCCGCTGCGCGGGGCGATCAGCTCCATCCGCCAGCGCTACGAGAACGAGTCCGACATCCAGGTGCTGTTCGCGGCGACCGGCCGGGCGTGGCTTGCCGGCACCGCCATCCGCTGGCAGGGGCTGCCGCGGGACAACATCAGTTTCGCATCGCCTCCCAGCCCGGCTTGGAGCGCGCCGCCGCCGGCGGCTGTCAGCACGCCAAGGGCCGCGCCGGCAGCGGCAAACGAGAGCACGATCGCCCCGGCGGCGGATGACGCTGGAGTCAGCAAACGCGAGCAGGAGCTGCTCGCGATCTGGAGCAGGGCGCTCGGACGCGAGGACATCGGGATAAACGTGGGTTTTGGCGCCCTGGGCGGCGATTCGCTGAGTTCCATTGCCGTGATCATGGACATGAAGCGCGCGGGCGTGCCCGACGCGCTGGCACGGGGCATCTATCAGGACCTGACGATCCGTGATATCGCGGCCCGGGAGAAGGTGGCGGGTCCTGGCAAGGATGGGGGCCCGTTCCAGCTCTCTCTGATCGAGACTCCGATCTTCATCCGGGCCGTGGCGATCTTCATCGTGGTGGCGGGCCACTTTGCCTTCCTCGGCCTCTCGGGCGCCTACATCCTGATGACGGTGTCGGGCCTCAGCTTCGGCAAGTTTCAGCTCAAGGCCATCGAGAGGGAGGACGGCGCCCGCCCAATTTTGCGCTTGATGGCCAAGATAGGGATCCCCACCCTGTTCTGGGTAGTGCTCGAAGAGATCACCTTCCATAGCCTGCATCCGAGCTCGTGGCTCTTCTTCGACAACTGGAGAGGCCTTTACTGGGATTCCCATTTCGGATCGCCCTATTTCATCGATCTGCTGCTGCAGAACTTGGCTGTCACCGCCATCCCACTGTTATTCCGCCCGGTACGCAGGTTGGCAGTGCGGCAGCCCTGGGCTTACGCGCTCGCGTTCTGCGCGGCCGCATGGCTTGCCAGCGTCATCGTCCCCTTCTTCTGGAACACCACCTACCTGTACGATCGTGTGCCGCACATGTGGCTGTGGCTATTTGCCTTTGGCTGGTGTGCCTCCTTCAGCAACACCGTCAGACGAAAACAGGTGGCCAGCGCGGTCGTCGTCTGCTTCGGCCTGATCGCCTGGCGTTTGGGGCACAGCGTCCACTGGTATACGACGGTCGCGGGGGTCTGCATCGTATGGATGGACGTGATTCCGCTGCGCCTGCCGCGGTTCCTGATTCCGCTCATCACCGGCGCGGCCGGCGCGTCGCTCTGGATCTACCTCACGCACTTTCAGTTCCGCTCCCTGCTGAAGCATCTGCTGGCATTCGAGCTGCACGGCGCCCTGCCGTGGCCCTGGGGCTCAGTCGCATTCACGATGCTATGCGGGTTCCTGGCGTGGCGGGCCTGGAGTTTCGGGTCGGAGCTGGTCCTGCGATCGCTCAGAAGGATGGGTGTCGGCTGGCGAGCGGTGCCGGCGCTGCCGAACGATGGCGGGCTGTGAATAGATGGCTGACGACGCACTCGCAGTGCTTCGAAGTCGTGATCCGAAGCGCCTGATCACCGATCGCTGCGCGGTGGCTCCCGGCCCGGCTGTGTTTCTCCTGCAGGGCGTTGGCGACCAATACGTCGGTATGGCGTATGGCCTTTATGAAAGGTGGGAGGTTTTTCGCAACGAACTGGACCGTTGCGCTCTGCTGTTCCGGCAGCATCTGCCGCAGGACATCCGCGAAGTACTGTATCCGACCGACCGGAAATGGCTGCAGAGCCGGCAGCCGGGCGGATACGATCTCAAGGCGATGGTCGGCCGCCGCGGCGATGCCCCGGAGGATGCCGATAGTGCCGCCTTGTCCCGCACCGCAGCCGCACAGCCCGCTCTGTTTGCCGTCCAATACTCGATGGTTCGTCTCTGGCAGTCGCTCGGCGTCGAGCCGCAGGCGATGGTTTGCCACAGCCTCGGCGAGTACGTCGCCGCTTGCATTGCCGGCGTCATTTCGCTCGAAGACGCGATTTCACTGGTCGCTGCGCGCGCGAGACTGGTGGCAGCGCTGCCGCGGGCCTCGATGCTCTCCGTCCTTCTGTCGGAGGAAGAGCTCCGGGCCCTGCTCCCTGCCGATGTCGCTCTGTGTCTGATCAACGGCCCGAAGCTATGCGTAGTTGCCGGACCACCGGCCTCGATCGATGAGCTCGAGCGCGCTCTCGCCGCACGGGACGTGATCGCCGTGCGCGTGCGCAACAGCCACGCGTTCCATTCGAGCCTGATGGAGCCTGTCGCGGCGCAATTCGCCGCCCACGTTGCCAAAGTCCCGCTTTCCGCCCCGAAGATTCCCTACACGTCGAACGTGACCGGCGCATGGATCACCCCTGAGGCCGTATCCGATCCCCGCTACTGGGTGAAGCATCTGACTTCTACGGCCCGCTTCAACGATGCATTGCGCCGTCTCTGGGAATTGAAAGATCCGGTACTCATCGAGTGCGGGCCTGGCCGCACGCTCACGGTTCTGGCAGGGCAGCACCCGGACCGGCAGATAGCCGCCGCCCGCAAAGCGATCCTGCCGCTACGGCAGCGCTATGAGGGCGTGCCGGACGAGAGTGTGTTCCTGACCGCGGTCGGCAAGGCTTGGCTCAACGGACTGGCCGTACTTTCGCAACCCGCGGCCGGCGGGCCTGCACGGCAATCCGCAGCGCCTTCCCGGTCCGCCGCGCCGCAGCCCGCGGATGCCGCTTCGACATACGACTCTCCCTCGTACGTCGCGCCCCGAAATGATCTGGAGATCAGCCTGACCAGTGCCTGCGAGCGGGTTCTCGGCATTCCTCGCGTCGGGATCACCGATAATTTTTTCGAGCTCGGCGGTCACTCGCTGGCGGTGATCAAGCTCGTGATGGAGATGAAGCAAACCACGGGCCTCGACATCAACCTGGGTGAAGTCTTCAGATCTCCGACGGTCGCTCGGCTGGTCGAACAGCTGGGCACGGCCGCGAAGAATGCTTCGATCGTCGTTCCCCTGCAGCCGCGGGGCACGAAACCCCCGATGTTCTGCCTGTGTGGAATCGATCTTTACAGGCGCTTTGCCCTGGAGCTGGATCAGGATCAGCCGGTGTACGGAGTCTATGTCGCCGAAGAGCAGGCGATCATCTCCGACGTCCTTCGGGGAGACATGAGCGGAGTATCCATCGATCGTCTGGTGGAGGCGTACCATGACGCCATCATTCGCTTTCAACCCGAAGGTCCCTATCGCTTCGCGGGCGTCTCGTTCGGAGGATTGCTGGCCATCGCTCTCGCGCGCAAGGTGCGGCAGTTGGGGATCGAAGTGCAGACCGTGTTCCTGTTCGACACCTTGCTGCCCGAGGCGCAGCGACGCATATGGTGGAAGTGGGTGCTGTTACGCCTCAAGGCGTCGGTCACGCGACAGGGGTTGCGGCAATTGCCGCGCGACTTTGGCAAGCTGCAACGCAAGCTGTCGTCCAGGATTGCAATTCGGCGGTCGACATCGGGCGCGACCGCCCGCGCGCCGCAGGCGGCGGGGACGGGCGACTATTACCAGCAATTCATCCAGCAGCAAAGAACCGCCTTCCGCGCAGCCTACAGGCAGTGGAACCGGGAGCAGTCGCAGCTGGATTTTCCCGTGGTGCTCTTTCGGGCCGGTCTGCGCGACATCTGGGTGCCGGGTTACGCCACTGCAGAGGATTATGGATGGCGCCGGTACGTCGGCGGAAAATTATCCATCGTCGACGTTCCCGGCGGGCACATAAGCATGCTGGCGGACCCGTACGTGCGCGGCGTTGCCCGTACCGCCCAACAACACCTCCCCTGAGGGCAAAAAAATGCTCAAATTGCTCCCCCAGCCGCTACGCGACAAACTGGAAGCCCTTTCCTGGTGGTACGACCGGAAGGAGCTGGTGCGCTTCACGCGCCGATACTCGCTGGATTTCGGCGGATTCATTCCCCGGGAAGAGCTTTCCACGAGCTCGACGGATTCCCTGGCGCATTCGAACAATTATCGGCCGTACTCCAACCATCTTCTGAAGGTGTTGATCAAAGAGGCGCTGTCGACCGGGATTCAGTTTCAAAACTTCGTCGACATCGGGTGTGGCAAGGGTCTGCCTTGCCTGTTCGCGAGGAAGTACTTTCGCTTCGCGAAGATTTATGGGATCGATTTCTCGGAACCTCTGATCGATGCGGCCAAGCGGAACGTCGCCAAGCTGCGCTGGGAGGACGTATCCTTCGTGGTCGCCGACGCCGCGCAGTGGCAAGCCCCTGAAGGAAACACTCTATTTTTCATGTTCAATCCCTTCGATGCGGTCATCCTGGAGAGGTTCCTGAGGCTGAACATCGATCACTTCAAGCGATATCGCTCGCTGATCGCGTACGCAACCGACGACTGCCGGGAGACAATGCTCGGGTTGGGGTTCGAGATTGTCTTTCGCGATCCGAAGCAGCAGCAGTCCGTACTGAGATACACCGGCTCGCCTTAGGCGAGGCCTCTTCGCGGGGAACCCACCTTGTCGCAAATCTCCATCAAGCGGATACGTGAATTGGTCACAAGACCAATGAGCGACAACCTCGATGCACTGTCCTGGTACTACCATCAGGCTGAGTACTTCGTGTTCACGCGGCGACATTCATTGGATTTCGATGGCTTCATTCCTCGCGAACAACTGGTAGCGGAATCTGCGGATTCACTGGCAAATTCACACAACTACAAACGCTATACAAATTTTCACCTGAAGCGCCTGCTGCGCGAGGGGCTTCGAGCCGGCATAGCTTTCAGAACCTTCGTGGATGTCGGCTGTGGCAAGGGTCATCCCTGCATATTCGCCAAGAAATATTTCGGATTTGCAAACGTATACGGCGTCGATTTCTCCGCCCCCCTGATCGAGATCGCCAAACGAAACCTGGCCAGGACGGGATACGAGAATGTGCACTTCCTGGTGGCTGATGCGACGACCTGGAAGCTTCCCGACGGGGATAGCCTCGTTTTGCTCAACAATCCATTCAATGAAGTCATCGTGGAGAGGTTCCTGATCTCGAATCTCGACCACTTCAGGAAATACCGCTCCCTGATTGCTTACGGTAACGACTTGCACCGAGCCACGGTATGCCGCCAGGGCTTTGAGATCCTGTTCCGCTCCAATCGATACCAACAGTCGATTTTGCGGTACAGCAACTCGCCGACGCATTAGAGAATGCTCAGAAGAGGCGTCGCCGACGCTACACGTCACTTTCGCGCAAGCGAAGATCGGCCCAGCCACCCGGCTTGCGCAGCCACTTCAATGTGACCTGCGAGAGGCGATTCCACCCCACCCAGACCAGGTAGCCGCCCAGCATGCCGGCGGCGATACGCAGGGGGGCGGGCGCCGTTCGATGTAACAGCGTGAACGGAATCTGCAACAGCTCGGCGGACTGGTAGTGCGTCAGATAGATGAAGAGCGATGCCGCGGCGGCGCCGACCAGGATCGTGACCACGGTCTGCGGCAGCCGCGCGGGAAGCTCCTCGTACCACGTGATCGCTATGCCTGCCACAACGACATACCAACCCACCGGGAGCCCGATGTGCGCGTAGTAATCAATGGCGTTCAGCGTGAAGAACGCCACGCTGGTAATGACCTTTTGCCTGGTGGTGGCGCTGTATGCGGCGCACCAGCCGATGGCGAACAGATAAATGTACAGGTATGGCATCGTGAGCCAGTGGCGCCCGGGGTCAAAGAGGAGCGTAAAGATCACGCTCGCCGGCCACGTCACCGCCAGGAGCGCGAGCGCGTAGGAATACTCCTTCTGGGCGGCGAAGCGCCGTACGCTGCCAATCGCGAGCGGCAGTGCGGCCAGCGGCCAGACCTGCAGCAGCAGGTCGATGAAGTAGGGGGATTCGTATTTCCCGTAGGGGTGGGGATCGAAGTAGTTGTCGATGAACAGCCACGATCTGGGCTGCACCACTCCGTGGAGGAGCTGATGGCCGACCGTGAAGATGAAGCAGGGAATCGCGAGCTTCAGCATGAGCTGGAACACGGGCCGGATGCTCCCGGCCTTCTCTATCGCCCGCAACTGGAACTTGGCGAAGCTCAGGCCCGATACCACCATCAGGGAGGTGTTGCCGAGCCAGGTGCCGATGCCGAAGTGGCCTGCGACCACGATGTATATCGCAATCGCCCTGACGAACACGGCCGTATCCAGCGAAGCGAGCTTGCTGGAGGCCGCGGACCTGCCGGCCGATTCCTGCTGCACCATCTCGCGGATGGTGAGTCCGCGGTAGAGCCCCCGAGCCACGTGATCGGGCACGCCGGCGCGCTGCATTGCCATGATGGCGCCGATCGAGCTCAACGAGTCGCCGCCCAGAGCGCCAAAACTGTCGTTCACCCCGATGTGCGGACGAATGAGTGCCGAACGCCAGATTTCGACGAGCTCCTGCTCGCGGGGATTGGCGGGCTCGTCCGCGTCGGCGAAAGGTGTGACAGGGAGCTCTGCCGCCGAAGTGGGCTCGCTGGCGGCGGCGCGGGGCTCCTCGCGAGCGCCGTCTGCCTCGACAGTCGGGTGGCGATCGCCGTCAGGCTGAATCCGACTGCGCAGGACAGAGCCGCCCGCCAGCCAGACCTTGCCGATCGCCCGCTGCAGGACTTGCTCGTCCGGCTCGTTCTCATAGCGCTGCCTGATGGACCAGATCGCGCCTTGCAGGGTGATCTTGCGCTGCGGGTGCTGTATGGCGAGAACGCTCAGGGTGCGTCCCGGCCCGCATTCGAGCGGAATGGGGTCGGCGAGCTGCCAGAGTCGACCCAGAGCATCGCTGAAGCGTGCAGTGCGGCTTGCGTGCAGCAGCCAGTAGTCCGGGTCGGTCGCCTGCTGCGGCGTGATCCAGTCGCCGGTCACATTGGAGAGGTAGCGGATGGCAGGTTCGCGAAAACTGACTGTCCGCAGCTCCGCGCGGAATGGCCCGGAGATCTGTTCCATCTGCCGGGTATGAAATGCATGGCCGTTCTGCACCCGCCGATAGATCACGCCGCGGGCGGTCAGCGTCTCCTCGAAGCGGGCGGCCGCCTCGGGAGTGCCCGCCACCACGCAGTGGGCCGGGCCGTTGAGCAGTGAGACCTCGAGGTCCTCAGGCAGCAAGGGACGCAGCTCCTGCTCCGGGAGCATGACGGCCAGCATCACCGCTTCCGGCAGGTCGTTGACCAGCCTGGCGCGGGTCGCGACCAGTTTCAGGGCGTCCCGCAGTGAGAGAACGCCCGCGAGACATGCGGCCACATACTCGCCCATGGAGTGCCCGAGCAGGGCATCGGGCATCACCCCGAGCGACTGCCACAGGCGCGCGGTCGCGTATTCGATGGTGAAGAGCGCGGGCTGAGCGAACAGAGTGGTGTTCAGCCGCTCGGTGTCAGGATCCGGCGGCTCCGCGGCCGTGCGCCCGAGCATTCTCTTGAGGTCGACACCCGGTGCCGCGGCGACGCTCTTCCACGCGTCCCCGGGCGGATAAAGGATCTGGCGGATATCCGTTCCCAGGTAATCGAGCAGAATCCCGGCGCAGCGGTCGACTTCCTCCCTGAAAACCGTGCGCGCCGCATACAGGCCGTAGCCCATGCCCACGTACTGATCGCCAATCCCGGGTAGCAGCAGAACTGTCGGCCGAGCGCCACCGTCCACGCGGCCCGTCAGCACCCGGTTGGAGCGCTTCTCGTCGAGGGCCGCCCGCGCCTCCTCGCGGTCACCACAGACCAGCATCCTTCTGCAGGCGGCATCCTTGCTGACCCTCTGCTGCGCGTCGACGAGCTCCCGCAGGCTCGTGTCGGACTGCAGAAGCTTTTGGCGTAAGTCGAGGGTCGCCTGCTCCAGCGCGTCCGGCGTATCCGCGGACAGGAGCAGCAGCTGCGGCTTCACAGAGGGGTCACCGAGGATCATTCACGTGTGTTCTGCGGCAGGCGTCTCTTTTTCTGGTTATCGCGCCGTTGCGAGCATCATAACGCGATGCGGGGTCCTCCTCGCGCAGGCGCTCGAACCTGAGAACCAGCGCACGCTTTTGCGGTTTTCCGGCAGGGTGACATAATACTCGTTTTTGAGGCATTTACCCTCGCGCGGCAACTTGGCGCGCGCTAGTCTAGCCGGACGACAAGAGCTCCAAGGCCGATGAACCCGAAATTCGATCCGATTCTCGACCAGGTCCGCGGCGGGTGGCGCTTCCGCTGGCAGGCGTTCGGCGTGATGATGCTGGTCGCGCTGGTCGGCTGGGTGATGATCTTCGCGATTCCCGATAGATACCAAGCCCAATCCAAGGTGCTGGTCAACACCCGCACCGCCCTGCAGCCGGCGCTGGAGGGCCTCGTCACTACTCCGGACGTCAGCGGTGAGCTGGACTACGTGCGCCAGGCGCTGCTGTCGGGTCCGCAACTCAGCAACTTTGCCCAGCAGGTTGGCCTGTTGCCTGCGACCGGGGTCACCGCGAAGCGTCGCGCAGTCACCCTCTCTGCCTTCGCCAAGCGCGTCGACATCACGATCGACCAGAGTCAATCGTCCGACGCCCAGGGCGGCGGCGCGACGTACGGCATCACCTACACCGACGTCAATCAGCAGCGTGCGCTCGCCCTCGTGAAGCTGCTGACGAGCAATCTGGTGAACGAGACCCTGGGCGGCAGCGAGCAGGGATCGGAGCACGCGCAGGCATTCCTCAAGTCGCAGATCGATGCCTACGAGAAGCGCCTGCAGGATGCCGAGGACCGCCTCGCGGCCTTCAAGTCACAGCATTTCGGACTGCTGCCGACCGAGCAGGGCAGCTATTTCCAGCAGCTCGAGCACGAAACCCAAGAGATCGAGGACATCAAGACCAAGCTGTTGATCGCGCAGAGCCGTACCAAGGAGCTGACGCAACAGCTCCATGGCAGCTCGGCGATCTCTTCCACCGACGCCACGCCGGTCATCGGGCCGAATGGCGCCGTGATCGGTGGCGATACGCTGTCACAGATCCAGGCGGCGCAGGCTCACCTCAATCAGCTGCTGCTCAAGTACACGGCCAAATATCCGGACGTGATCGCCACACAGCAGGAGCTCGCGCAGCTGAAGCAGCGCCGGGTCGAGGAGGTCGCGGCATTGCAGCGCGGCGACGCCGATGCCGCCGCCTCGAGCGGCGCCAGCTCGAATCCCATCTACCAGGGAATCGTGCTCTCGCTCAACAGGACGGATGTCGAGATCGCGGACCTGCAGACGGAGCTGGCCGATCACCAGCAGAAGGCGAGGGACCTGAAAAGGCTGCTGGATTCCACGCCGCAGATCGAGGCGCAATACGCGCAGCTGAGCCGCGACTACGACATCAACAAGAAACAGTACGCGGCGCTGCTCGCGAGTTATGACAAGGCGCGGCTCGGGCAGCAGGCGGGCAACGCGGGCGCGGTCCGCTTCGAGTTGGTGGAGCCGCCCACCGTGAGCTTTACGCCGGTGTCGCCGAAGCGCGGGGAGCTTCTCGGGATGGTGCTGCTCGCCGCGCTGGGTGCGGGCGCGGGCCTTGCCTACTGGCTCAATCAGCACCAGCCGGTGGTCGGCTCGGCGAGCGGACTGCTGCAGCTCACGGGAATCCCGGTGTTGCTCGTCGGATCCGCATTCCCCGCGCGAACCGTCCGGGCCTTGCGCGGCGATGTGGCGCGATTCGCCCTGGCGATCGTCTTTCTACTCGCCGGGTTCGTCCTGGTGGTGGTGTTGAGTTATATGGGAGTTCGACTGGGCGGAGTGCCGCCGGTATGAATGCAGCATGAGCATCATCGAGAACGCGATCGACAGGCTGCGGCGGACGGACGTGCCGTCGCGCCCGACCGGGATACCCGCCGGCGATCGCATGGATTTGCAGGGGACGGTGGCACACCGACGCATCGCGGTCGATCTCGAGGCGCTGCGGGCGAGGGGGGAAATCCCCGAGATCAGTGAGGAGCGGCGCTTCGCGGACTACTACCGGGAGATAAAGCGCCCGCTGATCGCGCGCGCGCTTGCCACCGACGCCCGGCAGGAGGCGAGGATCATTCTCGTGACGAGCGCGCTGCCCGCGGACGGTAAGACCTTCACTGCCCTCAACCTTGCGTTGAGCATGGCACGCGAGCGCGACGTCTCGGTGCTGCTCGTCGATGGCGATGCGCCGAAGGCGCATCTCAGCCATTCGCTCGGTGCCGAGGGTGAGCCTGGACTGCTCAATGCTCTCGCCAACAGTGCGGTGGATGTGGAATCGATGGTCCTCGGAACCGACGTCCCGGGGCTCGAGGTATTGCCTGCAGGCAAGGCCTCGGAGGGCGTCGCGTCCGAGCTGATCGGCAGCGCGCGCATGGCGCAGATCGCAGCGCGGCTGACGGCGCTGCGCCCGCGCCGGCTGGTGCTGATGGACTCCTCGCCCCTGCTCGTCTCGAGCGAGGCGCGGGCGCTGAAGCAGATTCCGGGACAGATTCTCATGGTAGCGCGCGCCGGGAGAACGCCCCGGCGGGCTCTCCTCGATGCCATCGCCATGGTCGACAAATCCAAGCTCTACGGGTTGGTGCTCAACGAGGCGCACGAAACCGGCGGCCTGGGCTACTACGGCTACTACGGCTACGGCGACTCGGGCGGCCAGAGCGGATCAGCCGGCCTTTAGTCACCCGTGAGCAATGATTTGCCCGTCGGGCAGGACGCCTCCATTGAATTGGCGCTGCCCGCCGGTACCGATCCCCGGGGGACGGAAGCGGCGCGACCGGATCGCGTGCCGGGCAGCCTCGGGATCGTCGTCATCGGCCGAAACGAGGGCGACCGTCTGAAGCGGTGTCTCGATTCCCTGAGTGGGCTCATGGGCCGAACCGTGTATGTCGACTCGGGATCGACCGATGACTCACTGTCAATGAGCATGGCGCGCGGCGTCAGCGTCGTGGAGCTCGACACGAAAGTGCCGTTTACTGCGGCGCGGGCCAGGAACGCGGGTTTTCACCGGCTGCTGGAGCTGCACCCGCCCCTCGAATACGTCTTCTTCGTGGATGGCGATTGCGAGGTGGTATCCGGATGGACGTGGGCCGCCGTCCAGTTCATGGAGCAGCATCCGCAGGCAGCCGCCGTGTGGGGACGCGTGCGGGAGAGACACCCCGAGAAGTCCATCTACAATCTCCTTTGCGACATGGAGTGGAACGCCTTTCCGATAGGGGAAACGACGGCGTGCGGAGGCATAGTGGTAATGCGCGTCAGCGCCTTCCGCCAGGTGAATGGCTTCCATCCGCGTCTGATCTGCGGGGAGGAGCCCGAGCTCTGCGTCCGGCTGCGCAAAGCGGGCTGGCAGATCTGGCACGTCGACACCGAGATGACCGTGCACGATGCCACTCTGTTGCGATTCTCGCAGTGGTGGAAGCGGGCGGTCAGGAGTGGTTACGCGTATGCCCAGGGAGCGCACCTGCATGGCAAGCCGCCGGAGCGGCACTGGGTCGCCGAGTCACGGCGCATATGGCTCTGGGGGCTCTGGCTGCCGCTCATCGCCATCGTGGGCGCGGCCCTGATCCGGCCGTGGATTCTGCTGGTATTGCTGGTCTATCCTCTGCAGGTGGTGCGTATCGCGGCCAAGGACGGCAAACCGACCGCTCAAAGCTGGCTGCGCGCCGGCGCCCTGATCCTCGGCAAATTTCCCGAGCTGCTGGGTCAAATGAAGTTCACCCTGGACCTGCTGCGGAAGGTCGAGTCGCCCATCATCGAATACAAGTAAGCCCGTTGAAGATCGCCTACCTCATCAACGCGTATCCCAAGGTCAGCCACAGCTTCATTCGTCGCGAAATCCACGCGTTGGAACGACAGGGACTGGAGGTGAAGCGCATAGCGCTACGCGGCTGGGATGGGCCGCTTCCCGACGAGGAGGACCAGAGGGAACGGCAGCGCACTGCATACGTGCTTCGAGGCGGCGCGCGGGCGCTGCTGCTGCCTCTGCTGCAGACGCTGCTGCGATCTCCGGGGCGCCTGTTGCGCACCCTGTGGCTGGCGGTGAATATGGCGCGTGGCAGCGATCGGCCGCTCGTCTACCATCTCGTATACGTTGCCGAGGCCTGCCGGATTCTCCGCTGGGTGAGGAGTGACGGTGTCGAGCGGCTGCACGCCCATTTCGGCACCAACTCCGCGGAAGTGACCATGCTCGTGCGTTCGCTCGGCGGGCCGCCCTACAGCTTCACGGTGCATGGACCGGAAGAGTTCATGCGCGAGCTGGGTCTCACTCAAAAGATCCGCCGGGCATCCCTGGTCATTGCCATAAGCAACTTCTGCAGGAGTCAGCTCTTCATGCGGGCTCCGTTCGAGGAGTGGCCCAAAGTCCGCATCATCCGTTGCGGACTGGAGGAGGCATTCTACAAAAACGCCGACACCCGGCTGCCTGCCGCCGCCGCCGGCCGCCTGACCTGCGTCGGCAGGCTCACCGAGGCGAAGGGCCAGCCGCTCCTCATGCAGGCGGCGGCGCTCCTGGCCGCCAAAAACATCGATTTCCAACTGGTGCTGGCCGGGGATGGGCCGCTGCGCGCCACTCTCGAGTCGCTCATCGAGAGATTCCGGCTGGGCAATCGGGTACGGATAACAGGGTGGATCAGCGGCGCCCAGGTGCGCGAGGAACTGCTGGCGTCGCGGGCCATGGTGCTGCCGAGCTTTGCGGAAGGGCTTCCGGTCGTCATCATGGAGGCCATGGCGCTGCGTCGTCCGGTACTGACGACCTACGTGGCCGGCATTCCGGAGCTGGTGACGCACGGGGAGACCGGTTGGATGTTTCCCGCGGGGTCCGTCGAGGATCTGGCGCTCGCGATGGAGCAGTGCCTGCTGTGCCCGCAGGAGGAGATCGCAAGGATGGGCGAGGCCGCGCAGCGGCGCGTGATCAGACTCCATTCGATCGACGCGGAAGCGCGCAAGCTGGCTGACCTCTTCCGGGCCACGCAGCAATGACCGTTGCGGGCCTTCTTACCTTCGTCTGCGCCTTGCTGCTGGTTCCGGCATCGGTTCTCTTCGTCGAGGTGGCCGCGGCGATCCTGCCCGGTGACGAACGCCCGAGTCCCCCTGGAGTTGGATCACGGCGCCTCGCCGTCCTGACCCCCGCACATGATGAAGAGACCACGATCGCCCGGACTCTCAGGTCGATCGCGCCGCAGCTCGGACCGGCGGACCGGCTGCTCGTCGTTGCGGACAATTGCTCGGATCAGACAGAGCAGATCGCGCGCAATGAGGGCGCGGAAGCCATCAGGCGGGAGAACTCGGAGCTTCGCGGCAAAGGGTATGCGCTCGACTACGGGGTGCGTCATCTCGAGAAGGACCCTCCCGATGTAGTCATCATCGTCGACGCCGACTGTGTGGTGGAATCCGGCTCAGTGGCGGTCCTGGCGGCGATGGCCCAGGCGTCGGGCGCGCCTGTTCAGGCCCTCTATCTGATGCGGGCGCCGGAAGGTGCAGGACTTCCGGTGCGGATCGCGGAGTTCGCCTGGCTGATCAAGAACAAGGTGCGGCCGCTCGGGCTTCGCCGCATGGGGTTGCCTTGCCAGCTGATGGGCACCGGAATGGCGTTTCCGTGGGCCTGCTTGCAGGCGACAACCCTGGCCACCGGCCACATCACCGAGGACCTCAAGCTCGGAATCGACCTGGCGCGGCGCGGCTCTCCACCACGGTTCTGCACCGCCGCTCTGGTCAGCAGTGAATTTCCCACTTCCAGCGAAGGAGTCCACAGCCAGCGGACGCGATGGGAGCACGGCCATTTGCAATCGATCTTGAGCGACGGCCCGAAACTGCTGGCCCAAGCCGTCATTCGCCGCGATGCGGCCCTGGCTGCCATGGCTTTCGACCTGAGCGTGCCGCCGCTGGCGTTACTGGCGATGCTGATTGCAGCCAGTTGGGCAGTTTCCCTGCTGCTCGAGTTGACTGCGCATGACAGCCTGCCTCTCTTCGTGGCATCGGTCGCCGCGCTGCTGTTTGGCAGCGCCGTCATGGTGTCGTGGGCGCGGTTCGGCCGCCGGACGGTCTCGGGCAGAGACCTGGCGCTGGCTGCGGTCTATGCGATCTGCAAGCTGCCGCTCTATCTGCGGTTCCTGCTGAAGCCGCAGTCGAAGTGGGTGCGCTCCAAGCGCTAGAGCGGGCCGCACGACCTCCATGCGCAGCGTCAATATCGCCGTCCTGATCGTCAGCTATCAATCGGCGCCGCTCACGATCGAGAGCCTGCGATCGGTTCAGGCGGAAGTCCTGAGCGGGGCACCCGAGATCGTCATTCGCGCGATCGTGGTGGACAACGCGTCCGGCGATTATCCGACTCTGCAGCGCGCCATCGAGGAGAACGGCTGGGGGTCCTGGGTGGCGCTGATGCTGGCTCCCAGGAACGGCGGCTTCGCCTATGGCAACAACCTGGCTCTGGGCAAGGCGCTCGGGGAGCTCGCGCCCGACTATCTGCATCTGCTGAATCCGGATGCGCAGGTCAGGCCCGGAGCCATCACCACCCTCGTGAGGTTCCTGGAGAGTCACGGCGAGGTGGGAATCGCCGGCAGCAGTTTCGAGAATCTCGACGGCAGCGACTGGCCGATCGCCTTTCGATTCCCGTCGCTCGTCAGTGAATTCTGCGCCGCCCTGCACATAGGACTGGTGTCCCGACTCTTGCGCAGATGGCAGGTGCCGCAGACCATGAGCCCGACGGCGCAGCCGGTGGACTGGATATCCGGTGCCTCGATGCTGATCCGGTCGAAGGTCTTCGAGACGATCGGCGGTCTCGACGAGAACTATTTCCTCTATTTCGAGGAGACGGACTTCTGCCGCCGGGCCCGTGCCGCCGGCTTGCCGACCTGGTATGTGCCGGAGAGTCGCGTCATGCACGTCGCCGGCCACAGCACCAGGGCGATGGAGCGCACCGGGGGCCCCAAAAGACTACCGGCGTACTGGTTCGAATCCAGACGCCGGTATTTTGCCGTTGCCTTCGGGGTGCCGCACGCGATCCTGATAGATCTGATCGTCGTACTGACCTATCCCGTCGGCCTGCTCAAACGCTTGGCGATGGGCCGCGGATCGACTGCGATTCCTCACTACTGGCGCGACTTCCTGCGGCACAGCGTGCTGAGGTCTCGCAATCGATCCGTTCCAGCCTATCGGGGACTCAGTTGCCGAACGTCCACGTCGACACGTCCTGCGTAGACGGCGCGGTGTAGAGCGACCCGGTGAACCCGACGTAAGCCGTGTTGGCCCCCACGTCCGACGGAATGTTGACGCCGGTCCACTGCGTCGAGAACGTCCCACCGGTATTGGTGTCCTTCATCGTCAGGGACAGCGTCGTACCGCTGTAAGTGAGCGTGCAGAGTATCGGGTCGCCGCTGTTCAGGTTGACACCCGAGATGGTCGTCTGCGGCTCGTACGGAGTCTCGCCATTGGTGTAGAGACCCGTAGTGCCGCCGTTCCAAAGATCGAACTTCACGGCGACGCTCGAGACCAGCCCGGCGTAACCACCCTCGGGATGATTGACGCCGTACTCCTCGAAGCCGAAGGCGTATGGACCGCCGCTGACGGCACCGCCGACAGGATTGAGGGTCTGGGCCTCGGAGGCGAGGGTCGCATCAGAGCTGGCCGCCGGCTGGTTCTGGATGACGAACAGCATGGTGTTCTGGTCGGCATTCCCGGAGAGGTTCAACGTGAACTGCGTCGTGAACGCCTGGACGTTCACCGGCACAGCGTAGAACGCCGACCCGATTTCGATGCCTTGCGCACTGTTGGTGAGCTGTAGCGTGGAGCCGCTGATCGCGCCCGTTCCAGCGGTCATCAGGAGGCCGCTCGCGCTGCCGAACCCGCTCGCAAAGTTGATGATCGGGCTGCCGGCGGGCTGGACCTGATAGTTGGCCTGTGCCGGCTCACTGTTCGTGTAGCCGCTCGCGACCGCGATGGCCTGCACGACCTCGTTCGAGCCGACCGTGATCGGACCGCTGTAAACGGCAGCGGCGGTCGTCGGCGGCTTGCCGTTGGTCGTGTAGTAGATCGTGGCGCCGGTGGGACCGGTAATCGTGACCGACTGCGACGACGTATAGGCTCCGGCGGCCGGGCTGAAGGTGGGCTGGGCGAGGCGCGTGTCATATCCGTCCGACCAGCTCCAGGAGTCGATCAGCAGCGGCACCGGGTTGATGGTGCCGCCGGTGAACCCGATGTACGCGGTATTGGCGCCGACGACAGCCGGGATGTCCACCGGCCACTGGAAGTAGGCCTGTTTCCCGGTCACCGTGTCGGTGAGGTTCATGGAGAGGATGGAGCCGTCATAAACGACGTGCGCCGACACCACATCGCCGCTCTGGAGATTGATTCCCTGCGGCATCAGGTCCTGGACGGGCATGATGCCGTTGTCCATGAGCACCCCGCCGTCCAGATAGAGTCCGGTCATGCTGGGTGTCGCGCCGGTGTAGGACTCCGAGCCGCTCGAGCCATTGGGGGTGGCATTGAAGGCGATCGCGACGCTGTTGCCGATCGCGGTACCGGCGGGGTTCGCGGTGTAGGCGAAGTATCCCAGCCCGTTGGAATCGCCGCCGGCGCTCATCCCGTGCGGGCTATTCTGGATGACGAAGGTCTCGCCGTAGCCGTTCGAGGTGATCTTGAACGTGAAATCGGTCGTGAACGAGGTGATGTTCTGCTTGGTCGCGTACCAGGCCTGGCCGGCATCGTGCACCTGGTTACCGGCGAGCTGGATCGCACCGTTGACGACACCCTCGGCATCATTGAGGTTGATGCTGCCGGGCTGCGATGAGAAATTCGGGAAGCTGAAAACCTGGGTAGCGCCCCCGCCTGGCGGCGGCGGCGGCGGAGGAGGCGGCGGAGGTGGCGGCGGCGGCGGAGGCGGTGGGGGCGGCGGCGGCGGGTCGAGCACTGGCCCGCTGACCTTGATGCTGAACGCCGGAAGCGAAGCGGAGGTCCTGGCGGTGCTCGCCTTGATCACGATGTTCGCATCGGTGCCGACCATCTTGGCGCCGGGGAATCCTTCGAGCGAGCCGGTCGAGTTGTTGAAAAAGGCCCAGGCAGGCCGGTTCCTGATACTGAAGGTCACCTTCGTGCCGCTGGGAGCCCTGACCCGCGGCGCGAACCAGTATGGCTTGCCCACGGTAACCGTGGTGGTGGGTTTGCCGCTGATGGTCAGCGTGGCGGCGACAGCGGTCGCGGCAGCTGCCAGTGTGCTGAGAAGGAGCGCGCTGAGCCCAAGCGTGCCGGTCCTCAGGATTACATTCGCGTTACGTGACATGCGATCTATCTCCGCTCTTCTTCATCTGGACCCCAGGGCTCGACTTATCTCTTCCGGATTCGAGGCAGACGATGGCATCAGGAGACGATGAGAGCCCGGCGCCGTCGCTGGACACTCGTCGTCACCCGCTACCTCACGCCGTGGTTCGAGACCGGAGGCTGTGCGTCCCCGCTTCGCGGCGGGTTTTGCCTCATGCAACGCAGATCGATAACAAGCAGGACCGCGCGGAAAGTATCGCGTCACTGCGGAGTGCGCAACTCGTCTGCATCGGGCGACAAAGACAAATGCACTACGTCGCCGGAGCACGACAGTCGCGGAGAAGTGCGGCGCGCCGCGGTTTTGGCGCTTCGATTCCGCCCCGCCCGCGGTGTTAGGTGTTGTATACGGGCGGTAGATGAAGACAAGGTCGGACTAACCAACACTCCACAATCGGGATCGCTCCTCAATTGGGATTGTAGATCCATGCCGTCACGTCCTGCGTGGACGAGAGGGTGTAGAGCGACGCCGTGAATCCGACGTAGGCCGTGTCGGCTCCAACTTCGGAAGGAATGTCGACGGTCCAGTGTGTCGAGTACGTTGCGCTCGTCACCGTGTCCTTCATCGAGAGAGTCAGCGTCGTGCCGTCGTATGTGAGCGTACAGGCGATCGCATGCCCGCTGTTCAAATCGATGCTTCCGGTGGTCGTCTGCGGCTCGTAGGGCGTCTCACCGTTGGTGAATTCGCCGGTGGTGTTGCCATTGAAGCCGTCGAACTTCACGGCGACGCTCGAGACCAGCCCGGCGTAACCACCCTCGGGATGACTGACGCCGTACTCCTCGAAGCCGAAGGCATACGGTCCGCCGCTGACGGCGCCGCCGACGGGGTTGAGGGTGCCGGCCTCGGAGCCGAGGGTCGTATCAGAGGCGGCGGGCGGCTGGTTCTGGATGACGAAGAGGAGCGTGTTCTGGCCGCCGTTCCCGGAGAGGTTCAACGTGAACTGCGTCGTGAACGCCTGGACGTTCACTGGCACGTCATAGAATGCCGACCCGATCTCGATGCTGTTCGCGCTGTCGGTGAGCTGCAGGGTGGAGCCGTTGATGGCGGCGGTTCCGGCAGTCATCAGGAGGCCGCTCGCGTTGGCGAACCCGCTCGCAAAGTTGATGATCGGGCTGCCGGCGGGCTGGACCTGATAGTTGGCCTGTGCCGGCTCACTGTTCGTGTAGCCGCTCGCGACCGCGATGGCCTGCACGACCTCGTTCGAGCCGACCGTGATCGGACCGCTGTAAACGGCAGCGGCGGTCGTCGGCGGCTTGCCGTTGGTCGTGTAGTAGATCGTGGCGCCGGTAGGACCGGTAATCGTGACCGACTGCGACGACGTATAGGCTCCGGCGGCCGGGCTGAAGGTGGGCTGGGCGAGGCGCGTGTCATATCCGTCCGACCAGCTCCAGGAGTCGATCAGCAGCGGCACCGGGTTGATGGTGCCGCCGGTGAACCCGATGTACGCGGTATTGGCGCCGACGACAGCCGGGATGTCCACCGGCCACTGGAAGTAGGCCTGTTTCCCGGTCACCGTGTCGGTGAGGTTCATGGAGAGGATGGAGCCGTCATAAACGACGTGCGCCGACACCACATCGCCGCTCTGGAGATTGATTCCCTGCGGCATCAGGTCCTGGACGGGCATGATGCCGTTGTCCATGAGCACCCCGCCGTCCAGATAGAGTCCGGTCATGCTGGGTGTCGCGCCGGTGTAGGACTCCGAGCCGCTCGAGCCATTGGGGGTGGCATTGAAGGCGATCGCGACGCTGTTGCCGATCGCGGTACCGGCGGGGTTCGCGGTGTAGGCGAAGTATCCCAGCCCGTTGGAATCGCCGCCGGCGCTCATCCCGTGCGGGCTATTCTGGATGACGAAGGTCTCGCCGTAGCCGTTCGAGGTGATCTTGAACGTGAAGTCGGTCGTGAACGAGGTGATGTTCTGCTTGGTCGCGTACCAGGCCTGGCCGGCATCGTGCACCTGGTTACCGGCAAGCTGGATCGCACCGCTGACGACACCCTCGGCATCGTTGAGGTTGATGCTGCTGCCCACCGACGAGAAGTTGGCGAAACTGAAAACGGGGGTGGCAGTGGTCGGCGGCGGCGGCGGGGCTGCGGCGACCGTGATGGTGAACGCCGGAAGCGCGGCGGAGCCGTCGGAGGTGCTCGCGCTGATCACGACGTTCTTGTCCGCGCCGACATTCGCGGCGAGCGGGGTTCCGGAGAGCAGGCCGCTCGTGCTGTTGAAAGTGGCCCAGGCCGGCTTGTTCTGGATGCTGAAGCTCACCGTCTGACCGCTCGGGCCGCTGGCGGTGGGTGCGAATGAATACTGCAGGCCTACCTGAGCGTTGTCCGAGGGCGTGCCGCTGATCGTCGTCGGGGTGGAGGAGCCGCCCGAGCCGCCCGAGCCCGAACCACCGGAGCCCGAGCCGGAGGAGCCGGTGGAACCGGTCGAGCCGGTGGAGCCCTTAGAGCCGGTGGAGCCGGAGCCGCTCGAGCCCGTGCCGCTGGACGCCGTTGCCGACGATCCCGTCGCGGCCGCGGAGGATCCGTTACAACCGGTTACCGACGCAAGAAGGAGAACGCCGAGCAGGAGGGCGCTCGCTCTCAAAGTTACTTTAACGGCCTGGCGTGACATGCGGCTCACCTCTACCTGACTGCGATCCCAGAGATAAAACTCTCCGGAGTCGAAACCAATGGAGGAAAGCGGTAGACGATGAGCGTGCCAGTGCGGCCGGAAGCTCGTCGGCAACCCCGCTATCTCGCACTGTGGCTCGAGACCGGAGGCTTTGCGTCCCCGCCTCGCAGCGGGTTTGCCTCATGCAACGCAGTATTTATAACAGTCGGACCGCCACCAAAATACCGTGGCGGGTCACACTCTTCAATTCGTCGGCAATGGCCGACATCGTGTGAAACACCTAGTCGCGGAAGCCCGACAGCTCGAGCGGTCGTGTTTGTTGGGCGATTACGTTCCGGCGGCAGGATTCCGGGCGCCAGTTTATGTAACCTCGCAGCGATATGCATCCGCGCGGGCATAAGTAAAACCGCGGGCTCGCCCCCCCGCGCACCTCCCGGCCGTTGCGCGCTACTTGCGGCGGTCCTCAGGTATCAGGAGAATAGCGATGAAAACGTTGAAATTTCCGTGTCGGTACGTTCTCGCTGAGTAGAGCTATGTGGCATGTCCGCTGACCTGATCGACGCGTCCAAGAGATGGGACGTCATAGTCGTGGGCAGCGGCATGGGCGGGGCGACCCTGGCCCACGCGCTCGCGCTCAGGGGGCTCGAGGTTCTCGTTCTCGAGAAAGGCAGGCGTGTGTCCGCGCCTCCCGATCGAGAGCCGGGCGTGGCGCCTGAGGAGCGGCTGGCGCGCGGCTGGTGGCCCGTGCCCATCAGCAAGCGGAAGAGCGATGGGACATATGCCAGCGTCTTCGCGCCTGTCGGCTGCGCCGTGGGCGGATCGTCCATCCACTATGCGGCGGCTCTGGAGCGCATGGCGGCAACGGATTTCCAGCAGCCCGGGTCGGCCGCGCGCAATCTGCCGGCCTGGCCCGTTACCTATGACGAGTTCCTGCCGCACTACGCGGCCGCGGAAAAGCTCTATCGCGTGCAGCTGAGCACGGACACGGCGATGGGCAGGATGAGCGAGTGGGACCGGGCTCTCATGGAGTGCCTGCGACGCAACGGGTTGCAGCCCGATGCTTTGCATGTCGGGATGGGGTACGACGAGCAGTGCGAGGAATGCATCGGCAGGGTTTGCCCGCGCAATTGCAAGGCTGACGCTTTGTCGGCGTGTCTCGACGATGCCCTGCGGCGGGGAAACTGCCAGCTGCTGCAGAACTGCGACGTTCAGTCCATCGAGGCTTCGGAGGCGAGCGTGCAGGGAGTGCGGGCGGTCTGCGACGGCAAGGAGATCCTGATTCACGGTCGGATCGTAGTCCTGTCCGCGGGCGCATTTCGCTCACCCCTGATCCTGCTGCGATCCGTCAGTTCCGCGTGGCCCACGGGGCTGGCAAACCGATTGGATCAGGTCGGCAGGAACCTCACCTTCCACACCTCGGATCTGTTCGCGCTCTGGGCACCGCGGCGCTTCGATCGGCGCGGCAGGCAGAAGAAGGCCGTCTCGGTCCGGGACTTCTATGTCGTGCAGGGTGAGCGTCTGGGCTATGTGCAGAGCATGGGCATCGAAATCGGACGCGGCGCGATAGCGCTGCATCTGAAAAACATTATGCGCCGCAACGGAGTCACGAATGAGCGGCTGCTCTCGCTGCTCGCGAAGGTGCCGTCGCATGTCGGTGCAGCGTTCCTTGGCAATGCGGGACTGTTCGCGGCGATGACGGAAGACGATCCCGATCCCAACAACAGAGTGACTCAGGATCCGGAGCAACCCGACGGCGCGCGCTTCACCTATACGATCACCGACGACGTGCGCCGACGCGCCGATGAGCTGCGCGACAGGTTTTCGGCCGCGATCAGGCCTTGGCGCATGGCGCGGCTCTCGACCACCCTGGAGATGAACCAGGGTCACCCGTGCGGCACGTGCAGATTCGGCGACGACCCGGAGAGCAGTGTCCTCGACCGGGACTGCAGGGCGCATGGATTGAGCAATCTCTTCGTGGTGGACGCCTCGTTCATGCCGCGCAGCGGTGCGGTCAATCCCAGCCTGACGATCGCAGCCAATGCGCTGCGTGTCGCTCCCAGGATTGTCGCAGCGCTCTAGGCCGTTCTGCTAAAATAGCGGCACGAGTACCAGAAGATGCTGCCGTCTCGAGTAAGCATTCGGTGCAGCCTGCTGCCCCTTCTCCTCGCCGCGCTGCTTGCCGCCGGGGGGCGTGCGGCAGTCGCCGCCACCCCGGCGAACGCCAGGTCGCCTCTGGGAATGAATCTGAGCGGCGTGGACTACTATTCCAGCGAGCAGCCGTTCATGAACGTGTTCGTCACGAATGGAGGCTGGCTGACGCAAAGGGAGGGCACGTGGGATACGCATGAGGAGCAGTATCTTCAGCTCGATGCCGACGGCTACCCGAAGACACTCGCCGCGGCGCCGTCCGATCCCCATTCGCCGCAGCTTTTCGATTCCGTCGGGATAGTCGTCGATCGGGTGCCGGCGCCGTTTCTATTCCCCGGCGGCAGGTATGTCGTGCTGTATGAGGGAGAGGGGACGCTGACGTACGGAATAGATGCCAGACTGGTCAGCTCCTCCCGCGGCCGGGATGTCATTGATGTCACGCCGTCCGACACCGACGGCATCCGTCTCCAGATCACCGCGACCGATCCCAGGCACAACGGCAACTACATCCGCAACATCAGGATCGTGAGCGAGCGGAACCTGGCGGCCTTCGAGGCGGGCCAGATCTTCGATCCGACCTTTCTGCAGATGCTCGCGAGATTCCGTGTCCTGCGGTTCATGGACTGGCTGCTCACCAACGACAGCACGGTCTCGTCCTGGTCCGACCGCGCCGTGCCGGGGTATTACAGCTGGTCGACGAATGGCGTGCCGCTCGAAGTGATCGTGAGTCTCGCCAACGCCGAGTCCGCCGATCCCTGGCTGAACGTGCCGACCAGGGCGGATGACGATTACATCAGGCAGATGGCCGCACTGGTGCATGCGCAGCTCGGGCCCACGCAAAAGGTCTACGTGGAGTACAGCAACGAGGTCTGGAACAACTCCTTTCCGCAGTACCAGTATGCGGTGGACCGAGGCAAGCAAGCGTGGCCGAATCGCCCGGAGAACAACAGCTACGACTGGAATCGCAACTGGTACGGAATGCACAGCGTGCACGTATGCGACCTATGGAAGTCCACCTGGGGGTCCGACCACGGCCGCGTGATCTGTGTGTTGGGGGCTCAGGCGGGGTACACGTATTCGGCGACGGAGGCGCTCGATTGTCCTTATTGGGCGGCCGGCGCGCCGTGCTCGCGCCATGGGATCGACGCGCTTGCGATCGCACCCTATTTCGGCGACAGAAATCTGCCCGCAGAGTGGGCCGCGCAACCGGATGGAGGGCTGACTCTTCTCTTCGCCTCGCTGACGCCGCCGGATGGCAGCTGGGTCCGCAACGTTGCGGGAGATGAGACCTCGTATGCGGCGCTCGCCGCGCATTATCGCTTACCCCTGATCGCCTATGAGGGCGGCCAGGGCTTCATCGGCGGCTCCCAAGGGCCGGCTACGGGGCTCTTCGAGGCCGCCAACCGCGACGCGCGGATGGGCGTGGCCTATACCGAATACCTGCGACAATGGAAAGCGAACGGCGGCGAGCTGTTCGTACTGTTCGAAGATGTGAGCGGATCCGGCCAGTACGGCGAGTGGGGCGCGCTGGAATCCCTGATGCAGTTGCGGCCGTCCGCGGGCAAGCCGCCGCCGAAATGGACCGCCATTCAGGGCTTCATCAGCGATACGCCCTGCTGGTGGCCGCAGTGCGCCGAGTGACGACCCGCAACTCCCGTCTCGCAGCCTCACGAACCTGTGACCGCTTTTCGTTGGGGATCGCGAAGTAGTTCATCGTGCGCCTGGGATAGGGATGGCAATCGAGGAAGGATTCGAGGGCCATGCCGTCGCCGTCATGAGGAACACGAGAGGGCGTATAGAGACCGTAATCCCGCGCGGCGAACCATTGCCATATGGCCGGGGGATCTCCCCGCACTGCGCTCTCAAACACGAACAGCGGGCGGCATCTCGCCGTGAGAGCCGATGCGCCCCGCAATACATCGATCTCGGCGCCTTCGACGTCGATCTTGACGAGGCTCGGCGATTGCTGCGGCAGCAGCTCATCGAGCGGCACGACCTCGACTTCTATGGCGCGCGAGTGATGCTCCGAGGGCGTGCCGAGGAGTGAGCTGTAGCCCGGCTGGTCGAGATCGACGTGGAACGTCGCGCGTCCGCGCTGGTCCGACACGGCACACTCACGGACGTCGATCGAAGGAAATCGCCGCCTGAGCCATGCCGCTTTCTCGGGAACCGCCTCGATGGCGATGATGGCGGCCTTGGGATGACGCCGCAGCACCGCAGCCGACACGGAGCCGATATGAGCGCCGATATCCACGAAACTCCCATCGCACAGGGCGGCCGCCAGTCGCAGGGCGAGCGCGTCGTTGTAGGTACCGCCGAATTGCTCCGGGTGAAAGAGCGCCAGCCAGATCAGCTCTGCATGGCCGCGGGCCGCCATCAGCGCATCCCCGACCCGGCTCCCCACCAGCCGCCTGCGTATCATTGTTGTTCTCCGGCGGCGGCCCGCTAAACCGGCAGCTGTTGGTTTTCGTCGCTGATGAACTGCGTATAAAGCGGGTGCCGGAAAAAGTGCGCGGAGAACATCTGGTGATGCCAGAACACGTCCGGACGGCGGCAGGTGAGATAGTAGATGGGTGACAGCTTGACCTGATCGTGCTCCGCGTTGAACTGATGGATCGCCAGCCGCTGGCCCACGAAATCGTTGTACAGCTCCATGTCGCCGCCGATGATGTCGTCGAAGTAGCAGACCACGCGGGGCAGGAGGCGCTTCGGGTCCGCATCGAAGAGGCGCAGCGCCGACATGGTCGAGGAGTGGTAGTCCATGTCGTGCGAGACGGCCCCGATCGGCGCGGGGTCGTACTTGTCGAAGAACGAAGCAATCGTCTGCCCGACGTCGCCGAAGACCAGCTTGGCCCGCGTCAACCTCTGCTGCAGCGCCGGGACATCCATCCTGAAGAAGCCGGCCTGCCAGTGCCAGGGGAGGTCGCGGTAGTCGGCGGGCGGCGGCAGGCCGGCGCCGGTGTCGAAGCCGTAGAGCTCGATCTTCACGGGGAAGAGGCGCTCCACTTCGGCGGCGTGCTCCTCGAGACAGACCAGGCCCGAGCCGCCGGCGACACCGAACTCCACCACGCTCACTCGCGGCAGGCGCAGCCGCGCCGCCTGTTGCGCCGCCTGGAACACCAGGTAAGCGTAGTTGGGCCGGTTCACCAGCCCGCGGTCATATCGGTAGCGGTAGCTGCCGAGACCGCTCCTGCGCACGAATTGCCGGAACAGATTCTTCGCAATGGACATGAGGGATTCCCATTCGAGCCGGGTTGGTGGTTGGCTCTAACGAACCTTGTGAAATCCCCGGACGAGGATCGGGGGTAGGAAATCCCTGGCGATCGCCGCGACGCGCTGCCGCATGGTCAGTTTGAATTCACCTTGCCGACGCTCGCGAAACAGCGTCGAGTGTTCGCCGCTGATCTCCTCGGCCGGGCGCCCGTTGCTGAAGTAGTACAGCGCCATCGATTTCCGGGTCATGCCTTCCGGGCACTGCAGGGGCTCGGGATGGCCGTGGTAGGTGAAGTCGGTGGTGCCGAAGACCATGACCCGGTTGAAGAGCGGCGCGACCTTGCGCTCGCAGCGCTTCATGTCGCGATCCCACAGCTCGAGGTTGCCGCCGTATTCCTCATTCCAGTCCTTGTTGAGGTAGAGCAGGAGATTCAGCCTGCGGTCGAGATTGTACTGGCCGTGCTTGTTGAAATCGGCGTGTACGCCCAGCTTGCCGCCGCGCACGATCTGGTGCAGGCCGCCGCCGTCGAACCCCGGATCGGGGATCAGGTTGGCAATGCCGGTGACGTGGCTCATGAAGTCGAGCCAGGTCGCGGAGTTCAGATGGTAGAAAAGGAGGCGGGTGACGGGGCCGAAGGAGGCTTCCTTCACCGACATCAGCTTGATCTCACGCTCGTTGTCGAATTTCCGCCACGGAATGTCCCCGGGCCGGGGAAACTCGGCCAGCACCTGATCGACCAGTGCGGGATCGAAGAAGTTGTCGAAGACGACGTGCGGATAGGGTTGCGCGGCCGCATACGCCGCGCGGGCCACATCCGCTTCCGCTTGCATGCGGGCGAGAGGCAGAAAGGAGTCGATCGTCAGATCTCTAACCGAATTCATAGGGGCTCCTGGCAGAGCATTCTCGTCGGCGTATGAAACGCCGATTCTTATCGATGAGAGTTTACCGCAGGTTGCATGTCGATCCCATTACTTTACTCAATGATGATGGTGCAGGTGCAAGTGCAGCCAGCTCTGCGGGACGACCGCAAGGAACAGGCGGCTGAGGAGCAGGCAGACCAGGAACGTGCCGAGCGCGACGCCGAACCAGCGCAGCTCGGTCTGCAGCCGCAACAGGCCGAGCTGATGCTGCTTCCAGTGGGCCCAGATCAAAGGCACGAACGAGGCGCCCAGATTGAACCAGAGAAAGCCCTTCAGTCCGAAGAACCAGTAACCGAGGAGCGACGCCGGCACCAGCGACACCAGCGTGAGCGCGTTGCCGACGAGTATGGAGTGAGTGACTCCGGCGGCGAACAGGATGTTCTGTGATGCGCTCAGGAACGCCGAGACCATGGTGGCGAGTCCGAGCACCATGAGCACGTAGCCGCCGGATTCGTAGCGCGGGTCGTACAGCACGGAAACGATGGACTGCGAGAAGCCGGCGACCATCGCCGGCAACAGCATCCCCAGGAAGATGAGCTTCTTGTTCTCGTTGTAATAGCGCTCCCGGGCCGTGTTCCTGTCGGTCCGGAAGTAGTCGGCGCAGCGCGCGTAGAGGATCAGCCGCGCGTTGTTGCTGATGATGTTTTTTATCGGCATCAGCATGTTCCCCGCTATGCTGTAGATGCCGAGCGCCGTGGCGTTGAAGAGCCGGAGAAAAATCAGCTTGTCGTACTGGTTCAGCAGCATGGTGATGAAGCTGGAAGGCGTCACCACGCGCGCGAAACGAAACTGCTCCCTGACCGCTTCGCGGTCGAAAGCGAACCCGACCCCGATCTCGCGGTAGAAGAAATAGCTGCTGACGGCGAGCAGTGCGCGTTGCAGGATGAAGCCGATGATCAGGGCGTAGACGTTTCTGAGGACGAATGCGAGCCCGATGACGACCACGGTCGCCACGATGTTGGAGAAGAATTCGGCGTAGTTGCCTATTCGCGCCTTCTGATTTCTTTGCGCGAGAATGTACCCCATCGACTCCACGCCCGTGAACACGAACACGATGCTGAGGAGCCTGCAGGGTGCCGTCAGGCTCGGTTGCCTGTAGAGGGCGGCGACCAGCGGCGAGCAAAGGAACAGTATGCCGGAGTTGATGACGGCGCGGCAGAGACGTATGGTCCAGATCGTATGGACGAACCTGACCTCGCCGCCTCGAGGATGGCGAATGAGGAGCGCAGTCGGGCCGACGTCCGAGAGCATCTCGATCGTGAAGGTGAAAGTGACCAGAATCGCGAACAGTCCGTAGGTCGCGGGCGACAACAGCCGGGTGAGAACGAGACTGCTGGCGAGGCGAACGAACGCCAGCGACCCGTAGGTGAAAGTCGACGAGAAAAGATCGCTGCGAAGGCTGAACTTGAGCGGGCGAAACGGCCGGCGTAGGGTCTTCTCCATGGATTGGGCGCCGCGTACGGTGTCAGTTGGCCCGGTCGCCGAGCGATGCGCCGATGGTTGCGTGGCCGGCGGCGCGCTGCGCCGCGGCGACGGGCGTTCGCGGCGCGGTAACGGCGGCGTAAGCGCCCGCCAAACCCATGAGGATGTAGAAAATCTGCGCCGGACCGGTGCCCAGGCTGCTGTCGGCCAGCAGCACGAGGCTGGCCACGATGGCCGCGGCCAGACTTGCGCCGAGGAGAGCCGAGTCAGGATCGGTCTTGAAGACCCGCCTGCTCCGGCGCAGGGCCCTGGCCAGCGGCGTGAGGACGAAAGTCAGGAAGAGGGCAAGGCCGGTGAAGCCGTAGAAGAGGGTAACGCCGACGTAGGCATTGACGACATCGATGATTCCCTGGCCCTGACGCAGATCCTGCATCTTCTGCAGCGCCATCTGATCGCCGAGGATCGGCTTTGCCTTGATCAGTTCCCACGACCGATCCAGCAGCCGCTGGCGGTAGTTGAGGGTGTCCGTGTCGACCGTCCCGCCGAGGAAGGGAATCACGCTGCTGATCTTGTCGCCCACGGGCGAAGCCAGGACGATGCCGCCGATGAGCGCGAAGACCGCGATCGACCGGAAGATCCGGCCGCGGGGATCGAACGCCGCGTACGCGAAATAGACGAGCACTGCCGCCATCCAGGCGCCGCGGGAGAAAGTGACCAGCAATCCCAGCAACAGCAGGCCGGTGATGGCGAGCTTGACCCGAGTGTCCTTCACCCGGGATTGGATGTACAGCCAGAATCCGAAGGCGAAGACGAGAAGAAAAGCGAGCGACAACGGCTCGCCGGTGGAGGCCTGCGCGCGCAGGGAATCGCCGCGCATGTAGTACTCGTCGAGTATGCTGTTGCCGCCCCAGCGGGAATTGATTTCCGTGTAGAGCAGCCAGTGCTTGGTCCCCTCGAAGATCGCGATGATCGCCAGCAGGGAGCCGGCCAGGCAGAACACGGCCATTGCCTCCCGCAGCTTGCGCGGGTCCGTGCACGAGCGGCTGGCGACGTAGTACAGCGCGTAGATATCCACCATGTACAGGAAGGCGGCGCGAATGTCGTTGGTGAGGGAGTTCTGCAGAATGATGTGGCCGCCGAAATCCGGCGGCACGAACAGCACGGTCGTCATCGCTCCCAAGCCGAGCAGGGCAGCGTCCATCACTCTCAGTCCCTTGATCTGCGCCGCCTCCGGGGACTTGCGAATCCGCAGCGCGGCCGGTATCAGCACGCAGAAGGTCAGCAGCCGGAAGATGGTGACTGAAAAGAGGTCGTTGATCAGTATCGGCGGAATCGCCACGGCGATCGGCGGTATCAGGTTCATCAGCATGAGGAAGAGAGCGATGGGGTTCTTGTCCCGCTTGCCTGCCCAGTAGGTCACCGGGGCCGCTATCGCCACGAACAGCCAGAAGCTCGGGCTGAGGAAGGCCGCGATGGTCAGGGTAAGCCAGACATTGCGCCGCAGCCTGAAATCGGCCTCGTCCATGAAAAGGAGCGCCGTGGACTTCGCCACGGCGAACAGCGGGATGCTCAGTCCCAGCACTACGATCAGTTCTTTGAGGTAGATCGGCACGCGGTTTTCTCTCTCCCCCGAGCTACATTACCACCTGAAATGGCTGGATTCCGTGACGCCATGAGCGCAAGGTCTCATCCGGGGGGCCGGCCATGATTTACGATAGCGGACTCGGAGTGCCGTGGGGCACGCTACGCCATGAAGGTAGTGAGAAAACCATGCCGGTAAGAGCACAAGTCACGTCCATGTTTGAGGAGGTCGCGCGCGAGCAGCAGCGCAAGCTCGCCCCCCTGAACGACCATCTGCGGCTGCTCGAATCAGGACTCGACTCCCTGAGCTTCGCGCTCATCGTGGCGCGGCTCGAGGAAGCGCTCGGCTACGATCCATTCGATACCGCCGAGAGCTTCCCGGTCACATTCGGCGATTTCGTCAAGCTCTACGAGAACCACTCCCGGTAGCGCGATGACCCTTTGGGAAGCGATCGCCCGGAGAGTCCGCGAACCCGCGGGCCCCTGGCTCGATGACGGGCGTCGGGTGGAGCTCGGGGCGCTTGCCGGGGCCTCCGTGCTCGGCGGGCGACTCGAGGCGTTGCGCGACCGGTCGGTGGTGATCGCGACCGAGCAGGCGCTCACGGCGGTCCTGGCCCTCATCGAGCTCGACGGCGTGGCCGGGCGCATGGTGCTTTGTCCGCCGGGTGTTGCTCCGGAGCACTTTCCGCAGGTCGTTCGTGACGCGCAGGCGGACGCCTGGGTCACAGATGCCGCCGCCGGGGGACCGCCTCAGGAATTGGGATCGATTCCGTGCGTCGTGGCCCATCCGGAGCCGCAAGCCTGCAGGGTCGAGCGTGGGGCCCGGACATCCGCGACGGAGTGGGTTCTGCTCACGTCGGGCACGACTGGGGGACCGAAGCTGGTGCTGCACACGCTGGCCAGTCTCACGGCCGCCTTCGCGCAACCTGGGGATCTCGAGACAGGCGCGCCGATTTGGAGCACGTTCTACGACGCTCGTCGCTACGGGGGCCTGCAGATCCTGCTGCGCGGCCTGCTTTTCGGCTCACTGGTCCTGCCCGGTCCCCAGGAGCAGCCGGGCGACCTTCTCGCCCGAGCCGCCACGGCCGGTGTGACGCACATTTCCGGCACCCCCTCCCACTGGCGCAAGGCGCTCATGAGCGGGGCGGCGCAGGTGCTCCGGCCGGCCTATGTCCGGCTCTCCGGGGAAATCGCTGACCAGCCCATCCTGGATGCGCTGCGCGCAGCCTTTCCGCAGGCCGTGGTGGCGCACGCCTTCGCCTCCACGGAGGCGGGGGTCGCCTTTGAGGTGCGCGATGGCCTGGCGGGCTTTCCGGCATCGCTGGCCGGGATCTCGGGGAAAGGCGTCCGGATCGACCTCAGCCGCGGGACGCTGCGGATCCAGTCCCCGGGGAACGCCACGCGGTATCTCGGGGAGGGCATGCCGCCGATCAAGGACGCCGAGGGATTCGTCGATCTGGGCGACCGGCTCGAGTTACGCGGCGACCGCTGGTACTTCGTAGGACGCAGCGGCGGCATCATCAACGTCGGCGGCCTCAAAGTGCATCCCGAAGAGGTCGAGGCCGTGATCAACTCCGACCCACGGGTGCGCATGTCGCTCGTCAAGCCGCGCCGCAACCCGATCACCGGCACGGTGGTTACGGCGGAGGTGGTGCTGGTCGACGGCGCGGCCGACCCCGGCGGGGAGAGCGGCGGGGAGACCCCCTCGAAACGCATCTGCCGGGAGATCCTCGAGAGCTGCCGGGCGCGGCTCGCCGCCCACAAGGTCCCCGCGCTGATCCACATTGTCCCGACGCTCGAGGTCTCCGCCTCCGGCAAGCTGGTGCGTCACGATGCATAACGTCCTCGTCACGGGAGGCAGCAGGGGGCTCGGGCTCGCGATCGCCACGACGCTGGCTTCCCGGGACTACCGCGTGATCGCGCTGGCGCGCTCAAAAACCGAAGAGCTGCGCAAGGCCATGGAGGCGTATCCCGACAGGCTGCTCTTTCGGGCCTTCGATCTGGCCGACACCGCGGCCATCTGCGGGATGGTCGCGCAGCTCAAGCGCGACACCGGGCCGATCTACGGGCTGGTCAACAACGCGGGTCTCGGGACGGGCGGCCTGCTTTCCATGATGCGCGACCGGGATGTCGAGTCGCTGGTGCGCCTGAACACGCTGGCGCCGCTCGTTCTGACCAAGTACGTGCTGCGCTCCATGATGGCAGCGCGCGGCGGCCGCATCGTCAGCATCTCGAGCATAGTGGCCACGAACGGCTTCAAGGCGCTGTCAGCCTACTCCGCCACCAAGGCGTCGCTCGAGGGGTTCACGCGCTCGCTGGCCCGCGAGGTGGGCCCGCTCGGCATCACGGTGAATGCGGTTGCGCCCGGGTTCGTCAACACGGACATGACGCAGGAGCTCGACGAGGATGACCGCAACCGGATCATCGGCCGCAGCGCATTGCGCCGCATGGTAGGACCCGAGGATGTGGCCACCGCGGTTGCCTACCTGATGAGCGAAGAGGCACGTAACGTCACTGGCATCACGCTCACCGTGGATGCCGGCAACACAACCTGAAGAAGGCAGATGCGACCCGAGACCATAGCCCTGCACGGCGGCTTCGACTGCGACCCCGCGACCAAGTCGGTTGCGGTCCCCATCTATCAGACCGTGGCGTACTCATTCGACAGCGCCGAGCATGGCGCGGCGCTTTTCAACCTCGAAACCAAGGGCTACCGGTATACGCGGATCGGCAACCCCACCACCGAGGTGCTCGAGCAGCGCATGGCGCAGCTCGAGGGTGGCATGGAGGCGCTGTGCGTGAGCTCCGGACAGGCGGCGCTGCACTTCTCGGTGCTCGCGGTGACGGAGGCCGGCCGCAACATCGTCTCGGTGCCGCAGCTCTACGGGACCACGCATACGCTCTTCGCCCACATCCTGCCGCAGTTTGGCATTCGAACGCGGTTCGGCAAGGACGATCGCCCGGAGTCTCTTGCCGCCCTCATCGACGAGAACACTCGGGCGGTCTTCTGCGAGACGGTCGGCAACCCCGCGGGCAATGTCTGCGACATCGAGGCGTTGGCGGAGGTGGCGCACCGCGCGGGCGTACCTCTGATCGTCGACAACACGGTGCCGACCCCGATCCTCGTCCGGCCGATAGACTACGGCGCGGACGTCGTGCTGCACTCGCTCACGAAGTTCCTGGGCGGCCACGGCACGACCCTGGGGGGCGTCATCATCGACAGCGGCAGATTTCCGTGGACAAACCACGCCGCGCGCTTCCCGATGCTGACGCAACCGGACGAGTCCTATCATGGCCTCGTCTACACCGACCACTTCGGGCCGACTGCCTACATCGGCCGCTGCCGCAGCGTCTTCCAGCGGACCATGGGCTCCGTGCTGTCACCGCTCAGCGCTTTCCTGCTGCTGCAGGGCATCGAGACGGTGGCTCTGCGGATGGAGCGGCACGTCGAGAATGCGCGGCGCGTGGCGGAATTCCTGCGCGCCGATCGGCGTGTCGCCGCGGTGAGTTACGCCGGCTTCCGTGACAGTCCGTACTACCCGCTGGTGCAGAAGTATCTGCAGGGCAGGACCTGCTCGCTGCTGACGTTCGCGATCCGCGGCGGCTATGACGGCGGCACGAAGTTTTATGACGCGCTCAAGCTCTTCAAGCGCCTGGTCAACCTGGGGGATGCGAAGTCACTCGCCTGCCATCCCGCCTCGACCACGCACCGGCAGATGTCGCCCGAGGAGCAGAGGTTGGCGGGAATCGGTCCGGAAACCATCCGCCTCAGCATCGGCATCGAGCACATCGACGATATCCTCGCCGATCTCGATCAGGCGCTGGCCGCGGCCGACCGCCCCTAGGCGCCGGGTTTGATGCGCTCCACCAGTGCCTCCAGCGACGCCACGGTGGCAAAGCTCTCCGGGGTGATCTCGGACTGCGGGATGGTGAGATCGAATTCCGCCTCGATCGCCAGCATCAGGGTCACCATTTTGATGGAGGTGATGCCGAGCTCGTTCAGGCGCGCGTCGACCGCCAGGGGACGATTCGCGGCCGGCGACCCGATGATCCGGCGAATGAGGCCGAGCAGCCGCTCACGGGGATTGGGGGCCGAGGCTTCTTGATCTGCGACTGTAATACTCATGCCGCCACCATGATACCTGGGCCGCGATTCTCCCGTCCCCCCGGTGTGACCAAATATGTGACCCCGGTCCGGCGGGCCGATGGCGCTTGTGGCATTAATTCGCCATTATCGACAGCCGTTCCGGAAGCCGCCGCGCCGGCGCGTCTGGAAAGAAATACAACCTGACTAACGGGATGGCCTGCGTGAACGACTCCTCTGTCTCACCCCCCACCGAGCGAAGCACGGCTGCCGCGAAGGTCGCGGCCCAGCATGCGGGCCAGGTGGATAGCGCCTCCCGTTTCCCGGCCGAGGCTTTCGCGGCCATCAAGCGGCAGCGCCTGCTCGGCATTTTCGTGCCGCGCGCGCTTGGCGGCGAGGGAGTGTCAGTACGCGAGCTCGCCGACGTCTGTTATCGGCTGGCGCAGTCGTGCTCCTCCACGGGGATGATCTATGCGATGCACCAGGTGAAGGTAGGGTGCCTGGTGCGCCACCGGCAGGAGAGCGCCGCCATCGAGAAGCTGCTGCGACGGCTCTGCGCCGAGCAGCTCCTGCTGGCTTCCTCCACGACCGAGGGGCAGGGCGGCGGCAACGTACGCGCCAGCGAGGCCGCCGTCGAGCGCCAGGAAGGGCGGATCAGCCTGCTGCGGCAGGCAAGCGTTATTTCTTATGGGGCCCATGCCGACGGCATCGTGACGACCGCGCGCCGCGCCGCGGACGCGGACGCGGCGGATCAGGTACTGATCGCTTTTCTGAAAGAGGACTACACCCTGACACCGCTCCAGGGATGGAACACTCTCGGGATGCGTGGCACGTGCAGCGAGGGCTACACCCTGCGGGCTACCGGGTCGGAAGATCAGATCCTGCCGGTGCCCTACGAGTCGATTCATGCGCGCACCATGGTGCCGTTCGCGCATCTGCTGTGGGGCTCGGTTTGGACGGGCATCGCCGCGGCCGCCACGGCCCGCGCGCAGGCCTTCGTCCGCATCGCAGCGCGCAAGAGCGCCGGACAGATGCCTCCCGGAGCAGCGCAGCTGACGCGAGCGCTCGCTACTTTGAAAACGCTGCGCGGAATGATCGGGAGCTCGCTGCGGGCCTACGAGAGTCGGATGGACGATCCGGCGGCGCTCGACTCCCTGGAGTTCCAGTCGCAGATCACCCTCACGAAGGTCGAGGCCTCGGAGCTCGCGCTGGCAACGGTGCTGACGGCGCTGCGGGTTTGCGGTCTCTCGGGCTACCGTACCGACGGCGATTTCACCGTGGAGCGGCAGCTGCGGGACGTGCTCTCCTCACCGCTCATGATCAACAACGACCGCATCCTTGCCAGCCTCGCCACCACGTCTCTGATGGCGCCCATTGCAACGACTGTCAGCGAGTAAGCAGAAAGCGTAGGATGGGAAGCTCAGAACAGCAGAGATCAGCGTCCATGGGGTCGGATGCCACTGAAGCGGTTTGGACAGCGTTGTTTCGCCCTCTGGGCGTTGACGGCGTCTACGGGCGCAGCGGACTCTACACGGAGGTGCTGGAGGGACTGGAGGCGTTTGTCTCACGAAACCGCCCCTCGGGCGCCGAGGTGGTGCGCTTCCCCCCGGTGATGAGCCGCGCGCAGCTCGAGAAATCCGGATATCTCAAAAGTTTTCCCAACCTGCTCGGTTGTGTCTGCGCGTTGCATGGTACGCAGGCGGAGATCCGCGCGGCGGCGGACACACACGAGGCGGGCGGCGACTGGACGCAGGCGCTCTCGCCCTCCGACCTGGTGCTCTCGCCGGCGGCCTGCTATCCGATCTACCCCATCGCGGCGGCGCGCGGACCCTTGCCGCAGAACGGCTGGTTGTTCGATGTCGAGGCGGACTGCTTCCGCCGCGAGCCCTCGCGCGCGCTCGACCGCCTGCAGTCCTTTCGCATGCGCGAGTTCGTGCGCATCGGCTCGCCCGAGGCGATCCAGGCCTATCGCGAGCAGTGGATGGCCCGCGCTCAGGAGCTCGCCGCCGAGCTCGGGCTGCCGTGCCGGTTGGATGTCGCCAACGACCCGTTCTTCGGCCGCGTCGGCCAGGTGATGGCCGTGGCCCAGAGGCAGCAGTCCCTGAAGTTCGAGCTGCTGATCCCCTATCACGACGGCGCGACCCCGACCGCGTGCATGAGCTTCAACTATCACCGCGATCACTTCGGTGTCACCTGGGACATGCGCGATGCGCAGGGTGAGCCGGCGCACACCGCCTGTGTCGCCTTCGGCATGGACCGGCTGGTAGTGGCGCTCTTCTGCGTTCACGGCATCGATACTGCCCGCTGGCCGGCCCCGACGAGACGCGCGCTCGGGCTGTAGGGCGCTGCCGATCCCGTGGCACTCGATCCACATGTCAGGCGCTTTCTCGACCGGCTGGCGGCTTCAGCGCCACGCAGCACGGGCGAGCTGAGCGTCGCGGAGCGCCGTGCGACCCTGGAGCGGCTGTTGAGTCTCGGCGGAGAGCCGGAGTCGGTTGCCGCCGTCGAGGAGCGCCTCGTTCCCGGACCCGGCGGCGCCATCCGCATCAGGATCTATACGCCGGCCGCGCCGCGCTCGCCGGTCCTGCCCGGGCTCGTCTTCTTTCATGGTGGCGGCCTGGTGGCAGGCAGTCTGGACACGCACGATGGGATCTGCCGCGCGCTCGCGAACGCGAGCGGCTGTCGGCTGCTGTCGGTAGACTATCGGCTGGGACCCGAATGGCGCTTCCCGGCTGCCGTAGAAGACGCCTGCACGGCGACACGTTGGATCACGGATCATGTGGAGAAGCTGGCTTTGGACCCCGAGCGTCTCGCGGTGTGCGGCGAATCCGCCGGCGCGACGCTGGCTGCCGCGGTCTGCCAGGACCTGTCCGGGATGCCCGGGCCACGGCTGGCGCTGCAGTTCCTCCTCTGTCCGATTCTCGATTACCGCGGCGCGACCCCCTCCCGGGAGACCTTTGCCGCCGGCTATCTGCTCGATCGGGAAACCCTGGAGCACGATTTGAGGAACTACCTCGCGCCCGGGGGCGATGCCGACGATCCCCGGGTATCGCCGCTGCGGGCGCCGCGCCTCACGGGACTGCCGCCGGCCTGTATCCACAGCGCCGAGTGTGATCCGCTGCGGGACGAGGCCGCGGCGTACGCCAACAGGCTCGAGCAGTCGGGAGTCCCCACGAGCTACCGCTGCCATCCCGGTATGATCCATCTCTTCTACGGCCTCGGCGCGGTCATTCCCTATGTTGCCGAAGCTTATCGCCTGATCGGTGCGGACATCCGCACGCTGCTCCATTGAGTCATGACTGAGCGTCCCAGAATCGAGCGCCTGCTCGGCGAGCTTTACGCCGCCCGGGCCGCCGGCGACCTCGACCGGCTGTGCGTCCTCTTCACGGCCGACGCCGTTTTCAAGATCGAAGGCTCCAGCGATGGCAAGCCCATATCCATCGCGGCCAGCGGCGAGCGGGAAATTCGCACCTGGCTGAGCGTGCTGGTGAAGAGCTTCCGGATCAGCCGCTACGAGATTGCATCGATGGTGATCGAGAGCCCGCGGGCCGCGGTCCAGTGGCGGGCGATCATCGACTCCAGAATCACCGGCGCAAGTGTCGCCACCGAGCTCGTCGACATGGTCGAGACGCGGGACGGGCGTATCACCTCCTACGTCGAGCTCTTCGTGCCGGCCTGACATGAACGCGATTGCGATCGGCGGGGCTGATACCGGCGGACCCTCGGGCCCGCATCAGCCGATCTATTTTCCCTCGGGCGAGCACCAGCTGTTCGGGTGGCTGCACCATCCGGCCGGCGACACGTCCGGCTGGGGTGTCGTGGTCTGCAAGCCGTTCGGCTACGAGGCGCTGTGCGCCCACCGCTCCGTGCGCGCGTTCGCCGATGCGGCCGCGGCGCTCGGCATGCCGGTTCTGAGGTTCGACTACGCCGGGACCGGGGACTCCGTCGACATCGACCCGTCCGTGGGGCAGGTGGAGCTCTGGACGCGCGATATCGCGAACGCCGTGGCGGAGCTGCGCCGTCTGACGGGCGTCTCTCGCGTGTGCCTGCTCGGCTTCCGATTGGGCGCGCTGTTGGCCGTTCTCGCGAGTCGACAGTGTCCGGTGGACGCCCTGGCGCTGGTTGCGCCAGTGTTGAGCGGCAAGCGATACCTGCGGGAAATCCGCACGCTGCAGTTGGCGGCCGATGCCGCGGCCCAGGGCGCTCCCGCCGCCGGCGCGAAGCCAGTCGAGTCCGCGGGCGCCGGCGCGGGCGGCATGGAAGTCAGCGGTTACTCACTCTCCGCGGCAAGCCTCGCCAGCCTGTCGCAGGCCGACGCGAGCGGTGCGCTCGCCCCGACCGTTGCCGACGTGTTGGTCATCGATCGCGGCGATCTGCCGGTCGCCCGAGCCTGGTCGCAGGCGCTGAGCGCCGGCGCCAGGATGGAATATCAGGCTCTGCCGGGCTTCGTCGAGATGATGATGACGGCACCTCAGTTCGCGGTGCGGTCCGAAGAGATGCTGCGAGCGACCGGCGCGTGGTTGCAACGACTTCGGGATCGAACACCGGCCCAGGTGCCGGCTGGCGCGCGCAATGCCGATGCCGCCCCCGCTGAGATCGCACTGCAAGGTGAGGGCAACGATCCCGATGATTCCATTACCGAGCGCTGCGTGTTCCTCGGCCAGGACCAGGCGGTGTTCGGCATCGTCGCGGCTCCGGATCGCGACGAGAAGCGCCGCCGCGCGGTGATATTGCTCAACATCGGGGCGGACTACCACATGGGCGCGAGCCGCATGTATGTCTCCCTCGCCCGCCGCTGGGCACGTCGCGGCTACTATGTGCTGCGGCTGGATATCGCCGGGCTTGGGGACAGCCCCACCCGCGCCGGACGGGTGGACAACGAGGTATTCTCACCGGACGCGCTCGCGGATATCCGCGCCGCCAGCGACTTTCTGCTCGAGCGCCATGAGATCCGGGAGATCAACCTGGTGGGAGTCTGCTCCGGGGCGTACCACGCGCTGCGGGCTGCCGTCGCCGGCCTGCCGGTCAAGCGGATACTGATGGTCAACATCGGGAATTTCTACTGGGACGAGAGCATGTCGCTGGTCAAGGCGCTGCAGGCCACGGAAACGATGCGCAACCCGGGCCTCTACCGCCAGCGCATCTTCTCGGCGTGGGCGTGGCGACGTTTCATGACGGGGCAGGTCAACATCTGGCGCATCGTCAGGGTCTATCTGAGCCGCCCGGCGGTCGAGTTGAAATCGAAGCTGCGCGACGCGGCGCGGGCGGTCGGCATCCGGTTGCGTCGCGACTTGGGACGCGAGCTCGACGATGTCATATCGAGCGGGATTCGCGTGGTGTTCGTGTTCGCGCGCGGCGAGCCCGGGCTCGATCTGTTGAAAATAGAGGCCGGGTCGATGATGAAGCGCCTGGGCGAGCGCTGCCGCATCGTGATCATCGACAGCGCCGATCACACGTTCAGCCGCAGCGGCCCGCGCGAAGTGCTCGAGAACGTGCTGAGTGAAGAGCTGTACGCCAGGCAGGAGCTGCGCGCCGTCCCGGGCACAGCCGAAGAAGAGAGTTTGCGACCGGCGTGAGACGCGCCAGCATCAGCTGGCGGCGCTGCCGCCGGCCGCGGGTGTCAGGCTCTCAGGAGTCTTTCTTGTCGGGCTTGCGGTAGCGGCGCGCGCGCAGCACGGCGAGGCCGCCGCCGAGCAGAGTGAGCGCCGCGGCCGCGCTCGCCGGGTCGATTTCCGGTGCGGACGTTACATGGCCGCCAGGGCCAGGCTGAGGCGCACAGAGAAACGGCAGTATGTAGCACAGGATCCCGAGGCCGTTACCGGCGGGGGCCGGGCTGGTGGTGCCTGCGAGTGCCGCGGTCGAGACCGTCGCGGTCAATGACAGCAAACCAATGGCGAGAGACTTCAACATCGTGGCGGTTCCTTCATCGTCCGGCCGACCTTGCGGTCTGTTTTTCTAAGAAACTATTCCGGTTTGCCCCGACGCCGGCGACTGCGAAGAACGGCGACACCACCGGAGAGGAGGGTCAATGCCGCGATCGCACTTGCAGGGTCGAGCTCCGGCGCGCTGACTCTGGCGGCGCCGAATGCCACAGCCGTGGCTGAAATGGAGAGAGCCAGCACTCCCAGAAGCTTGTACATGTTCTTATTCCCCTTGCTCCAAGCAAATCCAGCGCGTGTCTCGCCCAACTCCCGGACCAGCACGCATGACTATCATATCGACCCTGTCGCCAATTGCAAACAGACTGCCATAAGAAATGTGAACCCGCTCACTTTCGAACAGCGTGTTATGTCAAGCGGCTGCTCACCAGAGCTGCCACTGCTGCCAAAGGAGCACGGCAGCACAGAGCAGCGCATTGGCGAGGACGTGCGCCGCGACTGCTTCTCCCATGCGCCGGGTGCGGGTCAACAGCATCGCGAACACGATCCCGGCGGCCATGCCGGCCGGCCACAGCGGCCCGGTGAGAATTCCGTAGGCGATGGCGGTGACGAGCACCGGGATCCAGCCGATGTCCGCAAACGATACCGACTCGAAATCGGCCGCCACGAGGCGGCGCAGGAGATAGCCGCGATAAGCCAACTCCTCGGCGAGCGGCACCACGAGTACGGCAGTGGCGATGCGGCCTGCGATCCACAGCGCGCGGCTCGAGGCGGACATCGCGACCAGGGCGGCCGGCATGGTCTGCGGCGGCAGCAGGAGATGACTGGCCCCCAGCCAGAGCGCGCAGACCGCGCCGCCCGCGGCGCCGGCCCGCCAGGAGAAGCGCCAGTCCAGCCCGCGCAATCGCGGCCAGTACACGGCAAGCGCCGCGCCTCCCGCAAGCAGCCGCAGCGCGTACCAGGTCTCGAAGCGTCCCGAGCTGGCACGGGAAAGCATCCCTGCCGCGAGGACGAGCAGAAAGGGTGCGAGATAACTCGCAGTCGGATTCGCGCCGGCCGTGGCCAGGCTCATCCGTTCCACCGCCGCGGCGTTGAGCCAGCGGCTGCGCCGGCTGACGAAGACGAGTCCGCAGGCAACGGCATTGAAGCTGATCCAGCCGGCTTGCGAGTGGAAGCCGAATACCGCGATGGCGGGATGGCCGGCGTTGCCGATGAGGACGAGAACGGCGATGCGAAGGACGTTCAGAGCAAAGAGGATCGCAACGCCCACCGGAATGAGCAGCAGCGCGCGCGGAAAGCGGTACTCGTCCCGGAAGAAGACCAGCCACGCGGCGCAGAACGCGATGATGAGGCCCATCCCCTCGAGACCGGAGCAGATCGGGTCGATGCCGACTGCGAAGTGCGGCGCATAGAGATCCCGCGTCGCCGGATCGGCCCGCAACGTCGGCAGGAGGGGCTTCAGCACGAGTTGCACGAGATCGAATGTGAGCTGCGCCGTCGGAACCCAGAGCTGCTGACTGAGGACGATCGCCACGGTCGCGGCGAGAGCCGCTCCCAGGGCATAGAGCCACCGGTGGCCGACCGCGGTTACGCCGTCCCGCCATATGCGCCACGGCGCGAGCCCCATGAAGAGCGCTGCCACGGAAAGCATTGTCAGCGCCAGCGCCGCGGCGGCGAGCAGGGCGAACGGCAGGTGCACGCCATGGGTGCCGTAAAAGTTGTAGAGCACGGCAGCGATCGGAACGAGGAGCACCACATGCAGCGCCAGCCAGCGCAATCGAACCGGCGCGCCGCGCGCTTTCTCGTTGACCGCGGCCAGGGTGGCATCGCCGCGCACGTACACGAAGAGCGCCAGCGCGATGGCGAAGGAGACGGCGAAGCGGAATCCGAAATGTTGGATGAGCCGCACCGCCGTGGCGAGGCCGGTCGCGGCCTGCGCCGCGCGGAAGTTGACGAAGCCGTTGAGGAGGAACTTCTCGGCGAAGAGGGCGAGGACGAGGACGCAGGTGCGTGCCGAGAGGCTCAGCCGCGCCCGCTTTTTCTCCGCGGCGATGGCGAGGGGCGAGGTCGGCTCGAGTGCGCTCACGGCGCGCAGTCTAGACTGCGCGTCCTCCTATCCCTGATCGGCAGATTCGTGGTGTGACGCAGCGCACGTTATGCGTGCGCCATCGACCGGGTCACTCCGGGCTGCTTGGAGTCTTTACGCGCGTTCTCCAGACTTCATAAGGGTCCCAGGACGCCGTACGTTTGCGGGTCATCCGCTCACGGGGCGGAATGGTGGCCGTGCTCTCCCTCGCCTGCGCGCGTGGCGCGCGCCGCTCGATGATGAGAGGCGGCAGAATGGAATCTGATCGTGTACTCATCGCTTTATTACCTAATCCCGAGGCCAACATATTTTTTTAGTCCTGACTTGCTTGTGCTACCTGACCCCAGGGAGGCCACCACCCTGAGAAGCGGGTCACATTATAGTCGGATTAAGGTGAAAAGGTAGTCACATATCGCGCGTAACTGCTTGTTTGTCGGCGACTTGCGACGCTCAAGCACACCCCGTAACAGTGTTACGGAGTTAAGTCAAATCGCGGCGAATATCCGGCCCATGGGAGCGAACGCAAATTCTGTCAGCAGGCGCCGCAGGCGCTCCTGGCAGCGCGACAGATTGGTGTAATGACGGAACCGCGAGAGAGTTCCCACTGAGATGCGGGGTTGGCCGGGATCGATCTCCCACGGGTGGAGATAAAAGGCGAACGGCCTGCCGGCGGCGTTGATCTGCCTGAGGCCCGCCAGCGTCAGGCGGTAGGGAAAGATGCGGAAGTAGCCGCCGCCCGTCACCGGGATCTTGAGGCCGAAGAAATTCGCTGGCGCCATCGGGAACTCCAGGATGGAGCGGCCCGAGGGGGCGGTGACTTTGCCTGGCAAAGGCGATGCGTCCGGAATGCCGTAGCGGTCGTGCCGGATGGCGAAAATGGAGGAGTCGTAGCGGAAGCCGAGATCGATCAGATCATCGAGCGCCCAGAGTGAATCGCGAACGATGGAGAAGCTCGCGGCGCGATAGCCCAGGACCGGCCGGCCGATGGCATCTTCCAGCATGCCCTTGGCGCGCGCGGTCTCCTCGCGGAATACCTGCCGCGACTGACGGTAGATGAGCTCGTGCGAATAGCCGTGGCAGGCGATCTCGTGGCCCGCGGCTGCGATCCTGCGCACCAGTCCCGGGGATCGCTCCGCCACCCAGCCCAGCACGAAGAAAGTCCCGTGGACATCACGCTCCGCCAGCAGCTCCAGCAGGCGCTCGGTGTTGCGCTCGACGCGGTATTCGCGCTGCGGCCAACTGTCACGCGAGATCGCGGAGGCGAGGGCGGCTACATGAAAGTAGTCCTCGACGTCGACGGTGAACGCATTCACTTGCACCGCGGCGGGTGCGCTGCTCGGGGCGCGTACGGGACTATCCATGCGCGACATTGTAGGCACAAAAGAAAACGGCCCCCGAAGGGGCCGTCGAAGTAAACCCGTCCCGGGTTTGAAATCTACTTATGTAAAGAGAACAGCAAGCTTCGTGCCACGGCAAGAGTGTTAGGAGTATCAATCGGTTATGAAGGCCGCCCTCGAGTCACTGTAAAGACTCTCGACAGTAACCGCAGGGAACGTCGCCGTTTGCTCACGGTCGCGAGCTTGAGGGTGGCGGAGTCTCTGCCGCCGGGGTACCCTCGAAAGACTTTTGTATGACATCGGAGTCTGATGTGCGCCATCCCCGCTCTCTCCTCGTAATGGTCGGCCGTGCGATTACCTGTGCCCTTGCCGCTGTGATGCTGACCGCCTGCGGCGGGGGAGGAGGAGGCGGAGGTGGTGGCGGTGGCGGTGGCACACCTCCCCCCACCACTTACACCATCGGCGGCACGGTCAGTGGCCTGGCGGCGTCGGGGCTGACGCTGAATGACAATGGCGGGAATACGCTGACGGTTGCCTCCGGCGCGACCACATTCACCTTCTCCACGGCACTCGCAAGCGGGGCCGCGTACGCTGTGACGGTCGCCACGCAGCCCAACGGAGAGTTGTGCACCGTGAGTTCCGGCACCGGCACTGCAATGGCCAACGTCACTTCGGTGGCGGTCTCCTGCGGTGCAACGCCTACTTACACCATCGGCGGCACGATCAGCGGCCTCACGGAATCGGGCCTGACGCTGGATGACAATGGCGGGGATACGCTGACGGTTGCTGCCGGTGCGACGACGTTTGCCTTTTCCACTGCGATCAAGAGCGGGGCCACCTATGATGTGACGGTCGCCACCCAGCCCACCGGAGAGAGCTGCACTCCCAGCTCCAATACGGGCACCGCGTCTGCCAATGTCACTTCGGTGGCGATCGCCTGTGTCGAGTCGGGCGTCATGGTGAGCACTCTCGCCGGCACGGGCGCCCAGGGCAATAACAATGGCGCGGGGAATGTCGCGACGTTCAGCGCGCCGGCTGGAGTTGCCGTGGATTCATCGGGCAACGTGTATGTGGCCGAGTACGGCAACAACGACATCCGCAAGGTCACTCCGAGCGGGGCGGTCAGCCTCTTCGCGGGCTCGCCCACCGGGGCTAGCGGTAATGCCAAC
This sequence comes from uncultured Pseudomonadota bacterium, assembly GCA_963780455.1. GTDB lineage: Bacteria > Pseudomonadota > Gammaproteobacteria > Steroidobacterales > Steroidobacteraceae > 13-2-20CM-66-19. Next base: position 368,353 of record CAWACM010000013.1, read on the forward strand.
GGGGCGGCGACGACCGTGGCCACCTTCTTCCAGCCGACCGGTGTGGCGGTGGATTCCGCGGGCAATGTTTACGTCGCCGATGAGAGTAACAATGAGATCCGCGAGATCAGCTCTGGGCAAGTTACCCTGCTTGCGGGCTCACCCACCGGGGCCATCGGCAACCACGACGCGGCGGGGACCTCCGCCACCTTCAGTGCCCCCGCCGGCATCGCCATAGACTCGCAGGGCAACCTATGGGTGGCCGACTCCGGCAACAACGAGATCCGGAAGATCACAATGCCGGGCGCCAATGTGACGACCTGGGCGGGTAACGGCACCGCGGGGCGCCTGAATGGCAACGGCACCGCGGCGGAGTTCCACGACCCCTTCGCTGTTGCGGTTGACTCCTCGGGTAACGTGTACGTGGCCGATCGCGACAACAACGAGATTCGCGAAATCAACTCCGCCGACACCGTGAGCCTGCTCGCGGGCTCCTCCACCGGGGCCACCGGCAGCGCCAATGGCACGGGCAATCAGGCAACGTTCAATCTCCCCGCGGGAATAGCGGTTGATTCACTGGGTAATGTTTTCGTGGCAGACACCAGTAATTCGGAGATCCGGCTGATCGCAGCGGGCGCCGTGGTCACGACCTTTGCCGGCACGGGAGTTCCGGGCAACACGAACGGAGCGGCGAGCGCCGCCCAGTTCAGTTATCCATACGGCATCGCGATAGATGCCTCCGGCAACCTGTTCATCGGCGATAACGTCAACGACGAAGTCCGGAAGATCGTCCCCTAAGGAGCAATCCAGGCGCGGTTGAACTACGATCGCGTCCGTGTTCGGGTATTTCCTATCCGCGGGGGCTTCCGCCCTCCTGCTCGCTGCTTGCCTCACCCTGTGGCGTCGGCGCCTGACGGGCGCCGGCCTCGCGACCGCGTTGAGCGCGCAGGTCGCCTGGGCCCTGGTGAGCGTCGCGCAGGAGGCCGGAGTCCCGATCGCCGTCGGGCTCTTCGTCGCCATCGAATACCTGCGTGACCTCGCCTGGGCGCTGGTGCTTCTCAGGTGCTTGAGCCGCCCGGGCGACTCGCAATCGGCTCAGGCGGCGCAACGCCTCACCGGGGCTCTGGTGATGGCCGTCGTCGCGGCGGCCACCGCCTCGCTCATTCCGCAGTCGGGAGCCACTCTCTCGCTCTATCTGCAGCGCGATTGGCTGTGGGGAGGCCTCTTCCTGGCGATCGGCGGCCTGGTGCTGGTGGAGCAGGTCGCGCGCAACACACGCGCTGCACAGCGCTGGCAACTGAAATACCTCTGGCTCGGCATCGGCCTCAACTACGCCTGGGATCTCGCTCTCTTCTCCGTGGCGATGCTGCACGGCAGCGCGGCGAAGGACTTCTGGCTGGCCCGAGGCTTCGTCAATGTCCTCTCCGCGGGTCTCCTGGCCGTCTCGTTGCGCAGGATCCCACGGTGGGAGTCGGCCGCCTTTCTCTCGCCGCGCATCGTCTTCTTCAATGCGACGCTCCTCGGGACGTCGATTTACGTGCTCGTCATGGCGCTGGGCAGCTACTACGTCCGTCAGTTCGGTGGCACGTGGGGTGCGGCGGGTCAGCTCCTCTTCCTCACGGCCGGCATTCTGGTGCTGGCGGTGGCGGTGCTCTCGGATCAGTTTCGCGCCTGGTCGCGCGTGACCATCGCCAAGCACTTCTTTCCGTACCGCTACGATTACCGCACCGAGTGGCAAAAGCTCACGCGTGCGCTCTCGGAGGCGGACGAGACACCGGTGTACGAGCGGATCGTGCAGGTGATGGCCGGCTTCATGAATGCGCCGAGCGGTGGGTTCTGGCTGCGGGATGCAGTGGGGGTTTATGTCCCGGCCGGGGGCGAGCTGGCGCCCCCCGATGCACCGCGCGAGGCCGGAGCAGGGGAGTTCTTCGACTACCTGCTGCAGCACGAGTGGATCTACGACCTCGATCAGGCGCGCGATCCGCTGGGCAGCAAGCCCCCGGTCGCGCCACCGTCGTGGATGCTGGCGAGTGAGCGGATGTGGCTGGTCGCGCCGCTCATCTGCGAGGGCTCGCTGATCGGCTTCGTGGCCATCGCGCATCCGCTCGCGGACACGCCGCTGACCTGGGAGGAGATCGATCTGCTGCGCGCCGCCGGCCGCCAGGTGGCGAGCTTCCTCGCCTTCGAGCAGGCGGCCAAGCGCCTCGCCGAGGCGCATCAGTTCGAGGCAATGAGCCGGATGTCCGCGATCATCATGCATGACCTGCGGCATCTCATCGCACAGCAGGCGCTCGTGGTGCAGAACGCCGGCCGCCATCGCGGCAATCCGGAATTTTTCGACGATGCGATCCTGACGATCGACAACTCGGTGAAGCGGATGACCCGCCTGATGGATGAGCTGCGCAATGGTGTGCTCTCCGAGGAGAGGGCGCACCGCGCCGATCTCAATGAGATCTGCGCCGAAGCTGTGCGGCGCTGCGCGGATGCCGCGCCCAGGCCATCGCTCCAGGTCCGCGATCGCAGCATCGAGGTGATCGTCAATCGCGACCGGCTGCTGCAAGTGCTGGAGCACGTGATCCGCAACGCGCAGCAGGCGACACCGCAGGAGGGATCAGTTACCGTATCGGTTGGCCAGGTCGGCCAGCAGGCGATCCTCGAAGTGGTGGACACCGGCTGCGGCATGGATCAGCAGTTCATTCGCGACCGGCTCTTCCGCCCCTTCGACAGCACCAAGGGGGAGCAGGGCTTCGGCATCGGCGCCTACCAGGCCCGCGAGTTCGCGCGCAAGTGCGGCGGCGGAGTCGAGGTCGAGAGCGCACCCGGCAAGGGCACGAAATTCGTGATCCGGCTTCCACTGGCGCCGGCGCTGGTCGCGGCAGCCGCGAGAGGACATGAGCTCCAAGCGAACTAGATTATTGGTGGTCGAAGACGACCCCGGGCTGCAGCGCCAGCTCAAATGGGCGCTGGATCAGTTCGAGGTCGACTGCGCTTCGACCCGCGCGGACGCGTTGAACGCGCTGCGGCGCTTCGAGCCGGCGATCGTGCTGCAGGACCTCGGCCTGCCCCCGGACCCGGACGGAGTCGAGGAGGGGTTCGCCACCATCAGCGAGATCCTGAACGTGGCACCGCGCACGAAGATCATCGTCGTCACGGGCCGTGAGGGGCGCGAGCACGCGTTGCGTGCCATCCGGCTGGGCGCATACGACTTCTGCCAGAAGCCGGTCGACACCCAGGTGCTGTCCCTCATCGTCGATCGGGCACACCTGATCTACCAGCTCGAGGCCGAGAACGCGCGCCTCGCCGAGGCCCGCTCCTCCGAGGCTCTCCAGGGCGTGATCGGCGCGAGCGAGGCAATGGGCAAGGTATCCCGCCTGATTCAGAAGCTCGCGCCCACCCAGGCCACGGTGCTGCTGCTCGGCGAAAGTGGCACCGGCAAGGAGCGCCTCGCCCAGGCGCTTCACAGCCTGAGCGACCGGGCCTCGAAGCCCATGGTGGCCATCAACTGCGCGGCAATACCGGAGAATCTGCTCGAGAGCGAGCTTTTCGGCTACGAGCGCGGCGCGTTCACGGGTGCCGTGAAGCGCACGATCGGCAAGATCGAGACCGCGGACACCGGCACGCTCTTCCTCGACGAGATCGGCGATATGCCGCTGGCGCTGCAATCGAAACTGCTGCGCTTCCTGCAGGAGCGCGCGATCGAGCGCGTCGGCGGACGCGAAGTGATCCAGGTGGATGTGCGCATCATCGCCGCAACCCACCGCGACCTGAAAGTCGCGATAGCCGAGAAGGCCTTCCGTGAGGATCTTTTCTACCGCATCAGTGAGGTCACGGTGACCATTCCGCCGCTGCGCGAGCGCGGCTCCGATTCGGTACTGATCGCCAACTACCTGCTGCAGCAGGCCTGCCGGCGCAACAGCAAGCCCCTGCTGAAGCTCTCACCGGATGCGGTCGGCGCGATCGAGGCGTATTCCTGGCCCGGGAACGTCCGCGAGCTCGAGAATCGGGTGAACTCCGCAGCCATCATGGCGGAGGGAAAGATGGTCAATGCTGAGGATCTGAACCTGCAGCCGGCGCCGGCGGTAGGGGAGGCGGACATCCTGCCGTTGCGTGAGGTGCGCCAGCGGGCCGAAATCGCCGCAGTGCAGCGTGCTCTCGCCATCACCGGCGGGAACATCTCGAAGGCAGCGGAACTGCTCGGCGTGACCCGCCCGACCCTTTACGATCTGATGGAGAGGACCTCCGCGCCGGGCGCCAAATGAAGGTGTCGAAGGTTTTTACAAACGCTCATGTCGCTGTTTGCAGAAAGTGCGTAACTTTATGATTTTAGTAATTAAAATCACGATGGCCTGGTTTTTGCTTTATCTGCTGCGCGGCCAGAGATTAGGCCGGACACTATTTGGAGCCAACTCAAAATGAACGCATTCAAGACAGGAACGCTGGCGGTCGCGCTTGCTGCAGGATCGGTGCTGGCTGGCACCGCGATCGCGAGCCCGATCATCTCCGCGTCCACTACCGGACCGACTTTCGCGGTTCTCAATCTCGGCACCGCGACGACCGCCGGCTGGCAGAACAGCACGACGATCACCAATCCCGGCTTTGCCGACATCGCTTCGATCACCTTCAGCGGCGGCTCACCCCATGCGTCGGGCGTCTATGGTGGCTCGGTCGCGGGAATGGCAACGACTCCGTTCCCGGCTGGAGCGCCTGGCAACTCGATGGCGAACTACCTGGTCGCGCAGTCGAACGGCGGCTCGGTCACCGTGACCTTCAAGGCGCCGCAGACCTCGATCCTGCTGGAGTGGGGCACTGCTGACGTCGCGGCGGGCTACAACGTAGTCACCGGCGGCGGCAACATGATCGACGGGGCGATGATCCTGGCGGCCGCGGGACTGCCGAGCTCGGACAGCGGCAAGACCAATTTCGCGGTGGACATCACCGGCCTCAACCCCTTCACCTCCCTGACCTTCAGCGACACGACCAAGCTGTCGGCCTTCGAGTTCGACATCGGCCAGGCATCAGTGCCGGAGCCGGGCTCGCTGGCGCTGATGGCGATGGGCCTTGCCGGGCTGGGCTTCATGGCTCGGCGCCGTCGGCAGGCGAAGTCGTCGGTCTGACGCATACCGATAGCGAGCATCCTTACTCGCTGGTGACGTAAAAATGCCGGGGCTGCGCAAGCAGCCCCGGCATTGTCATTTCTGGCCCGGGATTTAAGTAATGGTCCGGCTGATGACGGTCGAGTAGCTGCTCTGCAGCCCGGCGCTGGTATAGGCTTTCACCGCGAAGTACCACGTCCCGCCGTTCAGGCCCTGGACGACATGATCGGTGGCGCCGGCATTCGGGACGTCGACCGACTGGGTGAGCGAGGTGGGGCTCGTTCCGTAGTAGATGGTGTACCCCGCCAGATCGGTGAGCGCCGATCCGTTCGTGTTCGCGGTCGGTGCCGTCCACGTCAAATCGACACTCTTGTCGGTCGCCGCAGGGGGCGATACGGACGTTGACGGACTTGAGGCAGAGCTGGACGACGTGGTTGTCGACGTGCTGGTCCTGGATATGGAATCCGATGCCACGGCGCCGGGTGCGCTCGTCGCGGCTGCGTCTGCAGCACTCGTTGTGCTCGAGTCATTGCATCCGGCAAGCAGGCTCGAAGCCACCAGCAACGAGCAAACGATCCACGATCCTCTGGCGCCAATCACACGACCGAGCTGAGCTCGTAAGTTTCCCACCATGACCCTCCGTTACCCTGGCGCCGCGGCCGGGCAAGCGATGAAACCGGGCAGGCGGCGCTTGCGGAGACAGAGCAACGGCTATGCCGAAATTTGATTTCCCTTCTTCTTCAGCGACTTAGCTCGACGCTGACGACATATTGCGTCGCCGGAGGAGCTTTGTTTGTCGGCGCGCAGAGACGATGAATCCGCAACGCACGCGGCGCATGGTCCCGAATCGCTGTTTTTTACGGTGATTTGCGCGAGACGCCGGCGTGTTGTCATTCGGCGTCAGTATGTGCGCAGGAGGGTCAACTTCACGGCCGCTCCGGAGGCCGTCCGCGACATCCTGACATAACACATCAAACATAAGACGTGTCGGTCGCGGAGTTGTGACGCGCTTCTCGTCGAAATCTCTTACACGGTCCATCGGTAGTTTTACCTAATACGGCCGTAGAAATACCTAATTCGTTGATTCTAGGTCGAATTTTCGACTGTGCACGGCACTTGCATTGGTTCGGTACTTGGATCAAACGCGACGGTGGGTCGCAGAGTGGAGAGATGCGCAAGAACAGAAATCTGATCGTGCTGGGATGGCTGCTGACGGGCGCGTGCCTCGTGCCGCTGGCCGCGCAGGCGAACCCTGTCGTGTCCATCGAGCTCACGGGGCTCAACAATGCGTCGCTGAACGGGATTTACACGGAGCCCTACAATGCGAAGATCGGGCCGGCCGGCCTGACCAACGCCTCGCAGTTCAACTCCACGAACTCGAAGCCGGCCGCGATCTATTGCGACGATTTCTACGATGACGTCTGGCAGGGGCAGATCTGGCAGGCGACGGTCACGAACACGAGCGCGCTGTCGCCCAACTCGCTGAACACCACCGTGATGTTCCATGACACGAGCCCGGCGCAGCAGGCGGCGGACTACATGGCGGCGGCATGGCTCGTGGAGCAGATCGCGGCCCAGAACCAGAGCCTCCCCGCAGGACAGCTGACCGCGGAGCAGGAGAGCTATGCGCTCTGGTCCGTGTTCGATCCGAGTGCACTGACGGGCCTGTCTTCGACGGATTACAACGCTGCCGTGACCGACTATGACGATGCTGTCGCGGCGGTCGCCGGCGACACACCGGGCGATTTCTCCAAGGTGAATATCTACACGCCGCTCGATGACACACCTCGGTCAGCCAGCAGCCAGGAGTACTTCAGCATCGATGCGCCGGAGCCGGGTACTCTGGCTCTCATGGCGGTGGGTCTTGCTGCGCTTGGATGGACGGCTCGGCGCCGTCGGCAATCGCAGTCAGTCTGAGTGGTGATGGAACGATCGTGCCGGGGCCGCGCAAGCGGCTCCGGTGCTGTCTTTTCACGGGTCCGAAGCCGACTTTGAACTGCGACACAGTTCCGGCCCGGGCCGCAGCGTTCGCGATCTGATCGACATGCAATCGGCGCGCTCTGCGCCGCGGACTGGTAATATTGCCCATAAGAATCGGGGTGCCGATTTCCGGGAGATCGGAATCTCCCGCAAGCTGAACTCAAGCTGAACTCAAGCTGAACTCGAGCTGAACTCAAGAGCCGCTCTGAATGGTACGTATGTCGTTGACGCGAGCAGGATCGATTTGCGTGGCATCCGTAGCGCTGCTCATCGCCGGATGCGGTGTCCTGCTCACACCCCACTACCGACTCGAGCGCGCCCAGCGGGAGATCCAGGCAGGGCAGTGGCAGGCGGCAGCAGTCGATCTGCGCATCGTCGTGCAGAAGCAGCCCAACAATTCGCAGGCATGGCTCCTTCTCGCGCGAATATCCCTCGACGCCGGTGACATCACCGGTGCGACCTCCGGAGTGACGCACGCGATGGCGGCGGGCGCCAAGGGCCCGAGCGTCGACGAGCTGCGCGCGCGCGTTTGGGTCGAGGGCGGCCAGCCGCAACAGCTGCTCGATGCGATGGCACAGCACACCATCCAGCTGCCGGAGCCCGATGGAACGCTCATGACCGCTCGCGCGCTGCTTGCGCTGCGCCAGCCCGACGCGGCGCTCGCGAAGCTGCAGCCGCTCGTTGCCTCGCAGCCGGACCTGACCGAGGCGCAGGACCTGATCGCCGAAGCGCTGGCGTCTCAGGGCAAATTGACATCGGCATTGCAGCAGCTCGATGCGACGATGCGGCGCGACGCCAAATCCGGCGAGCCCCCCTTGCTCGAAGGGCTCATCCTGCAGCAGCAGGGACAATACGCTTCGGCCGAGAACGCTCTCACGCTTGCGTTGCAGCGCATGCCGCCGGCGGAGCCGATGATTCATCGGGTGAAGGCGCTGATGGCGCTGACGCAGGTGCGCCTGGCGCAAGGTGATCTCAAGGCTGCCGCTGACAGCGAAGCGGCGGTCGTGAAACTCGATCCGCAGTCGCCCGCCACTGTGCTGTTGGACGCGCGGCTGAAGATCGCTCGCAAGAATCTGCAGGGCGCCGTCGCGGAGCTCGAGAGCGTGGTGGCGGAAGCTCCCGGCTACAACGAGGCGCGGTTGGTGCTGGGCGCGGCGCTGCTGCAGCGGGGTGATCTGCAGCAGGCGCAACAGCAGCTGCAGCAAGTGGTCGAGAATGCGCCCGACAATCTCGCGGCGCGTAAGCTCCTTGCCGAGGTCCAGCTCAAGCTCGGGCAGCCCGAAGGGGCCCTCAACGTCCTCAGCCCGGCGCTCGCCACCGCCAGCCTCGACCCCCAGCTCCTCTCGCTCTACGGCGCCGCTGCCACCGGCACGGGCGATAAGCAGGCGCTCATCGAGGCGCTGCAGCGCAGCGAGGAGGAGCACCCTGACGACCAGACGGTGCTGCTGAACCTGGGGGCGGTGTATCTTGCCGCGGGCCAGGCGCAGCAGGCACTCGGCGTGCTGCAGAAGACCGCGGATAACGGTGACCCGCGGCGCGACCGGATGCTCATTGCAGCCTTGATGGGTGCGCAGGGGCCCGACGCGGCCGGAGCCGAAGTCTCGCGACTCCTTGCCGCGCACCCCCGCGATCCAGGTGTGCTCGACCTGGCGGCTTCCTACTACGTGACGCAGGGTCGCACCGACGATGCGAGGGCGATGTTTCGCGCATCACTGGCGGTTGATCCGGCTGACGTAGGCTCCCAGGTCGACCTCGCGCGGCTCGACGAGGCCGCCGGCGACACGGGCGCGGCGGAGAGTCGGCTGCAAGAGGCGCTGAAGGCACATCCTGAGGCCCTGCCCGTCCGCCTCGCGTTGGCCGACGTGCTAATGCGCACGAAGGCGTACGGCAGTGCCCGCACGCTGCTCGAGGCAGCGGGACCGAGTTCCGGCCCTGAGGTGAAATTCGCGTTGGCGCAAGTCGCGCTCGCGAGCGGAGACCTGAAGAGCGCGAATGCGGCAATCGATCAGGCGCTCGCGACCCAGCCCGGGCAGCCTATGCTGGTCGAGGACGCAGGCCTGCTGTTGATGAACGCAAATCAGTTCGACGCGGCACTCGCACGGTTCAGCCAGGCGACCCAGCTCGCTCCGAAGGATGCCAGCTACTGGCTCAATACCGCGCGTGCGCAACTCGCAATGAATCAGACTGCGGCGGCACGCTCGTCGCTGAACCAGGCAGACCAGCTGCAGCCGCAATGGCTGCCGGTGGTCGCGACGCTCGCATACCTCGACATGCACCAGGGTAACGGACAGGCGGCGCTGGCGCGGATCCAGGCGCTGCTCGCCCAGCGCCCGGATGATCCCGGAGTGTTGGAGCTCGAGGGCGATGCAGATGCGTATCTGCAGCAGCCCACGGCCGCCGAGGCGGCTTATGCCAAAGCGCAGCAGCTGCGCCCGAGCGCTCGTCTGGCGGCCAATCTGTATCGGGTGAGGCTGATGGCTCACTCGCCCGAGCCGCAACAGCCTCTCGAGCAGTGGCTGGCGCGTGAGCCGCAGAGCTGGCCGGTTCGTGATCTGCTCGGTGAGTATTATCTCGGCGCGGGCAAGTCGCCGCGCCGTGCGGCGCAGGAGTTCAAGACCGTCGTCGCCCAGCAGCCGAAGGATGTCGTGGCATTGAACAATCTGGCCTGGGCTCTGAATCAGGTCGGCGACTCCGGGGCCGTGGCGATTGCACAGCGCGCCCATCAATTGGCGCCGAACGCCCCGGACGTCGATGACACGCTCGGCTGGGTGCTGACACACAACGGCCAGGCGGCGGACGCGGTCGACTACCTCAGAAGCGCGGCGAAACTCAATCCGAGCGACCCGAACGTGGAGTATCACCTGGCCTACGCGCTGGCGAAGACGGGACACGCGGCCGAGGCGCGCCAGATTCTGACGCGGATCCTATCGAACGGCCAACCGTTTGATAGCCGGTCGGAAGCGCAGCAATTGATGACCAGCGTCAAGAGTTGAGACAGAGGCACGATGGCAACATCTTCGGTATTCTCCGATGTGGCAGCCCTGCAGGACCAGATCCGGGGCATATGGCGATTCAGGCGGATAGCAATCATCGTCGCCTGGTGCGTGGCGCTCGTCCTCTGGACGGTGGTGTTTCTGATCCCGAGCACCTACGAAGGCAGTGCCACGATCTACGTCGACACCGGAACCACCTTGAGCCAGGCGACCAAGGGAATCAGTCTGGAGGACAACCTCGTCGAGCAGATCGAGCGCGTCAGCTCGGCACTGCTCGGGACACCGCAGCTGCGCAAGGTCGCCAGCGATACGAATCTCCTCGTCGGCGCGGTCACCACCAAGCAGCAGCAGGCAGTGATTGACGATCTGCGAGGGAGGATCAACATCATTGCCGATGTGGATCCGAACGATCCCAATAAGGAAGCCCCGCCGAAGGAATTCACGATCACTTACGACGATGGCAACCGCCTGCGCGCCATTCGAGTCGTCGATCGACTGCTCAACGCGTTCGTCGAGAGCTCGCTGGACGACAAGAGTCAGGGCTCGGAGGAGGCGGAGCAGTTCCTGACCCAGCAGATCGCCGAGTATGGGCGCCGGCTGTCCGTCACCGAGCAGCAGCTCGCGGATTTCAAGAGGACCAATAGCGGTCTGGTGCCGGGCGCGACGGGAGATTTCTTCGCCGGGCTGCAGGCGGAGGAGCATGCCCTTACCGGACTGAATGAGGACCTGTACGTGGCCAACCGCAAACGTGCTGCGCTGGCCGCCGAGCTGAAATCGGAGCAAGAGTTTACGGCATCGGGTCAGGACGCCCCTGTTGGTCGTGGGACCCCGCTCGATACGGAGCAGCAGATCCAGCAGGATCAGCAGCGGCTGGATGAGATGCTCCTGAAGTACACGGACGAATATCCCGACGTGATCTCGCTGCGCGAAAGTATCAAGGAGCTCAAAACTCGCGAGAAGCAGCAAACGGCGGACGCGAAGCATGGCGACCTGGGCGCGGCGTCCTCGCTCGGACTGTCCGCCAGCCCCGTCTATATGAGGCTGCAGGAGGAGTACAACTCGGAGGTGGTGGAGATCGCTTCGCTGCAGCAGCAGATCTCCGACCGGCAGAAGCGCATCGTATTTCTCAAGTCGCAGATGGGCTCGGCGCCGCAGGTACAGGCGGAATACGCGCAGCTGACTCGCAACTATGACGTCACCAAGAAGCAATACGATGAGCTCTTCGCGCGTCTGGACAGTGCGCGCCTGGGGCAGCAGGCTGCCTCCACTGGATTGGTGAAGTTTCAGGTAATCAATCCACCCGCGGCGAGCTACACGCCGGTGTTCCCCAAGCGGCCGCTATTCATCGCGGGCGTGTTTTTCCTCGCGTTAGGAGCGGGAATTGCGTCCGCCTACATGCTGCATTTGCTGCGGCCGGTGATCGTGAGCACGCGCCAGCTCACCGCCGCAACGGGTCTTCCGGTCCTAGGCGCGGTGAGCATGGCGTGGGCGGAGAAACACCGGGTCGAGAGGCATCAGAGCTCGGTCCGTTACGCGTTACTCTCGACGGGACTGCTGGTGGTCGGCGCAGTGGTATTTACCCTTACCCTCTTTCCGATCTCGTTCGGGAGCCTGTGAACATGAGCGTGGTGGAAAAGGCGATTCGGAAGCTGCGGAAGGAGCGGGAGCAGTCCGCGGACGAGTCGCAGGCCCCGGCGGCCAGCCAGGCAGCGGCGGCGCCGCAGACCAGCGAGCCGGCTCCGGCGCGCGCCGCGGCCGCACCGGCGGCCAGCCCGGCGACCGTCATTCTGGATCGCGCCACCCTGCGATCCGCCGGTCTGATGCCGCCGGAGGAAGAGCTCGACATCATCACGCGGCAATACCGCAAGATCAAACATCCGCTGGTCGCCCGGGCGATGGGGCGAGGCGTACCGCGCGAGCCCAAGGGCTTTCTCATCATGATTGCGAGCGCCATGTCCGGTGAGGGCAAGACCTTCACCGCCATGAACCTCGCGCTGAGCCTCTCGCTGGAGAAGGACCTCAACGTGCTGCTCGTGGACGCGGACGCCCCCAAACCACATTTGACCCGAGTCATGGGGCTCGCCAATGCGCAAGGACTGCTGGATGTCCTGCGGGACCCGCAGCTGGACGTGGAATCGCTCATCCACGCAACGAACGTCCGGGCCCTGTCGTTTCTGCCCTTGGGCGTTTGCGGGGACGATGCAACCGAGCTGCTGTCGAGCGCGCGCATGGAGCGAATGGGGGCGCTGCTTGGGCAGCGCGACAGTCACCGGATCGTGGTTTTCGACTCACCGCCGCTGCTGCAGACGACCGAGTCGCCTGCACTGGCTCGAGTAGCGGGACAGATCGTCGTGGTCGTGCGGGCTGATAGCACGCCGCAACCGGTGCTGCTCGATGCGCTCAACACCTTGCAGGGGCATGCCGCTGTGTCGCTCGTGTTGAATCAGAGTAGGCAATCGGGTACGGCGCCCTACTACTACTACGGCTACGACGGCAAGAGCGACAAAGGCGCGCCCGCGGATGCCGGCGGCGGTCCTCCGAGCTAGCGTAACCTCGGCTGCAGCCAGGGCGCGGCCTCGTCGAGTCGCGTCCGGGCCGCGTTGCAGTCCGGCATGCATGGGGTGCGCAGCGCCGTCAAGGACGATACAGGCGGCTTCACGATCGCTGCGAGCCCATACCAAAGTTGCGACATACGTGCCTGCACGAAGACGCGGCTCCCGATGCGGTACCTCGTCCAGATGAGCGAGCGCGAACCGTCGGAATCCACCGCCACGATTTCCTGCCAGCGTCCAGCCGCGGAATCCGTCATGCGCAGCGACTGTTGCCGCATCCGTTCAGGGTGGCCCAGCAGGTCGTTCCAGTAGCCCAGGAGCTTGGCGCGCTGCGTCTGCACGTGATAGGCGACCGCAAAGGCTTCGACCGGCTCTCCCTTCGGATCGGCATATCGCGTGAGTGATTCGCCGCTCGAGTCGAGGAAGTACGGCTGCCACTCGCTTACGTCCGCCTTAGTGGGCCCCACCCACCCTATAGGCGCCGTTGGCCACTGGATTGCCACCGCACTAGTGGTCGCGGAATTTGCCCAGTCCATTCCGTAGGCCAGCGCAGGTATCACCGCAAGCACGGCGACCGTCAGCGCAATCGGCCTGCCGCCGATCGTGAAACCGGGTGTTGGCGTTGAGGCATCCTGCTCCTCACTGGGGGAGGGCGCGCGATGTGCGGGTGCAGCCCGGCCGGTCCACCACAGGAACGCGGCGAACACGAAGGCGAACAGCCACCAGCCGAGCCAGTAGTGATGCTTGACGAGCGAGCTGGTCATGTCGGTCTCGTACGCGGCGATCACTACCGTGAAGATTCGCACCCAATTGACCATCAGGGAGAGAGCGCCCATCAGCCCCAGCCACTGCAATCTTCGCCGCCATGGCTCGCCCGAAAGCTTGCCGTAAACTGCAGCGAGGGCGAGTCCGACGATCAGCTCATGCAGGCCGCTGCAGCTTCTCGCGATCTCGATCGACCCGGTGGGGAGGCGGACGAAGTCACCGTCCATGTAAGCGGGAATGCCCGTCGTCCAGATGAGTGCGCCGGTGGCTTTGGCGCTCAATGCCTGAACGACGCCGTTGATGTCGCCCCAGAGCGGCATGGCGAAGTACAGAACTCCGATCGCAAACGCGACTGCTCGCGCCATGCGCCGGCCGAAGGCAGCGAAGAGCGCCGCATAGAGAATCAGTGGCAGCAGCAGGAGCTGCAGCTCCTGAATCGCCGCCCGCCAGAGCCAGACCCACACCACGCTCATCAAGGCGAGCGGAATCAGCGCCAGAGGCTCAGGGCGAACCGGCGTCGTGGCGAGTCGCTCACGATCGCGAACGATCAGCCAGAGCGAAAGCAGGAGAATCAGATAGCCGTGGGTGTAGGTCTCGCCCGGCCAGTCCGTCCAGAGCCTATTGAGCGCGACGGTGCTCGGCCAGTACAGCAGGGCCACGGCAGCCCAGAAGCAGAGCACGAGAGCCAGCGGCCGCAGAGTCCGGGCATGGACCGCTGCGCGGGAATCACAAGTCTCTGGCGTGGTGAGGTGGGATAGGGGCAAGGGCCCATTTTGTACCATAGAATTGCTCCAGAACCACCCGGCCGGAATCTGTAAAGTTGTCCAACGTAGACGAGGAGCACAGAGCGTCCGTCGCGCCGAGCGAGCTGGCTCAGAGCGGTGCGGCGCGCGATTGGGTGCGGCCCTCGACACCGGAAGACGCGGCCGCCATCATCGAATTGATGAGATCGGCGGGCCTCGAGCCGCACAGCGATCCCCGGCATCTGCACTGGAAGTATTGGCAGGAGAGGGTGGACTGGCCCGAACCGCGCTCGTTCGTAATGACCGACGGTCGCAAGCTGCTTGCGCACCTTGCCGTGGTGCCAGGGGCGTTTCGATATGGCGACACTCGGGCGCGTGTAACCCACATGATCGACTGGGCCGCGCGGCGCGACGCCGCCGGCGCGGGGATCCGATTGGCAAAGCACCTCGCTCGCATGAACGACTTCGCGCTCGCCACCGGCGGCAGTGACCACACTCGCAAGATCTTCCCGATGATCGGCTATGTCGACTGCGGCAGGATATCGGGATACTGCCGGACGCTGTCGCCGCTGGGTATTCTGCACAGGCCCATACCGTCACGCTGGAAACTCATTCCGCGAATGGCGCGCAGCCTTCTCTGGTCGCTGGCGGCGCCGAGGGCGGATACGGCGGGCTGGCGGGCGCGCCGCATCGAGATAGACGAGATCGGGCGGGTAGACCTGCCCTTACCCACGCCAACACCCGGGAAGGTCGTATTCGAGCGAACACCGGCGCTTCTGCGGTACGTGCTGGCCTGTCCCATAGTGCCGATCGAGCTTTACGGGCTCGAGAAGGGCGGGCGCATCGGGGGTTATTTCCTCCTGAGTTACGCGCCAGGGCAGGCCCGTCTAGTTGATATGTGGATCGCGTCTGATGACCCTGCCGATTGGGACGCGCTCGTTCAGGCGGCCGTGAGTCAGGCTAGGAGCAAGAGGGGCCTCGCAGAGCTCATCGTCTGGTCGAGCGATCCGATTCTGTCGCAGATTCTCGACGACTGTGGATTTCATGAGCGCCTCAGCCTGCCGATTTCCCTGCGGGCACCGCCGGGCACAGCGATTCCGCACGACATAATGAGGGTCCAGATGCTCGATAGCGATGCCTTCTACCTATACTTTGGCGGCAACGAGCTATGGGCCTGAGAGCCATGCAATCGGCCCAGAAGGCACCATATGGCGTTTCAAGGGGGTTCCGTGACGGTTCGGCGGGATTGTAATGGCAGCCTACGCTGAGATCGTCCAATCCCGGTGCCGAGTGAATGTGCTGGAGACGCCGGGTTCCGACTGGGACCCCTTCGTGACGGGCAGTCCGGACTCGAGCATCTACCACTTGAGCGGCTGGACCGAGATCGCGCGCGAAGTCTTTGGCCATCGCGCGCTATTCGTGGAATCCCGTGATACATCCGGATCGCTGACGGGCGTGCTGCCGGTGATCCGGCAGCGCAGCTGGCTGCTGGGGAATTTCGCGACCTCGCTCGCGTTCTTCAACTACGGAGGAGCACTCGCCGCGGATCCTATGGTCGCGCAGCAATTGATGATTCGAGCCTCGGAGGCGGCCGAGGCGCTCGGGTGTCGGTATCTCGAGTTTCGGGACGTTCAGCCGCGGCCGGGCGAGTGGACCCGACGTACGGACAAAGTAACGCTGCGATTGGATCTTCCCGATACGGCGGAAGAGCTGTCGAAGCGTCTGGGGTCGAAGTTGCGCTCACAGGTGAAGCGGGCGGAGCGCGAAGGGACGAAATGCCGGACCGGCACCGTGGCGCTGCTCGACGATTTCTATGCCGTATTCGCCGAGAACATGCGTGATCTCGGTACTCCCGTTTATCCGAAAGCACTTCTTCGAGGCGATCCTCAGACGCTTCGAGCAGAATTGCCAGTTGGTCGTCATCGAATCGCAGGGGGAGCCGTGGGCGGCGGCCTTCCTGGTTTTTTGGCGAGGCTGCGCCGAGGTGCCCTGGGCATCGTGCCGTGCCAAAGCGAAGCCGCTCGGCGCCAACATGAAGCTCTATTGGGAGCTGCTCTCCCTGGCGATCGGTCGCGGCTGCCGGTCGTTCGATTTCGGCCGCTCCACGGTTGACAGCGGTACCGATCGGTTCAAGCGCCAATGGGGCGCCGAGCCGATGCCGCTCCATTGGTGCCGCTGGGAGCGGCAGAGGAGTGGTCACGAGGTTTCAACGGGCGAGCGGACGGGCAAAGCAATGCAGCTGGCGACGGCGATCTGGCAACGTCTTCCTCTCGGTATCGCCAATGCTCTCGGTCCCTGCATCAGCGGAGCATTGCCCTGGTGAGCGTACTGAAGACAGTGGCCAAGCGAGCCGTGGTACGCGCCGTGGCTCGAACCGCGCCCCTGACCTGGCGCTGGCGCGCGCCGGGCTCGCTGGTAGTCCTGATGTATCACCGGGTTCTGCCGCTGGATTCGCCGGCGCGCAGGACCGAGCAGCCGGGGATGTATGTGTCCCCCGAAACCTTCGAGCTGCATCTGCGGGAACTGAAACAGCGTTTCGAGCTGGTGCACCTGGACGAGTGGTTGCAGCGGGCGAAGCAAGGCGCGTCGTTGCCGAGACTCGCCTGCGCCATAACGTTCGATGACGGCTGGCGCGACAATTACGACTTCGCTCTTCCGGTGCTGGTGAAGCACGGTGCGCCGGCGGCGATTTTCCTCGTCTCGGGTTTCATCGGCACGAGCTATCAGTTCTGGCCGAACCGTCTCATGACTCTGCTGCAGAAGTCATTCGCCGAGCCCGGCTCGGTCAGCTTTCCCGAGCCATTGCGCCGCATCGCGGAACCCGTGTTGGCTGAGGCCGCAAGTCACGGCGAGTTGCGTGCGCAAGATGCCGATGCCGTGGTGCAGGGTGCAAAGGAGTGGAGTGAGGAGGAGATCCGCGGCCTGGTCGAGACGGCCGCCGGGAGTTGTAGCGAGAGCCGTGACGAGATAGAGATTCTGAACCGAGAGCAGGTCTTGAAGATGGGCGCGACCGGGCTGGTCCGATTCGGCTCGCATACCGCGACGCACTTTCGACTCGGCGGGCGGGTACCCTCACATGACCTGGAACGCGAGATCGTCGGCTCGCGGACTGCTCTGCACGATCTATGCGGTCAAGCTGTCAATCTTTTCTGCTACCCGAACGGCGAGACCTCCGCGGAGGCTATCGATATGGTGCGCCAGCACTACCTCGGTGCGGTTACCACCCGCAGGGGATGGCACGGCGCGAGCGGCGACCCGTATTTGATCCGTCGCATCGGTGTCCACGAGGACGTGAGCAGCGCCCGGGACCTGTTTCTCGAGCGCCTCAGCGGCTGGCTGTAACTCGCGGCGAGTGCTGCGTCACGTCCTCGAGCAGCACCTCGTACCGGGAAAGCATCGTGGCCAGCGAGTACCGGTCGTGAACGCGCTTCATTGCGTTAGCGGTCAACTCAGCGGCTAGCTCCTTTGACGAGAGGAGCTGTGCGACCGCAAGCGCCAGCGCTGCGGGATCGGCGGTCGGCACCAGGAGTCCCGCCTTGCCCTCGAGGATCTGCTCCGGGCCGCCACTGCGGGTGGCCACGACCGGGACGCCGCAAGCCATCGCCTCGATACATGCGATCGAAAAGCCCTCGGTATCTGAGCTCAATACGAAGACGTCCAGGTTATTGAGTATCCGCGACACATCCGCCCTGAGCCCGAGAAAGGTCACGTTCCGCTCAATGCCCAGATCCCTGCTGAGCTCCTGCAGCTGCCTGCCGAGGGCATTCGCGCAATCTCCAGCGATGACGATATGGAATCGTTGTGAACGATCCAACAGCGCGCGCGCGGCACTGAAGAAGGACGTCATAGGCCTTGGGTTGCCGGACGTTGCCGATCGCGCCGATGAGGGCCGTGTCATCGGAGAGACCGAGCTCCGCTCGCAGCGATCGGTCTCGGTCGGGTCGGAACTCTTCGGTATCGACGCCGTTCGCGATGACAGTGCAATGCGCCGACGTCAGTCGAAGCCTCGCCTGGAGATGATCCCGCAGGCGCTCGGAGACGAATATGACCTTGCGGGAGCCCCTGCGGACAATGGCAGCTTTGGTAGACGAGAACCGCTCCGCGTCATGCACGTCGGACTGCCCATGCAATACCGAGACGACGGGAATCGAGAGAAGCGTGCCTACCAGGCTGGCGTAGACGGCCGAGCCGTATAAGTGCGCTACGATCACATCACTTCTGTGCTGCCGCGCAAGCCGCAGCAGTGTCGAGAGATAGCGGAAGTTGAACGAGCCCCTTGCGGGCACGATGTGGGGCGGTAGTCCGCTGTCCTGGAGTTGCTTCGCGAGCCATCCTGGGCCGCCGATCACCGCGGTGGACTGAAATCGCCCGGGATCGAGGCGTGTGGCGGTCTGAAGAAAGACCGTTTCGGCGCCGCCGGGACCGGCGGTGTCGATGACGTGCAATACGCTGATCAAGTGATCGCCCGGTTTCGGCTATGTTGCAGTGGCTCCGAAGTGACGCATCTTAGCAACATGGCAAGCCGACGTCGCAGATGAGAGACGGTCTCTCGCCGAAGCCTTCTATCGACGGTCGTTTCTAGGTAGAGTCCACATCGGCGCTGTGCTGCCGCTCACAGGATTTGAACAGTTCATGGACTAGGATGATTGACGCCAGGGCCGGTGAGCCGTGTCCGGGAGCGGTGTCGCGGAAGAGACTCCGCGAGGACATGCGTGTTGGGTTGTAGGAACTATTTCGGAGAATACGCTCATGAAATTCTTGCGCGGCGGGCTGATAGCCGGGCTTTTTGCTGCATCGTTCGCGGTCTCTTCGCCTGAGTCAATGGCTGCCACCCTTTCGGCGGCCAATCCGGATGGTACCCCGCAGCTGTTGACCCAGCTCAACTTCGACACGGCCGTGTCCAGCGCAACGAGTGCGCTGGCCTCGACAGCAGCAGACCTCTCTAACCTCGGTCTTCCGGGGTGGAACTTTAGCAGCCTGAGGGGTGGGTCCATTGGCCTTGCGCCCACACTGTCACCGACTTTGAGTGGCGTCAACGTGAATGCTCTTGAAGGTTCATATCCTGTACCGGGCGCCGGCGGCCAGTTCGTTGTGGCGAGTTATAACATCGCGAGCTTGCAGACTGAGGATATCTACATCGAATTCTGGGCGAAAATGCCCGGTGTAAAAGGAGGCTGCAAGTTCGTGAAGATTTTTGGCACACCAACTGCTGCCAATAACTTCGCTGACTTGACCTTTGCTACAAATTACAATGGCGGCGATTACGGCTCACTTTATCAGGTGTCGTTCGGCGACGGATCCGTCCTTCCCAACGATAGTCAGCACGCAATAAATCTTGATGGGAGCAAGCCCCAGGCCATCGGTCGCTCTTATGGGAGGGCGAACGTACTTACACCACAAATGGCTGCTTTTTCTTCGGCGGATTGGGGCACCCAATGGCACCATTTCCGCATTCACGTCAAGTTCAATAGTGGCACCACGTCGCAAAACGAGGTGCCCGACGGCGAAGTTTACCTTGAGATCGACGGCAACGTGTACGTGGATGCCACTGGCCTTTACAACCGAAATCCCGCTAATGGTCCTATTCATAGCGTAGAGCTCTTTGGCTGGGCACAGCACGATCCACGAGCATTCCAGCTCTGGTATGACGATGTCCGGATCTCGACGGGAGGATTCTTGTCGCAACCGCTGCCGGATCCCCCGGCGAACGTTGCGGCGAGCATGCCGGGAAGCGGTTAGCTAATTTGTCTGTGTCGCCGCCCGTCTGATAGCGGGCTCACAGCAGAGGCGCTTATTGGGGCACGCGCCGGCTGACGAACAGCCGGCGATATGGCAGTCTATGGCAGTCCGATAGACAGGGGGCTTGCTGAATGACTGACGTGCGGCGCAAACCGAACTTGTTCGTCATCGGTGCGATGAAGTCCGGGACTACCTCGCTGCACGAGTATTTGAACACTCATCCGCAGATAGCGATGAGCGCGTGGAAAGAACCCGCGTTTTTCGTTGAGGAACTGACTCTGCGCCGAGGTGAGGATTGGTATCTTACCCTGTTCGAGAACGACGAACGATATCGATACCTCGGCGAATCGAGCACCCATTACACCCGACTTCCCGTGTTCCAGGGCGTGGCGGGACGTCTATACCGCTTCAATCCCGATGCTCGCCTCATCTATATCATGAGAAATCCCCTCGAGCGTGTCGTGAGCCATTACTGGCATAACACACAGATCCGGGATTTCAAGCATGGAGGCGGTGAGCCACGTCCGCTGTTAAAGGCAGTGAGGGAGGACCCTCAGTACTTGGCGTTCGGCGATTACGCCACGCAACTCGAGCCGTACATCAACTCCTTTGGGCGGAAATCGCTGTATGCCCTTACGTTCGAAGCGCTTGTCCGAAACCCGCAGCGTGAGCTCGACCAGATCTACCAATGGCTCGCCCTGCCACCGCACCCGCTCGGAGACCAATCCGCCCGGGCGCACAATCAACGACCCAAAGAGATATCCGGGGCCGCGGGCGCGGGCTTACTGTATAGGATACGGTTTTCGAATACGTGGCATCGGATGGCCTCACACGTCCCCATTTGGATCAAGGAATGGGCCAAGAGGCGGGCTTATCGGCCGGTGGACGAGCGACAGTCGCTGCAGGATATCGCTCGTTTGAGAGCTGATATCGGCGATTTACAGGCACGCCAAATCGACAGGTTGCGTCATCTCCTCGATCGAGATTTTCCTGAATGGCAAATCGAGAGCTGATAATTCTGAAGCTCAAGAACAGGGCTTCGATCGACGTCGAGTAGCCTGAGATGCGCTGATTCAGGGTAAAATAATGACAAGGAGGAGAAGAGGATGAACGCATTGAAGATTGCTTCGGAACCGCTTCCTCCGGACCTCAAGTTTCTGGCGCCCATTGAGTCAAACGGCTTAGCTCGAGTAGGCAGCCCGCATAGGGATGGGGGCTATGTAGTACCACGCGCCGCCGTGAGAGAATCGGATACGCTCATTTCATTTGGTGTGGGTACGCATTGGTCATTCGAGAGCGACTTCAAGCAGCTCAACCCCGCCGCTGAAATTCACGCGTACGATCACACAGTAGGCGAGCTGCGCTTCAGACACGACTACCAGCGTGGCCTCGTGAAGTTCTTACTCGTCCATACCTCACTTGCAGACGTCCGCAAGCGCTGGCGCACCTGGCGATCCTATCGAGCGTTCTTCCCCTCTCAGGCGATGCATTTTCAGGAGGAGATTCATCATGGAGGCACGAAGTCCACTTACGCATCAATCGATAAAGTATTTGGTAGGACGAGCTCGAAGAGCATCTTCCTAAAGATCGATATCGAGGGGTGCGAATACTCCATTATCGATGACGTTCTGCGCTACGCCGAGCGAATCAAGTGCATTGCGATTGAGTTCCACGATACGGAGGCTCTGCGCGACACTTTTTGCAGTGCCGTCAAGCGATGGCAGCGCGCGTTTCACATCGTTCATTTGCACGGCACCAACCTGAACCATGTCGCGCCCGATGGGCTGCCGAATTGCGTGGAGATGACGTTCGCAGCGGGGGCGACACCGTCGAACGCAAAGTTGCGATCCTCCCTCCCACTCGCCGAGCTCGATCGCCCCAACAATCCTAACCAGCCCGATCGCCATATTCGGTTCAGTTAACCCAGCGTTTGCCGCTCCATGTCGGCCCGTGTAAACGGCGGGTCACCAAGTGCCTTTGGCCGGGTAGTAGGGGAGGGGAATGCCCCCTTTGTGCCCGGCTTCCCACCGTGTCAATATGAGCTCTCCGCTGATTAGTATGCAGCTGGCTTCCGAAAGCCAGTGGTGCCAATTGTGAAGGCTTCCTCATTTGCCCGACGTGTATCTGGACGGTGTAAGAATAAAATGGTCACAGGGCCCGGCAAAGCGGGCGCCGGAGCAATCTGGTTGTCCTCGCAGCTAAAAGCCGACTCGAGCTGGCCTCCCGCCGTCATTGCGGGGGCGTATCGAACAGGCGTGCTTGGCGTGAGGAGCTTGGTACGACGGAACGTGCGCGCCACGCTCTTCGATTGCGACGGCAGCATGCCAGGCTTCAAGTCGGCATATGGTCCCGCCTGCCTGTGCCCCAATCCTGACCTTGAATCGGACGCGTGGTTGCGCTTTATGCTGGACCTCGCCGGGGAATACAGCCAGCGTCCCGTGCTGATTGCGAGCGCCGATCAGTTCGTCACCGCGATTGCCAAGCATGCGAACATCCTGGAGTCCCACTATATCTTCTCGAGTGGTGTGGCGCTGCACGGCGCACTCGCCGAAAAGCGTGCGCAATACAAGCTGGCTTGGCAGCACGGAATGCCTATGCCGCGCACCGAATTCGTCTCGTCTATCGAGGAAGCTCAAGCCTTTGGACGGAGTGCCGTCTTTCCCTGTGTCATAAAGCCCAACCACTTTCGGGAGTGGCAGAGCTTTCCGGTCGATCACCCACTTAGTTATCAAAAGGTCGCGGTTGTGAACGACGCATCACAGCTTTGCGAGACCTATACGCTGGCGAGCACGGTTACGCCGGAAGTGATTCTCCAGGAAATGATTCAGGGCGATGACTCGGTCAAGTCGGTGTACCTTTCCTGCTATGACAGTCAGGGCCGGCGTATCGCGAATGCGATGTTTCGCGAGCTTCGATGCGACCCCATGTATTTCGGTCCTGCGAGCGTCACCGAGCCAGTCTTCGATCAGGAAGTTGACGGAATATGTGACAATTTCCTGAAAAGCATGGGCTATCGCGGACTTTGCGAAATCGAGGTCAAACGCGATACGCGTGATGGACGGGTGAAGCTCATCGAGGCGAACCCGCGCCTCACCGGCGGGGGCGATGCTGCACCCTATGCAGGTGTAGACCTGTGCTGGTTGCATTACCTGGATCTGATCGGTCGGACGGCAGCTCCCGTCTCGCCTTCGAGCAAGCACTTCCGCCACATTGTATTGCGCGCTGACGCGCGCGCCGTGCCCGCGTACCTACGCGCGGGCGCGATCACGTGGCGGGAAGTCCTGCGTTCGTATCGAGGTCCGAAGGCGTACTACGATCTCGATTGGCGTGACTGGCGCTATTCCCTGGAGACGCTGTACGTCACGGCAGGAGCTTTTGTTTCGCGGATGCTTCGCGGCTGATCGGTGAGACCATGACGTCGCGTCCACCGGAAACCAGTATCGTCATCCGCGCGTTCAACGAGGAACGGTGGTTGCCCGAGCTGTTCGAGGCACTGCACCGGCAGCAGTATCGGGATTTCGAAACATTGGTCGTCGACTCGGGTTCCATAGACAGGACCCGCGAGATCGCGACTGCAAACGGCGCCAGGCTCGTGTGTTTGCGATCCGAGGACTTTACCTTCGGATATTCGCTGAACATCGGGATCGAGGCGGCACGCGGATCATTCATTGTCATTATTTCTGCCCACGCGATCCCGACTGACGAACACTGGCTATCGCGCCTCATCGCTCCCCTCAGGCGACCTGGCACCGCTATGGTGTTCGGCGGACAACGTGGTCACGCGATCTCAAAGTTCTCCGAGGCGCGCGATTTCGAGCGCGTGTTTCACTCGAAGCCCATGAGCATGGATGATGACCACGTCTTTGTGAACAACGCGAACTCGGCCATCAGAAAGGACCTTTGGGAACAGCATCGGTTCGACGAGGGCTTGCCCGGACTGGAAGACGCCGAGTGGGCCAAATATTGGATTCCTCGTGGACTCGAGGTCTTTTATGAGCCCAGTGCCTGCGTCTATCACGTTCACACGGAGAGCTGGGCACAGGTGCGTCACCGGTTTCACCGAGAGGGCATCGCTGGACGCTGGACGGCGGTGCGCATCGTCCGGCACATCCCGCGCGAAATAGCCAGGGAGCTCTGGTGGGGTATGAGGGATGTCGGCCTGGCGCTGCGGCAGGGAAGTCTTGCACGTCTGGCGGGAGAGATCCTGCAGTATCGATACAATAAGACCCTGGGTATCGTTAAGGGAATCTGGGACAGCAGAACGATAACGAATCCTTCAAAGCGCGCCAAGCTTCACTTCGATAAGGGATTTTCAGCCGTAGTGATCCACAATGCGCATTCAGCGGCAATCGAGCCTCGATCGATCCCCAGCCTTAAGCCTAGCGAGATCCTGGTGCGCGTGGCCTATGCAGGGATTTGCCGGAGTGACGTTGAGGCATTCGATGGGCGTACGGGCCGCCATCGATCCGGCAGCGCAATGTTCCCGGTAGTGCCTGGCCGGGAATTCTCGGGTACGATCGTATCGCTGGGTGACAAAGTGACCTCTCTCAAAGAGAGAGATCGGGTCGTCGTCCTATCCGTCCAGGGTTGCGGTGCGTGTGCGGCATGCATGCAGGATAGGGCGGCATCGTGCCAGGATCGCCGGGTGTTGGGATCGTTCGGCGTCGACGGTGGTTTCGCGGAGTATTGTGTAACTCGAGCCCGCTATGCGTTCAAGGTCCCGGATGGACTTACTCTGCGCGAGGCGGCGCTCACGCAACCTGCGGCGATTGTCATCAAGGGATTGCGTCGCGTTGGATCCGGGACGTCAGGAGGTGCATTGCGGCGCTGTGCCGTTGTTGGCGCCGATGCACTCGGTCATCTTGCGGCGAAGATTTTAGTGCTGCGGGGCTATGATGTGGCCGTATTTGGGGCTGAGGCTGCTCAGCTTGAATCTTTGAAAGGAGCTGCGGAAATCAGGCGAGAGCTGGATGGCTTCAACCGCTTTGATCTGATCGTGGAAACCACTGGCGATGAGCGCGCGCTCACAACAGTATTGCAGCAGTCGCGTCCGGGCGCGACCTTGCTCTTGTTGGACTCCTCGTATGACCATCAGACCATAAGTGTCGAGCAGGTCATAGCGCACGACAAGGCGATTGTCGGGACTGTTGGTTGTGGTAGAGAAGACTTCGAAGAGGCTCTCGTCACGCTGCAGAGTCTGGATTTGATGCCGTTGTTGCAACGTGTGTTCCCCATGGAAGACTTCAGGAATGCATGGAGTGCGTTTCGTGCGAATTCCTTTCCAAAGGTAATGCTCAATGCCGATCCAGGTGCTGTCTAACGGAAATTGTTAATTTTGACGGTGCCGTATCGATGGTGCAGGGCGTGCGCCAGCACGCGTTGCTCGATGCCGCGCCGAAATGGGTCCATCGGCGGTCTGCGTGCCCGTGATCTGCGTCACACGAGCTGGACGCGCGATTTTGGACATATCAGTTGACTGCCGAGCGGCGGGGTCGTGAAATCCTCCCTCGGAACGAGAGTATTGATCCTTAGACGGTCGGCAATGGACAAATTGTACACATTGAGCCCCAGGGCGCTCTGGTCGCAGTTCTGGCGGGAGCACTTCGCATTCTGGATGCTGTGCGCGTTTTTGGTCCTGCAGTACTTCGACCCTGTCAAGATCTATGAGCACCTCGACGTGCTTCCCTGGGACAAGATTGTCCTGGGCCTGACCGTACTAGCATGGCCGCTGGACCCGCACAGACGCTGGGTACGTGATTCCACCAATGTCTGGATGACGCTATTTCTGACCGTGATCCTGGTGTCGTCGGCTCTGGCAACCTACCCCGCAATATCCTGGAGTCATTGGTTTGATTTCCTCGGCTGGTATGTTATCTATTTCCTCGTCATAAACATGGTTACGACCGGCGAGCGCTACTTCATTTTCATCGGTATTTTTCTACTGGCCAATTTCAAGATGTCTTTCTTCGGTGCACGTACATGGGCGGAGCGTGGATTCGGATTCACCAACTGGGGTCTAGTGGGGCCGCCAGGATACTTCGGCAATTCATCGGATTTTTCCTCGGAAATGCTAATGTTCGCACCCATAGCATTCGAGCTCGCGCTGTTCGTCAAACCGTTTGCGCGGCGCTGGGCTTACTGGTTCCTGATGCTGGGCGCAGTGACTGGCGCAATGTCCATTCTTGGCGCCAGCAGCCGTGGCTCGCAGGTCGCTTTGGCCTTCCAGGGGGGATGGATAGCCATTCAGCGTAAGCTCAGAGTGAGCCTGCTGATCGGAGTCGTCCTGCTCGCTGGCGTCGGCTACGCTTTATTGCCGGCAGCCGAGAAAGCACGCTTCGCGGACATAGGCAAGGATAATACTTCCCTACAGCGCCTGGACTATTGGAAGGCGGGGTTGAAGATGATCGAAAATCACCCCTTCCTTGGAGTGGGATATTTCAATTTTGCGCCGGTCTACGCTGCACATGACCGAGCTCACCTCTGGCATGGCAAGGCGCAGGTGCCGCACAACATTTTCATCCAAGTGGGAACGGATGCGGGCCTGATCGGCCTTGCGATTTTTCTGGTGTTGATCCACCGAAATTTCAAGGTTGCCCGCGACATTAGGCGTGCATGCGCGAAGGATACGGATGCACCGGCATTTGCGACTAGCGTGGCCCGTGGCTTGACGATCACGACTTGGGGGTTCGTCATCGCTGGTCAATTCAATACCGTGGCCTACTATCCTTTCTTGTGGATGAATCTGGCGCTGACCGTCTCTTTGGCAAATATCGTGAAGAGAAGCGCTGAACAACGCGCGCCCGTTGTTCCAGCCGACGCGGCGCGTCTCCCGGCGGGGTCGCAACTCGGAACAACGTGGTCGACCTCCGATGGGCTACCCGCGTCCCGAATTGCCCATGACGCGGACGCTTAGAGTATTGCACATCGCGTCAGGCGATCTCTGGGCAGGCGCCGAGGTTCAGGCCTGTACGTTAATTTCGCATCTCGCGCGAATTCCGAACACCCGGGTTGCGGCGGTTCTGATGAACGAGGGAACGTTGGCCCTTAAGCTGCGTTCGGCTGGCGTCCCGGTGTATATGTTGGATGAGCAGAAGATGGCGTCACCGTCGGTCTTTGCAGGCCTCCGCGCAATACTGCGCAGCTGGCGCCCGGATGTGATCCACACTCATCGCGAGAAGGAGAATATCCTTGGTTCACTGGCGAACCGCTCGTGGTGGAACGTCCCGTCTGTTCGCACCGTCCACGGTGGACGGGAAGACTTAGGGGTGACCGGATGGAAGGGCGTCCGACGGCGCGCGGTTCGCACACTCGATAGCTGGTGTGGCCGCGTGTTGCAGCAGAGGGTCATCGCGGTGACGCGGGAACTGGCTGAGCGGCTGAGGGGTGAGTTCCCGGCTGAGAAGATCGTCGTGATCGAAAACGGCGTCGACGCGGCGGCAATCAGGGCCGAGAAGGGGCTTGCGGAGTTCAGAACGGCGGACCCGCACGCGATGCACGTCGGTATCGTGGGTCGCCTCGTCGAAGTGAAGCGCGTGGACCTTTTTCTGGCGACTGCGGCCGCTCTATTGCGGCAAGTTCAACAGCGGACCTGGCGATTTCACGTGTTCGGTGACGGTCCTGAGCGTTCTCGGCTGGAGAACACCTCCGGGCAGCTGCAGATATCGGATAGTGTCACCTTCCACGGTCATCGCCAGGATATCGCGACATGTATTGCTGGATTGGATGCACTCGTCATCTGCTCCGACCACGAGGGCCTCCCGATGGCGGCGCTTGAGGCGGCCTCGCTGGCCGTTCCGACGGTGGCGCATGCCGTGGGAGGCTTAGTTGAGGTGGTTCCGCGCGAATTTCTGGTTACCCGGCACGAGGTAGACGGCTATCGCGACGGGATTTTGCGGGCTCTTGGTGCGGATGGTCGCGTCATTGCAGAGCAACACGCAAGCGCTACCCTCCAAAGGTTTTCGGCGCAGCGGAACGCCGAGCGGATCCGCGCGCTGTACGAGCAGGTGACGGCTCAAGCGGGGCGCCCATGAGCCGCAGCAGGAGCTGGCCAGGAATGATGATAATTCCGAAGGTAAAAGATCGGATTATTGATCGAGGCAAAGTAACCCATGGGGTCTGATCACCGATCACGCAGTTTTGCGGGTCATGCGGCGATGTACGCGATTGGAAACATCGCGCGCAGGTTCGTTGGTTTCGTGATGCTGCCGATCTACACCAGGTTCCTGACGCCCGCCGACTACGGTGTCATTGGTCTGCTCACCCTTACGCTTGCGATGATGGAGCCCATTCTTGGTGCCAGACTGGGGTGGGCGGTTCCGAAGTTCTACTTCGATGCTCCCGATCATCGCGGCAGGCGGAACGTGATATGGGGCGCGCTGATTCTCACCGGCGCCGCGAGCGCGGTATCGGTACTCGTGCTCGTGTTGTTCCGGAACGTCGCAGCGGACATCCTGTTCGGAAATCGCAAGTACGCCCTTGCTCTGGGGCTGTTCTCCATAAGTCTTCTGACCCAACCGATCGAGCAGACCGGAATGACGTATCTACGCTTGCGGGAGCGTTCGGGTCTGTTTCTCGTTTTCAGCGTTGGCAAATTGCTCCTACAGCTTGTGCTGAACCTCGTGCTGGTTGTGTACTGGAGGGGGGGGGTCATTGGCGTCGTGCTGAGCTCGGTAATTTCCTCCGTTCTGATCGCGACGGGAAGCAGCCTGTACGTCGCGGCTCATGAAGCGCCGGCCTTTGACTGGCGAGTAACTCGTCGGATGATGGCATTCTGCTGGCCTCTATGGCTGTCCGCCATTGCCGGGATCTATATCGGCGCATCGGGCGCGCTATTTCTAAGAACGTTCGATACGCTGAGTGACGTGGGGCGGTTGCAGTTGGCTCTGAGATTTGCAACCACCGTAGGCATGCTCCTATGGGTGCCGTTCTTGCAGCACTGGGAGCCAATGAGCTTTCGCTATTACAAGGAAGTAGATGGCAAGCAGAAATTTCAGGTGGCGTTCATCGCGATTTCTGCGTTGATGTTCATAGGAGGATTGGGCATCAGTATCTTCGCGGAGCCGGTCATCAAGGTAATGGCTGCCAAGTCGTTCTATGCGGCGGAAAGCGTGGTGCCCGTGCTGACGTTGGCCGCTATCTTGGACAGGCTGAGGACGTTCTTCGATTTCAGTTTCATGATCACAGACCGCACCAAGATGCGCGGGGCGTATCAGTACGCTACGGCGGCGGTCATCACGATTGCATATGTAGCGCTCATTCCACGATTTGGATTGATGGGGGCGGCGGCAGCCCAGTGCCTGACCTTCATGGGTACGTTCATCTACGTGTACATCATCTCGAAACGTTATTACGACCCGGAAATCAAGCTCCTGCCGATAGGACTCTTTTCGCTGGTCAGTATCGGGGGCTATGCTTTCGCAAGCTTGGTGTCGCGCATTCCGAATGTGGGCGTCGATCTGCTGATAAGGACGTTCGTCGTATTGAGTGCCACACTGCTCATTGCCGTGGTGGCCCTTCGGGCGATCCGAGCCGTGGATATCTCGCTGTTGGAGAGCTTGCCTTCACCACTGGATAAATTGGGGCGCATGCAGCTTGGACGGCTTCTGGGGAGTTAAGGGACTGACATTGCGAGGAAGAAGGAGAGGTCGCGAAGCTGGGGCTCTGCTGCGTTCAAGAGTTTCTGAAAGAGACGGGGTAGTGAGCCGAGAGCGGCACTTTTCCGGTCCCCGCTGGGAAGGTTGCCAGGAAAAGAAAACGAGAGGAAAATTACGCGGTCGGTCGTCGTGGCAGGGTGCATCTTCAGAGACCAGCAAGTCATGATCAAGCAGCTCTCACGGTACATACGCGAGCGTCCAACGGCGGAAAAGCGTTATTTCGAGCGTTACAAGTTGTCGGCTGACGCGAGGCATACCTTCCAGCAGTCGGCGGATGACAGCTCTTCGGTCCAGCGCCTTTTTTTTTCGCATCTTGGCCGCAGCATAAGCAAGTGGACTCACTACCTTCCTGTATATGAGCGTTATTTCGCGCCATTCCGTGAGAGAGCAGCCCTGAAATTCCTAGAGATAGGTGTATTCGAGGGAGGGTCGCTCGAGCTGTGGCGAAAATACTTCGGGTCAGAAGCGATAATTTTTGGGATTGACGTCAATCCCGCGTGTGCTTCCCGGGTTAGCGCGCCCAATCGGGTCAGAATCGGCTCACAGGACGATGCGAACTTCCTAACTTCGGTAGTTGGTGAAATGGGGGGGCTGGATATAGTACTCGATGATGGGTCACATATCGGGCGCCATCAGCGCGCGAGTTTTGAGACGCTCTTCCCGCTGTTGAGTTATGGAGGGTTGTATGTGATAGAGGATCTCCATACCTCGTACTGGCAAGGACTCCACGGCGGCGGCTATCGAAAAAAGGGGACGGCGATCGAATATCTGAAACAAATGATCGACGACATGCACGGCTGGTATCACGAGCGCGCGACGACGACTGGAGCAAAGGAAAGCGTCGGTGCCATGCATATCTATGACTCGATCGCCGTCATCGAGAAGTGCGCGCGGCTGCAGCCCGCCCACATCAGGGTTGGCTAAGTGCAAGGCGATTCGGGCGTGGGTGTCAAGGTTGTGGCGGGGTTGGGACAGCCGGAGGGGTTGTGAAACTTGGCATCTGCTGCGTCTACTTCTACGGACCGGATAGTGGCTGGCTCCTCGATCTGCAACTGCGGTACATCGCCAGTACGCTTGCCGGCTACGATTACACGGTTTACGCGGCGGCGAATCGGCTGCAGCCTGAATTGTGGACCACCCTAGAGGCCACGCCGCACCTACGAATCGTCTCGCTTCCTCGGTATCAGGGCAATGCACGCGGAGAGCCCGCGATCGAAGCCAGTTTCGAGCATGCTTTCTACCTCGACCTGTTATTACGCGAAGCAGCGGATGACGGTTGCACGCACTTGGCTGCGGTCGACTCCGATTCTTTTCCCGTGCTGCCGGACTGGCCCAACGTTCTGCTGCAAAGAATGGGAAGCATCCGTTTTGCCGGCGTGCTGCGGTCCGAGAATCTCGATACCAACCTGCCGCATCCATCCGGGTTGTTCATGGACCGCTCTTTCCTCCTGGAGCGCACACCACGCCTGTTTCCACCAAAGAGCGAGATCCTCTCGAGTGCCTCCTTTCGAGATTTTTTGAAAGAGACGGCCCAACGAACGGATACGGGCATAGGCTACGGACACGCCCTTTGGGAATCGAAAGAGCCATGGCTTCCCCTCCTACGCTCTAACCAGCGCAATCCGCACTTTCTCATGGCCGGGATATATGGCGATGTCTTCTTCCACTTGGGGGCATCCTCGCGCCGACCGTGGTTCTACTTTGACTATCAGACGCGACTATCGCTTCGAATGAAGCCGGCCCTCAGCAAAGTCCCAATGCTTTGGCGCCTGGGTTCGTGGCTCGAAGATCAATACGTCGCGTCCAACAAGCGCACTCTTGCAAGGATCACGGATTCCCTAAGGTCTGATCCGGATCGCTTCCTTTCCAGCCTGCAGGGATCCTAGCGGCTTCCATCGGTGCCGAGGGCTGGGCATGCGCTGAACATTCCTTTACAATTGCGCCGTCAAGCACAAGCTAGGGGTCCGCTCAGGCTCTTATTAGTGAGAGTGAGCCGGAAGCGATGGCTGAAGAAAGAATTAAAGCCGTGGACGGCGCTCGAAGTCTCGCAAAGAAGAGAATTCATCTGATTAATCCGATGACGGAAGTCGCGGGATCAGAAATGCGAGTCGTTGAGCTGTATAAGATGCTCAAGCCGGTGGCCAATGTCACTGTATGGAGCGAGTGGAATCCCGATCCTTCGCTGGCAAGGGCCGTCCCGATCCGGCTGCTCAGGCCGCGGCGCGGCCAATTCCCGCTAACCGGAACCCTGGTGTTTGTCGGCTTCTGGTTCCATGTGGGTCGATGGGTCTGGCTATCGCTGGCGAGCAGGCGAATCATTCTTTGCAACACGATGCCGAAACGCCGGGATTTCTTCGACAACATGCGTCAAACGGTCTCCTGTCGCGGGATTCGGCCGGTGGAGTTCGCGTATGCCGGAGTGGAAGTGGCGCGCGCGATAGGTATGCCGGGGCCGATACTGCCCTCGCTTATCGATCTGGCCCGCTTCAGGCCCCGACAGGAATCACCAGGGCGAGAGAGCTTCCGGGTGGGGAGAATGAGTCGTGATGTCGTCGACAAGCATCACGAGGAGTCGCCCGCCCTCTATAGGCGGCTCATCTCCGCCGGATGCACAGTACGGATCATGGGGGGTACCACCTTGCGTAAGTGGATTCCGGATCCCCCGGCGGGCCTTGAACTGTTGCCGCCGGGCGCCGAGGACGGCGCGACCTTCTTGCGGGAACTCGACTGCTTCATTTACCGCACGAACGACGGGTGGTTCGAGACGTTTGGACGCGTGGTTTTTGAGGCTATGGCCTGTGGCCTTCCCGTCGTGGCGCATCGGCGGGCCGGTTATTCGCATTTTCTCCGTGACGGCGAGGACGTCCTCTTATTCGACACGGACGAGGAGGCTTTTACACTCGTCATGTGCCTCAAGACTGACGCCAGTCTGGGGGCACGAATCGCGCGCAACGCCAGAAGTCGGGTCGAGGAGATGTTTTCGCCGAGTTCCTTGGCTGCCATGACGCGATACTTTGTCACGGGAGGGCCGGAGGCACGTTCGACGTGGCACTGAAGACGTCCTTGCGCTCCGCGTCAATACCGTAGGGTGCCCGGCGCGTCCCCGTGCAAAGACAGGTTGACATGCCCTAACGCGAGTTAATGGATTGTGGCGAGTGAGGCGAGTATGCTCGCTGGACAAGAAGAACTGCGGACCATTGAGGGCCTGCATGGGGAGTATCATGCACACGAAATACCCGTCTCTGCTTTCACTGTTTGTCTTAGGACCGTCGGTGCTAGCGATCTGCCTTACGCTGAAGCATCGGCCCAGCAGAAAATTCAAGTGCAGATAACCGGGAGAGCAGAATGACAACCATCAGACGGATACGGGGACTCGCGGCTCACGGCGTGGCGATATTAATTGGCGTTGGCCTATCCGCCGCGCCGGCACAGGCCTCCTATATCGTGACCCTCGTGCAAGAGGGGGGCAACGTCGTCGTTACTGGAAGCGGATCAATCGACCTGGCGGCCCTTACTGCAAGTTGTCCTACGAGCTGCTTCACTAACGCGGGACTAAATCCAATATTTGGAGCGATCAGTACCGGGGCAAGTACCTCGCCATTCGATTCTGTGCCAAGTCTTTTCTACGCCGGCTTCACTGGACCAACGAGTTTCGGCGGCGGGGGCGCGATATTTCCCAACGTCGGCAGCGGAGACACCGTCGCGATCGATGGCACTCATGACATACTTTCTGTGCCCCTGGACTATGTTTCCGGCAGTGCGTTCCTTGACAGTTCGACCTACTTCGGCGAGACATTCAGCAGCCTCGGCGTAACGCGTGGCTTCTACGTATGGAAGTGGGGAAGTGGGCCGACGGCGGATAGCTTCACGCTTGACATTGGATCCGTGCCCGAGCCAAGCAGCCTTCTGCTATCCGCGCTAGGTCTCCTCATGCTGCTCGCTGCGCGGCACCGCCGGGCTCCGCGCAACGCTTGACGGAGTCGAGCGCACAATGCTCCTCGAGTTGCCTTGAGGGGCGGGGTTCCGATTCGGCGCCGCGTGCTTTCTGGCCATCGCGGCTTCTGTACGTTGCAAGTTGCGGTGAATTGCGGCAGGGAGTTGGCAGCCTCATCGAGGAAGCTCTTGCCGAGAGCTGGCATAGCGGCTGCGGTCCGGTATGGTCACCGGAAACCCGCACGCGATACTGATACCTGATCTGCGGCGGTGCCGTGGCTTTCTGGAAGAACTCCGCTTTGGGGTGCGCGGTGGCGGCGGCCGATGGCCAGCGCACAGCCGAGCAGACCTGCAACGAAGAGCGCCAGGGCGCCCGGCTCCGGAACTTTCGAGCCATTATCGGCGATGCTGCCGTCGAAACTGAAGATCGCGCAGCCACTGCCCGTGCAGCTGGTGCTGAACGTGTCGATGAGCGTCAGCGAGTACGTGCCCGAGACGGGATAGCCCCCGGTTACGTATTCGCCGCCGAAGCCGCTCACGCTGACGGTGCCGATGTCGAACTCTCCGCCGAAGAGCGAGTCGCTCGAATCGTAGTAGGCGCTCTGCGTGATCGAGCCTGTGGCTGCCCCTGAGCCCGGAATGTTGTTGTTGACCAAAGCTGTGGTAAAGCCGTTCTTGCCCGCCGGGGTGGTGAACCCGGTGCCGCTGAGCGCCACTTCGAGGTCGTTGAAGTCGGCACAGCCGTTCGGGTTCTCGCAGGCCGCCACGAAGCCACCCAGGTTCAGCCCCCAGGGAGTCGCCGAGGGCGAGTTGGTCGTCGGGGTTAGGTACTGGATGTCCCACCCGTTGAAGTCGGAATTGACATAGCTGGTGCCACTGGTGATGCTGATGATGCCAGTGGAGTGTGTGGCGCTCCTCAACAGTATGTCCAAGGAGCCGGCGAATGCGGTACCCGCCATCATCGCTGCGATCGCGGCAAGGATACCAAGCCTGGAAATGTGCCTGTTCATTGTGGACCCCGAAGTAAGTGGTAGTCTCAACGGCCGCTGAGATGCATCGGGTGTGCCCATGATGGGTGATTCATAATTTTCAGTGACTTACGAAAAACCCCTTCGAACGATCGCCCGCGGTGTAAAGTTTTTCGACGATGCCGACCGCCGCATAAATAAGATATGAAGTAGTCGCAGCGTCGCACGACGCTTCGGTGGCGGAGGTGGCGCGCCATGCTAGATCGATGCGGGACGACCTGCCGACCTGCGGCTGCCGGTCTGGCATAAGTCAATACGGCCAATGGTGGACGCTTGCGCCGCAAGGGTTCACGCTCTAAGACCGTGGCGATACGCCTCTTTCTTGTCTTGCTCGCCGAGGTTGTCTGGTTCAGCCTCTCCCGGACGATTACGGCATAGGCATAACCCTCAAGCTTGGATTCTAGGCCGTGAAGCTATTACTCGTGGAAGAGGTGTCGCCAACGCCCACTTCTCGAGGAGGTGCCAAGAGAGAGCAGCAAGCGGCAGGATTATGGCCACCGATACGAGAATATTTGACCACCACGCAACCGTGACGCCGAGCGTGGCAAGGCCCATCTGAATCGGGTGAGCGAAGATATAGCTCCCGTAGGAGTAGTCTCCGAGTCGATTCCAGAGCCGGATCGGGCCCGATGGGATGTAGGCGCACCAGAGAACGAGATACGGCAGGGCGAGAGCGAAGGCCACCTGCCGCCAAAGCGGTGCCAGAAATAGCGAAACTGCAACGGTAACAGTGAGTCCGAGGGCGATTCGTCCATCGAGACTGACCTTCTCGCGCAGAGTGAATGCGAATGCACCGGAGAAGAAGAAATAGAGAAGCCGCCCGCGGTCAGCCTCGGTAGCCGCGAAGTAGTGGGCGGTGATGGCGAGACAAGCGCCTGCAAATGCCATCGCGCCGATGTAGCGCGCGCGGAGACCGAGCAGACCTCCTACCAATGCCACTGTGAGGTACATCTGTAGTTCGTAGGGGAGGGTCCAGAGAGAAATGTTGAAGTAGTGTCCCGATGTGCCGAAAGCGCCCGGAAGGTTCGTTTGCGATGCGAAGTGCGGCAGCATTGTGGCATTGTGCCAAAGGTAGCTGAGGGTGCTCGGGCGCGTAAAAAATCCTGGCGCAGAAAAGAAGAGTCCAACGAGAAGAATTGAAAGCGCTGTCGATACCCAAAGTGCCGGGTATATTCGCATGATCCGGGCCCACGCAAACTCGATCCAAGTCTTGCCAGACCAGCTCTTGGCGATCAGATAGCCACTCAGAACGAAGAAGATATCGACCCCGACGTCTCCTCCACCAAGACCGAGGACCGGCCGCAGCAGCTCCCGATGATGCGTCACCGCGCACGCGTGCGCCTCGATGACAAGGAGCGCCGCGAACATCCGAATCAGGTTGAAATTGTTGTCTCGACCGCGAAAATCGGAAAGTCTTCTGGTCAATTTCCTGAAACCCCTTGCAGTTCGTGAGACGTGCGGAAACCTCTGGACGCGGCATGATGCGTGGGGTCTCTGCTCGTGCTCGTCGGATCCATCACGACGGAACTCATGCGCGGTCAGTATTGTACTGAGAATGATGCCATGCGAGCACCAGTTCATGGGTTGTGCGGACCGTATCCGCATTCACCAAGGTATGAGTGGGGAGGGTAAAGAATCGATCCGCAAGCGCGCTCGCGTTAGGGAACGGCCCTTGGCGCTTGACCGTTTCGGGAATTCCCGCAACGCGGGTAAGATCGGAGCCGTAGAAACGTGAAGCGCCCAATCCGGTGCGATTGAATTCGTCCACGAGCCTGTCGCGGACAGCCCGATCGGGCGCTAGCAACGCGAGGCGCAGCGGTTCTGCGGGAAGCGGTGAGCCAGGAGAATCCAAAGCCACGATTCCCAAACCCGACCATTCTGCGACTGCGGTCGCCCAGATATCCCGGCGATAGGATGCCTTCCGGCGATAGAGGTCAAAAGCGGTATCAACTCGCTGCGAGGCGGGCTCCGGGAGTCGAGCCGGGTTGGTCAGTGGGTTGTAAATCACTTCCCCCAGGCCCGTTCCGGGCAGGGCGGAGAAGATCCCGTAGACTGCAGGTCGTGTGAGAAGGTTGAATGCTATGGCGGCCGCGCGGCTGCCGAGCAGACGTGTCCTCACGCTGTGATCCGTGGGTCCAATGGAGGGTGCGTCTCTTTCGCCCAATGGCGAGATGAGCGCGCCCCCATGCAGCAGGTTCAGAGGCTTTCCGCGGCCGAAACTCAATACGACGTACTCGCCAGGCCAATCGACGCTTTCCCGGGGAAGATATTGCGCACTGTCCTGAATGACCGGGATCTGCCTGTCTTTGCAGAGTTGGGTCAGTTCCTCGCAGCCGTCGCCGAGGCCCAGGAGATTGACCGCAACGATCGCCACCGTGTTGGGAGACAGGTTAGATTCGACAGATCCAAGATCGTAAGACCAGCGGGACGATGATACGTCGGCCAGTCGTGGGTATACGGACGCATACACGCACGCGGCAACAAGATCAGGACAGCCGTATGCGGGGATGATGATCTCTGGGTTCTTTGCAGAGCTTCGCGAAGCGCAACTGGCCATCGCCTGGGCAAGAGCCGCGGTCCCAGACGCGTAAAGTGTGATCTTGCGATTCCCGAAGAATCGCTCCATGGACGTACGAACTCCCGGGTGCCCCCCGTAGAGCGGCACGGCCCGGCGTACCGGTGGCAGTGCGGAGAGCCTCACCTTTTGGAAGGCTCCCAAGTGAGGATGGTGCGGCCGGTCAGCGTCAAAAGGGCGGCGTGGAGGATGGCCACGTTCACTTCGACGAAGTAGACGCCAATTCTCGCAATACCGATTTTACGGAGGCTGGGTGCGATCCACGTTGCGAGCGGTGAGAGGTACAGGGCGAGCTGGAGAACGAGCAGCACTCGGTAGAAGGGATGCCGGATGGCTAATGCGGTATTGGTGCCCAGTGCTCCCAGGAGAAACCAAGGGGTAGCCCAGCGCATCACCTTGTGGCTGAAAACCTCCAGAGAGAAGCGGCCATAGCGAAAAATATTCAGTACCTCGGCGCGGATGCGCAGTGAGCCCATACCCCGCGTCACAGTCCGTAACTTCCGCTGATATTCCTTGCGGGTATCAGAGATGTTCTTGTAATAGCCTATCACCCGCCGATCAGAGACCGCGCGCATACCCAACTGCACACAACTGAGCGCTGTGCCAAAGTCACTCTGCACACGGTCATCCCAGTGCTGGCAGACGCTGCGGCGGGCCGCAAAGAACGACCCACTCAGGCCGACCAGCGAGTGAAAACGGGTTTCCAGATCGCGCAGCCACATCTCGTAGCGGACATAGGCGCCTTCACCCTGCAGCGTGCCGTCGGCAGTGATGAACCGGTCGACGCTGGAGACGGCGCCAATGGTCGGATCGCGGAAAGCCTGCAGAACGTGAACCAAGGCGTCCTTGGGCAAAATGGTGCCGGCATCCGTGAATACGATCAGATCTGCGTCGATCGAGGCGATTGCAAGTTCCTGCGCATGTTCCTTTCCCTTCCGTACGGGCGAGCGAACGAGTCGGACGCCTTGGGCGGCGTAACGGAGAACAATGCTGTCGGTGGCGTCGTCGGAAGCATCTGAGGCCACCATCAAATCGAGCTCGACATCCGGTCGCTCGAGAGCCAGGGTGTTGGCGAGCTTTTCGGTTATTTTGGAGGCTTCGTTGCGGGCAGCGATGACGATTGCAATCTTGTGAACCGGCACGGCTGGAACATCCCGATCGACTCTCCGCGGCGGCAGAATGAGCAGGAGGCCGGGGTACCAAAAATAGCTGTACGTAGCCGCGATGACGCAGAACCAGAACAATGCTTCCATCATAGGCGAGCCGCTACGGATTGCGCCGAGTCCTCGGACATCGAAACGCTCGACGCTGACGCTGCCCATGCCGACAGCACGGTTAGCGCCCAAATCTCATTCGCGGAGGGTCCTGAACCTCCCAGGTAATCGTCCCACAGTCGGCGAATAGCAGCGGGGCGGATTGGGAACATGTCGAAGAACGGCGAGCTTTGAAGCATGTCGCCGGCCCATTCCCGCAGTGGACCCCGCAACCACTTGTCAATCGGTACGCTGAAGCCCATCTTGGGCCGCTCGATCAGCGCGCGTGGAACATACCGATCCAGGATTGCCCGCAACAGCCACTTGCTCGTTCTGCCCTGCAGCTTGAGATCATCCGGCAGCCTCCAACTGAACTCGACCAGCCGGTGGTCCAGCAGTGGCAGTCGGGTCTCCAGGCTCGTCGCCATGCTGGCCCGGTCTACCTTGGCGAGGTTGTCATCCGGCAAATAGTTGATTTGGTCGGCAAGCATCATGGACGACAGATTGTCCGTGAACCCAGCCGGCCAGTCGCGCGTCGGGGGCCCCGAGCTGCCTTCGAGAATCGATGGTTCGACCCACCAGGATGTGAGGCGTAAGTAGCTCTCCGAGAAGGTCTCCGACCTCAATATGTGCGCGAGCTTTCGTCGAGCGTCGACCGAGGCGACCTGGCTACTGAAACGAGCTGCTTTGCTCAACAGCCATGAGCTTCCCGGCGCCGCGCCGCCTGAAAGGAACTCCGCGAGCTGCCGTCGCAGGGGTGAGGGAATCCACCGGGTGCGGCGCCACGTACTCGGGGCCAAAGCGTAACGATTGTATCCGGCAAAGAGCTCGTCACCGCCGTCGCCCGAGAGCGCTACGGTGACTTGAGTACGGGCCAACCGGGAGATCAGGTAAACGGGAAAAAACGACCCATTGGCAGTCGGCTCGTCCATGCAGTGAATGATCGAGGGCACCTGACCGACTATCTCTTGCTCGCGAAGCGAGAACTCTTCGTGACGGGTACCGAGGTGAGCGGCGATTGCGCGCGCGTGTCCGGACTCGTCGTAGCGCGCATCGTCGAACGCGACCGTGAACGTGCGCACTGGTTGCGAGGACTGATGCTGCATGACCGCGGTGACCAAAGATGAGTCGATACCGCCGGAGAGAAACGCACCGGTGGGAACATCGGCGTGCATCTGCTCGCGCACGGATTGCCGGATCAATGCTTCGCCTTGCTCGATGGCCGCCGCTGAATCCACGAGCGGCGCTTCCCGGCCCTTCATTGCGGCCTCCCGGCAGCTCCAGTAGAAGCGCGGCCTGAGCTCACCCGGGCTCGACCCATCCGCAGGATGAGGCCATCCGGCGGGCAGCCGCTGGTCACGGCCGGCCTGCACCGTGAGCACATGCCCCGGCGGTAGCTTGTAAACGCCCTCGTATATGGACCGCGCTCCGGGTACGCAGCCGTCCCGCAGGTACCCGCTGGCTGCACTGCCACTTATCCGCCCGTGGAAGCCCGGTATCGCCCGGAATGCGCGCAGCTCCGAGGCGAAGAATAAATGACCAGAGAGCTCGCCCAGATACAGTGGCTTCTCACCCATGCGGTCGCGAGCGAGATGCAGCACCTGATCCCGCGCATCCCACACCGCAAGGGCGAACATGCCCACGCAGCGCCTCAGGGCATCGTCGATACCCCATTGCGCAATGGCTGCCAGAAGGACTTCGGTATCGCTCTCGCTGCGGAAGGCGTGACCCAAGGCCTGCAATTGCGGCCGCAATTCCTTGAAGTTGTAAAGCTCGCCGTTGAAGGTTATCCAGAAGCGCCCCGCGTATTCCATGGGTTGCCGGCCGGTGTCGGTCAGATCGATGATCGCGAGACGCCGATGGCCGAGGGCAACCCGAGCCGAAGGGGATTTCCACAGACCTGATCCGTCAGGACCACGGTGCCTCAGGGTGTTCACCATCCGTTCGACGATCCGATCCGCTGGCTCCGATGCCATGCTCGGGGCAGATCTCAGCGCAATGACTCCTGCTATTCCGCACATGCTAGTTACGCCAACTCCCTAATTGGATCCGGCGGCGGTTGCGGATCGCTGTCGGCGGGACATTGTTCTTTCCCACAGATTGGCCAGAACTCCGATGCTGTGGCCGGCGAAATACGCATATCCGACTGCCAAAATGGGCAATGCCAGGCGCCAATCGCGCGCGGATTGCCGAATACGCTTCAAGGTGAAAAGAAATGGTGGCGCAAACTGCAGCACTAGGGCGACCCAAAGCGCATGCAGAGGCGCCGTTCCACGTGCGAGCAGGGATCCTAAGAGCAGAAAGGGAAGTGCGATCGAGGCCGCAAGAAAAACGAAAGTGACGATCAGAGTCAGATCGAATCCGGTTCTTACCTCGATGTGATGACTGCCATGCCAGATTTCCTTCTTGAATGCATCCCACCAAGTGCGCGGATATCCGTGGTGAATGATGTGGCAGTCGGAAGCCGACATGAGCGCGAGCCCCCGGGATCGAATCCGGTTCGACATGTCGTCATCCTCCCCGGAAATAAGCGTCTCGTCGAATGATCCCGTTTCTCGGAGCAAGGACGTTCGTGCGATGAAGCTCGAGGTCGCAATGGCCTTGGCGGGTCCGACATAAGCAGAGCCGATTTTGCTGGGCGCAAGAGAGCTCTGGACCCACGTGCCATCGACCGGGGAAAGACATGGTCCGCCCACGGCCCCTATGTTTGCATTTGACTCGAGGAGATCGATGGCGGTGTGTAGCCACGTCGGGGGCACTTCGCAATCTCCATCGACATAGGCGACGAATTCGCCTCGCGCGGCCGCCAGCCCGACGTTTCTAATGGCACCGATTCTCCCGGTGGCAACATGCAGGATGTCGGCGCCCGCTGTGCGCGCCTGTATGGCGGTGGCGTCCACCGAGCGGTTGTCCATCACCAGTATTTCGAGCCGGTCGCGGGGCCATCCGGTTGCGAATACGGACGCAATGCAACGGCTGATGTATGCCTCTTCATTGTGTGCCGGTATGAGGACGGACACAGACGGCACGACAGCTTCGGTTTTCATGCCGATTGGGCCCTGGCATGCGCAACCTCCGCGTACAAGCGCTCGAAGCGCCGCGCGGCGACACCGGGCGCATAGTGCGCGAGCACCTTCCTATGGCCTCGGATTCCCATGTCGGTTGCCAGTGCGGGATTGGCGAGCAGCTGGCTGATTCGGCTCGCCAGGCTGTCAGGGTCCTTCGGGTCGACGAGGTAACCTTCGATGCCCTCCTGAATGATTTCAGGCGGAGCGCCCAATATTGAGGCGACGACGGGTCTTGCTTCCGCCATTCCCTCTATCACCACCATTCCGAAGGGTTCGGGCTCGATGGAGGCGTGCACGACGACGGTGCACTTCCGGTAATAGGCGGCAACGTCGGTCACCAGTCCGGTAAATTCGATCTGGTCTGCGAATGGGGACGAGTGCGCGATCTCGCGGCATTCGTCGAAATACCGGGGATCTCCATCCGAGGCATCTCCGACTATGTATACGCGCATTCCGGGGAATTCCGGCAGCACCTGCATGGCCGCACGGAGGAATTCCTTCTGGCCTTTCCAATGGGTCACTCTGCCGAATATGCCGATCGCGAGCTCGGTGGGCATAGGCGGCGGCGAGGCTTCGGGTGCGCGTTCCACAAAGTTCGGGATCTCGTGAATCCGAGCTCGATCAACACCCGCTTGAACCGCCGACTCAGTTACGGCCCGGGAGATAGACACAAAGGCTTTGACGTGCCGAAAGTTCCGCCTGCGGCTGCGCTCCATTGGCAGGTACAGGAAGCCATGGAGGTGACTCACTATGCCGATTCCGAGAAGGCGCGCCGCCCAAAGCGGCTCCAACGCGAAGTTATTCGCGTGTAACACATCCACACGCATCTTCCGGCACAGATGGGCCAGGCGGATCACGTAGGTGGTGTTGGCCAGAAGTTCCGCGGACATCACTGCGAACTCCAGGCAGCGGCACAAGGGCGCCCAACGAAATCGCTTGCGAATGGCTTGTTTCCAACTCTGCAGCGTGACGTAGTTGACTGCGGGTCCAAGCAGTCGCACGTCAGCGTCCCCGGCGAACCCGCGAGAAACGAAACCGTCGGAGCAGGCGCTCACGAGGGATGCGTCGATCAGATTGCTGTCCAGGTGCTTCAGCAGGTTTCTCGCCAGGGCGAGCGTGCCGCCGAACGCGATGGCCGTGTCGACTATCAGCACCCTGATGGGGCGGGAAGCCTGGGCCGATGCCGGCGGCGGCAATGTCGCTACGGGCATCCCCGGGACGCTGCCTGAAAGCTTTTCAACGATGTCAGGCATCCTCAGGTCTCTTCAGCGATCGCCTGCGAGCTCGCGCGGCTGCGACCCGCGGCGCGCCATTCGGGGAAATCGCGGCCCAACAAGCGCGTAAGGCGGTCGATCTGGCGCCGCTGCAATTCGGCGATGGCCTCTCTGAGGCGGGGAATGTCCCGCTCCACTTCCCGGTCCGCCACCGGGCGATAAGCCTGTTTCTTGGCCCAGTTCTTCATCCAGCCGGGAACGTGCGGGGAGATTCGGTCCCACGCGTTGGAGTATTGGATGCGATTCAATATTCCTGCGCCGGCGACGGCGGTCACACCATCGGGTTTCTGGTTGTGGGCTCTGGCCGACTCCTCGCCGATGACATGGGACGGTAGCCCGAGCCAACTGTAGATGCGATCGACTTCGCGCTGCCGGTCGTCTATC
Source organism: uncultured Pseudomonadota bacterium (assembly GCA_963780455.1). Lineage (GTDB taxonomy): Bacteria > Pseudomonadota > Gammaproteobacteria > Steroidobacterales > Steroidobacteraceae > 13-2-20CM-66-19. The sequence continues at coordinate 411,365 of CAWACM010000013.1, forward strand.
AGTGCTTCGAACGTGAGAGTATGGATCGCGCCTCTGCCGAAGCGCTCGAAGTAGGGTTCGAGCTGCGTGGCGTAGTCGCTGAAGGCGAGGTACTCAGGGTCGTCCTTTACCGCTTTGAGCAGGGACCGCAATTCACCGCCGTGATACACGTCTCTCACGGCATGCCAGTAGTGGCTCACGACCCTGTCGAACGGATTTCGCATGATGTAGATCAGGCGCGCGTCCGGATTGAAGCCGAACAGGCGCTCCGGGACACCCTGAAAGATGGGTAGCTTGGTGTAGTGAGTGCTCGACTCGCCGCGATATCGATGCTGCTCATTCAGCTCCGTCCAGCGGCTGAGGTACCACTCTTCGCCTTTGTGGAGCCCCAACTCTTCGACGAAATATCCCGGCTCCTTCTCAGCGCTCATCGCAATCTGCGGGTGCGTGTCCAGGTACTCGTGCAGCGAGGTAGTCCCGGATTTCATCGCGCCGATGATGAAGAGGTTGGGTCTGAGGGACGCTTGGGTCATTAAGCGGGGCTCGTGTGAGAAGAGGATGCCGGCGCGGCGTCAGCGGTCAGAATGCGCTTGTCCACTTTTCCGTTGGGATTTCGCGGCAGGCTGTCGCAAAGGATAACCTGTGTCGGCACCATGTAGGGCTCGAGAAACGCGGCGCTGTCGGCCCGAAGCGACTGAACGGTCAAGGCGACCGAAGGATCCGCGACCACGTAGGCTCGGATGGCCTGACCCAGGTGCTCATCGGGAACGCCGACGACGGCTGCCTCACGCACCCCAGGAATGCGGTGCAGGGCGTTCTCAACCTCGACCGGGCTCACTTTCTCGCCGCGGGTCTTGATGATGTCATCGGTCCGCCCGACGAAATAGAGATACCCCTCATCATCCATGCGGAAGAGATCATGCGTACAGAGCACTCTTTCGCCGGGCAGCTTGCCGGGCTTGAGCATCTCGTCGGTGAGATCGTGCCGGTTCCAATAGCCAGCCATCACGTGAGGGCCTCTCACGTAGAGGATGCCAACCTCTCCGGGCTGAACCGGCTTGCCGTCAGTGGAAAGCAAATAGACCTCAGTTCCTGGAATGGCCTTGCCCACCGATCCCGGCTTGGCGTCGATGAGCTCGGGCTCCAGATAGCTCACGCGCTTGCACTCGGTGAGGCCGTACATTTTGTAGATCAGCGCATTGGGGAAGATCCCGCGCAGTCCGCCCGTGAATTCGTCCGGAAGCGCCGCGGCGGTATTGGTGATGCGCGTGACCGATGGAAAGCGGAGCGCGCTGCGCCGGTGTGCAGCCAGCAGAGTGGCGAAGACGGTAGGGACGCCTGGAAACACCGTTATTTCCTCGTCTCGCATGCGACCCAGCACCTCCCCGAGGAAGGTGAATGATCGTTCGAGCACGAGGCAAGCACCCAGAGCGACCGCCATCAGGAGCTGATAGAGACCGTAGTCGAACGACAGCGGCAGGACACACAAGATTTTCTCGTTCTGCGTCAGGCGCAGATACTCGATGAGGCTGCCGGCGGTGAACACCATGGCCTGGTGTGTCTGCATGACGCCTTTGGGTGCGCCGGTACTTCCCGATGTATAGATGATTGTCGCGAGATCCAGGGGTATGACCGGCACAGGCTCGGCAAGTGGTCGCGCCACTGCCAGCACGGCTTCGAGTGACTCGGCTGAGCCGCTGCACTTGCCCGAGCACAGCACCACCGGTGGGTGCTCGAGTCCCCGTAGAGCTTCCAGGTAAGCCCGCTCGAGAGCACTTTCGGTCACCAGTGCCCGCGCGCCGCAATCCCGCAGGATGAATTCGAGCTTGTTCGCCCTGGTCTGCGGGTTGACGAGGACGAACACCGCGCCAGCGATCAGCGTGCCGAAGATCGCTGTCACGCACGCCCAGGAGTTCTCGAGCTGAATGGCGACCCGATCGCCCCGGGCAATGCCGCGGCTACGTAGGGCGGCGGCCAGTCGCTGAGAGGCCTCCAGAAGCTCCCCGAAGGCGTAGGACCGGCCGTCCACGATCAATGCAGTCCGATCACGCCTCGCTGCGACGCCACACTGCAAGAGGGCGTCGTGGAGCAGGCGCTGGGCCTTCATGGGTCGATCGGTCACGCCGCGACTCTCCCGGGCGTATGACATAAGTCCTTGAGCATAGGACGCTTGAGTATACTTTCAGGCCACGGGGCGGAAGGAAACGGGTTCGAATGACGCTGCACGCCGAACTCAGGCAATTTATTCTAGAAAACTATCTGCTGACGCGGGACGAATCCGCACTGGGCGATTCCGATTCTCTGACCGCCCGGGGTATTCTGGACTCTACCGGCGCGCTGGAGCTCGCCCTGCATCTGGAGGAGCGGTACGGCGTCACAGTACAGGACGAAGAGCTGCATCCCGACAACCTGGATTCGATCGACCGGATCGCCGCGTTCATCGGGCGCAAGCGTGCCTGAACTCCCTGGGGGCTCGACCTTGACCTGCTGCTTATCCGAGGGGACCTAGCTCCGGTGTGCGGAATCGCCGGCGCACTGCTCGTTGTGGGGCAGGACGCACTACCCGACCCTGCGCCCATGATTGCCACGCTTGGGCATCGCGGGCCGGACGGAACGGGCTACTTCCGATCGGCGACATGCGCACTGGCGAGCGCCCGCCTGAGCATCATCGATCTCCAGACCGGCGATCAGCCCGTGGCCAACGAGGACGAAAGCGTCTGGACGGTCCAGAACGGGGAGATCTTCAACTTCATCGAGCTGCGAGCCGAGCTGCAGGGACGCGGTCACGTGTTCCGCACCCGTTCCGACACCGAAGTGATCGTCCATGCCTACGAGGAATACGGTGACCGCTTCGTCGAGCGGCTGAGTGGCCAATTCGCGATCGCTCTTTGGGATGTGCGGCGACAGCGCCTGATTCTTGCCAGAGACCGCGTGGGCATCCGTCCGCTCTTTTACACGAGAGTCGGCGGACATCTGCTGTTTGCATCCGAGGTCAAGGCCATCCTGGCGGTCGCACCCGCGGCCGCGGCTCTGGACGAGCAAGGGCTTGCCCAGGTCTTTACCTTCTGGGGTACCGTGGGCCAGCGGACAGTATTCAAGGGCATCCGGAGCTTGCCCGCGGGGCACTTACTCGTCGTAGAGAAAGGCGCCGAGCGGCTCGAAAAGTACTGGGATTGGACCTTCCCGCAAGGGTCGGGACGGACGGATCTCAGCATGGAAGAGGCGGCTGAGGAGCTGCACGCCCTTCTTACCGACGTGGTTCGGCAGCAGTTGCGCTCCGATGTCCCCGTCGGCGCCTATCTCAGCGGGGGCCTGGATTCCTCGGGTATCGCAGCCCTCGCTCGAGAGAGTGTCGGAACGCTGCAAACGTTCTCGCTCACCTTCGAAGACCCCGAATTCGATGAGAGCAGCCATCAGCGCCTGATGGCCGAGCATCTCGGGGTCCGGCATTCCTCGATCCGCTGCACGGCGCAGGACATCGGAGATGCCTTCCCGGAGCTGATCTGGCATACCGAGGCGCCCGTTCTGCGTACCGCGCCAGCGCCGCTGATGTTGCTCGCGCGGCACGTTCACAGCCAAGGCTTCAAGGTGGTGCTGACAGGGGAGGGAGCGGATGAGGTATTCGGCGGCTACGACCTCTTCAAGGAGGGCAAGATCCGCCGGTTCTGGGCCAGGAAGCCGGACTCCGCGTGGCGGCCTCTGCTGCTGTCCCGGCTATACCCCTATCTCGCCCGCTCGCCGGTGGCCAACAGGCACTTCGCGCGCGTTTTCTTTGGTCAGCGGCTCGAAGAGCTCGGGAACCCGTTCTACGCGCATCTGACGCGCTGGACCACAACACGGGGCATCTTCAAGCTCCTCTCGCCCGAGATGCAGGCCAGCCTCGCGAGCGCGAAGCCCGAAGACGAGCTGAGGCAGCAGCTGCCCGGGCAGTTTGGCACCTGGAACGCGCTCAGCCGTGATCAGTACATCGAGGTCAAGACCTTACTCGAGGGATATCTGCTGTCCTCTCAGGGCGACCGTCCTTCCATGGCGCACTCCGTGGAGGGCCGCCTCCCGTACCTGGATCACCGCGTGATCGAGTTCCTGAATGCGCTCAGCCCGCGGTACAAGCTGCGCGCTCTGCACGAGAAAGTATTGTTGCGCCGCGCGCTGAGCCCCATCCTCCCCGAGTCCATCCGCAACCGGGTCAAGCAGCCCTACCGCGCACCGGACAGCCGCTCCTTCTTCCAGGGCGACAGGCCTCTGCCGTATGTTCAGGAGTTGCTGAGCGAGTCGAATCTGCGGCGCAGCGGCTATTTCCACCCGCAGGCCGTGGGCCGGTTGCTCGATAAGTGCCGGACAGGCCGTGCGCTCGGAGCAGGGGACAACATGGCGTTCGTGGCAGTATTGTCAACTTTGCTGCTGCATGAGCATTTTCTTGGGGGGCGGGCGGCAAAGGCTTCGCCGATCAGTACATGACACTCGGCTGGAATGTGCTCGAGATCGATCCGCGCTCGGAAGTAGAGCGGATCAGCCGTGAGTTGCGCGAGGCCACGGCAACGGCGTTACATAAAAGAGGTGGGGTTGTAGCAATCTCCGGCGGAGTCGACAGCGCGGTTTGCGCGGCGCTCGCCGTTCGCGCTTTGGGGCCCGAGCGTGTGCTGGCGCTGATCCTGCCGGAGCAGGAGTCCTCGCCTGAGAGCCGCGTACGCGGCAAATCCCTCGCCGATCATCTCGGCATCACACCACTCGAACACGACATCGGCCCCACGCTCGCGGCCATGGGCTGCTACCGCTGGCGGGACGAAGCGGTACGGCGCGTCCTGCCCGAGTACGGGGCCGGTTGGTTGATGAAGATCACCGTATCGGGCGGCCTCGAGGGGCGAATCAATCACTTCAGGTTAGTCGCGCAATCCCCTGATGGATCAACGCGTGAGGCGCGGCTGAGGTTACCGGAATACCTGCAGATCGTGGCTGCCACCAGCTTCAAGCAGCGGGTGCGCAAGTCGATCGAGTACTTCCACGCCGACCGCCTCAATTACGCCGTGATCGGCACCCCCAATCGGCTCGAATACGACCAGGGCTTTTTCGTCAAGAACGGGGATGGCGCGGCCGACATCAAACCGATTGCTCACCTCTATAAGACCCAGGTGTACGCGATCGCGCGCTATCTTGGGCTGCCCACCGATATAGCCACCGCGCCGCCAACGACCGACACCTACAGCCTGTCACAAGGTCAGGACGAGTTCTATTTCGCGCTGCCGTACCGGGAGATGGATCTGGCCCTTTGGGCACTGAATCACGGAATCGCGAAAGAGGAGCTGGCCGAGGCGCTCGGGATGTCGCCGGAGAGGGCGGGACGCGTCTATGATGATATCGGCGCCAAACGCCGCGCGACACGATACCTACACCTGAAGCCCCTTCTGCTCGGCCCCGTGCCCGAGATCGATGGCGAATGAACGCCCCCGCCAAAAAGAAGATCAAGAGTCTCCTGGGACACGCAGCCGATGCGGCGGGCATTTTTGCTCGCGACTTCCGTTCCAAGATGGTGGTGGTGACGTTCCATCGCATCAACGATTGGATGGAGGACGACTCGATCACCTGCAGCCCCGCGAAGTTCGAGGCGTTCTGCGATTTCTTTCGCAAGCATTTCCGGGTAGTGCGGTTGTCGGAGCAGGTCGCCGGCTCCCGTGAAGGGCGGCATATGGGTGGCACGTTGTCGATCACGTTCGACGATGGATACCGCGATAACTTCGAGGTCGCGGCACCAATCCTGCGCCGGCTCGGCCTGCCGGCAGCCTTCTTCGTGGCGACCGGCTTCATCGGCACCGACTACAGCCCGCCCTGGGATCAGCATCTCAGCCGCCAGCCCGGTTGGATGAGCTGGGATCAGGTGCGCTCACTGAGAGATCAGGGTTTCGAGATCGGCGCACATACCGACGGGCACATTGATCTGGCTACGAAGGACGCCGAAGCGATCCGAGCCGAGCTGGCGAGATGCCGGGCAAAGCTCGAGGAGGCGCTGGGGGTGCCCCCGACTCTCTTTGCCTACCCATTCGGTGGGCGAGAGAACATATCGCCACCGTCACTCGAGCTGGTGCGCGAGGCGGGTTTCCAGTGCTGCCTGGGCGCCTTCGGCGGCGTCAACCCGCCGATAGCCGATCCCTTCCACCTGAACCGGATCAATGTCGCCGGTTGGTTCGCCACGCCGCACCAGTTGGGACTGGAAATCCTGCTGCGTCGCGCGTGAGTCTAGCGATATCCCGCCTCACGGAGAACCGAGCGAGTCGCGAGGTTGAGCATGGCGCGCTCCGTCGCCCATAGAGACTTGCGCTTGGGCTTCCGCGCCGCCTTCGAGTAGTCGGGCTCCCGGATCCGGCGCATCTCCGAAGAGCGAGGCACGGGCCAGCCGAGATAGCTCTGAAGTCGCCCCGCGGCGTCGGGACTGTCCAGGTCCTCATATTTGACAAGAAGGGCGCCGATTCTCTGATGCCCGTCGAGATAGCCGCGCGTCAGCTCCGCCCAGTTGCGGCCGAAAGCGTAAGGTGTGGCAACGAACCGATCGGGCCAGGCGCGAAAGACAGTCGCGTTCCAGCGGCTGTAGGAAAGGTACGCATCGTATGGATTGCGATACAACAGGATGATCTTGCATCTTGGATAGAGGACGCGAAGGTAGGTCGCATGATCGATCGTGAATCGGACTTCCTTCAGCCCCCAGCTCTTCCATCCCGCCCGGCGCGCCGGCTCGGCGAACAGTGTGTGGTGAAAGCTTCGGTGCGCCTTCAGCAGATCGTCGACGTCGGGGTACAGATTGGCGACCCAGGTGTCCGACGCGTCCTGCAGTTTCATCGCCGAGAGAAAGTACGGGCTCGGCGGCCATTTGCTGGTGAAGGCGCGGAATTGATTGACCAGGCCGTCGTGAATGTTGCAGTGAGGAAAGGGCTCACCCCACATGAGGAGGTCCTTTCTGTTCTCCATGATCATCCGCTGCAGCAGCGTCGATCCGGAGCGCCAGCCCGCGGAAAGCACGAACACCGGCTGCTCGTCGTCCGGGCGTGCTGCTTCGGAGATCCAGCGGAGCGCATCTTGCAGACGGGCCGGCAGGTCGGCAGCCTCCCGTCTGGTTTCAGCGGCAAGGTCCCAGGTGTATCTAGGGCCTATGGTGGCGCGGACGATGTTCTTCAGGAAGTCGCTTATTTTCATCTCAGCAGGTCATCAACGACAGCCATGAAGCTTCGGTCGTATGAAGTCGAGGAGAACCGCTCTTCGGCAAGGGTCCTGCCCGCCCGCCCCATGGATGCGCGAAGCGAGGGACTCTCCCCCAGCCGCAGCAGCAGTCCATTGAGGCCCGCAGCGTCATTCAGTTCGAAAAGAAATCCCGTCTCACCGTCTATGATGGTCTCCGGCAGTCCGGTGCAGTTGGAGACGACAGCGGGCAGGCCGCAGGCCGACCCCTCGATCACGGAAATCCCCAGGCCTTCCTCCGCGGAAGCGAGCACGTTGATATCGAAAACGTGCTGGTAGTACGGTAACACATCATCTACGTAGCCTGTCAGGCTCACGTGGCTCGCGATTCCGAGCTTGTCGACGAGCTGCCGAAGACCTGCCTCCATCGGGCCCGCGCCTACCAGGCAGAGGTGGAACTTCCGCTGCGTCTGATTGACGAGTGAGCCGAAGGCGGAAATCAGAAAATCCGGCCGCTTGTTGGGGGCGAGCGCCCCGACCTGGCCGATTACCATGGCCTCCGCCGGAATGCCCAGTTGCCGCCTCCAGCGCCCGTCGCGAATCGGGGCAGGCTGAAAGCGCGTCACATCGACGCCGTTGTAAACGACAATGCCGGGATTGCGCGGATCCGACGGTGAATGTCGCATCACGAAATTACTTGGATATACCCGCCTGTCAGCGAACCGCGAGAGCCAGAGGTAATGGGCGCGTCGCGCCGCGGGATGATGGAAATGACAGAGCACCGGAATCCTTGCAAGCTGCGCCACGGGAACCGCCAACTGACAGGGAAGGCCGCCGCTGCAATAAAGCAGCGTAGCATTCGAGCGCCTGACGAGGTTTCTGAGTTGGCGAAATGCCGCGACGTAGGAGCCGATCGGGAAGGTGGTCTCCCTGATGCCGGATATCATCAGCTCTGGAAACTCGAAGTTCACGAATTCCGGGCGAGGCTCTATCGCGGCGAGCGGACCGTCGATGCACGCATTTCTGCGGCAGATCACCAGTCGATAGCCCGCCGCGGCCAGAGCTTTCGCGGAGCGGATGAGTATCGCTTCCGTTCCGCGGACGAATGGTCCACCGCGATGAAGCAACACTGCGGTGCGCGAGCTGAGGTTAGGCGAGGGATTGGCGCTCATCGGCGGGCGATTGTCCTTGAATGTGCTCGCAGCCGCCAATTCAGGCGACGGTATGGCTGATCGTCTCTTCCGAGCGACATGATGCCTGACGCTTAACACATCGCTTCGGGTTGGAATCCCTTTACAGTCCGCTGTAAGATTCCGGCGCGAGAATCGCAAGAAGCTTCCGGGGATTTGGTTGGCTGGTCGGAGGGCGGTGTGGGACTGTTCCGAGCCTCACGGCAGGAAGCACTGATCACGGTGGGTTAATGCGCATTCGCGTGTTCGGACAATACGTCTATCTCTCGATCGCGATCCTCACGATCGTCGAAGCGGTCGTCTTCTATGGCTCAGTTTACGGCGCAGTTCTGGCGCGGTTTGACGCGGATTACGGCTCGATAGCGCGCTTTCGGGACCTGCAGGGCCCGCTTTGGACGCGCGCGCTGCTATTTGCGATCGTAATGGTCACCTGCCTCCTCGCGTTCGGGCTTTACAGTGCCCGCCAGCGCGCGAGGTTCGCCGGGATCGTCCTGCGTCTGAGTGTGGCGCTTGCTACCGGGCTCGCAGCGACCTCGACGATCTTTTACTTAATTCCCAATCTCTGGATTGGCCGCGGAGTGATGGTGCTCGCCGCTCTGGGTGGCTTGTGCGGTACGGCCGCCTCGCGCTTCATCTTCGCGCGCGTAGTCGACGAGAGCGTGTTCAAGCGACGAGTGCTCGTGTATGGCGCAGGAGGAGCCGCGACGGCGATCGCGGAGCTGCGCCGACGGTCGGACCGCCGGGGCTTCTCCCTGGTCGGTTTCGTGCCCGTCCCCGGGGAGCCGCGCGTAGTCGGGAGCGGCCGGGTTCTCAAGCCCACGGAAGGACTCCTGGCGCTCTGCAAGCAGCTCGACGTGGTCGAGGTCGTGGTGGCCATGGACGATCGCCGACGAGGCTTCCCGATCAGCGAGTTGCTCCATTGCCGGCTCGCGGGCATCGATGTGACGGAGCTGCTGACTTTCCTGGAGCGGGAGACCGGACGGGTTCGCGTCGATATTCTCAATCCCACCTGGATGATCTTCGGGGAGGGGTTCCGGCGCGACCTGGTGCGTCGCATCAGTGCCCGGGCACTCGATCTTGCCGCGAGCCTCATCGTGCTCACGGTGAGCCTCCCGGTCATGCTGCTCACGGTGGTGGCCATCAAGATCGGGGAGGGCTGGCGGGCGCCGGTGTTCTATCGGCAGCGGCGGGTCGGTCTTCTGGGAGAGGAGTTCGAGCTGCTCAAGTTTCGCAGCATGCGCACGGATGCTGAACAGGATGGACAGGCCCGCTGGGCCGCCAGGCGCGACCCCCGCATCACCCGGGTGGGTGCCTTTATCCGCCAGACGCGCATAGACGAGCTGCCGCAGATCCTCTGCGTGCTGCGCGGCGATATGAGCTTCGTCGGGCCGCGCCCGGAGCGGCCGGAATTCGTGCGTGAGCTGGCAGAGCGCATTCCCTATTACGTGGAGCGCCACTGCGTCAAACCGGGGCTTACCGGCTGGGCGCAGCTCTGCTACGCCTACGGCTCTTCCGAGCAGGACGCGCTCGAGAAACTGCAGTACGATCTCTACTACATAAAGAACCACACGCTCCTCTTCGACTTGCCATCGTGCTGCAGACCGTAGAGGTGGTCTGCCTCGGCAAAGGTGCGCGTTGAGGCCTGCAATCCGAAACAAAGCCATGGGGACATGATGCAGAAGTTTTCAGTATCGGCGCTCGCCTGCCTTCTGGGGGTGCTCGCGGGGGCACTCGCGGTCGTCGCGTCCGCCCAGACCCCTCAGACACCTGCCGCCCAGACCGCCCAGGCCGCGCTGTCGCCCGACTACATCATCGGTCCTGGAGACGAGATCGAGGTGTTCGTGTGGCAGAACCCCGATCTCAGCGTGAACGTGCCCGTGCGCCCGGATGGGAAAATCTCCACACCTCTCGATGAGGACATGGTGGCGGTCGGCAAGACCCCCAGCCAGCTCGCGCATGACATCGAGATGAAGCTGTCCGAATACGTCCGCTCCCCGCACGTCAACGTGATCGTCGTCAAGCCCGACAGCGTGTTCAGCCAGGTGAAGGTGATCGGACAGGTGGTGCACCCGCAGGCGATCGCCTATCGCCAGGGCATAACTGTGCTCGACGCCGTGCTCGCGGTAGGGGGCTTGAGCGAGTATGCCGCCGGAAACCGCGCACACATTGTGCGCATGGTGGATGGAAAGGAGACGAACATCCCGGTGCGCCTCAGTGCGCTCGTGAACAGCGGTGACATGTCGCAGAACCTGCTTCTGAAGCCAGGCGACGTGCTTGTCGTACCCGAAAGTCGGTTTTAGTGCGCGTCATGGGAATAGGGGGACGGCCCCTCTTGCTGGCGCTTGCTCTGACGGCGCCGGCGCTCTGCCTCGGGCAAGAGGCCAGCTCCACGGGAGAGGGTGCTTCGGCGCCCTCGAATACGCCGGCTGTAACCAATGCACCCGAAGCGGCGGCCCCTGTGGCGATACTGCCGGGTACCTCCTTGCCGGGTGCAGCCGTACCGATTGAGGGACTCACTGGACTTACAGGGCTGCCGGCGGAATACACCAACTATGACGTCTCCGCGGGGCTCGGCGAGTCTGACAACATCAATTTATCCGCCACCCATCCCAAGGCACAGACGCTCTCCGCCGTGAATGCCTTCTTCGACTTCATCCGCAGCGGCTCGCACTTCGACCTGAATGCAGTCGGCAATTTCGGCGATACCGACTACCTCGAGGGCTACTACAGCAATCAGGTGCTGGGCCGCTTCGATGGGCTCGCCGACCTGACGCTGTGGGAGCACCGTTTCAAGTGGCTGGTGCGGGATGACTACGGCGATCAGGAGACCGATATCCTGCAATCGCCCACGCCGGTCAATCTGCAGCGGGTCAATGTCTTCTCCACGGGTCCGCAACTGACACTCCAGCCGACGCTTACGAGCTTCGTGCAGATGCAAGGCCTCTACTCGCGCAACTCCTGGCAGGACGAGCCCTTCAGCGGCAACACGGAGACGGGCACGCTCACGGTAGGTCATCAGCTCTCACCTGCCTCGACCATATCGCTCGTGGGGCAGGTACAGGAGGAGCGGTTCGACAATACCAGCGTCAACGTGGATTACCAGGTCCGTGAGTATTACGGGCACTATGCCTTGACGGACGCGAGGACCAGGGTTGACCTTCAGGGCGGCGTAGCTCAGGCCAATGACACGGGCTCGTTCAGCTCGAGCCCACTCGTGCGGCTCTCCCTGTCTCGCAGCGTGTCTCCCTTCTCCACCGTCTCCCTCTCGGGCGGGCGCGATTACAGCAATGCGATGGGAAGCTTCGCCTCCCTTGACAGTGGTGCGACCGGCGGCATCCCGGTTGGTGCCGCGACGCAGACCACCGGGAATGCGCTCCACACCTACGGAAACCTGCGCTGGGCTTATCACCGCGAGCGGACCGGCATTGATATTTCGGGCGGCTGGGAGCGCCAGAACTACGACGTGCAGTCGAAGTTCAACTTCACCACTTCCGACATTGCTTTGACACTGCGGCGACAGCTCACGCCGAGACTTTCGGCCGACATCCTGACGAGCGTCGATCGTGAGCAGTATGGCAATCAGGGCTTCACGAACAATTACGGCACCGCGGGAGCGGGCTTGATCTATCGCCCCGGCGAGTGGGTTGTGATCTACGGCCGTTTCGATCACCAGTTCCGGACCTCTTCCGGTACGGCGCAAGGTCTGGGCTACTCCGAGAATCGCATCTTCGTCATGTTCGGCTACTATCCGCATACCTCTGGTACGGGCTTGCCGCAGGGGATGGGAGGAGGAAGCGGACTCTATTGAGCGCCGGGACACCCACGCCGCAGGAGGGGCCACAGGAGAGGCTCCGTGAGCGTGCGAAACGCCGGCTGTTTGGCCTACGGTCGCGACGGCTCTTCCTGCAGGTGGGACTGCCCTGGGGCGCAGCCCTGCTCGTCGGCCTGGTCTCCGTCCTCTACACCGACTGGAGCACGGATGCGTCCAATGCTTTCCTGCGCTTGATTGCCGGCCGCGCCTGGCTCGCATTCATCATCACACCCGCCCTGACCGTCCTGGCGCTCTTCCTGACCAAGCGCTGGTTCACGGGTAGTGAAGGCAGCGGCATCCCGCAGGTGATAGCGGCGCTCCATGCGCCGCCCACCGGAGATGACACGCTGATGCGGCGCCTCTTCGGCGTTCGCGTGATCGTCGGCAAGATCGGCATTTCCCTCATCGGGCTGCTCGGAGGCCTGACCATCGGCCGCGAAGGCCCGACGGTGCACATCGGCGCGGCGATCATGGCGGAGGTCCGACGCTTCTATCCGCATCGCAATCCGCAGCTCGAGCGGCGGCTCCTGCTGGCCGGTGCAGCCGCGGGGCTGTCGGCCGCGTTCAACACGCCGCTCGCCGGCATCATCTTCGCCATCGAGGAGCTGGCGCGGGACTTCGAGAGCCGCACCAACGGCATCATGATCACCGCCGTCGTGTTTTCCGGCCTGACCTCGCTCGCGCTCGCGGGCAACTATCTCTACTTCGGCCAGATCAACGTGCCGGAGAACCTGGGCGGCGCCTTCGTGCTGCCGGTCATCCTGTCAGCGGCCTTGTGCGGACTCTTCGGCGCGGCATTCAATCTGGCGCTGCTGCGCTGGCGCAGCTGGATGCCGGGCTGGCTCTGCACGCTGCGTGCGCGCCGGCCCTTGATCTACGCGCTCGCCATCGGGCTGGTCGTGGCGGCGCTCGGCGTCAGCACCCGCGGCGAGACCTGGGGCAGCGGCTACGACCAGGCGCGCCACCTCCTGACCGGTACGGCGCCGCTCTCCGAGGGCTATGCCATCACCAAGTGGGGCGCGATGGTCGCGACCTACATGGCCGGCATTCCCGGCGGCCTTTTCTCGCCCTCACTGTCGATCGGCGCGGGTCTCGCGCAATGGGTGCACGCCGTCTGCTCCTGGGTGCCCATGGCGGCGGTCATCGCCCTTTGCATGACGGGCTACCTCGCCGCGGTCACCCAGTCACCGATCACGTCCTTCGTCATCGTGATGGAGATGACCAACGGCACCGGCATGGTGATCCCGATGATGGCGACCGCGCTCGTCGCCTCGCGCATCTCTGCCTTCTTCACGCCGCCGCTCTATGAAGCCCTGGCGGAGAGCAATTACTTCCACGTGGCGGCGCTGCCCCCGGGCGACTTCCTGCAGAAAAAGCCGGTGCCGCCGCCGGGAGCATGAGTCGCCGGGAAGCGACGCGATGTGTGATCCAGCGCACGACGGAAAGCGCCGGAGGCTTTACACTGAAGTGTAAAGTCGCACGACGCGCGTGCTGAAGATATCGGGGTTGTCGATGGCTGCCGAGATTCTGCGCAGGAAGCTGCTCATCCTGGAGAACGACCGGAACTTGCGCCGGGAGCTCGAACGGATGTTCGCCGACCTCGATGTGACGAGTGGGGAGATCTCCGAGCAGGCGCTGGCGCTGGTGCGCCGAGGGGAGCCGGACGTCGTGCTCTTCGACCTCGGGGCCGCCCGCCAGCCGGCCGTCGCCGCGAACAGCCTCGGTCTGCTGCGCCAGATCCTGCAACTCTCCCCGGACACCAAGATCATTGCCATGACGGAGCACGACGCGCGCGAGCTCGCCGTCGCCGCCGTGGGCCTCGGAGCGGCGGACTTCTACTACAAGCCGCTCGATGCCGGGGTGCTGTCCCTGGTCGTGCGGCGCGCGTTCCGTATGCGCGAGCTCGAGGAAGAGAACAGCCGTTTGCGCGAGCGCACGGGAGCCATGGCGCTGGAGGGCATCATCGGCGCCAGCGATGCGATGCGCAGCCTCTGTCGCTGCGGTCGAGAAGGTGGCGCCGACCGGCGCCACGGTGCTGCATCCTGGGCGACAGCGGCACCGGCAAGGAGCTCATCGCGCGCTCCGTGCACCGGCTCTCGGGGCGCGCCCACAAGTCCGTTCGTCGCCATCAACTGCGCGGCCATTCCCGATACTCTGCTCGAGAGCGAGCTCTTCGGCTACGAGAAGGGCGCCTTCACGGGGGCGGCGAAGCGCACCGCCGGCAAGCTGGAAGCGGCCGACGGCGGCACGATATTCCTCGATGAGATCGGCGAGATGCCCGCGTCGCTGCAGGCGAAGCTGCTGCGCGTGCTGCAGGAGCGCACCGTGGAGCGCATCGGCGGCCGTACCCCGATCCCGCTCGACCTGCGGTTCGTTTGCGCGACCAACCGCAAGCTCAAGGAGCTGACCGGCAGCGGCGGCTTTCGCGAGGATCTCTACTACCGCATCAGCGAGGTCACGATCAACGTGCCGGCGCTGCGCGAGCGGCAGGGCGACAGCCTCCTGATCGCGCAGGTGTTGCTGCAGCAGATGTCGGAGCGATTCGGCAGGACGATCCGCGGCCTCGCGCCCGATGCCATCCGCGCGATCCAGGCGCACGCCTGGCCGGGCAACGTGCGGGAGCTCGAGAACCGCATCAAAGGCGCGGTCATCATGGCGGAAGGCGTGGTCGTGACCGCGAACGACCTCGGCCTGAAGGATCCGGGAGAGGATCCGGAGTATCTCAACCTCAGGGTGGCGCGCCAGCGCGCGGAGGTGCAGGCGGCGCGCCAGGCGCTGGCGGTCGCGCGCGGCAACCTGTCGCGTGCCGCCGAGCTCCTCGGGGTGACGCGCCCGACGCTCTACGACCTCATCGAGCGCCACCACATCGATGTCGCGTCCTTCGGCCGCAGCGGCTCGCCGCCGGCCGACGTGCCGGAGTCCGAGCCCGATCTGGCGGCTCCCGCTGCCGCGGGCGCCAATGCGCTGCCCTGAAAAAGTACACGACCCTGGAATGTGTGATCTGAAGCACAGGGCCGCCGGCGCAGCGCCTTACACTTTCGAAGTCGCGCCAGGCAGACATTCATTCACGGCGCAGGGGACGCAATGGCGGCCGAGACACAGGACATCCTCGCTCAACGATCGCTCCGCCGAGGCGCCGCGGCAGATCCAGGCCCAGCTAGCTGCGGAACGTCGCCGCCGTCGCGGGTGATGCTTCTCGATCTGAACTGGAAGCAAACCCCTTACCTCGCCGCGGCGCTCGCCGGCAGCGGCATTGCGACTGCCTTCGTCACCACGCTGCGCCCGGATCACCTCGGGCTGGGCCACTACTGCACGCAGATCCAGTGTCCGTCGCCGCGCTCGCCAGGTTATGTCTCATTCCTGCGCCAACAGATCGCGACCTTCCGCCCTGATCTGGTGATTCCGCTCTGCGAGCCGATCATGGAGCTGCTCTGGGATCTCGACCCGCAGCTCGACGTTCCGGTTTATCCGGCAATGACGGAGGACCTGCGCAGCGTCCTTCGCGACCGGCGGCGGTTCTACCAGCGCGCGACGGCTTTGGGAATCCCGGTGCCGTCCTGGATGCCCATTTGCAGCCAGGCCGACCTCGAGGAAGCCGCTCGGCGATTCGGCTACCCGTTGGTTCTTCGCGGGACGCGTGGGCTCGCCGGCAGTCAGGTGCGGGTGGTGAGCTCCGCGCGCGAGGCGCCCGTGGCGCTCGGCGAGCTCAACGGCGAATCGCCGGGTCAGCCGTTTGCGCAGGCGTTCATAAAGGGTCCCCGCCACCTGGTCGGGGGCTTCTTTTCTCACGGCGAGGCTATCCGCCTCTTCGCGCAGCAGACGATCGACCAGCACCCAGCGGTCATTGGGCCGTCCATTCGAGTGCGAGCCTGCAGCGATGAGGCCCTGATCCGGAGCGCGCGGACGCTGGTTGCGGACCTCGGGTGGTCCGGCATGGCATGCGTCGAGTTCATTCGGGACGAGCGCGGTCGTTTCGTTCTGATGGAGATGAACCCGCGCCCGTGGGCGGCACTCGAGGTTGCCGAGCGCAGCGGCGCGGACATCTGCCGCGCGTTTGCGGAGAGCCTCGCCGGCAGGCCTGCCGGCCCGTTGCATGGATATCGCGTGGGCGGCTCCCAAGTGGTGCTCGAGGGTTTCCTGCTGGCGCGCAGTCCCGGCACCGGCATCTGGCCGACGCTGCGGACCCTCGGGCTGCGGGATTGGCTCGATTGCGCCCGGGCGGTCCCATGGGGAAAACCCTGGCTCGCCGTGCATGTCCTGCGGCGCATTTATCGTGAGCTGGAATAGACCGCCACGGTGACGTCCGAGGCAGGGCCAGCACGCTCTTGTGCTGTTGCAATGCACTGACATATCTTTGGAAATTTCCCGTTCGGCCCGAAACGTCGGCGGGACGATAGGTGGTACGCTGCGCGCCTGGAACACCAGGCAGTGACCAGGGTCCAAGGCACCGCGATCACCCGATTCTTTCCACCATCCTGAGGCGATGAGACGACGATTGGCGGCCGCATCCGGCGGTCGAGCGGGCCGCTTGGCGGTCACAGCCGGCGCGCAGTTGAGTCGCTATGGACAACGGCATGACCCCAGACGTTCTTGATCAACCGACGGTCGACCGCGAGTCGAGCCCGGTTTCCGCCCAGCAAAATCAGCCGGCCACCCGCCGCAGGCGCCTCGCCTGGATCATCGGGCTGGTGGTGCTCGTCCTCGGGCTCGCGTGGCTGATCCACCATCGCATCGCCTCGCAGGGCAAGCAGCAGCAGTTCGGCAGGGGAGCCATGATGGGCGGCCCGATGCCGGTAAGCGTCGGCAAGGTCGGCACGGCGGACGTGCCCGTGGTGATCGAGGCGCTGGGCACGGTGACGCCGCTCGCGACAGTGCAGATCCGACCGCAGGTGACCGGGCCGCTCGTCAAGATCGCCTTCAGCGAGGGCCAGCTCATCAAGGCGGGCGAGCTGCTCGCGGAGATCGATCCGCGGCCGTATCAGGCCGCGCTCGATTCGGCGCAAGGTCAGCTCGAGAAGGATCAGGCCGCCCTGGCCGGGGCGCGCATCGACCTGGCCCGCTACAAGCGGGAGCTGCAGGAAGACGCCGTGGCGGCGCAGACCTATACCGATCAGATCGCCACCGTGCATGGGGACGAGGCCGCGGTCGCCGCGGATCAGGCCTCACTGGAGACGGCGCGGCTCAACCTCAGCTACACCCGCATGACCTCTCCCGTTACGGGCCTGGTCGGCCTGCGCCAGGTCGACCTCGGCAACCTGCTGCAGGCGAACCAGACCCAGCAGGTCGTGACCGTCACGCAGATGCAGCCGATGTCGGTGCTGTTCAGCGTGCCCGAGAATGACCTGAGCCAGGTCTTCGAGCAGCTGCATCAGGGTGGCAGCAAGCTGGTCGCGCAGGCATGGGATCGCAGCCTGCAACACCTCGTCGCCAGCGGGACGCTGTCGAGCGTCGACAATCAGATCAACACCAGCACCGGCACGCTCAACATGCGTGCGATGTTCGACAACAAAGACCTCCAGCTCTACCCCGATGAGTTCGTCAACATCAAGCTGGTCGTCACGACGCTGAAGGACCAGATCGTGGTGCCGGGCTCGGCCGTGGAGAACGGTCCCTCGAGCAACTTCGTCTACATCCTCAATCCCGACCACACGGTGACCATGCGCACGGTCGTGACGGGCCCGACGGATGGCAATCAGATCGCGATCGTGAAAGGCCTGACGGCCGGGGAGACGGTGGTCACCGACGGTGCGGACCAGCTCCGCGACGGGGCGCAGGTGCTGCTCCCCGGTGAAAAATCCGCCGCCGCGGGAGTCGCCGGCGGCGCAGGTAGCACGCAGGGTGGATCGACCGCGGAACGCTGCAGCCGCATCTCGGACATGATGAAGGGCGCGACCGGCGCCAAGGCCAAGCGGTTGGCCCATATGTATGCCCGCCTCGGCTGCAGCTCGGGACAGAAATCCAGCCCGGCGAGCTGACGATGAATCCATCCCGGCTCTACATCCTGAGGCCGGTCGCCACCTCGCTCCTGATGGTGGCCATCGTCATCCTGGGTGCGATCGGCTATCTCCTGCTGCCAGTGTCGACGCTGCCGGAGGTCGACTATCCGACGATCGTCGTGAAGACTTTCCTGCCCGGGGCGAGCCCCGACGTCATGTCGACGACGGTAACGGGCCCGCTGGAGCGGCAGTTCGGGCAGATGCCGGGCCTGAACGAGATGTCCTCGAGCAGCTCGGCCGGCGCCTCGGTCATCACGCTGCAGTTCGCTCTCAACCTCAACATCGATGTGGCGGAGGCGGAAGTACAGGCGTCCATCGACGCCTCGAACAGCCTCCTGCCGCAGACCCTGCCCGCGCCGCCGATCTATGCCAAGGTGAACCCGGCCGATGCGCCGGTGCTCACGCTGGCCCTCACCTCCAACTCCATGCCGATCACGCAGGTGGAGGACCTGGCCGACACCCGCATCGCGGAGCGGATCTCGCAGCTCTCGGGCGTGGGCCTGGTGAGCCTCAACGGCGCGCCGCGGCCGGCGGTGCGCATCTACGCCAACCTGCATCAGCTCGCCGCTTACGGGCTGAATGTCGATGATCTGCGTACGACCATTTCCAATTCCACGACAGATGCGCCCAAGGGCAACTTCGACGGCACCGCGCACGCCTACACGATCGACGCCAACGACCAGATCACGACCGCCGACGGCTACGCCAATCTCGTCGTCGCCTACCAGAACGGCGCGCCGGTGTACCTCAAGGATGTCGCCAAGGTGGAGCAGGGCGCGGAGAACACGGAGCTCTCCAGCTGGGTGAACAACACCCCGGCGGTGCTCGTGAACATCCAGCGCCAGCCGGGCGCCAACGTGATTCAGGTGGTCAATCGCGTTCAGGCCCTGCTGCCGCAGCTGCGTGCCTCGCTGCCGGCCGACATCAACCTCACCGTCGTGACCGACCGGACGAACACCATCCGCGCATCGGTCGATGACGTGCAGTTCGAGCTGGCTCTCGCCGTCGCACTGGTCGTGATGGTCATCTTCCTCTTCCTGCGCAGCATCCCGGCGACCATCATCCCCAGCCTCTCGGTGCCGGTGTCCCTCATCGGCACCTTCGCGGTGATGTATCTGCTCGGCTTCAGTCTGGATAACCTGTCGCTGATGGCGCTGACCATCGCCTCCGGTTTCGTGGTCGACGATGCCATCGTCATGATCGAGAACATCTCCCGCCACATCGAGAGGGGCGCACAGCCGCTCGAGGCGGCGCTCGAGGGCTCGGGCGAGATTGCTTTCACCATCGTCTCGCTCACCATCTCGCTGATCGCGGTGCTGATCCCGCTCCTTTTCATGCAGGAGGTGGTCGGACGCCTGTTCCGTGAGTTTGCCATCACGCTCGCCGTCTCGATTCTCATCTCCGCCGCGGTGTCGCTCACCCTGGTGCCGATGCTCTGCGCCAAGATGCTGCGCACGCACGAGGAGACCGAGCGTACGCAGGGGGCGCTCGCCAGAAGGGCGGAGAAGGCGTTCAACCGCCTGATTGCCGCCTATGGCCGGGCGCTCGATGTGACTCTCAGGCACCAGCCACTGGTGCTGTGGATCGCGGCGGGCACGCTGGTGCTCACCGTGCTGCTCTATATCCTCATCCCCAAGGGCTTCTTCCCGCTGCAGGACACCGGCCTGCTGCAGGCGACGATCCAGGGGCCGCCCGCCATATCCTTCCACGAGATGACCCGCCGCCAGCAGGCGCTGGCGCAGGTCATCATCAAGGACCCGGACGTCGAGAGCCTCACTTCCTATGTCGGGATCGACGGCACCAACATGACCGTCAACGACGGGCGCATGCTGATCAACCTCACGTCGAAGGAGGACCGCAGCGACTCGATCACCGAGGTGATGGAACGGCTGCGCCAGGAGGCGGGGCGGGTTCCCGGCGTCACGCTCGCGCTCCAGCCGGTGCAGGACCTGACGATCAGCTCCATCGTGGGCAACGCGCAGTACCAGTTCATCCTGGGAGCCGCGGAGCGCGAGATCCTCGATCCCTGGGTGCCGAAGCTGCTGGCGGCGCTGCAGAAATCGCCCGCGCTCGCCCACGTGGCGACGACTTATCTCGATAATGGCCTGACGGCGCAGGTGGACATCGACCACAGCACCGCCGCGCGCTTCGGCATCACCGATGCCACGATCGACAATGCGCTGTATGACGCATTCGGCCAGCGCATCATCACGACCATTTACAGCCAGTCGAACGACTACCGCGTGATCATGACCGCGGACCCCACGCTCGACAATACGGTCAACTCCCTCAACTACATCTATCTGCCCTCCGCCGGCGGCGGCCAGGTTCCTCTGGCGGCTGTCGCGCACGTCAGCGTGCACAACGCCCCCCTGTCTCTCGATCACCTCGGGCAGTTCCCGGCGGCCATGTTCTCGTTCGACACCGCTCCGGGAGCCTCCCTCGGCGCGGCGGTCACGGCGATCCGCCAGGCCGAGCACGACATCGGGCTGCCGGTGAGCATCGGCACGACATTCGAGGGCGAGGCGCTGGCGTTCGAGTCCTCGCTCACCAGCGAAGTGCTGTTGCTGCTCGCGGCCATCGCCGTCGTCTACATCGTGCTCGGGGTGCTGTACGAGAGTTACATCCATCCGCTGACCATCCTGTCGACGCTGCCGTCGGCGGGCATCGGCGCGCTGCTCGCGTTGATGATCGCGGGGCAGAGCCTCAACATCATTTCGATCATCGGCATCGTGCTCCTGATCGGCATCGTGAAGAAGAACGCGATCATGATGATCGACTTCGCGCTCACCGCCGAGCGCGAGCACGGCAAGTCGCCGCTCGATGCCATCCACGAAGCGGCGCTGCTGCGCTTCCGGCCGATCCTGATGACGACGGTGGCGGCGCTGTTCGCGGCCCTGCCGCTGATGCTCGGGACCGGCACCGGCTCGGAGGTCCGCTCGCCCCTCGGCCTCTCGATCACCGGCGGGCTGCTGCTGAGTCAGCTGCTCACGCTGTTCACCACGCCGGTCATCTATCTGTACTTCGATAGGCTGGCGAGGCAGGCCAAGGCCTGGGCCCACGGACGCGAGGACCGAGGACTGCCGCCGCTGCCCGCCGGCTCGCGCGGATGAGCGTCTCGACGCTCTTCATCAAGCGTCCCGTCGCGACGACGCTGCTGTCGTGCGGGCTGGCGCTGGTTGGGATCGTCGCTTACTTCCTGCTGCCCGTCGCTTCCATGCCGGAGGTGGATTTTCCGGCGATTGTCGTGCAGGCGTCGTTGCCCGGTGCCAGTCCGGATACGGTCTCGACCAGCGTGACGACGCCGCTGGAGCGGCATCTGAGCGCCATCGCCGGCGTCGACGAGATGACCTCATCGAGCTCGGTCGGCAGCGCGCGTGTCGTCCTGGTCTTCGATCTCAGCCGCGATATCCACGGCGCCGAGAGCGACGTGCAGTCGGCGATCGAGGCGGCGAGGGCGGACCTGCCCACCGCGCTGCGCCAGAATCCGACCTACCGCGCCTTCAATCCGGCGGATGCGCCCATCCTCATCCTGGCGCTGACTTCGAAGACTCTGACCACCGGTCAGATATATGACGCCGCCTCGACCGTCATCCAGCAGAAGCTGCTGCAGCTCCAGGGCGTCGGCGATGTGACGCTCGGCGGCAGCTCGCTGCCGGCGGTGCGCATCGACCTGAATCCCCAGGCCCTCTTCAAGTACGGGATCGGACTCGAGGACGTGCGCGCGGCCATCTCTGCGGCCAACGCCAACAGTCCCAAGGGTGCGGTCGATGACAGCGCGCGCCGCTACCAGGTCTACGTCAACGATACCGCCACGACCCCGGAACAGTATCGCTCCCTCATCATCGCCTATCGTGACGGCGCGCCGGTGCGCCTGGGTGACATTGCCCAGATCACCAACGGAGTGGAGGACGTACGCAATCTCGGCCTCGCCGACGGCCCCAATCGCGCGGTGCTGATGATCATCCGCAAGCAGCCCGGCGCGAACGTGATCGATACGGTGAACTCGATCAAGGCCGTGCTGCCTGAGATCCAGGCGTCTGTCCCGGCCGGGATCAATATCATTCTCACGAACGACCGGACTGCATCGATCCGAGCTTCCGTGCACGATGTCGAGACGACGCTCCTCATCGCGCTGGCGCTGGTCGTGACCGTGGTGGTCGTGATGCTGCGCAACCCTCGTGCGGCGATCGTGCCCGCTATCGTCGTGCCGATGTCGCTGGTTGGCACTTTTGCGGTCATGTACGGCCTCGGCTTCAGCCTGAACAATCTCTCGCTCATGGCCCTCACGGTCGCCACGGGATTCGTCGTCGACGATGCGATCGTCGTGATCGAGAACATCAGCAGGCATGTGGAGGCCGGGGCGTCGCGAATGCAAGCTACCCTGGACGGTGCGGCCGAGGTCGGCTTCACCGTCCTGTCCATGAGCTGCTCGCTGATCGCAGTGTTCATCCCGATCCTGCTGATGGGCGGCCTCGTCGGGCGGGAGCTGCGGGAGTTCGCGATGACGCTCGCCGTGACGGTGGTTCTGTCGCTGATCGTCTCGCTCACGACGACCCCGATGCTCTGCTCCCAGGTCCTGCGCCGACCGCCGCGTCTCGGGCCGGTCCTGAGCGCTTTCGAGCGCGGCTTCGAGCGGCTCAAGGCCTTCTACGGCCGCACGCTCGCCGATGCGATCCGCCACCCGCGCGCCGTGATGCTGATCCTGCTCGGCGTGGTATTCCTCAACTTCTACCTGTTCGCCAAGGTGCCGAAGGGGTTCTTCCCCGAGGAGAGCTCCGGCTCGCTGTTCGGCAACGTGGTCGCCGATCAGAGCATCTCCTTTCAGGCGATGCAGCAGAAGATGCTGCAGATCGTCACCATCGTGAGCCGCGACCCCGCGGTCGCCCACGTCGTCGCCTTCACGGGCGGCGGCGGCGGCCCGGGAGGCGGAACGACCAACACCGGCGGCCTCTTTACCGCGTTGAAGCCCCTCGAGGTGCGCAAGCTGAGCGATGCCGCGGTCATCGCGCGTCTGCGGCGAGAGCTCTCCGGGGTTACGGGAGCGCGACTCTTCCTGCAGTCCGCCCAGGACATCCACTTCGGCGGCCGGCAAGGCAATGCGGCGTACCAGTACACGCTGTTGTCGGATGACCTCCCGACTCTCGATGCCTGGACACCCAGGATCACCGACGCGCTGCAGAACAACCCCGCGCTGCAGGACGTGAGCTCCGACCGTCAGGCCGCGGGCCTCGACGTGCAGCTGCAGATCGACCGCGCGACCGCATCCCGTCTCGGCGTGAACATGTCCGATGTCGACAACACGCTATACGATGCCTTCGGCCAGCGGCTGGTGTCGACGATTTACGAGGACATGAACCAGTATTACGTGGTGATGGAGGTCGCACCGCAGTTCTGGCAGAGCCCGGAGACCCTCAAGGACATCTGGGTCAGCACCCAGGGCGGGGCGCTGGGCGGGACGCAATCGACCGCCGCCGGGGCCGGCTCATTCGGCACCAAGTCCGCGGCGAGCCCGGCTTCCGGCTCCTCGTCCTCCGCCGGCAGCGCTTGCAATTCGAGCTCGAGCTCGACACAGAACAACGCCGCGCAGAACTACGCCGAGAACCAGCTCACCAACAGTGCCGGCAAGGCCTCCACGGGCTCGGCGGTCAGCACCTGCGTCGAGACCATGGTGCCGCTCGCGGCGTTCAGCTCCTACGGTCCGGGAATCACTCCGCTCTCCGTCAGCCATCAGGGGCCCTTCGTCGCGACTACCTTCTCCTTCAACCTGCCCGAGGGCGAGCCGCTCGGGAACGCGGTCAAAGCCATCAACGGCACGATGCAACAGCTGCACGTGCCGATCACGATCCAGGGCACGTTCGCCGGCACGGCCAAGATCTTCCAGCAGACCGTGTCGGAAGAGCCGCTGCTCGTGCTGGCCTCGCTGATAGCCGTGTACATCGTGCTCGGGGTGCTCTATGAGAGCCTGGTGCAGCCGATCACCATCCTCTCCACGCTGCCCTCGAGCGGCATCGGCGCCGTGCTGGCGCTGCTCATCACCGGCGAATCCTTCACCCTCATTGCGCTGATCGCCGTCATCCTGCTGATCGGCATCGTCCTCAAGAATGCGATCATGATGGTGGACGTGGCGCTCGAGACCCAACGCACGGGGCACGACCGGCCCGAGCAGGCGATCCACGATGCCTGTCTGCTGCGCTTCCGGCCGATCCTGATGACGACCATGGCCGCCATGCTCGGCGCGCTACCGCTGGCCGTGATGAGCGGCCAGGGCTCGGAGCTGCGCCGGCCTCTCGGCATCGCGATCGTCGGCGGACTCTTCATCAGTCAGATTCTGACGCTCTACACGACGCCCGTGGTATACCTCTACCTCGACCGATTCCGGCTCTGGTCCATGAGAACATTTACCCGACGCCGGCCTTTGCCCCCTTCGCCAATCGGGAGCCCAGCGGGATGATCCGGCACAGACCTGTTAGTATTGCGATCGGCACGGCGTGCGCGGTGGCGCTGACGGCCTGCGCGGTCGGACCCAACTATCACCGGTCCTCGGCGCCGCCGTCGCCGGCGTTCAAGTCGGGGCAGGGCTGGACGCCCGCCACGCCGGCGCAGGTGGCCAATGAGCAGTGGTGGTCGATCTACAACGACCCGACGCTTGCCGCGCTCGAGCAGCAGGTCGAGGTATCGAATCAGAACGTGAAGGCGGCGGTGGCCAGCTACTATGCCGCCCGCGCGGCGACGGCGATCGACGAGAGCGGCTTCCTGCCGCAGATCACCCTCGGCGGCACCGGCAACCATAGCGGCGGCGCCGGGCAATTCAATACCACCGTCTCGGGTTTCCAACACGTCGGCTCGACGACACGCACGGTCTACGAAGCCGACGCCAGCGGCACTTGGGACCTCGACATCTGGGGCAAGCTGCGCCGCGAGGTCGAAAGCGATGTCGCCAAAGCGCAGGCGGATGCCGCCGACATCGCCGCCGCGCGCCTGTCGGCGCAGAACACCCTGGCCGCGGACTACTTCCAGCTGCGCGCCGCGGAGCAGGAGATGCGCATCCTGAAGACCACGGTGCAGGACTACAAGGTATCGCTGCAGATCGCGCAGAACCAGGTCAATGCCGGCACCACCACGCGCGCCGACGTCTACTCCGCACGCACGCAGCTCGAGAACACGATTGCCCAGGAGAATTCCGTCGAGCTGACACGCGATGAGATGGAGCACGCCATCGCGGTGCTCGTCGGCAAGGCGCCCTCGCAGCTCGCGATACCGGAGGGCGAGTTCACCTCGACCGTGCCGGTGGTGCCGGCCGGCCTGCCCTCGCAGCTGCTGCTGCGCCGGCCCGATATCGCCGCCTCGGAGCGCGCTCTGGAAAGCGCCAACGCGCAGATTGGCGTGGCGGAGGCGGCCTGGTTCCCGAGCCTCACGCTGTCCGGGTCCTACGGCTACGAGTCCTCGTCTCTTTCCAACCTGATCCGGGCGAGCAACAACGTATGGTCGTTCGGACCCCAGCTGGCGGAGACGCTGTTCAATGCCGGCGCGACGTACTCGCAGACGAAGGAGGAGCGTGCCCTGTACGACTCCGCAGTCGCCTCCTACAGGCAGGCCGTGCTGACCGCGTTCCAGCAGGTCGAGAATGACCTGGCCACGCTGCGGCATCTGGAAACGGAGTACGCGCAGGATCAGGCTGCCGTGGAGGATGCGCAGCGGTCAGCCGCGCTCACCCTGAATCAGTACCGGGCCGGCACGGTCGCTTACACCAGCGTGATCGTCGCCGATGCCACTCTCTTCAACGCCCAGATCACCGCGCTCAACGTTCAGAGCCAGCGCCTGGTGGCGAGCGCCGATCTGGTCGACGCCATCGGCGGCGGCTGGGATAGTGCCCAGCTCAAGACACACGATTACGGGGTCACGGAGACGCTCAAGAGCACGGTCCAGTGATTGACGGCCGCATGCTTGACGCGTTGCTCCAGGCGCGGGAGAATACCAACGTAAAAGCATATTACTGTATTTATGCGAACTACGTTCGATCTGCCGGATGATCTCATGAAGCGCGCCAAGATCGCGGCGGTCAGGCGCGGCTCGACGCTGCGGGATCTCGTTGCCGAAGCCCTGCGGAAACTGCTCGCGGACCAGGGTCCGCCGCAGCGCAGGCGCATGGATCAGGCTCCCATCAAGCTCCCGCCCGGGCACACGATTCCGATTCGGTCGAATGCCGAAATCGCCCAGCTGTTCGAGCAGGAAGACGTGGCCCATCTGAATGACGTGTATCGCGGACGCTAACGTCCTGTTCCCGCTGCTGGTAGAGGGGCATGCGGCCCACGGCACAGCCACGGAATGGTGGCAGAATCAGCCGGACGGAGGCGTGGGCACTTGCCTGCTTACTCGCCTCGCGGTGCTGCGGTTGTTGAGCAACCGGGTAGCCATGAACGGCGATCCAGTCAAGCCGAAAGAGGCTCTGGCGGCCTGGCAGCAGCTTGCGGACGATCCGCGCACGGTCCACATCGAGTCCGAGCCGCCCACGCACGAGCGTCGTCTCACCGCGCTGGTCAGAGGGCGCGAACCCACACCCAATCTTTGGACGGACGCGTGGCTCGCGGCTCTGGCATTGTCGCTGGATCACGAGATGACGACGTTTGATCGCGGATTCAAGTCGTTCCGCGATTTGCGGGTGAGGCTCCTCATACCGCCTGATCGGTGAACTGTGTGCCGCCGCTGCTTGACGGTCCGTGCGCGAACTAATATGATGATGATCATATTAGGCCGCAATCGAATGAGCCGTACGCCCAACAGCCACAAAGAGACCACGCACGAGCGCATCGTGGAAGTGGCGGCGCGGGCGCTCCGCAGGAAGGGATACTCGGGTGTGGGAGTGGCCGATGTAATGAAGGAAGCCGGTCTCACGCACGGTGGCTTCTATGCGCACTTCGAGTCGCGCGATGCGCTTCTCCTCGAAGCGCTGGACCGTGCGAGCCGCGAAAGCGGCGAGGCTGTGTCGCGCGATGCACAGCAGCGCGCCGGCAAAGGGATCAGCGGCTTCCGCTCGCTCGTTGAAACCTATCTTGCGGAAGGACAGCTCGCGTCCCCGGAGGCTGGCTGCCCCGTCGCTGCGTTAGCGTGCGAAATGCCTCGTCAGTCGCCCGCGGTTCGTGATGCGTCCGCCGCACGTGTGCAATGGCTCATCGCCGGAGTACGCAACCGGCTTCCCAAGAGGCACCGGGCGGCGGCAAGCCTGGTTGCCGGTACGCTTGTGGGCTCGCTCCAGCTCGCGCGTGCCTTGGGCGATAACGCGGCAGGGCGTGAGCTGCTCTCCGCGTCTCGCAACGCGCTCATAAGCCGGTACGACGCCGAAGCTACGGCTACCGGTTGACCCTTTATCAAGCCCGAATCTCAGGAGACTTCGATGAAGATCCGCAATACCGTCGCTCTCGTCACCGGCGCCAACCGCGGCATCGGTTTGGCATTCACCCGCGAACTGTTGGCTCTCGGGGCCCGCAAGGTGTACGCCGGCGCCAGAGACCCTTCCGCGATCAAGCAGCCTGGTGTCGAGGCCATCCGGCTGGACGTCACCAAGCCCGAGGAGGTCATGGCAGCCGCGGCGCATGCCGGCGATGTCACGCTCGTCGTCAATAACGCAGGGGTGGCGCATCCGGGTGGCTTTCTGGCGCGCGACAGCGAGGACGGCGCCAGGCGCGATCTGGAGACCAACTTCTTCGGCATGCTGCGCGTGAGCAAGGCTTTCGCCCCGATCCTGGCCGCCAACGGCGGCGGCGCATTTCTCAATGTCCTATCCGTCGCCTCGTGGATCAACAGCAGCGGACTGGCGCCTTATGCGGCCAGCAAGTCCGCGGCCTGGTCGCTGACCAACTCACTGCGCTTCGAACTGGCATCGCAGAAGACGCAGGTGCTGGCGCTGCACATGGGGTTCGTCGACACGGATCTCACGCGTGGAATAGACGCTCCGAAGACCAGTGCGGACGAGATCGTCAAGCGCGCATTGGATGCTCTGGAATCCGGGCTCGACGAGGTCCTGGCCGACGAGCGCGCCAGACTCATCAAGCAGGGGCTTACGGCGCCGCGATCGGTCTATTTGCCGCAGACGGCGTGAGGGGTGTGCTCGACGAGACGCCCGGGTGTCGATCTGTGCACATGCCGCACCGCCAAGGGAGGGTGTCTCTGGCACTAAGCGCGCCAACGTACCGACCAGGACGTCCGGTTCGGGCAATCTCACCGCACGATCCAGGAGAAATGGACATGTCAAATCAAGCGCCTGAGACGGGCTGGCAACGCTTTCTCGATAGATTGAAGCAATTATGGGGGAAATCCACCCGCCCCGAATTACCGGCAGCGACTGCCGGCGTGGCCGACCCACAGGGAGCGAGCGGGTCTCGTGCATCGGAGGTCAACCCGGCACCTGGCGCCGGCCGCCCCTGAATGCCGGAGCGCATGGCCTGGGAGAATGAGGGCGGCCAGTCGGCGCTCCCCACGGGGCCTGCGAGAATCCTGATCGTCGATGACGATATCAAGTCGTCGAGCTCTTTGGAGCTCCTGTTGCGTGCATCGGGGTACTCGGAGACCCGCGTTGCCTATTCCGGCCATGCCGCGCTGGCTATCGCGGCCGACTTTGGACCCTCCATCGTTTTGCTCGAGCTCCGCCTGCTGGACATGAGCGGCGATGAAGTGGCCCGCATGTTGCGCAAGCGAGCGCGCGGCCGTGACTTGCGATTGATTGCGCTGACCTACAGCCGCGAAGACGCCGCCCGCGAGGCCGCCCGGGCGGCGGGATTCGAGGGCTGTCTTCTGAAGCCCGTCGCTGCCTCTGATCTCGCGGGGGTCATGGGGGCCATGTTCCTGCGCACGTAGGAACCCCACGGTGAGTAGCTTTATCGGCAGGCATAATTCCTGTGATCGTAGGAATTTAATGGACAGATGGTGCCCAGTCATCTAGAATTCCTACGATCATAGGAACTCAACCATGCGCATCCCTGTCCGGTCCCCCGCTGACCTAGGCCTCGCCATCCGCGCCGTGCGGCGAAGCAGTCACGTCCGAATCGACGACCTCTCCCTGACCGCGGGTGTGAGCAAGCAGTTCACATCCGATGTCGAGCACGGCAAGCCGACGGTGCAATTCGGCCTCGTCCTCAAGCTGCTCGCCGAGCTCGGCGTGCCCCTTGAAATCGATATCCCAGAGGAAGCGGTGCGCGCTCTTGCCACCTTGCGCTCAGCATCACCACGCACCACGCCCCTGCCGCCCTCGAAGCCGCGGGCCTGATTCCTCATGCGCACACTCGTCGCGTATCGCAACGATCGACGCATAGGTACCCTCAGCGAAGGCAATGACCTGTGGAATTTCCAGTACGACCCCACCTGGGTGGCCTCACCGGACAGCTTCGATCTCTCGCCAGCCTTGCCGCGCGCAACGCTCCTGCACCAGGACGGCGGCACCGAGCGCCCCGTCCAATGGTATTTCGACAATCTCCTGCCTGAAGAGCAGCTGCGCGAGGCCATCAGCAAGGAGGCCAACATACATGGCGATGACGCCTTCGCGCTGCTCGAGTATCTGGGAGCCGAGTCGGCCGGCTCCCTCGTCCTCCTCCCGCCCGACAAGGACCTCGACGAGACCGGCGGCCTGAGACCACTCTCCGACGAGGAGATCACCCGGCGTATTCGCAACCTGCCCCGTGCGACCCTGAGCAGCGGCGCCCCCAAACGCATGTCGCTGGCTGGCGCTCAGAACAAACTCCTGGTCGTCTACCGCAATGGCGCACTCTTTGAACCCATCGGCAGCGAGCCCTCGACACACGTTCTGAAGCCCAACCACGTAGGCGATGACTATCCCGCGTCGGTCATCAACGAATACGCCGTGATGAGCCTGGCTCACGACCTCGGACTGTCAGTTTCACCGGTCTTCCGACGCTACACACCCGAGCCGGTTTACCTCATCGAGCGCTTCGATCGCCGGGTTGATCCTGAAGGTCACACTCAGCGCCGCCACATCATCGATGCGTGTCAGCTGCTCAACAAGTCCCGCGCCTTCAAATACCAGACCGCGACCCTGCCATCTCTCGCGCAGATCGTCGAGTACTGTCGCAATCGCGTCCGCACCCGACTGGAGCTGTATCGATGGCTCGTGTTCAACCTGCTCGTGGCCAACGGTGACAACCACCTCAAGAACCTGTCCTTCCTCGTGAGCGCCGAGGGCACGGAATTCGCCCCCGCCTACGATCTGCTGAGCACCGGGCCCTATCACACCCGCGCCTTCGCCAACGAGCGCGCGGACTGGGCCGCCGTCCACCTGGCCATCCCCTTGCCGGGCGCGACGACGTTCGCTCAAGTGAACCGCAATTCCATTCTGAGTGCCGGCGAGGCCCTGGGCCTGCCGCGGCGCCTCGGCGAGCGCGAGCTCGAGCGCCTGGCGCGAAATCTGCCCGGTGCGCTCAGCGTTCTGGTGCAGCGCATCGAGGGCGAAAACGCCGGCTGTCCGGAGCCGGCGCGCATATTCCTGGGCGGTGAGGCCAGGCTCATATCGACTGTGCAGCACCTGATCGTGCCCGACATGCTGCAGCGCGTGAAGGCATGAGACCTGAGCCGGGCAACGGCTGTCAGTTTGTTACGGTTGCGCTGACCTGGACGGAAAGCGGGCTTTCCGTGCCGGCGGAATTGACCGCCGCGACCGCGAAGTAGTACTTGCCCGATGTCAGGTTGCTGACGACGTAGGTTGCGATGCCGGGGTTGGAGATCGGGATCGTCCCGGTGAGCTTGCCCGAGGAGGTGCCGTAATGAATGTCGTAACCGGCAAGATTCATCAGCGGCGAGCCGTTGGTGTTTTCCGTCGGCGGAGTCCAGTTGATCGTGACGCTGTCGGACGTCTTCCTGGGCGGAGGGCTGCTGCTGGAGGATGAGCTGGTGGTTCCGGCGCCAGTAGTCCCGGCCGACGTGCTGCCGGACGTGCTGTTGGCGGATGTGCCGCCCGATGTGCTCAGGGCGGCCGCAGAGCTGCCGCTCGTGCCGCCGCCGCCGCAACCTGAGAGTGCGAATCCCAGCGCTGCGACGGCGCAAAGACAAAACCCACGGCGCGACCCGCGCCCCCGTTTGGCGTTTCTCATGCTTCCCCCCGGAAGTGTGCGAACCGTTGCCGGCACGGTGTGCGCCGTGCCTGCGCGCTGCCGGGTGCGAGTCGGCAGCGCGCCTGACCCGGTGCAACGGGTGTGCCAGGGGCCGCGAGCGACCCTACGGGGGTCTGACTGGCGCGAGCGCAAGCGGTGCGGAAGGCCTGCGGGGCGAAACTCGTCTGCGGTTGCAGACATAAGGCGTCTGCTTCAGCGCGGCGATTTAACTAAATACCTGAATCTGCCGGATAAATCGCTCGTCGCGGATGGCCGACAGAGGCGTCGCATGACGTCATGCCCGGGCACCTGTCTTGCTCCGCTCACTGCTTGGCAGGTCCGCGGGAAACGAAATGACATGTGCGGAATAGCGGGCTACCTGGCGGCCGGGCACCGAGACGGGCTGGGCGCCTCGCTGCGCGGGATGGCCGCGGCGCTCGCACACCGTGGTCCGGACGACGAGGGCTTCCTCGAGGCCGTCACGCGCGACGGTGCGCGTCGCGTAGGCCTCGCGCACCGGCGCCTCTCCATCATCGACCTCGACACCGGGCATCAGCCGATAGCCAACGAGGACGGCACGGTGCAGATCGTCTTCAACGGCGAGATCTACAACTTCGCCGAATTGCGTGATGAGCTGATCGCGAAGGGGCATGCCTTCCGCACGCGATCCGATACCGAGACCATCGTGCACGGGTACGAGGAGTGGGGGCCGCAATGCGTCACGCGCTTCCGTGGCATGTTCGCCTTCGCCATCTGGGATGCCAACAGGGAGCGGCTGCTGCTGGCGCGCGAC
This sequence comes from uncultured Pseudomonadota bacterium, assembly GCA_963780455.1. GTDB lineage: Bacteria > Pseudomonadota > Gammaproteobacteria > Steroidobacterales > Steroidobacteraceae > 13-2-20CM-66-19. The sequence continues at coordinate 443,395 of CAWACM010000013.1, forward strand.
CGCTACGGCAAGAAGCCGCTCTTTCTCCATCAGGCGGATGGCCTGGTGCTGTTCGCGTCGGAGATCAAGGCCATCCTCGCGGTTCCCGGCGTCCCGCGGCGGGTCGATCGCGCGGCCCTGTGGGACTATTTCGCCTATCGCTATGTGCCGGCCCCGGCGACGCTGCTTCAAGGCGTCCGCAAGGTCATGCCGGGAAGCTATGTGGTGTGTGAGCGCGGCCAGGTCGTGGAGACGCCATACTTCGTCCCGGACGACGGCAAGGCTGCGACGGTCAACACGGCGGACGGGGAGCCGGTGTCGGCTTTTCTGACGCAGCTGGAGGAGGCCGTGCGGGTGCGCATGATCTCGGACGTGCCGTTCGGAGCTTTCCTGTCGGGCGGCATCGACTCCTCGGCGGTGGTCGCGATGATGGCGCGTCACTGCGCACATCCGGTCAAGACCTTCTCGGTGGGGTTCACCGAGTCCGCCTACAGCGAGCTCACCTACGCCCGCGCCATCGCCAGCCAGTTTCACACCGAGCATCATGAGCTGGCGGTGTCGCAACAGCACCTGATGGAGCACCTGCCGGCGCTGGTGCGCTATCGCGATGCGCCGGTGGCGGAGCCGTCCGACATCCCGATCTACCTGCTTGCCCGGGAGGCGCGGCGCACGGTCAAGATGGTCCTCACCGGGGAGGGCGCCGATGAGTTTCTCGGCGGCTATCCCAAGCACGTGTTCGAGCGCTACGTCGGCAGCTATCAGCACGTGCCCGCGGCGGTGCGCCGCGGCCTGATCGAGCCGCTCTGTCGCTCGCTGCCCTATGGTTTTCGCCGCGCCAAGACCGCGGTCGCCAACCTCGGGCTCGCGGATCGGCGCGAGCGGATGCCGCACTGGTTCGGTGCGCTCACGGACCCGGAGCGATGCCGGCTCACGCGGCTCGCGGCGCCGCGGGCCAACTCCGACTCCTCGCCACGGTTCGACTCCTTTCGCGGCAACTCCGCGCTGCGCGACATCCTCTATTTCGATCAGACGAGCTGGCTGCCGGACAACCTGCTCGAGCGCGGCGACCGCATGACCATGGCGGCGTCGCTGGAGGCGCGCATGCCCTTCATGGATCACCAACTCGCCGCCTTCGTCTCCGGCCTGCCGGACGAGTGGCGGGTGCGCGGCCTCACCACCAAGCGGATCCTGCGCGAGGCGATGCGCCGGGTGTTGCCGGCGGCGATTCTCGAGCGGCCGAAGATCGGCTTTCGCGTGCCGGTGAACGAATGGTTCCGCGGCAGCATGCGCGGCTATCTGACCGATCACCTGCTGGGAGCGCAGTCGCGGACCCGAGACTACTATCGGCCGCAGGCGCTGCGCCGTTATGTCGATGAGCATACGGCGGGGCGGCAGAACCACGAGAAACTGCTGTGGTGTCTGTTGAGCCTCGAGGTCTGGCACCGGGAGTTGGGTCTTTGCGCTTGAGCTTGACCGGCCGGGTAATCCACGCCAGGAGCGATGCTTGCTCCGTCTGCCGTGTCCGTGGGCGCCCGGCTCCGCGGCAGCCTTCGTTTCAATACGAATGACCAGCGAAGCACTATCGTTCACCCGCAGCTTCTCCCTGGCCCTATTGGCTCTCCTCGAAGCCATGGCGCCGGCGGCGGTGTCGGTCGGGCTGCTGTACGGTCTGTGCGTACTGTACGGCGCGGAATTCCGGGGCTTCTTCGTCGTGCTCTCGGTCCTGGTGGCCGCACTGTCGATGCTGCTGCCGCCGCAGCGCTCGCGCCAACAGGGGGAACGGCAACTGCTGGCGCCGATGTGGCCGCTGGCCGGAGTCGCCGGCAGGGTGCTTGGGCGCTGGATGGTCATCGTCGGCGTCCTGCTCGCCGTCGGTTTCATCACCAAGTACTCGTCGAACTTCTCGCGAAAAGTCGTGGTGTCGTGGATCGTAATCACCCCGGCGGCGCTCATCCTCGTCATGCTCTGCCTGCAGGAGCTCAGACGCCGCCTGATGTTCGACCCCAAGATGATTCGTCGCGTCGCTTTCGCCGGCTGCAACGACATCAGCGTCTCGTTGTCGCGGCGGATCGGCGAGAGCGGCGATCTCACCGGACTCAGGGTCGAGGGATTCTTCGATGACCGCAGCGCCGAGCGGCTGGGCCTGCCCGGGACGCGGTCACGCCTGCTCGGCCGGCTGCCGGAGCTGGCCTCGTTCGTGAAACGGCGCGGGATCGATGTCGTGTTCGTAGCGCTGCCGGTGCGCCACATCCGGCGCGTCATGCAGCTTCTCGATGAGCTGCGCGACACCACGGTCTCCATCTACTACGTTCCCGACATCTTCGCGTTCGACCTCATCCAGGCTCGTAGCGGCGAGCTCTTCGGCATTCCGGTGGTCGCGCTCTGCGAGACTCCCTTCTGCGGCTATCGCGGCGTCGTGAAGCGCTTCACCGACATCGCGCTGGCGCTCTCGATTCTGGTGATAGCCGCGCCGCTGATGCTGGCGCTGGCGGTGATGGTGCGGATGTCGTCTCCCGGCCCGATCATCTTCGCGCAGCGCCGGTACGGGCTCGATGGCCGGGAGATCACGGTATGGAAGTACCGCTCGATGACGGTACAGGAGGATGGCGCGCAGATCGTCCAGGCGACGAGGGAGGATGCGCGCATCACACCCGTGGGCCGGTTCATGCGGCGCTACTCACTCGATGAGCTGCCGCAGCTCTTCAACGTGCTCCAGGGCCGCATGAGCCTCGTCGGGCCGCGGCCGCATGCGGTGGCGCACAACGAGGAGTACCGCAAGCTGATCAAGGGTTACATGATCCGTCACAAGGTGCCGCCGGGGATGACGGGGCTTGCCCAGGTGAACGGTTGCAGGGGCGAGACGGCGCGCGTCGAGGACATGCAGGCGCGTGTCAACTATGACCTGGAGTACCTGCGGCGATGGACGCCTCTTCTCGACCTGAAGATCTTGCTGCTCACCGCGCTTGTGCTGCTGCGGGACGAGAAGGCGTACTGATGGAGCAGCTGCCGCGGGGTGTCTCCTCACTGTTCGAGGATACGCGTCCGCGCGCGCGAGCGGACCGGCTGACAATCACGCTGTTCGTCCTGATCCTGGCGGTGGGAGTCCTGGTGCGCTTCTGGGGGCTTGGCAACGTCGGCTTGCACGGAGACGAGAAGACGATGGCGCTGCCTGCGATGCACCTGTTGCAGCACGGCACGCCGGAGATGCCGAGCGGGTTCACCTACCCGCGGGCGATGGCGCAGCTCTATCTGATGGCGGGCTCGGCGCTCGCTTTCGGCGGCCCGAGCGCCTGGACGTTCCGCCTGCCGTCGGCGATCTGCGGCGTGTTGCTCATCCTGCTCACCTGGATCGCGGGCCGGCGCTTTCTCGAGCCGCGTTGGAATCTCGCATTGACCGCCGCGGTGGCGCTGCTGCCGGCGTTCATAGAGGACGCGCAGACGGCGCGGATGTACGTCTTCCTGGTGACCGGAGTCACGGGATTCATGGCGCTGCTGTTCGCGTGGGAGCGCACCGGGCGCAGCGGCTACCTGATCGGTGCGGTGCTGGAAATGGCGGTGAGCCTCGAGTTCCACACCCTGTCGATCTTCGCCGCGTGGCTGTGCTTCCTGCCGGGCCTGGTGAGCGGCGAGCGCCGTAAGCTGTGGCAGGGTGCCGTGGCCTTCGTGGCCATCGCATGCGAGTTCGCCGCGCTCAACCACTGGATCTCGACGCAATATCCTCACGCCCTCGGCGCGCTCGCCGGCACGCCGGCCAATGCCCCACGCGCGCTCGCGCCGCCGCTGCAACTGATATGGCCCCTCGTGATGGCGCTGCCGGCGCTCGCGTTCTCGTGGTACGTGATCCGGGAGCGGGGGCGGCTGCCCGTGTTGCTGCTGGCCGCAAGCCTGGTGGCGCAGGTATCGCGTCTGGACCACGTAGCGATTCTGCTCATCGTCGCCGCCTGGGTGCTTGCCCGCCGCAATGGCAGACTGCCCGCGGGGCGGGTCGCTGTCTACCTCGCCGCGAGCGTTCTCCTCGCAGCCGCGCAGATCTTCTACCTGCGTGCGCACCACGCGGGGACGCTGTCGCAAATCGTGGGTCTCCTGCTCGGGTGGCCCAGCGTGCGCGTGTACATGGCCCTGTCGCGCTACTCGCTGGCGGCGCTGTTGATCGCGGCCTGCGGCACCGCCGCGGGGCTCTGGCGGCTGGCATATCGGCAGCGCATCCCCGACCACCTGTTGTTTCTGACGCTCGCGGTCTGGCTCCCGCTGCTGCAGATCGGCTGCTTCCAGTGGGACCCGGCGCAGCGCTTCGTCGATGGACAGATGCTGCCGCTGCTGCTGGCGGCCTTTGCGGTTGCTCAGTGGGCGGCTCGCGCTGCCCCCCTCGAGGTGGCCGCGCCAGCCACCGCGCGGCTCGCCCGCTTTGGCGGTGTGGCGATGGCGGTCGTGGTATGTGCACTCGTCATCGATCCCGCGCGGCTGCGGGCGGCGGCGGATCCGACCTATGCCCGGTATCCGGATCACGCGGGAGCCGCGCGGTTCGTGCAGTCGCTGCATCCCGGCCCGCACGACATCGTCGTGGCCGAGGATGCTCTCATGCAGACGTATTACCTCGGTCACGTCGATTACTGGCTGCAGGATGAGGCGATGGCGGCGCCCTACCTGCACGAGGTCGACGGCCGGTGGGCCGATATCTACACCGACACACCGCTGATCGGCTCCGGGCGGCAGCTCGAGCGGCTGGTCGCGCGGCGCGACCGGGGCGCCATCTACATCATCGGCAGCGGCGAGATCCAACCGCACGCCGAGCTGATGGAGGGAAAAGGTATCGCGAGGATGCTCGACTCGCCGGCCTTCCACCTGATCTACGTCGGCCGTGATCGCCTCACGGACGTATGGAAGGTCGATGCGCCCCATACCCTGACGGCAGCGACCAGCGCTGCCCACGGCAGGTGAGGGCATGTCCGGTGTAGGCAATCGCGCCGCGGTCCTGACGCTCTCGCGCCTCGCGAACTACGGACTGATGCTCATCAGTCCCGTGATCCTGGTGCGGCTGCTCACCGTGGCACAGTTCGGCCGCTACCGCGAGTTCCTGCTGTACGCCTCGCTGCTGCAGACGATCGCGATCTTCGCGATCAATGACAGCCTGCTCTATTGCATCCCGGCTCACCCGGCGAGCCGGTGGCGGACGGTGCGGCAGACCGCCGTGCTCATCGGCCTGAGCAGCCTGCTCACCGTCGTGGTGCTCGCGGTGTTGGACCGCGCCATGGGCGGCCGCGTGGTCGGCTCGCTGCTGCTGCCGCTCTGTCTCTACACGCTGCTGTCCTCCAACCTCGACTTCTGGGATTTCTACTGGGTCGCGACGGAGCGCCCCGGACTGATCTTCGTCTACACCTCCCTGCGCCTGGGGACCCGCGTCGCCGTCGTGCTCGTGACGGCCGCGCTGACGCATAGTGTGCAGGCGATCATCTGGGCGCTGATCGTGCTCGAGGGCGTTCGGCTTCTCGGCACGGCGCTGGTCATGGCAGCCGCGGACCGCGGCGCGGCCGAGCCGCCGCTCCCCGATCCCTGGCGCGAGCAGCTCCGCTACTGCGTGCCCTCGGGCGCGGCCTCGGTCCTCGCGACGCTCAATCGCAGCCTGGGCGGCCTCGCGGTCACCAAAGCCCTGGGCGCGGTCGCGCTCGCGCAGTACACCATCGCAAGGTACGGCGAGCCGATCGTGGTGACGCTGCGCAACTCCGTCTCCGCCGTCGTCCTGCCGGAGATGGTGCGGCGCCATCGCGAGACCTCGCGCCACGACTCGCTCGCGCTCTGGAAGCGGGCCACTGTCACCAACGCCATTCTGCTCTTCCCGGTAGTGGTGGTCGTGACGCGGTTCGCGCGGCCGCTGGTGGCAACGGTGTTCGGCCCCAGCTACGCTCCGGCCGCGATCGTGCTGCAGATCTACATGCTGGCGGTGCTGCGGGAGTGCTTCGACTTCGCCCCGGCGCTGCGCGCCATCAATTGCACGCGCCCGCTGGTGAGCGGCAACGTGGCCTCCATCATCGCCTGTGGCGTCCTGCTGGCAGCCCTGATCCCGGTGGGAGGGCTCGCCGGCGCGATGGCAGCCACCGTGCTGGCTACCCTGGTGGAGGCCGTCTGGCTCGGCAGGGCGACGATGCGCAGCTACGCCGTAAGCTTCGGTGACCTCATTCCCTGGGCCAGTACCGGCAAGGTTGCCGCCGCCGCGCTGCTTGCGGCCACGGTCCTGGCGACCTCCGCCTGGGGCCAGATCCGCGGGCCTGGCGGCATGGTGCTCGGCTCCCTGGCGTATCTCGCGGCGTTCGTACTGCTCCTCCTCGCGCTGCGTGTGCCGGAGGCATACGCGTTGCTGGCGTGGGCGCGACGGCTCATTCCATCTCTCGGTCCGGTCTGCCGCAAGGCCTGACATGCGCCTGCTCTACGTTCTCCTCATCTCGACGCTCGCCCTGAGCGACATCTTCTCTGTCGGCATGAGCCTGGGTCCCGGCTTGAGCGTCAAGAACGCGCTCCTCTATCCGATCGCGCTCGGGCTGATGTTCCGCATGGCGCTCACGGGCCGCTTCCGCATGCGACTTCCCATCGTCAACGTAGCCTTCATCCTGTGGATCACTTACGCCCTGCTGACATGGGTCGCCTGCGTGACCATGATCCACTATCCCGGTTACGACGCCAGGAACGCGGGCATCGAGCTCAAGTCGGAGCTGTTCGACTCGGTGCTGTTCTTCTTCGTCTACTTCTATGGCATGGAAAGTGAGCACGACTTCAATCTGATCGCGAAAACGCTCGCTTTCTGGGTCGGGATCGCCAACATCCTGACGCTGGCCGACGTGGCCGGGATAGTGCACCTCGGCATCACGGTCGGTCAGAACGGTGTCGAGACCGATCGCGTATTCGGTGTGTTCGGCCATGCCAACGATACGGCGGCGCTGATCGTGTGCGTACTGCCGATGATGGTCGCGGTGGCGATGTCGAGCCGCGGCGCTTTGCGGCTTTTCTGGTACGCCGGCGCGTTCGCTTCGGTGGCAGTGCTCCTCCTCACCGTCTCGCGCGGCGCTTACGTCGGTGTCGTCGTGGGCTACGGTGCGGCGGTGTGGCTCTGCCGGCGGCATCTGCCGACATCGCGGGTCTTCGCCTGGGTGCTGATAGGGTCCACATGCGTCGTGATCGCCGCGGCGTTGGCGGTGGCGCTGCTGCCGGAATTCTCGCAGGTGATCACCGAGCGCATCTTCAACCAGTCGATGGCGGGCTCCATCAGTGTCGCCTCATCCGGCCGCACCCAGATCTGGGCGACCGCGATCGCCACCATGATGGCTCATCCGATCACGCTGCTGACCGGGTACGGCTTCCTCGTCTACCAGACGATGTTCGTGCTGATCACCCACAACTACTATCTCGATCAGTGGTTCGGGCTCGGTCTGATCGGCCTGTTCTCGCTCCTGACCATCCAGTACCAGACCGTGGTGACCGGCCTGCGCGCGATCGCGGCGGGGGCGGGGCCGCTGCGGCCGTACATGATCGCGCTCGTGTTCGGCATGCTCGGGCTCGCGGTGTCCATCTTCTTCGACAATCTGGACAAGCCGTGGTCGTACGTCTGGATCTATGTCGGCTTCACGCTGCGCGCCGCGGCCGAGATCGTCGAGAAATCCCAGAAGGAAGCCCTCAAAAGCCCCGCCGGCGCCGCCCTCGAGCCTGTTGGATCCCGCCGGGTCGTGCGCACCCGCGCCGCGCCGGCGCGGCGCGTGTCGGTGAATTGAGACGTCGAGCCGTCTGGGATCGCAGACAGAGGAGACGAATTTCCGGATTTTGCCATCGCGACTATTGACGTTTTGGGCAACGCTGTAAAAATAGCGGCCGTTCGCACGGTGCGGCTTGCCTCGTTGCAAGGTGCCCGTGAGACATCCGGTGTGGACGTGCATGCGGTCATCGAACCGCAGTGCAATCCGAGCGTCTCGCACACGCGCGGATCACCACGAGAACAGTCACGGCTCGAAATTGTGCGCGCCGTCTGTCGGCCTCACCGGAGAAGCACCTCGACTTCGTCGAGCGGTCAATTCTCAGCTCCCGGGGGAGATGATGATTCATATTGCTTTTCGTCAGCGCTTGACGGCTGTTGCAGCCATTGGCGCGCTCGCGGGCAGCGCGAGCGCCTTCGCTTTCACACCACCGCCCTTTCCGCGCATCGCCGGCATCCAGATCTCGGCGCCCTTCGACTACAACGATCCGAGCTTCCAGGCCGAGCTCGCCAGGCAGTCGATCACGGTCCTCAACGACTGGCCCGGCATGAACCCGGGCGGCGAGTCGATGGCCACCGTCGTGAAGCAGATCAAGGCCATCAATCCCAACGCCCTGGTGTTCCTCTATACCGATTCGGACGAGCAGTTCACCAATCCGAGCAACAGCGCCTGGGCGACGCTCATCAACGAGATCAACCAGAACAAATGGTGGCTGTATGACAGCACCTCGTTCACCGCGGCGGTGTCGTCCTTCTACGGCAACGGCGGCATGACGATCAACAACACGCCGAACACGCCGAAGAATGCGCAGGGCCAGGACGCGATCGACTACATCGTCAACTATTTCGTCGCCAACGAATACACGCCGAATACGGCTATCGACGGCTTCTTCATGGACAACGTGTTCACGACGCCGCGGGTGGCCGGAGACTGGTATCGCAACGGCACCGTGCTGCAGCCGTCGAGCCCGCAGGCGCAGGCGGCGATACAGTCGGGCTATGAGCGCTGGTTCAAACTGGCACACCAGCTGATGCCGGGCAAGTATCAGATCGGCAACGTCGCGACCTGGTATTCGCCGGGGGCCACGGCCGTCCCCGCCGGCTTCAAGGGAATGACCGAGGGCGGCGAGATCGAGGCACTCATCGGCCAGACGTGGTCGACCGAGACCTGGGACGGCTGGCAGGGAATGGAGAACGCAGTACTTCCAGATCATGGCGGCCGTCAATGCGCCGAAGCTCGTCATCTTCAACCAGCAGGACAATCCGACCAACTACCAGTCGATGCGCTACGGCCTGACCTCGTGTCTGATGAACGACGGCTACTACAACTTCACGAGCAACAGCAGCACCTATTCCGGGTTCTACTGGTTCGACGAGTTCAGCGCGAACCTGGGTCAGCCGGTGGGCGTCGCGCCGACCGCTGCCTGGCAGAACGGCGTGTGGCGGCGGGACTTCACCAATGGCATCGCGCTGGTCAACCCCAAGGGCAACGGCGCGCGTACGGTGCAGCTCGGCGGCACCTTCGTGAAGATCAAGGGCACGCAGGCTCCGTCGATCAACAACGGGCAGACCGTCACGTCGGTGACCTTGCAGGACCGGGACGGAATCATCCTGTTGCGTCAGTCGGCGCTGGTCCAGCCGAAGGCCCCGACCGGCGTCAACGCCGGGAGTTAGGCCCTCCTGGCGACGACGACCATGGTCGTGGTGGCGCGATCCTCGTCGCTCCAGTCGCGAAAGCGTGGCGGCAGGACGGAGCGGGTGAGGGTCGGCGGCACGAGCGCGCGCCAGGTGCGCACGATCTCGAAGCCCGCGGCCGCCATGGCGCGCAGGTGATCGGCGGGGGAGCGGCGGTTGAGCAGATACGGCCGCCGCCCCTTCACCAGCCGCCATGTCAGGTTGCCATACTGCAGGTGGCCGTCCCAGTTGGCGGTCATGTCGTGGCTCTTGAAGTCGATGACGTGGCTCACCAGGCCGCCGCGCCTGAGTCCGGCGGCGAGCGAGCGGTGGACCGCCTCGATGTCCTCGACGTGCTCGAGAGCGGCCTGGGAGACGACGAGCGCGACGCCCGGCGAGGATCGTGCCCAGCATTCCTGCCAGGGCACGTAGTAGTGGATGCCGATGTCGCTCGGCTCGCCTCTCAGGGCCGCCGCGATCGCCTCGATCCGGCCGGAGTCGGTCGCGGCGCCGCAGGTCGCGTCGTCGAGGAATGACGGGAAGCCGTAGTGCGGCAGTCGTGGATAGACTTCGGGGAACTCCCGCTCATCCGGTATCGGCGCACGCTCACGCAGCAGGCCGACGAGGTCGGCGAGGATACGGGCATTGCGCGCGCTGTTGGCGTAGCGAACGACATCGAGTGCCTCGGCGCGGCTCGCTCCCAGCAGCAGGCCCATGAGACTGGTGCCGATGGTGTCGCCGGGCCCGAGCTCGCCGATGGAGTCGTACCGGGTCGGCAGGCCGCAGGCATGCAGCAGACAGAGGTGCCGCAGGAACACCGAATAACAGTAGCGCGCCGAGACGGAGCCGCCGGTGGTGCGCTTCTCGGGGCGGTATAGGCCCGGCGCCCAGGTGCCCATGCCTCGCAGCAGCGGCATCATCTCCATAAGAGCTTCTCCAGCAACGTGCATTCCCGATGCGCCGCGGGTTTCTCCAGGAGCTGACCCATGCACTCGGCGAATCCCGCGGCCATGCCCTGCAGCGTGAATCGCTCCCTGACTCGGCGCGCGGCGGCGGCGCCGAGCCGCGCCCGTATCGAGTGAGAAGTCAGTGTCGCCAGGTGCATCGCCAGCGTCTCCGTGTCTCCCGGCTCGAAGAGAAACCCGTGCTCACCGGGCACCACCAGCTCCGCGGCGCCCCCCGTAGCGCTGAGGACCACGGGCTTGCCGAGGGCCATGCCCTCCAGGGCGGCGAGCGAGAAGGTCTCGGAATGAGACACCAGGGTCATCACGTCACAGCAGGCCGCAAAGGGCCGTATGTCCCGTTGAAAGCCCGTGATGCGCATGTGCGGTCGCAGGCCGAGCGTCTCGGCGGTCCGCTCGACCCGCGCGCGCTCCGGCCCGTCGCCGATGAAGAGCGCCTTCGCCGGGACGCGGTGCCGACGCAGCGCCGCGATCGCGTGCAGCAGGTCGACATGCGCCTTCTCCGGGCGCAAGGCTGAACAGAGTCCGACGACGTAGTCGTTGGCGTCCAATTCGAGTGAGTTACGCAGAATCCGCCGCTGCTCCGAGGAGTATCCGTCGGTGAATGAATCGGCATCGACGCCGTTGTAGATAACGGTATCCGGCGGATGCAGGCCGTGCCGGCGCCAGAACTGGCGCTGGCTCTCGCAGACGTAGATCAGCAGGTCGCACCTGTTGAAGAGCCGCTGGTAGAGCAGCATCTGCAACCTTTCCTTGCGGCTATGCAGCAATGTGCTGTGGAAGACGGCCACCAGACGCGTGCCCGCGCGGGCGCCGCGCGCCAGGTGGCCATAGAGCATCGAATAAGGATTGGTACAGATCAGCGCATCGATGCACCGCTGCGCGATGAGCGCGCGCAGCCGGCGGACGGCGCCGCGGTCGATCCTGCGGCTCACGTCGCAGCAGATGACTTCGTCCAACCTGTCGGTCTGCAACTGTCCGAGCAGCGCTTCGTTGCGCTTCAGATACGCCAGGTGCAGGCGGAAGCGCCGCCGGTCGATGTGGTTGAGCAGCGTCACCACCTGCTTCTCGGCGCCGCCCGTTTCCAGCGAGTTGACGATGAAGAGCAGGCCAGGGAGTAGACCGGTGGCCCGCGAGCCTGCCGCGGCTGCCGTCATTGGCCGCTCGCGACGGCGCCGAGAGGCACCTGCTCCTTGGGGCGCGCCTGGCGCGGCTCGATGCCGAAGCGGCGGTAGATCCCGAGCAACCGCTCGACGGCCGAGTCGAGCGCGAAGCGCTTGGCGACGGTCTCCCGCGCGGCGCGCCCCAGCCGCTCGCGCAGCTGCGGCGCCGTCGTCAGTCGCGTGATCGCCGCTGCCAGGGCATCGATGTCGCCGGCGGGGACCAGCAGGCCGTCGAGCTCGTGCGTGACGATCTCCGGGACGCCCCCCACCGGCGTGGCGATGACGGGCAGCCCGAAGGACATGGCCTCGAGCAGCGCCATCGGCATGCCTTCCACGTAGGAGGGCAGCACGAAAATCGTCGCGCCGGCGAGCATCGCCCGCTTGCGCTCCGCCTGCAGCCAGCCGGTGAACTTGACGCGGCTGCCGAGCCCGAGCTGCTCGATGAGCCGGCGCGTCTCTTCCACCCCGCGGCCCGTTCCGGCATAGATCAGCCGCAGCCCCGGAAGCGCGGCGGCTACCCGGGCGAATGCCTGGGCGAGCTCGAACACACCCTTGTGGCGCGCGATCTCGCCGAAAAAGAGGAGGGTCGACTGACGATCCGCAACAGGCATGACATCGGGCGGCGGCAGCGGTACTGCATTCATCAGCACCTCGATGCGCGCCTGCGGCGAGATCTGCCGCAGGGTCGTGCGCCATGCCTCGGACAGGGCGAGGACCAGAGCTGCCCGGGCGAGGACGGCGCGCACGATGCGCCGCGCCGCCGGCGAGCACTCCTGGTAGAAGTCGGCGAATTCCGAGCCGTGCACGTGCAGCAGATACGGCCTGCGGGCAAGCCGCGCGAGCAGGCACACCACCGCCTTGCGCCAGAAGGAGGCGCGCGAGGAGAGCTGGACGTGCACCAGCGGGGCATCGAGCGTGTGCAAGCGCACGAGAACCCGCATCCAGCCCGTCAGTGCGACGAGCAGCTTCCTCCAATGCGATCCGGAGCGGTGCGTCGCGACATACGTGCAGTCGATCCGATCGAACAGGCCCGCATCGATGTATCCCCGTACGACCGTGCTGATTCCGCCGATGCTGCGCAGATCAGTGCCCACCATGAGCACCGAGCGGCAGCAGGGAGTGACTGCGACCGGCTTCGCCATCACACGCCCAATGCGACCGATGAGGCGGGTGAGGGTGCAAGCAGTCCCGACAGCGCTTCCACGTAGGTGCTCACAGTCCGCGGCTCGTTCAACTGCTCATCGAAGTAGCGCGCGCTGCTCGAGCTTGCCGCCTGCCAGTCGGCCGGGTCGCGCGCCAGCCGTGCGATGGCCGCATTCAACTCCTCGCTGTTGCCTACGGCAGCACCCATGCCGTTACTGCTCACGATCCGTCCCGGGTCGAGAAAAGTGACGACCGGCGTGCCTCGGGACCAGGCCTGTAGGAACGTGTTCGGGAACCCGTCGGTATCCGACGTGCTGACATGGACGCGAGCCCGCTCGAACAGCTCTCCGATCCGGTGCTGCGGCACGAAGCCGTGAAAGGTGACGTTCGGCAGTGACTCGGACCGGGCGCGCGCCTCGTCATAGACCGCCTCTTCGCGCGGTGCGCGCGCGCCCGCCAGGTGGAATGTCAGGTTCGGCAGCCGCGCCGCCGCCTCCAGGAAGAGGTGCGGGCGCTTCAGCGCGCGCATGTTCGCCACCCACAGTGCGTCTATGTCGCGCTCCGCGAAGGCGACGCGCCGGCCGGCAGGCTCGACGACAGGACCCACGACCCGGCTCTGCAGGCCAAAGTTGCGGGCAAGCGCGCGTTGCTGCGGCAGAGTCTGCACCAGCACCAGATCCGCGCGTCCGATTCCCCAGCGGTACAACTGGCGGTCGCGCCAATGGCGTACCAGAAGCGCCTGCGGCTCGCAATCGGAGTCGCTGGCGACACGGAAAGCGACCTTGCGCCCATGGCGGCGCGCGAACAACACGAGCTGTGCCAGATGCGAGCCGGCGCAACTGGTGTAGTAAATGTCGGCGCCGGCCCGCTGCAGGGCGTGCTGGAGTTTCGTCCAGCGGGGGTGCAGAAAGCGCACCACGGGGATGCCCTCGTCGGGCCGATACGCCTTGTAAGTCGTGACGCCATCCCAGGTGGCCCCGTCAGCCTGACCGTAATCCGCGACAACCATCGACACGCGCCAGCCGCGCCGCGCGAGCGCACGAGCGAGGAGTGTGTGTTGCAGCTCCTCGCCGCCGGCCGGCCGCGCCGAATACTCGGGCGCGAGCACGGGCAGGTTCCCGAGCCCGACAATACAAACGTGCGGAGGCATCATCGATGCTCGTGAGATCACGATCGCAAACAAACGCGGGCCCGAGCCAAACGTTCCAGGCGCGGCCCGGTGCGCCCGGGCTCACGCCGCGGGCGGGAACGGAAATTGCTCAAGGTCTGGCCCAAGTAGCGCCCATCCGCTGCGGTGGTTTTCCGCCCGCAAGAAGAACCGAGGAGACCGACTGATGCGATCGTCCATTTCCCGCCGGGCATGCGGGGCACTGCTGGCCCTGGCCGCCGCAACGGCCTTCGCGTCCCCGCCCGAGCCCCCATACACCGTGCAGCCCGGTGACACCCTGCGGGTGTCGGTATGGAAGGAGCCGGAGCTGAACCGCCTGATACTAGTCGAGCCGGACGGCACGTTCGCGTTCCCGCTCAGCGGACAGATCGACGCGCACGACAAGACCGTCGGTCAACTGCAGCAGGAGATCGCACAACATCTCGGCCGCTTCATCACCGACCCGGTCGTGACCGTGTCGCTGCAGAAGATCGCCGGCAACCGCGTCTATGTGATCGGGCAGGTGACCAAGCCGGGCGCCTTCATCGTCAACCCCCGGGTCGATGTGATGCAGGCCATCAGCATGGCCGGCGGCACCACCCCGTTCGCCTCGCTCGGCAGCATCAAGATCATCCGCCGTACCGACAGCGGCTCGCAGGAGGCGCTGGCTTTCAACTACAACGACGTGCTCCACGGCAACGATCTGTCGCAGAACATAACCTTGCAGGCCGGCGATGTCGTCGTCGTGCCGTAGGCTGTACGTCGCCCTCGGGGCCGGCGCGCTCCTCGGGCTGACGGCTGGAGCACGCGCCGACAACTGGGAGCTGCTGCCGCGCATCGAGGCCGGCGGCACCTGGAGTGACAACTATCGGCTGGCCGACATCCCCGACCAGCAACTGCAGGTGTACGGGCCGTACATCGACGCGGCGCTCGCCGCGGACTTCGTTTCCCAGACATCGAAGCTCGATATCACGCCGCGCGTGCGCTCGGACTACTTTCCCACGGATCACACGGATCAGTCGACCGACGGGTATCTGGACATCGATGGCGAGCACAAGACGCTGCGCTCCGATCTCACCGGGGTGCTGCACTACTCGGACGAGCAGATCTTCTACTCCGACTACCTGCCCGCGACCTTCCCGGGGCTGGCGCTCGGCCAGGCGTCGACCGCCCCGAGCGGGCACATCACCGTCAGCACCCGTCAGAAGCTCGCGCGTGCGGTGCCGGAATACAAGTACGACATCACCCAGCGCGTGCATCTGGACCTCAACGCCGACGTCGAGCACGCGAGCTACCAGCAGAGCCAGGTCGAGCAGATCGGATACTCGAGCTATACGGGCAGCGCGGGCGTCGGCTTTGACGTCTCGCAACGCTCGGTCTTCACCGTGAGTGGGCTGGGGACGCATTTCGCCCCGGAAAGCGGCGGCAACAATACGAACGACTATGGCGTGCAGGGGGAATGGGACTTGCAGCAGTCGCAGATAGCGAAGTTCTATGCGCGGCTCGGCGTGGAGCGTTCCCAGGCGCAAACGAGCGTGGCCGGCACCGTCAGCAACAATGGCGTCACGGGCGGCGTGGGCGTCGATCTGCGTTACCAGGTTACAGAAGTCACGGTCGATGTGTTGCGCTCCCTGATTCCGACTTCCGAGGGCGTGGTGATGACCGATCAGGAGGTGCGCTTCAGAGTCCTGCGCGCGTTCTACCCGCGCTTCTCGGGCTTCCTGGGTGCGCGGGGCATGCGCTTGAGCGGCGCCTCGGGCCAGGCAGTGCTGCGCGTTACGACCGAGAACTACGCCACCGCGGAGGCCGGCGTTGACTATCAGTTGTCCCAGAATTACCGGGTCGAGTGCGCGTACGACTTTGCCTGGCAGCAATTCCCGGGCACTCCGACGGCAACCTCGAACGCGGTCAGAGTGGCGGTCATCTATCAGCCCTTGAGCCGCTACGAGCCGCTGCCGGAATTGACCGGCATCCCACCCCAGGAGCGATGACGCATGGCGGAGCACGAAGAAGCAGTGAGCCAGAGCCTGGACCTGTCGGACTATCTGGCGGCCATCAAGCGGCGGCGCATGCTGCTGGCCACCATTGCGCTGCCGATCATCGCGATCGCGACGGCGCTCGCGATCGGACTGCCGAACATCTATGTTTCCACGGGCCTGTTCACCTTCGCGGATGCGAACGTGCCGGGGGAGATGCCGGCGAACGCCAACGCCGATGCCATCCAGCGCCTGCAGGAGCAGTATCGCGACGCTTACGTCGACAGCCTCTCCAGCACCGTGATGGGCCCCGCGAGCATAAAGGATATGATCCGCCAGGTCCCCGGAATCGTGCCGCCGGGAACTGACATGGGAACCGCGGTCAAGGACGTCACGCGCCGGGCGCAGGTCGAGACCGTGCGCACGCCGGTGCTCGATCCCAACACCGGACGCAATCTCGACATCATCTCCGCCTTCACGGTTTCCTACCAGAGCGCCGATCCCGCCATCGCGGCGAGCGGCGCCAAGTGGCTGAGCAACGCCTTCATCGAGGCGAACCGCGAGGGCCGGCTGGTGAGCGCCAGGGCGGCCGAGCAGTTCTACGACAGCCAGACGCAGCTCTACCGGCAGCAGATCGCCCAGATCGAATCCAAGCTCGCCGCGTTCAAGTCGCAGAACTATGACCAGCTGCCGGGGCTCACCAACCTCAACATGGGGATCATGCAGACGACGCAGCAGCAGATCGACACCCTGACGCAGCAGATCGGGGCGCTGCGCCAGAACCACATCTTCCTGCAGCAACAGCTTGCCACCGCCCGCAACGCCGGCCAGGATCAGGGCCTGCTCGCGCAGCTGCAGGCGGAGTACGACCGCAAGCTCGCCACCTACGACCCCGACTACCCGGACATGATCGCGTTGCGGCAACAGATCGATGAGCTGCAGGAGGGCGGCGGCGCGCAGAACAGCCTGTCGCTCCCGGCTCGGCTTCGGGCCGACGAGCAGGCGCTGGCGCAGGCCAGGCTTCGTTACAGCGAGAGCTTTCCCGACGTCAAGCGTCTCGAGCGCCAGATCCAGATCCTGCAGACGCGGATCGCGCACGGCGAGAAGTATGCGGGTAACGCGGGCGGGAGCCCGGCGGTGATCCAGCTGAAGACGCAGCTCAATGCCAACGAGACCCAGACCAATGCGCTGCAGCGGCAGTCCGATCAGCTGCGCCAGCAGCTGACGCAGCTCGAGGGGCGCGTCGAGGCGGCGCCCCAGGTGGAGCGGCAGTACAAGTCGCTCGCGCTCAACCTGCAGCTCGCGCAGACCAAATACAACCAACTCCTCAAGTATCAGATGGACGCCCAGCTCACGAGCCAGGCGATCGCGAGCGGCCGCAGCGACCGCATCCGCATCGTGGAGCAGCCCTCGGAGCCGCTCAGCCCCGGCAAGCCCAAGCGGACCGCGATCGCGGCCGTGGGACTGATGCTTGCGATCCTGCTTGGCCTGACAGCGGTGGTGATTGCCGAGAGCGTCGATCAGAGCGTACGGGGCAGCCGTGACATCCGCCGGGTGCTGGGTCTCTCGCCTCTGGGCGTCATCCCGGAGATACAGGATTCGGCCACGGCGCGGCGGGCGCGCCTGCAGATGATGCTGCTGACTGTGTGTGTGTTCGTCGGGACCGCCGTGGTGCTGATGGCGGCGCGAGGTTTCTACTCCTAGGTAAAGAAGCGACCCATGAGCCTGATCGAGGAAGTGATGCGCCGCCAGGCGCACGAGCGCGGCGCGCAGGCGCACGAGCGCGGCGCGATGCCGGGAATCGCGGCGGGTGGGGGCGGGGCGGCCGTGGCCGCGAGAGCGGCGCGACCGACCCTCGCGCCCGTGCCTGAATCGACGGTGCAGCAGTATCGTCCGGCGCCGGTAGACGCCGAAGCGATGGAGCGCAACCGGGTGCTGTTACGCGTGCAGGACGTCGCGGTCTCTCGCGCCTACAAGATCCTGCGCACCCGTGTGTTGCACCGCATGAGGGATCACCAGTGGACTACTCTCGGGGTGACCGGCACCGGCGCCGGCGAGGGCAAGACCATCACGGCGATCAATCTTGCGATCGCCCTGGCGCAGGACCCGAACATCTGGGTGTACCTGGTCGATCTCGACCTGCAGCGGCCGCAGCTCGGCGCCTATCTCGGCATGAGCTACGACAACGGCCTCACCGACTTCCTCACCGGGCAGGCGGAGCTCGATCAGGTCATCTACGACATCGGCCTCAAGCGCCTGGCGGTGGTGCCGAATGCGAGCCCGGTCGAGACTTCCTCGGAGCATCTGCTCTCGGCTCGAATGGCCGATTTCATCAACGTGCTCGAAGCGCAGACTCCACGCCGGATCATCGTCCTCGACATGCCGCCGTTGCTGATGAGCGATGACGTGCTGGCGTTTGCGCCGCGTGTCGACAGCTTCCTGCTGGTCGCGTCGCAGGGGCTCACCGCGCGCCGCACGCTCGCCAACGCCAAGGAGGTGCTCTCGGAGCTCAACATCCTCGGCGTGGTCCTCAATCGCTCCACGGAGCGCAACGACAGCCCCTACTACTGATGCCGCTCGACCTTTCGATCGTCGTCCCGCTCTTCAACGAAGAGGAGAGCGTGCGGCCGCTCTACGCCGCTATCGTCGCGGGCGTGGAGCCTCTCGCGGTCTCCTTCGAGATCGTGCTCGTCGATGACGGCAGCCGGGACGGCACCGTGCGCATCGCGGACGAGATCGCGCGCGCCGATCCGCGGGTCTGCCTGGTGAAGTTCCGCCGCAACTACGGCCAGACTCCCGCCATGGCGGCCGGTATCGCCGAGGCGCGCGGCGAGATCATCGTGACCATGGACGGGGACCTGCAGAACGACCCGGCCGACATCGGCCAGCTTCTCACCAAGATCGACGAGGGCCACGACATCGTGGTCGGCTGGCGTCACCGCCGGCAGGACAAGCTTTGGACGCGCAAAGTCCCGTCGCGCATCGCGAATGCGCTGATCGCGCGCGTCACCGGTGTCCCGATCCGCGACAACGGCTGCTCGCTCAAGGCCTACCGCGCCTCTCTCATCAAGCACATCCCGCTCTATTCCGAGATGCACCGCTTCATTCCCGCAATGGCTTCGATCGCCGGTCCCCGCATCGCCGAGATCCGCGTGCGCCACCATGCACGCGCATTCGGACACTCGAAGTACGGCCTGTCGCGCATCTACAAGGTGCTGCTGGATCTGATGGTGATCAAGACGATTGCCTCCTTCACGGCGCGGCCGATGCTCTGGTTCGCGATGCTGTCGCTGCCGATGCTCGCCATCGCGGGCCTGACGCTCGGCTGGTCCTGTTGCAACTTCCTCGCGACCGGGAAGCTCTCGCTGTCGATCGCCGGCACGGGAGTCATCTTTCTCACCTCGACCGTGATGCTGCTCGCCGCGGGGGCCCTGGGCGAGCTCATCTATCAGCTCGGCGACGTGCGCGAGCACCAGTTCTCGAGCCTCACCCAACGCCTGCTCCTTGCATCCGGGAAGCGCCAATGAAAGAGTCAGCCCGGGCCGACGACAACGTCGAGATCTCCGCGATCATTCCGGTGGGCGCGCGGCACGCCACCGATCTGCTCGCCTTGTACGCGGACTACAAGTCGGCGCTCGATGCGCTCGGCGTGACGTACGAGGTGATCGTAGTGCTGGACGGTCCGCGGCCGGAGCTGGCCGCCGATGTCCAGCGGCTGCTCGGCTCCGGAGCGAGCCTCGCGGTCATCGGCCTCACCCGCCGCTTCGGCGAGGCGACGGCGCTGGTGGCCGGCTTCCAGCGGGCTCGGGGACGCACCATTCTCACACTGCCGGCCTATCACCAGATCCGCGGCAGTGAGATCGGCAAGCTCGTGCGGGCCCTGGGCGTGGTCGATCTCGCCATCGGCCGGCGCTGGCCGCGCGTGGGAAGCCGCTTCGAGGTGCTGCGCCGGGATCTCTTCCATCGCGTGCTGGCCGCGGTGACCGGCCAGCGTCTGCACGACCTCGGATGCGGCGCGCGCGCCATGAAGCGGCGGGTACTGGAGGAGATCTCGCTGTACGGCGACCAACACCGGTTCCTGCCCGTGCTCGCGAGCCGCAACGGCTTCAAGGTCATGGAGATCGAGCTGCAGCAGTCGCCCCTCGACCGGCTGGTGGGCAGCTATGCGCTGCGCGAATACGTGCGGCGCGCACTCGATGTCTGTACCGTGTTCTTCCTGGTGCGCTTCACCAAGAAGCCGCTGCGCTTTTTCGGGATGGTGGGTGTGAGCACCTTCCTCGTGGGCGCGGTGCTCGTTGCCGGGCTCGCGATCGATCGGCTCGTGTTCGGCCATCCACTGGCCGACCGGCCGGCGCTGCTCCTCTCCTCGCTCCTCGTCGTGCTCGGCATGCAGCTCTTTGCGCTCGGCCTTCTCGGCGAGCTGGTCATCTTTACGCATGCGCGCGACATCAAGGATTACCAGATCGAGGAAGTGGTGCGGTATCCCGCGCCGAAGCTGCCGGAGGAGCCGCGCGCGATCGAGAGGATGCGGGGGTGACACCACTGACCGCCGCGCCGGCGAGCGCAGCGGCTGAGTCGCGAGCGGCCGCGGTAGCGGCAGTCCCGCGGGGGCTGCGTCGGGCCGTCATGGCGCTGACGATCGGCCTCATCATCGCAACCTGTGTGTTTGGAGCCGGACGTGTGATCTGGCGGGTGATCAGCATGGACGGCGGCTGGTACTCGTACCCGGGCTATGCATTGTCACAGGGACGCGATCCGGACGAGAATCTGCTGCCACCGCAGCAGCTGTCACTCGCCACGCCGGGGGTGCGATCGCTCTTTCCCGTGGGAGAACCGCAGCTTTCTGCTGACGCGTATCGATTGGGCCTGGTTCGATCTTGCCGGCCATGGAGAGACGAGCATCGTGGCCTTCGGGGTGCTGCAGTGGCTCGCGCTCGCCGCGTTCGTCGGCTGGGCAGTCCTGTGCGCAACCGGAAGCCGTTGGGCGGCCGGGGCGGCCGCGTTGGCAGCCTTGAGCGACGTACAGCTCGTCTACGAGAGTCTGGCGGACCTCCGGCCCGACGTTCCGCTGGCATTGATCGGGCTCGCCGCTCTTTGTTTCCTAGTCAACTTCCTCAGGCGGCGCTCGCCGGTGAGCTTCATCGCCTGCGGACTCCTCACCGCAGTGCTGCCGCTCGTGCACACGACCGGCGTCATGCCGGCGGCCATGATGCTCACTTGTGTGGCGGTGTCGGCGCTGATACCCAGGGACGGACGCCTCTCGAAGCCGTACCTGCTGGCATGCGCGATGTTGGCCGCAGTGACGCTGGCGGTTTTCATCTTTCGCAAGCCGATTGCCGACGTCCTGATCCCGACCAAGGTACCGCTGGCGGATCAGTTGCTCGGCCGCCATGATTTGCCGGCGATGGTGCTCGGCATGGCGCATCGCGGCCTGGGCTGGAAGCTCGCGCAGGAGCGCCAGCGCTGGAGCAGCTATTTTCTGGTGGGCAATCTGCCGCAGCTGCTCTTTCTGCTGACCGGACTGTCCGCGCTGCTGCGCGCGGCCTGGCGGCGCAGGTCGGAGATGGCGGCGTGGCTCTTGCTTCCGGCCGGCTGGCTCGCCGGCATCGTCATTCTGACGGCGACCGATCCGCATTTCGTGCCGACTCACCTCATCCCACTCGTCGCCATGGGATACGTGATGGCCGGCGTCGGCTGGGCTCTGTTGCTCGACCGGCGCCGGCCGGTTCTGCGAACGCAAGGCGTGCTCGCGCTCGCAGTGCTGGCGTTCATGTGTCTCGGGCTACGGACGGCGCAAGCGGCCGTCGACGTGGATCAAGGCATTCACCAGGGCGTCAGCCGGGCTGCCGTGAGCCGTCTGCTCACGAAAGTCTTTCCGGGAACCGGTGTGACCTGGGCCGTCGGTCCGACATCCATTTGGATCTACGTCCCGCAGAGCGGCCGGACGGTCATAGTCGATCGAGCGCTGCCGATCCGGGTATCGTCACGACGGCGCTGTGGCGGCGGATCAGCGTCCTCGTCATCGACACCGATTTCGTCCAGTGGGGCTGGGGAAGGATTGCTCGCCAGGGGGTCGCCGCCGGCTGGCTGCAACCCATCGGTCGGGTGGGCAAGCCGGGGGACAAGTACTGGCTGGAGGCCTTTCGGGTCGAGCATCACTGATGCCTACCTTGCTCAAAGAGCCGACTTACCATTACCGGGAGCAGATTCCCGCGGACATGCGCGCCACCGGGGTTTCGCCCGCGCTGCCGCTGCCTCGGCTCACGATCGTGGTGCCCTGCTATGACGAGGAGGAGGCGCTGCCGGAGACCGCGCTGCGGCTGACGAGCCTGCTCGAGCGGCTGCGCAAGGATGGCCGCATCGCCGCCAACAGCCGCATCATGTTCATCGACGACGGCAGCCGCGACCGAACGTGGCAGCTCATCGAGGACTTGTCGCGGGACGACGGACGGATAGGGGGAATCAAGCTCTCGCGCAACCGCGGCCATCAGAACGCACTGCTCGCCGGCCTCTTCACTGCCGACGGCGATGTACTGGTGAGCGTTGATGCCGATCTACAGGACGACATCGAGATCATCGGGGACATGCTGAAGCAGCACGCTCAGGGCGCGCATGTCGTCTATGGAGTGCGGGACAACCGGGCGAGCGATGGAGTATTCAAGCGCGCTTCGGCGCAGGGGTTCTACCGGGTGATCCGTGCCCTGGGTGTGGAGTCCGTATACAACCACGCAGACTTCAGGCTGTTGAGCCGCAGGGCGGTGGATGCGCTCAAGGACTTCGGTGAAGTGAATCTCTTCCTGCGCGGTATCGTGCCGCTCATCGGTTTCAAGTCATCGGTGGTATACTACGCGCGAACCGAGCGCGTGGCCGGCGTCTCGAAGTACCCGCTGTACAAGATGCTGGCGTTGGCGTTGGATGCAGTGACGTCGTTCTCGGTGGTGCCACTGCGGATGATTTCGGTATTGGGGGTGCTGGTGTTTCTGTTTAGCGCCGGGATGGGAGCCTGGACGCTGTGGGTGCGGCTGTTCACCGAGCGGGCGGTGCCGGGATGGACCTCGACGCTGCTGCCGATCTACGCCTTGGGCGGCCTGCAGATTCTGTGTGTCGGGATCCTGGGGGAGTACATGGGCAAGGTCTATCAGGAAACCAAGCGCCGGCCACGATACATCATCGAGAAGGTGCTTTGACTCGCGCTGCGCCTGGCGCTGGCTGGACGCATCTCTCCCGGTTCTTGCGGTATCTCGTCGTCGGCGGCATCGCCACCGCGATCCAGTACGCGATCCTCATTCTCCTCGTGCGGGGGCTCGGCATGGCCCCAACACCCGCGTCCTCGATCGGGTTCGTGCTCAGTGCCGGCGTCAACTATCTGCTCAATTATAGCTTTACCTTCCAGAGCAGCCGGCCCCATGGGCCCGCGGCGGCGAAGTTCGCGGTGCTCGCGGGTGCCGGGCTCCTGATCAATGCCGTCATCATGCATCTGATGACTGGAGCGGGGGTGCAGTACCTGATCGCGCAAGTCTGCGCGACAAGCGTAGTGCTCTGCTTCGGATTCATCAGTAACAGCATCTGGACGTTCGGCAGAGGGTCCGTCGCAGAACGTACGCGAACCTGACGTATCGGTTGACGTCCTGTCAACCACGTCAGTGTTGACGTTAGGTCTATCTCAGAAACGGCTCGGCCGATACCGAATAATGGCCAAATTTACCCAGATTTGGGTGGTTCCCCCTGGCCTTGGGCCGTGCTCTAATGACCATGGAACGATCGCGCATCAGGGCTGGGTAGGCGTCCATGCTGGCCATAAAAGAGGTGTTCACAATGGAAGAGGGTGTGGTTCGGCTCGAGCCACGAGTTGCAAAGATCGAAGCCGACGTGGCGTACGTCAGCTCCAGGGTCGCGAATATAGAAGTCGATTTGCGCGACGTACGCAAGTCCATGGATCAGAAGTTCGACGCGATGAATGGAGAGCTCAGGGCCTTCCGTGCGGATATGAGCGCGGAGTTCAAAGCGCTCCGTGCGGATATGAGCGCGGAGTTCAAGGCGCTCCGTGGGGAAATGAGCGCGGAGTTCAAGGCGCTCCGTGGGGAAATGAGCGCGGAGTTCAAAGCGGTCCGTGGGGAGGCGAAGGAGGAGTCGACAGATATCCGCGATCGAATCTCAAGCTTACGACTCATGGTTGTTGTTCTTGCCATAGCGATGGTTCTCGCCACCAAGGGGTCGGAGTCTTATCACACGCTCGTACAGTGGCTGTCGCACTTCAGGTGAGGGAGCGTCGCGGTTTGCAGACGGGAAGCGCGGCCCGGGTATGGCCTTTGCTCGATCCGACCGAGCATGCGAATACTGCTCGTTGCGCCACAGCCGTTCTACCAGGAGCGAGGGACACCTATCGCGGTGCGCATGCTTGCCGAGGTGCTCTGCGGCCAAGGCCATGCCGTCGATCTCCTGGCCTACCATGAGGGCGCGGACCTCGATATCGCAGGACTGAGAATCTTGCGCACGCCGGCTTTGCCTGGGCTGCGCCACGTTCCGATCGGCATCTCGTGGAAGAAGCTCGTCTGTGACCTGCTGATTTCGGCGCGATTGATGGGCCTCGCGCTACCCGGCGCTACGATGTGATACATGCCGTGGAGGAGGCGGTATTTCCCGGCGATACTGCTGCGCTCGTCGGCGCACGCCAGGGTCGTCTATGACATGGATTCGATGCTCGGCGAGCAGCTGGTCTCGAAATGGAAGCTGCTGCGCCCGCTGGAGCGGGGGTTGCGCGCGATGGAGCGCGCGGTGATCCGCAGAGCGGATGCGGTCTTCGCTGTATGCAGTGACATCGCGCGGCACGTCACGATGGATGCGCCCGGGGTGCCGGTGTTTCTGATCGAGGACGTGGCGCTGCCGGCGCCGCAACACTGCGGCAGCGCGGAGCCGCTGCGGCAGCTGTTGGATATCGAGGGCCCGCTCGCGCTCTACGTGGGCAACATGCAGCGCTATCAGGGCGTGGAGCAGCTGGTGCGCGGGATGGCGGGGCTGCCGCAGGCGCACGATCTCACGCTGGTGCTGATCGGCGGCGCGGAGAGCGATATCGCGCGGCTGCGCGCGCTCGTGCGCAAGCTCCATCTCGAGGAGCGGGTGTATCTGCTGGGGCCGCGGCCGCTGGCGCAGCTCACCGGCTTTCTGCAACAGGCCGACATCCTCGTGTCGCCGCGCGCGCAGGGCAGCAACACGCCGATGAAGGTGTATTCGTACATGAATTCGGGCAGCGCCATTCTCGCCACCCGGATTCTCTCGCATACACAGGTGCTCGACGACAACTGCGCGCTGTTGGTGGAGCCGGAGCCGCAGGCCCTGGCGGCCGGGCTCGTGACCCTTGCGGCCGACCAGGCGCTGCGGGCGCGGCTGGGCGCGGCCGCCCGCCGGCGTGCCGGGGAGAGATATTCAGTCGAGGCGTTTCGGGAGAAAGTGCGCCTCGCCTACCGGACGCTCGAGGCGTTGGGCACCACCTGACCGCCGGCCCAGGTAACCCGCGCTGCGGTACCACTGCGCGGTACGTGCAATGCCTTCCGCGGGACTGACCTGCGGCGCGTAGCCGAGCAGCCGCTGCGCCTTCGAGCAGTCGAATTCGCGATGATGCGTGAAGAAGGCAACACGCCGGCGGTGCAGCGGCGGGTCGATGCGCAACGGCACGCAGATGGATTCGCAGAGCAGGCCCGCGGCTTTCACCGGCCACACGGGCACCCGCCATCGGGGCGGCGCCACGCCGAGGGATTGCGCGATATCCCGGACGATCTCGTTCAGTGTCGGCGCCTGTGGGCCCGCGAGGATGAAGACCTCGCCGAGCGCCGCCTCGGAAGCGGCGGAGAGGAGAATGCCCTCGACGAGGTCATCGATGTGCACCATGTGCAGCTTCGGCGTGCCGCTGCCGATCATCACGAAGACGCCGCGGGCCACGGCCCGGTAGAGCTTGAGGAACCGCAGGTCGCCCTCGCCGTAGATCGGGCCCGGCCGCACGATGACCACGCGCTGGCCGCGCCGGGCGGCCGCGGCGGCGGCGAGCTCACCTTCGAGCTTGGTGCGTTGGTAGATGTCACCGGGGCCGAAAGGATAGGTCTCGCTGGCTGGAGGATTGGCGATGTGCCCGTGGACGCCGCCGGTCGAGCAATGTACGACCCGCTCACAATCGAGACGACGTGCGGCCTCGAGCACGTTCTGCGTGCCGCCCACGTTGACTTCGTGGTAGTAGCTGTCGGGATGTCCCGCGGTGCGGAACACCGCCGCGATGTGATGGATCTGATCGCAGCCGCGCGCGGCTGCGATCACCTCATTGAGAGACGTGAGCTGCCCTATCCGAACCTCGATGCCGTCGGCAACCAGCGACTGAGCTTTGGCGCGGCTCCGCACCAGCGCGCGCACACTCGCGCCCTGAGCGAGGAGCCTGCGGGCCAGCTTGCCACCGGTAAAGCCGGTGGCGCCGGTGACGAGAATGGTGGCAGCCATGCGGAGTTGAAGCAGGAATCATGCCTTGCCGCGCTCACTTCAGGTTCTGATCGATGATCGTATCGATGGCGTCGCGGACGTGGCTGTGCACCAGCGTCCAGCCGAGCCGCCTCGAAACAGGCTCGAGCACGGCGAGCCAGAACCCGAACATGACGATGCGGCGTTGCAGCACGCCGAAGCGCGATTGCCACCGCAGGAGCTCGGCGCCAGCCGGGCTGACCCGGCGCGGCGCTTCGCAGCAGAGCTCGTAGCCGCGCGCCGCGAGCTGCGGCCCAATTCGCGACTCCAGGAGACAAATCTCCCGCCGCCGCGTTTTCGCCTGCCACCAGGAGCCCGCGCGGGGGTCCGGCAACGAGTAGCTCGAGGTGCTGGTGTAGTCGAACATGCGATCGCTGAACTCCACTCCCACCAGCTCGCAGATACGCGTCAGCTGCGCTTTGGGATCCGCCACCAGCTCCTCGTACCGCACCTCGATCCATTGCTCGGGTGCCAGTGATTTCTGATACTCCGCCCATTCCCGTTCGGCGTCGATCCAGCAGTCGGCGCCCATGTAGGCGTTGCCCGCCCAGCTCATCTTGACCGCCGAGAGGGCGACGTCGCGGCCGTCACGCAGAATGTAGATGTACTTCGCCCGCGGCCAGAGATATCGCAGCCTGCTGAAGCCGTGATGCACCGTCGCGCCGACGATGCGTTTGCCATGCCGCTCGAGTCTCTGGTATAGAAAGTCATTCACCAGCGCGCGAAATTCGAGACCTTCCGGAATGGCGAAACGACTGCGGCGGAAGACGCGGTTTTTGACGAGCGCATGCCGATATGCGCCCACATCGGGCAAAACGCCGGCGTCGGAGATCCCGGAGACCAGGAACTCGGATTCCATGTTGAACGCGATGTCCGGATGATGATCCAACATCAGACGCAGGAGTGTCGATCCGGACCGCTCCGAGCCGATGAGGAACACCGGCTGCTCTATCATCCGAGTCGGTACGCTCGCGTTTGGTGGCTGGCTCATGCGCTCGCCCAGAGGCTCCCCGGAATTGACCTGGAAGGGAGGGGTGTCGCTTTCCGGTCTTATTAGGTTGAGTATGCCCTTACCGGAAGCGTAGCCGCAACAAGACGTTTGACAGAATGTGACCTTCTCGGCGCCGTTGCCCGCAATGATGTCAAACTGTAACTTAACGGTTCCGGAGGGGGGGACGGGTGACTGGGCTTTGTGGTGTAAAGCGAGACGAAATGAGAATATTTGCCGCCCTGGGAGGGGGTGACATCGTTGCCGCGCAGCGCAAGGAGTTGTCGGGAGACTCCGCGGTCGGGCAGACGAGCCTGACGTTCTCGGGGCAGCTCTACCGGTACTGCGCCGAGCGGGGGTTCCCGGCGCTGTTCACCAGCCATTGCAGCCGCGTCGACTCCCTCGATACGGCGTTGGTCCGGCTGGTGAACGTCCCCCGGGCCGGGGATCATCTTGGCGGCTGGCGCTTCCATGCCAGTCGCGTCGCCTACGGCGTGAAGCTGGCGCGAATGGCGCGAGCGTTCCGGGCCGACCTCGCGCTCATCGACTCGGGAACCACGCATCATTTCGCCCTCACGGCATTTCGCCTGTTGGGAATACCGGTGGCGGTCAACTTTCACAACGTGCGCTGGCCGCAGGGCTTCGAGCCGAGCGGATTCAGCGCGCGGACCGTGCGGGCATGGGACTCGTGGACCTTCCGCAACGTCATACTCGCCGCCATGGGATGCTCGCCGGAATGCGGCGTTCAGGCGCGGTCCGATGGCGCCACGGGGCTGCCGTATTTCGGCTGGTGCGCTCAGTACGTGCCCGAAGGCTTCGACGCCACGGACGTGGAGGCGGACCGCACGCCGTTTCGCCTGTTGTTTGCAGGAAGAGTCGAGGAAGACAAGGGTGTGTTCGACCTCGTGAGCATCGCGGCGGCCCTGAGGGAACGCTGCGCGGTCCCCGTCACCATCGAAGTATGCGGCGACGGCTCGGCGCTAGGGGCCCTGCGGACAGCGGTCGCGACAAGCGGACAGGCAGACAGGATCGCGGTGCGGGGCAGGTTGGAGCGGGCGGAGCTCCTGCAGGCGTACCGGCGCGCTCACGCCGTGATCGTGCCCACCCGCAGCAGCTTCTGCGAAGGAATGCCGCTGGTCTGCGCCGAGGCCGTGCTGTCCGGCCGCCCGGTGGTCACCAGCAGGCTGAGCAACGCGTTGGCGTCACTCGGAGAGGCCATTGCCGTCGCTCAGCCCGACGATGTCTCGAGTTATGTCGAGGCCGTGCGCAGCATCGCGGAGGATCCGGACCGCTACGAGCGGCTCCGAGCCGCATGCCCCGGCGCGGCGGCGCAGTTCCTCGATCGGGGACGGAGCTACACGGCGGCCGTCGATCAGCTGATCACGACCTCGTGCGGGCGCGCGAAATGAGGCGCGCTATCTCTGCTTGAACTCTTCCGGCGTCAGCTGGTGCCGCGCCAGCAGCTTGTAGAAATCGGTGCGGTTGCGCTTCGCGAGGCGCGCCGCCTGGCTGACGTTGCCGCCGGTGATCTGCAGGATCTGCGACAGGTAGCTGCGCGTGAACTCGTCGCGCGCCTCATCGAAGGAGGGCAGCCGCCCGGGCGCGCCGCCCAGGGACTGCTGCACCAGCTCCACCGGGATGATCGGCGTCTGCGACAGCGCGACGTTCTGGCGCACGACGTTCTGCAGCTGGCGGATGTTGCCGGGCCAGTCGGCGGTGGCGAGCAGCTCCACCGCCTCGGGGGCGTAGATCTTGCGCACGCCGCTTTCCTTGGCGATCGTGCGCCAGGAAATGCGCCACCAGCAGCGGGATGTCCTCGCGCCGGCGGTTGAGCGGCGGCATCTCGATGTGCACCACGTTCAGGCGATAGTAGAGATCCTCGCGGAACTGCCCGGCGGTCATCAGCTGCTGCAGGTCGCGGTGCGTGGCGGAGATGACGCGCACGTTGACGGGCATGCGCGTCGGTGCTGCCGACCGGGCGGATCGACATTCTCCTGCAGCACGCGCAGCAGCTTCACCTGCAGGCGCATCGGCATGTCGCCGATCTCATCGAGCATCAGCGTGCCGCCGTCGGCGGCCATGGAAGAGGCCGCGGTGCGCGCGGGTGGCGCCGGTGAAGGAGCCCTTCTCGTGGCCGAAGAGCTCGGACTCGAGCAGGTTCTCCGCCATGGCGCTGCAGTTGATGGCGACGAAGGGCCGGTTGCGGCGCGGGCTCGCCTTGTGGATGGCGCGCGCCAGCAGCTCCTTGCCGGTGCCGCTCTCGCCGGTGATGAGCACGCGCGCATCGGTGCCCGCGACCATGTGCGCCTGGGCGAGCTTCTCTTCCATCACGGCGCTGCGCGTGACGATCTCGGCGCGCCAGTCCTCGTCGGAGGCGCCGAAGCCGGAGATGCGCAGCGCCTTCTGCACCTGATCGAGCAGCTCCTGCTTGTCGACCGGCTTGGTCAGGAAGCCGAAGGCGCCCATCTGCGTCGCCTGCACCGCATCGGGGATGGTGCCGTGCGCGGTCAGCAGGATGACCTTCAGACCCGGCCAGCGGTTCTGCAGCTCCTTGAGCAGCCCGATGCCGTCCATCTGGTCCATGCGCAGGTCGGTGATGACCAGGTCGGGGCGGAAGCGGCTCGCGGCGGCGAGCGCCTGCGCGCCGCTCTCCACCGCCTCGACGTCGTAGCTCTCCGCGCGCAGGCGAATGGTCAGCAGGCGCAGCAGTCCCGGGTCATCGTCGACGACCAGGATGCGGGCCTTGCGTTTGCCGGTCTGATTCAGGGTGCTCGGGGGGGTGCTCATCTTGCGCTGCTCGGACAGTACGCTGCCAGTGGTCAGGGTCACTTGGGTTGCCCTCGTTGCCGGGTTTGCGCTCGTTGAGCGACGTCTCGATGTTGGCGATGGCATCGAGCTTGGCATGCGCCTCCTCGAGCTCCTTGCGCAGCTTCGCGTTCTCCTCCGCCGCGCCGTCGCAGGCGATGCTTGAGAGCTGCGAGCTGATCGGCCCGCGCGCGGCGTCAGCCTGCAGCGTGCGGTTTTCTGCTTCCAACGTCAAATAGTCGTCAATTTGCTTGCAGTTCCAGGAACAGCGAGGGCCCGCTCGCCCGGCAGCAGCGAGTCTCCGGGTTCGCCGACGAGCTCGCGCAGCAGTCTCTGCGGCCCGCGGCAGGTCGGTCCCGGCATGGTCCGGGTGTGCCCAGGATCAGCGCCAGGCGCAGCTTCTTGCTCTGGGTGGGAGTCGGTGTCGGAACTGCTCGCTGCGCGCCGAGCCGACGATCTGCATCTGCTGCTGCGGGCGCGCCTGCTATCAGCTGTCTGCAGGACCGCGAAGTCATCGGCCAGCAGCCTCCGAGGAGGCAGCCCGGTGATCGATTACCGGCACGGCGGCGCGCAGCGGGTTTCGCGGGCGAACAGGTCGTCCGTGCAGCCGCTGACGAGCAGCGCGAGCCATCACGGCGCAGCGCCGCGCGCAGAGTGCTCACGCGGCATGCGGCTTGGGTCCTGCGCTGCGGACTTTCTTCGGGCGAACGCCACCGCGGGCCAGCGTTGATCGGCATGCGTGATGCGGAAGTGCGCGCCCGGGATACTCTCCGTCGATGATCTGCACCGTGCCGCCGTGGGCGGCGACGAACTCGAGCACCACCGACAGGCCGATGCCGGTGCCCTTGACGGCGGTGCTCTTGGCGGCCCGGCCGGTATAGAAGGCCTCGAAGACGTGCTCCCGGTCCTCCGTGGGGATGCCGGGGCCGCTGTCGGCGACATCGAGCACCAGCTGCGCGCCGTGGCTGTGCGCGCCTTGCAGGTGGATGGTGCCCCCCTTCGGGGAGTACTTGACGGCATTCGACACCAGGTTCTCGAGGATCAGGCGGATCTTGCCGCGATCGGCGACGAGGGTCACGTCCTCGACCTGCACATCGAGACGCACGCGCTGGGAAAGCAGCGTGAGCTGCTGGTTCTCCAGCACCTGCTTGACCACCGGGCGCAGGCGGAACTCGCTCGTCTCGAGGCCGACGCTGGAGGTCTGCCAGGCGCTGAAGGACAGCAGGTTCTCGATCATGCGCTGCAGCTTGATGCCGTTCTCGCGCAGGATGCCGGCGACCTCGCGCTGGCTGGAGTCCAGCTCGCCGACCGCCCCGTCCATCAGCAGCTCCGTGCCCTCGCGGATATTGGCGAGCGGCGTCTTCAGCTCATGCGACATATGGCGCAGGAAGCGGTTGCGCTCCTGCGCGAGCTCGAGCAGCCGCTGGCGCAGCCATTCGAGCTGCCTGCCGAGCCGCTCGAGGTCGTGGGGGCCCCGCACGGTGATCGGGATTGTTGAGCTTGCCGTGGCCGAGCTCGCTCGATGGCGCGGTCGAGCTGCCGCAGCGGCCGGCCGACGACGAGGGTGAGCACGAGGATGGCGATCAGGGTCAGCGGGCAGGAGGAGCGCCACATACCAGAAGAGCCGCTCGCGGGCGCGATCAGTCTGGCGCCTGCAGTGCTGCGACCTCGGCGTCGATCTGATCGTTGCTCTGCTCCGCTACTTTGTCGACGAGAGCGCTGAGCCTGCGAGAAGCTGCGTCGTAAGTTCCGCTGTATTCGTGGCCGCGGTGCTCGCGGGCGTGGTCAGCACACCAGTTCGGATGTCGTGCTGCAGTCCCGGCAAGTTGCGTGAGTGTCTGACGTGTCGCCTGCGTAGCGTCGACGTAGAGCTTCACGCGTGTAACGGAGAACGTCTCGTCCTCCTGCTCGTACGACTCGAGGAGCTTGGGGTCGTTGAGAACGTCG
Organism: uncultured Pseudomonadota bacterium; assembly: GCA_963780455.1. Taxonomy (GTDB): domain Bacteria; phylum Pseudomonadota; class Gammaproteobacteria; order Steroidobacterales; family Steroidobacteraceae; genus 13-2-20CM-66-19. Next base: position 475,414 of record CAWACM010000013.1, read on the forward strand.
TACAGGCGCGCCGTGCGCTCGAGTGAGGCGATCTGGCTGAAGAGCTGCTGGCTGGCGCGTGCGGCGGTGACGCCCTCGACGACGATCTTCTGGCCGGTGGTCGCAAGCGTGCGGATCTGCAGGGCGGCCGTGATGATGGCGACCAGAAGCGGCACGGCTATGAACATCAGCCCGAAGAGCATCAGGCCGCTCAAGGACTTGGGCGCCCAGCCACTGGCCATTCTACCGGGCGACTTCTACGCCCAAGGCTCGTTGCAGCAATCGCCTCTTCCCACGCCAGGGAAGTGCGCGACGATGGTATCCAGGTCGTCGAGGCGCGGCTTCCAGCCGAGCTCGTGGCGGATGCGGTCGGCACGTGCCACCAGGGCCGGTGGATCGCCGGCGCGGCGTGGCTCCTCGATGACCTTCAGGCGACCGCCGGCCACGCGCTCGACGCTCTGCAGCACCTCGCGCACGCTGTAGCCGTGCCCGTAGCCGACGTTCAGCATGGTGGAGGCGCCGCCTGCGCGCAGGTAGTCGAGCGCGTCGAGGTGGGCTGTCGCCAGGTCCTCCACATGGATGTAGTCGCGTACTCCCGTGCCGTCCGGCGTCGGGTAGTCGGTGCCGAAGATCGAGACATGCGGGCGCTTGCCTACAGCCGCCTCGCAGGCCACCTTCACCAGCAGCGTCGCCTTGGGTGTCGCCTGGCCGACGCGGCCTTGGGAGTCGGAGCCTGCGACGTTGAAGTAGCGCAGCGCGACGTGCTTGAGATCGGACGCTGCGGCTACGTCGCGCAGCATCCATTCCGACATCAGCTTCGAGGTGCCGTAGGGGTTGATCGGGGCCGTGGGGCTGCTCTCCGCGGCGACGCCGTCGGCCGGGATCCCGTAGACCGCCGCCGTGGAGGAGAAGACGAAATGCTTCACCCCGGCCTCCAGGCAGCACTCGCAGGAGCGTGCGCGTCGAGCAGGTGTTGTTGCCGTAGTACTTGAGCGGCTCGCGCACCGACTCCGGCACGATGGTATAGGCGGCAAAGTGCATCACGGTGTCGACGCCGTGCTCGCGCAGGGTCCGGAGCACGGTCTCGCGGTCGCCCACCTTGCCGACGACGAGCGGCGTATCGAGCACCGCCTGGCGGAAGCCGCGCGAGAGGTCGTCGAGCACGACGACCCGCTCGCCGCGGGCGCGGAGCTGAAGGACGACGTGGCTGCCGATATAGCCGGCGCCGCCGGTGACGAGGATGGTGGCCTGTTTCATGCGAAATGGCGGTACGCTTTGGTGTGATGGATGGAAAGCAAAGCTCGAAGGCGATGATAAACAAAATCGAAACGCCCTTCGCGGGACTGACCCCGGACCGGGTGCTCGATGCCGCGAGCTCCGTGGGCCTCGACCCCGATGGGCGCCTGTTTGCCCTGAACAGCTACGAAAACCGGGTCTATCAGCTCGGCAGCGCCGACGGAACGCTCGTGCTGAAGTTCTATCGCCCGGCGCGCTGGGGCGATGCCCAGATCCTCGAGGAGCATCGCTTCACCGCCGAGATGGCCGCCGCGGAGCTGCCGGTCGCGGCGCCGGTGGCCATCTCGGGGGAAACTCTGTTCCGGCATCGGGAGTTCCGTTTCGCCGCCTTCCCCTACCTGCGCGGCGCCGCGCCGGAGCTCGATGCGCCGGAGGCCCGGGAGCTCCTCGGGCGCTCGATCGCCCGGCTGCACCAGGTCGGCGCCCGCCGACCCTTCGAGCGGCGGCCGGAGATCGGCATCGAGCGCCTCGGGATTGCCGCCCGGGACAGGTTCTGGAGGCGGACCTCATGCCGGAGGGGTTGCGGGACCGGTATGAGAGTGTGAGCGGCATGCTCCTCGAGAGCATCGAGCGCGCCTACCAGGATGTCGGGCCCGTCGGCCGGCTGCGCCTGCACGGCGACTGCCACCTCGGCAATCTGCTCTGGAACGAGCGGGGGCCGCTGTTCGTCGACCTCGACGATTGCGCCATGGGGCCGCGCATCCAGGACCTCTGGATGGTGCTTTCCGGGCCGCCCGCGGACCAGCAGGCCCAGTGGGCGGCGCTCATCACCGGCTACCAGCAGTTCGCCGATTTCGATTTCCGCGAGCTCAGGCTCGTCGAGCCCCTGCGGGGCCTGCGCATGCTCCACCATGCCGCCTGGGTCTGTCACCGCTGGCTCGATCCGGCCTTCCCCCGGGCTTTCCCGTGGTTCGGGGAGGCCCGCTACTGGGAGGGATACCTGGGCGACCTGCGCGAGCAGCTGGGGGCCATCGACGAGCCGCCGCTCCTGGCGGGGTTGTGAGTGTGCAGTCACGAAACTTTACACATTTGCGTGCCAGCCGCCCCCGCGGCGCGCTATTGTTAAAAGTCGGTTGCTGTGTGCGCGGAATTCAAGCGGATGCGAAGAACAACTACCGTCCTGCGCGGGGGGGCGCTGTGGACCGCATTGGGTCTGCTGGCCGCGTGCGGCTATTTCGGCGCTGGCGCGCACCATCACCTCAGCCTGCCTCATGGAGCCTCCAAGACGCAGGCCGCCCAGCCTATCGACCCGGCCGCCCAGGCCCTGGCGGGGATGGTCGAGGCCGTGGGACCGAGCGGCACCCAACCCCCGGTCGAACTGCGCTTCTCCATCCGTAGCCGGCCGCAGGTCGGACAGGACGATGAGATCGACTATGCGCTGATACCCCAGGTCGGGGGACTCGGCACCATCCGGCTCGGATTCGGCTCCATCGATGGCCTGCGGGTCGTGGATCGCGGTCCGACGCTCGTGGCCATCAAGCCGGCGATCGGTGTGCCGATTTTCGGCTCGATCACCGTCCGGCCTCTCAAGGCAGGGCTTTACACGCTGACCGCCGCGGTCGCTGTCGAGACCTCCAACGGGTCGGTGGTTTGGCCGTTCGCCATTCCGGTCATCGCCGGAGAGGGTCCGGCCCAGACGGCGGCCAACCGGCCCTAGCGCCACGCGATGTCAACGCCGCAGTCAGCCCTGTCGCAGCCCGAAGATACACAGCCGATTGCGACGGCGACGACGACGCTCGTGCGCGCTGAGCCCGGACTCGCACTGCCGGCGCCGGATGAACTGCATCCGCAGGTGCGCGCCATTCTCAGAGAGGCGGCGCTCAGGTCGGGGAAGGGGGAGCCGGACCTCGGACTGCTGCTCAAGCTGATGAGCGTGCAGTGCGAGTCAATGGACAACGAGCGGCGCGGCATCGTGCAGTCCATGCGCCTGATGGCCGACGAGGCGGCCGAGCTCGCGCACCGCGTTCGGGAGTCGGAGCTCACCGAGCGCGTCGCGGTCGCCTCGCGCGCCGTGCTCGAGCAGCTCACCGGGACTGCGCCGCTGGCGGGGATCCTGGCTTCGATCACTCACTTCATCGAGGCGGTCGGCGCGGGGACGGTCTGCTCGATCGCCGTGCTGGCACCAGACGCGCAAGCTTTCTCCTACCTCGTCTCCCCTCGTCTGCCGGCAAAGCTGCGCACTTCCCTCGAGCGCTGCGCCGTCGACATCCGCAACGGCTCCTGCGCGGCTGCGGTGTATCTCGGCCGCCAGGTGCTGGTGGCCGACATCGCCACCGACCCGTTCTGGGACGGGCCGCGCGAGCACGCGGTCGCGGGCGGCCTCAAGGCCGCCTGGTCGACGCCCATCAAGGCGGCGGGCGGCAGACTGCTCGGCTCCTTGGCTGTGTACCGCTCGACCTCGGGCCTGCCGGGACAGCGGGAGCTGCGCATGATGGACGCACGCGGCGCAGCTCGCCGGCATCGCCATCGCGCCGCCGGCTGGCGGAGGAGGCGCTGCGCGCGAGCGAGGCGAAGTTCCGCGGCCTCTTCGAGAGCATCGTCGAGGGGGTCTACCAGAGCGCTCGCGACGGCCGGCTGCTGTCGGTCAATCCGGCGTTCGTCGACGATGCTCGGCTACGGCAGCGCCGAGGAGCTGTACGCGCTGCCGAGCGTCGCAACGCTTTACTGGAACCCGGCTGACCGCGCCGAGTTCGCCCGCCGGTGGAGTCGGAGGGGGAGATCCGCAACGCGGAATTCTTGATGCGCCGCCGCGACGGGGAGCAGGTCGTGGTGCTCGAGAACGCGCGCGCGGTCCGCGATGCCGCCGGCCGCATCATCGCCTACGAGGGCACGATCGCCGACATCACCGAGCGCAAGCGCGCCGAGCAGGCGATGTTCGCCGAGAAGGAGCGCGCGCAGGTGACGCTGCAGTCGATCGGCGATGCCGTCATCACTACCGATGCCGACGGACGCATCGAGTACATCAATCCCGGTCGCCGAAAGCCTGACCGCCTGGACGCTCGAGGAGGCGCGCGGCCAGCCGCATCGGCGCGGTGCTGCGACTGGTCGACGAGCTCACCCGCGAGCCGATCGAGAACCCGCTGCTGTGCGTGCTTGCGCGGCGGCGAGCATGAGCGCGCCGGCCGATCACGCCGTGCTGCTCACCCGCGCCGGCCACGAAGTCGCGATCCAGGAGTCGGCGGCGCCGATCTGCGACCGCCAGGGGCGAGGTCGATCGGCGCCGTGGTCGTGTTCCACGACGTGACCAAGGAGCGGCGCCTGAAACGCGCGCTGTCCTACCAGGCGAGCCACGATGCGCTCACCGGCCTCATCAATCGCCGCGAGTTCGACAACCGCCTGCACGCGCGCGCTGCTTGAGCGCGCAGCGCGGGCGATGGCACGTACGCGCTGCTCTACATCGACCTCGACCAGTTCAAGGTCGTCAACGACACCTGCGGTCACCAGGCCGGCGACCGGCTGCTGCGCGACGTGACCGGGCCTGCTGCAGGCGCGCGTGCGCGCCGTCCGACACCATCGCGCGCCTCGGCGGCGATGAGTTCGGCGTGCTGCTCGAGGGCTGCACCGTCGAGCAGGCCGACGCGCATCGCCGAGGGCGTCCGCCAGGCGATCCGCGACTACCGCTTCGTCTGGGGCGGCCACCACGCTCTCAGTGGGCGCCAGCATCGGCGTCGTGCAGATCACGCGCCGAAACCGAGAGCGTCGCCAGCGTGATGAGCGCCGCCGACATCGCCTGCTACGCCGCCAAGGACGCGGGCCGCAATCGCGTCCATGTCTACGAGGCCGACGGGGTGTCCATCCGCCATCGCGAGATGCACTGGGTCGTCGCGCGTGACGCGCGCCGTCGGAGGAGAACCGCCTGGAGCTGTTCTTCCAGCCGATCGTGCCGATCGCGCGGCGGCGGCACCGGCTTTCCACGAGCTGCACCGGTGCGGCTGCGCGACGATGACGGGCGAGCTGGTGGCGCCCGGAGGAGTTCATCCCGGCGGCCGAGCGCTACAACGTCATGTCGGTGATCGACCGCTGGGTGGTGCGGCGGGCGCATCGAGCGGCTGCAGCAGCGCGCGCGAGCGGCGGTCGCGCTGCCGCTGCTCGCGGTGAATCTCTCCGGCACCTCGCTCAACGAGCAGTCGTTCCTCGACTTCGTGCTGCAGCAGGTCGGGCGATGCCGACGCTGGCCCGCGGCGCTGTGCTTCGAGATCACCGAGACCGCGGCGGTCACCAGCCTGTCGAATGCGACCTTCGTCATGCGCGAGCTGCAAGGCGCGCGGCTGCCGGTTCGCGCTCGATGACTTCGGCACCGGGCTGTCCTCGTTCATGTACCTGAAGACCCTGCCGGTGGACTTACCTGAAGATCGACGGCCAGTTCATCAGCCACGTCGCCGACGATCCGGTGGACCGCAGCATGGTCGAGGCGATCAGCAAGGTCGGCAAGCGCGCTCGGCATCGCCACGGTGGCCGAGTGCGTCGAGATCGCAGGCGGTGCTCGATGAGCTCAAGCGCATCGGCGTCGAGTATGCGCAGGGATACTTCCTGGCCCGGCCCGAGCCGATCGAGCGGCTGTCGTTGTAGTAGTACACTATCTTCGGGGTCGTGGTTCCGGGAGCGTGTGCCATGAGCAGCACTGAGCCGCCGTTTACCGTTGGTATCCAAGAAGAATATCTGCTCGTCAACCTCGAGTCGCGCGATGTCGACGAGAACCCGCCGGCGCCGCTGCTCGAGGAGTGCACCCGCCGCTCGGGCGGACAGCTGAACCCGCGCTTCCTGCGAAGTCAGATGGAGGCGAGCACGCGCGCGTGCCACTCCGTCGCCGAAGCCCGGGACGATCTCGCCCGGCTGCGCGCCATGCTGGTGGAAGTGGCCGGTCGCTTCGGCTGCGCGCCGATCGCCGCCGCCACGCATCCCTTTGCCGAGGTCACCCGCCAGATCACGACCGAGCGCGAGCAGTTCTTTGCGCTGGCCAACGAGATGCAGGGAGCGGCCCGGCGCATCATGATCTGCGGCATGCGGGTGCACGTCGGGATCGACGACGATGACCTCCGTGTCGACCTGATGAACCAGCTGACGTATTTCGTGCCGCACCTGCTGGCGCTCTCCTGCTCGTCACCCTTCTGGGAGGGGGAGCGCACGGGGCTGATGTCGTTTCGGATGACGCTGGTGAGCTCTCTGCCGCGCACGGGATTGCCGGAGCGCTTTGCGAGCTACGCCGAGCTGCGGCGGCATCTCGACATGCTGGTCCGCAACGGCATGATCGAGCACGCGGGCAAAATGTGGTGGGACGTGCGCCCGGCCTCCCTTCACCCCACGCTCGAGGTGCGGGTGATGGACAGCTGCACCAGCATCGACGATGCGGCGTGCATCGCAGCGCTGATCGTGTCGCTGGCGCGGCGGCTGCATCGCCTGAAGCGGGCGAATCGCAGCTGGCGCATCTATCCCAACCTGATGATCGCCGAGAATCGGTGGCGCGCGATGCGCTACAGCGTCGACCGCGGCCTGCTCGACCTCGCGCGCGGCGAGCTGGTCGCGTTTCCGCAGCTCATCGAGGAGCTGATCACGCTGGTGCGGGACGACGCGGCGGAGCTCGGCTGCCTGCGCGAGCTCGAGCACGTGAACACCCTGCTCACGCGCGGCACGAGCGCGCACCGGCAGATCAGGATCTACGAGGAGGCGCGCTCCGCGGGCGCGAGCGGGCGCGAGGCGCTGCTGGCCGTGGTCAACTTTCTCATCAAGGAGACGGCGAGGTGAGCGGCACGACGTCGTGGAATCTCGAGTAGTCGAAACGATCGATACCGTCCTCGCCCGACATGAAGACGTCCACGAAAGCGTGATTCCAGCGAAGGCTGGATGGAGCGTACTCCTGACGCGCGATCAGCATCTGCCCGGTCGTCTCGTCGATGCCGCCGATGGTGAGGAGGACGAAGGCCTTCGCCGCCTTCAGCGACTCGACGGTCTCGCCGGCCAGCGGGCTCGCCTCGTCGATGACGTGCAGCAGGCTCCAGCCATATAGAAACAGCGGCTGCTCGCTGCGGCGCAGCGGCAGGTCGTAGATGCGGCGGAAGCGGAAGCCGTCGGACGTCTTCTCGTCGCGAATCAGGCGCAATTGCGCGGTCGCTTCCAGTATGAAGTTCTGCCTCTCGTTCGCGGCGCGCAGCATGAGCGTCTGTCGGCCGTCGAATTCGCGGATGACCCCGTGGCGGGCGAAGAGAACACGCGCCGTCGGCCGTGAGAAGCGGGCGAACATCATGCCGGTGATGAGGGCGAGGCTCATGAGGCCGGTGAAGATCTCGATGGAGGCGACGAAGTGCGCATAGAACGTCTGCGGGTGCATGTCGCCGTAGCCGACAGTCGCCAGTGTCTCCACGCTGAAGAAGAACCGGCCCCAGTAGCCCCCGGGATTGAGATTCGCGATGCCCGACGGCTGCAGCTGATAGGCCGCCGCAAAGGCGAGGTTGAAGAGCGCGAAGAAGCCGGCGTAGCTCCCGAAGAGCGTGGGCCAGCGCATGGTCATGAAGATGTGGTAGAGGTCCTGCCACGGACGGTGCGGCAGGCCGGACGTTTCGATGATACGGCCGCCGGGGAAGGTGCGGCGGCGCAGGTACGGGTGTTTCACCATTACGATGGGAGTTTAGCGTGGCATCGAGCTTGCGGCATGGGATTGTCAGGGGCGTGGTCACGGCGGTCTTTTGCGTCGCGGGCATGGCGGCGGCAGGCGTGGTCCGGTCAGTGACCGCAGGCCACGGCGCCTGCCGTGCCGCTCTCCAGCCGGATGTTGGTGATGGCGAGCGTCAGCTTGCCGGCCGTCTGCAGCGCGAACGGCGTCCATACGCGGCTCACGTTCTCGCCGGCGGCGGCGAAGCAGGCGAGAGGGATATCGAGATGTTGCCATTGGCCGCGGGGCGCGGCGCGCAGGGCCGCCGTGACCGGGACGCTGCCGCCGCAGGAGGCGCCGCAGCCCATGGCGACCGTGACCACGGCGCTCGGCGGTTCCTTCACTCTGTAGTCGAAGCCGAGCGCCATCTGGCCGTTGGTCTGGCGGCTCAGGTCGATCGGGGTCGCGCCGCTGATTTCCGCCGCGGACTGCCCGGTGCCTGACCAGCGCAGCCGCCGCGAGTCTTCCTGCTTCGTCTTGTCGGTCGCCGTGAGAGTCAGCCGGCCACTGTCGGATGCACCGATACCACGGGCGAGGGGACTTGCGCCGGCGTCGTCCGCTACCGCCCAGTGCCAACCGGAGCCGGTGCGGCCGGACGCGAAGAATGTCCTGTTGTCGACCAGTGCGGCCGAGGGCAGGCCGGAGGTCTCGGAGAGGCGCGCCAGGTTGCCATGGCTCGCGTCCCGCAGGCCATAGCCGAGCGCAAACAGCGCCCGGCCGGGAGTGTCGCTGCCGAACTGCAGCGGCGTGCGCGGCCAGGAGAATGACAGCTGGCCGCGAAAGTCGTAGCGAATCGCGCCGTCGGGCTTGCGGAAGAGAACGTCGGCGACGCCATCACCCTCGGAGCCCGGGAGCCACGCGGCGACGAATGCATCCGATGCATTGAGCTCCGGGTTCACCCACAGCGGGCGGCCGGAGAGGAAGACGGAGACGACCGGGATCCCGGCGGCGCGCAGGCGGCGCAGCAGCTCGAGGTCGCTGTCGTCCCCCGGGCTGAAGGCGAGGTTGGGCACGTCGCCCTGGAACTCCGCATAGGGCTTCTCGCCGTAAACGACGATGGCGACGTCGGGCTTCTGTTTGAAGGCGCCATCGGGGCTGAGAGCGGCCTCGCCGCCGGCGGCGCGAACCGCCTGCGCAATGCCTTGCCAGATCGACTCGCCGTGGGGGAAGTCTTTGTTGGTCGTCCCCGTGCCCTGCCAGGTAATGGTCCAGCCGCTGCACTGCATCGGGATGTTATCGGCGCCGTCGCCGGCGACGAGCACGCGCTCCCGAAGCTTCAAGGGCAGAAGATGGTTCTCGTTCTTGAGGAGCACCAGCGACTCGCGCACGGCGCGGCGCGCGATGGCGCGGTGTTGCGGCGAGCCCAGAAGATCGAACCGTCCGGCGAGCGGCCGGGAGGCGGGAGGCCCTTCCTCGAACAGCCGGTCGCGCAGCTTCACCCGCAGGATCCGGCGCACGGCGTCATCGAGCCGCGACCGCGGTATCTGCCCCGCGCGCACCTGCTCCAGGGTATTGGTGTACAGCTGCTTCCAATCGGTGGGAGCCATGAACATGTCGAGGCCGGCGTTGACGGCCTGCGGGCAGCTCGCGTCCGTGCAACCCGGCACCTGGCCGTGCGCATTCCAATCGCCCACCGTGAAGCCGTCGAAGTGCCAGCGGCCCTTGAGCACCTCGGTGAGCAGGCCGTAGTTGGCGGCCATCTTCACGCCGTGCCAGCTGGAGAAGGAAACCATCACGGACTGCGCGCCGGCTGCGACCGCCACGGGGTAGCCCGCGCCGTCGTTGTCGCGCAGTTGCGTCTCGCTCTCAGTGTTGTCACCCTGGTCCACGCCGCGCGTGCCGCCGTCGCCGACGTAGTGCTTCGGTGTGGCGATGACGTGATGAGCGTCGAGAAACTCCGGTGTGCCGGGCTTGCCTTGCAGACCCAGTACCATGGCGCGCGCGTACTGACGCACGATCACCGGGTCCGCGGAATAACTCTCGTAGCTGCGCCCCCAGCGATTGTCACTGACGACCGCGAGAGTCGGCCCGAAGGTCCAGTCGAGGCCGATCGCGCGGACTTCCGCCGCGGTGGCCGCGCCGATGAGGCGAATCAGCGCCGGGTCGTGGGCGGCGCCGAGGCCGACGTTCTGCGGGAAGATCGTCGCGCCGAAGACGTCGTTGTTGCCATGCACGGCATCGATGCCCCAAAACTCCGGCACGGGGTGCGGCACCGGGGAGGGCGCCATCGATGCGAGATAGAACCGGTTCGCGAGACTCAACCATGCGGACGGCGGCGCCAGCGTGTTGCCGCCGGGCTTGGAGTTGCCGCCGTTCAGGACCGCGCCGAGCGGATACTGGCGCAGGTCCGGCGGCGTGAGAGTGGAGATGTCGCCCTGGATGAGTTGTCCGACCTTCTGCTCGAGCGTCATGCCGCCGAGGAGGGCATCCACCCTGCGCTCGAGCGCGGGATCGGGCGGCACCTGCGGCCGGACCTGCGGCCAGATGCTGGGGTGAACGTTGATGGGCGACTCGGCGCCATAGAGCGCAGCGGACGCGAATAGCCCCGAAAGGATTGCCGCCAGCGCCGCAAGCAGCGCAATTCGCGCGCTCACGCCACCCCCGGAATGGTCTTCTGGTCCCCCTCGCATAATGGTCCAGCAGAATCCCACGCGCTAGACAGCGCTGTCAAATGATAATGATAGCGGTCACAAATGTGCGCGGTGGTGATCCGTGTACGATCGAGCAGTGAGTCAGGATCCGACGTTCGCTCGCGCGATAGCGCTGCACCAGCGCGGCGACATAGTCTCAGCGGAGCGGCTCTACCGGCAGATCCTGCGTCTGCAGCCGCAGCACGCGGGCGCGCTGCATCTTCTTGGCGCCATTCATCTGCAGCGGGGCGAGCCTGCGGCGGCTCTGGCCGCCTGCGAAGCCACGCTGGCGATAAATCCCGGGAACGCTGCCGCGCATCAGACGCAGGGCGATGCGCTTCATGACCTGAAGCGCTATCCCCAGGCGATAGCAGCCTACGATCGCTGCCTGGGACTGGATCCGAAGTCCTTCGTCGCATGGTCGAATCGCGGCTCCGCGCTGCTGCGCAGTCGCCGCTTCGACGAAGCGGTATCGAGCTACGACCGTGCGCTGGCGCTGCGGGGGAACTTCGCCAACCCCCACCTCAACCGTGGCGCCGCCCTGCAGGAGCTGGGCCGGTTCGATGCGGCCCTGGAGAGTTTCGAGCGGGCCATCGCCGCCGATCCCGGTCTCGCGGCGGCGCATGCCAACCGCGGCTGCACCCTCGACTGCCTCGGGCGGCCGCAGGAGGCCCTGGCGAGCTGCGAGCGCGCCATCGCTCTGAGCCCCGACTACGTCGCGGCGCATCTCAATCGCGCCATGGCGCTGCTGCGGCTAGGCCGCTTCCCCGAGGGTTGGGGCGAGTACGAGTGGCGCTGGAGGAACACCGAGAGCGCACTCTGTCGCGACCGGCGACGCAGCTTCGTGCCCCTGTGGTTGGGGCGCGAGCCTCTGGCGGGCAACACCATCCTGCTCCATGCAGAGCAGGGCTATGGCGATACGCTGCAGTTCTGCCGCTATGTCAGGTTGGTCTGCGAGCGCGGAGCGAAGGTGGTTCTCGAGGCGCAATCGGCGCTCAAGCGCGTGCTGGGCAGGCTCGAAGGAGTGGCTCAGGTCATATCACGCGACGAGCCGGCACCCGATGTCGATTTTCAATGTCCGCTCATGAGTCTGCCCTTGGCGTTCGGGACGACGCTCGCAACCATCCCGTCGGGGCAGCGCTACCTCAGTGGCGAGCCGGAGCTCGTCGAACGGTGGCGGCTGCGTCTGGGCGAGCGGCGCGGCTTCCGGGTCGGACTCGCGTGGTCCGGGGGATTCAGGCCCAACGAGCCGGAGTATTGGTCGGCCAATGCGCGCCGCAACATCGCGCTGCAGAGCCTGAGCGAGCTCGGTCATCCACGAATCGAGTATGTCAGCCTGCAGAAAGGACAGCCCGCGGAAGCCGAGCCGCAGGAGCTGCAGCGCCGCGGCTGGAGCGGGCCGCGCCTGTTCGATCCGACGCGCGAGCTGGCCGACTTTGCCGACACGGCCGCGCTGATCGAGAACCTCGATCTCGTCATAGCCGTCGATACGGCGACGGCACACCTGGCCGCGGCCTTGGGCAAGCCCACGTGGATATTGAGCCGCTTCGATGGCTGCTGGCGCTGGTTGCTGCACCGCAGCGACAGTCCGTGGTATCCGTCCGTGCGCCTGTTTCGCCAGCAGGCGCCGGGGACCTGGGACGAAGTCGTGCGGCAGGTTCGGGATGAGCTGTTTCGGCTCGTTGCTTAGCGGCTCAGGGATCGACGCGGATATCCTCGGGCGGCAGACCAGCGTGGTAGCGCTCGTACATCCGCGCGTAGGCCGCCTCCAGGTGCCTGGCGGATGCGGCAGTATCAAACAAGGGCGCTTGGCGCAGGCCGTCCGCCAGCTTCGCCCTGATGCCGGCCATGCGCTGCGGGTTGCTCGCCAACTCGACGGCGAGCTGCTCGTACTGCTGCGGCGTCGAGGCTATGAGCTCCGGCAGTCCTGCCGCGCGCAGCACGCTTGCTCCGACTCTGCCCGCAAACGTCGCGCCCATGCAGGTCAGGACCGGCAAGCCGGCCCATAACGCATCGCTGGCCGTAGTGCCTGCGTTGTATGGCAGCGTATCGAGGAACAGGTCGGCGGCGCGATAACGAGCCAGATATTCCGCAGGGGGCAGTCTCAGGCCGAAGATGATGCGATCGGCGGCAATGCCGCGCGCATGGGCCTCGCGGCGCAGATTGCCTTCCAGCGCGGCGTTGCCACCCAGGAGATAAAGCACGCTGTCAGGCACTCTCGCCAGTATGCGCATCCAGCCGTCAAACGTGCCCGGGGTGAGCTTGTAGCTGGAGTTGAGACAACAGAAGACGAACCCCTGCGGCGGCAGCCCGAGCTCCTGGCGGCTAAATCGCCGCGGCGCGATGGGCCGCTTGGAGTCGTTGACCTGGTAACTCGGCAGGTAGACGATCTTCTCCGCGTAGTGTGGGCGCAGCGCCGCCGGAATGATGGTGTCGTCGGCGACCAGGTAGTCGATGTAGTCGGCCGACATCGTGCCGAGGTAGCCGAGGTAGCTGACCTGAAGCGGTGCCGCCCGCAGGGCGAAGATCCGCGGCCGGCTGCCGCGGGTAAAGCCGCCGAGATCCACCGCGATGTCTACCCCTACGCTCCTGGCGAGCTGCGCGATGTCGTAGTCGGACTGCTGCCGCACATCGATGAAGCGATCGAAGGCCGCCGCCACCCGCTGGCGCATCTCGTCCCGGGTATCCGCGCCGAACGCAAAGGCGGTCAGCTCGAGCTGCGACCGATCGTGCGTCTCGAAAAGCCCGGCCGTGAGGGAGGAGGTCGCATGAGCGCGGAAATCCGCGGAGAAGTAACCGACATGCAGCCGATCGCGCCGGGCACGCGCCGGCGGCGTGGCAAGCGCGGCATTCGGCGGGCACTTCTCCCGCACCCAGTTGCGCGCGGCCAGCTTCTGCAGCGGCGGCGAGTCGCACAGGGCAAGTAACACGAAGGGGTTCGACGCGGCCTCGTGGCGCTCGACCCGCGCCGTCAGTCGCGCGACTTGCGGCGCAAAGTCGCGCCAATCGGCGATCTGCATCCTGGCGTGCAAACGCTCGCCATGCGACGCGGCGATGCCCGGGTCGAGCGCGATCGCCTGGTCGTAGGCCGCCATGGCGCTCTCGTATTGCCCGAGCATGAAGAGCGCATTGCCGCGGTTGTGATGGGCGCCGGCCTCATTCGGCGCCAGCACGATCGCCTTGTCGTAGCTCGCCACCGCCATCTCGAAGCGCTCGAGCGAATACAACGCGTTGCCCCGGATGTACCACGCGCCCGGATGGTCGAAGCCGAGGGCAATGGCCCGGTCGAGGCTTGCGACGGCCGCCTCGTACCGCATCAGCTCGAGCAGCGCTCTGCCGCGATCGAAATGAGCCGCCGCGTAGTCCGGCTGCAGCGCGATGGCGCGGTCATGGCTGGCGAGGGCGTCCTGGCAGCGTTGCAGATCGAAGAGCGCGTTGCCGCGGCTGTTGTAGGCTGGCGCATGATCCGGTTGCAGCGCGATCGCCCTGTCATAGCTCGCGACGGCGTCCGCCGGCCGCCTCAGGGCGCGCAGAGCATTGCCCTGGTTGTTGTGGGCCGCGACGTTGCGCGGATCGAGCAGCAGGACCTCGCCGAAGAGGGCAACGGCACGCGCCAGGTCGCCCGTTTGGGCGCAGATGATGCCCAACAGCGTCAGGGCCTGAGGCTGCCGTGGCCGCAGCCGAAGAGCCTGCAGGCAGAGAGCGCGGGCCTCGTCCAGGCGTCCCGATTGATGCAACGAACGCGCCTGGCGCAGGACCCCGTCGAGCTGTGCTGTTAGGTCACTGGTCACGGATAGCTGTAGAGCCGCACACGGTAGAGACGGATCGCATGCGCGTCGAGCAACAGTTCCCGGCCCTGGTCGCTCTGATCCCCGTTCATCTGCGCCGCGACCGTCCAGCCGCCGTCCTTCCAAGCCAACTGGGCGATGCCGGCAATGCCGGCAAGACGATTATCGACGCCGGGGTCGACGTCCGGGGCTTGCCGTCCAGGATGAGCTGCGCGGAGCCGCCGGCGTAGCGGATCCGGGATGGCGAGGCAAAAGCGGGGAACAGGCTCACGCCCGCTGCCTGTATCCCGGTGGCAATCAGGCCGGCCGCCACCGCATTCCTCAGCCAGGTTCGCATGGAGACTCGCAATCCTCGGATTTTCCGGCAAAAACCAGAGCCGGCGGCGCGCAGGGTAGCGTCCGCCTTGCAAACCGTCATCTGCTGCGCAATGATAGCGCTGTCACGCCGGTCGCAATGTCGGCGTGGTGCTGGCACAACGTTTGGCCACGACAAATGTAGGCCGCCAGCGGGGTAAGTGGTCTGCGACCCAGTGTCTGCTGCGACGGTAACGGCACTGGTGGTCACGCAACCATAACGCCGCGATGACCCGCGCCGCGCACGCGGCGGTTGCGGGGGCGCCATTACTCCGCGGGCGGGCGCGAGCTGCGCACAAGGCGAAATCGCGCGCTGCAAAGCCAAGACGTTAGCCGCGCGCAACGATAGTTGACATGGGCCAAAGAAGAGGCACATACTCGGCTGGCGTTAAGGTAGCGCTACCATGTTGAGAAGGTAGCAGATGAGCACCATGGCGTAAGGGGGCTTCCAAATTCCGATTCCGGGCATGGCCGTGTGACGGCGATGTCGTCTGTTGTTTCCTTGCAACGTCAATTTCTTTCGAGGGGGAGATTTCTGATGAGCCGCAAGTCTAGGCGAAATATTTCGAAGAACGCCCGGGCCGAGCGCATTAGCGCGCTACGCCTGCCCTGCAGCACTCTCGGCCTGTCCAGCCTCGCGCTGGGCTCCATGGCCTTCGTCAGCGGGGTGCACGCGCAGGACGCATCCGCAACCAAGGACGCCAGCACCAGCGCCAAGAAGCCGAAAACGGCGCCGACGGCCCAACAGGCGAAATCGCTGCGCTCCAAGGTTAACCCGGCTGGCCTCGAGCGGCACGCTGCCGGCCAATGGCGCCGGCCTCGTGGCGCAGAACGCCCCGGCTGCGGGCGCCGCCGCGGCAGGCCAGAACCAGACGACGGCCGTCCCGGCGGAAGCGAGCGGCAACCAGCTGCAGGAGATCGTCGTCACCGGCATCCGCGGATCTTTGCAGAGGGGCCTGGAGATCAAGAAGAATCGCCATCGGCGTCGTCGACGCGATGTCGGCGGAGGATATCGGCCAATTCCCGGACAGCGACATCGGCGAGGCGGTCGCGCGGCTGCCGGGCGTCACGGTGAATCGCGGCAGCCTGAACTATGCGAGCGCCGCGGGCGCCCCGACGGCGACCGGTCTGGTGCAGGGCATCAACGTCGACGGCTTCGGCGGCTCGTTCAACGAGGTGCTGGTCGAGGGCCGGCAGATCGCCTCGGGCAACGGCCAGACGTTCAACTTCGCGCGACTTCAGCTCCGATCTATGTGCGGCGAGATCGACGTCATTGAAGACGCCGGACATGGGCCTGTCCATCGGGCAACATCGCCTCCACGACCAACATCAAGTTCCCGAATCCGTTCGACAATCCGGGCGCGCACTTCGAGGGCTCGTACCAGGAGGACATGAACTCGCAAGCTCGGCCGGGCCTCACCGACCTTCGGCGCTGCTGTGGAGCGACACCTCGGCTGACGGCAAGTTCGGCATTCTGCTCGATGCGGACTATCTGGACGACAAGTACAAGAACCAGCACCAGGACATCGTGGGTTGGAAGGGCAAACGTCCTTCGCCTGCTCCTCGCTCTCGCGGTCAACTTCACGACGGCATTCGGCAATACCGGTTGCGCCATCGACCGGCCCCGGGCGCCGACGCGGCACACAGCGCCGGTGCCGATATGGTATCCGCAGGACATGGCCATGTACCTGGAGTACATCGACTCGCGGCGCAAGGACGCGCGGGCGTCGCATGCAGTTCCGTCCGATCGACAACGTGCTGGTGACGCTGGATGACAATTACTCATCCGACGACGAGCACGATGCGCGCTACCAGCGCAGCACCTGGTTCGGCGGTTTCCCGGACGCGACGCTGGACGGCAACGGCACGATCATCAACTTCATGAACACCGGTCCGACGGACTTCAATTCATTCGTCGCCGACCAGTACATCGTCACCAATACTCCGGGCGTCAACGTCGTGTGGGATGCCAGCGATCATTGGACGGCGGAGTTCGACGCCGACCAGTCCGAGTCGCAGTACAACCCGAACGGGGGCTACACCGACATCGACGCCGATACCGGCTACGGCAACGCAATCAACAAGTACACCGGCGGCCTGGTCCTCAACAACAACAGCAACGTCCTGCCGTACTGGAGCGCGGTGGGTCCGAATACCACGGCCGGCGGCTCGGCTGCGAACATCTCATCGAACGCCAACGGCCTGAATCCGTTCATCATCGGCTCGCACGTGCTGCCGATCCAGATCCAGCAGAACTCCGACAAGATCAACGAGGCGAAGATCGACGCCACCTGGGACTCGGAGAACGGCACCAAGGTCAATTTCGGCGCCCAGTGGCTGGATGACCTGTGGAACTCCTCGCAGTGGAGCACCTTCCAGAACAACTACTGGCAGCTCTGGGGCGGCTACGGTCCGGCCTCGGATCCCAATCCCCCGGCTGGCTCGCCGGCACAGGGCGTCGCCCTGCCACCGGGCTCTTCTCGACCGTCAGCACCGGCACCTGGATGCCGGGCTACAGCGGCCAGGGGAACTTACCCTCCAGCCTGCTGGCATACAGCCCGTATGCGGTGTTGAACTATCTGCTCACCCAGCCGGCAGACTCCGGTTGTCGCCGTCCGCCGGCTACCCCGTCTGGTCGGGACAGGCCGACGGCGAACCGGTGGCGTTTCAGCCGGGCTCGCAGCAGCACGTAGATCGCCGCAATATTGCGCCGTTCGTCGTGCTCACGCACGACTTCGAACCTCGGCGGCATGACGCTCACCTCGAGGCTGGGCGCTGCGGTATCAGAAGACGCAAGAGGAGATCTCGGGCCTCGCGGCGCCGCTGGTCGCGATGACGTGGCAGGGTGCCGGCGACCCGACCGCGTACGTGTTCAATACCAGCACGAACCCGGTCTGGACCACGGTCCACAACGACCTACAACTACTTCCTGCCGGCCCTGGACCTGAATCTGCTGGTCACCGAGAAGCTCAAGCTGCGGTTCGACGTGTCGCGCACGGAATCGGCGCCGCCCAACGGCTCGCTCATTCCGAACACGACGTACAACGGCCGGGTCAACGCCCTCGGCGCGACGGGCAACAACCCGGATCTGATGCCCTATGAGTCGACCAACCTCGCTGCTCGGCGCGGAGTGGTATTACGCCGCGAACGACTACCTGTCGGGGGAGGCGTTCTACAAGGCCGTGAAGAACTTCCCGACCTCGAACGTCGTCAACATCACGGTCCCGGGCATCAACGATCCGGCGCCGTGCTCGTACTCCGGCACCGCCACCTTCACCGATCCCAACTGCGGCAAACCGGCGGTGTTCGCCGAAACCACCTTCACCAACGCGGGCAAGGCCGACGTCGACGGAATCGAGGTCACCTGGCAGCAGATGCTGTGGCTGGGCTTCGGCATGCAGATCAACGCCACGTACGTGCACACCAACGGGAATTTCAACAACTACAGCCTGACGTCGAACCAGTTCGCGGTGACCGGTCTCGGCAACTCGGCCAACTTCATCGGCTTCTACCAGGCGCATGGATTCCAGGCGCGGCTGGCGGTGCAGTGGCAGGGCACGCAGCTGATCACTCTCGGCCAGGAGCAGGGCGGCGCCGCATTCGGCAACGAGCCGGTGTATCTCGCGGCCTCGACCAACCTGGATTTCAGCGCCCAATACGACATCGACAGTCACCTGAACGTGTACTTCCAGGCAATGAATCTGACCGATACCATCTATCACAGCTATGGACGGTTCTCGAACCAGACCCTGAACCTGGTCGACTACGGACGTACCTTCGGCGCCGGGGTCCGCGTCAAGTTCTAAGGTGGCACAGCCCGTAAAGGCGGTCGTCATCGTCGGCGGAGGAACCGCCGGCTGGCTGACCGCAGGCATCATCGCCGCCCGCCATCAGGCTCGGATGAAGGCGGGCGGTCTCTCCGTCACGCTGATCGAGTCTCCGGACATCAAGATCATCGGCGTCGGGGAAGGGACGTGGCCGACGATGCGCGCCACCCTGGAGCGGATGGGCGTATCGGAGACGGAGCTGTTTCCGGCAGTGCGATGCCGCCTTCAAGCAGGGCGGGAAGTTCGCCGGCTGGACGACGCGGCGCGGAGGATGACGCCTACTACCATCCGCTGATGGTTCCGCAGGGCTTCTCCCAGGTGAATCTCGTGCCGCACTGGCTGCGCGCGGGCCAGGGGCGAAGCTTCTGCGATTTCGTGACGCCCCAGGGGCGGCTGTGCGACGAGGGACTGGCGCCGAAGACGATCACCCATGCGGAATACAGGGGATCCGCCAACTACGCCTATCATCTGGATGCGGGCAAGTTCGCGCCGTTCCTCGCCAGGCACTGCGCCGAGAAGCTGGGCGTTCGCCACGTGCTGGCCGACATCGTGCAGGTCAATCAGCGCGAGTCGCGGCGACATCGAGAGCGTGCTGACCAAGCAGGCCGGGGAGATCGTCGGCGATCTGTTCGTCGATTGCAGCGGCTTCGCGGCGCTGCTCATCGGCAAGACCCTCGGTGTTGGCTTCAAGGAGTGCGGCGACGTCCTTTTCTGCGATACCGCGCTGGCGGTGCAGGTGCCGTTCGAGACCCCGGATGCGCCCATGGCCTCGCAGACTATCTCCACGGCACATGCGGCCGGCTGGACCTGGGACATCGGCCTGCCTACGCGGCGCGGCGTCGGCTATGTCTACTCGAGCCGCCACAGCAGCGAAGAGGCGGCGCGCGAGACGCTGCTGCGCTACATCGGCGCCCAGCACAGGGAGCTGCCGGTCCGCAAGATCCCGATCCGCGCCGGCCATCGCGCGACCTTCTGGAAGAGGAACTGCGTGGCGGTGGGGCTCGCCAGCGGGTTCCTGGAGCCGCTCGAGTCCTCGGCCATCGTCCTGGTCGAGCTTTCCGCCAAGCTGCTCGCCGAGCAGATGCCGGCGTGCCGGGAGGTGATGGACATCGTTGCCAAGCGCTTCAACGAGGTGACGATGTATCGCTTCGGCCGCATCATCGATTTCCTGAAGCTGCACTACGTGCTCACCAAGCGCACCGATAGCGCCTTCTGGCGCGACAACGTCGATCCGGCGACGGTGCCGGAGCGGTTGCAGCGATCTGCTGACGCTGTGGAAGTACCAGTCGCCGTGGTTCTTCGACGAGCTCGACCGGCTGGAGGAGGTCTTTCCCGCGGCGAGCTACCAGTACGTGCTCTACGGCATGGGATTCGAGACGGAAGTCACGGCCGAGGATACCTGTCGACACCGCACTGGCCGCGTCGCGGCTGCTCAGGGAGAATGAGCGCACCACGGGTGAGCTGCGCGCGCGCCTGCCGAAGAACCGCGAGCTGCTCAACAAGATCTACGAGTACGGACTGCAGCCGGTCTGAGCTCGCTATCGAGGATTGATCCGCAGATGACCCGCATCGTGCCGCTGAACAAAGAGACCCACAGGTCGCTCAAGGTCGATGCGCGGGCGGCGGCCGCCTATGGCGACAATCAGCACTTCACGTACGTGATCGTCAACGAGTTCCCACAGCTCGTCGTGCATTACCCGATCCTCTTCTCGAAGGACAGCGAACACCGGCGAGTTTTACTGCGGGGTGATGCTGGGGTTCGATCGCGGGCGAGAATCTGTTTCTCGAGGAATGGCGCGATCTGCAGTTCTACCGGCCGCTCGGCCTGCAACGCGTACCGTTCTACGCGCACGGGCCCGACGTTGCGATCGACCTCGATCATCCTCGCGTCGGTGCCGCGGACGGGGTTGCCCTTTTCACCGAGAACGGCCAGCCATCGCGCTACCTGCAGCGCATCATCTGGGCCTTCCAGGACCTGCAGCCCGGCATCGAGGTGACCCGGCTCTTCATCGCGCGCCTGCTGGAGCTGAAGCTCATCGAGCCGGTGGACCTCGAGGCGGAATTCGACGACGGCCGGATGCGTCAACTGCGATGGCCTCTACACCATCAACCAGGACACCTTGAGAACCCTGCCGGATGCGGTGGTCGTGGAGCTCTTCCGGCGCGGCTACATGCGCCTCATCCACTACATGATCGGCTCGCTCAAGCAGTTTCCCGTGCTCGGCGCGCAAGAAAAACGGCCGCATATTGCAAGCCACCGAGGGCCTCGCCGGGGTGCGCACCGCGGCTCTCGGCTGATTTCCAGCTCCCGCCGGCGATCTCCGCGGTGACCCCATGACTCTCTCGCCTAAAGAGATCGCCGGCCGGGACCTGACGCCGCAGCGCTTCCAGTGCGAGGTGGTCGCAGGCTGTCAGCCCGTCGCCATCCGCGGGCTGGTCGCCGACTGGCCGGTGGTGCAGGCGGCGCGCGGCTCGCCGCTGCGCTTCAAGGATTATCTGGCCGCGTTCGATGTCGGCGGCCGCGTCGAGACGTACCTCGGCACCCCCGCCATCGGCGGCAAATACTACTACTCGCCGGACTTCAAGGGATTCAACTTCGAGCGCCGCACGATGAAGCTGCTCGAGGCGCTGCAGGTCATGGTGGCGTCGCTGGATCGCGCGGATGCGCCTTCCGTCTATGTCGGCTCGTTACCGACGGGCGACTCGCTGCCGGGCTTCGCGGCCGCCAATGCGATGCCGCTCCTCGGGCAGGCTCCCGGCCCGAGGATCTGGCTCGGCACCCGCTCGAACGTCTCCTGCCATCACGATACCTACGACAATCTCGCCTGCGCGATTGCCGGCCGGCGCCGGTTCACGCTGTTCGCGCCCGAGCTGATCGGCAAGCTCTATGTCGGCCCGATCGACAACACCATGGCGGGCGCGCCGGTCAGTCTCGCCGCCTCGGCCGACGGCCCGCAGGATGGCGACTTCCCGCTGTTCGAGGAGATTCGCGAGCAGGCGCTGCGGGTGGAGCTCGAAGCCGGAGATGCGCTCTACCTGCCCAAGCTCTGGTGGCACAAGGTGGAGTCCCTCGCGCCGCTCAACGGCCTGGTCAACTACTGGTGGGATGCCTTCAGCGCCGGGCCCGACGCACCGTACACCAGCATGCTGTTCGCCATGATCGCCATCGCGGAGCGGCCCGCGGCGGAGCGCGCGGCGTGGAAGGCGTTCTTCGATCATTATGTCTTCCGGCCCAACGGGCATCCGCTGGCGCATCTGCCGCCGGAGCAGCATGGGCTCCTGGGGCCGCTGAAGCCGGAGAACTACGCGCGCATCCGCGCCCGCGTCATGCACATGCTGCGGGGTGTCTGAACGCACTCGCCGCATAATGGTCCAGTCGCCGCGAGTGGACCATTTAGTAAACCATGAGGTAAACCATGACAGCGGGCCGGCAAAGGCGCATGCTGTCGGGTACGGTGGCTACCATTTCAAGCCGGCACGGGCCGGCGGGGATAGAAGCTGCGGGCGCCGACTGGTCGCGGCGGCGCTTCGTGGCCCAGGGACTCGTTGCGCTGACCGCCGCACCGGCACTGGCCCGGGCCTTCGGCAGGCCCCCTCAGGCCGAGAGCGCTCCCCACGTCAGTTCCACCAACGATGCGGCGCAGGGCGCCGGCTCGGGCTCGGTACGGTCAGCCGGCGTGACCGACGACCGCCTGACGACCGCCGTCAGCATCAATGGCGCCGGACCCTATCGCTTCCTGGTCGACACCGGCGCCGAGCGGTCGCTGATGGCCAGCGAAATCGCCGCGCGGCTCGCCCTGCCGAGTGTCCGCGCGGTGATGATCCAGGGCATCCTCCGCGGCCAGCTCGGGGAGCTCGTCGCGATCGAGACCCTGAGGATGGGCAGCCTCGTCTGCCCAACCCTCGAGGTTCCCGTGCTGCCGCGCGCCATGCTGGGGGTGGATGGATTTCTCGGGCTCGATGTGCTCGACAGCCATCGCGTGATCTTCGACTTCAGCGCCGCGACGCTCACCGTGACGCAGCGCCAGGGTTTCTTTGCGGCCTGGTGGGAGGGCAGGGATGAGGCGATCGTGCACACGCTCGGCAGCTCCGGCCGGCTGCGCGCCACCAACTGTGTCGTCAATGGAGTGCGCGCGGCTGCTTTCGTCGACACCGGCGCCGAGGTTTCCGTATGCAACCCGGCGCTCTACGCGGCGCTGGAACAGAAGTCCTCGAATCTGCAGCTGATCGGCGGCCCGGTGGTGCTCTCCGGCGTGACGGGCGGCACGGTCGTCGGTCTCGCGATCAACGTCAACAGCATCGACCTCGGCGAGCTGCACCTCGTCTTCACGCCGCTCGTGGTCGCTCAGCTGGAAGTGTTCGATGTCTGGGGCTTGAAGGACCAGCCGGCGCTGCTCTTCGGCATGGACTGCCTGCGGCGCTTCCGCAAAGTGTCGATCGACTATGGGCGCAAGGAGCTGCGCTTCGAGGTGGCGAGCGCCGGCATGCCGCAGCCGCTTCAGGCCGGGCTGCCGCCGCCGCTCGCCGGTTGACCGGCTGCAAACTGCTCAATGCCTGCAGTGCCGCGCGATGATGCTCTCGGCCAGCTCCTGGCGGCCTGACTTCGGCGTCGGATCGAAGTTCTTCGCCACCGCGAGGTCGGCCAGGGCCGCGAGGTCGATGGCGCCGCTTTCGATGCGCGTGCCGAGATCGCTGTCCCAACGCTGATAGCGCTCCTGCCTGAGGCGAGCCAGCTTGCGCTCCGTGACGATGTCGGCAGCGGCGAGCAGGGCCCGCGCCAGCGTGTCGACGCCGCCGATGTGCGCGAGGTAGAGGTCGGCGGGGTCGACGGACTGGCGGCGCAGCTTGGCGTCGAAATTGAAGCCGCCGCTGCCGAAGCCCTTGTCCTCGATGAGCTGGATGAAGGCCGGCACCAGCTCCTGCGCGTTGTTGGGGAACTGGTCGGTGTCCCAGCCGTTGCGCGCATCGCCGCGGTTGATGTCGATCGAGCCGAAGATGCCGTACGCGCGCGCCGCGGTCACCTCGTGCTCGAAGTCGAGGCCGGCGAGCGTCGCATGGTTGACTTCGATGTTGACGCGCACTTCGTTCGCCAGGCCGTACTTCTGCAGGAAGGCGAACACGGCCGCCACGTCGCGGTCGTACTGGTGCTTGGTGGGCTCGAAGGGCTTCGGCTCGACGAGGATCGAGCCCTTGAAGCCGATGCGGTGCTTGTGCTCCACGACCATGGCGAGGAAGCGGCCGTAGTGATCGAGCTCGCGCTTGAGGTCGGTGTTGAGCAGGGAGTCATATCCCTCGCGCCCGCCCCAGAGCACGTAGTTCTCGCCCCCCAGGCGATGGGTCGCCTCCAGGCAGAAGCGCACCTGGGCGGCGGCCCAGGCGTAGACCTCGGGATCGGGGCTGGTGGCGGCGCCGCCGGCGTAGCGCGGATGGCTGAAGAGGTTGGCCGTGCCCCAGAGGAGCTTCATGCCGGTCGCGACCATCTTCTGCTGCATCCGCTCCACGATCGCCTTGAGGTTGCGGTCGTGCTCCTTCGGCGTGGTGGCCGTGGCCATCGCATCGACGTCGTGGAAGGTGAAGTAGGGGACGCCGAGCCGCTTGAAGAAGTCGAAGGCGGCCTCGAGCTTCTCGTCCGCCATTTCCTGCGTGATCCGGGGAGCGAGCCACGGACGGGGCAGGGTACCGCCGCCGAAGATGTCCTGGCCCGGCCAGTTGAACGAGTGCCAGTAGCACACCGCGCACCGCAGCCAATCCTCCATGCTCTTGCCGAGGACCTTGCGGTCCTTGTCGTAGACCCGGTAGGCGAACTCGTTCGCCGTCTCCGGACCCTCGTAGCGGACTGGCTCGATGCTGGAAAACAAAGTCATGACGAAAACTCCACGAATGTATTTTTGAGATCCCGATAGAGCCGCTGGAAGGTGCGGCGGCGGCTGGCGAGAAGCGCCGCGAGCGCGGTGTCAGGTTGGACCACGCTCTCCACGGGCGGCGCCGCGCAGACCTCCTCCTCGCCCCCCTCGCCGGCGGCCAGGCGCGCGAGGCGCGCCGCCCCCAGGGCCGCCCCGACCTCGCCGCCGGCGCGGTAGGTGAGGGGGCGGCGCAGGGCCGCGGCGATCAATCGACCCCAGTACGGCAGCCGCGCGCCGCCGCCGGTGACACTGATGTCATGCACCTGTTGCGACGGCTGGTCGCTCTTTTCCGTGAGCACATCGAGGCCGTCGGCGAATGCGAACGCAACCCCCTCGAGCACCGCGCCGGCGAGCTCCGCCGGAGTCGTGTCCGGCCGCAGGCCGAAGAACACGCCCCTGGCGTTGGGATCGTTGTGCGGCGTGCGCTCCCCGGTGAGGTACGGCAGGAAGAGCGCTGAATGGCGGCTCAAGCCATGAGCTTCGGCCTGGGCAACCAGCTGGGGCAGGTCGCGGGCGCCGATGAGCTGCGCGACCCAGTCGAGCGTGCTGGCGGCGCTGAGCATCACTGACATCTGGTGCCAACGGCCGGGCAGACAGTGGCAGAAGGCGTGGGCTGCCCGCTCCGGATTCGGACGGAAGCGGTCAGTCACTATGAAGAGGACACCGGATGTCCCAAGCGACAGGAATGCCTGCCCTGGGCGCACGACGCCAAGACCGACAGCACTCGCGGCGTTGTCTCCACCGCCACCCGCCACCACGACACGCGGCACGCCCAGTGCAGCGGCGGCATCCGCGGTGAGAGTTCCCGAGGGACTCGAGCCCTCAACGAGCAGCGGCATGCGCGCGCGGCTGAGGTCCGTCGCTGCGAGCATTGCATCGGACCATTCGCGCCGGCCGACGTCCAACCAACCGGTGCCGGCGGCATCGGACATCTCGCTGACTTTCTCGCCGGTCAGGCGCAGCCGCACGTAGTCCTTCGGCAGCAGCACGCACGCGGTGCGGCGGAAGATCTCCGGCTCGTGACGCGCCACCCACAGGAGCTTCGGGGCGGTGAACCCCGGCATCATGATGTTGCCGGTGATGGCGCGGGAGGAGGGCTCCCGGCGCTCGAGCTCGAGGCACTCCTCGGCGGAGCGGCCGTCGTTCCAGAGGATGGCGGGCCGCAGAGGATGGTCCTGCGCGTCGAGCAGCGTCGCGCCGTGCATCTGGCCGGAGAGGCCCACGGCGCGCACTTTGGCGCGGGAGGCGCCCGCGAGCGCGCTCACCGCGCGCACCGTGGCCTGCCACCAGGCCTCGGGGGACTGCTCCGAGAACCCGGGTGCCGGCCGACTGACTTCGAGCGGGGCCGCGGCCGTGGCCGATACGATGCCTTGCTCCGTCAGGAGCACTGCCTTGACGCTCGAGGTGCCGATGTCGATGCCGAGATACAGCGCGGCGCTCCCATGCAGAGAATGTGCCGCCGCGATGGTAGCGGTATCAGAGCGCGGGTGTCAATTGTGATAGGCTTGCAATGAAGACTATATGGACCTGTCTGGCGGGCTCCTGCCCGCGGGCCGGGTGGGCCACTCCGCATCGCGTCGCGATCGGGATTGCCGTGTCGAAGACAGCAGCGACCGTGACCCTCAGCCTCCGGCCTCGTGCGGCCGGCGCCACCCTGCTGCGCTGGCTCTACGACGAGATCCGGCTCGCCATCGTGGAAGGCAGGCTCGCTTCCGGTGCGCGCTTGCCCTCCACCCGCGGCATTGCTCGCCAATATCGCGTAGCGCGCGGGACGGTGGTCGCGGCGTTCGAGCACCTGATCGCCGAGGGATATATAGAAGGAAGCGTCGGCAGCGGCTCGTTCGTACGCGAGGTGACAGCGCTGGCGCCATCGGCCTCAACCGCGTCTCGAGCGCGGTCTCGAGCAGCGGTCTCGACGCCATCACTCTCCGCACGCGGGCAGCGGCTGGTGAGCCATCCGTTCCCGTTACGCATTGCCGCCAGAACCCACACCTTCCGCCTCGACATGGCGGCGCTCGAGGCGTTTCCCATCAAGACATGGAGCCGGATCGCTTCCCGCTGTCTGCGCACCGGCGTGCCCAGTCTGCTCACTCACGGCGAGACACTCGGATTCCTGCCATTGCGGGCGGCGATTGCGCAATACGTCGGACTGACGAGGGGTGTGCAGTGCACCGCCGAAGAGGTCGTCATCACTTCCGGCACGCAGGCCTCGCTCGATCTCATCGCGCGCCTGGTGCTGGACCCGGGTGACCGTGTCTGGGTGGAGGATCCCTGCTACACCGCCATTCCCTCGCTGCTGCGGGCCGTGGGCGCCGAGGTGATCGGCGTGCCCGTCGACGAGGCGGGCATCGATTGCGACACCGGCCGCCGCCGCGCGCGGCTCGCGAAGCTCGCCTGTGTCACTCCGGGATGTCATTTCCCGCTGGGCGCGACTCTCTCGCTGCAGCGGCGGGTGGCGCTGCTCGAGTGGTCGCGCGCGGCGGCTGCGTGGATCTTCGAGGACGACTACGACAGTCAGCTCGGATTCAGCGGGCGGCCGCTCGCCGCTCTGCGCAGCCTCGATCGCGCCGGTGGCGTGATCTACTCCAACAGCTTCAGCAAGATGCTGTTCCCGTCGCTGCGCCTCGGCTTCCTCATCGTGCCGCAATCACTCCTCGGTGCCGTCGACGCGGCGCGCTCGGTGCTGCAGCGCTTTCCGTCGGTGTTGGATCAGGCGGTGCTGGCGGAGTTCATCGCGGCGGGCCACATGGAGCAGCACATGCGCCGCATGCGCGACCTCTACACGGCGAGGCACGATGCGCTGGTCAGGCTTGCCCAGCAGGAGCTCGCCGACGTGTTGCGGCTCGCGCCGGTCACTGCCGGATTGCAGACGGTCGGCTGGCTGGCCGACGGCATTCCGGAGCTCGAGGCCAGCCGTCTGGCGGTGGAGCAGGGAATAGTGGCGGTGCCGCTCTCGCAGCTCACCGTCGAGCGGTCGATGCCGCCCGGCCTGGTGCTCGGCGCCGCCGACACCGACTTCCCGGCGATACGGCGCGGCGTGGAGCGGCTCGGCGTCATTCTGCGCGGGCTGAAAGCGGCGGCTGCCGGCCGATAATGGTCCAAACGCCGGCGTTAATGGCCCAATACATTTGACGCCACTCGCCTAGTATTCAGCGCTGGATCCGGGCTCCTGCCCGGCCCAGCGCAATGTTGTGCCATTTCATGATTTTGGGGGCGCCGTGTACTTGCGCAAAGTCGGGGTGGGCCGTCTCTTCTTCGCCGTGGGTTTCGCGGCAATCGGCGCGATCAGCCTGGTGGCCCGCGATTTCCTGCTGCATCAGCAGCCAGTGCCGCCGAACATACCCTGGCGGGAGACCCTGGCGTGCATTTCCGCCGCGCTGCTGCTGGTTCCCGGCGCCGGTCTTCTGCTGCCTGCCACCGCCAAGCGCTCGGCGCTGATATTGACGGCGTTCGTCGCGCTCTGGGTGGTGGCGCTGCAGCTTCCGCGGGCGCTGGCACATCCGCTGGTGGAAGGAAACTGGTTGGGCGTGGGGGAGGACTCCTCGCTGGTCGGCGGCGGCTGGCTCATCTTCTGCGCGGTCGCGGGACGGGCCGATGGCAGCGTGCGGGTCGCACGCATCCTCTTCGGTCTCGCGCTGGTGCCGATCGGGCTGTCGCACTTCGTTTATCTGCAGGGTGCCGCCACCCTGATACCGGCCTGGATGCCGTGGCGGGTGCCGCTGACCGCTCTCGGCGGGGCGGGGCACATCGCCGCAGGGCTCGCCATCGCATTCGGCGTCGTGCCGCGGCTGGCGGCGACGCTGGAAGCGATCATGGAAACGCTCTTCACGCTCATCTGCTGGGTGAGCGCCGTGGTCGTCACGCCCTCGAGTCGCGAGGACTGGGTGAACCTCTGTATCTCCACTGCACTCAGCGCGGCGGCCTGGGCAGTGGCGGAGTCCTACGGCCGAGTCACCTCGAACGTCGCGGTCTTGAGATCGACGGAGTCCGGGCCCGCCATCACCTGAAACGTGCCGGGCTCGACCCCGTACCGCAGGTTCTCGTCCCAGATCGCAAAGTCATCCCGGCCGAGCTCGAAGCGCACCTGGGTCGAGGCCCCCGGCGCCAGCGACACGCGCTCGAAGCCGCGCAGCACCTTCGTGGGCTCCGTCACGGAAGTGACGAGCTCGTGCAGATAGAGCTGCACGACCTCAGCGCCCGCGACCTTGCCGGTATTGCGGACATTCACGCTGACGGTCACGGTGCCGTTGGAATGAATGCTGGCGGCCGAAAGCACCGGCGGCCCGACGTCGAAAGTGGTGTAGGAAAGGCCGTAGCCGAACGGGAACAGCGGTGAGTTGTCGGCGAACTGATAGCCGCGATGGGCGCTCGGCTTCTCGTCGTAGTTGTAGGGCACGAAGCCGACGGCGCGCGGAATGGTGACGGTGAGCTTGCCGCCCGGATCGGTCTTCCCGAGCAGGACATCCGCCATGGCGGTGCCGCCTTCCTGACCGAGGTACCAGCCCTCGATGAGCGCATTGGCCTTGTGCGCAATCTCGTCCACCGCGAGCGGGCAGCCATTGATGAGCACGACCACGACCGGCTTGCCGAGCGCGAACATCGCCTCGGCGAGCTGTTGCTGCTGATCGATCAGCTCCAGGCTGTCGCGGTCGCCCAGATGATTGTCCGCCCAGCCCTCGCGACAAAGCGCGTCGCGGGTGCCGACGACGAGCACGATCCTGTCGGCCGTCCTGGCGACGCTCACCGCCTGCCGGATGAGGGCGCGGTTCGCCGCCGCCGCCGGCAGCACGACCTGATCGGTGTATTGATCCCCGCTCGCCAGGAGTTTCACTCCCGGCGCGTAAACCACGTGCACTCCGTGGCCCGCGAGGTTGCGTATGCCCTGCAGGATGCTGACGGAGTGAGCCGGCACCTCCGAGTAGCCGCCCAGGCGTGCCACGCCGGCGTTCGGGCCGATCACGGCAAGCGTCTTGATGCGACGGGTGTCGAGCGGCAGCGTGCCGTCGTTTTTGAGGAGAACGATGCTCTCCTGCGCCGCCTTCACGGCGAGCGCCCGCGCATCGGCGTCATCGGTGACTTTCTCCGCGTAACGCGCGTCGGCGTAGGGATGCTCGAAGAGGCCCCCCAGGAACTTGAGCCGCAGCACCCGGCGCACGGCCGTATCGATCTCGGCCTGCGTGACCTTCCCGGCGGCGAGCGCCTGGGGCAGATTGGCGAAGGCCTCCCCGTCCGGCATGTCATCGTCCACGCCTGCATGGAGAGCGAGGGCGCCCGCATCCGTCAGGTTGCCGGCCACGTGATGCAGCGACATGAGCTGCTCGATCCCCTCGTAGTCGCCGACCACGACACCCTTGAATCCCCACTGGTTGCGCAGCACGTCGGTCAGCATCCAGCGGTTGGCGTGGGACGGAATGCCGCCGATCTCGTTGTAAGAGGCCATCACGACCTGGGCGTTGGCGTGTTGGATCGCCGCGTGGAATTGCGGCAGATACATCTGCAGCAGCGTCCGCTGGGAGATCTCCGCCGGACCCACGTTCGTGCCGGCTTCCGGCACGCCGTAGGCCGCCATGTGCTTCAGCGTTGCGAAGACGCGATCGGGGCCGAGCGGCAGCGTGTCGCCCTGCAGGCCGCGCACCTCCGCGATTCCCATCTGGCCGGCGATATAGGGATCCTCGCCGAACGTTTCCTCGATGCGTCCCCAGCGCGGGTCGCGCCCCAAGTTGATGACCGGGGTCAGGAGGAGCTGCACACCCCGTGCTCGCGCCTCACGCGCAACCACCGTATAGACACGTGTAATGAGCGCGGGGTCCCAGGAGCTGGCGAGCGCTATGGCTTGGGGGAAGCTCGTGGCATCCCGCGCCATGAAGCCGTGCAGGCCTTCGCCGTGAAAGAGCGTCGGGATCCCGAGGCGAGTGTCATCCACCGAGTAGTGCTGCACGGCGTTGACGAAGGCCACCGTCTGCGGAACGTCACGAAAAGCGTTCTGCAGCGGGTCATTGGCTTCCAGGGGGACGCGGTCGCTGGGCCTGGCAACCTGGCCGATCCCGTAGGGGAACACGCGGCTCGCCCTGGCGGGATCGAAGTTGCCGTGGGCATCCTCGACCTCGCCCTTGCGCTGCCAGATGCAGGAGAGCTGCGCGATCTTCTCCTGCAGGGTCATGCGGGAGAGGAGGTCGTCGACCCGGGCAGCGACCGTCGCCTGCGGGTCCTTGTAGACCGGTTTGTCCGCGGCGCCGGCTGCGGCGCCGGCGAGTGGCCCCAGTGCGAGCACGACCATGGCTGCCAGCGCGCCGGAGCGCCGCTCGGGTCTCGATGATAGCGATATCATGGGTCAGAGTTTATAGGCTTTCTTGGGCAGGTTGTAGGCCAGGTCGCGGGCCACCGCGGTGGCCTCGTCCTCGGGGAGGCGGTGCTCGGATACCAGGCGGGCGAGAAAGGAGCAGTCGACGCGGCGGGCGACGTCGTGACGGGCGGGGATCGAGAAGAAGGCGCGGGTGTCGTCGTTGAAGCCGACGGTGTTGTAAAAGCCCGCGGTCTCCGTGGTCTGCTCGCGGAAGCGCATCAGGCCCTCGGGGCTGTCGTGGAACCACCAGGCAGGGCCGAGCTTGAGGGCGGGGTAGTGGCCGGCGAGGGGAGCGAGCTCACGGCTGTAGGCGGACTCATCGAGGGTGAAGACGATGACGGTCAGGGAGGGCTCGTTGCCGAAGCGGTTGAGGAGCGGGCGCAGCGCGCTCACGTATTCGGTGTGCACCGGGATGTCGGCACCCACGTTGGGACCGAAACGCTCGTGAAGTGAGGCGTTGTGGTTGCGCCAGGAGCCGGGATGGATCTGCAGCACCAGGCCGTCATCCAGGCTCATGCGCGCCATCTCGGTGAGCATCTGGGCGCGGAAGGCTTCCGCATCCGCGCTGGCGACGTTGCCGCGCCAGCGCGGCGCGAATGACGCGGCCGAAGAGGGATTCTGCGACGCGGCCGCTCAAGTCCGCCGTTCTGGCTGTCGGATGGCCGTGGTCGGTGGAGGTGGCGCCCATCTGCGAGAAGTAGGCTCGGCGTTTGCGATGCGCCGCGAGATAGCCGTGCCAGGAGCCGGTGTCCTCACCGGTGAGCTCGCTCAGACGGATGAGACCGGCCGCGAAGCCGGGAGCCTCGGGGTCGACCACCGGATCGGGCCGGTAGGCGGTGATGACGCGGCCTTTCCAGCCGCTCGCCCGGATCGCGGCGTGATGCGCGAGGTCATCGAGAGGCGATTCGGTCGTGGCCAGCACCTCGATGCCGAATCGCTCGAAGAGCGCGCGCGGGCGGAAGGCGTCCTGCGCGAGACGCTCGGCTATGCAGTCGTAGACTCGGTCGGCGTTCGCGGCCGTGAGCGGCACCTCGGTCTCGAAGACGGCGCTCAGCACCCAATCGAGCCAGAGCCGCGTCGGCGTGCCGCGAAAGACGTAGTAGCGCTCCGCGAGCCGTCGCCAGGTGGCGCGCCGAGCGGAATCGGTGGTGGCTGCGGCGCCGCCCGCGAGCGGCGCTAATCCAAGCTCCTCCAGCGTGAGGCCCTGGCTGTAGAGCATGCGGGTGATGTAATGATCCGGCGTCAGGAGGAGCGAGACCGGATCGCTGAACGGCGCGTTGTCCGCGAACCAGCGCGGGTCGGTGTGGCCATGCGGGCTGATGATGGGCAGAGCGCGAACGCTGTTGTAGAGTCTGCGTGCGATGGCGCGCGTGCCCGGGTCCGCGGGAAAGAGACGGTCCGCGTGCAGCGCCGCCGCCGATTCCCCATTGGAGTCATTGTTCATGACGAGTCCTCAGTCCAATGCGCACAGCTCCTCGCGTGAGCGGGAGATCATCGCCGCGCGTGTCATCGTCACCTGTCCGGGACGCAACTTCGTGACGCTCAGGATCGAGACGCGCTCGGGCGTCTTCGGGATCGGCGATGCGACGCTCAACGGCCGGGAGCTGGCCGTCGCGGCCTATCTCGAGCACCACGTGATCCCCAACCTCATCGGGCGCGACGCCGGGCGCATCGAGGATACCTGGCAGTTCTTCTATCGGGGCGCTTATTGGCGGCGGGGACCGGTGACCATGACGGCCATCGCGGCGGTCGACGTGGCGCTGTGGGACATCCTCGGCAAGATGGCCGGGCTGCCGATCCATCGCCTGCTGGGCGGGCGCTCGCGCGACGGCGTGCTGGTGTACGGACATGCCAACGGCCGCGATATCGAAGAGGCGAGCGCGGAAGTGGCGCGCTACGTTGCCATGGGCTATCGCGCGGTGCGCGCGCAGTGCGGTGTTCCGGGCGTCAAGAAGCCGTACGGCGTGTCGCGACTGAAGGACGCGTACGAGCCGGCGGAAAGCGAGCTGCCGCTCGAGACGGAATGGTCGACGCCGGGCTATCTCGAGATCGTGCCGAAGCTCTTCGACCGGCTGCGCGCCGACCACGGCGGCAAGCTCGAGCTGCTGCACGATGTGCATCATCGGCTGATGCCGGTGGAGGCGGCGCGCCTGGCGCGCGACCTGGAGCCGTACCGGCTCTTCTGGCTGGAGGATGCGACGCCGGCCGACAACCCGGACGGCTTCGAGCTCATCCGCCGCCACTCCGTCACGCCGCTCGCGGTGGGCGAGGTATTCAACTCCATCTGGGACTGCAAGCGCCTGATCGAAGGCCGTCTCATCGACTTCATCCGCTCCACGATCGTGCACGCCGGCGGCATCACCCACGTCCGCCGCATTGCCGACCTGGCCGCGATGCATCAGGTGCGCACCGGCTTTCACGGCGCCACGGACCTCTCGCCCGTCACCATGGGCGCGGCGCTGCACTTCGACACCTGGGTACCCAACTTCGGCATCCAGGAGTACATGCGCCACTGCGAGCAGACCGACGAAGTCTTTCCCCACGACTACGTCTTGCGTGACGGCCGGTTGCATTGCGGCGAGGGCCCGGGACACGGCGTCACCATCGATGAGAAGCTCGCCGAGCGTTATCCCTACAGCCCCAAGCAACTGCCGATCGCGCGTCTGGAAGACGGCTCGATGTGGGATTGGTGAGGGGGTCGCGAGACCTCATTGCGGCACTGCCACATCGGCGGGCGGGCAGGCCGGCGTCGTTGCCGCGGAGCCTTCGACGTATGGAACACAGAAGCTCTCATAATGCGCCAGGGTGTCGGGCGGCGCAGCCGCGCCCGCGGGCAGCGGCCGGCGCGAGATCGACTGGAAATAAGCGATGCTGGCGTTGCGCCACCACTCGGCGTCCCTCTCCTCGATGGCGAGGAAGTCTGCCGTCAGGTCATAGCGTTCCGGATCGACGTACGGTCGCAGTGTGCTCCAGGTGGCGCGCGCCTGTTTGACCCACGCGACGCCTCGGTCGTAGTGCAACACCAGGGAATCCCACAGAGTGCGGCCGGAGCGCATGCGGTAATCCCACGAGAGGTGATGGAACCAGAGGAGCAGGTCGTCGGGGCAGGTCGCAAGATTGCTCAATTGCGCGGCGACGTGCGGGGAGTATTGCGCGACGGCGTCGCTCCCGGTCGCCGTCCGATCGAAGCCGAGACCGGACGGCCCCGGGCCGCTGTAATAAGTGCTGCTCCAGTCGGGCGGCATGCCCTTCGCCGGCGCAACCCACGGCCCCGGGCCATAGTGGGTGTCAGCGGCCATCTGGCCGGCGAGTCCGAGCGGCGTCATGTAGTCGACCGCGGCCTCGCGCGATCCCATCATCATCGCAACCACCGGCGCGACGAAGCGGGGATCGCTGGTGAAGGTCATCCTGACCCATTCCGCGGCGAGCTGTCGCGACGACAGGTCGGGATTCCAGGCGAGCCGGCCGAAGGCGTACCAGTTGGCCTGGTTGAAGATGGATCCCGACCAGTTGCGCTCCGAGCCGGTGTTGGCCACCCCGGCGATCGCGGTAAGCCGCTCGCCGTAGAGCGAGCCATCGGTCACTCGCGCCACCGTCGAGCCCGCACCCTTCACCCAGGTGTCAGCGCGCAGCGCCTCCTCGAAGAGCGGGCCCAGGTAGACCATGCTGGTCCGCTGGCCGAGGTACTCCTTGGTGATCTGCAGCTCCAGCATCAGGTTGGTGTGCGGCATCGCGCCGAAGAGGGGATGGAAGGGCTCGCGCGGCTGGAAGTCGATTGGGCCGTTCTTCACCTGCACCAGCACGTTGTCCGCGAACTTGCCGTCGAGCGGCTTGAAGGTGTCGTACGCCTGCTTGGCGCGATCCTCCGAATGGCCGCCTGTCGTGTAGACGAACGCGCGCCACATGACGATGCCGCCGTGTGGGGCGAGCGCTCGCGCGAGCAGGTTGGCGCCCTGCGCCTGCGTGCGTCCGTAGTCCTCCGGTCCGGGCTGGCCTTCGGAGTTGGCCTTCATCAGGAACCCGCCGAAGTCGGGGATGTCGCGATAGAGCTCCGCGACCTTGGCGGACCACCAGGCCTGCACCCGCGGATCGAGCGGATCGGCGGATTTCAGCTTCCCGAGCGTCACGGGCGCGCTGAACGGCACCGAGAGGTACACCCTGATGCCGTAGGGGCGCAGCACGCCCGCCAGCGCAGCGACCTTGTGAAGGTAGAGCGGTGTCAGGATGAAGGGTGTGGCGTTGACGTTGTTGAGCACCGAGCCGTTGATTCCGATCGAGGCGCAGGCGCGCGCGTAATCGGTGTACCGCGGTGAGAGGTACTCCGGCAGGCTCTCCCACCGCCAAAGGGAGTCGCCTGCGTAGCCGCGCTCCACCGTGCCGTTCAGGTTGTCCCAGTGGTCGAGCACGCGACGGCTGATCTTCGGGCTGGTGGCGATGTCGAGATGATCGATGGGCGCGCGTGTCTGCAGCAGCCGCAGGAAACCGAATGCGCCGTAGAGCACGCCGATGTCGCTATTCGCGGCGATGACCGTGGCTGTGTGACCGTCAATCGTGACCGTGCGGATGAGGTAGCCTGCCTCGCCCGCCTGCCGCAGCTCGAGCGGCAGGACCTTCACCAGAGCAGAGGAGCGGGGGGTCCCGAAAACGATCGCGCCGTCGCGTGTCACCGCACGCGACGGCCGCGGGCCCGATCCCAACAGGCCCGTCAGGCCCGCCGTCAGCTCCGCGTGCGCAGCGCGCAGAGTAGGGGAGGAATCCGCGCCCACGAGCTCGGTCGCGCCGGCGCGGTAGCGGGCGAGCCATTCACCCGCCACCGGAACGTAGCGCAGCCAGAGGCGGTAACCGTCCTCCGCGCGGCCGATGGGCGCAACGAGCAGGCACGCAATCGCAATGGCGCACGTTCGCAAGATCGAATTCCGCATCGAGAACCCCTCGGGCGCTGCGCCCGGCGCATCCAATGATAACGTTATCAGAAGGGCTGGTGGCATCAGGCGTCTGGGAGCGTTACCATGGCGGCGGCTGAGGGTGAGGGGGAGCGGGGGGAACAAGCCTTTTTGGCTGCAAGATAGCGCTGTCCGCGGGTGCGGACGGGGACGCCGTGAATTACCGAGCAACAACCGGCACGCTGACGATCGGACAGAGGTCCGGGGAGTTTCCAGGCATGCAACAGATGCGACCATTCCATATCCGCAGGGTGACCTCTCATATCCGCCGCGCGCTTGCCGCGGTCGGTCTCGTGCTCGCGGCCGGTGTCGCGTTCGCTGCCCCGCCGCAGCAGCCCTACAAGAATTTCAGCGTGGCCATTTACATCCCGGTGTTCTCCACGCGCCAGCTGGCCGATCCGAAGGTGCTGCAGCAGCAGTTCGAGCGCATCTGGAGCCAGGTCCATTTCAACAAGGTGTATCTCGAGGACTATCGCAGCGGCGTCTTCGCCGACCCGGCCTCGCTGGACCGCATCGCGCGCTTCTTCAGGGCGCGGGGCATCACCGTGGATGGGGGTCTGACGCTCACCGCGGTCGACCAGGGGGGACCGTTCCAGTCCTTCGATTATGAGAACCCGAAGGACGTTGCCATGGCGGAGCGCGCCGTGCGCATGGCGGCGAGCCACTTCGACACGGTGATTCTCGATGATTTCACGTTCTACAACACCCGCAGCGACGCCGACATCCGCGCCAAGGGCGCGCTCTCCTGGACGCAATACCGGCTGAACAAGATGCGCTGGGTGGCGCAGCACGTCATCCTCGGGCCGGCCCGCAGCGCCAATCCGCACGTCAAGGTGATCATCAAGTATCCGAACTGGTACGAGCACTTCCAGGGCCTCGGCTTCGATCTCGACCGCGAGGCGCAGATGTTCGACTACATCTACACCGGCACCGAGACGCGTGATCCGGTCGCGACCTATCAGCTGCTGCAGCAGTACGAGAGCTATCTCATCTTCCGCTACTACAACAACATCCGCCCGCACGGCGGCGACCGCGGCGGCTGGGTGGACACCTTCGAGACGCGCTACGCCGATCGGTATGCCGAGCAGCTATGGGACACGATGTTCGCCAAGGCGCCGGAGATCACTCTCTTCAGCTGGACGCAGCTCGCCTCGCCGGCGCCGGCCATCGCCGGCGACCGGCCGTGGTCCGCCGATCACACCAGCTTCGATTGGGACGCCATGGAGCAGGCCTTTCACGCTCCGGCGGGCAGCGAGGCGGTGCCCGGATGGGCCGCCGTGGCCGGCTATTCGCTGAGTCAGGTCGACGGCGTCATCGGCAAGCTCGGATCCCCGATCGGCATCGAGAGCTACAAGCCCTACCAGTCCTCCTCGGATGAGGATTTCCTGCAGAACTATCTCGGCAACATCGGCTTGCCCATGGACCTGACGCCGCGCTTCCCCAAGGGGGCGCCGGTTGTCCTGCTGACCAAAAACGCGGCCTTCGATCCCAACCTGGTGAGGGAAATCGAGGGCAATCTGGAGGCGGGCGGTGACGTCATCATCACCTCGGGGCTGCTGCAGGCGCTCGAGCACGCGGGCATCGGCAACGTGGCCGAGATCAGCTACAGCGGATTGCCCATCGCGGCGCGCCACTACTACGGCACCTTCGGTCCTCACGGGGGCGGTGACCTCGATGTGCCCGGCCGCGACAACCCGACGGTGATCTTCCCGCAGATCCACTTCTATACCAACGACAGCTGGCCGCTGATCCGCGGCGAGGCCGCGGCCAACTCCGTGCCGATTCTGCTCGCGACCCAATACGGGCCCGGGGAGCTCTACGTGCTCGACGTGCCGGCCAACATGGGCCAGCTCCTCGAGCTGCCGCAGCCGGTGCTGGATGGGTTGCGGGGCTGGCTGGCCGCGAAGTTTCCGCTGCGCATCGCCGCCCCGGCTCTGGTGAGCCTATTCGCCTATGACAACCATACCTTGGTCGTGGAGTCGTATCGCGCCAGCCCGGCCACGGTGCGCGTCTTCGTCAAGGGTGCAGCCTCCAGGCTGGTCGATCTCGCTTCCGGTCAGAGCGTGCTGCCGGCACCGGAGGCCGTGCCGGGGCCGGCGCCCGGGGAAGCGGGGCAGACGAGCTTCGTGGTGCAGCTGCCGCCGCACTCGTACCGGGCATTCGAGGTCCAGTGAGCAAGCCGGCTCGCAGGAGCCGACCCGGGCTTCGCGCCGGCGCGACCATCAAGGATGTCGCGCGTCAGGCCGGCGTGTCGCCGATGACGGTCTCTCGCGTCGTCAACGGCAGCAAGTACGTGAGCAGTGCGACGCGCCAGGCTGTGCAGCGTGCCGTCCGGGACCTCAGCTACTCGCCGAACCTCGCGGCGCGCAATCTCGCGAGCGAGCGGGGTGAGCGGCTGGGCCTGCTCTATGGCAACCCGAGCTCGGCCTACCTGAGCGAGTTCCTGGTGGGCGCGCTGGAGTCGGCGACCCGCCATGGCGTGCAGCTCGTCCTCGAGAAATGCGAGCCGACGCCCGTCGTCTCGCGCCGGGCGGTGCGGCGGCTTCTCGCCGGAGCCGTGGTGGGCGTCGTATTGCCGCCGCCGCTCTGCGAGTCAGCCATCGTCCGCGGGGAGCTGAGCGCCGCGCGCCTGCCCGTCGTGACGGTCGCCTCGGGCCGCCCGGTGGCCGATACCATGTGCGTGCGCATCGACGACTACTCGGCGGCGCGCGAGATGACCCGATACCTCATCAGCCTGGGTCACGAGCGCCTCGCCTTCATCAAGGGGCATCCCAATCAGAGCGCGAGCGAGGAGCGCTGGCTGGGCTTCACCGCGGCGCTGGAGGAAGCCGCGCCCGCGAAGCGCGGTGGCCGGCCGCCGCCACGCATGGAGCAGGGGTTCTTCAGCTTCCGCTCCGGGCTGGATGCCGCGCGCAAGCTTCTCGCCGCCGACCCGGCGCCGACCGCGATCTTCGCAAGCAACGACGACATGGCGGCAGCCGTCATCGCCGAAGCGCACCGGCGCGGGCTCGACGTACCGCGCGACCTCACCGTCGTGGGCTTCGACGATACGCTCATCGCGTCGACCATCTGGCCGGAGCTCACCACCATTCAACAGCCGATCGCCCGCATGGCGGCGGAGGCCATCGACATGTTGGTCACGGCGGTGCGCGGCAGCCGCCGCGGCGCCGAGCGGCTGCACCGGCTCATCCCGCACGCGCTCATCGCGCGGCAGTCGGCGGCCGCGCCGAAGCTCGCCGCCGGGCTGCCACGCGCTTGACAGAAGGGGGTCGAGGGCGCATGTTAGCGTTAACAATTACGCCATCGGCGCCCTGATGCATAACCTTGCCAGCCGCGGCCTTTGGGATGCGAGAATGGGGCTGGCCAATAGATGAGGGGGTATAGATAAATGAGCGGCAAAGGCAATCCCGGACTCGTGGCGGCGCTCACGGTCGCGGCAACTTTGGGCGGACTGCTGTTCGGCTACGACACGGCGGTGATCTCCGGCGTGACGGACGCGATCACCAATAACTTCGTGCTGCCGTGGCATCTCACCGAGGCGAATGCGAACGCCCTCTCCGGGCTGGCGATCTCCATGGCGCTGCTCGGCTGCGTCATCGGCGCAGGTGTCGCGGGTCTCATCTCCACCAGGATCGGCCGCAAGGGCGGACTCATCATCGCCGGCGTGCTGTTCTTCCTCTCCTCCCTCGGCGCGGCCTATCCGGAGTTCTTCTGGAGCATCTTCGGCGGCACCGGCTATCACGCTCTGCCGGCCTTTCTCGCCTATCGCCTGCTCGCGGGCATGGCCATCGGCATGGCCTCCATGTTGGCGCCCATGTACATCGCGGAAGTGGCGCCGCCGGCCTCGCGCGGCATGCTGGTGACCTTCCAGCAGATCGCCATCGTCGTCGGCATCACGCTGGTCTACTTCGTCAACTGGGCGATCCAGGCCGGCCACACCCGCGGCTACCTGATGACGACGGCATGGCGGCACATGCTGGCCTCGGCGGCGATTCCGGCGGCGCTGCTCATCATCTTCATGCTGATGGTGCCGGAGACGCCGCGCTTCCTGGTGCTGAAGGATCGTGACGCCGACGCGCTGGCGCTGCTCAAGCGCCTGGTGGGCGACGCGGAAGCGCAGTCGACGCTGCAGCAGATCAAGGCCACCCTGGTGGAGCATACGCGTCCGCTGTTGAGTTTCGGCGGCCTGGTGCTCATCGTCGGCATCATGCTGTCGATCTTCCAACAGGTCGTCGGCATCAACGCCGTGCTGTATTACGCGCCGCACATGTTCGAGAACATGGGCGCCTCGACCAACCAGGCGCTGTGGGATTCGGCGATCTACAGCGGCGTGACCATGACCGTGTTCACGCTGATCGCCACCTTCACGGTGGACCGGATCGGGCGCAAGCCGCTGCTGGTCGCGGGGGCCTTGATCATGGCGGCGGCCATGATCCTGCTCGGGTTCCTCTTCGATCGGCATCTGGTCGCGGCGACCGTCGGGCAGGGCGGTGGCTCGGCGGGATCCTCCTACATCGCCCTCGGGGCCGTAGTCGTCTATATCCTGGGGTTCTCATTCTCCTGGGGGCCGGTGGTGTGGGTGATGCTGTCGGAGATCTTCCCCAACTCCATCCGCGGCAAGGCCATGTCGATCGCGGTCGCGGCGCAGTGGATCATGAATTTCATCGTGTCGACGACCTTCCCGGTGATGGACGGCAGCAGTGCCCTGAACGCTCATTTCAACCATGGCTTCGCCTACTGGGTGTATGGCGTCTGCTCGGTGCTGGCGGCGCTCTTCGTCATCCGCTTCGTGCCGGAGACCAAGGGCCGCCCGCTCGAGTCCATCCAGGAGCTGTGGCATCGGCACGGCGCGCCGGCTGCGGGGCTCACCTCCCCGCGGGCCGCGGAGTAGGAAAGGCCGCTTGGTGCTGGCGCTTGCGGACGGCGACCTGACGCTCGAGCTGCTTCCCGATCTCGGCGCCGCGGTCGCCACTCTCCGTTATCAGGGGCGCGATGTGCTGCGGCCGACGCCGGCCGGCGCGACCGATCCGTTCGAGACGGCGGCGTTCGTGCTCGTGCCATTTGCCAATCGGATCGCCGACGGACGCTTCCGGGTGGGCGATCGCGACGTCAGGATCGAGCGCAACGCTCCCGACCAGGCACATCCGCTCCATGGCCACGGATGGAGAAAGCCGTGGCGCGTGGAGTCGGCGGCCAGGGACAGCGCGGTGCTCTCCTTCGAGCACCCCGCGGACAGCTGGCCCTGGCATTACATCGCGACGCAGACCCTGACACTGCGCGCCGACAGCCTCGACCTGGCGCTGGCGGTGGAGAACCGCGATTCGACGCCGATGCCCGCGGGCCTCGGCTGGCACCCTTACTTCCACAAGGGGCAGGGGGCGAGGCTCAAGGCGCGCGTGGAGGGCGTCTGGCTCACCGACGAGGAGTTGCTGCCGGTGCGGCTCGCTCACGGGACGCGGTTCGGGCAGTGGGGCCGCGGTGACGAGGTGGCGCGCCCGGAGCTGATCGATCACTGCCACACCGGCTGGCCGGGCGTGGCGG
The DNA here is from genome assembly GCA_963780455.1 of uncultured Pseudomonadota bacterium. GTDB lineage: Bacteria > Pseudomonadota > Gammaproteobacteria > Steroidobacterales > Steroidobacteraceae > 13-2-20CM-66-19. The sequence goes on from CAWACM010000013.1 coordinate 516,664, forward strand.
AGATCCTGCTGCCGGAGGAGCGGCTGCGCCTCGCGCTCACGGCGAGCCGGGCGCTGCACTGGCTGCACATCTACAGTCCCCCGGACCGGGACTTCTTCTGCGTCGAGCCCGTGAGCCACATGCCGAACGCGATCAACCGCTCGGCGCCAGCGGCGATCACCGGCCAGAAGCTGCTCGCGCCGGGAGAGCGCTTCGAGGTGCGCGTCACCGTGAGCGTGGTGAACTCAGACTATTGAAACGGATGCGGTATGCTTCGCGCCGTGACGCGAAGTTGCCGCAGAGGTCGTGATCATGGATGCCAAACATGTCTGCCAGGTGGGCGCCGAGCTCGGTGAAGGCCCGGTATGGGTGGAGCGCGATGCGGCGCTCTGGTTCGTCGATATCAAGGCGCGGCGCGCACACCGCTGGCAGCCGGCCAGGCGCGAGCACCGGTTCTGGGCGGCGCCGGAGCAGCCGGGCTTTCTCGCGCCGTTGCGCCGCGGCGGCTTCGTCGCGGGTCTCAAGACCGGCCTGCATCGATTCGATCCGGAAACGTCCGAGTTCGTGCTGCTGGCGCGGGTCGAGCCGCACCTGCCCGAAAACCGCCTGAATGACGGCTGCGTGAGCCCGGAGGGCGAGCTGTGGTTCGGCTCGATGAATGATGCCGAAGTCGAGCCGAGCGGTGCCCTGTACCGTTTGGATGCCGACGGGCGCAGCGTGTGCCTCGACAAGGGCTACGTCATTACAAATGGCCCGGCCTTCAGTCCCGACGGGCGGGTGTTCTATCACACCGATACGTCTCGCCGGACTGTGTATGCGTTCGACCGGCCGGACCCGCACACGCTGGCGCGAAAGCGCGTTTTCGTGCAGATTGAGGCGGCTGCAGGGCACCCCGACGGCACCACGGTGGACCAGGAGGGCTGCGTGTGGATAGCCTTGTGGGGTGGGTGGGCGGTATGCCGCTACTCCCCCGAAGGCAAGGTGCTCGCGACCGTGCGCCTGCCGTGCGCCAACGTCACGAAGATCGCCTTCGGCGGACCGGATCTGCGCACGGCGTATGTGACCACCGCCTGGGCGGGGATGACTCCGCAGCAGCGCGCGGCGCAGCCTCTGGCGGGCGACCTCTTCAGCTTCGAGGCGCCGGCTCCGGGGTTGCGGCCGGTGGACGTCGCACCGTTCCAACACGCAACCGATTCCGGAGAGTGACGACAGATGGCGGCGATCTATCCCGACTTGAAGGGCCAGGTGGTGCTGGTCACGGGCGGCGGCTCGGGGATCGGCGAGGCGATCGTGCGCCGGTTCGCGGCGCAGCAGGCGAAAGTCGCCTTCATCGATATCGCCGTGGAGCCCTCGCGCGCGCTCGTGCGGGAGCTGGAGTCCGCCGGCACGCCGGTGCACTTCGAGCCCTGCGACCTCACCGACATCCCGGCGCTGCAGCGATCCGTGGCGGCGACAGCCAAGCTCCTCGGGCCGATCCAGGTCCTGGTGAACAACGCCGCGCACGATGAGCGCCACGCCACCGAGGAGGTGACCGAGGCGATCTGGGACAGCCGCATCGCCGTCAATCTCAAGCACCAGTTCTTCTGCGCGCAGGCGGTGATCCCTGACATGAAGGCCCTGGGCAAAGGCTCGATCATCAACCTGGGGTCGATTTCGTGGATCATCGGCCAGGGCGGGATGGCCGGTTACACCGCGTCGAAGTCGGCGGTGTTGGGTCTGACGCGTTCCCTGGCGCGCGACTTTGGCGCCTACGGGATACGCGTCAACGCAGTGGCGCCCGGCTGGATCATGACCAAGCGCCAGCTCGAGAAATGGGTGACGCCGGAAGGCGAGGCCGAGATCGTGGCCCGCCAGTGCCTGAAGCGCAAGCTCGAGCCCGAAGAGGTGGCGAAGGTCATCGTTTTCCTGGCCTCGGAGGAGGCGAGCGCCGTCACGGGTCAGCACTACATCGTGGACGGCGGCTGGGTGTAATCAGTATCGGCTTCACTCCGGTCAATCTTCGAACAATCCAGTGAGACCGATCGTAGCGTTCGGCAGAGCCCGAAGGGATACTTGCCCGGGCGTTCGTGTATCGGATGTGTGAGTGTAATGCGCCGCCTCCAACGTGTGGAAGAATTGGAGCCGCCGGCGCTCGACGTCCAAGACCCATACCTCGGGGATGCCGTGCCGGGCATATAGCGGAACCTTGACGTGCCGATCATGATGCAAAGAGCTCTGGCTCACTTCCACGATCAGGAAGACGTCATCAGGTGTGGGACGCTTGTTCTTGTACTCGTCCTTGCGGTATTTGAGGATTACGAGATCGGGTTCCGGCGCCGAGAATGTGTCCAGGGGCAGAGTAACCTGGTCCCATACAGAGATTTCGTTTCCGAGATCGCGCAGTAGGCGCCGGTGAAGCCAGGCAGTGAATCCGCCGTGTAGGTTTCCTATCGGTGGCATGTCGAAGATCTCTCCCTCGATCAGCTCGACACGCGCTTCCGGCGCCAGCAGCCCGACCTCGGCCATCCGGAAGTACTCCTCGACGGTGAGGCGATGGCGGCGGACGAGATCAGATTGCATCACGGCTATCATGACAGTTCTGGGTGCGGTGAGCTTATCGCAACAGGGCGTTTAAAAAAAACGGTGTCACCAGAGAATCGCAGGGAGACAGCTTCGGCCGGCCATGGCCCGGGAGCCACGGGATTTGCCTCTGCGTTCATTCAAAAATGCAGGGTGCAGGTGACTTCCCCGTGAATACTGGGGCATACTGGCTGTGGTCATGGCTTCCCTCATCCACCAGATCGGGTCGATTACGTGCCCGGCTTTCGTTGAAAGCCGGGGCTGTCGTGCGCTCGATCGAGGTGAAAATGCGATGAGGACCCTTTGCCATGAATCTACAAGAAGCAGTATTGGAAGAGACCGCCACGCAGGCGTTATGTCTCCGCGTCAACGCTGACGCTGATCCCGGCGCGCTCGCTCGCGTCCTGACTTCGTTCCAGACCCTCAACGTTGTACCCCGACGCGTAGTCGCGGAGCTCGGGACGACGGGGACTTTGTACATCCGGATCGACGTCACTGGCCTCACGGAGCGGCATCTCTCGCTGATCACGGCCAAGATCGGGCAGGTGCCTTGCGTAGGGAACGCTTACTGGCACCGTCTGTAGCGGACGCATAGCCCCTGGCTGGGCGGCGGCGGCCGATGTAGGCTTCGCAGTCGCACCACTGAACAGGCACCCGTGAAAGCGCTCGTCATCGGCAGCGGCCTCATCGGCGTTACATCCGCTTACTTTCTCTCGCGCCGCGGCTGGGAAGTGACCGTCCTCGACCGTCAGGATGGCCCGGGGCAGGAGACGAGCTTCGCCAACGGCTCGCTCCTGACACCCAGCATGCCGGAGCCCTGGAACGCTCCGGGGAGCTGGCGCGTCTTGCTTGCATCCATCGGCCGTTCCGACTCGCCGCTGCTGCTGCGCGTGAAGGCCCTGCCACACCTCGCGGGTTGGGGCGCCGGGTTCCTGCGTAATTCCAGCCGGGAGAGGTATGAACGCAACTCGATCAGGAACCTGAAGCTGGCGCTGCATTCCCTCGAGGTGCTGCGGCGGCTGCGCCAGGAAATCGACATCGAATATGGCAGTGCGACGTCGGGTACGCTGCGCGTGTTTCGCGATCCCGCGCAGCTCGAGCGGGCGATTGTATGGGCGGACAGGCTCGAGGCCGAGGGAATGACTTACCGGCTGCTGACAGGCAGCGAGGTCGCAGCGATGGAGCCGGCGCTCGGGCCCATCAGCGCTCAGCTCGCGGGCGGCATCAACTACCCGGTCGATGAGATCGGCAATGCCTATAAGTTCTGCGTGGCTCTCGCGGAGCATGCCCGCCGCGCGGGCGTCGATTTCCGGTTTCGCACCCCCGTCACCGGCGTCGAGGCTCGCCAGGGGAAGATCACGGCGGTGCGCAGCGGCGACCAGGAGTTCACGGCCGATAGTTATGTCGTGGCAGCCGGCAGCTACACTCCGCTCCTATTCAAGAACCTCGGGATCACCGTCCCGGTCCGGCCCGCCAAAGGGTACTCGCTCACGTTCGAGCGTCCATCGCCTGACATTCCGTTTCGCATCCCTGTCTGCGACGACGATTTCCACGCGGTGGTAGTGCCGCTGGAGAATGTCATTCGGGTGGCGGGAACGGCGGAGTTCGCCGGCTATGACCTGTCCCTGTCCGAAGCGCGTATCGGGAACCTCGTCAGGCTGGTGAGGCAGGTGCTGCCTTTCTGGAACCTGGACCCCGCCACAGCCAAGCCCTGGTGCGGCCTGCGGCCCATGTCGGCCGACGGGGTACCGATCATCGGGCCGACGCCGATCGGCAATCTCTGGATCAACACCGGCCACGGGCCCCTCGGCTGGACCATGGCGGTCGGGTCCGGGCACCTCCTGTCGGATCTGCTGACGGGCGGCTCGCCGGGGGTCACTCCGGGCGATTACGCGCTCGCGCGGTTCAACGGCGCGGGCTGAGCCGGACGCTCCCAGGGCCACTGGACGACGGAGGGTGATGGGCTCATTCTAAAGGGTTTGGTGGGCTGAGAGATATCTCGTGCAAAGAGACATTCGTGAGACGGCGATCTACCGGGAGACGGAGTCCCTGTACCGTACTTTCCGCCGGCCCGGCAGCGGGCTCATTGCTGATGCGGTGGAGATCTCCGCGCACGGTAAACGGGCGGTCTTCACCGGCACGCTGATCGACTCCACGAACGAGGCGGCCTCCCGCATCTGCCTCACGGACCTGACCACGGGCGACACCCGGGTGCTGACCCTGGGCCCCAACACCGACCGGGCGCCCAAGCTCTCGCCCGACGGGCGGCAGATCGCCTTCCTCTCCGACCGGCGCAAGGCCGGCGATTTCCAGCTCTACCTGCTCGACCTCGAGAGCGGCGAGTGCCGCGCCACCCCCGCGGTCGAGGGCTGGGTGGAATACCTTCACTGGTCGCCCAACGGCCGCCGGATCCTCCTCGGCGTCGCGGGGCACGGGGCGGACCTCTCGGGCGCGCAGGGCGCCGCGGCCACCAAGATGGCACAGGACGTTCCGGCCTGGCTGCCGACGGTCGACACGGGGGACGAGAGCTACCGCTGGCGGCGAGCCTGGGTCTATAGCCTGGAGGAGAATAGCGTCAGCCAGTTCAGCGCCGCGGACAGCAACATCTGGGAGGCCGCCTGGTGCGGTAATGAGGCGATCGTGGCCGTCGTCTCGCCGGGACCCAGCGAGAGCCTCTGGTACACCGCGCGCCTGTCGGTCATCCAGCCGGAAGGCGGCGCCAGCCGCGACATTTACGCCCCGCAGGATCAGCTCGGCTGGCCGAGCGGCTCACCATCCGGCCACCACGTCGCGGTAGTCGAGGCGCTCTGCAGCGACCGGTGGATCGTGGCGGGGGACCTGAGGCTGATCGACACCAGGAGCGGCGAAGTCCGCAAGATCGCGACCGGCGGGATCGATGTCACGCACACGGAGTGGCGGTCCGACCGTCATCTGCTGCTCGCCGGCCACCGGGGCTTCGAGACGGTCGTCGCCCTCTACGATGTACAGGCGGGAGAGCTCGAGGAGGTCTGGCAGAGCGAGGAGATCACGAGCGGCGGCTTCTATACCGTGATCGCAGGCTTCGGCGAGCCCGGCGACTGCGCGCTGGTGGGCGAGGGCTTCAGGCGCGCACCGGAAATCGCAGTCATCCGCCGTGGCAAGTACCACACCGTCAAATCCTTCGATCCCGGCGCCCGGGAGGCGCTGTCCGCGCTCGCCAGTGTCGAGACGGTGAAGTGGCAGGCGCTGGACGGCCTCGAGATCCAGGGTCTGTTGCTGAAGCCCCAGGGTCGCGGGCCCCATCCCGTCATCCTCAATGTGCACGGTGGTCCGGTCTGGCACTACCGGCCCTTCTGGATGGGCCGCAGAAGCGTCGGGTCGCTGATGCTGCTCAAGCGGGGCTACGCCATTTTCCTGCCCAACCCGCGGGGTAGCACCGGGCGCGGGCAGGAGTTCGTACGGCCCGTCCTCGGAGACATGGGCGGCGCGGACACTTATGATTACCTGTCAGGACTCGACCATCTGGTCGAGCGGGGCATCGCCGATCCTGCCCGGCTAGGCGTCACGGGAGGGAGTTACGGCGGCTACATGACGGCCTGGCTGATCACTCAGGACCCGCGATTCAAGGCCGCGGTTGCCGTATCACCCGTCACCAATCAGGTGACGGAGCACCTCATCTCCAACATCGGGCATTTCGTGGCGCTCTTCCTCGAGGACAAATACATCAATCCGGGCGGCAAGTACTTCGAGCGCAGTCCGGTCATGCATGCGCACAAGACGAAGACCCCGACGCTGTCTACCTGCGGTGTCCTTGACCGCTGCACGCCACCTGAAGAGGCCGTGCAGTTCCACAACGCGTTGCTCGAGAACGGCGTGAAGTCCGTGCTCGTGACCTACCCGCAGGAAGGACACGGCGTGCGCAAGTGGCCGGCGTCGGTGGACTATGCGGCGCGGATGGTGGGGTGGTTCGAGGAGCATATCTCCGCTCCGCGGAGCCGATAAGCGTTCCTAGTGAGGTCATTCGCGTTGCCCCCGGTCGGCAAACGCAGTGGGCATCATTTCTCTGAGCGCTGAGTTCGCGGACACCACGTGTTTCTCGACCGTCCTCGGCTTGATCCCGAACGCGGTCGCTATTTCCTCGTGGCTGTACCCCATCCGCTGCGCCACAAAAATCCGGCATACGCGCTCACTGACGGCGCTCAGCTGCTCTAGGATTATTGCGAGCTCCTGCGCGGCCGCAAGAGTCCGCTCAGGGCCCGGCGTAGGATCGATCAGTCTCTCGCAGCTTTGAAGCTCCTCGATGCTCAAAAATGAGAATGGCGCCGACAGGATGCGATGAAAATAATTGATCGAGAGATTTATCACGATTCGTCGCAGCAGAGAGTCGGCATCCCTCACCCTGGTAGACCGTTGATATTCGAACAGCCGCAGGAACGCCTCCTGCACTAAGTCCTTGGCATCCTCGCGAGAGCAGCCTCGCGTCCGGCAAATCTTGATCAGACGCGCATAACGCGCTGCAAGCCGCGTCACGGTGACGTGCCTGCGCATTCGTCACGACTCGAGACATCGCGAGCGTGGATTCGGGGCCGCTCATACATGCACTGCCGGTAGTTGGCGCATCTTCGACCACATGTCGTTTGGACTCGCGCGCACTCGTTGTAGGGCCGCGGACGTGCGGCACTCTAGTCGTGCCGATAGGAATAATCGACATGGATGCTCTGTTGGGCTGGGACGTGAGGCCGTGGGGCCACACGCGTCGATGATGAGCGTCGGGCACTGCTCTGGTCAGAGCACGTTAGGGCCAAGGAGGGGTTTTGCCGTCCGCCGTGTCACGCAAGATGCGCGGGTCAGCGCATGTTAGGTACAAGCCAGAAAATTTCAATCGACGGATACTGTCGCGATCGGAAGTGTGGTACTGATACCCGGATTCGTAAGTTAGATTTGCGCGGCCCGATTGAGTGGCGCTTGTCCTGGCAGTGTCGGCCGGTATCCCGATTCACGATGAGGCGAGACGAATGGCTGATTTACTCTTCCCTGCGAACGCCCTCATCGGGTGCTTACGATCCCGCGCGCGTTTCAAGAAGAGGAAGCCCGCGAGTGCAGGCGCGCAATTGAGGGGGGGTTCCGGTTGCCGGCGCATCTCTGGCTGGGGTAAAGCGACCGCTAAAAGAAGAAGAGGGTCCATGGCGCCTTTGAGGATGCCGCGGGTTTCTCGGTCCCACCGGGACCCGGGAAATCTTCGGGCCGTGGTTCGTGATACGGCCGCTCATCCGTCTAAGTACAGACACGGGGTAGTGTAGCCGTGGCTACGAGCGACGGCGGGCCCATGCGTCAGGAACCGACGCCCGAACTGCCTGAGCTACCGGACGAATCCGCGGAGATCTCGGCTCCGAAGCCGGAGTGCTCTGAAGCGCTCGCGGAGATTTCCCGGAACCACTATGCGGCGTTGGTGCGGTTTTTGTCAGTGCGAACCGGGTCTGTCGAAGACGCGCAGGAAATCGTGCAGGAAGCCTTCGCGAAGATGCTGGCGCTGGATCGCCCTGGGACGATCAGCTTCCTGGCGAGCTATGTGTGGCGGGTCGCCGTGAACCTGGCGATCGATCGGAGGCGGCAGCAGACGTTGCATGAGCGGTATACGCGCGCTATGCCGCACGTAGAGAGGCAAGAGCATTCCGCCGAGTCGACGGTTGAGGCGCGGGAGCGACTGGCGATTGTGGAGCGGGCGATAGGGAATCTGCCGGCAAGATGCCTCGAGGCGTTCATCCTCCACGTGCTGAATGGCCTAACGTTCGACGAGGTTGGTCGAGAAATGAGGATCAGCGGGCGAATGGCCCAAAAACACCTCGCGCGGGCGCTGGAGTATCTGCAGTCATGCCTGGATTCTGCTGATGGGACGGGGAGCGCGCGGTGAGCGATCAGGCTAAGGAACGACCTGTAGGCCGATGGGCGGAAGCGGTTGGCTGGTACGGCACGCTACGAGCAATCGACGAGAACCAGCTCACCAGTGCAGTAGGTCGCGCGTGGCAGGATTGGTATGCGGATGCTCGGAATCGGCAAGTCTTTGATGATGTAAGCCGTCTGCTGGTGGAGCGCGATCTCTATCGCAAACGGCCCCGGCGCAGTGAAGCTGAGCTCGAGCAAGACCACTACGACCTGTCCGTGCCGATAGCGGAGTGGCTGAGCGCTCATCCGCTACAGGACAGAAGAGTGCAGCGCTCGCCTTCAGGCAAATTGTGGTGGCTGTCCGGCGGTTTGGCGATAGCCGCGATTCTGGCGCTAGTCGTTCTGTCGCCTCTACGTTTTAAGCTGAACCGTGATCGCGCTTCCGCCCTTTATCAGACCAGAGTCGGAGGACTGAAGGACGTTCATCTGCAGGACGGGTCCAGCATCACTCTCGGAGGTCAGACGAAGCTGATCGTAACGTTTTCGGCGCAGCGTCGCTCTGTTAGCCTCATCGAGGGACAGGCATGGTTCAAGGTTGTGCACGATGTACGCCGGCCATTCGTCGTCGCTGCAGGTCGCGGAACAATCAAGGACGTGGGCACCGCATTTTTGGTGACCCGGGAGTCTGATCGCGTAGTCGTCGCGGTAACGGAGGGGGTAGTCGAAGTCTCTGCGCAGGCGCCCCTCTCGGTCTCATCCCAAATTGAGCAGCCACTCGCCGAAAAACCCGCTCTCGCCGCGTTCCGAGTAAGCCGCGGCGAAGAACTCGCGTTCGGGGACGACGGAGCACTTAGTGCCGTAAGATCGACGGACACTCAGACCGCCACCGCGTGGACGCGTGGTCGACTGACATTCGATGATCAGCCTCTACGTTACGTCATTGAGGCAGTGGATCGCTACTCGTCTCGCCGCATAGTTGTGAGCCCTGAAGCGGGCGCGCTTCGGTTTAGCGGAATCGTATTTAATAACGAGATTGACGAGTGGCTTCAGAGCCTAGAAGCGATTTTTCCCATAACTGTAGAAGAACACGGATCCGTTGTGCGGATAGAAATGCGCTCCGCCACCGCTGCCGGCCGCTAGCGCTATAAGACAGCCTGCGGTAAATCGCCGATATGATGGACTACCCTACCGCAGGGTCGATAAATCGCGCGCCCTTATCTGCCCCCCGGCGTTCGTATTTATCTCACATGCTCGTTTTCTTACTGAACTCTTACAAAACACGTGACCGGACTGGCGAAAGTGAGGCAGCGCCACTCGCGCACACTTAGACGCCGGCCGAGCATCCACGCCCAGGCGGGATGTGTGCGGGCACGAGGCGTTGTCGCAGCGGCGACGGAACGGCATATGGGGGGAACGAATGACGGCCATTCGCGATATCCGCGAAAGTATTTGCCTTCGAACGAGACGCGTAACGGCAGTCCCTTCTCCGGGCGCCGCATCCCTTTTTTGTGCCCTGGCATTCCTGATGATCAGTTCTGTCGCTCTCGCTGGAGGCCTAAATAAGGTTGTCCCGTTCGACATCAAAGGTCAAGCCCTCGATAAGGCGCTCCTCAAATTTGGGGCTCAGGCGCACGTCCAAATGAGTGTGGCGATGGATTCGGTGATACGCCGGTTAAAAGCGCCGGACTTGAGAGGTAACTACACTGGCCGCCAAGCGTTAACGATACTGCTAAAGGGCACCAATCTAACATTTAGGGTCAAGGGGGACATCGTCGAAGTGTCCACGTTGACGGCGCCAGTTCATCAGTCGCGAGATCAAACCCCCGCCTCCACCGTCGCGGGGGGGGCTTCTTTGGATGGAGGCACCGATCCGAAGACCGCAAAGAAAATACCGTCAAGTCGTACGGCGCTACAGGAGGTCGTGATCACCGGGTCGCGTCTTCCTACTACATCCAAATACGGGCCGCAAGAAGTACAGATCTATGATCGAGAGAAGATCGACGAAAGTGGGCAGACGTCAGTAGCCGAGTTCCTTTCTACTCTGCCCAGCGTTTCGGCGAGCTCCCTGTCAACTGCCTTGGGAATCGGGACTACCGTACAGCTCAGAGGGCTTCCTGTCGGTACGACGCTCGTGCTGCTGGACGGCCGCCGCCTCGAGACCAGCGGGCTAGCGAATTACGTTAGCGGCCAGACCTTCTTCGACCTCAACAACATACCGCTCGCCGCCGTTCAGAGTGTTGAAGTGGAGGAAAACGGCGCCTCGGCAATATACGGATCTGATGCTCTCGCTGGCGTCATTAACATCATACTCAAAAAGGACTTCGCCGGCTTCGCGGTAAATACTAAGTACACCTGGGCGAAGGACCTGCCGGAATGGGACGCAAGCGTTGCGTGGGGACAGCAGTGGGATCGCGCTGGTTTCTCGATCATCGGGAGCTATTCAAAGGTCGGCGGATTACTCAACACGGGGCGCTTACTCACGGCAAGTAACGATTACACGCAATTCGGTGGACAGAACAACAACTATCAGATGTGCAGCCGAGCAAATGTATATTCCACTACTGGCGCGCCCCTTTCTGGTGCGCCCGCGGGAAGCGGAGCGACGTATGCGGCCGTGACCGGCGCTACCTCGAGCGGTGAGCCCGCCTTCTCTCAATTTACTTACGGGGCATTGACCCAATGCCCGTTGGTAAACGGCTTTTCACTCCAGCCACATATGTATCACGCCGGCCTTCTGACAAACGGGCACGTGGACATCGGTCCTGGGGTTGAGCTGTTCACAGAGCTGCTCTATACGCATCTCGAGCAGGATCAATATACCGGGTACCCGCTTCTGTTCGGCGTTCCGGGGTTTCAGTCGTATACAGTGTCAGCAGCAAACCCGTACAACCCGTTTGGCACGAGCGTCGGAATAACCGGCACGTTGCATGATCTTCCGGAGTCGCAGGACCTAGATACTGACTTCTTCCGACCATTGGTGGGTATAAAGGGGCTGTTTGCTCGTCGATGGCACTGGGAGGCTTCGGCGTGGCAGTCGATTGATTGGACGCAGGACACGCTACCCAATCTGACGGAGAACTCGGAAGCGATTCAAAACGCTTTAAACTCAGCGGACCTGGCGACGGCTTTAAATCCCTTTGTGATAGGTCCAGAGGCCACGCCTTCCGTTTTATCTTCGCTAACCAATAGTGGGGACATCAAATGGATGGGCCGTGACCGTTCGGCCGAGGGTTTCATACGTGGCCCGCTCTTCTGGCTGCCGGCTGGTAGCGTTCAGGCCGTGGTCGGCGGGAACTACGAGCGCAGCACACTGTACGCCAACGAAATCTACGACGGGGTGGATGCACCGAATACCAGGTATACCTATGGCCGCACATACTACGCGGTGTTTGGCGAAGCCAGGGTACCACTAATTGCGGGTCGCGCGCGGTGGCGGGCAGGTGACCTTCTCACTCTCACGGTCTCCGGTCGCCACGATCACTATAGCGACTTTGGAGGCGCCACAACTGAGCAATTCGGTCTCGAAGTGAGACCGATCAGAAGCTTCCTCTTGCGAGGCACGTACGGGACCGCGTTCCAAGCGCCATCCTTGACCGATCTCTACTCTCCAGAAACTGTGGCAACAGCTTCGGTCACGGATCCGAGGACGGGCGCCTCTGAATTGGCGCAGCTAATCTACGGTGGGAACCCGAAATTACGACCAGTGAAGGGGCATTCTCACACCATTGGCGTGGTCTATTCTGCGGGGTCAATTCCGGGCCTAGTACTTTCCCTGACACAATGGCTGATTGTCGAAGACAACGCGATTCAGTCTCTCCCGCAACAGGTCGTCGTGAATAACGAGGACCTCTTTCCAGGCCTGGTGATACGCAACTCGGCTGGAGTTATACAGCAAGTTGTGGATACCGACATAAATTTTGGCTCCATTGATGTAACGGGAATGGACTACCAGGCCAGCTATCACCATCCGATCGCGCATGGAACGTGGTCCATGGGGGTGGATGGAACTGAGATGTTTCACTATCGGCAGGCGCTGACACCGGGCGCCACTTCAGTTGAAGCCGTAAGTCAGGCAGAGGACGATGGAGACTGGGCGCCAAAATGGAAAGGGACGGTGAGTATGGGCGCGCAGTACGCATCTTTGACGGTAAATTTAGATGGCCGGTACACGGGTGCGTACAGAGACTACGACAGTACCGAAGAAATTGGCAATTTTTGGATTGCTGATGCGTATGTGAAATGGGATCTGCAGCAGCTGTTAAAAGAATGGAGTAGCTCGGCAGCACACGCCGACGCGGAGATCGGGGCGACGAATCTGTTCAACAAGGCTCCGCAGTTCTCGAACTTCGGTTTTGACTTCTATGGATACGATCCCTCGCAAATGAGTATCGTGGGCAGATCGTTCTATGTTGGGGTAGTAATCCATTGGTGAAAGCGCCTGGCTGCCAAGACGATTGGACATCAATTTGGTCGGCGATGGCGGCGGCTCCAGTGCAATCCCGTATGTCATGAGAGAAGCGAGGGCGAGAATTGCGCGAATAGTCTGCCTCATGAGCCTCATGGGCTGCTGCGGGGGCGTGGCTGGCGCCGGGACTCTGCGCCCGCGATCTGTGACTGTGGATGATGGAATTGAGATGAATACGCTGGCGAACCCGGACTACGTGGACGGCGGGGGTCCGGAGTGCGACGTCGCGAGCTATTCGCCTGACGGGAATAGGTTTCTCGTTGTCATCCGCCGCGGCGACATAGCGCGTGACGTGAATCATTACACGATCCTGCTCTGGAACGCGAGAAATCTCAGTTCCGAGCAGCCGCGGTCAGTCCTGCAGTTGAATTCTTCATCGATCAGGCCAGCCATCGACCCACGAACCATCTCATGGGCACCTGAAGGCCACTCGGTGACGTTTCTTGGTGAGCATGCGCAGGGGCATCACGAAGTGTTTCGGCTGAATATTGACACTGGAGAGCTTCAGCAGCTCACGAGTCATCCGACCAGTATCGTGTCATACAGTGTGGCCACGAACGAGGCTTTCGTAGCATACACCGCGAATCCACCTTTCCGTAGTTTATGGGACGCCGAGGCGCGACGACGTGGGCTGTTGGTAACGACGCAGTATTTGCCGGATCTGATCACGGGAAGGAAGGGATACGAGTTTCGCGGACGTTCCTCTGAAACGGAGCTCTTCATTAAGACTCCCGGGGACACACGGAGAGTTCCGCTCGATGGCCATGTTCCGGCGGACGTACTGTTTGGCCCCTGGATATCCCCCAACGGGAAGTATGTCGTAATAGCTGAAACTGTGCCAGTTCGGCAGGTTCCACGGGCATGGCGCCAGTATCGAAACTGGGTGGTGCAATACTGGTTCTCAGTGGCACGGAGGTCTTCAAGCGGGATGGAACCGCAGGCCCTTTCGTGGCTCGAGCGTTACGTGTTGGTAGACAGTCGCACCGGTAAAACGAGAATACTGCTGGATAGCCCGGTATTCGCACCCGGCAAGGTGGTCTGGTCGCCAGACAGTAGCAGCGTTGTTCTCAGCGATGTCCTCGCTCCAATTGCTGCGCACAGCAGTGGGGCCGGAATAAAGCAGGCCTCGCGCAGTACGACATTGGAAGTAGGTCTAAGGCGGGGGACTGTGCGCGTAGTGGGTCGCCGCTGCTACAATGCGAGAGAATGGCGCGGTGATGAGCTGATTTGTGATGGGGAACCGAGCCTCTTGGAAAGAGCGGTTATGCAGCTCACCAGCAAGAAGACGCGTTCTGACGTGGCGGAAGGGTGCTTGGTCCCACGACGTCTTAGGTTTAGAAAGATCGATGGAGAATGGCGAGACCTGGGCGATGCCGTGCAAGCGAACGACATTGTAGTATCAGTCAAGGAGAGTATCAACTCGGCCCCCGAGATCTACTGGCGGGAATCAGGGTCGAAAGATAGTCATCTACTGTACGATCTGAACCCGAAGTTCGGGAGATCCGAACTCGGCCGGGTCCAGGTAGTAACATGGGGTCTGTCTGACGGTCGTCGTATCAGTGGCGACCTTTATTATCCTCCGCACTATCGCTCAGGGCAGCGATACCCCCTTGTGATTCAAACGCACGGTTGGAGCAGTGAGCGCTTCATGTTTTTTGGTGCGTTTCCGACCGCCTTCGCCGCGCAGCCGCTCGCCGCACGGAACATGATGGTACTTCAGGTTGGTGATATACAACTCCCCGAGGAATACGGGAAGCATGGGCAGCTGCGGGAGGTGGAGGCGGCGGTAGAGGTCTATCGGTCTGCCATCAAATACCTGAGCAAGCGGGGTCTTATAGATCCCAGCAGAGTGGGAATCATAGGGTTCAGTCACACCTGCTTTTATGTGAAGTGGGCGCTCGCACACTATCCGGAACTTTTCGCCGCCGCGTCCGTGAATGAGGGAGAGGATGGCGGTTACTTGCAATACATTACCGACTTCAATGAGTATGTCGACGCGCCTTCTCTATATGGCGGTCCACCGTTCGGACCGTATCTGAATACATGGATGAAGCTGTCGCCGGGATTCAATCTACAACGCGTAAGGGCTCCGCTGCTTATTACGGTTCTAAATCCGCGCTTCGTGTTGGACGATTGGGAGTGGTTTCAAGGACTGCGTGACCTACGCAAGCCCGTACAGATGCTGATGCTGGACGGTGAGGCGCACGAAGAGCACCTTTTGGAGACGCCGCGCGATCGGGCGTTATCTGCGGGGGCGACCACAGATTGGTTCGACTTTTGGCTCAATGGTCATGAAGACCCTACTCAGACTACCGACTTGCAGCTTCGACAGCTCTGCGAATTGTATCAGAGCGAATCCGGGCACCGAGCTAGGTGCAATTCACCTGGTTGACCCAGGCTTCGCACCCGAGGTAATCGATGATTTGATCTGCCTGGACAGTTAGGAACGGCTGATCGTCGGCCAGGTAGGCTTCGAGCTTTCGGCGATCGAGGACGTGCTCACGAACCAAGGTTCCCGAGCATAGGAGATCCCGGACTAACCTTACGTTCTGCCTTACAGCTCGCTGCCAGAATGCCATCGGTGATCCCTTGGCGGTTCTTCGAATTACGTCGGTTGGCAAGAGGTTTCGGAATGCGCGCCGCGCAAGTCCACGAGATACCCCGTCCAGCAGCAGAACATACGTGGGAATGCGCAGGCAGGTCTCAACCACGGGCTGAGAAGCAAGCGGATGCACGGAAGGTGCCACGCGGTCGCGGTGAAACGCATACGGGTAGAAAAGCGCAGATTGCGCTACGCCAGCAACGTGGCTTTGCTTGCCGGGACAGAGAGATGATCCTGGCGTCTCCCAAGGGTGGCGGAAATAGCCAGGGGGTACAGTAGCCTTAATATCGTCCGTGAGCAGATTGGGACGCTGCATCGGGTCATATGGGTAGGGCAGGTTCGTGCGTAGAACGCCGTGCCTGATGACTTTCGCAATTATTCGCGGAATCGACTCGCCGCTCAAGGTCGCCGCGTGGGTGATGTGACGGAAGATTTCGGATCCGAACGGGTGAAGGTAGGCGTGATCTAATGGGGCTAGTACTCGCTGTGTGTTGTAAAACACGGTGTCTCCCGCTTCTCCGGTAAAGCATGCCGTTGCACCGCAATCGATAGCTAGATCGCGCTCGACTTCGTCCTCGTCCAAGACATAAGCATAATTCGATGGACGTGGGGCGAGAGGAGCCTCCGATATCCGCCGAACATCGAAATCCTCGAGCCGCTTCTCTCTCTCCACGAGCCGGAATCCACACTGTCGAGCGACGTTCCTTGCTTGAGGCCGCTCGTCGGCGCTGCCGATGATCCGCCGCACCTTTCGAAGAGTATCTTTGTCCAGGCCGGCGGGTAGCGAGGCATTCGATACATCGTTGTGTTCGTTGGAGATGTAGAAATTGACGCACGTCACCTTGGGCCCATTTGCGTATCTTGCGAGGCATGACGCAACGATTGAGGAGTCAAGCCCACCAGATAGTTTGATGATGACGTCCGAGTGTCGCGAGGCCAGAGCGTGCACAACATTGAGCACTGTGTGCTGGAGTTCGTCGAGCGCGCGCGCCTCGTCCTGCAGGCCATCTTCAATACAGAACTGCGCCGGATGCCATAATGTCAAATGCGTAAAGCCCTCTCCGGAGGGCGTCAGATATTCGCCGCCAGGTATATCTTCAATCTCATGGACGGAACACTCGCGCGATAGCCGGTTTCCGCAGAGCAATCGCGCCGCGAGGTGATTCCAATTCACGGACAGCGATATCGGTATGAAGTGTTTGAGATCTGCCATGTCCGAAAAGAATACGTGGACGCCGCTCCAGTTTGCGCGATAACACGGCAGGTTCGCGGTGGGGTCCCGCAGGAGGCCGAATGAACGCGCTTTGCTGTCATAGATAATCGCGATGTACGAGCCCCAGTAGTGCCGGACCAAATGACGTCCGCAAGATATCACTATGCGATCAGTTTCGGGTTCGCCGAAGTTGACGTCAGAAGGCCTTCCGCCGACCTGGCATTCGCGGTGAAACAGTGAACCAAGCACAAGACCACGGCCATCCGCAAGTAAATGCAGGTCGGCGGTTTCGCGACCCGATGGTCGGTGCGCTACCAGAACGCCTGTGGCGCGGAATGCGACCGCCCAGGTCTCCGGAGCGGCCAGCAGTGCCAATTCCAGCTGCTCGACCCGAGCGGTGCATTGGCGGTTATCAGCGTTCCAGCAGAAAATGAAATATCGATGCATGCATGCCGCCTTAAACCAATAGGAGCGGTAGGTAGGTCTGAGCGCGGTCTACGTCTTGGTTAAACGCGACCGTACCGCATTGAACCCAGCAGTGTGCTAGCCAGGGCTCCAGCTGTACTGCGAATATCAGGTTTGCCGAGCATTCGTTTCTGCCAAGAAATTCCAGTAAAGAGAGGGAGTCAAATAGGCACACGAAGTGCTTTGGGAACAGCGGCCTGAGCCTGTTGTAGATGTAGACTAGCTTGCGCGCGGTGGCGAGATCACAGCGCGTGCGGCCGCCTGCAGTTTGATTGCGACGCTCAATCGTATTTACCGAATGCTCTATCCCTCTATAAGTGAGTCGCCATGTAACGGCCACACACGCGGTTACGAATCGCAAGACGTCGCAGAGACGTATTTGCGTCGGGATTGGGTCGGACGGGTCCAGTAAGCTTTCTTCGGGGTACGGAATGTGAATGGGGATCGGGCTGTTGTCGGGGCATGAGTCGGTTGTAAGTAGGTCGTTTTCCAAGAGTTTCGCGATGAGCGCCAGGCGGTCTGGGAGCGCCTCGTCCTCCCGCGGACAGGTGATGGCAATCAGTCGGCGAATGCCGCCTTGCGTGTATGACAAAAGGGCTTCGAATAATAGCGCCTCCTGTCCTAAGAGCATGGAGTACTGGTCCGATCGAAGGTTCATGAATACCACGACGTCGTCCTCTATCGCGAAATGGACGTGACGCGGGATGTGGTATTCGCTTGTATACGTCATTAGCTGACGGATAAGGCCAAACGGGGCACACAGCCGAAGATCGGCTGCGTGCCCCTTGCCACCAGAGTTAGCACTTCGATGGCAGACGGCTCCCGTGATTACACGGGAATTCCCTTGCCGCTGTCCAGGCTGGACGGTACCGGCTTGCCCTTGCTCTGAGTTTCTGTTGACACGTGGCCGAGGTTAATCATGACGTTTTTCCTTTGCTGATTCTGTAACGGAACCGCCCGGTGGCGGCACGCGTCATCATCAAAGGGGCATGGTGTTCGGTCAAGCCTGTTGGTCGGACGATAAGAAGTCGGCTCTGACGGACGTAATGAACGCGGTGCGCGTGGCGGCGCGAGCTCCGCTGTGACCCAGGTGTCGGACAGATGACTGAGTTATCAATGGGTTGCCATTTTTCAAAGTCGATGTCGGAATCTGTTACTGAAGAAATGCCGCGTCGTGGCTCGTTTACGGTCGGAGCAAGACGATGGCAGCGGAGCTGATCCCGGGGCGGGCGTGAAGGATATTGATGTAAATGCCATTACTTTGAGGGACGGAAAGAGTGACCATTGCGATAGTGCGGCTGGCGGATGTGGACGCTATAAGCGCGTCCGCTGGACGTTTGGCGAATGGAGAAGACGGTCGTGCGGGTACATGACAAAGCCGTGAATACGGGGTTAATGTGAGAACCGAGAGCAGCACTTGCGAGTTATCGGAGGGGCTGCGGGCGTTTCTGCGGTTCGAGCAATGTAACCTGTGGAGAGCGGGTCATTTTCGCGGGTCGGGAGAGGCGGTGCCTGCATTCGATCGGCAATATCTCCCGGAGGGCCGGTCCAGCTTCAGACTCCCGTGTTTTGAGATCGAAAGTAGATATTTGTGTGTCTACGGAGGAGAGGACACATCCGGCAGCGAGTCTAAAATTGAGCGGGAAGCTCGGCAGGGAGGCCGCGTTCAGCTGCTAGTCCACCCCACTGAGTTGAAGTACTACGCAGCTTTTCTTGCGAAAGCGGGGGCCAAAAGGACATGCAGCCGCGGACATGATCTTTGGGCGACGCCGACTTCGAGCGCAAGGACCGTGCTGGCGTGGCAGGAGGGGCAACCGAAGAGCGCGTTTTTTGCGAAGCTCTCGCTGCATTCGCAGATCTTGGGCGACCGCACGTTGTCGCGGGGAGTGGTAGCCAGGAGTGTCGGGCTATCGAATTTGATTGCGCATAGTCGGGGTAGCTTACCGTGCGGAATGGGCTATTTTCCGGAAGGGCTTGGGATAATGCCGCGCGGAATGGCAGACGGAGGAGTCCTCTTTAGATCCATCCCGGATGAGGTCCTGGCCGGCAGAGTGGTCCCCGCGCCTCTTTTCGCCCTTATGGGTGGCAGCGCCCGGCATCCACCTCTTCTGCTGCGGCTTGTGGAACGTGGGCGATGCGGCGTACGTGAGTTTCTTGAAGAGGTGGTGCTGACGAGATTTGCGAAGTTATGGGTTGATCTTGTGTTTGACTCTGGCCTGATCCTCGAGGCGCACGGACAGGACCTGCTACTAGCGCTTTCTCCGGATCTCATGCCCGTGGGGGGATTCTATTACCGGGACTTCGAGGGACTGGCTGTGGATTGGGCGTTGCGCAGCGCTAGGGGCTTAACGAAGCTTGAATCGATGCCGCTCGCGTGTGAGTGGTTCTCCACCTATGAAACCTGGGGTTATCCGTTGTATCAGCTGATATCGATGAAGCTGATGACGAGCCTATTTGACTACCTTCATCTTGTGCTTTCGGAGCTCGAGTCCGCCCTCCTCGAATGGCAGGCTAGTGGGATCACAGTCGGCGAGAGGGTTTCCGACGGTGAGCTGACCTCCATCTTTTCCCGGGAGTTGAGGCGGGCTATTCATGAGAAATTCGGAATGAGGGAGGCGGAACAGTATGACATCCGATACCGCCTCTGTCGGTTCGTGAAGTTTCTTCTGCGGGTTAGACGGGAGGTCATGCGGGTCTACGGGGGAAGCATGAGAGCGTGAGGGCCTGATCGTCAGGATTTCGCTTTTTAAGCGTGTAAGGCCTTGAGTCGCAAGATCATGCGAGGAGACCGACCGGACGGCGCGATGAGTAGCCGTAGGATCAATTCTGATCGGCATATGGGCCTTCGAGCAGACGCTCTGGCAAGCGGAACCCAGCGGAATAACGTCGAAGCACGCAACAGCGCGTTTGGATCAGGTGAGTAGCAATGGAGCCCTCGATCACCGGTCCCAACGCACCGCATCGCGGGCACGTCGTCCAGATCACTTCCGCCTGTCCCGGGTTGTAGTGTTTTATGCGCATGAGTGGCGTTGCAAGCGCGCGCTCTTGCCTCAGGCGGCTGCCGAGTCCGGGTGCTGAGCGCGCCACAGGGCGCTATATCGGCCATTCTTGTGGAGCAGGGAGGTGTGCGTCCCAGTTTCGATTATTCGGCCTTGCTCCAGCACGACGATCTCGTCCGCGTGGAGGACGGTTGACAGGCGGTGGGCGATGACCAAAGTGGAGCTATAGCTCGCGATTTCTCGCAGACTATCTAGAATGTTCTGTTCCGTCCGGCTGTCGAGGGACGACGTCGCCTCGTCAAACACATGTATTCTGGGACCTTTTAGCACCGCGCGGGCAATCGATACGCGTTGCCTTTCGCCGCCCGAGAGCTTCACGCCGCGCTCACCAACCCGCGTATCGTATCCCTCAGGCAGGCTCATGATGAATTCATGCAGGTGGGCTACTCGTGCAGCCCGCTGAATCTCGGCGCGGGTCGCATTCGCCCGGCCGAGCGCGATGTTGTAGGCAAGAGTGTCGTTGAAGAGGACTGTATCCTGCGGAACAACGGCAATGGCGCCCCGCAGGTCGGGGAGCGCTAGACTGGAGATCGGCGTGTCATCGATCAAAATGTCTCCGCTGTCGGGCTCCAGCAGGCGCATCAACAGCCGGACGATCGTCGATTTTCCCGATCCACTCGACCCCACGACGCCCAGCGTGCGCTTTGCCGGGATCCGAAAACTCAGGTCCGAGAGTACGGGTCTACCGGCCTCGTAAGCCAGACTGACGTGGCTAAACTCGAGCGTGGCGGGGTTTGATGTGGCGGCAAACGAGAGTTGTGAGGCCGGTTCGGGAATCTCGCTGAATAACCGGACCATCCTTTCGAGCATTGCTACTCCCTGCGAGAATCCCTGCGCGGCGTAGCCTAGTCTTTCAACGGGCGACATGAGCTGGAGCATGTACGTGTTGACGAGTACGAAGTCGCCGACGGTCATGTGGCCACCTGTTACCTCGATCGTGGCATACCATGTGGACAGCGCAAGAAATGCCGTAAAGATACTTGCCACGACCAGGCCGTTCGCGGCGTATCGACGATAGAATTCGACCCAGTAGACTTCACTGCGCGCCAATGCTCGTGCGACACGCTCTTGCACGAACGATTCTGCGGTGAAGTACTTTACAGTTTCATAGTTGAGCAGGGTGTCGGTAATAGCGGCGCCAGCCTCCACCCGCGCTACTGAAGCAGTGCGGGCTGACTCGGACAGAACGGCTGCGGAATATGCGAAAGCAACTGCGTAGAAGATCAGCGCCCCGCAGAAGAGCGCGAGAAACATCGGTGGCACCGTGCGCCAGAGCACGATGAGTACCGTGGCGAGCTCCGCCGTCACCGGAAGGACGGTGAAGACGGAGTGATGGAGTATCAACTGGAACCCCTCTAGACCGGTCGAGATCGATTCACTGACGGCGCCGGTCTGTCGATCCAAGTGAAAGCGCAACGGCAAACGCATGAGATGCGCGAAGAGCCGTTCGCTCAGAGTACGAAACATGCGCCGTTCGATGTGTCCGTAGATCAATCCCTGGGCCTCGCCAGCGCTGCGCGCAAACCATTGAATGATCACAAATAGCGCGACTAGCAGTAGGGGTGAGGCGGTGTTGGTGCTACCCTGGTCTGTAAATTTGTCTACGATCAGCTTCAGAGTCAGCGGCGCGAGCGCAGTGAGTATCGCTGCCGTCAAGACAAGGATAAGAACGGCGAGGATTCTGAGCCTGACGAACGGCGTCGCCTCGCTGCGAAGGAGGGCGAAGACTCCGCGGAATCTGGACACGCCCGAGATCATTTACATGCCGGGAACAGTTCGGTGGTGGACCGTGAGAAGTACTGCGGACTGCGGCTTCGATGCCGGTGAATCAAATACCGCAGGCCGGAGCTCGTGACGCCGAACCACTCGGCGACGGTACCGATCTGCGCGGCGCCCGTGCGCATCGCATACCATGCAACGAGTGCTCTGGCGAGCGCGCCTCTATGTGTCGATGAGCATGTTACGCGGGGATCTATGTGCAGGAGTGTCCCGGCAACCTCCAACAGGATCTCATCGGGTGAGGGAACTCCTGCAGATGCCGCGCGCGACCAAGCGTGGTCTCGCGCGCGCAGGGATTCGGCAAAGGCCTGCTCGCCAATTACGTGCCGGCCGAGCATCTGCGAAATGGCAGGGCTATCCTCACGGGACATGAATTCGAAGTAGGAATTTGGCCCGAGGTATCCCAATGACTTTAGCTGATTTGAAAATGCATCAACTACGAAGCATTTCGGGGGCGACCTTCGGCCGCAGTAGATAAGATGAGAGCTGAAAGGATGGTTGATCGCCCGACGCCGCATATCCGCACAAGAGTTTCTTCGCTGAACGTAGCGTATGACATACGGGAGTTTTTCTGGTTGGACGATCTGCGCCCTGTATCGACGCGGAAAAGGCCTTTGGCCCGCCGGTATCCGATGCAGTGCGACCAGGTGCTTGGAGTGGCGTGCGAGCAAGTCATGCATAATCCACCTCAAGGGTCCTCCAACTGTCCGGATGACGACTAAGGATGAGTTCGGCTCTATGATGTACCCAAGGACTTGTGCGTCGTATTGCTCACATGTGTCCCACAGCATGGTCTCAAAAATCTCTGCGTCGGGTGCGTGGCCGCGGGGGTTTGCTGGAAACTCTCTGAAGATCTGCGGACCGTAAAACACATGACCACCTGAGTACCCGCTGACTGTAACGAGGTGAGTGCCGCTTCGGTATTCGCAACGCACGGAACGTGCCATTTTTCAGCCTGCAGACGCTGTATAGTGATCAAGCCGCGGTTGCTCGGTCCTCAAGCGTCGCACGGGTCAAAACTGCGACGACAGCCTCGGTCACGGCAGTCTCCGTGCTCGCGTCGACGAGCGAATTTGGAATTCTCAATACCACGTCTTTGCGCTGCCGCTCAAAACGTAGCAGGGGCTCTCCGGTTGCACTCGTCACGACACGGGCTCGTCCTCGTTTCCGGGCACGGACCGCCGGTCCTCGCGCAGCCATCAATAGTTCATAAACTGAGATCGCCGGCGGACGCGGCAGGTGCTTTGTAAGCGTGCGAGCTCGGTCAATGAGCAGCCGGCGGCGCTCGTCGTTCCAGGCTTTGTGCAGCTCGACGGCCCAGGATTCGAGTATGTCATGAGGACTCGGAAAGGCGCCGATGATCAGCGTGGGAAGCTCGGCAAATTTCAGGAGCCGTGTCACTCGAGGAGGCGCAATACCGAGTTCGTGAGCCATCTCCTCTTGCGAGCGGTACATGCTTTGCTTGAGAAGCTTCGCGAGCCAAAGGCCGCGCTCGTACGGACTGCTGTTCCTACGCAGGGTATTCTCTGCCTGCACAGCGATGACTGCCTGCCGGTCGGTCAGCTCGCGTAGTTCAACTCGGAGCGGGACCCTCAGATGACGTGCGACAAAGAGGCGGCGCGTGCCGCAAATGACCTCGACGTCGAAGTCGGGATCGCCCGTAAGTGACCGCCCGATGACCGGAACAAGCTGTCCGTCGCGTGAGATGCTCTGGATCTCGTCCATACAGGACGTCTCGGTTACGTAGTCTTCCATTCGGTCGTTGAGTGCCCATATGCGGCAGCGGAAGGGATCCGCGGTAATGAACGATGCAGCGTCGCGCATGAAGGCCTCGGTCACTGTGGTTCCTTTCGACTCACCACGAGTACTGCGTGTCGATGACTTCCCACAGCCGTCGATTGTAGGGCTCGAAGAAACCTTTCAGCTTGGCCGACGCTTGGAGGTCGGGCTTTAGGCCCGTTAGGGGGTTTCTGTTCGTCACTGAAAGCCGCGTAGGCAACGAGATGTGCGGAAGATCCAGGAATTCTTGCAAACGATCGAAGTACGCGTTCCGATCCGTGAAATAGTCCGCGACATCGAAAATACGAACATTCTGTTTTCCGAACGCGCGAAGCCAATGTCCTACGGACGTCGCGTATATTCCGTAGTGCAATCCAGGATAAAATGGGGCGGGAGCTTCGGGAAACAGCTCCAGAGCTTTGTCGACAAATGCGGGGAACGTTGCTATGAATGGAACTCTTTCAAGGAGCTGCTGGGTGGTATGCAGCACGATCCATTTCCATTCGGAAAAGACCAAGTCAACCGGATTGCGGAGATTGATCACGACTTTTGTGTGAGGACGGTGAGTCGACAAAACTGTCGGGATATCCAGGATATGCAGGTACGGGGCGATAAATGGGCAAAGTGCCAACCCATACCGCCGCGCTCGACGTTTAACTGCTTTTACGGTGGGATAGAAAGGTCTCCAGGCCAGCGGGTCGTTTGAACTGAGTTCCTTGACCAGAGGATGCAGGACGTTCGGATGCGACATGATGGTAATCGCGAGGTCGCTGCTGCCGGACTTCGCCGGTCCAATGATGCAGAAATCTGGAAGCGCCCGATCCGTGTTGAGGCGCCGTATCCAGACGCGCCAGCCTGGCGCAGAGTGGAAGTAGTGAGGAAGGAACTGGCGCCGTATCGATGTAAAGCAGTGAGACATCGCTCCGTTTATCCAAGGCGAGTGACCGCTGTGAAGTTCAAGCATGTCACGCGTCTCTAATCGATAATCCATGCCCAAGCGTCGGCGTCGACGGGCTAATGCGTCCATAGATGATGTAGAACTGTATCCTGATGCTGGTGCTGTGGAAGCCATCGCATGGCTCCTCCATTGTCCTGTTGTCCCTTGGCTAGCCGGTCATGGAAAGAAGAGTCCGGGCAGTTTCCATGGCAAGCCTTTCCTCAAACCGATTGGGATTGCTGCTCGGCGTAGTTGCGTGGCATTGGAATCGGGTGATGGGGATCGCGATGCCATGTAACTGGCGCACTCGACGTAGGCCAGCCGTCGTAATCGCCGCTGCAGCAGCCGTCACTTCATCGGCAAAGTCGCGTATCTTTGGCCCCAGGGTTCTTGCTTCCCAACCACATTTGAGTGCGAGAGGTAGCAGGGCACGGTTCGCAGCAAAGATGACCTCATCAATTCCATACAGGAGACTGGTTTCAATGACGCCGCTGATAACTTCCCAAAGGAGCGAATGACGTCGCTGCCGGGACCGTATGACAGGCGCCGTACAGAATCTTGATGCCTCGAAGACCGTAGGTCCCGACGGTATTGCGCGTCGAGCCGGGGCGTCGAATAGCTCGCACATGAGGTGCGGGCCCGTTGTCGTAAGCAGACGCGTTGACGCTAACAGCGGGCCGGCTAGCTCGTCCTTTGCTAGCAGATACACCGTGTCCTGGCGAAGGTCATAGCGGTCTATCTCTTGGTCGGCGACGACGGGAATGTTCCAGCCAGCGCGGTCGACGAATACGGATTTGCGCTGGCGATGCATCGCGGCGATATCCGCGGCGAAGTGCCCGCGATTTCCCGCATCAACCACAAAGATCATGGTTTCCCTCGACCGCTCCTAGCCTTCGGACGGAGGATGCATTAAAAGGGACGGTCGGCCAACTATCTAATCAGGGGAGGGATGGGCCGGCCTTGATCGGCGTTGTTTCTGTCGGAACAGACATTGCTGCCGCGGGGCAATCTCAGCAATCGAGCACACCGGGGCGGCTTTCGCGTTGTCCCTGGATTTGCTGTCGGATTACGGCGCCAAAATGAAATGTACAGGGAGGTTGAGTAGGATGAGCTCTAGGGGCTCACTTTGAATTGGTGCCCTTAAAGGCGGTGGAACCGAGTGTTCAAAATCAATGCAGCTCGGCGTGCGGGGCGCCATCGGAGCGCGTGGCGTTGCCTTCGGCTCTTCGAACCACATCCCTATAGGAGATCTGACCGCTCATTAGTCCTTGGGCGACCGCTTGCGGACGCGTGGCTACGTGCAAGCGTCGCTTCAGTTGCTCGATGTGGTAGTGCACAGTGGACTCGCCCAAGCCAAGCACGCGGGCTATTGTCCAATCACCCTTGCCTTGCGCCACAAGTGCCAGGCACTCGCGTTCACGCTGGGTTAGCTCTACGCGTGCCGCCGCGTAGCATGGGGCGTGAGCGCGCGACGTGCAGAAGTGCAGGTAGGTAGCCACCACTTCGATCGCGAGGTAATTTCGCGGGTCGATCTGTTCATCCCCTGGAATGACCGTACATGACGCACGCAAGGAGCCTGGCAACCACGACAAGCGAAGGGGCACCGTATATCCGTGGATGAGGCCGTAGCCGGCTGCATCGGCCATCATTGTCTTCTGTGACTTGGCAATCGGGGCAGACGTAAGGGCAGCGTCCCAAAAGAACGGCAATGGACTGGATTCTGCGTGCTTTAGTACGGGGTCGCTCTCATACAGCTTTGCTTCGCTGTATGTCCGGACCCAACCCCCGGGGTAGTTGTGCATCATCACTGCTTCGGGCGGGGGGTGAAATGGATCGACGTGCGAGCAGCAGGCAAAGTGGCGGAATCCCAGGGCCCGTATTGCCTTGAGAAACTCCGCTGCTAACCGATCAGGGGACGGCGAGCCGGCCTCGCCGAACTCCAGGAATCCTTGAACCACATCGAACTGATTCATAGTCCGTACCGCTCCAGTGGCGCTTACTGCGCCCGACCCTTGGAATCACGGGGCTGCTGCCCTCCGAGCACGCCTCACTGGCTTCGCTGGGCTCAATGCTTGAACCGTCACGAATTTTCAGGCTGGCTTAGTTTAGTGACAGATTGATGACAGGGGGGTACATCTTTAGACGTCTTGACCGTCAATACAAACAGGGTTAGATAGGGGTTGGGATTGAGGCGAAGCTGCGGCAATAAGGGGGGAAGCCCTAATGAATCGCGAGGAATTCATCGCGTACATTGAATCAAGGGGCGAGGAGCTGGAGATTCCGGTTCATCGCGAGGGGGAGCTGCTGGGTCTGCCTCGGGAGTTTTATCAGGCGTTGGCAGTGGCGCATCTACTTGACGCTCTGGGACAACGGGCCCCGTCCGGTGACGATGTGCGTAAGTGGTACGGTAAGGCGGCGCTGGCGAGTCCGGAAGCGGCTCGGTGGGCTTATAGGGTGGTTGGGTCCGTGCGGAATCAGGATCTCAACGGGCTCAGTGTAGACGAGCTCCTGAAGTTCTGGCTCCGGTTTGAAAGCTGGGGAGCCCTGGCGCAGGGCCTCGCCAACGACCTCCGACGGAGTTCGAATTTTGCCAACCCGTCTAAGGACGGTGGCGCGCACGCACCTCTATCGCAAGCGTGACCGTTCGTTTCCGGATGGCCGGCCGACTACGCGGCCGGCCGTGAATGCGGCATCGTGTATTCGGGTGTGTAGCGGAGTCTTGCGACGCCTCGTCCGTTTGTCCGGGGACTTCGCCAGCGGCAGCCGAACGACGAAGGTTGTGCCTTGGTTCTTGCCCGCGCTCATTACCTCGATCCGTCCCTCGTGCAGCTCGACGAGCTGCCGGCAGATTGTGAGGCCCAGCCCGAGGCCGCCATCCGCATCGCGAGTGGGTGTGCCCTGCCAGTAACGCTCGAACACGTGGGGGAGGGCGTCGGCGGGAATTCCTTTTCCGGAATCGCGCACCAGCAGTTCGATACCCTCGGTACTGTGCCCGCACTGCACCTCGATGCGTCCGCCGGCTGGAGTAAAGCGGATCGCATTCGATAGCAGGTTGGAGACGATCTGCTGGATGCGGTCGGCGTCGACTTCGGCGGGACCGGTATCGTCGTCCAGTGTGCTCTCGATCGTGATGCCCTTGTTGGAGGCCGCGGGGACGTAGGCCTCGACGACCGCCGCGATAAGCGGCGCCAGCGTCGCGTAAGGCCGGCGTTCAACTCGCATATGGCCCGAGATCCCGCGGGCAACATCGACCAGGTCCTCGGCCAGCCGCCGTATGGTGTGCGCTGCCGTCTCGAGCACGTCCAGCGCTTCGGCGTTGCTCGCACGGCGACCCTTGTCCCGGAGTCTCCCTATCCAGGTGAAGAGGCATTGCGCGGGGCTGCGCAGCTCGTGCGCCAGTGCGGCGAAGAATTCCTCCCGAGCCTTGATCGTGTGCTCCGCCTGGTTGCGAGCCTGTCGCTCCGCCGCGTGCTTTCCGGCCGTGGCGAGCCGCGACTCGACCCTCGCCAGCAGCTCGTGGCGTGAGAACGGCTTGATGAGGTAATCGTCCGCACCCGCGCGCAGCCCTCCTATCGAAGCCTCTTCGCCCGCGCGGGCGGACAGAAGGAGGACTGGTATCTGTGCGGTCGCGGCCTCGTCGCGCACCCTGCGCAGCAACTCGAGCCCGTCCACCTTCGGCATCATGATGTCTGCGATGATGAGGTTGGGTGGCCGCTTGCTGATTTGCTCGAGCGCCGCCGCGCCGTCGGGTGCTGTTTCTACCTGCCAGCGGTCCTGCAGCAGCCGGTGCAGATACCTGCGCATGTCGGCATTGTCGTCGACCACGAGGAGCCGCTCCTGGGACGGTCCTGCTGCGGGCGCCGCCGGAGTAGGCTCGGGATCTTCGGCGAGCCACCCCAGCGCCTCCTCGAGATAGGGTTGCGCGGCGCTTGCGGTGCGTGAAGGCGGTTCCTCGGTAACGATGCGGTCCCGCGGTAGATGAGCCTGTCCGCGCGGGATGCGGGCGGTAATCGTCGCTCCCTCACCAGGGGGGCTCTTGGCGTGTATGGCTCCGCCGTGCAACTTCACCCACTCTTTCACCAGAGACAGCCCGATGCCGGTTCGCTCCACGGTGCGGGCGTGGGGCGCCTCTATCGCCGCGAAGCGGTCGAAGATGCGTGGCAGGTCTTCCGCGGAAATCCCGGGGCCGGTGTCCGCCACCTCGAGCTCGAAGCTATCCCCGACCACACACATATGGATGCTCACCTGTCCGGTGAGAGTGAACTTCAGCGCGTTGGAGAGCAGGTTGAGGACGACCTTTTCCCACATGTCCCGGTCGACATAGGCCGGTTCCGGGAGCCTCGCGCAGTCGATCACGAAGTGCAGGCCCGCCCGCTCGAACGCGGCGCGAAACATCGACGCGAGATCCGCCGTGAAGACCCCAAGATCCGTGGACACATAGCGGGCCTCGATCCGTCCACCCTCGATGCGCGAGAACTCGAGGAGCGAGTTGACCAGCTTCAGCAGCCGGCTGCCGGCGCGGCGGGCGGTCTGGAGCAGCTCGCGGTCGCTGGGATCGAGTTGCGCGCAATCCAGCACCTGGCGGAGCGGCTCGAGGATCAGCGTGAGCGGGGTGCGCAGCTCGTGGCTCACATTGCTGAAGAAGACCGTCTTGGCCCGGTCCAGGGCGGCCAGCTCGCGAGCCCGACGTTCCGCGTTCTCCCGCAAGCGGGCGCTGGAGATGGCGGTTCCCAGCTGAGCGGCCACCAGGTCGAAGAATCGGCGCGACTCTTCCACGGGGCGCATGGGGTTGACCCCGGTGACCAGTACGCATTTGGGGGCGTCCGGGCCGCTGTCGGCAAGCGGGGTGACCAATGCCTGTTTCGGCATGACCTCGGGGTTGGCGAGTACCGGGCCAACGATGTCCGTGACTCCATCCATGAGGAGTGGCGCATGGCTCGACAATGCCGCGGCGAGCTGCCAGGGGTTCGCCGTCTGATCCAGGCTGCCCAGCCCCGGAACACCCCCGGGAAGGCTGCTCAGCCCGGTGGTCGCGATGCTCTCGATGCGCGAACCGGTGCCATCGAGCAGATAGAGGATTGCGAACGGAACATCGCGCCGTTGCCCCTCCAGCGCCTGCGCCGCAAGCTCACACGCGGCGGCAGGCGATTCTGCGGCGGCGCACTGGCTCGCCAGGCGGCGCAGGCAGTCGAGCTGGCGTCCGGCGATGACCCGCCCGGTGTTCTCGGTTGCCGTGCAGAAGATGCCGCTCGGATTACCCGCATCGTCCGCCAGTGCGGCGAAGGAGAAGGTGAGGTAGGTTTCCTCCAGGTAGCCGCTGCGCACCAGCGGCATGAGGAGGTCGGCCTCACCCGTCGGCCGGCCGGTAGACAGAGTCTCGGTGAATCGGCGTTCCAGCACCGGCTCCCAGATCTCGCGCCAGACCTCCCTGACGGGGCGCCCCAGCGCCTCCGGATGTCGCGCGCGTCCGCCGAGCGCAATGAAGGCGTCGTTGTAGATATAGATGAGCTCGGGGCCGAGGCCCATTGCGCAGGGGGAGCTGGAGGCGAGGATGAGGTCCAGGGCATGGCGCCAGGTGAGCGGCCAACGGTTCGCCGGACCGATCGCTGTCTTCGACCAGTCGAACCCCTCGAAGCGCTGGGCCATCTCGCTCGAATACCGTCGCACCCTCCGGCTCCTTATGGTAGTTCCAATCTTTGCGACGCGGGCCGAGTAATGCACAAGGCCATCCCCCTGTCAAACCGTCTAAAGACGGGTAGGGGCGGCGGGGGACACGGGGGCCGGGAGGGGGATATTGCGCCGGGATGGCGAACCGCGAAACGTGGGCGTAGACTTGCCAACCTAACCGCCGGCGGGGGCGAGTTGGTTATGTCATTACGAGTGCGAACTGAAGTTCGCCTGGAGTAAAGCTCGGTATGAGCGACCCACCCAAAGTTTATGTGGTGGATGATGACCAGCAACTGCGGGACGGCGTTGCGCAGTGGTTCCAGCAGGTCGGCTATCAGGCGCGCGCCTTCCCGTCCGGAGAGGCTTTTCTGGCGGCCCAGCGGCAGCTTTCCCCCGGCTGCATCGTCGTTGACATGCGGATGCCCGATATGAGCGGCGTGGAGCTGCGCCGACGGCTGGTCAGCCTGGACTGCCGCTGGCCGATCATCCTGCTCACCGGCCATGCCACCCGCCCGGTGGTCGATGAGGCGATGGAGGCCGGAATCCTTGCGTTTCTGGAAAAGCCCGTGCGCGAGGTCGAGCTGCTGGCCGCCGTCATGCGCGGGCAGGCGCACCTGAGCGGCAAGGCGGAGATGATCCCCGATCCCGATATCCTGGCGCGCATCTCCCGCCTGACCAACCGTGAGCGCCAGGTGCTCGATTTCCTGATGGAGAATAAACTCAACAAACAGGTCGCCGCCATCCTCGGCGTTGGTGAGACGACCGTCAAGGGATACCGCCGGGCGGTCGCCAAGAAACTCGGCGCGCACAACACCATGGAACTGCTTATGCTGGCGCTGCGCTCGGGCCTTTACAACCCGCGGAAGCCGTAGCGCTAGTGGCTATCGCGGGGTATCCCGAACTTCTCGTCGATCTTCTGGTACTTCACCGCCGGCTGCAACACCATGCCGTCGGCCAGTTGGTCCACCATGCCCCGCTGGATCTCCTGCCAGGGCGTCTGTGACGGCGGGAATCGATAGCCGTGCGCAGCCTCGAGCGCCCGGCGCCGCGCGGCAAGCTCCACTGCGGGCACCAGCATGTTGACCTCGCGCTTGCGCAGGTCTACCCGTACCCGGTCACCCGTCTTGAGGAGTGCGAGTCCGCCTCCCGCAGCCGCCTCCGGTGAGGCGTTGAGGATGGATGGCGAGCCCGAGGTTCCTGACTGTCTACCATCGCCGATGCAGGGGAGGGAAGTGATCCCCTGTTTGATGAGGTAAGCCGGCGGGCGCATGTTGACAACCTCCGCCGCTCCCGGGTACCCGATGGGGCCGACGCCGCGCATACAGAGCAGCGTGCGGCTGTCGATCCCGAGCTCAGGGTCGTCGATGCGGGAGTGGTATTCCTCCGGCCCGTCGAAAACCACCACCGGCCCCTCGAAGGCTTCCGGGTCGGCCGGGTTGCCGAGGTAGCGCTGCCGGAACTCGTCCGAGATCACGCTCGTCTTCATGATCGCGGAATCGAAGAGGTTGCCCGTGAGCACGAGGAAGCCCGCATTGGGCCTCAGGGGATTCGCGAACGGCCGGATGACGGCCGGGTCCGCGATTTCCCGCCCGTGGCAGTTCTCCCCGATCGTGCGGCCGTTGACGGTAAGGGCGCGCTCGCGGATGAGGCCCTGCTTCATCAGCTCGTTGATGACGACCGGCACGCCGCCGGCGTGGTGATAATCCTCGCCCAGGTACTCGCCCGCCGGCTGCAGGTTGACGAGCAGGGGTACTTCGTAACCGTACTGCTGCCAATCCTCGAGCGTCAGCTCCACCCCCATGTGCCGCGCGATGGCTGCCATGTGGACCGGCGCGTTGGTGGAGCCACCGATCGCGGAGTTGACGACGATGGCGTTGAGAAAGGCATCTCGCGTCATGATGGCCGACGGACGCAAGTCCTCGCGCACCATGTGCACGATCCGCTCCCCCGTGCAATAAGCGATCTGGCCGCGCTCCCGGTACGGCGCCGGGATGGCGGCCGATCCCGGCAACTGCATGCCCAGAGCCTCCGTCAGGGAGTTCATGGTCGTCGCCGTGCCCATGGTGTTGCAGTAGCCCGTGGAGGGCGCGGAGGAGGCGACCAGCTCGATGAATCCGGGGTAGTCGATCTCACCGGTCGCGAGCATCTGGCGCGCCTTCCACACGATGGTGCCGGAGCCGGTGCGCTCGCCGCGGTGCCAGCCGTTGAGCATCGGCCCAACGGAAAGGGCGATGGCCGGGATGTTGACGGTTGCGGCCGCCATCAGGCAGGCCGGTGTCGTCTTGTCGCAGCCGATGGTGAGCACCACGCCATCGAGCGGATAGCCGTACAACAGTTCGACCAGCCCGAGGTAGGCGAGGTTGCGATCGAGGTTCGCCGTCGGACGCTTGCCCGTCTCCTGGATGGGATGCACCGGAAACTCGATCGGCACGCCGCCCGCCGCGCGGATCCCGGCAGCGACGCGCTCCGCGAGCACGATGTGGTGACGATTGCAGGGCGAGAGGTCCGAGCCCGTCTGCGCGATGCCGATGATCGGCTTGCCCGATTTCAACTCCTCGAGTGTCATGCCGTAGTTCAGATAGCGCTCCAGATAGAGCGCCGTCATGTCGGGATTGGCCGGGTTGTCGAACCAGGCGCGCGAGCGCAGGCGGCGTCCACCGCCGCCCTGGCCGTTGGAAGAGCTCACTTCTTTTGTCCTCGTTGTCTCTTGCGGGTGACGTCGATCCGGCTCACCCCGATGTCGATCACCCTCAGGATGGCCGCGGCTGCCGCCCGCTCCTCGCCGGCCTCGATGGCATCGACGATGGCCGCATGGCCGTTGACTGTCGCCTCGTGGTCCTGCGGGTCATCCACCGGGGAGCTGTGGGCGAAGGAGGCGACCAGCGCCGTCTCGATGACGCTCGCCATGGAGCGCATGAGCGGGTTGCCGGAGGCGCTGCCGATGGCGAGATGAAAGTCGAGATCCGCCTCGGCGAAGCTCTGCCGCGTGTGATCGGTGCGCGCCATCTGCCGCACGCATTCGCGCAACTGCCCGATGTCGCCAGGGGAGCGGCGCCGCGCCGCCAGCGCCGCCGCGGCGGGCTCGAGCGCTCGGCGCACCTCGGTCAGGCTCCTCATGAACTCGTCATCGAGCCCGAGCCGCACGCGCCAGGCGAGCACGTCGGCATCGAAGTAGTTCCAGTACACCGGGTCGCGCACCCGCGTGCCGACCCGGGTCTTCGAGATCACGAAGCCCTTGGCCGCGAGCGTTTTCATCACTTCGCGCATCACCGTACGCGACACCTGGAAGCGCGCGATCAGCTCCGGCTCCGCCGGCATGTTGCCGCCGGGAGCGTAGACTCCCTTCAGCAGCTCCGTGCCGAGGGTGGCCGCGATCTGATCGTGACTGGATTTCGCGCGCTCCAGCGCCAGACGGCTGAGGCGCGGCATGGGCCGCGGCGCCACCGGACGAGTGGAGCGATACTGCGCTTGTGGGTTCATGGCGCGGCAGACCCCGCTATCATGCGCCGGAGAGACGGCATTTGGAGGTCATATAATATGACTATTACGTTCTCGCGGCAAGCCAAGGTGCGGGCGTGAGCCCTTCCGAGCAGGTGCTGGTTACGCGCCGGGAGCACGTCTGTGAGATACGCCTCAACCGCCCCGAGAAGCGGAACGCTCTCACCTCTAATATGTATGAGGCACTCGTCGGGGCCTTCGCGGAGGCGGAGGGTGACGATGAGGTTCGCGTAATCCTCCTCAGTGGCGAAGGCGCGTGTTTCACCGGTGGCAATGATCTCAAGGACTTCCTGAGCGCGCCCGAAGTCATCGGCACCGATCACGTGATCTCGCGGTTCCTGTCGGCGCTGAGCGGGGCGAGCCGGATTCTCATCGCCGCCGTTCATGGGCCCACGGTCGGGATCGGGGTAACGCTGCTCCTCCACTGTGATCTCATCATCGCTGCCGCGCGCAGCACCCGGCTCATCACTCCCTTCGTGCAGCTCGGCGTCGTGCCGGAAGCGGCCAGCACGCTGCTGTTGCCGCAGCTGATCGGCCATCAGCGCGCCGCGGAGATGTTCTTTCTCGGCGAGCCGGTGGATGCCAAGACCGCCAAAGAGTGGGGCCTCATCAACCGCGTGGTCGATGACGAGGCGCTGATGGAGGAGGCACGGGCGCTTGCCGCCGCGGCCGCCCGCCAACCGCCCGGGGCCGTGCGCGCCACCAAGCGCCTGATGCGCTCCGCCCAGGCCGCGCAGGTCACCGCGCTCATGAACGAGGAGTTGCGGGAATTCGCGACCCGCCTGCGCATGCCGGAGTTCGCGGCCGCCGCCCAGGCCTTTTTCGGCAAGTCTTCCGGGCGTTCCGGCGGCGGAACCTGAGCTGGCGCCGGACCGTTACCTCGCGGTGGCTGCCACGCGAGATGACATCGGCCAGACTCCTTCCCGTCCCGGGCAGAACCGCCTGCAATGGACGTTGAGCCGGCTGCGCGCCATGAGCGCTCGCGAGGTCGGCTTCAGGCTGCGACGCAAGGTGCAGAGCGACGTCGAGCGCGCCGGCATCGGCCTGGCGCGCCCCTCGAAGCCGACCGGAGTCAGCGGTCGTCCGTGGGTCCTGGAGCTGCCGAAAGGATTTGAGACCAAGCGCTACACGCGCGCGGCCGACCGCATCCTGGACGGCTGTTTCGATGTGTTCGCGCTCGAGGGTGCGCGGCTCGGCTTCCCGCCGCGCTGGAATGTCGACCCCAAGACCGGGGTCGAGGCCCCGCTCGAGTTCGGCCTGGGGCTCGACTACCGCGATGCCTCCCGGGTCGGCGATATCAAGTATCTCTGGGAGATCAACCGCCACCTCGAGTTGGTGACGCTCGCCCAGGCATGGCACCTGACAGGCCGCGGGCGCTACGCGCGCGGCGTCAAGGTGCTCATCGAGTCGTGGCTCGAGGCCTGTCCTTATCCGCGCGGCGCCAACTGGTGCGCGAGCCTGGAGCACGGCATCCGGCTGGTAAACTGGGCCTTCGCCTGGCAGCTTCTGGGTGCGGATGGCTCGCCGCTCTTCAAGGGCGCGGTGGGGCGGGAATTTCGCCGCCGCTGGCTCGAGGGCGTCTACTGTCACTGCCACTTCATCGCCCGCCACTTCTCGCGCCACTCCTCGGCCAACAATCATCTCCTCGGCGAGGCGGCCGGCCTCTTCGTTGCCGCTCTCACCTGGCCCCTCTGGCACGAGAGCGCTCGCTGGCGCGACCGGGCCCGCGCGGAGCTGACACGCGAGGCGCTGGCGCAGACGTTCGAGGACGGCGTCGATAGAGAACAGGCGGTCTGGTATCACCACGCCGTGGCCGACATGCTGCTCGTCGCCGGGCTCTTCGCCCGCGCCAACGGCTGCGGCTTCGACGAGCCGTACTGGCGGGCGCTCGAGTCCATGCTCGACTTCCTGGCGAGCATCATGGATGTCAGCGGCGGCGTACCCGCTATCGGTGATGCCGACCAGGGTGTGTTGGCTCGCCTGGTGCCGGCGGGCGGTGAGCCGTGGCCCGGCGTGTACCGCTCGCTGCTCGCGAGCGGCGCCGTGCTCTTCGGGCGGCCGGAGTTTCGCCGCAAGGCGGGCGAGCTCGACGACAAGACGCGCTGGCTGCTGGGCGATGCGGCCGCGGCGCGCTTCGAGGCGGTCGATGGCTCGCAGGCGCTGTTGCCGGTGCGCCGCTCGTTTCCGCGCGCGGGCTACTACATCCTGGGAGATGAGCTCGAGACTCCCGGGGAAGTCCGGATCGTTGCCGACGCCGGGGCGCTCGGCTACCTCTCGATCGCGGCGCATGGCCATGCCGATGCGCTCGCATTCACGCTGACCGTCGGCGGACGGCCGTTCCTGGTCGACTCGGGTACTTTCGCCTACCACACGGAGCAGGCCTGGCGCCGATACTTCCGCGGCACCTCCGCGCACAACACCGTCATGGTGGACGGCGAGGATCAGTCGCTCTTCGCCGGCCCATTCCTCTGGCTGCAGCACGCCGAGGCAACAGTGGAGGAGTTCACGTGCTCACCGGGCCTGCAGCTTCTGGTCGCGCATCACGACGGCTATCGGCGTCTCGCCGATCCGGTGCAGCACCGGCGGAGCTGGCGCTATGACACCCGCAGCGCCACCCTCGCGGTCGACGACGAGCTCTTCTGCTCCGGAACACACAACGCCCAGATCTTCTGGCACTTCTCTCCGGAGTGTCAGGTCGCGTGCGCGGACAGGCTCATCACGGCGGAGCGCGACGGGATGCGCGTGGAGCTCGAGCCTCCCGGGTCGCTGGCGGTGACTCTCGTGCGCGGCCGCGATCCGGGCCCGGTCGGCCCTGGCGGCCCTGGCGGCAAGAGCGGCGAAGGCCCGCTCGGCTGGGTATCGGGCGGCTTCGACCTCAAGGCTCCGGCGACGACCGTGGTCTTCGCGGGACACATCCGCGGCGATACCCGCTTTCAGTCGCGGCTGCGGATCCTGCGCTCATCGGCAAGTTGAGTCGGCGCGGCAGTTTTCGGCGCCGGCGCGAACAGGGCGTCATAGGCCGCCAGCAGCTTCGGCTCCTCATACCTCCATGCGAGCCGGCTCTCCACCCGCTCCCGTCCGAATTGTCCCATCCGCTCGCGCCGTTCCGGGTCCTCGAGCAGCGTCACGATCTTGGCGGCGAAATCGCAGGCATCGTTCGGCCGTGCATAGAGCGAGGCCTCGCGGGCGGAGAAGCGGCCTTCCGTGAGCTCGAACTGCACGATGGGCTTGCCGAGCGCCATGTACTCCATGATCTTGTTCATGGTGGACTTGTCGTTCATCGCGTTGACTTCGTCGCAGTTGACGCAGACATCGGCGGTGTTGAGCACCTCGAGCAGCGTCTGATCCGGCACCCGACCCAGGAATTCGACGTAAGGGTCGAGCCCCATCTGCGAGCTGAGCCAGCGCATCCCTTCGAGCGCGGGTCCGCCCCCCGCCAGCATGAACTGGACATCCTCCCGGCCCAGGTCCTGCACGATGTGCCGCGCGGCCTCGAGAAGGTAGGGGATTCCCTCCTGCGCGCCCATGACGCCGACATAGCCCACGAGGTACTTGCGTCCACGCTTCCACGCCGGCACGGGTGGCTGGATCTTCATGCGCTCGAGGCTCGGTCCCGAGCGCACCACGAATACCTTGTCGGGCGGCATGTGATCGCGCTCGATCGCGATGCGGCGGTAGCTCTCGTTGGTGGCGATGGCGACGTCGGCCACCATGAAGGTCAGCCGTTCCGAGAGGCGCACCAGCCGGTAGAGGAGGCCGCGCCGCCCGAACTTCGCCTCGTACAGCTCCGGGTTGATGTCGTGGTGATCGAAGAGGAAACGCTTGCCCGCGAGCGCCTTGTAGAGTCCCCCGATGAGGAAGATGTTGTCGGGAGGATTGCAGGCGTGGATGGCGTCGAAGCCGTGACGCCACAGGACCTTGAGCGAGAGCACGAATTCCCAGAAGAGGGACGAGGCGTACTCCAACAGGTAGCCGCACGCTCCCTTTGCCTCGAGCGGCAGCGGGTGGCGGTAGATGTGGATGCCCTGCAGGCACTCGTAGCGTGCGGTGTAGCCGCGCGCCGCGGGGCAGATGACCGCCACCTCATAGCCGCTCGCTTTGAGCGCAGTCGCCTCCTGCCAGACGCGCCTGTCGAAAGGCACGGGCAGATTCTGCACGATGATGAGAACGCGTCTACCAGCAGATGCCGGCGTAATTGGCATGGTGCTCCTCGATCTGCCGGATGCGCACGAAGTCGATCACGAGCTGATCGGGGCGCAGTTTGTCGGCGAGCCCGGCGAACTCCTCGCCGCGGTTGCCGATGACGATGACGTCGGCGTGCTCCAGCACCTGCGTGACCGATGCGACCATCAGCCGCTCGATGTGCGGGATGCTCTTCATGATGTACTCACGGTTGGCGCCCGTGAGCTTCGCGATATTGACGTTGCGGTCGTACAGCCGCAGATCGAAGCCCTTGCCGATCAGGCGCTCGATCACCTCGACGAGCGGACTCTCGCGCAGGTCGTCGGTTCCCGCCTTGAAGCTGAAGCCGAGCACGCCGACCTTGCGGCGCCGTGCGGCCAGCACCATCGCGATGCCCTGCTCGATCTGCTCGCCGTTCGAGAACATGAGCGAGTTGAGGAGCGGCGTCGAAACGTCGTGGCTGCGCGCATGGTAGGTGATGGCGCGCAGGTCCTTCGGCAGGCACGAGCCGCCGAAGGCGAACCCGGGCTTGAGATAATAAGGGGAGAGGTTCAGCTTCGCGTCCTGGCAGAAGATGTCCATGACCGCGTGGCTGTCGAGCCCCAGGGTCTTGCAGATCTTGCCCACCTCATTGGCGAAGGTGATCTTGGTCGCGTGCCAGGTGTTGTCGGCGTACTTCACCATCTCGCTGACTTCGACCGCGCAACGGATCACCGGTCCGGGAAGCCCCTCGTACAGGCCCTGCACGATATCGGCGGAGCGCGAGTCGGTCGCCCCGATCACCGTTTTCGACGGATTGCGGAAATCCGCGACCGCGGTGCTCTCGCGCAGGAACTCCGGGTTGTGGCAGACGCCGAAGTCCTCCCCGGCGCGCCGGCCGCTCGCCCGCTCGAGCGTCGGGATGGCGAGCTCCTTGAGCGTGCCCGGCAGAACGGTCGAGCGCACGACCACCACGTGGAAGCCGAGCTTCTCGCGCAGCGCCGCGCCGATCTCCATGCAGACTCTCTCGATGAAGCGGAAGTCGAGATTGCCGTTGGTCTGACTCGGCGTCGGCACGCAGACAAAGGTGATTTCGGAGTCGAGTACGGCGGCGAGCGGATCGCAGGTGGCGCGCAGGCGCTGCGCCGCGACCGCGCTTCGCGTCAGCTCCGCGAGCTCCGCTTCGACCACGGGCGCGCGCCCGGAGTTGATGAGCTCCACCTTGTCGGTGTTTGGATCGACGCCGGTCACCACGTGCCCGCGGTCGGCGAGGCACGCCGCTGATACCGCTCCCACGTATCCCAGCCCGAAAATGCTGACTCTCATCGCGCTCGACTGCCGCTCCGCTGCGCTCCTGAGCTGCGACGCCGCAAGAACCATTCCGTACCGTGAGCCAAAGCCAGGAAGTGTTGGCAGACGGCGACGCTGAGGTCTGGCTTGGTCCTTGCTGTAGTGATCCGAGAAGTAAGAAGTAATTAGCTTCAGTCAAATCGGACTTGTATTCGACTGGAGACAGGGAGCATCATCGGCCGAGCTTCATCGGGATGTCACATTCGACATCTATGCTTGCAGTCTGCAGCCAGGAGGGAATCGCACATGACATCTTTACCGCAGACGCGTCAGCGGAATTCCCAGGATCCGGAGAGCCGCCGTCGCGCCACCCCCGCTCCCGGCAGCTCGGAAGGCTCCGCTCCCGCCCGCGCTCGGCAGAGCCCGCCGGCCGTCGACCCGTCAACCGCGTTCGGCTGTGTAGACTGGTTCTTGTATCCGGATCAGGCCGTGGGCCGATCCGCGCTCAGCTAGGTCGCGAGTCCCCGCACCCAGAACACCGTCGCCATTCCGGCGAGGGTCACCAGTAGCGAGGCGACCACGTGAGTCGCCACCTCGGCGATCGCCCAGGTGGCCTGGCCGCGCTGCAGCAGCTGGACCACTTCCGCCGAGAACGTCGAGAAAGTGGTCAGGCCGCCGCAGAAGCCGGTGATGATCATGAGGCGCCATTCCACGGGGACGGCCGGGAAGGTGGCGAAGAACGCCACCGCGACGCCGATGATGTAGGCGCCGATGAGGTTCGCGGCCAGGGTGCCGGGCGGCAGCAGCGGGAAGAGGGCGTTCAGCCGGTCACCCAGCCACCAGCGCAGCAACGCCCCGGCGCTCGCCCCCACGCTGATTGCCACGATCGACTTCCACATGCCCCGTATACCGCCTCTCAAAAACGGGAAAGGCTACGCTAAGCGCACCCCAGCGGCCAGTGCCGCCCGGGGCTGCCCTGGTAGCGTTACCGGGGTCCGCCTTGACAGGGTGGTTGGCCGGTCTCATACTTCACTGGATGGTAATGTATAAAGAAGAGCGCCTCGATCGCATATTTTCCGCCCTCAGCGATCCGACGCGCCGCTCCATACTGGCGCGACTCGAAACGGAGCCGAGGCTGTCCATCAGCGACCTGGCCGAGCCCTTTCCGATGACCATGCCGGCGGTGCTGAAGCACCTGGAAGTCCTTTCCGAGGTCGGTCTCATTCGCCGCTCCAAGGCCGGCCGGACCGTGTGGGTGCAGATCGAGGCCGGCTCGATGAAGGCGGCAATGGATTGGCTGCAGCGCCATCGGCTCTTCTGGTCGACGAGCCTCGACCGGCTGGCTCGCTACGCGGAGCAGAAGGAGCGGGAGACCGGGGGCAGGGGCAAATGAACGAGGCCGTGCTGGTGCGGCGGATCGCCGCACGGCCCGCAATCGTTTTCGACGCCCTCGTGACCGAGGACGGCATCGCATCGTGGTGGGGTCCGCACGATGAGCCGGCCCTTTCCGCGAGGGTGGATCCACGGGTGAACGGAAGCTTCCAGGTTCGCTTCCGCACTGCCGATGGTCGCGTGCATGAGTGCACCGGTCAGTTCCTGGAGATCGTGAAGCCCACCCGTGTCGTCCTCAGCTGGCGCTGGTCCGAGGGTGGGGAGCCCGACGAAGTGGCGGCGAACAACGTATCCAGAGTAGAGTTCCGCCTGCGACCGATCGATACCGGCACGGAGCTGACGCTGATCCACTCCGCTTTGCAGACGGAGGTTTCGGCGCGCAGTCACGAGGGCGGATGGGGCGGCGCTCTGGAGAAACTCCTGCGGCAATATCCCGAAAAGAAGCAGCAGCCGTGAAAATCAAACTGTCCGGGGCTCGACGCCGATCCGTTCCGCGTCTGATCTCATCGCTGGCCGTGATCGCGGCCGTGTCCGCATGGGCATTGCCTGGCGCCGCTCGGTCGGCCGCCGCGGCCATGGCCCCGATCGACTCCTATCTCATGGCAAACAGGGACGACGAGATCGCGATGGCGCGCAGCGCGGCGCCAGCTTCGATCGCGGCACACGCCTCCGTGATGGTGCTCGACAGGCACGGCTATGTCACCGCGGTAAAGGGAACCAACGGCTTCGTCTGCCTCGTCGTCAGATCCTGGGACAACGAGTTCGACTCGAAGAGCGACGTGTTTTGGAATCCGCAGTTTCACGCGCCATTTTGTCTCAACGCCTCCGGCGCGCAGTACGAGCTCACCCTCTACCTGATGCGAACCCAATGGGCGGTCGCGGGCGCATCCCAGAAGGAGATCGCCGCGCGCGAGCAAGCCGCATGGGCCGCGGGTAAATTGCAGAAGCCGAAGGCCGGCGCGATGTGCTACATGATGTCCCGGCGCGGAAATCTGGGCGGAGGATCGCCCTGGCACTCGCATGTCATGTTCTACGTCGCGGACGAACAGGCATCGGGTTGGGGCGCGAACCAGCGAGGCGTTCCCATCATGGGCGCCGCCACCGATCACGCCACCGTATTCTTCGTCATAGTGCCTTTCTGGTCCGACGGGACACCTGAATCGGGCGCCATGTAGGGCGCACCGGACTCCGATCGTTGCGCCGGAGCCTCACGCTCCGCCTCGCCCCGTCCGCATAAGCCTCCCTGCAGCACATTGCTTGACACCCATTGTTGCCGCGAGCACACTTTACCAACTGGTAATCTAAATCAATCGGAGTGCGCGTTGCTACCGCGCAACAAACGGGTGCACACGCATTCCAGGGGGAGCTCAATTGCGTAACGTCATGGGTCTCAATCAATCCGTCAGTCATTCCGTCAGGCGCGCGCTCGCGCTCGCTGCACTCGCCGCCTGCAGTGCGGGCGCTCTCGCGGCGCATGCGCAGCAGGCCAGCAGCGTCGCGGCCACCGCCACTGGTGCGAAGAGCACGACCGCCAAGAGCTCGGCAGCGAAGATCACAGCCGCGAAGATCACAGCAGCCAAGCGCACTGCCGCCAAGACGATCGCCGCGAATGCGCCCATCGTGCTGGCGCAGGCCACGCCGCCGCCACCTGCGGCCTCGCCGCCGCCGGTGCTCGAAACCGTGGTGGTCACCGGCACCCTGATCGCCAGGCCGCAGGCGGAGACCGCAGAGGCGATTTCGGTGATAACCGCGACGACTCTGCAGAACGAGGGCATCGTGAACGTGGAGCAGGCACTGGACACGCTCACCTCCAACAACCCGACGATCAACGTCTCCTCATCCGTAGGGTCGTTCTCCGGAGGCGGCACCTACGCCAACCTGCGCGACCTCGGCAGTGTCCGCACGCTGGTGCTGCTCGATGGCCAGCGGCTCGCCGGCAATGCCTTCAACAACAACCCCAGCGGCGATGCGGTCGATCTCAGCGGCATCCCGTTCTCGGCGATCGAGAGCGTGCAGGTGCTGCGGGAAGGCGCCTCGGCGCTCTATGGCTCGGATGCCA
The DNA here is from genome assembly GCA_963780455.1 of uncultured Pseudomonadota bacterium. Classification (GTDB taxonomy): domain Bacteria; phylum Pseudomonadota; class Gammaproteobacteria; order Steroidobacterales; family Steroidobacteraceae; genus 13-2-20CM-66-19. The sequence goes on from CAWACM010000013.1 coordinate 559,430, forward strand.
TCGCGGGTGTGATCAACTTCATCACCAAGAAGAATTACCAGGGGGGCGAAATCGACGGCAGTTTCGATCATCCGCAGGAGTCCGGGTGGCAGCTCCGGTAACGCGAGCTTCACCTTCGGTCATGGCGACCTCGCCAGCGACGGCTATAACATCATGGTCACCGGAAGTTACAGCAAGCAGCAGGAGCTGACGGCGACTCAGCGGCCGTTCACCGCCTACGGGTTCAATCCGGCGGGAGGCATCGGCGTCACGAACAATCCCGGCACGTGGCCGGGAACCATAGAGAGCAATCCCGACCCTACCACCGGGTCTCCCACCGAGTTCTGGCAGCCCGACTTTCCGGGCTGCCCGGGTAACCCCTTCCTGACGACGTATTACGGCGCCTGCTCGTACCGGTATACCGCCGCGACGGATCTGGTTCCGGAGTCGAACGAAGAGTCGGGGATGGTGGACTTCACCAAGGCGCTGCCTGCCAACAATACGCTGGAAGTGCAGTACTTCTACACCCAGTCCAAGACGATCGGCTACTCCGGCCCCATGTTCTATTTCTTCGAAATGACACCCCAGGCGAACCCGAACTATTTTCCGAAGTCAGGGGCCGGGCTGACCTGCGAGACGTACGCCACGACCTGCACCGCGCCGATAGACCTCGCTGATCCCATCGATGCGGTCTGGACCGACCCCAATAACTCCCGTTACAGCGACAACATCAATACCGAACAGCGTGCGCTGGTGACGTTCTCCGGAGTCAACGCCGGGTGGGACTACACGGTCGATCTCAACTACAGCATCAACAAGAACACGGACGGATGGGTCGGGGGAATTCCCAATGAGGCGGTGCTGGCGCCCACCACCGACCCCAATACCGGCGTCTCGATCCTCAGCAATCTGATCAATCCCTTCGGGCCGCAGAGCGCGGCCGGCCAGGCCCTGATCAACAGCAGCTACATCAACGGCGATTATCAGGCCGGCCAGCTGAAGCGGTGGAGCGTCGATGCCCATGGCAGCCACGAGCTGGGCGATGCGTTCAATGCGGGTACTCCGGCGACCGTGGCGTTGGGCGCCAGTGTGGAAGGCCAGAGTTACGAAAGCGCCACCACCCCGTACAACGATCTGGTATTCGCCGCCACCGGCCTTTCGGCCGCCGCCATCGAAGGCAGTCGCAACATCCAGGCGGTGTTCGTCGAGCTGGACGTGCCCATGGCCAAGAGCCTCGATGTCGACATCTCGGATCGCGAGGACCGCTACAGCGATTTCGGCACGACCAACAACGGCAAGGTGACGTTCCGCTATCAGCCGGCCGAGTTTCTGACCTTCCGGGGAGCCGCCTCCACCGGCTTTCGGGCGCCGTCGCTCTTCAATCTGTACTCGCCGGATTTCCTCGCCGCCTCGACCAGCGGCAACATGGGAGCCAACAATCCATACTGCTCGCCGGGCAACTACAATACGGAATGGAGTCAGGCGACCTGTAATACGCAGGGACTGGGGCTGTTCGGCGGCAACCGGCGCCTGACGCCGGAAACATCGCAGAATTTCGATCTCGGTGTCGTCGTCGCGCCGCTCAGGAACATGGGCATCACGCTGGACTATTATCGGATCCTGCTCAAGAACACCGTCGGGCAGATTCCGGCCGCGGCGATCTACGAAAACCCGAACGGATTCGCCAGCAGCATCGTGACCAACTCGAACGGCACCCTCACGCCGACGATCGAGGAGTCCCAGTTCTGCAATCCCTATTCGGCGCCGACCTGCGGTTACATCTCGCTGACCGATCAGAATACCGGACAGATCACGACCGACGGCTTCGACCTGAGCGTCACCTACCTGCAGCACACGCCGATCGGCGTGTTCCGCGAGGACCTGGAGGGGACCGCGGTCACGCAGTTCCGGCTGCAACAGTACAACGGCGGGCCGGTCAAGAATCTGGTGGGCTGGTACCAGGGCGGGGACCTGTATCAGCCGGCATTGCGGTGGGAGCACGACCTGCGGATCGACTGGACGAGCCCCGCGGGCCGGTGGGGCGGCGGCGTGAGCGACCGCTTCTACTCGGGCTACATCGACGAGTTCGGCACCGGGGCGGACAATTCGGGGCCGCAGAGGATGGTGGGCAGCTATTCAGTCTGGCAGGGCTATGCGTCCTACAAGCCGCTCAAGGGCCTGACCGTGTTGGTGGGAATTCAGAACCTGTTCAATACGGATCCGCCGTTCACCAACTCTTCACAGAACAACTTCGCGGCCGGCTACAACGCGCTGTTCTCCAACCCCATAGGGCGCGACTTCTATGTAAACCTGAAGTACGAATTTTGAGCCGCGCGATCTGCCGATAACCGCGTAGGTCTCCTCTCGCGGATATCCTTGAGGTCGGCCCATCGGGGCCGACCTTTTTTTACGCGGCGGACTCTACGGGACCCGCTGTCCCTGCGCGATGGCGGCTTCGAGCTGCTGCTCGCCGGCCTGAGCCTGCTGGTCCAGGTCCTGGAAGACGTCGTGCTCTGCCGTGCTCGGCATCTCATAGGCGAGGTCGATGTTGGCCCCGAGATAGGCGAGGTGATCGCGCAGCTCGGTCTCGTGGATCACCGAGCCTTCGCTCGAGTGCAGGTCGAGCTGCACATAGCCGCCGATCGCCCTATCGAGAGCCGCGAGCGCATCGTGCGCCTTGTCCGCCGTCATCCTGTCGTGAGCGACCGCCGCCGCGAGCTTCTGGCGCATGGCGATCGCCTGGTTGAGCGTTTTGTCCAGGGTGTCGAGCGCCGTGTGGATCTGCATCTCGAGGGCCAGGCGCTGCTGCAGTGCCTCAGGCGCCGGATGCAGGCGCGGATCGAGCGCTACCTGGAATGAGCGCTGTGATTTGCGGCCATTGTATGCCAGCACCACGGTGTAGCGGCCGGGTATGACCGTCGGGCCCTGCACCGAGTCGTCGAGACCGCCGGCGGCAATCGGCGGTTGGAAGCCGGTGACCTCCGTGGCCTCCGCATAGCGCAGGTCCCACTGGAAGCTGTTGGAGCCGGCCGTGACGGCGGTGAGCTTCTCTTCCGCCTGCTGCTTTTCTTCGCTCGGCGTCAGGTTGTCACGCTGTGCCGCCGTCAGCTTCGGCTGTTTGGCCTTCAAGTGCAGTGCGAACGTCCGGACCATGTGGCCGTCGCTGTCGAGGAAGGTGAGGCTCAGCGGCACCTTGCCGTGGTAGGTGTCGGGGATATGGAAAAACACGGTCGCACCAAAGGGCGGGTTGCTGCCCACGTCGTGCTGATACTTTGCAGTCTGGCTGGAGCCGTACGCGTGGGTCAGCCAGGCCGTCTCGGGCGCATACACCTGCACGTCGTCTGCGCCGACGGACGGCTGCAGGGACATCTGCTGCAGCAGGGCAAGATTGTCCAGCACCCAGAACGAGCGGCCGTGCGTTGCGACGGTGACGGCCCCCTGACGCACGTTGATGGCGATATCACGCACCTGCACGTGCGGCAGATTGAGCGAGAGCGGCTGCCAGTGCGCGCCGCCGTCCAGGCTCACGAACACCGTGCTCTTGGTGCCGAGGAAGATGAGCCGCGGATCGGAGGGATCCTGGCGGATCGCCAGCGCGTATTCATTGTCCGGCAGCCCCGTCGTCATCGCCGTCCAGTGCTGACCATAGTCCGTGGTCTCGTAGACGTACGGATGGAAGTCATCCCACATATATCGCGAGGCTGTGAGATACGCGGTCCCCGCCGTCTGATGCGAGGGCTCGATGGCGCTGATCTCGGCCCACTGCGGTAAATCAGAAGGCGTGATGGCCTGCCAGGTCTTGCCGCCATCGCGCGTGACGTGTACCAGGCCATCGGCAGAGCCCGCCCAGATCTCCTGCTTGTCGAGCGGGGAGACCGCCAGCGCCGAGACGTCCGGGAAGGTCTCCGCCGATGTCTGATCGAGATCGATCGGGCCGCCGCTCGGCCGCTCGGTCGCGGGGTCGTTCCGCGTCAGGTCGGGGCTGATGGTGCTCCAGGTGCGGCCGTAGTCGTCGCTCTTCAGGACGACCTGTGAGGCGATCAGCAATGCCTTCGGGTCGGCCGGCGAGAAGAAGACCGGATGCGTCCAGCCGAAGCGGTACTTCTGTTCCGCCGAGGAGGAGCCCTCCAGGTAATCGGGCCACGGACTGACGTCGCGGTCCTGTCCGGTCGCCAGGTTGTAGCTGAGGAAGATGCTGAAGTAGCCGCTGCCGTAGGTGACGTTGGGATCGCCGGGCTGCGGCGCGACGAAAGTGCTCTCGCCGTAGGCGACTTCGTTCCAGTCGCCGACCGGGATCATGCCGTGCGCGGTGGCGCTTGGCCCCTCGAACGAGCCCTCGTCCTGCTGCGCGCCGTAAATGTGGAACGGGAACTGGTCATCGACCGCGACGTGGTAGAACTGGCCCGTCGGCTGATTGTGGTCGCCGCTCCAGGTCTTGCCGCCGTCGGTGGAGACCGTGCCGCCGCCGTCATTGCCCTCGAGCAGCAGCTTCGGGTCGCTCGGATTGACCCACACGATGTGGTTGTCGCCGTGCGGCGTATGCAGCTTGGAGAAATTCCGGCCGCCGTCGCGCGACACCCAGAGCGCATCGACCTCGGGAACGTACACGACGTCGGCGTTCGTCGGGTCGGAGTAGATGCTCATGTAGTAGAAGGCGCGCTGGCGCAGACTCCAGTTGGAGTTCACGCGCTGCCAGCTGCCGCCGCCGTCATCGGAGCGGAAGACGCCGCCGTGCTTCGCCTGCGCGATCGCGTACACCACCCGGGGATTGCTGGCGGTGACCGCGACGCCGATGCGGCCGAGGATGCCCTGGGCGAAGCCCGAATGGCGCGAGATCGCCGTCCAATGGGCGCCGCCGTCGCTGCTCTTGTAGAGGCCGCTGCCGGGGCCGCCGTCATAGAGCGCCCATGGCGTGCGGTACGCCTGCCACATGGAGGCGTAGAGAACCTGCGGGTTGCTCGGGTCCATCACGAGGTCGATGACGCCGGTCTTGTCGTCAACGTAGAAGATTCTGCTCCAGGTCTTGCCGCCGTCGGTCGACTTGAACACACCCCGCTCGGGGTTGGATGTGAAGACGTGGCCCATCGAGGAGGCATACACCACGTCGGGGTTGTGCGGATCGACCACGATGCCGCTGATGGTGTGCGTGTCGGCGAGCCCTGCCGCGTGCCAGTGCTTGCCGGCATCGTCGGAGCGGAAGACTCCATCCCCGGTGATGACGTCGCCGCGGATGTCGCTTTCGCCCGTACCGATGTAGATCACCTTCGGGTCGGATGGCGCCACCGCGATCGCCCCGATACTGTCGCTCGACCCGGGCAGCGTGTGGTCCGTGATGTTGGTCCAGCTGACACCGTAATTGGTGCTCTTCCAGACCCCGCCGTCGACGCCGCCTATGTAGAAGAGATCGCGCTGCGAGGGCACTCCCGCGATCGCGACGACCCGGCCCCCGATGTAGGGGCCGACGCTGCGCCACTGGAGCTTGGCATCGGGGCCCTGCGAGGGTGCGGCGGAGGCGGCGGTGAGCGCCGCGAGGAGGAGCGCGGCTGCCGTAGCCGCGAGCAGTCGAGAGCCGTGCCCGCCGGGCGAGCCGTTGACGCCTGTCATGACCTAGCCTCCCACGGACGGCCCTGGTACGGTCCGTCCATTTCATTGTTCTTGCGACGTGCCGGATTCGCTGCGCGATCATAGGGGAACGCCGCACGCGGTTGCCAGCCGCGTCGATGAGCCGTGCTCTTCCTGCGGTGGAGATTCCGGGGCAGGGCGGGCATAGCCTTTGCTGTCCAGCGACCGATGCACAGTGGGACGTCCCAAGCCACAGGCCTGCCGCCCGTCATGGTCCTGGCCGATCACTTCGGTTACGCCGGCGGCGTGCGTCACGGCGTGACCACTTATCTGTTGCACGTGCTGCCGCTGCTCGCGTCCGCGGGTGTGGAGTTGACGGTGTGTTTCCTGCGCGCGCCACACGCGGCCGCGGATGAGCTGCGAGCGCGCGGCATCCAACCCGTCTTCCTCGATGCCGGCAAGTGGGATCCAACAGTTGCATTGCGCATCGCGGCGCTCGCCCGCCAACACGGCGTCCGGCTGTTGCATGCGACGGGCGTGAAGGGAACGCTCGCGGCGCGCATCGCCGCGCGGCTCACCGGCGCGCGCACGCTGTTGCATGTCCATGACCTCAACGATCCCGGCGCGGTGCTTGGCGCGCTGCAGGGCCTGCTGGCGCGGCCCACGGATGCCGCCGTCTGCGTTTCCCAGGCCGTGCGGGAGCTGGCCTCGGGCCGTTATCACGTGCGCCCGGAGCGGGTGTGCGTCGCCCGCAATGGCATTCCCCTCGAGGCCTTGAGGCAGGCCGGCGCCGGGCAGCGAAGCCACGTGCGCGCCGAGCTCGACATCGAGCCCGGGCGGCCGGTGCTCGCCGTCATCGGCCGCCTGCATCCCGTCAAAGGTCACCGCGCGCTGCTGGCGATGCTGCCGGCCATCCTACGGAGCTGCCCGCGGGCGCAGCTGCTCGTGATCGGCGACGGACCGGAGCGACCGGCGTGCGAGGGGCTGGCGCGCGATCTCGGCATCTCGGGGCACGTGCGCTTTCTCGGCAAGCGCGGCGACGTGCCCCGGCTGCTCTCGGCCATTGACCTGGTGTTGATGCCATCGCAATCGGAAGGTCTCGGGCTGGCGGCCATCGAGGCCCTGGCCGCGGCCCGTCCGGTCATCGCCTTTGCGGTGGGGGGGCTGCCCGAGGTCGTGGTCGACGGGCTGAACGGACGCCTGGTCCCGCCGGGCGATTGCGAGGCGTTCGCGACGGCAGTGATCGAGACGCTGCACGATCCCGGGCGGCGGCTCTCGTACGCCCGAGGCGCAGCTTCGAGCGCCCGGAGTTTCGGGGTCGAGGCGCACGTCCAGCGGCTCATCGACTGCTATCGAATGGCCCTTGCCCCCTGATCCGAGGGTCTGGGGGGCATCCCCTGCCGCCGTGGTAAATTAGGGGCAATGAGAAGATGGGGAGATGAACGGTGAATGCGAGGAACCAGAGCGTGAACAGCGCAGTACCGGGAGAGCGACCCGCGGCTCCGCCGCAGCTGCCGCACGACCTCGAGAACCGGCACCGGCCCGCAGCGCCGGCCGGGTCCCGTTCCGTCGAAGGGCGGCTCCTCGGGCGGCTCCTCGAGTACCTCGGTAATCCGCCGCTCGAGTTCGTCCTCTGGAACGGCGAGCACATCGCGCCCGCGGGCGTGACGGTCGTCGCCCGCGTGCGCGTCTCGAACCGCGCCACCCTGCTCGGCATCCTGGCCGATCCGCAGATGCGGTTTCCGGACGCGTACAGCGAGGGCCGGCTCGAGATCGAGGGCGATCTGGTGCAGCTCCTCGAGGCGGTCTACCACGCCGGCCGCAGCAGTCCGCAACCGTCGGCGCTGCGGCGCCTGGTGGAGAGCCTGCACCGCCCGCACATCAACACCCTGTCCGGCTCACGCGACAACATCCACCACCACTACGACATCGGCAACGATTTCTATTCGCTCTGGCTCGGAGCGACCATGGCGTATACCTGCGCCTATTACCCGACTCCGACGGCGACGCTCGATGAGGCGCAGGTCGCGAAGATGGATCACGTCTGCCGCAAGCTGCGCCTGCGCGCGGGCGAGAGCGTCGTCGAGGCCGGTTGCGGCTGGGGCACGCTCGCGCTGCACATGGCGCGCCATTACGGCGTCAAAGTGCGTGCGTTCAACATCTCGCGCGAGCAGGTGGCTTACGCGCGCGAGCGCGCCGCCAGAGAAGGGCTGAGCTCGCAGGTCGAGTACGTCAAGGACGATTACCGCAATATCTCGGGCCGCTACGACGCGTTCGTATCCGTCGGCATGCTCGAGCATGTCGGGCTCGACAACTATCCGGGGCTCGGCGAGGTGATCGCACGCTGCCTCGGCAGCAACGGCCGCGGCCTCATCCACTCCATCGGGCGCAATCGGCCGGCGCCGCTGCAGCCGTGGATCGAGAAGCGCATCTTCCCGGGCGCCTACCCGCCCTCGCTTGCGGAGATGATGCGGATCTTCGAGCCCTGGGATTTCTCGGTGCTCGACGTCGAGAACCTGCGCCTGCACTACGCGCAGACGCTGCGCCACTGGCTGCAGCTCTTCGAGGCGACGAGCGGGCGCGTGCGCGGGATGTTCGATGAGAAGTTCGTGCGCATGTGGCGGCTGTATCTGGCGGGCTCGGTGGCGGCATTCACGACCGGCACGCTGCAGCTGTTCCAGGTGCTGTTCGCGCCGCGGGACAACAGCGAGGTGCCGATGACCCGCGAGCACCTCTACGCTGCGCTGAGCGGCTGATGCGCACCTGTGACGTCCTGATCGTCGGCGGCGGCCCGGCGGGCTCGAGCGCCGCGTGGAAGCTCAAGCAGGCGGGCGCCGATGTGCTGGTGCTCGACAAGGAGCGCTTTCCGCGTCTGAAGCTGTGCGCCGGGCTGGATCACTCCGGAGGTGGTGCGCGACCTGTCAGCTGGACATCGGCGCTTATCCGCACCGCTTCCTGACCTTCGACCGCATGCACATCCACGTGAAGGGGCTGCACCTTCCCGTGCGCTGCGTGCAGCACTCGATCCGGCGCTTCGAGTTCGACGCCTGGCTGCTCGAGCGCTCCGGCGCGCAGGTGTTGGAGCACACAGTGCGCAACATCCGCGAGCGAGGGCGGCGAGTACATCATCGACGAGCGCGTTCCGCTGCCGCTATCTCATCGGCGCGGGCGGCACGCGCTGCCCGGTGTACCGTACGCTGTTCCGGGAGCTCAACCCGCGCGCCAGCGAGCTGCAGACCGTCACACTGGAGCACGAGATCGAGTACGACTGGCGCGAGCCGGACTGTCATCTGTGGTTCTTCGATCACGGCCTGCCGGGGTACTCCTGGTACGTGCCCAAGGCAGAACGGCTGGCTCAATGTCGGCATCGGCGGCATGGCGGAGCGCATCAAGGGCGGCAGCCGCGTCGATTCACGACCACTGGGAGCACTTCACCCGCAATGCTCGAGCGGCCGGGCTCGCCAAGGGAGCGCACTACGATCCGACCGGCTACAGCTACTACCTGCGCGGCCGGGTGGACGTGACGCGCCGGGGTAACGCCTTCATCACCGGCGACGCCGCGGGGCTCGCGACCCGCGACATGGCGGAGGGCATCGGTCCCGCGGTGCGCAGCGGCGTGCAGGCGGCCGAAGCCATTCTGCACGGCAAGGAGTACCGCCTGGATGACGTCACCGGGGCCAGCCTGGGAGGAGGGCTCGCCAGCCGTCTGCTCGACTGGGCGATGACCCGGGGGGCCGGACGTCAGGCCTTAGTGCTTTAGTCCGCGGTACTTGAGCATCGGACCGATCTGCGGGTCCTTGCCGTAGAACGCGCGGAACATCTCGTCATACCCCTCGGTATGGCCGCGGGACAGGATCAGATTGCGGAAGCGCTGGCCGTTGGCCCGTGTGAGCCCGCCGTGCCGCACGAACCAATCGAAGACGTCGTCGCACAGCATCTGGGTCCAGAGATACGAGTAGTACTCCGCCTCGTAGCCGTTGGCCCAGATGTGCAGGAAGTAGCTCGAGCGGTACCGCGGTGGTACATCCGCGAGGTCCATGCCGACTCTCGTCAGGGCGGCCGTCTCGAAGGTGTCGGCGTTCTGTTGCGGCGCGGTCGGCGGCAGCATGTGCCACTGCAGGTCGAGCTCCGCGGCGGCGAGCGACTCGCCCACCGCGTAACCCTGGTTGAAACCCGCGGCGCGCTTGATCCGCGCCACGAGCGCCGCGGGCATGGGCTTGCCGGTGCGGTAGTTGATCGCGTAGTGCCGCAGTACCTGCGGATAAAGCGCCCAGTGCTCGTTGAACTGCGATGGGAACTCCACGAAGTCGTTGGCGACGTTGACGCCGGAGAGAGTCGGATACTCCTGGCCGGCGAAGAGCTCGTGCAGGCCGTGCCCGAACTCGTGGAACATCGTGATCACGTCATCGGTGGTGAGTAGCGCCGGCTGTCCCGGCGCGGGCGGGCTGAAGTTCTCGACGTTGTAGACGACGGGCAGGGTACCGAGGAGCTTCGACTGCCCGACGAAGGTGTTCATCCAGGCGCCGCCGTCCTTGTTGTCGCGCTTGAAGAAGTCGAAGTAGACGAGCCCGAGCGGCGAGCCGTCCGCGTCGAAGACCTCGAATACCCGCACGTCCGGCTGATAGACCGGCAGGTCCTTGCGCTCCTTGAAGGTGACGCCATAGAGCTTTTGCGCCGCGTAGAAGAGTCCGCGCCGGAGCACGTTGTCGAGCAACAGGTAGGGCTTCACCTCGTTGTCGTCCACGTCGTATTTCGCGCGGCGCTCCTGCTCGGAGTAATACTCCCAGTCCCAGGGCTCGAGCGTGAGCCGCGCGCCGTCGCGGCGGACGCGGTCCTGGAGCGTTTTCGCCTCGGCATCCGCCCGCCGCACCGTCGGCGGCACGAGCTCGCCGAGGAAGTGCTCCACCGCCTGCGGGGTCTTCGCCATCTGATCATCGAGGGCATAGGCGGCGAAGTTGGGAAAGCCGAGCAGCCCGGCCTTCTGCGCGCGCAGACGGGCCATGGTCTCGATGGTGTCGCGGGTGTCGTTGGCATCGCCGCGCTCGGCGCGATTCCACGAGAGATCGAAGAGCTGGTGGCGGACGCTGCGGTTTTTCAGCGCGGCGAGGTCCGCCTGCTGGGTCGTGTTCTGCAGCGGAATGAGCCACTCGTCCTTTAGTCCGCGCGCCTTGGCCGCCTGCGCCGCCGCCGCGATCTCCCCCGGCGTGAGCCCAACGAGATCGGCCTCGCGAGCGGTGCTGAGCGCACCCGCCTTGCTGGCGGCGAGAAGCTTCTGCTCGAAGGTCGTCTGCAGGGCGGAGAGCTGCTCGTTGATGGCGCTGAGCTTCACCTTGTCGGCCGCCGGAAGCTGCGCGCCGGCGCGTACGAACTGCTGGTAGTAGATTGTAACGAGCTGTTGCGCCTCGGGAATGCCGGCGAGGGCGGCGCGATGCCGGTAGACGGCCCGCACGCGCGCGAACAGCTTGGAGTTGAGGTAAATCGCATCCTGGTGCGCGGCGAGGCGGGGCGCTTCCTCCGCCTCGACCTTCTGCAGGGTGTCGTCGGTGTTGGCCTGCGTGATTGCGGTGAACACATTCGTGACACGCTGCAGCAGGCTGCCGGTCTTCTCCATCGCGACGATGGTGTTGGCGAATGTTGGCGGCGCCGGGTCGTCGGCGATGCGCTCGATCTCGGCCTGCTGCCGCCGCATGCCCTCCTCGATGGCGGGCTGGTAATCGCTGTCCCGGATGAGGTCGAAGGGCGGCGCCTGAAAGGGCAGCGTGCTGGCGGCGAAGAAAGGGTTGACGCGACCCGCGGCCGGCGACTTCGCAATCACGCCGGCGCCGCAGCCGGCCGCAAAGACGAGCGTGACGACTGCCGCGAATACGCGGCGCAGGCAGGTCCGGTGCATGCAGATTCCCCTTGAGTCGGATGCCGTGGAGTATACCCCGTCGTGGCCGCTGGCTGTTGCGCCGCCGCAACGTTGAGCGGCAGCGATACTGCACCCTAGCCGGTGCCAGAACGTGTATGCTTTGCACCGCGATTACAGGGACCTGCGACTCAAGACTGCGAGGGGTTATCGCAGCCGCAGGCCCCGGGGAGGGGGAGCATGTTGCGGAAGATTGGCGTGCTCGGGGTGGCGATTGCCGCCCTGGGTCTGGCTGCCTGCGGTGGCTCCAACAGTCCGACCGGCGCGGTCGCGAGCAGCAACCAGCGAGGCACTCTCGTCGACAACCCGGCGTTGCGCGTCGCCTCGCTCAGTGCCGCGGCCTTCACCGCGCAGCTCAACGCCACCAGCTCGGGTCCGCAGCTGATCGAGCTCGCCGGCACGCCGGCCTGCGGGGTGGATTTCTACTACTTCAAGTACTGGACCATCGGGCCCGACAACTCGGCGCAGATGGCTTCCGGCGCGCTGATGGTCCCCACCGGCGCCTCGGCTCCGTGCACCGGCCCGCGGCCCATCGTGCTGTACGCGCACGGCACGACGACGGATTCGGCCTACAACATCGCGGACATCAGCGATCCCTCGAACTCCGCCAACTCCGAGGGGGCGGCGGTCGCCACGGTGTTCGCCGCCCAGGGCTACATCGTGGTGGCGCCCAATTACCTCGGCTACGACATCTCGACGCTGGGCTATCACCCCTACGTCGATGCGGCGACGAATGCCACCGACATGATGGATGCGTTGGCAGCCGCCCGCACGGCGCTGCTCAGCACGTTCACACCCGGTACCAGCGATAGCGGCAAGCTGTATGTCACCGGGTATTCGGAAGGCGGCTACGTTGCGATGGCGACGGTCAGGGCGATGCAGGCGGCCAATGAGAGCCTGACAGCCTCGGCGCCGTCGTCCGGACCGTATGCATTGGAAGCGTTCACTGATGCGATTCTGTTCGGTCAGGTCGATATCGGCTCGACGGAGTTCACGCCGCTGGCGACCACCAGCTACCAGCACGCCTACGGCAATGTCTATACACAGACGTCGGACGTATATTCAGCGACGTACGCAACCGGCATCGACACGCTGCTGCCGAGCACGACTCCGATTGGCAGCTTGTTCCAGAACGGCAAGCTCCCCGAGACGGCGCTCTTTGACAGCACCACACCGACGTCCTCGACCGGCATTGCCCCCGTCGACACGGCGGCCGACGAGCTGCTCGCCCTGCCGAGCAGTCCACCGTACAGCGCCGAGCAGGTGAGCCTGTTCGACCTCGGGTTCGGCAACCCCTACCTGATCAACAACAGCTTCCGCGTGGGTTACGTGGACGATGCCGTGATCAACCCGGACCAGGCGGAGATGACGCTGCTGGCCGGCGGCACCCTGACTTCGAGTGACGTGGCGCCCGCCACGACATCCTCGGTCGGGTTGCGCAAGGACTTCGCGGCCAACGACATGCGCTCCGGCTGGTCGCCGGAGGAGCCGATGCTGCTCTGCGGCGGCGATGCGGATCCGACGGTGTACTTCCAGAACACGCAGATCATGGCCGCGTTGTGGACCCCGTACGTGCAGGGCGGACTGGTGAGCGTGCTCGACCTCAACGGCACGCCGCAGGCCGGCAATCCCTTCGCGCCCCTGCAGGTGGGGCTGCAGCAGACGGAGGCGCAGCTCGTCGCCACTGAGGGCGCTTCTGCGGTCGCGTCCTATCACATCACCGAGTTCCCGTTCTGCATGGTGGCGGCGCGCGGCTTCTTTGCGCAGGTTCCGTAAGGGCAGCGAGAGAGGATCATGCACAAGAAAATCGTGACTTTGGCGCTCGGGGCTGCCGTCGCGCTCGCCGCATCCGGGGCATTCGCGGCTGATGCCGGACCGAACGATGTCCGCTTGGGAATGTATTTCGTGTACTTCGATTCCACCGCGACCGATATCTCCGGGCCATATACGCCGTCGGGGTTGAACCTCAAAGTCAACAGTCTCGAGACGCTGTATTTCGCGTATGTCCGCTCACTCTCGACCCATTGGAAGGTCGAGCTCGCGTTCGGCTACCCGCCGCTCACGCGGACGGTGGGCAGCGGGCCCACGTCGCTCGGCTCGGTGCCGTATAACGGTCAGTCCATCGCCACGGCGCGCTGGCTGTCGCCGTCCCTCCTGGCCGAATACGAGTTCGGTGATGAGAACTCCCGCTTGCGCCCGTATATCGGGGCCGGTGTCAACTACACGAAGTTCCTGGCTCGCCAGTCGACGGCCGCGGGTGATGCGGCGAGCGGCGGTCCCACCTCGATCTCGCTGCCGGCCTCACTCGGGCCGGCCGTGACGGTCGGGCTGAGCTACGAGATCACCGATCGCTGGCACGTCTATGCCTCCTACTCCGCTGCGATAGTCGACACCAAGCTGACGGCGGACACGGCCGGGATCCTCCGCACCTCGCAGATCCAGTTCAATCCGATGACGCTCGTGGTGTCCGCCGGTTACTCCTTTTAACGACATCGGGAACTGGCGCATAGTATGCTGGTCATAGTCCGGTCCCCGGGCTAGAGGCGGAGCGTTCCTGTAACGAAATTCATGGGCGGCGCACGACAGATGGCCTTCGCCGGCCCGCTACTCTGCGGGCCTTCGCGCCGAGCCGCCAGGCCGCGGCTGCTGCTGCTGGTTCTGCTCGCCGTCGCCTTGCGCGTGCTCGTCCCCGTCGGCTTCATGCCAGCGACGGATGGCACGCTCTCGGTGATGATCTGCCCCGACGGCTTCCCGCCCGCACCGCAGCAGCATCAGCCAGGGCATGGAGACGCGGACGGGGACGCTTACTGTGCTCTGACCACTGGATTCAGCTCCGCGCCGCCGCCCTTGCTCGTGGTGGCGCTGGCGCTGCTCACAGTATGCCTGGGAGTCGTTTTCACCCGCGTGCCGGCGCCCGTCGGCAACCGCTTCGTCCACATTCCCCAGGCCCGCGGCCCTCCCGCTCCCATCTAACCTCGATTCGATGATCAGCCGTCTCGACGGCCCCGGGTGAGTGTCCGCGGCCGACGCGCGGCTATAGCCGAAATCCGGTGCGGGCCGCGGCGGTCCGCGGGAGCATCCGTTTGAAATCAAGTTTTGTCGGCCGCGCGCCTACGGCGTACGCGGCTCTATCTGCGTTGCTTATCGCGCTGACCCTGCTCGTGCCCACGCACGCTCGAGCTGCTGCGTTCGGAAGCATCAGCGGCCTGGTGCAGGATGCGAATTCCAAGCCCGTTTCGGGAGCACGCGTGAGCCTGTTGTCGGCTGCCTCCGGTGCGATCCGCACGGTGAAGACCGACGCACGTGGCCTGTTTGAATTTCCGAACGTGGAGCTCGGCACCTACCGGCTGTCCGTCAGCAGGAAGGGCTTTCTCTCCTCCACGGAGCCGGTGACGGTCGAGTCGGGGTACTTTCCGAGTCCCCATATCCTTCTGCAGCGCAGCGCCCGGCTGGGGCAAGTGGTCGTGAGCGCGGTCGCGGTGCCGCCGCCGGTCGTCGCGTCGATGACGCCGATCACGCTCGTGAGCCAGCAGGACATCCTGCGCACCCCCGGGGCGAGCAACGTCAACAGTCTGGCCATGATCACCGACTATGTGCCGGGTGCGTACCAGGCACACGACATGCTGCACATGCGCGGCGGCCATCAGACAAACTGGCTGATGGACGGGGTCGAGATTCCGAACACCAACATCGCGGAGAACCTCGGCCCTGCGGTCAACCCTGAGGACGTCCAGACCCTGGAAACCGAGCGGGGTAGCTACGACGCCGACGAGGGCGACCGCACCTACGGGATCTTCAACGTCATCCCGAAGACCGGCTTCGGGAGCGTTGACCAGGGCGTGCTCGATGTCACCGCGGGGAATTTCGGCCAGACCGACGATTACGTGAGCGCCGCGAGCCATTCGGACAATTTCGCGTATTACGCGAGTCTCGAAGGCAATCGCAGCGATCTCGGCCTGCAGACGCCGGTTTCCCAGGTTATCCACGATCAGTCGCAGGGGTATGGTGCGTTCACCAACCTGCAATATGTCCCCAACTCGCAGGATGAGGTGAGCTTCGTCGCCCAGTTGCGCCAGGATGATTACCAGATTCCGAACTGCACGCAATACGCATCCCAGGAGATCGACGGCTGCACCCCGCCGCTCAACGGCGACGTGCAGGGCGAGGCGGACAATTTCGCGCTGCTATCCTGGGCGCACACCTTCACGAATAACGCGGTACTCACCAGCTCGCTCATGTATCACTTCGACCGAGCGGATTATGACGGCGGCGCCACCGACTATCCGACCATGACCACCTACCACCACAGCTCGCAGTATGAAGGCGCCGAAGAGAACCTGCGGATGGGCTTCAGCCGCAATCATCTGGATGTCGGTGTGTACGGCTTCGCCCAGCAGGACCAGGCCGACTTCAACCTGGCGTTTACCGATGGCAGCTCGCCGACGCTCACGGAGCTCCAGAGTCCCACCGGCGAGGTCATCGCCGCCTGGGTGCAGGATACGTACAACGCCACGAATTGGCTCAACCTGTCGGCGGGGGTGCGGCAGACACACTTCCAGGGCGCCTTCAGCGAAAACGCGACCGACCCGCGGCTCGGCACCACGGTGCCGCTGCCGCACATCAACTGGGTGTTGAGCGCCTTCTGGGGCAAGTACTACCAGGCCCCGCCGCTCGAGACGCTTTCGGGGCCCCTGGTCGCCTACGCGACGGCGAATGACACAGCCTTCCTGCCGCTGCACGGCGAGCGCGACACGGAGCGCCAGTTCGGCGATGACCATCCCGGTTGCCGGGCTGGAGTATCGAGGCGGACTACTTCGTCACCGAGTCGCACTAACTTCTTCGACCACAACCCGCTCGGCGAATCCGACATCTTCCTGCCGCTCACGGATCAGGGGGCGCTCATCGAGGGGCGCGAGCTCACGGTGCGCTCACCGGCCTTCTGGCGGTACGGACAGGTGCACCTCGCCTACTCGAACCAGACGGCCGAATGCCTTCGGGGCGATCACCGGCGGGCTGATCAGTGTCCCGGACGTCGGCTGCGGCTACCTACACCGAGCTCGACCACGACCAGCGCAACACGTTGAACTTGGGCTACAACGCCAACCTGCCCGGACGGTTCTTCGTCGGCTCCAATCTGTCGGTCAATTCGGGACTGTCCAACGGCGTCGCGGGCCGTCGAGCCACCTGCCGAGCTACGCGGTGCTCGACCTGACCGCGGGCCGCAACATCACCCGCGACCTGTCGGTGTCGCTCACGGCCTGAACGTCACCAACAGACACCTGCTCACCGACAACAGCCTGACCTTCGGCGGCATGCACTGGAACTATCCCGTTCCAGATCTATGCGGAGCTGCGCTACAAGTTCCATTACTGAGGAGTTTCCGACCCCGCCGCGGGCGTGGAGTGGTGCAACAGATCACCCAGCACGCGGCGCACGGTCACGTAGAACACCGGGATCAGCAGCAGCCCGAATACGGTGGCGAACAGCATGCCGCCGATCACGCCGGTGCCGATCTCGTGCCGCGACACCGCGCCGGCGCCGGTCGACAGGAGCAGCGGCAGCACGCCGAGAATGAAGGCGAACGAGGTCATCAGGATCGGGCGCAGACGCAGGCGCGCGGCGGCGACGACCGCATCGAACAACGACGCGCCGGCGGCCTGGCTCTGCACCGCGAATTCGACGATCAGGATCGCATTCTTCGCGGCCAGGCCGATGACCGTGACCAGCCCGATCTTGAAGTAGATGTCGTTCGGAACACCGCTCAGCCTGCAGAAGGTGATCATGCCGAGCAGACCGAGCGGCACCACCAGCAGGACGGCGACGGGGATCGACCAGCTTTCGTAGAGCGCCGCCAGGCCGAGGAACACGACCAGGATCGAGAGGCCCATCAGCGCCGTCGCCGAATTTCCCGACAGCAGCTCCTGGTATGACTGGCCGGTCCAATCGGTGCCGTAGCCGGGCGGCAGCGACTTGTGGACCATGCCCTGCACGGTGTTCATCGCCTGGCCCGTCGTGTAGCCGGCTGCCGGGTTGCCCACGATCTCGAGCGCCGGATAGCCGTCGTAGCGCTGCAGCACGGCGGGCCCGACGGTCCATTTCGTGTCGATCACGCTCGACAGCGGAATCATGTCGTCCAGGCTAGCCTGCGGGCCGGTCCCGGTCCCCGCGGCGGAGTTGGCCGACGAATTGAGCGGCGCATCGGTCGAGGGCGTGTACAGGCGGTTGAGCGCGCCGGTGTCCATGCGGTACTCCGGCTGGTCCTGGATGTAGACCTGTTTGATGCGCCCGCCGTAGGACATCTGGTTGATGTACATGGGCGCGAGCTCGGTGTCGATGGTGGCGTAGACATCACTCAGCGACAGCCCCATCGACGCGGCCTGCCTGCGGTTGACGGAGATATCGAGCTGCGAGGCGCTCGGCAGGGCGTTTTCCCGCACCTGGTACAGCATCGGATTCCTCGCCGCGTCGGCGACCAGAGTCTTGCCGGCGGCGTCGAGGTCCTGGTGCGTCTGCCCGGTGCGCGCCAGGAGGTATAGATCGATGCCGCCGAAGCGGCTGAGACCGCGGATCGTCGGCAGGTTGACGGCGAAGATCTGCGCGCCGGACACCGCCGCCGCCAGCCTGTTGGCCTGCGGAATCAACTGCATCGCAGTCTGCGAGCGCTTGCTCCAGTCGGTCAGCTTGATGAAGGCCATGCCGACGTTCTCGCTGCTGCCGACGAAGCTGAAGCCCTCCGGCTGGAAGATGCCGGCGATGTCCTTGCCGAGCGGGCTGTGCAGCAGCCGGGCCCGCAACTGGCTCATCACCTGATCGGTGCGCTGCAGCGTCGCGTCGGGCGGCAGGTTGACCAGCGCCAGCATGAAGCCCTGGTCCTCGTCAGGGACGAAGCTGGTCGGCATGCGCAGGTAAAGGAAGCCGGCCAGTACCGACACGAGCGCGAAGATCGTCATCCAGCGCGGAGCATGTCGGACGGCACTGCCGACGTGCCCCTGGTACATGTGCGCGGTGCTGTTGAAAGCCCGGTCGAACCAGCGGAACAGCACATTCCTGCCTTCGTGCCGCTCCGGGCGCAGCAGCGCCGCGCACAGCGCCGGCGTGAACGACAGCGCGAGGAACGCGGAAATCGCCATCGACACGGCGATGGTCAGCGCGAACTGCGCATAGATGATCCCCGTGGCGCCGGGCTGCAGCGCCGAGGGCACGAACACCGCGGTCAGCACGACCGTGATCGCGATGATCGCCCCGGTGATTTGCGTCATCGCCTTGCGCGTCGCCGCGTGCGGCTCGAGGTGCTCCTCGGTCATGATGCGCTCGACATTCTCGATGACGACTATCGCATCGTCGACGACGATGCCGATGGCCAGCACCATGCCGAAGAGCGTGAGCTGGTTCACCGAGAAATGCAGCACTGCCAGCCCCACGAAAGTGCCGAGCAGGGCGACCGGGATCACCAGCGTCGGGATGATGGTGGCGCGCAGGTTCTGCAGGAAGACGAGCATCACCAGGAACACGAGCACGATCGCTTCGCCGAGCGTCCGCAGCACCTCGTGGATCGACGCGGTGATGAAGGGGGTCGTGTCGTAGGGAACGGTCCACTTCACGCCCGGCGGCAGGGTGCGCGCGAGCTCGGCCATCTCGGCCTTCACCGCATCGGCCACGGCGAGCGCGTTGTTGCCCGGAGACAGGAATACGGCGAGACCGCCCGCCGGCTGGCCGTTGTACCGCGCCGCCTGGCCGTAGTTTTGCCCGCCGAAGGAGATGCCGGCCACGTCACCGAGCGTCACCACGCTGCCGTTGCCGTTGGCGCGCAGAATGATGTTGCGAAACTGCCGCAGCGAGGTGAAGAGCGAATCGCCCGAGACGGTGGCGGTGAACTCCTGGCCCGCGACCGCCGGGTCCGCGCCGATCGCACCGGTGGCGAATTGTGCGTTCTGCGCCTCCACCGCATTCAGAACCTCGGTCGTCGACAGGCCATAGCCCTGCAGCTTGTGGGGGTCGAGCCAGATGCGGACGGCGTACTCGGAACCGATCAAGAGCGTGCTGCCGACGCCGTTGATGCGCGCGATCTCGGGCTCGATCTGCGAGGCCAGGATGTCGTCGAGCCGCGCGCTGTCGACCGCCGGACTGCTCGAATACAGGCCGATGAAGAGCAGGATGTCGGGGCTCGCCTTGGCGACCGTGATGCCCTGGCGCGTGACCTCGGCCGGCAGCAGCGGCTGCGCCAGGTTGACCTTGTTCTGCACCTGGACTTCCGCGATATCGGGATTGGTCCCGGTGGCGAAGGTGAGGGTGATGACCGTCTGGCCGTTGGAGCCCGAGGTCGAGCTGAAATACACCAGGTTGTCGATGCCGGTGAGCTGCTGCTCGATGACCTGGGTGACCGTCGATTCCATGGTCGCGGCGCTGGCGCCGGGATAGTTGGCGGTGACCGTCACCTGCGGCGGCGCGATGTCCGGATAGGAATCGACCCCCATCGAGCGCAGCGCGATGCCGCCGAAGAGGCACAGCAGGATGGCGATGACCCACGCGAAAACCGGGCGCTCGATGAAGAAGCTAGGCACTGCTCGACTCCGTGGTGCCGGCGCCCGTGGCGCCGTGTTGGCGCCTTCTCAGGCAGTGGTCTCGACATCGTGCCGCGGCTCGCCGACACCGACATGATGTTGCTCGGGGGCCGTGCCCGATGGTCTCGCGCCGCGCTCGATGATCATGCTCGCCCGCAGGCCGGGGTCGTTGTCGCCGAGCTCGAGCGAGCCGCCGTGCAGCTTGGCGATGGCCTGCACCAGGCTCAGGCCCAGCCCCACCCCCGGGGTGCCGCGGCTGGCATCGCCGCGGAAGAAGCGCTCCGCGGCCTTCGGCCGGTCGCGCTCCGGAATGCCCGGACCGTCATCGGCCACCACCACGGCGAGCGACTCCTCGCTCGGATACACCAACTCGATGCCGATATGGCCGCCCGCGGCGACGAACTTCAGCGAGTTGTCGATGAGGTTGTTGACCGCCTGGGCGAGCAACACCGATCGCACCGCGCCCAGACCGGGCCGGGATCGCGGAAGGAGAGGGTGTGCCCCTTGAGCTCCGCCGCCGGGAGATAGAAATCGACCGCCCGGGCGACGATATCGGTGACATCGGTGGCCACGAAGTTGGAGCGGCGCAGCCCCGAGTCGATCTCGGCGAGCCGCAGCAGGGCATTGAAGATGCGGTCACGCCGTCGACATCGGCCACCGCGGCATCGACCTCCGTAAACGTCTCATCCGCCGGCGGGCGCGTGAGCGCCAGCCCTCGAGGCGTGAGCGCAGCTCCGCGAGCGGAGTGGCAGGTCGTGGGCAATGGAGTTGGAGACATTCCCGATGCCGTGCACGAGCTGCTCGACCTGCTCCAGCAGCCGGTTGATCGTCTGCGCCAGCGTGTCGAGCTCATCGGCGCGGAGCGACCTCGAGCCGGTGGCTGAGATCGCCGCGCATGATCGCGGCGACGGTCTGCTGGATTCCCTGGATCCGCGCCAGCAGCGCATTGCGGTGGGAAGACCGCCGATGAGCCCGGCAACCGTCAGGACCGCCACCGCTGCGGCGAGGCCGTACCGGAACACGACGCTCGATGGGTGCGAAGCGGTGGGTTTCGCGCCCGACCAGCAGGCGGTAGCCGGACTCCAATGGCACCGGCTTCGGGTTCAACAAG
>CAWACM010000014.1:0-362722 GCA_963780455.1 uncultured Pseudomonadota bacterium
AACAATCCGGTAAGTTTTGTTTTTGACGCTAAGTTTTCAAGCGAAATGAGTTGAGTTGATTTGATTTGATTCTCGAGCTTGAAAATGTCGCGTTCGCATAAATGTGAATCAGCTCCATATCCCCAGACTCCTTGGGGTTATATGGTCAAGTGAGTAAGCGCATATGGCGGATGCCTTGGCGGTAGAAGGCGATGAAGGACGTGGTAGCCTGCGATAAGCGTCGGCGAGCTGGCAAACAAGCTTTGACCCGACGATTTCCGAATGGGGAAACCCACCCTGGCTTGCCAGGGTACCCGGCACTGAATCCATAGGTGTCGGGAGCAAACCCGGTGAATTGAAACATCTCAGTAACCGGAGGAAAAGAAATCAACCGAGATTCCCTTAGTAGTGGCGAGCGAACGGGGACCAGCCCAGTCGTGGTAATCGGGTGAGTGTTAGTGGAACGGTCTGGAAAGTCCGGCCACAGCGGGTGATAGCCCCGTACACGAAAACACAATCCTGTGAGCGACAAAGAGTAGGACGAGACACGTGCAATCTTGTCTGAACATCGGGGGACCATCCTCGAAGGCTAAATACTCTCTACCGACCGATAGTGAACCAGTACCGTGAGGGAAAGGCGAAAAGAACCCCGGTGAGGGGAGTGAAATAGAACCTGAAACCGTATGCGTACAAGCAGTCGGAGCCCCGCAAGGGGTGACGGCGTACCTTTTGTATAATGGGTCAGCGAGTTATTTTCAGTGGCGAGGCTAACCGAATAGGGGAGCCGTAGGGAAACCGAGTCTTAATTGGGCGTTTTAGTCGCTGGGAATAGACCCGAAGCCAGTCGATCTATCCATGACCAGGATGAAGACCAGGTAACACTGGTTGGAGGTCCGAACGAACCACTGTTGCAATAGTGCGTCGATGAGTTGTGGATAGGAGTGAAAGGCTAATCAAGGCTGGCGATAGCTGGTTCTCCCCGAAAGCTATTTAGGTAGTGCCTCGAGTGAATACTCAGGGGGGTAGAGCACTGTTTGGAGAAGGGGGCCATCTCGGCCTACCAACTCCATGCAAACTCCGAATACCCTGAAGTAATACTCGGGAGACACACGGCGGGTGCTAACGTCCGTCGTGAAAAGGGCAACAACCCAGACCATCAGCTAAGGTCCCAAAGTTTCGGCTAAGTGGTAAACGATGTGAGAAGGCATAGACAGCCAGGAGGTTGGCTTAGAAGCAGCCATCCTTTAAAGAAAGCGTAATAGCTCACTGGTCTAGTCGGCTCGCGCGGAAGATTTAACGGGGCTAAGCCGAGCACCGAAGCTATGGGTGTGGCGGTCTTCGGATCGTCACGCGGTAGGGGAGCGTTCTCTACGCCTGCGAAGGTGTGCTGCGAGGCATGCTGGAGGTATGAGAAGTGCGAATGCTGACATGAGTAACGTTAAAGCGGGTGAAAAACCCGCTCGCCGAAAACCCAAGGTTTCCTGAGCTACGTTAATCGGCTGAGGGTGAGTCGGTTCCTAAGGCGAGACCGAAAGGTGTAGTCGATGGAAAGCAGGTTAACATTCCTGCACCGATTCCAACTGCGATGGGGTGACGGAGAAGGCTAGATCAGCGGCAGCAGTGCCGTCCAAGGTCGTAGGGGGACTCTCCCGGAAAATCCGGAGGGTCGTTATCCCCGAGAGCTGAGTGCGAGGAGACTTCGGTCTCCGAAGTGATTGATGCCACGCTTCCGGGAAAAGCCTCTAAGCTTCAGGTTGGAGTTGACCGTACCGTAAACCGACACTGGTGGGTGAGGAGATAATCTCCTAAGGCGCTTGAGAGAACTCGGGTTAAGGAACTCTGCAAATTGATACCGTAACTTCGGGAGAAGGTATGCCATAGTTGGTGAGGGGATTTACTCCCTGAGCTGGTTATGGTCACAGGTAATCGGGGGCTGCGACTGTTTACCAAAAACACAGGACTCTGCTAACACGAAAGTGGATGTATAGGGTCTGACGCCTGCCCGGTGCCGGAAGGTTAATTGATGCGGTTAGCCGTAAGGCGAAGCTGCTGATCGAAGCCCCGGTAAACGGCGGCCGTAACTATAACGGTCCTAAGGTAGCGAAATTCCTTGTCGGGTAAGTTCCGACCTGCACGAATGGCGTAACGCTGGCCCCGCTGTCTCGACCCGAGACTCAGTGAAGTTGAAATCGCTGTGAAGATGCGGCGTAGCTGCGGAAAGACGGAAAGACCCCGTGAACCTTTACTACAGCTTTACACTGAACTTTGCTCTTGTCTGTGTAGGATAGGTGGGAGCCTTTGAAGCGTGGGCGCTAGCTCGCGTGGAGGCAACGTTGAAATACCACCCTGATAATATCGAAGTTCTAACCTAGATCCGTAATCCGGGTCGGGAACACTGTATGGTGGGTAGTTTGACTGGGGCGGTCTCCTCCCAAAGAGTAACGGAGGAGTGCAAAGGTACCCTCAGCGCGGTCGGTCATCGCGCTTCAGAGTGCAATGGCATAAGGGTGCTTGACTGCGAGACTGACAAGTCGAGCAGGTGCGAAAGCAGGTCATAGTGATCCGGTGGTTCTGTATGGAAGGGCCATCGCTCAACGGATAAAAGGTACTCCGGGGATAACAGGCTTATTCCTCCCAAGAGTCCACATCGACGGAGGAGTTTGGCACCTCGATGTCGGCTCATCACATCCTGGGGCTGTAGCAGGTCCCAAGGGTTCGGCTGTTCGCCGATTAAAGTGGTACGCGAGCTGGGTTCAAAACGTCGTGAGACAGTTTGGTCCCTATCTTCCGTAGCCGTTGGAGATTTGAGAGTGAGCTGTCCTTAGTACGAGAGGACCGGGATGGACGCACCTCTGGTGTTCCGGTTGTCACGCCAGTGGCACTGCCGGGTAGCTATGTGCGGACGGGATAACCGCTGAAAGCATCTAAGCGGGAAGCCCCCCTCAAGATTAGATCTCCCTGGGAGCTCGACTCCCCTAAAGGGCCCAAGAAGACTACTTGGTTGATAGGCTGGGTGTGTACGGCCAGTAATGGCTTCAGCTAACCAGTACTAATTGCCCGTGAGGCTTGACCATATAACCTCAAGCGGTCTGTCCGCGAGAGGATGATGTAATGGAGCTTCGCTATGGCCGTAGGCCATAGCGACATGGATGAGCATTTTTCGAACGCGACAGGCGTCGGAAACGAAACGAACCGAATTGGAGGCGCGCGGAGCCGGTGGCAACACCGGCTCCTCGAACCTCAAACAGTTTCCCTGGCGGCAATAGCGAGCGGGAACCACCCGATCCCATTCCGAACTCGGAAGTGAAAACGCTCTGCGCCGATGGTAGTGTGCCTTTCAGGCATGCCAGAGTAGGTCACTGCCAGGGTCCTAACGGGAAAACCCCCGGAACCGCGAGGTTCCGGGGGTTTTTGCTTTTTGGGGCCCGGGAGGGCCAGCGTCTCATCTTGACATCATATGATGCTATGACGTGTAATCCCCGCCGCTCAATCAGCAGGCGGAGGGGCATTGCTCGGTCCAAGAAGAGCATCGTTTGCGCGGGCAGCGCTGCTGGCGCTGTCCTGGTGGCTGCTGATGTCCGATGCTGCGGGCGCCCGGGACGAATCGACGGCGCGGCCCCTTCCGGCCGTGCGACTCGACGGCAATTACTTCTCCCGCAACGGCCACCGCTTCATCCCCGTGGGCGCGCAATGGGTGCCCGCGAAAACGGCGCTGCACTGGCCGCTGGCCGGCGACGAAAAGGACATCGACGCCGACTTCGCGCAGATGGCGCACCTGGGCTTCAACACCGTGCGCCTCGATCTGATGTGGGCCTGGTTCGAGCCCCGGCCCGGCGACTACAACCCGCGGGCGTTCCAACAGCTGGACCACCTGGTCGCGCTGGCGCATCGCTACCATCTCTATCTGCATCCGTCGCTCTTCATCGGCGGTGAAATCGGCGAAGCGTGGTGGGACGTCCCGTGGCGCATGGGACGCGATCCGCAGTCCGACCCCGACATGTTGCGTTGGGAGACCAACCTCGCCGAGGAATTCGGCCGCCGCTATGGCCATGAGACGGCCATCATCGCCTGGGACCTCACCGATGAGCCGCCCTTCTGGATCTCCGACAACGTCAGCGACGCTATGGCGGTCAATTGGACGCGCCTCATCGCCTACGGCATCCGCAAGTACGACAGGCTGCACCCGATCGTCGTCGGAGTCAGCACGCAGGACATGGAGCATGGTCCCTTCCGCCCGGACACGATCGCGGATGACGTCGACTTCTTCAGCGTCCACCCCTACACCATCTACACGCCGGAGCTGTTTCCCGACGCCATGGTGTCGCAGCGCGGCACGTATGGCGCCGCGTTCGAAACGACGCTGAGCGCAGGGGCGGGCAAGCCCGTGATGATGCAGGAGCTCGGCGCCTCATCCGCCCAGTACGCACCGGAGAAGATCGTCGACTTCGACCGGGCCAGCCTCTACTCCGCCCTCGGTGCGGGCGCCAACGGCTTCCTCCTGTGGTGCTACACCGACGCCGCCCCGGAGCTATATCGTCAGGTTCCTTATCTGCGTTCCGCGCACGAGACGCAATTCGGACTGACGACGTGGGACCGCAAGGTCCGTCCCCAGGGCGCGGCCTTCGAGAAGTTCGAGCAGGTCGTGGGTCAGATGAATCTGGACGGTATCGCTCCGGCGCGCGCGGACGCCGCGATCGTGATCCCGGACGAGTGGTCCCACATCCCCGGCGATCAGCAGCACTTCGGCCTTACCGGACCTGCGGTACTTCCATACGTGTCGCAGGTAGAGGGCGGCGCGGTGAATGGACAGGCGCCGTCACCCTATCAGGGCAACCAATGGCTGATGAGCGCCGTGCTCTCCTCCTTCATCTTGGCGCACCAGGCGGGATTGAAGCCGGCGATGCCGCGTGAGTTGGCGGACTGGACGAAGTACCCGATCGTATTGCTGCCGTCGCCGCTCACCGCGACGGATCCGATTTCCGTGCACGTCCACACCGACTTCTGGGCGAGGGCGGCAAACTATGTGAAGCAGGGCGGTGTGCTGTACGCATCGTTGTCGGCCGATGCGGCAGTTCCGCAGATGACGCAGCTCTTTGGCGCACGGATGACGGACTCGATCCCGGTGTCCGATGTCACGCTCCGGGTAGTCAAAGCCTTCGGCGATTTGACGCCGGGCGAGACCTTCCATTTTTCCGCACCGGACAGCGAGGCGAAGTATTGGGGTACCGGACTCGAGGTCGGCGGCGGAGAAGTCATCGCAGTCGACCAGAGCGGCCGGCCCGCCCTGGTTGCCAACAGGCTCGGGCAAGGGCGGACACTGCTGTCGGCCTATCCTCTGGAAGCGTACCTGGGGAATCGCCCCATGGCTTTCGATGCGGGGGAGACCCCGTATCGCCTGTATCGCTCCCTGCTGGCCTGGAGCGGCGTGCGGCCCCTCGTAACAACCGATCAACCGGTGGTGGAGGCGACGGCGCTCGATGCCGGCGGCCACGGGTACTTCGTCCTGGTCAACCACAGTGGTGAGCCGCATCGGGCTCTGCTATCGACGACGCTGCCCGCGCACACGCTGAAAGCGCTCGGCGACGACCCTTCCGCCCGCGCCCTGAAACGCACCGGCGCTGCCTGGAGCGTGGAGGTCCCGGCCTGGGACGGCGTGGTCCTGGAATGGCGCCACTGACGAGTCACGGCCATGCAGCGCAACTACTCGATCGTCGGGCTGATCCTTCTCATCTTCTTCGTCATCTCGTTCCTGACGAACATCCTGGGTCCCCTGGTTCCTGACATCATCAGCGGCTTTCATGTGTCCCTGGCGATGGCCGCGGTGCTGCCGTTCGCATTCTTCATCGCCTACGGCGTGATGTCGATTCCGGCCGGCTTCCTGGTCGAGCGCTGGGGCGACAAGACGGTGATGGTGATCGCGTTTCTCGCCGGGACCGCAGGCGCCGCGAGCTTCGGCCTGCATCCCACCTACCTCGCGGCCATCGCCTCGCTGTTCGTCATGGGGGCGGGAATGGCGGCCCTGCAGGTGGCGATCAATCCCTTGCTGCGGGTCGCCGGAGGTGAGGAGCATTTTGCGTTCTATTCCGCCTTCGCGCAGCTCGTGTTCGGCTCGGCCTCGTTCGTCAGTCCGTTGGTCTACTCGTATGTGGTGACCCACCTCGATGCCCATCGCACGGGCAGCCCGCTCATCGCATGGCTCGCTCGAGTCACGCCCGCGAGCCTGCCCTGGGTCTCGATGTATTGGCTGTTCGCCGCCGGCACCGTGCTCATGGCGGCGTTCGTCGCGCTGCTTCGGCTGCCCCGCGTCGAGAGAACAGCAGAGGAATCGGCCGGCACGCTGAGCATGTACGGCGCGCTGCTCCGACAGCCGGTCGTATGGCTCTACTTCCTCTGCGTCGTGGCCTATGTCGGGTGCGAGCAGGGCACGGCCGACTGGATGTCGCAGTTCCTCTACCAATATCACGGCTTCGATCCGCATGTCGTCGGCGCGCAGGCTGTGTCCCGTTTCTGGGGCCTGCTCACGGCCGGCTGCCTCGTCGGCATGGTGCTCCTCAAGCTCTTCGACAGCCGGCGCGTGCTGCTCGGATTCGCCGCGGGCGCGCTCGTCATGCTCACCCTGGCGCTGTTCGGGCCCTCCAAGGTAGCGCTCATCGCGTTCCCCTGCATCGGCCTCTTCGCGTCCATCATGTGGCCGACTCTCGTGTCCCTGGCGCTCAACTCCGTGCCCTCGCACCACGGTCCCTTTGCCGGAATCCTCTGCACCGGAATCATGGGCGGCGCATTGGTGCCCCTGGTGATCGGCCGCCTGGGCGACGCCTACGGCCTGCGCGCCGGGATGCTGCTTCTCTATGTGACATTCGGTTGCGTGTTGAGCGTCGGCTTGTGGGCAAAGCCGCTCATCGCGAACGCCGTGATCGGCGATCGGAAGAAGGGGGACCGACCCTGTTCCGGTTGAGCCATCACGTCATCGTCCTGGGCCTGATATGTCTGGGCGGCGCGGCTGCCGCAGGAGCGGCTGAGGTACGCTACTTCAACCTGCCGAAGCCGCGGCCCATTCTGCCCAACACTCAATCGTGGGAAGGCGATCAGCAGCCTCATACCCTCTCGGTCCTGGAATTGAATCGCGATGGATTCAGGTACTGGGGCTGGTATGGTCTCAACAACGGCCGGGGTACGGGACTGGCCCGCAGCAACGATCTCGTCCATTGGACGAAATACGCCAAGAACCCCCTCTGGCTCAACGCGCGGTGGACGTCCGCGCTGCGGGATGCGAGCGGGCTGCTGTATTTCGCCATTACGCGGGATTACGACACGCCGAGCAGCCGGATCGTGCTGGCCACGTCGAGGGACGGCATTCATCTGACTGAAGCGAAGACGCTGGTGCAGGCGGTGCCGAACGAGCGCAACCAGAATCCGGACCTCTTCCACGATCCGGTGAGCGGCAGGTTCTTCCTGATATTTTATCGCGGCAACGACAGCGACTATTTCGACATCGTGGCGCGAAGCGCCAGGCGCATCGCGGATCTCGCCACCGCCCCCGACAGGCTGCTGCTTCACTCGACCGAAACCGTCGCGGCGCCGAACCTGTTGTACGTCCCCAGGGGCGGTCCGGGTGGCAAAGGCACTTACTATCTCGCGACGGAAATCTATCCCAACCGCTACGGCAAGACGCAAAGCGGCGCCTGGGAAGTCAAAGTGTTCCACGCGGATCGGCCCGACGGTCATTTCCTGCCGGTCGCGGGCAACCCGGTGCAGGCGGACGGGCGCGCCTGCCTGTTCCAACACATCTTCAGCGGTCGATACTACGGGTACGAGTCGCACCTCGATCCCGTGACGGAGAAATGGGGAATGGAGGCGCTGATAGTGCCTTTGACCCGGTAGCTCAGCGCTTGCGGACCGAAACGACGGTTGCCCGGTAGCGATCGGCGCGCAGGAACGAGTGACTGTGCTCGATGGGTGTGCGCCGCAGATCGTAAGTGGTCTCACGGATGAAGAGCAACGCCGCCCCGGGCGAGGTCTGCAGCATCCGAGCCTGGGTCTCATCCGCGTTGATGGCGCCGATCTCCTCCTCGGCCCAGCTCAGCTTGCGGTGGTACGTCTTTTCGAAGAGCTGATAGAGGGACGCCTTTTCCAGGCGCTGGCGGTCGAGATCAGGAAACACGACCGCGGGCATGTGACTGGTGACCAGGGCGACCGGCTCATTGTTGACATAGCGCAGCCGATATAACGTGAAGATCGGATCGCCGGCGCTCAAGTGCAGCGCCTGGGCGACTTCGGCGTCCGCGGGTCCGCGCTTCAGGTTCAACACCTTCGCGGACGGCACCAGCCCCCGGCGGCGCATCTCTTCGGTGAACCCGCGCAGCTCCTGGAAATTCCACGGCACGTGGCTCGAGCCGATGACCGGACGCTTGCCCTTCTCGATGACCAGCAATCCCTCCGAGCGCAGTTTGAGGAAAGCCTGCCGGACTGGCATCTTGCTGATGCCGAGGGAGCTCGCGACCTCCCCCTCGGAGTGGAAGACATCGCCCTCGCGCAGCGCCTCCGAGCGAATCAGGGCGCGGACCTGGTCGACGATCTGCTGGTAATAGGGGACGAAGCTGTGGGTGTCGATCTGCAGATCGAGCACCGAAGAACGCTCCTCTCTCGCGTGAGTCTTGCGTTGCATGAGGCCGTGGTCCTGAAGGGCGTCCCCAATCATCTCATAGACATACGATTCTATGATGGCAGGGCGACACGGCCATTTGATCCAATATACATATGATGATAGGATGTCATGACAAGATCCAAGAGGGGCGTGAATGCGCGGCAAAAGCACCGCGACGGGAGCCGTCGACATCGGCGGTACGAAGATCGCAGTCGGACTCGTAGATGACCGCGGCGAGCTCCTCGATCGGGAGGAAATGCCCACCGCGGCCGTCGAGGGATTTGCCCGCGGCTGCGAGCGCATCGCGCTGGCGCTCGAGGCGCTTCGCCTGCGCACCGGAGTGGGACTCCACGGGATCGGCATCGGATGCACCGGCCCGGTCGATCCCCTCAGCGGCGAAATAGGAGTCGTCGAATTCCTGCCGGGCTGGCGCGGCGCCAATCCAGTGCGCGCGCTGGCCGAGCGTTTCGGTGTCACGGTGGCGATGGAAAACGACGCGGATGCCGCGGCGCTCGCGGAAGCGGAGTGGGGAGCGGGCCGAGGCAAGCGCAGCCTGATCTGCGTGACCGTCGGCACGGGCATCGGCGGAGGAATCGTGCTGAATGGCTCGCTCTATCGCGGCGTGGGCGGCGCACATCCCGAAGTCGGCCATCACGTCATCGACGACTCCGGACCGCAATGCTTTTGCGGAGCCCGCGGATGCTGGGAAGTGCTCGCGCGGGGACCGGCCATGGCCGAGCGTGTGTCACGAGAGGATCCCACCAGGAAGGGTTTGACCGCCCAAAAGGTGTGCGAGGCGGCCCGCTCCGGCGATCCGCTGGCCACTGGAGAGGTGGAACGGGAAGGCCGCTATCTCGGCCTCGGCATCGCCAACCTCATCACCCTGTATGCCCCCGAGATGATCGTCCTCGCCGGCAGTGTCATGGAGAGCCTCGACCTCTTCCTGCCGGTGATCCGCCGGGTCGTGAGCGAGAGCTGCGGGCTGGTGCCCGCAGATCGCGTCGAGATTGCGCCGGCGGCCCTTGGGGCGGCGACGCCGCTGGTGGGCGCGTCGGCGGTCTGGCTGCATCGCCTCGGAAGGACGGTCACCTCATGCTGAGCGCCAACACCGATGTGATCCAGGGCCGGTACTTCCGCGACCTGATGGCGCAGCCGGCGGCGCTCGAGGCCACACTCGACTGGCATGCGGCGGCGGGCCGCTGGCGTGCGGCGTGTGAGTTCATCGGTGCGCGCTCATGGAAGCGCATCGTGCTGACCGGCATGGGATCTTCCCACCACGCCCTGCACGTCCTCGACCTGGCACTGATCGAGGCCGGCATGAGCCCGATCGTCCTGGAGACGGCCGAGCTCATCCATTATGGCCAGGCGTTGTGCGACCGCGAGACGCTCCTCGTTGTCGTCTCACAGTCGGGCGGCAGCGCCGAGATTCTCCGTCTCATCGAGGTCAATCGCCAGGCGCCGCTTCTCGCGGTGACCAACACGGAGGACAGTCCGCTCGCGCGGGCCGCGGGCCTGTCACTCCTGACTCAAGCCGGGCCCGAGTTCTCGGTCTCATGCAAGACTTACGTGGCCGCGCTTCTCGCGCTGCAGTGGCTGGCCGGCGTCTTCGCGGGCGCTGACGAAAAAACGACGCTACGCGGACTCGAGCCGGCAGCGCTCCTCGCTCGCGAGTACCTCGCCGACTGGCGATCACACGCCGCGGCACTCGCGGGCGAGCTTCAGGGCATCCGCCATCTGTTCCTGACAGGCCGCGGCCGATCGCTGGCGGCAGCCGGTACCGGCGCCCTGATCACGAAGGAGTCGGCGCGGTTCCCCGCGGAAGGCATGAGCAGCGCGGCGCTGCGGCATGGGCCGATGGAAATGCTGCGCAACGACATCCTGACGCTCGTCTTTGCGGGCGATGAGCCGACTCGAGACCTGAATCGGCGACTGGTCACGCAGCTGCGGGCGGCCGGCTGGCGCTGCGATGAGATCGGCAATGAATCGAGCGCGCCGGCTCTGCGCATTCCGGCGTGCGACCCCGAGGTACGGCCGATTCTGGAGATCCTGCCGGTGCAGATCCTGACTCTCGCGCTCGCGAGCCGCGATGGACGTGAGGCGGGTCGCTTCGAGTACGCCAGCAAGGTCACGGATACGGAGTAGCAGCCGTGGCGCATGCCCATCTGAGGTAAAGCCCGTGTCCAGCCCATATCGCAAGCATCCCGTATCCATTGCCGTATCCATGGCGCTGTTTGCCGCCATGGCGGCAACTGCCGCGGGACAGGATGCCGGGACGCCGCCGCCGACAGCCAAGGCAAACGCCACGGGCAGCGGCGACCAGGAAACGGTCCTGTCCACGGTCACCGTCGTCGGAGTGCGCGCCTCGCAGATGCGCGCCATCGACCTGAAGCGCCTCGCTCCGGACATCCAGGACAGCATCTCGGCCGAGAGCATCGGCCAATTGCCGGATACGACCATCACCGACGCCCTGCAGCGCATTACCGGCGTGCAGATAGACCGCAACGGTGGCGAGGGTACCGAGGTGGACGTGCGCGGCCTGCCTCAGGTCGGCAGCATGCTGAACGGCGAGGTATTCATCACGCCGGACCAGATCACATCGCAGCAACCCGACTTCGAAACACTGCCAGCGACGCTATTCAACCAGGTGGACGTCATCAAGTCGCCCACGGCAAGCCAGACCGAGGGCGGCATCAGCGGATCGCTCGATCTGCACACTTTTCGACCCTGGGATCTGCCGCACGGATTTACATTCAGCTACAACGCCGACGGCGAACGCGGCAGCGTCACCAACAAAACGGGACCGGAGGCCAGCGGCCTGGTGTCGTTCAACGGTGATGGCCGCTGGGGTCTGCTCGTTTCGGGCGACTACTCCGATACCACGCGGAACGGCCCGCAAAGCGACGGTATCAACGCAGGCTCGAGTGAAGGCCTCGACCAGTATGGCGTCATCCTCAACGGTGAGACGGCCGCCATCAACAACACCTCTCCCGGTAACTACTCCGGCTTCGTGGCGGCCTGGAACGGCCTGCCGATTCCTTCCCGGATCGTGCAGAACCCCGACGGCAGCGTCGCCGTGAACGGC
Organism: uncultured Pseudomonadota bacterium; assembly: GCA_963780455.1. Classification (GTDB taxonomy): domain Bacteria; phylum Pseudomonadota; class Gammaproteobacteria; order Steroidobacterales; family Steroidobacteraceae; genus 13-2-20CM-66-19. The sequence goes on from CAWACM010000014.1 coordinate 11,706, forward strand.
GACGGCAAGACCAATGAAGTGTTCATGGGAAGCCAGAACATCGGCCTGTACGACACCAGCATCGAGCGCAAGCGCGAAGCCGGCAATGCCTCGTTCCAGGCGGACCTGGGAGACGGGTTCACCCTGACCAGCGACTACTTCTACGCGCAGCAGCGGCAATACAACCGCGTCGTCGGCATCCAGTTCGATTCCACCGACTGGCAGGGCGCGACCTACGTGCCGCTGCAGTCGAAGAACACCGGCGCCACGAGCCTGGGACAATACAACACGCCGGCGCCGGGCGGCGGCGCCAACCCGGGTTGGGGCGGGTCGCAGATCTATACCACCCAGGTCTACGAGAAATGGCCGGGAGACGTCGAATCGTACTCGCAGCTCGAGAGTACCGGTTCCACCTCGCAGAATGCCAATCTGCAGATCGACTTCAACAATGGCGGCAACTTCAGGGGGAGCCTCCGTGGCATCCGCGAGACCGCGAGCCAGTCGTATCTCGAGACCGACATGGAGATCGCCGATTCCGATGGGTGCCTCTGGCCCAATCAGCTGAATGCCGGGGTCTCTCTGCCCTGCGGCACCTTCGTCTACCCGTCCCAGCTGGGCGGAGACCGCGTATTCAACCCGCTCGGACTTCCGGAGGACGCGGATCCGATCATCGCGAACCTCACCGGCCGCTATTTGACGGTCACCACGCCGCCATCGGTGGCCGCCAATCTCGCCAACCCCAACGCCTGGTCGTTCAAGACGATCGAATCCTCCGGTGATGACACCACCGCCAGTGCAGCAATCACAGCGCTGCGCTTCGACGGACATTACGACCTTCGGCACGGCTTTCACCTGGATTTCGGCGTGCGTAACAGCATCCATACCGCCAATAACTATGGGTATACGCTGGTCACCCCCGTGTACGGAGGCATCGGCGCGAGCGACCCGAACGGATGCCTGGTGCGCTACGTCGGCGCCGACGTGATCCTGGGCGGCGACGGCAACGGCGGCGGGTGCTCCGCCGGCAACGCAGAGGGCTATTTCCGCGCCGGCCCGATATCGGCGCAACAAATGGCGAACACTCCGTCGCCGCTGTCGGGCAATTGGCGGGAATACACCAATATTCTCAACTCGGGGATCAACTTCTGGGCGGTCAATCCCTCCGCCATGGACAATATCTGGGGATTCTGGAAGTCGCTCTATCCCGATACCACGACCCAGGAGGATCCGGGCGATACCTGGGCGGTGTGGATGAAGGAGACGTCGGGCTATCTGCAGGCCGACTTTGCCAACGACATCGCCGGCATGACTTACACGGGCAACGTGGGCGTGCGCGTGATTCGCACGAACCTGGATATCACCCAGCATCTGGACGGCGCGCCGGGGTTGTACGGCGACAACTCCCCCGACGTGGGCATCACGGATACCCGGCGGGGTTACGACGACGTCCTGCCGGATCTCAACTTCGCGTTGGACCTGACCGACAAGCTGACGCTTCGCCTCGCCGCTTCGAAGAACATGCAGCCGCTCGACCTGCAGACCTGGGGCGGCGGCCTGTCACTGAACTACGCGCTGGCGTATGTCAAGAATCCCAGCAACCCCGGCGGGCCGCCGATTCAGCTGTATGAGGTCGCCGCGGGAGCTTCCAACGGCAACCCGAATCTCGACCCGTGGCGCTCCACCAATTACGGCGCCTCGCTCGAGTACTACATCAATCCCGTGAGCATGGTCGACTTCGAGGTGTTCCGCATCGACGTGCGCAGCTTCATCGAGAACGGCAACGTGCAGAATTGCAATCTGCCGGACGAGGACGGCGTCGTGCGGCATCGCTGCATCACGATCGTCGAGCCGGTGCAGGGGACCGGAAACAGCATCCAGGGCGCGGAGTTCGACTACCGCCAGGGATTCACGTTCCTTCCGGGACTTCTGCGCTACACCGGCATGGAGTTCAACGCTACGTATGCGCCGAGCAAGACGGGACAGACCGATCTCGCCGGGCGCCAGATCCCGTTCCAGGACAACTCCACCGAATCGGGGAACTTCATCCTGTGGTTCCAGAGCAAGCGCTTCCAGGTCCGCGCGGCATACAACTATCGCTCCAAGCGGGCGGTGGAGAACGACGTGGGGAGCATCGCCGGCCTGGAGATGTACCAGGCGCCACAGGAGTACCTGGACGCGTCGATCCAATACACGTTGAGCAAGTACGCCACGGTGTACGTCAACGGGAGCAATCTCACCAACGAGTACCAGCGGTACTACCTGGTATGGCCCAGCCAGGAGGGGCATGCGAGCTTCTCCGAGCGCAGCTACACGGTAGGCGTGCGGGGACAGTGGTGATCCGACTAACCCACCCGAGGAGACCCCATGAGATTCCAGAAGACGGTCACCGCCCTGATGGCCTGCCTGGCGTTCGGCCAGTCCGGTGCTCAGAACATCACGACCCCGGCCTCGCTGCTGCGCGGCGTCACCATCACGGACGATCACGATATCCGCGACAGCGTGTCCTTGACCCTGGGCACCAAGGGCGCGGATCAGAATACCCAAAAGAATACGTACTTGAGCTGGGTGACCGCGGGACTGGCACTGCTGCCGAGCGCGGGGAACACGGCGGCCAGTACCGTCTATGCCGCCCGCATCGTCACTTCTCCGCAAAGCGCGGCCAATGCGACAACGGGCAGCAACATGCGGGCAAACGTGCTCGCCATCGCAGCCGCCTTCCCGAACCTGCCCAATGTCAGCGCCACGTTCGTGCAGAACGCGACCCCGCAGCAGATCCCGTGGTCCGGCGCCGGGGATGACTCGCAGCTGGTCCCGTCCGGGGACACTCTCGCCTACACCAATGTGTACGCCGACCTGCACGGCTTGCATACGAATGCGGGCGCCAGCGTGGAGCTGATGGCGGAACCTTCCGATTCCAGCAGCATGGGGTGTCTCGGCCCGGTGGAGAATTGGGCGCGCTGGTACGGCTACGTCTCGAACCTGGGCGGCAACGTCGACATCTGGGAGATCGGCAACGAGATCAACGGTAACTGGCTGTACTCCTCGGTCGGCGGCTATCCCGGCAGCGGCCAGTACGGCGCCCAAAAAGGCTCCCCCCCGAGCTGCAACGGCGGCTGGGGCGTCAATCCGTCCACGCAGTGGTACGCGACGACCGATTTCGCGGGCAACGCCATCAAGTGGACGTCGAAAGGCAGCGGCAGCAATAAGTTCGAGTATCCCGCGACCACGCCGGACACCATTGCCGAGATGCTCGCCGACACGTATCTCATCGTCAAAACGGCCAACGTGAACAACAAGGTGGCGCTCACCCTGACGTACTGTCCGGCCGACAACTCCATCGATGGCGGCGGCGTCAATGGCCTCAACGAGACCAACAACTGGCTGCAGAACTTCGTGCTCGGGCAGGGCACCACCGGCAAGACGCTGACTTCGATCGCCGATCTCAATGCAATGACCACCTATGGGGGCACTCCCGGCGGCCAATACAGCAACGTGCTGCCCTTCAGCCAGGGCGTCGACTATGTCATCGTGAGCTACTACTCCTGGTATGACGGCTCGAGCGGCTGCGACGGCAATCCCGAGATCTGGGCCCACAATCCGAAGCTGGTCGACCAGATGTTCGACAACCTGCACTCGGTCTTCCCCAATGCGAAGCTCGGCTGGGGAGAGTTCGGCAGCAGCCAGGCCAACGAGCTGGGCTCGACGGCCACCACGAAGCTGACCGCGGGCGCGGCGGCCGATCTCGTCTGGGCGTACTCCTATTACCCCAGCCTGGTCACCAATGGCACGACCGTCACCCTCGGCACCCCCGCCGCCTGGGCCGGCAACTCCAATAATCAGTGGATTGGCGGAGTGTTCTTCTGGAACTGGGCGACCCAGGCCCTGGCGTGGGACACCGGCTACCCGACCTACACGGCCTACCCGGCTTCCGGAACCACGGTAGGGGGGGGCTCGTACACGCCGATCACGAAGAACCTCTGTGCCACGGACACATCGGAATGCAAGAGCGGCCTCTACAGCGTCACGAAGACGACCACAAGCTCGGAGAGCCTCGGCGGGCTCCTGTCCTGTGCGCTCGCCTGGCAGAACGATGGCACCGCGGCGACCGGCAGCTCCTCGAGCTCGGGCTTTGCCGGTGGCGCGCTCAACTGTCCATTGCCCTGAGGCAACGAAAATCCCCGGAGCCGCGAGGTTCCGGGGGTTCTTGCCTTCTGGCCGAAGGATCGGCCGGGCTCACATGCCCGACATCCCGGACATTCCACCGAACGACGGCTTCACGAACTTCACCACCATGTTGTCGGCTTCACCGAGCGCCACGTATTTGGCCGTGTTGCCGGAGGGCGGAAAGTTGAACACGTCCGACCTGCGGTCATCCTTGGGATTCGCGTTGACCTCCGAAGTCCCGCCCAGCTTGAAACCCGCCATCTCGGCCTCGCGAATCAGCCAGGCCTGATTCACGCGTGAGAGCTTGAAATCCTGATCGAGCGGCATGTCGGGGGCGGCGCGGTGCGCCTCGATGCCCAGGACGCCACCCGGCTTCAGCACCGTGTAGGCACTGCGCAGGAAAGCCTGCAGCTCCTTATCGCTGGTCTCACCGTGCACGTTCTCGAAAATCATGTCGTGAACGTTGCGGAAGGTGACCACCATGTCGGCGGTGTTGGGCGCGCCCAGCCACATGTAGTCCGGCAGCTCGAACGGCGTGAGTGCCACCTTGCCGTAGACCGGGTTCGAAGCGAGCTTCTGATTGAAGTGTATGGCTCCGTTGTGCTCGAAGCCCGTCGTGCCGGCGACCGGGGCCTCGGCCTCGATCAGCTGGCCGTGATCCTTGAGGAAGGGCGCCAGGATCTCGGTGTACCAGCCGCCGCCCGGGAGGACTTCGACCACGGTGTCGTCGGGCTTGATGCCGAAGAACTCGAGCGTCTGGACGGGATGGCGATACTTGTCCCGCGCCATGTTTTTCGAGGACCGCCAGGACCCGTGGGCGGCGGCCTGGAGCGCCTGGTCCACATCGGGCGAAGCAGCCTGTGCCGGCGCCCCCTGCCCGAAGAGCAAGAGCGCTGCGAACGTGACGGCGCCGACCTTGAGAAAGAGATGACGTGTCGAGCTCACGGGAGTTTCTCCTCGTTTAGGCCGCGATAGGGACCTCTTTCAATCTACCCGACTTAATGATTTATAGCGAGTTTCGGCCATCGAGGTCATCCCATGAATCAGCGAGGTCGTCCCATGAACCGTCTGGCCGTGGCCACCGGACTAACTGTGCTCTTCCTGGCGCTGGTCGCGACTCCGGGGTGGGCGGCTTCGCAGCGCACGCGGGAATTGCTGGTGGTCGAAAAGGGCAACGCCGAGCAACTCGCGATCATCGATCCGGTGCGGCTGAAGGTGCTGGCGCGAATTCCCGCCGGCAATGATCCGCACGAAGTCATAGCTTCGAGCGACGGCACGCGCGCGTACGTGTCGAACTACGGTGGCCCGGGCAGCAAGCTTCACACCATCACGGTGGTCAATCTGCTGACCCGGAAAGCGCTGTTGCCGATCGACGTCAGTCCGCTGCACTCGACGCATGGATTGGACTTCGCGGGCGGGGAGCTTTATTTCACCGCGGAGACCAATAGAGTCGTCGGCCGCTACAACCCGGCGACGCACCGCATCGATTGGATCATGGGTACCGGCCAGGACAGGAGCCACATGATCATGGTTGGAAGTGACGAGATCTTCGTGTCCAATCCGGGCTCCGGAACTGTCAGCATCATCCAACCCGCAAGGCTGATCACAGTGCCCGCGGGCAAAGGCTCGGAGGGATTCGACCTCTCGCCGGACGGCCGGCAGCTCTGGACGGCGAACGCCGATGTGGATTCGGTGACCGTCATCGATGTCGCGACCGGGAAGGCGACCGAGACCTTTCCGATTCCCGTCCAGAACGCGAACCGCCTGAAGTTCACTCCCGATGGCAGGTACGTGTTCGTCTCGGGACTGGGTGAGCGTGGGGAGACGAACGTGGGCAGTCCCAATAACCTGCTCATTCTGGACGCGCGCACGCACGGCATCGTCAAGCGGCTGAACCTGGGTGCGGGCGCGGCCGGAATCCTCATGGACGCACCTGGCCACCGCGCCTTCGTCGCGGTCAGCGGCGGTGATGAGCTCGCGGTCATAGACCTCCGTGGGTTGCGCGTCACCGGTGTCATCAAGGGGGTTCAGGACCCCGATGGGATGGCCTGGGCGCTCGTTCCTCGAGGCTGAGCCTGGGGCTCCATCTGGTCTGCCGCAACGACCGGTTCGGCGCGCGGCAGGAGCCACTTGTCTCTATTCCGATGCAGGCCGCCCGGAATTGTGCGGTGCTCCCGGACGCCGCGATTCCGCTTCCGCCACACTTGCCGCCGCATGGGGACGGGTGTGCTCGTGAACCACTTCGCTCTGGGATCGGCGGTGCTCGCGCTGGGGCTGCTTGCGGTCTCCATACGGCTTTGGCTGCAGTCGCGACGGCTTCCGGACGCCCCTGCCGAGAGCGTGCACGATGCCGCCTTCTCGCAATCGCCACTCGGCATGCTCGTCGTGGATGGCGGCTCCTTCGCCATCGTGGATGCCAATCCCGCATTGCAAAGCACGCTCGGCTACGGGCTCGAGGAGCTGCAGGCAATGCCGCTGTCGCAGATCTTCAGCGACGAGGGCGGACCGCCCGAGGCGCTGCTCGCACAGCTGGCGGAATCGCCCGGGCGGCTGCTCATCGAGACCGGGCAGCGCTGCCGCAGCGGGCGCTTCCTCCAGGTGGAGGTCAGCGGCTATCGGCTCGACCTCGGTGAGCGCAACCTCTATGCCCTGACGATGCGCGATATCACCATGCGGCGCCGGGTGGAGGCGCAGCTGCTCGAGAAGCAGCAGCACCTCGATCACCTGGCCCATCATGACCAGCTAACCGGCCTGCCGAATCGCCTCTTTCTGGCGGCGCACCTGCCTGGCGCGATCGAGGAGGCCCAGCGCACCGGCAGCATGCTCGCGATCCTCTTCCTGGACCTCGACCGGTTCAAGCACATCAACGACTCCCGCGGCCACGAGACCGGCGACAAGCTGCTCAAGGCCGTGGCGCAGCGCATCCGCGCGACGACGCGCACTGACGACATCGTGGTCCGGATGGGCGGCGATGAGTTCATCGTAGTGCTGAAGTCCGTCGCCACCTCGGAGCAGATCAACGAGACCGCAAGCCGCGTCACCGAGGCGCTGGGCGCCCCGGTTCTCATCGACGGCAGAACGCTGGTGACGACGGCGAGCATCGGTGTCAGCCTGTTTCCGCGCGACGGCGCGACCATGGGCGAGCTGCTGCGGCAGTCGGATACGGCGATGTACCAGGCGAAGGATCGCGGCCGCAACAACTTCCAGCTCTTCAGCCCGGTGATGGAGCGCAAGCTGAAGGAGCGCATCGCCATCGAGTCGAGCCTGCGCGCGGCCCTGCAGTCGCGGCAGCTCGACGTGCACTATCAGCCGATCGTCGACATCGCCTCACACCGGGTCGTCGCGCTCGAGGCTTTGCTCCGCTGGCGTCATCCGGCCCACGGATTCGTCCCTCCCGACCGCTTCATCGCGGTGGCGGAGGAGACCGGGCTCATCGTTCCCATCGGCGAGTTCGTACTGGAACGGGCCATCGAGGACGCGGCACGCTGGCGCGGCTCAGGAGCCACAGTCGTTCCCATCGCGGTCAATATCTCCGCAGTGCAGCTGCAACGTTCTGACCTCGCCGCGACCATCGCACGGCTGACGCGCACGCACCATGTGAGCGCCAGCATGCTGCAGCTCGAGTTGACCGAGAGCGCGGTGTTCGAGCGTCGCGAGGGCCGTAACGGCGACTCATCGCAGGATGCGATTGCGCGCCTGCGTGAGCTCGGCACGCGCATCGCCATAGATGACTTCGGCACCGGCTACTCGAGCCTGTCGTACCTCAAGAGCTGGCGGGTGGACTATCTCAAGATCGACCGCAGCTTCGTGCGTGACCTGGTCACGGACATGAGCGACCTGGCGATCGTGGAAGCGATCCTGGCCATGGCGAAGCATCTCAACATCGAGGTGGTGGCCGAAGGCATCGAGGGCTGGCAGCAGCTCGAGAAGCTCCGCCAGCTCGGCTGCCCCTATGCGCAGGGGTTCCTGTTCGCCCGGCCGGTGCCGTTCGATCAGTGCCAGCGATATCTCACCGGCCGCGCGCTCGACCTGACCTGCGAGCTGCCGGTACTTCAGGAGCTCGAGCTGACGGGGAGCTGAGCCGGCGCGCGCGAGGCGAGCCACGCGCCCAGTGCCACCAGGGGTACCAGGAGGACTACCAGCCCGACGATGCACGGCGCGAAGCGGCTTCCCAGTGCGATCACCCCGCACCAGCATCTCAGTGGCGACCGCCGTGACCGCCGCCATGGTGCCACGCCTGGCAATCAGCGATCGTGAGACAATGCCGGGCCATGAGCAGTGCTACTCCGACTGCAGTACCCGCCACCGAGCGACAGACACCCCGCCGGCAATGCGCCGAGGCGGTGCTCATGGTTCGGCCCGCCAGCTTCGGGTACAACCCGGAGACGGCCGCGACCAACAAATTCCAGCAGCAGCCTGCGGATGCCGCCGAGGGGACTGCGGCCGCCCGCCGGGAGTTCGAGGGCCTCGCGGGGGCGTTGACCGGCGAGGGAGTGCGAGTCTGTGTCGCGGAGGACTCAATCGAGCCGCCGAAGCCGGATGCGGTGTTCCCGAACAACTGGGTGAGCTTTCACGAGGACGGCACCGTCGTGCTCTACCCGATGCAGGCGGAAAACCGCCGCCACGAGCGCCGGGGCGAAGTCGTGGATGAAGTGGCCGAGCGACTCGGCTTCAAGGTATCGCGGCTGCTCAACCTGACTTCCCACGAGAAGCAGGGCCGGTATCTCGAGGGGACGGGGAGTCTCGTGCTGGACCACATCGCGCGGACGGCCTATGCCTGCATCTCCCCACGCACGCATGCTGCCGTGGTGCAGGAATGGGCGAAGGAGCTGGGCTACGAGCCGATCTTCATCAATGCCTTCGATCGCGCGGGCGTGCCGCTCTACCACACCAACGTACTGATGTGTGTTGGTGAGAAGGTGGCGATCGTCGGAACGGAGGCGATCGTAGCGGCCGATCGCGGGCCAATCGTCGAACGGCTGCGCGCCTCGGGGCGCGAGGTCATCGAGTTCGGCTACGCTGAGATGGATCGCTTTGCCGGCAACATGCTCGAGCTCGGCACGTGGGATGAGGCGCTGGGGGATTACCGGGTGCTCGTCATGTCGGAGACGGCGAGGCATGCGCTGTCCGCGGAAGCATTCGCCCGATTGTCAGCTTGCACGGATGAGGTGCTGGCGGTGCCGATCCCGACCATCGAGAGACTGGGCGGCGGCAGCGTGCGCTGTATGTTGGCCGAGGTCTTCCTGCCCGCGTGACCGAGCTTCTCGTCAAGGCTCTGCTCAGCTATCTGCTGGGCTCGATCGTGGGGAGCCTCCTGGTGGGCAGACTCCGGGGCGGGGTCGATATCCGCCGGCTGGGGAGCGGCAATGCGGGCGCGACCAACGCGCTGCGGACTCAGAGCAAGCTGTTCGCCTTGTCGGTGCTGGTGATCGACATCGGCAAGGGGTGGATCGCCACCGGGCTCCTGGCCGGAGCGCGGATTCCCGGGATCGCGCCGGCGACCGCGCAGTGGAGCGTGTGGGCCGTGGCGGCATGCGGGGTCGCGGTGACGTTGGGGCACATCTATCCGCTTTGGTACGGACTTCGGGGAGGGAAAGGTGTGGCGACGGTCGTGGGCGCAGTGCTGGGCGCCTCACCCATGCTCCTCGTTCCGATGCTCGTGGTCTGGCTGCTGGCGGTCATGCTCTTTGGCTTCGTCGGGCTCGCATCGATCTTGGGGGCGGTGACCTTCGCCGTGGTCGCCGGGACCGGTGGTGTTTCGCCGCGGATGCCGATGCTCGTTTTTGCCGTGCTCAGCGCCGTCCTGATCATCTTCACGCATCGGGCGAACCTTGCGAGGATGCTCGCCGGCACCGAGCCGCGGGCGCGGCGGCTGTGGCTCCTCGGCGCTGCCAGGTCGCGATCCTGACATGCCGACCGAGGCGACACACGGTGACTCGCCGCTGGTCGCGAAAGTGTTCGCGGAGCTCGCGGATGGGGAGTTTCATTCCGGAGAGCAGCTCGCCGAAAAGCTGGGCGTGAGTCGCGGCGCCGTCTGGAAGTCGGTGGAGTCGCTCCGCGAGCTCGGTGCGACCTTGCATGCCGTCCGCAACAAGGGGTACCGCCTGCGATCGGGCAGCGATGCGCTCGATTCCAGGCAGATCAAAACCCTTCTGCCGGAGGCGGTTCACGCCCATGTCCGCAGTGTCGATGCAGCCTGGACCGTGGACTCCACCAACAGCGTTCTGCTCGCGCGCCCGAATCCGCCGTTCGGCTCCTCCGAGGTCATGCTCGCGGAGTATCAGACAGCAGGCCGTGGACGGCGCGGGCGCGCGTGGGTGGCGCCGCCCGGCGGTTCCATCTGTCTGTCGCTGAGCTGGGCCTTTCGGGACGTGCCGCAGGACCTCGGCGCATTGGGACTCGTCATCGGAGTCTGCGCACTGCGGGCGCTGCAGGAGTCCGGCCTCGAGGAGGTCAGGCTCAAGTGGCCGAACGACCTCGTGATCGAGGGCAAGAAACTCGGGGGCATCCTGATCGAGCTGCGTGCGGAATCAGCGGGGCCGGCGTGCGTCGTCATTGGCATCGGCCTCAATGTAGCGCTCGGCGCGAAGGTGCTGGAGGCGATCGGGGAGACAGGGGTGTCGGCCATCGACCTGGTTACCGCGGGATTGGAACGGCCTTCCCGTAACGCTCTCGCGGGGGCGCTCATCACCCAGATCGTCCGCGGCCTCCTCGTCTTCGAGAAGGAGGGCTTGCGGCCTTTCGCCGACGAATGGCGCGGTGCCGATGCGCTTCGCGGACGCCAGATCGACGTGCACACGCTGGAGGGTGTTGCGCGAGGCCTGGCTCGCGGCATCGACCTGCATGGGGCGCTGGTGGTTGAGACGCCTCAGGGTGTCAGGCGATTCATCTCGGGGGATGTGACGGTGAGGGCGGTCGGATGAGCGCCCTGCTGGTGGATATCGGCAATAGCAGGATCAAGTGGGCATTGCTCAAGGGCGACCGACTCGGAAAGGCGCAGGCGGCCGAGTATTCGGGCTGGCGGGCGCGGGACTTCGCGCGGCGCGTCATCGGTTCGCGTCGGAATGTCGAACGTATCCTGGTGTCGAATGTTGCCGCTGATGATGTGGGCGACGCATTGGCAACGGGCGCGCGACTGGCGGGGGCACCGAAGCCGGAACGGATCACCACGCGACGGCGAGCATGCGGAGTGACGATCGGCTACATCGACCCTTGGCGGCTAGGTGTCGATCGGCTGCTGGCGATGATCGCCGCGCATCGTCGGTTCGTCGGGCGGCCTGTTTGCGCGGTCGCAGTCGGGACCGCGATGACCATCGACCTGGTGGGAGCCGATGGGCGCCACCGGGGTGGCGCCATCATTCCGGGGCCGACGCTCATGGTGGCTAGCCTGCTCGATGGCACGAAGGGCATTCGCCGGCGTGCGCAGGGGGGCGCCAAAGGACGAGGACCCGCGCTGTTCGGCCGCTCGACTCGGGCGGCGGTGGAGCAGGGGGCTCGCTATGCCGCAGCGGCGGCGGTGGATAGGGCCGTCAGCGAAGCCCGCGCCCTGGTCGGCCAGACGCCCAAGCTCGTCATGACAGGGGGCGGCGCGCCGGGACTGCAGCCTCTGATCCGCAGCAAAAGCCTGCTCGTGCCGGACCTCGTGCTCGAGGGACTTGCTGCCTGGTGTGTCGGTGTTCAAGGACAGGAGTAGGTCTACAATCGCGCCCGTGCGCGTCATCTTCTACGGCCTGGTCCTCGTCAATCTGCTCTTTCTGGGATGGTCGGAGTGGATCGACGTGCCGCCGTCACCGGCGCCGAGCTCCATCGCAAACCTGCCGCGCATGACATTGGTCAGCGAGTTGCCGCCGGACAAGCGCGCGGCGTTGGCCAGCAAGATGTCCCTCGAGACGCAGCCGCAGCAGTGCGTCTCCGTAGGGCCTTTCGACGATCCTGCCATTGTCGCCAAAGCGGCCACGGTCCTTCTGGCAAAAGGTTTCACGCCGCAGCAGCGGGCAACGGAATCGCCGGCCATGCGCCGGTTCTGGGTTTATCTCGACGGCTTCAAGACCGATGCCGGCGAGATGCGGGTGGTGCACCGACTGGAACGCGCCGGCATCGATGATGCCGAGGCAATGCCCGTGGATGCTGGGGGCCGCCGCCGCGTCTCACTCGGCCTCTACACGGACCGCGAGAAGGCCCAGCGCCGCGTCAAGCTCGTAGACACCATCGGCCTCACGGCGGCGATGACCGAGCGGACGCTGCCGGGGACGGTGTATTGGCTCGACATTACGCTTCCGAACAGCTCGACGCCCGTGCCTCTGAAGGATGTCTCGGACCTGGAGCCGGGTGGCGGCAACTCGCCCATCAGTGCGCAGCCTTGTGCATCGAGAGGATCGCCCAGTGCCCCGTCGCCGACCGCGCCCTCCCGACAGACGGGATCGCCGGCTTCCTCAGCCGCGACGCAGACCGCGCAAGTTCCTCGGGCAGCGCCCGGCGAATCCGCTGCGGTCCCGGCGTCAAACCTGCCGCGATGCAAGCCTGGCGGGGGCGGACCAGTGCCATGCGTCGTAGTGAAAGTCGCCAGCCAGCCGTCCGTGCTCTGAGGGCGCCTGGACCGGTACAATCCGCGTTCGAAATGGCCTTTCGCTCCCTCCTCTCGGCGCCGGCTTAGCTCAGTGGTAGAGCAGCGGTTTTGTAAACCGTTGGTCGGGGGTTCAAGTCCCTCAGCCGGCACCAAAATAACTCCTGGAGTTTCAACGGCGTTGGGCATTCGCCGCAGCTACCGCAGCCCGTACGAGAGCTGCAAGGCGATCTGTTGGAGTACATCGACCAGCATGTCGTCGTTGAGGGCGCGGTGAAATTGCGGTTCCTTGGGGATGACTCCCTTCGCGCGCTCGTTGAACACGAGCGCGGGGGCGTGTCCGTTCATCGATGAGCCGTAGTGGAAGCCTTGAACATCTGGATAGGCTTCGTATAACTGCCGCGCCCAGGCGCACGCACGGGAGCGCGGCCGGGAGTGAATTGCGGTGGAAGCGCCAATCCTCGTGGCGAAAGCGCCGCGTAGGTCAAGCAAGGTGACCGGCGCGTGTAGGGCAAAAACTGCGAGGGCAGGTGCATTGCGGATCCGGTCAATCCGACGGGTTGCCTGAAAGACTTCAGCCGCGCAGGTGTCCACCTGGGGCGCGCAGTAGAGCACGGCCCGGTCCTGCTCGATCGGCTCATCGCTTGAACTGGGCAGATGATGGTCCCAGCGCGCCGCGGTCGGTCCGACGTGACGGAATCGGTTCCAATACGACGGATACGGGCCGGCGGAGAAGTAGATGCGCGCTAAGGGCGTGCCGGCGGGTAGCTCGAGGGTCTCGGCCGCAATCTGGCCTAGCGCCTCGATTCCGGGAGGCTCCGGGAACTTGCTCACCGGCGTCAGGCGCGCGTCAGGTCACGGGCGAGCCTCGCCACGGTCTCGATCGCCCGGCCCGACAGCAGCCATTCGCGAGGGCTCAATGGAGAGGCATCGTTGTCGGACTGCAGTTCTGGATCGGGTAGCAGGAACCAATCGACCACATCCAATGGGAAGAGATCCGACGGGAGCGCTTTTAGGACCTTGGCGAGACCCGGGATGACGAGACGGCGTTCGAACTGAAAACGCGGCAGGCGCCAGCTTCCCTCGTATTCCAGGCCAAAGAGCGACCGCTCGCGCAGCCTCTGGCGCACTCGGCTCACGTCCACACGCAAGAGCTTGGCGGCCTCAGCCGCCGACAGGCTTTCCTCGAGCAGCGCCATGTACTGCGCTTGGCTACGTATGAGTGGGTCGTTATCGGCGCCGACGACGACATGATCCTTGAAGGCGCCGACGCTACGCAAAGCGTCAAGTTCGGCAGTCGCGAGCTCCGCGGCGTGGTGGCGTCCGGGAGGCGGGGTGGTCGCTGTGGTCAGAGGCCGATTGCGCGCCAGCGCAAGCTTCGCAGCGGCGTACCACTTGGCCAGCGAACGCTTCTCCGCCGCGCTGCCGCTCGGCAGATAATCCAGGGCATCCGACGAGAGAGTCGCGGAGTCCTCAGCCATATGCTCCTCTCCATACCTGAACGAGAATTCTCGGTAATATAGTACCAGGAGAACTCGGGAGAAGCATCAATCTGTGCGCGATCCGCAAACCCGTGTGCCAGGAATGTGTCGAACTCACATTGGGTGTGCCGTAATTGTGCCGTGGTGGGCCTGGGAGCGGGGCAGAGCCAGGGGAGCGTGATCGAAACTAAACTCGCAACGAAGCCATCAGATATAGCGCCGCGAGCCCGACGAGGCAGAGCACCGCGAATAATGGCGCTACGAACCGGACCCATTCGCCGTAACCTACTTTTGAAGCGGCCAGGAATGCGAACAGCAACCCGTTGGTGGGCGAGATCATGTTGGTCAGTCCCGATCCCAGGAGCAGGGACGTCACCGTGACCTGACCGCTGACTCCGGAGAGATGGGCGATGGGCGTCAGAATCGGCATCGTGATGGTGGCCAGCGCCGCCGTCGAATGGATGAGGAGATCGAAGATCGTTTCCACGCCCATCATGCAATCCGCCACCACTCCTCCTTGGTGGCCCTGGACCAGGCTGGCCAGACCCTGCACGACACTGTCCAGAATCTGGCTCGAGCGCAACATGATCTCTATGGCGCTGCCGAGGCCGATCATCACACACGCGAGCAGCATGCCCTGCATGCCAGCGAGGAAAGCATCGGCTGCGGTGCCCGGCCGCAGTCCGCCCACCCAAGCGGACGCCAGGCTGAAGGCGATGAAGAGGGAGGCGTACTGCCCGATACCCCACGACCAAAGAATCGTGCCGGCAACCATGACCGTCGCCTCGAGCAGGAGAGTCACGAGTACTGCACCTTGGCGCCGGGACAGCGGTCTAGCCTCCGGTACGTGCCCGATTTTCGGCAGGCGCCTGAGGTATAGCAGAACGTAGGCGAGACCCAGCGGCAGCATGACGGCGAAGAGTCCCAGCCTGGGAATGAATCCGCTGAAGATGGGCACCCCCGCCAAGGGCTGGGCGACCGAGAGCTGCACGGGATTGGTCACCGAAGCTGCATAGCCGATCATGCAGGACATCACGACGATGGCCGCAGCGAAGAGGTTCGGAAGTTGGAACCGCTGTCCCACGGCCAGAACCAGCGGAATGATCGCGATGTATTCCGAATAGAAGCCCAGAAAGGTGCTGCCGCACGACAGCACGAGCATCAGCCCGATCGTGAGAAGGTAAGCATTGCCTGAAGTGAGATGCAGCAGGCGGTCGATGCCGGCATCCACGGCGCCGGTGGCGCGCAGAACACCAAACATGCCGCCGATGAACATCACCATGAAGATCAACGTGGCCGATTTCGTCATACCTTGCGGAATGGCGGTGAACAGGGAGACCAACCCGGCGGCCCGCGCGGGTGAGTCGCTTTCCGCGGGTGGGGTCGACGACAGCAATGCCGGCAGCCCGTTCACTTTGGGCAGAACACGGTAGGTGCCGGGAATCATGCGGTTGCCGCGGCGGGCGAATTTGCCTGCCGGGACCAGATGGGTCAACGCTGCCGCCACCAGCATCACGACCAACATGATCAGGACCGGATGCAGAGTGGAGTGTCGCTTCGCGGCAGCGGCGGATGCCGTCATGCGATGAAAATATCCAACTCGCGGCCCACTAACGAACGAATCCGAGAGCTTGCCGCGATTTCTCGGTGGGAAGGGTCTTGTACGAGGCGATGCTATGCGCGCATGATCCATTCGTCAAATGCCAAAATCTTCATCGACCATTCCTGCAGGATATGGGATGCGCCCCATCAACCTTCGCCAGATCGAAGCCTTCAAAGCCGTGATCGAGAACGGCACGATCAGCCGCGCCGCTCTCATGCTGCACATCTCGCAGCCCGCGATGAGCAAGCTCATCTCTCACATGGAAGCCGATGCCGGGCTGCGGCTCTTCGACCGGCTGAAGGGCCGCCTCGCGCCGACGGAGCAGGCCATGAGGCTCTATGAGGAGGTCGATCGCATCTTTGCGGGCGTACGTCAGGTCGTGAATGCCGTCGATGCCATCAGGCGTGAGGCGCAAGGGCGGCTCGCAGTGGGCGTCATGCCCGCTTTGGCGGGCTCCTTCATACGACAGGCGACATCGGGCTTTCTCAAGAGCCATCCGAATGTGTTCTGCCTGGTGCAGTCGCTCAGCTCGCAGTGGGTCGTCGAGCGGATGGTCATGAAGAAACTGGACGTTGGGCTGGTGAGCGCCGGCATCGACAATCCGTACGTGACCCTCGAGCCGCTGATCGAGCACCCGCTGGTGTGCATCATGCCGCTGGATCATCCTTTGACCGCCAAGACGCACATCGAGCCGCAGGATCTCGATCAAATCCCTTTCGTGACGTTCCATCCCGATGCCTACGTCGGCCACGTGATCGACCGGATATTCGAGACCTACAAGATTCACGTCAAAAGCGTTCTCATCACCAATGTCGCGCCGACTCTGTGTGAGTTCGTCGCCGCGGGGATCGGCGTCGCACTGGTTCATCCCCTCATGTTGAGCGGGCTCGAGGACCGCCTCGCCGTGCGGCGATTCGAGCCCGAGATTCCGTTCAATTTTCAGCTCTGCCGCCGCATCGATAACCGGAACGCGCCCCTGGTCGAGGCGTTCGCGCAGGAGTCGCGGACTCTGGCCGCGCAGATTTCCCGCTCGCTCCTCGGCTGATCCTGAGGCCGCCGCCTTGTCAGAGCCGACGACGCTTCCCATAACCGGGGCGAATACGGCAGGTCAAAATTCGACCTGGACCGGGGCAAAAGGGGCCGCTTAACATCTGCCGCGGCGCAGTTTCCCGACCAACATGAGCTACGTTACCGAGAGTCACCGCGGCGAGACTGTCCGATGCGCCTGCTGGGGGCGCCATCTGCTCCTCGCATCAGTCCTTCTGCTCGCATTCGTCACCTCGCATGCGGGTCCGCGAGCTCCGGCCACCGACGCCCCCCTTATCCTGAAGGGATCCATCGTCATACCGGATGTGCCGGTCGGGCCGTATTCCGACCATATGGACGTCGATCTGGCGGGCAAGCGGCTCTTCGCCACGCCGCAGGCAGCCAAGGCGGTCGCCGTTCTCGATCTCGAGCACGGGCGTGTGCTAAGGATGATCGGCGGCTTCGGCAATCCACACAGCATCTTCTACAGCGCGAGGCTGAAGCGCCTCTTCGTGACTGACGGCGGGAGCGGAGGTGTGAAGGTATTCAGCGGCGGGGACTACTCGCTGATCAAGACCATCCGCCTCGATATCGGTGCCGACGGGATGGTCTACGATCCGCGCTCACGGCTGCTCTACGTGAACAACGGCGGCGAAGATGCCGGAATGCGCGGCTCGGTCATCTCGGTCGTGGACGTCGCTGCAATGCGGAAAGTGGCGGACATTCCCATCGCCGCCCCGGATCTGGAGGCAGCGGTCGTCGATTCGGGCAAACAATTGCTCTACGTCAATCTCGTTGACGAGTCCGCCGTCGCCGTGATCGATCTGCGCAAGCGCCGGTCCATCGCCACTTGGAAGCTGCCCCCGGACGCCGGTCGCAATCTCGCCATCGCGCTCGATATCCCGCACGCTCGCCTCTATGTGGCATGCCGCGAATCTCCGATGCATGGCTCTCTCTTCGTGCTCGATACCGCCGATGGGCGCTCGATTGCGCGGTTGCCCATTGGAGGATATCCGGACGGAATTTCCATCGATCACAAGCGCCAGCGCATCTACGTATCGACCGGGGTAGGCCACGTCGAGACCTATGCGATCGGGTCGCGCGATGTCTACCACCGGCAGCCGCGCGTCGACACTGCGATCATGGCGAAGACGAGCCTGTACTCGAGCGAGCTCGACCGCCTGTTCGTGTCGCTCCCGCATCTGACGACCGATGCGCAAATCATGATCTTCGAGCCGCAAGATCACTGATCGCAGGCCGCGGCAGCGCGCGCCGCCGGGCGGGAGCGCTTCTGGCGCGCATCCAACGCTCCCTCAAGGCGGCGGGGGCTTCCTGCGCTCCGACGCGTTGACGCTACGTATCCTGCACTCTCGAAGGGTCATAACCCTGGAGAATGGTCGTCGTGATTCTTGCCATTTGAATGACTGCGCTCCGTCGCTTACGCTCGATTCAACTCGGGGGCACCTATTCCAACAACAGTCCGCGGTCACAAACCTATGAAGCAGACTCGACTCTCGATGAACCGTCCCGCTCGGATGCTCATCACCGCAGCGATCGGCTCTGCACTTGCTGCCGGCGGCCAATACTCCGCATTTGCGGATACACCCGCGACTTTTGCCGACAACACCAGCGACTCCAATCAGCTGGGTGAGGTGGTCGTGACTGCCAACAAGCGGCCGGAAGAGTTGCTCAAAGTGCCGGCTCCGGTCACGGTGCTGCAGGCCGCCGACCTCACGCGTTGGGGAAGTGCCGATCTCAGTGACTATGCGGGCTCCGTGCCGGGGCTCAACGTGACTGGCACCGAGGCCGGACAGACCGTCGTCATCATGCGCGGAATAACCACCGGCTTCGGGTATGCGATTCCGGCAACGACGGCCACGTACATTGACGACGTGCCTTATGGGTCATCGACGGCGGCCGCCTATGGCTCCGTCGCCACGCTCGACCTCGATCCGGGCAGTCTGCAGCGAGTGGAAGTGCTTCGCGGCCCACAAGGGACTCTCTACGGCGCCAGCTCATTGGGTGGCCTCATCAAGTACGTCACCAGTCCCCCGAGCCTCACGGATTACAGTGCGCGGGCCGAGCTGTCCGGCACCGATGTCGACAGCGGGGGTGCGGGCTACACGGTGCGGGCCTTGTTCGATGGCCCGCTGATTGCGGACAAGCTGGGCATGACCTTGAGCGCGTTCGATCGCCACGATCCGGGCTACATCTCCGACCCCTTCAGGGGCCGGAAAAACGAGAACGCCTCGCGCACCGAAGGCGGACGCCTTGCTTTCCTGTGGCAGCCGACCGATCAGCTCTCGGTGAAATTGGCCGCCATAGTGCAAAACACCCTGACGAACGGCACGTCGGCCGTCGATCTCAATGCGGATCTCACGCCGATCTACGGCAAATATGAGCAGGTCCGCTATGGGAACGCGATCTGGGACTTTCGCAATAAGTTGTACAGCTTGACGGTCAATTACGATCTCGGCTGGGCCACTCTCACCTCGATCACCGGCTATGCGCAGCGAACGGCGATGCTGGACATCGACTTCACCAACAAGTTCGGCGGCCTGCTCTCGGGCATCCTCAATGCCCCCAACCTGGCCGTGTACGACGATATCTCGCTCGACAACAACAAGACGACGCAGGAAGTCAGGCTGGCCTCACCGAGTGGCGGGGCGTTCGAATGGCTGGGCGGGGTATTCTATACGCACGAGCACAGCGTCAAGCCCGAGGCATTCCAAAATCCCTACAACTACCTCACCGGAGTCGTTACGCCGGTTCCAGATGGCATTTTCACGGATACTCTTTACGACTCGTACTCGGAAATCGCCGGGTATGCGGATGTGACCTACCACGTGACGTCGGATTTCAAGGTTCTGGGCGGAGTGCGCTATTCGAACGACAAGGAGACCTCGATAACGCCATTCTCCGGTATCCTCTTCGGACCGCCCGTCACGGATATCGGCGCCTCGTCCGATAACAGCGTGACCTACCTGGTGTCTCCCAGCTACAACTTCAACAACAATAACATGCTCTATCTCCGGGTGGCTTCAGGCTTCAGGCCGGGAGGACCGACGGGCGTCAGCGCTTCGAATCTCATACAGGGGGCGCCGGAAACCTATGCGCCGGACAAGCTCACCAACTACGAGCTTGGCTACAAGGCGCTGTTCCCGCAAGAGCAGATGACCCTGGATCTGTCCGCGTTCGACATCGAGTGGAAGCACATCCAGCTGCTGCAGAACGTCAACGGCTTCGTGGTCACGGCGAACGGCTCGAACGCCCGCAGCACCGGTCTGGAGGCCGCCTGGATGTGGCGGCCGGTCACCGGAGTCGATCTGTCAGCGACCGCCGACTATACCCATGCGTACCTCACCTCCGATGCACCCGCGATCGGCGGGAAGGCTGGTGATGATCTGCCCGATACACCGCAGTTCTCCGCGAACGTCGCCGCCGACTACGATTTTCCGGTCACCGCACAGGTCGATGGGTTTGCCGGCGTGGATTACCAATACGAGGGCGAGCGGCACATCGATTTCATTGCGGGCACGCCGCCGGGATTCATTACGCCCATGATGCCAGGTTACAGCATGGTCAATCTGCGGGCGGGATTCAATCGCGGCAACTTCTCGGTCGAGGCCTACGTCAAGAACATTGGCAACGCGTACGGAATGCTGCAGCTCGTTTCCCAGGTCCGCAACGGGTACGGCCCACCGCTGGCCGCCTCCGTGATCGCGCCGCGCACGTTCGGTCTGTCCATCACTGCCCAATTCAAATAGGAACAACGCAGCCGAGTACCTCCGGGCAGTGGGCTCGGGCTCCGAACGCGGCTTCATTCAGGGTGGGACAAGTGAAAGTAGCAATTCTCGGCGCGGGCGGTGTGGGTCTCGGCATGGCAGCGGTCGTGGCCAGCAAGGACATGGACGTTTCCCTCTGGGGGCCGACCGCGAATGGGATCGAACCCCTGCTCGAAGGCAAGCCGATCGTGGCCAAAGGGATTCTCGACGGCGAGTTTCCGGCATCGGCGAGCCTCGATATGGCCACTGTGGTCAAAGATGCCGGCGTGATCGTCGTCGCGGTGCCCGGCAACGGGCACAGAGCGGTGATGGACTTACTCGCTCCATTTGTCCGCCCGGACCAAGTCGTCGCGATCAGCTCTCACATGTCGCTGAGCGCTCTCTATCTATCCAGACGACTGAGCGTTCGTGGCTTGGCCTGCCCGATATCGGCATGGGCGACCACCGCGACGACCAGCAAGAGAACGGGAGGCGGCAAGGTGCACTTGACTACGGTGCGCCAGCACATCGTGGCTAGCACCGTGCGCCGCGATGACTGGGCGTGTGCCACGGACCGCCTGACCGGTATCTTCGGTGATGTCTTCGTGCATGCGCCCGATCTCATGGCGGTCACCTTGACCAACGTCAACCCCGAGGTTCATCTCGCGGTGGCTCTCTGCAACCTCACTCGCATGGAGTACGGCGAGAAATGGGGAACCTATCGCGGCATCAGCGGCGCGGTCGGGCGCCTGATAGAGGCATTGGATCGCGAGCGCCTCAGCCTCGCGGCCCGATTCGGTCTGGAGGTGCACACGCTGCAGGAGCACTTGCACGAGTCCTTCGGACTTCCCATCGGCTCCGTTGCCGAGATGGCCGCCGAGCAGCACGTGCGGCGCAAAGGCGCGTCGCCGGGGCCGGAGACGCTCGAGCATCGCTATGTCACCGAAGACGTCCCCTTCGGGATCGTGCCGATCGTGAAATTCGGCAGGCTCGCCGGCGTCGATATGGCGCTGCACGAGGCAGGGCTGGGACTCATCGACGCACTCTACGGTCGCAGCTTCATCGCTGAGAACGACATTCTCCCGCGTCTCGATATCGACAGCTTGGACGGCGAGCAGCTGCTTGCGCTCTGTCGTGCGGGATATCTGCCTTCCGTCTGATCGTCATGGGGCTGCCGATCCCGCCTTCGGAGAACGACGCCCGTCGCTGAACGTGCGTAAGCCCTCGTAGAGGAATGCGGTTCGAGACCACGCGGGCGATCAGCAGATCCCGAAAGACGTGCTCGAGAGATTCAGCTCTACGACGTTCTTGCCCCCGGCTGCGCCGAGCGCAGGATGAGCTCGCCCAACATCGATAAGACCTCCCGCTTGCGGGTACCCCGTGTGCAAAGGAAGTCTTGCGTGTAAATGCCCTCGACGCACGCAATAATGAGACTGGCGAGCACGTTGGGATCCAGATCGAGCCGAAGGTCGCCACGTGACAAATACGAGGCGATGAACTCAACGATCTCGCGGCGTCTGTCGGCGTAGAAAGTGTCCACGTGCGCGAGATACTTGCGCCGCTGCCGCGGGCTGCCCTTCAGGATCTTGCCCCAGTAGTCCACCATCACCAGGAAGAAGTCCGGGGTCCAGTCGTAATTCGCGGCGACCTGGTCGATAAGTGCCGCGACCGGTGCGTCAACCGGCTTGCCGTCGTTCGCCTTACGTCGGTTTTGCACGTAAAGGTGATCGCAGACCCCGAAAAAGAGGTCTTCCTTGGAACGGTAGTACTCGTAAACCAAGCCCTTGCTGACGCCCGCTTCCTTCGCCACATCCTCCATGCGTGTGGCAGTAAATCCCTTTCTGGCGATCACCTTGGTGGCGGCTTGCACCAACTGCAGGGCCCGCTCGCGCTTGTCGACGATCTTTGGCATGCGACGAATTTCTCGTACTCGGGCGTGCAAGCATAGCACTGATTCGCCTTGCTTTTATTTAGGATTGACCGGCCAGTCAATGAAGTCTGCTCTCGATATCGCGCTGGTTTATTATTGACTGGCCAGTCGGTCATAGAGCATACTGCCCTGCGTAACACGTGATATCGAGGATTCCATGAACACCAAGACCCCGAGGAACGTGCTGCTGGTGCTCACTTCGCGTGAGATGCATGAAAAGACGGGTACTCCCACCGGCTGTTGGCTGGAGGAGCTCGCAGGGGCTTATTGGACGTTCGTCGACGCCGGTTGCAATGTCGCGCTCGCCTCGATTCGAGGCGGTCGCGCTCCCATCGATCCGATGAGTCAGCAAGCTCCGTGGCTCGGGGAGGCGGGTCAACGGTTTATCGCGGATGCCGCCGCGATGGCCGAGGTGGTAGAGACACGCTCTCTGGGCTCCATCAATTCGGCCGCGTTCGATGCGATATATCTCGTCGGAGGTGCTGGCGCTGACTACGACTTTCCTGGAGACGTAACCCTGGCTCGCCTAGTCTCCGAGCTATATCGGCGTGGAGCGCCTGTCGCAGCTGTCTGCCACGGTGTCGTCGGGCTACTTGATGCAAAGGACGCGAACGGCGGTGTACTCGTCAAGGGAAGACGCGTGACCGGCATCAGCAACGCTGAGGAGGCGGCCGCACAGTACGACAAGATACTGCCGCTCTTGCCGGAGCGCGCGCTGATCGAGCGTGGCGCCAACTACTCAGCTGCCGCGCCCTTCTCGGAGCACGTGGTGCAGGAAGGGAATCTTTTGACGGGACAGAATCCACCCTCGGCTGCGCCCTTGGCGCGTGCCGCTCTGACTCTGTTAGCGAATCCCGGAGTGTCGTAGCTCTTACACGGGCGTCGCGCGGCGCGATTCAAAACAGGGGGAGCCGTGGTCTGTGCATCGCTTTTATTAAGTTGGCCCTTTAAGTTACGAGCGACGTGGCTGATCCCGCTTGCGCTCCTGGTTTTCGGTGAAGCCACCGCCGTCACGTGGGCGAACCAGGCTTCTCCGGATGCGCAGAGTGGTGGTACCGCTGCGGGCCATGTGACCGCGAAGCGCATGCAGGCGGATGCCGGGGTTGGCGCGAACTGGATGATGTATGGACGCACGTACAGCGAGCAGCGATTCAGTCCGCTGAAGGAGATCAACGACGGGAACGTGCGACGACTCGGGGTCGCCTGGAGCACTCGTCTTCCCAGCCCCGATGGTCTTGGCGCGACGCCAATCGTAGTGGATGGCGTCATCTATATGAGCGGTAGCCAGGATATGGTCGAAGCGCTCGATGCGCGAAATGGACGGCGGCTGTGGCTTTGGCGACCTCCGAACCTCGACTTGACGCACCTCTTTGCCTCCTGGACCGCGCGCTTCAATCGCGGTGTCGCGGTCTGGAAGGGCAGGGTGTTCATCGGCACCGGAGACTGCCGTCTGTTTGCACTGAGTGCTGCCACGGGCCGGGAGATCTGGGAGGTCAGGAATTGCGACCCCTCCCAGGGCTACGGTAGCGACGGGCCGCCTCGGGTCGTCAAGAACATGGTGTTGATCGGTAACGGCGGGGCGGACACATATGCTCCTCGCGGTTACGTGTCGGCGTACGACACGAGCACCGGTCGCCTCATCTGGCGCTTCTACACCGTGCCCGGCAACCCGGCGAAGGGCTTCGAGCAGCCTATTCTTGCAACGGCGGCCAAGACGTGGAGCGGCAAAGGATGGTGGACGCATGCCGGCGGCAACGTGTGGGATTCCATCGTCTATGACCCGGAGCTCAATCGGGTGTACTTCGGTACCGATTCGTCGATGCCCTGGGACCGAAACAAGGGCGATGCGCTTTTCACCTGCTCGATCATTGCCGTGGATGCAGATTCGGGACGATATCTGTGGCACTACCAACAGGTTCCCGACGATGCGTGGGACTACGATGCGACGACACAGATCGTTCTCGCAGACCTCACGGTCGCAGGGAAGGCGCGCAAGGTGCTGATGCAGGCGGCGAGGGACGGCTTCTTCTATGTCATCGATCGAGATACTGGGAAACTCGTTTCCGCCACCCCGTTCGTCAAGGTGACCTGGGCATCACGGATTGATCCGGCCACCGGCCGCCCCGTGCTGGCCCGCGATGCCCGGTTCTACCTGACTCACAGTCAAAGATCCTTCCTCTGGCCTTCGATCGAGGGGGCGCATAACTGGCAGCCCATGAGCTTCAGCCCCCTGACCGGGCTCGTCTACATTCCTGCTCTCAACGCGCCGTCAGTCTATAGCGAGGAGCCGGAGCTGTACCTCCCGCCACCGACTGCCAGGGTACAGCCGGTCGGACGTCTGATTGCCTGGGATCCGATCGCAGGGAAAGCCCGCTGGTCTGTGGCTCTGAAATACCCCTACAACGGTGGCACGCTCACGACGGCCGGGAATCTGGTGATGCAGAGCACGGCACAGGGCGTTTTCAAGGGATACCGCGCCACGGACGGACGGGTTCTCTGGAGCATTCCGGTGGTCTCCGCCACCCAGGCACCACCGGTCACGTACCTTGTCGATGGCAAGCAATATGTGTTGCTCCCGGTGGGGGCGTCGGGCGACGTGCGAGCGTACCTGCCGGAATATGGCGATCCACCTGCGGCAAATGGACCCTCCCGCCTGATCGCCTTCGCTCTCGACGCTCACGGCATCGTACCGAGCGACGTGATCAAAAAACCGCCACAGCCGAAGCCGCCGCCTCAGTTTGGCTCGTCGGCCGTCATCGCGCACGGGAAGGACCTCTTCATGCAGCAGGGATGCGCGGAATGCCACGGCGTCGCCAACTTGGATATCGGGGCCGGCGGCACCGTCCCCGACTTGAGGTATGCGCCCAGTGCGATCCACGCCGTCTGGAATCAAATCGTGATCGGAGGCGCATTCAGCGCGGCAGGGATGCCTTCCTTCAAAGGCGACCTGTCGCCAAGTGACGCTCAAGCGATTCGGGCGTACGTGATCGAGCAGGCATGGAAACTCTACGACTCGACCCACTATCACCCTGCCCCAAAGAGGTGACCGTCGTCATGACGATTAGCGAGCTCAAAAGCAAACGGTGTAAATGCGCAGGACTGATCGCGTTTGCGCTTCTGGTTTGCGGTCAGGCGGCAGTCGCCGGTGGAACGGCGGCGGGTGATGTCACCGGCCAGCGCATGCAGGCGGACGCGAGCGTGGGATCGAACTGGATGATGTATGGGCGCACGTACAACGAGCAGCGCTTCAGCCCGCTGAAGCAGATCAACGCTGAAAACGTGCGACGACTCGGGGTCGCCTGGAGTATCCGTCCACCCAGCCCCGATGGACTCAGCACGACCCCGATCGTAGTCGATGGCGTCATCTATATGAGCGGCAGCCAGGACATGGTCGAGGCGCTCGACGCGGGTAGTGGACGGACGCTCTGGAGTTGGCGACCCGCACACCTCGACCTCACTCACCCATTCGTCGATTGGACCTCGCGATTCAATCGCGGCGTCGCGGTCTGGAAGGGCAGCGTGTTCATCGCAACCGGAGACTGCCGTCTCTTTGCACTGAGTGCTGCCACGGGTAGAGAGATCTGGGAAGTCAAGAATTGCGATCCCTCCCAGGGCTACGGCAGCGACGGGGCGCCGCGGGTCGCCAAGGACATGGTGTTGATCGGCAGCGGCGGGGCCGATACGGGCGCGCGCGGCTATGTGTCGGCGTACGACACCCGGACCGGTCGCCTCATCTGGCGCTTCTACACCGTACCCGGAGATCCCGCGAAGCGCTTCGAGCAGCCGATCCTGAAAATCGCGGCGAAGACGTGGGAGGGCAAGGAATGGTGGAAGAGCGGCGGCGGCACGGTGGAGGATTCCATCGTCTATGACCCGGAGCTCAACCGGGTGTACTTCGGCACGGATACGGCGATTCCGTGGGGGCAGATCAAGGGTGATGCGCTCTTCACATGCTCGATTGTCGCGGTGGATGCCGATACGGGGCGGTACCTGTGGCACTACCAGGAAGTCTCCGACGACGCCTGGGACTACGAGGCGACGGCGCAAATTGTCCTGACGAATCTCACTCTCGGGGGAAAGCCACGCAAGGTGCTCATGCAGGCTGCGAAAGACGGCTTTTTCTATGTCTTCGATCGAGAAACCGGAAAGCTCCTATCCGCCACCCCGTTCGTCAAGGTGACCTGGGCCTCACGGGTTGATCCGGCAACCGGCCGCCCCGTCCTGACGCCCGACGCTCAGTACTATCTCCACCCCAACGGGAAGACGCTGCTCTGGCCTGGGATCGAAGGAGCTCGCTTCTGGCAGGCCATGAGCTTCAGCCCCCTGACCGGGCTGGTCTACATTCCTGCTCTCAACGCGCCGTCGTTCTACAACATGGATCAGGGTGCCCTCGAGATCAGGCTGTACTTTCCGCCACGTTCGGCCGGGATTCAGCCGCAAGGACGACTGATCGCATGGGATCCGATCGCCCGGAAGGCCCGCTGGTCCGCCACGCTGAAATATCCCTTCAACGGCGGGACGCTCGTAACGGCGGGGAACCTCGTTTTTGAGGGTACCGCGGAGGGCGTCTTCACGGCGCACCGGGCGACCGACGGTCGACTGCTCTGGAGCATGCCGGTCGTCACCGCCACACAAGCTCCCCCGGTGACCTATCTTTATCACGGCACCCAATACGTGTTGCTGCCGGTAGGCCCGTCAGGTGATGTTCGAGCCGTACCGGAGTACGGCGATCCACCTTCAGCAAACGGGCCTTCTCGTCTCATCGCGTTTGCTCTCGGCGCCCACGGTACCATTCCGAAGGGCTTGATCAAAAAGCCGCCGCAGCCCACGCCGCCACGGCGGGTCGGCTCAGCGACGGTGATCGCGCTCGGCGACAAATTGTACAACGGTGTGGGATGCGCGCTCTGCCACGGTATGCAGATGGATGTCGAGGCTGGCGGCACCGTGCCCGACCTGCGATATCTCCCGCAGGCGGATTACGCCAACTGGAATGGAATCGTGATTGAGGGCCAGCGTGCGACCGAGGGAATGCCGCCGTTCAAAGGTGTGCTATCGCCGAGTGATGCTCAAGCCATCCGCGCATACGTGATCGACCAAGCATGGAGGCTCTACGACTCGACGCATCCAACAGCGTCACGAGCGGAAGCTCTGAAGTAGGTTGGCGGCGATATGCAGACGTCGAAGGACACCCGAGGCAGGCGAATCCAGGTTCTGGCGTCTGTTCTTTGCATCATTGTCATGAGAGGGTCGCTCGCAGGGACGTATACGAGCCCACGACTCGCTTATGCGGGCAACTGCGCTGGCTGTCATTTGTTTTCCGGTGCTGGCATCGCGAACCAAGTGCCACGCTTGAACGGATTCGTAGGCTATTTCATGCACACGGCCGAGGGGCGCGCTTATGTGGCTCGGGCGCCGGACGTAGAGAACAGTCCGCTTTCGAGCCAAAGGCTGGCAGACCTTCTGAACTGGATGCTGCGCAGATATAGCGCTGCGCAGCTTCCTGCGGACTTCAGACCCTATACCGCGGCGGAAATAGCGGCGCTGCGAACACGCCCGATGCTCGATGTGGCGGTGGAGCGAAAAAGGGCGTTGCGCTTGGCTTCGAATCAGCAGACCACGATTCCGGACGCGGCCCCGGTAGTCACCCTGCCAGCGCCGAAGGCCCACTGGTTGTACATCGTGGACCCCTCGCCTTCGCTGGTCGTCACGAACGTACTGGTCGTGGACGGAGATTCCGGAAGATACCTCGGCACGATCACCTCCGGGTATCTTGCGAACTTCCTGATGACTCCCGATGGCCAGACTATTTACATGTCCGCGACTTACTACTCGCGTGCGGTGCGGGGGACGCGCACGGATGTCATCACTTCCTACGATCCGCGGACGCTTGCTCCGCTCAAAGAGGCGGTGCTGGCCAATGGACGGTTCCTGTCTCCAGGAAAGAAATACGCCTTATCGCTGAGCACGGATGGACGTTACCTCTTCTCGGCCAACTTGCGGCCCGCGACATCGGTGAGCATCATCGACCTCTCGCGGCTGACGTTCGTCAAGGAGATCGATACCCCGGGCTGTGTTTTGGCATATCCCACGGGAGCAGCAGGCTTCGCATCGATCTGCGGCAATGGCGTTCTGATGAACGTCTCGATCGCTCCGAACGGAGTCGTCGGCAAGACCCTCACGAAGCGCTTTTTTGATCCCGATACGGACCCCGTATTCGACGCGCCGGCGATCGTGCACGGCGCCGACACCTTCTATTTCGTCAGCTACGGCGGTCGCATCTTTCCAGTGGAACGGGAGCACGGGCAGGCCATTCCGCAGCCGTCCTGGAGTTTCATCGGCAATGCGCAGAGAAAGGCCAATTGGCGTACGGGCGGCTACTACCAGCTCCTTGCGCTCAACCCTCAGCTGGGACGCCTCTACGTGCTCATGCACCAGGGTGGGCGGTGGTCCCAGAAGGATAGTGGAACCGAGGTCTGGGTGATCGATACCCGAACTCATCGCGTCGTCGCCCGTGATCCGCTCGTGCGACCAGCAGATTCCATTGCAGTGACGCTGGATAAACGTCCCCTCCTTTTCGCGATCAAGGACGGCACGCTCGAGGTGTATCGAATTGGGGGCGATGCACTCACGCATCTGCGCGAGGTCACGAGCGTCGGCACGGAAGCTTCCTTCCTGAGCGTGCCGGGGGAAGGCTGATGAAAGCCTGGACGGATAAAACTCTGGCTGAGACCGGGCTGCGTCGCCTGGCGCGGCTGACTTCGCGGCGCGGCTTCCTCGCCACCTTCGGACAGTTTCTCGTGGGTGCGGTGGCGTTTCCGCTCCTGCCGATCGACCGGCAAAACGTGGCGCGAGCGGCGACACCTGCCGCGTCGAAGGAGGGCTTCGCCGCGCATGCGCAGACGACCGACGATACACAATGCACCTACTGGCGTTATTGCAACATCGACGGGTCCCTGTGCTCCTGTTGCGGCGGCACGCTCGAGGCTTGCCCGCCAGGGACCATTTCCCCACCGAGTTTCTGGGTCGGCAGTTGCGTGAACCCGGCCGATGGCAAGACTTATCTCGTCAGCTATCGGGATTGCTGCGGCAAGAGCCTTTGCGCCCGCTGCTCCTGCCGCAGCAGCGAAGACGATGCCCCGGTCTACCGACTGGCGACCAACCAGGACATCGTCTGGTGCTTCGGCACGGATCAGATGTTCTACCACTGTTCCATCTCCTCAGTTCTCGGCGAGGTCTGAGCGTAAGCGGAGGTCAATCCATGAAAAGAACATATCGCCAGGACTTTTGCATTTACGTCATTGCAGTTGCGGCGTGCATCGGCCTCGCGATAGCGAGGGCAGCGAGCGCGCAGCAAAGCGGCGCGTCGTCTGCAGCCGGCCCGCAGTCCAACGCTACGCTGCAGGAAGTGGTCGTCACAGCGCAATACCGTTCGCAGTCGATCCTGGATGTGCCGATGTCCATCATGGCGTTGTCCCGCCAGACGCTGACTTTGCGCGATGTGCACGATGTCTTCGATTTCATCGACAGCATTCCCAACGTGTCCTATGCGATAGGGCAGAGCGGCTACGGTTTCCAGGGATCGTACGGGGTCAGCATCAGGGGAGTCAGCGGCGGTAACACGACGGGTTTCTATATCGACGATACCCCTGTCCCCGATTCAATCGATCCGCACATCGTCGGCGTGGACCGTGTCGAAGTGCTGCGCGGGCCTCAGGGGACCCTCTATGGCGCCCAATCCATGGGCGGCACGGTGCGCATGATCACCGAGCAGCCGAGCACAACTGAGTTCTCGGCAACCACGGACGTCGGCGTTTCCACGACCGACCATACAGCTGACCCGAACTCGCTGGCGAATGCCTCGGTGAATCTGCCTTTGATCGCTGACAGGCTCGGGCTGCGTGCCGAGGGTTATTACGATTACGAGGCAGGCTTCTTCACCCGCACTGGCATCCCCGCCGCGGGAACGGCGGCGCTTTCCGCCTCATCTCCTACTCCCTTCTCCGTTTCGAATGTGGGACGCATGGATACGCGCGGTGGATCGCTTGCATTGCTGTGGCAGGTGAACGACGACCTTGCCATCACCCCCAGGGTGCTTTATCAACGCAATGCCTCCAACGGCTTTCCGTTTGCGGATATCTACTACAATCCCGCCGGCCCGACGCCGCCTCTTGCGCCGACGAGCTTCGACCAGGAGCGATTGTTCAACATACCGGAGTACAGCACGGACATCTGGTCGTTGAGCTCCCTGACGGTCAAGGACCACACTAGATATGGCGAGTTCACGTCCTCCACGTCCTACTTCAAGCGCGACACTGATGAGGAGGAGAACCAGAGCGAGTTCATCTACGAGGTCTTCGGGCAACCGTTCGGAATTGCGCCGATTCCCACGACCATAGCCGCGCAGGAGCGTTACCGGCAGTGGGTGGAGGAGCTACGGTTTGCCTCGCAGCTGCCCGGGCCGGTACAGTTCATCGCCGGCCTCTACTACTCCGACAGTTACGGCAACTTCGACCCCGCCAATGGGCCGCCGTCGATCGTGCCTGGACTCAACGCCGCAAGCGGTGGCATTCTGGGCTCGGATCTCATTTTCGCGCAGTTCAATCACACGCAGATCACCCAGCCCGCGGCCTACGGCGATGTGTCGTGGCGCGCGACACGCAAGCTCGAGCTCACCGTCGGGCTGCGAGGGTACCGTATCAACACAACGAACAACAGCTATCAGGCCGGGCTGGCCGTCGGCACTCCGATCACCGGCCCGGAAGCGACCACCTCTTCCCATGGGGTGCTCCCGAAGTACGATGTCGAATACCGGTTCACACCGGACCATACGGCCTACGCGCTCGCGTCGAAGGGATTGCGGCCTGGGGGATTTCAAATCGAGATTCCGCCGGCGCCTTTGCTCGGGTGCGCAGCGGAGCTGGCGCAGTACGGCCTTACGCCGGGCGATACGCGTACCTTCAGGCCGGATTCCATATGGAACTACGAGATCGGCAGCAAGAACAGCTGGGATGGACACAGGCTCATGCTCAACGCGGACGTGTATTACATGAAATGGACCGACATTCAGCAGGCGGTCGCTTTGGCATGCGGCTACGCCTTTACCGGCAACGCCGGCGCGGCCAAGAGCGAGGGGACGGAGATCGAGGCCGATCTGCGTCCGATCGAGGGTCTCGACGTATCATTGGGCGTAGGGTATGAGCACGCCGTGATCACGGAGCAAGGCTCGGGAATTGGCGCACTGTCGCCGCAGCTGCCGGGCTCTCCCATCTACATGGTCCCTGCTTGGACGGCCGATATCGATGCGAACTACGTCCACGCTCTTACGGACCGGTACAGGATGGTCTATCAGATCGGTTACTCATACGTGGGCGACCGCAGGAGCGGGAACGTTGACGAGTCCGAGCCGCGTCTCGTGCCCGCCTTTGGGCTGCTCGAGGCCAACGTCGGACTGGAGTGGAGCCGCTACGAAGTGATGCTCACGGGGAAGAACCTGACCAACGCGCTCGCAAGCTACGGTGATGACGTTGCCATCTCCGCGGAACTGCCCGGCAGGCCGCGGATCGCGATCGCTCCGCCCCGCACCATCGGCGTCGAGGCTCGCGCCGAATTTTGAAATGAGATCTGGCCGCGGGAGGATGACGGGTATGAGTACTCCGAAGAGCGTGGCCACACTGCTATGGCTCGCAGTCATCGCCTGTGGGCAGGAAGCGCTCGCGGGAGGGCAGATCGGTCAGTGGACGATGCCCGGAGGTGACTGGAGAGGCGGCTACTATTCCCCGCTCGCCACCATCGACGGGAAGAATGTGGCGCGATTGGGTCTCGCCTGGCAGTACTCGCTGGGTACCGACCGGGGTCTCGAGGCCACTCCCGTCGTCGTCGATGGCACCATGTATACCAGCGGGAACTGGGGACAGGTGTACGCGCTCAACGCCGCCACCGGCAAGTTGCTTTGGACCCTCGACCCGATGCCAGACGACCGGGCTTGGGGGCGCTACGCCTGTTGCGACGTTGTCAATCGCGGGGTTGTCGTATCACACGACCTGGTTTACGTGGGCTCGGAGGACGGCTATCTCCTTGCCATCGATGCCAAGACCGGGAAATTGAGGTGGCGGACTGACACTTTGCCGGCGCGTGGTCGCGCCGCGGTTCCCTACACGATTACTGGCGCCCCGCTGCTTGCTGGAGATCGCGTCATCATCGGGAACGGCGGCTCGGATTTTCGGGGGGCTCGCGGCTTCATCTCGGCTTTCGATGCACGGACGGGACGCCTGCTATGGCGTTTCTATGTCGTGCCGCGCGATCCGCGGC
The DNA here is from genome assembly GCA_963780455.1 of uncultured Pseudomonadota bacterium. Lineage (GTDB taxonomy): Bacteria > Pseudomonadota > Gammaproteobacteria > Steroidobacterales > Steroidobacteraceae > 13-2-20CM-66-19. The sequence goes on from CAWACM010000014.1 coordinate 44,524, forward strand.
TGGGCGCCCAAGAGCAGGCGCATCTCTCGGGAGCGGTCGGTACATGGCCGAAGGACTATCACTGGGGTGATGGGGCCGGCGCCACAGTCTGGGACGCGCTCGCCTACGATCCGACGCTTCATCTCGTGTACTTCGGCACTGCCAATCCCGCACCTTATCGCGTCGAGCTCAAGAAGCACGGCGGGTACCAAGAGCTCTACTCGGACTGCATCATTGCCGTGCACGTCGGCAGCGGTAAGCTCGCCTGGTATTACCAGACCACCCCCGGGGATGGTTGGGATTACGATGCGACCGCGAAGCTCATTCTCGCGAACCTCACGATTGGTGGGGAGCGTCGGAAGGCCCTGCTTCAGGCCAACAAGAATGGCTTTTATTACGTGCTCGACCGCCGGACGGGCGCCTTCATCGCCGCGCGACCCTTTGTTCCGGTGAACTGGACCAAGGGACTGGATCCGCGAACGCATCAGCCGATACCGCAGCCCAGGGCCAACTGGCAGCGCGCGCCAACCGTCATGATTCCCGGGCCGGCCGGCGCGCACAGCTGGCAACCCATGTCGTATGACCCTCAGACCGGACTGGTCTACATTCCAGCCATCGATGCCGCTTGGGTATACGTCGATACCACGAACCGCCCCGCCGGGCTGATCGAGGGTAACTTCGACCTGGCATTCTTTCCGACCGAGGACTATGACCCCACCGCAGTGGCGAGCGAGCTCGGAAAGCTGCCTGCGCTCAGTGCGCTAGAAAAGGGTTTGTCAATAAGGCCGGTGGCGCCGGGCGCGCTCATTGCGCTCAATGCGGGAACGGGGAAAGTGGCTTGGGAGAGGCCTGGCGTGAGCATGGCCGATGGAGGCGTGCTGTCCACGAAGGGCAATCTCGTGATCCGCGGCGACATCGACGGAAAGCTCAACGTGTACGCCGCCGATACCGGGAAGCTCTTGAAGCGCATCGATGTGGGTACGTCCATCATGGCCGCGCCGATGACCTATCTCATCGGTGGCGTCCAGTACATATCAGTCATGGCTGGTTTCGGGGGCGGCTGGATGGATATGCCGATCTCGCCGCAGAGCGCCATCTACCGATATGGCAACGCAGGGCGAATCGTGACATTCAAGCTGGATGGTGGGCCAGTGCAAAAGCCCGCATTGCTCCCGGATCTGCCTTTTCCGACGCCGCCACGCCGCGAGGGAACGCATACTGAGATTGCGCACGGCGATATCCTGTACAACCGCTATTGCTCCCGCTGTCACGTATTCGGCCGCGGCGAGTTGCCGGATTTGCGCACGGTGGCATCGCTGACTCCGCAGGGTTTCGACGCCATCGTGCTCGCGGGGGCTCTGGAATCGAAAGGAATGGCGCGATGGGATGATGTCCTTTCGGCGGCCGACGCCACTGCAATCCATGACTACCTCATCGACCAGGCGTGGCAGGCATACGCCGCACAGAGTACGGCCACGCGTAAGTAGCCCGCCGGTCGACTCATCACTCGCCCGCCAATGCCCGATGCGCGCCGAGTTGAACGTCTGCTCGTTCTGCCGAAAGTCGGAGCTGCCGATGAACCGCTGATCGTCGAGGTTGATGCGCTGGCGGCCGACGGTCACTGTCGTGTCAGGCAGCGAGGTGTTCACCAGCCGCAACCATCGAGCGCGTGTGGGGCGTCTATGAATCGGCCGGCCGAGAGGTGCTGCGCCAGCACGTCAGCCGCAACAGGTTGCGGCTCCGCAGTTACCGGGATCGGCCATGTCGGGGGGCACGTTGGCGGGGGGGAGACCACCGGTTCGAAATACCGCTGGCCTGGAGGACGGCGCGATTATGCGGCGCCGAAGTGCCGAAGATCTCATCCTTCCTTCCATTGCTTGAATTCGGACGGCCGCAGCCGAAATCGCGCGATGTTCCCCTCGTGCAGCCCCGCGAGTTCCTCGAGGGCAATATTCGTAAAGCGATTGAGGTCTTCAGGCAAGACCATGGATTTCGCCAGCCGCGCGAGCGCTGCCTTGGTGGGCGGAATCTTTTCGCGCACCGCGTGGCGCACGACATCAGCGATCTGACTGCGGTACTTGAGGCGGAGGGCATCGGGCTCCGGAAGCGAGTCGCGCACGGTCTTGTATCTGCGTGTCGAGCGCTCATAGGCCCACAAGTAGACATCTCTTAGTAGCTCGACCCGGTTGAGTTCGTGGACTCCGATAAGGCCATCGATGTAGAGCTCGTCAGGAACATCGACGAACGACAACGGCACCAGATTGTTTTTTATCAGTGAAATGTTCGCTGCGAGCCGCGACGTTCGCTTATTGACGTCGACGAAAGGTTGCAGATACGGAAGGTGAACCATGAGGAAAAATGACTGCTCGAAGGGGTCGGGGATCGTCGCAGCAGTGTATAGCAACAGCGTGAACAATTCCTCGATGAGCTGGGGAATCGCTGTTGGCAGGTATGTCGTACCGCCGATGGCCACCGACGTAGTGCGCAGTCGCCCTGCGTTGCGGGAATCCTCGAGGAGGTTGTCGGCGAGGAGCGCGTGTAGGTTGGTAATAGTGTAGCGATTGACTCCGATCTCTTCGGCAGACTCCACCAGCAGTTCGATGGCCGCCTTGTGATTGAGGATCATCTGGGTTTCCTTCGCGTCCTTGCCCGGAGCGGCTTTGCCATGTTCGATGAGCTCACGGGTGTCGAGCAGCGAATAGGTATTGCCCTCGAGGCGGCTCGACGCCCAGGAGAGATCGATGAGCAGGCGATTCAGGATGTCTCGTGCATACGTGCCCGCCGGACGGTGCCCGTCAGACGTACCGCCTAATGCCCGCAGATGTGTCTTCAGGTTTTCGGGGAGGTATACGGTCTCGTTCGGCACATAGCGCTCGAGGAAGTCACGCTGATAGCCAATGGGCGCGCGGTCGGCGATCGGCCTGTGAACCAGAGCCTCGATCTGTCGGCCGGCCGCAGAAATGGGAACGGATGATGTGACGGCTTCTGGCTCCGAAGCGCTGACGGGTCGTCCCACGTGGGCTTCAGCTGCCGGCACGATATTGTTGCCGCCTGGAAAGTATCGGCGGCCCCGACGGATGCCCTCGGTTTTGATCGCACCGGAGCGTACCCACACATCCAGCCGGCGCTGCAGCGACCGGCGACTCACGATGTCTTTGAGAGCTTCTTGCAGCTCTGCCAGGCTCAAGCCTTGAGGGTCAGCGGCCAGCACGGTCGTGACGCGCTCGAGGAGGTCATCGGGAAGCAATTTTGGCATGGTGGTTTGGCGCAAATCCAATCTATACGCCAATAAACTACGCTTGTATGGCGCATAAATCAATATCGCGCCAAACACGACGGTAGTATTGGCGCATAGATCACCGCATGCCGATCCGGTGACCTGCCTTCCGCCTCAGCCGGAGAGTTCGACGACCAGCGAAAGCTTGTGGGCGAACGCGAACCACCTCGAGCGCCGATAGGCGCAAGTACTCGCGATGACAGGGCGGATCGCACCGCAGCCGGCCGGCCCGGTCACCGAGTCAAGCCGCCGCCGACGACGGCATAGGGCTCTTGAATTTCCCGCGGCCACCCCTAGCTTTCCGCCGGCCCAAGCGGCTCATTGAACCGATAGGAGGTGCTCATATGTTCGGTATTCCTTCGAATATGCCGAGCTCGGTCTTTGACGAGCTTTGGCGATTGCAGCAGGAGGTCGACGAGCTCTTCGGTAGCTGGAGCTCTCCCTTAGGTATCCGCTCTCTGCCCCGGGGCAGTTTTCCCGAGGTCAATGTCGGCCAAACGCCTGAGCGGCTGGACGTCTATCTTTTCGCCCCTGGCATCGATCCCAAGAGCCTCGACATTTCGATACAACAGAATCTGCTCACGGTATCGGGCAGGCGGGACCTCAGGGTCGAGGAGGAGGCGGACTACTATCGCCAGGAGCGCTTCTCGGGTGAGTTCCGGCGGGTCGTCAGCCTTCCCGAGGACGTCGACCCCGAGCGGGTGCAAGCGAAGTACGTCGACGGCATCGTGCAGATCGAGGTGCAGAGGCGCGAGTCCGCGCGGCCGCGCCAGATCGAGATTCGTTGAACCGGAGGTCGCTCACATGGCTACGAACACCGAAGTCACCCGCGGACCGAGCGCCGCGGTCCAGCATCCGTCCGGCTCCGCCGAGGCACCGATCCGTCCCCCGGTGGACATCTGGGAGGACACGCAGGGCATTACCCTACGCGCCGATATGCCAGGCGTGTCCAAAGACCGCCTCAACCTGCGGATCGACGGCAACAATCTGATCGTCGAGGGCCAGGTTCAATTCGAGCTCCCGGAGAATGCGGAAGCGCTCTATGCCGACGTTCGCTCGAGCCTCTACCGCCGCAGCTTCTCGCTGGGCGGTGAGCTCGAGACCGGGAAGATCGAGGCGAGCCTCAAGGACGGCGTCTTGACCGTGCGCATTCCGAAGCGCTCGGAACTTCGCCCGCGGAAGATCGAGGTGCAGTCCTCCTGATGGACGGACTCACGGAGCGCCACGGGTTCTGAGCGGCTCGTGGTGCTCCGTGACCTGCCCGCTGGCGCGCTCGGACCTGTTACCGTATCAGGTGCGCTTCGCGCGTCTCGGCGTAGCGGGTGTTGGCGGCAGTCCGAGTGCGCAGTCGGCCCTCGTAATCGCGCTTTCCGAGCGGCACACCCCGCGCGCGCAGGATGTCGTATGCGGTGACGGCGTGGAAATAGAAGTTGGGCAGCGAAAACGAAAGGATGAGGGTCTCCGACGTGAAGGCTAGCCTCCGCGGGCCGATCTGAAGGTCCAGGTCCTTGCCCGCCCAGCTGTTGACCTCATCGGGGGTGAACGACTCCAGCGCCGTTTCCGCCTTGCCGATCACGGTCTGCAGGTCGGCGAAAGGAACCGGTCCGACCAGTGCGGGCGGCGCGAACACGCCGGTCTTCACGGCCTCCAGCCCCCACACCGAATGGTGCCACGCTGCTTCGATCTGGAAGTGGAAGGGCGCCATATCGTCGAAGAGCCGGGCGTGCACGAAGTCGTCCGGGTCTGCGTCGGTCTCAGTGCAGTGCCTGGCCGCACGGTCGAGGAAACCCCCGACGGCCTTCACGGTCTGCAGGAAGGTCGGCACGCTGAGGTCGTAGAGTGATGTCGCCATCGGCTTCCCCTTAGCGCTGTACGAACAGCTGATACCGGTCGATCAAAGTGCGCCTCCCCACAACCGGCTCTGGAACCGCCCCTCCAGCATCTTGAGCTGGCTGGTGAAGACCCTGATCGACGTCTCCGTGAACTCCTCGTTATGCATCGGCTCGATCGTGGTCACCATGCGCACGGCGTCGCCGGCCGGGAAGAATTCCACCGCGATCGTGCTCTCGTATGGTTTCACTCCGGGCACAAAATCGATGACATGCGTGAGAGTAAGGCGCTGGTACGGCCTGAACTGTGTGAATCGTGCGCGCACTGAAGATGAGGGTGCCAAGCCCAACTGGTTCCTCGTGGCGGCGTCTGCAGGCTCCACGGCAATCATGTCGTAGTGAAGCATGCCGCCCTCGCGAGCCTCGATGGTGTGGACCTCGACGCGGGAGCCCTCGCCTCCCCACCAGGACTCGAAGCCTTCCTTCGTGGTCCACAGCCACCACAGTTCCTCGACACGTGTCCGATAGGTGCGCTCGATCACCGCGCTGGCCCGGCTGGTGCTTCCCTTCTGCGTACTCAAGTGCGGGACCTCCTGCGCCGAGCTCGGGATGACTTGCGTTGCTCGAGCGCCTCTGCGAAGCGATCGAGCCGGCGCTCCCAGAGGCTGCGATAGCCGGTGAGCCAGTCTTCGAGCTCGCGGAAGGGCTCAGGCCTCAGCGAGTACAGTCGCTGCTGCCCTAGCGGGCGCATCGAGACGAAGCCCGCATCATTCAGTATCCGCAGATGTCGGGATACTCCGGACTGATGGATTCCGGAGTGCTTGACGATCTCACCCACCGGCTGCGCACCGCTTTTCAGCGACTCGACAATGCGGCGCCGGGTGCGATCGGCAAGCGCTTCGAAGGTGTCAATATACATATTGCTGTATATATATACCTGTGCATATAATGCGTCAAGCCCGCTCGCCGTGGCTGACGAAGAAACTGTTGCGCGCCGAGTCCACTCCCGAAGGCCAGAGGATCACGCCCCTGACAAAGGCAGAAGATGTGAAGCTCCAGAAGGAGTACGCCGGCACGGTGGTCTACGCCGAACCATAGAGTCGTGTTGCGGTTTGAGCTCATCTCCTCACACCCCTGGACGCTAGCGTGAGGCTCGCTCGAGAGCCAGAGTCCATCAGCGGTCGATTGTCTGCATCATCTCCGCCGCGTAGCGCTCACCTGCTACGGCGTTCTTTGGAACCGCCCCTTCGAGCTCGGCGATTTCGGCGGCAGTCAGATGAACGTCTGCCGCCGCCGCGTTCGCCTCGAGATATTTTCTGCGCTTGGTTCCGGGGATTGGCACAATGTCGTCGCCCTTGGCCAATATCCACGCGATCGCCAGCTGCGCGGTCTCCACACCTTTCCGTTCGGCGATCGCGCGCACGTTCGCGACCAGCTTCTGGTTCTTGACGAAGTTCTCGCCGGCAAACCGCGGGTAACGTTGCTTTCGCGAATCGCCGCTCGAGAGCTCGTTCGTGTCCTGGATCGCTCCGGTCAGAAAGCCACGGCCAAGGGGGCTATAAGGCACGAATCCGATTCCAAGCTCCCGCAACGTCGGTAGAATTTCATCTTCCACGTGCCGCTCCCACAGTGAATACTCGGATTGCAACGCCGTGATCGGATGCATCTTATGCGCGCGCCGAATCGTCTTCGGCGACGCCTCCGACAATCCGAGGTACCGTACCTTGCCTGCTTTCACCAGATCGGCCATGGCTCCCACCGTGTCTTCAATCGGGGTTTCCGGATCCACGCGGTGCTGGTAGTAGAGGTCGATGCAATCCACGCCCAGGCGTTTGAGGGAAGCGTCGCAAGCGGACTTCACGTATTCCGGCCGGCCGCTGATCGACAGCCTGGCGGGATCTTCTTTCGTCCGGACATGGCCGAACTTCGTCGCAAGAAACACTTCGTTGCGCCGCGCTCGAATGGTGCTCCCGACCAGTTGTTCGTTATGGCCGATACCATACACGTCCGCGGTGTCGATGAAATTCACGCCGAGATCGAGCGCACGCAGAATCGTCGCGGCCGATTCCCGGTCATCTCTCTCGCCGTAGAACTGACTCATTCCCATGCAGCCGAGTCCCATGCGGGACACGACCGCGCCTTGCGAACCGAGCTTCACTTTCTTCATGCAGATGCTCTCAACGCGTTTCCGCGGTCATCACCTTCTGAACGATCTTCCAGGTACCGCCGACCCAAAGACAGGATAGAACATCAGTGAGCAGACGCGGCGGAATCTCGAATCTCAACTTCAAGATCGCGATTTCTCTTACGACCTCCAACGACAATATCTCATCGTGGCGCTGCAAGCTCAGTTGTTTGAGCGGTGTCACGCTCACGTTGCCGTCTTCGCCGACGGGCAACGACGATGCTGCCGCCGAGACTCAGTCCGATAAAAGACGCGTGCCGCCGGTGGACTCGACTACAAGCTCGCCCGTACCCCCGCGAGCAGTGTCACGTCGTAGAACTCGCGCTGGATCGGCCGCGATTCGCTCGTTCCCTCGGTGAACTTGAGCGGCGTATTGAGCAGATTCTTGGCATCGAAATAGAACTGCACGGCGTGCGTGATCGCGTAGCTCGACCCGAAGTCCAAGGTGAGGCGCGGGCTCGAGTAGTCGTCGAACTCATTGGTGAGATCGGGGCCGAAGCCGAACAGGTTCTGGCCGACGTAGTCGGCGGCCACCCGTAGCTCGAGGGGATTGCGCTCGTAGAACAGCGCCAGATTCCAGGTGAGCTCCGCTGTCGAGGGCAGCGGCCCGCGGATGCCCGGATGAACCTCCGCCTCCGAATGCACGACGGTGGCGTTGGCGTTGACGCCGAAGCCGTCGAGCGGTGCCGGCAGCCACAGGAGCTGCTGTTGGAATTGGGCCTCCAGGCCATAGACGTGCGCAGTTCCGTTGCTGTAGGAGTCCACGAGCGTCGGTACGCCGACCAGGCCCGGAAAGTCGTAGCTCGGCAAGCTTTGCTGGGAGAGCAGGATGAAGTTGTCGTACTTCTTGCCGAACAGATCGAGCTCGGCAATCTGCCCATGCCCCGGGTAGTAGCTGAAGGTCAGATCGAGATTCTGCCCGGTCGTCGGCTTGAGCTTCGGATTGCCGATCGTGACGCTGGCGCCGCTCACGCTGACGTTCGCCCCGGGAGTGATCTGGTCGAATCCCGGCCGCGCGATCGCGGTCGAGTAGGCGATCCGCCCGAGCAGCGTGGGCAGCAGCTGGTAGCGCAGCTGCAGGGTCGGGAACGCGTTGGTGTAGGAATTCGACGTCGACGCGGGGGAGTTCGTGTCGTCGTCGGAGTTATAGAGGTTGCCGCGGTACGTGGCCTGAGTCTTCTCGACCCGCACACCGGTGAGCACCCCGAACTTCCCGAATGTGGCCGTGTATTGGCCGTAAGCGGCGTACACGTTCTCGTCATCATCTGTGCTGAGGGAGGCGTCCGCCGCGGCATCGTCCTGGTAGGACGTCAGATTACTGTTATCGGCAAGCTGCTGTACGTCGGGCAGGCTGATGGGCGGCCCGATGTTGTAATTGTCCTCATAGTAGATCTGCGACGGACCGCCGGCGTACGGGGCCAGGCTGATCGTGCCGATGGGGTTCCAGTACGGGTCGTGCTCGAGATGCGTTTTGTGCCGCAAGCGCGCCATCAGGCCGAACTTGAGCGCATCCGCGGGAATGGAGCCCATCGGAATGGTGAGGTCGAGCGCTCCGCCCCACTCGCGATCCCGATCGTATGACTGGCCACCGGTGATCTGCGTCAGAGTGTAGGTCGACGGATCGGCGGGATTGGTGCCGTCGAGCGTCTGGAACGTCGGAAAATCAGCGTTCGTATTGTTGTTGTATGCCACCGGCACCGGGTTCGGGTCGTCCCACTGGGAGCCGTAGTTGTGCGAGAACGTATCGGTGCCGAGGACGTACGATAGCCGGTAATCGAGCGAGAAGCTCGGCAGGACCGTGCGGCCGCCCAGGATCGCCAGGCTGTTCTGGATGCGCTCGAGCGAGTCGGTCGTATCCTGCTGGACGTCCGTATCAGGGGAGTAGAACGCCGCCGGGTTGGACGGAGCCTCGACGCAGGACGGCTGTGGAGTACAAGGGGTCGCGGAGTCGAGGCCGTCCAGCACGAGGTAGTGCTTGCGCCCCTGCTCGAGGTAGCCGGAGTAGAGCAAGCGCAGATAGACGGAGTTGTTGGCGTCCACCTTGCCATCGATGTTCGCGGCCGTGCCGTAACGGCGGCGGTGATACTTATACCAGCGAAACTCCAGATCGCTCAGCAGCTTGCCCGGCACGCCGGCGCTTTGCTGGTCGGAGTAGGACTCTTCTATGTCGTCGACGCCGCGCTGGTCATCGTGGTAGACGGCCGTCAGCGCGACGCTCAAGGCCTCCGGGCCGGAAAAAAGTCCGTCGAAGCCGTCCCCGCCGTCGAGGCTCCCTCCCGCCGTCGCTTCGCCGTTGATCACCGGCGAGCCACGCAGCGTCTCATCGCCGCCGCCCAGGTCAAGGTCGAGGAACCGCCGCCCACCGTGCTCGGCACCGCTGACCGGCAGCAGATCGACGGTGCCGCCGAGGGACTCGGCGTCCATGTCGGGCTCGTTGGTCTCGATCACCTGCACGCCGCTCACGATGCCCATGGGAAACGTATCGAGGGCGACCGCACGCCCGCCGCCGAAGGGCGAGGAGGGATTGGAAGCCGGCAGCGGCACGCCGGCGTATTCCGTGGCGTTGAGATCCGGATCCATGCCGCGGATTTCGACGAACCGGCCCTCTCCTGAATCGGTCTCGAGCGAGACGCCGGGGACGCGCTGCAGCGCCTCGGCAAGGTTCGCGTCAGGCAGCTTCTGCATTTCGCTGAGCGGCTGCACCTCGATGATGTTGAGGGCCTGCTCTTTCGCCTCGATCGCCTGCGTCCGCGTGACGATGCGCGAAGCGTGGATCTTCACAGTTTCCAGCTTCTCGACACTTTGGCTGCTGTCGGCCGCGTCGGCCGCCGCTGCTTCGGCGCTGGCGATGGCGGGGCCCGGAATCGACTGGGCCCGAGCCTGCGGGATACTCGCCAGACCGATGGCGGCGCCCGCCAGAGCGCAAAACGACGGAGCAACCCACACCAATCCGCGGGCACGACGCAGATGCATAGAGGCTCCCGAGTTAGACTTCCCTGTGATGCGTTCGACCGAGTCCTCGGGAAACTGTAATGCGCGTGTATTTCGGAAACGTGACAATGGCCGGTGTCGCCCGATTGGAACACCCTACACATGATCGATGAATCATCCGGCGTCCTGCCGCGCCGGTCGCTGCGGTACGCGCTCGCGACGCTGTTGATGGCAGCGAGCCTGTCCTCTGCGCACGCTGCCCCTGTTGCAACGGGCCCGTGGGTGCTCGAGCGAGCTGTGCTGCTGCAGCGGCACGGCGTGCGGGCGCCGACGGAAACGCCCGCCGCGCTCGCCCGCTATTCGGCCCAACCGTGGCCGCAGTGGCCCGTCGGTCCGGGAGAGCTGACGGATGGCGGCCGGCGGGCGCTTGCCGCGATGGCTTCCTACATCAGGGCGCGATATGCCGGGTTGGGGTTGCTGCCACGGTCAGGCTGCCCGGCGTCCGGAGGGTTGTATGTGTGGGCAGACAGCGCGGATCAGCGCACGCGCGCAAGCGGCGCCATCATGGCCGCGGGACTCGCACCGGGCTGCTCGATCACCGCTCAGCACGCGGTGACCCGGCGCGATCCGCTATTCCACTCGGCCGGGATCTGCCCGTTGGATGCGCGGGCGGCGCAGGCACAGATCATGGCGCGCGCCAATGGGAACCTGAATGCGCTGGGACCCGAATACGAACGGGCGCGTCAGGCTCTGCAAGCGGTGTTGTGGCCCGGCGTTCGCGATTGCGGCGGCGACGGCGCGCGCTGCTCCATACTGCGCGCACGCAATCGGCTGACCATCGTGCACGGCAAATTGAAGCTCACCGGTCCCCTCGAAGTCGGCGCCTCGCTGTCGGAAAACCTTCTGCTCGAGTACACCGATGGCCTTCCGAGCAGCGAGGTCGGCTGGGGGCGGGCAGCTTCACCGTCGCAACTCGCGCAGGTTCTGCCGTTGCACGCTATTTCCGCCGACCTGATGCGCCGTACCCCCGCGATCGCCGCGAGCGGTGGCACTCCCCTAGCGCATCTCATGTTGCTGCTTCTCGAGGAGCGCCCCACCGCTGGCGCCTTTGCCGCCGCACCGCGTGTGCCTGCCACCGCGGGGCTCGTGGTCCTGGCGGGCCACGATACCAACCTATCCAATGTTGGCTCGATCCTCGGCCTCGATTGGACGCTCCCCCATGAGCCGGACAGCACGGCGCCCGACACGACCCTTGCTCTTGAGCTCTGGCGCAACGCGCATGACGGACGCCAATACGTCCGCGCCGTCGTCTTCTACCAGACGCTGGCCCAGCTGCGTGCGGAGGCAATGCGTGCCCGGGGTGATCCGCATGTCCCGACGGCGCACGCGCTTCCCCTCACTTTCCCGGGCTGTACGTCCTCACGCTGTCCGCTTGGCGTGGTCCGTGCACGCATCGAGAGCCGGATGAGTCGCAACTGTGCGCAGTAGATCTCTCGCGCATTGTCAGTCGCCAGGCCGCGGTCAAGCTGCAGCCAGGCGAGGCACCACGGTCGCAGCCATCAGTGGCAATCGGCGTAACATGCGCGCTCCGGGCATCCACCATTGCCGGAACGGAGAAAGCGATGTTCGACATGAAGAATCTCTCTCGCCTGAAAAAGCTCGACGAGAACGCACCCCAGCCCATGAAGGCCTTCTGGGCTTTCGACAAAGCGGTGTTCACCGCGGGTGCGCTCGACGTGCTCACAAAGCAACTGATGGCGGTCGCCGTCGCGCTGACGACGCAGTGTCCCTACTGCATCGAGATCCACAACAAGGCGGCCCGCGAAGCCGGCGCCAGCGACGCGCAGCTGGCGGAAGCCGCCCTGGTTGCCGCCGCCATGCGGGCAGGCGCTTCCGTCACGCATGCCACGCATCTTTTCGGACCTTCGGGGTGAAGCGATTCGCGGCCCCGTGACCGGCCGCTTCCTTCATCACAACAGTGTCGGTCGTCCTCGGGCTGGTGGTCATGACACGCGACCTGAAGTGGTTATGGCAACTCCGACTCCAGTAAGCTCGCCGCAGGGGCTTTCGATGCTGTGAAGAGGGACCCATATGTCGAAGGTTCAGGAAGCTGCGCTGCAGGGCCTGCATCCGACGCAGCTCACCGTGGGAATGATCGTGGTCCAGGACAAGCGCAAGCACCTGGCCGGGATGAAGGCCGCGGAGCGGCAGGACTTCATGGAGGCGCACCCCATGCCGGCCGTGGTCGGGCCGCAGGGAAGGCTCTACATCACCGACCATCATCATCTGGGGCGGGCGGCTCTCGAGGCCGGGGTGCCCACGGGGTTCTTCCTCGTGGAGGCCGATCTCTCCAAGAGCACCGAGGAATCTTTCTGGAAGGAGATGAACGAGAACCTTTGGGTGCACCCGCTGGACGGGAACGGGGTGCGGCACTGCTACTCGAGCATTCCCGACAGCCTCGGCAGGCTGGTCGACGACCTCTATCGCTCCCTGGCCGGGTACGTGCGGGATGAGGGCGGCTTCGACAAGACGCCGACCGCCTTCGCCGAATTCATCTGGGCCGACTTTTTCCGCCGCAACATCGCGATCGAGACGGTGCACTCAGACTTCCAGACGGCGGTGCATGCGGGCGTCCAGCTTGCCCATAGCAAGTGGGCGAAGAACATACCGGGATACAACGCCAAATAGCGGCGGCCCGGCATGGCAGGCTGTGCAGGGCTTGGAAAGTGCTCCGGGGCAGCCCGATTGGGAGTAAAGTGCTCGGCAGTGGTACGCAGGTCTGGGAGAGCCTGTGCTCGCGGGTCAAGACGCTGACCGCTCCACAATGCATCATCCCGACCCGCCACGCCAGAGGAAACCGTGCCCAAACAGAACTACCGGCAAGCCAAGAAGCAGAAGGAGCAGAGCCGGAAGGCTCGCCAGCTCGAGAAGCAGCAGCGCCGGGCTGCGCGCCCGAATGCTTCCGGGGAGCTCGCGACACCGTTGCAGGATCCGACCGTCGCCCCCAGCGATCCGACCCTGAGCAGCGGGACGTGAGGCTCGGTAACGCCCGCGGGGCGCCTCCTCGTCACGATCGCTCCTACCAGCTCCGCCGCGACCAGGAGGCTGCGCCCAAGCTGCGCGCGGCGTTCCCCGCGGTCGAGCAGCTGCGTTTTGAGTTGAGCTTCGAGGGTCGTGGGGTGAGTACCCCCGTTCCTCAATCGCATGTCCTCCACCCTCCGGCCCGCGCGTTCTTTTCTTTCCGTTGTCCGTACGCTGACTGCGACGGCCGGTTCGACCTGGCCGCGGCCGTGAACGCGGCAGTGGAGGACCCGTCACATCGGACCGAAGGCGTGCTTGAATGTGCCGGCTCGCGCGCGAGCGATTTCGCGTCGAAACCGGCGTGTCAGTTGCGCCTTCACTTTACGCTCACGGCGGTGTGCTCACAGGCTCACTGACCGAGTGCCCGCCACCCCGGCGGGTATCGAGAGCGACTCGACACCGGCGCCGCTCAGGGCGCCAGGGATTTCATCACCATGCGCGAAACCAGAATTACCTCCGCGCAAGCGCTCGTCGCGGATTCAAGCGCGCTCAGGCAGCTGCTCGACGAGGTGCCGGACGCGGGCGAGATCTGCCCCGAGCTGTCCAAGCCATACTTCACGCGACGCTGGCGGCACACCGACCAGCACAGCTTCTGGATCGCAAGCGACGGCACGACCGCCGTCTGCCATACGCTCACCGGCCTGGAGCTCGACGAGGTGATTGCTCTTTGGCTCAGCTTCGACGATTACCGGCGGCGACCTGGATTCAGGCTGTCGGCGCAGGCGCTGAGCGGGATCATCGAAACGGAATTGGGCCTGTCAGTCGAGCTCGACGGGTGATCACCCTGAGCTTTCGACCGCTGAGCGGCGAATCGGCGATCCTCGTCCGCGGCATCTATTTCAGGATCTGCGCCGATGGGACGCTGCGCGGGCCCGACAACGCAGTCACCGCAAGCTTCGTCGACGGCCTCTGGCAGCTCGGGCGCAAGCAGCATAGGACCGTGGAGTGTCGCGAACCGGTGTATCTGCGCGTGACGACCACGGGGGGCCGGCGCGAATGCATCGGACCTTACGAGAGTCTCAAAGTGGCCGGCGGCGCGATCTTCTCCAACGAGACCTATCTCGGCGCGCACGCGCGTGGGGAGTCATACGGATCGGAGAACGACATCTGGAAGGAGATCGCGCTTCTGTCTGAGATATGAGGCGCGATCAGACTCGGCCGTTGCCAGTCAGTCGCCTGCGGGCGTCCGCGGCAGCCTGATCATCGTCTGCTGAAGGTGATCTGGTCGATATGCTCGGATCGGTCCAGCCGCAGCGCTTTGCCGACACGGTAGAATGCCGCCACGGTTCACCCTGAGGTCAAGCGTGCCAGACGTCGCTCCACAACCCGTGGTCGCCACCCTCACGCGCGCTGCCATTTTTCTCGTCGCGACCGTCAACCCCGGAACGGAGAACGAAGCCCGCGTGCGGGCGGTGTGCGGTGACGTGGCTTCCCTGCTGCGCGCAGTCGGGTTTCGGGATCTCGAGGGGCGGCTGTCTTGCGTCATGGCCTTTGGCTCCGACGCCTGGGACCGTCTTTTCGGGACGCCCAAGCCGCAGGGATTGCATCCGTTCCGCGAGATTCATGGGCGCCATCACGCGGTCTCTACTCCAGGGGATATTTTTCTTCATATACGCGCCGTCCGCATGGATCTGTGTTTCGAGCTGGCAACACAGATCATGTCGCGGCTCGAGGGCGCGGTCGCCGTCGTTGACGAGGTACACGGCTTCGGTTACTTCGATGACCGCGACCTGCTCGGCTTCGTCGATGGGACGGAGAACCCGGTCGATGAGGCTGCCGCCCGCGCCACCCTCATCGGCGAAGAGGATGCGGCCTTCACCGGCGGCAGTTACGTGATCACGCAAAAGTATCTGCATGACCTCTCAGGATGGAATGACCTTCCGGTCGCGCAGCAGGAGAAAATCATCGGCCGGACCAAGCTGTCCGACATCGAGCTCGACGACGCGGTGAAGCCCACCTACGCGCATAACGCACTCACCACGATCATCGAGGACGGCGAGCAACTCGAGATCGTGCGCGACAACATGCCTTTCGGCGAGCTCGGCAAGGGCGAATTCGGCACGTACTTCATCGGCTATGCGCGCTCGCCGCACCGCATCGAGCAGATGCTCGAGAACATGTTCATCGGTAAGCCACCGGGAAATTACGATCGGCTGCTCGACTTCAGCCGTGCGGTGACAGGCACGCTCTTCTTCGTGCCGTCGGCGACGTTCCTGGAGGACGTTGCCCCGGGGGCTTCGCCGCCGCCGACTGCAGGCCCGACATCTGCGCCGGATCCAGCGGGCGACTCCGCATCGCGGCCGTCGCCATCCGATGGCTCACTTGGTATTGGTTCTTTGAAGAAAGGGTAGCCCATGAACAATCTGCATCGGGAACTCGCGCCTGTCTCCGAGAAGGCCTGGGCTCAAATCGAAGAAGAGGCGACGCGTACCCTGAAGCGCCATCTGGCCGCGCGGCGAGTGGTGGACGTGGTGGGCCCGAAGGGAACCGACCTTGCGGCCGTCGATACCGGGCATGTCCGCGAGATCAAATCGCCTGCGGATGGCGTTCAGGCCACGCAGCGCGAGGCGAAGGCACTCGTGGAATTGCGGGTTCCGTTCCAGCTCACGCGCGAGGCGATCGACGACGTCGAGCGTGGTGCAACGGATTCGAACTGGGCACCGGTGAAGGAAGCGGCGCGCAGGATCGCGCTTGCCGAGGACAGCTCCGTCTTCGAGGGGTACGCCGCAGCAGGGATAGAGGGCATCCGTCAGGGATGCAGCAATCCGAAGTTGGTGCTGCCCGTCAGCGTGAAGGCTTATCCGGGCGCGGTGGCGCAGGCGGTCAGTCAACTGCGTCTCGCCGGCGTGAATGGGCCCTACGTTTTATTGCTGGGTGCGGAAGCCTATACGGCCGCCACCGGCGGCAGCGACGAAGGCTATCCCGTCCTTCGGCATATCGAGCGGCTCGTAGAAGGCGAGATCGTGTGGGCGCCTGCCATCGAGGGCGGCTTCGTGGTCACGACCCGTGGCGGTGATTTCGAGCTGGATATCGGCCAGGACATCTCGATCGGTTACTCCAGTCATTCCAGGACCGGCGTCGAGCTGTACCTGCAGGAGACCTTTACCTTCCGGATGCTGACGTCCGAGGCTGCTGCCGTGCTCACGCCTGCGAAGAAGTAGATGCGATCCGACTCCGCCGGACCATGCGGTTAGGAGTTGGCGGCGGCCCGGTCAGGCACGCCCTTTGCTCTCCCACCCCTGGGTGCTCTCAACCTGTTGGGAGGAGCAAACATCATGGATCTCGTTCTCATTCTGATTCTGCTGTTGCTGCTGTTCGGCGGCGGTGGCGGCCTGTGGTGGGGCTTCGGGGCGGGCTGGGGGATGGGCCCCATCGGGCTCATCGTTCTGGTCATCGTCGTAGCTGCGGTGCTGGGTGGATACCGCGGCCGGAGGGGGCCGCCGCTGTAAGCAACACGCCCGCTACCAATGGCTCACCCTTGCGCCGTATAGTCAGGGCGTGCAAGGATCGCCGATCCAGTGTGGGGCTCGGGGTCGGCCATGAAATACGGTTGGGGGAAGGCGTCGTCAATAGTCGCTGCTGCAGCGCTTCTTACCGTGATTGGTGTGGGCGCAACGGCTGGACAGCACCAGAAGCATGGTGCTCAGGTGCAGACGGCGACGCCGATCCGGCATCTGGTGGTCATTTACGACGAGAACGTCTCGTTCGATCACTATTTCGCCACGTACCCTCGGGCAGAGAATCCTGCCGGTGAGCCGCGGTTCGTGGCCGCCCCCGGAACGCCTTGGGTCAACAACCTTCGTACCGCGGGGCTTCTCACGAGCAACCCGAACGCCAGCAACCCGCAAAACGGTGAGGAAGCGCATATTCCCTTTCGGTTGGACAGGACGCAGGCCGGGACGGTGGATCAGCAGCACGCCTACACGCCCGAGGAAGAGGCGGAGGACGGCGGCAAGGCGGATCTGTTTCCACTTTACACGGGCAACAGCCGGCCCGGCGCCGCGAGCCTCTTCGCGACCAGGGGCCTGGTCATGGGCTACTACGATGGCAACACCGTGACTGCGCTCTGGAGTTACGCCCAACACTTCGCGATGAGCGACGACGCGTATACGAGCACGTACGGGCCTTCCACACCCGGTGCGCTGGAGGTGGTTTCGGGGCAGACGAACGGCGTGGAGCTGGTGAAGTCATCGCAAAACTACTACTCCATTGCCGACGGTCAGGGCGGCCTGACACTGATCGACGACGTAGACCCGGCCGGGGACAAATGCTCGAAGAAGGATGAGGTGAGGATGCTCGGCAAGAACGTCGGGGACCTCCTGAACGCGCGGGGCGTATCCTGGGGCGGTTTCATGGGTGGGTTCGACGATACGGACTGCACACAAGCGTCCTTCTCCTCCGTCATCGATGGGTCGATACGCGACTACGTGCCGCATCACAATTGGTTTCAGTATTACGAGTCGACTTCGAACCCCGAGCATCTGTTACCGAAGACGACTGCCGCGATCGGCCATACCTACGATGCCGACGGGAAACCGGATCCGGCGAAGCACGAGTACGGCATGACGCAGTTCTGGAGTGCCGTCGACGCCGGCGATTTGCCCGCCGTATCCTTTCTCAAGGCTCCTGCTTATGAAGATGGCCATGCAGGTTATTCCGACCCGCTCGACGAGCAGACCTGGCTCGTTCAGGTGATCAGTCGCCTCGAGCGGCGTCCGGAATGGCAACACACCGCCGTCATCATCACTTATGACGACTCTGACGGTTGGTATGATCATGCCTTCATACCCGCGGTTCGTACTTCCAGGGACCCGTCCGGCAATCCGTCTTTCGACCCCACAGCCGACCGTCTAAATGGTCAAGGCGCTTGCGGCAGTGGTACCGCGCTCCCCGGCTTGAAGGGCCGCCCGGTCAACGGGCGCTGCGGTCCGGGCGTGCGTATTCCATTCCTGGTGATTTCTCCCTATGCCAGGGTGAACTACGTCAGCCATCAGCTGATCACTCAAGCCTCGGTGATGCGCTTCATCGAGGACAACTGGCTGCATGGCGAGCGCCTCGGCGGCGGCTCATTCGATGCCACGGCGGGACGCATTACCGACATGTTCGACTTCTCGAAGCGAAAGCCGGATGCGCCCCTCTTCCTGGATCCCCGGACGGGCAACCCGATCTCGGGGATCACCAAAGGCAATTCGCCCCGCTAATGTGGGCGACGCGCCGTCTCAATTGATGACCCGAAGCGCGCTCAGCTGCTCCGCGGCCAGGTCGAGAAACGCTCTGACCTTTGGTTGCACGTAGGCCCTACTCACGTGAACGAGCTGCACGGGCAGCGGTGGTGGCTCGAAGGGACGCAGCAAGCGAACCAACCGTCCGGCTTCGAGGTCCTCGAATACTTGATATGACAGCACGCGGACGATCCCTTGTCCGCTCCTTGCCGCCGCGAGCCGCGCCTCGACATCGTTCACGAGGAGACGAGGCGAAAGCCGCACGACTGACCGGCCGCGCGGGCCGAATCGCCACTCGAGCGAATCCGAGCTGCTCGCGCTGAAGATCGTATCGTGAGCGGCCAGATCGGCGGGCCTGGCCGGCGTGCCACGCCGCGTCAGATAGCCGGGACTTGCGACGAGCACCTGGTCTACCTCTCCGACACGCCTCACCAGCAGCGAAGAATCCGCAAGGGGGCCGATCCGGACCGCGACGTCCAGCGCTTCTTCGATCAGATCGAGCCGGCGGTCGTTGAGTACCAGCTCCACCTGGGTATCGGGAAAATTCCTGAGAAAGGCGGTGACGAGCGGCGCCACGTGCCGCCGGCCGAATTGCACCGGAGCGGTGATGCGGATGAGACCGCGAACAGGAGCGGGTGAGCTCTCGGCAACGGACTGATCGTACGCACTCAAGAGAGCTCGAGACTCATCCGCAAGCTTCCGCCCCGCCTCCGTCGGCGAGAGCTGGCGCGTCGTCCGTGCCACCAGACGGGCGCCGACCCGGCTCTCTAGGGCCGATAAGGCTCGCGTCACGGCAGGCGGCGAGCGGCGCAGCCGGCGCGCGGCGGCGACCAGGCTCCCCTCATCGACTACCGCTACGAGCACCGCCAGCTCATCGAGACGGTCCATGGGATTATTCCGGAAAGTGAAATTATCACTTTCAAGCGTGCCAGATTGATGGCGCTCTGCGCAACGATAAAATAGGAGCGACTCTCTGCAGGATTCCCATGAGCGACCCCCGGATCACCGTGTACGGCACCGAGTACTCTGGCCATGCGCATCGCGTGGTGTTGCTGCAGCGGTTTGAGCCGATGCGGCGCTCGCCGCTGCCACCGGAGATTGCAGATGAGCTTCCACAGGGATGAGCTCGAAGCGCAGGCTCGCGCCGGCGTCAGCACCCGAAGCGCGGGCATTCGCGACTTCATGCCGGAACAGCACCGGACCTTCTTTGCAGCCCTGCCTTACCTTTTCCTCGCAACGACCGACGCCGAGGGCTGGCCCCTTGCGACCATGCTGGAAGGCGAGCCAGGCTTCGTAAGCTCGCCTGATCAAAGGACGCTGCGCATCCGGGCGCTTCCCGGGCCCGGTGATCCCGCCTGCGAGACAGTCCGCCAGGGCCAGGAGATTGGCTTGCTCGGAATCGACCTCGCGACCCGGCGGCGCAATCGCGCGAACGGAGTGATCTCTGCCGTCGAGACAGCCGCGTTCAGCGTCGCCGTGCAACAGAGCTACGGGAATTGCCCGCAGTACATCCAGCGCCGCATCGCGTCACGAGCCGAGGCTGCCGGCGGGCGGGTTCGTAGGCTCGAATCTCTCGGTGACGACACGCGCGAACTGCTCGCGCGCGCCGATACGTTCTTCGTCGCAAGCCGTTCGCGAGCTGGCGTGGGTCCGGCTGGAGGCGTCGACATCTCGCATCGCGGAGGACGTCCCGGTTTCGTGCGCCTGGAAGGCGACGTGCTGTCCATTCCGGATTTCCGCGGCAACCGCTACTTCAATACGCTCGGCAATCTGTTGGGGGAGCCGCGGTCATCGCTCCTGTTCCCCGATTTCGCGACCGGCGACCTGTTGCAGCTGCAGGGCGTCGCCACGATCGACTGGAGTCCCTCGGCCGCGGAACGGTTCGAGGGCGCCGAGCGCATCTGGCACTTTCGCGTCGCCCGCGGCTGGTTCCGTCCGCAGGCCGCCGCGCTGCGCGGGGCTTTCATCGATTATTCGCCCGGCACCCTCCGCACGGGAACGTGGATGACCCGCGCCTAGCCGGCGCGCGGTTGCAGTCGACATGCGCCCGGACGTATTGGATAGTGCGCCTTGGAAATCCGCACCAAGAGTCCGTTCATGTTTCGCAAAATCTTCGCGGCCGTCGTCGCAGGAATGCTGCTGGTACTCACTTTCACTCCGGCCTGGGCGCTGGACAACGGCCTGGCCCGGACGCCGCCGATGGGCTGGAACAGTTGGAATAGCTTTCACTGCGACGTCAGCGCGAGATTGGTAGAGGCAACCGCTGACGCGATGGTCACGTCCGGGATGAGAGCCGCCGGCTATGTCTACGTGAATATCGACGACTGCTGGCTGCTCAAAAAGCGCGGCAGCCATGGAGAATTGGTGCCGGATCCGAGGAAGTTTCCGCACGGCATCGAGGCGGTGGCCGCCGATCTACACCGCAAGGGCCTGAAGCTGGGCATCTACGAGTCGGCGGGCGCCACTACGTGCGCCGGCTATCCCGGCAGCATCGGCCACGAGAAGCAGGATGCGGCGCAGTTTGCCCGCTGGGGCGTCGATTATCTGAAATACGACAACTGCGGTGACTATCACGGCGAAACCTACCTGCAACGCTATACCGCCATGCGCGATGCGCTCGCCCAATCCGGCCGCCGGATCGTGTACAGCCTGTGCGAGTGGGGCAACAAAGAGCCGTGGAACTGGGCGCAGCCCGTCGGCAACCTCTGGCGCACGACCCAGGACATCACGCCGCGCTGGCGGACCGACCAGCCCGAAAATTCCTACCCCCAGGGCATCCTCGACATCCTGGATCAGCAGGCAAAGCTGTCCACCGCCTCGCATCCGGGCGCCTGGAACGACCCGGACATGCTGGAGGTCGGCAACGGATATCTGACTGACGATGAGAGCAAGGCGCATTTCAGCCTCTGGGCATTGCTCAACGCGCCGCTGATCGCCGGCAACGATTTGCGTGACATGCCGCAGGACGTCCGCGCCATCCTCACCAATCGCGAGGTGATCGCGGTCGACCAGGACTGGGGAGGCCGTCAAGGCTACAGAGTGCGCGATGATGGCAACACGCAGGTGTGGGCGAAGCCGATGTCCGACGGCTCCGTCGCGGTGATTCTGCTCAACAGCCGCCGCGGACCGGTGAAGATCGCCACCACGGCGCAGGCAGTCGGCTTGCGGACTGCCGGCGGCTACAGGCTCCGTGACTTGTGGAATCATACTGATAGCGCCAGTGATGGCCGCATCGAAGCGACCGTCGGTACCCACGCGGTTGCGATGTTCCGCGTCTGGGCAGGCGCGAAAAGCGGGACGAGTTGAGTCACGGCCGGCGATGAGCCGGCGATGAGGTGGGCCGGCGATCGATTTTTGCGGTACGCTCATTGGGATGGCGCTTGTGGAGTGCAAATCGTGGCGAGTCACACCTACCGGCTGCTGAATGTCTTCACGCGGGGAGCGGAGGTGCTTTCCGGCAACCCGCTCTGCGTATTCGAGAACGGGGAGGCGTTCGACGACCAGACGATGCAGGCGCTCACGCGACAGTTCAATCTGTCCGAGACCACATTCATCCTGCCCTCCAGCCGCGCCAGCGCGCGCGTCCGGATCTTCACGCCCTCCTATGAGATGCCGTTTGCGGGCCATCCCACGCTCGGCACCGCGCATGTCTGCCGAGCGCTCGGGTTGGGCGGCAACGAGCTGACGCTCGAGATGAAAGCCGGGGTGATTCCGGTGGCCGCGCAGGGGGATCGCTGGACGCTGCAGGCGAATGCGCCGAAGTGGCGGGAGGTAGCGGAATCACGGGGCGCCATCGCCGCGACGCTCGGCCTGGAGCCGAAGGACATCGGCGAGCGTCCGCTCTGGGTGAGCACCGGCCGCGAGCAGTTGATCATTCCGCTGACCACCGAGGACGCCGTCCGCCGCGCGCGACCGCAGCCGGATCTGCTGACTCGCTTCGA
The DNA here is from genome assembly GCA_963780455.1 of uncultured Pseudomonadota bacterium. Taxonomy (GTDB): domain Bacteria; phylum Pseudomonadota; class Gammaproteobacteria; order Steroidobacterales; family Steroidobacteraceae; genus 13-2-20CM-66-19. The sequence goes on from CAWACM010000014.1 coordinate 66,969, forward strand.
GAGTGAAGAGGGAGGGAGCATGGCGTACGTATTCGCGCCGCGGAAGGGCGCCGCCGCGGGCAAGCGGGAGCTTCTCCTGGCGCGGTTCTTCTTTCCGCAGGGACCGGCGGTGCTCGAGGATCCGGCGACCGGCTCCGCCACCGCCGGTCTCGGGGGATGGTGCATCGCCATGGACCGCGCGCGGCCGTGGCGATTCGAGATCGCGCAGGGCGAGCAGGCGGATCGGCCGTCGATTCTCTATCTCGACGTTGATGCGGATCAGCGCATCCGCGTCAGCGGTGATGTGGTCGAGCTCGGACGGGGAACCATCACGATCTAGGCGCTCGCTGCCCACTGCGCGCGCGCTCTAGCTCGCTGAAGAGCACGTTCAGAGCATAGTGACGCCAAATCTGGATCGCCGTGGAGGTTGGAAAGCCTGTTCAGTAGAATCGGAGAACAGCATGAAGCACTTCCTTTTGTTTTACGAAGCCGCCGACGATTACGTGGCAAGACGCGCTGAGTATCGGGCTCAACATCTCACCAAGGCGTGGCAAGCCAGTCAACGCGGTGAGCTGCTGCTCGGGGGAGCCTTGGCGGAACCGATCGATGGAGCGGTCCTACTCTTCAAGGGCGAGTCCGCGAGCGTTGCCGAGGACTTTGCAAGAGCCGACCCCTATGTCACCTCCGGCGCGGTCAAGCGTTGGTACGTGCGGGAATGGACGACTGTAGTTGGTGACGAAGCGATGACGCCGGTCCATCCGGAGGGCGTGCCGAAAACGCAGGACGCGGCGCAGGCACAGACTCCCGTCTCGGGTGGAATTCTGCGGCTATGGAAGGGCCGCGCCACGGCGGCCAAGGCAGGGGACTACGTTCGGCACGCCAGCCAGACCGTGTTTCCAGAGGTCCAATCCCTCCCCGGGCATCGTGGTGCCTATCTGCTGCGACGCTCCGTCGGCAATAGCGTCGAGTTTACGGTGCTGACACTGTGGGATTCCATGGATGCGGTGCGGGGATTTGCCGGACCTGACCCGGACAGAGCCGTGGTGGAGCCGGCGGCGCGCGCGGCACTGTCGGACTTCGAGGACACAGTCACGCACTATGAAGTCGTCGTGCATAGCGGCGAAAACCCGTAGCGCTTGTGACCAGCGCATCCTGGCGCCTTTTTGCGGCACTTCTCAAAAGTCCGTCGTCAGGTAGGCGAAGACCGTGCGCGGCCCCGGAGTCAGGAAGTATCCGGGCGTGTTGGCGACCGTCCACCAGGAGGAGTCGGACACGTTCTGGACCTGCAGGCGCAGAGTGCTGTTCCTGCCGAATATCCTGAATTCGTAGCGCCCGCCGAGATTCAGGATCGTGACCGCCGGCACGTAGATACGATTGTCGACGGTGGCCGGGGCGACCCCGAAATGCTGGGCCGACAGGTCCAGTGAGGCGACCGGCCACCACGGTATCGTGTAGTTGACATTGGCGGAGTACGTCAATCGGGGTTGTCCCAGGGCCACGGGGCCTACCCCTGCAGCGGCCAGGTCAGACCCGACGATCGAGATCCTGTTGGCGAGAATGCCGGCATTGATGTCGAAAGGGCCCACGCGTTGGCCCGAAATCGAAAACTCGAAGCCCTTGGCGCGCTGCACTCCGAGCTGGCGGTCGACGTTGCTCGTGTCCACATTGAAGTAGGGCTTCTGCAGCTCATAGATACCTGCGATGACCTTCAGCCGCGGTGTCAGCAGATAGCGCACTCCCGACTCCACTTGCCAGGTGCGTGATGCGGGCAGGATGGCGTTGCGATTCTGTGCCGAGCTGGGCACCACCCCCGAGTCTTCGAGCCCCTGGGTGTAGCCCGCGTAAAGCGTCAGCAGGTGCGTGAGCGCGAGCGCTGAGTTCGCATAGCCACGCAGCGGACGGTCCGACAGCCTTCCCTGCGGTTCGCCCGGGGTGATGACGTCCTCCCGGTAGTTCTCCTGCTGAATGCCCACCTCGAGCTCGGCAAACCTGTCCCAGTCGACGTGATATGCCGACCCGACGCTCCAAAGCTTCGTGCGATCAGCCGTGCGCGCGGAATAGGTGAAGGTCGGCGGCGGCACCTGCAGTCCGGAGCGGATGTTGGCCGGCCCCACATCGACGACGTCGTCACCGCCATAGCGCGCTGATACGTCGCGGCCGCGGGCCAGCAGGATGAGCTCATGATGCCAGTCACCCGTCTGGAAGTGACCCGTCAGGCGCACTTCTCCGGATGTGGAAGCGTTGTTCTGATCCGGATACCCCACTACCAGATGCTCGGACTGTCCGTTCGGTTGCACGGCCGTGTAGAAATCCGAGAAGCTCAGCGGATTGTCGGCGCTCGAACGGAAGATGCCCGCGTTCAGCGACCACACCCGGGTCAGCTGCGCCGCAACGAGGGCGCCGAAGTTTTCCGTCAGGCTGCGGCCCTGGGCCCAATTTTGGCCCAGGTAGCCCCGAGGGATCGCAGGAGGCAGGAAGTCGCCGCTGGAAAAGACCTCCGGAAGCGTGGTTGCATCCCGGGTTTGCTGCCAGTCGAACAGCCCCCGCACCGTCACCCTGTCGTTCGGCGACCATTGCGGCGTCGCACCGATGCTCGTCACGTGTGAGGTGTACCCGGGCAGATTGCTGAACTGAGTCTGCGTGCTGACCTGCGTGGCCACCCCGATCGGCAGGATGAGCTCCTTGCCCGCCAACGGCACGACGCCATCGACGCTGACACCCCAGGCATCGTATGGACCGACGTTGGCGATGACAGTGGCGCCGGGCGTTCCGTCTCCCGGGTGGCGCAGGTCATAATCGACGATGCCCGTCGGTGCCGGGAAAGCATAGCCGATCTCACTCACGCCCACCCGCGTCGTGGACCCCTCGACCACGCGATTGGAGAGCCCGCCCTGCTCATCGAAATACAGGCCGTCGATCCGTATGTTGCCGGCCGCCTGCGGGCTGAAGCCGCGGATGCCACCCGGGCCGTAGAGACCGATGGACTCCAGTCCCAGCGTCAGGCCGAACGCATCCTGAGCGGTCGTGACCGGGTTGTCGGCCGCATGCTGCTGGGCTCGCGCCGCGGCTACATGCAGGATGGCGGCAACGGTGGCTACGACAATGGGGACCCGGGTAATCCTTCGCTCGCCTGTGATTCTCAAACGCTGACCAGCAGACACTCCACCCCTCCACTCGGATCCTGCCGGCAGTGTAAGTGCTGCGAGCCGAGCCGCCTAAGGCCGTTCACTGCACGCGGCTGGCGATTCGCTGCAGGGTGAGTTCGCAGCGGCGGCGCATTGGCGTAGAGTGGCCGCCATGGTGCGTCGTGACGTAACGAAAGCTGAGGCTGCGACCGTGGCGGAGGCGATCGTTACTCGCTGCGCTTCTTCAGTGGGTGTAAATCCCATTCCGGTAGGCATCGGTGCGCCGGGTAGCAGGCCCCAGGTATGAAGGGAGACCTTCATGCCCAAGCGGGGCATCAAAAGCCCGCTGCACGGCGTGAGCCGCGTAGCGGGGAGCGAGCACACGGGCTGCAACTTAAGGTGAAGCCTGCAGCCTCGTCATACTCACAATCCGGAGGCCGAGCCGCTCATGTCACGGCGAAGGCAACACCGGTCACGGGAGCACCGAAGTCCGTGGCCAGCTCCGGCGGGGTATGGGGCGCAGCACGTGTGTCAGGAGAAGCGCGGAACACGAGAGACCCGTCTGCACCGCCCGGCGGCCTTGAGCCGCGCGAGAAAGTGCGACAACTGCAACGTCGGCTATGGGCCGCAGCCAAGCGTGCCCCGGGAAGACGTTTTCACGCCCTGTATGACCACATCTGGAGAGGTGACGTGCTCCAGGAGGCGTGGAGGCGAGTGAGGAGCAACCGCGGCGCCGCGGGGGTCGATGGCCAATCGATCCGCGATGTCGAGCAGTACGGAGTCGAGCGGTTCTTGGAGGAACTGGGTTCCGAGCTGCAAGCGGGCAAGTACCGTGCGCAGGTGGTGAGGCGGCGGTACATACCGAAGGCTGATGGGAAGAAGCGGCCGCTGGGGATACCGACGGTAAGGGACCGGGTGGCTCAGATGGCGGCGAAGCTGGTGCTGGAGCCGGTGTTCGAGGCGGATTTTCTACCGTGCTCGTACGGCTTTCGGCCCAAGCGCAGCGCGACGATGGCCCTTGAGACACTGAGGAAGCTCGGTGCCAAAGGAGGCCATTACGTGCTGGATGCCGACATCCGGGATTACTTCGGGAGCATCGATCACGAGAAGTTACTGAAGCTCGTGGGGTTGCGTATCTCGGACCGAGGGATGCTCAAGTTGCTGAGGCAGTGGCTCGAGGTAGGGGTGATGAACGAAGGCGCCGTCGAGCGGACGGTGGCTGGCACACCGCAGGGCGGGGTGATTACCCCCCGAACGCAAAAGGTAAGTTTCACCCGCGGGCCCACCGCCCGGAGGCGAAGGTGCCGGCGGGACCGGGATCGAATGGCGGATCGTGATGGTCTGATCACCGACGAGAACATCCTTGACGAGCAGTCGAACGATTCGCTGACGCTCCAGCACTTCGATGGTACCCGCCGAGACGCGCAGGCGCTCGAGGAACGCCGTCAGGGTCTCTGCGAGGCGCAGGTAGGCGGCACGGTCATTGACCTGGTCAACGATCGCCTGCAACTCGGCCTGCATCACCTGCTCTCGCTGGCGCAGATCTGGAATGCGTCGACGCAGCTCGTCAATCGACAACAGGTCTTCCTGATAGGCAGTGAGCATCCGCTCCATGCTCTTGCGCACGCGCGCCAAGTCGCGCTGCAGCGCTTTCTCGCGCTGCTGCGCAGGGTCGGCGGTGCGCGCGGCTGCGAGCCGACGGTCGAGCTCCTGCTGGATCAAGCTCGGATCCTCGAGCAGACGCACGACTTCGGTCCACACGACCTGATCGAGCAGGTCCTGTCGGACCGGACGGTTGTCGCACACGGGACTCGCGAGTCCTCGCCACTGATCAGAGCCGATGCATCGGTAGTAGTGGATGTTGCGGGCACTCGAGCGGGTCGAGGTGCGCGACAGCGCGTAGCCGCACTTGCTGCACGATACGAGGCCCTGCACGATACTTGGGGTGATGGTCCGGCGCCGCGAGAGGATCTTGTTCTGCTCGAGCAGTTCTTGCGCGCGCTCGAAGCTCTCTTCGGTCACGAGTGCGGGAACCGGGATGGTGATCCAGTCGGCCCGCGGCCGCTCGTGATGTGCGCTGTCGCGCGATCCAACGCGGCCACGTTGGCGGATCGGACGCGTGATGCGTTGACGCGGTGCCGTGCGAGTTTTGCCAAAGCACGCGGTGCCGATGTACGCGGGGTTGCGCAGGATCGCCCATACCGTCGAGCGCTCCCAACGCGACAGTCGCTTGCGGGTTGGTATCCCATCATCGTTGAGTTCGCGGACAATCGCGCCGATGCTCAGGCCGTCAATGCTGTAGCGCTCGTAGACCCGTCGCACGATATCCGCCTCGGCGTCGAAAACCTCGTAAAATGCAGGGCTATCCTCGCCCTTGCGGACATAGCGGTAACCATACGGGGCGCCGCTCAGAACGCTCACCTGGCCCTGGCGCGCACGGTGTCGCTTGCCGCGGCGGGAACGCTCGAGAATCTGCGCGCGTTCGTACTCGGCGATCATGCCCTGGAACTGTACGAGCAGTTGATCCTCCGGTGTGGCGTTCGCCGGTGCGTTGAGGAACACGGTCTCAACCCCATGACGCGCGAACTCCTCGATCAGCAGAACCTGATACGCGTACTTGCGGCTCAGGCGGTCGGGTCCGTAGACGAGCACCGCCTGGATCTGGCCTTCGGCGGCAAGGTCACGGATACGCTCGAGACCAGGACGCACAAGGCTCGCGCCGCTATAGCCTTCGTCCTCGAACACCCAGGCGTCGGGTACCTGGAAGCTCCGCGTCTTCGCAAACTCGATCAGTGCCGCCGTCTGGCTCGCGATCGTGTGTTCCTCCCGCTGTTTGTCCGAAGATACGCGAGCGTAGATCGCTGCTGCTGTCATCGATCACCTCCGTTACGCGGCTTCGCTCACCAGCGACTCGCACGCGGTCTGAGACGAGAAGCTCGTACGCCTGGGCGAGCTTGCTCTGCAGGCGCCGATCGAAGAAGTAGTCGAGGCGAACCTCGTAGTGGCTTGCGCGTCTTTGGCGCTCAGCCATGCCTGCCCACGGCGACGAGGAAGGCCGTGATCGCGCGGGTGACAATCTGCCCCAGCGTCAGTCCGCTCGAGGCTGCGTATGTTCGCAGGTCGCGAACAACGTTCGCAGGGATCTTGAACGTCACCGGGATCGACGACTCGATCTCCGGCACCGGATGGCCAATCGCCTGGGCCTCCTGCACGTACCGATATGCTTGACGCTGCGATAGATCGAACTCGCGGATCAGGGTCTGCACCGCATCCGGCACGCTCAACCCGCGGGCGACGAGGCGGTGCGCAGCGTTCAATCGCTCGGCCTTTTCGGCGGCAGTGGCTCTTGACATATGTCATATATGTATTACCGTTTACGTCTAAAGTCAAGCAACGGCATGTTCCGCCACCCGTCAACGAGACGGTCGAACTGAAAGTTACCTTTTGCGTTCGGGGGGTAATCTCGCCGTTGCTGTCGAACATCTACCTGCATCTGCTCGACGTGCTGTGGACGCGCCATAGTGGCCCGATGGGGACGCTGGTGCGATACGCAGACGACTTTGTGGTGCTGTGCCGCACCAAGAAGGATTGCGAGCAGGCCGAGGCGCGTATCAAGGTGATCTTGAAGCGTTTGGGTCTCGAACTGCATCCGGAGAAAACGAGGCGAGTCGAGCTCTACGATGGCAAGGAGGGCTTTGACTTCCTCGGTTGTCACCTGCACAAGCGCCTGAGCGGCCGGATATGGGAACAGGAGCGGAAACGCCGCTACTTCCTGCATCGCTGGCCGAGTCGACGTGCGATGGTGCGGGTCCGACAGCGCGTGAAGGAGCTGACCACCCGGTCGCGGTGTCATGCGGATATGCGCATGGTCATCGCGGACCTCAACCCCGTTCTGCGCGGTTGGGGCAGCTACTTTCGCACCGGCACTGCCGCTCGCCAGTTCGAGGGTCTGGATAGCTACGTCGTGGGTCGGCTGCGCCAACTGCGCCTAGCTCGCAAAGGGCGCCACCTTCGGGCCGTTGAATCCAGAGACTGGACGCGCGAGTACTTCGAACATCTGGGCCTTCATCGCCTGCGCGGGAGTATCTGTTACCCGGAGCGAGCCTTTTGGCAGGAGAGCGCATAATGCTGCGTGCCGACCAATCACCGGTAAGCCGTGTGCGGGAAATCCGCATGCACGGTTTGAAAGGGGGCCCTGACCGCTCCTGCCGGAATCCGGCTTCATCAGTGGTCAGGGTCTACCAATGACCTCGGCCCAGGGTGACATGCGCTCGACCAGCTGGCGCTGGATTGTCGGAATCTGGTCGGCCTACGCGCTGTGCGATGCCAGTCAGACGGTGCTCTCCATGCATGCGGACGGAAAGCATCAGCCGTGGCTGCCGGTCTTTGCAACCGACTTCGTGTCCTGGCTTCCCTGGGCGCTGGCCACTCCGCTCGTGATTGCCGTGGCGCGGCGCTATCCCCTGTTGCGCGGCCTCAGCGCCCGCTCGATCGGCGCGCACCTCGCGGTCTTCGCGGTCGTCGGCGCGGTTACCGAGACGTGGTCTTCAGGGCTGACGATGCTCTTCAACCCCTGGGGCGATCCACAGCGACCGACGTTCGTCGATACCTGGACCATGATGTGTCTCTACCAGTGCGTGACGTTCCTCACCGCGTATGCGCTGATAGTAGCAGTCACCTTCGTCATGGATGCAAAGGCAGGCATGGCGCGCCAGATGACCGAGGCCGCGCGCCTCAATGCGGAGCTCTCGAAGGCGCAGCTCGCCGCGCTGCGCCGGCAGATCGATCCGCACTTCATATACAATACGCTCAACTCCATAGCCGGCCTCGTGCGCGAGCATCTCAACGACGCCGCCGTGAGCATGATAGTCGGGCTCAGTGAATTCCTCCGCCGCGCTTCCGAGGATTCTCACCGGCCGCAGGTGGCCCTGCAGGAGGAAGTCGAGTATCTGCAGCGCTACCTCGACATTCAGAAGGTTCGCTTTGGCGAACGACTGCAGGTGAGCGTGGACATCCCTTCGGATCTGCTGCGCGCGCAGGTTCCCACTCTGCTGCTGCAGCCCCTGGTGGAGAATGCCATCAAGCACGGCATCGCGAAGCGTGTTGCCGGAGGCGCCGTGCGCGTGGCGGGGGCGTGCCACGACAGCCGGCTTTGCCTCAGCGTCTACAACGACGGCCCCAACCTGCCGACGGATTGGGAAGCGGCCCAGAGCGGTGTCGGCATCCGCAATCTGCGCAACCGTCTGCAGATCCTGCACGGCAACGATTCCGAGCTGCAGCTGACGCGCGCCAATTCCGCCGGAGTGGAAGTACTCGTGACGCTGCCTTTCCGGGTAGCGTAAATGGAGCCGGTCGAGCAGCGGCGCTCGCCGATTCGGGTGCTCGTGGTCGATGACGAATCATTGGCGCGGCGCAATCTGACCGTGCTGTTGCGTCGTGACCCGGACATTGGATCGATCGTCGAATGCTCCTCCGGACCCGAGGCCATCGAGGAGATCAGGCAATCGAGGCCCGACGTCGTCTTTCTGGACGTGCAGATGCCGGAATGCGATGGCTTCGACGTGCTGGAGCTCCTGGGCGGCGATCTGCCGCCGGCCATCATCTTCGTGACTGCCTATGATGAGTACGCGCTGCGCGCCTTCGAGACGGGAGCGCTCGACTATCTGTTGAAGCCCTTCGATGACGCGCGCTTTGCGCGCGCGCTGAGCCGGGCCAAGGAGAAGCTCGCCCATTACCCGCCGGCGAAGCCGCGGGCGGCCGAGCAGCTCGTGGTCCGCAATCAGGGCCGGGTGCTCTTCCTCAAGGCCGCGGACATCGATTGGATCGAGGCTGCCGGCTACTACGCCTGCCTGCACGTGGGTGCGGACACCCATGTCCTGCGCCGGCCGCTGGCGGAGCTCGAGCAGGAGCTGGGTGAGGAGAAGTTCGTCCGCATTCACCGCTCGACCATCGTCAACCTCGAGCGGATTCGGGGGCTCGAGCTCCAGACCGGCGGCGAGTACGAAGTGGTGCTGGGATCCAAGGTCCGACTGCGGCTGAGCCGGCGTTATCGCAAGCGGCTGCAGGAGCGCATGGGCGCAAGGTACCGACCGTTGGCACTCTCCTGATCACCACAAATCCACGTCGGCCGTAAGCTGGTACGTGCGGCCAATGATGCCCGCGGGTGGAGAGGCTCATCCGGGTCTTGGGCGCGAGGACGTTGCCGGTGTTGGCGAGCTCGCCGGCCTCGTTGAGGGGCACCGAGGCGCCGATCTGCAGCTTCAGCGTCTTGGTGTCGAGATAGTTGCCGGTGAACGACATCCTGCCGAGCTTCCACGGCAGCTCCGTCTGATGCAGAAGCATGTCAGTCACGGTGTCTGGCTCTGCGCCGCGCGACTGCTCGAGGCGACCGGTACCTCCCAAACTGAGGGCTATGCTTCATGCCCGGGCGACGGCGCATGGCGTCGGGTGAACGGATCGAGGGTTGCGCCGCAGACTGGCTGGCTCGTCTAGACCGGCCGGACACCCTTCAGGCGTCCGGCCGCCTGCCCACCAGGCCGTAATGATAGGGAGGCAGTTGGACTACCGGTCCCGTCAGATCGAACCCCGCCGCCTGCATCCATTGCCGACACTGCTGCGGGGTGGGCCGGACATCCAGAGGCGGTCCGCGCGGCGTGTCGGAGTCCGTAACCCAGTGAATGACGGCCACCAGGCCGCCCGGGCGGAGAACCTCGTGGGCTTTCCCAAGCAGTCCGAGCGCGTCCTCCGCGTGCAGGATGTTGAAGAGCATCGCATAGCTGCAGCTGCCCGCCGGCAAGCCGGCTCCGCGGGCGACGAAATTCCGTTCCACCGCTCTCACATTGCTCAGGCCGGCCTGCTGCGCGCCCCTGGCGGTGGTTTGCACCATTTCAGGGTCGATGTCGATCCCATAAACCGTGCCCCTGGTGAGCGTTGCCGCCGTCAGCGTGAAGGTGCCGTAGCCGCAGCCGAAGTCCACGACGTCTCCCGCCAGCGGCAGGGAGAGCAGCTCGAGGATCTCCGTGGGCTCGAAAAACGACTCCCACAGGACCTGTTCCGGCATGCCGCTGTCGCGCACCTTCATGCCGGAAAGGTAACACGGCCAGTGCGCCAGTCCAGGGACTTCGCCTGCCGCCGCCGCAATCGCGGCATACTTGTAACTCCCCCCAGTCGCCAGTCCGTGTCAACCTGTCGCACGTCCACCGACCTTACACCGCCACGGAGACCGCCATGACCACGACCCCGCAGTCCGCTTCTCAGGCCGCTTTTCAGGGCCCCCCGATCGTGTCTTCCGACGCCTGGGAGGCCGCGCGCCAGCAGATGCTCGTGAAGGAGAAAGCGCTGACGCGGGCCCGCGATGCCCTGGCTGCGGAGCGCCGGCGGATGCCGTGGATGGCCGTCGAGAAGGCGTACGAATTCCAAGGGCCCGGCGGCAAAGCCAGCCTGGTAGATCTGTTCGAGGGCCGCCGGCAACTGATCATCTATCGCGCGTTCTTCGAGCCCGGGGTGTTCGGCTGGCCGGACCATGCCTGTCGCGGCTGCTCCCTCGGCGCCGACCAGGTCGGTCACCTTGCCCATCTGAACGAGCGGGATACGACGCTCGCCTATGTCTCACGGGCGCCGCAGGCCGACATTGCGCGCCTCAAGGCGCGGATGGGTTGGAAAATGCCCTGGTACACGCTCACCGACAGCTTCGATGCGGACTTCGGCGTGCGCGAATGGCATGGCCACAACGTGTTCTTCCGGGATGGCAACCAGGTGTTTCGCACTTACTTCGTCAACAACCGCGCCGATGAGGCGATGGGGACCATCTGGAGCTACCTCGATATCACGCCGCTCGGCCGGCAGGAGACATGGGAGGACTCGCCCAAGGGTTACCCGCAGACCGCGCCGTACAAGTGGTGGAACTGGCACGACAACTATGATGCCGAGCCGTCGCTCGACCCGCGGTGGCTCGACATCCTCAGCGATCCCGCAGGCGCCGCCGCCCGCAGGAGCGCGGCGGAAAAGAAGGAATGCGGCTGCTGATGCGCCGCGCCTCAGTCGCTCAGCGCACGCCATGCCGCCAGCGCCGCCAGCTTCTGGTCCCGACCCCACGGTTTGGTAGCGATCTTGCCTACCGCGGTCAAGTCGAGCGAGGCGGGCGGCGTGATGCGACAGGGAATCCGACAGGCTTCGCGGAAAACATCGCGGTAGAAGAGACCTTCCGCCAGATGGATTCGCATGTGCGTCGCCAACGCCACTTCCGGCACCGGCAGAGCACTGTCTTTCGCAACGATGGCGCCGACACGCACAGCTGGAGTTAGTAGCGGCGCGAGTGCGCTTCGCGCCTGGGCCAGCGCTCGCGCCCGCACGCTCCCCAGCCACTGCGGAACGGACGCAGCTTTCATCTCGGCGGCACGGTGGTAGCAGAAACGCTCGACACCGTCCAAAAGGTCGATCACCTCATTGGCGATGATCTGCGGGTTGCGAAGCGACCCGCCCACGACGACGCAGGCCCCCCAGCCGGTGTGGACGGTGATGCCGATCGCGCACTCCATGGCGCGACTGCGTTCGCTGTCGCCCTTTTTCATGAGTGAACCGTAACACATACACCAACATGGCCGTACCCGATTGCGGTGAACCTCCTGCGGGGACGCCGCTCCGAGCGCTGTCGTTGTTCAGCGACGGCCGCCGGAAGTGTGAGCTGCTGTGCACCCCGGCATCCGTGGCGCGTTCATCATGCAGAGGCGGTAATCAGCGCCGCAACGGTAGTTTTGACAAGAGGTTCACATGACCCGTGTCATCTCGCGCGCTCGCAATGCAGCAATCGTTCTCGGGCTCGCCGCGGCTCTCGGAGGCTGCGTCATAGCGCCGGCCCCAGGGCCTTACTACGGCGGCGGCTTCGTGGCGGTGGCGCCTCCCACGGCGCGTGTCGAGTATTACGGGGCGGCACCGTACCCCGGCTACTTCTGGATGGGCGGCTTCTGGCGTTGGGGACCGGGCGGCTACGTCTGGGCTCCCGGACACTGGGCCGCTCCGCGCGCCGGGTATCGCTGGGTGCCGAACCACTGGGTGCGTGGCGGTCACGGCTGGCACATGGCCGGCGGCCGCTGGGCTCGTCGCTGAGCTGCTGATCAGTCGCGCCGCCCTGGCCGCCTGAGAGCGGAGGGCGGCGCGCCCAGCACGCGCAGGAAGCTGCGCCGCATCCGCTCCGGATTGCCGAAACCGCACGCCGCGGCCACCTGTTGGATGGTAGGGTTGCCGCTCTCCAGGTCGGCGCGCGCGGTGTCGACGCGCAGCCGCTCGACCGCTTTGGCGGGCGCGATGCCCACCTCCTCCTTGAATGCCCGCGAGAAGTTCCGCGGGCTCATGCAACTCACGCGGGCGAGCTCGTCGATGCTGAGCCGGTCGCGAAGATGCGTCCTGACATGGTCCCACAGCTTGCCGAAACGCCCGTCGGCGCGCTCCATCTGCAGTAGCGGCGAGAACTGCGACTGACCTCCGGGCCGGCGGTGGTAGACCACGAGCTGCTGCGCCGTGCGCCGGGCGATGTCCTCGCCCAGGTCCTCACCGATCAATGCCAGCGCGAGGTCGATGCCGGCCGTGATGCCCGCTGAGCTCCAGATCTTGCCGTCCCTGACAAAGATCCGGTCGGCATCCAGCCGCACCTTGGGAAACCGCCGGCTGAAGTCCGCCGTCAGGCTCCAGTGAGTCGTCGCGCTCCTGCCGTCGAGCAGGCCGGCGGCGGCCAGCACGTAGGTACCCGAGCAAACGCTCGCGACCCGGCGCGAGCGCTGCGCGCAGCCCGACACGAACCGCAGTGTCCTGCCGCAGACCGCGGCCTGGCGCGAGCCTTCACCGCCCGCGACGATCAGCGTATCGATGGCCTGCGCCGGGCCGAGCGCCGCAGCCTGCAGGCAGACACCCGATGAGCTCGCCACCGCACCCGGTGCGGTCGCGACGGTGCGCAGCGTGTACGTGCCGGGGCGGTAGCGCTCCGCGATCTCGAAGGCCGCGATCGGCCCGGTCGCATCGAGGATCTGGAACTGCGGAAAGACGAGCAATGCGATGCGGCGGGGCATGGCACGAAAGGTGGGAAAAATGTCGTTTACGCCAACAGCGTACCGAGGCATGCTGGCCGCGTCAACTGCGGGCGAGGAAGCATCATGAGCGCCGATTTTCCGGTGGTGTTCGCGCTGTATCCGAACATCACGCAACTCGACTTCACCGGTCCCCACGAAGTGTTCGCGCGTCTGCCGGGGGCGAAGTGCATTCTCGCGTCGGTCGCGGGAGGTACCCTCGAGGCGGGCGGCGGCATGACGTTCGCGGGCCTTCGCAGGCTCCAGGACGTCGAGTCGTGCGGGCTGCTCTGTGTTCCGGGCGGCTACGGCACCATCCAGGCGCTGGAAGACCGGGAATTCCTGGCCGCGCTGCGCCGCCTCGCCGGCTCGGCGCGCTACGTGACATCGGTCTGCACCGGCTCATTGCTGCTCGCGGCAGCGGGACTCCTGAGCGGGAAGCGCGCGGCATGTCACTGGGCGTGGCGCGACTCGCTGGCGGCTTTCGGCGTGACCCCCGATCCCGCCCGCGTGGTCCGCGACGGCAACACCATCACGGGCGGTGGTGTGACCGCCGGCATCGATATGGCGCTGACCGTGTTGGCGGAGATCGCAGGGGCGGAATACGCGCAGGCCGTCCAGCTGGCGATCGAGTACGCGCCCATGCCACCCTTTGACTCCGGACGGCCGGAGCGCGCTCGCCCGGAGATCGTGGCGGCGGCCAGGCAGCGGTTGGACGCTACGAGAGCGGAGCGCGATGCGGCCGTCCGCCGCGCCGCTGCCGCGCTCGCTGGGCAGCAGGTTCAGGTCGCGTAATCGCCGCGGCCGCGCGGATACTGCTCCTCCCAATCCTGGCCGTTGAACGATGTGACGGTCATCTCCGCGACCGTACCGGGATCCAGGCAGCGGGCGTTGACGCTGAAGCCGTCGGGATGGGAGCGCGGGACGTAGAAGGACTTGATGCCGCAGACCGAGCAGAAGAGATGCTTCGCGGTGCCCGTATTGAAGGTGTAGGTCGTGAGCACGTCGCCGCCGGAGAGCAGCTCGAACTGCTCGGCCCGCACGATCAGGTGCAGATACCCCGCCATGTTGCAGATCGAGCAGTTGCACTCCGAGACCTGCACCCGCGCGGGAGCCTGTACCTCGAACCTGACTCGGCCGCAGTGGCAGCCGCCGCGGTGTGTGACCGGTGGTAGCTCTGACATCGACGGCTCCTATCGGTTTCCTCAGCGGCAAGTACGGGCGACAAACGCGGTGTTGCCGAGCAGACTGCATTGCATTGCTGGACTCCCCGGGGCGGCGACCCCGCCAGCCCATTGTAATGCGGATATAGTAAAACCGGACGAGCCGTTCAGCTCGGGCTCAGGTACCTTGCGGCAGTCTGTCGGCAAGTCTCTTGCTGTCATTCTCTTGCCGTAATCACGTGGAGGGTGTTCAAAATGAAGCGAATGATCATGGGAGCGATGGTGCTGTCGCTGGCTGTGGGATCCCTGGCACTGGCCGATCCCCCAGGCTACGACCGGGACCATCATGACCAGCATCACCATATGGACGAGCATCATCGACCGATGGAACATCACGGAAGGTGGGGCGGCGACAGGTATGTGCGGCCGCACGGATATTACGCGCGCACGTGGCGTCGCGGTGATCGGCTACCGCCGGCGTACCGTGCTTCTGCCTATGTCATCCCCGACGTCGCCGTCTATCACCTCCGTCCGCCGCCCCGGGGTTACTACTGGATCCGGGTGGATGGCAACGCGGTCCTCGCGTCCATGGCGACAGGGGCTGTGCTGGACGTCCACGTCAACTTGTTCCCGTAGCAATCAGCGACGCCCGTGCCCGGGATCGGGCCCCGGCACGGGCGTTGCGCCTGACGGCTCGCCCGCCTCTTTTCGTCACAATCCTTCATTGCCTGGCCACCGTTGCATCCTCAGGGATGCGCGGATCGAGGCGCTCAATGCTCCCAGTCCCACCACCGGGAGTATGCCGTGGTCCGCTCACCGATCCCCCTGACTGGTCCGTCGCAACGGTTGCATAGGCTCACGCTGCGGGCGCTGTATCTCAGGCCCGGCCTGATCGCGAAGGTCCTGGCCATCGTCGCATTCTTCACTGTCGGCATCGTGTAGCGCATCTGTTGCGCGCGCGCACTGCCGCTCGTCGCGGCGGTGGCTCGGCTGGCCTTGCGGGAAGGCGGAGGCTGAGCAAAACGGGCCGCGTCCGGATAAAGTGGCGCCCCTCGCCCCACTGTGCTGGGGATTCTGGGAGGCTGCCCTTGCGAATGCGCGGTCTTGCATGGCTCGTGGTTGGATTGTCCGTGGCGAACCTCGCGTGTGCCGCCGCCGGCGCGAGCGCGGTCGATCCGTCGAATTATCAGGCGCTGCACTGGCGGCTCATCGGCCCCTTCCGCGGCGGGCGCGTGCTCGCGGTCACGGGCATCCCCGGTGACAGCCACGACTTCTACTTCGGCTCCGTGGATGGCGGCGTCTGGAAGACGCAGGATGCCGGCCGGACCTGGCAGCCGATCTTCGATGGCCAGCCGGTAGGCTCGATCGGCGCCGTCGCAATCGCGCCCTCCAGCCCGGCGACGATCTACGTGGGCACGGGCGAAGCCGACATGCGCTCCGACATCGCGCAGGGCAACGGCATGTACAGGTCCACGGACGGCGGCGCGCATTGGACGCACATCGGCCTTACCGACTCGCGCCAGATCGCGCGCATTCTGGTCGATCCGCATGACCCCAACCTGGTGTACGTCGCCGTCCTGGGCCATCCGTATGGTCCCAGTGCGCAGCGCGGCGTATTCCGCTCCCGGGATGGCGGCCAGCATTGGACCAGGGTTCTTTACCGGAATCCCAACACCGGTGCGGCCGACCTCGCCCTCAAGCCGGGTGACCCCAACACTATCTATGCCGCACTGTGGCAGACCCGGCGACCACCCTGGAACGTCTATCCGCCATCCAACGGGCCCGGCAGCGGCCTTTACATCTCTCACGACGGCGGTGACCACTGGAGCCACGTCGCGGCTCACGGCTTGCTGACGAATCCCGGCCGCATCGGTCTGGCGGTCTCGCCTGCGAGTCCGGACCGGGTCTACGCGCTTGCCGATGGTCCACGCACCCAGGGCGGCCTATATCGGTCGGATGACGGCGGCGCCAGCTGGCGCCATATCTCGGCTGATGACCGGATCTGGGGACGCGGCTGGTACTTCTGCGCGCCCACGGCCGATCCGGTCGACGCCGACCTGGTGTATGTGATGAACACCATCGTCCTCGAGTCGCAGGATGGCGGCGCGCATTTCATCGCCCTGAAAGGCGATCCGACCGGTGATGACTTCCATGCGCTGTGGATCGATCCGACGGATTCCAGGCGGCGCATCCTCGGCAGCGACCAGGGCGCGCAGGTCACCCTGAATGGCGGCAAGACCTGGAGCAGCTGGTACAACCAGCCCACCGCGCAGATCTATCACGTCAGCACCGACGACGAGTTCCCCTACTGGGTCTTCGGGTCGCAGCAGGATTCCGGCGCGGTGGCACTGCCGAGTCGTGCGGCGAGCTACGACGGCATCACGATGGAGCAGTTCCACGAGATCACACCGGGCGGTGAGAACGGCATGATCGCCGCCGATCCGCATGACCCTGACCACATTTATGGTGATGGCAGCGATGCCGGCGCCAGCGTCGAGATGCTCGATCGCAAGAGCAATCAGGTTCGCGACGTCAATCCGATGCTCGCGTACCCATGGGATCATTACCGCACCACCTGGACGATGCCGCTCATCTTCTCGAAGCGCGACCCGAAGACGTTGTACTTCAGCAACCAGCGGCTCTTCAGTACGGATGACGGCGGCACGCACTGGAAGCCGATCAGTCCGGACCTGACGCGGGTCGATCCCGGCACGCCGTCGAATCTCGATCCGACGACCGCGTCGGATGACTTCCACATCGGCAAGCGCCGTGGCGTGATCTACACCATCGCGCCCTCACCCCTGAGCGCCAACATCATCTGGGTCGGAACGGACGACGGACTGGTCTGGCGCACCGACGATAGCGGCGCACACTGGGTGCAGGTGACACCGACCGCATCGACTCCGTGGTCGAAGATTGGCGGCATCGACCTGTCCCACTTCCAGCAGGGAGTGGCCTACCTTGCGATCGACCGCCACCGCCTGAATGACGATACACCCTATATCTACCGCACGAATGATGACGGCAGGAATTGGACGCGCATCGATTCCGGCATTCCGCGCGGCAGCTTCGTCAACGTGGTGCGGGAGGATCCCGTACGGCCGGGACTCCTCTATGCCGGCACGGAGTTCGGTATCTACGTCTCTTTCGACGATGGCGCCCATTGGCAGTCGCTGCAGCAGAGCCTGCCTGTCACTTCGGTGCGCGACATCGACGTGCACGGCAATGATCTCGTGATCGCCACGCATGGCCGCGGATTCTGGATCATGGATGACGTCAGCGCGCTGCGCCAGATGGATGATGTGCATTCCGGGGCGGTCACGCTCTTCAGGCCCGCGGATGCGATCCGCGTACGCGCCGCGTCCTTCACGGGAACGCCGATGCCTAAGGACGAGCCGATGGCCGCCAACCCTCCCGACGGCGCAGTCATCGACTACGTGTTGCCTGCCTCGGTACAGGGCCCCGTGGAGGTGACGATTCGCGACGCGAGCAATCAGGTGGTGCGATCGTACAGCAGCGCGGATCACGTGCCGCCGCCCGATGCGGCGACGCTGGAGTTTGCTCCGGAATGGGTTCCTCCGGCTCCGCTTCCATCGGCAGCGCCCGGCATGCAACGGTTCGTATGGGATCTGCGCTATGCCACGCCCGTCGCGCCCGGCTCCAGGCACCCGTCGCGGGATGGCGGAGTGTGGGGGCCGCCCGGCCAGTACACCGTCGAGCTGACAGTGGACGGACACAGCTATCGCCAGCCTCTCATGGTGAGGCCCGATCCGCGCGTGAAGCTGCCGCAAGCCGCTTACGAGCGCGAGTTCGAGCTGGCACGCAAGGTCGAGGCCGCGAAGCTGCAGGCGTCGGCGGCTCTAGGCCGTGCGGTGACCCTGCTCAATGCGTTGGATGCGCGACTCGCCGGTGCCGGCGCGGCGCACCGGCAGATGGCGGCTCTGCTGGCCAAGGCCAGCGACATCTCCGGAACGACCCCGCATGCCATTCCCTTCCCGGCGGTGCCGTCACTGCGGACTGACAGCCTGCAGGCGCTCTCCATGGACCTCGACACTCTCGAGTCGGCCGTGGATGGCGCGGATGCGGATCCCAGCCCCGACGCGTTGGCTTCCTACGCGACGCTGTCCCAGAAGTTGGCGGCGACGATCGCGGAGTGGACGCGTCTCGAGACGGTGGACGTGCGCAAGCTCAACGAGCGGCTGAAGGCCTCGGGGGGGCAGCCCATTTAAAGCTCGATTGCGGGCTCGAGTCCTCCGGGCCCGCGCCTTCGAGCGCCAGCAGCTTGCGCTTGATCGGCAGGCCGCCGCCGAACCCCGTGAGGCTGCCGTCGGCGCCGATCACGCGGTGGCAGGGCACGATGATGGGCAGGGGATTGGCGCCGTTGGCGAGTCCGACCGCGCGCGGGGCGCTCGGCTTGCCGATGCGCCGCGCGAGCTCGCCGTAGGAAACCGTCTTCCCGTAGGGAATCTCCGTCAGCGCGCGCCACACCCGGCGCTGAAATTCAGTGCCCTGCGGTGCGAGCGGCAGCTCGAATCGGCGCCGCTCCCCGGCGAAGTATTCGCCGAGCTGCCGGATCGCCAGGCGAAACGGCGCAGCAGCGGCGATCCAATCGTCCGCCGGCTGTCGCGGATGCGGACCGGACTGGAAGCACACCTGGATCAGGCTGTCGCCGTCGCCGGCGAGGAGCAGCCTGCCGACGGGTGAGTCGAACTCATGCCAATAAAGGGCTGGGGTTTTCATCGGGCATCTCCACGAAGTTGGCGGTCGCCGGCCGCGCACCAGAGGTGCATGACCGCATAGCCGCGCCAGGGCCGCCACGCCTCGGCGCGGCGTTCCAACTCTTTCAGCGTCAGCGGCGCGCCGCCACCGGCTGCCATGCGCCGCACGACCAGATCGGCGGTCAGGAATGCGTCAGGCTCACCGAGCGCGCGCAGCGCAATGTACTGCGCCGTCCATTCGCCGAAGCCCGGCAGCTCCACCAGGCTGGCGATGACCTCATCGGCGGGCCGGTCGAATGTGACCCGACCCTCGGCCACCGCCTGACCCAGGGCCTTGAGCGCCGCGACCCGTGCTCCGGTGAGCCCCAGGCCATCGAGATTCGCGGCCGCGAGCGCCCGCGGGGTTGGAAAGAGGCGATCGAGTCCGCTTACCGCGGTCGCGACCGGGTCGCCGACGCGCTCGACGAGGCGCCCCGCCAGAGTGCGTGCGGCTGCCACGGTGACTTGTTGACCCAACACCGCGCGCACGGCGCACTCGAACGCGTCCCATGTGCCCGGAATGCGTATCCCGGGCCGGCGGCGCACCAGCGGACGCAGCAGCGGATCCGATTCCAGACCCGCGGCGACGAGCGCCGGGTCGGCGGCGAGATCGAACACGCGCCGCGCGGCGGTGGCGATCTGGAAGAGCGCCGTGGGCGGCGCCCCCTGGACGCGAAGCTGCAGCGCGTCCTTCCCTGCCACCGGCTGCACCTGGATCACTGCGTGACCGGCATCGGTGCGGATCAGCCGGCCGTAGCTCTGCTCATCCATCCGCTCCACGGCCGGTGTGGCGCGCAGCGCGAGAAAATCGCGCAGGTGATCCCAGTCATAGGGCGGGCGGTAGGAGAGGGTGAGCGAGACCTCCTCGCCCCTGCCGTGAGCCGGCGGCTCGCGGCGGTCGCGGCGCAGGTCCCGCGGCGGCCGGCCGTAGGCGTTGCGGAACGCATCATTGAAGCGGCGCAGGCTGCCGAACCCGGCGGCCAGCGCGATCTGCGTCATCGGCAGATCGCTCTCATCGATCAGCCGCTTGGCGAAGTGCAGGCGCCGCGTCTGCGCGACCGCGAGCGGCGAGGCGCCGACGTGCTGCAGGAAGAGGCGATCGAGGTGCCGCGCGCCAACACCGACACGGGTGGCGAACTCCCCGACGCTGACCTCATCGAGCGCGCCCTCATTGATGAGGCGCAGTGCCCGTCTCACGACCGCGGACGTCCCGAGCCACGCCGGCGTACCCGGCGCGGCCTCCGGGCGGCAACGCAGGCACGGCCTGAAGCCCGCTTCGGCCGCCGCCGCGGCGGAACCGAAATAGCGGACGTTGCCCTTCCTGGGGGAAGGCGAGGCCGGACAGATGGGGCGGCAGTAGATGCCCGTCGAAGTCACGGCGATGAAGAATTTGCCGTCGAAGCGGGGGTCGCGGCTCAGCCGCGCCCGCTCCAGCACCGTCGGATCGATTGGCAGCGTCTCTTGCATGGGGGCGACGATACGCCCTGCTGCCGCCACAAACTAGCCATTTTCGGACGTGGATGGGCGCTACGCTTTTGCGACGCAATTCACAACATTGCCAACAGGCAGGGGAGCTTGCCATAGTATCCGCGGAGCGCTTCGCATAGAGCCCATTTGCGAGGCATAGGATCGCAGGGGGGAACTCATGACGCTCTCTACCTCGACTCACGGGCTCGGGCCCACCAGAGGCGCGCTGCGCGCCGTGATCGTCATCGGCGCGCTCGCCGCGACGTCGCCGGTGCTGCACGCCCAGCAGTTGGTCGCCAATCAGGTCAACCAGCTCAAGCAGCTCAGCATAGAGCAGCTCACCGACGTCATGGTGACCTCCGTGACGCGCGGTCCGGAGCCGTTGTCCCGCTCCGCTGCCGCGGCCGCCGTCGTCACCAGCGGCCAGATCGAAAGCTCCGGCGCAATGAACGTCCCCGAGGCGATCCGCTACGTTCCCGGAATCAACGTCGCACAGCTGACGGCGAGCCAGTGGGCGGTCAGCTCACGCGGCTTCGCCAGCGCCAACTCCCCGGATCTGCTCGTATTGAGCGACGGGCGAAGCATCTACACGCCGCTCTTCTCCGGTGTGTTCTGGGACGTGCAGGATTACCTCATGCCGGACATCGACCGCATCGAGGTGGTCCGAGGCCCCGGCGCGGCGCTCTGGGGATCCAACGCGGTCAACGGAGTGATCAACATCATTACCAAGAGCGCCGAGGAGACACAAGGTGGCTGGGCCGAGGTGGGAGGCGGCTCCGCGACGAACGCACTGGCGGCGGCTCAATACGGCGGCGAGACCGGCGATCAGATGTACTACCGCGTGTTCGCGAAGTATCAGAACGACGCCCCGGAGGACTACCCGGCCGGTGCCAGCTCGGACGGATGGGATCTCGGCCACGTTGGGTTCCGCTCGGACTGGAAGCCTGACTCAGCGGATGCGTTCACCGTCCAGGGCGATGCCTACGACGGTCGCATCGGGCAAGTGAGTCCGGCGATCAACGTCATCGGCCAACCCGGGCCGCCGCCGCCGCTGGTAGTCGGCGTAGGCGGCGGCAACGTGCTCGCACATTGGCAGCACACGATGAGCGATGACTCGGATTACGAGGTGCGCATCTATTACGATTACACGCACCGTGACGATCCCGTCTTCATCGACGACCTCGCCACCCTCGATCTCGATTTCCTGGAGCATCTGCCGCTCGGCCGTGACCAGACGATCACGTGGGGGCTCACCGGCCGGACCATGAACGACATCAATCACGGCAAGGGGATCTTCACCCTCGATCCGCCCGACACCCGCGACAACCTCGCCAGTGGCTTCGTACAGGATGAGGTCTCTCTGCCGCACGCGGTGCGGCTGACGCTCGGCACCAAGCTCGAGCACAACGACTTCAGCGGCTTCGAGGTGCAGCCGAGCATGCGGGCGGCCTGGGACCTGTCGGACACGCGGACTCTCTGGGGCGCAGTGTCCCGTGCCGTCAGGGTACCGACAAGGATCGAGCAGGACGAGGAGATCGTGGTCACCAATCCCGCCGCGAGCGAGGTCGGCGTCTTACTCGGCAACCGCAACTTCCATGCAGAGCAGGTGCTTGCCTTCGAGCTCGGGTACCGCTGGCGGCCGCTCGCCGATCTCTCACTCGATCTTGCGGCGTTCCGCAACCGCTACACGGGACTCGCGGCGCTCCAGCTCGGCACACCGTACCTCGACGCTGCGACGGGGCAGATCATCCTGCCGATCTACACCGAGAACCTCATCGATGGGCACGCGACAGGTCTCGAGGGCCTCGCCCTGTACTCCCCGGTCGACTGGTGGCGGCTGTCGGTGAGCTATTCCTACATGCAGATGAGCCTGTCGCCGCTCGGCGAGGACCTCAATCGCAACCGTTTCTACGCCGGCTCGACGCCCCGCAACCAGGCCGGAATACAGTCCTACTTCGATCTGCCGCACAACGTGGAGCTGTACGGCGGTGTGCGCGTGTTGTCGGCCGTCGAAACGCTGCCCGAGATCGTCGACGGCACCGGCGACCCGGGTTATCAGGAACTCGATCTCAACGCGATCTGGCACGCCACGCCGCACCTCACCCTCTCGCTGGAGGGAAACAGCCTCCTCCACTCCAGCCACATCGAATTCGGCGACCCTGACGAGCGCAGCGCAATCAAGCGGAGCATCTTCGGACGGTTGACATGGGACCTCTGAGATCCCGCGTTCGGGCCACGGCAGTCGCGCTTCTCATCGCCGCGGGCCTGCTCGGCGGCCGCAGCGCGCTCGCGGCGCCCACGGCGCAGCAGGTCGAGGCCGTGTTCCTGTTCTATTTCTCGCAGTTCGTCGACTGGCCGCCGGGATCCTTCGCCGACCAAAGCTCCCCGATCGTGATCGGCGTGCTCGGCGATGATCCCTTCGACGGCTCCCTCGATCAGGCGGTCGCGGGCGAGCGCGTGAATGGGCGGCCGGTCGTGGTGCGCCGCCTGAAGAGCCTCGCGGATGCGAGCGGCTGCCAGATTCTCTACATCAGCTCGTCGGAGGCGGCGCAACTGGCGCAGATCATGAGCGCGCTCAAGGGACGCAACGTGCTGACCGTGAGCGATCTCGACGATTTCGTGCAGAGCGGCGGCATGATCCGCTTCGTGCTGAGCGATCAGCACGTGCGGCTGGTCATCAACCCGCAGGCGGCGCAGGCTGCCGGTCTCAAGCTGAGCTCGAAGCTGCTGCGCGCCGCGGGCTCGGCCGCGCCGGGGGAGGGTTAGCCGGTGGCGCTGCGCAACACCCCGATCCGGCGCCGGCTCATGATCATGCTGCTGGTCACGAGCGGCGCGGTGCTCGCGCTCACCTGCGCGGCCTTCATCCTGTATCAGTACGAGGGCTATCGCGCCGCCGCGCGGCATACCGTGCAGACTCTCGGCGAGGTCATCGCAAGCAACAGCACGGCGGCGGTCGCCTTCGACAACGCCTCTGACGAGACGGATGTCCTGGCAGCGCTCCATGCGGAGGGGCGGGTCAGCGTGGCCGCGGTATACGACTCCGCAGGGGCGCTCTTTGCACACTATCCCGCGAATGCGCCGGCAACCGCCTTCCCGCCGCATCCGGCGCCCGATGGCGTGCGCTTCGATGCGGGCATGCTGATCTACTATCAGCCGATCCGCCAGGGCGGCAATGCCCGGTTGGGTACGCTCTATCTGCGTTGGGATCTGACCTCGCTGCACCGCGAGATCGCCCTTTACGCGCTGATTGCGGCGGCCATGACCCTCTTTGCGATGCTGATCGCATACATTCTCGGCCGCTCGCTGCAGCAGCAGATCTCGCGGCCGCTGCAGACGCTCGGACGTGCGGCGCGCGCGGTCTCGGAGAAGCGGGACTATTCCGTGCGGGCACCGAAGCTCGGCAATGACGAGCTGGGCGCGCTCACGGACGCCTTCAACCATATGCTGGATCAGCTCACCGCCGACATCACGGAGCGTCAGGCATTCGGGACGCGGCTGCAGCGACAGCTCTCCCGCCTCGATCTGCTGCATCGGATCACGCGGGCGGTGGGCGAGCGGCAGGATCTGCGCAGCATCTTCCAGGTGGTGATCAGGCATCTCGAGGAGGACGTGCCCGTCGATTTCGGCTGCATCTGTCTCTACGACCCGATCGAGGAGATACTGACCGTCACGAGCGTCGGTGCGCGCAGCCGGGAGACGGCGCTCGAGCTGGCGCTGACCGAGAAGGCGCGGGTGCCCGTCGACCGCAACGGCCTGAGCCGCTGCGTGCGTGGCGAGTTGGTGTATGAGCCCGATATCGCGGCGAGCACGTTCCCGTTCCCGAGCACCCTGGCGAAGGGCGGACTGCGCGCCCTGGTCGCCGCGCCCCTGCGCGCCGAGAGCAGGGTCTTCGGCGTCCTCGTGGCTGCACGCCGTCAGCCGGAGTCCTTCAGCAGCGGCGACTGCGAGTTCCTGCGGCAGTTGAGCGAGCACGTGGCGCTGGCAGCCCACCAGGCGCAGCTCTATGACGCGCTGCAGCTGGCCTACGAGAACCTGCGCCAGAGCCAGGAAACGGTGGTGCAGCAGGAGCGCCTGCGCGCGCTGGGACAGATGGCGAGCGGTGTCGCGCACGACATCAACAACGCGATCTCTCCGATCGCGCTCTATACGGAGTCGCTGCTCGAGCGGGAGCCCACACTGAGCGAGCGCGCACGCTCATACCTGACGACGATTCAAACAGCAATTCACGATGTGGCGCGGACCGTGAGCCGCATGCGCGAGTTCTATCGCCCGCAGGAAGGTCATGCGGCGCTCGCGAAGATCGAGCTCGATCGCGTCATCCGCGGGGTGCTCGAGCTCACGCAGGCGCGCTGGCGCGATCTGCCGCAGGAGCGCGGCGCGGTCATCGATCTGCAGACGGACTTCGTGCGGCCGCCGGCCGTGATCCTGGGTGCCGAGAACGAGATCCGCGACGCCCTCACCAACCTCATCTTCAACGCGGCCGACGCAATGGCCGACGGCGGCACTCTCACCGTGCGCACGAAGAGCGTCGTGCGACAGGCGAAGGCCGCGGCTGAAGCCGAGGCGCCGGCCGAGATGGTCTATCTCGAAGTATCGGACACGGGTGTCGGCATGGATCCGGAAACCCGGCGGCGCTGTCTCGAGCCGTTCTTCACCACCAAGGGCGAGCGGGGCACGGGAATGGGTCTCGCCATGGTGTACGGCATGGCGCAGCGTCATCGGGCGGAGCTCGAGATCGACAGTGTCCCCGGCGAAGGCACCACGGTCAGGGTCGTGTTCCCCGCCGCGCCGGGGGCGGAGGATGAGACGGTAAGGCAGCTCGCGCTCGGTCTGCCGGTGCGACCGATGCGCATCTTGATCGTGGACGACGATCCCCTCATCATCGAATCGCTGCGCGAGACATTGCGTGGGGACGCTCACCGCGTGACGGCGGTAGAGGGGGGACAGGCAGGCATCGACGCGTTCGAGGCGGCGCGAGCGAATGGCGAGTCGTTCGAGCTCGTGATCACCGACCTCGGCATGCCCTACGTGGATGGGCGACGGGTGGCCGCCGCGATCAAGGCAGCGTCGCCCACCACGCCCGTGATCCTGCTCACCGGCTGGGGTCAGCGGCTCACGGCGGAGAACCAAGTGCCGCCCCACGTCGATCGCGTCCTCAACAAGCCGCCGCGGCTGAAGGAGCTGCGGGCTGCGCTGGCGGAGCTCGGCCGCCGGGCCTGACCGGCGAACTTCCGCGGCTCTCGCGGATTCTAATTGGGGCTGCACGCCGTCGTGCCCGGGAGGAGGTTCCCATGGTTCGCCTCATCAAGCTCCTGGCAGCATTCGCTGCCGCAGCTCTGCTCGCGGCTTGCAACGGCAGCATCAGTGCCTCTTCGTCCCCGCCGCAGTCCACGACTCCGCAGGAGGGGCAGCTCCTCCAGAGCCCGCCTGCCCGGACGGGCTCCTATTCGGTGTCCGACCTCCTGTCGCTGCTGAGCGGCGACAGCGATGCCGCACAGCTCCTGCAGCTCGCCTTCGACCCGGCGTGCACGGTCACCGTCTACCACCTGCAATACGAGACGGTGGGCGGCCAGGGCGAGGCAACGACTGCTTCGGGCGCCCTGATGGTGCCCAGCGGCGCCGATCCGTCCTGCCAGGGACCGCTGCCGGTGGTGCTCTACGCGCACGGCACTTCGGCGGCGAAGGACTACGACATCGCCAATCTCACGGGCGCGCAGGGTGAAGTCAACGACGAGGCGGTGCTGATGGCGACGGTCTTTGCCGCACGGGGATATATCGTGGTCGCCGCGAACTACGCGGGATACGACACCTCGACTCTTTCCTACCATCCCTATCTCGTGGCCGCCCAGCAGTCGCACGACATGATGGACGCGTTGACTGCGGCGCGCAGTGCGCTCTCCTCGCTGGGCGCGGCGGCGAGCAGCAAGCTCTTCGTCACGGGATACTCCCAGGGCGGTTACGTGGCGCTCGCGACCTTGAGCGCCATGCAGTCGGCCGGGATCACCGTCACCGCAGCAGGTCCGATGTCAGGACCCTACGCGCTCTCCGCCTTCGGCGATGCCGTCTTCATGGGTCAGCCGAATGGAAGCGCGGTACCCAACTTCACCTTCGTCGTCGACTCCTACCAGCACTCATACGGCAACGTCTACACCGATCCCAGCGACATCTTCTCGCCGCAGTACACCACCAATATCGGGTCGCTCCTGCCGAGCACCACCTCGACCTCCGACCTGTATGCGCAGGGCCTGCTCCCCGAGAACACTATTTTCGACAGCACGCCGCCAGCGCCCCAATACGCGTCCATCACGCCCGCAACCACGCCCGCGAATCTGGCGCCGGTATTCGCCCTCGGCTTCGGCGCCAGTCCGCTGGTGACCAACGCCTATCGCCTGAGCTACCTTCAGGACGAGCAGGCGAATCCCGACGGCGGCTTTCCCACGACGACCACGGACGTGCCGCCGGCGAACGCAGGCGTTGCCTTGCGTCAGGACTTGGCAAGAAATGACCTGCGCAACTTCAATCCCTCGGCCCCCGTGCTGCTCTGCGGCGGCGACAGCGACCCGGTGGTGTTCTATTTCAATACGTTGCTCGAGCAGGAATACTGGGCCGCGCATGCGCCGAGCGCGCCGGTCACCGTGCTGGATGTCGATTCGGCAGTTGGCCCCAACGACCCCTACACCGACGTCAAGGACGCCTTCGCGGCCGCCAAGGCGGCGGTCATTGCCGCTGCCATCGCGGGAGGGGCCACGGATGGCGGGCAGACGGCCGTGCTCACCGACTACCACACGGGGCTGGTGCCGCCCTTCTGTCTCTATGCCGTAGAGCGCTACTTCGGCAGCTTCTGAACGCCCGATCCCGGTCGCCGGCAACCGTTGCGCGCACGCAACGGATGCTGAAATTGCCAAGCTAATAGGCTATCTTCCTGGCCACTCATGGGCCACATGAGGACGGGCCGGCTGACTGGTCCCGGTCTCGACGGCCCACGGCCCATTCACGCCAAAATCGGGGTCAACAAATGAAGCGAAAAATTCACCTGGTCTCCGTCGCCGTCGCAGCCGCGCTCGCAAGCAGCCTCGGTGGCGTCGCTTTGGCCGATCAGCAATCCGGACCGTCGGCAACGACCGCAACGGCGACGGAAGCAGCGACGCCCTCCGACCAGCTGGCCACGGTCGTGGTCACCGCCACGAAGCGCAAGACGCTGGCGCAGAACACGCCGATCAGCATGACGGTGCTCACCGCCGCGAACATCGCCGATCGTGGCGTGACGGATTTCAACACTCTGTCGCAGGGCATCCCGGACCTCGCGATGCGCACCTCCGGCCCCAATCAAACCGAGTACGAGATGCGCGGTCTGAATTCCGCGGGCGGCAACACTTCGATGGTCGGCGTGTACCTGGACGAAGTCCCGCTGTCGTCTCCCGCCTCGGAACAGCTCGGCAAGGTGATCATCGATCCGAACCTCTACGATCTCGATCGGGTCGAGGTTCTGCACGGGCCGCAGGGAACCCTGTACGGATCGAGCTCGATGGGCGGCACGGTCCGCCTCATTCCGGCGGCGCCGGAGCTCGGGATCTTCGACGCCTCCGGTGAGACGACGGTCTCCGACACCGGCTCCGGCGGCAACATCAACTTCGCACAGAACGGTATGGTGAACCTGCCGTTCGGATCGACGGTGGCCCTGAGGCTCGTCGGTTCCGCATCCTCGCAAAGTGGTTGGCTCAACCGCTACGTGCTCGCCGACGGCTCCGTGACGTCGGACGCCGGCTCGAACCCCACGAATTCCCGCCCCGCCAATTTCTACACGGCGCCGATCCTCTCGACTCAGACGGGCGCGAACTCGGCCACCAACGATACGGTCCGCGCGTCCCTGCTCTGGAAGCCGAACGATCAGCTCTCGATCACGCCGATGATCATGTGGCAGCAGGGCTCGAGCGGCGCACCCAACGCGGTGGACGTCAACGGCTCGCCGACCGACCCGACCATGCCGAGCCCGAAAGGCCATTACGAGATCTATGACACCGGCGAGCCGCAGTGGGATCGCTTCACGCTGGGAAGCCTGAAGGTCGAATACGCGCTCACCCCCGATATCGCCCTGACTTCCATAACCGCCCTGTGGTCGAATGACTCGCTGATCTCGCAGGACGGCACAGAGGAGAATTCGAGCTCGACCGCGCTCGGTCCCTCCGACCCCACGGCGGCGCCTCCTCCATACGACACCTCTGCCGGCGGCATCGGTCCGACCGGCCCCGGACCGTACGGGCCCGGAGTCGAGGAGCGCGATGACACCAGACAGGTGAGCGAAGAGTTGCGCGTCGCCTCCACGGGCAACGGGCCGCTGCAGTGGCTGGCGGGCTATTATTATCAGGATCTGCAGTCAAATTGGGACATGTGGTCGGTCAATCCGCAGGCCGGACCGATCGCCGACATCTACGTCGACTATATGCCCCAGACCATCCTGCAGAACGCCGCCTTCGGCAACGTCTCCTGGGAGTTCCCGCACGGGCTCAAAGCCAGCGTGGGAGCGCGCTGGTACCACTACTCGTATTCACAGAGCAACTCGGAGTGGGGTGACTTCACGCCGTATGGCTTCGATAACCTGCTGAGCGGCGCGCCGACGGTGGCCGGAAACACCACGCCGTTCAACACCAGCGCCGGCAGCAGTTCCAGCGGAACCAACCCGCGATTCAACCTGACCTGGCAGATCGACCCTGACCACATGGTGTACGGCACCGTCGCCAAGGGCTTCCGCCTGGGCGGCACGGATCAGCCGTTCGTCGGCTTCCTGACCTCGGTCAGCGCAGCAACGTGTCCGTATGGGAACCCGCCGTCCCTGGCCGGCCTCGAACAGTGCGGTCTGCAGGAAAAGCTCTCGGCGACGCCGACCCGGCCGGGTGCCATTTACACGTCGACGGCGAACTTCCCGAATGTCAACGGCCAGGGCGTGCCGCAGTTCAACTCGGATTCAGTGTGGGACTACGAGATTGGAACCAAGAACGAGCTCTTCGACCAGCGCGCCCTGTTCAATCTGACCGCGTTTTTCGAGCGTTGGATGGATCCACAGGTCGCGACGAATATCTCCGGCTTCGGGTTCACCGTGAATGGCGCAGACGCCAATATCTACGGCCTCGAGGCGGAGTTCCGCGCCAATCTCGGTTACGGCTTCGACTTTTCAACGGACTGGGGATACACGCACAGCAAGTTCCTGAGCGACAGCCCCATCGACGGTATACCCAACGGTTACGCCGTTCCCGATACGCCGAAGGTCACCGGCTCGGCGTCGGTGAACTACCATTATGAAATCGATGACAACATGGCGTTCTTCGGGAACGTCACCTATAGCTACGTCGGATCCCGGTACGATCTGCCTTACGGCGTCACGGTCTTTCTCAACAATATCAACCAGACTGCGATCAATCTGCCCGCTTATGGAATCGTGAATCTCCGTGCCGGGCTGCGTACGGCGCGCTGGAGTGTGGCCCTGTTCGTCAACAACGCGACGGATAAGCAGGTGCTGCTCGATCCGCTGCCGCAGATCAACCTGGCGATTCCGCAGTTCACGCGCTATATCGTGAATCAGCCGGTCACATACGGCATGGATGTGAGCTACAATTTCGGGAAGTAGTCGCGCGCAACGGCCGTTGCGCCAAATGGTTCGGGCCGCCCCTGTGCGTACAGGGGCGGCCGGTTGGTCGACCAAGACCCTCCAGCAGTACGGCAACTGGGTCCACGGCCGTATTTCCGCCCCGAGCCGCTATAATCCCGCAGGCTTGGCTCAGGGGAATCGATCTCTATGACGTGGCTTCTTCGGCAGGCTACTCCCGCGGACTGCGCGGAGATCCAGGAATTGATCGGCAGATCCATCCGGGCGCTCGGCGCCGAGGATTACTCCGCGGACCAGATCGAGGGGGCGCTCAAAGGTGCCTTCGGCCTCGACAGTCAGCTGATCGCCGACGGCACCTACTTCGTGGTGGAAAGCGATGGCCAGCTCCTCGGCTGCGGCGGCTGGAGCTATCGGCGGACGCTCTTTGGCGGTGATGCGCGCACGGAACGGGACGCCGGAACCCTCGATCCGGGCACCGATTCCGCCAAGATCCGGGCTTTCTTCGTCGATCCTGCGGCGGCGCGTCGCGGCGTCGGCAGCGCAATCCTCGAGCGTTGCGAAGACGAGGCGCGCCGCCACGGCTTCAAGCGCGCCGAAATGATGGCGACGCTCCCAGGCAGGAGACTCTACGAGGCGCGCGGCTACGTCGGGTCCGAAAAAGTGCACTATCCGGTCGGGCCTGGTGTCACGATCGAATTCGTGCCGATGGCGAAGAGCCTGTTCCGCTAGGACGCCGCGCCGGCCGGCTCCGGCCCCTCCGCCAGGGTGAAGTAGAAGGTCGCACCGCTATCGGGTGCGGCTTCCGCCCAGATGCGCCCACCATGGCGGCGAATGATGCGCTGCGCCGTCGCCAGCCCGATACCCACACCTTCAAACTCCTGCTCGGAGTGCAGACGCTGGAACGGGCTGAAGAGCTTGCCGGCGTAGCGCATGTCGAAGCCCACGCCATTGTCACGCACGAAGAAAACAGGCGGGGTGGCGGCTTGCACGCCGACCTCGACACGCGCCGGCTCGTGGCCACGGGTGAACTTCCAAGCGTTTTGCAGCAGCGCTTCGAGTGCCGCCGATAAGAGCGCCGTGTCTGCCTCCGCAGCGATTTTCTCAACGATCGCAACCTCGACGTGGCGCGCCGGCTCCGCGGCTCGCAGCCGATCGACGATGTCACGCGCGATACTCGCCAGCTCGAGCGGCACCGGATGAAACTCCGCGCGGTAAATCCGCGCGAGGCTGAGCAGCCCCTCGAGCATGGCCGACATCTTGTGAGACGCATCCAGCACATGCTGCAGGTAACGACGGCCGTCCTCGCCCAGCCCCTCGCTGCTATCTTCGCTCAACGCGCGGGCGAACCCCTCGATGGTGCGCAGCGGCGCGCGCAGGTCGTGGGCGATGGTGTAGGTGAGTGATTCGATCTCGCGACGGGATTCCGCGAGAGCCGCGCGAGCCTTGTCAGGGTTGGTCTGCTGGTCCGCCAAAATGCGCGCGTCAATTCGCGCGGGCGCTGTAGCTTTCCATCATGAGGCCGGTGCCGCCGCGCGAGACATGCGCCACCACCGCAGTCCGGCGGTGCAGCTTGGTGACGGCGCCCAGATTGATCGCGAACGAGAGCACGACAGTCATGCCCTTGCGCAGCCCAAGGTTGGTGGTCTCGATGAACACGCCGGTGGCGCTCAGATTGACCGCTTTGCACAGCTTCCGGGAGCCACCGGGAACGGTGATGTAGACAGTCGTGCGGGCTCGATGCCTCGTATGCAGCCGGCGTTCCATTCAGGGCCTCGCGGAAAGTTCTGGCTTTTCTAGTTCGCGAACGGCGGCATTATGCCTCGGCGGCGCAGAGAGAGCACGCCGGTTGAACTTAATCACGGGCGAAAACGCCAGCCCGACGGCGCCGCAAGGCGACCTCCCCAATCAACCCAGAAATGACTTCAGCTCCCGCCCGAAACGCTCTATGTCCAGCAGGAAGGAGTCGTGGCCTTCGACGCATTGCAGGGGTGTGAAGCGCGTGGCGGCGCCGCCAGCCCGCAGCGCCTCGGATACGGCCCGCTGCTCCGCTATGGAGAAAAGAAGATCGGACTCCACGCCGATGACCAAAGCCTGCTCCAGGCCGGCTTTGCCGAGCACGGCTGCAGGGTCCCCGTGAGCGGCCAGCTCGAAGCGGTCCATCGCCCGCGACAGGTAGAGGTAGCAATTGGCGTCGAAGGCATTTACCCAGCGCCGCGCCTGCGCCTCGAGGTAACCCTGAACCGCGAACTCCGCAGTGAACGGCCCGTTGTGCTCATGGTCAGGCCGGGCCGGCTGGCGGTCGAAGCGCTGCTGCCACTCCGCGGCGGAGCGGTAGGTAACCGTGCCCAGTTTACGGGCCAGGCTCATCCCGGTGCGGGGCGGCCGGTCGGACGCGTAGCTGCCATTGCGCCAGTCCGGGTCGCCCGTGATGGCTTCCCGCTGGATGGATCGCAGCGCGATGGCAAAGGGTGATGCGGCCAGCGTGCCCGATATGCTGACCAATCGCCGCGAGGCCCCAGGAAAGAGCGCCGCGTAAGCCAATACGACCATGCCGCCGAGCGATGGGCCCATGACCGTGTCGAGCCGCTGGATCCCCAGCGAGCGCACGACCTCGTACCCCCCGCGCGCAATATCCTCCACCGAAAGATCCGGGAAAGTCAGCCGGTACGGCCTGCCTGCAGCGGGGTCGATCGATGCGGGGCCGCTCGATCCGAAGCAACTGCCGAGGGAATTGACGCACACCACGAAGCGCTGGTCGGTGTCGATCGCCAGCCCGGGTCCAACCATGCGTTCCCACCACCCTTCGCGAGGGTCGTCGGGGGAGGACGCGGCGTGGGCGGGGGGCGAGAGTCCAGTGAAAAGGAGCAGCGCATTGTCCCGCGCGGCGTTCAGTCGCCCCCAGGTCTCGTAGGCTATCCGCGCGCCATGCAGCGCACCGCCCCGCCACATCGGGAAGGGGTCGGACAGTGTCGCGTAGCGCCTGGCATCAGGCTCGCGCTGCTCTGCTTGCGGCATCGGCATTTTGGTTTCGATCGGGTTCCGTGGGGCTGCTGCTGAGGCGATCTTCTACCCTGGCAGCCGAGGCCCCACAAGCACCGGAGGGCTATCTATTGAGACCGTGGGATTATAATTGCCCGTGACCATAAGGCTCCAAAAGCTGCTCGCGACTGCCGGCCTGGCCTCGCGCCGCCAGGTCGAGCAATGGATCGCCGCCGGCCGCCTGACCGTGGCCGGGCGTATCGCCAAGCTCGGCGATCGCGCCGGCCCGGACGATGAGATCCGCCTCGACGGCCGCACATTGGACCTGGTCCCGCCGCAGCCGGCCGCGCGTCAGGTCCTGCTCTACCACAAGCCGGCCGGCGAGGTGACCACTCGGCGGGACCCGCAGGCCCGGCCCACCGTCTTCGACCATCTGCCGGCGCCGCAGCAGGGTCGCTGGATCGTCGTCGGCCGGCTGGACGTCAACACCTCGGGTCTTCTCCTCTTCACCACCGACGGCGATCTCGCCCATCGCCTGATGCATCCTTCGAGCTGCATCGAGCGCGAATACCTGGTGCGGGTCCGGGGACGGCCCGACGGCGACACGATCCGCAAGCTCCTGCGGGGCGTTCCCCTTGAAGACGGTCCGGCGGCCTTCGACCGGGTGGTGGAAGAGCCTGCCGCGCGAGGCGAGGCGCACAACGTTTCCTATCGATTGGTGCTCCACGAAGGGCGCAATCGGGAAGTGCGCCGCCTGTGGCAGGCCGTCGGCTACGAGGTCAGCCGACTGCTGCGTATCCGTTATGGGCCGATCGAGCTACCGCGCGATCTTCGCGCTGGCCAATGGCGTCTTCTCGACGACCGCCTCGCCGCCGCGCTTGCCACGGCCGCGGCTCCCGAGACAGCCGCCGCTTCTGCGTTGCCACCGGCATAGTCCTTGCGACCGCGTTCGCGGAGGCTGTATGCAGGTGCTGCTCAATTCGGAACTCCACTTGGATCTGACGGAGCGTCTGCAAGGCGTTCTCGAGGGAAGGCTCGAGCGGTTCGACGAACGCATCACGCGCATCGAGGTGGCCCTCAGCGACCTGAACGGCCGCGACCTCGGGAAGCGCGACAAGCGCTGCATCATGGAGGCGCGTCTCGGCGGCATGGAGCCGATCGCGGTGAGCCACGAGGCGCCGACTCTCACGGAGGCGATCCACGTGGCGGTGGACAAGCTGGAAAGAGCGCTCGAGGAGGCGCTCTGCAGCCCCCGGAATGCGGTCGGGCCGGCTCCTCCCGAGCTGCCGGGCTCAGGCATCAGCTCCAGTCAATAGCAAAATACGCGCCAAGCGCATTGACACCTGCGCGGCCGGAAATCAAAATACGCGGCTCGTTTACGCGGAGGGGTACCCAAGCGGCCAACGGGAGCAGACTGTAAATCTGCCGGCTTACGCCTTCGTAGGTTCGAATCCTACCCCCTCCACCAGACTGGGCGTGGGCGGGGTAGGTCGGGACTACACAGGGGCGGACCGGTGGAGAGGGCGACGTCAGCAGCGGGTGTAGTTCAATGGTAGAACCTCAGCCTTCCAAGCTGATGACGTGGGTTCGATTCCCACTACCCGCTCCAGTATCCCTTCGAGCCAAGCCCACGTAGCTCAGTTGGTAGAGCACGTCCTTGGTAAGGACGAGGTCACCGGTTCAATCCCGGTCGTGGGCTCCAGCTGATTTGTAGTGGCGGTGCATGATCTTTCCGGCGCGCCGAGAGCTGAAGATGCCTTGAGGAACATTCCATGTCCAAAGAGAAATTCGAGCGCAACAAGCCGCACGTGAACGTGGGGACGATCGGTCACGTGGACCACGGGAAGACGACGCTGACGGCGGCGCTGACGAAGGTGATGGCCGAGACGTACGGCGGTCAGTTCATGGCGTACGACCAGATCGACAAGGCGCCGGAGGAGAAGGCGCGCGGGATCACGATCTCGACGGCGCACGTGGAGTACCAGAGCGCCAAGCGCCACTACGCGCACGTGGACTGCCCCGGGCACGCCGACTACGTGAAGAACATGATCACGGGGGCGGCGCAGATGGACGGGGCGATTCTGGTGGTATCGGCGGCCGATGGCCCGATGCCGCAGACGCGCGAGCACATTCTGCTGGCGCGCCAGGTGGGGGTGCCGTACATCGTGGTGTTCATGAACAAGGCCGACATGGTGGACGACAAGGAGCTGCTGGAGCTGGTGGAGATGGAGGTGCGGGAGCTGCTGACGGTCTACAAGTTCCCCGGGGAGGCGACCCCGATCATCATCGGTTCGGCGCTGAAGGCGCTCGAGGGGGACAAGAGCGAGATCGGGGTGCCGGCGGTGGTGAAGCTGGTGGAGGAGATGGACAAGTACATCCCGGTACCGAAGCGCGAGATGGAGAAGCCGTTTCTGATGCCGGTGGAGGATGTGTTCTCGATCTCCGGGCGCGGGACGGTGGTGACGGGGCGCATCGAGCGCGGGATCGTCAAGGTGAACGATGAGGTGGAGATCGTGGGGCTGAAGGCCACGGTGAAGACGACCTGCACGGGAGTGGAGATGTTCCGCAAGCTCCTGGACGAGGGGCAGGCGGGGGACAACGTGGGGGTGCTGCTGCGCGGCACGAAGCGAGAGGAAGTGGAGCGCGGCCAGGTGCTGGCCAAGCCCGGCAGCATCACTCCGCACACGCAGTTTGAGTGCGAGGTGTACGTGCTGACGAAGGAGGAGGGCGGGCGGCACACGCCGTTCTTCAAGGGCTATCGGCCGCAGTTTTACTTTCGCACGACGGATGTGACGGGGACGATCGAGCTGCCGGCGGGGGTGGAGATGGTGCATGCCCGGGGACAACATCAAGATGACGTGGAGCTGATCAGCCCGATCGCGATGGAAGAGGGGCTGCGCTTTGCGATCCGCGAGGGCGGCAAGACCGTCGGCGCCGGCGTCGTCGCGAAGATCCTTTGAAGTAAGCGAACAGTTTTCGATTTTTAAGGTACAGGCCAGTAGCTCAATTGGCAGAGCGGCGGTCTCCAAAACCGCAGGTTGGGGGTTCGATTCCCTCCTGGCCTGCCATCGGCTTTGACATGACAGACGAAATCAAGCTCCAGGACGCCGGTTCGGCGGACAAGGTGAAACTCGGTGCGCGATCGCTGCTGGTGATCGCCGGCATCGCCGGCTATTACCTGCTCGGCAGCGAGGCCACCTGGCTGCGCTGGATCGCCGTGGTCGGCAGGGCTCGTGGTCGCCGCGCTGCGTGCTGGCGTTCTCACGCTATGGCCACGATTTCCGCGAGTTCGTGCTGAGCTGCGCGCGTCGAGCTGCGCAAGATCGTGTGGCCGACGCGGCAAGAGACCGGTATGACGACCCTGCGTCGTGTTCGTGCTTCGTCGTCGTGGCGGGGGTGTTTTTCTGGGCGCTCGATCTGCGTGCTCGCCTGGGCGACGAAAGCATTGACGGGACAAGGGGGCTGATCGTGGCGCTGAGATGGTACGTCGTGCACGCCTACTCGAACTTCGAGCATCGGGTGGCGGAGTCGCTGAAGGAGCGCATCCAGCGCGCGGCCTCGAGCCGAAATTCGGCGAGATCCTGGTGCCGACCGAGGAAGTCGTCGAGATGCGCGACGGCCAGAAGCGCAAGAGCGAGCGCAAGTTCTACCCCGGCTACGTGCTGGTGCAGATGGAGATGGACGAGGAGACCTGGCACCTCGTGCGCGATGTGCCGAAGGTCCTCGGCTTCATCGGCGGCACGCCGGAGAAGCCGGCGGCGATCACCGACAAGGAGGCGAACCAGATCCTGCGCCGCGTGGAAGAGGGCGTCGACAAGCCGCGGCCGAAGGTGCTGTTCGAGCCGGGCGAGGTGGTGCGCGTGGTCGACGGGCCGTTCAACGACTTCAACGGCGTCGTCGAGAGCGTGAATTACGAGAAGAACCGCCTGCAGGTGGCGGTGCAGATTCTCGGGCGCTCGACGCCGGTGGAGCTGGATTTCTCGCAGGTCGAGAAGGCCTGAGATTTTCAACGAACTGTTCGGGGAGCCTGCCCTAACGACGGCGTTTGCACCCGAGGAGAGATGAATGGCTAAGAAAGTACAGGGCTACATCAAGCTGCAGGTGCCGGCGGGCTCTGCCAACCCCTCGCCCCCGATCGGGCCGGCGCTGGGTCAGCAGGGCGTGAACATCATGGAGTTCTGCAAGCAGTTCAATGCGCAGACCCAGAAGCTGGAGAAGGGCCTGCCGATCCCGGTGATGATCACGGTGTACACCGACCGCAGCTTCACCTTCATCATGAAGACGCCGCCCGCGTCGGTGCTGATCCGCAAGGCGATCGGCATCGAGAAGGGCAGCGGCACGCCCAACACCGCCAAGGTCGGCAAGATCAGCCGCAAGCAGCTCGAGGAGATCGCCAAGACTGAAGCAGCCCGATCTCACCGCCGCGGATCTCGAGGCCGCGGTGCGCACCATCGCGGGCAGCGCGCGCAGCATGGGCGTCGACGTGGAGGGGGTCTGATCATGGCTATCGCAAAGCGCATGAAGGCCTGGAAGGACAAGCTTCACTCCCGGCAAGCAGTACCCGATCGAGGAGGCGCTGAAGCTCGTCAAGGAATTCGCCACCGCGAAGTTCGATGAGGCAGTCGATGCCGCGGTGAACCTCGGGATCGATGCCAGCAAGTCCGACCAGCAGGTGCGCGGCTCGACCGTGATGCCCCACGGCACCGGCAAGACGGTGCGCGTGGCGGTGTTTACCTCGGGCAAGAACCAGGAGCTCGCCAAGGCCGCCGGCGCCGACATCGTCGGACTCGAGGATCTGGCGGCGAAGGTGAAGGCGGGCGAGATCAACTTCGATCGCGTCATCGCCAGCCCCGATGCCATGCGCGTCGTCGGCCAGCTCGGCCAGATCCTGGGTCCCCGCGGCCTGATGCCGAACCCCAAGGTCGGCACGGTGACCCCGGATGTCGCCGACGGCGGTGAAGAACGCCAAGGCGGGCCAGGTGACCTACCGCGTCGACAAGGCCGGCATCGTGCACTGCACGATCGGCAAGGCGAATTTCGAGGTCGGCGCGCTGAAGGAGAACCTGCACGCGCTGATCGCCGACCTGCAGAAGGCGAAGCCGGCCTCCTCCAAGGGCGTGTATCTGAAGCGCGTCACCGCTGTCCTCGACCATGGGGCCGGGCGTGACGGTCGATCAGGCGAGTCTTGTAGATTGATTCGACAGTTTTGATGCGGGCCGCGGCTCGCGAAAGGCGGTCGCGGCCATCATCGAAGACCGCAGGCGAGGCGGCTCGAGGCCCTCTTAATGGACTGCCTGCGCAGATGGTGAACCGCTCTTCGCATCGAGGATCCTCCTCGAGGCGAGAAGGTCACCGTCATGGGCGAAGCCGCGCGGGAAGACCGGCGGCTTCATTCGTAACCGTGATCTTCTCAGGCGAGAGGAGAGAAGGAATGGCACTCAACCTGGAAGACAAGAAGGCGCTGGTGGCGGAAGTGGCCGAGGTGGCGGCCAAAGCCCAGTCGGTCGTGGCCGCCGAGTACCGCGGGCTCACGGTCGGGCAGATGACCGAGCTGCGGGCCAAGGCGCGGGAGCAGGGCGTGTACATGCGTGTGGTCAAGAACACGCTGGCACGCAAGGCGCTCGCCGGCACTGCGTTCGAGTCGGTGGGACCGAAGCTCAAGGGGCCGCTCGTGCTCGCCTTCTCGAAGGACGATCCAGGCGCGGCCGCGCGCGTGGTGAAGGACTTCGCGAAGGCGAACGAGAAGCTCGTGGCGACTCTCGTGTCGCTCGGCGGGCAGGTACTGCCCGGCGAGGACCTCGAGAAGGTCGCGAGCCTGCCGACGCGCGAGCAGGCGTTGTCGATGCTGCTGGGCGTGCTGAAGGCGCCGATCCAGAAGTTCGTCGCGCACGCTCGCAGCAGCCGCCGGCCAAGCTCGCCCGCACGCTCGCCGCCGTACGCGACCAGAAGCAGGCCGCGTAGCGCTTGACTTGTCTTGAAATCAATTTAGGAGACCCAACATGGCTGTCAGCAAAGACGAAATCCTCGATGCAATTTCCAAGATGACCCTGATGGAGGTCGTCGAGCTCATCTCCGACATGGAGAAGAAGTTCGGCGTCACCGCCGCGGCCCCGGTCGCCGTGGCCGCCGGCCCGGGCGCGGCGCGCCGCCGCCGCCGCTCCGGCCGAGGAGAAGACGGAGTTCACCGTCACCCTCAAGGAGTACCCGGCGGACAAGAAGGTGACCGTGATCAAGGTGATCCGCGAGATCACCGGCCTCGGCCTGAAGGAAGCGAAGGACCTCGTCGAGGGCGTGCCCTCGACCGTCAAGGAAGCGCGTCTCCAAGGCCGATTCCGAGACATGAAGAAGAAGCTCGAGGACGCCGGCGCGAAGGTGGAGATCAAGTAACCCTCGCCTGCGCTCACCCATCGCGCTGCGCGAGTCGCGCGTCGCAGACGCGGAGGGCTCGTCGCTTCGGCGCGAGCGCCCGTGTATTTGGTGCTGGCGCGCCCATGTTCGTTATCCGTTCTGAGGTGAACCCCCGATGGCTTATTCCTTCACCGAGAAGAAGCGCATCCGCAAGAACTTCGGCAAGCAGGCGAGCATTCTCGACACGCCGTACCTGCTGGCCATTCAGCTCGACTCCTATCGCTCGTTCCTGCAGGCTGACAAAGCCAGAGGACGCGCGCGACAGCGTCGGCCTGCACGCCGCCTTCAGGAGCGTGTTCCCGATCTCGAGCTACTCGCGGCAACGCTTCGCTCGAGTACGTGAGCTACCGGCTCGGCGAGCCGGTATTCGACGTCAAGGAGTGCCAGCTGCGCGGCCTCACCTACGCCGCGCCGCTGCGCGTGAAGGTGCGCCTGATCGTGCTCGACAAGGAAGCCGCCGGCGCCAAGAAGCCGGTCAAGGACGTGCGCGAGCAGGAGGTCTACCTCGGCGAGCTGCCGCTCATGACCGACAACGGCACCTTCATCATCAACGGCACCGAGCGCGTCATCGTCTCCCAGCTGCACCGCTCGCCCGGGCGTGTTCTTCGATCACGACCGCGGCAAGACGCACTCCTCGGGCAAGCTCCTGTTCTCCGCGCGCATCATTCCCTACCGCGGCTCCTGGCTCGACTTCGAGTTCGACCCCAAGG
The DNA here is from genome assembly GCA_963780455.1 of uncultured Pseudomonadota bacterium. Lineage (GTDB taxonomy): Bacteria > Pseudomonadota > Gammaproteobacteria > Steroidobacterales > Steroidobacteraceae > 13-2-20CM-66-19. The sequence continues at coordinate 107,216 of CAWACM010000014.1, forward strand.
ACTGCGTGTTCGCGCGCATCGATCGGCGCCGCAAGCTCCCGGTCACCATCATCCTGCGCGCGCTCGGCATGAACGAGAGCCGAGATCCTGGCGACGTTCTTCGATACCAACACCTTCTACATCAGCCGCGACGAAGTGGCGCTGCAGCTCGTGCCGCAGCGGCTGCGCGGCGAGACCGCGACCTTCGAGATCCGCATCGGCGACAAGGTGATCGTCGAGGAAGGCCGCCGCATCACCGCGCGCCACGTGCGCCAGCTCGAGGACGCCAAGGTCACGCGCCTGCGCGTGCCGCGCGAGTACGTCTACGGCAAGGTCCTGGCGCACGACGTGGTCAACACCGAGACCGGCGAGATCCTCGCCAAGGCCAACGAGGTGCTGACCGCGGCTTCCGTCGAGAAGCTGATCGAGGCCGGCATCGCCGCAGGTCAACACGCTGTACGTCAACGATCTCGACCGCGGCGCCGTACATTTCCGACACGCTGCGCATCGATCCCGACCAAGACGCGCCTCGAGGCGCTGGTGGAGATCTATCGCATGATGCGTCCCGGCGAGCCGCCCACCAAGGATGCCGCCGAGAACCTGTTCGCGAACCTGTTCTTCAATCCCGAGCGCTACGACCTGTCGGCCGTGGGCCGCATGAAGTTCAACCGCCGCGTGGGCCGCAAGGAGATCACTCGGCTCCGGCATCCTCTACGACTCGCAAGTACTGCGAGCACGCCGCACGGACGAGCTGTCCAAGCGCCTGGTCGCGCAGTACGGCGACATGTCCGACATCATCGACGTGCTGAAGGTGCTGATCGACATCCGTAACGGCAACGGCCAGGTGGACGACATCGATCACCTCGGCAACCGCCGCGTGCGCTAGCGTCGGCGAGATGGCGGAGAACGCCTTCCGCGTCGGACTCGTGCGCGTCGAGCGCGCCGTGAAGGAGCGCCTGACGATCGCGGAGACCGAGCCGCTGATGCCGCAGGAGATGATCAACGCCAAGCCGGTGGCGGCGGCGGTGAAGGAGTTCTTCGGCTCCTCGCAGCTGTCGCAGTTCATGGACCAGAACAACCCGCTCTCCGAGGTGACGCACAAGCGTCGTGTCTCGGCGCTTGGCCCGGGTGGACTCACCCGCGAGCGCGCCGGATTCGAGGTGCGCGACGTGCATCCGACCCACTACGGCCGCGTGTGCCCGATCGAGACTCCGGAAGGTCCGAACATCGGCCTCATCAACTCACTGTCGGTCTACGCCCGCACCAACCAGTACGGCTTCCTCGAGACGCCGTACCGGCGCGTCGAGAGCGGCGCGCGTCACCGACAGGATCGACTACCTGTCGGCGATCGAGGAAGGCGAGTTCGCGATCGCGCAGGCGAACGCGGTGCTGGGCCCCAAGGGCGAGCTGCACGGACGAGCTGGTGTCGTGCCGCTTCCAGAACGAGTTCACGCTCATGCCGCGCGAGCGCATCAACTACATGGACGTGTCAGCCCGAAGCAGATCGTGTCGGTGGCGGCCTCGCTCATCCCGTTCCTGGAGCACGACGACGCCAACCGCGCGCTCATGGGCTCGAACATGCAGCGCCAGGCGGTGCCGACTCTGCGCTCGGAGACGCCGCTCGTCGGCACCGGCATGGAGCGCCCGGTGGCAATCGACTCGGGCGTGACCGTGGTCGCGCGGCGCGGCGGCACGGTCGACTCCGTCGATGCGTCGCGTATCGTGGTGCGTGTCAACGACGAGGAGACCACCGCCGGCGAGCCGGGCGTGGACATCTACAACCTCACCAAGTACACCCGCTCGAACCAGAACACCTGCATCAACCAGCGCCCGCTGGTGAACGCCGGCGACATGATCGCGCGCGGCGACGTGCTGGCCGATGGTCCGTCGACGCACCTCGGCGAGCTCGCGCTCGGGCCAGAACCTGCTGGTCGCGTTCATGCCCTGGAACGGCTACAACTTCGAGGACTCGATCCTCATCTCCGAGCGCGTGGTGCAGGAGGACCGCTTCACCACGATCCACATCGAGGAGCTCACCTGCGTCGCGCGCGACACCAAGCTCGGACCGGAGGAGATCACCGCCGACATTCCGAACGTCGGCGACGCCGCCCTCGCGAAGCTCGATGAGGCGGGCATCGCCTTCATCGGCGCGGAAGTGAAGGCCGGCGACATCCTGGTCGGCAAGGTCACGCCCGAAGGGCGAGACCCAGCTGACGCCGGAGGAGAAGCTGCTGCGCGCGATCTTCGGCGAGAAGGCTTCCGACGTGAAGGACACCGAGCCTGCGCGTACCGCCCGGAATGGACGGCACCGTGATCGACGTGCGCGTGTTCACGCGCGACGGCGTCGAGAAGGACTCGCCGCGCCCTGTCGATCGAGAAGGCGGAGATCGAGCGGGTCCGCAAGGACTTCGCCGATCAGCAGCGCATCCTGGAGGACGACCTCTTCCAGCGCGTGCGCGGCATGCTGGTCGGGCAGAGCGCGGCCGGCGGTCCGCGCAAGCTCAAGGCCGGCACGAAGATCACCGCCGAGTATCTCGATGAGGTGCCGCGCGAGGAGTGGTTCGAGATCCGCCTCGAGGACGAGGATGCGAACTCGCAGCTCGAGCAGGCCTCCGAGCGCCTGAAGCTGCAGCGCAAGGCGTTCGAGAAGCGCCTCGACGACAAGAAGGCCAAGATCACGGCCGGCGACGACCTCGCCCCGGGCGTGCTCAAGATGGTGAAGGTGTACCTCGCGGTGAAGCGCCGCGTGCAGCCGGGCGACAAGATGGCCGGCCGCCACGGCAACAAGGGCGTGATTTCGACCATCGTTCCGGTGGAGGACATGCCCTACCTCGAGGACGGTACCCCGGTCGACATCGTGCTGAACCCGCTCGGCGTGCCTTCGCGCATGAACGTCGGCCAGGTGCTGGAGACGCACCTGGGCTGGGCGGCCAAGGGCGTCGGACTGAAGATCGGGCGGATGCTGGAGGCGCAGGCGGCGGCAGCCGAGCTGCGCGGCTTCATCAAGCAGATCTACAACGAGACCGGCGGCCAGCACGAGGACATCGACAGCCTGGACGATGCCGGAGCTCACGCAGCTGGCGAAGAACCTGTCGAACGGCGTGCCGATGGCGACGCCGGTGTTCGACGGCGCGAGCGAGGAGGAGATCAAGCGGATGCTGGAGCTCGCCGACCTGCCGACGAGCGGCCAGACGTACCTCTACGACGGCCGTACCGGCGAGCGCTTCGAGCGGCAGGTGACGGTGGGCTACATGTACATGCTGAAGCTCAACCACCTGGTCGACGACAAGATGCACGCGCGCTCGACCGGACCCTACAGCCTGGTCACCCAGCAGCCGCTGGGCGGCAAGGCGCAGTTCGGCGGCCAGCGCTTCGGCGAGATGGAAGTCTGGGCGCTGGAGGCCTACGGCGCTTCCTACACGCTGCAGGAGATGCTGACCGTGAAGTCCGACGACGTGAACGGCCGTACCAAGATGTACAAGAACATCGTCGACGGCAATCACCAGATGGATGCCGGCATGCCGGAATCCTTCAACGTACTCGTGAAGGAGATCAGATCGCTCGGCATCAACATGGAACTCGAGCAGGATTGATGGTTTTTGTCCTGATTGGCCATAGCGCCAAGGGGAACAGATGAAAGATTTACTGAAGCTTTTCAAGCAGCATGCCCCGGTCGAGCAGTTCGATTCGATCAAGATCGGACTCGCCTCGCCGGAGATGATCCGCGCCTGGTCCTACGGCGAGGTGAAAAAGCCCGAGACCATCAACTACCGCACCTTCAAGCCGGAGCGCGACGGGCTCTTCTGCGCCAAGATCTTCGGCCCGGTGAAGGACTACGAGTGCCTTTGCGGCAAGTACAAGCGGCTCAAGCACCGCGGCGTGGTCTGCGAGAAGTGCGGCGTCGAGGTCACCCAGTCCAAGGTGCGCCGCGAGCGCATGGGCCACATCGAGCTCGCCAGCCCGACGGCCCACATCTGGTTCCTGAAGTCGCTGCCGTCGCGCATCGGCCTGATGCTCGACATGACGCTGCGCGAGATCGAGCGCGTGCTCTATTTCGAGGCGTTCGTCGTCATCGACCCGGGTATGACGCCGATGCAGCGCGGTCAGCTCCTCACCGACGAGATGTATCTCGAGGCGATCGAGGAGCACGGCGACGAGTTCGACGCCCGCATGGGCGCCGAGGCCGTCTACGAGCTGCTGCGTACCATCGACCTGCAGGCCGAGATCGGCAAGGTACGCGAGGAGATGGCCGGCACCTCCTCGGAGACCAAGCTCAAGCGCCTCTCCAAGCGCCTGAAGCTGATCGAGTCCTTCATCGAGTCCGGCAACAAGCCGGAGTGGATGGTCATGACCGTCCTGCCGGTGCTGCCGCCCGACCTGCGCCCGCTGGTTCCCCTCGATGGCGGACGCTTCGCGACGTCGGACCTCAACGATCTCTATCGCCGCGTCATCAACCGCAACAATCGCCTGCGCCGGCTGCTGGAGCTCAACGCGCCCGACATCATCGTGCGCAACGAAAAGCGCATGCTGCAGGAAGCGGTGGATGCGCTGCTCGACAACGGCCGCCGCGGCCGGGCGATCACCGGCACCAACAAGCGACCCCTGAAGTCGCTCGCCGACATGATCAAGGGCAAGCAGGGCCGGTTCCGCCAGAACCTGCTCGGCAAGCGCGTCGACTACTCGGGCCGTTCGGTCATCGTGGTCGGCCCGCAGCTGCGCCTGCATCAGTGCGGCCTGCCGAAGAAGATGGCGCTCGAGCTCTTCAAGCCTTTCATCTTCCAGAAGCTGCAACTGCGCGGCGAAGCATCGACCATCAAGGCGGCCAAGCGCCTGGTGGAGCGCGAAGGGCCGGAGGTGTGGGACATCCTCGAGGAGGTGATCCGCGAGCACCCCGTCCTGCTCAACCGCGCGCCGACGCTGCACCGCCTGGGGATCCAGGCTTTCGAGCCGCAGCTCGTCGAAGGCAAGGCGATCCAGCTCCATCCGCTGGTCTGCACCGCCTTCAACGCCGACTTCGACGGCGACCAGATGGCCGTGCACGTGCCGCTGTCCCTCGAGGCTCAGCTCGAAGCGCGTGCGCTGATGATGTCGTCCAACAACATCCTTTCGCCGGCCAACGGTGATCCGATCATCGTGCCGTCGCAGGACGTGGTGCTCGGCCTCTATTACATGACCCGCGAACGCGTCGGCGCGCGTGGCGAAGGCATGTCCTTCTCGGACGTGCACGAGGTGCACCGGGCCTACGAGAGCCGGATGGTCGATCTGCAGGCCAAGGTGCGCGTGCGCATCCGCGAGACGCTGCGGGTCCCCGGTGGCGCATTCGAGGAGAAGCGCCGGATCGTCGAAACGACCGTCGGCCGGGCGCTCTTGTTCGAAATCCTGCCGAAGGGACTGTCCTTCGACATCATCAACCAGGACATGACCAAGAAGTCGATCTCCGGGACCATCAACGCCTGCTATCGCGCGTTGGGGCTCAAGGAGACGGTCATCTTCGCCGACCAGTTGATGTACACGGGCTTCCACTACGCGACGCGCGCAGGGGTGTCCTTCGGTATCGACGACATCGTCATCCCGGAGCAGAAGACGCGGATCGTCGCTGCCGCCGACCACGAGGTGAAGGAGATCCAGGATCAGTACGCTTCCGGTCTGGTCACCAACGGTGAGCGCTACAACAAGGTGGTCGACATCTGGTCGCGCGCCAACGACCAGGTGGCGAAGGCGATGATGGAGAAGCTGGGCACGGAGGAAGCTCAGGACTCCAGGGGCCAGCAGGTCCGGCAGAAGTCCTTCAACTCCATCTTCATGATGGCCGACTCAGGGGCGCGCGGCTCGGCCGCGCAGATCCGCCAGCTCGCCGGCATGCGTGGCCTGATGGCGAAGCCTGACGGCTCCATCATCGAGACACCCATCACGGCGAACTTCCGCGAGGGGTTGAACGTTCTGCAGTACTTTATTTCCACGCACGGCGCGCGCAAGGGTCTGGCCGACACGGCGCTGAAGACGGCAAACTCCGGCTATCTGACCCGCCGACTGGTGGACGTTGCGCAGGACCTGGTGGTGACGGAGCCGGACTGCGGCACGTCGAACGGGCTCACCATGACTCCGCTCGTCGAGGGTGGTGATGTCGTGGAAGCGCTGGGCGAGCGAGTGCTCGGCCGCGTCCTGGCCGACGACATCATGAAGCCCGGCAACGAGGAGGAAGTGCTGATCGCCAGGGACACCCTGCTCGATGAGAAGCTGGTGCGGCAGTTGGAGCACGAAGGCGTGGACCAGATCAAGGTCCGGTCGCCGATCACCTGCAAGACGCGCTATGGCGTCTGCGCGCAGTGCTACGGGCGCGATCTCGCCCGTGGACGCATCATCAGCATCGGCGAGGCGGTGGGTGTCATCGCCGCGCAGTCGATCGGCGAGCCCGGCACGCAGCTCACGATGCGTACCTTCCACATCGGTGGCGCGGCCTCGCGGGCCGCGGCGGCGAGCAGCGTGGAGGTGCGCAACAAGGGCCTCATCCGCTTCCATCACATCAAGACCGTGCAGCACGAGAAGGGTCACCTGGTGGCCGTGTCGCGCTCCGGTGAGATCGGCGTGGTGGACGACTTCGGCCGCGAGCGCGAGCGCTACAAGATTCCGTACGGCGCGATGATCAGCGTCAAGGAAAGCGACCAGGTGGCGGCCGGTCAGGTCGTTGCGACCTGGGATCCGCACACCCATCCGGTGATCACGGAGGTGGCGGGCCTGGTGAAGTTCCAGGAGTTCATCGACGGCCTCACCGTCACGACGCAGGTGGATGAGGTCACGGGGCTCTCCAGCACCGTGGTGCTCGACACCAAGCAGCGCGGCGGCAAGGACGTGCGCGCGACCATCAAGCTGGTCAACAGCAAGGGCAAGGAAGTTACCTTTGCCAACACGGAGATCCCCGCCGTGTACTCACTCCCCTCGGGCGCGCTGGTCGCGCTGGAGGACGGAGCGCGCGTGTCGGTGGGCGATGTCATCGCCCGCATCCCGCAGGAGTCGTCGAAGACCCGCGACATCACGGGCGGTCTGCCGCGCGTGGCGGATCTCTTCGAAGCCCGCAAGCCCAAGGACCCGGCCATCCTCGCGGAGAAGTCGGGCACCGTCAGCTTCGGCAAGGAGACCAAGGGCAAGCGGCGCCTCATCATCACCAGCGATGACGGTGAGAAGTACGAGGAGCTGATCCCGAAATGGCGCCAGCTCAACGTCTTCGAGGGTGAGACGGTCGAGAGCGGTGAGGTGATCGCCGACGGCGAGCCGAACCCGCACGACATCCTGCGCCTGCAGGGCGTCGAGGCGCTGGCCAACTACCTCGTGCGCGAGATCCAGGACGTCTACCGCCTGCAGGGCGTGAAGATCAACGACAAGCACATCGAGGTGATCATTCGCCAGATGCTGCGCAAGACCGAGGTGCAGGCCGCCGGCGAGACGACTCTCCTGCGCGGCGAGCAGCTCGATCGGGCGCGCGCGCTCGACATCAACGATCGTGCGCAGCAGGACGGCAAGCAGTCCGCCGCTCTGCAGCCGGTGCTGCTCGGCATCACCAAGGCGTCCCTCGCGACGGAGTCGTTCATCTCCGCTGCCTCGTTCCAGGAGACTACCCGCGTCCTCACTGAGGCGGCCGTTCGCGGCCTCAAGGACGATCTGCGCGGGCTGAAGGAGAACGTCATCGTCGGCCGGCTCATCCCGGCGGGCACGGGCTTCGCGGCCCATGCATCGCGCCGCAAGAAGACCGACGGCACCGAGCGCCGCAGCTTCATGGACGTCGGCGGCGGCATGCCGGACGCCGAGGAGTCGTCGAGCGGCGGCGGCGGCGGCGGAGTCGGCGAGGAGTCGGAGACCACGGCGGGCTGAGAGAGCCACGCGCTTCGGCGACGGTAGCAGGGCCGGTGAGGGCGCAAGCTCTCACCGGCCTTTTTATTGGGCTCGTGCGCTACCGACCGGATGAGATCGTATAGGCAGTCAGCGTGCCGCTGTTGTCATTGCCCGTCTCGGTGACCGCCACCAGCAACCCGTCGCCGACGGCCAGCTGCGCTATGCTGTTGCCGAGCGCTTGCGTCCACGCGGTGCTGCCCGAAGTCGCGTCGATGGCGTAGAGATTTCCCCGCGAGGAGCCGGCGATCACATACTGACCGTTGTTCTCATCCTGGACGAAGATTGGCGGCGTCTCGAGCTCGTTGTCGCCGTTGAAGCTCCACTGCACCGTGTCGCTGGTCGCCTCGTCGGTCAGATTGACGGCCTGCAGGTTGGGGCTTTGGAGAAAATACCCCGTGCTGCCGGTGAAGGCCGCCGGCAGTGAATAGGCGAGCGTGCCGGTGCCGTTGTCGCCCGTCTCGGCGTCGAAGATGGCAAGCGCGGAGGTATTCGAAGAATAAACCAACTGGTTGGCTACCGCCGGCGTTGCCCCCTGCGGACAGTAGAGAGTGCCGTTGGACGTGTCCCAGATGAGTTCCCCCGTCGCCGGCCTGAAGTCGATCGTAAAGCAGCCCGAGGTCGTGGCTGCGACGTACACGCCGTCCGCCGTCACAGCCGGGGTCCCACTGGCGCCGGACAGTAACTGCTCCCACGTAATAGCCCCCGTCGACTCATTCACCGCATATAACGTCGCGTTCCCGGTCGCGATGATGTATACGAACCCGTCTGCTGCAGTAGGCGCACCGGGTGAGGCCGCGCCAAGCTCCGTGCTCCACTGCAACGCGCCGGTGCCGGCGTTATAGGCGTAAAGCGTGCTGCCGGTGCCGCCGGCATCCTGCTGCGCGACGAACACCGCACCATCGTCATAGGCCACGCCGGCGGAGTTGCCGGCAGTGCCCGCAATCGCCTCGGGGCCCCAGGTCGTGGCGCCGGTGGCCTGGCTCAGCGCCAGCAGCTGGGAGCCGCCGGAGGTGCCGGTGGTCAGGTACACATTGCCATCGGCGATCACGACGTTGGACGGCGTGCCTGAGCCGAGGCTCACATGCCAGCTGGCCGAGGTCGGAAAACTCACGGAGCCGGTGGCCAAAGTCACGGCGCCGTCGTGCGCCGGATCGATCTGGAAGGCGTTCGCATCGCCCGTCGGCGCCACGATGCTGACTGTCTCGGTATTCGAGCCGCTGCTGGATGTACCTGATGTGCTCGAGGTACCGAGGGCGGCGGCAGAAGGGTTGGTGACGCTGATGGATGCGCTGCCGGTGGCGGCGATATCGGCGGCATTGATCTGAGCGATGAGCTCCGTCGTCGCGACGTAGGTGGTGGTTCGGCTGGAGCCGTTCCACTGCACCGTGTCTCCCGAGCTGAACCCCGACCCCAACACCGTCAGCTTGAATGCCGGGCTGGCCGCCACGACCGAGGTTGGAGAAACCGAAGTAACGTTCTCCGTGCAGCCGGCGACGCTTACCGCCAGAACAGTCAATCCCAACACATGCCGAGCCGACATTACGACTTCCTTACGATTCTGGCCTTAAAACTTCCTGATTCGTCGCGCCACCGGCTTGATCACGGCCGGATCGGGAGCAGCGTAGCGCTGCGCCCTGCGACGGGCAAGGCCCCTGGCGCTCATGGCGCCGGCGGACCATAGAATTTGAAACAAGAGCCAGAGGCAAAGCGCGAATGCCAGCGCGAACGCCATGCCGTCGGGGGACAGGCCGAAGGTCGGCACCCAATCGCCCAGTGTTGCATGCGCGATCGCCGGATCGACATGCAAGGAAAGATATGCGGCCTGCTGGAATAAGTTGCCATGCAGAGCCGCGACCTCGCTCTGCAGGCGTTGCACGGAGGCGGCGAGCGCGCTGAGCGCGGCGCCCTCGGCATGGAAGGTCGGATCCTTGCTCGCCAGGTGGTACTGGATGAGCTGGGTCAGATCGCCATGGAACCGCTGATTCGCGATGGCCTGCCAGGGCGCCAGGTCCAACCTCGCCTGATCGAGCATACCGCCCAGGCGCTGGCGGTATTGCGAGATGAAGCCCGGCACCAGGCCACCGGCGACTATCGCGCAGATGAGTAGCACACGATCAACGAATCCACGGACGAATGACATAATCCGCTTCCTTGGCCGAGCGACGTCGCAGCGAGCTTACCCCGCCCGACCGGCCTGCGACCAGCCGTCCCGGGCATGCGATGAGTCGTTGATTCTGCGCCGGAAAAGCCCGAAACAGGTTGCGTCCCGGGCTCTGCATAAGTACCGTCCGCCCTAATCCGGCGCGCCGCAAGCTGCCGCGCTCCGACAACAATTTGGGGAGCTCATGATGACGCGATATTCCCTTCTGGCGAGAGCAGCCGTCGTACTGCTTGCCGTGAGTTGTGCCGCGCCGCTCGCCCTGGCGCGCACCGCCGGCGCAAAGCCGGCGGCGGAGCAGCCCAAGGACGTCTTCGCGCAGCTCAAGTTTCGCAATCTCGGTCCCGCCATCGCCGGTGGGCGCGTGACGGCGGTGGCCGGCATCCCGGGCAACCCCCAGATCTATTACGTCGGCGCGGCCGCCGGCGGCGTGTTCGAGACGACGGACGGCGGCTTGAACTGGAAACCCATGTTCAATCACGCCTCGACCAGCTCGATCGGCGCGATCGCGGTCGCGGCCTCGAATCCCAACCTGGTGTGGGTGGGTACGGGTGAGGCGAACATCCGCAATGATGTGATCCCCGGTGCCGGGGTGTATCTGTCGACGGATGGCGGCAAGACCTGGCGGGCGATGGGCCTGAAGACTGTCGGTCAGATCGGCCGCATCGTGATCGACCCGCATGATCCGAATCACGTGGTGGTGGCGGCGTTCGGTCAGGAATGGGGCCCGAGCCCTGACCGCGGCGTATATGTCACGACCGACGGCGGCAAGAGCTGGCGCAAATCGCTGTTTGTCGATGCTGACACCGGCGCAATCGACGTCGCGATGCAGCCCGACAATGGCCAGGTGTTGTTCGCCGCGACCTGGCAGGCCAACCGCAAGCCGTGGACGCTTCATGACGGCGGCCCCGGCTCGGGGGTATGGCGCTCGACCGACGGCGGCGAGACCTGGAAGCGGCTGCGCGAGGGTTTGCCGACGGGCACCATCGGCCGCATCGGCCTGGCGGTCGCGCCCAGCGAGCCGAATCGCGTCTATGCGCTGCTCGAGGCTGCGATCGGCAAGGGAACGCTGTTCGCCACCGACGACCTGGGAGACCACTGGCAGCGGGTCTCGGATAATCACGCCTACAACGTCCGCGGGTTCTATTTCACGACGCTCGAGGTCGCTCCTGACGATGCCGATCGCGTCTACTTCCTCGGCTTCCAACTCGCTGAATCCGACGACGGCGGCAAGACGGCCCACGTGATCGACGAGTCGGTGCACGTCGATCATCACGCCATGTGGATCGATCCCACCAACCCAAAACGCATGATCCAGGGCAACGACGGCGGCGCCTACCTCTCGCAGGACGGCGGCAAGAACTGGCGCTTTCTCGATGGTCTGCCGATCGAGCAGGGCTACACGGTCGCCGCCGACAGCCGCACTCCCTACGATCTGTGCACCGGGCTTCAGGACAACAGTGCCTGGTGCGGACCTGCTTCCACACTCGCGGATAGCGTCGTTTCCGGGCAGGACTGGTTCGTCGTGGCAGGCGGCGATGGCGAATATGCCGTGCCCGCGCCGTCAGACGCCAACATCATCTATGCCGACGCCGAGGATGGCGCGATCACGCAGTTCGATCGCAAAACCAAGCAGTCGCTCTTCATCATGCCGTACCTGCACGGTCCTGGGTACGTCGACGATCTCCCCACCTCCGCGCAGAAAATCCGCTTCAACTGGACGCCGCCGATCGCCGTCGATCCGCGGGACGCGAACACGGTCTACATCGGCGGCAGCGTGTTGTTGCGATCCACCGACGGCGGCCTCGACTGGAAGACGATCAGCCCCGACCTGACGCGCAACGACAAATCCAAGCAACAGCTGCCCGGCGGCCCGATCCACTACGATATCTCGGGCGCCGAGACGTACGACACGCTGCTCTCGATCCAGGTGGCGCCGAGCGATCCGCAGGTGATCTGGGTCGGCAGCGACGATGGGCTCGTGTCCGTGACGCGCGATGGCGGCAGCACCTGGAGCAAGGTGGCGCCGCCGCGTGCGCCGGCCTGGGCGCGCGTCTATCAGATAGACATCTCCCCGACGGATCCCGGGTCGGCGTATGTCGCATACGATGCCCACGAGCTGGGTGACGACAAGCCCTATGCCTACGCCACGACCGACTACGGCCATCACTGGCGGGCGATCGGGGGCGGCCTGCCCGATGACGCTTCCGTGATGGTGGTGCGCGCCGATCCCGACGACAGCCAGGTGCTGGCGGCCGGCACCATGCGGGGAGTGTGGATCTCACGCGATGGCGGTGACCGGTGGCTGCAACTGAAGAGCAACCTGCCCACCGTGCCGGTGTTCGATCTGAAGTTCGTGCGCGGCGATCTCGTGCTCGCGACCCACGGCCGCGGCCTGTGGGTTCTCGACCATTTCGCGGCGGTCGCGCAGCTCGATCCCGGCACGCTGCCGAAGCAGGTCCGGTTGTTCACGCCGGGCACCGGCGTCGAGTACCAGCGGTGGAGCCGCGGCGAAGGCGCCGAGCCGGCGTTCGTCACACCCAATGCGCCGGATGGCGTCGTGATCGACTACAGCCTGCCGAAGAAGCTGCAGGCCAGCGGGCAGCAGAAGGCGCTCGAGCAGACGCCGGTGAAGATCGAGATCCGCGATTCGAGCGGCGAGCTCGTCGCGACCCGCTACGGAGAATCGCAGTACGGGGTCAATCGCTACATCTGGGATATGCACTATGACAAGCCCACGGCGACCGACTTCGAAAGCTCCCCGCTCGAGGGCAAGCCGCCTGCGTTCGAGCAGCTTGCCGGTCCCGAGGTGCTCCCGGGAACGTACTCGGTCAGCGTAACCGTAGGCGGCCACACTGAGACGGCGACCGCGCGCGTGATTGCGGACCCCAATCAGTCGCCCGCGCTCGCCGGTCAGCGACGATCGCTGGAGCTCGCTCTCGAGGCTCGCGCGCAGGAGGATGCGATGAACAGGATGTTGAACCGCATAAGTGCGATGCAATCGCAGCTCGACGCTTACCGCAAGACCGTGGACGTGGAAGCCAACGGCATCGATCCCGCGGAGCAGGCGCTCGCGAAATCGCAGGCGTCGCTTCTCGCCCGCGGCAAGGCGCTCGACAAAGAGCTCGGGAAGCTCAAGGAGTCGGTCTATGACCCCAAAGTGCAGCACAAGGTGGGGGAGGACAGCCTGCATCAGCTGACGGATCTGCACGATGCGCTCGAGGCGAATGCCTCCTCGCTCGCGAGCATGGGTCTGCAGGGGCCGACCGGGCCGCTGCTTGCGATCGAGGCGGAATTGACGGGCGAGCTCGACGCCAAGCTTGCCGCCTACAATTCCCTCCTCTCGGGTGATGTTGCGGCGTACGACAAGGCGGCCTATGCCGCTGGCGCGCCGACGCTCGCGGCGGGCGAGCCGATCAAGGTCGCCGCGCCGCCGCAGATCCACTAGTTGAAGGCGCTGGATCCGGGCTCCTGCCCGGCCCAGCGCGTCTCGGGCAAAAAGCGTGGTTTTTGCCCGAGACTCGGCCACCTGCGGCGGCCGGGCACGTCCCTGTGCCTGGAGGCCAATCCTTGCCTTGGGTTGCGGTGGCTGCTACCCTGAACCGCAAATGCGAATCACTCTTATCTGCGGCGTCTCAGCCTGAGGGTCCGGAATGGCCACCGTGGATGAGCGCGCGGAGGTTCTGAAGCATTCCCGGATCTCGAGCCCGGGCTGGAAGATGTTCCTGGCCGTCATGGGACCGGGACTCGTCGTCATGCTCGCCGATACCGACGTCGGCAGCATCATCACGGCTGCGCAAAGCGGCGTCCAATGGGGATATCGGTTGCTGCTCCTGCAGCTCCTCCTCATGCCCGTGCTCTACATCGTGCAGGAGCTGACGGTCCGGCTCGGCATCTTCACCGGCAAGGGACACGGCGAGCTGATCCGCAACACCTTCGGGTCCGGCTGGGCCTGGGTGTCGGTGAGCGGGCTCGGGGTGGCCACCATCGGCGCCCTGATGACGGAGTTCTCGGGCGTCGCAGGCGTCGGTGAGCTCTTCGGCGTACCGCGCGCAGTGAGCCTGGGGCTGGTCACGGCAGTCCTGCTTGCGGTGGTGCTGACCGGAAGCTATCGCCGGGTCGAGCGGGTCGCGATTGCCCTCGGGTTGTTCGAGCTCGCGTTCTTCGTGGTGGCATGGCGTTCCCATCCGCAGGGCGCGCAGCTGGCGAGCGGCCTCGCGCACATGCCGCTGCGGGATGACGCCTACCTCTACCTGGTTGCCGCCAACATCGGCGCGGTGATCATGCCGTGGATGATTTTCTATCAGCAGTCCGCGGTAGCCGACAAGAAGCTGCGCGCCTCCCACTATCGGCACGCGCAGTGGGATACGGCCTTTGGCTCGGTGATCACGCAGGCGGTCATGGCCGCGGTGCTGATCGCTGCTGCTGCAACGATCGGTCAGGCGCACGCCGGCGCTGCGCAGGCGAGCCTGAACACCATTGGAGACATCAGCAGGATGCTGGTTCCGGCTTTGGGGGCCAACGTCGGTCGTGTCGTCTTCGGGTTCGGCACTATCGGGGCAGCCATGGTCGCAGCGATAGTCGCATCGCTCGCCTCTGCCTGGGGTTTCGGTGAAGTCACCGGATACCGCCATTCCCTCGAGCATCATCCGTTGGAGGCGCCGTGGTTCTACGGCATCTACTCGGTCGCGGTCATCGGCGGGGCGGTGGTCGTGGATCTGGTGCCGAACCTCGTAGCGCTCAACATCGCCGTGCAGGTCATGAACGCGCTGATGCTGCCGCTGGTGCTCGGCTTCCTGGTGCTGCTGGCGTTCAAAGCCCTTCCGGTCGAGCATCGTCCGACGGGTCCGTACGCATGGCTGGTCATAGTGGTGTCGGTTCTCACCGCCGGGCTCGCCGTCTATGGCGGCATTACCGGAGCCCACCTTTTCTAGGCGTTACTGCGACTGCAGGCGCACCTTCATGTCGGACACGTAGCGGGAAGACAGCCAATAGGATCCCAGGTGCTTCTCGATGGTTACGCTGTCGCCGACGCGCAGTGTGAGGCTGCCTGAGGTGGGTTCGATCTGCTGCCAGATCTGGCCGTTGTCGAGGTGCAGGACCATGGAATCCGGCGAGCGGTCCAGGCCGGCTACGCGGGCAGTCACGCGCGCGGCACCGCCGCCAACGAAGCTTTTCCACAGCGATGGCTTGGGAGGCTGAGAGGCTTCGGCACTGGCCGGCGCTGGGGGCCGCGGGGGCGGCGCCGCCTGAGGTGGCGGAGTAGAGGCCTGCACGGGCGGCGGCGGAGGAGGCGGTGACGGCGGCGGCGGCGGCGGCGGCGCGGCTGTCGGTTGCGGCGCCGATTTCGTGAGCCGGGCCATTTCCCGGTCATAGCAGACCAGTCGCCGCAGGGAGTCCGTTTCGGATGCGCAGGCGCGAAGACCGGGGGGAACGCTTTGCGCGATTGCGCCGGCCGGGATGCCGCAAAGCGGCAGCGCGCAAACCAGCGACCATGTCATCCGGCTTGCTGGCCGCGGAATGCGGGCGGTTGGCTGCTCAGGCATCGGAGCTCTCCGGCGGGCCTCGCCCGACAAGGGCGATTGCGCCAGTGTAGCTCGGCCCGCCGCGCCGCACGAGCTAGTGTGTCTGGCCGCTCGCGGCGCTCTGCGACGTGCCCCCGACCGTGAGGCCTACCTTCGGAACCCCGAACTGCCCCTGCAGCTGCGCCAGCTTCGCGAGGTCGATCGAACCGACGATGTTGACGATCGTCAGCTGGCGGGGGTCCGCCGCAATGATGGCGACGCCATCGGTGCGATTGCCTGTGCGCCGAATGTAGATGTCGACGTTGCTTCCCTGCTTGAGGTCGTGTGTCGAGACCACTGGCTGCCAGCCGGGAGCGAACAGCTGCGCCTCTACCGCTTTGACATCGGCCGTGGAATATTCCCCCGGCTTGTCGAAGGTGTAGCTGCGCACGTAGATGCCCCTGATGCCCTGGATCAGGCCGTTGACCGCGGAGCCGTTGCCGCTGCTGTTGATTGCCCCGCTCGCCAGGTGCAGCAGTGACGGGTCGAGCGAGATGTCGACCGATTGGGTGGCAATCTTCGACAGGGCCGAGAAATCGGGCAGCTGCAGGCGGCCCGGGTCCGCCGCCAGGGCGAGAGCCGGGAGCGCCAGCAGCGCGCCTACTGAAATGAGGGAACGAAGTCGCATGGCAGTCTCCAAAAAGAAAATCCGGTCATCGCGTCCGCTGGCCGCAGGTCAGGAGTTGGGATTCTCCTCGCGGGCGACCGCGGCGCGTACGATGTTGACGTTGTCGCTGGCGATGCTCAGCGCCTGCAGGAGCTGGGCTCTGGCCTGATTCGCGCGCGCCGTATCGCGGGCATGCTGCCGCATCTGGACGAGACCGACGGCCGCGATGATGCAGGCGGCGGCGAGCGCGGCCGGCAGCCAGCGGGAGCGGAATACACGCGGCCGCCGGGAATCGAGGCTGGCCGTCGCCGCAGGCAACCCGGTGGAATCGAGGCGCGCCGCCACCCGCTCGGAAAAGTCCGCGCCGGGACCCCTGCGCCGCAGGGCGCGCTGCAATGCTTGCTCGAATTCGTCGCTCATGGCTGGTTTCCCGCGGCAAGCGGCCGGAGCTCGTCACAGCCGGCGCGCAAGGAGGCAAGGGATCGCTGCAGATGACTCTTCACCGTGTTGAGCGGCATGTCGAGAGTGCTTGCGATCTCGGAAGGGTCGAGATCCTCCTGATATTTCAGCAACACCACGGCGCGCGCCATGGGTGGCAGCCTCGAGACCAGATCCCGCAGCCGCCGCTCGAGCAGAGGATCGTGGCTCACGTCCGCCACGGGCACTTCCTCCGCTATGTCCAGCGGCACGGCAGCGTGGAGCGGGCGGCGCCGCAGCTGGTCGATCGCCCGATGGCATGCGGTGCGGCGCAGCCAGAAGAGCAGGTGGGCCGCGCAGGTGATCTTGGCCAGGTGGCGGTGAGCCGAAACGAACACATCCTGCGCGAGCTCTTCGGCGTCCTCGGGCACCTTGAGCATGCGCAGCGCCAGTGTGTAGACGATGTCCTGGTGGGCGCGGATCAATTCCCGGAAGGCGGCCAGCTCGCCCTGCTGCGCGCGGGCCAGCACGCTCTCGAGCACAGCCACCGGCGCAGCCGTCCCCAGTCCCGCTGCCGCGGAAGAGTCGGACCTGCTGCTCGTGGCCGCGGCCTCGCTCATGGGATCGGCTTCCATATATACCCTATACGAGCGGCGGAGCGCTCGAGGGTGCAGGCTCAGGCGGCCTTGCGAAGCCAGAAGAGCCCGGTCTCGATGGCGAACGAGCCGTCGGCCTCGATCTGCAGGGCCTGCCCGACTTCCCGCGGCGCGCCTTGCTGCAGGGAACGGATGACTGCGGCCCGATCGGGCGGCGTATGCATCCGCGCGATCCAGGCGGCGAACTCGAGGCGAAGCGGCCAGTGGGCATGCTCGAGCTCGATCAGGCCGGTCGCCTGCAGCAGGGACCGCCATTCCGTTCGCGAGCGATTGCGTACGTGCGAGGCATCGCGCAGCAGCTCGATGCTTTGCAGGAAGGTGTCGACGAGCGGGTCCTCATGACCGAGCGTATCGATGATGAGCGCGTGGCCGCCCGGTGCCAGCACGCGGGTAATTTCCCGCAGAGCTTGCGGGAGCCGCGTCCAGTGATGCGTGCTGTAGCGGGTGCACACCAGATGGAAAGTGCCGGCGTCGAAAGGCAGTGATTCCGCATTTGCCTGCCGGACCTCGATCTGGCTGAGGCCCTTGGCGGCGGCGGCCTTTGACACGGCGGCGAGCATGCCCGGGGAAGGGTCGAGCGCGATCATGCGGGCGACGTGCGGTGCCAGAGCGAAGCTGAGATGCCCGCCACCGCAGCCGGCGTCGAGCGCCTGACAGTCGGCCGGCATGGCCTGCGCAACCAGCACTTTTGCCCGCTCGAGATCGGGCCCGGCGGCGTGCACGGCGCTGGTCAGGTAGGCGTGGGCCCGTGGATCGAATTGGCTCTGAACGGTCTGCTCGTGGGTGCGCACGGCCATGCTCCCTGGGCCCTCGAGTCCCGCGACCGAGAGCCTACGTCCGGCTCGCGACCTGCTGTCGCACGACGTGGCGCGTGAGCTGCGCCTGCGTCCACTGGCGGACCCGGCGAGCGTCGGCGACGCGGGTGTACTTGCCCCAGGAATTGAGCAGGACCATGACCACGGTGCGGTGGTCTATGACTGCCTGCATCACGAGACAGTGGCCGGCGGCATTGGTGAAGCCGGTCTTCTGAACGACGATGTGCCAGGAAGCCCGATCCACCAGCGAGTCGGTGTTGTGGTAGGCGACCATGTGCCTGCCGGAGCGGATGGTGAAGCCGCGGCTGGTGGAATAGCGGCGGATGACGGGGCTCTGCGCGGCCGCCATGACGAGCTTCGCGAGGTCTTCCGGGGTCGAGGTATTTTCGCTCGAGAGGCCGGTCGGCTCGACGAAGTGGGTATGCGTCATGCCCAGGGCCCGGGCCTTGGCGTTCATGGCGGCGATGCAGGCCGCCAGGCCGCCCGGATAGTTGCGCGCCAGCGCGTGCGCTGCCCGGTTCTCCGAGGCCATCAGGGCAAGGTGGAAGAGCTCGGCGCGGGTGAGGCTGGTGCCTACCGCAAGCCGCGAGTACGCGCCGCGGCCGATCGCCCGGTCGGCGGGGGCTACCTGCAATACCTCATCCAGCGGCTGATCGGCCTCCGCGACCACGAGTGACGTCATCAGCTTGCTGATCGAGGCGATCGGGTGCGGGACATCGGCCTTGCGGGCATACAGCACTTTGTGATCGGTGACGTCCAGCACCAGGGCCTCGCTCGACCGTAGGCCCGGCTGCTGGGCCGCAGTGCGCCGATGGCGATAGTAGTGATGATGGTGGTGGTAGCGGGAGATCGAAGCCAGACGGATTGGCGCCGCGGCGCAGGCGGCCGAGGCGGTAAGCAGGAGGCAAATCCACGTGAGTGACTTCGACAGAATACCGGGCCCCATTTTTCACTCTTCTCCGCGCTCGACGCAGGACTCAAAGGTAGCAGAGCATGATCCAGGCGTCGGCGCCGTGACGTAGAGCGTGTTTCGGCGCCAACCGGTGGAAGCCTACAACAATGTTGTGCCGCAGTGCTATGCCGCGAGAGGGATCGCGACCTGCACGCGATTGCGGCCGAGGCGTTTGGCGGCATAAACGGCCGCGTCGGCCTGTGCCACGAGCGCCTCTCCCCAGACGCCGAGCTGATCACTGCTTGCGACTCCGATGCTGCAAGTCAGGCGGATCGGAGCTCCGTGACCCTCGATGCCCACCTCCGACACGCGCAGGCGGATGCGCTCCGCGATCGGCTCCGCTGCGGCTGCGTCGGCGCCGCTCAGCACCACGATGAATTCCTCGCCGCCATAGCGGCCGATGATGTCGGACTGGCGCAGCTCTGCCTGAATTGGACGGATGACCGCAGCCAGGCAGGCGTCGCCGGCCGCGTGCCCATGGGAGTCGTTGATGGATTTGAAGAAGTCGAGGTCCAGGAAGAGCACAGCCACAGGATGGCCGTTCGCACGGGCGTTACGGCACACAGCCTCGAGCTGCTCGAGCAGTGAACGGCGGTTCGAGACGCCGGTGAGCGGGTCCGTCCTCGCGTGACGCTCCGCTTCCGACAGGGCATAACGCTGCTGGCGCACGCGGTCGGCTACGCCGAGCGAGGTAAGGATGGCAGACGCCACCATCGATCCCGGCAGGCCGTAATAGAAGAGTGCCTCATTTGCTGCCGCGCGCGAGAAGAGGAGGCGCGCGGAGGTCACGATCGCGAACGTCTCGAGCAGCACCCAGGCGAAAAGGAACCAGCCGGCGGCGCGATTACCACGGCGCCAGGCCAGGAAGGCGACGACCAGCACGAAGACGCCGGCACCGAGGAACATCAGATTGCCGATCGCGACCACGATCTGTCCGAGGCCGAACAGCACTCCGACGTTAGCCACCGCAAGCGCTGCGAACGCCGCCGCAAGCCATCCGAAGGCGCGATAGACCCGGGGCGAGTTGTGCCGGAGCTCGGCGATCTCCCGGGCGAAGAGACTCGCCATGGTGCCGCTCAGCGCTACCGGAACGTTCCAGACATGGGGCGCGAGCACGGCGGCGGCCGCGAGCAAGGGCCAGCGAAAGGCCTCTCCCGAAAAATAAGCCAGGTAGAGCGCCTGCAGGCCCGTCATGCCGGCATAAAGGATGAAGAGCTTGTCCGAGAGCAGCAGCCACATCGCCGCGGTGGCGAATGCAAGGGCGGCGAGGGCGCCGTAGGCCAGCGAGATCATCAGCTCATGGCGTGCCCCGCGCGTGAGCACCTCGGCCAGAGTGCCGGCGGTGAGATACACCCGATCGGCCGCCGCGGACTGCGCCGTGAGGCGGGCGTAGAGGACCTGGCCCGCCTGCAGCCCCTCGCCCGGCACCAGAAAAGCGGCCTGCCGCGTCCCCCCGAATGCCGGCAGAACCGCTGCCCGAACGAAGGGAATCGGTGTACCTGTGGCACCCCGGGGATAGAGCTCCACCTGCAGGTCGCGGCGGGAGCTCACCAAGATCACCGGAACCTCCGCGTCCGCAATGCTCCGGGCTGCGCGTAGCCGCACCCAATGAACGCCGGGCAGTTGCCGCAGGGCTTTCGTATCCGTGGGTACAAATTGAGGATCGAGCGCACCGCTCGCCACCGCGGCGACCGATGGCTCGGGCCCCTGGGTCATGAGTGTGCTGACCTGCAGCGAGTCGCCCACTGCGGCCATGGCGGGGAGGGGTGCGAGGCAGGCGCCGAGCAGCACCGCCCAGGCCGTGAGCCTGGCCGGGCGGACAGCTGTGCCCAGGCTGGAAGCGAAAGGTCGAGACACCGAGGAAGAAGCGGCTTCCTCGCCGCCGTTTGGGCCTTTTATCGAATGGAAGACCATCGTCGCAGGGATTTTGCCGGGGCGCAATCAGGGCGGTGAGTCCCCCGCCGGGTCGGCACGGTTGACACTCCCCGCCCCCCTACCTAGAATCGCCGGCCTTTCTCGGTCCGGCCCAGTTTCACGCCGGCACCGGAAACAGAAAGATACAGCACCGGGCCGCCGAGCGACCAGCAGGCGGCCCGGTCTTTCTTGAGCGCCCCGCGCGCTTGAACGCAGGATCTTGGAGACTAAATGGCGACCACCGGTCAGCTCATCCGGCAACCGCGTCGGACACGGGTAGAGAAGACAAAGGTTCCCGCTCTCGGGGCTTCCCCCCAGAAGCGAGGCGTCTGCACGCGCGTGTATACCACGACGCCGAAGAAGCCCAACTCTGCCCTGCGTAAGGTCTGCCGTGTTCGGCTGACGAATGGATATGAAGTCACGAGTTACATCGGTGGCGAGGGACACAACCTGCAGGAGCACTCAGTGGTACTCATCCGCGGAGGCCGCGTGAAGGATCTCCCAGGCGTCCGTTACCACACGGTGCGTGGAACGCTCGACTGTGCTGGCGTGGGTGAACGCAAGCAGGGTCGCTCCAAGTACGGCGCCAAGCGCCCCAAGAAGTAAGAGGCCTTAGCGTATGTCCCGTCGAGCCCAGGCGCCCGTCCGCACCATCCTGCCGGACCCGAAATTCAACAGCGATATGCTGGCCAAGTTCATGAACGTCGTCATGAAGGACGGCAAGAAGTCGGCCGCCGAGCGCATCATCTACGGCGCGCTCGATCGCATTGCCGAAAAGACCGGCAAGAAGGGCGGGGAGGCGATCGAGATACTCTCGACGGCTCTCGACAACGTGAAGCCGGTCGTCGAAGTCAAGTCGCGCCGTGTCGGCGGTGCGACCTATCAGGTGCCGGTTGAAGTCCGGGCCACGCGCCGCCAGACATTGGCCATGCGCTGGATGATCGAGGCGGCCCGCGACCGCAGCGAGAAGTCCATGGCGTTCCGCCTCGCCCATGAGTTGATGGATGCCGCCGAAAATCGCGGCGCCGCCGTCAGGAAGCGCGAGGACACCCATCGTATGGCGGAGGCCAACAAGGCCTTCGCGCACTACCGCTGGTAGCGACCGGCGCGTCACACAGCCGACGGCCCTCAGAGCACAGTTACCGTGGCACGCGCGACGCCCATTGAGCGTTATCGGAACATCGGCATCTCGGCGCACATCGACGCCGGGAAGACGACCACGACCGAGCGCATCCTCTTCTACACGGGCGTGTCGCACAAGATCGGTGAGGTTCACGACGGCGCGGCCGTCATGGACTACATGGAGCAGGAGCAGGAGCGCGGCATCACCATCACCGCCGCGGCCACGACCTGCTTCTGGAAGGGAATGGAGAACAGCTTCCCCGAGCACCGGATCAACATCATCGACACTCCCGGCCACGTCGACTTCACGATCGAGGTCGAGCGGAGCCTGCGCGTGCTCGATTCCGCCGTGGCGCTCTTCGACTCCGTGGCCGGCGTGCAGCCCCAGTCCGAGACGGTCTGGCGGCAGATGAACAGGTACCAGGTGCCGCGCCTCGCCTTCGTCAACAAGATGGATCGGGCCGGCGCCAACTTCCTGCGTGTCGTCGACATGATCCGCGCCCGCCTGCGCGCCAACCCGGTGGCGATCCAGATCCCCATCGGCGCGGAGGAGAATTTCGAGGGCGTGGTCGACCTCATCCGCATGAAGGCGATCTACTGGGACATGGAAACCCAGGGCATGCGCTTCGAGTACCGCGACATCCCGGAGAGCCTCGAGGCCCAGGCCGAGGAGCACCGCGCGAAGATGATCGAGGCGGCCGCCGAAGCCAACGACGCCCTCATGAACAAGTATCTCGAGGGCGGGCTGCTGAGTGATGTCGAGATCCGCGCCGGACTGCGCGAGCGCTCGATCCGCAACGAGATCGTGCTGTGCCTGTGCGGCTCGGCCTTCAAGAACAAGGGCGTGCAGGCGCTGCTCGATGCCATCATCGAGTTCATGCCGTCGCCGATCGAGATGCCGCCCGTCAAAGGCATCGGTGACGACGGCGAGCCCGCCACGCGCAAGGCAAGCGACGAGGCACCGTTCGCCGCGCTCGCCTTCAAGCTTCTCAACGACCCGTTCGTCGGCAACCTGACGTTCTTCCGCGTCTACTCGGGCGTGCTCAACTCCGGTGACACCGTGTACGTGCCGACGAAATCCAGGAAGGAGCGCATCGGACGGCTGCTGCAGATGCATGCCGCCGAGCGCAACGAGATCAAGGAAGTGCGCGCCGGCGACATCGCGGCGGCCGTCGGCCTGAAAGATGTCATCACGGGCGATACGCTGTGTGATCTCGAGAAAGTGATCACGCTCGAGAAGATGGAATTCCCGCAGCCGGTGATCTCGGTCGCGGTGGAGCCGAAGACCAAAGCCGATCAGGAAAAGATGGGCGTGGCGCTGCAGCGCCTGGCGAAGGAGGATCCCTCCTTCCGTGTCAGCACCGATCAGGAGTCGGGCCAGACCATCATCGCCGGCATGGGCGAGCTGCACCTCGAGATCATCGTCGATCGCATGAAGCGCGAGTTCAAGGTGGAGGCGAACGTCGGCAAGCCACAAGTCGCCTACCGCGAGACCATCCGCGGCAAGGTGGAGTCGGAAGGCAAGTTCGTGCGCCAGTCGGGCGGCCGCGGCCAGTACGGCCATGTATGGCTGACGGTCGAGCCCAACCAGGCCGGCAAGGGCTACGAGTTCGTCAACGGCATCGTCGGCGGCTCGATCCCGAAGGAATACATCCCCGCGGTCGACAAGGGCATCAAGGAGGCGGTTGAGACCGGCGTCATCGCGGGATATCCCGTCGTGGACGTCAAGGTCACCCTGTTCGACGGTTCGTACCACGACGTCGACTCGAGCGAAATGGCGTTCAAGATCGCCGGCTCCATGGGCTTCAAGGAAGGCTTCCGGCGCGCGAAACCCATACTGCTGGAGCCGATCATGAAAGTAGAGGTCGTCACGCCGGAGGAGTACTCGGGCGATGTGATCGGCGACCTCAATCGCCGGCGCGGGCAGATCCTCGGCATGGACGAGACACCTTCCGGCAAGGCCATCACGGCCGAAGTACCCTTGTCGGAGATGTTCGGCTACGCGACGACCGTGCGCTCCATGAGCCAGGGTCGCGCGACTTTCACCATGGAATTTGGCAAATACACCGAAGTGCCGCCCAACATCGCGGACGGCATCATCAAGCAATGAGATTCGTAAGGTAGCAAGCAGTCATGTCCAAAGAGAAATTCGAGCGCAACAAGCCCCATGTGAACGTGGGGACGATCGGACACGTGGACCACGGGAAGACGACGCTGACGGCGGCGCTGACGAAGGTGATGGCCGAGACGCACGGCGGTCAGTTCATGGCGTACGACCAGATCGACAAGGCCCCGGAGGAGAAGGCGCGCGGGATCACGATCTCGACGGCGCACGTGGAGTACCAGAGCGCCAAGCGCCACTACGCGCACGTGGACTGCCCCGGGCACGCCGATTACGTGAAGAACATGATCACGGGAGCGGCGCAGATGGACGGGGCGATTCTGGTGGTATCGGCGGCCGATGGCCCGATGCCGCAGACGCGCGAGCACATTCTGCTGGCGCGCCAGGTGGGGGTGCCGTACATCGTGGTCTTCATGAACAAGGCCGACATGGTGGACGACAAGGAGCTGCTGGAGCTGGTGGAGATGGAGGTGCGGGAGCTGCTGACGGTCTACAAGTTCCCCGGGGAGGCGACCCCGATCATCATCGGGTCGGCGCTGAAGGCGCTCGAGGGAGACAAGAGCGAGATCGGGGTGCCGGCGGTGGTGAAGCTGGTGGAGGAGATGGACAAGTACATCCCGGTACCGAAGCGCGAGATCGAGAAGCCGTTCCTGATGCCGGTGGAAGATGTGTTCTCGATCTCGGGGCGCGGGACGGTGGTGACCGGGCGCATCGAGCGCGGGATCATCAAGGTGAACGATGAGGTGGAGATCGTGGGGCTGAAGGCCACGCAGAAGACCACCTGCACGGGAGTGGAGATGTTCCGCAAGCTCCTGGACCAGGGAGAGGCGGGAGATAACGTGGGCGTGCTGCTGCGCGGCACGAAGCGAGAAGAGGTGGAGCGCGGCCAGGTGCTGGCCAAGCCCGGCAGCATCACCCCGCACACGCAGTTCGAGAGTGAGGTGTACGTGCTGACCAAGGAGGAGGGAGGACGGCATACGCCCTTCTTCAAGGGCTATCGGCCGCAGTTTTACTTCCGTACGACCGATGTGACCGGGACGATCGAGCTGCCGGCGGGCGTCGAGATGTGCATGCCCGGGGACAACATCAAGATGAACGTGGAGCTGATCAGCCCGATCGCGATGGAAGAGGGGCTGCGCTTTGCAATCCGCGAGGGCGGCCGCACCGTCGGTGCCGGCGTCGTCGCGAAGATACTGAAGTAAGGAGCAGCGGCAGTGGCAAACCAGAACATCCGCATTCGGCTCAAGGCCTTCGATCACCGGCTGATCGACAATTCGGCGCGCGAGATCGTCGAGACCGCCAAGCGCACCGGCGCCACGGTGAAAGGTCCGGTGCCCCTGCCGACCAAAATGGAGCGCTTCACCGTGCTGGTCTCCCCGCATGCAGACAAGGATGCGCGGGATCAGTTCGAGCTACGCACCCACAAGCGGCTGATGGACATCCTGAACCCGACGGACAAGACGGTGGACGCGCTGATGAAGCTCGAGCTGCCGGCCGGCGTGGACGTCCAAATCAAGCTGAATTGACGATTTGATTTGAACCCGGGGCGCGACTATACTTCGCGCCCCTTCGATCGGGCGCGGTTGGGGCGGAAGGCCTCAAGACCACTCGAGAAACCAGGCGCAGCGCGATCCCGCGCACGCCTTCTCCAGTCGTCTCCCCCCGCCCGATGAACAGCGGGCCAAGGGCCGTTCCCTTGGCCAGCGGAAATCGCGTAGGGTCTTGCGAAAATCGTCTCGACGATTTTCGCCAATAGACGAGTCGAGGCAATTTCATGGCAATTGGAGTCGTCGGCCGCAAAGCGGGCATGACGCGGGTGTTCACCGACGCGGGCGAGACCATTCCGGTCACCGTGATCGAGGTTCTGCCCAATCGCGTCACCCAGGTGAAGTCGCAGGACAAGGACGGCTATCGCGCTGTTCAGGTCACCTACGGCACGCGCCGGCCGCAGCTTTATTCGAAGTCCCTCACCGGCCACTACGCCAAGGCCAATGTGGCGCCCGGGCGGGCGCTGGTCGAATTCCGCCTCACGGACAGCGACAAGATCGATCTCAAGCCTGGTGCGGAGGTCAAGGTGGACCTCTTCAAGGCGGGTGAGTCGGTGGACGTCACCGGCACCACCCTCGGCAAGGGCTTCGCGGGTGTGATGAAGCGCCACAACTTCGGCGGCCTGCCGGCGAGCCACGGCGTGTCGGTGTCGCACCGCTCGCCCGGCTCCATCGGGCAGCGCCAGACCCCGGGCCGCGTCTTCAAGGGCCGCCGCATGTCCGGCCACATGGGCGTGGTGCGCCGCACCATGGAGAACCTCAAGGTCGTGCAGGTCGATGCGGAGCGCAATCTCCTCCTTGTCCGCGGCGCTGTGCCGGGAGCGGAGGGCGGTCAGGTCATCGTCCGTCCGTCGCTCAAGGCGGCGCGCCGGGCGCTGCGCAAGACCGTCGCCCCGACCAAAGTCGGCTCGACGCCTTCGGCCAACCCGATGAAGCAGTCGAAGAAGTAGATACCATGAAGCTCAAGATGGTCAGCGGAGCTGCCGAGCTCCAGGTATCGGAGGCGACCTTCGGACTCAAGTTCAACGAGTCGCTGGTCCACCAGGTCATTACGGCTTATCGCGCGGCCGGTCGCGCCGGCACCAAGGCGCAGAAGTCGCGCGCGGAAGTCAGGGGCGGCGGCAAGAAGCCCTGGAGCCAGAAGGGCACCGGCCAGGCGCGCGCGGGCTCGAACCGCTCGCCCATCTGGGTGGGTGGTGGCAAGACCTTCGCCGCCAAGCCGCGTGATTTCGAGCAGAAGGTGAACCGAAAAATGTACCGCGGCGCATTGCGCTCCATGCTGTCGGAGCTCGCGCGCACGGAGTCTCTGGTAGTCACCGATTCGCTGGCGCTCGAAGCGCCGAAGACCAAGCTCCTCGCGGGCCAGCTCAAGGCGTGGTCGCTCGAGAGCGTCCTCATCGTCATCGAGGCCACGGACGAGAAGCTTTTCCTCGCTGCGCGGAATCTGCCGCACGTCGAGGTCATCGAGGTCTCCGCCCTGAACCCGCTGTCCCTGGCGCGCCACCCCAAGGTGCTGATGACAGTCGGCGCCGTAAAGATGCTGGAAGAGCGCCTGCAATGAACCGGGAACAGCTCATGGGCGTCCTCCTCGCCCCGCACGTGACGGAGAAGACGTCGCTGGCGATGCAGAACCACAACCAGTACACCTTTCGCGTCCGCCGCAACGCCACCAAGACCGACATCAAGAAGGCCGTCGAGCTGATGTTCGATGTCAAGGTCGCCGGCGTGCAGGTGGTGAACGAGCCGGGCAAGTCGCGCCGTTTCGGCAAGCACTCTGGCCGCACGCAGGACTGGAAGAAGGCTTACGTGAGCCTCGCCAAGGGCCAGTCGATCGACTACGAAGCCCGCGCGCGAGCCTGATCGGGAACATCCATATGGCGCTCATCAAGTACAAGCCCACATCGCCCGGCACGCGCGCGGTCGTCAAGGTCGACCGCTCGCACCTGCACAAGGGCGGCCCCTATCTGCCGCTCACGAGCTCGCAGAGCAAGACCGGCGCGCGCAACCACTCGGGCCGGATCACGACGCGCCACCACGGCGGCGGCTCGCGACAGAAGTACCGGACCATCGACTTCAGGCGCGACAAGGACGGCGTCGTCGGCGTCGTGGAGCGCCTCGAGTACGATCCCAACCGCACGAGTCACATCGCGCTGGTGAGATACGCCGACGGCGAGCGCCGTTACATCCTTGCAGCCAAGGGCGTCAATCCGGGTGACGAGGTCCGCTCGGGCGCCGACTCGCCCATCAAGGCGGGCAACGCCATGCAGCTGCGCCACATCCCGGTCGGCTCCACCGTGCACAACGTGGAGATGAAGCCGGGCAAGGGCGGCCAGCTGGCGCGCAGCGCGGGCAGCTCCATCGCCTTCACGGCGCGCGAGGGCATCTACGCGTACCTGCGCCTGAAGTCGGGCGAGACGCGCAAGGTCCACATCGATTGCCGCGCGACCATCGGCGAGGTCGGCAACGACGAGCACAACCTGCGCAGCTACGGCAAGGCCGGCGCCAAGCGCTGGCGCGGCATCCGCCCGACGGTGCGCGGACTGGCGATGAACCCCGTCGACCATCCGCACGGCGGCGGCGAGGGCAAGTCCGGCCAGGGCAATCCGCATCCGGTCTCGCCCTGGGGCTGGAACACCAAGGGTCTCAAGACCCGCAACAACAAGCGCACGGACAACATGATCGTGCAGCGCCGCAAGAACCGGATTCGTTGAGGCTGAGCCAACATGCCACGTTCACTGAAGAAGGGTCCCTTCGTCGATCTGCACCTCGCCAAGAAGGTGCAGGTGGCCTCGGCGAGGAACGACCGCAAGCCGATCAAGACCTGGTCGCGCCGCTCGATGGTGGTGCCGGAGATGGTGGGCCTGACGCTCGCCGTGCACAACGGCCGCCAGCACATCCCGGTGCTCGTCACCGAGAACATGGTCGGCCACAAGCTGGGCGAGTTCGCCCCGACGCGCACCTTCAAGTCCCACTCGGGCGACCGCAAGGTCGAGGCTGCGAGCTGATGCAAGTCATCTCCAAGCTGCGCTACGCGCGCATCTCACCGCAGAAGTGCCGTCTGGTGGCCGATGTGGTGCGGGGCAAGCCCGCGGGCAACGCGCTCGCGACGCTGCAGTACATGCCGAAGAAGGGCGCCGAGCTGGTGCGCAAAGTGCTCGCCGCCGCCGTCGCGAATGCGGAGCACAACCATGGCGCCGACATCGACGAGCTGAAGGTGTCTCTCGTCCACGTGGACGCCGCCCCGGTGCTCAAGCGGTTCGCCGCCCGCGCCAAGGGCCGCGGCGCGCGCATCGTCAAGCGCAATAGTCACATCACCGTCGCTGTCAGCGACGGCAAGAAGGATTAACGCATGGGTCAGAAGGTCAATCCGCTGGGCATGCGGCTCGGCATCACGCGGGACTGGAGCTCGCGTTGGTTCGCCAGCCGGCGGCAGTTCCCGCTGCACGTGCACACCGACTTCCGCGTGCGCGAGTTCCTGAAGGCGAAGCTGGCCGAGGCCTCGGTAAGCCGCATCCAGATCGAGCGCGCCGCCAAGAAGGTCAACATCACGATCCAGACCGCGCGTCCGGGCATCGTGATCGGCAAGAAGGGCGAGGACATCGAGAAGCTGCGCCAGGAGACCGCGAAGCTCCTCGGCATGACCGTCTCCGACGTGCGCCTCAACATCGCCGAGATCCGCAAGCCGGAGCTCGACGCGCAGCTCGTCGCCGACAGCATTGCGCAGCAGATCGAGAAGCGCGTGATGTTCCGCCGCGCCATGAAGCGCGCGGTCATGAGCACCATGAGAAGCGGTGCGCTCGGCGTGAAGGTTCGCGTCTCCGGGCGCCTCAACGGCGCCGAGATCGCGCGCACGGAGTGGTACCGCGAGGGCCGCATTCCGCTGCACACCTTCCGCGCGGACATCGATTACGGCCTCTCCGAGGCGATGACGACCTACGGTGTGATCGGCGTCAAGGTGTGGATCTTCAAGGGCGAGGTGTTCGACAAGGGCGAGATCGAGAGGCAGGCCGCCGAAGGTGAAGCGGCCGCGGCGCAACAGCAACCGGCCCCGGCCCCCGCAGCGCCTGCCGCGGCGCCCGCCGAAGCGCCCGTGCAGGCATAAGGAGCCGCCATGCTGCAGCCCAAACGCACCAAGTACCGCAAGCAGTTCAAAGGCCGCAATCCCGGCCTGGCGCATCGCGGCAGCAGTGTGTCCTTCGGCGAGTTCGGCCTGAAGGCCACCAGCCGTGCGCGCATGACGGCGCGCGAGATCGAGGCGGCGCGCCGCGCGATGGCGCGGTACGTGAAGCGCGGCGGCCAGATCTGGATCCGCGTGTTCCCCGATGTGCCGATCAGCAAGAAGCCGCTCGAAGTTCGCATGGGCAGCGGCAAGGGCAACGTCGAGTACTACGTCGCGCGCGTCCAGCCCGGCAAGGTTCTCTTCGAGATGGAGGGCGTCGATGAGACGACGGCCCGCGAGGCCTTCCGGCTCGCAGGCTCCAAGCTCTCGGTGTCCACGACTTTCGCCAAACGGCAGGTTCGGTGATGAAGCTCGGACAGATCAAGCAGTTCCGCGACAAGCTCGCGAAGTCCTCGCCGGCCGAGCTCGCCGACGAGTTGGTGAAGCTGCGCAAGGAGCAGTTTTCCCTGCGCCTGCAGCGTGCCACGGGCCAGGCGCCGAAACCCGACCAGTTCGGGTCGTCGCGCCGCAACATCGCGCGCGTGAAGACCATCCTGCGCCAGCAGCGCACCGGGAAGAGTGGAAAATGAACACGAACGAGACCAACACCGCGCCGGCGGCTGCCGAGGCCAAGGGCGCGCGCACCCTCACCGGGCGCGTGGTGAGCGACAAGATGCAGAAGACGATCGCCGTCGAGATCGAGCGGCTGATCAAGCATCCCCAGTACGGCAAGTATGTGCGGCGCACGACCAAGCTCCTCGCTCATGATGAGAACGGCGAGTCCCACATCGGCGACCTCGTGACCATCGCCCCCTGCCGGCCGTTCTCGCGGCGCAAGTCGTGGCGGCTGGTCCAGGTGGTCGAGAAGGCCGTCGGGCGCTGAAGGGGACGGCAACATGATTCAGCTCCAAACGATGCTCAATGCCGCTGACAACAGCGGCGCGCGGACTTTGATGTGCATCAAGGTGCTCGGCGGCACGCGCCGTCGTTACGCGACCGTGGGCGATGTCATCAAGGTCAGCGTCAAGGATGCGATCCCGCGCGGCAAGGTCAAGAAGGGTGAGGTTTACGACGCAGTGGTAGTACGAACCACCCGCGGTGTGCGGCGTGCGGACGGCTCGCTGATCCGTTTCGACGGCAACGCGGCGGTGCTGCTCACCAACAAGCTCGAGCCGATCGGCACCCGCATCTTCGGGCCCGTGACGCGCGAGCTGCGCACCTCGCAGTTCATGAAGATCATCTCACTCGCCCCGGAAGTGTTGTGATGAATGTGATGGTCCATTTTCGGCGCGAAGCGCCGCTATTCGTAGCGGGTCGCTTCGACCCGCAGAGAAGGTTGGGCGCAGCCCATGAATAAGATTCGCAAGGGCGACAACGTCGTGGTGTTGAGCGGTCGCGACAAGGGCCGCAAGGGCGCCGTCATCCAGGTGCTCGCCGACGGGCGCGTGCTCGTCGAGAGCATCAACATGGTGAAGAAGCACACCAAGCCGAACCCCCAGGGCGGCAAACCCGGTGGTATCGTCGAGAAGGAGATGCCGCTGCCCGCCTCCAAGGTCGCCATCTGGAATCCGGCGGCCAAGAAGGCGGACCGTGTCGGGTTCAAGATCCTGGGCGACGGCAAGAAGGTGCGCTTCTTCAAGTCCAACGGAGAGATGCTCGACGCGTAAGCGCCGGGCGGATAGCAAACGTATGGTCAGGCTACAGCAGTATTATCGCGAACAGGTGCTCTCCCGCCTGCAGCGGGACCTCGGGATCAAAAATCCCATGGAGGTGCCGCGCATCACCAAGATCACGGTGAACATGGGCGTCGGGGAGGCGGTTGCGGACAAGAAGGTGATGGACGCGGCGGTCGCGGATCTCACCAAGATCACGGGCCAGAAGCCGCTCGTGACCAAGTCGCGCAAGGCGATCGCCTCGTTCAAGATCCGCGCCGGCCTTGCGATCGGCGCCAAGGTGACGCTGCGCGGAGCTCGCATGTACGAGTTCCTCGATCGCCTCATCAGCATCGCGATGCCCCGCATCCGCGATTTCCGCGGCGTCTCGCCGCGCTCCTTCGACGGCCGCGGCAACTACAGCCTGGGCGTGAAGGAGCAGATCATTTTCCCCGAGATCCAGTACGACCAGATCGATCAGATCCGGGGCATGGACATTACGATTACGACGACGGCGAAGGACAACCGTCAGGGCCGAGCGCTGCTCGAAGCTTTCAACTTCCCTTTCCGGAAGTAAGAGGAAACCGGTACGCCTATGGCGAAGACGAGCATGGTCGAGCGCGAGAAGCGTCGCGCCAAGATCGTGAAGAGATACGCGGCGAAGCGGGCACAGCTCAAGGAGCTGATCCGCGACCCCAAGACTTCACCCGAGGAGCGGGCGGCTGCGCAAGCGAAGCTGCAATCGCAGCCGCGGGACGCGAGCCCAGCGCGCGGCCGCAACCGCTGCGCGATCACGGGTCGCTCGCGGGGGGTCTACCGCAAGTTCGGCCTGTCGCGGGTGAAGATCCGCGAGGTCGCCAATCGCGGCGAGATTCCCGGCCTCTCGAAGGCGAGCTGGTGAGGGGCGCCTTATGAGTATGACCGATCCGATCGCCGATCTCCTGACGCGCATCCGCAACGGCCAGACCGCGGGCAAGGCCGAGGTTCGCCTCGGCTCCTCGAAGCTGAAGACCGCCGTGGTGAAGGTGCTGAAGGACGAAGGCTACATCGCCGATTACCGGCTCGATGAGGAGAGCGGCAAGCCGACTCTGACCATCGCTCTCAAATACTTCGAGGGACGCCCGGTCATCGACCGTCTGGAGCGCGTCAGCCGCCCCGGCCTGCGCATCTATCGCGGCAAGGACGAGCTGCCGAAGGTCCTGGGCGGCATGGGGACGGTGATCGTCTCCACGCCGAAGGGCGTCATGACCGACAAGCAGGCGCGCTCGATCGGGCAGGGCGGCGAAGTGCTCTGCATCGTGGCGTAACGGAGAGCGACCATGTCGAGAATTGCCAAAGCGCCGGTCGAGCTGCCACAGGGTGTGACAGCCACGATCGCGGACAGCTCCGTGACGCTGAAGGGTGCGAAGGGGTCCCTGACCCTCGCCCTGGGACACGGCGTCAGCGTCGTGCAGGCGGAGAAGCGCCTCGAGGTGAAGTACAGCGATCCCGGCCTGACACGTACACTCGCCGGCTCCGCGCGCGCGCACCTGGCCAACATGGTGCTCGGCGTCACCAAGGGCTACGAGAAGAAGCTCGAGCTCGTGGGCGTCGGCTTTCGCGCGCAAGTGCAGGGGAAGACGCTGAACCTGACGCTGGGGTTCTCTCACCCGGTGAATTTCCCGATCCCGGAAGGGATCACCATCGACACCCCCAGTCAGACCGAGATCCTGGTGAAGGGCGTCGATCGCCAGAAGGTCGGACAGGTGGCCGCGGAGATCCGCGACATCCGGCCGCCCGAGCCCTACAAGGGCAAGGGTGTGCGCTACGCCAACGAGCAGATCTCCCTGAAAGAGGGGAAGAAGAAGTGATCACGTCGAAGAAGGACCGGCGTCTGCGCCGCGCCATCAAGACTCGCGCGCACATCCGCGACCTCGGCATTGCGCGCCTCACGGTGCATCGTACGCCGCGCCACATCTATGCGCAGGTCACGGACCCTGCCGGCGCGACGGTGATCGCCGCTGCCTCGACGCTGCAGGAGTCGGTGCGTCAGGGCCTGAAGGGCACCGGCAATGTCGATGCCGCGAAGGCCGTCGGCCGCGCGATTGCGGAGCGTGCCCAGGCCGCGGGCGTGAAGAAGGTTGCCTTCGACCGCGCGGGATTCCAGTTCCACGGGCGCGTCCAGGCGCTCGCCGAGGCCGCGCGCGAAGCCGGTCTTGAGTTCTGATCAGGTAGACAACACATATGGCAAGAGCGGACAAAGGCCAGGCGCAGGACGAGCTTCTCGAGAAGCTGGTCGCGGTCAATCGCACGGCGAAGGTCGTCAAGGGCGGCCGCCAGTTCGGCTTCACCGCGCTCACTGTGGTCGGCGATGGCGCCGGCCGGGTCGGCTACGGTTTCGGCAAGGCACGCGAGGTGCCGGTGGCCATTTCCAAGGCGATGACCCAGGCCAGGAAGAGCATGGTGAACGTCGCGCTGCGAAACGATTCCCTGCACTACGCGGTCAAAGGGGCGCACGGCGCCACGCGTGTGTATATGCAGCCGGCCTCTGAAGGTACCGGCGTCATTGCCGGCGGCGGCATGCGCGCGGTGCTCGAGTGCGCGGGCGTGCGCAATGTGCTCGCCAAGAGCTATGGCTCGCGAAATCCCATCAATGTCGTGCGCGCGACGGTGAACGCGCTCGCGAAGATCCGCTCGCCGGAGGATATCGCGGCGAAGCGCGGCAAGAGTCTGGACGAGATCACGGGCTGAGGCGCATGAACGCAGCACAACCCAAAGAGCTCAAGGTCACGCTCGTCAAGAGCCTGCACGGCCAGCTCCACAACATCGCCGCCAGCGCGCGCGGGCTCGGGCTGCGCCGCATCAACCAGACGGTCTCGGTGGCCGACACCCCGGAGAATCGCGGCATGATCCAGACCGCCGTGCACCTCCTCAAGGTCGAGCGCACGAGCTGAAGAAGGGCCTCACGACCATGCGACTCAACACACTCAAGCCTGCCCCCGGCGCCAAGCGGCCCCGGCTGCGGGTGGGACGCGGCGCTTCCGCCGGCCAGGGCAAGACCTGCGGCCGCGGCACCAAGGGACAGCGCGCGCGCAAGGGCGGCTACCACAAGGTGGGCTTCGAGGGCGGCCAGATGCCCATTCAGCGCCGGATGCCGAAAGTCGGCTTCCGTTCCGCCATGGCGGTGACGCGCGCCGAGGTGAGGCTCGGTGAGCTCGCGCGGGTCGAGGGCGATACCATCGATCTCGAGGGCTTGAAGAAGGCAGGTGTGGTGCCGGCAGAGGCCGAGCGCGCCAAGGTCGTGCTCTCGGGCTCGATAGCCAAGGCGGTGACGCTCAAGGGCATCAAGGTCACCAAGGGCGCGCGGGCGGCGATCGAAGCCGCCGGCGGCAAGATCGTAGACGAGGCCTGACGAACTTCCGCGGACCGCCGCAGGCCATCGTTTCAATCGGGACGGACCGCAAGACAGTTAAATCGTGGCGAAAGCGACACTAGGCAATCCAGCCGCCGCAATCAGCGAAGCTGCCCGCTTTGGGGAGATTCGCGCGCGCGTGCTGTTCCTGATCGGCGCCATGATCGTGTACCGGGTCGGGACGTTCATCCCGGTGCCGGGGATCAACCCGGCCCAGGTGGCGCGCTTCTTCAGCCAGAACTCGGGGACGATCTTCGGGATCGCGAATCTCTTCTCCGGCGGCGCCCTGTCGCGCATGTCGATCTTCGCGATGAACGTGATGCCCTACATCTCGGCGTCGATCATCATCCAGATGATGTCGATGGTCGTGCCGAGCCTGATCGAGCTGCGCAAGGAGGGGCAGGCGGGCCAGCGCAAGATCACCGAATACACCCGCTACGGATCGCTCATCCTCGCCGTGGTGCAGTCGTTCGCCGCCGCCGGTGCGCTGGTCAAGGGCGGCATGACGCTGGTGAGCGGCCCGCAGTTCCTGCTGGTCGCCACCATCACCATGACCACGGGCACCATGTTCCTGATGTGGCTCGGTGAGCAGATCACCGAGCGCGGCATCGGCAACGGCATCTCGATGATCATTCTCGCCGGCATCGTGGCGCGGCTGCCCTCGGCGGTCGGCGCCATGGCGGAGCAGGTGAGCAGCGGGGAAATGCAGGGCCCGTTCGCTCTGCTCCTCATCATCCTCGTGGGCGCGGTCACGTTCTTCGTGGTGTACATGGAAAGTGCCCAGCGGCGGATCACCGTCAACTACGCCAAGCGCCAGGTCGGCCGGCGCATGTACGCGGCGCAGAGCAGCCACCTGCCCTTCAAGATCAACATGTCGGGCGTCATCCCGCCGATCTTCGCCTCGAGCATCCTGCTTTTCCCGGCGACGATCGCGAGTTTCGCCGGGACCGGCCAGGGAATGCTGGCGAACGTCGCGCAGGACGTCGCGGCCGCGCTCGGTTACGGCCAGCCGCTGCATCTCGTGATCTACGGCACGCTCATCCTGTTCTTCTGCTTCTTCTACACGGCGCTGGTGTTCAATTCGCGGGACACCGCGGATAACCTGAAGAAGTCCGGCGCCTTCATCCCGGGCATCCGTCCCGGCCAGCAGACGGCCGACTACATCGACAAGGTGCTGACGCGCCTGACGCTGTGGGGC
This sequence comes from uncultured Pseudomonadota bacterium, assembly GCA_963780455.1. Lineage (GTDB taxonomy): Bacteria > Pseudomonadota > Gammaproteobacteria > Steroidobacterales > Steroidobacteraceae > 13-2-20CM-66-19. Next base: position 143,356 of record CAWACM010000014.1, read on the forward strand.
GCTCTGTACGTCGCGGCCGTTTGCATCCTGCCCGAGTTCCTGGTCGCGCAGCAGGGCTCGCCGTTCGCCTTCGGCGGCACATCGCTCCTGATCGTCGTGGTGGTGGTGATGGACTTCCGGGCGCAGCTGTCGGCGCACCTCATGTCCCACCACTACCCCGGACTCCTGAAGAAAGCGAACCTCCTTGGGTATGGCCGTACCGGGTCGGGCGGGTAGGGCTGTGAAAAGGCTCTTCGAAGCGGCGCGCAGCGCCGCTACATGGGGCGGGTCGCTTCGACCCGCAGAGAAGGTGCGCGTAGCGCATGACAATCTCGGGTACGGCCGTACCGGCTCGGGCGGGTAAACATTTATGAAAGTCAGACCCTCGGTCAAGAAGATCTGCAAGAACTGCAAGATCGTGCGCCGCCGGCGCGTCGTTTATGTCATCTGCTCGGATCAGCGCCACAAGCAAAGACAAGGGTAAATGGCGGAGTTTTCGGTTAAAATGCAACGTTTTCCCTGCGGTAAAGCATCATGGCACGCATAGCCGGCATCAACATCCCGATGAACAAGCACGTGTGGGTCGGGCTGACTCACATTTTCGGCGTCGGCCGCGCGCGTGCGCGCAACGCCTGCGAGGCCGCCGGCGTCAACCCGAGCACACGGGTCAAGGACCTCACGGAGAACGAGGTCAACGCCATCCGCTCGCAGATCGCCAAGTTCGCTGTCGAGGGTGATTTGCGCCGCGAGGTCTCCATGAACATCAAGCGGCTGATGGACCTCGGCTGCTACCGCGGCATCCGGCATCGCCGGGGCCTGCCGGTGCGCGGCCAGCGCACCCGTACCAATGCCCGTACGCGCAAGGGTCCGCGCAAGCAGGCCGTGAAGCTCAACGCGCCTCCGGGCAAAGCTTAATCCGAGGACAGTTAAAGCAGTATGGCTGATCAGAAACAGCAGCAGGGCGGCGCGGCACAGGCCGCGGGCGCCGGCGCCAAGAAGCCGAAGAAGGCGCGCAAGAACGTGCTCGATGCGATCGCGCACGTGCACGCGTCTTTCAACAACACCATCGTCACCATCACGGATCGCCAGGGCAATACGCTTTCCTGGGCGACGGCAGGCGGCTGCGGCTTCCGCGGCTCCCGCAAGAGCACGCCCTTTGCCGCGCAGGTCGCCGCAGAGAAGGCCGGCACGGCCGCACAGGAGCACGGTGTCAAGAACGTCGAGGTGCGTGTCGGCGGTCCTGGCCCCGGCCGGGAATCCGCGGTCCGGGCGCTCAACAACTGCGGCCTGAAGATCACCAGCATCGCGGACGTCACGCCGATCCCCCACAACGGCTGTCGGCCGCCGAAAAAGCGCAGAGTCTGAGGTCCAAGCATGGCGCGTTACACCGGTCCCACGTGCAAGCTCGCTCGTCGCGAGGGCACTGATCTCTTCTTGAAAAGCGGCGTAAAGCCCTTAGAAAGCAAGTGCAAGCTCAGCGTGCCGCCTGGTGGCATCAAGGGCGAGCGGCGCCAGCGCCTGTCCGACTACGGCACGCAGCTTCGCGAGAAGCAGAAGCTGCGCCGCATGTACGGCGTGCTGGAGCGTCAGTTCGGCAATTACTACGAGGAGGCGGCCCGCCGCAGCGGCGCCACCGGCGAGAACCTGCTGAAGCTGCTGGAGTGCCGTCTGGACAACGTGGTCTATCGTATGGGCTTCGCGGCTACCCGCGCCGAGGCGCGGCAGCTCGTCAGCCACAAGGCGATCACGGTGAACACCCGGCCCGTGACCATCGCTTCCTATCAGGTGAAGCCGGGCGATACCGTCGAAGTGCGGGAGAAAGCGCGCAAGCAGCTCCGCATCCAGAGCGCGATCGGCATCGCGCAGCAGGTGGGCCTCCCCGAGTGGGTGGAGGTCAACGACAAGGAGTTCCGCGGCGTCTTCAAGTCGGCGCCAGGCCGCGACGATGTCCTGCCGGACATCAACGAGAACCTGGTCGTGGAGCTGTATTCCAAGTAATCGGCTCTCGAGCCTGTCGCCCCAGGGCCATCCGTTTTTGGTTTGCGCCGGTGACTCAAGCCGGCAAGGTGAGACTGCAATGCAGGGATCCGTTTCTGAGTTCTTGAAGCCCCGCGTGGTGAAGGTGCAGCCTGTTGCCCCTCGCCAGGCGCGCGTCACCATCGAGCCGTTCGAGCGTGGCTTCGGCCATACGCTCGGCAACGCGCTGCGGCGGGTGCTGCTCTCGTCCATGCCTGGCAGCGCCATCACCGAGGCCGAGATCGAGGGCGTCCTCCACGAGTACACCAGCATCGAGGGCGTCCAGGAAGACGTCGTCGACATTCTGCTGAATCTCAAGACGGTCGCGATCCGCATGCACGCGCGCGACAGCGCGGAGCTGCGCCTGCAGAAGAAGGGGCCCGGCCCGGTGACCGCGGGCGACATCCAGACCGATCATGACGTCGAGGTGGTCAACCCTGATCTCGTCATCGCCAATCTGACGAAGGCGGGTGAGCTCAGCATGACCTTGCGTGTGGAGCGTGGCCGCGGCTACCGTCCGGCCGCCTCGCGCGCGGTGTTCGAGGAGCAGTCGCGTCCCATCGGCCGTCTGCAGCTCGACGCTTCGTTCTCCCCCGTGCGCCGCGTGACGTACTCCGTGGACGCGGCCCGTGTGGAGCAGCGTACCGACCTGGACAAGCTGGTCATCGACATCGAGACCAACGGCACCATCGACGCGGAGGAGGCAATCCGCCGCGCGGGCGCAATCCTCAAGGATCAACTGTCGGTGTTCGTCGATCTGCAGGGCGAGGAGGAGGCCCAGACCAAGGTCTCCGAGATGCAGTTCGATCCGATCCTGCTGCGTCCGGTCGACGAGCTCGAGCTCACCGTGCGCAGCGCCAACTGCCTGAAGGCGGAGAACATCCACTACATCGGCGATCTGGTGCAGCGCACCGAGGTGGAGCTGCTGCGCACGCCGAACCTCGGCAAGAAGTCGCTTACCGAGATCAAGGAAGTGTTGCAGAGCCACGGGCTGATGCTCGGCATGCGGCTCGAGGGCTGGCCGCCGGCGAGCCTAAAGCACGACGACGGCCGGGACGTGATCTAAGGGCGATCCATGAGACACCAACTTTCCGGCCGGCAGCTGTCGCGTAACAGCCCGCACCGGCACGCGATGCTGCGCAACATGAGCGTGTCGCTGTTGCGGCACGAGACCATTCGCACCACCTTGCCGAAGGCGAAGGAGCTGCGGCGGGTCGTGGAGCCGCTGATCACCCTGGGCAAGAAGGACGGGGACGCCAACCGGCGCCTCGCATTCGCGCGGCTGCGCGATGCGGAGGTGGTCGAGAAGCTGTTCGCGGACCTCGGGCCGCGGTTCAAGGCCCGTCCGGGCGGCTACACACGGATCCTGCGCATGTCGCCCCGTCCGGGCGATTCCGCACCGATGGCGCTGATGCAGTTGGTCGAGGGACCGGCCGCGGTTGCGACAGCCGAAGAGGCCGGGGCCAAGAAGAAGACCCGGCGCCGCGCCAAGGCCAAGGTCGAAGCCGAGGCTGCCACCGAAGAGGTGAAGGCCGAAGGCGAGGCCAAGAAGCCGCGCACCCGGAAGAAGAAAACAGCCGCGGCCTGAGGCCATCGGGGTTGGAGATGATCGAGCGGGCCGCGTAAGCGGCCCGTGTCATTTTTGCGCGGCGCCGAACTATCCTTTACGCTCGGTCATGAGGCGCAGCTGGCAAAAGTCGCGTCTTTTGCCGGCGGCATCGGAGCCGATGTCCGAAAAAGCGCCGCAGGCGACTTTTTCCAATAAATGAGGGGAGATGCGTGCCATGAGCCTTGCTAGTGAATTCAAAGAGTTTGCCATGAAAGGCAACGTCATCGACCTGGCCGTCGGTTTCGTGATCGGTGGCGCATTCGGTACGATCGTCAGCTCGCTGGTGGCGAACGTCATCATGCCGCCGCTCGGCCTCGTCATAGGCCGGGTCGACTTCAGCAAGATGGCGGTGCAGATCGGCACGGACCCCAAGGGAGCGGCGGTGCTGCTCAAGTACGGGCTGTTCGTACAGGCCTGCTTTTCCTTCCTGATCGTCGCGCTCGCGATGTTTGCCATCATCAAGGTAGTCAATCGGATGAAGCGCACACCGCCGCCCGCCCCGGCCGTGCCGCCGCCGCCGACCAAGTCCGAGGAGCTGCTGGGCGAGATCCGCGACCTGTTGGCTCGCCGGACCTGACTTTCCCCCGCCGGCTTGCGCCGCCGAGGGATGAGCTGTGACGGCGCTGCAATGAAGGAGCTCGTGCTGGGCGGTGTCCGCTCGGGCAAAAGTCGCTACGCGGAGCAACAGGCGCGTGCGAGCGGCCTGCGGGTCGTATATATCGCGACGGCGATTCCGAGCGAGGATCCGGAGCTTCAGGAGCGTGTCCGGCGTCACCGCGCGCATCGTCCTGCGGATTGGCTGACGGTGGAGGAGCCTGCCGCGCTCGGCGCTGCGCTGCGGGCGCACGCGCACAAGGAGTGCTGTCTGCTGGTCGAATGCCTGACACTGTGGCTGGCCCATCTGCTGACGTCCGGATCGGCAGATCGGTTGGAATCGGAACGCGTGAGCCTGCTGCGCGCGGTGGCAGCGATTCCTGGACGCGTGATCCTGGTGAGCAACGAGACCGGGCTGGGTATCGTGCCCACCGGCGAGCTCAGCCGCCGCTTTCTCGATGTCGCGGGCGAGCTGCACCAGAGTCTTGCCGCGACGTGCGATCGAGTCACGCTCGTCGTCGCAGGCCTGCCGCAAAGACTGAAAGACGTCCCACAATGACGGTCGCGCGAGCCGCAATGGTGGCGTTGCAGTTCCTGACGCGCCTGCCGCTGCGTGTAGAGCCCCAGCCCACGGCACGAGAGATCGGGCTGTCGCTGGCCTGTTATCCCCTGGCTGGTCTCACACTTGGAGCCGTGCTCTGGGGGGCGGCCCTGGCGGTGTCGCGGCTGCCTTCCCTGCTTGGCGCGGCGATCGTGTTGGCGGTGTGGGTGTTGATCACGGGAGCGCTGCACATCGACGGTCTTGCGGATACCGCGGACGCCTGGGTCGGCGGGCACGGCGATCGGGAGCGAACCCTGACGATCATGAAGGACCCACGCTCGGGCCCCGTCGCCCTCGCGGTGGTGAACTGTCTGCTGCTGCTGAAGTTCGCGGCCCTGGCCGCGCTGGCTACGCCGCTTCACTCGGCTCCCTGGCAGGACCCGCGCCTTGCCGCGGGCTGCATCCTGCCGCCGCTGCTGGCGCGGGCGGCGATGCCAGTGCTGTTCGCTCATACGCCCTATGTGCGAGCGCAGGGGATCGCCCAGGATCTGACGGCCCATCAGTCCCGGACCGCCGGGGCCATCATGGTGGCGCTGACGGTGATCGGTACACTCGCCACCTGCCGCACCCGGGGGGCGATTGCGCTCGGCGCCGCAGTGATCGCATATGCGATCGTCCGCGGGGGACTCGTCCGCCGGCTCGGCGGATTCACCGGCGACGGCGCCGGGGCCCTGATCGAAGTGATCGAGGCGGCCTGTCTGATTGCCGTCGCCGTCGCCACTTGAGCGTCCAGGCACAGGGATGTGCCCCGCCGCCGGAGGTGGCGGAGCCTCGGGCAAATGACCGCGCTTTTTGCCCGAGGCGCTGGGCCGGGCAGGAGCCCGGATCCAGCGCTTCAAACTACGCGGTGGACTCGGCGCGGAAGGCATCCCGGGTCAGATTCTCGCAACCCTTGGCGGTCACCGCCAGGTCGTCCTCGATGCGGATACCACCGAACTTGCGCAGCGAGTCGACTCGGCTCCAGTTGATGCGGCGCGAGCGCTCGTCGGCGCGCGCTCCGTCGAGGAGCTGCGGGATGAAGTAGAGACCGGGCTCCATGGTGACCACGAAGCCCTCTTCCAGTACCCGGGTCAGGCGCAGATGAGGGTGGCCGTCAGGGCGGAGGATGTCACCGCCGTCGGGAGAGCGCATGAAGCCGCCTACATCGTGGACCTCGAGGCCGAGGAGATGGCCGAGGCCGTGAGGGAAAAACACGCTGGTGATGGCCGTGGCCACTGCTTCGTCGGCGGAGCAGGTGACGATGTCCGCTTCGTGGAGCAGTTCCGCCAGGAGGCGGTGGGTTTGCAGGTGGATCTCGCGCCAGTCGACGCCCGGTTTGACGGCGGCGCAGAGGGACTGCTGCATCCGGTCCATGCTGCCGATCAGGGCGGCGAAATCGGGGTCCCGGTGGGAATGTGTCCGGGTGATGTCGCAGGCGTAGCCGGCGAACTCCGTCCCCGCGTCGATGAGCAGGGAGTAACGCTCCGCAGGGGGCGCTTTCTCCAGCATCTGGTAGTGGAGGACGGCACCGCCCTCATTCAGGGCGATGATGGGATTATAGGGCAGCTCCTGCTCCCGCTGGCCGCAGGCGGTGAGGAAGGCGAGCTCGATCTCGAATTCGGAAGCGCCAGCCCCGTAGGCGCGCGCGGCGGCGAGGTGGCCGCGGGCGCCCAGCAGGCTCGCCTGGCGCAGGCACTCGAGCTCGTAGGGAGACTTGGTTGCGCGGCAGAAATCGAGGTGCCGGAGGAGGTGCGGCGGATTGATGTCGCCGACGCTCCACGAAGCCAATTCCGCGAGCGAATCGCCCAGAAAGGCGGTGGCGCGCAGGTTGGCGGGCAGAGCCCGCCGCGCCTCGTCGAGGTTGCGGCAGGGGCGAATCTCGAAGTGCCGCGTCCAGTAGCCCCCGGGCAGCGCGGCGGGCTTGTACCAGTAATCCTCGGGCTGGTGAAAGGCCAGCAGCGGCCGCCTGCCGGGCTCGAAGTAGAGGAAGCAATCCGGGACGTCGAGCAGGGGGGCCCAGACCTTGAAGGGGGCGTGCACCTTGAAGGGGTAGGTCCGGTCGTCCTGGAACACAGTGAGGAGTGATCCCGAGTGGACCAGCAGGGAGGAGTAGCCGCAGGCCTCCAGCGCCCTGGCGGTGCGAAGGGCCACCTTCTCGACGTGGGCGGCGAACAGCGCATCGAGCGCAGGCTCGGGCAGGGGCTTGGCAAGCGCGCCAACGTGGGCCATCGCAGGCACTCCAGCAAAGACGGTCCTCGATTGTAAGCTTTCGGACCCGGCTGGGCTCCTTCGCCGGCTCCGATGCGCCCAATTGTCGTGCCAGGGCGACAGCAAAACTGCCTAGGCTGTTTCCAATCGCCTGATGACTCTATAAAATCCCGCGTCGCGATCCGTGAAGGACTCGCGGAACGATAAAAAAAGTCGTTCATACGCTTTCTTCGTATTGGCTCTCTCAACAAAGCATCGGGGTACCGATCGATGAACACAAAAGTTGCTCTTAGCGCGCTTGCTGCTGCGGCACTGCTGCTGACGGCGTGTGCGAAGAATGATTCCTCAGGCACCGAGCCCGCTGCTGCGCCGCCGGCATCCTCGCAGAGCAGCCAACCGGCCGCTCCGCCCGCCGCGGCGCCGTCGGACAATTCCGGCTCGATGGCGAGCCCGCCGGCCGCCGCGCCGTCCGACAACAGCGCTCCGCCGCCGGCCAGCGCTCCTTCGTCGTAACAGGGCGCTTTTGCCTCGGGAGGCTGTCGTCAGCAGCCTCCCGGCAATGGCTCCGCACGGCCCGGTCGGATCGCGCGCGCGAGCCGTCCGGGCCGTGTTTCTTGCGGGGGTCCGGGAAGCCGACATGACGGTCAGTGTGCGCGACGCGCGGGACACGGCGGGCGACCGCCTGTGGATCCAGAGCGTCTATCGCGACTATCTCGACGATCTGGCGCCGACCGGCGGCACCGGCAAGTTCCCCGCGCTCGGTGAAGTCGGACACCGTGCGCCCGATCAGCTCTTTCACTGGTTCGGCGATCCCAACAGCTTTCCCCTCGTCATCCTGCGAGCCTCCGAGCCCGTGGGCTTCGCGCTGGTGGTGCGCAGCAGACCGGGCGCCTTTGCGCGGCGCAGTGCCGTGGGCGCCGCCCCCGCCACGCAGAGCCGCGCGCCCATCGAGTATCGGATGGCTGAATTCTTCATCACCCGCGCCACACGCCGCCTCGGCATCGGCGCCACCGCCGTCAGGCTCATCTTCAGCCGCTTCGCCGGCCGCTGGGAAATCACCGAGTACCTGCGCAACGCCACCGCCGTCACCTTCTGGCGGCGCGTCGTCGCGAGCTACACGTCAGGCAACTATCTCGAGCGCGTCGTGAACGGCGAAGTGCGGCAGACGTTCGAGTCGGGCGCGCTCTAGGCCGAAGCAAGCATCTCCTCGAGCGCATACAGCGTCTTCTGCGGAAAACGGTCCAGAGGGTAGTACTTCGTTATCGCGGCGAGCGCGCGCTCGTACGAGTCGATGTCGAGAAGACGGAGGAGATAGCGCACGTCCGCTTCGTCGTGGGACTCCGCACCGATTCTCATCGCCAGGCACTTCATCGCCAGCAGGTACTCCGGTTGCGCGATCATGACTCGCAGATGATCGAGCTCGAGGAAAGGAGCGAAGTCAGCGTTCTCGCTCAAGTAGCCCTTGACCGCATCGTAGAACCAGCGCGGGTCGAGGTTTGCGCGCGCAGCGACGCGTGCGGCGGCCTGGCGCACCAATGCTGTCGGTCGGAAGAGAGCATCAACATCCTGCGTTGACGCCCGCGCGCCATATACGAGGCACATCACTGCCCCGCCGACGAGAAAGACCTCGGCCTGCGTGTCGGCATCACGCAAATCCTCGTTCAGCATTTCCAGCAGGCGACGGATATCCGCCCTGGTCAATGGCTGCATGGCCTCAAACCCGATCGCCAACGGACGAGTCGATGAAGATATTCCTGCGTCGGAAGGGCGGGGGCGAATGGGTCAGCAGATGCAGTCGCAGGCTCTTCAACGTTGATCCAAAAGCCGGCTCCGGAAGGGGCGCAATCGCTCGCACCCAGGCCGGCACGCGGACGGAGCGCCGCTCGCAAACCTGCTCGATCATGGCGGCGATGTAGTTGGACAAGAAAGGCGTCAATGCCGTCGGCGGCGGCGCGGCAATTGCATCGCGCAGCTCGCTGGCGGTCCAGCCCGAAAGAAGGGTACTGAGCTCTGCAAGCCCAAAACTGGGCGGCCCCGGCCCGGCGCACTCTGCGACGCACGCCTGAAGCTGCATTGCCGGAATGGGCAGAGCCCGGCCCAGCACATAAGCGCTCATATCCATTCCGGCCTGCTCCGCGGCGCGCCGGATGGCGGCCTTTTCCGCTGGCGACACCCGCACCTGAAGCTGCTCACTCCTGAGATTCTTGCTCATGCGAATAGGCTATGGCAGCAGTGGCCTTATGTCAATACGACGTATTGACAATTGAGCGACGGGGCTGCGAGCTCCGCCCGGGCATGGGCGCCTGCCGCCGGCCAGGCAATATCCGCCGACCCGTTTCTTGACATCGCGGTTCGTGCGTGTGACACTTTACCAACAGGTAATCTATCGTAGAAGTGATGCTTGTTGTTGTCGCGCAACAAATGGTGAGCGCGACCGGACGACTGCAGCGCAACTCCGGGGGGAAAGTCTTCATCATGAGCCTCGATCATTTCGTTGGACATTCCGTCAAGCGCGCGCTTGCGCTGGGCGTGCTTGCTGCCTGCGGAGCGGGCAGTCTCGCGGCGCTTGCGCAGCAGACTGACAGCGCGACGGCGCCGGCGGCCGCCACCACGGCCGCAACTGCGAAGAAGGGAATTGCGAAGCAGAGCACCGCGCGGCCTCCCATCCTGCTCGCGCAGACAACGCCGGCGCCGCCCCTGGCCAACGCCGCCGCGCCGGTCCCCATGCTGCAGACCATCGTGGTCACCGGCACCATGATCGCGCGCACGGAGGCCGAGACCGTGGATCCGGTCACCATAGTCACGACACAGGCTCTCGCCAACCAGGGCATCGTGAACGTGGAGCAGGCCGTGGATCAGATCACCGCGAACGTCCCTGACGTCGTCAATACGTCTTCAGCCGTGGGGTCGTTCAGCGGCGGCGGTACCTACGCCAACCTGCGCGATCTCGGCCGGACCCGTACGCTGGTCCTGTTGGATGGAGAGCGGTTGGCCAACAACGCCAATGACGACGCCGGGGTCGATCTGAGCGGCATCCCGTTCTCCGCGATCCAGAGCGTCCAAGTGCTGCGCGACGGCGCCTCCTCGCTGTACGGCTCCGATGCCATCGCGGGCGTCATCAACTTCATCACCAAACAGAATTACCAGGGGGCTGAGGTAGACATCAACTTCAATTCATCCGCAGGAGGTAGGTGCCGGCTCCGGCTCGGCGGATTTCACCTTGGGGCATGGCGACCTGGTCAGCGACGGCTATAACGCCATGGTGACGGCAAATTTCACCAAGCAGCAGCCGCTGCTGGCCACGCAACGGTCGTTTGCCGCATACGGCTTCGATCCGGCGCGGGGCATTACCGGTACCAACGGTGGGGGAACATGGCCCGGATCCATCGTCGATGCCAACGGTAACCAATGGCAGCCCGGCTTTCCGGCCTGCCCGGGCAATCCCTTCCCGACCACGTATTTCGGCACCTGCGCCTACCGGCCGTCCGCCGCGACGGATCTGATCCCGGAAAGCCAACAGGGGTCCGCGATGGCGCAGCTCTCCAAGACGCTGCCGGACAACAATACCCTGCGGCTGCAGTATTTCTACACGCGTTCCGAAGTCGATGGCTACAGCGGGCCCATGGAGTACGCGTTCGAGATGACGCCCCAGGCCGACCCGAACTACTTGCCGAAGTCGGCGGCCGGACTGACATGCGAGTCCAATGCCAACACGGGCGGTCCCTGTAGCGGACCGGTGGACCTGACCGATCCCATCTATGCGGAATGGACCGATCCCACCAACAGCCGATATATGGGGAACGTCGACACAGAGCAGAGAATTCTGCTGACCTTCTCCGGTGACAACCTCGGCTGGCACTATACGACGAGTGCCAATTACAGCCAAAACGTGAACGTCAACGATACCCGCGGGGGAATACCGAATGAGTCCGTGCTTGCGCCCAACGGCATCCTCAGCAATCTGATCAATCCCTTCGGCCCGCAGACCGCTGCGGGACAGGCGCTGATCAACAGCTCGTATCTGAACGGGGCATTCGCTACCGGTAAGAACAAGCTGTGGAGCATCGAGGCCCACGCCAGCCACGAGCTGGGCGACGCGTTCAACGCGGGCACTCCAGCGACCGTGGCGCTCGGCGCTGAGTTGAGCGGTCAGACTTACACATACGCCACGACCCCCTTGAGCAACCTCCTGGAGGCCGCGCTTGGAACCTCGCCCGTGTCGATCGATGGCAGTCGCCGCATACAGGCGGTATTCGTCGAGGTCGACGTGCCGATTGCCAAGTCGCTGGATCTCGACATCTCCGACCGCGAGGACCGGTACAGCGATTTCGGCACCACCAACAACGGCAAGGTGGCGGTGCGCTGGCAGCCGAGCCGATTTGTCGCCTTCCGGGGGGACGCATCCACGGGCTTCCGTGCGCCCACCCTCTTCAATCTATATGAGCCCAACCAGACTGCCGCATCGGACAGCCCAACCATGGGTACGGGAAACCCGCTCTGCCAACCGGGCAGCTACAACACGGAGTGGACGCCGACGGTATGCAGCTCGCAGGGAATCGGGCTGTATGGCGGCAACAAAAACCTGAGTCCGGAGACTTCGCAGAATTTCGATCTCGGCATCATCCTGTCGCCGATGCGCAATCTGGGCATCACGCTGGATTACTACCGGATCCTCGTCAAGAACTACATTCAAACGATTCCGGCTTCGACCATATACGAGAATCCGAACGCATTCCCGAGCTACTTCGTGCTGAACAGTTCCGGGTCGCTCACGCCGTCGGTCGACGAGGCCGCGGACTGCCATCCGTATACGGCTCCGACGTGCGGCTACCTCCTGCAGGACTTCCAGAACACGGGCGGCGCGACGACCGACGGATTCGACGTGAGCATCAAATACGTACAGCACACCGCGTGGGGAGTGTTCAGCGAGGACCTGGAAGGGACGGCGATCACCCAGTACCGGCTGACGGAATACACCGGCGCAGCGCCGGTGAATCTGGTCGGCTGGTTCGATCAGGGACAGTTCCCGGCGATTCGCTGGCAGCATAACCTGACGATCAACTGGGCGAGCCCGGACAGCAGGTGGGGCGGCGGGCTCGAGAACCAGTTCTTCTCGAGATACATCGATGAGTTTCCCGATGCCGCCGGCAACGCGATGGAAGTGGGCAGCCAGTCGACCTGGGAGGCCTATGCGTCCTACAAGCCGACCCCGCGTATGACCGTGCTATTCGGTATTCAGAATCTGTTCAACACGACCCCGCCCTTCAGCAACCAGCTCGATTACAACTTTGCGGCGGGCTACAGCTCGATCTTCTCGAATCCCATCATGCGGACGTTCTATGTCAATCTGAAGTACGTGCTGTTCTGATGCTTTCTGATGCCGCGGTCCTCTCGCGGCCATCCCTCGGGTCGGCCCTTCGGGGCCGGCTTTTTTTAGCGCACAGCGGCAACGGCCGGCGCCGACTTCCTGCCCAGGAGCGGCCGCAGGTATGCGCCCGTGTGGGAGCGCGGATTGGCTGCGATCTGCTCCGGCGTGCCGGTAGCGATGATCTCGCCGCCGCCCTCGCCTCCTTCCGGGCCGAGGTCGACCACCCAGTCGGCGCTCTTGATGACGTCCAGGTTGTGCTCGATCACGACGATGGTATTGCCCTGATCGCGCAGCCGGTGCAGGACATCGAGGAGCTGGGCGACGTCGTGGAAGTGCAGTCCGGTGGTGGGCTCGTCGAGGATGTAGAGGGTGCGGCCGTGGGTTTGCCGGGCCAGCTCGCGGGAGAGCTTGACGCGCTGGGCTTCGCCGCCCGAGAGGGTGGTCGCGTTCTGGCCGAGGTGGATGTAGGAGAGCCCGACGTCGGTCAGGGTTTGCAGTTTGCCGGCGACCGCGGGCACGTTCTGGAAGAAGCGCAGCGCTTCCTCCACCGTCATCTCCAGGACTTCGTGGATGTTCTTGCCGCGATAGCGGATCTCGAGGGTCTCCCGGTTGTAGCGCTGACCTTTACAGACATCGCAGGCGACGTAGACGTCAGGGAGAAAATGCATCTCGACCTTGATGACGCCGTCGCCCTGGCAGGCCTCGCAACGACCGCCCTTGACGTTGAAGCTGAAGCGTCCGGCATCGTAGCCGCGCGCACGGGCCTCCGGGACGGCGGCGAAAAGCTCACGGACGGGGCCGAAAAGGTTGGTATACGTTGCAGGGTTGGAGCGAGGTGTACGGCTGATCGGCGCCTGGTCGATATCGATGACGTGCTCGATCTCTTCGAGCCCTTCGACCCGCTCGCACGGCGCGGCGTCGGGAGCGCTCAATCGCCCGTTGACCTTGGCGGTTGCGTGGCCGAAGAGGGTGTCGATGATCAAGGTCGACTTGCCGGAGCCGGAGACACCGGTTACGCACGTCAGGAGTCCCAGAGGAATCTCCGCGCTGACGTTGCGTAGGTTGTTGCCGGACGCCCCGATGATGCGGATCTGCTTATCGGGCGAGCGCGGTGTGCGCAGCCGCGGCAGGGTGACTGCGCGCTTGCCACTCAGGTACTGACCGGTCAATGAAGCCGCGGAGGCCGTGATGTCAGCGGGCGTGCCTTCGGCGACGATGTGACCCCCATGCGCGCCGGCGCCCGGCCCCAAATCGACGACGTGGTCGGCCTCGCGGATCGCCTCCTCATCGTGCTCCACCACGATCACGGTGTTGCCGAGGTCGCGCAAGCGCTTCAATGTGCCGAGGAGCCGCGCATTGTCGCGCTGGTGCAGCCCTATCGAGGGCTCATCGAGAATGTACATCACGCCGGTGAGGCCGGAGCCCACCTGGCTCGCGAGCCGGATGCGCTGTGCCTCGCCGCCCGACAACGTGTCGGCGCCGCGATCGAGCGTCAGGTATTGCAGGCCGACGTCGGCAAGGAATCGCAGCCGCTGGCCGACTTCCTTGACGATGGGAGTTGCGACCTCGTGCCGCCACCCCTCGAGAGCAAGCGAGCGAAAGAGCTCGAGCGCATGGCCGACGCTCAAGCGCGTGACCTCGGGAAGAGCTTTGTCGCCGACGAACACGAAACGCGCCGCCCGGTTGAGGCGCGCGCCGCGACAGTCGGGACAGGTGCGCACACCGAGATACTTTCCGAGCTCCTCCCGCACCATGTTGGATTCCGTCTCGCGGAAACGCCGCTCGAGGTTCGGCAGGATGCCTTCGAAGGAATGGCGCTTCGCGGTGCCGCGGCTTTTGCCCTCACTGTAGCGAAACTCGATCACCTCATCGCCGCTGCCGTACAGCAACACCTGCCGCACCCGCTCCGGGAGCTCCGTCCAGGGCACCTCGATGTCGAAGCGGTAGTGCCGGGCAAGAGACTGGATGAGTTGAAAGTAGTGGCTGTTGCGCCGATCCCAGCCACGTACGGCGCCGCTCGCGAGCGACAGGTCGGGATGCGTCACGACGCGCTGCGGATCGAAGAACTGCTGTGTGCCGAGGCCGTCGCACGTCGGGCAGGCCCCCGACGGGTTGTTGAATGAGAAGAGCTTGGGCTCGAGAGGCGGCACGCTGTAGCCGCACATCGGGCAGGCATGGCGGCTGGAAAAGACGAGGTCCGCGCGCTCCGTGTCATCAAGAAAAGTGAGACGCGCGAGCCCTCCTGAGAGCCGCAGCGCCGTTTCGAAGGATTCCGCCAGGCGCTGCTGGGCGTCGGGCCGCAGACGGAGGCGATCGACCACTGCCTCGATCGTATGCTTGCGCTTCGGATCGAGCTCCGGCAGGCCATCCATTTCATGGATCCGGCCGTCGATCCGTACGCGCACGAAGCCCTGGTCGCGCAGTGAGTCGAGAATGTCCGCGTGCGCGCCCTTGCGGTCGCTGACCATGGGCGCGAGCAGCGCGGCTGCGGCGCCTTCGGGCAGCTTCAACACCTGGTCGACCATCTGACTCACCGTTTGAGCCGTAAGGTCGATCCCATGATCCGGGCAGCGCGGAGTGCCGGCGCGCGCGTAGAGCAGGCGCAGATAATCGTAGATCTCGGTGACCGTGCCGACGGTGGAGCGCGGATTGCGCGAAGTGGCCTTCTGCTCGATGGCGATGGCGGGCGAGAGACCCTCGATGCTGTCGACATCGGGCTTGTCCATCATCGAGAGGAATTGCCGCGCATAAGCGGACAGCGACTCCACATAGCGGCGCTGTCCTTCGGCGTAGAGGGTGTCGAAGGCGAGCGACGACTTGCCGGAGCCGGAAAGCCCCGTGACCACGATCAGCCGCTCGCGCGGCAGATCGAGGTTGATGCTCTTCAGATTGTGGGTGCGTGCCCCGCGGACACGGATCTCTTGCATGGTCAGGTGGATCGTCGCTGTCGAGGCGGCCCCTGGCCGCGAAAAATCAAGCCTTCAAGTTTACCCGTCGGAGGCCTTGCGGCCGAGTAATTGCCCATTCGCGGAGGCTTTCGGGGTTCGCGCGGGGCGTGCGCCACGTCTACAATGGCGCTCTCTCGTGGCGGGCTGCCGGACCTGCGATGTCGCTCGGCGCAGGCCGCGAAAGTCGCGCCTTTCGCGGCCGGCAGCGAAGGCACGGTCCGAAAAAGCGCCGCAGGCGACTTTTTCCTATGAACAAGAGGGCACACTCATGGCGCGCGGAGTCAACAAAGTCATCCTCATCGGGCACCTGGGCGCGGATCCCGAGTCGCGCGCCATGCCGTCGGGCAGCAGCGTGGCGAACCTCCGCATCGCCACGACCGAGAGCTGGCGCGACAAGCAGAGCGGCGAGCAGCAGGAGCGCACCGAGTGGCACCGCGTCGCCCTTTTCGGCCGCCTGGCGGAGATCGCCAGCGAATACCTGCGCAAGGGCTCGCAGGTCTATATTGAGGGCAGCCTGCGCACCCGCAAGTGGCAGGACAAGCAGGGCAACGAGCGCTATTCCACGGAGATCGTCGGCAACGAGATGCAGATGCTGGGCGGCCGAGGCGGCGGTGGAGCCGGCGCGGGCGGCGCGGGCGGCGCAGGCGGGGGAGGCGGGGGAGGCGGTGCGCCGCGCGAGCCCGTGCCCGAGTATCCCGGCCCGACCGGGGGAGGCGGGGGAGGCGGAGGAGGCGGCGGCGAACGGGAAGACTTCGACGACGACATCCCATTCTAGTATTGGCTGAAACTCGCCTGGCGGCGCTTTTAGCGAGCAGCAGCGCGTCCCGGTTCGATCCCGCGAGCGCAGAAGCGGCCTGGGCCCGCTTACCTGCAAGCTTGCGCCGGGCTATCTTATTGATTTCTTGGCTGTTTTACGCCTGTAACGCAGTTCTGCGCGGCGCCCGTGCGGTGGGGTGGCCGAGGCCGTAGAATGAGTCGATTCCCTGCTTATGTCCCGCCGCTACTTCATTAAAACTTTCGGCTGCCAGATGAACGAGTACGACTCCGCCCGCATGGCGGACGTGCTCGAAGCTGGCGTCGGTCTCGCGCGCACGGAAGATCCGGCCGAGGCGGACGTACTGCTGATGAACACCTGCTCGGTGCGCGAGAAGGCGCAGGAGAAGGTGTTCTCCATGCTGGGCGAGTGGCGAAAGCTCAAGACTCAGCGGCCGCACGTACTCATCGGCGTCGGCGGATGCGTCGCGAGCCAGGAGGGCGAAGGCATCACGCAGCGGGCGCCCTTTGTGGACCTGGTGTTCGGACCGCAGACTCTGCACCGCCTGCCCGATATGATCGCGGAGCTGCGCCGTACCGGGCGCTCCGTGGTCGATGTCAGCTTTCCGGAGATCGAGAAGTTCGATCGCCTGCCGGAGCCGCGCGCCGAGGGCGCTACGGCCTACGTTTCCGTCATGGAGGGCTGCAGCCGCTACTGCAGCTTCTGCATCGTGCCCTACACCCGCGGGGACGAGGTCAGCCGTCCGTTCGAGTCGGTGCTGCAGGAGGTGCGTCAGCTCGCAAGCCAGGGCGTGCGGGAAGTGACTCTCCTCGGCCAGAACGTCAATGCGTATGCCGGGCCGATGGCAGATGGGGCGGTCGTTGATCTCGCCACACTCATTCATCACGTCGCCGCGGTGCCCGGCATCGAGCGCATCCGCTTCACCACCTCGCATCCGCTCGAGCTCAACGACAGCCTGATCGAGGCCTTCGCTCACGTGCCGCAGCTTGCAAGCCACCTGCACCTGCCGGTGCAGAGCGGCTCGGACCGCGTGCTCGCGCTCATGAAGCGCGGCTACACCGCCATTGAATTCAAGGAAAAGGTCCGCAAGCTCAGAAGCGCGCGGCCGGACATCTGCATCTCGTCCGACTTCATAGTGGGATTCCCGGGAGAGAGCGATCGCGACTTCGAGGCGACTCTGACGCTCGTGCGCGACGTCGGCTTCGACCAGTCGTTCAGCTTCATCTACAGCCGCCGCCCCGGAACGCCGGCGGCATCGCTGCCCGATGAGACGCCCGCGCAGCTCAAGCAGGAGCGGCTGGCGCGCCTGCAGGCGCAGCTCGACGCCCAGGCCCGCGACATCAGCGAGCGCATGGTCGGCACCGTGCAGCGCGTGCTGGTGGAACGGCATGCGAAGAAGGACGGGCGCGAGCTGGCCGGCAGAACCGAGAACAGCCGCTGGATCAACTTCGCGGGTCCCACAGAGATCATCGGCCAATTCACCCGAACCGTCGTGACCGAAGCAATGTCGCACAGCTTGCGCGGACGCCTGTGGCAGTAACGGTCCCCGAGACGCTGCGCGAGTTCGATCTCGAGCCGTCGGACAATGCGCGGCTCGCCAACCTCTGCGGCCCGCTCGATGAGAACCTTCGACTGCTCGAGGCGCGCCTCGACGTGCAGATTCGGCGGCGCGGCGACAGTTTCCGGGTGCTCGGCGCCAACGCCGGCAGCGCCGAGGACCTCCTGCAGGAGCTGTTCGCGCTGGCCAAGGAAGAGGAAATCACGCCCGAGCGGGTGCACCTGGCGCTGCGCGAGCGCGAGGCCGGCCAGGAACCCACGGCGGATCTCGACCCCGCGGAACGCGGCATCCGGGTGCCGCGCGGCGGCATCCGCGCCCGCGGCCATCACCAGCGCGAGTATCTCGCGCATATCCGCACCCGCGACCTGACATTCGGCATCGGTCCCGCCGGCACCGGCAAGACCTATCTGGCCGTGGCGTGCGCCGTGGAGTCGCTGCAGGCGGAGACCATCCGGCGCATCATCCTGGTGCGACCCGCGGTGGAGGCCGGCGAGCGGCTGGGGTTCCTGCCCGGCGACCTCAACCAGAAAGTCGATCCGTACCTGCGCCCGATGTACGACGCGCTGTACGAGATGTTGGGATTCGACCGGGTGTCGCGCTTCATCGAGCGCAACGTCATCGAGGTGGCGCCGCTGGCCTTCATGCGCGGCCGCTCGCTCAACGATTCCTTCATCATCCTCGATGAGGCACAAAACACCACGGTCGAGCAGATGAAGATGTTCCTCACGCGCATCGGCTTCGGCTCCAAGGCGGTGGTCACGGGCGACGTGACGCAGACCGATCTGCCCGCGGGCCGGCAATCAGGCCTGAGTCATGTCATCGGCGTGCTGCGCGGCGTGGAGGGAGTTGCATTCACTTTTTTCGATGCACAGGACGTCGTGCGCCATCCGCTGGTGCAGCGCATCGTGCAGGCTTACGAGTCGCGCACTGCGCAGCCGGAAGGAAAGCAGCCATGAGCGGCAGGAAGGCTTGCGAACGGCTCCCGCTCCGGGTCGACGTGCAGACGGGTGTCAGATCCTGGGCGCCACGCGCGCGCGACATCGCTGCCTGGGCGGGCATGGCGATCGGCCGGCGCGCGGCCGGCGGCGAGCTCGGCGTCCGCGTGGTCGGGTCGGCCGAAAGTCGGCGTCTCAACGCCCGCTACCGCGGCAGGGACAAGCCGACCAACGTGCTGTCATTCCCCCCGTCACCCCTGCCGGCGCCGGTCGCCGGCGCGCCGGCGGCTCGCGGTGGCAACGGCGCTGATGCGCGACCGCTCGGCGACCTGGTGATCTGTGCTCAGGTAGTACGGTCCGAGGCGCGCGCGCAGGGCAAGCTCCTCCAGGCCCACTGGGCCCACCTGGTGGTGCACGGCGCCTTGCATCTCATCGGCTACGACCACGAGCGCGAGGCGGAGGCAAAGCGCATGGAGCGCCGCGAGGTCGCGGTGCTGCGTCGCCTGGGCTTCGCCAATCCCTACAGAGTCTGATCCATGAGCAAGGACAGCAATTCGACCGGTAAATGGCTCAAGCGGCTGACGCAGAGCTTCGCCGCGGAGCCGCAGAACCGCCAGCAGCTGCTCGAGATCCTGCGCGAGGCGCGCACGCGCGGGCTGCTCGAAGCCGACGCGCTGCCGATGCTGGAAGGAGTGTCTGGAAGTCTCCGACCTCCAGGTGCGCGACATCATGGTGCCGCGCGCGCAGATGGTGTTCGTGCGCCGCGACGACCCGGCGTCCCGTATCCTGCCGACCGTGGTGGAGTCGGGACACTCCCGCTTCCCGGTGATGGACGAGGACCGCGACGACATCGTCGGGATCCTCCTCGCCAAGGATCTGCTGCGCCTGGCCGGCAGCGAGGCGCGCGAGCGCTTCGATATCCGCGAGTTCATGCGGCCGGCGGTGTTCGTGCCGGAATCGAAGCGGCTCAACATCCTGCTGAAGGAATTCCGCGGCAGCCGCAATCACATGGCCATCGTGGTCGACGAGTACGGCGGGGTCGCGGGGCTGGTGACGATCGAGGACGTGATCGAGCAGATCGTCGGCGAGATCGATGACGAGTTCGACGTCGAGGACGACCAGAACATCCGCAAGGAGGGCGAGCGCGCCTTCCTGGTGCGCGGCGTGACACCGATCGAGGAGTTCAACGAGTACTTCGGCGCCCACCTCTCCGAGGAGGAAGGTGTCGAGACCGTGGCGGGTCTCCTCATGAAGCAGCTCGGCCGCCTGCCGCGGCGCGGTGAGTCCGCCAACATCGAAGGTTTCGAATTTCGCGTCATGCGGGCGGACCGGCGCCGCATCGATGCGCTGCGCGTCGTGCCGCCGCGCGATGTGACCCCGCCCGACGGGCACTCGCACCCCGAGCCGGGCGAGTCGCGCGCATGAGCTCACGCCGCCTGGCTGCCATTGCCGCTCCCGCGCGCGAGATGACTCCCGCCCCGGCCATGGCCGCCGCGACGGATCTCCTCTTCGCGACCCGCTCCCGCCACGCGTTGCTCGCGCGCGGGGTGCTGTCGTTCGGTGTGGGCGCGCTGCTCGCCTGCGCCTTCGCGCCGCTCCAATGGTGGCCGCTCGCGATCCTCTGTCCCGCGGCACTGATGTGGCTGTGGGATGAGGCCGCGCCGCGCGAGGCCGCCTGGACCGGATTCTGGTTCAGCTTCGGCACCTTTCTCGCCGGCACCTACTGGCTGTATGTCAGCGTGCACGACCTCGGCGGGGCGCCCGTCTGGATGACCATCGGAATCATGCTGGGCCTGATCGGAATCATGGCCCTCTACAACGCGCTCATCGGCTACACCGTGGCGCGCCTGCTGCCGCACACCGGCCCTTGGCGCTGGCTGGTGGGCATGCCGGCGGTGTGGCTTCTCATCGAGTGGCTGCGCGGCTGGTTCCTCTCGGGGTTTTCGTGGCTGTCGCTGGGCTACTCCCAGACGGACACCTGGCTGGCGCGATTCGCACCGCTCCTGGGCGTTTACGGCATCAGCCTACTGCTGCTCACGAGCGCGGGCGCGCTGGTGGCGCTGATTCGGGGCACTGCGCGCGTGCGTGTGATTGCCGGGCTCACGCTCGTCGTGCCCTGGGTCATCGGCGCGGCACTCGGACCGGTGCGCTGGACGCACCCCTCGGGCGCTCCCGTCTCGGTAGCGGTGATTCAGGCCGACATCCCGCAGGATGAGAAATGGCAGGACGCCTACGAGGACAAGATCCTGCAGCGCTACCGCAAGATGACGGAGTCGGCGCTCGGCACCAAGCTCATCGTATGGCCGGAGGCGGCGCTGCCGGAGCCGGCCAACAACATGCTGCCTTACATCGCGGCCGTGGATCGTGAGACCCAGGCCAGCGGTTCCTCGCTGGTGATGGGCGTGATCCGCGCCTCGGATGACGGCCGTAGCTACTACGACTCGATCCTGGCGCTCGGCAAGCAGGCGAGCTGGTACGCCAAGGACCACCTGGTACCGTTCGCGGAGTTCTTCCCGGTACCGCGATTCGTACGCAACTGGCTGCGCCTGATGAGCCTGCCGTACGACAGCTTCACCCGGGGCGGCACGGATCAGTCGCCGCTGCCGGTGGCCGGGCTCGAGCTTGGGGCCACAGTCTGCTATGAGGTCGGTTACGGCAGCTACATGCTGCACATGCTGCCGAAAGCGGATGCGCTGGTGAACGTCACCAACGACGCCTGGTTCGGGCACTCAACGGCCCGCTACGAGCAGTTCCAGATGGCCCGCATGCGCGCGCTCGAGGAAGGGCGCAGCCTCATCGTCGCCACCAACGACGGTATCTCGGCGGTCATTGGGCCACGCGGTGAAGTCCTGGCGTCCGCGCCGCCTTTCGAGCAGTATGTACTGCGGTCTTCCGTCACGCCCAGGGCCGGGATCACACCGTTCACGCGTGTTGGAAACTGGTTGATCGTGGGCCTCGCCGCCCTCGGCCTCGTCGCGTCGCTGTGGAGCGGCGAACTGCGGCGGCGCATGAGTACGGCGAGTGCTACTACCGTCCCACCCCGGAGTCTGACATGAGCGCTTTTAGGGTCGCACGTCCCCGCGCGACAATGATGTCCTGCACCCTCGTCGCGCTCGCCGCGTGGCCGGTGGTGAGCACGCAAGTGGCTGCCGCGGCGACGTCCGTTTCTTCGATGTGCACTCCGTCGCTGCCGGACTTCACACCGCTGGTCGCCAAGTATGGTCCCGCGGTCGTCAACGTTGAAGTGATCGAAAAGGCGCCGGAAGGCGGTGGCCAGAGCGATGATCCGCTGAACGATTTCTTCCGCCGCTTCGGTATCCCGAACCCGGGGTCCGGCCAGCAGCGGCGCGAGGAACCTGTGCGGGGCGCGGGGTCGGGGTTCATCGTGAGCTCCGACGGCTACATCCTCACCAACGAGCACGTGGTGGAAGGGGCGAGCCAGGTCACGGTGCGGCTCGTCGATCAGCGCGAGTTCCCGGCGAAGGTGGTGGGGTCGGACGAGCGTACCGACATAGCCGTCCTCAAGATCGCGGCGACGGGGTTGCCGATCGTGCGACTCGGCGATCCGTCGAAGCTGCAGCCCGGACAATGGGTGCTCGCCATAGGCTCGCCTTTCGGCTTCGAGAACAGCGCGACCGCGGGAATCGTGAGCGCGATCGGCCGCTCGCTGCCGACCGAGAACTACGTGCCCTTCATTCAGACCGACGTGGCGGTGAACCCCGGCAACTCGGGCGGCCCGCTCTTCAACCTGCAGGGTGAGGTGGTCGGCATCAACTCGCAGATCTTCAGCCGCACGGGCGGCTTCATGGGCGTCTCGTTCGCCATCCCGATCGATGTGGCGGTGGGCGTGGAGCGGCAGATCATCACCGTGGGGCACGTGGTGCGCGGCAAGATCGGGGTCACCATCCAGGAAGTGACGGCGGACCTGGCCGACTCCTTCGGTCTCAGCAGCCCGCGCGGGGCGCTCGTGAGCTCGGTGGAGACCAAGAGTCCGGCGGCTTTGGCCGGCATTCAGCCGGGCGACGTCGTGCTGTCGGTCGACGGGCACCAGATCCAGCACTACGGCGAGCTGTCGAGCCGGATATCGGCCATGCGGCCCGGATCCGAGGCGAGCCTGACGCTGTGGCGGGAGCGGCAGGATAGGACGGTGCGGGTGCGTGTCGAGGAGCTGAAGGAGCCGCAGACGGCTGAGGCGGGGAATGCCGCGCGGCCGGCACCGGTGGCGCGCAAGCCGAATCAGCTGGGGCTCACGATACGGCCGCTGGCGCCGCAGGAGAAGGCTGAGGCGCGGACCAGCGGCAGCCTCGTCGTGGAGGGGGTGACGGGGGGTGCGGAGCTGGCGGGAGTGGAGCCGGGGGACATCATCCTGGGGGTGGATGGGCGGCGGATCAGCACCATGGAGGAGCTGGCGGCGGCGGCCAAAGGGTCACACAAGAAGAGCGTGGCGCTGCTGATTCAGCGGGATTCGGCGCAGCTGTTCCTGCCTGTACCTGTGCCCTGATTGTCCGAGCGACCGCTCGTTCGTGTAAATTGCGGAGCTTTCCGAGGTTTACATTCGGGCGTTGTCTGAGATGGAAGAGCATTACGATCCGGCGGCTGTCGAGAAGGCGGCGCAGGGCTATTGGGAGGCGCACGGCACCTTCGAGGTGAAGGAGGACAAGGGGCGGGAGAAGTATTACTGCCTGTCGATGCTGCCTTATCCGTCGGGGCGCCTGCACATGGGGCACGTGCGCAACTACACCATTGGGGATGTGTTGGCGCGCTTCATGCGGATGCAGGGGCGGAACGTGCTGCAGCCGATGGGGTGGGACGCTTTCGGGTTGCCGGCGGAGAATGCGGCGATGAGCAACGGAGTGCCGCCTGCGAAGTGGACGCGGCAGAACATCGCGCACATGCGGGCGCAGTTGCAGTCGCTGGGGTTCGGTATCGCCTGGAGCCGGGAAGTTGCGACTTGCGATCCGAGCTACTACCGCTGGAACCAGTGGCTCTTCCTGCGGATGCTGGCGCAGGGGGTGGCCTACCGCAAGACGGGGGTGGTGAACTGGGACCCGGTCGATCAGACCGTCCTCGCCAACGAGCAGGTGATCGAAGGGCGCGGCTGGCGCACCGGGGCTCCGGTCGAGCGGCGGGAGATCCCGACCTACTATCTCAACATCACGCGCTATGCGCAGGAATTGCTCGGCGACCTCGAGCGGCTCCCGGGCTGGCCGGAGCGCGTGCGCCTCATGCAGGCCAACTGGATCGGCCGCAGCGAGGGTTGTGAGATCTCCTTCCCCTACGCGCCGGACACGAAGGCGGCGATGTCGAAGGACGGGGCGCTCAAGGTGTTCACGACCCGCGCCGACACCCTGTTCGGTGTCACTTTCATGGCGGTCGCGGCGGAGCATCCCGTGGCTCTCGCGGCCGGCGAGCGCGACCCGGCGCTGGCGGCGTTCATCGAGGAATGCCGCCGCGGCAGCGTCATGGAGGCGGATGTCGCGACGCAGGAGAAGAAGGGCTTGCCCACGGGATTGCACGTGCTGCATCCCTTCACCGGCAAGCCTATCGAAGTCTGGGTCGCCAACTACGTGCTCATGGGGTACGGCGAGGGCGCCGTCATGGGCGTTCCGGGCCACGACGAGCGCGACTTTGAATTTGCGCTGCAGAACTCGCTGCCGATCGTGATGGTCGTGCGCTCGAAGAGCGGCGCCTACGAGGACGTGCGCGCGCCGTGGATGGCCGAGTACACCGACTACGGTATCACCGTGAACTCGGGGGAATTCTCCGGGCTGGAGTTCCAGGCCGCGGTGGATGCGATCGCAGCGAGTCTGGAGAAGCGCGGGCTGGGGCGAAAGCGGGTGCAGTATCGGCTGCGCGACTGGGGGATCTCGCGGCAGCGGTACTGGGGTTGTCCCATCCCGCTCATTCATTGCCCGAGCTGCGGCGAGGTACCGGTGCCGGACGATCAGCTGCCGGTGGTGTTGCCGGAGGATCTGGTGCCGGATGGCAGCGGCAATCCGCTCGCCAGGTCACCGGCGTTCTATGAGTGCAAGTGTCCCAGGTGCGGCGCTGCGGCGCGCCGCGAAACCGACACGATGGACACCTTCGTCGACTCCTCGTGGTACTACATGCGCTACGCCTGTCCGGACCAGGACAGCGCCATGATCGACGAGCGCGCGGCTTACTGGCTGCCCGTCGATCAGTACATCGGCGGCATCGAGCACGCCATCCTGCACCTCCTCTACTCGCGCTTCTGGACCAAGGTGATGCGCGATCTCGGCCTGCTCCGGGTCGGCGAGCCGTTCACCAATCTCCTCACCCAGGGCATGGTGCTCAATCAGGTCTACTCCTACACCCAGCCTGACGGGCGCCGCCGCTACGTCAACCCGACCGACGTGCGCTCGCGGCGGGATGCGGTCGGCGCGGAGGTGTTCGAGACGACCCTGCCTGGCGGCGAGACGATCTGCGTCGAATCGCAAGGACTCGGCAAGATGTCGAAGTCCGAGAACAACGGCGTCGATCCGGAGGGACTGGTCAAGCGCCTGGGTGCGGATACGGCTCGACTCTTCACGATGTTTGC
The DNA here is from genome assembly GCA_963780455.1 of uncultured Pseudomonadota bacterium. Taxonomy (GTDB): domain Bacteria; phylum Pseudomonadota; class Gammaproteobacteria; order Steroidobacterales; family Steroidobacteraceae; genus 13-2-20CM-66-19. The sequence goes on from CAWACM010000014.1 coordinate 168,485, forward strand.
ATCGCCGCCGGACCAGACACTGGAATGGTCCGATGAGGGCGCGCAGGGAGCGTCACGCTTCATTCGTCGCCTGTGGAACGCGGTGTACGAGCACGTATGCCGCGGTCTGCCCTCCCGTCTCGATACCGGCGCGCTTACGGATGGGCAGCGCGGGTTGCGTCGTGCGTCGCACCACGCGCTCGCGAAGGCCACGGACGACATTGGCCGGCGTCGCAATTTCAACACTGCGATTGCGGCCTGCATGGAGCTTCTCAACACAGTCGGACGCTTCGATGACACTTCCGACCAGGGCCGCGCCGTGCGGCAGGAAGCGCTGGAGATCGTCACACTGGTACTCGCACCCATCATCCCGCACGTGAGTCACGAACTGTGGCGGGCGCTCGGGCACGAGCGCGCAGCTGTCGATGAGCCGTGGCCCTCGGTCGACGAGTCGGCGCTGACGCAGGAATCCGTCGAGTTCGTGGTGCAGGTCAACGGCAAGCTCCGCGGCCGGGTCCGCGTCCCGGCAGATGCGGACGAGGCGGCAATCCGCGAGGCTGCGCTTGCCGACGAGCACGTCATGAAGTTCGTCGGCAGCAGGGCGGCCATCAAGCGGGTAATCGTCGTGCCGGGCCGGCAGATCGCCAATGTGGTGGTGAGCGCGGCGGCCGGTGGGCAGCCCGATGCTTGAGGATCGGGTGCCGCGGCGGCTCGCGAATGTTTGGCCGGTCGCGGCAGCGCTTCTGGTCGCCGGCTGCGGTTTCCACCTGGAAGGCCACAGCGCGCTGCCGCGATCGATCCGCCGGCCGTACATCCAGGCTCCGGATCAGCAGACCGACTTCGTGCAGAGCCTGCGGCGTCAGATGTTGATCTCCGGCGCGCATCCGGTCGATTTACCCGGCCAGGCGACGGCGGTGGTCAACATCCTGTCCGACAAAGTGGCGCCGCGAGTGCTGTCCGTGTCGGCACAGAATCGCCCGGTCGAGTATCAGCTCACCTACACGGTGCGCTTCTCCGTGACCGCGGGCGGCAGGGAGCTTCTGCCGCCGCAGCAGGTGTCGGCGGTGCGCTCCTACAGCTTCGATGAGAGCCTGTTGCTCGCCAAGGAGCACGAGGAGGAGATCCTGCAGCAGGCCATGGGCCGGGACCTGGCGGACATAGTGATGCGGCAGCTCTCGCGGGTCCCGGGCGGCTGACATGCTGGCGTTGAGCGGGGTCGATCGCATCGCGGTGGCGGCGCTGCTCGATCGCTACGGCCTGGGGCTCGCGCTCGTGGCTCCGGAGGAGGTCATCCCGGGATCCTTCTGGGGTGAGACCGAGGCCGGGCTGAGGGGTGACCGCCTGTATGCGCGGCTCGATACGCCGGTCCATTCGGTACTGCATGAGGCGGGGCACTACATCTGCATGACGCCGGAGCGGCGGGCGGGACTCGATCGGGACGCCGGCGGGGACGACCTCGAGGAGTCGGCCGTGTGCTATCTGCAGGTGTTGTTGGCCGGCGAGCTGCGGGGAGTGGGGGTAGAGCGCGCCTTCGCGGACATGGATGCCTGGGGTTACAGCTTTCGGCTCGGAAGCACGCGCGCTTGGTTCGAGAGCGACGCGGAGGATGCGCGTCGATGGTTGCGGCAACACGGCGTCACGGACGGCGATGACCGCCTGACGGGGGCCTGCCGGGAATGACTGTCGGGCAGATAATTGTGGCGGAGGCATGTGCTTTGCTGTGGGGCGTGCGATGACTACTGCTGAGAATCAGGCGAGGGTCGCGTGCCCGGACTGCGGGCTGGTGCAGCGGCTGCCCGCGTTGACAGGCGGGAGCCTTGCCGAGTGCCGGCGGTGCGCCCGGCTGCTGGCGGGGCCGGCGATGGGGCGGCTGGATGCACCGCTCGCGCTCGCGCTGGGCGCGCTCCTGCTCCTGATCCCGGCGACCGTCGAGCCCTTGCTGAGCGTGGCCTCGCACGGGGCCGCGAGGACCTGTTGGCTGACCAGCGGGATCGTCGGACTGTGGCAGCAGGGGTTCGCGTCTCTGGCGGTGGTCGTCGGCGCCTTCGCCGTAGTCTTCCCCTACCTCTATCTGGCGGCGCTCATCACCGTGCTCGCGGCGTTGCGGTTACGGGCGCGCGCGCATCTGGGCCCGGTGTTTCGCTGGCTCATGCGGCTGCGCCCCTGGATGATGCTCGAGATCTTCCTCGTCGGCTGCTTCGTCGCCTACAGCCGGCTGCGGCTGGTGGTCGGCGTGGACGTGCTCGCGGGAGGATGGTGTCTGATGGCGGCGACCGGAGCGCTGCTGTTCGCACTGACGCAGCTCGACGAGAGAACCGTCTGGGAGGCACTGCCGTTGCTGCGCACGCGGGGGCAATCGCGCTGGCATTTGAGCTGGCGCGCGGGCGAGCGCCGCGATCATGCGCACGCAATCGCCTGCACGGCATGCGACCTGCTGGTGCCCGGCGCGCATCCGGGCAGCGCCTGCCCGCGTTGCGGGGCGGCGCTGCATCATCGCAGGCCGTATGCGTTCCGGGTCACCGCCGCCCTGGTGGCGGCGGCTTTCCTGCTCTATGTGCCGGCCAACGCGCTCCCGGTGTTGACACTGGTAAGCCTGGGCAACGAACAGTCCAACACGATCATCACCGGCGTGCTCGAGCTGATCCACAACCAGCTCTGGCCGCTGGCGATCATCGTTTTCCTGGCGAGCATCGTGGTGCCGCTGCTGAAGCTGTGCGGCCTCACCTGGATGTTGCTCGCAACCGTGCAGGGGTCGCCGCGGACGCTGGTGGCGCGCACGCGCTTCTTCCGCTTCATCGACACCATCGGCTCCTGGTCCAACATCGATGTATTCGTCGCGTCGGTGCTGGTCGGGCTGCTGCAGTTCGGCGCCATCGCCCAGGCCCGGGCGGGAGGCGGACTGGTCGCCTTCGCGGCGGTGGTCATCCTGACCATGATCGCCACCAGAACTTTCGATACGCGGCTCATGTGGGACGCGTCACCAAGGGGATGAGCCACGATGCCCGACGAGCCGCAAGAGCCTCACGAGCCTCACAAACCTCAGGAGCCTGACAGGCCTGAGGAGCCGGTCGAAGCGCGCGTGCGGCCGCGCCGCTGGGTCGCGTGGGTCTGGATCGTGCCGATAGCGGCGGCGACGGTGCTCGTCTGGCTGGCCTGGCAAACACTCGCTGAGCGGGGGCCGGAGATCACCATCTCCTTCAGCGCGGCCCAGGGGTTGCAACCGGGCCAGGCCACGATCCAACACCTCAACGCGGTGGTCGGGACGGTGACCTCGCTGCATCTGTCGCATGACATGAAGCGGGTGATCGTCCGCGCCCGGATGATCCGACGGGTGAGCCCCTATCTTACCGACTCCACGATCTTCTACATCGTCACGCCGCACCTTGGGGTAGAGGGCATCTCGGGACTGTCGACGATCGTCTCCGGCGCCTACATCGAGATGTATCCCAGCAAGGACGGCAGGCCGCGGCAGCGCTTCGTCGGACTCGACAATCCGCCGATCGTCCCCCCGGGCTCGCCGGGGCGCTATTTCACCCTGCAAGCACCGGATCTCAGCTCTCTTACCGACGGCTCGCCGGTGACCTACCGCGGCATCGATGTGGGCGTGGTGGCGGCTTATGCGCTTGCCGGAGACGGACATGAGGTGAGCGTGACGTTGTTCATTCGCGCACCGCACGACCGGCTGGTCCATCCCGGAACGCACTTCTGGAACGCCGGCGGTGTGGCCATGAACCTGGGAGCTTCGGGGCTGCAGCTGCGCGCCAACTCCTGGCAGCAGCTGCTCGCGGGCGGTGTGGCCTTCGAGACTCCGGCTGCCGCGATGGCGACCGCGCCCAGCCCGGAGCGGAGTGTGTTCCAGCTCTACGAGAATGAGCAGGCCGCGAGGGGCGCCCCGGCCGGCCCGCCGGTGCTCGGAGACACGCTGCGGAACCTCAATGAAGTCATGCAGAATCTGAGCGCGGTACTCGCGAACGTCAATCGGGCCACTTCCGGACCGCAACTTCATGACGCGGTGCTATCCCTCGATCGTGTCCTCAAGCATCTCGATCGCCTGACCATCGAGACACAACCCAACCTCAATCAGCTTCTCAAATCCCTGCGCGCCACCTCGGACGCGGCGCAGCGCACCCTCGCCCTGATCCAGGACAGGGCCGGCGGCAGCCAACCCTCCAGCACGGACCTGCCGCAATTGATGAGCGAGCTCAGCCAGGCCGCGCGCTCGGTGCGGGAGCTGGCCGATTACCTCGATCGCCACCCGGAGGCTCTGCTGCGGGGGCGCAAGGGAGAGTCACAGTAAGAGGGTTAGCTGCGGCCATTGTGACATTCGGAGGCCGGGGTCTCACTTGCAAAGGGTCTGTCGGGGGACGCCGCAAGTACGGTTTGCGCGGCCCGTTAGGCCGCTCACTGATCCCTGTAGGCTCCGTTCCGTCGTCCCTGACTCCAAGGCCCCCGCCCGATCCCTTTGCAAGCGAGGCCCCGCCGCGTGACGAAGAGACCGGCCTCCGAAGCTGGAAGCGGCCGTTTAGCTCCGGACCGCCGGGTGCCTCTCGTGGTAGCTTGACATGCACAGATCTGGTGATATAGTTAAGTAGAACACTAAATCAGAGGGCTGACCCCTCGAGTCCCTTCCGCCGAGGAGCATGAGCTATGAAAACCGTGAAATCCCTGAAGATCGCGCTGCCTCTCGCATTGCTGTCGTTCTCGAGCCTCGCTTTCGGGCAGGCCGCGCAGACGCCTTTCGACCAGATCAAATCGCTGGCGGGCACTTGGGAAGGCACGCTCACGACCGTCCCTGCCGCCGTCGCCGGCGCCAACTATGGAAAGCACCTCCAGGTCAGCTTACGGGTGACCTCTTCCGGCAACGCGGTCCTGCATGAGATGAAGGTGCCGGGCGCGCCGGATGACCCGATCACGATGCTGTACGTGAATGGCAATCGCCTGTACCTGAGGCATTATTGCGATGCCGGCAATCGCCCGCGGATGGTGGCGACAGCTTCTCCCGACGGAAAGACGATCACGTTCAATATCGTCGATGTATCCGGCAGCAAGAGTCACGGGTATATGGAGCACGTCGTGTTCACCGCCATCGATGCCAGTCACCACACCGAGGATTGGACCTTCCTCGAGCCCGGGAATCACACGGCGCAGGCGCATTTCGACCTGCATCGCGTGCAGTGATCGAGCGCAGTGAGCGAATGGAACGACAGCCAGCCGATCTACCGCCAGCTGCGGGATCGCGTGATCGCCATGATCCTCGACTCCGTGCTGAAGGAAGGCGACCCGTTGCCCTCGGTGCGCACCGTCGCGGCCGACTACCGGGTCAACCCGCTCACCGTGCTCAAGGCCTATCAGCAACTGGCCGACGAGCAGATCGTCGAGAAGCGCAGAGGTATCGGCATGTTCGTCAAGGCGGGAGTACGCCAGCAACTGCTGCGGCACGAGCGACAGAGATTCCTCGAGGAGGAATGGCCGGGAGTGCTCGCAACCCTGCAGCGCCTGGGCCTCAAAGCGGAAGAACTACTGGACGGGTCGGCCGGCGAGCGCTCGCCGGCCGACCGCGCGTCACCCGGGAAGGGGAAGCGGTGACCTATGTCAGTAATTGAAGCAAGCGGGCTGCGCAAGGTGTTCGGCACGACCGTCGCGCTCGACGGCATCGACCTTCGGGTCGAGCCGGGGCGAATCATCGGACTCATTGGGCCGAACGGGGCTGGCAAGAGCACCGCGATCAACGCGATCCTGGGCCTCACTCCCCATCTGGGACAGTTGCGGGTGCTCGGGTGTGATCCCTGGGCTGCACGCGAGCGGCTCATGCGCGATGTCGCATTCATCGCCGACGTCGCCGTTCTGCCCCGTTGGTTGCGCGTCTCGCAAGCGCTCGACTACGTCGCGGGCGTGCATCCGCGATTCGATCGCGCCAAGGCCGCAGGCTTCATCGCCAAGACCAACATTGGGCGCAACAGCCGGGTGCGGGAGCTGTCGAAAGGCATGGTGACGCAGCTGCACCTGGCGCTGGTCATGGCCATCGACGCGCGCCTGCTGGTGCTCGACGAGCCCACTCTCGGGCTGGCTGGACATTCTGTTCCGCAAGCAGTTCTACGATTCGCTCCTCAACGACTATTTCGATCGCAGCCGCACCATTCTGCTGACCACGCACCAGGTCGAGGAGATCCAGAATGTGCTCACCGATTTCATGTTCATCAACCGGGGCAGGATCGTCCTCACCTGCAGCATGGAGGAATTCGAGGCACGCTACGCGGAGGTGACCGTGCACCCCGAGCGCCTGGCCGCCGCGCGCGAGCTCAAGCCGATCCAGGAGCGTCAGGTCTTCGGCCGCAGCACGCTGCTGTTCGAGCGCGCGGATCGCAGCCAGCTGCAACAGCTCGGTGATGTGCGCACGCCAGGCATCGCCGACGTATTCGTTGCCGTCATGGGCAATGCCGGCGGCGCCTCACAGGCGGGAGGGCGCTGATCGTGACGACCACTGATTCAACTGCAATGCCGGACCCGTCGTCCGCACCGCAAGTCGACGGCCCGCCTGCCTTCGGACCGGCGGCACTGTCGCCCGTTCGGCTGTTCTACTGGTCGGTGCGGCGCGAGCTGTGGGAGAACCGCTTCCTTTACATCGTGCCGCTGATCGTCGCGGCCGTGGTCCTGTTCGGGTTTGCGATCGGCGCCGCCTATCTGCCGCATGCGCGGGCCGGCGGAGCGCCATCGCCGGCGGCTCATGCAGTCGCGACACCGCTCAATATCGCCGTCTTCGCCCTGATGCTGACTTACGTGATCCTCACCGTGGTCTACTGCCTCGGGGCGCTGCACAACGAGCGCAGCGATCGCAGCATTCTCTTCTGGAAGTCACTGCCGGTCTCCGACGTGACTGCCGTGATGGCGAAGGCAAGCATTCCCATCCTCATCCTTCCCCTGATCACCTTTGCAGTATTGGTGGTCACGCAGGGCATCATGTTGCTCGCGGGCAGCGCGGCGCTGCTCGGCAGCAGTGCCGGTGGGGCGGCGCCGTGGACGCAAACGGCGATTCTGCCGCTGTGGGCGGCGATGCTCTATCATCTGTTGACCGTCCACGCGCTCTACTACGCGCCGATTTACGGCTGGTTGCTGCTCGTCTCCGCCTGGGCCCGCCGCGCGACATTCCTCTGGGCTAGCCTGCCGGTCGCGGCTGTCCTCATTGTCGAAAAGCTGATTTTCAACACCGCGGCGTTCGCCCACATGTTGCTGTCGCGCCTCGGGGGCGGTCCCGGCGCGATTGAGTACCCTCCGCCCGCGAACATGCCCATACAGGCGCCGACGCTCGCCAATCTGGGGGCGTTCCTGGCGAGCCCGGGCCTGTGGATCGGACTCGTGGTATGCGGGGTGTTCCTGGGCGCCGCGGTGCGGGTGCGCAGATATCAGGGGCCGATCTGATGCTGGCGCAGTTGGCATTCGGTCTGCACATCGGGCCGGGGGTACGGTCGGGCCGCGCAACGCTTCTCTCCTGACGCCTCGACGGTCCGCACGGCAATAAAAATGAGTACGCTTGCGCTCGATCATTCGCCGGAACTCGATGGCAGATTCCGTAAGGTATTGCGAGCCGCGGCCGCCTCCTGGCCCCTTGTCCGCGCAAGAGGATGAGGCGAAAAACACGCAGCGCCGCGCGTATGGAATCGGGTTGCGCATGCGTTCGAAGCGCCTCTCATCAGAACGGTATCGTGAATCCTCCGAAGAACCCGCGCCGCGCGCCGTACTGCGGCGCGAAGACGCCGATGCCGGTGCCGCTGCGGATCAGATAGACCTTGTCCAGAAGGTTGACGACATCGAAGCGCAGCTGCAGCGGTCCGGCCGGATCGCCGATGTCGAACTCATGAGCCAGCCCGAGGTTGATCTGGGTGTAGCTCGGGGTGTGATCGCCGTTCGGAATGGCGAAGCCGTCCGGCAGAACCAGGTCATCACGCAGCCCGGTGCCGAAGATCGCATCGAGGCTGGCGCGCGTCTTGCCCCAGTCGTAGGCGACGCCGCCCGAGGCCGAGACCCGCTCCTCGTGATCGAGATGGATGTAGTTGTCGGCGATGTAGCCGAGCTGCTGCTGCGTGAAGTTGAATTGCGAGGACTCGACGCCCTTGCCCTTGGCTGACTGGAAGGCGAGATTGCCGTACGCCGAGAAGCGGTGGATGGAGTAATCACCCGTGAATTCAATGCCGCCGATGCGCCCCCACCGATAGTTGAACGGCGTGAGGACGATCGGCGCACCGAATTGTCCTTCGTCAATGAGGTTTTGCGCAGTTTCCCCGTATGCGTCGACGCCCAGCGTCAAGGCGCGCTCGAGCAGTTTCTGCTCGACGCCGATATCGTAATAATCCTGGCGTGCGGCGATGGGTGGCGTGTCTTGCGCGTTGGTGCCGGGCGGCAGAGCCGTCGTGCCGGCGAACTTCGTGAATGTCTCGCTGGCGATCAGCTCGAAGGGCGGAGGCGTGAAGTAGCGCGAGTAGCCTGCGTGCACCGTCGTGTCAGCCATCGCCTTCCATACCACGTTGACGCGCGGGCTCACCTGGCTGCCGCTCGAAAACGCGTTGTAATGATCGAACCGCAGGCCGTAGTTGATGGTGACCGGCCGCAGTATCCGCCATTCATCCTGCAGATAGGCGCTCTCGATCTCCTGCGACTGATTGCCGTTGTCGACGATGGCGAGCGGGACGTCGCTGGTCTGCACACCGAGCGCGTCGATCGGTAGCGCCTGGGAGGTCGTGTCGCTCGTCGCGCTGTCGTGCTGCAGGAAGAAGCCCGCGCGCAGCGTGTGGGCGTCGTTCAGCTTGTAGGAGCTGTCGGTCTGCCAGGCGAGGGCCGTGTCGTCCTTGAAGGCGTTCTGGGCGATGCCGTTGTAGAGCAGATCGCCAATCCAGTCCGGCGCGAAGTGGAGGCTCGTGTAGCGGGCGGACAACGAGTTCTGGATGCTGAAGCTGCCCGTGGAATGCTGCCAACTGAGGATCGCGTACTGCGTGAGCTCGTGCTGGGTCTCGTCGAGATTGTTGCTCAGGTAGTCGGTGATCCCGTCCACCTCGAGCCCGAGCATCGGCTCGAGGCCGCGCTGGTTCGGAATCTCGAACTCGTCGTCCGAGGTGCCCAGGATCAGCGCCAGCCGGTCGTTGGAGCCGAGGATGTCCTCGAAATAGCCGAAGGCGTGGCCCTGCGTCGAGTGGTCGTGCAGCGGCTCGCTGCTGCCGTCGGGCGACTCGATGCCGAGGTCGTTGCGCAGCATATCGGCGGTGACGAAGTAGCTGAAGCTGCCGGCGCTGCCGCTCACCTCCGCCGACGGCTCGAGCGTCGAATGGCTGCCGCCGTACAGCGATACGTAGCCGCCTGGCTTCAGCAGGCCGCTTTGGGTGGTCAGGTCGATGACGCCAGCAGTCTCGAGACCGTACTCGGCCGGCAGCGCGCCGGTGATGAGATTGAGCGAGGAGATCAGTCTCGGATCGAGCGTCTGGCTGAATACGCTGATGCCCTCCGGCAGGATGATGCCGTTCAAGCGGTACTGCAGATCGTTGTGGTCGCCGCGGACGTGGAGCTGCCCGAACGAGTCCTGAACCACATCGGGCGCCTGCAATAGGACCTGATTGAGTTGCACGTTCTGTCCGCCGGGCTCGGCGTTGATTTCCGCGCTGTCGATGGTGTAGGTCGAGGCGCCCGTTCGCGTCTCGATGCCGGCGCGCGCTTCGTTGAGCCTCTGTGCGGTGACGACGACGCTATCGAGGGTGATGAGGGGTGCGTTATCGTTTGGCGAGGCGTCATTGGATGCATCGGCGGCTGCGACGATCGACGGCGCAGCGGCTGCCACGGCCATCGCGAGCAGGACGGCCCTGTGGGGGTTCTTGTAGACAGGCATACGAAAAGGACTCCGGTTTCCAGGCTGCGGCCGAACGCGCATGTCAGGGCCGCGGCGAGGCAAGCCCGGCATCTGATGTGATGCTATAACATCACATTTGTTGCTGAATGTTCAAGCCGTCATGACTACGCTTCGAGCGCAGCCATCGTGATTGGGGTCAGGCGACGGAGGAGGCGGGCTGGAGCTGGGCCGGCGGGCCGCGGGCGCGATGGGCGCGGAGCCGGCGGGCGCTGAGCAGTACGACGGACGGAGTCGCCGCGGGCAGCCTGGCCGCCAGGATAGGCCGCGCGATGGGGGCGGGTTTGGGCGCTGCACCGGCGACGCCCGCGAAATGCATGTCCCAGTCGCAGTGGTCCGAGCCCTGGCCGTGTGATGCGAAGCCGTGCGCCGTGAAGCCGCAGATGCACCCGACCATCGCGAAGGCCACGATGATTGCGAGGAGGCGTTGACGACGCACGGAGCGGCTCACTGGTCCTTTGGCTCCATACCGGGGCAGCGGCAATCCGCTGGCCTGGGCTTAGGGTAGCCATTCTATAATGCCGGTCAGGACTTACCTATAGGCTCGCTTGAAGCTCACACCCGATTCACTCTCCTCTCATCTCGAGCAGCATCTTCTGCCGGCCTACCTGATTTCCGGCGACGAGCCGCTGCTCATCGGGGAGGCGGCCGATGCGATCCGCGCACGAGCGCGCGCCGCCGGCTTCACCGAGCGCGACGTGCACTTCCTGGAGCGCGGCTCCGACTGGGACGACGTGCGCGCCGCCGCCGGCAATCTATCTCTCTTCGGCGCCCGGAAGGTGCTCGAGCTGCGGCTGCCGAGCGGCCGGCCGGGAGTTGCCGGCAACAATGCGCTGCTGTCCCTCCTCGAGCGCGACGACCCCGATACCCTGCTCATCATTCTCGCGCCGCGCCTCGATCGCGACGCGCAGGCGGCGCAGTGGTTTCGGGCGCTGGAGTCGCGCGGCGGCTGGATCCCGGTCTGGCCCGTGGAGGCCGCGAGGCTCGTGGGCTGGTTACGGGGCCGCTGCCGGCGGCTGCGGCTCGAGGTCGACGAGGCGGCGCTTGCCCTGCTCGCCGAGCGCACGGAGGGCAATCTCCTCGCCGCCCATCAGGAGTTGGAAAAGCTGCGCCTGCTCGCGCCCGCCGGCAACCTAACACTGGATATGGTGCTCGCCAGCGTCGTCGACAGCGCCCGCTTCGATGTCTTCAGACTGTCCGAGGCGGTGCTCGAGGGCGAGGCGGGCCGCGCTTTGCGGGTGCTCGCCGGACTACGCTCGGAGGGCACCGAGCAGACCCTGGTGCTTTGGGCGCTGACCAAGGCGCTGCGGGACCTCTGGGGCGCGCTGGCGAGCCCGGGAACGGCGCGCGGGCGCGGCGGCTGGCAGCGGCAGACCGCGGCCCTGGACAAGGCCGCACGCCGGGCGCCACGGCTTTCTTTCCGGGCGCTCGCGTTGCGCGCCGCCCGTGCCGACCGCATGATCAAGGGACGCCTGCAGGGCAATGCCTGGGACGAGATGGCGTTGCTCGCCGCCGACATTTGTGGCCGGCCGGCAGTACCGGCGCCGCAGTCCATGTTCAAATAGTTGCCCATGGCGATGCAACCCATCGGTCTCTTTGGCGGCACCTTCGACCCCATTCATTACGGCCACCTGCGCACGGCTTTCGAGTTGTGGCAGGAGCTGCGACTGGCCGAGGTCCGCTTCCTGCCCACCGGCAGTCCGCCGCATCGCGACGACCCGCTGGCGAGCTCGGAGCTGCGGCTGGCCATGGTGCGGGCCGCGGTCGCCGATCAACCGGCGTTCGTCGTCGACGACCGCGAGATCCGCCGGACGGGGATCTCCTACTCGGTGGACACCGTGACGGAGCTGCGGGCGGAGTACCCGGACCGCTCACTCTGCCTGCTTCTTGGAATGGACGCCTTTCTCGGCCTGCCGAACTGGCACCGCTGGCGTGACCTCCTCGGGCTCGCGCACATCGTGGTCGCGCACCGGCCGGGTTGGAAGGCGCCGACCATGGGCCCGCTCGGCGAGGTCATGGTGGATCACGGCACGGGCACCATCCGGGATCTGCACGAGAAGACCGCCGGCCGGATCTATGTGCACGCCGTGACTCAGCTCGAGATTTCTTCCACGGAGCTGCGTCAGCTCATCGTTTCGGGCCGTGACCCGCGCTACCTGGTGCCGGATGAAGTGCGACACATCCTGCGCGAGAGTAGGTGCTATGCTCCCGGATGATTATTGACACAGGAGAGACTCCTTCTTCACATGACCACCCGCACAGTCCGGCGCCGCGGCGCTCCCGCGCAGGCTTCCAGGTCCGCACGATCCCCATCCCCGCCCCGCCCCCCGGCGTCCCCGCCCTGCAGCGCGCCGACCCTCCTCCAGGCCGTCGCCTCCGCCCTCGAAGACATGAAAGCCGTGAACGTCAAAGTGCTCGACGTGAGCGGACTGACTGATATCGCAGACACCCTGGTCGTCGCCTCCGGCACCTCCGACCGCCACGTACGCTCCATCGCGGACCACGTGATTCAGCAGGCCAAGAGGAATGGATTCCGGCCGCTCGGCGCCGAGGGTGAACGCGAGGGGGAGTGGGTGCTGGTCGACCTGCAGGATATCGTCGTACACGTGATGTTGCCCCGCGTACGCGAGTTTTACGGCCTGGAACGGCTGTGGGACGCAGGTACCGTGATGCATGAAAGTGCGGGCGGCGCGGTGCACGCGGCGCGCCATTCGTAAGATCGGTGCGGGTGCGGGTCATAGCGGTGGGCACACGCCCACCCGCGTGGGTTCGCGAAGCCTGCGCCGACTACACCCGCCGACTCGGCTCGCGGCTCAAGCTGACGCTGGTCGAGATCGAGCCTGGTCCCCGCAGTGCCGGCCAGAGCCCGCGCAAGGCCGTGGAGGCGGAAGCGCGCAAGCTCCTGACGACCATGCGTCCCGACGAATGGGTGATAGCGCTCGATGAGCGCGGCACGCAGATGAGCACGCGGGAGCTCGCCGACTGGCTCGCGGGCCGGATGCGGGAGGGGCGTGATCTCGCGTTCCTCATCGGCGGTCCCGACGGGTTTGCCGCGGAGGTCGTGGCGCGAAGCGATATGACGCTGGCTCTGTCGCGCCTCACGCTGCCACATGCGCTGGCGCGTGTCGTGTTGGCTGAGCAGCTTTATCGCGCGATGACCATACTCACCCACCACCCGTATCATCGCGAGTAGATGCCAGTGACGCAGCCCGCCGCAGCGGCTCCGGTCATTTGTCTGGCTTCCGTATCGCCGCGGCGGCGTGAGCTGCTGGCGCAGATCGGCATGCCCCACACGGTCGTTGCCGCGGAGGTGGACGAGAGTCTGCTGCCAGGTGAACCGCCCGCGGACTACGTTGCACGTCTGGCGCGCCTCAAGGCAACCACCGTCCGGCAGCGGGGCGAAGCACTGCCTGTGCTGGCGGCCGACACCACCGTGGTTCTGGAAGGGTCAGTCTACGGCAAACCAGACGGCCGTGCGGACGGGCTTGCGATGTTGGAGGCGCTCGCCGGTAAGACACATCAGGTGCTCACAGCCGTGGCTCTGGCGACGGGGCAGGGCGTCGCGCTGCGCGTCAACTGCAGCTCCGTCCGCTTTCGTAACATCGAGCGTGCGGAGATGGAGGCCTATTGGAACACAGGCGAGCCGTGCGACAAGGCGGGTAGTTACGCCATCCAGGGATATGGCGCCGTGTTCGTCGCGGCGCTGAGCGGTAGTTATTCCGGCGTCATGGGACTGCCGCTCTTCGAGACAGCGGAGCTGTTGCGCGACGCCGGAATTCGCTGCTGGATCGGAGGCGCGCGGTGAGTGTGGAGATTCTCGTCAACGTGATCCCCGGCGAGACTCGCGCCGCGCTGGTGGAAGATGGCGTGGTACAGGAGCTCCATGTCGAGCGTCGCCGGCGCCGCGCTCTGGTCAGCAATCTCTATCGAGGCCGCGTGACACGCGTGTTGCCCGGGATGCAGGCAGCGTTCATCGACGTTGGGCTCGAGCGCACCGCCTTCCTGCATGCTGCAGATATCGCGAGTCCACCACCCGATGAGACCGTCGTCGGGCTGGCGCAGCTCGGCACGCCGCCCATCGAGGACGTGCGCCAGCTGCTGAGCCCCGGTGACGACATCCTGGTGCAGGTCATCAAGGACCCTATCGGCACCAAGGGAGCGCGTCTGACGACGTACATCTCACTGCCCGCGCGCTTCCTCGTATACCTGCCCCGGGGCGATGGCATCGGCGTGTCGACGCGCATAGAGGACGAAGCCGAGCGCCAGCGCCTCAAGGCGGCGGTCGCGGAACTGCGAGGCCCCGAGGCGGATGGAGGCTACATCCTGCGCACAGCGGCGCAGGGCGTGCCGGTCGAGAGTCTGCGCGAGGACATGGAATATCTGCGCAAGCTCTGGCGCCACGTCCGCGGGCGCGCAACGCAGTTGCCTCCGGGCACGCTGGTACACGAGGATCTGCCATTGCCATTGCGCATCCTGCGGGATGAGCTGTCGCGCGATGTCGTCCGCGTGTTGGTCGACTCCCCGGCGGAGCATGCCCGCATGACCGCCTTCGCGGCGGAGTTCATGTCAGCGCCCGCGGCGCCCATCGAGCTGTACGCCGGTCCGCGCCCGATCTTCGATCTGCACGCCATCGAAGAGGAGATCGCGAAGGCGCTCGAGCGCAAGGTGCAGCTCAAATCGGGCGGTCACCTGGTGGTCGACCAGCGGGAGGCGATGACCACCATAGACGTCAACACCGGCGGCTACGTGGGTCACCGCAACCTGGAAGAGACCACGTTCCGAACCAACCTCGAGGCGGCCGCCAGCATCGGACGGCAGCTGCGGCTGCGCAACCTCGGCGGCATCATCATCATCGATTTCATCGACATGCACGACGAGTCGCACCGCCGCCAGGTGCTCGCGGCCCTCGAGCACTCGCTCGCCGGCGATCGCGCGCAGGCGCACATCGTGAGCCTGTCGCCTCTCGGGCTGGTCGAGATGACACGCAAGCGCACGCGCGAGAGCCTCGAGCACCTCCTCTGTGAGCCCTGCGCCGCATGCGAGGGGCGCGGCTTCGTCAAGACGCCGGAAACCGTCTGCAATGAGATCTCCCGCGAGATCCTGCGGCAGGGTACCCACCCCTCGGGCCGCGAACTGCTGATCCTCGCGCATGCGGACGTGGTCGAGCGGCTGCTCGAGGACGAGGCGACCACCCTCGGCGAGCTCAAGGCACAGGTGGGTATGCCCATCAGGCTTCAGGTCGAGGGACTGTACGGAGTCGACCAGTTCGACATCGTCCGGGCATAGGCACAGGGACGTGCCCCGCCGCCGTAGGTGGCGGAGGTCTCGGGCAAAAACCGCGCTTTTGACCGAGAACGCGCTGGGCCGGGCAGGATGCCGGGATCCAGCGCCTTGAAAGATTCATCCCATTGCGGGCAGTCCCGGACGACCCCATAGTACTAGCCATGCCTCTGGTCGCCGCGGTACAGATGACGTCCGGTCCGGACGTAGCAGCCAATCTGCAGGAAGCGCGTGCGCTCCTGGAAGAGGCGGCGGAGCGCGGGGCACGGGTTGCGGCGCTACCGGAGAACTTCTCCTTCATAGGACTCTCCGATGGCGACAAGCGAGCTATCGCCGAAGAGGACGGTCACGGGCCGGTGCAGGATTTTCTCGCGGCGAGCGCGCGGCGGCTTGGAATGTGGATCGTGGGCGGTACCGTGCCGCTGCGCGGCGCGGCCGACGGGCGCGTCGCCGCCGCATCGCTGGTCTATGACTCCGCGGGGGAGCGCCGCGCCCGCTACGACAAGATCCACCTGTTCGACATCCAGATACCCGAGCGCACGGAGAGCTACCGCGAATCGGCAAATGTGGCGCCGGGCTCGGCGACGATGGTCGTGGATACGCCGGTGGGACGCCTCGGGCTTTCCGTCTGCTATGACGTGCGCTTTCCGGAGCTGTTTCGCAGGCTCAGTGCCGCCGGCGCGGAAGTACTGGTCGTGCCCTCCGCCTTCACCGAGCTGACGGGCAGGGCACACTGGGAGACGCTGCTGCGCGCACGCGCGATCGAGAACCTCTGCTGGGTCGTCGCACCCGCGCAGTCCGGATTCCACCCGGGTGGCCGCGAGACTTACGGCGACAGCATGATCGTCGATCACTGGGGCCGCGTGCTCGATCGGCTGCCGCGCGGCCGCGGTTGCATCACCGTCGAGATCGATCTCGAGCGGCAGCGGCGCGATCGCGCCAGCTTTCCGTCGCTGACGCACCGTGTACTGCACTGACTTTTCTTCATCATGGGCACTGGCAAGAGCGCAATCGTGAACGAACCGACTCCTTCCGCTTCCGATCCCCTCTCTCTCGCCCGCGATCTCATCCTCAGGCCGAGCGGCCTCGATGACAGCCGCCTCGATCGCATCTTCGGCGAAGTGCTGACGCACTCGGTCGACTTCGCCGACCTCTACTTCCAGCTGGCGCGGCAGGAGTCCTGGTCGCTCGAGGACGGTATCGTCAAGGACGGCAGTGCGAGCATCGAGCAGGGCGTTGGGGTGCGCGCGCTCGCTGGGGAGAAGACCGGCTTCGCCTACTCTGACGAGATCATCCTGCCCGCTCTGCAGGAAGCGTCCCGTGCCGCACGCGCCATCGCGGTCCAGGGAGGCGAGCGTCGGGTCAGTGCCTGGCACGCGCAGGCCGGTCACAGCCTGTACCTGCCTGCCGATCCGGCCGGCACATTGTCCGACCAGGACAAGGTCGCGTGGCTGGAGCGAGTCGACCGCGAGACGCGCAAGATCGATCCGCGCATCGTGCATGTGAGCGCGAGCGTGATCGCCGTGCATGAAGTCGTCCTGATCGCCACGAGCGACGGCGAGCTGGCTGCGGACGTCAGGCCCTTGGTGCGGTTCAACGTCTCGGTGTTGGTTGAGCAGAACGGCCGGCGCGAGCAGGGCTATAGCGGCGCCGGTGGGCGTTACTCGCTTGCGGAGCTCGTTTCCGGCGACCGGCCGCTGGCACTGGCGCGCGAGGCCGCGCGGCAGGCCCTGATCAATCTGGAGGCGGTGCCCGCGCCCGCGGGCCCGATGACGGTGGTGCTCGGACCCGGTTGGCCGGGCATCCTGCTGCACGAGGCGATCGGCCACGGCCTCGAGGGCGATTTCAACCGCAAGGGGACCTCCGCGTTCGCAAATCGCATCGGCGAGCGCGTCGCGGCGCCGGAGTGCACGGTCGTCGACGACGGCACGCTGTCGCAGCGCCGCGGCTCCCTCAACATCGACGACGAGGGCACCCCGACCCAATGCACCACGCTCATCGAGAATGGCGTCCTGCGTGGTTATATGCAGGACCGGCTCAACGCCCGGCTGATGGGCGGGCGGCCGACCGGCAACGGCCGGCGGGAGTCCTTCGCACACATGACGCTGCCGCGCATGACCAATACCTATATGCGTCCCGGACCGCACGACCCGGAGGAGATCATCCGCTCCGTGTCCCGCGGCATCTACGCGGTCAACTTTGGGGGCGGCCAGGTGGACATCACCTCGGGCAAATTCGTGTTCTCCGCGAGCGAGGCGTATGCCATCGAGAATGGCCGCCTCGGCAGGCCCCTCAAAGGCGCGACCCTGATCGGCAACGGCCCTGACGTGTTGACCCGCGTCACCATGGTCGGCAACGACCTGAAGCTGGATGACGGCGTCGGTACCTGCGGCAAGGATGGGCAGAGCGTCCCGGTGGGCGTGGGGCAGCCGACCCTAAAGGTGGAGAGCCTTACCGTCGGAGGTACCGCCTAGCGCCCTGCAACTGGACATAATCCAGCTTAGGTGCCTGGACCGGGCCGGCGTAGTATCGTGCGCCTGCATGCACCTCTCACGCCCCATGTACGAAGGCCTGCCGTGGCTCTATATCAGCGCCGGCATGGCTGCTCTGGGCGTGAGCTATCTCATCGGGGATTCCCACGTCGTGGGTCTGCTCGTGGGGCTCGCGGGCCTGGCGGCTCTCCTGGGCGGCGTGGTGGTGCTCCTCAGGCGCCGCGACTTCCGTCAGATGCGCTCCCAGTACGGCCAGCCTGACCTGACCCAACGGCAGGATCAGGACTGATCCGGCGTCACTGGTCCCGCGTCGCCTCGAGCCCGACTTCGGTCTCTTCTTCTCCTTCGGCCTCTTCCTCGCCCCCTCGCTGCTCCGCCCCGTCGGCGCGCTGCAGCACCGGAATGCCGGGCACGGTGTCGTTGAGGCTGCCGCGCGTGCGTGCCAGGCGCTCGTCGACGTAGATCAGCTCGTGCTTGCCGACCATCACCACGTCCCCGTCGTTGAGGTAGTGCCGGCGAACCCGCTTTGATTTGACGTAGATGCCGTTCGTGCTGTTGAGGTCTTCGATGACGCACGAGTTGGCGCTGGTGGTGATCTGGCAGTGATGCCGGCTGACGAACCTGCTGTCGATCTGCAGATCGTTGTCGGCGGTGCGGCCGACGATGATCCTGCCCTGGGTCAGCGCGATCTCCTGCACGGTGCGGCCGTCGGTCGCGACCAGAAGCTTGCCCAGGGTCGGCAGCGCCTGATCGGCGCCGCGCATGCGCGGCAGCGCGAGCTCCGTCGCGGCGCGAATCTGCTGTTGGGTCCGGGCTGCGAACTCCACCCATTGCAGCTCGCCCACGGCACCGTCGATGTCCGCCAGCGTCACCATGCCGCGGTCAGCGGTGTAGGCAGCCATCATCGCCGTATCGCACAGCGTGTTGACGAGCCGGGGTACGCCGCCCGTGAAGCGGAAGATCTGCGGGAAGGTGTCCTCGCCGAAGATCTGCCGGTCACCCGCCCCGGCGACCTCCAGCCGGTGCTGGATGTAGGCCTTGGTCTCCGACTGCGACAGCGCCGTGAGATGGAAGCGCAGGCGCACGCGCTGCGTGAGCTGCACCAGTTCCGGCGCATCGAGCTTCGCGTTGAGCTCCGGCTGGCCCGCCAGGATGATGCGCAGCACCTTCTCCTTGGTGGTCTCGACTCCGGAGAGGAGGCGGATCTCCTCCAGCACCCGCAGCGACAGGTTCTGCGCCTCATCGACGATGAGCAGCACTTTGCGCCCGGCGGCGTACTGCTCGATGAGGAAGTTGTTGAGAGTCGCGATGATCTCGCCCTTCTTCATCTTGAACGGCGAGAAGCCGAACTGCACCAGGATCGCCTGCAGGAAGTCGATTGCCGAGACCTGCGTCTGGTTGATCTGCGCCACCACGACGTCCGACTGAACTTCCTTGAGGAAGGACTCGATCAGGGTGGTCTTGCCCGCGCCGATCTCACCCGTGATCACGACGAAGCCGTCGGTGAACCAGATGGTCGACTCCATGTACGCCTTGGCGCGGGCGTGCTGCTTGGAAAGGTAGAGGAACTGAGGGTCGGGGCTCAGTCGGAAAGGCAGCTCTTTGAGTTTGAACGGGTCGAGATACATGGTTGTCCGCTGGTGCCGACAGGCGGTGCGCCGCTGGCGTTCGACCCGCTCTGGCCGGGCTCGTTCAGCCTTCTATCTTACGGGATGCGCAATCCGGGAGCCAGCTCGGCAAGCAAACCACGTGCCCGCCGGTCGCGGCGGGCGGCCGTGGGCTCGATGACGGTGCAATGCCCGACCTTGCGGCCCGGCCGGGGCTGTTTGCCATAATCGTGCAGGTGCAGTCCCTCGCGGGCGAGCAGTCCTTGCCGCGGCGGGACGTCGCCGATCAGATTCACCATGGCGCTGAATCCCAGCGGCCGCGTCGAGCCGAGCGGCAGGTCGAGAATGGCGCGCAGATGATTCTCGAACTGACTGGTCTCGCAGCCCTCGATGGTCCAGTGTCCGGAGTTATGTACACGGGGCGCCATCTCGTTGGCGATGAGACGCCCGTCACGGACGAAGAACTCGATCGTGAGCACACCAACATAACGGAAATGTGCGAGACAGCGCCGCAGATGAGCCGCGGCGGTGCGCTGCCAGCGCGGCGGACCATACGGCGCGCGGGTGAGGCGCAGGATGCCCTGCGAATGCACGTTGCCGTTCAGGGGATAAATCGACCGTCGCGCCGCTCGGGCTGCGGGCGCCGATGATGGACACCTCGCAATCGAACGACACCCATTCCTCGTAGATGAGCGGCACGTTGCCGAGCTCTTCCCAGCCGCGGCGCGCGTCCTCGGGCGTCCTCACCATGACCTGCCCTTTGCCGTCGTAGCCCAAACGCCGCGTCTTGAGGACACCTGGAACTCCGACATCGCGGAGCGCCCGCTCGAGCTGCGAGCGCGACCCGACCGCCCGCCAGCGCGTCGTCGGAATGCGGAGGCGTTCGAACAGCCGCTTCTCGGAGACCCGGTCCTGCGCGGCGGCCAGGGCTGCGATGGGCGGACAGATGCGCGCGCCGTGAGCGCTGGCCGCGTGGGCGCGCAGCGCCTCGACGGAGATGTTTTCCCAGTCGAATGTCAGGACCTCGCAGTCGCGCGCCAGGCGCGAGAGCAGCTTCGGGTCGGTGAAAGGACCGTGCAGCACCGGCGCGACCCGACCCGCGGGCGCATCGCGCGCGGGATCGAGAAAGAGGAAATCGAGGCCGAGCGGATAGCCGGCCAATGCGAGCATCCGGCCGAGCTGGCCGGCTCCCACGATGCCTACGGTCATGACCGCGTCGCGTTGCGCGGATCTGGATTGGCGAGCACCCCCGCCGTCTGGCTGTCGCGAAAGGCTGCAAGAGCCTCCGCCACGGCCGGATGCTTGTTGGCGAGGATGGCCGCGGCGCAGAGCGCGGCATTGGTCGCGCCCGCGGCGCCGATGGCGAAGGTGGCGACCGGTACACCGGCGGGCATCTGCACGATCGAGAGCAGGGAGTCGAGGCCGCCGAGCGTCTTCGACTGCACGGGCACGCCGAGCACCGGCAGACTGGTCTTGGCGGCCGTCATGCCGGCAAGGTGCGCGGCACCGCCCGCGCCGGCGATGATGACTTCGAGCCCGCGCGAGCGCGCGCTCGCGGCGTACTCGAAGAGGAGGTCGGGCGTTCGGTGGGCGGAGACCACCTTGACCTCGTGCGGGATGCCGAGCTTCTCCAACGTCTCGGCGGCGCAGCGCAGGGTCTCCCAATCGGAGGCGGAGCCCATGATGATGCCAACCAGCGCTTTCATCTGGACATTCTAGTTGCCCATCGCTCTTGGCGCGACCCCGAGGCATGAAGCACAGGCACAGGGGCGAGGCGGTGCCCCGGGCTTGCGCGAAGCAGGATAGCGCAGCGCAACGTGCCCCGCCGCCGCAGGTGGCGGGCGTTGCGGAAAAAACGACGCTTTTTGCGCAACGTGCGCTGGGACGGGCAGGATGCCCGGATCCAGCGCTCTCTATCCCAGCAGGGCGCGCAGCGCCCGGAACAGCTCGCGGCCGGCCGGTCCGACCGTGCGGCCCCCACCGCCCTCTTTGGCCGGCCCGCGCGCCCGCTCGGCACGGGCTGCGCCTACCCGGTGGCTCCACTCCTTACGATCGACGCTCGGCCGCAGGCGCTCGAGCTCATCGAGGGCGCTCTCGCCCTCGACAATGAGGCGCTCCCGCCAGCTCTCGGCGCGCTTGAAGAGCTGACTCTCGAGCGCATCGCGCTCGCTGCGGGAGGCCAAAGCCGCCCGGATCGGCTCCAGGTCGATCTCACGCATCAGCTTGCCGATGTACTGGCGCTGGCGCGCCCCGCCGGCGCGGCTGGTGATGCGGCGGGCCTCGCGGATGGCCTCGGTCAGCCTCTCCGGCAGGTTGAGCGCCTCGAGCTCGGCATCACGCAGCCGGGTCAGCGTCTCGCCCAGGTCCTGCGCGGCGTGGGCCTCGCGCTTGCGCGCGCTCTTGCTCGGTCGCTCGGGCCCTTCCTGGCCTGGGGAATCCTCGGGGGTATGTGCGGTCACGGGTCGGTCTTTGCGGCTGCTAGAATGAAATTCTGCCCCATTATTGGATTCGAGCGGAACGCGTATGCCACAGGCGGTCGAGGCGGACTCCCCATTGCTCCAGGACGTTGCCGGCTTCGCGCTCGAGGAAGCCCGGCGTCAGGGTGCCTCGCAGTACGAGGTCGATGTCAGTCTGAGCCAGGGGCTTGGTACGACCGTGCGGCTGGGCGAGGTCGACACCATCGAGTACCAGCGCGACCGCGGTCTGGCGGTGACGGTCTATTTCGGCAAACGCAAGGGCTCGGCCAGCACCGCGGACCTGGGACGCGAGGCGGTCCGCGCCACCGTGGAAAAGGCCTGTGCGATCGCCCGCTACACGGCCGAGGATCCCTATGCCGGCCTGCTGGAGCCGGAATATCTGGCGCGCGAGATCCCGGACCTCGACCTCGATCATCCCTGGGGACTGGCCGCGGAGGACGCCATCGAAATCGCGCGCCGCTGCGAGCGGGCGGGGCGCGGCATCGATGCGCGCATAACCAACTCCGAGGGAGCCTCGGTGAGCAGCCAGCGGCACACCGGTCTCTATGGCAACTCGCTGGGATTTCTCGCCGGCTTCTCCGGCACCAGCCATTCCCTGAGCTGCTCGCTGATCACGCAGGAGGCGGAGCAGATGCACCGGGATTATTGGTTCACCACGGCGCGCGATCCGCTGGAGCTCGAGGACGCGGAATCAGTGGGAGCCAGGGCCGGAAAGCGCGCGTTGGCAAGACTCGGCGCGCGCAAGCTATCGACGCGCAAGGCGCCCGTCGTCTTCTCTCCCGACATGGCTCGCGGCCTCTATCGACACTTCATCGGCGCGATCCGCGGGCCGAGTCAGTATCGCAAGGCCTCATTCCTCCTCAACGCCGCCGGCGAGCAGGTCTTCCCGAGCCTTCCTGCAGATGCACGAGCGGCCGCACATCCCGAAGGGTCTCGCGAGCGCTGCCTTCGATGACGAGGGCGGTGCTACGCGCGATCGGGACCTGGTCGAGAGCGGAATCCTCCAGGGCTACGTGTTGGGCAGCTACTCGGCGCGGCGCCTCGGATTGAAACCCACGGGCAACGCTGGCGGCGTTCACAACCTGATCGTGCAGGCTTCGGGGGATTCGCCCGGATACGACGCGCTGCTGCGCCGCATGGGCTCGGGGCTGCTCGTCACGGAGCTGATGGGGCAGGGAGTGAACGGCGTGACCGGGGACTATTCACGCGGCGCCAGCGGCTTCTGGATCGAGGATGGCGCCGTCGCGTATCCCGTGCAGGAGATCACGATCGCGGGAAACCTGCGCGACATCTATCGCAATATCGTGGCGGTCGGCAGCGATTTCGACTCGCGCGGCTCCATCCGCTGCGGCTCGGTGCTGATCGGCGAGATGACGATCGCCGGGGAATAGAGCACACTCCCTCGCATGGCAGCTCCCTGGATCGCGCCGTCCATCCTCTCCGCCGACTTCGCGCGCCTTGGCGAGGAGGTCGCTGCCGTGCTCGCCGCCGGCGCCGACAGCATCCACTTTGACGTGATGGACAACCATTACGTGCCTAACCTGACGATAGGCCCGATGGTCTGCGAGGCGCTTCGAAAGCACATCACAGCGCCGATCGACGTGCACCTGATGGTCAGCCCGGTGGATCGCATCATTCCGGATTTCGCGGCGGCGGGCGCCAGCTACATCTCCTTTCACCCTGAGGCGACCGAGCACATCGACCGTACCATCGAGCACATTCGGGAGCAGGGTTGCCGCCCGGGCCTGGTATTCAACCCGGCGACACCGCTCGACTATCTCGACTACACGCTGGAGAAGCTCGACCTGGTGCTCATCATGTCGGTCAATCCCGGCTTCGGCGGCCAGAAGTTCATTCCGACGGCGCTGCGTAAGCTGGCCGAGACGCGCCGCCGCATCGACGCGAGCGGCCGCGACGTACGGCTGGAAATCGACGGGGGAGTCAAAATCGAGAATATCCGGGACATCGCGCGCGCGGGCGCGGATACCTTCGTGGCGGGGTCGGCGATCTTCGGCAGCACGGATTACGCCGCGACGATCAAGGCGATGCGCGCGCAGATCGCGGGCGCCTGAGCCGGGGCTATTACCCGGCCGATTTATTCGTCGTCTTCATCATCGTCGTCATCGAGCTCGGGCGGCGGCATCGGCTTCCCGACAGGCTTGGCCGGCACGATGACCGGGCGCGTCTTCATCTTCGGCCGCGCATTGAATACCACGATGGTCTTGCCGGTGGCGCGCAGCAGGCCCTGATCCTCCAGCACCTTGAGCACCCGTCCCGCCATCTCGCGCGAGCAGCCGACCAGGCGCGAGAGCTCCTGCCGGCTGACCTTGATCTGCATGCCCTCGGGGTGGGTCATCGCATCCGGCTCTTCGCAGAGATTGTTGATGGCATGAGCCACCCTTCCGGTGACGTCCACGAAGGCGAGATCGCCAAGCTTGCGATTGGTGCGGTCGAGGCGGGTGGCGAGCTGGGTGGCGAGCTCGAAAATGAGACCGGGGCTCTCGGCCGCGATCTGTCGGAAGCGGGGGTAGGTCATCTCCGCCAGCTCGCACTGGTTGCGGGTGCGCACCCAGGCGCTGCGGGTCGGCTGGTCGCTGAAGAAGAGGCCCATCTCACCGAAGAATTGGCCGCGGTTGAGGTAGGCGAGCACCATTTCGTTGCCTTCCTCGTCCTCGATCATCACCTCGACGGAACCGCTGATGATGTAGTAGAGGACATCGGGCAGGTCACCCGCGTGTATGACGACCGTCTTGGACGGCACGGTGCGGATGCGGCAGTAGCTCAAGAATCGGTTGATTGCCGGAATATCGCTCAACGGCTTGACGTTCTCTTCCATACCCGCTCCCCGAATTTGTGTGGTCATGATGAGAGAGTGTTTATACGTTGACCCCGCCCGGTCGCAAGGGTACCGCACGCGGTGCAGCGAAAACCAGAGCAACGCGTTGTTTCGGGGCGGTGGGTTGGCGTCATGCTCGCGTAGCGATCAAACCCAGTAGGCAGTGCCCGTCATGATACGGGCCGTGTGGCGCATGAGCGCGCGCACCGGTTCGGGCAGCTCCGCCCCGCCGGCGGCCCGTGCGTTGGCGCCATGAGTGGCCTCGTCCGTGCGCATCTGCTGCACGATTGCCCGGCTGCGCAGGTCGGCCGGCGGCAGGCGCCCGAGATGATCGTCGAGATGTCCTTCGACCTGCCGCTCCGTCTCCACCACGAAACCCAGGCTGGTCCGATCGCCCGCAAGCGCGGCGAGCGCACCGATGAAGAAGGAGCCGGCATACCACAGGGGGTTTAGCAGGCTGGGACGGGACTGGAGCTCTTCGAGGCGGCTTTCACACCAGGCGAGGTGGTCGGTTTCCTCGCGCGCGGCATCGAGCAGCATCCTGCGGGTGGCATCCGATCGCGCCCCCATTGCCTGCCCGTGATAGAGCGCCTGGGCAGCGATCTCCCCAGCGTGGTTGACGCGCATGAGGGCTGCGGCCCGGCGGCGCTCATCGGCGGAAAGCTCCGCGGCGCCAGCTGCGGCCGCCGCCGGAGGCTGTGGAACGGGGCGGGAAGCGTGCGCCGGCGCCAGCAGCGCGCGCAGCGCCCGGTCGGCGGCGCCGATCCAGGCGTCCAGAGAGTGCTCGGTTTCCATGGATCCCGATTATAAGCACTCGTTTTGCATTGGCGGGGCAGCTTCAGTAGACTTGCCGGCCCTCGTTTGAGGCGCTGGATCCGGGCTCCTGCCCGGCTCAGCGCGCGTTGGGCAAAAAACGTGGTTTTTGCCCAAGGCTCCGCCACCTGGCGGCGGCGGGGCACATCCTGTGCCTGGTGCTTGGTGTCATTGCTGGCCGCGTGTGAGGCGGCTCGTTGAGGCTCATATGAAGACGGTATTCGCCAAATCCGGCAGCGTCCGGGGCGACTGGTTCGTGGTCGATGCGACCGACAAGACGCTCGGACGCCTCGCCTCGCAGATCGCGCATCGGCTCAAGGGCAAGCACAAGGCCGATTACAGCCCTCATGTCGACATGGGCGATCACATCGTGGTGCTCAATGCCGGCAGGGTACGGGTCACCGGCCGCAAGCTGACCGACAAGATCTATTATCACCATACCGGCTATATCGGCGGCATCAAGTCGATCGCCCTGCAGAAGCTCCTCGACGAGCATCCGGAGCGGGCGATCGAGTTCGCCGTCAAGGGCATGCTGCCGAAGAACCCGCTGGGGCGGCGCATGTTCAAGAAATTGCACGTATTCGCCGGCGGCGAGCACCCCCACCAGGCGCAGCAGCCGCGGCCGCTCGAAATCTGAGGTAATCGCACTGATGCCAGCGCAACAACAGCACAACTACGGCACCGGCCGGCGCAAGACCGCGACGGCCCGCGTCTATCTGCGGCCGGGAAACGGCAAGATCACGGTCAATGATCGCCCGCTCGATGCATTTTTCGGCCGCGAGACCGGTCGCATGATCGTGCGCCAGCCGCTCGAGGCGCTGCAGCTCGGCAGCCGCTTCGACATCAGCGTCACCGTGGATGGCGGCGGCATCACCGGCCAGGCCGGCGCCATCCGCCTGGGCCTCACCCGCGCGCTGATCGAGTACGACGAGACGCTGCGCAAGCAGCTGCGCGACGCAGGCTTCGTCACCCGCGACGCCCGCGAGGTCGAGCGCAAGAAGGTCGGCCGCCGCAAGGCCCGCCGCAGCGGACAGTACTCGAAGCGCTAGCCGGGAGGGATCCCGCCAGGGTTTTGGGGGATCGTCTAGTGGTAGGACAACGGACTCTGACTCCGTTTACCTAGGTTCGAATCCTAGTCCCCCAGCCAAAAAGAAAGAGGCCCGCCAAGTTGGCGGGCCTCGTCGTTTGGGTGCCCTGCGCAGACATCTCACGCCGTCAAACGCTGCAGAGCTTCCCGGTATTTCTCAGTCGTCTTCGCAATGATCTCGGCCGGCAGCTTCGGCCCCGGCGCCTTCTTGTTCCAGTCGAGCGTCTCCAGGTAGTCGCGCACGAACTGCTTGTCGAAGCTCGGCGGGCTGGTGCCGGGGCGGTAGGTGTCGGCGGGCCAGAACCGCGATGAATCGGGCGTGAGCGCCTCATCGATCAGCGTGAGCGTGCCGCGCTCATCGACGCCGAACTCGAACTTGGTGTCGGCAATGATGATGCCGCGGCTGCTGGCATGCGATGCCGCGAATTGATAGAGGGCGAGGGAGGTGTCGCGGACGCGTGCCGCGAGCGACGCCCCGATGAGCTTCTCGACCTCCGCGAACGGGATGTTCTCATCGTGCTGGCCGGCAGCCGCTTTCGTCGCCGGAGTGAAGATGGGCGCCGGCAGCCGTGATGCCTGCGGAAGATCGGGCGGCAGCGGGACGCCGCACACGCTGCCGGTCTTCTGATAGTCCTTCCACCCGGAGCCGATCAGATAGCCGCGCACCACCGCCTCGAGCGGTAGCGTCTTCAGACGCCGCACGATGACCGAGCGGCCCTGCAGCGCGGCGCGGTCAGCCGGATCGCTCACCAGCTCGTCGACGGAGCGGCCCGTAAGATGGTTGGGCACGATGTGGCGCGTGCGCGCGAACCAGAAGTTTGAAATCTCGTTGAGGACGCGCCCCTTGCCGGGGATCGGGTCCGGCAACACCACATCGAAAGCCGACAACCGGTCGCTCGTCACGATGAGGAGCGCATCGGCACCGGCCGAATAGATATCGCGCACCTTGCCCTCGTGCAGCTTCTCGAGGCCGCGCAGCGAGGTGCGGAAGACCGTTTGCGTATCCATGCTTGCTACTATAGCAGCGCATATGCGCTACACCGGCAAGGTCGTGGGTGGCTTGATGGGCCTGATCCTCGGGCCGATCTGGGCCGTGGCCGGCGTACTGCTCGGGCATCAGGTCGACGAGCACCTCGACAGACAGGATGCGCTGCCGCCGCCCGGACCGGAGGAGCTGGCAGCCATCGGCGAGCGCTTCTTCCGCGCCACCTTCCGCGTGATGGGATACCTCGCCAAGGCTGACGGGCGGGTCTCGGAACAGGAGATCTCCGCCGCGCGCGCGGTGATGGCGGAGCTGCGGCTCGACAGCGCGCGAGTGCAGCAGGCCATCGAATGCTTCACCGCCGGCAAGCAGCCCGGATTCGATCTCACCGCGGAGCTGACCGCTCTCGAGCGGGCGTGCGGCGGCAGGCCCGACCTCGTGCGTGTCTTCGTCGAGATCCAGGTGCGCGCCGCACTGAGCGGCAACAATCTCGACGGACCCGTGCGCCCGCTGCTGAATCGCCTGGCCGGCCGCCTGGGCGTGTCCCCCTTCGAGCTGGCGCAGATCGAGGCGGTGCTGCGCATTCGCGGTGGCGGCTTCCGCTATGCGCATGCGGGCGTCGAGTCGACCCCCAGCCCGTCGGAGAAGCTCGATCAGGCCTACAAGGTGCTCGAGGCGGCGCCGGGCGACAGCGATCAGGAGATCGTCAAAGCCTACCGCCGTCAGTTGAGCCGCCATCATCCCGACAAGCTGAAGGCCAACGGGTTGCCGGAATCGATGATCGAGCACGCCAAGCAGCGCACGCAGCAGATCATCGAGGCCTACGAGCTCATTCGCGAGCGTCGGCGGATGTAGTCGATTTTTCGGCCCATTCTTCTATGACCTGCTGCACGGCGTGGAGGCCGTCGGTAAGTGCGGCGGGCCCGGGCTGCAGGATGATCGGGGATTTGATCTCACGCACGAAGCCGCTGCGCACCGCCGGGATGGCGCTCCAGCCCGGCCGCGCCGCCACCTGTTCGGGCTGGAATTTCTTGCCACACCAGGAACCGAAAACGATGTCGGGGGCGCGCCGCGGCACCTCCGCCGCATCGGCAATGATTCGCTGACGGCCGAGCGCCTGCAGCGACAGCTCGGGGAAACAGTCATCCCCGCCCGCGATGCCGATCACCTCCGAGACCCAACGGATGCCGGAGATCAGTGGCTCATCCCACTCCTCGAAGTACACACGCGGTCGGCGCGGCAGAGCCTGCGCTCGCTTGCGGGCTGTCTCGATACCGTCCTCGAGTCGCACCACCAGGTCGGCCGTTCGCGTCTCGCAACCGATCATGCCGCCCAGCGTGCGGATCATGCGGAGGATTTCCGGGACACTGCGCTGGTTGAACAGGTGCACGTCCAGTCCCGCGCGCGCGAGCTGCGCGGCTATGTCCGCCTGCAGGTCGGAGAACCCGAGAACCAGATCGGGTTGCAATGCCAGGATGCGGTCGATCTTCGCGCTGGTGAACGCCGAGACCCGCGGCTTCTCCTTGCGCGCGCGCGCCGGCCGCACTGTGAAGCCGGAGATCCCGACGATGCGGTCCTCTTCACCCAGCAGATACAGCGTCTCGGTCGTCTCCTCGGTGAGGCAGACGATCCGTTGGGGAAACCCGTTGGCTGCGGAGGACATGCTAGTGCCTATGGTAGCCTTGCCGGCGATGTGGCTCTGGACCTTTCTCGACGGGTACTTCTTCGGCCCGGCTTCCCTGGGACCCGGGCGCTCGGCGCGGCTGGTCCGTTGGACGCGTTACCCGTACGTCGTCGTGCGTGACGTCGCGCGCGGCGACATCAGCCTGCGCGCGATGGGGCTCGTCTACACGACTCTGCTGTCGCTCATCCCGCTCGCCGCCTTCAGCTTCGCGATCCTCAAGATCTTCGGCGCCCGCGCCGACCTGCAGCCCGTGGTGTACGAGCTCTTCAGCGCTCTCGGGTCCGCAGGCGACGCCGAAGTGACCTCCCGCGTCATGGCGTTCGCCAACAGCGTCAGCGGCGGAGTCGTCGGCTCCGTGGGGTTCGCGCTCCTCGCGTGGACCCTCGTCGGCACCATCAAGAAGGTCGAGGACAGCCTGAATTTCGTCTGGCGCGTGCAGCAGCCGCGCAGCTTTGCCCGCCGAGTGAGCGAGTATCTGACCCTGATCGTGGTCGGGCCCGTCATCCTGGTGGTGTTCATCGGCATGTCGCGCCGCGCGTTGGAGAGCGCTCCGATCCGCGAGCTTGGGCACCTGCCCCTGCTCGACATTCTCACCGCAACCGGCGTCAGGCTGGCGCCGTACGTCATGGTGAGTGCGTTCTTCACGGCTCTCTATCTCCTCGTCCCGAACACGCGTGTGCGCTGGCGGCCCGCGCTCATCGGCGCCCTGGTGGCCGGCATCCTCTGGGCCGCCGTGGGGCGCGGGTTCACGGCATTCGTGGTGCACTCGACGCGGCTCACGATCGTGTATGCCGGATTCGCTTTCGGCGTCGCCGCCCTGCTGTGGACGTATCTCGGCTGGCTGATCCTGCTGGCCGGTGCGCTGCTGTCGTTCTACATCCAGAACCCGACATACCTGCGGCTCGGGCTGCAGGAGCTGAAGCTCTCCAGCATCGAGGTCGAGCATCTGGCGCTGCGCCTCATGTACTTCGTCGGGCGAACCTACGTCACGGGTGGCGCGCGCTGGAACGTGAACGGGCTCGCTATCGAGCTCGGCTTGCCCGGCATCGCGGTCGCGCAGATGGTCACGACATTGGAGAGTGCGGGCCTGCTCGTCGTCACGGAGGACGATGAGCTGCTGCCGGCGCGGGATATCGGCCACATCACGGTCAGCGAGATATTGGAAATCGCCCGCAATCAGCGCAGCGGGCACTTCAATCCGCGCGCGGTCTTCATCCCGCCGGTGGATCGTCTGATGGCAACCATCGACGAGGCGCGCCGCAGTCGCTGTGGTGAGCTGACGCTTCGTGATCTGGTGGAAGAACCACCGCGGCCGACCCTGACCCTCGCAGCAGCCAAGCGCAGTTAGGCACAGGGGCGAGGCGGTGCCTTGCAGCGAAGCATCGCTTCGCTCCGCCGAGCGGGTGTCCATGGAGGGACACCCCGGGCTTGCGCGAAGCAGGATAGCGCAGCGCAATGTGCCCCGCCGCCGCAGGCGGCGGAGCTCATAGCGTTACGATGCCGCGCTCGGTTCCTACGAGCAGCATGTCTGCGGTGCGCTTCGCGAACAGACCCACCATCACGACGCCCGTCAGGCTTCCGATCTCGCCCTCGAACGCAGGCGGATCCACAATGCTGAGGCCATGCACATCGAGGATGTGATTGCCGTTGTCGGTGACGAACCCCTGGCGCCATACCGGCCGGCCGCCACGCGCCTCGAGTCGCCGCGCGACGAGGGTACGTGCCATCGGAATCACCTCTACCGGCAGCGGGAAGGTGCCGAGCGTGTCGACGACCTTGCTCTCGTCCACGATGCAGATGAAGCGAGCAGCCGCGGCGGCGATGATCTTCTCGCGCGTCAGCGCGCCGCCGCCGCCCTTTATGAGGTGATGCGCGCGGGTGGCTTCGTCGGCGCCGTCGATGTAGAGCGGCAGCCCCAAGACGTCATTGAGATCGAGCACGGGTATTCCGGCTGCATTGAGGAGCGCTGTAGAGCCGTTGGAGCTCGACACCGCGGCGCGCACCAGGCCCGGACGCGCCGCCAGAGCCTCGATGAGGAAGCGCACCGTGGAGCCGGTGCCGATGCCGAGCACGCAGCCGGCGGGAATGTGCTGTAGAGCGGCTTCGGCGGCACGCCGCTTGTTCGCATCGGCAGGTGTGCTCATGAACCGCTCTCCGAAAACGAACGTGCCCGCAGGAGCGGGCACGATAGTCGCGAATCTCGTCTTACTCGGCGGCCGCCGAAGCGGCCGCCGAGCAAAGGCCTTACTTTTTCTTCGAAGCTTTCTTCTTGGCCTTCTTTTTCGCCTTCGCCATGTTGGCTCTCCAGTTGTCGGGTTAGTCCGAGGTCGGAGTATATACAGGTGAAGTAAAAATACAAGCAAGGGTGGTGCGGATGTGCTAGCTGCCTCACACGCAGCGGATCACGCCGCGCTCGGTGATCACGAGATCGAGCGGCACATCATGCGCGGCGGGTGCGATGCGCTCCACCTGCTGCGATGCATAACCGATGCCGACGAGCAGTGGCGCATGCCAGGCGGCGCGCAGCCGCCTGAATCCGAATGCGCGATCGTAGTAACCGCCGCCCATGCCGAGGCGAACGCCGTGACGATCGAAGCCGACGAGCGGCAGGAACACTACATCGAGCAGGCGTGCGCTCGCGAGCTGCGGTCCATCGGGCTCGACGATGCCGAAGCGGTTGCTGCGCAGTGAGCGCGGCGCCGCGGTGATCCGTGCGAAGCTCATGGAGCGCACGTGCGAACGCGGGTCGATGCGCGGCAGGTAGACGAAGCAGCCGCGATTCAGCGCGAGCGCAATCAGGCAGGAAGTATCGAGCTCCTCGGCAGTGGCAGCGTAGATGCCGATGCGCCGACCGGAACGGAGATGGAGGATGCCGTCGGCATGACGAGCGACTTGCCTGGCGGCGCGTGCGCGCTCCGCTGCGGACACGGCGCGGCGCCTGGCCCGTAGGGACGCCCGCAGGGATCTGCGGGCGTCGGTCACGCTGGAATCAGGAAGCGCCACCCGCCTGTGCCGGTGCGGACCGTTGCTCTCGAACCAGAGCAACAGGTGGGACGTGCTGTGACAGGTAAGGCTTTCCGCTCATGGCGGACTTGCACAGTGCTGCCGACGAGCCCTGCCCCTTGGGTGTTTCAATTAGGGTCCGAGGTAACCCGGCCCGCTTGTCGAACACCGCAGGCGACGCCGGCAGCCACTGTACACCAACGACGCGCCCTTTTGGCGGTCGTGTGTCTCACAGCTCGAGCTGCTGCGCCCGCTCCAGCGCGGTCTCGACGCGCTCGCGCAGGGCACGAACCTTGCCGCCGGCATCGCTTTCGGCCTTGGCATCGCGGCCGCGTATCTGCAGCAGCTCGTGGGCCATGTTGAGCGCCACCATGACGGCGACGCGATCGAGCCCCACGACCTTGCCGCTGTCGCGGATCTCGCGCATGCGGCCGTTCAGGTATTCCGCCGCATCGAGGAGCTGCCGAGCGCTCATCGTAGGGGCAGGAGACCACGTACTCTTTTTCCATGATGCGCACGCTGACGCGCGCCTGATCCTGACTGCTCATGCGCCGTGCTCCAGGGTTTTGAGCCGGCCGATCATGGCCTCGACGCGGGCGCGCACCTGCTCATTCTTCGAGAGGAGCGAGGCGCGCTCCGTGGTCAGCGACTCATGCCGCTGACGCAGCGCGCGGTTCTCCTCCCGCAGATGATCCACGGTGGCCACCAGCTCCTCGATGCGCCGCGCGAGGCGCGCCAGCTCGAGATCGAGCTGTGATTTGGAGGTGTCGCTCATGATAGCTCCGACTATAGTGCCGCGCTGTCAGCGGGGTCAATCGTAACTCGTTTTGCCAAAGGCATATAATGGCAATCTGCATGATCCAAGCCATCTACGCGGACATTCAGCGCGTTCTGACGGATGAGCGCGCGTTGACCGATGCCGCCGAGGCGCACGGGACGCTCGCCGGGTGTCTCTGCACCGCCGTCGGCTATCGCTTCGAGGACTGGCTGCTCGAGATCCTGCCGGAAGGGCGGGCGCAACCGCTCGCAGCCGCGACCTTGCGCGAGCTTTATACCGAGACCACCGGTTCCCTGCGGGCGCCCGACATGGAGTTCGACCTGCTGTTGCCGGAAGACGCGCAATCGATCGACGAGCGTGCCACGGCGCTCGCCCAATGGTGTCAGGGGTTTTTGTACGGGCTGGGCTCCGGCGCCGTCCAGGATGCCGGCAGCCTCCCGGGCGACGTGGGAGAAATCGTGCGCGACCTCACGGAGATCAGCCGTGTCGGCGTTGATATCGCCCAGACCGAGGAATCGAACGAGAGCGCTTATGCGGAGCTCGTGGAGTTCGTGCGTGTGAGCGTGCAGGTCATCTTCGAGGAGCTCGAGCCCGTGCGGGGCCAGCCCTCCTCACCCGGAGCACCCCTTCATTGATTCGCCATAAAAGCGCCGCGCGGCGCGCCATGCCCCCCCAGGTCTCGCGGTCCGCGAGCGCGAGCCGGCACGACCTGCGCGGCGAGTTCGCGCGCCGCCGGCGCGCGCTGCTGAAGCTCATGGGTCGCGACTCCATCGCGATCCTGCCGGCGGCGCCGGTGCGGCACCGCAACAACGATGTCGAATACGCCTACCGGCAGGACAGCGACTTCCACTATCTGACCGGCTTCGACGAGCCGGAGTCAGTCGCGGTCCTCGTCCCCGGGCGCGACCAGGCTGAATACATTCTCTTCGTGCGCGAGCGCGACCCCCTGCGCGAGACATGGGACGGACGGCGCGCGGGTCCGGCGGGCGCGCGGCGCACCTTTGGCGCGGACGATGCCTTTCCCATCACCGACATCGACGAGATCCTGCCCGGGCTGATGGAGAACCGGGCCAGGGTGTTCTATTCGATGGGCATGTATCCGGAGTTCGACCAGCGGGTCGTCGGCTGGGTGAATGGCCTGCGGACGCAGGCGCGGGACGGCCGCCATTCGCCGCACGAAATCGTTGCCCTCGATCACTTCCTGCACGACATGCGGCTCTACAAGTCGCGCGTCGAGATCGGCCTGATGCGCGAAGCCGCGCGCATCGCCGCCCGGGCGCATGTGCGTGCGATGCAGCTCTGCCGGCCGGGACTCAAGGAATACGAGGTGATGGCGGAGATCATTCACGAGTTCCGCCTGCACAACGCGGATACCTCGTATCATCCCATCGTCGGTGGCGGCGCCAACAGCTGCATCCTGCACTACCGCGAGAACGATCAGCCTCTCAAGGCGGGCGATGTGCTCCTGGTCGATGCCGGCTGCGAGTACGAGTCCTACGCTTCCGACATCACGCGTACCTTTCCGGTCGCCGGCCGCTTCACGCCGGAGCAGCGCGCCGTGTACGAAGTCGTGCTCGAGGCCAATCGGGCGGCGATCGCGAAAGTGCGCCCGGGCAACCACTGGAACGAGCCGCACGAGGCCGCCGTTCGCGTCATCACGCACGGCCTGGTGAAACTCGGTCTGTTGAAAGGCCGGCCAGCGAAGCTCGAGCGCGATGGCGCTTACCGGCGCTTCTTCATGCACCGCACCGGCCATTGGCTCGGCATGGACGTGCACGACGTCGGGGACTACATGATCGGCGACGAGTGGCGTGTGCTCGAGCCGGGCATGGCGCTCACGATAGAGCCCGGGATTTACATTCCCGCGGGCGCGCGCGGCGTGCCGAAGCGTTTTCAGCGGATCGGGGTGCGCATCGAGGACGATGTCGTGGTCACGAAATCCGGTGTCCAGGTTCTTACGGACGGCGCGCCCAAGGATGTCGCGGCCATAGAGAAGTTGATGTCTCGAGCAGCGACTGCCCATGGCTGATCCGAACAGCACCGCTGCCGCAGCGCCGCGGGCCGCGCTTCGAGAGGTCGACGTCGCCATCATCGGCGGCGGCCTGGTAGGAGCGAGCCTGGCGCTCGGTCTTGCGGGCACGGGCGTGCGGGCGCTGCTCATCGAAAGTGTCGCGCCGGATTCTGCCGCCCAACCGAGCTTCGACGAGCGCACGACCGCTCTCGGCAATGCCAGCCGCCGGATCTTCGAAGGCCTGGGCGTCTGGGAGCAGATCGCGCGCGACGCCGCGGCGATCCGCGCCATTCATGTCTCGGATGCCGGCCGGTTCGGATTCGCGCGTCTCAAGGCCGCGGATCACGCAATCGACGCATTCGGTTACGTCGCTCCCAACAGGGTAATCGGCGCGGCGCTGTGGCACCGCCTCGCGAATGTCACCGGCGTGGAGATCCGCGTGCCCGCCGGCATCGAAGATCTCGAGATCACGACCGAGCGTGCCTACTTCAAGGTGGTCACAGCCGCTGGCGCGCGCGAAGTGACATCGGCGCGTCTACTGGTGGCCGCCGATGGTGCTCACTCCACCGTCCGCGCGGCCGCGGGCATCGATGCGGGGGTCGAGGATTACGATCAAGTGGCGATAACTGCAGCTGTGGTCGGCGATCGCGCTCACGATGGCACTGCTTACGAGCGCTTCACACCGACGGGGCCTGTGGCGGTGCTGCCGATTCGCGGCGGCGGTTACGGAACCATCTGGTCGTGCGCGCCGCAGCGCGCAACCGAGATGCTGGCGCTGGACGACGACGCCTATCTTGCTGAGCTGCAGAGCCGCTTCGGCTGGCGGGCCGGCAGATTCCGGCGCATCGGCCGCCGCGCATCGTATCCCTTGAAGCTGAGTCGTGCGGCGACCACCGTCGCGCGCCGCACCGTGCTCATCGGCAATGCCGCGCAGGCGCTGCACCCGATCGCGGGCCAGGGATTCAACCTGGGGCTGCGTGATGCCGCCCTGCTCGCCGAAGTGATCGCCGACGCCACGGGTGATGTGGGATCGCCGGAGCTGTTGCGGAAATTCGCCGGGGAGCGCGCGGCCGACCGCGGCGGCGTCGTGCGCTTCACCGACGGCCTGGTGAAGCTCTTCGGCAGCCGGATGCCCGGTGTCGGCCTGGTGCGCAACCTCGGGTTGCTGGCATTCGACCTCTCACCCCCCGCCAAGCGCGCGCTGGCAAGAGTCAGTCTGGGCTTCGGCGGCCCCACACCGCGCCTCGCCCGAGGCTTGCCCCTGCAATGACCGACACGATGGGCACGTCCGCCTCCAGTGAGCCGTTGGACGTGCTCATCGTCGGCGGCGGACCCGTAGGGGCCAGTGCTGCGGCGCTGCTGCAGTTGGCCACAAAGGATGCGCGCCAGCCTCTGCGGGTCGCCGTCCTCGAGCTCAATAGGCCTGCTGCCACCGCCCCCGATGCTCCTCTCGATTCGCGTGTCTCCGCGCTATCCCGCGCAAGTGAGCGCATCCTGACGGCCATAGGCGCGTGGCATCTGATCCCGCGGTCGCGCATGCAGCCATACGAGCGGATGCGCGTCTGGCACGAGAGCGTGCAGCCACGGAGCACCGACGTACTCGAGTTCGACGCAGCGTACGCGGGCGAGCCAAACCTCGGCTACATCGTCGAGAATCGCCTAATCCAGACGGCAGCGCTCGCGGCCTTCGAGTCCGCCGGTGGCAAGGTCATCGCAGGCGAGCTCTCACGGCTACGCGTTCACGATCATCAGGTGGACCTGGACACGAGCGCAGGCACTCTTTCCTGTCGATTGATCGTGGGCGCCGACGGTGCCCGCTCATCGGTGCGCGAATCCATCGGCCTGTCCGCGGAAAAGTCGAGCTACCGCCAGACCGCGATCGTGGCCAACGTACGGACGGAGCTCCCACACGAGCGCACCGCGTGGCAGCGCTTCCTCCGTACCGGCACACTAGCCTTCCTGCCTCTCGCCGATGGCTGCAGCTCCGTCGTCTGGTCCGCCGACGACGCCGCCGCCGCCCCCCTTCTCGCCATGTCGCCAGGCGACTTCGAGCAGGACCTGCTTCGCCAATCAGATGGTGTGTTGGGCGCCATGAAGCTGCGCACGGATCGCCTGTCATTTCCGCTGCACAAACTGACTGCGCACCGCTTCACGGCGCATCGGTGTGCATTGATCGGCGACGCAGCGCACGTCGTACATCCCTTGGCGGGGCAGGGCGTCAACCTGGGCCTGCTGGACGCCGCCGCCCTCTGCGAGCTGATTGCCGCAGCCTTCCGCATGCGTGAAGACCCCGGCGCCCAGAGCATCCTGCGCCGCTACGAGCGCTGGCGCAAAAGCGAGATCGAGCCCATCGCCCTCGCAATCGATGGCTTCAACCGCTATCTGGCCCACGGCGTCGGCCCGCTGTCGCGCATAGCGCAACGCGGCCTCGCACTGGTGAACCGCACCGACGAAGTCAAACGCTTCTTCATCACCCGTGCCCTGGGTCTGGCCGGCGAGCTACCCCAAGTAGCGCGGCACCCCCCCTCGACCGACCGTCCGACTCTCAGCTGAGCGGTATCAGGTCGACCTTCGACGCGCATATGAAGTCGTTCTCGCACAATCCCTTGATGGCGTGCGTCGTGAACTGCACACGGCAGTAGTTGTACCCCACCTCGAGGTCCGGATGATGGTCCTCGATGTTGGCGATGTGGGCGAGCGCGTTGACGAAGCTCATCGTCCGATAAAAGTCCTTGAACTTGAACTCCCGCCGCAAGTACGGCCCCTCCTTCGACAGCACCCACTCCCCAGCCAGGTGCTTCATGAGCCGCTCCGCCTGCTCGCGCGAGTACGGCGCCACGCCGCCCTCACACGGCTTGCAATGCTTCTCGGTAAGCTCGCTCATAAGTCTCTCCGGTCTCCCTCAAGCCACAGCAGCCCCGGTTGCAATACTCTTCTTGCTGAACTTCCTCTCGATGTACTGCTCCAGCAATTCCTGAAACTCCTCCGCAATCCGGTCCCCTTTCAAAGTGACCGTCTTCTCCCCATCCTCATACACAGGCGCCACCGCCCGCTCCCCCGTCCCCGGCAGGCTGATCCCAATGTTGGCATGCTTGCTTTCGCCCGGCCCATTGACCACGCACCCCATGACCGCCACCGTCATATCCTCGACCCCGTCATACTCCCGCCGCCACTCCGGCATCTTGTGCCGGATATGCGACTGAATCCGCTGCGCCAGCTCCTGGAACACCGTACTGGTAGTACGCCCACAGCCCGGGCAAGCCGTAACCAGCGGCAGGAATGACCGCAGCCCCATAGTCTGCAAAATCTCCTGCGCCACGATGACTTCCTGCGTCCGATCCCCTCCCGGCGCCGGCGTAAGCGACACCCGTATCGTGTCCCCAACCCCTCGCTGCAGCAGCACCGAAATTCCCGCCGTGGACGCCACGATCCCCTTGGACCCCATCCCCGCCTCGGTCAGCCCAAGGTGCAGCGGGTAATCGCAGCGCTCACCCAAGTCAGCATAGATCGCAATCAGATCCTGCACCCCGCTGACCTTGGCCGAGAGAATGATGCGGTCGTGAGCCATCCCAAGCTCCTCCGCCCGCCGCGCGCTCTCCAGCGCCGACAGCACCACCGCATTGCGCATGATCTGCTGCGCGCTCAACGGCTCCGGCTTGCGATGAATTCTCGTCCATCAACCGCGTGAGCAGATCCTGGTCCAGGCTCCCCCAGTTGACGCCGATCCGAACCGGCTTGCCGTAGCGACACGCCGTCTCGATCATCTCCGCGAACTGCGGGTCGCGCTTGCTGCCGCGCCCCACGTTGCCCGGGTTGATGCGGTACTTGCCCAGCGCCTCCGCGCACCCCGGATGCTCGCGCAGGAGCTTGTGACCGTTGAAATGAAAGTCGCCGATCAGTGGCACCGTCACACCGAGCTGGTCCAGTCGGTTGCGGATGTGCGGTACCGCCTCCGCGGCTTCGGCCGTATTGACCGTAATGCGCACCAGCTCCGACCCCGCGCGGGCGAGCGACTTCACCTGCTGCGCGGTGCCCTCGATATCCGCCGTGTCGGTATTCGTCATCGATTGCACGACGATCGGCGCCGTCCCTCCCACCCGGATGGGGCCGATGGACACCTGGACGGATTTGCGACGCTGGATAGAGGACATGGTCTGCTCAAGTGGTTCCTGGGACCGGAGATTTTACATGGTATGATCCCGCTACCCCATATACGGTCTGTCCGGAGAGAGTCCGGCTACCGCCGGAACGCCGAAGGCGCAAGCTCCGCCCGGAAACGCTCAGGCACACGAACGGCAGATCGCGGGGTCTCTGGAGAGTGGTGGACGCCGCTGGCGCCCACCCACCGAAGGGGAGCGGCGCCGCTGGCGCCCGATCTCTCAGGTCACCGGACAGAGGGCGGCGAGGGCATCGTATGCCTTGCGCCACCATTGGATCCGGAGTGCCTGTGACACGACGAACCCCGCTTTTCGACCTGCACCAGAAGCTCGGCGCCAGGATCGTCGACTTCGGCGGCTGGGACATGCCGCTGCAGTACGGCTCCCAAATCGCGGAGCACCACGCCGTGCGCCGCGGCGCAGGCGTCTTCGACGTCTCGCACATGTGTGTCGCCGACCTCAAGGGCGCGCGCGTAAGGCAATTCCTCCAGAGGCTCCTCGCCAACGACGTCGGCAAGCTGAAGGTGCCCGGCAAGGCGCTCTACAGCTGCATGCTCAATGACACGGGCGGCGTCATCGACGATCTGATCGTTTACTTTCTTGAAGAGTCGGGTTTCCGCGCCGTCGTCAACGCGGGCACGCGCGACAGCGATCTCGCGTGGATGCGACGGCAAGCTGCGGATTTCGGCGTCGACATCGTCGAGCGCACGGACTTCGCCATGCTGGCCGTACAAGGTCCGGAAGCGCGTGGTAAAGCGGCGAGCCTGCTTTCACCTGCCGGCGCCAGGAGCGCGCTTGCTCTCGAGCCCTTCTTCGGACGCGAGATCGATGGTTGGTTTGTCGCGCGCACCGGCTACACCGGTGAAGACGGCTTCGAGATCATGTTGCCCGCGACGGAGGCCGAGCGGGTGTGGACGGCGTTGAATTCCGCTGGTGTCGCCTCATGCGGACTTGGTGCGCGCGATACCCTGCGCCTCGAGGCCGGCATGAATCTCTACGGCAGCGACATGGACGGGCGCACCAATCCATTTGAATCCGGACTGGCCTGGACGGTGGCGCTCGAGCCGCGCGAGCGGGCTTTCATCGGCCGCCAGGCGCTCGAGGCGATTCGCGCCCGCGGGCCGCAGCGCAAGCTGGTCGGGCTGGTGCTCGAGGGGCGTGGCGTCCTGCGCTCGCATCAGAAGGTACTGGTGCCCGGTGCCGGCGAAGGCGAGATCACCAGCGGAACCTTTTCCCCCACTCTGGAGCGCTCGATCGCGCTGGCGCGTGTGCCGGCCGCGACCGGGGCCAGTGTGCAGGTCGATATTCGCGGCAAGCTGCTCGATGCGCGCATCGTGCGGCCGCCGTTCGTCCGTCACGGCAAAGCGCTGGTCGCGCCAGAAGTGATTTAAGCGCGATTGGTTCCGAACCGTTACCTAGATCTTCAATCCAAGCTCAAGTCTGGAGCGCCGCATGAGCAACGTTCCTTCCGATCTCAAGTACACGAAGACCCACGAATGGCTGCGCACCCTGCCCGATGGCACGGTGGAGGTCGGCATCACCGATCACGCCCAGCATGCGCTCGGCGATCTGGTGTTCGTGGAGGTGCCCGAAGCCGGGCGCAAGCTCGCTGCCGGTGAGCCCTTTGCCGTCGTGGAGTCGGTCAAGGCGGCCTCGGATGTCTACTCGCCCATCGCGGGCGAGGTAACCGCGAGCAATGCGGCGCTCGCCGCGGAGCCGGAAGCCATCAATTCCGATGCCTTCGGCAAGGGCTGGCTGATGCGTGTGCGGCCGTCGGGCGGCGCGGGCTCGACGCTCCTCAGCCCCGCGGAGTACGAGAAGCTGATCGCGGAGGAGGGCGACTGATGGCATTCATCCCTCACACCCGCGAGGATGTCGAGTCGATGCTCGCGGTCATCGGCGTCGGCAGCATCGAGCAGCTCTTCGACGAGATCCCCGCCAATCTGCGGCTGGCTGCGCTCTCCGGCGTGCCTGAAGCGGCGAGCGAAATGGAAATCGGCCGACTCATGACCGAGCGTGCGCGCCTCGACGGCCGCCCGCTCTGCTTCATCGGCGCGGGGGCCTACGAACATCACATTCCCGCGGCGGTGTGGGCCATTGCGACGCGCGGTGAGTTCTACAGCGCCTACACGCCCTATCAGGCCGAGGCGAGCCAGGGCACGCTGCAGCTTCTCTACGAATACCAGACCATGATCGCCAGCCTGACGGGCATGGAGGTCTCGAACGCATCGCTCTACGACGGCGCCAGCGCCATGGGCGAGGCGTGCCTGATGGCGGTGCGCGCCAATCGCAAGTCGCACTCGAAGCGGATCCTCGTACCGACCACCGCGCATCCGCACTACCGCAGGACGTCTGCGGCCGTGGCGGGCAATCAGGAGCTGGTCTTCGAGGAGCTGCCCTACTGCGCGGAGGAAGGCTGCATTCCCGCCGGCGCGCTCGATCGCTACGACGGTCAGGACATCACCGCGCTCGTCATTCAGCATCCGAACTTCTTCGGACGCCTCGAGGACGTCGATGCGCTCTGTGACTGGGCGCACGCGCGCAACATCCTCGTCGTCGCCGTGGTGAATCCCACCTCGCTGGCGCTCTTGAAGCCGCCGGGTCAGTGGGGTGCCAAAGGCGCCGACATCGCGGTCGGCGAAGGCCAGCCGCTCGGGGTGCCGCTCTCCTCGGGCGGTCCGTACTTCGGCTTCATGGCCGCCCGCATGGAGCACGTGCGCCAGATGCCCGGCCGGGTCATCGGCCGTACGCTGGATGCGGCCGGCCGCGCGGGCTTCACACTGACGCTACAGGCCCGCGAGCAGCACATCCGCCGCGCCAAGGCAACTTCCAACATCTGCACCAACCAGGGACTGCTGGTGACGGCCGCGACGATCTATCTCTCGCTGATGGGACCCGCGGGTCTGGAGCGGGTCGCCGCCGCGTCGCATGCGCGCACGCGCGAGCTGGTTGGCGCGCTGACCCGGGTGCCGGGTGTGCGGCGCCTGTTCCGCGGGCCCGTCTTCCACGAGGAGGTCGTCGCGCTCGACCGCCCGCTGGCGCCGGTGCTGGAGAAGCTCGACCGCCCGCGGGATCCTCGGCGGCCTGGACCTGAGCGAGCACTATCCCGAGCTCGGGCCAGCGCTGCTCGTCTGCGCGACCGAGACCAAGACATCCGCTGACATCGAGCGCTATGCGAGTGCGCTCGCCGAGTTGCATGCGCGAAGCGCGCGCTGCCTGAGGCTGCAAGATCATGAGCACCCGACTGGAAAAGCCGATCTTCGAGTATTCCGTCCCCGGCCGTGGCGCCGAGCGACCAGTGGCCGCGTGATCCCGGGCCGGCCGCGCGCCGACGATCTGCCCGCGCAGCTGCGCCGGGCCGAGCGGCCCCTCGCTGCCCGAGGTCAGCGAGCTGGAGGCGGTGCGGCACTTCACGCGCCTGTCACAGCTCAACTTCTCGATCGACACGCACTTCTACCCGCTCGGGTCGTGCACGATGAAGTACAACCCGAAGGCCTGCAATCAGTACGCGATGCTGCCGGAGCTGCTGGCGCGCCATCCGCTGGCGCCCGAGAGCGTCGGCCAGGGATTTCTCGCCTGCATGTACGAGCTGCAGGAGATGCTGAAGGAAGTGACCGGGATGCAGGCCGTGGCGTTGAGCCCGATGGCCGGCGCCCAGGGCGAATTCGCCGGCGTCGCCATGATCCGCGCCTATCACCGCGCGCGCGGCGATCTGCAGCGCAACGAGATCATCGTGCCGGAAGCGGCCCACGGCACCAACCCCGCGACCGCCACGATGTGCGGCTGTGTGGTGCGCGAAATCCCCGTCGACGCGGAAGGCGACGTCGATATCGAGGCGCTCAAGGCCGCTGTCGGTCCCAAGGACCGCGGGCATCATGCTCACCAACCCCTCGACGCTCGGCGTGTTCGAGCGGCGCATCGAGGAGGTGGCGCGCATCGTGCATGCCGCCGGCGGCCTGCTCTATTACGACGGCGCAAATCTCAACGCCATTCTCGGCAAGGTGCGCCCGGGCGACATGGGCTTCGACGTCATTCACATGAACCTGCACAAGACCTTCTCCACGCCGCACGGCGGCGGCGGTCCCGGTGCCGGGCGCGGTTGGGGTGGGCGCGCGGCTGGCGCCGTTCCTGCCGGTGCCGATCGTCGGGCGGCGCGGCGAGCGCTACCGCTGGCTGACGGAGACGCGACCTGCCGCAGTCGATCGGCCGGCTCTCGGCGTTCATGGGCAACGCCGGGGTGCTGCTTCGCGCCTACATCTACATGCGCATGCTCGGCCGGGAGGGAATGGCGAAGGTGGGCGAGTACGCCACGCTCAACGCCAACTATCTCCTCGCGCAGCTGACCCGCGCAGGCTTCGATGCGGCTTACCCTGACCGCCGCGCCAGTCACGAGTTCATCATCACTCTCAAGCGCCAGGCGCGGGAGCTCGGCGTGACCGCCATGGACTTCGCCAAGCGGCTGCTCGATCACGGCTTGCACGCCCCGACGACTTACTTCCCGCTGCTGGTGCCGGAGTGCCTGCTCATCGAGCCGACCGAGACCGAGAGCAAGGACGGCCCTCGACGCCTTCATCGCCGCCATGGCGCAGATCCAGCCGGAAGCCGAGCAAGAACCCGAGCGCGTCACCGGCGCACCGCATACCATGCCGGTACGGCGCCTGGATGACGTTCGGGCGGCCAAACAACTGGACCTCACATGGAAGCCGACCGGAGCCCATGCGATCCCCCCGACCTCTTAGCCTCTTCCTGCTCGCCGCCTGCGCGCCCCTCTGCCTCGCCGCCGCGGCGCCCCAGGCCACCTCGCGGCTGCCGGGCGGAACACGCCAGGCCGCGCATCTGGCCCGCCAGGCGGTGGTGGTCGAGGCCAACCCTACCTGGGCGGCCACGCTCGAGCGCATAGCGAGCAGTGTCGTCTCCATCAATGTCGATGAGGTGCGCGCCTTCGACACGGAGTGGAACGCGACCGCGCAGGCGACCGGCTTCGTCGTGGACGCCAAGCGCGGCATGATCCTCACCAACCGACACGTCGTGACCCCGGGACCGGTCACCGCCGAGGCGATATTCCTCGACCGCGAGGAGGTGCAGCTCTACCCGATCTACCGCGACCCCGTGCACGACTTCGGCTTCTACCGTTACGACCCGAAGAAGCTGCACTACATCCAGCCGAAGGCGCTCGCGCTCTATCCCCGAGGGCGCCGAGGTCGGCCGGGAGATCCGGGTGGTCGGCAACAACGCCGGCGAGCAGCTCTCGATCCTCGCCGGCACGCTGGCGCGGCTCGACCGGGACGC
The DNA here is from genome assembly GCA_963780455.1 of uncultured Pseudomonadota bacterium. Lineage (GTDB taxonomy): Bacteria > Pseudomonadota > Gammaproteobacteria > Steroidobacterales > Steroidobacteraceae > 13-2-20CM-66-19. Next base: position 212,846 of record CAWACM010000014.1, read on the forward strand.
GCCGGACTACGGCTTCGGCAAGTACAACGACTTCAACACCTTCTACCTGCAGGCGGCCTCGGGAACCTCCGGCGGCTCCTCCGGCTCGCCGGTGATCGACATCCAGGGCCGCGTCGTCGCACTCAACGCCGGCGGCGCCGACAACTCCGCATCGAGCTTCTATCTGCCGCTCGGGCGCGTGCGGCGCGCGTTGCAGCTGATTCAGGAGGGCAAGCCGGTCCCCCGCGGGACGCTCTACACGGTGTTCAACTACACGCCCTACGATGAGCTCGAGCGCCTCGGGCTTCCGCTCGGCACCGAGGCGGCCGTCCGCAAGGCAGTTTCCGCAGCGACACCGGCATGCTGGTCGTGACCGAGCGTGCTGCCGGGGACGCCGAGCGCGCTCGCGCTGCAGCCGGGGGACATCCTGCTGCGCATCAACGGCCGCTACGTGACGCAGTTCGAGCCGCTCGAGGAGAGTGCTCGACTCCTCGGTCGGGCGGCAGATCCGGTTGGATCTCGAGCGCGGCGGCAAGCCGGTGTCGGTGACGGCTGCCGGTCGGCGACCTGCACTGCCATCACGCCGAGCACCTACGCGGAGTTCGGCGACGCGGTGGTGCAACACGCTGTCGTACCAGCAGGCGCGCCAGCTCAACGTGCCGCCGCGCGGGGTCTTCGTCGCCAATCCGGGCTACGTGTTCGGCGCTGCCGGCATTCCGCGCGGCGCGGTGATCAGCCGCTCAACTCGCATGCCGATCGATGATGCTCGGCGACTTCGACGCCGGGCGCTCGCGCAATCTCGGCGACGGCGATTACGCCACAGTCCGCTTCATCACGATCGATGATCCCAACGGCAGCGAGCTGCGCTCCTTCCGCATGGATCGGCTGTGGTTCCCGGCGCATCACTGCGATGCGCGACGATGGCCTCGGCACCTGGCCCTGCACGCCACTCGCGCCGGGACCGGCGCCCAAGCCCGATCCGGTGAGCTCGACGCGTTTCCCGAAGTACCAGGATCCGCGGCTCACCGCTCTCGCGCCCTCGCTCGCGATGGTGACCTTCGACATGCCGTACTCGGTCTCCGGCGTGACCGAGCACTACTACCACGGCACGGGCCTGATAGTGGACGCGCAGCGCGGCCTCGTGGTGGTCGACAGAACACCGTGCCGGTCTCGCTCGGCGACGTCACGGTGACGTTCGCGGGCACGGTGCAGGTGCCTGGGCGGGTCGTCTACGTCCACCCGCGTACATAACTTCGCGATCGTCGCCTACGACCCGAGGCTCATCGGCACGACCCCGGTGCGGGCCGCGACTCTGAAGCCGCGGGAGCTCACGCCGGGCGAGCCGATCTGGGTGGTCGGACTCGGCGACGACAGCCAGATGCACTCGCGCGCCACGGAGATCGCCAGCATCGATCCGCTCGCGTTGCCGCTGTCGCGCACCATGCGCTTCCGCGACAGCAACATCGAGACCATCGGCCTGGTCAATCCGCCGAGCGACTTCGACGGCGTGCTCGCGGACGCGTCCGGCAACGTGCTGGGCACGTGGTCGAGCTTCGCCTACGACAACGAAAGCGGCATCGCGCAGGCTCTCCGCGGCGTGCCAATCGACCTCGTCGCAGACATGGTCGATCGCGTGCGCAGCGACCGGCCGCTGCATTCCCTCGAGGCCGAGCTCAATCCGGAGCCGCTCGCCAGCGCGCGTCAGATGGGGCTGCTCGGCGGACTGGACGGCGCGGCTTGCGTCGCACAGTCCCGACGGAGCGCCAGGTGCTGACTGTGTGCGCATGGTCGGCGGCTCGCCGGCGTCCTCGCTGCTGCAGCCGGGCGATCTCCTGCTGGCGATCGACGGCAAGGTGGTCACGGAATTTCGCGAGGTGGAGCAGGCGCCGAGCCGATCACGCCGAAGTGCAGGTGACAGTGTGGCGCGGCAGCGGCGAGCAGACGATCACAGGTGCCCACCGTGGCGCTGTCCGGGGCGGAGCTCGGGAGAGTCGTCCAATGGGCGGGCGCGACGCTGCAGGCGCCGCTCCGAGCGATGCGCGCGCAGCGCGGCATTCGTCCCGTGGGCGTTTACGTGGACTACTTCGCATACGGCTCGCCGGCGACGCGCTACGGGCTCTTCCCGGGACGCCGCATCGTCGAGGTCGACGGTCAGCCGACGCCCGATCTCGACGCGTTCCTCAAGGCGGTTGCCGGGCCGGCCGGATCGCTCTTCATTGCGACTGAAGACCATCACCTGGAACAATGCTCCGGAAGTGATCACCCTGAAGCTCGACAAGCACTACTGGCCCGCCTACGAGCTTCTGCGGACGCCCGACGGCTGGGCGCGGCGCTCGCTCGAATTAAGCCGCGACTGTCGTGAAAATCGCAACGCTCGGCATGTTGGCCGAGGCTTGGCTCACCGCGATCGGCGCGCCTGCGCTTGCTAGAATCCGCCATCATCATGGTTCGTGTGGTCAGAGCAACCCAGGTCGAGATCGAGACTGCCGTGCAGGCGCTGCGCGACGGCGAGCTCGTCGCTTTTCCGACCGAGACGGTCTACGGGCTCGGCGCGAACGCGCAGAACCCGGCCGCGGTGCGCAAGATCTTCGAGGCCAAGGGGCGGCCGAGCGAATCATCCGGTGATCGTGCACCTGGACAGCCCGCGCTTCCTGCACCGCTGGGTGCGGGAGGTGCCGGAGGCCGCCATGCGCCTCGCGGAGCGCTTCTGGCCAGGGCCGCTCACCATGGTGATGCCGCGCGCCGCCAACGTGCATGACGTCAGTCACCGGCGGCCAGGACACCGTCGCCATCCGCGTGCCCGCGCACCCGATGGCGCAGCAGCTGCTGACCGCCTTCGGCGGCGGCATCGCCGCACCTTCCGCGAACCGCTACGGCCGGCTTTCGCCCGACCCGCGCCGAGCACGTGCGCGAGGAGCTCGGCGAGCGGTGCGCGTCATTCTCGACGGCGGCGAGTGTCAGATCGGGCTGGAGTCGACGATCGTCGCCTTCGAGGGACAGAGCGTGCGGCTGCTGCGTCCGGGCGCGATCACTGCCGCGCAGATCCGAGAGGTCGATCGGCGAGCTGCTGATCGGCGCGGACGTCGAGTCACCGCGCGTGCCCGGCGGTGCATGCCACGCATTACGCGCCGACGACTCCGATGACCATCGTGCCGTCTGGCGAGATCGACGCGCAGGCTGACGCGCCCTCCGGAGGGCGGCCGGCGCGTCGCGGTGCTGGCGCAGCGACTGCCGCTGAGGGCCCACAAGTACGTCACCTGGATCAATGCGGGACGGCGGCCGGAGCAGTTCGGGCACGACCTGTACACCAACCTGCGCACGCTGGACAAGGCGGGCTGCCAGCAAATCCTGGTGCAGGACGTGCCCGGAGGGCGAGCGCTGGGACGCGATCCGCGACCGGCTGCGTGCGGGCGGCGACCAGCGTCAGCGACGAGGACGACAGCGGCACCATGGCCGTGTTGCCTTAGCGGATGTCAACAGCAAGTCATGTAGCGGCCCAGGGCCGCTCCCTGGGCCGCGGGATCGAAAGAGTCAATGGGCTGGCCGCGAAAAGCGCGCAGGCGACTTTTCGCCAAGAAGATGAGCCGTCCTCGATTCATCGATCCGTTCCAGCCCGCGGAGGTCCGCCGGCTGGTGCAGCGAGTTCGGCTCGCCGCTGCTCGATTCTCGATTGCGAGCGAGTGCGCGTGCAGTACCGGAAGCTGCGCGAAGGCCCTGCCGGGCGTCGATCTGCACTACGCGCTGAAGCCCATGCCGCACGCGGCGGTGGTGCGCACGGTGATCGACGAGGGCGGCTTTCTCGATCTCGCCACGACCGGCGAGGTGCAGCTGGTGCGGCGTCTCGGTGTCGCGCCCGAGCGCTGCATCCACACCCATCCGATCAAGCGCCCGCAGGACATCCGCAACGCACTCGATTTCGGCGTGCGCACCTTCGTCGCCGACAATCCCGACGAGGTGCGCAAGTTCGCGCGGCTCGGCCGACCGCGTCGAGTTGCTGCTGCGCGTGTCCTTCCGCAGCCCCGGCGCGGTGTGCGACCTGTCGCGCAAGTTCGGCTGCGACCCGGAGGACGCGCTGGCGATCTGGCGCGACTGGCGGCGGAGCTCGGCATCGCAGTGCGCGGCCTGTCGTTCCACGTCGGCTCGCAGGCCGCGGACTCGGCCAAGCACGTGGAGGCCATGCAGGCGTGCGCGAAGCTCATGTCCGCGGGGCGCAGGGCGAAGCTCGGGCCGCTCGACACGCTCGACATCGGCGGCGGCTTTCCCATCGACTACGCGCAGCCGGTGCAGGACATCGGCAGGTTCTGTGCGCCGCTGCGCGAGGCGCTGGCGAAGCTGCCCGAGGAAGGTGCGCGTGATCGCCGAGCCCGGCCGCTACATCGTCGGGCCCGCCGTGATCGGTGTCGCGTCCGTGATGGGGCGCGCGCGGCGCGAAGGGCACTGGTGGTACTACCTCGACGACGGGCTCTACGGCTCCTACAGCGGCCAGCTCTACGATCACGCGCGCTATCCGGTGGAGCCGTTGCGCGACGGCGAGCGAGCGGCTGCCGTCGGTGCTGGCGGGGCCCACCTGCGACAGCATCGATGTGATCGCGGAGAACCTCATGCTGCCGAAGCTGGAGGCCGGCGATCTGATCGTCGGGCGCGCCATGGGCGCGTACACGTGGGCCAGCGCCTCGGAGTTCAACTTCTTTCCCAGGGCGACGGTGGTCGCCGTGAACGGCACACCCGGTGACACCGGTACCGTGATGCCGTTCCCGTTGTGAGCGTTCGGCTGAAATCGCAGGCCACCGCACAGCGTCCGAGCGCAGGTGCGCCGTAGAATGGCGGGGCGACCTGCAGATCCACGGAGGCGGCTTGATTCGTAACGTAGTGTTCGACATCGGCTGGGTGTTCGTGCATCTGGATCACCAGCCTTTCCTCGACTTCCTGTCCGCTCACGGAGCGGAGGCGCCCGACCTCGATTCCGTGCTGGCGCGCATCGCGCTCGAGGAGCACGAAACCGGCCGCATGGATGGCCAGGGACTGCTCGCAGCGTTGCGCCGCGCTCGCGTCGCGGCCCATGGACCTCGAGGCGGCGCACGCGAGCTGGGTCGACATGTTCGAGCTGCAGCCGGCGATGGTGGAGCTCGCGCGCCGGCTGAGCGATCGCTACCGCGTCTATATTCTGTCCAATATCGGCGATCTGCACTGGACGCATCTATCGCGTGAATACGAGCTGCACCGCATCGGTCACGGCGCGCTACCCTCGTTCCTCGCCGGGGTAATGAAGCCGCACGAGGGCATCTATGTGGAGGCGGAGCGGCGTTTCTCGCTGACGCCGGCGGCGACGGTCTTCGTCGACGATCGTGCGGAAAATATCGTGGCGGCGCGCCGCCGCGGTTGGCACGGCATCGTGCATGGCGGCTACGACACGACGGTGGGCGCGCTCCGCGGGCTCGGAGTCGAGTGTTGAAAAGCGACCCCAAGGCCGCGCCCGAGACGGCGATTCACCGGCAGGTGGCGGCGGCCAGGGCGGGCCGCGAGCCGCGCGTCATCGCGCGCCTGTTCTCGGGTTGGGCGGTATTCGGCGAACGACAGTTCCTGCGCGGTTACGCGCTGCTTCTTCCCGACCCTGTCGTACCCAGCCTCAATGCCCTCGGCGCGCACGAGCGCGCGCTCTTCCTGCAGGACCTGGCGCGCCTGGGGGATGCGGTGCTCAAAGTGACGGCAGCGGAGCGCATCAACTACGCCATCCTCGGTAACCTCGAGCCGGCGCTCCACGCCCATGTGATTCCGCGTTATGCCGATGAGCCGGCGAAGTTGCGGACCAGTCACCCCTGGGCATACGACTGGGACGCGGCGCCGCTCTTCGACCGCGCGGCTCATCAGGAGCTCGCGGACGCGCTGTTGAAAGAGCTCTCGCGCATGGGGGTCACCAAGCCGATGCGCTTCGATCCGGGAGCCAACACCGGATCGCAGGAGTGATCAGTCCGGCATCGGCGTCATCCGGCCGATGAGGGCGTCCTCGAAGCCGAAGTTGCGCAGGTCCCGAATCCGCTGTGGGATAGAGAATGCCGTCGAGGTGATCGACCTCGTGCTGCACCACCCGCGCATGAAATCCTTCCACCGTGCGGTCGATGCGGTGCGCCCTCGATGTCGAAGCCGCCGATAGCGCAGCTGCCTGAATCGCGGCACCAGCCCGCGCAGTCCCGGGAACCGAGAGGCAGCCTTCCCAACCTTCTTCCTGCTCTCGCCGAGCGGCGTCAGCTCGGGGTTGACCAGCACCGTATAGGGTATCGGCGCGACGTCGGGATAGCGCGGGTTGGACGTTGACCTCGAAGATGACCACCCGCAGGCTGACGCCGATCTGCGGCGCCGCAAGGCCGGCGCCGTGCAGGGCGCGCATGGTGTCGTTCATGTCGGCGACGAGCGCGATGAGCTCCGCGTCGAAGCGCTGCACCGGAGCGGCCACCTGCCGAGCAGCGGCTCGCCCATCTTGAGTACCGGGCGCACGGCCATGCGCGGCAGTTCAGCTCGTATCAGCCCCCTACGTTGCGGGTGCGGTGATCGCGGAAGATCGAGCGGATGCTCGGAAGCGCGCGCGGGCGACGCCGCGACGCTCGCGCGCGATCCACGGCCGCGGTCACCAGGTGATGATGGGGCGAGAGATCGCACACCGGGTCGGCGTTGGCCGCATCGCCGGTGAGAAGGTAAGCCTGGCAGCGGCAGCCGCCGAAGTCGCGCGACCGCTCCGGGCAGCTGCGGCAGGGCTCCTTCATCCAGTCCTCGCCGCGGTAGTGGTTGAATGCCGGCGAGTCGTACCAGATGCGAGCGCACGCTCGCCTCGCGTACGCTCGGGAAGGTCGAGGCCCGGTAGCATCCGCGCCGCCTGGCAGGGTAGTGCGACGCCATCCGGCGCGATGCCGAGGAACACCCGTCCGAGGCCGCTCATGCAGGGTTTCGGCCGCGTCTCGAAGTAGTCGGGCACCACGAAGAAGACGCGCATGCGCGAGCCCACGCGCTCGCTGAAGCGGGCGGTGACGGCTTCCGCGCGCTGCAGCTGCGCGCGGCGTCGGCAGCAGCTGCTCCGCGATTGCGCCACGCCCAACCGTAGTACTGGGTGTTGGCGAGCTCGACGTAGTCGGCGCCCATGCGCTCGGCCATGCCGAGGATCTCTTCCACGTGATCGATGTTGAGCCGATGCAGCACCACGTTGAGGACCATCGGGTAGTCGATGCTTCTTGATGAGCGTCGCCACCCGCGACTTCAGCTCGAAGGTTCGCGTGCTGCTCAGGAAGTCGTTCATCACGCGCGTGCTGTCCTGGAAGGAGAGCTGGATGTGATCCAGGCCGCTGTCCCTGCAGCGCCTGCAGCCGCGGCTCCGTGAGGCCCACCCCGGAGGTGATGAGGTTGGTGTAGAAGCCGAGCCGGTGCGCGGCGGCGACGATCGTCTCGAGATCGTCGCGCACGAGCGGCTCGCCGCCCGAGAGCCCGAGCTGCACCGAGCCCAGCGCCGCGCCTCCGCGAGAACGCGCAGCCAGTCCGCGGTCTCGAGCTCGGGGCCGACGCTGCCGAAGTCGGTCGGGTTGTAGCAGAACACGCAGTGCAGCGGGCAGCGATAGGTGAGCTCTACCAGCAGCCAGAGCGGCGGACCGGGCCGTCCGGAGCCATCGCCTTGCCGCGAGGCCGGCGCGAGCGTCGGATCGCTCACGAGGGCAGCTCCAGCCAGCGTCCGCTCCACTGCGAGGGCGACGAACGCGCAAACGTCCTGCGTCAGCCCGGTGAGGCCGTACGTGCGCTCGAGGTCCGTCGACGATGTCAGCGACCGTGCGCCTGCCGTCGCAACGCGTCAGGATCGCGGCAGCGCTCTGGTTGAGCTTCACCATCCCCTCGGGGTAGAGGAGCACATGCGCCTCCTGCGCCGGCTCCCACTGCAGCCGAAAGCCCGGCCCTATCGTCGGACGCGCCGCCGTGTCGAAGCTCACCATCACCGCGGCCTCATTTCACTGTACCCCGTAGTTCAGAGCCATGGCGTCATTCATCTGCCAGAGCACATCGAGCTTGAACTGCAGGATTTCGAGCGCCCGCTCCTGCTCCGCCCGCGTGCGAAAGCGCTCGAGCGTGGCCGCGAGCGCAAAATCGGCATCGCGATCGCGCGAGACTGACGCGGCTCTGGAAGTAGCGCAGGCCGCCGCGGTCGATCCACGGGTAGTGCTCCGGCCAGCCGGCGAGCCGCTGCCGGTGAATCTGAGGCGCGAACAGCTCGGTCAGGGCAGCGCAGGCCGCCTCATGCCATGGCGCGCCGCGGGCAAAGTTGACGTAGGCATCCACCGCAAAGCGCACGCCCGGCAGCACATCGGTCAGACCCTCCACCCCCGAGCGCTCGAGTCCCACCGCGTCCGCGAGCCGCAGCCACGACTCGATGCCGCCGGGATCATCGCCGTAGCCGTCGTGATCGAGAATGCGCTGCACCCAGCTGGCGCCGGACCATCCGGTCGTCGCAGTTGGCGATGATCGCGGCATCCTTGACGCGGAATGTTGATCTGATAGTAGAAACGGTTGGCCACCCAACCGCGGATCTGCACGGGCCGTCGCGCTGGCCGCGAGTTCAGCATCACGTTGAAAGGGTGATGGATGTGATAGGACCGGTCCTTGGCGCGCAGGCGACTCTCGAATTCGGACGCGGCTCCACGGAGTCGCGCTCACAGCTCGATCTCCATTCCGTCCCAGGCCACTTCGATCCCGCGGCGGCCGAGCTCGGCCCGCTCGGGGGAGCCCTCGTCGAGGATGGGGTTGGTGTTATTGACGTGGATCAGGATCCGGCGCGTGCGCTCGGGCAGCCGTCCGAGCCACTCCAGCATGCCGCCCGGGCCGCTTTGCGCGAGGTGGCCGATGTCGCGCGCCCGCTTGCGCGACAGGCCGAGGCGGAGCATCTCATCGTCGCTCCAGAACGTGCCATCCACCAACACGCAGGCGGCGGACTGCATGGCCCGCCACGCGGCCTCGTCGACGTCGGCCAGGCCCGGGGCGTAGAACAGGGTGTTGCCGGTGTGCTCGTCGGTCACGCACAGCGCCACGTTGTCACCCGCCACGGGAGACTCGCGATTGGGCGAGTAAGGCGCGGGTTTTCCCGCGACGGGCAGGGCGCGCCAACCGATACCCGCGATCCCCTCGACGCTGAAGCCCGTACCTTCGAGTGCCATGCGCCGGCGCTCGATGCGGCAGTAGTGGGACAGTACCTCGAGGATCGGGTTGCCCAGGGTCAGATCGGCGTAGACCGAATCGGTGCACCAGAGAGGCCAGGCGCGCGTCGACTCGCGCAGCATGTAAAGACCGGTCGTATGGTCGACCTGGCCGTCGACCAGCACGATCGCGCTGATCGCCGTGTCACGTGGCGAGCGGCCCGGCTGAAAATCCGGATGGGCACGAAGCTGCGCCAGGATGTCCGGGGAGGCGTTGACCAGTGCCCAGCAGCGGGCGTCCGGAGAGCCGTCCTCGCTGCCGCCGCTGACCGCGATGGACGACTGCGTCCTGGCGCGCGCCCGCAGGGTTCCCGCGCGCATGCCAGCGCAATTGCGGCAGTTGCAGTTCCACTGTGGAAAGCCACCGCCCGCGGCAGACCCGAGGACGCGAATTCTCATTCGCAGCGACAGTGCGGGCGGCGCATGCGCCGCCACCGCGACACATGCGCCGCGCGCTTCCCGGTCAGCGATGGGCGATATACATCGTGATTTCCATGCCAAAGCGGAAGTCGATCGCCTGCGGAGTTTCCCACTTCATGACGAGCTCCTCGTCGTTTACCGTGAAGCCGGGCCGGATGGCCAAGCGTCTCATCCTCGCCAAAGCGCGTCGCGCCGTGGAAGGGGAGCATCATGAATCGCGCCTCATGATTTTCATGAGTCGCAAATGCCGCGGCGCTGATACGATGGCGCTCAGAGTCTCGAGCCCCGGCATTTGCCGATGAAGCTGCGCACGCGCCTGCATCTGGTGGTCACCGGCCTGACGGTCGCGTGGGTGATCGTGCTGGTCGTATCCGAGGTGCAGCTCACGCGCTCGCGTGTAAGGGAGGACATCCTGTCGGCGAACCAAGTGACCATCCAGCTGCTCGGCCGGCTGGTCAACGTCTACGGGCTGATCGGCGGCACCAGCGCCATCAGCCAGTTCCTGACACAACTCGGCCACGTGCGCTCCAACGACATAGTCCTCACCTATCCCGACGGTCGCGTGGTCTATCATTCGCCGCCTGCCACCTACAAGGCAGGCCGCTATGCGCCGGCCTGGTTCGCGCATCTCGTCGCCCCGAGCATCCCGCGTTACATCTTTCCACTTCCCTCGGGGCTCGAGCTCATTGTGCAGGCCGCGCCCTCGCGCGGTATCCTCGATGGCTGGGATGCCATCAGGCGGCTGTTCGCCATAGCTGCAATCATGCTCGTCATCGTCAACGGCATCGCATTCTGGATGGTCGAGCGAGCCGTGGCGCCGGTCGTGATCGAGCAGCGGCTGGATGAGGAGCGGCGCCTGATCGCGCACGAGCTGCACGACGAGTTCGGACAGTCGGTGACCGCCATCCGCAGCCTCGCGCAGGCGATCGCCGGCCAGTCGAGCCAACCGCCGCTGCAGGAGGCGGCGCGCCTCATCTCGGAGGAGGCCGCGCGTCTCTACGACGCCATGCACGGCCTGATACCGCGGCTGGCCCCGACCGCGCTCGATAGCCTCAGCTTCTCCGAGGCGCTGGAGGGCCTGGTGCGCGACCAGCAGCGGCGGCACCCTGCCGTCGTGCTTACTCTGCGGCACGAGCTGCCCTTCAACCCCGGCCCCGGTGTTTCACTCGCTGCCTACCGTGTCGTGCAGGAGGGCCTCATCAACGCCTTGCGCCACGCCAACGCCTCGCGTATCGAAATCGAGCTGCGTGCCGAATCCCGCAGGCTGACGGTGACTGTCACCGACGATGGTGTGGGCCTGCCCGAGAACTGGTCGCGGCCGGGCCATTACGGGCTGCGAGGCCTCGGTGAGCGTGTCGGCCACCTCGGAGGCAAGCTGACTCTGCGCAACAGCGAGCGCCGTGGCACGCTGCTCATGGCGGAAATACCGCTCGCCGGCCTGCCGCGGGTGACCGCATGATCCGTATCCTGCTGGTCGATGATCACGCGGTGGTGCGCACCGGGTTTCGGCTGCTGCTGCAGGCGCGGCCCGACATCGCGGTGGTCGGCGAGGCAGAGTCCGGCGAGGCCGCCTGCCAGCGCTACCTGGAGCTGTCGCCCGACGTCGTGGTCATGGACATCGCCATGCCCGGCATGGGTGGCATCGAAGCGCTGCGGCGCATCCGCGCGCACGACCCGCAGGCGAAGGTGCTTGCGCTCTCCGCGCACGATGACCCGATGCATGCCCGGCGGGCGCTGCGGGAGGGAGCGCTCGGGTTCCTGTCGAAACGCAGCGCGCCGGAAACCTTGCTCGAGGCAGTGTCGGATGTCGGCAGCGGGCAGCGCTACATCGATCCGCGCGTCGCGCAGAGGCTGGCGCTCGAGGACATCGGGGGGGCGGAATCATCGCCCATCAAGCGACTGTCGGAGCGGGAATTCGATGTCTTCATCCGTCTGGCACGCGGTGCCAGCGTGCAGCGCATCGCCGATGACCTGAGGCTGTCGGCCTCCACGGTCGGCACCCATCTCTACAACGTCAAGCAGAAACTGGGTGTCTCCAACCAGTCCGAGCTCACGCTGCTCGCCATTCGGCATGGCCTCATCGAGGCGTGAGCGGCGGCGGACTCGCGGGGGCGGGCATCCGCCCGATCCGGCGGGCGGTCAGGCGCTCCAGGGAGCGTCGTGCGGCGGCTTTCGCGATGTGCTTGCACCAGAGGGGAGTTTCGCGCTGTCCTTGGCGCCGGAACCGCTCGCAATCGCACGTCCATTCGATGCGCTCATCGCCGGTCCGCAGCACCTGCACGGTACGGTTGGAGAAGAAGTACGTGCCGAGGACCGTGGCATCGCCACGACGGGGCTGGCGCTTGGAGAGCCTGAAGGGCATGCCGCGGAGCATATCTCGGCTCGATTGTGGAACGCTTGTGGATAAGCTGTGTACGACCTGTGATGTGAAGGTTCCGGCGCAAAAATGCGGGCGCCGCCCACGTCAGCCGATGTCGGCGAGGGCGGCGGGAACATGCCGCCGGAGTAGCACGTTCCGCGCTTCCCACTGCGCCGCCGCATCCAGTGTCTCGAGGAAGCGCACCTCGCCGCCGGCGAGCGTGGCCAGCGGCAGGCCGTCGCGGTAGAGAATCCTGTTGCCCGCGAGCGAGGGCAGTCGTGAGCCCGGTGTCAGGATGCCGAGCAGGTTGAGCGGGTCGGCTGCGGAGAGCGACACCTATTCACCCTCGCGCGTCCGGCGGCGCACCTCCCGCAGAAGCCCCATCGCCTCCGGCAGCGGCGAACTGCTCGCCGCGAGAGCCCGGCGACGAAGCGGCCGCCGCGGATCTCGCCACGCGCCTCGAGCCGGCGATAGCAGAATAGAAGCTCACGCCAGGGCGGCAGCCAGTCGGCCTCGCGCGCGAGCAGACGCCAGAAGACGACCCCCCAGCGCCGCAGCAGTCGTACGCGCGACGTGCTCTACGGTCTCGGCGTCCGTGCGGCCGTTGGTGGCGGCGGCACGTCTGCTCGCGGCGCACGAGCGCCCAGCGCCCCGCCGAATCCATGCCGAAGAGCGCGCGGCGACGGCGGCGCGGCCACCCGCGGCGGACCGGCGCCGATCGGCCGGTATCAACAGGGCGCGCAGTCCGCCGAAGCTGTCGGAGTTGACCAGGCCGAGCGCCGACGAGCTCCGCCAGCGCCTCCTCCGCCTGCGAGGGCAGGAGCCCGGCAGCCGTCCGCGATCTCATCGAAGAACGAGGCGCCGTGGGTGCTGAGGTGCTCGCAACACGCTGCGCGCTTGCGGAGACGGTGCGCCGGCATCCACGGGCCCCGCCAGCGCCGCCCAGGCGCGAGGTTCGCCGGCCGAGCAGCACGATCGGGCGTGCCGCGGACCGGGCCCGCGCCGGGCTCGGATTCGGCTCTGCGGCGCGCGAGCCGCGTCCATACGAAGCGGCCGGCGAGACACTGCTCATCGAGCCACGCCGGCTCGTACTCGTTGATGCGCGTGCGGCAGGATCTCCGTCTCCCAGGCGGCCGCCGGTGCTTCGAAGCCCTCTAGCTGCGCGAGCATCGCGGCAACGGCGTCCGGGCCTTCCATGCGCGCTCGCGGGGCGGCGCGCTGCCACTCGAGCAGGAACCGCAGCAGGTCGCGCGGCTCGACCGGCTCGATCTCGGCGCGCAGGCGCTTCACGGTGTAGCGATGGATGCGCGCGAGCAGGCGCCGCTCGCACCATTCTCCCGCCGTCGGCGCCGCGGCGGTGAAACGGCCGCGCATCGCCGAAGCCTTCCGCCTGCAGCGCCGCGAGCGCCGGCGCCATTCGCGGCCGCCGACACCCCGATGGGCGCCGCCAGGGCGGCGCGGAGACTGGCCCCAGGCCCTGCAGCCGTCCGCGCGCGATCTCGACGAGCGCCTCGTCCTCGGCGCCCAGAGCCTCGCAGTACTGCCGCCGGCGCTTCGATGCGCGGGTCGGGCTGCGCACTCGGGGAGGAGCGGCTGCAAGAGCGGCAGACGCTCGGCGGCGACCCAGAGCGTCACGCCGCCCGTGCTCAGGCGGGCGGCCCTGCGCGCCGGCAGCGAGACTGCGCGGCCCATCCTGCCCAGTCCGCCCGCTGGGCCATCTCGGCCTCGGTCATGAAGGTGAGCCACAGCAGCGCATCGTGCAGCTCATCGGCATTGGCCGCATCGGGCCAGGCTTCCTGCGCGCACGCGGGCGATGGCGGCTGGGTCGAGGGCGCCGAGGTCGCCGGCCGCTTCGCGGGTCGAGCCAGCGGCGGCTCAACACCGCCTGCGTGCGCCGCTCCTCGAGCGGCGCGTCATCGAGGAAGGCATAGGGCCTCGCGGACAACACCTCCAGCGCGAGCGGCGAGGGCTCGGTCAGATCCCGCGCGACCACCGTGACGGTGCCGCCCTCGAGTCCGCGCAGCAGCGCCTCGAAGCCGTCGATGTCCATCGCCTCCTCGAGGCAGTCGCGGATCGCCTGGCGGACCAGCGGGTGATCGGGGATCTCGAGCTCGCCCGAGAGGTTTTCGGCGCACGCCACCTGGTCGGGAAACACCGCGGCGAGCAGGTCCTCGGCCGCCATGCGCGCCAGCGGCGCCGGGACCTTGCGGCCGCCGCGAAAGCGCGGCAGCGCGAGCGCGATCGCCGCGCTCCAGCGCCAGCGCGCGGGGAACATCGGCGCCGCGCACAGCGCCTGCACGAGCAGCGGCCGCACCGTGTTGGAATGAAGGTAGCGCGCCACCTCCTCGAGCTCGAAGCTGTGCGCGGTAGTGAGCGACAGCACGATGGCGTCCTCGGTCGCCGCCGCCTGCAGCTCGAAGTTGAAGGAGCGGCAGAAGCGCTTGCGCAGCGCCAGGCCCCAGGCGCGGTTGACGCGGCTGCCGAAGGGCGAGTGGACGACGAGCTGCATGCCGCCGGCCTCGTCGAAGAAGCGCTCGAGGACGATCGTCTGCCGGGTGGGCAGCGCGCCGAGAGCGGCGCGCGCGGCCGCGAGATAGCTCCGCGGCCTGCACCGCCGCCGGTCCGGCGATGCCGACTTCGTCCGCCAGCCAGCGCACCGCCGCATCGAGGCCGCCCTCGAGCCGGCTCTCGACCTCACTGCGCAGGCGCGCGACGCCCTGTGACAGCTCATCGGACCGGCCCGGCGCCTCGCCGAGCCAGAAGGGAATCGAGGGCGGCTGGCCATGCGCGTCCTCGACCCGGACCGTGCCCTGCTCCACGCGCAGGATGCGATAGGAGGTGTTGCCGAGTTGGAACACATCGCCCTGCAGGCTCTCGATGGCGAAGTCTTCGTTGACCGTGCCGACGGGCTGCGATTGCGGCTCGAGCAGCACCGTGTAGTCGGCCGTGTCGGGTATCGTGCCGCCGGAGGTGAGCGCCGTCAGACGCGCGCCGCGCCGGCCGCGCACTTTGCGGTTGACGGCGTCGTGGTGGATGAGGGCGCCGCGCCGGCCGCGTCGCGTGGTGAACCCGTCGGCGAGCATGCTGACGACTTCATCGAACTCAGCGCGCTGCAGGTCGCGGTAGGGGTAGGCGCCGTTGCAGCAGCGCGAAAAGCTCATCGACGTCCCACTCGCGCGCGGCGACTTCGGCCACGATCTGCTGCGCCAGCACGTCGAGCGGCTTGGCGGGAATGCGCAGGCGGTCGAGCTCCCCGCGCCGCAACGCAGTCGAGCAGCGCCGCGCACTCGATGAGATCGTCGCGCGACAGCGGGAAAAGCCGTCCCTTTGGGCGTGCCCCCCAGAGAGTGCCCGGAGCGTCCGACGCGCTGCAGCAGGGCCGCGATGGAGCGCGGCGATCCGAGCTGACAGACCAGGTCCACTTCACCGATGTCGATGCCGAGCTCGAGCGATGCGGTCGCGACGAGGGCCTTGAGCTCGCCGCGCTTGAGGCGCGACTCCGCAGCGAAACGCAGCTCCTTTGCCAGGCTGCCGTGGTGCGCCGCGACCAGCGTCTCACCCATACGCTCGGATAGATGGCGCGCGACGCGTTCCGCATGTCTGCGGGTGTTGACGAAGATGAGCGTCGTGCGGTGCTCGCCCGCGAGCTGCGCGAGACGGTCATAGACCTGCGTCCAGACATCGCCCGACATGACTGCTTCGAGCGGCGCCGCGGGCACCTCGATCTGCAGGTCGCGCTGGCGGATGTGACCGGTGTCGACGATGGCGCAATCGGCCGCGCCGTCGGCGCGCAGTTGTCGGGTGCCGACGAGAAATCGCGCCACCTCCTCGATCGGACGTTGGGTTGCCGAGAGGCCGATGCGCGTCAGGCGGCGCCCGGCGAGGGCCTCGAGTCGCTCGAGAGACAGCGCCAGGTGCAGGCCGCGCTTGCTGCCGACCATCGCGTGGATCTCATCGACGATGACGCTGTGCACGCTCGTGAGCATGGCCCGTCCGGACTCCGAGCCGAGGAGGATGTAGAGCGACTCCGGAGTGGTGACCACGATGTGCGGCGGGCGCCGGCGCATGCTCTGCCGCTCGTGCTGCGGCGTGTCGCCGGTCCGCACGAAGGTGCGGATCTCGATATCGGGCAGCTTCATCGCGCGCAGCTCGTCGCGGATGCCGGCGAGCGGCGCCTCGAGGTTGCGCCGGATGTCGTTGGAAAGCGCCTTGAGCGGTGAGACGTAAACGATGTAGGTCTCGTCCCGCAGTCCGCCGCGCTCCAGAGCCTCGCGCACCAGCAGGTCGATCGCGGCCAGGAATGCCGCGAGTGTCTTTCCGGAGCCCGTGGGCGCCGCGATCAGAGTGTGCCGGCCTGCCTGGATCGTGGGCCAGGCCAGCTCCTGCGCCGGCGTCGGCGCTTCGAAGGCGCGCTCGAGCCAGCGGTTGACGGCGGGGTGAAAGGCCGGCTGAAAGACTTGCGGCATGGGTGTGCAGCGCGGGTGACGCTCAAGTGCGATCCGAACGCGATCAGAGTAGAGTATCTCGATTCGTCACTGTGCGGAGAGCCGCTGGATGTGGAACAAGGCGACGGAGCCGGAGGAGTCCTTCCGGGACAAAGCCATCTGGTGGTCGGCCGGTATCGTCATCGCCGCCGCCATCGCCATCGGTGTCTACTACCGATATTACTCTCCGGTGCCGGCACCGCCTCCACCGCATCCGGCTGTCACGCCGCAGCCCGCGGCGCCGCCCGTTCCCGCTATACAGCATCCGATCCCGCCTGAGACTGAGCAACAGGCGCCGCTCCCGCCGCTGGACCAGAGCGATCCGGTGGTCCGTGACTCGCTGACGGGACTGCTCGGCAAGCCTGCGGTGGCGAAGTTCCTGGTACCGCACGAGATCGTCCGCGATATCGTGGTCACGGTGGACAACCTGCCCCGCAAGAAGGTGGCGGCGGAGTTGCGGCCGGTGCAGCCGACCACCGGCGACACCGCGGTCGACACCCAGGCCGGGCAGACGGTTCTCAGCGACCAGAACTACGCCCGCTATGCGCCGGTCATGCAGGTCGTGAGCGCAATGGATCCGAAAGCGCTGGCGGCCATCTACTTCCGCCTGTACCCGCTCTTCCAACAGGCTTATGAGAACCTCGGGTACCCCGGCAAATACTTCAACGACCGCATGGTCCTCGCCATCGACAGCCTGCTGGCCACCCCGGATGTACCGGGCCCGATCTACCTCGTCCGGCCGAAGGTGTTCTATCAGTTCTCGGATCCCAAGCTCGAGGCGCTGCCTGCGGGGCAGAAGCTGCTGATCCGCATGGGGCCCCAGAACGCCGGCGTCATCAAGGCGAAGCTGCAGCAGTTCCGCGCGGTCATCACCGCCACGCCGCCGCAAATGAGCCAGCCGTCGCCGCCGACCGCGCCGCCGGCGCCGGCCAATCCGGGGGCGCAGGCGAGTCCGCTACCCCAAGGTACGCAAGCAACGCCTTCCAATCCTCCTCGTTGATTGACGCTGGGCCATGGCTCGTTCGACCTCGCGGCCCAGGGAACGGCCCTGGGCCGCTTAGTGATTCGCTTTTGTGCAGCCGCGGTGCTCGTCCTGGCGGCGGGCTGCAGCCGTGCGCCTCACCATCCCGGGTGGGTGATCCACTCCTCCATTGAATTCGTCGGCCCGCTGCCCGCCGGCGGCTACCGGCTGACCTTTCCCTACATCGTGGGCGACCTCTACGGCTCGCCCAACACCGGTGATTTCGTCGCGCCGGTGCGCCGGACATCCGGCGGCTTCACCCTGGATCTCAATCGCACGCAGGAGGCGCTGCAGAGCGAGCTCGGGCCTACCGACTTCGAGCTCCGCTTCATGAGGATCACGCCCCGCGATGCCCGCCTCGCCCGGCTGACGCCTGTCGCCCTGCAGCGCGATGGCATCGAGCCCGTGGGCACGATGGACTGGGTGGATGCCCCGTCCCACAGGTCCCTGATCCTGGTCTATGTCGACCGTCCGGCTCGGATCGAAGGCTCCGTTACCCGCGGCGGGAATACGTTTCGCTACGACATCCGGGCCGCCAGGGCCGGGTACATCTGGATCGGCGCCATCAAGGCGGGCGGGCACGACACGCTCTACACGACGGTGCCGCCGCCCCAACAGCCGGTGTTGACCATCACCACCAAACGGTAGAATGCATCCATGGTGCGTCGCGACATAACGAACGCTGGAACTGCGGGTGGCGCGGAAGCGCTCGTTATACGCTGCGCTTTCTCAGCGGGAGCAAGTCCCGCCCCGGTAGGCGTCGGTGCGCCGGGTAGCAGGCCCCAGGCGTGAGGGGAGACCTTCAGGTCCGAGCGGGGCGTCAGAAGCCCGCCGAACGGCGAGAGCTGTTCAGCGGGGAGCGAGCCCACGGGCCGCAACTTAAAGTGAAGCCTGCAGCCTCGACAAATTTACAATCCGGGGGCCGAGCCGCTCATGTCACGGCGAAGGCAATACCGGTCACGGGAGTACCGAAGCTCGTGGCCGGCTCTGGCGGGGTAGGGGGCGCAGCACGTGGGCCAGGGGAAGCGCGGAACGCGAGAGATCCGTCTGCACAGCCTGTGTCAGGGCAAGGTGGCTCGTATAAGCCGAAGGCGAAGTCGAGCACCGTGCAGCGGAAGTCCGAGGGGATCGAAGTACCGCAGACTCTGGTGAAGGCCGGAGGAACGAACGCCGTGACGAACAACGCGGCGGGAGGGAAGGGTCCCTGCAGTGATCGAGCGGGCGGAGCGGGTAAGCGTGAGGGAATGGGCGGCAAGTCCGACCCTAATGACCCCGGCGGCCTTGTGCCGCGCGAGAAAGTGCGACAACTGCAACGCCAGCTATGGGCCGCAGCCAAGCGTGCCCCGGGAAGACGCTTTCACGCCCTGTATGACCACATCTGGAGAGGTGACGTGCTCCAGGAGGCGTGGAGGCGAGTCAGGAGCAACCGCGGCGCCGCGGGGGTCGATGGCCAATCGATCCGCGACGTCGAGCAGTACGGAGTCGAGCGGTTCCTGGAGGAACTGGGCTCTGAGCTGCGAGCAGGCGAGTACCGTGCGCAGGTGGTGAGGCGGCGGTACATACCGAAGGCGGATGGGAAGAAGCGGCCGCTGGGTATTCCGACGGTACGAGACCGGGTAACTCAGATGGCGGCGAAGCTGGTGTTGGAGCCGGTGTTCGAGGCGGATTTTCTGCCGTGCTCGTATGGCTTTCGACCGAAGCGCAGCGCGACGATGGCCCTTGAAACGCTGAGGAAGCTCGGTGCCAAAGGGGGACATTACGTGCTGGACGCCGACATCCGGGACTATTTCGGCAGCATCGAGCGCGAGAAGCTACTGAAGCTCGTGGCTCGGCGCGTCTCGGACCGGCGGATGCTCAAGCTGCTGAGGCAGTGGCTCGAGGCAGGGGTGATGAACGAGGGTGCCGTCGAGAGGACGGTGTCCGGCACACCGCAAGGCGGGGTGATTACCCCCCGAACGCAAAAGGTAACTTTCGCCCTTTGGCCCTCCGCCCGGGGGTCGCCGGTGCCGGTGGAACTGGGATCGAGTGGCGGATAGTGATGGACTGGTCACCGACGAGGACGTCCTTGACGAGCAGGCGAACGATCCGCTGACGTTCCAGCACCTCAATGGTACCCGCCGAGACCCGCAGGCGCTCGAGGAACGCCGTCAGGGTCTCCGCGAGACGCAGATAGGCGGCACGGTCATTGACCTGGTCGGCGATGGCCTGCAGCTCCGCCTGCATCGTTTGCGCGCGTTGGCGCAGATCTGGCATGCGCCGGCGCAGCTCGTCGAGCGACAGCAGATCTTCCTGGTAGGCAGTAATCATCCGCTCCATGCTCTTGCGCACCCGCGCCACATCCCGATGCAAGGCTTTCTCCCGTTGCTGCGCCGGATCGGCGGTACGGGCGACTGCAAGCCGCCGATCGAGCTCTTGCTGAATCAAGCGCGGGTCCTCGAGGAGACGCACGACCTCGGTCCACACGACTTGATCAAGAAGGTCCTGTCGGACCGGGCGGTTGTCGCACACGGGGCTCGTAAGTCCTCGCCATCTATCCGAACCGATGCACCGATAGTAGTGGATGTTGCGAGCGCTCGAGCGGGTCGAGCATCGCGACAACGCGTAGCCGCACTTGCTGCACGATACGAGGCCCTGCACGATGCTGGGCGCGATGGTGCGGCGCCGCGCGAGGATCTTGTTCTGCTCGAGCAGTTCCTGGGCGCGCTCGAAAGTCTCTTCGCTGATCAGGGCCGGAACTGGGATCTCGATCCAATCCGCTCGCGGTCGTTCGTGATGCGCACTGTCGCGCGATCCAACGCGGCCACGTTGGCGTATCGGACGCGTGATGCGTTGGCGCGGCGCCGTGCGGGTCTTGCCGAAGCATGCCGTGCCGATGTAGGCGGGATTGCGCAGGATCGCCCACACGGTCGAGCGCTCCCAGCGCGACAGGCGCTTGCGGGTCGGGACGCCGTCGTCGTTGAGTTGGCGGACGATCGCGCCGATGCTCAAACCGCCGATCGTGTAGCGCTCGTAGACACGCCGCACGATATCCGCCTCGGTGTCGAGAATCTCGTAAAACGCAGGCCGATCCTCGCTCTTGCGGACATAGTGGTAACCATACGGGGCACCGCTCAGAACGCTCACCTGGCCCTGCTGCGCCCGATGGCGCTTGCCGCGGCGGGAGCGTTCGAGGATCTGCGCTCGCTCGTACTCGGCGATCATGCCCTGGAACTGTACGAGCAGCTGATCCTCCGGCGTAGCGGTCTGCGGTGCGTTGAGGAATACGGTCTCGACGCCGTGCCGAGCAAACTCCTCGATGAGCAGAACCTGGTAAGCGTACTTGCGGCTCAGGCGATCGGGCCCATAGACGAGTACCGCGTGGATCTGGCCTTCGGCCGCCAGATCGCGAATGCGCTCGAGGCCCGGACGAACGAGACTCGCGCCGCTATAGCCTTCGTCCTCGAACACCCAGGTGTCGGGGACCTGGAAGCCCCGCGTCTTGGCGAACTCGATCAGCGCCGCCGTCTGGCTCGCGATCGTGTGCTCCTCCCGCTGCTTGTCCGAGGACACGCGAGCGTAGATCGCTGCTGCTGTCATCACTGGCCTCCATTACGCGGCATCGCGGGCCTGCGACTCGCACGCGGTCTGAGACGAGAAGCTCATACGCCTGGGCGAGCTTTGCTTCCAGGCGTCGATCGAAGGAGTAGTCGAGGCGAACCTCGTAGTGGGTTGCGCGCCGTTGGCGCTCAGCCATGCCTGCGCATGGCGGCAAGGAAGGCGCTGATCGCTCGCGCCACGATCTGCGCTCAGTGTCAGTCCGCTTGAGGCCGCGTACGCGCGCAGATCGCGAATGACGTTGGCGGGGACCTTGAACGTGACCGGGATCGAGGGCTCGACCCTCGGCACAGGATGGCCGATCGCCTGGGCTTCCTGCACGTACCGGTATGCTTGACGACGCGACAGATCGAACTCGCGGGTCAGGGTCTGCACCGCATCCGGCACGCTCAAACCGCGGGCGACGAGTCGGTGCGCGGCGTTCAATCGCTCGGCCTTCTCGGCATCAGTGGCTCTTGACATATGTCATAGATGTATTACCGTTTACGTCTAAAGTCAAGCAACGGCAATGCCCGCCACCCGTCAATGAGACGTTCAAACTGAAAGTTACCTTTTGCGTTCGGGGGGTAATCTCGCCGTTGCTGTCGAACATCTACCTGCATGTGCTCGATGTTCTGTGGATGCGCCACAGCGCCCCCTTGGGGACGTTGGTGCGCTACGCGGACGACTTTGTGGTGATGTGTCGCACCAAGAAAGACTGCGAGCAGGCCGAGGCGCGTATCAGGGTGATCCTGCAGCGCTTGGGTCTTGAGCTGCACCCGGAGAAGACGAGGCGAGTCGAGCTCTACGATGGCAAGGAGGGCTTTGACTTCCTCGGCTGTCACCTACACAAGCGTCTGAGCGGCCGGGTGTGGGAGCAGGCGCGCAAGCGCCTCTACTTCCTGCAACGCAGGCCGAGTCGGCGCGCACTGGTGCGGGTGCGACAACGTGTGAGAGAGCTGACCCCACGGTCTCGGTGCCATGCGGATTTGCGCACGGTTATCGCCCAGATCAATCCCGTTTTGCGGGGATGGGGCAACTACTTTCGCACGGGTAATGCCGCTCGTCAGTTCATCAGCGTCGATGCGTTCGTTGTGCGGCGGTTGCGTGCCTTGTGCCACAAGCGCAAAGGGCGCCGCCTGCGGCCTAGCGAATGCCGCGGCTGGACTCGCGAGTACTTCGAGCACCTTGGCCTTCATCGTCTGCGCGGAAGCATCTGCTACCCGGGTAAACCCCCTGGAAGGAGCGCGCGTAATGCTGTGTGCTGACCGATCACTGGTAAGCCGTGTGCGGGCAATCCGCAAGCACGGTTTGAACGGGGGCCTTGACCGCTGTTGCCTCCTTACGGTCGTATAGGCGGTCAAGGTCTACCAATGCCGGACCCTTCCCTGAGTCACGCGCTCGCCCTGGCCGACTGGCAGGCCTTTTACACGCTCGTGGGCTCGTCGGCGGGCGCGCTCACGGGACTGAATTTTGTCGTGATCACGATCTCGGCGGAGCGGGGTGAGGATGTAGGCTCGGCATCGACCCGCCTCACCGGTACGCGTGTGTTCATCACCCCGACCGCGGTGCACTTCGGAGCCGCACTGTGGCTGTCGGCGCTGCTGTGCATTCCCGGGCAGACGGCGCTTACGCTCGCAGTCCTGCTTGCCGCCACGGGCGTCGCCGGTCTGATTTACTGCGCGACTCTGGTCAGCCGAATGCTCGGGTTCTCGTCCGGTGCCTACAAGCCGTTCAGCTCCGATTGGATCTGGAACGTCGTGCTCCCGGTGCTCGCATATCTGGCGCTGGCGGTCACGGGCGTCATTCTGCCGTACGACGTGCCAGTTTCCCTCTATGTGGTGGGCGCTGCGGTGTTGCTGCTTCTCTTCATCGGTATCCACAACGCGTGGGATGTGGTGGTGTGGATGACTACGGAACGCCATGCGCACCGCGAGCGGCAGCGTCAGGAGAAGCAGCGTGAGAAGCGAGATTGAGCTCCACTGACTGGTCCCCGGCGATCTATCTCAAGTTCGAGGACGAGCGTACCCGTCCGGCGCGCGATCTGCTGGCGCAGGTGCGCTCCGATGGCGTCCGGAAGATCGTGGACGTCGGTTGCGGACCGGGTAACTCCACGGAATTGCTGTCGGCCCGCTATCCGGCGGCGGAGGTCATCGGCCTCGACAACTCGCCGGCGATGCTGGAGGAAGCGCGCCGACGCTTGCCGGACGTTCGCTTTGAGTTTGCGAACGCGGATGTCTGGGTGCCCAACGCGGTCCCTTCGCGGCGCCGACGCTATCGTCGAGTTCGTCCGTTCCACCGGGCTGCGGCCTTTCCTCGATCCGCTCTCGGACGCGGAGCGCAAGGAGTTCATCGCCATCTATACCGCCAGAATCGCCGCTGCTTATCCACCGCTCGCCGACGGCAGCGTACTGCTGGCATATCCGCGCCTGTTCCTGGTTGCGGAGCGAAAGTAACGTCAGTGATCGAAGACCGTGCGTCCGCCCAACGCGGGCGACTGCGCCCGCTCGCTCTCGATATGGCTCTCGAAGCTCGGCCCGCGAGCACTGCGCTCCAGACGGCGCGCATGCGCGTCCAACCGTTGCAGCGCGCCGAGCTTCTCCGAGCGCCCCAGCCGCGCCTGACTCACCGCCTGTTTGAGCAAGTGCAGGGTTTTGTCGTAAACCTCGAGGGGCACGGGGAACGGGTGTCCGTCCTTGCCGCCGTGCGCGAGTGAGAAGCGTGCCGGGTCCGTGAAGCGCGACGGGGTGCCGTGAATGACTTCGGCGACGAGCGCGAGCGCGGCCACCGTGCGAGCACCGACGCCCGGAGTGAGAAGCAGATCCGCGAAGTCCTGCGGTCCGCGATCAGCTGCCGCGGCGAGCGCGCCGTGCAGGCGACGCAGAACTACGTCCGACGCGAGAACCTCGTGCCGCGCCGGCATTTGCAGATGCGGCAATGGCGCTGGGACGTGCGCCACGGACTCCGCCTCTTCCTCTGCGAACAGGCTGAGCGTGCCCGGCTGCCCTGACTGCAGGCGCCGCAACACCGACAGCGTGCGCTCGGGTCCCGCGCGCGCGAGCTCCAGTCCGGCCGCGCGGCTGGCCTTTGCCCGAGCATCGGCGAGGTTGAGGATGCAGCCCTGGTTGGCACCCTCGATCGCTGCGTGCGGGGAATCGAGAAAGTCGGCGAGACCCTCGGAGAGCCAGTGGTAGCGCCGCGCCTCACGGCGCACCGGGCTCATGCCCTGCTGCACGACGCACCAGCGGCCGCTCGCGGCGACTATGAAGCCGTGCAGATAGAGGTCGTAGCCGTCCTGCACGGCCGCGCTGTCGATCTTCGCGATCAATCGACTGGTCCCGGCCAGGTGCGCCGCGTCGATCCCGGTGCGCTCGCCTACCCGTGTGAGCTCATCGGGTGTGCGGCGTGAGGCGCGACCCCGGCCGCCGCAGACGTAGATTCCCAGCTCGCGCTCGACAGGAGCCAAGCCGCGCTTCAGCGCCCCGAGCACACTGGTCGTGATGCCCGAGGAGTGCCAGTCCATGCCCATGACGGAGCCGAATGACTGGAACCAGAAAGGATGAGAGAGACGGCGCAGCAGCTCGTCCGCGCCGTAATGATGCACGATCGCCTCCGCGATGACGCGGCCGAGCGCCGCCATGCGCGTCGCGAGCCAGGCGGGGACGCGGCCGCCGTGCAACGGCAGGTCCGCGTAGCCGCCGCGTGTCGCCATCCCGGACAGTCTGCCTCAGGCGCCCTTGTGCGCCTTGTCCCAACGCCGCACCACGGCCATGGTGTTGGCGACATGATCGGCGGGGTCGAGGTTGGTATACGAGTAGAGGATCTTGCCGCCCGGCGCGATGACGTAGGAAGTACGGTTGGCGTACTGGGGATACTTGGCGAGCACGGCGTCATACTCCTTCATGATCGTGCCGCTCGCGTCGGAGGCGACCGGAAACTGTTTGCGGCACTCGCTGACCGAGAAGCGCTGGAGCTTCGCGATCCCGTCGTGGGAGACACCGATCACCGTGGCGCCCAGGGCCTTGAACTGGGGCATTGCCTTGGCGAAGTCGTGTGCCTCGATCGTGCATCCCGAGGTGAAGGCGGCGGGGTAGAAGTAGAGCACCACCGGGCCTTTCTTCAGCGCGTCGGCCAGAGAGAAGGTGTAAGTGTTGCCTCCGAGGGAGGCCGCAGCGGTGAAATCCGGCGCGGCAGTGCCGTTGGGCAGCGCCGCATGCGCGCCTGGGGCGGCGAGAAGCAGGAAAGTCAGCGCGGAAGCGAATGAGCGTCGCATGGATCGACTCCTGAGCTGGTGCATGGGCACGAATCATTGCGCAACCGCGCTGCGGCGTCATCTGATTCCGGCCGATCCGGCTGTCGTTCCGGCGTATCCCACCAACTCAACGTAGCCGCGCCCGGCGATCGGCCGTCCGGCGCGGCTGCCGGACACATCGACCGCCCCTTCCCAGTACCTGGGGGAGGTCACGAGCTCCTGATCCGCCAGCACAGGGCGAACGGTGACATCGAGGCCGGTTGCCGGCACGACCAGGCGCCATCGCGACGGATAGCGGGCGCCGCCGGCGTCGGTCCAGTAGTCCAGCACCTCCATGTGCGCGTCATCCCGAGACAGCGGCCGCGCGTGACCTGCCGCGTCGACCCAGGTGCCAGCGCTGTAGGGATCTTCGGTACCACCGCGGTCGCGAAGGAAATAGAACATGAGGCACGAGCCATCGCCGAGCTGCAGCCCGAACCAATCCCAGCCGATCCCCCGCGGCCCGAGGCTGCCGCTGCCCCATTCCCGGTCGAGCCACGCCAAACCGTGCACGGCAAGCGGCCGGCCGTTGGCCACGATCGTCCCGGCAACTGCAACGCGCGGGATGGAGTAGTAGTAGGTCGCATTCCCCGGCTCGCCCGACTTGCGACTCAACCCGTGCTCGCCGTTGAGTATGGGTGGCATCAGCGGCTGCGCGCTGAGCGAGAGGGTGTAGCCCTGTCCGGCAGCCTGCACGGTGTGCTGGCCGATCTGCCAATTGCCGACCCAGACCCGGAACGGATTCGCCTGCGCGCCCGCAAGGCCGAGCGCGCCGCGAGCCCGCTTCACGGCGAAGCGGAATGCATGTCGTGCAACATCGGTGACGGCGAAATGTCCCAGATAGACCTGACGCGTCCGCCATGCAGAACTGCCATCGCCGGTTCGGGAACCAACAGCAGCAGCCGCGGTGGTGCCCGGCGCCAGGGCGAAGCGAAAGACAGTCAGCTCGAACCCGAAGCGCTCGCCACCGACAGCATCCAGGTTACCGGTGAGGTACCACCACTCCTGGCGGTAGTCCGGATGCGGGCCCTGATCCCGGGGAAACTCGAGCGGCTGCGGCGCGAGCGCCTGCGCGAACGCCGGCTGCTGCGCAGCAACGACCTGCGGCAGCGTCACTGCCAGCGTCGCTATCGCTGCCGTGGCCGCAAGAGCCGCTGCGCGCACCCTCACTCCTCCCGCATCGCGGCTGCGATCGGTCCCACGGCCGCTCGCCAGGCCGGATACAGGCCCGCGAGGAGCGCTGCGGCCAGCGCCAGCGCCAGCGCATCGAGGAATTGCGCGCCGCGCAGATGCATCTCGATGTGCCAGCCGAACGCGCGCCTGTCGACGACCTTGGTGAGCACCACCGCGATGATGAGGCCGGCGGGGATCGCCGCGAGCAACGCGGCGCCTCCCATGAAGACGGTCTGGGCCATGACGAGCGTCGCCGCGCCTCGGGGAGTCAATCCGAGCGCGCGCAACACGGAGACCTCGCGTTGCCTGTCGAGCTCCCACGCGAGCAGCGCGCTCACCAGGCCGACCGCCGCGATTGCGGCCGCCAGCCAGTAGAGCACCCTTGTGATGATGAAAGTCCGGTCGAAGATGTCGAGCGACATGGCCCGGATGTCGGCGTTGGATCGAATCAGCAGCGCCTGCCGTCCGCCGGCGGCGGCCTGGAGGCGGGGAAGCTCTTTCGCCGCGGCGACGCCGGGCGTGAGATACAAGCCCAGTGCCGTGATGGCGTCGTCACGCCACAGCCGGCGGTAGACGTCGATGCTCATCATCGCGCTGCCGAGCCCACTGCCATACTCGTGGTAGATGCCCGCGATCGGGAAGTCGCGCGGTCCCGACACCGTGATCAGTGAGAGGCGATCGCCCGGCCGCAGGTGCAGGCGCCACGCCAGGGAATCGGACAGGAGCAGGGCGCCACGGTCGTAAGCGGTCCATACCGTTCGCGGATCTCCCGCAGTCACGTCGATGCCGGCATAACTGCCCGGCGCGAGATGCAGAGCATCGAGAGCGATGTCGCCGAGTGATGAGCGCACCACGACGGAGCGACTGGAGCTGTGGTCGGCAACACCGGGCGTTGCGACCAGCGCCGCCAGCACGGCGGGCTCGATTCGCCGCTCCGGGCTGCCGGCGCCCGGGCCTGGTGCGGCAACGTAGATATCCGCGCGCATCGTCTGTGTGAGCCAGTCGCGCAGAGATACCCGGAAGCTCTCCACCATGATCGACACGCCGATCATCGCCGCGACCGCCATTCCGAGCGCCGCCACGGCAATACCGGTGCGGCTGAGGGAAGCGGCGACATCCTCGAGGGCGAGGCGTCCCACGGAGCTGATGCCGGCAAGTGCCCGCGAGGCGAGTCTCGCCAGTGCGCGCAGCACCGAAGGGGTCAGCGCCGCGACACTCAGGAGAAGCATGAAGAGCGCCGCAAAGCCGGCAAATACACTGCGGTGAGATCCGACGATCAGGCCGCACGCTGCCAGGGCGAATGCCAGACTGAGCCAGGACAGCCGAGCGGCTACGAGCGCCGCGCGGCCCTCGAGCACGGAGCGTCTGAGCCCGAGCTGCGGCACACTGCCGGCCGCCTCGAGCGCCGGCAGGAGGCTCGCGACCAGCGCGGTGCCGAGGCCGGCGCCGAGCGCCTCGAAGATAGTCCCGGCGGGCAGCGTAACCTGCCGGACCGCGACGACATAGTAGAGATCATTGACCGTCTGCGATACCAGGCGGACGAGCCCGTGGCCGACCGCGAGCCCGAGCAGTATGCCGAGCCCCGCTCCCGCCGCGCCGAGCGCCGCCGCTTCGCTGAGGACGATGGTGAGGATCTCGCGCCGGGTAGCTCCGATCGCCCGCAGGACCGCGATGGTGCGTCGGCGCTGGATCACGGTGAAGCTGACAGCGCCATAGATGAGCAGCGCGCTGACGAGCAACGCCAGCAGGCTCATCGCCGTGAGGTTGGTGGAGAACGCGCTCGTCATGTCGAGCGTCTCGCGTACCTGGCCGGCAGCCTGCTCGAGCTGCGCTGCCGGTGGCAGCTCGCGCCGCAGCTCGGCGAGCGCCGCCCGACCCGCGGGCCCGCGCGGCATCCTGACATCGATGCGACTGAGGCGCCCCGCGAGACCCAACCATTCCTGAGCCTGCGCGATGTCGGTGAGCATCAGCGTGGCGTCGCCGGGCCGGTCGCCGCTCAGCAGGCCGATGAGGGCTGCGCGCTGCGAAACGCCGCCGACATCCACGGTCAGCGGCTCGCCGACGCGCAGTCCCAACTGCCGCGCAGCGCCGGCAGCCAGAACGACCGCCCCGGGCTCGAGAAACCACTGTCGCAGCTCGGTGAGTGTGTTGCCGCCCACGGCCCCTGGCGTCATGTCCTCGTTTGGTCCGTCCATGGCAGCGTTGGCGAACGGGTCCACTCCCACAAGTTGCATCACGCGGCCGGCCACGGTGATATAGCCTGTCACCTCGGGGGCGTACACCGGCTGTGGGCCGCTGCTCGAGGGGGCGTCACTGAAGAGCCGCACATAGAGCGCTTCATCGAGACCCTGCGGCCCCCCCGTGATGACCTGCGTGGCTGGGCCGTTGACTGCCCGCATCGACAGCTCGAATGCCCGGCGTGAGCTGGCAGTGGCGATGTTGACGGCCACGATCGTGGCCACACCGGCCGCCAGCGCCACGAGCGCCAGCGCGAGTTGCGCCGGCTGCCGCAGGAAGTGGCGCAGGCTGGCGGCCCAGAGTGTAGGCGCCGGTCCGGGCATCAGCTGCAGCCGGTGCGGCGCGCGGGGGCGCGCGCGGTGTCCAATTTTCCTTCGTGCAGCTCCAAAATGCGGTCCGCGCTGCGCGCCAGCCAGGCATCGTGAGTGACGATGATGAGCGTCGTCCCGCGCGACTTGCTCGCGGAGAGCAGCAGCCGCAGCACTTGCGAGGCGGTCTCCTCGTCCAGATTCCCCGTGGGCTCGTCGGCCAGCAGCACGGCCGGCTCGTGCGCCAGCGCACGCGCGATCGCCACCCGCTGCTGTTCGCCGCCGGACAGCCGGTCGACGGCGCTGTGTAGCCTGTCGCCGAGTCCGACCTCGGCGAGGATGGCGGCGCTGCGTCGGCGGGCCGCCGTACCGCGGATCCCGTTGAGCTCGAGGGCGAGGCGCACATTCTCCTCGGCGTCGAGCGCGGGTATGAGATTGAAGAACTGATACACGAACCCGAGGTGGGCGCGTCGAAAGAGCGTGCGCTCCGGCTCTTGCATCGCGGTCACGACCCGGCCCCCGATCGCCACCTCGCCGCTGTCGGCGCGGTCGATTCCACTCACGATATTCAGCAGGGTCGATTTGCCGGAGCCGCTGCGCCCCACGATCGCGACCACCTCGCCGGCGTCGATGCCGGCATCGACCCGGTCGAGCACCCGGTGCACACCGGCACCCTCACTGAAGCTGCGGCAGAGTTGGCGGATGACGATCAAGGAGTGATTCCCAAAAGAGCCGCAGCCCTCGTCCGGCCAATATACAATCCCCGAATGAAGCACGTTGTCGCACGAACCATGACCCGGTCGGCCGCAGTCGCTGCCGCCGCCGTACTCGGCTGCAGCAGCCTGGCCTTGGCCCAGGGGATGACCGTCGCCCCGCAGCAGTCGAAGCCCCAGAGCCCGGCGCAGACCAAATCCCAAGGCAGCTACAGCCTCGGACTCTCGATGGGCGAGAGCCTCCGCCGGGCAGCCGTCCAGCCGAGCGATGTCTCGACCCAGCGGCTGATGCAAGGCCTGCGCGATGGACTCAGCGGCAAGAGCACGTTTGGTCAGCAGAATCAGCTGGACATTCGCACCTTGATCGTCGCGGCGCGGGCCAGCGCCGGCAATAAGAATCATGCGGCGGCGCACTCCTTTCTGGTCCACAACGGCAGGAAGAAGGGTGTAGTCACGACTGCGAGCGGCCTCGAATACGAGGTCCTCAAGTCAGGGCAGGGTACCGCACCCAAGGTGGGCGACTCGGTCGTCGTCAATTATCGCGGCACGCTGCTCGACGGCACGGAGTTCGACAGCTCCTACAAGCGCGGCCAGCCGGCAACCTTCCAGGTGGGACGCGTGATTCCAGGCTGGAACGAGGCACTGCAGCTGATGAAGCCCGGTGCGAAGTACAAGCTCTTCATCCCACCGCAGCTCGCCTACGATCTCAGCCCGCCGATGGGCGCGCCGATCCCGCCGGGAGCGATGCTCATATTCGATGTCGATCTGCTGAGCGTTCAGCCCCCGAAGCCGGCGGCGCCGATGTCCCCCATGCAGATGCCGCGCCCCGCACCACCGGTGCCCGGACAGCCACGGCCGTAATCAGGCGAGCGTGTGAAAGACCTTTTGGACGTCCTCGTCCTGCTCGAGCTTGTCGATCAGAGCGAGCACTTCGGTGGCCTGCTCCTCGGGCAGCTCCGTGGGCAGCGGTGCAGATGTACTCGTGCTCCGCGGAGAGCGGCGTGATGCCGCGCGCCTCCAGCGCCTCCTGCAGCTTGCCGAAATCGGCAAAGGCGCAGCGGATCACCAGCTGCGGCTCGCCTTTCTCGCCGGTGCTCTCGCCCATCTCCTCGAGGCCATGATCGATGAGGTAGAGCTCGAGGTCATCCTGGTCGATGCCTGCGGGTCGAGGCGGAACACGCCCATCTGCTTGAAGAGGAAGCTGACGCTGCCGCGAGGTGGCGAGGTTGCCGCCGTTTTTGGTGATGATGTTGCGCACGGACGCGACGGTGCGGGTCGGATTGTCGGTCGCGGTCTCTACCAGCAGCGCGACGCCGTGCGGCGCGTACGCCTCGTAGAGCACCTCCTGGTAGTTGGCCGCATCCCGTCCCGAGGCGCGCTTGATCGCTGCCTCGACCTTGTCCTTCGGCATGTTGACGGCGCGCGCGTTCTGAATGACGCGGCGCAGAGTGGGATTCGACGCCGGGTCGGAGCCGCCGGACTTCACCGCCATGGTGATGTCCTTGGCGATGCGCGCGAACTGCTTCGCCATGCGGTTCCAGCGCGCGAACATGGTGTGTTTGCGGACTTCGAAGATGCGTCCCATGGGGGACCTCGCCGCTCAGGCCAGTTGCGCTTGCAGCACCCGCAACCTGCGCCGCTGCAGGCGCAGCCGCCGCTCCAGCTCCTTGAGCTGCTGCTGGAAACCAGAGTGGTCCCAGTGCTCGATGACGGCGCGCTTCTTCTCCTCCAGCCACTGCTCCTTCACCTTGGCCCATTCCGCGACGGCGGCGAGGAAGGTGTCGTACTCGTGCGCGACGCGCTGGGTGAGCTCGGTCACCCGTGATGGTGCCGCCGCGGCCGGAAGACTCGCGAGCTTTCTCTGCGCGCGGGTGAACTGCATGGAGAGCAGCGCCCGCTGGATCTGGAACACCGGCGTGCGCTTCAGGCGCCGCGTGAGCCCGACCCACTGCAGGCTGGCGATCAGCCATTTCGTCGGGTCCCACTGCCACCAGCGCACGCCGTTACGGTAGTCGTGCGCGAACATCGTGATGGAAGTTGTGGTAGCCCTCGCCGAAGGTGAGCACGGCGAGCACGGGATTGTCGCGAGCAGTGTTCTCTTCGGTGTACGGTCTCTCGCCCCACATGTGTGCCAGCGAATTGATGAAGAACGTGAAGTGATGGCTGAGCACCAGGCGCAGCACGCCGGCGAGGAAGAAGCAGCCCCAGAGATCGCCCACCAGCCAGCCGCAGGCGAGCGGCAGGCCGAAGTTGGTGGTGAGCACGAGCAGAAGGTAGTGTCGATGCTGGAACGCGAGTATGCGGTCGCGCCGCAGGTCCGGGATGTTGCTGAAGTCTTCCTGGCCGCTCGGGTATTCCCGCACCATCCAGCCGATGTGCGAGAACCAGAAGCCGCGCAGAGCCGAGTAGGGGTCCCGGTCGACGTCATCGACGTTGAGATGATGCCGGCGGTGGCCGCTGCACCAGGCCCAGGCGCTGTTCTGCAGTGCCATCGAGCCGAAGATCACGAAGAGCAGGCGCAGGCTCCAGTGCGCGTCGTAGGTGCGGTGCGCCCACAGCCGGTGGTAGCCGGCGGTAATGGACATTTCATTGGCGATCAGGAAGACGCCGAAGAGCACCCACGCGGCCAGCGAAAGATGGTGCGTCAGGCCATACCAGGGGACGAGCACTACCGCACCCAGAAAAGTCAATGAAAACAGTAGGATATTCGTCCAGATCAGGGGCGCCCCTGCGGCGGCGGGGGACGCGGAGCTCGGTGCGGTGGGACTGGGCAGCATGGCGGTCGGGGGCTCCACGGAGGTGGCCGGTAAAACTCTGTAAACATAGCACGGTTCCTCATGCCTCAGGGAACGGCGGGGGCATTTGCGAGGGGGCGCACGCTCTCTGGCACCCGGGGGCAGCGGGACCGTGACATTGGCCGCCGGTGGCGGCCGGGCTCCCGCTCGGCGCACGCGTAGCGCGTAGCGCGAGCGCTCGCGGTAGCGCTGAAGCTGGCAGCGGGCGCTCACGCGATCATGCGGGCGCGTGTTAGGGATCTCCCGCCCGCGGCGCACTCCTCACCTTACAGGTGCGTAATGTCAGGTCTCGCGAAAGAGACACGGCGTTCCATTGCTGACACACTCGAGTGGCTCATTTTGGCGGCTGATTCGCGCGGGCGCATCCGCGCCGGGTTTGCGGTTGCAGCCCGGTATCGCCGGGTGTATTGATAGCCCCCGACAACGCGACCGTGCCCGACATGCGTCCGAAAACATGTCCGCCTAGGAAGGCGTCGCTTCCCCCCGTTGTCTTTCGTGGAGGAGCGTGGGAATCGACCGTATTTCCGAAGAACCAAGAATTTGGAGGAGATATGAGCTATTTGTTTCGATCCTTGACCGCCAGGGCGATCACACTCGCCTGGGCGGCACTCTCACAGAAGGGGGACATATGAAGTTATCAAATTGGCGCAGGGTACTGATGCCGGCCGCCATCCTCTTGGCGGCGGGTCTGGCCTGCGGAACCGCTTTTGCACAAATGGGATCGGATGCCGAGGAGATGCATGCGAGCGCAAATCCCGATCTCTGGCCGTCCATGGGCCAGAATCTGTGGCTCGATCGCCATAGCGCTCTCACGCAGATCACGCCGTCCAACGTCAAGCACCTCGAAATGATCTGGTCGCAGTCGACAGGAGCGCTGCGCGGCCACGAGGGCCAACCGATCGTCGTCGACGTCGGCGGCAAGCCGATGATGTTCTTCGTCAGCGCATGGCCGAATATCGTGCAGGCGCTGGACCTATCGGACCCCGATCATCCGGTCGAGGTGTGGAATTACCTGAAGAAGACCGATCGCGATCTTTCGGCCGTGCCGCGCGCCTGCTGCGACACCGTCAATCGCGGTCTGAACTATGCCGACGGCAAAGTCATCTTCAACACGCTCGACGGATATCTCATCGCGCTGGACGCCAGGACGGGGGCAGTGGATTGGCAGGTCAAGCATGCCTATCCCGACGCCGGTGAGACCGTGACGAACGCGCCGCTGATCGCCAATGACAAGGTGATCACCGGCTTCGGTGGCGACGAGTTCGGAGCGCGTGGACGCATGGAAGCCTATGATCTCGCGACCGGCAAGTTGGTTTGGAAATACTGGGACAACGGCACCGACGAGGATATAGGGCTCACCAGCGAGACCAACAAGGCCAATCCCCAATACGGCACTGCTGGCCACAATATCGGCATGCTGTATCCCGGCGATGAATGGAAGCGCGGCGGCGGCGCGGCCTGGGCCTGGTACAGCTACGACCCGCAGCTCAAGCTGGTGTATTACGGGTCAGGCAACCCCGGGCTGTGGAGTCCGGCATACCGTTGCGGCGCGAATCCGCCCACCCAGGAGGCGTGCAACGACGGCAAGTGGGACAACAAGTACTCGATGAGCATCTTTGCCCGCGATGTGGATACGGGCAAGGTGGCGTGGGTGTACCAGATGACGCCGTTCGATCAATGGGACTACGACGGTGTCAACGAGCCCATCCTGGTCAACATGAAGATCAACGGCAGGGAGCGCAAGACGCTGGTTCACTTCGATCGTAACGGCTTTGTCTACGTTCTCGATCGGACGAACGGCACGCTCCTGGAAGCGCACAAGTACGTGACGGTGAACTGGGCGGAAAAGGTCGACATGAAGACCGACCGCCCGGTGAAGGTGTACGAGCACTCGCCGTTGCTGGTCAATCAGATGGCGCAGGCCTGCCCCTCGGCGATGGGCGGCAAGGATCAGCAGCCGGCGTCGGTCGATCCGAGCAATCCGCAGGTGTTCTTCGTGCCGACCAACAACTGGTGCATGCAGGACACGCCGCAGACCCGTACCAGCCTGCAACAGGGCGTGGTTTACGTGTTTGCCAACGTCTACATGTATGAGGAAGTCCCGGGCGTCTCGGGCCGCATAAAGGCCTTCAACGTCGTGACCGGAAAGACGGTGTGGAACATTCCTGACAAGTACCCGAACTGGGGTGGAACCCTGAACACTGCCGGCGGCGTGGTGTTCTACGGCAGCACGGGCGGTGATTTCCGCGCGGTCGACTCGAAGACCGGCAAGATCCTGTGGTCGCGGAAGCTAGGCTCGGGAATCATCGGCAATCCGATAAGCTACTCGATCGGTGGGCATCAGTACGTGTCGATCATGGCCGGCATAGGCGGCTGGATCGGGCTGCCGGTCACCGCGGGTCTGGATCTCAACGACAAGTACGGGGCGATCGGGGCCACGGCGATGGCCAAGGCAACGCACCTCAACGAGGTACCGCAGGGCGGCGAGGTGTATACGTTCCGCCTGCAGGATTAGCTGATTCAGGGATGTGATAGAGTGGTTTGGGGCACCCTGCGGCAGCGTGGGCTGCGCGGGGTGCCCCAGACGATCGTCTCCGACAAGGATACGCGATGCCTTTAATGCAGCGACTGGGCCGCTGCCTGATGCCGGCGGCCGTCCTGTTGACCACCGCCCTTCTCGCGCCGCCCGCCTTTACCGACAACAATCCAACCAATTCCGCGGGCACCTCGCCCGGCCTGCAGGGGCCGTGGACCGGCAAGGACTTCGACGACCTGGACGGGGCCGAAGTAAACGCCGCCAAGCAGGCCGCTCTGAGCGCGCACTTCCGCACCCTGCGCGTCTGCGCGGATCCGGGCAACATGCCGCTGTCCGACCGTGCCCGGGAAGGGTACGAAAACAAGATCCTCGATGTCCTCGCCAAAGCGATGGGCGCCAGGCTGAGCTACTACTGGCGCTCGTACGACGGGGATATCGTGAGCCAGGCATTCGGAACAGCCGACGAATGCGACATCCTGATCGACATGCCTGATCACGATCAGGACCTCCTCTCCACGGTTCCGATCTATCGCACGACCTACGTCCTCGTCTGGCGCACCAATGAGAACCTCGACATCAAGAGCCTGGACGACGCCCGCCTGAAGCAATTGCGTGTCGGCGTGTTCCAGATATCCGCCCTGCGTGAGGCGCTTTCGAACCACGGTGTTCGAACCAACGTGCAGCTTTGGCCGGTGGCCAGCGACACGGAATGGGTCCCGGCGCATCAGCCCTGGCGGCAGGTCGAGCAGGTGGTCGACGGCAAGCTGGATATCGCCGCCGCCTGGGGCCCCATGGCGGGTTGGCTGAAGACGATGAAAGGCGCGCAGGTCACCATTCAGCCCACCAATCTCATGGACAACAACGTCCCCATGGAATTCAGCTTGGGGTTGGGCCTGCCGAAACAGGATGTGGTGCTGAAGTTCGCGCTCGACAACGCCCTCAAGGGGAACCGGGCCGAGATCGAAGGCATCCTCAGCAAGTATGGCGTGCCGCTGGTGCAGTGCCCCGACTGTGTCGTCCCTGGCAACCTTGCGGCGCATGGCAGCTACATGATGCAGTCCGTAGCCGAGACCGAGAGCAAGCCGATGCACTGGTCGGTTTCGCGCGCCCAGGTCGACCAGTGGCTGGCGGCAGGGGCGAGCGTCAACAATGAGTTTTATGACGCCGTTATCGCCAACGACGTCGATCGCGCCGGCTATCTGCTCGGGAAAGGCGCCAACGTCAACGGACTGAGCAATCTGGGCGAGACTGCGCTGACGACGGCCTCCCGCGCCGGATGCCTCGCGATGATGCGGCTTCTGGTCAAGCACGGGGCGAAAGTCGATCGCCCCGACGGTGACGGGTTGACGCCGCTCATGGGTGCGGTGCAGCGCGATCAGGCCGCGGCCGTGGAGTATCTGTTGGCCCATGGGGCGGGCATCGCGAAGGGAGCGCCTCCCGGCTTCACGCCGCTGTCGCTCGCCATCGAGGAGCAGCAGTTCGATGCTGCTTATGCCCTCATCGAAGCGGGCGCCGACGTGAACGCTCCGGCCAGCACGCACCGGCTGACGCCGCTCATGGTCGTCGCGAGCGAGTTGCCGCCGGAATCTGACAGCATGGTGCGGATACTGCAGCAGCACGGTCCGATGGAGATCGCCCGCGCCCTGCTGGCCCATAAGGCAAAGCTGGACACGGTCGACGCCGATGGCGTGACCGCGCTCATGATCGCGGCCGCGCATGACAATTCCCAGATGATCGCCCTGCTGATTCAGGCCGGCGCCGATCCGCACATGAAGTCGGCGGCGGGCGAGACCGCGCGCGATATCGCAGCCAGGAACGACAATCTCGGCGCGGTACGGACTCTCGATTTGCTCGTTCGCCGCTGAGCGGCGACGTACGGTATCCTGAAACAACCGGAGGTAAATATGATGAGACGCTTCGCAGGCGTAGTCGTTTGCACATTGGCGCTGACCGGAGCCGGGTGCTGGCTGGTCGCGGCATCTCCCGCCGGGGCCGCAACCCCTGCCGCCGCGAAGGGCTCTCCCATCACGGGCAAGCCGCCGCTGCAAGTTGTGGCGACGGCCCCGAAGGGATCGCTTCATAACCCGTACGACGGCAACGCGGCAATGGCCGCAGCCGGCCACAAGCTGTTTTTCAACTACGGCTGCAACGGCTGTCACGGCGGCGGTGGCGGCGGCGGCATGTGTCCCCCGCTGATCAACGGTGTCTGGATCTACGGTGGCAGCGACGACACGCTTTTCCGTCTCGTCTCGCTCGGGTCGGACAAGCTGCAAGCCGCCGGTTATTACCGGCAGACCATCGAGAATGTCGTGGCTCCCATGCCGTCGATGGGTCCGCTGATCAAGAGCGATTCCGATCTGTGGAAGATCCTCACCTGGGTTCGATCGGCCTACGATGGGCCTCCGGGTCATAAATACAATTGACCTGAGCATGATCGGGCGAGGCGCCGCTCGGATGTCGGGGCTGCTCATGCTGGCTTTGGCCGGCGTGAGCAACTCTCTGATGGCTTCGGCGGCGGCAGGCCCCGCCGCTGCGCGCATCTTCCCCATCGTTTACCTTCGCGAAGCGTATCCCGGGCCGGGGATCATGCCCTCGCTACTGGAGACCAACCCTGATGACCTCGGGCTGGCCGGCGCCGAGGACGGCACCTCCGAGATCAACACCACCGGCAAGTTTTTGGGCTGGCATTTCAAGCTGTATGTCGTGACTCTTCCGGCGGCAGCCGACGTGACCGCGCAGGCCCGCAAGGTGTTCGCGCCCGGGCCCGCGGTCATCGTGGCCGATCTGCGCGCGGCCGATCTGCTGAAGCTCGCGGATGCGCCGGCCGCGAAGAATGCATTGATCCTGGACATGAGGACGACCGATGACAGCCTGCGGCAGCGGGATTGCCGGGCGAACGTCTTTCACATCCTTCCGAGCCAGGCGATGCGGGCCGATGCGCTGGCGCAATTCCTGGTGGAGAAGCGCTGGAGCCGGTGGTTTCTCCTGCAGGGACCGACGCCGCAGGACGCGGTTTACGCCGCGGACGTTCGCCGCTCCGCTGCCCGCTACGGCGCCCGCGTCGTCGCCGCCAAAAGCTACGATTACAACCCCGGCTCACGCCGCAGCGACACCGGCTATCAGCAGATTCAAACGCAGATGCCTCTCGCAACGCAGGTCGGCTCCGATTACGACGTCCTCTTCGTCGCTGACGAGACGGACCTGTTCGGAGATTATCTGCCCTACAACACCTTCGATGCCCGCCCGGTCGTGGGCACGCAAGGTCTCGTGGCGACGTCCTGGACTCCGGCCTTCCAGTCGTATTCCGCCCTGCAGATGCAGAACAGATTCCAGCTCTTCGCGCACCGCCAAATGACCGAGCGCGACTATGGCGGCTGGCTTGCCGTCAACATCGTCGGTGACGCCGTCATGCGCGGGAGACTGACCTCCCCTGGCGGAATACGCGCATACCTGAGATCGGACGGCTTTCTGGTCGCCGGTTTCAAGGGGGAAGGCCTGACGTTTCGCACCTGGGATCAGCAACTGCGCCAGCCGGTGCTGATCGCCCAGCCGCTGATGGTGGTTTCCATGTCGCCGCAGGCCGGGTTCCTCCACCCGGACAACACGGCCGACACCCTGGGCTTCGATCAGCCGGAGACACAATGCCGTCTCGCGCAATGATCGGGCGCAGCGCGGCGCTCCTCGCATCTGCCGTCGTCCTGTGCTCCTTCGCGGCGCGGGCCCGTGCCAGCGAGCTCTTCGTCTCCAACGAAGTCGACGATACGGTCACCGTGTTGGACGGCGACAGTTACAAGGTGATCGCGACGATTCCGACCGATCAGCGGCCCAGGGGAATCATCGAGACCCCCGACCACAGGGCCGTGCTGGTGTGCGATGGCGACTCGAGCAACATCGACGTCATCGATGTGAAGACGCTGAAGGTGATACGCAAGATAGATACCGGTCCGGACCCCGAAACGCTGGCGACGTCATTGTCCGGCGACAAGCTCTACGTGTCGAATGAGAACAACGCCCTGGTCACGATAATCAATTACGCCACGGGCAAATGGATCACACAGGTCCCGGTCGGGATAGAGCCGGAAGGACTCGCCGTCAGCAGGGACGGGCGCATCGTGGTGGTCGTCTCCGAAGAGACCAGCATGGCGCATTTCATCGACACCAAAACCTGGCAGGTCGTGGCCAATGTCCTGGTCGACACGCGGCCGCGGGTTGCGGTATACACTCCGGATCAGCGGTATCTGTGGGTTTCGTCGGAGGTCGGAGGAACGGTTTCGGTGATCGACCCGGGCAGCCATCAGATCGTACATGTCATCGACTTCCAGATCCCCGGCGTCGACAAGCAATACATCGGCCCCCTCGGCATTCAGTTCACGGCCGACGGCCGCACCGCGTTCGTGGCCCTGGGGCGCGCCAATCGGGTTGCCGTGGTGGATCCCAGGAGTTACGAGGTCGAGAAGTACATCCTCGTCGGTCAGCGGCCCTGGCAGCTCACGTTCAGTCCGGATCGCAGCAAGCTCTACGTTGCAAACGGTCTCACCAACGACGTAACGATCATCGATGTCTCATCGGAGAAGGCGGTGAAGT
Organism: uncultured Pseudomonadota bacterium; assembly: GCA_963780455.1. Lineage (GTDB taxonomy): Bacteria > Pseudomonadota > Gammaproteobacteria > Steroidobacterales > Steroidobacteraceae > 13-2-20CM-66-19. The sequence goes on from CAWACM010000014.1 coordinate 252,541, forward strand.
CCGTTCCGGTCGGCCGTCTGCCGTGGGGCATCGCCGTGGTGCCGTGACCCGCCCATGCGCGCCACCCAACTGCTTGCCTGGTGCGTCCGCTCGCTGGCCCTCACGCTTCTCGTGACCTTCACCGTCGGGCACGGGCTTGCTCGGGCGGACTCCGCGCTGCGCATCGGGGTGCTGAAATTCGGCACCGTGAGCTGGGTCATGGACGTCATCGAGCACCACGAGCTCGACGAGAGCTTCGGCATCGACATTGACGAGTTGCAGTTGGCGAGCAATCAGGCGACGCTGGTGGCGCTGCAGGCGGGCCGCGTCGATTGCGTGGTAGCGGACTGGCTGTGGGTTTCGCGCCAACGGGCGGCGGGGGCGGACTGGACGTTCTTTCCGTTCTCGACCGCTCTCGGCGCGCTGGTCGCGGCGCGTGGCGCGCCGATCCATCAGCTGGCCGACCTGCGGAATCGGCGGCTCGGCGTGGCCGGCAGCCCCCTCGACAAGAGTTGGATCATCTTGCAGGCGCTCGCACAGGAGCAACACGTGGACCTTGCGCGCGGCGCGCAGCTGTCGTTCGGTGCGCCACCGCTTCTCAATCAGGAGCTGCTGGCGGGCCGGCTCGATGCCGTGCTGACCTACTGGAACTTTGCCGCCCCGCTGGAGAGCCGCGGCCTGCCGATGGTCCTCTCGATGAGCGATGCCCTGCGGCAGCTCGGCTTCAAGACGGTGATTCCGCTGGTGGGCTATGTCGTGTCCGGGCGTTGGGCACGGCAGCATCCGCAGGCGCTGGCCGGCTTCGTCCGCGCGACGCAGCAGGCGGATTCCATCCTGGCGACGTCGGATGCCGAATGGAACTGGCTCGGCCCCAAAACCGGGGCGCGCGATCCCGCGGAGCTGAAGGCGCTGCGTGACGCGTTCCGGGCCGGCATTCCGGCACATTGGGGCAAGGACGAGCGGCGCGAAGCCGAAGCGCTGTATGCGGTTTTCGCCAAGGTCGGTGGTCAGGCGCTGGTCGGTTCCGGGGCGACGCTGCAGCCAGGCACCTTTCTCGACACCGTGAATTACTGAATGAGCGTGGCCAGCACCGCACAGCGCGCCTCGTCATGGACGGCGGCATCCTCGCTCGCGCAGCGCATCGGCTCGATAGCCCTGTTTCTCGCAGTGTGGCAGGTCGTGGCCGAGGCGATCCACAGCAGGCTGTTGCCTTCGGCCAGCGCCGTGCTCGTCGCCCTGGCTGAGGAGTCTGTCCACGGTCCGCTCCTTTTCAATCTCGGTATCACGCTGGCGCGTGTCGCCGCCGCTTTCGCGGTGGCGATGGTCGTCGGCACGGCGATTGGCATCGTGATGGGCCGCTCGCGGACCATCGATGCGCTGTTCGACAGCTGGCTGGTGCTGCTGCTCAACCTGCCGGCGCTGGTGATCATCGTTCTGGCTTATGTGTGGTTCGGGCTCACCGAGGCGGCGGCGATCGGAGCCGTGGCCGTCAACAAGATCCCGAACACCGCGGTGACGCTGCGCGAAGGCGCGCGCGCGCTCGATCGACGCTATGCGGACATGGCGGCGAGCTTCCACGTCGGCCGCTGGCGGACGCTGCGGCACGTGATCATGCCGCAGCTGTACCCTTATACCTTCGCGGCCGCCCGTTCCGGCCTGGCGCTGGTATGGAAAATCGTGCTCATCGTCGAGCTGCTGGGCCGCAGCAACGGCGTCGGCTTCGAGATCCAGCTCTACTTCCAGCAGTTCGACGTGACCCGCATCCTCGCCTACAGCATCGCTTTCATGGTGGTCATGCAGCTGATCGAGTGGGCGGTCTTCCAGCCGTTGGAGCGGCGCGCTTCGGCGTGGCGCCAGTGACGCCGGCCCTGGTGGCAGATATCCGCGAAAAGCGGTATCCGCGCGCGCGCAGCGCGCAATCCCATGTGGCACTGGCCGAGCTGTCACTGCAGGTCGCGCCGGGCGAGTTCGTGGCCCTGGTCGGCCCGTCGGGCTGCGGCAAGACGACGTTCCTCAACATCGTGGCCGGGCTCGACCGCGATTTTGCCGGCGACATCCGGCTCGCGCCGCGACCCGACGGCCAGCCGGCGCGGGTGGGCTATGTCTTTCAGGAGCCCCGGTTGCTTCCCTGGCGGACGGTCTACGAGAACATCGCGCTGGTGCTGCCGCCGCAGCGCGATGCCGTCGTCAAAGACATGCTGCAGGCGGTGGGCCTCGCCAAGGAGCGGGACCTGTATCCGCCGCAGCTGTCGGTGGGAATGAGCCGTCGGGTGTCCATCGCGCGCGCCTTTGCGATCGAGCCCGATCTGCTGCTCATGGATGAGCCGTTCGTATCGCTCGATCATGATACGGTGGAGCAGTTGCGTGACCTCCTGCTCAAGCTGTGGCACGCTCGACCGACGACGGTGCTGTTCGTGACGCATGACATCCGCGAGGCGCTGGTGCTCGCCGACCGCCTGGTACTGCTGTCCGGCACGCCAGGCCATGTCGTGGCGGACGTTCCGGTGAGCCTGGCGCGTAATCGTCGCCACAGCAGCGCGGACATCGAGCTGCTGCGTGAGGAGATCCTCCGCCGTCATCGGGAGCTGATTGGCGCCGCTGCTGCGGCGGCGACGCCCGTCGAGTAAACCGTGGACCGAAACGCACCGAACTCGGAGGCACTGCCGCTCGTCGTCGAGAAGCTCAGCCACGCGTTCGGTCAGCGACAAGCCCTGCGTGACGTATCCTTCGAGCTCAAACGCGGCGACCGCACGATGCTGCTTGGCCTCAATGGCGCGGGCAAGACGACTCTCTTCTCTCTGATCACCCGGCTCTACAATCACCGCGGCGGCTCGATCCGGATCTTCGGCTGGGAGATCAAGCAGAAGCCCTCGGAAGCGCTTGCCCGGCTCGGCGTTGTATTCCAGCTGCCCACCCTCGATCCCGATCTATCGGTCGCACAAAACCTGTTCTATCACGCCGCCCTGCACGGCTTGCCGCGTCGCGAGGCGGCCGCCCGTATCAAGCGCGAGATCGAGCGCGTTGGCCTGACCGAGCGCATGCATGAGAAGGCACGTACCTTGAGCGGCGGCCAACGGCGTCGCGTGGAGATCGCGCGTGCCCTGGTCCATAAGCCGAAGATGTTGCTCCTCGACGAGCCTACGGTTGGATTGGACATCGCAAGCCGCCAGTTCCTGCTCGACCATGTCCGCATGCTGTGTCGGGAAGAAGGACTCGCCGCGCTGTGGGCGACCCATCTGATCGACGAGGTCGACTCCGCCGCCCGCGTGATCGTGCTCCACCGGGGCCGGATCCTGGCCGAGGGGCCGGTGCCGGACGTGGTCCGCAATACGAACGCCGCGTCGATTCGCGAGGCGTTCGACAGCCTGACCGGCGAGCGGGGCGAATGAGGCCCGTACATTATTACCGCTGTCTGCGCGGTATCGTGTGGCGCGAAGGCCTGCGCTTCGTCAATCAACGCGGCCGCTTCGTCGCGGCCCTGGTGCGGCCGCTGGTGTGGCTGATCATCTTCGCCGCCGGATTCCGCTTCGTGCTCGGCGTGTCGATCATTCCGCCCTACCAGACTTACATTCCCTACGAGGAATACATCGCTCCCGGCCTGATCGGCATGATCCAGCTGTTCCAGGCCATGCAGAGCACTCTGTCGATGGTGTGGGACCGCGAGATGGGCAGCATGCGCACCCTGTTGGTGAGCCCGCTGCCGCGCTGGTTCCTGCTGGTATCGAAGATGGTCGCCACGGTGGCCGTCGCGGTGCTGCAGTCTTATGTCTTTCTGGGCATTGCCTATTTCTGGGGGATCCAACCGCCGCCCATCGGGTACCTCACTGCGCTTCCGGCCTTGATCCTGTCGGGCATGATGCTGAGCGCGCTCGGCCTCTTCATATCGTCGGCGATCCGCCAGCTCGAAAATTTCGCCGGCGTCATGAATTTCGTGATCTTCCCGATGTTCTTCGCCTCGTCCGCCCTCTACCCGCTCTGGACCGTGCGTGAGGCGAACCAGAAGCTCTACTACATCTGCATGATCAACCCGTTCACGCATGCCGTCGAGCTGATCCGCTTCGCGCTGTACGAGCAGTTCAACGGTGAGGCATGCGCCGTGGTCGTCGGGGCTCTCATCGTCTTCATGGCGTTGGCTATCCTGGGTTACGATCCCGGCCGCGGCCTCATCGTCCGCCGCGGTGGCCCGGAGTGATCAAAACTTGTATACGCCCTGCAGCGCGACCTCGCTCTGGTTGCTGCCGTACTGCACCACCGGCGTTACGGCTTTGACGAACGTTGGCTCGCTGGAGGTGTCGTAGCGGCCCTCGAGACGCAGCTCGAAGCTCGCCACCGGATCGTAGCCGAAGGTCAGGGTCGCTTCCTTGAGGTCCTGCGGAGCGCCGGTCACGACGGTGGTGCCGTCCTTGTCGTCCAGATACTCGCCGCGTAGCGACACGCGCCACTGGGTGTTGATCTGATAGTTCACGTACGCGGCGACGCCGTCCCAATCACCCCCGATGAGCGTGTCCGGGGTCGCGGTGCCGGTCTCCTGCTTGCCCCAATCGTAGCTCACCACGAATGAGAGAGCCGACGTCGCATTGATTGTCGCGACAGTATCGATGAACGTCCGCTCCGCGCCATACACCGGGTCCTTCCCCGCGTACATCTGCGCGGTGAGCGAGAAGTATTTGTTGGGACTGAAGGCCACACCGAGCTCGCCGGTCTTCGAGCCGTAGTCGATCTTGGTGTAGTTCCAGCCGTTGTTGACTCCTACGATTACGCTCAAGGTACCTGTGACCGCATAGGTCGCGCGCAGCCCGGTGTGGGTCATGGGCTCCGCAAAGAAGAGGAGCGATCGCGAGAAGTTGGTGTTGCCGGTCGGCGCGATGACCTCCGCACCCGCCAGCGTGGTGAACTTGCCGGCCTGCACGGTCAGGTTGCCAGTGGCGTACTGGGCATATCCCTGCAGGAGGTCGAACGAGTTGGCGCTGGCGCCGGCGCTCTCGGCGGCATCGACGATCTTCGCGTCCTCGCCGGCAATGACGTCGACCACGGCGCCGAAGCCGGACTTCGGCTGGTAGGCGAGCTGCAATCCCGCCTCATCGAGCTGGAACGTGTCGTGCGAGGTATCGAATTGATGGTAGGTGTTATAGCCCGAGGAGTCGTAATAGGACGCCGCGACGTAGCCGGACTCCGTGATCCCGGAATTGGCCAGGATCTGCGCGAGCGTCGTGGCCGGTGAATCGGCCGCCAACGCCCCGGCCGGCACGGCGCCCGCGGCGGTGAACAGCGCCGCGATGTGGATTCGCTGCAACAAAGGGTTCTGCATGGGCCCTTCTTTCTGGCTGAAGGATGTTGGTGGGCGGGCGGATCAAGCATCCCCCATGCCAATTGTCTTTAGCTTTAACAATCAATAGCTTGCGTGATTGAAACGCCTTGGCTCAGCGGTCGGTGCACCGGTGCGGTGCAGTGCCGCGCGCGCCCCTCCCAATCGGGTGCGTCGGATCGGCGCGAATTGTCGTCTGGGTCCCACGAGCGCCGCGGCCCGCGCCAATGTCATAATTCCGTTGAGCGTCAGTGCCGTCCGACATGTTTTTCAGACACTACAAATGAGTTACGCTGCGAGAATCCCTCCGGATTCCACCAGAGCAGAGCCATTGGACTGTCGCTCGATGGCGACAGAGGGTTCTGTTTGTGCCGCGAAAGCCGGGCGCGGTATGAGCGGATGATCTGAGCAAATTGCCCCGGGGAGCATTGGTGTCATCGTTTCTTCGAACGCATCTGGCCGCCGGCCTCGTATTGCTCTTCATGCTGACCTCTGCGATCGGTCAGACCGCCAGCACTCCGCAACGGCCGCCGCCGGCCAAGGCGCACTCGCAAGCCAAGGCGCACCCGCAGGCTAAGGGACACCTGCGCGCCAAGGGACAGGTGCAGGCCAAGGGGCACCTCCAGGCCAAGGCGCACCTCCAGGCCGAGGCGCAGACGCAGGCACCGGCGCCAGCACCGCCGCCGCCCTTCACCTTCGCCACGGTGCAGCGGTTTGCGCAGGAGCGCGCGGCGCGCCCCTACCGTATCCGCTCGACGCCGCTGCCGCGCGAGCTCGCGGCCCTCAATTACGAGCAGTACAGCGAGATCCAGTTCAGGCAGGCCGCGGCGCTCTGGCACAACCAGTCGATGTTCGAGGTGCAATTTTTCCACCGCGGATTCAATTTCGACCGCCGTGTCAACATTTACGAGGTACAGCCTTCGGGTGTACGCGCCCTGGCGTACTACCCTTCGCTGTTCACATTCGGGCGAGACGTGCCGCGGGTCGCGCTGCCCGCCAACCTCGGCTTCGCGGGCCTGGCTGTGCACTATCCCCTGAATACGCCGGGCTTCAAGGATGAGGTGATCGCCTTTCTCGGCGCCTCGTATTTTCGGGCCCTGGGCCGCAACGCCGGATACGGCGTTTCGGCGCGGGGTCTCGCCATCGATACCGCAACGACTGCGGGAGAAGAATTCCCTTATTTCACCGATTTCTGGCTGGTCCAGCCGCAGCCCAATCAGCGGACCATGACGATCTACGCGCTCCTCGACAGCCCTAGCGTCGCTGGCGCCTACGAGTTCGACGTGAGCCCGGGGACGATCAGCCAGGTGCTGGTCTCCGGAGTGCTGTATGCGCGGCAGACGGTCGACAAAATCGGTATCGCACCGCTCACCTCCATGTTCCTCTACGGCGAGGGGTCGACCCGAGGCCGGTTCGATGACTGGCGGCCGGAGGTCCACAACAGCGACGGCCTGATGATGCAGACCGGCACGGGCGAGTGGCTGTGGCGCCCGCTTGAAAATCCCGACAAGCTCCAGGTCAACCGCTTCATGGATGAGAATCCGAAGGGTTTCGGCCTCATCCAGCGCGACCGCGACTTCGCCGACTACCAGGATCCGGACTCGCAATACGAGCGGCGGCCGAGCTACTGGATCCAGCCGCTCGGCAATTGGGGCAAGGGCGGCATCGAGCTCGTCGAGATCCCGAGCGACGAGGAAATCCACGACAATATCGACGCTTACTGGGTGCCTAGCGCTCAGGTGACGCCGCGCGCGCCGTTTCACTTCTCCTATCTGCTCTCGGCCTACCTGGAATCAGGCCACCGCTGGCCTCCCGGCGGCGAGGCGGTCGCCACCCGTTTCGGGCCGGTAATGAATGGCGCCACCCCGGTGTCAGGCATGCGACTTGTTCTCCTTGATTTCGCCGGCGGCGACCTCGATTCTTTGTTGCCATCGCAGCCAGTGCATGCTGATGTGTCGGCGGACGGGGGTACTATCAGCCATGTCACCGTTCAGCGCATTCCCGAGAACGGCGTCTGGCGCGTGACGATGGAGGTGAAACCCTCGGGTGATGATCCGGTGGATTTGCGTTGTTACCTGGACTTGTATGGCGAAGCCTTGACCGAGACATGGAACTACCAGTGGACACCGGGAACCTAGCTGGGAGCTTGACCGTGGATGCCGGCCACGTGCGCCGCGCGGCACGCTGGCGCCGGGCGCTCTTTTTCTTTTTGACGCTGGTTACGGCCGCGGTAGCGACGGCGATGATGTGCGACATTCTCGCCGCCAACGGATTGAACACGCTCGAGCGCATCGGCCTGGTGCTCTTCTACGTCCTCTTCGTCTGGATCACCGGCGCGTTCTGGACGGCGCTCGCCGGCATGCTGGTACGTTTGCGGGGCGGCGACCCGCTGGGGCTCAAGCCGGAAGCGCTCGCTGGCCGGCCTCTCGCCGGACGTATTGCCATCATCATGCCGATCTACAACGAGGACACCACGCGGGTCATCGCGGGCCTCGATGTCATCTGGTCCTCACTGTCGCGGCTGCCGGAGCAGCCGGCATTCGATCTCTTCATTCTTTCCGACACCCGCAAGCTCGAGATCGCGGCGGCGGAGGAGGCCGCCTGGCGCGCAGCTCGCGGCACGCCATCATGCGCCGCGGCGGATCTTCTATCGGCGCCGGCCGGAGAATGTCGGCCGCAAGGCCGGCAACATCGCCGACTTCGTACGCGCCTGGGGCGGCGCCTACGATTACGCCATCGTGCTCGATGCCGACAGCATCATGTCGGGCGAGGCGCTGGTGAACCTGGCACAGGCTCATGGACGCGCATCCGCAGGCCGGCATCATCCAGGCGCTGCCGCTGCCGGCGGGCCGCGAGACGCTGTTCGCGCGCCTGATCCAGTTTGCCGCCCGGCTGTCGAGCCCCATGCTCGCGAGCGGCCTCGCCTTGTGGCAGCTCGGCGAAGGCAACTACTGGGGCCACAATGCCATCCTGCGGTTGCAAGCAGTTCGCCGCCTTCTGCGATCTGCCGCGCCTGCCCGGAGCTCCGCCCCTCGGCGGCGAGATTCTGAGCCACGATTTCGTCGAGGCCGCCTTCATGCGGCGTGCTGGATTCCAGGTCTGGCTGGTGCCGGACGACAGCGGCAGCTGGGAAGAGGTCCCGTCGAACCTCATCGATTACGCGGCGCGCGACCGCCGCTGGGCGCAGGGCAATCTGCAGCACCTCGGCCTGCTGCCGATGCGGGGCCTGCACTGGCTCAGCCGGGTGCACCTGATCACCGGCAGTGCTGTCATATGCCAGCTCCCCGCTGTGGCTGCTCGTGCTGCTCTTGAGCTCCACCGTCGTCATTCTGGATGCCGTCCACGGGCATCAGTACTTCACGCCTGGGTCCTACGCGCTCTTTCCAACCTGGCCGAAGTACCGGGATGGAGAGATCGTGGCGCTGATGTCGATCACGGTGGCCGTGCTCTTCCTGCCGAAGTTCTTCGGCGCGCTGCTCGCCCTGCAGGACGCGAGATTGCGGCGCGGGTTCGGCGGCGGTTGGCGACTGCTCGCCAGCCTGGGCATCGAGCAGTTCTTCAGCATCCTGCTGGCGCCCGCAATGATGCTCTTCCACACGACCTTCGTCGTGACGACGCTGATGGGCAAGCCGGTGGCATGGCATGCGCAGGAACGGGGTGATCGCGGCATCGGCGTGCTCGAAGCGCTCCTGCGGCACAAGTGGCATCTCGTCATCGGCATCGTGTGGGGAGCGGTGATCCTCGCATTCGCTCCGCGATACATCTGGTGGCTGCTGCCGGTGCTGGCCGGAATGGTGTTGGCTGTACCGCTCACCATGCTGACGAGCCGCACCGGAGCGGGGCTGTGGCTGCGACGCCATCGCCTGTTGCTGACACCGGAGGAAGTCGACCCGCCAGCGGAGCTGGCCGCGCTGCAGGCGCGTCTTGCTCCGGGCGCCAGCCCCGTGGGCGAAGCGGAGGCGGGCGGTGACCCGCCGCTCGCGGTGCCGGACGCCGTGCCGCTATCGATGCAGGCGCAGCCGCCGCGTTATCTGACCGCCCGCGATGCGCTGCGACTCGGGCGCTGGAAAAGTGTGAACTCGACTCCCGGACCCTGACCCGTATCGCCTGCACCGCCACGGAGCGCATATGGCGCCCGATGCACCACGCCTGAGCGACGTCAATCGCCACGGTGTCGTGGAACGCCGGTAATGGTTCATCAGGCGATTGGCATGGGCGTTGCTTGACGCATGCCAGGAGGACTCCATGAGCGCGCTCGACTTCGCCAAGATCGCTTCCCGGCCGGCTTCCAACGAGGAGCTTGCACCCAGGTCGGCTGCGTCCGCCAGGCTTCCGAGCCGGCGGCTTTCCCGGTCGCAGATCGTCGAAGCGGCGACGCGGCTGATTGCGCGGCGGGGCAATCACCGCATTCCCTGGCCGACCATCGCGGTTGAGGCCGGCGGCGAGCCCTTCGGTGTCGCCCCCGAGTGGCTCGAGGACCCTTTCGAGCTCATCGATCAGTGCTACGCGCGTACGGCACAGGCTCTGACCGATAGCCTGTTGCGCGCCGAGACCGCCCCCGGCAACGCCCTCGACAAGCTGGCGGCGTTTCTGGTGGCCGCGCTCGAAGCGCGGCGCAAGCTCGGGACCCTGCTGTCGTTCCGGCGCGGGCGCAATCTGCCCGATCCCTTGCAGCGGCGCCTGCACGAGCGCGACATGATGGTGCGCACGCGGCTGAAACGGCTGCTGGAGCAGGGCAGGAAGGACGGCTCCCTTGCGCGGCGCAATGCCGACAGCGCCTGCGAGCTGATCCTGGCCAGCCTCATGGTGCCAGATGTCGCCGTGACCGGCCCGGAGCAACAGATCTGGGACAGTGAGCTCGTCGAGCTGTTGCTCGCGGCCCTGGCCGAGCCCCACCCGGCGGAGCCCCGGAGCAGCGTGTAAACTCGATCTCCTGCCGCGGTCCGCGGCAAGGAGAACGCGTGCTCGAGCATCTCGACCGGCTGCCGCCGGACCCCATTCTCGGCCTCATGGCCGCCTTTCGCGCCGATTCGGATTCACGCAAGGTCGACCTGGGCGTCGGTGTCTATCGCGACGATGCCGGCCAGACTCCGGTCATGAGGGCGGTCCGCGAAGCGGAGCAGACACTCCTCGCCAAGCAGGCGACCAAGACTTACGTCGCCGCGGTGGGCAACGCCGGATTCAACGAGGGGATGGAGCGACTGGTGCTGGGGCAGGGGCACACGGCGCTGGGGTCGGGGCGCCTGCGGACCATTCAGGCGCCGGGTGGGTGCGGTGCGCTGCGATTGGGCGCGGAGCTCATCCGTGCGGCGGCTGCCGATGCCGTCGTACATGTGAGCACGCCCACCTGGGCCAACCACGTGCCGCTGCTCTCGAATTGCGGGCTGCGGCTCGAGCGTTATCCCTACTTCGATCCGGCCACCGGCGGCGTGGCTTTCGGCGCCATGCTCGCAGCGCTCGATCGCTTGCCGCCGCGCACGGTCGTGCTGCTGCACGCCTCGTGTCACAACCCAACGGGCGCGGATCTCGAGGATGGCCAGTGGCGTGAGCTGTTGGCGTTGGTGCGCCACCGCTCGCTGCTGCCTTTCATCGACATCGCCTACCAGGGTCTCGGCAGAGGAGTGGCGGAGGATGCCTACGGACCACGGCTTTTCTGCGCGGAGCTGCCCGAGGTGCTGGTCGCGGTCTCGTGCTCGAAGAACTTCGGACTCTATCGCGAGCGCACCGGTGCGCTGCACTCGCTGAGCGCCACACCGGCGGCGGCCGATGCGGCGATCAGTCAGCTCATGCGGATCGCGCGCGGCCTCTATTCCATGCCGCCGGACCACGGCGCCGCCATCGTACATGGGATCCTGACGGACGAGCGGCTACGTACAATGTGGGCGGCCGAGGTCGGCGCGATGCGCTCGAGGATCCAACAGCTGCGTGCCGCGGCGGTGCAGCACCTCGCGGCGACCTGCCCGCGCAAGGACTTCGGCTTCATCGTGCGCCAGCGCGGGATGTTTTCCTACCTCGGCATCGACGTCGAGGCGGTCCGCGAGTTGCGCGAGCGGCACCATGTGTACATGATGGACGACAGTCGGATCAACATCTGCGGGTTGCGAATGGACAATATCGGGTACTTCGCGCAGGCGGTGGGGAAGGCAGTCGGGTAGGACCGAAACTGATCCAGTCAAATCGACGAATAGAAGGGGGCGTCTCTTGAATACAGCAGATCGCGTGAAATTCCTCCGTGTTGCGTTAATCGTGGTTGGTTTGATATTCCTGGTGGGCGTCTATCCGCTCACGATCCTATGGCCGACCGGTTGGGCTTGGCATCACACGGGACAGTCCCTGTATCTGCAAATGATTCTTGGGATTTATGGCACGCTGGGAATATTTCTCCTCATGGCGTCGCGAGATCCGCTCTCGAATCGTAGTCTGATCTGGTTTACCGTCTGGTCGAGCGTCGTGCACGCCGCAATCATGGCCGCGCAAGCGATCGTGTATCCCGAACACCGCGGACACCTCTTGGGGGACGTCCCGGCGCTCCTCATCGTTGCGATCGCCCTGGCGGTTCTGATGCCGCGCGCATCGGGAACCATCGAGATTGCAGTTTCGCGCTGAGATCTGCTGAGATCTATAGCTCGATCAGGCCGTCGGAGAGCTGATCCGTAGCGGCTGGATCCGGCGGATAGTGCTCCGCCATGGCGGCGCCGCAGGCGCCGATCGCATCCACGAAGCCATCCACCACCCGACCTCGGCTGACCTGGGCGACGAACTTGTCGATGATGCCCTTCCAGTGCTCTTCGCCCAGCTTTTCGTGGATTCCCTTGTCGGCCACGATCTCGACGTAGCGCTCCGCAAGCGAGACGAAGAACAGCACGCCGGAGTGGTGCGCCGTGAGCTGTACACCTTGAACGTAGAACTGCGCCTGCGCGAGCCGGCTGGCGTGCGCGTGCTTCACGTGCCGGGGAATGAGCCTCAGATGCAGTCCCGGTACGGACAGGAGCAGGATGGCCAGGCCGATGAAAATGAGCAGTTGGATCTGGTAGAGGTCTACCCAGCGAGTCGATAGTCCGGCGAGCAGGCAGGCGCCCGGAAACAGCAGCGCCAGTACCGCCGACCAGAGGAGGGGTAAAAGGACGTAGTGGTCGCTGGCGCGCGCCACGACGGTCACGAACTCGCCGCTCGTGTTCTTCTCCGCGGCGTGGATCGCTGCAGTGATTCTCGCCTTGTCGTCTGCGGAGAAGCGGATCATCACCAGCCTCCTGAGGCGCCGCCGCCTCCAAAGGATCCGCCGCCGCCGGAGAATCCACCGCCGCCGCCGAAGCCCCCGCCGCCGAAACCGCCGCCCCGACCTCCGCCGCCACCTCCGCTCAGCATCCCGAGGAGGAGCCATCCCAGCCAGCCGCCCCCCATGCGCCCGGGCCCTCCGGGTCCGCCACGGCCCAACATCGCTCGCAGCACCGGTAGGATGACGAAAATGAGGATGAGGAACATGAGGAAGCCGGTTCCCCCGCGCTCCCGGACCTGCTGCTGCTCGGCCGCGAGCGGCTTACCACCCAGCACCGAAAGGATCGCGTCGCTTCCGGCGGTAATGCCGCCGGCGTAATCGCCTTTACGGAAACGCGGCACGATGATGTCGTGAATGATCAGGAAGCTCTGTGCGTCGGTGAGCGTGCCTTCGAGGCCGTAGCCCACCTCGATGCGCGCCTGCTTCTCGCCCGCGTCCACGATGAGCAGCGCTCCGTTGTTCTTGCCTTTCTGGCCGATACCCCAGTGGCGTCCCAGCTGGTATCCGTAGTCCTCGATGGGATAACCGTTGAGGGTTGGAAGCGTGACCACGACCAACTGCGTGCCGTTGGCGCGGGAATAGTCGTCGAGCTTCTGCGACAGCTGGTTGAACACATCCTCGGGCAGGAGGTGCGCATCGTCGACGACGGGTCCCGTGAGTGCGGGAAAGGGCGGCATGCCGGCATCGGGCGAGTTCTGCGCCACAGAGGCGGAGATCGCCGCGAGCATGAGCAGCGAGGCAAGGAGCCAGCGTGGCCAATGGACCGCGCGTTCCCCCAACCTTGCGCTCACTGCCGGCATGTCTGCTTCACGGACGCCATCCGCTGCGCGCGTCCCGGTCCGGCCGCCCCTAGAACTTCACCTGGGGAGCCTGCTGGGCCTGCTCCGAGATCGTGAAGTTCTGGACCGGCTGATAACTGCCGTAGAAGAGCGAGTGGTACCAGCGGCCCGGGATGGTGGTGAGCTCGGTGTCGTACTGCTGCACCGCGAGGATATAGTCGCGGCGCGCCACGGCGATCCTGTTCTCGGTTCCCTCGAGCTGGGCCTGCAAGGTAAGGAAGTTCTGGTCGGCCTTGAGGTTGGGGTAGTTCTCGGTCACCACCATGAGGCGCGACAGCGCGCCGCCCAGGGTTGCCTGGTTCTGCTCGAACGCCTGGAATGCCTTCGGGTTGGTGAGAATGTCCGACGGAATCTGGGTCTGAGTCACCTTCGCACGAGCCTCGGTGACCGCCTCGAGGACGTCCGCCTCATGGGCGGCGTACCCCTTCACGGTCGCCACCAGGTTCGGAATCAGGTCCGTGCGGCGCTGGTACTCATTCAGTACCTGGCTCCAGCTGGCATCGACCTGCTGCTTGTAAGTGGGGATGGTATTGATGCCGCAGCCGCTGAGAAGCAGCAGGGTGCCCGCCATGGCGACCCATGCGGCATGCTTGAGGTGACGACGGGGCTCGAGCATCTGACGCCTCTCATTACAACCCGACCATGGCTGACACACATCATAGCACTCCGCGAAGTATGATCGTTCCGTCCTGCCTGCCTGTCACGTTTTGGGGAATGACGTGTCTTAAGGTGAACTATGACCAGGACCGGTGAAGCCGATTGCCTCAGCGACCTCGTCACGGCAGCTCGCGCCGGTGACGTGGCGGCCTATGGCAGGCTGGTTCAGGCCACTCAGGCGATGTCGCTGGCCGTCGCCGTGAGCGTTCTGCGCGATCCCGCGGGGGCAGAGGACACGGTTCAGGAGGCCTACCTGCGTGCCTACCGGAGGCTCGGGGACCTGGAAGAGCCGGCCGCCTTTCCGGGCTGGCTGCGGCGGATCGTGATCACCGCTGCGCTCAACCTGCGCCGTGCCCGCCGCGTCACGCTGCTCGACCTGGACGATGTCGTGAGCACGCCGGTGCTCGATGAGACGGAGAAGCGTTGGTCCGACGTACAGAGGCATCGCTTGGCGGCAGCCATGCTCTCGCTGAGCGCCGAGGAACGTCGCATCTGCGACCGGCGATATCACGGCGGTTGGTCGCTTGCCCGTCTCGCCGCAGACGCCGGAATGACCGAGGCGACCATGCGCAAGCGCCTGCAACGGATCCGCAACAGGCTGCGCCAATACATCGAAGCTGAGGAGATCGAAATGGTGAAAGAACGCGGAGTGGACCCGGAGGCCCTCGCGGCGCGCTTGCCCGGCAAGATCGTCGAGCTGCTCGCCAGTCCCCGGCTGACCGACATCCCCGAAAATCCCGTAGGCCAGGTGCTGCGCCAGCTGCGCGCTGCATATCCGGAGTTCAACGAGATGCCGTTGCCGGAGATCGTGGATATTGCGGCGGGCATCGCGAAGGATGCGTTGTACGTAAAGCCCTCCGAGCTTCATTACGTCGATGCCGGCAGGATCCTGCGCTATGACCTGACGCTGCCCCTGTTGCTCACCGCGCGGTATGAAGGGCAGCCGATCCGTGCGTGGTCTTCCGGAAAGGTCTACCGTGCATGCGAGGCCGGCCCGAAGCATCTGGAAGCGTTTCACCAACTCGAAGTGCTGTGGCTCGAAGAGCGCGACAAGCTCGATCGATGGCAACTGACGGGGCGCGTGCTGGAGTCGGTGGATCGGGCGCTGCCCGGACGATCGGTCAAGATCGTGCCGGTGCAATATCCGATGTGCGAGCGCGCATGGGAGCTCGAGGTCGACGAGAACGGCGAGTGGCTGGAAGTGCTTGCCTGGGGTGTGTTCACCGACCGGGTCGTGGCTCATCTCGGCGCCGATCCGACGCGGCACGCCGCCATGGGCGTCGGCTATGGGCTGGAACGGCTCGCGATGCTCCGTTACGGCATCGATGATATCCGCAAGATCGACGTGGCGCGGGTCGCGTAGTCGAGGCGCCATGAGTCAGCTGACACCTCCGCTTGCCGGTCACTGTCGCTGCGGTGAGATTCAGTTGCGCATCAGTGAGCCGCCCATCCTGACGATGGCCTGCCACTGCACCGGCTGTCAGAGGATGAGTGCCAGCGCTTATTCGCTCAGCGCGGCCATCCCGACGCGCGGCTTCGAGGTCACGCGCGGTGAGCCCGTGCTCGGCGGCCTGCGCAATCCGGAGCTGCGGCACTTCTTCTGTCCGTCGTGCATGAGCTGGATGTTCACTCGGCCGCCGGAGATGGTCACTCGCCTCCTGTCGGAGTTCGTCAACGTGCGGGCCACCATGCTCGAGGATGTATCGTGGTTCTCGCCCTTCGTCGAGACATGGACCAGGGCGAGGCTGCCGTGGGCAACGACACCGGCTGCGCACAGTTACGCCGAGTTTCCTCCGGTGGAGGATTACGCGATGCTGCTCGCGGAGTTTGCGAAAACATGAGTCCCGAAGTCTGGATGCCGATAGAGCATGGTGCGCCGGATATCGCGGCGCGCCGCTGATCATTTTGGCTTTGGGCTCGAGGTCGGCGTGGCCGGCCCGCACGCTATCCCGTAGATTCGGTTCGAAGTGGGATCGTTCGGCATCGGTACCGTCAGGAGTCGCCAATCCCTGAGCTCCCGACTGGTGCCCACGGGCTTTCCCTTGAGGTAGCCGGTCGTTTTCACGGCGACGAAGGTACGTTTTGCGCAATCGATCGCGGTCCTTTGAATGTAGCGATCGAGCTCGATCTCATGTGAATTCACGAGCGGTGTGGGATATACCGTCATGATATCGACGAAGGTGAATTGGCCGAGCTTGCGCAGTGAGTCGGTGTCCACCATGATTTTGTTGTCGGGGCCGCCGTTGCTGCCGACTCTGAGCCAGTGCGACGCGAAGGCCGGGACGGGCCCGACGAGTGCCAGGAGCAGGGCAAGCAGCCGTGCGCCGGCAACGCGCCACATCGGGTCTTTGTTCCGCATGGACGCCCTGCGGTGACGGAGCATTCTCTTTACCATCACATTTTTCCGATCCTGTCAGCGGTGTTGCAGGCGCAGGCTCTGCCAGGAGCCATCGGACGTCCAGCCGCCGTCTATGGCGATGGCCTGACCATTGATGAAGCCGCTCACCGCGGGGTCTGCCAGGAAGCTCACTGCATTCGCGATGTCCTCGGGCGAGGCGAAGCGACCCATCGGGACCCGGTCCGTGATATCGGTATCCGAGTAACTACCGCTTGCCTGGTCTGCCACGTCCATCTCGGTTTTGACCCAACCGGGGCAAACCGCGTTGCAACGCACGCCGTGCCCGCCCCACTCGGCCGCGAGCGTGCGAGTCATGCCGATGAGTCCGTGCTTGGAAGCGTTGTACGCGACCCGGTCCGCGATCCCGACCAGACCCGCGATCGAGGCAATGTTGATGATGCTCCCCGAGTGCTGCGCGAGCATGACGGAGCCCGCCGCGCGGGCGGCGACGAACGCCCCGAGCAGGTTGATTTCAAGAACGCGGCGGAACTGCTCCGTGGAGGTGTCCTGCGCCGGGCGGATGCAGCTCACTCCCGCGTTGTTCACCAGGACGTCCAATCGTCCCCAGCGGGACATGATCCGCCCGACACCTGCTGCGATCGCCCGCTCGTCCGCGACGTCTCCTGCGACTTCGATGGCTTCGCGCCCGGCGCTGCGCAAAGCAGTCAGGGTATCCACGGGAGCACGCAGGTCGTTGAGTGCAAGCGCATATCCCCGCGCGCCGAGAGTCAGGGCAATGCAACGTCCAATACCCTGTGCCGCGCCTGTAATCAAAGCCACACGCCTGGCTTCCACTATCCCTCCGGATTCATCATGGACGGCCGCGGAGTATAGCGCCGCGGCACCTCGGGCATGATTTGGCGTAAGCTGGCCGCTGCATGCAGATAGCCTCGCTACGCGATTTCATCGCCCGACACCGCAGGCTTTTCGTCCTGACCGGGGCGGGCTGCAGTACGGATTCGGGTATCCCGGATTATCGCGACGCCGACGGCGGCTGGAAGCGCACGCCCCCGGTCAACTTTCAGTCGTTCATGGGCAGCGAAGCGGTGCGGCAACGCTATTGGGCGCGTAGCCTGGTTGGCTGGCGGCGCTTCCGGCGGGCACGGCCCAACGGCGCGCACGGGGCTGTGGCGCGACTCGAGCAGCAGGGGCGGCTGCAGCAGCTGGTCACGCAGAACGTGGACGGGCTGCATCAGGCTGCGGGCAGCACTAATGTGATAGATCTGCATGGACGGTTGGACCGCGTTCGGTGCATGGAGTGCGATAGCCTCGTGCCGCGCGAGGAGGTGCAAGGGGAGCTGCTGCGGCGCAATCCCAAATGGAGCAGTCCGCACGGATTGCCGGCGCCGGATGGCGACGCGGACCTGGAAGGGCTGCCATTCGATGAATTTCTGGTCCCGTCGTGCACTCGTTGCGATGGGGTATTGAAACCGGACGTCGTATTCTTTGGCGAGAGCGTTCCGCGTCCTCGGGTCGATGTGGCGATGCGGCAGCTCGAGCAGGCCGATGCCGTGCTCGTAGTCGGCTCCTCGCTGATGGTGTACTCGGGCTATCGGTTCGTGCAGGCGGCTGCGCAGTCGGGCAAACCGATTGCCGCGGTCAATCTCGGCCGCACGCGCGCCGACGAGCTGCTGACTCTGAAGGTAGCCGAGCCCTGCGCCCTGGCATTGGCCTGCGGACTGTAGGCGATCGCTGGTGATGCCGGGCCCGGAATACGCGAGTCGACTTGCAGCACGGGAAGCTGCGATGCGCCGGCTGGAAGCGGCCCAGGAGCGGGTGAGCGCCACGCGCCTGGTGCTCGGGGCTGTCGTTCTCGCACTGGCCTGGTCATCCTGGGGCGAGCACTGGCTGTCGGCGGCCTGGACGCTCGCGCCTGTTGTTGTTTTCTTCGGCGCAGTTGCGTACCACGCCGCGCTCCGCCGCCGCCACTCACAGCTTGGCCGCGCGGCGGCGTTCTATCGACGGGGAGTGGCTCGCCTGGAGGATCACTGGGCCGGAGGGGGTAACCGGGGAGAGCGATTCGGCGACGTGTATCATGTCTACAGCGCCGACCTGGATCTCTTCGGCGAGGGCAGCCTCTTCGAGCTGCTTTGTGGCGCGCGCACGCGAATGGGCGAGGAGACGCTCGCGCGCTGGCTCCTGGCACCGGCAGCCCTGGAGGAAATCAGCCAGCGGCAGGCCGGCGTCCTGGATCTGCGCGACCGCCTGGATCTGAGAGAGCGCGTCGGCACGCTGGGCAGCGAGCGGGAGCCCGTCCTCCAGCCGGAGGGATTGCTCGCCTGGGCCGATGCATCGGCCGCGCTCGGGACGGCATGGATCCGGTGGGCAGCATACTTGCTGCCGGCGTTACTCATTGCCGCGTTGGTCGCTGGATCGCTGTCTGGCGTCTGGACGCCCGTACTCCTGGTCCTGACACTCGAAGCGATCACGCTGTACCGGCTCAGGGAGCCCCTGCGGCAGATCCTTTCTCCCGCGGAGCGGGCCTTCGACTGCGATGGCCTGAAGACCCTTGTCGGCCTGCTCCGCGAGATCGAGCGGGAAAGGTTCGATTCCGCGCCGATGCGTGCACTCGCTGATGGTCTCTCCGCCGATGCAATCCGCGCGTCGGCCCGAATCGGCCGGCTCGCCACCCTTGTGATGCTGTCGGAGCAGCGGAAAAACCTCATGGTGGGCTGGCTCCAGGTACCAATGCTCTACACACTGCACGTGGCGTTGGCGGCGGAGCGCTGGCGCCGTGCACATGGAACGTCGGTTCGAGGATGGGCAGACGCGGCCGGGCGCTTCGAAGCGCTCTCATCGCTAGCCCAGTACAGCTTCGAGCACCCGGACGATCCCTTCCCTGCATTCGTAGAGGGCCGTGCGCGCCTTCGAGGCCAAGGCGTTGGTCACGTACTGATCCCGCAGTCGCAATGCGTTCGCAACGACGTGACTCTTACGGATCCCGCACGAGTCTGGCTGGTCAGCGGCTCGAACATGTCGGGCAAGAGCACGCTGCTGCGTTCGGTCGGGCTCAACGTAATCCT
Organism: uncultured Pseudomonadota bacterium; assembly: GCA_963780455.1. GTDB lineage: Bacteria > Pseudomonadota > Gammaproteobacteria > Steroidobacterales > Steroidobacteraceae > 13-2-20CM-66-19. Next base: position 272,018 of record CAWACM010000014.1, read on the forward strand.
CGCGATGGCCGGCGCCCCGGTGCGGGCGCAGGCTCTCGAGCTGACACCCCTGCAAGTCGGCGCCAGCATCCGCATCAACGACTCGCTGCGCGAAGGCAGCTCGCGGTTCTATGCCGAGATCACCCGACTGCGCCTGCTCAAGGATCTCTCCGGGCGCGAGCCCGCGCTCCTCTTCCTCGTCGATGAGATGCTGCAGGGCACGAATTCCAACGATCGACGCATCGGCGCGGAAGGGGTCCTGGGTGCTCTCGTCGAACAAGGCGCAATCGGGCTGGCGACCACCCACGACCTGGCGCTGACCGAGCTCGGTGGGCTGGGCGATGGCGTCTTGTGCAACATGCACTTCGAGGATCATATGGAGAATGGACGGATGCGATTCGACTACAGGCTGCGGGAAGGCGTGGTGACAAAAAGCAACGGGCTCGAGCTGATGCGCGCCATCGGGCTGCGGGTATAAGAAGCGGCCGTCCGAGGCGCGACGGCGACGGACACCGGCATGGTCAGACATGCTGTTGCGGTATGATGCGCGGGCCTGAGTGAGTGCTCAACCTTCCGCCTCCAGAGCAGACAAATCATGCTGCGACCTTTCAATCGTAACTCCGCCTGCTGGTGTGCATTCATCTCAGCCATGTTCTCGCTCTCCGCCGCCGCCGCGACACCGCCGCCGACGCCTCGCGATAACGTCGTAACGGTGATGCATCGTGTCACCGTTCACGATCCCTACCGTTGGCTCGAAAATGCCCGTAGCCCGAAGGTACTGGCCTGGATCGACGCACAGAACGCGTACGCGGACAGCGTGATGGGTCAGTTCAAGGATGCCGGCTCGATCACGGAGCGCGTGCGCCAGCTGGCAATCACGAGTACGAACCAGTACGAGCCGCAGCTCGTCCGCGGGACGCTTTTCTTCATGCGCGACACGCCGCCGCAGGCCCAGCCGGTGCTCGTGGCGCAAGCGTGGCCCGACGGCGCGCAGCGCGTCCTGGTCGATACCAATCCTGCCGGCGGCCATGTGGCCATCCAGGAGGTCTGGCCGTCACCCTCGGGTCGGTACCTCGCCTACGGCACGGCAGCCAACGGCAGCGAAGCGACGACCATTCACGTGGTCAGCCCGGCCACGGGCAAGACTCTGCCGGATGCCCTCGTTGATGCGGGCGGCGGTACTACCAACTCGGCCGTTGCCTGGGATGAGAACGAACGGGGATTTACCTATGCACGGTTGCCGCACGGCTCGCCGTTCGGAGCGTCGCTCTATCATCATGTCCGCGGCACCCCGCAGTCGAGCGATCAGCCCGAGTTCGGGCAAGGCCTCTCGCCCATAGCGGAGTACGAGCTGGTCACTTCGCCCGACGCCAACGAGGCCGCTGCGCTGGTCCAGTTTGGCGACGCCACTCCGTATCTGGTGTATGTACGTAGTCACCGGAAGTGGCGGCGGGTCTTTGGACCCGACGAGGGCGTCACGGCCGCCGCATTCGACGGCGACCGGTTGCTGCTAGTGGCGTTCGGCAAGAGCGACCACGGGAGCATCGTGGCGGTGAGCCGGGACGGCAAAGTCTCCACCCTGGTGGCAGAGCAGAAGAATTCGGTCATGCAGGATGTATCGCCCATTCAGGGCGGATTCCTGGTGACGAGGCTGTGGGGGCCGGATTGGGGCGTCGATCAGTATTCGAGCGATGGGCGCTTCGTCCGCCGTGTTCCGCTTCCGCAGATGGGCATCGGCATCGACGCGATAGCGTCCGAGGCTGGTTCATCGCAGGCGATCATCGGCTACTCCGGTTGGACCATCCCGAGCCGCTGGGCGCTTTATGACGCGGCGTCGGGCTCCGTGCGGACCGTCTTTGCGGTACGACCCCCCGATCCGGGCTATGCCAACATCCGGACGTACCGCGTCACCGCAATCTCGAAGGACGGTACGCATGTTCCGGTGACGGTCATAGCTCTGCGGTCGACACCAAAGGGAGCCGACACGCCGGCGATATTGACCTCCTACGGCGGTTACGACATACCCGTCATACCGGAATTCGTCGGGACCAACCTCGCGTGGCTCGAGCGCGGTGGTGTCTACGCCGTGGCGAACATCCGTGGCGGTGACGAGTTCGGCGAAACATGGCATCGCCAAGGCCGGCTCACGGCCAAGCAAAACGTATTCGACGACTTCGCCGCTGCGGCGCAGGCGTTGGTCTCGACCGGCTGGACCTCGCCGCGGCACCTCGGGATCATCGGCGGCAGCAATGGTGGGCTGCTGATGGGCGCGGAGCTGATCCAGCACCCGCAGCAGTTTCGCGCCGTGGTGAGTTTCGTCGGAATCTACGACACGCTCCGCCATCAGTTGTGGCCGAACGGCGTGTACAACGAGCGGGAATACGGAACTGTCGCCGACGCCGCGCAGTTTCGCGCCCTGTACGCGTATTCGCCCTACTACAACGTGCGCCGGCAGACACAGTATCCGGCCGTATTGCTGGAGACCGGTGAGAACGACCCGCGGGTTGCGCCCTGGCAGTCGCGCAAGTTTGCCGCCGCGCTGCAAGCGGCGACTACGTCCGGCTTGCCGGTGCTGCTGCTTACGCGCCGCGCCGCCGGCCACGGGAACATCGGTGCATCGTTCAGTCAGCGCGTCGGCAATGCCGCCGCCACCCTGATGTTTTTCGATACCGAGCTTCGATAGCGATTCGAGTGTCGGCGATCCCATCGGGCATGCCTACACCGTAGCGGCGCCCTCGAAAAGGAATTCGTAGGTCGCTGCGTTGCGTGACCCGGAGCGTACCCACGAGGCGCGCTGCCTGTCGACGGTCAGGAACCACGATTGGCGTTGACTTACGCCGCCCGTGCCGGAGAAGGCACGACAGTCGAGCACGGCGCCGCAGCCGCCGTGTTCGGGGTCCCGAACTGACGCATAGCGGATGATCTGCGTCTCGGCCGCGCGGGCGACCCGCGCCAAACCATGGCAGGCGCTGTAGTCCTCGGGGTTGCCCCACATGCTTTGGTCGCGGACGAATGGCTCCTGGCGGAGATCTACGGACTTGCCGCGCGCCACGGCCTGGAAAACGGTATGTGCCACACCGTCGAGCCGTGTGAGCCCGTGGCTGTCCATGACGAACCTCCAGCGCCAGTAGCCGAGCTCCGCGCAACTGGTGCGCACGGCCTCCGCCCCGTACCAGACACCCGGATCATCGTAACTGCGGAACCGCGAGCCGCGCGATGGCGGCGGATAGCGGAAGGGCGTGTAGAGCAGATAGTCGAAGCCGGCGCACTCAGGCGGCACGCGCGGCTTGGAGGCTTCGAGCACCGACTCCAGGACCTCCTGTTCGGCGAGGCTGTCGACCAGAGCACGCGTAGCAACCACGTGCTGCGCCTCGACGGCGCGCCAAAGCGTCAGCTCGCACGGTTTCGATTCAGATGCGACCGCGCGCGGCGTCCAGGTACTGGATGACATGGAAGAGTCCTTCGGCCGTCAGAATGAGCTGGGCCGGCTCGCCACCCAGCGCGTCGTTGGCGGCGTGCAGCCAATCGCGCATGGCCTGCGCTTTGCCACCCGTGATGGCGGCAAGGGAGCGGTAGAGGCGCACGAACGCCGCCGCAAGCTCCCAAGCCTTGCTGCCCTCCGGTAGCAGCCAGCTGCCCGATGCCAATCGCGATGTCGTCGCGGCGCTGAGGCCCAGCACCTTGGCAAGCTGTGCCTGGCGTACATCCAGCTGCTCGGCCGCGCGCGCCGTCGCCTTCGACAGGACCGTGGCGGCGCTTTGGCTATTGGGTGCGGGCCGGACCATGTGATCGCCTTTCTGTGGAAAGAATATATCAATATTGATTCATATGCAAGTCAGAGGCACGGCCGGGATCCTCTGGCCGCGCCGCCGGTTGAATGCCATGATCGTCCGGCGGGCGCAGCCAGTGGAGGTTCCGGTGAAGTGTCCAAGGTGCGGTGTGGACCTGAAACCAGTGGAGCGGCACAAGCTCCAGGTCAATTGCTGTCCCTCCTGCAGGGGAATGTGGTTCGAGCACGACGAGCTCGACCAGCTCGAGGACGAAGTCTTCGATTTCGGCGACCGCTGGAAGGGAACTCTGGTGTTCAGCTCGGACGCCACGACCGACAAGTGCCCGGAATGCGCCGCCTGCCTACAGCGGTTTCACTACCGGTTCTACGATCTCGAGATGGAGTTCTGTCCGAACCAGCACGGCTACTGGCTCGAGGCTGACGAAGACACCAGAGTCCTGGAGCTGATGCAGAAGGAAGAGACGGAGCTGGCGCGGAAGCTGCTCGCGGAGGACAAGTGGTCGCAGCTGTTGCGACACATGCACTCCGGCTCCTTCTTCAACAGACTGAAGGATATGTTCCGGCGTCAATAGTTGCCCGGCGCCTGCGGGTCGCTCTTGCGCTCCAGCGTCACGAAAGTGAAGGCGTACGCGTTGCGCTCGTCGGCCGGGTAACTGTGGCACTCGACGTCGGCCCACTGCGTGGGATCGAAATCCGGAAAGAACGTGTCGCCAGGAATCTCCGCGTGCACCAGCGTGAGGTAAATGCGGCGCGCGAAAGGCATGAGCAGCCGATAGATCTCAGCGCCTCCGATCGCCACCAGCTCTTCGGCGTCGCGAGCGATGCCGAGCGCCTGCCCGAGCGAGCGCACGACGACCACACCCTCCGCCCGCCACTCCCGGTTGCGCGTGAGCACGAGATTGGTGCGCCCCGGAAGCGGCTTGCCGATCGACTCGTAGGTCTTGCGCCCCATCAACACGAGCTTGCCCATCGTCAGGGCCTTGAACCGCTTGAGGTCGTCCGGAAGCCGCCAGGGCAGGCCGTCGTCACGCCCGATGGTGCCGTTCTCCGCCATGGCGGCGACGAGAGAGATGAGAGGTTGCTGCAGGATCATGGTGCGCGGCCGCCGCGGCGCGGTGTCAGATCTCGACCACGGTGTTGAGGACGACCACACCGCGGAACGGCATGCGGAAGAATTCCGCCGCCTGCGTGCTGTGCTTTTGCATAAAGGCAAAGAGGCGCCTTTGCAGTCCTCTCCAGCCGGGCAGCGGCCGCGCGCGCACGATGTGCTGGCCGACGAAGAATGAGCTGTCCTCGGTGAACACCCGCAACCCGCGAACTCTGCAGGACTTCAGCGCCTCACCGACGTCCGGTGTCTCCATGAACCCGAAGCGCGCGTGGACCAGGTAGACGCCGGGCAGCGATTCCTCGATCTCGACGCGCCGCACCGGGTCCTGCCGCGGCGTGCGCATCACCTCCACATTGAGAATGATCAGCCGCTCGTGCGCGACGCCATTGTGCTCGATGTTGCGGATCAGCGCCGAAGGTACGATGTTCGGGTCGCTGGCGAGAAAGACTCCGGTGCCCTGGACGCGATACGTTCCGGCGATCAGCTTCGGCAGATCGGCTCGCGGCACTGCCATCCTGGCGAGCGCGGCCCGCAGCTCCAGCCGTCCGCTGCGCCAGGTCATGAAGACCGTGAACAGGATCGCCGCCAGCGCGAGTGGAATCCAGCCGCCACTCGGCACTTTGGTCATGTTGCCGAGCGACGAAGATCGTGTCGACGATCATCAGCAGGCCGAACAGGCTGCCCACGGACCACTTCGACCAGCTCCACTGGGTCACCGCCACGAAGGACCCCAGAATCGTCGTGACCAGCATGGTGCCGACCACGGCCGCGCCGTAAGCGCCCGTCAGAGCCTCCGATGAGCCAAAGCCGACCACGAAGGCGATCACCGCGAGGAACACCAGCCAGTTGACCACAGGAAGGTAGATCTGCCCCTGCTCGGTGGCGGAAGTCTGCAGGACGCGAATCCGCGGCAGCAGATCGAGCTGCACTGCCTGGCGCGCCATGGAGAACGCTCCGGAGATGACCGCTTGCGAGGCGATGACGGTCGCCGCGGTCGCCAGGATCACCATCCAGGGCCGCGCCGGCGGGGGCACGAGCAGGTAGAGGGCCTGCGGCAGGTATTTCCCCTGGGCGAGAAGCAGTGCGCCCTGCCCGAAGTAGTTGAGTATGAGTGCCGGCCACACGAGTACGAACCAGCCGAGCCGCACCGGCTCCTTGCCGAATTGTCCCATGTCGGCATAGAGCGCCTCGCCGCCGGTCACGGCGAGGAACACCGCGCCGATGATCGCGAGCGCGACACCGGGACGGTGCGTCAGGAGCTCTATCCCGTAGAGCGGATTGACCGCGGCGAGCACGACCGGATCGCGCCGGATCGCGGCCGCGCCGGTGAGCCCGATCACCACGAACCACACCACCATGACGGGACCGAAGAGACTGCCGATACGCGCCGTACCGCGACGTTGATAGGCAAAGAGACCCACGATCACGCCGATGGTGACCGGAACCACTGCGCTCTTGAGCTGCGGGTTCAGGACCTCCAGGCCCTCGACGGCGCTCAACACGGAGACGGCTGGCGTGATGAGAGAATCGCAGAAAAAGAAGGCCGTTCCGGCGAGCGCCAGCCACAGCGCGACACGCGCCCAGAGACTGCCGGCGATGATCTGGCGCTGCGCCAGCGCGAACATCGCCAGGATGCCCCCTTCCCCATCATTGTCCGCGCGCATGATGACGCTGACATACTTGATGGTGACGGAGATCGTCAGCGCCCAGAGAATGAGGGACAGCGCGCCGAGCACCAGCTCGCTGTCGAAACGGCCGGCCACGGTCAGTGTCGCATCGAGCGCATACAACGGGCTCGTGCCGATGTCGCCATAGACGACGCCGAGCGCGCCGATGACCGCCGTCAGGCTCCAGCGACTGGAGTGGCTCATGAGGTACGCGCCGCGCGCCTTCAGCGGCGCCGCGAGGACTTCCGGACAGTGCCGCGCGCGCGCCCAGTGTCCGTCCGGCGTTTCCTCGCGTCACGGTCGGGCCGTGCACGCTTGCTTGCCTTGCGTTGCCGCTTCGGCGCCCGCTTCGGCGGATCCGGCGGCCACAGCATGGTGCCGCGGCACTCCGGGAAGCCGCAACGGCAGGCGAATACCTGCTCTATGCCCGGCGGATCGTCGACCTCGCGTTGGATCTGATAGTCGTAGGTCATTTCCTCGCCGGGCTGGATGGTGCGGGTGGCCTCGATGAATACGCGGCGATTCTCGATCACCGACTCGCAGTTGGGCTTGCAGGAATGGTTGAAGAACCGTGCGTCGTTGCCGTCGACGCCCGCGTCGATTACGGTCTTCGAGTCGACGATGAAGAGGAAGGTATGGGCGTCCGCCGCGTCCTTGTCCTCGTAGCGCCGGTCGGCCTCCTCGTGCGATACCCGCTCGCCGAGATATTCGACGATGCGAGTGCCCTTGCGGATGCGGCGCAGGGCGAAAGCGCCCATGCCATGGACGGGAGAGCGGCGCACTTCGAACAATGGTTGCCGCGTCATGTCAGACCGCCACAGGAGCGGCAATGGGGGGATGATGCTGGTAGCCCACGAACTCGAAATCCTCGAAGGTGTAGTCGAACAGGGTTGCGGGGCGGCGCCGGAGGTTGAGCCGCGGCGACGCGAAGGGAGGGCGCGCGAGCTGCAGTTTCGCTTGCTCGAGATGATTGCGATAGAGGTGGCAGTCGCCGCCCGTCCAGATGAATTCGCCAGGCTCGAGGTCGCATTGCTGGGCGAACATGTGGGTGAGCAGGGCGTAGCTCGCGATGTTGAACGGCACGCCGAGGAACACATCGGCGCTGCGCTGATAGAGCTGACAGGACAGCCTGCCGTTGGCCACATAGAACTGAAAGAGCGCGTGGCACGGCATGAGGTGCATCTGCTCGAGCTCGCCCACGTTCCACGCGCTCACCAGGATGCGGCGGGAATCGGGACTGCCACGCAGCTGCTCGAGCGCCATGCGGATCTGATCGATGGTGCGCCCGTCGGGCGCCAGCCATGCGCGCCACTGCTTGCCATAGACCGGCCCCAGCTCGCCGCGCTCGTCGGCCCACTCGTCCCAGATGCTGACTCCCTGATCGCGCAGCCAGGCGACGTTGGTGTCGCCCCTGAGAAACCAGAGCAGCTCGCAGATGACCGAGCGCAGGTGGATACGCTTCGTGGTGACGAGCGGGAAGCCCTGCGACAGATCGAAGCGCAGCTGCTCGCCGAAAAGTGACAGCGTACCGGTGCCGGTGCGGTCACCCTTGGGCGCGCCGCTCTCCAGGATGCGGCGCATCAGGTCGAGGTAGGGTTTCATCTTGCGCGGCTCACTGCGCGGTGGCGAAGTTACCCGAGCGCGCGCGGGCGGTGTAGGCGTAAGTCAACAGGGCGGCGCCGATGAGAATCATGGGCAGCGACAGGACCTGGCCCATCGTGAGCCAGCCCCAGGCGAGATAACCGATCTGCGGATCCGGCATGCGCACGAACTCGACGGCGAAGCGAAAGGTACCGTACAGCAACAGGAAGAGGCCCGAAGGAGCCAGGCGCGGGCGCGACCTGGCGGTGAACCACCAGATAACGGTGAAGAGGATGACGCCCTCGAGGAAGCCCTCGTAGAGCTGCGAGGGCTGCACGTGCAGAATGCAGGGCGCAATCCCGTACGTCGCGCAGTACGAGAGCGCATTGCTCGCCTGAGAGGAATGCACGTGCCGCGGGTCGACGATGAAGCCCCAGGGGAGGGTTGTCGTCTTGCCCCACAGCTCCCCGTTGATGAAATTGCCCATGCGGCCGAAGAAGAGACCGGGCTCCGGCAGAGGCACCGCGAAGTCGAAAACATCGGCGACGCTGCGGCGGCGCCGCCATGCGAACAGCGCCAGGGCGGTGATCGCGCCGATGAAACCGCCGTGAATGGACATGCCGCCGTCCCAGACCTCGAACGGGTACCACGGGTTCTGCGCCGTCCAGAAGCTGAGGCCGTAGATCAGCACATAACCGAGCCGGCCGCCGAGGATGCCGCCCACCATGGCAAAGAAGACGAGATCGTCGACGTCCACGGGCTTCCAGGTGGAGCCCGGCTGAGCGGCCCGCCGGCGCGCGAGCAGCCACCCGGAGCCGAACCCGAACAGGTACATGATGCCGTACCAGTGCACCTTGATCGGCCCCAGCCGAAAGGCGATCGGGTTGATGTCCGGGTACGGGATCATGGCGGCGAAGTTTAGCCGACCTCACGCGTCACGCGGCAGTAGAAAGCCTTCAGATACCGCGTTTCGGGAATGGCCGGATGCACCGGATGGTCGGGCGACTGACCGCCGGACTCCAGTATCTGCACGAAGCGGCCGCTGTGGCGGGCGGCCGTCTGGATGGCCGCCACCAGGTCCTCGGGCGCGAGGTGATACGAGCAGGAGCAGGAGACGAGCAGTCCTTCGCCTTCGATGAGGGCGAGCGCGAGCTGGTTGAGCTTGCGGTATGCCGCCTGCCCCTGCGGGATATCCTTCTTGCGCTTGATGAAGGCCGGCGGATCGAGCACCACGACGTCGAAGCGCTCACCCCGATCGTGCAGCGCCTTCATCGCGTCGAAAGCGTCCGCGCGAATCGTCTCCAGCGCGACGCCGTTCGCCTGCGCATTGCGGCGCGCGAAATCGAGCGCAGTCTCCGAGGAATCGACGCAGCTTGCCGTTGCGGCACCCGCCTTCAGCGCGGTGATGCTCCAGGCGCCCACATAGCTGCAGACGTCCAGAACCCGTGCCCGAGGCCAGAGATAGCCCACGAGACGCGCCCGGTTATGAGCCTGGTCGTAGAACCAGCCGGTCTTCTGCCCGTGTGTCAGCGGTGCCGCAAAGCGAATGCCAGCCTCGACAGCGGTGATCTCCGCCGGAGCTTCGCCGAAGGCGGCCGCGGCGACCTGCGGCAGCTGCTCGAGCTGCCGCGCCGCGGAATCGTTCTTCCAGTAGAGAGCTGCCGGCGAGAGGAGCGCGCGCACCGCCTCGGCCACCGTCTTCTTCAATGCCTCCATGCCGGCGGTTGCGATCTGTCCCACGACCACATCGCCGTAGCGGTCCAGCACCAGACCCGGCAGACCGTCGGATTCCCCGAAAACGAGGCGGTAGTAAGGATCGCGGTAGAGTCGCGCCCGCAACGTGAGCGCGGCGCGCAAGCGAGTGTCGATGAGCTTGCGATCGATGGGATGGGCTGGGTCCCTGCTCAGGATCCGCGCACAGATGAGCGCGTGCGGGTTGACGTAGGCGTGCCCGAGAAACTGGCCGCGATGCGACTTGATCTGCGCGAGATCTCCGGGCGCGAACGCCGCGAGCGGCGTGGCGTCGGAATCGATCTCATTGCTGAAGACCCACAGGTGCCCGGAGGTCAGGCGGCGGTCTTCGCCGCGCTTCAGCCGCAGCTCGCGGGCGCTGCCTGTCTCGGCGTGAGGAATGGATGAAGGAGAGCTCAAGGCGGGTTCGATGGGCGGTTCGGCGGCCGGCAGTATACAGAATCGGCGATAAGGGTATTCTTGCGGGTTGCATGGATACCCGACACCTGAACCCCGACGGCACGCCGAAATACACCAACCGGCTGATTGGCGAGACGAGTCCGTACCTGCGCCAGCATGCGCATAATCCTGTCGATTGGTATCCGTGGGGCGAGGAAGCCTTCACGCGGGCGCTTGCGGAGGGCAAACCCATCCATCTCAGCGTCGGTTATGCCGCCTGCCACTGGTGCCACGTGCTCGCCGCCGAGAGTTTCGAGGACGAGGCGACGGCGCAGCGTCCTGAACCAGCTATATGTCAACATCAAGGTGGACAGGGAGGAGCGACCCGATGTCGACCGCATCTACCAGATCGCCCAGCAGATGCTGACACAGCGCTCCGGCGGCTGGCCGCTGACGATGTTTCTCACTCCCGACGACCGGCGGCCGTTTTTCGGCGGCACCTACTTCCCCAAGCAGGCGCGTTTCGGCCTGCCTGCCTTCGGGGAGTTGCTGCTGCGCGTGGCGCGTTTATTACCGCGAGCGCGAGGCGGAGCTGCGCCAGCAGAACGAGGCGCTGATGTCGGCGTTCGCGCAGCTCGAACCGCCGCCACCTGCGGATGCCGTCGAGCTGAGCGACGCGCCGCTGCGCCTCTGTCGACAGACGCTCGAGCGGACTTTCGATCCTCGCTTCGGCGGTTTCGGCGGCGCGCCCAAATTTCCGCACCCGACATCGCTGGAGCTGCTGCTGCGGGAGTGGCGGGCCGGTGCCGATAGCGACACACCGGACCTGCATGCGCTTTACATGTCGGGCCTGACCCTGCGGCGTATGGGCGATGGGGGCATCAACGATCAGCTGGCGGGCGGCTTCTGCCGCTACTCGGTTGACGAGCAATGGATGATCCCCCACTTCGAGAAGATGCTCTACGACAACGGCAGCCTCCTCGCGGTGTATGCCGATGCGTATGTCGCGACTGGCGATGACTTCTACGGCAAGGTGGCCGCGGACACCGCCGCTTGGGTGCGGCGCGAGATGCAATCCCCCGAGGGCGGGTTCTACTCGAGCCTCGACGCCGACTCGGAGGGACACGAGGGCAAGTTCTATGTCTGGAACCGCGACGAAGTGCGCGCGGCATTGACAGCGGAGGAATACGCCGCCTTCGCTCCGCGCTACGGCCTCGATCGCGAGCCCAACTTCGAGGGGCATTGGCACCTGCACGTTTTCCGCTCGGTCGAGGACATAGCGGCCACACTTGGCCTTGCTTCCGACGGAGTCGAATCGCTCTTGGGCTCGGCGAGCGAGAAGTTGCTGCGCATACGCGAGCGCAGGGTCCGTCCCGGACGGGATGACAAGATTCTCGCTTCCTGGAACGGCCTGATGATCCGCGGCCTGGCCGTGGCGGCGCGGGCGCTCGGCCGTGACGAGCTCGCGGATTCCGCAGGGCGGGCGCTCGAGTTCGTGCGCCGCACGCTCTGGCGTGACGGCAGGTTGCTTGCGACCTACAACGATGGCCGGGCGCATCTCAACGCGTATCTCGATGATTACGCATACCTCGCCGATGCCGTCCTGGAGCTGCAGCAGGTCCGTTTCCGTGCCGACGAGCTGGCATTCGCCCGCGACCTGCTGGAAGTGGTCCTGCGGCACCACGCCGATGAGAGCGCCGGCGGCTTCTTCTTCACCTCGGATGATCACGAGCAATTGATCCACCGGCCGAAGTCCTTCGGCGACGACGCCACTCCCGCGGGCAACGGTGTCGCGGCTTTCGCGCTGCAGCGCATGGGATACCTTCTGGGCGAGGCGACGCTACCTCGAAGCCGCCGAGCGGACGATTCGCGCCGGATGGCCGGTGATGGAGCGCTACCCGCAGGCGTCACACGAGCCTGCTCATGGCTCTGGAGGAGATGTTGTCGCCGCCGGAGATCGTCGTGTTGCGCGGCGACCCGCAGGCCATCGAGAGCTGGCGGCGCGAGCTCGCGAAGCTCTACTGCCCCAGGCGGATGGTGCTCGCCGTACCGGCCGATGCGCCAGACCTGCCGCCGGCAATTGCGGAGAAGACACCGAGAGGCGCAGCCGTGGCCTACGTATGCCGTGGCAACGTCTGCGGCGAGCCGATCGCCTCCTTCCCGGACCTGACGGAAGCCCTGCGCGCCCAGGCCTAGGAAAGCAATTCGACGGCGCCGCCGATCGCCGCCGTGTTGATGGTGAGGGTGCGCTCGGTGGCAAACCGCTGCAGGTAGTTCGGGCCGCCGGCCTTGGGACCGGTACCCGAGAGGCCCTGACCGCCGAACGGCTGCACACCGACCACCGCACCGATCATGTTGCGGTTGACGTACGTGTTCCCGACCGGAAGAGCGCGGAAGGTGTGCTCCGCCATGCTCTCCAGCCGGCTGTGGACGCCCAGTGTCAGCCCGAATCCCGTCGCGCGCACCGCGTCCAACACCCGGCCGAGATCCTCCCCGCGGTAGCGGTATACGTGCAGGATCGGACCGAATTCCTCCGTCTTCAGCTGCTCCGGCGAATCGAGCTCGAAGAGCTTCGGACCGAAGAAATGGCCGCTCTCCTCGCAATGCTCGACCGGACAGGAGTAGAGGGGCTTCGCCTCGCGCTGCATCCGCTCCGCGTGCCTGCTGAGACGCTGCTGCGCGTCGGCGGAGATGACCGGACCCACATCCGTCGCAGGATCGCCGGGATCGCCGATCGTCAGACACTTCATCGCGCCGATCAACATCTCGAGGACGCGGTCCGCGATGTCCTCCTGCAGATAGAGCACGCGCAGGGCCGAGCATCGCTGCCCGGCGCTGGTGAACGCCGAGGCGATAACGTCATCGACGACCTGTTCCGGGAGCGCGGTCGCATCGACGATCATCGCATTCACCCCGCCGGTCTCGGCTATGAGCGGCACGATCGGTCCGTCACGTCCGGCAAGAGTGCGGTTGATGGTCGCCGCGGTTGCCGTGGAGCCCGTGAACGCAACGCCGGCGAGCGCCGGATGAGGCAGCGCAGTCGCGCCGAAGAGGGGGCCGTCGGCCGGTGCAAGCTGCAGGACGTCGCGTGGAATCCCCGCTTCGTGCAGGAGTCGTGTCATCGCGTGCGCGATCAGTGTCGTGGCCGGTGCCGGCTTGGCCACGACGGCGTTGCCGGCCATGAGGGCCGCGGTGATCTGGCCCGTGAAGATCGCCAGCGGGAAGTTCCACGGGCTGATGCAGGCAAACACGCCGCGGCCCTGCAAAGACAGCAGGTTCCGCTCGCCGACGGGGCCGTCGAGCTCCCGCGGAGCGGCGAACAGCTCGCGGCCGCGTACCGCATAGTAACGGCAGAAGTCCGCCGCCTCGCGAATCTCGGCGATTGCATCGGGCAGAGTCTTGCCGGCCTCCCGCACCAGCAGGTGGAGGAAAGCGCCGCGCCGGCTCTCCAACAGGTCCGCCGCCTTCTCCAGGCAGGCGGCGCGGTTTCCGGCGGGTGTCGCATCCCAGGCGCGCTGCGCCCGCGCGCAGCTCGACATCGCGCCGGCGATCTCCGCCTCGGTCGCATCCCGTGTGAGACCCACGATTGCCGCCGCATTCGCCGGCGACCGCACCGGCACGCCGGGCTCGATCGTCTCGGCATGGCTCAAAACAGGTCCGCCCCGGTAGGAGCCGGCGGCGTTCGCCGCGAGCTCGCTCTGCAGCGCCGCGAGCTCCGCTGGATTGCCGAAGTCGGCGCCGCGGGAATTGCGCCGCGAGCGGTAGAGCTCGCCGGGCTCGCGGATCCGCCCGGAAGAGCTGCCGCCCGAAGCCGCGGGCGCCGCGGCGGAGTTGGGAATTGCCTTGCCCATGATCTGGCCCACGACCTGCTCCACGGGAATATCATTGTTGAGGAAATGGTGCACGAACGAAGTGTTGGCGCCGTTCTCGAGCAGCCGGCGCACGAGGTAAGGCAGCAGCTCCTCGTGCGTGCCCACCGGCGCGTACACGCGCACGCGCGGGAAGTCGCGCGTGTCCGCGCGCACCACGTCATAGAGCGCCTGCCCCATGCCGTGCAGGCGCTGAAACTCGTAAGCAGCGCTTTGTCCGGCGCCATCGCCAGCACCGCTGCCACGGTCAGCGCGTTGTGCGTGGCGAACTGCGGGTAGATGACGTCGGGCGCTTGAAACAGCCGCCGCGCGCACACGAGGTAGCTGGCGTCGGTTGCGCTCTTCGACGTGTACACCGGGAAGCTGTCGAGCCCGCGCTCCTGCGCGCGCTTGATCTCCGCGTCCCAGTACGCGCCCTTGACCAGCCGCACGGTCATGCGCCGCCGGGTGTGTCTGGCGAGCTCCGCGACCCAATCCAACACCAGCGGTGCGCGCCTGCCGTAGGCCTGAACGGCAAGTCCCAGGCCGTCCCAGCCGCGTGTCTCGACATCGGAAGCAAGGGTCTGCGACGATGTCGAGCGACAGGTCGAGTCGATCCGCCTCCTCGGCATCGATGGTCAACCCGATGCCGGCGCTGCAGGCGCGGCGGGCGAGAGAGATCATCCGGGGAACCAGGCTCTCCATGACCCGGCCGCGCTGCGTCAGCGAGTAACGCGGCTCGAGAGCGGAGAGCTTCACCGAGATGGCGGACCGGCGGTGAACCGAGCCGGGAGGCTGCGATCGCAGCGCTTCGATTGCGCCGCATAGGAGTCGAGATACCGCAGCGCGTCGGTCTCGGAGCGCGCGCCTTCGCCGAGCACGTCGAACGAGCAGAGCGAGAGGTCAGGGTCGCGCCGGCCGCGCGCGAGCGCCGAGTCGATGGATTCCCCGACGATGAATGCGTGGCCCATCATTCGCATCCCACGCCGCAGCGCGGCGCGCACGAGCGGTGCCATGACGGGGGTGATGAGCGAGCGGCCGGCATTTCCCGCAAGCGACGCGCTCGGCGTCCGGCAACAGCCGGCCCGCGGTGCCGAGCAATGCCATGGATAAGCGGACGGTGAGGTCGGAACCCTTAGCCCCACCCTCGCGCAGGGCGCTCAGCCGCTCGGCGATGAGGCGGTCGGCGCAGTGGCGGTCCGGGGTGCGCAGCAGCGCCTCGGCCAGGCTCATGAGCGCCTTTCCCTGCTTGCTGTCGAGCGGGAACTGGTCGAGAAGCGATTCGGCGAGCGGCCGGGAGCGGGCATGCCCGCGAACCGACGTGACCCAGCGTATGGCGCGCCGGCGGGCGGCCTCCAGCAGGTCCGCCAACGGAAGCAGCTCCTGGTGCATCTCCGCGACGCCCTCGGCCTCTGGGCGCAGCGTGGCTGCGGCCAGGCGCTCTCGCAGGCGGCGTAGGGGCTCGCTCTGTGCGGGCGGAAGCGGGAGGGCCGAACGGGTCTCGGGGACGGCAGCCATGATGATCAGTGGATTCGACATTAACTAGTTGATTGTGCTTATCATATCCGGAAAAGCAGAGAATAATTTTCCATTCAGGCGCCATTAGCAGTAAATTTAACTGCCATGACCGCCAAAATAGCCTCAACGCAGCAGAACCCACCAGCCGGCGACCGGCGCCTCGATCGGATAGATCTGAAGCTTCTCGCACGGCTTCAGCAGGACGGCCGCATCCCGGTGTCGCAGCTTGCGCGGGAGGTCAATCTGACCATCACGCCGACCCTGGAGCGGGTACGGCGGCTCGAGGCGGCAGGCTTCATCGACGGCTATTTCGCGCGCCTCGACCCTCGGAAGCTCGGGCTCGGCCTCCTCGCCTATGTGGAGGTCTCACTCGATCGCACCACGCCGGAGGCCTTCGAGCACTTCAAGGAAGTGGTGCGGGCCCACGACGAGATCATGGAATGCCACATGGTTGCCGGCGGCTTCGACTACCTGCTCAAGGTGCGCGTCAAGGATATGGAGACCTACCGCACTCTGCTCGGCGACACGATCGCGTCGGTGCGCGGCGTGCAGCAGACGCATACTTATTTCGTCATGGAGGAAGTCAAGTCAACTCACGCGATCCTGATGCCGGAGCCATAACGGAACGCACATACTAACGTGTGAGCCGACGTCGCGCATAACGCAACAAACGACGGTAAAACTCGACGAAACTATCGGATTTGCCGAGATTTGAGGCTTCTCCGGCAGGTGTGCTCGTGCTCTAATGTCGCACGTCGGTGGAGTATCAGTGCGGTAAAGGAGGGGGGTGTATGCACGCCTCGCGAGAGGAGTTTCCGGTGGAGGACGATGTCATGCAACTCGATCTGCGCGACCTGCGTAAGTCGATGGATCAGAAGTTCGACAAGCTGGATGCGAAGCTGGATGCCAGGGTCGAGAGGCAGGACGCGAAGCTGGAGACTGTATTGGAGAGGTTGGATGCCAGGTTTAAGAAGCAGGATGAAAGGTTCGAGAGACAGGACGCGAAGCTGGAGACTGTACTAGAGAGGTTGGATGCCAGGTTTAAGAAGCAGGATGAAAGGTTCGAGAGACAGGATGTCAAGCTGGAGACCGTGCTCGAGAAGCTGGGTGCCAGGTTTGAAAAGCAGGATGAGAGGTTTGAGAGGCGGGACGCCAATCTGGAGACCGCACTCGATGCCAGGATCGATCGGGTCGATGCGAAATTCGAAAGCAAGCTCGAGGCGCTGAGCACGCGGCGTTTTGCGGTGTGGCTCACCGTGATCTCATCGGCGGCCACCATTGCGGCAGCCGTTCTGGCGATTATCTTCGGCAGTCCGCACGGGCACTAACCCGTTTCGCGAGTCGCATTTCCTGGCTCGACGTCAGCCAGATGGCCAGTAGGTCTGCTTTGTGCCCATAGCCGACGGTAGCAGGGCAGTCGCGAGCTTCATCTCGTACATTTGGCGCCTCCAGCCCAGAGTTCCCAGGCAGATTCGGCAACTGCAAAGCATAACGAGTCCGATGGCCCAATTGCGAATGACAGCTTAATGGCGGCGAGTTTTGAGCCGGCACTGACCGGAAGTGGCCGGTATTGACGTTTGCAAGCTCTGTCGTGCCCGCAGGATGCGCCACTCACCTGGTCCGCTCGCCGACGCCTTAAGGGTTGAATGCTACGCAAGAGCATCTTTCAATACTTTCAGCGCGATCCGTGGCTGAAACAGCGACGTCGGGGATTCGATTGACATCAACACCTTGATAAGGGCTGCCGAGGTCGTCGGATCACGATGCGTCGTCCTATGCACGCGCCCGACGTACCAGTTGATGATGTCGGTGCCACGTGCCTTGCATCCTGCCACATCGGTGTAGCGGAAATCCTCGCTCGTCGCGACCATCCAAGGATGGTTGATCGTGCTTGCAGCAGCGGCGAAGTAATCATGCGCGAGGTCGTTCGCAGTTCTCCGGGTGTGCCGCGCCAGCGTCCGATCGAGAACTTCGGCTTCCAAAGCGCTGACGGTAATGCCCTGTGCATAGATGGGATTGAAGCTGCACATCGCATCACCGATGACCAGATAGCCTTCCGGGACGTCCTTCATCCGCTCGTAGTGACGACGCAAGTTCGATGGAAAGCCATGCACGACGAAGTCCGACACCGGTTCCCCTCGCTGCAGGACACGGTGGAGATCGGGGCGAGTGGCAGCTCATCCGCCGGCGGTGGCCGTAGGCGATCCGGAATCCTGCCGGGCGGCGCGGCGGCTCCCGCAGCGCAAGTGAGGCCAACGGAAACCAGACAGAGCAGCGCGCGATGCATTTTCATTCAGGTCAGACGCTCCGCGATCAGCGCTGACGCCCGGTCGAAATCCACTTTTCCATGCGCGCGTCGGCCGTCCAGCTCGGACAGGATTCTCTCCTGCTCACTGCCGCGCCGCAGCGCTTCCGCATAGGAGATTTCCGGGTGAAACATCACCATGGAGTAGCGCGGTATGAATTGGTCCGGAAAGCGGCGCTCGAGCTCCATTGCGAGCTCTTTGCGTCGCAGGTAGTCGGGCTCAAGGACGGTATCGCGCATCTCGATGTAGTTCTCGAGCGCCATCTGCGCGATGGCGGTAGTGTTGGGCAGGCGGGAGCGCTCGAAATCCGCGAACAGCGAGTCCCAACGGTCGTGCCGATCCAGCAGGTCGTCGAGGACGAGGCAGTCTTCGAAGGCTGCATTCATTCCCTGGCCGTGGAAAGGAACGATCGCGTGGGCGGCATCTCCCAGGAGGACTACCTGCTCGCCGACATGCCAGGGGTGAGTGTAGACGGTACCGAGCTGGCCCTGGGGGTGTGCCGTGAATTCTTCGACGAGACGTGGCATGAGTTGCAACGCGTCCGGGAATTGCTGCCGGAAAAAGTCGTGATGCGGTCGGGGCCTGTAAGCGCGTCGAAACTGTCCGCGCCGCTGCGCGCCAGAAAGAGCGTGGCGGTGAAACTGCCGTCGCTGTTCGGCAGTGCGATCAGCATGAAGCCGCCGCGCGGCCAGATATGGAGGGCGTGAGGCTCCATTGCGTGGCGTAGGTCCGCAGCCGCCGGGATGGTCAGCTCCTTGTAGTCGTGATCGAGCCGGTCTTCTCGCACACTGATGAGACCTGCGCGCGCCAGGCTCGAGCGAACGGCCGATCCGGCGCCATCGGTGGCGAAGGTCGGTGCAATCGGTACATTGCATTCACTGCCCGTATCTTCGTTGCGGAAGCGCAGCGCAGCAGCGCCCTGCTGGGCTGCCAGACAGGTGTGCCGGAATTTGAGACGTACGCGGGGGTGCCGTGCCGCCTCCTCGATCAAGACGCGGTTGAGATCAGCACGACTGACGGAGTAGATGACCTCGTTCTGGCGCTGGCCATAAGGTTGCAGCTGCGTCTCGCCGGAGAGCGGATGAATCATCCGCCCTCGCATCGGGATCATGAGCGGCCGGATGCGCTCCATCATGCCGGCCCGCTCGAGTGCGGCGATGCCGCGCGCCGCGAGCGCCAGATTGATGGAGCGGCCCCGCTCGCTCTCGACGGCTCGCGGATCGGGCCTGCGCTCGTAGACCTCGACCGCGAATCCACGGCCCGCCAGCAGGACGGCGAGCAGTGCGCCCGCGAGGCCCGCGCCGACAATGTTGACCGGTTGCTCCGCGTCAGGTTTCACGGCTGATCGCGCAGGGCCTTGGCGAGCGCCGCGGCGCCGCGGAACACGTCCGCGAAGCTGTTGTATAGCGGGATGGGGGCGAGGCGAATGGTATCGGGCTCACGCCAGTCGCCGATCACGCCGAGCGACGTCAGGGCATCGAACACCGGCCGCCCGCGTCCTTTCGGCCCGGCAACCCGGACGGAAAGCTGACAGCCGCGCGATTCAACGGCGCGCGGTGTGATGAGCTCGACACCCGGCGCCAGACGGTCGAGGAGATATTCCAGATAGCCTGTGAGCGCCACCGATTTCTGCCGCAACCTCGGCAGCCCCGCCTGCTCGAAGAGCGCGAGCGAGGCGACGAGGGGAGCAGCCGATAGGATCGGTGGATTGCTGATCTGCCACCCCGCGGCGCCTGCCGCGGCGTGGAACTCGGGTCCCATGCGAAACCGTGTGGCAGCCTCATGCCCCCACCACCCGGCAAGGTGAGGATGGTCGTGACGCTCGTGGACGAAGCAGCCGCCGATCGCCCCGGGACCGGCGTTCAGGTATTTGTAGCTGCACCAGACGGCGAAGTCGGCTTCGATGTCGTGCAGGGCATGCGATATGTTGCCGATGGAGTGGGCGAGGTCGAATCCGGCCACGCCTCCCGCCCGATGTGCCGCCTGCGCGATTCTGCCGAGGTCGAATGCCTGACCGGTCCGGTACTGCACGCCCGGCCACAAAACGAGCGCAACCTTGTCGCCATGCTTCTCGAGGTATTCCTCGATCGAGTCCTCGGGGATGGTGTCCGTGCCCGCGGGCGGCGCCAGCTCCACCAACGCCTCTTTCGGGTCGAGCCCTCGCCAGGTGATCTGGGAGGCCACGGCGTGGCGATCGGAGGAGAACGCGCCGGCCTCGATGAGGATGCGCCGTCTCTCGCCGCTCGGGCGATAGAACGCCGCCAGCAGCAGGTGCAGGTTGACCGTGAGCGAGCTCATCGCCACGACCTCGGTGGCGCGAGCGCCCGTCAGGCTCGCGAGACCGTCGCGGAGGTTCTCGTGATATGGAATCCACGGCCGCCTGGCGTGCTCGTGCCCGAGAACTGCGAGCCGCGCCCAATCGTCCAGCTCCTCCAGCACCAGCCCACGCGCGGCCAGCGGCATCAGGCCGAGCGAGTGGCCGCACAGATACACCAGCGGCCTGCCGTCAGCATCGCAAGGCAGAGCGAATTGGTCGCGAAATGAGTGCAGCGGATCCGCCTCATCGAGACGGCGGGCGAACTCCACTGTCGGTTCGTAATTCATGACTGCAGTCTGGAGTCAGTGGGCCACGGCATAAAGCAGCGGCCTGCTTGGGACTGCGTCGCCGTTGATCGCGGGCACCTGCACCTCGAGGAGATATGGCCCGTCGACTGCTTCGTCGGGAATGTACGCCAATTCCGTGACCGTGCACGCCGATCGCGCGGCGCGGGCCAGTGCTGTCTCTCCGGCCGGAAGGCCGAAGAAGAGTCGATGAGCAGTCAGTCGTCCGTCGTCGTGCGCCCGGTCGATCGAGGGCAGGTCCACCACGAGATGCTCGATACCCCGCGCCACCAGATATTGCGCCGCCTCGCCCGTGAGGTAGGGCGGCGTGATATCAGTGTAGTCGCGGGTGCGCTTGGCAGGCTCGTTGGGGAGAGTGCGGATCACCAGCGCGCGTGGCTTGAATGGCAGCTCCATCGGCCAGGCCGCCTGCAGCGCGCCGCGCGTCACTACACTATCGCCCGCACGGGGCGCCGGGTCGGAGCTCTCCGGTGTTTGATCCGATGGCGTGGGTCTTGCGGAGATGAGCAGCGCGGGCAGCAGACCGCGCGGAACGACACGTTGCGCATATAGCGGCTCCCGCGTCAGATGGCCCGCGCACTCGGTGTGAGTGCCGTTGCAGTGGGGGATCAGCGTGATGAACTCGCAGTTGCAGCTGGCGCCGCGGGCGACCGAGCCGGAGAAACCGGGGACCGAGTAGGGCCGCGAGCCGGCGCGCGGCGCGCCGAAGTGCCGCGCCTGGGGCCCTTGGAAGTCGAGCTCCACGCTCAGGTCGAACGGTCGCGAGAGGTCGACGCGCACCTCGCTCCCGTTCACCTGCAAGCGCGCATTCAACCGGGGCGCTCCAGCACCGAGCCGCAGCGGGAGCAGGTACGCTGACCCCGGCTGGCGTAGAAGCGGGCGAAGACCGGCGGCAGCTGCTTCTCGATATCGGTCAGCTCGATGAATTCCTCGTGCAGCAGGTTGCCGCAGCGCTCGCAATACCACTGGAAGCCGTCGCGCTCGCCGGGCCGGCGCCGCCTCTCGACGACGAGTCCCACCGTGTTGGGAGGCCGCTGCGGGGAATGCGGTACGTCCGCCGGAAGCAGCAGCACCTCGCCCTGGCGTATCGGCACGTCCACCGGACGACCGTCCTGCATGGTCTTCAGCACGATGTCACCCTCGAGCTGATAGAAGAACTCCTGTCCCGGGTCGACATGGTAATCCTGGCGCGAATTGGGGCCGCCGATCACCATGATGATGAAATCACCGTCCTCGAACACCCGCTTGTTGCCGACCGGAGGCTTGAGGACATGCCGGTGTTGGTCGATCCAGCGGTGAAGGTTGAACGCTTGCAGCGGCGCCATACCGGCCTCCTCATTCATCGGGCAATTGATAACCAGCGCACGACACCGAGATCGGCGTGCGCCCGGCGGCGGCGCTGCCGTCGAGATCGAACGCCGTAAGCGAGCCGCCCCATACGCAACCGGAGTCGAGTCCGATGACCTCTTCGCGCACGACGAGACCGAGCGCCGACCAGTGACCGAAGACGACGCGATTGCCCCGAGTGCGACGGCTTTCGACATCGAACCATGGCAGCCATCCCGAGCCGGCTGGCGGAGGCTTCCCCTTGAGGCGCAAGTTGATGCGTCCTTCGTTCGTGCAGACGCGCATGCGCGTCAACACGTTGATGGCGAAGCGCAGGCGATCGGCACCCTCGAGGTCCGCGTTCCAGCGGTCAGGCTCATCGCCATACATGTGATCGAAGAGATCGCGCGGATCGTCGCGCAGCGCGGATTCAACCTCGCGCGCGAGTTCCAGCGTCGTCTCCACAGTCCATTGCGGTACGACGCCGGCGTGTACCAGCAGGTCTCCCGCCTCGAAATAGGCCAGGTGCCGGGTCGCGAGCCATTCGACCAGGGTGTCACGGTCGGGGGCCTGCAGGATCCCGTCCAGCGTGTCGGAGCGGCGCGCGGTGTGGCAGCCGCAGGCGATCGCGAGCAGGTGCAGGTCATGGTTACCGAGGACCACGATCGCATTGTCCCCGAGCGCGCGCACGAGACGCAGCGTCTCGAGCGATTGCGGGCCGCGATTCACCAGGTCGCCGACGAACCACAGCCGGTCGCGATCCGCGGAATACCCTATCCGGGTGAGCAGCGCCCGCAGCTCATCACAGCAGCCCTGGATGTCGCCGATGGCATAGCGGCTCACTGCAGGATTCCGGGAATCGCGAGCCGGAAGGGCGCGATGGGCGCATCGAAGCGCTCGCCGTCGGCGTCCACCATCTGGTAGCTGCCTTCCATCGTGCCGACCGGAGTCTCCAGCACCGCGCCGCTCGAGTAACGAAAGCCCTGCCCTGGCTCCAGGTGGGGCTGCTCGCCGACGACGCCCTCGCCGCGGATTTCCTTCACCCTGCCATTCGCGTCGGTGATGATCCAATGCCGCGTCAGGAGCTTGGCTGAGCGCTGACCCTCGTTGCGGATGGTGATGGTGTACGAGAAGACATAGCGCTGCTCGCTGGGGCTCGATTGCTCGTCGAGGTAGCTCGTGCTGACCTCGACGCGGATCTTGTGCGACTCCTGGCTCATGCGGCCGATTTTACCCGGGCGGGGCTTTGCCGACCCGCACCGCGAGCACATCGCAGGGCGCGGCATGCAGAACGGTGTCTTCGGTGAAATTCACCAGAATCGAGAGGCCGTGACGCTCACGGCTGCCGAGCACGATGAGATCGACCTGCCGCTCACGGGCCACCCGTACGACCTCCGCTTTGACATTTCCGGACTCGACGCGGTGAAGGGCGTTCGGAAGGCCGAGCTCCGATGCCAGCGCGGCGAGACGCTGGCGTGCGCGCACGAGCAGCTCCTCCTCGATGCGGACCGCGGGCATGAGGGTCTCGCCCATGGGCTCCACCGGCACGAATTCCACCACGTGCAGCAGCTCCAGCTCGGCGCCGACGGTCGCCGCCAGATCGCGTGCGCGCCTGCCGATCTGCTGGCTGTCCTCGGTCAGATCGACGACGAGCAGGATGCGACGATAGGGATATGTGGACATAAGCCGGCCCTCGGTGAAGCACAGGCACAGGGATGCGCCCGCCGCCGGAGGCGGCTTGACACAATCCTAACTCAGGGCGCGCCGGGCGGCAGCTTCACATTGCTCGCGATGGCATTGAAGAGGGCCGGGGAGACTGTCTCCGGCCGGGCGGACGGATCCACGCCGCTGCTCTCGATCTGCTCTGCGGTCGCGAGGCCGCGCAGCGCGTTGCGCAGCGTCTTGCGACGGTGCGAGAAGGCCGCCGCCACGATGGCGGGGAACGCGGGGCACAGCGGAAATGCCGGTCCCGCTCGAACCACCAGCCGCGCAACGGCCGACCACACCCGCGGCGGTGGCCGGAAAGCCCCGGGACCGACATCGAACAGATGCTCCACCTCCACCCAGGGTGCGAGCATCACGGTGAGTCGTCCATACTCGGGATCACCGGCCTTGGCCGCCATGCGCGCGATCACCTCGCGCTGCAACATCACGTGCAGGTCGCGGATGTCACGCACGCTCTGGAGGAGATGGAAGAGCAGCGGCGTGGAGATGTTGTAGGGAAGGTTGCCGACGACTCGCAACCCGGCGCCACGTTGCCGTGCGATGGCGCCGAAGTCCACCCGCAGCGCATCCTCGTTGCGCAGGCAAAAGCGCGAGTCGGCGCTCCACTCCTCGCGCAGCAGGGCGGCGAGGTCACGGTCGATCTCGATCGCATCGAGCGAGGCGCAGTCGGACTCCAGCAGCCAGCGAGTGAGCGCCCCGCGGCCGGGGCCGATCTCGACCAGGGCATCGCCGCTCGCCGGCGCGATCGCAGCGGCGATGCGCTCGATCACCGCCGGATCGTGCAGGAAGTGCTGGCCGAATCGCTTCCTCGGCCTGATGCCGTGGCCTGCCGGGCGCATCACGTGGCCCGCGATGCGAGCTGTACCGCGAGGTCGATGGCCGCCGCCATGCTGGCGGCGTCCGCGAGGCCAGTACCTGCCAGGTCGAGCGCGGTGCCGTGGTCGACCGACGTGCGCAGGATTGGGAGGCCGAGCGTCACGTTCACGGCCTCCTCGAAGCCCGCGTGCTTGATCACCGGCAGGCCCTGGTCGTGGTACATGGCGAGCACCACGTCGAAATCGGCGAGCACGCGCGGCACGAAGACCGTATCCGCGGGCAAGGGTCCCGAAATCTGCAAACCGCGCTCGCGCATGCGCGCAATCGCGGGCGCGATCACCCGAATCTCCTCATCGCCCAGATGGCCGCTCTCGCCGGCATGGGGGTTGAGGCCGCACACGGCGATCCGCGGGCGCTTGATGCCCCACCATCGGGCGAGGTCTCGGTCGACGATTTCCAGCACTGCGCTCAGCAAGTCGGCCGTGATCGCCTCGCTTACGCGCGCCAGCGGCAGGTGCGTGGTGGCAAGCGCAACGCGCAGAGATGTCGTTGCCAACATCATCACCGGCTGCGGCGCGCGGGTGCGATCGCCCAGGAATTCCGTGTGGCCCGTGAAAGGGATGCCGGCGTCGTTGATCACACCTTTGTGGACGGGCGCCGTGACTATCGCGGCGAATTCGCCGCTGAGCGCGCCGTCGCACGCGCGCTCCAGCAGGCGCAGGACACATGGGGCGTTACTCGCGTCGAGTCGGCCCGCGACCGCCGGCACGCGCAGTGCATGATGTTCGACAGCGAGTGTCCCAGGTATGTGTTGGCGGGACGCGCTGTCGTACGGCCGTAGCTCGACATTCATACCGAGCGTGCGTGCGCGCTCCGCCAGCATTTCGCGATCACCCAAGCAGACGAGATCGCAATCGAGCCGTCGCGCCGCCATGGCGAGACAGACGTCGGGCCCGATGCCCGCAGGCTCCCCCGAGGTCAGTGCGATGCGCGGCACATGTGCGCCTGCGGCTGATCAGCCGGTCATGACCTTGACGTAGGCGTCATCGCGCAGATGCTGCAGCCACAGCTCCGTATTCTCATCGGCCTTGCTGGCGCGGATCGACTCCATCGCATTCAGCCGTACCACTTCCTGCGTCGCGTCATGGGTGCGCCGGCCGAGGAGCTCTGCGATGTGCCAGCCAAAGTGGCTCTTGAACGGCTGGCTGATCTCGCCCGTCTTGAGGCTCGCCACCGCCGCGGAGAAGCTCGGATCGAAAACTTCGGGACTCTGCCACCCGAGATCGCCGCCCTCCGAAGCGGAGCCTGGGTCCTGCGAGGCGGCGGCGGCCGCGACCGCGAAAGTCTCACTGCCGCTGAGAATCTTTTGCCGGATCTGCAGCAGTCTCTGCCGCACGACCGCATCGTCCTGCAGCGCGTTGGTCTTCAGGAGGATGTGACGCACGTGGATCTGCGCGATCATCTCCTTGTGCTGCGGGGTGCGCACCTGGTTGAGCTTGACGATGTGAAATCCGGTCGGGGTGCGCAGCGGCGCGCCGACCTCGCCGGGCTTCAGACCCAGGATGAGGCTGGAAAGAAAGGTCGGCAGCTCCGAGCCCTGGCGCCAGCCGAGCGAGCCGCCCTGCAGCGCATCTTCGCTGTTGGAATAGGCGACGGCGAGCTTGCCGAAGTCCTCGCCCTTGCTGGCACGCTGGTAGACCTCATTGGCGCGCTGCTGAGCCTGCGCGAGCTGGTCCGGGGTGGCGTTCGGCGGCACCGCGACCAGGATGTGCGAGACGTTATATTCCTGATTGCCCACGGGTTGCTTGGCCTGCTTCGCGAGGAACTGGTCGATCTCGCGTGGCGTGACGACTATGCGCTGCAACACGTCGCGCTCTCGCAAGAGGCCGAGCGTGAGCTGCTGACGCATCTCCTCACGGTAGTTTGCATAATCAATCCCCTGCTGCGCGAGCACCGTCGGCAGATCGGAGAAGGGGATATTGTTGCGCTTGGCTATGTCCTCGAGCGCCGCGTTGACCTGATCGTCGGAGATCGCGATGCCGTCGCGATCCGCCTGCTCCAGCTCGATCCGCTGCAGGATCAGGCGATCCAGTACCTGCTTGCGCAGAACGCTCTCCGGCGGCAGCGCCATGTTCTGTGCCTGCAGCCGGGCCGTGACCTCCTTCATCTGGGCGTCGACCTCGCTTTCCATCACCACGCCGTCGTTGACGACGGCGGCGATCCGGTCGAGCAACGTGCCCTGGGTCGACAGGTCACGGGTTTGTGCCTGCGCGTGCCCCTGGAAGGCCAGCGCGCCGAGAAGCAGCACCACCATTGGGGTGGGGCCGATAGGGAAAAACCGCCGCATGCGCTCGTAATCCTCGTGGAATGGCCTTAATCAGGCGCCAGAAATGACCGGGAATTCACTTCCGTGGGAGTGTACCCGGGAATGTCCTCTGCGAGAGAGGCATCCGACGCCGATCCGACACTGGCAAGGCCCGTGAGTTCCAGCTGCAGCCACACCCCGGTGTCCTGCGGGCCCATTCGGCCCGTACTGGTCAAGGGTCGAGCGCCAACGTATCGGCGGGCACCCAGGCGGACGCTCCAGCAGCAGGCCTTGTACTGGAAGCCCGCGAAGCTTTCTAGTGCCGCATGGTCCGCCAGCGAGTATACCTCCTTGGCAAAGACGTCCCAGGACTTGGCGACCGGCCAGGCGCTCGAGAGCTCTACCTGCGACACGTTGCAGCTTGGCGTTATGGCAGTGCCGCAGAGGGGCGTCGTGATGGTCGCCTGTGGCGGATAGTAGCCGGTGCCCGCCTCCGAATCCTCCAGAATGCCGCGCTCGAAGCGGTATCCCAGGTTGATCACCCGTTCCGGGCCTGGACGGTACTGGACCTCGATTTCTGCGCGCTGCGACTGGGAGCTCTGCGGGTCCCATTGCAGTGCCCCATCCGCGCTCCAGTTCTGAAACGCGGTTAGCGCGAGCTGAGCCACCAGGTCCGAGCGCCTGTCGGTGCGTTGCACTTCGGTGGGCAGCGTCACGCGGGGGTTCGTGAAATAGAATTCCTGCCCGAACGTCGCGGTCAGGTACTGCCGGCCGTCGAGCGCATTGAGCAGTCTCGTCGTGAGCCCGAGGCTCACCTGATTCGCATCGCCCACGCGGTCCGTCCCGACATAACGATTGGTGCGGAAGAGCTCCACCGGATCGAGATCAGGAACGGCGGTATCGAAAACCGGGAGCTGCGCCTGGTTGCGGTACGGCACGTAGAGATACATCGCTCTCGGCTCCAGCGTAATCGTGCGCTGGTCGCGGGAGCCCGCGGCGCGCTCGAGCTGCAGGCCCGTATCCAGGCTCGCGATCGGCAGCGCCCGCGAGGGCTGCGCCGGCTCTCCCGGGGCGATGTTCGACAGCTGATACTGGGTCGCGCGATATCCGACGGATGGACGCAGGAAATAGCCCGGCCCAACGAGATTGAGCGAGGTAGTGGGATAGAGATCGAGCCGCCAGCCCGTGACGCCGGTCGAGCGCTGGAAGTCGACTGCCTCGGACTCGAAGCCGTAACTCACCAGGTCCCCGGGCCCCCATCCGAAATCGGAGTTGATCGTGACGTCCGGGACGCGCGTATAGGGCCGCTGATCGAGCGCCAGCGTGCTGTCGATCGTCTGGTAGTCGTCGGCCATCGCCGCGATGTTCCAGCGCAGGTCGCGATAGGAAAGCACCGCACTGCGGTCGAGGAAGGGAGTGCTCGTGCCCTCCGGTCCGGTCGCGAAATCCTCGAAATACTGGGTGTCGCTGACGTTCTCCCCATTCAGAGTCAGCCGCAGGCCGTCGGGGAGGTCCGTGACGTTGAAGAGCTTCACGCGGCTGCGGCTCGAATGGTAAACGGCATCGTCCGGCAGGTAATCCCAGGAGAGCTCGCCGTGCTGGTCCTGCGTCAGATAGCGTAAGTCGCCGCCGACGTCCGGCCCGCGGCGGCTGTACTCAGTCGGCTGGAAAGTGAAATCGGCGTTCGGGGCGATGTTCCAGTAGTAGGGAACCGAAATTTCGGCGCCGCTGGTGGAGCTCTCGCCGAGCACAGGGAAGAGAAACCCGCTCTTGCGGACATCGCCGAGCGGAAACGACACCCAGG
Organism: uncultured Pseudomonadota bacterium; assembly: GCA_963780455.1. Taxonomy (GTDB): domain Bacteria; phylum Pseudomonadota; class Gammaproteobacteria; order Steroidobacterales; family Steroidobacteraceae; genus 13-2-20CM-66-19. The sequence goes on from CAWACM010000014.1 coordinate 300,543, forward strand.
GCAGGTACATGATGGGTACGCCCTTGAAGTCGATGCGCGCGGCGCGGCCGGTACCGATCTTCTTCTTCGTGTCGAGCGAAATCCGTGTGGCGCGCAGCACCCAGGACTGGTCATTCACGGGACAGGTCGTGAAGGTGACATGCTCGAGCCGCATCAATCCCTGCGGGCTGAGCTGCATTTCCCGGGCGGCGCCGCGCGCCGAGCGCTGCAGCAGGCTGAAGGTCGCCGACTCGATTTGCGCGCCGGCGGTCGGGGAGTAGCTGCCGCCCGAGCCGGTGACATGCGCGACCGGGTCGGTGTAATCGATGCCGCCCTGAGTGTGCACCGAGTTGTTGTTCCTGTTGTACTGCAGATGGTTCGCCTTGATCGTGCGATTTCCCTGGCGGACGACCACGTGTCCGGTCAGGGCAATCACGCCGTTGGCGCCGACCATGCTGTCGCCCGTCAGGCTGACCGGGCCTCCGGCCGCGATCGATTTCTCGCCGCCCGCAGGCCGGCGGCCCTTGGTCCCGGGCGCGACGGGCTTCGCCGGGGTCGGGCTCGCCTGGGGAGTCGGCGGCTCGTCGGCGCGCAGGAGTGGGCTGAGACCGCCGAACAACAGCAGGGCGGTCAAGAATGGGTTCCAACGAGGCATGAGGGACGGCATTATAATGGCGGAATGCCTGAGAACGATGCGAGACTCGCGCTCCTGCAAGGTTGGCTGGCGCGCGACCTCAGTCTGCGCCCAGTGCGCATCGAGCGCGCCTCGAGTGATGCCAGCTTCCGGCGCTATTTTCGCGTGGTCTGCGAGGACTGCACGCTGATTGCCATGGACGCGCCACCCGTGACGGAGGACGTCCGGCCTTATCTACGCATTACGGCGCTGCTCGAGCCGCTTGGAATCCACGTCCCGCATATATATGAGACGGACGTGGCCCGGGGATTCGTGCTGCTCGAAGACCTGGGCAGCACCCATTACCTGGCTCAGCTCGGCGCCGGCGGCGACGCGCAGCGCCTCTATGGCGATGCGCTGCAGGCGCTCGCGGAAATCCAGCTGCGCGGCGCAGCGGCGGCCGCGGAGCTCTCGCCTTATGACCGCGCGCCTCTCGCCCGCGAGCTGGCGCTCATGCCCGAGTGGTTCCTGGACCGGCATCTCGCGCTCGAGCTCTCCGGCGAGGAGCGCGAGACCATCGTCGCGGCCTTCGAGTTTCTGATCGGCGAGGCGCTGTCGCAGCCCGAAGTGTTCGTGCATCGCGACTATCACTCCCGCAACCTGATGGTGCTCGGCGAGCGCAATCCCGGCGTGATCGACTTCCAGGACGCGCTGCGTGGGCCGATCGCCTACGACCTGGTGTCGCTGCTCAAGGACTGTTACATCGCCTGGCCGCGGGAGCGCGTGCTCGAGTGGGTGAGCGGCTATCGCTCGCTGCTGCAATCGCGCGGCGGCCGTATCGGCGGCAGCCCGGCGCAGTTCCTGCGCTGGTTCGACCTCATCGGTGTGCAGCGGCACATCAAGGTGCTCGGCATCTTCGCGCGCCTCTGGTACCGCGACGGCAAGCCGGGGTATCTGCGCGATCTGCCGCTGACGCTCGACTACGTGCGCGAGACCTGCCGGCTGTATCCGGAGTTGGCCGATCTCTCGGCGTTTCTCGAGCGCCGCGTCGCGCCCGAGCTCCCGCGCGCCAACGAGCGCGTCGCCCGGCAGGCGGCGCAGCCCGCGTGACCGAGCCGCGTCCAGCGGGGTTTCGCAACGCCATGTTGCTTGCGGCGGGGCGCGGCGAGCGGCTGCGGCCCATCACCGACACCCTGCCGAAGCCGCTGGTCGCGGTTGCCGGCAAGCCGCTCATCGTCTATCACCTCGAGGCGCTGGCCAGAGCCGAGATCAGGGACGTGGTCATCAATCTTTCCTGGCTCGGGGAAAAAATTCGCGCCACTCTGGGTGATGGCAGCCGCTACGGCGTGCGCATCGCCTACAGCGAAGAGGGGCCCGTGCCTCTGGAGACCGGCGGCGGCATCCATCGCGCGCTGCCGTTACTCGGTCCGGCACCATTTCTGGTGGTCAATTCCGATGTCTGGACTGACATGGATTTCAGCCGCGTTCTGACTTTGGAGGAAGGCGCCGACGCACGGCTGCTGCTGGCGCCAAATCCGCCGCATCATCCGCGCGGCGACTTCGGGCTGGACGGTGACTTCGTGGTGGAGCGTGAGGCCGGCCGCTTCACCTACACGGGCATCGGGGTGTATCGGCCGGAGTTCTTCGCGGGGTGCGTGCCGGGGAAGTTTCCGCTGCTGCCGCTGCTCAAGCGCGCCATCGTGGCCCGGCGGCTGCGCGGCGAGGTATATCCGGGAGAATGGCTCGATATCGGCTCGCCGGAGCGTCTGGCATGGCTCGATGCGAGAGCGCGCGCGGCGCGAGACACTTGAGCGGCTCATTGGAACCAGTGGCGTAAAATGAGCGCCATGGCCACCCTCAAAGACATCGCCGTCGTCGCCGATGGCGCGACCGCGCCGCGCGAGAGTCCGCGCAGCGGTGAAAAATACGTTACTTCTCAAGGATTTACTGCAATCCGGGACGGTATCAAGGCATCTGCCGCGGGCGCGGCATGGGCGCCAGGGTCCCCGGCGCGCGCCGGCAAGCCGTCGTGGTTGCGGGCCAAGGCCCCTGCAGGGACGGGCTTTCAGGCAGTCAAAGGCATAGTGAAGGAGCACCGCCTCGCCACCGTCTGCGAGGAGGCGAAGTGCCCGAACATCGGGGAGTGCTGGAACGCGGGCACCGCCACCATCATGCTCATGGGTGCGGTCTGCACCCGCGCGTGCCGTTTCTGCTCCGTCGATACGGGTAATCCGCGTGGCTGGCTGGATACGGATGAGCCGGAGAACGCCGCCCGCAGCGTCGAGCTGATGAAGCTCAAATACGTCGTGCTGACTTCCGTCGACCGGGATGATCTGCCTGACGGCGGCGCCGGACACTATGCCGCCTGTATTCGCGCCATCAAGCGCCGTAACCCCAATACCGCGGTGGAGGCGCTGGCACCGGACTTCCAGGGGGTGCTGCAGGACGTCGAGAGCGTCGTCGACTCGGGCTTGGATGTTTTCGCGCAGAACATAGAGACGGTTCGCCGGTTGACGCATCCGGTCAGAGATCCGCGCGCCGGGTACGAGCAGACGCTGCGCGTGCTCGCCCATGCGAAGCGGCACAAGCCCGCCGTGTTGACCAAGAGCAGCCTGATGCTCGGCCTGGGTGAAACCGACGCGGAGATCGCGGAGACGCTGGCGGACCTGCGCGCCGCCGGAGTTGACATCGTCACTCTCGGCCAATACCTGCGCCCGACCGTCAACCACCTGCCCGTTGAGCGCTACGTCACCCCCGCGGAGTTCGATCGCTACCGCGAGCGTGCTCTGTCGCGGGGCTTCCTCGAGTGCGTTTCCGGACCGCTGGTGCGCTCCAGCTATCGCGCCGAGCAGGCACTCAATCGAAACAACGCCGGCCTCGACAACACTCGTCTTCCGTCCGAGAAGAACGCGATTTGAGCACGGAGCAAGGCAACGTGATGGCTGGGGCGTACGCTGTCGCGCGCTCCGCTCCAGCGCATGTCGTACGCAACCTCGGGCTTGTGGATTACGAGCCTACATGGCGCGCCATGCAGCGCTTTACCGATCAGCGCGGGCCCGATACGCCCGATGAGATCTGGTTTCTCGAGCACCCTCCTGTGTTCACGCTCGGCATGAATGCCAGCCGCGATCATGTAATCGCTCCGGGCTACATCCCCGTCGTGCAGATCGATCGTGGGGGCCAGGTCACCTATCACGGCCCCGGCCAGCTCGTTGTCTATCCGTTGGTGGACCTGCGGCGCGCTTGTCTGGGTGTTCGCGACATCGTGACTGCCCTCGAGCGCAGCGTCATCGACTACGCCGCCGAGCTCGGCATCGTGGCTGAGTGCCGCAAGAAAGCGCCTGGGGTCTACGTCGACGGCCGCAAGCTCGCGAGCGTCGGCATCCGCGTGCGCCGCGGCGCCAGCTACCACGGCATCGCCATTAACATAAGTGCCGACCTCGAGCCGTTCCGCCGCATCAATCCCTGCGGCTTTCCGGACCTGGAGATGACCCGCCTGGCCGACCTGAGCGCGGTCGATTCCGTGGCCGAAGCGGCCGAGGCGCTGCAGCCGCATCTGCTGCGACACCTGTACGGACGTTCATAACCGATCTGTCACCGTCTCCCGACTGACGGTATAACTGGCCGCGCTCCAGCATTGCCAGCTACCCTTCAGAGGACCGGCAATGCAATTCATCCACAAGAAGCTGCTCCGAGCAGCCGCGCTCTTCACCACGATCCTCGTCATCGGCGCCGTCCCGGGCTGCTCCCACCCCGACGCGTCCGGGGCAAAACTCCTCAATGCTTCGTACTCTCCGACACGCGAGCTCTACGGCGACTACAACGCCGCCTTCGAGAAGTACTGGAAAAAGAAGACCGGCCAGACCGTGCAGGTGAGCATGTCCTACGGCGGCTCGGAGCTGCAGGCCCGCTCCGTGGCCGAAGGCCTCAGCGCCGATGTGGTGACGCTGGCTCTGGCGGCGGACATCGACGTCATCGCACGGCAAGGCAAACTGCTACCGCTCAACTGGCAGACCCGGCTGCCGGACGATAGCTCGCCTTATACCTCGACGATCGTCTTCCTCGTACGCAAAGGCAACCCGAAAAACATCCGCGACTGGAGCGATCTCATCAAGCCGGGCGTCTCGGTGATCACGCCCAACCCGAAGACATCCGGCGGCGCCCGCTGGAACTTCCTGGCCGCGTGGGCCTGGGCACTGAAGCAGCCAGGCGGCGGTGACGCCGGCGCCGAGGCATACCTGCGCCAGCTGTTCCAACACGTCCCCGTGCTGGACACGAGTGCTCGTGCCGCCACGACGACCTTCGTGGAGCACGGATTGGGCGACGTGCTCATCGGCTGGGAAAACGAGGCGATGCTCGCCATCCGCGAGAAGCCGGATGAGGGACTCACCATCGTCTACCCGTCCGTCAGCATCCTCGCGGAGCCGCCGGTAGCCGTCGTGGATCAGTATGCTCTGCAGCACGGTGAGCGGCCGCTCGCCACCGCGTACCTGCAGTACCTGTACAGCAAAGAAGGGCAGGAGATCATTGCCCGCAACTTCTACCGGCCGCGCGACCCCGAGGTCGCGGCCGAGTTCGCCAAGCAGTACCCGAAGATCGATGCTCGCGACCATCGGCGACTTCGGCGGCTGGGCGAGCGTGCAGCAGAAGTTCTTCGCAGACGGAGGGGTGTTCGACCAGATCTATTCCAAGGGCCAGTAGCGAGGGCGGAGGGCGCGCTCAGGCCCTGCCGTCCGGGAGCCCCACGAGGGACTCCCGGACGCGGGTGCTCGGTAAGTTACTTCTGGTAGGGGTAGTAGCGGAAGGAGGCCATTCCGACGAAGGTGTTGGCCTCCGGCGCTCCCGCTTCAGGGCCTCGGGCGTGATCCTCTGGGCATGATCCCTCTTGCGCTGGGCGACCGCCCACCCGATCAGCTCCAGTGGGGAAGGGAGCTCTCCCGGCAGTCGATAGCGCAATGTACGCCGGCAGCGCGCGTCCGAGTCGATGATCATGGCGAATCGCGGGCAGCCGCAGACGATGTCGGCGCGCAGGGCGCCTGCGACGAAGTCTGTCAGCACCGCCGGTGGTGGCAGGTCGAGAGACAGTGTCGCGGCGTACTCCGGGGTCAACGCGGCCAGCCGCCCGAGCCAGCTCTCCTGCGGCTCGCCGTCCGCCGGGCACAGTGCGGCTGCCGCGACGCCCTGCGCCCTGAAACCTCGACTCAGGATGCTGATCCAGCGGTCCATCTCCAATTGCTCCTGGGCGAAGTCCTGCGGGTGCGAGAAGAGAATAGCCCACCTGCCCGCAAGCCATGCCCGCAATGACGTTCCGCCCGACAGCCGCACGCAGATCCCGAGTCGATCGTCGGCCAACGCAAGTGTCGTCATAGAACCTCCGTTCCCGCTCGACCCCGCGACGGCGGGGACGCGGCGCATCCTGCAGGAAGGGAGGTGTCAAAGTCTGTCTCATTTCGGTGACGGATGGGTGCCGCTGCCGACCGGGCGCGCGCCGGTGCCGGCGCGGTTCTGCCGCGGTGACAAACCGGTTTCAATCAGCACCAACATAACACCGGAAATTAACCGGCGACCGAATAAACTGCGCAGTAATTCAAACGGATGGATCCGAGCAACATGGCAACAAAGAGAGAAGCTAGCGCATGAACATCCTCGTAAAGAGCGGCGTCGTCGCCGCGCTCGCGGCCGCGGGCGTGGGTCTCGCGCATGCCGACGTGGTGACGACTACCGGCGGCATCAAGGTCGTGTCGTCGAACGGCGATTTCTCGGCCGCGGTCGGCACCTTGGTGCAGTTTGACGCTTACGCCGACGAGAACGACAGCACGAGCAAGATCGGCAGCGGCGTCGCCAATGGCAGCTCGAATGACGCCTTCAGATTCCGGCGCGCGTGGATCACTCTCGCCGGCAAGGTGTACAGCTTCCACTATCACATCGATTACGATACGGTAGCGGGCGCGCTGCAAAGGGCGTGGCTCGAGCACGACCTGCTGCCCCACGGCTCGCTCTTTCTCGGCCAGGACAAGCCGTGGGCGAGCATGGATGAGATCGCACGCAATCCCGATACGCCGTTCCTCGAGCGCAACATCGCCTCATCGAGCGGCGTCAATGCGGCGGCGACCTATACCAACGGAGCCTACTACGAGTGGCATGACCGGGCCTTCACCGACAGCGACAACCTGTGGCTCGGCGCCTCGGCGGCGTCCCTGCACAAGCAGTCGGGCAGCACCGACAGCATCACTCAGGGATCCGCGTACAACGCCCGTATCGCTTATGCGCCGATAGTCGATAAGGATCTCTGGCTGCACATCGGCGCATCGATCATCGAGTCCACTGCCGCGGCGGGCAGTAACACCGCGGGCAGCAATGCGCTTACCGCCGCCTACGCGTACGGTAATTACTACGACAGCGACGAGAAGCTGACGCTCGCGAGCTATCCCGTTTCCAGCGCCACCACTGCCAGGCCGCACTCGAGGGCACTCGCCGGGGAGCTCGCCGGGGCCTACGGGCCGGCGTACGTGCAGGCGGAATACGACAACGTCGCCTTTCGCCGGTTCGGCGAGCCGGACAATACCGTAACCGCCTATACGGCTACGGTGGCATACACGCTGACGGGCGAGACGCGCGAGTACAACACTCAGGATGCCACCTACCTCGGCATAGTTCCCGCGCACAGCTATGGCGCATGGGAAGTCGCTGTGCGCTACGACGAAGCCCGCAACGACGGATACGACAGCGCGTTCCAGGGGATCGCTCTGGCGGGGGCCAAAGGATCAGAGGCGACGGCCGATAAGGTCACGCTCGTCACGGTAGGGCTCAACTACTACCCCAATGACCACGTGCGCTTCGTGTTGGACTACGAGCATGGGGAGGCTGATCTCGGCAAGGCGGGCACGGACAAGCCGAACACCATCGGAGCACGGGCGCAGCTCTGGTTCTGACACGCGCATGCTCGAGGTTGTCCGGCGCGGCCTGAAAAGGTCGCGCCGGGAGGCGCCTGTCTTCGATCAGTCCGCCACCAGCTTGTAGCCGGCTCCGGAGGCGGTCTGAAGCCGCTGCGGTGCGGCCGGATCCAGCTCGATCTTCTGACGCAGGCGATGGACGAGCTGCTTCAGGAGCTGGCGGTCGCCGGAGCCGCGATGACCCCAGACATGCACCAGCAGGCGATCCGAGCTGACGGTGCGGCCGGCGTTTGCCAGCAGCATCTGCAGCAGCCGCAACTCGAGCTTTGTGAGGCGTATGGCCTCCCCCTCGCCGATGCGCACGGTATGCTCGTCCGTATCGAGAGTCAGCGTCCCGGACGATAGGACCGATGCGCTTTCCGTGCCGGCTCGGCGCAGTAACGCCTTGGCGCGCGCGAGCAGAGTGCGGGGACTGAAGGGCTTGGTGAGGTAATCATCCGCGCCGAGCTCGAGGGCGCGCACCAGGTCCTCCTCCTCGCCGCGCACGGTCAGCATCATGATGGGTACGCGCGAGTTGCGCCGGACCGTTTCGCAGACCTGAAACCCGCTCGCGCCCGGCATGTTGATGTCGAGAATGACCAGGTCGGGCGCCTCATCGGCGACGGCCCGGATGGCGGCCGTCCCGTCCGGGGCCTTGATGACCAGGTAGCCGGCCTGTGTCAGCGTGAAGCCGACCAGGTCACGCAGGTCGCGCGTCGTCGTCCGCCACCAGAATTTTCACGCAGTCACCTCCACGGGTACGGTCATGGTGAAGCGGGTGCGGCCCGCTTCAGTGCGCTCCAGGGTTACCGTGCCGCCGTGCCGCTCGACGATGGAGCTGCACGATCCAAAGACCGAGTCCGAGCCCGCCGGGCTCCGGCTCCTGCTCCGCGCCGCGACTGAAGCGCGCGAAGAGCCCTTCGCCGGCGGGCGAGGACGGCCCGGGGCCTTCATCCTCCACCCACACCGCCAGCCGCCCCTCGTCGGTCGCGCAGCCGATGCGCACCGTGCTGTCTTCCGGCGCGAACTTGTTGGCGTTGGCGAGCAGGTTCACGAACACCTGCGTCAGCCGCGTGTATGTCGCCCTCTATGAGCGGCAGCTCTTCGGGCAACGCAGACCTCCAGGCGCTGCCGCGCTGAGCGCGAGCAGCGAGCCGATCAGCGCGCGCGCATCCTCGACGACCTCCGCGAGGTCGACGCTCTGGCGGCGGATCGCGAGCTGGCCGGACTCGATGCGCACGCTCTCGAGCAGATTGTCGATCAGCTGCGTCAGGCGCAGCGTGCCGCGCTCGAGCGACGTCGACGAGCTCGCGGCGCTGAGCCGGCGCCATGGTGTCGAGGCCCGTCGAGCAGCAGCTCGATCGAGGCGAGCTGCGCGGCGAGCGGAGTGCGGAACTCGTGCGAGATGTTGGCGAGCACCGAGTCGCGGGCGCGGCGCACCGCCTCGAGCTCGGTCTCGTCGCGGATCACCTGCACCTGCAGTCCGTCGACCGGTCGCGGCGCTGGTGATGACCGCGGTGCGCGTCTCGGTGCCGGCGCTGCAGCCGCTCGACGCACTGCGCGCTGCCTGCGGAGCGCGCCTGCAGGATGGGACAGCGGTAATCGCAAGGCCGGCGGCCGTCCTCCTCGCGCGGCTGCAGCACGTCGCCGCAGAAGCGACCGACGGCCTCCTGCGGGTCGATGCCGCAGGAGCCGGGCGGCCTGGGGGTTGAGATAGCGCACGTTGCGATGCTGATCGACCGCGTAGACGCCCTCGACGATGCCGCCGAGCACCGCCTGCGCCTCAGCCTCGCGCCGTCGCAGCGTGCCCGTGAGCTCGATGAAGATTGCGGCGCATGTCCTCCATGGTACGCGCGAGCGCGCCGACCTCGGCGGCGCCGCCCGGTGGGATCGAGGCGGAGAAATCGCCTTGTCCGAGGCGCACCGCGGCAGTCGGTGAGCGCGCTGCAGGGGACCGACGACACGCTCGACTCAGAATCGTGCCGGCAAGCACCGCGATCGCGGCCAGAATCAGCGCCGTCAGCACGAGATTGCGGATGAGCCGGGTCGTCGAGCTTTCCACCAGAGCGATCGGCAGGCTCGCATCGATGAAGCCGATGGCCTCTCCGCTCGATGCAAAGAGGGGCACGCTCGCCTCGTAGACTCCAGCGAGTCGATGCGCCGCACTGCGGAGTGCCCGTCCGCGAGCGCCGCGGAATAGAGCGGCGTGTACGCGGTCACCGGATCGGCGGTGTACGAGCGGTAATCGAGGAAGCGGATCGCGGTCCCGACCCGATCCGTCAGCTCGTGGGCAAGCCGCGCGTCGAGCAGCCGCAGCACGTAGATCCGGATGTCCCCCGGACCCGGCATGGACACGAACGCCCCGAGCCCGGGGAGCCGCAGGTTGGTCGGCAGGACCAGGAAGGTCGGGCCCTGCTCGGCGCTCTCAGACTTGATTCCCTGCCAGTCGAGCGTCGGGCCGGTCACCGCGAGCAACGTCGCGCCGGAGAAAACGGCGCAGGCATCGAGCTGCGAGGTATCGCAGAATCGCTGCAGGAACGGCGTCAGTGCCTCGTTCTGGTGCTCATCGAGCAGCCGTTGCAGCGTCGGACGCTGCGCCAGGACGCGCGCCGAGTTCAGCGCGTCCTCGGTCATGCGGCGCACGTCCTCATGGGCCGTGGCGCCCGCGAGGAGCACCCGTGCCTTGCCCTGGCTCTCGGCGAGGCCGCGCAGCATGCCGATGGCGGTCGCCGACAATCCAATGCCGACCAGCAGCACCAGAAGCACCTGCACCGCGGACATCCACCACGCCAGGCTGGTGTTGGCCGGGTCGGGCCAGAGCGCGGTCAATCGCCGGTGCCGCAGGAAGTCGAGCATCGGATCAGCGCCGGCGATATCCGGTGCGCTCGACCAGCGACTTCAGCACGAGGGTCAGCACCGCGAGAAGCGTGAGCAGCGAGGCGACCGCGAACGCGCCGGCGAAGTCGTAGTCGTTGTAGAGCGTCTCGATGGCGAGCGGCATGGTATTGGTCAATCCGCGGATGTGGCCCGAGACCACCGATACTGCGCCGAATTCGCCCATGGCGCGCGCGTTGCAGAGAATGACTCCATAAAGCAGTCCCCAGCGGATCTTGGGCAGGGTCACACGGAAGAAGGTCATCCAGCCCCCGGCGCCCAGGGTGATGGCCGCCTCCTCCTCGTCGTTGCCGAGCTGCTGCATGAGCGGGATCAGCTCGCGCGCGACATAGGGGAAGGTCACGAAGAGCGTCGCGATCATGATACCGGGGATGGCGAAGACGATGCTGATGCCATTCGCCGCCAGCCAGGCCCCGAACCAGCCCTGCATGCCGAAGAGCAGCACGAAGAGCATCCCCGAGATGACCGGAGAGACGGCGATCGGCAGGTCGATCAGGGTGATGAGCAGGCTCTTGCCGCGGAACTCGAATTTCGCGATTGCCCAGGCGGCGGCGAGCCCGAAGAGCGTATTGACCGGCACCACGACGGCCGCCGTGAGAAGCGTCAAGCGGATGGCGGCCCGGGTGTCGGGGTCGGCGAAGCTGTGCAGATACGCCCGCAGCCCGTTCTGGAATGCGGTAACGAAGATGACTGCCAGCGGCGCCAGGAGCAGTGCTGTCAGGAACGCCACGGACAGACCGATCAGGCCGCGGCGCACGAGCGCGCCGGCGATGGTGTCCCGTCCGGGACGAGTGTCGAGCTCTTCGAGCGCCCCGGAGTGGGTGCCGCCCGCCATTACGTGCCCCTCCGGACCATGCGGTCCCGTCCCCACGCCTGCAGGAGATTGATCGCGAGCAGGATGACGAACGAGGCCGCCAGCATGACGAAGCCGAGCGCCGCGGCGCCGCGGTAATCAAACTCCTCCAGGTGGATGACGATGAGGAGCGGCGTGATCTCGGTTTTCATCGGCAGATTGCCGGAGATGAAGATGACCGAGCCGTACTCGCCGAGCGCGCGCGCGAAGGCGAGGGTGAATCCGGTGAGTATCGCCGGCAGCACCGCGGGGACGACCACTCGGCGGAACACGTACCACCTGCCGGCTCCGAGCGTCTCCGCGGCGTCCTCCAGGTCCCGTTGGACCTCGAGCAACGCGGGCTGCACCGTACGCACGGCAAAAGGCATCCCGATGAGCGTCATTGCCAGGATGACACCGAGACGGGTGTAGGCGACGTGAATGCCGATTTCGGCCAGATAACGTCCCAGCCAGCCGTTGGCCGAGAAGACCGCCGTGAGCGCGATTCCGGAGACGGCGGTAGGCAGCGCGAACGGCATGTCGATCATCGCGTCCATCAGCCTGCGCCCCGGGAACTCATAACGGGCGAGCGTCCAGGCGATGATGAAGCCGAAAACCAGATTGATGCAGGCTGCGAGCAGCGCACCGCCGAACGAAAGGCGGTAAGACGCCAGCGCCCGTGGGCTCGCCACCGCATCGAGAAGCTGGTGCAGCGGTGTCGAGGCGGCGAGCAACACCAGCGCGGCGAGCGGCAGCAGCGCCACGGCACTCAGGAAGAACGTAGTGAATCCCAGCGTCAGCCCGAATCCAGGCAGGACGGTGGGTTGCCCGTCTCGCATCGCGTCAGCTCACGCCGCGGAGCGACTGTGCGCTGCCGCCTCCCGCTCGCGATGGACCAGCAGCACCGGCCAGCGCGGCTTGGCGAGCAGCGTCCCGAGCTCGCGGGCGAGCTGACTCGTGCTCGCGATACCGACGATGAGCATCTGTCCGGGCGACTCGTCCAACTGCTGCTCGAGAGCCTGTGCCGCCACACCGAACCGCATCTCCGTCCGGATCTCCAGGCCGTGCGCCGCGCGCGCCTCCGACCTGGCATCGAGCAAGGCTCGGATCCCGGACGATCGCTCGGGCGCGAGGGTCTCCTCGGGGAGCACGTCGACGTAGATGGCTTCCGCCGCAAGATGCCGCAGGACGCTGGCGGACACGGCCAGGGTCGCCCTGCGCGCTGAGTCGTCCGTCCAGTGAATCAGCACCCGCTGCGGGGAGGACGCATGCTCCGGCAGGATGAGAATTTCCTCCACTCCGTGCTCCAACAGCCACTTCGTATCCGAGGTCACGTCGCCGGCCGCCGCGATGACGGTCGTGCCGGGCAGCGATGCCGGAGTATCTCGAAGCGGCGTCGAGCCTCCCAACATGGGCTCCAGGTGCCGGCGGATGCGCGTCTTCATGCGCGAGGACAGATCCAGCAGCAATGGGTTGCCGGCGAGCCTCTCGGCAGCCGAGCCGTTGGGCGCACAGATCGTGAAGCTGGAGAGCGGGGTCGGCAGGATATGCGCCCGCCGGACACCGACGGTGACGCTCTGGCCAGGTGTGATCGCGAAGGCGCGTTGCTCGAACTGCGCACGCGTGGCCTCGAGAAGTACGCCACCATCCCCGTTGGCGTGTGCGAGAATTGGCGCGTCGGGGGCCTCATCGAGACGGATACGCGCCCGCTCCAGCGCGCCGGTGAAGACCACTTCTTCCACGACGCCGTGACCCAGATAGCTCGCGGAAGTGAGGGCCTCGCGCGAGCGCGCGACCTCGATCTCTTCCGGCCGCACCACCGCAACGACCTCCCGCTCGCGCGGCACGCCGACGCCGGCGGCATGCAGCGCCGGGGGCCATGCTCCCCAGCGCGGTCCATCGCTGCCCTGTCGCGCCAGAAGGAGATTGGCCGCGCCGAGGAATGTCGCCACGAACCGTGTCGCCGGGCGGGTATAGAGGTCCTGCGGGTTGCCGATCTCGAGCAGCCTGCCGAAGTTCATCACCCCGATCCGGTCGGCCATGGCGAACGCCTCTTCCTGATCGTGGGTCACCAGGATGGTGGTGATCCCGAGCTCGCGCTGCACTTCGCGGATGGTCCGCCGCAGCCCCTCGCGGATCTTGGCGTCGAGCGCGCCGAACGGCTCATCGAGCAGCAGCACCTCCGGCTTGTGCGCCAGCGCCCGTGCCACCGCCACCCGCTGTTGCTGGCCGCCGGAGAGCTGCGCCGGCAGCCGCTCGTCGAACCCGTCGAGCGCCACGAGGCGTAGCAACTCCTGCCGCCGCCGCCGCCGCTCCGCCGCGCGCATCCGCCGCACCCGCAGCGCGAACTCGATGTTCTCCGCCACCGTCATGTGCCGGAACAGCGCGTAGTTCTGGAACACCAGTCCCACTCCGCGCCGTCGCGCGGCGACATGAGTGACATCGCGTCCATGCAGCGCGATGCGTCCGTGGTCCAGCCCCGACAGCCCCGCTATCGCGCGCAACAGCGTGCTCTTGCCGCTGCCGCTCGGCCCGAGAAGGACGAAGAACTCCCCATCCCGATCTCGAGCGAGACATCGTTGACGACCGGGACGCCCTGGTAGCGCTTGGTCAATTGATCGAGTGTGATCGACACGCGATCGATCGTACCGCCCCCCTCGGGTGCCGTCAGTCTCCCGCCGGTTATCCGTCGGTGACAAACCGGTTACAGCGTGTCGTATGTCAGGTACAGGGAGGTGCCCCGCTTAGATGAGCGTGAGTACGCCCTCGCAGGACTTGAGGTCCGTGGCCAGCGCCTCGACCTGCTCGCGCGACTCGGCCCGAAGGCGGTAACTGATCGAAAGAAAGTTGCCGTTTTCGCTGAGGCGCTCGGTCACTCTCTCAGGCTCGATGAGCGGCGCGTGCCGCAGCACGATGGCATGCACGCGCGCCCGAAACTCATCCGAAGGCCGGCCGATGACCTTGATCGGATAGTCGGTGGGAAACTCGAGCAGCGGCGGCGGGTCGCTCATCGCCATGGCTGATGTTGCAGTTCCTGCTTCCAATGCTGAAACTCATCATACACCCGGCGCCAGAGGGGGCCAGGGCGCCCGGCGCCCGCGGGCTTGCCGTCGAGCGTCGTCACGGGCTGTACTTCGCGCGTCGCGGCGGAGATCCAGATCTCGTCCGCGCGGCGCAGCTCCGCTTCGCTGATGGCGGCGGCCCGGTATGGCACGCCAACGCGCGCGGCAAGCTCCTCCACCACTGCGCGCGTGGTTCCCGGCAGGATCCTTCTCGAGTTGGGTGGCGTGCGCAGCTCGCCGCCGATGACCACGTGCACCGTCGAGGCGGAAGCCTCCATCAGTTCGCCATTACGCAGGAGGATCGTCTCCGCGGCACCGGCGTCCACCGCCAGCTGCCGCAGCAGCACGTTGGCAAGAAGCGCTATCGACTTGATGTTGCAGCTCGCCCAGCGGGTGTCCTCCGCGGTGACGCACGCAACACCTTGCTCCAACACCGCCGGCGAGGCAACCGGCAGCGGCGCGCAGAAAGCAAACACCGTACGCGGAATATCGGGCAGCGGCGCATGATTGCGCCCGCGCTCGGCGCCGCGCGTCACCTGCCAGTAGATGTACTGATCGCCGCCGCCGTTGCGGGTAACGAGCGTGGCGAAGATGTCGCACCACTCCGACCGGCTGTGCGGGTCGTCCATACGGACCTCGGCGAGGCTGCGGCTCAAGCGGGCGCAGTGTGCCTGCAGCCGAAACGGCCGGCCGCCATAGACCGGCATCACCTCATACACGCCGTCGCCGTAGAGAAACCCCCGATCGAGCGGCGAGATGCGGGCCTCGGCGAGCGGTAAGTACTCGCCGTTCAGATAACACGTCGGCAGGGGATCAGCCATGAATGCTGGACCAATCTACTTGACGAACCAGAGGCGAATGCCATCCATGCTGCGCGTGAGCAAGCCGCCTGCGGGAACCGCCGCGAGCGTGACCAGCGGCTCGCGCCCGACGACCTGACCGTTGCCGTCGGTCACGGTCAGCTCGCCGACGACGGTGCCCGCCGCGAGCGGCGCGATCAGCCGCGGGTTGGTCAAGCCCGCGTTGGTCGTGATGCTTGCGGTACGGCCGCGCGGCAGCGTTACATAGAGATCGCCCTCGGCGCCGACCGCGGCGTAGCCGGCGGCGGACTCATACACGCGCGGCTTGAGAAGCGCCGTGTGCGCGGTGGCGATCCTCTCCGTCTGGAAGAAATTGAAGCCGTAGTTGAGAAGGGCCTCGGTGTCGGACTCGCGCGAGGCCCACTTCGGCGCCTTGAGGACCACCGAAACGAGGCGCGTACCGTTGCGCTTGGCGGAGGCGATGAGACAGTACCCCGCCTCGTCGGTATGCCCGGTCTTCAGTCCATCGACCGACGGGTCCGTCCACAGCAGACCGTTGCGGTTCGGCTGCTTGATCCTGTTCCAGGTGAAGTCCTTCATGCCGAAGATGTAGTAATACTCGGGAAAATCGCGGATCAGCGCGTTGGCAACCGTCGCCAGGTCGCGGGCGGTCGTGTAGTGCTGGGGGTCCGGCAGGCCGTCGACATCGGCGAAGTGCGATGACTTCATCCCGAGCCGCTGTGCATACTCGTTCATGAGCTGCACGAAGCCCGCGGTCGTGCCGCCGACGCGCTCCGCCAGCGCCACCGTGGCATCGTTTCCGGATTGCACGATCATCCCCTCGATCAGGTCGATGACGGGCACCTGGCTGCCCACCTTGACGAAGGTGCGCGAACCGCCGGTATGCCAGGCGGCCTCGCTGATCGTGACCTGGTCATTGAGCTTCAGTCGTCCGTCCTTCAGCGCTGCGAAGACCACGTATGAGGTCAGGAGCTTGGTGAGGCTGGCCGGCTGCATCCGCTCGTCGGCGTTCTTCTGGGCAATTACATTGCCGCTCTGGCTGTCGATCAGGATGTATGAGCCTGCATCGAGATCAGGGGCCGGGGGAGTGGGCGTGGCGGCGCCGGCCGCCGTGGCCAGCGCGAGGGCGGAGAGTGCGAGCAGGGTGACGGAAATGCGGGACATCCTTCGAAATCCTCGTGAGTTGCGGGAAGCCTGGGTGTCGATTGTACGGCGTTACGGCGCTACCAGGCGCGCGCCCGGGTAGCCCAGCGTGGTGAGTCGAGCCAGCATTTGGTCGAATTCCGGCACGCTGCTCACCGGCCCGATGCGCACCCGGTAGAGACTGCTGCGCGTCACGGGCGGCCCGAAGACGAACGCGCCGGGAAACCCGGCCGCTTGTAGTCTTGCGACCACGCGTTCGGCGTTACTGCGCATCGCGTATGCGCCGACCTGCACGTACAGCGTCGGGGGCGGGCTCTCCGCCGCCCGGTTGAGCACGGGGGCACTCTCAGCCGTGATGGCTTGCACCTCGACGAGCGCGGTGCCGGTTCCGAGCATGTCGAGCTTGGCGGCAGCAACGTACGACAGATCGATCAGACGGTTGGCGACGAAGGGGCCGCGGTCGTTGACTTTCACGACGATGCTGCGGCCGTTGCCCAGGTTCGTGACGCGCACATAGCAGGGCAGCGGCAGGGTCTTGTGCGCTGCCGTCATGGCATACATGTCATAGCGGTCGCCGTCGGCGGTGCGCAGCCCGTCGAATGTTGGCCCGTACCAGGAGGCCACACCGGTCGCTTCATAACCTTCCGCCGTGGCAAGCACGTAGTAGCGTCTGCCGTCTACATCGTAGAAGGGCGGGTTGCCGTGCGGGGAACGCGGCTCGAAGCGCGGCACGGCATTGGGAATGGAGCCGATGCTCTGCGGCAGCGGCGGCAGTCTGGCGGGCGGCGCCGGTTGCGGTTGCCGGGTGGTTGCGCAGCCTGCGAGGAGCCCCGCCAGGCAGATCGTCCAGATGAAGCGCCGGCGCGCCAGCGAGGCGTGAGCGGCGGTATTCACGCGCTCACGGAGCGGATCGGCTGGTGCGAGCCACATTGCCGGCGGATTTGGCCGTGGGCGCAACCGCTGGCGTCACGCCGGAGTTGGCCGGGGTGAACCGCAGCGCGATGGCGCGCGCCAGCTCATCGACCGCCATCGCGTAGAGGGCGCTGTGGTTGTAGCGGGTGAGCGCGTGGAAGTTGTTGAAGCCGACACGGTAGATCGGCCCGTCCTGCTGCTCCGCCAACACCAGCACGACGTGTGTATCGCCCGGCACGGCGGTGTCCACCCGCACGCCCTGGGCATTCAGGTCGTCGATCGTGCGGTCGAGCGCGAGATTGCCCGGATCGATCTGGAAGGTGGCGCCGGGATCG
Source organism: uncultured Pseudomonadota bacterium (assembly GCA_963780455.1). GTDB lineage: Bacteria > Pseudomonadota > Gammaproteobacteria > Steroidobacterales > Steroidobacteraceae > 13-2-20CM-66-19. The sequence continues at coordinate 318,067 of CAWACM010000014.1, forward strand.
ATCCTGACATCGGCCACGACCGGGCCGCCGGCCTGCCAGCCGCACTCGTGCAGATAGTTCGCGACGCTGGCGAAGATGTCATCCCAGTCGTCGAAGAGATCCCTCTGGCCGTCGTCGTCGCCGTCAATGCCGTACCTGAGATAAGCGGACGGCATGAACTGCAGCGGCCCCATGGCGCCGGCATACGAGCCTCGCGCCGACAGCGGATCGATTTTCTCGCGCTGGCTCAGCACCAGGAACTGCTCGAGCTCGCTGCGGAAGTAATGCGCGCGCGGCGGGTAGTCAAAGGCCAGCGTCGCCAGGGCATCGAGTATGCGGTACGAGCCCGTGATGCGGCCGTAGTAGGTCTCGGCGCCGAGGATGGCGACGATGTACTGCGGCGGCACGCCTTGCTCCGCGCTCACCCGCTCGAGTGCATCGCGATGCTCCTGCCAGAACTCGACACCCGCGGAGATGCGCTTGTCGGTGAGGAAGATCTGCCGGTACTGCCACCATTGCAGCACCCGCTCCGCGGGGCGGTTCATGTCATCGATGATCTTTGCCTGCAGCCGCGCGTGCTCGAGCACCTTGAGTAGCGCCCGGCGGTTGAGTCCGTCGCGCCGCGCCACCTGCGCGGCGAACCTCGCGAGCTGCGCGTGCGGAAACGGCTGTCCGGGCTCTGACTGTGACGCGCGCGTGGCGTCGCTGATGCCGATGGCCAGCGTGGCAAGTGCAAGCAGCGCGAGTGTCGGGATGGATCGGGACACTTAAGAGCCCATGAGCTTCCGGTGGGCGTGAAGTGACATCAGAATACCGAAGCCGGCGAGCACGGTCACCACCGAGCTTCCCCCGTAGCTGACGAGCGGCAGCGGGACACCGACGACCGGGAGCAGCCCGGTGACCATTCCGGCATTGATGAAGACATAAACGAAGAACGTCAGCGCGATGCTGCCCGCGAGCAGCCGCGAGAACGTGTCGGGCGTTTGCACCGCGAGGTAGAGCGCACGGCCGATGATGAAGGTGTAGAGCAGCAGGAACACCGCCAGCCCGAGCAGACCGAACTCCTCGCCGATGACGGCGAAGATGAAGTCCGTGGTGCGTTCCGGCAGGAAATCGAGCTGCGCCTGGCTGCCGTTCATCCATCCCTTGCCGAACACGCCTCCCGAGCCGATCGCGATCTGCGACTGGATGATGTGATAGCCGGCGCCGAGCGGATCCGACTGCGGATTGAGAAAGGTGAGCAGACGCTGGCGCTGGTAGCCATGCATGAATCGAAGTCCGAACCACGCCACCGCGACCACGAGCAGCAGCATCCCGACGATGACCCGCACCCTGAGTCCGGCGAGGAATACGACCAGCGCGCCACCGGCTGCGATCAGCGCCGCGGTGCCCAGGTCCGGCTCCTTGGCGACCAGGGCCACCGGGACGAGGATGATGAGGCCGAGCGTGAGCAGGTTGGGCCAGCGAGGCGGCAGCGGGCGCTCGTGCAGATACCAGGCGCACATCATGGGCACGGCGAGCTTCATCAGCTCCGACGGCTGGAAGCGGATGGGACCCAGGCTGAGCCAGCGTTGGGCCCCGAGGCGCGTGTGACCGACGACCGCGACTGCGAGCAGGAGTAAAACGCCGATGGCATACAGCCACGGTGCAATGCGCCGCAGGAAGTTCGGGCTGACCCGCGCCAGTGCCAGCATGGCCGCCGAGCCCAGCACGAGCCGCATCGCCGTGCGCAGCACCATCGGCAGGTTCTCCGCCGAGGCGCTGTAGAGCACGACCAGTCCGTAGGCCGCTGTCAGCGCGAGTGCGGTTACCAACGGTCCGTCCATCCTGAGAGCCGAGAGCACTCGCGCAGCGCCGGAGAGGGTGCGGCGGGCGCGCGACTCGGAGCTGATTTCTTCGTAGATCATGCAGGGTAGATCATGACTCTATCTGGCTGACTGGGCACTCAGTGCGCGCGGCCGAGCCCGGTTTGCCGCCTGTTGGACGGGCGCGGGCGGCGTCGGAGCGGGGAGCGCCGGCACGGAAGGCTTCACTTTCGGCTTGAGGTCGGCCGGCTCCGAATAGGGTCCGCGTGGAGCGGCGGGCAGCACCTTGCCGTCGGGTCCGAGGAGATAGGCGTCCATCACCTTGCGGGCGAGAGGCGCCGCACTGTCGGACCCGTAGCCGGCGTGCTCGACGATGACGGCGACGGCGATGCGCGGCGCCTCGGCTGGCGCGAAGGCGATGAACCAGGCGTTGTCGCGGTACTGCTCTTTGATCTTCTTGAAGCCGTGCTCCTCGCCCAAATTGCCGGTGACGGATTCATTCACGACCTGATCGGTACCCGTCTTACCCGCGATGGTGTACACGGAGCCGCGCATCGGGTAATACGCGGTGGCGTTCGGATAGGTCGTTGCGCCGATCATTCCGTGGATGACGCGCTTCCAGGAATCGGCGCTGATGTTGGACAGGTAACCCTGGTAGACGGGCGGGAACCACTCGATCCTGCCCGTGTCGGGACTGCGCAGCCCCGTCACCAGCCTCGGCCGCCAGATACGCCCTTGCGTCGCTATGATGCCGGTGTAGTGGGCCAGTTGCAGCGGGGTGACCAGGAAGTAGCCCTGACCGATGCCGAGATTCACCGTCTCGCCCGGGAACCAGACCTTGTTGGCTGGATCGGAAAAGTGTGTTTCCTTCCAGGCCCGCGACGGCACGAGGCCCGGCTTCTCGCCGCCGATGTCGATTCCGGTCGGCCGGCCGAAGCCGAGGAGCGGCAGCCACGCCGAGATGCGATCGATGCCCATCTCGTGGGCGACCCCATAGAAATAGACGTCGCAGGATCGCGCTATGGCCTGGTCGAGATCGACTTCACCGTGACGCTCGTGGTTGGCGTCGTGCCAGATGTGCCGGCTGCCGGCCAAGTGAAAGTAACCGGGGCAGAAGATCGGCTTGTCCGGATCCAGCACCCCGTCGGTGAGCGCGCCGAGCGCCAAGCCCGGCTTGATGGTGGAGCCCGAGGAGTACTCTCCGCGCAGCGCTCGATCATAGAGCGGCCGGTTGGGATCGCCCTCGAGGTCCGCATACTGCTTCTCCGTGATGCCGCGGGCGAACAGGTTGGGATCGAAGCCCGGGGCGCTCACGAGTGCGATGATGTCGCCGCTGTGGGGGTCGATGGCCACGACCGCGCCCTCCTGGCCCGCGAGCGCCGCCTCTGCCACCTTCTGCACCTTCAGGTCGAGTGAAAGGATGACGTCGTCGCCCGGTGTTGGCGCCTTCATCTCCAGGTCCTTGCCGAAGACACCGGGCTTCTGCACCGGGCGGCCCTGCGCGTCGACCAGGATCTGTCGGAAGCCGTTGCTGCCGTGCAGCTGCTTCTCGAAAGTCGCTTCCACTCCCGTCTTGCCGATGACCGCGGTACCGGCATAGGCGGCGCGATCGATGTGGGCGAGGTCCGTCTCACTGATCGTGCCCACATAGCCCATCGCATCGACGGCGAGGGAGCCCTCGGGATACCAGCGCGCCTCCTCCGGAGTGATGTCGACACCGGGGAACTCGTACCGCCGCACCGCAAATCGTGCCACCTCCTCGTCGGAGAGGTGGAGGCGAATCGGCACGTTGTCGAAGGTGCGGCGGGATTCGATGGTGCGGATCAGCTCCGGGACGTCATCGGCGTGCAGCAGGCCGAGGTTCACCAGACGGCGTAGCGATCCTTTGAGATCCGGTACTTCGTCGGGAATCAGCTCCAGCTGGAATGTCGGCTGGTTGGAGGCGATCACCTCGCCATAGCGATCCATGAGCAGTCCGCGCGCCGCCGGGATGGGATCGGTGCGCACCCGGTTCTCGGCCGAGAGCGCCGCATAGTAGTCGTGACGGCTCACCTGCAGCAGGTACAGCCGCCCGACGAGAGCGAGCGCGAGCAGGATCATCGCCGCACCGGCGAACAGCGCGCGGCGCTCGAAGATCCGCTGCTCTCGCCAATGATCCTTGATGCGGACGGGAGACATGGGTCAGCACCGTATGGCGGTGCTAGCGTGCATTTTTCCGGCTCATGTTTGCGGCCGGTAGCTGCGCGCCAGGATCGCCGCCGCCGCCGGCCATACCAAAGCGCCGGTGACAGTCGGCAGCCAACGCAGCGGCGTCGTCAACGCGTGGCCGCTCCAGCCGTCGATGGCGAAGAGGACACCCTCGTAGACGGCGAGCAAGGGCAACACGATCAGCGCCTGCTGGAAGATGGGCTTCGAGCGGATTCTCTGATGCTCGCGCACGCCGATGTAGGCGAGAAACGCCAGCGCCAGCGCATGCTCGCCGAGCACCGGCCCCTCGAAGGCATCGAGCAGCAGGCCGCAGATCCAGCCGAGAGTGATGCCGCCGGCACGCGGAGCTGCGATCGACCAATAGAGCACGGTGAGGGCAAGGAACCCGGGCCGCATGATCTCCAGCCACGAAGGCAGCGGCAGCAGTGTGAGGATGAGCGCGCCTATCACGCTCTTCAGCATCGCAATGCGTGGGCTGGAACCGCTCATGGTGGCGGCTGGTCCGGCTTCTTCGACGGCGCATGCGCCGGCGGCTTCGTGCCGGGAGCAGCCGCAGGCGCGGCGGGTTTCGGGCCCGTGCCCTTCGCGGCGGTCTTGTTCGCCGCCGGCGTGGTCGCCGAGCTCACGGCCGGTGTCGTTGACGCAGGCCGCGGCTTCGGCGGCACGGGCAGCGGCTGGATGCTCCGGTCGCCGCTCGTCAGCTTTCCGTTACGCTCCTTCAAAGGTGCCGCGGGGCTGTCATGACGGAACCAGATCAACATGACCTCGGCGTCGGTATCGAGGTGCGCGAACGGCGTGGCACGCACGTGCGCGAGCGGCTGCACCGCGTCCTTGTGCACCTCCGTTACCCGCGCGACCGGATAGCCTGGAGGAAAGACTCCTCCGAGGCCCGAGGTGACGAGCAGGTCGCCCACGTGGACGTCGGCATTGGCGGGCAGATAGGGCAGGCCGAGCGAGGTCGAGTCGCCGGCCCCGACGGCGATGGTCCGCAGCCCCGTGCGCTCGATCTCCACCGGCAGCTGCATGCTCCGGGTCGGTGATGAGGATCACCTCCGCGCTCCAGGGGCCGACATGCATCGTCTGGCCGACTACGCCGCCGTCATCGAGCACCGCCTGACCCGCGGAGACGCTGTTCATCGAGCCCCGGTCGATGAGCACGCGCTGGCGCAGGCTGTTGAGCTGGACGTTGACGATGTCAGCCGGCAGCCAGCGCTCCGCGACCGGAGGCAGTGAGTTGCGCAGTCCGATGAGAGCGGCGTTCTGCTGCGCCAGCGCGTCGTAACGCATGGAGCGCAGCTCGAGATCGCGCAGCCGCGCGCGCAGGCGCTGGTTCTCCGCCTCGAGCGAGTCGCGGGTCGCGAAGCTCGCCTGAACCCAGCGCCAGGCGGCGGCGGGTGAGCTGACGGCGAGCTGCATCGGGTAGCTGGCGGCCTGCAGGACGTAGTGCGCCCGCTCGAGCCAGTCGAATCGCTGGTCGAGGATCATGAAACCGATGGAGACGACCGCGTAGAGAGAGAAGCGAAAGCCGGGCGAGCCTCCGCGCCCCTGCAGCGGTCTACCCGCGCCTGTCGAGAAGCCCGCCACTAATCTTTCAGCGCTCCTGTCGCTACTCGAGCCCGAAGTGGCCGGGGCCCATCTCGTCCATGAGCTCGAGGATCCGGCCGCCGCCGCGGGCCACGCAGGTGAGGGGATCGTCCGCCACGACGACCGGCAGCCCCGTTTCTTCGGTGAGAAGCTTGTCGATGTCGCGCAGCAGCGCGCCGCCGCCGGTGAGCACGATGCCGCGCTCGGCGACGTCCGCGCCGAGCTCCGGCGGAGTCTGCTCGAGCGCCTGCTTGACCGCGCTCACAATGCTCTGCAGCGGCTCCTGCAGCGCCTCGAGGATCTCATTGCTGTTCAGCGTGAAGCTGCGCGGCACACCCTCCGAGAGGTTGCGGCCCTTCACCGAGAGTTCCCGCACCTGCTGGCCGGGGTAGGCGGAGCCGATCTCGATCTTGATGCGCTCCGCGGTCGCCTCGCCGATGAGGATGCCGTAGTTGCGCCGGACGTAGTTCATGATCGCCTCGTCGAAGCGATCGCCGCCGATGCGCGCGGAGTTGGCGTACACGACGCCATTCAGCGACAGCACCGCGACCTCGGATGTGCCGCCGCCGATGTCGAGCACCATCGAGCCGCGCGCCTCGTGCACCGGCAGGCCCGCGCCGACCGCCGCGGCCATCGGTTCGCTGACGATGGCGACGTTGCGCGCGCCGGCGCCCTCGGCCGACTCGCGGATCGCGCGCCGCTCCACCTGCGTGGAGCCGAACGGCACGCAGACCAGCACGCGCGGGGAAGGCTTCAGCATGCGATTGCCGTGCACCTTATTAATGAAGAACTGGAGCATCTTCTCCGTATAGGTGAAGTCGGCGATCACGCCGTCCTTCATCGGGCGCACCGCGGTGATGTGACCCGGCGTGCGGCCAAGCATGCTCTTGGCCTCCTGGCCGACCGCGACGATGATCTTGCCGCCCCGGGAGGGCTCGTCCTGCACCGCGACCACGGAGGGCTCGTTGAGCACGATGCCCTTGTCGCGGACATAGATCAGAGTGTTGGCCGTCCCCAGATCGATCGACAGATCGCTGGAGAAATAGCCGCGCAAGCGTTTGAGCATGAAGCGTCCGAAGAGAGGCGAGTGCGGGGGACCCCCCGAAAGTGGCGCGTAATCTAGCAACCGAGGGGACATTCAGCAAGGCAACATGTATGATTTTGCGCTGTTTTTCTCATTCGTCTTTTCTAGCCCCCATGGCCCTCACGCGCGCGCAGATCGAAAGCATCGCCGCCCTGGCCCGCCTCGAGCTGGAGCCGGCCGAGATTCCCGTGTACCAGGAGAGCCTGTCGCGAATCATCGACTTCGTCGGCGAGCTCGACCGCGCCGACACGGCGGGCGTCGAGCCCATGGCGCATCCGCTGCCGGGCTCTCGCAGCGGCTGCGCGCCCGATGCGGTGACCGAGCATGACGCCCACGAGCTGTATCAGGCGAACGCGCCGCAGATGGCGGCGGGGCTGTACCTCGTTCCCAGGGTGATCGAATGAATCGCCGGGAGCGATTCATAACGATGCGCGCCGACGCGCAGCGGCCCCCGCGGGAGCGGGGGCGAGGCCCAGGAGGGGCCGAGTAATGACCGTGATTCACAGGAATTCCCTGACGCAGCTCGCCGCGGGGCTGCGCGCGCGGAAGTTCTCGAGCGTGGAGCTGGTGCGCGCCTATCTCGCGCGCATCGAGGCTAGCCAGCGCGCGCTCAACGCGTTCATCTCGGTTACCGCGGAGCAGGCGCTCGAGGCCGCGGCGGCTGCCGATCGCGACCTCGCTGCCGGCCGGGGCGGGCCGCTCGCCGGCGTGCCGATCGCCCACAAGGATCATTTTCTGCACGGCGGGCGTGCGCACCACCTGCGGCTCGCGCATGCTCGACAATTTCGTCTCGCCCTACGACGCCACCGTGGTCGCCAAGCTCAAGGCGGCCGGCGCCGTCATGCTCGGCAAGACCAACATGGACGAGTTCGCCATGGGCTCCTCGAACGAGACCAGCTACTACGGCCCGGTGCGCAATCCCTGGAACACCGAGCTCGTGCCCGGCGGCTCCTCGGGCGGCTCGGCGGCGGCGGTGGCCGCGCGGCTGGTACCCGGCGCGACCGCGACCGACACCGGCGGCTCGATCCGCCAGCCCGCGGCGCTATGCGGCATCACCGGCATGAAGCCCACCTACGGGCGCGTCTCGCGCTACGGCATGGTCGCCTTCGCCTCGAGCCTCGATCAGGGCGGCGTCCTCACGGCCAGCGCCGAGGACGCCGCCCTCATGCTGCGCGAGATGGCGGGGTTCGACCCGAACGACTCCACCAGCGTCGACACGCCTGTGCCCGGATTACGTGGCGGCGCTCGAGCGCCGCTCGCGGGCGTGAAGATCGGCCTGCTCAAGGAGTTCTTCGACAAGGGGCTCGATCGCGACAACGAGCTGCGCGTGCGCGAGGCGCTGCAAAGTGCTCGAGCGGCTGGGGGCGAGCCTGCGCGAGGTGAGCCTGCCGAACCTGCCGCCGTCGGTGCCGGTCTACTACGTGGTGGCGCCGGCCGAGTGCTCCTCGAACCTCGCGCGCTATCGACGGCGTGCGTTTCGGCCACCGCTGCAAGGACCCGCGCGACCTTCAGGACCTCTACCGCCGCTCGCGCGGCGAGGGCTTCGGCGCCGAGGTCAAGCGCCGCATCATGACCGGCACCTACGTGCTCTCGGCGGGCTACTACGACGCCTATTATCTGAAGGCGCAGCGCGTGCGGCAGCTGATCACCGCAGACTTCAAGCGCGCCTTCGGCGAAGTCGACGTGCTCATGGGGCCCGACCACCCCGACGCCGGCTTTCGCATCGGCGCCAAGACCGCCGATCCCATCACCATGTACCTGAACGACATCTACACCATCGGCGCCAATCTCGCGGGACTGCCCGCGGTGTCGGTTCCCTGCGGCTTCGTGGGGGACTGCCGGTCGGCCTGCAGATCGTGGGCCCGCATTTCGCCGAGGCGCGCATTCTCAACGCCGCGCACGCGTTACCAGCGCGAGACCGACTGGCACACGGCAGTCGCCGGAGCGCTTCGCATGAGCGGCAGAGTGGGAAACCGTCATCGGGCTCGAGATCCACGCGCAGCTCGCCACGCGGTCGAAGATCTTCTCCGGCTCCTCGACGGCCTACGGCGCGCCGCCCAACGCGCAGGCGAACCTCGTCGATCTCGGCTACCCCGGCGTGCTGCCGGTGCTGAACGGCGAGGCGGTGCGCATGGCGGTGAGCTCGGCCTCGCGATCGACGCGCGCATCGCCCGCCACTCGGTGTTCGCGCGCAAGAACTACTTCTATCCGGACCTGCCGAAGGGCTACCAGATCAGCCAGTACGAGCTGCCGATCGTCGCTCAGGGCGCGCTCGACATCGTGCTCGAGGACGGCAGCACCAAGCGCATCGGCATCACCCGCGCGCACCTGGAGGAGGATGCCGGCAAGTCGCTGCACGAGGGGCTCGCGCGGCGTCACCGGCATCGATCTGAACCGCGCCGGCACGCCGCTCGTGGAGATCGTCTCGGAGCCGGACATGCGCTCCGCGAAGGAAGCCGTCGCCTACATGAAGAAGGTGCACACGCTGGTGCGCTATCTCGAGATCTGCGACGGCAACATGCAGGAGGGCTCGTTCCGCTGCGACGCCAACGTGTCGGTGCGGCCGGCGCGGCCCGCCAAGTTCGGCACCCGCGCGGAGATCAAGAACCTCAACTCCTTCCGCTTCGTCGAGAAGGCCATCCATGTACGAGGTGGCGCGCCAGATCGAGCTCCTCGAGTCCGGCGGCAAGGTGGTGCAGGAGACGCGCCTCTACGATCCGGACAAGGGCGAGACGCGCTCCATGCGCTCCAAGGAAGAGGCGAACGACTACCGCTACTTCCCCGACCCGGACCTGTTGCCGGTCGTGCTGGAGGAGGCCTTCATCGAGGGGGTGCGCGCGAGCCTGCCGGAGCTGCCCGACCAGAAGGCGGCGCGATTCGTCGTCGCAGTACGGACTGTCGGCCTACGATGCGGGCGTGCTGACGGCGAGCCGCGAGCTGGCCGACTACTACGAGGAAGTGGTGCGCGCCGTGCCGCGGGAGCCGAAGCTCGCCGCCAACTGGGTGATGGGCGAGCTTGCCGCCGCGCTCAACAAGGAGAATCTCGACGTCGGCTCGCGGCAAGATGCCGGCGGCGCCGGCTCGCGGGGCTGCTTACAGCGCATCGCCGATCAGACGATCTCCGGCAAGATCGCCAAGGAGGTGTTCGAGGCGATGTGGGCGAGCGGCGAGAGCGCGGATGCCATCATCGAGGCGAAGGGCCTCAAGCAGATCACCGATACCGGCGCCATCGAGCGCGCCATCGAGGAGGTGATGGCCAGGAACCCCGGGCAGCTCGCCGACTACCGCGCCGGCAAGGACAAGCTGTTCGGCTTCTTCGTCGGCCAGGTCATGAAGGCGACGCAGGGCAAGGCGAATCCGGCCCAGCTGAACGAGCTGCTGAAGAAGAAGCTGCCAGGGTGCTGAGTAATCAGCGACGTCCTTGCCCCATTGTCCGGGGCCATGGAATCCTGCAGCCGACGCCCTCGCGACGAGGTTCGTCGCTTCATCGTCGAGAACCGCCCGGTGCGCGGCCACTGGGTGCGCCTGGAAGGCGCCTGGCGCGAGCTGCGCGCCCACAGCGACTACCTGAGCCGGTGCGCGAGCTTCTCGGCCAGGCCGTGGCGGCTTCCGTGCTGCTGGCCGCTACCTTGAAGTTCCGCGGCACGTTGACCCTGCAGCTGCAAGGAAATGGCGCTGTGAGCCTGCTCGTCGCGCAATGCACGCACGATTTCCGGCTGCGCGCCGTGGCGCGCTTCGACGCTGAAGCAGTGTCGGCGCTGTCCGCGAATGGCGCCTCCGAGGACATCGGTGGCGCCAGCGCGGCGTTTTCCGCCGCCTCGTCGGGACCGAGGGCCGATTCGCGGTTACGGTGGAGGCGGACGAGCGCAACACGCGCTACCAGGGCATCGTGCCCCTGAGCGGCGCTTCGCTCGCCGGCTCGCTGGAGGCGTACTTTGCCTCGCTCGGAGCAGCTGCCGACGCGCGTGCTGCTCGCCGCGGACGGCGAGCGCGGCGCGGCGTCCTGGTGCAGAAGCTTCCCGGACGCGGCCACCGATCGAGGAGCAGATGCGGCGAGATCTGGGAGCAGGCGGAGCGCGGCATCGAGCGCTTGAGCGCGGACGATCTGCTGCGATGTCCCGTGGAGGAGCTGCTTGGGCGCGGCTTTTCGGCCACGACATGCGGCTTTTCCGCGGCGCGCCGGTGCAGTTCGAGTGCCGCTGCAGCCACGGTCGCGTGACCAGCCTGCTGCGGGCTCTCGGGACCGGACGAGGTCCGGGACGTGCTTCGAGAGCAGGGTTCGGTGACCGTCACCTGCGAGTTCTGCCATCGGCCCTATCGATTCGATGCTGTCGACTGTCGAGGCGCTCTTCGGCGATGGCCCCAGTCCTGGTGGCAATACGTCCACCATTCACTGACGATTGACTCATATCTGAGACGATGAGACTGGCTTTGCGCCGGGTGGCGATTTTCGGTATCCTATATTTAAAGATTTGTTTAAGTCTTTATATTAAGCGATGCCTTCATCTCCGCTCGATCTGGTGCTGACCTGGCTGCGAGCTGCCGGCGAGCCGACACGGCTGCGGCTGCTCGCTCTGTGCGCCGTACGTGAGCTCAGCGTTTCCGACATCGCTCAGATCGTGGGTCAGAGCGAGCCGCGGGTATCGCGCCATCTGAAGATTCTCGGGGAGGCGGGACTGGTCGAGCGCCTGCGGCAGGGACAGTGGGTGCACTACGCCCTGGCTCGCGGCGGCGCTGCGGCTGGATTCGCCCAGGGGCTGCTCGGGCAGCTCGATCGTGCGCGATTCGGTGATGGCGCGCGACCGGGAGCGGGCGAAGGCGCTGCAAAGTGAAGGACTGCGCGCGGGAGCGCCGGCAGCGTCGCGTCTCGGGAGGGAGCTGCGAGGCTTCGTCGAGTCGGCCGAGGCCGTCGTCCCTGCCGGCGCGGTGCTGCTCGTCGGGCGCCGATCATCCGGAGCTGATCGAGACGGCGGCGAGTCTGGGCGCGGAGTGCGCCATCGTCGCCCACTCCCGCCGGTCTTCACAACTTGCGCGCTCGATGGCCGAGCGCGCGGGCTTGCGCTGCCGCGTACTCCTGGCCGCGGGCGGCGATGCGCTCGGCCCGCGCGACTTTGCGCGCCTCGGACGCACTTTCGACGCAGTGCTGCTCGATCGCCTGGGGACTCCTTCCGATGAGGCACTCGGCGGGCTGCTCGCGGCTGCACGGCGTGCACTCTCGCCCGGCGGGCATCTCCTGCTCTTCGAGCGTTACGACGCGCTCGAGAGCTCGCGCGGGCGTGTGGTGGAGCATCCTCTCGCGCGGCTGCGCAGGCTGCTCAGTGAGGCCGGGCTGACCTGCGAGCGCATGAGCCCCATCGAAGCCGACGGCGAACACGTGCTGGCCGCGATCGGCCGTGCTGGCGATGGAGCGGCCGCGCGGTGCGGCGAGTGTGGCATGACATGACATGGGGAGACCTGCGATGAACCTCTCATTCGAATTCTTCCCGCCCGGTGACGCGGAGATGGAAGCGACGCTGTGGCGCTCCGTGGAGCGTCTGGCGCCGCTCGCGCCGCGCTTCGTCTCCGTCACCTATGGTGCTGACGGCTCGACGCGCACGCGCACGCACCAGCTCGTAACCCGCATCCAACGGGAGACCCGCTGACGGGAGCGGCGCATCTCACCTGTATCGGCGCCAGCCGCGGTGAGATCCTCGACATCGCGCGCCAATACTGGGATGAGGGCGTACGGCACATCGTCGCTTTGCGCGGCGATCCGCCCCAGGGGGTAACGTGTTACGAGCCCCACCCGGACGGCTTCGCTTACGCCGCGGATCTGGTGGCGGCCCTCAAAACGATTGCGCGACTTCGATGTCTCAGTCGCAGCCTATCCCGAGGTGCATCCCGAGGCGCAGTCGGCGCAATTCGATCTCGACAACCTCAAGCGCAAGTTGGACGCCGGTGCGACGCGCGCCATCACGCAGTTCTTCTACGACGTCGAAGTGTTCCTGCGCTTCCGCGACCGCTGCGCGGCAGCGGGCATTTGCGCGCCCATCGTGCCGGGCATCCTGCCCATCACGCGCTTTCCGCAGGTGTTGCGTTTCGCCGCGCGCTGCGGCGCCAGCATTCCGCAGTGGCTGGCGGAGCGCTTCCATGGTCTCGACGACGATCCGGAGACGCGCCGGCTGATCGCCGCCAGTGTCGCAATCGAGCAGGTGCAGACGCTCGAGCGACACGGCGTGCGCGACTTCCACTTTTACACGCTCAATCGCGCTGAGCTTACCTACGCCATCTGCCACGCGCTGGGGGTGCGTCCGAGCAGAGCAGTCGACAGGCACACCGTGGCGCTAGGAGCATAGATTATGAGTGCCTGCATCCATTCCGCTCCCCGGGCCGACCGGCCGGGCCCGGGCGGCAGGCGACTCCCCGGCGCCGCGCGTCGCCGCCGCGCCCTTCGCGGTCGACGCCGGCGGATGCAACCGAGCGCAAGGAGCGCCTCGAGCGCCTGCAGGCGCCTGCTGGATGAGCGCATCGTGCTGCTCGACGGCGCCATGGGCACGATGATCCAGCAGCATCGGCTGGATGAGCGCGGCTACCGGGGCGAGCGCTTCCCGCATCATGGCCGCGACCTGCAAGGGCAACAACGACATCCTGACACTCACGCGGCCCGACGTCATCGGCGGCATACACCGCGCCTATCTCGAGGCCGGCGCCGACATCATCGAAACCAACACCTTCAACTCCAACTCGGTGTCGCAGGCCGACTACGGCACCGAGGCGCTGGTTCCGGAGCTCAACTATCGCGCCGCAAGACTGGCGCGCGCGGCGGCGGACGAGTACGCAAGCGTGGCGGGACGCCCGGCCTTCGTCGGCGGGTGCGCTCGGGCCGACCAGCCGCATGAGCTCGCTGTCGCCGGATGTGAACGATCCCGGCTTCCGCAGCCGTCCTTCGATGAGCTGGTGGCGACCTATCTCGATTCGGCGCGCGCGCTGCTGCTCGGCGGCGTCGACCTCCTCCTCATCGAGACCGTAATCGATACGCTGAACGCCAAGGCGGCGATCTACGCGGTGTTGTCGCTGTTCGACGAGACCGGCATCGACGTGCCGATCATGATCTCCGGCACCATCACCGATGCTTCCGGGCGCGATGCTCTCGGGCCAGACCGCCGAGGCGTTCTGGAACTCCATCCGCCATGCGCGGCCGCTGTTCGTCGGACTCAACTGTGCGCTCGGCGGCCGCCAGCTGCGTCCTTACATCGAGGAGCTGGCGCGTGTCGCGGACACGTACGTGTGCGCCTATCCGAACGCGGGTCTGCCGAACGCCTTCGGCGAGTATGACGAGGCGCCGGAGGAGACCGCGGAGATCCTGCAGGAGTTCGCTGCATCGGGCCTGGTCAACATCCTCGGCGGCTGCTGCGGCACGACCCCGGAGCACATCCGCCTGTTGCGCGAGGCGGTCGGCCGCTGTGCGCCGCGCGCCATTGCCGCCGTTCCGGTGAAGATGCCGTCTCGCCGGGCTCGAGCCGCTCAACATCGACGAGGAGACGCTGTTCGTGAACGTGGGCGAGCGCACCAACGTCACCGGGCTCCGCCCAGATTCCGCAAGCTCATCGAGGCAGGCGACTACGCGGCAGCGCTCGAGGTGGCGCGCCAGCAGGTGGCGAGCGGCGCGCAGATCATCGACATCAACATGGACGAGGGCATGCTCGACTCGCGAGGCGGCGATGGTGCGCTTCCTCAATCTCGTGGCCGCCGAGCCCGATATCGCGCGCGTGCCGGTGATGCTCGACTCCTCCAAGTGGACGGTGCATCGAGGCGGGGCTCAAGTGCGTGCAGGGCAAGGCCATCGTCAACTCCATCAGCCTGAAGGAGGGCGAGGAGATCTTCCTCGACGCACGCGCGCAAGGTGCGCCGCTACGGCGCCGCGGCGGTGAGTCATGGCCTTCGACGAGCAGGGGCAGGCCGATACGGTCGAGCGCGAAGCGTGGCGATCTGCGAGCGCGCCTACCGCCTGCTCACGCAGCGCGGGCTTCGCGCCCGAGGACATCATCTTCGATCCCAACATCTTCGCCATCGCGACCGGCATCGAGGAGCACAACGGCTACGCGCTGGCCTTCATCGAGGCGACGCGCCGCATCAAGAGTCAGCTGCCGCACGCGCTGGTGAGCGGCGGCGTCAGCAACGTCTCGTTCTCGTTCCGCGGCAACGATCCGGTGCGCGAGGCGATGCACTCGGTGTTCCTCTACCACGCGATCGCGGCCGGCATGGACATGGGCATCGTCAACGCCGGGCAGCTGGCGATTTACGAGGAGATCGCACCCGGAGCTGCGCGAGGCCGTGCGAGGACGTCATCCTCAACCGCCGCCCGGACGCGACCGAGCGGCTGCTGGAGATCGCGGCGCGCTTCAAGGGCGACGGCGGCGCGCAAGCGCAAGGAGGATCTCGAGTGGCGCACGCTGCCGGTGGCCAAGCGCCTCGAGCACGCGCTGGTCAAGGGCATCGACGACTTCATCATCGAGGACACCGAGGAGGCGCGGCTCGCTTTCGAGCGGCCGCTGCAGGTCATCGAAGGGCCCGCTGATGGACGGCATGAACGTCGTCGGCGACCTGTTCGGCGCCGGCAAGATGTTCCTGCCGCAGGTGGTCAAGAGCGCGCGCGTCATGAAGCGCGCGGTGGCGCACCTCGTGCCCTTCATCGAGAAGAGCAAGGGAGGACCCGGCAGCGCAGCGAACCAACGGCCGCATCGTGATGGCGACCGTCAAGGGCGACGTGCACGACATTGGCAAGAACATCGTCGGCGTGGTGCTGCAGTGCAACAACTTCGAGGTCATCGACCTCGGCGTCATGGTGCCGTGCGAGAAGATTCTGGAGACCGCGCGCCGCGAGAAGGCGGACTTCATCGGGCTCTCCGGGCTCATCACCCCCTCGCTCGATGAGATGGTGCACGTCGCGCGCGAGATGCAGCGGCAGGGATTCGAGGTGCCGCTGCTCATCGGCGGCGCAACCACCTCGCCGGCGCATACCTCGGTGAAGATCGCGCCGCAATACAAGTCGGCCGTCGTCTACGTGAAGGACGCTTCGCGCTCCGTCGGCGTCTGCCAGACGCTGACAAAGCCGGCGCAGCGCCGCGACGTTCATCGCTAAGGTCGACGAGGAGCACGAGCGCCGCCGCGAGCAGCACGCGGGCAAGAAGGTGAAGGTGCCCGAGCTCAGCTCGGCGCAGGCGCGGGCCAACCACCGCCGCATCGACTGGGCGGCGTACGCGCCGACCGCGCCGCGCGTTCCGGGCGTGCAGCGCTTCGATGACTATCCGCTCGAGGAGCTGCTCGGCTACATCGACTGGATGCCGTTCTTCAACGCCTGGGAGTTCTGCCGGGAAGTTCCCGGACATCCTCACCGATCCGAAGGTAGGCGAGGCGGCGAGCAATCTCTATGCCGATGCCCGCCGCATGCTGAAGCAGCTGATCGCCGAGCGCTGGCTGGAGGTGCGGGCCGTGGTCGGACTCTTCCCGGCGAACGCCGTCGGCGACGACGTCGAGATCTACGCCGACGAGGAGCGCGGGGCGGCTGCTCATGACGCTCACGTTCCTGCGCCAGCAGAAGGGCAAGCCGCCGGGCCAGCCGCACGAGTGCCTCGCCGATTACATCGCGCCGAAGTCGAGCGGCGTGCGCGACTACTTCGGCGCATTCGCGGTCACCGCCGGCGTCGGCATCGAGGAGCACGTCGCCCGCTTCGAGCGCGCGCACGACGACTATTCGAGCATCATGCTGAAGGCGCTCGCCGACCGCTTGGCCGAGGCCGCCGCGGAGCACTTCCACGAGCGCGTGCGGCGCGAGCTCTGGGGTTATCGGCGCCGAGGAGTCGCTCACCAACGAGCAGCTCATCCGCGAGGAGTATCGCGGCATCCGTCCGGCGCCCGGCTATCCCGCCTGTCCGGATCACACGGAGAAAGCGAAGCTGTGGCAGCTGCTCGATGTCGAGCGCCGCACCGGCATCCGCCTGACCGACTCCTTCGCCATGTATCCGACGGCGGCGGTGAGCGGCTGGTACATCGGGCATCCGGAGGCGCACTACTTCGCGGTCGGCAAGATCGACCGCGATCAGGTGGAGGATTACGCGCGCCGCAAGGGCATGCCGCTCGAGCAAGCCGAGAAGTGGCTGGCCCCCAACCTTGGATACGATACGTGACCGTCAGCGCGCGGTCGCCCTTCGGACCTCGAGATCGCCGAACAGCGCCAGAGTCAACGCGGAGTAGAACGTCAGCCCGATCGCAAAGACCGCGAGGATTGCGGCGGAACTGACGGCCCGCGTGATTGCCGCATCGTCGGCTCCGTCGTCGGACATCGCCATCGCGACCACCGCGGCGACGAGCGTCCAGAGGGTCAAAATGACGCCTACGCCGACGCAGTAGATCGCGGTAACGCGCCACCAGTTGCCGCGGACGAGCCTGAAACTGTACGCGAGGCTTGCGAGCACGCCCTTGCGCGCGAGTACCAACGCCGGCAGCGCGAACGACAGGGCGATCCAGACATAGATAGCTGGCGCCAGCATCACGATGATGCCGGCGGTCCGGTAGGGCGGCGCGAGCGCGAGCGCCGGCACGAGCAACACCGCGACCGCCGCGCCGGCGAGCAGCGAGATGGCCACGATCCCGGGCGCCCGGCGCAGCGTGTCGAGAAGATCGGCAGAGCCCGCCACCGGCCGGCCGGCGGCGATGGTGGACTGGCGCAGCAGTATCGTCATCGCGAGCATGACGAAAATCAGCGTTCCCACGCCGT
The DNA here is from genome assembly GCA_963780455.1 of uncultured Pseudomonadota bacterium. Classification (GTDB taxonomy): domain Bacteria; phylum Pseudomonadota; class Gammaproteobacteria; order Steroidobacterales; family Steroidobacteraceae; genus 13-2-20CM-66-19. The sequence goes on from CAWACM010000014.1 coordinate 335,483, forward strand.
ATATCGTGACCCCGATCGGGTCGTTGGTGTCCAGTACGGGCATGCGACCGCGCCACAGATAGTAGAGTGTCGACAGCTGTCCGGCGATGATGGCAAGGGTCGCATAGGGCAGACATTTGAGCAGTGACAGGCGGAAGATCTGCAGCACGGCATCGAGCAGCTCCGCGAACGAGCGGGGCTTGAGCGGCGGGTAGAGGGCATTTGGCATGCGGGCATCTTAGCTTTGCGATGACTACGACTGCTATCCAATCGGGAACGACTGTCGCCGAGCTGCTCGCTGCCGGTGCGCTGCGACTGCGGCAGCAGGCCGCTGCTCGCGAGGCCGACGCCACGCCGGGGCTCGATGCGGAGCTGCTTCTAGCCCATGCGCTGGGCGTCGGTCGCGCGCGACTGCGATCTCATGGCGAGGAAATACCCGCAGCCGATGCCGCAGCGAGTTTCCTGGCTCTCATCGAGCGCCGGGCCGCTGGTGAGCCGGTCGCCTACATTCTCGGGCGCAAGGATTTCTGGACTCTCGAGCTCGCCGTCAATGCCGCGGTCCTGGTCCCCCGTCCGGAGACGGAACTGCTGGTAGAACGGGCGCTTGTGCTCCATCCGGGGAATGAGGCGGGGGCTGCGGATCTGGGTACCGGCTCCGGCGCGATCGCCCTGGCGCTGGCGAGCGCCCGGCCGCGGTGGCGGATCGTTGCCACCGATATCTCCGCCGCGGCGCTGGCCGTCGCGCGAGCGAATGCGGTGGCGCTCGGGCTCGAGCGCGCGGAGATGATCCAGGGGGACTGGCTGGCCTGCCTGCCCGGGCGTACATTCGATCTGCTGTTGAGCAATCCGCCGTATGTGGCCGCCGGCGACCCGGCGCTCGATCAGCCGGAGCTGATGCGCGAGCCGCGGCTGGCGCTGGTGGCGGCAGCGGAGGGCCTCGCGGCCCTGCGCGCAATCATCCGCGCCGCGCCCGCGCACCTCGAGCCCGGCGGCTGGCTGTTGCTCGAGCACGGCGCCACGCAGGCCGCCGCGGTTGCGGGCGAGCTTGTGGCGCGCGGCTTCGCTCAAGTACGCTCGCACCGCGACCTCGCCGGGCGCGAGCGCATGACGGAGGGCCAATGGCCGACACATCCCTGATTCGATTTGAGACCTCGCACGGCGCTTTCACAGTGGAGCTCCATGCGAAGGAGGCGCCGCTCACCGTGGAGAATTTTCTGCGCTATGTCGATGAGCGTCACTTTGACGGCACGATCTTCCATCGCATCGTGCCGGGCTTCGTGATTCAGGGCGGAGGGCTGGATGCGCAGTTCCGCAACAAGCGCACGCACGAGCCGATCCGCAACGAGGCGAAGAACGGACTGAAGAACAAGCGCGCCACCCTCTCCATGGCACGCACCAGCGAGGTCGACAGCGCCACTTCGCAGTTCTTCGTCAATCTTTCCGACAACGAATTCCTCGACCACAGCACGCGCGATTTCGGGTACGCAGTCTTCGGTCGCGTCACGGAGGGGATGGACGTCATCGACAAAATCGCGGCTGTGAAAACGGGACGCCGACAGGGTTACCAGGATGCGCCGCTCGAGGATGTGGTGATCGTCTCTGCGCGACGCTTGGGAGCAGACGCGCAATAGCTCGGGCGACCATGCAGCGGGGAGGTTTGGCGCGGCTGCGGCGCTGGTTGCTGCTCGCGATCATCGCGTGGCTGCTGGTGACGGTTGTGCCAGTGGTGCTGCTGCGCTGGATGACGCCCCTCACCAGCGCGTTCATGCTGGAAGCGCGTATCGGGGCGCTCCACGCCGGTGAGAGGGACTACCATACGGACTATCAATGGGTGAGTCTCGAGCGCATCTCACCGCACGCCGCGATCGCGGTGATCGCATCCGAGGACCAGACCTTCCCCTTCAACTACGGGTTTGATCTTCAATCCATCCGGGGCGCGGTGCGCGCGGCGGAGCGCGGCAGGCGGCTGCGGGGCGCGAGCACGATCTCGCAGCAGGTGGCGAGGAATCTCTTTCTTTGGCCCGGCCGCAGCTTCGTGCGCAAGGGGCTCGAGGCGTACTTCACCGTGTTGCTGCAGGCCCTGTGGCCGAAGGAGCGCATTCTCGAGGTCTATCTCAACGTGGCGCAGTTCGGCCACGGTATCTACGGCGTCGAGGCAGCAGCGCGCCGCTTTTATCACGAGCCCGCCGCGCGCCTGACGGCGAGCCAGGCGGCGCTGCTCGCGGCCGTGCTGCCGAACCCGTTACACTGGCACGTCGACCGGCCGTCGCGTTTTGTTGCGTGGAAGCAGCAGTGGATTCTCTCACAGATGCGCAATCTCGGCGGCGCTGCCTACCTGCGGGAAGTGAGACAGAACCAATAGTTCCATCGCGCGTGGCGCCCGGCGCATATAATCACCGGGTACGGGCATTGCAGGTGACGACTCTCCACTCTCCGGAACTCAATCCAACTCCATGACCGAGCGCGAATTGACTGCCGCGGACTGGCGCGGCTACTCCGAGGCCCAGTTTCCACAAGGAAGCTGGAGCCTGGACGATAATGTGCTGCGCGCGCTGGCTGGCGGACCCCCGGTGGATCTCATCACACGCGAGCGGTTCCGCGACTTCACGCTCCATTTCGAGTGGCGGCTGCCGCGGGGCGGCAGCTCCGGCGTGCTCTATCGCGTCGACGAGCAGCTCGAGCATTCATGGCAGTCCGGACCGGAGATGCAGCTTCTCGACGATGAGCATCACCAGGACGGCGCCAACGCGCTGACCTCCTGTGGAGCGCTCTACGGACTGATCGCGCCCTGGCACGATCAGCGGGATATCGCCAACGCCTATCACAGCTCGCGCCTCGTCGTGCGAGGTAGCCTGGTCGAGCACTGGATCGACGACACGCAGGTGCTCGGCTACGACCTCGAGAGCGAGGAGGTGAAGGAACGGATCGCCCGCAGCAAGTTGCGCGAATGGCCGCAGTTTGCGCTTCTTGCGGCAGGACACATCGCTCTGCAGCACCAGGGCACGGAGGCCTGGTTCCGCCGCATCCTCATAGAGAGTTAGCTCATTCCAGTTCGGCGAGGAGCTCCGCCTGGTGCTCCTGCTGCAGCGCATCGAGCAGCTCGTCGAGATCGCCGTTCATGACCTTGTCCAGCTTGTAGAGCGTGAGATTGATGCGGTGATCGGTGACCCGTCCCTGCGGAAAGTTGTAGGTGCGGATGCGCTCCGAGCGGTCGCCGCTACCGACCTGCAGTCGCCGCGCCTGCGCCTGCGCGCTGCGCTGCTTCTCTTCCTCCGCGGCGAGCAGGCGCGCACTGAGAAGCTTCATCGCGCGCGAGCGATTCTTGTGTTGCGAGCGCTCGTCCTGACACTCGACCACGATGCCGCTCGGCAGGTGGGTGATACGCACCGCGGAGTCGGTTTTGTTGACATGCTGGCCGCCCGCGCCCGAGGAGCGATAGGTGTCGATGCGCAGGTCCGCGGGGTTGATCGCCACTTCCTCGATCTCGTGGAGCTCCGGGAGGATCGCGACCGTGCACGCCGAGGTGTGGATGCGGCCCTGTGCCTCGGTCTGCGGGACCCGCTGCACCCGATGCGTGCCGGACTCGAATTTCAGTCGTGAGAACGCCCCGCGGCCGGCGATCCGGCTGATGATCTCCTTGTACCCGCCGTGCTCGCCCGGACTTTCACTCAGTACTTCGACCGAGAAGCCCTTGGCCTCGGCATAGCGCGCGTACATGCGGAAGAGATCGCCTGCGAACAGGGCCGCCTCGTCGCCCCCTGTGCCGGCGCGCACCTCGAGGAAAAGGCCCTTGTCATCGCGCGGGTCCTTGGGCAGGAGAAGCTCGCGCAGCTGCGATTCGGTGGCGTCGAGTCCCGACCGCAACCGGTCGACCTCTTCAGCGCCGAGTGACCGCATGCCGGCGTCGGAGTCCGCGAGCATCTCGCGCGCAGCCGCGAGGTCCCGCTCCAGCTCACGGTAGTGCCGCAGCCGCTCGGCGAGCGGCTCCAGGCGTGCGTATTCGACGGAAAGGTCGCGGAATTGCGGCGACCCTCCGGCGATATCTGCGGTGGCGAGCAGTCGGCCGACCTCCTCGAAGCGATCGGCGAGCTTCTCGAGCCGCTGGCGGATGGATTCCTTCACGATTGTAAGGGCTTGCGGGGGGCGGCATTGTACATGCGCGCCGGGCGGGGAGGCTCTATAGTGACGGCTGTGCGCCCCTTGACCCACTCACTTCGGATCGTTTTTCCGGCCCTGTGCCTGGCGCTCGCGGCGGGTTGCGCCACCATATCCGAGAGGGCGCCCCCGCCGCCGCAGCCCGATGCCGCTGCACTGACCATAGTGGCGGAGATCGCCCTGCAGCGCGGTGACTGCAAGACCGCCGCCGAGACTTACGCCAGGGCCGCGCAGATCGCTTCCGCGCCGGTGGCGCACCGGGCGAGCGAGGTCGCGCTCGCATGTGAGGATCTGCCGGCGGCCTGGGCGTCCGCGCAGCGCTGGCGGGACCTCCAGCCGCAGAGCCGCGAGGCGCTGGCCATGTATGCGACCGTGGCACTGAAGCTCTATCGCATTGCCGATGCCCGTGCCGCGGTGAAGGCGTTCCTCAGCGCACCACCGCCGCCTCCCAGGCGCAGCGCCGCGGACCGACACGCCGCGCGCGCCGTGATGGTCGGTGGTGCGGACGGCGGCCTCGCCGACCTCACCACGCTGCTGCTCGAGGAGTCCGAGCCGCCGGAGGTGTTCGCGGCTCTCAACGGCGTGATCGGCACGGCGGGCGCCTCACCCGCGAGGCTGACACTGCTTGGGGAGCTGGCCCTCGAGGCATATGACGCCAATAGCGCGGAGCGGTACGCGCTGGGTGCGGTCCAGGAGAGCCCGAAGAACCTGGAAGCCAACCGTGTCCTCGTGCGTGCCTATGTCGTGTTGGGCGAGCCGGGGAAGGCCATCGCGACGGCACGCGGCCTGATGCGCGCGGATCCGCGGCACGGCATGTTCGAGCTGGCGGAGGTCTACCAGGAGCTCGGCAGGGTGGAGGATGCGCACCAGGAGCTCGAGCGGCTGCGCACCGCCGATGCGCCGCGTGGCGAGGTCGACCGGCGCCTCGCCGTGCTGGCGTACGATTCCGGCGACCTGCAGGAGGCGGAGCAGCGCTTTGCCGATCTCGCCGAGAGCGGCGAGGCGGACGACAGCACGCTGATGTATCTGTCCGACATCGCGGCGCGGCAGGGGGATGTCACCGCCGCCCTCGCCGGTTACGGCAAGCTCGCGGATTCAGCGCTGGCGCTCGAGGCGCGAGAGAAGGCGGCGGCGCTTCTCCTTGGCTCCCACCATACGAGCGATGCGCTCGCCCTGCTCAGGGAGTACGCGCGGCAGCATCCCGAGGAGAGCGTCGATCTCACCGTTGCGGAGGCGCAGCTTCTCGGGGACCACGGCCGTGCCGATGCCGCGCTCCGACTGTTGGGTGTCGGGCTGCGAGCTCATCCGCAACACCCGGCGCTCGAGTACGAGCGCGCGATCATCCTGGAGGAGGCCGGGCACGTGAGCGATTCCGTGCAGGCGCTGCAGCACCTGCTCGCCGCGCGGCCCGACGATCCCACGCTGTTGAATGCTCTCGGCTACACCCTGGCCGATCATGACATGGAGCTGCCGCACGCCGAATCGCTCATCCGCCGTGCCCTCGCAATGATGCCGGACAATCCGGCGGTGCTCGACAGCATGGGCTGGGTGCGCTTCCGCCGCGGCAATGCGGCCGGCGCGGTGCCGCCGCTCGAGCGCGCATATGACATCAGCCACGATGCGGAGATCGCGGCCCACTGGGGCGAGGCGCTGTGGGTGGCCGGCCGGCACGAGGCCGCGCGCAAGGTGTGGGCGGAGGCGCTGGCGCGCGATCCCGACTCCAAGCCGCTGCAGGCGGTCGTCGCCCGCTTCATCCCGAATGCGAAATGACACGCGACTGCTTCCGGCCGGCAGAGTGTTGGCCGGCCTTGCGCTTGCCATGGCGCTCGTTTTTGCGCTGGCCGGGTGTGAGACCGTTCCCGTCTCTCCTGCTCCCTCGGTATCGTGGAGCGTGCGCCGGCCGGAGCTCCAGACCCTCGGCCGCTTCGGCCTCAATGGGCGTGTCGCGGTCGCAGTCGGCAATCAGGGTTTCAACGCCGGGCTGCGCTGGACGCAGTCCGCCGCGGTGACGCATCTCACTCTCACGGGCCCGCTCGGAGCGGGCGGTGTGGAAGTAACCGCGGATGGAGACGATCTCAGCGTTGTCACGTCGAACGGCAAGCGCCTGGGTAACGCCGCCGCGCGCGCGCAGCTCGAAGGGAAGCTCGGCTTCGAGCCGCCGCTCGCCAGCCTGCGGTACTGGGTGCTCGGCGTGCCGGACCCGGACCCGTCCGCGCCCGCCTCAGTGCAGCTCGATTCCCAACAGCGCGTCACACAACTCACCCAGGGTGGGTGGCAGGTCGATTACACCGCCTACATTCCGGTCGGGGCGGAGTGGTTGCCCCGGCTGCTGACGCTGCGGCGGCAGGACGTGCGGGTACGGATGGTCGTGGACGGATGGCAGCTATGAGTGGCGGCGCGGCTGAGGCGCGCCAGGAGACCCTGTGGCCGGCGCCGGCGAAGCTGAATCTCTTCCTCCACGTCACCGGCAGGCGAGCGGACGGCTACCATGAGCTGCAGACGATTTTTCAGCTCATCGATCTCTGTGACACCGTGGCGCTCGCTGTTCGCGATGACGGTGCGATCGAGCGTCCCGAGGGCCCGGCGGACGTGCCGCCGGAAGCGGATCTCGTGGTCCGCGCGGCGCGCGCCCTGCAGGCCGCATCGGGTACGCGGCTCGGCGCCACGCTGCGGGTGCGCAAGCGCATCCCCATGGGCGGCGGCCTGGGCGGCGGCAGCTCGGATGCGGCCACCACCCTGCTTGCGCTCAATGCGCTGTGGGACTGCCGCCTGGGGATCGAGGAGCTGGCCCGCCTGGGATTACCTCTCGGCGCGGATGTGCCTGTATTCGTTAGAGGTTTCTCCGCCTGGGCGGAGGGGGTGGGTGAGCGGCTGACGCCGGTCGAGCTCCCCGGGCGCTGGTACGTGGTCATCCATCCCGGGGTCGGGGTGAGCACCCGGGACGTGTTCCAGAGCCCTGAATTGACACGAAATTCTCCCCTCATCACAATACGCGCCTTTTTCGAGGCCGGCGGGCGCAACGACTGCGAGCCGGTGGTGCGGGCGCGCTGCCCCGAAGTGGCGGCGGCGCTCGATTGGCTGTCGCGATATGCGCCGGCAAGGCTGACGGGAACCGGCTCCTGTATCTTCACGTCTTGCGCGACCGCCGTCGAGGCGGAGCGCATCGCGGCGCGTGTACCGGATGAGTGGACGAGCTTCGTGGCGCGGGGACTTGATATCTCACCGGCGCATCGTTCCCTGTAGTTGTTGTTGGGGTGTCGCCAAGTGGTAAGGCAGCGGGTTTTGATCCCGCCATTCGGAGGTTCGAATCCTTCCACCCCAGCCATACATTTTGAGGCGGTTGGCCCGACGAGCCTATGACGACGAGCGATACACTGGCGCTGTTTGCCGGCAACTCCAATCCGGGATTGGCGACGGACGTGGCGCGGCATCTGCAGACGCCGCTCGGGCGTGCCTATGTAGGCCGCTTCAGCGACGGTGAGGTGAATATCGAGCTGATGGAGAACGTTCGCGGCCGCGACGTCTTCATCGTGCAGCCAACGTGTCCGCCCGCCAACGACACGCTGATGGAGCTGCTCGTCATGGTGGACGCGTGCCGCCGCGCCTCCGCGGCGCGCATCACGGCGGTCGTGCCTTACTTCGGCTACTCGCGCCAGGATCGCCGACCTCGGGCGACGCGTTCGGCGATCACTGCCAAGCTGGTGGCCAACATGATCTCGAGCGCCGGAGTGAATCGGCTGCTCACGGTCGATCTGCATGCGGACCAGGTGCAGGGGTTTTTCGACATCCCGGTCGACAACGTGTATGCGTCGCCGGTGCTGCTCGGGGATGCATGGAAGCAGGCGTATCGGAACGTGGTGATCGTCTCGCCGGATGTGGGTGGTGTGGTGCGGGCACGGGCCTTTGCCAAGCGCCTCGACGATGCGGAGCTCGCCATCATCGACAAGCGCCGGCCGCGGCCGAACGAGTCGAAGGTGATGAACATCATCGGCGACATCGAGGGCAAGAGCTGCGTGCTGGTCGACGACATGGTCGACACGGCCGGCACGCTCTGCACCGGAGCGCAGGCGCTGAAGGACGAGGGCGCCGCCAAGGTGATCGCCTACATCACGCACGCCGTGCTCTCAGGCGAGGCGGTGGAGCGGATCTCGCGCTCGGCGCTCGATGAGCTGGTCGTGACCGATACCATTCCGCTCTCGGCCGCGGCGCGTGCCTGCAGCCGCATCCGCCAGCTCTCGGTGGCGGGGCTGCTCGCGGAGACCATCCGCCGCATCCGCGACGAGGAGTCGGTCAGCTCGCTGTATGTAGATTGAAGGTTTTTGGGTTACGCCGCGCTTGGTCGCGAGGGCGGCGTCTTGTCATCAACGTTGGAGAACATCATGCGTATTTCATTCAGCTTCGGCGCGGACCAGCGCGGGGCGCAAGGCAAAGGTGCGAGCCGCCGCCTGCGTCGCTCCGGCAAGGTACCGGCCATTCTTTACGGCGGCCACAAGGAGGCGCAGGCGCTCGTGTTGGATCAGCAGAACCTCCTCACCATGATCGGTGACGAGCGCTTCTATTCCTCGATCGTGCAGCTCAAGATCGACGGCACCGCGCAGGAGGCGATCGTCAAGGATGTGCAGATGCACCCGGCCAGGAACGTCGTCGTGCACGTGGACCTGCAGCGCGTCATCGAGAATGAGGCGATCCGCCTGCACCTGCCGATCCACTTCAAGGGCGAGAGCATCAGCCCCGGCGTGAAGACGGAGGGCGGCATCGTGTCGCACATGCGCGCCGACGTCGAGGTGAGCTGCCTGCCGAAGGACCTGCCGGAGTTCCTCGAGCTCGATCTGTCGCAGATGAGCCTGAACGAAACCAAGTTCCTCGCCGACATCCCGCTGCCGCCTGGCGTCACGATTCCGGAGCTGGCGCATCGCAACACGCCGGTGGTCTCGATCCATGCCCCGCGTGCGGCGGAGCCGGAGCCGGTGGCTGCGGAAGCTGCCGCGGCCGCGACGCCTGCCGAAGGCGCGGCGCCTGCTGCCGGTGCGGCGCCTGCCGCCGGCGCGGCGCCCGCTGCCGGTGCCGATGCCAAGAAGGGCGAGGAGAAGAAGGAGACCGCCCCGGCCAAGAAGGAGGGTGGCAAGAAATAGCGGCGGCGCATGGCGGGCCTGCCGCTCACGCTCATCGTGGGGCTCGGGAATCCGGGCCCCACGTATGCGCGCACCCGGCACAATGCCGGCTTCGAGCTGGTGGAGGAGCTGGCCCGGCGCACGGGTGTGAGCCTCAGGCACGAGGCGCGCCATCAGGGCGAGCTCGCGCGCGCCGGCATCGCCGGTACGGATGTCTGGCTGCTGAAGCCCATGACCTACATGAACCTCAGCGGGCAGTCCGTCAGGAGTGTCGCCGGCTTCTACCGCATTCCCCCGCAGTCGATCCTGGTGGCTCACGATGAGCTCGATTTTCCGCCCGGGCAGGTGCGCTTGAAGGAAGGCGGCGGCGCCGGCGGCCACAACGGGCTGCGCGATCTCATCGCCCGGCTCGGCGACGATTTCTGGCGGCTGCGGCTCGGCATCGGTCATCCGGGCGACCGCGGCGCCGTGTTGGATTATGTGCTCGGGCGGCCACCGGCGGCGGAGGCCGCGCTCATTCGCGAGGCGGTGCTCGCGGCCGCCGATGCCGTCCCGGTGATGTTGAGCGACGGCGCGCAGAAGGCGATGAATCGCCTGCACACCCGCGGCGGCGCAGGTTCTTAAAATGAAGCCCTGGATCGGGGCATCCTGCCCCGCCCAGCGCGGTCGCGAGCAAAAGCGCGGTTTTTGCTCGCGACCTCCGCCACCTGCGGCGGCGGGGCACAATCCCTGTGCCTGGCCGTGTGGGTAACTAGTCAGGAGTCTTTCTCATGTCCATCCGTTGCGGCATCGTCGGATTGCCGAACGTCGGTAAGTCGACGCTGTTCAACGCCCTCACCAGCGCGCAGATCGCCGCCGAGAACTATCCCTTCTGTACGATCGATCCCAACGTCGGTGTGGTCCCGGTGCCGGACCCGCGCCTGCAGCAGCTGGCCGACATCGTGCATCCGGAGAAGATCATTCCGGCCGCCGTGGAGTTGGTCGACATCGCGGGGCTGGTCGCGGGCGCCTCCGAAGGAGCGGGACTCGGCAATCAGTTCCTGTCGCACATTCGCGAGGTCGATGCCATTGCGCACGTGGTCCGGGCCTTCGAGAGCGGCGACGTCATTCACGTGGCGGGCAAGGTCGATCCGCTCGCCGACATCGAGACGATCGATACGGAGCTCGCGCTGGCGGATCTCGCCAGCGTCGACAAGGCGCTCGACCGCGCCGCCAAGGCATCGAAGGCGGGGGACAAGGATGCGCTGCGCAAGCGCGCGCTGCTCGAGCGGGTGAAGGCGCAGCTCGACCAGGTGCGGCCGGTGCGGGCGCTGGGTCTGACGGAAGAGGAGCAGCGGGATATCAGGGACCTCCACCTCCTGACGGCCAAACCGGTCATGTATGTAGCCAACGTCGCGGAGAACGGCTTCGAGGGAAATCCGCTGCTGACTGCCATCGAGGCGCGTGCCGCAAAGGAGGGAGCTGCCGTGGTGCCGGTCTGCGCCGCGATCGAGGCGGAGATCGCCCGGCTCGAGGAGAGCGACCGCGCGGAGTTTCTGGCCGAGCTCAAGCTCAGCGAGCCGGGACTCGACCGCCTGATCCGGGCAGCCTACCGCCTGTTGGGATTGCAGACGTTCTTCACCGCGGGACCGAAGGAAGTACGGGCCTGGACGGTGCGCGTGGGGGCGACCGCGCCGCAGGCTGCGGGCGGGATCCACACCGACTTCGAGCGCGGCTTCATCCGCGCCGAAGTCATCGCCTTCGAGGATTATGTCGGCTTGCGCGGCGAAGCTGGGGCCCGCGAGGCCGGCAAGCTGCGGTTGGAAGGCAAGGAGTATGTGATGCGGGAAGGGGATGTCGTGCACTTCCGATTCAACGTTTGAGAAACGGGTCACGGCACTGAAGCTGCATTTTGTCGCGTTTGCAGGTGACAGGGCTGCCCAGGCTACGTATCGTGGGCTGTCGTCCGGCGAAGGTACGAGGAAATGGATCAGGGCTTACGCCTCCTCATCCTGGAAGACGTTGCCGCGGAAGCCGAGCTGGCCGTCAGAGAGCTTGAGACGGCAGGCCTCGACTGTGCCTGGCAGCGGGTCGAGAGCGAGACTGAATTCCGCGCGGGGCTGCGCGAGCGGCCGGATATCGTCTTGTCCGATTTCTCCCTGCCGCGATTCGACGGCATGTCGGCGTTGGCCATCGCCGCTGCGGACGCGCCCGAGATCCCGTTCATTTTCGTCTCCGGCACCATCGGTGAGGAGCGTGCCATCGAGGCGCTGAAGCACGGCGCCGTCGACTACGTGCTCAAGACCAACCTCGCGCGGCTCGGGCCCGCGGTCAAGCGTGCTCTCGCGGAAGCGGCTTCGGAGCGCGCACGGCAACAGGCGGAGGAGCGCATCGCACGCCTCACTCGCGTTCTGCAGATGCTCTCGGGAATCAACACCGCGGTGGTTCGCGTCCGCGACCGCACGGAGCTGCTCGAGGAAGCGTGTCGGATCGCCCATGCCGTGGGCAGCTACGTCTGCGCGCTGGTGGTGTTGATTGATCCGCGAACGCGAATCGCGCGCGGAGCCGCGTGGGCGGGCGCTGGCCGCGAATTCCAGGGCGAGCTCACCTTCAAGGTGGACGACAGCGGCCGCAGCGAGGCCGGTGAGAGCGTCACCGGCCGGGCGCTCCGCACAGGCGAGGCAGCCATCTGCGACGATGTCACGCAGGTGGCGGGCCCGCTGCGCTTCGGCGACAAGCTCGAGACACTTGGAATCCGCTCGCTGGCCTCGATTCCGCTGCTCATCGAGCACACTCCGGTCGGGACGTTTACGGTGGGAGGCGCCGGAGCGGGCATGTTCGGCGAGGAGGAGATGCGGATGCTGCAGGAGGTTGCCGCCAACCTCTCCTTCGCGCTTCAGTACCTGTACAAAGAGGATACCGTCCGTTTCCTCTCTTACTTCGATCCGGTCACCGGCCTCGCCAAGCGCTCGCTCTTCTGCGAGCGGCTGGCGCGCTCGCTCGGCCGCCGCGCCGGCGAGACCCAGGAGGTCGTGGTGGTCGCCTTCGATGTGGAGGGGCTGGGAGCGATCAACGATTCCCTGGGCAGGCACGTCGGCGATCGGGTCCTGCAATTCGTAGCCGATGCCCTCAGGTGCAACTTCGGCGGCAGTGAGGGGCTGGCCCATCTGGAGGGCGGCAACTTCGCCGCCGTGGTGTTGGATTGCCCCTCTTACGAAGAGGCCGTGCGGCTCATCCATGACCGGATCACGGCGGCTTTCGGCAAGCCGCTCGCAACCGCGGGGCACGAGATCCCGGTCGCCGTCAGAGCGGGACTGGCCCGCTATCCGGAGAATGGCGCTGACGCGGAGGCGCTGCTACAGAACGCGGAGGCGGCGCTGCACAAGGCGCGCAACACCGGCGAGCGGTTCCTGCGTTACCGGCGGGAGCTGAGCTCGGAAGTCGCCGATCGCCTGGCTCTGGAGCGGCGGCTGCGCATGGCGCTCGATGCCGACCAGTTCATGCTGCATTACCAGCCGAAAGTCAGCATCGCGACCGGCGAGCTGGTCGGCGCCGAGGGTCTGTTGCGTTGGAACGATCCGCAGACCGGCGTCGTCAGCCCGGCCGTGTTCCTGCCGGTGCTCGAGTCGACCGGTCTCATCGTGGACGTCGGAGACTGGGTGGTGCGCCAGGCGGCACGTGATCTGGAGCGCTGGGCCGCCAAGGGGCTGAAGCCCATCCGGCTGGCTGTCAACGTCTCGCCGCTGCAGTTGCGCGAGTCGCGGTTCGCCGCGCGGTTCTTCGCGGCGGCGGGCGGAAACCTCGCTGGCGCGCGCGGGATCGACATCGAGATCACCGAGGGCGCGCTGCTCGATGACACGATGTTCCTCGGCCGGACGCTGCAGGTCTTGCGCGACGAGGGCGTCCTGGTTGCGATAGACGACTTTGGCACCGGCTATTCGTCGCTGAGCCGGCTCGCCGATCTTCCGGTGGACACGCTCAAGATCGATCGCTCCTTCATCTGCCGGCTCGCCGGCGACCAGACCGCGCAGGCCGTGGTGGGCACGATCATCTCGCTGGCGCGCGCGTTCGGGCTCAGCACCGTCGCTGAGGGCGTCGAGCGCGAGGAGGAGTTGGCTTTGCTCAGGGGGCTGCAATGCGAGCAGTCGCAGGGTTATCTGCACAGCCGGCCGTTGCCGGTGGACGCCTTCGAGACGCTCCTTGCGCGGACCCCCGAGTCCGGCGCCCGCTAGCCTCAGCCCCGCTGCGGCTCCACGATCTTCAACTGCAGACGGTCGGATCTGCAGTGACTTTCCACTACGGCTCGCAACTCTCCGGCATCGCCGGTCAGAACCGCGCGGACTCTGACGAGAGCCGAGCCCAGCGGGACTTGGAGCGCGCGCGCGGCATCGGCATCTGCCGGAACCGCTCCCACCGAGTATCTGACTGCAGCGGCCGGTCGCTCGAGGCGAGCGAGCATCGTAATCAGTGAGGCTCGGCCTGGGACCGGACGCTGCACTCGGCGGCCGATGGGCTCGGGCAGGTAGGCCGCGGTGAGTGACAGCGGCTGACCCTGGCCGGATAGAAGGCGCTCGAGACGGTACGCCGTCGCGCCGATTTCGACCGCGAGCGCGCGCAGCGCCTGCGGAACAGGTGCCGTATCGAAACGCAGTGTGGTCGTGGCGGTGCCGTCGACCGCTGCCGGTCCATCGGATAAGGCATGCATTTCGACTGACAGCCGCGGCCGGATCCGCTGCGGGCGGGCGAACGTTCCACTGCCACGCCGGCGGACAATACGTCCTTCGCGCGCCAGCCGATCCAGGGCTCGGCGGACCGTCGTACGGGAGATGCCATGCCGGGCGCAGAGCTGTGGTTCGCTCGGCAGCGCGCTCTGCGGAGGGAAGGTGCCGTCCTGCAGGGCGGCGGAGAGAAGCTCGTAGAGTCGATAGTATCGGGCCACCCCAGTGTCGAAGCGTCGACTCGCGAGCTCTGTGTCCCCTTCCAGGGAAGACCTGCTGCGTCGCGAGCGGGGTGTCGAGGCCATGAGAAGCGTCTCAGTTCTGTTTTTCCCTGCGGCGTCGCCGCCGCCGCGCATCGCCGATCTCGATCTCGATCTCGATCGCGGCGTGGGCCTCGTAACGGTCCGGACGATACAAACAATCGACGCAAGCCAGGATGCGGTGCCGCCGATCGCGTGCGAGCGTACGCACGTTGAAAACGGGCTCGCCGATGGCGAGGTCCAGGCTGTCGGCGGTGAGAGGATCGGCCTCGAGGGCGGCAAATTCCCGCTCCACGCTGGTGCTGTAATGACCATGCGCCGCGATCACCGCCAGGATGTCGCGGCCGTCAGCGCTGACACGCCGCCGGGTCAGTCCACCGCCGATGTCTTCCGGAAGGTACGCGCTCTCCAGCACGATCGGCTCGCGCCCGACGTAGCGTATGCGGCGGATGAGCAGAACGGTTTCGCCGAGTCCAGGTTGTTCGGACAGGAACGCAGGTGCCGGCATGTGCCGGGAGGCGATCGTCCGGCTGGTGGCCGCCGCCGGCCGACTCGCGATGCCATCCAGCACCTGGGAGAAGTCCCTGGAAGCCGCGGCCTGCTGCTTTTCCTGCCGTGCGAAGGTGCCACTGCCTCTTTTGCGCTCGATGCGGCCCTCCGCCTCGAGCTGCGCGAGTGCGCGGCGCACGGTCGAGCGGGAGATGCCGTAAACCTGTATGAGGCGAGGCTCGCTCGGCAAGGGCTCTTTAGGGCCGAACTGCCCCTCCGCCAGCGCCTGGGACAGTACTCTGTACAGCCGCAGGTAGCGCGATACCCCTGCCCCGGACCTCGTTGTTGTCGTCATGCGAAAGGCGAGCCCCCAGCGAGGTAGATATACACCCTCTGCTTGGGCGGGGCTGGACTATCGGGAGGGTGGTGGGGCGGGTTGACACTGCCGGCAGGCCCCAAGGACAATGCGCCCCCCTCACGGGCAGGCCGGCCACCTACGACCCGAATAGGGTGGCGTACCGTATCGAAGAACAGTGGAAAGGTAGCTCAGCCGGTTAGAGCACGGCACTCATAATGCCGGGGTCGAGGGTTCGAGTCCCTCCCTTTCCACCAGTAATTCAAAGCGTTATGGTGGAAGGTACGGTAATCTCCGGGCCATACGGTAATGATACGGTAATGATTGGAAGCGTTGTCAGCGACCCACGTTACTGGACGGCCCTGCGTAAGTGGTAACCAGTAGGCGTCCTTCCCTCTCGCGCGTAGATGCCGAGAATGGCGCTCCAGTATCCCCCTGGCTGGAGCGAACGATGCACAAGATGATTCGGCGGCGAAGCGTGGAGAGCTGGCGCGAGCTGGTGGCGAGGCAGGTCCGTAGCGGGGGCTCTCGGTGCAGGCTCTGCCAGCAGGAGCGGCTCAAGCTGGTGCGAGCTCCGTTGCGCCGGTCAATGGGTGCCATCACATGCTTTCATTAAGCCTTGGAATTGCGCATCAAACTGCTGCTGAGTGACAGTCCCCGCAGAATATCCTTTGTTGAGCGCATCCAGTTTGCGGCATGCCTCATCGGCCCGAAAGGTCAGTCTCGGTCGGACTCACCAGCCGCATCGCTCGATGACGATGCGTCTCCTGCCGAAAGATCAGTCTCAGAGCCACTGACCGCATCGTTTGGGGACGATTCCGAAGAGCGCCGCTGCAGCTCGTCGTTTATCACGCCGATCTGCCAATCGAGCTGGTCTTGGCAAGCGGTACCTTGCCACCAGTGGCAGGTCCGGCTCTCCAGGGTGTCGAGCGCCTCTTGCAGGTTTTCGGTACTGGCTTGCGAGATTTCGTTCTTGAATCGGTCCTGTGCTTCTTCCGCCTGTTGCTGGCGTATCGCGTTGGTCTGAGCCTGGGCGAGCTGCGCCTCAGCCTGCGCGCGCTGCGCCTCAGCCTGCTCTAACTGCAGCTGCTGCATAGTGGGTGGGGCGGGAAGTGCGGATATGGTCGCACCGCCTATGCTGCCAGGTGTTCCATTACAGCTCGTCATGCCATCACCCAGGTTCTGGCACATCATCGACAAGCCATTTGGGCCGTTGCAAGTCAGCATGCCGTTGCCGAGGTTCTGGCACATCATTGACGAGCCGCCCGGCCCCGTTACAGGTCGTCATACCATTACCCAGGTTCTGGCAGATGGTCTGTGCGCTGGCGACCGCGGTAACTGCGCTGAGGATGACAGTCACGAGAATCTGTTTCATCGCCGATTCCAATGAAGGCCGGGTGTGTTAATTCTACACTCGGCGCGAGTTAAAGCCGAGTTACCCTGAGATTCCGAGAAGTACCGTTGGCCGTTGGAAGGCGGTTGTCCTCGAAACGCGAAGCGTGTCACGTTCCGAAACGAGGCGTTTCGGGTGCCTGCCGCTGGGCATGGTCGAACGGTGCCGGACAGATCCCCTGAACGGTACCCTGACGGGACGTCACGTCGAGCTGTGAGGCGGGCCTGGCCCCGTTACCGCTAACGTGGTCAAAACCAACGAGATGCGATGGGCTCGGGCCACAGTAGCGGGTCGGGCAGCACCCGGCCGCGCGCGTCGCCGAGCTCACCCCGCGGCTGCGGAAGCAGCACGTCGCCGCGAATCCGCTGCGCTCAGCCTTAAAATGCCCTCGCCGCGTAGGCGAGACGCCGGCGAATTACCGCTTACGGCCTGGAATCACTGATCACTTTGCACGGAATGCGCAAGGACGCCTGGTTCTGGAGGTGGACAAAAACATCTGAAGGAATTTGGATGCAACTCGCGCCATTGCACGAATCGGGGTGGGCATAAACTGCCCCCGAGGCTCACCCGGCAGCTTGCCGCTCCCATACCTGCGCGTGGCGCTGGGCCGGCACACGGAGCGACCTTCCACAAGCAGACCGCGCCGATCAGCCGCAAAGCCAACGCAACATTTACCAGTTGACTACAACACGCATTTCGAGTAAGAAAGCATTCCGCACGCTATTAACTTGTCTTGCTATCGATACAAACGCGCGCGAAATGCTTTCGCTTTCCTCGTGGAACCAACGGGTTAATGACATAGCAACACTATTGGGAAGGGTCAAATGGATCTTAAGGGCGACTTTCGATTCTGGGGCGTTCCATTATTGAGAATTGCGTAAGTGAGTGACACTTTTTCCGCTTCTTGCGTCCAAGTATCCGGAATGGTTACATTCGGGGTACTGATGAGGCACTCACAGAAGCTCAAGCTGGAGCGGCGTCGACGGCATGGGGCGAGGCTGCTGGCGGCGGGGCAGCCGCAAGCGGAAGTCGCCCGTCAGGTCGGCGTATCGCGCCAGACGGTGATGCGTTGGGAGAGGCTGGAAGGAAGGAGGAATGAAGGCGCTACGTCGAGCCGAAGGGTTCGGGCGTCCCGAGCGGCTATCCGAATCGCAGCGCAAGGAGCTGGTGCGGTTTTGAAGGCGGGGTCGCTGGTAGCCGGATTTGCGACGGAGCTGTGGACACTGCCGCGCATTGCGCGGCTGATCGAAGAGAAGTTCTCGGTGTCGATGGTGCCGTCCTCGGTGTGGCGGCTGCTCGGGCGGCTCGGCTGGAGCGTGCAGCGCCGGAGGGGCCAGGCGCGAGAGCGCGACGAGCGGGCGATCCGCACGTGGAAAGCCAAGAGGTGGCCCGAATAAAAAAATCGCTGCGCGGCAAGGCCGAATAATCGTCTTCATCGACGAGTCGGGTCTGTCCGAAAGACCTTGTCGCGCACGAACCTGGGCCCCGAAGGGCGAAACGCCGGTGCTGCAGTACCACTTCAGCTGGAAGCAGCTCTCGGTGATCGCCGGGATCAGCTACTGGCGATTCTATTTTCGCCTCTTCAATGGCTCGATCAAGAGCCCCCAGATCATCGAGTTTCTCAAAGCCCTGCAGGTGACGATCGGCAAGAAGCTTCTGATCATCTGGGACCGTCTGCAGGCCCACCGCTCGAAGCTCGTGCGCACCCATGTGGAGGCCCAGCGTGGCCGCATCGTGCTCGAGCGTCTGCCGGCCTACGCCCCGGAAATGAACCCCGTCGAATGCATCTGGGGTTATCTCAAGCATCACGCCATGCCCAACTACTGCGCCACGAACTTCATTGACCTGGCCGAGCGCGCTCGGAGGAACCTGCGCTCGATGCAACGACGTGCCACGCTCGTGACCGCATTCTGGAAACAGGCGGAGCTGTTTTGATCTCGTCACGTACTTACGCAAGACTCAATAATTTGCCTGCTGACGAGCCTGGTTGGCTGTGCCAGCATGCCCAAAGTCTCGCAAACCTACTACTTTCCCATTGCGCAAGAGGACGTTGGAATCGTACAAACAGTGGGGTGCATAATCACCCAAGTAAAGGCGCCATTTAAAGTGGCCTTGCCGGGTGCCAAGAGTAGAAAAAAGAAGGGTAAGGCGCCGGCTCCCGCGCCCGTCTACACCAGCACCGGCCCCTATTCCACGGCAACTGCAACGGTCACGACAACCTATGTTGCGGACTACACCAATCCGCATCCATGGAACTACACGAGCGTTGATAACTCATTTGGAGACGCGGACATCGCGATCGGCGTGACTGACGACGGACGCTTGAGCTCAATTAATGCGACGGGCGTTGGCGAAGGAGCAGCGATAATTAAATCGGCCGCGACGGTCGCGAGCGTGGCGACCGGCATTGCTGCTTATGCATATGAAGCGCCCGTGCCCGTTAGTCCGGCGTGCAAAGTCATCGGGCAATATGGCACTACGTCCGGCAACGCGAACCCTCAGGGTGGGACTGTTTATACCTTGACTCTGAATTATAGGCTTCGAGTCCAGACCAAGTTTGCCCAGACTGCCTGGGCGGCTTACGATCCGCCGCCTCCGAACGGACAGACCCTGCCCGACGAAATAGCCGTGTTTGCGCAAGACGGCTTAACCTCAAAATCTGGTTGGAACGCGGCTATTCCGATACCGCTTAACTCCGGGGAAAACCCCGTGCCCGACGACCGACTGGCCGGCATCGCCGGAAACTTTACTTTGACGATCACCCGGATATCGGCGCCGAAGGGCTCCGATGTCGATCCGACCTTACAGCCAGTGTGGACGTCCGACAGCGACGTCCCCAGTGTAGCCATCCCCCTGATGGCGGAACTCAATGTATCTGTCAAGGGCCCCACGGCAGACATGCAAAAGCAGCTCGAGTTTTACGATGAAAATATACTCGCACCGTCAAGCACATCGAGTTACATTCCGGTCCCGGCGGCTCCCTCGTTCGGCAAAATTGCGACGACAGCTCAATTTGGCGCATCCGGCGTTGTGGAGAAACTGGAATACAACAAAGCGACGGCCCTCTCGGACCTGATCAGTAGCGGCGCTCAGATCTATAATCAGGCTCAGCCGGAAACGACGGCGCAAAAGGCATCTGCCGTCCAGGCGAAAGCTGACCTGATCTATCAGCAGCAGCGTCTCGTGGCCTGCGAGCTGAGCGCGGCAAGCTGTACGAGTTGAGCGGAGCATCCCAGAGCGCTGCCACCAGGAGGACTCAGGACGCCGTCAGGGCGCGGAATCTTTCAAGAATTCGCGGCCCACGTCATTGCCAAGGTGCGCAGTGCAGACGCGGTCGACCGCAGCCCCTAATGCGACCAGAGGAGCATACCCTCTTCACCAGGAGATCCTCGAGATGGCTTGGCGAACATGCAGGATTTCATTCATTTCTTCAAGTGCGCTCTTTGTGGTGTTAGCGGCGTGCAGCACTACGAGGGTGTACAGCCCAAACGACACGCCTGACCAGCAGACGGGATCAGTGAGTCCCCTGAGCCAAGTCCTGACGAATGCTGCCGCGCCGATTAATCTTGTCTTCATTCACGGTGTGGGAGACCACTGCCGCGGCTATGCTCTTGGACCTCGCCGGAATCTGTCTGCAGGCGCCGCTGCTTGGCTGAGCCCGCAGGCGATGAAGGCGCTTCACCTCGAGCCGATTCCTCACACCTGGCAGGATCACGAGATCACTGCTAGTGAACTGAACGTCGGAGGTCCGCTCGACGGCAGCGATAATCTGATTCTTCTTCGTGAGCGTACGTACGCTTGGAAGATACCTGGCGAGACCACTGCCCGGAACGTCCGTGCTTTCGAAGTCACTTGGTCTCCGCTCACTCGCTGGATCAAGAATTCCTTACTGGGTTACGATGCAACGAAGGTGGCGCTGGTCCCCGCGATCCCTGGAAGCAATGGAGTACCGACCTGCCAGGACGCCGCCGATCAGATTGGCCAGCAAACGCCTCATGACCCATGGTTCTCACCTCCGCATCGGCTTGCCGTAAACGCCATCCTCAAGTGGACCGTGCTGGATCGAGACCTGGCCGACGCAGTCATCTACGCGGGCACGTACGGCATCGCGATGCAACGGGGAATGGCGGCGACCCTATGCAGGATTGCAGGCCGAAAAGAGGACTACGGAAAGCCGTGCGTATGGCCCACAACAGGAAGCGCGATGCGACCCGGTCGCTTCATCTTCGTGACCCATAGCCTGGGCAGTCGATTGCTCTACGACACATTGCTCAACCTGATGGACCCCGCGCGCGCGCGCAGTCAATACCCAGAGTTAGTCCCCTCGAGCTACGCCAAGGCGTGGACCATGGATGCGGCCGCTGACGCGCAGGACATAGTGCAGCGTACCGGAGGGTTCTACATGATGGCGAACCAGCTGCCAATGCTTGGTCTTGCTCATATTCCTATCAGCGCACCAATCAATTACCCACAGCCATTTCTTTACAATCCTCAAGGGGCTGGTCCAATTCCGAATGGCAGACAGGCGTTTGCCGCTCAAGCGGACTCACTCGTCGGAATATTGAGACAGCGAAAGAATTTCCTGCAGAAGCAGGAGCACAAACCTAGTCTCGTTATAGTTTCATTCAATGACACAAACGATCTTCTTACCTGGCATATTCCAGCGTGGTACGCGAATGCCGGCGGCGGCAAAACGTATGGGATCCAGATAGCGGACGTTTTCCTCAAGAACGCGCCCCACTTGCTCGGTTTGGCAGAATGGCCACCTTCTGCGCACGGCGGATATATCACAAACATGGCCGTCTGGCGGGTTATCTACTGCGGAGCTGCGAATGGTCACGTCAATTCGTGTCCAGATTAGCGGTTCTGCGTGCAGCGTTTCATCGCGCTGAAATCCAGGGCACGCCTCCGAGGATGGTCAACACTAAAGGGCACAATCTATGCCTTCGTCGAGCAAAAGTCTTGCTGGAACTTCCCGGCGTCGTCCGTGACCTATGGGAGGCGCAGCAAGCCCTGGCGCGACATTACTCGGATGCGGGCCTGCGATTTGCGTTGGACGAACGCCTGGTCGGTGACATCCGCAGAGGCCTTGGCGCTTAGACACTTCGATCTTGCATACCGAGGAAGCGAACCGGAGGGGTTGACGCGCTTACAAAGACCGGGAGAACCGTGCAGGTAAAGGCTTCAAGCGGAGCTTTCGGAACACGGTCTGACCTGTGTACCATCACTACTCTGTTCGCCTGAGTAATGGTCGGCGCCGTAATGGGTGGTGACGAGATCGAGAGCATCGCGCGGGCATGCCATGATCGCCCGCTAAAAGTCCCGCTCTATAGAGCGCGACCGCATGCCTCAAGATTCGAACTGGTGTTCGATCGGATTACGTAGTCGAGTCCGCGAACCTGCCCAGCGCTCATTGACCGGAGCTATCTGTGCGCAGGGCTAATATGGACCAAGTTTGGAATGCGCAGTTCGTAGTCTTTCTCAAGCCGACGCCTCGGCACGAACAGTGGCGCGCGTGGTATCGCAGCGACCGGTATCTGAGAGGGATCACCCAACTCGAACTCAACCGAAGGTTTCGCGACCTGGTACGAAACGTTGTGATTCTGACGCCCGACGCCAAGATCGGGTTGCCGCCTCTGAATTCGGACGGGATCGAGTGGATGCAGTTGATCACGCACGCACTCGAAGAGTTCCGGCTGATCTATGGGCCCTATCCCGCAGGTTTTACCGGCGAGATCCACCGCGAGGAGAAATTTCCCGATTTCGCCAGCGCGCTCGCGCATAAGGCGGCTTCTGCGCTGGATAATCGGGGGCTCAAGAGTCGTGAGGTGTTCCTCAAGTACGGAAAGCCCGAGCACATGGCCGCGCTGTTCGAGGATGGTCGGCTTCGCGTTCATCCCGCGAGTGAATACTCGAAGCCGGATCACAATGGAGCGGTGCGGGACGATGAACTCGCGCTGGAAATCTCCCTGCATCTGACCCGAGACACGATTCGGAACGTGGTAATCAATCCGCAAGATGTGTCTGAGGACCTTGAGTGGAAACGAGTCGAGTTCCGATTCTCGCGGCCGAACGATTTTTGGCTCTATTGCCTGTCCGCATCGGCGGAGCCGCGACTGTTCGTGGACTTCAACTCAAGCGCTTGCGTCATCATTCGCAACCGGGACGAATTCCGCCGGCGTCTCGTGGCCGCCGGCGCAGCGGCGTTCCCCAGCTCCAGAGCTCGCGACGGGAGCGCCGTCTACATTGACCCGCTGCGACCCCGTCGTGCGCGAATCGACGTCCCGATGTCGAAGCACTTCAAGTACGCCTACCAAGTAGAGCACCGATTCGTCTGGGAGCCGGCGGGCGGCCCCCTCGCGCACGCTGACCTCGTGCTCGGGTCGTTGAAGGACATCGCGGAGCTCGTCATTCTGTAATAGCCTGGATCCGAGCACCGCTCCGCGGTATCGGGGCCTCGAGAGGTTGTCGACGGGGTGGGTGGCCGAATCACCGTGTGCGGGCAGAGTCAGCAGGCCGTTACCACTGACCGGCTTGCGGTCGGTCGCTGTGCGGCACCGGCCAGCAGTTTCGGGTCGGCGTAAAATCACTCGATGACCTACGTCGCTCTCGACCGCCGCTTTGTCTCATGGAACGAGGAGGAGGGGAGTGCGCTCGAGCGGCTCTCGGCGCCCTGGCGAAACCTCGAGGCCGTGCCCTGGAGCGAGCTGCGCAAGTACAAGCGGGTAGTGCTGCTGGCCGAGGCGGGCAGCGGCAAGAGCGCGGAGCTCAAGGAGCAGGCGCGGGCGGTGAGTGCAGCGGGGGCCTACGGCTTCTATACCGAAGTGAAAGCCGTGGCGCGCGAGGGGTTGGCAGAGTCGCTGGGCGGTGCGCACCGGGCACGGTTCACGGCCTGGAAGGCGTCTACCGAGCCGGCGCACTTTTTCGTCGATGCGGTTGATGAAGCCAAGCTCGATCGCATCCGCCTTGGGACGGCGCTGCAGAAGATGGTCGATGCGCTGGGCAGCCATCTCTGGCGGGTGCACATCGTGCTGGCGGGGCGCATTACGGACTGGGAATTCCGCGTCGATCTGGCTCAGTTTGCCGAACACCTGCCGGTACCTGCGCCGCCCTCCCTGCCAGAAGCTCCCGACGGGCCTTCGGTCCTCCAAAAGGCGCTGCGCGGCGAATACCGGCGCGAAGTCCGCAAGAAGGCTGAAACGGGCGAGTCAGTCCGTGTCGTTCTGCTGGACGCGCTGGACGAGCCGCGCGTGCGCACCTTCGCGGCGGCGTGCGGGATCAATGACGCGCAAGGCTTCGTCCGCGCGATCGAGGACGCGGATCTCTGGTTTCTCGCGCGTCGGCCCCTCGATCTCGAGTGGCTGGTCGCCCACTGGAAGCGCAACGGCCGCTTCGGGTCGCTCGCGCAGATGATCGAGGTGAGTCTGCGAGAGCGCCTCCGCGAGAAGAATGCGCAACACGCGCTTGACGACGGTATCGATCTGGAAAGGGCCTTCGAGGCCCTGGAGCGTATCGGCGCGGCTATGACGTTCGGCCGCGCGCAGAAGATCATGGTCGAGGACTCCGCGCTCTCCTTGACCCCGGACCCGGGTGCACTGCGCCTGGGCGAAGTGCTGCCCGACTGGTCGCCCGCCCAGCAGCGTCAGCTTCTGACCCGTGCGGTCTTTGATCCGGCCACCTTCGGCAGCGTCCGTCTGCATAACGACAACGAGGGCACGGTGCGCGCGTTTCTGGCAGCGCGCTGGTTGCGGCGACTGCGCGATGGCTACGGATCCGTCCGGCCGCTCCTGAGGCTTCTCTTCAGTGACACCTACGGCTATCGGCTCGTCCGACCCTCCGTCCAGCAGACGAGCGTGTGGCTGTCGCTCTGGGATAAGACCGTGGCCCGGGAGGTTAGTGAGCGCGAGCCGAATCTGCTCCTCCAGTCCGGTGATCCGGGAAGCCTTGAGCTGTCAGCGCGCAACGAGCTTCTGACACGCGTAATCGAGGACATCGCCTGCTCGGGGAATCTCGCTGCGCTTCTGCCCGATGAAACGCTTCGCCGCGTTGCCTCCCCAGCCCTTGCGCCCAAGATCCGCACCTTGTGGAGTGCTCACCGCGACTATTCGGGCTGTCGGCACCCTCTCCTGCGCATCATCGCCCTGGGGCGGATTGCTGAATGCGCGGATCTGGCTTGCGACGTACTTTCCGGTGCCTGGACTGTGAACCGACGTGCAATATTGATCAGGTTCGGGGGGTAATCGGCGTCCAAAATTGACCACCCCCGTACCCTGCGAGGCCTTGTGGCTGCGCGGGGAGAACCGGGGTGTTGTGCGTGGAGACGATTGGCAAGATCCGCCGTCGGCGGCTGGTAGATGGGGAATCGATCAGCTCGATCGCGCGGGACCTGAGGCTCTCAAGGAATACGGTCAAGCGAGCGCTGCGCTTTGAGGGCGAGGCGTTTGAGTACCGACGGGGAAAGCAGCCGCGTCCGAAGCTTGGGCCATTCCTGCAGATCCTGGACGAGTGGCTCGAAGCCGAAGAGAAGCTGCCCGCTCGCGAACAGCGCACTGCGCAGCGCATCTATGAGGCGCTGCGCCTCGAGGGCTACAGCGGCGGACCGGACACTGTGCGCCGGCACATGCGCCGCTTCGAGCGTCGCCGTCACTCAGTTGCCACCGCCTTCATTCCCCTGAGCTTCTCCCCCGGGGAGGCGTACCAGTTCGACTTCAGCCACGAGCATGTCGAGCTCGGCGGCATCGAACAGGTTGTGAAAGTCGCGCACATGCGGCTCTGTCACAGCCGTGCGTTTTTCCTCGTGGCCTACCCGCGCGAGAGTCAGGAGATGGTTTTCGACGCTCACGCCCGGGCGTTCACCTTCCTGGGTGGGGTAGCTCGACGCGGCATCTACGACAACATGAAGCCGGCGGTCGATGCGATTTTCGTCGGGCGCGAGCGCAACTACAACCGGCGCTTCCTGGTGATGTGCAACCACTACCTCATCGAGCCGACTGCCTGCACGCCGGCGGCCGGCTGGGAGAAGGGGCAGGTCGAGAACCAAGTCGGCAATGTGCGCGAGTGGGTGTTCACGCCGAAGCTGCGTTTTGTGGACCTGGCGGAGCTGAACGTGCATCTGACTGCGCGCTGTTTCGAACTCGCTCGCGAGCGGACCCACCCGGAGCAGACCCACCGGCGGATCATCGAGGTGTGGGAGGAGGAGCGTGCGCTGCTGCGGGCAATGCCGGCACCCTTCAATGGCTATGCGGAGAAGAACTGCCGGATCTCGGCGACCTGTCTAGTGAGCTTCGATCACAACCGCTACAGCGTGGAGTGCCGCCATGTCGGAGAGGTGGCCACCGTACGCGCCTACGCCGAGCGCATCGTGGTGCTCTGCGCCGGGGAGCTCATCGGCGAGCATGCCCGCTGCTTCGGCCAAGGCCGCACGGTCTACAACCCCTGGCATTACGTAGCGGCCCTGGAGCGCAAGCCCGGAGCGCTGCGCAATGGGGCGCCGTTCAAGGACTGGAACCTGCCCGCGGCAATGACGCGGCTGCGCGAGCGGTTGGCCAAGCACTCCGGCGGAGACCGCCAGTTCGTTGAGGTGCTCTCGATGGTCGCGCTGTATGGACTTGAAGCCGTCAGCGAGGCCTGCGCCGATGCGCTCGAGGAGCAGGTCGTCACCAGCGCGCATGTGGTCAATCTCCTACACCGCACTGTCTCTAGTGCCCGGGCGCCGTTACTGCAGGTGCCCGAGGCGCTGAAGCTCAATGTTGAGCCCGCCGCCAATTGCGGCCGCTACGACCGCCTGCTGAAAGTCCCCGCGGCCGCCAGCGTCGTGTCCATCCATCATCCTTCGGAGAACGAAAATGCAAGCCCAGCTGATCGAGCAGATGAAGGCGCTACGACTTCGCGGCATGGCGAGCGCGCTGGAGGAGAGTCTGACGGCATTGAGCCACAAGAAGCTCGCCCCGACCGCCTGGCTCTCCCAGCTCCTGCAGGCTGAAGTGGCTGACCGGCAGGCTCGCTCCTACGAATATCAGCTGCGCCTGGCGCGCTTCCCGATGCCGCGCGACATCGATAGCTTCGACTTCCGCGAGTCGCCCGTGAACGAGACGCAACTGCGCCAGGTCTATACCGGGGAATACCTCACCGGCGCCCGCAACATCGTCTTCGTCGGCGGCACCGGTACCGGCAAGACTCACTTAGCGACCGCGCTCGCCCGCCATGCGATCCTACAGGGCAAACGCGCTCGCTTCTTCAGCGTCGTTGACCTCGTCAACCAGCTCGAAGCTGAAAAGCGCGAGGGCCGCGCCGGACGCCTGGCTACACGCCTGCTCTACCAGGACTCCATTGTGCTCGATGAACTCGGGTATCTGCCCTTCTCAGCAGACGGCGGGGCGCTGCTGTTCCATCTGATCAGCAAGCTCTACGAGCGCGTCTCCCTCATCGTCACCACCAATCTCACCTTCGGTGAATGGAGCAACGTGTTCGGCGATGCCAAGATGACAACGGCCCTTCTCGATCGCCTCACGCACCGCTGCGAGATCATCGAGACCGGCAATGACAGCTATCGCTTCAAAAAGCGCAGCTGACCGAAAAGGGGGATACCGAGGTAGCGGGTACCCCAGCGATCGCCGCTCTCAGGGCTTCCTATGCGGTCGACTCCGACCCGAGGTTGCAAAAGAACAGCACCCTCTGCCCGGCCTTCGGCCGGTCAGACTGGATTACGGCTTTGCCGTTGAAGGAACAGATCAGACGAAGAAAGCAGCCTGCAACCCCTGGTCAGTTTTGGACGCCGATCGCTGGTCAACCTTCGAAGCCG
>CAWACM010000015.1:0-962598 GCA_963780455.1 uncultured Pseudomonadota bacterium
AGCGCAACTCCATATGGATCCTCGGCGCTCCGTAAGTGCCATCAAAGGAACTCTCGTGGATCTGCTGGACCAGCGCAGTCAGTTCCACATCCTTACGGTCGCGCTCCGACATCGGTCGATCCCACCAGTGGTAGAACCCGACGGTGGAGACCTTCAACAGCCGGCACATCGCGCTCACCGGGTAGATGGCCTGGTTCTGGTTCACGAATCCGAAGAGCGCTTCGAATTCGGAACGGTCTCCTGTGCGAACCAGGCCGCTGCTTTTGACAGGATCTCCCGCTCCATCTGCAGCCGCTTATTCTCGCGGCGCAGCCGCGTCAGCTCCTCCCGTTCAGCCGTCGTCAGGCCGCCGTCCCCGCGACCCTCATCACGATCGGCCTGCTTCACCCACCGACTGATCGCCCAGATGGAGGGACCGAACCGTTGCGAAAGATCACTCAGCGGATGGCCCGCGCGATGCAGCTCGACCATCTGGTGCTGGAACGCCTTCGGGTACCGCTTCCCGTACTTCGACTTTGATACCTTCGACTTGACCATGGCAAACACCTCGAATTCACACTCTCGGGTGTGTACCAAACCGGGTCAAGTCCAGCCTCAATGGCCGCGCCAGACATCTTGATATGTTCGGAGCGCTGCGATTCCCCACCGCGGCGGCGACTTCCGTCGCGTCGAGCGATTTCGTGCGAACGATAGCTGAGCGGGGTCTCAGAGTCCCTTCGCCGTGATCATCTTCTCGATCACCTTCGCCTTGTGATCAACGACAAGGTGCGAGTAGCGCTTCACCATGGCCAGCGTCTTGTGTCCGAGCACGTCGGCGATCTCGAGGAGCGAGGCGCCCTGCGCGGCGAGCATCGAGGCCGTGGTGTGGCGCAGGTCGTGGAAGCGAAAGTCGCTGATCCCGGCCGCCTCGAGCGCGGCGTACCAGTGCGCGTCGAAGTGTTCATTGGGCGCATCGAGCTGCGGCTTTCCGGTCTCGGGATCGAGTACCACGGTCGGCGAGGGAAACAGGTACTCACTGCGCGCCGAGTTCTGAAGTTTGAGCTGCCGTAACGCCTCCAGCGCCTTGCCTGCGAGCGGCAGCGTCCGCTGCTCCCCGTTCTTCGTGTCGTGAATGGTTGCGCGGCCGGCCTTGAGATCCACGTCGGCCCATTTCAGCGACACGAGCTCGCCGCGACGCGCGCCGGTCGTGATCGCGAGCAGGACCAGCGCGTGAAGCGGCACCCATTCAGAGTTGGCGCACGCATGCAGCAGCGCAGCGCGCTCTTCGTCCGAGAGAACCGCGTGCGGCCCCTCGGCTCCTTCTTGCTGCGGATGTCGCCGACCGGGTTGCGGTCGATCAGCCGGCGCTCTTTGACCGCGAAGGAGAACAGATGCGAGAGAGTCGCGATGTAGCGGTTGACGGTGGCGCCGCTGCGCCGATATTCCTTGGGCGGGACGATCTCGCCGGTTTTCTTGTCCTTCCGTGGCTTGCCTCGGGTGAAGGTTTCCGCCGCGCAGACGTCGCGCGCTTTCGAGACGGCATCGGCTGTTATCTCGGCGACGCTCTTGCCGGCAAACTGCTTGGACCACCAATTGAGCTGAAGCGTGCGGGCCGCGCGCTGCACCTCGTGGAACTCCACTAGGACCGTCTCCGCGTAGTCCTTGGCGAGCGCGTCGAAACTGGTGCGCTTCGCGGCGGCGTGCGGAAAGTGGCGGCCTTCGCGGATCGCCGTTTCGATTGAGGCCGCCCAGGCCTCCGCTTCCTTGCGATTCGGGAATGTTGCCGACTGGGCCGCTCGGCCCTTTACTCGCACCTGCGCACGATAGGCGATGTCCTTCGTGAGCGGCGAGACGATGCGCTGGATGGAAGCCATGTGCGCCTCAGTGCACTGCGTGCAGCGATGAGTAGATCGTTGCACTGAGTCTGCACGGAATGACGCACGCAGGGAAGCTTGCGGGCGATGCAGTCTCGCAAGCTACTGACAACTAAGGTGAATTGGTGGGCCGTGTAGGGATCGAACCTACGACCAAGAGATTAAGAGTCTCCTGCTCTACCAGCTGAGCTAACGGCCCATTCAAAATCGGTGGGGTGGACGACGGGACTCGAACCCGCGACAACCGGGATCACAACCCGGGACTCTACCAACTGAGCTACGTCCACCGTTGTCGCCTCCATCCATCCCCCATCGCCGAATCCTTCGGCGGCTTGGCGCGCCCGGCAGGACTCGAACCTGCGACCACCGGCTTAGAAGGCCGGTGCTCTATCCAACTGAGCTACGGGCACGCGGACTGCATCGCCCACTCGCCCGCACGCGCGTCGTCCTCGTCTCGTCGCCAGGCATCATGCCGTGCCGCTCGGCCTCGTGCCACGCGCCCGGCATCGCTGCCGCCAGACCCATCGCACGGGGGCGCGAATCATACGGAACCGGCCGTGGAAGCGTCAATTTCGGTTTATCCTAGACTGCTCCATGCCATCACATCCCCGCCAGCCCTCTACCCCGACCACCGCCCCCGTGAACGGCGCCGCCAATGCCGCCGGCGAGGCGCGCGAGGTCGAGTGGCAGCTCACGGCCCCGGATCTGGGGGTGGTCCGGCGCTGGATCGACCAGAATCCCCGCCTGGATCGCCTCAGCATCGGGCCGCTGCCCGCGCAGCAGCTTCATGATACATACCTCGACACCGAGGACTGGCGCCTTTTCCGGGCCGGGTTCGCTCTCCGACTGCGTGCAAGGGCAGGTCACCTCGAGGCGACCTTGAAAGGTCTGCACTCGGCGCGCGATGACGTCGCCGACCGGCGGGAGATCACGGAGCGCCTCTCCCCGGGCGGGGTCAAAGCCCTCGCCCAAGCCACCGGTCCCGTCGGCAGCCGCGTCCGCGACGTCGCCGGCGTGAAGCCGCTCCGCACCTTATTCGAGGTCCGGACATCGCGACAGCGGTTCGCCGTCCGAGATGGCAGCCCCAATGCGGCTGTCGGTGAGATCGCCCTCGACGAGGCGCGGTTCTCGCGCGGTAACGGCCACCGCCGCCCGATGCTCCTGACGCGGGTGGAGCTGGAAGCGACCGGCCACGATTCAGCCCCGCTCGAGCGGCTCGCGAAACGAATACGCGCCGAATGCGGACTGTCCCCCGCGACGGAGAACAAGTTCGCCGTCGGACTGCGGTCAGCCTCTCTCGTGCCACCGCGGGGCGCAGGGCCGGACCGAGATCCGGAGCCGGCGACGGCCGTCATGCATGCCTGGACCCGTGCCAGCGATTTCGCCGCCGCGGCGCTCCGGAGACTGCATCAGGAGTGGCAAGCCAACGAGCCCCCCGCCCGGCTCGGCGAGGGCCCCGAGGCGCTGCACAGGCTGCGCGTGACCGCGCGACGCATGCAGACGATCCTCGGTCTCTTCAGCGCTTACCTGCCACCCAGCGTGAGGAACAGCCGCCAGACGCTCAAGGGTCTGCTGGACGCGCTCGGTCTCGTTCGCGACGCGGATATTCGGCTCGAGGCGGCGAGCTCATTTCGCGGCAGCCTCCCCGAAGGCGAACGCGGCGGCCTCGACCCGCTGCTGCAGTACCTGCGATCGGAAAGAGTGCGGGCGCGATCCACCATGCTGCGCGCTTTGGATGCCAGGCGCACACGGGACTGGCTCGACACACTTCCCGACCAGCTTGCAAAGACGCCACCTGCGACGTCATATGCATCTTCACGCAATGCTGCCGCGCTCGCTGTCGTTCCCGATCTGATTCGCAACCGCTACCGCAAATTGCGCAAATCCGCGCGCCGGCTGACTGCCAGGTCGTCGATGGCGGAATTCCACGAGGTGCGGGTACGAGCCAAGAAGCTGCGCTACGCCCTCGAGGTCATCGCGCCGACTTACGCGAAGCCCGCGAGCAGGATGCTCACTGCGCTGCACAAACTGCAGAGCAGGCTCGGTACGCAACATGATGCGGACGTGATCGCACACTATCTGACCCAGCTCGCAGGCCACCCGCCGGCGAATTTCGCTGCGGCGACGCTCTTCCTGATGGGCAGAATGGCAGAGCAGCGGGGGCGCACAGCGGTTCGCCTGGGCAGGAAGGTCGCGGGGCCCTGGCGCAGAGTGCGTGGCAAGCACTGGAAGGCTCTGCGCTCGCGCATGGAGAAGCGGCAGGACGACGTACCGGCAAACAGCAGCAGAGATGACGTCGTCAGCTACGGCGCACGCAGCAACGACAGATTCGGCAGCGCCTCAGGCAGATGGCGGCCTGCCCAAGTGGTTCTGCATTGACCATAGAGCTGCTGATCCTCCGGCACGCCATCGCTTTCCCGCGGGACGCCAAACGCTGGCCGGACGATGCCAAGCGCACCCTGACCATGGAGGGAGTGAAGCGGGCACGGCGCGCCGCAGCGGGCCTGAAGCGCATGACGAAGCGGCCGGCGCTGGTCCTCACCAGCCCCTTGGTTCGGGCGCGCGATACCGCGGCGATTTATGCGCAAGCCGCGCACTGGCCCGATGCGGTGGAGTGCATGGCACTGTCTCCGGGAGGATCCCCGGAAGACGTCCTCGAGGCGCTGCGGCGCCAGGGCGCCAAGGCCGAGTGTGTCGCAGTCGTCGGCCACCAGCCGCATCTCGGCCGGTTGCTCGCGCTGTCCCTGCGGGGCGACGCCCGCGGCGAGGCATTCGAGCTGAAGAAGAGCGCCATCGCCTGCGTGCAGTTCGAAGGGCCGCCGCGCACCGGTCAAGGCGTACTCAAGTGGTTGCTTACCCCGCGAATCCTTCGCAATTTGTAAATTAATGCGCGCCGGCCGCGGCTTCCTTGCTCGCGGCACCAGCCTTCCCCGGACGCGCCAGCCATACGATGCCCGCCAGCACCAGGAAGAGAAATCCCGAGACGTAGAAGATGTCGTTCGCGGACAGCATGTACGACTGGACGTCGACCAGGCTGTTGAGCAGCGCATAGCTCTGCTGGCTCCCGAGGCCGCCGGCGTGCAAGTGCGCCAGCGCCTGCGTCGTGGCCGGCATTCGAGCCGGTCAACTGCTCGACGAGCTGCTGCGTGGTGCAGCGTCGCGCGCCGATCCCACAGCGTCGTGGTGATCGAGGTGCCGAACGAGCCGGCGGTGATGCGCGCGAAGTTCGATAGCCCGGAGGCCGCCGGAATGCGCTCCGGAGGCAGGCCCGAGAAGCTGAGCGTCAACAGCGGGATGAAGAACGTCGCCATGCGCCGCGCCCTGGATGACGGTCGGGACCAGCAGCGTGCCGATGGTCCGCGTCGGTGTTGAACTACGAGCGCATGAACAGCACCCCAGCGAAGACCAGCGAACGAGGTGGTGACGATCCTGCGCGGATCGACGCGGTCGAGAGATGCGGCCCACGAGCGGCGTGAGCGCAATCGCCAGCACTCCCACCGGCGCAAGCACCAGCCCGGCGAGCGTGGCCGTGTAGCCCATGTACTGCTGCAGCCACAGCGGCAGCAGCACCACGTTGCCAAAGTACAGGCCGTAGGCAGACAAGCATGCGCGACCGTGCTCACCGAGAAGTTGCGGCGGCGGAACAGGCTCAGGTCGACGATCGGATGCTCGTCGGTGAGCTCCCAGACGAGGAACACCACGAAGCCGACTACCGCAGCGACGGCGAGCGTCACGATGATCGGGGAGTTGAACCAGTCGAGATCCTTGCCCTTGTCGAGCATGACCTGCATCGAGCCCACCCAGAGGACGAGCAGTCCCAGTCCCACCTTGTCGATCGGCACGCGCGCGGTCGCGAGTCTCGCGGCTGCCGGTAGATCCGCCAGGTCACGAGCGACCGCGGCGATGCCGATCGGGACGTTGATGTAGAAGATCCAGGGCCAGGAGATGTTGTCGGTGATCCAGCCGCCGAGCAGCGGCCCGACCACCGGCGCCACCAGCGTGGTCATCGACCATATGGCGAGCGCGGCGCCCGCCTTGGCCTTGGGATAGCTCGAGAGCAGCAGCGACTGCGACAGCGGGATCATCGGTCCGGCCACCGCCCCTGCAGGACGCGGAACAGGATCAGCATGCCGATCGAGTCGGCGCGAGGCGCGCACAGGAAGGAAGCGATGACGAACAGCAGCGTCGAGGCCATGAACAGCCGCACCTGCCCGAAGCCGGCGCGTAAGCCAGCCGGTCAGCGGCAGCGAGATGGCATTGGCGACGCCGAACGAGGTGATCACCCAGGTGCCCTGGTCCGGCGACACTCCCAGATCGCCGGCGATGGCGGGGATCGACACGTTGGCGATCGACGTGTCGAGCACGTTCATGAACGTCGCGAGTGACAGCGCGACCGTGCCGAGGGCAAGGGCCGTGCCTTTGAGGGACTCAGGCTGCGGTGCGGCCGCAGGCGCAGGGGCCGGCGCCGCAGGCCTCAGCTGCGGCAGCGGCTCCTGTCTTTCCTTTACGACGGCGTTCATGTTGGGTGTCCCGGTGACTTGCGATCGGCTGGGGCCTGGCCTGCCGCGCTACTCGCTCAGCGCGACGGGCAGGTTGGACGGCGCCAGGGGGTCGGCAATGACACCGCGAGCCGCGAGGCGGTGCGAGCCGTTCGCACGCGCCGCAGCCGGGTCATTCGCAGCAATGATCTGCTGCACCCGCTCGTCGGCCTGCACGGTTACGGACTGGAAGACGTCAGTCGAGTAGTCGGGGTCGTTGGTCGCAACCTCGGGCAACCGCTGGCCGCTGTCGATCATGCACGTTGACGTAGGCCTTCATGGACAGGCCGATCTGCAGCGGATGCTGCGCGAGCTCCCGCGGATCGAGCGCAACGCGCACCGGCACGCGCTGCACGATCTTGATCCAGTTGCCGGTGGCGTTCTGCGCCGGCAGCAGTGAGAACGCCGCGCCCGTTCCGGCGCCAAAGCCGACGACGCGGCCGTGGAATTCGACGCGACTGCCGTAGAGATCCGACGACCAGCGTGACCGGCTGCCCGACCCGCATGGTCCCGAGCTGCGACTCCTTGAAGTTGGCGTCGACCCACACCTCATCGAGCGGCACCACCGACATCAGCGGCGTACCGGTGCTGACACGCTCCCCGAGCTGTACGTCGCGCCGGGCGACGAAGCCGGATACAGGGGCCGGTATGACCGTGCGTACGTACGTGAGATATGCCGCATGCAGACCCGCTGCCGCATTGCGAACAGCAGGGTTGCTCTCGATGGTCGTGCCGTCGACCCACGCCCGATTCGCAGCCAGCTGCTGCTGCGCAGCGGCCAACGCCGCCTGCGCCGCACTCACCGCATCGCTGGCGTGCTGCAGCTCTTCTGCCGAGATCGCGCCGCTGCGCGACAGCCGGGCCCGGCGGGCGTAGATCACTCTGCGCCTTGGCGAGATCCGTGCGCTTGACCTGCACGTTCGCCTGCAGCTCCGAGCTGGTCGAGAAGAGGTTGCGCACCTCACGCACGGTGCGGGCAAGCTGCGCCTCCGACTGCTCGCAGTGCCACCTTGGCGTCCGCCTGATCGAGGCGCACCAGCGGCTGGCCGGCCTTCACGAATTGCGTGTCGTCCGCGCCGATCGCCGACCACAGTGCCCGAGATCTGCGGCGTGATCTGCACCACGTTGCCGCTGACGTAAGCGTCATCCGTATAGACGGAGTAACGCAGGTCGCGATCCCAATAGACACCCCAAGCGGTGCCGATGACGAGGATGCCGCCGAAGATCAGCGTGAGCCACCGCACCCTCGGGCTCTTCCAGGCTGCAGGCTTTGCAGTTTCGTCGCGAGTCGTCATGTCTCAGTTCTCCCACTCACCTGCCCGGGCGACAAATGCCTAGGCAGGCTTCTATCGTTTAAAAAAACCGATCGCCGTCCTCAGGCTGCGTTCTCCAACATGCGTCCGAGCAGGCTCTCGAGCTGGCGCGCGTCCGCGCGGCTGAACCCGCGCAGGAAGCGGTTCTGGATCGACATCGAGAGCTCGCGCAGCCGCGGATACACGGCGCGTCCCTGCTCGGTCATCTCGAGATACACCAGCCTGCGGTCCTGCGGGCAGCGCGCCCGGCGGATCAGTCCCTTGCTCTCGAGACGGTCGATCATGCGGGTCATCGCTCCAGCGTCGTACGACATCTCCTTGCAGAGATCGGAGGCGGACTTCTTGCGCTCCGCCGTTGCCAGCCGCGATATCACTACGAACTGCGCAGCCGTGACGCCGATGTCGGCGACCTGCCGGCACGCGGTCAGCTCCCGGTCCAGCGCGGCCAGCATCTCCGTCCGCGCCTGGCCCACCAGATAAGCCACACTCCTGTTCGGCTCGTAGTTGTCGCTGTCGTATATGTTCACCAAGATCGCTCTCCGTGGAAATCTCCCTGATGGGAGTTCGGACTCCCCCCGAAGGGAGGGGGTCGAAATTATGCTTGCCTAGGCTGTAATTGTCAATGGCTTCCATTGCCTTGGCAGAATTTGAGTCGCGAGGGCGCTGAATGCGGGCGCGAGGAGACGCCCTCAAGGCCGCGGCTCGCGGCTGAGGCGGACGGGAAGATTCGAGGATTGGTCGGGGCAGCCGGACTCGAACCGGCGACCCTCTGCTCCCAAAGCAGATGCGCTACCAAACTGCGCCATGCCCCGGCCGGAGATCCGAAAGCTTCGCTGCAGGAGAAGCTTCGAGAGTCACCAGCATCATATGCGAGAATGCCGCCCCCTCAAAGGGCTGTAACGGCACTCGCGATGACGGCGCAACTGATCGACGGCCGCAAGCTGGCGGCGGAGGTCAAAAACCAGGTCCGAAGCAAGATCGAGATGGCGCTCGCGCGCGGGGGGCGGCGGCCGGCCCTCGCCGTGGTCAAGGTCGGGAACGACCCTGCGTCGGAGGTGTACGTGCGCAATAAGCGCAAGGCCTGCGAGGAAGTCGGCATCCGCTCCATTGCGGACGATCTGCCGGAGTCGACCTCGGAGATCGACTTGCTCTCCCTCATCGACGAGCTGAATGAGGACCCGGACATCGACGGCATCCTGGTGCAGCTGCCACTGCCGGTGCAGATCCAGCAGACGGCGGTCATCGAGCGAATCAATCCGACGAAGGACGTCGACGGGTTCCATCCCTACAACGTCGGACGCCTCGCGCAGCGCATTCCGGTGATGAGACCCTGCACGCCCTATGGCGTCATCAAGCTGCTCGAGAACATCGGCGCGCCATTCAAAGGACAGCACGCCGTGGTCGTCGGCGCTTCCAACATTGTCGGCCGGCCGATGTCGCTGGAGCTGCTGCTCATGGGTGCTACGACGACGGTCTGCCACCGCTTCACGACCGGCCTCGAGAATTACGTGCGCCAGGCCGACATCCTGGTCGTCGCGGCCGGCAAGCCTGGGCTCGTTCCCGGCGAATGGATCAAGCCGGGCGCCATCGTGATCGATGTCGGCATGAACCGTCTCGACAATGGCCACCTGGTGGGCGATCTGCAGTTCGATGCGGCCCGGGAGCGGGCCGGCTGGATCACACCGGTGCCTGGCGGCGTGGGGCCGATGACCGTCGCAATGCTCATGCACAACACGCTGGAAGCCTTCCATCGCCGGCACGAGCGGCCGAGCTGAGCCGGCAGGGGCGGCAAGCAGGCGGCAAGGTTTTGCCGCTGCAAGGTCCCGTGTCACGGCGTTACAAATTGCACTGGCGGCACGACGAAAGCTCGCTGACACTCCGCAGTGGCGCAGAAAGCCGGAAATCCGGTCCCGCGCCACCGACATCCCCCACGTGAGGAGAGCACATGATCAGCGGAATCAGCGGGAACGGTTTCCCGCTTTACGGCAGCAGCGGCACGGCGGCCGCGAGCAACGCCTCGAATGCCTGTAACGGCGGCAGCGCGTTTACCTTGAGCCCGTCCAGTACTTCGAGTGCTTCAGGCACCTCGAGCACTGCAGGCGGTTCCAGCATACCGAACGTACTGAGCGCGGCACTGAGCGCCTCGGCGGCGACATCGGCCAGCAGCACGGCCGCAACCAACGCCACCGCGCGAACGGCGGCGGCCGGCTACGCCCGTCACGGACACCACGGTCATAAAGGTGGTGGCGGCGGCGCGAGCTCGCTGGCGTCGATCTTCCAGCAGAATCAATCAACCAACGGCATCTCCGGCACCGCGAGCACTTCTACGCTGAACACTTACGCGTAGAGGCCTAGGGGCCCTGCCGCCATGGATGGCCAGTGGCATGGCCTTACGCCCGCCGCCACTCCGTCCGGCCGTCCGGCTTGTCCTCGAGGATCACGCCGGCCTTGGCGAGCTCGTCACGAATGCGGTCCGCCTCCGCCCAGCTTTTCGCCTTGCGCGCGCTGAGGCGGGCTTGAATGCGGTCCGCGATCTCGGCATCCGTCAGGGCGGCGCCTGCCGTGGCTTTCGAATCGCCCTGCGACACGAGCTTCGTGCCCAGCGAGAACCATTCCCTGGGCGTCACCGTGATGCCGAGCACGCCGGCCAGGGAGCGCAGCTCTGTCCCTAGAGCCGCGGCCCGCGCGGTGTCGCCGGCATCCTTCGCGGTGTTGATCTCGCGGGTCAGCGTCTGCAGGACCGCGATCGCTTCCGGCGTATTGAAGTCGTCGTCCATCGCCTCCTGAAAGCGGGCTGCATAGGCGGATCCCGCCGCCACAGCCGGCGGCGATTCCGGCAGATCGCGCAGCGCCGTCATGATCCGTCCGAGCGCCGCATCGGCCTGCTCGAGCTGCTCCAGCGAGTAGTTGATGGGCCCGCGGTAGTGGCTCGAGAGCACGAAGTAGCGCAGCACCGCGGGATGGCGCACCGCCTTCGCCAGCACCTCGCGCACCGTGAAGAAGTTGCCGAGCGACTTCGACATCTTCTCGTTGTCGACGTTGACGAAGCCGTTGTGCATCCACAGATTCGGCGAAGCGGTCGCCGGTGGCGGCGCAGGACTGGGCGATCTCGTTCTCGTGGTGCGGGAACTTGAGGTCCAAACCGCCGCCGTGGATGTCGAAATGCGTGCCAAGCAGCGCCACCGACATGGCCGAGCACTCGATGTGCCAGCCCGGACGCCCCTTGCCCCAGGGCGAGTCCCACGACGGCTCGCCGGGCTTGGCGTGCTTCCACAGCACGAAATCGAGCGGATCGCGCTTGGACTCGTCGACCTCGACGCGTGCCCCGGCGCGCAGGTCCGCCAGCCGCTTGCCGGAGAGCTTGCCGTAGCCCTCGAACTTGGCGACCGCGTACATGACATCGCCGTTCGGCGGCGACGATAGGCGTAGCCGCCCGCGATGAGCTGCTCGACCATGGCGATGATCGCCGGCACATATTGGGTCGCGCGCGGCTCGAAGTCCGGACGCACGACGCCGAGCGCATCGCAGTCCTCGTTCATTGCGGCGATGAATCTGCTCCGTGAGAGCGCCGATCGGCTCGCCGTTCTCCGCGGCGCGCCTGATGATCTTGTCGTCGATGTCGGTGATGTTGCGCACGTACGTGACGCGAAGCCCGCGGTACCGCAGGTAGCCTGACGACATCGAACACGACCATCATGCGCGCGTGCCCGATGTGCATGAAGTCGTACACGGTCAGGCCGCAGACGTACATCCGGACCTCGCCCGGCGTGATGGGTGTGAGCGGCTGCTTCTCTCCGGTGAGCGAGTTATGGATGCGGATCATATCGTCTGCGTCGTGAAGGGTAGAGCGGGAAGTTGTCAGGCGAAGCGCGCCAGGCGCACGTGCGCCGCGCCCGCGGGCATGGCCTTCAGAAGCGGCGCGAGCTCCGGCCCGTGGCCGCGGCCCGTGAGCGCGAAGCGCAGCGGCATGTAGAGCTCTGCGCCTTTCCGGCCGGTCGCCGCCTTGACGGCCGCGGCGATCGCCGGCAGGTCGTTGCCGCTCTGCGCGGCGGCCTGCGCCGCGGCCGCGAAGTAGCCCTCGCCTGCCTTGGCCACTATCCGCTCGCCCTCGGGCTCGAGCGCCGGCGGCGGACCGAAGACGATCCGCGCCCACGGCTGCGCATCCTGCGGCAACACGACGTTGGGCAGAATGGCATCGACGAAGGCGCGCGCCGCGGACTCGTCGAGCCCGGCAGGCAGCGCCGGTGCGAGCCATGCCCGGGCCTCATCGGCGGCCAGGTGGTGCGCGACCTCCTTCTGCCATACGAGGAGCTGCTGCGCATCGAAATGTGCCGGCGCCCGCCCGAGGTGAGCAGGATCGAACGCGCGGGCCATGGCCTCGAGGTCGAGCAATCCATGCTCACCGCTCGAGTGGCCGAGGCGGAAGAGATGGTTGACCAGGGCCTCCGCCCGATAGCCGCTGTCGCGATACTCGCGGACACTCGTGGCGCCGTGCCGCTTGGAGAGCGGCGTCCCGTCCGGCCCCAGGATGAGCGACACGTGTCCGTAGCTCGGGACGCGCAGACCAAGCGCTTCGAGAAGCAGGAGCTGCCGCGGTGTGTTGGCCAGATGATCTTCGCCGCGCAGGACATGGGTAACGCCCATGCTGGCATCATCGATGGCATTGGAGAAGAAGAAGGCCGCCGTGCCGTCAGCGCGCCGCACGATGAAGTCGCCGATGTCGTCCGACAGAAAGCTCTGCGGACCGTGCACCAGATCCACGAATTCGATGCGCCGGCCGGGGGGGACGCGAAATCGCAGGGTTGCGGCGAGGCCCTGCGCCTGCTTGGCGCGTCGCTGCTCGGGGGACAGGTCACGGCAGGTGCCGGCGTAGCGCGGCGGCCTGCCGGAGCCGAGCTGGGCGCGACGCGAGAGTTCGAGCTCGAGCGGCGTGCAGAAGCAGGGATAGACGACCTCCTGACGCTCCAGGGCCTCGAAGAACTGCGCGTAGAGCGCACCGCGCTGCGACTGGCGGTAGGGTCCGCGGTCATCCTCCCGGTCCGGTCCCGCGTCCCAGTTCAGGCCGAGCCAGCGCAGATCCTCGAGCACCGCCGCCAGGTGCGACTCCTGGCTGCGCTGCGCGTCCGTGTCCTCGATGCGCAGCAGGAAGCGCCCCCCGGCGCGCCGCGCCAGCAGGAAGTTAAACAGCGCCGTGCGGGCGTTGCCGAGGTGCAATTCGCCTGTCGGGCTCGGCGCGAAGCGCGTCACCGCGCCGCGATAGAACCCTGTGGAGGCTGTGCTGTCCATTCCAGTCATGCAGCAATGGTACGGGGTTTGCCGCGGCAGCGACATCGCCCCGCCCGCGAGGGTTCCGGCGCTGCTAAGATTCCCGCCTCGAAGAGCTTATGCGACGGAGAACAGATGCGCGCCCGGCACCGGACCCTGACACTGAGATTCGCCCTCACCCTGGTGGCCGCCTGCGCGTGCCTGGTCCTCGTGCAGGCGACGGCGCGCGCGGACGACGCGCCCTCCTCCGATCCGGAGGTTCGCGTCACGACGAACATGGGCTCCTTCGTGATCGAGCTGTATCCGGACCGGGCGCCCCTCACGGTGGCGGATTTCCTGCGCTACGTGCGCGAGGGCTTCTACACCAACACTCTGTTCCACCGCGTGGTGGCCAACTTCGTCATCCAGGGTGGCGGCCATGATGCGAACCCGCCCTACGAGCTGAAGCCGACTTATCCGCCGGTCGACAACGAGTCGGGGAACGGCCTGCAGAACAAGCGCGGCGCGGTCGGCCTGGCACGCGCCGCCGGCCCGCACACCGGCAATGCGCAGTTCTACGTCAACCTCGTCGACAACCCGGAGCTCGACCCCCTGCCGACCCGGTGGGGCTACACGGTCTTCGGTCAGGTCGTGGAGGGAATGGACGTCGTCGACCGCATCGGTGTCGTCCCGACAGGCGCTTTCGGCCCCTTCAAGGCGGATTCACCGGTGAAGCCGTTGATCATTCAGAGCGTCACGCTCATCACTCCTCCTGGGCTCGCGACTCCCCCGGCAAGCACTCCGCCGGCCACGCCGCCGTCGCCGCCCTCTGCCCCGCCGCCTTCAGGCACGACGCCGTCGGGAACTTCGCCGCCCGTACAGCCTGCGAGCCCGCCGGCGCAGTCCGGAACCTCAGGATCGACGTCACCGGCGCCCTCGGGCACCAAGCCGGCCAACCCGCCAGCAACACCCCCGGGCACGCAGCCGAAGACGCCGTCGGGCGAGGCCGACCAGCCCGACGGCGGGTGACGCCGGTGTCGGACCCCGCGGCACGGCGGGCTCCGAGCGCGACGCCCGCGCGATATCTGTTCGTCTCCGACGTGCATCTCGATGCCGCGGCGCCGGAGGCGCAGCGGCAATTTCTCGACTTCCTGCACTCGCAGGTCACGAGTCCCGCGGCTGCGCGCGCGCTCTACATCCTCGGCGATCTGTTCGAGAGTTGGGTGGGGGACGATGATGCGGGGGGCGAAAGAGCCGCGGTGCTGGCCGCGTTGCAGGAACTGACAACCAGCGGCGTTGCCTGCTTTCTGTTGCATGGCAACCGGGATTTCCTCATCGGCGAGGAGTTCTGCCGCCAGACCGGCTGTCAGCTATTGCCCGATCCCGTGGTTGCCGAGATCGACGGTGAGCGGGTGCTGCTGACGCACGGTGATGCGCTCTGCACCGATGACCATTCCTATCAGGAGCTGCGCAGCATCGTCAGGACACCCGCCTGGCAACGCCGCTTTCTCAGCCTGCCGCTGCCTGACCGGCAAATGCTGGCCAACGAGGCCCGCGCGGGCAGCCGCGCTCACGTCGCGCGCACCATTCCCAAGATCATGGATGTCAATGCCGCAGCAGTGGCGGCGGCATTCGAGGCCGCGCGAGTCAGGAAGATGATTCACGGCCACACACACAGACCCGCCGTGCACGATGCGCTGGTCGGGGGTCAACCCGTCCAGCGCATCGTGCTCGGTGCCTGGTATGAGCAGGGTAGCTATCTGGCGTACGAGAACGGCCGCTACGAGCTGCGGTCGCTACCCCGCTGAGCGCTTACTGAGAACCACCTCCAGGCGGCGGCGGCGGTGGACCCATGTCGCGGTCAGGGCCATGGTGCCAGTCCATCGGGCCGCCCATGTCCATAGGGCCCATGCGGCCGTGCATGCCCATCCGTCCCCGCATCATGCAACCACGATGCCGATGCGGCATGAGCAGCTCGAGTTTCTTCATCTGGGCGGCGCTCAACACCTGACCCAGCTTCGTTTGCGCCTCGGTATGCGCGGCTTTTCGAGCCTCCATCGCCTGTTTCATGGCCTGCTTCATCTGGTCACGCTCGCCGGAGAAAATGACCCGCACCTGCTGCTTCTGCGTCGGCGTCATGTCGAGCAGCACCGCCAACCGATCCAGCCGCTTCTGCTCCATCTCCGCCCGCTTTGCCTTCCATTTCTGCTCCCATTGCTGGTGCTCGGCCTGCCAGTCGGCGTGCGACGGCGAGGGAGGTGCCTGGGCAAACGCCGTCCCGGCGGCGCAAAGCACTGCAGCCAGGACAACGACACTGCGTTTAATCATCGATCGGACCCCTCTATGGGCTTCACTGCGGGACACTGTAGCCGCGCCCGGACGGGGGCGCCGTAAACAATCTTTAAACAGGGTCAGGAAGCGTTAAGTCGAGTCAGGAAGGGCCTCAGGGGCGGCGCGGCAGGGTCAGCCGGGCCTCCAGGCCCCCCTCGGGTCGATTCCCGAGGACCAGAGAGCCGCCATGCGCCTGGGCCACATCGCGTGCAATGCTGAGCCCCAGGCCCGTGCCCCCGGTATCGCGGTTGCGCGAGGATTCCAGGCGATAGAAGGGCTCGAACACCTTTTCCAGCTCTTCGGGTGGGATCCCCGGTCCGTCGTCGCAGATGCTGATCTCGAGCTGTACGCCATCCCGCACCACCATGCGGGCGCGGCTGCCAAACTTGACGGCGTTGGCCACGAGGTTGGTGATGCAGCGCTTCAATGCCTGCGGCTTGCCCGGCAGCGGCCCGAAAGCGCGCCCCTCCACCGTCACATCCTTGCCCATTTCCGCGAACTCCCCGCGCACGGTCTCGAGCAGCAGGTTGACATCGACCGGCTCCAGCGCCTCGTCGTCATTGAGGTTGCGAAAGAGCGCGAGCGCGCCGTGCACCATGTTCTCCATCTCATCCAGCTCCTTGCCGAAGCGCGCCTGCAGCGCCGGGTCGTCGATCTGGGTCTCGACCTGCAGCCGCAATCGCGTCAGCGGTGTCTTGAGGTCATGAGACATGGCGGCGAGAACGCGGGTGCGGCTGTCGAGATATCGGTGCAGCCGGTCCTGCATGGTGTTGAAGGCACGCGCCGCGTGGCGCAGCTCCTTTGCGCCCTCTTCCGCGAGCTTCGGCTGCAGGATGCTGCGCCCGAGGTTGTCCGCCGCCAGCGCAAGCCGCGACAACGGCAACGTGATGCCTCGGGCTACGACATAGAGCGCAATGACGAGCACGGCCACCAGCAGAATCAGATTGAGCATGAGGCTCGGCGGCAAACGTGTCCCGGGAGAGACGCGCGTCACGCGATAGACGAACGTCGAGCTGTCAGGCAGGCGCACCGTCACGTCATACGACTCCGTGGGGCGCGGCGTAGTCGGACCGAAGAATGGCGACGGAATGGAGATGACACTCGTCACCGGCGCGACGGCTGGACGCATCGCAACACCGTACCCGTTACCAAGGTCTGCACGGAGTTGCTGTATCAGGGCTCCCTGCATGTCCGAGTCGAATGGCAGCTGGATGAAGATACGCGGCCAGAACGAGCTCTGCTCGGGCTGGCGCCGCTCGCGCACCAGCAGACGCCGGCCGGGCGGCGGCGGGAGGCGATAGCCCGACGGCGGCGGTATCGCAC
The DNA here is from genome assembly GCA_963780455.1 of uncultured Pseudomonadota bacterium. Taxonomy (GTDB): domain Bacteria; phylum Pseudomonadota; class Gammaproteobacteria; order Steroidobacterales; family Steroidobacteraceae; genus 13-2-20CM-66-19. The sequence continues at coordinate 16,603 of CAWACM010000015.1, forward strand.
CGGCCGGCCGCGAGGCATGCGGGGGCGCGCCGGGTGGCCCGATGTGCGGCAATGCCCCCGGATCAGGCGGCGGCGGCGGCAGCAGCGGCCCGCCCCAGGGGCGATCCGCGGACGCGCGGTCGCGCTGCCTCAGGCGCGCGACTCTCCCCGGCTGTCCCTTGAGCATCGCGACCGTCGCGGCGCGCTGGTCGGTTGGAAGTTGCTCGAGGAGCAGCGTGATCTCCGTGATCCGTCGCGACCATTCCCGCACGCTGCTGTCGGCGACGAAGTACTCGCGGTCGCGCGCGAAGAGGTAGAGGCTCGCCGCCTGGGCCAGGACGACCGCGATCACCAGGGCTGCAATCAGGCGGCCGAACAGGGATTGCGGCCAGAATGACAGGCGCATGGCGCAATCCCGGGCCGGCTCAGGCGCTCTCGACCGGCACGCCGATCACATAACCCTCGCCGTATATGGTCTTGATGATCTGCGGTGCACGCGCATCATCGCCCAGGATCTGCCGCAGCCGGCTGACGCGCACGTCGATGCTGCGATCGAAAGGGTCCGCCTCGCGACCGCGCAGCAGTTCCGTGAGCTGCGCCCGTGACAGCACCCGGTTGCCGGCGGAAAGCAACACGGCGAGCAGGCGGTATTCCGCACCGCTTAGGGCAACGTCCTTGCCGGCCGCATCTGTCAGCGTGCGTCGAGTCGTGTCGAGCCGCCAACCGCCGAACGTGAACCCGCGGACCAACTGCGGGTTCGGATCGCGAGGCGCGTGGGCGGCGCGACGCAGCACCGCACGGATCCGCACCAGGAGCTCCCGGGGATTGAACGGCTTCGGCAGATAATCGTCGGCGCCGATCTCTAGCCCGACGATGCGATCCACGTCCTCCCCGCGGGCGGTCAACATGATGACCGGCACCTGCGAGTAGGTGCGCAGCTCCCGGCAGAGGGTGAGGCCGTCCTCGCCGGGAAGCATCAGATCGAGCACGATCAGGTCGACTGCCGCGCGATCGAGGACGCGCCGCATCTCGCGGCCGTCGGGCACGGCCGTGGTGCGGAAGTCATTCTTGTCGAGATATTGACTCAACAGCGAGCGGATCTCGCGGTCGTCATCGACGATGAGGAGGTGGGGTCGGTCAGCCATGCAACTGAAGATAATCGTGCTGCGCGCGGCGGGTGTAAAGAACTGTTATTGCGCCTGCGGGGGGCCCGAATGGAAGCGAAGGTGCGCATCCGGCGCCGTGGCGAGCCGCGCCTCACGCGCGGCGAGCTCCTGCAGCCTTTGCCGCCAATCCGGCGCCGCCTCCTGCGCCAGAGCGACATATTGCTCGAAGTGTCGCGCCTCGGAATGGGCGAGCTGCGCATAGAATCCGCTCACCTCCGCCGGCAGCAGCGGCGCCAGCAGCCGAAAGCGCTCGCAGGAGCGCGCCTCGATCAGCGCGCCCATGAGCAGGAGATCGACCTTGCGCCCGGGGTCGTGGGTGCGCAGCTCCGCGCGCAGCCCCGAGGCATAGCGCCCGGGCCGCTGTCGCTCGAAAGGTACCTCCAGCGTGATCATCAGCTTCTGGACCTGCTCGAAATGCCGCAGTTCCTCGCGCGCGAGGCGCGACAGGGTACTGGCGAGGCGGCGGTCCTCCGGATAGGTGAACATCAGCGCGAGGGCCGTGGAGGCGGCTTTCTTCTCGCATTGGGCATGGTCGTTGAGAAGCCGCCGCCAGTGGCCGGCCGCCGCCTGCACCCAGGCGTCGGGGGTAGGCGCCAGCAGGATCACCGCGTCGCCGCCGATCATGGCGTCAGGCCGGCTGGAGAAACTGCGCGAGCTGGCGCTCGAGCGCTTCGGCGGCCGCGAGCGCGCTCGGGAAACGCTCGTCCGGCCGCTTCGCCAGCAGCCGCTCCAGCAGGGGCTGCAGCCCATCGAGACCCGCAGCGAGCTGGGGCACCGGCTCTTTGCGATGTTTGTATATGAGTCCCATCGGGCTCTCGGCGCGATACGGCTTGCCGCCGGTCAGCATCTCGTAAAGGATGATGCCGAGGCTGTAGAGGTCGCTGCGCGGATCGGTGGGCTCGCCGTGTCCCTGCTCCGGGCTCATGTAATGCGGCGTGCCGAAGATCAGACCGCGCTCGGTGAGATCCAGCCTCTGGGCCGCATCCTTCGAGAGTCCGAAATCGATCAGGGCAATGCCGCCGTCTTCCCGCAACATGATGTTGCCGGGCTTCAGGTCGCGATGCACCACGCCGCCGGCGTGCAGCGCGGCCAGTGCCTGCGCGATCGCCGCGGCAACGCGCACCGCCCAACGCGGCGCGACCGGCGACTTCATGCGCCGGCGCAGGTCGCCGCGCGCAAAGTACTCCATCACCAGCCAGGCGTGATGGTCGCTGACACCAAGGTCGAACAGCCGCACGATTCCGGGGTGGATGATGCGCTGCGCGATCTCGTATTCCTGCAGGAACCTGAGAAATGCGTCCGATGCCTCGTCGTGTTCCGGCTCGTCACGCACCACCTTCAGCGCAACCAGCGCGCCGGTCGCGATCCGCTCGGCGAGAAAGATGTCGGCCCGAGTGCCCGAGGCGACCTGTCGCACACGCCGGTAGCCGCGGACGAAGGCGCCGCCGAAGCACTGCGACTCCGGCACGGCGCGCGGGTCGTGGGGGCTGCTCGGGGGCGTCTGTGGGGGCATTGGCACTTATATCATGTCCCGGCGCGAGGCAGCTTCAGCCCGATTACGAGATCCGCAACGTTGGTTCCGGTAGGGCCGGTGCTCACCAGCGCGCCTACGGCGGCCAGCGCCGTGCCGGCATCGGCCCGCGCCAGGCAAGCGTCGGGATCGAGCCCGGCCAGGGCCAGCCGCCCACAGGTGTCGGCGTCCACCAGGCCTCCCGCTGCCTCCGTCGGGCCATCGGTACCGTCGGTACCCGCGGCAAGCAACGACAGATCCGGATAACCCGCGAGCAGCTTGCAGGCCGCGAGCGCGAGATGCTGATTGCGCCCGCCACGACCCGGCTGCTGCGGCAGGCGCACGGTCGACTCGCCGCCCCAGACCCGGACCTGCGTGTTGCCCATGAGAAGCTCGTGCGCGAAGCGCGCGGCGAGACGCGTCGCCTCTCCCGCAAATCGTTGGCGCACACATGCCGCCGTGAGTCCGCGCTGCGCCGCAGCCGCGGCAACACCTTCCATGGCTTGATCGACCGAGGCGATGACCCGCCGCTCGATGCGGTCCAGGCCCGCAGCCGCATCGCCCAGCAGCCCGGAGCCGATGACTGCGGGGTCGTCGTCCGGTACGTCTGATATGAAAAGCGCCAGCGCCTCACGACCGGCAAGCTGCGCCGCGAGACGGCCGCCTTTGATTTGCGACAGACGTGCGCGCCGGATGTTGAGCTCGGCGATCGCAACGCCCTCGGCCAGCCCGCGGGCCGAGAGTTGCTCGAGCTGCGCCAGCGAGACGCCGGGCTCGAGGACTTCCACCAGGCTCGATGCGCCGCCCGAGATCAGAAAGAGCGGCGACACCGCCGCCGGCAGCTCACGCACCCATTCGAGAAGCCGCCGCCCCGCGGCAAGCGAGCGCTGGTCGGGTACCGGATGAGCGCTTTCGTGAATCTCGATGCCGGGCAGCGCCAACAGCTCGGGCGCGAGATGTCCGCTCTTCGTGACGACCAACACCCGCGCGAGGGAGGAACCCAGGGCATCGGCGGCGCCAAGCGCCATGGCAGCGGCGGCCTTGCCGACCGTCGCGGCCCAGACCGGTGCGCCGGGCGGCGCCGGCGGCCTCGCCAGCAGCGCCGCGCGCACGCAGCGTCTCCCGTCGACTCGGGCGAGCCCGGCCTGAAGCAGTTCGAGCAGGAGCTGGTGCCGCGCGACCCCCGCGGAGGTCATCTCAGGAAGCGCGTATTACCTTGAAGGGGCGCCTATCCTCGCGCAGCTTCTTCGCTTCGTCGGAACGCTCGAGCTGCAGCCGCTCCAGGTACTCTGGCGTGATGTCACCCGTGACGTACTCGCCGGAGAAGCACGACGTGTCGAATTCCTCGATGCGCGCATCCTCGTGCTTGCACGCGGCGATCAGGTCATCGAGGTCCTGATAGATCAACCAGTCGGCGCCGATGAGCCGCGCCACCTCATCCAGCCGCCGACCGCTCGCGACGAGCTCCCGGGCCGCCGGCATATCGATGCCGTAGACATTGGGAAAGCGCACCGGCGGCGCGGCGGAGGCGAAATAGACCTTGCGTGCGCCGGCTTCGCGCGCCAGCTCGATGATCTGCGCGGAGGTGGTGCCGCGCACGATGGAATCGTCCACCAGCAGCACGTTCTTGCCGCGGAACTCGAGGTCGATGGCGTTCAGCTTCCGGCGCACGGATCTCTCGCCGCTCCTCCTGGCCGGGCATGATGAAGGTGCGGCCGATGTAGCGGTTCTTGATGAAGCCTTCGCGGTACTTGAGATTGAGCCGTTGCGCCAGCTGCTGGGCGCTGGTGCGGCTCGTGTCCGGGATCGGGATGACGACGTCGATGTCGTGGTTGGCGCGCTCGCGCAGGATCTTCTCCGCGAGGCGATCGCCCATGCGCATGCGCGCGCGATAGACGGAGATGTTGTCGATCTTCGAGTCCGGGCGGGCGAAGTAGACGTACTCGAAGATGCATGGGGTGTGACGCACGCTCGCCACGCACTGGTGCGAATGGAGCCGGCCGCTCTCGTCGATGAACACGGCCTCGCCGGGGGCGATGTCGCGCACCAGCCGGAAAGAGAGCATGTCGAGCGCCACGCTCTCGGAGGCGAGCATCCACTCCGGCCCCTTCGGCGTGTCGCGCTGGCCGAGCACGAGCGGACGAATGCCGTTGGGATCGCGGAAGCCCAGGATGCCGTGCCCGATGATCATCGCCACCACCGCGTAGCCGCCGCGGCAGCGGCGATAGACGGCGTTGAGCGCCGCAAACACATCGGCCGGCGTGATGCGTGGAGTGCCGATGCGCTGCAGCTCCGAGGCGAACACGTTCAGCAGCACCTCGGAATCGGAAGTCGTATTGAGATGGCGGCGGTCTTCGCGGATCAACACCTCGGCGAGCTCCGTCGCGTTGGTCAGATTGCCGTTGTGGCCGAGGCAGATCCCGTAGGGCGAATTGACATAGAACGGCTGCGCTTCCGAGGCGCTGTCGCATCCGGCGGTGGGATAGCGGACGTGGCCGATGCCGGCGTTGCCTTTGAGCTCGACCATGTGATGCTGCTGGAAGACGTCGCGTACCAGACCGCTGCCCTTGCGGACGTAGAGCGCTCCATCACCATAGGTGGCGATGCCGGCGGCGTCCTGCCCGCGATGCTGCAGCACCGTCAGCGCGTCATAGATGCGCTGATTGACCGCGCTCGTTCCGACGACACCGACGATTCCACACATGGTCCTACCTCTAAGAATACGCGCCGACGAGCACGCGCAAGCCATTGGCCACCGAGTGGCCGTACGGGAGCAGCATGGAATGCCGCCACCACATCTCGCCATCGAGCTTGAGCAGTTGCCCGAGGATGACGAACACCCCGATCAGCACCAGCCCGCGCACCGCACCGAAGAGAAAGCCCAGGAAGCGGTCGATGCCGCTGAATATGGAGAGCCGGACGTAGTGGCCGATGATGGCGCCGAGTCCCGCGCCCAGGAGCAGGATGAGCGCGACGATGATGACGCGCGCCGCCCAGGGCCGCACGTAGCTGGCGGCAAGGAGGCCGCCGAGATGCGGCTCGATCATGTCGGAGAAATGCCAGGCGACGAAGAGCGCCACCAGCCAGGCCCCCAGGGCGATCGCCTCGCGCAGGAAGCCGCGAATGGCACCCACGATGGCCGACAGCACGACGGCGGCAATCACCACATAATCGGCTATGTTCATGGATGTTGGCGCGGAAGCCCCGGTAAGAACCGCTGGCGCAGGTGCGCGGGTCCCAGGAAACGCGGCGGATTGTACAAGACCGTCCGGGCGATCGCTCGGAAACGCGTCACCGTACTGGGAGGAGCTCGCCGCGATGCCCGAGCGCTCGCAGGCGGGCCGCGAGACGCACCGCCCCGGCGTGACCGGGCGCCGGACCGGCACGCACCCGCCAGAGGACGCGCGATCCGGTCCGTGCGGAGGATACCGACATGCGGAAGCCTCTCCTCTGGAGCGAGCGCGCCAGGCGCTCGGCATTTTTACGGCTGGCAAAGCTGCCAAGCTGCACTACCCATCCGACAGATGAGGCCGACGAGCGGTCCTCTTCTGCCACCGGATGTGCGGGCGATTTGCCATCTTGCAAGCTGTCCCGCGGCGCCGCGGGCGCGGGACCCGGCGTTGCGCTTTCCGGAGGTCCGGCCTGCGGGCTTGGCGTCGGCTGCACCGGCGGCGCCTGCGCCGACGTTGCGGCAGGGCTGGCCTGCGCCGACGGCGGCGCGCCGAGTGTCATGGTATAGGAGCGAAGCGGCGCTTCCCCGTGCGCCACGCTTCCGGCACCAACGGCGGCTGCGATTGCCGCAGTCGCGGCCGCGGCCGGCGCCGGCCGCATCCGGATCGGACCGGTCAGGAGCTCGGGAACCAACAGCACGATCAGCGCCACGAGGATGATGGCGCCCGTCAGTCGCTCTTTCACCGCGTGGAGTATACCCCAAGCCACTCGAGTGCCGGCCCCACAGTGTGCACGGAGCCGCAGACGACCACGCGATCCCCCGGCCGCGCCGCTGCGCGCGCCGCCTCACACCCCGCGCGCACCGACTCGGCCAGGATCGGATCGGGCACGATGGACTCGAGGCGCCGCGCCAGCTCCGCCGCGGAGATGCCGCGCGGACCCGCCAGGCCGCAGAGGAACCAACGATCCAACGCCGGGCGCAGCGCCGCGTGCGATCGCCGGCGCATCCTTGTCACCCAGAATGCCCACCACCGCGAGCGTGCGCCCGCTGACACGGCCGCTCCTGCAGCTGCGCAGCCAGCACCGCGCGCGGCAGGCTCGTTGTGCGCGATGTCCAGGATCCACTCGACCGGCCCGGGCACGATCTGAAAGCGGCCCGCGAGCCGCACGCGCCGCAGCGCCGCGGCGAGGGTCCGCGCATCGAGCGCCGCTACGACCTGCGCCGCCGCGGCGGAGCCCGCGTCGATGGCGAGCGCTTCGAGCGCCGCAAGCGCCGTGGCGGCGTTGCGGTACTGGATCGAGCCGGCGAGCGCTGAAGGCGGCAGATCGGCGAGGCTGAGGCGGGCACCACGGTAACCCCAGCGCGGCGGGTCGCCCGAGTCCGGCTCCATCTGCCAGCTGAAATCTCGCTCGGCCACGATGCGGCTGCGCGCCCAGGCGCTCGATCGCGGAATACACGCTCGCCGGCATGCGCGCCGTGCCGAGCACCGCCGGGCGGCCGGCGCGGAAGATGCCGGCCTTCTCCGCGCCGATCTCCTCCAGCGTCTCGCCCAGCCAGTCGCGATGATCGAAGCCGACCGAGCAGACCACCGCCACATCCGCATCGACGAGATTGGTGGCGTCGAGGCGGCCGCCGAGCCCCACCTCGAGCAGCGCGAGCTCGACGCCGCCGCTCCGCGAAGAGCGTGCAGCGCCGCCAGCGTGTTGTATTCGAAGAAGGTGAGCGTGGTGGCGCCGCGCGCCGCCTCGATGCGCTCGAAGGCGCGCGACGAGCGCCGCATCCGTCCACCTCGCACGCCGTCGATGCGGATGCGCTCGTTGTAGCGCAGGAAGTGCGGCGAGGTGAACAAGTCCGACCGAGCGGCCGGCCGCAAGCCAGCAGCGCCTCGAGATGCGCCACGGTCGATCCCTTGCCGTTGGTGCCGCCAACCGTGATGACCGCGGACTGCGGCCGCGTCGATCCCGAGCGCGCGCGCCACGCGCGCCGACGCGCGCGAGCCCCAGGTCGATGCGACTTCGGATGCACCGCCTCCTGCAGCGCCAGCCACTCGGCGAGCGTGCGATCGGGCCACCGGCCGGTGCGCGGCTTAGGCGGCGGCCGCCGGTAGCTTCATCAGCATGCGCAGCAGCGGCCGCGATCCGATCGCGCATGTCGCGGCGATCGACGATCATGTCGAGCGCGCCGTGATCGAGCAGGAACTCGCTGCGCTGAAAGCCCTCGGGCAGCGTCTCGCGCACCGTCTGCTGGATCACGCGCGGCCCGGCGAAACCGATGAGCGCGCGCGGCTCGGCGAGGTTCAGGTCCCCGAGCATCGCGAGGCTCGCCGACACGCCGCCGGTGGTCGGATCGGTCATCACCGAGATGAACGGCAGATGCGCCTGCGCCAGGCGCGACAGCGCCGCGGCGGTCTTGGCCATCTGCAGCAGCGAGTACAGCGCCTCCTGCATGCGCGCGCCGCCGCTCGCGGTGAAGCACACGAGCGGGCGTGCGCTGCTCGATGCAGTAGTCGACGCCGCGCTTGAAGCGCTCGCCGACCACCGAGCCCATCGAGCCGCCGAGGAACTGGAACTCGAAGGCGCAGGCGACGATCGGCAGGTTCGTCGAGCGTGCCGGCGAGCACGATGAGCGCATCAGTCTCTCCGGTCGCCTTCTGCGCCTGCGCGAGACGGTCCTTGTAGCGCTTGCTGTCGCGGAACTTCAGCGGATCCTCCGGCGTGATCTGCGCGCCGATCTCCTCAGTGGAGTCCGCGTCGAGGAAACGCTCGAGCCGCTCGCGCGCCGCCGATGCGCATGTGATGGCTGCATTTCGGGCACACGTACAGATTGCGCTCGAGCTCCGCCCGGTAGAGCACGGCGTCGCAGGCCGGGACACTTGATCCACAGTCCCTCCGGCACCGAGCGCGTGCGCCGCTCGGTCTTGATGCGCGAGGGCATGATCTTCTCGAACCAGGACATGAGGGCTGCCTACGGTGGAAAGCCAGCCCCGATGATAGCGTCTTCCGGGTCTTGGGCCCCGCCCCTGCCGCTCTCGGGGACGCCCGGCAGAGCGAAGGCGGCCGGATAGCGCACCTGCCACAGGTACAGACCGTCCGCGGGAGCCGTGGCGGCGCTCAGGCGCGCGATCGCGTCCGGCGAGCACCTCTGCCGCCCAGGAAGGCGGCGAGTCGCCCTTGCCGATGCGGATGAGGAGCCCGGCGATGTTGCGCACCATGTGGTGCAGGAAGGCATTGGCGGTAGCCTCGATCGCGAGCCAGTCGCCGCGGCGCGCGACGGTGAGCCGCTCCATGCGGCGCACCGGCGATTTCGCCTGGCATTCCGCGGCGCGGAAGGCGCTGAAGTCATGCTCGCCCTCGAGCACCGCCGCCGCCTGCGCCATGCGCTCCGCATCGAGGGGCCGGTGGACCCACGTTGCCCGATGCGCCAGCAGCCCCGAGCGGGAGGCGCGGTTGAAGATCAGGTAGCGGTAAGTGCGCGCCTCCGCCGAGTAGCGAGCGTGAAAGTGCGCGGGCACCGGGCGCACCCAGGAGATGCTGATGTCGCGCGGCAGCTCGGTGTTGGCGCCGAGCATCCAGGCGCGCATGCTGCGCATCGCGGCGGTGTCGAAGTGCGCCACCTGGCCGCGGGCATGCACGCCGGCGTCGGTCCGACCGGCGCAGACGAGACTCACCGCTTCGGCCGCCACCTTGCCGAGAGCACTCTCGGCGAGCACCTGCACGGTGTCCGCCGAGCGCTGGCTCTGCCAGCCGGCGTAGCGCGTTCCGTCGTATTCGAGTCCGACCGCGATCCGCACTTAACCCGGCAGCGACTCCATCAGGCGCTGGGCTTCCTGCTTCTGCGCCACGGAGCCTTCGTGCATGACTTCCTCGAGGATGTTGCGCGCTCCCTCAGGGTCGCCCATGTCCATGTAGGCACGCGCAAGATCGAGCTTGGTGCCGACCTCGCTCATGGTGACGGGCTCGAGGTCCGGCAGGGCCAGGTCCTCCGCCGACAGCTTCTGGGTCGCCGTGAAGGCGGCATCAGGCACCGTGGCCGTGCCGACATCCAGGTCGACACTCGAACCGTTGGCGGCATGATCCGGCTCCGCGTCGGCATCGCTGAGCTCATAGTCGACGGACGGCGAATCCTTGAGCGCGGCCAACCGCGAAGTCGCCCCCGTGTCGTGACCGTTGGTACGGCCGTCGCCGTCGGTCAGCACGGCCTCGAGCTCGGTCTCGTCGAACTGCCAGGAGTTGGTGGTGCCGGTCGGTTCCGGGACCTCCTCGGTCGCGCCCTGATTCGCCTGCTCCATGACCCGCCGTGAGTGGTCGTCGAGTCCCGCGACCAGCGTCGGGCCTTCGGGCGAAGCTTCGGCGCGCTCGCCGGCAGGCTCCGGAGTATCGAACGCGCCGAGATCGAGCCCCAGGTCATCGATGGCGAGCTCGGCGGTCTGCTCGGCACCGCTTTGCTTCATCGCCGTTTCGACCTTCTGCCGGATCGTCGGCTGCTCCTGCGTGTGCAGCGCCGGCTGCTCGATGGTCGGACCTTCGATCTCCGTACCGTACGTGCCAGGCACCTCGTCCCCTCCGGGGAGGGTCGCTGTCATCTCGCGCGTAGTGCCGGTGGAGGCGTCAGCGAAAGGCGCATCGAGGAGCGCCATGTTCCGATCGGTGGCGGTACCGGGCTGCTCGACGGTCACCACGTTCTCGCCGTCGCCCTCGCCCAACGCCGAGCCGATGTCGAGGTCGAGCCCTTGGGCATGCGAACCGGTGGATGCAATGTCGAAGTCGAGGCCAGCGCTCTGGCCGCCCGCGAGGTCGAGATCGACACCCGCCGACGCTGCGCCGCTCACGGCCGCACCGCCCGTAAAGAGCGGATCCTCCGGCGCGAGCTGCTTGCCCATGATCACGATCTTTTCCCACTCGCCAGGCGCGGCCTCGGCGCGGGTGCCGGCCAGCTCGCGCGCGGTCTGCAGGAACTGCTCCTTGTTGCCCCAGACGAAGAAGACTTCGAGGAGCTTCAGCTTCAGGTCGCGACGATCGGGCTCGCGCCCGATGGCGATGCGGATGAGATCGGCGGCCTGATCGTACAGGCCGTAGGCCATGTGGAAGTCGGCCTCAGCCAGCGGGTCGCCCTGATCCAGGTTGACCGCCGTCTCGGTGCTGATCGTGTCCGCGGTAGTAGTGACGTGCTTGGCTGCGACGGGCGCCGCGGCTGCGGAGATTTTCGGCCGCTCGTGGGTCCCGCTCTCCTCCACGACGAATGCATCGTCGTCGTGCGCCCCAGGTGCCGGACGGATGGAGGCAGTATCGCCCGCCGATGGCTCCAGCCGTGTATACGGGGACGGCGATCCTCCGGCTGCGGCGAGGCGACCCAGCGAATCGTCGAGAGCCGATTGGCGGCGCGAGCGCACGATGCGCGCGGCCACGACGCCGAGCAATGCAACCGCAGCCAGGACGACGACCCACCAGTAGCTGGCGAGCGTGTCGAACAGCGAGCCGCCCGAGCTCGGCTTGAATGAGGCGGGTGACTTCGCCGGCGCATGGTGCGCCACGTGCGGGACGGGTGGCGGCGCAGCCTGCTGTGGCGGCGGATTCGCCGCGGCCTGCGGCGGCGGTGGTGGCGCTTGCTCAGGCGCCGGCGCAGAGCTTGCCGGTGCTGACGCAGCCGTCGGCTGGCTGGGATTGGCTGCCGGCGGTGTGTTCGCTACAGGCGGAGCCGCGGCGGGCACTGTCTGCGGCGCCTGCTTGGCGGCGAGCTGAGCCTGCATTTGCGCAAGCTGCGCATCCTTCAGCTGCAGCTGGCGATGGTCGTCCGCGACCTCTGACTGCAGCGTCTGAACCTGTGCCTGCAGCTGCTTGACCTCACCCGAAGAAGCGCCGGCGGCCGTGGGCGATCCGCCCGCACCGGCGCCGCCCGCGGGGGCGACCAGCCGCAGTCTTCCCGGACCGCTCTCGGCATTGCCCGCTTGCCCCGCGGCGGTGCGCCAGGCGGCGTACTGCCGGTGAATCTCCGCCGTCGCGGCGGCGGGCGCGATGGCTGCGACCGTATCGTTGTCGGGAATACGCAGCACTGCGCCGGAGCGCATCAGGTTCATGTTGCGATCGAAAGCGGACGGGTTCTGCTGGTAGATGGCCACCATCCAGGCGCGCGTGGGGCCGGAGTCGATCTCGGCGCCGCTCAGTTGGTTGGCGATACCCGAGAGAGTCTGACCGCGGCGCACGACGAGCGAATGAGACTCGCCGCCGGCGTCGCTGGCAGCAGTGGAAGCGGCGCCATTACCGGCCGCCGTCTCGTCCGAGCCCGGCGTCGGCGCGGCGGCAGTTGCTGCCGGAGGCGGTGCAGCCGGCGCCTGCGAGCGCGCAATTTCGCCCTCACGCGGAGTGGTTCCGGTCGCGGCGGGCGCGACCTGCTGACTGGCGGCCTGCGACTGATTGGGCACGTACACCGGCGGATCGAGCAGCACGGTGTACTCGCGAATCAGGTGGCCCCGATCCCAGTTGGCCTCGACCAGCAGCGTGAGCACCGGATCGGTGACGGGCTGGTCCGAGGACAGCTCGATGACCTCCCGGCCGTCGGCCGCGTGGACGGCTTTGACGTGGACACTGCTCAGGAACTGCGGCCAATTGAGGCCGTAGCGCGCAAAGGTGTCCTGGGACGCGAGCTGAACCTGCAGGTTCTGCAGCGAATCCGGCGAAGCGTCGAGCAGCTCGATCTGCGCCTTGAGGGGCTGATCGAGAGGTGACAGGAGACGGATGTCCCCGAGACCGAGGGCGAACGCCGCTGAAGGAACTGCCAGCAGCAACGCCACCGCCCGGCTTGAGCGTTTGGCGACCATTTAGGACACCCCGGAAGGCATCAGTGAGTGGAATACATTGCTAAAACAAAGGGATGGCTGCATCTTGGCAGTCTCATCCGATCGGGGTGGCAATATAACTTAATTGGGCGGAAAGCCAAAGCGACCGCAGCACGGAATGACGAAACAGGCAACCACGACCCATAAGTTAAGTCCCCTTTCGGTTGCGCCGATCTTCAGGCATCTGCAAGACATAAACTGTGTCGGCGATCACCGTCGGGTGATGTCCGGCGTCTCAGACCGGACATCTGCGTTCTGCGCGCGGTTCCGCAGGTAATGGTCCATGAGCACCATCGCGAGCATCGCCTCGGCGATGGGCGTGGCCCGCAGGCCCACGCACGGGTCGTGACGGCCGGTGGTGACGATCTCCACCGGCTGGCCTGCGGTATCGACCGTTCTGCCCGGCACCTGGATGCTCGAGGTCGGCTTCAGGGTGAGGTGCGCCACGATGTCCTGGCCCGAAGAGATTCCGCCGAGGATGCCGCCGGCGTGATTGCTCGCGAAGCCCGTGGGGCGTGAGCTCATCGCGATGCTCGCTGCCGCGCTGCGCTGACCGCGGCCGTGCCGGCGCCGATCTCCACCGCCTTGACGGCGTTGATGCCCATCAGAGCTGCCGCGATATCGGCATCCAGCCGCTCGAACACCGGCTCGCCGAGCCCCGGGGGCACGCCCGTCGCGATCACGGTGACACGCGCCCCGATCGAGTCGCCTTCGGAGCGCAGCTTCCAGATGAGCGCCTCGAGCTCGGCCACGCGCGCCGGGTCGGGACAGAAGAACGGGTTCTGGTAGGCGAAGGCCGGATCGCGCGCTTCGAGCGTCGAGCTCGCCGACCTGGCTCAGGTAGCCGTAGATCCGGACGCCGAGCCGGGTCGCGAGGTATTTGCGCGCGATCGCGCCCGCCGCCACCCGCATCACCGTCTCGCGCGCCGATGAGCGCCCGCCGCCGCGATAGTCGCGCACGGCCGTACTTCTGCTGATAGGTGTAGTCGGCGTGGCCCGGCCGGAAGCGGTCCTTGATCTTCTCGTAGTCGCGCGAGCGCGCGTCGGTATTCTCGATGAGAAGGCCGATCGGCGTGCCGGTGGTGCGCCCCTCGAACACGCCCGAGAGGATGCGCACCTGGTCGCCCTCGCGGCGCTGGCTGACGAAGTGCGAGGTGCCGGTGCGGCGGCGGTCGACGTCCTGTCTGCATGTCCGCCTCCGTCAGTGCGAGTCCCGGCGGGCAGCCGTCGACGATGCAGCCCAGCGCCGGCGCCGTGGCTCTCGCCGAAGGTCGTCACCGTGAAGAGCCTGCCGATGGTGTTGCCTGACATGTGTCGGATTACCTGCAGTTGCTCGCGCGGTGAGGAGAAACACACCGCCGCCGCCGCGCTCGAATTCCAGCCAGACGAAGGGCAGCCGCCGGAATGCCCGGCGCACGGCCGCCTCGGTGTTGCCAACCTCGACGATGAGCAGCCCCTCGGGTCGCAGATGCGCGCCCGCCTCGCGCAGGATTACCCGCACGGAATCGAGCCCGTCACGCCCCGCCGCGAGCGCGACGCGCGGCTCGTGCCGATACTCCGGCGGGAGTCCTGACATCTCGCGCCGCCCCACGTAGGGCGGATTGGCGACGATGATATCGTAGCGCTCGCCGCGCGAGGGCGCTGAAATGGTCGGAGTCGAACGAGGCGCACGCGCCGCGCCGAGGCGGTGGCGGCGCACGTTGATGGCGGCGACCTCGAGCGCCTCGGGCGAGATGTCCACGGCGTCGACGCGCGCGCGCGGCAGCGGCCTTGCGCGCAGGCGATCGCGATGCAGCCCGAGCCGGTGCCGACATCGAGCACGCGGCGCACCCGGCGCGGCATCGATCCACGGGGCAAAGCGCCGCTCGATGAGCTCGGCGATCGGCGAGCGCGGGATGAGCACCCGCGGATCGACGTGGAAGCGCAGTCCGGCAAACCACGTCTCACCGGTGAGGTATACGGCCGGAATGCGCTCCTCGATGCGCCGCGTGAGGAGCTCGTCCACGCGCTCGATGTCGCGCGCGCGCCGACGCGCCGCGCGTAGAGCGCGCGCCCGCCGGAATGCGGCAGATCCAGCGCGTGCAGCACCAGCGCCGCGGCGTCGTCCCACGCATTGTCGGTGCCGTGCCCGAAGTAAACGCCCGCGCGGCGCAGTCGCCGCGCGCCGCGCGCCGATGAGCGCGAGCACGGTCGGCTTGCTCTTCGCCGTGACTGCCGCCCGCCGGGGCCGGGACTTCGCGGTGTGGGATAATCTCCTCATGACTGCTCGACTCTTCTGGACCCTCGTAGGCCTGGGCGCCCTGTGCGCTGCGCTCGGTGGATTTCTGCTGGCCGGTGAAATTGACAGCTCCCGGCCGGTGCTGGCAAGTGGCACGTGGTTACCGGATGCGAAGCCGATCGCCGACTTTCACCTGATCGACAGTCAGGGACGGAGCTTCAGCCGTACGTCCCTCCTCGGTCACCCGACGCTCATGTACTTCGGTTTCACGCATTGCCCCGACGAGTGTCCGGACACGCTCGCCGCACTGGCACGAGTCAGGAAGCAGGCGCAGTTGCCGGGTCTGCAAGTACTCTTCGTCACGATCGATCCGCGGCGTGACACCCCGGCGGTGCTGGCCGGCTATCTGCGGCATTTCGACCCGAGCTTTCTCGGCCTCACCGGCGACCCCGCCGAGATCCGCCGCGTCGCCCTCAGCCTCGGGATCGGCATCACCCGCATCAACCTGCCGGGGGGCGGGTACGACTTCGACCACACCATGGCGATCCTGTTGTTCGACTCAGGGGCGCGGGAGGTCGGAGTGTTCACGCCGCCCTTCGACGCGCGGCAGCTCGCGCAATCCCTGCGTGGTGTAGCGCCGGAACTGCGCGCAGCAGCCTGACCAGCATGGATGGCGCAACCAAGCCCGGGACGGACTCGCCGACGCTGCGAGCGCGCCTCTTCGTCGCAATGCAGCATCTGCTGCCGCAGCACTTCCTGTCGCGGCAGGTCCATCGCCTGGCCCGCTGCCGCGTCAAGCCGGTCAAGAACGCGCTCATCGGCTCTTTCGTGCGGCACTTTCGGCCCGACATGAGCGAGGCAGCGGACCCCGAGCCGCACGACTATCCGAGCTTCAACGCGTTCTTCACGCGCAGCCTCCGGCCTGGATCGCGTCCCAGCGATCCGGATCGGCGCGCGCTCGTATCCCCCGTCGACGGCACCGTGAGCCAGATCGGCCGGCTCGACGGTCTGCGCATGCTGCAGGCGAAAGGTCACGACTATTCCCTCGAAGCCCTGCTCGGCGGCGCCTCCCGGTGGGTGCAGCGCTTCGCCGGCGGCTCGTTTGCGACACTCTATCTCGCGCCTTTCAACTATCACCGCATCCACATGCCGGCGGCCGCGGCACGCTGCGCGCCGCATGGTTCATTCCCGGCAAGCTCTTCAGCGTCAACGCGGCCACCGCGGCCGCCGTCCCGGGCCTCTTCGCGCGCAACGAGCGGGTCGTCTGCGCGTTCGAGGATGAGAGCCTCACATTTGCGCTGGTGCTCGTCGGCGCGCTGTTCGTCGGCAGCATCGCGACCGTATGGCACGGCGAGGTGACGCCCTGCAGCCCTCGCCGGGCGAAGCGAGCTGCCGCTCGACACCGGCGCGCGCGCCGCTGCGGCTCGAGCGGGGAGCCGAGCTCGGACGATTCAACATGGGATCGACGGTCATCCTGCTGCTGCCGCCCGGCGCGGCCGAGTGGCTGCCCGGTCTGCAACCGGGCGCACCCGTGCGCGTCGGTCAAACCATCGCGCGGCTTTGCGCGCCATGACCGCAGCCGGCAGCGACTGGCGCCCCACCGCCTCGCGCGAGATGTTGCAATTGCGCGCCGCGCTGCTGGCACGTACCCGTGCTTTCTTCGCCGTCCGCGGCGTCCTCGAGGTGGACACGCCAATCGTGGTCAACGCCCCGGTGACGGACGTGCACATCCACTGCGCGCGCGTGCTGCTCGAGGCGGCCGATCCCGGAGGAGCGCCGCCCCCGCCCTATTTCCTCCATACCTCGCCCGAGTACGCGATGAAGCGCCTCCTCGCCGCGGGGGCGGCGATATCTATCAGGTCTGTCACGTGGTGCGCGCGCACGAGCGCGGCCGTCTCCACAACGCCGAATTCACGCTGATCGAGTGGTATCGCGCAGGCTTCTCGCTCGATGCGCTCATGAGCGAGGTCGATTCCCTGGTGCGCGAGCTCCTTGGCGCGCGGCTCCCTCCCCTCGGGACCGAGCGGGTGAGCTATCGCGACGCCTTTCTGCGCGCGCTCGCGCTCGACCCCTTCACGGCGCCGGTAGCGCAGCTTGCGGAGCAGGCGCGACTGGCGGGTTTTCGCGATGCGACGGACCGCGACGAGCTACTCGAGCTGTTGATGGGTACTGTGGTCGGACCGCGGCTCGGCCGGCGCGGGCTGACCTTCGTGCACGGCTATCCCGCGAGTCAGGCGGCGCTCGCCCGGCTCGATCCCAGTGACCCGCGTGCCGCGCAGCGGTTCGAGCTCTACTGTGACGGCATCGAGCTCGCCAACGGCTTTCATGAGCTGGCCGTCGCGCGCGAGCAGCGCGAGCGCTTCGAGCGCGATATCGCGCAGCGGCACCGGTCAGGTCTGCCGGCCGCCACCCTGGACGAGCGCCTGCTCGCGGCACTCGAGGCCGGCCTTCCGGACTGCTGCGGCGTCGCGCTGGGCTTCGATCGCGCCCTGATGCTCGCGGCGGGCGCGGAGCGCATCGATGCGGTCCTGCCCTTCCCTATCGAGCGGGCCTGAACGAAGCCACAACGGGCGATCCCATGACCACCTATCACAGCGAGCCACATGACTTTACCGACAAGCGCGCCGGCTACGAGCGGCTGGCCGCCCAGCTGCGCAGCCTGCTCGACGGCGAGACCGATCCAATCGCCAATGCAGCCAACACCGCGGCGCTCATTTTCGATGCGCTGCCGGAGTTGAATTGGGTGGGTTTCTACTTCCTGCGTGGAGGCGAGCTGGTCGTCGGACCTTTCCAGGGCAAGCCGGCGTGCGTGCGCATCGCCCTCGGCCGCGGTGTTTGCGGCACGGCCGCCGCGAGGCGCGAGACCATCATCGTCCCGGACGTCAATGCCTTTCCGGGGCACATTGCCTGCGATGGGGCCTCGCAATCCGAGGTCGTGGTGCCGGTCTTCGCGGCGAACCAACTGGCGGGGGTTCTCGATCTCGACAGCCCGCGGCTCGCGCGCTTCGATGAAGTCGATGCGCGCGGCTTGGAGCGGCTCGCCTCGCTGTTCGTGCAGGCGAGTCGGCTGGCCGAGCTACGCTAGCCTTACTGCTTGGCGCGTGAGACGTACTCGCCGGTGCTGGTGCTGACGCGGATGACTTCGCCCTCGTTGATGAAGAGCGGTACCCGCACCACGGCGCCGGTCTCGAGCTTGGCCGGCTTCTGGCCGCCGGTGGCGGTGTCACCCCGCAGGCCGGGGTCGGTCTCGACGATCTTGAGCTCCACGTGCGCGGGCACATTCACTACAAGAGGCTCGTTGTTCCAGAGGGTGACGATGCAGACCAAGCCCTCCTTCAGCCACTGCGCGTTGTCGCCCACGGCGGACTTGCCGGCGGTGTACTGCTCGAAGTTGTCCGGCATCATGAAGTGCCAGAAGTCGCCGTCCTGGTAGAGATACTGCATCTCCGTATCGACGACGTCCGCCGCCTCCAGCGACTCGCCGGACCTAAAGGTGCGCTCGATGGTGCGGCCGGTCTTGAGATTGCGCACCTTGATGCGGTTGAACGCCTGGCCCTTGCCGGGCTTGACGAACTCGTTCTCGACCACGGCGTACGGGTCGCCGTCGAGCAGGAGTTTCATACCCGAGCGGATCTCGCCGGTGGTGTAGCTGGCCATTTCTTTCTCGCGGCTGGGGCGGCAGAATGCGCGGCCGCCTCCTGAGAGGGCCGCGTATGATAACGGCATCGGTCACCCCCCGCCAGCTCGAGCCTCGGACCTGGCAGCAGGAGCTCGCTGAGGCAATCACGAGCCCGGAGGAGCTCGCCGCGGCGCTTGGCCTGAGCCCGCGGGCCCTCGTGGGCGCGAACGAGGCTAGCCGGCACTTCCGGCTGCGGGTACCGCGGAGCTTCGTCGCCAGGATGCGCCGGGGCGACCTCCAGGACCCGCTGCTCCGTCAGGTGCTGCCGGCGGCCGCAGAGCTCGCCGATGAGGCCGAATACGTCGCTGATCCGGTCGGTGAGCGCAGCGCTCAGCGCGCGCGCGGCCTGCTACAGAAATACCGCGGCCGCGCGCTCCTCATCACCACCTCGACTTGCGCCGTGCACTGCCGCTACTGCTTCCGGCGGGAATTCCCTTATGCGGAGCACAGCGGGGAAGCGCCACGCTGGAGCGAGGCACTCGCCGAGATCCGCGCCGACGCTTCCCTCGAGGAGATCATCCTGAGCGGCGGCGATCCGCTGTCCTTGAGCAATGCCCGGCTCGAGAGCCTCACCCGCGCACTGGCCGGCATCCCGCACGTGCGCCGCGTTCGCGTGCATACCCGCCAGCCGGTGGTGTTGCCTTCGCGGGTCGACGAGGGACTCCTACAGTGGCTGCGGGCGGCAGTGTTGCCAACTGTGCTCGTACTGCACGTCAACCATCCCAACGAGCTCGATGCGGAGCTTGCAGCCGCCTGCCGCAAGCTGCGCGCGACCGGGGTCACCCTCCTCAACCAGTCGGTCCTACTGGCCGGCATCAACGACGACGTCGACGTGCTCTCAAAGCTCTCACGGCGCCTCTTCGACGCAGGGGTTCTTCCCTACTACCTGCACGCCCTCGATCGCGTCCGGGGTGCGTCGCATTTCGCAGTTCCCGACGAGCGCGCGCAGACCCTGGTGGGACGACTGGCCGCGCAACTGCCCGGATATCTCGTACCGCGACTCGTGCGCGAGGTGCCGGATGCGCCCGCCAAGGTCACGCTCGGTCCAATTTTTTGAGACGCACGACAACCGGGGCCGCTACGGCCCGAGCTAGAATTTTGGCCGGCTTCGCGCCCCCTGACCTGCCGCATCAACGGAGAGCACTTTGACCGAGCAGAACGCAGTTCCGCTCATCGTACTGTCTCCCACCCGGGACGCGGTCGAGGCCATCAACAGCATCCTGCGCCGCGCCGGCCACCCCGTGCACTGCACGTGGATCCCGGCGCTACGGGACCTGCCGGACGCTCTGCCGCAGATCAATCCCGAGCTCCTGGTATTCGTTCCGGGGCCCGAGGACGACCTCAAGAGCGTCATCGAGATACGTGACCAGGCGGCGCCCACCGTTCCGGTCATGTCTTTGGCGGAAGCCGTGGACGAGAAAGTCATCGCCGATGCGATGACGGCGGGCGCGCGTGACGCGGTCTCGCTGACCAGCCCCGTGCGCCTGGCCGCGGTGATGGTCCGTGAGCTGCGCGCCTTCCGACTGGAGCGAGCACTCACCTCCACACTCAAATCCGCACACGACGCGCGCAATCAGCTGGAGAGCGTGCTGCAGCGCTCGAACGACGCGATCGTGCAGGTCCAGGAGGGCATCGTCATCGATGCCAACCCGGCGTGGCTCGAGCTCTTCGGGGTCAAGGACTCGCTGGTCGGTCAGCCGGTGATGGATCTGTTCGACGAGGCGACGCAGCCGGCGCTCAAGGGCGCGCTGGCCGCCTGCCTGCAGGGCCGTTGGAACGATCTCGCGCTCAAGGCCACTGCACTGCTCCCGGACGGCAAGACCATGGCCGTGGAGATCGTGCTGGCGTTGGGTCACCATGACGGCGAGCCGAGCGTGCGGCTGGTGGTGCCCGCCAAAGCGCGCGATGAGCAGAACCTGGTCGAGGAGCTGAGTCACGCGGTCCATTCGGACCATACGACCGGCTTTCTCCATCGACGCGAGCTGATGGAGGCGCTGCATGCGCGCCTCGAAGCCCCGAGCCCGGGCGGCATGCGCTGCCTGGCGTTGATCAAGCTCGACGCGTTCGCGGAGGTGGAGCGCGACGTCGGCGCCACGGCCAGCGAGGACGTCCTGATGGGAATCGCGGCGCTCCTGAAGGAGACGCTCTATCCCAATGAGATCGTCGGGCGCTTCGGCGGAGTGAGATTCCTCGCGTTACTCGAGCGCGGCAACGAGAACGACATCCAGGCGTGGGGCAAGCAACTTCTGGCGCGCGTGCACAAGCACGTCATGCGGGTCAACGAGAAGACGGTCACCGTCACCTGCACGGTGGGCCTATCCATCGTGCCGCCCAGCACTCCCAAGCTCGACGCCATCGTGGCCGACGCCATCGAGGCTTGCGCCAAGGGTGTCAAGCAGGGCGGCAACCAGGCGTTGACATCCGGACGAGCCGACGTCGAGAACCGCGTCCAGTCGTACGATCAGGTCTGGGTCAAGCACATCAAGGCCGCGCTCATGGAGAACCGGTTCCGCCTGGCGCAGCAGCCGGTGGCGAGCCTGCAGGGCGATGACCCGGAGATGTGGGACGTGTTGGTTCGCATGGTCGACACGCAGGGCAAGGAAGTGCTGCCGTCGGAGTTCATGGCGGCGGCGGAGCGCAACGACCTGCTGAAGAACATCGACCGCTGGGTCGTCGGCGCCTCGCTCGCCTTCGCCGCCCAGCGGCGGCCGCAGTGCCTCTTCGTGCGGCTCTCGAAGGATACGGCGCGAGACGCGACCTTCATCGAATGGCTGGACGGACACATCCGTTCGACGCGCGCAGAGCCGCAGCGGGTCTGCTTCCAGGCGACCGAGGAAGTGGCAGCGAGCTTCCCGCAGGTTCGGGCCCTGGCGGGCGGCCTGCGCCAGCGGGGATTCCGTTTCGCGCTCGAGAGCTTCGGCTCCGGACGCGACCCGCAGGGCCTCATCGGCTCGGTGCCGCTCGATTTCGTGAAGATCGACGGCGCCCTGGTCCAGAGCCTGGCGCGCGACTCCCAGCTGCAGCAGCGCGTGCGCAGCCTGGTCGAATCGGCCAAGAAGCGCAGCATTCAGACCATCGCGGAGCGCGTCGAGGACGCCAACACCATGGCCGTGCTGTGGCAGCTCGGGGTGCAGTACATCCAGGGCTACTTCGTCAACGCGCCCGAAGAAGTCGTCATGGGTTGATTGCGCCCTAGGCAGGCGGTGGCGGGATGATCGCCTCGAGGCGCTCCACCTTCCTCGGCCAGCCGCGCGGCAACACCGCGCCACGCTGTGCGCGCTGACCCCGGTAGGCCTTGAGGTCACCCCACTCCAGCGTCTTCTGCTTCTCGCCCGCCCAGATCACGAGCGAGCCCTTCGGCGCCACCACGGCGATTCCGGTCATCAGCTCAGCGCGCGCGGCAGCTTTCTTGCCCGGGATGTCGTAGAGCTTGTTGCCCTTGCCGCGCGGCATCTCCGGCACATCCCCGACGGGGAAGGCGAGGAGCT
Source organism: uncultured Pseudomonadota bacterium (assembly GCA_963780455.1). GTDB lineage: Bacteria > Pseudomonadota > Gammaproteobacteria > Steroidobacterales > Steroidobacteraceae > 13-2-20CM-66-19. Next base: position 38,647 of record CAWACM010000015.1, read on the forward strand.
TGCCCTCGCTGCTCACCGCCACGACCAGAGACTCCGGTGACGGTACCCACGCAGGCGGCAGCACCATCGCGTTGTCGGGGACGTTGAGCACCGTCTTGCCCGCGCGGCGGTCGGTGATCAGCTCCTTCAGGCGCACGGTGAAGCCGTAGCCGGCGTCGGTCGCGAGCAGCCAGAGATCCTCGGGCTCGCCCATCATGACGCCGGCGAACTTGGCGCCGTCGGGTGGATTGAGGCGGCCGGAGAGCGGCTCACCCTGGCCGCGCGCCGATGGCAGCGAGTGCGCCGGCAGCGAGTACGTCCGGCCCGTGCTGTCGACGAATACCGCCGACTGGAGACTCCTGCCGCGGGCCATCGACTGGAAGCCGTCGCCGCTCTTGTAGGAGAGCGAGTGGGGATCGATTTCATGGCCCTTGGCGGAGCGAACGAAGCCGCCGGTCGACAGCACGACCGATACCGGCTCGTTGGGAATGAGGGTGGTCTCATCGATCGCCTGCGCGGCCTCGCGCTCGACGATCTTGGTGCGCCGATCATCGCCATGCTTGTCGGCGTCGGCGCGAATCTCGCTGGCTACCAGCTTGCGCAGTTTGGCCTTGCTCGCCAGCAGCGCCTCGATGCCGGCCTTCTCCTGCGACAGCGACTTCTGCTCGTCGCGGATCTTCATTTCCTCGAGCCTGGCGAGGTGCCGCAGGCGTGTGTTGAGGATTTCCTCGGCCTGCTCATCGGAGAGCTTGAAGCGCTTCATGAGCACCGGCTTCGGCTCATCCTCACGGCGGATGATGCGAATGACCTCGTCGAGATTCAGGAAGGCAATGAGCAGTCCGTCGAGGATGTGCAGCCGCCGGTTGACCTTGTCGAGCCGGAACTGCAGCCGCCGGGTGACGGTCGTGATGCGGAACTCGAGCCAGCCGGTCAGGATGTCGCGCAGACCCATGACCCGCGGCCGGCCATCCAGACCGATGATGTTCAGATTGACGCGATAGCTGCGCTCCAGGTCCGTGGTCGCGAACAGGTGCTTCATCACTTCATCGAGGTCGACGCGGTTGGAGCGTGGCACGATCACCAGGCGCGTCGCATTCTCGTGATCGGATTCATCGCGCAGATCCTCGATCATCGGCAGCTTCTTCGCGCGCATCTGCTCGGCGATCTGCTCGATCACCTTGGTCGGAGAAACCTGATAGGGAAAGGCGTCGACGACGACATTGCCGTCCTCGATCACGTAGGTGGCGCGCGCCTTGAAGCTGCCGACGCCTTTCTCGTAGAACTCCTTGAGATCCGCCCGGGGCGAAATGATTTCCGCGCCGGTCGGCAGATCCGGCCCTTTGATGAATTTCATCAGCTGCGCGGTGCTGGCCTCGGGCTCCTCCAGCAGATGGATGCAGGCATTGGCGACTTCCCGCAGGTTGTGCGGCGGAATGTCAGTCGCCATGCCGACCGCGATGCCGGTCGTGCCATTCAACAGCAGGTTGGGCAGCCGCGCCGGCAGCATCGAGGGTTCCTCGCGCGAGCCGTCGTAGTTCGGCAGCCAGTCGACGGTGCCGTCGGACAGTTCGGCGAGCAGCACCTCGGCGTAGCGGGTGAGCTTGGCCTCGGTGTAACGCATGGCCGCGAACGACTTCGGGTCATCTTGAGAGCCCCAGTTGCCTTGGCCATCGACGATCGGATAGCGGTAGGAGAAGGGCTGCGCCATGAGCACCATGGCCTCGTAGCAGGCGGTGTCGCCGTGGGGATGGAACTTGCCGAGCACGTCGCCGACGGTGAGGGCCGCTTTCTTGTGCTTGTTGGGGGCGGCGAGGCCGAGCTCGCCCATGGCGTAGATGATGCGGCGCTGCACGGGCTTCAGGCCATCGCCGAGCGCGGGCAGCGCGCGGTCTAGGATGACGTACATGGAATAGTCTAGGTACGCCTTCTCGGTGAAGGTGCGGAGCGGTTGGCGCTCTACGCCTTCGAAGTTAAGTTCCTGGTCTTGCATGATCGGAATGGTCTACTGCGTTGAGAGTTGGCGTCCGGAGCTCCGCTCGAAAAACAAATTTTCCGGGACCGCCGTGAATACATCCCTGTAGGCTGCCGGAAAAACGTCCTGTTTTTCAGGCTCCCGGAAAATTTTTTTTCGACCGAAGCTCCTCTTCGACTGGATACTACTCCGTTCAAACCTGCACGCCCGGAAGGGACGTGTACATCGGGCTAGACCTGAACGTCGGCAAGATTGCCTTTTTGCTCCAGCCAGTCGCGGCGGTCAGCCGCACGTTTTTTGGCCAGGAGCATGTCCATGAGCTGGTCGGTGTTGTCCTTGCCGTCGATGGTCAGTTGGACCAGGCGGCGGGTGCGGGGGTCTATCGTCGTCTCGCGCAGCTGGGTGGGGTTCATCTCGCCGAGTCCCTTGAAGCGGATGACGGTGGGCTTCGTGCGGGAGTTTTCCTTCTCGATTCGCTTGAGAACCTGGTCGCGCTCGCCGTCGTCCAGGGCGTAGAAGACCTGTTTGCCGGCGTCGATGCGATAAAGGGGGGGCATGGCTACATGCACGTGGCCGTTGGTTACTAGAGGGCGGAAGTGACGGAGGAAGAGCGCGCAGAGGAGAGTCGCTATGTGCTGGCCGTCGGAATCGGCGTCGGCGAGGATGCAGATTTTGTGGTAGCGGAGTTGGCTGAGGTCTTGGGAGCCGGGGTCGACGCCCAGGGCGACGGCGATGTTGTGCACTTCCTCGGAGGAGCCGATCTCGCCGGGCTCCAGCTCCCAGGTGTTCAGGATTTTGCCGCGCAGCGGCATGATGGCCTGGAAGTCTTTGTCGCGTGCCTGCTTGGCGGAGCCGCCGGCGGAGTCGCCTTCCACCAGGAAGAGCTCGGAGCGGCGCGGGTCCTGGCTGGCGCAGTCGGCCAGCTTGCCGGGGAGCGCGGGGCCGCCGGCGATGCGCTTGCGCACGACTCGCTGCGCGGCTTTGGCGCGCTCCTGGGCGTTGGCGATGGCGAACTGAGCGATGCGCTCGCCGGCGTCGGGATGGCGGTTGAGCCAGAGCGCCACGGAGTCGCGCGCGAAGCCTTCGACCAGGCCGGCGGCATCGCGCGAGGCCAGGCGCTCCTTCATCTGGCCGGCAAACTGCGGCTCGTGAATCTTGACGGAGAGGACGTAGCTCGCCTTGTCCCAGATGTCCTCCGGGGTGAGCTTGACGCCGCGGGGCACCAGGTTGCGGAACTCGCAGAACTCGCGCACGGCCTGCGCGACGCCGGACCGCAGTCCGTTGACGTGGGTGCCGCCCTCGGTCGTCGGGATGAGGTTGACGTAGCTCTCGCCGATCGCAGTCTCCGCGGCCGGCGCCCACAGCAGCGCGAAGTTCACCGCATCGCTCTCCTCCTCGCGCTGGCCGGTGATCGGCTCGTTGGGCAGGCGCTCGTTGTCGGCCAGCTCCTCGAGCAGGTAGGCGCCGAGGTCGCCGGTGTAGAACCATTCGTCCTTCTCGCCGGTGGCCTCGTTGGTGAAGGTGATGCGCAGGCCGGCGCAGAGCACGGCCTTGGCCTTCAGGGTGTGCTTGAGCTGCGGGACGGAGAACTTGTCGGAATCGAAGAACTTGGGGTCGGGCCAGAAACGCACGGTGGTGCCGGTATTGCGCTGGCCGACGGTGCCCACCACTTCGAGCTTGGAGTGGACTTTGCCGTCCTTGAAGCTGATGTTGTATTCCTTGCCGCCGCGCTTGATCCAGCACTCCAGGTTCTTCGAGAGCGCATTGACCACGGAGACGCCGACGCCGTGCAGGCCGCCCGAGAACTTGTAGGTCTTGTCGGAGAATTTGCCGCCGGCGTGCAGGCGGGTGAGGATGAGCTCGACGCCGCTCACTTTCTCCTTGGGGTGGATATCGACGGGCATGCCGCGGCCGTCGTCGGCGACCTGCAGGGAGTTGTCCTTGAAGAGGGTGACGTCGATCTGCTTGCAGTAGCCGGCGATCGCCTCGTCGACGCTGTTGTCGACGACCTCGTGGGCCAGGTGGTTGGGCCGGGAGGTGTGCGTGTACATCCCGGGCCGGCGGCGCACGGGCTCCAGCCCGCTCAGGACTTCGATGTCGGAGGCGGTGTAGGACTGATTCATCGTCCGCGAATCTTACTTCAAGTCGTGAAGTAGCGCGGCTCTCACGGGCTCGGCGACGGGATCCACGGAATGGCGGTAGTGGTCGTGATCGACGCCGGCACCGAGCGCCGCGCCGCGCTGCAGAGAGGAGACCATGGCGGGGGTGAGCTCGAAGCGGAGGAAATGCACCGCCGAGGTCTTCTCGGCATTCTCGCGCTCGAGGTCTTCGTCGGCGATCGCATACACGCGGTCGTGGCCGCGCACCTGCACCCAGCAGCGATCTTCCAGGCCTATGAGCTGCGCGAGCTGGCGCTGGCGCTGGTCGACGTCGGGGAACTCGATGAGGAGGGTGGCCTTCCAGTTGCTGCCGTCGGGGATCAGCGGGTTGTAGGCGTCGAGCTCCTCGCGGATGCCCTCGGGCTCGAAGATGCGCTCGGCGCGCAGCATTTCCTGGACTTGATACTGCATGGTCAGCCGGTCTTCGAAGGACCAGGTGACGTTGGGGCCGACAGCGAGCTTGCGATTGCGCTTGTGCTCGAGCACGCGGGCGCGGAAGGCGGAACGCTCGCGGGCGTAATGCTCGAGGCTCATGAGATCTTCGACGGTGAGCTGGTCCATCGCGCGCTCCTAAATCCCGTAAGCCAGCCGCAGGAGGCTGAGCGGATGCTCCGGCTCCCGTCCACCCTCGAGCCCGCTCTGGATCTGCTCGCCGGCCATGGGGCAGTCGCTGGCGTAATGCTCGGCGGCTGCGGACTGGACACGCTGGATCACGGGCCGGCCGATCTTCATGGAGGCGGCGCGGAATTCCTTTTTCACGCCGTAAGTGCCGTTGTGTCCGGAGCAGCGCTCGATCGGCTCCACGGTGGTGTCGGGGACGAGCCGCAGCACGTCGCGGGTCTTCAGACCGATGTTCTGCACCCGCAGGTGACAGGCGACGTGGTAGCTCACTTTGCCCAGCGAGCGCTTGAAGTCGGTGCGCAGGAGGCCGGCGCGATGGCGGTGCATGAGGTACTCGAAGGGATCGAAGATGCGCTTCCCCACACGCTTCACGTCAGCGTCGTCGGGAAACATCAGCGGGAGCTCCTGCTTGAACATCAGCACGCAGGAGGGGATCGGAGCGACGATGTCGAGCCCGGAGTCGATCGCAGCCAGGAGTTGCGGGATGTTGTAGGCCTTGTGCTCGGCGACCGTCTCGAGGTCACCGAGCTCGAGACGCGGCATGCCGCAGCAGCGCTCCTGCGCGACCAGGGTCACCGGAATGTCGTTGTGCTCGAAGACGGCGACCAGATCCTCGTTGATCCGCGGGTCGTTGCGATTGCCGTAGCAGGTGGTGAAGAGCGCGACTTTGCCCGTCGTCTCGGGAGTCGGAACCGCCTTGGCGCCGGCACCCTCGCCCAGGTGGCGCAGGCGCTTGCGCGCCGTGCGGGAGTGATACTCCGGGATGGGTGCGGTCCGGTCGACACCGAGCGTCTTCTCGAGCACCACGCGGCCGAGGCTCGAGCGGTTGACGGCGTTGACGATCTCCGCGACGACAGGAATGCCGGCGATCTTTCCGACAGTGTCCGTCGCGGACAGCGCGCGACTGCGGAAACCGACGCCCTCCTTGCGGTCGCGCACCGCCTTCGCACGCAGCATCAGATGTGGGAAGTCGACATTCCATGGATGCGGCGGCACATACGGGCACTTCGTCATGAAGCACATGTCGCACAGATAGCAGTGGTCGACGACCTGCCAGAAAACCTTCTTATCGACCCCGTGCACCTCACCCTCAGAGGAGGCGTCCACGGCATCGAACAATGTCGGGAAGGCGTTGCAGAGGCTGAAGCAGCGGCGGCAGCCGTGGCAGATGTCGAATACGCGCTCCAGCTCCTTGGTGAGCGCGGCCTCGTCGTAGAAAGCGGGGCTCCGCCAGTCGAGCGGATGGCGGGTAGGGGCGTCGAGGCTGCCCTCGCGGCCGGCGGCGGGTTGCCGCGGTCCCGTAGCGTCGGACTCTGTGGACGTAGTGCTCATGTACTAAAAGGATAGATCAGGCACAGGGGCGTGCCCCGCCGCCGCAGGTGGCGGAGCCTCGGGCAAAAACCACCCTTTCTGACCGAGGCAGCGCTGCGCCGGGCAGGAGCCCGGCTCCAGCGCCTTCAGACTACGTGTCAAATCGCGTCGAGGGCCTTTTGGAAGCGATTGGCGTGCGAGCGCTCGGCCTTGGCCAGCGTCTCGAACCAGTCCGCGATTTCGGCGAAGCCTTCGTCGCGCGCCGACTTCGCCATTCCCGGGTACATGTCAGTGTACTCGTGGGTCTCGCCCGCGATCGCGGCCTTCAGATTGAGCTTGGTGTCGCCGATCGGCAGGCCGGTGGCCGGGTCGCCCACCGCCTCGAGATATTCGAGGTGGCCGTGCGCGTGGCCGGTCTCACCCTCGGCCGTCGAACGGAAGACCGCTGACACGTCGTTGAATCCCTCGACGTCCGCCTTGGCTGCGAAGTACAGATACCGGCGGTTCGCCTGGGACTCGCCCGCGAACGCGTCTTTCAGGTTCTTCTCGGTCTTACTGCCTTTGAGATTCATGCCACTCTCCTGTCTTAGACTGGGTCTAACGTGGGCTGCGACTGTAAGCCCCAGGTCTCAGCGCGTCAATCACATTGACCGGCGGCGCTACGCCTGTATAACGTGCCCCGTTTATGGCCGAGAGCAAATCACCGGATTTCGAGCAGGCGCTGGCGGAGCTCGAGGCACTGGTCGAGCGCCTGGAGCGCGGCGACTTGCCGCTGGACGAGGCCTTGAAGACCTTCGAGCGGGGTGTGGAGCTCACGCGACACTGCCAGGGGTCACTCAAGGCGGCGCAGCAGCGGGTCGAGATACTACTAAAGCGTAATGGCCAAGTGGAACCCGAACCATTCAATATAGCCGAGCCTCAGGATGGGGGCCTTACGGGCCAAAAATGATCGTCAAGGTTCTGTTGTAGATCTGCCACAATAGACTGCTGAGAGTGCCGCCGCACGCCGGTGTAAACTGTAAAAGATGACTTCCCCGCCGAACGCTTATCCACTGCTCGACGCGATCGAGTCGCCCGCTGATCTTCGCCAGGTGCCTGTGGCGAAACTGCCGGAGGTGGCGCAGGAGCTGCGCCAATTCCTGATCCACACCGTGAGCACCCGCGGCGGCCACTTCGCTGCCGGCCTTGGTGCGGTGGAGCTCGCCGTCGCGCTGCATTATGTCTTCGACACGCCGCATGACCGGCTGATCTGGGACGTGGGACATCAGGCCTATCCGCACAAAGTGCTGACGGGACGGCGCAACCTGCTGCACACCATCAAGCAGCCGGGCGGCCTCGCGCCTTTCCCGTCACGGTCGGAAAGCCCTTACGACACCTTCGGCGTCGGCCATTCCAGCACATCGATCAGCGCGGCACTGGGCATGGCGGTCGCGTCTGCGCGCCTCGGCGAATCGCGGCGCGCCGTCGCCATCATCGGTGATGGCGCGATGACCGCGGGCATGGCTTTCGAAGCGTTGAATCACGCCGGCTCCCTGCCGACGGATCTGCTGGTCATTCTCAACGACAACGACATGTCGATCTCCGAGAACGTCGGCGCGCTCTCCAACTACTTCGCCGCCGCGCTCTCCGGGCGCGTCTACCGACACCTGCGCGAAGGCGGCAAGAAGGTGTTGAAGCCCATCCCGCCGATCTGGGAGCTCGCGCGCCGCTCGGAGGAGCACCTGAAGGGCATGGTCCTACCCGGGACGCTGTTCGAGGAGCTCGGCTTCAACTACATCGGTCCCATGGACGGCCACGACGTGCGCGCACTGGTCAGCACGCTGCGCAACGTCAAGAAGCTCGGCGGCCCGCAGTTCCTGCACGTGGTCACCCGCAAGGGCAAGGGCTACGCGCCGGCGGAGGCCGATCCGATCAAGTGGCACGGGCCGGGCCCCTTCGATCCGGTGAGCGGCACCATCTTCAAGGAGGCCTCGTCGGGGCCTTCCTACTCGCAAATCTTCGGCAAGTGGCTGTGCGACATGGCGGAGCAGGATCCGCGCATCATCGGCATCACGCCCGCCATGCGCGAGGGCTCGGGCCTGGTGGAGTTCTCCAAGCGCTTCCCCGATCGCTATTTCGACGTTGCCATCGCGGAGCAGCACGCCGTCACCTTCGCCGCAGGACTCGCCACCGAGGGTCTGAAACCCGTCGTGGCCATCTATTCCACGTTCCTGCAGCGCGCCTACGATCAGCTCATTCACGACGTCGCCCTGCAGAACCTTCCCGTTCTATTCGCTCTCGACCGCGCCGGGCTCGTCGGCAGCGACGGCGCCACGCACCAGGGCAGCTACGACCTTTCCTACCTGCGTTGCATTCCCAACCTCGTCATCATGGCCCCGAGCGACGAGAACGAATGCCGGCAGATGCTCTACACCGGCACCACCCTCTCCTGTCCGAGTGTCGTGCGCTATCCGCGCGGTACCGGCCCCGGCGTGCCGCTCGAGAAAGCCTTCACCGCCCTCCCGGTCGGCCGCGCGCTGGTGAAGCGCGAAGGTCGCTGCGGCCTCGCGCTGCTCGCCTTCGGCCCCATGTTGGAGCCCGCGACGCGCATCGCCGAGCGGCTCGATGCCACACTGGTGAACATGCGGTTCGTGAAGCCGCTCGATGAGGCGCTCATTCTGGAGCTGGCCGGCCGGCACCGCGCCCTCATCACACTGGAAGAGAACGCCGTGCAGGGCGGCGCCGGCTCCGCCATCGCCGAGCTGCTCGCGGCCGAGGGTCTCTCCCTGCCGCTGCTGCAGATCGGCATCCCCGACCGGTTCATCGAGCACGGCTCACGCGACTCCTGCCTGGCGGCGGCCGGCCTGGATGCCCAGAGCCTCGCCGCCACCGTCGAGCGCTGGTGGTCCCTGCAGCCCCACGATCGCATTCGCTCGGTCGGTAGCGCCTGAAGGTTGAAAAAGCAACCGTCCGCCCGGATTTAGGCACATACCTCGACAGATATAGGTGCGGTGTGCACCGCTCCGGTAGGCTTTATCCATGACCCCACCCCCCGCCAGCGCCAAGTCGACCCGGCCCTTTCTGGCCGAAGTCGAGGACGTGCAGGGCCGGGCCGACACCCGTCGGCTGCCCATCAACCGCGTCGGCATCAAGGACATCCGCCATCCCGTGCGCGTGAAGGACCGCTCCGCCGGGGAGCAGCACACCATCGCCACGTTCAACATGTACGTCAGCCTGCCGCACAACTTCAAAGGCACGCACATGTCCCGCTTCGTGGAGATACTGCACAGCGAGCGCGAGATCTCCGTCGAATCTTTCGGCGCCATGCTCGCCACGATGACGCAGCGTCTCGAGGCAGACACCGGCCACATCGAGATGACCTTCCCCTTCTTCGTGATGAAGCGGGCGCCCATCTCCGGCGTGGAGAGCCTCATGGATTACCACGCGAGCCTCATCGGCGAGCGCAAGGGTGATCACACCGAGATGTGGGTCAAGGTGATCGTGCCCGTGACCAGTCTCTGTCCGTGCTCCAAGCGCATCTCAGACTACGGCGCGCACAATCAGCGCTCGCACGTGACCATCTCCGCGCGCCTGCGTCATCACATGTGGATCGAGGAGCTCATCGAGATAGCCGAGAGCGAAGCCTCATGCGAGCTCTACGGCATCCTGAAGCGTCCCGACGAGAAGTTCGTGACCGAGCGCGCTTACGACAATCCGAAATTCGTCGAAGACATGGTGCGTGACGTCGCTACCCGCCTCAACGCCGATGAGCGGATCGCCGCCTACGTCGTGGAGTCGGAGAATTTCGAGTCCATTCACAATCACTCCGCTTACGCGCTCATCGAGCGCGACAAAGACGCCGAAGCGGCTTCCGCGTAGGAAAGCGGCAGGCTGACCTCGGCGCGCAGCCCGGGGTCGTTGCTCGCCAGTGTGAGGCGCGCCCGATGCAGGCGCGCGATCGCCGACACCAGCGACAGCCCGAGCCCGCTGCCCTCCAGTCCCGAACGCGTCCCCACGCGCGCGAACGGCTGTCCGGCCCGCAGTAGGTCCTCAGCCGGCATACCCGGACCGTTGTCGCTGATCACGAGCTGTGCGCGGTCAGCCAGCCGCTTCACCGCCACATCGATCCGCCCACCCGAGGGCACGTACTTGAGGGCGTTCTCCAGCAGGTTGGTGATGAGCTGCGCAAGCAATTGCCGGTTGCCTTCGACGATTACTCCATGATCTGCACGCGCGGTCAGCGTCAAACCCCGCTCGCGCGCCACTGGCTCGAAGAGCTCGCCCATCTCCTCGGCCAGCTCGCCAACGTCGACCGGCGCAGGCGAAGCGAGCGGCGCTCCTGATTCCGCAAGTGCTATCTGCAGTAGCGTCGCCAGCGTGCGTTGCAGTCGGTCGACTTCCCGCAGCGACGACTCGACCGGCTCCCGAATGCCTGACTCGAGCGCCGGCAGGCGCAGCACCGCGTCCATCCGCGTCCGCAGGCGATGCAAGGGTGCACGCAAGTCGTGCGCAACACTGTCGAAGGTTGCGCGCAGTGTGCGCGTTTGCTCCTCCAGACGATCGAGCACCCGATTCACCGAGGCCGCGAGGGCATCGAACTCGTCGCTGGTGCCGACCACAGGCAGGCGGTGCCCCTGCTCACCCGACATGATCCGCACGCAGGTTTCGGTGACGTCGCCGACACGGCGCGCGAGGCGGAAACTGAAGGAAAACCCGGCAATTCCGGCCGCCAGGATCGAAAGGCCGATACCCCAGAGGGTGGCGATCTGAAAGGTCCGCACGTACCTGCGGTCCTGCGACATATCGGTGCCGACGAGCAGCCAGTCGCCGTTCGGAAGCTTGCGAACCGACGCCCGCACGGGGTGAACGGAGCGCTGCCCGGGCTCGATGGACTCGATGCGAAACTCCGGCCAGGGGTCGGCCGGCGCACCGTCGAACGGCCAGTTGGTGACGTTGCCGGCGAGGCGATTGAACTTGGGGTCCGCGAGCATGTAGACCGCGCCGATCCGCCCCCAGCTGTCGATGCGCAGGTTGATCTCGTCGGTGACTCCAGGAATGCCGCTGCGTACGTACTGGTTCTCGAGGCTCTTCAGCTCCGTGTCGATGATCAGGTCGACGTCGCTCGTAATGATGCTCTGGGTCAGCAGGTATGCACTGCCGAGCGTCACGCACACGGCCAGCGTGACCAGGAACGTGTAGCCCATCGACATCCGGAAGGCGGAGGTGTTGAAAAGCCCCCAGCGGCGTCCCTCCTTCACTCCTCCTCCTCCCGCAGCACATACCCCGAGCCGCGCACGGTATGGATGAGAGCCCGCTCGGCGCCGCGATCGATCGCCTGGCGCAAACGGCTGATGTGCACGTCGACGAGATTGCTCTGCGGATCGAAGTGCAGGTCCCAGACGCCCTCGAGCAGCATCGTCCGCGTGACCACCTGCCCCTCCCGCCGCATCAGGAACTCGAGCAGCTTCTGCTCGCGCGCGGTGAGCTCGATCTCGCGGCCGGCCCGCGCGACCTTGCGGGCGAGCAGGTCGAATTCCAGGTCCGCGAGCCGCAGCACGGTCGCTTCGGCGGCGCTCGCATGCCGGCGCAGCAGCGCCTCGATGCGCGCCAGCAGCTCCGCGAACGCAAACGGCTTGGTGAGATAGTCGTCGCCGCCCGCCTTGAGGCCGCGAATACGGTCGTCGACCGTGCCGAGGGCGCTGAGGACCAGTACCGGCGTCGCCAGTCGCGCCCGCCGCAACTGTTGAATGATCGCCAGCCCATCGATGTGGGGCAGCATGCGGTCGGTAACGATCAGGTCGAGCTTGCCCGCGAGGGCGCGGGACAGCCCCTCACGCCCGTCGGCGGCGTGATCGACCGTGTAGCCGCTCTCGCGCAGTCCCTTGACGAGGACCCGCGCGGCCTCGGTATCGTCCTCGATGAGCAGGATGTGCACGAGGCGGGAATGTACAGCAGAACGGTTTGAAGCGCTGGATCCGGGCTCCTGCCCGGCCCAGCGCGCCACCTTCGGCGGCGGGGAACATCTCTGTCCCTGCCCTGGAATCAGACGGGTTCAGCCGGCGATGGAGTGGGGAGGCTGCTGCTCGACGCCCTGCAACCGGCCGATGAGAGACCGCAGGAACACCCGATTGAACCGTAGCTGACACGACGCCGACACCTGCTCGAGCAGGGTGGAGCTCACCTTGAGCACGGTCACCGCGCTGGCAGCGCGGATGGTGGCCGTTCGCTTGGCGCCCGGCACGTAGCTCGCCTCGCCGAAGCAGTCGCCGTTATCGAGGGCACCGATGCGCCGTCCGTGCCGCTCGACCGCGCAGCCGCCGGAGACCAGGATGTAAAAGCGGTCATCCATCTCACCTTCCTTGACTATCTCCTCGCCCTGCGAGTAGTCCTGCCAGCTGCTGGCGCGCAGCACCTCCCAGATCTCCGCATGGGAGAACTCGTGGAAGAACTTCAAGCGCCGTAGGACGCCAAACTGCTCCTGCCGGTCGATGCGCGCGTTGGCCTCGCGCAGCCGCTGGTGCACGCGGGTGAGCTCCGCCGCAAAGTCCAGTCCGCTCTTCTGCCGCTTCGCAGGCTCCTTCTGCAACGCGGTCGCGACGACGTTCTCCAGCTCCTCGGGCACGTCCTTGCGCAGCGTGTGGATCGGCGGCGGCGTGGCGTAAACGATCTGATGCAGCAGCTTCTGCAGGTTGCCGGCGCGGAACGGACGGGAGCCGGTCAGCAGCTCGTACATCACCGCGCCGAGCGAGTAGAGATCGGAGCGATTGGTGAGCTCCAGGCTCTGCACCTGCTCCGGTGACATGTACGAGGGACTGCCCGCGATGCCCTCGATGCGCGAGATCTCCGAGTCCGACACCAGCGCGATGCCGAAGTCGATGATGCGCACGTCGCTGTCCTGCGTCAGCATGATGTTGGAGGGCTTGATGTCGCGGTGGATGACGCCGCGCGAGTGCGCGTAGTGCAGCGCCTTGGCGCACTTGAAGATGATCTCCACCGCGTCGTCGATTCTGAGGAGATTATCCGGGCGGCAGTAGGCCGCCAGCGTCCGCGCGCCGTGCACGTGCTCCATCACGATGTAGCAGTGGCCGTTCTCCTCGCCTGCGTCATAGATGGGCAGGATGTGCGGATGCTGCAACATCCCGACCAGGTGCGCCTCGGACAGAAACATCTTGCGCGCCGTGTGCGCGCGCTCTTCGTCCGCGGCCGGGTCCATGTTGTAGACCTTGATCGCGACATCGCGCCCGTAATAGGCGTCGTGCGAGAGATACACCACACCGGTGCTGCCGCGGCCCACCTCCTTGATGACCATGTACTTGCCAATCCTCTCCGGGACGCCGCGCGGTGCGGCCTTGGGCAAAGCAGTGGGTCCTTTGGCGGTTACGGACATGAGTAGCGGCGCTCGTGGAACGTCCGAGAGGATACGGACAGAGGCCGCTTGCGACTGTGATGCAATTACCTTCGTGCGCGCGATCCATGCTCGCTGCGCCGCCGCGTATCGCGGCGACTTGACATAACCGTCGGTCAGCTCGAGCTCATGAAATGGTCGTAGCCGGAATGCGAGAAGCTCATCACGGTGCCGTCGCGAACGACGTCCGCGCCTGGGGTCTCGCGCAATGTGCCGATACGTGTATAGCCCCAGCGTTCCGGCGGTAACTCCGCCTGGAGTCTTGCGACGTGCACGGGCCGCACGCTGAAGCACAATTCGTAATCATCGCCGCCGGTCAGCGCGAGCTCACGCGCACGCTCTTCGCCCACGGCTCGCATCAGGGGCTCAGAGACCGGCAAGTCACGATAAGAGATCTCTACGCCGCAGCCGCTGGCGCGCGCCAGTTTGGACGCATCCCCCAGCAGGCCGTCGGATACATCTATGCAGGCTCCAGCGTAGCGACGCAGGCATTCGCCAAGGGCGAGCCGCGGAGCGGGGTAGAGAAAGCGGTCCCGCAGATATGCCGCCGCCTCCGCGTCGGCAGCGAGCCTGCCCTGCTCGATGGCGAGGCCCGCGGCCGCATCGCCGGGCGTTCCCGACACGAAGACTGCATCCCCGGGCTGCCCTCCCGAGCGAAGGAGCGCGGATGAGCGCTGCACGTGTCCGAGGACCTGCACGGTAATGCAGAGCGGTCCGGACGTGGTGTCGCCACCAACGAGTGCGACTTCGTGATCGCGCGCCAGTGCGGCCATGCCCGCCGCAAACTCCGACAGCCACGACTCGTCGGCCTGCGGCAGAGTCAGTGCAAGGAGAGCCCAGGCAGGGCGGGCGCCCATGGCAGCGAGATCGCTCAGATTGACGGCCAAGGCACGGTGGCCGATGGAGGCCGGTGGCGAGCCGTGTGGAAAATGCACGCCATCGACCAGGCTATCCACCGCGGCGACGAGCTCCGTGCCGGCGGGGCACTCGAGAATCGCCGCATCATCTCCCACCCCTACGCGGACATCGGCGCGCCTCGCACCGCAGCCGCGGAAATACCGCTCGATGAGGCCGAATTCCGACAGCGACACGGGTCAGTGCTCGTTGGGACGGAGAGCGCGTGCCGCCCGATCCAACACCGCGTTGACGTACTTGTGGCCGTCGGTCGCGCCGAAGCGCTTCGCCAGGGCCACCGCCTCGCTGATGGCGACGCGGTATGGCACGTCCTGGCGGTGACGGAGCTCGTAGACACCGATGAGCAGGACGGCATGCTCTAGGGGATCGAGGCGCGCGGGAGCCCTATCCGCCCACGAGGACAGGTCCGAGTCGAGCTCCTCGCGGGCGCGCCAGACACCTTCGACGAGCTCGCGGAAGTACTCGCCATCCGCCCGCGGCATATCCTCCGCATCGCGGAACTCCTGCACCAGGTCCTGCCAGGGGGCGTCGTTGAGTTGCCAGCGATACAGCGCCTGCATCGCAAGCTTGCGCGCGACCGAGCGCTGGCTGGAGAGCGTGCGGGTCGAGGGCTCGGTCGGCATCGTGAGATCGTCGCGCATCCAATGTCAGGATGAGAGGCGTGCCATGAGGCTCGCCATCTCCAGGGCGACCGTCATGGCTTCGCCACCCTTGTTACCGGCGGTCGTTGCCGCCCGCTCGAGCGCCTGGTCCACGGTTTCGACGGTGAGAACCCCGAAGATCACGGGCACTCCGGTCTCCAGGCTCGCGAGCTGCAGGCCGCGCGCGCATTCACCCGAGACGTACTCGAAGTGCGGCGTATCGCCGCGAATGACACAACCGAGCGCCACCACCGCATCATAGCGCCCCGTCAGAGCGAGCTTGCGCGCGACGACGGGGAGCTCGAACGCCCCGGGGACCCGCGCGATCAGCAGGTCCTCCGCAGGGCCGCCGTGCTCGAGCCAGGCCGCGGTGGCGCCTTTGAGGAGACTCGCGACGATGAAATCGTTGAACTTCGCCGCAACGATGGCCACCTTGCGGCCACGGGCGACGGTTTCACCCTCGAGAACGCGCGGTGCGGTCAACCGTCCTCTCCGACGTAACTCTCAATCTCGAGACCGAACCCCGAGATGCCGTGTATTTGCTTCGGTGCCGACAGCACCCGCATGCGGCGGACGCCGAGATCCTTCAGGATCTGCGCGCCCACACCGAAGGTCCGCAGTACCTCACCATCTCGGCGCGGAGCCGATGAGCCGGACGCCGCGTCGACCTGACCATCACCGCCACCCGGTACCGCCAACGTTCGCACCGACTCCAGCAGGTCGCCGGACGACTCACGGTCCCGCAGGATCACGATGACGCCACTGCCGGCGCGCGCTATCCGCTCCATCGCCGCCCGCAGAGTCCAGGCCAGGGGGTCTGCCCGAATGCCAAGAAGGTCGCGCAGTGGATCCACTACATGCACGCGGACGAGCGGGGGCTCGTCGCCGCGCAGCTTGCCGCGAGTCAGCGCGAGATGTACCTCTTCGCTGACCCGATCCTCATAGGCATAGAGCGTGAACTCGCCGAGCTCCGTCTGTACGGGCTGCGCCTTCACCCGCTCGACGGAGCGCTCGTTGCGCAGCCGGTAGCGGATGAGGTCGGCGATGGTGCCGATCTTCAGGCCATGGCGCTTGGCGAAAGCCTCCAGCTCCGGCCGCCGCGCCATCGTGCCGTCCTCGTTCATCACCTCACTGATGACTCCCACGGGCTGCAGGCCCGCCATGCGGCAGAGGTCCACGGCAGCCTCGGTGTGGCCGGTCCTCACCAGCACGCCGCCACGGCGCGAGCGCAGCGGGAAGATGTGACCGGGGCGCGCGAAGTCGAGCGGCTTCGAGCGGATATCCGCCAGCGCGTGGACGGTGGCCGCCCGGTCACTCGAGGAAACGCCCGTCGTCGTTCCGGCACACGCGTCTACGGAAACGGTGAAGGCAGTGCGATGCGATTCGCTGTTGCTCGCGACCATCTGCGGCAGGTCGAGGCGCGTCAGGCGGTCCTCTTCCATCGGGACGCAGATGATGCCGCTGGTGTAGCGAATCATGAACGCCACGGCCTCCGGCGTCGCAAGCTCGGCCGCCATGATGAGATCACCTTCGTTCTCGCGGTCTTCGTCATCCATGATGAGGACCATGCGTCCGGCCTTGAGATCGGCGACGATCTCCTCGACGGAGTTCAGACCGACGGAGCCGGCCGGCAGGGCCGGCTTGCTGGAAATGGGCAGGACTTTGGACATGGGGGCGCCTCGACGTAAGTGCCCCGAGTATACCTGTCGGGGTTTACCGGCAGTTCCACAGGACTCAGTGCCGGTTCATCTCCTAGGTTATCGGCCGTTCTACTGTGCCAGCAGCGGCAATACCGCTGCTTCCAGCGCGTGCTTGGAGACCCCGGACGGCCCCTCGGCTTGCAACTGGGCGCGGATCACTCCGTGGACATCGATCACGTACGTGATCGGGACCGCGATCGGCTCCCCGAAGCCATTGACCTTGGCCGCGCTCGCGAGCGCCCCGGGGTAGCTGAACTGCTTCATCACCTGCCGCACCTGGGCGACATCCGACGCCTCGTCGATGCTGAGACCGAGGAGATCGAGCCCGCGCGAATGGTAGCGACGGTAGAACGCGTTCAGCGTCGGCATCTCGACGCGACAGGGCGAGCACCAGGTCGCCCATACGTTCACCAGCACCACCTTGCCGCGGAGCTTCGCGAGGTCGAACGGATGACCATCGAGCTGCGGCACGACGAGCTGCGGGGCCGGCTGGTCGACGGCCGGCGGCTCAGCCGCAAGCGCGAGCGGCGCTGCCGCGAGCAGAGCGGCGCTCAACAACAGGCGCCACAAAGGGAATTTCACGGATGTCCGTAACGGCGTCTTCGGCATTTTCGGCTCCAGCGATGCGATCACCGCAATGGTGCCATAGGGTCATAATTGATGGTGGGCGACTCTCGGTATGATCAGGTGGTGACCATGAGCGCACTGAGCGACCGCTGCGATGCTTTCTGCCGCCGATTCGGGCTGCGAGTGCCGATTCTGCTCGCCCCCATGGCCGGCGCCTGCCCGCCGTCCCTGAGCATCGCCGTCGGGGAGGCCGGCGGCATGGGCGGCTGCGGCGCCCTGCCCTTCAGCCCGCAAGAGATGCGGGCGTGGGCGGAGACTGTGCGTGCGGCGTCCGCCGCTCCCTTCCAGATCAACCTCTGGGTACCTGAGCCGGCGCCGTCCCGGAACTCGGAGCACGAGGCTCGAGTGCGGCAGTTTCTCGCCCAGTGGGGCCCGCCGGTTCCCGAGAGCGCGGGCGACGAGGTTCCCCGCGACTTCGCACCTCAATGCGAGGCGTTACTTTCGCTTCGGCCCGCGGTCGCGTCCTCCATCATGGGCGTTTTTCCCGCTGAATTCGTCGCGGCTCTCAGAACTGCGGGGATCGCCTGGTACGCCGTCGCCACCACTGTCAATGAAGCCGTCCTGGCGGAAGCAGCCGGAGCGGATGTCATCGTGGCTCAGGGAATGGAGGCCGGAGGTCACCGCGGATGTTTCGACAACGCGGCAGCGGAACGGCAGCAAGTGGGGCTGTTCGCGCTTCTCCCGCAAATGGTGGATGCCGTGCACCTGCCCGTCGTCGCAACAGGTGGGATCGCCGACGCGCGCGGCATTGCCGCTGCATTGCTGCTCGGCGCCAGCGCAGTACAGATTGGCACGGCGTTTCTGCGCTGTCCGGAAGCTCACCTCCCGCAGGCCTGGTCCGACGCCCTTGCCGCGGCCCGCCCGGAGGATACAACTCTCACTCGCGCCTTCAGCGGCCGCGCAGGCCGTGCGCTCGCAACGGATTACGTCCGGGCAGCGGCCGCACCCAACGCACCTTCACCTGCGCCTTACCCCGTCCAGCGCGGTCTGACAGGTGTCATGCGGCGGCAAGCCATCGAGCAGGGCACGGTGCGAACGATGCAAGCCTGGGCCGGCCAGGCGGCGAGCCTCGCCCGACCCGAGCCCGCCGCGCACGCCGCTCAGCGACTGTGGAGCGAGACGCTCGGGCTGTTCGAAGGATCCAGGAGTCGCTCGACATACCGGGCGATCTGATCGACCTCGAGATTTACGCGCGTTCCGACACGCAGCGCGCCGAGAGTCGTTACGGCTTGTGTGTGGGGAATTAGATTGATGCCGAACGTGTTGCCTCGCACCTCGTTTACTGTGAGACTCACGCCATCGATCGCAACGGAGCCTTTGCGGGTAATGTAGCGTGCAAGGGCGGACGGGACGGAAACCTCGATTCTCGTCGAGCGCGCATCTCCGCTCAACGCCGTAATCTCAGCGAGACCGTCGACATGCCCGGACACCAAGTGGCCGCCGAGGGGATCGCCCGCGCGGAGAGAGGGCTCCAGGTTGACCGCAGAGCCGGGTGTCAGGTCGCCGAGGGTTGTCAGCGAGAGGGTCTCACGAGATACGTCGGCTGCGAACGTGCGATCGCGTAACTCGACTGCCGTCAGGCAACACCCCTGTACGCAAATGCTGTCGCCTATATGGATCCCTGATGGATCGACTCGATCGAAAGCGATCACGATGCGCGTATCTCCACCGCGCGCCTCGCGGCTGACTACCTTGCCGACGTCCTGAACGATACCTGTGAACAAGCGCTACCCTCCTGCCTTTGTGCCAGGGGCGGCAGAGTCGCCGGCCCTGCGCAACCGGATTCGCAAATCCTCGCCGATTTGCCGCGTCTCGACTATGGCGAGCCGGCGCGCATCCTTCAACTGTTGCACATCCGCGATGTCAGCGAGCGGGCGCGCGTTCGCACCAAGAAGCTTGGGCGCCATGTATAGGACGAGCTCATCGGCCAGCGATTCGTCCAACAGCCTGCCGGCGAGCCGGGCTCCAGCCTCGACCCATAGCTCATTGATGTCGCGCTGCCCGAGCCGGTCCAGCACCTCGGGCAGGCTCAAGCGGATCGTGTCGCCGGCTACCCGGGGATCGGAGACAGGCACTTCCTCGATGGCGGCGCCGCGTTCCAAGAGGGCTGCGCGCCGCCCGGCGACCTCAACTTTATTCTCGCCATGACTCGCGGCCGTCATGATCAGGATGTTACCGCCGGTCGCCAGCATCTTCGCAGCTGGCGGCGTCTGCAACCGTGCGTCGAGTACGACCCGCAAAGGCTGCAGCCGTGGGCGTCCGGAAGCTGGCTCCGGCAAGCGCACATCGAGCCGCGGATCATCCGCGAGCACCGTGCCGATAGCCGTGAGGATTGCCGAGCTGCGGGCGCGCCAGTTCTGCACATCTTCGCGCGCAGCCGGGCCCGTGATCCACTGACTCGCGCCATTCGCCAGCGCCGTGCGGCCATCGAGGCTCATGGCGAGCTTCACCCGCACCCATGGCCGGCCGGTGCGCATGCGCTTCAGGAAGCCGGGATTGAGCTCCGCGGCTTCCGCTGCCATCAGACCCGACTCAACGACCATGCTCGCGCGCCGCAGCCCCTCCGCGCCTCGGCCGCTCACTCGCGGGTTCGGATCTTCCAACGCAAAGATGACACGTGCCAGCCGCGCGCCAATCAGGGCGTCGACGCAGGGAGGAGTACGGCCGTGATGACTACACGGTTCCAATGTCACATAGGCGGTTGCTCCGGCAGCCTTGGGGCCAGCCGCACCCAACGCGTTGATCTCCGCGTGGGGCTCACCCGCGCGCTCGTGCCATCCCTCACCGACGATTTCCTCGCCCTGCGCAATGACGCAACCGACCCGCGGATTCGGATGAGTCGTCTCGAGACCGCGCTCGGCGAGCTCGAGCGCCCGAGCCATCGCCCTGCGATCAAAGTCGGTAAACACGAGTCGATCGCCTCACTTGTGCCCGTCTCCGGGGGCGGGGTCTTCCGATGAGGGGGACTCCGGCGGCAACAGCGAGAGCTGATCGCGATCCTGCGCCGGCTGTCGCCTCGTGGCGCGCTTCTGCTGCGGGGCCGGTTGATTGACGTCGCGCTGGTCGCGGAGCTTGCGGATCTCTTCGTGGAAAGCCTCGACATCCTCGAAGTGCCGGTACACGGACGCGAAGCGGACATAGGCGACTTCGTCGAGCTGCCGCAGCTCCTCCATCACGAGCTCGCCGACGACTCGGGCTGGCACCTCCCGGTCGCCGAGTGCGCGGACTTTGTGCGTAATGCGGCTCAGCGCCTCGTCCACCTGTGCGCGCGGCACCGGCCGCTTCTCCAGCGCCTTGTCCATCCCGGCACGGAGCTTGCCTTCATCGAAGGGCTCGCGGGTGCGGTCGCCCTTGACGACCATGGGCATCACGAGCTCCGCGGTCTCGAAGGTCGTGAACCGCTCGGCGCAGGCGAGACACTCGCGGCGGCGGCGGATCTGACGTCCCTCACCGGCAAGCCGGGAGTCGGTTACTTTCGTCTCGACGTGGCCGCAGAACGGGCAGTGCACGAATTTGCTCGTTCGGACCGCAGCCCCGCGCGGACTGCGATCTCCTACTGACCGTAGACGGGGAAGCGCCGGCAGAGCTCCAGCACCTGACCGCGCACCCGCTCTACGGCGGCATCGGCGCCGCCAGCATCCAACACGTCAGCGACGAAGTCGGCCACCTGCTCGACCTCGCGCTCCTTGAAGCCCCTCGTAGTCGCAGCCGGAGTGCCGATCCTCAGGCCGCTCGAGATCGCGGGCGGACGCGGATCGTTCGGCACGGCATTCTTGTTGACCGTGATGTTGGCCTTTCCCAGCGCCGCGTCGGCCTCTTTACCGGTGATCGTGCGACCGATGAGACTGAGCAGGAACAAATGATTGTCGGTGCCGCCGGAGACGATCTGATAGTCGCGGCGCGCGAGCCTCGCGGCCATGGCGCGCGCATTCGCCAACACCTGCTTCTGATAGGCCACGAACTCCGGCAGCAGCGCCTCGAGCAACGCCACGGCTTTCGCCGCGATGACATGCATCAGCGGACCGCCCTGTGTCCCCGGAAAGATGATCGAATTGAGCTTCTTCGCAAGCTCCTCGTTCTCACGCGCCAGAATCAGGCCGCCGCGCGGCCCGCGCAGCGTCTTGTGCGTGGTGGTCGTGACGACATCGGCGTGCGGTATCGGGTTGGGATAAATGCCCGCCGCGACGAGCCCGGCGACGTGCGCCATGTCCACCACGAAGTAGGCGCCGACGCTCTTGGCAATCTCCGCGAAGCGGGCCCAGTCGACCACTCGCGAGTAGGCTGAGAAGCCCGCGATGATCATCTTCGGGCGGTGCTCCTCCGCCAGGCGTCGCACCTGGTCATAATCGATCTCGCCCGTGTCGGGGCGAATCCCGTATTGGGTGGCGCGGAAGAACTTTCCCGAGAAATTGACCTTCGCCCCGTGGGTGAGGTGGCCGCCGTGATCCAGGCTCATCCCCATGATGGGGTCGCCCGGCTGCACCAGCGCCAGATAGGCGCCGGCGTTCGCCTGCGATCCGGAATGCGGCTGCACGTTGGCGTAAGCCGCGCCGAAGAGTTTCTTCGCCCGATCGATGGCGAGCTGCTCCGCGATGTCGACGTATTCGCAGCCGCCGTAGTAGCGCTTGCCTGGATAGCCCTCGGCGTACTTGTTCGTGAGGACGGAGCCCTGCGCCTCGAGCACCCGCGGGCTGACGTAGTTTTCCGAGGCGATGAGCTCGACGTGGTCCTCCTGACGGCGGCGCTCGCCCTCGAGCGCGTGATGGAGCTCGGGGTCGAAACTGCGGATATCCAGGCTCTTGGCGAACATTCGGGGCCCTGTCGAGGAAGCGGAAAGTAGCGCGGGATTGTACCGGAAGCCCCTCGCCTTGACTGGCCGGCAGGCGACCGCAGCGTGCCCCACGGCGACAGGGGGCGGGGACGAGTCAGTGCGCCGGGGAGCCCGCCAGGCTTTCCACGACCGAATTCCAGGCACTGGCGAGATTGGCGCGGTTGTAGCCTCCGCCACCCAGCGCCAGCAGCCGCCCGTGACCCAGCCTCTCCGCGAGGTCGGCGAGCTCGCTCGCCGCGCGCGCGTGAGCGCGTGGTGTCAGGCGCATGTGCGTCAGCGGATCTCCGTCGATGCTGTCCGCGCCACATTGCAGGATGAAGAACTCGGGCTCGAAGCGCTCCAGATGCGCCATGACTCGCGGCCACGCGTCGGCAAAGAGAGAGTCGTTCGCACCCGGGGGCAACGGCAAATTCAGCTTGGTGCCCTGGGCGTCCCCGCGACCCGTTTCCTCCTCGCCGCCGGTTCCGGGGTACAGGTAGCGACCGTCCTCGTGCACGTCGGCGAAGATCACCGCGGGGTCGCTTTCAAAGGCATAGAAGACGCCGTCGCCGTGATGCGCATCGATGTCGACATAAGCAACGCGTTCAAGCCCGAACCGGCTGCGCAGCAGCTCGATGGCGACGCCGCAGTCATTGAATACGCAAAAGCCCGCGGCGTGGTCACGCGCGGCGTGATGGAGTCCGGCGATCGGTACGAATCC
This sequence comes from uncultured Pseudomonadota bacterium, assembly GCA_963780455.1. Taxonomy (GTDB): domain Bacteria; phylum Pseudomonadota; class Gammaproteobacteria; order Steroidobacterales; family Steroidobacteraceae; genus 13-2-20CM-66-19. Next base: position 61,487 of record CAWACM010000015.1, read on the forward strand.
GCGGCGGAAGTCGCCCGTCATGATGCCCTGAGTCGCCGTCAGGGTCGCACCCACCACGCAGGCCGCGGCTTCGTACACCCCCCGAAAGGCAGGCGTATCGCCTGCATCGAGATAGCCCTGCCCGCTCGCGGAGCGCTCGCGCACGAATTCGAGATAGCTCGGAGTGTGAAACGCCCGCAGCTCCTCGTCCGTGGCATCGCGCGGCTCGAGCACGCGCACCTTGCGGTCGAGCGCCCGCGCCCCGAACTCACGCAGGAATGCGGCGTGACGGTCGGGCCCGAATGGGTGGCCGTCACCGAAGCCGTAGCGCGCGAGGCGCTCGCCGGCGATTACCACGACGTTGTCGCTCATGGGTGAGTCTCTGAGGGGTAGCCTAGGCTAACACAGCCCGGGCAGAGCCCACCTGCCCAAGAGGCGCCAAGTCGATGATAATACTCGCTCGCTGCCTCACTCGAAGCTCGACAGGAAATGGCTCAATACATCTTTACCATGCAGGGGGTTGGCAAGGTCGTCCCCCCGAAGCGCGTAATTCTCCGCGACATCAGCCTCTCTTTCTTTCCGGGCGCCAAGATCGGGGTGCTGGGCCTGAACGGCGCCGGCAAGTCCACGATCCTCAAGATCATGGCCGGCATCGACAAGGAGATCGAGGGCGAAGCCCGCCCGCAGAGCGGCATCCGCATCGGCTATCTGCCGCAGGAGCCACAGCTCGACGCCGCGAGTAATGTGCGCAGCACCGTCGAGGAAGGCGTCGGCGAAACCTTCAAGCTGGTCGAGGAATTCAACCGCATCAGCGACCGCTTCGCGGAGCCCATGGAAGATGAGGAGATGAATGCTCTCCTCGAGCGGCAGGCGAAACTGCAGGATGCCATCGATACCGCGGGCGGGTGGGAGCTGGAGCGCAAGCTCGAGATCGCGGCGGATGCGCTGCGCCTGCCGCCCTGGGAGTCGAAGATCGACACCCTCTCGGGCGGTGAGAAGCGCCGCGTCGCGCTGTGCCGGCTGCTGCTTTCGGCTCCCGATATGCTGCTGCTCGATGAGCCCACCAACCACCTCGACGCTGAATCGATCGCCTGGCTCGAGCGCTACCTGGAAGAGTATCCGAGCACCGTCGTCGCCGTGACGCACGACCGCTACTTCCTCGACAACGTGGCGGAGTGGATTCTCGAGCTCGATCGCGGCCACGGCATCCCCTGGCATGGCAATTACTCCTCGTGGCTCGAGCAGAAGGAAGCGCGGTTGAAGCTCGAGGAGCGCGAGCGCGAGGCACTGCGCAAGGCGCTCGAGCACGAGCTCGAGTGGGTGCGCCAGAACCCGAAGGCCCGCCAGGCGAAGAGCAAGGCCCGCCTGCAACGCTACGAGGAGCTCGCCTCGCGCGAATTCCAGGAGCGCAACGAGACCAACGAGATCTACATCCCTCCCGGGGAGCGCCTCGGCGAGCTCGTGATCGAGGTCAAAGGGCTGCGCAAGGGCTACGGCGAGCGTCTCCTCATAGACGGCCTGTCCTTCTCATTACCGCGCGGCGGCATCGTCGGCATCATCGGCCCCAACGGCGCCGGCAAGACGACCTTGTTTCGGATGTTGACCGGCGGCGAGCAGCCGGATGCCGGCGAGATCCGTGTGGGACCGACCGTGAAACTGGCTTATGTCGATCAGTCGCGCCACGCACTCGATGACAAGAAGACGGTATGGCAGGAGATTTCCGCCGGCCTCGACATTCTCAAGGTCGGCAACTACGAGACCCCTTCGCGCAGCTATGTCGGCCGGTTCAACTTCAAGGGCGCGCAGCAACAGCAGACGATCGGCGAGCTCTCGGGCGGCGAGCGCAACCGCGTGCATCTCGCCAAGGTGTTGAAATCCGGCGGCAACGTGCTGCTGCTCGACGAGCCGACCAATGACCTCGACGTCGAGACGCTGCGTGCGCTCGAGGAGGCGCTGCTCGGTTTCCCGGGCTGCGCCGTCGTGATCTCCCACGATCGCTGGTTCCTCGATCGCATCGCCACCCACATCCTCGCCTTCGAGGGCGACTCGCAGGTCGTCTGGTTCGAGGGCAACTACCAGGAGTACGTCGAGGACTTCAAGCGCCGCAAGGGAGAAGCCGCCGCGCAACCGCATCGCATCCGTTACAAGCCGCTTACCCGCTGACGTGAGAGAGCCGCCGGCCCCGGCCGAGCACGACGAGAGCCGGGGGCTGCTTCCCTGGATCGGGCCGCTTGCCGCCCTGCTGGTGTTCGCGGCGGTCGGCTATGTGCTGCACGGCGAGCTCGCGCGTCTGCACTTCGACAGGGTCTTCGCGCATCTCGAGTCCATACCGCGCCGACACGTGATCGGGGCGCTCGGCACCACCGCGATCAGCTACTGGGTGCTGAGCGGCTATGACGTGCTGGCGCTGCGCTATCTGCGCAAGCGGCTGCGTTACGGCCAGATTCTCTTCACTTCCTTCATCGCCTGCTCCTTTGGCCACACGCTCGGCTTCGCGGCCTTCACCGGCGGGGCGATTCGCTTCCGCCTCTATGCGAGCGCGGGTGTCACCGCGGTGGAGGTGGCGACCATCGCCGCATTCGCCAGCCTCTCCATCGGCATCGGCCTCGCCACCCTCGCGGGCATCTCCCTTTTTCTGTCGCCGGCGCAGAGCGCTGCCGTCCTGCACCTCGGCCACAATCTGACGTTCCTCGTCGGCGCACTCCTCCTCGCCGCGGTGGCTTCCTACGCCCTCTGGTCGGCGCTGTCGCGCGGCGTCCTCGAGATTCGCGGCTGGGCGCTGCGCGCGCCGGGCCCGACGATCGGCTTGCCGCAAGTGGTGCTCAGCGTGGTCGACCTCAGCACTGCGGGCTCGGTGCTCTGGTGGCTGCTGCCGTCCAGTGCCCACATTGGGTTCATCCCTTTCATCGGCGCCTATGCCATCTCGGTCATCGCCGGAATCGTGAGCCACGTGCCAGGCGGGATCGGAGTCTTCGAGACGGTGATGCTGCTCATCCTGCGCGGCGTTCCTCCCGAGTCGCTCCTCGGCTCTCTCCTCGCCTACCGTGCGATCTACTTTTTCGTGCCGCTCCTCTTCGGTGCGACCCTCTTCGCCTACAAGGAGCTGAGCGCTACGCGCGCTCATCTCGCCCGCGCGCGGGAGCGCGCTGCCATGTACGTCGCGCCGGTCGCCCCGCAGATCGCCGGAGCCCTCACCTTCCTGGCCGGCACTGTATTGCTCGTCTCGGGAGCGACGCCCGCAATCAACTCGCGCCTGGCGCTGCTGCACCGCTTCATGCCGCTCGCGGTGCTGGAAGTCTCCAACCTGGGCGGGAGCGTCATCGGGCTGGGGCTCCTCGTACTGGCACGGGCGCTGTTCCGGCGGGTCAGGGCCGCCTATTCCATGTCCGTCGCACTGTTGGCCTGCGGCATCGCCGCCTCCCTCCTCAAGGGGCTGCGCTACGAGGAAGCGATCGTGCTCGCTCTGGTGCTCGCCGTGTTGACTCTCGGGCGCCGCGCTTTCTACCGCCCGACGGCGATCCTCGACGAGCGTTTCGGTCCGGCATGGGTCGCGAGCATCGCCGGGGTCATCATCCTGTCGATCTGGATCGGCGTTCTGGTGTACCGCAACGTGCCCTACTCCGAGCAGTTGTGGTGGACCTTCGCGCTGCACGCCAACGCGCCGCGGATGCTGCGCTCCTCGCTCGCGGTCATCGTGCTCGGGACGGCATACCTCATGCTGAATCTGCTGCGACCGGCGCGCCCCGAGCCGGCAGTGGCGAGCAGCGAGGATCTCAGCCGCGCCCGGGCCATCATCAACCGCTCGGACAACTGCCTGGCGAATGCGGCGCTGACCGGGGACAAGCGGCTGCTCTTCAACGACTCGGCGGACACCTTCCTCATGTATCAGGTCTCGGGCCACAGTTGGATCGCGCTCGGCGACCCGATCGGCTCGCGCACCGGCGCGGAGGACCTGGTCTGGCACTTCCGCGAGCTTTCCGACCGCCACGCAGGCCAGACAGTCTTCTACCAGACGAGCGCCGAGCGGCTCTCTTTGTACGCGGACCTGGGCCTCGCGCCGCTCAAGGTCGGTGAGGAGGCGCGGGTACGGCTCACGGATTTCTCGCTCGACGAGCCTGCCCGCGCCGCGCTCAGGCACTCCCACCGGGATGCGCTTCGGGGCGGACTCACCTTCGAGATCATCCCCGCCGGCGGCGGCGATGCGCTGATGCCCGAGCTGCAACGGATCTCGGACGCCTGGCTCGCCAGCAAAGCGACCGGCGAGAAGCGCTTCTCGGTCGGCTATTTCTCGCCGCAATACCTGCGCCGGTTTCCGCTCGCCGTGGTGCGGGAGGGCGGCGTGCCGGCCGCCTTCGCCAACCTCTGGACCACCGACACACGCGCCGAGCTCGCGGTCGACCTCATGCGCTTCGGCTCGTCGGCGCCGCCGACGACGATGGATTTCCTCTTCATCGAGCTCATGACCTGGGGCCGCGATCAAGGCTACCGCTGGCTCAATCTCGGCATGGCGCCGCTCTCGGGTCTCGACCGACATCCGCTCGCGCCCGCATGGCACCGCGTCGGCAATTTCGTGTTCCGCCACGGCGAGCATTTCCATAACTTCGAGGGGCTGCGGCGTTACAAGGCCAGGTTCGATCCGCAGTGGGAGCCCAAATACCTGGTCGCCCGCGGTGGCATAGCTCTGCCGCGGGTGCTGATGGACGTTTCCGTATTGATAGCAGGCGGCGTCAAGGAGCTTTTTGTATAGCGCTGGATCCGGGCTCCTGCCCGGCCCAGCGCGGTCGCGGGCAAAAGCGCGGTTTTTGCCCGCGACCTCCGCCACCTGCGGCGGCGGGGCACATCCTGTGCCTGAGCCACGGAGTTACATGACATAACGCGGGCGCTTCGCGAAATGCGGATTCGTTGTCGCCGATGGGCTACAATCACGACACCGGGCGAGCACAAGAAGACGCCGGAGAACCGCCACATCCAAGGCGAGTCTCGTGGAAGCCCGCCGTTCGCGTACCATGTCCATTCACATCGACGCATCGAGCCGTCTCATCAACAGCCAGGAAAAGAGCCTGGCCGTGACATGTCCCCATTGCCAGGTCGTCGCCCACCTGACCGTGAGCGCCGTGCCCCGGTTCGAGGAGCTGCAGGCCTCGCGCCCCGCCCAGGTGGGCATCGTTTACAGCTGCGACGCCTGCCACTCCCCGGTTTTCCTGCGCTTCGCGGTTCGCATGTACGCCGCCAGCCGCATCGAGCTCTCGCCGCAGTTCAACGAGGTGGAGCGCGCCCGCGAGAAGTTCTCCTTCACGTATCTTCCCGAGGAAGTGGAGCTGCTCTTCAAGGAAGCGCTGACCTGCTTCTCGAGCGGCGCTTGCAACGCCTTTGCCTCGATGTGCCGCCGCACGGTGCAGGCGGTCTTCGCCGACCTCGGCGAGGCGGGCAAGCTACGCCTCTTCGACGAGCTCAATGAAGTGCGCGAGCTCGCGGCACTCTCGACGGAGACCTTCGGCAAGCTGAAGAGCATCCTCTTCGGCACCGCGACCGACCCCCGTCCCAACATCCCGCTGCTCGATGGCTACGAGGCCGGCATCGCGCTCGAGGTGATGAAGGACCTTCTCTACGAGGCCTACGTCCGCAAGGGCAAGCTGCAGCAGGCCATGTTGGTTCGCCGCTTCTTCCTCGACGAGACGCAGACGAACATCACTCCGCTCAGCAATGCGGGCTGATTTTTGATATTTTGACATAATGGAATCTCCTAAAGCACACGGCCCTGCAGCCGATAACCCGGGCATGTTCGACGGCGCCGACACAGTAGTGCTGTACGAGGAGCTCGCCTTCCAGGACGTGCTCCCGGTTCTCTGGCGCGTCTCGCCGGGCCTGCTCGAGCCCGATATCGCCGCCGGCCTCGGCGAGCGCAACCTGCAGGTGCTGCAGGCCTGGGACGCGATGGAAGAGCACGGTCCGGTCGAGAAGCCCGACGAGAACAATCCCTACGCCGCCGACATCCTGCGCCTCGAGCGCAAGATGAACCTTCTCCTCGACCTGGTCGGCCAGATCCTCGCGGCCAACCGCCCCCGGCCGGCGGTCGCCTCAGTGCGTTTCAACGCGCTCGGCGCCGTCTGGCGCGGCACGAATCCCCTGCCGGAAGCCGGCGCACAGGGCGTTCTCGAGGTCTATCTGCACGACTGCCTCGCGCAGCCGCTACGTCTGCCCGGCCGCGTGACGAACGTCACGCCGGACGGCAACGTCAAGGCACGCTTCATCCCCCTCGGGGAGGCCGTTGCCGACCTCATCGAGAAGATGGCGTTCCGCCGCCATCGCCGGCAGATCGCCGGGACGCGCACCAGCGTCCGGCTCACCCGCCCGAATACCGAGCGCTGACCGCACACCCTGGTCGACCCCTGGCCCCCACCTTGTGACAGCGGTCACGGAGCGTGACCGAAGCTGTCTCAAGATACGAGCAACCGGAAGCGCATCACAGCTACCGCCCGCGGCGGTGCGCACCATTGCGGCGCCTGAGGGGTTCGGTCAACAAGAACTTCATATATATGGGTACGTGGGAGTCTCAATGGCGGCAGCGCAAAGTTTCTCGGCCCTCGCACCGGGCAAAGACGAGAGCGCGCCGTCCGAGATAACCGCGGCCGCCGCTGCGCGGCTTCCGACCGGGAACTCCACCGCGATCCGTGAGGTCATCGGCCTCATCCGGCAGGTTGCGGGCCACGACTCCACCGTCCTCATCCTCGGCGAGTCCGGCACCGGCAAGGAAGTCACCGCGCACGCCGTCCACGACCTGAGCCCGCGGCGCAACCGCCCGTTCGTCGCGGTCAACTGCGGCGCGATTCCGGCCGAGCTGCTCGAGTCCGAGCTCTTCGGCCACGAGAAGGGCTCCTTCACCGGCGCGATCTCGGCCCGCAAGGGCCGCTTCGAGATCGCCGAAGGCGGCACATTGTTTCTCGATGAGATCGGCGACATGAGCCCCTCGATGCAGGTAAAGCTCCTGCGCGTGCTGCAGGAGCGTGTATTCGAGCGTGTCGGCAACCACGTGTCGATCCGATGCAATGTCCGCATCATCGCTGCGACGCATCGCAACCTCGAGGAGTCGATAGGCCGCGGTACGTTCCGCGAGGACCTCTATCATCGCCTCAACGTATTTCCCATCGACATGCCGCCGCTGCGCAAGCGCATCGAGGATCTGCCGCTGATCGTGCAAAACTTCGTGGCGCAGAACGTATTGGACGGCCGACCCGCGGTGCACTTCGCACGCCGCACTCTCGCCGCTCTGGCACTCCACCCGTGGACGGGCAATGTGCGTGAGCTCGGCAACCTCATCGAGCGGCTATCGATCACGGCCGGCGGCCGCATCGTGCAGATCGAGGACCTGCCGTCGAAGTACCGCCCGGCGGCGGGCTGGGTATGGGAAGAGCAACAGCCGGTCATCGCGGAGGACGTGAGCGTTCTCGGCGAAGAGGAGACGCTGGAGCTGCTCGAGGCCGGCCCGGTCGACGCCGTGCCGGCGAGCGCGCCGCAGACCGCCGTACCCGATGCGCTGACCTCGCTGCCGCAGGCCGGCATCGATCTGCGGGCCCACTTGCTCGCGATCGAGCGCGCCCTCGTCCAACAGGCGCTCGACCGCGCCAACGGTACCGTCGCGCACGCCGCGCGCCTCCTCAACCTGCGCCGCACGACTCTCGTCGAGAAGCTGCGCAAGCTCGGCATCGAGGCGGCGACGGAAGTTTGACGCGCGGCCGGCGGATTGCTGCCGCCAACGTGACAGCGTTCACGCTTTTCGGCCGGTTTGCGCCCGGCACGGCTTTTGCACCCTCCCTCACGACTAAGCGGCCCCGTACGTGGGAGGTTGGATGTCCGAGACTGATGCAACTCCGTTGGCGAGCCCCGCCGGCGTCGAGTCCTACGCGCGACGCACCGGATCCGATCCGGTCGCGTGCGCCCCGAGCTCGCGGCGTCTGGTCGATCTCGCGCGCCGCGTCGCACTCAGCGACTGCACCGTTCTCGTCGTCGGCGAGTCCGGGACCGGCAAGGAAGTCCTGGCGCGTTACATCCATCGCCGCTCCCCGCGCGGCGGCGGCCCGTTCGTCGCGGTCAACTGCGCCGCCATTCCCGAGAACATGTTGGAAGCGATGCTGTTCGGCTACGAGCGCGGCAGCTTCACCGGCGCGCACGCCGCGCATCCGGGCAAGTTCGAGCAGGCCCAGGGCGGCACGCTGCTGCTCGATGAGGTGACGGAGATGCCTCTCGGCCTGCAGGCCAAGCTGCTGCGGGTCCTGCAGGAGCGCGAGGTCGAGCGCCTCGGCGGCCGCATGCCGGTCAGCCTCGATGTCCGCGTCATCGCCACCACCAACCGGCGCCTGCGCGAGGAGGTTGCCGCCGGCCGCTTCCGTGAGGACCTCTACTACCGCCTCAACGTATTCCCGCTCGCCATCGCGCCGCTGCGGCTGCGACGGGACGATGTCCTGCCGCTCGCCATGCAGCTGCTGACCGCGCGCTGCCGCCCCGGCGAGCCCATTCCGGCGCTGAGCGCCGAGGGCGCCCATCTGCTCCTCACCTATGGCTGGCCGGGCAACGTGCGCGAGCTCGACAACCTGCTGCAACGCGCGCTCATCCTGGTCAACGGTCCGGTGATCCGGCCCGAGCACATTCAGTTCGAGCTCGCGAACGAGCTGCCGCAGCCGGGTGCGGCAGCCGCAACCGCCGCCGATGCGAGCCACTCGCTTGCCGGCTCGCTGGTGCAGGCCGAGCGCGATCTCATTCTGGATGCGCTGCGCAACCATCAGGGCAGCCGCCGTGAGGCGGCCGAGCGCCTCGGCATCAGTCCGCGCACTCTGCGCTACAAGCTCGCTCGCCTGCGCGAAGCGGGCATCGACGTACCAGCCGCCTGACGGGGTCCACCATGAGCCAGATGGAAATCGACCGGGTTCTCGCCCAGATCCGCTCCCTCTCGACCCAGATGCTGCCCAACGCGGCGCAGAAGCCGGCCGCGCCGACGAGCGGAGCCGGCGATTTCGCGGCCCTGCTCCGCCAGGGTATCGACCAGGTGAACCAGAGCGAGCAAACCGCCTCGCAGCTCGCCGATGCCTACACGCGCGGTACCCCCGGCGTCGAATTGCCGCAGGTGATGGTGCAGATGCAGAAGGCGAGCGTCTCCCTGCGGGCTCTGACCGAGGTGCGCGACCGCCTCGTCAGCGCCTACACGGACATCATGAACATGCAGATGTAACGGGACGGATGTAACTACCGACCATGGCTGCCGACTCCGCCACTGTCTCCGCCGGCCTCGCCAACAGCCCGGCCAACGTGCCCGCCAGCCTGGCGGCGCTGCCCGCGACTTTGCGGCCGCTGCTGCTGCTGATCGGCATCGCCGCCGCCGTCGCGGCCGGTGTCTGGATCGTGCTCTGGTCACGGGGACCGACCTACAGCCTCCTCTATGCCAACATCTCGCCGCAGGATGAGGCGCAGATCGCGCAGGCCCTCGAGGCCGCGCAGATTCCCTACAAGCTCGACCCCACCACGAGCGGCATCGAGGTTCCGGCCGAGCGCCTGGACGAGGCGCGCCTCAAGCTCGCGGGCCAGGGGCTCACGGACAACGACAGTTTCGCCGCCCTGGAGAAGAGCTCCGGCTTCGGCGTCAGCCAGTTCATGGAGGATGTGCGCTACCAGCACGCGCTCGAGATGGAGCTGGCCCGCACCATCGCGAACCTGCAGCCCGTCGCCGGCGCGCGCGTCAACCTGGCCGAGCCGCGCCAGTCGGTCTTCGTCAGCGACAACCGCTCTGCGAGCGCCTCGGTGTTCGTCGAGTTGAAGCCGGGAGCGACGCTCGAGGCCGAGCAGGTGCAGGCCATCATCAACCTGGTAGCCTCGAGCGTGCCCAATCTCTCTCCCGGCGCGGTCACTGTAGTCGACCAGCAGGGGCGGCTGCTGTCCGCGCCCAACGGCCACGATCCCTATGCCATGGACGAGCGCGAATATGACATGGTGCATCGCATGGAGACCGACTACGCGCGCCGCATCGAGGCGCTCCTCACGCCCCTGGTGGGACCCGGGCTGGTGCATGCGCAGGTCGTCGCTGACCTCAACCTGGGAGTGTCCGAGCAGGCCAAGGAACAATACACTCCCAACAGCCAGATCGTCCGCAGCGAGCAGCTGTCGGAGCAGAGCGGCGGCAGCGCAGCCAGCGGTGGTGTGCCGGGCTCGCTCTCCAATGAGCCTCCCGCGCCGGGCGTGGCGGTACCGCAGTCCGCTCAGTCGAGCGCCACGGCCGGCCAGAACGGCGCGGCCGCGCCGGCAACACCTGCGTCGGGCACCAATGCACCCAATGGCGCGCCAAGCGCCAACGCTCAGGCCGGCAGCCCGGGCACACCCGCGGCGGCATCGGGCCAAGCCGCGCTCGAGGCCGTAGGTGGCACGTTCGGAATGCCGGGTGACAAGACCGTTTCGCGCGATGTGACGCGCAACTACGAGATCGATCGCACGCTGAATTACACCAGCCAGCCGGCGGGCACCGTTCGCCGGCTGACCGTCGCGGTACTGATCGGCGATCGCACCGTGACCGGAACGGATGGCAAGGCAAAGAAGGTGCCACTCAGCGCCGACGACCTGGCTCGCGTCACTCAGCTCGTCAAGGACGCCGTGGGATTCGATGCATCGCGAGGTGACAGCGTCAGCGTAGTCAACGAGTCACTCGATACGGACAGCAGCGCGGCCGCCACCCCCGACGGCACTTTCCAGTCACCGCCGCTCTGGCAGACAGCGATCTTCTGGAGTCTCCTGCGGATCGGGGCCGGACTCGTCGTCGTGCTCGTGCTCGTCCTGACCGTGCTGCGGCCGCTCGTGAAGACTCTCATCACTCCCATGCGCTTCGCGCCGGCAGGCGGGGCACAGGCCCTGCCGACCGCGACACCAGGGGCACCGGCGGGAACGGCCGCCCTGCCGCAAGGCCAGAGGGACTCCGCCGCGAGCGCGCTCTCCCACGAGCAGCAATTGACCCAGGCGCGCTCGATGGTGAGCCAGGATCCGAAGCGAGTCGCGCAGGTCGTGCGCGGCTGGGTGGGCTCTGATGAGTGAGCGTCCCGACCGGCGCGACGCCGCCCGCAGCGGCACGGAGCGCGCCGCCATCCTGCTGCTCACTCTCGGCGAGAGCGAGGCCGCACAGGTGCTCAAGCACATGGGCGCGAAGGAGGTGCAGCGTATCGGCACCGCGATGGCAAAGCTCGCCAATGTCTCGCGTGAAGAGGTACACGGAGTCATCTCGGAATTCGCGCAGAACGTGGAGAGCCAGACCTCGGTCGGCGTCGGCGCCGACGAGTTCCTGCGCAAAGTGCTGGTCGATGCTCTCGGGCAGGACAAAGCCGCGAGCATCATCGACCGGATCAACATCGGCCGCTCCACCAAGGGCCTGGACGCGCTCAAATGGATGGACGCGCGCGCGGTATCCGAGCTCATCAGGCTCGAGCATCCGCAGATCATCGCCATCGTGCTCGCCTATCTGGATCCCGATCAGGCGGCCGAGGTGCTGAGTATGCTGCCCGCGAACGTGCGGCCGGATGTGGTCGCGCGCATCGCCACGCTCGACGGCGTGCAGGCGAGCGCGCTCACCGAGCTCGACGACATCATAGAAAAGCAGTTCGCCGGCAAGTCGGGCGGCAAGAGCTCGGTGCTGGGCGGCGCCAAGGCGGCCGCCGAGATCATCAACTTCCTCGAGCCGAGCCAGGAGAGCGCGCTCATGGAGCAGATCGAGAAGAGCGACGAGGCGCTCGCCGCGCGCATCCTCGATCTCGTGTTCGTGTTCGACAACCTGGTCGATCTCGACGATCGCGGCATGCAGGAGCTGTTGCGGCAGGTTCCGGCGGAGAAGCTGCTGCTCGCCATGAAGGGAGCCGAGGACACGCTGAAGGAGAAGATCTTCAAGAACATGTCGCAGCGAGCCGCGGAAATGCTGCGTGATGACCTGGAGGCGAAAGGTCCGGTGCGCCTCTCCGAGGTCGAGGCGGCGCAGAAGGAGATCCTGCAGATCGCCCGCAAGCTCGCCGAGGCGGGTACGATCGCTCTCGCCGGCAAGGGCGAGGAATATGTCTGACGCACGCCGGAGCCCGGCGGCGGCGGCGCAGGCCCCAATCGAGCGCTGGCGGCTGCCCGAGGTCGAAGGCCCCATAGTCGGCGGCGCACGCCAGGACCGTCGTGGGGCGGCGGCGGAAGAGTCGGTGAGACACGCGCTCAAAGAGGCGGAGGCGCGCGGCTACGAGGCCGGGATGGCACGCGCACGCGCCGAGACGGGCGCGAAGCTCACGGCTCTCGACGAGCGCATCAAGCGCCTCGATGCTGCGCTGCAGCTGCTGGCCCGTCCATTCCAACAGCTCGACGCCGATATCGAGAACGAGCTCGCACAGCTTGCGTTGAGCGTGGGCAAGCAGCTGGCCCGGCGCGAGCTGCACGTCGAGCCCACGCAGGTGATCGCCATCCTGCGGGAGTCGCTGGCGCTCCTGCCGATCGCGACACGCGAGGTGCGAGTCCACCTGCATCCGGAGGATGCCGCGACAGTGCGTGAGCATCTCACCGCTCCGGCCGCCGATCGCGCCTGGACGATCGTCGAGGATCCAACACTGTCGCGCGGCGGATGCGTCATCCACAGCCAGTCCTCGCGCATCGACGCGCGGCTCGAAGCACGCATCGCCGCTGTTACCGCGAGCGCGCTCGGTGACGAGCGCGCGGCAGCGCGGGAGGAGCAATGACCGGCCCCCCCGATCTCGCGCGGGCTGCAATCTGGCGCGCGGGCTTGCGGCGCCGGGTCCGCGCCGTGCAGGAGACCGAGCCTCCAGCCGTGGAAGGGTCCCTCACCCGTATGGTTGGACTGACGCTCGAGGCTGCCGGCTGCCAGGCATCCGTCGGCGATTACTGCGACGTCATTGCCGGCGACGGCTCGCGAACCGCCACGGAAGTGGTCGGCTTCGCCGGCGACCGGCTGTACCTCATGCCCTCGGGCGATGCTCATGGCCTCGGACCCAACGCGCGGGTCATTCCCCGTCAACGCGCCGGCACCGTCCGTGTGGGGCCCGAGCTGCTCGGGCGCATCGTGGATGGCGCTGCGCAGCCGCTCGATGGACTCGGCCCACTGTCCTGCGGCGCCTCCGTGCGGCTGACAGGCCGCCCCATCAACCCGCTGTCGCGACATCCCATCAGCGAGCCGCTCGACGTAGGTGTCCGTTCCATCAACTCCCTTCTGACGATCGGCCGTGGGCAGCGCGTAGGGCTCTTCTCCGGCAGCGGCGTCGGCAAGAGCGTGCTCCTCGGGATGATGGCCCGGTACACCAGCGCGCAGGTCATCGTCGTCGGGCTGATCGGCGAGCGCGGCCGCGAGGTGAAGGAATTCGTCGAGCGCATCCTTGGACCCAAGGATCGCGCCCGGGCCGTGGTCGTCGCCACGCCGGCGGATCATCCGCCGCTCATGCGCCTGCACGGCGCCTGGCTCGCCACGGCCATCGCGGAATATTTCCGTGATCAAGGCGCAAGCGTACTGCTGCTGATGGACTCGCTGACGCGTTTCGCCCAGGCGCAGCGCGAGATCGCGCTTGCCATCGGCGAGGCGCCGGCCACCAAGGGCTATCCGCCGTCGGTGTTTGCGCGCTTGCCGCAGCTCGTCGAGCGGGCAGGCAACGGTGCCACGGGCTCCGGCTCCATCACCGCCTTCTACACCGTTCTCACCGAGGGCGATGACCAGAACGATCCGATCGCCGACGCCGCGCGAGCGATTCTCGACGGCCACATCGTGCTCTCGCGCCGGATCGCCGAGAGCGGCCATTATCCGGCGATCGACGTCGAGGCCTCGATCAGCCGCGCGATGCACGAGATCGCCGCCGCCCCGCATATCGCAGCGGCGCGACAGTTCCGCCAGACGCTCTCGACCTATCAGCAGCACCGCGATCTCATCGCCATCGGGGCCTACCAGCGCGGCAGTGATCCGCGCGTGGATCAGGCGCTCGCGCTCTGGCCGCGCATGCAACGCTTCCTGCAGCAGGACATGCGCGAGCGGGTCGACCTCGCGGCGAGCCTCGCCGCCCTCACTGAAACTCTCTCCGAGCCAGGTAAATGAAGAAGACAGAGCGGATCGGCCTGGTGCGGCGCGTCGTCGACGATATCGAGCGTCGCAAGGCGGAGGCGCTGGCGGCCTGCGAGAAGAGCGCGCGCGCGGCACAGACCAAGCTCGACGAGCTCGAGGCCTACCGCGCCTCCTACGTGCGGGATTTCACCCGCCGCGCCGAATCCGGCATGAGCGGCGCCGGCGCGCGCGAGTATCAGGTGTTCCTGGGCCGCCTCGATGAGGCACTGCGGCAACAGGCACAGATCCTGGCGCAGGCCCGGCTGCAGCGCGGCGCGGAGCTCGAGAGTTGGCGCAACGCCGCGCGGCGGGCCACTGCCGTCGGCAACCTCGCCAGCCATTGGCAGGCGGAGGAGCGGCTCGCAGCGGAGAAGATCGAGCAGAAGGAGACCGACGAGCACTCACAACAACTCTGGTCGCGCAGGACCAGCTCCCGTGGCAGCTGATTCCATGCTGACGCTGCCTTCAATGCCGGCGGCCGCCGGACAGACTCCCTCTGCGCCGGCATCCAGCGGCGCGTCAAACTCTACGAGCTCGCCCGCACCCGCAACCGCGGCGTCCGGCCCCGGGGCCCCGGCCTCCGGTTCCGCGAAACCGGCTTCCGGCTCCGCGGGAGCAAGCTCCTCCGCATCGCGGAGCGCGCAGCCTGCGGGCGACGAATCTGCCGCGTCAGGCTCGAAGGCCGCCGACTCGACTTCCTCCCGGTCGAAAGCCGGCGGCAAGAGCGGCGGCGCTACGTCCGGCTCCGGCCGGAGGACCGCGCGCTCTGCGACGCAAGCATCCGGCACGACCAGCGCCTCCAAAACCAGCGCCGCGCAAGCCGCCGCCGGGACCATCGCGGCGGCAGCCGAAACCAACGACTTCTCTGCGGCGCTCGCCCAGTCACTCGCCGCGACACCGGCGGATGGCGCCGCAGCAACCGCCGCCTCGGCCGCTAAATCCCAAGCGTCCGACGCGAGTGGGCCCAGCCAGTCCGCGACCAAGCAGTCCGCCGCCGATCAGGTGGCGAACGCACTGACCTTCCTCGAGCAAGCGCTCGCAGGCGCGCTGGCTGCTGCGATGCCCGCGCCCGCCGCCGTCCCGGGCTCACCGGCCTCGCCCGCGAGCAGCGCCTCTGCGTCGTCGGCCGATGGCAGCGTGATCGGCGACAGCCAGAGCAGCGCGGCGGCGCTCGGCACCATGCTCACACAGAATCTCATTTCCGATTCCGGAACCGGCAATTCCAATCCCACCCCCGCGGGTGGCGCGTCCACTGCCACTGCGCCGCCTGCGACGGCGACCGCCGCTGCCGCGGCGTTCACGGCCGCCGCACAATTGCCGACCGCTTCACATATCGGATCGCAGCCAAGGGCGCTCGACTCCTCGAACCTGTCGCTCGCCTCCCAGGTGGGCACCAGTGCCTGGACCGATGAGCTCGGCACCAAACTCACCTGGATGGCGCAGCAAGGGATCCAGTCCGCTTCCCTGCAGCTCTCCCCGGAGCACCTTGGCCCCTTGCAGGTCAACATCTCCGTGCATGACGGGCAGGCAAGCGTGTGGTTCGGCGCCGCTCAGCCGGACACGCGCGCGGCGCTGCAACAATCGTTGCCGCAGCTCCGTCAGCTCTTTGCCAACCAGGGGCTCACTCTGGCCGACGCCGGCGTCTCGCGGGAGTCGCCCCGCGGCCAGGGCCGACAGAGCTCCGCCCGGGCGGGATCGCCGGCAGCGGCGATTGCGGCCGTCGACGAGGGCTCCGGCGGCCACACCGGCGCCACCGGCGGGTTGGGTCTGCTCGACACCTACGTCTGAGTGCTTAGTCAATAAACCGTCGCCCCCCTTCGACTGCGACGCGCCTCACACTTCCGGATCGGCCACCAAACTCTTATTCGTCAGGCACTTAGGCGTGTCTCAACACCCGTGGCATGGGCGTTGCACCTGCAGGACCCAAGCAACAGGCGCTTGGCGCCGCAGCAGCCGCAGGAGACGACAGAGCGATGTCCGATGTACCCGTCCTCGCACCGGCGCAAGGGGCCGCCGGCGCTGAATCCTCCGCAGCAGCGGGCAAGCGCCGCGCTCCAAAGATGATGATCATCATCGGGGCAGTGGTGCTCGTCGCCGGGCTCGCCGGCGCGCTGGTCCTGACACACGGCTTCGGCCACTCGGCGAAGGCGTCGCACGCGGCTGCAGACACGAAGCCGGTCGGTCCCCCGCTCTATCTGGCGCTCGATCCCCCCTTCGTCGTCAACTTCCAGGCCGACCAGCTGGTGCGCTTCCTGCAGGTTTCGGTCGAAGTGATGTCGCGCGATGAGAAGACCCTGGACCTGTTGAAGAACAACGATCCGGTGGTACGCAACGATCTCCTCATCCTCCTGGCCAACCAGAAGTACACCCAGCTCTCCACGCCCGCGGGCAAGGAGCAGCTGCGCGCCGATGCGCTCGCGGCCATCCGCAAGGACCTCGTGCAGGCGGGCGGCGACCCCAAGCTGGTCGAGGCCGTCTACTTCACGAGCTTCGTGATGCAGTAACGGGCGCGGATCACCCATGAGCCAAGAGAAGATTCTCGATCAGGCCGAGATCGACGCGCTGATCCACGGCGTGGACACAGGCGCGGTGAGCACCGAGGCACAGCCGGTGCCCGGCGAAGTGCGGTCCTACGATTTCAACAACCAGATGCGCATCGTGCGCGGGCGCATGCCCACGCTGGAGATGATCAACGATCGCTTCGCCCGCCTGAACCGCATCAGCCTCTACAATCTGCTGCGCCGCTCGCCGGAAATCTCGGTCGGCGCCGTCGAGATCAAGAAATTCAGCGAGTACGTGCACACCCTGCACGTACCGACCAGCCTCAATCTCGTCAAGATCAACCCCTTGCGCGGCACGGCGCTGGTCGTGCTCGATCCGAAGCTCGTGTTCGCGGTGGTCGACAACTTCTTCGGCGGCACCGGCCGCCACGCCAAGATCGAGGGCCGCGAGTTCACGGCTACCGAGCAGCGCATCATTCACATCGTGCTACGCAGCGTCTTCGCGGACCTTCGCGAGGCCTGGTCGCACGTCGCGGCCATCGAGCTGGAGTACCTGAACTCCGAGATCAACCCGCATTTCGCCAACATCGTCTCGCCATCGGAGATCGTGGTCGTCACCAGCTTCCATATGGAGCTCGACGGCGCGGGCGGCAACCTGCACGTAACGATGCCCTATTCGATGATCGAGCCGCTGCGCGAGATACTCGACGCGGGCATCGCGAGCGATCGTGTCGAAAAGGACGAGCGCTGGCTGAGCTGCCTGCAGGAGGAGATGGAGGACGCGGAGATCGAGCTCACCACCATCCTCGGACGATCCTCGCTCACCCTGGCCGAGCTCCTCAACATGAAGTCCGGCGACGTACTGCCGTGCGACTTCTCCGGCAAGGTAACGCTCGTCGCCGAGGACGTCCCGGTATTCCGCGGCGGCCTCGGCATCTCGCGCGGCCGCCAGGCCGTCAAGGTCCAGGAACGAATCCGCCGCGGCAAGCCCCGCGTCGAATCCCCCGCAGCAGGCAAGTAACGAGAGCAACTGAGGTCCCCCATGTCCGCAAATCCTGCCGAGGCACGCCCCGCCGAGCTCGAAGAGCTCACCGAAGATGGCGCGCCGGGAGCCAACGGCGACGTCAACCTCGAGGTCATCCTCGACGTCCCGGTAACGCTTTCCATGGAAGTGGGACGCACACGCATCCCCATCCGCAACCTTCTGCAACTCAACCAGGGCTCCGTAGTAGAGCTCGAGCGTGCCGCCGGCGAGCCCCTGGATGTCTTCGTAAACGGGACGTTGGTCGCGCACGGCGAGGTAGTCGTCGTCAACGAGCGCTTCGGCATCCGCCTGACCGACGTGATCAGCCCGGCCGAGCGCCTGCGCAAGCTCAGATGAACCACCTTTTCGCCGCACCGCACGCCGCCAACACCGTGGCGCCCGTCGGCGCGGGCGGACTCGCGTCCGTCACCTTCGCTCTGCTAGCCGTACTGGCCGCAATCTTCGCGGTCGCCTGGCTGGCCCGTCGCATGCGCGGCTTCGGCAGCCGAGTAGGCAACGCGATCGACGTCCTCGCCGACGTCCCCCTCGGTCCTAAGGAGCGCGCCGTCCTCCTCAAGGTCGGTACCGAGCAAGTCCTGGTAGGCGTAGCCCCCGGCCGCGTAACTCCCCTCCACGTCCTCCGTGACCCCGTCGAGGTCCCGAGATCCACGACTGCTATCGCCCCCGCGGCATCATTCAGCGCCCTGCTCAAACGGAGCCTGGGAAAGTGAAGATGCCGCGCAAGTTCCTGCCCTTTGCTCTGGTACTGTTGCCGGTCGTCGCCAGCGCCGCAGCAGCCCCCACGCCCGGCATCCCCGCCTTCGCCGTCCAAACAGCCGCCGGCGGCGGCCAAACCTACACTCTGACTCTGCAGGTCCTGGCGCTCCTGACCGCGCTCTCCCTGCTGCCCGCGATCCTGCTGATGATGACGGCCTTCACCCGCATCATGATCGTCCTGAGCATCCTGCGCCAAGCCCTGGGCGCCGGCCAGACCCCTCCCAATCAGGTCCTGCTGGGCCTGGCCCTCTTCCTGACCTTCTTCGTGATGACCCCCGTCATCAACCGCATCAACGAGGTCGCCTACCAGCCCTATTCCGCAGGCACCATCGACGCCGCCACCGCACTCTCACGCGCCGAAGTGCCGCTGAAGGAATTCATGCTGCGCCAGACCCGCGAGAACGACATCGCCACCTTCGTGCACATCGCCGGCGGCAAAGGCTACGCGACGCCTCTCGATGTGCCCTTCAGCGTGCTGGTGCCATCCTTCGTCACCAGCGAGCTCAAGACCGCCTTCATCATCGGCTTCCTGCTCTACATCCCGTTCGTGATCATCGACCTCGTGACGGCCAGCGTGCTGATGTCCATGGGCATGATGATGGTCTCTCCCGTGCTCATCTCCCTGCCCTTCAAGCTGATGCTGTTCGTGCTCGTCGACGGTTGGACCCTCGTCATGGGCACCCTGGCCCAGAGCTTCTATCACTGAGTCCGCTTGCACCATGACACCTGACACCATCATGGCCATCGGCAGCCGGGCCCTCGAGATGACCCTCGCCCTGGCGGCGCCCCTGCTGCTGGCGGCGCTCCTCACCGGCGTCCTGGTCGGCGCCTTTCAGGCCGCGACCTCGATCAACGAAATGACGTTGTCCTTCATCCCGAAGCTGATCGCGATCTCCGTGACCATCGCCATCGTCGGCCCCTGGATGCTGAAGACGCTCATCGGATACACGCGCGAGCTCATCATGAGCATCCCGGGACTGATCAGTTGAGGCCGCGCCAGACGCCATGATCACCGTAACGGGACAACAACTGGACGGCTGGCTCCTCGAGCTCTTCTGGCCGTTCGTGCGCATCGGCTCCTGCTTCATGGTGGCGCCGGCATTCGGCACCTCATCGGTGCCGGCGCGCGTGCGGATCGTGCTTGCCGGGGCCGTGACGTTTCTGGTCGCGCCGCTCGTGACGATCCCTGACGTGACGCCTCTCTCCGCGGCGGGCGTCGTGATCACGATCCAGCAGATCATCATCGGCGCAGCGCTCGGCTTCTCGCTGAATATCCTCTTCGACGCCGTGTCTCTGGGCGGCGAGATGCTCGGCAACAGCATGGGCCTCTCCCTGGCCTTCAACCTCGATCCGCAGAGCGGCGCCAGCACACCGACGGTCAGCCAGCTCTACTCCATACTCGTGACTCTCATTTTTCTCGTGCTGGACGGGCATCTCGCGCTCATCCGCATGCTGGTGGATGGATTTCATACCCTGCCGATCGGCACCACGGGTCTCGGCGCCAACGGTCTCTGGTCAGTGGTCAACTGGGGCTCGGAGCTCTTCTCCGGCGCCCTCGCCGTGGCACTGCCGGGCGTCACCGCGCTCCTCGTCACCAACCTCGCGTTCGGGGTGGTGAGCCGCGCCGCGCCGACGCTCAGCATCTTCTCGGTGGGGCTGCCGCTCTCGCTCGTCCTGGGACTGGTCGTGATCCTCGCCAGCCTGCCCGCGCTCGAGTCGAGCTTCATCCGCCTGCTCGCCGTGGCGCTCGATTTCACGCGCCGCCTGAGCGGAGCCTGACGCATGGCCGAGAACGATCAGGAACGGTCAGAACGACCGACAGGCAAGCGGATCGAGGAAGCCCGGCAGGAAGGCCGGGTGCCGCGCTCCGCCGAGGCCAATGCGGCGGCGGTGCTGCTCGTCGCCGCGGGTAGCCTGCATTTCCTCGGCGGCTCGCTCGGCGCCGCACTGTTCGACATCACCAAGTCCGCCCTCAGCGTCGCACCTGCCGAGGCAGTGGACCCGGGGCTCGCGCTCGCGACGGCCGGTACCGAGCTGGTACGTGCGCTGATGGCCTGCGCACCGGTCTTCGGCCTCACACTCCTCGCCGCCCTGCTCGCGCCCTTCGCCGTCGGCGGCTGGAACCTCAGCTTCGAAACACTGGTGCCCGATTTCACGCGCCTCGACCCGATCGAGGGGTTCGGCCGCTTCTTCTCCGCCCGAGGCGCGGTCGAGCTCGGCAAGGCTTTCGCGAAATTCCTGGTCGTCGCCACCGTCGCGGTGGCGGTACTGCACAAACAATCGACGCAGCTGCTCGCGCTCGGGGCGGTGCCGCTGCGCGCGGGCATCGCGCAGGCCGCGAGCCTCGCCTCCAACGCCCTGCTCGCCGTCTCCGGCGGGCTCGTCCTCATCGCGGCGGTCGATGTGCCCTGGCAGCTCTACCAGTACACCGAGAACCTCAAGATGAGCCGCGACGAGATCAAGGAGGAAATGAAGCAGAGCGAGGGTGCGCCCGAGGTGAGGGGCCGCATCCGCCGGGCACAGCGCGAGATCGCCAAGCGCCGGATGATGCAGGACGTCCCCAAGGCGGACGTCGTCGTCGTCAACCCGACGCACTTCGCCGTGGCGCTGCGCTACGACGAGAAGCGCATGCGGGCTCCGCTGGTCGTGGCCAAGGGAGCGGATCTGGTGGCAGCCCGCATCCGTGAGATCGCGACCGCGCACTCCGTTCCCATTTTCGAGGCGCCGCCGCTGGCCCGCGCGCTGTTCCAGGGCGTCGAGATCGGCAGTGAGATCCCGACGACGCTGTACGTGGCTGTCGCGCAGGTTCTGACCTACATCTATCAGCTCAGAGCAGCGCGGACATCGGGAGCGCGGCCACCGGAGCCGCCCGCGATCGACCCCGGCATTGACGCCACACGGCATTGATCATGAGCACAGTCGTCACGACAACGAGCCCCAACATGCCGACCTGGCGCGACCTGCTGCGCGCCGGAATCGGCGTGCCGGTGGGCGTCCTCGGCGTGCTCGCGATGGTGATCCTGCCGCTGCCGCCGATGGCGCTGGATGTGCTCTTTACTTTCAACATCGCGCTCTCGATCGTCATCGTGATGGCGGTGTTTTACGTTTCACGGCCGATCGAGTTCGGCGTCTTCCCGACGGTCCTCCTGCTCGCGACCCTGCTGCGCCTCGCGCTCAATGTCGCCTCGACGCGAGTCGTGCTGCTCCACGGTTACAGCGGTCCGCAGGCGGCCGGCCACGTCATCCAATCGTTCGGTGAGTTCGTGGTCGGCGGCAATTTCGCCGTCGGCGTGGTGGTGTTCATCATCCTCACGATCATCAACTTCGTGGTGGTCACCAAGGGCTCCGGGCGCATCTCCGAAGTCAGCGCCCGTTTCACCTTGGATGCCATGCCGGGCAAGCAGATGGCGATCGATGCCGATCTCAACGCCGGCCTCATCACCCAGGACGAGGCGCGCACCCGCCGCCTCGAGGTCCGCGCCGAGGCGGACTTCTACGGCGCCATGGACGGCTCGAGCAAATTCATCCGCGGCGACGCCATCGCCGGGATCCTGATCCTACTCATCAACATCATCGGCGGCCTCGCGATCGGCACGATCGGCCATGGAATGGCGGTGGCGGACGCTGCCCATACCTACACGCTCCTCACCATCGGCGACGGTCTCGTGGCGCAGATTCCGGCGCTCCTCCTCTCGACCGCCGTGGCCCTCATCGTGACCCGCATGTCGCGCTCACAGGACATGGGCGGCGAGCTGCGCCGGCAACTCTTCGGCAATCCCAAGGCGCTCGGGGTCGCGGCGGGCTTGCTCGGCGTCATGGGTCTCATCCCGGGAATGCCCAATGTGGCGTTCCTACTCGTCGCCACACTGTGCGGCTCGACGGCCTACATCATCAAGAAGAGGCGCACGGCGACCGCCGTGGCCGCCACCGCGCCGAAACCCGTGGCGGCGGCGCCGGAAACCAAAGAGCTCACCTGGGAGGATGTCCGCCCCATCGATCTGATAGGACTCGAGGTCGGCTATCGCCTGGTCTCCCTGGTCGACAAGCGCCAGAGCGGCGATCTGCTCGGCAGGGTACGCGGCGTGCGCCGCAAGCTGTCACAGGAGCTTGGCTTCCTGATCCCGGCAGTACACATCCGCGACAACCTCGACCTCGCGCCCAACGTCTACCGCATCAACCTGAGCGGTGTGCCGGTCGGCGAGAGCGTCATCTATGCCGACAAGGAGCTCGCCATCAACGCCGGGCGCGTCTTCGGTCCGCTGCAGGGCATCGCCACCCGCGATCCGGCCTTCGGCATGGAGGCGGTCTGGATCGATGCGGCGAGCCGCGATCACGCCCAGGCCCTCGGCTACACGGTGGTCGACCCGAGCACGGTCATCGCCACCCATCTCTCCTTCGTCATCCAGTCGCACGCCAACGAGATCCTCGGGCACGAGGAGGTGCAGCAGCTGCTCAACGGCCTGGCGAAGAGCGCGCCGAAGCTGGTGGAGGATCTGGTGCCGCGCGTGCTGCCCCTGTCGACGGTCGTGCGCGTGCTCCAGAGCCTGCTCGCCGAGCGCATTCCCATCCGCAACATCCGCACCATCATCGAGACACTGGCGGAGCATGCGCCGCGCTCTCAGGACGCCGCGGTGCTGTTGTCCCACGTCCGCATCGCCCTCGGGCGCCAGATCGTGCAGGACATCGCCGGCATCGCCGCGGAGCTGCCGGTCATCACCTTCGAGCCGGATCTCGAGCGGCTGCTCACCGGCTCGCTCGCCGCCAACTCCACGAGCCCCGGTCTCGAGCCCGGACTGGCGGAACGGCTGCAACAGCGCGTCGGCGAAGCATCGCGGCGGCAGGAGGCCTCGGGCGAGGCGCCGGTGCTGCTGGTGCCGCCGCCGCTGCGCGCGCAGCTGTCGCGCTTCCTGCGCGCGGCGCTGCCCAGCCTCCACGTGCTCGCATGGAATGAGATTCCCGACAACCGCAAGGTCCGCGTCGTCACCGCGGTCGGCAGGTAAACATGAAGATCGTAAGACATACGGCACCCGACATGCGCCAGGCCCTGCGCGCCATCCGCGAGCAGTTGGGAGAGGACGCCGTGATCCTGTCGTCGCGCCGTCTGGCCAAGGGGGTCGAAGTCACGGTAGCGGTGGATTTCGACGCCGGCATGGGCAAGGCAGCGCTGATGGCCGCCGCCGAAGCTGCCAGCGCCGCCAGCTCTCCGGCACCCAGTCCCCCGGCAGCGGCCCCGGTGCTCGAGACCGCCCCGCCCGTGGCGCGCGCAGCCGCGGCGCCGCTCGCGCCTCTGGCGCCTCTGCTCGACCCGCAGCCTGAGGCTCCTGAAGCCAGCGCGCAGATCATGGGCAAAGAGCTGCAGACTCTGCGGCGCATGCTCGAGACCCAACTCGCGCAGCTCGCCTGGAACGACCGCACGCGGCGCGCGCCCGTACACACCGAGCTGCTGCGCGAGCTGACCGAGATCGGCATCGCCCAGGACCTCGCCGACCACCTGGTCGGCCAGCTCGATCAGGCGGTGGATCTCACCCAGGGCCGCCGCTTTGCGCTCGCAGGCCTGTCGCAGTACCTGCTGGTGACGGGCGATCGCTGGCTGGAAACGGGCGGCCGCGTCGCCTTCGTGGGCGCCACCGGCGTCGGCAAGACGACCATGCTCGCCAAGATCGCGGTGCGTTGGATACTGCGACACGGCGTGAATGACCTCGCACTGGTTGCCTGCGACAACGTCCGCATCGGCGCACAAGACCAGATGCAGGCTCTCGGTCAGCTGCTCGGCGTGCCGGTGCACGTGCCGGAGCGGTTCGAGGCCCTCCCCGATCTGCTCACGCGGCTCGAGCGCCACCGCCTGGTTTTGATCGACACTCCGGGCTCGAGCCTGCGCGATGCGCAGCTCGGGCCGCGTCTCGCGACGCTCGCCAACTGCAACTCGAAGCTGGAGACGGCGCTCGTGCTCGCGGCCTGCGCTCAGGCGGGCGTGCTCGAGGAAACGGTGCAACGCTTCCGGCCCGCCAACCCGGCCTCGTGCCTGCTCACCAAGCTGGATGAGGCGGCGAGCCTCGGCGGTGCGCTCTCCGTGCTCATCCGCGCACGGCTGCCACTTTCCTACACCAGCGACGGCCAACGCGTGCCCGAGGACCTGCGGCCGGCGAGATCGCTGGAGCTGGTGTCTCTCGCCGTGCGGCTCGCCAAGACGAGCGGTGCGGCTGCCGACGAAGATCTGCTGCGACGAAGATTTGGAAGACTCTCAAATGCGACGACCTGAGCTCAGTCTCATCAACAACTCCAAGCTCGAGTCCCTCGGGCAGCCAGTGCGCGTGATCGCCGTCACCGGGGGCAAGGGGGGCGTCGGCAAGACCAGCGTCGCGGTCAATCTCGCCATGGCACTCGCCAACGCCGGCCAGCGAGTGGTGCTGCTCGATGGCGATCTGGGACTGGCCAACGCCGACGTTTTCCTCGGGCTCTCGCCACGGTACACGCTCGCTCACGTCATCTCCGGGGAGCGCACGCTGGACGAGGTCATCGTGGAGGCGCCCCAGGGATTTCAGGTCGTGCCGGCGGCATCGGGCGCGGCCGATCTCGCCAGCATGGGCGCCACCGAGCACTTGGGCCTGGTGCGTGCCTTCAGCGCGCTCGCGGCGCGCCTGGACGTGCTCATCGTGGACACGGCGGCCGGAATCGCCCCGGGCGTACTGCAGTTCTCACAGGCATCACAGCAGGTCCTGGTCGTGATCTGCGACGAGCCGGCCTCGTTAACCGACGCTTATGCGCTCGTCAAGGTCCTGAGTCGCAATCATGGCGTCAACCGCTTCCGCGTGCTCGCCAACCGGATGCGCGCGCCGGGCGCCGGCGCCGAGCTCTTTCGCCGCTTCGAGCGCGTCACGGCACGCTTCCTCGATGTTGTGCTCGAATTCGCGGGCGAGATCCCCGAGGACGAGTACCTGCGGCGGTCGGTACGGGAGCAGCGCCCGGTGCTCGAGGGCTATCCGTCGAGTCCCGCGGCACGGGCGTTCAAGAAACTGGCTACCGTGGCCGATACATGGCCGGTGCCCCCCGGTCCGCGCGGGAATATCGAGTTTTTCGTGGAGCGGCTGGTGCGGCGGAACGCGGTACGGCTGGAAGTGGTGCCATGAATGCGGCGAGCGCATACGGCACTCGCCGCGCGCCGCAGGAAGCGAGCGAGCTGGTGACGCGGCACGCGGAGCTGGTGAAGCGGATCGCCTACCACCTGGTCGGCCGGTTGCCGCCCTCCGTGGAGGTGGACGATCTGATGCAGGCGGGCATGTTGGGGCTGCTGGAGGCGGCGTCGAACTATGCGCCCAATCGCGGTGCCAGCTTCGAGACCTATGCCGGCATCCGCATCCGCGGCGCCATGATCGATGCGCTGCGCAAGCTCGACTGGGCACCGCGCTCGGTGCATCGCAAGGCGCGCGCGGTGGCGGCGGTCGTGCAGGAGATCGAGCGCAGCACGGGGCGCGACGCGCGCGATACGGAGATCGCCGAGCGGCTCGGAGTACCGCTCGAGGAGTATCACGCCATCGTGCAGGATGCGGCGAGCTGTCGCCTGGCGGCGCTCGACGATACGACGGCGGCGACGGCCGAGGGCGCGGCCGATCCGTTCCGGGAGACCGCGGAGGAAGGATTCCGGGAAGCGCTGGCGCAGGCCATCGACGGGTTGCCGGAGCGCGAGAAGCTGGTGATGTCGCTCTATTACAGCGAAGGACTCAACCTCAAGGAGATCGGTGCGGTGTTGAAAGTGACCGAATCGCGCGCCTGCCAGCTCCACGGGCAGGCGCTGGTGCGGCTCAAGGCGCGGCTGGCGGATTGGCGTGACGGCACCGCCGGCACGGGTGCAACGACACGAGGCAGGCAGTGAGCAAAGAACTGAAATTCCTGGTGGTCGACGATTTCTCGACCATGCGACGCATCATCAAGAACCTGCTGCACGATCTCGGCTATCCCAACGTCGCCGAGGCGGATGACGGCAAGACGGCACTGCCCATGCTGCAGGCCGGTGACTTCGATTTCCTCATCACCGACTGGAACATGCCCAACATGCCCGGTCTCGAGCTCATCAAAGCCGTGCGCGCCGACGCCAAGCTCGCCAAGATGCCGGTGCTCATGCTGACCGCGGAAGCCAAGCGCGAGCAGATCATCGAGGCGGCGCAGGCGGGCGTGAACGGCTACGTCATCAAACCTTTCACCGCCGAGACTCTCAAAGAGAAGCTCGACAAGATCCTCGGCACGGGAAAGTGAGACTGTCATGTCGAATTTCCAAGTACTGAAACTCGAATACGGTGCCTGCGTGGAGGCCCTGTCGGAGGCACTGCGCGCGGGTGACGAGACGGCATTCTTCAACGCCGTCGATCACATCGTGCGCATGCGCGAGCCGGCGACGCTCACCGAGATCCGCCGCCTGACCGGCGGCCTGCAGCAGGCGCTCGAGCGCTTCAGCATCGAGTCACGCCTCGCGGACATTGCCGAGAACGAGATTCCGGATGCGAGAAGCCGGCTCTCGCACGTCATCAAGATGACCGACGAAGCCGCGCACCGCACGCTCGATCTGGTCGAGAAATCAGGGCCGCTCGCCGAGCGCACCCAACGCGAGGCCAGCTCTCTCATCGTCTCCCTGCGGACGTACCGGGACCGTCCGTCCGGCAGCGGCTTCGAGGGCGCCGTCCGCTCGATAGACGCGTTTCTGCCGGTGGTGCGCGCGGTGGAGGCGTTCCTGCCCGCGGTGCGCAGCGACTCGGAGCAGATCCGCAAGAATCTCGCCGACGTGCTGCTCGCGCAGGGCTACCAGGACCTGACGGGTCAGATCATCCGCAGTGTCATCAAGCTGGTGCAGGAGCTGGAGGAAGCACTGGCGAGCCTCACCAAGCTGTCGGGAGACCTGGTCGAGCACACCACGCTCGGCGATAACCCGGACAACAGCCACGGACCGGTCGTCCCCGGAGTCACGAAGGGAGACGTCGCCTCAGGCCAGACAGATGTGGATGAGCTGCTGTCCGGCCTTGGCATGTAAGGGGCGCCGATGGATATCCTGAGCATCGTCGGACTGGTGCTCGCCGCCAACGCCGTGCTCCTCGGGGCCGTGTTGCGCGGCGCCGGGCTCATGGCGCTCGTCTCCACCGAGGCCCTCATGGTGGTGGGCGTCGGCACGATCGCGGCGACCTGCGTGCAGACGCCGCTGCCGGTCATGAAGCATGCGCTCAAGATCTTCCCGTGGATCATCAAGCCGCCGCCGCGCGACGGCAAGCAGATCATCACCAAGATCGTCGACTGGAGCAACACCGCGCGCAAGCAGGGGCTGCTCGGGCTCGAGCCGCTGATCGCGAAAGAGACCGACCCGTTCGTGCAGAAGGCGCTGCAGCTCGTGGTCGATGGCAGCGAGCCCGAGGCGATCAGCAACGCCATGTACGTGGAGCTCAGCGTGCGCGAGCACGCCGACGTCACGGCGGCGAAGATGTTCGAGGGCGCCGGCATCTACTCGCCGACTCTCGGCATCATCGGCGCGGTGCTCGGCCTCATGGCCGTGCTGCAGAATCTCACCGATCCGGCCAAGCTCGGCGCCGGAATCGCCTCCGCGTTCGTCGCCACGATCTACGGCATCAGCCTCGCCAACCTCTTCTTCCTGCCGGTCTCCAACAAGCTCAAGGGCATCATTCATCGCCAGACACAGTTTCGCGAGATGATCATCGACGGCATGATGTGCATCGCGCAGGGCGAGAACCCGCGGGCGATCGAGGCCAAGCTGCAGGGTTACCTGCATTAGGAGCTCATAGTGTCGCGCAGAAAAAAACGCCACCACGAGGAGCACGAGAACCACGAGCGCTGGGCGATCCCCTACGGCGACCTGCTGACGCTGCTGCTCGCTTTCTTCGTGGTGATGTACTCGATCTCCTCGGTGAACGCGGGCAAGTACCGCGTCCTTTCCGACTCGCTCTATGCGGCGTTTCGCGGCACGCCGCGCACGCTCGAGCCGGTTCAGGTCGGCCACAAGCAGGCGGGCTCCGGGGCCGACATCCGCGTCAGCATCGTGCAGCAGGCCATGCTCAAGGGCCAGCCGCGCGCGCTCCTTGCCCCGGTGCCGATCGCCATGTCCACCCCGATCCCGAACGCGCTCGAACACAACAACATTCCGCCAACTGGCGCCGACAACGGCGTCAAGGACGCTTCCAGCCCGGCACAGGACGCCGCGCACGCTGCGCAGTCCCAGGCCGCCGCCATCATGCTCTCGAAGGTGGCCGACGATGTCGCCAAAGCGATGGGCGGACTGGTGAAGAAGAACCTGGTGGTGGTGCGCCGCAAGCGGTCCTGGATCGAAGTCGAGATCCGCACCGACATTCTCTTCCCGAGCGGCAGCGCGCGCCTCGCGCCGAGCGCGGTCGACATCATCCAGCGCCTCGCGGACGTGCTGGCGCGCTTCCCCAATCCGGTCCGCGTCGAAGGATTCACCGACAATGTGCCGATCCGCACGACACAGTTCTATTCCAACTGGGAGCTCTCGGCCGCACGCGCCGGCAGCGTAGTGCACGTGCTCTCGGATCGCGGCGTTGCCAGCGACCGCCTGGCGGTCGTCGGTTTCGGCGAACAGCACCCGGTAGCCGACAATCTGACTGCGCAGGGACGCAACGCCAACCGCCGCGTGACGGTCGTCATACTCTCCACCGAGCCCGGCGGCTCGTCCGATCCTAACTGGCTGCCCAACGCCAATTCCGTCGCCTCCAATGGCACGGTTCCTGCACGATAAGTCCTGACACGCACCGCGCAGCGCCGGAATTCCGACACCGCGGACGTGTCATGTGACTTGGATCACAGGAGCCGTCGCGCATGAACCTGCCTTCCGCCGATTTCCTGCTCCTCGCGGGACGCGCGGTGTTTCTCGTATTCTCGTTCGTCGTCGCCGCCGTCAGCTTCACGGCCTGGCGCCGCGCCACGCGCCGGCAGACCGCCGAGGTCCTCGCGCAGACACAAATCGTGCTGCAGCGGCTCGCGGAGCTCGAGGTGCGGGTGGATGCGACGAAGTCCATCGTTACGGCGCTCAACGAGCGCCTGGAGCGTCCCGCCGGGCCGGTCCCCGCCGCCCACGTGCCCTCACCCGGCTACCAGATCGCGATTCGGCTGGCGCGCGGCGGCGCGAGCCGCGAAGAGCTGATGTCGGGGTGTGGATTGACGCTCGCGGAGGCCGAGCTCGTCAAACGGCTGCACGGACCGCACGCTGCGGAACTGCGTCAAGTTTCATAGGGGTCAACTCAAGAGCCGCGTCACAGGGGCCGATACCGGCGCTGTACCGGCAGTCACGCCCCGAATCCGCGCGCGCCAACCAGATTATGACAATCCGCAAGCAGCAGACGCCGGTCAAGAAACGCGCGCGCTCCCGGTCCGCGAAGCCCGGCGCGGCGCCACGGCGTACGGCCGCCAACCGGGGCAAGGCTGCGGCAGCGAAACCTGCCGCGAAGCGTGCCCACGGGGACGGATCGCTGCTCCTGGCCGCCGAGTGCACGGTAGCCGAGGCCGAGGCTCTCAAATCGGAGCTGGGTCGCCGGCTGCAGGAGTCGACGCCGGTCACCCTCGATGTGAGCGCTCTGCAGCGCATCGACACGGCGGGTCTGCAACTCCTTGCCGCCTTCGTCCGCGATCGTCGTACGGCTGGCCGCGCGGTCGCGTGGCGCGGCCGCGCGTGCGCCCTGGAGACGGCGGCCGGCCTTCTGGGCCTGCGCGCCATGCTCGAGCTTCCGGGAGAGGCCGGCTGATGACCGTCGATCTGACACAGTTT
Source organism: uncultured Pseudomonadota bacterium (assembly GCA_963780455.1). Classification (GTDB taxonomy): domain Bacteria; phylum Pseudomonadota; class Gammaproteobacteria; order Steroidobacterales; family Steroidobacteraceae; genus 13-2-20CM-66-19. The sequence continues at coordinate 91,636 of CAWACM010000015.1, forward strand.
CATGCGGCCTTTTTCGAAGAGAGCTTCGAGGCGCTCGATGCCATGGAGGCGGCGCTGCTGAAGCTCGATGTCGGCTCGCCCGAGGCGGAGCTGATCAACACCATCTTCCGCGTCGCGCATTCCATCAAGGGCGGCAGCGCGACGTTCGGATTCTCGGAGATTGCCTCCTTCACTCACAGCCTCGAGACGCTGCTCGATGAGCTGCGCAGCGGCGCGATGGCGGTGAGCGTCGCGGTATCGGACCTGTTGCTGAAGTCGGTCGACGTCCTGCGCGCCATGCTGCGCGCGGTGCAGGCGAAGCAGCCGATCGACGCGCAGCGGGTATCCGACCTGCAGTTTGACCTGGAAGTCGCGATTGCCAAGAAGGAGCCGCACGCTACGGTGGCAGCAGTGTCTGCCGCCGTCCCCACCCCTGCCGCGCCGTCCGCCGCGCCGTCGCCGCGCTGGCGAATCCGCTTTCATCCCTACCGCGAGCTGCTGGCGCGCGGCAATGACCCGCTGCGCATGTTGCGCGAGCTGGCCGCGCTCGGTGAGCTGCAGGTGCGGGTCGATGCGCAGATGCTGCCGCCGCTGGCGGAGGTCAATCCCCAGGACTGTTACCTTGCATGGTCGCTCGAGCTTCCCGGTGAAGTATCCGAGGAGGCGATCAGACAGGTGTTCGAATGGGCCGAGGGGGATTGCGACCTGACAGTCGAGCGGCTGCCGGGTGAGACGCAGACTGCGACACCGGCAGTGGCCCCGGCGCCACCGCCGCAGACCGCCGCGCCGACGCCGATGCAGACCGCACACCAGGCGGCAGCGGCGCCGTCGCCTCCTCGCCCTGATGCTCCCGGGAAGCAGGAAGCGTCGATGAGCGGGCTCGGTGACTCGGGCTCCATACGAGTAAGCGTCGAGAAGATCGACGAGCTCATGAACACCGTCGGCGAGCTCGTGATCACCCAGGCGATGCTGAGCCAGCTCGGCTCGCATTTCGACGGGCCGGATGCGGAGAAGCTGCGCGGCGGCCTCGCCCAGCTCGAGCGCAACATGCGCGAGCTGCAGGAGAGCGTCATGCGGGTGCGCATGCTGCCGATCAGCTTCGTCTTCAGCCGCTTCCCGCGGATGGTGCGCGACCTGGCGCAGCGCCTCGGCAAGCAGATCGAGCTCAAGCTCACCGGCGAGCAGACCGAGCTCGACAAGACCGTGCTCGAGAAGATCGGCGACCCGCTGGTGCACCTCGTCCGCAACAGCATCGATCACGGCATCGAGTCGCCGGAAGCGCGGACCGCGGCCGGCAAGTCCGCCGCCGGTACCGTGCATCTCGACGCCTGTCATCGCGGCGGCAACATCGCCGTCGAGGTGAGCGACGACGGCGGTGGCCTCGACAAGGAGCGCATTCTCGCCAAGGCCCGTGCCCGCGGGCTCGTCGGCGCCAGCGATTCGCTGACGGATGCCGAGGTCTACGAGCTGATATTCGTCCCCGGGTTCTCCACCGCGGAGAAGACCACCGATGTGTCCGGACGCGGGGTAGGGATGGATGTCGTCCGCCGCAACGTGAAGGAGCTCGGCGGCAAGATCGACGTCAGGAGCGACCCCGGTCGCGGCTCGCGATTCATGATCACCCTGCCCCTCACGCTCGCCATCGTCGACGGCCAGTCCGTCGCGGTGGGCACCGAGACTTACATCGTGCCGCTCATCTCCATCGTCGAGTCGATGCAGCTCAAGTCGAGCGGGGTCACCCGGCTCTCGGGCCACAGCGAGGTGCTCTCATTCCGCGGCGATTATCTGCCGATCATCCGCCTGCACGAGCTCTTCGGTGTCGAGCCGCGATCGCGCGCGCTGCACGAGGGCCTGGTCGTAGTCGCCGAAGGCGATGGACGGCGCGTGGGCCTGTTCGTCGACGACCTGCTGGGACAGCAGCAGGTGGTCATCAAGTCTCTGGAAGCCAACTACGGGCACATCGAGGGCGTCTCGGGCGCGACGATCCTCGGCGACGGCTCGGTGGCGCTCATTCTCGATGTGCCGGGGCTGATCCGCGCCGCATCCATGCGGGTGGCGGCGTGAGGCCCATGGCGGTGAAGGCGAGGCATCACAATCATGACCACTAACGGATCTGACCAGGTTCTGACCTTCGTGCTCGGCAACGAGACCTATGGGGTCGACATCCTGCGCGTGCAGGAGATCCGCGGCTGGTCCGCGGTGACCAAGATCCCCCACGCGCCGGCGCACGTCCTCGGCGTGCTGAACCTGCGCGGCTCGATCGTCCCCATCGTCGATCTGCGGATGCGCTTCGCGCTCGAGCGCGCCGAGTACACCACGGTGACGGTGATCATCGTGATGTCGGTCAACACCCCGGCCGGGCGGCGTGATTTCGGGGTCGTCGTCGACGGTGTCTCGGACGTGGTCGATGTCAACTCCGCGGAAGTGAAACCGGCGCCCGAGCTCGGCTCGCGCTCCGCCACCGAGTACATCCGCGGGCTGGTGTCGGTCGCCGAACGCATGGTGGTGCTGCTCGACATCGATCGCCTCATCGGCCGTGACCTCGCCCTCGCCGCCGACGCAGACGGCGACGAGGCGCTGGCCGCGAGCGCCGCCTGATCGGAGCAAGAATTCAAATGAGCGTCAGCAGAAACATCGTCGAGGAGACCCGCGAGGTCATCAACGCCGCATCGCAGGGCGACCTCACCCGCCGCCTCGATGCGCGCCTCGACAGCCCCGAGCTGCGCGCCATGGCCGAGGGCATCAATACGCTCCTCGAGAGCATGGCCGGCCTCGTCCGCGGCATCAGATCCACGGCCACCGAGGTGAACCGCTCGGCGGAGGAGATCTCCGCGGGCAATGGCAACCTCTCGCGGCGCACCGAGGAGCAATCCGCTTCACTCGAGGAGACCGCCTCCTCGATGGAGGAGATGACGACCACGGTCAAGCAGAACGCCGACAACGCGGTCCAGGCGAGCCAGCTCGCCCTCGCGGCCCGCGACCAGGCCGAGCGCGGCGGCGTGGTGGTGAATCAGGCCGTGGCGGCCATGTCCGACATCAAACAGTCCTCGAAGAAGATCGCCGACATCATCGGCGTGATCGACGAGATCGCCTTCCAGACCAACCTGCTGGCACTCAATGCCGCCGTCGAGGCGGCCCGTGCCGGTGAGCAGGGCCGCGGCTTCGCGGTAGTCGCGAGCGAGGTCCGCAGTCTCGCCGGCCGCTCCGCCACCGCCGCCAAGGAGATCAAGGGTCTCATCCAGGATTCGGTGCGCAAAGTCGAGGACGGCTCGGCGCGCGTCACCCAGTCCGGTCACACGCTCGAGGAGATCGTCGCTTCAGTGAAGAAAGTCTCCGACATCGTCGCCGAAATCGCCGCCGCCTCGCGGGAGCAGTCGGCCGGCATCGAGCAGGTCAATCGCGCCGTCGTGCAGATGGACGCCCTCACGCAGCAGAACGCCGCCCTGGTGGAGGAAGCGACGGCGGCGGCGCAGAACATGGCCGGCCAGGCCCGCGAGCTGAGCGAGAACATGGGGCGCTATCGAGTCGGACACGACATGGCGCACGCGCTGCGCACCCCGAGAGCCTCATCCATGGGAGCTGTGCGTTCAGCGCGCAGCGCCTGAGTCCCCCTCATGAACAAACTGGTGCTCAAACGTCTGAATCTCTGGCAGAAGCTGGGGGCCCTGGTGCTGGCCCAGCTGGTGCCGGCGGTCCTGGTCGGGTTCTTCTATTTCACCACCATGGACGGGGACCTGAGCCAGGTACGCGGCGAGCTGCAGGGAGTCGGCTTCCTGCAGGCCATCGACACTCTGCGCTCGAGCCTGCTGACGCACGGCGCCCGCGCATTCGTGTTCGCAAGCGGCGATACGGGCCGCCGTGCCGCCGTACTGGCCGAGCAGCGGGAGGTCGACACGACAATGGGCCGCCTCGAAGAGGTCAGCGGCCGGCTGGGCGAGCTCTACGGAGTCAGCGCGGATGTCGCCACGCTGCGCTCGCAGTGGAACGCCGCAGCCGCGGCGACTTTGACCCAGTCCCCCTCCCAGGTCGCCGCCGCCAACGAGGCGTTGAACGGCGGCTTGAACCAGCTCGGCGCCGCCGTCGCGGTCGGCTCGCGAGTCGCCTCTGACTCCGATCAGACGACCCGCACCCTGCTCGAGATCGGTTCCGAATACGCGTCGACCGCGCTCGCTCAGGCCGACGGCATGCGCCGCTTCGCGGTCGATGCCGCCGCCAAGAGCTATCTGGGTGGCGACGATCAGATGGGCATCGCGATCTACCGCAGCCGCGTGCTGTCGCAATTCGACCAGATCCGAGCCGGGCTGGCGAAGCTGCCGCCGCAAGTGGCCGCGCCGCTGCGGAGCGACCTCGACGCGGCAGTGCAGTTCTTTGGGGACTTCGACGGTGCGGTCGACTCGCAAGTCGTCAAGGCGTCGAGTCTCAAGGTCAGCGGCGCAGCGATCTACGACGCCGGCATACCCGCCAGTCACGCCTTGCAGAAGCTCGCCGCCGACAGCCTGAGCGCCGCCACATCCACCCTCGGCGCACGTGCGTTCTCCATCGCCATATACCGCGATGTCACCGCCCTCTTCGCCCTCCTCGCGTTGGCCGCGGCGCTGGCTGTGGCGAGACTCGTGAGGCTCTCGCTCTCGCGGCCGCTGACGCGCGCCATCGGTGTCTTCGAGCACATCGCAGCAGGCCGCTACGACAACCAGATCGACACCCGCCGCGAGGACGAGGCCGGGCAGGTGCTGCGGGCGCTCGCACTGATGCAGGACAAGCTGCGCGGCCAGATCGAGAACGAACGCGCCGTGGCCGCAGAGAACTCGCGCGTCCGCCATGCGCTCGACAAAGCCTCGACCTGCGTGGTGCTGGCCGACGCCGGCCATCGGATCATCTATCTCAACGACGCCGCCCAGGCGACCTTCGAGCGGCACGCCGCGCAGATCCGCAGCTCGCTGCCGGCCTTTGACGCCGCGCGACTGCGCGGCTCGAGCCTCGAGACACTGTCGGCCGATCCGGCCGGCGAGCGCCGCGTTCTCGAGGCGCTCAGCGGCAAGCGCGTGGAGGAGCGCGCGCTGGGTGGGCTCGCCTTCCGCACCGTCACCAACCCCGTGACGGGCGAGCGCGGCGAGCGGCTGGGCACCGTCATGGAATGGACCCAGCGCACCCAGGAGGTGCGCGTGGAAGCGGAGCTGCAGGCCGTGCTCGACGCCGTGAACGGTGGCGATCTCAGCCGCCGCATCGATCTTGCCGACAAATCCGGCTTCTTCCAGGGCTTGGGAGCCGGCGTCAATCGCCTGGCTGAGAGCCTGGTCGAGATCGTCTCGCGGGTGAAGAGCTCGGGCCGTGAGATTGCAATGGGCGCCGAGGAGATCACCGCGGGCAATTCGAACCTGTCGCTGCGCACCGAGGAACAGGCGTCCTCGCTCGAGGAAACCGCCTCCTCCATGGAGGAGATGACCACGACCGTCAAGCAGAACGCCGACAACGCGGCGCAGGCGAATCAGCTCGCCCTCGCGGCGCGGGATCAGGCCGAGCAGGGCGGCGCCGTGGTGGGCAAAGCCGTGGACGCAATGTCCGGGATCAACGACTCGGCGAAGAAGATCGCCGACATCATCGGCGTCATCGACGAGATCGCCTTCCAGACGAACCTGCTGGCGCTCAACGCCGCGGTCGAGGCGGCGCGCGCCGGCGAGCAGGGACGCGGCTTCGCCGTGGTCGCGAGCGAGGTGCGCAGCCTGGCCGGGCGCTCCGCGACCGCCGCCAAGGAGATCAAGAGCCTGATCGAGGACAGTGTCAGGAAGGTGGAGGACGGCTCGGGCCTGGTGACCCAGTCCGGCCGCACGCTCGGCGAGATCGTCACCTCGGTGAAGAAGGTCTCCGACATCGTCGCCGAGATCGCCGCCGCTTCGCGTGAGCAGTCCTCGGGCATCGAGCAGGTCAATCGCGCGGTGGTGCAGATGGACGAGCTCACCCAGCAGAACGCCGCGCTCGTCGAGGAGGCGACCGCCGCCTCGCAATCCATGGCCGGACAGGTACGCGAGCTCAACGACATGCTCGGCCGGTACGACACCGGCGCGGAGAGCGCGGCTGTCGCGCAACAGTCCGCGACGCCGCAGGTGTCCGGCGCCAGGAACGCCCCCCAGGCCGCGCCCAGAAAGGCGCAGCCGGAAAGCCGCCGCGCCGCCGGCGGCGAATGGATCGAGGTTTAGAGGTAACTATGCAACTCCTCAACCGTTTGAAGCTGTGGCAGAAGCTGGCGCTGCTCGTCGCCGCGATGACGGTGCCGACCGCGCTGCTCGGAGTCTTCTACCTGAGCGCCACCAACAGCGAGGTGGCGCAGGCCCGCAACGAGCTCGCGGGCGCGGACTACGCTCACCAGGTCGGCGCGGTGCTGGCGGATGTGGCCAATCACCGCAGCCTCCTCTTCGCCGTGCTCACCGGCGACGCCTCACACCGCGATGAGCTTGCGGCCTCGGAGGCCGAGATCGACAAGCTGATGGCACAAGTCGACGACAGCGATGCGGCGGTTGGGGCACGGCTCGGCGTCGCGAACGACTGGCGGGGCATCAAGACCGACTGGCAGCAGTTGAAATCCGACGAAGCCAAGCTGTCTGCCGATGACGCGGTAGCGCGGCACGATGCGCTCATCGCCAGGATCGTCAAGCTCAGCGACCTGGTGGTGGGCCGCTCGGCGCTCAACATCGATCCTTTGCCGCAGACCGCTGCGCTCATTCAGATCGCCGCCCGCGACGTGCCGGGAGCGCTCATCGCCTCGGGCAACGTCCAGTGGTATGCCACGCGCGCCAGCATCAAGGGCTATCTCGGCGGCGACGACCAGATGGCGCTCAGCCTCTACCACGACGAGGTGGTCGCTGACTTCGCGGCCGCGACCCGTGACCTCAACGGCGCGCCGGCGGCAGCGCGGGCGAAGATCGCCCCCGCCCTGGAGGCGGCGCAGGGTGCGTTCGACAGCTCCTATGGCATCGTCCAGGCGCGGATCATCAACGCCCAGAAGATGACCATCACCACCGCGGAGCTCTTCGCCGACTCGCGCGCCATCAGCTCGAGCCTGCAGAGCCTCTCCGATCTCGGCTATTCCACCATGGCCGCGGCGGTGAGACAGCGCGTGTCGCAAGTGACGACCTGGCGCAACGTGACGGCCGCAGTCGGCGCCGCCATCCTCGCCCTGGCGCTCGCCCTCTCCTGGGCCATCACCCGCGCGCTCGCCGCGCCGCTCGCGGAGGCGATCGCGGTGTTCGGGTGCATTGCGGCCGGCAAGTACGACAATGCGATCGATCTCACCGGCTCGGATGAGACCGGCCAGGTGCTGCGCTCACTGGATGACATGCAGCAGAAGCTGCGCACCCAGATCGAGAACGAGCGGCTGGTGGCCGCCGAGAACGCCCGCGTTCGCCAGGCGCTCGACAAGGTGTCGACCTCCGTGGTGCTGGCCGACGGGCAGCAGCGGATCATCTATCTCAACGACACGGCGAGTGCCGCCTTCGCGCGCACCCAGCACGAGATCCGGCGCAGCCTGCCCGACTTCGACGTGCAGCGGCTGCGCGGCTCGAGCCTCGAGGCGCTGTCGGCCGATCCGGCCGGGGAGCGTCGCGATCTCGACACCCTCGCCGGCTCACGCGCCGCCGAGCGCCAGCTCGGTGCCTGCACCTTCCGCACGGTCAGCAACCCGGTGCTCGACGAGCGCGGTGGCCGCATCGGCACGGTGATGGAATGGACCGACCGCACCCAGGAGGTTGCCGTCGAGAAGGAGATGCAGGGGATGCTGTCGGCGGTCGTCGCGGGCGACCTCGGCAGCCGCATCGATGTCGGCGGCAAGACCGGCTTCTTCGAGGCCATGAGCCGCGGTGTCAATCAGCTCGCCGACAACATGGCCGAGGTGGTCTCGAGGGTGAAACGCGTCGCCGCCGATGTGCACCGCGGCGCCGACGAGATCTCCGCCGGCAATTCCAACCTGTCACAGCGCACGGAAGAGCAATCCTCGTCGCTCGAGGAGACCGCATCCTCGATGGAGGAGATGACCACCACGGTCAAGCAAAACGCCGACAACGCGGCCCAGGCCAACCAGCTCGCCCTCGCGGCGCGCGACCAGGCTGAGAAGGGCGGTACCGTGGTAAGCCAGGCGGTCACCGCCATGAGCGGCATCAACGACGCGTCGAAGAAGATCGCGGACATCATCGGCGTCATCGACGACATCGCCTTCCAGACCAACCTGCTGGCGCTCAATGCCGCCGTCGAGGCGGCGCGCGCCGGCGAGCAGGGCCGCGGCTTCGCGGTGGTGGCGAGCGAGGTGCGCAGCCTCGCCGGCCGCTCCGCCACCGCCGCCAAGGAGATCAAGGAGCTGATCCAGGACTCGGTGCGCAAGGTCGAGGGCGGATCGGTGCTGGTCACCCAGTCCGGCCAGACGCTCGAGAAGATCGTGGCCTCGGTGAAGAAGGTCTCCGACATCGTGGCCGAGATCGCCGCCGCCTCGCGCGAGCAATCGTCCGGAATCGAGCAGGTCAACCGCGCCGTCATGCAGATGGACGAGCTCACGCAGCAGAACGCGGCTCTGGTCGAAGAGGCTACTGCGGCCTCTCAGGCAATGGTGGAGCAGGTGCGCGGACTCAACGAGATGCTGGCGCGCTTCCAGGTCGGGGTAGCGGAGCTCGCCACGCCGGGGTTCGCGCCGGCGAGTCAGGCATCCCGGGCGGCCGAAGTCGCCGCCCAGTCCCGCGCGGAGCGCCGCCGGGCCAACAGGCCCTGGACGGGACGAGGCGCCGCCGGCAAAGCCGCCCAGCAGAAACCAACAGCGGAGCCCGCGCGCGCGGCCGTCGTCGCCCGTGGCAACGGCGGCGGCAGCGGCGACAGCGGTGATTCCGAGTGGCAGGAGTTCTAGATCATGTCGACACCAAACTCAACTCCCGGAGCGCCGTAATGGCCCGCATACTCGCAGTAGATGACTCGGCGGCGATGCGCCAGATGGTAGGCATCACGCTCACCGGCGCCGGCCATGACGTGCAGCAGGCCGCCGACGGCGCTGAGGCGCTCGAGATCGCGGAGCGGCAGAAATTCGATCTCGTGATCACCGACGTCAACATGCCGAAGATGGACGGCATCACGCTGGTGCGCGAGCTGCGCAGCCGGGCGAACTACCGTTACGTGCCGCTGCTCGTGCTCACCACGGAAGCGACGCTCGAGCGCAAGCAGCAGGGCAAGGCCGCCGGCGCGACCGGCTGGCTGGTCAAGCCCTTCAACCCCGAGCGGCTGCTCGCGACCATCGCCAAGGTGCTCGGCTGACTCTCCGATTCATTATGTCGACAATGAGGAACACACCCATGAAGTCCCCGCAGCGAATCCTGGCCCTGGCCGCTTTGTCGGCCGCCTGCGTCGTGAGCCTCCAGGCCCACGCCGACCAATGCAGGCTGCCGCCGGCGCCGAGCAAGATTCCCGACGGCAGCACGGCCAGCCAACAGGAAATGGTCACGGCCATGGAGACCATCAAGCAGTACAACAGCGACGTGCAGACGTATCTCAAATGCCTCGACTTCGAGGCCCGCCAGAATCAGTTGAGCCCCAGTGACCAGAGCAGCCTGCACAACGCGGCCGTCGATCAGCTCACCCATGTCGCCGACGAGTTCAACGAGCAGGTCAGAACCTTCAAATCGAAGCACGGCTGAGGAACAAGTGTCACTGCCGGCACGGGGCTCGCGCGCCGGAAGCCCCGTCAACTCCGCGTACGACCTGGCGTGCGCGGCGGCCACCGCCGCGGCGCTGATCGAGCTCGCGATCAGTGAGTCGCAGCGGCCCGTGGGGGAGCTCGGCGAGGCGCTGGCGCGCGCCAGTGCGGCGGTGTCCGGCGGCAACCCGCCGGCGCCGGCCGATCTCGGCGCGTGCGTCGAATGCCTGCAGTTTCACGACCGGCTGGTGCAGCAGCTCTCGCAGGTGCGCGATCTGCTGGCCGCGGTGGCCGCCGCCGGGTCCGGCGAATCGGCTCCCGGCGGCCGGCAGAGCTGGCCGGTGCTGATGGAGAACCTGCGCGCGCGCTTCACCTCCGAGTCGCATCGCATCCTCTTCAACCTGCTCATGCCGGACTCGGACGGTCACAGTCACGTTCCTTCCCTCCACGCCAGCGAGGGCAGCGTGGAGCTCTTTTGACCATGCCCACCCAAACAGGCTCGGCGCGGGATACTGGCGCCACCACCCTGCGAATGCGGGAGTTCGCCTTTGGGGAGGAGGACTTCCAGGCGCTGCGCGCGCTCGTCAAGTCCCTCACCGGCATCCATCTCTCGGAGCAGAAGCGCGAGCTGGTTTATGGCCGGCTGACGCGGCGTCTGCGCGCGCTGCAGTTGCGTACCTTCGCCGAGTATCGCGAGCAGTTGCATGGCAACGTGCAGGAGCTCGCTGAGCTCTGCAACGCCATCACGACCAATCTCACCTCGTTCTTTCGCGAGCCGCATCACTTCCAGTATCTGCGTGAGCATGTCCTGGCGCCTTTCATCGCGGATTCGCGCGGCAGAAGACGGCTGCGCATCTGGTCGGCGGGATGCTCGACGGGCGAGGAGCCCTACTCCATCGCCATGACCGTGCTCGAGACACTGCCCGACCCCGGCAGCTGGGACGTGCGAATCCTCGCCACGGACCTCGACTCGGAAGTCCTCGCGCGCGCGCGCCGCGGCATGTATCCCCCCGAGCGGATAGGCGCAGTCTCGCCCGAGCGCCGGCAGCGCTTCTTCATCGAGCATGAGGAGGCGGGCGGAATCTGCGGCCAGATCGCGCCCGAAGTCGCGGCGCTGGTCACCTTCAAGCAGCTCAATCTCATCCACGCGCTGCCGATGAAAGGGCCGCTGGATGCGATTTTCTGCCGCAACGTGGTCATCTATTTCGACAAGGAAACCCAGCGGGAGCTGTTCGCGCGCATCGCGCGGCTGCAACGCCCCGGCGACCTGCTCTTCCTCGGTCATTCCGAGAGCCTCTTCAAGGTCTGCGACAGCTATGCCCTCATCGGAAAAACCATTCACCGGCGCGCCTGACGCCGAGCCCGGAGCGGCCGGCATTACTCCGTCCGGCGACGGCGAGCTGCCGCCGCTGCTGCGCGGGTTCGAGCATTTCCAGCGCTTCTGGGATCGCGAGAACGCCTGCTGGATGGTCAAGATCCTCCCGGGCGAGTACTACGTGAGCCGCAGCGACGAGGCGATCTCCACCGTGCTCGGCTCCTGTGTGTCCGCTTGTGTGCGTGATCCGGCGCGCGGCCTCGGCGGCATGAATCACTTCATGTTGCCGGAGGACGCCGCGGTCGGCCCGAACGACTGGCTCGATCCGGCGGTCGGACTCGCCACACGCTACGGCTCCTACGCCATGGAAAGCCTGATCAACGACCTTCTCAAGCTCGGCGCGGCGCGCGAGCGACTCGAGATCAAGGTCTTCGGCGGCGGGCGGATCCTCGCCGCCATGACGGACGTCGGCGGGCGCAACGTCGACTTCATCCGTAATTACATGTCCCTCGAGGGCTATCGGGTCGCGGCCGAGGACCTCGGCGGTACCCAGCCGCGCAAGGTCGTCTACTTCCCTGCGAGCGGCCGCGCGCGGCTGCGCAAGCTGCGTCCGGTGGAGAACCGGATCATCAGTCATCACGAGCAGCTCTATCTCGCCAGCCTCGCCAGGCAGGCCGCCGGCGGCGACGTCGAGCTGTTCGATCAAGAGCCACGAGTATGAATCTCACCGCGCAATCCAAGGCCGCGCCGGCTGCGAAGCGGCCGATCCGCGTCCTCATCGTGGACGACTCGGCGCTGGTGCGCAGTCTCCTCACCGACATCCTCAATGCGGCGGCGGGCATCGAAGTCGTCGGAGTCGCGGCCGATGCGCACGTCGCGCGCGAGAAGATCAAGTCGCTCAACCCTGACGTGCTCACGTTGGACGTCGAGATGCCCAAGATGGACGGCATCACCTTCCTCCGCAACCTGATGCGGCTGCGGCCGATGCCGGTGGTGATGGTCTCCTCGCTCACCGAGCGCGGCGCCGATGTGACGCTCGATGCGCTGGCGCTCGGCGCGGTCGACTACCTCTCCAAGCCCAGGATCGATCTCGCCGCGACGCTGAAGGACTACGCCGACGAGCTCATCGAAAAGATCCGGATCGCCGCCCGCGCCAGCGTGCGGGCACTCGATCCGAGACAGCTGCGCACGCCGGAGGCGGTCGGGCCGGCCCACAGCGCCGATGCCGTGCTTCCCAAGGCGCCATCACGCGCGCGGCCGCTGCGCACGACCGACCGTGTGATTGCGATCGGGGCCTCGACCGGGGGCACGGAGGCGATCAAGGAAGTGCTCATGCGCCTGCCGCCGGACTCTCCCGGCGTCGTCATCGCGCAGCACATCCCCAAGGCATTCAGCACGCCCTTCGCGCGGCGCCTGAACGATTGTTGTCCGGTGTCGGTTTGTGAGGCGCAGGACGGGCAGCAGCTGCTGCCAGGCCATGCCTACATCGCCCCCGGTGATCGCCACCTGATGCTCGTGCGCGATGGCACCCGGTATGTCTGCCGTCTGGATGACGGCGTGCCGGTGAACCGGCACAAGCCCTCGGTCGATGTGTTGTTCCGCTCGGTCGCGCAGAACGCGGGCCGCAACGCCATCGGCGTGCTTCTCACCGGCATGGGCAAGGACGGCTCGCGGGGTCTCAAGGAGATGCTGGACAGCGGCAGCCGTACGATCGCCCAGGATGAGGCGACCAGCGTCGTCTGGGGCATGCCCGGCGAGGCCGTTGCGCTCGGAGCGGCTGAGCATGTCGTCGCCCTGGAGGCCGTGGCGGCCAAGGCGCTCACGCTGGCGGACGCGATGGACATCACACGGGAGACCAAGGTGCTCGGCGGCACGGACGATCCGTGAACCAATATGACGACACAGGTCTCAATTGCCGGCAGGATCCGCCGATACCACAGGAAGAGGGCGATGCCATGACGAGCTCCGCTGCAGAGAATTCCCAGGGCGTCGGCGATCCCGAGGCCTTCGCCTTCGTGCAGGCGCTGGCAGGCGAGCTGTCCAAGGGCAAGGTCGACCTGCCCAGCTTTCCGGACATCGCCCTGCGCGTACGCCGGGTGCTTGCGGACGAGGAAGTCTCCCAGGAGAAGGTGGTGCGCGTGGTGGGCTCGGAGCCCGCGCTCGCCGCCCGCCTCATGCAGATCGCCAACTCCGCGGCCATCAATTTCACCGGCAAGCCGATCGCCGAGCTGCGTACCGCCATCGCGCGCATGGGCTTCAACATGGTGCGCAGCGCCGCCATCGCATTCGCGATGTCGCAGCTGAAGAAGGTGGACTCCCTGAAAGGGCTCGAGCAGCCGCTCGATGAGCTGTGGCAGCGCAGTGCCGCGGTGGCAGCCATGTCGCACGCCGTCGCGCGCCGCTTCACCCGCGTCAATCCCGACACCGCCATGCTCGCAGGCCTGCTGCACGGCATAGGCAGGCTCTACATTCTCACGCGCTCGAGCAGACACCCCGCGCTTTTCGCGAACCAGGCCGCGTACAACGGCATCGTGCGCGACTGGCACGCACCGGTCGCCAAGGCGCTGCTCGAGAATTGGGATATGGCCGAGGAGATCATCGCGGCCGTGAGCGAATACGAGGACTTCTCCCGCGAGCACGACGGCCCCCCGGACCTCACCGATGTGTTGAGCGTCGGCTACCTGCTTGCGGCCTTCAAGGAGCACCCCGACAGCCTGGAGCTCAACATGCACGATGTCGCTGCCTGCAAGCGGATGCACATCGACCGCGCGAGCTACGAGAAGCTGATCGACGAGTCGGAGAGCGAGATCGAGGCCCTGCGTCAGGCGCTCGGCGTCTGACCGCCCCGACCGCCACAACCATCATGCAGGCGCAGCGTACTCCCCCCTCTTCCGGCGCTCACACCGGCCCTGACGGTGCCGAGCAAGACCTCGCGTTCACCTTCGTGCAGGCCCTCGCCGCGGAACTTTCCGGCGGCAAGGTGGAGCTGCCGGGGTTCCCGCACATCGTCATGCGTGTGCAGCGGGTGCTGAGTGACGAGAAGGCGGACGCCGCCAAGGTCGTGCGAGTCATCGGCAGCGACCCTGTGCTTGCCACCCAGCTCATTCGCATGGCCAACTCCGCGGCTCTGAACCCTGGAGGGGCTCCCGTCACGGACCTGCGCGCGGCGGTGACGCGTGTGGGTGTTGACACGGTGCGCACTGCGACCATCGCGTTCGCCATCCAGCAGCTGCGCGAGGCGCCGGCGCTGCGCGGCCTGGAGATGGAGCTTGGCATACTGTGGCGCCGCAGCGTGCAGGTGGCCAGCCTTTGCTGCGTCGTCGCCCGCCGCCTGACCAGCGTCAATCCAGACACCGCCCTTCTCGCGGGTCTGCTGCAAGGTATCGGCCGCCTCTACATCCTGACACGGGCCAGCCGCCATCGCTCCCTCTTCTGCGACGCGGCCGCCTACCAGGCCATCGAGCAGGACTGGCACCTCAGCATCGCCGCCGCGCTGCTCGAGAACTGGGGAATCGCGAATGAGATCGTGCAGGCCGTGCACGAGTCGGAGAGCGTCGAGCGGGACGCACGCGGCACGCCTGCCCTGACGGATGTGCTGGTAGTCGGGACGCTGCTGGCGGAGCTCAACGGCGACGCGGCCGCCCTCGCCGCCCAAGTGGAGTGCGCGAGGCCCCTACAGCGCCTGCGGCTCGATCAACAGGCGTGCGAGCGGTTTCTCGCCGAATCCGCGCAGGAAGTCGAAACGCTGCGGGAAGCGCTCGGCTAAGCGCATCGCATCCCAGGCACAGGACCTGCCCCGCCGCCGCAGGTGGCGGAGCCTCTGGCAAAAACCACGCTTTTTGCCAGAGGCGCGCTGGGCCGGGCAGGAGCCCGGATCCAGCGCTTAATCAAGCCGCGCCGAGCACTCGCCCGGGACGGCCCCCGGCCTTGTCATAGCCGCGCGGACCGTAAGTATCGAACCGGGTGGGCCGGCCGGTCAGCGCCCCGAGCATGCCTTCGACGCGCTTCAGCTTCGCCCCGACGACGATGCCGTTGCGATCGTTGAGATCGCGGCAGCGCACGGCGCGCTCGGCACATTCGCGCAGACGCGGCAGCAGCGTTCCCTGGCTGTCGCACCACGCGATCAAACCTTCCAGGCCGGCGCGATCGGCGGAGAAGCCGTGCAACGCGCAGAGCGAGCGCCGCTGCTCCTCGATTCGGGCGAGCGCACCCACCCGCTCCTGTCGGGCGCGGGTCGTGGTCTCCAGGGCCTGGATGTCGGAAGACTCGAGAATGCCGGACTCGCGCCGCAGGAGCTCCTCGAGCTCGGCGAGCAGCGCGGTCTCCTCACTCAACAGCGTGGTCAGGTGCTCGCGGCAGACGCCCGGATCCACGCGCTAGCCTCCGGGAAGCTCGCCGAGCGACTGCTCGAGCTGGATGAGTTGGTCCGCGACGAGCTGCGGTTGCACGATATACGTGCCCTGTTCGATGGCCGTCTGGAGCTGCGATACGCGCGCGCTGTCCACCGCGGGTAGGCTGCGCAACGTCTGCTCGAGAGAGGCCAGCTGGCTGGCGGAGTCCGTGATATGCACGTCGCTCGTGCCCGAGGACGAGCCATCGGGCGCGGACGAGCCGCCGCCGGTCGTCGCGTCACGGGCGTTCGCGGCCGGGCGGCCGGCATCGAGCGCGGGAGCCCCTAGGCTTCCACTCAAACCGCTGATTTTAGTAGGCATATAGGATCTCCACGAGGTCCTTCAGCCGGGTATCGGCCGTAGGGTGGAATACTTTAGGGCGTGACATCGACGACCCGATCGCTCTCGACGACCCCTTGAACCACCCTGGAAGAGGTGGCGTTCTGCACCCGGATCAGAGCCCCCTGGCGCCCGTTCTGCAGGGCGAGCCCCGCTGCGCGGACCTCGATGCCATCGACGGCGGCCACCATCGTCACCTGCTCGCCCTGGCGCACCAGGTAATCCGGCTGCAGGTCGTCCGCAGTCAGAACGGCTCCCGCGGGTAGCGAATGACGCAGTGTAGCGCGACCGAGCTGCGCCGGATCGGTCAGGTATCCGACCGGCATTCCGCCCACCAGGCGCTCCTCGGGCGCGACGTCCCCGGTGCTGAGCCGGCTGCCCTGGACCTCAGGCGTGCGCAGTGCCCACACTCGAATCCGCGATTGCACCGTCACCGGCACGTAGATCGTCCAATCGCCGCCCCGATGACAGCCGACGGCAACCGACATTTGCGACTGCATGCGCATCCCGGAGAGAAGAGAGGCCTCGAGTCGCCCGCCACAGCGCGCGAGGCGCAGGCGCGGATCGAGCCGGGCAGCCGTTATCACGATGCCGTTCTGCCCGGGCGGCAGCTGTGAGCGCACGAAGGCCTGCGCCGCACTGCTGATGGACTCGAGCGGCTGAATCGCGGTCGCCGCGGCGGCGGCGGCCGCGAGACACAGCCCGCCACACAACAGGGCGCCCGCGGCGCGGCGCGCGCCACGGCGACGGAATTCCGACGCGAGCTCGTTCATGCGCGGATACGCTTGCAAGCCCCGCGCCAGAGCGCCGCGGGTCAGCCGCGACTCAAGTAGTAATTCGACGTGCCGATGACATGCACGCCCGCACACCTCTTGCCGCGCTCGGTCGCCCTGTCCGCAACATGCCGTGGGCGGCGAGTCGTTGCCGCACGACTGTGAACCAACTCACAGTCCGGCGGCCGCCTGCGCCCGTTGCGGTGCCCCGGCGGCCACGACACCCGCTTGGCATGCGTCTTGCTCGTTGTCCGGCAGGCTTTCTGACCGCCGGAATTCCGACATGTCGTTCAACCTCGATTCCTATCTCGGCATCCAACCCGATGCCCTCGAGGTTTACTCGCAGCGCGCCGACGTGCTGGCGGCCAATATCGCCAACGCCGACACCCCGGGTTATCTCGCGAAGGACATCGACTTCCGCGCGGCGCTCGCGGCCGCCGGGCACGGCCAGGGAGAGGGCCAGGGAGCGTCCGGCTCCTCGGGCGGCGTGCTGCAGCCGCAGACCACCAGCCCGGACGATCTCAGCGCGAGCTCGCCGCCAAGCGACGTATCGACCCAGCAATACCTGAAGTACCGCGTGCCGCTCGCCCCGTCTCTCGACGGCAATACCGTCGACTCGCAGATGGAAGAGAGCGCGTTCGCCGAGAACAACGTGCGCTACGAGGCCGCCCTCACCTTCATCGAGGGCGACTTCAGCAACCTGAACACCGTGATCAGCGACTAGCAGGTCCCCTCATGGCCATCTCCAACATATTCGATATCGCCGGCTCCGGCATGTCAGCGGAGTCGGTCCGCCTCAACACCGTGGCGAGCAACCTGGCGAACGCCGACAGCGTCAGCAACAGCCCGCAGAGCGCATACAAGGCGCGCTATCCGGTCTTCCAGGCGGTTCAGGACTCCCTGGCCGGCACCGGCCCTACCGGTGCCGCCGACGCCTCCGTCAAAGTGGACGGCATCGTCCAGAGCACCACGCCGGGCACCGCGAGCTACGATCCGGGCAACCCGCTCGCCGATGCCAGCGGTTACGTCTATTCCTCGAACGTCAACGTCGTGGAACAGATGGCCGATATGATCTCGGCATCCCGCTCGTACCAGAACGACGCGGACGTTCTCAACACCTCCAAGCAGCTGATGCTGGATACCCTCAAGCTCGGACAGAGCTGAGTCACCCCTAACACCGAGGATCAACATCCATGTCCGTCGATTCAGTAGGCGCCTACGCCGCCCAGACGGCGACCGCCGCGGCCGACGCCGCCGCGAACCTGTCGAGCTCCCAGGCCTCGGGGATCGCCACGCCGCAGCTCAGCCAGAGCGACTTCCTGTCGCTCCTGGTCGCGCAGATGAAGGACCAGGACCCCACGCAGCCGAGCGACCCGACCGCTTTCGTCAACCAGCTCGCCAGCTTCAGCGAGGTCAGCGGCATGGACAGCATGCAGAGCTCGATGAACAACCTCTCCAGCTCCATGCTCGCCTCGCAGGTCGCGAGCGGCAGCAGCCTCATCGGCCAACAGGTGATCGCCGCGACCACCACCGCGGCTCTCACCAAAGGCGGCACCGTCACCGGCGCCCTGAACGTTCCCGCCACCGCCACCAGCTTGCAGGTGCAGGTCACCGACGCCGACGGCAACGCCGTGTCGACCTTCCCCGTGACTCCCCCAACAGGGGGCGGAGCGACCACCTTCACCTGGAACGGACTCGCCAGCTCGGGCGCTTCCGCGCCCACCGGCGTCTATACGTTCAACGTCACGGCCGCCGGCGGCGGCACGTCGACGACGCTCACGCCGATGTTCGCGAGCACGGTGACCAGCGTATCAGTGAACCCGAGCACCCAGGCCCTCTCGCTCAATACCAACGCCGGCTCTGTGCCCCTGAGCTCGGTCGTCCAGGTCCAGTAAGGAGACCGCTTCCATGTCATTCGACATTGCCCTGTCCGGCGTCGACGCCGCCAATACCGACCTCAACGTCATCTCGAACAACATTGCGAACGTCGATACCACCGGATTCAAGGAATCCGACACGGAGTTCGCCGATGTCTACGCCCAGACGCAACAGGGGGTCGCATCGACGGCCACCGGCAACGGCGTCGCGGTCGCAGCCGTGGCGCAGCAGTTCGGGCAGGGAAACATCACGACGACGTCGAACAACCTCGACCTCGCGCTCAGCGGCAACGGATTCTTCATCCTGAGCAACAACGGCTCGATCTCCTACACCCGCAACGGCGCCTTCCAGGTCAACTCGACCGGTAACCTGGTCGACAGCTCGGGCGACCTCGTCCAGGGCTATGCGCCGCTGTCGACCGGTGGCTTCAACACCGGCCAGCTCTCGAACATGCAGCTCACCACCGCCGAGAGCCAGCCGCAGGCGACCACGACCGCCACCATCAACCTCAACCTGCCGTCGAATGCCACCGCACCCGCCGACACGACCTTCAGTCCGTCGGACGCCAATAGCTACACCGACAGCACGTCGCTCACCGTCTATGATTCACTGGGCGCGGCACATACGGCGCAGCTCTACTTCATCAAGGGGGCGGCCGCCGGGCCCGCCAACACCTGGAGCGCCCAGCTGTACGTGGACGGCACGGCCGTGGGTTCCGCGCAGACTCTGACCTTCTCGAATGCCGGCACGCTGACCGGCCCGGCGAGCGGCCAGCTCGACTTCGACGGCTACACGCCGGCCACCGGCGCCGCCGCCATGAACATGACGTTCAACTTCGGCGGCTCGACCCAGTACGGCGACAGCTTCGGCGTCAACTCGCTGTCGCAGAACGGTTACACGACCGGCGCGCTGACCGGCATCAACATCAGCTCGACCGGCGTCGTGCAGGCGAACTTCACCAACGGCCAGTCGACCACGCTCGGCCAGCTGGCGCTGGCGAACTTCGCCGACCCCCAGGGCCTGCAGCAGATCGGCAACACGCAGTGGACGCAGAGCTTCGCCTCCGGCGCGCCCGTGCAGGGCGTGGCGGGCGGCAGCGGCTTCGGCACCATCCAGTCCGGCGCCCTCGAGGACTCGAACGTCGACATCACCTCGGAGCTGGTCGACATGATCACGGCGCAGCGGGCCTTCCAGGCGAATTCGCAGATGATCTCGACCGAGGACCAGCTGACGCAGACCATCATCAACATTCCCAGCCAGGGTTGATCGTTAGCCCGCAAACATGGACAAGTCCCTCTACGTTGCGATGACCGGCGCCAAGGAGATCCTGCAGGCGCAGGCCGTCAACAACTACAACCTGGCGAACGCCAACACCACCGGCTTCAAGGCCGACCTGACGGCGTTCCAGAGCCAGGCGGTCGCCGGGACCGGCTATGCCTCGCGCGTGTACGCGACGGCTGCCTCGTCCGGCTGGGACAGCAGCGAAGGCTCGATTGCCACCACCGGCCGCCCGCTCGACGTCGCCATACAGGGGCAGGGATTCATCGCGGTGCAGGGACCGGACGGCCAGGAGGCCTATACCCGCAACGGCGACCTGCACCTCACTGCCGATGGGGTGCTGGAGACGAGCTCGGGACAGCCGGTACTGGGGGACAACGGACCGATCACCGTGCCGCCGAGCAGCTCGATCCAGATCGCCGACGACGGCACCGTCTCGGTCGTACCGCAAGGCTCGACGCCGGGTACCGTCGCCAACGTGGGACGCATCAAGCTGGTCAATCCCCCGGCGGACAGTTTGGTGCGCGAATCCGGCGGCCTCTTCCGACTCGCCGCCGGCGGCACGGCTCCGGCCGATGCCTCCGTCAAGATCGCCTCGGGCGCAATCGAGTCGAGCAACGTCGACCTGGCGAGCGCGATGGTGAACATGATCGACCTGGCCCGCAGCTTCGATCTGCAGGTCAAGGCGATGCAGACCGCGGACACCAACGCGCAGTCCTCCTCGAAACTCCTCCAGTCCGCCTGAATAGGAGACCAGATCCGTGGATGCAGCACTTTGGGCCGCAAAAACCGGCCTCGACGCACAGCAGACGGAGATGTCCGTCATCTCGAACAACCTCGCCAACGTCAATACGACCGGCTACAAGGAAGACCGCGCGGTATTCGAGGACCTGCTGTACCAGAACCAGACTCAGGTGGGCGCGGACACCTCGCAGACGACCCAGTCTCCCTCCGGAATGAACATCGGTACCGGCGTGGAAGTGGTCGCTACCGAGAAGGAGTACGGCCAGGGGACGCCGACGCAGACCGGCAACCCGCTCGATGTCGCGATCTCGGGCCAGGGATTCTTCCAGGTCCAGATGCCCGACGGCACGCTCGCCTACACCCGCGACGGCACGTTCCAGACCAACGCCCAGGGCCAGCTCGTCACCTCGACCGGCTATGTGGTGCAGCCTGGGATCACCATTCCCCAGGGCGCCCAGAGCGTGACCATCGGCACCGACGGCACCGTCACCGTCCTGCTCCCGGGCCAGTCCAGCCCCACCCAGGTGGGCCAGCTCCAGCTCGCGAACTTCATCAACCCGCCGGGCCTGCAGCCCGTCGGCCAGAACCTGCTGGTGCAGTCGGCGTCCAGCGGCTCGCCGCAGACCGGAACGCCAGGGGTGAACGGGCTCGGAACCGTCACCCAGGGTGATCTCGAGAGCTCCAACGTCGATGTCGTCGAGGAGCTCGTCAACATGATTCAAACTCAGCGCGCCTACGAAATGAACTCCAAGGCGATCTCCACCGTGGACCAGATGCTGCAGTATGCAACCGAGAACATGTAAGTCGCCCGTGCGGGCCCTGCTGCGGGCACTGCCGGCCGTGGCGCTCTGCCTGCTCGCCGCCTGCGCCAGCCATAGCCGGCGCGACGACAAGGCGTTCGACGACTTTCCGATGCCGCCGACGCCGCCGACGCCGCCGTCGGACGGCGCCATCTTTCACTCCGGCTACAACGGCGGCCTGTACGAAAACCCGACGGCCCGCAATGTCGGCGACGTGGTGACCGTGGTGCTCGCGGAAGCCACCACTGCGGCGAAGAGCTCGCAGACGGACACCTCCAAGACGACCAAGGACTCGCTCTCCGCCCCGACGGTTCTCGGCCTGCCGGTGACCATCCACGGCACCGCGGTCCTCAGCGGCAGCCTGAACAACGCCAACGCGTTCAGCGGCGCGGGCGACAGCAAGCAGAGCGATAGCCTGGCCGGCAACATCTCGGTGACCGTGGTCAAGCGGCTGTCGAACGGCAACCTGGTGATCCAGGGGGAGAGAGAGATCGATCTCAACCAGGGGAGCGAGTTCATCCGGCTGCAGGGGATCATCCGGCCGATCGACATCGCCTCGGACAACACCATACCGTCCACGGAAGTCGCCGATGCGCGCATCGCCTACGGGCAGCACGGCGCGCTGAACGATGC
Organism: uncultured Pseudomonadota bacterium; assembly: GCA_963780455.1. Lineage (GTDB taxonomy): Bacteria > Pseudomonadota > Gammaproteobacteria > Steroidobacterales > Steroidobacteraceae > 13-2-20CM-66-19. Next base: position 113,427 of record CAWACM010000015.1, read on the forward strand.
GAACGCCCCGGGATTGCTCTCTCGCTTCTTCAACTTCTCGTGGCTGCCCTTCTGAACGGAGTAATCGTGAGTCTCGTAGACGACAACCGCCTGCCGCGCCGCCGATACACATACTGGTCCTGCCTCGCGCTCGCGCTGGCGTGCCTACTCGGGGCGGCGGGTAGCGCCCGCGCCGAGCGAGTGGAGGATCTCGCAAGCGTGGCCGGCGTCCGCAGCAACCAGCTCATCGGCTACGGACTGGTCGTCGGACTCGATGGCACGGGCGACCAGACCACGCAAACGCCGTTCACGATCCAGAGCATCGAGAACATGCTGGCGCAGTTCGGCGTCGTGGTTCCTTCGAACACCAATCCGATGCTGCAGAACGTCGCGGCCGTTACCGTTCACGCCAGCCTGCCGCCGTTCGCCAAGCCTGGTCAGACAATCGACGTCACCGTCGATTCGATCGGCAACGCCAAGAGCCTACGGGGCGGCAGTCTCGTCATGACGCCACTGCGCGGCGCCGACGGCCAGGTGTACGCGATGGCGCAAGGCAGCGTGCTCGTCAGCGGGTTCGGCGTCGAGGGCAAGGACGGCTCGAGCATCACGGTGAACATTCCGAGTAGCGCACGAGTTCCGAACGGCGCCACGGTGGAGCGGTCCGTACCCAACAGCTTCGATACGACTCCCTTCGTGACGTTGAACCTGGACACCCCCGACTTCACGACCGCGACGCGACTGACCGACGCCATCAATAAGCTGCTAGGCGCCGGAACCGCCGATGCGATCGATGCGGTTTCGGTGCGCGTTCGGGCGCCCGTCGATTCGAGCCAGCGGATCGCATACGTGTCGACATTGGAAGGCATCGAAATCGACCCGGCGACGCCGCCCGCGCGCGTGATCATCAATTCCCGGACGGGCACCGTGGTCATCAGCTCGGAGGTGCACGTGATGGCCGCAGCCGTGGCCAGCGGCTCGCTCACGGTCACCATCACCGAGCGGTCCGATGTCAGTCAACCCAACGCATTCAGCAACGGCACGACCACCGTCACTCCGCGAAGCACGCTCGATGTGAAGCAGGAGAAGGCGCACATGTTCGAGTTCCCGGCCGGGGTCAATCTCGATGAGATCGTGCGCGCCGTGAACTCGGTGGGCGCCGCGCCCGGCGATCTGGTGGCGATACTCGAGGCCCTGAAGGAGGCGGGGGCGCTGCGCGCCCAGCTTATCGTCATATGACCCTGCCCATCGTCGATTCCAGCACGCTCGCCGATACAGGCAACCTGACGGCGCTGCAACAGGCCGCCGCGGCACACAACCCGCAGGCGCTCAAGGAAGCGGCGCAGCAGTTCGAGAGCCTGTTCACCGGCATGGTGCTGAAGAGCATGCGCGAGGCGAACTTCGGCGACTCGCTGTTCGGCTCCGATCAGGAAGATATGTATCAGGACATGTACGACGATCAGATCGCCTCCGAGATCAGCAAGGGCCGCGGACTCGGCCTCGCCGACAGGCTGGTGCAACAGCTGCGGCGCAGTGGGCTCGCGGGGACGCCTTCATCGAGGACACTTAACGTGTCCTCGATCCCCGCGAGCGACCCGCCACGGAAGGCGGGGCTGGAGGGCCTGCCGCCAGGGACGGCCAGTGGCACTGCCTCGAGCTCCAACGCCAGTGGCAGCACCTCTTCATCCGCAGCCACCGCGACCAGCTCGACCGCCAGCTCCTGTCCGAGCACCGCGCAGCAGCTGCAGTTCGCCCAGTCGCTCTGGCCCGAGGCGCAGCAGGCCGCCAGGCAGCTCGGCGTCAGTCCCGTGAGCCTGGTCGCCCAGGCGGCTCTGGAGACCGACTGGGGACGGAGCATGCCCCGCACCGCCGGCGGCTCGACCAGCAACAATCTGTTCGGCATCAAGGCCGGGGCCGCCTGGAGTGGGACCAGCGTCCAGAGCACCACCCAGGAATATGACAGCGGCACGGCGAGCGCGGTCAAGGCGCAGTTCCGCGCGTATTCCTCCCCGAGTCAATGCTTCCAGGATTATGTCTCCCTGTTGCAGAGCAATCCGCGCTACGCGGGCGCTCTAGGCACGGGCGCCAATACCGAGGCGTTCGCGACCGCTCTGCAAAGCGGCGGCTACGCGACCGATCCGGCCTACGCCAGCAAGCTCGGCGCGGTGGCCAATACCCTCACCCGCACCCTTACGCAAGCCCTTCAGGGCTCCCTCAAGTCGGCGGCCTCGCTGCCGACAACCTCCGGCAGCAATACGCTCTAAAGGTGACGGATGGCCGACCTGCTCTCCACCAGCGTTTCAGGGCTCCTCGCGTTCGAGCAGGCGCTGAACGTCACGAGCAACAATATCTCGAACGTCGACACGCCGGGCTACGACGTCGAGACTACCAATTTTACGGAAGAGCCCGGCCAGCAGACCGGATCCGGCTATATCGGCAGTGGCGTCGATGTGTCGAGCGTCACGCGCGCCTACGACGCCTATCTCGCCGCGCAGGTCAACTCCACGCAGTCGAGCTATTCGAGCTCGAACACCCTGTCGACGCAAGCGTCCCAGGTCGACAACATGCTGAGCGACTCGAGCACGGGGCTCACCGCCTCCCTGCAGAGCTTCGTGAACGCGCTGCAGACGGCCGCCACCACGCCGACCTCGACCGCCGCGCGCCAGGCTCTCCTCAGCAACGGCCAGGCGCTCGCACAGCAGATCCAGACATATAACTCGCAGCTCTCCCAATACGGCGGCCAGCTCGAGTCGCAGTTGAGCGGCGATGTCACGCAGGTCAATACCCTGTCGAGCCAGATCGCGCAGCTCAACCAGCAGATCGCCGCCGGCTCGTCCAACGGGCAGACGCCGAACCAGCTGATGGACCAGCGCGACCAGCTCATCAACCAGCTCAGCCAGTACGTCTCGGTGCAGACCGCCTCCCAGGGCAACAATGAGGTGAATGTCTATATCGGCAGCGGCCAGGCGCTGGTCACAGGAGGGACCGCGCAGACGCTGACGACGATCCCAGACGCCTACGATCCGTCACAGCTCGACATCGGAGTCACGAGCGGCGGCAGCAGCGGTACCACCGCGAACATCACCTCGGAGATCAGCGGCGGCGCGCTCGGCGGCCTGTTGAGCGCCCGCAGCCAGGTGCTGGATCCAGCCATAAACGCCATTGGCCAGATCGCCGTCGGGGTCGCTACGGTCGTCAACCAGCAGCAGCAGTCCGGCATGGACGCGACGGGTGCGCAAGGCCAGGCGATGTTCTCGGTCGGCGGCGTGCAGGTTCTTCCCGATAGCGGCAACGCCGGCAGCGCCAGCCTCACGGTCACCCGCGGCAGCCTGAGTGGCCTGACGACGGACGACTACGAGCTAAAGTACACCGGCGGCGCGAGCCCCTGGCAGCTCGCGGACAAGACCACAGGTCAGTCGGTCGCCCTGACGGGAAGCGGCACGAGCGCCAGCCCGCTCACGGGAGCGGGTCTTTCCATCGTGGTCGGCGGCACGGCGCAGACCGGTGACAGCTTCCTGATCCAGCCCACTGCCGGCGCTGCGGCCGGCTTCTCCATGGTGCTGACCAGTCCGTCGCAGGTTGCCGCGGCATCTCTGGTGCAGGCATCCGCCGGCTCCGCGAACACAGGGACGGGTGCCGTGAGCTCCGCAGGGGTCACCGACCCGAGCACGTGGACGTCAGGCACCTACACGGTGACTTTCTCGGCCGGCAATGCGTACTCGGTTACGAACAGCTCCGGAACCAGCGTTGCCACCGGTACTTACACGAGCGGCGACCCGATCGACTTCAACGGCATCCAGCTCACCCTGACCGGCTCGCCGGCGAACGGTGACACCTTCAGTGTGAGCCCGAACAGCACGTCGAACACTGGCGACAACAGCAATCTGTACGCCATGATCAACACTCTGTCGGCCTCGACCCTGGACGGCGGCACCACTTCCGTCAACGATGCCGCCAATAACATCGTCAGCCAGATTGGAACGGTGACGCAGCAGGCGCAGAACAACGCCACGACCCAGCAGACCGCGAATCAGACTGCGACTACCGCGTTCAACAACACCAGCGGCGTCAACCTGGACCAGCAGGCGGCGACCATGCTGCAGTACCAGCAGGCTTATCAGGCCATGGCGGAGGTGATCCAGGTCTCCGGCCAGCTCTTCAATTCTCTCATCAGCGCTGTTGGCGCCAACGGCGGGTGACCGGCATGAGCCTCACGAGCATATCGACCCTGACTTTCCAGACCAACGCGCTCGACTCGATCGAGGCGCTGGAGCAGAACCTGTCCACCACCCAGAACGAGCTGTCCACGGGTGTGAGCCTGCAGAACGCCGCCGACAACCCGGCCGCGATGGTGGAGGTCAACCAGCTCAATACCCAGCTCTCCGCCTCGCAGCAGTATTCGGCCAACGGCAACCTGGTGAGCACCAATCTGAAGCTCGAGGAGCAGGCGCTCACCAACGCCACCACCGTGCTGCAGAGCGTGCAGAGCCTGGCCGACGAGGCGAACAATTCCTCGCTGTCGAGCTCGCAGCGGCAGGACATCGGCACCCAGCTCAGCCAGCAGCTGCAGCAGCTCGTGTCGATCGCCAACAGCACGGACGGCAACGGCAATTACCTCTTCTCCGGCTACGCCAGCACCACCCAGCCCTTCGCCCAGAACGGCGGCAGCGTGACATATTCCGGGGCCGAGGCGACGACCCAGGTGCAGATCGGCGCGGATCAGTCCGTGTCCACGGGCGATACCGGCAGCTCGGTCTTCATGAACGTTCCGGCCGGCAACGGCACCTTCACGACCGCGGCCGCGGCCGCGAACACCGGCACCGCCTCGATCGGCCCGGGCACCGTGACGGACCCCTCGGAGTGGCAGGCCGCAGCGGGGACGTACACGATCAGCTTCACCAGTGCCACCGCGTACCAGATCACGAACAGCGCCGGCACCGTATTGAGCACGGGTACCTACGACGGCACGACCGGCGGCACGATCTCCTTCAACGGCATTCAGATCGTCATCAGCGGGGACCCGGCCACGGGGGATCAGTTCACAGCGGCGCCCGCGGGCACCTCGAGCGCCTTCGCCACCATCCAGAGCCTGATCACCACCCTCAATTCGACCGGCCTCAACTCCGGCCAGATGGCCACCCAGATCTCCCAGGCCATCGAGCAGCTCAGCTCGACGGTCAATAACCTGAACGACGTGCAGGCCTCGGTCGGCGCCCGCATCAACGCCGTGACCACCGCTCAATCGACTCAGACGAGCGACCAGACGGCCTACCAGACCCAGATCTCGAACCTGTCGCAGACGGACTACGCGGCCGCGACGACCCGATTGAGCAGCGAGGAGGTCGCGCTGCAGGCGGCGGAAGAGTCGTATGCTTCCCTGGCCAAACTGTCGCTGTTCAACTACATCTCCGGCTAGGCGGACGGTGCCTGTGATGCGCCGCGCACTTTCCCCAGTCCGCCTCCGGACCGTTCAAGTTCCGCCCCGGCGCACCGATAAGGTACCTGACCGGAGGCACCCCAAGGGCTGCTCACCGGGGCAGCGCGACGGACGGGTGTCCGGCGCCTGAGAGAAACTTTCAGGAGTCCTCATACCATGTCACTCGTCCTTAACACGAACATTGATTCGCTCATCGCTCAGAACGCTCTGAGCACGTCGGGCAATCAATTGCAAACGTCCCTGCAGCAGCTCTCGACCGGTCTGCGTATCAATACCGCGGCTGACGACGCCGCCGGCTACGCGATCGTGCAGGGCATGACCTCCCAGATCGACGGCCTCAACCAGGCGTCGCAGAACGCGAACGACGGCGTGTCGCTCTCCCAGACCGCCTCGGGCGCGATGCAGGAAGTCACGAACGACCTGCAGTCCATGCGCGATCTCGCGGTCGAGTCGCTCAACGCCTCGAACAGCGCCGCTGACCGCAGCGACCTGAATGCGCAGTTCTCGCAGTTGATGAACGACATCAACAGCGTCGCCTCGCAGACCCAGTTCAACGGTGTGAACCTGCTCGACGGCAGCTTCCAGGGCGCGACCTTCCAGGTCGGTGCCAATGCCGGCCAGTCGATCACCATCGGCGCGATTTCGAGCGCGAGCTCGACCGCCATCGGAACCTACTATAACGGCGCCGCCAGCGTCGCCGGAACCGTGAAGACCGCGAGCGGCACGTCAATCACGACCACCGCGGGCACCGCAGGCGCTTACAGTGCGACCAACCTCGCCGCCTCGACTGATCTTGGGACCGCGGTGGCGGGCTCCTCTGTGACGTTGAACGTGGACGTGGATGGCACGACGTATACCACCGCCGCGGTCACCCTGAGCGGCACGAAGGCCACGGACCTGAAGAGCATTGCCGCGGCCGTCAACCAGGCGCTGAGCTCCGCCGGCGGCGTCGTTGCCACCGTCAACAGCGCGGGCACGGGCATTCAGCTGAGCGGTACGGAAGCTGCGGGCGCAGGCGACGTCGTGAAGTTCTCGGTGGCGAGCGCGACGGACGCTTCCGGTAACGCAATAGCCGCGGGTACGATCACGGCGAACACCGCTGCGATTACCACGGACCTCGGCCTCGATAGCTCGGATACCGTCGGAGCATATACGCCGACCGGCGGTGCGCAGACGACGACCTCGTCCGCCCAGTACCTGAGCAGCCTCAACGTGAACACAGTGGACAATTCCAACCTCACGTTGATCTCGATCGACAACGCGCTGCAGCAGCTTGCGACGAGCAGCGCGGATCTCGGCGCGTACCAGAACCGGTTCCAGGCCGCCATCACGGGCCTAAGCACCGACTCGACGAACCTGAGCTCCGCCGAAAGCTCGATCGCGGACACGGACTACGCTGCGGCGACTTCGAACCTGTCGAAGGCGCAGATCCTGCAGCAGGCGGGCACGGCGATGGTGGCTCAGGCCAATACCATCCCGCAGAACATCCTCACGCTGCTGCAGAAGCTGGCGTAAGAGGAGAGCCGCTGAACACAGGAGTCTTCAGCCACTAGCGATCCCGAGGGTGGGCGCCGCAAGGCCCCACCCTCGTTTCGCTTCACGGGAAAGCGATTGCGATGACCACTACTTCCAGCGTCTCCGGCAGCCAGCCGATCGTGTCCGTAGCCAGCAGCAACAGTGCCGGCGCGGCGGGTGGATCGGTGATCAACGTCAGCGAGCTCGTCTCCGAGCTCGTCTCGGCTACCCAGAGTCCGCAGGAATCCATCATCTCCAATCGGACGCAGTCGGTCACGTCCGAGATCTCGGCCGTGGGCACACTGCAGAGCGCGCTAGCTACGTTCCAGTCTTCATTGGGCGTGCTCGACACCCCGGAAGCATTCGGCACCGAAAGCGCGACCAGCAGCAATACGACTGCGTTCACGGCAACTGCCGGGTCCGCTGCGGTGCTCGGCACCTACTCGGTAAGCGTGACCCAGCTTGCCCAGGCGCAGCAGCTCGTCTCCAGCGCCTTCACCGGCGGCAGCTCCGCCGCCACCGGCACGGGCACATTGCAGCTCTCGCTCGGGGGCACGAGCTTCAGTGTCACGATCGATGCCAGCAACGATACCGTTGCCGGCCTCGCGGGAGCGATCAATGCCGCGACCGGCAATCCTGGAATCGGTGCCAGCGTCGTCACGGGCACCGACGGCGCGCACCTGGTTCTGACCTCATCCCTGACGGGGGCGTCCAACACCATCCAGGTCAGCGAGACCGACGGCGGCACCGGACTGTCGGATCTGGCTTATGGCACCGGCAATACGGCCAACTACACCGAGCCGACCGGCAGCGCCCCCCAGGACGCCGAATTCAGCATAGCGGGTGTTGCATACACGAGTGCCAGCAACACCGTGACGGATGCGCTGAGCGGCGTCACTCTGAATCTCACCGGCACCACGACCACGACGACCTCGGGCACGACCACGGACACTCCAGCCACCCTGACGGTGGGCACGAATACGTCTAGCATCGTAACCAACATCCAGGCGTTCGTGTCGGCCTACAACACGATGCAGAGCTCGCTCGTTTCGCTGGGCAGCTACGACTCCGCGACGGGCGCGGCCGGCCCCATGATGAGCAACCCCCTGCTGCTCGGCATCCGCAACGAGCTCAACTCGGCGCTCTACAGCATCGTCGACACGGGATCGTCGACCTACAATTCCCTGGCGAGCATCGGCATCACGACCAACAGCGACGGCTCGCTCAGCCTGAATCAGGCCACCCTCTCCACGGCGCTCTCCTCCGACTACAGCGCCGTGAGCCAGCTCTTCAGCGGCACCACTGGCGTCGCCACAGCGCTCAACAACCAGATTACTTCCGACCTGGGCTCCGGCGGCCCGATCGCCACGACCAGTCAAACGCTGGTGCAGCAGGAAAACTCGCTGACCCAGCAGAGCGACCAGCTGCAGCAGCAGATGAACGCGCTGTCGGCCAGCCTGACGCAACAGTACTCTTCCCTCAACACGCTGCTGTCGTCGTTGCAGACGACCTCCTCATACCTCACGCAGGCCTTCTCCAGCCTGCCGCAGGTGCAGGGCACGCAGAGCGCCTGAGGCCGGCGCGCTCAAGTTCCGCAACGGCGAGCCGCTATCTGCGGTATCGGCAACCGACGGAATTGAGCTCGTGAACCCCTACTCACCGCAGTCGAAACTGGCCGCCTACCGCAGCGTCAGCGCGCATGGCGCCGTGGCCGATACTCACCCCCACGCGTTGGTCATGACCCTTTTCGATGCCGCGCTGGAGAGAATGAACGCAGCCCGCGCCTGCATCGAAAGGCAAGAGACACGGCGCATGGCGGGGCTGTTGCACGCGGCCGTCATCCTGGTCGCGGAGCTGCGCGGCAGCCTCGACCTGCAGAAGGGCGGCCCGGTCGCGCAAAATCTGAGCAACCTGTACGAATACATCACCCGCAGGCTGATGCACGCGAACCTGAACGGCGATGCCGCGGCGGTCACCGAGGTGATGAGTCTGCTGGGGGAGATCCGCGGCGCCTGGGCGGCGATCGGACCGCAGGTCAGGGAGACTGCGCCGGGCGTCAGCTCCGCCGCCTGATACCGTCGCGGGGCGAACGGAGGCCCCGCGGGCGCGAGCTGCTCGTCAGCGAAATGCGACATATTTCGCTGCGGGACTGAACTTATCCTGCCAAGGTGGCGCCCATGAGCAGACGCCAGTCGCCCGCCAGGTCGGGGCCGCAATCCGCAGTACAAACGCGCGCCGGGGCTCCCCCGCCGGAGGCGATCCAGAAGGCCTGGGAAAGCTTCGGTCGGGGCGAGCGCGACCCGGCGGAGTCGCTCTGTCGGTCGATTCTCAAGAGCCAGCCGGATCACGCCGGCGCGTTGGTATTGCTCGGGATCATTTTTGCTCAGGCGCGGCAGAGCGAGCAGGCGGCGCAGCTGCTCGGGCTGGCCGCGGCGCGGTTGCCGAACGATCCCTCCGTGCACAACAACTACGCCAATGTGCTGCGGGATCTCGGCCGGCACGTGAGTGCCCTCACCTCCTACGAGCGCGCGCTTGCCATCAAGCCCGACTACGTGGAGGCCCACTACAACCGGGCAGTGGTGTTGCAGGACCTGCGGCGCTTCGAAGACGCGATTGCAGGCTACGATCAGACCCTGGCGCTCAAGCCGGGGTACGCCAGCGCGCACAACAATCGCGGCGCCGCCCTGCAGGAGCTGGGGCGCTGCGAGGCGGCGGTGGCAAGCTACGATCAGGCAATCGCGGCGAAGCCGGATTACGCGGCCGCGCATAACAACCGCGGCACCGCCCTGGCGAAACTGCAGCGCTTCGGGCAGGCGTTGGCGAGCTACGAGCGGGCGCTCGCGCTGCAGCCGAATTTCGCCGATGCGCACAACAATCGCGGCGCGGCGCTGCGCGAGCTCGATCGGCTGGAGGAGGCGGCTGCGAGCTTCGAGCTCGCCGTGGCGGCGCGGCCTGACCACGCCGAAGCACACAACAATCGCGGCGTCACCCTGCGCGAGCTCGACCGCCCCGAGGAGGCGCTCACCTGTTACGACCGCGCGATCGCGATCAGGCCGGACTACGCCGAGGCGCACAACAACCGCGGCGTCGCGCTGCGCGGCTTGCGGCGTCTAGACGAGGCGCTCGCGAGTTTCGAACAGGCGTTGGTCGCCAATCCAGAATATCCGGAAGCGCTGTTGAATCGAGGCGCCACCCTGCACGATCGGGGCCGGCTCCATGAAGCGCTGGCAAACTATGAACGCGCGCTGGCGTTGAAATGCGACTATGCGGATGCATACCGCAATCATGCCCTCGCTCTACAGGAGCTGCGGCGCCCGGACGAGTCCATTGCAAGCTATGAGCGCGCACTGGCGCTGAGTCCGGCGGCGAGATTCCTGTACGGCGCATATCAGCACGCTCGCATGCACGCCTGTGACTGGACCGGCCTCGAGACCGCGCTCGCGGAGATGACGTTCGCCATCGAGCGTGGCAAAGCCGTGGTCACTCCCTTTGCAGCGCTCGCCCTGTTCGGCTCACCACGATTGCAGCGCAAAGTCGCGGCGACCTGGGCGCGCGAAGAATGTCGGCCCGCGCAGGAGTTGCCGCCACCGCGGCGCTACCCGCTCCGCGACAAGCTGCGTGTGGGTTATTTTTCCGCCGATTTTCGCAATCACGCGGTCTCTTCCCTCGCCGCGGAGCTATTCGAGACCCATGACCGCTCCAGCTTCGAGCTCACCGCCTTCGCGCTGGGTCCGAACGTCGACGACGAGTTGCGTGAACGGGTGGCGCGCGCGTTCGACAGGTTCCTGCCGGTCTTTGGCCAGTCGGACGTGCAGATCGTCGCGCTGGCGCGCAGCCTCGAGATCGACATCGCGGTGGATCTCGGCGGCTACACCCAGCATGCGCGCCCCCGCATCTTTGCGCTGCGCGCCGCGCCGATCCAGGTGAGCTACCTCGGGTACCTCGGCACCATGGGCGCGGACTTCATGGACTACCTGCTCGCTGACGAAGTCCTCGTGCCGCGCGAGCAGCGGCGGCACTACGCGGAGAAGATCGCCTATCTTCCCAGCTATCAGGCGAATGATAGACACAGACCCGTCTCCGACCGGGTATTCACGCGCGCCGAGCTCGGGTTGCCGGCCGACGGATTCGTGTTCTGTTGCTTCAACGCCAACCACAAGATCACCCCCGAGACGTTCGCGAGCTGGATGCGCATCCTTGCCGCGGTGCCGGACAGCGCGCTCCTGCTGTTGGCCGACAGCGGCGCGGCGAAACTGAATCTTCGCCGACACGCGGCCGCGAGCGGCATCGACCCGGCCAGGCTCGTCTTCGCCGGCAGAATCCCCTACGGAGATTACATCGCCCGATATCGCGCCGCCGATCTCTTTCTGGATACGTTACCGTACAACGCCGGGACAACGGCGAGCGATGCGCTCTGGGCAGGATTGCCGGTCCTGACCTGTGCCGGCGAATCGCTCGCGGGCCGGATGGGTGCGAGTCTACTCACGGCCGTGGGCCTACCCGAGCTCATCGCGTGGAACCGCGCGGAATTTGAGCGGCTCGCCGTCGCGCTTGCGCAGGAACCCGGCCGGCTGGCGGAAATGCGCGACAGGCTGTCCATGACTCGCGCCAACGCCGCTCTATTCGACACACCGCGGCTCACCCGTAGTCTCGAGACACTCTATCGGCGCATGTATCACCGGCACCGTCTCGGGCTGCTGCCGGAGCATCTGCTGGTCGACCTGCCGGCGGTGGTGTGTGGCGCCGGATCGCCAACCCGGGCGTGCGACATACCATGATGGAAGCCAGCATCCATCAGATCTATTACTCCGAGCAGACACGCGCCGAGCTCGACCCGGGCTTCCTGTCGCTCGACAACAGCGCGAACGAGCGACCGGACTGGCGGGAATATTGGCCGATTCGCCGGTTCCTGTTGCACAGCCAGCTTGAGCCCGAACGCTACTACGGCTTCTTCTCACCGAAGTTCAAGCAGAAGACCACGCTGACGGCCACCGCCGTGCACGACTTCGTCCGCCAGCGCGACGGCGCCGCGGACGTGATCTCGTTCTCACCGTTCTTCGACCAGATGGCCTTCCCCCTGAACATCATGGAGCTCGCGATAGTCGAGCACGATTGCCGCGAAACCCTGGCGCAGTGCGCAGCTTTGATCGCGCCGCAATTCCGGATCAACGGCAGCGTCATGAGCTCGCGCGACACCGTGTACTGCAATTTCTTCGTGGCCAAGCCGCGCTTTTGGGCGCAGTGGCTCAGCAAATGCGAGCTCGTCTTCGATATCGCGGAGGAGGGTCTGACGCCGCTCGGGCAAGCGCTGAACCGGGTCGTGAATTACGGAGCGCTCAGTGCTCCCGCGAAGGTGTTCGTCATCGAACGAGTAGCGTCGTTGCTGCTGTGGTCCGACAAGCAGTGGATTACCCAGTCATACGATGCCGTGTTGCTGCCGCCGGCCTCCGCCCGCCTCCTCGAGATCGCGAGTGCGCCGGATCTGCTGGTTCTCGATGCGCTGAAGATCGCCTACGCCGAAAGCGGTGCCGAGCGCTACCTCACACTGTACAGCCATTTTCGCGAGAAGCTCATCCAGCGCCGAACCGTCGGCGAGCAGCGCATGAGCGCGCCGCGTAACGAGGCGCCCGCGGTTAGCGGCCGCAATCCCTGAGCTGCCGCAAGTCAACCTTTTACAGAGGTATCCGAAATGGCCGACGTCCGTGCGATTGCCTTCTATCTGCCCCAGTACCATCCGATTCCCGAGAATGACACCTGGTGGGGCAGAGGTTTCACCGAATGGACCAAGGTGGCGGAAGCGAAGCCGCTCTTTCACGGCCATTATCAGCCGCAACTGCCGGCAGATCTCGGCTTCTACGATCTGCGCGTTCCCGAGGTGCGGCGCGCACAGGCCGAGCTGGCACGGCAGTATGGTATCCACGGCTTCTGCTATTACCACTACTGGTTCAACGGCAAGCGTCTCCTGGAGCGTCCATTCGCCGAAGTACTCGCGTCCAAGGAGCCTGATTTCCCGTTCTGTCTCTGCTGGGCCAACGAGAACTGGACACGGCGCTGGGACGGGCGGAACAAGGAAGTCCTGATGGCGCAAAACTACTCACCCGACGGCGATCGCGCAATGATTCGCGAGCTCATGCCCGCCTTTCGCGATCCGCGTTACATTCGCGTCGGGGGACGCCCGCTGTTTCTGGTCTACCGTGCCAATGACTTGCCCGATCCGCGGGCGACCGCGATGATCTGGCGCGAGGAAGCCGCGGCTGCGGGGTTGCCGGGTCTGTATCTATGTCGCGCCGAGACGTTCGATGAAGCCACATCGCCACGGGATCCGGCTCAGATCGGCTTTGACGCGGCCTGCGAGTTCCCCCCGCACGGCATCCATGTGGCGACGCCGAGCACTGCCACTGCGGGACTTGATCCCGCCTTCAACGGTCTTGCTTACGACTACTCCGTGGTCGCCCGGGATTTCGCCACTCGACCGACTGCCCCGTATCGCCGGTTCCACGGAGTCATGCCGTCGTGGGATAACACAGCGCGGGTCGGACGGCGCGCATACCTGGCCGTCAATTCGAGTCCGGAGTCCTATCGAAGCTGGCTCGAGATCGTCTGCAATCGCACCCGCCATGATTTCGAGGGCGACGAGCGAGTAGTATTCATCAACGCATGGAACGAATGGGGCGAGGGGTGCCACCTCGAACCCGACCGCCGCTATGGAGCGACCTGGCTCGAGGCGACGCGAGCAGCCATCAATGGAACCTCACCGCGGATGACTTACAGTGTGGCGGAGGACAGCGAGCTCGCACTCCGCGAGCAGATCGACCGGCTGGGCCAGGAGCTGGGTCTCGAGGGCGCTGGCGCCGAGCTGGTGCTCAAAGAAGCCTCTATACGTGCGCAGCGGACCAGCGCCGATGTTGCCAGGCGCGATGATGTCATCTCCGCGCTCAACGAAAAGCTCGCGTACCTCACGGCCGCTCTCGCGGCGCAGCAGCAGGGCAATGCCGAGGGCAATGGAGTGCCACCTGCGCCGACGGAACGGTTGGCATCGTGAAGGTGCGCATCGTCTGCGCGACGCGTACGGCCCGGGACGGCTTCCCGAGCTCAACGGCTCTCGGGAAGACACTATCGGTGCACCGCCCGGCGGACGTGGAGCTGCGCCTCTTCGCCGGCAACACCGCGGGGCTTCCCTCGGTGTACAACATCGCGATCGAAGAGTCGGCCGAGGACCCCGCAATCCTGCTTTTCATCCACGATGACGTGTACCTCTGCGATTTCCATTGGACGGCTACGCTGAACGATGCGCTCGAGCAGTTCGCCATCGTCGGCGTCGCGGGAAACCGCCGCCGCGTCGCGCGCCAGCCGGCCTGGTGCTTCCTCGACGAGAGGTTCACTCGCGATCGGCGAGAGAATCTGAGCGGCACTGTCGGGCATGGACGCGGATTTCCGGCTGAGCGAGTCGACGTCTACGGTCCGAGCCGCCAGCAGGTGAGCCTGCTCGATGGCGTGATGTTCGCCGTCAGAAGTGAGACCCTGCACACCAAGGAGCTCCGGTTCGACGAGCGGTTCGACTTCCATTTTTACGATCTGGACTTCTGCCGCCAGGCCGAGCGCGCCGGCATCTCAATGGGCACCTGCGCGGTCTCCCTGATCCACGAGAGCAAGGGAAACTTCGGGGGCGAAGGCTGGCGGCGCGGCTACGAGCGCTACCTCACGAAGTGGGGAGAGTGAGCGTGACCGTGCAGGTAGTACCCGCTCGCCCCGTCATCGAGCAGATCCATGCATTCCTTCGCTCATTGCCCACCGCTCCGTTCGTCATCTTCAAGGAGCAGCTTTTGGTATCGACTGCAGGTGAGGCGTCCTACCCTGCGACTGGCGGTGCCGCTTACTTACCTCAGGTCGCCGTGAGCCGGCACCAGGAACCTTGGCGTACGATCAGTGAGTTGCCCGTCGTTGCGGCGCCCCACACGAAAGCAATATTGCCCGCGGCGCTCGTAACAACATCAGCGCTGACGAGTATGGAGGCATTGGCCGAGTTCGCCGCAGTCGTGCTGAAAGAGTTGACTGCGATATTGAGGTTTTGCGGTGATCCAGATGTCGGGATAATAGTCCAGCCCGACGCTCCTGTCGTCAGCGTACCAGCGGCGTACACCTCGAGCACGAAGCCCGTGGAGGCGTTTCCTGTGGCGTTGATATAGCATTCTAACGCGTAAGAGCCCGCAGGCTGATTTGAGAATACAAGATAGGCATCACCGCTCCCCCCTGTAGTGCGTGTCTCGTCGGAGGCAACAACCGTCATCGTGCCACCCTGCGGAATCGTCTGGCAGGAGAAGGCATGCGTGGTCGTCGAATAGTTGAGCGCATCACCGGACGCCGCGCAGTTCGGCACTGTGGCGGGCGCCGGATCGACGCCGCTCCCTTGACCTTGCAGCAGCGTGTCGGCCCCGAGAGTGACCGAATCGAATGCAGCCGTGCCTTCGCCGATCAGAACTCCGTTCGCAGCGAGGCTCGATGCACCAGTGCCACCAGCGGGCACGGTGACAGGCCCGGAGAGCGAGATCGTCGGGCTTTGGGCGGAGGCCGTAGGCCCATCCGTTGACTGCGCCTTCAGTATCGCTCAAGCGAACGGCCGCATACTGTGACCGCGGTCCGGATTGCGACGACGCGCCTACGCTGCCGTCAATCGACTCCAGAGGACTACCGGAGCCGGCTCGGGATCGTCTGCAACCGCACGGGCCGGGACAGGAACGAGACGAGCGGCCAATGGGGTCAATGGCTCGAACGAGTCGGCAGCAATACCGCCGGGCTTCCCACGGTGTACAATGCACAGATCGATGAGTCGGCCGCGGACCTGGCGATCCTGCTCTCCACCCACGATGACGTGCATCTCTGCGATTTCCACTGCGAGCTGCCGCCGCGGCTACGAGCGCTACCGTAAGAAGTGGGGCGAGTGATGCGCCGCTTCTTCATTGCCGGGTGTCAGCGCTCGGGCACGACCATGATGCGGCTCATACTGGAGAGCCACCAGGACATCCAGTGCATCGACGAGCAATTCTCCTACGAGATGCTCTCGGGCCGCCTGGCGCAGCCCGATACCACGGCTGCGCTCCTCGGCTTCAAGATACCCGTGTGGACGGAGCAGCTCCTGCAGCCGCAGCTTCACTGGAATGAATACGCCTATCTTTACGGCGCCGACCCGGTGCCGAATTTCTACGACCGCGAGCCGCTCATCTTCATGATCAGAAGCCCGTTCGACACCATCTCGTCGATGCTGCGGCTCAAAGTCGAGAGCGACTCCTGGCTGCAGAGAGTCGGAGTACCGGTGGTCAGGGCGATGGCGGAAAGCGACCGGCTGTCCGAGGAATTCCGCGCCGACCTCGACTTCGCCGACTCGTGCGAGGAGCCTGAGGTGGCGGTGGGCGCCCTGTACTGGAAGATCAAATCGAGCGCCGCCCTCAGCTATCTCGAAGCGCAGCTACCGGTTCATCTGGTGATCTATGAGCGGTTTGTCGCAACACCCGAGGCCTTCCTTCCCGGGATCCTCCGGCACATCGGTGTGGACTGGGACGACAGCGTCCTGCGGCATCATCAGCGTCCACATGGCGAGATCGTGGAAGGCAAGGCAATCGGGGATACCGATCCAGCGCGCTCGATCGACACGCGCTCGATCGGGCATTCGAACGCTCACCTCTCCGCGCTCCAGATCCTACTGATCGAGCGAATCGCGGGCGGCCTCGAGAAGACGCTCCACTCCCGGTCCCGGCAGGAGACGCAACCGTAGCCACCGCGCAGCAGGCGTGGTGGATGTACGAGCGCTGCCGCTCAGGCCTGCGGCCACAGCTGTGGTGGACGGGCTACAAGATAGAAGTCGGCGTAGTCCGCCCACCCTTTGCGCGATGTGAGCTCAATGTGAGCCCGACATCGCTTCTCCCTCGTATAGCTGCGCGAGCGGCAGGGCCAGGGCGATGGAGCGCAGCTCCAGAACGGCATCGCGCGACTCGAGGACGACCGGCTCCCAGCTTTCTTCTCGCCGAAACGCCGTGACCTCGATCGTGTCCTGCGCGACGATGACATACTCCTCGAGCGCCGCTATCCGGCGATAGGCGATGCGCTTCTCGTGCCGGTCCACAGCAGCCGTGGAAGGCGAAAGGACCTCAACGATGAGCTTCGGGTCCGTGAAGAAGCGCTCCTCGGCCTTTTCTCGTCCGCACACGACCATGATGTCCGGATAATAGACGTAGTCATCGCGACTGATCCGTAACTTCACCTGCACTTCGCTCATATACGGCTCGCACGGGCCGCCTTGCAGATGAGCCCCGAACGCCTTGTAGATCGCTCCCGCCAGCCGGTTGTGGCGCGGAGTTACCCCGCACATCGCGAACACCTCGCCCGCGAGATACTCGTGGCGAATCCGGGAATTCGCCTCGAGCTCGAAATACTCCTCGATCGTCATGGGATAATGCGGCTCGGCGCCGTACTTCGCGGCCGTCTCGGACACCCGGAGCCGATTGCGCCCGACCATCTCCAGCCATTCGCCGAGCCGGCCGCACTCAACCTGCGAAAGTGTCAGGATCGCATTTTCGACGTCTGCGAGCGTATTCATCTGTCCGCACCCGCTGGGCTGCCACGGAGGGAGCCCATTGTAGGCGCAGCCGGGGTGGGCGCCAGCCCTCATGCGAATTTTTATGGAAACGCAGAGAAATTGAACGACGTCATTCCTGGCGTCCGAATCGGACGTCAACCAACAAACCGCCGCGCGTTCCGAAACAACCTCATCCAGCCGCTGTATTCTCCCGCATCGCGCGGCCGCCAGGAATTCTGTATGTAGCGGAACGATCGCTCCGGGTGCGGCATCGTGATGGTCACACGGCCATCGAGGTTGCTGAGCGCCGCGATTCCGAGCGGCGAGCCGCTCGGGTTGTGGGGATAGTGGCTGGCCACGCTGCGGTCGTGGTTGACGTAGCGAAAGCCGACCCAGCCCCCTTGCAGACACTGCTCGGCCGCCGCGCGCGACTCGAACTCCGCGTGTCCCTCCCCGTGCGCGACCGCGATCGGCAGGAAGGAGCCCTCCATGCCGGCGAGCAGCACCGACGGCGAGCGCAGCACCTCGACCAGCGAGAAGCGGGCCTCGTACTGCTCGCTGCGGTTGCGTACGAAGCGCGGCCAGTGCGCGGCCCCGGGAATGATGCTCTTCAACGCGGCAAACATCTGACAGCCGTTGCACACGCCCAGGGCGAAGGTTTCCGGCCGCTCGAAGAAGCGCTGGAATTCCTCGCGCAGCACCTCGTTGAACAGGATCGACTTCGCCCAGCCCTCGCCCGCCCCGAGCACATCGCCGTAGGAGAAACCGCCGCAGGCGACGATGCCGGCGAAGTCCGCCAGCCGATGCCGGCCGGCGACGATGTCCGTCATGTGGACGTCGTAGGGCGCGAAGCCCGCCTGATCGAACACCGCGGCCGTCTCGGTGTGACTGTTGACGCCCTGCTCTCTCAGGATCGCCACTTTGGGTCGCGCTCCGCGCGCGATGTAGGGTGCGGCGATGTCTTCCTCGGGATCGAATCCCAGTGCGACCTCGAGACCAGGATCCGCCGCTGCGGTCTGCGCCGCGTACTCCTCATCGGCGCACTGCGGATCGTCGCGCAACCGCCGCAGCCGCCATGAGGTCTCCGACCAGGCACGGCGCAGATCCACCCAGGACTCATCGAGCAACCGGTCGCTGCCGACACGGATGCGAATGCGCAGCTCCGGAAGCGGCACGCCCACGCGCGCGGTGAGCTCGGCGAGTCCATGCCGAGAGAGGATCTCCTGCACCCGGCTCTCATCAGCGGCCTTGATCTGCAGGACCACACCCAGCTCCTCCGCGAAGAGCTGCGCCGCCGGCGAGCCGCTCCTCTGCGGCAGGCGGATGTCGAGGCCGCAGTGGCCGGCGAACGCCATTTCCAACACCGTGGCGAGCAGGCCGCCGTCGGAGCGATCGTGATAGGCGAGCAGGAGCCCGGCCTGCCGCAGCTCCGCCAGCGCCGCGGCGAGGCGCGCCAGCCGTTGGCTGTCGTCGAGGTCGGGCGGCTCCGCGCCGAGCTCGCCGTAGACCTGCGCGAGCGCCGAGCCTCCCAGTCGATTGCGACCTGCGCCGAGGTCGATGAGCCACAGCGCCGTCGAACCGTCTTGGGTCGACAGCGCCGGCGTCAGAGTGCGCCGGGCGTCATCGACGGGTGCGAAAGCCGACACGATGAGCGATACCGGCGCAACCACGCTGCGGTCCACTCCACCGTCCTGCCAGCTGGTACGCATCGACAGCGAATCCTTGCCCACGGGGATGGCGATGCCGAGCGCGGGGCAGAGCTCCTTGCCAACGGCCTGCACCGTCGCGTAGAGCGCCGCGTCCTCGCCAACTTCCCCGCATGCGGCCATCCAGTTGGCGGACAGGCGGATGCGGCTCAGCGACGGCACATCCGCCGCCAGGAGGTTGGTGATGGCCTCGGCGACCGCGAGCCGTCCCGAGGCAGGCGCATCGAGGACCGCCACCGGCGTGCGCTCGCCCATCGACATCGCCTCGCCCGCATAGCCGCGATAGTCGGCCACGGTCACCGCCACATCGCTCACCGGCACCTGCCAGGGGCCGACGAGCGGATCGCGGCTCACCATGCCCCCCACGGTCCGGTCGCCTATGGTGATGAGGAATGTCTTGTCGGCCACGGCGGGCAGCCGCAGCACGCGATACACGGCCTCATGCAGCTCGATGCGGGTGAGATCGAGCGGCCGCGGCTCGATCGCCGCGCTGCGCACGTCGCGAACCATGCGCGGCGGCTTGCCGAGCAGGACTTCGAGCGGCATGTCCACGGGATCGCCGCCGAGAAGCGGATCCGCAACGGTCAGCCGGCCCGTGTCGTCGATATCGCCAATGACCGCGTACGGACAGCGCTCCCGCACTGCGATGGCCGCGAAAGTCGCAAGCGACTGCGGCGCCACGACGATGACGTAGCGCTCCTGGGCCTCGTTGCACCAGAGCTCCAGCGGCGACATGCCCGGCTCGGCGCTCGGGATGGCACGCAGGTCGATTCGCGCGCCTCTGTGACTGTGCGCCACCGCTTCCGGCACTGCGTTGGACAATCCACCCGCGCCCACATCATGGATGAGGAGGATGGGATTGGCGTCACCCAACTCCCAACAGCCGTCAATGGTCTCCTGCGCGCGGCGCTGGATCTCCGCGTTGCCGCGCTGCACTGATGCGAAATCCAGGTCGGCGCTCGAGGCGCCGCTGCCCACCGAGGAGGCCGCGCCGCCGCCCAGGCCGATGAGCATCGCGGGGCCGCCCAGCACGATGAGCTTCGCGCCCACCGGCACGTCGGCCTTGTCGACGTGCGCGCGCCGGATGTTGCCGAGCCCGCCGGCGACCATGATCGGCTTGTGATAGCCGCGCACCCTGCCGGGCGGATCACCCGCAACGACGAGCTCGAAGCTGCGAAAGTAGCCACAGATCGCCGGCCGGCCGAACTCGTTGTTGAACGAGGCGGCACCGATCGGCCCCTCGAGCATGATGTCGAGTGCGGAGGCGAGGCGCGCTGGAATCGAGGGCGGCCGCTCCCACGGTCGCTCGTACCCCGGAATGCGCAGGTTCGAGACCGAGAAGCCGGTGAGCCCCGCTTTCGGTCGCGCACCGCGCCCGGTCGCGCCCTCGTCGCGGATCTCACCACCCGAGCCCGTCGCCGCGCCGGGGAAGGGTGAGATGGCGGTCGGATGGTTGTGGGTCTCGACCTTCATCAGGATGTCGATGGGTTCGCGGCTGCCGCCATAGGCGCTGGTTCGCGGGTCGGCGAAATACCGCCATCCCGCCGCACCCTCCATCACGGCGGCGTTGTCGCGATAGGCCGAGAGGACACCCTGCGGATTGCGCGCATGGGTGTAGCGGATCATCTCGAACAGCGATTCGTCCCGCGCACGACCGTCGATGATCCAGCGCGCGTTGAAGATCTTGTGGCGGCAGTGCTCGGAGTTGGCCTGCGCGAACATCATCAGCTCCACGTCGGTCGGATCCCGGCCGATCTGCCGGAAGCTCGCGAGCAGGTAGTCGATCTCATCGGCCGAGAGCGCGAGGCCCATCGCGCGGTTCGCCTCCTGCAACGCTGCGCGGCCGCCGCTGAGCGCGATCCGCCGCGACGGCCGGGGAGCCGAGTGACCGAACAGCCGACCGGCTGCCGCGGCATCGAGCAGCGCCATCTCCGTCATGCGATCCAGCAACGCGGGAGCGAGCTGCGACAGCCGCTGCGGCCCGAGCGACTGCCGGGCTGCGATTCGATACTCGATCCCGCGCTCGATCCGCTCCACCGCCGCGAGTCCGCAGACATGCGCGATGTCCGTCGCCTTGCTGGACCAGGGTGAGATCGTGCCTTCGCGCGGAACCACGAGCAGGCGCTCGGCCGCGCCACCCTGGTCGTCGCTTTGGTCATCGCCTTGGTCATCGCCTTGGGACGCGGCGGCGCGGGACCCGTACGTCAGCAGCTGCCGCAGGATCCGCAGCTCGCCATCGCCGAGCGGGCGCGCCAGGGACGCGAAATGCACGAAATGCGAGACCAGGCCGGTCACCGCCGGCTCCATGGCGGCGATGCGGGCGAGCAGCTTCTCGATCCGGAACCCGGAAAGCGCTGGGGCGCCGGGGAGAATGAGCAGTCGTCCGCTCATCTACTTTTTCTCTCCCGGCGGCGGCGAATACATCGCCATCGGGAATTGCGCCACGTTGGCCGCGGTCTCGAGCGCGGTGATCTTGCTCACCCCCTGCTTCTTGACCTCGTCGATCCGCAGCACCGAATGCAGCGGCAGGAAGGTGCGCTTGACGCCCGTGAACTCGCTCTTGACCCGCTCCTCGGAGGGGTCCAGGACCACGGAAGACCGCTCCCCGAATACCAGTTCCTCGACCTCGATGAACCCGAACAGCTCGCCGTGGCCCACCTTGCGGGCGTAGACCTCGTAAACTTTGCCCTGATTCACGAACATAATGCGGAAAATGTGACTGGCTGCCATGGCTCAGGTAAGGCCCGCTGCTAGTTTGGGGGCGCCATTATATTGCCGGGCGCGCCGGGGAAGCTGTTGCGCCCGCGTAATGGGCGTGGATTTTCGCAGCTACTTGACTTCGGGGCACCATGACGCTTCGCCTGCGCGTCGTCAGCGATCACCGGCGGCTGCTCGCCGAGCGACATACCATCATCTTCGGCATGAGCGGCGGCTCGATCGGGCGCTCGAGCGACAATGATTGGGTGCTTCCCGACCCGCTGCGCTATGTGTCGGCGCACCACGCCCGCGTCCATTTTCGCGACGGGCACTTCTACCTGGAAGACCTGAGCACCAACGGGGTGTTCGTCAATGACCAGCCGGAGGCGGTCGCGAAGCTCGGCTCGAGCGGCTATCGGCTGAAGAACGGCGATGTCCTGCGCGTCGGCGACTACCAGATCGTCGTCGCCCTGGATACCGAGACGGTGCCCGAGATACCCGAGCTCGATTCCGCCGCGGCTGTGCCCACCAGCATTCACGCGCTGCACCCCATCGGGCGCGCAGCGCAAACCGACATCGGCGCCATGCTCGATCTCGAGGAGCTCCTGGTCAGCGACAACGCGGGCTCGGGCACCTTCCAGCCGGTGAACGCCTACGGCCAGGCCGTTCCCGGCGCGCGCGCGGTCGCGAGCCTCGCCACCAAGCCCGAGCCGGTCTCGGAGCCCAGTGACGATTCCCTGGCCCGCCGTATCGCGCGGCTCGCCAAGGCGGCAGGCCGGGACCCGCGCGGGGCGAGCGCCCCCGCGCTCTACGACGTGCACTCGGGACTGCAGGCATTCTGCCGTGGCGCGGGCATCGATCCCGAGAAGCTGCCGGCAGACGCCCAAACGCGCATGCTGCACCTGAGCGGACAGCTGCTGCGAGAGGCCTTGGTGGGCCTCAAGGACCTCGAGCGCTCCCGTAGCGAGCTTCACGACCGCTTCCGCATCGAGTTGCCGCCGCCGGAGCCGGATGATCCGCGCCCCTCGCTGGTGCGCCTCACCGTCGATGAGCTGCTGCTCGATATTCTGGTGCAGCACGAGAGCCGCAGCATCGATGCCGTGCAGTGGCTGCGGGAGGCGGTGGGCGAAGCCAAGTCCCACGAGCAGGCGGCGGCGCAGGCGATGCGCTCGGCGTTCGTCGAGTTCCTCGACAGGCTCGACCCGGCGGAGCTCGAAGCCCGCTTCGAGCGGGCCGCTCGCCGCGGCAAGGCCAAGACGGCCGACAAAGCCCAGTACTGGGAGCTGTTCACGACCTTCTACCGCAATCTGATCGAGATGCCGGCTGATCACCTTCCCCATACCTTCGTGGAAGCGTTCGCGGCAGCGTATCGGGAAGCCGTCAAAAAGAAGCCCTAGCGACTCTGCATCCATTCCGGCGCGGCAGCGCATCTCTCCTCATGAGCCTCAATCACTTATGCTGGAGAAAGAATGCACATCGATTCCCTCGTCGAAGCGACCGTCGCCGTGGCGTTCTGGATCTTCCTGACGGTGTCCGCCTACGCGGCCATCAGATACGATTTTCGCAAGCGCCAGCTCGCCATGGAGTCCCTGCGAGCCGCCATCGAGCGCGGCCAGCCGCTCGATCCCGCCGTGGTGGAGCAGATTCTCGCCCGACACTCCGGGTCGGGAGCCGATGACGCGCGGGATCTCGCGCCCTACCTGCAGATCGGCGGCATCATCACCATCGCCAGCGGCGTCGGCGTGTTCATCGCCGCATTCTTCGTCGGCCTGCAGTTCCCGATCGCGAAGCTGCCCATGCTCGGCGCCGGCGCGCTGGCTGTCTGCATAGGGGCCGGTTTGCTGGTCGCCGCCCGGACGCTCGGCCGCTCCAGCCCGCGCCGGGGCTCGCCGGATAGCGTGGCGTGACTGGTGAACTGTCGCGTGCAGCACTCGGCGCGGCAGCGGAGACGACCCTGGCAGGCCTCGCCATCAGCGGCGATGATTCGGCATACGGTGAGCTCGTACGCCGCCGCCAATCGTGGATCCGGGACCTGCTGCGCCGTCTGTGTAGAGATCCCGCGCTCGCCGATGATCTGGCGCAACAATCGTTTCTCCAGGCCTGGCGCCGGATCCGCACACTGCAGTGCGCCGCTGCCTTCGGCGGCTGGCTGCGCAAGATCGCAGTCAACACATGGCTGCAGCACATCCGCGCGCGCGGCGAACACACAGCGGTCCCGGCGCCAGAGGAGCCGTCCGGGCATGACAATGCGCCGGTACACGAGCCCACGGTTGCCGAGCGAATCGATCTCGATGATGCGCTGTCGCAACTGCCACCGGACGTGCGGCTCTGCATCGTGCTCGCCTACGCAGAGCGCATGAGCCATCGCGAGATCGCCGCTGTGACGGACCTTCCGCTCGGCACCGTCAAATCCCATATCGCCCGCGGCGCAGCCCGGTTGCGCGAGCTGTTACGCGCCTATGAGACGACACCATGAGCGAATTCGACGACACACTGACACAGCTCTTCGCCGCAGGCCGGGAATCTCTGCCGGCCGAGGACTTCCTGCGGCGCGTCGCGACTGGCGTGAGTCAGGCCCGCCGCAGGCGCGCAATCCGGCGCACGGCCCTCGCCCTGGCGGCCGCAGGAGTTGCCGTCGCGGCGACGCCCTATGTCGCGGCGGGGTCGCTCGCAGTCGTGAGTCATCTCGGCGAGTGGCTGCCGGCGCTCGCCAATGCGCTGGCCTCCCCCGCCGTCTGGCTCTGCTCGCTGGCGGTTGCCGCATGGGGATTGCGCCGCGCAAGACGGATGTCGTGAGCCCTCAGAACGGGTACCCGATCCCGGAGAACACGGCCGTCGTCGAGCTGCCTTGCGCCGGATCGCCGCCGGCCGCGCCTCACGCCAGGAAAGCGGCTGCGTCCACCATGAAGTGCGCAATCATGTTCACCCAGATGTTGCGGCGCCAGAGATAAAGCACCGTCAGCGCCGCCCCGGCGGAACCTGCGATGAAGATGTGGTGCCAGCCCCAGAAGCTGATGTGATCGAGCGTGAACACCGCGCAGGTCACGACGCCCGCAATCGCTCGGCTGCCGGTCAGCTCCTCCAGCCGCTCCATCGGGTAACCGCGAAAGAGAATCTCCTCCGACACCGCCGCCCGCACGACGATGAGCACATTGAGCCAGTAAGGCAGCGAGAGTATCGACGCCTCCTGACTGCTCTCGCTCCAGTGCAGGGCCGGAAACACGACCAGCAGGATGAGCGCGAGAAGCGCCAGGATCAGGATGCCGGCGAGGATGGCGATGATCCAGTCCCTGAGGCCGACCGCGCGGAATCCGATCGAGGACAGCGGGCGGCGCTCCACGCGCACGACGTAGAGCAGCATCCCGACCACCCACGCCCAGACGATGAGCTCGTAGGCCAGGCGATTCGCGAGGCTGGCGTCATCGTGAACCCACGAGCCGATGGGCAGACTGAAGAATCCGAGAGCGAGCACCACACCGAGGGCCGAAGCGCGCCACGTACGCCGCGGCGCGATCGCGGGGCTTTCAACTGACATCTTTGTTACCTCCGCCGCCACGCGCCCGGCGCACGATGCGAATGAATTCATCGAGCGCGTCGCCGGTGCGCCTGCGATCGCCGCTGCTCATCAACTCCAGGAACAGGCCGTCGAACACCGCGACCAACAGGGTCGCGAGCGCGGCACTGCGCTCCTCGGCAGGGAGCGCCGTCTGCACCAGCTCGATCCAATCGCGGGAATTGCGCCTGAGATAGCGCGCGTAGCTCTTCGGGTTCTGCGCCGCCAGGATCTGCAGCTCATAGAGCAGCCTCAGGCTGGCGAAATTCCGCCTGGACGTCGCCCATTTCCAGAATGTCTTGAGTGGCGGCTCGCCGTCCTCTGCCGCGCGTGCCGCAAGGACTTCGGAGAACGAATCGCGCAGGCGGCCCTGCAGGGTTTCCAGCACCGCGGCGAGCAGGCGCTCCCTGGAGCCGAAGTGATAGATCAGCAGCCGCGCGCTGGTGCCCGCGGCAGCCGCCAACGGCCGCAGCGACAGGTCCGCGAGCCCGTGACGCAGCAGGTAGGCGAGCGTCGCTTCCAGCAGTTCCTGCCTGCGCGGCATCATGTAACGAACGTTACATGTAACGCTCGTTACAGTCAAGACCGGGAGCCGGCAGGCTCGGGCTCACATGCCGTCAGCGGAACGTAGTCCAGAGCAACGCCGCTGCAATGCTCCACATCACCAACGCGACCAGCGCATCGAGGAGCCTCCAGGCGATGGGCCGGGCAAAGACGGGGGCGAGGAGACGCGAGCCGAATCCCAGGCTCGTGAACCAGCCGAAGCTCGCCGTCCACACTCCCGCGAGAAATGCCGGCCGCAGCGCTGCAGGTTGCTGCACCCCGACGGAGCCTATGAGCATCACGGTGTCGAGGTATACGTGCGGATTGAGCAGGGAGACGGCGAGAGTCTGCAGCAGCACATTGCGCGCCGACTGGGCAGCGCGGGCTGGAGCCGCCGCCAGGGACCGGACTGCGCAGGCGCGCCGCGCCGCGCCGAGTCCATACCAACCCAGGAAGCAGGCGCCGGCCGCCGCCAGCGCCTCGAGGGCCAGCGGATTGCGGCCGAGCGCCGCCGCCAGGCCGCCGACGCCGACCATCGTCAGTGCTACATCTATCAGGATGCATAGGACGACGACCAGAGTCACATGCGCTCGCAGCAAGCCCTGACGCAGGACGAACGCGTTCTGTGCGCCGATCGCGATGATCAGCGAGCCGCCCAGAATCAGCCCGGTCAGATATGCGCTCGCTGAGGCGATGCCCGTCATGCGGCGAGTATCACCGTCGCCCGCGGCGCGGGCCACTTAGAAGTCCTAATGCGGCTGAAGTACCGCTAAGTTGGCTTTGGGGCGGCCAGCTGAAAGCGCTCGAACGGATGCAGCGCCGCCTCGATCGTCGCGCGCAGCGGCCGCGGCGGCCGCTTGAGCATCCAGGTCCATTTCTGGATCCGCAGCTGCCCCAAGGCGCGGTCCGTCTTCAGATCGAGGGCGGCGACGATGCGATCGCCCGCGAGCACCGGGCAGGCGAAATATCCGAGCACGCGCTGCGGCGGCGGCAGATAGGCCTCGAAGCGGTGCTCGTAGTCGAAGAATAGGTGCAGCCGCTTGCGCTGGCACACCAACGGATCGAATGGCGAGAGGATATGGACTCGCGCCGGGCTCGTCCCGGGCTGCAGGTCCAGAGTTTCCGGTCGCGCCCAGTGCTGGCACGCGCCGGCGCCCTCGAAGTCGACAGGCACGAGCTCCCGGCGGCGCACCTTCGTCTCGATGAGACGCCGGATCGCCGGCCTGCCTGCGACGCCGCCGTAGCAGACGGAGTCGAGACTGACCAACCCCTGCGACCGCAAGGCCCGTTCGAGCACATAGTCGAGCGTTTCCCGCTGCGTGGCGGCGCGAGGCAGCCGCTCCCAGCCGAAATGCCGGGCCGTCAGGTCGTAGGACTTCAACATGCCGGTCCGCTGGCTGACGGTGACGAGCCCTCTGAAGAAGGCCAGCTGCAGAGCGCGTTTGGAAGGCTTGCGGCTCGCCCACGGGTGGTCCTTCTCAACGAGCACGTCGTCATCGATGTCGCGGATCGTGAGCGTGCCGACCTGGCGAACGCGCGCCAGTACTTTCCGAAGATCGCCCGCAGTCACCGAGTCGAACCAGCGGCCATGTGCCCGCGGGCCGTGGCGCATGTCACGTACGTAGTACCTGAAGTCCTCCACCGGCAGGTACGCGAGCGCATGGGTCCAGTACTCGAATACGCTGCGCTGCTTGGCCTGCGCCCGATCCAGGTGCTCGCGCCGATAATCGGGAATTCTCGTGTACAGGATGTGGTGATGGGACCTCTCGATCACGTGGATGGTATCGATCTGCACGTAGCCGAGGTGCCGTACGGCTGCGGGAGTCGCCGCGGGGCCGCCGCCAAAGGGCGCGTCGCCGTCCAAGCGCTGGGCGCGCAGCCAGATGGCCTTCGCGAAATCGCGGCTGATCCGGACGGACGGCTCAGTCATGATTGAGATGACGATCTAATGATCGAGCAGGTCGCGCTCATTCCGCGCGAACGCCGGCGTCGGGTAGTACGGCGGGGTGTCGCGGTCGTCCTTGTCCATCGGCGGGATGCCGCTCGTATTGACGTACCAGTGCAGCAGTCTCACCTGTAGAGCCGCCTGCACCGCCAGGCAATGGCTCGCACCGGCCAACGCCGCCGCCAGGCAGCCGATGGCCAGCCATCCGCGCCGACGCGGGAATTTGCTAAAATGCCGCGAAACAATAAACACGCCGAGATGGCTCCTCCCGAATCACATTCTCCCTCATCCGTCACGGCTGAGCAGGCCGAGGCGCTGGCGCAGGTGGCCGCCATCGTCGAGAACTCGGATGATGCCATCATTGGCAAGACGCTGGATGGAGTCATCCGGTCATGGAACGCGGGCGCGCAACGCGACCCCGCGCCCGGCGAGCCCGTGAGAGCAACCGAGAGCATCGCCTCGCTCGACTCGATCCTCATCACCGAACAGCTGCAACGGCGCACGAGCCGCCCAGCGTCGAGCTCCTCGGTACCGGCTCGGCGGGTCTCAGCCTGCTCGCGAAGAACGATCAGCGATTCTGCTGGGCGGCCGCTGCGGGTGAGTGGTCGGTGCACCTCGGCGTTGGCTCCCCGCGCGACTTCGGGCCGTCGGGCGAGGTGCTCGATCGCGATGTCCCGCTTCTATTCACGCATTGGGAGCGCCGATATCAGTATTTAGCCGGTGGCAGCCGAGGCCATCGAGTCGATTCTGCGCGGCCTCGCGCCGGCAAATCCGTGATTCATCGACCTGGACGGCTGTCTCTTGACATTGCATGTATATGCATGTATTGTAGCCTCCATGAAGCTGGTATCTCTCCCCTGCTACTGCGCGAGCTTGCGGCAAACCGCCCGGGCAATCACGGTGCTGTACGAGGAGGCGCTCGCCGGTACCGGGCTCCATGCCACGCAGTACACAGCGCTGCAAGTGCTGGAGTCGGCTCCCAATCTCACCACGACCGAGCTGGCGGCGGCCATTGGGATCGATCAGACCACCGCCACGCGGACGCTGGCGCTGATCAAGAAGGGCGGCATGGCCGCGGACGCGGTGGGCGACGACCGGCGGCAGCGCCGCTGGTCCCTGACGCCCAAGGGGCGGGAGCAGCTGCGCAAGCTCCGGCCGCGCTGGGAGGCGGCACAGCAGGCTTTCGAGAAGCGCGTGGGGCGCGAGGCAGCCACGGCCCTCAAGCAGGCCTCGTATCTGGCTGCAAGCAAGCTCGGGGCGAGCTGAGATGACGGTTTTCGTCCGACTATTTACATGCATATACATCATATTTTCAGCTCGAATTACATGCATATACATTTAGTACCACCAACCTTACCTTGAGGAGTTCGCCATCATGTCACGACATATCACCAATGCATTCGGTCGCTCGCTGGCAATCGCTTCCACCGCGTTGCTCATCCACATCGGCAGCGCCGCAGCCGCGGCTCCCCAGAACGACTTTCAGCGTCAGGTGAGCGCGGTGCTCGCCGGGACGGGCGCGACGCACTCCGCGTTGCGTGCGCCCTCGGCGCGCGACGGAGCCGCCGGCACGAAGGTCGACGCGCAGCAGTTTGCCCGCCAGCTCCTGCTCGGCTGGAGCACATCTCATCCGGCGCGCGCGGGATCGGCCGCGCAGTCGAAGAGCACTGCCGCCTCCGATGTCAGTGGCGACGATTCATCGGGTCAGGAAGACATTCAGAGCACCGTGCAGCGCTTCCTGCGGGGGAAATAGCACCGCGCAAGGTCAGGGCCGCAGCTCTGCCAGCACCTCGCCGATGTGTCGCACCACCAGCGAGAGATGCCCCTCGCCCGGAAAATAGCGGGGATTGCATGCCGGCAGCGCTGCGGCCAGACGTCGCGCCATTGCGGCAGGCAGGATCTGGTCCGCCAGGCCCTGCCAGAGGGTGACCGGCATGCGCACGTCCTGCAGGCGGAAATCCCAAGGGCGCGCGATCAGTGTCAGCTCCCAGGCCGCGCCCTGCCCGCCCTGCCGCAGCGCCTCGGCGGTGCTCTCCTGCACCAGCGAGCGGTAGCCGGGGTCGGCGAACAGCTCGCGGTCGGGCGACACCATGCCGGCCATCATGAACTTGACGTACCGAGCAGCATCCTGCCGCATCCAGCGCGCCAACATGTGGACGACACCCCGGGCAAGCGGCGCCGCGTGGGCGGCCAACAGCAACATCAGCCGGTCCTGGGCCAGCATTCCCGCCTTTCCAGCCGCGACATCCAGCGGACCCAGCGGACAGACCAGGGCGACGCGAGCCAGGCGATGCGCCAATCGCGCCGCGCACGCCAGGGCATACGGGCCGCCGCCCGAAACACCGATTATCGAGAACCGCGGCAACGTGAGCCGATCCGCCAGGGCAGCGATGTCGGCCGCCCAAGTGCCGATTCGCCGGCCTGGCAGAAACGTCGATTGTCCGAACCCCGGCCGATCGACGGACAGCAGCCTCAGGCCGAGCCGCGCCGCCGCGGTTGCAGCCACGCGAGCCTCGAGGCGAGACCCGGGATAGCCATGAAAGTACAGGACCGGCGGCCCCGAAGGATCGCCGAGCTCCAGGCAAGCCAGCGTGCGTCCATCCGGCAGGCGCAGCCGATGCTCCGTCTCGGCTGCGCGGCTCGCCCCCGGTCCGGCGGTGGTGCTTTCCAGAAGTGTCAACTGTGCTGCCTGCAGGCTTTCATCTTGGTCTCAATCCCGCCGTCCGCCCCGGAGCTCCCTGCGCCCGGAGTATTCCACAGATGACGCACCGCCGGCGCTCTGTAGTAGTGCTAATGTCGATATAGCCTGGCTAAGTGCCGTGAGGAGGTTGCCCGTGCTCGATGAGGCATTGCTCGCAGCCGTCGCCGCAGTCGCCCGCGAAGGCAGCTTTGAGCGTGCGGCCCGCGTGCTGCACGTGACCCCCTCGGCCGTCTCGCAGCGCGTAAAGCTTCTCGAAGAGCGTCTTGGCGCAGTGTTGATCGTACGCGGGCAACCCTGCTCGGCCACGGACATAGGCGCGCGCATCTGCCGCCACGCGGAGCTCGTCTCGATCCTGGTGTCGCAGCTGCGGCGCGAGCTGCCGATGCTGCCCAGGGACTCTCCCGACACGCCCCACGCCAGTCTGCGCATCGCCGTCAACGCCGACAGCCTCGGCACGTGGTTCATCAAGGCGATGGCGGAGTTTGGACGTGAGGATGCCGCGTTGCTCAATCTGACCCTGGCCGATGAGGATCACACCGCGGAGTGGCTTCGCCGCGGCTATGTCCTGGGGGCGGTCACCTCCGTCGGCACAGCCGTTCAGGGGTGCCGCATCCGGCGGCTGGGCTCGCTGCGCTATGTGGCGACCGCCAGCCCGGGCTTCGTGCGACGTTGGTTCGATGGGGGTATCTCGGCTGACGCCCTGGCCCGGGCGCCAAGCCTCCTCTTCGACAACAACGACAGGCTGCAGGAAGTCTGGGCTCGGCGTGCCGTGCGCCGCGATGTCGCGCTCCCGGTGCACCGCATTCCCTCGACCCAGGCTTTCGTCGATGCCGCGCTTGCCGGAGTCGGCTGGGGAATGAATCCGCTCTCCATGGTGCGTGCACAGCTCAAAGCCGGAACCCTGCTCGAGCTGGTGCCGGATACCCCCGTCGACGTACCTCTCTACTGGCAGGCAACGCGACTCAAGGTGCCCGTCCTGGAGCGGCTGACGCGAAGCGTCGTGCGCGCCGCCGCCGCGGCGTTGGTGTGAGGCGAGCCGCTACGCTTCGCAGACCGGCCGGGTCGTCACCCTCGCCTTCGGGCGGCCACGCGTGTTGGTCAGAACCACTCCGCCCACGACGATCACGGCGCCGATCAGGGTCACAGCGCCGGGCCGCTCGCCCAGCCACACCCAGCTGATCAACAGCGCGATCGGAGTCGAGGAGTAGATGAAACTCGACACCTTGCTGACGCTCGCCCGCTGCAGCGCCATGTTCCAGGTGAGGTAACCGAGAAATGTCGGCGCCAGCCCCAGCCAGACGAGCGCGGCAATGCGCGAGTGCGGCGCCGTGAGCAGCGCATGCGGCAAGCCGAGGGCGAAAGGCAGCGTCCCGATGACGCCGCCGAAAAAGGTGACGGTCGTGACCGCCTCCGTGCCGTATCGCGCCGAAAACGGTTTCTGCAGAGTGAAATAGATCGCCGCGCCCAGTACGCTGACCAGTACCAGCGCCGCCTTCGGCTGGAAGCTGACATTCCTGCCGCTGGTCAACACGACCAACACGACGCCGGCCAACGCTGTGCCGAGACCGGCGATTGCGCGCGCGGACAACCTCTCCCGCAGCCACATCGCCGAGGTTGCGGAGGTCGCCGCCGGTGCGAGGGCAATGATGATAGCCGCGGTGCCGCTGGCGATCCGTGTCTCGGCGTAATTGAGGCAGAGGTGATACATGGAAAGCCCCACGAGGCCCAGCCCGAGCAACGGCGGCCACGCCGACAGCGGTGGCAGCGGCAGCCTCCGTATCCGTAACCACAGCGCGAGGCAGATTGCCCCCAGCAGCAGGCGGGCAAATGCCACCTCCCCAGGAGTGAACCCACCGAGCCCGTACGCAATCGCGGCGTAGGCGGAGGACCAGGTAAGCATCGCAACCGTGACGTAGAACAGCGCTCGGGCATCGAGCTGGCCGGAGGTTTCCATGGGGACTTCTTGTGGATTCGGAGTGGGTGTCTCGACTCAATGGTAGGCGGCGATCCTCGGCTGGTTCCCGCCATTTCCGGACATGAAGGCCGGGACCGCTGATCCGCATAATAGAAGGCAATACCCCGGAATTGAATGCTGAATAGCCGTATACTCTCCACAGTTCTCCATTGATCAGGTAGCTCTATGGCGGCTTCTGCCTTCGAATCAAAACAAGCGCTCGACGCCAGGGACTGGCAGCTTCTCGAGCTGCTGCAAAAGGATGCCCGCACGGGCTACGCCGAGCTCGGCCGCCAAGTCGGGCTGTCGGCTCCGGCGGCCGCGGAGCGGGTGAAGCGCCTGGAGGATGCCGGCGTGATCCGTGGCTATCGCGCCGAGCTCGATCCGCAAAGCTTGGGCTACGTCATCGAGGCTGTGATCCGCCTGCGTTGCGACGGCAACGTCTGCGCCAGCCTCGGCCCGGCTCTGGCCGAGATCCCGGAGATTCTCGATTACCGCCGCCTGGCCGGGGAAGATTCCGGCTCGCTGCGCGTGATCGCGATGTCGGTGAGTCACCTGGAGGCTATCTTGGACCGCATCGTGCGTTTCCACTCCAGCATCAGCACCACCACCCTGGTAGTGCTGCAGACTCCTTATAGGAACCGGCCGCTGTCGCGGGAGGCGTGGCTGCACGGCAGCGCCCCCTGACCTCGCGGCTCAGGTCTTCAGTCGATAGCCCGTCCGGAAAATCCACGCCACGATGATGAGAGCAACCGCCAGAAACACCGCGGTCATGCCGAGGCTCACGGCCACATTGACGTCGGCCAAGCCGTAGAAGCTCCATCGAAAGCCGCTGATCAGGTACACGACCGGATTGGCCAGCGCCACCGCGCGCCAAGCGGGCGGCAGCATGTCGATGGAGTAGAAGCTGCCGCCGAGGAATGTCAGCGGAGTGACGATGAGCAGCGGCACGATCTGCAGCTTCTCGAACCCGTCCGCCCAGATGCCGATGATGAAGCCGAACAAACTGAACGTCACCGCGGTGAGCACGAGAAACGCCACCATCCACAATGGATGCTCGACATGCAGCGGCACGAACAGCCCCGCGGTGGCGAGAATGATGATGCCGAGGATGAGCGATTTGGTCGCTGCCGCGCCTGCGTATCCCAGCACGATCTCCATCGGCGATACGGGCGCCGAAAGGATCTCATAGATGGTGCCGGTGAACCGCGGGAAGTAGATGCCGAACGAGGCGTTGGAGATGCTCTGGCCGAGAAGTGACAGCATCACCAGCCCCGGCACGATGAACGAGCCGTAGCTGACACCTCCCACGCTCTGGATTCGCGAGCCGAGGGCGGCGCCGAAGACCACGAAGTAGAGTGAGGTGGAGATCACCGGCGACACGATGGTCTGCGTCACGGTTCGCCGGGCGCGGGCCATCTCGAACCTGTAGATCGCGCTCACCGCCTCGATGTTCATTTTTTTCTCCCTCACCAGGCTCACGAAAATGTCCTCCAGCGAGCTTTCCGCGGTCGCGAGATCGGTGAACCCGATTCCCGCCTCCCGCACCCGCTCGAGGAACTGGCCAACGCCGTCGCCTGCGTGCTTGGAATCATAGAGGCAGGTGAGCTCGCGCCCATCGCTCGAGAGCTCGAGCCGCCACGCCGCAAGCGCCTCCGGCACCTGAGCGAGGGGACGGCTCAGGCGCAGCGTCAGTCGCCTGGTGCCGAACTCGTGCAACAGGTCGACCTTGTTTCTCACCAGCACGAGCTCGCCCTTGTTGATCACCCCGACACGATCGGCCATCTCCTCGGCTTCCTCGATGTAGTGCGTCGTGAGGATGACCGTCGCCCCCTCGCCGCGCAGGCGGCTCACGAGCTGCCACATGTCGTGCCGCAGATCGACGTCGACACCTGCCGTGGGCTCGTCCAGGAACAGAATCCGTGGCTCGTGCGCAAGCGCCTTGGCAATGAGCAGGCGGCGCTTCATGCCGCCGGAGAGGGTCATGACCCGGCTGTCCTTCTTGTCCCACAGCGACAGCGCCCGGAGCACGCTCTCGATGTGAGCCGGGTTGGCGCGCAGTCCGAACAAGCCACGAGTAAACGACACGGTATTCCACACCGACTCGAAGGCGTCAGTGGTGAGTTCCTGCGGCACCAAGCCAATCAGCGATCGGGCCGCGCGCCAGTTACGGACGATGTCGTTGCCATCGACCAGCACTCGGCCCGTGGTCGCCCGCACGATGCCGCAGACGATGCTGATGAGCGTGGTCTTGCCCGCCCCATTCGGCCCGAGCAGGGCGAAGATCTCGCCGCGGCGGATGCTGAGATCGACCCCTTTGAGCGCAACGAAGCCCGAGGCGTACTGCTTCGATAGGCCGGAAATGTCGATGATGCTATCCATGGACGTCAGGATAGCCCACCCTGCGGCGATCAGCCTCGTTACGCGCCGTCGCTGACCCGCTGCATGGCGAGCAGGATTGCCCCGGCCGTGCCTGCGGAGTCGCCCAGCCCCGGCGCCGTGATGTAGCGCTCGAATCCGCCCGCCCGCGCCTCGATGGGCAGGTAACCGCCGAGCCAGCGGCTCGCCGACTGCCTGATGTAGGGTAGCAATCGTCCGCCCGACACCACGCCGCCGCCGAAGACGATGCGCTCGCAGGAGACGATCAGCGCTACGGTTGCGGCAAGCTGTCCGAGATAGTCCCCGAGGATCTCGCGGGCGGGATGCGTCTCGGGCAGACTCTCGGCACGTGCGTTCCAGCGAGCCGTTACGGCCGGCCCGCTGGCCAGACCCTCCAGGCAGTCGCCATGGAAGGGACAGACTCCCGCGAAGTCGGCGTCCCGGGCATCGCGCCTGATGCGGATGTGGCCCATCTCAGGATGAAGCAGACCCTTGATGGTGCGATCACCAATGAAGATTCCGCCGCCGATTCCGGTGCCGACCGTCACGTAGGCCAACGAACCCAACCCCGCGCCGGCACCGAGTCGAGCCTCCGCGAGCGCAGCCGCGCTGACATCAGTATCGACAGCGACGGGGCAGCCGAAGCGCTCGAGCGGAGTCACGAGGTTGACATCCGACCAGCCGCGCTTGGGCGTCGCCAGAATCCGCCCCCAGGTCGGCGAGCGGATGTCGAGATCGACCGGCCCGAAGGCGGCAATGCCGATGCCGGCAAGCGCGCCGTACCGGCGAGTGATCCGCGCGAAGAATTCCACGACGGCCGCGAGAGTCGCCGCGGGAGTGGTCGTGGGAATTACCGCGCTACAGTCTTCGGGAATGTCGGCGGGACCGTAGCCGGCCGCGCAGACGAACTTCGTGCCACCGGCTTCGATCGCGCCGAACAGGGGGTTGGCTTTCACGCCCCGCAGCATACACCGCTGCTGCGAGCTGCCCGGCGGCGGCTAGTCGGCGGCGCCGCCACCCGGGCCGATGAGACCGATCTGGTGTTCGCTCATGCCGCGTATGAAGTCCGGCAGCGGGATGAAGCCCACGGCATCGAGGTATTTGCCGGCATTGCCGCCGTCGAGCGAGATCGTCCACAGGAGAAAGCCGCGCAACGCTGCCGCCGTGCCGTCGTCCACCTGACGCTTGGAGACCACGACGTACTCGTAGTTGATCAGCGGATAGGACTGCGCGCCGGGAGCGAACACCAGGCTGAGCCGCTCATCGGGCGGCGTGCGCGAATCGAGCATCGAGGCCGCAGCGCTTACGGTCTCCGGGGTCGGCAGCAGAAAGCGACCGCTCTGATTCTCGAGCCGAACGGTGCCCAAGCTCGCATGCGCAATCGAATCGCGGAAGCTGATGCCGACGTACGCGATCGAGTACGGCGTATCGGCGAGCATCTGTACCATCTGCGCGTTGCCCTGGGCGGTCCGCTCGCCGGCTACGCTAGGCCACTGTACGCTCGTCCCGTAACCGACCTGGTCCTCCCATTCCTGGTTCGCGAAGTCGAGGAACTGAGTGAAGATGAAGGAGTCGCCGGAGGCATCGGCGCGGCGGATCGGCACGATACTCCGGTGCGGCAGCGTTACTCCCCGATTCAGGGCCGCGATCGCCGGCGCATCCCACTCGGTGATGTGTCCGAAGTAGATGCCGGCGAGCGTCGCACCATCGAGCTTCAACGTGGCGCCGTTCAGTCCGGGAATGTTGTAATTCACGGTCTGGGCGGAGATTGCGAGCGGAATGTTGACGAGCTGGGGGTTCTGCTCCGCCTGCTGATCGGACATGTAAGCGTCCGAGCTGCCGATCTGCGCCGACCCGTCCATGGCCGCCGCGATCCCGGCGCCCGATCCGGTAGCTCCCGTGCTGATCGAGACAGCGGGAGCAACATGCGCGTAATCGACCACCCACTGCTGAAAGAGCGGGTAGAGCAGCGTCGAGCCTGTCTCGTGCAGCTGCGCGCCGGCGGCTTGGACAGAACTTACCGGCAGCGCGAGCCAGATCGCGCCGGCCGACAGCAACGCGGTGCGGACTGAGGACGGCCTCATGTCCTGGCTCCGCTCGGCGCCGCTTGCGAGGCGGCCGGCTCCTTGCCGATGTTATCCAGGTTCACACCGGTCGTCTCGATTCGCCACTGCCACGTGACCCAGGCGCCGAGCAGCGAGGCGATGACCAGGCCGTAGAGCAGCGCGCGCGTGCCGATGTCGACCAGCAGGATGGGAAACAGGAACGCCGTCGCCACCGCACCGATCTTCGCGAACGCCGCGGCGAACCCCGCACCCATGCCCCGCACCTCGGTCGGGAACACTTCACCCGCGAGGAGATAGGTCTGAGCGTTGGGACCGAGGTTGGTCATGAAGTCGAACAGCATGAAGCCCGCGAAGATCAGTACGATCTTCGCCTCCCCGCCCACGTCCGCTGAGAAGGAGGCGAGCAGCAGGCCGGCGGCACAGCCGATGAAGCCGAAGATCTGCAGCTTGATGCGCCCGACCCGGTCGGCAAACACCACGGCAAACGCAATGCCTACCAGCAGCAGAACGTCGATCAGCGCCGCCCCCTTGGAGGCGATGATGTCGCCGGCAATGAGATCGCTGAGGCTGCGGATGTGATCCGGGCCGCCGCCGATTGCCGCAGCCAGGATCACCGGCGTAAAGATGCCTATGCCATAGGTGCTGAGATCCTGGATGAACCAGGGGAGCGAGGCGAAGATGGTCGCACGGCGGTTGCGCCGGTTGAACAGGGCCCAGAACGAGCGATCGGAGCGCGCCTCGCCGTGTGCGCTGGTGGTGTTGCGCGTAAGCTGGATGTTGGTCGGATACTGCGGCACGCGACGCAACAGCCGCGTGACCGACTTCTCCGCCTCCTCATGATCGCCCCGCACCGCGAGCCAATTGGCGCTCTCCACGACGAAGAAACG
This sequence comes from uncultured Pseudomonadota bacterium, assembly GCA_963780455.1. Lineage (GTDB taxonomy): Bacteria > Pseudomonadota > Gammaproteobacteria > Steroidobacterales > Steroidobacteraceae > 13-2-20CM-66-19. The sequence continues at coordinate 151,356 of CAWACM010000015.1, forward strand.
GGCGATCGTGATCGCCAGGGCAGGCAGCATGGCGGTCGCGTACATCCAGCGCCAGGCGGACAGCGTCGGATCGATTATCAGAACGACTGCGCCGACGCCGGTACCGGCCAGTGCGCCGAGTGCCTGAAAGCCGAAAGCGCCGAGCACGAGGCGTCCGCGATTGGCGCTCGGGATGTTCTCGGAAATCACCATGTGAGCGGTGGGATAGTCGCAGCCGAGCGCCAGTCCCAACCCAAAGAGGCAGATCGCCAGCGCGAGAAAGCTGGTCGAGACGATCAGCAGCGCCAGGAACGCCACGAAGATGATCATCTCGGCGACGAACATGCGCTTGCGGCCGAAATAGTCGGAGAGCCCGCCGAGGAGCACCGCGCCAAAGAGGATGCCGGCCAGACTTGCGGCGCTGATGATGCCTTTCTGCGCCGAGGCGATCCCGAATTCGCGCGCGATCAGCGGCAGCGCGACGCCGGTCATGAAGACCACGAATCCCTCGAAGAACTTCCCGGCGGCGGCCAGCGACCAGATACGCCACTGCATGCCGGTCATCGGCGCGGCTTTCAGGTGCGTGCCATCCGACCACGTCGGCAGCTCGTCCAGGTAGTCTTGTACGGATTTCGCCCCGGTAACGCTCACGTAACCGCTCCCCTGCCCCCCGCCAGCGCAGCCAAGCGGAGCGCTGAGCGGTACGGCTCGTTTGCTGGTAATCCGAAAAAATCTACTCGTGATACATGACGGCTTTGTTGCAGCGGCGGCGCCGGCTAGGCGGCTTCGTAGCTCAGGCCCGGCTCGCCGGCGGGGAATAGGCTCGCGGCAATCCCGCGGCGCGCCAGCGCATCGAGCAGCAGTTCGGGAGGCTCCTCCCGGCGCTCGTCGGTGAGCCGGAAGACGCCCCAGTGGATCCCGACCGCGCGGGCCGCTTCGAGATCCTCCAGGATCTGCACAGCCTCGTTGGGATCCGTGTGCTGCGCGCTCATGAACCAGCGTGGCGCGTAAGCGCCGATGGGGATCAGGGCCAGGTCGGGCCGGCCGATCCGCTGCCGCGTCTCCCGAAAGATGCGTCCGTCCCCATAGCCGGTGTCACCCGTGAAATGAACGCGGCCGCCGATCGTGCTCAACATGAACCCGCACCAGAGCGCCATGCGGCGGTCGCGTCCCGTACGCGCCGACCAGTGGTAGGCCGGGAGGATCGTCACCTCTCCGCCCTTGCCAATGTCGATGCGGTCCCACCAGTCGCCAACCGCGACGCGGAGGCCGCGTATGGCCCGCCGCAGGATCGCGTCGTTACCCAGCGGCGTAATGATGAGCGGACGATGCTCCGCATCGAGGCGGCGCAGGGTCGCCACGTCCATATGGTCGTAATGATTGTGGCTCAGCAACACAGCATCGATGGGCGGCAGCGCCTCGAACGCGATCCCGGGCGCCCAGGCGCGCCGCGGGCCGGCGAAGGTCAGCGGGCTCGCCCTTTCCGACCATACGGGGTCGGTCAGGACGTTGAGACCGCCCGCCTGGATGAGCACGCTCGCGTGTCCGACGACCGTCGCTCGCAGGCCGGCAACGCGCGCGTCCGGAAGGGCCTGTCGCGACGCGACCGAGCTTGGCCACGCCGCTGGTTTCCCCAGCAGCTTCCAGCGCAGCAACTCGCGCAAATCGCGATCGGTTGTGGCGTGACCGGGGTTGAAAAAGCGCACACCGTCGAAGTGATCGCTCGGCGGCCCGGAATAATATTGATTCACCTGTCGTGGCACGAGGATCACCCCGAGGCCGTCGGCCGAGCCGTCGCCGACTGGATTCGGGAAACAGCGCGCTGAGCTCCCTTTCTCTGACTCAGCGGGCCCAAGGACTTGGCGACGCTTTGCAACACCTCGCGCAGCCAAACGGAGCCGGGGTCGGCATGGCTGGTCAGCGGGTGCAGCTGGTATTCATCGAATGTCCCGACGTCCATGGGGACGGGCACGACCTCGAGCGCGCCAGCCTCGGCATGAGCCCGCACGAGACGTTCCGGGATGACCGCTATGAGGTCCGACTCCGCTACTACCTGTAGAGCTTGCAGATAATGCGGAACGGTCAGCACGACGTTTCTGCTTCTACCTTCCTTACGCAGCCAGTCATCCACCGGATCTGCCGCGAACTCAGGGCCGGCCACGGCGACGTGTGCGGCCTGCAGAAACACGTCCGGAGTCAGGCTGCGCTTGATGAGCGAGTGACCGCGCCGCACAGCCAGCGCGTCGCGATCGGTAAAGAGGCGCTGTTGATAGAAGCCCTTGAACCTGTCGGGAACACACGAGACCGCGAGGTCGACGGCACCCGCGAGTTGCGCCGGATCGAGGGCGCTCATGCCGCTGGTAAGAGCACGAATGCATACTCCAGGGGCTTTTGCCTGCAACTGCCGGACGAGGGGCGGCAGCAGCAGATCGGCCGCGTAATCGCTCATGAACAGCCGAAAAGTCCGCGTACTGCTGGCCGCCTCGAAATGCGCGCTCACCAGCAGGTCGCGAGCGCGAGCCAACACCTCTTTTACCGGATGACGCAGGGCCTCCCCCCGCGTAGTCAGCCGCATGCGCGGGCCGACCCGCACCAGCAGCGGATCGCCCAACAGCGCGCGCAGTCGGTTGAGCGAGTGGCTCATCGCCGGTTGCGACAGTGCGACGCGCTGCGCGGCACGCCCGACGCTCGCTTCCTCGAGAAGAGCCTCGAGAGCGGTGAGCAGATTCAAATCCAGCCTTGCAATATTCACCATATGAATATCGATCATTCGGTAATTTGATTTGAAGAATATACCGCCACGGCGGTACCGTAAAGGCATCGCATATGGAGAACACGCCATGCCCGAAGACCTCGCTTTTCAACTGTCGAATCCCCCGACACTCGCCACGCCAGCGGGATATTCGCACCTCGCGATCGTGGGCCCGGGGCGGCTGATATTCGTCTCAGGTCAGGTCGCGCTCGATAACAAGGGGAGCGTAGTGGGCAAGGACGACTTCCGGGTGCAGGCGCGGCAGGTATTCGAAAACCTGCGCGCGGCGCTGGAGGCTGCCGGCGCCAGCTTCCGCGATGTCATCAAATTGAATACCTACGTGGTCGACATTGCCGGCCTGGCGCACTTCCGCGCCGTGCGCGACGAATACATCAACACCGCCAATCCACCCGCAAGCACGGCGATGCAGGTACAGCGGCTGTTCCGGCCTGAATTCCTGTTGGAAGTGGAAGCAATCGCCGCCGTCAAGGGCCGTTGACGGCACTGACGGCACTCACCCGGACACGCTTGCGAACGTGATGGCGGTCGTGATGCGGTTGGTCGCGACGCTGGCATTGATCGTGGCAGCCGGCCTCTTGCCGTCGCCCTAGGCCTCAGCGCTCCCATCCGCCAGCATATCGGGCGTACGCACATGCTCCGGGCGGAAGCCAAGTGCGAGCACGCGCGCAGGTATGCGCTGTAACACGGGCACTGCGTTGAGCAGCTGGAATACCAACGGCGGCTTCGGTTTGCGGACGCCCCGCAGGGCCGGACCGATCAGACGGTTCTGCATCAAAAGCTGCATCCGCTGTGTCATTCGCGCCGGCCAGATCCGCCGACGCTGTATTGCCTCCAGGTCTGCGGGCTTTACCTGTCCTGTCCGTAACGGCGCCGCCAGACGATTGGCTGCCGCCACGGCATCCTGAACCGCAATGTTGATACCGACTCCCCCTACCGGTGACATGGCGTGGGCCGCGTCACCGATGAGGAGCAGCCCCGGCCGCCACCACTGTCGCAGAAGGTCGACCACCACGGTCAGGAGCTTCACATCATCAAAGCTCCTGAGCTCAGTCATCCGATCCGTCAGGAAAGGCGAGAGAGCGCTTACACGGCTCCGAAACGCCTCGATGCCCTCGCTCTTTACCCGTTCGAAGCCGCCCTTGGGAATGAGGTAGGCGCACTGCCAATACTCGCCGCGGTCCAGCATGACGAGCATCGCGCCAGCGTCGATGCGTCCGAACGTCTCCACTGGGTCGCTTTGCTGTCGCGAGACCCGGAACCAGAGTGCGTCCATCGGAGCGCCAAAGTCATCGCTCTGCAATCCCGCCTTCAGGCGCAGCGTCGAATGCCGGCCATCGCACGCCACGACCAAGTCGGCTTTGACGCTCAGCTCACCCTGTGGAGTTGTCGCTCGGACACCGACGATGCGCCCCGCCTCCTCGATGAGGTCCGTCGCTTCCGCCTGCATACGCAGGTCGAACGTCTCGTAACCGCTGCCCTGCTTCGCGAGGAAGTTCAGGAAGTCCCACTGTGGCATGAGCGCGATGTACTTGCAGCGGGTCGGCAGGTGCGTGAGGTCGACGATCTGTACATGCTTGCCGCCAATGTCGGCGCTGAAGTGTTCGACCTTGCCGTGCGGCAGAGTGAGGAACTCATCGATCAGCCCGAGCTCATACATCAGCTCCAGCGTCGAGGGGTGGACCGTGTCACCGCGGAAGTCGCGCAGGAAGTCGGCGTGCTTCTCCAACACCGCCACACTCACGCCTGCGCGCGCGAGCAGGAATCCAAGCATCATCCCGGCGGGACCGCCACCGACGACGCAACACTGCCTGACGATCGACGCGCCGCTCATGCCTCGCCTGAGTGTGCACTGGACTTCGGCTGCAGATTCTGGGTCAATTCCGCAACGTTGAGCAAGCTGGACTTCGACGATAGCCGAGAATCAGCAATGATCGTTCCACCAATCGCATTGGCGGCTGTTGTGGGCGGCGCCGCCCTCCATGCCGCCTGGAACGTCGGCATCCGAGGCGCCCCCAACCGTCGCGCATCCACCGCATTGCTTGCCCTCGCATCCGGGCTGATCGGCGCGGTCGCCCTGCCATTCCTGCCTGCACCGGCCGCTGCCGCCTGGCCCCATCTCGCCGTCACCGGAGTCCTGCATATCCTGTATTTATACTTCGTGGCCGAAGCTTATTCGCTCGGCGCGGTGAGCCTGACCTATCCCGTAATGCGCGGCGTCGCACCGGCCCTGACCGCCACGATCGCCGCGCTGGGGTTTGGCGAGCACCTCGGGATCGGGGGCTGGAGTGGGCTGTTTTTGATCTCGTTCGGCGTGGCCCTGCAGGCTCAGCGCTACGGCAAACCCCATCTTCATGGACGATACCGTCCCGTCGCTGCTTCGCCGGGGTGTGAGCGGCGCGCTCTGCTTCATCGCCTCGTACTCCCTGGCGCTTTGGGCGATGACCCGGGCACCCATCGGCGCCATCGCGGCGCTGCGCGAGACGGCGATGCTGTTCGGCGTCCTCTTTGCCTGGTGGTTCCTGGCGGAACGCCCAAGGGCGTGCGGACGATCGTCTGTTCGTTGCCGCACGGACCTGACCGCGGTTTTCGAGCATCTTGAGAGGCGAGGCTAAATGCGCGCCCCGGCGCAGCTCAGCTCCCCCGTATTGCCGGAGACCGTCATGTCGGCGTCAACCAGGAGATCCTCATGGCGGTCGAGCAGGCCCGCGTTCACATCGTACCCAAACCTTGGGGCAACACCGATCTGAGGCCCTGGCACGCCTATCACGACGCCAAGGCTGCAGTAGGGGAAATCTGGTTCGAGCGCGCCGATCCCGGAGCGCCCACCCCCGCCCTGCTCCTCAAGCTGATCTTCACGAGCGAGCCGCTCTCGATTCAGGTGCATCCGGGTGATGCGCTTGCACGCGCGATCGGACTGCCACATGGCAAGTGCGAGGCCTGGTATGTCCTCGCAGCCACTGCGGACGCCAGCATAGCCATCGGCTTGAAGCAACGACTCAGCCCTGCGCAGTTGCGGGCGAGCATTCACGACGGCTCGATCGCGGAACAAGTGCACTGGCGCCTGGTGCGCGCTGGCGACAGCACTTTCGTCCCGGCGGGCACCATCCATGCCATCGGCGCTGGACTCGTCATCGCCGAGATTCAGCAGAGAAGCGATACGACATTTCGGCTGTTCGACTACGGCAGAAATCGTGAGCTCCACGTGGACATCGCCATCGCGGCGGCGAGCTCCGACCAACGCGAGCACCCCGCGCCGGCGCGCAGGCTGACCAGCGCAAGAACCCTGCTCGTGGGCGGCCCGCGATTCGTGCTCGAGCGTCTCGCACTTCCGCCCGGCGGCGTCAGAGAGCTGAATGCGACCGTGGAAACCTGGCTCTTCACCCTTGCGGGCGGCGGGCAAGTGGGCTCGACCGACGTCACAGTGGGGGTCGCAGTGTTTCTGGAGGCAGACCGGGCGCGCATCGAAGCAGCATCCGACGGCCTCGAGGGACTTGTTGCCTACGTGGGCTCCAATCCCGCGCCGGAACTCCTCCGCCGTCTCAATGGCACACGCGCACGCGATCCCGCACCCGCTCTGGAACCGGCGCATTTGCGGCCGCAAGCGAAGTCCGTCATTCGAACGCCTCCTGCCAAGGGGGCACCGTGAGTCCGCCCGGGCGATTCGCGTTCGTCGGGAATTCGCTGCCGCGACGCTGCGGTATCGCTACCTTCACGACTGATCTGCACCAGGCCATCGAGAGGTTGCCGCCGTACGAGCCATGCGGGATCGTCGCAATGAACGACCATGGCCGCACCTATGACTACCCACCCGCCGTGAGTCTGCAGATCGATGATCGCAGGCTGGGCGATTATGAGCGTGCGGCCGATGTCCTGAACCGGGCGCGGTGCGAAGTCGTTTCGCTGCAGCACGAGTTCGGCATCTTCGGCGGCGAGGCCGGTGGCCACATCATGGCGCTTGCCGCTCGGCTCGCCATGCCGCTCGTGACCACTCTCCACACCGTACTCGCGCAGCCGACGCTGGCGCAGCGACGCGTTCTCGGCGAGATCGTCGATGCTTCCTCCCGCGTCATCGTGATGGCCGAAAAGGGCAGGGAATTGCTGCGCACCGTCTATCAGGTGGCGACCGCGAAGATCGAGGTCATTCCGCACGGAACTCCCGATTGCCCGTTCGTCGAGCCCGATGAGGCGAAGCGCGCGCTCGGCTTTGACCGGCGTCCGGTCATTCTGACTTTCGGGCTGCTCTCTCCCAGCAAGGGAATCGAAGTGATGATCGACGCCATGCCCGAAGTCCTCGAGAGCAGCCCGGCGGCGGTCTATGTCGTGCTCGGAGCGACGCATCCGAATCTCATCCGTGACCAAGGCGAGACCTATCGCAGCGGCCTGATGGCGCGTGTACGCGCGCTTGGAATCGAAGATCATGTCGTCTTTCTCGACCGATTCGTCGATCAGGCGACGCTGCTGCGTTTCATATCGATGTGCGATGTCTACGCGACTCCCTATCTCAACGAGGCGCAGCTGACATCCGGCACCCTGGCCTACAGCTTCGGGCTGGGCAAGGCAGTTATCTCGACACCCTATTGGCACGCGCGCGAGCTGTTGGGAGACGGGCGCGGCGTGCTCGTCCCATTTGGCGACGTCGCAGCGCTCGGCCGCGAGACTGCGGGATTGCTGCACGACGAGCCCAGGCGATTCGCGATGCGCGAGCGCGCCTATGCGGAAAGCAGGCCGATGACATGGCCGAGAATCGCCGAACGCTACCGCACTCTCTTCGAAAGCGTGGCGAGGGGCGGTCACCTTCGGCTCGCGCCGCGACATGGCGAGGACACCAGCGGCGCTTCGCGCGGCCATGAGGCCGCCCGGACCACACCCATCGGCCATTTTCTGTCTCTGTGCGACGATACCGGCCTGCTGCAGCATGCGGTGCATTCCGTTGCGAATCGCTCGCATGGCTATTGCACCGACGACAATGCCCGGGCGCTGCTGCTCGCCTGCGCGCTCGGCCGGGGGGCGGAGCCGCCCCTGCCCGAAACCGCGACCTCGCGCTTCGCGGCATTCCTGCAGCACGCTTGGAATCCCGACACCAGGCGCTTTCGCAACTTCATGAGCTTCAATCGACGCTGGCATTCAGACCCGGGGTCGGAGGACAGTCACGGGCGCGCGCTCTGGGCGCTGGGCGAGTGCGCGCGCAGCGATCACGATCACTCGCGTCGGCGTTGGGCCGCATCGCTGTTTGCAGAGGCGCTGCCGAGCGTGGAGAGCTTTCTCTCACCGCGGGCGTGGAGTTTCACGCTGCTCGGCTTGGACGGGTACTGCGCTGCCGTCGCGGAACATGTCGGGGCCCGGCGCCTGCGGGAGCTCCTCGCCAACAGGCTGCTCGCCATCATGGCGGCGGTGGCGACCCCGGACTGGGAGTGGTTCGAGCATGGGCTGTCCTACGACAATGCGCGCCTACCCCAGGCCCTGATCGTGACCGGCTGCTCCATCGGGACGCCACGCCACGTCACCGCCGGCCTGCGGTCTCTGCGCTGGCTCATGAGCCTGCAGACGGCGCCGGCGGGCTACTTCAGGCCCGTCGGCTCCAACAGCTTCGGCGCCGAGCGCACCCATCCCGAGCCCTTCGATCAGCAACCCTTGGAAGCCGCCGCTGCGATCTCGGCGTGTCTCGCCGCGTGGCGTGCCGACGGTAATGACAGCTGGAGGACTCACGCGGAACGGGCGGCGGCATGGTTCCTCGGCAGTAACGATCTGTCATTGCCGCTGGTCGACCTCGAGACCGGCAGTTGCTGCGACGGCCTGCATCCGGATCGTCCCAACGAGAACCGCGGGGGCGAATCCGCAGTGTCCTATCTCCTCAGTCTCACCGACATGCACCAATTCGGCCATAGGCGGCGCCAGGCTATGCCACGCCAGCTGCAGACGGCCGCCGGCACCTGACGGACTCACATGACATACGAGCGAAACGGAGATGTCTTGCCACCTGCGCCGCTACTCAAGCATCAGACCCTCTGTCTGCGTCCAGATCCAGCGAGAGTGGTCATGCGCCACTACAGGCCGAGCGTCGAGCCGCGGGACCTCACCCCGCCTGACACGAGGCGGGTGACGCACATTGTCGAGCGGGTCCTGGCTCTCGATCCGCAGGCCGCGCGTCAACAGTTGGCGGACGTGCTCGAGAACTTCGAGGGGCGCCACCGCCGGCTCCTGGCGGCCTTCGAGACGCGCGCCGACGCTGTCGAGGTCGTTCACTCCATGCATTCGCCTCTGACGCAGGTACAACGCCAACTCATCGGCGCCTACTTCCTGCACGAGTATTCCTTCGAAGCCGCCGCCCTGTTCAATCCCAGCATGGTCGCGCATCCGGATCAGTCCGCGTCGCAGAGCGGCCAGCGCCGTGTCATCGTGAGCCTGCGTGCCGTCGGGGAAGGTCACGTCTCCTCGTTGACATTCCGATCGGGAAGTGTCGCGACCGATGGCGCTGTGACCATGGATCCCACCGCGCGGCTTGCGTCCATCCCACACCTGCAGCGGCGCATTGCCTCTACGCCCCGGGATGTCATCGAAGTGATATTCGAGGCCGAGGGCGACATCAGCGAGCGCGTAATCTTTCCTGTCACCGAGGCGCAATCGAACGGCATCGAGGACGCCCGCTTCGTCGAGTTCAACGACGCTGGCCGCAGGACCTTCTATGCAACCTACACCGCCTACAGCGGCAGGGCGATCAGGTCGGAGCTGCTCGAGACCACCGACTTCGAGCGCTTCACGATGACGCCTCTGACAGGTACGGCTGCGCGCAACAAGGGCATGGCCCTCTTTCCGAGAAGGATCAACGACCACTATGCCATGATCGGGCGGCAGGACAACGAAAACCTCTACCTCATCTACTCCGACGACCTCTACTCCTGGGACGAAGGCGTGGCCCTGCTCGAGCCTCGATTCCCCTGGGAGTTCGTACAGATCGGCAACTGCGGGTCGCCCATCGACCTCGAGGAGGGGTGGCTGCTGCTGACCCATGGTGTCGGACCAATGAGAAGATATTGCATCGGCGCTGCTCTCCTCGACAAGCAGGACCCCTCCAAGGTTCTCGCGCGCTTGCCGGAGCCGCTGCTGCGCCCCGGGCTATCCACGCGCGAGGGCTACGTTCCGAACGTGGTGTATACCTGCGGTGCCATGCGTCTCAACGACCTCATCATCCTGCCTTACGCAGTCTGCGACACGTTCTCGAATTTCGCCACCATCGAGATTTCCGCGCTCTTGCGCGCGATGGTGCCGTGAGCATCCTCCCTCCAAGCCTCGTCGATCAGCTCCGTGCCGGCTTCGCCAAGCCATCGCTGCGTTCGGCAATATGGCAGCTGACAAACACTCTGCCGCCGTTCGTCTGCTTGTGGCTGCTGATGGCTTGGAGCCTGCACGCAGGCTGGAGTTATGGCTGGACGCTGCTGCTGGCACTGCCGACCGCCGGCCTGTACGTACGCCTGTTCATCATCCAGCACGATTGCGGACATGGCTCGTATTTCGCCGGCCGCCGAGCCAACCAATGGGTCGGCGCCTGCCTCGGCCTCATCACGCTGTTTCCGTTCGGTTATTGGAAGAAGACCCACGCCGTGCACCACGCCACTTCAGGGAACCTGGACCGGCGTGAATTTGGCAACGTCCGAACGCTGACGACGAAGGAATACCGGGCACGTTCCGCCTGGGGCCGCCTGCGGTATCGCCTATATCGCAGCATGCCGGTCATGCTGGGGATCGGGCCGATCTACCAGTTCGTGATCAAGCATCGGGCCCCTTTCGACCTGCCGCTCTCCTGGAGGCGAGAGTGGGCCAGTGTGCTGCTGAATGATCTGATGCTCGTGATCGTCGCGGCCGCGGGCGCGCTCCTGCTTGGCTGGCGGACGGTGTTGCTGATTCAACTCCCGACGGTGCTGATCGCGGGCGCGCTGGGCGTATGGCTTTTCTACGTGCAGCACACGTTCGAGCAAGCGTATTGGTCGCGGAAAGCAAGCTGGGATCCGATCCGAGCCGCGCTCGCCGGAAGCTCGTACTACGACATGCCGCGAGTCGCGCATTGGTTTACCGGCAACATCGGCTACCACCACATCCATCACCTCGCGCCGCGTGTTCCCAACTATCGCTTGCGCGCCGCCTTCCAGTCCATCGCGCAGCTGCAGTCCGTACCCAGACTCACACTTCGGACCAGTCTCCAATGCGCGCGCATGAAGCTCTGGGATGAAGACCTGGGCCGGATGACCACGTTTCCCAAAGCCGGAGGCAGATTGCCCCCCTCGGCGGTCGGCTAAGTTCGCTGGCGCACGGACACCTACGCCGATCGCGGTTACCTTGCTGCGGTGACAGCGAACACGATACCGGACCCAATGAATACCGGATCCATATCCAACCGAAGTGCAGCGACACGCGTCACCAGGCTCCGTCGGGTCAACGCACGGCTCGCGTCGACGATACGTCGCCTGACGCGAGACGTCTCGCAGCGTCGGAAGCGTTCATCGCCTCGTCGGGGAGCGCTAGCCCCCGGGCCGATTTGCCCCGCGTTCTGATCGTCGATCATGACGTCGAGGCGGCCAACGCTGTCGCCTCATTGGTCGAGACCTCCGGTCACGGTGAGGCCCGAGTCGCCCACTCAGGGCAGGCGGCTCTCGCCATTGCGGCAACCTTCCTACCCACGGTTGTTCTGTTGAAACTCGACCTGCCGGATATGAGCGGCTACGATGTGGCCCGGCAACTCTCGCAATATCCGCGGCTGCAGAACCCGCGGCTCGTTGCGTTGACCGGGAGCAGCGAACACCCTGGCCGCGACCGAGCCCGCGAAGCAGGGGTCGAGCGCTACCTCATCGCGCCACCCGGCGCCGCGGAGCTCGAGGAGTTGTTCGGCTGACATTCAGGGATTGCGGCGCCATACATGCAGCAGTCACCTAGCGGGACAACAATCGCGGCAGCATGCGCTGGAAATGTGTGTATTGCCGCCTGATGAACCGATAGCACTCACAGGAGGTCTTCTCCAGGCCCCGCGCGTCGAGAACCGTGATGCGACCGCGCTGATACCTGATCAGGCCTTGGGCCTGAAGTTTGCCGGCCGCCCCGGTAATGCCGGCCCGACGCACTCCCAGCAGGCCTGCAAGCGATGCCTGCACCATCGAAAACTCTCGCGAGCCAGCGTAGTGACTCAGGATCAGCAGCAGGCGCGCCAGGCGCTGGTCTATGTCGTGGTGCTGGCTGCACGCGACCGACTGGCTGATCACGGCGAGAAACGTCAGCGCGTATCCCAGAAGCACCTGCTGCAGCGGGCTCCCGAAGTGCGTCTCCGCGCGCAGATGATCCGCGCTCATCCGCATGGCGCCGCCCGAAAGTTGCACGACCGCCTTGTCCGGGGTGATGACGCCGCCCAGGAAGACATTGACCCCCACGATTCCTTCACGGCCGATGATGCCGACTTCCACGGTTCGGCCATCCTCCAGGGTGTCTACCATCGCCACGACGGCGTCCTCGGGAAAGTACACGTCCGCGATTTCCTGATCCGCGTGATAGAGCGTCCGGCCACGCGTCAATGTCACATGCTCGAGCTTGGGCAGAAGGTGCTTGTAGTCTGCGACGAGGAGCCCGGCAAGGACGCCGTTCCTGATTGGAATGCCAGCCGGTCCACCCCGCCGTCCGCTGCCGGTAAGCGTGCGACTCATCGCCTCGCCCGCCTCGTCACCGGTCGCCAGTGCACGCGCCCTCATGCTCGTGTGAACCTTCGGCGCAGGCCCACCCGTTGCCGGTGTAGTCGAGATAAGCGCCGTTAGGCACAACCAGCCGTATACAGGACGCGGCTTGCTGCCTGAATCCGCGCTCGCATCGCCAGTCGTCGCCATTGGCATCCAGATAACCATTCGCCGGAACTGCGACGGCCACGCATGAATCGGCGCTCTTCATGAATCCGCGGTCGCACGCCCACTCATCCCGATCGCCCAGCAAGAAGCCGTGGGCAGGCGCTCGCACCGCCGTACATATCTCCCCTTCTTGCCGATAGCCGGGATCGCACTCCCAGCCGCGACCGAAGGACAACTCCGAGTAGTACGCGTTCGACGGCAGGACGATACGTGTGCAACGGCCACTGACTTGGCGATAGCGGCGATCGCATTCCCATCCAGAGCCATAAGCCTCGTCGTCGGCCGGATGAGCGTTCGCCGGTACCCTGACAGGATTGCACTCCAGGTCTTGATCGTCCTTGACGTATCCGCGATTGCAGTCCCAATCGTTGCCGAAAAAATCCAGATAAGCATTCACCGGCACGCTGACCGGCACACAAGCTTCTTCCACTTGGCGAAATCCTCGCTGGCATTCCCAGCCACCATAGCGGCTCGCGTGAGCATTGCGCGGCGACATAGGCTCATCGGCTCGGGATGAGACGCTGGCGGACACCGCGAGCAGAGACACCCCGAAAAGCAGGCATGCCAACGTGGCGAGCGGCCGCCTTGGTTCGATACGCATGAAGATTCTCCTCGAGGCGAGTTGGTGGTTTGTCGTCAGCCAAGCTCACATTGGGCGGCCGATTCGCGCTTCAGCGCTGCAGATGCAGGCCCCCGAAGAACCACAATACGAGGAGTACGACCAATACCAAGCCAAGAGCCCCGCCGAGCCCCGAACCACCGTAACGACTGTACCCGTAATAGCCACCGCCACCGAGAAACAGAATGGCCACGACGACAATCAGGATTATTTCCATGTTGATACTCTTGTTGCACTTCTCAGGGCTGTAAGTTGCGCGTCATCAGCCGCGGCGTCGGTGCGCTGGCGCACGCACGACTCTGCGCCTTGCCTTGCGGCAGCTCGCTGCCCGGCAACGGTCGAGGGCAAACAGCAGCCACAGGCTCGGACGGTTACCCGCGGGGGCCGAGATAGTTACCCGCCGCTCGTCCATCGGGCACGCGGGATTTCGTTGCGCTGCGCCGGAGGAGCTGAGTGAATTCGCGCGCGCTCACAGGTCGGCCGAAGTAGTAGCCCTGACCCTCGGGACAGCCTCGCTTGCGCAGAAACGCGAGCTGCTCCCGCGTTTCCACGCCTTCCGCAACGACCCGGATCTGCAGTCCTTTGCCCATGCCGATCACGGCGTCGACGATGCTGGCATCATCGGCATCCGTCGGAAGATTGCGCACAAACGACTGATCGATCTTCAGCGTGTCGATCGGAAAGCGCTTCAGGTGACTCAGGCTCGAATAGCCCGTGCCGAAGTCATCGAGCGCGATCCGCACGCCGAGATCACTCAGGGACTGAAGCACCGCCGCGGTCGAATTCGAATCGCGCATCAGGAAGGTCTCGGTCAGCTCGAGCTCCAGATCCCGCGGCCGGAGGCCATGCTCCTCGATAATGCCGCCGACACTTTCCACGAAGGCCCTGTCGCGCAATTCCACGGCGGAGATGTTGATCGCGATGCGCATCGGCGGCAGGCCCGCGGCCCGCCACGCCCGCGATTGGCGGCAGGCTTCGTGCAGGACCCACCGGCCGATCGCCGCGATGAACCCGGATTCTTCGGCAATCGGCACGAATTGTGCCGGAGACACGAGCCCGCGCTGCGGGTGACGCCAGCGGATGAGAGCCTCGACGCCGATGAGCTCCCCCGAGTCCAGGCTCACTATCGGCTGATAGTGCAACACGAATTCGTGGCGCTCGATGGCGCGGTGCAGTCCGCTTTCGAGGGATTGCCGGTCGGCCGTGTACCCGTTCATGTCCGGCTCGAAGAACCGATAGGTGTTGCGCCCACTGTCCTTGGCGCGGTACATCGCCAGATCCGCATGTTTCAGCAATGTCTTGGCCTCCGTGCCGTCATTGGGGTAGGTGACGATTCCAATGCTTGCGGCGAGATGCAGATCCTGCCGGTCGATGCGATGCGGCGTGCTCAGGGCGAGGAGTATTTTCTCGGCGGTGACGGCCGCATCCGCCGGCTGACTCACTTCGGGGAGCAGGATGACGAATTCATCGCCTCCCTGCCGGCTGACGGTGTCGGAGCTGCGTACGCAGGTGAGCAACCGCTCTGCCACGGACTGCAGCAAGCGGTCGCCGATGGCATGACCGAGGGAATCGTTGATGCTCTTGAAGCGATCCAGATCCAAGAATAGCAGCGCCAGCCTTTGTTCTTTACGGCGAGCCAGCGCCAGCGCCTGGGTCAGCCGGTCGTTCAATAGGACTCTATTGGGCAAATCGGTGAGGCTGTCGTGCTGCGCCAGATGGGCCATCTTGAGCGACAACGCCCGCGCCATGCTCACGTCACGAAACACCATGACGGCACCCGTGACGTGTCCCCGGCGGTCGTGGATGGGTGCAGCGGAGTCTTCGATGGCGGCTTCCGTGCCATCGCGCCGGATCAGCACGCAGTTCGATGTTAGGGCTACGGTTTTGTTTTCCAGGATGGCTAACGTCATGGGATTCTGCGCGGTCTCCCGGGTGGTGGCGTCGGCAATCCGGAAGACGTCCTCGAGCGGACGGCCTACCGCCTCCTCCAGCGACCAACCGGTTATAGTTTGGGCGGCGGCATTGAGATAGGTCACACGCCCGCCGACGTCGGTGCTGATGACCGCATCACCGATGGAGTTGAGAGTGACCTGTGCGCGCTCCTGCTCCGCGAACAGCGTTTCCGCGTTGGCGGCACGCTCGACCACGCCGCGCAGCGTCTTTGCCAATAGGTAGCCGTCCAGGCCCGCTTTCAGAAGATAGTCCTGTGCACCCCGCTGAACTGCGAGCTTCGCGACATCCTCGTCCTGCTTCGCGGCGAGGACCAGGATCGGAATCTGCGGCACCAGGCAAAAGAGGCGGTCGAAGGTCTCGATTCCGCGGCTGTCGGGCAGGAAGAGGTCTACGAGCACCGCCGCTATGACATCCACCGTTTGCCCTCCCGGCTTGTCTTCCTCGGCGAGGCGCTTCAGGCCCTGGGAGCAGAGCCTTACCCATTCGATCTGAAAGGCGCCATCGCTCGAGCGGATGAGCGCCTCTCGAACGGACTGGGCGTCCGGGCAATCGTCCTGGATCAGAAGTACGGTTCTCGACACGACACACGAGCGGCAAAGTGTTCTGAGAATGCATTGGAGCCGCGTCACCGCGAAGCCGTCTGTGCGACAACGTACATGGCTCTTCATGAGCACGAGGTGGGCCCTGGAAGCCGCCCTACGTTCGCCGCCGCACCGATCGCGCTGATCCATTACGGTGCATGCCGTCTGACTGCGCGCACGACCGTCAGCAGCTCAGCCGCCGCTCACGCCCGCTATGTCCGTTACCGCACAGAAGTGGGCGGTCGATCAGTGCACCTTCTTGTTCGAGGGCACGCGCGTCCCCTATGAACGCGGAGGTCTCATGCGCGAGCGAGTCAACAGGGTACTGATGAGGCGGGTGCGCACTCATGAAGCCGGCACGCCGCTCGCCTTCGACGGAGCGCAACACAAGGTCGCTGCGGAGATCCTCATGGACGGCGCGAGTCATGGCTTGGTCGTTGCCACCACCAACCATCGCAAGGTCGAGTTTCTGGCTGTGCTCGCCCATGAGCTGCGCAATCCCATCGCATCGATCCACTATGCAGCCTGCCTCCTGGACGGCTCGGCGGGAGAAACCCTCCTCGCGCGGCAGCGGACGCAGGCGCTGATCGAGCGCCAAGTGCAGCGCATGACGCAGCTCGTGGACGATCTGCTGGACGTGTCGCGGGTCACCCTCGGCCGCTTGCGGCTGCAACGCGAGCGGATCGATCTGCGCCTCGTCGTCGGCCGGGCCATTGAGACGCTCGAGCCGGATATCAAGGAGCGCCATCACCGCCTGACCGCGGCTTTGCCCGACGCTCCGGTATGGTTGCAAGGCGACCCTGACCGCCTGGAACAGGTGTTCGTGAACTTGCTCGCCAACGCTGCCAAGTACACCCACACCGGCGGTGAGCTGGTTGTGCGGATGCACTCGCACGACGGTCAGGCCGTCGTTCGCGTCCGCGACTCCGGGATCGGCATCGTCCCCGAGGCCCTGCCGCACATATTCGACCTGTTCAAGCAGGCGGAGGCAACCGGCGTGCGAACCGGCGGGCTCGGCATCGGCCTCGCGCTGGCGCGTGATCTCGTCGTATCACACGGCGGCACCGTCACGGCAGAGAGCGCCGGCCTGGGACACGGAAGCGAATTTACCGTCTGCCTACCCGTGGAAGTTTGATTCGAGCGCCTGGCGCCGCAGTGCGCAAATTCCCCTACTCGGGTGCACCGACTGCAATGTCGCCCGCGTCCCGAGCGGTCTCGAACCCGGACGGATCGTGCGCCTTCGCCAGCAGACGATCGGTCTCCTTCTTGACCACGGCATAGCATTCGCAACACATCTGTTCCAGCCGGGGTCGGTCCAGCACCGTGATCTGCCCACGCGCGTAGCGGATGAGCCCGAGCTTCTGCAGCTTGCCGGCGGCTTCGGTGACCCCTTCACGGCGCACGCCGAGCATGTTCGCGATGAGCTCCTGGGTCATGGTCAATTGGTTGGAGGGCAGCCGGTCCAGAGACAGCAGCAGCCAGCGGCACAGCTGCTGGTCGACCGAGTGATGCCGGTTGCAGACGGCGGTCTGGGCCATCTGCGTCAACAGCGCCTGCGTGTAGCGCAGCAGCAGAAGCTGCATCGCCCCGTTACGGTGAAACTCCTCCTTGAGCCGTTGTCCGACCAGCCGGTACGCGGACCCTGCGCTCTGGACGATGGCTCGGCTGGGGGTCGTTTCACCCCCCATGAACAGTGCCACCCCGATCAGACCCTCATTGCCCACCACCGAGATCTCCGCCGAAGCGCCGTCAGCCATGACGTACAGCAGCGATACGATGGAGTCGGTCGGAAAGTAAACGTGGCGCAGGACATCCCCGGACTCGTACAAGACCTTGCCGAGCGCCATCGGGACCCGCTGCAGATGCGGATAGATCCGCTGGCGCTCGAGCGGTGGCAGCGCAGCCAGCAGGAGATTTTGTGTTGGAAGGTGGACGCCGGGCATAAGGGTAGAGTTCGTAGTCGGTGAGCGGAGCCGAGTCTTCACCATCATCCATCGGCTTCGCCGTGGCGAAGTCGCTACCCCACCGCAGCGATACTAGCAGGTACTCGCTCCGTACGGTAGCGGACACAGGTGCCACCGCGTGCCCCTCGGAGTGCCCAAGGTGGCGCCAGCAGGCTACGAGGGCCACCGCACCGACGGGCGGCGGCGGACCGGTCACGCTGCGCACCTCTCGACCGTGTCCTTTGTCCCACTGTCGTGAAGCAGCGGCGGACAAGTTCAGAGAACCGTGTGGTGGTTGAAATGACGCTCGCGACTACAACTTCTGCCCGCGAATCCCGCTTTGACCCCTTTCTCTATGCGGCGGTTCGAGAAGATCCGGACGGCGCCCCCCTGACGGTGCTATCGGTCCTTGCACGTCTGGACATCGACCCCTGGGTGGAGGCCGCCAGGCTCGCTCAGCTTCCGGGCGAGGCCGCCGCGCGGGCCTTGGCCGCACTGATTTCGGCCTTACCCAAGGGCTCGGCGACGTCTCAGGACAGCGGAACGATTGCTGCCCGGCTGATCGCTCTCTTGCCGCGCCGGTCGGAACCCGAGATCGCAGCGCAGAGGGCCCCATCTGGCGGACCGAACGTGATTTGGATCCCGGACCGGACAACGAACGTCGCGCGGGCGGTCTTGTGGCTGATTCTTCTCGCTCTGTTACTCGTCAGCCAGTCGGTTATGGTGAGCCAGCTGGCGTCCGTGCCCGTAAAGAAAGCGCTTGCGACACCTGCCGTGGTGGTTCCAGCATCGGCAGCGCGGACGGATTTTGCCCGGCATTAGAGGCCGCATTCAATAGGGAAAACCTTCCATGAATCTTCATCTCACAATCGGACCACTCGTATCACTGATTGCAGGCATCCTGATCCTCGTGGTGCCGCGCCTGCTGAACTACATCGTCGCAATCTATCTGATCATTATCGGACTACTGGGATTGTTTGGCAGCGGTACTCTTCATCTGCATTAGTCCGAGCGAGCGTCAGCCAGGATCAACACGGGGGTCGCCGGCGACCCCCGTGAGCCGGACCTGCTGGTAGCAGGAACAGGCCGACGCCTCGAGGCCCTGCTGATCGAGTATCGTGATGGCGCCGCGTCGGTAGCGGATCAGTTTCCGGCGTTGCAGCGCGCTGGCAGCCAGCGTCACTCCGACCCGGCGCACACCCAACATGTCGGCGAGGAACTCATGCGTAAGATGGAATTCGCGGGATAGCACGCGCTCGCGCGTCATCAGCAGCCAACGCGCGAGCCGTGCCTCCACCACATGGAAGCGGTTGCACGCGGCGTTTTGGGTGACCTGGCGCATCAACGTGTCGGTGAAGCGCAGCAGCGCTCGCTGCAGCGCCGGGCTGCGTCGGAATTCCCGCAGAAAGTGCGCCGACCTCATCCGTAATGCCATGCCGGTCCCCTGCACCAGTGCGCGAACCGAAGAGGTGGTGAAACCGAGTGCCAGGCGGGAGCCGACCATGCCTTCACGGCCGACCAGACCGACCTCCAGAGCCCGGCGGCCCTCGACGACCGTCAGCAGCGATACCAGGCAGTCGCAGGGAAAATAGACGTAGCGCATCGGTTCGCCGGGCTCATCGAGCACTTCGCCGTAGGTGAGCTTGACTGGCTCGAGACCGTCAAGCAGCCGCTCATACTCTTTGGCGGGCAGAGCAGCGAGCAGGCGGTTTGGGGTGGTTGCGCGCGCAACGGCAGCGATTCGGCCGGCCTTCGTGCGCCTGGAGCCGGGCGATGCACCGGCGGGCTTGGGGCTGCTGACATTCTTGCGTGTAACATCGTGGGCGCCCAAATCGAGGCGCGTCGAACGGAGCAGCGCGGCTTGTGCCTCGGGCAGCAGAATGGCGCTGCCGGTCGCGGGATCCAGGATGGCGTCGATTTGGCCTGCTTCCAAAGCCTTGAGCTCGGCGGCCCCTTTGACGAGGCGGCGGACCCAGTCCTTGAACGCGGCCTCTGCCTGCAGGTCGGATGGGCTTCTTGCGGCCGGCAGCGGCTCGGGAGTCATTCCACGAACTCTCCCGCCGGCAATCCGAGCGCCGCCAACACGCTGCCCGTGTCGCTGAGGTTGCCGATGACATTCGAGGCCGGCGCCAGGGGACAGCTTCGCAAGGCTGGGCGTGACGAGGACGCCATCGGACAACGCGCGCCGCGGATGTTCGCAGACATCGACGATCTCCAGCTTGTAGCCGTCCTTCAGGTATCGCCGGCAAATCGCTCTCCAGATTGGCGATGGCCTTGACGGAGTTGGGCGCCTTGCCCGCGACGTAAAGGCGCATCACCACGACGGTCGTGACCGGCGGGTCGGCTGCAGCCGCCTTTGTTCGCTTACGGGCCACGTGGCGGCTCCTTTCCGCCGTTCGCGCGGGAATTCGCGGAAACGCGTGGCGACGCGGCGCTTCCGGGGCACGGGCGCAGCTGCGGCCGCGCGGGTCCGCGCTGCGCATTCTGCGCAGCTCGTTCTCCCATTCGTCCGAGGACACCTGACGTGCCTCATCGTCACGGCTGTAGAGCGCCAGCTCAGCCCGCTGCCTGTTCGAGATCGAGTTGCAAGGCCGCTATCCGGGCGGCGATATCCGCTTCGGCAAACTGCAGCTCACGGCGTTTCTGAGTGAATTCGCGCATGCCGCTGCAGCTTCTCGGGTTCTCTCCTCGGCCTCCTTTTCCCAGCGCAGCGTGCCCATCAACACCTCGCCACCCGAGGAGTAGACGTCCGCCAGCGCCGGCCCCGCTGCGCTCAGCACGAGCTCGCGCACCTGGTTCGAGTGTTGCGTGCCGCGCGACTTGACGATGGTGAGCGCCCGATTGCGTTCGCCGCCACGGACCAGATACGACAGATGGATCCAGGTATCCGCGATCGTCGAGATCTGCAGCTCCGTCGCTTCAGCCTGCGGATCGTCGCCGTCGACGAGCGAGGTGATGAATGCGGTGATGTGGTGGTCGCGCATCTTGTAGATGAGGCGGTTGCCGATGGCACGGGCCGAGCTGAGCGCGCCGGTCCTGGCGATGGCCGACAGCGGATCGATCACCATGCAGCGCGGTCGATGCTCGAGAAGCAGCGCTGCGATTCTGATCAGGTGCTCTTCCGGGTTGTTCGCATCGGTCCGGCCGGAATACATGCGCAACAGACCGGACTTGCACGTGCGCATCGAGGTGAATTCCGACTGAAGTGAGATTGCGCCGGATCCGCTCGCCGCCTTCGTCAAAACTCACGAACAGCGTTCGCTCGCCGCGCCGACAGGCGCTTTCCGCGAACTGCCCCGCCAGAGTCGTCTTGGAGGTGCCGGGCGCACCCGTGATCAGGGTGCTGCTGCCGCGGAACACGCCACCGCCCAGCATCGAGTCGAGGCCCTCGAAGCCGCTGGACACTCGTTCCGTCGAGGCCTCGCGGAGGGATTTCGGCCATGCCCGGGGCCGCCACTTCCATGCCGTGCGGGCCGAAGCTCAGCGGGAACTCTCCGGGCGCAGAAATCCGAGCCGCGATATTTCGTGATCTCGAGTCGGCGCACCGAAACCCCCTGCTCGAGGCGCCGGTCGAAACGGATCACACAATCGACCATGAACTGCATGAAGCCGTAGTTCGCTGGGCCTGGAAGTATCGCCATCCATCTTCGCGGTGATGATGGCGGTCAAGTCATTGCGCGCCAGCCAGTCGCGCAGACGGTAGATTTCGCGCATTTCGGCGCCGGGATCTGCAGCAGCGCCAGCAGCACATCGATTCCGTCGAGCACGATCCAGCTGCGCGCCGAGTTCCTGTTTCTTCGCCTCGAGAATGGCCAGCATGCCGCTCAGCTCGAAGTCGCCGGACTGCACGACCGTCGGTGAGAGTCGGGCATCGAGGAAGAACAGCCTGCGCTCCTGGCCAGTGCAGGCAGGCGCCAGCCGAACGTGGCGGCATTCGCGAAGATCTCGCCGGGGCCTTCCTCGAACGCGACGAAGATGCCGGGCTGCTTGCGCTCCCGTGCCGCGTTGACCAGAGCTTGCAGAGCGAAGACGGTCTTGCCCGTGCCCGGACCGCCCATGACCAGGGTCGTCCGGTTCCGCGGCAGTCCGCCACGGCTGATCTGGTCAAACCCCATGATGCCCGTCGCCAGCTTGGACAATCCCGGGACAGCGCTTTTTCTCGCAGTCACGCTTTCTCCTGATTCCGAAGCACCGGACATTGGACGGAAGCCGCAGCTGCTTCTGTACGGTAACGCTCATAGGCGTCGAGACTGTCGGCGGCCGCGGCCGGCCGCCTCTCATCGGAAATTCCTTCCCTGGGAGTCAGCGTTGGCCCGCTGTCGATCGCCCAGAGCGGCTCATGGGCATCGAATCTGACTTGTTGCGACCAATGATTCCGCCTTCGGTCGGCAATTCCGGGCGCTGACCTCTGCCGAGGCCGCGAGCAGAGGAGCAGCTGTCTAATGTGGAATGGCAGCCGAGAGCAACGCCGCAGCCACACAGAAAAGAACGACGCCAAGCGGTGGCAGCCGCCAGCGCTCGAGAAGCAAGAGTCCTGAGACGGCAATCGCGACATCGCGACTGCTGCCGATCGCGCTCACCCATATTGGGTCATAGAGCGCTGCCCCCAGAACGCCCACTACAGCGGCATTGATGCCCGCGAGCGCACCCCTGGCGACCGGGCGATGGCCGAGCCATGCCCAAATTGGTAGACCCGAGATGGCGATCAGGATGCCGGGCAGGAATACGAAGACGAGCGCCACGAGGGACCAGACCGGGGCCTCGCCCGCTGGAGCGACGGCGGCTCCGATGTAAGCCGCGAACGTAAAGAGTGGACCCGGTACCGCTTGGGCGGCACCGTAACCCGTAAGAAATTTACTGTCGGTGAGCCAACCATGGGGTACGAGCGCATCGCGCAGAAGAGGCAGTACGACGTGCCCGCCGCCGAACACCAAGGCGCCCGCTCGGTAGAAAATGCCGGCGAGATCGAGGACCGAGTGCGGCGCCGCCCGTCCCGCGAGCGGCAGGGCGATCAGCAGCACCAGGAAGGTTGTCAAGGCGATGCCGCCGGTGCGCATGCTGATCGGGATTCGCGGCACACTCGAGCTCAAAGTAACGCCCCTGCAGAGCAGCCCGCCACCCACTGCCCCGAGCACCAGCGCTACGACCTGCATCGTGGCGCCTCCGACCGCCAAGAGCAGGGCCGCAGCCAGGAGTGCTATGGCCGTACGTTGAGCTCAGTGCCATGAACCCCGCATACTCATCGGCGGTGAGCCATTGACGCTTGCGCACGTAGGCCCGCTCGAAGTAGCCGAGATGCGCGATCGGGCCCCCGAAAGAGGTGAGTCCCAGTCCCAGGGCAACGCGAAAGACTTCTGTAACACTGCCCTGCGAAGAGGCCGGGTGTAGAAAGTCGGCAGACCCACCTGGGACTGGAGAACTCATCACGCTATCTTCGCACGGTGCTGAGGAGCGTAAAGTCAAACTCTCGTATCAGAAAACTCGCGAGCGACGGCGGCAGCCTCGTCCGGCAATTCCCGGAGAGCCTTCCCCAGAACGGCCGCCAACTCAGCGCGAACCGCTGGCGAAAGTCTCGCTGTGCCTGCCGCGTATTCCGTGGCCCGCGCCCGGCGAACGCGCGCCAGCAATGCATCGCCTTTCGCGGTGATGGTGATCCGCTTGCGTCTGCGGTCATCGGAAACCTCGACTCGCGTCACGAGGGCAAGGATGAAGAGCCGGTCGATCATCTGACTTACCGCAGGGGGCGACATTCTCATGACCGTCGCAAGCTCGGAGGGTGAGCTCTCTTCCAGCTGCTTCAAGCGTCGTAGCAGCAGCACCTGTTGCAAGGTGACTGACTCATCGGTAAGCACCGCCAGCGTGTTCCCCCGCAGGTGAGAGACGCGATTGACAAACTCCTGCAAAAGGTCTCCCAAGGGCTCGGCGGGCGGCCGGGAACCACTCACGTCGCAGCTCCTCCTCGCCAAGAGAGGTTGGCCATGACGGGCGGGCGGATAGGGATGGGCCTCGAGAATCCCATGCATTCGAGCTCGAGGTGGTTACCGAAGGGATCGTTGAAATATAGTGATGCCTGCCCCGGCGGCCCGAGCTGCAGGGGGCCGTCGGTGGGTACGCCGCGAGATTCCAGATGCGACTTCCACTTGAGAAGATCCCGCGGGGCAACCCGGAATGCGAAGTGCGGATGACCGCTCGTGGCCGCCGGTTGGCCGGAGCGTTGCAGGAAGAGATCGATGCGGGTGATACCCCCGAAGTAGACCGACACGTGATGCGCGCCTTCGCCGCCGTTTTCGGCCGGCGGACGACCGAACCGCCTGAAGGTCTCGTCATCCACGGTCATGAAGTACCCGGCGCCGAGCACATCACAGTAGAACCGGCGCGCGCTCGAGAGGTCGCGCACCGGAATGGTGATGTGATCGAGCGCGCCGATGCTCGGACGACCGAGCAACCGCAACGCTCGACACAGCCGGATCAAGCGAGTCCGAGCGCCAAAGACGATGCGGATCAACTGATTGCGCAACGAGGCGGGCATGGCATGCATCCAATTAATTAATTATTAATGTACATTAATTAAGTGGCCGGCCAATGTCAAGATCGGGCGACCGGCTTCAAAAGGTAGACTTTGCACCGCAAAGTTTATGATAGATTCGTGGCTCGCCTGGCATGGTGAAACCTGATGACCACAGCAGCAGTCGCCGAAGATCGCGCAGCGCCGGTCGCATCATATGACCCCGTGGCGCGCGGCCTGCACTGGCTAACCGTATTATTGGTGCTGGCCGAGTACATCGTCGGCTCGGCGATGCCGCACATTCGATTGGGCACCCCGTTCGTGTTCCTGATTCGGTTGCATCTGGCGCTCGGCAGTGGACTGCTGCTGGTCGTACTGGTACGCATCCTCTGGCGTCTGACTCATCGGCCGCCGCCACGACCGTTGCTACCCGTCTGGCAGGAGCGGCTCGCCGGGATGACCCACTTTACTCTCTACCTGACGCTGATCCTGATGCCGCTGGCAGGTTGGGCATCCGCCTCTGCGCATGGCTATGCGGTGCACGCGTTCGGGATCCTACCGCTGCCGGCGATCGTGCCGTATCGGGCACACATCGGCTTCAGGTTGGGCGACGTGCACGCCGACGTGCTCTATTGGATCCTGCTCGTTTTGATCGTGCTGCATATCGGCGCGGCCCTGTACCACCGAGTCGCCAGACGCGATAGCGTGCTGAGCCGGATGCTGCCGGGCTGGTAAGCGGGGTCGCATACGAATGGAACTACGGACTCGCCCCGCTTACGGCCTGCTCGTCGCCCTTCTCCTCCCTTTCGTCTGCGCAATGAGACCGGTGCACGCTCAAGTAGCAGGTCCATCCGGCGCGTCAGACCTATCGCAAAACGTGTCCTCCGCACCCGCGCAGGCTTCACCGATCAAGTATCCGCAACCGGGGCCGGGGCTGGTCGAACGCACGCTAAAGGACGCTGAGGCCTACTACACAGCGCCCCTGCGCTGGAATGGCCGGGACTGGGAGTACTTCGGCGGGGCGCTGGCGGCGATCGCCGTCGCCCATCACTACGACTCCCAAGTCCGCACGCACTTCGACGCGGGCTCGAAGTCGCCTCTTGGGCCGGCGAATTCCGGTTCCCTCACCGACGCCCTGCCCGGCGCAGCCCTCTTCCTCGGCACCTGGGGCTACGCGACCTTGATCGGCAGTCAAGCCGGCAAGGGCGAAGCGTGGAACATGCTCGAGTCCGGAGGGCTCAGCTTGGTGAACGCGTACGCCCTCAAGTACATCGTCCGCCGCCCCCGCCCGGACGCCACCACTGATGCCAACCAATGGTTCGGCGGCGGCGACTCCTTCCCCTCCGAGCATGTCACCGCGGCATTTGCCGTGGGCACCGTGCTCGCCGAGTCCGGCAATCCAGAGTTCCGCTGGATCCGTCGCGTGATCGGCTACGGAGTGGGCTTTGGCACCGCATACCTGCGCATGAAGCACAATGCGCACTGGCTTTCGGACACGGTAGCCGGCGGGGCGCTCGGCATGGCGACAGCACATTTCGTCATGGACCGCAGCGAGCAGCGTGATGATGAAGAGAACTCGCAGTTCTCGCTGGTGCCGGTACAAGGGGGCGTGATGCTCGCCTTCAGCGCGCAGTTACGCAACTAAGAGCCATCGCCGATCGAGGGCATCTGCGCGCATCACCCCCCGCATAAGCTACAGGTCCTGCATCAGCATCAGCTTTATTACCGTGGTGTCGGTGGCCGGCGTGAAGCCGTGGCCGACACCGAACTCGATGCCGTGCGCGGAGGTACCGATATCCACCACGGCAAACAACGTCTGTGACTGCTCGGGCGGTGCCAGGAACTGCGACGCCGCTCCGAAGTCGGCATAGTACTCGCCCGCCAGCGCGAACTTTGGCGAGAAATTGTAGGCAACGCGCGCTTCGGGTTCGAAGGTGAAGTTGCGCAAGCCGTTGAACTCGGTGTCTACCACCGGATTGACGATGAGATCCCAGGAACCCAAGTGCGTACCGATGATCGGCCGGATCTCGCCGCTGAACCGGTGGGTATCCCACGTCGCCCTGTTGTAGCTGTATTCGAAGTTCACCCCGTAGAAGAATTTTCGGTCGGCCGCATGCGGTACCACGAAGAGTGTCCGCAGCTTGACGCCCTCGAACAGCAGCTGTCCACTGCTGGTATAGCTGTAGATGGGGACGTAGGCACCCGCCTCAAACCAGTCAGTCACTCCATAGGCCCACTCCGGTACGCCGTTCAGCGTGTGATCAGGCACCACGCCGCCCGGGAAGTCTGGCGCCGTGCGCCCCTGCGGGGTGAAGTTATCGTGCCAGGTCAGGTTCCACTGTCCGACCGGAGTGATCTCGGCGTCATACACCTGAATCTCATCAGTCTGCGCGGTCGCCGGCCGGATCGCCAATAGACAAACGAGCCCCAGCATTGCCGCGAAAACGCGACCACTGTGGCTCCTGGAGTGCTGCACGCCGCTCATCGCTTTGCCATCCCCGGCTCCCGGTTCAGCTCATCGGAGTCATTTGATCGCAATACAGCCGCACACGCGATCCGCTGCACTGTCAGCTCTCGGGCTTACGCGCAGTCAGATAAGCGATGCGATCAGTGGCCACCGTACGGGGATCCTCGACCACCGGCCGCATGATCGCCTCGAACAACTGGCGCTCCTCGGCGCTGAACTGCTCCGCCAGGATGAGGCTGAGGGGCGGCGCCAGCGGATGCGGCGAGCTCTTCAGGAAGGCCTCCCAGTTCGGGATGGGCGAGCGTATGACATCGATGTGCAGCTCCAGATGCAGCTCGTCGAAGCCGACTGCTTGTGCGATACGGATCAGATCGCGCTCGGAGTAATTGGCAATCGGGCTCTTGCGAATCTTTTCCTCCGTGTCCGGAAACTGTGCCGTCTTCCAGCGGTGCAGCAGCGGCATGAGGGGATGCAACGCCTCGGCGGGGCGGCTTTCCAACAGAGTCTTCAACGCCCGCGTCGAGAAGGCATCGTCCTGAAATATTGGCTCCGCCAGGGAGATTCGGCCACCCGGCTTGAGCACGCGCAGGAATTCGCGCAGTGCACGTTTCTTGTCGGAGACGTATGCCAGGACCGCGCGTGTCGTGACGACGTCGGCCGTCTCATCGGCGATGCCCTCGAGCCGATCGGCGCTGCAGTGGAGAAATATGCACTGCCGACGCACTCCGAGCTCGAGCGCACGCTCTTCGACGTGCCGCAGCATCCGCTCCGAGATATCGGTCATCTGCACACGCAGCGTCGCGCCGATCCGCCCGATAGCCCGGAAAGCGACCAGGCCATCGCCGGTACCCACATCCACCAGCTGCATGTCCGGCGACAGGCGCGCATGGTCGAGCACCCGGTCGGCGTAGCGCTCCATGCTTCGCCGCACCGCCTGCTCCCATTGAGGATCATCGGCGTGCCTGCGGTGGAGCAGCCACTCCGACCAGAGGTCGTCTTCAGGGGGCGAGGAACTCGTGCTCACCTATACCTTCGGGGGACAACCTAAAATTTGCCGCGAAAAGTATGCAGTCAGCCCGTAGCCGAAGCAAGGACATTGGCACGTATTGAACTTTGCATCACAAAGTTTATGATAGGAGCCATCCGCAGTCGAGGTGGCGCCCGTCATGACCCGAGCCTTCGTGTCCGTGCGCAGTTCCAGCTCCACTTTGGCCTCGGTGCCGCTGCTCCTGATCCTGATGTGCTTACCCGCCATTGCCCACGCCGGCGGCGGACCTTTTGGGATAGATTACGAGCTGGGCAAGGGCGACACCGGCATCTTCAACCGCGGCGCCCAGACCGGACTCGAATACGGCTCCGTCGCATTCGTGGCGGCTGGCGCGCTCCTCCTCGGTAACGACAACGAGCTCGGCCACACGTTCTGGCAATCGGCGGATTCCTCACTATTTGCCGGTCTGAGCGCCCAGGTGCTCAAGTACGCCTTTAGTCGAGCGCGGCCGATCCAGGGCGACAATCCGAATGCCTGGTTCCAGCGCCACGGCGATCAGAGCTTTCCGAGCGGCGAGGAGACGCTGCAGGCGGCTTGGGTGACGCCGTTCATCCTCGACTACTACCACGAGCACCCCTGGGTCTGGGCGCTCGAGCTGGTGCCGATCTACGATGGCTACGCCAGGATGAAGAGTCAGGCCCACTGGCAGTCGGACATCATCGCCGGGTGGCTCCTCGGCTCTGGGTTCGGATACTGGGCGGCGCACCGCAAGATGCCGCTGCTCGTTCAAATCCTCCCCGGCGGAGTCTCGGTGGGCTTCTACAAGAGATTCTGAATGCGTGCGTTTCCGGCCGTTGTCGTGCTGACAGGCCTGGGGCTCGCCGGTTGCGCAACGCTTTCGAACGGACATCGCTGGGGCGGCGACGTCACCATAGCGCCGGGCTGGACCCGGGTGCGCGAGGCCGCCGTCCGGGCGGCCACCGACCCCTGGGTGTGGGCGCCGCTCGCCGGCGCGGCGGCTCTTCAGGTCGATAACTTCGATCACCGGCTCTCGCACTGGGGACGGACGCAGGACCCCATATTCGGCTCGCAAGCGAACGCCACTCTCTGGAGTGACAGACTGCGCAGCGCTTCCTTGGGCGTCGACATCGCGACCGTGCCGTTCACCCCGAGCGGGGGTGTCGGCGGCGACTGGCCGCTCGACAAGGCGAAGGGCTATCCCTCATCCTCATACATCAATGAGACTGGCCGCCGTATTAAAAAACACGGATAGCCAATTTCATTGGGTCTCGCACCCGCCGCCATGTCGTCAATTTCCATACTTACGCCGAGCTATTCGGGTGACATCCAGCGGTTCTCGCTGCTGCGGCGATCCGTCAGGCTCTTCGCGCCCGGCATCCCGCACCTTGCTATCGTTCATTCCGAGGATTGCGGGGAGTTCGTCGATCGGTTTCGCGGCGACCCGAGTCTGGAGATAATCGCAACTTCCGACGTGCTGCCCGCGAGCGTCGAACGTCGCCGGCGAAGGTCCCGCCGGGCGTGGCCTACGCGCGGTTGGCTGCATGAACGGACGATCAAGGGGTGGCATGCACAGCAATTGTCCAAGATCTTCGCGCTGGCCGAGTGTCGCTACGAAGCGGCCGTGTTCCTCGACTCTGACGTATTCGTGTGCCACCCGTTGAGTTGGGATTACTTCTACGTGGACGGCTTGCTCAAGCTTTTCCGGCAGCAGGCGCGCACCGCCGAGCAGCTCGATTACGACATTGCCACACACGACATCCTGGGCAATCCGCTGCATACGATCACCGCGCTGTACGATTACATTTTCCACCCTGCCTGCTTCAGGAAATCGAGCGCCGTCAGTCTGCTCGCAGAGTTCAACCGACGCGGGCTGGCGAGAAGGGAGCGATGGCTGCGGCGATTCCTGCAGGAAAAGCGCCCATCCGAATACAATCTTCTCGGTTATGCGGCCACGGTACTCGAAGGCCGGGCGGGCTATCATCTGATCGAGTGTGCCCCCGAGGATCTGCATCACTCGATTCGATTTGACGAGGATCGCGGGCGGCTGGTCGAGGAAATCGAGAACTTGCGGGCCCGACCGAAGCCCTTCGCTCTGGTCCAGTCCACGCTCGGAATCGGAGTCGAGCAGATCTCCGAGGTCTTTGATCGCCTCGCCGCGGCGCACTCGAGAGCGCATGTCTGACAGGCTAGTTGGGGATCCTCTCGTTTTCCGTGCAATACTGACTGAGATCTGACGTAGCCATCGCCTGGGTTTGTGGATATCGATACGACCAACCCCTCGGCTCGCCACGAGCCGCGGCGCGACGCCGCCGCGGCGGCGCTGACGCGACTGTTCCGTGAGTTCCTCGAGGCGCTGTGTCATCCGGAAGGCGGGACCGCACTGTATCGGCTGCATACGCCGGATGCGCCGGTGCGTCATGCCGAAGGGATGGGACCGGCCGCCTCGATCGATCCGGTCGAGTTCGCCGGTCTTCACCGCGACATCAGCCTCCGGGGCGGGGCGCGGCTCCCGGGCTTCTCGGACCCCGTACTCCTGCAGGCGACGGCGAGCGCGGAAGCTCCCGAGTCCGTCAGCTGGTTCGAGGTGCGCGAGACCAGCGCGGCACGCCGGCCCGTGGTCGCGCTGGGCGCGCGCACGACCGAGGGGGTACCGCGGATCGTCTGGTGCACGCTGGCTGTGCGCGTCGAGCCCTGGTCTTTTCGGAACGGCTTGCTGCAGGCGCTGGCCGACTACCCCTGGATGCGAAACACCGATCCCGCCGTACCGCGGGTGTTGCTCGATGCCAGCTACTTCCGCCGCTACTGGCGCGCCCCGGTCCGGTTCAGTTCGCTGCCCGACGCGCGCTTCAGCTGCCAGATGAGCACGGCGTGCTGCAGGCATGACTACGAGATCACTCTGCCGCCGGAAGCGCAACTTCTCATCGACGCGATGCCGTGGCACAGGCTAAACCCCGCACTGACCGGCACGCGCCTGCCGCAGCGGCCGGACGGCAAACTTCAGCTCAAGAGGCCGGATGAGACCTGCCGATTTCTCGGTCCTCTCAACCTTTGCCTGATTCACCAGACGCTGGGACGGCAGCCCTTCGGTGCCTGTTGCGTGTTCCCGTTCTCCTTCGCTCGCACCCCGGAGGGGATCGCGGTCGGTTTGAGTCCCATCTGCGGCAGTGTGCGCATGGGCTTGGGGATCAGCCCCCAGGAGCGCGAAGAGGACTTGCGCGAGCGGCTCGTGCATGCCGAGCCCAGATCCGCGGACGTCTACCGCCTCGCGCCCGGAATCGAGATTCCCTGGGAGCGATTCCGCGACATCGAGAAAGCCTTGTGCGACTGTCTTGCGGCTGGTGACATTCCCATGCGGCGTCGACTGTATGTCGGGGCACGGCTGCTCGGCTCGCTGAAGGACAACCAGCCGATTGAGGTGAACGCCTGGCTACGGGAATCCGCGGGCGCGATCACCGCGGAGCTGCGCGAAGCCATCCGCGGCATGCTCGCAAGGATTATCGGCTGGGAGCGCTCGGCGCTGCGGCGGCTCCCGCGGGAGATCCCGCCCGACCTATTCAACCTCGAAGTGCGCGACGCTGCGATCATGACCCAGATCCTGCGCAACACGCTGTTCTGCAAGGTGTACTCCTACCCCTTCGATCTGACGACGGCATACAACCACTTGATCGTGCTCTATCTGCTCGCGCTCACCATGCAGGCGGCCGCCACGCCACTCTCGGACGAGATGTGGCGCGAGCTCGGCTCGCTCGGCGTTCATGGCCTACTCAAGTCCATGCTTCATGAAGGCATGCCGGAGGGCTTCCGCGCCCTCCTCGGCACCGCGGACTTCGGCGTATGGATGCTGGCCGCCTAAACATCGGAGCCCCGTCCCTGGGTCGAGACCTTCTGGCCCGTTTCCCCGCTGCAACGCTCCCATCAGTTCGGCCGATGGTGATCGGTCCATCGCTGCATTCGCGTCGGCCACACGTTCGTCAGGCGTAACCCCGGCGCTGCGCAGATACTCGAGGCCGCGCAGTACATCGTAGTGCCACCATGACGGGAAAGCGAAGCATGTCCATGAGACGCCGCTCTTGCGATCCCGCTCGATTACCTCGCCGGTAGAGAGTCGTCGAAAGAGTCGGCGCTCGAGAAGGTGCTCCTGCCCGCGGGGACGCGCCTGCGTCATCTCCCGCGTCGCTGCGCCTGATCGTTCGAGCTCGAGCAGGGCCTCGAGCTCGCAGATCGTGGTATTGAAGGATGAGCGCGTCGAGCCGTTCGCGGCCTCGCAGTTCCAGCCACCGTCGGGCAGTTGTTCGGCCAGCAGACGATCGACGACGCGCCGCACGTCCTCGCCGAAATACGCGCCGACCATGGCCACCTGTCCATCGATGCAGGGCTCCACTTCGCCCGCGAAGAACGAATTGCCATCACACTCTTGTCGGAACCGGTCGAGCTGTGAGCCGTCTCGGTGCCGCTCTATCTGCTCGATACGGACATCCTCACCGACCTGATCAAGCATCCCGACGGTCGAGTCCGAACGCGTATCGCTGAGGTGGGCGAGGAGAATCTCTGTACCAGCATCGTCGTCGCCTGTGAGCTGCGATTCGGTGCGCGCAAGAAGAACGCTCCGACGCTGACGAAGCGGATCGAGCAGCTATTGCAAACCATCGAGATCTTGCCGCTTGCCGAGGACGTCGACCGCACCTACGCCGAGGTCCGCACCGCCCTGGAGAAGAAAGGCCGTTCGATCGGGGCCAACGATCTGCTGATTGGCGCTCACGCGCTGAATGAGCGTTGCGTGTTGGTCACGCACAACGGCTCGAAGTTCGTCCACATCGCGGGCTTGAAGATCCAGGACTGGCTGGCGGACTGAGCGATTACGTCGCCCATAACGTCACTGAATTCCAGCGTACTCGCTTTCGCGGCGGGCTGAACTATTACCGCGCCGAAATCGGATCGTCGTCGTCAACCGAATGGGGCGTTTCCGCCGGAACTCCCTGGCCTTCCACGGCCCTCCATGGCTCTCCACGGACTGGCGGAGAGGGTGGCAACCGATTTTGATCACTTAAGTCATTGAATAAGACAGACTTTTAAGAACTCGGCGGCAGCGCATACCCCAAAATCTACCCCAATAAATCGCTGGCTTTTGGTGGCCTTCCTGGGTTCTCCTCGGACGCATCGCTCCCTCTGAATCGGTTGCTGCGTCCCATGCAGACTACCGCTATGGCCATTCCATGTACCGCACAGAACGCGGATCGCTCATGCTCCCTATTCCCTTGTCCCCCTTCGACGACTCTGGCACCGCCGGCACAGTCACTCACGCCTCCCGTCCATCACCGATCATGAAAACCGCTCCATCGGGTACCATGACCGCGCTGCAAGACGCCGCCAGATAACGTCGTGCCGATCATTCGCGGACGCCGTGACACGTCCTGAACGCCAGCCTTCGGACGCCAGCCCGCGCGCGCTTTGCCTACTGCGCGCTGCAGGTACCGGGAACTATCCAATGCGGTCCGGATTTGTCGATTCCCAATATCGAGATCGGGCCTCCAACGAGCTTTGGAGTGGCGCGCTCCTGAGCGGCTATCAGATACGCGATTGCTTCAGGAACGCCTTTGCTCCTCCAGATCGTATGCACCTGCCCGTGCGGCCCGTAGAGGATGTCGTCAATGCGTGCGTGCTCTCCCAGCTCCAAGAATCCAAATTCGGGGCATTTTGCGCTTGGGCAATCCGTAGTCGGGGCGGCGCGCCCAAATCTCATCACCAAGACATGCAGGATCTGGTCAGCGCCAACGCCAGCGAGGAGGACATCCGTATAAGCCATTTCAGCCGAAACTCCACCCTGAATGGAGCGTTCTCTGAAATGTTGATACCTGGCGTCTATAAACCCCTTCAACCGCTGAGCAGCCCCACGGAAGGACACCATACTATCGAGTGCGGCTTTCACGATTCCGCGCAGGTCGAACGGCCCACGCGTCTCTGCAAGCAGACCCGCAGAAGCCCAGGCGAATCTACCGGCGACGTGGATCTTGCAGCCGTACGACGTATCCGATCCATTCAGGGCGAGAATCTTGGAGTCGCTTCCGATGACGATTGCTTCCGGCGTGTACAGCGCGGTCCGGGGGCGGACGCGCCAGCTCTCCGGCGAGCCGATGAGCCAGCCGGACGCGTATCGCATGATCGTGCGACGAGCCCGCACCGCCGGGATCTGGACGCGGATCGGTAATCACTCGTTCCGCGCGACCGGCATCACGGAGTATCTCAAGAATGGCGGGAAGCTGGAAATCGCGCAGCAGATGGCGAATCACGAATCATCACGTACCACTGGTCTGTATGACCGGCGGGATGATCAGGTATCACTCGATGAGATCGAGCGGATCGTGATTTGACAGCGCCCCACGGCAGAGAGGAGAGTCGGGTGTGAGGCCCTCTCTATGGCAAGCGATACCCCGTCGACGCCAGACAACCAGCCGGCGCGCAAGATGGCGTGGCAGAGGAGTGTGGCCAAGTATCAGCACCCTTCGAGCGCGCGCGCTCTCTGGCAGCTGCTCGACACATTCGTGCCGTATGGGCTGCTCTGGGTTCTCATGTATTTCAGCCTGGAGGTGTCGTGGTGGCTCACACTGCCATTGGCCGCATTGGCTGGGGCGCTGCTCGTGCGCATCTTCATTATTTTCCATGACTGCGGACACGGTTCGTATTTCAAGTCGCGATGGGCCAATGACACGGTCGGCTTCATCTCCGGCGTACTGACCTTCACTCCCTACTATCATTGGCGCTGGGAGCACGCGATCCACCACGGCAGCTCGGGCAATCTGGACCAGCGGGGCATGGGCGATGTCTGGACGATGACGGTGCAGGAATACCTGGAGTCATCGCGGTGGAGACGGTTCGCGTATCAACTGGCACGCAATCCGTTGGTGCTGTTCGTCATAACGCCGTTGACTCTTTTTGTGATCGAGCACCGCTTTCCTTCACCCAAGGCAAGCCGGCGCGAACGAGAATCCGTCTGGTGGATGAACCTCGCGCTGCTTGGCGTGGCAGCACTGTTGAGTTGGGTTTTCGGCACCTGGGCGTACCTGCTGATCCAGTTGGCCGTGATGTCAGTAGCCGGCGCCGGCGGCGTGTGGCTGTTCTATATGCAGCATCAATTCGAGGATGCCTACTGGGAACGAGGCGACAATTGGAACTACGCCGAGGCCGCGTTGCGAGGCAGTTCGTTCTATAAGCTACCGCGGCTTCTGCAGTGGTTCTCCGGCAATATCGGCTACCATCACATCCATCATCTCAGTCCGCGCGTTCCCAATTACAATCTACAGAAATGTCATGAGGCCGATCCGCTGTTCCAGCAGATCAGACCCATGACTCTGGCCTCCAGCTTGAAGTCCTTGCCCCTGCGTCTCTGGGATGAGAAGGCCAAGAGATTGGTCGGTTATGGACGGATGCGGCAGTTGCGAGCAGAACAAAGGCTCCGGCCGGTGCCTCGCCAGCCGCCCCCCGACAAGGTATGACTCATCGGCAGCGGTGAAGGCCGAATGTGACATCTGCTGCACGTCCAACATTGACCATGCGAGCATGCAGCAACCTCCAGATCCTCATCGAGAAATGCTGGTGAGATCCTGGTCAGCCTTCGGCGCCGGTTAGGCCAATGTCCTGCTCAAGCTTCGGCGCCTGTTCACAGTCTACATATCCATCCCGCCCATTCCCCCGCCGCCCATGCCCGCATGGGCATGCTCTTCGTCCTTCGGAGCCTCGGCAACCATCACCTCGGTCGTGAGCAACAGGCCCGCGACGGATGCGGCATTCTGCAGCGCAAGCCGTGTGACCTTCGTTGGATCGAGAATACCCTCTTCGAGCATGTCGCCGAACTCACCGGTCGCCGCGTTGTAGCCGTAGGCACCCTTGCCGGCTTTCACCTGGTTCAGGATGACCGCCGCATCCTCGCCGGCATTCTCAACGATATTTCGCAGGGGCTCTTCGATCGAGCGAGCGAGAATACGGATACCGACCGTCTGATCCTCATTGGCACCCTCTAACTTATCGAGCGCCTTGAGGGCACGGATCAGCGCGACACCGCCGCCCGGCACCACGCCTTCCTCAATGGCCGCACGGGTTGCGTGCAGGGCGTCCTCCACGCGTGCCTTCTTCTCCTTCATCTCAATTTCGGTGGCAGCACCGACTTTAATCAGCGCGACACCGCCGGAGAGCTTCGCCACGCGCTCTTGGAGCTTCTCCTTGTCGTAGTCGCTGGTCGCTTCCTCGGCCTGCTGGCGGATCGACTCGATGCGCGCCTTGATGTCCGTGGCCTTGCCGGCTCCGTCAATGATGGTCGTGGTCTCTTTCTCGACCACAACCTTCTTGGCGTCCCCCAGATCGTTCACGGTGACCTTCTCGAGCGACAGGCCAACCTCATCCGAGATCACCGTGCCGCCGGTCAAGGTCGCGATGTCCTGCAGCATCGCCTTGCGACGATCGCCGAAGCCCGGGCTCTTCACCGCTGCAACCTTGAGGATGCCGCGGATGTTGTTGACGACCAGCGTCGCGAGCGCCTCGCCCTCGACGTCCTCAGCGACCACGATCAGCGGACGGCCCGCCTTCGCGACCGCCTCCAGGAGCGGGAGCATCTCGCGGATATTCGAGATCTTCTTATCGCACAGGAGAATCAACGGCTTTTCGAACTCGGCCGTCTGACTCTGCTGCTGGTTGATGAAATATGGGGAAAGGTAGCCGCGATCGAACTGCATGCCATCGACCACCTCGAGCTCATTGTCAAGTCCTTGGCCCTCTTCGACGGTGATGACACCTTCCTTGCCAACTTTCTCCATTGCATCGGCAATGGTCTTGCCGATGGACTCGTCGGAATTCGCAGAGATCGTGCCGACCTGTGCGATGGCCTTGGGGTCCTTACAGGGTTTTGAGAGGCGCTTCAACTCGTCCGTCGTGACGAGCACGGCCTTG
The DNA here is from genome assembly GCA_963780455.1 of uncultured Pseudomonadota bacterium. Taxonomy (GTDB): domain Bacteria; phylum Pseudomonadota; class Gammaproteobacteria; order Steroidobacterales; family Steroidobacteraceae; genus 13-2-20CM-66-19. Next base: position 188,000 of record CAWACM010000015.1, read on the forward strand.
TCGATGCCGCGTTTGATGTCCATCGGGTTGCGACCGGCGGCGACGGCCTTCAGGCCCTCGCGGATAATCGCCTGGGCAAGCACCGTCGCCGTCGTCGTACCGTCGCCGGCTTCGTCCGAGGTGTTGGAAGCGACTTCCTTCAGCATCTGCGCGCCCATGTTCTCGAATTTGTCTTTGAGCTCGATCTCCTTCGCCACCGAAACACCGTCCTTCGTGATGGTTGGGGCGCCGTAGCTCTTCTCGAGCACCGCGTTTCGGCCCTTCGGGCCGAGTGTCGCCTTCACCGCATTCGCAAGGATGTTGGCACCCTTGAACATGCGTTGGCGTGCATCGGCGCTAAATCGTACTTCTTTCGTTGCCATTGCCGTGTCCTTCGGGTGAGTTACTTCGACTCGATGACGGCCATGACGTCTTCTTCACGCATGACCACGAGTTCTTCGCCGTCGACCTTCACTTCGGTGCCGCTGTACTTGCCGAAGAGAATCTTGTCGCCCACCTTGACGTCGCAGGGACGCACTTGTCCGTTCTCAAGGATCTTACCCTTGCCGACCGCGACGATCTTTCCTTGAATGGGTTTTTCGGCCGCCGTATCGGGAATTACGATGCCACCAGGCGAGGTACGATCCTCTTCCAGGCGCTTCACGATGACGCGATCATGAAGGGGACGAATCTTCATAACTGAACGCTCCTCTGAATGCAGTCGGTATCCGACTCTAGATGGTGACTTAAGACCGGATTTCAAGGATGGATGCCCGAAAAGTTGCCGACGAGGCATTCAGCCGGGCTGAGGATGCGCTGCTCGCAGTGCGGGAAGAAGTCCGCTGAGGACATACTTCGTGCGTTCGGCTGATGATTGCCGGCCTGTTCCGCGAGTGCTCCGCAAAGATGTGACGCATCAGGAAAAATCGATGTCACCACAAAGCAGCGAGCCCCAAATTTGGACGCGAGTGCGCGCTGCGTCCCGCCACCGTAAGTCCCGGCGTCGACCCCGCTTTTGTAGCGTCTCAACCACTGCAATTCGGCGTCTTTTCGGGGCAGCAGCCGCGATGGGACTTGGTAGCGCTTTCGATGCCCAACCCTCCCAAAGCTGTAACACGGGAATCCCGTAGGAAGCGCGATAAAATTCAATAGGTTAATGATCATCAGCGGAGCAGCTGAGCTCGTGCGGATTCCGTACGAAAAGTCTCGCCATGCTCGACAGCAGAACCTGGCTACCTCAGGATGCACAGAGCCATGTAAGAGCGAACTCCGTATCTTGTGGACGTGCCCTTAGTGCAAGCACAAGATGCCTGTGGATGGATACCCCCTTTGCCCCCTCATCGCGTTCCGCTCGTGTCGACTAGTGCGCCAACACAGCCGGCAAGCCTGATCGATGCAGGTGCCTCTCCCGAAGAGGTAGTCGTTGCCTACCATGAGCGGACAAAGCACCATTTTCACCGGTACGCCGCCTCGCCCGGCCACATGGACTGGGCGACGCAGCCCGATCCGTTCCGACGCTATCACGGAGCGGACCTTGTTCGGCTCCCGCTCGCCAAACCCGGCCGTCCGCTTCCTTACTGGCAGCTCTACGCGCTCGGGGACGTGCCATCGGAACCGCTATCTCTGGAGTCGATCTCCCTCTTCTTCCGGTACGCGCTGTCTTTGACGGCGTGGAAGCGCTTCCACGATACGACGTGGTCGCTGCGCGCGAACCCCTCGAGCGGGAATCTCCATCCGACCGAGGGCTATGCGGTTCTGCCAGCGATCGATCGGCTTGGCGAGGCGCCCGCCGTGTACCACTACGCACCTAAGGAACACGCTCTCGAACGGCGAGCGATCCTCGGCGCGAAGGCGTGGAGCGAGCTCTGTACGCCGTTTCCCGAGGGTTCATTCTTCGTGGGCCTGTCGTCGGTGCATTGGCGGGAAGCCTGGAAGTACGGCGAGCGCGCGTTCCGCTACTGCCAGCACGATGCGGGGCACGCCCTGGCAACCCTACGCATTGCGGCGGCGGCTCTTGGCTGGGGCTTGGTGCTCCTCGACGGGATGAGCGATAGAGCCATCGCTGCTCTCCTTGGGCTCAGCCGCGGTGATGACTACGGGACGGCAGAGCGTGAGGAGCCTGAGCTTCTCGCATTGATCACACCCGATCCTCCATTGACGTCTCCGCGACTTCTAAGCGGGCTGACGGCAGGCAGCATCGGCGCACAATGGTGCGGCGAGGCCAACACGCTGAGCCCCGAGCACAGCGCCGACTGGCCCGTGATCGATGAGGTTGCAGAGGCCACGCGACGATCGGCAGGCGTGCCGATCACGGAAGACTTCTTCGGGTTCCCCACGTACGAGGAACTCTTCGGCGTACCCGTCCGCCAGGGCCTGCTCACCGCGGGAAGGGCCATTCTTGGCCGCCGAAGCGCGGTAGCAATGGACGGCGTCACAGCGATCTCGCAGGAAGCGTTCTTCCGAACGCTCGCTCGGTTGATGCCGACGCGCGACGGGCGATCGATGCCCTGGGATGCGATCGCGTGGCGGCCGCGCATCCATCTCGGCCTGTTCGTCCACCGGGTCGAAGGCGTTCCTCCGGGCCTCTATGCGCTCGCGCGAGATCCCGAGAAGCTCGCGGCGCTCAAAGAAGTGATGCGGGGGGAGTTTCGCTGGGAGCGCCTGCCCTCTTGTCCACCGGGGCTCCCGCTGTACCTGCTCCAGGAAGGGGACTGTCGGGCGCTCGCGGCCACTGTCTCCTGCGGCCAGCACCTCGCCGGCGACGGAGCTTTCAGCCTGGGGATGATCGCAGACTACATCGACAGCCTAACCACGTACGGCGCCGCGTTCTACCGGAACCTATTCTGGGAGGCCGGCATGGTGGGCCAGGTGCTTTACCTCGAGGCCGAAGAGGCGGGTATTCGCTCGACTGGGATCGGCTGCTACTTCGACGATCCCGTCCATGAGGTCTTTGGGATCGCCTCACGAGAATGGCAGAGCTTCTATCACTTCACCGTGGGTGGCCCACTCGAGGATACGCGGCTCACCACGTTACCTGGATACGACTTTGAGGAACCGACCTGACCCGTTTTAGTCCAGGTTCGAGCTGACTCAAAATCGGAACTCAGGTATCGCATGAAGGAAGACTACTCAAACCTGTTGAGAACCCTGGTTTCGGTGCCCTCGTCGACCGCGCGCACCGGTGTCTCATTCTCACCCGCACGTTCATCGTCTCGGTTATCGTCGTCATCTTCGGTGCCACTCATCGGGTGCACGGGGAAAATCACTCCCGGAAAGTGGCGCGAGGTGTGTAGTTCTGGGTGTGTGAAAGTCATGCAAGGATCCTCATGAACATAAAGGGGAACCAAGCTACTTCGGTCCTTTGGGTGAGTATCTGCGTATGTGACGTTAAGAGACTGTCAGCAGACGACCCCGGGTTTGGTTCGCTGTGAGCGAGCTTCGCGTCTGTGGTTCTCAGGTGAGCGGGGCGAGAACGCCTGGCGCGACTGGCGGTTTCGGATCGATCAGGCGTTCGGCGCAAGGCGACGGTGAGCCCTTCCCCACTTGCCAGGTCGTCCTGCCATCCTTCGCTGGTACGGGGCTTCCTCCATGGTGCTGTTCGGGATGTCAGTCCCGCAGCCTTCAGCGCAGAGGCCGGCGGGCTAAAATGTTCGGTGGCTATGCCCGCATCGATACCGTCTATCGCGAATGGCGCAGCACCGACGTATTCCGCGAGATCCTTCCGAAACTCGGGCCGGTAATGCGGTGCCGTGGCCATCAGTGCTTCGTGCACTGACGGACCGACGGGTGACAACGCCCCCGCCAAGGCCGTGAGATCCTTGACACCAAATGGGTTCATGGCGTTCCGAATAACGCCGGTGGGCGCAGTGGACTTCAGATCCATATGAAGCTGAGTACTCATGAACACGACTCCTCAAGCGTCCGCTGCCTTCGCACAGACCGCTTGGCTTGCTTATGGAATGAGCCGTCGCGGCGCGCTCGCCCTAGAGCGGGATGATCGCGCAGATGCCGGGAGACGCACTACGCGCGTGGCGTCCACACGATCGACCCGCAGGCGACGCATACCGCGCATGCCTGTCTAGTTCGGAGGACCGGTCGGATTGCGGGCTGGCGAGAGTGGCGCGAGAATTGCGCCCGGGCCAATAGATACTCGCAAGAGGAAAGAGTCACGAGCCACCATTGACCCTACGCTGAGCGTTATGCAATGTCCAACGCTATTTGGGCTTTTTGGGCCTGCCCCACACGCTCGCCAGCCACGGCTGCCGTTCGCGCGGCAACCCGACCGGCCGGTAGTAATGCTTGAGCTCTGTGAACCCTGCATCTGACATGTAGCGACGCCACGCTTCAAGACTGTGGTAAGCACCGTAACGCCCGCGGTTCCAGCCTTCCTCGTTCTCGCCGTGCGGATTGGAGCTGAACAGGACGCCCCCGGGCTTCAGTGCGGCGTGCAATTGCCGCAAGATGCGCGGCAATTCTTGGGATGGCACATGAAACAGCGCAGCGTTGGCGAAGATTCCATCAAAGCGCTCCCCCGGCAGGTCAAGCTTGAGGAAATCCTGCTGCCACACTTCGCACCCGGTGTCGGCACGCGCCATGGCAGCAAAGCCGGGTGCGCCCTCCAGCCCGATGGGCGTGTGGCCTAGTCCGGCCAAGGTCTTGAGGTCGCGCCCCGGCCCGCAACCAAAATCGAGAATCGTGAAGGGCGACTCGCCTTCGATATGTCGCAAGAGAGAGGCAATGTTCTGGCTGACGTCGTGATCGCGCGTGCCGGCCCGAAATTCCTCCGCGTGCTGCTCGTAGTGCGCGAGCGTCGCAGTGGCGATCTTGTCCAGCTCGTGAGGTTCCAGCGGCTTGCGGGCTCGTTTCTTATCGCCAGCCGGCAGTTCGCCGTCGTATATCAGAGTGAACCTCATGAGGCTGAACGCGTCATCACGGACGCCCTCACATTAGGGCAGCCACATCCTGAGTATTCAGCCACAGCGATGTTTGCACGAGGCCAGATGCCTGCAACCGTCTCACAATCTCGTCCACTGCCCAAGGAGGATTCTTTTTCCTGGCGCGCAGCTCACGGAAAGCAGCCACGGCGCGTTTCTCGTTGAGATCGATCAGATCCATGACAAAGTCATCCGGATAAATCACCTCGATTTGCAACTGCTCCTTCAGATGGTCAGCGGCAAAATCCTTGACGTTGAAGGTAACTTGCATCTGCATGGGCGGCAATTGCGGTCGCGACAACATGGCGGTCTTTGGCGTCCACGGGCTCAAGTACTGGCAGCTCCACCAGCTCCACATCGACATCAGCGTCCGGAAAGGCCGCGGTCATCGCCGCTACAATGCGGTCTACCCGCTTCTGGGCGTCACCATCGGCTGACCGCTGCATTTGTGCGAGGAGGTTCCGGGTCCATTCGTCGCGAATGCGCGCCGACCACTTGGGGCTGAAGAATTCGTGCGCAGCCAGAGTCAACAGCACATCACGCGCCAGCATGGGAAAGAGCGTGCACGCGTCCAGTACGACGGTGAATCGATCATAGGGCACCATTAAAGATCGTACCCGCCGATGTCCTCACTAGCCTTGACGAGCTCGTCCAGTGCAACGCGGCGGCTGATCTGCATGGTCTTCTTGTAGGCCAGAACGTCCTGCATCAGGACACGCCGATGACGTCCCACCTTGCGGAACGGGATCTGCCCGGCCTCCAGGACACGGATCAGAAACGGGCGCGAGACACCCAGGACCTCGGCCGCCTGCTTCGTCGTCAGCTCCGATGATTCCGGATAGAGCACAAACGTCTGCTGCCGGGCCATGAGCGCGAGGATCTGCGAGAGCAGCCGTAGAGTCGCTGGCGGCACCTCGAGGCGAACGATATCGCCGCCGTCGTCTCTCTCCTCGACCAGCACAATCCTGCGCGCCCTCGAACGATCGAGCGCTTCCCCCATCAGCCTACTGGCCTGCGCCAACAGCTCTGCGTCTCGATCACTGAGTGACACTCGATCTGCGGTAATGCTCATACCTAAGTCCTCCGATCGAGTGCATTATATGAACTAAACGAATTATTCGCAACCAGAACCGGTTCTCAAGCCTCTGAGGTCTGACCGGCCGCTACAGAGGACTTTGATGTCTAGGTCGACTCTCATTCACCGCGCGAGCCGAACCGTTTCGGCGCGCACCGCCGCACTGATCTCTTTCGAGAACCCTCAGGGCCCCAGCAATGTTTGTTTGGGGTAGATCCAATTTGGGTATCTGGCATCCGAGTTTGCCGAACAGCATTTCTACCCCAAAATCTACCCCAATAAATTTGTGGCTACCCCTGGAACGCTCTGGCATCGGGCGGCTGTCAGCGGCCTACCGCAGACCATCGCCGCGGCGCGGTAAACACCAGAATTCATTGAACTATCATGGACTTTGGTAGACACGTGGAGCGCCAGATCGGATGGTAGGCAAGCGCCAGTAATTTATTGATTTTTAAGGAATTTTTTGAATTGGCGGAGAGGGTGGTAACCGATTTGAGGCGATTAAGTCGCTGACTACATGGGACTTCTTTGCACTACTCCGCGGCGCATACCCCAAAATCTACCCCAAAAAATCTTTGGCTCTCGGCGGCCTCCGGTGGACGTCCGCGCAAGCCGTCGAGGGTCGGCGATCCAACCGCTGTCCATCCGACTCAGCATGCTGTCATCGCTCCTATAACGCGCGGTGTGCCCGCATCGATTGTTCAGCCCGTAAGCGTAAATTGAGAAGCTTGTGCCCCATAGCCCTATAGGATCGGACTCGATGAACCTGCCGACCGTCGGGTCATAATCCCGCTACCCATTACGGGTCGGTGGCGGCGCCGGTACGTCGAGCATCGACTGCAAGGGGCTGTATGACGAGGCTCGGCTGGGGCGACCGCGCACGATCGAGGATGAGCGGATCGCGACTCTGATCCAGAGCACACTGCGGACGCAGCCGATGCTGCCCTCGGGACGACGACGCTGTTCGCCGGACTCTTGTATACGATTCCATCGGATCGCGCCGCTCATGACGGCGTAGCCCGCTACGATTGTGCCCCCAGCAGCTTCTCCCGCGCGGTAGTCGAGGCCTGCGAAATGCGAGCGCTTGCTGGCCTCATCGTGGTCGGCATCGACGATCCAGGTCGGCACGCTGATGCTACGCAGACGCGAGGCGGACAGATCCGGCTGCGTGGTCCACATTCGGGTGGCCCGGGAGCGGGCGCGGCGAGAGCCGTCCATATTCCTTCCTCGCCCCGGCGATGAGGCCATGAAGACCGGACTCTTGGTGACGTTCTTGCCGCCGCTGGGATTCGAGTTTGCCGCAAAGGCGAACAGCTTCGAGAACATCAGAAGGCAGTCGGTGTGCTCGCTCGCACGGCGGGTCGCGTGCCCCAGGCGCCCCCGAGCGCGCTCACGATGGCGCCGAGCAACAGCGCAACGAAGGCCCAGATCGACGCCTGCGAGAGGATGCCCGCGGCCTGGCCGGCCGCCTGCCTCACGCCTTGCTCGACGCTCGACTTTCCGCGGTTGAACTGTGTGACCCACTGGTCGAAGCGCTTGGCCGCCTCGTCGCGGCTGATGCCGAGCTTCGCCGAAGTGATACCGATGATCTGATCGCGCGCCGGCCCAGCGCCGCTGCCGCCGGCCAGGTATGCCCCCGCATCCCTGGTGAGCGCGGCGGCGGCCTGCTCATCACTCATCTTGGCCGGGTCTGTCGGGGCGAGCAGCTCGCTCGCGCGTTGCTGGATCTGATCGCCGGAGATGCCCGCCGCTTTCGCGACTCCCGGGGCGGCCGCCTTAACTCCCTGCCCGGCCGCCGAAAGGGCATTGCCAACCACCCCGAACGCGCCGCCGATCACGCCGCCGACCGCAGTGGTAAGGAGATAGAAGGTCACCATCAGGGCGCAGGCCCAGGTGACCAAGCCGTGCAAGGCTCCCTCGAAGCGCAGCCCCACCCCGGACAGTCGCGCGGCTGCAAAGCTGCCCAGGATGAGTGCGACGAGATAGGCGACGATCCACCAGAGGGCCGCACCGATGCCGATAGTTCCGGCGTTGGGCACGCCGCCTCGCCCCGGCTGTACGATGCTCAGCCCGATGCCGAAGCCGAGCATGCTCAGCACCAGTTGGATCGCGAGTACCAGAAAGAGGCCCGCGAACACCCCGCCCCAGGAGATGTGTCGAAACAAACCAGGTCGAATCGCAGCTTCCCCTGCCACACCCGGCCGCCTAATTGGTAGCTCGCTGCTCATGCTCCGATACCTCGATCGTTGCCGATGCGCAGGGCGCACCGCCAGGGTGCTCCCCAGCAGAATTCGCTCCCACTGCAAGTGAGTCGTCGCGCTAACAACCGCCGGGGCAGTACTTCCCGGCGGCCGCTTCCGTAAAAAATTCGCACACCCAGCTCTCGCCTACCGACAACCTACTTGGAGCCGCCCGGGCTCGCATCCAAAGCAAGCTCGGACCGGAACGGTACCTCCGGACGCCTGATGCAGTCGCGTGGGCTATCGCTGCACCGATCCCTGCGTTGCCGCCTGCGCGAAGCGCCCGGACATGTCGGAGAGGACGATGTCCACGCGACGATTCTGCTGCCGGCCGGCGGATGTCGCATTGCTCGCCACGGGGTAATCCTTGCCGCGGCCAATCGGCTGAATTCGATCCGATGCAACGCCGTCACTCTCGAGTGCGCTCCCCACCGCCTGAGCACGCGCTTGCGAGAGCTGCTGGTTATACTCGGCGGCACCGCGGTTGTCCGTGTATCCTTCGATGATGACCCGAGTCTTCGGATTGCTCCGCATGAAGTCAGCCAGCCGATTGAGCTGCAGCATCGCCCCCGGCTTCAGCATCGCCGATCCCGTATTGAAGAGGAGATCGCTCGCGAGCGTCAGCTCGAGCCCGCGCACGGTCTGGTGAGCCTTGAGAGCAGAGAGCGCCTGCCGCTCCTGTTGAAGCTGACTTTGAGCCGACTGTGCTTGCGCCAGCGCAGCCTGCGCCCTTTGAGCTTGCGCCTGCGTCGCCTCCCGCGCCTGCTGCACTTCGCGACTGCGGGCCTCCAGGAGAATGCGATTGCGCTCCTCGTTGCCCTGTGCGAGCTGCTGCCGCGCACGGTACTCGTCGGCGTACGCCTTGCCGGCCTGCGCCTCGCGCTGTGCAAGGTAGGCGAGATGCGTCACCTCCTCGGGGGAGCTATGCTTTTCAAACGCTGCGTTCGCACGCCGCAGGTCGTTGCGGGCGGCGCGCAGCTGCTCGGCCGCCGCGCGCTGCGCCTCAGGGTCCCGCTCCAGGCTCTGGACCGTGACGCGGGCCTGTTCGAGCTGGTCGTTGCGCTGCGGCGTCGACGCGCAAGCCGCCAAACCTGCCACGATCAATATGGCCATCAACAGGGTCGCGACCTCGAGTTGATCGCCAGGGACAGATGGACCGAGTTTCATGGTCACCTCTCATTTCAAAGTGGATCAATCCGGAGGACCCCAGTGTTGGGCGGCGGCGGCATGGCCTGCAGTTTATTCGGCTGTTGCGTCCCGTTCGGCGATGGCACCGCGCTCGGCGTTGCGCCGCTCGCGGGTGTCTGCAGCTGCCGGTTCTCTTCACCACGCAGCGTGTCCAGGGTGCGCTGCTGATCTTTCAGATCGTGCTGAGCTTTCCCGTTCGCAGCCCGCGCGGTGGCGAACTGGGCATCGACGGCCGCCTCGTTCGCGAGCCGATCAGCGCGTTGCGCATCGCCGTGCCCCGCAAGCTGATCCGCCTGCTGAGCCTCGTCGCGGGCTTTCTGCGCGTCCGCTGGGGCATATTCCTGCGCTCCGCTGCGCTCTGCCTCGGCAACGAGCGCGTTCGCGCGCGAAAGGTCGGCCGTCGTCTCCCGCGGCGGCCCGCTCGCGCATCCGCAGAGCAACGCAGCGATCATCGCCGTACTCAGAAAGAGGGGATGTGGATAGAGCGATCTCATATACAATTCCTCGGTATGTCGTCACGTTTCGCGGAAACTGGGCCACCGGAACAGCAGGATGCGTCCCGGCCGAAGCTCCTCGTCGAATCCACAGCTGTAGTTATTCCGTTCGCCAGCGCAGTCCTACGAACACCTCGTTCTGCACTCTCACGTCCGGCTCGTTGACGGTGGTGAACTTCAGCCAGCGATACCCACCGAGCACCATGATCCGCGGCGCCAAGCGGATTTCCGCGCCCACCGTGAAGTCGTACAGGTTGTGAGCCGAGCCGAAGGTGATTACGCCCGGTGAATAGAACGCGCTGCCGAACGCCGCCAACCCCCAGCCTCGAATGATCTCATAGCGGGTGTTGGCTCCGAGCGAGAGCGCGAGTACGTCGGTCTTCTGCGCCGCGGCGAGGTCGGCCAGGTACGCCTGCGGCCCAATCTGAATCCGCATTCTGGGCAGCACCCTGAGGTTCGTATCGAACATCAGGGCCGCCGAGGCGATCACGTCCCGGCGCTCGCTCAGCAGCAGCCCATAATCCAAGTCACCGTGAATCTGTGGCATTGGCGCGGGCGTGAGATAACGAAGCTGCATCACTTGGTTGCCGACGGCGCCCTCGATGAAGTTGCCGGCACCCAGCGGACGTGGCTCCTGCGCGTACAACCATCGCGAGGAGGCAAGCGCCAATGCGCAGAAGATCAGCGCCAGAATGCGAGACGACACTGCACCCTCGAGGAGCCTGCGCGACGCAGGTCGCCCGCAGCGGATCAACAGAACTGCCGGGTACATTGCGAGGTTCCTCCAGACTCAGCGGAGCAAGCGACGAGCTGTGCCGTAGCGTTGGTTTCCCGAACGCCATAAATGAGGGTTCGGAGAGCACCAGTGGCGCCGCCGCGACAACGATCCAGATAGACCCGCCGCGGTTGAAACCTATGAACGTCCGTTATTGGAGACGGTTCCCCGCGAGCACGTTCGCGGCAACATGTTGTCAGGAGACTGTTGAGTCACAGTTTTTGGAATCACGAAGCTCGATCGCGACAGCTCGCACGTACGTCATGCCCCTGCCGCCCTTGTGCCGCTGCACGGCCCGCACGTCACAGCCGGCTGCATCTGGATGATCGCCCTGATCGGGCAGATCAGGGTCTACGGCATAGACCGGGATGTGAAGCTCGGGCTGCTGAGGTTGGGCCTGTTTTGGCATTTCCTCGATATTGTCTGGATCGCGATCTTCTCCGTCGTCTATCTCGGAACACTCGCGTGAGCGACAGGCACGACGAGTATACGCACGAGCTCCGCAGCTACATCTGGGGCTTCATTCTCGCTCTCGCGCTGACGCTCGCTGCGTTCGGTCTGGTCTATCGGACCGCGATGGCGCCGTCTGCGCTCCATCTCGCCATTGGCGCCTTCGCCATCCGTTCAGGCCATGGTCCATTTTCGCTGCCTCCTGCATATCGATCCGCCGAGACACAACACGGATGACCTTCACCTGATCCTGTTCTCCAGCCTGCTGCTGTTCTTCATGGTGGGCGGAACGATCTGGATACTGGTACTGGCCAACCTTGCGATGCGAATGCGCTGAAGGCATGGCGCGAGTGAGCAACCGGTTTTAGCCCAACAGAGCGGGAAGCAGTGGAACCAATCGAGCGTTCCCCGGTTAGCTTGATGACATACCGCTTGTTCTTGGACAGGGGAGCGAAATCAACGTGAAGGAGCGTGGGGCAGACACTGTAGTCGTCACCGGGGCTTCGGCCGGCGTCGGCCCCGCCACGGCAATCGCCTTCGCCCGGCATGGGTTCAACGTCGGGCTGATCGGTCGTGGCCGCGACGGCCTCGAGGCGGCGCAGCGCGACGTCGAGGCCGCGGGTGGCCGTGCCCTTGTTTTGCCGCTCGACGTCGCCGATGCGGAGGCGGTATCGGCCGCTGCCGATCGGGTGGTCGCCGAATGGGGCAAGATCGATGTCTGGGTCAATGATGCCATGGCGACGATCTTTGCCCCTGTTCACGAGATTCAAGCCGGACGAGTTCCGCCGCGTGACCGAGGTCACCTATCTTGGCCAAGTCTACGGCACGATGGCTGCGCTCAAGCACATGCGGCCGCGCAACCGTGGAACCATCGTGCAGGTCGGTTCGGCGCTGAGCTATCGCGCCATCCCGCTGCAATCGGCGTATTGCGGGGCAAAGTTCGCTATCCGGGGCTTCACCGACGCACTGCGCAGCGAGCTCGAGCGCGACAAAAGCCACCTGCGCCTTGTATGGTGCAACTGCCGGCCGTGAATACGCCGCAATTCGACTGGGCGCGCAGCCGCATGCACAAACAGCTTCAGCCGCTGCCGCCGATCTATCAGCCGGAGGCCATCGCGCGTGAAATCGTGCGGGCCGCTCGCGACGCGCCGCGCGAGCTCTGGATCGGCCGCTCTGCGCTGAAGGCGATCATCGGAACCCTGCTGCCGCCGCGGCTCGGAGATCGCATTCTCGCGGCCGAAGGCTATGGTGGCCAGTTGGCGGCGGAGCCGGCGCGGTCCGATCGGCCGGACAATCTGTTTGAGCCGGTTCGCCGGCGATCCGGGAGCGCATGGGCGCTTCGACACGCGAGCGCATCAAGAGGTGATCGGGTTCAACCCCGCCTGGCTGCGAGCCGGAGCAGCGCTCATGCTCCTCGGAGCGGTCGCGGGTGCCACCGCCCTGGGTCGTGCTCGATAGCGTCGACGCGCCTGCCGGCCGCCAAGAGCCCCGATGGCATCGCCGATCCAAGACTACGGATTTGTGGCAGACGGCGGGACCGGCGCCCTGATCTCGCGCGACGGCTCGGTGGACTTCCTCTGTTGGCCGCGTTTCGACAGCGACGCCTGCTTTTGCGCACTGCTCGGGGATGAGCGGAACGGCTTCTGGCGCATAGCCCCCGAGGCGCAGCTGAAGGGGACTCAGCGCCACTATCGTGGCGACACGCTGGTCCTCGAAACCACGTTCGACACGATATCCGGAGCGATACGGCTGTTGGATTTCATGCCCATGCGCGGGCACCACCCCTCGCTGGTGCGCATCGTAGAGGGCGCGCGGGGCCGGGTGCCGATGCGCCTCGAGCTGCGGCTGCGCTTCAACTACGGCCTCATGCCGCCGTGGAGTCGGCGCAGCGAAGACTGCTTCGTCGCAGACGTCGGGCCGGATCTGGTGGCTTTTGGCAAGACTGGATCGGCCGCTTCGACAAGCCTTGTCGCTGGCCCGCAGCGGTGAGGCGATCGCTGATCACCCTCAAGGCGATGGTTCACCAGAGAACCGGTGGGCTCATTGCCGCCGCTACGCTCGGTCTGCCCGAGGTGCCTGGCGGAAGCATGAACTGGGACTATCGCTATTGCTGGCTACGCGACGCGACCTTCACGCTCACCGCGTTGCTGAACGCGGGCTACAGGGAGGAGGCGACGCGGTGGCGCGATTGGATTCTGCGCGCGGTCGCAGGGCGGCCGGAAAAATTGCAGGTCGTTTATCGTCTGGACGGTGGCCGCCGGTTGAGCTAGTGGGTCGTGAATTGGCTGCCAGGCTACGAGGCGTCAAAGCCGGTGCGGGTCGGCAACTACGCCGCCACCCAGCGGCAGCTCGATATCTGCGGTGAACTGCTGGACTCCATGCACGTCGCCGCCCACGGGGGCATCGCTCGCGTCGACCGAGGCATCCAGGTGGAGACCGCGCTCGTCCAGCATCTGGAAACGGTTTGGAACCAGCCCAGCTCCGACATATGGAAGTCACGCGGCGATCCCCAGCACTACACCTATTCGCAAGCCATGGCCTGGGTCGGCTTGACGCAGTTCCTCAGGGGCGCGCGCACGCACCGAGCGGCGGGCGATGACATGATCGGCCGTTTGGACGCCCTGCGCGGCCGCATCCACGAAGAAGTCTGCCGGCGCGGTTATGACCGCGGCCGCGGGCATTTCGTGGACTACTACGGGAGCAAGGAGCTTGACGCCTCGCTGCTCCTCCTGCCGTTGGTCAACTTCCTCCCGGTCGATGACCCGCGCATGGCCGGAACCATCGCGGCGGTCGAGCGCGAGCTGATGGGCGGGGGGCTCGTGCGCCGCAAGCCCGCTGAGCATGACGGTCACGACGAGGGCGCGTTCCTCGCCTGCTCCTGCTGGCTCGCCGACTGCATGGCAAAGCAGGACCGGCGTGACGATGCCCGAGCGATGCTTGAGCGAGTGATTGACCTGTCCAACGACGTGGGCCTGCTCAGCGAGGAGTATCACGTTCCGACCCGACGTCTGATCGGCAACATTCCGCGGGCGCTGACCCATCTCGGCGTGGTCAACACCGCACTCGGGCTCTCCGGCCCGACCCTGCGGCGCGGCGCCTGATTGGGCCTGGAGGGGGCAATTCCAGCCGACTGAAGGCTGGCCTGCCCGTACCGCCATATTGCAGGAACCCGGAACATCGCCGGACTTCAATCCGGTCGGCACTCTCTATCGCCTCGCGCCGGCGGAATTGGCGCGCGGACAATAGCCTTCGGCTCCAGGATTGCAGAGGCGCATACTTGTCCTTCTTCGGCAACACCATCAACCACTTCATTGCGAGCTGGGGCTACGTCGCCGTTTTCGGCGTCATCGCGCTGGAGGGATTGGGGCTATTCTTTCTTCCCGGCGAGACGACCCTGATCGCGGTGGCGATCGTCGCCGGCTCAACCGGCAAGCTCAGCATCGTGCTCGTGCTGCTCGCCGCCTTCTGTGGCGCCGTCGTGGGCGATAACTTCTCGTTCTGGATGGGACATCAATTTGGCTTCCCGCTGCTGCGCCGCCACGGCCATTACATCGGGCTGCGCGAGAAGCGACTGAAGTTCGTGCAGTATCTTTTCCTGCGCTACGGCCGCCCGATCGTCTTTGTCCATACTCTGCAGAATTTTCATTTGCGCGTCAGAATCACCGACTATGGCGGCCGGATGGTCTCCATCGACGCACCAGACAAGCTCGGCCGCCGGGGAGACCTGCTCTTGGGCTTCGATGATACGGGAGCCTACGCGAAGGCGGGAGGCGCATTCGGGGCGCTGTTGGGCCGCAATGCCAACCGTATCGCGGACGGTCGCTTCACGCTCGACGGGCATGTGTATCATCTACCAACGAATGACGGCACTTCAACGCTGCACGGCGGGCCTGTTGGCTTCGACAAGGCGCTCTGGCGGGTGATTCCAACTCCGACAGACTCGGCAGCGCCCTCTCTCGTCCTCGCCCATGTCAGCGCCTCCATCCCCGGCCGCGGCGGCGTCATCTAGCGCCTTCGAGCCGCAGGGCTTTCCCGATGCGCCACATCACCCGACCTTCCCGACGACCGTCCTGCTGCCCGGGGAACGCTATCACGCGATCATCCGTTACCGCTTCGCCTCACGCGGATAGCAAGCGCGGGCGGCGCTCGCGCGCGCAGCAGGCACGCGGGTTGCGACCCAAGTCGCTCATCTCTTTTGCAGTTATCAGGAGCCGTTATGCACAACCCGCAAGTGAAGCCGCAGCTAAAAGAGTTGCTGTTGCAGTCGTTGGAACATGAGCGCGGCGGCGTCAAAGTGTACGAGGCGGCGCTCAAGTGCGCGGTACACGAGGATCTGACCGCAGAATGGAACAGATACCTGCAGCAGACACAACATCACGTGAAAGTCCTCACTGAAGTCTGCGAGGCGGTACATTTAGACCCTCGAGAGCAGACACACGGCTGCAAGATCGACCATGCGCTGGGCGCATCGCTCGTCAAAGCCATGCAGGAAGCGCTATCGGCCGGTGATCGCGAAGCGGCACAGATCGTTGCCTGCGAGTGCGTCGTCTTGGCAGAGACGAAGGACCACCTGGATTGGGAATTGATCGGGCAGGCTGCAAAGACCCTGAAAGGGAAAGAAGCCAAGACCCTGGAGAGCGCCTACGAGGCAGTCGAGAACGAGGAGGACGAGCATCTATACCACACTCGAGGCTGGTGCCGCGAGCTGTGGCTGCAGGCTCTCGGCATCGAGGCCGTCCTCCCGCCGCCCGAAGAGCGGAAGAACGTCAAAACCGCGATCGGCGCTGCACGCACGGAACAGGCTCGCAAATCGATCAGCTGAGGATGTGACGGCGCGGCCTCATTCTGAGGCCCGCGGTCGCGGCGCCGAGCCCGCCGCGCTCGGGAGGGCTTTGGGGAGCGCCGCGCGTCTTCGCTCCTCGCTTGCCGAAGCGTCTCAGTTGCTCCAGGGACCTGGGAGTCCATTTCTCGTTGGGCGCCAAGAAATCGAGAACGCGCGACCAGGAGGGTTTGTGCCTGGCAGCGACCTTCAGGGCGACAAGTGAGGGGACTGCCAAGAGCAGGCCGGCGACCCCCAGAACCAGAATCCAGACCATACGGCCAGAAGGATCGCCAGCGCGTTGAGCTCGAGCCGGCGGCGGACCGCCAATGAGAAAGAACGTGCGTGAAATGACGGTCAGGCCCTCGAGCACCCCCCACGGGCTCCCGCCGGAGGCGGCGTGCGACCTCGAAACCGACCATATCGGGGCATGGCCAGATCGAGCAGAATGATAGCCGGCCGCGTCTGCGTCTCGCGTTCCGGCGGCCATGCTGAAGGTATCGCTGGGCTCGGCATTGCCGCGCTTAAGTGTCCGGTGTGCAAAATGCTCGTCGCGCTGCTTAGCGGGAGATCGGCGAACTGTGGTTGCCAGTCAGTAAAGCGCCGACTCCACCGCTCGGCCCTCCATTCTCGTCTGCGCCCCTCCCGGCCACTGATCCCGTGGGGTAAAATGACGAAATAGTATAGGGAGGTAGCGCCGAAGGCGGCCGGAAGTGCCGGACGAATTGTCGCAATACGCGCCGCGTGCGGTTCGGCTCCGATTGTCGGGACAGAGTGCGGGGCTTGCGTTCGACCGGCTGCAAGGCGGCGCAACATCGAGGTCCGTAGCCCGGCTTCCCGCGCGCGGTCGAGAGCGCGGTTGGACGCTGGAGCGAAGCGATGAAGATCCCAACCGAACCCGTCGGAAGCATCCCCCGTCCGCTATCGCTAATCGAGGCCGTTCGCTGCGCCCGAGATGGCACGGACTCGAGCTTGGACGCGCTCTACGAGGAGGCGACGCGGGATACCATCGAGCGATTTGAAGCGACCGGATCGCCCGTAATCACGGATGGCGAGCAGAGGAAGTACCAGAATTTCTGGACCTACAGCGTTCATGGCTTGGCGAATACCACTCCGGATGGATTCCAGATCCCCTTCAGAGCCGGACACGTCCGTCGAATGCCCCGCCTGACAGCGGCCCCTTTTCGGTACAAGCGCTATGCGGATCAGTACCTGGATCAGGCGCTACGCTATGCCCATGTTCCACTTAAGCAGGCCGTCATTTCGCCATCGGCTCTGAGCCTGATGTATCCGGCCCAGGGCATTCCCGGATACCCGCGCGAGGCATTCATCGACGATTTGCTGAGCGAGCACGTCACCGAGGTGCGTCGGTGTCTGGAAAAGGGCGCACACAAGGTGCAGATCGATTTCACGGAAGCACGGCTCGCCATCAAGCTCGATCCGACAGGCAACCTCCTGAACAGCTTCATCGATCTCAATAACCTGGCGCTGGCGCGCTTCTCCGGCGCCGAGCGCAAGCGCCTGGGCGTGCACACCTGCCCCGGAAGTGATCTCGATTCTACCCACAGCGCGGACGCGGACTACGCAACTCTCTTGCCGAGCCTGTTTCAACTCAACGTCGGAAACTTCTACCTTGCGCTGGCCGGCGAGCGCGATCGCATCCGCGTTCTAGAAATCATCCGCCAGCACACGAAACCCGAGCATTGCGTGTTCGTAGGGGTCATCGAGCCGATCAATCCGCGCATCGAGACGCCTGAGGAAGTTCGGGATCGCGTCCTGGAAGCGGCTAAGTTCATCCCAATGGCGCACCTCGGCACGACCGATGACTGTGGCTTTTCGCCTTTCTGCGACGATACCTCGACGACCCGGGAAACCGCGTTCGCAAAGATTCGGGCACGAGTGGCGGGCACCGCCCTGGCGGCACAGGCCCTGGAGAATCGCTAGTGGAAACGGGCGAAACTGAAGATAAGGAACTGCTCGTGGCGGCCCTTAGGAATGCCGAAAGCATCCGCATCGCGCGCCAACACGCCGAACGCGAGCTTTTGGTGGCGAAGGAGGCTCTGGAACGCAGGACGGAAGAACTGCGACAGCAGCGGAAATGGTTCGAGGTCACCCTGTCCAGCATAGCCGATGCGGTTATCGCGGCCGACGCCCGCGGGATAGTGACGTACCTCAACCCCGTGGCCGAATCGATGACGGGGTGGACTTCGGCGCAAGCTTCGGGTGAGCCCGTGGAGCGAGTGTTCCGCATCGTCCATGAGCACACGCGCCAAGCAGTCGATAGTCCCATCTGCACAGCGCTGCAAGAGGGAAAGATTGCCGGACTCGCGAGTCACACCGCTCTACTCGACGAAGATGGCTCCCTCATCCCCATCGAAAACAGCGCCGCACCGATTCGGAATGCGCAGGGGAATATCTGCGGTGCCGTCGTGGTTTTCCATGATGCGACCCAACGCCGCCGAGCCGAAGAGGCGATTCGTGATAGTGAACGGCGGTTTCGTGCGATATTCACTCAAGCGGCTGTTGGCCTCGTAGTTGCCGACTTGAATCACCAAATTCTCGAGGCAAACCAGAAGTTCTGTGACCTCCTCGGATACTCCCTTGATGAATTGCGCCGCTTAACCGTTGCCCATGTCACCCACCCAGAGGATCTCCCGGAGACGCAGGCGCACGCTCGAGCCCTGCTCGCAGGTGAGATTCCGCACTTCAGTCTCGACAAGCGCTACATCCGTAAGGACACGACCGTTATATGGTGTCGCACGACCGTCGCACTTCTGAGGGACGCTACCGGTGAGGCCCAGCAATTCATCGGCATCATCGCGGACATTACTGAACACAAGGAAGCGGAGCAGGCGTTGCGCGATGTGCGCTCGCAGCGCGAGAAGATACGCAGCTACATGGCCGCCATCGTGGAGTCGTCCGACGATGCAATCATCAGCAAGACCCTCGACGGTATTATCGTTACCTGGAACCGCGGCGCCGAGCGCATGTTCGGTTACACCGCACAGGAGGTCGTTGGCAAGTCCATCACGCTGTTGATTCCACCAAACCAGGACAACGAGGAACCCGCCATTCTTCAGAAACTCCGGCGCGGTGAACGCATCGATCACTACGAGACGGTGCGCGTGCGGAAGGACGGCACTCTGCTGGATGTGTCGCTGACGGTTTCTCCGGTCAAAGACGCCAGCGGTACGATTATCGGCGCGTCGAAGATCGCGCGAGACATCACTGAGCGCAAGCGCGCCGACAACGCATTGCGGAAAGAGATCGCCATTCGTGAGCGCGCCGAAGCCGCGCTTCGCGAGGCAGATCGACGCAAGGACGAATTCCTTGCGACGCTCGCGCATGAATTGCGCAATCCGCTCGCGCCAATCCGCCAGGCGGCACTGATTGCGAAGGCTCCAACGGCGACCGAAGCGCAGAAGCGCTGGAGCAGTGATGTGATCAGCCGCCAGGTCCAGTACATGTCGCTGCTGATCGACGATCTGTTGGATATCTCGCGTATCACTCGCGGCACCCTCGAGTTGCGCACAGAGATAGTTGAGCTCGCCGAGGTCGTTCGGGCTGCGGTCGAGGCGGCAGGTCCGATTATCGATGCAAAGCGACACATGCTATCGCTCGAGCTCCCTTCAGAGCCGGTACATTTTGTAGCCGACCCCCTGCGTATGTCTCAGGTGCTTTCAAACCTCCTTACGAATGCTGCCAAGTACACGAATCCGGAGGGACAGCTCCGACTGTGCGCCTCCAGCGCGGCGGACGCTATCACCATTAGCGTGCTCGATAACGGCATCGGATTGTCCGCCGAGGCGACCACCAGCGTTTTCTCAATGTTCTCCCAAGTGACCTCGAGCCGACATCACTCCGAGGGAGGCCTCGGAATCGGGCTCGCGCTCGCGAAGGGACTCATTGAGCTTCATGGAGGGGAGATCGAGGCCAGAAGTGCGGGCATCGGGCAAGGCAGCGAATTCACCGTGCGGCTGCCACGTCAGATGGTCAGCCCCCCCCGGCACGAAGAAGTAATTCATTCGAGCTGTGCGCCGCTCGTGAGGCGCAGGGTACTCATTGCCGATGACAATCGGGACGCAGCGGAAAGCCTTGCGACGCTTCTGCAAATGGAAGGGCATGAAGTTACGGTCGTGCACAATGGCAAGGACGCACTCGCCGCTTTTGCCGCCGTGCAGCCCGAAGTGGCTCTCCTGGACATCGGCATGCCGGAATTGAACGGCTACGAGGTTGCTCGTCAAGTTCGCCGGGGGTCCTTGGGTCGCGCCGTGACCCTCATCGCCGTGACGGGTTGGGGACAAGATCGAGACAAGGCGCAAGCACTCGCGGCGGGCTTCAATCATCACTGCACGAAGCCGGTTGATGCTGAATGCTTGAGAGAGCTGCTTCGCTCCGAAAGTATCCGTAATTGAGATCCCGGGCTATTAAGCGGCGACCTCGCGCCCTGTCGCGCGCTTCGTGACCGTTCGGCACTCCGACAACGACCCTCGCCCGCGATCGACTCGTTTCCGAGTAGCCGAGGACATTGCTGCCCTTGGACCGGGTCAGAAGGCGATTTGCGTTTTACAACACGGCCCCCGCCTGCATATCCTGATGGGTCAAGGAGATCGTTGGGCGCTGTAACGGAAATAGGTCTCGCAATAGACCTCCCGCGTGATTCTCGCCGCCCAGCTTCGACTACGGAGCATCTTGTGCCAACACCGTTCCACAAAGCGGTCCACCCTGTGGATGGACCGCCAGGTTCCGGCCAATCCATAGTATGCGTTATGGCCACGAAGGACTTGATTGAGCCTAACGACCTGATCCTTGAGCGCCCAGCGCCGAATATCGCGCGCGATTTCCACAAGGTTTGCGATACTGCGGCGAAGCTGCGTGAAGAGCTCGAAGATGCTCTCTACGGTCTCCGGGGCCAATCCGATGCCGGTGTCGCGCACGCTCAAGGGGGCCTCACCGTGTTCTTCGCGCAGCGTGAGCTCGATCCGCCCGCCGGGCTCGGTGTACTTGGCGGCGTTCTCGAGCAGGTTTGAGATGATCTGTTCGAGGCGGATCGGATCGCCTTCCACCCACACGGGGGCCTCGGACAGCCTCACCGAGAGGGTGCGCCGGCGCTCCTAGAGCCGGACCCGGCCCGCCTCCACCGCGTGCTGCACCTGCTGCCGATCGGGAAACGCCCGATTCGTCATGGATTGCCTTCTCCTCTTCCCCGGATCAGAGCCTCAGGGTGCCGGTCGAGGTAGTCGGCGAGCGAGCGTACCGCGCGCGCCGCCTCGGTGATCTCCTCGACCGTGTTGGTGAGTCCGTTCTGGGTGGCGGTGCCGCTCACGAGGTGATCGGCCGATTTTGCCGTGCCGTCAAGGTCGGCGGCCGCCCGGCGCAGGCTCTTGATGAGAGCCGGGACCTGTGGTCCGGCCTTCGCGGTCACGCCATGGATTTGCCGCAGCGCCGCATCGAGCTGCACGATGGCATCGCGCAACTTCGGCGAGGACGTGAGCGTGGCGAGATTATGTGTGGTCTGCAGGGCATTCTGCGCGATGCGCTCGATCGGGACCCTGTTGATGCGGTTGATGAAGTCGGCGATGCTGCCTCCCGAGGCCGTTGGAATCAGCGGCAGCCCGTTCTCCGCCACGAGCGGCCCGGTGGGGACGCCGGCGCCGGGCACCATCTGCAGGCTCACGTCATAGCTGCCGACGAGCGGCGGATTGCGCGCGAGCCGCGCGCGCATGCCCTTGCTAATGAGCAGCCCGATCTCGGCGGCCACCTCGGTGCCGCTCGACGCGGTGCGCGCGCCTTTGGCATGAAAGAGCGACGGATAGATGGCCAGTGTCGCCGGCGTCGAGATCTCGCCAGTCCCCGGATCATAGGCGAAGCCGACATCCCGCACCTCGCCTACCGTGAAGCCACGCAGGGTCACGGGATCGCCGCCGGCGAGCGAGCCCGCCTCGCTCTCGAGGGAGACCTGGTAAAGGATCGGACGCTCGCTGGCGGAGGGGTCGATGGGCTGGCGCTCGAGACCACGGAAGTGGCGCGACTTCTTGCCGGGTCCGGGATCCATGACGATGGTCGGGCCCGAGAGGAGCGAGCTGAGCGATGCCAGGTCGCTGAAAGAGGGAGTGGCGCCTTGCAGCCAGAAGCGCGTCCCCGTTCGCAAGAACTTCACCGCGTCCTCATCGAGGGACGCGGTCACGATGACGCCGGTACCGTCGGGAGTCAACGCTATCTCCTTAACGTGGCCGACCTGCGTGCCGCGAAGCACAACATCGGTGTTCTCCTTTTTCATTCCGTGAGCGTCGTTGAAACGGATGGTGACGTCGGTGCCGCCGGCAAGAAGAGCGCGTGCGCCGAGCCAGATGGCGACGAGCAACGCCGCGATAGGGATCGCCCAGATCCAGCCCGGCCACCAGCCGCGCCGCACGCCTGCCTGCACGCGCTCGGGGGCCGCCGTGTCACCGCGCCCGCCGTCCTCACGCGGCCCGCTCATGGCGGCCGGTTTCCCGCTGCTGCCGCCTTCGGTCTCGCGGCGTCCCACATCAGACGCGGGTCAAAGGTGACCGAAGCCACCATCGTGAGAAAGGTCATCATCATGAAGGCGGTAGCGCCCCAACCGGCTTCCTCATTGCCGAGCGACCCGAAATGGATGAGCGGCACGAAGAACACAATGGCGAAAGGATCGGTCTTCGACCACCTTCCCATCTCCGCGATCACGCGCAGTACCTTCGTCTTGACGATGAGGTGCCCCCGGGAGCCGCGCCAGACCGAGAGCACACACCAGCCGAGCGCGAAGATCTTGGCGGCGGGAATCAGGATGCTCGTGCAGAAGATGAGCACACCGAGCGGATACAGGCCCGCTTGGAAGAGGTCCCGCACGCCGGTCATGATGGTGTAGCGCACCTGCTGCCCGAGGTGGTTCGAGATGTTCATCGGGTAGATGTTGGCGGGGAAGATTAGGACCAGCGAGGCGAAGAGGAGCGCCCCGGTCCAGGCGGCCGGATCGAGCTTGCGCGCCCGCAGCCGCGCGCCGCAACGCGGACAGCGCTGGCCTTCCCGCGAGAGGGGCTGGACGAGATCGCACGCCGTGCATCCCAACACCGGCTCCCCCGACCTCGGGTGCGTCTCCCCGCCGATTGCGCGCCAGACGGTGCGCGTATCGAGCGTCGCGCGCGACAGCATCGTGAGGAACGCGGCCGCAATGAAGCAGGCGCCCCCCGGCTCGATGGTGAGGCGCGCCTGATCGATATTGATGAGGCGGAAGTAGCCGATGCAGCCGGCGAGCAGGTATACATCCACCATGGCCCAGGGATCGAGCCAGATCGACCAGCGGAAGGCGGGGCCGAGCCAGGAGGGGCGCCGATTCAGCCGCAAGGCCGCGAGGACCGCCGAAAGGAACCCGAAGCGCAGGAAGGGAAAGACGATGACGAAGAGTGCACTGAGTCCCGCGAGCAGGATCCAACCTCGGCCCCAGAGCTGCGCCACCCCCGCGCCGGTGATGTTCTGCGAGTGCACGCCGAAGATATCTACCCGCAGAAGCGGCAGCACATTGATCGGCACGAGCAGCAGCAAGGTGGCGAGCGAGCAGGCCAGCGCCGCGCCGATGGTGCGGCCGGTGGTCTTCTCGAGCTCGCTCTGGCAGCAGATGCAGACGGCCGTGTCGCGCCGCAGCAGCCGCGGAATCTCCTCCAGGGTTCCGCAATCGGGGCATGCAATCGTCACGCCATCGCCACATAGAGGCGGCCGGGCGTGGCGATCGGCGCCTGGAAGTGCCGCAGGCCAGGAAGCGGCGCGCTCACGAAGAGCCGTCGACCGCTGTCGCCTTGATAGCCATAAAGCCGGCTGTCCCTTCCGCCCCGAGCATGCAGAAGCTTTACGTCGATCACCCAACCGCGAAGTTGCCGCGGCTCTCGTTTCCTGCGCGTTATGTCATGACCCGAACGGTCTTCGGCGCCGATCCCTGCGCCAACATAGCAGGGCGCCATGCGGGTCACTCGACTTCTTGGGACAGTCGGCTGGATGGGATGCAGCCGCATCTTCTCGCTCCGCACGTTTTTCCGTGCGTTTCTGGGAAACACGTGGTGTTGGCAACCCTCGAGCGCGACAAAGTACATTGCGGTCGTCCCAGCGCATCGACTGGCGAGCGCCGCGCATCTGTTGCGTTTCGCCAGGAGGCCGCCTGTGATTCATCGGCGAGGTATGAAACGAGGTCGCCGATTGGGCCACCAGGCGCCTGCCCATTACTTCGCGTGGATTACCCCGTCTTTGTCGATATCGAAATCGACATGAGTACCGGTGCTGGTAGTCGCCGCGCCCACCCAGTCGTCGCCGTTCTCGTGCAGACCCCTTACGTTGGTATAGCCCTGATTATGCAGTAGCTGCGTGACTTGCTGCGCACTCATGGACGCCGGACCCGCATAAGCTGTCCTGACATTCTCCGACGAAGATGAACGATCAAGCATGGAGCAGCCGCCGAGAAAGAGCAACGCGGCGCCCCCGAAGACAATAGCAATGCGCATAAGAATCTCCTCGAACACAAATTGGAACCAATGAGAGCTGGCGGCCTGATAGCGACGCTCGAGATCATCGTCCACGGCGCCGGAGACGGAGCAATGCGCATGCCTGCGGAGATCTCGCGCGCGCAGCCCTCGATGATGCGGCAAGCAACGGCGGCTGAACGTCCTGTTGCTCGACCTGATGCGAGTGCTATAGACAACCACAAGCGCATCCACAGCCGCGTGACGTCGGCTTGAGAGCGGGCGGAGATTTCGCATCGCCGCCGGTGAGCAGGCGGCGCTCGCGGAGCTCTATGACCGCACTGCGGCAAAGCTCCTCGGCTTTGCGCTCCTGATAGTGAGAGACACCCAGGACGCCGAAGAAGTAGTCTACACGAGGGGCTGATGAACGGAGACGGTTCCCCAGGAGGGCTCGCTCGGCCGGCGAATGCCGGCGAGACAAGTGTTGAGTTACAGCTTTGGAACCGCGGAAGCGCGATCGCTACAGGATCAAAAAATGCTGGGGCAGAAGCTTTCTTGCCGCCTACACATTGACGAGCTACCATGAGGATGACTGTCAGCGATTTCCCTCTGCAGCGCCTGATCCGGCTGGGGTGATGTCGTCCCGCGATACGGTCCCGATCGATCGGATCAAGGTGTCGGCCTTCCGGGTCCCCACCGACATTGCGGAATCGGACGGTACTCTCGCATGGGACTCGACCACATTGGTACTCGTCGAAGCGCAAGCGGCGCGAACCACGGGTATCGGCTACAGCTACGCTGACACGGCAACCGCGACTCTGATCAAGGACAAGCTCATTGACGTGGTCTGCGGGTGCGATGCGATGTCGGTGCCGGGCACTTGGCTGCGGATGGTGCAGGCAATTCGCAATCTCGGCCGCCCCGGAATTGCCTCGATGGCGATCTCCGCCGTCGATACGGCGCTATGGGATCTGAAGGCCCGCCTGCTCGACGTACCTGTGGCGGCGCTGTTCGGCGCCGCACGTGATGCGGTACCGATTTACGGCAGTGGCGGCTTCACCTCGTATACGATTGCCAGACTTCAGAAGCAGCTCGGCGCCTGGGCGGAAGCTGGAATTTCGCGCGTAAAGATGAAGGTCGGCCGTGATCCTAGTGCAGATATCGAGCGCGTACGCGCGGCGCGCGAAGCGATTGGGCCACGCACGGAGCTCTTTGTCGACGCGAACGGCGCATACAGTCGCAAGCAGGCGCTCGCCATGGCGGATGCCTTCGCCGACTTCGGCGTGAGCTGGTTCGAGGAGCCGGTCTCGTCCGATGATCTGGCGGGCCTCAATCTGTTGCGTAACTGCGCCCCGCCCGGCATGGACATCGCCGCCGGAGAGTACGGATATGACTTGCCTTACTTCCGGCGGATGCTGGAAGCGGGATCAGTAGACGTCCTTCAGGCGGACGCGACGCGCTGCGCAGGCTTCACCGATTTCTTGCGGGTCGATGCGCTCTGCGAGTCACATTGCGTGTCACTCTCCAGCCACTGTGCGCCGATTCTGCATCTGCATCCGTGTTGTGCTGCCTTACGCGTACGCCATATGGAGTATTTCCACGACCATGTGCGCATCGCGACCATGCTATTCGATGGAGTCCTAGCGCCCGTTGACGGCCTGCTCCGTCCGGATCTGAGCCGTCCTGGCTTGGGTCTCGAGTTCAAGCATGCCGACGCCAGGCAGTACGCGGTCTGATCCGACGACGGCGGCGGCGGCGCGATGCGTAGCGGTCGCCCGCGTATCGTGATGGCCGCAGCATGAGGTGGTCAGCTTGACGGATGAACCTGGTGAACGTCGGGGATTGCTACCACGATTCACGCTGAGGGATGCGAACACTTTCCTACTCGCAGATGCCCTCGGAGATATTCAGGGAAGCGATGACGGTTTGTTCTCGAACGACACGCGCATGCTGTCACGTTTCGAGCTTGCCGTCGCCGGCCGGCGGCCCTCGCTTCTGGGCGCGGCAATCAGCCAGGACAACACCTTGTTCACGGCGCATCTGACGAACCTGCCCTTGCCGGCCTTGGGCGAGCGCTCGATTCCGCAGGGTGTCATCCATATCGAACGCAGCCGATTCCTGTGCGGGAGTCGGCTGTTCGAGCGGTTGCGGCTTACAAACTTCAGCGACCTCGATGCGCAAGTGCCGCTGAAGCTTTCCTTCGCCGCCGATTTCGCCGATATCTTCGAAGTGCAAGGACATACACGCAAGGAGCGCGGCAAGTATCTACCGCCCTCGGTAGATGGCCGCACAGTGCGCTTGGCTTACCGCGGCCGCGATGATCTGGTGCGTTCGACTCAGTTGGAGTTCTCTCGACCGCCCGTATCGATTTCCGCGCAGGAGGCGGAATTTCTAATCGAGCTGCAACGCGGCGCCGTCGCGGAGGTGTTTATTGAGATCCGCACGGAAGAAGGCGCCGAGCCCTCTTCGGAACGTTTCGACAAGGCCCTGCGACGCTTGTCCGTGAGCATGCAGAAGCGCTTGCGAGAAGGCGCGGCAATCAGTACGTCGGGGCGGCTTTTCAATGAGTGGATTGAGCGGTCGCGCTCCGATCTTGCGCTGTTGACAACGGCGCTTCCGACTGGCCCGTATCCCTACGCTGGCATTCCATGGTTCGCAACCCAATTCGGGCGCGACGCGATCATCACGTCGTTGCAGACGCTGTGGCTGAATCCAGCGCTTGCCGCAGGCGTGCTGCGCTTTTTAGCCTCTACCCAAGCACGGGACGAGTCCGCTTTCCGCGACTCCCAACCGGGCAAAATCCTGCACGAGATGCGACGTGGGGAAATGGCGGCGCTCGGCGAGGTCCCCTTCGGCCAGTATTACGGCGCTGTCGACACGACGCCTCTGTTTGTGATGCTGGCGGGTGCATACGAAAGACACACCGGCGATCGTGGGCTGAACGACGGGATCTGGAAGATCCTGCTCGCCGCCACCGAATGGATCGAGCGGCGGCTCGACCAAAGCTCTACCGGCTTTCTCGACTATGCCCGTGCCGAGCAGAGCGGTCTGGTCAATCAGGCCTGGAAGGATAGTCACGATTCGATGTTCTACGCGGATGGGAGTTTGCCGCGCGGTCCGCTCGCGGTCGTCGAGGTGCAGGGCTACGCCTATGCGGCGCTCAATGCAATGGCAGAGCTCGCCGCCGCACGCAACGATCGGCAGAGAAGTGCGGCCTGGCGAGCCCGCGCTGAACGACTACGCGCAGCGATTGAGGACCGGTTCTGGGTCCCGGAATTGAACTTCTATGCGATCGCCATCGACGGCGACGGCAACCCGTGTAGCGTTCACGCCTCGAACGCCGGGCATCTTCTCTATTGCGGCGTCCCGACCGAAGAACGCGCAGCTATCGTTGCCAAGGAGCTGTTATCGAGCCGCTTTGCCAGCGGCTGGGGCATTCGCACCCTCGCCATCGGCGAGGCCCGTTACAATCCCATGTCATACCACAATGGCTCGATCTGGCCGCACGATACGTCGCTTTGCGCAGCGGGCATTTCCCGCTATGGCGGGCGCGTCCCCGTGGTGCAGATCCTGAGCGACCTCTTCGAGGCAGCCAATCACTTTGCCATGCGTCTGCCGGAGCTGTACTGCGGCTTTCCGCGCAACCCCGGGCAGGGGCCGGCGCCTTATCCAGTTGCCTGCTTACCGCAAGCGTGGTCCTCCGGTGCCATTTTCATGCTGTTGCACTCCTGTCTGGGGGTGCGCATCGACGGCGGGCGCAAGGAAGTGCACATCGAGCAGCCGCTGTTGCCGAGTGGTACCGAGTCGCTCAGCATCCGCGATCTGCCGGTGGGCGATGCATGCATCGATCTGGAATTTCGTCGCATCGGCGAAGAAGTCGTCGCCGTTCCCGCGAAGCACGGCGAAGGCGGAGTACGCGTGTTAGCACATTTGTAGCCGACCTTGGGCTCACCAGCGCGGCATTGTTGCGCTCTCGTGGGTCCGGGCAACCGCTAGTCGTCAAATGCCAACGTACAGGGCGCGCCGACGAAACGGTGCATAGTCCGATCGAGCTGCTGTCCGCTGCTCGGAGCTGTTGGTAAGGAGAATCACGATGACTCATGCTTACTGGAACGACCGGTATTTCGGCTGGGGGTGGTTTCTCTGGCTCGGTGTGATCTTTCTGCTGTTCTCGAGCATCGGTAACTGGCGCTATACGTACCGAGCACATCAGAAATACGACAGGCCGCCGCTAAAGGAGGCGTTCGATATTCTCGACGCGAGGTACGCCAAAGGCGAGCTAACTCGGGAAGAATACGGCCTGATGAAAGCAGAGATTGCCAAGGAATAGTGCCGGACAGACCGGCGTGGGCTCAACCGGAGGCAACCAAAACGTACGCGCGGCACACCGCTGTATCAGGTCGCCACGGCCGCGCCATCGCCGGCCAACATCGCTATGCCGATCCGGCGCATCCTGCACCGTCAACGCTATGCGGGCGTGATCCTGGGTCGGGTCGAAGCCATCGACCGGCGCGCGCGCCAGGTACACCTGAGCGGCGCCGATCAGGCATTTCCTTACGACTATCTGGTGGTGGCGACCGGCGCGCGGCAAGCCTACTTCAGCCGCGAGGACTGGGAACCGTTTGCGCCCGGCCCCAAAGGGATCGAGGACGCCACCGCAATCCGCGGCCGCGTACTGGAGGCCTTCGAGAAGGCCGAGGTGGAAACGGACCCGGATGAGCGTCAGCAGCTGCTCAACTTCATCATCATCGGTGCCGGAGCGGCTGGCGCGATTCTACGAGTCCATCGGCTTTTCCGTGGGGCAGGCAGTCCCGGTGCCTAGGGCGGACATGGCGCTTCTCGGACTGGCAGGCGACGGCATCCCTATCGCCCTGAATGTGGGCGAGCAGCGGATCGAGCTCGAGGCTTTCGATCGCAAAGGGCATCCGTATCCCGAGAATGCGACCGCCGCGGACCTGTGCTTCCAGCACTTTGCGCTCGTCACCCCTGATGCGGCGGCAGCATGGGAGCGTGCCCGCGCGCATGGCGCGACCCCCATTTCCATCGGGGGTCCGGTGACGCTCACGGCGTCCGCAGGCGGCCTGACGGCCATCAAGTTCCCCGATCCGGAGGGACACCCGCTCGAGTTCGTGCAGTTTCCGACTGCGCCCGAGAGCAGCCCGAGAAGCGAATGGCTGTCGGGCATCGATCACTCCGCGATCTGCGTCGCCGATGCGGCCGCGAGCCGCGGCTTTTACGAGGAGCTGGGTCTTACGGTCGGCCGGCCGACACTGAACCAGGGTCCCACACAGGTCGCTCTCGATGGATTAGCCGAAGTCCGTGTCGATGTCGTGCCCATGGCGCCGCAGATCGGCACGCCGCACCTCGAGTTGCTCCGATACCGAAGTCCGGCCGGCCGGGCCGCCGGACGGTTGCAGGCGAACGACGTGGCTGCAACCCGTATCGTCTGGCGATCCAATCGCGACTCATTACTGCGCGATCCCGACGGTCATCTGCACCTGCTTGCAGAGTTTGCCGCTTAGCGTCGGCCCGCGAAACACTCCGCGACGCCTCACAGCTCCCCGCGCGCCGCCAACCTGCGGATGCGGTCCGCGGTGCGCATGGCGATGCTCGTGATCGTCAGCGACGGATTCACTCCGCCGGTCGTTGGAAAAATCGAGCCGTCGCAGACCCAGAGATTGGGGATGTCCCAGCTGCGGCAATCCGCGCTCACCACGCTCATCGCCGGGTCATCGCCCATGCGCGCCGTGCCGGCCAGATGGTTGGTATCGTCTTCCTGCCG
This sequence comes from uncultured Pseudomonadota bacterium, assembly GCA_963780455.1. Lineage (GTDB taxonomy): Bacteria > Pseudomonadota > Gammaproteobacteria > Steroidobacterales > Steroidobacteraceae > 13-2-20CM-66-19. The sequence goes on from CAWACM010000015.1 coordinate 218,201, forward strand.
GAAGATGTCCGTGGCGCCGACCGCCTCGAGGCTCGCCTGCATCTGGCCGAGCGCGTGCTGGATCAGCGCCTTGTCATTTTTGCCCCAGCTGTAGGTGACGCGGGCGACACGCAGCCCGTAGCGATCTTTTTCATCGGCCAGCGTCACCCGATTGCGCTCATCCGGCAGCATCTCGCCCACCATCTTCAGCCCGACCTGGTGATTGTATTTCTCCATCTCATCGCGCAGCGCCTGGCCCCAGAGGCCCCGAGCGCTCGTCTGTATCGTCACCCATTCGACCGGCAGCGGCCCCTGTGCCATCCAGCAGTAGCCCCCCGCGAAATCCTTGCGGTCGTCGTAATTCCAGTGCTCGGTGATGGCGAGCGAAGGCGGCCCCTTGCTCCAGCGCACCTCCTGCTCCATCACGCCGAACACGGCCTGGTTGGATTGCGTCATCAGGTTCCTGCCGACGAGACCGGAACTGTTGGCTAGGCCATCCGGGTAGCGGTCGGTCGCGGATGCCAACAGCAACCGTGGCGTCTCGATCGCGTAGCCGGCGACGATGACATTGCGCGCCTTTTGAAAATGCCAATGTCCCTCGCGGTGATAATGCACGCCCGTCACGCGGCCATTGCGCCCCATCTCGATGCGGCCGACCATCGCTAGATCGCGAATTTCCGCTCCCACCCGCAACGCTCGCGGGAGGAAGGTCACCAGCTGACTCTGCTTGGCGTTAGTGGAGCAGCCAAAACGGCAGAAGCCGCGATAGACGCAGGGCGGCGATCGTCCATGCGGCGCTGACACGGTGGCGAGGGGAGTCGCCGTCCATTTGATGCCCATCGCCTCCGCCCCGCGGGCCAGCAACTGCGCCGCGCCGTTCAACTCGTGGGCCCGATAGGGGTAGCGCGGGCGCTTCGGGCCCCACGGATAACTCACCGGCCCGGAGATGCTGAGTGCCTGCTCGGCCCGGGCGTAATAATCCCACATCTCCCGCCAATCGAGCGGCCAGTCGGCACCGTAGCCGAGGAGGCTGCGAGACTTGAACCATTCCGGCCGGAAGCGCAACGACACCATGGCAAAATGAACCGTGCTGCCACCCACCGCCTTGCCGCTGTTCTTGCCTCCCATGGTGATCGGGTTGGCCCCGTCCACCACGCGCTCATCGGTCCAGTACAGCTTCTCCTGCTCGAGCTCGTCGGAAGCGAAATCCTCGAGCGGCCGGAAATAGGGACCGGCATCGAATCCCACGACCGAGAATCCGCCCTCTGCCAGCCCGGCGAGCAGCGGACCGCCGCCGGCACCCGTCCCAACGACGACGAAATCGACGGCTTCGTCGTCGCTGTATTGGCGCATCGGCACCCAGCCGCCGCTCTTGAAGACATCCGGGGCGCGGCCGTTCGCGGCGCGCGGGCGGGCGAAGGGATCAGACGAAACGGGAGTTCTTCCGTCGCGCATCGGCTTCCTCCTTGTCGGAGGTCGCTTCGACCGCTTCCCATGGGTCGCGCCGGTCCAATCCCATCCGCACATACCCGCGGGGACTCGCCGGCCCCCCGAAGCCGATCTCATTCCAAGCGGTTGGATGCGAGTAATACGCGTGAGTGATGTCGGGAAGCACCCGGTGCTCGAAAAACAGATTGCACGGCATGCCGCCCCACGCCTCACCGGTGAGCTCGCCGTGCTGCATGCGATGCAACAGCCCATCCTGCTGCTCGGTGGACAGGGCATGGAACGAGCCTCCATGGGCTTCCTGGGATGCCGCCTCGAGCGCGGCCAACCCGCGTCGCCACGCCTCGCCCTGCGGAGGAATCTCGGCATAACGGTAGCCATCCAGCCGCCCATCGGTGATCTTCTGATCGACATAGGCCGGCAGCGGAACGGGCGGACGATCCTTCGGCTGCGGCAGGATCCGATCGCATAGCGCGCCGAGAGTCCGCCACTCACTCGCAGAGAAGAACCGCGGCTCGCGCGGCGCGGCGAGGCGCCGGTCGATCACCTTCCGCGTCACCTCGTTCCAGGATTCGGTCCAGCGCTTGGCGAGCACGTCATAGGCTGGATAGCGATCAGTCATCGGGATGATCCCGCATCAGGCCAAGTGCGGCGAGGCCGGCCAGAGCGAGCCCCGTGAAGCTCGGCGGCGCCGGGATGGGCGGCCCGTTCAGCACGTTCTGCCGCCAATTGCGCCAACCGCCCATGTTGCGGGCGACTCCCACGATGTGGAATCCGGTACCGGCGAAGCCCAGCACTGCCGTGAAGCGCAGCCAAAACCGCGTCAACGACCGCCGCCGATGGGTAGGGCCGAGCGCGGCGTGGCCGATCGCGGCGGCGGTCAGCGGCGGAATCGTCACCGGCAGGTACATCAACGGATCGTGGTAGGCGCCGCGGAAATGCAGCAGCCCGGCTTCGCCCACCGTCCCGAGCAGACCGAGACTGGTCACGGCGGCCACCACGCGCCCCGCAGAGAGGCCGCCGATGGTCGGCGCCTGACCGGGAACCGTATCCCGAACGCGTTCCGCCAGGAAGCCCATGAGCCCCGACAAGATCAGCGCCGCCGGTGCGCCGAGCGGGGCGGAATAAAACAAGTTCTGCCACGAGAAGCCGCCGGGCTTCTGGCTGATGTTGAAGAGGTGGAAGCCCGTCCCCGCGAGCCCCGTCAACGCCGCGGCAGCGTAGACGCCGTCGCGCAGCCGATGCGCCGCCGGGTGTTTATCAGCATTGCCGTGCACGCTGGCAGCCAACGATAACGTCGCGGTCACGAGCGGCGTCACCATCGCCTTGTTGTGGAACGAGCCGCGATAGTGCTCGATGGCGCTGTCCGCCAGAACCGAGGCAGCGATAACACCGGCCGCTCGATTCATGCGGCGTGCCGCGCGGACGGCGGCTCTGGGATCGAGGGTTGGGGCGCGAACCGGTAGGCGACTCGAGGCGGCTCGCGCCCGGGCGGCCGGCCGCAGGGTCAGTGCCAGAGCCGCAAGGCCCAGGATCGCGCCGAGCCCAAGGCCCGTTGCCGGCTCGAGCCGCATGCGTCAGCTCTTGCCGCCCGGCAGTACGCTCGCGAGGATTTGCTCCATGCTGCCCTTCAGCACGCTGCCCAACTCCGGCTCGCTCGCCATCATGGTCAAGAAGTGCCTGGCGTCCTTGAGCGTGATGTGCGGCGGCAACGGGGGCACGTTCGGGTCCGTGTAGCATTCCAGGATCACCGGGCGATCGGCCGCGAGGGCCTCATCCCACGCCGAGCCCAGCTTCTGCGGGTCGTTGACGAAGATGCCCTTTAAGCCCAGGAGCTCGGCGTATTTGTGGTACGGGAAGTCGGGGATGCTTTGCGTCGACTCCGTTTTGCCCACGCCGAGCTGTATGCGCTCCTCCCAGGTCACCTGATTGAGGTCGCGGTTGTTGAGCACCATGACGATCAGCCGCGGGTCGGACCACTCCTTCCAGTACTTGGAGATCGTGATCATCACGTTGAGGCCGTTCATCTGCATAGCGCCATCACCGATGAAGGCGATGACCACGCGATCCGGAAATGCCATCTTCGCCGCCATCGCGTAGGGCGTGGCCGCGCCCAGGGAGGCGAGGCTTCCGGAAAGCGACCCCATCATGCCGCGGCGCACGCGGATGTCGCGAGCGTACCAGTTGGCCACCGAGCCGGAGTCGCCCGTCATGATGCAGTTCTCCGGCAGCCGCTTCGACAGCTCCCAGAAAACGCGCTGGGGGTTGATGGGGTTGGCAGACATCATCGCCCGCTCATCGAGCGTCTTCCACCACTTGGCGACGCCCGTCTCGATGCCGCGCCGCCAGTCACTTGCCGGCTTCTGCTCGAGCAGCGGCAGCAAGGCGCGCAAGGTGACGGCGCTGTCACCCACCATGCTGACCTCCATCGGGTAGCGCAGGCTCAGCATGGTGCCGTCCAGATCGATCTGCACGCCGCGCGCGGCACCCGGCGTGGGCAGAAACTCGCTGTACGGGAAGGCGGACCCAACCATGAGGAAGGTGTCACAACCCTTCATCAAATCCCAGGATGGCTTGGTCCCGAGCAAACCCAGCGAGCCGGTGACCCAGGGTAGCTCGTCAGGCAAGACGGCCTTGCCGAGCAGCGCCTTGGCGACGCCGGCCTGAAGTTTCTCCGCCACGGCGATCACCTCGTCCGTGGCACGCAGCGCGCCGGCACCGACCAGCATGGCGACCTTGCGGCCTGCATTGAGCACAGCGGCCGCCCGATTCAGCAGTTCTTCGCTCGGCAGTTGCGCGGGCCCGGCATAGCCGACACCGGTATGAGTGGTGCCGTGGACTACGGGCGGATCTTCGTAGGCCAGCTCCTGAAGATCATTGGGAATGATGACGCAGGTGACGGTTCGCCGCGTGGACGCGATACGTACTGCCCGGTCGATGAGGTGGCGCATCTGACTCGGCACGCTGGCAGTCGCGACGAAATCCGCGGCGACATCCTTGAACAGCGATTGCAGATCCACTTCCTGCTGATAGTGTGCCCCGATGCAGGTACGCGCCTGTTGGCCCACTATGGCGACGACGGGTACGTGATCCATCTTCGCGTCATACAGGCCTGTGAGCAGGTGGATCGCTCCGGGTCCGGAAGTGGCGTAGCAGAGTCCAACTTCGCCCGTGAACTTGGCGTGGCCCGACGCCATGAAGGCCGCCATCTCCTCGTGCCGCACCTGGATGTACTGCAGCGTGTCCTTGACCTTCTCCAGCGCCACATCGAGACCGCCCACGCCATCGCCGGGGTAACCGTAGACGCGCTTGATGCCCCATTCCTGGACGCGATGCCAGACGAAATCGCTAACGTTCATGCCCATCGGAACTCCTTACCCGCGCGTGAAACATCCGCGTCGAGCGTGACGCCATCACAGGAGAGCATGTGCCGTGCCGGAGTTTCAGCGCAGCAGGCAAGGTCGGGCGATACCCGTCTCGCCGGGTCGAAGGCGCAGTAGCGCGCCGGCAAGCGGCTCGCGTTGCCGCTGCTCCGGCGTCAGCTTTTCTGCGGCGCTGGTGACATACAGCGCCTCGAGTGCCTCGCCGGCGAAGGCGCACATCGTCGGCTGGCTCACCGGCAACGCGATGTCTCGGTCGACAGCGCCCGCCGCCGTGTACCGCCGCAATCGGCTGGCGCCGTGCAGCGCACACCAATAGCCGCCTTGGGTGTCGACGGCTGCGCCATCCGGCAGGCCCAGTGCCTCCGGGATCTTCGCGAACAGCGTGCGCTCCCCGAGCCGGCCGCTGGTCGGGTCGTACGCGTGGGTGAATACCTCTCGTCTGAAGCTATGCGACAGGTAGAAGCGACGGCCGTCAGGGCTCCATGCCATTCCATTGTGCAGCTCGGCGGCATCCGGCTCGCGGCGCAGACCTTCGCGCAGGGTGAAGCTGTGCAGGGATGACGCCTGCGGAAGAGCGGAATCGTCGAGCGGATCGAACATGACACCAACCCAGAAGCGGCCGGCAACGTCGCACGCGCCCTCATTGAAGCGGAAGAGAGCCGGGTCGTAGGGCGGAGGCGCCAATCGAGTCAGCGACCCGGAAGCAAAATCGAGCCGGTAGATCCCTTCTCGCAGGGCAACGACGGCTCCCGGCGGCTCGAGGACCAGGCCGAAAGCACCGATATCGCCCGGCATGGGCCAGGATCGCTGGCTCCCCGTCGCCGGATCGAAGCGGTAAAGCGCGGGCTTCTTCACGTCGATCCAATAAAGCGCGTGCTCAACAGGCGCCCAAGTGGGCGATTCCCCGATTGTCGCGCCCGCAGCGAGGACTACTTCGATCCCCATCCGTTGCTTCCTGACGAGGCCTTGATCAGATCTAATGTTACCGGTCGGCATGTCCAGCCACCAGAGAACCGAGACCCGTAGGCCGCGCCGGGTGGCGCTCAGGGTTCCACTGTCGCAGAGAGACGGGCAAGCAGGCTCGACCTCGGCCGATCGGCAACGGAACTCGCGCTCGTCAGCTGTCGTTCAACATGCAGGTGGTGCATGCCTGCGGGGCTGATTGCACGGCGCAATGGCACCTCGGCTTCCTGCCGAGCTTCGTCATGCTGAGTCGAAGAGCTTTGCCCACGTCATGAGAGAGGCACCGTCGGGACTCGAAAAGAACGGCTCATCGAACGCTGCTCCCTCAGGCGCGTTGTTCCGTCTAGCTCGCGTCGCCATCGTCGTGGCGCTCGGTCTTCTGTTGCTTTGGCTCGTCGCGAAGATCCTGCTCTACATCTTTGCCGGTATCCTGCTCGCCCTTCTCCTGCGCGGACTCACCGAATGGTTGCACGAGCAGTTCAGGCTGCCGATGGGATGGTCGCTTGCCGCAGTGGTCGTCGCGATCCTGGCAATCGTAGCGACAGTCGATTACTTTCTCGCACCGCGCGTCGGGCACGAATTCAACGAGCTCTTCAGGCAGATACCGGCTGGGCTTCACCGGATCACGCAGCGACTCAAGCAATCGCCCTGGGGACAGTCCATTGTCGATCAGCTCCAGCCGGGCAATGGTGCCATCTCGGCCAGCGCGGTGGCCGGCCGCTTCTTCGGCATAGCGACCACCACCTTTGGCATCATCGTCGCTGTCGTTGTCGTCCTCTTCATCGGCCTATATGGTGCTGCCGATCCTGAGGTTTATCTCGCCGGTTTCCTTCGGCTCTTTCTCTGATGCAGAAAAAGATGGTTAATCTGCCGCCCGCACTCACCTTGTCGATGCAAGCCATCCTCGGCACGCTCCTGGGGGTCATCGGAATTACGTTGGCGACGCCGCTCACCGCCGCTGTCATGGTGGCGACACGCATGCTCTATGTCGAGGACGTTCTGCACGATACGGGGACGGCGGATGCACGCAAGCGGTGAAGCTCGAGCGTCAGAAGGCCGACCGTGAACCACCCGGTACCGTGCATCACTCCAGCCCGGACAAGCACTGGCTTCGCGATCCATGCGCCGCTCAAGGCTGGCCCGGCATGACCATGCGTAGCGCGAGGCTCCCCATGATCCATACCGTGCCTCCCACCATGATTATCAACACCAGCGTCGAGAACAGGATCAGCTGCAGGTCTTCCCGCTTCTGAGTGAAGCTGATGTGCAGGAAAAATCGAAAGTGGACGATCATCTGCACCACCGCAAAGACGCCGATAACGATGCGCAGCGGGAAGGGCCGTACCCCGGCCCAATGCACCAGCGCAAACGGCACCAGGGTCAGCAGGAGCGCGAGAGCAATGCCCCAAGCATAGGACCGGAAGTCCCTGCGCTCCTCCTCGCTCGGCGTGGTCCGATCACCTGCCCGGCTTGCCGGCGCCATCACGAAAGCCCCGCCAGGTAAACCACCGAAAAGATGGCGATCCAGACGATGTCGAGGAAGTGCCAGAACAACGCGAGCCGCATGATGCCGAGCTTCACCTGCCTGTCGATGCCGTAGCGCGCGATTTGACCGACCAAGCAGATCAACCAGATGCAGCCTCCCGTGACGTGCAGGCCATGCAGGGGCACCAAGTCGAAGAACCCGGACAGGAAACCGCTGCGACCGGGAACGCCTCCCTTGGCGAACATCGTGATGAAATCGTGCGATTCGAACCCGAGGAAAGCGAGGCCCAGTACCAATGTTACTGCAAGCCACCCGATCAGCCGCGGCTTGGCGTGCTTGTACTTCAACGCAAGGGACGCCATGCCGAACGTGAAGCTGCTGGTCAGCAGCAACAGTGTCTCGATGAACACGCTCTGGATGTTGTAGAGAGCATGCGGACCGGGGCCGCCAGCGGTGGCGGCCACCGAGGCCACATAGGTCGCGAACACCATTCCGAAAAGGATGGCGTCGCTCATCAGGAACAGCCAGAAGCCGAACATCATGCCTTCGGCGGCATCGTGATCCCGCCCGTGTGTGACGCCCAGATTCAAGCCAGGATGCTTGATGGTTTCCTGGCTCATGCCGCAACCCGCTCGTACTCCTGGACAGCCAGCCCCGCGTTGGAGGAGTTGCATTCATCGGCGCGTGATATGGCGGTGGCAGCGGCCGCGGCGTCAATCCAGCGCTGCTGATCCCGCCGCACCTGCTCCGCAGGGACGATGCGCGTCGTATCGCGCACGAAACCACTCGAGATCAGCGTTGCCACGACGACAAGGGCCAATAGGATCACCATCCACCAGATGTGCCAGACCAGTCCGAAGGCGACTGCAAACCCGATGGCAGCCAGCACCGGACCTATGGCGCTATTCTTCGGCAGCTCGATATCGGCACAGGTATCGGGCCGCTGATAGGCCTTGCCGCACTCCTTGGCCAGCGTGAATGCATCACGATCGGTGACCACCGGAGTCACCGCGAAGTTATAGTCCGGCGGCGGTGCCGATACGGACCATTCCAGACTGCGGCCGTCCCAGGGATCGCCCACGAACACCCGGTTCTCATTGCGATGCTCGATCGACACCCACAGTTGCACGACGAGTGCGGCGAGTGCCACCAAGACCAGGATGGCGCCCAGGAAGGCCACCATCTCGAGCGGTACATAAGACGGCTGGCTGTATGAGACGGTGCGGCGCGGCAGACCCATCAGCCCCAGCGCATAGAGCGGGAAGAACGCAAGCATGAAGCCGAGAATCCAGCATACGGCGGAGAACATTCCCCAGCGCTCATTGAGGCGAAAGCCGAACGCCTTGGGGAACCAGAAATGATATCCCGCGATCAACCCGAACAGCACGCCAGGCACCGCCACATTGTGGAAATGTGCCACCAGAAACACGCTGTTGTGTACCTGGTAATCGATGCCCGGATCGGCAAGCAGGATCCCGCTCATGCCGCCCAGGACGAAGAGAAAGATGAAGCCGATCGAATAGACCATCGGGACCGTGAAGCGTATCCGGCCGCGGAACATCGTCCACATCCAGTCATAGACCTTCACTCCGGTGGGGATGCCGATCATCATCGAGGCGATGCCGAATACCGCGTTGATGTTGGCGCTCTGACCCATGGTGAAAAAGTGATGCAGCCAGACGGTGAAAGATAAGATCGCGATGGCCATGGTGGCCATCACCAGTGATCGGTAGCCGTAGAGCATCTTGCCGGAAAAGGTGGAAATGACCTCGGAGTAGATGCCGAACGACGGCAGGATCAGGATGTAGACCTCCGGATGGCCAAACATCCAGAACAGGTTGACGAAATGCATCATATTGCCGCCAAAGGCATTGGTGAAATAGTGAAAGCCGAGGTAGCGGTCCAACGCCAATTGCGACATGGCGACGGTTAGAGGCGGCATCGCGAACATCATCAGGATGCTGGTGCAAAGCGCCGTCCAGGTGAACAACGGCATGCGCATCAGGTTCATGCCCGGAGCGCGCTCCTTCCAAATGGTGGCGACGAAATTGATGCCGGTGAAGGTGGAGCCGAGCCCGGTCAGCGACAGGGCCCAGATCCAGTAATCCGGCCCCACCCCTGGGTTGAACTGCCCTTCGGTATAGGGCGGATAGCCGAACCAGCCGCCGGTCGAGAACTTGCCGATGGCGAGCGAGACCATCACCAGCGCCGCACCGGCCGCGGTCAGTCCCAAGCTGATCGAGTTGAGCCTGGGGAAGGTGACGTCACGGGCACCGATCTGCAGCGGCATCACGAAGTTGATGACACCGGTGAGAAACGGCATCGCCATGAAGAAGATCATGATCGTGCCGTGGGTGCTGAAGAGCTGCGCGAAGTGATCGGGAGCCAAAAAGCCCCCACCGAGACCGAACGCCTGCTGTGCCCGCATCAGCCCCGCCTCGATCAGGGCTCGCGCCAGCATGACGAAAGCAAGCGCCACGTACATGATGCCGATCTTTTTGTGGTCGGTGCTGGTCAGCCACTCTGACCACAAGACGCCCCATTTGCGATATTTGGTAATCAATGCAGCGGTGACGATGCCGCCGATCATCATTATGCAGGCCGCCGCGCTGGCGATGACTCCGTTGATCTCGTTCGCTTCGGTAGGCTGCTGCAGCATCTGCCAGAACGGCAGTGCCTGCAGGCCCAGTCGCCCCAGCGGATGCGCCAGAATGCCGGCGAGACTCACGGTAATTTCTCCGTCAAGGGTTCGGCGAGTTTCCTGGCAGCGGACATCGCAGCCGCACCTTCATCATCGAGAGCGGCAGGCTCGACCGCCGCGCCGCTTCGGGTCGCCGCGACCACCGCAGGGAACAGAGCCGTCGTCACATCGCGGAAGTAGACGTTGCCATCGCTCGATGCGGCGTTCCCCACTGCCGCAATCAGCTGCGCGCGGGTCGTGCGCTTCGAGATTGCCGCGAGGGCGGCTGCATTCATGAGTACGCCACTCGCCCGGACCTTGCGCACCCAGGCCTGGAACTCATCGGGCGTCATCGCGACCGCGGTGAACTTCTGCTGGGAAAAGCCGTTGCCGCTGTACATGGTGTTCTCGCCCATGAATCGGCCGGGCTTGGTCGCCTCGAGATGCAGTTGGGTAACCATGCCACCCATGGCATAGATCTGGCTGCCGAGCGCCGGTATCAGCAGCGACTGCATCACCGTGGCGGAGGTGAGCTGCATCGCCACCGGCCGCCCAGCGGGAAACGCCAATTCGCCGATGCTGGCAACCCCCTCGTCGGGATAGATGAACAGCCATTTCCAGTCGTAGCCAATTACCTGCACGCGCAGCGCTGGCAGCCTGGAAGCCAGCGGCTTGTACGGGTCGAGGGCGTGCGTGCTACCCCACAGCAGGGCACCCAGCAGCGCCACGATCACCATCGGACCGCCCCAACACGCGATGTTCAGGAGTCCGTGGAACTCCCACTTGGGTGTATAGCGCGAGGACTTGGCGCCATATCGATAACGCCAGGCGAACCAGGGCGTGACCAGGAACACCGGCAGGGCGACAAAGATCGCCAGCAACCCGAGCACTTCAAGAAAATGTTTGCTCTGGATGTCCGCCACGGGGCCTTGCGGATCCAGAAAGCTCAGATGGCTGCCGCTGCCGCAACTGCTCAGCAGCAGCCATGCCGCGGCCATGGCGATGCGTTTCGCCCAGAACCTCTGTTTCCCGGACACCGAGCCAGCCCCTCCTGGGTGCCGCGGTATTGCGGTGGCCCGGCGGCGGCGACTCATGGACGGCCCCTCAATCCGCTCTTCACATCGCGGCGCGCAACGCATGCCGGATCGCCTTTGAGCACTTCGAAGTGTGTTTCCTCGTCCGAGCGCCAGAAGCGAATATCGAAGACCTGCTCCCCGAGGCGCAGGTTCCTCGCGGTCAGATCGGGCAGCCAGGGTGGCAGCACCGGATCGACATAGAGGGTCCTGTCCGGCGCATCCGGCTGCAAGCCGAGGATCGCCTGCACCATTGAGAAAACCGATCCCGCCGCCCACGCCTGCGGTACGTTAGCACCGAGATACTGGACCGGGAAATTGGCCGCCTCCCTGTGAAGGCCAGCGTAGAGCTCTGGCAATTGATTCAACGTGAAGAAGCCACCCGGCTGGCAGACGTCGTGCGCGACCCGACCCGCTTCGACGGCATCCTTCCAGCTCTGGTTCTCGAGCCCGGCGGGCGAGCGCGTGGCGTATTCCTGAAATCCATCCCCATCGCGGTCACCGTACCGGTCGATCCAGTCCAGGCACCGCTCGGCGGTCGGCAGGTGGCGCTCGAGTAGGTCACGGTCGCCGGTGCAGGACCAGGCGGTATGCAGGGTGATCAGATAGAGCGGTGTCGTCCGCGGAGCCGTAATACGGCGTATGCGGCACCAGCCCGAGCTTGGCGAGCTCACCCAGGCGAAGCTCATGCATGATCTTGCCGGGCTCCGCGTCGCGATAATCGTCGCGCGCTGTCGCTTGCAGCGACCCGAGTACTTCGAGCGTGCCCTGCGCGAAGCCGGAATAGACAAGAGCGGTTTGCAACGACACGATCAAGCTGTCGCGCCCGAACAGCGCCACGAACCACGGCAGCCCCGCAGCCGGCACGAGCGGCATGCGATCGGCGACCTGAACGGGTAAGCGCAGCGCGGCCATATCGTCGGTTGCCTGCCGAAACAGGCGTCTGAATGCATCGTTGCTGCCATCGATCTCGACTACGTCGCGCTGCCAGTCGACCAGCCGCTCGGTGTCGTGGAACTCTTGGTCGCCTCGCACGCACTCCGGCGCCGCAAAGCGCCGGTCGCCATTCGAGAGGTCGTAAGAACGGCAGCTGTGCCAGGTGCCCCCGGGCGCCAATTCGACGTCGAAGGTGATGCGGCCATTGGCATAGACTGCGCGCGAATCGCAGCGGTGCGCCGTGATCGCCACCTCGCGGAAGAAACCCTGGTTGCGGTAAGTGGTCGTGAGACACTGCTCTTGCTCCGACCATTCCGTGACGATATGGCCGCGCCGCACGAAGCGGCCCGACTTCACATCGAAGATATCGGCGAAATCGCAACGCAGCGCGATCTCGAGATTGAAGCGTACCTTGGTCCCTGCGTAGTTGGTCAGATCGACATGCTCATGCACGCCACCGTCGATGTGACGGCTGAGGGCGAGGCCGAGCGTGTGGGGCGCGATCGTACCTCGCTCCGTGAGGAGGGCGCGGTTGGTCAGGAATACCCGGGCAGCAAGTGATGTGGTCGCATCGCCGTTGAGCAGATCCCAAGGCTCGCCGTTGGCGTACACCGTCCAGCTACTGATCACGCGGGTGTCGTAGAAGTACAGACCCTTGTTGCTCGGCCAGTTGATCTGGCCGTCAAGCTCGCTCAAGAACACGGCGTGTCCCTGATGGATCGCGAGCTGCGGCGGGCCTATCTTGATTTCGAGTGACACGCCCTACTCCGCGTGCGCCGACGCGCCTGTGCCTGCAATGTCCTCACCCGCTCGCCCGCACTACGACTTGGCTGCATTCGAGCGCGCACCGCCAGCGGCGCTCTTGACGACCCGCAGCGGCTGCCGCGTGAGAGGGCGTTCATCCGCCGCCAGGCTGAGGTATGTTGCGAGGTAGTCTTCCGCCATTCGACGCGCCGTGAACCTTTGCTCGAAACGGGCGCGCACCGCGCCACGGTCCAGATGATCGAGACGCTTGACGGCCGCGATGGCGGCCGCTTCGTCTTCCACGATGAAGCCGGTCAATCCGTCTTCGATCACTTCGGGAGCCGAACCGCGATTGAATACGATCACAGGGGTGCCACAACTCATGGCTTCAACCATCACCAAACCGAAGGGTTCCGGCCATTCGATCGGCATCAGCAAGCCCACTGCACCGCTCAAGAACGCCGGCTTCTCGCGTTCGCCAATCTCCCCGATCATCTCGACGCCTGGCGAATCGAGCATCGGCCGCATGATCGCATCGAAGTAATGCTGGTCGGCCTTGTCCACCTTGGCAGCGATCTTGAGCGGGATGCCGCAAGCACGCGCGATCCGAATTGCTCGGTCCGGCCCCTTCTCCGGCGCAATGCGGCCGAGAAATGCGAGGTAAGTCCGTGTGGCCGGCGGCCCCGACGCCAAGCTCCGCTCGGGCACCCCGTGCGGCACGGTGGCTACGAACCGCGCCTGCGGCAGCGCCAGTCGCTGAGAATTGGTGATTGAAACGACCGGCACGCTGAGAAAGGCGTTGAATATCGGCTGCAGCTCGGGAAGGTCGAGTCGCCCATGCAGCGTCGTGACGAACGGGACCTGCTGCCGGCTGAACATCGAGAATGGCCAGTAATCGAGATGGAAGTGCAGCACGTCGAACTCCTCGGCATGACGACGTACCTCCTCCAGCATCAGCATGTGCGGTGCGATCACGTCCCGAATATTCGGATCGAGCCGCAGCGAGCACGGCCAGGCCGCGTGCAGGCGAGCCGAAGTGACCGAATCCCCGCTTGCGAACAGTGTCACCTGGTGTCCGAGCGCAACCAGCTCCTCGGTCAGGTACGACACCACCCGCTCCGTGCCGCCGTAAAGCTTCGGTGGGACGGCTTCGTGCAAAGGGGCTATTTGCGCAATGCGCATGGACTTAAAAACTCCTCGCCCAAACGCTCCTTTGTATCATCATGGTCCTGCGAAGGTCGGTCGGACTCATCCTAAAGTCATGTCAGCGGTAAGCTCGGCAGTCGTAGAGACCGCGACGCAGCAATGCCGCCATGATCATCGCTCTGGCGCTGGCGCGAGTGAGAAACTTATTCCCTGACTGAACGGCGGCTCGGGAACAATTCATACGCCGTCCAGTTAGGTTTGATGGCACATGCCGCTGTCGCTAGATGATGAGAACGAGGTCGACTTGACAGAGCGTGGGACAGACACTGTGGTCATCACCGGGGCCTCAGCCGGCGTCGGACGCGCGACGGCAATCGCCTTCGCCCGGAGGGGATTCAACGTGGGCCTCATCGCCCGTGGCCGCAGGGGCCTGGAGGCCGCGCAGCGAGATGTCGAAGCCGTGGGTGGCCGTGCCCTCGTTCTGCCGGTCGACGTCGCCGATGCGGAGGCGGTGTCGGCGGCGGCCGATCGGGTGGTTGCCGAATGGGGCAAGATCGACGTCTGGGTCAATGATGCCATGGCGACGATCTTCTCGCCTGTTCACGAGATCAAGCCGGACGAGTTCCGCCGGGTGACCGAGGTCACCTACCTTGGGCAAGTCTACGGCACGATGGCCGCTCTCAAGCACATGCGGCCGCGCAACCACGGAACTATCGTGCAGGTCGGTTCGGCGCTGAGCTATCGCGCCATCCCGTTGCAATCGGCGTACTGTGGGGCAAAGTTCGCGATCCGCGGCTTCACGGACGCGCTGCGCAGCGAGCTCGAGCACGACAAGAGCCGGGTGCGCCTTTCCATGGTGCAACCGCCGGCCGTGAATACGCCACAATTCGACTGGGCGCGCAGCCGCATGCACAAGCGGCTCCAGCCGGTGCCACCGATCTATCAACCGGAGGCGATTGCGCGCCAAATCGTGCGCGCGGCTCGCAACGCGCCGCGCGAGCTTTGGATCGGCCACTCCGCGCTGAAGGCGATCATCGGAACCCTGTTTTTTCCGCGACTTGGAGACCGCATTCTCGCGACCGAAGGCTATGAGGGCCAGTTGACGGCAGAGCCAGCACGCCCCGATCGGCCGGATAATCTGTTTGAGCCGGTCTCCGGCGATCCCGGGGCGCATGGGCGCTTTGACACGCAGGCCCATCGTGAGGTGATCGGATTCAACCCCGCTTGGCTGCGAGTCGGCGCAGCGCTCATGCTTCTCGGAGTTGTCGCAAGCGCCGCCGTCCTCGGCCGTGCGCGCTAGCGTCGAGAGTCGACGCCTCCGCGCGGCCAACAGCCCCGATGGCATCGCCGATCCAAGATTACGGATTCGTAGGAGACGGCGAGACCGGCGCGTTGATCTCGCGTGACGGTTCGGTGGACTTCCTCTGCTGGCCGCGTTTCGACAGCAACGCCTGCTTTTGCGCTCTGCTCGGAGATGAGCAGAACGGCTTCTGGCGGATCGCCCCCCAGGCGCAACTGAACGGGATTCAGCGCCGCTATCGTGGCGATACGCTGGTCCTCGAAACCACATTCGACACGGTATCCGGGACGGTGCGGTTGCTGGATTTCATGCCGATGCGCGGGCACCACTCTTCGCTGGTGCGCATCGTAGAGGGCGTACGGGGCCTGGTGCCGATGCGCTTCGAGCTGCGGCTGCGCTTCGATTATGGCCTCATGCCGCCGTGGAGTCGGCGCAGCGAAGACTGCTTCGTCGCCGACGTCGGGCCGGATCTGGTGGCTCTCCATGCGTCGACGCCAATCGATACCGAAGGCCCCGACGCTTCGGCGCGCTTCGAGGTGGCTGCCGGGCAGCGCTTCGAGTTCGCGCTGTCCTATGGCAGTTCCTCGGAGCCGCCGCCGAAGCAGCGTGACCCGGAGATCGCGCTGAAGGCGACGATGCAGTTTTGGCAAGAGTGGATCGGCCGCTTCGACAAGCCTTGCCCCTGGCCGAAAGCAGTGAAGCGATCACTGATCACCCTCAAGGCGCTGGTTCACCAGAGAACTGGCGGGCTCATTGCGGCCGCCACGCTCGGTCTGCCCGAGGTGCCTGGCAGCACCATGAACTGGGACTACCGCTATTGCTGGTTACGCGATGCGACCTTCGCGCTGACCGCGTTGCTCATACCCAAGTCCTCCGAACGAGTGCATTATACGAACTAGACGAATTATTCGCAACGAGAACCGGTTCTCAAGCCGCTGAGGTCTGACCGGCCGCTACAGAGGACTATTGGTGTCGAGGTCGACTCTAAATTCACCGCGCGCCGAACCGTTTCGGCGCGCATCGCCGCATTGGTCCTCCTTCAAGACCCTCGTGCCCGCGGCGATGTTTGTTTGGGGTAGATCCAATTTGGGGTATCTGGCGTCCGAGTTTGCCGAACAGCATTTCTACCCCAAAAATCTACCCCAATAAATCTGTGGCTGCCCCTGGAACGCTCCGGCATCGGGCGGCCGTCAGCGGCCTACCTCAGACCATCGCCGCAGCACGGTAAGCACCGGAGTTCATTAGCCTTTCGCAGACTTTCGCGGACATTCGAGGCGTCAGATCAGATGGTAGGTCGACGCGTGTAATTTATTGATTTTTAAGTATTTTTTTGAAATGGCGGAGAGGGTGGGATTCGAACCCACGTGCCGGTTTTAC
The DNA here is from genome assembly GCA_963780455.1 of uncultured Pseudomonadota bacterium. Lineage (GTDB taxonomy): Bacteria > Pseudomonadota > Gammaproteobacteria > Steroidobacterales > Steroidobacteraceae > 13-2-20CM-66-19. The sequence goes on from CAWACM010000015.1 coordinate 234,714, forward strand.
CCGACCATCCGATTTCGAGTCGGCGCCGTTATGACCGCTTCGGTACCTCTCCGTCCCTACCCAAAATCCCTTGAAACGCCGCATTATGGTTAATGGGCGTACGTGGCGGGACCCAGGGGCGGCGAGCTGGTATTCTAGCCCAAGCTTTTGAGGCCAGTGGGGATTTGCATTGACGCAGACGGGCGCCCGTAGACATCTCCGGCCTGCCAAAGGGAGGGTGGCGATCGCGATCGCGGCCACCGCGATGCTCGCAAGCTGCTCGCCCACCCCCTCCGCCCTGCAGCGGATCCGCGCCAGCGGTGAGCTGCGGGTCGTGACCCTGAACCTGCCGACCTGCTACTACCTGGGCGCCCAGGGACCCGAGGGCCTGGAATACGACCTGGCGAGCCGGTTTGCCGCTCAGCTGGGCGTGCGCCTCAAGATCTACACCGTCCCCAATGAGGCCGCCGTCCGCTCGGAGCTGGCCTCGGGCCATGCCGATATTGCGGCGGCGCAACTCACTGCCGGCGCGGCCTGGTGGCGGGTCGGGAAGGCGGCGACACCCTATGCTGAGATTCCCCAGCTGGTGGTCTACCGTCGCGATGAGACTCAGCCGCGCGACACTCTGCAGCTCGAGACCGCCCGGCTCGCCGTCCAAGCCGGCAGCGCTCAGGAGCAGCTGCTCGCGAGAATGAAGCAAATCCTGGCGCCGCGCCTCACCTGGGTGGAAACGGCACCGAGCTCCGCGGACCCGCTGGAAGATGTGGATTCCGGACAGGCGCGCTATGCGATCGTCGATGCCCGGACATACTCCTACGCCCATCATCTCTATCCGGACATCAGAGTGGGTTTCGGCCTGCCCGAGAAACGCCCGGTCCAGTGGATCGTGCGCTCGGGAGACGATGACCTCCTCCAGGCGGTGAATCGCTTCTTCCGGGTCGAGAACACCTCCGGTGAGCTCCCTCGCCTCATGCACAAGGACTCCGGGGATACGAGCTCCTTCCAGTACGAGGAGCTGCGCCTCTTCCAGGCCTCTCTGACGCAGCGCCTGCCGCTCTACCGCTCCTGGTTCGAACAGGCCGCCGCCCAGTATGGGCTCGACTGGCGACTGCTCGCCGCCATCGGCTTCCAGGAGTCGCGCTGGGACCCGCAGGCAAGCTCCCCGAACGGCGCCATGGGCGTCATGATGCTGACTTCCAACACCGCACAGGCGATGGGCATCAAAAACCGTACGGACGCGCGTCAGAGCATCTTTGCCGGAGCGCGCTACCTCGCTGAGGTGCGTAGCATGGTACCAACGCACATCCCCGAGCCTGATCGCACCTGGTTCACCCTGGCGGCCTATAACGTCGGTTTCGGGCACGTGGAGGACGCGCGGATCATCGCCCAGATGCTCGGCAAGAACCCGGATTCATGGGCCGAGGTCAGCACGGAGATGCCCAAGCTCGCAGAGCCCCGCTGGTTTGCCCGCGCCAAGTGTGGTTATGCGCAGGGATGGCAGCCGGTCGAGTACGTCGCGCACGTGCGCCAGTTCATGCAGCTCCTGGAGTGGCAGCCCGACGATGGCGTGCCGCACATGACGGTCGCTGAGACGGAGCCGTCATCGACCAGCCGGGGCAGCGCCTTCTGACGCGCCAGGACATTCGGGTCGACTCACCCCCACGGCGTCTCAGCAACCATGACCACCGAGTCTGCCGAGCACGCAAGCTGGGCCGACTTCGAGCGTCCACTTTCAGCCGCGCCGCTCGGCGAAGAATTCCCTGAGGAGGCTGGCGCACTCCTCCATCAACACGCCACCGAACACGTCGACTCTGTGGTTGAGTCCCGGCAGCGCGAAGATGTCGGTCACACTGCCCGCCGCTCCCGCGCGCGGATCCCAGGCGCCGAATACCAGCCTGCGAACGCGCGCATGGACCATCGCCATCGCACACATTGGACAGGGCTCCAGCGTCACATACAAAGTCGTATCAGTGAGCCTGTAGCTGCCCAGCGTCCGCCCTCCTGAGCGCAGCGCCTCTATCTCCGCGTGTGCCGTGGGATCGCTGGCTGCGATCGGACGGTTCGCCCCGGTGGCGATCACGCGATCCCCGCTGACCAACACCGCGCCAACCGGGACCTCGCCGGCAGCCCGTGCCGTGTCGGCCTGCTCGAGCGCGAGGCGCATGAAAGCGATATCGCCCGGCACCGTACGGTCCCCGTCAGGAATCCTGCGACCCGGTCACCTTGGCGCGCAGGCGACCGCTCGCCAGACGCGCCTCGATCTCCTCACCCACCGGGACCGAGCCGGCATCGGTAACCAGCGTACCGTCCGCCCGCGTCACGATCGCGAAGCCGCGCGCCAGCGTCGCGAGGGGACTCGCCATATCCAGGGTTTTCCCGGCCAGCGCCACCCGATGCAACAGACGCGACAAATGCTGCTCCGCCGCATGCTGCAACCGCGTCCGCAAGACATCCGTCCGACGGCGGCACTCGCGAACCAGGTGCTCCGGCGAGCGCTGCATGAGTCTCGATCGGGCCTCGGTCAATCGATGCCGATACGCATGCAGCACTCCCATGGTGGCGCTCGCGAGATGCTGCTCGAGATCGTCGAGGCGTTGCGCCTGATGCGCCAGGCGCATGCCCGGATCCGCCTGCTTGAGGCGAATACTCACGGCCGCGAGCCGGCTCGAGACGGCGCGCAGCTCGCGCCGCAAGCACGCAGTCATCCGCCCCTCCATCCGTGACAGAGTCTCCAGGCAGGCAACTCTGTCAGGCGCGACCAGCTCTGCAGCTCCGGATGGTGTCGGCGCGCGCGCATCCGCCGCGAAGTCGGCGATGGTGAAGTCGATCTCATGGCCGATCCCGGTGACTACGGGAACCGCACATGCGCGAATGGCCCGCGCCACCCGCTCGTCATTGAAAGACCAAAGGTCCTCCAGTGAGCCTCCACCCCGCGCCAGAATCAGCACGTCGCAGTCCATACGCGCGGACGCCAGCTGCAGCGCCTGCACGATTGCCGGCGCGGCAGCCGCACCCTGCATGGCAGTCGGATACACCAGTACCGCGGCCGGCGGGAAACGGCGCGCCAGAATGTTGAGGATATCGCGCACGGCCGCCCCCGACGGTGACGTCACCACCGCGATCCGCCGCGGGAAGCGCGGCAGGGCGCGCTTGCGCTCGCTCGCAAACAGTCCTTCGGCGGCAAGCTTCGCCTTCAGTCGCTCGAACGCACGCTGCAGCGCGCCGACGCCAGCCTCCTCCAGGTGGTCGACGATGAGCTGGTATTCGCCCCGCGGCTCGTAGAGACTCACGCGTCCGCGCGCAATGACCTGCTGGCCGGCCTTGGGCGTGAACCCCAGCACCGTGTTCTTCAATCTGAACATTGCACAGCGCACCTGTGCGCCGCGGTCCTTCAGCGAGAAGTACCAGTGGCCGGAAGTGGGTTGGGTGAAGTTCGAGAGCTCCCCCTCCACCCAGACGACCCCCAGGCCCCGCTCGAGCAGCACCCGCACCTCCTGGTTGAGGCGCGAGACCGTGTAGACGCTGCGTCCGGGCGCGGCATCGGGCTCGGTGCCTGGGAAGAGGTCGGCGGGCATGGCGGGTCACCATAGCATGAGGTTTACCGCGGCGCCCTTCGTGCGTAGAATTAGCTATGCGAATCCTCGAAGAAGCCCTCACCTTCGACGACGTCCTCCTCGTCCCGGCCTACTCGGAGATACTGCCCCGGGAGGTCGACTTGGGGACGCGCGTCACCCGCCGCATCTGGCTCAACCTTCCGCTGCTCTCGGCCGCCATGGACACGGTCACCGAGGCCCGCCTCGCCATCACCATCGCCCAGGAAGGCGGCATCGGCATCATTCACAAGAGTATGACCATCGAGGCGCAGGCCCGCGAGGTCGACCGCGTGAAGAAGTTCGAGAGCGGCATCATCAAGGACCCGATCACCGTCTCCCCCAATACGACCATCCGTGAGGTGCTCGACCTCACGCGCTCGCGCGGCATCTCCGGCGTGCCGGTGGTCGTCGGGAAAAAGGCGGTCGGCATCGTCACGCACCGCGACCTGCGGTTCGAGAAAAAGCTCGATGCGCCGGTCTCCTCGGTGATGACGCCGCAGGAGCGGTTGATCACCGTGCGCGAGACCGCGCCCAAGGAAGAGGTGCTGGCGCTGCTGCACAAGCACCGCATCGAGAAAGTGCTGGTCGTCAACGGCGATCACGAGCTCACCGGCATGATCACGGTGAAGGACTTCCAGAAGGCGACGGAATTCCCGCGGGCCTGCAAAGATGAGACCGGCCGGCTCCGTGTTGGCGCCGCGGTAGGGACCACTCCCGACACCATGGATCGCGTAGCGGCGCTGCGCGAGGCGGGAGTCGACCTGGTGGTCGTCGATACCGCCCATGGACACTCGCGGGGCGTCATCGCCACGGTGGAGCGCATCAAGTCTCAGTGGGGCGATCAGCAACAAGTCATCGCGGGCAACATCGCGACCAGCGAGGCTGCGCTCGCGCTCGTGACCGCGGGGGCTGATGGCGTGAAGGTCGGGATCGGACCGGGCTCGATCTGCACGACGCGCATCGTTGCTGGCGTTGGTGTTCCGCAAATCTCCGCAGTCGCAAACGTCGCGGAAGCACTGCGCAACAGCGATGTGCCCGTGATCTCCGACGGCGGCATCCGTTTCTCCGGCGACATCGCCAAGGCGATCGTCGCTGGCGCTCACGCCGTCATGATCGGCGAGCCTCTTCGCCGGAACCGAGGAGTCACCCGGCGAGGTCGAGCTCTACCAGGGCGCTTCCTACAAGTCTTATCGCGGCATGGGCTCGCTCGGAGCCATGGCGGAGCGCCACGGCTCCGCCGACCGCTACTTCCAGGACGCCTCGACGGAGCTCGAGAAGCTGGTCCCGGAGGGGGTCGAGGGCCGAGTCCCTTACAAGGGCAGCGTCGTCCAGATCCTGCAGCAGCTCGCGGGCGGCCTCAGGGCGGCGATGGGCTACACGGGCAGCCGCAACATCACCGATATGCGCACCCGTCCCGTGTTCGTTCGCATCACCAATGCCGGCGTCCGCGAAAGCCACGTACACGACGTCTCCATCACGAAAGAGGCGCCCAACTACCGGGTGTCCTAGGAGCCCATGGCCAGCGTTGCCCGACCCGCGCCTTCCACGGCGACACACGCGGATATCCACGCCCACCGCGTTCTGATCCTCGACTTCGGAGCGCAATACACGCAGCTCATCGCGCGCCGCGTGCGCGAGCTCGGGGTCTACTGCGAGATTCATCCCTGGGACATCACGGACGCGGAGGTACGCACATTCCAACCTCGGGGCGTGATTCTCTCCGGCGGTCCGGAATCCGTCACCGACGCCAATCCGCCGAAGGCGCCCGAGGCAGTGTTCGGGCTCGGTGTACCCGTATTGGGCATCTGCTACGGCATGCAGACGATGGCGCAGCAGCTCGGTGGCCGCGTCGTAGGCTCGACGGAGCGGGAGTTCGGCTACGCCGAAGTGACGGTGACCGGCGAAAGCCGGCTGCTCGATCACCTGGAAGACCGCCGCGATGGCGGCGGCCGGCCGGTTCTCGATGTCTGGATGAGTCACGGCGATCGTGTCGGCGCCCTCCCCCAAGGCTTCACAGTCACGGCATCTACCGGCTCGATCCCGTTCGCGGCGATGGCGGATGAGCATCGGCGGTTTTACGGTGTGCAGTTCCATCCCGAGGTCACCCATACCACTCAAGGCGCGCGTCTCCTGGAGCGCTTCGTGCGCGAGATCGCCGGCTGCGACGCGCTCTGGAGCACCGGCAACATCATCGATGACGCGATCGAGCGGGTCCGCGCCCAGGTCGGAAGCGGCAAGGTGCTGTTGGGCCTGTCGGGTGGCGTCGACTCCTCGGTGGTTGCGGCCCTGCTGCATCGTGCGATCGGCGACCAACTGGTCTGCGTCTTCGTCGATCACGGCCTGCTGCGTCTCCACGAGGGCGACCAGGTCATGGCCACCTTCGCGGAGCATCTGGGTGTGCGCGTCATCCGGGTCGATGCCGAGGCGCGATTCCTGGCGGCACTCGCCGGCGTCGACGGATCCTGAAGCGAAACGCAAAATCATCGGGCGAACCTTCGTCGAAGTGTTCGATGAGGAGGCGCGGAAGCTCGCGGCGTGTCGGCTTCCTGGCCCAGGGCACGATCTATCCCGACGTCATCGAGTCGGCCGGCGCGCGCACCGGCAAGGCCCACGTCATCAAGTCACACCACAACGTCGGCGGCCTGCCGGAGAAGATGCACCTGAAGCTGGTGGAGCCGCTGCGCGAGCTCTTCAAGGACGAGGTTCGCCGACTCGGCGTCGAGCTCGGCCTGCCACGAGAGATGGTGTATCGCCACCCCTTCCCCGGCCCCGGCCTCGGCGTCCGGATTCTCGGCGAGGTCCGCAAGGAATTCGCCGACCTGCTGCGCCGCGCCGACGCGATCTTCATCGACGAGCTCCGCAAGCACGATCTCTACGATCGAACCAGTCAGGCGTTCGCCGTGTTCCTGCCGGTGAAGCTCAGTCGGCGTCATGGGCGACGGCCGCCGTTACGATTACGTCATCGCCCTGCGCGCCGTCGAAACCATCGACTTCATGACCGCCCACTGGGCACGCCTGCCCTACGAATTCCTCGCCCACGTCTCCCGCCGCATCGTCAACGAAGTCGCCGGCATCTCCCGTGTCGTCTACGACATATCAGGCAAGCCTCCCGCAACGATAGAGTGGGAGTGACCAGGGCGCTTCCCGAGCATGCCATAGTCAGCGCGGTGGTTCGATGCCGCGCGTCTGCAGTTGTCGCGGCCGCCCTCACCTTCGACGCCGGGACGTGTAGTACAAAAAGGTATCATGAAGTATAATACTTCCGGACGTGGAGATACTTTTGGATACCGATGACCCGAGCGACGACCCCGGCAGATCCTTGGCACTACCCGCGGCCTGAGCTTGCTGCGAAGTATCTTCAGGTTTTCGACGTAGGCCTCTCGTCCGCCCGCGCACTATTCGCCAAGCGGAGGATGGGAAAATCAGAGTTCCTCGAACAGGACCTCATCCCAGCTGCGCGCGACGCCGGGTACCTCACGGTATACCTGAATCTCTGGGATGCGAGGAGCCAGCCTGCGCCCGCGTTCTTGGCAGCGCTCACCCGGGCACTTAAGCCCACCGGCTTGCGCAAGCTCGCGAAGACTCTCAAGCGACCGCTCAAGAGCATCAAGGCATCGGCGAAAGTGGTGGGGATGGCGGCGGGTAGCCTTGAGGCGGAACTGGGCGGCACCGAGCCCGCGGTAACTCCGCGGCTCACCGAGCTCATTCGCGGTTTCGACAAGCCAAATCGCAGGATGCTTTTGGTACTGGATGAGGCTCAAGTTCTCGCTGAGTCCGCGCACACAGACCTGGCACACTCGCTACGCGCGAGTCTCGACGGGCGCAAGCACAACATCAAGGTGATTTTCGCCGGCAGCTCAGAAGCGACGCTGCGCCGTATGTTCGGCCGTTCCACGGAGCCATTCTACAATTGGGCGCCACTCGAGCCATTTGAGCTGCTCGGCGAGGAATTCGTCCGGGCGATGGTAGTGAAGGTCAACCGGCTGTCGAGGTACCCGCTTGCGCAGAAAGATGCGTTAGCCGCGTTCGGGTCCTTGAAGCGCACACCCGAGTTCTTTCGGCGATACCTCAGTCGGTATCTCGCCTACGCGGATCTAGGCTCGAAAGCGGCGCTTGTCGATACCGAGGCGCATGTCTTTAGTGATGCTAACTTCGTCAGCACTTGGCACCGCCTGCTACCTGCCGACCGCGAATTGCTGCGGCTGATTGTCTCCGGCGTCACCGATCTCTTCTCGGAGTCGTCGCGCGGGCGGCTCGGAGCTGCGCTCGGACTCAATGAGTCGGTCGCGAAGAACGTACCCCAGCAAGCGCTGCGCCGGCTGCAGGACGCCGACTTGGTGCTGCGAATGGATTACGGCGACTATCGGGTGCAGGATGACGCTTGGGCCGAGTGGCTGCGAAATCAGGAGCTCGAGGACTGAAGTGATGCCGTACCGATATCGGTTGTTCGGAATCCATCCTATCGCCACGAAGCGAAGCTTGCTGTCGGTATTCCTGACGGTATTGAGGGTACCGCGCTTCTGGAATTTCTTTCGCAGCAATGAGTTACGACGCCAGGAGATCATTGAGTGGGAATAGTCGCGGACTCGATGATCAGGATCGAGATATGTATCGATGTTCCTGACTTGATGCGCGGAATCCGTTTCTACGCCGATGCCTTCGGGTTCACCAAGACGTCGGAACCTTATCCGGGAGTCGCCGTGTTGGAGGCCGGCGGAACGTCGATCACTCTTCTGGAGAAGAGCGAGCAAAGTAAACCTTCCCCGAGCACACGGGACGTGCGGCACTACGATCGTCACTGGACGCCAGTGCACTTGGATTTCCACGTCGACGATTTGAAGGCCGCGCTCGACCGAGCGATACGAGCAGGGGCAGTCAAGGAGCAATCCTTTGAAGACCCCGCGCATGGCTCCATTGCATTCTGCGCCGACCCGTTCGGTAACGGATTCTGTCTCTTGGAGAGCAAAGGCAACTAGCGATTGGATCGCCCCACGTGTTCGCGGGCCCGGAGGCGCGATGACAGAAATCGAGTCGATCGACGCTGTCGACCAGCATCTGCGTCACGGTGAACCCCTGCTCGCCTACAACGCGGTGCAGGAGGGGCTCGCCCTGTGGCCGCACAGCCTCAGACTGCGGCAACTCAAGGGCCTTGCGACCGCCCGCAGTGGTGACACCGAACGGGCCAACAAGCTGCTGCGCGAGCTTGCCGACGCTGGCCACGCCGATGCGGAGACGCTGGGCATCCTGGCGCGCACCCACAAGGACCTGGCGCTCAGGGCCGCCGATGCAGCCGGCCGTGCCAGGCACCTCGGCGCCGCCTTTGGCATCTATCAACGAGCATACGAGGATGCGCGCTCCGGCGGGTCCGCGGCAGATGTCGCCTACACCGGTATCAACGCCGCCGCACTCGCGGTACTGCAGGGTGAACTCGCCAGTGCGCGACGGATCGCGCACGAGGTGCGCGCGCATTGCTTGCGTGCTCTGGAAGCGCAGCCAAACGACTATTGGCTTGCCGCGACCTTGGGAGAGGCTGCGCTCATCATGGGCGAGAGCGCCGAGGCAGCGGCAAACTACGCACGCGCCGCGCAGCTCGCCGCCGGCAGCCACGGCAACCTTGCCAGCACGCGACGCCAGGCGGCGCTTTTGGCGCGGTATCTGCCTGGTGACCTCGCTTGGACTGCCGAGGCATTGCAGGTTCCGCCACTGCTGATGTACACGGGCTACCTGATCGATCCGCTGACCGGTGCGGAGGTAAGATTCCCGCGCTTCCTGGCGGAGGGCGACGTCGCGGCTGAGATTCGTCGCCACCTCAAATCCGTGCTGCCGCTGGCAGCGTACGGATCGGCCGCCTCTGCCACCGACATTCTCTTCCTCGATGCCATGCAGGACTTTGGCGGTGAGACCCATGTCGTGCTGCCGTTCCCGGCGGCCGATTTCGCGAGGATCAGCGGCGCCGGCACCTGGCAGCACCGCTTCGAGCGTGTGTTGTCGCACGCGACCTCCGTGACCATCACCAGCGATCACCGCGCCCGCGGCAGTACCGCGACTTTCGAGTACGCCAGCCTGATCGTGTCCGGCAAGGCGCGGCTTCGCGCGCAAGTCCTGGACGCTCACCTCTCGGGCCTCGTGGTCCGGAACGATGAAGGACGCCTGCATGATGACGCCGCCAGCGCCTTGATGCAGCTCTGGCGCACACAGGCTATCGAGGTCAAAGAGGTCTCCCTGCCTCCGGGCACTGCATCCGACGAAGTGCAGGCAGTGGCGGGACTGGATGAAAACGAACACCTGCCGGACGGCTTCTCTCATGAGATCCGGGCCATGCTGTTCGCCGACGTCGTGGGCTACAGCAGATTGAGTGAGGATCAGACCGCCAACTTCGTCACCCAATTCTGGGGAGCCATCGCGGATCTGAGCGCGCGGGCGGATCAGCGCCCCGACCATGCGGAAACCAGCGGCGACGGCCTGTACATGGTGTTTGCGAGAGTGCACGAAGCGGCGCGGTTCGCGCTGCAATTGAGCGATCTGGTGAAGCGTACCGACTGGAGCGCACGCGGACTGCCGGAGGCGATGAGCATCCGCATCGCTTTGCATTCGGGCCCGGTTTACAGGGGCTACAATCCCCTTACCGGGTCGATCACATACACCGGGCCCCATACCAGTCGTGCGGCGCGCATAGAGCCGATCACACCGCCCGGACAGGTCTATGCAAGCGGTGCGTTCGCCGCCGTGACCGCAGCCTATGGCGTCGGTGATCTATCCTTGAGCTATGTGGGACGCATGCCGCTCGCGAAGGACTACGGCGCGTTTGAGATCTACCACGTGGACCGTGCGAGACCGGAGCCCGCCTAGCTGCGACCTCGGATATCAGTGCGCGCTCGCGCGGCGCAGCCGCTCGCTGATCACCTGCATCATGTTGAGCGCGAAATGGGGAGCCTGTTCGACCAAGCGCAGGAAGCGCTTCCGGTCGACCACCGCGATGCGGCTGTCGACGGCCGCGATCGCCGTGGCGCTGCGCGGCTGCTGGTCGATGAGCGCCATCTCGCCGAAGACATGCACGGGCTGCACACGCTCGACAGTTTGAGAGCCGATCTGGATCTCGATGACACCCTCGAGCACCGCGAACATGCGATCCGAGCCGGGATCTCCCTGCTTGAAAATAGTCTGACCCTTCTTGTAATCCTGAATGACGGGCTCGTGCCGGAGGAACTCGAATGTTGTCATGAAGGCGTAACCTTGGATGGCTGGACTACGGCGGCACATGATTGCACATTGCCGGCTTGGAGTGAGAACGTCACCGGGTTTGATGGCTCGACTTGACTCGCTGCCGGTGCGCAGCCTGCTTCACCCGATTGCCGCAGATGCCCATGCTGCACCAGCGGCGAACGTGACCACGGGTATGGTCGGCGAAGATCAGGGTGCAGCCGGGCCTCTGACAGGCCCTCACGTTGGAAAAGTCCTCGGCGCAAAGCAAACGCGCGAGCGTTTCGCCGATAGGCAGCAGTAGCGCCTCCGGCGAGGGCCAGTGACGCTCGACCTGCAGCTTCAGAGCCGCAGGCCTGCCACTGGGCTGCAGGACGATCCGATAGTAAGCTTCGTCCCTCCCGAGCAGTCGGTTCAGCGGCTGCAACTCGGCAAGATCCACCAATGCGAGAGGATGGCCTTTGTGCTTCAGCACGAAGCCTCTGAACCATTCGCGCAGGCTCCGGGCCTGAGCCGCGATCGTGTCGAGCTCTCCTGGACGAGCCTGCTTTCGAATCCTCCTGAGCACATCAGCCGGCACGAGCTGCGCCTGCTCGAGCCAGCGCAGCAACCCCGCGCCGTCATCGATCCAATCTATGGTCGCATCAGCCGGCGTCGCCACCGAATTCAGAAAATCCAATCCTGGCGCATCGCCGATGAAGATCGCGGGACCGTGCGGGCCCATCAGTTCTCCGGTTCGCGGGCGGATGGTCCTCGCCCTGACCAGCATTCATAACCAATGAAATCAGCCTTGACAAGTTACGCGCCGTATAGTAACCATTATATGCTATTTAATCTGGTTACTATCCCCGAAGAGGAGAGCTCGCGATGTCCGCGAATGACACGAGCGTCGTACTCGTCCATGGCGCCTGGGCCGACGGCTCCAGCTGGGCGCAGGTGATCGGGCCGCTGGCTGCCCAAGGCATCAAAGTAGTGGCGGCACCGCTGCCGCTGACTTCATTTGCCGATGACGTGGCAGCGCTCAACCGCACGGTGGAGCGCGTACAGGGCCCCGTGGTGCTGGCAGGCCACGCTTACGCCGGTGCTGTCATTGGAGCGGTGCGCGACGAGAGAGTGAAGGCGCTGGTCTACGTGGCGGCCCTTGCCCCGGACGAGGGTGAGACGGTTGCGGATGTGTTCTATCGTGCACAACCGCACCCGCAGGCGCCGAAGCTGGCTCCCGACAGCCATGGGCTGATCTATCTGCCCGATACCGCCTTTGCGACGGCCTTCGCCCCCAATGCGCCCGTTGAGCGACTTTCCCTGCTCGCCGCAGTCCAGCGACCGATCTCTCCCGCCTGCATCACCGTTCGCATGGAGCGACCGCTCTGGAGGGATCGGCCGAGTTGGTTCCTGGTGGCAGAGCAGGACCGCATGATCGTTCACGAAACGCAGCGCTTCATGGCGGAGCGGATGCAGGCTCGCGTGCATTCCCATGCCGTCGATCACGCTCCTCTGGTGACTGAGCCCGCTGTGGTCGTGGACATCATCCGCGAGGCGATCGGGGCGAACACGGTCCGTTGAACCCACACCAGGCGACGAGAGCCTGCAGGAGAGACCCCATGACTACCCTCCACTATCGAACAGCTGACGTCGACGGTTGCAAGATCTTCTATCGCGAGGCGGGCCCGGCAAATGCGCCGAAGCTGCTGCTGCTGCACGGCTTTCCGAGCGCGAGCCACATGTTTCGCGACCTCATTCCCCTGCTCGCCGATCGGTTCCACATGATCGCTCCCGATCTGCCCGGGTTCGGACGGTCTGACATGCCGGGGCGCGGCTACACCTTCGAAAAAATCGCGGACACGATAAGCCGATTCACCGAGATCGTCGGCTTCGACCGCTTTGCGGTCTATGTCTTCGATTACGGCGCTCCGACGGGCTTCCGTATCGCCCTGAAGCACCCGGAGCGGATCACCGCGCTCATCTCGCAGAACGGCAATGCCTACGAGGAGGGCCTGAGCGACGGCTGGAATCCGATCCGGGCCTATTGGGAGGATCCATCGTCCGCCCATCGCGAAGCGCTGCGTGCTTTCCTCAAGCCTGAGACGACGATCTGGCAATACACGCACGGCGTCCCCGACCCGGCGGTAGTGTCACCGGACGGCTACTCGCTCGATAACTTCTATCTCGCCCGACCCGGCGCCGACGAGTTGCAGCTCGACCTGTTTGGTGACTACCGCAACAATGTCGCGCTCTATCCCGCCTTTCAGAAGTATTTCAGGACTCACGAGCCGCGCTTCCTGGCAATCTGGGGCAAAAATGATCCGTTCTTCCTGCCGCCGGGCGCCGAGGCGTTCAAACGCGACATCCCCGGCGCGGTGGTGCGCTTCCTGGATACCGGACATTTCGCGCTCGAGACGCATGCCGCCGAGATCGGCGCGGCGATGCGCGAATTCCTCCTTCGCTGATCCCTTCTCGGCCAAAGAGGCCCAGGCGCAAGCTCATGAGCTTAGCCCTGGGCGCGGATCCCTCCGACCTCATCATGGTCGGCAGCAGGCCGGGCACCGGGTGCCTCGGTGCCGACTTCCGTCTCCTCCGGCCGGGCAACCGGATTGAAGCCGCCCGACTGCTTGCGCCAGAGCTCCGCGTAGAGGCCACCCTGGAGCAGGAGCTCCGCGTGTGAGCCATCCGCGACGATGACGCCGCGGTCGAGGACGATGAGACGGTCCATATCCATCACCGTGCTCAGACGATGAGCGATGGCGATCACCGTCTTGCCGGCCATCGCCTCCTTCATGGCCTCCTGGATCTTCTGCTCGCTATGGCTGTCGAGCGCGCTCGTCGCCTCATCCAGCAACAGGATGGGCGCATCGCGCAGGATCGCGCGCGCAATGGCGATGCGTTGCCGCTGGCCGCCGGAGATCTTGATGCCGCGTTCGCCGACCAGCGTGTCATACGCGTGCTCGAGCTCGACGATGAACTCGTGCGCATGCGCCCGCTTGGCGGCCTCGATCACCTCTTCATCGGCGGCGTCCGGCCGGCCGTAACGGATGTTCTCGAGCAAGCTGCGATGGAAGAGGTTCGTATCCTGCGGAATGAGGCCGATGGCCCCCCGCAGGCTCTCCTGGGTAACGTCGCGGATGTCAGTTCCGTCGATCCGGATGGCGCCGCCCGTCACATCGTGCATGCGCAGCAGCAGCCCCATCAGCGTGGTCTTGCCGGCTCCGCTGGGACCGACGAGTCCGACACGCTGGCCGGGCGGGATGTAGAGCTCGAAATCATGGACGATGTTGCGCGAGCCGCGTCCTCGCCCCCGCGGCTCGTAGGCAAAGGCGATCCGCTCGAAGTGGATGGCTCCGCTCGTGACGGACAACGTGCCCGCCCCGGGGTCGTCCCGGACCGTCGCGGGCACGATCAGCGTATCGATGCTCTCGATCGCCGAGCCGAGCTGATCGTAGAAATCCGGAATGCGCTGGCCCAGCGTGTAAGCCGTCTGCAGCAGGGAGCCGGTGAGCGTGGTCACCATGACGAAGTCTCCCGCAGTCATGCGCCCATGCACCCAGCCGTACAGCGCGCCACCCACGAAGCCGATCCACATGAGGATGTCCATGACATACTGTGAGCATCGCAGGCGTACCACCGAGCGATAGAGCGCCATGCGCCGCTCCCGCTCCTCACCGGTGTACGTTGTCAGCTCGCGATCTTCGACGGCCTGATTCGCGAATTGGAAGACGTTGCGGACGTTGGTGATGACGTCGACGATCCGGCCGGTTACCGCCGCACGCGTCTCGTTGTTGGCGGCTGCGCGCCGGGCGCATTCGCGACCCAGGAGAAGACTTCCGGTGAAATAGACGACGATGCCGAGCCCCGCCGCGGCGCAAAACGCCGGGCTGGCGACGTAGAAATACGCCGCGACAAAGACGAAGAACATCGCGCCCGGGACGAAGTCGAACACTGTCATGTCGAACAGCGCCAACATCTGATCGGGCAGCATGACGGCCTTGTGCGCGATCTTCCCGGAGAGCGTGCTCTCGAAGTAGGCGGGCGAAAGGCGTTGGGCGTAAGCGAACACTTCCTCCTTGATGCGGATCAGCATGGGCGAGCGCGTGTGGTAGGAGCAGAACCACGTGGCCGCGTCGCAGACGAAGCGCGCCGCCACCAGCGCCGCGAAGAGGACGAACGGCCCCGTCAGCGCCGGACCGGCCAGACGCAGCGGCCCGTGCAGGTTGAGCACCGTGTCGGTCAACTGCCTGGTCGCAAAGGCGATCGAGGCGAACACCCCGCGCCCCAGAACCGGAAACACGAGCAGCCCCAAACAGCCCCAGCGGAACTGCCGGGCGAAATACAGGAAGAAGCGGATCAGGCGGTTGGGCAGCGGGGGCGCGTTCATGGGAGCGTCAGTGGCAGCGGTAACGCCGCCGCGGCTCGGTAGCGGGGACACCCTGTCGCCGCTTCCCCGAGAGATTATTCGCTCCGGGTGCCGCGCGGCAAGCCCGAACCAATGGATTGTGGCAAGGTTCTCTGTTCAGCTCGCCGCACGCCACCTGCGCGGCGGCAGGGGATCCTACAGCGCCGGGGCTGCGGGGCCTTTAGCGCCCCGGTTGCGCACCAGCGTCCAGGCCGCTGCCGAGAACACCAGCACATTGGAGGCGATCACCGGTTTCGAGGCGATCAACACACCGAAAGTTATCCACAGGACCGCGCCCAACATCTGCAGTCCGCGCAACATCGCGGGACGGGAGAAGAAATACGACGCGACGAACACGGCGGTCGCAATCCATCCCATGGTATCCGCGAGCGACAGACTCAATAGGCTCATCGACATTCACCCGTTGCCATGCGGCCGCCGCGCACCCTCAGCCGCCCGCTGCGGCCTGACGCGGGCGATCACCTTCGGTTTCAGGACCCCCGAATTGCGCATCATACAGAGCCCGATAGGCTCCTTCCCGGCCCAGCAGCGTCTCGTGCGTGCCCTGCTCGACGATGCGGCCGTCCCGCATCACCAGAATGAGATCGGCATCGCGAATGGTCGACAGCCGGTGCGCGATGACGAAGCTCGTCCGGTTCGTGCGCAGCGCCGCCATGGCGTGCTGTACCAGCGTCTCGGTTCGAGTATCGACCGAGCTGGTGGCCTCGTCGAGGATCAGCAGGGCCGGACGCGTGAGAAACGCCCGCGCGATCGTAATCAGCTGCTTCTGTCCGGCGCTGATATTGCTCGACTCCTCGTCGATGACGGTGTCGTAGCCCTCCGGCAAGCCGCGGACGAAGCGATCGACGGATGTCGCCCTGGCGGCCTCGATCATCTCCGCGTCGGTTGCATCCGGCCGGCCGTAGCGGATGTTGTCACGGATGGTGCCGTTGAAGAGCCAGGCGTCCTGCAGCACCATGCCGATCCGCGACCGCAGCTCGTCGCGCCGCATCGTTGCGATGTCGACGCCGTCGAGGGTGATCTGGCCCTGATCGAGCTCGTAGAAGCGCAGGATGAGATTGACCAGCGTCGTCTTGCCCGCCCCGGTTGGACCCACGATCGCGACGGTATGGCCGGGCTCGGCAACCAGCGACAGATCGTCGATGAGAGGCTTGTCCGGCTCGTAGCGGAAGGAGACGTGCCGGAACTCGACGCGTCCTGCGACTGCAGCCGCAACCGCAGGCGTGTCGGGCTCGGGCCGCAGCTCGCGCTCATCGAGGAGGTCGAACACCCGCTCCGCCGAAGCAACGCCGGACTGCATCGTCCCGGCCATGGACGCGACTTGCGTGAGCGGGCGGTTGAACGCGCGCGAATACTGAATGAACGCCTGCACGGCACCGAGCGTCATTCCGCCGGTCGTGACACGCAGCCCGCCGATGACTGCGATCAGCACGTAGTTGACGCTACCGATGAACATCACCGCGGGCATGATGAGGCCGGAGATGAACTGGGCGGCAAAGCCGGCCGCGAGCAGTTGCTCGTTCTTGCCGTCGAAGCGGTGCGACACCTCGCGGTGGCGCCCGAAGACCTTGACGAGCTCGTGTCCGGTGAACGCCTCCTCGATCTGACCGTTGAGCTCCCCGGTCCGTGTCCACTGTGCGATGAAGTGACGCTGCGACCGCTT
Source organism: uncultured Pseudomonadota bacterium (assembly GCA_963780455.1). Lineage (GTDB taxonomy): Bacteria > Pseudomonadota > Gammaproteobacteria > Steroidobacterales > Steroidobacteraceae > 13-2-20CM-66-19. The sequence goes on from CAWACM010000015.1 coordinate 251,557, forward strand.
CGAGATCACCCGGGTGAGGAGCAATGCCAGCGGTATGGTCACGAGCGCGATCAGCGCCAGAAGCGACGAGACGACAAACATCATCGCCACGACGCCGACCAGCGTCAGGAACGATGTCAGCAACTGGCTGATGGACTGCTGCAGGCTCTGGGAGATGTTGCCGATGTCATTGGTGACGCGGCTCAGAAGCTCCCCGCGCGTCTGCCGATCGAAGTAGCGTAGCGGCAGCCGGTGGATCTTGTCCTCGACATCGGCGCGGAGCCTGCGCACGACCGCTTGGACGACCTCGTTGAGGATGTATCCCTGGACCCAGAGGAAGACAGCCGATGCGAGGTAGATGGCGATGGTCTCGAGCAGCGTCGCGCGGAGCGCCTTGAAATCGATGCCCGCACCCGGCACCAGACTCATGCGGGAGAGCATGTCCGCCAGATGGCTGTGGCCCGCCTCTCGCTCCGCCGCCACCACCTGCTGTTTCGACTCGCCGGGTGCCAGGTGCTGGCCGACGACGCCGGAAAAGATGATGTCTGTGGCACGGCCTATCAGCATCGGTCCGGTTACCGACAGCGCAACGCTCGCCAGGGACGATGCGACCACGAGCACGAGCACCAGGCGGTGCGGTTGCAATCGCGCCAGCAGCCGCAGTGCCGACGGCCAGAAGCTCGTCGCCTTCTCGCCCGGCGTACCGAGGCTCATCCAGGGAGGTCCACGTCCCGTGGATTGGCCGGCGGCGGGGAGCCTTCCCGGCAGCGATCCGCGTCGGGCAGCGCTCACGCGGCTTCCTGCGGCGAAAGCTGCGACGCAACGATTTCCGCGTACGTCGGACAGCTCCGTAGCAAGTCGGCATGCCGGCCGATCGCGATCAGCGTTCCACCCTCGAGCACGCCGATCTGATCGGCATCAATGATGGTCGAAACCCGCTGCGCGACGATGATGACCGCCGCATGCCGGGTGACGGGGCGGAGCGCCGCGCGCAACCGCGCCTCGGTACCGAAGTCGAGCGCCGAGAAGGACTCGTCGAAAAGGTAGATCTCGGGCTTGCGCACCAACGCACGGGCGATCGCCAGACGCTGGCGCTGGCCGCCTGAGACGTTGGTTCCGCCTTGGGCGATGGGCGCCTCGAGTCCTCCCTTCATAGCCGCGACGAACTCCTTCGCCTGAGCGAGCTCGAGCGCCTGCCACATCTGCTCCTCGGTGGCCTCGGGGTTACCATAGCGAAGGTTGCTCGCCACCGTGCCGGAGAAGAGATAAGCCCTTTGTGGCACCAGCCCGATGCGGCTCCAGAGAAGATCGGGATCGAGCGTGCGCACATCGACTCCGTCGACGAGAACCGCGCCCTCGCTGACATCGAACAGCCGCGGGATCAGCGACACGAGAGTGGTCTTGCCGGCCCCGGTGCTGCCGATGACTGCGAACGTCTGGCCCGCCGCGACACGAAAGGAGACATCATGGAGCACCGAATCGGCGGCACCCGGATACTGAAACTTCACTCCCCGAAACTCGACCTGCGCATGCGACTGCACGGACCTGACGGCCGCCGCCGGCGGCGCGACCGACGATGCGGTCGCCATGACGTCGGCGATCCGCTCCGCCGATACCGCGGCGCGCGGAATCATCATCAACATGAAGGTCGCCATCATGACCGCGAGCAGGATCTGTGCGAGGTAGACCAGAAAGGCGGTCAGGTCCCCGATCTGCGACTGGCCGGCGCCGATCCTCTGGGCGCCGAACCACAGCACCGCGACGCTCGAGACGTTGAGGATGATCACGATGGCCGGAAAGAGCAGCACCATCAGCCGGCCGGCCCGCAGCGCCGTATCCATCAGATCGAAGTTGGCGCGGTCGAACCTCAGGATCTCGGTGGGCTCGCGCACGAACGCGCGCACCACGCGGATGCCGCCGATCTGCTCCCGCAGGACCCGGTTGACGACGTCGACGAGCTTCTGCATGCGCCGAAACTGCGGCACCATCTTTGCCGCCACGATCCCGATGACGATCGCCAGGACCGGAACGCTGACTCCCAACAGCCAGGAGAGCCCCGGATCCTCGCGCAGCGCCATGATGATGGCACCCACGCCCATGATGGGCGCTGAGATGATGGTGGTGCTGCTGACCGCCACCAGCATCTGCACCTGCTGCACGTCATTGGTGGTCCGGGTGATGAGGGAGGGCGCCCCGAACCGCGCCACTTCGCGCCCGGAGAATCCCATGACCCGGCGGAACAACGCGGCGCGCAGATCGCGGCCGAAGCACATGGAAGTGCGCGCGCCGTAATAGGCGGCGGCCACGGAGAAGGTGATCTGCCCCAGAGCCATGAGCAGCATCCAGCCGCCGGTCCGCAGGATGTAGCCCGTATCCCCCTTCACGATGCCCAGATCGATGATGTCGGCGTTGAAGGTCGGGAGATAGAGCAATGCGATGGTAGAGAGCAGCTGGAACACGGCGACACCCAGCAGCCCGCGCCCATACGGCCGCAGATGCTCGCGCAGCAGCCTGATCAGCATCGACGGCCCTCCGCCATTGCCGCCGCACGCTGTTCCCGCAGGAAAGGCCGGTCGATCTGCTCGGCGTACAGCTCGATGTCCGCGCGCGCCACTCCGCAGGCAGCATAGTGCTCTTTCCAGCCGCTCACGACCTGCGCGACCGCACCGGCCTCTCGCGCCGCCTCATCGCTCTTGAGCGCGAACAGGGATGACATGGACAGCGCGTTGGCCAGGGTGGCGTCGGCAGCCTGCTCGCCGACGCGCATCTGTTGGAACCCCAGTGCCTGGCCGGAGGGAAGCACATCGAACGCGGGCGCCAGCTCGTATCGCCCCCGCTCCGTCATGACGAGGGCATGGTTCTTCTCGTGATCATCCGTGTTGTCCATCAGGATGTTGAAAACCATCCGGCGGAAGAGCTCCCGCATGTCCTGCGAGTACCGGTTGTCCTGCGCGACACCCCGGCGCCGCAGCAACTGCGCGAGCTCCGGGTAGCCGAATTGCTCACCGGCCGCGCGGAGAGCCACTGCTGCCGAGAGACAGTGGCGGCGGCCGGCGCCCGCGCGATCGAAGCGCTTGATCGCGACGGCGTGCCCTGCAGTCAGCCGCACCGCCATCGTGGAAGCGGTGCGTATCTGCGCCTCTCGCGCCAAGGTCATGGTTGCGTGCTCGATCAGCGGAGTGTCCGCGGGCTCACCATCGGAGAACTTGATGACCCACTGCTCGCCGCCGAAATCGAGCAACCCTTTGGGCCGCGCGCCGCCCATGGTGGCGCCCGGCGAAACGAGCCTCTTGAGGTCCTGGGGGATCGGTTCGTTGTCCTGGACCTTACGGATGAGGTCGTGGACCTGGTCCGCCTCCTGCAGCGTTGGCAGCGGTCCCAGGCGTCGCGGCAGGTACTCATCAGGCGAGGTCGAGACTCCAAGCGCGCCGAAACGATCATCCCCCGCGAAATAAAGGTACTCGAGGAGCGAGAGACGAGGCGGCTTGTCAATGAACCGAATGACGCGCTCACCCCAACGATCGGGCCGCGCATCGTCCACGGCGCCCACGGCCGTGTTCCTCTCGACAGGCAGAAACTGCTGATCCATGAGAGGCAGATCCTCGCTCAGCTCGAACCCATGCTCGAGCCAGGCCGCGAAGTACTTGAGGGCGACGCCTTGATTCGAGCGCACCAGGTCGAGCTCGCCGACAGCAACAGGCCGCGCAGGCTCCAGCAGCGACCACAGGTACAGCCGATCGACCGGCTGATACCCGGAAGCATTCCGCTCGGCTGCGATCGTTGTCTTCACTCCTGACTGGTCTCCGGCCGTCGTCGCGCAAGCCGTGCCCGCGCGGACGCGGCGGAACGGGCGGCACGCCGCTGAAGGGCTTCGCGAACATCCCCTTCGAGCGCCCCCCGATCCTCTGAGGGAGCGGCGGCCTCGGGCAAGCGTGCCGCCCTTCCGATCAGCCACAGCGCCGTTGCGTAGAGTCCGGCACCGACGGCAGGGTCGCCCCGCTCGAGTCGAATCAGTGTCGGGACTGAGCATCCAAGGCGACCAGCCCATTCGCGCTGGGATTCCCGGCGCCTCAGTCGTGCGATCGCCAGATTCTCGCCGAGGTTGCGGAGCGCCTGAGCCGCGGCGGGAGGAAGCGTTGCTGATGTACCCTTCGACATATCACATATAGTTTATCAATCTAGCGTAATTGAGCAAGTATATAGTATCTCCATGAAGTAAAGTATCAATACAGTACCAGAAATTGACTATCCCCCACCGCCACGCTAACCTCGCGCAATGCCTGATCTGGCCCCAGAGCCCGCCGTTATCCCTCTACCGGCACTGCTGCGGCACGCTCGCGCCGCATACGGCTCTGCCATGCGTCGCGCCCTGGAAGATGCCGGCTACGACGATATTCCCAAGAACGGCCTCTATGTCATCGGCGGCCTGGCCCTCGGCGCAGGTGACGTTCCCCTCGCCGCTCTCATCCGGGACCTGCGCATCTCGAAGCAGGCCGCGGGTCAACTCGTCGACACGCTGGTCAACCGCGGCTATCTGGCACGCACCATCGACGAGCAGGACCGCCGGCGGCTGATCGTGACCCTGACTGACCGCGGACGCGCGGCGGCCGCAACGCAGGCGGCGGCGCGGGAGCGCGTGGATGCGGAGTTGCTCGCGAAAGTGGGGCCGCAGTGCATCGAGCACACGCGTGTGGCGCTCGCGGCACTGACGGAAATGGCAGGTTGGGGTGAGCCCCTGACAGACGACGAGACGTAACGGAGAGAGGGCAATGTTCCGATTCGGACCCGCACTCGTGATTCCGCTGTTGTGGCTGGCCTGGGCGGTCTCCTGGGTGCTCGCCGCGGGCTGGAGCGCCCCGGCCGAGCGGCGTGTTGGAATGAAGGGCGAGCTCGCCTACCGCCTGGTGCTCATCGCCGGCGCGCTCGTTTTCTTTCCGCGCGCGCATGGCTACCACGGACCGCTGCGGCTCTGGATGGTCACGCGCGATGAAGCCTGGATCTGCACTGCCCTCATCGCCCTCGGGTTCGCCTTCACCTGGTGGGCGCGCATCCATCTGGGGACGCTGTGGAGCGGTTGGATCACGCGCAAGGCCGACCATCGTGTCGTCGACACCGGCCCCTATGGCGTGGTGCGCCACCCGATCTATACCGGGATTCTGCTGGCCGTCTATGCGACCGCCGCTGCGAAGGGTACGATACTCGGCATTCTCGGCGCGCTCCTGATCACGCTGGGGCTTTGGATGAAGGCGCGGCTCGAAGAGCAGTGGCTGCGTAAGGAGCTCGACCCGGGCGCGTACGACAGCTACCGCAGCAGAGTTCCCATGCTCGTCCCCTTCGGACCGAGGTAACAATGGATCCGCGAGCCGTCACTCCTTATCTCATCACCGCCCTCGTCGTGTGGGCTTTGTATCGCCGCATGCGGCGCTCGTTTGGCCGCCAGCGCGTCCAGGACAAGCGCATGTGGTTCAGGATCGGCATCCTGACACTGGTCGCCGTTCTCATCGGCGCCACGGTTGCGCGCGCTGTCGATTTGCTCGCGGTCCTGGCGGCAGGCATCGTCTGCGGCGCAGCGCTCGCTTACGTCGGGCTCAGGTATACCAGGTTCGAGACCACGCCCCAGGGGCGCTTCTACACACCGCATGCCTATATCGGCCTGGTGATAGCCGCGCTCTTCGTGGGTCGGTTCCTGTATCGTTTCCTCGGCGCATACGACGGCACGGCCCCGCCGGCGGCCGCCGGGCAAAGCGTCGTCGCCATGTATCAACATAGCCCGTTCCTGCTGGCCGCGTTCGGCGCCGTGGTGGGCTATTACGTGCCCTACTACCTCGGGGTGCTGCAGCGCACCAAGCCTCCCGCAACTTTGGGGCCGGAATCCGGCGCCAGCGGCGCCGGCGGGCAATAGGCCAACCGCCCGTGACGATATATCGCCTCTCCTGCCGCGCCGGGATCAGCGCGCCCGGGGCCGGGGTCCGCGGCGGGTCCTTCGTGATCTGTCATACGGGTTCCCATCCGTACGGTATTCGACGACGACGGGGGTCGCGAAAAGGTCATACGTCTTGCGAAAGGCATTTACCAGGTATCGCGTGTAGGCATCCGGAACGGACGCAGTCTGATTGCCATGGATGATGATGCGCGGCGGGTTCCGGCCGCCCTGATGCGCGTAGCGCAGCTTGATGCGCCTGCCGTGCACCAGCGGGGGCTGATGCACCGTCAGCGCGTGCTCCAGCGTGCGTGTCAACTCCCTGGTGGGCATCTCGCGCATGGCCGCCTCGTAGGCGCGTACGGCCGACTGCATGAGCTCGCCAACTCCCGTGCCGTGCCGCGCCGAGATGAAGTGCAGCGGCGCGAACGGCACGAAATCGAGCCGCAGCGCCAGCTGCCGATGAATCTCCTCGCGCTGCTCCGGCGGAATCCCGTCCCACTTGTTGATGGCGATGATGAGCGCCCGGCCGCGCTGCAGCGCGACACCCAGCACGCTTGCGTCCTGTTCCGTGACCGTGTCATGCGCATCGACAACGAGGATCACCACGTGAGCCTCATCGATCGCCTGCAGCGTCTTGGCGACGCTCGCCCGCTCGATCGCATCCTCGACCCTGGCGCGGCGACGCATGCCGGCCGTATCGATGAGTTGGAACTTCCGCCCGTCGCGCTCGAACGGCACGAGGATGCTGTCGCGGGTAGTGCCCGGCTGCTCGCTCGCGATGACCCGCTCCTCGCCTATCAGGCGGTTGACGAGCGTGGACTTGCCGACATTGGGCCGGCCGATGATGGCAATGCGTATGCCCTCGGCGGCCGGATCCGTTGCCTCATCTTCCGGCTGCGGCTCGAGCCCGGCGAGCGCCTGAGCCATCAGCTCCTCGCATCCCTGCCCATGACTCGACGCGATGCCGACCGGCTCCCCGAGGCCCAGGGCATGGAAATCGGCCGCCGCCACATCGAGGTCCAATCCTTCCGACTTGTTGACGGCTAGCGTCGTCGGCTTGCCGGACTTGCGGATCTCGCGGGCAACGAAGTCGTCCTGGGGCGTGAGGCCGGCCCGCGCATCCACCAGCAGAATGAGCCGATCGGCTTCCGCCACGGCGCGCTCCGTCTGGGCGCGCATCTGGGCCTCGATACCCTTCGGGTTCTCGACCAGACCGCCCGTATCGATCACCACGAACGGCAGCGGTCCCAGGCGCCCGAAGCCGTACTGGCGATCCCGGGTGAGTCCCGGCACGTCCGCCACAATCGCGTCGCGCGTGCCGGTGAGCACGTTGAACAGGGTCGATTTGCCGACGTTGGGCCGACCTACGAGAGCGACGATGGGCAGCATGGATTGCTGCTGGTGTTATCTACCGGGAGACATCCGGTATGCGTTGATGCGGCCGTCGTCGTTGATGACCACGACCTCGTCACCCTGGGCGATGGGCGGGTTGCTGATGCGCAGCCTGCCGCTTCGTACCCGGGCGATGAACGCGCCGGTGTGCTTGTCCAGGAAGTGAACGTACCCCTGGAAATCAGCCGTGATCACGGCATCATCGCTGACCGCGACGGCCGTGAGCCCGCGGTAGGCCAGCGCGGACTGGCGCCAGATCACCGCGCCGTTGCTGCGATTGAGCGCAACGATCTGCCCGTCCGCGCTCGCCATGTAGACCGCGTCCTGGTCCATCGCCAATCCGCGATAACTCGATGCCTTGTGAGACCACCATGTCTGACCGCTGTCGAGCGCGAGCATGGTGACGTTACCGTGATAACCCACGGTGTAGATGTCCTTGTTGGCAACGTCCAACGGACCATCCACGTCAGCCAGGCGCTGGATCTCCGTGCGGCCGTGCGGTTGTGAGATCGTCGCCAGCCAGACCTGCGAGCCGTCGCCCGAGTTCACCGCGAGGACCTTGCCGTTGTCGAAGCCGCAGATAATGAGATCGCCGACGATGAGCGGCGTCGATGTGCCGCGAAGCGACAGCGAAGGCACGTCCTGCTCCGCCTCCCAGAGCTCGTGGCCATCCGTCGGAGACAGGCCACGCAACCTGCCGTCTACCCCGCGCACCGCAACGACGTTGTCGGAGATTGCCGGCGGCGCGATCACGGAACCGTTGATGAGCACCGTCCAGAGCGGCTTGCCATCCGCCGCGTTGAGCGCAATCACATGTCCGTCCGTGGCGCCGACCACAACCAGGTTCCCACGCACCGCCGGGCCGCCGCCGAGCGGCAGCTTCGTGTTCGTACGCCAGAGTCTGTGGCCGGTCTGGAGATCGAAGGCCTCCACCTGGCCACGGTGACCTGACGCGAATACGCGACTGCCTTCGACCGCAAGACCGAGCCCGAGGCGCAGCGTCTTCGCACCGCGGTCAGCGACCGAGGCGTCCCAGATGCGCTGCACGCGCAGGCTCGACTTGATCGGACCGAGCTTCGCCGGTTGTTCCGGGTTCTTGTTCTTGGAGCAGGCGACCAGCAGGAAGACAGCCGCGGCCAGCGCGGCCCAGCAGCGCAGCGATCGCATGGTGTTGGTTTGCAAGGGATCCCTCAGGCGCAGCGCGCAATGGTCAATGGGAGTGGGAAGAGGCGCTCGGAGCCGCACTCTGCGGGGCAGCCGGCGAGGCCGTATCGGCCGCGAGGTCGGATATCTTCAGGTCGAGAAGCTCCGCGTCGCTCTCGTTTCCCGTTTTGGCGCGGGCGAGTCGATACTGCGCCAGGGCGTCTGATTTATCGCCCATGGCGTAGTAGGCGTCGCCGCGCGCGTCTGCATATTGCGGTGCCAGTGCGCCGGGATTAGCTCCGTTCAGCGTCGCAATCGCCGCCGCCGGCTGCTGCTGCGCGATTTGCACGCGTGCAAGCCTCTGTCGCGCGAGGAGGCTCAGAATGGAATCATGAGAGTGCTGCATCACGTCTCGCAGCTCGTCCGCGGCTCTCTGGAGCTGACCGTCTTCGACGAACGCCTTCGCGGAGGCCAATTTCGCTTGATCCGCGTAGGGCGACGAGGCGTACTGACGCTCCAGGACTCCGAGCAGAATGAAGGCCTCGGGGCGGTTACCCTGCGCGAACGCATTCTCCATCTGGATGTACGTCGCGCCGGCCGCGAGGTCCACGTTGTTCAGGCGCGCCTGCCACCAGCGATAGCCTCCGAGTCCCAGGGCGGCGACGGCGATGCCGGCCAGGACCGCGGGGGCGTTCTCCCGCACCCGGCGCTTGAGCGCTTCCCACTGTTCACGTTCACTCAGTAAATAATCGTCCACCGCCCCCTCCTCATTCAGCCGGCGCCGCGGCGCCGGCAAGCGCCGCTTCTATGGCAGCGGCCAGCTCAGGCAGCGGGCACTCGCTCTGACCCGCCTCGTTGCGCAAAGGTTTCACTGCCGCGACGCCGCGCGCGAGCTCGTCGTCGCCCAGGATGACCGCGACGGCGGCGCCGCTGCGATCGGCGCGGCGAAACTGCGCCTTGAAATTGCCGCCGCCGAGATTGAGGTCGAACCGCCGCCGCGGCAGCTCGTCCCGCAGCCGCTCGACCAGGCCGAGCGCCGCGGCGCTCGCCAGCGCCCCGCTCACCACCACGTAGACGTCCGCAGCAGCCGCCGCGCGGAGCCTGCACCCGCCTGCACGAGGAGCTCCACGACCCGCTCGATCCCCATCGCAAAGCCGACGCCCGGCGTCGGCTCGCCGCCGAGCTGGGCGATGAGGCCATCGTAGCGGCCGCCGGAGCATACGGCATCCTGGGCGCCCAGTGCGTCGGTGATCCACTCGAACACCGTGCGGTTGTAGTAATCCAGCCCGCGGACCAGCCGCGGGTTGACGCGATACGGAATGCCGACGGCCTCCAGCGGCGGCGCAGAGCGCAGCGAAATGCTCGCGCGACTCGGGTCCAGATGATCGGTGAGAAGCGGCGCGCCTGCAATGATCGCGCTGCATCTCGCGGATTCTTGCTGTCGAGGATCCGCAGCGGATTGCCCTCGAGCCGCCGCCGGCTGTCGCCGTCGAGCGCGCACTCGTGCGCGTGGAAGTAATCGACCAGCTTCTCCCGGTAGACGCGCCGCGACTCCGGCGTGCCCAGGGAATTGATCTCGAGACGTACCCGCTCGATGCCGAGCCGGCGCCACAGGCGTGCCGTGAGGGCAATCAGCTCCGCGTCGACGTCGGGACCCGGGAAGCCAACGGCCTCCACGTCGACCTGTTAGAACTGCCGGTAGCGGCCCTTCTGCGGCCGCTCGTGCCGGAACATCTGGCCCGATGCACCAGAGCTTGTGGCGCTGGCCGCGCAGCATGCCGTTGGAGATGAGCGCGCGCATGATGCCGGCAGTCGCTTCCGGCCGCAGAGTCAGGCTCTCCCCGCCCAGGTCGGTGAAGGTGTACATCTCCTTCTCGACGACGTCGGTGTATTCGCCGATCGCGCGCTTGAAGAGCGCGGTGTGCTCCACGACCGGGACGCGGATCTCTTCGTATCCGTAGGCCGCAAGCAGCTCACGCGCACACTCCTCCAACCGGTGCCAGGCGCCGATCTGGGAGGGCAGCACATCGTTCATCCCGCGGATCGGCTGGATCTCTACCGTCAATTCAACCTCCACTCTTCCGCGGCGCGGCAAGTACGCGGCCGTCGGCGGCAATCAGGAACCAGGCGGTGTGATCGGCCCGCACGAAGGGCGAGAACGACTCCGCACGGCCGCCAACCTCGAGCGTGACGCCGCTGGCATCTCCGAGTAAGACGCTGAGCGGCGGTACGCCTTCGAGCCTACGCGTCGCATGCCCGAGGGACAGGCCATAGAGCAGCCGCCGCCCGGTGGCGTCGCGGACCTCCGTCCAGCTGTCCGTGGAGTACACGAATATGACTTCGATATCTCCATGCGCAGGACCGGCGGCCGCGGCTGCGTGGCCGCTACTCGAGCGCGCCTGCGGCGATGCCGTGCCGCCGGCCAAGGACAACTTCACGGGCTGATCCGGCTCGACCGGTGTTGCAGCGGGAACCGTGATCGGCGCGGGATGGGAGGCCGCAATCAGCCAGTGCCGGTGCGACAGCGACAAGCCCCACCATACGGTGCCTGCCACCGCGAAACCGATCACCACGATCACCGCCGGCGCCACCAGCCTGCCGCTATCGTCCGCCACCGGCTTGGGGACGCGTGTCAGGTCCGGCGGCGGAACCCGGATACCCTGAGAGTAAAGCCCGGACAATGCGTCCGGCGACTCGCCCACCAGCTCCGCGTAGTGGCGCATATGTCCCTTGACGTAGACCGGCGCGCCCAGCGCTGCGAAGTCTTCCGCCTCCAGCGCCTCGAGAATGTCGGGCGTCGACGTGCAGCCGCTCCGCGGCTTGCAGAATGGTGAGGCGCCTGCGCTCACGGGCGCTGCGTAGCCGCGCGCCGATACCTTCCGACATGGCGGTCAGCCCGGGTTGTGACCGAGGTAGGCCAGCTGCCGCGCCTCGGCCGAGTTCGGGAAGTCGAGCTGCAGCCGGCGCGCATAGAGCGCCGCATCGAGCTCGTCATGCTGTGCGCGCGTCACCTTGACTGCCAGCAGCAGCAGGTCCGGCGTTTCCTGGTTGGAGGCCATGAACGTGTCGATTTCCTGGCGCGCATCGGCGAGCTTGCCTTCGGAGAAATTGAGGTCGGCGAGCTGCCACAGGGCCTGAGGGAAGTTGGGCCGTAGGTGAGCGCATCGACGAACATCTGGAACGCCTCGACATCGTGATGCGAGGCACGCAGGCAGATGCCGGCGTTGACGTAGGCAAGCTCCGGCGTCAGGTACTCCGGATTGTGCGCGGCCCTCAGGAAGGTCTGGACACCCTCGTCGTTGCGGCCGACGCTGCAGAGGTAGACCGCATAGTTGTTCTGGAAATCGGGATTCTTCGGTGCCAGGCTCAATGCCTCGCGGAATTCGCGATCGGCCTGTTCCGGCTGCTGCAGCCGGGCAAAAAGCATGGCCCGCGCGCTGTGCACGTCCGGATCATCGGGCGCTTCCTGCAACGCGCGATCGAGCTTGGTCTGCGCGATGGCAAGGTCGCCGCGGCGCATGTAGGCGATGCCGAGCTGCGTGTTGTAAATCGCGGCATCGTGATCGTTGCCGCACCTCCTGTTCGTTGCACACAACCCGCGAGCAGAGCGGCCAGCAGCGCGGCTGTGATGGCAACGGCGGTTCACGGCCTGTTCATGGCTGCACCGCGACGCCGAATACTCTTGCTGCCGAGCCGCACCGTGGTGCGGTCGATCACCCGTCCGGCGAGCTGGCCGCAGGCGGCGTCGATGTCATCGCCGCGCGTGCGGCGCACCGTGGCCAGCACGCCGCGACTGGATCAGCTCATCGCGGAAGCGCTGGATCGCCGCGGCGCGCGCGAGCGCGTGGTAGCGGGTGCCCGGGAAGGAGTTGAACGGGATGAGGTTGACCTTCGCCGGGTGACCCTTGAGAAGCCGCGCGAGGGCGCGCGCCTGGGCGGGCGAGTCGTTGACGCCGTCGAGCATGACGTACTCGAAAGTCACGCTGCGGCCGTTCTGCTCGTCGATGTAGTGCCAGCAGGCCTCGAGCAGCTCCGCGATCGGATGCTTGCGATTGATCGGCACGAGCTCGTTGCGCAGCGCGTCATCGGGTGCGTGCAGCGAGACGGCGAGCGCCACGTTGCTTGCCTCCGCGAGCTTGTAGATCTGCGGCACGAGCCCCGAGGTCGACAGCGTCACGCGCCGGCGCGACAGGTCGAAGCCGAAGTCATCGAGCAGGATCTCGAGCGCCGGCACCACGTTGCGGAAGTTGGCGAGCGGCTCGCCCATGCCCATGAGCACGACGTTGGTGACTGATGCGCTCGCCGCGGCCGGCAGCTCAGGTCGCGCGAACGCAGCGGCCTCGCGCTCGAGATCTGGCCGCGAGCCACACCTGGCCGACGATCTCGGCGGTGCTCAGGTTGCGGTTGAAGCCCTGCTGCGCGGTCGAGCAGAACGAGCAATCGAGCGCGCAGCCGACCTGCGAGGAGATGCACAGCGTGCCGCGGTCCGGCTCCGGGATGAAAACCATCTCGAATGCCTGCGACGGCATCGGCTCGCAGCAGCCACTTGCGCGTGCCGTCGGCGGACTGCTGCACGCGCAACGATCTGCGGCGGGCGCACCTCGGCGCGCTCAGTGAGGCGGGCGCGGAAGTCCTTGGCGAGATCCGTCATGTCGCGCGAAAGCAGCTCGCGCCGCGCTTGTACATCCAGTTCATGAGCTGGCGCGCGCGAAACGGCTTGCTGCCGAGGCCGCGCCACGAACGCCTCGAGCGCCGGGCGCGGCAGCCCGAGCAGGTTGCGTGCGCGGTCGTGTCGGGAGAGGTCATGGCGGACTGCCGCAGGCTTCAGCCGCGCGGATGCAGCTCCGTGGCGCTGAAGAAGTACGCGATTTCGCGCGGCCGCCGTGTCCGGCGGCATCCGAGCCGTGCACCACGTTCTGCTCGATGCTGCGCGGCGAGGTCGGCGCGGATCGTGCCCGGGGCCGCCTTCTTCGGATCGGTGGCGCCCATGATCTCGCGGTTGCGCGCGATGGCGTTCTCGCCCTCGAGCACCTGCACGATCACCGGACCTGAGGTCATGTAGCGCACCAGGTCCTTGAAGAACGGGCGCTCGCGGTGCACGGCGTAGAAGCCCTCGGCCTCGCGCTGCGACAGGTGCAGCATGCGCGCGGCGACGATCGACAGGCCGGCCTTCTCGAAGCGGCGATAGACCTCGCCGATCAGATTGCCGCTGACGCCGTCGGGCTTGACGATGGACAGGGTGCGCTCGAGCGCCATTCGGGGGATCCTTTCAGCTGAGGATGAAGCTCGGTGCGGGACCGCTGGGCAAGCGCTGCAGTTTACTCGGGGGGCCGTGCGGCAATTTGCCGCGCCGGAAGTGCCGGTTTGTTAAGGGTTTTTACGACGTGAGAAGCTCTCCCCGCAGCCGCATTCGCCCTTGACGTTGGGGTTGCGGAAGCGGAACGCCTCGTTCAGGCCCTGCTTGACGAAGTCGACGATCGTGCCGTCGATCAGCGGCAGGCTCTCCGGATCGACGAAGACCTTCACGCCGCGGTCTTCGAAGACAGCGTCGCCGGGCTGGGATTCGTCGGCATAGTTCATGACGTATGCGAAGCCGGAGCAGCCGGTCTTGCGCACCCCAGGCGCAGGCCGATGCCATGCCCGCGGGCAGCCAGAAAGGTCTTGACGCGATGTGCGGCGGATTCGGTCAGCGAAATGGCCATGAGCGTGATTTTACCCTTTTTGTCTGAGCGCTGGACCCGGGCATCGTGCCGGCCCAGCGCACATTGAGCAAAAAAGCGTGGTTTTTTGCTCAATGCCCGCCACCTGCGGCGGCGGGGCGCGTCCCTGTGCCTACGTTTCCTGGGGCCAGTGCCGGGCACAGTCCGCGAGCGCATCTTCGACCACCAGCAGCCGTCCGAGTTTCTCGACCGGCACGGCAAGCGCCGCGGCCCACTCGGCCGGCGTGCCCGGGAGCGAGGTTGGCGCGGCCCCGGCCACGCAGCCGGTCGGTCACCCAGGCGGCCACAGCCAGAGTATGGGGGCAGCCATACGCCTTGAACAGTGCGCTTTTCACGACCCCGTCAGCGATCAGAAGCCTGAACCGGGCCCAGACCTCCTGCCCGGGGCCGCCCGCCTCGCCAACGATCTGGTCCACGGCCTGGCTGGAGCTCGATGAACCAGAGGCTCGGAGCCCGTTGCCCCGCTCTGGCGCCCCTCCGCGCGGCTCGGAGGCAGGCGAGAGCCCGCGCAATCGCTCGACCTCCCGCCGGATGGCGGCCACCGCAATGTCGATGTCGCTCCGGGACGCTGAACCGCCCGAAGCTCAGGCGCAGCGAGCTCTGGGCGAGCTGAGTATCTCTGCCGAGGGCGCGCAGCACGTAGGAGGGCTCGGCGGATGCCGAATTGCAGGCCGATCCGGTTGAGACCGCCAGCTCGCGCAGTCCGGTCACCAGGCTCTCCCCTTCGACACCCTCGAACGACACGTTGAGGATGCCCGGGACGCAAGCCGCACCCTCCCCGTTCAGCGTGCACGCCTTGCAGCGTCGCCAGTCCTCGCCACAGCCGCTCCCGCAAGCGCAGCGAGCCGTGCTTGCTCCGCCGTCAGGTCGCGTCGGGCGAGATCGCACGCCACGCCGAAGCCGGCGATCTGGTGCGTCGGCAGAGTTCCCGGCCGCAGACCCCTCTCCTGGCCGCCGCCGAAGAGAACCGGCTGGAGCTGGGCTCGCGCCTCGGGGCGCACATAGAGCGCTCCGATGCCCTTGGGACCGTACAGCTTGTGTGCCGTGATGGACGCGAAGTCGAGCGGCAAAGCGTGCACGTCCAGAGGAATCTTGCCGGCCGCCTGCGCGGCATCGCAGTGGAGCGGACGCCGCGCGCGCGGCAGAGCGCGCCGATCGCGGCGACGTCCGCGATCGCGCCGATCTCGTTGTTGACGAGCATGATCGACGCCAGCACCGTGTCCGGGCGCAGCGCCGCGGCAACGGCCGCGGGATCGATTCTGCCGCGGTGGTCCGGCGACACGAGCGTGACGGTGAAGCCCTCCTTCTCGAGACCGCTGCAACGGATCGAGCACCGCCTTGTGCTCGATTCGCGAGCTCACCAGGTGCCGCCCCCGGTCGCGTTGGCGCGCGCCGCGCCGAGGATCGCCAGGTTGTTGGATTCGGTGGCGCCGGAGGTGAAGACGATCTCGTCGGGAGCCGCACCGATCAGCGCCGCGACCTCGACGCGCGCCCGCTCGATGCGCGCGGCGGCGCGGCGGCCGAACAGATGCGTGGCCGACGAGGCATTGCCGAATGCAGTCGGGCTCGGTCAGGCAGACGACTCATCGCCGCGGCCACCGCGGGATCCACCGGCGTCGTCGCCGCGTAATCGAGATAGACCGGCTCGAGCGCGGTCACTCGCGCTCCGCGGCGGCGCCGGCCCGCCGCCGGCGGCTCTGCACCGCCGTCAGGATGCCGCGCAGGATGTTGACTTCGTTGCGATCGAGCTCGGCGCGCTGCGAACAGCCGGCGGATGCCGCGCCATGAGATGGGTGCCGCTCTGCGTGCGGTCGCGGAAATCGATCTCCTCCAGCACCTGCGCGAGGTGCGCGTAGAGACGCTCCATCTCCTCCGGGTCGGCGAGCGGCGCCGGCGGCCGGTGCAGTGGCGATCTGCACGCCGCGGGCGCGAAACAGCTCGTAGGCGACGAGCTGCACCGCCATGGCGAGGTTGAGCGACGGATAGGCTTCGCTCGCCGGAATGCGGATCAGCAGGTGCGCGGCCTCGAGCTGCTCGTTGGTGAGGCCCGGCCCGCTCCGATCCGAACAGCACCGCCGCCGGGCCGCGCGCGCGCTTCGCGACAGCATCCGCTCCGCCGCTTCGCGCACGTCCGCCACACGGAAATACTGATCGCGGCTCGCGCGAGGTGGTCGCCACGATGAATCCGCAGCCGGCGACGCGCCTCGGCGACGGCTCGCGACCACGCGCGCGCATCGGCCAGCACGTCGTCGGCGCCGGAGGCGCGCGCGCGTCGCCTCGCTGTGCGGAAACTGCCGCGGATTGACCAGCACCAGCCGCTCGAGCCCCATGTTCTTCATGGCGCGCGCCACGGCGCCGATGTTGCCCGGGATGCGAGGGCTCGACGAGCACGATGCGGATGTCGGGGAGGTGTCCATGGCGGTCTGCTGCTCTGTGTTACCCTAGGGCGGATCAGCGGTGGCCGCAAGGGCCCCGCCCCTTACGCGAGCTGCCGTGCAGCCGCTTCTCAATATCGCCATCCGCGCCGCGCGCCGCGCCGGCGAAGTCATCGTCCGCAGCCTGAACCGCCTGGAGTCGCTCACCATCACCTCCAAGGGGCGCAACGACTTCGTCACCGAGGTCGACCGCAACGCCGAGCAGGAGATCATCGGCATCATCCGCCGCCACTATCCCGACCACGCCTTGCTCGCCGAAGAGAGCGGCCGCAGCGGCGAGCACGACACCGTCTGGATCATCGATCCGCTGGACGGCACGACCAACTTCCTGCACGGCTTCCCGATGTTCGCGGTGTCGATCGCCTGCCAGACAGAAGGGCCGGCTCGAGCATGCGGTGGTCTACGATCCCATGCGCCAGGAGCTCTTCACCGCGACGCCGCGGCAGCGGCGCGCATCTGGAGAATCATCGCATGCGGGTCAGCAAGCAGCGCACGCTCGAGGGCGCTCTCATCGGCACCGGCTTCCCGTTCCGCGTCGAACACGGGCTACCTCGACGCGTATCTCGAGATGCTGAAAGCGGCGATGCAGAGCACGGCCGGCGTGCGCCGCCCCGGGGCCGCCGCGCTCGACCTGGCTTATGTCGCAGCCGGCAGGGTCGATGGCTTCTGGGAGATCGGGCTCTCGCCCTGGGACACGGCGGCCGGAACGCTCCTCATCCAGGAGGCGGGAGGCCGCATCGGCACGCTCACGGGCGGCGAGTACCAGCTGGGCGCGGACGTGCTCGCCGGCACGCCCAAGGTATACGCGGCGCTGATCGAGCTCTTCGCGCCGCACGTGCCGGAAGCGCTGCGCACCTCCTGATTGGCACCGGCCGGGGCCCCGCGGCGCGGCCGGTGCGGCCGAGTTTGCTGGCTTTGGCACAGTCGCTTGTGTAGAGTCCGGCCGCATGGCCAAGCCAACTCTTTGCCACCAAGTCGATCGCCGAAATCAAGGAATCCGACGCGAAGGGGCAGCAACTGCACCGCACGCTCTCGGCCACGGCGCTCACCCTTCTCGGTATCGGCGGGATCATCGGCACCGGGATTTTCGTTCTGACCGGTACCGCCGCGGCCAACCACGCCGGGCCCGCGCTGGCGCTGTCGTTCATCGTCGCCGGCCTGGGCTCAGCGTTCGCAGGGCTCTGCTACGCCGAATTCTCCGCGATGATCCCGGTGACGGGAAGTGCGTACTCGTACTCCTACGCGACGCTCGGTGAGGGCGTCGCCTGGTTCATCGGGTGGAACCTCATCCTCGAGTATCTGTTCGCGGTCGCGACCGTTTCCGTCGGATGGTCCGGTTATGTGCTGAGCCTGCTCGACCAGTTCGGAATCCACCTGCCCTACGCGCTCTCGCATGCGCCCTTCGCGCAGGGTGGAATGGCCGGGCAGAGCTTCTCGGTCGTGCGCACGGGAGCGATTATCAATATTCCGGCGGTCGCGATCGTGGCGGCCCTCGGCACCATCTGCTACGTCGGAATCAGGCAGTCCTCGGCGTTCAACTCGGTCATCGTGGCAATCAAGGTCACCGTGGTTCTGCTGTTCGTATTCCTCGGCGTCGGCTACATTCAACATGCCAACTGGCATCCCTTCATCCCGCCGAACACCGGCACGTCCGGCGTCTTTGGCTGGAGCGGGGTGCTCGCCGCCTCTGGGGTGATTTTTTTCGCCTACATCGGGTTCGATGCCATCTCCACCTGCGCGCAGGAGACGAAGAACCCGCAGCGCGACATGCCGATCGGCATTCTGGCGAGCCTGATCGTCTGCACCATTCTCTACGTCGCCGTTTCCGTGGTGCTCACGGGCATGGTGAGCTACACCAAGCTAAACGTTTCCGCGCCCCTCGCCGTTGCTCTCGATGCGTATCCGGCGTTGCGCTGGTTGGGCCTGCCGATCAAGCTCGGCGCCATCGCCGGCATGACGTCGGTCATGCTGGTCATGACCATCGCCCAGGCACGCATCTTCCTCTCCATGGCGCAGGATGGGTTGATGCCGCAGGTATTCGGCCGCGTGCACCCGAAGTTCCGCACGCCCTCGACGGGCACCGTGATCACCGCCAGCTGTGCCGCGATCGTCGGCGGCTTGTTCCCGGTCGGCATCCTGGGTGAGTTGGTGTCGATCGGCACCCTACTGGCATTCGTCACGGTGTGTATCGGCGTGCTGGTCCTACGCTATACGCGCCCGGAACTGCCGCGCCCCTTCAGGGCACCGTGGCCATGGTTCACCTGCATCGCCGGCGCCTTGATCTGCTTGCTGATGATGTACGCCCTGCCCTTAAGCACCTGGATACGGCTGGCGGTATGGACGCTGGTCGGCGTGCTGGTGTACGCGTTCTACGGCTATCGCCACAGCAAGGTGCGCCAGGGGAACGCCGCCGCTCGAGCGGCACGCGCGGCCACGAACTGAGCGTCAACAAACAACTCTAAGGCATCGAGTCGACGGCGGACTTCTTCACGGACGGGAAGATGTGCTCTGCCGTCAGTCCACACTCCAACGCGACCGCGCTCGAGATGTAGATCGACGAATATGTGCCGGCCAGGATGCCGATGAGCAGCGCTTCCGAGAAGCCCTTGAGGACGGGTCCACCGAGGATCAGCAGCGCCACCACCACGATCGAGGTCACGACCTTCGTCATGATGGTTCGCGACAGCGTCTGGTTGATGGACTGATCGAGCACGACATCCGGCGGCAGCCGGCGGTTGCCCTCGAAGCGCTCGCGGATCCTGTCGAACACCACCACCGTGTCGTTGAGCGAGTAGCCGATGACGGCGAGGACCGCGGCGACCACCGCCAGATCGAACGATGTCTGCGAGGCCGCAAACCAGCCGAGCACCAGGATCGGGTCGTGCAGCACCGCGAGGATCGCCCCCAGCGACAGCCGCCAGGTATGAAAGCGCAGGGCGATGTAGCCGAAGATGAGGAGCAGCGTGAAAAACAGCGCCCAGGCGGCGCTGGTCTCCAGCTCACTGCCTACCTGCGGGCCAACGACCGAGAGCTGCTGCAGGGTGGCCGCCGGATTGACGGCCTTGAGCGCCGCCTCAATGTGCTCGCGCAGCACCTCCTGGTTCATCTTCGACGGCGGCAGGCGGATCGCGATGTTGCGTGACGAGCCGAAATTCTGTACCTGCGGCATCGCGGAAGCCCGCGGCTGACGAGCTGCGCGGCGCACGACGCCCAGGTCCGCGGTCACCGGAAATGTGGCCTGCGCGCTCACGCCGCCCGTGAAGTCGATGGCGAGATTGAGGCCGCGGGTGAAGAGCATCACGACGGAGGCGACCATGAGGATCGCCGACAGGCCATACCACACGTGCCGTGTGGCCATGAACTTGAAGTTGGTTTGATGACTGAAGAATTCCACTGGAGGGTCCTGAAGGTCGGGCCCGGGGCCGGCCGATGTTGACTAAATCGGCAGCCGGGCAACCTTGCGCCTGCCACCGTACATGAGGGTGATGAGCGCGCGGCTGCCCATGAGAGAGGTGAACATCGAGGTGACTATGCCGAGCGTCAGCACCACGGCAAAGCCGCGGATCGCTCCGGTGCCGAGCACCCACAGCACCACCCCGGCGATGAGCGTGGTGACGTTGGAATCGGCAATGGCGGAGAAGGCCTTCTCGAAGCCCGCGCGGATCGCCGCCTGCGGCGATACGCCTTTGCGAATCTCCTCACGGATACGCTCGTAGATCAGCACGTTGGCATCCACCGCGATACCCACGGTGAGGATGATGCCGGCGATGCCCGGCAGCGACAGCGATGCGTCCATCATCGAAAGCAGCGCCGTCAGCACCACCACGTTGGCGAGCAGCACGAGGTCGGCGACCAGGCCGAAAACCTTGTAGTAGATCGCCATGAAGGCGAGCACGCCCGCCATGCCGATGATGCAGGGCGGTGATGCCCATTCTGATGTTGTCGCGCCCGAGACTGGGGCCGATCACCTGCTCGCTGACCAGGAAGATTTGCAGTCGGCAGCGAGCCGGAGCGCAGCAGGAGCGCGAGATCGCGCGCCTCGCCCTGCTGAGGCCGGTGATCGGAGAAGCGGTCGCTGAAGACGCCCTCGATGGTGGCGTCGTTGACGACCTCGCTCGGTCGTGACCTCACGCGTGACTTTCTTGCCGTCGACGGTCGGCAGGTCTCGCGTGCTTCTCGATCAGCACCACCGCCATGTGCTTGCCTACGTTCTGCCGCGTGGTGCGCAGCATGTTGTCGCCGGCCTTGCTGTTGAGCAGTCACAGTGACTTCCGGTCCCTGCTGACCCGAGTCGGCGGTCGCGTTCGTGAGCTGATCGCCCGTGGCGATCACTTCGCGCTTCAGCAGCAGCGGGTAGCCCATCTCGGTGTCTTTGTAGAGCTTGTCGCCCAGCGGCACATCGCCGGTCTGCGCCGCCTGGACCGCGTTGCCGGTCTTGTCCTCAGGCGAAACTCGAGCTGTGCGATCTGGCCGAGGAGGTTCTTCACTTCGGCGGCGTTCTGGATGCCGGGCAACTGCACGTCGATCCGATCGACCCCCTGGCGCTGCACGATGGGCTCGGAGACACCCAGCTCGTTGACGCGATTGCGCAGCGTGGTGACGTTCTGCTCGATAGCGTAGTCCTGGCGCTGCTTCACCTGAGCCTGCGTCATGGCCGCGACGAGCTGCGGGCCGTCCGGACTGCTCTGCGTCGTGATCGTGAGACCTTGCAGAGTCGACGTCAGCGCGCTTTCGGGCGGCGTCGAGGTCGGTGCCGGGCCCGAATGCGATCTGAATCGCATTCTGGACCGGGCTGCCGCTGACCGTGAGGAACGTAATGTTACGCACGGGAATCTTCGCCGCCGCGAGTGCGCGCTCCGAATCCTGCGCGTAACTCTCGCAGCATCTGCTGCACCGCGCGTTGACGTCCACCTGGTAGAGCAGGTAGAGGCCGCCGCGCAGATCGAGGCCCAGCGGCATGGGCCTCAGTCCCAGCGCGCGCAGGAACTCCGGCGTCGCGGCGCGAACGACAGCGCGGAGATGTAAGCTGCCCTGATACTGGTCGTTGCGGCGTCGCGCCCTGGCAGCTGGTCCGAGCACGTTGCCGAAGCGCACCATCAGACGGCCGCTGCTGTCGACGTAGGTGCTGGCTAAGCGCACGCCCTTCTGGCGCAGATAGTCGGTGACCGTGCGTGGCCTCGGCCGCCGTGACCGGCGAGTGATCCTTGCGGGCGAGCTGCAGCGCGGGCGCCGAGCCGAAGACGTTCGGCAGCGCGAAGAGCAGCGCCAGCAGCAGCACGGCGACGATGAGGATGTATTTCCAGCGGGCGTACTCGAGCATGGATCAGGCGCTCTTCAGGGTGCCCTTGGGCATCAGGGCACTCACCTGGAATTTCTGCACTTTGATGCGCACGCCATCAGCGACCTCGAGGGTGACGAAGCTGTCGCCGACCTCGGTGATCTTCCCGAGCACGCCCCCGTTGGTCACGACCTCATCGCCTGCGGCGAGCTTCGAGATCAGCTGCTGGTGCTCCTTGGTCTTCTTCTGCTGTGGCCGCATCAGCAGGAAGTAGAAGACGATGATGAAGAGCACCATCACCAGCATCGGCGCGAGCTGGCTGCTGGTCGACGGCGCCGCGCCCTGTGCCCAGGCCGGGGGAATCAATGAATTCATGCACTCACCACTGTTAAAGCACGCATTATGCCACAGCGTCCGCCGCTGCCCGGCGCGCCAGATAGGCCGCCGCGAAAGCCGCCGCCCTGCCCGCGGCGATCGCCTGTCGGAGCGATCGCATCAGCCGCAGGTAGAACGCGAGGTTGTGAATGGTGTTCAACCGGCAGCCCAGGATCTCGTTGCAGCGGTCGAGATGCCGCAGATAGGCCCGCGTGTAGTTGCCGGCAGGTGTAGCAGTCGCATTCCGGGTCTATCGGGTTCAGGTCCGACTGGTGGACACGGTTGCGGATGTTGATGACGCCTGTCTCGGTGAAGAGGTGCCCGTTGCGGGCATGGCGTGTCGGCATGACGCAATCGAACATATCGATGCCGCGCAGGACCGCCGCCACGATGTCCTCCGGGCGGCCCACCCCCATGAGGTAGCGCGGGCGGGTGGCGGGCATATGAGGGACCACGGTTTCCAGAATCCGCAGCCGCTCCTCCTCCGGCTCGCCCACCGCCAGGCCGCCCACGGCGAGTCCCGGCCAGTCGAACCGCAGCAGGGCCTCGAGGGACGCCAGCCGCAGCGCCCCGTGCATTCCTCCCTGCACGATCCCGAAGAGCCCTCCGGGAGGCTCATCGCGGTAATAGCGCGCATGGCTTCGGGCCGCCCACCTCATGGACCGCTCCATCGACTCGCGAGCCTCGGTCTCCGTCGCCGGATGCGGCGTGCAGTCATCGAGCGCCATGGCGATATCCGAGCGCAGGCCCAACTGAACCTCCATCGAGTCCTCGGGGGTCAGCCGCACCTCGCTGCCATCGACCGGCGAGCGGAAGCGCACCCCCTCCTCGGTGATCCGGCGCAGGCTCTTGAGGCTGAAGACCTGAAAGCCGCCGGAATCGGTGAGGATGGGCCGCTTCCAGCTCATGAATTCGTGCAGACCGCCGTGGGCGGCCACGATCTCAACGCCGGGGCGCAGCATCAGATGAAAGGTGTTGCCGAGCACGATCTCGGCCCCGAGGTCGTAGAGCTCCTCAGGGGTCATGGCCTTCACCGTGCCATAGGTCCCCACGGGCATGAAGGCCGGCGTCTCGATGACGCCATGCGCCGCCCGCAGCCTCCCGGCCCGGGCCGCGTCGTCGGTCGCGGTCAGCTCGAAGACCGGTCTCAAGCGCTCACCCGGGTCGTTATCAACATTGCATCGCCATAGCTGAAAAAACGGTACCGCTCCGCGACGGCATGCCGGTACGCCCGCAGCACGCGCTCGCGGCCCGCGAACGCGCAGACCAGCATGAGCAGCGTCGACTCGGGAAGATGGAAATTCGTGAGCAGGGCGTCAACCACCCGAAACCTGAAGCCCGGTTTGATGAAGAGTCTGGTCTCGCCCGACCAGGGCGCGAGCCTGAGGCCCGCTGCCTCGGAGGGATCGCCGTGCGCCTCAGCGCTCGAGGCCGCAGACTCCAAGGCTCTCACGACCGTCGTCCCAGCGGCGATGACTCTTCGCCCGGCGCCATGTGCACGCATGATTGCTTCGCAGGTAGCGGCACCGACGGCGGCCCGCTCAGAATGCATAACGTGGGATTCGATGTCGTCCGCACGCACTGGCTGAAATGTACCGGCGCCGACGTGCAGGGTCACGAAGGCAAGAGCCACTGCGCGTGCCCGGAGCTCCGTGAGCAGAGGCTCATCAAAATGCAGGCT
This sequence comes from uncultured Pseudomonadota bacterium, assembly GCA_963780455.1. Lineage (GTDB taxonomy): Bacteria > Pseudomonadota > Gammaproteobacteria > Steroidobacterales > Steroidobacteraceae > 13-2-20CM-66-19. Next base: position 275,483 of record CAWACM010000015.1, read on the forward strand.
GGCCGTAGGCGCCGCGACTGCACCGCGCTCGCGCGCGAAAACGGTCTGGTATCTCTGCTGGTCGAGCTCACCCGCGGGCCGCAGGATGTACGGCGGCAGCGGCACCTGACCCCAGCGGTCGAAGAAATCGAGCGCCGGCGCGGGCAGGCGGACACGCCACAGGTCGTCCTCTCGGGCCAGCACCTGGACGCCCCCTCCCGCCGTCGAAATCTCCAATCCGTCGCGAATGGGCTTGCTGGCGCGCAGCTGGACGAGCGCCTCGCACTCACCGACCGGCCGCTCGAGAAAGAGCTCGACCCGGCCGCCGGAAGGCTTCGTGCCGAAGACCCGCGCGGCAACCACGCGCGTGTCGTTCAGCACCAGCACGTCGCCCGGCGCGAGAAAGTCGGGCAGCTCCCGGATTCGCCGGTCGGCAATGGCAGCCGTTTCGCGATCGAGCACGAGCATCCTGCCCGTCGACCGCTCCGGGGGCGGGGCCTGTGCGATCAGCTCGGGTGGCAGGTCATAGGCGAAGTCGGTACGCAGCACGCGCGCATGGTACTGGCCTTGGCACTTCGGGTCACAGCATCCGGTGGCTACCGCGCAAGGTGACCACCGGGCCGGGGTCCGGTACCGCACCGCTCCGAATCACGACCCCCATCGGGGGCTCTGCCGGAACGGTCGTCACCACTGAGATCCTGCGGTGCAGCCGCAGCACATCGAGCGTGAGCTTCTCCCCGGGGTCATAGGAGGCGAGGATCCGGATCACGTGCGAGCTGTCGATCGGCTTGCGTCCGTCGATGGACAGAATCACGTCTCCATCCTGCAGGCCCAGCCCCCCTTTAGGCGGCGCACGCACGACCAGCACTCCCGTGTCAGTTCCGAAATAGCGGCCCAGCCCGGGCGTGAGTCTGGCGAGCTCGATGTCCGCCATGGGCCCACCGATGATCATCGGACCACCACCCCACGCGGTGAACGCCTTCACTCGAGGCAGAGACGGCAAATCCGGAAATTGCCGCGCCATGAAGAATTCGTCCCCGTCCGGACGAGCGGTCACTGTGAGGTCGCTTATCTTGCCGTCCCGCGACACTTTCAGGTCGACCTTGTCGCCCGGCTTGACGTCATGGAGCAACTCGACAACGTGCGCTGCGGGCTCCTGGCCACGCACACTCGTCCCGTTCACCGCCACTATCAGATCTCCGGCGCGGACCCCCGCCCGCTCCGCCGGGCCTCCCGGACTGACCTCGCGCACACGCGCCCCCGCATTACCGCTCGAATCGTCGAGCTGCACGCCGACGAGGACGCGCTGCGGACCCGCAAGGGCCATGACACGCTGCATCATCGGCCCATTCATCTGCGCGGAGAGCGCCGCGAGCTGCTGCGCCGCCACTTCGAGTCGGCGGCGCGCCGCGTCCATCTGAGCACGCAGCACATCTTCACGCTGCCGAGCCGCATCCGCGCGGTGGCGCGCGGCCTCCATGGCAGATTCATCGGTGTCCGGTGGGCTGGGAACGGCGGCGGAGGCCGCAGGCGCCGGCGGTGCTGGGGGAGCGGGAGGCACCGCGGGCCCGTCGCCCGCGAACGCGGCAGCCGCTGCCAGCGAGAGGCAAAGTGTCAGGATGGTCGCATGGGGTCTGATATGGATTCTCATGTGGAGTCTCTTTGCGCGATCATGGGGTTGCCGAGGCCAACATCTCCGCGTATTGCACCTGGGCGAGCGAGTTGACGAGCTGCGATCGCTGGCGCTCGAGGGCATCGAGCCTGGTCGGCTGCGCGCCCTCCACGCGCGCGGCGCTCATCAGGTCATCCAACGCGGCAATCTGGTCCTGAAGACTGGTCACCGCCGCGTGTGCACCGACACGTACGATCACGTGATCCTGCGGCAGACCCGCAAGCCAGCCTTCGATGGCGCGCGCGCGCGCCTGCTCTTGCAAATCACTGGGCTGCCTGAGCCGTGCGGTATCCGGCGGCGCAATCGGGAGCTTGCGCTCATGACTCGAGTGGAGGAACGGCACCGCAGTGACCAGTACGGCAGCCATGACGGCCGCTGCGATTGCTGCGGGGCGGTTGCGCTCGAATAGGCGCGTGAGCATCGAGCGGCGCCGCCTGCGCTGAAACTCAGCCCAGTCGTACGGTACCTCGCCCGACTCATCCGCCGCCGCACGCAGGCGGCGAGCGATGTTTTTTTCGTCTAGATCGGTGTGCATGCCTCTTGATCCTCCTGCGGGGCCAAGCCCTGGCGCAGGCGCGACAACGCGCGCGCAAGCTGTGACTTCGAGAAGCTCACAGAGCGTCCAAACAAGCGCGCGATCTCCTCGTGCGAGTAACCCTCGACCTCGAACAGCCAAACCACCGCACGCGCGACCGGCGTCAGACTCGCGAGTGCACGTTCGACGTCGAGGGCATCAGCGGAAGTCGCCGGTGTCACGGGCACCATCGAATGTAATGAATCATCGTCCCCTGATTCCCACTGCAGCCGTGCCCTATGCCACGGCGAGCGCAAGTACATGAGACATCGGGTAACCGCGATTTGCCTCAGCCAGATGCCAAGCGGCGCCTCGCCCCGGAAGTCCCCGAGGCGCTGAAACAGGACCATCATGGTGTCCTGAAACAGGTCCTCGGCGACCGCCCTGTTCCCCACGAGCCTGCGAGTGAGCGCGAACACCGCCGGCCCCAGCCCCCGATAAATCGCGGCCTGCGCCGCCTCCTCCCCACCACGGGCCCGCGCGATCAGCTCTTCCGATATGGCAATTTCGGATAACCGGCTCACAAGGTACTTAGATGCGCGAGCGTGGCCAAAGGTCGCAAACCATATGCTTCCGCCCCCCTCCCCCCTATACTTGCGCCCTCGCGCCCGAGTGGCGGAATTGGTAGACGCAGCGGACTCAAAATCCGCCGCCGTTAAAAGCGTGTCGGTTCGACTCCGACCTCGGGCACCACCCGCCAGACCCTTTGCAAGCGAGGCCCCGCCGTCTGATGAGACAGCAGCCTCCGAGGCCGGGAGCGGCCATTTAGCTCCGCTTGCCCGTCGCGCGATTGAGTTCATGCCGCCGTCGATTTTCAAGGGTTGGCTTCGTCTAGTTGGCGAGGACCGCCAATCATTGAAGCGATGACCATGAGCCTTCGAATTGCCACAATCATCAGCTGCATCCGTCAAGCTGCGCCGTATCTGGCCATCGAGCTCTTTCTGCCCGGAGGATCGATCATCGCGCTGTGTCTCTGGCTGGTGAGGAAGCGGACACGGCTGCGCAACAGCCTGGCGATCTCCAGTTAGACCGTGCGAGAGCGCGACGAACTGATGCGTCGCCCGCTCCCGAGGTCTATTATGATACCGCTACCAAAGAGAGCGGAGGAATCTCGCGATGAAGCTGACCCGCCGTGATTTTGCGCGCCTGAGCGCAATGGCCGCCTTCTCCCAAGCCCTGCCGCTCAGGGCGCAGACGGCGAATGGGTCGGCAGGGCGAAAGCTCCGATGGTGCATCGTGGCGCTGGGGCGCATCTCCATGGGCCAGTTCATGCCGGGACTGAGGCTGTCGCGGACGGGGAAGATCACCGCGCTCGTGAGCGGGCACCGCGCAAAGGCGGAGCAGCAGGCAGCCTTGTACGACGTGCCCTCCTCTGCGATCTACAGCTACGATAACTTCGACGAGATCCGGCACAACAAGGACATCGACGCGGTGTACATCGCACTGCCGAACGCGATGCACGCGGAATATACGATCCGCGCAGCGAAGGCCGGCAAGCACGTTTTGTGCGAGAAGCCGATGGCGACGAGCCTGGCGGACTGCCACGCCATGATCGAGGCGTGCCGCAGGGCGAACGTGAAGCTGATGATCGCCTACCGCTGCCAGTACCATCCGTCGCACCTCAAAGCGATCGAGCTCATCCGCACCGGCGCGGTCGGGCAGGTGCTGGCGATCGAGAGCGCCTTCGGATTCGACATCCGGCCGGGCGAGTGGCGGCTCAACAAGAAGATGGCGGGAGGCGGCCCGCTGGTCGACGTCGGCATCTACAGCCTGAACGCCTCGCGCTACCTGACCGGCGAAAATCCGGCGGACATCAAAGCGTATGCCTCGGTAATCGATCACGACGGCCGCTTCACCCAGGTGGAGGAGAACGACGGCTGGACGATGAGGTTTCCGTCCGGGATTGTGGCGAGCTGCAGCACGACGTACGGCGGACTCATGGACGGCTACTTCCGCGTGGTCGGGTCGAAAGGATGGATCCATATGGACGGATTCAACTATGACGGCATGCACCTGACGGCGCAGCTCGGTAGCGGAGAGAAAATCGACCAACCTGATCCGATCCGGGCTCCAGGTCAGTTCACGCTGGAAGCCGACTACTTTGCCGACTGCGCGTGGAACGACCGCGAGCCGAAGACGGACGGCGCAGAAGGTCTGCGGGATATGACGGCAATCTCGCGGATCTACGAGAGCGCGGGACTGCGGCTGGGGGTTTAGTCAGTCTGCCGCGGCGCGGCCGATTCTCGTGATCGCATCGCGGGCCGACTGTCGAACCTCCGGGCTCGAGTCGTTGAGCGCGCGCCGCAAGTCTGGCAGCGCACCCTGCGCCGCAGATCCGATCGCCCCGAGGGCATTGCACGCGGTGCCGCGCGATCCCGGGTCAGGACTGTGCAGCATGGCGCGAAGACCTGGGACGGCCGTGGCCGCGCCCGGGCCGATGTCGCTGATGTCCTGTGCCACCCAGGCCCTCACACCGGCGTCGGAATCCCGCAATGCCGCCAGAAGCGCAGGCAGTACCGGACGGAGGTCGAGTTTCGGGCCGCCGTCGGCGAAATGCCACCAGCCGCCTCCAACCACATCCAACGCCACGGCAACGTCACGGCGCATCTCCGGATCCGGATCGCGAAGAGCACGGGCCAGGGCGGCCACGCTCGCCGGCCCGAGGGCGTGGAGCTCGTCATAGACCTGCTGACGCCTCGCTTCCAGATCCGGCAGGGGCGGCGGTGTCGTCGTGGCGGAGACTCCTTGCGGCGGTCGCCGTATCGGCAAGGGCAGCTCGCGCAGCTTCGCGACTACGGCGTCGGCGGCAGCGTCAGAGTGAGCCGCATCCGGATCCACGGCGAAGGCAGGGCCGGCGCCTGTGGCGAGGATGATGATGGCCGCGACGGTGCTGAGGGAACGGGGATGTAACACCCCGACATCTTAGCACCCGCCCACCAAGCGGCGGCCGATCAGGCCGATTCCCGGTTACGCGGCTCGAACAGTACGATGTCTCCGGGCGCATTAGAGGCAACGATGCGGTTGCGGCCAGTGGCCTTCGCCCTGTAGAGCGCCGCATCGGCCTCCGCGATCAGACGCTCGATGCGATCGCCATCTTCGGGGTAGGACGCGATGCCGAGTGAGGCGGTAATGCAAGGGAGCGCCGTTCCGTGCGAAAAGACCTGCTGCTGCGCGATGGCTTCGCGGATCGCTTCCGCCTTGGCATACGCGTCGTCCACCGAGCAGGCCGTCAGCACGATCAGGAATTCCTCACCGCCGTAGCGACAGGCCACATCCTCGACGCGCGTGTGCCGCTTGAGCACGTGCGCGACATTACGCAACACCTCATCGCCCGCATCGTGACCGTTGGTGTCGTTGAAGGCCTTGAAGTGATCGACGTCGAGCATGACGAGGCTCACCGGGAAGCCGTGCCGTTGGGCGCGGGCAAGCTCCCGCTGCAGCGAGATCTCGAGGTGCCGCCGGTTGTAGAGGTCAGTCAGCGGATCGCGCTCGGAGCTGCTGCGCAGCGTTTCCTGCAAGCGAAGGTTCCCCACGGCGAGCGAGAGCTGCTCGGCAAGTGCCGAGGCCAGTCGCTGCACGTCCTCCGAGAGGTGTTCCGGAGCGGCCACGCGCAAGTGCAGCACCGCCAGAGTCTCGCCTTGTGACACCAGCGGCACGCATAGGCAGCTGTCCTCGCACTCGCCAACGTGACGGCAAACAGCCGCAGGACTGGCCGGTTCGTATAGATGCGGCCGCCCGCGGCGCAGCGCCCAACAGTCCTCGGCGGAGAAGTTCGCCGCCACAGTGACCGACCCCCAACCGACCTGCAGGTCCAGGGCGGCGTCGTCGTCGTTTCGTGACACATACAGCGCACCGCCGACGGCCGGCAACAGCTTCGGAAGGGCGCCGCGGATCACAGTGTTCGCTTCGGTTTGCGTGTGGCAGGTCTGCAGAAGCTCCACCATGGTGCTCATGGCGGAGATCTCCTGCAGCAGCCGGCTTTGGCGCCGGATGGTTCCTTCGAGCTTCGCTTCGTAGCGGTGTCGCTGGACCCACTGCATAAGAAGCAGCGCGATGAGCACTATGGAAAGCCCGAAGAGCGCGTTCAGCGCAATGGCAGCCCAGCGCACGCCGCCAGGCCCAACCGCCGTCACGTCGTCGAGGCGTAAGGCAAGGAGGCCGGCGGCGAGCAGGGCCAGCGCCGCGCAGGTGGCCACGACGCCAAAGAACAAAGGTTTCCGGACACGGTCCGCAGACCGCGCCGGAAGATCGCTCGTTTGGAGCCCCGACACCCGCATGGGAATTGAGTCCCCCGTGTACAGTTATTCGTAAGTACTTCGACCTACGACATATTGCCTTGAGGGCGCAAGCGTGAACTGTGACGCGTATTCGCGGCATCACCCGCCGGATGTGACCGATTTGCGGATCAGGCGGCCGCCTGGCACTTCAGCGTTGCAGGGCCAGCGCGATGTCGCTGGGCAGCGACGCGTCTGCCTCGCCGCGCAGATACCGTTCCTCCAGCTCCGCCGCACTGACGGGCCTCGAGAGCAGGAACCCCTGCACTTCCTCGCATCCACGCGAGCGCAACCATTCGAGCTGACTTGGACGCTCCACGCCTTCGGCGGTCACGACGATGCCGAGCGTCTGGGCGAGCGAGAGAATGGCGTTCGCAATGGCGGCGTCGCTGGCCGACTGATCCACGTTGCGCACGAAGGCCTTGTCGATTTTCAGGCGGTCTGGCGGGAAGCGAGTGATGTAGGCGAGCGAGGAATAGCCGGTGCCGAAGTCATCGAGCGCGATGCGGCAGCCGAGCTGACGCAGTTTTTCCAGCGCGTTACGCACCTTGGCGGAATCCCGCACCAGCACGGACTCCGTGATCTCGATTTCGATGAGCGCAGTCGGCACGCCGGCCGCCGCCGCCTCCATCTCCACGACCCGGGCCGGGTCGCCATAGAGGAACTCCTTGCCGGAAACATTGATCGCGACCGGAACGGAGAAGCCCGCATCGAGCCACTTTCGCAGCTGCCGGCACGCCGCGCGTACGACCCAGCTGCCCATCTCGAGGATAAGCCCGCTGTCCTCGGCGATCTCGATGAATCGGATCGGCGAGACTTCACCATGCTCGTCGTCGCACCACCGCAGCAGCGCCTCGACACCCGACAGGCGCTGATCCTTCAGATGGAACTTCGGTTGGAAGAGCAGGCTGATGCGCTCCTCCTGAACGGCGCGGCGCAGTCGCGTCTCGAGCTCGAGCCAATCCCGCAAGCGGCTGCTCATCGCCGGCACGTAGACCGCTATCGGCGTCGCGCTGGCCGTCTTGGCCTGGTACATCGCGGTGTCGGCATGTTTGAGCACTGTCGCGACGTCGCCGCCGTCGTGTGGATGGACGGCAACCCCGATGCTTGGCGCCGAGTAGAACTCGAGGCCTTCATGGAGGATCGGCTCCCTGAAAGCGGCGCTGCACTGCTCGGCCAGCCGCAGCGCCAGCGTTCGGGCATCGGTGTGCCGGAGCAGGATCACGAACTCGTCGCCGCCGAAACGCGCCAGCGACACGTGCGTCGGCTCGCCGGCCAGACCTTCCACTGCGCGGGCGAGCTTGCCGGCCACCGTGCACAACACCGCATCGCCTACGGAGTGTCCGAAAGTATCGTTGATGCGCTTGAAGCTATTGAGGTCCTGGTAGATGACAGCGACCTCCTCGCCCGCTTGCGCAGCCTCCGCAAACTGCCGCTCTGCCGTCTCGAGACAGCGTTGCCGGTTTGGCAGTCCGGTGAGAGGATCGAAGTACGCAAGCCGCTCGATGCGCTCGGCCGTTGCCGCATTGCGCAGGATGTACTCCAGCCGTCGCGGCAGCAGTGCCCAGTTGACCGGCTTCGCTATGAAGTCGGTGGCGCCGGCATCGAAGGCAAGGCCGATGGCCGTCGGATCCTCGTGCCCGGTCACCATCACGATGGGGGTAGTGGTGAAGCGCGGATCGCCGCGCAACCGTCGACACACCGCGTAGCCGTCCAAGCCCGGCATCTCGACGTCCAGAAGGACGATGGCCGCGCCATACATGAGTGCCGCGTCGAGCGCCTCCTTGCCGTTGTCGTAGGCAAGGGGTGCAAGGCCCACCTGCTCTACTGACTCGGCGAGAAGCATCCGTCCGGTTTCCTCGTCGTCGGCGATGATCGCGACGGGTCGCACCGCTGTCCTGCGTGTGGTCATGCGCTCTCCCTCCGCTCGAGTGCCGTCAGCTCCGCAACGAGCGCCGGATGGGCCGACCGCAGCCGCTCGAGCGCGCTCCACGCTGCAGACGCATTGCCCGCTGCACAGAGCTGTTCGAGGCGGCGAACGTCTTCCGAAAACGCCATTGCACCCACATTGGCGGCGCTCGACTTCAGCTTGTGGCAGGTCGCGCGAGCGGCCGACAGCTCGCCGCCGCGAAGTGCCGCCTGCAGCTCGTCGAGAGCGGCAGACGACCCGGTACGGAAGAGCTCGACCAGCCTGGAGTAGAGATTCGGACGGCCCGGAGCGCCCGCGCCGCGCAGGCGCACGACGGTGGCGTTGTCGAGTTTCGTGAGGTCCTCGGCCGGCGGTTGCTCCTCGGCGCCGCCAGCGCCTTCCCGCGGCGGCGCGGCCGTCTCGGGGATCGGGGCGCCGCCGCTCGGCTGCGTGGCCACCCGCGGCTCGCGATCGCTCGGTATCCAGCGCCGGAGCAGTTTCTCGCAGTCCTCCAGTGTATAGGGCTTGCTCAGCACCTCATCCATGCCGGCTGCCTCGCAGCGCTCGCGAACCAGGGACGGGGCGTGCGCGGTCAGGGCGATGATGGGAACGCGACGAGCCGCAGCGCCCGCCCGCTCGCGGATCAACCTGGCGGTCTCGTAACCATCGAAGGCGGGCATGTTGATATCCATCAGGATCAGATCGAAACGCTCGGTTGCGCTGCGCGCAAGACCTTCCGCCCCGTCCTTGGTCCATACGGAAGTACAGCCGAGCGCTTCGAGATAACCTTGAGCGACCGTCGCGTTGACCGGCTCGTCCTCCACGATCAGCACGTGGCCGCCGATGGCTCCGGTCGCGGCGCTTGCGACAGCCTTCGTAGTCTGGAGGACCGCCGCCGTGGATGTCGCGTGCGCAGTGCTCAGATCCAGAGGCAGCACGACGTGGAAGGCCGAGCCCGTGCCGGGCGTGCTCTCGACCGTGATCCGGCCGCCCATCAACTGCGCGAGCTCACGGCAAATCGCAAGCCCGAGACCGCTGCCGCCGAATCTGCGGCTGGTGGATTCGTCCGCCTGCGTGAAGGGCTGAAAGATCTTGTCGAGCGTTGCAGCGTCCATTCCGATGCCCGTGTCAGAGACCGTGATGTGAACGGCAGCGCGATCCGCGTTCGCCACCTCGACGTCCGCCTGGACGGCGATCTCGCCGTGTTCGGTGAACTTGACCGCGTTGCCGACCAGATTCATCACGATCTGCCGGATCCGGAACGGATCGCCGATGAGAGTCTGCCCTTCAGGCGCGCGGCGGTCCGGCGCCGGCGGCCGCACCTTGAGCCGGATACCCTTGGCCTGCGTGGTCCCGCTGAAGAGGCTGGCGCACTCGTCCAGAATGCGATCGAGATCGATGGGAAGGGCTTCGAGCGTGACCTTGCCCGCCTGCGCACGCGAGAGATCGAGCAGGTCGTTGACGATCCGCAGCAGCACTTGCGCGGAGGAGCGGATCGTCTGCGTGAGTCGAGCCTGCGTCGCCGACTGCGGCGTGCGTGCCAGCAACTCGGTCATGCCGACGACTCCATTCATCGGCGTGCGCAGCTCGTGGCTCATGCGGTTGAGGAAGTCGCTTTTCGCGCGCGCCGCGTCGGCCAGTTGGCGGTTGCTCTCGGAGAGCTCGCGCGTGCGCGCCGCGACCTCCGCCTCGAGGCGCTCGCGCTCACGCGCCTGATGTCTGCGCTCGAGGTGCAGCTTGCGCAGCCGATGAGCGATCAGGCCGAGGACGACGAGAGCATAGACTCCGTAAGCCCAGGGTGATTTCCAGGGCGCCGGGGTGCGATGCAGCGTGATCCGCAACGGCGCGCTCCACACGGAGTCGGAGTTGGCGCCGCGAACCTCGAGCACGTGATTGCCCGACTCGAGGTTGGTGAGCGTGATGCGATGCTGCGCGCCGAGATCGATCCAGCGGTCCGTCAGCCCCGCCATCCGGTATGCGATGCGGTTGTGCTTCGGAGAAGTGAAGTCGAGCACGCTGACATCGAGCGAGACGATATTGTCGCGGTAATCGAGTGGGATGCGGCGGCGCAGCCAGTAGGGCGTCGGCCCACGCGCCGGCGCGCCGAGGATCTCCACTCCCGTGAGCGCCAGGCGCGGCGCCTGCGATCGCTCCGTCAGGCGCGAGGGATCGAAGATGTTGAAGCCGCCCGGGCCGCCGAAGCAAAGCCGGCCGTCGCGCATGCGAAAGTAGGCGTTGGTGGTGAACTCTTCGCCTGCAGCTCCGTCCGCCACGTGGAAGGTCTTCACTGCGCCCGTGTCGGGGTCCAGGCGCATGAGGCCGGCCTCGCCGCTCAGCCAGATGCGACCGTCGCCATCGACCAGCACACCGTTGATGGTGTCGCTCGTCAGTCCTTCGCCGAGAGAGTACGTTCGAAAACGAATCGACTGCGATGTCGAGGCGCTGCCCATCGCCAGCGCGAGGCCGCCACCACTGGTCCCGACCCAGACCCGATCGTGCGAGTCCACGGCGAGGGCGTACACGGTGTTGGCCGGGAGGCTGGATGGATCATGCGGGTCGTGACGGAACACCCTGATCACCGTGCCGTCCGGCCGGGCAAGATCCAGGCCGCCGCCATCGGTTCCGATCCACACGTAGCCCTGCGAATCCTGTGCCAGGGCGGTGACCGCGTCCGCACTGACCGCGCCCGGCGCTGATCCGTAGGGGAGCTGCCGCACCAATCCCGTCGCCGGATCGACGATGTTCGCGCCGCCGCCATAGGTCCCGACCCACATTTCGCCGCTGCGGGCTTCGAGGATCGTCACGATCCCGCCGGCGCTCAGGCTGTGCGGGTCGCCGCGCCTGACGGGAATCCAACTGAGCTTGTCGTTGCGACCGAGTATCGCGACGCCCTTGTCCATGGTTCCGATCCAGAGCGCGCCGCCGCGATCCTCGCGCAGAGACATCACGGTCTCGTTATCGAGAATCGTGCGCTGGCCGGTGAGCGTACCGAGGTCGATCTCGCGGCCGGTGTCCGGATCGTATTCGACCAAACCGGCTCCCATCGAGGCGACCCAGACTCGGTCACCGGGAGCATCGGCGAAGGCAGTGACGAATTTGCCCACCCAATCCGGCTGGCGGCCACCGAGCTCGGCGCTGCGGGGATCCCAACGGCTGACACCACCCGTGGCGGTACCGATCCACACGAGGCCGGCGCTGTCCTGATACAACGAGAAGACTGACGAGTCGTTGAGGGAGTCCGGGTTGTCCCGCTCGTGGCGATAGTGGACGATCGTTGCGGAGGCGCGATCGAGCAGGTCCAGGGCATTCGTGGTTCCCACCCAGAAGTGTCCCTGCCGGTCTTCCAGGAGCGCCTGCACCTGATCACTGGAGAGCGACCCGGGCTGGCGCGGATCGTGCCGGAAGACCTGCAGCACGTTACCGTTGCGGTCCATCCGGTCGAGTCCGCTGCCGTAGGTGGCGACCCATATCGAGCCGCTCGAATCCTCGAGCACCTGCCAGACATCGTTGCCACTCAACGTCCGCGGGTCACCGTCCACGTGACGGAAGTGGCGGAAGGTCCGCTGGCCTGGCTCGAGCTCGTCGAGTCCCTGATCCGTGCCCACCCAGAGATCGCCGGCATGGTCGCGCGTCAGACTGGTGACGTGATTGCTCGCCAGCGAGCCAGCGTCGGCGGCGTCATGACGCAGATGCTCGAATCGGCCGGTCCGAGGGTCGAGCAGGTCCAGACCCCCATCGGTCGTTCCGGCCCAGACCCGCCCCTGCGGGTCGATCGAAACGGTGTTGACCTGATCGCTCGCGAGTGAGCTCGGGTCGCGCGGGTCATGCCGATAGACCGTGAAATCATCCTTGGCTCGATTCCAACGGGCGAGGCCACCGTTGATTGCCAGCCAGAGATTGTGCTGTGGGCCTTCGACGACCTGATTGACGAAATTGCCGGGAAGCCCGCGATCGTCCTTGGGCGAATACCCGTAGCGGACCAGCTCCTGGCCGTCGTAGCGGACCAGCCCGTCCTCGGTGCCGAACCACATGAATCCCTGCGAATCCTGCAGCAGCGTGTGCACACCGCCCTGCGGCAAACCATCGGCCGTCGTCAGATGCGTGAGAATGAGGGGCGGAGCATCGGCCGCGGCGGCCATCGAGGCCGCCGCAATCAGCATCAGGGCTGTACCGGTGATCCGCCGCCTCCAAGCGCCGGCGCGTGCAATCCTCCTCACGGCATGCTCACGGCGCGATCCCTCCGCTATTGGTTGGGCACCCACGGCACGACCGGCGCGGGCGCGGCGGGTGCCGGAGCCTGAGGGGTGTTCCACCAGGGAACCTGCCGGGCCCAGGCGAAGTTGCGGGCCCAGGCGAAGTTCCTCGCCCAGGCGAAGTTACTCGACCAGACGTAGGCCTGCGTCCACGCAAACCCCTGGCTCCAGGGATAGCCCTCGCTCCAGGCGTACCCCTGGGTGCCCGGGTAGGCGCTCGACCAGGTCAAGCCGTCTCCGGACTCGGGAGTGTTCGGCGTCGACGACTGCATGTTCATGATGTAGTAGCTGCCGTTGGCAGCCTGGTTGGCCGGGCCGCCGAAGTGCTCCGTGCCAGCGAGATCGGCGGCGATGTTCAGCCCTACGTTGGCGCAATCCACCGCGGAACTGTTGACCGCGGCGACGGCGTTGATGAGACCCGCGCCCTGCTGGAAGACGCTGTAGGCGAGCGTGCCGGCGGAAGTCACGGCGGGCCGCGCCGAGTTCATCAGGCGGCATTTCACGTTGTCCGGCGTCAGCGACGGATCCTCCTGCAGCATCAGCGCAACGACACCCGTGGTCACCGCCGCGGACATCGAAGTACCCGACATGGTGAACATCTGCTCCACGATGTTCATCGAGTTCGGATCGATGTTCGCGAGATAGCTGCCGCTCGCCATCGAAGCGACGATATGGCCGCCGGGAGCGACCACTTCAGGCTTGACGAAGCCCTCGTAGGTCGGACCGGTGGAGGAGAACGAGGCCAGCCGCCAGTCGCTGGTGTTGTAGGGCTGGTAGTCGTCCGTCAGCGCACCGACCGTGATCACGTACGGCACGTTGCCGGGCACGTCCACCGTCATGGGACTCGGCCCATCGTTGCCCGCAGCCACCACCACGACGATGCCGGCCCGCCAGGCAGCCATCACGGCCTGGTCGAGAGGATCGTTCCAGTAATACGACTCAGGGGTGGCGCCGATCGACAGGTTGAGAACACGGATGTTGTACTTCTGGCGATTCGCGACGATCCAGTTGATCCCCGCGATGATGTCCGAATAGCTGCCGCCGCCATAACCGTCGAGGGCGCGCACGATCACGAGATTCGCCTGCGGCGCGATGCTGAGATACTGCCCGGCGATGTTCTGCGCGCCGCCCGCGGCAATGGAGGTGATGTGCGTGCCGTGACCATACGGATCGCCGGTGACAGGACCTGCGCCGCCATTGGTGACGTCAATCGTGGCCTTGATGCGCGCGCCATAGTTCTGGGTGATGTCCTGCCACAACCCCGAGTCGAGTACGGCGATGGTGATGCCCTTGCCCGTGACTCCCGCCTGCTGCAGCGTATTCGCGCTGATCAGCATCGGATAATTCGTCTCGTAGGTCAGGGTGAGCGCAGCAACGCCTTGCCCGTCCTGAGTGGCCGTCGCGCTGCTCAGCGCCGAGACCAGCGGGGCCGTCACGGTGCTCGTCACGGCATTCCCGGTGACTGTCGTGACGAGCGGCAGTGCCGTGCTCGTGACCGTCGACACCAGCGGATTCGTGGCCAGCGTCTGATTGAGGGAATTCGTCGTGCTGCTCAGAGTCTTTGTGAGGCCCGAAAGCAGCCCGTGCGCGGCGACCTTCCGATCCTCGAAGACGCGCACGCCGGACGCGCGCAGTCGCGCCACCTGCTGCGAGTCGAGGTCCGCCGTGACGGCGTGGATGATCGCAAGGTCGCGCTCGACCTTCCCGTGCACCCGCAGCACGCCCGCGCGGGCCGCGACCGTAGTCGGCGCCTGTACGATGTACGGCCTCGCTGCCGCGTTGGCGACCGGCGCCGCGGCGCCGAGCACGAGGGCCAGGATCAGGTTCCGGACTGAGTTGTGAGTACGCATCGGAATGCTCTGGGGCCGTTTGTTGTCTGGGGCGCATTCTCGGTCGGATGTGACGCCGGTCGCAGTCGAGCCGGCCGCAGCGGGCCGGGCCGTCCGTGTGATGTCAGTCACATAATGACCTGTCAAATTGCGCGGCAACGACCCCCGATTCGACTCATTCAGCCGCTCGGGCCGCGCCGACGGGCGCCGAGTCGGTTATGTCCAATCCGTCCTGCTGATAGAGATCACCGCTGCCGTAGGTGCAGCCGAGCGCCAACAGCGCATCCCGGATGTCGGCGGCGTCGACCCCGGTAGCGATCGGAACGAGCCCCAGGGCAGCCGCCATCTCGATGCCGGCCCGGCAGACCTTGCGGGCCACCGGATCGGTGCGCAGAACAGCCACCCACGCACGATCGAGCTGCAGGCCCCAGATCGGCGCGCGGGCGAGCGAATCGAGCGATCCGATGCCGCGCGCCACCTCGTCGACGATCAACCGGACACCGACGCGCTTCAGAGCTTCGGCATGTGACTGCTCGCGTGTGATGAAGACCTTCTCGGCAATCCTGAGCTCGAGGCGTTCCGCAGGAATACCGCCGTCGCTGACGAGCTGGGAGACGTCGTTCAGGAATTCCTCGTGCAGGACGTGATGCCGCAGGGCGCCGAAGGAGATGCAGACCTCCGATTCGCAGCGCGCGGCGAGGACGGCAAAGTCCCTGCGCAGATGCGACAGGACCGCCCGGGACAGCGAGGCCGCAAGTCCCGTGGCCGCGGCGAGGCGCAGGAATTCCGCCGGACGGATCTCCCCGCGCAGCGGGTGTTGCCAGCGCAGGTAGCCGACGCATGTGACGAGGCGCCCGCTCTTCAGGTCGTGGCGACCGGTGTAGCGCAGACGGATATCGCCGTTGGCGATCGCGTTACGCAGCTCGCGAGTCAGATCGATGCGCGCGAGAGTGCGCAGCTTCATGGTATCGGTGAAGAACCGAACCCCGTGCGCGGACCCCGATCGACGCGCCTCCATCGCCGCGCTGCGAGCCTGCTCCAGCAGGAGTTTGGGTGTCGAGGCATCCTGCCCGAGAATCGCGACCCCGGCATGTGGAGTCAGATGGAATTCGGCGTCACCCGTGCGGACCGGCTCGCGCAGGCTGGCGCAGACCTGCGCCACACACGCTTCGATCGCGTCCCGATCGGCGCTCTCGATCACGATGGCGAGCAGCCCTTCGCTCAGCTGCCCCAGGTACCACTGCGGAGTCGCTGCGGAAGATTCGGTCCCATCCGGCGGGGTCGGAAGCCTGCGGATCGCGGCGCTCATTACCTGCTCGGATACCTGGGACGCGAGCACCTGCGCGATGTCCGTGATGCCATCTATGTAGATGACGGCAAGCGCGATAGGCGTCTCGCGCAGGGCGGCCCACGACAGCGATTCCTTGAACCGTTGCAGGAATCCGCGCCGATCGAGCCTGGGCGCGGGGCGCACGCCGCTGTCTGATGCATCGTCCGCGAGGGGGCCACTGGCGGCCCGGATGACGCAAACCGCGCGATCCGGCCCCCGGGGCGACACCAGGACCGTGTATTCGCCACCGCGGATCGCGAAGCGGGCTTCGGCGGTGATGCGCTGGGCTATCGATTTGCGCGTCAGTTGCCTGAGCAACGCTGCCATGGGCGCGGGCCAGGAAGCTTCGAGCGTCTTTCCGTCCGCTTCCGCGGACTGCCGCAAGCCGGCCATGTCGCGACCGCCCCCGTGGGCGACTACGATACCGTCCCGGCTGACGAGCAACACGAGATCCGGCAGCGCATCGACCAACGCGCCGGGGCCGTGCGGGACGGCACTCCGCGGCGGCGCATCGGCGGCCGCCGCCTTGGCACGGAGAGGTGCGTTGGGACGCTTCGCGGAAATGGGATGGCTCCCCGGATTAAGTAAAACGGTGTGAGCAGCGGGCCGGGCGCCCCTTTTGGGCGGCCCAAGAGTAGCCGGAGCCATCCGATCGAGTCCGGGACACAGCTCGCGGTTGCGGCGTCCGTAGCCCCGGCAAACACTCTGTCCGCCTCGGGCAAGCCCGGGAGCTCCCGCGATGCGACGGAAGCGTGAAGTCCGATGATGCCTTCGATGGCACAAGCACGTAATTTCGTGGTCTTCATGCGCAAGCTCTCATTCAGCCCCGGAAGACCAGGCGGAGCGGCGGCAGCTTTTGGGCGGCCTGCCCTCCTCGCCCTGGCGTTGTGCTTGTCGCGGCCGATCGCGGCATGGGCGGACTGCTTTCCGGTGCCCGACCCCGCGTACGTGCAGCTAGATCCTCTTGTCGACAGCAACGGCCGCCAGGCCCTCACCGCAGTGGCGGCACGCCTCCGCACGCTTCGGAGCGCGGGTCAGCCCGAGGATCCGCGGCAGCTCGCGGCCCTCTACGCCGTCCAGGCAGATGCCTACAGCATCCTGGAGCTCGATCAGCAGGCGCGCGCGGTCGCCGAGAAAGGCCTCACGCTGGTCAGCGGGCCGACGGATCCCTTGCGGCTCGAGCTGCTGTCGACGGCTGCCCTCAACATCTACACCCAGGACGGCATCCGAGGGGCGACAAGCACGATCGCGGCAGCCCGTGCCGAGCAGCCTCGGGACTCACTGTCCAACCTTTGTCTCGAGATCACTCTCGGCACCCTCGAGCGCCGCGATGGCGACAATGCTCTCGCCACCCGGGCCCTGACACGGGCCTACCGCGACAGCGAGACGCGCGCCCGCGCCGAAGCCCACGCCGCGGCCGCCATCGAGCTCTCGTCCGCACTGCGCGGGCTCGGCGATTACAGCGACGCGCTCATGCTGGTGCGCGAGAAGATCGCCTGGGATGCCGCCCAACACGACGCGCTCGCACTGTCGGTGTCCTACTACATCGAGGCCGAGATCCTCCAGGGCGTGCGCCGGTTCAAAGCCGCGATCGCAACCTTCGAGC
The DNA here is from genome assembly GCA_963780455.1 of uncultured Pseudomonadota bacterium. Classification (GTDB taxonomy): domain Bacteria; phylum Pseudomonadota; class Gammaproteobacteria; order Steroidobacterales; family Steroidobacteraceae; genus 13-2-20CM-66-19. Next base: position 292,909 of record CAWACM010000015.1, read on the forward strand.
GGGCGCGGGGCATCAGCGTTTCGCTCGGGGACGTCCAGGGTATCGCCTTCGCAGACATGCGGGTCTGCCAGTCCCTCATCGAGCTGAATCAGTACGCGCCGGCACGCCCGCGATGCGTCGACGCCGCCAAGGTATTCGCCGCCAGCAATACCACCGACGTGTTGAAGGAGACGCAGGAGTATCTGGCCGAGATCGATCTGCATGACGGGCACGCGCGCCAGGCACTCGCGACCCTGAACCAGGTGCTCGACCACGGCGGCACGGACCTGGATACCGGCGCGGTAGGTGTTGCCTACCGGGCGCGCGCGCAGGCTTACGGTGTGCTGCACGATTACCGCAGGGCGTATCTCGACCTCGCGGACTATCTGCAGCGCTACCGGGCGGAGAATCTTGCCAGCAGTTTACGGTTGCAGCAGACGGTCAAGGAGCGGTTTCTGGCCGAGCAGGAAATCGCGCGCAATACCGTCCTGCGGCATCAACTCGAGCTGACTCGGGCGCGCGCCACGCGCCAGACCGAGACACTGCGTTGGATGACCGTGGCGGGCACGGCAGGCGCGCTCGTGATCGCCCTCCTGTCCCACATTCTCATCACCAATCTGCGCCATCGGCGGGAGCTCATGCGCCTCGCCAGGGAAGACGTTCTTACCGGCATGCCGAACCGCGGGCACACCGCGCGGCTGGCGATGGCGGCGCTGGAAGCCGCGGGCGCGGACCAACCGCTGACGGTGGCGATCATCGATCTCGACCACTTCAAGAGCATCAACGACCTCTGTGGTCACGCCGCCGGCGACTACGTGCTCAAGGAGTTCGCTCGTGTCAGCCGCGGGTCGCTGCGCGCCGGCGACATTCTCGGGCGTTGGGGCGGCGAGGAATTCCTGCTGATTCTGCCCGACACGACGCTCGATGCCGCGCTTGCCAGCGTCGAGCGGTTGCGCGTGCTGGCCCTCTCAATTCAGGTGTCATCGTCGACTGCCGGTGATCCCGTCCGTGTCACCTTCAGCGCCGGACTCGCCACCACCGGGGAGGGCGCGCGCTCACTCGATGAGATCATCGCCCGCGCCGATGCCGCCCTGTATGAGGCCAAGAACCAGGGGCGCGATCTGGTGCGCATCGACCAGGAGAGCTACCAGACGGCCTCGACGGCGGTGCGCCGCGCCCTCCGCTTGCGATAGTACCGCCTTCTTCCCGGCGCGCGGCGCATGACAATTCTCGAGCCGGCTCGTATCCTCCCGCCATACATGAATTTCTGCACCCAGTGCGGCGCCCACCTCGAGTTTCGCGTGCCGCCGGGCGATCATCTCGCCCGGCACGTCTGCGATGCCTGCGGCACCATCCACTATCAGAACCCCCGGCTCGTCGTCGGCTGCGTCCCGGAGCACGACGGCCGCATTCTTCTTTGCAGCCGCGCAATCGAGCCGCGCCGCGGCTATTGGACCGTGCCGGCGGGCTTCATGGAGAACGGAGAGACTCTGCAGCAGGCGGCAGCGCGTGAGTCACGCGAGGAGGCTCTGGCCGAGGTAGAGGTCGGATCCCTCCTCGCCATCGTGCACGTACTGCACGCGCAGCAGGTGCACGTGTTCTTCCGCGCGAAGCTGCCACGGGCGGAGTTCGGCGCCGGGCCCGAAAGCCTGGAGGTGCAGCTGGTCCATCCGGAGGAGATCCCCTGGCCGCAGCTCGCCTTCCCGAGCACGGAGTACAGTCTGCGGCGCTACCTGCAGGATCGCGCCGCCGGTGCCGAGCCGCATCATTTCACCTCGCTCGACCGCCGACTCAAATAGCCAGGCCTGACCTCATGCCCGGCGCGACTTTGCGGCCGCCCCGGCGCGCGTGGCAAGATACGTTTTTTATCGGCGCGCCGACAGGCGCGCGGTGCACACACTCATGACCTTCGTCGTTACCGAAAACTGCATCAAGTGCAAGTACCTGGACTGCGTGGAAGTCTGCCCCGTGGACTGCTTTCACGAGGGACCGAACTTCCTCGCCATCGACCCGGACGAGTGCATCGACTGCACCCTGTGCGAGCCGGAATGCCCCGCCGAAGCCATCTTCTCCGAGGAGGAGCTGCCCCCCGGCCAGGAGCAGTTCAAGAAGCTCAATGCGGAGCTGGCCAAGCAGTGGCCCGTGATCACGGAAAAGAAGGATGCGCCGGCCGACGCCAAGGAGTGGGACGGCAAGCCGGACAAGCTGAAACTGCTGGAGCGGTAGTCTTAGCCCCGCGGATGATGCTGCGTGTGCAGCTCTTTCATCCGCTCGCGCGCAACGTGCGTATAGATCTGAGTGGTCGACAGATCGCTGTGTCCCAGCAGCATCTGCACCACACGCAGGTCCGCGCCGTGATTGAGCAGGTGCGTCGCGAAGGCATGGCGCAGCGTGTGCGGCGAGAGCTCCTTGGCCGATGCCCGCCTTGCGCGCGTAGCGCTTGATGATGTGCCAGAACGCCTGGCGCGTCATGCGATCGCCGCGCCGGGTCGGAAAGAGATAATCGGTCTGCCGCTCGAGCAGGATCTCCCCGCGCGGCCCGTGCTCGAAGTCCATCAGCCAGCGCACCGCCTCCTCGCCGAGCGGAATCAGCCGCTCGCGGTTGCCCTTGCCGAGGATGCGGATCACGCCCTGGTTGAGGTTGACCTGGCCGTGCCGCAGGTTCACCAGCTCCGAGACCCGCAGGCCCGTGGCATACAGCACCTCGAGCATGGTGCGGTCGCGATTGCCGAGCGGATCGGTCACCACCGGCGCGCCGAGCAGCGACTCGACCTCCTCCTCCGTGAGGGACTTCGGCAGCGAGCGCCCGATCTTCGGCATGGCGATCTGCGCGGTCGGGATCCTCGCGGATGCACGCCCTCGCGCAGGAGAGTAGCGGAAGAAACGGCGGAAGCTGGAGAGCTGCCGCGCGGTGGAGCGCGGCCGCGCGCCCGCGCGCACGCGCCAGGCGATGAAGTCCTGCAGGTCCGCGCGCGAGGTGCGCATGATCGAACCTTGCGCTCGGCCAGCCAGCGCGCGAGCGCGGTGAGGTCGGCGCGGTAGGCGGCCAGCGTGTTGGGCGACAGGCCGCGCTCCATCCAGACGGCATCGAGAAAGCGGGCGACCGCCGGGTCCGTGGAGTCGGCGCTGGAGCGTCATGGCAATTGCGGCAGACTGGTTCGACAAGGTCCCGTCTCCGGCGCCGCAGGGTCGTCGGTCAAGGTAGCGGCCGCAGTATGGTGAGCACGGCCGAGTGTACCGACGTGATGACCTTCACATCTGCAGTCCGAGCATTAACATAAAGAGAACCAGTTCACACCCTTTGCGAGCGCTCCATGCCATGGCCGACGCCCGCGCGGCGCTCGCCGTACTGCGCTGCTCGCGCCGCGCGCATCGTGTACGCTGTCCTCGGTCGCTGGGCGTTCCTCGCGTGGCTCGTGCGCTCGACGTGTGATGCTGCCGGGCGTACACCGTCGGCGGAGCGCGGCGCGCGCGCGTGGCGCGCGGCTTCCTGTGGCTCGCCGGCATGCCGCTCACGGTGCGCGGCGCTGGACCGGCTCGCAGCCGGCCAGTGCATCGTGGTGTGCCAACCACGCGAGCTATCTCGACGGGCTGGTGTTCACCGCCGCGCTGCCGCCGCGCTTCGGCTTCGTCATCAAGCGGGAGATGTCGGCCGTGCCGCTCGCCGGCCTGCTTCCTGCGCCGCATCGGCTCGGAGTTCGTCGAGCGGTTCGACCGCACCGCGGCGCGGCGGATGCCCGGCGGGTGCTGCGCAACGCGCGCGAGCGGTCACTCGCTGGTGTTCTTTCCCGAGGGCACCTTCACCCGCACCCCGGGCCTGCTGAAGTTCCACACCGGCGCCTTCGTCACCGCCGCGCGAGCCGGCTGTCCGGTCATCCCGGCGGTGGTGCGCGGCACGCGCGCGCGCGCTGCCGCCGAGCGGCGGGCTGCCGCGCCCCGGGCCGGATCGAGGTCGAGATCCTGCCGCCGCTCGAGCCGCTGCCACAGGCGCGGAGAGCCTTCGATCCGCGGCGCTGAGCGCGACCGTGCACGCCAGGCGATCCTGGTCGCAGCTCGGGGAGCCGGACCTCACATGTTGCGACGATACTGCCCGCCTACCTGATACAGCGCATGCGAGATCTGCCCCAGCGAGCAGACCTTGACGGACTCCATGAGCTCGGCGAACACGTTGCCGCCGCGCGCACGCGGCCAGCTGCAGCGCGCTCGAGGCCCGCCGGGGCGCTGCCGCGGCGTTGCGCGCCTGGAACGCGCGCACCGCAGCCACCTGATCCTGCTTCTCCTCCTCGCGTGGAGCGGATCAGCGCCGCGCCCTGCGTGCTCCTCGGCCGCGTCGGCTTCGGAGAGGAAGGTGTTGACGCCGACGATCGGCAGCAGCCGTCGTGCTTGCTGCGTCTCGTAGTAGAGCGACTCCTCCTGGATCTTGCCGCGCTGGTACATGGTCTCCATGGCGCCGAGCACACCGCCGCGCTCGGAAAGCGCCTCGAACTCCTTGTACACCGCCTCCTCGACGAGGTCGGTCAGGTAGTCGATCGCGAACGAGCCCTGCCAGGGGTTCTGGATCTTGTTGAGTCCGAGCTCGCGATTGATGATCAGCTGGATCGCGACCGCGCGGCGCACGCTCTCCTCGGTCGGGGTCGTGAGCGCCTCGTCGTAGGCGTTGGTATGCAGGCTGTTGCAGTTGTCGAACAGCGCGTACAGCGCCTGCAGGGTCGTGCGGATGTCGTTGAAGGAGATCTCGCGCGCGTGCAGGCTGCGGCCCGAGGTCTGCACGTGGTACTTCAGCATCTGGCTGCGGGGACCGGCGCGGTAGCGATCGCGCATGGCGCGCGCCCAGATGCGCCGCGCCACCCGTGCCGATGACCGCGTACTCCGGATCCATGCCGTTGGAGAAGAAGAACGACAGGTTGGGCGCGAAGTCATCGATCTGTCATGCCGCGCGCCAGGTAGTACTCGACGATGGTGAAGCCGTTGGCGAGCGTGAAGGCGAGCTGCGAGATCGGGATTGGCGCCGGCTTCGGCGATGTGGTAGCCGGAGATCGACACCGAGTAGAAGTTGCGCACCCGGCTGGTCGATGAAGTACTGCTGCACGTCGCCCATCATGCGCAGCGCAAATTCGGTGGAGAAGATGCAGGTGTTCTGCGCCTGATCCTCCTTCAGGATGTCCGCCTGCACCGTGCCGCGCACCGCCTGCAGCGCCTCCGCCCTGATGCGCTCGTAGACTTCGCGCGCGACCAGTTGGTCGCCGGTGACGCCGAGCAGCGCGAGCCCCGAGCCGTCGTGATCCGGCCGGCAGCTCGCCCTTGTAGGCGGGCGGCGCGGCGCCGCCCGCGGCCGCGCTCGCGGTGGCAGCGTCCGCGATGCGCCGCTCCGCCTCGCCCCAGCGTCCGTCGCCCTGCAGGTAGCGCTCGACGCGCTGATCGATCGCGGTGTTCATGAACATCGCGAGGATCATGGGCGCCGGCCCGTTGATGGTCATCGACACCGAGGTGGACGGCAGCACAGGTCGAAGCCCGAGTAGAGCTTCTTCATGTCATCGAGCGTCGCGATCGAGACGCCGGAATTGCCCGTGCGTCCGTAGATGTCCGGCCGCGTGTCCGGATCCTCGCCGTACAGCGTGGTCGAATCGAAAGCGGTGGAGAGTCGCGACGGCCGTTGCCGCCACGTGCGAGGTAATGGAAGCGGCGGTTGGTGCGCTCCGGTGCGCCCTCGCCGGCGAACATGCGTGTCGGGTCCTCCTCCTCGCGGCGGTAGGGATAGACGCCGCCGGTGTAGGGAAAGGCGCCCGGCAGGTTCTCCGTGCGGATGAAGTGCAGCATGCTCGCCCCAGTCGGCGAAGCGCGGCACGGCGAGCTTCGGGAACCGGCTGGTGCGACAGGCTCTCGGTGTAGTTCTCGCCCGTCACTTCGCGGTCGCGGACCTTGTAGGAATAGGTCTCCTCGGTCGCCGCGCGCACCCGCGCCGGCCAGGCCTTGAGCTCGCCGAGTCGCCTCGGCGCCGATCTTCGTCCAGCGCCGGTTGTAGGCGGCGCGCAGCTCGCCGCCGCGTCGCATCGGCGGCGGCGTCGGCGAGCGCCGCCTCGCCGTAACGCTCGAGCGGCGCCGGCAGCGCGCGCATCGTGCAGCGCCTTCAGCGATTCGATAGAGCCCGAATGCGCGCCGCGCCGCGCTCGACCTGGCGCTCCGATGCGTCTCGCGCGCGCCCGCGACCGCCCTGGGCGATCTCGGCCAGATAGCGCGTGCGCGCGCCCGGGAATCAGCGGGTCGCGCTGCGTCAGCTCCGTCGGCCCGGGATCCGAGACCTGCCAGGTCGCGGCGCCGATGCCTTTGGCGGCGAGAGCGCGCGCACGAGCGCGGCGAACAGGCGGTTGACGCCCGGGATCGTTGAAGCGGCTGGCGATGGTCGGGAACACCGGCAGCTCTGCGTCCGGCAGCTGCGCGCCTGCGCCGGATGGTTGCGCCGCCACTGCTTGCGCACGTCGCGCAGACTGTCCTGCGGCGCCGCGCTTCTCGCTCTTGTTGAGCACGATGAAGATCGGCGTAGTCGAGCATGTCGATCTTTTCCAGCTGGCTGGCGGCGCCGTACTCGCTCGTCATGACGTACAGCGACAGGTCCGACGAGATCGACGATCTCGGTGTCCGACTGGCCGATGCCCGCGGTCTCGACGATGATCAGGTCGAACCCCGCCGCCTGATAGAGCTCGAATCACGTCCTTCAGCACCGCCGCGGTCGCCAGATGCTGCCGCCGCGTGGCCAGCGAGCGCATGAAGATGTGCATCCGCGGCGAGGCTGTTCATGCGGATGCGATCGCCGAGCAGCGCGCCGCCGCTGCGGCGGCGGGTCGGGTCCATGGCGACCACGGCGATCTGCGCGCTCGGGGAACTGCCGCATCAGGCGCGCCAGCAGCTCATCGGTCAGGCTCGACTTGCCGGCGCCCGCCGGTGCCGGTGATGCCGATGACCGGGACGCGCGTGGCGCGACGCGGCCGAGCGCACGGCGGAACTGCTCCGCCTGCCGGCGCTCGCCGCGGCGCGTCGCCCTCGAGCACCGAGATGGTGCGGGCGATCAGTGCCGTGATCGCGCGGCGTTGAGCGGCCGAGACTCGTAGGCCGGCTTGCGCGCCGCAGCGCACGCGCGCGAACACGTCGTCGATCATGCCGTCGAGCCCGAGCCGGCGGCCGTCCTCGGGCGTGTAGATCTTCTCGACGCCGTGGCGCTCGCAGCGCCTCGATCTCGTGCGGCGCGATCGTGCCGCCGCCGCCGACGATGACGCGCATGTGCTCGTAGCCGCGCTCGCGCAGCATGTCCACCATGTAGGCGAAGTACTCGTTGTGGCCGCCCTGGTAGGAGCTCGACCGCGATCGCGTCCGCGTCCTCCTCGATCGCGGCCCGCACGATGTCGGCGACGCTGCGGTTGTGGCCGAGGTGCACGACTTCCGCGCCGTGCGCCTGCAGCAGGCGGCGGATCATGTTGATGGCGGCGTCGTGGCCGTCGAAGAGCGAGGCCGCGGACACGAATCGCAGCGGCGGCGTCACTCGCCCGGGCTCGGTCTGCGGCGGAAGTGCGGCCTCGGCGCCGATGCTGGATTTGGGTGCCATGGGGGAGTGCTCGCTTGCAAGCTGGCGGCGGAGGGACTAGTTTACCTTTACGCGCCGGTAGAATGGCTACCGGCGAGTATGGTCCAGAGCCGGGCCTGCGGTCAACGGGGCCGAGCGGCGCCCCGGTCCGCTATACTGGCCGGTGTAGCCCCCGCGATCCCGACTGAGATGACGAACAACCGAACCAAAGCGCGCTCGAATAATGCCGTGCCAATGGCCGTCCCTGGCGGCAGGGCCCCCGGCCCGCACGTCCGTGTGCGGGCGCTCGCCGGAGCGAGGACACGTTAAGTGTCCTCGCTTAAAGACACCGGCTCGCCCTGGCGGGCCAGCCGCGAGCGGCTGCGCGACCGCGAGATCAAGCGCGACGCCGTGATCCGCGCCGCCGCGCGCGCCTTCAACCGCAAGGGCTATCACAACACCTCGCTCGATGACATCGCCGCGCGCGCTCGAGGTGACCAAGCCGACCGTCTACTACTACGTCACCAACAAGGAGCAGCTCCTGTTCGAGTGCTTCGTTGCCGGCGTCGAGGAGATCCGCGCCGCGTTCCGCGAGGCGCGCTCGCTCGCGGTGCCGGCGCGCGGAGCGGCTGAAGGCGGTGCTGCGCCGCTACGGCGAGGCGATGGCCTCGGAATTCGGCTGGTGCATGGTGCGGGCGGAGGACCAGGACCTCTCGCCCGACATGAGCGCCCACATCAAGGCGATGAAGTCCGAGATCGATCAGGGGATCCGCCGGCTGATGCGCGAAGGCGTCCAGGACGGCTCGATCCATCCCTGCGATCCCGAAGATGACCGCGTTCGCCCTCGCCGGCGCGCTCAACTGGATCGCCCACTGGTATCGCGAGAACCAGTCGATGACCGGCGCCGAGATCGCCGAGCGCCTGTCATCGACGGCTATTCGCGAGCGCGGCCTGCCCGCGCCGCCGCGCGCCGCACGATTTCCGAACTAGAGGATCCAACATGTCGCAAACCAGAAGTCGTCATCGTCTCGGCCAGGCGCACCCCGATCGGCGCGTTCCAGGGCGTCCTCGCGCCGCTCACCGCGCCGCAGCTGGGCGCCGCGGCGGCCAAGGCCGCCATCCAGGCCGCCGGCATCGCCGCGGCCGACCTGCAGGAGGTCATCCTCGGGTGCGTGCTGCCGGCCGGCCTCGGCCAGGCGCCCGCCCGCCAGGCGGCGATCGGCGCGGGGATTCCGCTCGCCACGCCCGCCACCACCATCAACAAGATGTGTGGCTCGGGACTCAAGGCCGTGATGATGGCCGCCGATCAGATCCGCGCGGGCAATGGCGGATCGTCGTCCTCGCCGGCGGCCTCGAGTCGATGACCAACGCGCCATACCTGCTGCCCAAGGCGCGCAGCGGCTACCGCATGGGCCACGGCGAGGTGCTCGACCACATGTTCTACGACGGCCTGCAGAGCCCATTCGACGGCAAGCTCATGGGCTGCTTCGCCGACGCCACCGCGGCCAAATACCACTTCAGCCGCGCGCAGCAGGACGCCTTCGCCACCGAGTCGGTGCGCCGCGCGATGCAGGCGGTGGAGGCGGGAGAATTCGACGCCGAGATCACCCCGGTCACCGTCAAGGGCCGGAAGGGCGAGACCGTGGTCGCGCGCGACGAGACCCCGGGCACCTGCGACATCAGCCAGATCCCGAGTCTCAAGCCCGCCTTCGGCAAGGACGGCACGGTGACGGCCGCCAGCTCCTCCTCGATCTCGGACGGCGCGGCGGCACTCGTGCTCGACGAGCGCCGAGGCCGCGGCGGCTCGCGGACTGAAGCCCCTGGCGCGCATGCTCGCCTAGGCAAGCCACGCCCAGGAGCCGGAGTGGTTCACGACCGCTCCGGTGGGCGCGATCCGCAAGGTGCTGCACCAGCTCGGCTGGAAGCCGCACGACGCCGATCTCTACGAGATCAACGAGGCGTTCGCGGCGGTCACGATGGCCGCGATGCGCGACATCGACATCGATCACGCGCGCGTCAACGTCAACGGCGGCGCCTGCGCGCTCGGCCATCCGATCGGAGCCACCGGCGCGCGCATCCTCACGACGCTGCTGCATGCGCTGCGCCGGCGGGGCGGCCGAGCGCGGCATCGCCGTCGCTGTGCATCGGCGGCGGCGAGGCGGTGGCGCTCGCGGTCGAGCTATTTAGCAGCACCTCGGAGCAGCCAGTGCCATGAAAATTCAGGACGCCCGCGCCGTCGTCACCGGCGGCGCGTCGGGCCTGGGCCACGCGGTCGCGCGCCATATCGTCGTCGCACGGCGGCAAGGTCGTGATCGCTGGACGTGCAGGAAGGGCCGGGGCGCGCCGCGGCGGCCGAGCTCGGGCACAACGCCGCATTCGTGCGCTGCGACGTCACTTCCGAGGCGGAGGTCAACGCGGCCATGGAGACCGCGCAGACGCACATGGGCGGCATCAATCTGCTCGTCAACTGCGCCGGCGTGATCGGCGCCGGCCGCGTGCTCGGCAAGAACGGGCCGATGGCGGGCGACTTCTTCACCAAGGTCATGCACATCAACCTGATCGGCACCTTCCTGTGCGACAAGGCCGCCGCCGCGCTGATGCAGCACAACCCGCCGAGCGAGGACGGCGAGCGCGGTCTGCTGATCCACACCTCCTCGGTGGCCGCCTTCGAAGGCCAGATCGGCCAGGCGGCGTACTCCGCCACCAAGGCCGGGCTCGCGGGCATGACGCTGCCCATCGCGCGCGAGCTGGCGCGATTCGGCATCCGCTGCGTCTCGATCGCGCCGGGCATCTTCCACACGCCGATGATGGATGGCATGAGCGCCGGAGGTGCAGGCCTCCCTCGCCAGCCAGGTCCCCTTCCCCGCGCGCCTCGGCAAGCCGGAAGAGTTCGCGCGCCTGGTCGTCGCCGCGTTCGAGATCCCGATGTTGAACGGCGAGACCATCCGCCTCGACGGCGCCGATCCGCATGCAGCCGAAGTGATGAACTCGCCAACCGAAGAGCAAAGCGACGATCCAACGTGACGTCATGGAGTATGACGTCGTCATCGTCGGCGCCGGCCCGGCGGGGCTCGCGTGCGCCATCCGCTTGAAGCAGCTCAAGCCCGAGCTGAATGTCTGCGTGCTGGAGAAGGCGGCCGCCGTGGGCGCGCAGGCGCTCTCCGGGCGCGGTGATCGAGCCGGGGCCGCTCGATGCGCTGCTGCCGGAGTGGCGCGCAGTCCCCGCCCGGGATGTGCGTGCCGGCGGCGCGGGACGAGTTCCGCACTGCTCACCCGCAAGCCGGGAGCCTGCGCGCTGCCGCTGCCGCCGCACGCTGCACAACCACGGCAACTTCATCATCTCTCTCGGGCTGCTGACGCCCTGGCTGGCGCAGAAGGCGGAGGCGCTCGGAGTGGACGTCTTCCCCGGCTTCGCGGCCGCGGGTCCGCTCGTCACTGCCGACGGGGTCGTCGCGGGCGTGCAGCATCGGCGACATGGGGCTCGGGAAGGACGGCAAGCCGGGCCCCAACTACACCCCCGGCGTCGGAGGTGCGTGCGCCGCACCACGGTGGTCGCGGAAGGCGCGCGCGGCGCCTCGCCAAGCAGCTCATCCGCCGCTTCGGCCTCGACGCACGCTCGCTGCCCGCAACCTACGGCCTGGGGATGAAGGAGCTGTGGCAGCTGCCGGCGGGTCGGGTGCGGCCCGGGCTCATCCAGCACACGCTCGGCTGGCCGCTCGACTCGCGCACCTACGGCGGCAGCTTCATCTATCACCTCGACAACGACCGCGTCTACGTCGGCTTCGTGGTCGGGCTCGACTACGAGGATCCGCGCCTGACGCCCTTCGAGGCCTTCCAGCAGTTCAAGCACCACCCGGAGGTCAAGGCGCTGCTCGAGGGCGGGGAGATCCTCTCGGCCGGTGCGCGCACCATCGCGGCGGGCGGCTGGCAGTCGATCCCGCGGCTGGAGATGCCGGGCGCCATGCTCATCGGTGACTGCGGGCGGCGGCGTCAACGTGCCCAAGATCAAGGGCGTGCACCAGGCGATCCGCTCGGGCATGCTGGCGGCGCGAGCACCTGGCGGAAACCGGCGAGCCCGCGCTGGCTTCGACGCCCGCTGGCGCGCCTCGCCTGGCGGCCAGGAGCTGCGCGCGGTGCGCAACTTCAAGCCCGCGTTCAAGCGCGGCCTCTGGGTCGGCCTCGCCAACGCCGGCCTCGAGGCGCTGCTGGGCGGACGTACGCCCTGGACCCTCTCAGGTCGCACACCCGATCACGCGCGGCTCAAACCGCTGGACGCGTACGAGAGCCCGGACCGTGGCTGGGTGGAGCGCACCCTGCCGCCGCGGGACCGCGCTCGCTTCGGTGTTCTTCGCCTCCACCAGCCACGATGAGAGCCAGCCGGCGCACCTGAAGGTGCTCGACACCAGCATCTGCATCGAGCAGCTGCGCGCGGGAGTTCGGCAACCCGTGCCAGCGCTTCTGCCCGGCGAGCGTCTACGAGATGGTCGACGACGGCGCGGGCGGCAAGCGCCTGCAGATCAACGCGGCCAACTGCGTGCATTGCAAGGCTTGCGACATCAAGGACCCGTACGAGATCATCAACTGGACGCCGCCCGAGGGCGGCTCCGGGCCGAACTACCAGTCTTTGTAATCATGAGCGAGCTGTGGCGCCCCTCGGCGGCCCGCGTAGCCGACTCCAACCTGACACGGTTCACCGCCTGCCTGAACGCGCGCAAGGGGCTGAAGCTCGGCGTATTCGAGGACTTATGCGCCTGGTCGGTGTCACAGCCGGAAGAATTCTGGACTGAGCTCGCACGATTCGCCGACGTGCGGGCCGTCTGGGGCGACGGTCCCATCCTCGAGAATCCGCGCTCCATGCCGGGGGCCCGATTCTTCCCCAATGCGCGCCTCAACTTCGCCGAGAACCTGCTCCGGCGCGACGACGAGCATGCCGCCATCGTATTCCTCAACGAGCGCGGCACGCGCCGGCAGATATCACACCGCCAGCTGCGCGCCGAAGTTGCGCGTATCGCGGCGGGCCTGCGCGCCACGGGTGTCGGCCCGGGCGATCGTGTAGCGGGTTACCTGCCCAACCTTCCCGAGACCACCATCGCCATGCTGGCAACGGCCAGCCTGGGAGCGATCTGGTCATCCTGCTCACCCGATTTCGGCGCGCACGGCGTGCTCGACCGCTTCGGTCAGATCGCGCCCAAGGTGCTCTTCACCGCGGACGGCTACTTCTACGCCGGCAAGACGTTCGATTCGCTCGCGCACGATGGCGGACATGGCATCGAAGCTGCCAAGCGTGGAGCGGGTCGTCGTCATCCCGTATGTGAACACCGAACCGCAGCTCGGGCGCCTCGAGGCGGCCGCCGCCCGCGCCACGCATTGGCAGACGTTTGGCGACCGTGGTGCGCCGCTGCGCTTCGCCTCTCTTCCATTCAACCATCCGCTCTACATCCTCTACTCCTCGGGGACGACCGGCGTCTCCCAAGTGCATCGTGCACGGGGCGGGCGGAACCCTGCTGCAGCACCAGAAGGAGCACCTCCTTCACACGGACCTCAAGCGCGGCGACCGCATCTTCTACTTCACGACCTGCGGCTGGATGATGTGGAACTGGCTCATGAGTGCGCTTGCCAGCGGCGCGACGCTCGTCCTCTACGACGGCAGCCCCTTTCACCCGGATCCCGAAGTGCTCTGGAGGATGGCGGAGCGAGGAGCGTCTGACCGTCTTCGGCACCAGCGCCAAGTATCTTTCGGCGCTGGAGAAGCACGGTTACACGCCCGCGCAGCGCGTCGACCTGACGGCGCTGAAAGCCGTGCTCTCCACTGGCTCACCGCTCCTGCCCGAGGGCTTCGACTACGTCTACCGCGCCATCAAATCGGACCTGCATCTCGCCTCCATCTCCGGCGGCACCGACATAGTCTCCTGCTTCGCGCTCGGCTGTCCGACCCTGCCGGTGCATCGCGGCGAGATCCAGTGCCGGGGGCTCGGCATGGCCGTCGATATCTTCGATGAAGATGGCAAGCCCGTCCGGGGGGAGCGCGGCGAGCTGGTCTGCACCGCGCCCTTCCCGTCGATGCCCGTTGGTTTCTGGAACGATCCGGAGGGCGCGCGTTACCGGGCGGCTTACTTCGAGCGGTTCCCGGGAGCGTGGCACCACGGCGACTATGCTGCGCTCACGGAGCACGGCGGCATCATCATCTACGGCCGGTCCGACGCCGTGTTGAATCCCGGTGGTGTGCGCATCGGCACGGCGGAAATCTATTCCGCCGTCGAGAGCCTGCACGAGATCGTCGAAGCGATCGCAGTAGGCCAGGACTGGCGCAATGACGTGCGGGTGGTCCTGTTCGTTCGCCTGCAGCCCGGGATCGAGCTTGGCGACGCGTTGAAGAAGAGGATTCGCGAGGCCATCCGCGCGCGCACGACGCCGCGCCATGTCCCGGCGAAGATCATCGCGGTTCCTGACATCCCGCGCACACAGTCGGGCAAGCTCACCGAGCTCGCCGTACGCAACGTGATCCACGGCCGCCCGGTGCAGAACGCCAACGCGCTCGCCAACCCGGAGGCGCTGGAGTATTTCCGTGACCTGCCCGATCTCGCGGACTGAGCCTGATGACAGAGTCAGGCGCGCGGACGCTGCGCGAAATCTACCAGCGTCAGATTGTCGAGCGCGGCTTCCGTGCCGACCCGGCGCAGCTCGCCATCGTGAGCCGGCTGGAAGCGCTCCGCGGCCGTCTGATTGCGGCGCATCAGTCCCGCGCCTCTCTCGGCGGGCGGCTGTTGCGCGCCCTCGGCCGTCGGAGTGCTCCAGCGGCCGCACGGGGGCTCTACTTATGGGGACCGGTGGGCCGCGGCAAGACCTGGCTCATGGACCTCTTCTTCCAGAGCCTGCCGTTCCCAGAGCGCCGCCGGCGCCACTTCCACCGCTTCATGCACGACATTCATGCGGAGCTGAAGAGCCTGCAGCAAGTCGCGGCGCCGCTCGAGACCGTGGCCGAGCGCCTGGCGGCGGAGGTACAGGTGCTCTGCTTCGATGAGCTCTTCGTGAGCGACATCGCCGATGCAATGATCCTGGCAGGCCTCTTCGACGGCCTCTTCCGCCGTGGCGTGACCCTCGTGGCAACTTCCAACGTGCCGCCCGCGGACCTTTACCGCGACGGCCTGCAGCGCCAGCGCTTCCTGCCGGCGATCGAGCTCATCGAGCAGCACGTCGAGGTCGTAGCGGCCTTGGGCGACCGCGACTATCGTCTGCGGCAACTCACCCAGGCAGGCACCTATCTGCCGTCCGGGGACGCCGCCACGGGCGCAAGGCTGCGCGCGCTATTCGCGGAGCTGTCGGATCACGGGGACGCCTCCGACGGGTCGGTGGCGATCGAAGGCCGGCCGATTCCGGTGGTGCGCCAGAGCGAGTGCGCGGTGTGGTTCGAGTTCGAGGCGCTGTGCAACGGCCCGCGCAGTCAGGATGATTACATCGAGATAGCCCGCAACTACCAGTCCGTCGTCGTTGCCAACGTCCCCGTGATGGATGCGCTCCGTGAAAACGAGGCGCGCCGCTTCATCGCCCTCATCGATGAGCTGTACGACCACTGCGTCAATCTCGTCGTCTCCGCCGCCGCTCCCCCCACGCAGCTCTATCGGGGCGAGCGACTGCTGCTCGAATTCCAGCGCACGGCGAGCCGCCTCACGGAGATGCAAAGCGAGGAATACCTCGCACGCCAGCACCGCGGCTAGGCGCTCGGTCGGCTCAGACCCTGATGTCCTGCACGTCGGCGCGCACCGTCAGAGGCGCTTCGGTACGCCTTACGATCTCATCCACCGCGACGCCCGGCGCGCGCTCGACCAGCTCGAGTCCCGCCGCTGTGACATCCATCACTGCCAGCTCCGTGATGATGCGGTTGACGACGCCCAGGCCTGTGATCGGCAAGGTGCAGCGACGCCTGATCTTGGACTCACCGCTCTTGGCGCAGTGCTCCATGACGACCACGATGCGCTTCGCGCCCGAAACCAGATCCATGGCGCCACCCATGCCTTTCACCAGTTTGCCTGGAATCATCCAGTTTGCGATGTCGCCGGCCGCGCTTACCTCCATGGCGCCCAGAATCGCGAGATCGATGTGTCCCCCGCGGATCATGGCGAAACTCTCCGCACTGTCGAAGATCGCCGCTCCCGGCAGCAAAGTGACCGTCTGCTTGCCCGCGTTGATGAGATCGGCATCCTCCTCCGTCTCGTACGGAAACGGACCAACTCCCAGCAGCCCGTTCTCGCTCTGCAGCACGACTTCCACCCCTGCAGGGATGTAATTCGCCACCAGCGTCGGGATACCGATGCCGAGGTTTACGTACTGACCGTCTCGCAGCTCCTGAGCCGCGCGCATCGCCAGTTGCTCTCGCGTCAGCATGCCAGTCGTTCTCCGATCATCAGACGATGTTAGGGCGCGTGGTACGGCGCTCGATGCGCTTTTCGTGCTTGCCGACCACGACGTGCTGCACAAAGATGCCGGGAGTATGGATCTGAGCGGGCGCAAGTGCGCCCACTTCGACGAGCTCCTCGACTTCCGCAACAGTGATACGGCCCGCCATCGCGCACAGCGGATTGAAGTTGCGCCCGGCGAGGCGGTATTGCAGATTGCCCAGGCGGTCACCGCGCCACGCCTTGACGATGGCCCAATCGGTGCGGATCCCCCGCTCCAGCACATATGAGCGGCCATCGAACTCACGCACTTCCTTGTTGTCCGCGACGACCGTACCGACTCCCGTGGGGGTATAGAAGCCCGGAATGCCGGCACCGCCGGCGCGCAGCCTCTCCGCCAGAGTGCCCTGCGGAACCAGCTCCACCTCGATCTCCCCCGCCATGAGTTGCCGCTCGAATTCCTTGTTCTCGCCGACGTAGCTCGAGATCATCTTGCGGATCTGCCGGTTGGCGAGCAGCAACCCCAGGCCGAAGTCATCGACGCCGCAGTTGTTCGAGGCGATCGTCAGGTCGCGCACGCCGAGCTCGCGGAGCGCCTGGATGCACGTTTCCGGGATGCCGCACAGGCCGAAGCCGCCCGCGGCGATGCTCGCGCCGTCGTGGATCCCCCGCAGTGCCTCGGCTGCGCTCGCTCGTACTTTGTTCATGGCCGTACGCAAATCCCCCAAAATGGCATGGCGCGAGAATACCCCAAGTATCGCCCTCCGGCTCAGCTCGACGCTTCGGCTTTAGCCCGCTCCAGCTGCTCGGCGAGGCGCTGCTCCGAGACCCGCATGGCGGCCTTCAGATCCTGAGCGTACAGCGACACCCGGAACTCCTCGATCATCCAACGGAGTTGCAGCAGCTCAGAGCGCGGGCCCGCCAGCCTCGCCGCGGCCTGCAGACTCCTCAGGGCCGCGACGAACGGGCTGACGCGCCCGGCGAGGTCGGCATCGCGCCGCACCTCCGCGGGCAGTCTCGCGAGCCGGCGCGCGATCGCCTTGAGATAGCGCGACAGGTGACCGAGCCATGGCTGCGGCGTCGACTCGATGAAATCGGGTGGCAGCAGGGCGGCGAGTTGGCTGTTGATGTCGCTTACGGCGGCAACCGCAGCTGGATTGCGCGCGGCGTCGATGGCACCCCGCGCGGCGCGCCATTCCCTCAGCACGCCCCTGAGGGTCGCCACCAGTCGGCCGCCCGTCTCCTCCAGACTGCCCCGGCCTTCGTCCAGCCGCTGAGTAAATGTCTCGCGGCTGCGCGGCAGTGGCGCCTCCGCCGCCGCGAAGCAATCGACGAAGATGCGCTCGGTGAGCGCATCGGCAAGCGGCTGGGCGAGCTCGAGCCCGCGGCTTTGCAATACGAGCTCCCGATCTTCGCTGACGCGCTTGTGCCAGTAACGGGCCTGTTGCGGCAAGGCAAGAAGCGCGAGGCGCGCAATGCCCCGCCGCGACACATCCACGGCGGCAGCGGGACCCCGCGCCTCTACCAGCGCAACCCCGGCGCGCCGGTCCTCCAGCGCCGGATACACCGTCAGGAGCAATCCATTGCGCTCGACCTGGCGGCTGACGGGCAGCTCTCCGAAGTCCCATTGCCGATGCAGCGGCGCGCTCTCATGCGTCACACCAGGGGTATTCGCTGCCGTTCCCAGCACTCTTCGCTTGAGGACAGCCAGATCGCGCCCTTCGGCCAACACTCGGTCCTGCGCATTCACGACGCGTATGTTCATCCGCAGCCAGTCGAGCAGTGGCAAAGCCGCAAGGTCCGCCGGCACAATCGGTGCGCCTATCCGTTCCGAGATCCACGCGGCCAGGCCGGCGTATAGTCCGCCGCTCGCGCGCGCCGTCAGCTCCTCGAGCGCCCGACGGGCGTGCTCCGGGACCGGCACGAGGAGCTTGCGCTGCGCTTTCGGCAGCTCGCGCAGCACGGCAATCACTTTCTCGAGTTGCCACCCCGGAACCAGCCACGCCAGCCGATCCGCCTCCAGCGCATCGAGCAGAAGGTCTGGAACGACCACCGTGACGCCGTCATCCGCTGCCGTCGGCTCGAACCGATACCGCAGCGGCAGCATGTTGCCCCCGACATCGAGCACATCCGGGAAGCGGACCTGGTCGATCTCGCCGGCCTCGCGTTGCATGAGGTCCGCGCGCGACATATACAACAGCCGCGGCTCGCGCCGCTCGGCCTGCGCGCGCCATTGCTCGAAATCGCCCACCGAGCTGACCCGCTCGGGGATGCGCGTTGCGTAGAATCCGACCTCACTCTCCTCGTCGGCGAGAATGTCCCGCCGCCGGATCTTGGCCTCCAGCCGCTCGATCTCGGCCCGCAACCTGCCGTTGGCCTCGAGAAACTCCCCGCGGACCACCGCCCGATCGGATCCGCCTGCGGGCGTGATGAGCGCCTCGCGGATGAAGATATCGCGAGCCTCACGCGGCGCGACCGGCCCGTAGTTGACACGCCGGCGCGCGGTCAGAGACAGCCCGTAAATCGACACCGATTCGTACGCCGCCACGAATCCGCGATTCGCCACCCAGTGCGGCTCGCTGTAGGAGCGCTTGACCAGATGCGCGCCCGCCCGCTCGACCCAGCCGGGATTGATCGCGGCAACCATGCGGGCATAGAGGCGCGTGGTCTCGAGCAGGCTGCCGGCGACGATCCATTGGGGTGGCTTGGCCGCAAGTGGTGTACCGGGCGCTACAACGAAGTGAGTGCCGCGCGCTCCATCGTATTCACGTCTCTGATCGAGCGCACCGATCGACCCAAGAAACCCCGTCAGAATCGCCTGATGCAGTTCCGCGTAGCTCGCGGGCGTGTGATTCGGCCGCAGATCGAGCTCGCGGACGCTGCGGTTGAGCTGGTGGTGAAGATCCTGCCACTCGCGCATCCGCAGGAAGGAAAGGAAGTGCTCGCGACACCACTTTCGCAGTTGATTGCCCGAGAGCGCCGCGGCCTGCTCGCCAAAGGCGCGCCAGAGATTGAGCACCGTGACGAAATCGGACTGGCGATCCGCGAACAGGGCGTGCTTCTCGTCCGCCTGCTGTTGCATGTCGGCCGGGCGCTCGCGCGGGTCCTGTGCCTCGAGGAACGCCGCGATCGCCACCATCTCCGCCAGACAGCGCTGACGTGCGGCGGCCAGCAGCATGCGACCGAGCCGCGGATCGACCGGCAGGGTGGCAATCTGGCGGCCGAGGCGGGTCACGCGCCGCTGATCATCCATCGCCTGCAACTCCTCGAGGAGCCGCACGCCGTCGTTGATGAGGCGCGTATCCGGTGGATCGAGGAACGGAAAGCTCTCCGGATCTCCGAGCCCCAGCGTCGCCATGCGCAGGATCACGCTCGCCAGATTGGTGCGCAGGATCTCGGGGGGCGTGTAGGTCTCACGAGCCGCGAAATCCTCCTCTGAATAGAGGCGGATGCAGATGCCCTCGGCCTCGCGGCCGCAGCGACCCTTGCGCTGCTCCGCGCTCGCCTGCGAGATGCGTTCCACATGCAGGCGCTGCACCTTGCCCCGGACGCTATAGCGGCTGATCCGCGCCAGCCCGGAGTCGACGACGTAGCGGATGCCCGGCACGGTGAGCGAGGTCTCCGCGACGTTGGTCGCCAGGATCACGCGCCGTTGCGAATGCTTCTGGAAGATCGCTCGCCTGATCGGCGGCTGCGAGCCGGGCGTAGAGCGGCAACATCTCGATGCCGGCAAGTCGCGCCTGCGACAGGGCCTCGGCAGCCTCGCGAATGTGCTTCTCGCCGGGAAGGAAAACGAGCGTATCCGCGCTGACGCCTGCGGCGTGCAAATCGAGCTCACGCACGGCCTCGACGATGCCCTCCGGGAGCGACAGCTCCGCGGCGTCCTCATCTTCCGCAACGAGCGGGCGGTAGCGAACCTCCACGGGATAGCTGCGGCCCGACACCTCGATGACGGGCGCGCCGCCGAAGAACGCCGACAACCTGCCCGGATCGATGGTCGCGGACGTTACGATCAGCCTCAGATCCGGCCGCTGCGGCAGGAGTCGCTGCAGCACTCCAAGCAGCAGATCGATGTTGAGGCTCCGCTCGTGCGCCTCATCGATGATCAGCGTGTCATAGCGCCGTAGCTGCGGATCGCCCGCCAGCTCCTGCAGCAGGATGCCGTCGGTCATCAGCTTCACACGGCCCTGTGGCCCGGTATGGTCCGTGAATCGCACCTGGTATCCGACGGCGCCACCTACCGTGGTTCCAAGCTCCTCCGCGAGTCGCGTTGCGAGAGCACGCGCCGCGATACGCCGCGGTTGAGTGTGCCCGATGAGACCCGAGATGGCGCGCCCCGCCTCCAGACAGAGCTTGGGCAGCTGCGTCGACTTGCCCGAGCCCGTCGCTCCGCAGACGATGAGGGCCGGGTGGCGCGCGAGCGCCGCAATGATCTCTTCCCGATGCGCCGTGATCGGCAGCGCCGGGTCATACACGAGCCGTATGGGGAGCGCGGGCCGCAGCCCGCCGCGCGCGGAAGCCTCCATGCGTGCAAGTGTAATTCAGCGCACGCATAGGCACAGGGAGGTGCCCCGCCGCCGCAGGTGGCGGAGCCGCGAGCAAAAACCACGCTTTTTGATCGCGGCGCGCTGGGCCGGGCAGGGTGCGACGCATGCGTCGCACGGGTGGCCATGGATGGACACCCCGGGCTTGCGCGCAGCAGGGACTGCGCAGCGCAATGTGCGGTGCCCCATAAAGGTTCACCCTGAGCCGGCAGTTGCTGCAGGAGCCGCTTCATGTTGCGCGCCCAGGCGTAGCCGTTCGCCTCGAGGATGAAGGTCAGCTCGCGCAACAGGTGTGCGCCACAGAGCCCATGGCCGCAAAGAACACCAGCAAGAGCAGCGTGAACTCCAGCAAGCCCTCCTCCCAGTCCCCGAAGGACGAGAGCGCGATCAGCCACGCCGGCACCCATACCAAGGGCAAGGTCTACGACCCGAGCCGCTCGGCGAACACCCGCACCGTCGAGACCGTTGAGGTCTCCAAGGTCAGCTCCTGCGAGGAATGTGGCGAGGATCTGCGCGAGATCCGGCCTCACGGTCACGAGCGCGCACAGCCCAACCAGGTGGAGACCGCGTGCATCGCGCAAGCGCTTCACCTCAGACCCTATGTGTCGGATTGCCGCTCACGCCCCCGGGGCCTATGACAGCCCCGGGGCGGCAAGATCGCCTGCGAGATCAGTCGACCTTCTTCAGCTGCTTCTCGATGTAGGACTCCGGCAGCGGGCTGTACACCCCCTGCTTGTCAATGATTTCCTGGCCCTCGCGGCTCAGCACGAAGCGGATGAACTCCCGCACAGCCGGGTCGAGCGGGCGTCCCGGCGGCTTATTCACGTAGATGTAGGCGTCGCGGCTCAAGGGATAGCTGCGGTTGCGCACGTTCCCCGCGGTCAGGGGGATCGCAGGGCCGGCCGGCGTCGCGGAGATCGCAAGGATCTTGATGTTCGGGTAAGGCTCGCACTTGCTCCCGTCCGGGTTCACACAAGTGCCGTCGACGTGCATCAGCGCTCCCCAACCGATCGCGTATTTATCGTCGCTGACAGCCTCATACATACGCTCGCTCCAGACCTTGTTGCCGTCTGCGTCGGGTGTCGCCTCCTTCTGCTCGACGACCTCCTGGAAGTTGGGATTCCACTTGTCCGACCAGTGCATCACGTGGCGCTCGAAGCTGACTGCAAAGCCCGGCGCAACATAGCCGTACGTCTGGATCTGCTTGTGCGCCCAACTGCCTTTGAGGCCGAGCTGTCCCCAGGTGCGGATGTTGCTCTTGGCGCTGCGCGCGTACTTGGCCGTAAAAAGGATCGCGTGCTGCGGGCCGCCCACCATCCAGGCGCCGCTGCGCTCCGAGCCGAAGATCTCATCGAGCTGCTGCATCGAGAGGTGGGCGAGCGGGTTGTCCTTGTTCACCATGATCGCCCAGGCATAGAGGCAGCCGCGTTGGTTGTAGCAACCGGTCGCCACGGAGACCTCGGTGGGCGTGTAGCCGAAGGTGTTGTAGAAGGGCATCTGATCCGTGATCTTGGCATCGTCACCCATCGGCGCGACATCCGAGACGCCGGCGTAGATCATGCCGAGCGCGCCCTCACTCTCGGTCTGAAAGTTCGTGGACACCAGGGCCTCCGGCTGAACCTTCTCGAACGCCGCGACCAGGGCCGGAATCATGCCCTTCAGAGGGCTGCCGGCGATACGCAACCGCCCGACCACGTGCGCCTGCGGCTGGTACGGGGGCACCTGGCTCAAATCCGGCTCCTGCGCACCGGCCAGCGCCGACAGCGCCAGGCCGGCGACGGCCAGCGCGAGCCCGGTGGTCCTGCGGTAACTGGAGGGGGGTGTAGCACGTTCGGACCGGCCGGGCCCGCGGGCTGTCGTCTGAAGACTCTGACTCATGGATTTCCTCTCTTCTCAGGATGAAGTGCCAGGGCGCGGTGGCGCCCCGTATCAATTGCAAGCTCGCTCCGCAGGCGATTCCGGTCGAGGTCGCCTTCCCACGCTGCGACCACGATTGCGCCGACGCCGTTGCCAATCATGTTGGTGAGTGCGCGTGCCTCGCTCATGAAGCGATCGATACCCAGGATCAGCGCGAGACCGGCGCTCTGCCCACCGGGGCGGATGAAATTCGCGGTGACAGTGACCTGCTGCAGCTCGAGCGTGGCCGTCGGCGCCGTCGCTGCGGCCGCGTTCTGGGCCGAGGCGGTGCTGGCAAATGCCCAGTAGCATGTGGGACCGAAAATGAGTCCAGTGGCGACGCCCTTTCTCACTGTCATCCGATATCCCCCTCCGCGGCTCGGTTGCGCCGCTGGTGAGCACGGATCTTGGTGCCGAGGGATACTCCTGGCGATAACCCCTTCGAATTAGCCCATCCGGGCCAGGGGACGCGGCTCGCCCGGGCAGCGCGACGCTGAGCGGCGGGATTTCAGGAATATTTAAGGTGAGTGTAGTGAAATGGCTGCATGCGCATTCCGGGGCACCTCATGGGGGATTCCTGGAAACTCGCGGCAGGCAGTCCAATTGGGGGTGGACCATGACGGCTGATTGCGCCAATGAATCCGGCTTGGGCCTGGGGGGCCCGGCCAAGATCATGATTGCCGATGACCATCCGCTGGTTTGCGCGGCGCTCACCCACACGCTGCGCTCCGCAATGCCGTCGGCCATGGTTCTCACGGTATCGAGTCTGAGCGCCATCGAGGCAGCTCTCGCCGGCCATCCCGACCTCGATCTCGCCCTTCTCGACCTGCACATGCCGGGTGCGCGTGGTTTTTCAGCGCTCCTCCTGCTGCGGGGTCAACGGCCGGAACTGCCGGTCATCGTCATCTCATCCAACGATCATCCACGCACGATTGCGCGCTCCCAGCAATTCGGTGCGGCGGGATTTCTACCGAAGTCGGCGCCCCTGGCGGAGATGCTCGCCGCCATTGCGAGCGTGATGGCGGGCGGAACGTGCTTTCCGCTGCATCGTGCCTCGCGCAGCGAGGAAGACTCGAAGCTTGCCGCCAGGCTGGCGCAGCTCACGCCGCAACAAATGCGCGTACTCATGTGCATCGCCGACGGCCTGCTCAACAAACAGATCGCATACGAGCTGTGCCTCGCTCAAAATACCGTGAAGGTGCATGTCGCGGCGGTGCTGCACAAACTGGGCTGCCACACCCGCACGCACGCAGCGCTGCTAGCCAAGGGTCTGGAGGCGGAAGGCGGCGCCCCCAGCTGCGAGTTGCCCGAGGCCGTTTGAGACCGGGTCAGGCGGAAGCGGCGCTCCTCATGAGCATGTGAGTCACGGCGGCGCGGAGCTTCGCGGGATTGACCGGTTTCGCGAGAAAGCCCCAGCCGTTCGCCTGCACCTTCTCCCGCAGTGCGGGGTCGCGCTCTGCGGACAGCATGATGACCGGCACTTCCACGCCCCACCGGCGAACGAGCTCGGGGACGACTTCAGGCCCGTTGCCATCCGGCAGGCGATGGTCGAGCAACAATAAGTCGGGTGCTCCGGCTTCCTGAGTTGCAGCTCGCAGCGCCTCCTCTGCGCTCGCGGCCAGCACGACTTCACATCCCCATCCGGTAAGCAGGGTCTGCAGGCTCAGCCGCACACGCGGGTCGTCCTCCACGGACCAAACGCGGCAGCCATGAAGCGGCGACGCTTGATCCGCCGTGTCACCGGACGTGCCACGGCTCAACTGCGGTTCCTGCGGCGCGGGCACTCTGGCGGCTGCGACCAGTGGCACTTCGACGGAAAAGACGCTGCCGCGCCCGGTCCAGGAGCGCAGCCCGATGCGGTGGCCGAGGCGCTGCGCGATGCGCTCCACGATCGCGAGGCCGAGGCCGGCGCCACGCTCGCCCGACTGCTCGCCTGTATCGAGGCGCTGGAACTCGAGAAATATGCGGCGATGGTGCTCGCGCGCGATGCCAGGACCGGTGTCCCAGACCTCGATGCGTAGCGAGCTGCCTGCCCGCCGGCAGCCCATGAGGACGCGTCCCCGCCGGCAATAGCGGATGGCGTTGGAGAGATAGTTCTGCAGGATGCGGCGCAGCAGGGCCTCGTCAGAGTGGACCATTGCACTGCAGCGCGTCACACGCAGCTTGATACCGCGGGCGCGCGCGAGGATGCCGAACTCGCGCCCGAGGGTCTCGAGCAGTGTCTCCAAGGCGAAATCGCGCTCATGCACTTCGAGCGTGCCGGACTCGAGGCGTGAGATGTCGAGCAGTGTGGAGAGGATCTCGTCCTCGGCCTCGAGCGCGCTGTCAATCCCGTCCAGCACCTCACGATCCGCAGCCGCGGTGAGGCGTGCGCGCGCGGCATCCGCAAACATCCGCGCCGCGTTGAGCGGCTGCATCAGGTCATGCACCGCGGCGGCGACGAAACTGGTCTTCGAGCGGTTCGCCTGCTCCGCTTCCGCCTTGGCGCCCTCGAGGGCGCTGGTGTTGCGCGCAATCCGTCGGGCGAAGCCGCGCGCAACGAGTGCCGAGAGAGCTGTTACCGCCGCCGTCGTGAGGCCCAGGAGCAGCCACGCGTTGCGGTTTGCCTGCGACACCGCAGCCATGCTCTCCGTCTCCTGCTGCTGTGCAACGACTGTCCAGCCGAAGTCCGTATGCCGCAGCTCGGCGAGCTTGGCGCGCCCCCGATACTCGTAGTGATAGAAGCCGTCGCCCTGCTTCGCTGCCGTGAAAGCCGGGTGGTTATGAAAATCGCGCAGCTTCTTGAGCATGGGTGCGCGGCGGTCGGCGATCAGGACGCCCGTGTTGGTCATGAGAAAGGCATGCCCCGTACGCCCGAGCCGCGCGGATATGACTGCGTCAGTGACGTGTTCGAGAGTCGCCGCCTCGATCAGCATTCCCGCCAGCTTGCCGTCTGGTCCTTTGATGGGCACGGCCATGATGAAGGCCGGGAGGTGCGAGGTGCGTCCAATCTGGATCTCCACGCCATACGGACGGCCCGCCACGATATCCGCGAAGTACTCGCGATCACCGTACCAGTTTCCCGGCCGGTTATCGCTGCGCGCGACATTCCAGCCCGTCAGATTCGCCGTGTGCAGCAGGTAGGCCCAGGGCAGCAGCGTCGTGAGGCGTGCCAGGGCACGCTGCTGCTGCTGCGGGCTCATGGAGCGCATCGCCGCCTCGTCCGCCGCGAGCCGCAGGACGGAGAGGTTGAGGCGCATCCAATCATCAACCTGCTGCACCGCAAGGTCGGCAAAGAGCTCGAGACGCTGCCGTGCCTCGGCCTCGCCATTGGCGATCATGCGCTGGCGCTCGAGTTGCCAGAAGGCGGTGAGCGGCAGCAGAGAGACGAGGAGCAGAGCGATGAGCAGCCGGGTGAAGATGCTCGCGCGCAGCTGCCGCAGCCCTGGACCCGAGCCAGTGAGTGTGGGAGGGAGCTTGAGGACAGCCACGGCCGCAGTATACAGCCGCGCCGGCCAATGCCTGCCCCTCCCCACGACGCTCATCAGTGGATCTTCTGCACCTGCTGCTGCGCCACCTGTGCCGTGAGCGGCAGGTATTTGCCGTCACGCTCCACCGCCTCCTGCCCCTGACGGCTGACCACGTAGCGCAGGAACTCGCGCACGAGCGGCTTCGTCGCACCGTCCTTGCCGCGATTGGCAAACATGTAGATCTGGCTGAAGAGGGGATAGGTGCGATCGTGGATCGTCGCCATGGTATAGGGGATGCACCGGCCTCCCGTGCGCTCGGAGATCGCGAGCACCTTGAGCTGTGGCGGCAATTTGTCGGTCGGTGCCGCGATCCAGGCGATTCCATAGCGATCCTTGACGAGGTCCGCCTCGAGGTCGCGCCCCAGTGCGCCGTTCTTGGCCACGTAGTTGGCATAGATGCGCAGCCGCTCATTCCACTTGTCGCTGCCCTTGAGGATCAGATCCGACATCTCGGCAGCCTGGTGGTAGCGCAGGTTGAGGCCGTACGGGATGATCGGTTGCTGGGCCCAGTCGCCAGTGAGTCCCAGCTGCCCCCAGGTGCGGATGTTCTCCTCGGGTCCACGGGCCCACTCCGGGTGCCAGCTGGTTCCTTCCCAGCCTCCCATGCGCTCTGCCCCGAAGACGCCGTCGAGCTGCTGCATCGAGAGACAGGTGAGCGGATTGTCCTTGCTGACCACGATGCCATAGCCTGGTTGCCAGCCTGTCACGTTGTAGGAGCCCGTCGCGGCAGTGACGGTGAGCGGATCGCCGCCGGTGTAGCGCTCATACAGGAGCTGCTCGGCGAAGGTGATTTTGCGGCCAACGCCCACATCGGCGACGCCAAAGACGAGAGCCGGCACTGCCGCGACGGTGGTCTTCATGTGGAAGGCGATATGGGTACCCGGCTGATACTTGCGGAAGCCCTCCTCCCAGTACTTGCCGAGATTGCTGTCCTCAATGTAGTTGCTGCCCCACATCTGGATGGTCCCGCTCACCTGCTGCGTCGGATGATAGGAGGGCAGTCCGCTCATGTCCCAACGCCTGGTATAGAAGACCTTCTTCGCCTTGACGACGACAAATTTGCCCCGCGCTGCCTGCAGAGCGAGTCCCTGCGCCACCTTGCTGGCCTGAGCCGCCGCCGGGGGCGTGCCGAGCAGCAGGGAAAGCGACAGCAACGTGCCGGCGAGAGCGGCGTAGGGTATGTGAGCAATGGAGCGCAATCTCATGTGGGATCGTCCTCTCGTGTTCAATTCAGCTTGTCGAGCTGCCGGGCCGCGGCTGGCGCCAGGATGGGAAGGTACCCGCGGCCGTACCGCGTCACCGCCTGTTGACCCTGACGGCTCAGAACGTAGCGCAGAAACTCGCGCAGTTTGGGATCGACCGGTTTGCGCGGCGGCCGATTGAGAAACATCGTGACCATCCGTGTCAGCGGATAGGAGTGACTCATGACGGTATCGGACGTTGGCTCGACATAGGGTGACCCAGCACGCTCTGCCAGCGCGACAGGCCTGACGGCAACGTTGTGATAGAGGAGCCCAGCGTAGCCGATACTGTCGGGATCGCCGGCCATGACATCGAGCATCCGCTGGCCGCCGTCCGTGGCGCCGCCCTTGGAGCCCTTGCGGTCGGCGAACTCCCGCAGCGACGGCTGCCAGAGCTCGGCGCCACCAAACACCCGCTGCTCGAAGAATCTGGCGAAGCCGCGGGAGATGGGTAGACCGTATCGATGGATCGGGCGGTCCCGCCATGGGCCGGTGAGACCGAGGTCGCCCCAGGTGCGCGCCGCGCGGGCATCGGGTCCCGCGGGAACCGCGAAGATCGCGCGCAGCTGCGCGAGTGTCAGCCCCTGGATGGGATTGCCCTGGTGCACGAAGACGACGAGCGCGTAATCCCGGTTGCGGACGTCGAAGCTGCCGGTCACCACATCGACGCCTGTCGGCGGGTAGCCAAACACCTCCTCGAACGCTGCTATCTCGGGGGGCCATATCTCGCGCCCCATGAGCGCGAGATCGCCGCGGCCGGTATACAACGCACCGATCGCGGCCGCAGTGCCCACGAGGTGGTTCTCGAAGCGCACGTTGGGCTCGAACCGCTGGAAGCCCTGCTCCCAGGCACGCACCAACGCCCCGATGAAGTCACGCTTGCTGTCGTAGGCGCCATGCCCCCAGATGCGGATGGTACCGCTGAGCTCGCCACGTGCCTGGTAAGGCGGCGGCAAGTCGCTGGCCCGCGCCGCACCCGCGCCGGCCAGCGCCAGCCCTACTACGAGAATGAGGGCTCCCGCGGCTCTCATTGCAGGCGGCGCAGCTGTTGCTGCAGGGTCGTGGCGCTGAGCGGCAGATAGGCGCCGTCGTTGACGATGATGCGCTGTCCCTCGCGGCTCAGGATGAAGCGCAGAAACTCCTTGGTTTCAGGCTTGATCGGCGCGCCCGGTGCCCGATCGAGCGCCACATCGACCGTGCGCAGCAGCGGGTATGTGCGCGCCGCGACAGTGCGCGCGGTCAACGGATAACATCGGCTTTGCGAAGTGGCGGCCAAGCGCAGGGTTCTCACACCCTGATTGCCAGGCAGCGGCGGGGCGAACGAGATTCCGTCGGGGTCGCGCGCCAGGGTTTCCAGGACTTCGCTCCATCCGCCGGGCACCAGGCGGTAATCGGAGTTCCATTTGCGGCTGCCGTCGAGAACCGATTGGCGAACGAAGACGACCGAGGTGTTGGTCGGCGGCGGCCCGTAGACGTGGATTGAGCGACCGGCCCATGCGCCACCCAGGCGCAGCTCGCCCCAGCGACGGATGTTGCTGCCACCGCGGCGGTGATCGGCTGCAAAAATCTCATTGAGCTGTTGTAAGGTCACACACGAAAGCGGATTGGCCTTATTGACGAAGAACGCCAGATCGACAGCGGGGCGGGTCGCTCCGCGGTCAGCGCCGAGACCCGCGTTGGCGATCGCAACCTCGAAGGGGGGATAGTGATGGACCCACTCGAAGCCCATCGTCTCGAGCGGCACCCGAATCTCGCGCGCCATGAAGCCGATATCCGCGACATCCATGTACACCGCGGCGAAAGTCGACTCCGGACCGTGCAGGCTGGCCTGGAAGCGGATGCCGGGCTGGAACTGGCGAAAGCGCGCTGCCAGCTGCTCGATCAGCCAGCCGTCATCGGGACTGCCCCAGACCCGGAGGGTGCCGCTCACTCGTGTCTGCGGGCGATAAGCGGGCAGAGTGGCGGCGCGGCCCTGCGGCGCCATGCCGAGCCAGAGAGTGAGACCGCAAATCGAGGCCAGGATCGCGCCACGCACGAGCGCAATCTGCATGCAGCGGGTGAAAAAGGCCATGCATCTGACCCTAAATGATTATGGAGCGGCGCCTCGGGGATGCCGCAGGCTTCCCGGAGTGGCGTCGCTCAGGATGCCCGCTGACCATCCGAAAGGGGACTCCCTTGCCTGTACCGTCTCTCCGCGCCGGATCTGTGGCGCCTTTCTCGCAAGTACGTACACCGCGCCGCTCGGCTGCCCGGCTGCGCCGCCGCGGCCTCGTGCTTGCGGCCGTGGTGTGCGCCCTCTACACCGGCTCGGGGTCGCCCATGGCGACGGCCGCCGAGCAGCAAGCAGTACCGGTTGATCCTGCGCTGCCGGACTACGTACCACACCAGCACGTTGCGGGCAGCGTGGTGGGCTATACCGGCATGGACACCGTCGAGCAGATGATGGCGGCCTGGAATGCGGCCTTCCGCAAGTTTCATCCAGGCGCGCATTTCTCAGTCGTGCAGAAGGACGGCCTCGGCCCTGAGGACCGGATCGCGTTCGGCACCCACATCATGGAAGTCTTCAACCCGACGAATCTGGCCTACGAGAACGCCTACGGCTACGAGCCGTTCCGCATCAAGATCTGCGCAGCGGCCTACATTCTGAAGAGCCATGTGTCGGCCATTGGCGTCTACGTCAACAAGGACAATCCCCTGACCACGATCTCCCTGCGCAAGCTCGACGCCATTTTCTCCGCCGAGCGCCGGCGCGGCTATCCAGCCGACATCGCCACGTGGGGGCAGCTGGGTCTCACCGGTGCCTGGGCCGACCGGCCCATCCACATCTACGGCTTTTACTGGCGCGATGACGTTGCGGACTACTTCAAGAAGCTCGTGATGCTCGACGCGCCCTTCAAGTCGACCTACGAAGTGCCCGGTGGGGACATGAGCCGCAATACTCCCAAGGTCGCAGCGGCCATCATGGCCACCCTGGCCCAGGATCCCGACGGCATCTCGTTCGGCAACGCCTCGTATAGGACTGATCAGGTCAGAACGCTCGGACTCTCAGTCAACGGGGTCGACAGTCCGTTCTCGTTGCCGGAAGTCGCGAGCGGGCGTTATCCGCTGCAGCGCTATCTCTACATCTACGTCAACCGCAATCCCGGCCGGCCGCTCGATCCGCTCGTCAAGGAATTCCTGCGCTTCGTGTTGA
The DNA here is from genome assembly GCA_963780455.1 of uncultured Pseudomonadota bacterium. GTDB lineage: Bacteria > Pseudomonadota > Gammaproteobacteria > Steroidobacterales > Steroidobacteraceae > 13-2-20CM-66-19. The sequence continues at coordinate 323,219 of CAWACM010000015.1, forward strand.
GCCGGCAGGGTCAGGCTCTGGTGAGCAAGGACCACTATCTGCCACTTCCCGCCACAGTCGACGAGCACGAGTTGCAGAAGCTCGATTGAGCTGAGAAAGCGGCTCGCGGGATGGGGCTGAGCGGCTCAGGTGCTCAGCAGCAGCACCTGGCCGCGCGGACGGGCCGGAGCGGAACGATCAATGAGCAGCGACGCTCGAGACAGCGGGCTCGACCTTGTACCAGAGTACTGCGCCTGTCGGGGGCTTGCTGTATTGCGGTGAGGGGCCGGTCGCGGCAGGGGGTGTGCAGACGTGGCAGCGGTGTAGGGCTCGACCAGTTTCGCCGGCGTGGGAATGCGGCGGGCGATTTCGTCGCGGATGCGGATCGCTTCCGCATGCCGCGCCTTCTGGTCGGTGTGTGCGGTGAGCTCGAACACCACTCCGAGAGCGCCGATCCGCTCGCCGGTCGCGTTCTTGAGAGGCAGCTCCACCTCGTAGCGCATCAGATCCTTGTTGACCTCGAGGTTGGTCTTACCGTCGCGGACCACCCGCATGTCGTCATCATCGGCCTTCTTGCCGATGCGGCCGATGTTGGAGGCAAGGATCTCGGGATCGCTGTTCTTCGGCGTCGTGGCGTGAATCGCGAGAATCATCAGGTCCCGATGCTTCGCGAGCTCGTCATTGACGATGTACTGGGCATAGGAGTCGACCGGAATGTTCGGATCGTCTATCGCCTCCTGCACGAGATTCGCCGCGTAGGAGGTGCGGCGCGCGAGCTCATTGCGGATCGCGAGCGCCTCGCTTTGCAGGGCGGCGCGGCTCTTGCCGGCGAGCACCACTGTCATGACGCCGGCCTTCTTGTGCGACATGTCGAGCATGGGCACCGCGGCGGTGAGCTCCCGGGAGGCCTGATCATAGGCGAAGTGCGGTTGCCAGGCTGCGAGCGCCGCGGCAGCTGCGCCGGGCGGTGGGTTGCCGGTCGCGCCGTTGGTCGCGGCGATCGACTCCGGCCCGCTGCCACCTGGCAAGGTGATGTAGAGCGCCATGGCCCGGACGTCGGGGTGCTTGGTCGTCAGCTGCGCCACCAGCTGCTGGCCGTAGCTGCCCGGGCCTATCACCGGGGAAGGGTTGGCGGCCAGGGCGGCACCTGCCGCCAGGCAGGCCGCAGCGACGGCCAAACCGGAACCGATAGTCTTCATCGCGAATGCCCTCTCTTCGTTACTGTTTGAGGCTCCGGTACGGCCGCCCCGCGTACGCGGTAGAGTTTCCGTCGCCGCATATGCAGAGCCTAGCGGGCCAACCTGAAGAATCTCTGTCAACTTCCTGAATACAAATTCATCCAAAGGCCCACCTCGCGGCGGGGCCACCGGGGCTCACGGCTACGGACGGCGTATACTGAACTGGTGGCCCGCCGGTTCGGCTCGGGAGATCGGCTCAATGAAGATATTGATCGTCGAAGATCAACTACGGCTGGCGCAGTTCCTCAAGCAGGGGCTGACGGAGCGCTCCTACACGGTAGCCTGTGCGCGCAGCTGCCGCGAAGCCCGGGACGAGCTTTGCGAGACGTCCTATGACCTCATCGTTCTCGACCTCGGGCTGCCGGACGGCGACGGCCTCGACCTGTTGCGCGAGTGGCGCAAGAGCGGCTTCACGGAGCCGGTGCTCATCCTGAGCGCGCGGGATGCAGTGCAGGACCGCATCAAAGGGCTCGATCTCGGCGCCGATGATTACCTCCCGAAGCCCTTCAGCTTCGAGGAGCTGCTGGCGCGCGTGCGCTCGCAACTGCGCCGGCAATCGGAGGTCAAGGAGACGGTGCTGGAATACCGTGGCATCAAGGTCGACCTGCTGAGCCACACGGCTCATCTCAATGGCGAGCCCCTGGAGCTCACCCGGCGCGAGTTCGCGCTGCTCGAGATCTTCATGCAGAACCCGAGCCGCATTCTCACGCGCACGCTGATCTCGGAGAAGATCTGGGCCTCGCACTATGAGGTCGACACCAACCTGCTCGACGTCTACATGAGCCGGTTGCGCGCGAAGCTCGAGAAGGGCCAGGAGAAGCCGCTCTTCAAGACGGTGCGCGGCGTCGGTTACCAGCTGCTGTGATGCGCTCGATCAGCACTCGGCTGGCGGCCTGGTACGCGCTCGCGGCGACAGTCACCCTGGCGTGCCTCTTCATCGTCGGCTACCAGCTGCTCGAGAATTACCTCGTCCACGGCCTCGATATGCTCAACAAGGCGGAGTTCGAGCAGATCAGCGCGCGCCTGGGACCCAACTATCAGGCTCTGACACCGGAAGTCATCAACCAGCGCATCCGGCAGACCACCCAGTACGCCTCCGTCCTCTTCTATATCGATGTCCACAATCACCAGCGGACGGTGTTCTATTCCGCGAACCTGCGCGGCCAACCCATCCCGGACGTACCGCACGAGCATCTCTATGACGGCTCGATTGCGGGGATCGGGCCGCTGCGGATCGCAGAGTTCATCCTGCCGCCTTTCGACGTCACCATCGCGACCTCCTCGGCCCAGGTAGAGAAGGTGATGGACGGCTATGTGGAGGTGTGCACGGGCCTGCTCTGCGCCATGCTCGCCGTGAGTAGCATTATCGGGATCGCGCTGAGCCGGCTCGCACTGCGGCCGGTGCGCCTCATCCGCGAGACCGCCAGCCGCATCGGCTCCGATAACCTGAGCGAGCGCATCCCGGTATCCGGGGTGCGCGACGAGATCTCGGAGCTCGCGCGGCTCCTCAACCAGGTGTTCGATCGGCTGGAATCCTCATTCAAACAGGTGCGCCGGTTTGCGGCGGAAGCGTCGCATGAGCTCAAGACGCCCCTCTCCCTCATCCGCCTGCAGGCGGAGAAGCTCCTCGTCGCGGGCAATCTGGCGCCCGCCGAAGAGGATGCCGTACAGATGCAGCTCGAGGAGCTGGCACGCCTCAACCGCATCATAGAGGAGATGCTCTTCCTGTCGCGTGCCGAGGCACGGGCCATCACACTACAGCTGCGACAGCAGGAGCCCTCCCGCTTCCTCCATGCCTTCGCTCAGGATGCGCGCGTGCTCGCAGAGCACCACGGCCGCCATTTCGTGCTGGCCAGCGAGGGCGAAGGGCTGGTTGCCTTCGAGGCGCAGCGCATCCGTCAAGTCCTTCTCAACCTGCTGGCCAACGCCCTATCGGCATCTCCGCGCGACGGCGTCATCACCTTGCGCTCCGCTTTCGGCGCGGGAGTATGGCGCATCAGTCTCGAGGACCAGGGGCCCGGTGTTCCGCCGAGCGAGCGGGAGCGGATTTTCGAGCGCTTCGTGCGTCTCGGCACCCCGAGAGACGAGCGCGGCAGCGGCCTCGGGCTCGCGATCTGCCGCAGCATCATCGAGCTGCACTACGGCCGCATCTGGGCCGAAGAAGCCGCGAACGGGCCGGGCCTCAAAGTGCTCTTCCAAATCCCGGCGACGGAGTTGCGTCGGCCGGGCAGCTCCGCCGAGTCCGCGTCCGGAGCGGAGGAGCTCACCACGGGCCAGCTGGCTTAGTGCAGACGGGCGAAAGTCAGTTCGAGACCCGTCGTCGGATCCGTAACGCGGCCATTGGGATCGGCGTAGCCCGCGATCTGCTCGCGCCGCCAATTCAGCCCGACGGCCAGACTGTGAGAAAACAACATTCAGCCTCTCGTCAGAATTCCCGGGCAGGCTCCCTCTCGCAGGCAGTACACTTCAACAGGAGGCCGGATGACACGAGCCCATCGCTTCCTCGGCGCTATAGCGTGTGGGGCACTGTCGCTGGCCGGCATCCGCGCTGCCGATGGGACGGCACCGGCGCGGGGTCTCGGCGGCGTGGTGCGCTGCGCGGGTGGCAGCACCATGCTGCCTCTGGTGGAGAGCTGGGGGGATCAGTTTCACCAGCTCCACCCCCGAGCCGTGGTCAAGATCGACCCGGGCGTAACGCTCGCGGCCGATGGGTTTCGCGAACTCCTCGCCGGTCGCGTCGATCTCGTCGACTTCGTGCGGGAGCCCTTCCCGGCGGAGATAGCCGCCTTCCGGCGCAAGTTCGGCTACGACCCACTCCTCGTCAATGTCGCGAATGGAAGTTTCGATACGCGCGGCGGCACGCATGCCATTGCAATCTTCGTCAACTCCTCCAACCCGCTGCAGCACCTCACCATGGAAAAGCTCGGCGAGATCTTCGCGGCGGCGGCGCCCGGAGATTCCGCAGTACCCGTCAACACCTGGGGCGGCGTTGGACTGACAGGGACATGGGCGCACCGTCCGATTCACATATACGGCATGGCCCCCTTGCGCCCAAGCGGCAATCCTCCCGGGATCGTCAATTTCCTGGAAATTCGGGTGCTGCGAGGTGGCACTTTTCGCACCGACCTGCGAGTCGAGCGTGACCGGCCTGGTGAAAGCGCTCTCCAGGCCATCGTGCGCGCGATTGCGAACGATCCCGATGGCATCGGCTATAGCGGCTTTGGCTACGCCCGACCCGGCGTCAAAACAGTGGCGCTCGCTGAGCATCCCGGTGAGCCGTACGTTCAGGGGGGGCCGAAGCAAGTCGCCAATCGCTCCTACCCGCTCAGCCGCCGGATCTATTTTGCTCTCAACAAACCGCCAGGACAGCCGCTACCGCCGCTGGTGAAGGCATTCATCGAGGTCGCGCTGAGTTCCAAAGGCCAACGCGCGGTCACGCGGACGCCGGACCATTTCTTGCCTCTCAGCGCGGCCCAAGCGGCACGTGCGCGCCTGCTGTTGACGAAGCCCACGGCAGCGACGATTCGCGCTCGGCTCCGATCGCCCTCTTCGCCCCCAGGGTCCGCGCCATATCTCACCGCAAGTGGCGCGATCTCGATCGTCGGCTACAACGATATGCGTGAGATGCTCGAGGCGCTGGACAAGCTGTTCGATCGCGAGCATCCGGACGCTCACTTCGCACTGAACTTGAAGGGCACCCGCACTGCCCCGGCGGCACTCGCCGCAGGCCGCAGCCTCCTTGCCCCTATGGGAGCGGAATTCTCGCCGGCGGAGCTCGCGGCATACCGGCGAGAAGTCGGCTCGGATCCGCTGGTCTTTCGCATCGCCAACGACTCACTCGACCCCAAAGCACGCTCCGCCCCGCTCGTCATATTCGTCCCCGCGGCCAATCCCCTCCCCCGACTGACCTTCGCGCAGCTCGAACAGATCTTCGCAACGCGTGACAGCAAGCTACGGTGGGGAGAGGTCGGGGTCATGGGAGACTTTGCCGACCGTCCGGTCCATCCGTACGGGCTGGCGGCCAACACGGCACTCGGCCGCTTCATGCGCCAACACGCGCTCGCGGGCCGCGACTTCGACAAGGGTTTCATCGGCCTGCCGGAGTCGGCCGATGTCGTGCGGGAGGTAGCCAATGACCGGCTCGGGATCGGATTCGCGGCAATGAACCGCGCGACACACTCCGTGCGCATCGTGCCGCTCTCGCGGCGGCAGGGGGAGCGCGCCTCCCGAGGCACGCGCGCCGACCTCATCGCCGGCCGCTACCCGCTCGATCGCTATCTCCTGATCTACGTGCGCATTCCTCCAGGCGGCAGTCTCGACCCGCTCGCGCGCGACTACCTGCGCATCGCTCTTTCGACCGAAGGGCAGCGGGTCATCGCCTCCGGGCACTTGGGATATCTGCCACTCAGCGATGCTGAAGCCGCGGCGCAGCGGGCGAAGCTCGACGCGTTACCCTGACAGTGCGCCCTATTGCGCGAACGCGGCCACCGGCCGAAATACCCACACTGCCGCCGGCTGACCCGCGTGCGGTGGAGTCGCCACACAGAGCTCATCGAGGCCGGGGATGAGCTGTGAGGTCCCGGCATGCGGCACCGTGCGGACCGTAGCCACCAGATCGTAGTGATTCGCATCACGCTCGCGATACGCCTGCACATAGCCATCGAGGCTACTCGTGTAGATCAGGCGATGGACGGGGTCCCAATACATGTTCTCCGTGGCATCCTTGCCTGGCAGCGTGACGAGCAGCCGGCCGTCCTTCGCATCCAACACGCTGAGGACGGGCAGCCGCGGATCGCCCGAGAACGTGCGCGTCGCGACGAATAGGCGGCCGCTCGCCTCATCCAGTGCCATCGACGCAGGTCTGCCAGGCACCTGCCAACGGCTCATGATGCTCATTGTGTCGGTGTCGATCACCGCCACCTGGTCGAGCGCCGGGATGGCGACGTAGAGCCGCCGGCTGCCCTGCGCCATCACCAGCGCGGCGGCGCGGTAGCCTATGGTCACTCTGCCGATGAGCCGGCCCGATCGGGGGTCGATCACCGCGAGCCATCCGGGTCCCCGGTGCGAGTCGGTGCCGCCGGACTCGACATAGAGCACCCGGTGAGCCGGATCGAAGGTGATCATGTCCGCGCCGGGGGAAATCGTGAGCGCGGCGGCCGGTCGCAAATCATGTCCGTCGAAGAGACTGACCCGGGCGCTGCGGCCGTTGGTGACGACCAGCCGATCGGCCCCCGGCACGTATAACTCCCCCTGCGGCCGGTCGAATCCCTCCGTGATGCGCTGGATCCCAGCCGCTCCCGTCAGGGGCACGACGTATACCACCTGCTGGTCCTGGGCGGACAGGAACAGGCGGTCCGTCGTGGGGTCCACCGTCAGGTGGTCCCAGGTCCCGGTCATCTGCGGCACGGGAATCTTGCGGACCAGCTCCAGTACAGGAGGCTCATCGTCCGTAACTGCCGGGGTACCAACCGCGACCCGGCGCGTTGCCGGATCCGCGAGCTTTGCGAGCTGCGTCCGCGCGATGCTCGGCGTCAGGGGCAGGAAGTCGCCCTCGTGCAGCGCCTGCTCCTGGCCGTCGCGGCTCAGGACGTAGCGCAGGAACTCGACCACGGCCGGATCGGGTGGGACCTTCGGACCGTCGTTGATGTAGAAGGTGACGGAGCGGGACAGCGGATAGCTGCGATCGGCCACGCTGGCCGTCGTTGGCGGGACATATGGGCCACCAGCTGCGGCCGCGATCGCAACCAGCTTGGCATGCGCGTTGTGATAGCCCGCCACGCTGATCGCGATTCCATCGCGATCCTCCGCCACGGCGTCCACCGAGCGTTGATAACCGTCGATGTGCCTGCCGTCCGGAAGCGTCGTCTCATCGAGTTGCTGCAGCCGGCCATTCCAGAGCATGCTGCCTCGCATGACGGTCTGCGAGAAGAAGTACGGCGGCGCCTCGTCCCCCGCAGGCCCGGCATAGGGATGGATGGGCCGTCGCTTCCAGACACCTCCCAGCCCTAGTTGGCCCCACGTCCGGATGTTGGCGGGTGCGCCGGCGAGGTGTCGTGCACCGAAGATCGCATCCAGTTGCCGGAAGTCGAGCCGTGCGAGCGGATTGTCGCGGTTGACGAAGATGCCAAGCGCCATGAGCTTGTCGGGATCGGCATAGCTGCCGGTGAGCACCGTGACGGGGAAGACCTTCTGCCCGGTCATCTTCTGATACGCCGCCACTTCCATCGGCACGATCTCCCGCGCCAACACCCCGAGGTTGGCCCGTCCTGCATAGAGGCCCGCCATGGCCGCGGCGCTGCTTGCAAGATCGTCGTGGAACGTCACGTTGGGCTGGAAGCGGTGAAAGTCCTGCTCCCAGTCGCGCATCATGTCCCGCAGAAACCCGTGCCCCCAGCTCGTCACCGTGCCGCTCACCTGCCGGTCCGGATGATACGGCGGCAATGACTGCACGTACTGCGCCCAGGGAGGAATCGTGACACTCTGTGCCCCGGCCAACGGCGCCGCGATTGCGAAGGCAAGGGCCGCCGCAATTATCGAGTGGATGCGCATGGATCCGGCCTCGCCACCGCCGGGCGGGACTCAATTGCCTGCGGGAGCCGCCCCGTTGATCGAGCGTCCCGCTGCCAACGCATCGAGCCGGCTCATCTGCTCCGCGGTGATCTTCGCCGTGAGCGGCAGATACTTGCCGTCACGCTGGACGAGCTCCTGCCCCTGGCGGCTCAACACGAAGCGGACGAACTCGTAGATCTTGGGATCGAGCGGCCGGCCGGTCTTGGCTTCCACCCAGAACGACTGCTCGCCCCAGAGGGGATAGGTCCGGTCGCGCTCGCTTTCCATGGTCAAAGGAACATAGGGCCCGCCCGGGCTCTTGGCGACCGCCAGGACCTTGACGGTCTTCGGCAGTCCCTGGTGGAAGCGGACGTAGCCGATACCGCCCGGGTCCTGTGCCACGTGATCGACAATCTGGTCGGACTCGAGATAGGTCGAGCCGTCCGGGCGCGCGTAGTTGCCGAAGGCGAGGAGGTTGCCGTTCCACTTGTCGCTCGACTTCAGGACGTCATCGGAGAACTCCAGCGCCGTCGAATACCGCAGGCTGAAGCCGTACGTGTCGACGCTCCGTTTCGCCCATTCTCCGGTCAGCCCCATCTGGCCCCACGTGCGGATGTCGCCCTCGGACCCGCGCGCGAAATCCGGACGCCAGGTCGTGCGCAGCCATCCGCCGGCTCGAGCGGATCCAAACATCCCGTCGAGCTGCTGCATGGTCACACCGGTCACGGGATTGCTGGCGTTGACGATGATCGCGAACGTGTTCTGCCAGCCGATCACATCGTAGGCCCCCGTGAGCACCGAGATCCCGCTCGGCAGGAAGCCCTTCAGGCGCAGGTTCGACAGGTCATCGTAGAAGAGGGGCTGGTGATCGATGCCGATGTCACCGCGGCCCTCGTACAGGCAGGCGATGCCGTTGGCTGCCGTCTGCAGGCTGTAGACGACTTTGATGCCGGGCTGGTATTTCGCGAAGGCCGCCCGCCACCAGCCGCCGAGGGGAGAATCGCCGATGTAGTTGTTGCCGCAGACCCGAAGAGTGCCCTGCGGGCGCGACTTCGGCGTGTAGCTCGGTAGACCGCTGAGATCGAAGGACCGCGTGTAGGCACGGGAGTAGGCGATTCCGTGCATGCGCGCCCGGCGCTCGGCGGCCGAGCCGGTCGGATACTTGCGCGATTCGGCGTTCGACTCGTAATTCTTCAGCCAGGGGGCCGCGGCCTGGGCTGCCGCAGGGACCGGCGCAATGGCGACCCAGGCCAGCGGTAGCGCGGCCGTCATCGGAATGAGCGCGCGAAGTTTGCGCATCTGAAGTTTCCCCCTCAATTCGGGACCGTCGGGCGTACGCCGCCGGTGTGAGCCTATTCTCTGCATTGCCCGGCGCCCCTGGCGATAACCCCTTCGGACTAGGGAGAGCGCAGAGAATCGCCCGGGATACGCCAGGGTAACGTAGCCGCGGTCCCCAAAACGCTTCGGTAGCCCGGACGGGTTAGCGCGCCCGCCTCGGCTCGTGGATACACTCGTGCATGGCAAGAGGGTGCTCCCAAGGGTGCTCCCAGCAGAACCGAGCGTGAAGCCAGCCTTTCAGAAGAACCTCACTCGTCTCCACACTTGGTTCGGTCTGTCCGCAGGAGTGGTGGTTGCATTTCTGGGGCTGACGGGCGCTGGCTTCGTGCTGCGGCCGCACCTCGACGGCATGGTCTACGGCAGACTCCTGCGCGTTCCCGCCTGCTACCATCGCCTGCCGCTCGACACCTTGGTTGCCAACGCCGTGACGGAGTACCCCGCCGGCGGCGTGGTAAGGAGCATCGAGATCCGGACGGGTGCCACCGCCTCCACGGCAATCCAGTTCGCCGACGAGGAAATGGTCTATCTCGATCCGTGCACCGGCGCGGTGCTGGGCCGCCAGAACGAGTACGGCGGATTCTTCGGCTTCCTGGACGGCCTGCATCGCTTCCGGTTCATGGCGGGCGGGCGGCAGTTCGCCGGCACGGCCAATGCCTTCTACCTCGTATTGCTGCTCATTGGAGGCCTCATTCTCTGGTGGCCGCGAGGCCAGCAGAGCCTGCGCAGCGCCGCGACCTTCAATCGCCGCTTGCCGGGCCCGGCGCGCACCTTCAATCTGCACAAAGTCGTCGGGCTCTACAGCTGCCTCGTGCTGTTCGTCATCTCGCTCACGGGCGTACCGATCGCCTTTCAGCCGGTGAAGGATCTGATCGGCCGGACGGTCGGCTCCCCGATGGAGATACCCCCACCGCCGAAGTCGCGCTATCGGCCGGACGCGAAGCGCGTGCCGATGCAGACGCTCTGGGAGCGCTGCCAGCAAATCTACCCCGGCGCCGAATGGGTCACCATCCACAATCCCATCGCGCGAGACGCCTCGGTCTGGATGGAGCTACTGGAGAAAGGAGCCCGCCACACCGAAGCGAAGTCATACCTGTACCTCGACGCATACAGCGGTCAGGTGCTGCGCAAGACTCCCTACGCGACCGCGGTGCCTCTCGGCCGCAAGATATACACTTACCTCCTCGCGCTGCATGAGGGGCTGGTGGGCGGGCTGCCATACCAGCTGTTGCTGCTCGTGGCCTGCCTGGCGATGCCCGTGCAACTTTATTCCGGCGCGAGCACGTATTTGCGCCGCAAGCTTCGCAAGCCGCCGCGAGCCACGCTCACGCTGCGACTGACCCGCAGACGGGTCGAGGCCACCGATATCTGCACATTCGAGCTGTCCGATCCCAGGGGACGGGATCTACCGCCTTTCAGCGCCGGATCGCACATCAACGTGCACGTACGGCCGGGACTCATCCGCTCCTACTCCCTGTGCAATGATCCGCGCGAGACTCATCGTTATCTCATCGGAGTATTGCGGGTGCCGGACTCGCGCGGCGGCTCGCGCGCCATGCACGAGACGCTGCGGGAAGGAGCGCTGGTCGAGGTGGGCGTGCCCAGCAACCGTTTCGCGCTCGAGCACTCAGCGCGTCACCACTTGTTGCTGGCCGGCGGCATCGGTGTTACCCCGATTCTGAGCATGGCGGAGCAGCTCGCCGCCATGGGCGCCGATTTCCAGATGCACTACTGTACGCGCTCCAAGGAGCGCACCGCCTTTCTCGAGCGGATCCGCAACTCGATCTTCGCCAGGCGCGTGTCGTTTCATTACAATGACGGCCCCCCGGACCAACGGTTCGATCCCGCCTCCATTCTTGCGCACCCGAGCGCGGACACGCACGTCTACGTCTGTGGGCCCGGCGGATTCATGGACGCGGTCATCACGACCGCTCGCAGCAGCGGCTGGCAGGAGGAAAACATCCATCGGGAATATTTCAAGGGCGGGACGCAAAGCCCCGCGCTGAACGTCCCCTTCGAGGTCAAGGTAGCGAGCACCGGACGCATCATCCGGGTGCCGGCCGAGAAGTCAGCGCTCGAAGCCCTGCGCGAGGCGGGCGTGGAGTTGCAGTTTTCCTGTTCTCAAGGGGTGTGCGGTACGTGTATGACTCGCGTCCTCGCCGGTGAGCCCGACCATCGCGATCTATACCTCACCGCCGAGGAGCATGCACGAAACGACCGCTTCATGCCCTGCTGCTCCCGTTCCGCGGGGGGAATGCTCATCGTAGACCTTTGAGCCGGCTACCACCGCTGCAGTCCCAGGCAGTCGCCCGCCACGCCCGACGACTACTGAAAAGAGGTTGCCCGTGACTACGCGTCGCCGTGTACTTGCCCTGCCCCTACCCCTCGCCCTGGCGCCGCTCGCGCGAGCTGGTCAGCCGCGGGGCGCCAACGGGGAGCGATTCAAGATGCGGTTGGCTCCCATGCCAGGGATCGGCCACTTGGTTCCCGAACTTGCGCTCGGCCTCGGGTATTTCCGACAGGCCGGGGAGCCGATGACTTCGCGGCTGCTCGCGACGAAACTCGTCACCCCGCTCTATGACTTGACCAACGCCGCCGGTACCCGCGACGCGCTTGGCGATGTCTGGCCTGCCCGCTGCCTCTATCTCGCGCCGCGGTATATCGATGCCCATCCGGACCGGGTGCAGCGCCTGGTCGATGTATTCGCTCGCACCATGCGCTTCATCAACTCTCATACGGCCGAGGAGATGGTCGCGCGGATGTCGGCCGGCTACTTCGCCCCGGACGTGGACAACGATTCCTGGGCAGACTACAAGAGAGTCAAGACCGAAGAGATCGCCAAGGTACAACCCGGACTCACTCATGGCGATTATTCGATTCCGCCATCGGCTGCGAAGCTCGTCTTCGACGTGATCATGCGGACCCCGTTCGACGCCAGCCTGGAAGGCAAATATCGGCGCACCGCAGCGCAGAGCGGCAAGGTCCGACCGGAAATGACTTACGACAACCGGTTCGTCGAAGGAGCGATGAAGAAGATCCGGGAGTCATGACGTTCAGCACTCATACCGTCCGGACGATTCACGCGGGCGGCGTATTTGCTAAAACCTCACCTCGAACGAGAAGATGAGCTGCCGCTGCTCTCCGGGATTGAGGGTGAGCGCGCTTTGCGATGACATGATGTACTGCCTGTTCAGCAGGTTATGGATATTCAGCGCGAAGTCGTACCGGTCGCCAAACTTGTAGTAGACCGCCCCGTCGACACGCGTCCATGCTTGCAGCTGATAATACAGCGCGGTCGTCGGATCCCCGGCCCACTGCTTACCCACGTACTCGGCACCCAGGCCAAATCCCAGCCCCAGGAGACGTCCCCGCGGAATGTTGTAGCGGGTCCAGAAATTGGCCGTATTGCGTGGCGCGCCCGCGAGATCCTTTCCCACCGTATACGGGTTGGTGACCGACTGAGCGATATATGCGTGCGAGTACGCATAGCCGCCCTGCAGCTGCCAGTTGGGCACGGGCTGCCATTGAAACTCGAGCTCTTCGCCCTTGCTGGTCTGTTTGCCGTCGAGGCGGGAAATCGCCTGGCCGACGATTGCGCTGCCGGTCGGGACGGTGAAATTCGTGCCGCTCGGTACCACCACGTTGGTGCGATTGATCTGGTAGATCGACAGCGTGGCATTGAGATTCCTGCGTGCATTCTCGAATTTCACCCCCCCCTCGTATTGCACGCCCCCCTCCGCCGGGAAGTTTGAATTGCCGTACTGGTCATAGGCGATGGTAGTCTGCGGCTTGACCGACTGGCTGTAGCTCCCGTACAGGGAAATCGCCCGGATCACGTGGTACACGATGCCGGCCTGCTTGGTCACGGGGTCGATTTGATGCCAGAACCTCGTCGAGGCCGGCAGCAGCGTATTGAGGCCGTGGGTGCTCAACAGGTCATGGCGTATGCCAAGGGAGATATTGAACAGGTCTCCGATCCTGATCTGATCGGAGAAGTACTGGCCGACAGCGGTCTGACGCACCTGATTGGCGGTTGCGCCGGTGCCGAGAGCAGGATAGCCGTACTCGTCCAGAGTCGGATCGATCAGCGTGATGGCCTGCGCCAAGGTCGAATTCGGCCCGAAGGCCAGGCGAGAGTTGAAGAAGCCTTCCTCGCCGGCCGAGACCCCCAGCAATATGGTGTTGCTGAAGATATCGGGACCGAACTGGCGGTACGTATTGAGATCGGCATAGTTGTACCGGTGTCCATTCCTCACATCATTGTATTGCCGCCGCAAAACCGAGGTTGGAACCGCGTACGCCGATTTCGGCGAATAGACGTTGGCGTTGTTGATCGTCAACTCGTTTACCTGATCGACGTGCCATACCGATCGCGACTGGAAGCGCACCGCCCATTGATCGATTTCGGTGTTGAAGAACGTCGAGATCGCCTGCCCGTAGTCCTTCGCCCAGTCCGAATTGTTCTGGTAGATGGTATTCAGCGGCGCGGTATACCAGGTGGCGTTCGGGCCGTAGGCGGCCGTAGGCGTCAATTTTCCACCGATGGGCACCACGATCGTGGAGCCGGTAAAGATGGGAACCAGGCCGTCGTCCTGTTGCTGTTGAGAGTGGCTGTCCTCTAGTTTGACGGTAAAAGAGGTAACGTCGCTGAATTTGTAGGTCAACGATGGATAGATCGACACGGCATTGTCATGGTCATTGATCCGCGACGCCGGCTCCCTCTGACCGTCGACGATCATGCGGTAGAACAGGTGGTCGCTGCCGGCTACCGGCCCCGTTGCATCCGCCACGACATCCTCATTGAGGGGAGCGCCCGAGCTGTAGTCGCCCGCATAGACACCGAATGACGTGCGCACGCTGTATTCCGCCACTTCCAGCGGGCTCTTGGTGATGATGTTCAGCAGTCCACCCGGATTCATTTGCCCGTAGAGAACGCTGTTGGGGCCCTTGAGGAACTCGATGGCCTCCACATCGGCTGCGCTGACCGACATTTTTTTCAGAGTGGCGCCCTGCAGGCCGTCGAACTCGATGTTCTGCGTATAGCTTCCCGTATTGGTAAAACCGCGAAACGAGAAGCCGTTGATGCTGTTCTGCGACTGCACAGCCCCGGTGACGTAGCCGACCAGATCGGTCAGGGTGGTGGCTTCACGGTCACGGATTGCGGATTGATTCAGGATGGTCAGCGAGGAGGCGATATCCTTGGAATCCATGGGTAATTTGGTCGCCATCGTCGATACGGCTTCGTGGTAGGTGCCGATGCGGGCAGAGACCACGACCTCTTTCAGGAGACTCAAGTCGTCCCCGCTGGGGGCATTGTCATCGTTGCCGCCGCCGGACGTGGCGACTGTCTGTGCGTGGACCATCCCGGCCTGCGCGAGCAGGCATAAGGCCGGGAGTGCATACTTGAGAACACTGGAGCGTAATGCGGTCATGGCGGAATCGAGCCCCCCTTTGACAGTCTCTGAATGGACCAAACTCTCCGCGCCGCCTGTGGTCCATTCCGGACGGCCAGACATTAGGCCGGCATGAGCGATCCGAAGCTCTGTGAAAGACGAGGCGCTCTCGGGCCCGAGCCGCCCCCATGAGTCTCGCCGGTTGCAATGTCCCGCGTCATCGCCGGTCAGCGACTTCTAATCGTGCTGTCGGTGTACCCTCCCTCCGGATGGTGTGTCCATAATGCTTTCGAGCTAGTACCAGGTGGGTGATGCCGGTCGGCACGATCTGTCATCTGCCGAGAGTCCAGAGAACCACGGCGTCGAACAGCGCGCCTCCCTGTGGCGTCAAGTCGTCGTAAGTGGGGTTGTCGAGCGGCAGCAGCGTCCGCCGCGCGCGCGCGATGAACCCGCCGGCCATCCGCGCACCCTTGGGATAGCCAAAGATGGCGCACTCCTGCGGCTCATTCGGCAGCGTCGCGATCACGATGGCATCGGGCAACGGGCGTGCCCACTTGAGGACCCCAGGCTCGGTGGCGAACTGCACGAGGCCCGGCCGCAGACCGGCTGCCATGGGGCTCCAGGCACCGACGACATCGAGATAACTCTCCGCCGGATCGTCGCTTTCACGCTCCTCGCCGTGCTCGCCGTAGTCGACGTAGCGATGGAATCCCGAGAAATGCAAGGTGTCGGACATCAGTCCTTCCAGCGATACCAGGGGGATCGCGATATCCGCGTACTTGTTGGCGAGCTTCCACTTGGAGCAGGTACCGGAGACGATCACCAAGTCCTGGCCCCGCGCCCGGCTCTCCGGGTCCGATTGGTCGGCGATGGTCACCGTGAATCCCAGGCTCCGCAGGTGCGCCACGATGTGCTCGTCAGCCTCCTTACCCTCGCCCGCATCCACACGCTCCACGAACAGTACCTTCTTGCCGCGCGCCGCATGTCGTAGTGCCGCATCGAGGGCGGACGGATCATAGGCGGGCACGGGCGTTGGGGGTGACGCAGCCCAGCGCAGCGCGGTATCGAACAGCTTCAGCCCGATGGCCCAGCTACGCATATTGGGATCGCTTGCAGCGGGCCCGTATGTCGCGGTCAGCAGATGGAAATCGTCGTCGCCAAGATAGAATCCGACACGACGCGCAGGAGCAACCCTCCCGTCCTCGAGTGACGCTTCACGCTCGTAGGTAAATACCGCAGCGTGGCCGGACATGCCGTCGAAGTCCGCGATCACGGTTCCACCCGAACCCGGTCGGCCCCAACCCGCCGTCTCCGGCTCGAGGTACAGGGTACCGAAGAGCTGCGCCTTCAGCCCGACGGCGCGGCTGATCTCCGATGTCACGTTGGCCCCATACCCATAGAGCACCGCGAAGCTCTCGGGGTAGTGCTGCACGGGATCGATCACCTCGAAATCCTGGTGCAGCACCGGGCCGGTGAGTCCGAGATTCGGGTAGTCGTAGGTGTTCCAGGTGAAGACCGGTACCGGCGTGTCGGCATACTTGGCGCCGAGCACATGGGCATTCGCGGTCGAAGACAACACGACGAGCGCCGCCCCATCGGCCTCGCCGGCCGGCGCGGCGGCATCGACGGTGTGCACCACGAATCCCAGCTGCTGAAGATGCCGCGCCACCGATGCATCGTCGTTGGGCGTCGGGGCATCCGCCCCGCCGGTGACGAAGAGGACCGTCTTACCCTGAAGTGAGGACCATGGCGCGAGGGCGGCGTGGGCCGCCGGAAGCGCCATGCCCGCGAGGGCTGCGCATAGACCCGCTGCACGCAGGGCATTCATGAAGCGGCTCACTGGGAACCTCCCCCCGCAACGACAGCCAGTATCTCGGCACCTGCCGATTGCCGCGCCGCATTGACCGAGGCTGCACTGTGCGGCGGGGCCAGGGCGATCCATATCTGCCCGGCCGCCGGACTCACCGCCAACGCCGTCGCTCGCCCGGGGAGCCGGATCGCGCCCGCGCCCGTGTAGGAAATGAAGGCATTCATGCGTATCGCGTCCAGCTCCGGTCCATCGCCAGCGATGAAGGCGCCCCCCTTCCAGCCGCCGGGCCCGTTCGGATGGAAGGCGAACACCGTCCGCAGTCCCGTCGCGTTCTGGATCGGAAGCTGCTCGAAGGCGAAGCCCATGTCTGTGTCGATGACCAGCGCCCTGCCGTTGCTGCAGGCGACGAACAGCCGTCTCCCCACCGGGTCGAGGTCGAGTCCCGTCGGCGCATGGCAATCGGGTGTCGGAATACCACCCAGCGACGTCATCTTGCCCGTCGCAAGGACATCGATGGCGTCGCTCGAGGTATTGGCGACGTACACCGTGCCACGGCCATCGCCCGCCATCTGCTCGAGATCGCCCTGGAGATGGCCCACGGCGACCGTCTTCCCATTGCTGGAATCCACTCGCGTCACCGAATGACCGGATCGGCTTTCAACGTACAGCGAATGCTCACCCGGCTCGTAGAGAAGAGCTGTAGGCGCTCCTCCTCGGATCGGGACGGAGGCACGGATACGCAAGGGATGCATGCTGAGGAACATGAGCTGCGCCGGCGCACGCACCGCAACATATACAGTTCCTCCTTCATCGGAAGACGCTGCTACGCCGACTACCTGACCCGGGAGCTTGACGACATCGGCAGGCGCTCCCGTTGCAACCGCGAAGCTGCGCAGCGCGTCGCCAGCCGCGGCGTACGCCAGCTTGCCATCGGGCGCAAAGGCGAGAGAGCCGACCGGCGAGCTACCGGCCAGCGCAATCCGATGTGCGACGATAAAGGGAAGCGTTCCGCCCGCAGCCGGAACGTTGACGGCAAGCGCCGCGGCAGCCAGAGCGAGCGCGCTGGCGTGTGCCATGCTCGCGGTTCGCATCACTGGCCCTCTCCGCGATCTGCGAACCCGCCGATTCTTTCGGCGTTCCTCACCTGAAATTCCCGCAACGGCAGGTAGATGCCCTCGCGGCGGACGTCCCGCTGCCCGTCACGGCTCAGGATGAATCGCAGGAACTCCTGCGCCGCCTGCGGCAGAGCCGTTCCCGGCCGGCGGTTGAGGTTGGCGTACACGAGCCTGCTCAGCGGGTACTTCGCAAGCGCCACGTCCGTGTAGGTTGGGGAGACCGGATCGTCGCCGCCCCCAATTGCAATGACCTTCACAGGCGCGTCGATGAACGCGAGCCCGGTGTAGCCGATGCCGTCGGGATCGGCGGCCACACGTCTGGCGAGCGGGAAAACCAACTTGTCGAAATGGATGTCCGTCCGCCAGTCTCCGCGCTGGCCGTTCGAGCTCAGCACCCGCTGGCGCACGAACTCCTCGAAGCCGTTCCAAGGCTTGATGGCATATACGTGCACGGGCCTGTCGGCCCATGCACCGGCGGCGCCGAGCTCGCCCCAGGTGGCGACGGGCCGCCCGCCGCGCAGGTGAGACCGTGAGAACACTTCATCGAGCTGTTGCAGAGTGAGCTGCTTCACGGGATTGTCCGGATTGACGATGATGGCGATGGCATCGAGGAAGCCATACTGCCGATACGAGCCGCCGCTCACCGGAACGCTGATCGGATCGTAGCCGTATTTGCCGTGGAACGAGGAAACATCGGTCGGCTTTAGCTCCCGTGAGACAAACGCGATGTCCACGCGGCCATCCTGCATCGCCCGCTCCGCATCGGTGCCCTCGAAGGGCGGCCCGAAAGCAAAGTGTACATTGGGATAGATCTTGGTGAACGATGCCATCCAGGAGCGCACCAGCCCAGGCAACACGTCCGAGCACATGAGCCTCAGAGTGCCGCTGAAGTCGCGGCCGTGACGCGGCTCGAACGCGGCGAGACCCGGATCCAGAGTGGGCTGCAGCACCTCCCGCGCCGGCAGCTCCCTGCCGTGCTCCATGCCTGCCTCATCCTGGGCCTTGGTCTGCGGTGGGTGAGTCGGCGTTACCGGCAGCTGCCATTCGATCGTCGCGGAAGCCGCCTGCGCGACCGCGACCGCCGGCGACGTCAGCGCAAATCCGCCCGCGATCACGGCGGCGCCACGGACAGCCCCAAGAAACGTGGTCTTCTCGAACAGGTTCTGCACTTTCAAGGTAAGCACGCAGTCCCCCAGAGGAAGCGCTCATATGCGGCGGCCACGATGGCCTAACCATACCCACACTTCCTGTACGGAGGCTAAATCGAGGCTGAATTATTCTTCAGGGAAGTGGAGTGAGGCCGCGAGGAGTCGGCACCCGTCAGGGCAGGACCTCATCGGCGATCACTGCTTGCTTCTCGGTACGCAGCTTCTGCTTATTTTGTCCAAATGCCTTCCATTGCGGTGAGGTCGCAGCGAGGTGCGCACGCACCGCCTGAACTACGGCATCCCGCCTCGCCAATCCTGCATCCCCGCGGTAGGCCAGCACCAAGAGCGCCGACCAATCGCGGCCGGCGGGATAGCGAGGAAGGTACACCTCGTAGGAGTTGAGCGCCCCCGCCGCAATCCAGCCGTTGACCTGTGGAACGACGTAGCCCGCAACGTAGCCCAGGTACTCGTCCTCTGAAACGAAGTATTCGTACGGCACGACCAGATAAACCGGAGCCGCATCGCCCGGTCGGCTCGGAGCCGATCTTCCGAACATCGGGTCCGCGGGGGCGGTCTCAGCCGCCGAGACCAGCTGAAGAGCCTGCGGCGCAAGTCCCGCGGGAGCCTGCGCCTCGACCCGCCGCCACCGCGCCAGGGCTGCCGAGTCGTGGAAATCGAGGATCAGCATCATATCCCAGCTCGCCGAGTCGACGTAGCGGTTGGCGAGCACATGATAGGAATCGAGCTCGCCTGCCTTTCGCAGTCTCTCGAGCCTCGGTAGCGTCGTGGCGCGCACGGCGGCTCTGAAGGCAATTCGCCGGGCCGGCGCCACGCGGTAGGTCACGATCAAGGCGCGAGGCCCCTGAGCCCGCCAATCCGCCCCCTGAGAGGCCAGTACGCAACACGTCAGGCAGAAGATCGCGAGGAAAAGGCGAAGAGGCACTTTCGGGTTCATGGCTGATCCTGACGCTCTCGGACGGGAGCTTCGGTCACTGTAGTCATTTGCTGTCGGTGCAACTAGGCGCCCTAACGGCGCCCTCCTCCTGACTCCTTACTCATAGCGCAGCGCACGCACGGGGCTCGTGCGCGCGAGGTGTAGCGTATGGGCGAAAATCACGACCCAGGCAATGAGCAGCGCAGCCGCCCCTGCAATCAGAAAGTAGAACGGACTCAGCGGAATACGATATGCATAATCATCGAGCCACTGGCGCAGGTAGTGGTACGAGGAGATCGTGCCGCAAGATCGAGCGGCTGGCGAATCGAGGGGCTACGCGCCGAGCTGGCACAGATGGACTACATGTGCTCCGGAACGCTACTGGAGCGGATGAAGACCTGCGGCAAACCAGCCTGCCGCTGCGCGCAGGACCCTGCTGCGCGCCACGGCCCGTACTACGAGTGGGGGCATATGAAGGCGGGCAAGCTCGTCCACCGGCTCCTCTCCGCCGAGCAGGCGAGTCTGCTGCGCAGGGCTATCGCCAACTATCGCCGGCTCAGGAAGCTTTTGCGCTCCTGGGAGACTGAAACCGAGCGCTTGATCGACGCGGAGGCTGACCGCCGGCGCCTGCGATGAGCCGGCTCAAAACGGCCGTGGGGAAATTGGCCGGAAATGCCGCCGGAGATGCGCGGAATGTAGGTTTATGGGCGCGAAATGAACCTTTATGGGGCACCGCACACTTGCGCGCAGCAGGGACTGCGCAGCGCAATGCCCGGATCCAGCACTTCTATAATACGCCGCGGCGGATCTGGTCCTGCTCGATGGATTCGAACAGCGCACGGAAATTGCCCTCGCCGAAGCCTTCGTTGCCCTTGCGCTGGATGATCTCGAAGAAGATCGGGCCGATCACGTTGCAGGTGAAGATCTGCAGCAGCAGACCTTCGCCGCGCTCGGGATTGCCGTCGATCAGGATGCGGCGGCGCGCGCAGCTCCTCCAGCGGCTCGCGATGCCCCGTGACGCGTCCATCGACGGCTTCGTAATACGTCTCGGGCGTGTCCTGGAAGGCGAGCCCGCGACCGCGGCAGCGCGTCGACCGTCCGATAGATGTCATCGCTGGCGAGCGCGATGTGCTGGATGCCCTCGCCGTGGTACTCCCGCAGGTACTCCTCGATCTGGCTCTTGTCGTCCTGTGACTCGTTGATGGGGATGCGGATCTTGCCGCAGGGGCTGGTCAGCGCGCGCGAGAACAGTCCCGTCTGCTTGCCCTCGATGTCGAAGTAGCGGATCTCGCGGAAGTTGAACAGCCTCTCGTAGAAGCCTTTCCACACGTCCATGTGCCCGCGCTGCACGTTGTGCGTCAGATGATCGATGCAGTTGAGGCCCGCGTCCGGCGCAGTCGGCGCCGGCGACAGGCCGGAAATCAACGTCGTAGATCGAGTGCTCGCCGTACCGGTCGACCAGGTAGATGAGCGAGCCGCCGATACCCTCGATGCACGGGATGTTGAGCTCCATCGGGCCCGGCGCTCTGCGGGCCGGGCTTGGCGCCGAGCTCGAGCGCGCGGCGATAGGCATAGGCCGCATCTCTCACGCGAAATGCCATGGCGCAGGCGGACGGACCATGCTGCGCGCGCAAACTGTTGCGCAAATGAGGCCGGCTCGGCGTTGATGATGAAGTTGATGCCTCCCTGGCCGTGCAGCGTCACGTTCTTCGAGCGATGCTGCGCCTTCACCGGGAAGCCCATGCGCTCGAACAGCGTGCGCAGCAGCTGCGGGTCGGGCGCGGTGTACTCGACGAACTCGAAGCCGTCGGTACCCATCGGATTGTCGCGGGTCTGGCTCATCTGCATCTCCGCTGCCATCTGGTTGCGCGTGCAACTATTATAGCGCGCCGCGCCTCCTCTGCCCATGCGGTCGGCTGGAGGCCGCCCAGATATATATAATTGTGGCCATGCAAGCACCAGATCCTTCGTCAGACGACAATCGTCTGCTGCGCAGCATTCCTCCCGCCCGCCTGGCGCTGATCGAACGCATCGCTCGCACGCGCATCACCGCTCGACGGGGTCGCAGCCGCGGTTCGGACCGTGAAATACCGCAGCGATTCCTGCGGGCGTACTTCCGCGGCGTCGGCGAGGAAGACCTGGCGGAGCGCACTCCCGCTGCGCTCGCGGGCGGGGCCCGCTCGCGCACCTGGAGCTCGGCTGGCGACGCACACCGGGGCAGCTCCCTGGTGCGGATCTTCAATCCGGACCGTGAGCGCGATGGCTTCGAGTCGCCGCACACGCTGGTGCAGATCGTCACCGACGACATGCCGTTCCTGGTCGACTCGCTCGGCATGGCCTTCGCCCGCGCCGGCCTCGCCATGCATCTCATCGTGCACCCGGTGCTGGAGGTCGCGCCGTGACGGCCGCGGGCGGCTCGTCGGCCTGGGCAGCCAACGGCGGCCAGCCCCACCAGGCGGAGTCCTGGCAGCTGTACGAGATCGACCGCGTCAGACCGATCCGGCAGCGCTCGAGCGGCTGCAGCCACGACATCGAGTCGACACTCGACCGATGTGCAGCCTCGCGGTCGACGACTGGCCGCGCGATGCGCGAGCGCGTGCGCTCCCTGGTCGCGGAGCTCGGAGCGCGACCCGCCGCCGCTGCCGTCCGAGGAGGTCAGCGAGGCGCGCCAACTGCTCGAATGGATGGAGGCGCGCCATTTCGTCTTCCTCGGCTACCGGCACTACCGCCTCGAGCGCGGCGCCAGCGAGGATCGCCTGGTTGCCGGACGCGCGCAGCGGGCTCGGGCATCCTGCGGGCGCGCGGCGTCGGCGGCAGGCGCCGCCGCGACCGTGCTGACGCGGCGACGTGCGCGCGCGCGCCCGCGAGCGCGGAGCTGCTCGTCCTCACCAAGGCGAACTCCATCTCGACCGTACATCGCGGCGAGTATCTCGACTACGCGGGCGTCAAGACCTTCGATGCCCGCGGCCGGGTCACCGGCGAGCACCGCTTCCTCGGGCTCTGGACCTCGACCGCCTATCATCGCAGCCCGCGCGACATCCCGGTGCTGCGGCGCAAGGTCGATCGCGTCATCGAGTATTTCGGCCTCGACCCGCACGGTCACGACGGCAAGGCGGTCCTCAACGTGCTGGAGACCTATCCGCGCGACGAGCTCTTCCAGGCGGGCGTCGAGGACCTGATCCGCATCGCGCGCGGCGTCGTCAACCTGTACGAGCGGCGCACGGTGCGCCTGCTGGTGCGGCGCGATCCGTATCACCGCTTCTACTCCTGCCTGGTGTACGTACCGCGCGACCGCTACAACACCGAAGTGCGCCAGCGCATCGAGCAGATCGTGCTCGAGGGCTTCGCCGGCCGCGTCCGTGGAGAGCCAGGTGCAGATCTCCGGCTCGAGCCACGCGCGCGTGCACGTGGTGGTGCGCACGGAGCCGCCGGGGCCGCGCAAGGTCGATATTCGCCGACGATCGAGCGGCGCATCGCGGAGGCGGCGCTCACCTGGACGGACCGGCTGCGCGAGGTGCTGGTGCGCGCGCGCAGGAGAGGCTGCGGGCATTGCGCTCGCGACACGCTACCGGCGCGTCTTTCCGCTCGCCTACGAGGAGGATGTCGCACCCGCCGACGCGCTGGACGACATCGCCGATCTCGAGGCGCTGCGCACGCAGCCGCGAGGCGCTGCGGCTGAGCCTGCACCGCCCGCAGCGAGCAGAAGCCCGCAGCGGATGCACCTGAAGATCGTGCGGCTCGGCGATCCGGTGCCGATCTCCGATCTGCTGCCGATGCTCGAGAACTTCGGCCTGCGGGTCATCGCCGAGCGGCCGTACGAGCTCGCCTGGCCCGAGGGCGGCGCCGCCTGGATCCAGGACTTCGAGCTCGAGCACCGCGACGGCGTTGCGATCGACATCGGTCGCATCGAGGCAGCGCTTCAGGGAAGCGCTTCGACGATGACGTGGAGCGGAGACACCGAGAACGACGGCTTCAACCGCCTGCTGCTCGGCGCCGACCTGACGGCGCGCGAGATCATGGTGCTGCGGGCGTATTGCCGCTACCTGCTGCAGACCGGCGTGCCGTTCAGCCAGGCCTACATGGAGCGCACGCTCGCCGCCAATCCGGCGATCGCCGCGGGACTGGTGCGTCTGTTCGAGGCGCGGCTTCGACCCTGCGGGACAGTCCGCGGCGAGCCGCCGCGGCGCGCACGCCGCGGCAAGCCCATCCGAGGAAATCGTCGCTCAGATCCGCACCAGTCTGGATTCGGTCACGAGCCTCGATGAGGATCGCATCCTGCGCGCCTATCTCGGCCTGGTGCAGGCGACGCTGCGCACCAACTTCTATCGGCGGGATGCCGCGGGCGGCAACGCTGCAGCTATCTGTCGTTCAAGCTCGACCCCGCCGCCGATCCCCGACCTGCCGCTGCCGCGGCCGAAGTTCGAGATCTTCGTCTACAGCCCGCGGGTCGAGGGCGTGCACCTGCGCATGGGCGTACGTCGCGCGCGGCGGCATCCGCTGGTCGGACCGGCGCGAGGATTTCCGCACCGAGGTCCTCGGCCTGATGAAGGCGCAGAACGTCAAGAACACGCTCATCGTGCCGGTCGGCGCCAAGGGCGGCTTCGTGCCCAAGCGCCTGCCCGGCGGCGGCACGCGCGAGGAGATCCAGGCCGAGGTGATCGCCTGCTACCAGACCTTCATCCGCGGCCTGCTCGACCTGACCGACAACATCGTCGGCGGCGCAGTCGTGCCGCCGCCGCAGGTGGTGCGCCGCGACGGCGACGACCCCTACCTCGTGGTCGCGGCCGACAAGGGCACGGCCACGTTCTCCGACATCGCCAACGCCATCTCCGCGGATTACGGCTTCTGGCTGGGCGACGCCTTCGCCTCCGGCGGCTCGGCCGGCTACGACCACAAGAAGATGGGCATCACCGCGCGCGGCGCCTGGGAGTGCGTCAAGCGGCACTTCCGCGAGCTCGGCATCGACATCCAGAAGACTGCCTTCACCGTCGATCGGCATCGGCGACATGTCGGGCGACGTGTTCGGCAACGGCATGCTGCTCTCGCGCCACATCCGCCTGCAGGCCGCCTTCGACCACCGCCACATCTTCCTCGACCCGGACCCGGATGCCGGCGGCGAGCTTCGCCGAGCGGCAGCGCCTGTTTGCGCTGCCGCGCTCGAGCTGGGACGACTACGATCGCAGACGCGATCTCGCAAGCGGCGGCGGCGTGTTCCCGCGCACCGCCAAGTCGATCACGCTGTCGGCGCGAAGCGCGCGCGCTGCTCGGCCTGCGAGTCAGCGACCGCAGCTCCGAACGAGATCATGCGCGCCATCCTGCGCATGCCGGTCGACCTGCTGTGGAACGGCGGCATCGGCACCTACGTCAAGGCGAGCGACGAGCGCAACGCCGAGGTCGGCGACCGCGCCAACGATGCGGCTGCGCGTCAACGGCCGGGAGCTGAAGGCCAAGGTGGTCGGCGAAGGCGGCAACCTCGGCCTCACGCAGCGCGGCCGCATCGAGTACGCGCTCGCCGGCGGCCGCCTCAACACCGATTTCATCGACAACTCCGCCGGCGTCAACACCTCCGACGTCGAGGTCAACATCAAGATCCTGCTGAATCCGCATGGTGCAGGCCGGCAGGCTCACCGCGCGGCGACCGCAACCGGCTGCTCGCCGCATGACGGGCGAGGTCTGCGCGCTGGTGCTGCGCAACAACTACCTGCAGAGCCAGGCGATCAGCACGCTCGAGCTGCAGGCTCGCGCCGCGGCTGTCGGAATTCCAGCATCTGATCCGCTCGCTCGAACGCTCCGGCGAGCTCAACCGCGCGCTCGAGTTCCTGCCCACGGACGATGAGCTCGCCGAGCGGCGCAAGGCGGGCGCGGGACTCACCCGCCCGGAGCTCGCGATCCTGCTCGCCTACAGCAAGATCTGGCTCAACACTCACCTCCTCGACTCCGACGTGCCCGAGGACCCGTACCTCTCCACCGAGCTGGAGCGCTACTTCCCCGCCCCGGTGCGCCGCCGTTTCGCGCGCGCGATCAGCCGCCACCGGCTGCGCCGCGAGATCATCGCGACCGCGACCACCAACAGCCTGGTCAACCGGATGGGCCCGACCTTCGTGCCGCGCGCGCAGGAGGACACGGGCGCGGAGCCGGCGCAGATCGCGCGCGCCTACACCGCGGCGCGCGAGATCTTCGAGATGCGCGACGATGTGGACGCGGATCGAGGACGCTCGACAACAAGGTGCCGGCGAAAGCTGCAGTACGCCGCGGCTTTCGAAACCAGCCGGCTGCTGCGCCATGCCACCTACTGGCTGCTGGCCCGGCGGCGCGCGCTGCAAGGTGGATACCGCGGTCGCGGAATTCCGGGCGGGCGTACACGAGCTCGAGTCGCGCATCGGCCACGTACTCTGCGGCTCGTGGCGCGAGCATTACGACCAGGTACGCGCACAGCACCTGGAGGCGGGCCTGCCGCCGGAGCTCGCCGCGCGCGTGGCGAGTCTCGAGGCGCACAACGCCTCACTCGACGTCGTCGAGCTCGCCGGCTCGCAGCGCATCGCAGTCGCCGGAAGCGGCCCGCGCTCTACTTCGAGGCGGGCGCCCGCACGGGTCTCGATTGGCTCCGGCAGCAGATCGACCGGCTGCCGGTCGAGGGACCGTGGCAGGCGACGGCACGCACCGGCCTGCGCGATGCGGCCCTGCGCCTGCACCGCCGGCTCGCGGAGCGCGTGTTGAGCCGCGGTGGTCGCGGCAGCGCCGAGGAGCGCGTCTCGGCATGGCAGAAGGCCGCGGGCAAGGAGCTGACACACTGGCAGCGCACCCTCGCGGACATGCGCGCCGCCGGCGCCGCCGATTTCGCCACGCTCACCGTCGGCGTCGAGTCCCTGCGAAAGCTGGCAGAATAGCCACAGCACGAACCCTCCTTCACGAACGGGGTTCGCCAGGCGAACCCCGTTAAGACCTGCGCGCAGCGCATGAGAATATTCAATGGGCACCACCGGAAAACTGATCTTGGTCCGCCACGGCCAGAGCATCTGGAACCTGGAGAACCTGTTCACGGGCTGGACGGACGTCGACCTGTCGGACCAGGGCCGCGAGGAGGCCGAGCGCGCCGGACGGCAACTTCTGGATGAGGGGCTGGTGGTCGACGTCGCCTTCACTTCGGTGCTGAAGCGCGCGATCCGCACGCTCTGGATCATGCTCGATGAGATGGACCGCATGTGGATCCCGGTTGAGCGCTCCTGGCGGCTGAACGAGCGCCACTACGGCGCGCTCCAGGGCCTGAACAAGGCGCAGACCGTCGAGCGACACGGCGAGGCGCAGGTGAAGATATGGCGCCGCAGCTATGACATCCCACCGCCGCCGCTCGCCACCGATGACGAGCGTCACCCACGCTTCGATCCGCGCTATGCGGAAGTACCGGCGGCGGAGCTGCCAGCCGCCGAGTCACTGAAGGACACGCTCGCGCGAGTGCTGCCCTTCTGGCACAGCCGCATCGCGCCGGAGCTGCGCCGCGGCCGCAACGTATTGGTGGCGGCGCACGGCAACAGCCTGCGCGCCATGGTGAAGATGCTGGATGACGTGTCGGAGAGCGAGATCGTCGAGCTCAATATCCCCACGGGCGTGCCGCTGCTCTACGAGCTCGATGCGCAGCTCGAGCCGCTCGCGAGCCGCTATCTCGGCGATCCCGCCGCCATCGCCGCCGCCGCCGAGGCGGTCAGGCGCCAGACCGAGAAGCGCTGAGCGCCTACACCGCCCATCCGTCGTAGCGGCCGTGGAACTCCGCTGCGAGCGCAGTCATTCGCCGGCTGATCTCCGAAACGTCGGCGATCAGCAGACGCATGGTCTTGGTCGCGTGCAGGCCGTGCGGCAGGCTGTCCTCGCTCTCGGACTGGCCGAACAACTCTATCTTCATTGGCTTTATATCGACGAGGAAACCGTCCGGCTCCAGGCGCGCGCGCACCGCGCTACATGCGGCCTCATCCGGCAACGCCAGGAAGAATCGACCGGGTACTCGTTGAAAGGCGCGAAGCCGCGGCGAGCGCAGGCGCTCGACCATCTTCTCGTCCCAGGTCTCCTGGTGCGCGGGGCGCAGCTTGCGCATGACGAAGTAGAGGCGCACCACGAGGAACGCGCCGATTACGGCGAAGACGATTATCAGCCCGAGGACGTGAATGGCCGGCTCCCGCTCTACTCGTCCGGAGCGATGGCGACTCGCAGCCCCGCAAGCTCCGGCGTAAACTCGATCTGACAGGACAGGCGCGAGTTGTCCTGGGTGTGCGCGAGCTCGGTCAGCAGCTCCCGCTCATCCGACATCGGCGCCGGCAGCCGGTCCTGCCACTCGGCATCGACATAAATGTGGCAGGTGGCGCACGAGCACATTCCGCCGCAGATGGCTGCGACGCCGTAGTCGAGCTCCCTCAGGGTCTCCATCACTTTGAGACCGGTCTTCGCCTCTACCTCATGCTCCCGTCCGTCACGGTCGATCACGCGCAGCAACGCCATTCACCTACCTCGAGTGCACACAGCCAAGCATTCTAGTCTGCCGATTCGCGGCCTCGGGCGCCAGTTCAAAGGGGACCCAGCACCTTCAGAACGAACGCCGCCTTGCCGCCCTGCTCTCCCCGGCTCGCGAAGGTCACGCGCAGCTCCCGGCGAAGGGTCTCGAATACGAGCTCGTACTCCCCGAAGATCTGGGTGCTGAGGCTGCCGCTCACCACCTTCAGGTCCGCCGTCGCAGCGAGGCGGGCGATGAAATCGTGGATCTCGGGAACGAATTGCTCCGCCAGCGGGTACAGACTGATCTCGACGCCGATCTCCATGGGACCATGGTAATTCATGGGCTAGAATGGCCGCCCTCGGCCACCGCCGACCGTCCGCCCATGGACGGGGAACCGGAGCGATGACTCACAAAATCCAAGTGCATCAGGTGGATGCCTTCACGGTGGACCGCTTCACCGGGAATCCCGCCGGCGTTGTGCTCAATGCGGACGGATTGACCGACTCGCAGATGCTCGCCATAGCTCGCGAGCTCAACAACGCCGACACCGCGTTCATTCTCGCGCCCGAGGGTGAAGGCCACAACCTGCGGGCACGGTTCTTCACGCCACGTACCGAAGCCGGCTTCGTCGGTCATGCGACCGTCGCCGCGCACTACGTGCTCTCCCGCAGGCATGATGCTCCCCGGCAGCTGCGGCAGAAATCCAGGGCAGGAATCGTCGACGTCGAGATACGTGGCAGCGGCGAGCACCGCAAGATCGCCGTGCGCCAAAGCACGCCGCCCCTCGGGCGGGAGCTCAACGATCGCGAGCGGCTCGCGGTGCTGGACGCGCTGGCGCTCGCTACCGACGACCTCGACACCCGCTGTCCGCTGCGGATCGCGGGGTCGAGCAGCACACGGCTGCTCATCGGCGTGCGCGGCACGGAGCCGCTGAAGCACCTGAAGCCGGACATGACTCGCCTGACGACACTGTCGGCGCAGATCGGCGCTGCCGGCTATTTCGTCTTCGCCCTGACGCCCGACAAGGAGGACCACCTCACGGAGTCGCGCATGTTCTGCCCGGCGCTCGGCATCGGCGAGGACCCGGTGAGCGGCAATGCTCACGGCCTGCTGGGGGTGTACCTTGCCCACTACGGCTTTCTGACTCCTGACCTGACGCGCGCGTCGTTTCAGGGCGTTCAAGGCCAATACCTGCACCGCCCCGGGCGGGTCGAAGTCGAGCTGGAGCTCAAAGAGGGGAGCGTCGCCGGCGTGTGGATCGTCGGCCAGGCAGTCTCCGTCTTCGAGACCGAAATCGCTCTCTGACCGGTCCGGCGTAACGCACCTCCCCCCGCGCCAGCTCGAGCTCGTGGCTGGCGCAGCGCGGCCACTCCGATCGACGGTGGGTCGTCATGACGACCGCCGTGCCAGCGGCGACCCTGTCCTCGATGCGCTCCGACAGGTCCCGTCGCGTAGGCTCGTCCACGCCCGCGAACGGTTCGTCGAGCAGCAGCAGCGCGGGATCACGTACCCATGCCCGCGCGAAGAGCACACGCCGCAACTGGCCGTAGGAGAGCTCCCGTAACGGCCGGGCGCCAAGTGCCCTCAAACCAAACGCCTGCAGTGCACGTCGGGCCGCGGCACGATCCGCCGCACTTGGCGGCCCGTTCAGGCCGATGCTGGCGTAGCGGCCCGACTGCACGACGGCGTCGGCGGTGAGATCCTGAGGGTGGTCGGCCTGCAGGTGCGCGGCAACGAGGCCCACACGCTCCTTGAACTCCTGCAATGGCACGCCTGGCTCGATCCCCGCACGCTCGATGCACCCACCGACTGCAACACCGTGATCGCCGTAGAGTGTTCGCAACAGGGTGGTCTTGCCCGAGCCGTTGTGTCCGTGCACTACCCAGCAGTCGCCTGCATGGATAGCAAGCGACACCCCCTTCAGAGCGACGTGCTCGTCGAGGTGCACGTGAGCGTTGGTCAATCGGACCAGCGCGTCATCGGAGGAATCGCGCACGCGCGAGCGGGGTCGGCTCGTGGCGCGAGTCTCTGCCGAACGCGCGAGCCATCGCGCCAGCGGTGCGCGTCGCATGCTGCCCTTGTAGACGATCCGCCCGCGCTCCAGCACCAACGCGTGTGTGGCGCTAGCCGGGACGTCCTCCAGCCGATGCGTGGACAACACCCACGGCAGCCTGGATCGCGCCGTCCCCTCGAGCCAGCGCCGGGCCAGCTCGTGGTTGGCTTCGTCCAATCCGTTCAGCAACTCGTCGAGCAGGAGCATCCTCGGCCGGGAAGCGAGCGAGCGCGCCAGCAGAGTGAGCCGCCGCTCGCCATAGGAGAGCGTGAGAAAGCGCCGTCCGGCCAGCGGCTCTATCCGCAGACGCCGGAGAATCGCTGCAACGCGCCGGCGATCGGCATCGCTCGCGGAATGTAGCGGGATGTCGGTGCGGTAGATACCCGTGGCCACGATCTCCGCGACGCTGTGATCCCAGCCGTAGCGAGTGTATTTGTCCTGCCGCTCCGGCCCCACGTATCCGATCTCGTCCTGGATCTCGCGCGGGGTGCGCCACCGCTCGCCTTTCCAGCGGTATTGACGCACGTCGCGACCGGTGGGGGTTGGCCATACCGAGCCGGCGATGAGCTTCAGCAGCTGAGTCTTGCCGGCACCGTTCGCACCTGCCAACACCCACCTCTCGCCGGGACGGATGGTCCAGCTCACATCCTCGAGCACCCGCCGTCCGTTGCGATCGAGGCGCACGCCCTCGAGTCGCGCCTCGACATAGGAATGCTCGGCCCCGGCCCTGCGCCGCGCCGTTACTCGGCCCGTCCTGGGCCTCGCCCCTTCGGGGCCGTCGAGCGCGGATGCGCTCGCCGTTACAGATCGCTCCAAGCGATCTGCTCGGGCCGGCGTGCGCCGTCCAAAATCGCTCCCGGCGACTTTGTCACGATATGATCGGGCCATGCGGTATTCTGGCACATACGATCTGCTGATCGTCGGTGGCGGCATCAACGGCGCCGGGATCGCGCGGGATGCTGCCGGGCGCGGCCTCTCTGTCCTGCTGTGCGAGCAGGACGATCTCGCCGCTCATACCTCCTCCGCCAGCACCAAGCTCATCCACGGCGGCCTGCGCTATCTCGAGTATCTGCAGCTGTCGCTGGTGCGCAAGGCGCTCATCGAGCGCGAGATCCTGCTCAACTCCGCACCGCACCTCATGCGGCCGCTGCGCTTCGTGCTGCCCCACGATGCGCACCTGCGGCCGGCATGGATGATCGGCGCCGGCCTCTTCCTCTACGATCACCTGGCGCGGCGACGGCGCCTGCCAGGCTCGGCGCGCATCGACCTGCGGCATCATGTGGCGGGTGCCGCCCTGAAGCCGCAATACGTCCGGGGGTTCGTCTACTCGGACGGCTGGACCGACGACGCCCGCCTGGTGGTGTTGAATGCGATGGACGCTCGCGAGCGGGGCGCACTCGTCCTGACGCGCACCCGGTGTGAGAAGTTGGAACCCAGCCGAGGGCAATGGGTTGCCACGCTCAAGAGCCCGTCCGGCCCGGAAAGAATCAACGCCAGAGTTGTGGTCAATGCCACCGGACCATGGGTGAGCCGGTTCACGCGCGACGCCTCGCCGGTCAGCGTCTGTCACTCGATCCGGCTGGTGAAGGGCAGCCACATCGTGGTGCCGCGGATCTTCGCTCATCGCTTCGCCTATCTCTTCCAGAACGAAGATCATCGGATCGTATTTGCCATTCCTTATGAGCGTGAGTTCACGCTCATAGGGACAACGGATGTCGAATACGCCGGCGATCCGGCGGCCGTGCACATCGACCCGGAAGAGGTCGGCTATCTCTGCGCCGCGGTCAGCCGCTATTTCGCGAAGCCCGTGCGTCCGCAAGACGTGGTGTGGAGTTACAGCGGCGTGCGCCCGCTCCTGGATGACGAGGAAGCGGATCCGGCCAGTGTTACGCGCGACTATGCTCTCGAGCTCGACCAGCATCCGGCGCCGCTCCTCACCGTCTTCGGCGGGAAGATCACGACCTACCGCAAGCTCGCGGAGAGCGCCGTCGATATTCTGGGGCGAACGCTCGGCTCGCGGGCTCCCGGCTGGACTGCGCAGGCACTCCTCCCCGGCGGCAACCTGCCGCGCGGCAATTACGCCAGATTTCTGCGCAGCCTGGAGCGTGCTCATCCGTGGCTTCCCCCAACGCTGAGATACCGGTATGCGCAGGCGTACGGCACCCGCATATTGCACATGCTGGGCGACGCCCGTTCGGTGGCCGATCTCGGCGAGGAGTTGCTGCCGCAGCTCCACGAGCGCGAAGCCGATTACCTCTGCCGGGCGGAGATGGCACAGACAGCGGAAGACATTCTCTGGCGGCGGACGCATCTAGGCCTGCACGTTGGGCGCGGCGGGTACGGACGCCTCGAGGAGTGGCTGGCGCGCCGTGGCAGCCACGCTCCGGGAACGGAACAACGCCCTGTCACCGCGTGATCGAGAGCCGATGCGCTCCCTTCCCACTACCGGCGCTCGCGGCTGGATGCTTCTGATCCTTCTCGCGCTCGCCCCGATGTGGCTCGTCGGCACGCTCGATCGCGGCGCCTGGACGCCGGATGAGCCGCGGGAAGCCGACATTGCGTGGCGCATGAGCGTGCAGAGCAACTGGGCGCTGCCGCACCTCGCCAACCGGCCCTTCCTCGAGAAGCCGCCGCTCTCCTACTGGATGTCCGGCGCATCGATGCGCCTCTTCGGGCCGTCCATAGCCGCGGCGCGCGCACCCAACCTGGTGTATGCCGCCGTCACGGCGCTCGCGATGGGTGCTCTCGGATTCGCCATGGACGGTGTCGTGGCGGCAATCGTCGCCGCGTTGGTTGCAAGCACGGCGATCACGGCATTTCGGGTGACGATGTGGCTGGCGCCGGATGCCTGTCTCCTCGCCGGCTGCGCGATCTCACTCCTCGGGGCCTATCTCGGCTACACGGCCGCCCCGGGGCGCAGGAAGCTCTACGGCTATCTGCTGATGCACGCCGGCGCCGCCGTCGGCTTCATGGCAAAGAGTGCGCCGGGATGGCTGGTGCCGGGCCTGGCGCTGCTCACGCTCATGGCGTGGGAGCGGCGCTGGTCGGAGCTCGGGCGGCCGGAGCTCTATGCCGGCCTCCTGCTGCAAGCGATCGCCATCGGCCCCTGGGTCGCGGCCGTTGCGCACACGGCCGACGGCACCGAATCGCTGCGCATCCTCTTCTGGTACAACCTGGCGGGACGCTTCACCCACATTGCAGCCCCACCGGCGTATCTCTACAGCACGGGCCATCGCAACTCGCCGGGGAAGTACTTCATCGAGCTGCCTGTTTACCTTCTGCCGTGGACCGCGCTCGCGGCTGTGGCCGTCTGGCGAGTGCGAAATCGACTGCGCCCGCGCGATGAGCAAGGTACGCCCCGGCGATTTGCCATTGCGGCCTCCCTCCCCTTTCTGTTGCTCCTCAGCGTGGCGGCGACGGCACGCGACATCTACGCCGCGCCGGCCCTGCTCGGGCTGAGTCTCCTCATGGCGCTCGAGGTCAGTGAGGCGCAGCGGCTCGGGGGCCAGAGCGGCCGTGACCTCCTGCTCTGGACCCGAGGCCTGGTTGCGGTGATCGCGTGCATCTTCGCGGCAGTGCTCGTGGTGTTTGGCATCGCCAGCATGACGTCCAACGGCGTGGGCTCTCGAGCTCTGATCGCGGTCGGCGAATACTTTGCCGCCGCAGCAGTGCTGCTGGTGCTGGTGGGACTTGCACTGCGGCGGGCCGCCGACTCGCAGCGGCGCGGACTGGTCTTGCGAGGCTTCCAATGGACCCATGCCGCATACGTTGCGGCGTTCTGCGTTACCTCACTCGTGCTGTTTCCGACGGTCGATCGCTGGCAGGATCTTCCTCTCCTGGCAAGCGAGATCCGCCACGATACAAAAGGCGCAGGCATTGCCCTGCTGAATCCCGACGAGACGACCACTGCCATGCTCGATCGCCGGTCAGGCACGCCATTCACCGTCCTGACAGCGGACGCGGATTCCCGGCAGCATGTGGTCCGCGACTGGTTCGCGGCGCAGGGTCAACGCGCGCGGGTACTCGTGCTGCTGCCCGGGCACGCCGCAGGCGAGCTCACACCCCTGCTCGCGCGCGCGCATCTCGTTCACCCGGCCGGTGACGGCATTGCAGGGCAGCTCCAGGCGGTTGGAGTTGCCTCCATCGCCGGTCGATATCAGCTGCCGCACGGGCGCCGTTACGCGCTCCTTGGCCCCCCCGTCGCAAAGACGTCCAATCCTGACTACGCGGCTGGACGTGTTAGCCGGCAAGCCACCCGCGGAAATTGCAATGCAGAGTGTTTTCACGGGATATTGGCATCAGGAGCTCGAGGTTCAGGCTCAGTTTGCTACATGCTCCGGTTCGGAGTTCCGTCGGACCACTTCTGCACGACGACCATGAAGATCGTGACGGGTTTATAGGCCGCGGCATCGGCCGCCATGGGCGAGTCGGGCACATTCGCTCCCCAGTCGGCCGGCTTTCCGCGACCGAAGAACATCACATGCGAGTACCAGGGGCCGGCGGCCGTGTCGTTTACATAGCCCTGCCTGGACATCATGTAGCACACGGAGCCGGGCGCGGGATTCAAGGGCTCTAGAGTTCGGGCACGCGCGCGCATCCTGGCGGTGGACTCTCCGGCCAGCACCCACCGGGTTCGCTCGAGATAGCTGGGAAGTACGGAGCTCGCGCCGGCCGCATTGAGACATTGCGGCGAACGGACTCTGGGATTCCAGAACTCGGGATTGTCGAAGTTCATGTCCCATGACCGCTCCACGAGACACACAAAGCCATTGCTGCCCTTGACGGCAGTTTCGTAGCCGTGTTTGCCGAGAACGAGGATTTGCGCGCCGCCTGAGATGGATGCGGGCGCCGCGCTGCGCGCGAGCGCAATCTCCGCCGCCCGGTCGGCAATGTCGTAGCGCGCAATCGGCGCCATGCTCGGGTATGCCGCCGCGCGGGCGCACGACAATGCCGCTGCGGCCAACAGCAGCAACAGGCCGAAACCCTGCAATGTCGCCGTGAAAGTGTTACTGCGCAGCGTGAGCTGGATTGAATGTTTCATGATCGCTCGATACTTACCCGGTAGAACATCAGTTTACCATTTGGTAAAGTGTATCGGAACCGAAAATCGCAAAAAAGTGGCGCGCCCGGAGGGATTCGAACCCCCGACCACCTGGTTCGAAGCCAGGTACTCTATCCAACTGAGCTACGGGCGCGCAGCTACGGCCGCCGGACATTCTACTGCAACCGTGCCGCTCGCAGGGGTCGCCGGTTCGGCGACATGGGATCCGGCCCGGTAAGTCGGCGACCCGGCACGTCCGACCATCCCCCGGCTTTGGCAAGTAGCGGTTGCCGAAATCCCGCGCGGAACCAAGACTTCGGTCACAAGTCCGGCAAATTCCCGCCACAGCGCTCGGGAATCCCGACCCCATTCGCATATGTAATCCGCCTGGAAGGCCTAAAAAACTCCCGGATGAGCATTCGATCCAAAGTCATCGGCTCCCTGGCGCTGCTGTTCGCCGCCCTGAGCGTGGCCGCGTTCCTCATTCAGCTCAGAGTCGTGGAACCGAGCTTCGCGCTGCTGGAGCGTGACAATGCCCGAACCGCGATGAGGCGCGTGAATTACGCCATCGATCGCGATCTGCAGACCTTGCAGATCGATGCGACGGATTGGGCCAACTGGGAGGATGCCTATCGCTTCGTGCAGGGTCGCAATCCAAAATTCGTCGCGACGAACTTCACGCATACGGCGATAACTCAGATACAGATCGATAGCATCCTGGTGGTCGACCTGAAGGGACGGGTCCGGGCCTGGACCGGAGACGTCATCCCCACGAACCTGTCGCTACGGGGCAGCCTGGAGGATGGGGGTTCCCTGCCGGCGAGTTTCCCCTGGCGAAGCGACCTCGGAACGAAACGCGCGGTGTATGGGCTCGTGAAGACCAATCTCGGCGTGATGATGATTGCCGGCGCGCCAATCCTGAACGGTACCGGCAGCGGGCACGTCGCGGGCATGACCATCGTCGGACGCCTCTTGACGCCGGACCGCCTGCGAGACCTCGGCTCACGAACGCAGTCGAATCTCATGCCGGTAGACATGGCGCTCGCGTCAACCGCCGATTTGCTGGTCAATAGCAGTCAGTACACGACCGTCTACCGATCGTTCTACGACATTTACCACCGACCGATCATGACCCTGCGGGTCGAGGTTCCGCGGCGCATCGAGGCGAGCGGCCTTACGGCGATTCGATACGCATCTCTCTCGATCATCGTGGTGGCCGTGATCGTCCTGCTTCTGGTTGTCGTGCTGTTGAATCGTCTCGTACTGACGCCGCTCACGCGCATGACCCGCCACGCCGTCACCGTCGGCGAGAGCGCGGACCTGTCGGCCCGGCTGAACTATGCCACTGAAGACGAGTTCGGGCAGCTCGGTCGTGAATTCGACCGGATGGTCGAGAGCCTGCAGGAAGCGCGGCGACAGCTGATCGATCAGTCGTTCGAAGCGGGATTCGCGGAGATGGCCAAGGGGGTATTGCACAATCTCGGCAATGCCCTGACGCCGCTCGGTGTGAGAGTGGCCGCTCTTGGGCAGCGCCTGAATGGCGTGCCGATCGGTGATCTCGAGCGTGCCGCGGCGGAGCTGACGAATGGCGCACCCGACTCCGGCCGGCGCGCCGACCTGGCGCAGTTCATCGAGTTTGGTTGCCAGCACATTGCAGCGGTGCTCCGCGAGTCGTCGGTTGATGTCGGCGTCATGAGCCGCCAGGCCGACAGCATGCGCGCCGCTCTCGCGGAGCACATGCGGGCCGCCACCAGTGCCGACCCCGTTTTTGAATCCGTCAGGCTTGCGGAGCTGGTCGCGCAATCGCTCGATATCGTTCCGGATGCGAGCCGTGCCAGGTTGAGTATCGATACCGATGAGTCGCTGAGCCGGCTCGGCACGATCCGGGTGGCGCGCACCGTGCTGCGACTCGTCCTGCAGAACGTAATCATCAATGCCGCCGAAGCGGTGCGTGACGCCGGCAGGGACTCGGGCATGCTGCGCCTGTGGGCCGAGGTCACGCGCGATGCCGGTCGTGATCAGCTGCATTTGCATGCGCAGGACGACGGCGTCGGCATTCCGGCCGAAAACATCGATCGCATTTTCCAGAAGGGCTACACGACGAAGTCCCGCGGTATGAATCACGGTATCGGCTTGCACTGGTGCGCGAACGCGATTCGAGCCCTGGGCGGCAGAATTTGGGCCACCAGTGATGGCTTGGGATTGGGGGCCGCCATCCATGTCACCCTGCCGCTCGGTGACGGCATGGCGCGTTCCGCACTGTGAAGGCTCGGGAGATCAATGATGGATGACCGCGCGCGCGCGCCAGTTCGCGTACTCGTTACCGACGACGAAGTCGATGTGCGCGATGCGTATCGACAAATCCTCGCCGCCCCTGCTGTCGATGGCGGTCTCGAGAGATTGCAGCGACTGCAGGCGCGGCTCTTTCATGATTCGTCCGCGCGCCAGGGGCAACCGCAAACCGCGGCGCCAGCGGCATTTGAGCCCGTATTCTGCAACGATGCCGCATCAGCGGTTGCCGCGGTGCGCGAGTCGGTGGCGGCCAATGAGCCCTTCGCCGTCGCATTCCTCGACATGAGAATGCCTCCCGGGCAAGACGGCGCCTGGGCGGCGTCCGGCATTCGGACGTTGGATCCAGCCATAGAGATCGTCATCTGCACTGCTTACTCCGACACGGATCCCGCCGCAATCGGCCGACTGGTGCCGCCCGAAGAGAAGCTGTCGTATCTGCAGAAGCCGTTTCATCCGCACGAAGTGCGGCAGATGGCGATCTCACTTGCGAGCAAATGGCGCGCCGAGCATCGGATCGTCAAGCTGGCGTATTTCGATGCATTGACGGGCCTGGCGAATCGCTCGCAATTCCTGGACCGATTGCAAAGCGCCATACTCACCTCGGGCACTACCGGCCAGCCCATGGCGGTTCTCTTTCTCGACCTGGACAACTTCAAGCGCGTCAACGATTCCCTTGGTCATGGCGCCGGCGACGAGCTCCTGTGCCTGGTTGCCGCCCGTCTGCGTCGCACGCTGCGCCACGATGACAACCCTGGCGCCGTCAACTCGGCCTCGTTGGCGTCCGGGCACATTGCACGTCTCGGCGGCGATGAATTCGTGGTGATTTTGCCGGACCTCGCCCACGTTGAGGATGCCGGGATACTCGCCCGTCGACTGATTGACGAGCTGCAGGCGCCGATGCAGATTGCGAAACATTCCCTGGTGATCACGCCCAGTGTTGGCATTGCGATTTTCCCGACGGATGGGACCAATGCCGATGCACTCCTGCGTAACGCCGACTGGGCGATGTATTTCGCCAAGCGGCGCGGCCCGGGAACGTACGCCTATTTCGATCCGCAAATGACCTCGGCGGCGCGGCAGCGATTTGCGGTCGAGGAAAAGATGCGCGGGGCATTGCAGCGCGGGGAGTTCGCCCTGCATTATCAGCCGCTATTCGACGTGGATAACGGCACGGTTGCAGGCCTGGAGGCGCTGCTGCGGTGGACGAACCCCGAGCTCGGCGTAGTGGCACCCGCCGAGTTCATCCCGATTGCCGAGGAAACGGGGCTGATCGGCGAATTGGGCGCCTGGGTGTTGCGCACCGCCTGTGTTCAGGCCAGGGCGTGGCGCGATCAGGGGCTGCCGGCGGTCCGTCTGGCGGTCAACGTCTCCAGCCAGCAATTCGCGTCGCGTGAATTTCCGCAGTTGGTGGCAGCGATCGTCAAGGAAAGCGGCATCGACCCCGCAGCGCTCGAGCTGGAGATCACGGAGTCGGTCCTCATGAAGGACGACGAGTGGGCGAAACAGGCATTCGTTCTGCTCAAGAAGATCGGCGTGTCGCTCGCGATCGATGATTTCGGCACTGGTTACTCGAGCCTCGGGCGATTGCGCCATCTTCCCGTCGACCGGCTCAAAATCGATCGCTCGTTCGTCACCAACCTCATCGATTGCGCGGAGGATCGTGCCATCGTGATGGCAATCATCGCGATGGCAAGCTCACTGTCCATCGAGGTCACGGCCGAGGGCGTGGAGAACCTCAGGCAGCTGATGTTCCTGCAGGAGAACAAGTGTCAGGAAGCACAAGGGTTCCTATTCAGCCGGGCGTTGCCGCCGGCGGATGCCGGAGCGCTGCTGCGGCGCGCAGCAGAGAGCGCCGACGGATCGCGAACCAGCCGGTTGCGTTCCCTGATCGGCTGATCAGGCCGCCCGTACCGGTTGCGGTCTCGAGCTGAAATACCCCACCGCCAGCAGTCCGAACCACACCGGCGCCACATAGAGCGCCACCCGCGTATCCGGTTGCAACCCGAGCATGGCGGTGACGAAGAGCAGAAAGGCGACTACCACCCAGTTCACCACGGGCGCTCCCGGCATGCGGAAGCTCGCGGCGGCCACGCGCCCGTCCCTGACCGCGCGCCGGTATCCCAGATGCGCAACCATGATGATGCCCCAGGTCCAGAGCGTTCCGATCAGGGACACGCTGGTGACCCAGAGGAAGACGTGCTTGGGGACCACGTAGTTGAGGACCACTCCGAGCAGCATGATGGCGGCCGAGGCGTGGATGCCCGCCGCCGGCACGTTGCCGGCTGCTCAGCGCGCGCGAAAGCTCGCGGTCCCTGACCGCGACAGGCCAGCGAGTAGAGCATGCGGCCGGTGCTGAAAATCCCGCTGTTGCATGACGAGCTCGCCGCGGTGATGACGACGATGTTGATGATGCTCGCGGCCGCCGGGATGCCCAGCTTCTGGAACACGAAGACGAACGGGCTGGTGTCGGGGCTCAGCTGGTTCCAGGGCACGAGCGCCATGATGACCACCAGCGCGCCGATGTAGAAAAGCAGGATGCGGAAAATGATGCCGTTGGTCGCCCGCGGCAGCACCACGGCCGGGTTCTCCGCCTCTCCGGCGGTGACGCCGATCAGCTCCACGCCCGAGTAGGCGAACATCACGATCTGCAGCGTGAGCAGTACGCCCATCATGCCGAATGGCAGGAAGCCGCCGTGGACCAGAGGTTGGCGAAGCTCGCCGTGCGCGCCGAAGTCGCCGAAACGGAAGACGATCACCCCGACCCCGGCCAGGATCAGCGCCACGATGGTCACGACCTTGATCAGCGCGAACCAGAACTCGAGCTCGCCGAACACCCGCACCGCGAGCAGATTGGCGCCGTAAGAGCCACGCAGTGCGACCAGCGGCGGCAGCCATTGCGGTACCGCGGGGAGCCAGAAGCGGACGTAGACGCCAATGGCGGTGAGCTCCGCCATCGCCGTCAGGACCCACATGAACCAGTAGGACCAGCCGGTAACGAACCCGGCGAACGGCCCGCAGAACTCATCGGCGTAAGTGGCGAAGGAACCCGCGACGGGGCGGTAGGTCAGAAGCTCACCCAGCGCGCGCATGATGAAGAAGATGGCGAGCCCGCCACGACGTAGGTCAGCGATCAGCGCCGGGCCGGCCTTGTGGATGGCCTGCGCCGAGCCGAGGAACAGTCCCACGCCGATCGTGCCGCCGAAGGCGATCAGCTGGATGTGGCGATTGCGCAGGTTGCGCGCCAGGTGCGACTCGGTTTGCGACATTCTGACCCCCTGTTTAAGCGCTGGATCCGGGCATCCTGCCCGGCCCAGCGCGGCTGCGAGCAGAAGCACGGTTTTTGCCCGCAGCCTCCGCCACCTCCGGCGGCGGGGCACCTCCCTGTGCCGGGGTTACGGGCTCGACGTCACATGTTACTCTGCCGGCCCCGCGGCCAGGCTGCTCATCAAGCGAGAGAATCGTGGCTTCCGAAAAGAGTCGCTGCGGCTGGGTCCCGGCCGGCGATGACGAATACACCCGCTACCACGATGAGGAGTGGGGCCGCCCGGTGCACGATGACCGGCATCTGTTCGAGATGCTCACGCTCGAAGGTGCGCAGGCGGGCTTGTCATGGTCCACCATCCTGCGCAAGCGCGCGGCCTATCGAAAGGGCTTTGCGAGCTTCGCACCGGCCAAGGTGGCCCGCTTCGATGCACGCCGCCGTGCTGCGCTGCTGCAGGATGCCGGCATAGTCCGCAACCGGCTCAAGATCGATTCCACGGTGAGCAACGCTCGGGCTTTTCTCGCGGTGCAGAAGGAGTTCGGCTCCTTCGGCACCTATCTGTGGAACTGGGTCGGCGGCACTCCCGTCCTCAACGGCTGGCGGACCCAGAGCCAGGTGCCGGCCCACAGCGAGCTGAGCGACCGGATCTCCCGCGATCTGAAGAAACGCGGCTTTCGTTTCGTCGGCTCAACAATTATTTACGCCTACCTGCAGGCCGTGGGTGTAGTCAACGATCACACCGCCGGCTGCTACCTTTATGTCCCTACGCATCTCCGCAAGGTGGCCCGCCACCCGAAGCCCGGAGGGCGTAGGGTGGCCCTCAAAGCGTCCCGCTCTTAAGATAGACGACCGATCAACCAGGGGAATCCCTCATGAAACCGTTCCTGGCGGCAGCGGCCCTCGCCGCCGCACTGCTCGCACCTGCAGCCTATGCCGATTGCTCCTATCCTCAGGCGCCGACGAATCTCCCGGACGGCAATACGGCTACGCTCAAAGAGATGCTCGCAGGTATGCAGCAGGTGAGCGCTTACAACAAAGAGATGACTGCCTATCTCTCCTGCATCAAGCTCGAGCGCGACAGCCGGGTAGCAGCCGCCGGGGCTACGCTCACCAAGCAGCAGAAGGCGGAGCTCGAGGCCATCGAGATCCAAAAGAACAATGCGGCGGTCGACCAGCTGCACACCGTGGCGGACCAGTTCAATGCGCAAGTGAAGATCTTCAAGGCCAGGGACAAGAAGTCCGACAGCAACTGACCGTGCTCAGTCCCTCCCAGGCGGATGATCTCATCGCGCAGCACCTGACCTGTCTGCCGATCGAGTCACTGCCGCTGGCGCAATGCGCGGGGGCGGTGCTGCGGGAGAACATCTACGCCGAGCGTGACCAACCACCCTTCGACCGGGTGACGATGGATGGCATCGCGCTGGACAGCCGGGGTGTACGCCAAGGCGCGCGCCGACTGCGCATTCAGGCCATGCAAGCCGCCGGCGATCCGCCGCTCACTCTGGCCGGAAGCGACCACTGCATAGAGGTGATGACCGGCACACCGCTGCCCGCGGGCTGCGATGCGGTGGTGCCGGTGGAACGGATCGCTGTGCGGGACGGGCAGGCCGAGCTGGCGCACGACCTCGCGGTGGAACCCGACCAGAACGTTCATCACCGCGGGAGCGATACGCGTCAAGGCAACCTCCTGCTGGCTGCCGGCACGCGCCTCGGGCCGCCGGAGATCGCCATTGCGGCTGGGGCCGGAATGGCGAGGATCCGGGTGAGCAGCCAGCCCATGCTGGCCGTCATCTCCACGGGGAACGAGCTCATCGAGCCCGGCGAGCCGATCCTGCCGCACCAGATACGGCGTTCGAACCCGTACTCCATTGCGGCGGCGCTGCGGTTACATGGCTTTCAACGCGTGGCGGACGACCACATCCTCGATGACCTGACGGACCTCAGGCGCCGCCTGAAATTCCACCTCGAGACACACGACGTGCTCGTCCTGAGTGGCGGCGTCTCGATGGGAAAGCTCGACCTGGTGCCCCGCGTTCTCGAGGAGCTCGGCGTCCGATGCGTATTCCACAGGGTGTCGCAGCGTCCGGGCAAGCCGCTCTGGTTCGGCGTCGCGGGCTCGGGCGCCGCAGTCCTGGGCCTGCCCGGGAATCCGGTCTCGACGGCGGTATGCGTTACCCGCTATGTGCTGCCAGCGCTCGCCGCAAGCCAGGGCCAAACCCCGTCTCGCCCCGGAGCGGATGGCGCTCGGCGCCCCGGTCACGGTCGAACCACGTTTGACGTTTTTCATGCCTGTTCGCATCGAGATCGACGACTGGGGCCGCAATTGGGCCATGCCGGCACCCACGAACGGCTCCGGCGATTTCACCGCGCTCGCCGGCACGGACGGATTTGTAGAACTGCCGCCGGGCCCCAATACCTACCCCAAGGGTTTCGTGACCCGAATGCACCGGTGGTAGGCTGGACGCCGAGATGAGCTCTCCTCGATGTGATCGTCCCATGCCGGGGTCCGGACCGCGCGACCGGCGCGGGAGGCCGGTGCGCGATCTGCGGATCTCGGTCATGGACCGGTGCAATTTCCGCTGCCCGTACTGCATGCCGCGGGAGCACCTTCCATGACCGCTACCGATTCCTGGGCTCGCATGAGCGCCTGTCGTTCGATGAGATCGTCCGGGTAGCGCGGCTGTTCGTGCGGCTCGGGGTGCGCAAGCTGCGCCTCACCGGTGGCGAGCCGCTGCTGCGGCCGGCTCTTCCTGATCTCATTGGCGACCTGACGGCCATCGACGGCGTCGACGACATCGCCCTGACCACCAATGGTGTCCTGCTCGCCAAGTACGCCTTCGAGCTGCGCGCGGCGGGCCTGCAGCGCATTACCGTCAGCCTCGACAGCGCCGACCCGGAGGTCTTCCGCCGCATGAGCGGCGGGTTCGGTGGCGCCGGAGGATGTGCTCTCGGGAATCGAGCATGCGCGGCGCGCCGGTCTCGAGCCCATCAAGATCAACGCGGTGGTGCAGCGTGGCGTCAACGACCACACGGTGCTCGATCTGGTGGAGCGCTTCCGCGGCACCGGCGTGATCGTACGGTTCATCGAGTACATGGACGTTGGCAATCGCAACCACTGGTCTCCCGAGCTCGTGGTGCCGTCGCGCGAGCTGTTGGCGCGCATCGGTGAGCGCTGGCCGCTCGAGCCCCTTGGCAGCGGAGTACCGCGGCGAAGTTGCGCAGCGCTATGCCTTCGCCGACGGCGGCGGCGAGGTGGGCTTCATCTCCTCGGTCACTCAGCCCTTCTGCGGTGATTGCTCGCGCGCGCGCCTGTCGTCCGACGGGGTGCTCTATACGTGTCTCTTTGCCACGCACGGAACGAGCTTGCGCGACGCACTGCGCAGCGGTGCCAGCGATGATCAGCTGCTCGAGGTCCTGCGCCGCGTCTGGGTGGACCGGGCTGACAACTACAGCGAGCAGCGGCAGGCGCAGCGTGAATCGGCCGGCGGCGCCCGCAAGGTCGAGATGTTCTATATCGGTGGCTGATGGGGCGCTCCGGACTCTCTCACCTCGACAGCCGCAATCGCCCGACGATGGTGGATGTTGGCAGCAAGGAGGTCACGCACCGGGAAGCGGTCGCGGAGGCAAGAGTGCGCCTGCCGCGGAACGTCGCCGCGGCGTTGCGCGCCAGCGGTCATCGCACCAAGAAAGGGCCGGTTTTCGACACGGCGATCGTCGCCGGCGTCATGGCCGCGAAGCGCACGCACGAGCTCATCCCGTTTTGCCATCCGCTCGGGCTGGAGCACTGCTCGGTGGAGATCGAGGACCGCCGCGGCGGCGAGGTCGTGGTGCGGTGCCGGGTCGCGGTGCATCACCGCACGGGAGTTGAAATGGAGGCACTGACCGGCGCCACGATCGCGGCGCTCACCATATACGACATGTGCAAAGCGCTATCCCATGACATCGAGATCGCGAGCGTCCGCCTGCTCGAGAAAACGGGCGGCAAGCGCGCTTACAAGCGTACCGGGCGATAGGGCAGTCGCGGGCGTAGAATCCGGAATCTGATATGGACGAGCCGATCGCAGCCTCTCCGCCTCGACGCACCGGCACCGCCAGGGCGCCGCTTTACGGCCTGGTGCTCGCCGGCGGCCGCAGTACGCGCATGCAGCGCGACAAGGCGATGCTCGAGTACGCGGGACGCAGCCAGCTCGAGCGGGCAGCCGAGCTGATCGCTCCTCTCGTCGAGCGGGTCTTCGTTTCCGTTCGGCCCGACCAGACCACGGACCCGCTGCGCGCGCGCTTCGCGCAGATCGTCGATTTCGGCGAGGTTGCCGGGCCCA
Source organism: uncultured Pseudomonadota bacterium (assembly GCA_963780455.1). Classification (GTDB taxonomy): domain Bacteria; phylum Pseudomonadota; class Gammaproteobacteria; order Steroidobacterales; family Steroidobacteraceae; genus 13-2-20CM-66-19. Next base: position 368,169 of record CAWACM010000015.1, read on the forward strand.
TCGCCGGCATCATGGCCGCGCAGGCGCGCCATCCCGATGCCGCCTGGCTCGTGCTCGCCTGCGACCTGCCGCTCCTCGATCGGCAGACGCTCGAGCATCTTCTGCGCTCGCGCCGTCCCGCGCGGCAGGCGACCGCGTACCGATCGACTCACGACGGCCTGCCCGAGCCTCTCTGCGCGATCTACGAGCCGTCGAGCCGCGAGGCAATACGGGCTCATGTCGCGAGCGGGCGCGACTGCCCGCGCAAGTTCCTGATCAATGCGAGTACGCGAGCTGATCGACCAGCCGCAGCCGGGTGCGCTCGACAATGTGAACACTCCGATGGATTACGGCTCCGCAACGCATAAGCTCATGCGCTCGGCGTCTGCGGGTGCAATACCGGAGGGCTCGCCGGCGGCCGCGCAGCAGATCAACGTCCAGTACTACGCCCTCCTGCGTGAGCAGGCCGGACGCAGCTCCGAGACGCTGGTCACCACCGCGGCGCACTCCGCGCGAGCTTTATGAGCAGCTCAGGGAACGCTATCCGTTCTCGCTCGCGCCGGAGATGCTGCGCGTCGCGGTGAACTCCGAGTTCAGCGATTGGGGACAGCGCGCTGAACGCGGGGGACTCGGTCGTGTTCATACCGCCTGTGGCGGGCGGCTAAGGCCGGCGCCTGCGTCCATGTTTCGCTTCTCCTCAACTCCCCTCGACGAGTTGGTCGCTGCGGGCCGAGCTCAGCGATCCAGCCTGCGGCGGCTATGCCGCGTTCGAAGGTTGGGTTCGCGACCACAACGAGGGCCGGCGCGTGCGCCGGCTGGAGTACGAAGCCTTCGAGACCCTCGCGATCAGGGAAGGCGAGCGGATCATCGCGGAGGCGATAGCGCGATTCGGCGTGGAGCATGCATCGTGCGTGCACCGCATCGGCGCGCTCGAGATCGGCGAGACGGCGGTGTGGGTCGGCGTGACGGCCCGTCACCGTGACGAGGCTTTCCGCGCCTGCCGCTACATCATCGATGAGGTCAAAGCATCGGGTGCCCATCTGGAAGAAGGAGCACTACGACAACGGTGATTCCGGCTGGGTGAACTGCGAGCGTTGCGCGGAGCACGCCGCGGAGCACACGCACACTCACGCAAACCATGGGCATGGGGCCGCTCTCACACCCGACTATTCGCGCCAGATGGCGCTCAAGGAAGTCGGCGAGGCCGGCCAAGAGAAGCTCCGCCGCGCGTCGGTGTTGGTAGTGGGGTGCGGCGGTCTCGGCGTGCCGGTCATGACCTATCTCGCGGCCGCCGGTGTCGGCAGCATCGGGTTGGTCGACGCGGATCGGCTGGAGGCATCGAACCTTCACCGGCAGACGCTCTACTCCCTGGCGGACGTGGGCGGGCCCAAGGTCGAGCTCGCCGCGGCGCGCCTGCGCGCCTTGAACCCTGACGTCGAGATACATACTCACGCGCTGCGACTCGACGCGGCCACCGCGCCCGGAATCGTCGAGGCCTACGTCGCTCGTCATCGACTGCACGGACAACTTCTCGACCAAGTTCATGTTGAATGACACGTGCGTGCGACTGCGCAAGCCGGTGATTTTCTCGAGCGTCTATCAGTACGAGGGGCAGCTTCAGGTCGTGCGGCCGGAGCGCGGCGGCGCTTGTCTGCGCTGCGTCTGGCCGGAAGCGACCCGCGACGGTCTCGTCGGCAACTGCGCCGAGGCCGGCGTCCTGGGTCCCGTGCCCGGCACGTTCGGCAGTCTGCAGGCGCTCGAGGCACTGAAACTGCTGCTGGATCTGCCCGGCCAGCTCGCAGAGGAGCTGCTGGTCATCGACCTGCTGACGCTGTCCGTCACCCGCGTGCGCACGCGGCGCGCGCCTGATTGTCCCGGGCACGCGCGCGGCACCGCACGCCGACCGGCGCCGATGATGAGAGTTGAGCTTCGACTCCCTGGAGGAGGCGCTGGCAGACGGCTTCGAAGTCGTCGACGTCCGGGAGCCCCACGAACTCGCGCGACTCGCCACACCCTGCTCGAGCGCCCGGCACATCCCCATCGCGCAGGTCCTTCATGGCCGGCCGGACATGTCTGCCGACGAACGGTATCTCCTCGTCTGCGCCAGCGGCAAGCGCAGCCTCGCCGTGGCGCAGGAGCTGCGCTCGCGCGGCTACGGACAGGTTTTCTCGCTGCGCGGCGGAATCGCCGCGCTCACCCGCAGCGGCGCTACTAGGGCCTGACCTGGCCCGTGCCGCGCACGACGTACTTGTAGCTCGTCAGCTGCTCCACCCCGACCGGGCCGCGGGCGTGGAAGCGATCGGTGGAGATGCCGATCTCCGCGCCCATGCCGAACTCGCCGCCATCGGCGAACTGTGTCGAGGCGTTGTGAAGCACGATGGCGCTGTCGACCCGCTGCAGAAAGCGCTCCGCCGTCGCCTCATTCTGCGGTGACGATGGACTCGGTGTGCGCCGAGCCGTACTTGGCAATGTGCGCGATAGCGCCATCAACGCCGTCCACTACGCGCACGGCGATGATCGCGTCGAGATACTCCGTGTACCAGTCCTCCTCGCTCGCCGCACGAACGCGCCGCGTCGGCCTTCTGCACGATCGCATCGCCACGCACCTCGCAGCCCGCATCCAACAGCGTCGCGCACGACCGGCGCGAGGTGCGTGTCGACGCAGCCGCGGTCGATGAGCAGCGTCTCGGCGGCCCCGCATATGCCGGTGCGACGCATCTTCGCGTTGAGCGCGATGGTCGCGCCATGCGCACGTCCGCATCGCGATCGACATACACGTGACAGTTGCCTTCCAGGTGGCCGATGACCGGCACGCGCGCTTCCTGCTGGACACGCGCCACGAGACTCTTGCCGCCGCGCGGCACGATGACGTCCAGGTAGTCCGCCATGCCCGGCCAGCATGTAGCCGACCGCGGCCCGGTCGGTGGTCGGGCACGAGCTGAATGCAGTCCGCCGGAAGCCGGCCGCTGCCGTCAGCCCCTCGACCAGGCAGGCGTGGATGGCGGCGTTGGAATGGCAGCTCTCCGAGCCGCCGCGCAGGATGACTGCGTTGCCCGATTTCAGGCACAGCGCGCCGGCATCGGCGGTCACGTTGGGGCGGCTCTCGTAGATGATGCCGATGACGCCGAGCGGCACCCGCACCCGCTGGATCCTGCAGGCCATTCGGCCGCTGCCACTCGGCCGCCGTGGTGCCGATCGGATCGGGCAGCGCCATGACGTCCTCGATGCCTCGTGGCCATCGCCTCGCACCCGCTCGCTCATCGAGCGCCAGCCGGTCGAGCAGCGCGCCGCTCAGCTGCGCGGCTCGCGCCGCCGCCATGTCGCGCGCATTGGCCGCGAGGATCGCGCGCGGCGCCGGCGCGGATCGCCGCCGGCCGCAGCCGACGAGCGCGGCGTTCTTCGCGTCGGTGCCGGCCAGCGCCAGCACGGCAGCGGCGGCAACGGCATTGCGCCCGAGCCGCTCCATCAGCTCGCCGAGCTCCGCGCTCGTCCGGCTCGACGCTCATCGATCAGCCTGCCCGACGCTTTCGCTGCAGCCGCGGCGCTCCTGGTTGAGGAGCACGAGGTCGTCGCGATGGATCATCTCATCGCGCCCGCGAAAGCCGAGGATGCTCTCGATGTCCGATGACTTGCGGCCCATGATGCTTGCGCCGCATCGACATCCGAGTAGGCGACGATCCCGCGCGCGATCTCGGCCCCGTCCGTGGCGAGGACGCTGACGGTATCGCCGCGCTCGAACCTGCCGCGCGCGTTGACGACGCCGGCCGGCAGAAGGCTTCTGCCCTCGAGCAAGCGCCCGCAGGGCGCCCGGCATCGATCGTGACCGCGCCGGCGGGCCGCAGCGTCCCGGCGATCCACTGCTTGCGCGCCGCGACCGGCGTCGCGCTCGGCACGAACCAGGTGCATCGCGCGCCCTCCTCGATGCGCCTGCACGGGATGACGATGGTGACCCGGCTGCGATGCACATGTGACAGCCGGCCGCGACGGCGATCTCGCGCAGCCAGGATCTTGGTCGCCATGCCGCCCGAGCCGACGTCCGACGCCGAGCGGCCCGCCATGGCCTCGATCTCCGGCGTGATCTTGAGCACCTCGCGCGATGAACTGCGCCGCGCGGGTCCTTGTTCGGATCGGCGGTGTAAAGGCCCTCGACATCCGACAGCAGCACCAGGCAGTCGGCCGCCGCCATCTGCGCCACCCGGGCCGCGAGCCGATCGTTGTCGCCGTAGCGGATCTCGGCGGTCGCCACCGTGTCGTTCTCGTTGATCACCGGCAGCGCGCCCAGGGCGAGCAGCGACTCCAGCGTCGCACGCGCGTTCAGGTAGCGGCGTCGCCGCTCGCTGTCCTCCAGGGTGAGCAGCACCTGCGCGACCGTGACGTCGCGGCTCTCCAGCAGCTCCTTGTAGGCGTGCGCCAGGCGGATCTGCCCGACGGCCGCCGCCGCCTGGCTCTCCTCCAGCCGCAGCGGCCCCTTGGCGCAGACCGAGCTGGCGGCGGCCGAGCGCGATGGCCCCGGAGGACACCAGGATGACCTGCTGACCTCGCTCGCGCAGGCGCAGAAGGTCCTCGACCAGGGTCTCGAGCCAGGCCCGGTTGATGCGCCCGGTCTCGGCGTCCGTCAGCAGCGCGGAACCGACCTTCACCACGATGCGTCGCGCCCCGGCAAGGGGCGAGGCGGATGGCGGGCGGGGGATGGTCATCGGGAAAACTATACGCAAACAGCGTTGCCACCCGGCCAGCCCCTAACTCTGCAGCGAAGCCAAGCATCGCGGTGAGCAGAGACTACGAGCCGGTTCCCGGACAGTGGTACGAGAACCTGGAAGAAGAGGAATCATTCCGCGTCCTGTCGGTGGATGAGGACTCGGAGCTGGTCGAGATCGAGTATCTCGACGGCGAGATCGAGGAGATCGACCTCGAGACCTGGCACGAGATGGATCTCGAGCAGATCGCACGAGCCCGAAGGCTGGTCCGAGTCCGAAGAGGAGGAGGACGAGGAAGAAGAGGACGAGGAAGAGGATGAGGACGACGACGACTGGGACGAGGATGAGGACGACGAGGACGATGACGACTGGGACGAAGACGAGGAAGACGAGCGCGACCAATACTGAGATCGCCCCTATGAGCGAGGGCGTCGACAGCTGGTACCACGAGAAGGAATCAGCGTGGTTGTATCGCAGGTCGCGGCGGCAGAGCCGGACCCCCATAAGCAGCAGCTCTTCCGCCAGCTCGCCGGGCCGCCGAAGAGCAGGCCGCCAAGTGGGAAACTTCCCAGAGCACCGCACGAGCGCGGCACCGCGGCGCGCGTGTTCGTACCCTCCTGCGCGCGCGCGTCGTCGCGAGGCTGCTGCGACTGCTCGGGCCACGCGCCATGCGCTCGGTGCTCGCCGCGATGAAGCTGCGCGGCCTGTCGGTTTACACCGCGCCGATCGCCGGCGGCCATGCGATGCCAACCACCTTGTCGGACATAGGCGTCCGCCATCGCGGCGGCCTGGGCGGCAATCTCAGAGCCACGGTGTTCGGCGTGAACGACGGTCTGGTATCCAACGCGAGCCTCGTGCTGGGCGTGGCGGGCGCCGCAGCCCCGAGCTCCTTCGTGCTGGTCAGCGGCGTCGCCGGGCTGCTCGCCGGCGCGCTGTCGATGGCGGCGGGCGAATATGTCTCGGTGCGCTCGCAGCGTGAGATGTACGAATACCAGATCGCGCTCGAGCGCGAGGAGATCGCCGAGTATCCCGAGGAGGAAGCCGAGGAGCTGGCGCTGATCTACGCACGCGCGCGGCGTCGCCCTGGCACAGGCCCGCGAGGTCAGCCGGGCGCTGCTCGCCCGCCCGGAGCAGGCGCTCGACGTCCTCGCCCGCGAAGAGCTCGGCCTGAACCCGGACGATCTGGGCTCACCCCTGGGAGCGGCCACGCGCCTCGTTCGTCTCGTTCGCGGCCGGTGCGGCTGTGCCGCTCGTGCCGTTCCTCATCGCGCGACCAGGGTACCGGCGCGCTCGCCGCGACGGCGGTGCTCACCGCTGGTCGCGCTCTTCGCAGTGGGGCTCGCGCTCAGCCTCTTCACCGGCAGGCACGCGCTGCGCGGCGCCCTGCGCATGGTGCTGATCGGCGGCGGCGCCGGCATGGTAGCCTTCCTGGTGGGCCGCGCATTGGGTGCGCTCGTCACTAGCGCTGGCTCCGGGCTCTGCCCGGCCCAGCGGCCGCAAGCAGAAAGCGCGGTTTTTTGCTGGCGGCTCCGCCACTGCGGCGGCAGGGCACGTCCTGTGCCTGCTTGAAAACCGTCTGTTCTGGCCCCAGGCTTGCGCCATGAAACGCATTTTCCTGCTCCTCGTCACCAACCTCGGCGGTGCTCGCAGTACTGACGATCGTGGCCCACCTGATCGGGCTCGATCAGCTGGCTCGCGGCTCGCGGCAGCAGCCTCGGCGCCCTGTTGGCCTTTGCGGCCGTGTTCGGCTTCGGCGGCGCGTTCATCTCGCTGCTCATGTCGAAGTGGATGGCGCGCCATGCCATGGGCGTGCAGGGTCATCAGCCAGCCGGCGACGCCGACCGGAGCGATGGCTGCTCGATGTGGTCGCACGGCTGGCGCGCGCCGCCGGCGTCGGCATGCCGGAAGTAGGAGTATTCGACTCGCCGCAGCCCAACGCCTTCGCCACGGGGTACAGCCGCGATGCGCGCGCTGGTGGCGGTGAGCACGGGTCTGTTCGCTGCCATGAACCAGCGAGGAGATCGAGGCGGTGCTGGGGCACGAGCTGACGCACGTCGCCAACGGCGACATGGTCACGCTCACCCTGATCCAGGGAGTGGTCAACACCTTCGTGATCTTCCTGTCGCGCATCATCGGCAACCTGGTCGACCGCACGCTGTTCCGCTCCGCCGACGGCCGCGGTCCGGCTTACTTCCTCTCGGTCATCGTGTCGCAGATCCTGCTCGGCATTCTGGCCAACATGATCGTCATGGCATTCTCCCGCTGGCGCGAGTTCCGCGCCGACCGCGGTGGCGCCCACCTCGCCGGAATTCCCAACATGATCGCGGCCCTCGAGGCGCTGAAGAGGGCCCACGAGCCGCTGCCGTCGCATCAGTTCGCCGCCTTCGGCATCGCCTCGGGGCCGGCGTCCCGCGGCATCCAGCGCCTCTTCATGAGTCACCCGCCGCTCGATGAGCGCATCGCCGCGCTGCGTGCGCTGCCGGTGGCCTGAAGACACCGCTCCGTGCCGCCCCTCACCCCCGCGCAAGCGCTGAGTGGCCTCGAGCGCATCCTCGGGCCCCAGGGCCTCCTGCGGGGCGAGGCGCAGGAATCGGGGACGGACCTCGAGCCCTACCTCACCGACCACCGCCGCCTGTACCACGGCCGCGCGCTCGCGATCGCCCTGCCTCGCACCGTAGAGGAGGTGACGGCGCTTCTCGCCTTCTGCAACGATCATCACATCGGCGTGGTGCCGCAGGGTGGCAACACCAGTTACTGCGGCGGCGCAACGCCCGACGAGTCAGGCCGGCAGATCGTCGTCGCGCTCTCACGCCTGAACCGCATCCGGCATCTCGACCCGCTCAACTATTCGATCGTGGCCGAGGCGGGTTGCGTGCTCGCAGACGTGCAGCGGGTGGCGGCTGAGGCGCAACGCTACTTTCCCCTGAGCCTGGGCTCCGAGGGAACCTGTCAGCTCGGCGGCAACCTCGCCACCAACGCCGGCGGGGTTCACGTGCTGCGCTACGGGATGATGCGCGACCTGGTGTTGGGTCTCGAGGTGGCGCTCGCCGACGGTCGGCTCCTCTCCGCGCTCGGGACGCTGCGCAAGGACAACACCGGCTACGACGTCAAGTCTCTCTTCCTCGGCGCCGAAGGCACGCTCGGCATCATCACCGCCGCGAGCCTGAAGCTCTTCCCGAAGCTGCGTGCCTTCGCCACGGCGTTCGTCGCGGTTCCCGACCCGGGCGCCGCCGTGGCGCTGCTGGCCCGCCTGCGTGATGCGAGCGGCGATCGCGTGAGCTCCTTCGAGCTCATCCCGCGGATCGCCGTCGAGCTCACCACCCGGCACATACCCGGCGTGCGTGATCCGCTCGATGCGTCGTATCCCTGGTACGTGCTGTGCGAGCTCACCTCCTCACGCGCCGCCGATCCGCTCGAGGAGCTGCTCGAGCAGAGCCTCGGCGGACGCCCTGGAAGAGAGGCTGGTGTTGGATGCGGCGGTGGCCCGGAGCGCGCGCGACCGGGCGGCGCTTCTGGAAGCTGCGCGAAACCATTCCGGAGGCTCAACGCCAGGACGGCGGCAGCCTCAAGCACGACATCTCCGTGCCGGTCGCCGCGCATGCCCGATTTCGTCGAGCGCGGCTCGCGCTGGGTCGCCGACCACGTGCCCGACGGGCGCCTGGTCGCCTACGGCCACGTCGGCGATGGCAACCTCCACTTCAATCTCAACCAGGCCCCCGGCGCCGACCGCGCAGCGCTTCCTCGGCGCGCGAGGAGCCGGTCAAGCGTGCCATCCACGACCTGGTACGGGATTTCGGCGGCAGCTTCAGCGCCGAGCACGGCATCGGCAGGCTGAAGGTAGAGCGAGCTCGAGCGCTACGCCGCGCCCGTGGAGCTGGATCTGATGCGCGCTATCAAGCGCGCGCTCGATCCCAACGGCATCTTCAATCCCGGAAAGGTGCTGCGTTAAAGCGCCACCTGCGGCGGCGCGGCACATCCCTGTGCCTAGGTTGCGGCCTTATCACGGCGGAGCCGCACCAGGCCCTCCTGCGCCGTGCTGGCGACCAGCCTGCCGTCCCGTGAGTACACGCCCGCGCGTGCGAACCCACGCGCTCCGGAGGCGCTCGGACTGTCCACCGCGTAGAGCAGCCAGTCGTCGACGCGCAGCGGCCGGTGAAACCACATCGCATGGTCGATGCTGGCCATCACGACGGAATTGCCGAGCAGCGCCGAGCCATGCGGCAGGGTCGCCGTGTCGAGCAGGAAGTAATCCGACAGGTACGCGAGCAGGCGCCGGTGCAGCCGCTCATCGTCGGGCAGATGGTCCACCGCCCGAAACCACACCTGACGCGACGGCGGCGCGTCCCGCGGCCCCAGATAATCCAGCGGCTGCACCAGCCTGAACTCGAACGGCCGCGACTGCTCGAGAAAGCGCCGCACCCGGTGCGGCAGCCGCGCCAACAGTTGCGGCGGCGGGCGGCTGGAGTCCGGCAACTCCTCGGGCGGCGGCACTGCCGGCATGGCGATCTGATGCTCCAGGCCCTCCTCGAGCACCTGGAAGGATGCCGTCATGCTGAAGATCGGCTCGCCGTGTTGGATCGCGACCACGCGGCGGTTGGAGAAGCTGTGGCCGTCGAGGCTGCGGTCCACCTGATAGACGATGGGCGCATTGAAATCGCCCCGGCGCAGGAAGTAGGCGTGCAGCGAATGCACGATGCGGCCCGCGACCGTGGCGGAGGCCGCCGTGAGCGCCTGGCCGAGCACCTGGCCGCCGAACACCTGCGGGCTGCCGATGTCGCGGCTCTCGCCGCGGAACAGGTTGACCTCGAGCGGCTCCAGCTCGAGCTGCTGCAGCAGATCGGCGAGCTGTGCGTTCATATGCGCTCAGTCGGGCACGCCGAGCCGCTGGTGCATGATCGGGCTCGTGGTGGTGTACTGGAGGAACTGCCGCTTCTGCGGGTAGAGGTGATGCTGGATGGCAAAGGCGGCGAGCGCGGCCTCGTGAAAGCCCGACAGGATGAGCTTCTTCTTGCCGGGATAAGTGTTGATGTCACCCACGGCGAAGACGCCCGGCAGGCTCGTCTGGAACTTCTCCGTATCCACTTTGAGGGCCTTCTTTTCCAGGTCGAGCCCCCATTCGGCGATCGGCCCGAGCTTCGGGATGCAGTCCGAAGAAGACCAGCAGGTGATCCGCCTCCAGCGCATGCACCGTGCCGTCCGGGGTCCTGATGTTGACGCCAGCCAGCGTCCCCTCCGCGGTCGTGAGCGAATGCGGCAGTGCCTCGAAACAGCGCATGCGGCCGGCCGCGACCAGCTCCCTCATCTTGGCCACCGAGGCCGGCGCCGCGCGAAATTCCGCGCGCCGGTGCACCAGTGTCATGCTTCTCACCCGCGGCGCCAGCTCCAGCGTCCAGTCGAGCGCCGAGTCGCCGCCGCCAAAGACGACGAGACGCTTGCCCTCGAGCGCGCTGGCATTCTTCACCCGATAGAGGATCGCGCTGCCTTCGAAGGGCTCCGCGCCCTCGATGCCGATGCGCCGGGCCTGGAACGAGCCGACTCCCGCGGCAATCACGACCGCCCCCGCATCGATGTGCGTGCCCACCGCCGTGGCGATGGAGAAACGGCCGTCCTCGCGGCGTGAAAACTGGACCACCTCCTGCCCGAGGTGAAACTGCGGCTTGAAGGGCTTGCTCTGCTGCAGCAGCCGATCGACCAGCTCCTGCGCACCGCAGACCGGCAGCGCCGGGATGTCATAGATGGGCTTGTCCGGATAGAGCTCCGTGCACTGTCCGCCCGGATAGCTAAGCGAGTCGACCACGTGGGCACCGATGCCGAGCAGTCCCAGCTCGAACACCTGGAAGAGGCCGCAAGGGCCCGCACCGATGATCACCACTTCCGTCTGGATCGGCTCACCGGTGGCTGTCGAGGAATCAAGGCTCAATATCGGCCCCTTTCGAGTGCTTCTTGCGCGTCAGGCGCGCGCGGCAGCCGGCATTCTAGAACGCTCAGCGGCGCTTGGGGCACTCCGGCCGGCGGCTATGCGCGGCCCGCGTTGGCGTCCGTGGGGGTGTGGAAGTACTCGCTTTCCGACGCCAACTGGTCGATCAGCCGTCTCAGCTCCGCCATGCGCCCCTCGGCCGTGCTGATCGGCATGCAATCCTGGCAACGCGGATCGCCGCAGGGCTGGCGGGAGTACAGCCAGTACTGCAGGGCGCCCGCGAGCAACCCATCGGCGATATCCCAGAGGTCCGCATCGCGGTCCTTGTCGGCAAGGCGGTTGCCCAGATCGACGGCCTTGGTGAAGGCCGAGTCGAATGTGTCAGCGATCTCGGTCATGGGCCCTGCTCTCCTTCATCCGGCTAGTATAAGGGCAATCCCCGCATCCGTTTAGTCGCCGCCACGGGCTAACCCGGTCATCCTGCGATGCCGGCCACGGACTCCCGACCGGGAGCCGGCGCATGATCGGACTAAGCTCGGGGGCAGCCATGGCCAAATTCGGCCGACAGCTCCGGCTTATGTCGCATGCATGAGACAGAGCATATGCACCGGAGCCGTCTGCTACCGCGATTCGGCATCGGTGCTCGGCTGATGCTGGGACTCGCTGCTGTGGCGGCGGTGGTCGTGGTTGCGCACGTGCTCGCGACACGGACGACCCGTGCCGCGGTGCAAGCGGTGACCAGCATGCGCACCCGGCACGAGCCGCTGGCCTATCGCGCGAGCGTCATCCTGGAGAAGCTGAGCGCCTACGATCGCGTGGTCGGCGATGACCTCCACTCCGACAACGGCGACTTCCAGGCGCTGTCCCTGGCGGGCGATGACTTGCAGCACGCGGTCGACCGATACTTCGACGGCACCACGGTCCTCACGCCAGCCACCCGGCAGCTGCGGGACGATCTTCTGACTCACATCCAGGACGGCCGGCAGGTCGCGTTGGATGCAGCGCAGCAGATGGAATGGCGCCAGCAGCGTTGGCAGGCGCTCGATCGGGTCTATCAGCTCGTCGCGACGGCCGGCGGCACTGGACTCACCATCCATGGCCAGGTGATCGCGAGACCCTCCCTGTCGGCGCTCGCGACCGCCATCGACGCGGTTCGCTACGTCGATGGATCGCCCGCACTCATCGCGGCGCGCGAGCACGTCTTCGAGGCAGTGCTCCACGCACATGCCGCAGAGCTTGCGCGCTCGCCCGGCAAGGCTTGGGTGGGCGTCGTACAGTCCGACTTCGAGCGCGCAGTTCGCCTGCGGCTGGACACGGAGCGCCTCGACGCACGCGACCTGGCAGCGAGGCGCGCACTGCTCCAACAGAGCAACGTCCTGACCGCAAACGTCCAGACCGAGCTGCAAGCGCCCGCGCGCCAGAGCATGTTGGACGCCGCCCGCTACGCGGCCGTCTCTGCCGAAGCCGCCCAGCAAACGGTAACCGATTCCGGCGTGGCGATCCTGATCGTCATGGTCATCGTCTCGGCCTTGCTCGTGGTCAGTATCAGCCTGCCCGTGCGCCGCCTCACCGCCGCCACGCGCCTGCTTGCGGGCGGCGATCGCACCGCACGGGCGCCGCGGGGCGGCTCGGCGGAGATCGACGAGCTGGCCGAATCCTTCAACACCATGGCCGACCGCATCGCACGGGGCGAGGCCGACCTGCTGCGCGCAGCAAGCGGAGCTCGAGCGACACGTCGCCGAACGCACCCAACAGCTGCATCACCTGGCGCACCACGACCCTCTGACGCAACTGCCCAATCGCCGTCAGCTCGCCGACCGCCTCGCCGGCGCGCTGACGCGCGCCCGGCAGACCGGGCGGCGCGTAGCGCTGCTCTTCGTCGACATGGACAACTTCAAGTCGCTGAACGATACGCTCGGGCACAACTTCGGCGACCGCGTGCTGCAGGGCATCGCGCAACGGCTGCAGGCCGCGGCCGGACCCAACAGCCTGGTCGCGCGGCTCGGCGGCGACGAGTTCACGCTGCTGATCGAGGAGCTGCGCACCGTGGAGGAAGTCGAGCGCCGCGCCGGCGCGCTGGTCGCAACGCTGCAGCAGCCACTCACGATCGAAGGGCGGGCGCTCGCAACCACCGCGAGCGTCGGCGCGAGCCTCTTTCCGGATCACGCCGACGACCCGGAGGGTCTGCTGCGCGCCGCGGACGTGGCGCTGTTTCGCGCCAAGGAGCTCGGCCGCAACCGCTTCGCACTCTACCGCGCGGCGCTTTATGACGCGGCCGCGCAGCGTTTCCGCCTGGAGCAGTCGCTTCGCCACGCGGTCGAGGCCGGCGAGCTGCTGCTCATGTTCCAGCCGGAAGTGGCCCTCGGCGGCTGCGAAGTCGACCGCGCTCGAGGCCCTGCTGCGCTGGCGCAAGCCCGGCGGCCGCATCGCCACCGCCACCGAATTCATCCACATCGCCGAAAAGAGCGGCCTCATCCACGAGCTGACCGGCTGGGTGTTGCGCTCGGCCACCACCACGGCGGCGGCGTGGCGCGCCGCCGGGCTGGCGCGATGCGCGGGTGGCCATCAACGTATCCCCGCCGCAGTTCTTCGAGAGCGATTTCGTGACCCACATCGCCCGCGACGCTGGAGAACGCCGGCCTGCCCGCAAGCGCCCTCGAGCTCGAGCTCACCGAGACCGTGCTACAGACCGGCAGTGCGACGATCGAAGCCGCTGCGGCGCTTGCGCGATCTGGGCATCTCCATCGCCCTCGATGACTTCGGCATCGGCTACTCCTCCCTGACCTCGCTGGAACAGCTGCCCATCAACCGCGTCAAGCTGGACCGCATGCTGATAGAAGGCGTCGACTCCAACCCCCGCTCCGCCGCCATCGTGCGCTCCATCGTAACCCTCTGCCACGGCCTGGGCCTGCGAAGTAGTAGCCGAAGGCGTGGAGCGCGCCACCCAGCTCGAATTCCTGGCCCACTGCGGCCCCGTAGCCGTACAGGGCTACCTCCTGGCACACCCGGTAGAAGCCGCCGCCGCCCCCGAAGAAGCCCGCGCCGCCGCCGCCCGCGCCCGCACCCTCCTGGCCGCCTCCCCCGCCCCGCCCCTGGCCCTGGTAAGCTCCCGCAAACTCCCCGCCTAACCAAGGTACGCATCCCTCGCCCGCACCCCCACATCCGCCTGATCGGTGAAGAAGCCATCTATTCCCGTACCCAGAAACTCCCGCAACTCCCCTTCCAACTCCATGCCCGCGGGCAAAAACACACTCTCAGCCCGAAACGTCCACGGGTGAACCCCGAGCCCCGCCGCATGAGCATCCGCCACCAGTGACGTCGCTCGCCCCAACCTTCCGCCCTCATCCCGCGGAATGATCAGCGCCTTCGACGGCCCGATGCACGCAGCATACGTCGCAATCTCCTCCAACCCCCGCGGTGTCAGGAGATCCGCATAAGTGCGCGAATCGCCGCTCGCGGCCAAATCGTATGGCGCCCCCGCCGCCTCGATCAGCTGCACCAGCGGCAGCCGCGTCATGCGGCGCAACACCCTGAGATTCCCGGTCTCGAACGACTGCAAAAACGCGCGCCCGTCGGCGCCGTGATACCCATACCGCTCGAGCGTCGCGACCAGCCGCTCCTCCATCGCGAGGCCCAACCCCGCGAAATAACTTGGATGTTTGGTCTCCGGGTACACTCCGATCGGCTGCGGCGGCGCCAATCCGAGTTGCCGCGCGCGCGCCAGACGCCGCTCCTGCGCGCCCCTTGCCAGCGCGAGGATTTCCTCCAATGTTGGAATCTCGAGACTGCCCATCGAGCCGCGTGTTGCCCGGCCGCAGCTCCGGAATCCGCTCCCGCGCCCGCAGCGTCTTCAGCTCCTCCAACAAGAAATCCTCGGTGAACCAGCCCGTGACGCTCGCTCCATCGACCAGCTTGGTCGTGCGCCGGTCGGCGAATTGACTGCGCGCGGCGACATCCGTGGTGCCGCTGATCTCGTTTTCGTGCCGCGCCACCAGCACCCCGTCGCGCGTCATGACGAGATCGGGCTCGATGTAGTCTGCACCCTGCTCGATGGCGAGGAAGTACGAGGCGAGCGTATGCTCGGGCACATACCCGCTCGCGCCGCGGTGGCTATGACGATGGGTTGCGCGCATGGTTGCGGCATATCGGGCATGGTAATTGCTAAACTCGCCAAGTGCTGCTCACGGACCACGACATCTATCTCTTCCGCGAAGGCACGCACGTCCGCGCCTACGAGAAGCTCGGGGCGCATACGGTCGCAGCGCGGCCCCGATGACGAGCAGGGCACGCACTTCGCCGTCTGGGCGCCCAACGCCGCCGCCGTGTCCGTGGTCGGCGATTTCAACGGCTGGAATCCCGCGACACATCCGTTGACCGGCCGCGCCGACTCCTCCGGCATCTGGGAGGGCTTCGTCGCCGGCGTCGCGCGCCGGCGCGCTCTACAAGTATCACATCGTCTCGCGACACGGCGGGCTACACGCGTCGACAAGGCCGACCCGTACGCCTTCTACTGCGAAGCGCCGCCGCGCACCGCCTCCGTGGTCTGGGACCTCGTCGTACGAGTGGGGCGATGGCGCAGTGGATGGATGCACCGCGCGCGCGCGCCAACGCGCTCGATGCGCCCTGGTCGATCTACGAGGTGCACCTCGGCTCCTGGCGGCGCGTTCCCGAGGAGGACAACCGCTGGCTGACCTACCGCGAGCTGGCGCACGCGCTCGGCGACTACGTGGTCGAGATGGGCTTCACGCACGTCGAGCTGCTGCCGGTCATGGAGCACCCGTTCTACGGCTCCTGGGGCTACCAGGTCACCGGCTATTTCGCGCCGACCTCCCGCTACGGCACGCCGCAGGACTTCATGTACCTCGTCGACCACCTGCACCAGCGCGGCATCGGCGTGATCCTCGACTGGGTGCCATCGCATTTTCCGACCGACGAGCACGGGCTGGCCTACTTCGACGGCACGCATCTCTACGAGCACGCCGATCCGCGCCAGGGATTTCACCCGGAGTGGAACAGCTCGATCTTCAACTACGGCCGCGCCGAGGTGCGCAACTTCCTCGCCAGCAGCGCGCTCTTCTGGCTCGAGCACCTACCACATCGATGCGCTGCGCGTGGACGCGGTCGCCTCGATGCTCTATCTCGACTACGCGCGGCAGCGCCGGCGAGTGGATCCCGAACCGCTTCGGCGGCAACGAGAACCTCGACGGCGGTGGAGTTCCTCAAGCAGCTGAATCTCGCCGTCTACCGCGATCACCCCGACACTCAGACCATCGCCGAGGAGTCCACCGCCTGGCCGATGGTGTCGCGGCCGACGTATCTCGGCGGCCTCGGCTTCGGCCTCAAGTGGAACATGGGCTGGATGCACGACACGCTCGAAGTACTTCCAGACACGACCCGCTGTTCCGCAAGTACCACCACAGACCAGCTCACCTTCAGCCTCTGGTACGCCTTCAGCGAGAACTTCGTGCTGCCGCTCTCGCACGACGAGGTGGTGCACGGCAAGGGCTCGCTCATCGGCAAGATGCCGGGCGACGAGTGGCAGCAGTTCGCGAACCTGCGGCTGCTGTTCGGCTACATGTGGACGCACCCGGGCAAGAAGCTGCTCTTCATGGGCGGGGAGTTCGGCCAGAGGCGCGAGTGGCAGCACGACGAGAGCCTCGAGTGGCACGTGCTGCAGTATCCGCTGCACGCCGGCGTGCAGCGCTGGGTGCGCGACCTCAACCGCTTCTACCGGCGCGACTCCGGCGCTCTACGAGCTCGACTTCACGCCCGACGGCTTCCAGTGGATCGACTGCAACGACGCCGAGACGAGCGTGATCGCCTTCCTGCGCAGAGGGCACGACGCCGGCGAGGTGGCTCTGGTCGCGTGCAACTTCACGCCCGGTGCCGCGCGACAACTACCGCATCGGCGTGCCGCGCGGCGGCTGGTGGCGCGAGCGCCTGAACAGCGATGCGGCGGACTACGGCGGCAGCGGCAGCGGCAACTTCGGCGGCTTGGAAGCCGCGCCCCTGCCGTCGCATGGCGATGACTCACTCCACTAGCGCTGCGCCTGCCGCCGCTTGCGGCGCTCGTCCTCACGCCCGACTGACATCACGGGTCGGGATGATGACCAAGGCGCGCGTCGTCATCGAGAATTTGATTCCCCGGGTGGACTGCGGCCGCTTCCCCGCGCGGCGCGTGTCGGGTGACACCGTCATGGTGGAGGCGGACGTGTTCGCCGACGGCCACGATGCCGTTGCCGCCTCGCTTGCTGTACCGACACGAAGGCGAGTCAGAGTGGCACGGAGTGCCGATGGGCTTCCTCGGCAACGATCGCTGGCAGGGGCGCTTTACGGTCGCAGGCGCTCGGCCGCTATCTCTTCACCGTCGAGGCATGGGTCGATCACCTGGAGACCTGGCGACGCGGGACTCGCGAAGAAACACCAGGCGGGGCAGGACATCGACATCGACCTGCAACAGGGCGCGGCGCTGGCCCTGGCGCACGCGCGGCCGGCTGTCCGACCCGGAGGCGCGCCGGCTGCGGGAGTGGGCCCGGGCGCTCGCCGATCCGGTGCGCGCCCGCGAGGAGCGGGCCGCTGCTGGCGCAGAGCGAAACGCTGCGCGAGCTCGCGCGCCGCAGCCCCGACCCGCAGCTCGTCCAGCGTCACGACCCGCCGCTCGCCATCGAGGTTGACCGGGAGCGCGCGCGCTTCTCGAGCTGGTATGAGATGTTTCCGCGCTCCGCTGCCAGACGGCCCGGCGAGCACGGCACGCTGGCCGACTGTCGAGGCTCTCCTGCCCTATGTCGCCTCGATGGGCTTCGACGTCCTGTATCTGCCGCCGATCCATCCGATCGGCGAAGTCGAGCGCAAGGGCCCCAACAACCGCGCCGGCGCCGGGCCTGACGATCCCGGCAGTCCCTGGGCGATCGGCAGCCGCGAAGGCGGACACAAGGCCGTGCATCCGCGCCTCGGCACGCTGGCGGACTTCCGCCGGCTGCTCGCAGGCGCCGACGCGCTCGGCATCGAGATCGCGCTCGACATCGCCTTCCAGTGCGCGCCCGATCATCCGTACGTGCGCGAGCACCCGGAATGGTTCCTCAAGCGTCCCGGACGGCTCGGTCCAGTATGCGGAGAATCCGCCGAAGAAGTACCAGGACATCTATCCCGTTCTAGTTCGAGTGCGACGACTGGCGGGGGCTCTGGGCGGAGCTGAAGAGCGTCTTCGACTTCTGGATCGCCCAGGGCGTGCGCATCTTCCGGGTCGACAACCCGCATACCAAGCCGTTCGCATTCTGGGAGTGGGCGCTGGGCGAGATCCGCCGCGCGCACCCGGAGGTGATCTTCCTCGCGGAGGCGTTCACGCGGCCGAAGGTGATGTATCGCCTCGCCAAGCTCGGCTTCACCCAGTCCTACACCTATTTCCCCTGGCGCAACAGCAAGCGCGAGATCATCGACTACTTCACCGAGCTCACCGCCGCGGCCGGTGTGCGAGTTCTTCCGTCCGAACCTCTGGCCCAACACGCCGGACATCCTCACCGAGTACCTGCAGTTCGGCGGTCGGCCGGCCTTCGTGATGCGGCTCGTGCTCGCGGCGACACTCGGGGCGAGCTATGGCATCTATGGGCCCGCGTTCGAGCTCATGGACAACCGCCCGCGCGAGACGCGGCGCGGAGGAGTATCTCGACTCCGAGAAGTATCAGGTGCGCTCGCTGGGACCTCGACGAGCCCGACGAGCCTCAGGGACCTCATCACGCGGGTCAACCGTATCCGCCGCGAGAATCCGGCGCTGCAGAGCGATGCGACGCTCACGTTCCACGCGCTCGACAACGAGGCGATGATTGCGTACAGCAAGACCAGCGGCGAGGACTCCATACTTGTCGTGGTCAACGTCGATCCGCACCACGCCCAGACCGGGTGGGTGGAGCTCGATCTCGCCGCGCTCGGGCTGCCCGCGGATACGCCTTATCAGATGCACGACCTGCTCTCCGGGGCGCGCTTCCTGTGGCGCGGCGCGCGCAACTACGTTGCCCTCGACCCCGGGGCACTGCGGCGCACTCTTCCGCATCCGCCGCAAGCGTGCGCACCGAGCGCGATTTCGATTATTTTCTGTGACATGAACTCACAGCCAGAACCACCGCCGTTCACCGGCGACCCCCTCTGGTACAAGGACGCCGTCATCTATGAGGTGCATGTCCGGGCGTTCTACGACAGCAACGACGACGGCATCGGCGACTTCGGCGGCATCACCCGCAAGCTCGACTACATCCAGGAGCTTGGCGTCAACACCATCTGGCTGCTGCCCTTCTATCCCTCGCCCGGGCGCGACGACGGCTACGACATCGCCGACTACCACAACATCCATCCACAGTACGGCACGCGGCGGGAGTTCCGCGCCTTCGTTCGCGAAGCGCACCGCCGCGGGCTGCGCGTCATCACGGAGCTGGTGATCAACCACACTTCCGACGCAGCATCCGTGGTTTCAGGCCGCGCGGCGCGCACCCGCCGGCTCTGCGAAACGGGATTTCTACGTGTGGAGCGACGACTCCCGATCGCTATGCCGGCACGCGCATCATCTTCCGCGACACGGAGAGCTCCAACTGGAGCTGGGATCCGCTCGCCAACGCCTACTACTGGCACCGCTTCTTCAGCCACCAGCCCGACCTGAACTTCGACAACCCGCACGTGGTCCGCGCGGTGACCCGCATCATGGAGTTCTGGCTGGACGCACGGGGTCGACGGCTTCCGCCTCGATGCCATCCCCTATCTCGTCGAGCGGGAAGGCACCAACAACGAGAACCTGCGCGAGACCCACGAGATCATCAAGAGCATCCGCAAGGTGATCTCGGCGCGGCATACGCCGAGGGCATGCTGCTCGCCGAGGCCAACCAGTGGCCCGAGGACGTGCGCGACTACTTCGGCGACGGGGACGAGTGCCACATGGCCTATCACTTCCCGCTCATGCCGCGCATGTACATGGCGATCGCGCAGGAGGATCGCCATCCGATCGTCGAGATCCTGGACCAGACTCCCGACATTCCCGACGTCTGCCAGTGGGCGATCTTCCTGCGCAACCACGACGAGCTCACGCTCGAGATGGTGACCAGCCGCGAGCGCGACTACATGTATCAGGCGTACGCGGCCGATACCCGCGCGCGCGGCTCAATCTCGGCATCCGCCGGCGCCTGGCGCCCCTCATGGAGAACGATCCCG
The DNA here is from genome assembly GCA_963780455.1 of uncultured Pseudomonadota bacterium. Taxonomy (GTDB): domain Bacteria; phylum Pseudomonadota; class Gammaproteobacteria; order Steroidobacterales; family Steroidobacteraceae; genus 13-2-20CM-66-19. Next base: position 387,954 of record CAWACM010000015.1, read on the forward strand.
AGCGCATCAAGCTCATGAACAGCCTCCTCCTCTCCATGCCGGGCTCGCCGATCATCTACTACGGCGATGAGATCGGCATGGGGGACAACTTCTATCTCGGCGACCGCAACGGCGTGCGCACGCCGATGCAGTGGAGCCCCGACCGCAATGCCGGCTTCTCGCGCGCGGATCCGCAGCAGCTCTATCTGCCGCCCATCATGGACCCGGTCTACGGCTACGAGGCCGTCAACGTCGAGGCGCAGACCCGCGATCGCTCCTCGCTCCTCAACTGGATGCGGCGCATGCTGGCGGTGCGCAAGACCTCGCAGGCCTTCGGCCGCGGCACTCTGCGTTTCATCCGGCCCGGCAACCGCAAGGTGCTCGTGTACCTGCGTCAGTACGGCGAGGACACCATTCTCTGCGTGGCGAATCTCTCGCGCTCGGCGCAGCCCGTGGAAATCGACCTCGCGGAGCACAAAGGCGCGATGCCCATCGAGCTCCTCGGCCGCACCCCGTTCCCACCCGTGGGGGAGCTGCGCTATCTGCTCACGCTGCCGGCGTACGGGTTCTACTGGTTTCGGCTGAGCCGGGAGGCGGCCCCGCCACCCTGGCACGATGAGCGCCTGCAGCCCGAGGACCTGCCGGTGCTGGTGCTGGTCGAAGGGTGGAACAGCTTCTTCCCCGAGCAAGGTCGCGGCCTGGCGCTCCGGGCTCGCGCGGCGGCTGCGCACCCAGCTCGAAGAGCGCATCGTGCCGCAGTACATCGCCGCGCAGCGCTGGTTCGCGGGCAAGGGCGCGCCCATCACGCGCGCGCGGCTCGCTCGACCACACCGAACGGCAGGACCCACTGCCCCGCTGGTTCGCCGGCATCTACAGCGTGGAGAGCCAGGGTACGAGCGAGCGCTATTTCGTGCCGCTCGCGATTGCCTTCGAGGACACCGAGGAGGCGCGCTGGCGCAGGCTCCAACCTTCAGCCATCGCGCGCGTGCGCCAACAGGCGACGGTCGGTGTCCTCGCGGACGCTTGCGGGGACGACGGGCTTTGCCCGCGCGACCATCGATGCCATCGGCGCCTCGGCGGAGCTGCCCACTCAGAACGGTCGCGTGCGCTTCACGCCCACCGCGCTCTACGCGGAGCTGCGCGGCGATCCGGCCACGGAGCTCCCGGTCAGCCCGACGGGCGCTCAGAGCAGCAACACCACGCTGCGGGTGGGCGACGGGCTCTTCCTCAAGGTCTACCGCAAGCTGCAGCCCGGCCTGAATCCCGAGCTCGAGATCGGCCGCTATCTCACCGAGGTCGCCCACTTCCCCAACATCGTGCCGGTTGTCGGAGCCGCGGAGTACATCGACCAGGAGTCCGTCACCTACACGATGGCGCTGTTGCAGGCGTTCGTCACCAACCAGGGTGACGGCTGGACGTACACCCTCGATTATCTGGCGCGCTTCCTCGAAGACCGCCGCAGCGGCGTTCCCATGCTCGATGATGCGCACGGACTCTACCTCTCGCAGGTGAAGACGCTCGCCATCCGCACGGGGGAATTGCATCGCGCCCTCGCCCGGCCGACGGACGATCCGGCCTTCGCGCCGGAGCGGATAACCGCCGAGGACGTGGCGGCATGGGGTGCGGCCACGCGCGCCGCCGCGGAGGCCACCCTGACACTGCTCTCGGATCGGCTGCCGCAGCTTCCTGCGGCGGTCGCCGCGGACGCGCAGGCGCTGCTCGCACGGCGCGAGACTCTGATGCAGCGCATCGAGGCCTGCACGGCCACCGTGCCTCACGGGCTCAAGACGCGACGCCACGGCGACTATCACCTCGGCCAGGTGCTGCTGAAGCGCAACGACTTCGTCATCGTGGACTTCGAGGGCGAGCCCGGGCGCACGCTCGCGGAGCGCCGCGGCAAGCACTCCCCGCTCACCGACGTTGCCGGCATGCTGCGCTCCTTCGCATACGCGCGTCATGCCGCGCTCGAGCGCGGCGCGCCGCAGGGGGGTGATGATTACGGCCGCTGGGAGGCGCTGCTGCGGGCGTGGGAGCAGGAGGCGCGGCGTGCATTCATCGCCTCTTATGATGAAGTTGCACGCGCGTCCGGCCTCTATGAGTCGCTGCAGGAGGCCCGGCCGCTCCTCGCCCTGTTCGAGATCGACAAGGCGCTTTACGAAGTGCGTTACGAGCTCGGGAACCGACCGGACTGGACCCGCATTCCCCTCCAGAGCCTGCTCGGGCTGACCGAGTGAAAGCCTGCGAGAGGCGCCATGGACCAGCCATCAACCCGCCGCCGCGCTGCCGCCGTCCCCCAGGAAGGGCAACGGATAGGCGCCGTCTGGCCGGGCCAACCCTATCCGCGCGGGGCCACCTGGGACGGCGAGGGTGTCAACTTCTCGCTCTTCTCCGCCAACGCGGAGAAGGTGGAGCTGTGCATCTTCGACTCCTCGGGCAGGCGCGAGGCTGCAGCGGATCGTCGCTGCGCGAGCGCACGGATGAGATCTGGCATTGCTACCTCCCCGAGGCCCGGCCGGGGCTCCTCTACGGCTATCGGGTCCACGGACCCTACGACCCGGAACAGGGGCAGCGCTTCAATCCCAACAAGCTGCTGATCGAGCCGTACGCCAAGCAGCTCGAGGGCACGCTCGCTCTGGAGCGATGCGCACTTCGGCTATCGGCTGCGGCATCCCAAGGCCGATCTCTCCTTCGACAGGCGCGACAGCGCCGCCGGCACGCCGAAGATGCCGCGTCATCGACTCCGCCTTCACCTGGGGCGACGACCGGCCGCCGCGCGTTCCCTGGCACGACACGGTGATCTACGAGGCGCACGTGCGCGGCCTCACCATGCGCCACCCCGAGGTGCCGCCGCAGTTGCGGGGCACCTATGCGGGACTCGCGACCGCGCCGGTGATCGAGCATTTGCTGCGGCTCGGGGTCACCACTGTCGAGCTCATGCCCGTGCATGCGTTCGTCGACGACCGGCACGCTGCTCGACAAGGGACTGCGCAATTACTGGGGTTACAACACCATCGGCTTCTTCGCGCCGGACGTGCGCTATTCGCGCCAGCGGCCAGCATCAGCGAATTCAAGACGATGGTGAAGGCGCTGCATTCGGCCGGCATCGAGGTGATCCTCGACGTCGTCTACAACCACACGGCCGAAGGCAACCAGCTCGGCCCGACGCTGTCGTTCCGCGGCATCGACAATGCCTCCTACTATCGCCTGAGCCCGGAGAACCCGCGCTACTACATGGACTTCACCGGCACGGGCAACACGCTCAACCTGCAGCATCCGCGTGTGCTGCAGCTCATCATGGACAGCCTGCGCTACTGGGTGCTGGAGATGCACGTCGACGGCTTCCGCTTCGACCTGGCCTCGGCGCTGGCGCGCGAGCTGCTACGACGTCGATCGGCTCGGCTCCTTCTTCGACACCATCGGCCAGGACCCGGTGCTGTCGCAGGTGAAGCTCATCGCCGAGCCCTGGGACATCGGCAGCGGCGGCTACCAGGTCGGCAACTTCCCGCCCGGCTGGAACGAGTGGAACGACAAGTACCGCGACAGCATGCGCGCCTACTGGAAGGGCGACGGCGGGCTCATCGGCGAGTTCGCGCGCCGCTTCACCGGCTCCGCCGATCTCTACGAGGCGAGCGGCCGCAAGCCCCACGCCAGCATCAACTTCATCACCGCTCACGACGGCTTCACGCTCGAGGACCTGGTCAGCTACAACGAGAAGCACAACGAGGCCAACGGCGAGGACAACCGCGACGGCGCACAACGAGAACCGCTCCTGGAACTGCGGCGCCGAGGGCGCCGACCGACGATGCCGGCGATCCGCGCGCTGCGCGCGCGGCAGAAGCGCAACCTCATGGCGACGCTGCTGCTGTCGCAGGGCGTGCCCATGCTGCTCGGCGGCGATGAGCTCGGTCACACCCAGCGCGGCAACAACAACGCCTACTGTCAGGACAACGAGATCTCCTGGCTCGACTGGGAGCTCGATGCCGACCGGCAGGCGTTTCTCGAATTCACCGCGGCGCTGATCGCCATGCGCCGTCGCGCATCCGGTATTCAGCCGCCGACGCTTCCTCCAGGGCGATACGGCCACCGCCGACGGCCTGCAGGAAATCATCTGGCTGGGCCCCGACGGGCGCGAAATGACCGAGGCCGAGTGGGGCGTACCGTTCGCGCGCTGCCTCGGGCTCTATCTCGCCGGCGCGGCCATCGAGCGGCGCGACCGGCGCGGGCGCCTGGTGACGGACAACAACTTCCTGCTGCTTTTCAACGCGCATCACGAGCCTATCCCGTTCCAGCTTTCCGCGCCGCTCGCGGAGAAAGTCTGGTGGACGGTGCTCGACACGGCGGCGCGACGCGCCATTCGCGCAGCAGCGCCTCGAGCCGGCGGCACGCCTACCCGCTGCAGGGGCGCTCGCTCGCGCTCCTGCGTGAGACCGCCTACCGATGAGCGCCGGCGCCACGAGATGCCTTTCGGGGCGCAGGTGCTGCCAGGAGGCGGAGTCCGCTTCCGCCTGTGGGCCCCCGCGGCCAAGAGCTTGGCTCTCGTGTTGGAATCGGCGGCGGCAACGGAGCGCGTCCTGCCGCTCGAGAAGCGCGCCGGGCGGTTGGGTCGAGCTTCACCACGGGGGAGGCGCACGCCGGCAGCCGCTACCGCTATTCGATCAACGGCGAGTCGCTGGTGCCCGATCCGGCATCGCGGCGGAACCCGCAGGGAGTCCACGGCCCGAGCGAGGTGGTCGACCCGGAGGCCTTCGAGTGGACGGATGAGGACTGGCGCGGCCGCGCCGTGGCACGAGGCCGTGATCTACGAGCTGCACGTCGGCACTTTCACGCCGGAAGGCACGTTTGCCGGCGTCGCGAGCAGGCTCGAGCACCTGCGGCAGCTGGGGGTCACGGCCATCGAGCTCATGCCCATTGCCGAGTTTCCGGGCGTCGCGCGGCTGGGGATACGACGGCGTGTTGCCCTATGCGCCGTCATCGGCCTACGGCTCGCCGGAGGATCTCAAGTCGCTGGTATCGCGCAGCGCATGCGCGCGGCATCGCCGTGATGCTGGATGTCGTCTACAACCATTTCGGCCCCGAGGGCAACTACCTCCATCTCTATGCGCCGCAGTTCTTCACCGACCGTCACGCACGCCGTGGGGGGCGGCGATCAATTTCGAGGGACCCGAGAGCCGCGCAGTCCGCGACTTCTTCATCCACAACGCGCTCTACTGGCTCGAGGAGTATCACTTCGACGGGCTCAGGCTGGATGCGGTGCACGCCATCCACGATGCCGGCGAGCCGCACATCCTCACCGGGATCGCGCGCGCGGCGCGCGCCGGACCGGGGCGGGAGCGGCCGGTGTATCTCGTGCTCGAGAACCTCGCCAACGAGGCGCGCCGGCTCGGGCCTGCCAACGGCGCGGCGACGCTTCGATGCGCAGTGGAACGACGACTGCCACCACTGCCTGCACGTCCTTCTCACCGGCGAATCCGACGGCTACTACGCGGATTACAGCGAGCGCCCGCACGCGCTGCTGTGCCGCTCGCTGGCGGAGGGCTTCGCCTACCAGGGCGAGAGCTCCGCGGCACCACGGCGTCCGCCCGCGGCGAGCGCAGCGGCCACCTGCCGCCGACGGCGTTCGTCAACTTCCTGCAGAACCACGATCAGATCGGCAATCGCGCCCGCGGCGAGCGGTTGACGCAGCTCGCGCGCGCCGAGGCGCGCTGCTGGCGGCGGCGGCGGTGTTGCTGCTGGCGCCGTCGCCGCCGATGCTCTTCATGGGCGAGGAATGGGCCGCGCCCGAGCCCTTCCCTTACTTCTGCGACTTCGAGCGCGAGCTCGCCGACAAGGTGCGGCAGGGGCGCCTGCGCGAGTTCGCGCACTTCCAGGGCTCCGCTGCCCGACCCCTGCGACGCCGCGACATTCGGCTCGGCCCGTCTGGACTGGAACCGCCTGACGGCGCCGCAGCATGCCAGGATGTTCGATCACTACCGCCGCCTCCTCGCCATCCGCCGGCGCGACATCGTGCCTCTCATGCCGCGAATCCTCGGCGGCGCCTGCGTCGCCTTCGATCCGGGCGGCGCTTTCGCGGTGGACTGGAGGCTGCGCGACGACGGCGTGCTGCACCTCCTCGCCAATCTGAAGGGCACCTCGGCGCCGGTCATCGGCCGGCCGGGCGGCCGTATGATCTTCGCGACCCACCCGGGGATCCGGGCAGCCCTGGCGCGCAATGAGCTGGCACCGTGGAGCGTCACCTGGCTCCTCGAGCGGAACCGTGTCCGGTAATTCAAAGCCACCGGCGGCGCGCGCGGATTCCGCGCGCGACTTACCGCGTGCAGCTCAATGCCGGCTTCACTTTCAAAGACGCTGACGGCGATCGTTCCCTACCTCGCGGGCTTGGGTGTCAGTCACGTCTACTGCTCGCCCTATTTCCGCTCGCGCGCAGGCAGCGCACACGGTTATGACGTCGTCGATCACAACTCCTTCAATCCGGAGATCGGCAGCCGCGAGGATTTCGAGCGGCTCGTGGCGGAGCTGCGCGCGCATGGCATGGGCCACATCCTCGACATCGTCCCGAATCACGTCGGCGTCATGGGATCCGACAATGCGTGGTGGATGGACGTACTCGAGAACGGGCAGGCTTCGATTTACGCGGACTTTTTCGACATCGACTGGAACCCGGTGAATGCGGCGCTCGCCGACAAGGTGTTGGTGCCCGTGCTCGCCGAGCCCTACGGCGCCGTACTCGAGCGCGGCGATCTCAAGCTGCAATTCGAGCGTGAGCTCGGCTCCTTTGCGATCCATTATCATGGGCATCGCCTGCCGCTCGATCCGCGCACTTACCCGCGCATCCTCGATGCGGTGCTGGCGTTGGAGCACGATGCGGAGCTCGAGAAGCTGCGGCGCCTGTTCGGCTCGCTGCCCGACCGCCGCGGGACCACCGCGGAGCAGATCGCCGAGCGCAATCGCGACAAGGAGGCGCACAAGCGGGCGCTGGCCGAGCTCGTCGCCGCAGACACCGGCATCGCCGCGGCGCTCGACCGGGCACTGGCGAGCCTGGCCGGCAATTCCGGCGATCCTGCGAGCTTTGATCCGCTGCATGAGCTGCTGGAGGCGCAGGCGTTCCGGCTGGCCTACTGGCGAGTCGCGTCCGACGACATCAACTACCGCCGCTTCTTCGATGTCAACGACCTCGCGGCGCTGCGCGTGGAGAACGAGGCCGTGTTCGAGGCCACACACCGTCTGGTCCTCGAGCTCATCGCCTCAGGTGCGCTCGATGGGCTGCGGATCGACCACGCCGACGGTCTGTACGATCCGCTCGGCTACTTCCAGCGGCTGACCGGAAGAATCGCGCGGGCGACCGCGGCGGCCGGCGGCGGCCGGTCCGTGTATCTGGTGGCCGAGAAGATCACCGCCTCCTTCGAGCGCCTGCCCGCGAACTGGCCGCTGCACGGCGAGACCGGCTATCACTTCGCCAACGTCGTCAACCGGCTGCTGATCGACACTGCCACCAGGGGTCGCATGGACCGGACCTACCGATCCTTCATCGGCGAGCCGCGCCATTGGCCGGACATGGCTTACGAATGCCAGCACCGGGTGTTGCGCAAGTCGCTCACCTCCGAGCTCAACACAGCTTCGAACCTCCTGGCGCGCATCGCGCACGGCGACAGGCTCACGCGCGACTTCACGCTCGCCAACCTGTGGCGCGCGCTCGCCGAGGTCATCGCCTGCTTTCCCGTCTATCGGACTTATGTGACGGACAGCGTGTCCGAGAGCGACCGGCGCTACATCGACTGGGCGATCGCGGCGGCGCGCCGCCGCGGCTCCGCTGTCGAGCAGCCGGTGCTCGATTTCGTGCGCAACGCCCTGCTGCTCGAGCTGCCCGCGCAGAGCGAGAGCGCCCGCCAGCGCATGCGCCGCTTCGCGATGAAGTTCCAGCAGATCACCGCGCCCACCACCGCCAAGGGGGTCGAGGACACGGCGCTCTATCGCTTCAACCGCCTGGTCGCGCTCAACGAAGTCGGCGGCGAGCCCGATCTCTACGGCTCCAGCGTCAGCGCCTTCCACACCGACGCCCAATATCGCGCCCGGCAATGGCCGCACGAGATGCTCGCCAGCTCCACACACGACACGAAGCGCTCGGAGGACGTGCGCGCACGCATCAGCGTGCTGTCGGAGATGCCGGCCGTGTGGCGCCAGGCCGTGAACCGCTGGCGCCGCATGAATCGCACGCGGCGGCGGCAGGTCGGTGGCCTGCAGGCGCCCTCGCCCGATGACGAGTACCTGCTCTACCAGACCCTGGTGGGAACCTGGCCGCTCACGGAGCCGGATGAAGCCGGGCTGGCTGCGTACCGCCAACGCATCGAGGCGTACATGCTCAAAGCCGCGCGCGAGGCCAAGGTGCGCACGAGCTGGGCCAACGCCAACACGGAGTACGAGGAGGCGCTGAGCCAATTCGTAGCTGCCCTGCTCGAGCACCGCGAGGGCAATCTCTTCCTGGCCGACTTTGGCGCCTTCAACGGCCGCATCGTCCGCTTCGGGCTGCTGAACGGTCTGTCGCAGACGCTCCTCAAGCTCACGGCTCCCGGAGTTCCCGACATCTATCAGGGCAACGAGACCTGGCAGTTCTCGCTGGTCGATCCGGACAACCGCCGCGCGGTCGATTACGCCGGACTCCGGCGGTTGCTGCAAGCGATGCCCACCGGTCAGCCGCGAGCCTCCTTCGCGCGAGCCCTCGCCGATGACGTCACCGATCCACGCTGCAAGCTCTTCCTCCATGTCAGGTCGCTGCAGCTCAGACGTCGCGACCCGGACCTCTTCGAGCGCGGGGAGTACCTGCCGCTGAAGGTGACGGGCCGGCGCGCCCCGCATCTGTGCGCCTTCGCGCGGCGCCTGGAGGGGAGGCTCGCCGTCGTCATGGCGCCGCGCTTGTATCTCAAGCTCATGGGCGCCGGCAGTGCAACCAGCGACGGCGGCCCGCGCCTGCCGCTCGGCGCGGAGGTGTGGGCGGACACCGCGGTGCAATTACCGTTCGGCCTCGATGCCCCGCTGCGGGGCGTGCTGGACGGGGCGGAAGTGGTGGCGACAGGAGACCGCGAGCAGCCGGAGATCGGCGCGGCGGCAGCCTTGCAGGCATTCCCGGTGGCCTTGCTGACGAGTGGAAGCTGAAGCGCAGCGGCGTCAACCCCCGGGTAAGCTGCCCGTTGTACAATATCCGGGGGGTGAATGGAGCCGCTCTGATGTCATGGTCAAGATCCTACCTTCGGGGCGCCTGGCTGCTCGTCGCCGCGGCGCTCCTCGCTGCCTGCTCCGGCATCCCTCTCAAGCAGCGTGACGCGGCCGAGCGCGCCCGCTACGAGGCCTACGCCGGCAAGCCGGTCGATCATTTCACCTGGCTCACGAACTACGACGGCTGGGAGCCGATCTCACCCGATCAGCTCGTGGTCTGGACGGACCTCAATACGGCCTATCTCATTACAGTGTTCCACCCCTGCATCGACCTGATGTTCGCTCACCGGATCGCCCTCACGCCCACCGCCGATACCATCTACGCGCATTTCGACGCGGTGCATGTCGAGGGCTGGAAGTGCATGATCAACACCATACAGCCGGTCGATTACCTGCGCATGGAGCACGATCTGCGCGCGCAGCACGAGGCCGAGAGGAAGAAGCAGGCCGCGCCGCAGGGTGAATAGGTTTCAAGCGTCTACGCGCACGTCAACCTCGTGAAAGCCGACGGGTGGACGTGCGGGATCAGGACCATCCAGCCGGTCGACCTGAGCGCTCAGCGGTAACCCCGCGCCTGCAGCGTGAAGAGCCGCGCGTAGGCGCCATCGAGGCGCATCAGCTCCTCGTGGCTGCCGCGCTCCCTGATCCGGCCGCCCTCGAGCACTACGATCTGATCGGCCATGCGCACGGTCGAGAAGCGGTGCGAGATGAGGATCGTGATGCGCTCGCGGGCGAGCTGGCGGAAATGCTCGAACACTTCGGCCTCCGCCTGCGCGTCCATGGCCGCGGTCGGCTCGTCCAACACCAGTACGTCCGCGCGAGTGCGCATGAAGGCGCGTGACAGCGCAATCTTCTGCCACTGGCCGCCGGAGAGCTCGCGGCCGTCCTGGAACCACTTGCCGAGCTGAGTGTGATATCCCTGCGGCAGCGTGTCGATGAAATCGCTCGCCCTGCCCTTGGTCGCCGCCTCGCGCCAGCGCGCCTCGTCCTCGAAGTAGCGCTCGTCGCCCGCTCCCACGTTCTCGCCCACCTGCATCTGGTAGCGCGTGAAGTCCTGGAAGATGACGCCGATCCGCTCGCGCAGCGCGCCCTCCTCGAAGCTCGCCAGGTCCGCGCCGTCGAGCAGGATGCGGCCGCTCGTCGGCGAGTAGAGCCGCGTCAACAGCTTGATGAGCGTCGTCTTGCCGGAGCCGTTCTCGCCCACGAGCGCAAGGCTGGCGCCGGGCTTCAAATGGAGCGTGACATCCTCGAGCGCCGGAGTCTGCGCGCCGGGATACGTGAAGCTCACGCTCTCGAACCGCACGCCGTCTTCCGGTCGCGGCCCGCGAACCAGGGCGCCGCGCGGCGGCGGTACCTCCGTCTCGAGATATTCATACAGCGTCGACAGGTAGAGGTTGTCCTCGTACATGCCGCTGACCGCGGACAACATCGCGCTCACGGCCGATTGTCCCTGCCGGAAGAGGGCTATGTACATGGTCATCTGGCCCAGGGTGATTGCCCGCCTGACGGTGCTGAGCGCAATCCAGGCGTAGGCCGCGTACAAGGTCAATGTCCCGATGAGGCCGAGGCTGAATCCCCAGACTTCGCGGCGCACAGTCAGGTCGCGATCCTCGTCATAAAGCATCCGGAAGATGTCACGGTACCGCTGCAGAAGGCGCGGCCCAAGTCCGTAGAGCTTTACCTCTTTGGCATGATCCTCGCGCGCGAGAACCGTCTCGAGGTAGGTTTGCATGCGCGTTTCGGGCGAGCGCCAGCGGAATACGCGGAATGCGTCGCCTGAGAACTTCGCCTCTGAGATGAAGGCGGGCAGGCCCGCAAGCAGAAGTACCGCGACCGCCCAGGGGGAGAAGCGCGCGAGCAGCGCGGCGTAGCTGATGAGTTGGATGCCGTTCTGTGCGAGGCCGAACGTACGTGTGACCAGACTGACCGGCCGGCTGGAGGCCTCGCGGCGGGCGCGGGTCAGCTTGTCGTAGAACTCGGAGTCCTCGAAGTGGCTCAGCTCGAGAGTGAGGGCCTTTTCGAGGATCATCTCGTTGACGCGCTGTCCGAGCTGCACGCGCAGGAGGGACTGCGCGAGTGAGAGTCCGCGCTGCGCGCCGGCAATGGCGGCGACGAGAATGCCTTCGAGAACGACGAGGCTGACTACGTGGCGGGTATCGGCGCCGCCGGAGCGTATTGCGGCGACTACCGCATCGACGATAAGCGAAGTGATGTAGGCGACGGAGGCGGGGAGCACGCCGGCGACCAGCGTCAGGGCGGCAAGAGCGAGAGTCAGCGGGCGGTTGGTGCTCCAGACCAGCTCGATGGCGCGGCGGCTGTAGCGGAAGACGCCGAAGAATCCGCGGAGGGTGAGCTCTTCTACGGGGGTGGTGGAGGGGGGGCGGCGGAGTTTGCCGGGGCGGGTAACTGACATTGGGGGTTTAGTTTGGGGGCATGCTCGGGGGAAACCAATGGGGGGGCGGTCGGGCTCCGGGCGCATCACAAAATGCCCCCTGTCCAGAACGCCGCAAGTACATCCCTGTAGGCTCGCGGATCGCCGTCCTGGCGATCAGCGTCTGGTCAGGAGGCATTTTGCGCTGTGCCCTCACTTACAGGAGGGATGCTCGGAGCATCGGCCTTAGGGGAGGAGGACGTTGCGCTTTTCGGCTAGGGCGCGCTCGGCTATCAGGAAGGCGGCGGCGTTCCAGGATTGCCCGCGCATGCCGCGGGGGGTGGCCTTGGTGCCGTGCAGCCATTCGGTGAAGGCCCAGTTGCGCAGGGCGCAGGCGCGCGCCAGGGATTCGAGCTCCCGCTGCGCTTGGGGGAGATGGCCGGCGGCGGCGAGCGCAACTACCCAGAAGCCGCCGACCATCGGCCAGATGCCGCCGTTGTGGTATTGCCAGACTTCGTTCTGGCGGTGGCGGGCCATGTAGGGACGCCAGAGGGCGCTGCGACGCCTGATGGGGTGCGTGACCACGCGCACGGGATAGAGGCGGCTCACCCTTGCGCGTTGCAGAGCATCGAGGGTGCGGCGGGTGGCTCGCGAGTCGGCGAGACCGCAGAGCACCGCGAGGAGGTTGCCGAAGACATCGCCCTCTTCGCCGAAGGAGGCGAAGTTGACGAAGCTCAGATAGAGATCGCGGTTGCGTGCGTGGCGCAGGGCGTATTCGTTGAGGAGGCGTGCGCGTCGATAGCGCGCGAGTCCCGCGGAGAAAGGATGAAAGAGGCCGTTGAAATTGTCGCGAGTGTCCTGGGCGCGATCCAGGCCGTAGCGGCGCTTTACGGCATACCACAGCGCGTTGGTGTAGAGCACGAAGCCGGAGCGCGGCATGATGTCCGCCCAGTCGCTGGCCTCGTTCTGCTGCAGCAGGAAGAAGCGCTGATGCTCCTGGGCGAGCAGCCACTGCAGCGCCAGCTCGACTCGCCGCGAGCGCCGGGTCCGCGCCGGCGGCGAGCGGCGCTCCAGGAAGTCGCGGGCGAGCAGCCACCAAAGAGTGGAATCGATACAGCCCAGGTACCAGAAATCGCCGTCGCGCGCGCCCGGCTCGACGAACTTCGGGATCTGGCCGTTCGGGGCCTGATGCTCACCCAGGGTGTCGAGGCCTCCAGCAGCCGCCCGCTCGAGCAGCGGATCTCCGGAGAGCGCCATGCCGATGGCGCAAATGGCGGCATCTCGCCCGAAAATGGCGGTATATCCACGGCTTCGGGCGCGATCCCCGGGGCTGGCGGCCAGAATCCCCGCCGGCGTGAGGTTCCGGCGCAGAAGGTCGATCGACCTGTTGCGGCAGGCCTCGATGAGCGCCTGACCGTCCGCGACACCCGTCAGCTTGAGCATGAGAGGACTATCATACCGTCCGGGAGTGAGGGCTGATATAATTGACGGTCTTTGTGTAGCGTGGGCCGCTCCGGCTCCGCCACCCTTCATATCAGGGCATACCCCTCCATATAGGGCCCATGAACCGTCCCATCCGCAACATCGCCATCATTGCGCACGTCGATCACGGCAAGACGACGCTCGTCGATTGCCTGCTCCGGCAGTCCGGCACCTTCGCAGCTCACGAAAAGCTGACGGAGCGTGTCATGGACTCCAATGACATCGAGCGCGAGCGTGGCATCACCATCCTCGCCAAGAACTGCGCCATCGAGTACGGCGGTACGCGTATCAACATCGTGGATACGCCGGGGCACGCGGATTTCGGCGGCGAGGTCGAGCGCGTGCTCTCGATGGTGGATGGCGTGCTGCTGCTGGTGGACGCGGTCGAGGGTCCGATGCCGCAGACGCGCTTCGTCACCCGCAAGGCGCTGGCGCTCGGCCTCAAGGCCATCGTGGTGGTCAACAAGATCGACCGTCCCGGCGCGCGCCCCGGCTGGGTCGTCGATCAGACCTTCGAGCTCTTCGACAAGCTGGGCGCCAACGACGAGCAGCTCGATTTTCCCGTGATCTACGCCTCGGCGCTGCAGGGCTGGGCCGGCACCGATCATCTCGAGCGCCGCCCCGACATGTCGGCGCTCTTCGAGGCGATCCTCAAGCACGTGCCGCCGCCGGCCGCCGATTCCGAGCTGCCGCTGCAGCTGCAGATCTCCACGTTGGATTACAACAGCTACGTCGGCCGCATCGGCATCGGGCGGATTCGCCGCGGCTCGGTGCGGCCCGGTCAGCCCGTCGTGCTCCGCCACGGCGATGAAGATCGTGGTCCGGCAAAGATCGGCCAGGTGCTGACCTTCACCGGGCTGGAGCGCCGTCCCGTGGAAGAAGCAACGGCGGGCGACATCGTCGCGATCACCGGCATCGAGGACGTCAACATCGGCCTCACGGTCTGCGATCCGCAGTCGCCCGTGGGACTGCCGCCCATCAGCGTCGATGAGCCGACGCTGCAGATGAATTTCCAGGTCAACACCTCGCCCCTGGCCGGCAAAGAAGGCAAGTTCGTGACCAGCCGGCAGATTCGCGAGCGCCTCTATCGCGAGCTGCAGAGCAACGTGGCTCTGCGCGTCGAGGACACAGATGAGCCGGACGTGTTCCAGGTATCCGGCCGTGGCGAGCTGCACCTCACCATCCTCATCGAGAACATGCGTCGTGAAGGCTATGAGCTCGCGGTGTCGCGCCCGCAGGTCTTGACGCAAGTCGTCGACGGCGAGGTGCATGAGCCTTACGAGGCCCTCACTGTCGACGTCGAGGACACCAACCAGGGCGCCGTGATGGAAGCGCTCGGCTCCCGTCGCGCGGAGCTGACCGACATGGCCGTCGATGGCAATGGCCGCGTGCGCCTCGAGTACCGCGTACCCGCGCGCGGCCTGATCGGCTTCCAGGGCGAGTTCATGACGCTCACCCGCGGCACCGGGCTGATGAGCCATATTTTCGACGGATTCGCGCCGGTGAAGGGTGAGATTCCGGACCGTCACAACGGCGTGCTGGTGAGCAACGAGCAGGGCGAAGCCGTGGCCTATGCGCTCTTCAACCTGCAGGAGCGCGGGCGCCTGTTCGTGAGTCCCGGCGAGAAGCTCTACGAGGGCATGATCATCGGCATCCACAGCCGCGACAACGACCTGGTCGTGAACCCGATCAAGACCAAGAAGCTCACCAACATCCGCGCCGCCGGCAAGGACGACGCGATCCTGCTGACACCGCCCATAGAGCTGACCCTCGAGTACGCGGTGGAGTTCATCGCCGACGACGAGCTGGTGGAGGTCACGCCCGCCTCGATCCGCATCCGCAAGCGTTTCCTCAAGGAACAGGACCGCAAGCGCGACCTCATTGGCCGCAAGTCGCCGCGGCGCTTTCGGCGGCCAGCGCTGCGGCTTAGCCGACCTCGCCGGCTCAGGAGCGGCCTTCGCCGGCTTACTACACTTGCTTTCGATTAAACCGATCGAACCCCGGTGATGCCGATGAACTGCAGGAACTCGGCGCGGGTGCGCGCGTCGCTGCGGAACGTGCCGGTCATGCGGCTGGTGACCATCGAGACGCCGCGCTTGTGCACGCCGCGCGTGGTCATGCACTGATGCACCGCATCCACCACCACGCCGACGCCGCGCGGCTTGAGCACCTCATCGATGCAGTCGGCGATCTGCGCGGTGAGCTTTTCCTGCACCTGGAAGCGGCGCGCGTAGCCATCGACCACGCGCGCCAGCTTGCTGATGCCGACCACCTTGTCGGTGGGCAGGTAGCCGACGTGCACCCGCCCGATGATCGGCGCCATGTGGTGCTCGCAGTGCGACTCGAAGGCGATGTCGCGCAGCACGATCATCTCATCGTAGCCGCCGACCTCCTCGAAGGTGCGCCGCAGGTAGTCCGCCGGATCGATCGCGTAACCGGAGAACCAGTCGCGGTAGGCCCAGACGACCCGCTGCGGCGTGTCGCGCAGTCCTTCGCGCGCCGGGTCATCCCCGCCCAGCGCAGCAGGGTCCGCACCGCCTCTTCGGCGGCCTCACGGGTCACGGGACGGGTGCGCTTCGCAGCCATCAGTGCATCAGTCGAGCAGCCGCTCCATGCGACCGATGATCGTCGACGGCTGGACGCCGAGCGCCCTGCAGAGCTTCACCAGGGTCGTCAGCGTGGGCTGCCGGATGCCGCGCTCCATCTGGCTGACGAAAGACCTGTCGACATCGGCGCTCAGAGCCAGGTCCTCCTGGGAAATGCCGCGCGTTTCGCGCTGCTCGCGCAGCACTCGGCCGAAAGCGGTTGCGATATGATCGGACTGCATGTAGACGATGATTCGCGAGCGCCGTGAAGGCCCTCCGGGCGCCGCGTCTGCCGGTATCGAGGAGACACCGGCGGGATGATTCTTTCGCTTGAGGCTTCAGGTCCACGGGATATATCCTACGAACACCATGTCAACCGCCGCCGATGACACCAACCTCGCGCTCTTTTGCGACTTCGAAAACATCGCTCTCGGCGTGCGCGACGCCCGCTATGCCCAATTCGACATCACCCGCGTGCTGGAGCGACTGCTCCTCAAGGGTTCGATCGTCGTCAAGAAGGCCTACTGCGACTGGGAGCGTTACAAGGATCTCAGGGCCGGCATGCATCACGCCGGCTTCGAGCTGATCGAGATCCCGCACGTCAAGCAGTCAGGCAAGAACTCAGCCGACATCCGCATGGTCGTCGATGCGCTCGATCTCTGCTACACCAAGCCGCATGTCGACACTTTCGTGATCATCAGCGGCGACTCCGACTTCTCGCCGCTCGTCAGCAAGCTGCGAGAGAACAACAAGGGAGTGATCGGAGTCGGCGTCAAGAACTCGACCTCCGACCTGCTGATAGCCAACTGCGACGAGTTCATCTACTACGACGATCTCGTGCGCGAGCAGCAAAAGCCGCGGCGCCCCGCGCGTAAGCGTGTGCATGCTTCGGACGCCGGGCACAGCACCCACGAGACCAAAGCTGCCGAGCACGCTCACTCCGAGGAGGACCGCAAGCAGGAAGCCTTCGACCTGGTTCTGGCGACGCTCGATGCGTTGCTTGCCGAGCGCGGCGCCGAGGATCGGATCTGGGGTTCCATGGTGAAGCAGACCCTGAAGCGCCGCCGGCCGGGATTCAACGAGAGCTACTACGGCTTCCGTTCGTTCAACAATCTGCTCGAAGAGGCCTCGCAGCGCCACCTGCTCGCGCTCGAGCGCGACGAGAAATCAGGCGGCTATGTCATCCACGCGGCGGAAGGCGCCGGCTGAGATCGACTGGGCTGAGATCGGCTGGCGCACGAGGCACGCTCACGCCGGCCGCGGGCACGATCCCCGCGGAGCGGAAGAGTTCGCAGGAGAGCGGCGGCGATGCGCCGCGGGAATCCAACCGCGTCGGCGCGCCCGTCAGCGCCCGGGGCCCGCGGACCCCCTCCTGCCGTACCGTGGTCAGCTCGTGGACTTGCATGCGACTGCGCAGGATCGATGCGGCGCATCATACTCGCTATGGGTGCGGCGCGCTTGCGACGGGCCCGTTGTCGCGGCGCATATCCGGTGCCTGTTCCCTGCGACCGCCCCCACTGCAGCGCCCGCGCCGCGGCTCCTGCCGCGTGAACCCATCGGGTGGTCGACCATTGCTTGCTATTGAAGAGGCCGCCGGTAAGATTGCTGGTCGCGAGACTGCTGCCGCGAAGGTTACTGCTGTGGCAGCCATTTTTCCTCACTCCCGCAATGCATCTGTCAAGAATCGCTAAGACGCGCGCAGGCGGCGCACTGCTTGCCGCGGCGGCGGCATCCCTCGCGGCCTGCGGCTCGTCGGGCCAGAGCGCCCCGCAGGCTGCACCCCCACCGGTTACCGTAGTCGCGGTCGAGCCGCAACAGGTCGCGCTCACGAGCAGCTTCACCGGACGCCTGTCCGCCTATCGCGAGGCGAACGTGCTCGCCCGGGTATCGGGTGTCCTCCTGCGGAGGCTCTACAAGGAAGGGACGGAAGTAAAGACCGGCCAGCCGCTCTTCGAGATCGATCCGGCGCCCTACCAGGCGGCGCTCGATGCAGCCGCTGCGGCTCTCGCCCAGGCACGGGCCAGCGCCGTCAACGCTCACACCAATGCGCAACGTGACCGTGACCTCATTACGAGCCACCTGGTCTCGGAGCAGCAGCTCGATACGGACGAGGCGACGGAACGTTCCACCGCCGCCGCGGTCAAACAAGCCGAGGCTAACGTCGAGTCGGCGCGCATCAACCTCGGTTACACCAACGTAACATCGCCAATCGCAGGCATCGCAGGCGAGCAGCAGGTGACCGAGGGCGCGCTGGTTGGACAAGGCACGCCGACGCTGCTGACCACTGTCGACCAGCTGGATCCCATCTACGTGAATTTCGACGAGCCCGCGACCCAGATCGAGCAGCTCACTAGCGAGCAGCAATCCGGTGACGTCACCGCGGCAAGCGGCAGTGAGGCGAAGGTACAGCTCACTCTTTCCGACGGCACGCCGTACGGCGTCCCCGGGGTTCTCGACTTTCATGCCGTCACCGTCGATCCGAGCACTGGTACGGCCGCACTGCGCGGCATCCTCCCGAATCCAGACCACGCCCTCCTCCCGGGCATGTACGTCAACGTGCTGGTGACGGTCGGCTTCGCGCAGCATGCTTTCCTGGTGCCGCAGGCAGCGCTGCAGCGCGACAATCAGGGCGCGTATGTCCTCACCGTCGGTACCGACAACACCGTCGTCGAGAAGCGCGTGAAAACCGAAGGGGCCTCCGGAATCGACTGGATCGTGTCGAGCGGGCTCGCGGCCGGTGACCGGGTCATCGTTGCGGGCATCCAGAGTGCAACTCCGGGCGCGAAGGTCGCCGCCATCGAGGAGCCGAGGGCGGACGCCATACCAAAGGCCGCCGCCGTGGCAGTATCGCCAGCGACGGCGCCGAATCGCGTGGCCGCCGCCGACACCGCCCGGTAGGAGCTGCGCGTGTCGCAGTTTTTCATCGACCGGCCGGTCTTCGCCTGGGTCATCGCCCTGCTCGTCATGCTGCTGGGCGGAATCGCCCTGTCGCGGCTGCCGAGTGACTCCTATCCCGACATCGCCCCGCCGCAGGTCAATATCAGTGCCAGCTACCCCGGCGCGAACGCGAGCACGGTGGAAGCCACGGTCACACAGGTGATCGAGCAGCAGCTCACCAGTATCGACAACCTTCTCTATTTCACCGCGCAGTCGAGCTTCGGCCAGGCGCAGATCACCCTCACCTTCGCCACCGGCACCAACCCTGACATCGCCGAGGTGCAGACGCAGAACCGGGTCTCGCTCGCGGAGCCGCTTCTGCCCGCGGAAGTGAACCAGCAGGGGCTGCAGATCAACAAGACGAGCGCCGGCTTTCTGGCGGTGATCGCACTGCGCTCGGTCGCCGGCGGGCCGGATGCCGCGCAGCTCAACCACCTGGTCGCCTCGCGCGTCCTCGACCCGATCGAGCGCATCAACGGCGTGGGCTCCGCCAACCTGTTCGGCTCCGATTACGCGATGCGGATCTGGCTCAATCCGGACAAGCTGCATGCCTACGGCCTGTCGGCAGCCGCGGCTCTGAATGCCGTGCAGGGCCAGAACATTCAGATCGCCGCGGGCTCGGTCGGCGCGGCGCCGGCGACCGAAGGCCAGCAGACTACCGCCACCGTCACGACCCAGGGCCAATTCAGCTCCATCGACCAGTTCAGGAACATCCTGCTGCGCACCAATGCCAACGGCACTTCGGTACGGCTCGGCGATGTGGCGAAGATCGGCCTCGGGCTGAACAACTATTCCTTCGGCACCCAGGTCAACGGCACGCCCGTCGCCGCCTTCGGCGTCGAGGCGTTGCCGAGCGCCAATGCGCTGGCAGTCATGAAAGCCGTGAATGCGGAGATGGCGCTGCTGCAGAGGTCATTTCCGCCCGGCGTGACCTGGTTCGCGCCGGTCGACACGACGCTTTTCATCAAGGCAGCCATTCACGACGTGATGTTCACCCTGTTCGAGGCGATCGGCCTGGTCTTCATCGTGATGCTGATCTTCCTGCAGAGCCTGCGCGCCACGATCATTCCCATGCTCGTCGTCCCCACCGCGTTGCTCGGCGCGCTGATCGGCGTGTATGCGCTCGGGTACTCGATCAACCAGCTCACCCTCTTCGCCATGGTGCTCGCGATCGGCATCGTCGTCGACGACGCCATCGTGGTCGTGGAGGCCGTCGATCGCATCATGCACGAGGAGCATCTGCCGCCCAAGGAGGCGGCGCGCAAGGCCATGCGCCAGATCAGCGGCGCCATCGTCGCCATCACCCTGGTGCTCGCGGCGGTCTTCATCCCGAGCGCCATGCAGACCGGCAGCACCGGCGTGATCTATCGGCAGTTCGCGCTCACGATCGCACTCTCGATGCTGTTTTCCGCATTCTTCGCACTCTCCTGGACACCATCGCTCTGCGCCACGCTGCTGCAAGCCGGGCCGGCCAAGAGCAACATCATCTTCCGCGCGTTCAACAGGATTTTCGACGGCATCCGCTCCGCCTACGTGCGACGCGTGTTCCAGTCCGTCACGCACCTGCCGCGCTGGCTGATCGGATATGCGGTGCTGCTGGTGTTGGGCGTGTTCCTCTTCGTCAGGCTCCCGGGAAGCTTCGTGCCGGAAGAGGACCAGAGCGATGTCATGGCGAGTGTCGAGCTGCCGGCGGGTGCCACGCTGCAGCGCACCGAGCAGGTGCTGGGGCAGGTGTACCACATCCTCATCGGCGACCATGCGGCCCACGACGTATTCAACATCGCCGGCGAGGGTTTCGCCGGCAACTCGGAAAGCTCCGGCCGCGCCTTCATCCACCTCATTCCCTGGAACCAGCGCAGTCAGACGGCGGATGAGTTCGTGAGCTGGGCCAACACGGCGCTGCAATCGAAGATCCACGACGCCCAGGTGTTCGTCACCAACCGGCCGGCGATCCGCGGCCTCGGGGAGTTCGGCGGATTCGATTTCTACCTGGAGGATCGCGGCGGCTTCGGACGGGCCGCACTGACCGACGCGCAGAATTCGCTGATCGCCCGCGCCGCCAGCGACCCGATACTGTCGGAGGTGAGAGTCAACGACATTCCGCCGCAGCCGCAGCTGCTGCTCACCGTGGACCGGACGCAGGCCCAATCGATGGGCGTCTCGGTCAATGACGCCTACACGGCACTGCAGCTAATGCTGGCGCCGGTGTTCGCCGACAACTTCATCTATGACGGCCGCGTACTACAGGTTCTGCTGCAGGCCGACGCCCCCTATCGCATGGGTCCCGACGCCCTGCAGCACTACTATCTCGCGGGCGCCAACGGCGCCATGATCCCGCTGTCCGATTTCGTCAAGGCGCAGTGGGTCATCGCCGCGCCGGCGCTGACACGCTACGACGGCTACCCCGCGGAAGAAGTCTTCGGCACGGCAGCGCCAGGCTACAGCTCCGGTCAGGCGATGGACGAAATGCAACGCCTGGTCAAAACGTACCTGCCGCATGGCTTCGGCTACGACTGGGCGGGCCAGTCGCTGCAGGAGATCGTCTCGGCTGCGCAGGCGCCGGCGCTCTTCGCACTGTCGATCCTCGTCGTCTATCTCGCGCTTGCAGCGCTCTATGAGAGCTGGAGCATCCCAGCGTCGGTGCTGTTTGCCGTGCCCGTGGGACTCATCGGCAGTACCCTGGCGACGCTCGCCCGGGGGCTCCCGAACGACGTCTACTTCAAGGTGGGTCTCATCGCCATCATCGGGCTGACCGCCAAGAACGCGATTCTGATCGTGGAGTTCGCGGTCACCGAGCAGCGCAACGGGCGCAGCCTTCACAACGCCGTGCTGGAGGCGGCGCGACTGCGTTTCCGGCCCATCATCATGACCTCGTTCGCCTTCATCCTCGGCGTCTTTCCGATGGTCACTTCGAGCGGCGCGGGCGCGAACGGCCGGCATGACATCGGCACTTGCGTGGTGGGCGGCATGCTCACCGCCGCGGTCCTCGGAGTGCTGCTGATCCCGGTGTGTTACGTGGCGATCCGTCGCCTCCTCGGCGATGTGCTCGATGAGCCGGGCCGGAGTGAGATCAGTCCGCCGCCCGCGGAAAATCCTTAGCGGTCGAGCCACTTCCATACGGCGTAGGCGGGCAGGCCGATGGCGATGATGAGCAGTGTGATTCCCGTATCCCGGGGATCGGTGACGAGCGCGTTGCCCATCAAGGCGACGGAGGCGAGCAGGAACAGCGCCGGCAGCAGCGGATAGCCCCAAACGCGGTACGGCCGCGGCAGGTCCGGCCGCTTGCGCCGCAACACGTACACGCCCGCGACGCTCAGTGCATAGAACGGCCACTCCCCGAGAACGAAGCGGTCGGCGAGCTGCGCGAAATCGTTCTGCAGCACGTACACGCAACCGAAGGCCACCGACAGTGCGATCGCCACCGAGGGACTCTTGAACCGCGGCGAGACGCGTGCCACGGGACCGAAGAAGAGCCCACGGTCGGCCATGCCGTAGATGATCCTGGGATCGGTCATCATCGAGCCGTTCAGTCCGCTGAAGCTGGACACCAGCACCAGGGCGGCCACCAGACCGGCACCGGCGCTGCCGATCACCGGAATGCGCGCCGCGGCAGTCGCGGCAACCAGCGGCGAGCCGGCCATTTCCGAAGCTGACAACGCGTGCCAGAACCCGAGATTGAGCACTACGTACACCAGCACGACACAAGCAGTGCCGAGGACCAAACCGAAGGGCAATGTCGTCTGTGGACGCGACACCTCTCCTCCCACGGACGTGAGGTTAGACCATCCGTCGTAAGTCCAGAGCACCGGGATCAGCGCGCTCGCGATCAAAGATAGGCTGGCGATGTGTGCCGTGGCCGCCACCGGCAGAGAGTGCGTTTGCGGCGCACGGACCGCCGTGAATGCCAGCAGCCCCAACACGACGACCGCGATGAGCTTCACCGCAGTCGTGATGTTCATGACGGCCGAGGCACGCCGCAAGCCGATGTAATTGATGACGCCCATCAAGGCAATCGTCAGCGCGGCAACATAGTGCACTCCGGCCGGCGAGATCGGCAGGAAATAGCCGAGATACTCGGCGAAGATGGTCGAGGTCGCGCCCAGGGCGGCGGGTGTGATGACCGTGAGACAGGCCCACCCATAGAGAAAAGCGGGCACCGGGCCGAAGCATTCGAGCAGGTAAGCGAATATCCCGCCCGATCGCGGCAGCGCCGCGCCGAGCTCGGCAACCGAGAGCGCGCCGCAAAGGCTGACGAGCCCGCCGATCAACCAGCAGAGCATGGCGGGCCCGGGCGCATGTAGTTGCGCCGCAACCGTGGCCGGCACCCGGAAGATGCCACTGCCGATTGTGACGCCGACGACGACGGCCGTCGCGCCCCAGGGACCGAGAGAGCGTGGCATGCGCTCTCCCCAGTGATCGCTGGGCGGATTCTGCGTCGACTTGTCGATGGCGAGCGCCCTGGAGCCTGTCAGTATTTGCTGAGCAGCGACTCGATGTCGGTACGCTCGGCCGCGATCGCCTGGAAGAGAGGCACGTGCTGGTACTCGGGCCCGCCGTTGACGATGGCCGCAAAGGCGATCCAGCCGCCGTTGCGCTTGCGCAGATAGCCGGCGATTCCGCAGACCGAGCGGGGCTCGTCCAGAGTGCCGGTCTTCAGCGCCACGCGGTCGAGCCATGCCGGGCCACCCTGGCGCAGAAAGCCGAACGGAGCATCGCGTGGCACGACCAGTCCGCCGTAGAACGCGGGGAAGCGGCGCGCATCGTGATACTGGTAGGCGAGCAGGCGGACGAGATCGTTGGCGGAGAGGCGGTTGTCGGTGGTGAGGCCGCTGCCGCTATAGATCGGCGGCGCCACGCGGGAGGCGGGACGGTACCGCGCCTGGACCCGCTGCACGAAGTCCGACAGCAGTTGGCCCGCCGACGCCAACGCCTGCGGCGGATGATCGTCGACACTCGCAGCCATGTCCATGGTGAGCACGTCGGCGATGTAGTTGTTGGAAAAACGGAGCATGCGGCCGAGCTGCTCGCGCAGGCTGAGCCCCTCGATATCGCCCAGCGCGTAGCTGCCTGCCGGCGGTTGGCTGGCGCGAACGACCACCGGTCCTGCGACCTCGACGCCGATTTCGCGCAGCGTTTCCCGCAGCAGCAGGCCTACTCCGAGCGATGGATTCGACATGGAGCGGTACACGGTCTGATCGTCGCCCATGGGCACGTCGCCACCGACCTGCAGCGTGTCGTCACCGCCGGGGCTGGTGCGCCGCTCGATCCACAGTGTCTGCCTTCGGCCCCGCGCCACGGTGCGGATCTGTCCCTGTACGGCAATGGGCAGCCGCGTGACGCCGCAGCCGCGCACGAGCGCCGCGGCACCCGGCGTCGTCGGCCGTACGACCATGCACCAGTTGCCGAAATCGACACCGATCGAGGCGAGCGGCGCGTTGTACGCCGAGTCGCTGCTCTCGAGTGCGTGGCAGCGGTCCTCGGTCTCGCAGGTCACGACGCCAAAAGGTGCGGGATCGACGAACAGGTCGCCGCTCACGACTTCGACGCCGGCGCCGCGTATCTGCGCGGCGAGCTGCCACAGCGACTCATCGTCCAGCGACGGGTCGCCCGCGCCTTCCAGGATCAGATCGCCCGTCACCCGGCCGCGGACGATAGGGGCGTTGGCGAGCAGATGCGTATCAAACATCTTGTCCGCCGGCCACGTCTGCAGTGCGAGCGCGGCGGTAGCGAGCTTGGTCAGCGAGGCTGGAGTGAGGCGTTGCGTCGCATCGAGCTGCTCGATGATAGTGTCGTCGCCATCAAGGTCTATGGCTGCTGCCGACACGAGCGCCCCACGCTGCTGCAGCGTCTGGAGCGCACGCCACTGAGCGTGCGCCGGAACCGCGACAAGAGTGGCGGCGGCAAGGAGCAGCGACAGGATCCCGGAGCGGGAAGGAGATGAGCGGTTGGGCATCAGCGAGAACTTACATCAGGGAAGCGTGAAGTGGAATGCCGCGCCCCGATCGGGCTCGCTCTCCGCCCAGATGCTGCCGCCGTGGCGCTCGATGATGCGCCGTGCGAGCGACAGGCCCACTCCTGTTCCCTCGAAGTCTTTCGCGGCGTGCAGACGTTGGAAGATGCCGAACAGCCGCTCGGCGCGGCGCGGATCGAAGCCCGCGCCGTTATCCCGAATCGAGTACAGCTTGTGCTCGGCCCCTCCCGGGCCGCGGCCCTTGTCACCGGCGTGCGCGGCGCCGCTTATCTCGATGAGCGCGCTTTCGCGGCGGCGCGTGAACTTCAGCGCGTTGGCCACCAGGTTCACCCATACCTGGCGCAACAACGACGGATCGGCCTCTGCGGCCGGCAGCTCGCCGATCCTGATGTCGAGTTGGCGCGCCGGCTCGGCGGCGTGCAGCTCGCGGACGACCTCCTGCACGAGGCCGCGAATGTCGACCGGGTGCTTGCTCAGTGGCTCGCGGCCGAGGCGCGCGAGTCGCAGCAGGTCCTCCGTCAGCTCACTCATGCGCGCTGCCTGAGCGGAGATGGTGTCGAGGTGCCGGCGTGCTTCGGGCGGAATGCCGGCGGCGAAATCCTCCTGCACCACGCGCACCAGCCCGTCGATCGTGCGCAGCGGTGCGCGCAGGTCGTGGGACACGGAGTAGCTGAACGCTTCGAGCTCTCGGTTCGCAACGCTGAGGTCGCGATTGGCGGCTTCGAGCTCCTCCGTGCGCGCCGACAGCCGCTCGAGGAGAGCCGCATTCTCGCGGCGCAACCGCAGCATGGCCTGGGTACGCGCCAGCACTCGCAGGATCACACGCAGATCGAAGGGCTTGAGGATGTAGTCGAGCGCGCCGGCCTTCATTGCCTCCACGGCAGTCGCGATGGTGCCGTGCCCGGTCATGACGATGCCGGCGAGCCCCGGGTCGATCGCCCGCGCCGCGTTGAGGAAAGCAATCCCGTCCATGCCGGGCATGGTGAGATCGGTCAGTACGATGTCGAAAGCGCCGGCGTGCAGCGCGGTCAGCGCCGCAGCCGCGCTGGTGAATCCCCTGACCGAGTAGCCCTCGTCCTCGAGTGTGTGGCACAGGGCCTGGACCTGCGCCGCCTCGTCGTCGACCACCAGCAGCCGGTTGATTGCCTCGCCTTCCATCCGTTCGCTCGCTCCGCCGCAGCCCCGAGGATACGCCACACGACCCCAGGGCTCACGCAGTGCTGAACAGTATTGAGAAATGGCGCGCCCGGAGAGATTCGAACTCCCGACCTCATGGTTCGTAGCCATGCGCTCTATCCAACTGAGCTACGGGCGCGCCGCGAGATACCGGGCGCTGGGGTCGCGAAATGCCATGAGGAAAATGGCCGCCCTGCGCCGGGCCGCGGATACTAGCATGCCCGCGCGTCTTGCGTCGAGAACGGCAGCTTGACCGCTGCAGGCAGGCGATTGCGCGCCGGAGGTCGATTGGCTAGGGTGGGTCCGGCGGTCCTTCAAGAAGCAACTCAATCGAGGATTGGCCCATGATCAAAGCCTTCATTGTCGGCGTCATTGTGACGATCCTTGCCGCCGTGGCATGCATCTACGTGATTCTCGCCAAGGGCATGATTCCCGCGAGCGCAGACTCCGGACCCCTGCCGCTGGAAACGTGGGCGGCGAGAATGTCGCTGCATGCCACCCTGGCGAAAGAGGCGCCGACGACCCCGAATCCCGTGCCCTTGACGGACGCCAATGTGATCGCGGGAATCCAACTCTACGGCCAGCACTGCGCCGTCTGTCACGGCACCGCGGCCGGAGACGCGTCCGCCAGCCCAATTGCCAAGGGCGAGTACCCGCGGCCACCGCAACTCGCCGCCGACGGTGTGGAGGATGACTCGGAGGGCGTGACCTACTGGAAAATCGCTCACGGCATCCGCTGGACGAGCATGCCGTCCTGGAAGGCGACGCTGTCGGATCAGCAGATGTGGACCGTGGCGCTCTTCCTGAAACACATGGACAAGTTATCGCCGGCCGCCGAGCAGGCGTGGCAGGCCGTGAAGAACTGACCTGTCAGCCGCGGCCGCGGCGCGCGAGCTCTCCGATCAATCTCAATCCGGCTTCGATCCTGGCGTCCCAACCATGGCCACAGCTCAGGCGCAGGCAGTTGCGGTAGCGCCTGCCGGCCGAGAAGACATCGCCCGGCGTAAAGCAGACATCGCGAGCGAGCGCGGCATCGAAGAGCGGGCGGGTATCGATCTCGTGGGGCAACTGCACCCATAGCACGAAGCCGCCGGCCGGGCGGCTCACTCGCGTCCCGGGCGGAAACGCCTGCTCGATCACGCTCGTCATGCGGGCGATGCTCTCGGCAAATACCCGGCGAATCCGCCGCAGATGGCTGTCATAGCCGCCGCAGGAGAGGAACTCGGCGAGCGCCGCCTGTGGCAGCGCCGGACCGGAGAGCGTCGAGGCGAGCTTGTGCTCGAGGATCGTTTGCGCATGGCGCGCCGTAGCGAGCCAGCCGACGCGGTACCCGGGCGCAATCGTCTTCGAGAACGAGCTGCAGTAGATGCTGTTGCCCGATGGATCGAAGGTCGCAAACGGCTTCGGCCGGTCGGCGCCGAAGTAGATATCGCCGTAGATGTCGTCCTCGATGAGCGGAATGCGGTGCTTCGCCAGAAGACGCATCACCTGCCTTTTTTTATCGTCCGGCATGGTGCAGCCGAGCGGATTGTTGTAGCTGGACGAAAAGAGGCAGGCCGCTACGGCCTTTTGCTTCAGCGTTCGCTCGAGCGCCGCGAGATCGATGCCGGTGGCCGGGTCGGTCGGTAACTCGAGCGCTTGCAGAGAAAGGGCCTCGAGGATGTGGAGCAGACCGAAATAAACCGGGGACTCGATCGCGATGGCATCACCGGGTCGGGCCACTGTCCTGAGGGACAACGCCAGTGCTTCGGTGCAGCCGCAAGTGACGATGATGTCCTCTGGCGAGACGCCCTGGCCCCATCGCAGCGCGCGGCGAGCGATCTCCTGCCGCAGTTGCAGGTCGCCTTTGGGGTGGGCGTAGATGTTGTACTGCGCGCCCTTGAGTCTCGCCGCCCGGGCCAGGAAGCGATCGAGGCGCCCGCCGGCCAGCAATTCGGCGCTCGGAATGGCGCAACCGAGCGGGACCAGCCGCGGGTCGGCCGCATATTCGAGCAGCCGCTGGACGGTGGTCGAAATCGAGATGCGGGTGGGTGTCCCGGACGGGCTCGAAACGGCGGGCGCGCGCAGTGCGGTCGTCGGGCGCCGCGCGACGTAGAAACCCGAGCGTGGCCGCGCCTGCAGGACGCCGCGGTCCTCGAGAAGCTGATAAGCCTGAAGGGCGGTCGAAAGACTGGCGCCGTGATCCTTGCAGAGGCTGCGCAGAGAGGGTGCGCGCGTGCCGGGCAGGAGCGTGCCTCCCTCGACGGCCTGGGCGATGACGTCAGCCAGCAGCTCGTATCGGTGGCGCAAATTCGTCCCCATGGCGGGCCCCATCTGTTCCGGTCGCAGAGTGAGAAAAGTGTATCTGTTATTGTGTCGATCTGCCGGCGATGATCATTGCCGGCGGGAGGCACCCATGAACCATCGACCGATCAACCTGCAGCAGAAGTTCTCGCTCTTCCGCGAGCAGTGGCAGCCCAAGGTCATCGCCGAGATGAACGACTACCAGTTCAAGTTGGCGCGCCTCGAGGGCGATTTCATCTGGCACGATCATCCGGAAACGGACGAAACCTTCATCGTTCTGGAGGGCACGCTGCGCCTCGAGTTCGAGGACGGAGTCCTCCGCCTTGCCGCCGGCGAGATGTACGTCGTTCCGAAGGGAGTCAGGCATAGGCCGTGCGCCGAGGGAGAGGTGAAGCTCATGTTGATAGAGCCGCGCGGCACCCTGAATACCGGCCATGCGGGTGGCGAGCGCACGGCGCAGAACGACGTCTGGATTTGAAGGTACATCCTTGTCCGTCCGTCACGTTGGCTCGTACACCATCTCTGACGACTCAAACCGCCTCGACCTGCGCGCTATACACGCGTATCTCACTAGAGCCTATTGGTCGGAAGGCATTCCCTTCGAGATCGTGAGACGGGCCGTTCGAAGCTCGCTGTGCGTTGGCGCCTACGACACCGCCAGCGCGCAAGTCGGCCTCGTCCGCGTGATCTCAGACTATGCGACGTTCTGCTATGTCTGCGACGTATACGTGCTCGAGGACCACCGCGGACAGGGATTATCCAAGGCCATGCTCGCAATGATCATGGACCACCCGAAGCTTCAAGGCCTTCGCCGCTGGAGCCTCGTGACCGCCGACGCGCATGGCCTCTATCGACAGTTCGGCTTCTCGCCCGTCGCGCAACCCGAGCGGCACATGGAGCGCCTCGACCCGGATATTTACCGCGCGAGATGACCCGCGGAGGCTAGGCGCCGGTCTGCTGCAATTGCCGCCGCTGCTCCTTGCGCTGCTCCCTTTCCTCGCGCTCCTTCTTCTTTGCCAGGTGGTGGCCGACGATGCAGCCGGCCGCCGCGCCCAGCACCGCGTGATGGTGTGCGACATGCCCCGCCACGGCGCCTACGGCGGCACCCTTGAGGCAGCCCTTTGCCTGGACGCCGTTCGATGCGGCGAGCAGCAGAAGCGCGGCCAGAGGCGCCGCAACCCATTGTTTCGATTTGCTCGAGACCATCTGATAATCCCCGTCATCCAGCACACATGGCCGTATAACCCCGGAACACCGGAAAGGTTACACGGCGCTTCGGCCCGCTAGGACCGCGGGCGCTCGAGGTCTTCCAGAATCGGGCAATCCGGGCGCTGATCCCCGTGGCAGTGCCGGGCGAGCTCCGTGAGCGTGTCGCGAATCCGTGTGAGCTCGGCGATCTTCTGATCGACGTCGGCAATATGCGCGAGCGCGAGGCGCTTTACGTCCTCGCTCGCGCGCCGGCGGTTGCGGTACAGCGCCAGAAGCTTGTCTATCTCCGGCAGCGAAAAGCCGAGGTCACGCGCGCGGCGAATGAAACGCAGCGTCTGAACGTTGCTCTCATCGTATGCCCGGTAACCATTGGCGAGACGCTCAGCGGGCTTCACGAGGCCCAGCTGCTCGTAGAAACGGATGGTCTTCGGCGGCACGCCCGAGCTTACGGAAGCCTGCCCTATTGTCACGACAGCTCTGCTCTTCATCTCACGCTCTATGGGCGGCTGCCGGACGCCAGCGTCGCAGCAGCAGCGCGTTCGACACGACGGTGACGGAAGACAGCGCCATGGCCGCGCCGGCGATTACGGGATTCAACAGTCCGAAAGCCGCCGCCGGCAAGCCGATGACGTTGAAAATGAATGCCCAGAAAAGTCCTTGCCGGATCTTGCGGTAGGTTGCCCGACTCACCGCGATGGCGTCACCCAGAAGGCGCGGATCGCCCCGCATCAGCGTCACGCCCGCCGTCTGCATCGCGATATCCGCGCCCGTGCCCACGGCGAAGCCGACATCGGCCGCGGCAAGAGCGGGCGCGTCGTTCACGCCGTCGCCCACCATTCCCACCTGTCGGCCTTGTCCCTGGAGCCGCCGCACCTCGGCCGCCTTCTCCGCCGGCAAAACGCCCGCGAGCACACGGCGAATCCCTAGCTGCGCCGCCACCACTGCCGCGGTCCGCTCGTTGTCGCCGGTCAGGAGCACGGTCTCGATGCCGATCGCATCGAGATGACTCACCGCCGCTGCCGCCTCCGGCCTGATCGGATCCGCGACGCCGATCAGGCCCAGCCAGGTCGGCTGTGGATCGAGTGCCGCCACCCACATCACGGTCCGCCCAAGCGCTTCCAGCCGTGCCGCCTCCGATTCGCCAGCGGCGGCGCGAATGTGATGTTGCTGCATCAGGCGGCGGTTGCCGATGACCACGCGCGTTCCCCCGACGCGAGCCGTCAGTCCCAGGCCGGCGTGGCTCTGGAAATCCTCGAGCGGCAGCGGTGAAGAGTCCTGCGAGCCGACCTCCCGAGCCCTCGCCAGCACGGCACGAGCAAGCGGATGCTCGCTGCCAGCCTGCGCTGCCGCCGCGATCCGCAGGAGTTCACCCTCCGAAACGCCGCTGGGAATGACTTCGGTTACGGCAGGCTTACCCTCGGTGACCGTCCCGGTCTTGTCCAGAACCAGCGTATCGAGCCGATGCGCGCGCTCGAGCGCCTCCGCGTCGCGAATGAGAATACCGGCCTTCGCGCGCGACGCCGGTACCGACCATGAGCGCCGTGGGCGTGGCGAGGCCGAGTGCGCACGGGCAGGCGATAACCAACACCGACACCGCGGCAATGAGTCCGGCCGTGAACTCACCGGCAATGAGCCACCATCCGAGAAGCGCCGCCACGGAGATGGCCAGGACGACCGGGACGAAGACCGCCGCGACGCGGTCGACGAGATGTTGCACCGGAGCCTTCCTGACCTGCGCGCCTTCGATGAGCGCGATGATCCGCGATAGCGTCGATTCGATGCCGACCGCCGTGGTGTCGATGCGCAACAGTCCGTGACCGTTGATGGAGCCGCCCGTCACCTTGTCTCCCGGCACTTTCGCGACCGGCAGGCTTTCGCCCGTCAGCAGGCTCTCATCGACTTCGCTGTGCCCACCGACGACAACACCATCGACCGGAAGCCGCTCGCCGGGCCGCACTACCACGACATCACCGACGGCCACTGCATTCGCGGGAATCTCGATCTCCTCCTCCCCGCGGACGACGCGCGCCCGCTCCGGCCGCAGCGACAGCAGCGCTTTGATCTGCTCCGTGGTGGAGCGCTTGGCGCGCGCCTCCAGCCACTTGCCCGCGCTGACCAGGGCGATGACCACGGCGGCGGAGTCGAAGTAGAGCCCTGTCCCGGCCAAGCGTGCCAGCAGTAGGTAGAGGCTGTAGAAGTAAGCTGCGGAGGTGCCGAGCGCCACCAGCAGATCCATGTTCCCCATGCGCGCCCGGACCGCCTTCCAGGCACCGACATAGAACCGCGCCCCGATGAGAAACTGAACGGGCGTCGCGAGCACGAGCTGCAGCCAGCCGGGGAGCGTAACGCCCACCATGGGCGCGAGGAACGGAATGCTCAGCACGGCCGCGACCGCGAGGCGGCGGCTCTCGGCTTGCATCCGGCGCGCCTCAGCCGCCGCGATCTCGCGATCCCGCTCCCGGTCGCCCGTCAAAAGCTCCGCCTCGTATCCGGCCCGACGGACCGCGGCGATCAGATCGGCAGGCCGGAGCTGCTCGGCCTCGCCTTCCACCGAGCCCCGGTTGGTGGCGAGATTCACCTCCGCACGCCGGACGCCGGGTGCCGCCGAAAGCGCCCGTTCGACCCGCAACGCGCAGGTCGCGCAGGTCATCCCTGAGATTGCGAGCGCGTGCCGCATCGCTCAGGCAAGGCCGCCGTCGAAGCCGGCGGCCCGCACGGCACCAATGAGGTCCTCCGCGCGGGCCGTCCCGGTCACGCTGGCGCGGCCCCCGGCCAGGTCCACCCGCGCCTCGACTACACCGGGCACCGCGGCCAGGGCGCGGGTCACTGCGCCGGCGCAGCCGCCGCAGGTCATGCCCGAGATCGCGAGCACCACCGCTGCGGCGGCGTCCTTCGAGCCTTGTACAGCCATCGAGCCACTCCTTCCAGTTAACTGGAATCTATATAGACCCTCCCCCCGCTGGAAGGTCAAGCGCTGCCGCGCGTCACGGCCCCGATACGTTCGTGCCATACATTTTCGAGCGGCTCATGCGCTAGTATCGAGCCACGGACCAGCGGACTCCCGAGGCAGTGCTATGGCGGCAGAAACCTTCCCGATCGATCTCAGACAGCTGCGGCCGCTCAAGCTCGATCCGAAACTCAGCACTCTCACGGATGCGCAGAAAGCGGATCTGCGCCACAACATCCAGCTGTGCCGCGATACGATCGTGTTCTTCACGGCCCTGGCGGGCGCCAAGGGTCTTTCCGGGCACACGGGCGGGGCGTACGACACGGTGCCGGAGATGACGATCATCCGGGCATTCATCGCCAACGGGGCGCCGATCGTGCCGGTTTTCTACGACGAGGCCGGCCACCGCGTCGCCACCCAGTATCTGCTCTCAGTGCTGGAGGGCGCGATGCCCGCGGAGCGACTGCTGCACTATCGCGAATTCGACAGCGGACTGCCGGGGCACCCGGAGAAGATGCTGACGCCCGGCGTCGAGTTCAGCTCCGGCCGCCTCGGCCACATGTGGGCTTTCTGCAATGGCGTCGCGATGGCGAATCCCGGCAAGGCGGTCGTGCTGCTCGGCTCCGACGGCAGCCAGATGGAGGGCGACGACGCCGAGGCGGCGCGCCTGACGGTTGCGCAGCAGCTCAACATCAAAGTGCTGATCGACGACAACAACGTCACCATCGCCGGCCACCCTCAGGAGTACATGACCGGCTACGATTTGAGCCGCACGCTTGCCGGCTACGGCCTGACGCACCGAGACGACCATGGGCGAGGACCTCGACGCGCTGTACGTGGATCTCGTGCCGCGCGTTTTCACGACACGCTGCCGCGCGCACTGGTCATCAAGCGGCCGATGGCGCCGGGCATCGACGGAGCCGAGGGCAGCCCGCACGCCCACGAAGTGCTGAAGCCGGAGACGGCGATCGGATATCTCGAGAAGCGCGGCGGCTACGAGCAGGCGATCGCCATGCTGAAGGCGGCCAAGCCCGACAAGAGCCCGCTGACCTTCCAGAGGCTCGTCCGGCGTCGGCAAGAACCGCGACGACTTCGGCAAGATCATCAACGAGATCCTCGACGGCATGAGCGACAGCCAGCGCGTCGCGAGCGTGCGAGGTCTTCGACAACGACCTCGAGGGTTCCTGCGGGCTGCACCACATCCGCAAGGAGCATCCGGAGGTGTTCGTTCGCGGCGGCATCATGGAGCGCGGCAACTTCTCGGCCGCGGCCGGCTTCGGCTCGGAGCGCCGGCCGGCAGGGCATCTTCGCCACCTTCAGCGCGTTCCTCGAGATGTGCGTCAGCGAAATCACCATGGCCCGCCTGAACTTCTCCAACGTGCTGGCGCACTTCAGCCATAGCGGCGTCGACGACATGGCCGACAACACCTGCCACTTCGGCATCAACAGCATGTTCGCCGACGGCGGCCTGAAGCCCGGGCATGGCGAGGATACGACCCGGCTCTACTTCCCGGTCGACCAGCATCAGTTCGCCGCCTGCGTCAAGCGCATCTTCACTGATCCCGGGCTGCGATTCGTCTTCACCACCCGCGCGCCGGTGCCGGACATCCTGGATAAGGACGGCAAGCCCCTCTATCAGGGCAAGCCGTTCGAGCCGGGCAAGGACTACATCGTGCGTGAAGCGCCACCGGGCGGCGGTTACGTCGTCGCCATGGGAGAGACCGTCTACCGCGCCCTCGATGCCGTCATCGACTCTGCAGGAGAAGGGCGTAAAGGTGGGGCTCATCAACAAGCCGACGCTGAACGTGGTGGATCGGGAGGTCATGAAGCGGCTCGCGAGCCGCGCCCTTCGTGCTCGTCGCCGAGGCATGGAACGTCAGCACCGGGCTCGGCAGCCGCTTCGGCAGCTACCTGCTGCAGGCCGGCTTCAAAGGGCGCTACAACCACATCGGCACCAACCGCGAAGGCTCCGGCGGGCTGTGGCAGCAAATGGGCCATCAGGGGCTCGATCCCGCCGGAATCAAGCAAGCCGTGCAGGCGTTGCTCTAACTGGATCCGACCACCCGCTGAATTCGGGCTCCAGTGCGGCCTCTCTTGCAATACGGATGAGAATGATTATCATTTGAATTCTGATCCGCATTACGGGAGAGGGTTTTGTATCCTGCCGCAGCCCCGCCATCGCAGCCGTCCGCGCAGACTTCGGATGACAGCGACGACCAACTCACCGAGGTTACCGTGAACGGTGTGCGGACGTTCCTGCACGATAAGCTGTCCGAGAGCGAGCAGAACGCGCCGCAATCCATCACGGTCGTCACGGGCAAGCTGATGGCCGCGCAGGGAACGACTAGTCTGGAAGACGCTCTGAGGAACGTCCCCGGAATTACGATGAATGCCGGTGAGGGCGCGGCGCGTGGCGACACGGTCAATCTGCGCGGCTTCTCGGCCTTCAATGATTTCTTTCTCGACGGCGTTCGCGACGCAGCGGTTTACACCCGTGACGATTTCGACCTGCAGTCGATCGAAGTCCTCAAGGGACCTGCGGCGGTATTGTTCGGTCGCGGCTCGACGGGCGGCGCCATCAACCAGGTCAGCAAGGCGCCGCTCATGACGCCTTTCGAAAACGCCTCGACTGAGCTCGGTACGAACGACCTTTACCGCGCTACCGCAGACCTGGACACCTCAATCGGGCAGACGGCCGCAGTGCGTCTCGATCTGATGGGGCAATCGTCCGACGTCGCGGAGCGGGACGATGTCCGCAATCGGCGCTGGGGCGTGGCACCCGCGGTCGCGTTCGGCATCGGCGAGCGGAACTCTCTCGTTCTAGCGTATCTGCATCAGCAGGAAGACGACGTATTGGACACCGGCATCCCGTTCGTAGACGGACGAGCGGCGCCAGTTCCCCGAGACGCATTCTTTGGCCTGGCTTCCGACAGCGCCACCACGGACGTCGACATCCTTACCGCCCGCTATCGCCATGACTTCAACGACAACGTTTCTCTCAACAACACCGCGCGCTATGCCCACTACGAGTTCGACTACCAGTTCGAAGCGCCGAACTTCGGTGATGACGCACCCACCGCGGCAACGCCGCTGAACGCCGTTCTGGTGGGCCGTGATGCCCCGGACAGCTCCGGGGTCCAGACCAACCTGGATGACCAGCTCGATCTGACGGCACATTTCACGACCGGGTTCGTTGCGCACACGCTAGTGACCGGCCTCGAGATCGCGCGTCAGACCTCCGACCTCGATCGGTACACGAACCCCTTCAACGCGAACTACGATTGGGTCCCGGAGACACTGCTCCTCGACCCGGACCCGAACGAGACCCGCCCCGCCGAGCCGATCGGCTCCAGACAGGACACCACCGCACCCTCGGGCGGCGCCCATGTGCTCGACACCCTGGCGCTCGGGCAGTACGTGAGTCTGACCGGCGGCTTTCGTTACGACGACTTCTCCGCCAGCTATAAAAGTCTGACGGTGCGGGGCGGCGCGCTGCAGCGCCTGCATGAGCTAAACCGCCTGGGCAGTCCGCGCGCCTCGCTGGTCATCAAGCCGACCCGACGGCAAACCTATTACTTTTCGTTCGGCACCTCGTTCGACCCATCGGCCGAGGCGTTGACACTGACGACCAAGACGGCTGACCTCGGGCCGGTCAAGGCCCAGAGCTTCGAAGTGGGAGCGAAATCGGAGTGGCTGGACGACCGGCTGATGCTCACCCAGGCACTCTTTCACACCGCGGTCGACAACGCTCAAACCAACGACCCGGACAATCCCACGATCACGGTGCTGAACGGCAACGAGCGGGTCGAGGGCGTGGAGTTGCAGGCCATCGGTCGTCTGACGCAGCACTGGGAGCTATTCTCCGGCTACACCTATCTCGACGGGCGGACGCTCGCCTCAGGCACTGCCGCCGATGTCGGCAAAGTGATGCCCGACACCGCGCACAACTCGCTCAATCTCTGGACCGAGTACGAGCTGCCGGGCGGCTGGGAAGTGGGCGGCGGCGGCAACTGGTTGAGCCACCGCTTCGCCGACAGCGCCGCGACCGCCTACGTTGCGGGCTATGTCGTCTGGAACGCCATGGTCTCCTACCAGGCCAACGGGCGACTCAGTCTGCAGCTGAACGGCTTCAACCTTCTCAACAAGCTCTACTACGACGGCCTCTACTACACGAGCGCCGCGGAGAACCACGCGATCCCTGGCGCCGGGCGGAGCGTCGCTCTGACGCTTCACTGGAGGATGTGACGCGATGATCGTGCGCATCCCGGGATTGCTCGATGCGGAACGTCTCGCAGCGATCGCTACGCTGCTGCGGGATGCGAGCTGGGAGGACGGGCGGGCGACCGCGGGATTCCAGTCGTCGCAGGTGAAGCACAATCTGCAGCTCGCCCAGGGCTCGGCCGCGGCGCGGCAGGCGGGAGAGATCACGCTGCGGGCGCTGGAGCGTCATCCCGATTTCATCAGCGCCGCCCTGCCGCGTCACGTCTATCCGCCCCTCTTCAATCGCTACGAGCCGGGCATGTCGTTCGGCAACCATGTCGACAACGCGGTGCGCCAGATTCCAGGTACTCACCACCGGCTGCGTACTGATGTGTCCGCCACCCTCTTCCTCTCCCCGCAGGGGGACTATGACGGCGGCGAGCTGGTCGTCGAGGACACCTTCGGGACACACGCGGTAAAGCTGGGGGCGGGCGACCTGGTGATCTACCCTGCCAGCAGCCTCCATCGTGTCGAGCCCGTGACGCGCGGCGCGCGCGTCGCAGCTTTCTTCTGGGTACAGAGCATGGTGCGTGACGATGGCGCGCGAAGCACGCTTTTTGAGATGGATGCGGCCATCCGTGAGCTCACTGCCTCGGGAGCCGATAGCGGGGCATTGCTGCGCCTGACGGCCTGCTATCACAACCTGCTGCGTCGGTGGGCGGACGTCTAAGGCCGATGGCTTTGACGCGTGCGCAATTCGAGCGGTCTGCCACCATGGAGGAGCACCAACAGAGGCTCACACGTCTCTCACGCATGAGCTATGGCTCACTGCACGCGCTGCTTGCCGGGGATCCGATCGAAGCGGCGGCTTGGGTTCGCGGCGCCGCCGAATGCGGGGTGGCGGCGGCGCAGATCCGTCTGGGCAGGATGCTGCTCGATGGCAGCGGCGTGAAGCCGGACGAGCAGGCGGCATTCGGTTGGTTCGCGCGCGCCGCAGACCAGGGAGACGCCGAGGCGATGAACATGGTGGGCCGTTGCCACGAAAACGGCTGGGGTGTGCCGATCGAGCTGGAAGCCGCGGCCGCGAGCTATCGTGCCTCGGCCGAGGGCGGCCACGACTGGGGGCAGTACAATTTCGGCAACCTGCTGTTCGATGGACGCGGGGTCGCGCACGACCGGCCCCGGGCTCTGCGCTGGTTCCTGCAGGCGGCATCCCAGGGCCACGGACGGGCGATGAACCTCGTCGCCCGATGTCTCGAAGAAGGCTGGGGCTGCCGCCGCAGCGCCGAAGACGCCGCGTACTGGTACTGCCAGTCGGCACGGTCCGGCTACTTTCGCGGCCAGTTCAACTATGCGGTGCTCCTCGCCGAGCGAGGGCTCGTTGCGGCGGCGGCGGACTGGTTCTTGAAGGCGGCGGCTGGCGGCAACGCGCACCTGCGCCAAGTCATCGCTGCGGCCCTCGTGGACGCGGCTCATCCCGCGCTGCAGCGGGCCCGCGCGCGCGTCCTCGGGCTCTCGGCAGAGTCGCCGAACGGATAGGCACTGTCACGGCT
This sequence comes from uncultured Pseudomonadota bacterium, assembly GCA_963780455.1. GTDB lineage: Bacteria > Pseudomonadota > Gammaproteobacteria > Steroidobacterales > Steroidobacteraceae > 13-2-20CM-66-19. The sequence continues at coordinate 425,854 of CAWACM010000015.1, forward strand.
CGCGCCAAAAGAGGAACAACCTCGGCCAGCGGCATCCTCTCGGGCCAAATCGGGAAAAACTCCCTTGTCGCCTCGCCAGGCGGTCTTGCACCGTAAGGTGGCGTGATTCGAGAGAAGAAAACCCCTGGGAGCTGGAAGCCGGCAGCTTCGTTCACAGCATTCACCTGCATCGGAGCGCTCGGATTGCACCCCGGTATTCCGCCGGCGAATGCAGCCGATGCCGCCGCCGCCGCCGCCAACCCGCCGACGCTGCAGGAATTGCCGCAGGTCCTGATCATCGGCAACACGCCATTGCAGGGCTTTGGAGTGCCCTTGAACGAGGTCCCGTCGAACGTCCAGACGGCGACTGCCGCGGATCTGCAGCGGGTGCAGTCGCTGGATACGGCGGATTACCTCAACAACAACTTCAGCGGCATCAACGTCAGCGAGAGCGCCGGCAATCCGTTCCAGATCGATGTCTACTATCACGGCTTTACGGCCTCGCCCCTGCTCGGAACTCCTGAGGGGTTATCCGTTTATGTCGACGGCGTCCGCGTCAATGAATCGTTCGGCGACACCGTCAACTGGGATCTGACTCCGGAATCTGCGATCAGCGCCGTGTCGCTGATCTCGGGCTCCAATCCCGTGTTCGGCTTGAACACGCTCGGCGGCGCAATCTCGATTCAGACCAAGAACGGCCGTGACGATCCCGGCACGGAAATCGAGGCCTACGACGGCTCTTTCGGCCGGCACTCCTTCGAGGCGCAAACCGGCGGCGTGCTGGGTCCTTTCGACTACTTCCTGAGCGGCAACTACTACGATGAGACCGGCTGGCGCGATTTCGGCAGCTCGCGGGTCTGGCAGGGATTCGGCAAAGCGGGCTGGCAAACCCAATCGACCGACGTGCATTTGAGCTATACGTACGCGGACGATTTCCTCTGGGGCGACGGCGCAACCCCGCTCAGCATGCTCTCCTACCTGCGCGAGCAGACCTATACGCCCGACTATACCCAGAACCTGATGCACTTCGTCAACCTGACGGGCACGCAGATACTGGGCGGCCACCTGCTGCTTTCCGGCAATGCGTTCTACCGGCACGTGAGCACCAGCGTGCTCAACGGCAACGTCAACGATTTCTACCTGGAGGGTAACTACGCCGGGCCCCCGACCGATTGCACGGACTCGGGCGCCAACCCGGCGACGCTTGCGTATTGCGCGCCCGGCCAGGATTCCACGTCGACTCTGACCCAGCGCTCGAAGGGATTCGGACTGCAGCTGACCGAATCAGCCGCGGTGCTCGGCTGGAAGAACCAGGGTGTCGTCGGCCTCGACTACGACGACTCTCAGGACGACTTCAACGAGTTGACCGAGTATGGCGGCATCGCGCCGGACCATCAGCTGGTGTACGAGCCGAGCCCCTACAACGATTTTCCCCTGGTTTCCGTGGGCGGCGGCAACAAAATCCTCGGCACGTACCTTACTGACACGCTGTCGCCGAGCGATCTGCTCCATGTGACGGTCGCCGCGCGCTACAACCGCAATAGAGAAACGATCGGCGGTACCTCGGTGGACGCTGACCCCGGCGACTACGGCGACGGATTTCTCACCGCAACCCCCGTCACCGGCGATCACACCTTCACCCGCCTCAATCCGTCGATCGGCTTCACGCTCACGCCCACCAGCTACACGACCTATTACGCCAACTACAACGAGGCGAGCCGCGCGCCCACCGTGATCGAGCTCGGCTGCGCGGACCCCGCGGTGCCGTGCGGCCTGCCGGATGACTTCGCCGCCGACCCGGACCTCGAGCAGGTCGTGGCGCGGACCTTCGAGATCGGGCTTCGCGGCAACCTGGCCGACCGGAGCTTCAATTGGTCGGCGGATGTGTTCCATACGGTCAACAGCAACGACATCCAGTTCGTTGCCACCAGCATCAATGCCGGCTTCTTCGATAACGTCGGCAACACCCGACGCCAGGGCCTCGACGTCGCCTTCGGCGGCAAGGAAGCCGGACTCACCTGGAAACTCGCTTACAGCTACGTCCAGGCGACGTTCCAATCGAGCTTCGTCGTGAATGCGCCGTCGAACAGTACAGCCGATGCCTACGGCAATATCGAAGTGCAGCCGGGGGATGGCATGCCGCTGATACCCCAGCACAATGGGCGGCTGGTCCTGGACTACGAGTTCAACAGGCACTTGGATGTCGGCGCGAACCTGATCGTCGTGTCGGGCTCCTACCTGCACGGAAACGAGAACAACGCCAACGTAGCGGGGACGACCGACGCTGCGACAGGCGCCTACATCTCTCCGGATGGCACTGGTTGGATCCCGGGCTATATACAGCTCAACTGCAACGGCACCTACCGATTCAACGACAACCTCGAGATCTTCGCGCGCATGACCAACGTGCTGAACAGGAACTACTATACTGCCGGCTTCCTGACGCAGAGCGTATACACTCCGAACGGTACGTTCATTGCCGACCCCAATGGCTGGACCAACGAGAACAATGTGGTCCCGAGTGCGCCGCGCGAGATCTGGGGCGGGGTGCGCATGACGTTCTGAGGCGGCGTCAAGGTGAAGGGTCGAGGCTCGACCGGCTGAGGGCCGGCGGCGCGGTGGCGGCACGCGCCACCGTACCGCACAGCGCACCGAGCAGGAGAGAGAAGATCAGGCATAACCACGGGAAGACATCACCGATCCGCACGTAGAGTGTCGGTCCCGGGCCGAGCGGCAGATCGGCGACAACCATGGTGAGGCCGGTCGGTGCGTCCTTCTTCGCGGCGACGAGTCGCCCTTGCGCATCGGAGGCAATGACCAGGCCGTCGTGGGCAGGCCGCATCATGGCGAATCCGTCCTCAACGCCGCGCATCACTGCCATGCGACCGTGCTGCCATCGATCGATGCCGAAATCGCCGGCCGGCACGCCCATCAGGCGCGCGCCTTTCGCGGCGTCGGGGCGGATGGTTGCGGGAAAATCCATGTCTTTGCAGATCTCCATGGCGCGGTCGCGGCCCAGCCAGCCCGAGACCCGGCCCGGAGTGAAGCGATCTTCGAGTCCGGGCACGGGATGGCGCTTGTCGTAGCGCTCGACCGAACCGTCAGGGGAAATCGCCAGCGCGAAATCGGCCGGCGGCGTATCCGAGTGGAAGCCGGCGATGATCTGTACGCCCGTCTGCCTGGAAGCGGCAACGAGCGGTGCAACAATCTCGCTCTGCGCATCGGGGATCGACGCCATGTCGCCTTCGGACGTTACTACGAATGTGGCGCCCTGCTCGGCCGCCGCTCGTATCTCCCTGGCGTAGGTCTCGGCAACCTCGCGATCGGCGGCCGGGGAATGCGCATGCCAGGCATCAGCCAACGCCGTCTGGTCGACGATTCCTGCCACCCGTACCGTTGCCGGCTGCGGCCGCCCCAAGCGCGTGACCCCGAATACGACGTTGGCCGCGCAGATCAAAAAGCCCAGACCGATCGCGACCGCTGCCGCACGCGTCGGCCGCAGCGCCATGGCGAGAGTATTGGCGAAGAGGCAGATCAGGAACGTGACGGCGGAGAGCCCGAGCAGCGAGGCGCTCTGGATCAGAACGGGCGCCGACATCGTGCTGTAGGCGAGCGCTCCATACGAGCCGTTCGGACTTCGAATCTCCATGAGGAATTCGAAGACTGCCCAACAAGCCGGAAATGCGAAGAGGGTTGCCAGCGGTGTCGCGCGGCGCTGTACAAAGCGCGCAAACCACACCGCGGCGCAAAACAGCGCGACGTAAGCCACCAGGACCGGAATGAGAATGCCGAGCGGCGGCGTGTACGAAAGTTGCAGCAGGTAGGCTACGCTCGCCAGTATGGCGCTTGCGCTTGCCGCCATGACCTGCCAGGTGGGCGTCTTGCCGTATGCGAGCCACAACAGCGGCAGTGGCGCGAACCAGGCGAGTACCCAGACATTATCGAATCCCTGCGACAGATAAAACATGACGCCGCTCAACACGGCCGCCAGCACGGAAATCATTTGGTCTCCCCGGACGGTTTGAGGGAATCGAGTAACTGCCGCTGCGCCGCGCGGTAGAGCATCTTGAACTGCTTTTCGCTGCCGAATCGCTTGGCGCGATGCATCGAGACGAAGCCCTGCCCGAACGCTGCAAACGCCAGAGCAGTCTCGAGCGTTGGCTTGTCGCGCAGGCGGCCCTCGCCCTTCGCCTGGTCGATGCGCGCCATCACCATCGCGATCGCCGGCGAACGGCCCGCCGCAAAGTCATCAGGAAAGCGGCGCGCCGCGGGCGCGGGCAGGAAGAAAGCGGCGTCGAAACGGTGGGGCTGCGTCAGAGCGAAATCGAGATACGCCTCCCCGAGCGCTTCGAGCCACTCCAATGAGTCCCGTGCGCCGATGCCGCGGACGATCTTCTCCCAGGCGGCGAGACCATCCTCCATGAGCGCATTGAGCAACGCATCCTTGTCCACGAAATGGCGGTAAAGCGCCATCGGCGAAAGCTCTGCTCGCTGCGCGACCCGACGGATAGTGAGGCCGTCGATCCCCTCGCGTTCGAGCACCGCCTTGGCAGCCGACAGTATGCGCTCCTTGGTCATTGGTAGACCCTGACCACTGATGAAGCCGGATTCCGGCAGGAGCGGTCAGGGCCCCCTTTCAAACCGTGCATGCGGATTTCCCGCACACGGCTTACCGGTGATTGGTCGGCACGCAGCATTATGCGCTCTCCTGCCAAAAGGCTCGCTCCGGGTAACAGATACTCCCGCGCAGGCGATGAAGGCCCAGATGTTCGAAGTACTCGCGCGTCCAGTCTCTGGATTCACCGGCCCGAAGGTGGCGCCCTTTGCGAGCTAGGCGCAGTTGGCGCAGCCGACCCACGACGTAGCTATCCAGACCCTCGAACTGGCGAGCGGCAGTGCCGGTGCGAAAGTAGCTGCCCCAACCGCGCAGAACGGGGTTGAGGTCCGCGATGACCATGCGCATATCCGCATGACACCGCGACCGGGTGGTCAGCTCCTTCACGCGCTGTCGGACCCGCACCATCGCACGTCGACTCGGCCAGCGATGCAGGAAGTAGCGGCGTTTCCGCTCCTGTTCCCATATCCGGCCGCTCAGGCGCTTGTGCAGGTGACAACCGAGGAAGTCAAAGCCCTCCTTGCCATCGTAGAGCTCGACTCGCCTCGTTTTCTCCGGATGCAGTTCGAGACCCAAACGCTTCAAGATCACCTTGATACGCGCCTCGGCCTGCTCGCAATCCTTCTTGGTGCGGCACAGCACCACAAAGTCGTCTGCGTATCGCACCAGCGTCCCCATCGGGCCACTATGGCGCGTCCACAGCACGTCGAGCAGATGCAGGTAGATGTTCGACAGCAACGGCGAGATTACCCCCCGAACGCAAAAGGTAAGTTTCACCCGCGGGCCCACCGCCCGGAGGCGAAGGTGCCGGCGGGACCGGGATCGAATGGCGGATCGTGATGGTCTGATCACCGACGAGAACATCCTTGACGAGCAGTCGAACGATTCGCTGACGCTCCAGCACTTCGATGGTACCCGCCGAGACGCGCAGGCGCTCGAGGAACGCCGTCAGGGTCTCTGCGAGGCGCAGGTAGGCGGCACGGTCATTGACCTGGTCAACGATCGCCTGCAACTCGGCCTGCATCACCTGCTCTCGCTGGCGCAGATCTGGAATGCGTCGACGCAGCTCGTCAATCGACAACAGGTCTTCCTGATAGGCAGTGAGCATCCGCTCCATGCTCTTGCGCACGCGCGCCAAGTCGCGCTGCAGCGCTTTCTCGCGCTGCTGCGCAGGGTCGGCGGTGCGCGCGGCTGCGAGCCGACGGTCGAGCTCCTGCTGGATCAAGCTCGGATCCTCGAGCAGACGCACGACTTCGGTCCACACGACCTGATCGAGCAGGTCCTGTCGGACCGGACGGTTGTCGCACACGGGACTCGCGAGTCCTCGCCACTGATCAGAGCCGATGCATCGGTAGTAGTGGATGTTGCGGGCACTCGAGCGGGTCGAGGTGCGCGACAGCGCGTAGCCGCACTTGCTGCACGATACGAGGCCCTGCACGATACTTGGGGTGATGGTCCGGCGCCGCGAGAGGATCTTGTTCTGCTCGAGCAGTTCTTGCGCGCGCTCGAAGCTCTCTTCGGTCACGAGTGCGGGAACCGGGATGGTGATCCAGTCGGCCCGCGGCCGCTCGTGATGTGCGCTGTCGCGCGATCCAACGCGGCCACGTTGGCGGATCGGACGCGTGATGCGTTGACGCGGTGCCGTGCGAGTTTTGCCAAAGCACGCGGTGCCGATGTACGCGGGGTTGCGCAGGATCGCCCATACCGTCGAGCGCTCCCAACGCGACAGTCGCTTGCGGGTTGGTATCCCATCATCGTTGAGTTCGCGGACAATCGCGCCGATGCTCAGGCCGTCAATGCTGTAGCGCTCGTAGACCCGTCGCACGATATCCGCCTCGGCGTCGAAAACCTCGTAAAATGCAGGGCTATCCTCGCCCTTGCGGACATAGCGGTAACCATACGGGGCGCCGCTCAGAACGCTCACCTGGCCCTGGCGCGCACGGTGTCGCTTGCCGCGGCGGGAACGCTCGAGAATCTGCGCGCGTTCGTACTCGGCGATCATGCCCTGGAACTGTACGAGCAGTTGATCCTCCGGTGTGGCGTTCGCCGGTGCGTTGAGGAACACGGTCTCAACCCCATGACGCGCGAACTCCTCGATCAGCAGAACCTGATACGCGTACTTGCGGCTCAGGCGGTCGGGTCCGTAGACGAGCACCGCCTGGATCTGGCCTTCGGCGGCAAGGTCACGGATACGCTCGAGACCAGGACGCACAAGGCTCGCGCCGCTATAGCCTTCGTCCTCGAACACCCAGGCGTCGGGTACCTGGAAGCTCCGCGTCTTCGCAAACTCGATCAGTGCCGCCGTCTGGCTCGCGATCGTGTGTTCCTCCCGCTGTTTGTCCGAAGATACGCGAGCGTAGATCGCTGCTGCTGTCATCGATCACCTCCGTTACGCGGCTTCGCTCACCAGCGACTCGCACGCGGTCTGAGACGAGAAGCTCGTACGCCTGGGCGAGCTTGCTCTGCAGGCGCCGATCGAAGAAGTAGTCGAGGCGAACCTCGTAGTGGCTTGCGCGTCTTTGGCGCTCAGCCATGCCTGCCCACGGCGACGAGGAAGGCCGTGATCGCGCGGGTGACAATCTGCCCCAGCGTCAGTCCGCTCGAGGCTGCGTATGTTCGCAGGTCGCGAACAACGTTCGCAGGGATCTTGAACGTCACCGGGATCGACGACTCGATCTCCGGCACCGGATGGCCAATCGCCTGGGCCTCCTGCACGTACCGATATGCTTGACGCTGCGATAGATCGAACTCGCGGATCAGGGTCTGCACCGCATCCGGCACGCTCAACCCGCGGGCGACGAGGCGGTGCGCAGCGTTCAATCGCTCGGCCTTTTCGGCGGCAGTGGCTCTTGACATATGTCATATATGTATTACCGTTTACGTCTAAAGTCAAGCAACGGCATGTTCCGCCACCCGTCAACGAGACGGTCGAACTGAAAGTTACCTTTTGCGTTCGGGGGGTAATCACCCCGCCCTGCGGTGTGCCAGCCACCGTCCGCTCGACGGCGCCTTCGTTCATCACCCCTACCTCGAGCCACTGCCTCAGCAACTTGAGCATCCCTCGGTCCGAGATACGCAACCCCACGAGCTTCAGTAACTTCTCGTGATCGATGCTCCCGAAGTAATCCCGGATGTCGGCATCCAGCACGTAATGGCCTCCTTTGGCACCGAGCTTCCTCAGTGTCTCAAGGGCCATCGTCGCGCTGCGCTTGGGCCGAAAGCCGTACGAGCACGGTAGAAAATCCGCCTCGAACACCGGCTCCAGCACCAGCTTCGCCGCCATCTGAGCCACCCGGTCCCTTACCGTCGGTATCCCCAGCGGCCGCTTCTTCCCATCAGCCTTCGGTATGTACCGCCGCCTCACCACCTGCGCACGGTACTTGCCCGCTTGCAGCTCGGAACCCAGTTCCTCCAAGAACCGCTCGACTCCGTACTGCTCGACATCGCGGATCGATTGGCCATCGACCCCCGCGGCGCCGCGGTTGCTCCTCACTCGCCTCCACGCCTCCTGGAGCACGTCACCTCTCCAGATGTGGTCATACAGGGCGTGAAAACGTCTTCCCGGGGCACGCTTGGCTGCGGCCCATAGCCGACGTTGCAGTTGTCGCACTTTCTCGCGCGGCTCAAGGCCGCCGGGCGGTGCAGACGGGTCTCTCGTGTTCCGCGCTTCTCCTGACACACGTGCTGCGCCCCATACCCCGCCGGAGCTGGCCACGGACTTCGGTGCTCCCGTGACCGGTGTTGCCTTCGCCGTGACATGAGCGGCTCGGCCTCCGGATTGTGAGTATGACGAGGCTGCAGGCTTCACTTTAAGTTGCAGCCCGTGTGCTCGCTCCCCGCTACGCGGCTCACGCCGTGCAGCGGGCTTTTGATGCCCCGCTTGGGCATGAAGGTCTCCCTTCATACCTGGGGCCTGCTACCCGGCGCACCGATGCCTACCGGAATGGGATTTACACCCACTGAAGAAGCGCAGCGAGTAACGATCGCCTCCGCCACGGTCGCAGCCTCAGCTTTCGTTACGTCACGACGCACCATGCGTACACTGTACACCGATCTGCGTACTTTGTACACAGATTCCGGGCTGAGCCCACCGGAAGCGCGCGGTACACTACAGACAGGTCTGCCGTAGACGCGGGGAGCCACGGTGACGCATCGAGTGCTTGTTTTCTACGGGTCCTATCGATCCGATCGCCGCGGCATCCGCCTCGCCGACTATCTCGTCCGCGGGCTGCGTTCCCGGGGCGAAGACGTGGAGTTCATCGATGCAAGGGAGGTCGGGCTGCCGATGCTGGATCGAATGTTCAAGGAATACGCGCCCGGGCACGCGCCTGAAGCCATGGCCAGCCTGGCAGCAAAGATCCGAGTTGCCGACGCTTTCGTCTTCGTGGTCGGGGAATACAACTGGGGCGTCCAGCCGGGATTGAAAAACCTCACCGATCATTACCTGGAGGAGTGGTTCTGGCGGCCGGCGGCGATCGCCAGCTATTCCGCCGGGAGGCTCGCCGGAACGCGATCGAGCTTCGCATGGCGCAACATTCTTTCGGAGATGGGTATGATCGTGGTCTCCAGCACACTGACAGTGGGCCCCATCACGGGCGTGCTGAACGAAGCAGGGGAGCCGATTGGTGCGGCCGGTGCCGCACTGGAGCGTGCGTTCGTGCCTTTCGCGGACGATCTGGCGTGGTGGACCGAGGCCGCCAGCGCGCAGCGGCAACGCAAAGCGCCTCCCTACTGAAGGGACTCACTCCGGGAGGTGACGAATGGCGCGCATTGCGATCGTAGGCGTAGGAGCCATCGGCGGCGCGGTCGCCGGCCTGCTGGAGATGGCCGGCGGGCACGAGATCATGTTGTGCACGCGGCGGCCGCTGGGTCTATTGACGGTCACGATGCCGACCGGGCCGGTGCGCGTATCAGCACGCAATCTGACTCACCCCCACGCCGCCGGGCCCGTCGACTGGGCGATGGTGGCCACGAAAGCCTACGACACGGAAGGCGCGGCGAAGTGGCTCCCTGCCCTATGCTCAGGTGGCGCGCCGGTCGCCGTGCTGCAAAACGGAGTCGAGCATCGGGAGCGCTTTGCACCCTACGTGGAACTTACGCGGCTGTTGCCGGTGATCGTTGAATGCCCCGTGGAGCGCAGCGACGACGGCGAGGTACGCGTGCGTGGGCCTGCGCGCATGCGCGTGGAAGACAAACCGCTGGGTGGCAAGTTCGCCGAGCTATTCGCCGGCAGCCCCGCGAGGATCGAGCGGGAGGCTGATTTCCTCACTGCCGCGTGGCGGAAACTGTGCCTGAATTCCGTAGGCGCGTTGAATGCGCTCACGATGAAGCCCGCGGGTGTGTTGCGCGACGAAGCCATCAGCCCGCTGGCGCTGGCGATTGTGGCAGAGTGCGTAGCGGTGGGCCGCGCCGAGGGTGCCGCGCTGAGCGACTCCTTGGGCGAGGAGATTCTGGCGCACTACCGCGGGGTGCCGCCCGATGCCGTGAATTCTCTCCTGGCCGACCGCCTCGCCGGCCGTCGCATGGAGACCGAGGCGCGCAACGGCGCCATCGTGCGCAAAGGCGAGAAGCACGGCATCCCGACTCCATTGAACCGCATGGCTGTCGCGCTGCTGGAGGCTCAGCAGCCTGGCCGGTAGCGGTAGGACGGCTTTCCGAAAAGCGACGGGCAATTGATTGACCATCATCAAAAGCAACGCAGCCAAGCTCGTCGTGATCTCCGGATGCTCGGGTGGCGGCAAATCGAGTTTGCTGGCTGAGCTCCAGGCACATGGCTACGCCACGGTTGAAGAGCCGGGGCGACGGGTGATTCGCGACGCCCTGCCGGGCGACGGCTCGGCGTTACCCTGGACTCAGATGGAGTCATTTCTGCGCCGCGCCTTCGATCTGGCCGTCGCCGACCGCGCCGCGGCGGAACGCCTCCACGGGTGTGTCTTTTTCGATCGCAGCCTGATCGACGCCGCTGCAGGCCTCGAGCGTGTCACCGGCAGGTCGGTGCTTTCCATGCTCGACCCGTCGCATCGTTATCATCAGCGGGTCTTCCTCACGCCGCCATGGCCCGAAATCTACGTCCTCGACGAGGAACGGCGTCATGGCCTCGATACCGCCATTGCAGAATACGAACATCTGCTCGCCGTCTATCCCAGTCTCGGCTACGAAGTCTCCCTTCTGCCGAAAGTGGACGTGAAAGCGCGCGCGGATTTCGTGCTGCAGACGCTCGGGCAACCGTAGGACTCCCCCATGAGCCCACTCACGCTATTCGGCGAGGCCGAGCCGCTTACCGACCGCCGGTGAACAGCTGGTAGAGGAGCGTGATCCACACCATGGCGCAGGTGAGCAGCGCCAGCATGACGGCGGCGCTGCCATAGTCCTTGGCGCGCTTCGACAGACCATGGTGCTCGAATGAGATTCGGTCGATCGCCGCCTCGATGCTGGAGTTCAGCAACTCGACGACCAGCACCAGCACCACCGATCCGATGAGCATCAGGCGATCGACGGCGCCGAACGGCAGCAGCAGCGCCAGCGGAATCAGGCACGCCGTCAGGGTCAGTTCCTGCCGGAACGCGCTTTCCTCCCTTACTGCGAAAACCAGCCCGCTCCAGGAATTCTTGGCGGCCAGCCAGGCGCGAGTGAGTCCGCGGTTGCCTTTGTGTGGGTTGCTCTCGCTGGAGTACTCGGTCTTCGTCTCTGGCATCAAGCCCGACTCGCGTTGGCCAGTGGGGATGACAGCTTCGCACCTCGCGTACGCGGGCGCAAATGGCCGAAGAATTGCTCAGTCGCGGCCCGCCAGGAGAACTTCCGGGCATGGGCCGCCGCGTCCTCGCGGCGCAGCTTCAGGGCTTCGAGGCAGGCGGTGCGCAGGTCTTCATGCATGACTCCGGCAGTCCGGCAATCGCCGATCACATCCAGCGGCCCGGTCACCGGATAGGCTGCGACGGGCAGCCCGCAGGCCATCGCCTCCAGCAGGACCAGCCCGAACGTGTCGGTCTTGCTGGGAAACACGAAGACGTCGGCGGAAGCGTATACCTCAGCCAGCTCGTGCTGATCGAGCACGCCTAGATAGTTGACGTTCGGATACCGCTCCTGGACTCCTTTCAACGCGGGCCCCACTCCGGCGACCCACTTCGAGCCGGGAAGGTCCAGCTCGAGGAAAGCCTCGATGTTCTTCTCGACCGCGATCCGGCCGACGTACAGGAAGATCGGTGGATTGCTCTTCAGCCGCTCGCTGTGCTGGGGCTTGAAGATCTCGAGATCGACGCCACGCGACCAGGTCACGACGTTCCTGAATCCGTACAACTCCAGATCCCGCTTGACCACCTGGGTCGGCGCCATCACGGCCTCGGAAGGGCCGTGAAACCAGCGCAGGAAAGCATACGTCCAGGTCAGCGGCACGCGGGCACGCGCATGGATGTATTCCGGGAATCTCGTGTGATAAGCGGTGGTAAACGGCAGGCCATGCCGCAAGGCAAAGCGCCGCGCAGCCATGCCGAGTGGACCTTCCGTCGCGATATGCAATGCGTCAGGATCGAAGGCGGCAAGGCGCCGCACGACCTTGCGGCTGGGGAACAGCGACAGGCGAATATCGGGATAGGTCGGGCACGGCAGTGTGGGGAATTCGAGCGGCGTTAGGAAATCGACCGTGTGCCCCATCCCCTGAAGCTCGCGCGCGGTGGTCTGCAGCGTCCGCACGACGCCGTTGACCTGCGGCTTCCAGGCATCGGTGACGATCATGATCTTCATCGGTACCCTCGACTGTCAGGCAACCTGCAAGGGAATCATGCCGGCGCCGAGTCCGCCACCGGCAGCTCTTCCTCGATGCGGCCCAGGTTCATCGGCTCGGTCAGGCGGCTGCGCCAGTGGATCAGATGGAGCTTGCCGTCGAAATCCTCGGCAAGCGCGGTCAGGCTCTCTACCCAGTCGCCGTCATTGCAGTAGAGCATGCCGTTGATCTCGCGCACCTCGGCCTTGTGAATATGCCCGCAAACGACGCCGTCGCAACCGCGCCGGCGCGCTTCTTCGGTCATCACGTGCTCGAAGTCGGAGATGAAGTTGACCGCATTCTTCACCTTGTGCTTCAAGTACTGCGACATCGACCAGTACGACAATCCGAAGCGCTGACGGATCGCGTTGAGCCAGCGATTGGCCTCCAGAAGAATCGTGTACATCCAGTCGCCGAGATGAGCGAGCCAGCGCGCGTGTTTCATGACGCTGTCGAACAGATCGCCGTGTACGACCCAGAGTCGTTTGCCGTCCGCGGTCGTGTGGATTGCATCTTCGACGATGGCGATCCCGCCGAGGTGCAGCCCGATGAACTGGCGTACCAGCTCGTCGTGATTGCCCGGAATGTAAACGACCTTGGTGCCCTTGCGCGCGCTGCGCAGGATTTTCTGCACTACATCGTTATGCGCCTGCGGCCAGTACCAGCTCTTCTTCAGCTGCCACCCGTCCAGGATGTCGCCGATCAGATAGAGAGTGTTGGCCTTGTGCGTGCGCAGGAAATCGAGGAGATAGTAGGCCTGGCACCCGGGAGTGCCCAAATGGATGTCTGAGATCCAGATCGTTCGAAAATGATAATGATCGTCTGCTGCGGACACCGCGGGGTGGCTCGCTCATTGTAACCGCGCGGAGTAGACCATGGTTGCATGACACGTTGATTACAACGCGGGCTTTTTGACCGTTTCTGCCGCAGATCGGCGACCCCCGTCGCAGGCCACGAGCTCGGCCGCTGTCCCGACCCCGTACGCTTGCGCGACCGCTCGGCCTGGCTCATGCTGGTCATCGATGTACGCGTCCACCCTCGGGAGCGTCCAGTACGCGTTCCCGGACCTCAAGGCGGTGATGGCTGCGGCCTCACCGCCCCGCTCCGGTGATCGGCTCGCCGGCCTGGAGGCGGCCAGCATGGAAGAGCGCGTCGCCGCCCGGTACGTCCTCGCCGATTTGCCGCTCACCAGGTTCCTCGAGGAGGCGGTCATCCCCTACGAGACGGACGAGGTGACCCGCCTCATCGTCGACAGCCATGATCGGAACGCGTTCGCACGGGTCTCCGCAATGACCGTCGGAAGCTTCCGGGAGTGGCTGCTCTCGGATGACGCGGACACCGCCACGCTCGCGGCGCTCTCGGCCGGGGTGACACCGGAGATGGCAGCCGCCGTCTGCAAGTTGATGCGCAACCAGGACCTGATCGCCGTGGCCCGTAAATGCGAGGTGATTTCGGGCTTTCGCAACACGATCGGATTGAAGGGACGGCTCTCTGTGCGTATTCAGCCGAACCACCCGACGGACGATCCGGTAGGTATCGCCACCGCCGTACTCGACGGGCTGCTGCTGGGCTGCGGCGACGCCGTCATAGGCATCAACCCCGCGGCGGACAGCATCGAAAGCCAAGTCACGCTCCTGCAGCTCCTCGACGAGCTGCGCGGCCGCTACGGGATTCCTACTCAGACCTGCGTACTGTCTCACATCACCAATACGCTGGCCGCGATCGAGAGGCGGGCACCCGTCGATCTCGTCTTTCAGTCGATCGCCGGCACCGAGGCGGCCAATCGCAGTTTCGGCATCGACCTGCCGCTGCTGCGCGAGGGATGGGCGGCGGGACTCTCCCTCGGGCGTCACTCGGTCGGCAACAACGTGATGTACTTCGAGACCGGTCAGGGCTCCGCTCTTTCGGCGGAGGCTCACCACGGTGTCGATCAGCAAACGCTCGAAGCGCGCGCCTACGGGGTCGCGCGCACCTTCCGGCCCCTGCTGGTCAATTCCGTGGTGGGGTTCATCGGACCGGAATATCTCTTCGACGGCAAGCAGATCGCACGTGCCGCCCTCGAGGATCATTTCTGCGGCAAGCTGCTCGGCCTGCCGATGGGGATCGATGTCTGCTATACCAACCATGCCGAGGCGGACCAGGACGACGCGGACTCGATACTGACGCTGCTGGGCGTTGCGGGTGTCACCTTCATCATGGGCGTGCCAGGCGGGGATGATGTGATGCTCAACTACCAGAGCACGAGTTACCACGATGCCCTCTATCTGCGGCAAGCGCTCAACCTGAAACCGGCCCCCGAATTCGAAGCCTGGCTGATGAGCCTGGGAGTGCTCGGTCCGGACGGCCGGATCCAGGGCCCGGCCGACGCGCGCCTGGCTTCCGAGCGGTTGCTCAGACTCTCGGGCGAGCGGCTCACGGCCGCCATGGGAGAGCCGCCTTGAGCGATCGCTCCCATCCACTCGAACGCCTGCGAGCACGCACGCCGGCTCGCGTTTTCCTTGGAAGATGCGGCGCCGCATTGCCCACCCGCGCGATGCTCGAGTTCCAGTTGGCCCACGCACGAGCGCGGGACGCCGTGTACCACGAATTCGAGCCTGAGCGCGTGGCTGCTGCGCTTCCGAGTCATGACGTCCGCATCGTCCACAGCCGTGCGTTCGATCGGCAGACGTACCTTCAGCGCCCCGATCTCGGGCGGAGGTTGGACGATTCTTCTGCAGCCTCTCTGCTGCGGGGAGACTACGAAGCCGTCTTCGTCATTGCGGACGGTCTGTCGGCGCATGCAGTCCATGAGCATGCCGCTGCGACGCTTGCCGCGACGCTTCCGAGGATCGCGGGATGGCGACTGAGCCCCTTCGTAGTGTCCTGCCACGCCCGCGTTGCAGTGGGGGATGAGATCGGTGAGCGGCTGGGAGCGCAACTGGCCGTCGTCCTGATAGGCGAGCGGCCCGGGCTCTCCGCGCCTGACAGCCTGGGTGTGTATCTCACGTGGCAGCCGCGCGTCGGGCGGGTCGACAGCGAGCGCAACTGTATCTCCAACATCCGCCCGCCCGCCGGCCTCTCTTACGAGCAAGCCGCAATCCGGGTGGCGTGGCTGATGAACACAGCGCGTCGCCTCCGTCTGACCGGCATCGCCCTCAAGGAAGAATCCGGCCCCCTGACGCTACCATCCTGATCGAGGGAATCGTCGTTATCGATCGAGGCCCAGAGCGTGTCTCAGATCGCGTATTTCGCCCGCCGCCGGAGGGCGCTGTCGCGATCCAGATGGCACGCACTATAATACTGGCAACCAAGGCGTGCGCCACCAGATGAGCGCCATGATAACCCGCAGTTTTCAGTCTCCATCTGCTTTCAGGGCATGGCTGATGAAGGAACACGCGCGATCCGACGGCTTGCTGCTGCGTATCTACAAAAAAACTTCCGGCGTTGCCAGCATCACATACGCGGAAGCGCTCGATCAGGCCCTGTGCTTTGGCTGGATCGACGCGCAAAAGCTCCCTCGCGACGGCCTCTCCTGGATCCAGACATTCAAGCCGAGACGACCCAGGAGCAACTGGTCGAAGAAGAACACTGAACACGCGGAGCGCCTCATCAAATCCGGTGAGATGACGGACGCTGGTCACAGTGAGGTGCACGCCGCGAAGGCGGATGGGCGATGGAGCGCGGCCTACGATTCACCGTCGACGGCCACGATGCCGGATGAATTTCTCGAGCAGCTGGCGCGCAATAAGAAAGCGAGCGCCATGTATGCAACGCTCAACAGGGCGAATCTTTACGCCATAGCCTACCGACTGCAGACGGCCAAGCGAGAGGAAACCAGGCTCAAGCGAATGAAAGCGATCATCGCCATGCTCGCGCGCGGTGAGAAATTTCACTGAAGCCCTCCCGGTCGATAAACGGCGGGTCCCTCCGGGCACTGGAGTGGTCATAAGTCGGGCATGGCCCCCGGGGAGGGAACCCCGGTAATTGCCATTGCGAAGCCCCAAGGAGCGCTCGAGAGCACGACTAAGCGACTGAAATCACAAAGAATTCAAGGCGACGGTGCGTTTCGATCAAAATTGCGATTAAATGAACGGGCGAAGGGGATTGCTGTGGTGCTGGAACGCCGCCAAGCGCCGCCGCGTGCCGGTGGCCGCGGGACACTGAAGAAGAAATATATGAACCCCCCGAAGACAACGGTTCGACCATCGGTCGACCTCGATGCAACCGACGAACTTCCTGTCTTGGATCCCGCTGCCTACGAGGCAGAAGTCCTTTCACGGGAATCAACTGGACCGTCCGATGACGGGGCGACCGCCACTCAGCCCGCCCTCCCTATAGCGGCGTCCCCTACCCCCGACCGTGGCGCGCCGAGCGCTGCGCCCCCTGCGGCCGATGCGGACGTCATGTTGACCGTCGAGCATTGGATCGCGGAAAAGACCGAGGAGCTTCGCGCTCACCACGACGCGCTGAGTCTCGCGCAACACGAACGCACCGCTGCTGTGGCGCGCGCTGGCGCGCTGAGTCGTGAGCTCGCCGAGACGAGCGCGAATTTCGAGGCACTGAGCGGCCGCGAGCGAGCGCTTGCGGAAGCGCTGACCAGCGGGCAAGAGGCGGCCCAGCTTCGTGCCGCGGAATTGGATGCGGCGCGGCGCGAGGCCGACCGGTTGGCACGGCAACTCGTCGATGCGCGCGCCGCTGAAACACAACAGAACGCGACGCTGGCGGCCTCCGGAGCACTTCTCGAACAACGTTCTGGTGAGCTTCAGGCATTGCAGCGTACGCATGAAACGCTCGTCTCGGAGCAACAGCGTACCAGGCGTGAGCTTGCCGAGCTCGAATCCCGGCTTCGCGACGGCGAAGCTCGCGAACGCAATGCACAGCGCACCGTCGAGGCACAGAATCTCGCTCACACCGAACTGACGCAACGCGCGCAACGCGAGACCAGCGCCCGCGAGCGGCTTGCCACGGAAGTCACAGCCCTGCAGGGCCAGCTGGCAAACTGCGTCGAAAGCCTGCACACCCGCGAGTCCTACCGCGCCATCTACGAGAGCACGCTCCAGGAGTTGGATGTCGAGGTCGCCGCTGCGAAACAGCAGGCAGCCGTGCATGAGGCGCGAGCCAATCAGCTCAATGCCGAGCTGCAATCCCGGGATCGGGGGCTCAAGGATGCGGTTCGGGAGCTCGACCAGGCGCGGCATTTGCACGACACGGAAGTCTCGCAGCGCGTCACTGAGCGCGGCGAGGGCGAGCGCAAGCTCGGCGCGCTGGAATCACGACTTGCCGAATTGACCACTGAACATGCCGCTGCGTGCGCGCAGCGCGCTGCGTTGGAGGCGACGCTGACAGCCGCGCAGCAGCGTGCGGAGGCCGAAGCCCTCACGAGCGCGGTTGCTGCGGAGCGGCTGCGCGAGCTCGAGTCTGCGATCGCAGCGCGCCAGGCAGAGTTGACCAACGCGCGGCTCGAGATCGAGCGCAATCGTGCATTGCTCGCTGACCTGACAGCGGCGCTGCTCAAGAGCCAGACCATGTGCTCCGACCAGGGGCGCCTGCTCGAGGAGCGAGAGGCCGCCGCCAGCGCCATGGCCGCGAGTCATGCCGAGCAGACCGCGCAGATGACGATGTTGCGCGGACAGATCGAGGAGCTGAGCGCCCGGCTGGCGACGCCGGACGCGGAACGCCACGCTCTCGAAGCGCGGGTCGCCGCACTGACGAAAGAAGTGGCGGAGAGCTATTCACGTGGTACCCGTCTCGAGTCGATGATCTCGGAGCTGCGCGCCACGATAGGGCAGCTGGATACGCTGCTGGCGGAGCGCGACGCTGAGCTCCAGCGCGCCACGCAAATGGCCTCGATGAACGCCTACGCGCTCGGGCGCGTACAAACAAGCATCGACGAGCTCGGCCGCACTCTGACTGCGTCAGAGACCGCGTCCGCCCAGGCTCAGGTAAGCATCCTGACACGGGTCGACAACGGCCAGAACCACAGCGTGGTACTGCGCGGGCGGACGACAATCGGCCGCGATCGTGACAACGACCTCCCGCTCGCAATGCGGTCGGTCAGCCGCCATCATGCCGTGCTGATCCCCGGCTTCAGAACCGCATTCGTGCAGGATCTGAGCAGCACAAACGGCGTCCTCGTCAATGAGCGTCGCGTGCGCTGCGCGCGGCTCGAGCACGGCGATATGATCTCGCTCGGTGAAGCTCAATTCCGCTATACGATGACCCCGGCGCCCGCCGGCACGGTGTCTACAGGGTCAACCAGCTCCAGCTCGACGCGCGCATCGCTGAAGCACGCGCCCTGAGCGGGCACCGATCGACGGCAGCCCGCCAGAACTGGAGCCCGGCCGGAGACGGCTTGCCCCCGCACCGGTGTTGGTGCCCCGTGCAGATTGAGTGCCTGCGACCCTCGGTTTGTAGGACCGATGCTCTTCACGTCTGAGCTAACGGGGCAAAAAACAGGTGGAGCGGAGTGCGGAGCGGACCAACCCCGCTCAAATCGGAGGGCTTCGTGTATCGCTTTACGGCTCCCCGTCTCCATGCGACGGATCGTAGCGTGCGCCGGACTTTGGACGGGGTTTCCGGGTGGTGCGACGGGGCGCCCCCGCTCTCGCTACCTGTCTGCCCCCGGCCTTGCGCCGGAGGCAAGGCCGATCAGAACTCGATCGTGTTCGGTCGGGCTTGAAGCTGCCCGATCAAGGATTGCGGCCACGACGGGCTATGGCAGCCTGTCGCGGCGCATGTGACGAGTGGTTTTCTGATCGGGGTAATCATGACGCGCGCATTTTTACGCGCCTCAGAATCTGAAGTCAAGCGTCGTTGCAACACTCCATGTAGATGATCTTCGCACCTGTCCCTAGTCGTCGAGGCCCAGGCCTTTGAGAATCCTGGGCGCGTGTTTTTCCACCCGAGCGGCGCGAGTCGCCGCTTGTTTCGCTGCAGCGAAATACAGCAGATAGCCTCTCTGCCGTCCGGGGGTGAGCGCCTGGAAAGCCTTGGCCAATTCAACGTCAGCCTTCAAACGCCGTTGAAATTCCTCCGGCACATCGAATTGCATCACGCTTTTCTTCTTCACTCGAGCGCCGGATTTCTCGACCGCGATGGCCTCTTCGATGTAAGCCTTTATGGTGGCCTTCTGTTTGTTGACATCCGCCAGAGAAGCAAACCTGATCTGCCGCCCGGCCTGCACATTCTTTGTTTGCTGAATGAGGATCCCCTTGGGATCCTCGAGTAGCACGCCTTTCATGAAAAGCAACGCGCAGTAGTCCTTGAAGCCGTGGATCAGGACGACGTTACTTCCATCCAAATCGTAACAGGCCTGGCCCCATTTCAGCTCCTCATTCAGGCCGGACGCCAGGCACAGTTGTCGAAGAGCGCCGTATTCAGCGCTCCAGCGCTTTTCCCTGCGATGGGCTTGAGTGACACGAGGATTCATCAAATCGCGACCCCTACCCCTTGTTCGCTGCAGACGGATAGCCGGAGCCGCCGAAATAGCATTCGATGGCCTCGATCCTTTTGTCCTTCAGTTGCAGATACTCCACATTCCTGAAGGATTTTCCGTTCTTCGTGCGGCAGGTATATCTGACGAACGCCTGGTCGCCGATTACGAAAACGCGGTCCAGATCATGCCCTGCGATGAGTGCATGTTGAGTATCCCAGCAGCCTGTTTTGAAGGCGCTCTTGCTGATGCGGTCGTCAACCGGGCTGCTAAATGTGAAGTCGTCCGTCAGCATCATGTCGACCGGCCGCCACTCAGTTTGCTGCGACCACAGTGAATAGTATTTCCGGATGATCTCTTCGTTGCTCCGATTCAATCCTGTCCCCGCTCCGGCGCTGGCAAGGGTCGGTAGCGTCGCCGCTGCGGCCAGTGCGAATGCTCCTGCTTCGAACAGGGTCCGGCGCGACATTGCCGTGTTTCTCATGAGCTATTCCCCCTTGGCATTGAGCAACCACTCGAGGTAGCGACGCCGGTTACGGACCCGACGTCGCCGTTTCTCGAGTGAATACCATACCAACTGGTTGGTACCTAGTCAATGGGAAGGCCGGAACCGCGGCTCGGACCCTCGCGCGGCGGCTGCTTCCTCAGAAGCAGCACGCATCTTTGCAATCAACGAATCGACGTGGTCGTGAGGGGAGTAATCGCAATCAAAGCGACCGGGTTGGCTCGAAGCGCGATCCAGCTCAACAGGTAGTCGGCTCGTCTAGGCAGGAACTTCGAGATGGAATTCCACGTGCTTCGTCTCCGGCCCCGCGAGGGCGCCTAGAGTCAGCAGCAGTCCCCCTCCGGCGAGAAGGACAACGGGACTGAACTCATAAGGCATCAGCCTGGCGAGGGCCAGCATGTAGAAGGAGTAGAATCCAGGCACTATCGTCGCCAGGCTGTAGCTGAGGCCGTATCCGCTCGAGCGAATCTCGGTTCGAAAGCTCTCTGTTATGTAGGGTGTGATGACGGCCCAAGCCGGACCGGTGAATATCAGGATGAGCGCAACCGATCCGATCAGCATGACGGGGTCGCGATAGCCGCCCGCCACCAGGAAGTAATAAAGGACACTCCCCGGCACGAGATTGAGAAATCCGAGCACGATGAGCGTGGGCCGGCGCCCGAATTTCTGACTGAGCGCCCCCACGAGGGGGAAAATCGGCAGCAGAACAGCTGCGCCGATCAGCATGCCCGTATTGACCCCCGACGACTTCACCCTAAGAACCGTATTGACGATACCTGGAAGTGCCGCCACGGTCGCATCGAGGGTAAGCCACGCGCCGCTCATTACCACCACGAGTTGACCCAGGCGATATAAATCAGCGCCCGCAAAGATCTCCTTCAGAGGTGCTGCGCATTTTTTGGACGAGCGCCAGACGTCGGATTCGGGGACCGCGATATAGTAATAAATGAAAAGAGCACCGGCGAGCAGCGCTCCGATCAGGAACGGGATGCGCCAGCCCCAGACCGCGTACGCGGATCCGGCATCGCCGGCGGGCGCCAGTCTCAGCATGAGTGCCGTGAGCAAGGACACGCAAACCAACGCACTGGGGAAGCCCATATGAATGAGCCCGGCATAAAGTCCGCGCTTTTCTTTCGGAGAATATTCCATCGCCAGAGGGTTGGCAGCGGTGTATTCACCTCCCACAAAAATGCCATCCGCCAACCTCAGGATGAGCAGCGCGACAATGGAGGCCGGGCCCCAAGCCCGATACCCAGGGAGTGCCGCCACCAACGTGGTTGCAATGGCAAAGCCTGCAACTGAGATCAGCGTCACCCGCCGTCTGCCAAGGCGATCCCCAAAGTGCCCGAAGATCATCGAGCCGATCGGTCGTCCCATCAGCGAAATCGCGAAGACCACGGAGAAAACCGTCGCTCTGGCGGTGGCACCGAGGCCGGCGGGAATGAAGTAGACGAGCGCCGGCGCCAGCACCGCGATGGGCAGATAAACCTCGAACATATCGACAAAGAAGCCGAAATAGGCGGCTCGCACCGCTTTGCGGGCGATCAGGTCCCGGGTTGCAGCCGAATCCGCGTGCTCGGCCTTCAGGCATTGTGCCGTCATCGCGATACCCCGCTCGAACGAGCCGTTATTCGTAATTGTCTTTCGCCTCGGTGGCGGCGCCGGGCACCGAGGCTCGCATGCGGGCAGCCACCACTTCCCGAGTATTCAGCCAAAGCGATGTTTGCACAAGGCCACATGAGTCCGGCGTGATCTCACGTCCATGTCCTTGAATTGTAAGTACCTATATACTTCGTCGGTTGTGCGGCCTGGTGAGGTTTGCGCAGGAGATGCGGCATGAGACTGTCCCGGCTATTGATGTTGGTAGCGCTGACCGCGCTTGGCGGTATCGGCCTCGGCGCCGGCGCCCACGCTCAGAGCTACAGCCCGCGGCTGTTTTCGCAGCTGCGCTGGCGGCCGATTGGGCCGTTACGGGGCGGCCGCGGGCGGGCGGTGGCGGGCGTGCCGAGCGAGCCCAACATCTTTTATATGGGCAACGACGACGGTGGCGTTTGGAAGTCCACCGATTACGGGAATAGCTGGGATCCGATTTTCGACAGGGAGCCGACCAGCTCCATCGGGGCCATTGCGGTTTCGGACTCTGACCCGAACGTGATTTATGTCGGCACCGGCGAAGGCAACATACGACCGGACCAGGCAACCGGCATGGGCATGTACAAATCCACGGATGCCGGCAAGACCTGGGATTTCATCGGGTTGCGGGAAACCGAGGACATCGCGATGATCGCGGTGGATCCGCACGACTCCAACCGGATATTTGTGGCCGCCCTTGGTCACGTATACGGACCCAACCGGGAACGGGGCATTTTCCGGTCACTGGATGGTGGCAAGACCTGGAAACAGGTGCTCTACGTCAATGAGTACACCAGTGGGGATGACATCGAGATGGATCCCCGCAACCCCGATATCCTCTACGCGACGCTGTGGCAGCAGCAGCAGGCGCCTTGGGAAAACGGGCAATTTGGCGGGACGGACGGTGGCATCTTCAAATCTACGGACGGCGGCAATACCTGGAACAAGCTCACCCAGGGCCTGCCGGCTGTCGAGCAGGCGTTGCTGCGAATCGCACCGAGCGATCCGGACATCCTGTACGCGTCGGTGTCGAGCGGACCGGGAGCGCCCAGGGGCACGGTAGAGATCTACCGGTCGAATGATGCCGGCATGAGCTGGCACAAGGTGACCGGCGACCCACGGCCGGCCGAGAGAATTGGTGGCGGCGACCTGCCGCTCCTGGCGATCGATCCCAAGAATCCGGACATCGTCTACAGCGACACCCCGGTACTGTGGAAGTCTACCGACGGTGGCAAGACCTGGTTTGGCTTTTGGGGTGCGCCGGGAGGCGACGATTACCAGCAAACCTGGATCAATCCGAACAATCCGGACATCCTCGCCGTTAACAGTGACCAGGGCGCAATTGTCACCGTCGACGGCGGCAAAACCTGGAGCTCCTGGTACAACCAACCAACGGCGGCCATGTACAAGGTCGGTATCGACGATACCTGGCCGTACCGTGTGTGTGGCGGGCAACAGGACAGCGGTTCGGCCTGCGTTGCAGAGCGCGGCGATGACGGTGAGCTCACCGCTCACGATTGGCATCCCGCGGGCATTGAAGAATACGGCGGCTCTGCGCCCGATCCGTTGCATCCCAATCTGATTTATGGCGGCAAGGTGACGGTATACGACCGCGACACAGGCCAGATAGCAGACGTCGCACCCAAGGCCACTCGCGGCGCCGATTACCGCGTGCTGCGCACCATGCCGCTCACGTTCTCTCCGATCGATTCGCACCGGCTCTACTTTGCATCAAACACAGTGTGGCAGACGGACGACGGCGGCCAGAACTGGCAGCAGATCAGCCCGGATCTGACCCGCAAGACCTGGAAGGTTCCCGCGAGTGTGGGCATGTACAAGGACAGCCCCGACGCCAAGCCGACGGACCGCGGCGTAGTCTATGCTCTTGCGCCCTCGCCGCTGAACAGCGGACTCATCTGGGCAGGTACCGATGACGGGTTGATCTGGGTTACCCGCGACGGCGGTCAGCACTGGAACGACGTCACGCCGCCGCAGATGAAGCCTTACTGGAGGGTGTTCAGCATGGAGGCGAGCCATTTCAATCCGGACGAAGCCTATGCGGCGATCAACACCTTGTTTCTGAATGACATGCGACCGCACCTGTTCCGGACCGAGGATGGAGGTAAGCATTGGACCGAGATCGATGCCGGTATTGCGCTGGACGCGGCGACCAACGTAATCCGGCAGGACCCGGAGCGGCGGAGCCTGTTGTTTGCCGGGACCGAGACCCAGGTCTGGGCATCGTTTGACAATGGAGGTCACTGGCAATCGTTGCGGCTGAACATGCCGGCGGTATCGGTGCGAGACCTCAAGGTGCACGGCGACGACTTGGTCGCGGCCACACACGGACGAGGCTTCATGGTGCTCGACGACATCACGCCGTTGCGACAGATCGATGCCGAAGTCGCGCAAACGTCGATAACCCTATATAAGCCTGAAACGGCCGTGCGCGTGCGCTGGGACATGAATCCGCCGACGCCGTGGCGTATGCCCGCGCAGCCGAATCCGCCCCCGGGGGCGATCATCGACTACTATCTGGCGAGCAATGTCAGTGGGCCCGTGACACTGGACATCATGGATTCGAGTGGCAAGGTCGTGCGGCATTTCTCGAGCGCCAATCCCCAGAAGCCGCTCGATCCGACCAAGCTGGATGTACCGGTCTGGTGGCCGCGTCCACCGATGAATCTCTCGACTGACGCAGGTATGCACCGGTTCGTGTGGGACATGCACTACCCGCCCATACCGGGGGTGCTGCCGGACCTCGACGAAAACCAGGCGGTCGAGGACAACACGCCAATCGTGTCGACCTCGCCATGGATCATGCCGGGCAGCTACACCCTGAGACTGACGGCGGACGGCCAAAGCCACAGGCAACCCTTGACGGTAGCGATGGACCCTCGGGTACAGACGCCGGAGGCCGCGCTTCAGCAGCAGTTTGCTGCCTCGACGCGGGCGTACCGGGAGGCGATGGCGACAAGCGCGGCGCTGGGGCAGATGCGGGATCTGGAGAAGCAGATTGCCGCGCATAAACCTTCGGCGGAATTGACGTCTTATCGAAAGCAACTGGAAGAGCTGTCGGGTCCCGAAGCGACTTCCCCCTTTGCGTTCTTTTTCAACCACGGCCCACCGACGCTTGGCAGCATCCAGGGTTCGTTGCAGGTGCTCCTGGGGCAGATGCAGGATGCCGACAGAGCACCGTCGGCTGCGGACATTGAGGCGCTTGGCCAGATCAGTTCCGAGTACAAGGCGCTCATGGCGCGTTGGGAGAAGCTCAAGGGCCAACCCTTTGCCAAGTGAACCGCTTACTGCGTGGTCCGAGCCAGCCCCAAATTGTCTCAGGCCGGGGTCTGTCTCCGTCCTGTGGAGGAGAGTCTCGACAAGAAACCCAGCTCGAGCTCGCCCTCATAGGTTTCGGCACCGACCTGCAACGCTTCGGCCACGCGCGCCTGCGTGACCTCGCTGGCGACACACAAATCAGACTCATGGGCCTCAACCAGAAGCCCCGCCGCCAACGAACCAAATGCTCCCACATCGACGGCAGCCTTGACGTGAGCGACCGTGTGCGCAGGAAACGAGGCGATGCGATGGGCCAGTCTCTCGACGAAGGGCGTTAGCTGGTCCGCCGGCAGAGCCCGATTGACATAGCCGTAACGCTCGGCCAGTTCCGCCGAAATATCATCGCAACCCAGGAGCACCTCCAAGGCGCGTCCCCGCCCCATGAGCCGTGGCAGTCTTTGCGTGGAGCCGCCACCCGGAACGAGCCCGACCGCCGCCTCCGGCTGACCGAAGATCCCCTTCCCTATTGCGGCAAAACACATGTCCATGGCCGTCGCAATTTCACTCCCTCCGCCCCGCGCCCGACCCTCGACCTTGGCAATCGTCACCTTGGGCATGTTCCTGAACCGCTCGCCGATGACCTGCGTAAGACGGAAGCTGCGCGTCTGAGATACTGTTTTGGAGGCGGCGCCGACCCGGCCCAAACTGGAGTGGGCCATGAAGAAATCGGGAAGCGCGCTCTGCAGGATCACGACACGGACGCTCGCGTCGGCTTCGAGCTCCCTGCCGAGCCTGTCGAGCTCCAGCGACAGCAGTTCATCAAGAAGATTTATCGGCGGGTGGTTGATGCTGGCAAAGGCAACTCCGGAGTCAAACCGGATTTGGAAGCATTTGTAGTCGGAATACGGCATGACGGTGACTCCATTTCGGTGAGCGCTCGTCATCACTCGTCCTGGACGAGGTTGCTCAGGGTACCGATGCCCTCGATCTCCACTTCGAAGACATCGCCAGGCCGCATGTAAACGGGTGGCTTGCGGGCCGCGCCGACTCCACCGGGTGTTCCGGTGATGATCACGTCACCCGGCTGCAGACTCATGGCGACGCTGATCATTTCGATCAACGCCCGCACGCCGAAAATGAGCTGATCGGTACGCGCAGCCTGCATCACCTTTCCGTTCAAGCGGCCTTGAATGCGCAACCCGTGCGCTCCCGGCGGCGCGGCGTCGGGCGTCACCAGCCACGGACCGAATGCCCCGGTGGCATCGAAATTCTTGCCCATCGTCCATTGCGGTGTGCGCAATTGAAAGTCGCGAATGGTTGCATCGTTGAACACGGAGTAGCCGGCCACGTGATCGAGGGCCTGATCCGGGGGGATGCGGCGTCCCGGCTTGCCGACCACCACGGCCAGCTCGGCCTCGTAGTCGAGCGCAATTGATTCTCGGGGTCGCCGGATCGGCTGTTGATGAGCGATCAGACTCGTCGCGAAGCGGGCGAAAATCTCCGGATAGACGGGCTTCTTCAGCCCGCTCTCCTCGAGGTGGTCATCGTAGTTCAGACCGACGCACAGAATTTTTGGCGGTACAGGTACCGGCGGTAGCAGTCGGACAGAGCTCAGGTCGATTGCCGGTGAGCGCCCAAGGCTTCTGCCGGCGCGCAGCAGGTCTGCGCCTCGTGCGATCAGCTCCGGCAGAGTACCTGGAAATCCGCCGTCGCGCTGCGTGAGGCCATGCCAGCCCGAGCCCTCATCCGCGGCAATTCCGGGGATTCCGTCTGTCTCGAAGTTAGCAATTCGCATGGATCACCTGCGGGACGCGGCACAGACCACCTAAAACGCGAACGCCTGAGAAACGAGTATCCTTGTCCGCCTGGAGTGGCGGCACCCCCCGAATGGGTGACCCACGACCACCGGACATTCGGCAATTGGAGACCGATCGGCTATGCGCGCTCGAATCCTTCTTCTCGTCATTGCAGCAACCTTCGGCGTACAGGCCCATGCGGCTTTGCTGCTCAACGTTCCCCTGCAATGGCGACCGACTTCGGAGCTACGGCTTGGCGCCACGGAGATGTCGCGGGCGCCGGTGCAGTTCGATGTCTTCCGGGACTTGCGCGCCGACAAGCAGGCAATCGGAGAGAATCGCGAGGACCAGAAGCCAAAGCCGGTGACGACGCAGGACGACGTCGGATCGTTCGTGAGCACGCACATGCGTCAGCTCTTCGATAGCGCCGGCCTGAAGACGGTCGACAGCGACGGCACCGTCACGATCAAAGGCGAGGTGACGCAATTCTTTGTGAGGGAGACCTCGCTCTACCGAGCCGAGGTCGCAGTCCACCTGACGGTGGTGGGTCGGGATGGGAAAGTGCTTTGGAGCGGGACCGCCTCCGGTGAGGCGAAGCGATTCGGACGATCCTATGAGCTGGAGGACTACTACGAAGTCCTCTCTGACGCGATCGTCAACACCGTGAGCTCGATGTTGCAGAGCGCGCAGTTCCAGAAGGTATTGTCGGGGAGCTGAGCCGCACGCCGCTACTCCACGCTTGAATTCCCATTGACAATTCGACTACAGTCGTATTATCGTAGCGTTCATGAAGACGACTCTGGTGATCGCAGCGCTCGGGGCCCTCGCCCACGAACATCGGCTGAAGGTCTACCGCCTCCTCGTCGAGCGCGGCTCGCCGGGAATGTCGGCCGGAGCGATCGCGGACGGCGTTGGCCTCGTGCCCTCCTCTCTCACCTTCCATTTGCAGGCCCTGCACCGCTCTGGACTGATCACACAGCGTCGCGAAAGCCGGCAGCTCATCTACACCGCCGACTTCGAAGCGATGAATGCGCTCGTGGGCTATCTCACCGAGAACTGCTGCGCGGGCAGCGGCGAGGCCTGCGCTGTCGAACCTTGCGGGACGGCATGCACGCCGAGCGCCGCACCGAAGGCCGCAAAGCGCACTCGCGCCGCCTGAAGGCACCCCGTGACCGCAGTGGATACCGAGCCGAATCCCTCGCTCCAGGCAGCAGTCGCTCTGCTCACGGCGGTAGGACTGCCCTCATCCGACCTGACCGAGCCGCAGCTCGAGCACTTTCTATTCTCGGGTCCTCGCGATGCCCCCACGGGTCTCGTCGGGCTCGAGCTCCATGACCGCGTTGCGTTGCTGCGATCGTTAGCGGTCGCGCCCGATGCCCGGGGCTCAGGTCTCGGCTCGGCGCTCCTCGAGCAAGCCGAAGGCTACGCGTACGCGCATGGCGTTCGCTCGCTCTATCTATTGACTACGACCGCCGAGCGATTCTTTGTGGGGCGCGGCTATCGGCCCACCTCGCGCGAGATCTGTCCCGCTGCGATCCGCTCGACATCGCAGTTCGCGAGCCTCTGCCCGACAAGCTCCGCGTTGTTGGTAAAAACCTGGCCTTAGGAAGCGAGACTCACAATGAAGCGCATGCACGTCCATGTGAGTGTTTCAGATCTCGAGGCATCGATTCGGTTCTATTCCACCCTCTTTGCGGCCGAGCCCACCGTCCGCAAGATCGATTACGCCAAGTGGATGCTCGAGGACCCGCGGGTGAACTTCGCGATCAGCCAACGTGGTGTTGCCGCCGGTATCGAGCATCTTGGGATCCAGGTAGAGGATGGCGCCGAGCTGCAGGAAGTCTGTGCGCGCCTCAAGCGCGCCGATCGTCCTGTGCTCGAGGAAGGGAAGACCACATGCTGCTATGCCGAGAGCGAGAAGAGCTGGATTGAGGATCCACAGGGCGTGCAGTGGGAGACCTTCCTCACGAGTGGCGAGAGCACCGTCTACGGTCGCGAACATGTCAAACAGGCTGCTACTGGGGTCTCGGAAGCGGCGTGCTGCGCCCCGTCCTGTTGCGCACCTCAGGCGGCCTGATAGGCTCATGTCACAGCGTCCTTATAACGTCCTTTTCCTGTGCACGGGCAATTCCGCGCGCAGCATCCTGGCCGAGGTCCTCATCAATCATTGGGGCGGAGGCCGGTTTCGGGGCTTGAGTGCCGGGAGCCACCCGAAGGGGGCCGTGCATCCGGTGGCGCTGGAGCTACTCAGGCAGATGCGGCTACCGACCAAGGACTTGCGCAGTAAGAGCTGGGATGAGTTTGCCGCCCCAGCCGGGCCACCGCTCGATTTCGTGTTCACGGTCTGCGACAACGCCGCAGGCGAGGTTTGTCCCTACTGGCCTGGTCAGCCCATGACCGCACATTGGGGCGTTCAGGATCCCGCGGCCGTAGAGGGTACCGACACCGAAAAGTGGGTGGCGTTCCGGGAGGCGTTCAGGACGCTGGAGAATCGCATCAAGATCTTCACGAGTTTGCCGATCGCCTCGCTCGATCGCGTGAAGCTGCAGGCGCAGCTCGCTGCCATCGGCAAGAGCCCGCCACCCGAGCAACCGCCATGAGGCCGACGGCAGCGCCTCGCGTCCGAACGAACCCGAAGAGTTGATCATGTCTACGTTCGAACGCTATCTGACCCTTTGGGTGGCGCTGTGCATCGCCGCCGGCGTCGTCCTCGGCCACCTTTTCCCAGGCGCTTTCCAGCAGATCGGAGCCGCTCAGATCGCACACGTGAACCTGCCGGTGGCCGTGCTGATTTGGCTGATGATTATCCCGATGCTGATGAAGATCGACTTCCGCGCGCTGGCGGAGGTCCGCAAGCACTGGCGCGGCATCGGCGTGACGCTCTTGGTCAATTGGGCGGTCAAGCCCTTCTCCATGGCTGCGCTCGGATGGCTATTCATAGGGCACGTGTTTCGTCCTTATCTGCCGGCGTCCCAGATCGACAGCTATATCGCCGGACTGATTCTGCTTGCGGCCGCGCCCTGCACAGCGATGGTCTTCGTGTGGAGCAATCTCGCGGACGGGGAGCCTCATTTCACCCTGAGTCAGGTGGCTCTGAACGACCTGATCATGGTTTTTGCCTTCGCTCCGATCGTGGCGTTGCTGCTCGGCCTGTCCTCGATCATCGTGCCATGGAATACGTTGCTGCTCTCGGTGGGTCTGTACGTCGTGGTTCCCGTGATCCTCGCGCAGCTCTTGCGGCAGCGCCTGCTCCCCGGCGGACCGGACCGCTTCACCGCAGTCATGCGTCGCATCGGTCCCGTGAGCTTGAGCGCACTCCTGATCACCCTCGTGCTCCTCTTTGGCTTCCAGGGGAAACAGATCCTCGCGCAGCCGCTCGTGATCGCATTGCTTGCGGTACCGATCCTCGTCCAGGTGTATTTCAACTCCGGTCTCGCCTATGTCCTCAACCGCGCCGCCGGGGAGGTGCACTGTGTCGCCGGACCTTCCTCCCTGATCGGCGCCAGTAATTTCTTCGAGCTCGCGGTCGCCGTAGCGATCAGCCTTTTTGGCTTCGAGTCCGGTGCGGCCCTGGCAACTGTCGTCGGCGTCCTCATCGAAGTCCCCGTCATGCTGTCCGTGGTGCGCATCGTGAACCGCTCGCGGGGCTGGTATGAGCGAGGTCAAGTTACCAAAAAGCAGGCATCCGGAGGATCGCCCCGTGTCCTCTGACGTCTCTGTCGCAAGCGCCCGTCCCTCGAAATCACAGCGCTCCGCGCAAGCCGGCGCAACCGTCCCGGCGGTAGCAGCAGGCTCAACCCGCTCGAGCGTGGCGCCGGCCTCGGCGGGCAATACCCCGGGCGGGGCAGCGCCCGCTTCACCGCTTCCCAATGCGACCTACCTGCACCTCTTCTCCGTGCCGCTCATGACGTATGTGTGGCCGAACAGCGCGGGTCTCAACGAGCAGCTTCGCGAGCGCATCCTGAGCTATGCCGCGCAGGACCGTGGCGTTCAGGCGACGAACATTGGCGGTTGGCACTCCGCCAATGGTGAGCTGGAGTTCCTCGGCGAGCTACGCGAACCACTCTTTCAGCGCATGCTGGCCATGGTGAATGAGGCCACCGGAAGGCTTGCCGGAGATCGGGGACTGCCATCTATCGCCGTGCGCTGGTCATTTCTGGCGTGGGCGAATATTTCCGAAGCTGGCGCCTTCAATACCATGCACACCCATCCGGGGATGACCTGGTCAGGCGTCTACTACGTCGACGTCGGCGAGTCACCCGGCCAGAATGACAGCGGCATACTCAAGTTCATGGACCCTTCGCCGGGGAGCGCCGCTTCGTTCCTGCCCTTCCTCGCGCGAGCCACTCCTGAGATGAAGCCGGTCGCCGGACTCATGGTTCTCTTCCCGAGCTATGTTCCGCACTCGGTGCTGCCGCATCGCGGCAGCAGACCGCGCATCTCGATTGCATTCAACTTCCGGAGCGAACCCTATCCCTGATACGTGTCCGATGGAATCAGTCCATCGCTGCCTTCACCCTATCGGGCCGGAACGGGGTCTGCCGCAGGCGCACACCGACCGCATCGTATACAGCATTGCTGATGACCGCCGCCGTCGGGTTCGTGGAGGGCTCGCCGGCGCCGTAGGGCGGATACTCTGGCCGATTGTTCACGATCACAACGTCTATTCGATCCGGGATCTCCGAGAAGCGCAGGATCGGATAGCCATTCCAGTCCCTGCTGCTGACGTGGGCACGGTCGAAGGCCACTTCCTCGTGCAGCGTGCGGCTGAGCGACTGGATCACGTTGCCCTCGACCTGATTGCGCAATCCGTCGGGGTTCACCACCAGCCCGCAATCGTGCGCAACCACGACGCGGCCCACCTTGATCCGTCCCGTGGTTGGATCGACGGTGACGTCGGCGATGGTCGCCACGCGCACGTCATCACGATTCACCCACGCGATGCCACGGCCCTGCACGGGCCTGCCGCTGCCATCGGGCTTCCTGCCGCGCGCGGGCCTGCTGACCCATCCGTATTCCTTCGCGGCGGCCTTCAGCACGGCGATGGCGCGGGGATCCTTCAGATAGGCCAGACGGAATGCCAGCGGATCGTGTCCGGCAGCCGCAGCGAGCTCGTCAATGAACGACTCCATGGCGAAGGTCGTCTCGAACTGCGCCGGCGAGCGCAGCCATGCGGTCAACAGCGCCACCCGCCCTTTGGCGTGCACGAGCACATCCGAGTTATCGAAGGTGTAGGCATAGGTGATGACGGGACCCGCACCAGTACCGGTCTCACCGGTGATATCGGGCTTACCGACCAAGGCCGCCGCGATCAAGTGAGTGTCACCGATAGTCGGTACCCACATGTGATGGCGCCACGCGACGACACGGCCACGCTCGTCCAGCCCGCCGAGCAGTTCCTGCGCGATGGGCGGTCCCTTCGGCTCCCACCCATGCTCGTCCCAGCGCATCCATTGCACGCGCACCGGCCGACCGACGGCCTGTGACATCACTGCCGCATCGGCCACCACGTGCTCGAGTCCATTGCGGCCATAGCCGCCGGATGCCTCGAACCAACGCAGCTCCATGTTCGCGAGCGGGATACCCAGCATCTTCGCCATGTCGCGCCGTGTCTCGTGCGGCATCTGCGTGCCGGACCAGAAGGTGGCGCGGTCGCCCTTCACATCGGCGATGGCGCAGGAGGGTCCGATCGAGGCATGCATCTGAAACGGCGTCCTGTACGTTGCCTTGAGCGTACGACCGCCGGCGAGCGACCTGAGCGCCGTGTCCACCGATCCGTGACTGGCAACCCGGATGTTGGGCCCGGCGCTCCTGCTCACCGTTTCCCAGATCTGATCCATGGGCGGCAAACCGTCCCAATCCGACCACTTCGCCTGGCCCGCATCGGGCCCGGCCGGGCTCAGCGTGGAGCCCAGCTTCCGGGCCGCCTGGATCGCACCCCATTCAGTCTCGGCGACCACGCCCAGGAAATTCTCGCGCCGCACGACCTGCACGAATCCAGGGATAGCGTTCAGCCCCGTCTCGTCGACGCTGAGTAGTTTCGCGCCCACGCCGTAGGGCCGCACAACGCGCCCATGCAGCATGCCCTCCACCCGTACATCCTGGACATACGTGAACTGGCCGGTGACCTTGCCGGGAATATCTTTGCGTGGCACCGGCTTGCCGACCACCGTGTAAGTGGACGGATCCTTGGTGCGTGCCCGCGGCGCCACCTTCATGTCAAACTGCTCGCCGCTCGCGCCGATCTCAAAGTCGAGACGCTTGCCATCCACCAGCTCGCCGTAGGTGATGCGGCGCTCGGGAGCGCCGATGACCGCGATCGTGCCGTTCTTTGCCTCGAGTCGCGCGGCAGGCACCTCGAAGCGCTTGGCGGCCAGATCGAGCAGCACCTGCCGCCCCGCCGCGGCGGCATGGCGAATCTGCGGCCCGGCGTAGCGGACCGTCATGCTTCCATAGCTCGGCCCCTGGTCCACCGTCTCCGAGGTCGTGCCCATGACCACCGCCAGCCGGTCCACCGGGAAATCCAGCTCCTCCGCGGCGAACTGCGCGAGCGCTGTCTGTACGCCGGTGCCGGTTTCCACCTTGCCCGTGAACAGGGTCGCCGTGTTATCCGGATGCACGGCGAGCCATGCGTAGAGCCGGCTCGCCGGGGGCGGCTGCACCGAACCTTTGACTGCGACCGCCGCCACGGCATCCGTGAGGCCGAACAAGTTGAACGCAATGACCAAACCGCCGGAAGCCTGCAGAAATCCGCGCCGGCTCAACTGCGCGCCGTTGACATCCCACTCGTGCTCGCTCATCGCATCACCCTCCCTGCGCGGCGACACGCTGAATGGCACGCACAATCCGCATGTGGGTGCCGCAGCGACATAGATTGCCATCCAGCGCCTGTATGATGTCATCACGGCTGGGATGTGGCTTCTGATTGAGCAGCGCTTTCGCCGCCATGATCATGCCGTTGATACAGTACCCGCACTGCGCCGCCTGCTCCTCGATGAAAGCTTGCTGCAGCGGATGGGGCTCCGCGATGGTCCCGAGTCCCTCCAACGTCGTGATTTTGCTTCGGGCTGCTGCGGAAACAGGCATCACGCAGGAGCGGACGGCGTTTCCGTCCATCAGCACCGTACAGGCGCCGCATTGCGCCAGACCGCAGCCGAACTTTGGCCCGCGGAGCGACAGGTTGTCGCGCAACGCATAAAGCAGCATGCTGTCCGGCTCAACGGCGATCGTATGATTCAAGCCATTGACATTGAGGGTGATGCTCTGGGGCATGGAGAACTCCCGCCAGTACGGCACGCACCATGTGCGGATACGCGCACAATATTCATTGCAGGAGCGGGTGTCAAAGGAGTCACCCGGCATGGTCCGGCGCGCGATCCTGCCGGATCGCACCGTTACCGCTCAGCCGTGGCACTTTCCAGCGCTGCGATGAGCGGACAGCGGACCCTTCCCTTGTTGCTGCGACACTTTCCGACCAGCGTGGCCAACGCGCTTTCGATCGTCTTAAGTTGCGCGATCCGTTCGCGTACAGTCGCCAGCTTCTGCCCGGCGATCGCTTCCACTTCGTGGCAGTGCAGACCATCCTCCAGAGACAGCAGGTCGCCGACCTCCTCCAGGCTGAAACCCAGCTGCTGTGCCCGCTTGATGAAACGCAGGCGCTGCGCATGTTCGGGTGCGTAGTTCCGGATACCACCCAGGGGCTTCGCGGGCTCGGGGACGAGTCCGCGCCGCTGGTAATAGCGGATGGTTTCCACATTGACCCCGGCGTCCCGGGCAAGAGCACCGATTGTGCACCGCGCAGCCATATTGACTCCGTAGTTGACTACGGTCCTAAGATTACGGCGTTCATGAGAATCGCGACAGACTCCGGGACGGCTCTCGGCTATATCAAGATGAGTGACAAACCCAGGATTCTCGGTGCTCCGGGTGGGGCCGTAGCCCTGGGCGCATTGGCGCTCGCCTTTGGCGCCTGCTGCGTCGCGCCTTGGGCCGTGGGTCTGCTCGGCGTCGGCGGGGCTGTGATGCTCGCAAGGTTGGCCGGCCTGCAGTCTCCAGTAGTGGCGGTGACGCTCGTGCTCGTAGGTCTCGGATTCTGGCATGCCTGGAGTGACGCCGCACCACCCGAGCCCGTTTTCCTCATGCATCAGCTTGGTGGATTGCCGCACACTCCACGGTTCCCACATCTCGATCCGCGTGTCTTCGCTGCGAAAGTGCACGCCATGATGGATGGGATGGGTCCAACGGCCGTCTCCAAATGACCGCGGTAGCATCTTCGAGCATACCGGTCATAAGCTCGGAACTGACCTGCCCAATGTGTAGCGCACGACACACGGAGATCATGCCGATCGACGCCTGCATCTATTTCTTCGAGTGCACCGCATGCCGCTCTATGTTGAGACCCAAGCCTGGCGACTGCTGCGTATTCTGTTCTTACGGGTCAGTACCATGTCCGCCCGTTCAGCTCGCGCGCGCCGAGGATAATCGCGGCTGTTGTGGGTGACCTGGAAATGAGCGAATCCAAGAGCTGCGCACCCATGGGATCCTCCAAGCCTGGAGACCGGCTGCGCCAGCCGATCGGCATCATTTTTTGGTGGGCCCTGCCAGTTGCCCTCGGGATATCCACAAACTTTTGGCGTCTGCCGCTCGCGCAGACCGCTCTAATATGGGCTCTGGCATTGGCGTGGATGGGAACGGGGTGCACACTCAATGCGCTACGCTGTGGTCGTCGCCATTGCTTCATATCCGGCCCGGTGCTGTGGCTCGGTGCGACGGCCGCAGGGCTCGTGGGCTTTGGAGTCATATCCGATCCGAGCGCACTTGGCGAGGCAGTTAACAGTGCGCTCGCCCTGGCGGCCCTATCCTTCCTGTCGGAAGCGCTCTGGGGCGTCTACGTCGGAAGGAAGTAACACCCCGCCCGTGCTATCAATTATTATACGGACCCCGGCGTCCGAGTAAACACTGGTAGGCGTCGATCGAAAGGAAGGCATGGATCGTGTCCCCGGATGTGGTGTACGAGTCGTGAGTTCCGGTTCGGTTGGGCTCGTGCTCAGTTGACCACGGCGGACAACCGAGCGGGCTGATTGTCGGTCAGCGCCTGCAATCCTTCAAGCTGCAAGTATCGGCGCTGCAGTTGCCACTCGTCGTTCTGCTCGAGCAGCAGCGCGCCAACCAGACGCGTTATGGCGGCTTCGTTCGGGAAGATGCCGACGACATCGGTGCGCCGCTTGATCTCGGCGTTGAGTCGCTCCAGCGGGTTCGTGGAATGGATCTGCACGCGGTGCGCCTTCGGGAAGGTCATGAAGGCGAGCACGTCGGGCTCGGCATCGTCCATCAACGCCGCGAGCTTGGGGAACTTGGTTCGCAGCTGATCGGCCACGGCGCGCCACTGCTCGATGGCCGCTTCGTGCGTGTCCTGCGCGAACACGGTGTTGATCAGCGCGAGCACCATCTGCCGCTGACCCTTGCCGGCATGCGCGAGCGCCGTGCGCAGAAAATGCACGCGGCAGCGCTGCCAGGTGGACTTCAGCACCTTGGCGACGGCGGCCTTGATGCCAAGGTGCGCATCGGAGATCACGAGCTTCACGCCCCGCAGGCCTCGGCGGGTGAGGGAGCGCAGGAAGCTCGTCCAGAACGGTTCCGCCTCCGAGGGTCCGATCGCCATACCGAGCACTTCCCGAGTCCCGTCGGTGTTCACGGCTACGGCAATTATTACGGCGACCGACACGATCCGGCCGGCCTCCCGCACTTTCAGGTACGTGGCATCGATCCACAGGTACGGCCAGTCGCCCTCGATCGGGCGGTTGAGGAAGGCGTTGACCCGCTCGTCGATCTCGCCGCACAGCCGCGAGACCTGGCTCTTGCTGATGCCGCTCATGCCCATCGCCTTCACCAGCTCGTCGACCGAGCGGGTGGAGACGCCCTGGATGTAGGCCTCCTGGATGACGGCGGCGAGGGCTTTCTCGGCGGTGCGTCGCGGCTCGAGAAATCCGGGAAAATAGCTGCCTTTGCGCAGCTTCGGGATCTTCAGATCCACCGATCCGGCGCGCGTCTCCCAGAGCCGCTCCCGGTAGCCATTGCGGCTGTTGAGCCGCTCGGGGCTCCTCTCGGCGTACCCGGCCGCGCACAGGCTCTCCACGTCCATGTCCATCATGCGCTGGGCGACGTACTGGATCATCTCCCGCAGCAGATCGGCATCGGCGCCCTTTTCCACAAGCTCGGCGAGTGCCATATTGCTCTTGGTGGTCATCGTGATGTTCTCCGGTTCAGATTGATGGTGTGGTAACCCCAACCTTAAACCAGACTCACGATGACCGCCTCTGCAGCCTCCGCGGCCCCTTCGGGGACCGCGTATGCCTTACGGATACCGAGCTAAGGCTCGGATCCGAAGAGGAAGATCAGAAAACTCGTACACCACGGGAAGGGACGTCAGCAAGGCATGAAAATGACACGCGTCCGAGTTGAGGGCTTTACCATCTCGCTTGACGGATACGGAGCTGGTCCGAATCAGGAGGTCAGGAACCCGCTCGGCGTGGGCGGGACGGATTTGCACCAGTGGCTAATCCCGACACGCACGTTCCAACGGACCCTATTTGGCGCGGACGGTGGCACAGCGGGGATCGATGACGACTTCGCTGCGAGGGGCTTCAAGAATGTTGGCGCCTGGATTCTCGGCAGAAACATGTTCGGACCGATTCGCGGGCCCTGGCCCGACATGAACTGGAAAGGCTGGTGGGGGGACAACCCACCCTATCACGTTCCAACTTTCATCTTGACTCATCACGCGCGCCCGCCCATCCGGATGGAAGGCGAAACGACATTCCACTTCGTCACGGGCGGCATTCACGAGGCGCTCGAGCGGGCGCGCGACGCCGCCGACGGAATGGATGTGCGCATTGGCGGCGGACCCAACACCATCCAGCAATATCTTCATGCGGGCCTCATCGATGAGCTGCACGTCGCTATCTCGCCGGTCCTGCTGGGCGGGGGAGAGCGGCTGTTCGAGGGGATCGACATGCGCGCTCTGGGATACGAGTGCGTTCAGTTCCTTGCGTCGGAGAAAGCCACCCATGTTGTACTCCGGCGCCGGGCTTCGGAGGTGTCGGCGTTCGTTTGAGTCATAGCGGGAGCCGCGCCTCGCGGCCGACCATGGCCAGATGCTGCGGCGCGTAGCGTTCACCCTCTGCCTGGATGTGCGAGGCAGCCTGTTCGATCTCGCGTAGATCGTCCTGAGTCAGCTCGACATCGGCGGCGCCGATATTCTCCTCGAGCCGCTGGAGCTTGGTCGTCCCTGGGATCGGCACGATGTACGCCCGCTGAGCCAGTAGCCAGGCGAGTGCAATCTGGGCCGGGGTCGCACGCTTCTCCGCGGCGACGCGCCGCAGCAGGTCCACGAACGCCTGATTCTTCTCCATCGCTTCGCGGGAGAAGCGCGGGACAGAGCTGCGGAAATCATTCTCCGCCAGCTTCGTGTCCTTGCTCATCGCGCCGGTCAGGAAACCCTTTCCGAGCGGGCTGTAAGGCACAAAGCCAATCCCGAGCTCGTCGCAGGCCTGGAGAATGCCGTTCGTCTCCGGGGCTCGCCACCACAACGAATACTCGTTCTGAAGCGCGGCCACCGGCTGCACTGCATGAGCGCGGCGCAGCGTCTGCACCCCGGGTTCTGACATACCAAAATGTCTGACCTTGCCCTCAGTGATCAGCTCCTTGACAGTGCCGGCGACGTCCTCGATCGGCACATTCGGATCGACGCGATGCTGGTACAGCAGGTCGATCGTTTCGATACCCAGGCGCTTCAGCGAGCCCTCGACCGCGCGGCGGATGTGACGGGGCTGGCTGCTGACACCTCGGCTCTGACCAGTGCTCGGATCGATGTCGAAACCAAACTTGGTGGCGATGACTACCCGCTCGCGGTAGGGCCGCAGTGCCTCGCCCACGACCTCTTCGTTCACGAAAGGACCATAGACTTCGGCGGTATCGAAGAAGGTCACGCCCCGCTCCAGCGCGGCGCGGATCAGCGCGACACCCTCGTCCTTGGACAGGTGAGTGGCGTAGCTGAAGCTGATGCCCATACAGCCCAGCCCGATGGCGGAAGCTTTGAGGCCGCTGCGGCCGAGTTCACGGTTTTGCATGGGTTTCATTCCTCGATTCGATGTTGAAATGCTGGGCGCGTCGGGCACCAATGGCTTCGAGTCGTTGCCGGCACCCAATCTATGTCCTCGGCCGCAAAAGGATTAGTGGGTGGAATTCGCATGAGGTTGTGAGAAAATCTCACAAATGGCGCGCGCGAACTTCAACGAGCTGCAGGCCTTCGTGGCGGTCGCCCGCAGCAGGAGCTTCACCCGGGCGGCAGCACAGCTTGGCGTCTCACCGTCGGCGTTGAGTCACTCCATGCGGGGGCTCGAGGAGCGACTCGGCATCCGGCTGCTGACGCGCACGACGCGCAGCGTCTCACCGACCGGGGCGGGTGAGCGGCTCCTGCGCACCGTCGGTCCTCGCTTCGAGGAGGTCGAGGCGGAGCTCGCAGCCCTCAGTGAGCTTCGGCGCAAGCCCGCCGGTACAATCCGCATCACGGCCGGCGATCATTCCGCGACAACCATCCTTTGGCCGAAGCTCGCCAGGGTTCTATCGAGATATCCGGATGTGAAGGTAGAGCTCAATGCCGAGGGCGGACTGATCGACATTGCCGCTGAGGGGTACGATGCCGGCGTGCGGCTGGGCGAGCAAGTCGCCAAGGACATGGTGTCGGTCCGCATCAGCCCCGACATCCGGTTTGCGGTGGTCGGGGCGAAGTCCTATTTCGCCGAGCACGCACCCCCCAAGACGCCACAGGATCTCGTGGCGCACTCGTGCATCAATCTGCGCTTGCCTACCTACGGAGGTCTATGGGCATGGGACTTCGAGCGGGATGGCCGAGAGCTCAAAGTCCGCGTTGACGGACAACTCACCTTCAACAGCATCTTTCAGGTTCGCGATGCGGCGCTCGAAGGCTACGGTCTCGCCTACATCCCGGAGGATCTCGCGCGACCCTATCTTTCGAAGGGCCAACTCGCGTGGGTACTCCAGGAGTGGTCCCCGCCCTGGCCGGGATACCATCTCTACTATCCGAGCCGCCGCCAGTCATCACCCGCCTTTGCACTGATCGTCGATGCTTTACGCCACCGCGAAGGATAGCTTGCGGGTGCTTGCGCACGCTAGCCCCGGATTCCCTCGGCGGACAGTGATCGGTATAGCGCGGAGGGATAGTGAACAAGGTTTAATGCAACGTTAACTACCTCAAATTGATGCAAGCCCTATGATTGACGGCGTCGCTCGTCACCTCTGCCGGACCAGCTGGCCGAGAGGCGCTGCGGCACTCACCGAACCCAGGGAGCCGCGAGCATGAGCCGTCTGAAATCGAAAACTTGTCTCTCTGCGGCTCTTTGTCTCATCGTCGCCCAGCACGCGTGGGGAGACGCCATGCGTTGTGGCAGCAAGCTCGTCGAGAAAGGCGACTCCATCGTGACCGTGAAGATGCTCTGCGGCGCGCCGACCTTGGTGGAGCGCAGCTTCACGGTGAATAGGGCCCCCGTCGAAACATGGACCTACAACCGGGGACCCGACCAGTTCCTCGTACGGATCCGGGTCGTCGACGGGACGGTCGTCGCGGTCGAGACGCTCCACGAGTACGGCCAATAGTCAGGCGGCAGATGTCCCTTTCGGTGAGCCAATTCTCAAATACGATTCCGTAAAATCCGATCTCAGGTGTCCGATTGGCGGCCATTCGGCTCAGCTGTGATTGCGGGTGATAGGTGCGGGTGCGACAACTCCCCGGGAATCATGTCGATGCAAAAGGCTTAGGCTGAGCCGGCACCCGACCTTCCGGAGGTCCACGCCCGAGTATGTCAGGCAATGCCTCTCCCTGCTCTGTAAACGACAATGATACGGAGTTGAGGCAATGACGCTCTCCCGTCGGCGGCGGCCCGTCTGGAAAGACGTGCCCGAGATGGCTACCGCAGCGCCCACACACCTCTTCCACGCGGACCATTCCATAGCTGGTGTCGCGCACCTGCCGAATGTGCGCTTCGTTATACGGCTCGAAAAAGCTGGGCCAACCCGTACCGGAGTCGAATTTCGCACTCGACCGGAAGAGAGGCAAACCACAAAAGCGGCACGTGTAGACGCCATCCTTGTGGTTGTCGAGAAACACGCCGCAAAAGGCGGCCTCAGTGCCGTGCTCGAGCAGCACGTCGCGTTCCTCCTCGGTGAGGCGAGCAATTATCGCCTCGCGCTGAGCTGAACTTGGTGGGGTTAGGTCGAATTCCGCCATGATCGTGTTCTTGAGTATAGCCAAAATAGACGCGGTATATCAGCTGCCAATATCGGGGATCGGGCGCCGTAGCAACTGAAGTTGGCGTTCAGACCGGTGGGTCGAGACCGACAGCGACGACCTGGAACGGCTCTCCTGACGGCCGCGGCCCATACGCGCCCCACCCCTTGGGCTCCTCGGGTACTCGCCATGACGACACGCAGTCAGATGTTCGCCTGCGAGGCCGGTGGTGCCCCGGCGGAGATTGATGCCCGGGTCGCTCACCTCGAGAATTTCGTCACAATGACAGGGCGGCCGCGGCCATCTTTCGACTTCTGTGACGACATCACGAGCGGGCACATGCAGGGAGTATGCACTGGAGTCGCAGCCATGTACCGCGATGTCCGGCGCGAGAAGGTGATCGCGCAGATTGCATCCAGTTATACGCCGACTCAGCAAGCGGCGTACTCGGCGCTGCACGACGCAGCCGCCAACTATTTCAATAAGCACGCAATAGACGAAGTGGACCTGAGCGGCACTGCGCGCGGCGCCTTCTGGATCGAAGATATTGAATACAGCTGGGATGGGTTCCTACGGAATCTGCGAGCTCTGGAAGCAAATAATTTGCCCCCGGCCAACACCAAGGCCGCCGATCAGGCCGACGCTCGCCTGGCCGCGACCTACGATCGTGTACTCGCCGAGCCGTCTCTACGGCAGCGACCGCCTCAAGAATTCGCTCCCCGGGGATTCCTCTCGCGGGAGGAACGATCAGCCGACAGGGGATCCGCGCCGGCACTCCAATTCAGAGAGCACCATGCTGGATGCCGTTCTGCTCGGCAAAACTCGCTCGGCCGTGCTGCGAGAGATCCTGCAGTCGTTCGCGAGGCGCTTGCGGGGCTGGAAGACGCAATCGAAGTCGCCTTCGATTACGGCGACATTTTCGAGCACGCCAAACCCCTCAATCAGCCGGTCGGCGCATCTGGCGGCTCATGCCGTGACGCTTCGAATTGACGCATGCGATCCTTGAGTGCTGCTAGTTCCCGCTCGATAAAGGCTATCCGGTCCACGGTGTAGTCGAAGCCCGAGTAATCCATTGCTTCTGACCACCTGACCACTTTGTTCATCAGACGACGAAAAGCCCCGGGTCCCCCGCTAACGTCAGTTGTCATGGTCATTGCTCAGTTAATTGTTCCGATAACCCGTCAGACGCGCCGCGGCAGGAGCACCAAGTCGGCCGCTTCCTCAGCATCTTTGAGGAGCGTCTTGCGGGGCGTGCCTAGCTGCGCACGCATGGTCAGCCCACGCGCTAAATCCGTGATTTGGGTTGCGCGCGCGGCTACGGGAAAGTCAGACGGGATGTCTCCCGCGGTGATCCCGTCCCGGAGACGGCGCTCCACCAGCGCTGCGCCGCGGGCGACCGCGCTCTGCAGGAACCGCTGAACCTCAGCGTCGTTCACAAGCGGCGCGACGCACATCATGAGGCAGCCCCGGGCGGACCCTTTCTGGGTTGCACTTTCGACGGCGTACCTCAGAAAGTCCGCGATCGAGTCGCGAAGACTCTTTGGCGAGAGGAGTGCCTTCGCGGCTGATGCGCCCTTCCGTTCTGCGTACGCCTTAAGGGCGCGCAGGAATATCGCCCGCTTGTCCCCAAAGACGGCATACAGGCTCGGCCGTCCCACACCCATGCCGGCGACGAGATCGTCGATCGTCACTCCGTCGTAGCCTTTGGCCCAGAACACCTGAGTCGCCTTTTCCAGCGCCCCCGTCTCGTCGAAGCTGCGCGGTCGGCCCACGGGTCTAGCGGTATTTTGAATCATGCAGTTCACAACTCATTGACAGCGGCCATCGCACCAATATATAACTGAATGGTTCAAAATTAGCAAGCCGGCATCACGACTCGGCCTTTACCCTTACGGAGCTGCCCATGGAACATTCGATCGCTCTCGTCACCGGCGCCACTTCCGGGCTCGGCCTTGCGGCAGCCCGCCTGCTCGCCGGAGAGGGCTGGCACGAGATCATCGTCACCGGGCGCAGCCTGGCCGGGGCCCAGCAAGCGGCCGCTCAACTCGCGGCTCAGAACAAAACAGTGATCTTCACGCCGCTGGCGCTGGATCTGGACGAGCCGTTCAGCGTTCAGTCCGCGCTTGCCGAGCTCGTCAAGCGAGGTCGGCCTATCGACTTCCTACTGCTCAATGCAGGGCTGGTTCCGTTCAAGAAGCGCGCACTCACTGCTTCGGGCATCGAGGCGTCTCAGGCCCCCCTAATCGGCCATCATCAACTGACTGTCGGGTTGCTTCGCGCCAACCTTCTTAGCCCCAACGCGCGGATTGTTATCGCCGGCGCGGAACCTGCCCGCGGGGGCGTACCCATGTTCAAGTACACCGACCTGCCAGCCTTCGCGGCCAAATACCACCAGGGTGACCGAACCGCCGCTGTGGAAGCCCTGCTGCGCAACGGGCCGAACGTGAAGTACGTACCCAACAATGCGTATGCTGACGCGAAGCTCATCATCGCTTGGTGGGTCGCGGCGCTGGCCCGCCGGCTGCCCTCAGGCATGGCCGTGTACGCCGTATCGCCCGGTGGGGCGACCGCCACCAAGGTGGTGCGAAGCGCAGGCCCGCTGTTGAGGTATCTGTTCATCCCAATCGTGAACCTCATTCCCGGCATGAATCAGACGCCGGAGACCGCGGCCCGTCGGTACCTCCAGGCGTCGGAGTTCGGAACCGACGTCTCAGGGCAATTCTTCGCCTCGGCTCAAGGGAAGTTCTCAGGCCCAATTGAGGCGCAGCGCCAACCGCACCTCCACGATCGCGCCAACCAGGAAGCCGCCTGGCAGGCCGTCGTCAAGGTCTCCGGCGCCGATTTAGAGCCTGTCAAAACCGCGTCGCCGTCTGTTCGGCCGATAGCAAAAGGGCCCGGCGGACCATAGAAAATTCGTCGTCTTCCGCAGCACTTGAGAACGGTGTCCCGAAGGAGAGCCCGATCGCGGCTGAACTGATCCCGGTACCCCGGATCAGCAGGCGATTGCGGAGCTACATGACGGTCCACGGGGACTTACGGTATTTTGAAATAAATAGTTCAAAACGTTCTTGACCACGATCATCGTGTCTAATATCGTACCAACCAGTTCACAATCGGCAAACAACCCTAACCTATCGAGGAGAATACGAATGGAACGGTACCGAGGTAAAAAAGTGGTGATTATCGGTGGCACGAGCGGCATGGGGCTCGCGAC
Organism: uncultured Pseudomonadota bacterium; assembly: GCA_963780455.1. Lineage (GTDB taxonomy): Bacteria > Pseudomonadota > Gammaproteobacteria > Steroidobacterales > Steroidobacteraceae > 13-2-20CM-66-19. Next base: position 470,346 of record CAWACM010000015.1, read on the forward strand.
GGCGAAGATGCTCCTCGATGGGGGCGCGCGCGTACTAGTGACGGGTCTCTCGAAGGCCGGCCTGGAATCGGCGCAGAAAGAGCTCGGAAAGGGCGCCCTCGTGGTTTCGAGCGACGCGCGATCGTTGACGGACATCGATGCCCTCGCCGCTCAGGTGAAGACCGCGTTCGACACTTTCGACCTGCTTTTCGCCAACGCCGGGTTCAGCATTCCAACGCCTCTCAGGAGCGTGACCGAGGCCATCTACGACGAGATGTTCAACCTGAACGCCAAGGCACCGTTTTTCGCGGTCCAGAAGCTCGCCCCGCTGATCAATCGGGGAGGCGCTGTCGTCCTCACGACCTCTGTCGCCAACGTCAAGGGTTTGGCGGGCCAAGCCACATACGGAGCCGCCAAGGCGGCGCTGCGATCCTTCGCTCGGGTGCTCGCCGCCGAGCTGCTTCCCCAAGAGATTCGCGTCAACGCGGTGTCGCCCGGCCCCATCGACACGGGCATCCTCGAAAAGGTGCTGCCCGCGGAAGACATGCGTACTCAGGTCAAGGAGCACATGCTTGGCATTATTCCGATGAAGCGCTTCGGGACGTCGGAGGAAATCGCCAAGGCCGTTCTCTTCCTCGCGTTCGAGGCTACCTTCACGACTGGCGCCGAGCTTCCGGTCGATGGCGGTTGGTCGCAACTGTGAAGGCGATGTGGTGGACGGCAGAGTTGGGGGCTGGAGAAGTAGGCAGCTCGGGTACCGCGGTAATTAGACCACTGCCTCCGCTCCGACTTTGACCAATAGAACACCCCGCAAGGCCAGGTTTCCATTCCGGGGTGTTGTCGCAAAACTTAACCTTTGTGCGACAATTAGTTCGGGGTGTCAGCTCCGCAAAGAATAGCTCAATTGTGCTTCCTGATGGCTGCCGGTCGCCACCGGCCGGATTGGGCACGAAGCACTCGTTGACATACCCTGAGCTTGAGCTGTCATAGGGCGCGAGTGACCGGGGCAAGCGAACGAACAGCCGCAGCGATTTCTCTATTCCAGATGTCTGTCTGGATCCATGCTGCCGTGCAAGACTCGGATGATATGAACAGTATCAGGCGTCACCGTGTAATAGACTGCGTGACTGCCTACAAACAACACGTGGTATCCGACACGCACGTAGTCGCGCTTCATCCCAATCTCGGGATTATCCGCGAGCTTCCTGATGCCGCTGTCCAACTCATCGAGATACTTGTCCGCCTGGAGCTCGCCCCACTGTTCGAACGAGTATCGCCAGATATCGATAAGATCGCTCTCAGCTGATCCATGGACATGGATCGTGCGCATCACGAGCCGGATTTAGCGCCGCGCCGGGCCTTCGATTTAATCTTGCGCATATCCAATTCGCCGACGTCACCGCTGCGCTCGCCGTCGAGCAAGGCCTTTCGAAGGCCCTCCATTTTGTGCTCGCGCTCCTCGAGAAGGCGCAGGCTTGCGCGGATGACTTCGCTCGCGGACCCGTAGCGCCCACTGGCTAGCTGCTGGTCGATGAAGCTCTCGAAGTGCTCGCCGAGACTGATGCTGGTGGTCTTGCTCATCTGGGGCCTCCGTTTATTTACTATTATATGGTAATTATTGGTAGTCGACCAATGCCACCACCGGGCAGGCCCGACGCCGCGGGCGCCCACCGCAGCACCCTGTGCATAGGGTGTAATCAGTGCGAGATTTCAGCCAGGAATCGAGATTCCGTACGGCGATCCCCTGGCGCATTAAGGCGCAAAACCCCAAAAGGCCGGCAGGAGGTCAGAGATCTATGCTTCGAGCAGCGGGAGGGAGCAGCGAAACCAACAGCGGATTTCGCTTCGGTTTTCGTACGAGCGACTCGGCCACGGTTGCAGAAGTCGACGCAAGTGTTTGATTCTGGCGGAGAGAGAGGGATTCGAACCCTCGAAGGGCTTTTGACCCTTACACCCTTAGCAGGGGTGCGCCTTCGACCACTCGGCCATCTCTCCGACCCGGGGAAAATGCTTGCGGCTCAGGCCTTTACGGGGCGAGGCCGGTCCTTCCCACGAAGAAGGGCGGCCATCATACTGCAACCGGGCGATCTTGTGCTCAGTACGGCATCTGCCAGGCCAGGCCGATGCTGCTTCCCGGATCATTTTCGGGGGTCGTGCCCTGCGCCGTTGCAGTCCCGTTGCCAAGACGGGTCACCAGCTTCAGATACTGGTTCAGGTCGACGCTCACCTGTACCTGGCTATAACCGGTCGTCGATTGCGTCGCCGCGACGTAGACCCTCTTGGAGACGTACTTCCCGGCCGTGAGGCTCGCACCACTCGTCGAGCTGCTCTGGGAGCTGCTGTTCGCGGCTGTCTGGTTCTGTGGCGTTGCGCTTCCGACCGAAAGGGTGTTGAGGCCGAACGCCTTCTTGACCCACGTCAAGGGATTCCACTTGCTCCCCCCGCCCCCGCCGCCGCCAATGCCACTCAGACTGGCGAGCGCATACCCGATTTCCGCGAGCTGTACCGGCGTGAGCTGGGAGGCCGGCTTGCCGAAGAGAAGCAGTCCCAGCAGATCGTCCTGCGGCAGCGACGGCGTGCTGGAGAGCGAGATTTTCGGGGAGTCCGCGAACCCCGAGACCGTCAGAGTGACCGTAGTGGGACCGTTGTAGACCACGCTCGATTGCGCAACGAAGTCGATCGAGGGATCCATCCCACCCTTCAGACCCTGTCCGTTGAAGCTCACCTTGCCGCTGGTAAAATTGAGGTTCGTCCCAGCGAGTGAGAAGACGCCCCGGATCATCCTGAAGCCGCCGCTCACCTGCGGGTCATCGGTGGTGCCCGCAATGTTCAGCCGCCCGCCGAGCTGAGCATCGAGGCCGCGGCCTTGCACGAAAATCGCCGCTGGCGCATCCAGAGCAATGCCGAGGCCGATGATGAGCTGCGATGCAGCTGCGGGCGGCGGCTGCGACGCCTGTCCCGGACGGATCACATTCAAGGTTTGGACGCTCGGCGGCAGTCCATTGGGAATGGTGATCGAGGCGCGGTTGATGTGGACGGTGCCAGTCACATCGAGGCGCTTGCGCAGCGTTCCAGCTATTTTGATGTTGGTATCCAGATTCGCCGTCAAGATGTCGTTCGTGATCGGCTGGATGTGGTCCGCGACCAGCGAGACATCCATCGGCATGCCCGGCTGCAGCACCCCGACCGTACCGTTGGCGGAGAGCCGCCCGGGGCCTGCGCGCGCAGTCATGCTCGCGATCTTGAGAATGCCCCGCCCGCCGACCAGGCGTGCGTTGATGTGGTCCAGGTGGACCCCTTGCGCGTAGCCGCGCAGATCGCCATCCGTAAGCTGCACTACACCTCGGATCTGTGGCTCGCTGGCTGCGCCCGACACTGAGGCATTGACTGTGAGGGTTCCGCCGGCGCGCTCCCCACGCTCCTCCAGGATGGAGTTCACGAGCGCCACATCCATCCTACCTGCCAGCTTCAGTGCCACCGTCCCGGTCCTGCTGAGAGGCGCGGTGCCGCTCATTGTCATTCGTGATCGCGAGCCCGCATCGAGCTCCGCGGAAACATTCGCCGTGCGGCCGCGAAACCGAGCCGAGCCGCGCATGTTGACCGCCGGCAGCCCCTGTGCGGCCTGGTTGGCGAGCTTCAGGCCCGTGAGCTCGAGCGACACATGCCCCACGGGTGCTGCCGGGGTGCCGCGCAGCTGCGCGTCTGCATTGAAGGCGCCCTGCGCGAGCAGCTTAGGTACGAACGCATCGACCAGCTGCGCGTCAACGTGATGGATGGACGCCCGAAAATCGAGCGCCGGCGAAAGCTCTCCATCAACAGCGATGATGGCGTTCTGCGCGGCAAGCCTCAGGTTCTGTACCTTGATACCGCGTGCGAACATCACGCGCGATGGTGCGACCAGATGCAGCGTATGGCCCTGATAGCGTGCCTGGAATCGATCGAGGTCGACCACTCGTTTGGTTGCATCGAGCAGTGCGCCGGCCGAGAGATCCGCCGGCGTACCGTGAATGTCGGGCGACTGCGCCGTGAGCCCGATCCGCAGGTTATTGAGCGGACCCGTAGCCGAAAGCCGAGCATTTCCCGACACACCTGCCGCCACGATGTTGCTCGCCACGAGATCGAATCGGGCGCGGGTGCCCCCCGCTCCCGGGGTGAGATCGACGTTGGCCGCAATGGCGCCGCGCATGGACTTGCCGATCAACGGTTCCAGATCGTCCAGGTGCGCCATGCGCAAGTGGAGGCTCCCGCGAGCTGCCGCCAGGCTCGGGCCCGCTATCAGATCACCGTTGACGGCGAGACTCTTCCAGGTCACGCGCGGGATGACAATATGGAAAGTGTTGGCTGCCGCCTGCTTCACAAACGCCTCGAGCCGAAGAGGTGCGCCGTCAAAAGTGCCACTCGCCTGGAGCGCCGCGTTCGGTGCGGAGGGCAGCCCGCGTGCCTGCAAAGTTGCTGCGATCGTGCCGGGCGGCGCTCCGCGGACCGCGACCGTGGTTCGCACCTGCGCGTTGGTCGTCAGAGATTGCAGCGGACCGTCCGCCGAGCCGATGGTCTCCAGCGAGCCTCTGAGCGTCGGATAAATCAGCGCCAGCTTCGGCAACGAGACTTGCCAATGCGCGCGCACCGACTCCACGAAGCGGGTGGAAGCACCGGGTCCGGAGCGATCAGCTTCCGCGTCGGCCTTGACCGACAGCCCGTGCCCGGATAGATCCAGCGTGTCGACATTGATGACGACCGGCGTCATGCTGCCCGCGACGTGCAGCCGCATGTCGTTCCCGAGCAGCTTCGCGGCAAGACTCGCGCCGGTCAGGTCACCCGTGGCGCTCATGTCGAGAGTCGCGTTCCGGCCCTGCTCCGCGACCTTGCCGGACAGGCTCATGGTGCCGCCGATATCCTGGTGGTAGGCCGCCGCGAGGGTGCTGAGGTCATGCAGGCTGACATCGAAGTTGGCGCTTCGCGATCCGGCGGTGATCGCCTGCACGTCGACATCGAGCAGGCGATTCTTCACACTGAGCTGGAGGGGGCGGCCGGTGGCATCCAGATGCCACGTCGCGTTCACATTGAGCGGCGAGCCCTGAAGAATCGGCGGCTGCGACGGGGGCAGGATGATGTCATCGGCTGTTGCGCGTAGTGTCAGCACGTGGCCATTCGCGCCAAGGTTCGCCTGCAGAGACCCGAGCTGCGACCCATCGGGCAGCTCCAGCCCTTCGATATCCAACACCCCAGTGGCCTGGGGCGCGGTCACAGGTCCGGTCCAGCGTCCCTGTATCGCGACTCGCTGCCAGGCTAGTCCGGGGCGGGGCGACATGGGCGGAGAAGCCACCGAATACGAAAGATCGGCCGCTCGGTGTACGAGGTCGACTGTTCCCGAAGCGTCGGCGCTCAACTGCCCGACGTGTGCATCGAGTATCAGGTGTTCCGCATTCTGCGGCCCGTCGACCTTGGCGGAAACCGAAAGAGCACCGAGGCCAGGGAAGTTCAGCAGATGCTCGAGCGGTCCGCCCGCCGGCTCCTCCAGCTTGAGGCTGGCATTCATTCCGGAACGGACCAGTCCCAGTGTGACCTCGTAATCGCCGTCGCCGTTGGTGCGGCGCGCGACGAGGCTTCCCTGCGCATCCTTCATGGACCTGTAATGCAGATTCCCTTGGACATCGAGGCGTGCGGCCATACCGGCCGCCGCGGGCTCGAGCACGAGAGTGCCGACTTGCATCCGGTCGACGTCGATGCCAGGGATGCTGGAGCTGCTCTCCTGACTGTTCGTCGCAGGAGAGCTTAGCGGTCGCCTGGCGACGTCCGCGGTACCGATGCCAAGGCTCTCGATGTGTATGTCCCACGCCAGCAGCGCCAGCGGCGACCAGTGCAACGAAATGCCCTTGGCCTTCATCCACACGCCCTTCGAGTCGCTCAGCTCGAGGCTCGCAATCTCGATATCGGACGGGAAGCTGCCGCCGAATCCCGCGATGCGCACCCGGCCCGATGTTAGCTTCGCCGTCTCGGTCTCGACGAGACCGCGCCCCCCGCTGGTGTTGCCAATGACGATCATGGTCGCCACGCCCAGCAGCACGAGACCCAGCAGCCCGCCGAGGCTCCAGGCCGTGATGCGCAGCCATCTGGGCATCAGAACGCCTCCCCGAGGCCGATGTAGATCTCGAACCGATCGTCATTGGGTCGCCTCTTCGTGGGCAACGCCACATCGAAACGTATGGGGCCGATTGAGGTGTAGTAGCGCACGCCCGCTCCAACGCCAACGCGGTAGACGCTGCCGGACGGACTCGAGACACCGCCGTCGTCGACGAAAGTCACGAAACCAAGGTTCGTGCCCACGCGCTGGCGCAGCTCGAGGTTCACCGCCTCCATATTAGTGCCGCCTTCCGGATTGCCGTCAGAGAACTCCGGGCCCACGGACTGATAGCGATAACCACGCACCGTACCGCTCCCGCCGGCGTAGAACCGCTGATCAGGCGGCAGACTGAACTGAGTAGCGCCGAGCGCCGCGCCACTCAACGCTCTGGCGGCAATCACCGTGCGTCCCGGCGGATCGCCTGCGAGAAGCTTATGGAAGTCGAAGTAAGTCGCGATGCTTCCCTGCACCACGGTGTAGACCTTTCCCGACGTCGGGCCGCCATGCGACAACGTCGGCGTGACGCTCATCGAGATCCTGAGCCCGTGCGTGGGATCATCCAGGGGCGAAGCCAGCTCGGTGGAGTCATAGGCGGCGCTCACGGGCACCGTCAGCAGGTTGTAAAGATACTGCGCGTTCTCCTGGTCGATGATCTCATGCTCGTAGGAAAGGCCGGTCGTCAGAGTCCACCGGGTGGACAACTTGCGGGTCAACGAGGTGCCCAGCGTCTCCCCCGTCTGCGTATAGGCTTGCAGCGCCTGACGCAGCGCCGTGACGGAGTATCCCAGTGTCTGGTCGGGGCGGAGAAAATCCGGTATCGAATACCCGACCGTCGCATCGTAGCCGAGACCGGTGCTCGCGCTGCCGCCGAGATTGATGGCCGACGCCGAGGCGGTGAGCTGCTGCCCGCTGCCGAAGACATTGCGGTCGCTCCAGTTGAAACCCGTGCTGCCGCCGAGATCACTCGAGTATGCGGCGCTGACACCCACGGTGTATCGCTTCGCCTCCTGGAAGTCGAATGTGATCGGCACGTTGTCTCCTGAGTCGGGTTTCCCAAGCTCGACGCTGACCGTGGAGAAGGCGCCGAGACCGAGCAGGTTTTCGCGCGCCTGCTCGATGGTAGCCGCATCGTACTGCTCGCCCGTGTGCACTAGAAGCCTGCGGGTCACGAACGACTCGTGCACGTTCTTCAGCCCCTCGATGCGGATCTTCCCGATCCGCGCACGCGGTCCCGCGGTCACCGCGAACGTCAGATCGAGAATCTCCTGCCCGGGCCGCTGGTACGCTAAAGGTTGATCCACCCTGGCGAAGGCGTAGCCGGCATCCTGCAATGCCGTCTGCAGTGCCGCTCCGGCCCCAAACACATCGGACGCAACCGCCGGGGCCCCGGTGGCAAGACGGAGCTTCTGCTCGAACCCCGGCGGTACCTCTCCTTTGAATTCGATGCGTCCCACGTGAAAGAGAGGGCCGAGCGTCGGGACGATCTGCACATGCGCCTGACTCTTCTTCGGCAGCGCGCTCAGCACATTGCCAAGGTCCTCGCTATCGAGGGACAGGCCGTTGATCTTGATGGCGACCGAGCCATCGTAGTACCCAAAGCTCTGCAGAACCGTCCGCAGCCTCTTGACATCGCCACGAGCGCGCGCGATCAGGCCGAACGGATCCGTCGGCGCGGTCTGGCGCAGCGTCTCGAGCTGAGAGGTCAGCTTCATCGTGGAGTCGATCGCCTTGTCGCGAGACGAGGTCCAGTCGATTTTGTACGGCTGCGGATCGGCGGCATGCGCACACCGCATGCCGAGCACACCGCAAGCCAGCAGGGTCACGAGGCCACGCACATGGCCTCAAACGGTCCGGATCGAGATTCTGTTCCGATTTTTCAGGCGCTCAGCCGGGCACGCACCAGGTCCGGCACGGACGCCAGCGCGGCATCAAGCGCGGCCGGGTTGTTGCCGCCCGCTTGCGCGAAGTCCGGCCGGCCGCCGCCCCTGCCGCCGATCTTGGCGGCGATGGCACCTGCGAGCTCGCCCGCCTTGATGCGCGCGGTCTGATCAGCGGTCACACCTGCTACCAGCACGACCTTTTCCGGTCCCTCCACCGATGCCAGCACGACCACGGCAGACTTCAGGCGGTCCTTCAGCCGATCGACCGCACTGCGCAACGCGCCCGCATCGGCACCTTCGACCCTGGTCGCGACGATCTTCACTCCGCCGATGTCCACGGCACCTGAAGCGAGGTCCGCACCACCCTGGCCGGAGGCCAGACGGTCCTTGAGCGTACGGACTTCCTTCTCCATCTGACGGATGCGCTCGAGCGCATCCTGCACCTTGTCCTTCACGTCCTCACGCGAACCTCGCACAAGCTGAGCGAGGTCGCGGAGCAACGCGTCGTTCCGCTCCACGTATTCGATCGCGGCCCCCCCGGTAATCGCCTCGATGCGGCGCACGCCCGAGGCAACACCACTCTCGCTGAGAATCTTGAAGAGGCCGATGTCGCCGGCCCGCTGCACGTGAGTGCCGCCGCAGAGCTCCATGGAGAAGTCTCCGACCCGCAGCACCCGAACGTCCTTGTCGTACTTCTCGCCGAATAGTGCCATCGCGCCCGCGGCCACGGCGCTCTCGTACCCCATGACGCTGCGTCTCCGCGGGCGCATTGATGCGGATCTGCGCGTTCACCAGCCGCTCGATGTCGGTCAGCTCCGCAGGAGTGATGGGTTGGAAATGCGAGAAGTCGAAGCGCAGCCGGTCGGGAGCGACCAGCGAGCCTTTTTGCTGGACGTGCGTACCCAATTTCTGGCGCAGCGCTGCATGCAGCAAGTGCGTCGCGGTGTGGTTCAACGCAACAGCCCGGCGACGCTCTCCATCCACCTGCGCCGCGAGGACATCCCCGACGCGAATGGCCCCTTCCGACACGCGTCCCAAGTGCGCATGCGCCGCGCCGCGCTTGATGCGTGTCGTGTACGAGGAAGCGTGACGCCAGCGCTCGCCAGCGTACCCGTGTCCCCAACCTGACCGCCTGCCTCGGCATAGAAAGGTGTCCGATCGAGCACGACCTCGCCCTCCTCTCCGTTGCGCAGCTCGTTCACGGGACTGCCGCCCTTCAGCAGCGCGACCACGCGGCCCTCGGATTCGAGCCCCTCGTAGCCTTTGAACGCGGTGCGCTGCATCGACGAAGGTGACGCCGCGCGTCACCAACCCCGAACTTGCTCGCTTCCTGCGAGCGGCGCCGCTGCTCCTCCATCGCCTCATCGAAGCCCGACTGATCGATGGTCAGGCCGCGCTCGCGCGCGATGTCAGCAGTCAGGTCCGCGGGGAAGCCGTAGGTGTCGTAGAGCTTGAAGACGGTGTCGCCAGGGATCGATTGCGTTTCCGCCCTGCCGTGCGCCGCCCGCCTTCTGGACCCGTGCAATCGCGCCCTCCAGCAGCTCCATGCCGTTGGCGAGCGTTTCGGCGAAGCGCTCCTCCTCCTGCTTCGAGCACGCGCTCGGCGAGCTGCGCGGCCGCGGCCGAGCTCCGGATAAGCGGCGCCCATCTCCTGCTCGAGAACCGGAACCAGTTTGTAGAAGAACGGCTCCTCGATCCCTAGCTTGTAGCCGTGCCGCATGGCGCGGCGGATGATGCGCCGCAGCACATAGCCGCGTCCCTCGTTCGAAGGCAGCACGCCGTCGACGATCAGGAACGTGCAGGCGCGGATGTGGTCGGCGATGACGCGCAGGGAGCTCGACTCCAGATCCGTCGTATGCCGCCAGATCCGCCGCCGCGCGGATCAGGTTCTTGAAGAGGTCGATGTCGTAGTTGGAGTGCACGCCCTGCATCACGGCGGCGATGCGCTCGAGGCCCATGCCGGTGTCGACGGACGGCTTCGGCAGCGGCGTCAGCTTGCCGTCGGCCGACCGATCGAACTGCATGAACACCAGGTTCCAGATCTCGACGTAGCGGTCGCCATCCTCATCGGGCGAGCCCGGGGGCCCGCCCGGCGACCGCCGGCCCGTGGTCGTAGAAGATCTCGCTGCACGGGCCGCAGGGCCCGGTATCGCCCATCGCCCAGAAGTTCGAGCTCTCGCCCATGCGCGCGAAGCGCTGCGGGCGAGACGCCGACCTCCTTCAGCCAGATGTCGGCCGCCTCATCGTCGTCGCGGAAAACGGTCACCCAGAGCCGCGCCGGATCGAGCTCCAGCGTCTGGGTCAGGAACTCCCAGGCGAAGCGGATCGCATCGCGCTTGAAGTAATCGCCGAACGAGAAGTTGCCGAGCATCTCGAAGAACGTGTGATGGCGGGCCGTGTAGCCGACGTTCTCCAGGTCGTTGTGCTTGCCGCCGGCGCGCACGCAGCGCTGGCTGGATGTGGCGCGCACGTAGTCGCGCCGGTCCTTGCCGAGGAACACGTCCTTGAACTGCACCATGCCGGCATTGGTGAAGAGCAGCGTCGGATCGTTAGCCGGGCACGAGCGGGCTCGAGGGCACGATCGTGTGGCCGCGCTCGCGGAAGAATTCCAGGAAGGCGCGGCGTACATCCGCCGCGCTCGAGTAATGGAGGCTGCTCAAGTTTCTTCAGTCCGGTTCGAGATCGGCGCCAGTGGCCGCCCGGATATGATCCGATGAAAAGCCCCGATACTGCAAAAATCGCGCTTGGCGGGCCTTCTCGGCCCAGGAATCAGGGGGTGCCGCACCGAATTTGCGCCGGCGGACGACAGCGGCCACGGCGCGCCAGTCCGGACCGGACTCCAGGGCCGCCTCGATCAGCTCCCGCGGTGCTCCGAGGGAGCTGCAGGTCCGCTGCGATCCGCACCGGCCCGTGGCCCCGCTCCGCGCGGGAGGTGACGTATCGCTCGGCGTAGCGGGCGTCGTCGAGGAGGCGCTCCCGCACCAGCTCCGCGATCACTCCGGCCGCGGCGGCGGGGCTCGCAGCCGGAAGCCTGCAGCTTCGCGCTCAGCTCACCCGTAAGCCAGTCCCGCCGCGCCAGCAGGGTCAGCGCGGCGGCGCGGATCGCTTCCGGGTCGGCGGCCGCCTCAGGCCGAATTAGCAGCCGCTTCGCCGCCACCGTTGCGCTGCTGCTTGACGGGCAGGAGCCGGGCGCGGATCTGCTCCTCGATCTCGCGCGCCACCTCGCGGTTGCCCAGCAGGTAGTTGCGCGTGTTGTCCTTGCCCTGCCCGATACGGTTGCCCTTGTAGGCGTACCAGGCGCCGGACTTCTCGATGATGCCCTGCGTGGCTGCCGAGCTCGATGATCTCGCCCTCGCGGGAGATGCCCTGGCCGTACATGATCTCGAACTCCGCCTCGCGGAACGGCGGCGCCACTTTGTTCTTCACCACCTTGACTCGGGTCATGTTGCCGACGACTTCCTCGCCGTTCTTGATGGCGCCGATGCGGCGGATGTCGAGGCGCACCGAGGCGTAGAACTTCAGCGCGTTGCCGCCGGTCGTGGTCTCCGGATTGCCGAACATCACGCCGATCTTCATGCGGATCTGGTTGATGAAGATGACGATGGTGTTGGAGCGCTTGATGTTGCCGGTGAGCTTGCGCAGTGCCTGCGACATCAGGCGCGCGTGCAGGCCGACCTGCATCTCGCCCATCTCGCCCTCGATCTCCGCCTTCGGCGTCAGCGCCGCGACGGAGTCGATCACCACGATGTCCACCGCGTTCGAGCGCACCAGCATGTCGGTGATCTCGAGCGCCTGCTCGCCGGTGTCGGGCTGCGAGACGAGCAGCTCGCCGATGTTCACGCCGAGCTTCTCGGCATACGTCGGGTCGAGCGCGTGCTCCGCATCGACGAAAGCCGCCGTGCCGCCGCTGCGCTGCACCTCCGCGATGACCTGCAGCGTGAGGGTGGTCTTGCCGGAGGACTCCGGCCCGAAGACCTCGACGACGCGGCCGCGCGGCAGGCCGCCGATACCCAGGGCGATATCCAGACCGAGCGAGCCGGTGGAAACGGCCTCGATGTCGAAGCTCGATGCGCCATCGCCGAGGCGCATCACCGAGCCTTTGCCGAACTGCTTCTCGATCTGGCCCAATGCGGCGGCGAGCGCCTTCTTGCGGTTCTCTTCCATCTTTGGATCACCCGGGAGGTTGCAGCGAGAGGGAATTCTCTGCCGTGGAATTATCCCACAAAGCGGCAGCGACGGAAGCACGCGAATCAGGATGTTTCGTTGTTATTTGCAGCCTTTTGCCCGTCGCACAGTGAATATGATTCGACAACACTGTACAGCGCGCCCGTGGCGAGCGTGCGGCTCTCCACGAGGGCGAGCGCCGTGAAGCTCCACACGACCGCATGGATCTGCTCGATGCGCCCGGGGTGCGAGACTTTGCGCACTACCGTCACATGCGGCCGGAAGGGCTTGAGATCAGGAGCAAATTCGCTGGCGGCGAGCAGATCCTGAAGCCTGCGGGCCTGGGCCGCGATCGGCGCCGGCGCCGCGGCGGGCAAGGCGCAAAGGAGCTGCGCCGCCCGCCAGTACTCCAAATGATCGAAAGTGAGCTCCAGCCTGCCCCCGGCCGCGGCTCCCCTGGCGATCTCGGCAAGCTTCCCCAGCCGCCGCTCGGGCACCAAGCCGAGAAAGGCCAGCGTCACGTGCAGATTGGCTGCCGGCACCGGCCTGCCACCGCTCGCACGCGCCGCTTTGCGCGTCGCATGCATCATAGCCTCGCGCATCGCGGCATCCGGCCAAAGCGCAAAGAAGAGTCGGCGGGTCGGCTCCTGCGGCGCCGCTTCCCGCGCCGTCTCGTCAGCGGTCACGGCCGGCGCCGGCGGACAGCCGCCGCAGCGTGAGCCGCAGCGCGTGATCCACCGCCTGGCGGCGCACCTGCTCCCGGTCACCGCCGAACTGCCGGACCTCGCAAACCGCGGCCGGCCCCTGCGCTTCGACCGTGGCGACGGCGAACCAGACGGTGCCCACGGGCTTATCGGCCGTGCCGCCATCGGGTCCCGCGATGCCGCTCACCGCGATTGCCAGCTCGACGCCCGCGGCCCGGAGGGCGCCATTGGCCATTTCGCGTACCGTCGCCTCGCTGACCGCGCCATGCTCGGCCAGCGTCCGCTCCGACACGCCGACATCACGCATCTTGGCGGTGTTGGAATAAGTCACGTATCCGGAATCGACCCACTGCGAGCTTCCCGGGACATCCGTCAGCGCCTTGGCGATCCATCCGGCCGTGCAGGATTCCGCGGTTACCACCCGCCAACCCGACGCGAGCAGCTCCCGCCCGACCTCTTCGGCGAGGGCATAGAGTTCAGCATCGCTGACGGGTCGCAGCGTCATGTCACGGAGTTTACAGAAGCCGCCGCGGCCCGGCGATCAGACGATTTTCGAATCGCGGCCCACCGTGTAGAGTCCGCTCATGCCTGTCCGCGGCCCGGGGTGGATCGCGATGCTGCTGGGCACCCGCAGCCTGATCGAGCTGCGTCAAGGCGAGAAGATTGGCCTGACGCCCCGAGACGAACCGCGGCCCACGGGCGGTCAGAGCCCGTTTCCAAGCCCGCTCGCCTGGAGTACCCTACCGGAGCCTGGAGGTCAGCACGACAGTTGGCGAAAACGAATAACGATGGAAGGGGAGGAAGGTTCGTGCGCATGCGTCAACTCGGATACCTGGCGGCATTCTCACTGTGGACTGCGGTCGCCGGAGCCAATTGCCAACTGCAGCAGATCGGAGCCCTGCCGGTCGACATGCAGGGCCTGCGCCCGCTCGTCTCGACCAGAATCAACGGCGTAAAAGCGCGCTTCATGATCGACACTGGCGCGTTCTACAGCACGATCTGGCGGGACACGGCCGCCCAATATCAGCTACCGATCACTTCCCTGCCAGGAGGCCCCACCTTCTACATCATTGGCGCGGGAGGCAACGAAAGAGCGTGGGTCGGCACCGTCAAATCGTTCCAATTCCTCGAAGCACCCATACCGAAGGTTCAGTTCATCGTCATCGATCAAACTCTGGCGAACGATTATGTGGGGATACTCGGCGAAAATCTGCTGGAAGCGTCGGATACGGAATACGATCTCGCCAACGGAGCCATGCGTTTCTTCAAGCCCGTTGGCTGTGACCGCCAGCCACTCGCCTACTGGGCGACGAGTACACCCTACTCCTCCGTCGACCTGGAATCGATATACGACGCACGGTTTCACTTGCGCGCGACCGCGACGATCAACGGACGCCGCGTCTCGGTTTGGTTTGATACGGGCGCATCCAACTCAATCGTATCTCTCGAGGCCGCGGAGCGCGCAGGCATCAGGCCCAACAGCCCGGGCGTGACATTCCTTGGCGTCAGCGGCGGCGGCATAGGCCCCTCGTCCGCCAAGGTATGGTCCGCCCCGGTCGACACCTTCCAGCTCGGCGGCGAAAAGGTGCAGCACACGCATCTGCTGATCGGCAATTTCGAGCCTGAGCGCCGGGCCGGAGAAGTCGGCGACGCCATGCCGGACATGCTGCTTGGCGACGATTTTTTCCTTTCCCATCGCGTCTATGTGGCTTACAGCCAAAAGAAGCTCTATTTCACCTACAATGGCGGTCCGCTCTTCAACCTGAATCTGCCGCAGGTTGCCAACGGCGCCGCAAAACCACCGCCGAGCTCCGCACCCGCGCAGCCTGGACCGAACACTCCGACCGACGCCGACGGCTTCAGGCGTCGGGGTATGGCTTACGCGTCCATGCATGAGTTTGATCTTGCGCTTGCTGACCTGACACGCGCCTGCGGGTTGACCCCCGGCGATGCCGACGTTCACTACCAACGAGGCCTGATCTACGCGGAAGATGGTCAGTCCAAACCCGCACTACAGGACTTCAGTAGCGCCATAACGCTGCAGCCAGATGACATCGACGCGCACCTGGCACGCGCGCGACTGCTGCAGAGGCATCCTGACTCCGATCCGACCAATGCCGCAGTCGAGCTCAAATCCGATCTCGATGCGGTCGGCAAGCTGGTCGCGCCCACCTCGAACCTGCGCCTGGCGCTGGGCCAGCTTTACGCCGGAGCCGGTGATTACCCGACGGCCATCGACCAAGTCAACCAGTGGCTCAGCTCCCGGCCGCTCCGCAACGAGCAGGCAGCGGGATTGGCCGCGCGCTGCTCGCTGCGAGCGGCGGCCAATCGGGACCTGCGCGAGGCGCTGACAGATTGCAACGACGCGCTCAATGTGAGGCAGTACGCCCCTGAGCAAATCGGCACTCTCATCACAGACTCCCAGGTCGCGGAAAACCCGGAGATTCTCGACAGCCGGGGACTGGTGTACCTGCGGCTCGGCAGCTTGAATGATGCCATACACGATTACGACTCGGCGCTGCGCATCAACCCGAAGATGGCCACCTCACTTTACGGCCGCGGCCTCGCGGAGCTGCGCCTGGGCGAGAAGGCGCAGGGACAGACCGATCTGGCCGAAGCCGAGAAGCTCGACAGCGGCGTCGCCAAACATTTCTCCGACATGGGACTCGTCCCCTGACCGCGCCCGTCGGGCGCAAACCGTCATGTCCCCCCGCGCCATCGGCTGGATCCCCGTACTGCTCGCCGCATCCGTGTCGACGGCCGGCGCGGCCAGTCGCTGCCAGCTGGTGATGACTCCGCCGGTTCTCGTTGCAATGGAGAACCTCCGGCCGGTCATTGCCACCGATCTCAACGGAGTCGAGGCGCGATTCATCGTCGATACCGGCAGCTTCTTCGATTTCCTGTCGCCGGTCGCGGCGGCGGAACTCGAGCTGCCGCTCAGCGACGCGCCGCCCGGCTACTACGTCAGTGGCATCGGCGGCTCGTTCGTTCCCAGGATCGCCACCGCCAAAACATTCTCGGTGGCCGGCCTCAGCGGCCATGACGCGGAGTTTCTCGTCGGCAACAACGCCTTTGGCGGCGATATCGCCGGAATTCTCGGCCAGAACATATTCCGGATCGCGGATGTCGAGTTCGACTTCGCCAATGGCGTGCTGCGATTCGTCAAACCGCAGCACTGCGGCGACGACGTACTGGCCTACTGGGCAAACACTCAGCCCATCTCGGTGGTTCGCGTGGACTGGACTTCCGCGCAGCGGCCACACCTGATCGCCAAGGCCGCGGTGAACGGCCGCGACATCCACGTACTCTTCGACACCGGCTCGTGGCGCTCGATCCTGTCGCTCGACGCCGCGAGACGCGCCGGCATCACACCAGACAGTCCCGGCGCGGTACCGGCGGGCGCGACCATCGGACTTGGAAGCAGACCGGTCAGGGTCTGGGCGGTGCCGATCGACAAATTTGCGATAGGTGGGGAGACGATCGAGCACACGCACCTGCTGATCGGCGACATCGGGCTGGACAATGCCGACATGCTGCTCGGCTCGGATTTCTTCCTCGCCCACCACATCTATGTGGCGTACAGCCAGGACAAGGTCTACTTCACGTATAACGGCGGACCCGTGTTCGACGTGAACGCGCTCCCGTCGGCACAAGCGAATGCTCCGGCTGGCAACACACCGCCCGTAGGAGCGACCGCGGTATCGAAGGCGCCGACCGACGCCGCCGGATTCATGCGCCGCGGACTGGCGGACGCTTCCCGCGGGGAGTTGCCCCAGGCAATCTCGGATCTGACGCAGGCGTGCACGCTCGAGCCCGCCGACGCGGGCTGCCATTATCAGCGCGGCCTTGCATACTGGCGCAGCTCCCAACCGCAGCTGGCGCTCGCGGATTTCACAGCAGCCATCCGGCGCCAGCCGGCCGCCTTCGACGCCTACCTTGCTCGAGCGCAGCTCGAGATCGTCAAACAGCCGGACGCCGCCGAGAGCGACCTCGATGCCGTGGATCGCATCGCGCCGCAGCAGGCGGACCTGCGTCTGCAGCTCGCGAGACTCTATGGGGTGGCCGGAGAGTATGCCGGCGCGGTTCACCAGTACGACCTCTGGATCGAATACCATCCCGACGATGTCAACTTGTCGTATGCGCTGGCTAGCCGCTGCGGGTCGGAGGCGGAGGCGAACGTGGACGTCGATCGCGCGCTCGATGACTGCGATACCGCGCTGCAGCTTCTACGGAAGTCCGGCATGGCCCAGGAGTCCGCGATCACGATCAGCAATCGCGGCCTGGTGTACCTGCGGGAGGGCCGCCTCGATGGCGCGCTGGCGGACTTCCATGACGCTCTCAAGTTGCGCGGCCAGTTCCCCCTCGCGCGCTATGCTCTCGGTTTGGTGGAGCTCAGGAAAGGCCTCACGGCCGAGGGGCAAGCGGATCTCACCGCGGCCGAGCGGCTCGATCCCAAAATAGCCGGCCTCTTCGCGAGTATCGGCCTGAAGCCCTAAAGAGAGGCTCATAATCGCTGCCCCGCCCGCGAACCGCGGAATCGAGCATTGAACGACCAGAGCCACACCCACACCCCGTCGATGCAGCAGTACCTGCGCATCAAGAGCCAGCATCCGGACGTGCTGCTCTTTTACCGGATGGGTGACTTCTACGAGCTCTTCTTCGACGACGCACGGCGCGCCGCGGCGCTGCTCGATATCACACTGACCGCTCGCGGCCAGTCCGCCGGCCAGCCCATCCCGATGGCGGGCGTGCCGTTCCACAGCGTCGAGGGCTACCTCGCGCGGCTCGTGCGCAAGGGCGAGAGCGTCGCCATCTGCGAGCAGATGGGCGATCCGGCGAAATCCAAGGGGCCCGTGGAGCGGGAGGTCGTGCGGATCATCACGCCGGGCACGGTGACCGACGATGCCCTGCTGGAGGAGCGCCAGGAGACGCTGGTCGCCGCGGCCGCCCGTGATGGCGAGCGATTCGGCCTCGCCTGGCTCGATCTGGCCGCAGGCCGTTTCACCGTGCTGGAAGCGAGCGGCGGCGGCGCGCTCGCCGCAGAGATCGAGCGCCTGAAGCCCGCGGAGCTGCTGATACCCGAGGGCACGCCGGAGGAGGACGTCAGGCGCAATGGCACGGCGCTGCGTTCCCGGCCGCCCTGGAATTTCGAGCTGGCCAGCGCCTCGCGGCTGCTCACGGATCAGCTCGGCACGCTGGATCTCAAAGGTTTCGGTGCGGATGAGCTGCCGCTCGCCATCGCCGCCGCCGGCGCATTGCTGCAGTACGTGCGCGACACCCAGAAGACATCGCTGCCGCACATCCGCGGGCTGCACGTCGAGGAGCGCACGCGATGCACTGATCATCGACGCCGCGACGCGCCGCAACCTGGAGCTCGATGCGAGCCTCACGGGGCGCGAAGACGCGACGCTCTTCGCCCTGTCTGGATCAGCTGCGTCACCGCCATGGGCTCGCGCCAGCTGCGGCGCTGGCTCAATCGACCGCTCACCAGTCACGCCACTGCTGCGGGCGCGCTATCAGGCGGTCGGTGTGCTGATCGATTCGCGCCGTTTCGAAGGCGCTGCGCGACCGGCTCCGGAGCGTCGGCGACATCGAGCGGATACTCGCCCGCGTGGCGCTGCGCTCGGCGCGGCCGCGGGACCTGACGCAGCTGCGCGCCTCGCTTGCGGCGCTGCCCGCGCTGCAAGTCGGCGCTTGCGCGCGGTCGATTCACCGCTCGTCGCCGAGCTGCGCGGCCGCATCGGCGAGCACGATGACGTCGTCGATCTCCTCGGCAGCGGCGATTGCCGGAGGAGCCCGCCACTTTGCTGCGCGACGGCGATGTGATCGCGGCCGGTTACGACGCCGGGCTCGATGAGCTGCGCCGGATCGCGACCCATACCGATGAGTTCCTCCTCGAGCTCGAGCAGCGCGAGCGCGAGCGCACCGGGCTCGCCGGGCTGAAGCTCGGCTTCAACCGCGTGCAGGGTTTCTTCATCGAGATCTCGCGCAAGCGACGCCGAGCGCGTACCGAAGGACTACATCCGGCGGCAGACGGTCAAATCCGCGGAGCGCTTCATCACCGCGGAGCTGAAGAGCTTCGAGGATCGGGTCCTCGGCGCGCGCGAGCGGGCGCTCGCACGCGAGAGAGAGCTCTACGAGGACATCCTGACGCGTCTCATCGACCTGTCTCGCGCCGCTGCAGGCCACCGCCGCCGCGCTCGCCGAGCTCGATGCGCTCGCGGCGCTTGCCGAGCGGGCCTGCGCTCTCAGTGGACTGCACCGCAGCTCGTGGCGGACGCCGCTGCTCGACATCGAGGGCGGCCGCCACCCGGTGGTGGAGCGCTTCGCGGCCACTCCGTTCGTGCCGAACGATCTCAAGCTCGACGCCGCGCGGCGCATGCTCATCATCACCGGCCCCAACATGGGCGGCAAATCGACCTACATGCGCCAGGCGGCGCTCATCGCGATGCTGGCGCACATCGGCAGCTACGTGCCGGCGGATCGCGCGGTCATCGGCCCCGTCGACCGCATCTTCACCCGCATCGGCGCGGCCGACGACCTCGCGGGCGGGCGCTCCACCTTCATGGTGGAGATGACCGAGGCGGCCAACATCCTGCACAACGCCACCGCCCGCAGCCTCATCCTGATGGACGAGATCGGCCGCGGCACGAGCACTTTCGACGGTCTGTCGCTCGCCTGGGCGATGGCGCGTCACATCGCCGCGCGAATCAAGTCGTTCACTCTCTTCGCCACCCACTACTTCGAGCTGACCGACCTCGCCACCGAGGTCGAGGGCTGCGCCAACGTGCATCTCGATGCCACCGAGCACGGCGACGGCATCGTGTTCCTGCATGCCGTGAAGGAAGGGCCCGCGAGCCGCAGCTACGGGCTGCAGGTCGCGCAACTCGCCGGCGTGCCGCGCGAGGTCATCGCTCAGGCCGCCGCTATCTCGAAGCGTTGGAGTCACAGCGGGATCGGCTCGAAGCGTGAGCAGGCGCAAAAGGAGCTGCCATTGTTCGCCGCCGCCCGCGGCGCCCGGGGCGCTGCCCGACCCGGTGCGCGCAGCCCTGGCTGCGCTGGCTCCCGATGAGCTGACACCCAGAGCCGCACTCGATGCCATCTACCGCCTGAAGAAAATGCTCGAATGAGGCGCGGCGAACGGCGCCCCATGCTCACCGCAGTGAAAACCGCCCGTCCCTGAGGAATGCGCCGGTCTCCCGTGCCACCCGCGGAGACACCAGCATGCCCATGTGGCTGACGGGCAGCACGATGTGATCCGTCGCTCCCGGAAGGCGTGTCTCGCTCACCGCCACGGTGCCGTCGTTCTCCTCCTCGAAACCGGCGAGCGAACTGTCCGAGTCCGATCGACTGGCTGCCGGCAATGATTCCGAGCGGCCGCCCGAAGGTCCAGCGCCGCTCCCGCGGCTGCAGCAGCTCATCGGCGACCGATGGCCCCATGAGCACGCTGATCGAATCGCAACTGAGCCGCCTGCACGGCCGCACGGCTCGCGACGCACGGCGTGCCGAGAAACACGGCACGGCCGGGAGCCTGCTCGGGGAAGCGCTCGAAGTAGCGGTAGATGACGAGCCCGCCGAGACTGTGGCCGACGAAATGCACCGCGGGAACGTCCAGGGAGCGCACGAAGGTCTGCAGGTGCGCCGTGATCTCCTCCATTCCCCAGGTGCCGGCGGAGTAGCGGAAAGGCATGCAGCTGCAGTCCGAACTCGCTGCGGCAGCCGCTGCGCAGCAGCAGCGACTCGCCGCCGCGCATCCACAGCCCATGCACGTAGACGACGTGTTGCGCAGCGTCGTCTTTCATGGCGCGGCCATTCATGCCGCCAATGCGCTATGCCGGCGGCGGCGTGCGCACGCGAATGTGCAGCTCGCGCAGCTGCGGCTCGCTCGACCTCGGTCGGCGCATCGGTGAGCGGATCCGCCGCGGTCTGCGTCTTGGGGAAGGCGATCACCTCGCGGATGCTGTCGGCGCCGGCCATCAGCATCGACGAGCCGGTCGAGGCCGAAGGCGATGCCGCCGTGCGGCGGCGCGCCGAATTTGCAGCGCATCGAGCAGGAAGCCGAACTTGCGCTGCGCCTCCTCCGCGCCGATCCCGAGCAGCTCGAACACCGTCGACTGCATCTCCTGGCGGTGGATACGCACCGAGCCGCCGCCGATCTCCGAGCCGTTCAGCACCATGTCATAGGCCTTGCGCGAGCGCCTTGCCCGGGTCGGCACGCAGCGCCGCCGGATCGTCGATCTTGCGGCGCGGTGAACGGATGATGCATCGCGACCCAGCGCTCGCTCTCGGCGTCCCACTCGAACATCGGGAAGTCGACCACCCACAGCGGCCGCCAGCCGGGCTGCACGAGCTTCAGGTCCTGGCCGATCTTGCAGGCGCAGCGCGCCGAGCGCGTCGCTGACGACCTTGGCGCTGTCGGCGCCGAAGAAGATGAGGTCGTTGTCCGCGGCGCCGGTGCGCTCCAGGATGCCCGCGAGCGCCGCATCGCTCAGGAACTTGATGATGGGCGACTGCAGGCCGTCGCGGCCGCGCGCGCGCTCGTTGACCTTGATGTAGGCGAGCCCCTTGGCGCCGTAGCGCGCCGACGAACTCCGTGTACTCGTCGATCTGCTGAGCGCGGCAGCGCGCCGCCGCCCGGCACGCGCAACGCCGCGACCCGGCCCTTCGGATCCTTGGCGGGACCTGCGAACACCTTGAAGTCGCAGTCCCTGACCAGGTCGGCCACGTCCGCCAGCTCGAGCGGGATGCGCAGGTCGGGCTTGTCGGAGCCGTAGCGGCGCATCGCCTCGGCGATAGGTCATGCGCGGGAAGGGATCGGGCAGCGCGCACGCCCAGCACCTCCTTGAAGAACGTGCCGCATCAGTGCCTTCCATCAGCTCCATGATCTCGCTCCTGTGTCAGGAAGGAGGTCTCGACGTCGAGCTGGGTGAACTCGGGCTGGCGGTCGGCGCGCAGGTCCTCGTCGCGGAAGCAGCGCACGATCTGGTAGTAGCGGTCGAAGCCCGCGATCATCAGCAGCTGCTTGAAGATCTGCGGCGACTGCGGCAGCGCGAAGAACTTGCCCGGGTGCGTGCGGCTCGGCACCAGGTAGTCGCGCGCGCCCTCCGGCGTCGCCTTGGTCAGCATCGGCGTCTCGATGTCGATGAAGCCGTGGCCATCGAGGTAACGCGCGCATGGCGCGCGTAATCCGATGACGCAGCCGCAGACGCTGACTCATGACCTCGCGACGCAGATCGAGGTAGCGGTACTTGAGCCGGACTTCCTCGCCCACCTGCTCGTCGAGCTGGAAGGGCAGCGGCTCCGAGCGGTTGAGGAGCTCCAGCTCACTCGCCAGCAGCTCCACGCGCCCGGACGCAAGATTGGCGTTCACCGTTCCGGTCGGCCGCTCGCGCACCCGTCCCTTGACTCGGATCACGAACTCATTGCGCAGCCGCTCGGCCTCGCGGAAAACCTCCGCCGCATCGGGATCGAAGACGACCTGCAGCAGGCCCTCGCGATCGCGCAGATCGACGAAGATGACCCCGCCATGATCACGCCGGCGGTGCACCCAGCCGGCCACCTCGACCGTCTGGCCGACCAGCTTCTCATCGACTTGTCCGCAGTAGTGGGAGCGCATAGGGCCGGCGATGTTACGGGGCGCCCGGAGGGGCCGCAACCAGAACCGCCGCGCCCTTGAGCGTACCCTTACGAAGCCGCTCGAGGGCCACATTGGCGTCGCTCAGCGGGAATGGCTCGACGGTCGGCTTCAGGCCGAGACAGCGGGCCAGCTCGAGGAACTCCTCGCCGTCGGCGCGGGTGAGGTTGGCGACGGAGCTCACCGAGCGCTCGCCCCAGAGGAGCTCGTAGGGAAAGCTGGGGATGTCGCTCATGTGGATGCCCGCGCAGATGACCCGGCCGCCGCGACGCACGGCGGCGAGAGCCGCTGGAACCAATGCGCCCACGGGCGCGAAGAGGATCGCTGCGTCCAGCGCGTCGGGTGGCGGCCTCTGGGAGTCGCCCGCCCATACTGCGCCGAGATCGCGGGCAAATTCCTGGGCGGCAAGATCCCCGGGCTTGGTGAACGCAAACACCCGCCGTCCCTGGGCGCGGGCCACTTGCGCCAGCAGATGTGCGGCGGCGCCGAATCCATAAAGGCCGAGGTTCGTAGCCTCGCCCGCGGCGCGGTAGGCGCGATAGCCGATGAGGCCGGCGCAGAGAAGCGGCGCGAGCTGCGCGGCGGGAGCATCGGCGGGCAGCGGCAGGCAGAAAAGCGCGTCAGCGACGACTTGCTCGGCGTAGCCGCCATCGACCGTATACCCTGTGAAACGCGCGTACTCGCAGAGGTTCTCCTGGCCGGCAAGGCAATAGCGGCAGAGCCTGCAGGCTTGGGCGAGCCAGGGAACGCCTACCCGGTCGCCGGGGCGAAAGCGTGTCACCGACGAGCCTGTTTCGGCAACGACGCCCACGATCTCATGTCCCGGAGTGATGGGGTAGTGGATGTGCGGCAGCTCCCCGTCGAGAAGATGCAGGTCCGTGCGACAGACACCGCAGGCCTCGACAGTGATTCGGACCTGGTGATCGCCAATGGCTCTCGGCGCGGTCTCCTCCAAACTGAGGGAAGAACCGGGAGCAGTGAGTCGCATCGCTTTCATGGGACGCTCCTGCAACGACTCGCGCGTGGCTCCCCCGGGTCAGCGCGGGGTGCTGCCTCGAGCTCAGGCGGCGGGCTTCTTTGCCAGCTCGGGCTTGCGCTCGGGGGCCGGCGGGACGACGACGCCGCAGGTGATGATCATCTTCATGGCCGCATCGACGCTCATGTCGAGCAGCACGATCCGCCGCCGCGGCAGGATCGCGAGAACGCCGCCGGTGGCGTTCAGGGCCGCAGAGATATAGACGCAGGCGTGCGGCTCGCCGGTCTTCTCGCTGACCTCGGAGACATCCTCCGCGGTCAGGAATCCGAGGCTCCAGACGCCCTCGCGGGGATACTCCACCATCACGACCTTGCGGAACGAGTTCGACTGCGAGAAGACACTCTCGGCGAAGCTTTTCACGCCGCCATAGACGCTGCCGACGATGGGAATGTGGTGCAGCAGATCCTCACCCCATACGAGCAGCCGCCGCCCTATGAGGTTGGTGGCGAGAAGTCCGGTGAGTAAAAGCACGACGAAGGCGAACACCGCCCCGAGGGCGGGCAGCGCGAGGCCCATGAGCCCCTGCGGCCGGTACGCCGCGGGCAACGGCAGGAGCACCAGGGTGTCGTCCGCCAGGCGGAAGAGGAACCCGACCACCCAGAGAGAGGCGACGATCGGCAGCCACACGAGGATGCCGGCGACCAGGTAGCGCCGCAGGGGTGAGCCCTTCTTTTTCGGCGCGGACTGCCCGGGCGGGAATGCCGGGACGGGACTCTGGGCGGCCGGGGTGCTCAACGGCTCACCGCCTGGAGCCGCGCTTCGCAGCTTTTGCTCGCGCCGCCGGCTTCGCCTTGCCCCGCGAAGCGCTCGGGCGCGCGCTCTGCTTGGCGGCGGCCGGGCGCTTCCGCGGAGCCGCCGCCTGATGCTTGGGGGCCGTAGCAGACGTCGTCACCCGCGTCGGCGCGCTGGACGCCTTGGGCTCCGAAGGCTTCGCCGCGCTCTCGGCAGCGGCGGGCGCCGTGGTCTCCGCTTTCGACTCCTCCGCGGCGGGCTTCGGCTCCTCGCGCTCCACGGCCAGGTTGCGCTTGCCCTCCTTGTCGGACTTGAAGTCGGTCTCGTACCAGCCGCTGCCCTTCAGGCGAAACACCGGCGCGGATACCAGCTTCTGCATGGTCCGCTTGCCGCAGGAAGGACACTTCAGCAGCGGCGGGTCGCTGATCTTCTGCATCACCTCGGTGTAGAACTTGCAGCTCTGGCACTCGTATTCGTAGAACGGCATATTGATGCGTTGATGGCCTGCGGGAAACGCTTTCCGATTATAGTCAGGCAGCCTTGTTGAAGACGATCTGTCCGTCGCGGGCCGTGGCGCGGATGCGGTCGCCGGGGATGAACTCCCCCTTCAGGATCTGCTGCGCCAGCGGGTTCTCGATCTGCTGCTGGATGGCGCGCTTCAGCGGCCTGGCGCCGTACACGGGGTCGAAGCCCGCCTCGCCGAGGAGGTCGCTCGCGGCATCGTCGAGCGTCAGATCCATGTTCCGCTCCTGCAGGCGCTTGCGCAGGTAGATCAGCTGGATGTCCACGATTGCGCGGATCTGCTGCGTGCCGAGCGGGTGGAAGACGACGATGTCGTCGATCCGGTTGATGAACTCCGGCCGGAAGCTCTGCTGCACGAGCTCCATCACCGCGCTCTTCATGCGCGTGTAGTTCTTCTCGCCGGCGTACTCCTGGATCACCTGCGAGCCGAGGTTCGAAGTCATGATGATGACCGTGTTGCGAAAATCGACGGTGCGTCCCTGGCCGTCGGTCAGGCGGCCGTCATCGAGCACCTGCAGCAGCACGTTGAAGACGTCAGGGTGGGCCTTTTCGACCTCGTCGAGCAGGATCACGGCATAGGGACGGCGACGGATGGCTTCGGTGAGATAGCCGCCCTCCTCGTAACCGACATATCCCGGCGGGGCGCCGATGAGCCGCGCCACCGAGTGCTTCTCCATGAACTCCGACATGTCGATGCGCACCAGCGCATCTTCCGTGTCGAAGAGAAATTCGGCGAGCGCCTTGCAAAGCTCGGTCTTGCCGACCCCGGTGGGCCCGAGGAAGAGGAAGGAGCCGTTGGGACGGCGCGGATCGGCAAGCCCGGCGCGGGAGCGGCGGATCGCGTTCGACACGATCTTGAGCGCCTCGTCCTGGCCGACGACACGGCGGCCCAGCGCCTCCTCCATCCGCAGCAGCTTCTCCTTCTCGCCCTCGAGCATCTTCGAGACCGGGATGCCGGTCCACTTGGCGACGACCTCGGCGATCTCCTCCTCGGTCACCTTGTTGCGCACCAGCTGCGGCGCCTTGTCTTCCGCCGCCGAGGCCCCGGCGAGGCGCTTCTCGAGCTCCGGAATCCTGCCGTACTGCAGCTCCGCCATGCGGCCGAGATTGCCGGCGCGGCGCGCGGCATCCAGCTCCAGGCGCACGCGGTCCAGCTCCTCGCGGATGTGCGCCGCGCCCTGGAGGGTCGCTTTCTCGGATTTCCAGATTTCCTCCAGGTCGGCGTATTCCTTCTCGAGTCCGCGCAGAGTCTCCTGCAGCGTCGCCAGGCGCTTGCGCGAGGCCTCGTCCTGCTCCTTTCTTCAGCGCCTCCTGCTCGATCTTGAGCTGAATGATGCGCCGCTCCAGCCGATCGAGCGCCTCGGGCTTGGAGTCGATCTCCATGCGGATGCGCGCCGCGGCCTCGTCGATCAGGTCGATCGCCTTGTCGGGAAGCTGGCGGTCGGCGATGTAGCGGTGCGACAGCGTGGCCGCGGCGACGATCGCCGGGTCGGTGATGTCGACACCGTGATGGACCTCGTAGCGCTCCTGCAGCCCGCGCAGGATCGCGATGGTGTCTTCGACCGAGGGCTCATCGACCAGCACCTTCTGGAAGCGCCGCTCCAGCGCGGCGTCCTTCTCGATGTACTTGCGATACTCATCGAGCGTCGTCGCGCCTACGCAATGCAGCTCGCCGCGCGCCAGCGCCGGCTTCAGCATGTTGCCGGCGTCCATGGCGCCTTCGGCCTTGCCGGCGCCGACCATGGTGTGCAGCTCGTCGATGAAGAGGATGACCTGACCTTCCTGCTTGGCCAGGTCGTTGAGCACGGCCTTCAGGCGCTCCTCGAACTCGCCGCGGAACTTCGCACCCGCGATCAGCGAGCCCATGTCGAGCGCCAGGATGCGCTTGTTCTTCAATCCCTCGGGCACCTCGCCGTTGATGATGCGCTGCGCCAGACCTTCGACGATCGCGGTCTTGCCGACGCCCGGCTCGCCGATGAGCACCGGGTTGTTCTTGGTGCGGCGTTGCAGCACTTGGATGGTGCGGCGGATCTCATCGTCGCGCCCGATGACCGGATCGAGCTTGCCCGAGGAGGCGCGCGCGGTCAGATCGACGGTGTACTTCTCCAGCGCCTGCCGGCTCTCCTCCGCGTTGGGGTCGGCTACCTTCTCGCCGCCCCGCACTTCCTCGATCGCCTTCTCCACCGCGCCGCGTACGACGCCGGTATCGCGGAAGATGCGCGCCAGATTGCGGTCCTCGAAGGCCGCGAGCACGAAGAGCTCGCTCGAGATGAACTGATCGCCGCGCTGCTGCGCCAGCTTGTCGGTGACGTTGAGGATGCGGTTGAGGTCGTTGGAGACGTGGACTTCCCCGGGCGCGCCCTCCACCTTGGGCAGGCGATCGAGCGCGGCGCCGAGCTCGGAGCGCAGCCGGTTGACGTCGGCCCCTGCCTTGACGAGCAGCGGCCGCACGGTGCCGCCCTGGCTGTCGAGGAGCGCGAGCAGCACATGGGCCGGCTCGAGGAACTGGTGGTCGCGGCCGACGGCGAGCGACTGGGCATCGGCCAGCGCCTGCTGGAACCGGCTGGTGAGCTTGTCCTGACGCATCGGGGAAGACCTTCGGGGATTCGAATAGCGGCAAAGTTGGGGGTGAATCGGGGTCTGTTCAAGCCCTCCAGATCAAGGCCGCCATTCGGCCACAGCGCCCATCCCGGCGGTACGAAAAGAAGCCTCTGGCGTCAGCATACGTGCACCAGCCTCCCCCGTGAATCTGCGTCACACCCAGCGTGGCCAGCCGCCGCCTCGCGAGCCCGTAGAGATCGCACTGCCAGCGCCCCCGCGGGTTTGCCGTGAACGCGACCTCAGCCCCCGGGTCGGCGGCAAGGAATGCCGCTCGGACCTCCTCCCCGACTTCGAAATGCGCCTGCCCGATCGCGGGACCCAGCCACGCGAGGAGTCCTTCGGCCGGCACCCGCGTGGCACGAACCACGGCCTCCAACACCCCGCCCGCCAGCCCCCGCCAGCCGGCATGTGCGGCGCCGACCGCAGAGCCGTCCGCGGCTGCAAGCAACACGGGCATGCAGTCGGCAACCTGGATCGCGCACACCCGGCCGGCGGTACGTGTCACCGCCCCATCGGCCGGCGGGAGGGGGCCACCGGACTCGTCCGCATCGAGGTCCGCTACGCGCGAGCCGTGCACTTGTGTGAGCCACGCAGGCTCGGCGGGCAGCTCGAGATGCTCGCGCAGCAGCCGGCGATTCTCATCGACGGCGCGCTGCTCATCGCCGACGTGCACTCCGATGTTGAAGGAGTCGAACGGCGGCGAGCTCACGCCGTGTGAGCGCAGCGAGAACGCGGCGCGCACACCCGCCGGCGCCGGCCAGTCCGGTAGGATGAGATCAGGCCCGCTCACCGCTCAGGCTCGGCAATGCGTTGGTCATGATCGAGCGCCGACAGCAGTCGTGCCATGTCGTCCGGAAGCGGCGCTTCCCATTCGAGGGCGCGACCCGTCATCGGATGGGTGAGCGCCAGCCGCGCCGCATGCAACGCCTGTCGCGGAAACGCGTTGAGGGCCGCCGTGAGAGCCGGGCTGCTGCCTGCCGGCGAGCGCCCGCGACCGCCATAGACCGGATCGCCGACGATGGGATAGCCAATGTGCGCAAGGTGTACGCGGATCTGATGCGTCCTTCCGGTCTCGAGCTGCACCCGCACCAAGGTGTGGGCGCGATATCGCTTGGCAATGCGATAGTGCGTAACAGCCTCGCGTCCATCACTTCGCACCGCCATGCGCGTGCGTTGCGTGCGGTGGCGTCCTATCGCTGCATCCACCGTCCCTCCGCCCGTCATCGCGCCCTTGCAGATGGCAAGGTAAATGCGCTCTATCTCCCGCTGCCGCGAGCGCGGCGACGAGTCTCGAGTGCGCCTCAGGAGTCCGCGCCACGACGAGCAATCCGCTCGTGTCCTTGTCGAGGCGATGCACCAGGCCGGCGCGCGGCACCAGGGCGAGCTTCGGATCCAGAGCGAGCAACGCGTTCTGCAGCGTTCGGCTGGAGTTTCCGGCACCGGGATGCACGACCAAGCCGGCCGGCTTGTTGATGACGAGAAGCGCGCGATCCTGGTGGACCACCGCGAGCGGCTGCGCTTCCGGCGCGACGCGCACGTCAGCCTCGAGCCGCGCCGCGACCTCGATCTGCTCGCCCCCGAGCACCTTGTCCTTGGCGCGCAGCCGGCGCCCGTCCACCAGGACGGCGCCCGCCTCGATCCACGCCCTGAAGGCGTGCGCGGGAATACTGCGGCAGGGCGCGCGCGAGCGCCTGATCGAGCCTCAGGCCCGCGGCATCCCCGGACAGCACCAGGGAATGCGTGCGGAACTCCCCGCTGTCCGGTGAGTCCGAAGGGCTGCCGGCGGATTCGCTATACTCCCGCGCCATGCTCAAACTCGTTTCCCCTCATGGCCGTCCCGGGCTCTTCGCGCCTCGGACGGCGGGCTCCTTACGTCCCATCGTCTTTGGCCTCTGTATCTGCGTGCTCGCGCTGACCGGCTGCGCCCATCGCAAGCACCCGCAGTCGAGCCCCCAGGCGCTCTACCAGACCGCCCATCATGATATGGACGAGTACAATTTCAACGGCGCCATCAAGGTCTACGAGCAGCTGACGGCGATCTTTCCGTTCACCGATCAGGCGCATCAGGCGCAGCTCGACCTCATTTACGCATATTACCGCGCCGGCGAGACCGATTCCGCCATCGACGCCTGCCGATACCTTCATCCGCGAGAACCCGACCCATCCGCGCGTGGACTACGCCTATTACATGGAAGGTCTGGTGAACTTCGAGAAGCAGCCGAACGCCGATCGAGAAGCTGTTCCACGTCGACCTCTCGAAGCGGCCGCCCACCACGGCGAACAAGTCCTTCGCGGCCTTCCGCACGGTGGTGAGGAGTACCCGAAGAGCGCCTACGCCCACGATGCCCGGCAGCGGATGATCTACCTTCGCGACCGCCTGGCGGCGTATGACGTGGAAGTCGCAAGGTACTACATCAATCGCGGCGCCTACATCGGCGCCGCGCGGCGTGCGAAGCTCGTCATCGAGAACTACGAGCGGCGCGCCGGCCACGAAGGATGCGCTCGCGATCATGATCGTCAGCTACGACCGTCTGGGGATGAAGGCCCTCGCCGACGAGTCCCGCCAGGTCTACGCCGCCAATTTCAGCGGCCAGGTGACGCAGGTCGCGGCTGCGACCAAGCACCACTGGTGGCAGTTCTGGTAGGCGCTAGCGCCGATACCCGTTGGTGATGGGGTAGCGCCAGTCGCGCCCGAAGGCGCGGCGGCTGATCCTCACCCCCGGGGGCGCCTGCCGGCGCTTGTACTCGTTACGCTTGACGAGGTCCAGCACCCTGCCGACCGTGGCGCGGTCGAAGCCGCGCGCCTCGATCTCATCGACCGACAGGTCCTCCTCGATGAAGGCCTCGAGGATGGGATCCAGAACCTCGTACGGCGGCAGGGAATCGGAGTCCTTCTGCTCGAGCCGAAGCTCTGCCGATGGCGGGCGGTCGATCACCCGCTGCGGGATGACCCGTCCGAGCGAGTTGCGATAGGCCGTCAGGCGGTACACGGCAGCTTGCTGCAATCCTTGATGGGCGCGAAGCCGCCGGCCATGTCGCCATAGAGCGTGGCGTAGCCCACCGCCATCTCGCTCTTGTTGCCGGTGGTGAGCAGCATGCGGCCCGTCTTGTTGGAGATGCCCATGAGGAGCAGCATGCGGCAGCGCGACTGGATGTTCTCCTCCGCCGCATCCGGCGGCCGTCCCGCGAACTCGTCCTTCAGGGTCGCGAGCGTCGCCTCGAACATGCTCTCGATCGACAGCTCGCTGTATTTGACGCCGAGCAGCGCGCGCCTGCTCCGCGGCATCCTCCAGGCTCATCGCGGAGGTATAGCGCGAAGGCATCATGACCGCGTGCACACGATCTGCGCCGAGCGCATCGACTGCGATCGCCAGCGTCAGCGCGGAATCGACGCCTCCGGAAAGGCCCATCACGACGCCCGGGAAGCCGTGTTTGTTAACGTAGTCCCGAACCCCGAGTACCAGCGCGCCGTAGACGCTCGCCTCGTCGCTCAACTCCGGGCGCAACATCGCCAGGTACGGGCACGGCCCTGCTGCGCGTGGCGCTCGAAATCGATGCAGTACGTGCCTTCCTCGAAGGCGGGGGCGCGCATGACCACTTCACCCTCGCGCATCCATCACGAAGGAGTTGCCGTCGAACACCAGCTCGTCCTGCCCGCCCACCATGTTGACGTACGCGAGCGGCAGAGCGACGTCGGCTACGCGCGCGCGGACCACTGCCTCGCGCTCGCGCTGCTTGTTGCGTCTCGTAGGGCGAGGCGTTGATGACGACGAGCAGCTCCGCACGGTCCGATCGCGCGAGCTGCGCCGACTCCGGCTCC
Source organism: uncultured Pseudomonadota bacterium (assembly GCA_963780455.1). Lineage (GTDB taxonomy): Bacteria > Pseudomonadota > Gammaproteobacteria > Steroidobacterales > Steroidobacteraceae > 13-2-20CM-66-19. The sequence continues at coordinate 501,539 of CAWACM010000015.1, forward strand.
CAGATGTCCTCGCAGACGAGCAGGCCGACCCGAAAGCCCTTGCACTCCACGACCGTCGGCTGCGCGCCGGCATGGAAGTAGCGCTTCTCGTCGAATACCTTGTAGTTGGGCAGCTCCGCCTTGCGGTGGATGGCCGCGACCGCCCCGTCCGTGATGAGCGCGGCGGAGTTGTAGATGGTGGCGCGGGTGTATTCCGGATAGCCCACCATGACGCTGGGACCTGTCACCTGGCGGCAGACTTCCTCCAGGCCGGACTCGATCTGGCGGCGGAAGCCGCGGTGGAACAGCAGGTCCTCCGGCGGATAGCCGGACAGAGCGAGCTCGGGGAATAGCGACCAGGTCGGCGTCGTGGTCGCGGCCGCGCGGCCCGCGCGGATTCGATCACGCGCGCCGCATTGCCCTGCACGTCGCCGACCAGCAGGTCGAGTTGCGCGAGCGCGATGCGAAGCGACTCGCTCATGCGGCCCTTAGCGGCGTCTGCCCTTTCGAGTGGCGGGCGATTTCTGTCCTGCCGGCGGCGGCTTTCGCCGTCGGCGGACCGCCTGCTGCGCAGCGATGCCGGCGCCGGAGCGGGCTTCGCGGCGCGCTTCACCGGCTTTGCGGCGGGCTTTTGGGGCGGCTTCCGGGTCGCCTTCGCGGCCGGTCGCGCCACAAGCTGCGGGGCCGGCGCAGGTCGCACGGCTTTCGCCTTGGCGCTCGCGCGGCGACGCCGCAGCAGCTCGTTCATCGCGGTGCCGAGCTCCGCAGGCGACTTGACGGTGCGCACGCCCGCCGCCTCGAACGCTGCGTACTTGTCCGCCGCCGTGCCCTTGCCGCCGGCGACGATGGCGCCCGCATGACCCATGCGCTTGCCGGGAGGCGCGGTGACGCCGGCGATGTAGGCGACCACCGGCTTGCTGACGAAGCGGTGGATGAAGTGCGCGGCGGCTTCCTCGTCACTGCCGCCGATCTCGCCCACCAGGATGATGCCTTCGGTGCGCGGGTCGCGCTCGAAGAGCTCGAGCACGTCGATGAAATTGAGCCGCGGACCGGATCGCCGCCGATGCCGACACAGGTGCTCTGGCCGAGGCCGATGTTGGTCGTCTGGAAGACCGCTTCGTATGTCAGCGTGCCGGAGCGCGACACGATGCCGACCGCGCCCTTCTTGTGAATGAAGCCGGGCATGATGCCGATCTTGCATTCGTCCGGGCGTGATGACGCCGGGGCAGTTGGGGCCGACCAGGCGGGTGCCCGAGCCGGCCAGCACCGCCTTCACGCGCACCATGTCATTGACCGGCACGCCCTCGGTGATGCAGACCACGAGCTCGATGCCGGCATCGGCAGCCTCGAGAATGGAGTCGGCGGCGCCCGCCGCCGGCACGTAAATCATGCTGGCGGTGGCGCCCGTCTCCTTCACCGCATCCCTGACGGTGTCGAACACGGGCAGGTTCAGGTGCTTCTGACCACCGCGCCCGGGCGTGACGCCGCCCACGAGTCGCGTGCCGTAGGCGATCGCCTGCTCCGAATGGAAGGTGCCCTGCTTGCCGGTGAAACCCTGGCAGATCACCTTGGTGTGCTTGTTGACCAGAATGCTCATGCTGGAAACCCTTACTTTCCGGCCGCTAGCGCGACGACCTTGCGCGCGGCATCCGTCAGATCTGTGGCAGGAGTGATGGTGAGGCCGCTGCTGGCCAGTGTCGCGCGCGCCTTGTCGGCGTTGGTGCCTTCGAGGCGGACGACTACGGGCACCTTCACGCCTACGTTCTTCACCGCGTTGATCACGCCATCGGCGATGAGATCGCAGCGCACGATGCCGCCGAAGATGTTGACCAGCACCGCGCGAACTTTCGGGTTGGAGAGGATGAGCTGAAAGGCCGCGGTCACCCGCTCGCTGGTCGCGCCGCCGCCGACATCGAGGAAGTTGGCCGGCTGGCCGCCGTGCAGCTTGATGAGATCCATGGTCGCCATCGCGAGTCCCGCGCCGTTGACCATGCAGGCGATGTCGCCGTCCAGGGATACGTAGTTGAGCTCGTGCTCGCGGCACGCCGCTCCATCGGATCTTCCTGACTGGCGTCGCGGAGCTTCGCAAGATCCGGGTGGCGGAATACCGCGTTGGCATCGATGTTGATCTTGGCATCGAGCGCAAGGAGCTTGCCCGCCTTGGTCACGATGAGGGGATTCACTTCGACGAGGCTCGCGTCCTGCTCCATGTAGAGCTTGTACAACGCGGTGGCGATCGACTGGAACTCCGCGATCTGCGGGCCCTTCAGCCCGAGGCCGAAGGCGATCTGCGCGCGCCTGGTAGGGCTGCAGGCCCGCCGCCGGGTGTATGGTTGACGCTGAGGATCTTCTCGGGCGTCTTCTCCGCGACCTCCTCGATGTCCATGCCGCCGGCGGCGGAGGCGATCAAGCGCGATGCGGCCCTTCTCGCGATTGAGCGTCAGGGAGAGATAGATCTCCCGCTCGATCTCCGAGCCCGACTCCACGTAGACCCGCTCCACGGGCAGCCCCTCGGGGCCGGTCTGTTTGGTCTTGAGGCGCGTGCCGAGCATGGCGTCGGCGGCGCTGCGGACGGCCTGGTTGTCGCGGGCCAGCTTGACGCCGCCGGCCTTGCCGCGACCGCCGGCGTGCACCTGGGCCTTGACGACCCACACCGGCCCACCGAGCGCGTTGGCGGCAGCGACGGCTTCGTCGGCGCTCGCGGCCACGCGACCGGCGGGCACCGGAATGCCGTAATTCCTGAATATCTCTTTGGCCTGATATTCGTGCAGATTCATTCGGTGATCCTGGGATTCGATTCGACGTGACGTGAACTTCGCATTGTGTCCAAAAAAGGCCATCGCCGCCAGAGAGAGCCAAAGGGCGGAGGCGATCCAGGTCGCGGACCCAGGTGGCGCGAAGGTGGTAGAGTCGCGCGCTCCCACCCCTCCCCTCGAGCACCCCCACTCCTATTGCCCATGTCGGCTACCGCCGCGACTTCACCCACCGCTTCCGCCGATATCGCCTGGCGCGTCGTCGGCCTGCTGAATCTCTACCGGGTGCTCGTGCCGGTGGTCTTGGTGAGCGTGCTCTGGCTGTCCGGCCCGGTGTTCACGATGGCGCCGCACCCGGGCCTCTTCCTCGCGGCCTGCGTGCTGTACTTCACGGCCGCAGTACTGCTCGTCATCGCGCGGCGGCTGCGCTGGTCGACGCTGCGGCTCGTCGCGCTCGTCAACGCCAGCGTGGATTCGACGGCCATCGGCCTCATCCTCTACGCGAGCGGCGGCGTAGCGAGCGGCTTGGGCATCCTGCTGGTGCTGCCGGTGCTCGCCTGGCGACGCTGGCCAAGCATCGCGATGCGCTGCTGATCGCGGCCATGGCGGCGCTCGCCGTGCTCGTGCAGCAGTTCCTGGTCGGTCTCAACGCGCCGCTGCGCCTCGCCGAGTTACACCACGGCGGGCGTGCTGGGCGTGGTGTTGTTCGCGATCGCAGTGCTCGCCTGGCCGCTTGCCAACCGCCTCCGCGAGAGCGAGGCGACGGTGCGCCGTCAGGAAGTCGACCTGGCGAATCTCGCGCAGCTCTCGCAGTACATCGTGCAGCATCTGCGCGAGAGCATCCTGGTGGTCGACGATCAGGAGCGCATCCGCCTCATCAACGAGTCGGCGGCGCACATGCTCGGCGACGACAAGGCCTACCCGGATGCGCTGATCGGCGAAGCCTCGCCGCGGCTGCTCTATCTGCTCGAGCGCTGGCGGCAGAGCAGCGGCGATACCGGGATCTTCCCGGCGCTGGAGCAGACTTTCGTCGGCCGCCGACGGCGCGCAGGTCATCCGCGCGCATTTCGCGCCGCTCGGCACCTCGACACCCCCGCCCGGTGCTCGTCTTCCTGGAGGACACGAGCCTCATCGCCGAGAAGGTCCAGCAGTCGAAGCTCGCTGCCCTCGGGCGCCTGAGCGCCAGCATCGCGCACGAGATCCGCAATCCCGTCGGCGCCATGAGCCACGCCGGCCAGCTGCTCGCGGAGTCGCCGCACCTCGAGCCGAGGAGCGGCGCCTGACGGAGATCATCCGCAACAACGCCGAGCGCGTGAGCGGCATCATCGACAACGTGCTCGGCTGTCGCGCCGCGAGGAGGCGCGGCTCGAGCGCCTGCCGCTTCGACCTGGAGCGAGGAGTTCCGCGAGGAGTTCTGCGAGACCATGCAATGGCCGCGCGAGCGGCTTGCGGTGAGCGGCCCTGCCGCGGAGATCGAGGTGCGCGTCGATCCCGAGCCAGCTGCGGCAGATCGTGTGGAATCTGTGCGAGAACGCCATGCAGCTACGCATGTCCGGACGGGAATCGCCGGCGACGCGGTGCGATCGAGATGCGCTACGGCCGCATGAGTCGCAACGGCCGGCCCTTCCTGGAGGTGGCCGACCGTGGCCCCGGCGTCGCGCCGGAGCACGCCGAGCGCATCTTCGAGCCCTTCTTCACGCGGCGGGCCGCGGCACGGGACTGGGGCTGTTTCTCGCCCGCGAGCTGGCCCAGACCAACGGCGCTACGCTGCTCTATGAGCCGCGTGCCGGCGGCGGCAGCGTCTTTCGGCTGGTGTTCGCGGATCCGCGCCGCTGGGAGGTCGAGATGAACGCAGGCTGTGACGAGCAGCCGCCCCGAGCCGGCCAAGCCGGTCGTGCTGATCGTGGACGACGAGCCGGACCTGCTCGAGCTCGTCAGCCTGACCCTGAGCCGCATGAACCTGCAGACCCGCACCGCGGCCGACGTCGAGCACGCGCGCGCAAGCTCCTCAAGAGCGAGCGCGTTCGACCTCTGCCTCACCGACATGCGCCTGCCGGACGGCGACGGCCTGGACCTCGTCGCCTGGATCCAGGAGAACCGCGCCGACGGTGCCGGTGGCGGTGATCACCGCGCACGGCAATGTCGAGTCCGCGGTGCGCGCCTTCAAGCTCGGCGCCTTCGATTTCGTCTCCAAGCCGCTGGACCTGGGCGTGCTGCGCAAGCTGGTCGGCAGCGCCATCAAGCTGGGCGCCAGCGCGTCGCCGGACGCGGCCGCCGATGCCGAGCAGGGCCGCGGCTGCTCGGCCACTCCGCGGTCATGGAGCAGCTGCGCGAGATGATCGCGCGCGTGGCGCGCAGCCAGGCGCCGGTGCACATCTGCGGCGAGTCCGGCACCGGCAAGGAGCTGGTCGCCCGCATGATCCACGAGACGCGGCGCGCGCCGCGAGGGCGCCGTTCGTCGCCGGTCAACTGCGGCGCGATCCCGACGGAGCTGATGGAGAGCGAGCTGTTCGGCCACAAGCGCGGCAGCTTCACGGGCGCGGTCGCCGACAAGAAGGGACTGGTGCAGAGCGCCGAGGGCGGCACGCTGTTTCTCGATGAGGTGGCCGACCTGCCGCTGCACATGCAGGTGAAGCTGCTGCGCGTCGTGCAGGAGAAGACCGTGCGCCCGGTCGGCGAGGCGCGCGAAGAGACGGTCGACGTGCGCATCCTCTCGGCCACGCACAAGAACCTCGCCGAGCTGGTCGCCCAGGGCCTGTTCCGCGAGGATCTGTTCTACCGCATCAACGTCATCGAGCTGCGCGTGCCGGCGCTGCGCGAGCGCGCCGGAAGACATTCCCGAGCATCGCCGAGGCGATGCTGGAGCGGCTGGCGACGTCGCACCGGCATGCAACCGCCGACGATCTGCGCCGGAGATGCGGTCGAGCTCCTGCAGACCTATCCCTTCCCCGGCAACGTGCGCGAGCTCGAGAACATGCTCGAGCGCGCATTGACGCTGTGCGTCGAGCGGCGTGATCACCGCCGAGCACGTCCGGCTGCGCACTACGCCTCGTCCGACAGTACCCGCAGCACTGCGCGACTGCAGCTGCCGTCGCCTGGCGGCGCTGCCCTCGGGGAGCAGCTCGAGAGCATCGAGCGCGACGCCATCGTCAAGGCGCTGGAGAAGACGCGCTACAACAAGACCGCGGCCGCGAAGCTGCTGGGGATGAGCTTCCGGGCGCTGCGCTATCGGATCAAGAAGCTGGGGATCGAGTAAAGGGCATCATCGGCCCTTTTGCAGCTAGAAGCCGCAAATCTGCGGCGAATCTGTCGGCTCCATTGTCAGCGTCTTCCGCCACATCCTCTCTGCCGCAAAGTGCGTGCCGCAATCAGCGGCGCGCCGACGTGACCGTATTCTCATAATTTCTCGGCGTATTTCGCTCTATCTTCTGCCGCAAAGTGCGTGCCGCAAATTGCGGCAGACTCACGAGGATGGTCCGCATATGGCGAGAGTCGACGCAAATCCGTTCCGCTACGGCCGGGAAGCCGACGTCCTGGTCGACCGCAGGGCTCTCCGGGGACGCAGCCGGTGTGCGCGTGATGCGCAAGCTCGGCGTGAACTATTCGAAGCTCAGATATCGCGGCGCGACGGCGCTCGACTTTGCGAAGCAACAGGGAAACCAGGCGTTGCTCGCAGCCCTGGGAAGCGGGCAGACCACTTTATGACGTCAATTTCCGCAACTCGAGCAGCGGGCGGATGAACTTCTCGTAATTGCGCCAGCGGCCCACGGACCGCGAATACACCGGCTGGCGCACCTGCCAGTTGCTGGCGGTCAACACCGACCGCTGCGTCTGGTGGAACTGCAGACACCGCGGATCCCACTCGAGGCCGATGAACTCGATGATCCTGCGGCTCCATGTCTCGGGGTCGGCGACCAACTCAGCGTAGGGCACCACGAGCAGGGCTTCCTGCGGCAGCACCTGGCGCCAGTGCGCGGTCAAGCGGTAGTGCTCGCGGTAGTAGTGCGCCAGGTCCGACAGATCCATCGTGAAGGTTGCGACGTTGGCGAAGTCCTGGAAATAACACGAGAGGCACGTGTCCACCGGGTCGCGCTGTACGTAAATGATCCGGGCCCCTGGCAACACCAGGTGGATCAGCCCCATGTGATCCGTATTGAACGTCGATTTGTCGACGACACGCAGTGCATCAGCGGAATGCTGCTGCAGCACCTTCAGATATGACTCGCCCAGCTTTCTCGTACGCGCCTCATCCAACCCCTCGCGACTCGAGCCTTCATGCTGTTTGCGCCCTGTTTCATTCCAGAAGTTGAGCTCACCCGCACCCTTCGCCTGGGGATGCGAGGCGATGATCTGCTCCACCAGGGAAGTTCCCGAGCGCATCATGCCTGTCACGAAGACCGGCCGTGCAGAGTCCGAAGCTCCCTTCGCCGGCTGCGCAAGACGTTCTTTGGTGTACTCGCCGGTCATTTCGTCGGCGAACTTCGTGCGGGCAGCGCGATCGTAGGGCGCGGCCACGAGCTTCTGGAGCTCGTTCGCGCGCTTGTACTGCTCGAACGCTTTGGGATATTTCCCCAGGTCATCGAAGTACTTGCCCATCGCGTAGCGCAGCTTCGATTCCTCCAGCGGTGGCACCCCGGCTGCGAGCGTACCTTCGGCGCCCTCGAGCCACTCCTTGTCGGCATCCGTCATGCGTCGCAGCCCAGCCAGCAACGCCCGCGCGCCTGGATGCCGCTCATCGGCCTCGAGGGCCGCTCGGTAGTGCCCTTCTGCCTCCGCGAAGCGCCCCTCTATGCCGGCAAGCCATCCCAGGGAGCTCAGTGTTCCCGCATCGTGTGGCTTCAGGCGCAGCGCCTTCTCGAAGCATTCCCTCGCCTCGGTGAGGCGAGCGCGCATGCCGAGCGTGAGGCCCAGGCTCGCCAGCGCCAGAGCATTCTTCGGGTCCTGTTTGACGGCACGGCGCAGCGCCGTCTCCGACGCTGCGAATTCACCTTTGTCCCTGAGCAGGGTTCCAAGATTGAAATACGCGAGAGCAAGACTCGGCTTGAGCTCAATCGCACGCCGCAGCGCGCTCTCCGCATCGCCGTACCGACCCACGCAGCACAAGGCCGCACCCAGCTTGGCGTGCACATCGGCGCGACGTTCGTCGAAGGTGAGGGCCTCTTCCAGCCGCTTGGCGGACTCGGCGTACCTATGTTGCGCAAACAGCGCGTCAGCTTCACCAAGCAGAGTCGGCAATCGTCTCGCCGAGCCGCCTCCGCCTTCGTGCACGACGCCGTTGCTATGAGGAATCCCGACGCCCTCGCCCTTCGCGACGAGCTGCATCAGAACAACTTGTGTGAGCTCCTCAACCGACTTTGGATCGAACCCGAGCTCCGAAAGCCTCCACTTGAAGGAATTCAGCAGCTTGGCGCGCTTGAACAGGTTCAGCTTTAGGGGGCCGGCCTCCCGCGCTATCCGCTGACGAAGGCGCGGAACCTCCTGGCGCCAATCTCCCGGGGCGGCGGCTTTCTTCCGTACTGCCGCTGGCCCAGACTGGAATTGATCAGCCAGTGCCGCACCTACAGCGGCGGCCTCACTCGCATCGAACCATTGGCGAATCATGTCTGTACCATAACAGATGGCCCGTGACCCGGCAGACTCGCATTATGTCCGCGGCCTAACGGTCCGCTTGTGACCGAATTGGCAGAATTGTCGCCGGATCGATCTCGGCTCGAAACTGTCAGCCAACGCAACGCAAGTTCCGCGCGGCCGCAGAATCGCGTTAGAGACCTTCTCTCCGCCCCATCCTTTGGAAACGGAGATTTGCGCGCCGCCCGCATTTGGTAAGATCGGCCCCTACATGCATACCGAGTCCGCCGCGCGCAGGCTGCAGCCGCGCATGACCGATAGCGACTGGCTGGTGCTGCGCGGAATGCGGCCGGCGATCGAACGGATGACTGCGCAGGTGGGGCGTGCCGGCGCCACGGCAGTCGATCTGGGTTGCGGCTCGCAACCCTATCGTCCGATCTTTGATGCGCGTGGCATAACCTACCGCGGCGCGGACCTCGATGGCGCGGACATCTGCATCCACGAAAACGGACGCGTGGAGCTCGCCGATGGGAGCGCTGACCTGGTGCTCTCGTTTCAGGTGCTGGAACACGTGCGCGACGTCGGGCAATACCTCGCCGAGGCATTGCGAATCGTGCGCGGCGACGGTTGGCTCATCCTGTCGACGCACGGAACCTGGCTCTACCACCCGCATCCCGAGGACCATCGTCGCTGGACGCGGCAGGGGCTGCTTGCGGAGCTGGCGGCAAACGGATTCGAGACGACCGAGTGCGTAGCGGTCGTGGGCCCGCTCGGTTGGACGACCATGGTGCGCCTGACGTGCGGGTACCAGGCCTGCAGGCGTATCCCCTGGGTCGGCAGGCCGCTTGCGGCGCTCCTGGCGTTCATCATGAATGCGCGCGGCTACCTCGAGGAGGTACTCACGCCCGAGTGGGTGCGGCACGATAACGGGTGCGTCTACGTGACGCTGTCGCGGGCATCGAAGGGCGCTACACGAGGGTGATCCGCTTTTCGTCGGTTCAGCGCCGAGAAAGCGGGAACGCCCAACGCTCAGGAGCTGATCGGTGGTACTCGGCAACGCAGCCGAATCGACATGCCTGCCTAGCTCTGGGTTCGAAATTTAGTGCACAGAGTCACGTTTTCGCCGTGATAGCCGCCTCTTCGGCGAACGGTGGCAACCGTCACGCGCACAATGGTAAATCCGTGGATAATCCGTCAATTGCGTCCGGGGATCTTCCATTCCAGTCGATGTCAGCCCCAAGACCACTGCGGCTGTTGACCGTAACCAATTACTTCCCCTCCCATGGAGGTGGGATTGAGCGCGTGGCCGAGCGGCTGATCGACGAATTCGGCCGGCGGCGGGTGACCGTGGAATGGCTCTCGAGCGACACCGATCCGCCGCCCGAATCGACACCCAATAGAGCCGTCGTGGCGGTAAGAGCATTCAATACGGTCGAACGCGTCACGCAGCTACCCTACCCGATCTGGTCGCTATCGGCGTTGTCCACGCTCTGGAGAGCCATCGGCAGGTCCGATGTAGTCCACGTCCACGAACATCTCTATTTCGGCAGCATCCTTGGTGTTTGTCTCGGGCGCTTACGCGGTCGCCCGGTGGTCGTCACTCAGCACATGGGTGCGCTTGGATTGCGTTCACGGTTCCTTACCGCTGTATACGGAGCATTGGCTCGGTTTCTGGGAGTCCTGATATTCGGCCTGGCAACCAGGGTCGTTTTCATCAGCGCAAACGTCCGCGATTTCTTCCACCGCGGAAGGTGCACGAAGAGTCGGCTGGTTTTCAATGGTCTCGATCCTCTGCGATTCAAATCCGTATCCGAAGAGGAGCGCCATAGAATCCGTGCGCAGCTCGGGATCGAGCCACAGCGCCAGATGATTCTGTTCGTCGGGCGCTACGTCAGAAAGAAGGGTCTGCACATTCTCGAATCGCTCGCATCTCGGTTCTCCGAGGCCCTTTGGGTTTTCGTAGGCTCAGGTCCCGAGGACCCTTCCCGCTGGAGGCGCGAGAACGTATTGGTGATCGGCAGGGTTCAGCATGACCGGCTTCCCAGCATCTACCAAGCCGCCGACCTACTGATCCTCCCGAGTTCCGGCGAGGGGTTCCCGCTCGTGGTCCAGGAAGCGCTGGCGTGCGGCCTGGGAGTCCTCTCCACGCAAGAGGTAAGTGACGCTTGTCCGGCAGCGACGGACTTGATCCGGGCACATGCGACCCCCCGTACGACGCTGGATATTGACGGTTGGGAACGCGCGCTGCGTGCGGTACTTTCGGACGCGAAGTACCTCGAAGGGCGAGAGGAGCGCTCGCGCCATGCACGCCACCTCTGGTCCTGGGAAGACTGCGCGTCACAATACTTGCTCCTCTTCGATGAAATCACACCAAAGCCAGAACTCGAAAGAGTCCAATGACGCGGGAGACCTCGATGACCGATAGTGAAGCGTACCGCGAGCGGTACGAGAGTCTCTGGCGCGACCTGTGGGCGAACACACACGCAGGCGGCCCGATGGCACGGACCCGTTATCGCTTGGCTCTGCGGTGGCTGTCGCTTGCGCCCGAAAGCTCCGAGCGGGCACTCGACGTAGGCGCCGGCAACGGCGCGTTCATGCTGGAGGCGCTCAAGCGCTCACCGAAGCTCGAGATCTACGGCGCGGAGTACTCGCAGGCAGCGATCGACCTGGCCCATCCGCGAATCAAGGATCGGCTGGCCCGATGCGACCTACAGGGCACCCAACCCTTGCCGTGGGGCGGCGGATTTCAGGTCATCAGCTGCATGGAAGTCCTCGAGCATCTGCCCGATGACGCGCGAGCGCTCGAGCACATCTCGAGCGCGCTCTCGCCTGGGGGGCGCCTGTTCGTTTCCGTCCCTGCGTGGCAGTCCCTCTGGGGGCCGCAGGACACCACAGCCGGACACGTCCGCCGCTATGAACCCGACCTGCTGAGCGAGCGCATAGCGCGCGCCGGCCTGAGCCTGAAACGCATGAAATGCTGGGGTGGCCCGCTCGCGTGGATCTACCTTCGCGCAGCCGACGTGATAGGACCCGAGAAAGTGATGAGCGTGCGTCCGAGCGGCCTCGCAGGCGTCGCTGCTGGAACGATTTATCAGTTCCTCAAGCTCGACGACGTCCTGTCCTTCGGGAGCGGCCCGCAACTTCTCGCGCTTGCCGAAAAGCCCTGATGAGCCGTCGCCCAACCCTGATGATGGCCGCACAGCTTGCGCGGTTCTGCGCGATCGGGCTCATCTGTCTCGTGGTGAGCACATCGACGCTGGCGGCGCTGCACGATCTTGCCGGTCTTTACTATTTGGTCGCGTTTGGCATAGCGTTTTGCCTCGGAAGCATCCTTGGCTACGCACTCAACGGGCGCTTTACGTTCACGGCTCGAATAACGCGTCTCGGCGCATCCCGCTACCTACTGCTCAACGGTATCCTGCTGGCCGTCAACTCCATACTCATGAAGGCTCTGGTGGACGGCGCCCACATTTGGTACATCGGCGCGTCCCTGTTGCTCGCCGTGCTCAACACGCCCATGAGCTTCCTCCTCCATCGATCGTTTTCCTATTCGGCTCCGTCAGTGCTACGCCAGCGGGGCACGACGACGCCGTAGAGGAGCATCTAGCGCTGCGAAGGGAGAATCCGCAGGAAATCTCCGTCGCTGCGCCGGCCGCAGACGACCCGTAAGGGCGACTTTTCCCAGGCGAGCTCCGAGCCGGCATTCTGCGCATGACGTGGACCGGTCAACTTCTCGAATCCGACGCTGCCACGCCGCACCCACGCGATTAGGTCGGTATTCGAATACCAACGAACCCAGAAATAGCTGTGCGCGTCGCTGCCCATGAAGTAGGTTGCCGTTCGTCGCGGCTGAAAGAGCGCAGGGCAGGCGTCTTCGAGTCGGTCGAGGACGACATCGGCGGCGCGCTCCGTGAGAGCCAGCGCGTCGTGTTGCGCGCGATCGGGCACGAGCTGACAGGTCACCAGGTAGCGGGTATACCATGCGGACGGCGGCAATCTTGGCAGTATTCCTGCGAACGTCACGCTCTGAAGCTTGGGAGTGTTTCGCGCCACAATCCTGAAACAGCTGCTGGAATCGACCCGCAGCCCGAAGGGCTCGACCGCATCATCGACATTGGGCAGGTGTGGGACGTCGCTATCGCGATCGGCGTCCACGCGCGTGTCCGGGACGAGCACACGCAGGTGCGGTGAGAATTGCTTGATCAGCTCCCGGATATGGGCTCCGTTCGCCCCTTCGGGGCCGAGCACGTAGTCGCCTTCGAGATTGATGAATCCCGAGCCCGCCGGCAGATAGGGTACGACGAAGGAATTTGATTGCACTCCGAGGCTGAAGTAGAGAGCGGGCCGTGAGGCGATCGGATCGGGTATCGAGACGTCAAACCACTGCCCCCCTGCTCCCCACGGGAATGGCGGACGGAACTCCGCGCCCGCCTGAACCTGATAGAGCTGTGCAACGAGCATTGCGGCGATGACCGCAATGCGGGCTTTAGGCCGCCCCGCCAGCAGCCGGCAGGTCAAGGCCAAAGCCAATACCGCTGCAACACAGGCCATCGGAATGAAATAGCGGCTGTTGCCGGATGCCGCCAGCCATATCACCCAATTGATCAGGAATGCACAACCGAGCGCCCGCAGCGTCAGGCTTGTATCCCTCCGGTCTGGCTCGCCGGCGACCGCCGGCGCATCTCTCACTCGGCTCGCCCATCGCGCCAGCAGGAGCAGCACTCCGAGCACGAACAGAAACGCATAGCGCAGATCGGGCGCTGCCCTCTCGACATGCACCATCACGACCGGCGCCGCCATTGCAAATGGGCGCCAGAGCGCCGCGGCGAGCGAGGTGGGAATGAAGCGGAAATCGGTCACCGGCGCAGTCGTGTATTGCGGCGAGCGGAAGATGCCGTTCAGGAAAGGAAACAGGGGATTGCCGAAATATCGCTCCAGCTGGATGGACCATGGGAGCGAGAACAGTGCAAAGCTCAGTCCAACGCTCAGCCCATAGAGAGCCGCACCGCCCCAGCGTTTCGGCCACCTGACCGGCAGGAACAGGGGCACGATCGCCAGGGACACTGCGTCCAGTGAATTCGTCAGCTTGAGTGCGCTCGCGGCGCCGAGCAGGAGACCGGCACCTGCCATACGCCACACGCTCGGGGCGCGAATCGCCCCGATGAGTACCAGCGCGCCTGCGAGTACCAACTCTGCCGTCGCGATATCCGCGAAGCTCGAGCCGAATTGCTCCATGAGCACCGGATTGGCGAAGGCCAACAGCGCCGTACCCGCACCCACGGCAAAGCGCCCGCGAGCGCCGTCCGGCGGGGTGACCGCGATCGCCAGCTCATAGGTCAGCCAAAGGATGGCACTCTGGACAACCGCGAGAATCCCCGCCACCTCGAGCGCACTCAGTCCGGAGCTGACCAAGAGGTAGAACGGAGCGTACACGTAAGGATTCAGATAGGACTGCGGCGCCGCGGCGAAGTAGTCGAGACCGAAGCGGTCGTGGATGGCGCTGAATCCCGCGTAGAGGTGATAGTCCATCGTGTCCCATTCCATGTCCTTGCCCAGACAGTAGCTGGTCACGAGCGCCAACAGCGTGCATGAGATGTAGACCAGGAAACGCGGTGATGTGACGACCCGCTTGAGCATTGCGGCTGGCGAGATCGCGCTCTCTTGCCGCGTCGCCACGCATTCCACGGAGCTCATGGAGACGCTCTCAGCGCAGCCCCATCACTCGTAAAAAATAGCCGCCGCCCGCCCCGCGGCCGCAGCTGACGCGCAAGGGCGCCTTCTCCCACGCGCTCTCCGGGCCGCCGTAGCCCTGCTGGCCCATGAACCTCTGGAAGTGCATCCAGCCTTTGTCCACCCATGCAAGCATGCCGGTGTTCCCGTACTGCCGCGCCCAAATATACCCGTGCGACTCGTCTCCCAAGAGATAACTCGCCGGCCGCCGCGGCTGAAAGAGCGCGGGACACGCATCTTCCAGCCGGTCGAGCGCGAGATTGGCCTGGCTCTCACCGGAGACCAGCGCCGGGTCACGCGCCTTCTCGGTTACGACCCGGCACGCGATGTAGTATCCGGTTGTGGCTTCCTCCAGGGACAGCTTCGATGGCGCCCGGCCGGTGAGCATGCCGATGGCAGGCGAGCTCGTGCCGTGTACGACGATGCGCGCACAGCGGCTGCCATCGAGCTGCAGCCCGAAAGGCTCGAGCGCATCGTTCGCACTCACCAGCTTCGGCAAGCTGGCGTCGTAGCCCGCATCGCGCCGCCCATCGCGCATCAGAATCCGTAGGTTTGGCGAATAGCGCCGGATCAACGCCTCTATGTGGCTCCCAATGGCTCCGCCGGGGCCCAGCGTGTAATCGCCTTCAAGGTTGGTGAGCCCGGAACCCGGCGGCAGATAAGGGACGATGAACGAATTCGATTGGATACCGATACTGAAATAGAGCTCGGGAGTGCTGGCCAGACTCTTCGGCACCGAGACCTGGAACCAAGGTTCATGGTTCCAGGGAATGTTTGACGAATATTGCGTACCGTAGTGAAGCTGATAGAACTGAATGACGAAAGCGGCCAGCAACAGGTAATTGCGCAGCTTGGGCCACTCCGAGCAGAAGCGAAAGATCAGGGCGATGGCGAGAACGGCGGCGACGCTGGCCATGGGAATGAAATAACGGCTATTGCCGGACGCCGTCAGCCACAGTGCCCAGTCGACGAGAAAGCCTGACCCGAGAGCCGCAAGCGCCCGCCCCGAGCCGTCGCGCGCCGCCTCTGCGGGCGGTGCAACGTTGCCCTGCCAGCGTTTCCATCCCCACACAAGAAGTGAGAGGGCGGCTGCCAGCAGGAGCAGCGCGTACCGCAGATCCGGCGCGGCCCACTCCACGTGGATCATGTCGCGCGGAGTAACCATGGCAAACGGGCGCCAAAGTGCCGCCCCGAGCGATGTCGGAATGAAGCGGTAATCGATGATCCGCGCGGTCGTGAACTGCGGCGAGCGAAAGAGGCCGTTCAGGAGCGGGAAGAATGGATTGCCGAAATGATGCTCCAGACGAAGAGCCCACGGCGCGGCGACCACGGCAAACCCTGCAAGCCCCACCATGGCGAAGAGCGCTGCATGTCGAAACCTGCTGCGCCAGCCCCCTGGTATGAGCAGCACCATCACGCCAGCCGAGACGGCGTGAAGGGCATTCGTCAGTTTCAGCGCAGTCGCACAGCCCAACAGCAGCGCCGCATACGCAATGCGCATAGCGCTCGGCATGCGGACGGCCCTGACGAGCAACAGCCAGCCTGCGACCACTATCTCTGCCGTGAGTACGTCCGTGAAACTCGAGCCGAACTGGTTGATGAGGACTGGATTGGCGAATGCGAGCGCGACCGCGCAGATGCCGAGCGCCACACGAGTTGGCGGATCTGAGGGCGGCGCAACAGCCAGGGTAAGCTCATACACCAGCCACAGAATAGCGCTCTGCACGGCCGCCAGGATCAAGGCGACCTCGAGCGCCGTCAGGCCGGAAATGTTGAGCAGATAGAACGGTACGAAGACGTAAGGATTCAGATAACTTTGCGGACCCGCCGGGAAGTAGTCCTGGCCGAAGCGATCGTGCAGCGCGCTGAATCCCGCATAGAAGTGATAATCGAGAGTGTCCCAGGCCATCTCCTTGCCGAGGTGATAGCTCGTCAACAGGGCGGCCAACGTGCAGCAGCAATAAACGAGAAAACGCGGCGCGGTGACGAGACGGGTCACGGTCGCGAGCAAAGAGGGCCTCCGGGGGAGAACCAGCGCCTCCTCCATCGAGCTCACGCGCGCCTCTCGTCTGCCGGGCGAACGTCGATCAGCCCCAGGAGAAACGAGGCGAACAGTATCTCGCCGCCGGCCAGCATGAAGGTCACCGATGGAATCGCAATGCGCATCACCGACACGGGATCCAGTGCACCCAGGCGGGCGCGGGCCCAAGTGTCGACCGAGTAGACTGCGAGCGCCAGGCCGGCAAGACCGAGGGAGGCGCCGAGCAGGATTCCCCTCTCCAGCGTGAAGAGCCGCAGGAACCGCGCAAGATTGTCTGTCATCGGGAGGAGATTCTTGACCACACCGACGGTGCGTGCCACGAGCGAGAACAGCATCAGCTGTAATCCGAGAATGGTGGCGCCCGCGGCGTAAAGCATGGTGTGGATGTCGAACCCCACACCGTGAACGACGACCGGCCCGCGCAGGATCGCCAGCTCGCCGGCGACGCCTGCGCAAATGAGGCACGCGCCGGGATAAAGGAGCAGCCACCGCGGACTCATCATGAGCAGGAACCGCAGGTGTCGCCAGCCGTCCCGCCAGCTGCGCAGATGCGGCGGTCGCGACCGGCCTGCCGGTGAAAGCACCGTCGGAACCTCCGCTATGCGCCAGCGAGACAGCGCCGCCTTGACGATCATCTCGCTCGCGAACTCCATGCCCGGCGCCTGCAGTCTCAATCCCAACGCGGCGTCGCGATGCACTCCGCGCAGACCGCAGTGAAAGTCGCCGATGCCGCAGGAGAAGAACAGCCTACCGAGGAAGCTCAACACCGGGTTGCCGAGATAGCGGTGCAGCCATGGCATGGCGCCCCGGCGGATGCCGCCGCGAAAGCGATGGCCAATGACCATGGTATTGCCGGAGCGCAGGGCCTCGACGAAGGCGTCCAGCTGAGAGAAGTCATAGCTGTCGTCCGCATCGCCCATGATCACGTATCGGCCCCGTGCCGCCTCCATGCCCGCAAGCAGGGCGCTGCCATAACCCTTGGCCTCCACGTTAACCACCCTCGCGCCGGCTTGCGCAGCGAGCCCCGGCGAGCCGTCGGTCGAGCCGTTGTCCGCCACTAGCACCTCGCCTGCGATGCCCGCCCTCGTCAGGAATCCCTGTGCTTTGCGTACACACGTGGCGACGGTCTCCGCCTCGTCGAGGCAAGGCATGAGAATCGTGAGCTCGAGCTCGGGCGTCTTGAATGGCTCGATGCTGTGTTGGAGGCGAGCGATTGCAGCCATTTCGAATCTCACATAGCGCGGCCCCGCCGCTCGCGGCGCGCTTCAGCCGAAGTGTAGTTCGGGCGCAAAGCGATAGGTAAGCGCGTCGCGAACATTATGTCTTTCGCTGAAAGCAGATCGGTGTGATTGGTTCGTCAGATTCAACGGGGTTGAGAGACGCCCCCGAGCAGCGTTTCCCGCTGCGGATGTGTTGCGGCGCCGCGCGGCGCGCTGCAGACGGCTGGTGACCATTTGCGTCACTTTGTGACGCGACCCCCGGGCGTCGCTGGTCAGCGACCCCGCACTAAGTCAAGTCAACATTCGGCGCCCTCGGTCATTTTTCTTTTGAGATTCAGCAGGTTATTCCACGGACCATCCTTTGGCATAGGCCTTGCTTTTACCTAGCCAGCAGGCGCTCCTTGCGCCGCTTAGCGAAACATCTAACCACTCGTCGAGGAGCCTTGCTCATGAAGTCCATCCAAAAGGGTTTTACCCTGATCGAGTTGATGATCGTCGTAGCGATCATCGGCATCCTGGCGGCCATCGCCATTCCTGCGTATCAGAACTACGTCATTCGTGCCCGCATCACGGAAGGTCTGAACCTGGCGGCCGCCGCTGAGACCACGGTCGCCGAGAACGCCGATAACGCGGCCTCGAGCCTGGTGCTCGGTTGGACGTCTCCGCAGTCCACGACCAACGTGACCAGCGTTACGGTCAGCAGCACCACGGGCGTGATCACGGTCGTTTACAGCGCCGTGGCCGCTGGCGTGTCGCTCACCCTGACTCCGCAGGTGGACGGCACCGCGCTCGTCCCCGGGTCGGTCCCCACGGATGCGATCACCTGGGCGTGCAAAGTGACGGTCCAGGCCAACGACAAGTACGTTCCGTCGAACTGCCGCTGGTAACTTCCATTTGACCGTCTAATCCCCTTTCCTCAACGGACCCGAAGCCCCTCTCCGGAGGGGCTTCTTCTTTTGGGAAGCCGTTCACGCAGGGGGGGGCGACGCTGTGCCACCATGGCAGAGATTTGACAATTGCCTGAGCCCCCGGCTCCGGTAGACTGAGCACCACGGACCTGTTCCGCTTAACGTAAGTCCATGAATGAGAACGCTTCTCTAGCGCTTGGGGGCGCCCGAACCGGGCTGGGGGGCCTGCCTCAACGCCTTGTGCAGGACGGAGTCGTCGACGAGGCGGCCATGCTGGAGGCCCTGAATGCGGCCAAGGAGCGGCGCACCAATATCGTCACCCAGCTCGTCTCGAGCGGCGCCGCCAGCGCGCGCGACATCGCCGTGGCCGCTTCCAACGAATTCGGCGTTCCGCTGTTCGACCTGGATGCGATCAACCTCGACGCGGAAACGGTCCGGATCGCCAACGACAAGCTCATTGCGAAGCATCGTGTACTGCCCATCTTTCGGCGCGGCAGACGACTCTTTCTTGCGGTCGCGGACCCGACCAACCAGCACGCGATAGACGAGATCAAATTCCAGACCACCCTCAGCATCGAGGTGGTGCTGGTCGAGGAAGACAAGCTTCAGAGGGCGATCGACAAGGCCATCGAGCAAGCCGAAGCCGCGATCACTCCGCTCGCCGGCGACGATGACGTCGACCTCGATTCACTCGAGGTAACAGGCGGCGAGGACGAGAACGACGAAAAAATCAGCCGCGACGATGTCGAAGATGCGCCCATCGTCCGCTTCGTCAACAAAGTGATGCTCGATGCCATCCGGCGCGGCGCCTCGGACATCCACTTCGAGCCTTACGAGAAGATATACCGGGTGCGATTCCGCATGGACGGTGTGCTGAAGGAGATCGCCCAGCCGCCCGTGGCGCTGGCGCAGAAGCTCTCGGCGCGCCTCAAAGTCATGTCGCGGCTCGATATCGCGGAGCGGCGCGTCCCGCAGGACGGCCGCATCAAAATGAAGCTGTCGAAGAGCCGCGCCATCGACTTCCGCGTCAGTACCTGCCCCACGCTCTTCGGCGAGAAGATCGTGATGCGTATTCTCGATCCCTCGCAGGCGATGCTGGGCATCGAGTCGCTGGGGTATGAGCCCGCCCAGAAGGGGCTCTACGAGAAATTCCTCGCCAAGCCGCAAGGCATGATTCTGGTGACCGGCCCGACGGGAAGCGGCAAGACCGTCTCGCTCTACACCGGCCTCAACATCCTCAACCGCGAGGATACGAACATCTCGACCGCCGAAGACCCTGCGGAAATCAACCTGCCCGGGGTCAACCAGGTCAACGTCAACCCCAAAGTCGGCCTGACTTTCGCGGCAGCCATGCGCGCCTTCCTGCGTCAGGATCCTGATGTCATCATGGTTGGTGAGATCCGTGATCTGGAGACTGCGGAAATAGCCATCAAGGCCGCTCAGACGGGCCACCTCGTCCTCTCCACGCTCCATACCAATGACGCGCCGCAGACTCTGACGCGACTGGTCGACATGGGCGTCAAACCTTATGCTATCGCGACCTCGGTCAGCCTCATCATTGCGCAACGTTTGGCGCGACGCCTGTGCAGCCAGTGTAAGCAGCCAATGGATGTCCCCGAGGAGGCTCTGCTCAAAGAGGGCTTCACTCACGAGGACGTGAAGGGCGGGTTGCGGATATTCGCGCCCAAGGGCTGTGGCAGCTGCACGGACGGCTACAAGGGGCGGGTAGGCATCTATCAGGTGCTGCCAATCACCGACACCATCGCGCGTATCATTCTGGCGGGCGGCAGCGCGCCGGAGATCGGCGATCAGGCAGCGAAGGAAGGCGTCTGGGATCTGCGCCGCTCCGGTCTCGAGAAGGTGAGGTCGGGTCTCACCAGTCTCGAGGAAATCAATAGCGTCACCATCGACTGACGCAGGACGGGGTATTCATGTCACCAGCAGCAGCAACCGCCTCAGTCAAGGCCATCAAGCGCGATGCTTCGTTCGCGTGGGAAGGACGCGACAAGCGCGGCCAACGGGTCAAGGGCAAGAGCCTGGCGCCCGATGAGTCGGCTCTGCGCGTCGAGCTGCGCCGCCAGGGCATCGCACCCTCCCGCATCCGCAAGCAGGCGCAGAGCGCAAAAGGCGGCAAAGTCAAGCCCGGTGACATCGCGGTGTTCGCCCGTCAGCTCGCCACCATGCTCGCCTCCGGCATTCCCATGGTGCAGGCGTTCGAGATCGTGGGCACCGGCAGCGAAAAGCCCGCGATGCAGAAGCTGATCCTCGAGATCAAGGCTGACGTCGAGGCGGGCACCTCGTTGCACGAGGCGCTGGCAAGGCACCCGCTCTATTTCGACGACCTGTTCGTCAATCTGGTCGAGGCGGGCGAGCAGGCGGGAGCTCTGGAGTCGCTGCTCGACAAGGTGGCCACTTACAAGGAAAAATCAGAGGCGATGAAGAAGAAGGTCAAGAAGGCTCTCTTCTATCCCGCCGCCGTGGTCGCGGTCGCCTTCATCGTGACCACCATCCTCCTCATCTTCGTGGTCCCCGAGTTCCAGAAGCTCTTCCAGGGCTTCGGCGCCGACCTGCCGGCCTTCACCATGATGGTGATCAATCTCTCTTATTTCGTGCAGCATAACGGCATATATCTGGCGGTGGTCATCGGTGCCGGCGCGTGGACATTCATGTACTTCAAGAAGCGCTCGCGAAAAATGCGCCAGGTGCTCGACCGGATTTCCCTCAAGTTCCCCATCATCGGTCCCATCATCAACAAGGCGGCGATCGCCCGCTATGCGCGCACCCTCTCCACCATGTTCGCCGCGGGCGTACCGCTCGTGGAAGCGTTGGAGTCGGTGGCCGGCGCTTGCGGCAACATCGTCTACGAGGATGCCGTCATGAAGATGAAGGATGAGGTCGCCACGGGCCAGCGCCTGCAGCGCGCCATGGAGGCGAGAGGCATCTTTCCCAACATGGTGGTGCAGATGATCGCGGTCGGCGAAGAGTCGGGCTCGCTCGATACGATGTCGGCCAAAGTCGCCACGTTCTACGAAGCCGAGGTCGACAACGCCGTGGACGCGATGTCGAGCCTGCTCGAGCCCCTCATCATGGTGGTGCTCGGCGTGCTCGTCGGCGGCCTGGTCGTCGCCATGTACCTGCCGATCTTCAAGATGGGGCAGGTCGTCTGACCCGCAGGTCACTCTCAACCCCGCGAGAACGCCGCGCACCGCGCGGCGTTTTCTTTGACTGCGCGACAGTCCAGCCGTGATAACCCTCCTCGCCTCGTCTCCCGGCTTCTTCGTCGGCGCCTGCTTCGTGCTCGGCCTGGTCGTGGGCAGCTTCCTCAACGTGGTCATCCACCGCGTACCCATCATGATGGAGCGCCAATGGCGCGAGCAGTGCGCGGAGATCGAGCACCCGGACCACGCCGCGACCATGCCGGCGCACCCGACGAAACAGCGCTTCAATCTCGTCGTGCCCCGCTCCGCCTGCCCCGCCTGCAAGGCGCCGATCACGGCGCTGCAGAACGTCCCGATCGTGAGCTACCTCGTCTTGCGCGGTCGCTGCGCCAACTGCGGCGCCCGCATCAGCGCGCGCTATCCCGTAGTCGAGGCTCTTACCGGCATCCTCTCGGCGGCGGTGGCGTGGAAACTCGGTTTCGCGTGGCCGGTCGCGGCCGGCCTGGTGCTCACCTGGTTCCTGGTGGCGCTCGCATTCATCGACATTGACCATCAGCTGCTGCCTGACAGCCTGACGCTTCCCCTACTGTGGCTCGGCCTTCTCCTCAGCCTCTTCGCCCCCGCCCCCGGCATGGCACCGATCCCGGTGGACATGCGTTCGAGCATCATCGGGGCCATCGCAGGTTACCTCAGCCTCTGGACGGTCTATCATCTCTTCCGTCTGCTCACCGGCAAGGAAGGAATGGGGTACGGTGACTTCAAGCTCCTGGCGGCGCTCGGCGCCTGGCTCGGCTGGCGGATGCTGCTGCCGACAGTGCTCATCGCCGCGGCCGTCGGCGCCGTGGCCGGCATCGCGCTGCTGGCCGCCCGGGGACAGAATCGCTCTACACCCATCGCCTTCGGGCCATTCCTGGCCGCAGCCGGATGGCTCATGCTGATGTTCGGTCATGAGCTGGTGACGAGCTATCTCGGGCTGTTCGCGCAATAGTAAAACATGGCCAATTCCAAGATCTTTCGTGTCGGGCTGACCGGCGGCATCGCCAGCGGCAAATCAACGGTGGCGAAATTTTTTGCCGCCTTGGGCGTGCCCATCATCGACACCGACCAGGTGGCGCGGGAGGTCGTGGAGCCCGGCCAGCCGCCGCTCGAGCGGCTGGTGGAGCGGTTCGGCCGCACCATCCTGACGGCCGACGGTCATCTCGACCGGCCCAAGCTGCGCGAGATCGTCTTCTCCGACCCCAAGGCCCGGGCCGACCTCGAGGCCCTGACTCATCCCGCCATCGGCACCGCGGTGGAGGCCTGGTCGGCCGCGGCCGGCGGTCCCTACCAGATCCTCATCCTGCCGCTCCTCGTCGAGAAGAATCTGGCCCCGCACGTCGACCGCGTGCTCGTGGTCGACTGCAGCGAGGAGCTGCAGATCCGCCGCCTGCAAGCGCGAGATGGCTCCACGGTGGAGCAGGCACGCGCCATCCTGAACGCGCAGGCCTCGCGCACGGCGCGGCTCAAGGCGGCGCACGATGTCATTCAGAACGAGGGCGATCTGAGTGCCGTGCGCGATCAGGTATCGGCGCTGCACACGCGCTATCTGGAGCTCTCGGGACAATCGGGCGCAGGGGGCGCCGCCACGATTACCGCCAAGGCCGCGCAGGCGCGATTCTCCTAACTCCTGCGGCGACCGTTTACGCCGGCGGCGGATGTCGCGCACAATAGGTCGCATGACGACCGACGCCCCCGAGGCCGCCGCGCCTCCGCACGACGCCCCACCCGAAGCCCTCGAGAGCGACCGCACGCTGGTCTTCGAGCAGCCGCTCAATGAGCGAATGCGCACTTTTCTGCGGCTGGATTTCCTCTACAGCCAGGCGCTCTACCACAGCGAAGCCGCCAGCCAGTGGGGGACGCGAGCGGCGGTATCGAGCCTCATCGACATCCTGGCGATCATTACCCGCAGCGACGTGCGCTCGGAGGCGCTGAAGGAGCTGGAGCGCCAGCTGACCCTGCTCGGGGAATTCCAGTCGAAGCCGGGCGTCGACACCAATCGGCTCAAGGCCCTGATCACGAACCTGACCCGGCTGCGCTCGGAGCTGCTGAACGCCGGCATGGCGAACCTGCAGCCGCTCAAGGATTCCGAGTTCCTGAACGCCGTCAAGCACCGCAGCAGCATCCCCGGCGGAACCTGTGAGTTCGACCTGCCGGACTACCTCTTCTGGCTGTCGCAGCCGGATGAAAGCCGCGTGAGGGCCTTCAACCAGTGGCTGACGGTGCTGCGACCGCTGTGTGATGCCGTCTCCGAGCTCATCTGGCTGACCCGGCAGAACGGGCGCACGCGACAGGAGAACGCCCAGGGCGGCAACTTCACGATTACGTTCGATCGCGAGAATCCGCTGCAGCTCCTGCGGATCGCGCTGCCGGCCTCGATGGGGCTTTACCCGGAGGTGAGCGGCAGCCACCACCGCTGCAACGTGCGCTTCCTCAGCTGGAAGGGCCTCGCCGAGCGGGCCACGCAGGCTGATACGGACGTGAAGTTCCTCCTCACCTGCTGCGCGTGACGGCCGTGGAGCGCGTCAAGTGTCCCACCTGCCAGCGTGAGATCGACTGGTCGCAATCGCCCTTCCGGCCCTTCTGCAGCGAGCGCTGCAAGCTCATCGACCTGGGCGCGTGGCTGACCGAGAAGCACGCCATCCCGGGTGAGGCAGCGCCGGACGAGGCGGCGGATCGCGCGCCCGGAGAGCAGGACGGCGACACGCAACTCTCCTGACCGCGCTATCGGGCGGCCTGCGCCCCCAGCCACTTTGCCGCGAACGCCAGCTCGTCGGCGGCGCGCTCGCGTCTTACCGATAGCGGCCCCCCCGGCTCCTCATCCCGGTCGGCGCGGAGCAGGATCGGACGATGGCTACAGACTTGCTCCGCCTGCAGCACTGCCGCGAGCTCATAGCCCTGCCACGGCCTGATGTTGCCGTCGCGCTCGGCCGTCGTGATCAGCGTCGGCGGAAAGCAATTGCCCGTGGCGATCTGTCCGTACTGCGGCCAGGTACCGGTCGGCAGCGCCGCGCCGAATAAGTCCGGCCGCAGAGCGACGGCGGCGCCGGCCATCAGGCCGCCGAAGCCGCGCCCGTATATACCGAGGCGCGCCCGCCGGGTGTAGTGGCGATCGATCAGCGACTGCGCCGCCGCGAACAGGTCGCTGAGCCCGATGGGCTTGTCAGACGGCGTGGCTTTCCCGGGCGAGGCGGGTTCCGGCGCGAGACTGTTGCGCACCTCGGCGCGCGCATACACGCCACCCATCTCCAACCAGACCAACACGAACGGCTCCAGCAGGCGGCCCGGCGCCTTGCCGGTCGGGTGGTCGACGGTCAGAAGCGTCGGTTGATTACCGTCGCGCGCCAGATCGCGTCGGTGCGCGATCTCCATGCGCAGCCGGGTGCCATCGGAAGCGACATAGAAAGTGCGTTCTACGACGACATCGTCAGCAGCGCCGGCGCCGCCGCCGACCTGGAGCTGTTCGAGCCGCCTTCGGATCCATGCGCGCTGCGGGATGGCTCCAAGTGCCTTCGCCGTCGTCTCATTCTCGACGAGAATCCAATGTCTCGTCCGACCAGAATGGACGTTCTCCAGCCAACTGTAAGGATTCGCTTCATGACGCGGGCGCCGCGGATTCACCTCGACCGCGAACTGATTCATTTTTGGTGTCGACGGATTGGGGTTGGCACCCGTCGCAATCTGCGTGGCCGTGGGCTGCGGCACATCGAGCCGTCCCGGACCCGGAACCGTCGCGGGCTGGCCGACCAGCATTGCGCAGCCGGCAAGCAGCCCTGCCGCGCCCGCTGCGAAAAGGATCCTCTGTCTACCCATGACCCACTCCGGTTTTTCGTGCCGCACCCAATACTACAAGAAGAAGCTGCCGCGGTATCGCGCGTGTCAGCATCAGCACAGCAAGATAGAGAGCGCCGCCCGCGGCGAGCGCCAACGGCCACGGCGCGCCGCAAGCGGTCAGATACTTCATCGACAGAATCGCCAGCGCTCCCCCGGTGACTGCCTTGGCGGGATTGACCAGTGAGGGCAGCCGCCGCCCGGCGCGGCGCAGCGCCACGCTCATTGCGATGAGCGCGCTGGCCTCCGCGATGACGGTGCCGGCGGCGGCGCCGAGCAGCGAGAACCTGGGTATGAGCGCGAAGTAGGCCGTGAATGCGCACGTGCACGCGATGGCATCGGCGGTCAGGACCAGGCGCGCTCTGCCGCATGCAACCAGGGTGAACCGCAGAACGTGCGTGAAGCCCGCCAAGGCAATGGCGCAAGAGATCACCCTGAGTGCCGGCGCGCCGGCCGCGAATCGCTCCCCGGAAATGAGCGCCAGCAACCGGTCGGCAAAGGGCGCGAACGCGATCACGATGGCCACTCCGTAGATGGCCGCCGCATCGAGCGTGCTGCCGAGCTGGCGGCGGAAATCCTCATGATCCCTCTGCGCGCTCGCAGTTAGCGCCGGCATCATGAGCCCCGCGAGCATGTAGGGAACCGAAGTCGTGATTTCGAACAGCTTCGCCGGCACACCATAGAGACCGACCGCGGCTGCCGGCTGGAAGAGCGACAGCAGCAGCGAGTCGCCGCGCAACATCGCCATTCCCAGGATCTGCGAACCCGCGAGCGGCAGTCCCGCGATCAGATATTGCCGCCACAGCGGCGGCTCGAGCCTCATGCGGAACGGCACCACGCGCCGCACCAGCCTGATGGAAACAGCCAAGGCGACCGCGGCGCCGAGCAGCGTCGCACCGAGCATCGGCAGCGCCCCAACATGCGTCAGTGCCAATGCGGACACCGCCGCCAGGGTAACGACTGCTCCCGTGACCTCCGCAACGGCGTTGCGCGCCTGCTTGAGAACGCTTTGGAAGGCGGCGATGAGGAAGTCGCTTGTCTGCAGACACGTGTAGATCGCCGCTCCGATCAGCGTGCCCCATTTGACAGGCGGGTCGTATGGCGTGAGCCACGCGACTGCGGCTGCCGCGAGCAGAACGCTACCGGTGCTGACAATTCGTAACGGCAGTGCATTGCCGAGCGCCCGGCCCGCATCGGCGCCATCCGCCGACATCTCCCGCAGCGTCACCATGTAAAGGCCGGAGTC
Source organism: uncultured Pseudomonadota bacterium (assembly GCA_963780455.1). Taxonomy (GTDB): domain Bacteria; phylum Pseudomonadota; class Gammaproteobacteria; order Steroidobacterales; family Steroidobacteraceae; genus 13-2-20CM-66-19. Next base: position 528,009 of record CAWACM010000015.1, read on the forward strand.
GGCGAGCACGGCGGCGAATGCCGAATAAGTGAGGACGGTCCGGTAGTAACCGAACTCCGTCGGCCCCAGGTGGCGCGTGAGCGCGACGACCGTCAGCAGCCCAACGACAGCGGTGGCCGCCTTGCCGGTGATGACGGCGGCCATGTTCGCCGCGAGGACACGCAGGCGGCTCATCCGGGCACACAAATTGCGAGCTTTGGCCGAGGCAGAGCGTGCGCGGGGTGCGCCCGATCCGCGCGCCCGCGTCTGCGCAAAACCACCGAGTACTTGCTGGCCACCACAGGTAGCATCGCATGAAAGTAGGCATTCTCGCAGGCGGCCTCGGCTCCCGGCTGGCGGAGGAGACCGTCATCAGGCCGAAGCCCATGGTCGAGATCGGCGGCCGCCCGATTCTTTGGCACATCATGATGCATTACTCGACCTACGGCCTTAAGGAGTTCGTGGTCGCGCTCGGCTACAAGGGCGAAGCCATCAAGCGCTACATGGCCGACTACTGCTCGCTCGCGGCCGACCTGCGCGTATCGCTCAAGACCGGCCGCGTGGAGCGGCACGGCAACGGCGCGAACGGCGACCACGGCTCCGAGGACTGGCTGGTCGATCTCATCGACACCGGTCAACAGACAAACACCGGTGGACGCATCAAACGGCTGGCGCCACATCTCGGCAAAGGTACCTTCATGCTGACATGGGGAGACGGCGTGTCGAACTTAAACCTGGCGGACCTCATGAAGTTCCACCGCCGTCACGGACGCATCGCCACGGTGACCGCCGTGCGTCCGCCGGCGAGATTTGGGCGACTGGAGCTCGATGGCGAGCGCGTCGCACGCTTCGATGAGAAGCCGCTCTCCGGGGAAGCATGGATCAACGGCGCCTTCTTCGTGCTCGAGCCGCGGGTGTTCGACTACATCGACGGCGATGCCACCCAGTTCGAGCGCGAGCCCCTGGAGCGCCTGGCGGGCGACGGCCAGCTGATGGCCTACCAGCACGACGGCTTCTGGCAGTGCATGGACACCATGCGCGACAAAGTCCGCCTCGAATCGCTGTGGGCGAGCGGCGATGCCCCGTGGAAGGTCTGGAAATAACGCGGCCGCCGCGCCGAGTGAGACAGCCACACATGAGACAAATGCGAGTACTGCTGACCGGACACGACGGCTACATCGGCCACGTGCTGTTGCCCATGCTGCTCGATCGCGGGCATCACGTAACCGGCCTCGACAGCTTCCTCTATGAGGACTGCGGCTTTGCCACCGAAGAGGCAGCGCCGAGCGCGGTGAGAGCCAAGGACATCCGTGAGGTCGAGCTCGAGGACCTGCGCGGCCTCGATGCCGTCCTCCACCTCGCCGGCATCTCCAACGATCCGCTGGGCGACCTGCAGCCCGCCGCCACCTATGCGATCAACCACCAGGCCTCGGTGCGCCTCGCGCGCCTCGCCAAAGAGGCCGGCGTGCCGCGGTACATCTTTTCTTCCTCCTGCAGCAACTACGGCGCCGCCGGCGATGATTTCCTGGACGAGCGTGCGGACTTCAATCCTGTAACGCCATACGCCGAAAGCAAGGTGTGGGTCGAACGTGACGTCGCGGGACTCGCAGACGATTCGTTCAGCCCGACCTTTCTGCGAAGCGCCACGGCCTTCGGCGTCTCGTCACGGTTGCGCGGCGATCTGGTGGTCAACAACCTGGTCGGATACGCCTACACGACAGGCGACGTGCTCATCAAGAGCGACGGCATGCCGTGGCGGCCGCTGGTGCACATCGAAGACATCGCCCGAGCCTTCGTCGCGGTCCTGGAAGCGCCCAGGGAGCTGGTGCACAACGAGGCATTCAACGTCGGCATCACTTCCGAGAACTATCGCGTCCGCGAAGTCGCGGACATGGTTGCCGAGGTCGTTCCGGGCTCCAAGGTCACATATGCGGGTGATGCCAGCCCCGACGCTCGCAACTATCGCGTGAATTGCGAGAAGATCCGCGCGCGCCTGCCGGCCTTCCAGCCCAAGTGGACCGTGCGCAGAGGCGTCGAGCAGGTCTACGAGGCCCTGTGCCATCACGGCACCAGCGCGGAGGAATTCCTGAGCTCGCAGTTCATCCGGCTGAAGCGCATCCGGGAGCTGCAGACGACCGGTGCGCTCGACGAAATGCTGCGGTGGCGAGTCACAGGACGCCCGGCCAAGGCGCCCCACTACACGGCCGCATGACCCTCCCGAACGGCGCCAGCCTCTGCCGAAGCTGCGGTGGGCAGGACCTCCGCGTCTTCCTCTCGCTCGGCGATATGCCGCTGTCCGACGGCCTGCTGGCACCCGATGAGCTGCAGCGGGAGGAGGCGCGGTATCCCCTGGATGTCGCCTTCTGTCCGGATTGCGCACTGGTGCAGATCCTGGAGACGGTGCCCCCGGAGCGGCTCTTCGGCGCCGACTACCCCTACTTCTCCTCGTTCACCGACACGCTGCTGCAGCACTCGGCGGCAAACGTCGCCGCGCGCATCGCGGAGCAACGACTCGACGGCAACTCGCTGGTGGTCGAGCTCGCGAGCAACGACGGCTACCTCCTGCAGTATTACCGGGAGCAGGGCATTCCCGTGCTCGGCATCGATCCCGCCCCGGGGCCGGTGGCGGCGGCGCGCGCGCGGGGCATCGAGACGCTGCAGGCGTTCTTCGGTCGCGACCTGGCGAAGCAACTCGTCGCCGACGGCCGGCGGGCCGACATCATCCACGCCAACAACGTGCTGGCGCACGTCGCGGACACGAATGGGTTCGTCGCAGGGATCAGCCTGCTGCTCGAGGAACACGGGATGGCGGTGATCGAGGTTCCGTATGTCAAGGAGCTGATCGATCACGGCGAGTTCGACACCATTTATCACGAGCATCTCTGCTACTTCTCGGTGACCGCGCTCAGGCGGCTCTTTCGACGCCATGGGCTCGCGCTGATTCGCGTGGAGCCGCTCGCGATACACGGCGGCTCGCTGCGCGTCTTCGTCGGCAAGCGGGAGCCGGACGATCGCCCGGTGGCGCAGTACCTGCAGGCGGAGCGGCGGGCAGGGATCGACGAGTTCGAGTACTACGCCGGATTCTCGCAACGCGTGAGCCGCATCCGCGACGGCCTGGTGGCGCTCCTCGACGGACTGAAGCGGGACGGGGCCCGGCTCGCGGGCTACGGCGCCGCGGCCAAGGGGACGATTCTGCTCAACTTCGCCGGGCTCGGGCGCGAGGTGTTGGAATTCGTGGCGGATCGGAACGTGCACAAGCAGGGGCGGTACGTTCCGGGGGTGCGGCTGCCGATCGTGTCGCCGGCCCGCATTCTGGAGGAGCAGCCGGACTATCTGCTGATTCTGCCGTGGAACTTCAAGGAGGAGATCATGGAGCAGCAGGCGGAGTATCGGCGGCGGGGAGGCCGGTTCATAGTTCCAGTGCCTGAGCCTGTCGTAGTGTAGGTGACATCATGACCGAAAATTCCGGCCTCGGAGCCTCAGCTCACGTCCGCCCGCTGCTCCGAGGCGGCTCGGTTCCATTTGCGGCAGAGGTTCCCTTGACTCGATGCAACTGTTGCGGCGGTTCGGACGTTCGGGTTTTCTATCGGGTCAGGAACGTCCCGGCGCACAGCTGCCTGATGCTGTCTTCGCGGGAAGAGGCGCTGGCGTTTCCGCGAGGCGACATCGAGCTCGGGTTTTGCGGCGGCTGCGGCTTCATCGGCAACGTCAGGTTCGATCCGGCGCTGGAGCGATACTCGGCGGCCTACGAGGAGACCCAGGCTTACTCGCCGCGTTTTCTGCGGTTTCTCGATGCGGTCTGGGATGATCAGATCGCAAGGTTCGAGCTCGGGCCGGGGATGGGCGCGCTCGAGATCGGGTGCGGCAAGGGCGAGTATCTGGTGGGACTCTGCGAGCGCAGCGGCTGCAGTGGCATCGGGCTGGATCCGGGCTACCGGCCGGAGCGGACGCGCAGCAGCGCCGCCGATCGCATCACCTTCATCCGTGACTTCTACGGGCCGAAGTACGCGCATCTGCAGGCCGATTACGTGTGCTGCCGCCACACGCTGGAGCACATCGCGCCGGTACTCGATTTCGTCCGCCTGGTGCGTGCGACGATCGGCGACAGGCGTCACGTCAACGTGTTCTTCGAGCTTCCCGACATGGAGCGGGTTTTGCAGCAGGGGGCGTTCTGGGATGTCTACTACGAGCACTGCTCCTACTTCACGCGCGGCTCGCTCGCTCGTCTCTTCCGCTCGGCAGGCTTCGACGTCCACCGGCTGTACAAGGCGTATGACGATCAGTACCTGATGTTGGAGGCTCAGCCCGTCGCCCGGCCCACCGACGCGCTACTGCCGCAGGAGAACGATCTGGCGACGATCACCTCGCTCGTGGCCCGCTTCGAGCGCCAGGTCAGGGAGCGGCTGCAGTCGCTTGCCGACAAGCTCGCGCGGCACCGCGACCGCGGCCATCGGCTCGCCATCTGGGGCTCGGGCTCCAAGTGCGTCTCCCTCGTCAGCTCGCTCGACCTGGGCGCCGAGCCCGTCGCCGTGGTGGACATCAACCCGCACAAGCACGGCAAATTCCTCGCCGGCAGCGGCCTCGAGATCGTCTCACCCGACGCCCTGCGGTCGCTTCGACCGGAGGTGGTGCTGGTCATGAACTCCATTTACGGCGACGAGATCAGGCATGACCTCGCCGCTCGCTCGCTCCACCCGGAGCTGATTGCGTTGTAGCCGCCAGCCGCGCATATACGGGCTCCAGCTTCTCGGCCGCTCCTTCCCAGCTGAACTCTCTCGCGACGGTTTCGCGGGCCCTCCTGCCCAGCGCCTCTCCCAGCTCCGGATCACCGGCCAGCCGGAGCACGGCAGCCGCGAACGCGCTCACGTCGCCATCCGCAACGACGAGACCCGTCCGCTCATGCTCCAGCACCTTTGCCGACCCGGCACTCGCCACGATCGCCTTTGCCGCCGCCATGTAGTTGAGCAGCTTCTGCGGAATCCCGGGACAGCTGGTGCGCGGCAGCACCGCGATGGCCGCGGTCGCAAGCCGCAGCGGCAGCTCGCCGAATCCGTCCGCCAACACCTCGATGGCCTCACTCACTCCCAGCCGCCGCGCCAGCGCCTCATAGGGCTCGAAAGAGGAGCTCACCGCGAAGCAAAGCCTCAGGTCACGCCGCGCCTGCCTCGCCCGCGCGAACGCCTCGAGCAGCAGCTCGACGTTCTGATAGGGCGCCAGAGTGCCGGTGTAGATGAGGCGCACCGACCCATCGTTGCGGGGCGGCGTCTCAACGCGGAAGCAGCTGCTCTCGACGCCATTGGTCACCACGGTGATGCGATCCGGCTCCAGACCGTGCATCCCGACCAACCGGTCCCGGATGTCGGACGTCACCGCCACGACGTGATCGGCGCGTCTGGGCAACGCCCCGTCCAGCCAGCCGCCGAGAGCTGCGAAGGTACTGCGAGTGAGCCCTGTGGCGTAGCTCGGCAGCTCCGCCGCCAGCATCGTGTGCGCGTCATAGACGAGTGGTATACCGTGGCGCAGCCGCGGCGGCAGAGCCACCAACAGCCCCTCGACGTGATGCGCGTGGATGACGTCGAATCGGCGTTTGGACAACACGCGCGACAATTTCCATGACAGGGCGGGATCGTAGAGCGCGAGCTTGCGGAAGCTCGGCCCTACCGGCATCCGCCAGTAGACCGGATGGCGAAAGATCCGGTGCACCGGCACGCCGAGCGATTGGCGTCCTTCCGCGACGTGATACGTGATGAGCTCGACTTCATGGCCGCGCGCGGCCAGGGCCTCGGCCAACCGCTCGACGCGCAGGGGCGTGCCGCGCCGCGCCGGCATGGGACAGGCGGCAACCATCGCTATCCGGAAACGCGCGTGCCGCGCGCTGCGTGGAACGGTTCCACGCGCCGACAGCATCGGCGGGCCCGCTCCCAGTGTCATCAACGGCGCCGATCCGCGAGCAGATGGCCGGGCGCTGCCCCAAAGATTCGATTCTTCAGCCGTTCCGCCTGCGCCGGCGCGCTCGGCGCCGCCACGGCAACCAGATCGATCGCCGCCCGCGCGGCGTTCCAATTGTATGCCCACCACTTGGCGAGCACAGCGTAACAACGTGAGCGCTCCGTAGGCGTCAGCGCTTCGCGTCGGACCAACTTCAGGTACTCGCCGTAGAGTCGCCAGGTCGGGAAGCTCGCATGGCCGCCGCGAGCACTGTCGTGCCACGATGCCCGGTCGGAAGAGCTTCGTTGCGCGCGGGTGTAGCGGTTCGGATGCTCGCGCACGGCGAGCAGCGGAGCAGGCAGTTGTATCATGCGGCCGCGCAGTGCGAGCTGCGCCAGCAGTGCGCGATCGGCGCCGTGGAAGCTGCCGTGCAGCAGGGAATTGTGCAGCGCCTCACGGCGGATGAGCCCGAAGAAATCCACGCAGGTGTGCGATCGCAGCACCATCCAGGCAAACCGCTCGGACGGAGCGAACGAGTCCGCGCCCGAGAGTCTGCTGTCGTAAAGCCCCAGGCGTATGCCGGCGGAATCGATGTACGAGATCACTGTATTGCAGAGCACCGCGTCGCTACGCTCCTCCAGGACCCGGTGGGTCTTGGCGAGGAAGGACGGCAGCATGCGGTCATCGTGCGCCAGCCATTTGAAGTAACGGCCGCGGGCGTGGCTGAAGGCGAGGTTGTAGTTGGCAGCGGCGCCGAGGTTGCTGGGATTGCGGAAATAGCGCACCCGCGGATCGCGGGCGGCGTAGTCGTTGCAGATCTCCGCCGTCCGGTCCTGGGAAGCGTTATCGCACAGGATCAGCTCGAGGTCGCCGAGCGACTGCGCGAGCGCAGAGCGAATCGCGTCCTCGAGAAAGGCTTCGCCGTTGAATACGGGCACCCCTACGCTGACGAGAGGCACCTCGGCCGCGGACTCGGAAGCCTGAAGCATTGCACCCCCTAGGCAGAATTCGGCGCTCGGCGCCGGGAAGGGATCAATGCTCCGCTAGCACTTTCCGTTCCGCGAAGGCCTAGGCGTAGTAGGTGGAAAGCGACTGAGCGAGCGGCCCAGGGTCAATCAACTAAGGAAATTTGATCTTGCCGCCGCCGCCGGCGGGACCCGATGCCCACCGCCCGCCGACCTCGGGCACCACGATGCGCGAGGCGGCCTCGCGCCGCATCTCGCGCGCCTCGTCGATGGCCTGCTCCAGCGCGGCCTTGACGCCTTCGGGGAATTTGGCCAGCGCCTCCTCGAGCGTGCTCGCCTCGATCTCGAACCCGAGCGGCAGCACGCCGGCGGGGGTCAGGAGCTGCGTCTGCCCGGAAAACAGCACCGGCCGCGCGGGATCGGTGGCCCCGGCCACGGTCACCGGGGTCAGGCGGCGGATGGTGCCGGCGCGGCGATCGGTGAAGATCTCCTCCCGGTAGAGACCGGCCGGGTCGAGCTGTACTTCCGGAAGATCGCTCTGTCGCTGCCATGGGAAATCTCGTCTGGGTTCTAGGAAGGCGACGGCCATTGTACCAGTGCGGCCACGAACGGTCGGTCCGCCTCCAGGATGTCCTCGCTCGCCGAGCTGCGCGCGCGGCACCCATTTCAGGCGCTGGCCGTCGAGCGCTTGCGGCTCGCCGCGGTAACTCTCGACCACCCACAGCGACAGCTCGACGGTCACGGTCGGCGATAGGGGTGCCGCAAGCGCATCAGGGCGCGCGGCGCCGATCACTTCGATGCCGAGCTCCTCCGCGAGCTCGCGCGCCAGGGCGGCCTCCTCCGATCTCACCCGGCGCGACCTTGCCGCCCGGAAACTCCCAGCGGCCGGCCATGTGCTTGCCGGCGGGGCGCTCGGCGATGAGGACCCGTCCCCGAGCTATCGAGGACGCCGCGGCAACGACGAGGGTCATTCCAGGCACAGGGACAGCGCTTCACGACAGTCTCACTCGACGCTCGATAGCGCGCCGTGGCAGTGCTTGTACTTCTTGCCCGAGCCGCACGGACAGGGCTCGTTGCGGCCGACCTTGCGCTCGCCGCGCACGAAGGTGCCCTGCAGGTCCGCCAGGCGGCGGCGGCGGAACAGGCGCCTCGCCGCCACCGCGCCCGGCGAGCCGCCACGCATCATCGCCGCGTGCGCGGCTGCGGGAACCGCGGCGTCCGGCGGCATTTCGCCGCCGCCGGCCAAGGCAGAGCAGCGCTTCGGCGTGCTGCGCCTGCAGCGCCCGCATCAGACGCTCGCGGCGCTCCTCCTCTTCGCGCTCGATCTCCTCCTGGGTGCGCACCTCGATCTGCGATCAGGCGTGACACCGTCTCGAACTTCACGCGATCGAGCATCGCCGCGAACAGCTCGAAAGCCTCGCGCTTGAACTCGAAGCGGTAGTCCTTCTGCGCGTAGCCGCGCAGGTGGATGCCCTGGCGCAGGTAATCCATCGCCGCCAGGTGCTCGCGCCAGTGCTGATCGAGCGTGCGCAGCATGACGTCCTTCTCGATGTGGCGCATGATCGCCGCGCCGATGCGCGCCACCTTGGTCTCGTAGGCCTCGCTGCACGCCTGCGAGCGAGCCGCGCGCGCAGCGCCGGCTCCTCGAGCTCCGGCTCCTGCTGCGAGCCAGCCCTGCAGGTCCACGCGCACGTTGAAATCGCGTCTCGCAGCGCCTCGCCGCAGGCCCTCCAGGTCCCAGTCCGGCGGGCATCGCTGCTTGGGCAGGTACTGATCGATCAGCGCGCCGACCGCCTCCTCGAGGATGCCCGCGGATCGCCGCCGACAGGTCCGCGGTGCCCATGATCTCGGTGCGCTGCTGGTAGATCACCTTGCGCTGATCGTTGGCGACGTCGTCGAACAGCAGCAGCTGCTTGCGGATGTCGAAGTTGTGCGACTCGACCTTGCGCTGCGCCTTCTCGATCTGGCGCGTGAGCATGCCGCTCTCGATGACCTCGCCTTCCTTCATGCCGGCCATCTTGCAGCAGGCGCTGCGTGCGCATCGGGTCGCCGAAGATGCGCATCAGGTTGTCTTCCATCGACAGATAGAAGCGGCTCGAGCCCGGGTCGCCCTGGCGGCCGGAGCGGCCGCGCAGCTGGTTGTCGATGCGGCGGGACTCGTGCCGCTCGGTGCCGATGATGTGCAGGCCGCCGGCCGCGACCACCTTGTCGTGCCGTCCGCTGCCAGTCGGTCCTGGCGCGCTCGCGGCCGGCCTGACGGGCCTCCGCGCCCTGCTCGCTGTCGAGCGCGGCGAGCTCGGCCTCCAGGTTGCCGCCGAGCACGATGTCGGTGCCGCGGCCCGCCATGTTGGTGGCGATGGTCACCGCGCCCGGCCGCCCGGCCTGCGCGACGATGTGCGCCTCGCGCTCGTGCTGCTTGGCATTGAGCACCTCGTGCGCGATGTCCTCCTTCTGCAGCAGGCCCGAGAGGAACTCGGAGGTCTCGATCGAGGTGGTGCCGACCAGCACCGGCTGCTCGCGCTCGCACGCAGTCGCGGATGTCCTCGATGATCGCCTCGAACTTGTCCTTCTGCGTCAGGTACACGAAGTCCGGCATTGTCCTTGCGGACCATCGGCCGGTGGGTCGGGATCACCACCACCTCGAGCCCGTAGATCTGCAGGAACTCCGGCGCCTCGGTGTCGGCGGTGCCGGTCATGCCGGAGAGCTTCTTGTAGAGGCGGAAATAGTTCTGGAAGGTGATCGAGGCGACCGTCTGGTTCTCCTCGCGCACGCGCACGCCTTCCTTGGCCTCGATCGCCTGGTGCAGGCCGTCGGACCAGCGCCGGCCCGGCATGGTGCGGCCGGTGAACTCATCGACGATGATGACCTCGCCGCCGCGCACGATGTACTCGACGTCGCGCTTGTAGAGCGCGTGCGCGCGCAGCGCCGCGTTCAGGTGATGCATCAGGCGGATGTTGGCCGGGTCGTACAGGCTCTCGCCCTCGCGCAGCAGGCCCGCCTGCAGCATCAGCTGCTCGACGCGCTCGTGGCCGGCCTCGGTGATGTGCACCTGCTTGGTCTTCTCCTCCACCGAGAAATCGCCGGGCCCTTCCTCTTCCTGCTGGCGCGTCAGGCGCGGCACCAGCTCGTTGATCCGCAGGTAGAGCTCGGTGCTCTCCTCGGCCGGGCCCGGAGATGATCAGCGGCGTGCGCGCCTCGTCGATCAGGATCGAGTCGACCTCGTCGACGATCGCGTAGCGAGCGCGCGCTGCACGCGGTCCTCGAGGCGGAAGGCGAGGTTGTCGCGCAGGTAGTCGAAGCCGAACTCGTTGTTGGTGCCGTAGGTGATGTCGCAGGCGTAGGCCGCGCGCTTCTCCGGCTGGCTCTGCGCGTTCTTGATCACGCCGACGGTGAGCCCGAGGAAGCGATAGACCGGCCCCATCCAGTCCGCGTCGCGCTGCGCCAGGTACTCGTTCACCGTGACGACGTGCACGCCCTCGCCGGGCAGCGCGTTGAGATAGGCCGGCAGCGTCGACATCAGCGTCTTGCCCTCGCCGGTGCGCATCTCGGCGATCTTGCCCTGGTGCAGCGCGATGCCGCCGATCAGCTGCACGTCGAAGTGGCGCATCTTCAGCGTGCGCTGCGCCGCCTCGCGCACCACCGCGAACGCCTCGGGCAGCAGGTCATCGAGCGTCGCGCCCTCGCTTCAGCCGCTCGCGGAATTCCTCGGTCTTGCCGCGCAGCGCCTCATCGCTCAGCGCCTTGAGTCCGGGCTCGAGGTCCTTCGCCGTGCGGATGTACCGCCCATAGCCGCGGATGAGCCGGTCATTGCGGCTGCCGAAAATCTGCGTGAGAGTGCCGAGCAACTTGAGGTTCCTGCTACTGGTGGGAGATGACCCCGGGGAGGCGGGCGGGGTATTCTACGCAGCTCATCTATTGGCGGAAATCGCTCCCGGCGATTTCCGCAGCCAGCCCTCTAGCTGGGGTTCATCCCGCGGCCCAGGGAGCGGCCCTGGGCCGCTGCATAGCTTGCTTTCGGGCTGAGCCAGTCCTTGGACCGTGCCGGCCGCAACGAGTGCGCGGCTCGTGGCTATCTTAGTCCTGGGCGGCTGCGCCCGGGGGCGCCTTCCAAGTCCCGTCGTTCCGGCGCGCAGCGCGATGAACCGGGCCGGATTCACCTGACGGCCGTCCTTCAGCACCTCGAAATGCACGTGCGGCCCCGTGGACCGCCCCGTGCTCCCGACCAGACCGATCACGTCGCCGCGCTGAACGGTCTCGCCCACGTGCACCAGGACCTTGTACGTGTGCCGTATCGCGTCACGTAGCCGTTGCCGTGATTGATCTCGAATCATGTTGCCGAAGGCGCCGCGCGGCCCCGCCCAGGTGACGACCCCGGCGGCCACGGCGCGGATACCCGTGCCCTGCGGCGCGGCGAAGTCGACCCCTCGTGAAACTCCTCGCCACCGGTGAACGGGTCCACCCGCTCGCCGAAGCCCGATGAGATGTAGCCGGTGGTGACGGGACGCCCCTCGGGATGGATCTCCTGCCCGAGCTGGCGGCGAGAGCATCACGTTCTCCAGCGCCGAGAGCTGCGAGCCGCTCAAATCGATCTGGCCCTGCAGGCTCTGCAGCATGGTGGAAATGTCGGCGATCCGCGCGCCGGGCGCTCGGAATCGTCCGTATCCGGTCCGCCCTGGGGCGGATCCTGGCCAAAGTTGAACTCAGTGGCTGTTGATGTCCGCCATGGCGGTCAGGCGCTTGCCAAGCGCATCGAGGCGGATGACGTGCGCGTTCATGTCGCCGATGCTGCATGGCCATCGCATCGACGCGCACCTGCATCTGGCGCTTGAGGTCGGAAATCTCGTCGCGCTGCTTCGCGAGGACCTGCGACCAGTGAGCAGTCTGCGCCCAGCGCGAGGCCGTCATCGCTGCCGCCATGGCTGAGGCTCCATCCGGCCGCAAACGCACCGCCCACGATGGCGAGCACGGCGACGATCACGCATACGAGCGCGAGCGGCGGCAAATTCAGCTGACGGGCGATGCCCGTCACGCCTGGAAAAGAAAATGACATTCATACCGTCGTGCGCTCCGGGCGTCTACCCCTTGAATATCGGCAGGCAACGCAGCAAGTCGAGCGCACGAGCCAGCCAATTGGGCCCAGACATTCGCACCATATCGCGGGCGCGAATGCGCCCTGGAAACCCTTCTTCGAAAACACTTGCGCTTTGCCGGCAACCCCGCTGTCATGGCTCTCGCTTTAGACCGGTGGCTTTGCGTCCCCGTCTTTCGACGGGTTTGCCCTTTAGCAACGCTTGAGAATATGCCCAATAAGAGCCGCCTGCACAAGCGCAACGACCTCAAACTCACCTCGCGCTCACCGCGATCGGTGTCGAAGCGGGGCGTTTCGGGCTCCAGGTCACATCGCCACATTCTGTCAAGGACCTGCTCGCGCCGCTCGGTCCCCGTCCTGTCGCAAGCCGCGGACCACAGCGCCCGCCAAGCCTTCTGGCGCCCCTGGCTCGAAGCCCACCTTCCCGCCCAGCTTGCCCGCTCAAATCACCGCCATCACCGAGCGCGACCGCACCCTGGTCGTCTTCGCTGACTTCCCCTGCCTGGTCCGCCCGCCTGCGCTACGCCCTGCAGGAACTCCAAGCTCAGATCCGCGCGGCCCACCCGGCCATCGAGCAAGTGACCGTCCGCGTCATGCCGCAAAAATCAGCCGAATAGCACCGCATTTACGACCGGGGCCGTGGCCGTAAGGGCTTTTCCGGAAGCCTGAAAAACAGGGATGTTTTTCCGGGAGCCTACAGGGAAGTATTCACGGCGTTCCCGGAAAAGCCCTTACGGTCGCGGCCCCGGAAGCCGAAAAGGATCGAGTCAAATCCCCTGGCGTGAACCCAGGTTCATCCCCCGCCCGACCCAGGCAAAGCAGGCGCCTCGATGTAGGAAATCGGCGCGTCCGCGTACGACTCGAATATCACCTTCTTCCCAGGTCTGAGCGTCCGCCAGCAGCGCGCGCAGCAGCCGGTTGTTGAGCGCGTGGCCGGACTTGTGGCCGCTGAACTCGCCGATCAGGCTGTGCCCGAGCAGGTACAGATCGCCGATCGCATCGAGGATCTTGTGCTTGACGAACTCGTCCTCGTAGCGCAGCCCGTCCTCGTTCAGCACGCCGAAAGTCATCGAGCACGATGGCGTTGTCGAGGTTGCCGCCGAGCGCGAGATTGCGCGCGCGCAGCGTCTCCAGGTCGCGCATGAAGCCGAAGGTGCGCGCGCGGCTCACTTCCTTGAGGAACGAGGTGGTCGAGAAATCCATCGACGGCGCGCTGCGCCGGCGCTTGAAGATCGGGTGATTGAACTCGATCTCGAAGTTGACCTTGAAGCCGTCGAACGGGATCGAACTGCGCCCACTTGTCGCCGTCCTCGACCCGCAGCCGCTTCTTGACGCGGATGAAGCGCTTCGGCGCGCGCTGCTCCTCGATGCCCGCCGACTGCAGCAGGAACACGAACGGACCGGCGCTGCCGTCCATGATCGGCACTTCGGCGCGCTGACAGCTCCACGATGGCGTTGTCGATGCCGAGGCCCGCGAACGCCGACAGCAGGTGCTCGACGGTCGAGACGCGCGCCTCGCCCTTGCCGAGCGTGGTGCCGAGCGTGGTGTCGCCGACATTCTCGGCATGCGCCGCGGATGTCCACCGGCTGCGCGCAGATCGGTGCGGCGGAAGACAATGCCGGTGTCCGGCGGCGGCCGGCCGCAGCGTCATCAGGACCTTCTTGCCCGTGTGCAGCCCGACGCCGGTGGCGCGGATCGAGTTCTTGAGCGTTCGCTGTCCGACCATGTGTTAGCTCCGTCTGTCCTTCATCTCAACGATCGCAGCGCCGGATGACTGCGCGCCGCATCACGCCGCCGTCCGCAGGGCAGGCGGCTGCCGGACCCTGAGCAGACGGCGCCGCTGACCCGGGGCCCGTGGCGCTAACGGCGCGCTACCGTATCCAGCGGCCAGTGCGTCAATCGGCCTGCCGCCGCAGGAACGCCGGGAATATCCAGCAGCTCCTCGGCTTCGGCGTCCGGCCGCAGTCCGTCGCCGACCGCCCGCTGCCGCTGCGACCGTCGGCTTGTCGAGCGCCGCATAGTCGCTGCTCGACAGCGGGGCTGCGCGCGCACCACCCGCATCGGCGGCTCGCGCGCGCGCGCTCGCGCGCAGCGGCTCGCGCGCCGGCGTCGCGGCCTCGCTCGGGCGGCGTGCGCGCGGCTGCCGCGCTGCAGCAGCCGGCCGGCCGAGTCCGGTGGCCACCACCGTGACGCGCACCTGGTTGGTCAGCTCCGGGTCGATCACCGTGCCGACCACCACCGTGGCGTCCTCGGAGGCGAACTGCTTGACGATCTGGCCGACCTCCTGGAATTCGCCGATCGAGAGGTCCATGCCCGCGGTGACGTTCACCAGGATGCCGTGCGCGCCGGCGAGGTTGATGTCCTCGAGCAGCGGCGAGGACACCGCGGCCTCGGCCGCTGCGCGCGCGCGGCCTTCGCCGCTCGCGGCGCCCGATCCCATCATGGCCATGCCGGTCTCGGCCATGACGGTGCGCACGTCGGCGAAGTCGACGTTGATGAGCCCCGGCCGCGTGATCAGCTCGGCGATGCCCTGCACCGCGCCCTGCAGCACCTGGTTGGCCGCCTTGAAGGCATCGAGCAGCGTGGTCTGCGGCCCGAGCACCGTCAGCAGCTTCTGGTTGGGAATGGTGATCAGCGAGTCGCAGTACTTGGTGAGCTCCGCGATGCCGTGATCGGCGACGCAGCGAGCGCTTGTTGCCCTCCATCTCGAACGGCTTGGTGACCACCGCCACCGTCAGGATGCCGAGCTCCTTGGCGATCTGCGCCACCACCGGCGCCGCGCCGGTGCCGGTGCCGCCGCCCATGCCGGCGGTGATGAACAGCATGTCGCAGCCCTCGACCAGCTCGACGATGCGGTCGCGGTCCTCCATCGCCGCCTGGCGGCCGACCTCCGGGTCGGCGCCGGCGCCCAGTCCCTTGGTGATGTTGCAGCCGATCTGCAGCGCGGTCTTGACCTTGGCGTGCTTCAGCGCCTGCGCGTCGGTGTTGACGCACATGAACTCCACGCCCTCGATGCCGGTGGTGACCATGTGCGCGACGGCGTTGCCGCCGCCGCCGCCCACGCCGATCACCTTGATGACGGCGCTCTGGCTGTATGCGTCCATCAGTTCAAACATGTCGTCGCTCCTTACGCGAATAAAACGGTTGGTTGAGTTGCTCTGTCGCATCTGGTCTGTCAGCTTCAAAAATTCCCCTGGAACCAGGAGCGCATGCGGTCGAGCACCGACTTGCGCGTTGCCGCCGAGCGAGCGCCCGCGACGCGCGGGCAGGAGCGTTGTCGCGGGCGTAGAGCAGCAGCCCCACGCCGGTCGAATAGATCGGATTGCGCACCACGTCGGCGAGGCCCTGCACCGGCCTGCGGCAGGCCGAGCCGCACCGGCACGTGGAACACTTCCTCGGCGAGCTCGATCGCGCCTTCCATCTTGGCGCTGCCGCCGGTGAGCACGATGCCCGCGGCGATCACTTCCTCGAAGCCGCTGCGGCGCAGCTCCTCGCGCACCAGGCCGAAGAGCTCCTCGTAGCGCGGCTCGACGATCTCGGCGAGCGTCTGGCGCGCGAGGCGCCGCGCCGGGCCGCTCGCCGACGCTCGGCACCTCGATGCTCTCGTCGGGATTGGCGAGCTGCGACAGCGCGCAGGCGTAGCGGATCTTGATGTCCTCGGCGTACTGCGTCGGCGTGCGCATCGACACCGCGATGTCGTTGGTGACCTGGTCGCCGGCGATCGGGATCACGGCGGTGTGGCGGATCGCGCCGTTGCGCGAACACCGCGAGGTCGGTGGTGCCGCCGCCGATGTCGACCAGGCACACGCCGAGCTCCTTCTCGTCCTCGGTGAGCACCGCGAAGCTCGAGGCGAGCTGCTCGAGCACCACGTCGTCGACCTCGAGCCCGCAGCGCTGGATGCACTTCACGATGTTCTGCGCGGCGCTGTCGGCGCCGGTGACGATGTGCACCTTGGCCTCGAGCCGCACGCCCGACATGCCGATCGGGATCGCGGATGCCCTCCTGGCCGTCGACGATGAACTCCTGCGGCAGCACGTGCAGGATCTTCTGGTCGGCGGGGATGGCGACCGCCTTGGCGGCGTCGATCACGTGCTCGACGTCGCCGTGGGTGACCTCCTTGTCGCGGATCGCCGACCACGCCGTGGGAGTTGAGGCTGCGCACGTGGCTGCCGGCGATGCCGGCGTACACCGAGTGGATCTCGCAGCCGGCCATGAGCTCGGCTTCCTCGACCGCGCGCTGGATCGACTGCACCGTCGACTCGATGTTGACCACCACGCCCTTCTTCAGGCCCGCGCGAGGGCTGCGAGCCGAGGCCGAGCACCTCGATCGAGCCGTCGGCGCCGATCTCGCCGACCAGCGCCACCACCTTGGAGGTGCCGATGTCGAGCCCGACGATGAGGTTTCGTATCGCGAGCGCTTAAGCATTGCGGCCACCGTCTGCCGCGCTGTGCGGCGGCGCCGCCGCGCCAGCCGATCGCAAAACCGTTTGTGTAGCGCATGTCGACGTAGGCGATGTCGTCGCGCGCGCTGCGTCGACGAGCTTCGAGCGCCGCGCTCATGAAGTTCTCGAAGCGCTCGTCGACCTGGCGACCTGCCGAGCCGCACCGTGATGCCGTTGGCGAGGTCGAGCTCCCAGGCGCCGCGCGCATCGAGCCGCAGCGCCGTGATGCGCAGTCCGGCCTGCCGTCAGGCGGCCCTGCGCGGCGAGATAGCGCTGCGTGACTTCGGTCTCCTGTGCCGTCGGGCCCGGACAGCTGCGCCAGCTCCGGCGGGAAGTGGCTGCGCGTCGGTCGCGAACAGCTCGCCGCGCGTATTGAGCAGCCCGCGCTCGCCCCAGCGGGCCGCCGCGATCTGCTCGACGACCAGCACCGTCAGCCCGCGCGGCCAGGCGCGCTGCACGCTCACCGCATCGACCCAGGGGAGCGTGTGGATCGCGCGGCGCACCGCCGCGAGGTCCACCGACAGCAGGCCCTGCGCCGCGCACCTGCGCGCCACCAGCGCGCTCGACGTCCCCGGGCGCGACGCGCTGGAAGCGTCCCGTCGACCGCCACGGTCGCGGATCGGCTGGTCGAGCGCCCAGAACACGACGCGCAGCGTCGGCGAGCGAGCGCCGCCAGCGGCGGCGAGCAGCCGGCCGATGATGCCGCCAGCGGCACGCGCGGCAGCTGCGCAGCGGTAGCGCGCGGCGGCTTGCTGCGGTTGCGGGTGCGCTTGCAGCATCAGCGCGCCTCTCTGCGGCTCGAGCCGGCAGCGGCGTGGCGCGCGTACGAAGCTGGTCTCGAGCACGCGCCACACCAGCTCGTCGAAATCGATGCCGACCGCGCGCGCCGCCATCGGCACCAGGCTGTGGCCGGTCATGCCGGGAACGGTGTTGATCTCGAGCAGCAGCGGCCGGCCGGCGGCATCCATCATGAAGTCCGCGCGCCCCCAGCCCTCGGCGCCGGCGGCCTCGAAGGCCGCGAGCGCCAGGCTCTGCAGGTGTCGCCTCGGCCGGCTGCGACAGGCCCGAGGGACAGAAGTAGCGCGTGTCGTCGCGGAAGTACTTGGCCTCGTAGTCGTAGAAGGTCGCGCGGCGTCTCGATGCGGATCGAGGGCAGCGCCGCGCCCTGCAGGATCGCCACCGTGTACTCCCCGCCGCGTGATCCAGGGCTCCGCGAACACGCTGCGACTCGAGCCGCGGCCGCGGCCGCGTAGGCGGCAGGCAGGTCCGCGGCGCGCTCGACCTTCGTCATGCCGACGCTCGAGCCCTGGGTGGCGGGCTTGACGATCAGCGGCAGCCGCAGCCGCTCGAGCGCCAGCTCGAAGTCCTGCGGCGCCGCGCAGCACCACGAAGTCGGCGGTCGGCACCCCGATCGGCCTGCGCGAGGCGCTTGCGTGCGCAGCTTGTCCATGCCGATCGCCGAGCCCATGACGCCGCTGCCGGTGTAGGGAACGCCGAGATACTCGAGCGCGCCCTGCAGCGTGCCGTCCTCGCCGCCCGGGCCGTGCAGCGCGATCCACACGCGCTCGAAGCGCTGCTCGAGGAGCTCGCAGCAGCGGCTGCTCGCGCGGATCGAAGGCCGTGCGCATCGACGCCGCGGCGCTCGAGCGCCGCCGAGCACCGCGCTGCCGGTCAGCAGCGAGATCTCGCGCTCGCTCGAGTCGCCGCCGAGCAGCACCGCCACGCGCCCGAACTCCGCGCGGATCGGTCGACGCGCCGCGCGACGCTTGGCGTCGTAGCGCAGGCGCATCAGCGCCTCGCCTCCCCCACGATGCGCACTTCGGGCTGCAGCCGCATGCCGTGCACGCGCTGCACCGTCGTCGCTGCACGTGCACGATCAGCTCTCGAGGTCCGCCGCGCGTGGCCGCGCCGTGGTTGATGATGAAGTTGGCGTGCTTCTCGCGACACCGACGCATCGCCGATGCGAAAGCCCTTCAGGCCCGCCGCCTCGATGAGGCGCGCGGCGTGATCGCCCGGCGGGTTGGTGAACACCGAGCCGCAGCTCCACTCGCCGATCGGCTGCGTCGCCTTGCGGCGCGTCGAGCAGCTCGTGCACCTCGCTGCGATGCGCGCCGGAGGCGTGCTCGAAGCGCAAGCTCGCGCGCCGAGGAACCATTCCTCCGGCCGCCGGCGCCGCCACGTGGCGGTAGCCGACCCGATACTCGCTGCCGGCGCGCGGCGTGCTCGTGCGCCGCCGCGGTCGATGGTCTCGACGCTCGCACACGTGCCGCCAGGTCTCGCCGCCGAAGGCGCCGGCGTTCATCGCCAGCGCGCCGCCGAGCGTGCCCGGGATGCCGGCGAAGAACTCCGCCGGGCCGAGCCCCCAGTTGATGCACTGCCGGGCGATGCGCGCGCAGGCGACGCCGGCCTCGCCGTACACCATGGTCGTGACTGGCGCGCTCGAGCGCGGTCGAGCGTGCCGTGTGTGCTGATGACGACGCCCGCGATCCCGCCGTCGCGCACCAGCAGGTTGCTGCCGAGGCCGACCCAGTAGATCGGCATGTCCGCCGGCAGCTCGCGCAGGAAGGCGCGCCAGATCCGGCACGGTCGCGCGGCGTGAAGAAGACCTCCGCCGGGCCGCCGACGTGCCAGGAGGTATGGCGGCTCATCGGCTCGTCGCGGCGCACGCGCGGCATGAACTCCTGCGCGAGTGCGCGGCCATCAGTTGCGTCTCCGCGGCGGCAGCAGCACGGCAAAGCGCTCCGGCCAGCCTGTGCGCCACCGCGCTGATGTTGCCCGCGCCCATGGTCACGACCACATCGCCGTCGCGGATGCACGTCCTTCAGCGCCTCCGCCAGCTCCTCGACGCTGCTCGACGAACAGCGGCTCGACCTGGCCGCGGCCGCGCACCGCGCGGCAGATCGCGCGCCCGTCGGCGCCGGCGATCGGCGCCTCGCCGGCGGCGTAGACCTCGGTGACCAGCAGCACGTCGCGCCGGCGCCAGCACCTTGCCGAAGTCATCGATGCAGATCGCGGGTGCGCGTGTAGCGGTGCGGCTGGAACGCGAGCACCAGGCGCCGGCCGGGGTAGCCCTGGCGCAGCGCCTCCAGCGTCGCGGCGATCTCGGTCGGGTGATGGCCGTAGTCATCGACGATGCGTGACGCGTGCCGACGCGCGGTGTCGACATCGGCGATGTGCTGCATGCGCCGGTCGATGCCCTGGAAGCTGGCGAGCGCGCGACCGATGGCCGCATCGTCGACGCCGAGCTCGCGTCGCCACCGCGATCGCCGCAAGCGCGTTGCGCACGTTGTGCGTGCCCGGCAGATTGAGCGTCACCGCGAGCGGAGCGCCGCCGGGTCGCACGACCTCGAAGCTGCGTCCGCAGGCCCGATCGATGCGACGCTCGACCGCGCGCACGTCGGCGCCGCCTCGCGAGTCCGTAGGTCAGGAACGGCCGGCCGACGCGCTCCAGGATGCTGCGCACGTGCTCGTCGTCGAGGCACAGCACCGCGAGCCCGTAGAACGGCAGGTTGTGCAGGAACTCGACGAAGCTCTGCTTGAGGCGCTCGAAATCCCCGCCGTGGGTCGCCGAGGTGGTCGTTGTCGATGTTGGTGACGACCGCGATCACCGGCTGCAGATGCGTGAACGAGGCGTCGCTCTCGTCGGCCTCGGCGACCAGGTAGCGCCCGGCGCCGAGGCGCGCGTTGCTGCCGGCGCTCTTCAGCCGGCCGCCGATCACGAAGGTCGGATCCTCGCCGCCCTCGGCCAGGATGCTGGCGATGCAGGCTGGTGGTGGTGGTCTTGCCGTGCGTGCCGGCCACCGCGATCGAGTAGCGGAAGCGCATCAGCTCGCCCAGCATCTCGGCGCGCGGCACCACCGGCATGCGCCGCGCGAGCGCGGCCTCGACCTCCGGGTTGTCGCGCGGCACGGCGCTCGAGACCACGACCACGTCGGCGCCTGCGATGTTCTCGGCCGCGTGGCCGATGCGTGATCGCGCGCGCCGAGCCGCGCTGAGCCGCTCGGTCACCGGCGCTGGCCTTGCAGGTCCGAGCCCTGCACTGCGTAGCCGAGATTCAGCAGCACTTCGGCGATGCCGCTCATGCCGCTGCCGCCGATGCCGACGAAATGGATGGTGTTGATGCGGCGCATGCGATCGCGCCGCGTCGGCGCTGCGGCGCCGCTCCGGACGCGGCCGCTCCGACAGGCTGCGCCGCTCCGCCGATCATGCGGCCTCCCGCGCCAGCTCGAGGCAGGAAGCGGCCAGCTCCTCGGCGGCACGCGGCCTGGCGAGCCGCGCGCGCGCTCGGCCATGGCGAGCAGCTTGCCGCGGCCCGGCGCACAGCCGCTGCAGCTCGCGCGGCGAGCCGCTCGGCGGTGAGCTCGCGGTCGGCGATCAGCACCGCCGCGCCCTCGCGCACCAGGAATCGCGCGTTGTGCGTCTGGTGGTCGTCGACCGCGGCGGGAAACGGCACCAGCATCGCGCCGACGCCCGCCGCGGCCAGCTCCGACACGGTGAGCGCGCCGGCGCGGCAGATCACCAGATCCGCCCAGCCGTAGGCCTCCGCCATGTCCTCGATGAAGGGCCGCACGTCGGCGCGCACGCCGGCCTCGGCGTAGCTCTGCGCGTCCGGCCTCGATCCAGCGCTCGCCCGCCTGATGGCGGACATCGAAGCGCGATCGCGCCGGCGAGCCGCGCCAGCGCGAACGGCACGACGGCGTTCAGGCGCGCCGCGCCCTGGCTGCCGCCGACGCACCAGCAGGCGCATCGGCGCCGTGCGCGCCGCGCGAAGCGCTCGCGCCGGCGGCGGCACCGCGCTGATATCGCGCGCGCACCGGATTGCCGATCACCTGCGCGTGCACGTCGCGGCGCGAAGCTGCCGGGAAACGCTTCAGCACCTCGCGCGCGAGGTGCGCCAGGCAGCGGTTGGTGAAGCCGGCGATCGCGTTCTGCTCGTGGATGAGCAGCGGCCGGCGCGTGAGCCAGGCGGCGACGCCGCCCGGGTCCGGTGACGAACCCGCCGAGGCCGACCACCAGCGCCGGCTGGCGGCGCCGCATGACCGCGCAGCGCCTGCAGCAGCGCGACGCGTCAGCCGCAGCGGCGCCGCGAGCCAGCGTGCAGCCAGCCCTTGCCGCGCAAGCCGCCGACCGACAGCCACTCGATGCGCGATGCCCTCGGCCGGAACGAGCCGCGCCTCGAGCCCGCGCGCGCGTGCCGAGCCAGACGACCTCGCCGGAGCTGCTCGCGCAGCAGCGCGCGCGAGCGCCAGCGCCGGGAACACGTGCCCGCCGGTGCCGCCGGCCATGATGAGGACGGGCGGCGCACCAGTGTCGTTCCGCGATTCTGTCGCGCGCCGCGCCGCGACGGTAGCCGAGCCGCGCCGCTCGCAGCATCGCCTCGTGGTAGACGCGCAGCAGCAGTCCCAGCCAGGCCAGCGTCACGATCAGGCTCGAGCGGCCGTAGCTCATGAGCGGCAGCGTCAGTCCCTTGGTCGGCAGCACGCCCATGTTGACGCCGATGTTGATGAACGCCTGGACGCCGAGCCACAGGCCGAAGCCGGCGGCGAGGTAGCGCTGGAACTTCAGGCCCGCCTCGCGCGGCGAGGCGCGCGATGTACGAAGGCGCGCCAGACGAGCGCCAGGAACAGCGCCGAGCGTCAGCAGCACGCCGACCAGGCCCGAGCTCCTCGGCGAGCACCGCGAACAGGAAGTCGGTGTGCGCCTCGGGCAGGTAGAACAGCTTCTGCACGCTGTCGCCGAGGCCGACGCCGAACCATGTCGCCGCGGCCGATCGCGATCAGCGACTGCGTGAGCTGGAAGCCGCTGTTGAAGGGATCGGCCCAGGGATCGAGGAAGGCGGTCAGGCGGCGCATGCGGTAGCTCGAGATCATCGCCAGCAGCGCCGAAGCAGCCGCCGGCGGCGAGCAGTCATCGACGAGCACGTAGCGCAGGCGCGCGCCGGCGAGGAACAGCACGCCGAAGCCGGTGGCGAACAGCACCGTGGCGGCGCCGAAGTCCGGCTCCGCGAGCAGCAGCAGCGCCGCGAGCGCCGAGCAGCAGCCAGCGGCTTGACGAGGCCCGTGAAGCGTGCTCGCGCAGCTCCTCCTCGCGCCGCACCGCGTAGCTGGCGACGTAGATCAGCACCAGCACGCGCGCGAGCTCCGACACCTGGAAGTTCGACGCCCGCCGAGCCGCAGCCAGCGGCGGCTGCCGTTGACCGACGTGGCCGAGCCCCGGCACCAGCACCACGCAGCAGCAGCGAGCGCCGCCAGCAGCAGCAGCGGCAGCGACAGCCGCTCGAGCCGCTCCGTCGGAATCGCAGAACGACGAGCGCCGCCACGGCCGACGCCGAGCAGCGCGAGCAGCAGCTGGCGCTCGAGGATAGGAGAACGGATCGCCGTGTCGCGGCTCGCGATCGAGATCGACGCCGAGGTCACCATCACCAGCCCGAGCAGCACGATGCGCCAGCGCCAGCGCGAGCGTCAGCGCCGTCGATGTGCACGGCGCCGCTGCGCGCGCGCTGCGGCGCGCGAATGCCATGAGCGTGCGCTCGCGGCGCTCATGCCGCCAGCTCCCTGCACCGCTTGCGCGAATACCGCGCCGCGATGCGCGTAGTCGCGAAACATGTCGAGGCTCGCGCACGCCGGCGACAGCAGCACGGTGTCGCCGGGCTGGGCCGCGGCGCGCCGCCGCGCGCACCGCCTCCTCGAGGCGTCGGCGCAGTACTCGCAGCGTGCACACCCCGCGCAGCGCCTGCGCGCGAGCGCGGCGCGTCGCGGCCGATGAGCACCGCTGCGCGCACCTTGCCGCGAAAGGCCGCGGCGCAGCGGCGTGAAGTCCTGGTTCTTGCCGTCGCCGCCCGCGATCATGACCAGCGGGCCCGCGCATGCCCGCCACCGCCGCGAGCGTCGCGCCGACGTTGGTGCCCTTGGAGTCGTCGACGTAGGTGACGCCGCGCGACCTCGGCGACCCACTGCGAGCGGTGCGGCAGCCCGGTGAAGCTCGCGCAGCTCCTCGAGCATCGCCGGCAGCGGCAGGCCGAGCGCCTCGCCGAGCGCGAGCGCGGCGAGCGCGTTGGCGGCGTTGTGCAGCCCGCGTGATGCTGCATCGCGCGCGACCGGCAGCAGCGGCTCGCTCGCGGCGCGTGAGCCACCACGCCGCCGTCGTGCATCGCGCCACCGCGTAGTCGGCGCCGATGGCGGCGCGCAGCGAGAAGCTCAGCGTGCGCTGCGCCGGCGCGCGGCATGGCCACCACCAGCGGATCGTCGAGATTGATCACCGCGGTGTCGCAGCGCGCGAAGATGCGCGCCTTGGCGGCCGCGTAGGCCGCCACGAGGCGTAGCGGTCGAGATGATCGGGCGTGACGTTGAGCACGCGGCCGCGGCGAGCGCAGCGAGTCGGTGGTCTCGAGCTGGAAGCTCGACAGCTCGAGCACGTAGAGCTGCGCGCTGGCGGCGTCGAGCAGGTCGAGCGCCGGCTCGCCGAGATTGCCGCCGACGCGCACCTTCAGCCCGGCGCGCTGCGGCCATGCGCGCCGAGCAGCGTCGTCACGGTGCTCTTGCCGTTGGTGCCGGTGATGCCGGCCACCGGCGCGTCGCGCGGCGCGCGCGAACAGCTCGATGTCGCCGACGATCTCCAGGCCGCGGCGGCGCGCCGCGGCGAAGAACGGCTCCGCGCAGCGACACTCCCGGGCGAGACCACCACGCAGAGCGCGCCGTCGAGCAGCGCGGCGTCGAGGCCGCCGAGACGCACCGGGATCTGCGGCATCGAGCGCGCGCAGCGCGGCGAGCTCCGGCGGCTGCGGCGCGCGTGTCGGTGACCGCCAGCCGCCAGCCGCGCGCGCGCAGATAGCGCGCGCAGGAGAAGCCCGGTGCGGCCGAGGCCCACGATCACCGCGTGCGGCGGCGTTGTCGAGGTCGGCTGCTCATCGCAGCTTCAGGGTCGCGAGGCCCGCCAGCACCAGCAGCAGCGAGATGATCCAGAAGCGCACGATCACCTTCGGCTCCGCCCAGCCCTTGAGCTCGAAGTGGTGGTGGATCGGCGCCATGCGGAAGATGCGCTTGCCGGTGAGCTTGAAGGAGGCCACCTGCAGGATCACCGAGGCGGTCTCGAGCACGAAGACGCCGCCCATGACCAGCGCCACGAGCTCCTGGCGCACGATCACCGCGACGACGCCGAGCGCGGCGCCGATCGCCAGCGCGCCGACGTCGCCCATGAACACCTGCGCCGGATAGGAGTTGAACCACAGGAAGCCGAGGCCCGCGCCGGCGAGCGCGCGCGCAGAAGATCAGCAGCTCGCCGGCGCCGGGGATCTCCGGGATCGCCAGGTAGTGGGCGAACACGGCGTTGCCGCTGGCGTAGGCGAAGATGCCGAGCGCGCGCGGACACCAGCGCCGCCGGCATGATCGCGAGCCCATCGAGCCCGTCGGTGAGGTTCACCGCGTTGCTCATGCCGACGATCATGAGATAGGCGAGCGCGATGAAGCCGACGGCCGCCGAGCGGCTCGGCGAAGGTCTTGACGAACGGCAGGAACAGCGTCGGTCTCGCGCCGGCTCGCGTGCGCGGTGTAGTAGAGCAGTCGCCGCCGTGGCCAGGCCCGCGCACCGACTGCCAGAAGTACTTCCAGCGCGCCGCCAGTCCGCGTGGAGTTGCGCACCACGAGCTTCAGGTAGTCGTCGTAGAAGCCGATGAGGCCGAAGGCGAAGGTGACGCCGAGCACGGTCCACACGAGGCGGTTGCGCAGACTCCGCCCACAGCAGCGTGCTCACGAGCGTCGTCACCAGGATCAGCGCGCCGCCCATGGTCGGCGTGCCGGCCTTCGGCAGATGCGATCTTCGGGCCGTCGTCGCGCACCACCTGGCCGATCTGGTAGCGCGACAGGCGCGCGATCATCGCCGGTCCGACGAGCAGCGAGAGCGCCAGCGCGGAGATCATCGCCAGAATCGCGCGCAGCGTCAGGTACGAGAACACGTGGAAGCCGGTGATGCAGCCGGCCAGCTGCTGTGTGAGCCAGTACAGCATCAGCTCAGTGTCCGCCCGCGCTGGCGCCGCGGCCGCCGGCCAGCGCCGTCGACCACGCGCTCGAGGCGGTTGACGCGCGAGCCCTTGACGAGCAGGCGCACGTCGCGCGCCGGCTCGCCGGCGAGCGCGGCGGACAGCGCGGCGCAGTCAGCGCCGTGCGTCGTCCGGAACCAGCTCGCGCGCCGGCGCCGAAGCTCTCGACCGCGCAGCGCCGCGAGCGCGCCGGTGGCGTACAGCCGCTCGATGCCCGTGCGCGCGCGCGAACTCGCCGATCTCGGCAGTGCTCGTCCGCGGCGAACTCGCCGAGCTCGGCCATGTCGCCGAGCACCAGCCAGCGCCGGCCCGTCGAGCGTGCGCGAGCACCTCGATGGCCGGCGCGCACCGAGCTCGGATTGGCGTTGTAGGAATCGTCGATGAGCCAGGCGCCGCCGGCGCGCCTGCTTGAACTGCAGCCGGCCCGGCACGGCGCGCACCGCGGCGAGGCCCGCGCGATGTGCTCGAGCGTCGCGCCGGCGCTGGCCGCCGCGGCCGCGGCGGCCAGCGCGTTGGCGACGTTGTGCGCGCCGCCGAGGTGCAAGCTCGACCGCGCGCGCTGCCCGAGCGGGGCGCGCAGGCGGAAGCGGGTGCTGAAGCCCGCTGCGCCGACCGTCGGTGCGCACCTCGCTCGCGCGTGAAGTCCGCCGCGCGCGCATGCCGAAGCTCGACCACGCGCGCCAGCGTCGAGCGCGCGCCACAGGCCGCGCGAACGCATCGTCGGCATTGATCACGGCGGTGCGCGGTCGGCGCGCAGGCCCGCGACCATCTCGCCTTCGGCGCGCGCCACGCCCTCGAGCAGCCGAAGCCCTCGAGGTGCTCGGCGCCGGCGTTGGTGATGAGGCCGACGGTCGGGCGCGCGAGCGCCACCAGCCGCGCGACGTCGCCCGGCGCGATTGGCGCCCATCTCGATGACCGCGAAGCGATGCGCGCGGCGTCGAGCCGCAGCAGCGTCAGCGGCACGCCGATGTGGTTGTTGAGATTGCCGCGCGTCGCCAGGCACTCGCCGGCCTGCGACAGGATCGCCGCGGTCATCTCCTTGGCGGTGGTCTTGCCGTTGCTGCCGGCGACGCCGATCAGCGGGCCGCCGAAGCGCGCGCGCCAGGCGCGCGCGGCGCGCGCGAGCGCCGCCTGCGTTCGGCACCACGATCTGCGGCAGCGCCACCGGCTGCGCGCGCATCGACCACGCGCGCCGGCGGCGCCGGCGGCCGCCGCCGCGCGCCACGAACTCGTTGCCGTCGAAGCGTCGGCCCGCGCAGCGCCACGAACAGCTCGCCCGGCCGCGAGCGTGCGCGAGTCGCTCGACCACGTCGCTGAAGGCGGCGATCGGCGCCGACCAGCCGGCCGCCGCAGGCGCGCGCGAAGTTGCGCGAGCGTGCGCTTCATGCGCGGCGCCTCGCGCCAGCGCGGCGCGCGACCACGCCTGGTCGCTGGAACGGCGCGGCGCTCGCTGCCGACGATCTGGTAGTCCTCGTGACCCTTGCCGGCGATCAGCACCACGTCCTCGGCGCCGCGAGCGCGCGAGCGCGACGCGGATCGCGAGCGCGCGGTCGTGCTCGACCACGAGCGGCGCGCGCGCGGCCGTGATGCCCGCCAGGATGTCGGCGACGATGCCGCGCCGGATCCTCGCTGCGCGGATTGTCGTCGGTGACGATCGACGTCGTCGGCGAGCTCGGCGGCGATGCGCGCCCATCAGCGGGCGCTTGCCGGCGTCGCGATCGCCGCCGCAGCCGAACACCACGCGCAGCCGGCCGCGGCAGTGCGCGCGCGCGGCGCGCAGCGCCTTGGCGAGCGCATCGGGCGTGTGCGCGTAGTCGACGATCGCCAGCGGCGTGCGCGCCGCGGCCGCCGAACATCTCCATGCGCCCGCTCGCCGCGCCGGCAGCGCGCCAGCGCCGCGCAGCCGCCTCGGCCAGCGGCATCTCCCAGGCGAGCAGCACCGCGAGCACCGTGAGCACGTTGTCGACGTTGAACTCGCCGATCAGCGCGCACGGCGAGCTCGCGCCGCGCCCCAGCTGGACTCGACGTCGATCGACGAGCCCGGCCGGCTCGCGGCGGCGACGCGCGCTGCGCGCACGTACTCGCGCCGCGGCGGCCGGCCGCGCCTGGCGCCGGCTGCGCGTGGTGACGATCAGCGGCGCCGCGGCGAGTCGCGCGCGGCGAGCTGCCGCGCCGAAGGCGTCATCGACGTTGATGACGCGCAGCGCGAGGGCCGGCCAGGCGAACAGGCGCGCCTTGGCCGCGCCGTAAGCCGCCATGGTGCCGTGATAGTCGAGATGGTCGCGCGTGAGGTTGGTGAACGCCGCGGTATGGAAGCGCACGCCGTCGACGCGCTCCTGGTCGAGCGCGTGCGAGGACACTTCCATGCGCACGCACTCGGCGCCGAGCGTCGCGCAGCGCCGCGAGCTGGCGCTGCACGCGTCACCGCATCGGGGGTGGTGTGCGCCGTCGGCGCGAGCGCGCGGCGGGAAGCCGAAGCCGAGCGTGCCGATGTAGGCGGCGGGCCGGCCGCAGCTGCTGCAGCGCCTGCGCCAGCAGCCAGGCGCAGGTGGTCTTGCCGTTGGTGCCGGTGATGCCGGCGACGGTGAGCGGCCTGCGAGGGCGCGCCGAAGAAGCGGTCGGCGATGATTCCGACGCGGCGAGCTGCGGTACAGGCGCGACGAGCACCGCGCGCGACGAACGCTGCCGCGGGCAGCCGCGCGCGGCCGGCGCCGCGCTCGGCGCGCCGGCGGCGCTCGTAGAGCACCGCGCGCGCGCCGCGCGCCAGCGCCTCGCCGGCGAACTCCGCAGCCGTGATGCGTGCGCCCGCGGCAGGCGAGGAACAGCGCGCCGGGGCTCGCCGCGCGGCTGTCGAGCGTCACGTCGCTGACCGTCGAGCGTCGCGGGCACGGCGACGAGGCCCGGCGGTGAGCTCGGCGAGCGCCCGCGCGCGTGCGTCGGCATCGAGGCGCGCCGCGGGCTCATCGCAGTGCCGCCGTGCGCACGCTCTGGCGGCGTGCTCGGCGGCAGCTCCTCGGGCGCGCGACCGGCTCATCGGGCGCCACCGCCAGCAGCCGCAGCGCGCCGCCGACCATGCGCGAGAACACCGGCGCGGAGACATCGCCGCCCATGTGCATGTCCGGCGCTCGGCTCATCGATCACCACGACCGCCGCCAGGCGCGGTGCGCTGGCCGGCGCGACGCCGGCGAACACCGCCATGTAGCGGTCGCGTCGAGTAGCCGCCCGCGGTCGGCCTTCCAGGCGGTGCCGGTCTTGCCGGAGACGCGATAGCCCGGGATGGCGGCAAGCTTGCCGGTGCCCTCCGCGGTCACCACCGAGCTCGAGCATCGCCGATCAGCTCGCGGCACAGCCGCGCTCATCGAGCGCGCGCTCGCCCGCGCGGCGGCGCGTCGACGCGCAGGAACGACACCGGCCGCGCGATGCCGAGCGCGCCGATGGTCGCGTAGGCGTGCGCGAGCTGCAGCGGCGTCACCGAGATGCCGTAGCCGTGCGACATGGTGGCGATGCCGATGGGCCGCCAGCTGCGCAGTCGGCGGCAGCAGCCCGGCGGATTCGCCCGGATAGCCGCTGGTGGTGACCTGGCCGAAGCCGAAGCCGCGTGAGCGTCGTCCAGATGTGCCTGCGGCGGCAGCGACAGCGCGATGTGCGCCATGCCGACGTTCGAGCTCTTGGCGAGCACCGTGGCGATGTCGATCGGCGCCGAGGTTGTGCTCGTCCTCGAAGATCGTCGCGCCGACTTTGAAGAAGCCCGGGCGAGGTATCGATGATCGCTGCGGGCGTCGTACTTGCCCGAGGCCAGTCCCGCGGCCACGAAGAACGGCTTGATCGATGAGCCGGGCTCGAAGATGTCGGTGACGGCGCGATTGCGGTAGCCGCTGCCTGCACCATCTGGTCGCGATCGTTCGGGTTGTAGGCGGGCTGGTTCGACCATCGCCAGCACTTCGCCGGTGGCGATGTCGATCACCACCACCGAGCCGGCGCGCGCGCGTCTGCTCGCGCGACTGCTGCCTTGAGCTCGCGATAGGCGAGGTACTGGATGCGCAGGTCGATCGACAGCACGAGATCGCGTCCCGGGCGCGCCGGGCGGATGCTCTCGACGTCCTGCACGATGCGCCCATAGCGATCCTGGATCACGCGCTTGGCGCCGTCCTCGCCGGCCAGCCAGTGATCGAAGGCGAGCTCGAGCCCCTCCTGGCCGGCGATCGTCGACGTTGGTGAAGCCGAGCAGGTGCCCGGTGACTTCGCCCGCGGGGTAGTAGCGGCGGTATTCGCGCGAGGTGTACACGCCGGGGATGTCGAGCGCCTTGATCCGCGCAGCGTCCGCCGGCTGACACTGGCGCGCGAGGTAGAGGAAGTCGCGGTCGAGATTGCTCGTGACGCGCCGCAGCAGCTCCTGGCGGTCGAGGCCGAGCGCCTGCGCGAGCCGCGGGATCTGATCGCTGGCGAGCGGCGAGCTCGCTTCGGGTTCACCCAGATCGAGTCCACCGGCGTGCTGACCGCGAGCGGCTCGCCGTAGCGGTCGGTGATCGTGCCGCGATGCGCGGCGATGTCGACGGACGCGCGAGAAGCGCGCATCGCCCTGCTTCGACGAGGAAGCAGTGATCGACGAGCTGCAGGTCGACCGCGCGGCAGAGCGAGCGCGCAGCGCCGCGAGCCCGAGCAGTCCCACCAGCAGGTGCGCCCGCCAGCGGAACGACCGCGGTGCGGAGTCGACGTGCGTTGCGTGTCTTCATGGCTGCACGATCACGATGTCCTTCGGGGGCGGCATGCGTCATGTGCAGCTTCTTGCCCGCGACACTCTCGACGAAGGCGTGAGTGGACCAGGCACTCTGCTCGAGCTGCAGCTGGCCCCATTCGATGTCCAGGTTGTCGCGCTGCGTGCTCAGCTGCTCGAGCTGAATGAACAGCTGGCGCGCGCGGTACTTGCAGTAGACCGCGCCCGCGGCCGACAACAAGCACCGCGACCCAAAGCGCCGCGCTTGCGATTCCCAGTGTCGTCGCCGCAGGTCTCATGCCACCTTCTCGGCGACGCGCAGCAGCGCGCTGCGCGCGCGCGGATTGCGCGGCCACCTCCTCCTTGCTCGGGCGGAGCTTGCGGCCGACCAGCTGCAGGCGCGGCCGGAGCTGCGGCGGCAGGATCGGGAGCGAGGCGGCGAGCGCCGGATCGGGCTGCGATTCGCGCTGCATGAAGCGCTTGACCACGCGATCCTCGAGCGAGTGAAAGCTGATCACCGCGAGGCGGCCGCCGAGAGCGAGCACCTCGACCGCGCCGCGAAAGCGCCCTCTCGAGCTGTCCGAGCTCGTCATTGATGTACATGCGCAGCGCCTGGAAAGTGCGCGTCGCGGGGTGCTTTCCCGGCTCTCGCGTTCGCACGGCACGCGCGACCAGCTCCGCGAGCTCGCGGGTGCGCTCGATCGGCCGCTCGCGCCTCGCCGCCACGATCGCCTGCGCCACGCGGCGTGCGAAGCGCTCTTCGCCGAGAGTGGCGATCACCTCGCGAATCTCGTCGACGCTCGCACGAGCGAGCCACGCGGACGACCGGCTCACCGCGTGTCGGGTCCATGCGCATATCGAGCGGACCGTCGGCCCGGAAGCTGAAGCCGCGCGCCGGATCGTCGAGCTGCGGCGAGGAAACGCCGAGGTCGAACAGAACACCCCGGCAAGCGCGGCCGCCCGAGTGAGCCGGCACGAGCGCGCCGATGATCGGCAAACGACGCGTGCACGAGCGTAAGCCGCATTTCGTCGGCAAAGCGCCGCCTGCCGGCCGCGACGGCCTGCGGGTCCCGGTCGATCGCGAGCACGCGGCCCTCTCGACCCAGGGCCTGGAGGAGGAGTGCCGTATGACCGCCGCGCCCGAACGTCGCATCGACATAGTAACCGTCCGGCTCGAGGGCCAATGCCCCGAGCGCCTCATCTGCGAGCACCGGGATGTGCTCGATCACACCCCTGACTCTTACAACGAAAGCGAGTCGAACTCCGACGGCAGACCCGTCGTAGCCTTCCCGCTCTGCAACATTTCTTCGAGTCGCTCGGCCCAGCTCGATTCGCTCCACAGCTCGAACTTCGCGCCCTGGCCGATCAACATGCCGTGGCGATCGAGGCTCGCGTACTTGCGCAGCTCCGGCGAGAGTAGAATCCGGCCATGGCCATCGAGCTCGAGATCGTCCGCGTGACCGACCATGAGTCGCTGCAGCCGCCGCGCCTCCTCATTCAGGGCCGGCAGGCTCATCAGCTTGGTCTCGGTCAGCTCCCATTCCGGCAGCGGGTAGATCAGGAGGCAGCGGTCCCGGCTGTCCACCGTGACCACGACTCTCCCCTGCGCGCGCTCGGCCAGCCGCTCCCGATACCGGGTGGGCATGACCATCCGGCCTTTCTCATCGAGGGTGACTTTGGTTGCGCCGCGAAACATAAGCCTGTGTGGGAGATCTACCCATCTCTTCCCACTTTGCCCCACTGGCTGCCACTATAGGAATCGCGGCTGCGCTATGTCAATTGAAATAGTGAGAAATCAGTCGCATTCACAAGGAGTTATGTGGAACGAAAAAAGCGCTTCAAACAGTGCTTTTTAAGCATTCGTCTTAGCAATCAGCAAGTTGCTCGAATAACCTTATCCAGTAGGTCATCTGAGCCTCGGCGGTGGAATTTCAGGCCGAGAACGCGTGTTTGATCCACTCTATGCGCGGGGCGTCGCTGCACGGATCACAGACGACGATGACATCGAATCGAGCGCGCAGCCGTGCCAGATCCCTTCTTTGCTGCAGCAGCAGGCTCGCTGCTCTCACCAGCCGCCGTCGCTTGGCGGCGTCAACGCTCGCTGCAGCTCCGCCATATGCGTCAGATGAGCGGGTGCGAACCTCCACGATTGCGAGCTCGTCGTCTCCGAGCTTGGCGACGAGGTCGAGCTCGCCGCAGCGGCAGCGGTAATTTCTCAAGAGGATTTGCGCGCCCTGCGCCTGCAGATACTCGGCGGCTGCGTTCTCGGCCCGCAGCCCCACGCTCTGCCTCCATGTGAGCTCGCCGCTCTCCATGCAATTTCTCCCGAGCGGCTCAGCTCCCCGGAGCACTGGGAAGCTGCGTGATCTCGCCGCCGCGAAGCTGCGCCCAAATGAGCTGGCGATGAACGCGGCCGTCCGGATCCAGCGTCAGTTGCCCGGTGAGCCCGCTGAGATCCAGTGACGATGGGGCTCGGCTCTCGCGCAGCGCCTCTGCTATGCGGTAGGCATCGAATCCGAATGCGAACAGCACTCCCGTCTTCGGGCCGCCGACGGGCCACGCCTGGCTGGCGGCGGCCCGGACCGCCTCGACGAGCGGGCTGTCGAGCATCCACGGCATTTCCGGGAACATCAGCCCGTCGAGATCCTGGTTGGCGCGCGGGTCGGGCTCGAAGGCATCCGAAGTCGCATAGGTGGGTATGCCGCCGGCGTAGAAGAATCGCAGCTGCGGCTGCAGCTGGCGCTCGACGCCCGCGGTCGCCGGGGAAAAGATGAAGTCGATGTCGTCGCGGCGCCGCGGCACGAACTCGAGATGCGTGCCCAGCAGCGATTCCAGCCTGTCGAGGCGGTCGCTGCTCTGGTCGATACCGAGCACCTGCTTGAGCTGGTCGGAATAGTCCGCCTCGGAGGTGTCGATCAGGGTGCTGGCGAGCACGGTGCCGCCGCCGCCCTGCAGCTGCTGGGTGAAGGCGGCGAGCACGCGCGAGCCCCAGTCCCCCGCCGGCACGATAGCGATCCCCATGTGGTGCCCATCGGTCAGTACCCGGCGGGCGACCAACTGCGCCTCTTCCACCGGTGACAGGGCGAACTGAAAAAAGAGCGGCGGCGCCTGCTCTCCGTCCGGCAGGAAGTTGAGCGCGAGAAGCGGCGGGCGCTGTATCCGGTCTTCAGCCGCCGCCGTAACCGCCTGCCGCGTCAGGGGTCCCACGATGATGTCCGCGCCGCCCTCAGTCGCCTCGGCAATCTCATCGGGAATGGATTGCTCGCCACCGGTGTCGTAGACACGTACCACCGGGCGCTGCTGCACGGGCGTTTGATAGTACGCGCTGAGGAAGCCGTCCCGCACATTGGCGGCGAGCGGACCCGCAGGACCTGTGATGGGCAGCAGCAAGGCGATGTGCGCCTGCGCCGCGAGCGATTGCGGCTGCTCACCCAGGAGCTCACTGCGCACGACTTCCACGGCGGGGTGGCCCGGGTGAGCGGCCAGCCATGCGGTCAGGTCGGCCGTCGCGGTCGTGGGATTGTGCGCCGCCTCCGCCGCCAGAGGAGCCAGCTCCAGCCAGCCGCGAACGACGGGGCTGCTGCCGGTCCCGGGCTGAATCGCGGGGCCGCGCTCCGCGGCATCACGCAGCGCGCCAAGGAGCGCTACGCGGCTCTGCTGGATCGCGCCGGCGTTGAGCAGCCAATGCTCGAGCTGCACTTCCGCCTCAACGCCCGCGGCCGGGTGCCCCGAGGCGAAAGCGGCTTGCTGCCGCAAGCGCAGGTACCGCGCCGCGGGGTCGGCCTGCTGCGGCATGGGCACTGCACCGATGAGCTGCCAGGCCTGTGCCGCCTGGCCGCGCTGCAGCGCAACCTGGACCTGAATCAGGGAGCGGTCGAAGGTGTCGCCAGCCGAAAGGGGCGGCGACAGCAGATCGAGGGTGCGAGCCGCATCGTCCGCACGCCGCGCCGCGAGATAGGATTCGGCCGCCTGCAGCGCAAAGCCGTTGCGTTGCGCGCCGCTGCTCTGATTGGCCAGTGTCTCGTACATCTGCGCGGCGCCGCTCTGATTCCCCTGGCGGGCAAGCGCCGCAGCCTGCTCCGCGGAAGGCGCGGGGCCCTGCGGCACGGTGACACAGCCTGCGAGGACTATAGTGACTGCGGCGAGTGCAGCCAGGCTGACGGTCCATCGCGCAAGCATGGTTGAGAAGCCTTTTAATATGCGCTGGATCCGGGCTCCTGCCCGGCCCAGCGCGGCTTTGAGCAAAAAGCGTGGTTTTTGCTCAAAGCTCCGCCACCTGCGGCGGCGGGGCACATCCTGTGCCTGGTTACGGGATTGTGCCGCTTCATGATTCGGATGGACATTACGGGGAGCATGTTCTCATTGCGGCAGAGGTGGGGATTATAGTGGGCAAGCCACGAGGCCGGTTGCAAGTCGTAGCGACGCCGATCGGCAACATGGGTGATGTCAGCGCACGCGCGCGCCAGGCGCTCGAGGGCGCCGCTGCCATCGCGGCGGAAGACACGCGCCACACGGGTGCGCTGCTGCAGGCGCTCGGTATCGCTCGACCGCTACTGTCGCTGCACGCACACAACGAGACGCAGCGCGTGCCGGAGATCCTCGCGCGACTCGCCGCTGGCGAGACCATCGCACTCGTCAGCGACGCCGGTACGCCGCTTCTCTCCGATCCCGGCTACGAGCTCGTGCGGGCCGCTGCCGACGCGGGCATCGATGTCGAGGCAATCCCCGGCCCGTCCGCCATCACCACGGCACTGGCCGTGGCCGGATTGCCGGTCAGCCGGTTCTGCTTCGAGGGCTTTTTGCCGGCACGCGAGCGCGAGCGCCGGACGCATCTCGCGCAGCTCGCGGCCGAGACGCGCACGCTGGTTTTCTTCGAGGCGCCGCACCGAATCGCCGCCACTCTCGCCGACCTTGGCGCGGAGCTCGGCGGCGACCGTCGCGCAGTTGTGGCGCGTGAGCTCACGAAGGCCCACGAGACGATCTACCGCGGCACTTTGGCGGAGCTGGCGCAAAGGTCTGTAACCGAAGACAACTTTCAACGCGGGGAGATCACGATAGTCGTGGCAGGCGCCGCTCCCACGGCCATCGGGGTCGATACGGCTCTTCTGCGGCGGGCAGTCGAGCTGCTTTCGAAGGAGCTTTCGCCTGGCAGAGCAGCAGCAGTCGCGGCGCAACTGACGGGTGCGACGCGCAGTGAGGCTTATGCGCTTGCCATGAGGCACTCTGAAAAGACCTGATCTCCGGGACCTCGGCCGTAAATGCCCCCTGCGCGGGGACGCCGTGAATCCGGTTGCGCGGGCTGCCGCCCGCTCACTGATCCCTGGAGGCTCCGTTCCGTCATCCCTGACTCCACAGGCCCCGCGGAGGGGGCATTTACACCCGAGGTCCCTCTCGTACGGGTAAGATCTCGGCGGGAGTCGGCCGGGCAATCGCTGCTTCGACTTTGTTCGAAGGGGAGGAAAGTCCGGGCTCCGGCGGATCTGGGTGCCAGGTAACGCCTGGGGGGCGCGAGCCCACGGAAAGTGCAACAGAAAGCAAACCGCCTAAGCTCTCGCGGGTAAAACCGCGCGGGACGGTAAGGGTGAAACGGTGCGGTAAGAGCGCACCGCGGCCCTGGTAACAGGGCTGGCATGGCAAACCCCACCTGGAGTAAGGCCAAATAGGGAAGCAGCAGGCTCTGGCAACAGAGCGTGCAGCGCCTGATCCGCGCGCGCTTCCGGGTAGGCCGCTTGAGACCCACGGTGACGTGGGTCCTAGAGGAATGATTGCTCTAGACAGAACCCGGCTTACAGGCCGACTCCTTTCGTTTATTGGCGCAAATCGCTCCCGGCGATTTGCGCGAGCGCGCCCTGTGACAGGGATTCACGTCGCGGCCCCGGGAACGGACCGGGGCCGCTTATCGGATCGCTTTCGGGCCTTATGTCAAAGAGGGCCTCGCGTGCAAATGGCCTTGCCGCGGGGCCTGTGGAGTCAGGGATGACGGAACGGAGCCTCCAGGGATCAGTGAGCGGGCGGCAGCCCGCGCAACCTGATTCACGGCGTCCCCGCGGCGAGGCCATTTGCAGGCGGGGCCCGGAGACCGAAACAGCGCGGCTTACTTGACCACCCGGAGCTGAGGCCTCTTAGGCGCCCCGCCACCTTCCTCGGCAGGCGCAGGTCCCGAGGGCGGCGGTGTCTCCGGCCCCGTGTCCTGCTCCGCGAACATCATCCCCTCCCCCGTCTCCCGCGCATAAATCCCCATCACCGAGCTCACAGGGAACCGCACGTGGTGCACGACACCTGCAAAACGGGCGTCAAACTCGACCACGTCATTGTCGATCTTCAGCCGCTGCGTCGCGCTGTAGCTGAGGTTGAGGACGATCTTTCCCTCCTGCACGTAAGCACGCGGCACCTCGCTCCCCGCGCGCTCCGCATCCACGATCACGTGCGGCGTATGGCCGCTGTCGGTGATCCACTGATGCATGGCTCGAAGCAGGTAGGGACGCTTGGGAGGAGCTTTCAGCATCGCTCGCCTCAGGGCCGCATCTCGCGCTCCCTCTCCGAGAGCGACTCGCGAAACGCGGCACGGGAGAAGATCAGGCTCGCGTACTTGAGGATGGGCTGAGCCTTCGGCGGCAGCTCGACCTCGTAGTGTGGCAGCCGCCAGAGGATCGGCGCGATGGTCGCATCGACCAGCGAGAACTCGTCGGATATGAAGAACGGCTTCACCTTGAAGAGCTCCACACCCTGGACGATGGTGTCGGCCAGCACCTTGCGCAGCTTCGGCAGGTGCCTCTTGTCCTCCTCGACCTCGATTTGCTGCAGCAGGGTGTACCAGTCGCGCTCGATGCGGTACAGCGCCAGCCGGAACTGCGCCCGCGTCACCGGGTCCACGGGCATCAGCGGGGGGTGGGGAAAGCGCTCGTCCAGGTATTCGATGATTACCCGCGAGTCGTACAGCACCAGATCACGGTCCACCAGGGTGGGCACCGTGTGATACGGGTTGAGGTCCAGCAGATCCTCAGGGTACTTGCCGGGCTCGACATCGACGACGTCGATGGCGATGCTTTTCTCCGCAAGCACTATGCGCGTGCGGTGGCTCCACGGATCGCGCGGCGCGGAAAACAGCGTCATGATGGAACGTCTGCTCGACACGATTCCGCTCCCGCGGCCCACCCACCACCCGAGCTTTTCCGCTCACTTTACCGGGTCTGCGGCCCTCCTACTTGACGTCCTTCCAGAATTCGCGCTTCAGGAGCCAGGCCAGCCAGGTGAAAACCAGCAGGAAGAGCACCACCCAGACCCCCATGGCGCGGCGCATGGCCTGCTGCGGGTCGCTGACATAATTCAGGAAGTTCACGATATCGTGGCAGAACTGATCGAACTGCTGCGGGGTCATGCTCCCGGGCGCCAGCACCTTGAAGTGGTCGAAGACCTGCTGCTTGACCACCTGTCCGTCGGCACCCCGCGTCTCCACGGTCTTATAGACCGCGATCTTCAGGCCCTCGAGCGGCGAGACGACGTCCGGCATGGCGCTTTCCGGATACGCCATATTGTTGGCGCCAGTCGGCCGGTCCGAATCCACGTAGAAGGTCTTCAGGTACTGGTAGATGTAGTCCCGATCGCGGGCGCGCGCCATCAGGGACAGGTCGGGCGGCGCCTTGCCGAACCAACTCTCGGCGTCCGCATCGATCATCGGGGAAATGATGTAGTCGGTCGGCGCCGCCCCGGGCGGTATCAGGTCCTTGACGAGCAGCCCCTTGGGAATCTTGAGATCGTCTCCCAGGCGCGACCAGCGCTCATACTTCAGCGAGTGGCAGCCGAGGCAGTACGCCACGAAATCGCGCGCCCCCCGCTGCAGAGAGGCCATATCGGCGACGTTGGCGTTCGCCGTCCAGCTCTGCCAGTCCGCAGCGGAGGCCGCCGCCTCCGCGGCAACAGCGCGGGTGGCACAAGCCGCTGCCGCTACGAGCACCGCCGCCAGCAGTAGCAGCGCAGGCACGATCCTGTAATGAGCTCTAATGGGCATGATAGACGACTCTCTCCGGTACCGACTTCACCCGATCGATGCGCGAGTAGAACGGCATCAGCCAGAAGAAGGCGAAGTAGCCGATCGCGCAGATGCGCGCGAGGATGACGTACACGCCTTCCGCAGGCTGCAGGCCCAGATACCCCAGGCCGAGGAAGGAGATCACGAAGATTGCGAGCATGAGGCGGGAAATCCAGCCCTTGTAGCGGATGGATTTGACCGGCGAGCGGTCGAGCCACGGCAGCACGAGCAGCGACACCAACGCCAGCAGGAGCAGGAGCGCCCCGATCCCTTTGCTCGGCACGGCGCGCAGGATCGCGTAGTAAGGCGTGAAGTACCACACCGGGTGGATCTCGGCCGGGGTCGACAGGAGGTTGGCCGGCTCCCAGTTCGGCTGCTCGAGGAAGAGCCCATGGACAGTCGGGGCATAGAATACGATCAGCGCGAAGACGATGAAGAACACGCCGACGCCGACGATGTCCTTGACTGTGTAGTACGGGTGGAACGGAATGCCGTCGAGGGGCTTGC
Organism: uncultured Pseudomonadota bacterium; assembly: GCA_963780455.1. Taxonomy (GTDB): domain Bacteria; phylum Pseudomonadota; class Gammaproteobacteria; order Steroidobacterales; family Steroidobacteraceae; genus 13-2-20CM-66-19. The sequence goes on from CAWACM010000015.1 coordinate 566,699, forward strand.
CGTTCGGGCCCTTGTGCTCCTTGATCTCGATGCCGTCGGGATTGTTCGAGCCGGTCTGCCGCAGCGCCACGAGGTGCAGCAGCACGAGCAACAGCAGGATGATCGGCACGGCCGCGACATGCAGCGCGAAGAAGCGGTTCAGCGTCGCATCGGCGATGCCGTAGTCGCCGCGGATCCACTGCACCAGTTCCGGCCCGATGGCCGGCACGGCGCCGAAGATGTTGACGATCACCTGCGCGCCCCAGAAGGACATATTGCCCCAGGGCAGCACGTAGCCCATGAACGCCTCGGCCATCAGCGCGAGGTACACGAGCATGCCAAGCACCCAGAGGAGCTCTCGCGGCGGCCGGTAAGAGCCGTACATCAGACCGCGGAACATGTGCAGGTAGACGACGATGAAGAACGCCGATGCGCCGGTGGAATGGATGTAGCGGATGAGCCAGCCCCAGTCGACCTCCCGCATGATGTACTGCACAGAGTCGAACGCATGCGCGGCGCTCGGCTTGTAGAACATCGCGAGAAAGATGCCGGTGACGAGCTGGATCACCAGCGCGACCAGCGCCAGGGAGCCGAAGAAATACCAGATATTGAAATTCTTCGGGGCGTAGTACCCGGTGAGCTGGGTGTCGATGAACTCATCGACGGGCAGGCGCTTGTTGAACCAGGCCCGGAAGCCTCGTTTCTCCGGTATCGCGCCAGGCGGCAACGGCGCGCCCGGCCCGCGCAGCTCGGAGCCGCGCTCGGTCGTAGCCATCAGGTACCTCCCCTGGCAGGCAAGTTGGCAGGCTTCACGGATTGGATCATTCGGCAGGCTCCCCAATCGCCGCGGTGGCGCGGCATTATACACAGCGAGAGGTGGACACATGCTGGAGCGACTGAGCCGAGGATTGACGTTCATCGCCGGATCGGTGGTCGGCGGGCTGGCGCTCGCGTTCGTCATCGTCGCGATGCGGCCCGATCTGATCCGCGGGAACGCGGGCCCGCAGCCGGCGCCCACAGCGGCGCCGGTCGTCGCGGAGAGCGCACCGGCCGCGCGCGCGCCCGAGCGCTTCTCCTATGCGGCGGCGGTGCAGCGCGCCGCGCCCGCCGTAGTCAACATATACACGGCCCGCCTGGTCACGGAGCGCGTCGATCCGTCACCGCTCGGGGAGCTCTTCGGCAACGTCCTGCCGCAATACAGGCAGCGCATCGAGCGCAGCCTCGGATCCGGTGTCATCGTCGATGACAACGGCCACATCGTCACGAACTACCACGTGATTGCGAACGCCGGCGCCATCCGTGTGCAGCTTGCTGACGGCCGCATCGCCACCCCGCAGGTCGTCGGGGCGGACCCCGATACCGATCTCGCGGTGCTCAAGATCGATCTGTCGAATCTGCCCGTGATCACCTTCGGGCGTTCCGATCAGCTTCGGGTCGGTGACGCGGTCCTCGCCATCGGTGATCCGCTCGGGCTCTCGCAGACCGTGACGCACGGCATCGTCAGCGCCACCGCCCGGGGGCAGCTCGGCATCACGACATTCGAGGACTTCATCCAGACGGATGCGCCCATCAATTTCGGCAACTCCGGCGGAGCGCTGGTCGACTCCGACGGCGACCTGATCGGCATCAACACCGCCATCGTCGCCAAGAGCCTGGGGGTGGAAGGCATCGGGTTTGCGATTCCGGTCGACATGGTCCGCGGCGTGCTACACGACATCATCGAGTACGGCCGCGTCATCCGCGGCTGGATCGGAATCGTTCCGGAGGACATTTCAGATACGGAGGCGCAGCAGCTTGGCCTCGCTCGCGGCGGCGTCGTCGTCGCCAACCTCTACGTCGGCAGTCCCGGGCAGGAGGCCGGGCTCAAGCCGGGCGATCTGCTGCTCGCCATCGACGGTGCACCCGTGACTTCCGCCGAGGAGGCCAACGCTCAAATTGCAACCCGCAAGCCCGGCTCGACGCTCACCCTGGGTGACCAGCGGGGCAGCAGCCAGTTCGATGTGAGGGTGCGGGTCGCCGAGCGCCCGCGCACGACCGAATAGGAGCCACCATGCCCAAGATCGACGTTCGCCGCTTCGCCACCCGCTCCGAGCTCGACGCCGCGCTCGCCGAGCGCCTGGAGGAAGCGATCCGCGCCACCGCCAAGCAATCGGGCGGCGGCCCTCCCGTGATCATGCTCTCCGGCGGGCACACCCCGATTCCGGCGTATCGCGAGGTTGCCCGGCGTCGCCCGCCGCGAAGCGACGCGCTGACGATCATCTACTCCGACGATCGCTACGTCCCCGCCGACTCCGACGCCAGCAATTACCACGCGACCCGCCCGCTGCTCGATGCCCTGGCCCTCTCCGAGACTCAGGTGCTGCGCGTCAGAACCGAGCTCCCTCTGGAGGAGGCTGCCCAGGACTACGAGAGCAGCCTGCGCACCCTGTTGCAAGCCGGCGCGCACATCGGCCTGGCCCTGTTGGGACTGGGTCCCGACGGTCACACCGCCTCCCTCTTCCGGCCCGAGAACCTCGAGCAATCCCGTCACCACCTCGCCATTGCCGTCCAACGGCCGGACGGGATGCAAGGGATCAGCGTCACACCCGACTTCCTGGCGAATGTAGCCGAACCGCTGTTCGTAGTGGCAGGCAATGGCAAACACGATGCCATCGCCGCCTTCATCAGCCAGGACCCGGCCCTGGTCGCGCTGCGTGCCGTCGCGAGCTGTCCCCGCGTCGAGCTGTGGTTCGAGCGCGCCTCGGAGCTCGCGGCGGCACCCGAGGGTCAATCGTGAAATATACGGTCGAGCGCTCGCTGCTGGACGGGCAGCCGATCGCTGTGCTCGAGGATGATAGCGGCAGGCGCGTGCGAATCGCCTGCCACGGCGCCGCGCTCATCGGCTTCGAGGTCGCACGCGGCGGTCGCTCGTTCGACATTGCCGCAGGCTACCGTGATGCCGCCGAAATCATCACGCGGCCGGGTTCTCGCTTCGGCGTCATGGTGCCCTTCGCCGGCCGCATAGCCGATGCGCGCTACCGTTTCGACGGCGCCGACTACGACCTGCAGCCGGGAGCCGCCCCAGGGAAGCGCGAGTCTCGCCACGGCTTCGTGCGCGATGCGGACTTTGCCGTGACGGAGCTTGCTGCGGATGCCGGCTCCGCCCGGGTGACGCTGAGCACGTCCACCGGCAGAGTGCCCGGCTATCCCTTTGCCATCGATGTCTCTGTCAGCTTCGCCCTCGATGCCGGCGGACTCGCCCTGGCGGTGCGCATGCGCAACACCGGCGATGAGCCCGCGCCCTGCTTTTTCGGGTGGCATCCGTACTTCCGTGTCAGCGATGGCTGCGCCGATGAGTGGACGCTGGAGATACCCGCGCAAACACTCATCCGCACCGGCACCGACCTGATCGCGCTGGCCGGCGATGCCGCCGACGTGCCGTTGGGCGATGCGCCGGAGCTCGATTTCCGCCGCTCACGCGCGATCGGTGGCAGCGTCCTCGATCATGAATACACGGATCTGGTTGCCGGTGCGGACGGTCGCTTCCAAACGCGTCTCACGGATCCCAGGAGCGGATTCGGAATAACAGTCTGGCAGGAGCGCGGTGTGATGCACGCCTTCACCGGCGATACGCTCAAGGTCGATGCGCGGCGCGCGGTCGCGCTGGAGCCGATGGAATGCATGGCCAACGCTTTCAACCGCCCGGAATGGGCCGACGCGGTTCGCCTCGATCCCGGCGCCGAACGGGTCTACCGCTGCGGCGTCGAGCCGGCCGCATAGCCGATACTACGGCGCGAATTTTCCCATCGGCAGGTGCCCGGGCGCGCAGGAGCGCGTCCAGCCCTGTGGCTCCTTCCCGGGGTTGTGCCAGCTGCAGGCTCCGGTCAACAGCCGCTCGGACTCCTTCGGCCCCCAGGTGCCGCAGGTGTAGACAGAGGGCGTATCCGACCTTCCCAACACCGGGTCCACGATCGCCCACGCCGCCTCCACTTCATCCTCGCGGGCAAAGTGCGCCGTATCGCCGATGAGCGCCGCGCTGATCAGCAGCTCGTAGGCATCCATCGCATCGGCGTCGTGCTGTGCGACGAACAGCTCCACCTCCCTCCCCTGCATCGCCGCGCCCGCCTTCTTGGCATGGGCGCCCAGTGCGATCGCCACATCGGGTCCGACCCGAAACCGCACGTAGTTGGGATAGTCCGGACTCGCCTCACCAAACACGAGCGCCGGCGGCGGCCTCAGATCGACTACGACTTCCGTCGCCGTCACCGGCAGGCACTTGCCGGCACGGAGATAGAAGGGGACCCCGCTCCAGCGCCAGGAATCGATCTCGAGCCGCATCGCCGCGTACGTCTCGACCTTGGAATCGGGCGACACGCCCTTCTCCTGCCGGTACGTGGCGAATTGCCCGCGGACCACGCCATCCGGACTCACGGGCCGCACCGCCTTCAGCACCTTCACCTTCTCGTCGCGCAGCGACTCGCCTTCGGTGTTGACCGGCGGCTCGAGGGTGAGCAACGCCAGGATCTGCAGCAGGTGATTCTGCATCACGTCGCGGATGGCGCCGGTCTCCTCGTAGAATTTACCGCGCCCCTCGACCCCGAGCGTCTCCGCCATCGTGATCTGCACGCTGGCGACGAAGTTGCGGTTCCAGATCGGCTCGAGGAAGGAGTTGGCGAAGCGGAAATAGAGGATGTTCTGCACCGCCTCCTTGCCGAGGTAGTGATCGATGCGAAAAATGGAGCTCTCCGGAAACTGCTTGTGCAGTTCCCGATTCAGCGCCTCGGCGGAGGCGAGATCGCGCCCGAACGGCTTCTCCACCACCACGCGCGCGCCCTGGGCGGCACCGGTGGTGCCCAGGTGATCGATGACCACCGGAAACATGCTGGGCGGGATCGCGAGGTAGTAGAGCGGGCGCTGCGAGTCGCCGAGCGCCTGACGAAGCGCGACGAAAGTCTCGCGGTCCTGGTAATCGCCGTCGTGATAACGCAGCAAGGCGACCAGGCGTCCGAGGGCGGCCTCGTCCGGCGAGGCAACGAATTTCTTGATGCTGTCGCGCACCCTGTCGGCAAGCTGATCGAGGTTCCAGCCGGCGCGCGCGACGCCGATCACCGGCACGTGCAGCAGGCCGCGGCGCACGAGGTTGTACAGGGACGGAAATATCTTCCGATAGCAGAGGTCCCCGGTGGCCCCGAAGAGCACCAGAGTGTCGCTGTCTCGTCGCTCCATCATCGCCTCCTCGTTTGAAGCGCTGGATCCGGGCTCCTGCCCGGCCCAGCGCTGCTTTGGGCAACGCCGAAGCGGCTAAGCGTGGTTTTTTCCCAAGGCTCCGCCACCTGCGGCGACGGGGCACATCCGTGTGCCTGGATCACGCGGTCGTCCTGCTTCATGAGGTCGCCTCCTGCTATTTTTTCTCGAGATGGCCGCCGAAGCCGAGCCGCATGGCCGAGAGCAGCTTGTCGGCGAACTCCGCGCGCCCGCGAGACTCGAACCGCGAGAAAAGCGACGCGGAGAGTACGTACGCGGGAACGCCGATCTCAACTGCCGCCTGAACCGTCCAGCGTCCCTCGCCCGAATCCGACACTCTGCCACCGAACTGCTTGAGCACGGGGTCCGCGGCGAGCGCCTCGGCTGTCAGATCGAGGAGGCGCGAGGAAATGATGCTGCCGTGCCGCCAGACCTCGGCGACCGCGGAGATGTCGAGTTGGTATTGAAAGAGGCGCGGGTTGGAAAGCGGCGACGTCTCGGCGTCCGCCTCCTCCTGCTTGAGCCCGGCGTCGGCGTGTTTGAGCAGGTTCAGGCCCTCTGCGTACGCGGCCATGACGCCGTACTCGATGCCGTTGTGCACCATCTTGACGAAGTGCCCGGCGCCGTTCGGGCCGCAGTGCAGATAGCCCATCTCGGCCATGGCCTGGGCGGCGCTCTTGCCACCCGCACTCTGCGGCCGGCGGCCGCCGGGGGCGAGTGTCGCGAAGATCGGTTCGAGCGTGCTGAACACGCTCGGCTCGGCGCCGATCATCAGACAGTAGCCCTGCTCGAGCCCGAGCACGCCACCGCTCGTGCCCGCATCGACGTAGTGCAGGCCTGCGGGACGGAGCTCATCGGCCCGACGAATGTCGTCCTGGTAGTGGGAGTTGCCGCCATCGATGAGGATGTCGCCGGCGGCGAGCGTCGGCCGCAGCTGCGCAATGACGGTGTCGACGAGCGCCGCTGGCACCATGATCCACACGGCACGCGGTGGCTTGAGGGCAGCGACCAGCTCCGCGAGCGAGTTGGCGGCGATCGCTCCGTCCGCCGCGACCGCGCGCACGGCCTCAGATGACCTGTCGTAGGCGACGCACTCATGGCCGCCTCGAATCAGCCGGCGCACCATGTTGGCACCCATGCGCCCGAGTCCCACCATGCCGATTCGCATACGCACCTCCGGGGTTGTCTATTGGCGCAAAGTCGCCTACGGCGCTTTGCGCGGCCCGCCATCTTACCGCGTTTCATCCCGCGGCCCAGGGAGCGGCCCTGGGCCGGTCAACTATTTGCTTTCGACCGGCGAAGCTAACGCTACACGACGCGCTTGATCTGCGCCCCGAGCTGCGCCAGCTTCTCCTCGATCGCCTCGTAGCCGCGGTCGATGTGATAGATGCGCTCGATCTCGGTGCGGCCCTCGGCAACCAGTCCGGCGAGCACCAGGCTCGCCGAGGCGCGCAGGTCCGTCGCCATCACCGGGGCGGCGGTCAGACGCTCGACGCCGTGGATGATCGCGGTGTTGCCCTCGAGGCGGATCTCCGCGCCCATGCGCCGCATCTCCAGCATGTGCATGAAGCGGTTCTCGAAGATCGTCTCGATGATGGTGCCGACGCCGTCGGCCACGGTGTTCAGCGCGGCGAACTGCGCCTGCATGTCGGTCGGGAATGCCGGGATACGGCGCGGTGCGCACATCGACGGCGCGCGGCCGGCGGCCGCGCATGTCGACCTCGACCCAGTTGTCGCCGACGCCGACCTTGGCGCCCGCTTCCTCAGCTTGGCGAGCACCGCGTCCAGGTGATCGGGGCGCGTGTTCTTGATGCGCACGTGGCCGCGGGTGATCGCGCCGGCGACCAGGTAGGTGCCGCTCTCGATGCGATCGGGCAGCACTTCGTAGTGCAGTGCCGCGCAGCCGCTCGACGCCCTGGATCGACGATCTTGTCGGTGCCGGCGCCCTGGATCTTGGCGCCCATCGCGATCAGGAAATTGCGCCAGATCGACCACCTCCGGCTCGCGCGCGGCGTTCTCGATGACGGTCTCGCCGTCGGCGAGCGTCGCGGCCATCATCAGATTCTCGGTGCCGGTGACCGTGACGGTATCGAGCACCAGCCGCGCGCCCTTGCAGCCGCGCCGGCGCGCGCGCGGATGTAGCCGCCCTCGATCGTGATGTCGGCGCCCATCGCCTGCAGGCCCGCGACGTGGATGTTCACCGGCCGCGCGCCGATCGCGCAGCCGCCCGGCAGCGACACATCGGCGCGCCCGTAGCGCGCCACCAGCGGTCCCAGCACCAGGATCGAGGCGCGCATGGTCTTGACCAGCTCGTAGGGCGCGAAGCACTCGCGCATCGTGGTCGCATCGACCTCGATGCGCATGCGCTCATCGATGGTGACCGTCGCGCCCATGCGTCCCAGCAGCTCGATGGTGGTGGTGACGTCCTTCAGGTGCGGCACATTGCCGATCATGACCGGCCCGTCGGCGAGCAGCGCGCCGGCGAGGATCGGCAGCGTCGCATTCTTGGCGCCGGAGATGCGCACCTCGCCCTCGAGGGCGTGCCGCCCTGGATCTGCAGCTTATCCATGTCACTCCCGCCCGGATTCTGCGGGCGTCAGCGCCTCGATCGAGAGCGCGTGGATCTCGCGCCCCATGCGCTCGCCGAGCGCCTGGTAGACCAGCTGGTGGCGCGCCAGCGCCGCGCTTGCCGGCGAACTGCTCGCGCAACGATGCGCGCCTGGAAATGGGTGTCGTCGTCCGACTGCACCTGGACTTCGGCTCCGGGCAGGCCGGCGCGGATCAGCCGCGCAACTCTCGGGTTCATGGGCGTCATTACATGTGCAGAGTAGTGCGAGTGCACCCGCCTATCATGACGCTCCGCCCCCGATCCCCGCCGATCGCCGAGCAGCCTGCTGGCCACCGCCCGCCGCGCCTTGGCCATCGAGGCCAGCGCCGTCGAGGCGCTGCGCGCCCGGCTGGATGACCGCTTTGCCGCGGCCTGCCGCGTCTGCCTGGACTGCCAGGGCCGGGTGGTGGTCACCGGCATGGGCAAGTCCGGGCCACATCGCCCGCAAGATCGCCGCCACGCTCGCCAGCACCGGCACGCCGGCGTTCTTCCTGCACCCCGCCGAAGCCAGCCACGGCGATCTCGGCATGATCACGCGCGGCGATGCGGTGCTGGCACTGTCGAATTCCGGCGAGACGCCGGAGCTGCTGCTGCTGCTGCCGCACCTGAAGCGTCTCGCGGTGCCGCTGATCGTCATGACCGGCAAGACGGACTCGACTCTGGGCGCGGGCGGCCACCGTGGCGCTCGATGTCGGCGTGCCGGAGGAGGCCTGTCCGCTCAACCTGGCACCGACCGCGAGCACGACGGCGACGCTCGCGATGGGCGACGCGCTGGCGGTCGCGCGTGCTCGAGGCGCGCGGCTTCACGAAGCAGGATTTCGCGCGCTCGCACCCGGGCGGCAGCCTCGGACGACAGCTGCTGCTGCACGTCGAGAGATCTATGCGCACCGGCGACGCGCTGCCGCGCGTCGGCCCGCAGACGCCGCTCGGCGAGGGACTGCTCGAGATGTCCCGCAAGGGCCTCGGCATGACCGTCGTCGTAGTCGATGACAACAGCGCATTCTCGGCGTGTTCACCGACGGCGATCTGCGCCGCGCGCTCGATCAGCACGTCGACGTGCACGGCGCGGCGATGAGCGAGGTCATGACCGCGCCCGCAAGAGCATCGGCCCGCGGGAGCTGGCCGCCGAGGCCGTGCACCTGATGGAGCTGCATCGCATCACGGCGCTGCCGGTCGCCGACGCCGCAGGGGCGCCTGATCGGCGCGCTCAACGTGCACGACCTGCTGCGCGCCGGCGTCATGTGAGCGCCGCGACCGCCGCGCCGTCGGACCGATGCCGCTGCTCGATGCGCCTGCTGGTGCTCGACGTCGATGGCGTGCTGACCGACGGCCGGCTGTACTACGGCGCGCGCGGCGAGGCACTGAAGGTATTCCACGTGCGCGACGGCTAGGGCATCGAGGCTGCTTGCAGCCGCCGGCATCACGGTCGCGGTGATCTCGGGCCGCCGCTCCGGCAGACGGTGAAGCGCGCTGCCGGGAGCTCGGCATACGCCATTTGCTACCAGGGCGTCGACGACAAGCTCGCCGTCCTTCAACCTGCTGCGCGGTCGCCTCGGTGTATCCCCGGCGGCCTGTGCCTGCGTCGGCGATGATCTGCCCGACGTGCCGCTGATGCGGGAGGTCGGCTCTGCGTTCGCGGTCGCAGATGCGCACCCGCACGCGCGCAGCGCTGCGCATGTGGTTACGCGACTCGCCCGGCGGCAAGGGAGCGGTGCGCGAGGTTTGCGACTATCTCCTGGAGGCGCGTCGCCACGCCGACGCGACCAAGTGATTTACCGGATCCTCGCCGTCCTGGCCATCGTCGCGGTGATCGTCGCCTCGATTTTCCTTTCGCGGCAGCAGGGCGCGACTCCGGCGGCAACGACCGTGCAGGCGAACGGATGGGACGAACCGGGCTACGCGGCGCGGGACGCGCGGCTGGTGGAGACCGGCGCGGATGGGCTGGCCGCTCTACACGCTCAACGCCGCCACCATCCGGCAGCAGCCGAACGAGGACCAGGTGCAGCTCACGCAGGTGCAGATGAGCTTTCGCGACGCGAATGGCAACCCCTGGACGGCGACCGCCGAGCGCGGCGAGCTCGAGCAGGCCGCGGATCGGTGCACCTCGCGGGCAATGTGCACGTCTCGGGCACGATGGCGGGACACCACGGGCGATGCACAGATCTTCACCGAGCACGCTGGCGGTCGACCTGCGGCACCAATGTCGTGAACACGCAAAGACCCGGTGCAGATGCTCTGGGCGGGGCGGCAGCTGAACTCCACCGGACTCGTCGCGAATTTGAAGGACCACCGCGTCGAATTAGAATCCGCCGTACATGGCACTTACTCGCAGTAATCTCGTGCCTCCTCCTGGTGGCGCTCGCACCGCTGGCCGCGCATGCCGCCACCGCGCCCGCCACTCAGACTCGCGCCACCGCGGCGCACGGCCGGCCAGCCCCTGCCGATCAACCCGCGGGAGAAGGTCAATGTCGACTGCGCCTCGGGGGGCGTGGACTACAAGACCAACACGATGGTCTGCAGCAACGTCGTGATCTCCCAAGGCAGCACCCGGGTGCGTGGCCGACCATGCGCGCGGCACGGGCGGTCTCAATTTCGCAGAACAGCCGCTGGACGTTCACCGGCAACGTGCAGATCGAGGCTCCGCCGCGCGGCAGCCTGCGCTCCGACCAGGCGACGGTGCAGTTCCGCGACAATCGCATCGCCGCGCGCAACGATCACCGGCAACGCCGGCGGAATTCGAGCAGCAGCGCGCGGGCGACTCCGGCATGGCAGCAAGCGGCCACGCGCGATCAGATCGTCTACGACGTCGAGCCAGGGCACGATGCTGCTCAACAAGCGACGCCTGGCTGTCCGACGGCCACAACGAGATCGAGCGCGCCATCGATCGTCCTACAACATCCGTCGAGCAGAAGCGTGCTCGCGAGCGTCCGGCGGCGCAGACTCAGCGCGTGCATATCACCATCACGCCGCAATCCGCGCCGAAGCAAGGCTCGCCGCCACCGAACAAGGGTGCCGCCAAGCCGCCCCAGGGCGGTTCATGACGACCCTGCGCGCGAGCGGGCTCGCAGAAGAGCTACAGGTCCCGCAGGTCGTGCGCGACCTGTCGCTCGAGGTCACGAACGGCGAGGTGGTGGGACTGCTGGGCCCCAACGGCGCCGGCAAGACCACGGCCTTCTACATGATCGTCGGGCCTGGTTCCCTGCGATGCCGGCCGATCCTGCTCGACGAACGCGACCTGACCGCTGCTCCGATCACCGGCGCGCGCAGCTCGGGCCTCGGCTACCTGCCGCAGGAAGCTTCGGTGTTCCGCAAGCTCTCGGTGGAGGACAACATCTGGCGATCCTGGAGACGCGCGCCGACCTCGACCGCGCCGGCGCGCGAGCAGCGGCTCGAGGAGCTGCTCGAGGAGCTGCGCATCGGCCACGTGCGCAGCACGCCGCGGCCTGTCGCTCTCGGGCGGCGAGCGCCGCCGCGTCGAGATCGCGCGGGCGCTGGCGGCCGAGCCGCGCTTCATGCTGCTCGATGAGCCCTTCGCCGGCGTCGATCCGCTCTCGGTGCTCGATATCCAGCGCATCATCCGCGAGCTCACCGGCCGCGGCATCGGCGTGCTGATCACCGACCATAACGTGCGCGAGACCCTCGGGGTCTGCGGCCGCGCCTACATCGTCAACCAGGGCACGGTGATTGCATCCGGAACTGCGGAAGAAGTCCTTGCCAACCCCCAAGTCCGTGAGGTGTACTTGGGTCAGTCGTTCCGGCTGTGAAGGACCCCAGCGGCTCCTGCATAATCTTTAGTTTCAACGATTACGAGACTTACTCTAGGAAGGCCTGGCGGCCGCACTGCGCGTGCCACGCATGCTGAAACCCTCCCTGCAGCTCAAGCTGGGTCAGCAACTGACGATGACCCCGCAGCTGCAGCAGGCCATCCGGCTGCTGCAGCTGCCGGCCCTCGAGCTGCAGGCGCATATCCGCGAGCTGCTCGAAACCAACGTCATGCTCGAGCCAGGATGAGGACAGCCGAGGGCCCGGCACCTACGAGACGCTGTCGACACGCCGACACCGGCGCCCGAAGCCGGCGACGCGCCAGCGCGAAGAGCGCCGTCGAGGTCTGGACGACGGCTGGGGCGAGCACAGCGTCGGGCCCGGCCGAGAACCCCTGGAGCGGCGACGACGACGACCGGCAGCAGGAGTTCGCCGACTCGGCCGGCCAGTCGCTGCAGGAGCATCTGCTGTGGCAGCTCGAGCTGGCGCGGCTCGACGCCGCGCGAGCTGGCCATCGCGCGCGCCATCGTCGATGCCATCAGCGACGACGGCTATCTGAGCGAGCCGCTGGAGGAGATCGGCGCACACGCCTGCAAGCCCGGAGACTCGATGCGAGCCGCGCGGAGGTCGAACGCGTGCTCGGCGATCGTGCAGGTGCTCGACCCGCCGGGCGTCGGCGCGCGCTCGGTCGGCGAATGCATCGAGCTGCAGCTGCGGCAGCTCGATCCGGCGCACCCCCGGGCTTCGACACCGCGATCGAGATCGCCCGGCATCACCTCGAGCTGCGTGGCGGAGCCGCGAGCTCGTCGCTGCTGCGGCGCGAGCTGCGCGCCACCGATGAGGAGCTCGCCAGCGCGCTGGCGCTGGTGCGCTCCTGCCATCCGCGCCCGGGCGCCACCGTGAGCGCCGGCTCGGCCGAGTACGTGGTACCGGACGTGTTCGTGCGGCGCACCGACGCACGGCTGGGCGGTCGAGATCAATGCCGCGACGCTGCCGCGCGTGCGCCTCAACCAGAGCTACGCCAGCCTCATCGGGCGCAACGCCAGCCACGCCAGCATGCGCGCGCAGCTGCAGGAGGCGCGCTGGCTGCTCAAGAGCCTGGAGATCCGCCACGAGACGCTCATCAAGGTGGCGCGCTCGATCGTCGAGCGCCAGACGCGAGTTCCTCGAGCACGGCGAGGAGCACATGCGGCCGATGATCCTGCAAGGACATCGCCGAGGCGATCGGCATGCACGAGTCGACCATCTCGCGCGTCACCTCCGGCAAGTACATGCACACCCCGCGCGGCGTGTTCGAGCTGCGCTATTTCTTCTCCAGCCAGGTCGAAGGCGCCGACGGCTCGGGCACCTCCTCGACCGCGATCCGCGCCAAGATCAGCAAGCTCGTCAAGGACGAGGATGCGGAACGCGCCGCTGAGCGACGGCCGCATCGCCGAGCTTCTCTCGGGCGAAGGCATCCCGGTCGCGCGCCGCACCGTCGCCAAGTACCGCGAGGCGATGGGCATCGCGCCCTCGAACGAGCGCCGGCGGGCCGGCCTAGGCCAGATGTGATTTGAAAGTGCATTGAGACGATGTCAGCCACAACAGTGAAGGAGACGGCTATGCAGCTCAACGTCACCGGCCATCACGTCGAGGTCACCGCCGTCACTGCGCGGTTACGTGGAGAAGAAGCTCGAGCGCATCGTGCGGCACTTCGAGCAGGTCATCGACGTGCATTGCGTACTGACGGTGGAGAAGCTGCGACAGAAGGCCGAGGCGACCCTGCACGTGAGCGGCAACGCCGATCCATGCGGATGCGACCGAGGCGACATGTACGCCGCCATCGATCTCGCTGGCCGACAAGCTCGAGCGCTGCATCAAGAAGCACAAGGAGAAGCTGACGCGACCATCACGCCGTCGAGGGCCGGCGACGCTGCGCGCCTGAGCGGCGCGCTCGCACGAGCGACGCACGGGTAGTGCGGGCGGCGTTGGCGCGGTGCGCATCGTCAGTCTTGAGCGGCCTGTCCGGCTCCGGCAAGAGCGTGGCGCTGCACATGCTCGAGGACCTGGGCTTCTACTGCATCGACAACATCCCGGCGGCGCTGCTGAAGCCCTTCATCTCGCACACGGTGCGCAGCGCCCGAGCGACCTACGAGCGCACCGCCATCGGCCTCGATGCGCGCAACACCGCGGCGGAGATCGCCACCGTGCCGCAGCTGCATCGACGAGCTGCAAGCGCAGCGGCATCCAGTGCGAGGTGATGTTCCTGGTCGCCGACGACGAGGAGCTGCTGCGGCGCTTCGCCGAGACGCGCCGCAAGCATCCGCTGAGCCGGCACGACGTCGAGTCTGCGCGAGGCCATCGCGCTGGAGCGCCAGCTGCTCGAGCCGATCGTCTATGCGGCCGATCTGGTCATCGACACCTCGCGCATGGGCGTGCACGCGCTGCGCGAGCTCATCAACCAGCGCGTCGGGCAGCGCGCCGCCGGCCGGCTGTCGATCACCTTCGAGTCGTTCGGCTTCAAGCACGGCATTCCGGGCGATGCCGACTTCGTGTTCGACGCGCGCTCGCTTCCCAACCCCTACTGGGAGCCGGCGCTGCGCGGCCTCACCGGGCGCGACGCCGCGGTCATCCGCTTCCTCGAAGGCGCAGACCAACGTCGCGGCGCTGATCGAGGACATCGCGCAGTTCATCGCGCGCGCGGATTCCCGAGTACCAGGCGAGCAACCGCGGCTATCTCACCGTGGCGGTCGGCTGCACCGGCGGCCAGCACCGCTCGGTCTACATCGTCGACAAGCTGGTGGCGCAGTTCGGCCGGGAGTTTCCCACCGTTACAGCGCGCCACACGAGTCTGCCGCGCTAATCAGTTGAACCGCCCGAAAGCGATCCGGTGAGCGGCCCCGGGCCGTTCCCGGGGCCGCGGGCTGAATCCCTGTCACAGGGCGCGCTCGCGCACAAAATCGCAGGAGCGATTCTGGACGGCGAATGCCGGCCCGAAGGGCTCGGCGCAGGGACGGGGCCGAGCAAATCGCCGGGAGCGATTTGCGCCAGTAAACTTAGGTTGCCTGTTGGACGCCGGCAGCGGTCATGAGGGGCGGCAGCCGCTCGCCGTTCATGAAGGCGACCAGCGCTGATCTCGCCTCCATGGCATCGCGGTAGCCCAGCTCGATGAGCGCCCGGGTGTAGCCCGCCTCGAACATGAGGTAGCTCGCGAGCTGGTATCCCGACACGTCGCGGCCGCCGATGACCCGCAGCAGCGCGCGCAGACTTCGAGGCATCTCACTCGTGTATCGGCCGGCGACTTCGCGCGGATCGACGCTCGGGGCGAGCATCAGGGTATCCACGTGCCTCAGGCCCCGCGCGGCGAAGGGCGCCTCCTGCACCAGCTGATTGATGCGCTCGATCTGCTCGAGGTCGCCATAGATCTGGTCGGTGAACAACGTGTCGAGCATGTAGCCGAGCACCTCGCCCGGAGTCGGCATCGAGCGGCTGGTGCCGCTGCCGGCGCCCACGCCGGCCGCCCGCCGCGCCTGCACGCCGATGACCAGCAGGCGGTCGGCGCCGAGATGGATGGCAGGACTCAGCGGATTCAACTGGCGCATCGCGCCATCGCCGAAGTATTCCTGGCCGATGCCCATCGGCGGGAACAGCAGCGGGATCGCCGAGCTCGCCATCAGGTGATCGAGGGTCAGTTCCACGCGTCGTCCGATGCGCTGCGCGCGGGTCCACTCGGGGATCGACTCCCTGCCGTCGAAGAAGGCGACCGAGTGCCCGGTGGCGTAGCTCGTGGCGCAGAGCGCAAAGCCCTGCAGATGTCCGCGCGCGATACTGCGATGAATGCTCGCGCAGTCGACGTGGGTTCCCAGCAGCTGCCGCAGCGGCGTGTTGTCGAGCAGCGCCTTGGGCGGCGACAGCAGGAGGCCGCCGGAAACCAGCGCCAGCACCCAGTGCATGCCGGCGCGCAGCATGTGCCCGAACTCACGTGGAAGACCTGGCCGGTGCGGAAGTTGGCCCAGACGCGCTCGAGCCCCGCGACCGCACGCCGCCAGCGGTGCGCCTCGGCCGCCAGCACACTGGCGGCCACCGCCCCGGCGGAGGTGCCGACGATGACCTGGAAGGGATTACGGGCGCGCGGCAGCAGCTCGCGTCAGCGCGAGCAGCACGCCGACCTGATACGCCGAGCGCGCGCCGCCGCCGGTCAGGACCAGCCCGACGGTCGGGCGCGCCAGTGGCTTTTTCGCGACGTCGATGGGCGCGTCCATCGACCAATAATGCCACGCGGGCTCCCCCGAGGATTACAACCCCTGTCGCAGCCGCGCCCGAAAGCGATTAACCAAGCGGCCCAGGGCCGTTCCCTGGGCCGCGACGTGAATCCCTGTCACGGGCTGGCCGGGCAAATCGCCGGGAGCGATTTGCGCCAATAAACTAAGCAACCTGCAGGATCTGCATCGAGTTGGTGCCGCCCTGACACGCCCGACAGCTCGCCCTTGGTGAGGATCACCAGATCGTTGCGCTCCACCAGGCCGCAGCTCGAGCAGCCGCGCGAAGATCGCGCTGTAGAGGGCGGCAGCGGACTCGGTGTGCGTGATGTCGAACAGAACCGGGTAGACGCCGCGATACAGCGTCACGCGGCGGCGCGTAGCCTCGTGGCGCGTGAAGGCATAGATCGGAATGTCGGAGCGGATGCGCGACATCCACAGCGGCGTCATGCCCGACTCGGTCAGCGCGACGATGGCGCGCACCCTCATGTGGTTGGCCGTGTACATGACGGCCATGGCGATCGCCTCTTCGGTGTCGCCGAACTCCTCCTCGGCGCGATGCCGCGACGCGCGTGTGAGCCGAGCTGGTATTTCTCGGCGCCGCGGATGACCTCCGCCATCGCCTGCACGGCCTTGACCGGGAAACGTCCCGGCCGCGGTCTCGGCCGACAGCATCACCGCGTCGGTGCCGTCGATGCACCGCGTTGGCGACGTCGCTGACCTCGGCGCGCGTCGGCATCGGGTTCTGGATCATCGACTCCATCATCTGCGTGGCCGTGATCACCACGCGATTGCGGCTGCAGCGACTGGTGGATGATGGTCTTCTGCAGCCCGGTGAGCTCGGCGTAGCCCATCTCCACGCCCAGATCGCCGCGCGCCACCATGACCGACGTCGGTGAGCGTCGATGATGCCCGGCAGGTTGTCGAGCGCCTCGTGCCGCTCGATCTTGGCCACGATGCGCGCCTCGCCGCGCCGCCTGCGCGCAACGAGCGTGCGCGCCGCGGATGTCGGCGGCGTCGCGCGCGAAGGAGACCGCCAGATAGTCGATGCCGCTCCTCGGCCGCGAAGCGGATGTCCTCGCGATCCTTGTCGGAGATCGCCGGCGCCGAGATGCCGCCGCCCTGGCGGTTCAGGCCCTTGCGATCCGACAGCTCGCCGCCCGACGCGCACACGCGTGTCGATGCGCGTGCCGCCGACCTGCTCGACGTCGAGCACGATCTGGCCGTCGTCGAGCAGCAGCGTGTCGCCCGCGGCGACGTCCTTGGGCAGATCCTTGTAGGCGCACGCCGACCTCGTCGATCGGTGCCGGCCTTCGGGATCGAGCGCGGTGTCGAGCGTGAACGGCGCGCCCTCGGCGAGCATGCACCTTGCCTGTCGCGAAAGCTCTCGATGCGGATCTTCGGTCCGGCCAGGTCGAGCCAGCAGGCCGACGCAGCGGTCGGCGCTCGCGCGCCGCCTCGCGCACCATCTCGACGCGCCGGCGCTGCGAATCGCGCGTGCCGTGCGAGGCGTTGAGCGCGCCGACATCCAGGCCGGCCTGCATCATGTCCGGCGACCACCTCGGGTCGTCGGTCGCCGGCCCGAGCGTGGCGACGATCTTGGTGCGCTGCAGCATCAAGGCTATCGGCCTCAGCTCGCGGGCGCGCTGCTCGAGCACGGCCACCGCCGGCAGCGTCTTGCCTTCGACGAACTCGAGGAATGCGCCGCCGCCGGTGGAGATGTAGGAAATGCCGTCCTCGACGCCGTACTTCTCGATCGCCGCCAGCGTGTCGCCGCCGCCGGCGAGCGAGAACGCCTTGCTGCGCGCGATCGCCTGGGCGATCGGCGCGCGTGCCCTCGCCGAACTGCTCGAACTCGAACACGCCGACCGGGCCGTTCCAGATGATGGTGCCCGCCGATCTGCAGCATGCTCGCTGCAGCGCTCGGCGGTGTCCGGACCGATGTCGAGAATCATCTCGTCGTCGGCGCACCTCGTGCACCGGCCGCACGTCGGCGTGCGCGGTGGCGGCGAATTCCTTGCGCCACCACGACGTCGATCGGCAGCGGAATCTCCGCGCCGCGCTCGCGCGCCTGCGTGCATGAGCGCGGCGCGCGACGTCGAGCATCTCCGTCTCGTACAGCGACTTGCCGACCTCCACGCCGGTCGCGGCCAGGAAGGTGTTGGCGATGCCGCCGCCGACGATCAGCTTGTCGACCTTGTCGAGCAGCGACTCGAGCACCGTGAGCTTGGTCGACACCTTCGAGCCGGCGACGATCGCCACCAGCGGCCGCGCCGGCTTCTCGAGCGCGCGCTCGAGCGCCTCGAGCTCGCCCACCAGCAGCGGCCCCGCGCAGGCCACTGGCGCGAAGCTCGCCACGCCGTGGGTGCTGGCCTCGGCCCGATGCGCGGTGCCGAAGGCATCCATGACGAACACGTCGCACAGCGCCGGCCATCCGGCGCGCCAGCGCCTCGTCGTCCTTCTTCTCGCCCTTGTTGAAGCGCACGTTCTCGCACAGCACCGCGCTGCCCGGCTGCGCAGTCGACCCCGTCGAGCCAGTCCTTGCGCAGCGGCACCGGCTTGCCGAGCAGCTCCGACAGGCGCGCCGCCACCGGCGCGAGCGACAGCGCCGCGTCGAACTTGCCCTCCTCGGGCCGCCCGAGATGCGAGAGGATGAACACCTTGCGCGCTGCTGATCGAGCGCTAGCGGATGGTCGGCAGCGCCGCGCGGATGCGCGCATCGCTGGTGACCGACGCCGTCCTGCACCGGCACGTTCAGATCCTCGCGGATCAGCACGCGCTTGCCGCGCAGGTCCAGGTCCGTCATGCGCAGCACTTTCATCGGCGTGGCCTATGGCCGCGACCAGGCGAGCGTGGTGTCGAGCATGCGGTTGGAGAAGCCCCACTCGTTGTCGTACCAGGCGCACACCTTGACCAGCGTGCCGTCGATGACCTTGGTCAGCGTGGCGTCGAAGATCGACGAGTGCGGATCGTGGTTGAAGTCGACCGACACCAGCGGCGCGTCGTTGTAGGCGAGGATGCCCTTGCAGCGGGCCGGCGGCCGCCGCCTTGCATCAGCTTGTTGATTTCCTCGACCTGGTGGCGCGCTTGGCCGTGAAGGTGAGGTCGACCAGCGACACATTGATGGTCGGCACGCGGATCGCAAAGCCATCGAGCTTGCCCTTGAGCTCCGGCAGCACCAGTCCGACCGCCGCGGCGGCGCCGGTCTTGGTCGGGATCAGCGACATGCGTGGCCGAGCGCGCGCGGCGCAGGTCCGAGTGATAGACGTCGGTGAGCACCTGGTCGTTGGTGTAGGAGTGGATCGTGGTCATGACGCCGGCGACGATGCCGACGCTTGTCGTGCAGCACCTTGGCCACCGGCGCCAGGCAGTTGGTGGTGCACGAGGCATTGGAGATGACCGTGTGAGCTCGCCTTCAGCACGCTGTGGTTGACGCCGTAGACGATGGTGGCGTCGACATCCTCGCCGCCCGGCGCCGAGATCACGACCTGCTTCGCGCCGCCCTTCAGGTGCGTGCCGGCCTTGGCCTTGCTGGTGAACAGGCCGGTGCACTCGAGCACGATCTCGACGCCGAGCGTCGCCCCAGGGCAGCTTCGCCGGATCGCGCTCGGCGAGCACCTTGATGCGGTCGCCGTTGACGACCATGCGCGTCGCCGTCGACCTTGCACCTCGCCGCGCGAAGCGGCCGTGCACGGTGTCATAGCGCGTCAGGTGCGCGTTGGTCTTGGCGTCGCCCAGATCATTGATCGCGACGATCTGCATCTCGTCGGTGCGCTTGCGCCCTCGTACAGTGCGCGCAGCACGTTGCGGCCGATGCGCCCGTAGCCGTTGATCCCGACCTTCAGCGTCATTGCGTCTCATCCCTTCCATCGAATTCGCGAATCTGTCCTGCTGCGACATCTCGGCCGTAAAGCCGAATGTGTTGAACACGCTCCGGGCGCCTTGCCCGAGGCGCCGAAGTGATCGATGCCGAGACGCGGCCGCGCGTTGCCGACGTAGCGCCACCAGACCGCGTCGCGCCCGCCTCCACCGCCAGCCGGCGCGCGCACCGCCGCGCGGCAGCACGGACTCGCGGTAGGCGCTCGTCCTGGGCGTCGAAGACCTCGGTCGAGGGCATCGACACCAGCCGCACGCGCCTGCCGCGCGGCATTGAGCGCGCTCACCGCCTGCGCGGCGATGGCGACCTCGGAGCCGGTGCGCGATCACGAGGCACTCGGGCGTGCCCTGGCAGTCGATCAGCACGTAGCCGCCGCGGCGGACGTTGCCAGCTGCTGCCGCCGTGCGCGGCTGCTGCGGCAGGGCCTGGCGCGTCAGCACCAGCGCCGTCGGGCCCGTGACCGCTCGATCGCTCGCGTCCAGGCGACCGCGGTCTCGACCGCATCGCAGGGCCGCCACAGCGCTCAGGTTCGGCATCGGCGCGCAGGCTCGTCAGGTGCTCGATCGGCTGGTGCGTGGGGCCATCCTCGCCCAGGCCGATCGAGTCGTGCGTGTAGACGAGCATGACGCGCGTGCTGCATCAGCGCGGCCAGGCGCACCGCGTTGCGCGCGTAGTCGGAAAACACCAGGAAGGTGCCGCCGTAGGGAATGAAGCCGCCGTGCAGCGCGATGCCGTTCATGACGGCCGTCATGCCGAACTCGCGCACGCCGTAGTGCATGTAGTTGCCGGTCGCGTCCTCGGGCGCGATGCTCGCGCGCAGCCCTTGAACAGCGTGTTGTTGGAGCCGGTCAGGTCGGCCGAGCCGCCGAACAATCTCCGGCAGCGCCGGCGCCGATCACGTTGAGCGTGGCCTGCGAGGACTGGCGCGTCGCCTGCGGCGCGCTGCTGCGCGAGCCCGGCGGCCAGCGCCTGGCGCCGCGGTGTCGCTCCAGCTCTGCGGCAGCTCGCCGCGCATGCGCCGCTCGAACTCGCGGCGCGAGCTCCGGGTAAGCGCTGCGCGTAGCGCGCGAACAGCTCCCGCCAGGCCGCCTCCGCGGCCGCGCCCGGCTGCTGCGATGGTCCCAGGCCGCGCGCAGCTCGGCGGGCACGACGAACGGCGGGTACGGCCAGCCGAGTTGCCTTGCGCGCGCCGGCCACTTCGTCCGCACCCAGCGCCTCGCCGTGCGCTTGCCGCGGTGCCCTGCCTTGTGCGGCGCGCCCCAGCCGATGATGGTCTTGCAGCAGATCAGCGACGGGCGCGTCGTCTCGGCGCGGGCGGCGCGGATCGCCGCGCGCCACCGCCTCCGCGTCATGGCCGTCGACGCTCGGACCACGTGCCAGCCGTAGGCCTCGAAGCGCTCCGGCGGTGTCGTCGGTGAACCAGCCCTCGACCTTGCCGTCGATGGAGATGCCGTTGTCGTCGTAGAAGACGATGAGCTTGCCGAGCCCCAGCGTGCCGGCGAGCGAGCAGGCCTCGTGCGAGATGCCTTCCATCAGGCAGCCGTCGCCGCAGAACACATAGGTGTAGTGATCGACGATCGGCGAATCCGGGGCGGTTGAACTGCGCGGCCAGCATGCTTCTCCGCCAGCGCCATGCCGACGGCGTTGGCGAGTCCCTGGCCGAGCGGGCCGGTAGTGGTCTCGATGCCGAGCGCCGGCTCGTGCTCCGGATGGCCCGCGGTATGGCTGCCGAGCTGGCGGAAATTCTTGATCTCCTCGAGCGCGAGCGGATAACCGGTCAGATGCAGCAGCGAGTACAGCAGCATCGAGCCGTGGCCGTTCGAGAGCACGAAGCGGTCGCGGTCGGGCCAGCGCGGATTGCCCGGGTTGTGCTTGAGGAAGTCGCTCCACAGCACCTGGGCGATGTCCGCCATGCCCATGGGCATGCCGGGGTGCCCCGAATTGGCGCGCTGCACCGCGTCCATCGCAAGAGCGCGGATGGCATTGGCAAGCTCACGGCGAGTGGACATACGTGCTCCGGTGCGGAAGACCCTGAGATCCGCCTGCGTGTAACGAAGTGCGCCAGGAAAACGGCCGCGCATTGTCCATCAGACGCCCTCGCTGCTCAATCGTGTTGTGCAGCCCGGCGCTGCCCTGCGTCGCACCCGCAGCATGCCTGCCTCGCTGCGGCGCAAGGGCGTCCCAGCATGTGAGCCGCCCGTTCGGTGTATGAACGGGCCCTTCACCTGTGAGCCGGCGACGGCGGGCGTCGCAACGACCCGACAACGACTTATGTTCGGTTGGCGAGGATCACAGTATCGGCGTGACAACGGCGTACTGGTGCAGATTTCCGCAACCTTACAGGCTCGGCGCGACCCAGTTCACTGCAGACGGCGCGTGGCTCTCTGATACGCTTCTGCAATGACATCGAGCGTCGTGCGTTTGACTCATCTCACGGATCCGCATCTCTACGGCGGCGAGCGCGAGCTGCTGCGTGGCATTGCCACGCTGCCCTCGCTCAAGGCAACCCTAGCCAACGCCCGGCAGCGCGACTGGCCGCCGGACGCGGTCCTGGTGACGGGCGATCTCGTCCAGGACGATCCCGCGGGATATGTCCATTTCAAGCGCCTGCTGAGCGACCTGCGGGTGCCGGTGCTCTGTCTGCCCGGCAACCACGATGAGCCGGAGGCGATGCGCCGCGAGCTCGACGGCGCCCCGTTCGTCATCGGCGGAGCCGTCGACTTCGGGCTCTGGCGCATCGTGTTGCTCGACAGTACCGTTTCGGGATCTGCCGCCGGACGGATGAGCGCCGAGGGCTTGGCCGCGCTGGAGTCGGCGCTCGCCGGCGCACCGCAGCGCCATGCGCTCGTGTGTCTGCACCATCACCCGGTGCCCATGGACAGCCGTTGGCTCGACCGTGTCGGGCTGCAGAATGGCGCCGAGTTTTTCGACGTCATCGATCGGCATCCGAACGTTCGCGGCATCGTCTGGGGCCATGTGCACCAGAGCTACGACGCGGTGCGCAAAGGCGTGCGGCTGCTCGCGACGCCGTCGACCTGCGCGCAATTCCTGCCGCGCGCCGAGCAGTTCGCGGTCGACCGGCGCCCGCCCGGTTATCGCACGCTCGAGCTCAAGGCTGACGGCTCCATCGTGACCGAGGTCGTCTGGCTCGAAGGCGGCGCCGCGGGAAGCTCCAAGTCAGCTTGGGCCGCCGCCTGAGCCGCCCGGCACCAGGCCTCGAACACGGCGGCGACAGGGATCTGATCCACTCGCTCGAGCTCGGGTGGCCCGCCGAGCGCCATGACGGCCGAGCCATTCGAGCTGCGCGGCAACCAGACCCGCGGTGATTGGATGCCGTAGAGAACGACGAGCGGCAGCCCGAGCGCCGCTGCCGCATGAGCGGGCCCCGAATCCACCGAAATCATGCTATGGGCGATCTCGCACAGCGCAAAGAGCGGGCGCAGCTGCGTGCTGGCGGGAATCACGCACGGTAGCGCCGCAGCGGCACGGACGGCCTCGAGCAGCGGCATCTCGGCCGCGGCGCCCCTGAGTACGAGCATTGCCTCCGGCATGCGGCCATGGAGCAGGTGCAGCAGTTGCACCCAGCGCTCGATCGGCCAGACCTTGTCGTCGCGCCCGCGCCAGTTTCGCAGCCTCCGGCGGCCCATGGTGCGGTGATTGCCGGGTTGCACGAGGATGAGGGGTTGACCGCGAAAGCCGCGCGAGCCCAGCCAGCGATCGCGCGCCGCGCGCTCCGCCTCGAGGACCCGCAGCCGCGGACACCACGTGCCGCTGCCTGCGGGCTCGGGGTAATCGGCCGCGCTCAGCGCGGCGGGCGTTCGCCTCGCGAACCGCAGGATTACATCGATCCACGGAAGCTCCGTCCCCGGCGCTTCGTCGATGAAGAGGCAGCGGCGCGGGTCGACGCCGCCGGCGCGCAGCAGGCGGCGAATTCTGCGCACCTGCGGCGGATGATGCTCGAAGACGTAGACCGGACCGGGCTCGCTGCTGCGCAGCGCGCGCAGGATGGCCGGCCAGGCGAGCCCCAACGGGAACGGCGCCTTGCGCGGCAGTGACCAGCACTGCGCGACCTCGTCCAAGCCGAGGTAGACGCCGGGTGCCCATGCATCCGATCCGACGACGTAACACGGATTGCCGTAACGCGCATGAAGCAGCCGTATCGCCGCCGTCAGCATGACCATATCGCCGATACGGCCAAGCTTGATGACGAAGGGACGCAGCGGTTGGCCCGTCATGGCGTCATGGTACCGTGGAAACTCATGTCGCCAGCATCTCACGCCAGCGCTGCGCAACCGCCGAGAGGCGGAAGCGCGGATCGGGCTCCGTCGCGGGTCGAGCACCCGCGCGCCAGTGCCGAATACGCTCCACGTAGATGTCGAAGAGACCAAGGGCTGCCGCGGCCCGGGCGGGCCCGCGGCGCCAGCCGCCCGGAAGGTCGCTGAGCAGCGCCTCATAAAGGCGCTTCCCGGCCGTCACCGGCAGCACCTGCGCCGGATCCCCCAGAACCTCCAGCGCGGCGCCGCAATCGTGGGTGAGCACCGGTGTCCCGAGCGCCTTCGACTCGGCGAATACGAGGCCGAAGGTCTCGGGGATGACGAAATTGGGGAAAAACGTGCACAGCGCCGTGCGGGCCTCGGCATGCATGCGCTGCTGCGGCTGCGGACCGAGGTATTCGACGCCATCGAGCCTCGGAGCCCCGCCGGCCTTGTAGCCGGGATTACCGACCACGAGGCGCATGTCGGGCATCGCTCTTCTCACGGCGCCGAACGCATCGAGCGTGAACTTCAGGCCCTTGTTGGGAGACGACAGGAACACGAGCTTACGGTCATCGATCGGCGAACCGTCCGGCTGCAAATCGTCGTCCACGGGGTTGTAGATGGTGCACGCCGAGACGCGGTCGCTCACGCCCATCCAACGGAGAGCCGCCGCGACCGAATGCCGCTGCGTCTCGGAAACACAGATCACGTTGACGGCCAGGTCGCGCAGCAGGCGGGCGTCCGCTGCAATTCTCCTGGCGCGTTTCGAGCGCGGCCGCACCCGGTCGTGCAGCCAGAGGTGGACGCGCGCGTTGGGATATAGCTCGCGCACTCTCGCCACGGCGCGCGAGTCGCGGTTGACGATCGCATGAGTGATGGCGCGATCGCACCGCGGCGGCAGATAGCGGCCGCTTGCGTCAGTGCGGTTGTGCTGCACGACGAACGCGCCAAGAGCATCGGCAACCCGCACCACGGTCGCTTCCGTGCCACCCATCGCCTCGCGCCGCAGCGTCTCGGTGTCGTACGGCCGGCCGCAGACGGGATCGAAGAAGAGGATGGCGCTCATGGCGGCGATGATTGCCCATACGGTATAACGCCGCAATGAGACTGCTGTTCGCCGAATCCAGCACTCGCGGCTATGGAACCGAGCAGCACATCGCCGCCCTGGCGACTGCGATGGCGCGGCGCGGACACGACGTGCGCTGTCTCGTGATCGGGGGCAGCCCGGTGGCGGCTCTGTTGCAGCAGGCACGGGTACCGCTGCTGGCGATACGCCCGGGCCGAAGTCGCGGCATTCGCATCGCCACGGGTTTGCTGCGCCTGGCGATACGGCAGCGCCCGGACTGGATGGTCTCGAACGATCCGCGCTTCTACCGGATGCTGCTCGCCGTTCGCCGCCTCACGGGCGCCCGGGTGGCGCTCTTCCGCCATTGGCACGATGCCCCGGCGAAGCCGCGGACGCGCCATCTCCTATCCCATCGGACCGACCGCTTCATACTGGTGTCGTGTTTCCACCGCGAGGAGTACCGGCGCCAGGGAATGAGCGTGGAGCATGCCGCCGTTCTCTATAACCCGATCGACACGGAGCGCTTCCGGCCGTCGGCTGCCGCGAGGGCGAGCACCAGAGCACGCCTCGGCTACGGCGACTCGGATGTCGTCGTTGGTTATGTCGGCAGGATGATCGAGGCGAAAGGCATCTTCACTCTGTTCGATGCCACCGAGCGGATCCTCGCCGGCGACGCACCCGCGCGCATGTTGTGGGTGGGCGATGGCGAGGACACCGCAGCCCTGCGGCAGCGGGTCGCGCGCTCGCCGCATGCGCGCCGCCATCGGCTCGAGGCCTGGGAGGCCGACATGGCCGCCTTGTACCCGGCGCTCGACATTCTCGCGGTGCCGTCGATCTACCCGGAGCCCTTCGGGCGCGTCTCCGTCGAGGCGCAGGCGGTCACCGTACCCGTAGTGTCGAGCCTCGCGGGGGGATTGCCCGAGACCTTCGTCCCTGACAGCACGGGCCTGGGAGTCGCCCCCGGTGACCCCGACGCGCTCGCAAGCGCGGTACTCGCCCTCATCCGCGACCCCGAGCGGCGGCGGCTGATGGGCGCGGCCGGCCGCGATTGGGCGTGCGCCCGCTTCTCACTCGAGCGCATTGCCGCCGATTTCGAGCAGTTGCTCGCTTAAAGGCGCTGGATCCGGGCATCCTGCCTGGCCCAGCGCGCGTTGAGCAAAAAAGCGTGGTTTTTTGCTCAACGTCCGCCACCTGCGGCGGCGGGGCACATCCTGTGCCTATGTCCTATCCAGCTGAGCGCTTACCGATCAGGTAGAAGTTGCCGTGGAAAATCGGGCACTCGGCATGTTGCCAGGCGAAGCCCGGCAGGGACTTCTCCAGCGACCGGAAGTACTGCACGTTGTCGTGCTCGCCGAACCGGCGCTGGTAGGCGCACAGGATATGGCTGAAGCCGGCGAGCGCCGGTGCGATCCGCTCGCGCACGGCGAGTGGCGTCTCGCTGAGCGACCACGTCGCGATGAAGAGCGCAGGTTGATGCTCCGCACAGTGACGGCACACCGTGGCCGCGGACGCCGGATCGCCGGAAACCAGCCACTCGAGATTGCCGGGCGGCTGGCTGCCCGGTCCGGTCGGGAAAACATTGCGCAGATAGAACCGCTGCAGGGCACACATGACCGGCAGGTCCCAGATGAGATAGCGCTCCCGATAGCCGAGGTTGCGTAACAGCCGAAAGAAGCTGCCGTAGCCGGCACCGAAATCGACTACCAGGCGCAGCGTCCGAAGGTCGAGGTCCGTGGCTTCCAACAGCCGCACCAGGTGATAGCCGTGCTGCACCAGCAGCGGGCTGCTCAGAGGATAGTGCGGATTGACGAGCGGCCTGCCGACAGGCGACTCCGTCAGCGCCCGCTGGATATCCGCCGTGAACCGACTGGAGGCGAAGAGGTAGCGCAGGTAGTCGGGCGAGCGCGAGCGGATGCGCGGATGGACGGTCTTCATCACCGGCGGCAGGCGCAGGAAGGCATCGGCGCTGCCTTGCTCGATGGAGCGGGTGATGTCCGCGGCGAGTCCCGCCCACTCACCCGTCACCGACTGGCGGGCGAGCGCGCCCTCGAGCTCCGTGAGCAAGTCCCGGGTGTGTTGCA
Source organism: uncultured Pseudomonadota bacterium (assembly GCA_963780455.1). Classification (GTDB taxonomy): domain Bacteria; phylum Pseudomonadota; class Gammaproteobacteria; order Steroidobacterales; family Steroidobacteraceae; genus 13-2-20CM-66-19. The sequence goes on from CAWACM010000015.1 coordinate 593,789, forward strand.
GCCGCGGCGGCGTGTACTCGCCGAGGAGTTTCGCCGCCATGCGCCGCAGCGCCGTTGCCGTCTCGATGGTCAAAGAAGCCAACGTTGCCTCCGTCAGCTCGCAGCACGATCCGTCGGGGCCGGATCAGCCTGCAAGCGGTCGAGCAGTCCGCACCAGGCAGCAAACACCGCCTGCTCGGGAATTTCGTCCAGGCGGCTCGCCACCGGCGGTCCCCCCACACCGATCACCGGCGAGCCGACGGCGCTGCGCGGTTGCCACACCTGGGACGGGTAGGCGCCGAAGAGGACGACGAGCGGTAATCCAACCGCAGCCGCGGCATGCGCGGGACCGGTATCCACGGAAATCATGTCGTGCGACCGCTCGCACAGTGCAAACAGCCGTCGCAGCGGCAACACGGCGATGCCGATCGACGGCAGCCTCGCCGCGGTGCGGATCAGCTCGAGAAACGCTGCTTCCTGCGGCGCCCCGACGAGGACGATGAGCGCCTGCGGCAGCCGTCTCTGCAGATGCTGCTGAACGTGCTGCAGCAGCTCCGCCCAGCGCTCTACCGGCCATGCTTTGTGGTCGTCCCGCGATGCCGGCCGGGCCCCGCCCTTCATGGTGCGTTGATTGCCGGGCTGCACGAGCACGAGCGGTCGCGCGAGCCATCCTTGCGAGGCGAGCCACGTCTCGCATTCCACGCGCTCAGCGGGGGTGGTCTCGAGCCGCGGCGCGCAACGCGGCGGCGGCTCCGGCCAGGGGAAGTCGGCTTCTCGAAACGCGGCCGGAGTGCACCGCCCGAGCGCGACGAGCCGGTCCACCCAGTGCTCGGGCGCCTGCCCGCGGCTCTGCGCCGCCGCGAGCATATCCGCCATGACGACGCAGCGGCTGGCCGGTGTACCGCTCCACCGCAGCAAGCGCGTGATGCGCGGCAACTTATGCGGAAAGTCCTCGCAAACGTACACGGGCGCGGCGGCAGCGGCGCGCAGTACGCGTCGCGCTCGCCACCATTCTCGGTCGAAGAAGAAAGCCGTATGCCGCCCCAGACATATGACTTCGGCGACGTCGCGATGCGCGCGGTAGATCTCCGTCGTCCATGCGCCTGCGCCAATGATGCGGCACGGCCGCCCGAACCTCCGATGAAGGATCTCGAGCAGTGTGCTCAGCATGATCATGTCACCGATTCTGCCGAACCAGATGACGACCGGGTTTGTTGGATCTTGCGGCACGGGAAACGGCAGCGGCTTCGGCCGCGATCTTCGACTCATCTCGAGCGGCGCTGCGCCCTCTTGCGCCGCAGTATACCGCCGCGAGTGCCCCGTGACCGTGGCTGCGCGTCGGAAACTCCGCTGAAGCCACCACGCGTCGTCCGCTCCTCCGCCGTGATGAGTCCAAGCTTCTCCAGACGCGCCTCGATGGCGCGCAGCGTCCGTCCGTGCTTGCGCGCGATGACCTCCGGGCTTTCACCGCTCCTGAACTCTCCGACCAGTTTGCTCTCCTCATCGGTTGTCCACGCCTGACCGACGTTGTCGGGCAGCTGCGCGCGCCGCTGTGCGCGCGCGGCCGTCAGCTCCAGCGCCGAGAGTCCAGCGAGCAGCGCGCGCAGCACATCGGCGTGCTGCAGCACCGTCTCGCGCGGCAACTCCTGGCCGGTGACCGGGTCGATCCCCTGGATGAGAGACTGCAATATCTGTCTTGCCCTGGACTGCTGCATGGCGGCTCTCCGCTCGCGTGATGACTGGCGCGCATTGTCGAAGCGCGCCCACGCGCACCACCAGAGCGACAGCTCGCGCGTTCACATCGATATGCCGCATTAGTGGATATTTGCGCCCGAAGGCGGCTTTCCCGTACATTGCGCGCCCCTTCCGACGATTCGCCCGATGCGCGCTTTCGCCTGGTTTCTGCTGTTGATCGCAGTGAGCCTTGCGGCAATGGCGGCGCTCACCTATCCGGCATGGCTGCTGCTGCATGGCCATTTCGACTTTCCGTTCCATCGCATCGGGGAGCGGATCGGCATGCTGGCGTTTCTGGTGGGATTCCTGCTGCTGGCGCGCCGGCTGCGGCTCGCGGACCGCGCCAGCCTCGGGTACGGAGCGCCGCGGCGGGTCTTCCTGCGCGAGCTGTCCCTGGGGCTCGCGCTCGGCGCGGTCACGATGACGGCGGTGGCGGCCTCCATGGCGGCCCTGGGACTGCTCGATTTTCACCAGGCGGCCGGCGACAGCGCCGGGGCAGTTGCCGCGCTGGTCGCGAAGCGGCTCGCGAGCGGCCTCGCGGTAGCCCTCATCGAAGAGACGGCGCTGCGCGGCGCGATGTTCACCGGCATTCAGCGGCAGTCCGGCACCGTCGCCGCGATCGTGTTGACCTCGATCGTCTACTCATGGACGCACTTTCTCGGCAGCTTCCACATCCCCGCGGCGCAGGTCTCCGCGTGGAGCGGCGTCGCGCTGCTTCATGGCACGCTGCAGTCCTTCGACCATCCTCTCGGCATTGCGGATGCCTTTCTCTGCCTGACGGCGGTCGGAGTGGTGCTGGCGCTCGTGCGCTCGATCACCGGCAACATTGCGGCGGGAATGGGGCTGCACGCCGGCTGGGTCTGGGTGATGTTGGTGGTGCACGGGCTGGCGCAAGCGAATCGCGCCGCCCCGCTCGGCTTTCTCCTCAGCCGGCACGATGGCTTCACCGGCTGGCTGGTGCTCGCCTGGACGGTGGTGTTGGGAATCGGCCTCGGACGCTTTTATGCGCGCCGTCCGAGCTCCGCCAGAAGCTTGCCGTGAAGTCCGCCGAAGCCGCCGTTGCTCATGATGAGCGCCTGGTCACCGGGACGCAGGGTCTGCGCGAGGTCGCGCGCCAGCACCGAGACGTCGCTGCGGGCATGACCGCGCCCGCCCAGGGCGGCAACCACCGTCGCCGGGTCCCAACCAAGATCGGGCGGGGTATACAGCCAAACCTCGTCCGCGCCCGCCAGGGAGGGCGCTAGCTGATCGCGGTGAACGCCCATGCGCATGGTGTTGGAGCGCGGCTCCAGGACGGCAACGATCCGCGCCGATCCGACGCGCCGTCGCAGTCCATCGACCGTGGTTGCGATGGCCGTCGGGTGATGCGCGAAGTCGTCGTACACACGCACGCCGTTCACTTCGCCGCGAAGTTGCATGCGTCGGGCCACCCCAGCGAACGAATGCAGAGCCTCGACTGCGCGCTCGACGGGGACGCCGGCGTGTCGCGCTGCCGCGATTGCCGCGAGCGCGTTCTCCATGTTGTGCGCGCCGATGAGTCCCCACTGTACGGTACCCCGCGGCCGTCCCTCCTCGAGAACCTCGAAGCAGGAGAAGTCCTCGACGCCGCCGGCAGCGCGACCCGCCCAGTGCACGTCCGCAGAAGCATGGCCCGCAAAGCCCTCTCGCGGGGTCCAGCATCCCATCGCCAGCGTCTCCTTCAGACGCTCGTCCGCGGCATTCCAAACGATACGGCCGCTGCCCGGCACCGTTCTCACCAGGTGATGAAACTGCCGCTCGATCGCGGCGATGTCCGGATAGATATCCGCGTGGTCGTACTCGAGGTTGTTCAGGATCACGGTACGCGGGCGGTAATGGACGAATTTCGCGCGCTTGTCGAAGAAGGCGGTATCGTACTCGTCCGCCTCGATGACGAAGAAGGGCGCCGCGCCGAGCCGCGCGCTGGTCGCGAAGTTCGCGGGCACGCCGCCGATCAGGAACCCGGGCTCGAGTCCCGCGTGCTCGAGAATCCAGGCGAGGAGCGAGGAGGTGGTGGTCTTGCCGTGCGTTCCCGCCACGGCAAGCACCCAACGGTCGCGCAGCACCTCGCGCGCGAGCCACTCCGGACCCGATGCATAGGCAATCCCGCGGTCGAGCAGCGCTTCGACGACGGGCTGGCCGCGCGTCATGACATTGCCGACGACCACCACATCCGGCGCGGGGTCGAGCTGCGCCGCGCCGTAGCCTTCGATGAGCTCGATCCCGAGCGCCTGGAGCTGCGTGCTCATCGGCGGGTAGACGTTGCGGTCGGAGCCGGTGACGCGGTGGCCGTCGGCGCGCGCGATGGCGGCGATGCCGCCCATGAAGGTCCCGCAAACTCCGAGGATGTGTACGTGCATAATGAGCGCGGATTCTACAGATCATCCTCCGTTTCGTTGCAGCACATCGCCGACACTGCCGACGCCGTCACCGATCTCGCAGCCCGCCTCGCGAGGCACGCGAGCATCGGTCTCGACACCGAATTCCTCCGCGAGCGCACCTATCGCGCGGAGCTCTGCCTGATACAGGTGTCGGCAGCAGACGACGCCGTGTGCGTCGATCCGATCGCGGTCACCGAGCTCGCTCCGCTCGCGAGCCCGCTCACCGCCGCCGAGGTCGTGAAGGTGATGCATGCCTCGCGACAGGATCTCGAAGTTCTGCTGCCGGCCGTCGGGCTCGTGCGGCCGGTGTTTGATACGCAGATCGCGGCCGCGCTCGCGGGCTTTGCCGCGCAGATCGGATATGCGGAGCTCACCCGGCGGCTGCTCGGCATCGATTTGCCCAAGGCTCATACGCGCACTGACTGGTCGCGGCGGCCGCTGTCGCCGGAGCAGATCGAGTATGCGATCGACGACGTGCGTCATCTGGTGCCGTTGAAACTGACGCTCGAGGAGCAGCTCGACAAGCTGGGCAGGCTGAGTTGGCTCGCCGAGGAGCTCGCGGGGCTGGCCGACACCCGCGCGCTCGTCACCGACCCGGAGGAAGCCTGGCGGCGCCTGAAGGGGCTGCGGGGCCTGGACCCGTCCCGGCAGCGGCTGGCGCGCGGGCTGGCCGCATGGCGCGAGCGCCGGGCCATGGAGCGAAATCGGCCGCGCGGGTGGATTCTCGACGATGCGGCGTTGCGCGAGATGATCGTGCGCGTGCCGCGGTCCCTGGCGGCGTTGGAGGGGATCACGGACATGCCGGCCGGTGTAGTGCGGCATAGTGGCGACGGGCTGCTGGCCTGTATCGCGGCAGCGAATGTTCCGGATCCTGCGCCGGCGTTGGATATGCGGCAGCGCCCCGATCCGGCGCAAAGCGCGCTGGTGAAGAAGCTCGGTGCCGTGAATCAGGCGGTGGCAACGGAGCTCGGCATCAGCCCGGAAGTGCTGGCGACCCGGCGTGATCTCGAGCGTTTGGCTGAAGGCGGTGAGGACCTCGCGGCGCTGCGCGGCTGGCGGCGCGCCGTAATCGGCAACAAGCTGCTGGCCGCGATCTAGGCTAGGCGCGCGCCTGGGTTTATTGGCGAAAATCGCCGAGGCGATTTCCGCGAGACCCTACACGTTTCACCGCGGGGCCGGGAACGGCCCGGCCCCGCTTTGCATTGCCAGCGCCGCTTCCAATCGCTGCTCAACCTGGGCCATGGTGCCTTCCGCGTCGATCGTGCGGAGCAGACCCTGCTGGCGGTAGTAGTCCACCAACGGACGGGTTTGCTGCTCGTAGACTTTCAGGCGCTCGGCGACGGTGGCCTCGTTGTCATCCGGACGCTGGAACAGGCGGTGAGGCTTGCCGGTCTTCGGACACAGCTCGCGCTCCGCTTCGCCGGGCGGTGCAGTGAGGAGGTTCACCACGTTGCCGCAGTCGGAGCAGGTGCGCCGGCCGGAGATGCGGCGCAAAAGCTCGGCATAGTCGACCTCCATCTGCACGACGGTATCGAGGGGCTTGCCGATCTCGCCGAGCAGCGCGTCGAGGGCGCGGGCCTGCGCCAGGTTGCGCGGGAAGCCGTCCAGGATGAAGCCGGGCCGCGTGTCGGGCTCGGCCAGCCGCTCGCGAATCATGCCCAGGACGATCTCGTCGGCGACCAGCCGGCCGAGGTCCATGGCCTCCTTGGCCCTGAGGCCAAGAGGCGTGCCCTTCGCCACGGCGGCTCGCAGCAGATCGCCGGTCGAGACCTGCGGTATGCCGTGACGCTTGACGAGACGTTGAGACTGCGTGCCCTTCCCCGATCCCGGGGCCCCCAACAGGACGATGCGCATGCTATTTATCGAGACCTTGCGTCCAAAGGCTTGTCACGTTACCGGCGCCCGGCGGCGAGGTCAAACGGGCGGCCGTGCGATATGCTGCGTGCCATGAAAAAAGCGACGTCCAAAAAGAACGCGTTCTATGCCCAATCCGGCGGTGTGTCTGCCGTCATCAACGCCTCCGCCTGCGGTGTCATCGAGACTGCCATGCGGCAGTCGCGGTATATCGGGAAGGTGTACGCCGGCCGTGACGGCATCGTCGGCGCGCTGACGGAGGACCTGATCGACGTCAGTCGTGAAAGTCCGGCCACCATTCGCGGACTCAAGCATACGCCTGCCGGAGCCTTCGGCTCGGCACGCTTCAAGTTGAAGGGCATCGACCAGAACCGCGCGGAGTACGAGCGGCTGATCGAGGTTTTTCGCGCTCACGACATCGGCTACTTCTTCTACAACGGCGGCAACGACTCGATGGATACGGCCCTGAAGGTCTCGCAGATCGGCGAGTCGCTCGGCTATCCCATCACCTGTGTCGGGGTGCCGAAGACGGTCGACAACGATCTGCCGCATACCGACTGCTGCCCGGGATTCGGCTCGGTGGCCAAGTACGTCGCGGTGTCCACTCGCGAGGCGGCGCTCGACGTGGCCTCCATGGCTCGGACCTCGACCAAGGTGTTCGTGTTCGAGGTGATGGGCCGCCACGCCGGCTGGATCGCGGCGGCCGCGGGGCTCGCGGGCCGCAAGGCCGGCGAGCCGCCGCACATCATCCTGTTTCCCGAAATCCCGTTCGACAGGGACCGGTTCCTGGAGCGGGTGAAGCAGTGCGTCGACACGGTACGGCTACTGCGTCGTCGTGGTCTCGGAGGGCGCAGCGTATCCGGACGGCAAGTTCCTGGCCGAGGCCGGCACCCGCGACGCCTTCGGCCACGCCCAGCTGGGCGGCGTCGGCACCGGTCGTGGCGGACATGGTCCGCGAGGCGCACGGCTACAAGTACCACTGGGCGGTGGCGGACTATCTGCAGCGCTCGGCGCGGCACATCGCCTCCAAGGTCGACGTCGATCAGGCATATGCCGTGGGCAAGGCCGCCGTCGAGCTGGCCGTGAAAGGCGTCAACGCGGTCATGCCGGTCATCGTCCGCAAGGCGTCCAAGCCTTACAAGTGGACGATCGGCCACGTCCCCCTGGCGGAGGTGGCCAACCGCGAGAAGAAGCTGCCGCCGGAGTACATCACCGAGGACGGCCTGGGGATCACGAACGCCTGCCGTCGCTATCTCGAGCCGCTCATGGCCGGTGAGGCCTATCCCCCCTATCGCGATGGCCTGCCCGATTATGTCCGCATCAAGGGCAGCCCCGTGCGCAAGCGCCTGCGAACCGAATTCAAGCTATGAGGATGCCAGCGAGGCGTCCGTGCGAAAGCAAGCCATCAAGGTTGAGCGAGTAAGACGCGTGGCCGCGCAAAGCGCCACCAGGCGTCTTTGCGCCAATCGACAAATACCAATCTGGTACACTTCGCGGCCTTTTTTATAGCCCTTTAAGTATCCGGGGGAGATGCCTGATGGATGCCACCATGTGGCTGTGGGCCGCTATTGCGGCCGGTGTACTCGCCGTCCTTTACGGCATCGTTTCGACGACCGCTATCCTGCGTCTGCCGGCGGGCAATGACCGGATGCAGGAGATTGCCGCAGCCGTACAGGCCGGGGCAAAGGCGTATCTCAATCGCCAATACACGACGATCCTCATTGTCGGCATCGTGCTCTTCCTGATCCTCGGCTTTTTCCTGCATTGGCCGACCGCCGGCGGGTTCGCCATCGGCGCGGTGCTCTCGGGCGCGACCGGGTATATCGGGATGAACATCTCGGTGCGTGCCAACGTGCGCACGGCTCAGGCCGCGACCAAAGGTCTCAATGCCGCCCTGGCGGTGGCATTCCGCGGCGGCGCCATCACCGGCATGTTGGTCGTCGGTCTGGCTCTGCTGGGTGTCTCCGGCTACTTTGCCGTCCTCAACCATCTCATCGGCACGGAGCCGGCGTTGCACGCGCTCGTGGGCCTCGCCTTCGGCGGCTCGCTGATCTCGATCTTCGCGCGCCTCGGCGGTGGCATCTTCACGAAGGGCGCGGACGTTGGTGCCGACCTCGTCGGCAAGGTCGAAGCCGGCATTCCCGAGGATGACCCGCGCAACCCGGCGGTCATCGCGGACAATGTCGGCGACAACGTGGGTGACTGCGCGGGAATGGCAGCGGATCTCTTCGAGACCTACGCCGTCACCGTGGTCGCCACGATGCTGCTCGGCGGGCTGCTCTTTGCGAAGCAAAGCGCCGCGGCCGGTTACAGCGCCGCCATTTATCCCCTGGCGCTCGGCGCCGTGTCGATCGTCTCCTCGATCATCGGCACTTTCTTCGTCTCGATCCGCGAGGGCGGCAAGATCATGAATGCCCTCTACAAGGGCGTGATCGTCTCCGGCATCGTGTCGGCAATAGGCTTTTACTTCATCACTCACGCGCTCATGCCGGCGGAGGCGGGCTCGCTCTTCGGGTGCTCGCTCATCGGACTCGGCCTCACCGCAGCGCTGATCGTCATCACGGAGTACTACACGGCAACCGAATACAGCCCGGTCCGCAAGATCGCCGCGGCATCGCAGACCGGTCATGCGACCAATATCATCGCAGGCCTCGGCGTCTCCATGAAGGCAACCGCCCTGCCGGTCATCGCGGTGTGTCTCGCGATCTGGGCCTCGTACAAGCTGGGCGAGGCGAGCGGCGCCGGCCTCTACGGGATCGCGATCGCCGCCACGGCCATGTTGTCGCTGACCGGAATGATCGTGGCTCTCGATGCCTACGGACCGATCACCGACAATGCCGGCGGCATCGCGGAGATGGCGGGCCTGCCGAAGCAGGTGCGCGACATCACCGACCCGCTGGATGCGGTCGGCAACACGACCAAGGCGGTCACCAAAGGCTACGCCATCGGCTCCGCAGCCCTCGCGGCCCTGGTACTGTTTGCCGACTACACGCACAACCTCGCGGCCGCCGGCAAGCTCGTCGCCTTCTCGCTCTCCGATCCGGCGGTCATCATCGGGCTATTCATCGGCGGCCTCGTGCCCTATCTCTTTGGCGCGCTCGCCATGGAGGCGGTGGGGCGCGCCGCCGGCTCGGTGGTCACCGAGGTCCGGCGCCAGTTCCGCGAGATCAAGGGCATCATGGAAGGTACGGCCAAGCCGGATTACTCGCGCGCCGTGGACCTGCTCACCCGCGCCGCCATCGGCGAAATGATCATCCCGTCGCTGCTGCCAATCGTGGTGCCCATCGTGCTGGTGGTAGTGATGAATTACCTGCTCGGCCCCGGCGCCGGCATCAAGGCGCTCGGCGGCCTTCTCATCGGCACCATCGTCACCGGCTTCTTCGTCGCGGTCTCCATGACCACCGGCGGCGGCGCCTGGGACAACGCCAAGAAGTACATCGAGGAAGGCAACTACGGCGGCAAGGGCTCCGACGCCCACAAAGCCGCGGTAACCGGCGACACGGTCGGCGACCCCTACAAGGACACCGCCGGCCCCGCCATCAACCCGCTCATCAAGATCATCAACATCGTCGCGTTGTTGATGATCCCGTTGCTGTGACGCCGATCGAAAGCAACCAAGCAAGCGGGGCAGGGCCCGGGATGGGCCGACCAAATCGCCGGGAGCGATTTGCGTCAACGATCTAAGCGTGGTGTATAGCGCTCAAGAGACTATGCAATACGGCCGGCGAGGCCGGTTTGACGACGTGATGGTCGATGCTCGCCTCGCGGGAGCGGCGGCGGTCGGCCTCGTGGCCCAGGCCGGTGAGGGCGATGATGGTGGTCGAGGTGCCCTCGGGCATGGAGCGGATGCGGGCGGCCGTCTCGAGGCCGCTCAGTTCCGGCATGCTGATGTCCATGAAGACGACTTCGGGGCGCACCTGCCGGTATTTCTCCAGAGCCTCGTGGGGCCCATAGGCCGTGTGCACCTCATGGCCCATCATCGACAGGAGGCAGGCCACCGCGTCGGCGGAATCGACCTGATCGTCCACCACGAGCACCTTGAGCGGCACATTCGCGTGCGGCAATTCCTCCTCGTGCGGCAAGTCCTCCACGACGGCCTCTCCCGCAAGACTCGAGCATCCCACAGCAGCGTGCTCCTCGACACCTACCCAGCCCAAGCTGAGCAAGAATCGTGCGAGCAGCCGTCGCTGGAAAGCAACGAGTGAGAGAGCCGGCAGGCTGACCGCGGGACTCTAGGCGCGCCCGGCGCGGGACTCCGTGAGCAGCGCTCCCACCAAGCGGTTGAGGCGGGCGCAATACGCTGCCACCGGCTCATCGGCCTGCCGCTGCTTACTGGCGAGCGCGTCGCTGATCTCGTAGAGCCGGCGCTCGATCCGCTCATCCACGGTCATCGACCTGCAAATGAGCGCGCTCACGCAGGCCGTGATTTCGGCATCGAGGGTGCGCGCGTCGCTGCCGGCGATCTCGACGCCGGCGAGCTCGCGAGGACAACCTGCGGCGAGATGCTCACGCCATAATCGGGCAAGCTGCATACGCTGGATGTCTCCGTCGGGGGCCCTTCTTACCACGCCCGCGGACAACTTGCACCGTTGGTTTGTAACCGCAATCGAGTGTTGTTTGTTGGTAACAGCCTACAGCGGCCGCCGCCGATGGCCCGGGAGGCGCCGCAACCCATTGATTACGCAAGGTCTGGCGGGACTTGGCGCACTGTTGCTTTCTCGTCGGGAGCCGCCCGCGGCGGCTTCCAGCCCCGCCCGGCGCCGGGTCCGCGCCGCCTGGTGCTTGACGAGGCTGCGCCGGACCTGTTGGACTTTCGCGATGGCCAGGCAGATGAGGAGGTGAGCGGCGTGGACTCCAAAGAGCAGTTTCCGGTCGAGAAGACCGATGAAGAGTGGCGCGCCGGACTGACCTCGGAGCAGTACCGCGTGCTGCGCCGTCACGGCACCGAGCGGGCCGGCACCAGCGTGCTCAACGACGAGCACCGTGCGGGCGTGTTTCGCTGCGCCGGCTGCGGCCAGCCGCTCTACGAGTCACAGGCGAAGTTTGAAAGCGGCACCGGCTGGCCCAGCTTCGTGCAGCCGCTCGCCGGGGCGGTGGCCACTCGCGAAGATCACGCGCATCTGATGAGACGGACGGAGGTCCACTGCTCGCGTTGCGGCGGCCACCTCGGTCACGTCTTCCCCGACGGCCCGAAACCCGCCGGCATGCGCTACTGCATGAACGGCGCCGCCCTCAAATTCGATCCGAAGACTGAAAGCAAATGATCAAGCGGCCAACGGCAGCGGTTGCGGCCTGCGCGATCGCATAGCCCTGCACGAAGTCGACGCCCATGCGGCGCGCCGCCTCCAGGGCCGCGCTGTCCTCGACCTGCTCGGCGATCACCTTGAAGTTGAGCGTGCGCGCCAGCTTGATCATCGCGGTGACCATCGCCTGGTTGACGGAATCGCGCGCCAGGTTGCGGATGAACGAGCCGTCGATCTTCAGGTAATCCATCGGCAGGTTCTTCAGGTTGGAGAAGGAGCCCACGCCGGAGCCGAAGTCATCGAGCGCGAACTGACAGCCCATGCCGTGCAGCACGCCCACGAAGCGCCGCGCATGATCGAGGTTGGCGACCACCGCGCTCTCGCTGATCTCGAAGCAGACCTGCGCCGGAGCCACGCCGGTGCTGTCCAGGCATTCGACCACGAACTCGAGGAATTGCAGAGTCCGCCAGCGTCTGGCCGGACACATTGATCGCAACACTGCGATCGCTCGGCACCGGAATGCGCGCCGCGCCCGAGCGCCGCGAGCGTCGTCTGCACCACCCAGCGGTCGACCAGCCCCATCAGCCGATAGCGCTCCGCCGCCCGCACGAATTCCGCCGGCGGCAGCTGCTGACCGTCATCGTCCTGCAGCCGCACGAGCACTTCCATCGCCGGACCGCCGCCGTCGGTGCCGTAAGCGGGCACGATGGGCTGATAGATAGAGCTGGAAGCGGTTCTCTTTCAGCGCGCTCTGCAGCGCTGCAGCCATTGGATCTCGCCGGTGTGGCGCGCCAGCGCCTCATCGCGCGCCGAATACACCGCCACCCGCCCGGAGCCCTGCTTCTTCGCGACATAGCAGGCCGAGTCGGCGGCGGCGAGCAGCTCCTCGAGCGTGCCGCTCTCGCGCGAGATCTCCACCAGCCCCACCGACACCCCGATGTTGAATATGCGGTCCCGCCATACGAAGCGGTAGTCGCCCACCGCGCGGCAGACGTCGTCGGCGATCTGGCGCGCCTTCTCGAGCGGACAGCCGATGAGCAGCATGCCGAACTCATCGCCTCCCAGGCGCCCCACCGTGTCGCTGTCGCGCACGGCATCGCGCAGCAGCTTCGCCACTTCGCGCAACATGCTGTCGCCCGCGAGATGGCCGCTGGTGTCGTTGACCACCTTGAAGCGATCGAGATCGAGATAACACAGCACGTGCTGGCCGTCGCCGCGGTGGCCGCTCTCGATCGCCTCCTCCAGGCGCCGCTCGAACTCGCGCCGGTTGACCAGGCCCGGTGAGCGCATCGTGGGTCGCCTGATAGGACATCTGGCGCGCCAGGCCGCGCTGCTCGGTGACGTCGTGCAGCAGCACCACCGCGCCGACCTGCTCGCTCGGCCGACGTTGCGCATCGGCGTCGCCGACAGCTCGATGGAGTGCTCGCTGGCGTTGGCGCGCGAGATCAGCAGCGCGCGGCGGCTGAGAGTCACCGCGGCGCCGCTCGTGAGCGCCTGGCGCACCGGGTCGGAGAGCAGGCGCCGGTCGGTCTCATCGACCAGTCCGACGATCTCCTCGAGCAGTCTTGCCCGGTCGCCTGATCCGCGGATGTCGCCGGTGAGCCGCTCCGCGGCGGGATTCATGTAGCGTGATGCGGCCGTCGATCGTCGGTGGCGATGACCGCTTCGGTCAGTGAGTTCAGCGCCAGCAGATATGCTGGCGGATTCGCCGCTCCGTCTTGAGCGCGCAGCGCCTCGACGGTCTGCGTCGGGAAGAATCTCTACGCCGGTCATCAGAAGCGCGCTGCCGCCGTCGTAATCGACGCGCGCCGAGGTGATCTCGAGCCGGCTCACCTGACCCTGCACGGCCGAGGACCTCGATCTCGTAGCGCTCCGCCGCCGGCTCCCCGGCGAGTCGCCGGCGGATGTTCTCGTGCACCAGCTCGGCATACTCGGGCGGCACGAGGTCGCCCAGCCGGCGCCCGGCGAGGTCGACGCGATCGGCGCCCACCAGGGCGGCGAACTGCCGGTTGGAATACAGAATCACGTCGCGATGGACCAGCACCGCCTCGTGGATGCGCTCGCCCAGCTCGGCAAAGAGCTTCGGCGTCACCCGGCCGTCGTCGCGCTCGGCGGCCACACGGGTCAGCAGATGATTGATCGCCGTGATGAGCGCCGAGAGCTCCGGCTTCGAGCTCCCTGATTCCAGCCGGCCGGCAAGCGAGCCGCCGATGGCGATGCGCTGCAGCTGCTGCGACACCTCGTTGACGTCGTTCAGCTCGCGGTGCTGGACGAGGTAGCGCCATAGGAGAACGGCTACGGCAAGCCCCAGCAGGATGCACAGCAGGGCGACGACGGACATCAGCCAGACCTACGGGCGCGAGATAGGCTCCCGGCCGCTCGAGCGATTGATTTCGACGTCATGGGGTTCGCGGCTGTCGGGCAGTCCGCTTTCTCTTTCATTATTCTCGTTGCCCGGGGTGCGGACGTCCGGAAGCATAGCGTAGCTGTTCGGTGCCCCGTCGGCGTTTCACCATATCTCATACGCAAAGCGGCTTGGCAGGAGCCCCGAAAACCCGTAACTTCACCAGCCCCGGCCCTGGGGATGCAATAAGTCCAATCGGAGCCTCAATCAAGATGTCGTCGACGGTCCAAGCACGCGAACAGATGATCGAGCAACAGGTGCGTGCCTGGGACGTGCTCGACGCGCGGGTGCTCGAGACCCTGCGCAAAGTGCCGCGGGAGGCGTTCGTCCCGCCGCAGCATCGCTTCCTGGCCTTCGCAGACGTCGAGATTCCACTGCCAGGCGGCCAGCACATGCTGCGTCCGAGCGTGGCCGGCCGACTCCTGCAGGCGCTGGCACTCACCGGCGGCGAGCGGGTGCTCGAGGTCGGGACCGGCTCCGGATTCGTCACCGCCTGTCTACGGACTGGCGGCGCCTCCGTCCGGTCGCTGGAGCTCTTCCCCGAGCTCGCGGAGCTCGCCCGTCGCAACGTCTCCTCTCTCGGCCTGCGGGACATAGACATCGTCGCGCAGGATGCGACCCGGCTCGATTCCGACGCTCGTTACGACGTCATCGCTATCACAGCCTCGCTTCCGCATCCCCGACGAGCGCTTCCAGCGCCAGCTCGCGGTCGGCGGGCGGCTCTTCGTCGTGGTGGGGCAGCCTCCGGTGATGGAGGCGCGGCTCATTCGCCGGATCACGGAGGATGCATGGGGCACGGAGAGTCTCTTCGAGACGGTCATCGATCCGCTCGTGCATGCAACTTGGCCGCAGGGTTTTGTGTTCTAAGAGCCTCTCTCCAAAAGACTCAAGAGCATCTCGGGAGGATTATGCACCGCGCCGTACGGACATCGAGCCTGGCCCTGCTTTGCGCCGGCTTCGCCATTGGACTCCCGGTCGCCGCAGGCGCCGCGGATTTCGCCCAGGTCTATCAGGACGCCCTGGCCAGTGACCCGACCTACCAGCAGGCCTACGCGACCTACATGGCAGCGCGCGAGGCCCGGCCGGAGGCCTGGGCGTCGATGCTGCCGCAGATCTCCGGAACGGCGGGCAAATCCTGGGACCATAACGCGGGAGAGTCGACCCAGCTCGAGTCGGTATCGGCAAACAGGATCGCCCCGACCCCCTTCTACGTGGAAGCGGGCACGACGCAGAAAACATGGAGCCTCAACCTGTCCGAGGAGCTGTTCTCCTGGACCGACTGGATGAATCTCAAGGCGGCCGACAGCCAGGTGGCTGAGGCGCAGGCCACTTATGAGTCCGCGGCCCAGGACCTCATCCTCCGGGTCGCCACCGCCTACTTCAATGTGCTTTCGGCCCTCGACACCCTGCAGGCGCAGGAGTCGTCACTGCAGGCCTTCGACCTGCAGCTGCAGCAGGCGGACAAGCGTTACCAGGTCGGGCTGATCGCCATCACCGACGTCGAGCAGGCGCGCGCAGGCCGCGATACGGCCGCGGCGGCAGTCATCGCCGATAAGCAGGCGCTCGCGACCGCGGAGGACCAGCTCCAGGTCATCACCGGCCGGCAGTACCCGGCCCTGTCGGAGCCGGGAGCCGACATGCCGCTCCTGATGCCGAGCCCGGCCAGCCAGAACCAGTGGGTGCAGACCTCGCTGCAGCAGAATCTATCGCTCATCGCGAGCCGTCTGGCCGCGGATGCGGCGCGGGATAATGTACAGGTGGCGTTCGGCGGCCATCTGCCATCGATCAGCCTGAGCGCCAGCCGCTCTTTCAACAGCTCTACTCAGGACGAGTCGATCATCGGCCTCGGCACTTTCAACGGTTTGCCGTCCTGGACGAATGACAGGCAGATCGGACTCGAGATCAGCGTGCCGATTTTCAGCGGTGGCGGGACCGAAGCCCGGGTGCATCAGGCGCAGTACCAGTGGATCGCTGCGAAGGATGCCGTACAGCAGGCGGCGCGCTCGACCGAGCAGCAGGCGCGCGACGCCTACCTTGGCGTCATCAGTGGCATCGCCCACGTGCAGGCGTTGCAGCAGGCGCTCGTGTCCAGCCAGACGGCTTACCGGGCGACCGAGGCGGGCTATCGCGTCGGAACGCAGACGGAGGTCGACGTCCTCAATGCGCTGAGCACGCTGGTACAGGCAAAAACCAACTACGCCGCCAGCCGCTACTCCTACATCACCAGTGTGGTGCAGCTGCGCTTCGCGGCGGGAACGTTGGATCCGGGCGAGGTGCAGGCGATCAACCACTGGCTCAACGCGAGCGCCTCGGTCGCGCTCGGCGCGATCACGCCGGAGGCCCTGACGCCCCCGCAGCCGCCGCCGACTCCGAAGCCGCCGCCTCCCCCGCCTCCCAACCCGTAGGGCGAGAGCACCTGAGTAAGCGGCCCAGGGCCACTCCCTGGGCCGCGGGATCGAGGAGAGTCATAGGGCTGGCCGCGCAAAGCGGCAGGATGCCGACTTTTGGGCCAATCCAATTAGGTGCTTTCGCGCTTGTAGGCCTGATAGGACTTTTCTTCGATCAGGCGCGAGCCGAGCGCTGAGTTGATACGCTTCTTGATCGCCGCCCGTTCGTCGTTCGAGTGGTAGACGGCGCGCGCGAGCTCGATGAAGTCGCGGTCGAAGGTCTGGCGGGCCTCTTTGTCGCGGATCCGATCCTCGATGTCCCACAGCCGCTCGTTCACCTCCTGCAGCGCGCGCTCATCGCGCGCCACGTCGGTCGCGGCGAACCGCGAGCCGCGCCAGGTCCGCTCCAGCAGATCGAGCTCGAGCCGCACGTTCGCGAGCTTCGCCGGCATCGACGAATGCGCGCCGTCTTGATCCGAGGATGGTGATCTTGTCGAGCAGCTCCCCGGGGGAGACGGGCACCTGGATGTCGTCGTTCATGCCCGCGTATCGCTAGCAATTCGTCGAGCTTCGCGGTGACCTGCGTCGACCTCGATGAGGTCCATCACGCCGGGCTCCTCGATCTTCTCCGCTCCAGGGCAGCTTCTCCGGCGTACGCGCCGCGAAAGCGCCGCGCCGCCTGCGGGTAGGCGTTCACGCACCACTTGCGCGAAAGATACGGCCCGCTGCGCGCGGGATTGGTGGCCGCATAGAGGCCGATCACCGGCGTGCCGACCATGGTCGCCATGTGCGCGGGGCCGGAATCGGGCGATCAGGAGCACGGTGGCGCGCGCAAGCAGCGCCAGCAGCTGCGGCAGCGTGTCGCGCCCGATCTGGTTCACGAGGGACACGTGCGCCGCCTGCTCGATGGCCGCCCCGATATCACGCTCGATCGGAGTGCGCCCGCCTGCGAGGATCACGCGCATGCCATGACGCCGCACCGCATGGTCCGCTACGGCCGCGTAGCGCTCGGCATGCCAGTTGCGTCGCGAGTGACTGGAGCAAGGGCTGATGACCAGCGTTGGCTGGGCATCGGGAATCAGAGTGTGGGCGTACTCGAGCACTGCGGGTGTCAGCGGGATGTCCCAGCGCAGGGTGCGGTCGTGGATGCCGAGCGCCTCCAGGAAGCCGAAGAAGCTGTCGAGCACGTGCTCGCGGGTGCGCGGCGCAATCCGCGCATTGGTGAAGAGCCACTGCAGCTCGCGCGCGCGGGCGCGATCGAACCCAAGTTCGATCGGCGCCCGCACCGCGCTCGAGACGAGACTCGCACGCAGCGCAGAGCTGCATGTGCAGCATCACGTCGAAGCGCCGTTCTCCCAGGCTGCCGCCAAGATCGCGACGCGCCGCAAGGCCGGCGCGCTTGTCGACGGTGATAAACTCCACGCCATCGATGAGCTCCATCAGACGCGACTCCGCCTTGCCGATGATCCATGTCAGCTGCGTCTGCCGGCCAGACGCGCTGCAACGTGCGGATCATCGGCACGACGTGGCACGTATCGCCGAGCGCTGAGAGTCTCAGTATGCAGACGGTGCGAGGCGGTCCGTCGAGCGGCAACTTCACGGAGGGTACCCGGTGAGCGGACGCTGGCCGCTCGGGTCGGAGGTCAAGCACGGTGTCATCGAGGGCGGCGCCATGCTATACGACGCCTCCAGGGCCCGCAATTTGACGCCTGCCTGGTTCGATCCGCGCTACTGGCAGCTCGCGGGGCGAGCTCGACGGCGCGGCGCGCACGGCCGCGGCGCCACGCATTTCGTCCGCAGCCGGGAATGGCGGCTGGTGTTGCGTCACTATCGTCGCGGCGGCCTGATGTCGCTGCTCTCTCGCCGATCAATACATCTGGCGCGGTGAAGACGAGACGCGGCCGTTCGCGGAGTGGCAGCTCATGTATCGGCTGCACCGCGCGGGATTGCCCGTGCCGGCGCCGATCGCCGCGCGCTATCGTCCGCCACGGCATGCACCTACAGCGGCGACATCATCACGGAGCGATTGCCGACGGTCGGCTCGCTGGCGGAGTGCCTGCGTCATGGGCGCGCTGTCCATCGTCACCTGGATCTCGATCGGGCGCTGCATCCGGCGCTTTCATGACTTCGGTGTCTGCCACGCCGATCTCAATGCGCACAATGTGCTGCTCAGCGAGGACAGCGTCTACCTGGTCGACTTCGACCGCTGCGAGCTGCGACGGGCGGGTCTCTGGCGCGACGCCAATCTGGTGCGGCTGCGGCGCTCCCTGGAGAAGGTCACCTACGGATTGCCTGCCGAGCGCTTCTCCGAGGCGGACTGGCACGGACTGCTGAACGGCTACTGGCAGTCGGGAGCGGCCCGCGAGCCGTCGGCCGGCTGACGCACCACCGCCATGCGCCTGCTCTACCTCGTGGCGGTGTATCTGGCGGCCCCCCTGATCTCGCTGATGCTGGCCACCCGCGGCCTGCGGGACCGCAGTTACTGGCGCAACTTCGGCCAGCGGTTCGGGCTTGGTCCACGCCTCGCGCAATCCACTGTCTGGGTACATGCCGTGTCCGTCGGCGAGGTGCAGGCAGCCGCCGCGCTCGTCATCGCGCTGCGCGACCGGTATCCGGAGGTGCCGGTGCTGGTGACTACGTTCACTCCTACCGGCGCGGCCCGCGCCCGCGCACTGTTTGGCGGGGCGGCCGAGGTGCGCTTTCTACCGTTCGACCTGCCGGGATCAGTACGCCGCTTTCTCGATCGCACCCGCCCGCGGCTTGCGGTCATCATGGAGACCGAGCTCTGGCCGAACCTCTATCGTCAGTGCCGCCGCCGCCGCATACCACTGATCATCGCCAGCGCTCGCCTGTCGCGCCGCTCGATCGATCGCTACCGGCGACTGGGTGCTTTATTCAGGGAGACCGTGTCGGGCGGGGTCGTAGTCGCCGCACAGGGCGAGGGAGACGCGGAGCGCTTCCGTGCTTTGGGCGCGGCGGCGGAGCGCACGCACGTCACCGGCAACCTCAAATTCGATCTCACGCTGCCGACTGACATCAGTGAGCGCGGCCGGGTGCTGCACCAGCAGTACGCGCCCAGTCGCGCCGTCTGGGTTGCGGGCAGCACCCATGGTGGCGTGGAGGAGGAGGCTGTTCTCGCAGCGCAGCGACAGGTCAGCGCCAGCCATGCCGGCACGCTGCTGGTGCTCGCTCCACGTCACCCCAACCGCTTCGATGAAGTGGCTGCCTGGCTCGAGCGGCAAGGAATCACCTTCGCGCGGCGCTCGCAATCATCGGCACCGGCCGCTGCAGGAGCGGTCTTCAGCGTGCTGCTGCTCGATACTCTTGGAGAGCTGCTCTATTTCTACGCCGCGGCCGACGTGGCTTTCGTCGGCGGCAGTCTCGCCCCCATCGGCGGGCACAACCTGCTGGAGCCCGCGGCGCTGGGCCTGCCCATCCTGACGGGACCCAACAACTCCAACGGCGAGGACGTGGCGCGGCTGCTGCTGGAGTGCGGCGCGGCAAAGATCGTACGCAACGGCGCGGAGCTCGGCTCGCGAGTCGCCGAGCTGCTGTCCGATCGGACGCTGCGGATGGAAATGGGAGAGCGCGGTCGCGCCGCCGTCGAGCGCAATCGCGGCGCGCTGGACAAGTTGATGACCTTGGTCGCGTCCTTGATCGATGACTGAAAATCTCAAGCACCGATGATTCACGAGCGGCGCAATCATTCGGCGGGGACTTGGTTCGAAAGGCATTTCCCGGGGCTGAGTTCCGTCAAAGTTCGTGAATGGCACGGACTACCGCCTCAGCGTGTACTCCGCGCTGCAATAGGGGCACTTGGCCCAGCCGGTCTCCTCGATGGGCAGATACACGCGCGGATGCGAATTCCACAGATACATCTGCGGCATCGGGCAGCGACAGCGGCAGATCCTCGGACGTGACCTCGTACTGGTTCTGCGCGTTCGGCTGGATGAGCGGCTTTGGGTCGCGGCCATGGGGCTCTATGCGTCGCGGCTCACGATTATACCGCGTCCGCGTGCGCGCTCAGGCCGATCATCGTCGCATCCCATATGCGTCGTCACCGCGGCGCGCGTCGGCGACGAACTCTGCCGCCGGACACGATCGCCGCCGTCGCCGGCGAGCGACAGGTGGTGCGTCGCGGGCGCGGTAGGCGCGGTAGGCCGCCGTGAGCACGTCGACGGTCGCCTGCGGCACGAGATCGGCCGAGGCGACCGACTCGAGCTGGCGGATGGTGTCGGAGAACATGGCCACGGGCGGATAGTCCCGCGCCCATTTCAGCGCCCAGTACTGCGCCAGGAACTCGATGTCGGCGATGCCGCCCGCGATCCTGCTTGATGTCGAACGTCCCGCGCGTCGCCCTTGCGAGAGCTCGCGGCGCATGCGCTCGCGCATGCCGCGCACCTCGCTCGCGCAGGCTGTCGCGCCGCACGTGCGTGGCGCAGCACCTCGAGCCGCAGCGCTCTCGAATCGCGCGCGCAGCGCCGGCGCGCCCGCGACCGCGCGCGCATGCAGCAGCGCCTGGTGCTCCCAGGTCCAGGCCTCGCGCGCGCTGGTACTCGGCGAAGGCATCGATGTTGGTGACCAGCAGGCCGCCCTTGCCGCTCGGCCGCAGCCGCACGTCCACCTCGTAGAGCCGGCCGGCGGCCGAGTGCATGGTCAGCAGGTGCACGATGCGCTGCGCCAGCCGCACGAAGAACAGCTGGTTGTCGATCGGCCGTGGCGCCGCTGGTCTCCTGGCGCTCGCCGTGCGAGTCGTGCAGAAACACGAGGTCGAGATCCGAGCAGTAGCCGAGCTCCATGCCGCCGAGCTTGCCGTAGCCGACGGCGCAGATGCTGACGGGCCGCGCGCTGCACGCCCTCGCCGCAATGCGGCACGCCGAACTGCGCGGTGATCTGCCGCCAGCCGAGCTCGCATCGCGCGCTCGACGATGAGCTCGGCGATCGTCGGTGAGCCGGTCGCTCACCTGCATGAGCGGCAGCCGTGCCGGTGAGATCGGCGACCGCGATCGCGAAAGAGCGGCGGCGCGCTGGAAATGGCGCAGCGCCTCGACCTGCCGCTCCGGGTCCTCCTCGCGCAGCTGCTGCATGCGCGCCTCGAGCTCGCGCGCGAGAGTCGGCGCGCGTCGGGCAGCTCCGACAGCAGCCGCTCGTCGATGAGCTCATCGAGCAGCAGCGGGTGGGCGGCGATCTGGCGGCGAGGAAATCACCGTGGCGGCACAGCTCGACGAGGCGCGCGCGCGCCGGCTGTTCTCGCGCAGCAGCGCGAAATACGCCGAGCGCTTGCCGGTCGCCTCGATGAATGGCAAGCATCCGCCGCAGCACCGGCAGCTGGCGGCGCCCGCGATCGGCGGCGCCGATGTCGGCAAGCAGCGGCGGCAACAGCGCCTGCAGCCGCCGCCGCCCGGGCTCATCGAGCTTGCGCACCAGCGCCGAGGCGCGCAGCTCGAGCAGCAGTCGCGCCGCCTTGCGGCGCTGCCGCGAAGCCGGCGCGGCCGAGCGATTCCGCCAGCACCGCGCTCTCCGCGCTCGTCGTCCCAGAACCGCCCGAGGTCGATGCGTGACCGACGGGCGGCGCGGTCGCGCCGCCGCCGAAAACGAAGCGGTTGAAATGACGGCTGACGCTCGTCGCGATGCCGACCGAGCTCCGCGAGCAGCGCCGCCCAATCCGCGGCCCCCATGGCGAGCGCGATCGCGCTCGCGCGCGAGACGCATCGGTGGGCAGCTGGTGGACCTGGGCGTCGGCGAGCATCTGCAGGCGGTTCTCCAGTCGCCGCAGATACAGGTACGCCGCGCGCAGCTCCGCGACCGCCGTCGCCGGCAGCAGCCGCAGCTCGCCGAGCGTGCTCAGAGCGCTGCGCAGCAGCGAGGGCGTCTGCAGGCGCCGGTCGCGGCCGCCGCGGATGAGCTGGAGCGCCTGCACGATGAATTCGATCTCGCGGATGCCGCCCGGACCCGAGCTTGACGTGGTCGGCGAGCTCGCGCCGCTCGACCTCGCGCTCGATGAGCGCCTTCATCTCCCGCAGGCTCTCGAATACGCCGTAGTCGAGGTAGCGCCGGTAGACGAAGGGGCCGCAGCGCCGCGGCACTGGACCTCGGCATAGCGCGCCGTCCGCGGTGACCGGCCGCGCCTTCACGTAGGCGTAGCGCTCCCAGTCGCGCCCATGCCGCGGCAGGTAATCCTCGAAGCGAGGCGAAGCTCGCGACCAGCGGACCGCTAGTCGCCGAAGGGGCGCAGCCGCAGATCGACCCGCAGCACGAAGCCGTCGTGAGTCGCCGTTTCCAACAGGCGCATGAGCCCCTGACCGAGACGCGTGAAGAATTCCTCGTTGGCGATCGGCGCGCTGACCGTCGGTCTCGCCGTGCTCGGGAAACAGCAGCACCAGATCGACATCGGAGGAGAAATTGAGCTCACGGCCGCCGAGCTTTCCCATGGCGACGACGACCAGCGGCTGCACCGTGCCCGTGGCGGAGCGCGGCTCGCCGTAGCGGGCCGTGAGCGCCTGGCGGGCGTGCTCCACCGACACCCGTATGGCCGCGTCGGCGAAGTCGGAGAGCTCGGTGAGCGTCTCCTCGACCTCGGCCCAACCCGCCAGCTCGCGCCAGGCGATCCGTACCATCTCGCGACGGCGCCAGCGCCGCAGGGCGGCGAGCATGTCCGCATCGTGACCGGAGCCTGCAGGCGGTGCGCGCGCGACGTAGTCGCCCGGTCCGGAGCGGTTCGTCAAGGTGTAGTGGCCCGTCAGATCATCCAGCAGCCCGGCGTCGGCGACGCAAGCCTGCGCGACGAAGTCGCTGGTCGCGAAAACCAGCGGGAGCGAGTCGCGAACCGCAGGTGGCAGTGAGCCCAACCGGCCCGGCGAGACAGCCTCGAGACCTTCCAGCTGCCGCTGCAGGCACGCCCGCAGCTCCGCGCTGGCAGCAAGACCTTCAATCAATCGTGGCACCCAAATAGAGTACAGGCACAGGGACGTGCCCGCCGCCGCAGGCGGCGCTTATAACCAATTGTTGTTGCCGAGGTCGTGGATGACGGCCGCACCCAGGCGGCGCGCCGCGCCCCTGAAGGTCGACGTCTCGGCATAAATCTGCGCCCCACCGGCAGCGTCTATGGATGCCTTGCGTCCCTCTATCTCGCTGTTCTCGATGTGCACGCTCGCATTGCGCGCCCGGATGGCGACTCCGCTGGCACTGATGCGGCTGTTGCTGATGTGGAGCTCGCACCCGTCCTCGGCCGTGACGGCATTACCTTCGAAGCGGATGTTCCGGTTGTCGATGCTCAACACCCGCTGTCCCCGACAAACGATCGGCTCGTGGAGTGTCTCGAGCGAAGCATCCGTAACCGCCGTCTCCCCCGCCTGATTGCCCGCCCCAGTTGCGACAATGCTGTAGCCCGGCCCCTTGGCAATCACCCGCCCCCCGCTCGAAGTCTGCGTACTAGCCGCCTGCCCCGCCGCCAGTCCCACCAACCCTACGGCGACGCCCGTGACCACCGTTGCACTAACGACACGCCTGATAAAAACATTCATTGCTCGCTCCCGCAGCCCGCGGAGGCCTTCGATTATGCGCCGTGCGAAAGCAAATCACTAAGCGGCCCAGGGCCGTTCCCTGGGCCGCGAGGTGGAAAAAGCCACAGGGCTGGCTGCGCAAATCGCCGGGAGCGATTTGCGCAAGCAGGACGCCAAAAAAAAAGGCCCGCGTGAGCGGGCCTCTAAGATTGCGCGGAATAGGGGGTCTTGTTCCGCGTCTTTCAGGATGGCAACCCGCTTTGGGGTCGGGCGCCGTCCCTAACCAGTTCTGAAAAGGTTATCGGCTCATCTACAAATTATCGATACCTCTTTAGAGAGGTGCGTTACATGTCCATTCCGCCCATGCCGCCGCCCGGCGGCATGCCGTGGCTGTGCTCCTCGTCCTTCGGAGCCTCGGCCACCATGACCTCGGTCGTCAGCAGCAGACCCGCCACCGAGGCCGCGTTCTGCAGCGCCAGGCGCGTGACCTTGGTCGGATCGAGGATGCCCGGCCTCGATCAGTCGCCGAACTCGCCGGTGGCAGCGTTGTAGCCGAAGGTGCCCTTGCCTTCCTTGACCTTGTTGAGGATCACGGCGGCGTCCTCGCCGGCGTTCTCGACGATCTGCCGCAGCGGCTCCTCGATCGAGCGCGCCAGGATGCGAATGCCGACCGTCTGGTCCTCGTTCGCGCCCTCGAGCTTCTCGAGCGCCTTCTGCGCGCGGATCAGCGCCACACCGCCGCCCGGCACCACGCCTTCTTCGACCGCCGCACGCGTGGCGTGCAGCGCATCCTCGACGCGGGCCTTCTTTTCCTTCATCTCGATCTCGGTGGCAGCACCGACCTTGATCACGGCGACGCCGCCGGAGAGCTTGGCGACGCGCTCCTGCAGCTTCTCCTTGTCGTAGTCGGAGGTGGCCTCCTCGATCTGCTGGCGGATCGACTCGATGCGCGCCTTGATGTCGGCCGCCTTGCCGGCGCCGTCGATGATCGTGGTGTTCTCCTTCTCCACGACGATCTTCTTCGCCTCGCCGAGGTCGTTCAGCGTCGCCTTCTCGAGCGACAGACCGACCTCGTCGGAGATCACCGTGCCGCCGGTGAGGACGGCGATGTCCTGCAGCATGGCCTTGCGGCGATCGCCGAAGCCCGGGGCCTTGACGGCCGCGACCTTGAGGATGCCGCGGATGTTGTTGACGACCAGCGTCGCGAGCGCCTCGCCCTCGACGTCCTCGGCGACGACCAGCAGCGGCCGGCCGGACTTGGCGACGCCCTCGAGCAGCGGCAGCAGCTCGCGGATGTTGCGAGATCTTCTTGTCGACCAGCAGGATGTAGCGGCTTCTCGAGCTCGGCGGTCTGGTTCGGCCTGGTTGTTGATGAAGTACGGCGAGAGGTAGCCGCGGTCGAACTGCATGCCCTCGACCACTTCGAGCTCGTTCTCGAGGCCCGAGCCTTCCTCGACCGTGATCACGCCTTCCTTGCCGACCTTCTCCATCGCATCGGCGATGGTCTTGCCGATCGACTCGTCGGAGTTCGCGGAGATCGTGCCGACCTGGGCGATCGCCTTGCGAGTCCTTGCAGGGCTTGGAGAGCTTCTTCAGCTCCTCGACGGCCGCGATGACCGCCTTGTCGATGCCGCGCTTGATGTCCATCGGGTTGCGGCCCGAGGCGACGGCCTTCAGGCCCTCGCGGATGATCGCCTGCGCGAGCACGGTCGCGGTCGTGGTGCCGTCGCCGGCCTCATCGGAGGTGTTGGACGCGACTTCCTTCACCATCTGCGCGCCCATGTTCTCGAACTTGTCCTTGAGCTCGATCTCCTTCGCGACCGACACGCCGTCCTTGGTGACGGTGGGGGCGCCGAAGCTCTTCTCGAGCACGGCATTGCGGCCCTTGGGGCCGAGCGTCGCCTTGACGGCGTTGGCGAGGATGTTGACGCCGCGGAACATGCGCTGGCGGGCGTCGTCGCTGAAACGGACTTCTTTGGCTGCCATTGTCTTGATCCTCCGCTTACTTGCCTTCGATGACGGCCATGACGTCTTCTTCGCGCATGACCACGAGATCTTCGCCGTCGACCTTGACTTCCGTGCCGCTGTACTTGCCGAACAGGATCTTGTCGCCGACCTTGACGTCGAGCGGACGGACCTTGCCGTCTTCGAGAATCTTGCCTTTGCCGACCGCGACGATCTTTCCCTGGACCGGCTTCTCAGCCGCGGTGTCGGGAATGACGATGCCGCCCGGGGAGGTACGCTCCTCCTCCAGACGTTTGACGATGACGCGGTCATGAAGAGGACGAATCTTCATGGGGGACGCTCCTAAAATGCTGTTTATGGGAAAATGGGCGCGGGAGGTGTTAGCACTCTCCTCGCGCGGCTGCTAATTTTAGGCCTGGAAGGTCGAATTTCAAGCCCTGGCGGGGGAGAATTTTCGTCGCGCGGATTATCATCGCGCCGCCGACCCCCTGCCTGGACCCGAAGTGACTCCCCCATCGGAACCGATCGAGCCTCTGGTGGTACTGACCACTTGCCCCGATCACGCGGCCGCCGCGAGGATTGCCCGTGACCTGGTGGAATCGGGACTTGCCGCCTGCGTGAACCGGGTAGGGGCGGTACACTCGACTTATCGCTGGCAGGGAGCCATCCACGATGAACCGGAAGTGCTTCTGGTCATCAAAACGCTCAGTGTCCGGTACTCGGAGCTCGAGATGCGGCTGAAATCCCTTCATCCCTATGATGTGCCGGAAATCATCGCCGTGCCGGTGACTCGCGGGTCGGCCGAGTATCTCGCCTGGCTCGGCGGGGCGGTGGGCACATGAGCCGGACACTCGCTCGACTGGCCCTGGCCCTCCTGCTGGCGGGTGCCGCGGGCGGAATCCTGGCGGCCTCTGCGTCGCAGCCCGGCACCGCTGCCGCAATGGCCGCTCTCAACGGCGCCTCGGGGTCGAGCGCTGCTCAGCCCAAGTTCCTGCCGGCGGATCAGGTCTTCCACGTCGGGGCAACTGCGGGCGGCGCGGGTACGATCCGAATCGATTGGCGGATCCGCAACGGCTACTACCTGTATCGCAGCCGGCTCAAGGTCAGCGCGGGCGACGGGGCAGCGCTCGGAGCGCTGCAGCTCCCGGCCGGCCGGATCAAGATCGACCCCTATTTCGGCCGGGAAGAGATTTATCGCAATGCCGTCAGCGGCACGGTGCCCGTGCCGGGCGGAACCGCGGGCCAGGCGCGCACTCTTTCGCTGCGAGTGACCTATCAGGGCTGCGCGGACGCCGGGCTCTGCTACCCCCCGATCACCAAGACCCTCGCCGTGGCCCTGCCAGCCGCGGCGGCGGCTGGACCTGGCACCGGGAGCCCGGCTGCCGACAGCTCGAGCAGCGCTCTGTCCGACCAGCAGGGTTACTCGAGCGCCGCACGCTCCGGAAGTCTGCTGGCAATGATCGCCGCGTTCTACGGCGCGGGCCTGCTTCTGGCCTTCACCGGTTGCGTCTACCCGACCATTCCCATCCTTTCCGCCATCATCGTCGGTCAGGGCCGCAAGGTGACCACCGGGCGCGCCTTCGTGCTGTCCCTTACCTACGTTCTCGGCATGGCTCTGACCTACACGATCGCCGGCACCGCCTTCGCCGCGCTAGGCGGGCAGGCACCGGCCGCAGCCTTCGAGCAGCCCTGGATCGTCACGGGCTTTGCCGCGCTGTTCGTAGCCATGGCGTTGTCGATGCTGGGCTTGTTTACCGTGCAGATACCCGCTGTCGTGCAGACGAGGATCGCGAACCTCAGCAGCCGGCAGACCGCCGGAACGCTGGGCGGCGTCGCGATCATGGGTGCCCTGTCGGCACTTCATCGTGACGACCTGCGTGGGTCCGGCGCTGGTGGCTGCGCTGGCGGTGATCAGCCAGACGGGTCAGGTGGCTCGGGGCGCCGCGGCACTGTTCGCCATGTCGATTGGCATGGGCACACCTCTGCTGATCATCGGCACGTCGGCGGGCAAGCTGTTGCCGAAGTCCGGCCCCTGGATGGACACGATCAAGCGGCTCTTCGGTGCCGTGATGCTGGGCGTGGCCGTTTGGATGCTCGGCCGCGTGCTCCCGGCCCGCGTGACGCTGGCGCTCTGGGCCGTGCCGGTGGGCACGGCGGCCGCGGTACTGTTCATCGGCACGCGAAACGTCAAGGTGGCACGCTGGACACTCAGGATCGGCGGCCTGGTCGCCGGAGTCTATGGGCTCGCGCTCGTCACCGGCGCGGCGCTCGGCGGCACGAACCCACTCTCACCCATCCCCGCATGGGCCGGCACACGACCTGCCCTTACGTTCGCGCCCGTGCGCACGGTTGCCGACCTCGACCGTCAGGTCGCACAGGCCTCGCTTGCGGGGCGGCCGGTGATGGTCGACTTCTATGCCGACTGGTGTACGTCCTGCAAGGAGATGGAGCGCTACACATTTCGGACCCGGTGGTCCAGCAGGCGCTGACGGGCACGGTTCTGCTGCGTGCCGATGTCACGTCCAACGATGCCGATGACCGCGCGCTGCTGCAGCGTTTCGGAATCTATCGGGCCGCCGACCATCGCCTTCTATGGCCGCGATGGCCACGAGCGCGCTCGCTACCGGGTGGTCGGCTACATGAAGGCCGCCGCATTCGCGGCTGCCGCGCGCGCCGCGTTCGCCTCGCAACCTGCCTCCTGATAGGAATGGGCGCCCCGCTGACCCGGGTGTTTCCCGCAGCGGCGGTCATCATTGCTGCGGGTCTGGCCGGATTCTTCGCTCACGGGCGCCTGATGAGGCCGGAAACACTGCCGGCAGCGGCATCGCTCGCCGCAGTCCCGACGCCAGCCACGAGTGGACCCGGAACCGCGGATGCCACGGCTGCCCGGGCGGCGACATCCGATGAAGGTGGGCCTCGCACCCAGCCCGATTGCGGACGCCCTGCCGGACATTGCCTTTCAAGACCAGCGGGCGATCACGCGCCGCCTGTCCGATTGGAAGGGTCGGCCCCTGCTGGTCAATTTCTGGGCCACCTGGTGCGAGCCCTGCCGGCGCAGAGATTCCGTTCCTGGAGCGCTTGCAGCCGACGAGCGCGCCGGCGATGGGCTGCAGGTGATCGGCATCGCGGTGGACTCCCGCGCGGCGGTGCTCGATTACGCCCGCCGTGCCGGCATCGAGTATCCTCTGCTGATCGGCGAGCAGGGCGGGCTCGCAGGCGGTACAGGCGCTCGGCATGGAGGCGGTCTTCCCGTTCTCGGTGTTCGTCGATCCGCAGGGGCGCATCGTCACGCTGAAGATCGGCGAGCTGCGCCCGGATGAGGCGGACTTCATTCTCGGGTCGCATGGACGACCTCGACCGGGGCCGGATCGACCTCGCGACCGCCCGGCGGGCAGATTTCGGACGGATGGCGCAGCTGGCAGTGGCGCGCACGGATGGCGCCAGGCTGTGACGTCCTAGCGCTCGTTTCGCGGCATTCGCACCGCAAAAATCACCCAATTCGCTTGCGAATTAGGGTACATTCCCGCGCGTCGCTTGTTTCGACGCACGCGTGCCCAGCCCCGAATGACCCGACTGCTGCTGCTGAACGGCCCGAACCTGAATCTGCTCGGCACCCGGGAGCCCGGCGATCTACGGACGGAGACGCTCGAGGCCATCGAGAAGCGCGCGGCGCAGCTGGCCGTGAGGACGGGCCACGAGCTCGCTCGCTTCCAGAGCAATGCGGAGCATGAGCTCATCGAGCGCATCCAGCGCGCCGCGGCCGAGAGGGATCGGGTTTGCTCATCTTCAATCCCGGCGCCTTCACCCACACCAGCGTCGCGCTGCGCGACGCGATGCTCGGCGTGCGGCTGCCGTTCATCGAGGTGCACCTCTCCAACCCGCAGGCGCGCGAGGAGTTCCGGCGGCACTCCTACTTCTCGGACATCGCCGTCGGCGTGATCTCCGGCTTCGGCGCACTTCGGCTACGAGCTGGCGGTGCGCGCCGCTGCCGCGCATCTCGCCGCGTCCTGACACATAGCGGCGTCTGCCAACACGATCAACGACCTGGGGGAGCGTTCCCGGCATGGACATTCGAAAAATCAAGAAACTGATCGAGCTGCTGGAGGAATCCGGCATCGCCGAGATCGAGATCAAGGAGGGCGAAGAGGCGGTGCGCATCAGCCGCATGCCGGCGCGGCGCCGGGCACCCGGCGGCGCCGACTGTTCCGCCAGGCCAGCCCATGCGGCGACCGGCCGCGCGCGCCGTGCCGCTCGCCGCCGGCCGAGGCGTCCGCCGGCCGCCGGCGCCGGCGAGAGCGCCGCCAAGCCGAAGTCCAACGAGCACGTCATCACCGCGCCCATGGTCGGCACCTTCTATGCCTCGCCCTCGCCGGGCGCCAAGGCCTTCGTCGAGATCGGCGACGAGGTCAAGGTCGGCCAGGTGCTGTGCATCATCGAGGCCATGAAGATGATGAACCAGATCGAGGCCGACAAGGCCGGCACGCATCACCTCCATCATGGCGCGCAACGGCGACCCGGTCGAGTTCGGCCAGCCGCTGTTCGTCGTCGAGTAAGCGCCGCGACCATGCTCGAGAAGATCGTCATCGCCAACCGCGGCGAGATCGCGCTGCGCATCCTGCGCGCCTGCCGCGAGCTCGGCATCAAGACCGTCGCCGTGCACTCCACCGCCGACTACAGCCTGAAGCACGTGCTGCTCGCGGACGAGTCGGTGTGCATCGGGCCGCCGCCCTCGGCGCGGAGCTATCTCAACATGCCGGCGATCATCAGCGCCGCCGAGGTCACCGACTCGGTGGCGATCCATCCCGGCTACGGCTTCCTGTCCGAGAACGCGGATTTCGCCGAGCGCGTCGAGAAGAGCGGCTTCGTCTTCGTCGGCCCGCAAGGCGGAGACCATCCGCACCATGGGCGACAAGGTCTCGGCGATCCGCGTCATGAAGTCGTCACGGCGTGCCGTGCGTGCCCGGCTCCGACGGGCCGCTGGGCGATGACGCCGGAGGAGAACCTGCGCATCGCCCGCGACATCGGCTACCCGGTGATCATCAAGGCCTCGGGCGGCGGCGGCGGCCGCGGCATGCGCGTGGTGCACAGCGAGGCGTCGCTCCTGAACTCCATCGGCATCACGCGGGCGGAGGCGCGCGCGGCCTTCGGCAACGACCAGGTCTACATGGAGAAGTTCCTGGAGCGGCCGCGGCACATCGAGTTCCAGGTGCTGGCGGACGACCACGGCAACGTCATCCATCTGGGCGAGCGCGACTGCTCCATGCAGCGCCGCCACCAGAAGGTGATCGAGGAAGCGCCCGCGCCCGGCATCACTGCGCGCCAGCGCGCGTATCATGGGCGAGCGCTGCGTCGAGGCCTGCCGCGCGGTCGGCTATCGCAGCGCCGGCACGCTGGAGTTTCTCTACCAGGACGGCGAGTTCTACTTCATCGAGATGAACACCCGCATCCAGGTCGAGCATCCGGTGACCGAGCTGATCACCGGCATCGACCTGGTCAAGGCGCAGCTGCTCATCGCCGCCGGCGAGCGGCTGCCGTACGCGCAGAGCGACGTGCAGATCCGCGGCCACGCCATCGAGTGCCGCATCAACGCCGAGGATCCCAAGACCTTCATGCCCTCCCCGGGCCCGATCCGGCTGTGGCATGCGCCGGGCGGCCCCGGCATCCGCGTCGACAGCCACGTCTACTCCGGCTACAACGTGCCGCCGAACTACGACTCGCTCATCGGCAAGATCATCGCCCACGGCGACACGCGCGAGACCGCCATCGCACGCATGAAGAACGCGCTCGCCGAGATGGTGATCGAGGGCATCAAGACCAACGTGGCGCTGCACCAGGAGATCTGCAACCACGCGGCCTTCCAGAAGGGCGGCACCGACATCCATTACCTGGAGCGGCGTTTGGGGCTGCGGTAAGCGTATTTCGCGCATCTTCCTCGAGGTCAGCCTTCGATCTCGGGCGCTTGCGGCGGACGACGCCGAGGCCGCCTGCCTGTGCTGCGGCGCAATCGCCGTCACATTCGTGGACGCGGATGATCGCGACCTGGCCCCGGTGCTCGAGCCGCGCCGGGGGAGTTGCGGCTGTGGCCGGCGACGCGCCTCGTGGCCCTCTTCCCGCCGGCAACGGATCGCGCTGCAGTCGTTCGCGCGTTGAGTCGCGCGCTCGGCGTGGATCCGCTGCAGCTGCGCGCGCGCGAGGTGGCGGATCGCGCCTGGGAGCGCGAATGGCTGCGCGACTTCCATGCGATGCGCTTCGGCGCGGCGGCTGTGGGTGTGTCCGCGGCACGAGCGGGTCGAGGAGCCGGATGCCGTGGTGGTGACGCTCGATCCGGGGCTCGCCTTCGGCACCGGCACTCACCCGACGACCGCGCTGTGTCTCGAATGGCTCGATGCGCATCCACCCCTGCACGGCGCGCGTGGTCGACTACGGCTGCGGCTCCGGGGTGCTGGCGCTCGCTGCGTTGCAAGCTCGGCGCGCAGCCGCGAGCTGCTTCGACATCGACCCGCAGGCGCTGATCGCCACGCGCGACAACGCGAGCGCGAACAGCCTGAGCGAGCGGTTGTGCGCTCTGCGAGCTGCCGCTGGGGCAATTCCGCGAGGCGCAGACCTGCTGCTCGCGAATATCCTCTCCGGCCCGCTGATGCGCGCTCGCGCCCCTGTTCGCCGACATCCTGCGGCCTGCGGGCGCACTGGTGCTATCTGGCCTGATGGAGCAGGATGTGCCCGCGGTGGCACGCGCTTATGACGCCTGGTTTGATATGCGCACCTTCGGCGTTCGCGAGAGTTGGGTATGTCTCTGCGGACGGCGAAACGGCCGCCCGCGCGACTGAATGTTCACCGTCTGCCCCAAATGCGCCCTGACCCTGGTCGTCACCGCGGCGGATCTGCGCGTCGCGCAGGGGTATGTGCGCTGTGGGCGATGTCTGAACGTATTCAACGCGTTGGCACGGCTGTCGGAGGAGCGTCCCCCCGCCGCGCCGGAGGCGCCGGACACCGCGGCCACGCAGCCGCCCGCCCTTTCGCTACCACCGCTATCGGCCGGGACTGAAGATACCGGCGAGATCGAGATCGAGCTCGACAGCGGCAGCGTGCTGGTAACGTCCGCTCGCGGTCCCAGCGCCCCTGCAGGGACCGCGGAGCACGAAACACCGGTGGAAGAGGCAGCGTTTGCCGCGCCTGTCGCGGGTGAGAGCCAGCCTGTACCCGCGCCGACAGCCGCTACGGAGCCGGGTGCCCAGCCGACTTGGGCCGCGCTCTTGCCTGCGGACACCGCGCCTTCACCGCCGGTGGAAGCCCCGGAGGCGCAGCAAACCAACACTCCGCAGGAACCCCCCGAGAGCGCCTTCGAGCTCGGTAGGCGGCGCCCGCGCGCGGGTCTTGCCTGGACGCTGGGTGCCGGCGCACTCACGATCGCTCTTGCGCTGCAGATCGTCAATCATTATCGCGACGCCCTCGCAGCCAACCCGGCGCTCACCGGGCCTTTGAGTGCTGTGTACTCCGCGCTGGGTGTGAAGCTTGCTCCGCGCTGGAACATCCATGCGTACGACGTACGTCAGCTTGGCGCGTCTGTTGCCGGCGCCGCCGCAGGCGAGATCGTCGTGCGTGCAAGTGTCAAGAACTCTGCGAGCCGCGCACAGCCGCTGCCGCTCCTGCGGGTGACATTGCAGGACAGGTTCGGCAATCGCATTGCCGCACGCGACGTACCGCCTGGCGATTACTTGCCCTCCTCCGCGGCGCCAGGCTCGCTACTGGCTGCCGGCGACCGCGTGGATGCGACGATGGTGTTCGTGGATCCGGGACCGCAGGCAGTCGGCTTCGAAATCGACGCTTGCCTGCGACAGCAGAGCGGAGAGGTGGCATGCGCGCACGGACCCTAGTTCAAGCGATGGATCCGGGCTCCTGCCCGGCCCAGCGCGCCGCGATCAAAAAGGCGTGGTTTTTGCTCGCGGCTCCGCCACCTGCGGCGGCGGGGCACGTCCCTGTGCCTCACGATGACGCGTGCTATGATTTGCCGCTTCGCGGAGAGGCTCATATGACAGAAAGAAAGAGGGGTCGGCAGCGGGACGCCTCTGGCGCCAGGTTCAACGGGCACGGGCGCACACTGAACGATCTGCTGCCGCAACGGCCGCTGCTGCCGTTGCGCAGCCACGCCGAGCGCGCCCTGAGCGATTACTTCACGAGCCTCAACGGCTCCCGCCCTGCGGATCTCTATGACCTGGTGCTGCGCGAGGTCGAAGAGCCGCTCTTTCGCGTGGTGCTCGACTACGCGGAGGGTAACCAGAGCCGGGCGGCCGGGATCCTCGGCATCAACCGCGGCACTTTGCGCAAGAAGCTCAAGCAGCTCGGCCTCGCCAATTGACTGCGAAGATGTTGCCCGTACGGCGGGCGTTGCTGTCGGTCTCCGACAAGACCGGGCTGGTGGAGCTTGCGCGCGCGCTGGCGGCGCGCGACGTCGAAATCCTCTCCACCGGGGGCACGGCCAGTCTGCTCGCCGGCAGCGGTCTCAGCGTGCGCGAAGTGTCGGCTTACACGGGATTCCCCGAAATCATGGCTGGCCGCGTGAAGACGCTGCATCCGAAGATCCACGGCGGACTGCTCGGCCGCCGCGGCATCGATGATCGGTGATGGCGCTGCACGGCATCCAGCCGATCGATCTGCTCGTGGTGAATCTCTATCCCTTCGCGGAGACGGTCGCGCGGCCGAACTGCCGCTACGCCGAGGCGATCGAGAACATCGACATCGGCGGCCCGGCGATGTTGCGGGCAGCCGCGAAGAATCACGAATCGGTAGTGGTGACCGTCGATCCGGCGGACTATCCCGCCCTGCTCGCGGAGCTGGCAGCGCACGGCGGCTGCACGACGGCGGCAACGCGATCCCGCCTCGCCGCCAAGGCGTTTGCGCATACGGCGCGCTACGACACAATGGTGGCGGGTTATCTCACCACTAACGCCGCCTGGAGCGGCGTTGAACGCCCCTTGGGGCGGGCCGAAGGCAGCGGCGCAGGGACGGAGCCGCGTAACCGGCAGGAATCGGCGGCGGAGCCTTTCCCCGCGACGCTGCCGCTCGTATTCGAGAAGGCGCAGGATCTGCGCTATGGCGAGAATCCGCACCAGCAGGCGGCGCTCTACCGCGAGCCGATGGCGCGCGAGCCGGGCGTCGCCAACGCACAGGTGCTGCAGGGGAAGGATCTCTCGTTCAACAACATCGCCGATGCGGACACCGCCATCGAGTGCGTGCGTCAATTCGAGGAGCCGGCCTGCGTCATCGTCAAGCACGCCAATCCCTGCGGCGTGGCTGTGGCCGGCTCGCCGCGCGAGGCTTACGATCGCGCGTACCGCACGGATCCAACCTCGGCGTTCGGCGGCATCATCGCGCTCAACCGCGAGCTCGACGCCGCCCTCGCCGCCGCCATCCTGGAGCGCCAGTTCGTCGAGGTGCTGGCGGCACCGGCAGTCGCGCCGGAGGCGTTGACCGTTCTAGCCGGCAAGCCGAACGTTCGCGTGCTGGTCGTCGGCGGCCTCGACCACGCGCCCGCCAACGAGATCGAATACCGCAGCGTCACCGGAGGATTGCTGGCTCAAACGCGCGATACGGCGCGCGTGAGCGCCCAGGACTTGACAGTGGCAACCCGCCGCAAGCCGACGGAGCGGGAGCTCGCCGATCTCCTCTTCGCGTGGCGCGTGTGCAAGTTCGTGAAGTCGAACGCCATCGTGTTTGCTCGCGACGGAGCGACGGTCGGCGTCGGGGCGGGACAGATGAGCCGGGTGTACTCGATCCGGCTCGCCGCTCAGAAGGCTGCCGATGAGAAGCTCACCGTGGCGGGAGCGGTGATGGCCTCGGACGCCTATTCGCCTTTCCGCGACAACATGGATGTGGCTGCCGGATACGGCATCCGGGCGGTGATCCAACCCGGCGGATCGAAGCGCGATCCCGAGGTCATTGCGGCCGCCGACGAGCACGGCATGGCCATGGTGTTCACCGGCATCCGCCATTTCCGGCATTGATGAAAGTCCTCATCGTCGGCTCCGGAGGCCGTGAGCACGCCCTCGCCTGGAAGTGTGCGGCGTCTTCCCGCGTCACCGAAGTATTGGTGGCGCCGGGTAATGCCGGTACGGCGCGGGAGCCGAAGGTACGCAATGTGCCCGTCCAGGCGAACGACATCAGCGGCCTCATCCGGCTGGCCCGCACTGAGAGCATCGCGCTCACGATCGTCGGGCCGGAAGTACCGCTTGGTCGCAGGCCTGGTCGATGCCTTCGAGCGCGATGGCCTGCGCTGCTTCGGGCCCCGGCAGGCTCCAGCACGACTCGAGGGCTCCAAGGCATTCGCCAAGGAATTCCTGCGCCGCCACCGGATTCCAACAGCGGCCTCGGTCACGGTCACCCGCGACAGCTTCGATCCGCAGATCGTGCACCGGCACCGGACGCCCATCGTGATCAAGGCGAGCGGCCTCGCGGCAGGCAAGGGCGTGGTGATCGCGCACACCGCCGCAGAGGCAATCGAGGCCGCAGCGGCAATGCTGTCCGGACGCCTGGGCGAGGCCGGCAACGAAGTAGTGATCGAGGAATTCCTGGAAGGCGAGGAAGCGAGCTTCATCGTCATGGCGGACGGCTCGCACCTGCTGCCGCTCGCGACGTCGCAGGACCATAAGCGGCTACAGGATGGGGACCGCGGTCCCAACACGGGAGGCATGGGCGCGTACTCGCCTGCGCCTGTGGTCACGCCGGCGATTCACGGCCGCATCATGCGCGAGGTGATCGAGCCGACGATTCACGGTCTAGCGGCCGAAGGGATGGCGTACACCGGGTTCCTTTACGCCGGCATCATGGTCGCGCGCGACGGCACGCCGAACGTACTGGAATTCAACTGCCGGTTCGGTGACCCCGAGGCACAGCCGATCCTG
Source organism: uncultured Pseudomonadota bacterium (assembly GCA_963780455.1). Taxonomy (GTDB): domain Bacteria; phylum Pseudomonadota; class Gammaproteobacteria; order Steroidobacterales; family Steroidobacteraceae; genus 13-2-20CM-66-19. The sequence continues at coordinate 630,154 of CAWACM010000015.1, forward strand.
ATGCGGCTGCAATCAGACCTGACTCTGCTCTGCGAGGCTGCGCTCGACGGCCGGCTGGACCAGGTCCAGGCGATCTGGGACGAACGCGCCGCGCTCGGCGTGGTGATGGCGGCCGAAGGCTATCCGGACGCTCCCCGCACCGGGGATGCGATCTCGGGACTCGACGCTGCCGCGAGGCTTCCCGGGAAGATCTTCCATGCCGGGACGCGACTGAGCGGCGACCAGGTGCTGGTCAGCGGTGGCCGGGTGCTCTGCGCCACCGGCTTGGGGGCGACGGTGACCGAAGCGCAGCAGGCTGCCTATGCGTTGGCCGATAGCGTGCACTGGCGTGGGGCCGTCTATCGGCGGGACATCGGCTATCGTGCGGTCGGGCGCGGTTTGTAAATTTCGCGCGCACTTCCTCCAGAGCGGGCCGCGCGCCTGAACGGCCGCTTAATCATTTCTTTGTAAGTGCCCGTAGCGGCAGCGGGGCCCTGATCATCTCGCTGGTATGGTCGTTGCATCACCCCGTATGGGCACCGGGGAGGAGCACTGACGATGACCGCCATTCACACTGCATCGAATCGTTTGGCGTCCTGGCTCGAGAGCGAGTATTGCGCCTCCGTGGCGGCCACCATGCTCGCTCGCAACGAATATTTCGAGCTGCTCGAGGATGCGATGATGCCGCCGGCGCTTCTGGCGCAAGCGCTCACCGCGTGGCGCGAGCACGCCAGCCAGACCGAGGTGCTCGGCGGCCTGGTCGGTAGTGCTTAGTCTTTAATTGGGGGGCCCAGGGAACGAACGGCCCTGGGCCCGCGACTCCAGCCCGCTATCGCTTCATCGCCTCGAAGAACTCCGCGTTCGACTTGGTGTCCTTCATCTTGTCGAGCAGGAACTCGATGGCCGCCAGCTCGTCCATCGGGTGCAGCAGCTTGCGCAGGATCCACATCTTGGCGAGCTCGCCCTGATCGGTGATGAGCTCTTCCTTGCGCGTGCCGGAGCGGTTGATGTTGACCGCCGGGAACACGCGCTTCTCGGAGATGCGCCGGTCCAGATGGATCTCGCTGTTGCCGGTGCCCTTGAATTCCTCGTAGATGACGTCGTCCATCTTCGAGCCGGTGTCGATCAGCGCGGTGGCGAGGATCGTCAGGCTGCCGCCCTCCTCGATGTTGCGCGCGGCGCCGAAGAAGCGCTTCGGCCGCTGCAGCGCGTTGGCGTCGACGCCGCCGGTGAGCACCTTGCCCGAGGAGGGCACGACGGTGTTGTAGGCGCGCGCCAGGCGGGTGATCGAGTCGAGCAGGATCACGACGTCCTTCTTGTGCTCGACCAGGCGCTTGGCCTTCTCGATCACCATCTCGGCCACCTGCACGTGGCGGGCCGCCGGCTCATCGAAGGTGCTCGAGACCACCTCGCCCTTCACGGTGCGCTGCATCTCGGTGACTTCCTCCGGCCGCTCGTCGATCAGCAGCACGATGAGGTAGACCTCGGGATGGTTGGCGGTGATGGCGGTGGCGATGTTCTGCAGCAGCATCGTCTTGCCGGCCTTGGGCGGCGAGACGATCAGGCCGCGCTGGCCCTTGCCGATCGGCGCCACCAGGTCGATGGTGCGGGCGGTCAGGTCCTCGGTGCGTGCCGTTGCCGCGCTCGAGCTTCAGCCGCTTGGTCGGATGAAACGGCGTCAGGTTCTCGAACAGCACCTTGTTGCGCGAGCTGTCGGGCGAGTCGAAGTTGATCTCGCCGACCTTGAGCAGCGCGAAGTAGCGCTCGCCGTCCTTCGGCGGACGGATCAGGCCGGAGATGGTGTCGCCGGTGCGCAGGTTGAAGCGGCGGATCTGGCTCGGGCTGACGTAGATGTCGTCGGGGCCGGCCAGGTAGGAGCCGTCGGCCGAGCGCAGGAAGCCGAAGCCGTCCTGCAGGATCTCGAGCACGCCGTCGCCGTAGATGTTCTCGCCGTTGCGCGCGTGCGCCTTGAGGATCGAGAAGATGATGTCCTGCTTGCGCGAGCGGGCGAGGTTCTCCAGGCCCATGGACTCGGCCATCTTCACCAGCTCGTGGATCGGCTTGGCCTTCAGCTCCGTGAGATTCATCGAGCTGCGCGACTGCGTCAGCTCCGCGGGACTGATGATCTCGGCGTCGTCGGCGTCGAACGGCTCCGGCTCCGTGCATCATCTCATCGGGACGGCCGCCGCCGTTGCCGCGGATTGCCGTCGCGGTTGCCGTCGCGGTCACTGCCGCTGGCGCGGGCCCTTGTTGGGCCGGTTGCGGCCCTGATTGCCGAGATAGCCTCTCACAGGTTGCTGTCCAGGAAAGTCGCCAGTTGGGATTTGGACACGGCGCCGACCTTCTGCGCCTCGACCGTGCCGTTCTTGAACAGGATCAGCGTCGGGATGCCGCGGATGCCGAATTTCGGCGGCGTCTGCGGGTTCTCGTCGATGTTGAGCTTGGCGATCTTGCAGCCGGTCCTGGTATTCGCTCGCGATCTCATCGAGGATCGGCGCGATCATCTTGCAGGGACCGCACCATTCGGCCCAGAAATCCAGCAGCACGGGCTTGTCGGACTTGAGGACGTCCTGAGCAAAGGTGGCGTCCGTGGTATGCACGATGTGCGCGTTACTCACGCGGTTGAACCTCCGTCGAGATGACAGAGCTGTGAAATTGTGGGCAAAAACGAATTTGCGAGATGGGCTTGGAATTAGCCGAACAGACTGGGCGGCGGGGCCGGCGAAAGCCGTGCCAGAAGCACCCGTCAAACGGTTACACTAACTCGTGAATGAGTATGAGCTTGAGCCTACTAGGCGTCTGGGATGAACTGGCTGGCAGGTGCGGACCGAATGGGCCGCCGTCTTGAGTACACTTTGTAGCGCTTCCGGGCCGCTTTTGCAAGTCCCGGTCAGCCCGCATCGCATCAACAGTATAAGACCGTATTGATGACTGATCCACATCTCAGTTCCATGACCTTCGACATCCCTGCGGCCTGGCGCCCGCCGTCATGCAGGGCATCGTCGACGCCGGGCTTCACCCACTGCACGCCGATCCAGGCGCAGACGCTGCCGATCGCGCTCGCCGGCCGCGATGTCGCCGGCCAGGCGCAGACCGGCACCGGCAAGACCGCCGCGTTCCTGGTGGCGCTGTACCAGTCGCTGCTGACGCAGCCGGCGCCGCCGAGCCGCAGCCCGACCTCGGTCCGCGCGCTGATCGTCGCGCCGACGCGCGAGCTCGCGGTGCAGATCCACACGACGCGCGCGATGCTCGGCAAGCACACCGGCCTCAAGCACGCGGTGGTGTTCGGCGGCATCGACTACGAGAAGCAGCGCCGGCAGCTCGCCGACGGCGTCGACGTGCTGATCGGCACGCCCGGGCCGCCTCATCGACTACTTCAAGCAGCACGTGTTCGACCTGCGGCACGTGCAGGTGCTGGTGCTCGATGAGGCCGACCGCATGTTCGACCTCGGCTTCATCGCCGACATCCGCTACATCCTGCGCCGCCTGCCGCCGCCGGAGCGGCGCCAGTCGATGCTGTTCTCGGCCACGCTGTCGCACCGGGTGCTCGAGCTCGCCTACGAGCACATGAACAACCCGGAGCTGGTGCGCATCGAGCCGGACAAGGTGACCGTCGACCGCGTCCGCCAGATCATCTACTACCCCGTCGATGGAGGAGAAGATGCCGCTGCTGATCGGGCTGCTGCGCCAGACCGAGGCCCGCCGCACCATGGTGTTCGTCAACACCAGGCGCATGGCCGAGCGGCTCGAGAGCGTCGCTGCAAGCGCCAACGGCTTCCACGCCCAGGCGCTCTCCGGCGACGTGCCGCAGAACGAAGCGCCTGCGGTTCCTGCGCGACTTCCACGAGGGCGAGCTCGCGGTGCTGATCGCGACCGACGTCGCCTCGCGCGGGCTGCACATCCCCGACGTCAGCCACGTCTTCAACTTCGACCTGCCGCAGGATGCGCCCGACTACGTGCATCGCATCGGCCGCACCGCGCGCGCCGGCGCCGAAGGCGATGCCATCAGCTTCGCCTGCGAGGAATACGCGGTCTCGCTGCCCGACATCGAGGACTACATCGGCCACAAGATCCCGTCGCGCCGATCGACCCGGACATGCTGGCCACGGGACTGGCCGCGGGCGGAGCCGCGCGGAGCGGCCGCGGCGGCGCATGCACGGCGGCGGAGCGCCGCGCATCCCACATCGGGGCGGCTCGGGCTCCGGTCACTCGGGTGGGGGCCGCGGCGGCCGGCCGTGAGCGGCTCGGGTCATCGCGCGGGGCCAAGCGCCCGCGGCGAAGCCGCATGGGGCCAGCATCACGGCGGTACATGGGCCGGAAGCACGGCCTTTCAAGGCCGCCGGAGCCGTCCAGGCGTATGATAGCGGCCGCGGGCCTCTGAGCGCGCCGCTCAGCGCAAGCTGGAAAGGTCCCGGGAAACGGCTCGCGCAGGACGCAGGCCTCTGAGACCCGCCATCATGAGCCGAGAGTGCGCCGGGAAACCATGGCGGAAATCGAAGACAACGTCGACCGCGAGCTGTTCCGCAACATGGAAAAGCTGCGCCAGCTGCGCATCGAGCATCGTGACCTCGATGAGGTGATCTCGCGCCTGTCGCTCGATGTGCACATCGACGAGCTGCAGCTCAAACGCCTGAAGAAGCGCAAGCTGCATGCTGAAGGATCAGATCACTCGGCTGGAGAGCGAGCTGATCCCCGACCTCAACGCCTGAGTTTGCCGCAGCCGTGCCCGTTCAGATCACACCGGGTGTCACGCTTCCGGATCAGGACTTGGCGTGGTCCTTCGTGCGCGCGTCGGGACCAGGCGGACAGAACGTCAACAAGGTCGCCACGGCGGCGCAGCTGAGGTTCGACCTCATAGGCACGCAGTCGCTCGAGCCGGCCGTGAAGGAGCGGCTGAGGTCGCTGGCCGGCCGGCGGGTGACCGATGACGGGGCGCTGATCATCGTGGCGCGCAATCAGCGCACGCAGGAGGGGAACCGGCGCGAAGCGCTCGAACGGCTGGCGGATCTCGTGCGGCGCGCCTCCGTTGCACCCAAGGCGCGCAAGGCTACGCGGCCGACACGCGCGTCGCGCGGGAGCGGCGGCTGCAGAGCGAAGACTCAGCGCCGCTCCACCAAGCAGTTGCGCAGCCGGGTGCGCTGGGACGACTAGTTTGTAGCGCTGGCTCCGGGCTCCTGCCCGGCCCAGCGCGCCTCGGGCAACGCCGAAGCGGCTAAGCATGGTTTTTGCCCGAGGCTCCGCCACCTGCGGCGGCGGAGCACATCCCTGTGCCTGCGGCGCGCTCGCGCCGCTTCGTGACTCGGGGTGGACGTGCATTCATGACGACTAAGCCGTCTGCCGCTCGGGAAAGGCCGCGGAATCCTGCGCGAAACGCATGACGGAGTGGCGGATCTGCTCGCTCAGCACGAACTGCGCGTCGGCCGCGACTCGCATCAGCACCTCGTCGAACTCCAGCTGCCCGTAGCGCTCGATGCGGATCACGCCGCGGCGGCGCAGCAGGTCGATGAAGTTCTCGAACAGCGTGCGGTCGAAGAACTCCGGTGAGTTGAGGCCGTAGAGCATCGCCATGCGCTGCGCCATGAGCTGGCAGCGCTCCTCCAGCGCCGACTGCGTGATCTCGCCGCTGCCGGCCGCGACCAGCAGCGCAATGGCCAGGTAGTAGCGCTCGATCGTCTGGATGGTGGCCTGCGCCAGCAGCGACAGCTGCATGGCCTCGCCGAGGTGGGCGGCGGGCGCCGCCACGGTCCGCGCCTCGTCGGATTGGAGCAGGCCACGTGCTGCAGGCAGTCGAGGACACCATCGACGACGGCGGGCAGCTCCTCCTCGCTCCAGCGCAGGAACAGCTCCGCGGCGACGTACGGGATAGATGCGCCAGGCGAGGCGCTGCACGTCCTCGGTGCGCACCTCGGCGTTGCTGGCGAAGACGCAGGCGATCAGCGAGGGCATGCGCAAACAGATGCAGCACGTTGTTGCGGTAGTAGGTGGCGAGCACCGCGCTCTCGTCGCTCATGCGCACGATGTCTCCCGGCGCGTGCTGCTCGCGCTGATCACCTTCATTGCCACGCCGTAGGCGATGATGCCGGCGCCGCGAGCTCGGTGACGCGTGATGCGCGTCGCTGTATGGGAATCCCCGCAGCAGCGTGCGGTAGAGGTCGATCTGGCGCTCGAGGTCGGCCTCCGGAATCGCCTGGCGCGGCGTGGCCAGCAGGATCAGCGCCAGCAGATTGATCGGGGTGACGGCGGCGGCGGCGTTGATGTGGCGCATGATCGCCGCGCCAGCTCATCTACCGGCGCTGCGACCCAGGGGGCCGAGCATCGTCGTCGAACGCGCGAGTGCGCCACCCGCCGTCATGTCGATCGAGCACGTCCACGAGCGCAATCGGCTCGCCGAGGTTGACGTGCACGTGGCCGAAGCGCTCCCGCAGCTTCCGCAGGGCGCGCAGCAGCCCGAGCACGCTCTCCTTCTCCTTGGGCTTGCCGGAGAGTTCGCCGATGTAGGTGGCGCCTTCGACGATGCGCTCGTAGCCGAAGTACACCGGCACGAACACCACCGGCCGCGCGGGTCGCGCAGGAAGCTGCGCACGGTCATCGACAGCATGCCGGTCTTCGGCTGCAGCAGCCGGCCGGTGCGGCTGCGGCCGCCCTCGATGAAGTACTCGATCGAATGGCCCCGCGCCATGATCGCCGCGAGGTATTTCATGAAGACGACGGTGTAGAGCGCGTTGCCGCGGAAACTGCGGCGGATGAAGAACGCGCCGCCCTTGCGCAGCAGCCGGCCGACGATCGGCAGGTTGAGGTTGATGCCGGCCGCGATATGCGGCACCGCATAGCCGTTGACGTAGATCGCATAGGACAGCAGCAGATAGTCCATGTGGCTGCGGTGGCACGGCACGTAGACGATCTCGTTGCCCTGAGCAGCGCGCTCGAGCGTCTCCAGATGTCCGACTGCGACGCCGTCGTAGAGCCGATTCCAGAGCCGAGTCAGCAGACGCTCGAGGAAGCGAACGAAGGCATGCGAGTAGTTGGCGGCGATCTCTTCCGCATAGCGCTTGGCCTGCAGCAATGCCATGCGGCGCGTGAGCGACTTCTCGCGCATCTCCTGAGCCACGGCGGCGCGCACAGCGCGCGTGCGCAGCACGCGTGTGACGATCGTGCGCCGGTGGGACAGGTCGGGCCCGATGCGCGCGGCGCGCTGCCGCGCGTACAGCGCGCGCAGCGAGCGGGCGACGCGGCGGCCGCGCACCGATAGCCCGGTCTCGTCGCCGAGCAGACTTCGCAGCGAGAGCGGCTCGTCGAGTTCAATGAGAGTGTTGCGGCCGTTGAAGAGCACCTGCAGGAGCTTGCGCGCGCGGCTGGTGAGCGCCCAGTTCTCCACCAGCAGCAGGCGAAACCAGGAAGCTTCCCGCTGCGGCGCTCGTCCCCAATAGACGGCGACGGGAACGAGCTCGATGTCGAAGTTGGGGTCGGCATCGAGCGCCGCGAGCATCTGATCGAGCTGCGGCGGGGGACGGCGGTCGAGCCGCTCGTCCCAGAAGCCGCGCGGCCGGCTCAGGTAGAAGTAGGAGCGCAGATCGGAGGAGCCGCCAAGGAGGCGCTTGCCCGGGCGCGGCAGCTTCAGCCGAACGCAGGCGCGCTGCAGGATGGCGAGGTCGGTGATGCTGCGCCGCTCGAGCACGTAGCACACGGCGGCCGGGCGGCTCTGCAGGCGGGCGGGGATATCCTCGGGCAGGACCCGATACCGCACCCATATCGCGAGCACGCGATGCAACAGCCAGTTCAACCCCGCCCCCTGGGACTGCTATTCGAAGGCCAGCGCCGGAAGGTCTAGCGCAATCAGGAAGTACTCGAAGAGATATTGGATGACGCGGATCTGATTGTGCAGGTTGTGATCACTCTCCAGAAGATGGAGCGCGGCGCGATAGGTCTGCGCGAAGCGCACGCTGTGCTCGTAAGGGACGACATCGTCCCGCCAGCCGTGCACGACGGTTGCCGGACAGTCGAGCACACCCTGGCGCAGCTCCGGCAGGCCCGGCATGTAGAGAGCCGGCGCCATCAGAAAGACGCCGCGCGCGTGCAGCAGGGACGCCGAGGCCACGGCGACATAGCCACCCAGGCTGGAGCCCACGAGCACCAGGTCGCCTGCGAGCTCCTTGCAGAACTCGACCAGTCTCGCGACACGCTGGCGTGGCTCGTCGAGGCCGCGGTAATCGACGGAGTGCGCTTCGTAGCCCTCGCTGCGGGCGACTTCAGCGAGCGAGGAGATCTTTCGTCCCCAGGGTCCGCTCTCCTTGCCGTGGGAGAAGACCACGTGCCGCCCGGCCACGACGTCTTCCGCCGAGGCGGCGGCTTTGGGATCGGTCGGTGTGCTGGTATCGCCCTCGCTCATCGGGGCGAATCATGCACGCATGCAGTACAGGTTGGGAAGCAGCGCGACCCGGTACCCCAGGCACAGGGACGTGCCCCGCCGCCGCAGGTGGCGGAGTCGCGAGCAAAAACCACGCTTTTTGATCGAGACGGCGCTGGGCCGGGCAGGAGCCCGGATCCAGCGCTTTAACGATAGTCCATCTTCTTCAATATCGTGGTTTCTATCTCCCATTCCACGCGCTGGCGGGAGGTGGCCTGCCGGTTGACGCTGACCGGGCGCACGCGGCTCGCGGCCGGGTGATGGGTGACCAGCCAGGCATCGAACTCCCCTGGCCTGCTGGTCGCGAAGCCGAACAACAGATTGACACGCCCGTCGGCGACCGTGTCCGGGCGATTGACACGCTCGTCACAGATGACGAAGTGCCGATCGTCGGCATCGGCGCCCGCAAAAGCGCCCTGCTCCGACAACACCTCGAGAAACGTGTCGATCAGCGAGCGTGCGCGGGCCCAGGTTGCCGGCCCGTTCTGCTCAACAAGCACCCAGCGTGTGCCGCGCTCGACGCTCGCCGCGACCCACAGACCCAAGCGTCGGGCCGAGAGATATTTCCAGCCGGTAAGCCCGCTTCCGCCCGCCGCCAGCGTGCGCGCATCCACGCGCACGCCGCCGCCTCCTGGAATCGTGCGGTGCAGGGACAGCGTGTTGATTCCAACCTGGGCGAGCCGCAGGCGATCGGCGTCGGAGACCCCTACTGCAGGCTGCATGCCCGGGCGCAGAGTCACTTCCTGGCTCTCGACGGCCGACCACAGAGGGGTGGACTCGTCGGAGCGCGCCAGCATGCCGGCAACCGCGCCGCAGGAAGCGAAAATCTCCAGCCGCCCGCGCAACCGGTCGAGCGCCTGGACGCGCGGGTAGTACATCACGGCGTTGTCGCTGCGAAACGGCCAGTCGCGCATGCCATCGAGAGCCGCGCGTGCCGTGGTCCAGGGTGCGGGCGGGTCCACGATCAGCATCGCATGACGCTCGCGGCAGTAACGAGCCGCGACCAGCAGCGCGCTGAGACCCACGTCCTGCTCCCGCGAGAGCGGCGGGATGCAAAGAAAGTTGAAACCGTCGGCGGCTCGCAGTGCGAAGAGCCCCGTGCCCGCCGCGGCGGACCCGATGATGTCGTAATCGGTGAGTGGGCCACCATCGTCGCCGTCGGCGTTGGATGAGGCGTACCCGATCCCGGAGCCACCGGGCCCGGTGGAGCGGTCCGGACGCTGCGCCGGAAGCGGCTCGACCGCACGGACCAGGCGCGACTGCGGCAGAAGATCCGCGAGACAGCGGCCAGCGGGGTCCGGGCGCAGGGACGCGCGGCGATAGATCTCCTGGTCCTCGATCAGCTCCGAGCTCGCCGAACGGATCCGCTGGATGACCAGGTTGAAACGATCGTTATCGCCCTCGGGAATGCCGTCGTAGTCGACCGACGCGCGCAGATATTCCCTGGAGCCTGGATTGACGCCGGCGAGGCGGAGCGCGCCGGCACCGGCCGGCAGCGTGATGGTGGGCGGGCGGGCGCCGTTGGTGACACGCACGATGATGGCGCAGCCGCCACCGTGCTCGAAGAACTGCTCGATCGCGTAGGAAATGGTCGACGGTTGCCACAGGCCGCCGAACACCTGTTGGAATTCGGCGAAGCTGGTGACCGTGACGGGGCGGTGCACCGGCCCCTTGAGGGTGCGGCCCACGAAGGCGGTGACGGCGGTCGGCAGCCGCGCGATGATCGGCTCGGTCCGGGTTCGCGCGAGCGTAAGGCCGGGCGCAACGCGTTCAACCACTGATGTGAATCCCCGCCGCGTTCTTGTTATTGGCCGGACTCTATCACAGCGCTACGACCGGCGCCGCACTGTCGCGAGGCCAGCCGCTGGTGGCTCCGAGCTTCAGTTGCGGGTGGGTCCGGTGGTGGTGGCGGCGGCGGGGGTGGCCGCGGGAGCGGCATGCTCACTGCCTGACGCGGCGCTGTCTGATGCACCCTGGTCCGTGCCGGACATCAGCTTGTTGAACTCCGCGTCTGTCAGCGGCAAGTCCGTCTTGCCATCCCACGTGGAGCCCGCGGGCAAAACGTTCTGCACGAGCTGCACGCGTGCAAGCACCTTCTCGAGGCCGTCGCTGCCGCTGCCGTCGACCTTCCCGTCGGTGCCCTGATCCGTGTTCTGGTCAACGCCGGAGACCGGGATCGGCACACCGACCGGCCCGCTCACGAGTTGCGCCACACGACCCCAGTCGATCCTGTCGTGATGGCGTCTGAGCTCGAGACGCTGCTCGCGGGTCAGTGTGACGACGAGCAGTCGGCGGGCGTCCTTCTTCCACGGACGCTTGTCGTCCTCCAACGGTCCGGCCGACTGCAGGTAGAGGTGTCCGTCCTTCCAGCCGAAGACATATGGCTGATTGACGACCCGCACCTCGGTGCCATTCGGCACCATCTTGAAGATCTGCGCGATGTCTTCCGGATACAGGTGAACGCAACCGTGGCTCACCCGCAATCCGACGCTGACCGGCTTGTTGGTTCCATGGATCAGATAGCCGGGCCAGCCGAGGTGCAGCGCGTAGTCGCCGAGCGGATTGTCGGGCCCCGGCCCCATGACCTTGGGCAGGATGTCCCCTTCCTGACGGTGCTCCGTAATGATCGAGGGCGGGACGTGCCAGACGGGGTTCTTCTCGTGCCACAGCACGTGGGTAACCCCTATCGGGGTCTTCCAGCCCTGCCTGCCGATGCCGACCGGGTGAGTGATGACGATCTGCGGCTTACCGCGCTTGTGGGGCGGGTAGTAGAAGATCCGCATCGCGGCGACGTTGACGACGATGCCCCGATGCGGAGCATCCGGCAGGATGTACTGCGTGGGCACGACCACCGCTGTACCGGGCTTGGGTATCCAGGGGTCGACGTTGGGATTCGCCCGGGTCATCTCGCCGAGGCCGACATTGAAGCGCCTGCCGATATCACTCAGTGTCTCGTCCCTGCGGATTTTGACGATCTGCAGAGTGCCGACGACGTCCTGCCCCGGCGCCAGCACGAACCGCTCGGTCTGCACCGGAAGGGGCGCCGGAGGCTCAGCCGGCACGACTTTCTTGGGCGCGACCGCGACGGGACGTATTGGCGGCCGCAGCAGCGAGCAGGCACCGAGAGCCAGAGCCAGGCAGGACAGCAGAGCGACGCTGCGAACAGGGGAAGGCTTCATCGCCACCGATTATGGCATCTCGGCAGTCCCGTAGAGCAGCCTGTCGGCATTAGGCGACCCCGATCCGCGCGCCGTCCGAAAGCCAAAGCTAAAAAAAACCCCCGGACCAAGAGGACCGGGGTTGGAATGCGGACTTTCGATGAAGGGAAGGAAGTCCGCTAGGGGATACCCATCAAAACCTCAGTGCAGATCGCGCCCAGTGCAGAATCTTGATCTCGTCCGAGTCCAGGTCGAAGCTCTGTGCGAGCAGCGCAGCGCAGCTCGCGCGTACCTCCGCCGGTCTCAGCGGATGCCGCAGCTCCACCACACCGCTCCACTCGTTCGCCGGCGGCGCTGTCGGCGCCTGCGGCTCGCCGGTCACGAAGTGCGTGTAGTACTTGGTAGCCACGGTGGAAAGCGTAGTTTCGCGCCGCGACGGCGTCCGTGAAAGGTTCCACAGAACACCGGGCTTTTGACAAAATCGTCGTCATGGGACGATTACCGCGCACGCCGCGCCAGCGGCTTCGAAATACATCACCCCCGAGGGGGCACGGCGCCTGCGCGCGGAGCTCGAGCAGCTCTGGCGGCACGAGCGGCCGCGGGTGACCCAGGCCGTGTCCGAGGCGGCGGCGCAGGGCGATCGCTCCGAGAACGCCGAATACACCTACGGCAAGCGCCGGCTGCGTGAAATCGACCGGCGCGTGCGCTTTCTGCGCAAGCGCCTCGACGGCATGGTGATCGTCGATCAGCCGCCGGCGGATCGCAGACGAGGTGTATCTTCGGCGCCTGGGTCACCGCTCGAGTCCGACGACGGCGCGCAGTCGCGCTACCGCATCGTCGGGCCCGACGAATTCGACATGGCGCCGGGCTACATCAGCATGGACTCGCCGCTCGGGCGGGCGCTGCTGCGTCGCAGCCTGGATGACGAGGTGACGGTGGAGCTGCCGGGCGGGCAGCGCGCACGCTGCGTCATCGTGGAGATCGAGTACGGGCGCCGCCGCGTCTACCAGACCACGCGCACGTTCTTGAACTGCCAGGGATCGCTCTTGTCGAGGTCCTCGGGGAACAGCCGCTCGCGCTCGTGCAGCGGCGTCCAGTCGGTGTAGCTGCCCGACGACCGGGCCGAGATACGGCATGCAGATCTCGAGGTTGCGCCGGAAATCGATCTCGTCGGGCTCGACGATGCCGCAGTTCGGGATTCTCCATCGCCCAGACCACCCCGGAGAGCACCGCCACGGTGACCTGCAGGCTGGTGGCGTTGTTGTAGGGCGCGAGCTTGCGCGCCTCCTCGATCGACAGCTGCGAGCCGTACCAGTAGGCGTTCTTCTTGTGTCCGGCGAGCAGCACGCCGAGCTCGTCGACGCCGCTCGCGATGTCGTCCATCAGGATGCGCTGGCGCTCCTGCTGCACGTAGTTGCGGCCGGCAAGCTCGTGCACCGACATGACCGCCGCAGTCGCACGGGTGATAGGCGTAGTGCACCGTCGGCCGGTACACGACCTGCGCACCGTCGCGCACCGTGAAGTAGTCGGCGATCGAGATCGCCTCGCCGTGCGTGATGCAGAAGCCGTGGAAGTGGCCGGCGCGCGGCGTCCAGGTGCGCACGCGCGTCGCCGGCGCCGGGCTGCATCAGGTAGATCGCCGCCATGCAGCCGAAGTCATGGCGCTTGCCGTCGCGCGGGAAGTTGCGCTCGTGCGTGCCCCAGCCCATCTCGCTCGGCTGCGAGCCCTCGCTCACGAAGCCGTCGATCGACCAGGTGTTGACGAACTCGCCGGGCTCCTTCGGCATGCGCGACGACCTGGGTGTCGCGCTCGGCGATGTGGATGACCTTGACGCCGAGCCGGCGCGCGAGCTCGCCCCAGTCGGCGCGCGATGGCGGGCTTGCCGGCATCGCACCTGGGTGTCGGCGGCGATGTTGAGCAGCGCCTGCTTCACGAAGTGCGACACCAGCCCCGGGTTGGCGCCGTGCGTGAGCACCGCGGTCGGCGCGCGCGCGTTGCCCGGACGCAGCGCCAGCGCTTCTTCGCGCAGCGCGTAGTTGGTGCGGCGGCCGGCGGGCACGGTCGGATCGGTATAGCCGCCCGGCCAGGGCTCGATGCAGGTGTCGAGGTACATCGCGCCCTTCTCCCAGCAGAGCTTGATGAGCGCGATGCTCGAGACGTCCACCGAGACGTTGAGCAGGAAGTCGCCGCGCCCGAGCAGCGGATTGAGCATGCGCCGGAAGTTCTCGCGCGTCAGGCGCTCCTTGATGAAGCTTGATGCCGTAGCTTCGCGGCCTCCTCGCTGCCCTTGTCCTCGGCGGTGACGATGGTGATGCGCTCCGGCGCGATGCCGATGTGCCGCAGGATCAGCGGCAGCACGCCCTGCCCGATGCTGCCGAAGCCGACGAGGAGGATCCGGCCGGGAAATTCGACGTGGATTTTGTGCTCGTGCTCATGATCACGCTGATAGGTTACACCGGATCGACGCGCGCCAATGCAGGAGCGATAGCGTGCGCTGCGTCATCCCAGTGGGCAGGTAGCGACTCGACGCGCGCGACGCGCGAGCCAGCGCCGAGCGCCGGATAGTTGACCTCCACCGGCATGAAGCGCGAGGACAGCTCGCGCGCCTCGGGCCGCTCCAGCGCGCGCTTCAGCAGCTGGATGCCGGGAAAGATCACCATGTCGACCGCCGAGAAGCTCTCGCCCACCACCCAGTCGGACTTCGACAGCCGCCCCTCGATGGTGCGCGCCTCGCTCGCGACCGCGTGCATGGCGCGCGGTGATCTCGTCGCTGCGCAGGTCGGCGCTCTTCGCGAAGACCGCCGCGATGATTGCGTCAGGTGCGGCTCGACGTACGCCTGGTACTCGCAGATCACCCGCATGATGACGCCGGCCTCCTCGGGCGTGCGGCCGAAGATCGGCGGGTCGGGATACTTCAGGTCGAGGTAGTAGAGAATGGCGAGCGACTCGAAACACGACGTAGTCGCCGTCCTTGAGCACCGGCACGCGGCCGCGCGGATTCAGCGCGAGCATCTGCGGGGACTTGTGCTCCTGCTTGGAGAACTGCAGCAGGTGGCTCGTGTAGGGCAGGCGCTTGTACTCGAGCGCGAGCAGCACCCGCCAGGCGTACGGGCTGCCGCTGCCCCAGTAGACGTCGATCGCCATTTGTCCCCGCACAATTGCGGATTGTAACGACAAGCGCCGCGAATGCATCGGGATATGTCTCATGCACGACGCTCATCAACTCCGCGGCAGCTTGCCTCGCGCCTCGAGGATCGCGGACCTGGCGGTCATCGACTGCCGCTTCGATCTGGCGCGGCCCGCAGTGGGGCCGCGAAGCGTACGCGAGCGCACGCATTCCCGCATGCGCTGTACGCACACCTGGACCACGATCTGTCCGGGCAGATCTCGCGCCTCGACGGGCCGCCATCCGCTGCCGATCCGTCGAGGAGCTGGCGGCACGCCTCGGCAGCTGGGGCATCGATGCGCAGGTGCAGGTGGTCGCCTACGATCAGGGCTCGGGAGCCTACGCCGCGCGGCTCTGGTGGCTGCTGCGCTGGCTGGGGCATACGCGAGTCGGCGGTACTCGATGGCGGCTTCGCGGCCTGGCAGGAGGCGCGGCTGCCGGTCGAAACGACGCCGCTCGAGTCTCTGGCGCGGCGCGAGCGGCCGGCCCGGCGCTTCGAGCCGCGGCCGGACTCGGACATGGTCGTGAGCACGACGCCGAGCTCGAGGAACTCATCGCCTCGCGACAGTTCGCCGCGCGCGGACGTCGTGTTGGTCGATGCCCGCAGCGCCGACCGTTTCGCCGGCGCGCAACGAGACGATCGACCCCGTGGCGGGCCACATCCCGGGCGCGCGCAATCATCCGTTCACCGACAACGTGGACGCCGCCGGGCGATTTCTCGCTCGCGGCACGCTGCGCGAGCGGTTCGCGAACGACTCTCGAGGGCGTGCCGCCGGATGCCGCGATCTGCGATGTGCGGCTCGGGCGTGACCGCCTGCCACAACCTGCTGGCGCATGGAGGTGGCCGGACTCCAGGGCGCACGTCTCTACGCCGGCTCCTGGAGCGAGTGGATCCGCGACCCGAAGCGCGCGGTGGCGCGTGAGACAGCATAGCGGGCCCGGGCCATTCCCGGGCCCGCGGCGAAAATCGTGGGGTCTCGCGGAAATCGTCTCGACGATTTTCGCCAATAGATCAGATGTCACATAGTTTTGATATCGTGCGCGGCCAATGAATTCACCGAGACCGACAGCGGACTCTCGCACGTGGCAGCAGATCCGAAGAGCGCCTTGAACGGCGGCGCGCAAGTTCAACCCCGCCCAGCCCTGGCGCATCGAGGACTCCCTCGAGCTCTACAACGTCAATGCCTGGGGCAAGGGTTACTTCTCCATCAACGCAGCCGGTCACGTCGTGGTGCGCCCGGACACCAGCCGGGGCGCGACATCGATCTGTTCGAGGTCGTCGAGGGGCTGCGAGGCGCGGGACCTGACCACGCCGGTGGTGGTGCGCTTCTCCGACATCCTGGCGCATCGCCTGAAGCACCTGCACGCCGCCTTCGCGCAGGCGATCGCCGAGAACGACTACCGCAACCGCTACGCGGCGGTCTTCCCGATCAAGGTGAACCAGCAGCGCCTCGTGGTCGAGGAGGTCTACCGCTACGGCAAGGAGTTCGGCTTCGGCCTCGAGGTCGGCTCCAAGCCCGAGCTGCTGGCCGTCATGGCGATGACCGAGAACGCGCCCGAGCGGCTGATCATCTGCAACGGCTTCAAGGACGACAGCTACATCGAGGCGGTGATGCTCGCCACCAAGCTCGGCCGCACCATCATCCCGGTGATCGAGAACTTCGACGAGCTCGAGCTGATCCTGAAGCACGCCGAGCGCTACAGGTGCGGCCGCGCACTCGGCGTGCGCGTGAAGCTCTTCAGCGAGGGCTCGGGCCGCTGGCGCGACTCCGCCGGCGAGAAGTCGAAATTCGGCCTGTTCATCACCGAGATCCTGGAGCTGTTCGCCGTGCTCAAGGCGCGCGACATGCTCGACTGCCTGCAGCTCGTGCACTGCCACCCCGGCAGCCAGCTGCAGGACATCCGCCGCGTCAAGGATGCCATCAACGAGCTCGCGCACGTCTACGCGGAGCTCAAGCTCATGGGCGCCGGGCTGCAGTACATCGACGTCGGCGGCGGCCTGGGCGTCGACTACGACGGCAGCGGCACGAACTTACTCCTCGTCGATGAACTACACGCTCAACGAGTACGCGAGCGACGTGGTCTATCGGATCGCCAGCGTCTGCAACGCGCGCGACATCCCGCACCCGATGATCATCAGCGAGTCCGGCCGCGCGATCGCGGCCTACCACAGCGTGCTGATCTTCAATGCGCTCGGCTCGTCGGCGCTCGACAAGTTCCGGGTCACCGGCGAGGAGGCCGAGGACTACGGCGGCGACGAGGAGCTGCCGCAGCCGGTGCGGGACCTGTTCGATGCCTACCGCACCGTGAGCGAGCGGCGGCTGGTCGAGTGCTATCACGACGCCCTCACGGCGCGCGAGCAGGTGCTGCAGATGTTCAATCTCGGGCTGCTGTCGCTGGAGTTCCGCGGCCTGGCCGAGCGGCTCTACTGGGCCAGCTGCGCGCGCATCCGCGACGCCTGCCGCACGCCTCGAGCGCCTGCCCGAGGAGCTCGAGGACCTGGAGACGATCCTCTCGGACACCTATTTCTGCAACTTCTCGGTGTTCCAGTCGCTGCCCGACAGCTGGGCCATCGACCAGCTGTTCCCGATCATGCCGATCCACCGGCTCGACGAGCGGCCCACGCGCACGGGCGTGCTGGCGGACATCACCTGCGACTCGGACGGCAAGATCGACCACTTCGTCTCTCTGCGCGACGTCAAGCGCACGCTCGAGCTGCACGAGCTGAAGGCCGGGCGAGGAGTACTACCTGGCCGCCTTCCTGGTCGGCGCCTACCAGGAGACGCTCGGCGACCTGCACAACCTGTTCGGCGACACGCACGTGGTGCACATCCGGCTGCACGACGAGGGCGGCTGGTGGATCGAGGAGATCGTCAAGGGCGACACCGCCAACAAGGTGCTGGAGTACATGGAGTACGACGTCGCCGAGCTCTACCCGGCGCTGGCGCGCGACTGCGAGCGCGCCATCCGCGACGGCCGCATGACCGTCGCGGAGAGCCAGGCGCTCAAGCGCTTCTACGAGAGCGAGCTCAACGGCTACGCCTACCTGGAACCTGCCGGCAGCTAGCCCGGCGGGACTGTTGCGCGGTTGCTACAGCCGGTGTTTGCCATGGGCAAAAACCGGGAGTAGCATGTCTCCTGTTAGTATCCCAGCAGGGATGAGTACGCTTGAGTTCCGTTGTTTCGCTCGAATCCCCTCCCCGACACGTAATCCACGATCACGCGGCACATGCGACCGCCTCGCGCGGCTCGCCGCTGTGCGCATTCCGAAGAGAGACTTCCGGATGACGACGATCTATGTGGGCAATCTGCCCTTCAATGCCACCGAGCAGGACGTCAAAGCGCTGTTCGAGCGTCACGGCCAGGTGGAATCGGTCAAGCTCATCAACGACCGGGAAACCGGCAGGCCGCGCGGCTTCGGTTTCGTCGAGATGTCGCAGAGCGAGGCCCAGGGGGCAATACAGGCCCTGAACGGCTTTCAGATGAGCGGCCGTGCGCTACGGGTCAACGAGGCCCAGGAACGCGCACCGCGCGCGCGGCAAGGCGGCGGTCCATTCCGACGCTGAAAAACCAGCGTTCGTTACGCCCTTGAGGCAAACCCCGCTTCGGCGGGGTTTTTTTTGCTCCCGTGGCCCTCCAGAATGGCGCTCTCATGCACCTGCCGCTGAAAGTCACAACCCGCGCGATCACCCTGGCATGCGTCCTGAGCGCCGGCGCGCTGATAGCCGGCTGTGCTACGACGACGCCCAGCCGGGAGGCGACCGCCAGTGCCCTCGATGCCGCTCTCGCGGGCAGCCAGCGCACGGCGGCCGATCGGGGTCGCGACCATTATCGCCATCCCAAGCAGACGCTCCTCTTCTTCGGCATCCGTCCGGGGATGCGCGTGTTGCAGGTCTGGCCGGAATCGGGCTGGTACACCGAGATCATCGCGCCGTTGTTGCAGGCCAGGGGCGTCGGCTACATCGCGGGAGTGATCGCGCCGGATCCGGGCAGCCGCTTCCTCGAGGCGCGCCTCGCCAGCTATCACAGGCTGCTCGCCTCCCGGCCGGATCTGTACGGCGGGGTCAAGGTGGTCACTTTTCCGCTGAATGGGACCGATGTGCTGCAGCCAGGATCGGTGGACATGGTGGTGAGCTTCGGTGACCTGCACGAGTGGATGGCGCTCGGGGACGCGCAGCAGGCGCTGGCCACGATTTATCGTGCCCTCACGCCGGGTGGGGTGTTCGGGGTGGTGGACAATCGCGGGGATCCTGCGGTGCCTCAGGACCCGCGGGCCAGGAATGGGTATGTCAGGCAGGACTATGCGATCCGGCTGATCGAGGCGGCGGGGTTCAGGCTCGTGGCCTCCTCGGAGGTCAATGCCAACCCGAAGGACACCAGGAGCTATCCTGCCGGCGTGTGGACGCTGCCGCCGGATTATCGGTTGGGGAATATCGATCGCGCCCGGTACGAAGCCATCGGGGAGAGCGATCGCTTCACTTTGAAATTCGTCAAGCCTGGCGCGAATTAGCTAGTTTCCCATCGACTCGCGTCGACCCCGCCGGCTACCACATCTCTTTCAGGCGCGCGTTGACGTCGAGGTCGGCGTCGCCGCCCTCCTCTGTCATCAGGATTTCGCCGGTGGCGCGCGGGCTCTGGAAGGAGGTGGAGTCGAGGGTCTTGAGGACCTTGTCGGTGAGGAAGCGGCTGCGGCCGCCGTAGACGTGCGCGTCGCCGTGGCGATGATTGGTGATGTCAGGTGGAACTTCAGCGGCGCCAGCAGCAGCAGGTCGTTCTGCGCGCGGGTCAGGCCGACGTACAGGAGCCGCCGCTCCTCCTCGATGAGCTCGGGCTTGCCCGTGGCGAACTCGGAAGGGAAGCTGCCGTCGACGACGTTGAGCAGGTAGACGGTGTCCCACTCCATGCCTTTGGCCGAGTGGATGGTCGAGAGGACGAGGAAGTCCTCGTCCAGCGCGGGACGGCCGGCGAGATCGCTGGTGGCGTTCGGAGGGTCGAGAGTGAGCTCGGTCAGGAAGCGCTCGCGGGAGGGGTATGTGCCGGAGAGCACCTCCAGCTGATCGAGGTCACCGAGACGCGTGTGGAAGTGCTCGTATTGCCGCTCGAAGTGCGGCCGATACCACTCGCGCGCGAGATGCACCTGTCCCGTCCACGGACGCTGCGGGTCGGCGAGCGCGAGCAGGAGCTCGACCAGCCGGCGCCAGTCCTGCGCCGTCCCTGAGGGCGGTGTGAAGCTCTGCAGGGAGCCGAGGGAGCCGCCGCTGGCGTCGAAATGATCGAGGGCGCGGCGCGCGTTGCCGGGTCCCATGCCGGGCAGCAGCTGCAGCGTCCGGAAGGCCGCCAGGGTGTTGCGAGGATTGTCGGCCCAACGCAGCACCGCGAGCAGGTCCTTGATGTGCCCGGCCTCGAGGAACTTGAGGCCGCCATACTTCACGAACGGGATCTTGCGACGCGCGAGCTCGACCTCCAGGACATCGCTGTGACTGGACGTGCGGAAGAGCACCGCCTGCTTGCGCAGCGGCACGTTCGCTTCGCGGCGCTTGAGCACCTCACTGCAGACATACTCCGCCTGCGTCTGCAGATCCTCCACGGTCACGAGGCGCGGCCGCGGTCCTTCACCACGGGTCGACAACAGGTGCTTGCGATGCTGTCGCGGCGCCTCCGCCATCACGGCGTTGGCAACGTCCAGCACCTGCTGCTTGGAGCGGTAGTTCTGTGCCAGGGTTACCACCTCCGCCCGCGGCGCGAAGCGGTCGGGGAAGCCGAGGATGTTTTCGACCGCGGCGGCGCGGAATGAGTAGATCGCCTGGGCATCGTCGCCGACGACCGCGAGCCCGGCGCCATCGGGCTTCAGCGCGTGCAGGATCTCCGCCTGCAGTTTGTTGGTGTCCTGGTACTCGTCGACCAGCACGTGATCGAAATGCGCGCCCACATGCGCGGCGAGCCGCGGATCGGACATCATCGATCGTGCCAGTAAAGCAGCAGGTCGTCGTAGTCGAGAAGCTGTTCGTGCTGCTTGCTCTCGACGTAGGCGCGGATAGAGCCGCGTCAGGTCCGATTCCCACTGTGCGCACCAGGGGAACTGCGCCTCGAGCGTCTCCTTGAGCGGACGCTGTGTGTTGACGCGGTGGGAGTAGATCTGCAGGCAGGTGTCCTTGCGCGGAAAGCGCTGCTCCTTCTGCGCGAGCCCGAGCTCCTGGCGCACGCTGTCCATGAGGTCGGCCGAGTCGCCGCGGTCGAGCACGCTGAACTGCGGATCGAGCTTCAGCTGCCTGCGCGTAATGACGCAGCAGGCGGTTGCCGACGGAATGGAAGGTGCCCGTCCAGCTCATGCGCTGCAGGATGCTCTGGCTCGACTCCGCCGAGGGGCTCGTTGAGCGCCAACTTGGTGATCTCGTAAGCGCGCCGGCGCATCTCCGTGGCGGCCCGCCGCGTGAAAGTCAGCATCATGATGCGCGCCGGGTCCACGCCATGGATGACGAGATGCGCGACGCGATGCGCCAGCGTGTCGGTCTTGCCGGTGCCCGCGCCCGCCACGATCAGCAGCGGACCGGACTTGAAGCCCTTGGGCGCACCTGCGCCTTCGGGCAGCGGCTCGCCATAAGTTACGGCCCGGCGCTGGGGACCGTTCAGCTTCGCTAAATGTGACGCCGTCGACATGACGGCGGGGGACTATACGTAATCAGGTGAGCCGCTGTCACTGAATGGCGTCACGATGTTCACCGTACAGCTCCCACGGCGACCCTACACTGGACGGGTTCCTCACTCTATCGCGTGCGCTGGCGCGCGCACCGGTCCTAGGTCGGCGCTGCAGGCGATGAGCCGCTGTCTGACGTCGCGCTCGACGGCGGCGAAATCCACCGGCAGCAGGGCCGGATCGCGGCTCGGCAGCCGGCAATCATCGAAATCGATGCCGAGACCGACATCGGCCAGAATGCGCGCCCCCACCACATCGCGGTACTGCGGCGAGCGGGCCAGCCGGTCGACGTCGAGCACCAGATCGGCGGCGGCTTCGGCTGCCCCATGCGACAAGAGGGAAACGGCGGTGAACGCGCGATACGACAGCTCCTCGCTCCACGGGTAGAGCGCGGCGTGGAGGAGTTTGTACTGCCGATCCAGACCGCGAGGCAGGCGCGGCAGGCCGAGCATGCCGGCAAAGCGGTGCGCGGGACTGCCTGCCGGGGCGAGCGCCAGGATGAGGAAATGACTCAACTCGAAATACGCGAGCGGCACCTCCTGGCGGTAGGTGCGGCAGGACAGCCACTGCTGCAGCGGATTGCGGCGCACGACGATGTGATAGCCGCCAAGCGCCTGCTTGAGTGCCGGCGCGCGTCCGAGAGACCGTGAGAACCCGAACACCGGATGGGTGCCGCGGTGCCGTGCATGCCGGATGAGTCGCGAAAGATACCGGGTCTCCGGCCCTACGCCTGCTTTCGTCGGAAAATATCGCGCGAGCGCTAACTCCCTGCGATATCCCGGCACACCACTGAAGAGCGGGCGCAGCAGGGGGCAGTACTCCTCGGCGTAAGGCAACGTGAGCGGAGGATGACGCGAGTTCCACCCCTGCGGTGTCTGCCGCCGGATGCGTTTCGGCGAGCAGCGCGACAGGGATTCGCCAAAGGGCTCGTAGAAGCCGGTCGTGGACGGATTACGCCGGAAGCGGCTCCACACATAAGTGCTCGCGCAGCGCCAGCCGGCATGAAGGAAAACGGCCTCGTACTGCTGCGATGGCGGTTTCAATGCGCGAATCTCCTCACTTGGATATTGCGACTATACCTCGGTCGGCGCGGGCATCACTCTGCAGAAGAGCACCGCAGAGGTTTCGAACTGTAACCATGCTAGGCTGCCTGCATGAAGCCTGAGAAGCGGACGACACACTTTCAGGGTCGGATCATTTCGCTCACCACCGACGAGGTGCGGCTGCCGAACGGTCACACGGCATCGCTCGAGGTCGTGCACCATCCCGGTGGCGCGGCGGCGGTCGCGATCGATGCGCAGGAGCGCGTCTGTCTGCTGAAGCAGTATCGCTATGTCGCGGACGGTTGGCTGTGGGAACTGCCGGCGGGAAAGCTGGAACCGGACGAGCCACCGCTCCACACCGCGCAGCGCGAGCTCATCGAGGAGGCCGGCGTGAGCGCGCGCGAGTGGCTCAGCCTCGGCTCCTACCTCAGCTCTCCAGGAATCTTCACCGAGGTTTTACATCTCTTCCTGGCCACCGAAGTAGAGCCGGCGGCGGCCGCTCACGAGCAGGCCGAGGTGATCGAGGTGCACTGGGTACCGTTCGGCGAGGCCTGCGAGTGGGCGGAGAGCGGCAGGATCCGCGATGGCAAGACGGCGCTGGGGTTGCTCCGGGCACGTTATGTCCGATGCGGCGCAGCGCGAGCGGAACCGCGGCCTGATCCGTGACGAATGTCTCAGAAGGGCGACGGGTGCGCTGCTAAGGTCAATGCGTCCGCGAGCCGCGGATTGCCGTTTTCAGTGCTTCCTTGGACGCCAGTAGAAAGAAGATCGACGGCGGGGACAGCCACAAGCTGGATAGCTCAGGCGAACGTCGCCGCCTTTCACGAGTCCGCCACGACGACCGCGGCAACGCCTACGTCGAATGGGTGGATGCGCCCGCGGACCTGATCAAGCGCCCGAAGCTAGAGATCCAGAACGAGTCCACGGAGCTGCAGCTGGAAACGCCGCAGACGTCCTGCGATCCATACTCGAACCGCTCCGGTGCCGCCCGCACCAAAAGCAGCGGCAACACGACGCGCACCGACCTGCGCAAGCTCTCCGAGTGGATCAAGCTGATGCGCGAGCTCGAGGACCGCAAGCGCGACGGCGGCGAAGGCTCCGGCGAGGAATAGCGGGCCAGGGCCGTTTTCATCTATTGGCGAAAATCGCCGAGGCGATTTTCGCGAGACCCTACATGATTGCCGCGGGCCCACGGAGCGGCCCTGGGCTCGCTTTTCTTCGGCGGAAATCGTCTCGACGCTTTTCGCCTATCGATCAATATGAGCGAGCTTGCGCGCATTGCTCAGCCGGTAGAAGCGCCGCAGCTCGCTGAGCACCTCGCCTTCCGTGCCCATGCCGCAGCGGCGCAGCGACTGCTCGAGCCGGCGGCAGAATTTTTCCGCATAACGGCTCGCTTCGCGATAGAGCTCTTCCCGCCCCTCGGCCAACCGCGGATCGATGCGCGCGCGCTCGAACAGGATGCGGCGCAGCTCCGCTGGGAATCGGCCAGGGAGCTGGCGGCGCAGCAGCCAATAGCTCGCGACGTACTTGTCGACTTCGGCCTGCATCTCGAGCTCCAGGATGGAGACGGGCCGGTCGTGGCCGGCGTTCCACGCGAGGTACAGGAAATGACTGACGCCTTCGAGCGCCTTGCAG
Organism: uncultured Pseudomonadota bacterium; assembly: GCA_963780455.1. GTDB lineage: Bacteria > Pseudomonadota > Gammaproteobacteria > Steroidobacterales > Steroidobacteraceae > 13-2-20CM-66-19. The sequence continues at coordinate 654,234 of CAWACM010000015.1, forward strand.
TAATCCGCGACATTGCCATCGTGCAGCCGCACCATGGGGTCTTCGCGCCGCAGCCTTTCCAACAGGTCGGGATCGAGATAGAGCGAAATTGCCGCCTCGTCGCCGGTGTCCGCGGGCTGCGCCACGATGAGATCCTCTTCCGAGGCGCGGCCGCGGACCGATGCCGGGAGGCGCGTGCGGTCGGTCACGAGGAAATCATATACGTCATGAGCGACACTGACGTCGTATATGCCGCCGATGAGCTGTTGCAGCTGCGACAGGATCACGGCATCAGTGAGCGAGCTGCGCTCCGGCGGCCGCGGTCGGATCGACGCCGAGGCGCTTGAGGAGCGCGTAGCAGCGGCGGCTGCCGGTCTTCATCCAGATCTCATACAGGCGCAGGATGTCCCTGTCGGAATGCGCGTGGGCGGTCTCCGCGAGCTCGTTGAGCGCATCGACCATCGGTTGGAATTTCTGCGACAGCTCCGCGAATACGCCACCGAGCACTCTGCCCTTGCCGCGTGACAGCGCTTCGGCCAGCACGCCGTAGGCGCGCCCGCCCATGGCAATGTGATAGTCGATGTCGATCAGCTTGCGCGCGAAGCTCTGCGCGAAGAAGCCGGCGACGAAGAGCGATACGTCGCCCAGGCGCTGCAGGCCGCGATTGCGGTCGTCGGCGGAGCGTGCCTCGAGCGCTTCGGACAACATGACGACCAGCGGCTTCAGGCGCGGCCCCTCGGGGGTGAGGTCGAACAGTGCCTCGGAGCGGGAGAACAGAGTCAGCAGATTGACGACGTAGTGCTCGGTCTGGTCTTCGACCGAGAGCTGCTGGCTTGCCAGAGCGCCGTGCAGCGCGTCCCTGAAGTATTCCTTCAGATTGGCGACCGGCTGCACCCGGCAGGATGAATGTGTGTCAGACATGGCTGTTACAGACCTCCTCAGCACGTCCCCTACTGAATAGAAACGGCACTCGAGGCCTAAAGTTCACCTCACATAATTGCCAAGTTCCGTGATGCACTGCTCCGATACAGCGCGACGGACGGAGGAACGGCTATTTATTCACCGTTCAGGTTTGAATTTGGCAGCTGACGGCGTCGACTGCTAACAGTTCCGCGAGCTGGGTACAGTCCGCGACGGCGACATCGGCAGCCTCGAGGTTGGGTGGCCACGGCGCCTGGCTGCGGTTCATCCAGGCAGTGCGCAGGCCTGCCGCGCGTGCAGCGCCGACATCGAGGAACGGGTCGTCGCCGACGTACAGTATGCTCCGCGCCTCCAGACGCAGATCACGCGCGAGATGCTCAAAGCAGCGAGGATGAGGTTTCGCGACACCGATCTGACGGGCGTTCAGCGAGACGTTGAAAAGCGGCGCGAGGCCGATAAGCTCGAGATCGGCATTGCCGTTGCTGAGGGATGCCAGCTTGTAGCGCGAACCCAGCCGCTCGAGTGCCGGTTGAACGTCGGGGTAGGGCTGCACCTCATTGCGTGCGGCAAAGAATACCTGGAAGGCGCGCTCGGCCATCTCTTGCTCGTAGCCGCACTCGCGCGCGTGTGCGGCCAGCGCCGTGAGGCGCAGGTAGGTGAAGTCGTGGGCGTTGTGCGGCTCGCTGCGGGCGAGCCGCTCGCGTGCGGCCCGCATCTCCTCGATCGGGACGCGCTCGGTGATCCGCGGGCAATGCACGCGCAGCCAATCGTGCAGGCACTGCTCCGCGCGAACGAGCACCGGACCAACATCCCACAGTGTATTATCGAGATCGAAGGCGACCGCGCGCAGGTCGCGCAGCCCTGCCATGCGCGACGCAGCGCGGTCCAGGCTCAAGGTTCCCGTCGTCATGCTGTGAAGGTTACCATCCCATGTCGGACCTGACTCTGGTGATCGGCAACAGGAACTACTCCTCGTGGTCGCTGCGGCCGTGGATGCTGCTGCAGCGGCTCGGCCTCGAGTTCCGCGAGATTCAGATCCGCCTCGACACCCCGACGACGAAGGATGAGATCGAGAAGTACGGCCCGAGCGGGCGGCTGCCCGTGCTGCTCGATGGGGAGCTCTGCGTCTGGGACTCCCTCGCGATCTGCGAATACGTGGCGGAGCTCGCCGGGCGGGGCTGGCCGCGGGATCCCGCCGCTCGCGCGGTCGCACGCTCCGTGTGCGCGGAGATGCACGCGGGGTTCGTCAACCTGCGGACGGAATGGCCGATGAACGCGCGTGCGCGCAACCGCCGCACGATCACCACCCCTGGCCTGGAGGCGGACATCGATCGGATCGATGAGATCTGGAACGATTGCCGGCGACGCTTCGGGGCGTCCGGACCCTGGCTCTTCGGGGACTACTCCATCGCCGATGCGATGTATGCGCCAGTGGTGTTGCGCTTCAATACCTACAGCGCGCGGATCTCGGAGACGGCGCGCTGGTACATGGCGGCGGCGCTCGAGGATGGAGTGCTGCAGTCGTGGCTCGCCGCCGCCAAAGCGGAGCCGTGGACGATTGAAGCAGACGAGGTAGGTTAGAGGCGTACCGCTGGCCGTCCATGGCTGCACGGCCTTACCCATAGGTTGCCCGCCACTCCGCCCGGTAAGACATCCCCAGCGACATCAGCCGCTCGAGCAGCTCCGGATAGCCGATCCCGGCCGCGCGGGCGGACTCGGCGAAGTCTTCGGCCGCTTCCAGGTTGGGATTGGCGTTGGCTTCGAGCGCATAGACTTCGCCGCTGGCGGTCGCTCTGAAGTCCATGCGGGCGTACCCCGAGAGACCCAACGCCCGATAGATTCGCCGCGACAGCCGATCGAGGCGGGTGACCACCGCCGGCGCAAGGTCTTCCGCGGCGCGCGTGGTGATGCCGTACTTCGTCTGATACCGCTTGTCCCATTTCACCTTGCGGGTGGCGATGGCGGCCAGGGAATCGGGCATCGAGCCGAACACCATCTCCCACACCGGCAGGCGCGTCAGTCGGTCGTTGCCCATCACCCCGACATAGAGCTCGCGCCCCTCGATGTACTCCTCGACCAGGGCATCGGTGCCGATCTGCTCGTGGACGAACTCGATCCGCTCCTTGAGCCGCGCCGCATCCTCCACCACGGAAGCCTGCGCGATTCCCAACGAGGCGTCCTCGACCGTGGACTTCACGAAGAGCGGGAAAGCGCAGCTTGCGCGGCACGTGGATGCGGGAGCCACGCTGGAAGACTGCGAACTGTGGTGTCGGAATGCGATGGAACGCGAGCAGCTGCTTGCAGAGAGGCTTGTCACGCGAAAGCAGGAGCCCGCGGGGATTGCAGCCCGTGTAGGGCTGACGCATCAGCTCGAGGAATGCAACGACGTGCTGGTCGTACGTAACGATTCCGTCGAATTCCTCGAGCAGGTTGAAGACGATGTCAGGCTTCCACTCGGCAATGCTGCTGCGCATCTCGGTGAGGCTGTCGAGCACGCCGAGACAGCGTACGTCATGGCCGCCCGCGCGCAGCGTACTCGTGACGTCGTATTCAGTACGCCACTCCTCGATCTCTTTGTCGCTATGGCCTTCGAGAGATTCCGGGGGCACCAGGCTCGCGTGCACGACGACGAGCGCGCGCAGTTTTCTCATAGTCGCAGGTGGGGAGTCTCGCCTTGCGCGTAGAGGCTCGCGAGCCGCTCGAGCATCCATCGGGCATTGCGAACCGCATCACGGCGGTTGCCGCGGACGTAAAGCTTCAAGGTCTCACACCGCTCGATGAGCATGCGGACGATCTGCTGCACACTATAACGCTCAAGCCCCAGCTTGCGCGATACCGACACGATGAGCGATTTACGGTTGGCGCGCAGCAGAGTCGCCGCACGCGTCGCGCCGCGGCGCATCGGCGGCGGCGCGAACAGCCGGCGCAGGAATTCATCGGCGAGCCCGCGGCGGTAATGACTCTGGCGCGCCAGCTTGCGCCGATAGTGCTGGGCGAGAGTGCGGGTGTTCGTCTCGATGGGCTCCATCCGGGTGCGATTGCGCACCGGCGGGCTCCGCCCTCGCACGTCCGCAAGCAGGTCTTCGACCGCACTCAGCTTTTGGAAAGCGGGCCAATCGGCATAGCTCTTGCGCCAGGCGGATCGCGGAGTCAGCCAGACGGCGAACGTCTCTGCGAAATCCTCCGTCGGATGTGACTGCGCATACCACTCCCCCAGGTGATGGACGTACCGACGACTGCCGGGGCGTGCCTTGTACCGCGCGGGATACTGCAGTGAGGCGGGGCCGAACACCTCGCGCCAGCGTTTGCGGCGGCGGAGCCTATAGGCGTTATCCAGCGCGTGTCCCGCTTCGTGGCGCAGGATGCGCATGAACCAGCGCGTATTGCCGCCCTCCGCTTCCCGCATGATGCGGCGCTCCAGGCGCTCCAGGCGGGGGTGCGCGAGATAGAACGGAATCGCGAGGCCCGGAATCCCGTCCGGGGAGAACCACTCCTCCGAGAGCCATACATGAGGGTGGAAGCGGATGCCCCGAGCCTCGAGCTCCGAATAGAGCCGCCGCACCCCACGCTCCAGCCGTGAGCCCTGCAAGCGCAGGCCGAGATCGCAGAAACGCAGCGCCAGCAGGCTCTCGTCCGAGAGTCGAGTCCACGACAGGTTTTTCTGCTTGCGGGCTTTCGGGCTCACGGCCCGCAAGACTATCCCATCTTGAGCAGAGCATGCTGCAGAAGCCGGTCGGCGTAGGTCTCGATCATCGAGCGCTGCAGCAGGCAGTCGCGCCAGGGGGCGGGAATCGCCGCGGCGCCGTAGTGCGCGCCGGCGAGTTGGCCGCAGGCCGCAGCTGCGACGTCCGAATTACCGCCGTGATTGGCGGCGTGGAGGACCGCGTCGCGGAAGTTGCCGGTGGTGGCGAAGGCCTCGAGCGCGATGCTGAGCGCATCGGTCACGGTGTCGTTCCCACGGATCCTCTCCCGCTGTCGGTTGCGGGTCGCAGAGCCCCCCTGCGTCCCCCGGGGCCTGAACGGGGCCGAGACCGCCGCAAGGATGTGGGCCTTCGGCTGGCCGGAGAGTGCCAGGAAGAGAGCACGCGCGAGATCGCGGCAGGCGTCGAGCACAGCAGGCGCCTGGCAGGTGGTTCGGGCGGCTTCGCTGGCGAGTTGCACGGCCTCCTGTTCCGCTGCCAGGGAGAACATCACCACCGGGAGCGACCCGCGAGAGGGGCTCCGGATCGAGCTGCGTCGGGGGCATGCGAACCGGCGAAGACCTGGCGCCGCCAGTTCGCCACGGCGAGCGCACGGGCGGTGCTGGCCGTGATGCCGAGGCATTGGCCGGTGGCCGACAGGTAGCCTTCGCGCTGCCAGCGCTTGTAGCGCGCCACCTGGTCGCGGGCATCGAAGCCGTCGGCTGGCGAGCAGGCTGTCGGCAAGGCAGAGCGCCATCGCGGTATCGTCGCTCCATCCCCCGCGCGGCAGCTCGAACGGGCCGCCGCCGATCAGGTCGCCGATCGGGGTGAAGGTACCGGGCTGGCGGTACTGCGTCGCGGCGGCAACGGCATCGCCGACTGCAAGTCCCAGCAAGGCGCCGAGGAACCGCTCGCGCAGGCTGCGCGCGGCGGCGAGAGTGGCTGGCTCCAACAGAGGGTCCGGCGCGGCCGGGGCCGGCTCCGGCCGCTGCGCAGGAGCCCGGCGCGGCGGCGCAACCGGCGCGGCCAGAGTGAAATTCAGCTTGCGCGGTTTCCAGCGGCGGACGTAGTCGGTCTGGGCGTCGGTCTCCGGAACGCTGGGCCAGAACTTGGAACGTTCGCTCTGCTGCCAGAGCCGCGCGAGCTCCTCGAGCGCCTGCTCACCCGTCAGGCCGCGCTCGACCAGCAGGCACCCGACCACCATGCCCGTGCGCCCGATGCCGGCACGGCAATGCACATAGGCGGGCCTCCCGGACCCCAGGGCATCGTGCAGGCAGTCGAGGATCTCCATCATGTGCTCGCGCCTTTCCGGCAGGCTGTGGTCGCGGATGGGCTTGCGGAGATATTCGACCTGAAAGCGGAAGCGCCTGATCGTAGGGGTCGATCTCGGCGGGATGTGTGAGGTCGAGGAAGCACTCGATGCCGCTCGCAAGGAGAGTGCTCAGGCGATGCCGGGTTGCCTCGGGCGTGAGGCCGGAGGGGTGCTCGCCGGCGAGGAGCTGACCCGGGAGCGCCCAGTATGTGTTGGCAAGCGGCGGAGCGGGGAGCGCGACGTCCATCGGGCTCACACACGCTCGAGCATGCTGTCCTCGTCCACCATTGACATCGGCTCGATCGCGGCGGCGAAGGGCAGCGGCGCGCGCTTGGCGTCCAGCGAGGTGAAGTCGAACCGGCGCGGGTCCGCCAGGTGCTCGAGCTCGACGTGGCGCAGCGCGGAGAAGATGCTCTCGGTGCGGCCCGGATAGGCGCGCTCCCAGGTGGCGAGCATTTTCTTGATGGCGACGCGCTGCATGTTGTCCTGCGAGCCGCACAGCGTGCACGGAATGAGGGGGAAAGGCGCGGCCGCGGGCGTAGCGCGCGATGTCGCGCTCGGCGACGTAGGCGAGCGGGCGGATGACGATGTGCCGGCCGTCGTCGGAGAGAAGCTTCGGCGCCATGGCCTTGAGGCGACCGCCGAAGAAGAGATTCAGAAACAGCGTCTCGACGATGTCGTCGCGGTGGTGGCCGAGGGCGATCTTGGTGATGCCGTTCTCGGCGGCGAACCGATAAAGAGCGCCGCGGCGCAGGCGCGAGCACAGACCGCACAGAGTGCGACCCTCCGGGATCACGCGTTTGACGACGCTGTAGGTGTCCTGCTCGATGATGTGGAACGGGACGCCGAGCGCGGTCAGGTAGTCCGGCAGAACGTGCTCGGGAAAGCCGGGCTGCTTCTGGTCGAGATTGACGGCGAGCAGCTCGAAGTCGACCGGCGCGCTGCGCTTCAGCGACAGGAGGATGTCGAGCAGCGTGTAGGAGTCCTTGCCGCCCGAGAGGCACACCATGACCCGGTCGCCGGGGGCGATCATGCGAAAGTCTTCGATCGCCTTGCCGACGGAGCCGCGCAGGCGGGCCTGCAGGCGCGTGAGCGTGCGCGAGTTTCCCGGCGCGACTTCCGTTTTCGCGGAAGCGGGGCTCAGGGGGGCAACCGCCGGCATCTAGGCGGCGGCCTCGCTGGGCGTCGCTTCCAGGTACTTGGCCTCGACGTAGCGGATGAAGGTAGCGGCGGACAGCGGCTTGCCGGTTGCGCCCCGCAGCAGCTCCTGCACGGGCACCTTGGCGCCGAGCCCGTGCACGTTGGTGCGCAGCCAGCCGAGCAGGCCCGGAGAACTCGCCGCGTGCGAGCTGCTCGTCGAGCGCGGGCACGTCGTTGCGAAGGCTCTCGTAGAGCTGGGCGGCGATTACAGCGCCCAGGGCATACGATGGGAAGTAGCCGAAGGACCCGACGGCCCAATGCACGTCCTGCAGGCAGCCCTCGCTGTCGTTCTCGGGGCGGATGCCCAGACGCTGCTTCCATGCCCGGTGTTCCAGGCGTCCGGCAGATCGCGGACCGCAAGCGTCGCCGTTCAGCAGCTGCTTCTCGAGCTCGTAGCGCAACATGATATGCAGCGGGTAAGTCAGCTCGTCGGCGTCTACGCGAATCAGGCCGCGCTTCACACGCGTTAAATGTGCGTAGATGTTCTCGATCTCCCATTCCGGTCCGCTGACACCGAAGTGCCTGGCGATGAGCGGCTGCACGTAACGCACGAACGGGCGGCTGCGACAGACGATCATCTCCATGAGCAGAGACTGGCTCTCCTCCAGCGCCATGCCGCGGTCACGGCCGACGGGCTGGTCGCGCCAGTCCTGCGGCAGGCCAAGATCGTACATCGCGTGGCCGGTCTCGTGCAGCGCACCCAGCAGCCCTGAGAAGAGGTCGTTGGGATCGAGACGCGTGGTGACGCGGATGTCGCCGGGGACGCCTTCGGTAAAGGGGTGCTCGCTCTCGTCGAGACGTCCGCGGTCGAAGGGGAAGCCGACCTGCCTTCATCACCTCCACGATGAGCGCCCGCTGCTTGCTGGCGGGGAATTTGCCGGCGAGCGGTGCAGGCGGCCGGCTCTCCTGGACGGAGATCGCCTCACGGATGAGCGACGGCAGCCGCCGCGACAGCCCCTTGAACATCGCGTCGATGTCAGCCGTGGTGATGCCAGGGCTGAACTCGTCCACGAGCGCGTCGTAGGGCGCGAGGTTCAATGCCTGTCCGAGCAGCGCCGCCTTGTCCCGAACCAGGTGCACGACCTCCTCCAGGTGCGGCGCGAAGAGCTCGAACTTGCCCTGCTGACGGGCTTCGAGCCAGCGCACCTCGGCTCGTGAGGTGGCCCGCGTGAGACGGGAGATCAGCGACACAGGCGTGGCAATGGCGTGATCGCGCTGGCGCCGCATCTCGCGCAGATTCGCGACCTGCCAGTCCTGCAGGCCCTGCGCATTGGCTTGCGCTCGGTCCAGCAGCCGCGTGATGCGCGGCGCCGTGAGCAGAGCGTGGTACTCGGTCTCGACGCGCAGCGAGCTGCTCACCGCGCACATCGGCACTGCCACGAGGCATCATCACGGCGGCGTCCCAGCGAAGGAGTGACAGGGTGCCGCGAAAGGCGTGGAGTCGCTTGAACTCCTGCTCTAGCTGTTTGTATGGAGAGGCTGACATCTTTCTCTTCTCGTCCGTCCGCTCCGTGCCAGGCCAAAGCGGCCCTGAAGGTGCCCCGGAAGTAGCGCATCGACGCCCGAAGGGGTGGCTGGAAGCGGGAGAATCGGCATAGTCTACCAGCGAGCGGCGCCGGGACCGGGTCTCAGAGGACAGGTTTCCTTTATAATCAGTTACTTAGACTGCCACCTAAGCGATTGACAGTCGGCGCCGGGGGTCAAGGTCCCGGCAGGGAGGCAGGGGTCTAGAAAACGAGGTGCCGCCACTCCGGCCACCGGGCCACGGCGATGCCGATACCGATCGAGATGATGAGCAGCAGAGCGAGCGTGAGTCCTATGAGAAACCGTTGCATCGCAGGAGAGGTCGGGCTTGAGGGTGCGGGCGCCATGATAGCCCGCTGGAGACCGGCATGACTTTGAGCATATGCATGCTCTCCGCCGAGGTGGCGCCGCTGTCCAAGACGGGCGGGCTCGCAGATGTGGCCGGCGCGCTTGGCAAATATCTGACTGCGGCCGGCCACGATATCCGGCTCTTTACGCCCCTATATGCTTCCATAGACCGCGCCAGGTTCCCGCTGCGTCCTGTCGAGGGCCTGCAGCAGGTGCCGCTGCAGATCGGCCCACATCATTATGTCTACTCGGTCGCCACCACCGGCCTTCCGGGATCCGATGCGCTGGTGTACCTGGTCGACTGTCCGGCGCTCTATGGGCGGCCGGCGATCTATACGACCGACCCGGACGAGCACGTGCGATTCCTCGCCTTCACCCGCGCGGTGCTGGCCGCGTGTCAGCGCCTGCAATGGTCGCCGCACATCCTGCATTGCAACGACTGGCACACGGCTTTCGGACCGCTCTTCGTCAAGGCGCAGCTTGCGGACCAGCCGCTCTTCGCGCGCACGCGCTCGGTGCTGACCATCCACAACATCGGCTACCAGGGAGTGTTCAGCTCGGCGGCCATCGCGGACCTGGAGCTCGGCGCGAAGAGCTACCTGCTGCACCAGGACGATCTGCGCGCGGGAAAAATCAATCCGCTGCGCCATGGAATCCTGTACGCGGACGCCGTCACAACCGTCAGCCCAACACACGCGCGAGAGATCTGCACGGACCAGTACGGCATGGGGCTTCAGGATTCGCTGCGTATGCGAGGCGATGCGCTGACGGGAATTCTGAACGGCGTCGACTATCAGGTGTGGGATCCGCGCCATGACCCGTATCTGCCGGCGCATTTCGATCCGGACACGTTATCGACCAAGCAAGCGCTGAAGGGCGACTTCATCGCGCGGCTGGGCCTGAAGGTGCCGGTAACGACGCCGCTCGCGGGAATGGTGAGCCGCCTCGCCGCTCAAAAGGGCATCGAGCTGATGTTCGAATCGCTGCCGCAGGTATTGGAGTGGCGCGAGCTCGCCTTCGTCGCGCTGGGGAGCGGCGAGCCGCAGTACGAGCGCTTCCTCGCCGAGCTCGCGCAGCGCTTCCCGGAGCGCGTCGTGTTTCGCCAGGGTTACAACGATGAGCTGTCACACTGGATCGAGGCCGCCTGTGACATGTTCCTCATGCCTTCGCTCTACGAGCCCTGCGGGCTGAATCAGATGTACAGCCTGCGATACGGCACCGTGCCGATCGTGCGCCGCACGGGAGGACTGGCGGACTCGGTGGAGCCCTATGACCCCGAGACGGGCGCAGGCACCGGCATCGTTTTCAACCACTTCGACTCCGAAGGGCTCGAGTGGGCACTCAACATGGCGCTCGACCTGCACGCGCAGCCGCAGCATTGGCAGCGCATGGTGCGCAACGGAATGGCGAAGGACTTCTCGTGGGAGACGCAGGGAGAGAAATACGTCGCGATCTATCGGCAGCTGACGACATAGACCACAGCGTGCAGGTGCAGCCTGGCGGCGACATGTCTGCCGCCTGAGACATTGCGCTCGCGCTCGAGTCGGCGTTTACTCTCGCTCAGCCAAGGGCAAACCCGCCGCAAGGTGGGGACGCAAAGCTTCCGATCTGAACATCAGACAGCGGGGCTGCCGGACCGCAACCGCCATCGAGCGGCATTGCACCGTCACACGGCCTGAGCGGCTCGACTCGCACTCGAGACGCGCAACGTGGTTGCTGCCCTGGGCGAACCAAATTGGGTTTTCCGCACGGGGTGGTCACAATGTCCTATATCAACATGGCCGCGGTGTGTCCGCGGTATGCTGCGCTTTGCGCGCTGGTCCTGACTTTGCCGCTCACCGCACCGCTCGCGGGCGCCAGCACGGCGCCGACTATCAGCGGTACGCCGGCCAAGAGCGTCATTGAGACCCACGAGTATGAATTTCAGCCGACCGCGAAGGATTCCGCCGGCGTCAGGCTGACTTTCTCCATCACCAACAAGCCCTGGTGGGCGACCTTCAAGCCTGCGACGGGACAGCTCGCGGGCACGGCCACTCACACCGCCACTTTCAGCGGCATAGTCATCTGTGTGAGCAACGGGAAATCCCGCAGCTGCCTGCCTGCGTTCGCCCTGAAGGTTGTGGCGCTGCCCGCTATCCCTCCCGTCATCTCCGGCAAGCCGGCCGCGACGGCGACGGTCGGCAGCGCGTACTCGTTCACACCCACGGCCCGCGATCCCAACGGCCTGAAGCTCACCTTCCTGATCTGGGGTAAGCCTGGCTGGCTCAACTTCGACAAGTCCACCGGCCGGCTGTACGGCACGCCGACCGCGGCGGACGTGGGCAAGTACGCGCCCATCGGCATCGAGGCATCCGACGGCTACCACACGGCTGATCTGCCCGGCTTCGCGATCACCGTACCCAGCGGCGGGTCTTCACTACCGCCCAGCGCAGTTACGATCGCCTGGACGCCGCCGACGGAGAACACCAACGGCAGTACGCTGACCAACCTCGCCGGCTACCATATCTACTACGGGACGAACCAGTCCGCACTCAACAAAGTGGTCGACATCACCAATCCGGGACTGGCCAGTTATGTGCTGAGCGACCTGACGTCGGGCACGTGGTATATCGCGCTCACGTCGGTCAACAGTGCAGGTGTGGAGAGCGTGCGCTCCACAATCATAAGCACCGTCGTCGAGTAGCCGGTACGCAGCACTCAGCGGGCGGTGGCGCCAGGCGCCACCGCCCGCAGGCAACTCGCATCCGCAAACTAGAAGGCGGCGCGCACGCTGAGCTCGTACCGGGCGCCGTAATTGAGCAGGCTCAGGAACTCGTCCGGCCGGGTGTCGTACTCCTGCAGCACCGACTTCGTGAGATTGGTGCCGGAGAGCGCCACGATCACATGCTCATTGATCTGGTAGCTGACTTGCGCATCGAGCTCGCCATACCCCTTGATATAGATCGGGGCCAGGTCGTTGTACGGATCGCCGATCTGATAGATATACGAGTTACGATGGCTGTAGGCCACGCGCATACCGAAACCGTACTTCTGGTAGATCAGAGTCAGGTTCTGATAGTCGCCGAGCCCCGTCAGACCGAACGTCGACGTGCCGCCGGCGCCCGCTCCTGAGTTGATGCCAGCGTTGGTCGACATGATGGTGGCGTTGGCGTTGACGCCAAAGCCATCGAAGGGCGACGGCAGATAGCTGAACATGTGCTGCGCGGAAAGCTCCACGCCGTGCACGTTCGCACTGCCGATGTTCGTCGGCGCCGTGAGATTGAACGTCGCCACGTTGTTGGTGAATTGCGTCAGGTGCTCGGAATTGACGATCGGCACCGACAACGGCGACTCCACGTATTCGATGAAGTTCGTCAGCTTCTTGTCGAAGCCATCGATGGCCAGGTAGCCGCCGGGCTGGTAGTACCACTCCAGGCCCAGGTCGTAGTTCACCGAGGTGTACGGCCGCAGATTCGGATTGCCGCCGGTCGCCGCGAGGTCGGTCGGCGCCAGGATGCCGCCGCCATAGTTGACTACGGGCGTGAGCTGGCTCGGCTCGGGCCGGGCCAGGCTCTTCGAGGCAGCCGCCCGCAGCACCAGGTTACGGGGCAGGTTCAGACGGAAATTGAGGCTCGGCAGCGCGTAATTGTAGCTGCTGCTTGCCCCCTGCCTGATCGTCGCGCCGTTGTTGGCGTAGATCGCATTGTCGCCCGTCGGATCGTTCGGAATGGCCGTGATGTCGGTGAGGATCTGGCCATAGCCGACGGAGGCATCCTCCGTGTGCACGAATCTCACGCCGAGGTTGCCACCCCAGGAGAGGCCGAACAGATCGTCCCCGTTGAAATCACCCTGAACGTAGGCCGCCGTGGTCTTCTCCACCACCGTCGCCAGCGACTGCAGCGCCCCCGGTTTACCGGGCGACCACGGCGTGTAGCCGCCGGACCCCTGCACGGTCGCCTGCGTCGTGCCGGGCGCATAACCCGCCGCCGCATCCTGTTCGTTGAAGGCCGTGGAGCTCTGCAGGAATGTCAGGTACTGGGAGGGGTTGTAGCCCAGCCAGGAGGTCGGGAAGCCGCCGCCATAAGGGCTGACGAAATCGCTGGAAAGGCCCGTCGGGTAAAAGAGATCGCCGGGCACCGAAGCCTTGTAGCCGCAATAGGCGCACACATCGCCTTCGTTGTAGGAATTGAACGAGTAGTAACTGTTGCGCTGCCAATAGGCCCCGAAGCGAATGTCGGTCAGCGGCTTCCAGGAGTCCGGATTGATCCAGGTCTCGTCCGTAGTGGCTTGGCGGATATCATTCTGATTGTTGTAGGCGGACACGTCGATGTAGTGCGCCAGCGGCAGGCTGGTGTTGATCAGGTCATCGGGAGTGCTCAACGTCGGGATGCCCTTACCTCCGTTGGAAGTGTAGGTCACCGGAATGGGGAATCCTGCGACCGTGAACAGCGATGGATCGGTATAGTCGCTGGCGCTGTTCTGGGCGTCGGATGCATCCAGATTCCACACGAGTTGGCCGCCGAACGACCGCCCGTGAAGCTTGAAGTGCAGCGAGCGCAGGAACTGCGGACTGATCTGATCCGCCTGGGTGTCTTCGATCAGATCGGCGTGCGAAGCCGCGGTGAAGTTCTGCACGACACCGTCCGGGCGAACCGTCACGCCGTTGCTGATCGGATTACCGTCGACGTACAGCCCCAGGTCCTGGTCGAGGTTCGTCTGGGTAAATTTGTTATACAACCCGTCCAGGGTGGCCGTGATGTCGGACGTCACGTGCCACTGGAGCGACACGTTCATGTTCAGCCGCTTGACGTTGTACTCGTTGTTCTGGATGTCCACCGTATCGGGCATCAACACGCTGCTCGGCGTTCCCGACTTGCCGCCCACATAAGTCGCCGTCGGGTTGCCCGCCGAGTTTACCGGCATCGCCCACCAGCCACCCGAATCGATCTGATAGGCCTTGGTGGCCTGCTCCTGCTCGCCAACCGAAAACAGCGCGCCGAATTTGTCGTCGTCGAAAGTGTTGCTCAGCAGCAGGAAACCCTCCGGCTCGACATTGGTATCCTGGGAGGCGTAGCTTCCACCAAGCTTGGCGATGGCCTTGGGACCGTCGAAGTCGAACGGTTCCGCGGTATGCAACTCGACGAGACCGCCGATCGCGCCATCGGCCTGCCAGGCCTCGCTGGTCTTGTAGACCACGGCACTGGTGATGGCATCGGACGGCAAGGAGTCGAAATTGAACTGGCGCGCACTGCCTGTCAATGTGCTGCCTTGTGTCGGCAACTCCTGACCATTGACCGTCACGACGTTGAAAGCCGGCCCGAAGCCTCGGATCGTCGCTTCACTGCCCGCGCCGGTTCCGTCGCGGTCGATCGCGACGCCCGGCAAGCGGGAGAGCGACTCCGCCACATCCGAGTCGGGGAACTGGCCGATATCCTGGGCGGTGATCGCATCCAGCACCTGAGTGGCGTCTTCCTTGAGCTTCATGGATGCCACGAGACTGGCCTTCAAACCGGTGACGACCACTTCGTGCAGAGTCTGGGTGGGGGCGCTCGGCTGTGTGGAGTCCGCCGCGGCGGCGCTTTGCTGCGGCGAATCCGCCGCCGCGGCGCACAGCGGTAACACGAGACCCAACACACCCAACAGGGCGAGTGGACGTTGCTGGCAAGCGGTTCGAATCGGTCTCATGTGGCTCGGCTCATTAGATTTCACGTGGTCCCCCCGACGATCTCCAGACACGATGGTTTGGCACAGCCCCGCCGAGATCGGATGTAGTAAAGTCTCGGCTGATGTAATAGAACTATATTACGTGAAAATTTGCAATACTAAATTGTTGTTGCGCTATGGCAACGGCGGCGGCGGCACACGAGCAAGCAGGCACGAGCGGGGAGCTGTCGGCACGCCAGTGACGGCGTCCTAAACAGACGTAACTTATTGATTAAATGCAATTATTTGTTTGGTAGCGGAATCATTTCGCGCTCGCCGCCACTATCGCGGGCGCTCCCGAGCGGCTCCTGCTACCGCGCCACTCCGGCCGGCTGGCATTTTGTAATTAACCTTCAGATCGCTGCGGCACTCCATCCAGCAGCATGTGGTGGACATCCAGGCGCCCGGGATCGAGCAACAGGATGTTCGCAGGCGTGCCGGCTGTAAGAAAGCCGTATCGGCGCTGCAGACCCGCCGCGCGCGCCGGCGCCGAGGTCACCATGGCGAGTGCCACCGCCAGCGGCAGCTCCACATTTTGTACCAGCCGGCGGAGCGTGCCGATCATGTCGATGTGCACCCCGGCCAACGAGCCGCGCGCGTCGATCAGCCGGCCCTCGTGCAGGCGCAGAGCGTTGCCGTAGAGTTGGAATTCTGGCGGTCCGTGCACCGTCGGCATCGCGTCGGTGACGGCGAAGAGCATGCCGGGGCCTCGCTTGGCGCGCACGGCCAATCGCAGCATCGTGTCAGCGACGTGGTGACCGTCCGCGATGATCCCGCACCATGCGGGACTATCGAGGGCAACACCCGGCAGTCCCACCTGCTTGGTGCGCAGGGTCGGCATGCCATTGAAGAGGTGCGTGAAGAGTGTGGCGCCCGCGGCCAGCGCTTCCCGGGTCTGCTGTTCGCTCGCGCCGCTATGCCCGATCGACACTTTGACGCCTAAGCCGACCAGCTCCGCCAGCGCGCCCGGCGGCAGCCGCTCCGGCGCCAACGTCAGTATGACCGGAACATCCCGGGCACGCAGGCGACGCAACAGTGTCCAGGTGTGGTCGTCGAGCGGGCGGATGTACTCGAGCGCGTGCGCGCCGCGGAAATCGGGCGAGATGTGCGGGCCTTCGATGTGCATACCGGCAACACCGTGCTGTCCGTACACGGCGAGCACTGCGTCGACGGCGCGTGTCATGACCTCCGGCGTGGTGGTAAGCAACGTCGGTAGCCAGGCGCCCGTCCCGCCCTTGCGATGCGCGGCAGCGATCGCAGCAAGAGCCTCGGGAGTGGGGTCGTTGTTGAACAGCACTCCGCCGCCACCGTTGACCTGCAGATCGACGAATGTCGGGCACGCCACGCACTCGCTCTGCCAGACGGGAGCGCGGTCGGCGCGCGGCTCGAACGCCGCGACCGCTTCCATTATGCGGCCCGACTCTATGCGTACCGCAGCGCCGGTGCGCATTCGTGTCCCATCGAAGAGCTGCGCCGGCCGCAGCCACCAGGACCCTGCGGCAGGCGGCTCGAAGGGCGCGGCTGACGGCGGATTCATGCCGCTCGACTCGGTATCAGGACTGGGCCGGGAGCAGCGCCGCGCCGCGGGTGCCGCTGGCATCTCCGAAGCGCGCAACGACGATGCGAGGCTCACGACCGGCGAACTGATGTGACCGGTAGGTCTGCGCCAGCATCTGCGCCACGTTGGGAATCCGAGAGAGGCCGCCACCGAGCACGACGCAATCCATGTCTATCGTGCACTGTGCCGTGTTGATGAGCTCGGCGAGCAGCGTCAGCCAGTCACGCAGCGCCGCGGCCATGGCAGGATTGCCTGACTCCGCGAGCGCCACGATCTCAGCGGGTGACCGGACCGCGGGATCGTGGCGGCTCGCCAGGCGGGTGAGGCCCGGACCGGCCAGCAGTGTCTCGTAACATCCGACGCGGCCACATCCACAGGAAAGAATGGGCAAATTCAATTCCGCGACGAACCGTCCCGGTATCCCCAGATGGCCGACCTCGCCCGGCAGGTCGTTGTACCCCAGCACCAGCCGCCCACGATAGGTCACCCCGCCGCCGACCCCGGTACCGAGGATCAGCCCCAGCATCGTCTCGGCATCCTCACCCGCACCGCCATTGGCTTCCGACAGCGCAAAGCATTTACAGTCATTGGCCATGGCGACGGTCCGGCCGAGCCGTGCCACGAGATCCTCACGCAACGGCCGCCCGGTCGCCGGAAGGTTTGAAGTCAGAGAGCGCCCGCTCGCGTGGTCGACGAGACCCGGCAGGCCGATGCCGAGCTCGACGGCGCGGCCCGCGCGGACATCGAGCCAGCGGGCCTCTCCCACGATGCAGTCGAGGAGCTGCTCGTAAGTCGCACAGGCCGTATCGACGCGCCGCCGCTCGAGTGGTTGGAATCGCTCGTCGAAGAGGCAAGTCTCGATTTTGCTGCCGCCGACGTCCATCCCACCATACAAGCTCGCGCGGCGTGTGGACGGCGGGTAGATGCGGACGCCCTGCACGACGCGCGACAGTTGGCCATCCGGAAACGGATCGTCGACGTTGAACCCCATGCGGTCCGACCACGTCACCGCGATCAGCTGCGCCGGTAACACGTAGAGCGGCACATTCCAGCCCGCGGGAATGCCAGCGAACGCGATATCGGCGCCGCTGTCCTCCGTGCCGACGGTGATCAGCCGGTCCGCGCCATACTGACTGCGAAGCTCGACCACGACGTCGTCGTCATACCGCCGGGCATCGGGATCGGGCGACAGCAGCACGACGATCCGGGTCTGCTCGTTCACCAGGGATTTGGGGCCATGCCGAAATCCGAGCGGCGAGTCCCAGAATGCCGCCACCCGCCCGGCGGTCAATTCCAACACCTTGAGCGCGCTCTCGCGCGCCGCGCCGCCGAGCTCGCCACCGCCGAGGAATGCGACCCGCTGCGGTGGCGGCAACTGCGCCGCGATCCTGCCGGTCGCTGCCAGCACATCACGCCCGGCGGCGGCGATCTGCCGCAGCCGCGGCTCGATGTCGACGATCGGCAGATCATCGAAGCACGCCAGCGCATACAACAGCATCGTGCTGTAGCTCGATGTCATGGCGAAGCCGGCATCGTGCGTTTCCGGCGGCAGAACCAGCGCCCGTTGCCGCGGTCCCGCGGATCGCGCCAGCGCGCCATCCGCATTGCAGGTAATGTGCAGAGCATCGGCGTCGGCTCGGGCGAGCAGCGCCAGGGTTGCCAGCGTCTCGGGACTCTCGCCGCTGCGGCCGAAAGACACCAGCAGGCGCCGCATCCCGGGGCGCAGCAATCCCTGCGGATGCGCTACCAGCTCGGTCGTCGGCACGGCCCGGTAGCGCGCCGGCGTCCGCAGCTCATTGAGATAGGCGCTCAGCGACTCGCCGATGAAGGCGGATGTGCCCGCGCCGCAGAACCAGACCTCGTCGTGGCCGCGCGCTCGAATCCATTCCCGCATGTCGGCAACCAGGGCGGGTAACTCGCGGGCGGCGGTGAGCCAGACATCCGGCTGGTGCATCACCTCCCGATGTGTCTGCGATCCTAGCAGCCTGTCCCGTCCCTCCAGGGTCACCGTCGCTCCCGCCGCTTGCTCGCGGCACGTTGTCCAGTGCGCGCATCGACGCAATGCACGGCGACACCAAGTCCTTCGAGTTGCTGTACCAGCACCGGATCGACCTCGGTGTCCGTCACGATGACGTGCGCCTTGTGGATGTCGCAGATACGATGCAGGCTCGGTGTACCGAATTTCGAGGAGTCTGCCAGCACCACCACCCGATCACTGGCGCGGATCATGGCGGCGTTCTTCTGCGCTTCCTCCTCGTTGAAGGTGCTGAGGCCCAGCCGCAGATCGATGGCGTCGGCGCCCAGGAAGAAGGTGTCGAAGTGCATTTCCGCGAGGAACCGCTCGATGAACCGTCCGCCGATCGACATGGTGTCGTAGCGGACCGTTCCCGCCGGCACGATGACCTCGTGGTGCTTGTAGCGCTTCAGGAGATTGACGATCTCCAGGTCGGCGGTGAGGATCGACAGCCCGCGGAGGTCGCCCAGCTGGGTCGCGAAGATGCGCAGCGTCGAGCCGGAATCGATGATGATCGAGCGCTCGCGATTGATGAGGCTGGCCGCGTAGCGGGCGATGGCCCGCTTTTTGTCGACGTTGACCTGCTCGCGATCCGAGATGTTGGGAGCGATCAGGTTCAGGCGGAATTCCGGCAGTTCCCGTGCCAGCGACTTCGCCAGCTCGATGCGGAACTCCGGCACGCCCTTGCAGCCGTAGCGCTTGCAGTAGCGCATGATGCTCGGCTCGCTGACACCGGCCCCGGCGGAGATGGCCCGCAGGGGAGCATGCATGAACGAGTCCGGATCGGCGACGAGGTAGTTGGCAATCCGCCCGAAGGCCTTGGAGAGATGGCCGATGTCGGCGCGGATGCGCTCGAGCAGGTCCCCCGTTGCACGCGCGGCGGATAGGTCGGCGTTCGGCGCCGATGGCGGCGCGGGCGGTTCGTCTCGTCGTGAGGTGCGACTCATGTGCTGGCTCCCACCAGTGCGTGCGCGCTATTGATGCGACGATGCGCATACAGCGCATAGGCCACCATGGCGGCGTACATGGGCACCAGGGCAAGATATGCCATCTGATTGCCTATTACGCGCGCCAACAGGCCATAACAGGGCGGCACCACGGCCCCCCCGACGATGGCCATGATCATGATAGCCGCGCCCGTCTTGGTGTGCTCGCCCAGTCCGGTGAGCGCGATGGGAAAGATTGCCGGCCAGAGCACGGCGTTGGCGAAGCCCAGCGAAGCGACGAACAGCACGCTCAGCATGCCGTGCGTGAGGGTGATTGCGACGGTCAGGACCATTCCCAGCGCCGCGGACAGAGCCAGCGCGCGCTGCTGGGTCAGGCGCTTCGGAATGAGGATGATTCCGCAAACGTAGCCCAGGACCATGGCCCCCAGGGTGAAACTGGCGAAAAAGCGGGCGGTCTGGATCGAAACGTGCAGCGCCTGGCCGTAGAGCACGATGGTGTCTCCGGCAATGACCTCTACCGCCATCTCGAAAAACAGGGCCCAGAATCCGAAGAGCAGCAGCGGATGCTGCGACCAGCGGAATCTCGCCCCGGCACCCGTTCCGGGCTCGACCGGCGGCTCCTGCGGCTCGGGCAGGCCGGACCGCGCCACGCCCACGGCCAGCGCCAGCAACCCGACAGCCATCACGACGTACGGCGTGATCAGCCGATGAGCCAGGCCGGCGAGCGCCGCGGCTGACACCGGGCCGTGGCCGACCGGGGCGATGCGGTCGATATCCACGAATACCAAAGCCCCCAGCGCCATCGGACTGAGGGCGCCCGCGAGCTTGTTGCATACGCCCATGATCGAGACCCGGCGCGCCGCGCTCTCCGGTGGGCCGAGGATGATGACGTAAGGATTGGCTGCCGTCTGCAACAGGCAAAGCCCGGTGCCCTGCATGAAGAGGCCCGCGAGGAACAGGCCATATGAGCGCAGCAGCGCCGCCGGCAGGAATACCAGGGTCCCCGCGGCCATGACCGCCAGCCCGAGCGCCATGCCGCGCCTGTAGCCCGTCGCGTTGAGCACGCGCGCGGAAGGCAGCGCCATCACGAAATAGGCGATGTAGAACGCAAAGGTGACGAGCAGCGCTTCGAAGGTATCGAGCTGGCAGACGATCTTGAGGAAGGGGATGAGAACACCATTGAGCCACGTCACGCAGCCGAAGAGCGCAAACAGGCCGGCCATCAGCGCCAATGCGCGCCTGTCGGATTGCCCCGCCGCGCCGGCCACTCGCGTCACCGCTCGATGTCGTCAGGCAAGGCCCATATCTGGGACTGCAGGTTGTTGCCGCACGCCGCCACCGAAAGCGTGCCGCGCGTCGCTCCGGTCAGGCACTGGCGGCTCGCGGAGTTGATGAGCTTTCCGAGCACGTCGTAGTGCCACTCCTGATCCGCCGCGGAGCTGCATTCAGCGAGGACGGCTCGGCCGTCCTTTTGCGCCAGGCACTCGCCGCCGGAGCGCAGCGCGCCGTTGGCCATCACTTCCCAACTCTCCGCGGTCGTACCGGCGCAATGCTCCACCACGCCCGGAGCAGCCAGACAACGGGTGTAGCGGCTCGCGTTGGGGTGAGTGTCATCATCGTTGGGGCCCGGCAGGACACGGGTAATGGTACCGATCCTGGCCGGCGTACCGCAGGCGGCATTCGGCCGAATCGTCCAGATGGCGGTGTCGTGCGCCACGATGCGGGCGCGCACGGCGGCGACGGCTGACTGGTGCTCGCCACTCCAGAGGTTGCGCGCATCGAAGCGGCAGGCACCCCCTGCGAAGCCCAGGTCAGCGGCATTGAGCCGCACCGGCAGCGCCGCGGTGCTGCGATTGAGCACCGCGACGGCATAACCTCCAGCGTGCAGCGGCTTGATCAACGCGTCGCTCGAAGCGCTGCGACGCAGCAAGGTCGCCATGCGGCCAAGCGGGTCCTGATCGACCGCCAACACCGCGCGGTTTCCCAGGACGCGCACCGCGGCAGGCGTCAGCCGCTCGATGTCGGAGCTGAGAATCAGCGGCGCGGACATCATCGCCCACAGCGACAGCTGACTGCGGCTTTCCGCGAGCGTCATGCCGGTGTCGCCGCCGATGATGAAATCAGGGTCGTCCCAGTTGCCGGGAGTCTGAAAGCGGCCGAGCGGCAGGTTGTAGGAGTAGTTCCACAGGACGCTGGCGAACCGCTCGCGGGTGGCAGTCTTGCCGTGGTAGTTCGCCATGTCCGTGCCCTCGCGCCAGAGCTGGCCGTAGCCGCGGACCCAGCTGAGAACGTCATACCATGACGGCTGGCCTTGGAAATACGCCGGGGCGGACTCCGAGAACGCGATCGGCCGGCCCACCTGCGCAAGAGCCATGCTCTCGGCGCGGTAGGCGGCGCGATAGGCGTCATTCTGCGACTGACCCTTGGGCACGTAGACGTTGCAGCCATCGAGCTTGAGATAGTCGACGCCCCAGGACGCGAACAGTCTGGCATCGGCCAGGAAGTGCGCGTCGCCGCCACCCTGCGGCTCGCCGCTGCCGGCAAAGCGGCCGCACGTTTCCGAGCCGGCGTCCTCGTAAATGCCGAATTTGAGTCCGAGAGCATGGATGGCGGCGGCCACCGGTTTCATGCCCTGCGGAAACAGGCGCGGATCGGGCTGCAGATTGCCCTGGCTGTCGCGCGTCTTCAGCATCCAACAGTCGTCGATGGTGACCGTGTCGTAGCCACGCGCCGCAAGCCCCGTCCTGACCAGCGCGCGGGCGTTCGCCAGAATCGTCGCTGCTGTGTAATCGCACTGATAGTGAGCCCAATCGTTCCAGCCCATCGGAGGCGTCGCAGCCAACCGGCCCGCTGTCGCCGCGCGGGCGTCGGATCCCGTCCAGGCGACCAGGGAGGAGAGCAGAACTGCCGCCAGGAGCGCGACACCCCGGCGCATCGCAGCGGTACGGGTCGAGGCACGCGCGGGACGGACAGACAGGATCGGCTGCTGTGAGGTCATGCTGGTTCTCTTGGGGCCGGCGGACGGGTTGGGCTCAGAAATGTAGTTTTATTCCATCAAGTGAAGTATTCTTCACACAATGGAGCCTTGCGTCAAGGGCGAAATGTAATTATGTTACAGCCGCCGATCGCACTTCTCTGATTTCCCGCGCCACTCGTTGCGCCGAGCGAATGCACGACTCCATGCCGCGACTGAGGAGATCGGCATACGTTCCCGCAAAATAGATCCTGCCGTCAGGCCGCAGGATCTCCGGCCAGAACCTGTGCATCTGCCCCAGCGGAAACGGCTCCATCTCACAGTTGGGCGCCAGCGTATCCTGGGTCCAGTCCTTGGTGAGTGCCTGCACGATCGTATCCCGTTTGCCCGGGTATACCTGCCGGAACGCAGCCAGCACCCGCTGCGGCGACAGCCCCCCGGGACCATACGCCTTCAGAATGACGCGCGTCGTGTGCTTCTCGGCCGGCACCTCCCAGATCGATGAGATCTCAGGGTGGTCGAACTCCATGTTGATGCTTCTCAGGCCGTCGGCGAGCCAGAATCTGGAGCTGGCCTCGAACACGTAGAACGGGTGCGATGAGTACGTCAGGTTATCGACGACGTACTGCTTTGCGGGAGAGAGCGCAGGCGTTATGGGAATCCCGCTGAACACCGTCAGGCTGATGCAGTTCACGAAGAAATCCGCAGCCACGGCTCTGGTCTCGCCATACCCATACTCACGGTAGCTCACCGTAACGCCCTGGTCGCTCTGCCGGATCGCGGTGATCGGGTGGGACAGTTTGACCCGCGCGCCGAGCCGCCTCGCAAAGGCGATGGGGAGCTGCTCGTTGCCGCCCTGCAGGCGAAACATCGCCCCTTCGGAAGGAGGGATGCGGCGCGATCTCATCGCGGCCAGTGTCCAGATGCGGAAGAGCGCGCTGGTCTGCTCCTCACCAAAGAAGTTGATCGCCGCCTGTGAGGCGCCCTCCTTCCTGTAGATCCCGGTGATGGGTATTTTGTCGAGCTCGTCAAGACCTGAGACAAAAGGATGGTAGGGATCCTCGAGCTTGTCCACGTAAGGCCGCAGATAGAGATTCTCGAGCTCGTACAACGGATGCCGCGCCAGAAACCGGGCCTCGCGGCTGTTGAATCCGAGCCCGGCGAGCGTCGCGGGATCGGCCAGCATCCTGTTGCTATAAAATTTGCCGCCGATCATTCTCGAGCCATCGTTGTCGTAGGGCAGCCAGGCACCCTCGGCGTTGGGATAGGGAACGAGGGGGATGGCGAATTCCGCGGCATACTCCAGCAGCCGCTCGTAGCCGGGCCTGGTGATGTGGTCGGCGCCGAAATCGGCGTACAGCCCGTCCGACAGTCCGTCGCTGCCGGTGAAAACATGGCCGCCGTATCTGCCCGCAGCCTCGAGTATGGTGACGTCGAAGCCGGCCTTCATGAGCTCGTAGCCACAGCACAGGCCGGTGATGCCGGCGCCGCCGATCACGACCTTCCCGGGTCGCGAGCGCACGCCATGGGCTGCTTTGGCCGCGGCATCCGCCGTCCTGATGCGCGAATCGATCACGGTGGCGCCCGCGCCGGCCACCAGCGTTTTGAGGAATGCTCTGCGAATCATCCGCCTGTCCCGATCACTTCCGTGCGCGCGCCAAAGCCTCCAGACTTGCTGCGCCGAGCGGGGTTCCGTTGCGTCTGGCGGCCTGGACCGCCGCACCCACATCGGGCGGCAACAGCGCGGCAACGAACCGATAGCGGTCGCACCGCCGCTGCAGCTCCGACTCGAACGGCTGCCGCAGGCCGTTTTCCGCCTGAAACATGCCACCGGAGCAGGACACCGGGATCGGCGCCCCGGCGGGGATCGGCAGTTGCTGACGCACGGCATCGACGATGTCCGCGAGCTCCCGGGCGGCACTCTCCAACAGGGCGAGCGCGGCATGGTCGCCGTCCCTCGCGGCCGCGATGACCAGCCTGGAGAGCTGCGCGAACTGGCTGCGCTGCGCCGCCGGCTTGCCGTAGATGGCGGCGCAGAGATCGAGATCGCTCTCCAGTGAGAAGTGCCGGCGCACGTGCTGGTACAGCGAGCCGCGCGGCGAGCGGCCGTCGCTCATGCGTGCGAAGAGTTGCAGGCCTTCGCGCGCCAGCCAGTAGGAAGAGCCCTCGTCACTGAACAGCTCGCCCCAGCCTCCGGCACGGGCGCTGCGGCCCGCAAATTCCCCGTAGGCGATCGAGCCGGTGCCAGAAACGATGTTGATGCCGTCTGCGCCCGCTAGCGCTCCCGCCCAACCGCATACCATGTCATTGCCGCAGCTGTACCGCCCGTGGGGCAGCGCATGCGCAGCAGCACCATCCAGGTCCGGCAGCAGACCGCTGTCCTCGCCGTAAGCCGGAAGGCCAAGGAATGCCTGGCTGAGCGCCTCCTCGCGCACGTTCCCCGCGCGGAGCGTCTGTCCTATTCCGCGTTGCAGCATCTCGCGCAGCCCGTCCAGCCCGATCTCCAGGTAGTAGGCCGGCCCCTCGAGGTGCGCGGCCAGCACCTTGCCGGCCTCGTCGATGAGCAGGAAGCTCGTCTTGGTGCCGCCGCCGTCAACACCGAGGAAGGTCTTCACGATTCAGGTCTAACCCGGATACGGATGGATCGATACACCCTGGACCACTCGATTCACAGTCCCGGCGGCGTTCGGAACATCCGGCGAGAGCCCGAGCGAGATCGAGCGCAGCAGTGCCAGTGTCTGCGCGAATGCCACGTACGGCAAGCACAGCTCGAGATCCGACAGCGGGCGCGGCGCCAGGCCGCCGCCCAGCACGACTGTATCGGGAGTCTGACGCTCATTCGCTCGAACGGCCAGAGCAACCACCCTGCCCGCCACGGCATCGCTACGCAGCTCCTGCAGCAGATCGAGATCATACCGCTGCGTGTAGGCATCATTGCTCAGAAACGCCACCACCAGGGTACTGCCGTTGACGATGGCCTTGGGGCCGTGCCGGAAGCCGAGCGGCGATTCCCCGATGCTCACCACCCGGCCATCCGTCAGCTCGAGCATCTTCAGAGCCGACTCCAGCGCCAGCCCCTTGAGCTCGCTGCTGCCCACGAAGACTACCCGCTCGAACTGCGCCCGAACCAGGCTCGCCGCCAGCGGCACCTGGGTCGTCAGGATCTCGGTACCCAACGCGGCGATCGCGTCGACCCGGCCCTGCTCCGTCCGCACGGCCCCGAGCGCCAACCCTGCCGCCAGCAGCATCCCCGTGAAACTCGAGGTCATGGCGAAGCCCTGGTCGTTGCAGGCCTCCGGCAGCACGATTGAGTAGGCGTGCCGCAGGCCGCGGGCGCGGCGACCGAGCTCGCCTTCGGCGTTGCACGTGACGATCAGATGATGACAGTGCTCGATCTGCCGCTCCGCGAGCTCGAGAGCGGCCACGCTCTCGGGGCTGTTGCCGGAGCGCGCGAAGTGAACCATCAGAGTCGGCGTCTCCGGCGCCAGCGCGCTCTGCGGGCTGGCGACGATGTCGGTCGTCGGAATCGCTTCGGCCTGGCGGCCGGGCTTGGAGAGCGCCGGCGCCAGGCAGTTGCCGATATAGGCTGACGTGCCGGCACCCGTGAGCACAATGCGCAGCGCGCTGTTGCCGAGGAGCGGCGCCAGATACGCCTCGAGGCCGCTATCGGCAGCGATCTGGCGCGCGATCTGCGGCCACAGCTTCGGTTGTTGCGCGATCTCGCGCGTCGTCGACTGCGCGCCCGATGCGCGGATCTGCGCCGCGCTCATACCCAGGAGCTCGATGGAGTCGTTCATCCGTGTGATCGTCCGTTTTCAGTACCGCCAGGAAAGCCCCACTACGTAGGTTCGTCCGAAGGCGCTGTAGCCGTAGCCTACGCCGCTCTCGCTGCCGCCGGTGTTCTGGCCGGGTGCCCAGGGCAGGAGCGGATTGCCGTTGAGATATGTGCGCGCGATCGAGTTGCTGAGATTCTTGCCTTCCCAATAGATCTCCAGGCCGTACGGCAGGCGGTAGTGCAGGCTCGCCGTGACCCAGTCGAACTTCTGGGTAATCGCGGGCCAGCCGGGAACTTCCGTGCACTCCGAGCATTCGGCGGTGAAGCCGGACTGGTGATCCCAGTTGACATCCGCGCTGATCGGCCCCTTGTCGTAGAAGAATCCGATCGTGTATGTGGTCGGCGGCGCGGCGTTGATACGCGCCCACGAAGTTGCCGTACTGGTCGTAGCTGCGGGTACGGGTGGCGGTGAACTGCATGCGGGTCCCGAAGCCATCGAGCAGGATCTCCTGCCAGGTGAGCTCCACGCCCGAGTACGTGCTCTCAGCGCCGTTCGCCGGCGCTGTGACCGTCCACAGGAAGGGTGTGCCCTTCACCGTGCCCGGTGGCCCGCCGACATACTCCGTAGTGCCCAGGTTGACGTTGGTGGAGACGGCATCGTAGATGTCGTCCATGACCCTCTTGGCGAACACGTCCGCCGTGAAGGCGGAATGGGGTGAGTAGTACCACTCGAGCGACAGGTCCGCCTGGTTCGCGCGGATCGGCTTCAAACCCGCCGTGCCGTTGTAATCAAGCTCCGGAGTGCCGTTCTCGGCATTGTTGGTCGCCGTCGGCGCCAACTCGCTCAAGTCCGGTCGCGCCATCGTCTGGGCCACGGCCAGGCGGGCCTGCAGCCGATTTCGACCACCCAGTAGGCGAGGTTCAGCGAGGGCAGCGCCAGCGTGTAGCTGCCCTTGCCGCCGAGCGCCTGCGAATTCCCGTATTGAACGTTCCAGGTCTGCGTACTGCTCGCCGTATTCGATGGGGTCCACAATGACACCGGCACGGCGGGCGCGGTATTGGCAGTCGTCGTGGTGTGCACCACACGGAGGCCCACGTTGCCCGACCAGCGCGAGCCGCCGAAGTCACCCTCCAGATAACCCGAGATGGTCTTCTCCGTCACCGCATAGGAGTTGGAGGCGTTGACTTGAGGCAGGAGCTGCGCGAAATCGAAAGGCGAGCTGCAGGGCAGAGAGGAGCAGTAGAAGGGATTGGGCTTGCCGTTGAGGCTCTTGAGGAAAGCGAGCAGCTGCCCGGCATTGAGCTCCGGGAGCACCACGGGATATGAGCCGCCGGCTCCCTCCATGAAGTTCGGCAACGACATCAGCTGCACGACGTCGAATCCCTGCGAGCCGAACGAGTAAGGGTTGCATTGCACCGGGCATCCGGCGGTCTGATACAGCGTGCCGTATTCGCCCGAGCCGTTGGTCCAGTCGTTGTCGGAGTCGACCTGCTCCTTGGAGCGGTCAGTTCCGCCCACCCCGAAGAGCAGCGTCTCGAACGGGCCCATGTCGGCCCGCCACGCGCCGCTCAGCGTCAGCCCGGTGATCTTGTCGTGCACCGAGAAGCCGTTCAGGCCCACGTAGTGCGTCGACCAGTAGTTGTTGTTGTTGAGATAGCGGGAGTTCATCAGCGCCGTATAGGAGCAGTACCCGGCATTGGTCGTGCTGGCCGTGCCGGCGGGGCATGCCGCCAGGCCGAGCTGGCTCGGCGGCACGACCACGTTGATGTCCGGCAGACTGTTGGGCTGGTCGCTGAAATTGAGGATGTCCTCGGCGGTGGGCTGTTGGTTCACCAGGCCCGCCGTCACGAAGGTGTCCTGGCCGCCCTCCGGGCGGCTCGCGGTGGAGCGGTAGAGGTCGGCGCCGAAGGTGAGGCTGTCGGTCGGCTGCCACTGCGCGTTGAGACCGTAGAGGAACGTGTCGACCTTGCGGTTGATGGTGTTGTTCACCATCTCCGGCTGGAAGTTATTCACTGTCATCGCGGTGATGACGCCATTCTGTATGGTGGGGTTGGGCCCGAACGGCGTGCCGTCCGGATTGGCCGCGAAGTAATACGACTCGTTGTAGCCGATCTGCGGGTCATTCAAATGGGTCCACAGTCCGTCGGCCTTGAGGCGGAACTTGTCGCTCGGACGCCACTCCAGATTGCCGATCAGACCGGTGCGCTTCTTGTCATCGAAGATCGAGCCGAAGGTGATGCAGCAGGGGGTGGCGACGAGCGGCGTGGATCCCGGGGGCGGCGTGACTCCATCGGGCGGGTACGGATAGCTGATGGGGCCGTAGATGTTCTGATTGTAGGCGTTCAGCGAGTCGGTGCGCGACTTGAGATCCGTATCCACCGCGCCGAGCACGAACCCGAGCGTCCGATCGGCATTGGTGTCGCTGATGAAAGCCGAGAACTTCTTGCTCGCCAGCTCCGACATGTCGTTCCAGTCGCCTTCACCATGCGCATCGGCATGGAAGCCCGGATGATCGAAGGCACTGGCAGTGTGCAGATTCACCGTGCCGCCGATGCTGCCCTCGACCGCGGAAGCCTCCGGCGACTTGAGCACGTCGGCGCCGGTGATGAGCTCCGCCGGCAGCACGTCGAAGGCGATGTCGCGGCCGGAGTCGTCGCTCGCGAGGATCCGGTTGTCCATGGTGACGATGTTGTATTCGGAGCTCAGACCCTGCACGGTGATTTTCTGACCCTCGCCGCCCGTCGTGCGCGAGACTGTGATGCCGGGCAGATGCTCGAGTGAGTCGGCCACATCGGCGTCCGGGAAGCGGCCGAGCTCGGTCGAATCGATCGAATCGAGCATGACGGGCGCGAATTCCTTGGTGTCGAGCGCCTTTTCCAGGTCCGCCGAGATGCCGGTGACGACGACTTCGCTGAGCTGGTCGGACGTAGCGCTGCTGCTGTTGGCGCCGGCCGTGCCACCCGTGGTGTTCTGGTCGTTTTGGCTTTGATTGCTTTGGCTGCTTTGCCCGCTCTGATTGCTCTGGGCATCGGCGGCGTGCAAAGCCGCGGGAGCCGCCAGCTGCAGAGCGAGCAGGAGACCGCAGGTGCCAACTGCGACCGCGAGACCGGGGAACGTCTTCATGGTACGTTTCCTTTTTATCTGATTGGCGGATCACACGCCCGCGAGTACTGGGAAAGAACCTGCCTGATGTGGTGGATGACCAGATCGGTCATCCGCGCCGGAATCGTTCCAGCGCGTACTGCGGCGTACGCCGCGGGGAGATGCTGGGAAAGGAGCGGCAGCGGTGCCGCGCCGCCGTCGAAGGCGGCGCGCAGACGCTCGAGCGCCGCCACCACGGCAGGATCCGGCCAGTAGTAGCGGATGCGATCGCTCAGGCTGTATTCCAGCTGTAAGTCGAGCGCGTGCCCGGTGCCGTGGTAATACTTGCGCCAGTGACGCGGATCGGCACGCATTGCGCCGAGGATTGCCGCGCGCGTTTGGACGGCGCGCCCTTCGCCGTGCCATTCGCGCTCGATGCTGTCGAGAGCCCACACCGCCTCACGCAGCGCGAATGTGACCGCGGGTCCTACCTTCAGGATCGCGAAGTGATCGCGTACCAGGGCCCTGAGAGCCCCTTCGGTCTGGTAATCGGTGGAGTGCGCCTCGAACACCAGGTTGGGCAGGTCATCGAGGCACTTGCTGAGCTGTCGGGCCTTTTCCGGCCGATAGTCGATGACCCGGTCGTGATCGAACTCCACTCCGGGCTGCACCACGAGACCGATGACCCGATCCCAGGCGCCGTGGAGGCCGTTCATGATGAACGCCGAGCGATGGGCGGTGACGGTGGCAAGGGCAGCGCGGGGCTCGGTGACGGCGAGCTCGCTCAGGGTCTCCTGCGCGCCACCCGGCACCGGCACTTCGGTGCCGACGATGTAGACCGGAGGCTCACCGCCGCAGCTCTGCCAAGCCTCTTCAGCATGGGTGCACAGCGCCGCGGTGCGTGCCGCCACGATATCATCCGAGAGAACCCGCGGGTCGTCGGCACAGGACATCGAGCAGTCGAGGTGGATCTTGCGGTAGCCGGCATGCACATACTCGCTCACCATGACGGCCGCGCGCCCAAGCGCCTCCTCTGCCGACAGGGACTGCCAGGCGTTGGGACCCAGATGGTCGCCGCCGAGCAGGACGCGCTCGCGCGGCAGGCCGCTCTGATCCGCCAGCCCCAACACCAGGTCGCGAAACTGCGCCGGGCGCAGGCCCGTGTAGCCGCCCTCCTGGTTGACCTGGTTGGATGTTGCCTCGATCAACGCGTAGCCGCCCACGGCGCGCGCGTGCTCGAGCGCGGCGCGCAGCGCCAGCGGATGCGCCGAGCAGACGGAGTAGATTCCAACCGCCTCGCCGGCGCGGTGGCGGCGCACGAGCTCCAGAAGTGCCTTCACGTGGCCTCCTCCGGCTCGATGGCGAGCAGGGCCGCGGCGACGAAGGCCAACACGATGCCGGCGATCTTGAGCGGCTGCGGAACCAGGCCCAGGAGCGCGAGCGCCAGCAGCGCGGTGATGAGAGGAGCGCCGGCGTTGGTGAGCGGAGATACGACGATCGCCTTGCCGTAGCGGAAGGCGTAGACCAGCGTCAGCGCGCCCACGGAGTTGAGGATCTGGGTGACTGCGGCGAGATAGGGACCGTCGCGGCCGTAGTTGATGGGGTGCGAGAAATCCGTCATCCACAGCGCCACCGGTATGAGCGCGAGTCCCATGAGAGTCATGTAGAGGAAGATTCCTTCAGCGCTCATGCTGCGGTTGGCGAGTTTGATGAAGAAGGCCTGTACGCCCCAGGCCGCGAGGATGATGAGCGAATAGACGAACCAGGCGAGGCCGTGGCCGCTCAGTCCCTGGCCCGGCTGGTAGTCGAACAGAGGCAGGGCGGCAAGCGCGATCACGATCCCGAGCGCACCGATGAGGGTGGTGCGCTCCTGCAGCCAAAGAAGCGACAGCGCGATGGTCACCACCGGTGACAGCGCGATGAGCGGGAAGATGAGGTACGTGGGACCGGTGTGGACGGCGTGAAAGAGCAGCATCTGCCCGCCCGCGCCGGTGAGCCCGATGACGGCGCCGAGCAGCACTGAGCGGCGGTCGGTCTGCAGGCTCCAGCCGGTGCGTGCGAGCGCATACAGCGCGGGCGGAATCATCGTGATCGCCCACACCACATAAATCAGCGTCTCGGGAAAGCCGTGATCCGCGGGCATACCGGCGAATGCGCCCCACACACCCCAGAAGAGCGTGGTGACGAGGGCGTAGGCGAGCCCCGCGCGGCGGTTCACAGCTTCCCCCTTGTAATTAAAAGAAACCGAAAGTCACCCAATCGGTCTACTGATTATTTCGAGACCTTACGTATACGTCAAGGCCAGCATGATAAGGTGGCGTCCGAAAGCTAATTAGCCTGTATCGAAAGTAATCGAAAGATCGGGTGACCGAATTTGCGGGCGCACGGGTCCCTATGTACCTTTACACATTGAACGCGATCGAAAGACCTATGCACGACACCAATCGCCGCGCTGAAGCGAGCGTCGAGCTGCACGCGGCGGACAACGCGGTGGAGCCAGGACTGCTCGTTGAAGAGCGGCGGCGGCGGATCTGTGACCTGTTGCAGGAGCGCGGCCGGGTCACGGTGGTCGCACTGGCGGCACGGTTCGCCACCTCCGCAGTCACGATCCGGGCGGATCTCGCGGCCCTCGAGCGAGCCGGTGCGCTCGTTCGCAGCCATGGCGGCGCTCTCCTGCCCCGTGAGGGCCTCGATCAGCCCCTCACGGTCAAGGAGACGCAGCATCATGCCGAGAAGGTTCGCATCGCGCGCGTTGCGGTCTCACTCATCCGCGACGGCGAGACGATCATTCTCGACTCCGGCACGACCACCGCCGAGATCGCCAAACAGATCCGCGAGGCGCCGCTGCAGTCGATCAACGTGATCACCAACGCACTCAACGTGGCCATGCTGCTGGCAAGCGCGCCGATGGTGCGCCTGATCATGCCGGGCGGGATATTGCGCCGCGAATCCAACTCTCTGTCCGGCCACATCGGCGAGGCCGCGCTGGCGGAGCTCCGGGCCGACCGGCTGTTTCTCGGCGCCGATGCCATCGATCCGAAGCTGGGCGTCATGACGCCGCACCTGCCGGAAGCGCACCTCAATCTGAAGATGATCGACATCGCGCGTCAGGTAGTCGCCGTCGCGGATTCGTCCAAGCTGCTGCGCAGGAACATATCGGTCATTGCGCACGTGGAGCAGCTGGACACGCTCATTACCGACTCCGCGGCGCCGGCCGCGGTCGTCGATGAGCTGCGCCGCCGCGGTGTGGAAGTTCTTCTCGCCTGAGATGAAAGCGCGAGTTCCCGCGGGATGGCTCGCGGCAGGCGTGGCGTACCTGCTGGCATCGGCTCCGGCGATTGCACGGCCGCCGGTGCGCTATTACTCGATCGCGGACTTCGCGCGTGTGCAGAAGGTGGACGCCCACATGCACATCTGGGGACCCGCCAATCTGGTGGTGGCCGAGGCGGCCCGCGACGGCTTCCACATCCTCACGATCAACGTCGACAATCCCGAGCATGGGCCGGTGCCGCGTCAGCTTCACGATGCTGCCTCCTTACGTAGGCGATATCCGGGACGGGTCGCTTTCGCCGGTACGTTCCAGGCCGCCGGGTTCAACGAGCCAGGTTGGTCAGGCGAGGCACTGCGCGAGATCGACGCGGCCCTGGCCCAGGGCGCGGTGGGCGTCAAGATCTGGAAGAACTTCGGGATGATCGTACGCGACAGCAATGGCCGCTACGTGCTGCCGGACGACCCGCGGCTGGAGCCGATCTACTCCATGCTGCAGCGCGAGCACATCGTCCTGCTCGGACACCTGGCGGAGCCGCTCGACTGCTGGCTCCCTTACTCGAAGATGATCGTGAAGGGGGACGTCGACTACTACCGGGAGCATCCGCAATACTACATGTACCTGCATCCGGAAAGGCCGGGACACGATGACATCCTGGCGGCGCGCGACCGCATGTTGGCGGCCCACCCCCAGCTGCGCTTCGACGCCTTGCATCTCGCGTCTCTGGAGTGGGATGTCGACCGCATAGCGGCCTTCCTCGACCGGTTTCCGCAAGCGGATGTCGATATGGCCGCCCGCATCGGACAGCTCGAGTATCAGGCGGAGACTCATCCCGACAAGGTGAGGCGGTTCTTCATGCGCTACCAGGACCGCATACTGTATGGGACCGACGACGGCTACGGACCGACAGAGGATCCGAAGGAGGTGGCCGCGATCGCCGCCGATTGGCGTCGGGACTGGCTGTTCCTGGTCACGGACCGTGAGCTGCGCTCGCCGGACCTGGACCGTCCATTCCGCGGGCTGCACCTGCCGCGCAGCGTCGTGGACAAGATCTATCGCGAGAACGCCGTAGCGCTCTACCCGCGCGCCTGGCCCGGCCTTCGCTGAGGCCGCGGCTCACTCACCCAGGCGCCGAATCTTCGATGGGTTGAATACGGTGGACAGGTGGCCGGTGATCCGGATGTCGGCGTGCTGTGTCACCTGAGAGCCATCGAGGGCAGTTGCCTCGAGGCCGATGCTGTAGGTGCCGGGCTCCGTCCAGGTGTGTATCGCGCCGCCACCAGTGGCGGCAGTACCGTCGCCGAATTCCCAGCGATAGGCCACGACCGGTTGGCCGCCCTGCACGGTTGCTGCGCAGGCTACCGGCTGGCCCGACACTGACGCTGCCGGGCACTCGATGGCGAGGCGCGGTATCGGGGCCGGCTGACTCGCATCGATGATCTTCAGCACGCGTACCGAGTGCGGCGGCAGCTCGATGCGGAAGGCGCCAGCGGAAGATGGCGAGGGCTGCTGCGGACGCAGGACGTCGGCGACGCGATATGTGCCGCCGGGAGAGAGACCGAGGCTCGCGAGTGTGATGGCATGCCGGGTGGCATGCTCCGTCCAGTTGAATACGGTGAGGATGCTCTGCCGCGCGGATTCCTTGCAGAAAGAAGATGCTGGGCTGGCGGTCGCTGTCGGCATAGCTCATCAGATCCACCGGCACGGAAGCCTTGCCGAGCTGCACCATGTCGATGAGATCGCGGTTCTCGATCAGCGCGACCCGATCCGGAGAGCCCTGCAGGGAAGGCAGATTGTCGCCGATCTCGAGCATGCCGCCGGACACGGCGGCGAGCGCGATGGAAACCTCGGCCTCATCGAGAGTCAGCGGCTCGCTGCCTTCGTGCCAGGTTTGATCGGTGATCCGTTGCGTCGAGACCGTGAAGGCGTCGGGATCCGAGACGAAGAAGTTGCGCTCCATGAAGTAGCGGGCGGCGATGCCAACGGCCGCATCGCGGCTCGCCCCGAAGCTGTGCCCGGTATCCTGGGAGATCCGTCCATAGTCGACATATCCCACAGGATTCAGCATGACGCTGCCGTCCTTGTCGAGATAGACGTCATTGCCCACTGCATCGCGAATGATCTGCAATCCGATGCGCTGCGCCTGCATTGCCGTCGTGTGCGGCCGGTAGTAGTAGCCTTCGATGGCACTGTCATCCATGAAATCCAGCTTGATGTAGTGAATGCCCCACTCGCGGACCAGAGTGCGGTAGGTCATCCGCAGGTAAGCCTGCGCGCCGGGATTGGTCGCATCGAGGATGTACAGGGGATCCTTGCCGTCGACTACGGTGCCGGCATGGATCGGTCGCCCGGCGGCGTTCTTTACCAGCCAGTCGGGATGATGTTGAAAGACCCATGAGCGTTCCGACACTTCGAAAGGTGCCGTCCACATGCCCGGCGTCAGTCCGAGCCCACGCACGGCGTACTCCACCGGGACGAGTCCGTGAGGAAACAGCGTCTCGTCAGGCGTGGTGTACTCGCCCCGTGCGTACTGATAGCCCTCATCGACGTGGAACAGCGTGTAGCCGTAGCGCTCGAAGTGCTCGGCCAGCCATTGCGCATTGGTCACGGCAGCGCCCGCATCGAGGCCGAAGTAATACGCGGTCCAGCTCCACCAGCCCATGAGCGGCGGTGCCGTGACTCTGGCGTGGTGCAGCCGCCGGATGAGACCGCCATAGGTCTCGAGTTGCCGGTGATAATCACGGTCGACGCTGAGCGCCAGGGCCTCGGACGACAGTGCGCCGCCCGGCGCGACCGGCAGATCGAGGGTGATGCGATCGCCGGCAGTGGAATCCGCGAGAGAGTTTTCCAGTTCCAACTCCGTGGTACCGGTCGAATCGACCTGGTAGCTCGTGATCCTCGGGTCGCCCGCCCCCGGCGCGACGTGCAATCGCAGGATGGTGAGGAAGCGATCGGAGCTCAGTGCGCCGAGAAAGAGACTCTCGTGGCTATCACGGTTGTAAATGAGCTGGCTTCCGACCGCGCGGTGCATGCCGTGGCGGGCATCGGCGAGCGCGTGAATCGACATCGCGGGACGGTCTTCGCTGAAGCTGTCCGACAGCACGCGCTCGCTGCCGGTACGGGCGCCGAGGTCGGCGATGTCACCGCCACCGGCATCCACGACCCGGATGGCCTCGACCTGCACGGGCCGCGAGCCGGTGTTGCGCACGGTGGCAGTGAGGTCGGCAAAAGGCAACGCAGCGTAGGCGCGCAGCCGATAGGTCAGCTCAGGCGCCGCCTCGAGTCCGAAGCAAGTCACGTCCCAGACAGTGGCCGCACCGAGAACGCCCTGCCCGGCAGAGCGGACGACCCGACATGCCGGATAATCGCTGGCGTGCAGCCAGCGGCCATCGACCTGCGCTGCGACGTCGGATATCAGGGTTGGCGCCGATGCACCCTGCAAGCCGAGACGGTACGTGCCATGAGAATCAACGGCTACGAGCAACGCCGGCTGCGCAGCCAGGGTCAGGGACGGCAGCACCAGCGGCAGAATCCAGGAAATCCGACGTTTGATCCCCATGACCGCTCCGGGTAGTTTCGATTTGTTGCGTTTTATGCTTCATTGTCTTTCTTTTTGATCGTGAACGCAATCCGGAACGCTTCATCGGAGCATGAAACTCCCGCTCTGCTCGAAGGGGATCGAGCGCAGCCACCCGTGGCTGAGCTCCACCCTGCCCTTCATGTGGTAGTCGATTCCCTGGCCGCGGGGCTTACTGAACACGGCGAAGATCGCGCCCGCAGCGTTCGCGGTGACATCCATGTTGAATTCCGCCGTCCCAAGCGCGGGTACCACGAAGCTCGCGTCGGACACGCCGCTGGCGAACTCCTGGCCGCTGAGGTACACCGTATAGGAAAGGCCCTGGATGGGGAGGCTGCGGTCGTTGGGATTCTCGACGCGCATGCGAACCCGCAGCTGTTGCTCCAGGAAATTGGCCTTCACCACCTCGATGTCGACGATGGAGAGCCTGGGGGTCTGAAGCTTGGGCACGAAAAGCGCGCAGCCGGAGAGCGCGACGGCGAGAACCAGAAGCGGCACGGAACGCATGGCGGCGATGTTACCGGGCATCACAGCCGTCCGTACATGCCGTTGAGCTGCGCAAAATGGCGGCCGAGCTCCGCTGTCAGCGCGCCCGGGTTCAGGCGCCAGCGCCAGTTGTCCCGTACCGTGCCCGGCGTGTTGAGGCGCGCCTCGCTGCCCAGGCCGAGCAAATCCTGGGCAGGGATGATGGCCAGCTGCCCCACCGAGCCCAGGGCTTCCCGGATCAGGGCCTCCGGCATGGAGCCGGGTGCCGCGCGCAGCATGGAATCGACGCGGCCACGCGTTTCCTCACTGAGGCTGCGATACCAGCCCAGCGTCGTGTCGTTGTCGTGCGTGCCGGTGTAGACGACGCTGTCGTGCTCGTGCATGTGAGGCAAATGCGGGTTGTCACTCTCACCGCTGAAGGCGAACTGCAGGACGCGCATGCCGGGCAGGCCGAAACCCTTGCGCAGCGCAACGACGTCGTCGGTGATCAGGCCGAGATCCTCGGCCACGATCGGCAGGTCGCCGAGCTCGTCCATGAGGAGTCGCAGCAGATCTTCCCCCGGCGTCAGGTGCCACTTTCCCCCGCGGGCGTCCGGGGCGCCGGCGGGCACAGCCCAATGCGCGGCGAGCGCGCGAAAATGATCGATGCGCAAAAGGTCGACACGCTCGAGCTGCTCGCGCACCCGCTCGCGCCAGTAGCTGAAGTTGTCGTGGCGCATCGCCTGCCAGTCATACAGCGGGTTGCCCCAGAGCTGGCCGGTTTCCGAGAAGTAGTCCGGCGGCACGCCGGCCACGGCAGCCGGCCGCCCCTCGGCATCGAGTTGGAACTGCGCGCGGCGCGCCCACGTCTCGGCGGAATGCGGCGCCACATAGAACGGCAGATCGCCGAAAATTCGCACGCCGCGCCGGCGCGCGTGCTCGCGCAGCCGCCGCCATTGCACGAAGAAGTCGAACTGCTCGCGCTTCGTGTGCTGTAGCTCCGCGTCAAGATCGTGTGCCACCCGAGCCAGTGCGGAGGGGACCCGGTCGCGCACGTCCGCCGGCCACGTCCACCATGCTGCGCCGGCGTGCGCGCCGCTCAGGACCTCGAAGAGTGCGTAGTCATCCAGCCAGTGCTCCGTCTCAGCGACGAAGGCGGCGTATTCCGAGCGTCTGAACCGCGGCAGCTCACCCCGATCGAGGAAAACCGGATGGCCGGCAAAGTCGGAGCGCACCCAATAAGGAGAGCCGTCTGGCCCCGTAGGCCCCAAAGGCAGGATCTGCCAGACGCTAAACCCAGCGTCCGCCAGCCAATCGATGAATGCGCGCCCACCCCTTCCGAGCGCGCCCTCGAGCGACCCAAGATGCAACAGTACTCCCGCACGGCGCCGATCGAGCACAGGCAGGCGCATGTCAAAGACTCCTAGTAGCTACTTTCCCATCGATTCGCGTCGACTCCCGACGCCATGAAGCGCCAGACCTTTGCGTCCAGGCACCAGGATGTGCCCCGCCACCGCAGGTGGCGGAGCCTCGGGCAAAAACCACGCTTTTTGCCCGAGGCGCGCTGGGCCGGGCAGGATGCCCGGATCCAGCGCCTCAACTAAGTAGCGTAGGCTCGGCGCATGACGCCGCCGTGCTCGGGGCTGCCGCGGCCGACCGAGATCGGCTGCGCCAGACACTCCGGCGCCGGCAGGCCGAGGAGGCGGTAGAGAACGACCAACTGACGGCGATACAGGCTGTCGAACTGGCTGACGGCATCGGCCGGGTTGTAGTCGCCGAACCACCAGAACCAGTCGGAGCTTTCGCACAGGGCGAGCTGGCGCTCGGCGGCGGCCCGCTGCGCCGCATCGAGGGCGC
Source organism: uncultured Pseudomonadota bacterium (assembly GCA_963780455.1). GTDB lineage: Bacteria > Pseudomonadota > Gammaproteobacteria > Steroidobacterales > Steroidobacteraceae > 13-2-20CM-66-19. The sequence continues at coordinate 692,397 of CAWACM010000015.1, forward strand.
CCGATGCCACGACACCGTCGAGGGCGATCTTGGCATCGCAAAGCAGATCCCAGGCGCGATTCTTGGCCGGATCGCCCATCCAGGTAGCGAGCGTGCCATGCACCCAGCTGCCGGCCACGACACTCGGCAGGGGGAGCGGCTCGAGGCCGCGCGCGACGCAATCCGACAGCGTCGTCAGCTCCAACAATGGGTGCGACGCCAGAAGCGAATACAGCGCGCGCAGGAAATAGTAGCCGTTGAACGGATAGTGCTCCCAGGCGTTCTCGCCATCCAGGGCAATCAGCACGACATGGCGGCCCGAGGCCTGCGACGACTCCGCCGGCGCCGACTCGGCGTACTGCCTGGCGAGGTTCGCGAGCTCGTTGACCAGGTTACGAGCGGCATCGTCGCCATGCCACGTCGCATACGTGAAGCCGATGAGGTCGGAGAGGGTGTCGTCGCGGAAGAACTCGACCATCTTGCCGCCAGGCAGACAGTAGGGCCGATTGTAGGCGCCGGAATCGCGGGCGGACTTGGGGTCGGCGCGGGTGAGCGCTCCCTGCAGCACGTTGGCGCTGGTCGCCGCCCATTTGAACCCGGCCCGGTCGAGCAGCTCCAGCGCCGCGCCGCTGATCGCCCCCTCCGAGGGCCAGCAGCCGGTAGGCTCCGTGCCGAACGCCTGCTTGAAGACGCGCAGCGACTCCCGCACGTGCCACTGCGCACGCTCCGCGCCGCCGGGATAGGCGGCGTGTTGCGGCAGCGGCATGTTGGGCACGGCCTCGCGCGCCGCCTGAAAATCGAGCAACAGCGGCACGATCGGATGCCCGTAGGGCGTTACCGACAGCTCGCACTGCCCCCGCTCGGAGAGCTTGCGATAGCGCGGCACGATTGCGGCGACGAGGCCACCCACCAGGGAGAGGAGCTCCCGCCGCTGCGCGGCCGTGAACGCGCGGCCCTGTTGTGTCAGGATGCTCACGAAGGTGTCGGAGCGGCGCACGGTCTCGCCGAGCCATGCAAGGTGATACCAGACGGCGAGGTCGTGGATGAGCTGATCGGAGGCGTAGCTCATGCGCTCCACGGTGGCGAGCGTCTCGGCGAGCGTGGCAAGCTCGAGGTAGGGGCCGAAGCGCTCGATCATCTGCTTGCGCTGGGCCCGGAGGCACGCGCGCAGCAGCTCCAGGCGCTCCGCGGGCTCGGCCGGCACCGGATCGGGACCCAGGAGCGCGAGCACCGGGTCCGGCAGCGGACCGCCGTGAGCCAAGTGATCGCCGACGCGTCGCGAGATCTCCTCGAGCTGCTCGAGCAGCACGGGCGTGAAGTTGACCACCGCGCGCGCCGCCGGGTTGGCCTCCATGTGGGCGGCCATGTCGGTGTAGTCCTTGATGGCGTGGAGGTAGGTCCACGGCAGCACATAGCGCCCGGTGAGCGCGTCCCGGTACTGTGGCTGGTGCATGTGCCACAGAAGGACGATGGGCAGGCGCGATTGGGACCCCATGAGGCTCAATCGGACAGCCGGCGAAGCATGTCGGCGGTCACGAGCACGACGCCATTCTCGGTGACGAGGAAGCGGCGCGCATCGTCCGCCTTGTCGAGTCCAATGCGCATGCCATCCGGGATCTCGCAGCCTTCGTCGATGATTGCCCCACGAATCTCACAGCCGCTGCCGACGAGCGCGTGCGGCAGGACGACGGAGCGCTCGATGGTCGTGCGCTCTTCCACGCGCACGTCCGAGAAGAGCAGCGACTCGCGCACGAGCGCGCCGGAGATGATACAGCCGCCGGAGACCATCGAGTTGATGGCCATGCCACGTCGCCCTTCCTCATCGAGAACGAACTTGGCCGGTGGCTGGTGCATCTGATAGGTCCAGATCGGCCAGTCCTCGTCGTAGATGTTGAGCTCAGGGTTGACGTGCACCAGCTCGAGATTCGCTTCGTAGTAGGCGTCCAGCGTGCCGACGTCACGCCAGTAGCTCTGCGCGCGCGTCTTGACGTCCTGGAACGGATACGCGAACACCTGCAGGGTGCTGCTGAGAGTATTGGGGATGATGTTCTTGCCGAAATCGTGAGCGGAAGATTCGTCGGCTGCATCCTCTTCCAGTAGACGCTGCAAAAGACGCGTGTTGAAGACGTAAATGCCCATCGACGCAAGAATCGTATCCGGCCGGGTCGGGAGCGTGTCCGGGACGGCGGGCTTCTCCGAGAACCGGGTCACGCGGTTCCACTCCGTCGCGGTAAGGACGCCGAAGTGCCGCGACTCGCTCGCGGGCACCTCGACCACGCCGACGGTGATGTCGGCGCCCTTCTCCACGTGGTAGGCGATCATCGGGCCATAGTCCATCTTGTAGATGTGATCGCCTGCAAGCACGAGCACGTGCTTTGGCCTGTGGGACAGGATGAGATCGATGTTCTGATGGACGGCATCGGCCGTGCCGCGGTACCAAACGGGGCCCTTCTGCTGCTGTGCCGGGATGGTCTCGACGAACTCGCCGAACTCGCCGCGCAGGTAGCTCCAGCCGCGCTGCACGTGCGCGATCAGTGACTGGGCCTTGTACTGGGTGAGAATCGAGATCTGCCGGATGCCGGAATTGACGCAGTTCGACAGCACGAAATCGACGATGCGGAACTTACCGCCGAACGGCGTCGCCGGCTTACAGCGATGCTCGGTCAGATCCTTCAGGCGCTCTCCCCGGCCGCCGGCCATGATCACTGCCAGGGTGCCGCCCGTCAGGCGGCTCACGTAGCGTCCGGAAGAGGCGCGCGCAGGCTGTCGGGACATGAGTAGAGGGCCGCAGGTTTGTTATGGGACCAATCTTAGCGTGCGCGCAGGCTAAAGCCACTTCATCAGGCCGAGGCCGTACTCGTGGGACAAGAGATCGTGGCGCGGGTAGACGCGCACCTCCGTGGCGAACTGGCCACATTCCGGCGGCTCCGCATCGAGTGCGAAGACGGCCGCGCCGTCGGACTCCTGCTCGCCCGTCGCCGCGAGCGGCACGCGCCAGAGGCCATCGCGCTCCGGCGGGACAAACGAGCATAGCAGGGGAGGCCCCTGCTCTCCCTCGGGGAGGAGGCGCTGCGCCACGAGCTCGACACGCACGTCCGACGGGTGCAAGCCATTCAGGCTGACCGCCACCCGCAGCCGCAGGTGCTCGCCTCGCGGCAGCTCCGCGGGCGCGTCGGCGACTACCCGCATGCTGACGCGGTTCCAGGCCTGCCGGATCCGCTGCTGCCACTCCGCCAGGCCCTTCGCGCCAGCGAAGCCACCGTCAGCGAGCCGCCGGTACTGCTCCGCCGCGGGCCGATAGAGCCCGCGAGTGTAGTCCTGGAGCACCCGGCGCATATTGAACCGGGGTATGACGGTCATCATGGCGCGCTTGGCGCGCGCCACCCATTCCGGTGAGCATGCCGCTCTCGCCCACGGCGTAGTAGAGAGGGATGACCTCCTCCTCGAGCGCATCGAGGATGAGCTCCGCCTCGAGCGCGTCGCGGCGCTCCGGGTCAAGCACATTGGCGGGCGGGATGCCCCAGCCGTTGTCCTGCATCGAGCCCTCAGCCCACCAGCCGTCGAGGATGCTCAGGTTCAGGCGCCCGTTGATGGCCGCCTTGATGCCGGAGGTCCCGCTCGCCTCGAGCGGCGCAATCGGATTGTTCAGCCAGACGTCGACACCGGAGACGAGTGAGCGGCCGAGCTGCAGGTCGTAGTCCTCGAGGAAGATGATGCGGCCGACGAACTCCGGCGAAGTCATGAGCTGGCGGATCTCGCGCAGCACCTGCTTGCCGGGCTCGTCCGCCGGGTGCGCCTTGCCGGCGAACAGGAAGATCACCGGACGCTCCGCGTCATTGACCAGGCGCGCGAGTCGGGCGCGATCCCGCAGCAGCAACGTCGCGCGCTTGTAGGTTGCGAAGCGGCGCGCAAAGCCTATCGTCAGGACGTTCGGCCGCAAGGGATCGAGGAAGCGGGTGACGTGGCGAAGCTGTGCCGGGCTCATGCCCTTGCGTGCGTACTCGCGCTGCAGGCGCTCACGGACGGTTGCGAGCATGCGCGACTTCACGGACTGAGCCGTCTCCCAGAAGCGCTCCTGCGGCACTGCGTCGAGCGCGCTCCAGAATGCGACGTCGCTGAGTCGGTCGCTCCAAGCGGCGCCGAGCTCCGTATTGAAGAAGTCCACCCACGTCTTGTGCAGGAAGGTGGGCACGTGCACACCGTTGGTTACGAAGCCCACGGGATTTTCCTCGGGCCGGATCTCGGGCCATTGGTCGGCACACAGGCGGGAAGAGACGGCACCATGAATGCGGCTGACGCCGTTGATGTGCCGTGCGCCGTTCAAGGCCAGCCGGGTCATGTTGAACAGGCCGGGCGCCGCCGGTGTGCGCGCGAGATCGAGGAAGCGCTCGACGGGGATGCCGAGCTCGCGCACGAAATCGCCGAAATGCTTGAGGATGAGATCGTGCCCGAAGGCATCGTGGCCCGCGGCCACGGGCGTATGCGTCGTGAACACGCAGGCCGCGGCAACGGCCTCGAGCGCGGGGTCGAACGGCAGGCCAAGCGCCAGGTGCTCGCGCAGTAGCTCGAGGATGAGGAACGCAGCGTGGCCCTCGTTCAGGTGCCATACCGCGGGCTTCATGCCGAGGGCGCGCAGCGCGCGGATGCCGCCGATGCCGAGGATCATCTCCTGCCGGACGCGGGTGGACTCATCGCCACCGTACAGCCGGTGCGTGATGTCACGATCGGTCGGGGCGTTTTCCGGAGTGTTGGTGTCGAGCAGGTAGACGGGTACACGACCGACCTGCGCCTTCCAGAGGCGCGCGACGACATCGCGGCCGGCTATGCGTACCGTGACCTTTATCCAGTCGCCGCTGGCGTTGCGCGCGGCCTCGACAGGCAGATCCCGTGGCGCATGCTCACGGTATTCAGCGTGCTGGACGCCGTCGTTGTCCACCGTCTGGGTGAAGTAGCCTTGCTCGTAAAGCAGCCCTACGGCGACGAAATTCGCGCGTCCATCGCTCGCAGCCTTGCAGTAATCACCGGCAAGAACCCCGAGGCCGCCGGAATAGATGGGAAAACTCTCATGAAAGCCGTACTCGGCGCAGAAGTAAGCCACCAGCGGCTCATCGCCGCGCGGCGCGGGCGCGGTCACATAGGCATCGAGCGCTTCCAGCCCGGCGCGGTAGCGGGCCAGATACACCGGGTCCCGGGCGGCGCGCTCCAGGCTCGACTGGGCGATGCAACGCAGCAGCATCCGCGGATTGCCGCCCGTCTGCTTCCACAGTTCCGAGTCCAGATCCTCGAACAGCGCGCGGATCGGACGGTGCCAGGAAAAGAACAGATTTCCGGCCAGCTCGGGCAGGCGTTTCAGGGCCTCCGGTACGACAGGGGTGATCTCGAGCAGAATATTGCGCATTACGATCCAGTCTTGGCCTTCCTGCGGCCAATGAGACCGCGCAGTCTAGCGGGTCGGACCGGGGTCTGCTCGGACAGCTGCCTCGAGTGCCGGCAAGGGCGTTCGTCTCGCCCACGCCTCCGTTGGCCGCACGGCGAACTCGCATCGCACCCGCAGGTGGCTCGCCGCGTCGCAGTCGTGGCATAGTTGCAGGCTATTCTCGTCGTGTGACCTCGCACGCGACCGCAAGAACAACGTATTCGGAGGAGCGACTCGTGACACGTGTACTGCCCGCCACCATCGGCCTTCTGCTGCTCTGCGTCTGCGTTGCCCGGCCCGTTCCGGCCGAGGAGCCCAACGCCGACGCTCAATCCTATGCAACACAGGCGAATCCCGAGACTCTCGTGCTCGATGCGCGTGATGTCGGTCGGGGACTGATGACCGCCACGATGCAGATCCCGGTGAAGCCGGGCGCATTCACCTTCGTCTATCCCAAGTGGGTTCCGGGCGAGCACGGCCCGACCGGCCCCCTGGACAACATATCGGAGATCAAGGTGTCGGCCGGCGGCCAGACGCTCCAGTGGCGGCGGGACCTGGTGGACATGTACGCGTTCCACGTGGACGTGCCGCGTGGAGTCCATACGCTGGATGTGCAGTTCACGGTGCTGGTGAATTCCGCCAACGACCGGATGTCGACGGCGAATCTGGCGATCGTCAACTGGAACCGGGTGCTCTTCTACCAGGCGGATACCAACTCACACAAAGTCTTCTTCAAGCCGAGCATCATCCTGCCGGATGGCTGGAGCTACGGCACGGCGCTTCCCGGGCCGCAACAGTCCGGACAGCGGGTGGATTTCGCGGAAGTGGCGCTCAACATGCTGGTGGATTCGCCGCTCGACCTGGGCCGCTACTACAAGCACATCGAGCTCTGGCGCGACGGCACGGCCTACCAGATGCTCGATGCGTTCGCCGACAAGCCGCAGGACCTCGACTTCCCGGACAAGCTGATCGCCGAATACAAGCACATGACGCCGCAGGCGCTCGCGCTCTACGGCTCGCGGCACTGGAACGACTACCACGCGCTGCTCACGCTGTCCGATCAGATCGGCTTCCAGGGCATCGAGCACCATCAGTCGAGCGACAATCGCGCGCCCGATGACTTCATGACCAACCCCAAGGAGCAGCTCGCGGCCGGCGATCTGGTGACGCACGAGTTCTCGCACTCCTGGAACGGCAAGTACCGCCGGCCCGACGATCTCACCCAGCCCAACTTTCAGATCGCGGAGCGCACGGATCTCCTCTGGGTCTACGAGGGCATGAATCAATACCTCGGGGATCTCCTCTCCTTCCGCTCGCAGATCAGGAAACCCGGCGATTACCCGGAGTACCTGGCGGCCCTCTATGCCGCCTTCGCGAGCGAGCCCGGCCGCAACACCGAGCCGCTGATCGACACCACCACGGCCGCACCCTATCTCTACCTGGCGGACGGCTCGTATCCGAGCATCCGCCGCACCGCGGGGGACTTCTACGGCGAGGGCGAGTTGTTCTGGCTCGATATCGATACCCTCATCCGCGAGAAGACTCACGGCGAGAAGTCGCTCGATACCTTCCTGCATCTTTACAGCGCCCCCGCGCTCACCGGGCCGATCACCAAGACGTACACCCGCGCCGACATCGAGCGTCTGTTGAACGAGGTGGCGCCGAACGATTGGCATGCCTTCATTCAGAAGCGCGTGTATGAAGTGGCGCCGATGCCGCCGGACGCCGAGCTGGCGCGCTCGGGTTGGAAGCTGGTCTGGACCAGCAAGCCGAACAGGTTCATGGAGGCTGACGACGCGCTGCGCCACATGAGCAACGAGTGGTACACCTATGGCATCAGGATCGGCAAGGACAACACCGTCATGGACGTGCGCGAAGGCTCACCCGCATGGAAGGCCGGCATGGCCCCCGGCATGAAGATCGCCGCGGTCGACGGCCAGGCATACGCCGACGACGCGCTGAAGTACGTGCTGACCCAGGCGGAGCATTCCAACGGACCGACCGCCTTCCTCGTGCAACAGGACGGCTGGTTCCGTACGTTGAACGTCGACTACCACGGCGGACCGCAGTATCCGCACCTCGTGCGCATCACCGGGACGCCGGACATGCTGGCGAAGATCATGGCGCCGCGCGCGGGCTCCTGACAGCATATTTCCGACCATCCGCCGCCGCAATCGGCCCCCTCCGGGGCCGATTTTCCCTGCGCCGACCGCCGCTAGCCGGAAGTTCTCCCGGTCTGTAGACGGAGTTTCCCTTCGATTTCAACAACATGGAGTTGGCGGCGGCGAGGGATTTCTGTCTACACGGTGATCTTGTCGATCAGCTCCAGGGCGCGGCGCTGTGGGCGCGTGGGAGTGGTGAGGAGATCGAAGGTGCCCGAGCGCTCGACGGGGCCAGGGGTGCGGCAGGTATTGCGCACGATCGAGGAGAGATCCTCGAGGAGAGTACGGAAGCTGTGTGCTGGTGTGCCGTCGGGAAGGGTGTGGGTGATGACCTTCTGCAGCGCCTCCTCGGAACGCTCGGCTGGGGCGACCGGATCGCGGTGGGCCTTTGCCGCTTGATCCTCATCGGCAAAGAGCAGTGGGCGCCATGTCTCTAACAGGTGCCATTCGACGTAGTAGGCCAACATACATAGGAAGATATGCGCGCGCACCCGGGGTTCGAGGCGATGGTGGATCGGACGCACCTTGAGGTCCACAGTCTTCAGTGCGCGAAAGGCCCGCTCGACGTTCGCAAGGGCCTTGTAGTTCCTGACCGCATCGGCCGCTGACATCTGCTTCTTCGCAACGCTGGTGCGGATCACATAGATCCCATCGAGCGCCGCCTCGGCGGCGATCTGCTCATCGAGCAGATGGAACTTGAAGTCGCGCTCGGTGATCTCGAGAGCAAAGTGCTTACCGACCTTGTATTTGTTGAGCACGCGACCGACTCGTAGTCCGATCGCGGCCTGGCCCTTTAATCTGCCGCGCTGCACGCGCTCACGCACTTTCTCGAGCTCCTTCTGTGTCGCTTCGAGGAGCGAGAGACGCTTGTGTGCTCGCAGCTTCGCCAGTTGCGGATTACGACACGCCACGAGCCGCTCGCCGGGGTAATCGGGGTGATGAGTCAGCTCCAGGAGATTGCGCTCATCGAACAGCCCCAACTGCAGCGCCTCGCCCTCAAGAAGCGAGCGGATCTGCCCGCTTTTGAGGGCTGTGATCCAGCCGAAGCCCTCGAGTTCCTTCAGCTCCTGGATCGCCTTGTGTGAGATCATGCCTCGATCCCCGATGAGCACCACCTGCTCGAGACCGAACTCCTCCCGCAGCTTTTTGACCTCAGGCATCAGCGTCTTGGCATCCGCCGTGTTGCCCTCATAGACCGACACCGCCACGGGACATCCCGCCTGGCTCGTCAGCAGCCCATAGTTGACCTGGAGCTTGTTCTTCTTCTCGTCGCGATTGTGACCGATCTTCGCCAGCGGGCAGTGTGTGCCTTCGAAGTAGCTCGAAGAAAGGTCATACAGCGCAAGCGAGCCTTCCTTCAAGTGACGGGCGGAGAGCTTTTTCTCGATCGAGCCCTGACGCTCGAGCAGCCAGTCCATCGCCGCATACAGATCCTTCTCGTCGGCCGCCGCGACCCCATACTCCTCGGCCAGCGTTGTCGTGTGCCACCAGCGCGTGGTCGCCAACTTCGTGTGCGGCGCCAGCACCCGCGATGCCACCATCGCGCACACTCGATCCCGCTCGGGACTCTCCCGCGAGGCGAGCAGCGACTCAAAACCCAGACGCTGCATCGCCCTACGTACGGCCTGCACGTGCCCGTGGGGCAAGGAGCGTACTACCTGCAACCGCTCCGCCACCGACACGAAGGTCTCCCCGCGCAACGCACGGCGGATCACCTCGATCAGGGGCTCCGGCAGATGCGAGAGGTTACCGACGGTCTCGTTTTTGACCTTCTCCCCCTCTCGGTAGCTTCTCCTCAGCAGATGCGTCGCGTACACACGGCCTTTGTAGCGGCGCCGTGTGGTGACGACATGAACCGCCCCACCTCGATGCGACATGGCGCCGAATATAGCTCATCTGCATCTGAAATGCAACTATTTAGTGACTACATCACAGCATCAAATTACATTCGCCGAATCGCAGGAAATCCTGGAAAAATCAGTCTCTGCTGACTACCGCTCGCCTCGGCGAGGCGGAGAACTTCCGGCTAGCCGCCGCCCAACGTGTATGCCACCGTCGCGTACACGTAGCGGCCGTAAGGATTGCCGTAAGACAGATCGTAACCACCGACGAAGTTGTTGGTGGTGGACGCGTAATTCGCATACGGCGGGTTGTGGTCGAAGAGATTCTTCACACCGACGGTGAAGTCGAAGTTGCGCAGTCCCTTGAAGGAGCCCTGCATGTCGATCGTGTCATACGCCGAGACGTAACGCGACACGTCGGTGACCGTCGATGGACTATCCAGGTAGGGCTCCTGGTAGTTCTGCGTCATCGATACCTCCCATGAGGGCGCGGAATACCCGAGAGTCAGGCTGTGACGCCACCGGACGATGACGCCGCCACCCTCGGCGACCTGCGAGTCTCCCTGGTTGATCTGGCTGATCCAGGTGCCGTCGAACTGCTGCGCGTTGAAAGTGTAGTAATACGAGCCGTTGCCGCGCAGCAGGAAATATCCCGGACCCACCGGGATATCGTAGTCCAGGTTGATATCCAGACCGCTGACATACTCCTTGAAGAGATTGGCGTTGGTCTGGCTGATGAACACGATGTTGCCCGAGGAATCGCGCTGGACGTAGCTGGCGAATTGCGTCGCCGTTGCCGCATTCTCCAGAATGACGTTATAAGGAAGGCCGCCCGGCGTGATCGCGTTGCGCAGATATATCCAATACGAGTCCACGTCGAGAGTCAGGTTCCGCACCGGCTTGAGCACGAAGCCCACCGTGTAGTTGACCGACTTCTCGGGCTTCAGGTGGGGGTTGCCGCCCGTGAGGGTCGAAAACTGAAAACTGCAGGCGGAATTGTTCGGATTGAACGTCGGGCACTGGATCGGATCGCGTGTCCCGTTCGATGTGACGCTGGCGACCTGCGGCGCATAGAGATCCGTCAGGGACGGGGCGCGGAAGCCGGTCCCCGCCGCACCGCGCAGCAGCAGCCAACGCAGCGCCTGCCAATGCAACGTCAGCTGCGGATTGCCCGTGTTGCCGACTTGCTGGTAGTGGTCCCAGCGCCCGGCCAGATCCGCTCCCAACGTATGGGTGATGTTGGCGCTGAACTCGATGTAGGCGGCCTGGGCCGTCCGCGAGGCCGATTCCGGCAGCTCGTTGCCGCCCAGGCCGCCGATATCGCCGGTCATGAGCTCCGCCGAGGGTGAGAAGGTGTACGTCTCGCGGCGCAGCTCGGCTCCGACCGCCATACGCAAGGGGCCCGCCGGAAGCTGCGCGATCTCACGGCTGGCGGTGCCATCGAGGCTGGTGAGAGACGTTCTGGTGGAATAGTCCTCGGCGTCGAAGTTGGTGGCCATGGCTGCGGCCGCGGCGGCCGGATCGGTCGTCGGGCCGAAGGGATTGATCACGCCCGAGTCGAGCAGCGGCATGATCTTCGAGTAGAGCGGCCAGCCGCTCTGCAGATTGTCGTACACGGCCACGCCGCTGAAGAGCAGCGAGCCATCGTAATGCCACCCGGCGGCATCGCCCTTGATGCCGCCCACCAGCCGCGTCGTGTCGCCCGTATCCTCCGTCTGCCGCAGGCCGGTCGCGAAGCTGCGATAGATGAGATTGAGCGGCTGCCCGGCCAACCCGTGGGAGGCCGCCCAGGCCGTCGGATAGTAGGGGCTGCTGGGCGGCAGCAGGAAGGCTCCCTCTCCCGCCTTGACGCCCGTGTACCCGGGATACTGAGTGGCCAAGAGGTTGGCCAGGTACGCGATGTACGGGTCGCCGGGGGTCATCGGGTTCTGGTACGAAAGCGGCACCGGCTGCTCCCACTGCGTCGTCTCATTCTGTGAGTACAGCGCGTTGCCATAGAGCTGGCTCGAGTCCGTCAGCTTGAAGCCGCCGTTGAGGTAGACGCTGTACCTCTTCTGCAAGGGCTCGAGCGCGTCGGACTTCGAGTTGTCGAAGCGGCACTGGGAGGGGTAATTCGCGTCATTGAGGGAGTACGGCCCGCAGTCGCCAGCCATGGGATTGCCTTTGCTTCCCGTTGGCAGCACGACGTTAGCGGGGAAGGCGAACGACGACGTCACGTCGTTACCGTATCCGGGGCTGTAGCGGGTGGCAAAGTCGCGCGAGTCTCCCATGAGGGGCGAGGAGTGGTTGAACATGAGGCCGATACCGATGTTGTACCGGTCGCTGTCGAGGGATCCCGTACCCGCATAGAGCGAGGCGGTCTCCTGGGTACCGCCTCCGGCCTGCGTCGGCGTCCCCACCGTGGCGCTCGCATCCAGCCCCTGGAAGTTCTGCTTGAGGATGAAGTTGACCACGCCCGCGATCGCGTCGCTGCCGTATACCGCCGAGGCGCCGTCTTTCAGGATCTGGACGTCCTGGATCGCCGCCACGGGAATGGCGCCGATATCGACCGAATCGTCCACCGAGGTGCCGCCGTAAAGCGTCGACCGCAAGCCATTGATGAGCACGAGCGTGCGGTCGCTTCCAAGTCCGTGCAGTGAAACCGTCGCGATCCCGCCCGTCGTATAGCCCGTCCCCTGGGCGGGCTGCGTCGAGCCCACGCTGTCGACGGCGCTGACCTGTTGCATGAGCTCCGGGACGCTGACGGCGCCAGTGCGGGCGATATCCGCCGCGTTCAAAATCTGCACCGGCAGCGCCTGCTGGGCATTACCTCCCGTGATGGAGGTGCCTGTGACCACCACCTCCTGCAGCGTGGCCCCGGCAGCGCCGGTGGCTGTTTTGGCGTTAGCAGAGCCCACAGTCTGCGCCTGCGGGTCGGCGGGTGTGCCGAGAGCGATCACGGGCAGGCCGCCCATGAGGGCCACGGCGCTGAAAGCGGGCATTGCACCCGCGACACGCGCGATGACGCGTTGGAAACTCAAGTGAACACTCACGTTCCTCCCCAACGCGGCTCTCGGGCCGTCTTCGAAGTAACTGTGGCAACTCTACCACGCAAAGCAGTTTGGGGGCGGCCACCCCTGGGACGCTTTTCGTCGCCGCTTTCCCACAGCTCACCGCAATGCCGGCGCTTCCGAGCTCCCGTGCTGCTCGTTCGTACAGGATCTTCATCAGCGCGATGCGCAGCCGCTACACTAACTGCATGCGCGATGCTTACGGTTACGGTGTCATGGGGCGGCCCGGCAGCATTGCTGCGCTCGTGGCCGCGCTGGCGGTCACATCAGCGGCGGCGATTTTGCCGGCGCAGGCGCAACAGCACTCGCTGCTCGGTGCCGGGCTGCCCGCGGTCTCGCTCGGCGGTCCCTGTCTGCGTTCCGGCAACGCTTACCTGCGGGCGCACATCCGCGGCGCGATCCGGCTCGATGTCGATCTGCACGGACCGGCACTGGCGTGCCAGGGCGGACCGCGGCTCGATGGCAGCGGGATCCGCATGGGCTTCGAGGGGCATGTCGGATCCGGGAAGCGGCGGATGCGGATGGTCTTCGGGATCGACGGCGCCAGGGAAGGCCGCCCCGGTCAGGAGCTGCCGACCAATCTGACGGTGATCTTCGAAGGCGAGAAGCTGCTCTTTGCGACGCAAGGAGACGGCAATTGCACGGTGGACCGGTTGACGCAGGCGCGCATCGCCACCCATGGACATGCCGGTCACGCCTACCGCATAGTCGCGCACGGTTTCTGCATCGCGCCCGCCAATGACCTCGGTGGCCATCGGCGCATCCTGGTGACGACCTTCGATTTTGCCGGGCGCGCCGACTTCAACACCGGATGAGAGACGAGGTTATCGGCTCGTGGCAAGTCATTCGCGCCCCCTGCACTTCCTGGCGGTCCGCCTAGCGCTGGGCCTGGTCCTCGCATCCGCACTCGCCTCCATTTGTCTGGCGCAGTCGGGGCCAATCGAGAGCCTGACGCATTTTCCGCGCACCGCGCTCGAGATCGTGGCGCATGGTCACCGCAACCGCTTCGAAGTCTGGATCGCCGACACCCCGGCGCGCCAGGAGCAGGGGCTCATGTTCGTGCGCGACCTGCCGGCGGATGAGGGGATGCTCTTTCCCCAGCCCTCGCCGCAGGTGGCGAACTTCTGGATGAAGAACACTTACATTCCGCTCGACATGGTCTTCGTCGGCGCGGACGGACGGATCGCCAAGCTCATCGCCAATGCCCATCCGTTCTCGCTGGATGTGCTGTCCTCCGACGTGCCGGTGATCGCCGTGCTCGAAATCCGGGGCGCAGAGGCGCAAGAGCTGGGACTCGGCGTCGGCGATCGGGTGAGCTGGAACACCCGCTGATAACGCTCCCATTTGCGCCCGACGTTGCCCGGCTGCAACGCATGCGCCCCGAGATTGCTCCCCGACAGGGCACCGACCCTCGTTGAGGCCCCGTTTTGGGCCGGCACGGGCCGCAATGGTTCGTCCGTAACGTTGCTTTTTTGCCAAAAAGGTATCGCCTTTTTTTGACGCGCTGCTAGAATCAGGTTACGCAAACCCGACTTGGGCTTAAGCCTGGGCGGGATTAAGCACAACCAGCAGCGCCGAGTCACCTCCGCAAGGAGGCGCCGGCAAAACTTAGAGACGGCCCAAAGAGGTCGTCCGCAGAGGAGACATTGATGAGAACCAACCGTGAATTGGCGCTCGCCATCAAACGTGCTCTTGCAACAGGCACCATAGCGTTATGCGGTGCCGGAGCAGTGGCGGCGTACGCGCAGCCAACTCCAACCGCGACGGCGACGGCCACTCAGACGACCACCAAGCGGGCGACGACTGCGAAGACGACACCGGCCAAGGCGGCCACTGCGAAAGCACCCATCCTTCTCGCGCAGACGACACCCGCCCCGGCCACCTCCGGCCCAGCCCCGCAGCAGCTGCAGACGATCGTGATCACCGGCTCGCTGATCGAGCGAACCGCCACCGAGTCCCCGAACCCGGTCCAGGTGATCAGCGCGAAGGATCTCACCCAATCCGGCTACACCGATATCTCTGACGTTCTTCGCAACATCAGCGCCAACGGCGCCAGCACGCTGAGCCAGTCCTTCAGCTTCGCGTTTGCTACAGGCGCCTCCGGCATCTCACTGCGCGGACTGTCGCTGGGCGATACGCTGGTATTGATCGACGGCGAGCGTTCCGTCCCTTACCCGCTGCTCGATGACAACGAGCGCAGCTTCGTCGACCTCTCTTCCATTCCCTTCACCGCGATCCAGGAGGTCCAGGTCCTGAAGGACGGTGCCTCGGCCCTATACGGTGCGGATGCCGTTGCCGGCGTCGTCAACGTCATCCTCAGAAAGGAGTATCAGGGCTTCCATGTGACGACCGAGGCGGGCACTTCGCAACACTGGGACGGGAGCCAGGAGCATCTCGGCTTCATCGGCGGCCATGGCGACCTCGCGAGCGACGGCTACAACTGGTACGTCTCCGGCGATTTCCGTCATCAGGACCAGATCCTGTCGGCCAACCGCAGTGGCCTGTGGGACAGCCTGAACTTTACGCAATTCGGCGGATACAACCGGACGCCGGGCGTTCGCCCGGAAGACAATCCGCTCATTCCGTTCCCCAACAGCCAGACGGGTTACGTGATCGACCCCACCTCGGGGGCGACCGGTTATCTGCCTGGGTGTAGCGCGGCGGCACAAGAGAGCAACAAGTGCACGTTCTTGGATCCCGGCGCGCAGCTGCAGCCGGCGACCACCAACTTCGATCTGCTGTCCAAGTTCACCAAGGAGCTCGGCGGCGGCTGGGAAGTGGGCGTGCAGGCGTCCTGGTTCTACAGCAAGGCGGAGCAGGTGGGTCATTACAACGGAGACATCAACGCAGCGACCGGCACCGGTTACGGCAACGGCGGATTCACCAACATCGGGTTGGCGCCCGGCCAGCCGCCCAACGTGATCACCTACCCGCTCACCACGATTCCGGGCAGCTATCCCGGCAACCCCTTCCCGGGAACGGCGGAGCCGCTCATCTACAGCTTCCCCGAGCTCGGCGAACAGAACACCCAGGTCGACACCAATACCTATCGGTTACTGGGTAGTCTTTCCGGCAATGTCGCCGGTTGGCAGATCAACGGGACCGCCGGCGCCATGTACGCGAAGATGGACCAGTGGCTTTACGGAAATATCGAGCCCTCGGCATTACAGACCGCCCTGAACAACGGCTACATTCTGGGCAGCTCCACCGGTCAGTCGCTATTTGCCCCGCCGGCCCAGACCACACCCACCAGTCAGCTCGATCTGATCGACATTCACGGCACCCACAAGTTGTTCGACCTGCCAGGGGGGCCGTTGAATTTCGCGGTCGGCGCGCAATGGTTCAAGGAGGAGCATGACGAGACGCCCCCGCCCACCATCGAATCGGGAGTGCAGGCAGGCGACTCCATCTATGTGATCGGCAACGAATACGACAGGGCGGCTTTCGTCGAGCTGGACGGCAATCCGATCAAGATGCTCAACCTCAATGCCCAGGCGCGCTACGACAACTACAAGGACTTCGGCTCGGACACGACGCCGAAGATCGGATTCAAGTTCACTCCCATCAAGCAGATCGCGTTGCGCGGCACGTGGGGCAGGGGCTTCCGTGTACCGTCGGCGGCGGAGGGCATATCCTCCGGTGAGGCATTTGGCGCGGGTAACTCTGCGGACCCGGCGCTGTGCCCGAACGCTCCTCCGTCTGGCGGCACCATTACGCCAGCGGGCGACTTCCCGAGCCAATGCAGTGTCGCACTCACGGGCGTCTTGCTGGCTAATCAGCACCTGCAGAACGTCAAGTCGACCAACTGGACGGCGGGTATCGTCCTTCAGCCGATCAACCAGGTGAGCGCCTCCGTAGACTATTACAACATCAAGCTCGAAAATGACATCATCCCGGTGTTCGAGGCCGGGTCAGGGTTCGCCAGCGACATCAGCCTGGTCCGCGGCCCGTCAATCAGTCTCCCGTACTGCGATCCGACCGCCCACGCGAGCGGCTGCACCACCGGTCAGCTAACCCCGGCGACAACCCCGGTAGGGTTGATTCTGGAAGAGAGCTTCCCGTACGTGAACGCCGCCTCGACCAAGACGAGCGGGTACGATGTGGACCTGCAGTACCACTGGGACATGGGGGCTATTGGCCACTTCACGGGCGAGGCGACATGGACGCACGAGATAACGTACCAGCTGACCTTCGGCACGACCGTATTC
Organism: uncultured Pseudomonadota bacterium; assembly: GCA_963780455.1. Taxonomy (GTDB): domain Bacteria; phylum Pseudomonadota; class Gammaproteobacteria; order Steroidobacterales; family Steroidobacteraceae; genus 13-2-20CM-66-19. The sequence goes on from CAWACM010000015.1 coordinate 709,053, forward strand.
GATCTTGCTGGTACGCACGGCCCGTCGGGCGTGTCGGGCGACACCGGCAACCCGAAGGATCGCATCAACGCGCGGCTGAGCTGGAGCAAGGGCCCGTTCACGATCACCCCCAGTCTCAATTTCATCTCACACTTCAGCATCTCTGACCCGTCGTCGGGCATCCCCGACTGCGGCTCGGCGCTCGCGTATGGCGGTAACTTCCCCGCTGGGGTGACGGCGCAGAATCAGCAATTCTGCAACGTCAAATACTTCCTCGAGACGGACATCTACGGATCCTATCAGCTCACGAGCAACTTCATGCTGCACGCATCCGTGACGAATCTCTTCGACAAGCAGCCGCCCGTGGACGTCCAGACCTACGGCTCCGGCAGCGTGTTCCTGCCCTACGACGCCGCGCTCCATCAGGACGGCGCCGTCGGCCGGTACATGATGGTCGGATTCGACTACGACTTCGATTGATCGATTCTCTTTCTCGCTCTTGTAGCGGTGGGCCCCCTCGGGGGCCCATTTTTTTTGCGGGCTCATCCGGCGCCGCAGCCAACATTACGTTGCATGGCAGCCACGCTGGTACCCAGGTTTACGTCGCTCAGCCGCCACGCAGGAGGCCAGCCGCACAGTTCAGGCCCCGGAAACGACTACTTTGGCTCCTTCGGGGGATACGCCTGGCCGACCAGTTTGTTGCTTTTTTGCCAAAGGGGTATCGCTTTTTGGAGACGCGCTGCTAAGATCCGTGCCCACGCAGATCCGGCCTGGGCGAGAGCCCGGGCACCCAAATCCGCAACTTGAAGCAGGCCCGGCTCAGCCTCCGTCGGGAGGCCCCGGTCGAACCTAGTGGCGCCATTGATTCGGCGCTCAGAGGAGATTTTGATGAGATCGAACCGTGAACTGGCACTGGCAGTCAAGCGTGCTCTGGCAACAGGCACGATAGCGTTGTGCGGCGCAGGAGCCGTGGCGGCGTACGCGCAGCAGGCGGCCACCGCGCAACCAACCACCACGCAGATCAGTGCCCCCAAGACCGCCACTTCGAAAACCGTCACCGCAAAAGCGGCCGCAAAGGCCGGCGCTGCGAAGGCGTCCCTCCGACTTGCGCAGGCGACGACGGTGCCCGAGCCCACCAGCAGCGCGCCGGCCGCCCCGGCGCAGCTCGAGACCGTCGTCGTCACCGGCACCATGATTTCGCGGCCGGATGCGGAGACCGCCGAGCCCATCACCATCATGAAGGCGGACGTCCTCAAGAACCAAGGCTTCACCACCGTGGAACAGGCGATCGACCAGATCACCGCGAACGTTCCCTCGCCGTTCAATATCGCCCAGTCCACCAGCCAGTTCACCGGCGGCGGCTCCTACGTCAACCTGCGTGACCTGCAGGCTGCGCGAACGCTGGTCCTCATCGACGGTCAGCGGTTGGCCCCCAACGCTTATACCGGCGAAGGGGTCGACATCAGCGGCATCCCGTTCTCGGCGATTCAGAACGTGCAGGTACTGCGCGACGGCGCCTCGGCTACTTATGGCTCGGATGCGATCGCCGGCGTGGTCAACTTCATCACCAACCCGAATTACCAGGGAGGGGAGGTTCAGGCCGATCTCAACCGTCCGCAGGACGCCGGCGGCGGCTCCGGTGATGCGAATTTCATCTTCGGGCATGGCGACCTGGTGAGCGACGGCTATAACTTCATGATCACGGGAAGTTACAGCAAGCAGCAGGAGCTGAAGGCGCAGCAGCGGGCGTTTTCCGCCACGGGCATCAACATTCCGGAAGGCCTCGACAATACGAACGGCATCGGAACCTGGCCCGGGTCGGTCGTCGATGGCGCCGGCAATGTGTGGCAGGCGGGTTATCCGGCCTGCCAGGGCGATCCGTTGTACCTGACGAGGCAGAACAACGAATGCCTGTATGCGTATTCCGCGGCGACCGACATCCTTCCGGAGTCGGACGAGGCGTCCGGGATGGCGTCCTTCACCAAGGCGCTGCCGGACAACAACCAGGTGCGCGTGCAGTACTTCTATACCCGCTCCAAGGTGGTCGACTGGGGCGGCGCCATGTTCTATGCGTTCCAGATGACGCCGCAGGACGACCCGACCTATTTCCCGACCGCATCGCAATTGACATGCGTAAGCGCGCCCTGCAGCAGCTTTGATTCGACCGACCCCATCACTGCGTATTGGAGCGATCCGAACAACAACCGTTATTTCGATAACATCAACACCGAGCAAAGAGCGCTGGTGACCTTCTCCGGTAACAACTTCGGGTGGAGTTACACCACCGACCTCGACTTCAGCCAAAACCAGGGCACGGAAGGTACCGAGGGCGGCCTGCCCAATGAGGCGGTGTTCTACCAGCCCGACGGCTCGCTCAGCAATCTGATCAATCCCTTCGGCCCTCAGAGCGCGGCCGGACAGGCCTTGATCAACAGCTCATACATAAACGCCGTACTCAGCAACGGCAAAGACAAGCTCTGGAGCGTCGACGGCCATGCCAGCCACGAATTGGGCGACGCCTTCCACGCCGGGACTCCGGCGACGGTGGCCCTCGGCTTCAGCCTCGGCGGCGAGAGCTTCAATTCCGCCACGACTCCGTCGGCCGCCCTCCTGGCCGCGGCAACGGCATACAGTCCCCAGTTCGTTCATGGCAGCCGCACCACACAGGCGGTCTATGCGGAATTGGACGTGCCGATGTCGTCGGAGCTCGATGTCGACATCTCGGATCGCGAGGATCGGTACAGCGATTTCGGCCAGAGCAACAACGGAAAGGTGCAGGTACGCTATCAACCGTCCCGCTACGTGACGTTCAGAGGGTCTGCGTCCACCGGGTTCCGTGCGCCCACGCTCTTCGATCTGTATCAGCCCAATGTCATAGGCGCAACGGGCGGCACGGTGGGCGTCGGGACACACTCATCGGGCTATGGGAATCCGGCCTGCGCGGCGGGACTGGCGTCGGGCAACTTCAGTACGGAGTTCAGCGAGACAGTCTGTGACAATCAGGGATTGGGGCTGTACGGCGGCAACAGGAGCCTGAAGCCGGAGACGTCGGAGAATTTCGATCTCGGCATCGTCGTCGCGCCGATACAGAATATGGGCATTACGCTCGACTACTACCGGATCCTCATCAAGGACCCCATCGGGACCATTCCGTACACGGCCATCTACGAAGATCCGACGTCGTTCGCGAACGAGTACGTATTGAACGGGGCCGGGACGCTCACCAGTTCGATCAATATGGGACCTGATTGCACCCCGTACTCCGAGTCGTCCTGCGGGTACGTTCTGCAGGAAGCAACGAATACCGGGTTCATCACGACCGACGGCGTCGACCTGAGCGTGAACTATACGCAGCACACGCCGATCGGCGCGTTCAACGTCGACCTGGAAGGTACTGCGATCACGCAGTACAACCTGCAGGAATACACGGGTGGCCCCGTGCTGAACCTGGTGGGTTGGTACAACAGTGGCAATCAGCCCGCGCTGCGGTGGCAGCACAACTTGCGAATCACCTGGATGAGCACGGGCGGCAGATGGGGTGCGGGACTTGACAACCGCTTCATGTCGACGTACATCGACCAGAACGTCGATGCCGCCGGCAATCCGAGAAGCGTCGGCAGCGATTCGACCTGGGACATCTACGGTTCCTACAAGCCGATTCAGCCGCTGACCGTGCTTCTGGGAGTTCGCAATCTGTTCAACAAGTATCCGCCCTTCTCCAACCAGCTGGGCAACTGGGGCGCGGGCTACAACCCGGTCTACTCGGACCCGACGCTGCGGACGTTCTACATCAACCTGAAGTACGATTTCCTTTAATCCAAACCTGAGGTTTAATTTCAAGCCCCGCCTCGCGCGGGGCTTTTTTTTGGGTGACTGCTTCCGGTCGTGGCATACTCGCCCGCGATCGCCGCGGGCCCGCCCGGACCGCGCCAGAATAACGTTGGCGGAGGAATGTCCCGTGAAGCGTCTTCTCCCCCTTTGGTGCGTCCTCTCCTGCCTCCCGCATGTGTCGACGGCGGCCGGCTATGACACGGTCTGCCGGTCGGCGAGCGAAGAGTCCGCGGATCTGGCGGCGCATCGGGTCACGTCGCAGGCCCTGGTGGGTGACTACCAGGCCCGGATCGCGGCGCTCAACGGCGAGATCCATGCCGTCATCGGCCTGAACCCGCGAGCGATGGCCGCAGCGCGTGCCGCGGATGCGCGTCGGACGGCGGGCAGAGCCCGCGGACCCCTGGATGGGCTTCCGATCCTGGTCAAGGACAACATCGACATCGCCGGCCTGCCGACCACCGCCGGCTCGCTTGCCCTGGCACGCAACGTCCGCGGCACGAGCGCCACGGTCGTGCGCAATCTGGCCGGCGCCGGCGCGGTGATCCTGGGCCGGACCAACCTGTCCGAGTGGGCGAATATCCGCTCGCAGCACTCCAGCAGCGGCTGGAGCGCGGTGGGTGGACTCACGCGCAATCCTTACATGCTGGATCGGACCGCGTGCGGATCGAGCTCCGGTTCCGCGGCCGCGGTGGCCGCAGGCATGGCGGCTGCGGCCATCGGCACGGAGACGGACGGATCCATCAGCTGTCCATCATCCATGAACGGGCTGGTGGGACTGAAGCCGACGGTGGGTCTCGTCTCCCGTGCCGGCATCGTGCCGATCAGCCACACGCAGGATACGGCGGGACCCATTGCCCGCACCGTGCGTGATGCGGCAATCCTCCTGACGGCGATGGCTGGGAGCGATCCGGCTGACCCGGTCACGGCGGACGCGAATGCGCATCGCATCGACTACACCACTGCGCTCAATCCGCATGCGCTCGCTGGAGTTCGTCTGGGAGTGGCGCGCTTTCTCGTCAAGGGCTTCACTCCCGAGACCCAGGGCGTATTCAACCGCGCGCTTGCGGTGCTCGAGGCGCAGGGCGCCACTCTGGTCGATGTCAATGACTACGATATGCAGAAGCTCGGCAAGAACGAGAATCTCGTACTGCTGACCGAGCTCAAGGCGGACCTCGACTCCTATCTCGCCGGATCGCCGCCGGCGGTGCAATCCCGCACGCTCGCGCAGCTGATCGCTTTCGACGACGCCCATCCGCAGGAAATGACGTGGTTCGGACAGGGCTTTTTCATCAACTCGGAGCGCACGAAAGGCCTGCAGGACCCAGCGTACATCAAGGCACGGGCCGCTAACTTGCGTCTCGCCGGACCGGACGGGATCGATCGGCTGTTGCGGGAGCATCGCGTCGTTGCGCTGATCTCTCCCACCCAGAGTCCCGCCTGGGTGATCGACCTGGTGAACGGCGATTCCGGGGGCGCGGGCGACAGCAGCCTGCCTGCGGTCGCCGCCTATCCTTACATTACAGTACCGATGGGTGAGGTCCATGGGCTGCCGGTGGGACTCTCCTTCATCGGGCCCAAGTGGTCCGAGGCGCGCCTGTTGGGACTCGCTTATGGCTACGAGCAGGCGAGCCACGCCGCCCGTCAGCCGACGTTCGCGGCAGACGCTCTGCATCCAGGCACCGCAAAGTCATGTAGGTAACTGTACAGGCTGCCGTCGCCGGCAACGGGTCATCCGGTCAACCCGATGTGCTGGCTCGGGTCGTAATCCCGCGGCGCCACTGCGATTGCCGCATGGCGGAAGTCGATGGCAAAGGCGTCGACCGTCCCGAGCACGTCCATGCCGAGAATGATTGCCGGATGCTCCGTCAGTCCCCACACCTTGAAGATGGGGAAATCTCCGAAGACCAGCATGGCGTTGCCGATGCGGATCGCACCGAGGTCGACGGTGGGCGCCACCTGCACGTTACCGGGACTCACTTGCTTGGTGACGCCGTAGACGTTCGCCTTGCCGCCGGCTCCCGGACGTGAGTAGAGCGCCCGATAAAGCGCCATGTTGCCGAGCGTCTGTGGCGAGCCCGTATCGATGATTGCATCGACGGGCACACCGCCCACCTCACCGGGTACGCTGAGGAGCCCGCTGCGCAGACGCGTGGCTTGTACCCGCGCATAGCCCGAAGGGATTCCGACTTCGTCCGCGGTGTGGATCACCACCGTGTTGTGCAGGAAATCGACGAGTAGGCTGTCCTGCGCCAGGCCGGCAGCGCCCAGGATACCATCGGCGCCGGTCATGATCGGTGACCAGACCACCGGCAGCTGTGAGTGCGCAATCACCATGGCCCCGGCGCGCAAACTCTCAATCGACACCGACGGCACGATTTCCGTGCCGGTGACTCCGGCGATCTCGAGCGACCTGCTGGTCGACGGGGCGAGCCCCAGGGCTGCCGCGAGCTTGGGCGAGATCGTCGATTCGTTGGCGCCGGTATCGACGATGAACCGGTAAGGCCCCCTGCCATTCACCATGACGGCAGCCACCACCCTGCCGACATGGTCCCGGGTAGTCGGACATGCGAGCAGCAGGTCTTGCGGCTTGAGAGGTCGAGGAGCGGTCGCAGCGGCGGCCGCTGCTGAACCGGCGGGAGGCGTCGTCGCCGTGCCGGCGCCGTGCGAGAAAGCCGGGACCGCGCCGGTCAGGGCTACACCCGCCAAGAGCGCACACAGCAGCCGAAAGGTCTCCAGCGCGGCACGCATGGCAGTCATCTGAGCACAAGGCGGGCTGCGCTGCAAATCACACGACCTAATTTGTGACCTGGATGCCATGCACTGCTCCATAGTCGCGCGCCCCGAAGATTCGACATGGCCACTGCCGCGCCCGCGGCATGACCACTTGTTGGCCGGTTAGCTCGGCTCGAGCCGCGCCCCTATAATCGCGGCTTCTCCGATACTGTGCGCGCTATCTCCCGTCGAGGCGGTCAGGCGGCTTTGAATGAAGCGCGATAGGCCGAGGGAGTGAGGCCGACACGCCGCCTGAGGTGATGGCGAAGCGCGGCGGGGTTGCCGAAGCCCGCGGTTCGCGAGATATCAGCCAGGTCCGCCGCGGTTGACTCGAGCAGGTAGCGGGCCACCTCGAGCCGGGCAGCGATCACCCACTCCCCGGGGCGCATCCCGGTGGACTCGTGAAAGCGCCTGATGAAAGTCCGCTGGCTCATGGCCACCCTGCGGGCCATGCGGGCGATGGTCCAGCGCTCCGCCGGCCGGCGCCGCACTGCTTCCAACAGCGCGCCCAGCCGGTCGTCCGCATGTGTTGGAACCGGACGCTCGATGAACTGGGCCTGCCCGCCTCCACGGTGCGGCGCCATCACCATACGGCGCGCGATCTCGTTGGCCGCCCGGGCGCCAAAGTCCTTGCGCACGATGTGCAGCATGAGGTCCACGCCTGCCGCGGAGCCAGCCGACGTCAGGACCTGCTCTGCATCCACGTAAAGGACATCCGGCTTGACTTCTACGTCAGGGTAGAGCGCCCGCAGGCGGTCGGTATAGCGCCAATGCGTGGTGGCCTCGCGGCCCGCAAGCAAGCCGCAGGCTGCCAGGAGAAAAGCCCCCGAGCAGATCGAAACCAGACGCGCTCCCCGAGCGTACGCCTGCAACAGCGCCTGCTTCACTGCGGGAGTAGGCGGCGCGCCGTCGGTGCGCCATCCGGGAATGACGATGGTGTCAGCCTGGGCGAGCGTTTCGAGCCCGGCCTCGGGACAGACTTGCAACCCGCCCGTGGCGCGCAGCGGTCTCGGCTCCTCCGCGACCGTGACGAAGCGGTACCAGTCGGCCCCCATCTCCGGTCGCGGCAAGCCGAATATCTCCACCACGATGCCGAGCTCGAAGGTGGCGACTCGCTCGTGCAGCAGCGCCGCAACCAGCCGATTTCGAGCGCCGCGCGCCTTTGGCATGATTTCGATGATACATGGCGTTCTTGCCGATTGTCACCTGCCGCCGGGCGCGAGAAGCTGCGCCGGGGTCCCGAGGAGGAAGCCACGTGCCAAACAATGTCACTGCGATCGCGGCGGCGCCGGGCAGCGATGCGCTGGCGCATTTCGAGAGGCTCTTCAGGTTCGAGACCGACTGCTGGGATGTCCATGACGCGCTGTCGTCCGGCAACCCAGGGTTCGTGCTGCTCGATGTTCGCAGCCGCGAGCACTTCAGGAAGGGCCACGTCCCGGGCGCGCTCAGCCTTCCTCACCGCAAAATCATCGCGACAAAAATGGCCGCGTGGGCCCCGGAGACGCTGTTCGTCGCCTACTGCGCGGGTCCGCACTGTAACGGTGCCGCGCGGGCAGCCGTGCGGCTGAGCGGATTGGGACGTCCGGTGAAGATCATGATCGGCGGCGTCACCGGCTGGCTCGACGAAGGCTTCCCACTGATCGAGGGCGACGACGCCCCCTGATGGAGCGCGCCGCTATTCGGTACGATTGCAGGCCACGAGGCGGCTCGAACGAAGTCCGCCGCCTCGAGGGGAGACCGAATGAGCCGTGGGTTCGCAGTCCGGGTATCACTGACTGTCGTCGCCGTCGCGAGCATCGCCATCGTACTGCTGCAGACTCTGGGCTTCTGGGCCGGCGGGGTCCTGCCGCTCGATGCCATACAGCAATCGAACGGCCTTTATGTGATACACCGCGACAGCAACTATCCGCTGCCGCCGCCGCTCGCCGATGGTGATGTTCTGGCACCCAGGGAGATGACTCCAGCCGCCCGGGCGGTCGCCTTCTTCGGGGTAGGTGTGCAGGTCGGCAGCTCGGTCGCCATCGCCGTGGTCCGCGGCGGCCGCATTCTGCACATCGCCGTCACGGCGCAGCCCGCTCCGCCCGTCAGCCGCGATCTGTTGGGCCGCCTCATCACCGCATTCCTGAACACTCCGTTCCTGGCGGCGCTCGCCCTGTTGACACTCTGGCGCGGCCGTGATCGCGTGGCGGCGGGGCTTTGCGCGCTATCGCTCTATGGGCTCATCGCGAGCGCACTGCTCAGCCTGGGCGGCGTTTTGGTCGAGCCCCTCGTAACCGCCTGGCTGGTTCTGGGCGCGGTAGAGGCGCAGTACTTCTTTGCTCTGCCCGGACTATACGTGATGGCAGAGGGGCTCGCCGGTGGCGGGCTATCGGCTCAAACCCGGCGCCTCGCGCGAGTCGTGGTCGCGTGCCTCGGCGTCGCGGCGTTGGTCCTCGACATGAGTCGGGAAATTTCAGCCATGTACTATGGACGCGCGCTGAGCCCCGCGGTCTCTGCTGCCGTCCAGGCGTTGACGCTCACGTTGATCGCGATCCCTCTGCTGATGCTATTCGTGGGCTACCGCAAAGCGCCATATGAAAGCCGCCTGCGGATCCGCTGGGTGCTGTGGAGCACCGCCTTCCTGCTGGTATGCGCACTGGCCGTGTTCGCGCTCGAGCCGGTGCAGAGCCGCTATCCGTATCTCTTCGAGTTCGTCTATACCGCGCGCCTCCTTTGCATGGGCGGTTACCTCTACGCGGCGATTCGAACGCGGCTGGTCGATGTCTCCTTCGTCGTCAACCGCGCTCTCGTCTATGCGGCGATCACCGGCCTTCTGTTCGGAATCTTCTCGGTGCTCGAGCTGGGACTGCATGAGTTTGCCGTGGGAGACAAGCTGAGCTGGGCATTGCAGGCGATCGCCGCACTGTTGCTGGCGATGGCACTGAGTCCGTTGCATCGCCGCTTGGATCACTGGGTCGAGCGGTTTTTCTTCCGCAAGCAACGTCTCGCCATCGCCGCCCTGCGGACTTTCGCGGCCGAATGCGCCTTCATCGAGCAACAGAGCCGGCTGCTCGAGACGGCGGTCGAACGGCTGCGGCAACATTGCGATGCAGTGGCCATCTACGAGCGCGCACTCGCCGGCTATCAACTCCGCGGCTCGACCGGCGCGTGGCCGGAAGCCGTCGATGTCGACGATGCGGCCTTCGTCTCGCTGCGGGCCCGGCGACAGGAAGTCGACCTTCACGGGCTGGCAAGCGCCCTCGGGATCGAGAGCCTGGCGTTTCCCATGATCGTCGGCGAAATGTTGACCGGCGCGGTCATATGCCGTCCGCGCGCCGGCGAGCAGTTCGCCCCGGACGTCCGCGCGGCGCTCGCCGAAGCGGCGCACAGTCTTGGCGCGTCGCTCTACATCCTGCGCTATCGCGAGCAGGCCCGGTTGGTGGCCGACATTGCCACCGGGCGCATCGACGAGAGCGGAGCCCGCCGGCGGGCGATCGCGATGCTGGAGGGCATGGCCTAGCCCGCCGTCATTTCCAGGGCCAGGGCTTCAGCGCATAGTTTGCGGGCGGCACGTCGCCGGCGAGGTAGCGCACGAAGTAGTCCCACCGCCGACGTGTGATATACGGCGTCGCGTAGAGATAGGCGTGGCGCGCATTGGGGATGGCGATCATGTCGAAGTTCCTGTTCGCCTTGATCAGCGCCTGCACCACCAGCAGAGTGCTCTCCGGCGGCACATTGTCATCCATCGTGCCGTAGGTGAGCATCAGATGACCCTGGAGCTGCGGCGCCAGGAGCTGGTTGGCCTGGTTGTCGTAGTTGGTCTTGCCGTCCTTCTGACGTACCAGCAGGCCCTGGTACGTCTCGCCCCACGGGTTCTCGTAGTTGCGGTTGTCGTGGTTGCCGCTCTCGGCCCAGCCCACCTTGAAGAAGTCCGGATAGCGGAACATCGCGTCCGCCGTGGCGTTGCCGCCGCCCGAATGGCCCCACATGCCGACGCGGGTGAGATCGATCCACGGATACTTTGCGCCGAGCTCCTTCAGCGCCGTGACCTGGTCGGGCAGGGTGTTGTCGCCCATGTTGCCGTACCAGAGCCGCTGATAGCTGGCTGAGCGGTACGGCGTGCCCATGCCGTTGATGGCAACCACGATGAAGCCGAGCTCGGCCAAAGACTGGTTGTCGTAGCGCGAGGGCTCGAAATCGAAGTTGAATACCGAGCCGATCTGCGGACCGGGGTAGACGTAGTCGATGATCGGATAGTGCTTGTGAGGATCGAAGTCCGTCGGCTTGAAGAGCAGGCCGTAAAGGTCCGTCGCGTGATCGCGCGCCTTGACGACGATCAGCTCCGGCGGCTGCCAGCCGGTGGCCTTCAGCCGCGAGATGTCCGCGGTGGCCACGCGCGCGCGAACGCGCCCGCTGCTCGCTTTGCGCAGCGTCGCGACCGGGGGCTCGGTCGGGGTAGAGCAGCTGTCGACGAAATATCTGCCGTGCGGCGCCATGCTGATCGTGTGATTGCACGGCTCCGGGGTCAACAGCGTGGCTCCACGCCCGTCCAGGCTGGCTTTCCAGAGCTGCTCATAGTAGGGATTCAGGCCGGGTGTGCGGCCAACGGCCCGAAACCAGACCGTTCGCGCCTTGGGATCGACGTGCACGACCTCCGTCACGTCGCCGGAGCCGGTGGTGATCGGGTGCTCCGGCTTGCCCGTCTTGAGATCGTAGAGGTAGAGATTGCCCCAGTTGGTGCGCTCGCTGTACCAGATGGCCTCGTCCGAGCCGGGAAGGTAACGCCAACTTACGGAGTCGATGCCGCTGCGGTAGTAGGTCGTGGAGCTGTCCTCGAACGCCGTGTGCACCGCGCCGGTACGCGCGTCCGCGATCCGGAACCATTCGTGATGGCGGTCGCGCGAGGTGGTCACCAGCGCCAGGGTCTTGCCGTCGGGCGCCCACTGGGCATCGTCCCAATTGCCATCGGACTTGCAGCTGATGTCATCGCACAGGCTCGAGAGCCGCTGCTGCGGCGGCAGCTGCAGGCGGACCACCTGATGGGTGGCGACGACGATGACCACCGGCTCGATCATGAATACCTTGGCATCGCCGGGCACGGGATACTTCCATTGCTCCAGCCTGGGATGTCCCACCCGCGTGCTGACCAGATCCATTTCTCCCAGGCCGCGCTGATCCTGCTGGTAAGTGGCAATCTCGGTCGAGTCCGGTGACCAGTTGAGCACCGGGCGGTCGGAGTGCAGCCAGCCCGCATTGTCGGTGGCGTAGCCGAAATCCTTGCCGCCATCGGAAGTGAGCTGTGTCTCCTTGCCCGTGGCCGTATCGCGTACCCACAGGTTCCAGTCGCGGATGAAGGCCTGGAGCCTGCCGTTCGGCGCGGCGATGCCGGGCTCCTTGCCGGTCTTCACGAGGCTCGCCTTGTCGTCGCAACGACCGGTGCCGGTGAGGTCGCACACGTACTGCTTGTCGTCGCGGGTAATCTGGAACCGGCTGTCGCCCACGATGCGTATCGCGCTGATCGAAAGTTTGGTTGCCGCGACCGGCTTGCCGACGGCTTTGGTCAGCGCGGCAGCGAGCTTCTGCTGATCGAATATCGGGCTCGCGCGGCCGCTCGCAGTCATCAACTGGTAGTGATCGCCGCCGGAATCGTGGTCGATGTACCAGAAGCGCCGGTCATCGAGCCAGTGCACGCTCTGGACGTCATGATCCACGAGCGGCTGAGTGTCGTAGGGCATGAAGCGCTCCGCCCGCGCGTAGTCCTGTGCGGTCAAATGGCGGCCCTGGGCCATGGCGGCACCGGTGGACAGCAGCGTCAGCAAGCCGAGCAGCACACTTCTGCCGCGAAAACCAGCCGGATTCATGACGGACATGCCGCATCCCCCTGTTGTGCCCGCTCTGCGGGTGCGTGAACCGAGCGTGCGAGCCTACGCCGGGCAGGCCAAATAGGGAACTCCGCCTCGCCGCCCCAAGGTCTCCCCTCATCGAGCCGCGGCGGCCCGGCTCAGCCGCGCAGGCACTGCTCGAAGCGTCCGTTCACCCGGCGCGCATACCAACCTGTTGTCAGGGGCCGCTCGATCTTCGGGCCTTCGAGGCGGATCTGGGGCAGGACGGCACGCGGCAGCCGCCGTCCGTTGCTGCGATCGGCCAACGCGAATACGCGGCGATAGAGGGCGGTCTGCCCGAAGCTCGCCGCCGTGCCTTGCTCCAGCGCGGCGTCGATGTCCCTCTCGCTCAGGTTCAATCGCCTCGCAATCGCGAACAGCAGCCGCTGCGTGCTACCGGCACCCTTGACGTGCGGATCGTGGGCGAGCAGGGCGCCGTCGGCGGTCAGCGGCTCACGCGCGACGATGCTCGCCGCACGCTGGAAAGCGGCATTGCGGCTGGCGTACTGGCCCGAGTTGTAATCGGCGAATCGGTAAAGATACCGCTCATAAGGCGCCTGATAATCGAGCAGATGCGCGACGCCGAAGTAAATACTGGCGCGGCGCGTGAAGAGTTCGTCGCCGAGGTCGCGGCCGGCGGCATGATACGGATACGGCTTGACCGACTCGAATCGCTCCGCGAAGGCGACATTGACCTGCATGGGACCACGCGTGCGGATGGGATTCCAGCTGGCGAACAGCCGCCGGCCGAGCGGCACGCGGCCGATGAAATCCTCGTACACGTCGCTCAGCTGCTTCTCGGTGCGGGCGGCTCTGATTCGCGCGCGATACGTTCGTCCATCGGTGGATTTCAGGTCGAGTGCCGCGTGCACCAGGGCCAGCGGGATTCCGGCGCGCGCTGCGCGCTCGTCGACCGTGCGCAAAGCCAGCTTGCCGAGGCCGGGAATGACCGGATCGACCTGGAAGCCCGATTCCTGCGCGATGACCGCCGCAACCGCACAGGCATTCTCCCGCGTGGGCGGCAGACCCAGCTTGCTGAAGCTCATGCCGATATCGGCGGTCCAGCCGGCGCGATCGGAGACCGCGCCCGGCAGAGCGCGGTCGATGACGGCCCGGACGTCCACCGGATGGGACGTCTGGCGAGCAAACCTCGATCCCGGGCCGGCGCAGCTCACGAGCTGCAAGACTGACAACGAGCAGGCGACGAGCCGCCACGCCCCGGACACGCGCCCCGGACCGTACGCCCGCGCGGATGCCGTCATCTGGCTCATCGGGCTAGCGCTCGCGCAGCTGGTGGCTGTCCTCGGCCCGCAGATCGAGGCCGTAGACGCGGCGCAGATCGGCGATCTTCTCGAGCGTCGCCGCCTTGAAGGGCGGCTTGTTGTCCAGAGCATGGAGCGCGATGCCCTCGAGAAGATCGCCCAGGGACAGATCGAGGTACTCGGCCAGTCCCTTCAGCACTTTCAGCAGTCGCTTCTCGAGACGGACGCCGGTTTGGACGCGCTCCACGATGCGGGAGGGTTCCGGAAGTTTGGCCTTGGCTGTCGGCATGATCGTTTTCCGATGCGGTAGTCGAAGAGCATCGCACAACTTGTTGCCGGATTTTTCATTTGGTATATTGGTACATATGTACCAAATACAGCGCCTCCCGATCTACTGTCTCGCTGTCACCGCCTGTCTCTGGAGCCCAATCTCCATGTCCAAAACCCCCGCCACGCAGGTCCGCACCTTCCGGCTCGAGGCGCCTGTCGCGCGGGTGTTTCCACTCTTTACCGCGCTCGGCGAGAGGGCCTGGGCGCAAGGGTGGGAGCCGGAGCTGCTCAGCGGACGAGAGGAGCGCGGCTCGGTATTTCGCACCACCCACGGCGGCCGCGAGACTACCTGGATCGTCGTGACCTACCTGCCCTCCGAAGGTCACGTGAGCTACGCCCGCCTGGCTCAGGGCTCGAACATGGGCCTGGTCGATGTCCAGTGCAGCGCCGCATCGGGCGGCGGCACTGAGGTCAGCGTCCGCTATACGCTGACCGGACTGAATGCGCAGGGACAGGGGTTCGTGGACGAGTTTCTGGATCCGGGACATTACCGCCGCATGATCGAGGAGTGGCGCGAGGCGATCGGCAAAGCACTGGGTGTCCGCGCCGGCTAGCCCGCGGCTCGCGGCTTCCATTGCATCTCCATTACATGATATATATCATGTTATCTAAATGGAGGCGACCGTGGTCACGGACATCGTCGGAGAGCTCGGGTACCTGACCCTGGGGAGCAGATTGAAGCGCCTGGGCGAGCGCCTGCAGGCGCAGACGCAGGTTCTGCTCGCGGCGGCGGACATAGGCCTGCCGGCATCTCACTGCCCCTTGCTTGCCGCGCTGGACCGGCTGGGTCCGCTGAGCGTCGGCGAGCTCGCCCAGGCGGTGGGCGTCAGCCAGCCGGGAGTATCGCGCATGCTGGAGAACCTGCAGTCCGACGGGTTCGTCATGTCGCAGCGGCTGAAAGGTGACCGGCGACTGCGGCCGATCGTGCTGACCAAAGCCGGCCGACAACTCATCGCGCGCTCGAAAGAGCTCGCCTGGCCCAGGGTCGAAGCCGCAGTCGCCGACGCATGCGCGGGCGCATCGGGGCCTCTGCTGGCGCAACTGTCTGCGCTGGAGGAAGCACTGGCCGCGGCACCGTTGCACATTCGCGCGGCGCGCATACCGGTGCGAGGCCGAAGATATGCTTGATCGACCCGTATGGGCCGCCCTCACCACCGCACACCTCGGCCTGTCAGTGGGCAACGCGCTGGCGCGGCGGTACGCGGCCGACGTCAACCTGTTCGCGGCAGCGCGCGATGACGGCGCCGCAGCGCTCACCGCGCTGACGGAGTTGGTGCGGCCCGGCGAGCGCGTATTTCTGGCAGAGGTGCCCGACGTGGTCGTGCCGGGCGGCCTCGTGCTCATCAAGGCAGCCAAGGGCGTGCAAATGATCGCCACTCGAAGCATCCGGGCCGCGGAAGCGGACGACGACATCGTGCAGCTCTCGGACGTGGACGCGCCGGAGATGTTGGCTTTGGCAACGCTCACGGAGCCCGGACCGTTCCTGGCGCGGACCCACACGATGGGAACGTTTCGCGGCATTCGGATCGGCGGCCGGCTCGCCGCGATGGCCGGGGAGCGCTTCCGATTTCCGGGCCATACGGAGGTGAGCGGCGTCTGTACTCACCCTGATTTCCGCGGACGCGGGCTGGCGCGCAGACTTTCCGCCGCGGTCGCGGCTCGCATCGAATCGCGTGGCGAGCGTCCGTTCCTTCATGCCTGGAAAACGAACCGCGCCGCGATATCACTCTACGAATCGCTCGGCTTCGAGATTCGCGCCGAGGTCAACATCAGGGTGCTCGAGCGTCCGCTTCACGGCGCACTCAACGAGGATTGAGCACTAACTGCCGCGCGGCGAGACGCAGGCGGCCCGGAGCACATGAGGAGCATTGCGGCATAGGCTCGCCAGGGCTTCCATGCTTCGGCGCGCAGCGACAGCTCCCCGGGGCCCGACACCTCGTCACAGGCGCGGCGCAACTCTGCGAGGTCGCCAGGAAGCGCGTCCGAGTGGTTGAGAGCGCGCATGGCGACATACTCGATGGCCGCCTCCCCTACTCCGTCGAGGGCCCGCAGCCTCAGGAGCAGGTCATCGGGCGGCGCATTCGAGCGGACGGCAGCAACGGCTCGCGCCGCGCAACGGATGACACCGGCGGTGGATCGAGGCAGGAAGTCCAGACGGTTGTCGGCCAGCGCGGGCGCGCTCGGGAAAGTCCTGCATAGCTCCCCCGCGCCGAGTGCGGCTATCGGCTCGCCGCACTCCTCGGCGAGCAGAGCCTGCAGCCTCTGCGTCTCCTCCAGCGAGAGCCTTTGCCTGAGAACCGCGTGCACGACCGGCTCGAGGCTGTCCCAGGCCCCCGGAAGCCGCAGGCCCGGATGGCGCTCGAGGAGCGGCGCGAGCATGGAGTCCGCGCCGAGGGTCTGGGCTATCACCTCCGGGTCGGCGGCCAGATCGAACATCACACGCACGCGGGCGACGATCTGCAGCAGGTATTCCGGTTTCGGGAATCTGATGTGGACCCGCAGGGCGTGCTCGCCCGCCGCGGGCCGCACCTCGAGCAATCCGTGGTGAGCCTGGACTGCCAGAGTCCGGCGATACACACCGTCGCCCACATGCTCGACCCCCGGAACTGAGCGAGCGGCCAGAAATCGCAGCAGCGCGTCCCAATCGTACGGCGGACGAAAGGCCAGGCGGAAGACGTATTCACCTTCCGCCACGCCGGCGCGCGCCCCGAGGCGCCGCAGCTCCGACGGTGGGCGCCCATAGAACTGCCGGAAAACGTCGTTGAAACGCCGGATGCTCCTGAATCCCGAGGCCAACGCGACCTCGGCCATCGGCAGGTTGGTATCACTGATCAGCTGCTTGGCGAAGTGCAGCCGCCGCGTCTGTGCGACCGCGGTCGGCAGCGCCCCCAGATGCCGCCGGAAGAGTCGCGACAGATGCCGCGAGCTGACCCCGAGCCGTGTAGCCAGGGTCTCGACGCCGGCCTCATCGAGAGCGCCCTGCGCGATCAGCCGCAGCCCTCGGCTCACCGTCGTGGAGGTGCCGTTCCACGCCGGGGTGCCGGGCGCCACCTCCGGGCGGCAGCGCAGACAGGGACGGAAGCCGGCCGCCGAGGCCGCGGCCGCCGAGGGGAAGAACCGCACGTGCACGCGCTTGGCATGCGGCGAGGGACAGATCGGACGGCAATAGATGCCCGTCGAGGTGATCCCGATGAAGACGCGGCCGTCGAAACGCGCATCGCGGTTGAGGCGCGCCTGTTCGCAGGTCTGCTCGTCGAGCTGCACGCCGCGATATTACCGAGACCCGCGCTGCGCCGCTCGCCGGCCGGGATATCCGGGTCCGATTCCAGCCAGAACGTGCCGACGCGCTGCGTATATTTCCCCGGAGCTCGGCCGATACCGGAGTCCATCATGAAAACCAGATTACTGCTCGGACTTTTGTCTGCGTCGATGTTGCTCCCACTGGCCGGCGGCGCATATGCGGCGGGATACGGACAGACCTCGTACCGCGTCATCAATCTCGGCGATCCGGCGGGAGGCCCGGTCAGTCAGGGAACCACCAACAACCAACCCGGCTGGGTCGCTGGCTGGTCCCTGCAGTCGGACGCGACGATGCAGGCGGAGCTCTGGGTGCATGGCGCAGCCACGAACCTGGGCACACTCGGCGGCCCGACGCTCAACAGCTCGGTGGCATGGCCCAACCGCAACGATCGGGGCATCGTCGTCGGGATTTCCGAGACCAACGAGCTGCAGCCGCTGGGCGAGAGCTGGAGCTGCTTTCTCGCCGTCTTCTTCGTTGCCGACGGCCACGTCTGCCGCGGATTCGTCTGGCGCGACGGCCGGATGTCGCAGCTGCCGACGCTGGGCGGCGATAATGGCTTTGCGACAGGAGTCAACAACCGCGGCGAGATCGTCGGTTGGGCCGAAGACAGGACTCACGACCCGACCTGCGACGAATTCACGAATACCGGGCAGGTGCTGCAGTTCGAAGCGGTGCTGTGGGTTCCCGGCGGCGACGATCGTGGCGCCGGAGCCGACTCCGACTACCGCGCCATCGAGCTGCCTCCCTACCCGGGAGATCTCGACGGCGCGGCCACCGCCATCAATCAGTGGGGTGACGCCGTGGGGATTTCGGGTATCTGTGATGGTGCGATTGGTGGCGGCACCGCGGAGCACATGGTCATGTGGCACCACGGCCAGGTGGCGCGCGAGCTGCCGACGCTCGGCGGCGCATATTGGAATACGCCGATGGACATCAACGATCGCGGCAACGTCGCCGGCTTCTCGGATCTGCCGGGCGATGGTCCCACGATCGCGCAAGCGAATTTCCAGGCGTTCTTCTGGTCCAGGCGTCCCTACCTGTGTAACGGCGCGACGGTGTCGGGCGGCAGCACCTGCAACCTCGGCGCTCTCGGCCTCGACCTGATCAGTCAGGCACTCGGCGTGAACAACCGGGACCAGGTGGTCGGCGTATCGCAGATCACGGTCGGCTCGAGTGTGCAGAACCACGCTTTCATCTGGCAGAACGGCCGCATGACCGATCTCAACGATCGGGTGGCGCCCGGCACCACCCTGACACTGACGATTGCTCAGGATATCAACGATCGCGGTGAGATCACCGGTCAGGCCACGACGCCGGCGGGAGCGACGGTGGCTTTCGAAGCCGTCCCGGTGGATTGACCGGGACGACCCTATCTCGCCTCAGGGAGGCGACAATACCACTGGAACGCCATGAGGAGTCCGACGGTAAGCGTCCTCCCACGCGTCCTTGCGCGCGAGCAACTCGCCCTGCCCTATTACGCCCTTGCCGACGAGCAGGGATTGCAATGCCGAGAGCCAGCAGTCGAAATAACCTGCGGCCATCGTCTGCGCGGCGACGTCTGACGCGCGTTGCAGCTCACGACCCAGCACCTGAGTCCATTCAGACCATGTGAAGCAGCCCTGTCTGGAGGCGAGCACGGCAACCGCGAAGGCGCGTGCCTGCCAGGGCTCGGCGAACGCGTCCAGCGCTTCGTCAGGTGGCGTCAAGATAACTCTCCCAGAGATCCACATAAACGGAGTCCTGCGGTGCCGTAGCGTCGCCCCAGAGCTCTCGAGCCTGGAATCGGACGGAATACACGTGCTGCGGGTCTTCGCCGAGGAAGTGCGCATTGGTATCGGGGAACACGAATACACCCTGCACGCGATCGATGGTGCCTGTCTTCCCGCGCACATATCGCGGCAACCGGGTGTGCCCTGTCGGATTGAGGTTGCGCGCCCGCACGCGCTGACCGGGCCGGAAGCGCGACGGACGGCTGGATCTTCGCGAGGCGGGAGAGCCGGCCGCAATAAACATCGGCACCTTGTCGGCCGGCAGCGCGGGTGTCAGTCTGGCGGCGTCGGCCGTCGCCTGGCCGGTCGCGAGCTCTTCCGCGGTGACGAAATCGTACCGGACCAGGAGCTCCGAGAGCCCCTCCAGCCAGCGTTCGTAGTAGCTCATGCGCAGCTGCTCGGCGGCCGGAATCAACTCGCGTTGATGTCGGTGTGCATCGATGTTCCACCTGCCGAATTTACCCATGGCGCGCGCCAGGGCAAAAACCCGAGTCTCCCAACGATGATGGAACACGGGCTCGTCCTGTTCCGGCTGGATGGGGCCCATGCCGTGCATGCCGCCCATGTCATGAACGCCGTTCACCGGGCGCCTGCCACCGTTGGCGCCTGGACGAGCGCGACACCGATCATGCTATCGCGCGTGATGAGCGAGGCGAGCTGCTCCTCGCTCATTTCCTCCGTGCCGGGCGGCCGCCGAGGCAGGACGAGATACCGCAGCTCCGCGGTGCTGTCCCACACGCGGACCTCCGTTTCCGCCGGAAGCTCGAGACCAAATTCCCGCAGCACCCCGCGCGGATCGATCACAGCCCTGGAGCGGTAAGCCGCCGACTTGTACCAGACCGGGGGCAGGCCGAGGAGCGGGTACGGGTAGCACGAGCAGAGGGTGCAGACGACGAGATTGTGCACGACCGGCGTGTTCTCGACCGCAACCATGTGCTCCCCCTGCAGGCCGCCGAAACCCAGCTCGGAGATCGCGGCGCCGGCATCAGCCAGAAGCCGCGTCCTGTAGCCCGGGTCCTGCCACGCTTTGGCGACCACCTTGGCGCCGTTGTGCGGGCCGATCCGGTGCTCATAGGCCTCGATGAGCGCATCGAGCGCCTGTGGGTCGACGAGCCCCTTCTCGATGAGAAGCGACTCCAGAGCCATCACTCGCAACGCCGGATCCGACGGCAGGCGGTGCTCGTCGTGCTCGTGGTCAGTACCTTTCATGCTATCGAGTATAGCCGCGACGGCGTGCGGGTGTGAACGATTGTCTTCCGCGTGCGGTACCGCGCCCGTCTGCACGTCGCTATTGATGTCGGGCAACTGACGCTTACTACACGCATCGAATCATACAGCGCATACAGACGTCACTTCATACATAACCTCCACTTCCGACCTGCAGACGGGAGGCAAAGCGAACAAATTCACCAGAAAATTCTGCGTCTTGGTTGTTAATTTCAGGCGCGCGCCAGCCTGTGCGACTCCACCAGCGGCGGTTGCACTCCCGGCTCACTCCTCCTCCGCCCTCGGCCTGTACGCCTGCACGAGCTCCTGCTGTCGGCGCGGGGGAACGGGGTCGTAGTGGCTCAGCTCCATGGAGTAGGTGCCCTGGCCGCCGGTGAGCGCCTTGAGACGCGTCTGATACTCGGAGATCTCCGCGAGCGGCACCAGCGCGGAGACGGTGGCGAGCTGGCCAGGGAGCGTGTTGTTGCCGTTGATGCGGGCGCGCTTGGTGGCCAGATCCCCGGTGATGTCGCCGATGGCGCTCGCAGGCGCGGTGATCTCGAGATGCACGATCGGCTCGAGCACGATGGGGCTGGCCTTGCGGATCGCGTCCAGGAAGGCCTTGCGTCCAGCCGAGACGAAGGCGACCTCCTTCGAATCGACGGCATGGTGTTTGCCGTCGTAGACGGTGACGCGGATATCCTGCAGGGGATAGCCCGCCAGCGCGCCCTCCGTGAGAACCTGGCGCACGCCCTTCTCCACCGCCGGGATGAACTGACCGGGAATCGCGCCGCCCACCACGTCGTCAACGAACTCGAAGCCCGCGCCGCGCTGCGAGCGCCTCGATGCGCAGATAACACTTCGCCGAACTGGCCGGCGCCGCCGGTCTGCTTCTTGTGGCGGCAGTGGCCCTCCGCCTGGCGTGTGACGGTCTCCCGGTAGGGAATGCTCGGCGGGTGCGTCTTCACGTGCACGCCGTAGCGCTGGCTCATTCGCTCCAACAGCGTCCGCAGATGCAACTCCCCCATGCCGTAGAGGACCGTCTCGTTGACCGCCGCGTGATGCTCGATGCGGATACACGGATCCTCGGCGGTGAGCTTGTGAAGCGTGTCGGCGAGGCGCTGCTCGTCGCCGCGGCGCTCCGGCTCGTATGGCCAGCCCCAACATCGGCGGCGGGAAGGCGACGGGCTTCAGATGATACTGATCCTCGTCGTGGGAGTCATGCAGTACGGCATCGAGGTGCAGCTCCTCCACCTTGGCAATGGCGCAGATGTCGCCGGGAACCGCCTCCGGAATCTCGCCGGTGTCCTTGCCGAGGAGCCGATACAGATGCGCAACCTTGAATGGCTTGCGCGCGTCGCCGACGAATAGTTGGGCGCCCGGGCGCACCGTGCCTTGGTGCACGCGCAAAACGCCTAGCTTGCCAACGTACGGGTCGATGGTGACTTTGAACACGTGCGCGACCACGTGTCTGCTGGGCTCAGGTGAAACCGTGACTTGCTGCGCGCGCTCGCCCGGCCCTTTGAGGAACGGCGGCGGATTGCCTTCGCCGGGATTCGGCATGAGACGAGTGAACACCCGGAGCAGGTCACGGACGCCAGCCCCTGTCTCTGCTGAAGCGAAGCACACCGGAACGAGATGGCCCTCGCGCAGGGCCTGCTCAAAAGGGTCGTGGAGCTGCTCCGGCGAGATTTCCTCGCCCTGCTCGAGGTATACGGCCATGAGCTTCTCGTCGAGCTCGATCACCTGGTCCACGAGCTGGGTATGCGCGGTCTCCACGGACGAGAAGTCCGCCGGCGCGCCGTGCGGCTGAAAAAAGCAATCGACCACCTCCTGACCATCGTGCGCGGGAAGGTTGAGCGGCAGACATTCGTTGCCGAACGTCTCGCGAAGCTGCGCCAGGACATCGGCGGCTCTGGCGTCGCGGCTATCGATCTTGTTGATGACCACGAGGCGGCAGAGCCCCCGGTCGCGCGCAAAGTCCATCAGGCGCCTGGTCGTGGTGTCGTATCCGCAGGCCGCGCTGACGACCACCACGACCGCCTCCACTGCCTCCAACACCGAGAGCGTGCGGCCGAACAGATCCGGATATCCGGGAGTGTCCAGCAGATGGATGCGCGCGGAGTCGCAATCGAAAGTCAGCACGGCGGGCTCCAGGGAGTGCTGCAACTCCCGCTCCTGCGGATCGAAATCCGACACTGTGTTGCCGCGCGCCAGGCTCCCCTTTGCCCGGATGGCGCCCGCCTCGAGCAGCAGGCTCTCCGCCAGTAGTGTCTTGCCCGCGCCGGCCGCTCCGACCAGCGCGATATTTCGGATGCCCGAGGTGGTATGGCCCATGAGTCGCTCCCCCGGCAAAGAGTCGCCGCGGTAGGCGGCGCGGAGAACCGAGAGCCTACTCCCCGGCGTCGCCAATTTGCAGTCTGGCATGCCAAATGGCTGGAGCGTGCTCCAGGGACTGACCGGTCCTATACTGGGAGGTCGATTACCTGCGAAAGGTGAGCCATGAGCGAGTCGCCAAGATCCCCTCCGGCGCCGCAGCGTCGTTCGGACGAGACGCAGAAGGAGAAGATTCAGAGACAGTTGGACGAGGCCTTGGCCGCCAGCTTCCCCGCCAGCGATCCCGTCGCTATCGTCACGTCGCAAGACGAAGAGGATTGGGGCCAGCCCGAATCTCAGCCCGAAAGCAAATCATAAAGCGGCCCCGGGCCATTCCCGGGCCGCGGGATGAATCCCAGTCACAGGCGTGGCCTACGCACAAAATCGCAGGAGCGATTTCGGACGGCGAATGCCGGCCCGAAGGGCTCGGCGCAGGGACGGGGCCGAGCAAATCGCCGGGAGCGATTTGCGCCAGATAAACTACGGCGCGGTCAGCTCCAGCGCTAGACCGGCCTGGTTGGTGGTGGTGAGCATGACCGGGCGGCGCCACACGCGCTGCAGGTAATCCAGCACCTTGCGGCTGCGCTCGAGGTCGAGACCGCGGCCATCGAGCGAGTAGTCATGAACCAGCTCGAGCGTGCCGTCGTTGCGGACGTGCTTCGCCGAGACAGTCGGCGCGCCGAAGTTGTACTTGGGCTCAGCATCGCCTCGTGCAGGGCCGTCAGGTCCTGTTCGAGCACCTTGACCTGCCCGTCGCTGCGCGCGCTGTAGCGGAACAGGCTCGAGCTCCTCGGCCAGCTCGCGCGTGAGATGGTTGCGCACGAAGCGCGAAGTCATCGTCCTGCATCATGATGCTGCGCGCTGCCTCGAGCCCCTCCTTCTCGACGATCTTCTCCCACATCGCAGAAGCCGAGGTGGTAGGGATTGATGCTGAGCGCCACCTGCTGCATCCGCCGCGACCGGCCGCACCACGTCGGAGTGGCACTTGATCGCGTCCAGGTAGGCCTGCTGCGGGACGAAGTCCGCCTCGCGCAGCAGGCGCGCGTGCCAGTACGAAGCCCAGCCCTCGTTCATGATCTGCGTGGCGAACACCGGATAGAAATAGAACGACTCCTCGCGCACCGCGAGGAAGATGTCGCGCTCCCAGCTTTCCATCTCCGGCGCGTAGTTGCGCGACGAACCACAGCAGGTCGCGCTCCGGATGCGGCGGCACGGGCGCGCGTTTGCTTGCGCCTCCACGCCCGTGCTGGCCGCGGCCGGCTCGAGCGCGGCGAAGCGCTTGCGGAAATCGTCGTCCGCGAGCGCCTTCGTGTCCTCGACGTACTCCGGATAGCGCTCGCGGCGCAGCGACTGGTCGACGTCGATGTGCTGCTCGAGGGCGAGCGCGGCATCGAGTACCGCCTCGACGCGCTGCGCACCGTGGGTCTCGATCGCCTGCTGGATCTGGCGGGCGTGGTTGGCGGCGTGCTCGACGATGTGCTCGCTGACCTGCTCCTGGCAGCGCTGGAACAGCAGGTTGTTGCGCGAGAAGTCCGCGTGCCCGAGCACGTGCGCCGTCACCAGGATGTTCTCCGCCAGGCCATTGCTCGCTGCGAGGTAGGCGTGCCCCGGATTGCCGGGGAACACCACCTCGAACAGCCGCGAGTGGCCCATGTGGCGCTGGATCAGCTGGTAGATGTAGCGCACGCCGAACGACCAGTGCGGCATGCGCACCGGCAGGCCGTAGACGGCGATCTCCATCATGAAGCTGTCGGGCACCGCCTCGAAGTCCACCGGGTGAAACCTGAGCCCCGAGCGGGCCGCGAGCTCCTCGATGCGCCGCACGTAGCTCTGCCAGGTGTCGTCGGTCATGACAGCGAGCGCCTCAAGGCGGGCCGCCTCCTCGGCATGGCTCTCCGCGGAGAAGAAGTGCCGCACCGCGCCCCAGACGTCGTCGAAGTCGTTGAGCGCGTAGCTGCCCGCGGCGCAGCCCGCGGCGGACATCTCGGCAAACAGGCGCCCGGTCTCGGTGGCGAGCTGCCGCGACAGGCCCGGAGGAGACCTCCACATAGCCGGTGAAGCAGGCATCCTCGGCGATCGCCGACAGCGCGCTCGCGCGCCTCCGCGGCGTCGCTCACCGAGTTGTCGCCGTCGGAGGCGTAGAAGAGATAGATGTTGCAGCGGCCGGGGTTGTAGCGCGCGTCGATGATCTCGCGCACCTTGCCGAAGCCGGTCGAGGCCACCGTGCCGCCGGTGCCGCTCACCTGGAAGAACTCCGGCCTCGGTGAACTCCCAGGCCTCGGTGGTATGCGCGACGAACACCGTCTCGAGCGAGCGGTACTCGCGCCGCAGGCCCTGCACCACCCAGAAGAAGAAGGTCTTGGCGAGCTTGCGGTCGCGATCGGACATGCTGCCGGAGACATCGAGCATGAAGAACACCACGGCATGGACCGCCGGCTGGCGGCGCCGCGCGAGCTGGCGGAAGCGCAGGTCCTCGTCGGTGAAGGTCGGGGTCGCGCCCGGGGCGCCGCGGCGCTTCACCATCTCCTTGAAGGAGCGGCGCCGATCGAGCCGCGAGCGCGCGCCGCGCCGATCCCAGCCCTCGCGCACCCAGTCGGTATCTTCGGAGGGGCCGACGCGCGCCTTGAGGTTGGGCAGCTGCATCTCCTCCCACAGCCAATCGACGATGTCGTCGACCTTGAACTCGAGCAGCAGCTGCACCTCGCCCTCGTCGCTGTCCGCCCGCGCCCTTCTCGCCCGGGCCCTGCGCTGACGCGACGGATCGGCCAACACATCGCCGGGCTTGGCCTTGCCCTGGCCGGCGCCCTGCTGCTCCTCCGGGCGGCGCAGGCGGAAGTGGTAGTGCTCCAGCATGCGCACCGGCACGCGCACGGTGCGCGCGCCGCCGTTGATCGACATCGCCCGCCGGCGATGATCTGCGGCAGGTGCTCGCGCACGGCCTCGCGCACTTTCTCATCGTGACGCAGCCAGTCGCGCGCGCCGCGCGAGAAGAGCTCGTACCACTTGGCGGCATCGCCGCCCGGCTGTCCGCCACCGCTGCTCGCTCTTCCAGCCATGATGTACTGGTACTCCTTTTTGCGGCCGGGCGCTACTCCTGCGCCAGCAGGGTAGTGACGTAGCTCAAGCGCTTCCTTGGCGCTGTGCTCGTCGTAGCCGTACTCGGTGATCAGGCGTTGCTGCACCACCGAGATCTTCTGGCGTGCATCATCGTCGGGACGCGCCGTCGAGGTGACGAGCCTGCAGGACGTCGCGCCGCTCCTCGAACAGGTACTGCTCGATCGCCTCGCGCATGCGCGCATGGCTCGCGAGCTTGAACTTCTCGCCCGCCTTGAAGGCCACCATGGCCTTGCGCACCACTTCCTGGCGGAACGACAGCTTGCCGGAATCGGACACCTTGATCTTCTCCTCGACCGAGCGCAGGAAGCGCTCATCCGCCGGGCGCGTCTCGCCGGTGATGGGGTCGGTCACCTGGCGGTGATCGAGCGAGGCCTCGACCTCATCGAGATACTTCTCGAGCAGCTGCTGCGCCTCCTCCTCGAAGGAGGCGAACATCGCGCGGTGCACGTCTTCCTTGACCCAGCGGTTGTAGAACTCCTTGCGCGCCGTCACCAGGTGATCGATCCAGGCCTTCTTGTGCTTCGCCTCCATGCGCGCATCGCTCTCGATGCGCGTCCTTGAGCGCGAGCAGCAGCTCCATGCTGGTGAGGCTGTGGGTATTGCCGCGGGTGATGGCGTTGGAAATGGCGTTGATGACGAAGCGCGGGCTGACGCCGGTCATGCCCTCGTCCGGCGCACTCGGCGTGCAGACGCGCGGCCTCGCTCTCCGGCACGCCCTCGACCGCCTCGCCCGCATAGAGGCGCAGCTTCTTGGCGACGTCCAGGCCCTCGCGCTCCGGCTTCGTCAGGCGCGTCAGGATGGCGAACACCGCCGCCAGGTTCAGCACGTGCGGATCGAGGTGCACATTGCGGAACGCCGGCGCGCCGGACACCAGCTTCTGGTAGATGCGCGACTCGTCGCGATAGGAGAGCGCGTAGGGGACCTTGATGATCACCATGCGATCGAGCAGCGCCTCGTTCTCCTTCTCCTGCAGGAACTTGTGGAACTCCGCGAGGTTCGTGTGCGCGAGAATGGTCTCGTCGAGGTGGATGAGCGGGAAGCGCGACACCTTGACGTTCTTCTCCTGCGTCAGGGTCGAGCAGCAGGTAGAGGAACTCGCGCTTCACCTTCAGGATCTCGATCATCTCGAGCACGCCGCGGCTGGCGGCGTACACCGCGCCCGACCACGACCAGGCGCGCGGATCGCCCTCGTCGCCGATCTGCGCGACCTTGGCGAGATCGACCGAGCCGACCAGGTCCGCGATGTCGGCGGTGGTGGGATCGTGCGGCGCGTAGGTGCCGATGCCGACGCGCGAGGCTTCCGACGAGGAAGATGCGCTCGACCGGCACGCGCACGAAGTCGCCCTTCGAACTCGCGCTCGACCAGCTCGCGCGCCCAGGGCGACAGCTCTCCCTGGATGGCGACGCCATAGCGCTCGCGGAACTCCGGCCGCAGGCTCGCCGGAATGAGGTTCAGCGGGTTCTCGCGCAGCGGCGAGCCCTTGATGGCATAGAGCGCGCCCTCGTCGGTGCGGCTGTATTCCTCGAGGCCGCGCTTCAGCAGGATGGCCAGGGTCGATTTGCCGCCGGACGGGGGACCCGAGCAGCAGCAGCAGGCGTCGGCCGACATCGGAGCCGGCGGCGGCGGCCTTGAAATAATCGACGACGCGCGACAGCGGCTCATCGATGCCGAACAGCTCGCGCTTGAACAGCTCCCGCGCCCGCGCGCTCTCAGCGGCGTCGGGCTGCGCGGTGCGCCCATGCCAGCGCAGCATGTCCCAGATGTATTCGTGGCTGGTGCGCGCCAGCGCCGCGGGGTTCGCGGGCAGGATGTCGGCGAGAAACTCGCCGAAGGTGCCTTCCCAGCGCTGCGCGCGATGCAGTCGGCTGAAGGAGCTCAGCGACTCGATGAAGGCGGAGTGGTTCTTTGATTCCGGGTCAGTAGAAAGCGATGTCATCGTTCCTCCCCTCCCGTTCGGTTCAGTACCCTAAGAAGGATGACCGGGCGGTCAACGATGCCAGCGAGTCTGATTCAACGCTCTGCACAGTGCGTGGTGGCGCTCGATTTCCCGGTCCCGCTACATTTAAGACGGTCATGACAGCGGATCGTTCAACCTGTCTCCGGCTCGCCTTCACGTTTTTGCGCATGCAGCCCTCACAGCAAAATGCATGCCCAGTTGGCCTGGTGGTGCCGGAATGCGGCGAGAAGGTAGGAACGTGTCCGCGCGCATGGGGACATCTTATGTTCTGTCCGCGGCCTGCGCTACTGCGTAGAAGCCCCGAAAGCGAGCACTGCTTCAGAGTTTCCGCGATGCGCTGTCGCCTCCACCGGACAGGGCTCTCGGTAGTGTGAACTGCGGCACTGCGGTGCGTCGGCCGCGCAATATGCTCCATAAAATCGCGTTTTGCGTGCGTTATCAAGCGGGTGGGCGCTCGGTGGCCGGGACCTAAGGCAGATCGCGCGCGGAAGCGCTCCTTAATTAGAGCGTGGAGACACGAACAGTGGCCAGTCCAGCATCGGGTGCCCCTAGGAATCTGGAGTCGGGCAATGCCGCAAGTTCGGCGGACGCTCCATCCCCCGCGCAGCGACCGACTGTCGATCTGACGGCACTCACGGACCGCGACGACTTCCTGCTCGAGCTCGGAGAGGCTCTGGCCGGACAGGCGTCCGTCAATCCCGTCGACTCCATTGACACCGCAATCGGACAACTCGCGAGCACCAAGCGGGGGCAGATGCTGGTGATCGATGCGAGGGCAACGGACGATGTCCGTGCACTCGTACAGCGCGCGACACAGCAAGCGCCCAACGCGGTGGTCGTGGTGTTTGCCGATGCAGACTCCGAGAAGCGAATCGCCTCCGCAGTCAAAGGCACGAGCGTCTTTGCGGTGCTGACGATTCCGATCGAGGGGGCGAAGACGACGGCGGTGCTGGATGCCGCCATCACGGATGCCGCGAACCGAAATGCCGCCGCCCGTGGCTCCGGTACGGAGCGGGCCGGTGCCGCCGCGGCGCCTACACTGGATTCCTTCCGGCCCGCCATGTCTCATTCGGCGGCGAAAGAGTCCGAAGAGCCGGGCGAAGGCGGACGCAAATGGCCGCTGTGGGCCGGCTTGGGTCTTGCCGTAGTTGCGCTCGCGGCGGGAGGCGCGTGGTACTTCACCACTCACGGCAAGACAACGTCCGCCCTCACCGCACCGCAGGCGCTGGGCACCATCGCTTCTCACCCCGGGACGGCATCAGAGACCGCAGCGGCGCTCCCGCAGCCGGCGGTCGACACGTCCATCGTTGCGGGCCAGGTCGACGATCTGCTGGAGAAGGCACGGCTCGCCATGCGCGACCGGCGCTATACCGCGCCGACCGGCGACAATGCGCTCGTTTATTACCGCTCCGCGCTGGCCGCAGATCCTACGAACGGAGAGGCCAAAGACGGCCTGCGCCGCGTCGGCGACGTCTTGATCGCACGCTTCAATGACGCGATCTCGGGCTCCCACTACAACGACGCCGCGCTGGCGCTGGCCAGCCTAAAGCTCGTGGCGCCTTCGGATTCGCACCTCGGCTCCTTCCAGCTGCAACTCTCGACGGTGGCGATCTCCAAGGCCTTCGCCGACGGCAACGCCGACCGCGCGGCAGCGCTGGTGCGCCAGGCGCAGCAGTCCGGCGATGTTCCGGCCGCGCAGCTTGCCACCTGGCGCGCGCAGCTCGCGCATCTGCAGCAGGCCGACAAGGTGCAAAGCCTCGCCTCCCTGGTTCTCGATCGCATCCGCAGCGATCAGCTGACCGGCCCGGCGGGCGACAGCGCGGAGTCGTATCTGACCGAGCTGCGCGCCGCGGCGCCCACCGCCCCTGCGACCGAGCGGGCCACCGGTGCGTTGGTCGATGCCTTCTTCAGCAAAGCCAGGCAGAATGCGCTGTCCGGCGACACCACTGATGAGGACCGATGGGTTGCCGCCGCGCGTGCCAACGGTGCCTCTTCAGCCGACGTCGCCGCCTTCCAACGCGATCTCACCGGCGCCCAGGCCAAGGCCGCGCACGCCAAGGCCGAAGGCCTGGTGTCCCTCGTACGGCAGCGCCTGAGCAGCGGCGCACTGACTTCACCTGCCGGCGATAGCGCTGCGGACTATCTGCAGCAGCTCGAGAGCGGCCATCCGACGGGTTCCGCCCAAGCCGCCGCGATGCAGGTGAGAAGCGCACTGGCAGCCGAGCTGATTACTCGTGCCCGCGCCGAGATGCGCTCCAGCGAAACCGCGCAGGCCAATTCCGACCTGGCGGCCGCCACCAGCTGGGGCGCCAGCGCGGCGGCCGTAGCCGCCGTACGGCAGCTCGGTGCCTCGCAGGCCCAGCCGCAGGCGGCTGCAGGCCCGGACCTGCAGGCGCTCGCCCAGCAATTGCAGCGCACGGGCTATGTCGCGCCGGAATATCCCGATCGCGCGCTGACGGATCGGATCAGCGGCAGCGTGACGGTGCAGTACATCGTGGACAAGAAGGGCCGCACGCGGGACGTGAAAGTGGTCGAGTCCGTCCCCAGGGGTGTCTTCGACGACGCGGCGATCGGCGCCATCCGGCGCTGGCGTTACCGACCCGCGCAATACAACGGTCAGGCGGTCGAGGTGCCCGTGCGCACCCGCATCCGCTTCGAGCTGCCCAACTAGTTCAGGCTGTCAGGGAACCAACATGAAAGTCGCAGGCGCAGATCGCAACCGCCGGCTGATCACGGCCGGCGCAGTTACGGCCCTGGCCGTGATGATGGGCCTCGCTCTGCTCGCCGGCTTCAGGCTGGCGACGCAGATCCGCTCGAGCATCACCGCACTGCAGACCGCGAGCGAGCTGCAGACTTACCCGGGCGTCATCGCCCAGCAGCTCACGGCCTTGCGTGAGCGGCTGGAGACGCGCGAGTACACCGGACAGGCGCACCTGGAGCTCGCGGGCACGGTGCAGCATTTCAACGACGACATCCAGCTGCTGAGCCGGCGCACCGGCGCGCAGTCGCCGCAGCTGCAGGCCGCCGTGCAGATGTGGCAGGCGTACAATCCGGTGCTCGCTCCCGTCATCGCCTTCTCAGGCGAGCCGTACGTCGATACCGACTCCGGCAGCTCACTGTCCGAGAGCGGCCGGATGTATTACAACAACGTCCGTCAGGCGCAGCTGCTCGCGAGACAGAACGTTCGCCAACTGCATCAACTCCTCACCGCGGTGAGCGGCTCGCTGCAGCGGCAGACCTCGGGCGCCGCCGCCCGGCTGCGGGCACTGCTCTCGGGCGGTGTGCTCGCGGCGCTGGTGCTCGCCGCCGCTGCGGCGTACCTGCAGCTCACCCGCGCCAAGCCACGAGCGGGCCGCGCGCGAGGCGCAGGAGCAGACCCGCGACATCCTCAAGACAGTGCGCGAAGGGCTTCTTCCTGCTCGATGCCGACTACAAGATCGGCTCCGTCTGGTCGGAGGCGCTGACACACATCTTCGCCCGCAACGACTTCGCCGGCCTGTCGTTCGAGAAGCTGCTCGCAGGATCGCGTGCCGGCCGCCACCCTGGCGACGGCGATGAAGTACATCAAGCTGCTCTGGGGCGACCGCGCTCACGAGAACCTGATGAAGAGCATCAACCCGCTCGGGCAGCTCGAGATCAGCATGGATAACGGCCGCGGCGGCAAGGAGACCCGCTATCTGCAGTTCGACTTCCATCGCGTGGTGGGCCCCAAGGGGGCGTCAAGCACGTACTGTGCGCGGTCAGCGACATCACCTCCAACGTGCTGCTGGCGCAAGGAGCTGCAGGAGTCGCAGGAGAACGCCAACGCGCAGGTCGACATGATGGTCGGCATGCTGCACGTCGATCCGCTGCAGCTCGGGTCCTTCCTCGACACCACCGAGACGGGCCTGCAGCTCATCAACGCGATCCTCAAGGAGCCGGCGCGCACCGACGCGGAGTTCCGCAAGAAGCTCGGCGGGCTCGTTCCGCGAGCTGCACTCGATCAAGGGCGAGGCCTCGGCCCTGAACCTGATGAGCATCGCCAACCGCGTGCACACCCTCGAGGACATGGTGAGCGAGCTGAAGAAGAAGGCCGAGCTCTCCGGCAACGACTTCCTGCCGATGGTGCTGAAGCTCGATGATCTGCTGGCGCACCTGCAAGCGGCGTGCGCGAGATGGCCACGCGGCTCACGGCGCTGAAGGACACCCCGCGGCGCCGCGGCGGCTCAAGGCGGGCCAGCCGCGGCCGAAGCCGCCGCCGCGCGAGCCGCGGCCGCGTCCGGCGAGGATCTCTCGCCGACCCTGCACGTCGCTCGCCGAGAAGCTGGCGAAGGACCATCGCAAGCCTTCAAGCTGGCGCTCTCGGGCCTCGCGGAAGTGCCGGCGCCGTACATCGCGACGGTGAAGGACTGCGTCATCCAGATGCTGCGCAATGCGGCGGTGCACGGTATCGAGCCGAGCGAGGCGCGCCGCGCCCTGGCGAAGGCGGATGTCGGCACGGTGCGCGTCGACTTCCACCGCTCGGGCGAAGGATACGAGCTGGTGTTCGAGGATGATGGCGCCGGCATCTCACCGCAGATCGCTGAAGGACACTGCAGTGCGCAAGAGCATGATCACCGCCGAGGAAGCGGCCACGATGGATACCCGCGCGGCCATGGCCCTCATCTTCCGTCCGGGATTCTCGACGCAGGAGGAGGTGACAATGGACGCCGGCAGCGGCGTGGGGATGGATGTCGTTGCGCGCACGTTTACGGCGCTTGGCGGCAAGATCGGGGTGAGCACGAACCCGGGCCGCTTCACGCGCTTCAAGATCGTGCTGCCCGCCGAGGCGGCAAGCTCGGCGGTGGCCTGAAAACTGAGGAAGGGAGGGCGCGGATGAGCGTGGCGCAACGCAACGGGGCCGGCGGACGGCGGTCGCTTCAAGCTGATGATCGTGGATGACTCGAACATCATGCGGCGGCGGATCGAGCGCTCGCAGCAGTTCGAGGAGCTCGAGGTGGTCGGCACGGCCGGCAATGGGATCGAGGCGCTGGAGATGTTCCACAAGACCGACCCGGACGTGGTCACGATGGACCTCACCATGCCGCAGATGGACGGCATCGAGTGCATCTCCAAGCTGGTGCAATTGAAGCCGGCGGTGCGTATCCTGGTGATCTCGGCGCTGGCCGACAAGGCAACCGCGGTCGAGGCCATGGAGAAGCGGCGCAAACGGCTTCCTCAACAAGCCGTTCACGGACCGGCAGTTGAACGAGGCGATAGCGGAGCTGATGTCCTGAAGGCGAGGCGGAGAGCGGGCAGATGTTGCGGGAAGAGGAGCTGAAAACCTTCGTCGAGGGGACGACGAACTACTTCGAGGTGGCGGCCCAGCAGCCGGCCACCATCGGTTCGCCATACCTCATGGAGGGAGCGCCCGCGGTGCACGACTACACGGGGATCATCAGCATCTCCGGCAAGCGCGAGGGGGTCGTGTACTTCACCGCACCGCGGGCGATGCTCACCGTGCTCCTCATGAAGATGCAGGAGAACGACTTCAGCCACGAGACCATGCGTGACCTGGTCGGTGAGGTGGCCAACACGATCTCCGGCAACGCGCGCCGGGACTTCGGCCGCGACTTCGTCATTTCCGTTCCGAGCGTACTTGCCGGCGAGAAGCCCGACATCCCGCAGAAGCCCGGCCAGCGCTCCTTCATCATTCCGATCAACTGGCGCAGCCACTCGGCGAAGCTGGTCGTGTCGCTGACCTAAGACCGCCGTCCGATCGCCGTATCCCACAGAATCGCTGTTTGTGGGATACGAAAAGGTCCGGTCGACGCCTGCTCGTCGAGCCCGCAGCGAGTGCCGCCGCACGCGCCGGCGATTGCTTCAGGTGTCCTCGTCCGCCCGCAGGCGGTAGCCGAGGCCGGCCTCGGTGACCAGATAGCGCGGCTTGTCGCGGATCGGGCTCGAGCTTGGCGCGCAGGTTCTTGATGCAGACCCGCAGGCTCCTCGAGTCATCCGACGCGCTCCGGTCCCCAGACTTCGCGAATGAGCTGGCCCTGCATCACGATCGAGCCGAGGTGCCGCGCCAGGCACTCGAGCACGCGGTACTCGAGCGGCGTCAGGTGGAGCTCGCCCGCCAGGCCGTGAGCCTCGCGCTTGCCGAGGTCGAGCCGGACCTCGCCGAGCTTGAGGCCGGAGGTCTGCCTCGGCGCCGCGCGCGTTGCGGCGCAGCGCCGCGCGGACGCGGGCGAGCAGCTCCGGGGCGCTGAAAGGCTTGGTGACGTAGTCGTCCGCGCCGGCATCGAGCGCGGCGATCTTCTGCTCCTCCATGGTACGCGCCGACAGAACCACGATCGGGCACGGGCGACCAGGCGCGCACTCTGCGGATCACCGTCAGGCCGTCGCCGTCGGGGAGTCCCAGGTCGATGAGCAACAGATCGGGCTTGTGGCTGCGGGCTTCGATCTCGGCGCGCAGCGCGGTGTCGGCTTCGATGACGCGATAGCGCTCCGCCTCGAGCAGCACCTGCAGCACGTTGCGGATGGCGGGCTCGTCCTCGATCACCAGAACCTGATGCATCGCCTCGGTCACGCGGCTGGCTCCTTCGCGGGCAGCGTGAATTCGAAGCGCGCCCCGCCGACCCGGCCGTCGCGGCGGCCGGCCTCGATCTCGCCGCCATGCGCGCGCACGATCGCCGGCAGATCGCAAGTCCCAGGCCGACGCCGACCACGGCGCCCTTCCTCGCTGCCGCGCTGGAACTTGTCGAAGAGCCGCGCCGGATCGCCCGCCGGGAATCCCGGACCCTCGTCCTCCACCACGACGCGCACGGAATCGCCGTCATGCGTGGCCGACACCCAGGACGCGGGTGCCGGGGGGAGTGTATTTGGCGATGTTGTCGAAGAGATTGGCGAAGACCTGCACGACGAGCGCCGCGTCGACGTAGACCGGCGGCAGATCGGCTGGCAGGCGCAGCTCCACCGGATGGTCCCGCAGCCGCTCTTCGAGCCGCTCGAGCGCTGCGCCCACCAGGTCCTCGAGCGTCTGCCAGTCCCGCCGCAGCACGACCTGGCCGGACTCGAAGCGCATGAGGTCGAGCACGTTGGAAACCAGATCCGACATCTCGCGGGCCTTGATCTCGATGGAGCGCGCCGAGCTCGGCGCGTTGCTCTCATCGAGCGTCGCGCCGTGCTCGGCGAGGGTGCTGCCGGCACCCGCCATCACGGCGAGCGGCGTGCGCAGGTCGTGCGAGATCGATGCGAGCAGCGTGTTGCGCAGCGCTCTCGCGCTCCGCCGCCAGACTCGAGGCTTCGGCAATCTCGGCGAGCCGCGCGCGCTCGAGCGCGAGCCCGATCTGGCCCGGCGAAGGTGTCGAGCAGGTGGCTCTGCTCCGGCAGCAGCACGCGCCGCGGATTGTTGGGCAGCACGGCGAGCACCCCCACGGTCCGGCGCTCATCACCGAGCGGCGACGTACAGCGCCGGCGCCGCCGGCAGGGTGTCGGAGCCGAGCCCGGCGCGGCGGCCGTGGTCGGCGACCCACTGCGCGACGGCGAGGTCCGCGCGGCGAAAGGGAGTTCTCGAGCGCCGCACCGCGCGGGTATTGCAGCTTGCCGCTGGCGTCGGGCAGCAGGACCACGGCCTTGCACTGGAACACCTCCGCGACGTGCCGGACCGCCACGCGCGCCATGTTCTCGATGCCGCGGGTCACGGCGAGCTCGCGGCTCATCGCGTACAGAGCGCGCCGTGCGCCGCTCGCGCGCGCCGGCGACCCGTGTCTGCTGGCGCACGCTCGCCGTCAGCGTCGCGATCACCAGCGCGATGGTCAGCATGGCGGCGAAGGTGACCAGGTACTGCGCGTCCGAGACCGCGAACGTGAAGCGCGGCGGCACGAAGAAGAAATCGAACGACGCGACGTTCAGCACGGCCGTCACGGCCGACGGCCCGCGCCCGAGCCGCAGGCCCGCCACGGTCACGCCGAGCAGGTAGACCATGGCGAGGTTGGAGAGCTCGAAATGCGGATACATCACGAGCGCCAGCAGCGTGCAGGCCCCGCTGATGGCCGGCTGCCCAGCCGTAGCGGTCCCAGCGGATCGCCGCCGATAGCTGGCCGCCGCATGAGCGACACTCGCCGAGCTCATCCGTTGCGCGCTCGACGCCGTCGGCCGGCGCGATCATCACCACGTCGAAGCCGCGGGCCTGGTGCAGAAGCTGGGTTGCGGTCGACGGACGCAGCCACGCACGCCAGCCGCGCCGCTTGGGTGCACCGACGATCACGCGGGTGGCGTGGCGCGTCTGCGCGTACTCCAGCGAGGGCCGTGGCGGCCGACGGGCCATCGAGCGTCACGGTCTCCGCGCCCAGGGACTCCGCGAGGCGCAGCACGTCGATGCGGCGGTTGCGCTCGGCTTCGGAGAGCCGCAGAAGCTCGAGCGTCTCGACGTAAACGACGGTCCACTGCGCATCGAGCGCGTCCGCCATGCGCTTGCCGGCGCGCACGAGCTGCTCCGCCTGCGCATCCGGGCCCACGGCGACGAGAATCCGATCGCCGGCGATGCGCGTGCGCGCGCGCTCCGGCTGGCAGCGCGCGCGCGGCGGCCTCCACGCGGTCCGCGACCCGGCGCAGCGCGATCTCGCGCAGCGCCATGAGATTCGGCTTGCGGAAGAAGCGCTCGACGGCGGTCGCCGCTTCATCGGCGATGTAGACCTTGCCGGCATGCAGCCGCGCGATCAGGTCGTCGGGCGGCAGATCGATCAGCTCGATGTCGTCGGCCTCGTCGAAAACGTGTCGGGCAGCGTCTCGCGCTGGCGCACGCCGGTGGTCTGGTAGACGAGATCGTTCAGGCTCTCGAGGTGCTGGACGTTGACCGTGGTCCAGACGCTGATGCCGGCCGCGAGCAGCTCCTCGACGTCCTGCCAGCGCTTCGGATGTCGGGGCGCCGGCTCGCCGCCGGTGAGGTTGGAGTGCGCGAGCTCATCGACCAGCAGGATGGCCGGATGCCTGGCGAGCGCGGCATCCAGGTCGAACTCCTGGCGCACGATGCCGCGGTAGGCAACCGGAAGCGGCGGCAGTATGCTCGAGGCCCTCGAGCAGCCGCTCGGTCTCGACGCGGCCGTGCGGCTCGACGATAGCCGACCACGACGTCGGTTCCGGACGCCTTGCGCAGCGCGCGCCGCCTCCAGCATGGCGTAGGTCTTGCCGACGCCGGCGGAGGCGCCGAAGAAGATGCGCAGCCGGCCGCGCGTCGCGCGGGCCTCCTCGGCCTTGACGCGGGCGAGCAGCTGGTCCGGATCGGGCCGAGATTCGGCCGATGAGTTCATCCGGCCATTATTTCATGGCATCGAGGGCGAGGTTCAGCTCCAGCACGTTGACGCGCGGCTCGCCGATCACGCCGAGCCATCGCCCCTTGGTGTGGTCGGCAATCAGAGCGCGCACCCGGTCCGGGCTCAGGTGTCTGCGCGCGGGCGACGCGGGCGGCCTGGTAGTAGGCCGCTGCGAGACTGATGTTCGGGTCGAGACCGCTCCCGGAGGCCGTCACGAGATCGACCGGAACGGGGGCGTGGTTGGTCGGATCGGCCGCCTGCAGCGCCGCGATGCGCGCCTTGACCGCATCGGTGAGCGCGGGGTTGAGGGGGCCCAGGTTCGAGCCGCCGGAGGCGAGGCCGTTGTAGGGCTGCGGGCGTGGTGGCCGACGGGCGGCTCCAGAAGTACTTCGGGTCGCTGAAGCTCTGGCCGATGAGCCTCGATCCGACTGGCTTGCCGTCCGTCACGATGAGGCTGCCCGGCGGCCTGCCGCGGGGAACAGCGACCCTTGCGCACACCGGTGACGACGAGCGGATAACACGATGCCGGTGAGGACGGTCATCAGACAGGAGCAGGACGACGGCGGGGCGCAGTATGAGTTGGTGCATGGCAGCGGCTCCTCAAACCAGGTGCACGACCTTGAGCAGCCATGTCGATGAGCTTGATGCCGACGAACGGAACGAGGATGCCGCCGAGCCCGTAGATCAGCAGATTGCGGCGCAGCAGCAGAGCGGCGCCGAGCGGCCGGTAGTTCACGCCCTTGAGGGCGAGCGGGATCAGGGCCACGATGATCAGCGCGTTGAAGATCACCGCCGACAGGATCGCCGAGTAGGGGCTCGCGAGGTGCATGACGTTGAGCGCGTCGAGCTGCGGGTAGGTCGTGGCGAAGGCCGCCGGAATGATGGCGAAGTACTTGGCGACGTCGTTGGCGATGCTGAAGGTGGTGAGCGAGCCGCGGGTCATCAGCATCTGCTTGCCGGTCTCGACGACCTCGATGAGCTTGGTGGGGTTGGAGTCGAGGTCGACCATGTTGCCGGCTTCCTTGGCCGCCTGCGTGCCGGTGTTCATCGCCACCGCGACGTCCGCCTGCGCGAGCGCCGGCGCGTCGTTGGTGCCGTCGCCGGTCATGGCCACCAGGCGCCCTTCGGCCTGGTGCTCGCGGATCAGCTTGAGCTTCGCCTCCGGCGTCGCCTCGGCGAGGAAATCGTCGACCCCGGCCTCGGCGGCGATCGCCGCCGCGGTGAGCGGGTTGTCGCCGGTGATCATGATGGTCTTGATGCCCATGCGCCGCAGCTCGCCGAAGCGCTCCTTGATGCCGCCCTTGACGATGTCCTTGAGCTCGATGACGCCGAGCACGCGCGCACCGTCGCTGACCAGCAGCGGCGTGCTGCCGCGGCGCGCGACGTCCTGCACCGTGCGTCGAGCACGGCCTTGGGAAACACCTGCCGAGCGCCTCGACGTGCTTCAGGATGGCGTCGGCGCGCCCTTGCGCATCTGCCGCGCTGCCGATGTCGACGCCGCTCATGCGCGTGTGCGCCGAGAACGGCACGAACGTCGCCGAGCAGGGCCTGAGATCGCGCTCGCGCAGGTTGAAGCGCTGCTTGGCGAGCACGACGATGCTGCGCCCTTCGGGCGTCTCGTCGGCGAGCGAGGCGAGCTGCGCGGCATCGGCCAGCTCCTCCTCGCGTCACGCCGGGGGCCGGCATGAACGCCGCGGCCTGCCGGTTGCCGAGCGTGATGGTGCCGGTCTTGTCGAGCAGCAGCACATCGACGTCGCCGGCCGCCTCGACCGCGCGGCCGGAGGTGGCGATGACGTTGGCCTGCATCATGCGGCTCATGCCGGCGACGCCGATCGCCGACAGCAGCCCGCCGATGGTCGTCGGAATCAGGCACACCAGCAGCGCGATGAGCGCGGTGATCGTGACCGGCGTGCCGAGCTTGGCCACCTCGACGCTGTAGAGCGAGAACGGCAGCAGCGTCGCCGTGGCAAACAGGAACACCAGCGTCAGCGCCACCAGCAGGATGGTCAGCGCGATCTCGTTCGGCGTCTTCTGGCGCTTGGCGCTCTCGACCATGGCGATCATGCGGTCGAGGAAGGTCTCGCCCGGGATTGACCGTGACGCGCACCACGATCCAGTCGGACAGCACGCGCGTGCCGCCGGTGACCGAGGAGAAGTCGCCGCCCGACTCGCGGATGACCGGCGCCGACTCGCCGGTGATGGCGCTCTCGTCGACCGAGGCGGCGCCCTCGATGACCTCGCCGTCGGCCGGGATGTAGTCGCCGGCCTCGACCAGCACCACATCGCCCTTGCGCAGGTCCTCGGCCCGCACCGCGAGTGATCTGCGTGCGGTCGCGCGGGATCGGCGAGGCTTCTTGGCCATCACGGTCTGCTTGCAGGCCGCGCAGCGCCGCCGCCTGCGCCTTGCTGCGGCCCTCGGCCAGCGCTTCGGCGAAGTTGGCGAACAGCACCGTGAACCACAGCCAGATCGCGACGTTGAGGATGAACCAGGCCGGCGCCTCGCCGTGGCCGGCGAGCGCCTGCAGCCACAGCAGCGGTGGTCAGGATGCTGCCGATGTAGACGACGAACATCACTGGGTTGCGCCACTGCACGCGCGGGTCGAGCTTGCGCAGCGAATCGACGAGCGCGGGCCTAGCAGCGAGCGGTCGAACATCGAGAGCTGTCCCGGCGAGCGTGGCGCGACGGCTCGAGCGTCGGTCCGGCTGCCAGCCGGATGCCGGCTCGAGGCTTCATGTGACTGCATCCAGTCCCCAGAGCATCAGGTGCTCGACGACGGGCCCAAGGCGAGCGCCGGCACGAAGGTGAGCGCGCCGACCAGCAGCACCGTGCCGATGAGCAGGATGACGAACGTCGGCCCGTGCGTCGGCATGGTGCCGGCGGTGACCGGCACGCGCTTCTTCGCCGCGAGCGAGCCGGCGACGGCCAGCACCGCCACGATCGGCCAGAAGCGGCCGAGCCACATCGCGAGGCCCAGCGCCACGTTGTAGAACGGCGTGTTGGCCGAGATGCCGGCGAAGGCGCTGCCGTTGTTGTTGCCGGCCGAGGTGAAGGCGTAGAGGATCTCGGAGAAGCCGTGCGCGCCGGGATTGGCGACGCCCGCCTTGCCGGCCGTCCATGCTCACGCGCGACCGCCGTGCCGATCAGCACGATGAACGGCATGACGAGGATGGCGATCGAGCTCATCTTCATCTCGAACGCCTCGATCTTCTTGCC
Organism: uncultured Pseudomonadota bacterium; assembly: GCA_963780455.1. Classification (GTDB taxonomy): domain Bacteria; phylum Pseudomonadota; class Gammaproteobacteria; order Steroidobacterales; family Steroidobacteraceae; genus 13-2-20CM-66-19. The sequence goes on from CAWACM010000015.1 coordinate 749,302, forward strand.
GAGGTACTCGGGCGTGCGGCCGATCATCAGCCCGGCGATGAAGACGCCGAGGATGGCGAAGATCAGCATCGAGTAGAGGCCGGTGCCGACCCCGCCGAAGACGACCTCGCCGAGCTGCATGTGGAACAGCGGCACGAAGCCGCCGAGCGGCATGAGCGAGTCGTGCATCGAGTTCACCGCGCCGCAGGAGGTGCCGGTGGTGATCGTGGCGAAGAGCGCGGAGGCGGCGATGCCGAAGCGCGTTTCCTTGCCCTCCATGTTGCCGCCCGGCTGCAGCGCGGCTCGCGGCCTGATCGACGCCGAGCTGCGGCGATCAGCGGATTGCCGAGCTGCTCGCTGTGGCTGCAGATCGCGTACAGCGCCACGAACAGGATCACCATCGCTGCGAGCACCGCCCAGCCCTGGCGCGTGTCCCCGACCATCCGGCCGAAGGTGTAGGTGAGGGCGGCCGGAATGAGGAAGATCGCCAGCATCTCGAGAAAGTTCGAGAGCGCGTCGGGTTCTCGTACGGGTGCGCGGAGTTGGCGTTGAAGAAGCCGCCGCCGTTGGTGCCGAGCTCCTTGATGGCCTCCTGGGAGGCGATCGGGCCCATCGGCAGCGTCTGGGTCTGCGTGGTGACGTTCTCCATCACCGGGTTGCCGGCGGCGTCCTTGAGCGGATTGCCCGCGGCATCGGTCTTCGGCTGCTGGTAGGTGAGCGTCTCGCAGCATCGTCACGTCCTTGTAGGCGCTGAAGTTCTGGATCACCCCCTGGCTGACGAGCGCGAGCGCGAGCACGAGCGCCATCGGCAGCAGCACGTAGAGCGTCGCGCGCGTGACGTCGACCCAGAAGTTGCCGATGGCCTTGGCCGAGTGGCGTGCCAGCCCGCGGATCAGCGCGATAGCCACCACGATGCCGGTCGCCGCGGAGAGGAAGTTCTGCACCGCGAGCCCCGCCATCTGCGTGAGATAGCTCATGGTCGACTCGCCGGAGTAGCCCTGCCAGTTGGTGTTGGTGACGAAGCTGACCGCCGTATTGAACGAGGAGTCGGGCGAGACGGCGGCGAAATGCTGCGGGTTGAGCGGCAGCCAGTACTGCAGGCGCTGCAGCGCGTACACCAGCAGCGCGCCGAGCGCGTTGAACACCAGCAGCGCGATGGCGTAGTGCTTCCAGCCCATCTCGCGCCGGGATCGACGCCGCAGAGGCGGTAGACAAGAGCGCTCGAGCCGCGCGCCCGCACGCACGCGGCCAGATCGGGCGGCCTTCCATGACATTGGCCATGTACAGCCCCAGCGGCTTGACGCAGAGCGAGCGCAACGGCAAGGTACAGGGCCAGCAGGCCCAGCGATTGGCCGGTCATTCAGAATTTCTCCGGCTTGAACATGGCGTACAGCAGGTAGACGAACAGTCCCAGCGCCAGCAGCCCGCTCACGACGTATGCGGCGCTCACGAGTCGCTCCCGAGACGCGAGATCGCCCACGCGATCCAGTGCGAGGCCGCATAAAGGCCCGCAATGACGAGAATGAAGACGATGTCCACGGCCGACCTCCGCAGAAAGGACGGTCAAGGTAGCGCGCCGGGCGTGAGCGGGCAGTGAGGAAAAAATAGGCGCCGCCGGCACGGGAGGAGGCGCCCCGCCCCCTCCGCGGGTGGCTTCTCATACGCGCTCGATTCAGCAGTCATTCAGAGGCGCTCTGCTTTTATAAGAGCGTGGAGGAGGCAGAGGCGGCGAGACCAGAGATGACGAGGAGCGGCAATTTCGGACGACGAGCGGCAGTCACGGCCCGCGCGGGCGCCCGCCCGGTGGCAACTCGCGAATTGCGCTGCTTTCGCCCGCGCTGCTCGGCGCGAGTCAGTCTGCGATCTGCTTCAAGGTTTTTTCGCGGCGCGCCCAAAGTCGCCACCAGGAGACTTCCCGGCCGCATTCGCATGGTGTTATGTTCAACGCACATCGCACGGGGGATCGGCAATGCATCTGGAATATCTGACGGCGGCGCCGCGGGCGCTCGCCACGCTGGCCCGCGACAACAGCAATCTTTCGGTCCTGGCCCTGGTCCTGATCACCGTCGGCGGCTGCATGCTGTCGGCCTGGCGGGAGCAGCTCCGTGAGCGCAAGACGCAGTTCGCTCGCGGGACCAACGCGCAGGAGTGAAGCCGGGATGGCGTACTGGAACACAGTTTGCTTGCCTGACTGTCGCACGCCTGTCACGAACGAGTGGCATTCTTCGCCCGCCATGCAAGTCAGCCCGCTTTTCGTCGTCACCCAGCGCCGCGACCTGGCCGCGCGCTACGCCACGACCACCCGTCAGTGGCTCGTCGCCCGCACTACCTATCGGCGGTTGCACGAGGCGCCAGTGAAGAACATCCCCGCGCTGCGCGATGCAGCCCGGCGGCTGGATCAGCTGGAGCGCGGACGGGCAGCTCTCCTCCGGGACCTGAAAGCTCTCGCCGATTGATTGGCTTTCGGACGGCGCCGGGCGAGAATGCGGCGCTGAAGTCGCACCAACGTCCGCCCGATGTCCTCTTCTTCTCCTACGGCACGCTACCGCGCATTCGCCGCCCTTCGGCCCGGCGATCCGGTGGTTGCGGTCGCGCCGGCGAGCTCCTTCGACCGCGCCTCGTTCGAGGCCGGCCTCGAGATCATCTCCCGCCGTTACCAGGTCCACTACGATCCCGGCCTGTTGACGCGGCACCGCTACCTTGCGGGTAGTGACGCGCGGCGGCTCGCCGAGCTTGCATCCGCGCTCGCGGACACCGGCGCACGCGCCGTCTTCTGTGCCCGCGGCGGGTACGGCATGACGCGGCTGCTGCCCGGGCTCGAGGGTATCCCGCTGCCGGCAAAGCCGGTGATCGGATTCTCCGACATCACGGTGCTGCACCAGGCGCTGCAACGGCAGCGGCTCGTCAGCATTCACGGTCCCGTGCTCACCCAGCTCCCAAGGCTCGGCCCGCCGACGCATGCGCGCCTCTTCGAGCTTCTCGAGTCCACCGCGCCGGCCGCGGATCTCACAGGCATGGAGACCTACGTCGACGGCACGGCGGAGGGGCCGCTTCTCGGCGGCAATCTTTCGGTGCTGACCCGGCTTCTCGGCACGCCCTTCCTCGCACCGCTCGAGGGCGCCATCCTCCTGCTCGAGGACGTCGGCGAGCGTCCCTACCGGCTGGACCGCATGTGGACCCATCTTGCGCTGGCGGGGGTGTTTCGTCAGGTACGCGGCATCGTCCTCGGAGAGTTCACGGGCTGCGAGGAGAAGGAAGCCGATTTCTCGAGCGCCGACGTGCTGCGCGAGCTGGCCGCCGCGACGGGCCTGCCGTGCGCGGCGGGATTCCCGATCGGTCATGGCGCTCAAAACCAACCCCTGCCGCTCGGCGTGCGCGTGCGTTTGGAAGCGGGGAGCCGCCGCCTCACGTTTCTCGAGAACGCGGCGGCATGAAAAGCCTGCCCGCCGCGGGTGGCATCAATCGCTCGATGCGGGCGGGGATTCGGGCGCCGCCGAGTGCGCGCGCAGCACGGCGGCAAGATATCCCGAGAACGAGGCCGGCGTCCGCAGGGTTAGGGAGCGGCGCCAAAGGGTCAGCGTGGTGAGGACCACCGCGATCAGGCGCGGCAGCACGACGTAGAGGAGTGCTGTCCAGTCTATGAGATAGAGCCACTGTCCGGCGGGGCCGCCGCCGGTGGTGTGACTCGTCCACGCGAGCGCCAGCAGATCCTGCGCCGACGGGATCCGAACGCCCGAGACCCCGGACGCAGCACCGTACAGCGTCACGAGCGCGGTATGGGCACTCGAGGGGCCGAAGATAGTGGTGCTCCAACCTGCCGCCTGCCGGAGTATCCAGCCGCGAAAGTCATAACCGGCCATGAGACCGGCCGCCGCGAGGATGCCGGCGAGGTGCAGGAGGCGCCGGACGCGCTCACGAAATACCGGCCGGCCGACCTCGCACCAGTCCGCCGCAAAGCGGCGCAGGCCCGGCGCCAGCGGGGCGTTGAAACCGATCGAGTGAGCGATGAGCGCGTCGATGCGAGCATGCACTCGGTTGGCATAGAGCCTGGCGAGCCAGCGCCGGAAAAATCCATCGCGCGGGATCGCCGCGGTCGGGCGACCTGCCGCGGAGTCTGCAGCCAGACCGCGCTGCCCGGGAGAGCGGACTGTCCTGACGATCAGGATGACGTACACGATCAGATTCCAGAGCAGGAGGCCGATGAGCGGGTACGCAAAGATGTGGATCCGGCCGCCATCCGCGAATGCGATCGCCACACCCAGGATGAATCCGAGCAGGAGAATCGTGCGATCGAGGCTGGTCGCGCCGGCGCCGGCGGCAAGGACGCGATCGACGCCCGGCGAGCGTACGCGCAAGCGCGCCAGCAATGCGTCCGCGCGGCGCACGAGAAAGCGTTCCGTGTCGCCGTTGATCTGCGGCGCGTTAGTCGCCGGGGGCAATGGGCGACCGTCGGCCGCCTCCCGACTGGCCTGGGCGCGGTCGTCGTGTGAGACGGCATCGCCCGCCAGATCGGTCTGCTCGATGGCGTGAATCAGCAGAAGGGCTTGCAGCGCCCGCTGTCGCATGGCGCCATTTTGCTGCACGATAGCGGGTGTAGGCAAAACATCGAGTCGGAGCGCATGTCCCCGAGCGTGGAAATCGAGCGGATCCTGAGGCTGTCCCCGGTCATGCCGGTGGTCGTCGTCGAGGAGGCGGAGCTCGCCCCTGAGCTGGCCCGAGCCTTCGTGCGCGGCGGCATTCGCGTCGTCGAGATCACGCTGCGGACACCTGCCGCGCTGGCCGCGATCGAGGCAGTTGCGCGCCACGTACCGGAGATTGCGGTAGGCGCGGGGACGGTGCTGTCCGTCGAGGATCTGCGGGCTGCGGCAAGCGCGGGCGCCACCTTCGCGATCTCACCGGGCGCAACACCAGCCCTCCTCTCCACGGCGACGTCGGCGTCCATACCCTATCTGCCCGCGGTGGCGACACCGTCGGAGCTGATGCAGGGGCTGGCCTCGGGCTATCACTGTTTCAAATTCTTTCCGGCCGGCCCTGCGGGCGGCACTGCGATGCTCAAAGCATTCGCGGGCCCTTTCCCGCAGGCGCGCTTCTGCCCGACGGGAGGCATCACACAGGATTCCGTGAAGTCATACCTCGACCTGCCAAACGTCCTCTGCGCCGGAGGCTCCTGGTTATCGCCGGCGGACGCCCTCGCGGCTCGCGACTGGAAGCGGATCGAGGCGCTGGCCGCGCGCGCAGCGGCATCCAGAACTTAGGCGCTCTGGCGGCGGTCGAACTCCACGGCGCTCCTTCCCACCCTCACCCCCGAGCATTCGATGTCGTCAATCCGAGCTAGCGCGGTTCCCGTGTGTGCCACCGCCCTCATCGCGGCATCAGTCCTCGCTGGCTGCGCGGGAGAGCCCCACCTCTCCGCGCAGCTGCCGCCCGGCGTGCGCCTCGCCGGCGATTGGAAACTCGATCCCGCCCACAGCGACGACCTCGGCAGCGCCGTTGCGCAATTGCGCGCCCAACAGGCGAAGGGGCGACGCGAGACGGCCGAGGCGCAGGAGCAACCGGGGCCCGGCGGCTATGGCCGGCATCGGCGGACGGGCGGCCAACAGGGCGGACAGCAAGGGGGGGAAGGCGGACAGGACGAAGCCTCGTCGGGACCGGAAGGTGGCGAGCAGGGAGTCGGCGGCGGCAGCTCGCCCCACGCCTCGGCCGTGGACGAGCTGATGTCGAACGTGCCGCAGGGCGACTATCTCAGGATCAAAGTCAGCTCCGGCGCCTTCACGGTGACATCGGGCGACTCCTCCGACGAGTACACACCGGGTGTCCAGAGCGACATCTCCGCGGTCCAGGGCGATGCCCAGCAGTTTTCCGGCTGGAAAGGCACGGACTATGTGATCGACACCAAGCCGCAGCTCGGAGCGGAGATCATCCAGACCTTCAGCCAGACGAAGGACGGCACACTTTCCATGACGGTGCGGCTCAGCGGCAGCGGGATCCACTTCACCTTCACTCGTATCTACGACCGCACGACGGGCGTGACGCCGCTCGCTCCACCGACGATCAACTGATGTCGCAGCTACTCCGGTGACGTCGATCGGATTGCCACGCCCCGGCAGGCTCGTGCGCGTGCTGGCCGCCATCGCGCTCCTCTGCCCCGCGGTGTCGGCAGCCGCCGCCCTGCAGACAGATGCCGCGGCGCCGATCGCCGCGCCCTTCCAGGTGGTGATCTCCGGCAGCTACAGCGGCCCGAAGCTCTGGCGGGTGAGCAAGGACGGGCACACGCTCTGGCTGCTCGGCACCGTGGATCCGCTGCCGCGGCGCATGGTGTGGCAAACAGCGGCCATCCAGGGGCTCCTGCGGCACACTCAGGAGGTCATTCCCGCCTGGCCGTCGGTCGGCATCGGCTTTCATCCCTTCACCGCCTTGCGCCTCTATGCGCTGTGGCGGCAGGCACAGACGAACCCCGATCGCCAGTCTCTGCAGGCCGTGGTGCCGCCCGCACTGTACGCGCGCTTCAGCGCGCTCAGGCTGCGCTTCGCGCCGCGCGATCGCCGCATCGAGCAGCTGCGCCCGATGCTCGCGGCGAGGCGGCTCTACGACGAAGCGCTGGGCGCTTCCGACCTGACTCCGCACAATGACATCCAACAGACCGTGCTCCGCCTGGCGCGACAGGAGAGTGTGCCGATCCATCGGGACAAGCTTCTCGTCAAGGACCCGGTCGATGTCATGCGGGACCTGACCGAAGTGCCCCGCGCCGCCGAGATTGCCTGTCTGCAGTCGGTAGTGACGCGGCTGGAGACCGACATCGGTCCGATGCAGGCGCGGGCCCGTGCCTGGGCGCTCGGCGACGTCGCCCTGCTGCGCCGTCTGCCGCACATCGACAATCGCTCCACTTGCCTCGAGGCGGTCTCAGGGTCCGCGCGCGTGCGCGCACTGGTGGCCCAGGCGCAGCAGGACTGGATGAACGCGCTCGTGCAGGCGCTCGCTCAGAACCGCACGACGCTCGCACTGCAGTCGATGGACCTGCTGCTGGGCCCGAGCGGGACACTCGAGACGCTGCGACGGCTGGGCTATGTGGTCGAAGGGCCGTGACAGCATCAAATGCGTTCAAGACGTCGTCCATGACGCAGTGCAATCTAACGGCATATGCAACCGATGGCTTGCCTCGTCGCGGCGGCGCTTGCCTGCTCAGGTGATTCAGCTGGCGAGAGCCAGACTCCAGGCGACAACCATCATGGCGATCGCTGCAAGCCCGGCGGGCCACTGGGGTACGTCATGCAGACGCCGGCGCACGGCGGGAAGCGCTGCGGTCGCGCCGACTGCCACGCCGATCCCGAAGCCGAGCAGGTGCGCCATGACGTCGGTGTGCTGGCCGGCGGTGCCGAGCCAGCCGAGCAGGCTGATGCCGGCGACGAGCGGCCCCCAGCGCTGAACCCATCTCTGCGGCAACCCGAGACGCTCGCGCCAGGTATACGCCGACATCAGTCCCAACGCCGCGAATACGGCGGTGGAGGCACCGACTGACTGATGCCACGGCGGACCCACTAGCCCTTCCAGCAGATTTGCGAGGCCGCCGCTCGCCACGATGAGAAGCCACGCTACACCAACGCCGAGCTGACGTCCGGCGAGGTAGCCGAACCAGATGCCGGCGCCTAGGTTGGCGGCAAGATGAGGACCGCTGACGTGCAGCGTGAGCGCGGTCCATGCGCGCCACCATTGCCCACTCTGCACCCGTGCGGCATCGAGCTCTCCAATGTTAAACGCATCGAGCCGCACGATACCGTTGGAAATGGCGTAGGCAACGCCCAGGAGCCAAGCCGCATAACCCACACAACCTGCCCAAGCGTAGGAATGCAATGGCGGCGCAGCCGGCACAGGCTCCGGCGGGCGGTTCTCGGCCTCGTACTGAGTCAGATGACTCGCCGCCCGCTCCGCATCGGCTGCGGCGACTTCCAAAGTGAAATGATCGTCCCGCAGCACGATCACGCTGACGACGCCAACGGCGCCCAACATGAAGGCGCGGTCTTCGCAGTCCCGACGCCAAAAGGAGCGGTAAGTCTCGACGCCGTCGTCAATCACCGGATTGCACGTCGAAGGTGAGTTGCCACGAGCAGGTCCCTGATGCCCTCCCCTGCCAGCTCGTAGACAGCAGAGTACGACCGCAGGAGACCGCTCGCCGCCGGAACGAAACGCATGGTGCCGAGTTCCCGCGGTCCCCAGATGCCGGCAGGCGCAGGTACGACACTCAGGCCCGCCGCTTCGAACTCGTTTGCCGCGCGCCAGAGGTGGGTATCGCTGGTGACGAGGACGACGCGAGTAATGCCAGCGGCGCGAAAGATGCGCGCGCAGTCGTGCGCATTGTCGTATGTATCCTTGGCGGCTTCGTCAACCCACCTTGCCGGCACCCCGAAATCACGGGAGAGCGAGACTTGCATGGTGACGGCTTCCGCGCCGTTGCCGGTCACCAGGACGGGCAGCCCGATGTGTTTGGCAACATACGCGCCGTATGCGAGGCGCTCGTACATCGCGTATTCCGGCGCCGGGCCGCCGCCATATTCCGGCGCATGCTCCCGATAGCCGCCGCCGCCGAGGATCACGATCGCCTGCGCAGCGATCGGGTGCGACAGGTCCAGAGCGGGATAATGGTCCGCCATCCGCTCCAGGCCGTCGGCGATTATGGGTGTCGAGAGGAGCCAGAGAGCCGCGAGCGATGCGGCGATGAGCGCCATGCCGAGCCGCCGGTGACGCCACGCCAGCAGCAGCCCCAGGACGCCGATGATGAGGAGGCAGGCGGGCGGCAGGATCAGGGTACGAAGCAGGATCCGCAGTTGGAAAATCATGCGCGGCGATGGGGCTGACGCTGGATCGCGACCCGATCGTCGCGGCCTTGAACGTAGCCTCGATCATAACACGCGCCCCCCAGGCTCACGCCGCACCGCCGCGGCGGCCTTCCTCAGCCGAAGCGCCGCCGGATCAATGGGGTCGCGGCGGCGCTGCGGCAAATTCCTCGATCATCTTCTGCCTCTTGATTCACAGTTGCCCGCGATTGGCCTGCGGGAGGCAGCAGGGGGCGTGCCGGAACGGCCGGGCGATGCGACAATTGGCGCCATGACGGAGCTCGATCCATGACCCGACCGCTGCGCGCGTTACGCGGCGCGCTGGGCGTTGCTTCGGCGCTGACGCCCGCATCCGGAATGGGGGAATAGAGTGGCGGCCAGCAAGAAGAACCCGCCGGATCTCGACGAGCTCTACGGCCTCGAGCCGGTAATCGAGCCGGGCGACGGCGACGCCGGGCGCGATTGCTGCGCGAGCCTGCAGGTGCGGACCGTCCAATGCCCCTACTGCGGCGAGCCCTTCGAAACCGTGGTCGACTTCAGCTCCGGAGCGACGAGTTATATCGAGGACTGTGCCATCTGTTGCCGGCCGATCGAGTTCAGGCTGGAAGTCGCGGACGACGGGACGGGGCCAGGACTGCAGGTCGGGCGCAGCGACTGAGCAATCCGGGATAATGGTCCGCTCCCCGGATAATGGTCCTGTCGGGGCGGCGGCGGCTGCGGCAGAATTCCGCCGTCAGCCGCATGGGTGATTCCCTCAGGAGCCGCTATGTTTCGCTCGCTCGCCGTCTCCGTTCTGCTCATCGGCGCCAGCACTGCCTGGGGACAGGAAAAGCCGACGGTCATCCCCCCGCCCACGGCCGGCGCAGCTCATGCCTCCGGCACCTCCGAGAAGGCGGACCTGGCGGGGGGCTGTTACTGGGGAACTCAAGGGGTCTTCGAGCACGTCAAGGGTATCAAGCGAGTGGTGGCCGGATTCACCGGAGGACACAGCGACGACGACGGCGGCGCGGAGTCGGTGATGATTACCTTCGATCCCAAGGTCATCAGCTACGGCCAGTTGCTGCAGATCTTCTTTTCAGTGGTGCACGATCCGACGCAGCTGAATCGCCAGGGCCCGGACGTGGGCACCGGCTATCGATCGGACATCTTCTATATGAGCGCCGACCAGCGCCGCATTGCGCAGGCCTACATCGCGCAGCTCGGGCAGGCCAACGCGTTTCCCAAGCCGATCGTGACCCGTGTCGACGCGTTCAGCGCGTTCAATCAGGTGGACCTCAGCCAGCAGGATTTCATGATCAAGAACCCGCACCTCGACTACATCGAAGTCAACGATGTACCGAAGCTCGCGAGTCTGAAGCGGCTGTTTCCCGACGCCTACAGGTCGCTGCCGCGTCAATTCCAGTGACGGTCGGTCGCTACAGCCTGCCGCCCATCACCCTGGCCGGCAGGAAGAGCAGCGCGCGCAGCAGCGCGAAGACTCCCTCCACGGCGATGCCGAGCAGCCGGAACGGCAGCGTCAGCAGCCACACGATGGGCCAGAGCACCAGCGCCAACAGGGCCAGTGGCCAGCAGAGGACGAGCAGGATCAGCCAGAGAAGGACCGTCAACATACGCGCACCTTACCGCGAGCCGAGCTGCGCCGCCACCCAATCGGCGATGGCGCGGTAGTAGAGCTCCGTGTGCACCGGGTCCTGCGGCGAGTGGTGGGCGCCGGGAATGCCTATGAACTTCACCGCAATCCCGCGACTGCTCAACGCGTGATAGAGCGCGAAGGATTCCGTGATCGGGACGGTGGTATCGTCGGTGCCGGAGAGGATCAGGGTCGGCGTGGTGATGTCGCCCGCATAAGTCATGGGGGAGCCGGTGCGATAGAGCGCGGCGCTCTGCTTGTCCCACGGACCGCCGCCGAGTGAATCCCGGGTCCACGCCAGATTGCCGGCGGCCGAAAACTCGTACTCCTCCGTCCAGTCGAGCGCGCCGTCGGCCACCACGGCGCAGCGCCAGAAATGCTGGTGCGAAATCAGCCAGCCCGTCATGTAGCCGCCGTACGAGTGTCCGACGGCCGCGATCCGCGAGCTGTCAACGATGCCCTTCGCTTCGAGCATCCGGATCCCCGAGATCACATCGCTATCCGGCCCGGCGCCGGGATCACGGTAGATCGCGTGCTCGTGCGCGTTGCCCAGGTTGTCGCTGCCGCGGTAGTTTGGCTCGAACACCAGGAACCCTCTGGCAGCGAACAGGTCGCGCAGAGGACCGATCTCCGGCACGTCGAAATCCTCGCTGGAAGCGGCTTCCGGGCCGCCATGGCTGAACACCACCAGCGGGTAGCGCTTGCCGGGTTGGTATCCGTTGGGATAGGTCAGTATGCCGTCGTTCGGTTGCCCGTCCGGCGCGTGCCACTGCACTTCGACACCCTCGGGATAGGCGTGAGCCGCGAGAGCGCTGTTGACGTTCGTCAGGCGCACGGGAGCACCATCCGGCGTGCGCAGAAAGTAGAGCTCGGGCGCTTGCGTGGCACTGTCAGCAACGACAGCAAGCGAGCCGGCGGCCGATGACGTCACCTCCATGGGGTTGAGAGTGCCAAGATTCAGCGCGTGACCGTGGCCCTGTAGCGGCTGCACGTATAACTTGCTGCCAATGTGGTCGTCCGCCATCACCACGACGCCGCCGCCATCCGGCAGCCATGCGAAGTCTGTGAGCAGGTTTCTATCCAGGCCGGCACTGACGTCCCGAACGGCGTTGCCATCCGGCGAGCCAACGAACAGGTCGTTGTCACTGATCGCGCCCGGGCCGTGCGGATAAAGGTAGGCGACTTCGTTGCCTTTCGGGGCGAACTGCGGCGCGTACTCGTAGGTGCGCTGTGGACTGATGGGACGCTCCTCGCCGCTCGCGACATTTACAGCGACTATCGTGGTCCGGTCCGAGTCGCTGTCGTTAGCGTCCGCCTGCCGGTCATACACGATCCACTGGCCGTCCGCCGACCATGAAGGCGCGGAAACGCCGCCGCTGATGGGCGCCGCGATCTCGAGCACGCTGGTCGAGCCGCGGGTGAGCTGGCGTGCCTTGCCGGTCTTTACGGACAACAGCCAGATGTGCGACGGGACAGGCGGCCTGTCCACGAGATAGTCGTCGTCGTGGATCGCGAAAAGGTCGTGATGCGTGCGCAGGTCCTTCGCGCTGAGGGGCGAGTCGTCGGGGGTAACGTAGGCGATAGTGCTCCCATCCGGACTCCACGCATACTGCTCCACGCCATTCGGCGCATCGCCGAGCTCCGTGGGCGTGCCACCCGCGGCCGGCACCGTGTAAATCTCAGACTCCCCATCCCCCACCGTGCCGACGAAAGCGATGGTCTGGCTGTCCGGCGACCACTGCGGACTGTCAATGTCGGGGATGTCCTCGACCAACCTACGAGCCTCGCCTCCCTTTGTGGATATGACGCGCAGCGTCGCATCGTAGCGGTCGTGAACGAAATCCGACCGCACGGAGAGGAACGCGATCTGCGTCCCGTCAGGCGAGAACCGCGGGGACGCAATGCGTACCAGCGTCCGGAAGTCCGTAAGACCGATCGGCGCTGCGGCAGCGGCCGCGCCGACGGATGCCAGCGCGAGCAGAGCGGCTGGCAGGCAAAGGAAAGCCAAACGACCCTTCATGCAACTTGCCCTCACAATTGCTTCGCCAGGCGAGCGGCGTTCTTATGCCCGGCATTATGGCCGGTATTATGGCCGGTAGTGCGGCTGCGGGAACTCCGCTATAGTCCTCGTCGACGCGTCTGAGCGTCGGACGGCCGCAGCATGGACCCTCCGCAAAGATCCAAGCCGAAATCCACCCCGCCGGGCCAGGCGGCGGCGGGGTCCGCCAAATCGAGCCCCAAGGACGATTCGCTCCCTTCAGGCCGCGTCCGTCACGATGAGCGCGGCAATGCCGTGTGGGACTGGCTCAAGGATACGGGGCGAAACGCCCTGGAAGCCACGTCGCGGCTGCTGAAGAAACTGGAGGCGCCGGACCTCGAGGTGGAGGACAAGAAGGACGAGGAGCTTCGCATCCAGCCCGATCGCGATCGCGACCCGGGCGGCGGGTACGATCCCTACAACCAGTCGAGCAAGTCGCGCGGAACTCCGCCCCGCAAAGGCCGCTAGTGCGAAGCCACCTGCGGCGGCGGGGCACATCCTATGCCTGGTAGTCTCCGGTGGACTCGCTGATCACCGCTGCCGCCCGCGCGCTCGCGTCGGGGGACCCTCTAGGCGCACTGAAGCGTGTTGCGCTGCGCGATGACGCACCCGCTCTGGCGCTGCGCGGTATAGCCATGGCGCAGCTCGGCGAGCACTCGCGGGCGAGGACGCTGCTGCGGCGCGCTGGGCGTGCCTTTGGCCCCCGTGAGGCGGTGGCCCGCGCCAGATGCGTCGTCGCCGAAGCGGAGGTAGCGCTCGCGGCCCGGGATCTCGGCTGGGCCGCGAAGGCGCTCGACGCAGCGCGCGCGACCCTGGAAGCACATGGTGATCGAGTCAATGCCGCCCTCGCCCGGTATTTGGAGGCTCGCCACCTCCTTCTGGCTGGAAGACTCGACCAGGCCGAGAGCCTGCTCGCCCACATCGATCCCGCGCCGCTGCCCGACGCTTCGCAGGCGGCGCACGAGCTGCTGGTCGCCGGCATCGCCATGCGGCGTCTCCGCACGGAGCCGGCACGCGCCGCGCTCGCCCGCGCCGAGAGTGCCGCACGGCGCGCCGGCATCCCGGCTCTCATTGCGGAAGTCAGCAACGCCCACGAAATGTTGCAGGCACCCGTGGCGCGGTTGATTGCAAGAGGCAAGGAGCAGCCTCTCATGCTGGCGGAAGTCGAAGCCCTGTTCGCTTCCGGGGCATTCGTCATCGATGCCTGCCGGCATGCGATACGCCACGGGCGCAATGTCATCTCACTTGCAACCCGACCCGTGCTGTTTGCCCTCGCCCGTGCGCTGGGCGAGGCCTGGAAGGACGACGTGCCGCGCGACACACTGATCGCAATGGTCTTCCGACTGAAGCTCGCCGACGAGTCGCATCGCGCTCGCCTGAGAGTCGAAATGGCACGGCTGCGGGCGGTGCTGCGGCCGATGGCCGCGATCAACGCGACCGAGCGGGGTTTCGTGCTGGCGCCGCGGGGCGCGCGCAGGGTCGTCGTTCTCGCGCAACCCGTCGAGGAGAAACATGCGGCCGTACTGGCCTTCCTGTCCGACGGGGAGTCGTGGTCCACATCCGCCCTGGCGCTCGCGCTGCGCACCAGCCAGCGGACAGTACAGCGGGCGCTCGATTCGCTTGCGGCGGCGGACAAAGTGCAGTCATTGGGGCGCGGCCGGGCCCGCCGTTGGCTGGTACCCCCCGTCCCGGGATTCGCGACGAGCTTGTTACTCCCGCCACCTCTTCCCATCGACTAGGCTGAGCTCATCAACCGCAACAGTGGTCGGAGCGGCCTCATGAGCAGATCTACCGCCGATATCGTCAAAGAGCACGGCCCGTTCGCAGGGTCGGCCCGCATCAACGGCGTCACATACGACGGCCGCAACGTCTGGTTGGCAACCGGCAACAAGCTGCAGGCCATCGATCCCGACAGCGGTGAGATGCTGCGCTCCATCGACGTCGCCTCGCATGCCGGCACGGCATTCGACGGCCGGCATCTCTTCCAGATTGCCGAAGACCGCATCCACAAGATCGATCCGGAGACCGGCCGGGTGCTCGGGTCCATCCCGGCACCGGGCGGCGGAGGGGACTCGGGACTGGCATGGGCGGAAGGGACATTGTGGGTGGGGGAGAACCGCGCCCGCAGGATCCATCAGATCGACCCGGAGACCGGAGCGGTGCTGCGCACGATCGAATCCAACCGTTTCGTCACGGGCGTCACCTGGACGGACGGCGAGCTCTGGCATGCGACCTGGGAAGGCGAAGAGAGCGCGCTGCGGCGGATCGACCCGCAGACCGGAAAAGTCCTGGAGCAGATCGACATGCCGGCGGGCGCCGGAGTGTCGGGCCTCGAGTCCGATGGCGGCGACCGATTCTTCTGCGGCGGCGGCGGCAGCGGCAAGCTGCGCATCGTCCGCCGCCCACGGCCCCGCGGCCGGCCCTAAGCGCCCGGCCTTTGGACGGCGTTCGGCGGCGAGGCCAGGTACTTTAGGAGATCCCCCTGCGCCCGCGCCTTGGCCATCACCTGATCCGAGCTGATGCAAGCCTCTCTTGGGACCAGCGAGCCGGTCAGCTCCTCACGCTGGCAATACAAGGTCTCTCCATTGATGACCTTCGGAGTGTTGTAACCCATGTCGCTTGCGATCCGCATTATGTTCAGGTCGGCCGAGACTGACGCCGGCGGCTGATGGGCGCAACCCGCTGCCGCGACGGCCAGTGCCGACAGTAGCGCCATTGGCGCAAGAGATGATTTCGTCATCTGCGAACCCCCTGAGTGTCCTCCGACAGCATCAACACTACATGAGTCGACAGATCGCGACAAATGGGGACCAGAACAGGGCAGAACGGGTTGCCGCAAGGGAGCCAGGCAACGGCGCCGGTGATCGTCTAAATCCTGATGCGCTGCCAGGCGCGCGAGCGCCAGCGAAGATAAAGCGTCATCCCGAGGAGGACGATGTAGATCAGCACTGCGGTCCAGCCGCCCGCGGCGCCATAACCCAGTTGCGGCAGGAAATGAAACCAACCCTGACCGGGCGCGAAGATGAGGCTGTGCGCCAGCGGCAGGAACACGAGCCAGCAGACCGGGAAGACGAGCGCGACCGGCACTCTGACGTCTCCCGCGCCGCGCAGACACATGCTGCTGCCGAGGTTCAAGCCGTCGAAGAACTGATAGGCCGCGGCCAGCCAGAGCAGTTGTATGCCGAGGGTCGCCGCGGCGGCGGCATTGCGATCATGCGACCCGGCAAAAAGCGGTAGCAGCCAGGGTCCCGCGATCGCCAGCGCGACGCCGATGCCGCCCATGACCAGCGCCGCCAGCAGGATGACCCGGGTGCCGAGCCGCATCGCCCAGTCCCGGTCGCCGGCGCCGATCGACTGCCCGACGAGGGTGGTCGCGGCGGTCGCAATGCCGATGCCCGGCATGTAGGCGATCGAGGTCAGCACGGACACCATCTGCGTGGCGGCGCCGGCGACGGTGCCATAACGCACTTCCATCATCTGGAACACGGAGAAGCCGAGAAGGTCCGCCGCGGGCATCATGCCCATCGGCAACCCGAGACTCAGCTGCTCGCGGATGAGGCGCATGCGCGGGCGCCAGGCCAGGTGCGACTTGTGGGACTGGCGGAACGGCACTCGGAGAAAGAGGTTGAAGGCCATCGCGAATCCCACTGCCTGCGCGACATTGCTCGCCCACGCAGAGCCGGCAACGCCCCATCCCAACCGGAAGATGAAGACATAGTTGAGGATGGCGTTGGCGATTGCCGTCGAGATGGCTACGAGAAACTGACGCGCGGACGGCCGATGCCGTTGAAAAAGCCGATCATGGCCAACACCGCGACCCCGAACGAGGCGCCGCCGACGCGCGGAAACCAGAACCTTTGCGCCAGATCGGCGATGTGCGGGTCAAAGCCGAACGGCGCCAGGATCTCCCTGCCGACGGCACCGAGCGCGATGAAGACAGGTACCGCACAGAGTGTCAGCCAGAGCGCCGTCCAGGCCGCCTGTGCCGCCCGCCGGTAGCGCCGCGCGCCGTGGGCGTGGGCGGCAAGGGTCTGCACCGCCATGCCGGCGCCACCGAGTACCAGGACGACCGCGATGATCATCCACTGCACCGCACCGACGGCAGCCAGCGCATCAGTGGAGATATGCCCCACGAACCACATGTCGGTGAGATTCAGGATGATCTGCACGGCGCTGTTGGCCATCAGCGGCAGGGCAAGCGCCAGCACCGCGCGAAAATCAACGTGCGCGCGTCCTTGGGAGTCGACGCGCCGCGCCGGTAGACCCCGGGCGGGCGCGCGCGATGATGAAGAAACTACGTCCATACTCAGGCACTTGCAGACTGACCGCGTATTGTGCACCGTAGCGCCCATGGCAGCTCGCAAGAAGACCTCCGGCACGCGCGGCCGGACGACATCCGGAACCAAGCGCGCAAGAGGAAAGCTCGCGCCGGGGGCGCAGGCGCGTGGCCTGGAGGCATCGCAGGTCGCCGTCGCGATCGACAGTCCCGAGGTCGCAGAGCTGGTGACGCTGGTGCGCGAAGCCGGTGGGGCGCCGATCGGAGCGTATCACGAGCCGATGGGCGGCCGGCCGCTGTTGCTCGCTTGCATACCGCTCGCAGCGGTGCAGCCGACACCGTTCCAGCGCGACCTCTCACCCACGCACGCCAAGCGGCTCGCGGAAAAGATCGGCGAGACGGCCGCATTTCTCGATCCGCTGATCGTGGTGCGCGGTGAGGAGGGAAAGCTCTGGACGCCGAACGGCCGGCACCGCCTGGCGGCGGCGAAGGTGCTGGGTCTGCGACAGATCACGGCGCTCATCTCACCGGATGAGGCGCTGGCGTACCGTATCCTGGCTTTGAACACCGAGAAGGCGCACAACCTGCGCGACCGCAGTCTCGAGGTGATCCGCATGGCGCGCAGCCTGGCGAAGCGGCGCAAGGACAGTAGCGAGTCATCGCTGGCGGCGGAGTTCGAGGCGCCCGAGCTTCTGACCCTGGGAGTGGTTTATGAGCGCTCGTCGCGCTTCGCTGGCGGCGCCTACAGCGCTTTCCTGAAGAAAGTCGACCGCTTCAGCGACAAGCCGCTCGCCGCCAGCCTGCGGGAGCGGGAGGACTACGCCGCGCGTCTGCTCGAGATCGACGCGCAGGTGAAGAAGATCATCGCCACGTTGCAGCAGCGCGGCTTCAAGTCGCCATATCTGCGCAACTACGTGGTGGCACGGGTCAACCCGGTGCGCTTCCACAAAGTCAAGAAAGGCGACACCAAACCGCCGATGCCGCTGGCACAGGCGCTGACGCGGATGGCCGCCGCGGCGCGTACATTCAAACTCGAGTCGGTGTCCAACGCCGATCTTGCTTGGGTGGCCGTCGGGGCCGGAGCCCAGGAATGACCCGGCGGTAGCTCAGCGTCGCGCTGACTATGGAATGGGCGCTATCGGCAAGGAGCTGCCGGTGCCGCCGGTTCGTGAAATTCCCGAAACCGACCGCCCGAACCGTTCTTGGCGCAGGTGAGAGGGCACCGGCCGTGGCCTAACTGGCGATCGGGCGCAAGCCGAACGCTGCAAGAAGTTCGGTCAGATCCCTGGATTGCATCGTGGCGAAATGTCCGCCGGTAAATCGTGCATCCAGAGTGACCTCGGCCACGATCCACGGCGGTGGCTTGAACAGGCTCATCGCCTCATCGTCGTCGAATTCAACCTCGGCCAGAACGAGACCGCCGAGCGGCGCGTCGTATGCGTCAATGCCGAAAGGCGGGACACTGTAGCGCGTCTTGCGGAGGACGGCGGCGGGCAATGTCGCCAGCAGAATGTATTCCTCCACACTCAGATAGGTCGTCGAGAGAAGACCTGGCCCACCATCGGCTGCCGGCACCTTCTGCGTAAGTTTGTAATACGTGCGCGTCGAAGTGTCTTGGGTTTCGATCATTTGTCGCAGACGAAGACGTGTGCCCGCGAAATACCGATCGACAATGTGCGTGGCTCTTTCGACCGCGACTGCAGGACGTCCGGCCAATAAGAAGCGCCGTTCCCGCTCTGGCTTCGCATAGCGTTGCGATTTACCCGGTGGCGCCGAGGGATTGACGAAGGCAGTTGTATCGCGCATGAAGAAAGTATGCGGCACCCCAACGCGCAATGTCTATTCCGACGACTTCCTCAACCCCTACTCCCGGTTGAAGCATTTCTGCCGCTTCCTACTCGCGGCCAGTTTGAGAGATTCGCGTCACTACCCGGCTCGCCCGATAGCTGTCCTTCAATGGCCGTAGAATCGCATTCTATAGAGCCAAAGCTTGCTGGATCACACACGCGCTGTCTGTGCCTCGAGCTGGCATCAGTCAGCTCCCACCTGGAACGGTTGCCACTATTCGCCACAATTGCATCCCGCTCCGGGGCACAATTGCCTTCGAAACTCGTGCCACGATCACGGCTACGGGTCATTGCCCGGGTTCATTGTGTGTCGTCGTCTTCAAGATGACGTGAATTGCCGAGTTTGCTGGATGCGGCGGATCCCGATGCGGCGTGGACCTTGGTTCCGGATTTTCTTCGCGGAAGGTTTGTTCAGATGAATAAGCAGAAGCCGATCGCGACGCTCGCGGGTCTGTGGGCTCTGGCGGAGATCGGGGCGGTCTGGCCGACTGCCGCGGCAACCTCGGCCGTCCCGCCTTCGATTTGCTCACGACTCGCTGTGCAGATGCGTGCTTCCCCTGCAACGGTGCTCGAGGATCTGGTCGAAAAAAAGACAATGCAGCCATGGATCGTCAACGCGTCGTCGCAACCTGCGCAAGGGGATCCGGCGTACCGCTACCTTCCGTCTGAATGGCGCACTATGGGGGGCAGAGGGGCCTCGTTTCCGACCATCGAATCCTTGCCCGGGACTGAGCTTTCGATGGTCAGCGCGATTGCCGGGTCTGGGGATTGCCTGCAATATCAATTTTTCGAACGGAAGCAAGAAGGCGCGGTGCGCATTCTTGGTGATCCGGCAATCGAATCCGATCTGTGCAGCCGCCAGGGCAAGTGGGGCAGTCTTGCAACAGTATTGGGAGAGCCTTCGTTTATCACATACGGATCGCTCAATCCGGACAATAACGACTCCCTTTTGAACATCATGCCATGGAAAGGTACGTACTGGGGTCAAGCATGTCATGTGACCATTCAGTTGATGCACAGGTACCCGGTGAGACTGCGGTATTGCGGTTCGGATCGCGCGGTATGTGGCGCGGCGCGCAAAGTTGCTCCTGCCGTCGAACGGCGCTACGAGAGGTATTCAGCGGAACAGCTTGCAGATTTCAACGAGATCGGAACCTTTTCGTTCCAAGCGTTCCGGTTCCAGGGCACGCTGACCGCCGAGGGACGTGCGCTTGTGAGTCGCGCGCGCGGCATAGCGATGTCGAGGGTTACCGCAGCTGAGAGCCGCGGTGCTCCCTCCTGGCTTCGTGTCGTGATTCCCGCGGACGTGGCGTTCTTTCCGTTGCGCCTCGACGACAAACTGTATGTCGCCTCGACGACTGGCGGCGCAGATCCAACGGGTCTTATACGCTGGATTGTGCCGCAAGCGAAGCGGTATCTCGGCGCGGTCGGGCCCAAACATAGGCCTGGTTCGCTGCTTGTAGTGTATCAAGCTCCGCGCGCCCGCAGCCATCAGTTGGTTCCGCTGGCCGTATTAACCATGCATTCGCCAACGAGCGGTGTAAAGTCGATTCAAGCAGGTGATGACTACGCGCCGTGACGCGCTGGGAAGCGAATTCGCTTCCCATTCCGCAGACGGTTGGCGATTACCCGATCAGCGGCGACCCTTTGTGCGCTTGCTTCGAACGGCGCCAAGCGAAAAGACCGAGCACACAGTCGGCGGACACACCGGTGGCGAGCCATTCGCATAGAAGAGATTGTCGTACGAATTCGAGCCCGTCGTCGTATAAATCCAGCTGAAGCTGTTCGGAAGTATGATCGTGTCCCCGGATGTGGTGTACGAGTCGTGAGTTCCGGTTCGGTTGGGCTCGTGCTCAGTTGACCACGGCGGACAACCGAGCGGGCTGATTGTCGGTCAGCGCCTGCAATCCTTCAAGCTGCAAGTATCGGCGCTGCAGTTGCCACTCGTCGTTCTGCTCGAGCAGCAGCGCGCCAACCAGACGCGTTATGGCGGCTTCGTTCGGGAAGATGCCGACGACATCGGTGCGCCGCTTGATCTCGGCGTTGAGTCGCTCCAGCGGGTTCGTGGAATGGATCTGCACGCGGTGCGCCTTCGGGAAGGTCATGAAGGCGAGCACGTCGGGCTCGGCATCGTCCATCAACGCCGCGAGCTTGGGGAACTTGGTTCGCAGCTGATCGGCCACGGCGCGCCACTGCTCGATGGCCGCTTCGTGCGTGTCCTGCGCGAACACGGTGTTGATCAGCGCGAGCACCATCTGCCGCTGACCCTTGCCGGCATGCGCGAGCGCCGTGCGCAGAAAATGCACGCGGCAGCGCTGCCAGGTGGACTTCAGCACCTTGGCGACGGCGGCCTTGATGCCAAGGTGCGCATCGGAGATCACGAGCTTCACGCCCCGCAGGCCTCGGCGGGTGAGGGAGCGCAGGAAGCTCGTCCAGAACGGTTCCGCCTCCGAGGGTCCGATCGCCATACCGAGCACTTCCCGAGTCCCGTCGGTGTTCACGGCTACGGCAATTATTACGGCGACCGACACGATCCGGCCGGCCTCCCGCACTTTCAGGTACGTGGCATCGATCCACAGGTACGGCCAGTCGCCCTCGATCGGGCGGTTGAGGAAGGCGTTGACCCGCTCGTCGATCTCGCCGCACAGCCGCGAGACCTGGCTCTTGCTGATGCCGCTCATGCCCATCGCCTTCACCAGCTCGTCGACCGAGCGGGTGGAGACGCCCTGGATGTAGGCCTCCTGGATGACGGCGGCGAGGGCTTTCTCGGCGGTGCGTCGCGGCTCGAGAAATCCGGGAAAATAGCTGCCTTTGCGCAGCTTCGGGATCTTCAGATCCACCGATCCGGCGCGCGTCTCCCAGAGCCGCTCCCGGTAGCCATTGCGGCTGTTGAGCCGCTCGGGGCTCCTCTCGGCGTACCCGGCCGCGCACAGGCTCTCCACGTCCATGTCCATCATGCGCTGGGCGACGTACTGGATCATCTCCCGCAGCAGATCGGCATCGGCGCCCTTTTCCACAAGCTCGGCGAGTGCCATATTGCTCTTGGTGGTCATCGTGATGTTCTCCGGTTCAGATTGATGGTGTGGTAACCCCAACCTTAAACCAGACTCACGATGACCGCCTCTGCAGCCTCCGCGGCCCCTTCGGGGACCGCGTATGCCTTACGGATACCGAGCTAAGGCTCGGATCCGAAGAGGAAGATCAGAAAACTCGTACACCACGGGAAGGGACGTCAGCGGAAGTATTTCTCCATAAGGCGCTGCACCTTGATCGAGTGCCATCACCCCCGTGATCGCTATGCCGTTGAAACTACCTATGGCCGGCGGTTGCCAGTCGTTACATCATTCGCAACGTGTCCCGCGGCCCAAAAGTCATTCGTAATCAATGGGGGTATTGTCCGCCTTCGACGACGGTGCTCGGTGCTCCCTATCGACCGCCGGAGCGTTGATCGCGTCCAATTCCGCCGAAATTTGTGGCGACAGCGTCAAATGCGCGGCGGCAAGGTTCTCGCGGAGGTACGCGACCGACGAGGTACCAGGGATGAGAAGGATATTCGGCGCGCGGCGCAACAGCCAAGCGAGCGCGACCTGCATCGGCGTGACCCCAAGTCGGACTGCCACATCGGTGAGAGTCGATGACTGCAGGGGCGTGAAGCCGCCAAGCGGAAAGAACGGCACATAGGCGATGCCGTGGCGGGCAAGCTCATCGATCAGTGCATCATCCGCCCGATGCGCCAAGTTGTAGTGGTTCTGCACGCAGACGATCTCGCAGATCCGGCGCCCTTCCTCGATCTGCGCAGGCGAAACGTTGCTTAATCCGATGTGACGTACCAATCCCTTGCGCTGAAGTTCAGCCAGTGCGCTGAGCGGCTGCTCGATTGAGCCCTCGGCGGGTCCATGAATGCCGAACATGCTGCGAAGGTTGACCACATCGATCACGTCCAGGCCGAGGTTTCGCAAGTTGTCGTGCACCGCCTCGGTCAGCTCTTTCGGGGAGAAAGCCGGTAGCCATGATCCGTCCGTGCCGCGCCGGGCCCCGATCTTGGTCACAATGATCAGGTCATCGGCATACGGATGCAGCGCCTTGCGAATCAGCTGATTAGTGACGTGCGGACCGTAGAAGTCGCTGGTGTCGATGTGGTTTACACCGCTCGCCACCGCCTCGCGTAAGACGGCGAGCGCTGCTGTTGGATCCTTCGGCGGACCGAATACGCCGGGGCCCGCGAGCTGCATGGCGCCGTACCCGAGCCGCCTTGCGGAGCGATTCGCGCCGAGGGTGAATGTGCCGGACTTATCAACGGTGGACATAATCGATCTCCTGTCAGAGTGAGCACAATCTAGCCCCTGTTCGCACGCGCGATAATCCGGCATAATCGGTACGTGCTGTGCGGGATCTCGAACAGTGAAGACCGATCTCGGTGATCTGAACGCTTTCGTGACCGTAGCTCGCGCAGGAGGCTTTCGTGAGGCTGCGCGTGCAACGAACACGAGCGCATCCGGCCTCAGCGAAGCGGTGCGTCGACTTGAAACGCAGCTCGGCATTCGGCTCCTCAATCGAACGACGCGAAGCGTCGCCCCCACCGAGGCCGGTAAGCGGCTGTTTGAGCGACTCTCTCCGGCGCTGACTGAAGTGGAGTCGGCTCTTGATGTGGTGAACGGATTTCGCGACAAGCCCGCGGGTACACTCAGGCTCAATGTGCCGATCGGCGTGGCGCGGCTCGTTCTTCCAGGGATCGTGCCGCGCTTTCTGGCAGCTTATCCGGAGATTCGATTGGAAGTGGTCGCCGAGGATAGCTTCATCGATGTGCTCGGCGCCGGGTTTGACGCGGGGATCCGTTATGACGAGCGCTTGGAGCAGGACATGATCGCCGTGCCGATCGGTCCGCGTACGCAGCGTTTCGCGGCTGCTGCGGCTCCCGCCTATCTCGATCGCCACGGCCGTCCCCAGCATCCGCGCGAGCTCCTCGAGCACGCGTGCTTGCGCGGCCGCTTCAGCAGCGGCGCGATGTCGCCGTGGGAATTCGAGCGCGCCGGCGAGGTGCTGCGGATCGAGCCGACGGGGCCACTGCTCGTGAGCGTCGGCGCCGCGACCGATCTCGCCGTCGATGCCGCGATTGCTGGCGTCGGCATCATCTGCCTCTTCGACGACTGGCTGCGCCCGCATTTTGACAGCGGCGCGCTCGAGCCTGTCCTCGAACCGTGGTGGCAGCGATTCTCAGGGCCGTTTCTCTACTACTCCGGACGGCGCCTCGTGCCCGCCCCGCTACGAGCATTCATCGATTTCGTCAGAGTATCGGCTCAGCCGGTCGCGTCGCAAACTCCGAAGCGCAAGCGCTCCCGCGCAATCTGAGTGCGCGGCCAGACTTCAGTTGAAATCAAGAAAACCGATGTAAACATCGCTTGCTTGCGGGGATCGGTGACACTGGGAACCTCCGCTCCGGCCGATCTGAATGACGCCTATATGAACATTCACGTCTCTTCGGCTGGCACCTGAACGTAGGATCTTACTCCGGGTAGTCCACCGCTGATCCCCGCGAGTTGATTGGCAGCAGTGGGTCGGCGTGTGCCTCTCGGCTGCTGCTGGGCGGGGTGCGGCCATGAAACGCCGTTGACGCTCGCTCCATGAGCTTTCACATTCCGGTCATTGGGCGGGTGTGGTTGATACTGCCAAGTCTTGGTTCTTCGCCGAATGGCGTTGCATCACCCTTTCTATGCGCATATAATGCGCATAGAACAATCACCGAGGCATCGAAGTGAAGCGCAGCACCACAAGAACGATACGCAAACGCCCGGTCAACCTCACATTGAGTGCGGACCTCGTAGAAGAGGTCAAGGGCTTTACGGACAACCTCTCCGGAGTCGTCGAATCGCTCCTCGCCGATTTCGTGTCCAAAGAGCGGGAACGCCGGTCGAGCATTGTCGAGGAGGCGCGCGCCACAGCCGCTTTGTGGAATGACTTTGGGGAACGTAACGGCTCGTTCGCCGACGACCATTCGACGCTCTGATGGCACAATTCGCTGTTCATCGCAATGTCGGCAGGCACAGAGACAGCATTCCGTTCGTGGTCGTCGCTCAATCTCGCCTATTCGACAGCTATCGTCGCCGTGTTGTGATCCCGCTCGTGCGAAAGGCGGAGCTCAGTCGGATTCCCGATCCGCGCCTCAATCCGACCTTCAAGGTCAAGGGGGTCGTAGTAGTGTTACATCCGTTGGAGATTGTATCGATCGCCAACGAGCACCTGGGCGAGCGTGTGGGATCGCTTGCCGATGAGGCCGATGCGATCATAGCTGCCCTGGATGGGCTGTTTACTCGTGCGTTCGGGTAGCTCAGGAGAGGGACGAAGGAGCAGCTTTCGGCCACTATGCGTAGCGCTCAACTATGCAGATTTATGCACAGCAGCCATAAGCTGCCCCTCGATTCGCCAGACGCAGGCGCTCGAAAGCGGTCGCTCGGGAGATGGCGCACTACGCGGCAGAGGGGATGTAACGCTCGCGCCTTGCACTCGGCATACTCACCATGTTCCCGGAGGAATCGAGAGGGCCGCGCCATGCGCTCCGTCTATTGCCAAGTCTTCCTGCTGAGCCTTCTACTTGCGGCGGACTGCCGGTCGATCAGTAGCGGAGGAGCCCTTCCATCGGGATGCAATCAACAGCGGTCGTGCCCGGAAGAGACATCAGCGCTTCGCCCATAGCGGACGGTCAGAACAGCCTGAACGGCCATCGGCTGGGGCGGTATTACTGAATCAAAACCTGAAACCTCGGTGTTCGTGCTTGAGTACTGCGTGCCGAGCACCCGATGGCGGAACGCGCGCAGAGCGACAGCCCGGAGTCGAGGTGCCGACGGCGCCGGTTTACGATGACCGCGTCAGCTCGTACTGACAGATGTTCACCGTCGTCGCAACATTCAGCGATTCAATCGCCCCCGTTCCCGCAATCGTGAACGGCATTGCATTCATCCCACTTAGGGCCTCACGCGGCAAACCCCGAGCTTCATTGCCGTAGATGTAGCAATCGAAGTCGCGAAACTCCGGCGCAGAGATTGGCTTACCCTGCAGATCGAGAATGGCGATCCGACCGAAGCGCCCCGGCAGTGCCTGCAAGGGCACATCGAGTTCCACCGGCACATGAAAGATGGCTCCCATGCTAGCGCGCACCGACTTGCCGTTATGCACGTCCACACTATTGGGGCTGAGCAGACAGCGGAAGCTACCGAACCAGGCGAGCGAGCGCAGGATCGTGCCGAGATTTCCCGGGTCCTGAATCTCATGCAGATAGATGGCGCGCTCACCGGGCTGCTGCGCGGGTGCCGCCAGTAACGGCGCGATCGCAGCAATACCCTGCGGTGAGCGCGTCTCACTGAGCTGCGCCATGTGGCGGGAATTGAGTACGTGAATCGGAAGCTCGCTTGTCCAGTGCGCATATTCCCGCGTGAGATAGATTTCGCTGGCGCGCAGCCGTGCGTCATGAATCGCAGCCTTCTGCAGCTCCTGCACCAGATGCTCGCCTTCCAGCAGGAAACAACCGAACTGCTCGCGGAACTTCCTCTGACGAAGTTTCTTCATGTCTTCGAATTTCACGACAGGCTCCGCGCGACCGCTTCGGCTACCTTGATGCCATCGACACCTGCCGAGAGGATGCCACCGGCATAACCCGCACCTTCACCGCAAGGATAGAGCCCACGCACGTTGAGACTCTGCAGCGATTCAGCGTCGCGCGTGATGCGCACCGGCGAAGAGGTGCGACTTTCTACGGCGGTGAGCACGGCATCGTCTCGATCGAAGCCGGGGAACTGCTTACCGAATGCAGGCAGTGCCTCGCGTATGGCGTTGATGGCATAGTCCGGCAGGGCCTGCGACAGATCACCCAACCGCACGCCCGGCGTATACGAAGGAACGATCTCGCCGAGCTGTGTGGAGCCGACACCGCGCAGAAAATCGCCAACCAGCTGTCCCGGCGCGCAGTAGTCGCTACCGCCTGAGAGATAGGCCTTGGATTCCCACGCCTCCTGGAGTTCAACGCCCGCGAGCGGTCCGCCGGGGAAGTCCGGCTCGGGATTGATGGCGACCACGATGCCCGCGTTGGCATTGCGCTCGTTGCGTGAATACTGACTCATGCCGTTGGTGACCACACGCTCCGGCTCGGAAGTGGCGGCGACCACCGTGCCGCCGGGACACATGCAGAAGCTGTAGACCGAACGCCCATTGCGGGCGTGATGTACCAGTTTGTAGTCGGCGGCACCCAGTTGCGGGTGACCGGCAAAACGCCCGAGGCGGGCGACGTCAATCAGCGATTGCGGATGCTCGATGCGCAGGCCGATGGCAAAGGGTTTGGCCTCGAGATAGACGCGCCGGTGCTCCAGCATGCGGAAGGTGTCGCGGGAGCTGTGCCCCAGCGCGAGCACCACGTGGCGGCTATATAGAGTCTCCCCGCTCGCCAGCACCACACCTTCGATCCGTCCCCGTTCGATGAGCAGATCGGTAACCTTGCTCTCGAAGCGTATTTCACCGCCGAGCGAGATGATCTCCTCGCGCATCTTCGATACGACGCCCGTCAGGCGAAACGTGCCGATGTGCGGCTTGCTGACATAGAGAATTTCCGCCGGTGCACCGGCACGCACGAACTCTCGCATCACCTTGCGGCCATAGAATTTCGGGTCTTTGATCTGGCTGTAGAGCTTGCCGTCGGAAAACAGGCCCGCGCCGCCCTCGCCAAACTGAACATTGGATTCCGGTGTCAGCGTGTTCTCCCGCCACAGGGCCCAGGTGTCGCGCGTTCGGCGTCGTACGTCACGGCCGCGTTCCAGTACGATGGGCCTGAAGCCCATTTGCGCGAGCAGGAGCGCCGCGAATAGTCCGCAGGGGCCGAACCCGACGACCAGCGGTCGTTCCTTGAGTTGCGTCGGGGCTTGCGCAACCGGGTGATAGCTCGTATCCGGTGAGACGCCGACCTGGCGATCCCGCACCAGGTGTTTCAGCACGGCGGCTTCGTCACGCACCGTGACATCGACGATACAGATGAAGAAGATGCCGCTGTTCTTCTTGCGCGCGTCGTAACTGCGCTTGAACAGATTGAAATCGAGCAATTCGGCCGCGGGGATGGCAAGACGCCGCAAAATGGCCTGACGTAGCGCCTCAGGCGTGTAATCGAGCGGCAATGGCAGCTCGGTAATGCGGATCACGGGCATCTTCCTGGCCGGTAAATCCGGCAGAGGAGTAGAATCCGGCGAGTATAACCCGTAGCTCCCCGGGAAGATGCCCCGAACGAAAAGCAGCGCCAGCTGGCTCTCCCGCCACCTCAGTGATCCTTTCGTCAAGCAGGCACAGAGGGACGGTTATCGTTCGCGTTCGGCCTACAAGTTGATCGAGCTCAATGAGAAAGACAAACTGATCCGCGCCGGCATGCGGATCATGGACCTCGGCTCCGCGCCCGGCGGTTGGTCGCAGGTGGCCGGCAAGCTCGTCGGCGAAAAAGGACGCGTGCTCGCGACGGACATTCTGCCGATGGAGGAGCTGGAGAATGTCGATTTCATCCAGGGCGATTTTACTGAAGAGGCCATCGTGCAGCAGGTGCTCGACTGGCTTCGCGGCACAAAGTTCGATCTGATCATTTCCGATATCGCACCGAACATCAGCGGAATCGATTCGGCCGATCAGGCGAGGTCAATCCATTTCCTGGAGCTGGCGCTCGACACAGTGTGCAAGACCTTGAAGCCTGGTGCGAGCTTCGCGGCCAAGATGTTTCAAGGCTCGGGGTCGGATCAGTACTTGAAGGAGCTGCGGGCACACTTCGCGAAGGTGCTCATCCGCAAGCCCGCTGCCTCGCGCAAGGAATCGCGCGAGGTCTATCTGGTGGCGAAGGGGTTCAAAGGATGAAGCAATTCGCGTTACACCACGGTGTGTCGGGCGCCCCCCCTCGCCGGATTGTTGTGCAGCAGAAAGCTCAGCGCCCGGTGCGATTCGAGGTTACGGAACAAACGCGGGAGTCTTTGGACGCGTGGATTCGACAACGAGGTCCGAGAGGAGACGATTTCCTGTTCCCGAGCAGGCTTCGCCGTTCGCCCCACCCATCCACACGTACGTATGCTCGCATCGTCCGTCACTGGGTGGGTGCGATCGGTCGGGATCCGGCGGCTTACGGAACGCACACGCTGCGGCGCACCGAGGCCTCCCTTATCTACCGACGAACAAAGAACCTTCGCGCCGTCCAGCTCTTGCTCGGGCACAGCAAGCTGGAAAGCACCGTGCGGTACTTGGGCATCGAAGGCGATGATGCGCTCGAAATGGCAGAACAAACGGAGGTGTAGCGCGTTTGGCACGCCGGTCGGCGGCGCCCCTCGGTCGCTGACCGGCCAATGGGAGACATTGGCGGTACGGATGCAGATTTCCGGAAAGCGGTCGTCGGACGACCGTTAGCATCCCTCAACGAGCATTCACATACCCGCCGGTTACCCCTGATCTCGCCTAGTTGCTTCAGAGCTTCTCCACCTTTCCGACCTTGATGGTCTTGACGAGCCAGTGACCGTGCACGCGCGCGAGTGTCATGTCGGAGAACGAGTGCGCGCCGATCACGTTGCGATCCGCATCCATCCACAGATCAAAGTACAGCGTCCCGGTATGGCCCTTGGCGTGAGCATGCATTCGGAACGCAGGCGTGTACCCTAGCCAATGGTTCTGGGGTCGGAAGGGTCCGCTAACGTCCCTCCAGTAGGTACGGACCTCATCCTTGCCTCGATAGACCTTGTTCCCGTGGGCCGTACCCGCATCGTCCTTGGGAACAGCCGTCGTTGCTGCGGCCGCCAAAAGTGGATTTAAATAACTCAACGTCCGCTTCACTCCCTCTGAGCGACCGGAATTGAGCGGAGCGAATGTCGCTGCAGGGGCACGTAGGCGTCATCCAGTTTCAAGCGCCGCCAACCCGCTGTCAGTGTCAGCCGGTGGTGCGCGCGGAATGAATCGGCGCTCGGCTAACGGAAGACAACGACCACGACGGCGGTCAGGATCAGCAGGCCCAGGGCCTGCACCCGGTAATTGCGCCAGGGCGCGACGGACCGCAGCCGCTCCGTCTCCGCGCGGTAGTGCGCGGGGGTCCAAACCAGTTCCGAGGCGACCGCGGACGCAGGCGCACCCCGCCAAAGGCTCACGGCGACCAGAATCGCCGTGTCCAGGGCCAGCAGGAGCGGTGCAACATACAGGAAGTGAAGATGCAGCAGGTGCAGCGGCACGTTCGCGATGAAAAGCGCGAGGCCGCAGGCCGTGCCGAGCGCCAGCGTGGCCGCCGCGCCCGCCGCATTGGCGCCGCGCCAGAAGGTGCCGGTCAGAACCAACGCGACGACCGGTGGCACCGCATAGGCCAGCATCGCCTGCAGATACTGCCAGAGGGTACCGAATCCGGGCAGCTGCGGCGCCCACAGCACCGCGACGAGCAACAGCCCCACCATGCTCCGGCGCCCGATGCGCACGATCTTGCCTTCCGGCAGACCGGGAGCGATCCGCTTCACCACATCCATGGTGATGATGGTGGAGGCGGAGTTGAGTGTGGAGGCGACCGAGGCCATGGTGGCGGCGACGAAGCCGGCCGCGACGAGTCCCAGCAAGCCTGCGGGGAGGAGGCGCAGCATCAGCGTCGGATAGACCAGGTCCGGACGCTCGAGGTGCGGATAGAGCACGAGTGCGAATGTGCCGGGCAGGATCATCAGGAAGAGCACGGTCAGCTTCAGCAGACCGGCGAACAGCGCACCGCCGCGGCCGTCGTCGAGACTCCGTGCGGCCAGCGTCTGCTGCACCATGTACTGGTTGGTGCACCAGTAGTAGAACCCGAGCACCGGGATACCGAGCACCAGCCCGGGCCAGGGGACGCCGGGATCGCCGGCCGGCCGGATCAACGACAGCATGGCCGGATCGACCCCGTGTGCAATGGCGTGCCAGCCCCCCGCGCGCGTGAATGCGGCGACCGAGATGGTGACCGCACCCGTGATCAGCAGCACCGCCTGCGCCACCTCCGTGTAGATCACGGCCCGCAGCCCGCCCGCCATGGTGTAGAGACCGGCCGCTCCCGCCAGGACGGCGATGATCGCCCAGAGCGGGGGCCCGGGCAGCAGCATGCGGCACACGAGCGCGCCGCAGTAGAGCGCCGCCGCCGAATCCACGAAAACGTTGAGGAAAACGTTGAGCGCGGCGAAGTACAGGCGCACGCGCCCATCGTAGCGGCGCTCGAGAAACTCCGGCATGGTGTAGGCGCGGCTGCGCAGCACGAATGGCAGCAGGAAGATGCAGTAGAAGACGAGCACGACACCGGCCGACCACTCGTAGTCGTACACGGAGATGCCCATGACGTAGGCGGCTCCGGCCAGCCCGACGATCGCCGTCGAGGAGATGTTGGAAGCGAACAGCGCGAGTCCGATCGCCGGCCAGCGCGAGGCGCGCGAAGCGAGGAAATACTCCTCCGCTTTGGCCTTGCGGCGCGAGACAGCCAGCCCGAACCCGACGATGCCTCCGGCGCATATGACCACGACGAGCAGGTCGAGGACGGACGCGCCGGTTGACAGCGTTGACATTTGTCTTATCGTACCCTCATGAACAACGAGATGAGCGAGCGACGCGGCCCCGCGACCATCCAGATGGTAGCGGATCGGGCGCGGGTCTCTCCCAAGACCGTCTCCCGGGTGATCAACAACGAGCGCGGCGTCCGGGATGAAACGCGCGAACGCATCCTGGAAGCCATCCGGCAGCTCGATTATCAGCCAAATCTCAACGCCCGGGGCCTGGCCGGTGCCCGCTCGTTCCTCATCGGTCTCTTCTACGACAAGCCGGGCGACTACCTGAACGAGTTCCAGACCGGCGCCGTGCAGCGCTGCCGCGAATCCGACCTGCATCTGATGGTGCAGCCGCTCGACATCTCGAGCAAGGAGATGGCGCGCGATGTGAGCATGCTGGTGCGGCAATTGCGGCTGGAAGGCGCCATCCTGCTACCGCCGTTGAGCGACCATCCGGTGGTGCGCGCGGCGCTCGCGGAGGCCGGCGTACCGGCCGTGCACATCGCTCCCATGCGCGAGCCGGTCGACTCGCCCTCGGTCGACACGGACGACCGCGCGGCGGCGCGGCAGATGACAGTGCAGCTGCTGCAGCACGGGCACCGGCGAATCGGCTTCATGCTGGGGCCGTCGGGACACCGGGCGACCGAGCAGCGTTACCTCGGCTTCGCGGACGCCATGCACGCGCGCGCCGTCAGCATCGCGCCCGAGCTGGTACAGACGGGCAATTTCGAGTTCTCCGATGGCCTGGAGTGCGCGCGGCGCATTCTGGGCTCGAGCTCGCGGCCGACGGCGATTTTTGCCAGCAACGACGACATGGCGGCGGCGGCGGCCTGTGCGGCGCGGCAGCTGGGACTCGAGCTGCCGGGGGAGCTGTCGATCGCCGGCTTCGACGATGCGCCGGTGGCCAGCATGATCTGGCCCCAGCTCGCCACGGTCCGTCAGCCGGTGCGGGAGATCGCGCGGATCGCCGCCGACCTCATCATCCAACACCGGCCGCATCGGCACGGCTGGCCGCGGCCCATCCCGCGCCCGCGCCTCGATCTCGAGCTGGTGATGCGCGGCTCAATCTCCAGCCCGAAAGCGATCCGGTAAGCGGCCCTGGGCCGCTCCCTGGGCCGCGGGACGAATCCCGTTACGGGGCTGGCCGCGCAAATTGCCGGGAGCAATTTGCGCCAATGAAGGATTCGCGGCCTGCAGGTCGTCGATGAAGCGGGTATGCCAGCGGTGGATATCGTTCTCGCGCAACGTGGCAAGGGAGGTCGCATGGCGCGCGCGGCGCTCCGCAAGCGGCATGGTGAGCGCGCGCTGGATTGCGCGGGCGATGCCCTTGATGTCGTAGGGGTTGACGAGCAGCGCCTCGGTCAGCTCGTAGGCCGCGCCCGCGCGATTGGAGAGCACGAGCACGCCCGGATCCTCGGGATCCTGCGCCGCGATGAACTCCTTCGCGACGAGATTCATGCCGTCGCGCAGCGCGGTCACGAGACACACTTGGGCGGCCCGCAGGAAGCCCATCAGCGTTGCATGCGGGAAGTTGCGGTTGAGATAACGGATGGGCGTCCAGTCGGCGTCGGCGAAGCGGCCGTTGGTGCGCCCCGAGCTTTGCTCGAGCGCGTCGCGGATCTGGGCGTAGGCCTGCACCTTCTGCCGCCCGAGCGGCGCGATCTGCAGGAAGGTGACCTGCCCGATCTGCTCCGGATAGCTCTCGAGGAATTGCCGGTACGCCTGGAAGCGCTCGAGCAGGCCCTTGCTGTGGTCGAGCCGGTCGACGCCGACGATGAGCCGCCGACCGACGAGGCTCTGCATCATCCGCTGCACCGGCGCCGAGCCTGACGCCTTGCCGGCGCTTTGCGCGATCGCATCGACGTCGACTCCGATGGGGTAGACGCCAGTGCGGGTCGCGCGGCCGTTGTCGCTCACCGCGCCGTCCTCTCCGACCGCTTCAGGGCCCAGGACGATGCGCGCCGCGGCAAGAAAACCCTCGCGATCGGTCTCCGTCTGAAAGCCGATGAGGTCGTATGCCAGTAGCGCGCGCACGAGCTCAGCGAATGGCGGCAGTGCGCGCAGCACCTCGAAGTGCGGGAAGGGAATGTGCAGGAAGAAGCCGATCGGCTGGCGTGCACCCAGTGCGCGCAGCCTCTCCGCCAGGGGAATCAGGTGATAGTCGTGCACCCAGATCAGATCGCCGGGCGCGAGCAGCGGCGCGAGCCGCGAGGCAAACAGTGCGTTGGCCTGCAGGTAGGCGGCGTATTCCTGGTCCTCGTAGCGAAAGCCGGCGAGGAAGTAGTGAAAGAGCGGCCAGAGCGTGCCGTTGGCGAAGCCGCTGTAGTAGCGCTCGTAGAGCGACTGCGGCAGCGGGATGGTGGCGTAGCTCAGTGACTCGCGGTTGGTGATCTCCGGCTCCCCGGGCTCGTGGCTGCTGGTCTCCCCATTCCACCCGAACCAGAGTCCGCCGCGCGCACGCATGGCAGCGAGCACGCCGACTGCGAGCCCGCCGGGCGCCGCGGTTTTCGCGAGCGGCACGCGATTGGAAACGTTGATCAGCCGGGCCATCAGGACTGACTCCGCAAGCGCTGCGGAGCGGACAGCCGGCGCAGCGCGGCGGCCGGCTCCGCCTGCAACTGCCCAAGCCAGTCATGGACCGCAGTCACATCCGCGAGACAGGCCCGCGCAGCGGAAGGCCGTCTCGCGCCCACTACGACCGACAGCCCGTCGAAGCGATTGACCAGCTCGAACGCCGGCTCGTCCGTCAAGTCATCGCCGATGAAGATGGGCAGACGGCGGGTAAAGGGCGCCTCGGCGAGGAACGCGGTCACGGCCTCCGCCTTGGTCGCCCCGGCGGGGCGGAGCTCCACGACCATCTTACCGCGTTGCAGCTCCAGCTCCCCGGCGAGCCGGGTCGCAACATTCTCCATAGCTTTCACGACAGCGTCCTCCAGGTGCGGCGCCTCGCGATAGTGTAGGGCCAGCGCGAACCGCTTGTCTTCAACCAGCAGGCCCGCGTGCCGCTCCGCAAGATCCAACATTGCGCCGCGCGCGGCCTCGAGTGCAGCGTCGGATGGAAGCGGCCGCGTGCGGTACCCACTGGCGCCGCGTCGCTCGAAGCCGTGCAGACCCGCCGACGGCAGCCTCAGGGGCGCAAACAGCACGTCGAGATCCGCGATTGCGCGTCCGCTGACGAGCGCAACGGCCCCGCCGCTGGCGCTGGAGAGAGCCCGCAGCCGCTCGCGTACGTCGCCGGAAACCGACACCGCATACGGGGTTGGGGCAATCTCGAGCAACGTGCCATCGACGTCCAGAAACAGGGCGAGGGCCGTAAGAGCCAGTTTGTCGCTGCGCGTCGATCCGCTCACCGCCCTACTCTAGGGAATCGGTGTAGAAATGCAAAAAGTGGCCGCCGGGTTCCCGCTGAAGGCAAGTCACGGTGGCGCGAGCCGCACCCAAGTGGGTGCGTGATCGCTCGGCTTCTCACCGCCACGAACCCAGCTGTCGACGTTGGCATCAATGAGCCGCGGCGCAAGGCTTGGACTGAGGAGGAGATGATCGATGCGTAGTCCGGCGTTGCGCTTCCAGTGATCGCGGAAGTAATCCCAGAACGTATATATCCGCTCTCCCGGATGACGTACGCGCAAAGCATCCACCCAGCCCTGATCGAGCAGACGCTGATAGGCAGCTCTGCTTTGCGGTTGTAGCAGGGCGTCCTTGCGCCAGTTCGTCGCGTCGTAGACATCGGAGTCTGTCGGCACGACGTTGTAGTCGCCGGCCAGCACGGCCGGCTTGCCGAGATCGCGCAGCGTCTCCGCATGCCGGATGAACCGCTCGAACCAGGCCAGCTTGTAGTCGAACTTCGGACCCGGTTGCGGGTTGCCGTTCGGCAGGTAAAGGCAGCCGATTACGACCCCACCGACCTCGGCCTCGATGTAGCGGCTGTGCGTGTCGTCGGGATCGCCGGGCAAGCCGCGGCGGATCTCGACCGGCGGCGTGTCCCGGGCGAGGATGGCAACGCCATTGAACGAGCGCTGGCCGTGCCACACCGCTTCATAGCCGGCCAGGCGGATCGCAGCCACCGGAAAGGCGGCATCCGGGGCCTTGAGCTCCTGCAGACAGGCGACGTCAGGCGACTCCCGGTCGAGCCATTCGAGGAGCGCCGGCAGTCGGCTGCCGATGCCATTCACATTGAAGGTTGCAATTTTCATAAATGTCCGCAAAAAGGCCAGCAGCGCCATTGACCCGGTGCCAGGGGCGGATATTATCGGGCTTATATCGGCGGCTCAGACGGGCACGCGCTGCCTGGACTCCATCTCGAGCGTCCAGGTGCAGCGCCGCGAGCCGCCTCCAGTCTTTAGACATTATGCGGGCGCCACCGGCGAGACCCACCCTACAGATGGGGACTCGCACCGGTGAATGGGAATGTGCGCCTGCTTTTCCAGCAACCAGAGGCCGATCAGCCATGCGACATCAGCGCCGGAGTGCCGCGGCGCGCCGTCCCGGATCCCCGGGAGCGCAGCGCCGTCCCCCGCACCTCGCCCCGGGAAAGCAGGGGCTCTACGACCCGTGGTTCGAGCACGAGGCCTGCGGCGTGGGGTTCGTCGTCGACGTCAAGGGCCGCAAGTCGCATCGCATCCTGGAGCAGGCCATCCAGGTGCTGCGCAACCTCGATCACCGGGGCGCCTGCGGCTGCGAGGCGAATACCGGCGATGGCGCGGGCGTCCTCATCCAGATGCCGCACGCCTATTTCCAGCACGTGGCAAAGAAGGACCGGCTCTTCTCGCTCCCCGGTCCCGGGGAGTATGCGAGCGGGCTCATCTTCTTCCCCCGCAATCCGACCCGGCGGCGGCGGCTGGTCGAGGTATTCGAGCACATCATCCAGTCCGAGGGGCAGATCGTCCTCGGCTGGCGCACGGTGCCGGTGAACAACAGCTCCCTCGGCGAGACCGCCCGCGCCAGCGAGCCTTTCATCCGGCAGGTATTCATCGGGCGCGGCCCCGCCGTGCGCGACGAGGCTGAATTCGAGCGCAAGCTCTACATCATCAGGAAGCGCGCCTACAGCGAGATCCGCACCTCGACCATCGACGGCGCGGAGTACTGGTATCTCTGCAGCCTCTCGCACAAGACCTTCGTCTACAAGGGAATGCTGCTCACCGAGCAGCTCACCAGGTATTTCACCGACCTCGAGCACCCGGCCATGGAGACGGCGCTGGCGCTGGTGCACTCCCGCTTCAGCACCAACACATTCCCCAGCTGGGACCGCGCGCATCCCTACCGCTATCTCGCCCACAACGGCGAGATCAATACCTTGCGCGGCAACTTCAACTGGATGAAGGCGCGCGAGGCACTGTTCGCCTCCGATCTCTTCGGCGAGGACACGCCAAAGATCCTGCCGGTCGTCAACCCGAACGGCAGCGATTCGGCGATGCTCGACAACACACTGGAGCTGCTGGTGCTCGCGGGGCGCTCCCTGCCGCACGCCATGATGATGCTGATTCCGGAACCGTGGTCGAACCATGACAGCATGGACCCGGATCTCAAGGCGTTCTACCAATATCACTCGAGCCTCATGGAGCCCTGGGACGGGCCGGCCTCGATCGCCTTCACCGACGGCAAGAGGATCGGCGCCGTGCTCGACCGGAACGGGTTGCGGCCGTCCCGCTACTACGTCACCAAGGACGACCTCGTCATCATGGCCTCCGAGGCCGGCGTGCTCGACGTGCCACCCCAGGACGTCGTGCGGAAGGGGCGCCTGCAGCCGGGACGGATGTTCCTGGTCGACACCGAGCAAGGCCGCATCATCGGCGATGAGCAGATCAAGCGCACCGTCGCGACCGAGCATCCGTATCGGGTGTGGCTGGACGAGCACCTGGTACATTTGAAGGATCTCCCGCCAGTCGCGGAGCTGCCGCCGACGCATCCCGCTACGCTGCGCGCGCGACAGATCGCGTTCGGCTACACGTTCGAGGACCAGCGCACCCTGCTCGAGCCAATGGCGAAGAACGGCGTCGAGGCGGTGGGCTCGATGGGCAACGACACACCGCTGGCGGCGCTCTCGGACCGGCCGCGCCTGCTCTACGACTACTTCAAGCAGCTGTTCGCGCAGGTGACGAACCCGCCGATCGACTGCATCCGCGAGGAGTTGATCACCGCCTCGGAGGTATGGCTCGGCTCCGAGGGCAATCTGCTGCGGCCGCAGCCCGCGGACTGCCGCCGGCTCGAGCTCAAGGGCCCGATCCTCACCAACGAGGAATTCGCCAAGGTACGCCGGCGTCGCCCTGCCCGGCCTCAAGGTCGGCACGCTCTCGATCCTCTTCCGCGCGACTCGCGGCGAGAAGGGACTCACCAAGTCGGTGGAGGAGCTGTGCCTGGCGGCGCGACGTCTGATCGAGGACGAGGAAGTCAACATCCTCATCCTGAGCGACCGCGGCGTCAGCCGCGAATTCGCCGCGGTGCCGGCCCTGCTCGCGGTGAGCGCGGTGCATCATTACCTGATTCGCCAGGGGCTGCGCACGCGTGTCAGCCTCGCCCTCGAGACGGGGGAGGCCCGCGAGGTGCATCACTTCGCTCTCCTCATCGGCTTCGGCTGCTCGGTCGTCAACCCCTACCTGGCGTTCGAGACACTGGAAGGCATGATCCACGAGGGACTGGTGACCAATGTCGACGCCCGGCTCGCGTGCAAGAACTTCGTCAAGGCCGCGACCAAGGGCGTCATCAAGGTGATGTCCAAGATGGGCATCTCCGCCATCCAGAGCTATCACGGCGCTCAGGTGTTCGAGGCCGTCGGCCTGCGGCAGGACATCATCGATCAGTACTTCACGTGGACGGCCTCGCGCATCGGCGGCATCGGCATGGAGACCATCGCACAGGAAGTGTTGCTCCGCCACCGCGCCGCCTTCCCCACTCGCGAGACCAACGGCCACTCGCTCGAGACGGGCGGGATGTATCAGTGGCGGGTCGACGGCGAGCATCATCTGTTCAACCCGGAGTCCATCCATCGGCTGCAGAAGGCCGTGCGCACCGGCAGCTATGCCACCTACAAGTCATACGCGAAGCTGATCGACGAGCAGTCGAAGAAGCTCGCAACCCTGCGCGGGCTGCTGGAGTTCGCCGCGTACGAGCCTGTGCCCGTGGAGGAGGTCGAGCCGGTCGAGAGCATCGTCAAGCGCTTCAAGACCGGCGCCATGTCCTATGGCTCGATCAGCAAGGAGGCGCACGAGACGCTCGCGATCGCCATGAACCGCATCGGCGGCAAGAGCAACACCGGCGAAGGCGGTGAGGACCCCGACCGCTACCGGCCGCTGCCGAACGGCGACTCGAAGAACAGCGCCATCAAGCAGGTGGCCTCGGGCCGCTTCGGCGTCACCAGCCAATACCTCGTCAATGCCCGCGAGCTGCAGATCAAGATGGCGCAGGGCGCCAAGCCCGGCGAGGGCGGCCAGCTGCCCGGCACGAAGGTATATCCGTGGATCGCCAAGACCCGGCATACCACCGCGGGAGTGGGCCTGATCTCGCCTCCGCCGCATCATGACATCTACTCCATCGAGGATCTGGCGGAGCTCATCCACGACCTGAAGAACGCCAACCGCGAGGCGCGCATCAGCGTCAAGCTGGTGTCGGAGGTCGGCGTCGGCACGATAGCCGCAGGCGTTGCCAAGGCGCACGCGGATGTCGTGCTGGTCAGCGGACATGACGGCGGTACGGGCGCCTCGCCGCAGACCTCGATCGCGCACGCCGGCCTGCCGTGGGAGCTTGGGATCGCGGAAACTCATCAGACTCTGGTCCTCAACAATCTCCGCAGCCGCATCGCGGTGGAGGCGGACGGCCAGCTGAAGACCGGGCGCGACGTCGTCATCGCGGCCCTCCTCGGAGCAGAGGAATTCGGCTTCGCGACCGCGCCGCTGGTCGCGGTGGGATGCATCATGATGCGCGTCTGCCATCTGAACACCTGCCCGGCGGGTGTAGCCACTCAGGACCCGCGCCTGCGGGAGAAGTTCGCCGGCAAGCCGGAGCACGTAATCAACTTCATGCGCTTCATCGCGCAGGACATGCGCGAGATCATGGCGCAGCTCGGTTTCCGCAACGTCGAAGAGATGATCGGCCGGGTCGACCGTCTCAGCCCGAAGAAGGCCGTCGATCACTGGAAAGCCAAGGGCTTCGACTTCAGCAACATCCTCTATCAGCCGGATGTGGGCGCCGAGGTCGGCCGCTTCCGCCAGATCGAGCAGGATCATGGCCTGGACAAATCCCTGGACGTGACCGCGCTGCTCGAGATCTGCCGGCCGGCCATCGAGCGCGGCGAGCCGGTGCGCGCCGAGCTGCCGATCCGCAACGTCAACCGTGTGGTCGGCACCATCACCGGCAGCGAGATCACACGCAGGTACGGGCCGGAAGGTCTGCCCGACGACACCATTCGAATCGGTTTCAAGGGATCGGCCGGGCAGAGCTTCGGGGCGTTCATGCCGCGTGGCATGACCTTCCTGTTGGAAGGCGATGCCAACGACCACCTCGGCAAGGGGCTTTCCGGCGGCCGGCTCGTGGTCTTCCCACCGGCCGGCTCGCCGTTCGCGCCGGAAGAGAACATCATCATCGGCAACGTCGGGCTTTACGGCGCGACCAGCGGTGAGGCTTACATCGGCGGCATGGCGGGCGAGCGCTTCGCCGTACGCAACAGCGGCGCCGATGCGGTCGTGGAGGCGGTCGGCGATCACGGCTGCGAGTACATGACGGGTGGCCGAGTCGTGGTGCTCGGCCCGGCCGGGCGCAACTTCGGCGCCGGCATGTCAGGCGGGATCGCCTACGTGCTCGATGAAGCGGGCGGCTTCGCCGGCCAGGTCAACACCCAGATGGTGGGTCTCGAGCGACTGGAGGAGCCGGAGGAAATCGCGCGGGTGCGCGGCATGATCGAGCGCCACCGGGACCTCGCGGCCAGTGCCCGCGCGCGCTACGTGCTCGAGAATTGGGAGCGGCTGTTGCCCAAGTTCGTCGCCGTGGTGCCGAAGGACTTCAAGCGTGCCGTCGCCTCGCTCAGGCGGGCGCACGAGCAGGGCCTGACCGGCGATGAGGCCATCATGGTGGCCTTCGAAGAAAACGCGCGCGACCTCGCGCGCGTCGGCGGCAATTGACAAGAGATCGAGCATCGGATGGGCAAGCCGACTGGTTTCATCGAGTATCTGCGCGAGCTCCCCGTGGACCGCACGCCCGTCGAGCGCGTGCGCGACTGGCAGGAGTTCCACCATCACATGGACGAGAAGCGCCTGCGCAATCAGGCCGCCCGCTGCATGGACTGCGGTGTGCCGTTCTGCCACACCGGCACGCTGATCTCGGGGATGGCCTCGGGCTGCCCGGTGAACAACCTCATCCCGGAGTGGAACGACCTCGTCTACCGGGGTCTCTGGCGCGAGGCGCTCCAGCGCCTGCACAAGACCAACAACTTCCCGGAATTCACCGGCCGCGTGTGCCCCGCGCCGTGCGAGGGCTCGTGCGTGCTCGGCATCAGCGCCCCGCCGGTGACCATCAAAAGCGTCGAGAACGCCATCGTCGACAGAGGATGGGAGCAGGGCTGGATCGCGCCCGAGCCACCCGCCGCGCGCACCGGCAAGCGGGTGGCGGTGATCGGCTCCGGCCCGGCCGGACTGGCCGCAGCCGCGCAGTTGAACCGCGCCGGCCACGCGGTGACGGTGTTGGAGCGCGAAGACCGTCCGGGCGGCCTGCTGATGTACGGCATCCCCAACATGAAGCTCGACAAGAAGGAGGTAGTGCTGCGGCGCATCGAGCTGATGCAGCAGGAAGGCGTGAAGCTCGTATGCAGCGCCAACGTTGGCGAGAACGTCGAGCCCATGCTGCTTCTCAAGGACTTCGATGCCATCGTCGTGTGCACCGGCGCCACCCAGGCACGTGACCTGCCCGTCGAGAACCGTAAGCTCCAGGGCGTGCACTTCGCCATGGATTATCTGACAGCAAGCACCAAGGCGCTGCTCAACGGCGGTCCGGATCACAGCCCCATCCACGCACGCGACAAGCACGTCGTCGTCGTGGGTGGCGGCGATACTGGCACCGACTGCGTCGCAACAGCCATGCGCCAGGGCTGCAAGAGCCTGACGCAGATCGAGATCATGCCCCAGCCGCCGATGGAGCGCGCCGACGACAACCCGTGGCCGGAGTGGCCCAAGGTCTACAAGTTGGACTACGGTCAGGAGGAGGCGGCGGCGAAGTTCGGCGCGGATCCGCGCGCGTACATCACGACCGTGAAGCGCTTGAACGGCGACGCCGCCGGTGGTGTCCGCTCGCTGCAGCACGGTGGCAGTCACCTGGCAAAAGGACTCCGCCGGGCGCTTCGCGCCGGTGGATGTGCCCGGCAGCGAGCGTGAGATTCCCGCCGACCTGGTGCTGCTCGCGATGGGCTTTACCGGACCGGAGCAACCGCTGCTTGCCGAGCTCGGTCTCCGCACCGACTCCCGCTCGAACATCCAGGCCGAGCACGGCGTGTTCGCGACCAATGTGAAGGGCGTCTTTGCGGCGGGCGACTGTCGCCGCGGGCAGAGCCTGGTGGTATGGGCCATCAACGAGGGGCGCGGCGCTGCACGCGAGTGCGACCGTTACCTCATGGGCGCCACAGACCTACCTTAGTTGATTGAACGCCATACCGTCGCAGGAGGAGCTGCCGCTGGAGCCCGCGCGTGAGCGCGGGAGCGAGCCGTCCGCGCGGCTGCGCGAGATTCCTTACAACTACACGTCCTTCTCCGACCGCGAGATCGTGATCCGCCTGCTCGGGGCGCGCCACTGGGCGATGATCGAGGAGCTGCGGCACGAGCGCCGCACCGGCCGCTCGGCGCGGATGCTCTACGAGGTGCTGGGCGACATCTGGGTGGTTCGCCGCAATCCCTACCTGCAGGACGATCTGCTCGAGAACAAGCGCCGACGGCGGCTGCTGGTCGAGGCGCTGCATCACCGCCTGGCCGAGGTCGACCGCCGCCGGGACGCCAACGATACGAAGCGCTACGGCCGCGTCGGCGAGCTGTTGACGGCTGCGCGGCAGGCGGTGCGCTGCTTCGAGACGGACTTCGACAACTGGGCGGGGCTGCGTCGGAGAGTGACCGCAGGCGCTGGGGCGCCGGACCCGCAGCGGACAACATCCGGTTCGACGCCGTATGCGCGCGTCTCGCACGTCACCGACGCGACCGACTGGCGCGTGGAGTATCCCTTCGTGGTGCTGATGCCCGACACGCGAAGCGGAGATCCCGGACCTGGTGCGCGGCTGCATCGAGCTCGGGCTCACCATCATCCCGCGCGGCGGCGGCACCGGCTACACCGGCGGCGCGATTCCGCTGACACCCGCTCTCGGCCGTGATCAACACGGAGAAGCTGGAGCGCCTGCGGAACCATCGAGAGCCTGGCGCTGCCCGGACTGACCGAGCCCGTGCCCACGATCTTCTCCGAGCGCGGGCGTGGTGACGCGGCGCGTAACGGCCGCGGCGGAAAAGGGCGAACTGGTGTTCGCCGTCGATCCGACGTCGGCAGATGCGTCCTGCATCGGCGGCAACATCGCGATGAATGCCGGCGGCAAGAAGGCGGTGCTCTGGGGCACGGCGCGTGGACAATCTGGCCTCGTGGCGCATGGTCGACTGCGACGGCAACTGGCTGGAAGTCAGCCGGCTCGCCCACAACCTGGGCAAGATCCACGACGTCGAGACCGCGCGAGTTCGAGCTCGCATGGAAGGACGGCCGGCAGACCCCGACAGGGCACCAACGCTGCGCACGCAGACGCTGCGCATTCCGGGACGCCAGTTCCGCAAGGTGGGGCTGGGCAAGGATGTCACCGACAAATTCCTCGGCGGCCTGCCCGGCGTACAGAAGGAAGGCTGCGACGGCATCATCACCTCGGCGCGCTGGATACTGCACCGCAGCCCCGCGCATACGCGCACCGTGTGTCTGGAATTCTTCGGCCAGGCGCGCGATGCGGTGCCGGCGATCGTCGAGATCAAGGACTACCTCGACGGCCTGGCGACGCGCGGCACCGTGCGGCTCGCCGGCCTCGAGCACCTGGACGAGCGCTACCTGCGAGGCGGTGGGCTATACCACCAAATCCAAGCGCGGCGCGCTGCCGAAGATGGTCCTGTTCGGCGATATCGTCGGCGACGACGAGGCCGCAGTGGCGGCGGCCACGTCGGAGGTCGTGCGGCTCGCCAACTGCGCGCAGCGGCGAAGGATTCATCGCCGTCAGCGCCGAAGCGCGCGCGCAAGTTCTGGCTGGACCGCGCGCGCACCGCCGCCATCGCCCGCCACACCAACGCCTTCAAGATCAACGAGGACGTGGTGCATTCCGCTCGCGCGCATGGGCGAGTACACGCGACGAGATCGAGCGCATCAACATCGAGCTGTCGCTGGCCAACAAGCTGGCCCTCGCCGGCGAGCTGGAGCGGCTGTTCGCCGCCCCTTGCCGCTCGCGCGGGCCGAGGACGCGGAGCTCGGAAATCTGCCCGATGAGGAGCTGCATCGGCGAGCGCGCGGCACAGGCGCGACAGCTGCTGGCCGGGGTGCGCGCGCGCTGGGACTGGCTTGCCGACGCACCTGGACACGGGACTCGAGGCGGCGCTGCCGCAGCTCGAGCACTGGGCTATGAGGCGCTCGTCCCGCAGCTGCGGACGCGGATCACGGGTACGCCGGCGACTGCGTGTGTTCGATGTCGCTGCAGGATCGCACGATCCGCGTCTCGTGGAAGCGCGAGCTGCGCGCGCCGCTGCAGCAGATCTTCGGCGGCGCGCGTGTTCGCTCCGATTCTCGACGGCATGCGAGCGATGCTCATCGGCGCGTTCTGCGAGGCGCGTGTTTCGTGGCGCTGCACATGCACGCCGGCGACGGCAACGTGCACACCAACATCCCGGTCAATTCCGACGACTAC
The DNA here is from genome assembly GCA_963780455.1 of uncultured Pseudomonadota bacterium. GTDB lineage: Bacteria > Pseudomonadota > Gammaproteobacteria > Steroidobacterales > Steroidobacteraceae > 13-2-20CM-66-19. The sequence goes on from CAWACM010000015.1 coordinate 793,316, forward strand.
GAGATGCTGCAGACGGCCACGGCCGCGGTGGCGCGCATCATGGGCATCGCGCGCAGCGCTGGACGGCGTGATATCCGGCGAGCACGGCATCGGCATCACCAAGCTCGAGTTCCTCGACGAGGCCGAGATCGCGAGTTCCGCGCCTACAAGCACGCGCGTCGACCCGGACGGGCGTTTCAACCTGGGCAAGCTCCTGCCGGGCGGCAGATCTCTCGCAACGCCTACACGCCGAGCTTCAATCTGCTCGGGCACGAGTCGCTCATCATGCAGCAGTCGGACATCGGCACGATCTCCGACTCGATCAAGGACTGCCTGCGCTGCGGCAAGTGCAAGCCGGTCTGCGCCACCCACGTGCCGCGCGCCAACCTGCTCTACAGTCCCGCGCAACAAGATCCTGGCGACCTCGCTTCTGATCGAGGCGTTCCTCTACGAGGAGCAGACGCGCCGCGGCGTGAGCATCCGGCACTGGGACGAGTTCGCCGACGTCGGCCGACCACTGCACGGTGTGCCACAAGTGCGCCAGCCCCTGCCCGGTCGACATCGACTTCGGCGACGTATCGATGGCCATGCGCGACCTGCTGCGCCGGATGGGCAAGAAGCGCTTCAATCCGGGCACGGCGGCGTCCATGCTCTTCCTCAACGCGACCGAACCCGCAAGACCATCCGCCTCGCGCGCAAGCTGATGATCGAGTGGGGCTACAAGGCGCAGCGCGCGGCGCACGGCTTGCTGCAGAGCGTGGCTGCGGGCGCAGACGCGCCGGCCGCCGGCCACCACGGGCAAGCCCGCCGATGCGGGAGCAGGTGATGCACTTCGTCAACAAGCGAATGCCGGGCGGCCTGCCGAAGAAGACCGCGCGCGCACTGCTCGACATCGAGAACGCGGCCTACGTGCCGATCATCCGCGACCCGCGTCAACGCCAGCGGCGACACCGAGGCGGTGTTCTACTTCCCGGGCTGCGGCTCGGAGCGGCTGTTCTCCCAGGTGGGAATCGCCACCCAGGCGATGCTGTGGCACGTCGGCGTGCAAACCGTGCTGCCGCCGGGGTATCTGTGCTGCGGCTATCCGCAGCGCGGCGCCGGTCAGCTCGATCGCGGCGGACAAGATCATGACGGACAACCGCGTGCTGTTCCACCGCGTCGCCAACACCCTCAACTACCTGGATATTCGCACCGTCGTCGTGAGCTGCGGCACCTGCTACGACCAGCTGCAGGGGTACAAGTTCGAGGAGATCTTCCCCGGCTGCCGCATCATCGACATCCACGAGTACCTGATGGAGAAGGGGGTACGGCTCGAGGGCGTGACGGGAGCGCGCTACATGTACCACGATCCCTGCCATTCACCGATGAAGAGCTACGATCCGTTGCAGGTCGTCAACTCGCTGATGAACGACTCGCGCAACGGCCGCATCGAGAAGAACGACCGCTGCTGCGGCGAATCGGGCACGCTCGCCATCACCCGGCCCGACGTCTCGACGCAAGTGCGGTTTCGCAAGGAGGAGGAGGTCCGCGCGGGCGCGGACAAGCTGCGCGCGACGGGCGCTGCACGGGTCAAGATTCTGACCTCCTGCCCCTCCTGCCTCCAGGGACTCAAGCGCTATAACGACGACGCCGATCTCGACGCCGACTACATCGTCGTCGAGATTGCCCGGCACGTGCTCGGCGAGAACTGGATGGCCGAGTACGTGGCACGGGCGAACAACGGCGGCATCGAGCGGGTGCTGGTCTAGCAGTTTCGTCCCGCGGCCACGTCTATGAGGCCGGCGCGTCGATGGTGATCGGCTCGTTGTATTGCATCCGCGAGCGCGACGGAACAGAGAAGAAGAGACGACACGACGGTAACAGTGACAGCGATGCGCTTCACGCTTGGACTCCCCTTTGGTTGGAACGTACGGCCTGCGCGGATTCCGGCACGAGCTCGACATGGAATCCCGCGTCCTTCCAGGCGAAGATCCCGCCCGTCAGGGGTCGGACGCGGATGCAGCCCATACGGATCAACTGTTGCGCGATGCGCGCGGCGGAGGCCTCATTCGGACACGCGCAATAGACGATCACCTCCGCGTCGAAGGGGACTGTTGCTCTCCCGGAATCGAGCCGCAACGTCTCCACCGGGATTGCGCCGGGGATCACGCCTTCGCGCTGCCGGCTCGCCGGCGCGAGCGCATCGATGATGACGGGCGCGGGCCCGCGATCGACCAGCTCCTTGAGCTCCGACACGGAAATACGCGACAGGCGCAGCTCGCGGATGAGCGCGTATCTCTGCCAGAGCTTCACAGCGATGAATCCCGCCAGCGCGACGACGAGCAGCGCGACGCCCCAGTAGCCGAGCTCCGCCAACACCTGCAGAACTTCGCCCACTGCATCGTGGAACAGCACACCGGCGCCGACGGCGATGCTCGCCCAGAGAAAACTGCCGATCAGATCGTAGAAAAAGAAGCCTTCGAGACTCGCGCGCGAGACGCCGGCCATCGCAGTCGCAACCAGACCGAGCCCGGGGACGAACTTGGCGACGACCAGAACGCGCGTGCCGAATCGCCCGAACCAACGCTCCGTATCCGATACGCATGAGTCCGGCGAGAGCGAGAGCAGGCACAGGAGCTTGAGTGCCCGCGCGCCGAGCCGGAACCCCGCCGTGTACCAGGCGAGGTCGGCAAGCAGCGCCGCGGCGACCGCGAGACCGATCACCGCCGCCGCCGGCAGATGCCCATGTACCGAGATCGCGCCCGCGACGATCAGCACGGGAGTGATGGGATAAGGCACTCCTGCCTGCTGCAACAACACCAGCAGGAAGAGAACCAGCGGCCCGAGGCTTGCGACCCAATGCTGCATCTGACCCGAGCGTTCTGCCGTCGATTCGGCCGCGCCCGACTCCTACGTCAATTCGTGTGAGTAAACGATGAAACCGTGGTTCTGCCCGACCTTGTCGTAGAGCGCCCGACCCGGCAGGTTGGTGACGTGCGTCTGCCAATACACGCGGCTGCAGCCGGCAGCGCGCGCCGCCTCGTAGACACCCTGGATCAATAGCCTGCCGATGCCGCGGCCGCGCAGCTCGGACACCGTGAAGAGATCCTGGAGATAACAGACATCGCGCAAACGGGTAGTGCTGCGATGGTACAGATAGTGCGTCAGGCCCACTACCCTGCCCTCGCGCTCCGCAACCAGCGCGTACACGGGCTCCGCGGCATCGAAAAAGCGCCCCCACGTCGCCTGCGTGATCGCCTCCGGCAACGCGGTCGCGCCGCCGCGACCGTAGAAGGCGTTGTAGCCGTCCCACAGCGGGCGCCAGCCATCATAGTCGGCGCGGCGGATGGCCCTGATCTCGAGTCCGCCGCCTGTCTTTGCTTCAGCCGCCTGAAGGTCTGCGTCCACCGGACAGACTATATCAGGCGTCCCGGACCCGGGAGAATCGCCCGAAAGGGGCAAGTGCGGACAGCGGCGCCGTCCTGGCAAGATGGGCGCCATGACTCTGCTTGCCGACCTCGTCCGCACTTCCTCCAGGGTGAGCGCGACCTCCTCCCGCCTGGCGAAGGTCAGGGAAATCGCCGGTCTGCTCGCCAGGCTGTCTCCCGAGGAGATCGCAATCGGCGTCAGCTATCTCGCGGGCGAGTTGCCGCAGGGTCGCATCGGCGTCGGCTACGCGGCTCTGCGGGCGGCAGCGGCAGCAGCGGCGCCCGGAGAATCGACCCTGTCCGTGGGGGAAACGGACCGCTACGTGACGGAGCTGGCCGGCATCCGCGGCGGCGGCTCCGCCATGCGCCGGAGCGCGGCGCTGAGCGAGCTCTTTTCCAGGGCCACGGCCGCGGAACGTACGTTCCTGCTCCGGCTGCTGGTTGGAGAGTTGCGACAAGGGGCGCTGGCGGGTGTGATGATCGACGCACTCGCGGCGGCATCAGGTATTCCGGTCGCTGACGTACGGCGGGCAGCCATGTACGCCGGGCCTCTCGGCAGGATTGCCCTGGCCGCCATGACCGAGGGCGCGGCAGCGCTCGGGCGGTATCAGCTCGAGCTCTTTTCGCCGGTGGCGCCGATGCTGGCGCAGACGGCGGCGGACGTGGATGCAGCGCTGGAGGAATTGGGGGGCGGCAAGATTGCCCTGGAGTGGAAGCTGGACGGCGCGCGAGTGCAGGCGCACAAAGAGGCTGAGAGCGTGCGCCTTTACACGCGTACTCTGAATGAGGTCACCGATGCACTGCCGGAGATCGTGGCCGCGGTTCGCGCGCTGCCGGCGCAGGCGCTGGTGTTGGACGGCGAAGCCATAGCGTACGACACCTCCGGGCGGCCGCACCCGTTTCAGATCACGATGCGCCGTTTCGGCCGCCGGCTCGAAGTCGAGAAGCTGCTGACCGAGCTGCCCGTCCGCGCTTACTTCTTCGACTGCCTGCGGCTCGACGATCGCAGCCTGGCGGATCGCCCGTTGCGCGAGCGCTCCGAAGCGCTCGCGGCAGCGGTTCCGGAGGCTCTGCGCGTGCCGCGCATCGTCACTTCCTCGGCGCCGGAGGCGCGCGCCTTCTACGAAGCGGCGCTGGCAGCCGGTCACGAGGGCGTCATGGCAAAATCGCTCGATTCAGCCTACGAGGCCGGCAACAGGGGCGCGAGCTGGCTGAAGGTGAAGCGCGCCCACACTCTCGACCTGGTGGTGCTGGCCGCGGAATGGGGCCACGGGCGCCGCACGGGCAAGCTGTCCAACCTGCACCTCGGCGCGCTCGATCGCGCCACGGGCCGATACGTGATGTTGGGAAAGACCTTCAAGGGGCTGACGGACGCGATGCTCGAGTGGCAGACGCGCGAGCTGCTCGCGCGCGAGGCGCACCGCGACCAGTGGACGGTATACGTGCGGCCGGAGTTGGTCGTGGAGGTTGCCTTCAGCGATCTGCAGGCCAGCAGCCGCTACCCTGGCGGCATGGCCCTGCGGCTTGCGCGGGTAAAGCGCTATCGGGACGACAAGCCGGTGGCGGACGCGGACGACCTGGAGGCGGTGCGGCGGATATTCGCCGGAAACAACCAGCCGCCGAGCAGCAGCAGCATCAGCGTCCAATAGCCGAGCCCGATGGCGAGCCGCACCGGAATCGAGATGCGGGGGCTCGGCGAGATGAATCCTTCGATCAGCCCGGAGCCGAAGAGAAGCAACGCGCAGGCGACGAGCAGCGGCCCGAGCTCGGCCGCGCGGCGACGCAGGGACTCGGTGCGGGTGGCGAGCTGTGGCCGGATGAGGGACTCGCCGAGCGCCGTCCCCGCGGCCGCGGCCAGACACATGACGGACAGCTCCACCGGACCATGCGCGAGAATGAACCTGACGAGCCCGTGCGCCAGGCCGTGCTGGTGCGTGAAAGCGAGCAGCCCTCCGAGCATCAGTCCGTTGAAGGAAATCATGTAGAACGCGCCGAGGCCGAGGAGAATCCCCGAACAGAAGGCGCCGAGCGTCACCACGACATTGTTGGAGAAGATGCGGGCCGACAGCAGCGCCGGCGGCCCGAGGCTGAAAAGTTGATCGGTCCAGAGGTGCCCATGCTCGACACCGTCGATCATGCGGTCGCCGGCGATGATACTCACCAGCGTCGGATAGGTGGCGACCAGCCACCAGCCGGCGAGCGCGCTCGCCACGAATAGAGCTGCGATACCGAGTGTGGTCGTGCGGATGGAAGCGGCGGCTGCGGGAATCTCGTCCCGAAAGAGCTTCAGCAGCCGGGGGCCGCCGAATTTCGGCGGCCGGCCAATGGCTACGTGCAGCGTCGCACATGCGCTCTCCAGCGCAGTCGTCAGGAAGCTGCCCGGCAGCAGCTGCCGCGCGTTGGCGAGGTTGCGAGCCAGCGTGCGGTAGGTCTGCATCGTCCGCAGCGCCTCCTCCGGCGTGGCCCGGGACCGCTGCGGAGCGGATGCTGCTTCGGTGGCCAGCGCCTGCCACGCGGCCGCCCTCGCCCTGATCCAGGCCGCGGCGTTGCCGTCAGGGGTTGCCGGCGGCAATGTGACTCTCCAGCAGAGCGCGCAGAGCACGCTCATTCAGGGCGGCAACTTCCGCCACATCGCGATTCGGCTCGATCCGCGCGACGAGAGCCCGCGCCAGCGCCAGCCGCCGCGGCTTTTCCAACGCCTTCCAGCGATCGAGCAGGTCCTGCACCAGCTTGATCGTTTCCGGCGGCAGGGACGAGCGCCCCAGGATCGCGCCGAGCCGGCTGAGCGATCTCGCGGTGTCCGCGGCATCCAACACCAGCACCGTGCCGGCGGCCATGTCACCGATTCTGACCCTTTGCCGGGTGACCAGGCAGCACACGAGCCCCACCATGTAGAAGAGGGGCAGGGAATCGATGAGCCGGAACAGGTTGCGCATCAGCAGCGGCCCAGGGCCTGCCATCTCACCTTCGAGCGTCACGATGCGGACACCGGCGATGCGCTTGCCGGGAGTGCGCCCCCGCATCGCCAGCTCGAGCACCGGATGGTAAAGGAAATATGTCAACGCCGCGCCCACCATGAGAGCGATCATGATCGGATTGGAGGCTATCCTGCCCCCCGCGGCCGCAGGAGCAGCCTCGCGGAGCAACGCGCCGAGCAACACCCATGCCAGCACGCCGAGCACCCTGACGTGCCAGTCGATCACGAAGGCGTAGCTGCGTGTGCCGGGACCGGCCACCGCGAGCGTCATGTCGACGCCAGTCAACCCTCTGACAGTCAGCTCGTCCGTTGCCACTGGATGCGCCGGAACTGGTCTACTAGCCGCAAGCTTAGCCGTTGTGATACGCTCGGACAACAGGAGGGGGTCATCATGTACGTGAGACCATCGGGGCCGCAATCCGTCGGCGGCGTCATAGACGACGCGATACGCCTTTACCGCAACTCCTTTTCACGCTGTTGGCTGCTCGCCGTCATACCCTCGGCGCTGTATGGAGCAGTCATGGTCGCTGCCGCGCGCGTGGCCCCGCGCTCCGGCGCGACGGGCGGCCAGGGTGCGCAAATTCTCGCCGCCCAACAGGCCTTTGGCCGCGCCATGTTCGGTTACTTCGCCATCGCCATGGTGGTGATGATCGCTTTCCAGGGGGCGATCTTCGTGCGTCAGGCGGCGGTCGCGCGCGGGGACGACTCCCTCTCTCTCATGAGCGCGGTGACGACGGGGTTTGCCCGTATGCCACTCTTCATCCTCAGCCTGATGCTCTTCTATCTCGGGCTCGTTGGCGGGGCCGTCACCGTCATGCTGGTGGTGGCGCTGCCCATCGGGTGGGTGCTGAATCATCAGCACCTGCTGACGCGCCCCGTCATGACCGCCGGAACGGTCGTGATCGTCCTGATACCGATAGTCTATCTGATGGGACGCCTGCAGCTCTTCGCGGTCGCCCTGTTCGCCGACCGCAAAGGGCCGAAGACCGCACTCGTCACGAGCTGGCAGCTCACCAAAGGCCACTGGTGGCGCGCGATGGCCATTCTCGCCGTAGGCTGGGCCATCATTGTCGTGCTCTTCATTGCCGTGGCCCTGCTGAACGATGTGTTCGCGTTCATCAGTCACTTCGGCAGCAGCTATCGCCTCTTCGCCTTCCCACTCGTCCTGACGGTGTTCTACACCTTCATGTACCCGATGGGCCCCGCGCTCTTCCTTGCGATGTACCACGATTTCAAGCTGAGGCGCGAAGGGGGTGACCTCGCCGCCCGCGTCGGGGCGCTGAACAGCGCCTGACTCATGCACATCCGAGGGATCGTACTGGCGGTGGCGCTCGGAAGCTCGATGCTCTGCCCGCTGCGGGCTCATGCGCGCGATACGCACTCCCTGATCACGCGCTGCACCGACGCCGAGGGGCCTGATCTCCAGGGTTTGGCCGCCATTCGCGAGGCGTGTCCGGGTATCGATGCCGCGCTGGCGGAGCGCTATTCCGGCCATCCCTCGTCGGCACTGCCCGCCGCGTCCGACCTGCGCGCCATTGCCCTGAGGTTGCAGAAGCCGCCGCCGCCGGCAGCCTCTTCCCTTTGGGATCGGATCACGGCCTGGCTGCGCCGCCGGTTCGCTCTCCCGGCGAGTCTCCTCAAATGGCTGCACTCCCTGCCCGGCTGGAGCGCCGGGCCGAGCACGCAGGCGCTACTGCTCGTAGGCTCGGGTGTGCTCATCCTGCTCGCACTTGCGGCATTCATCATCTCGGAGTTGCGCGCCGCGGGCCTCCTGGGCAGGCGCTGGCTCAAGCCAGCCCGTGACGGGCGCCGCGTCGCTCAGCCACGGATCAGGATGCCGGGAGAGGAAGCTGACGACGGCGTCGATCCGGCGCACGCGCTGGACCGTCCGGCAGCGGCACTTCGCATGCTAATCGAAGCGCTGAGGCGCTCCCGGCGAATCGACCGCGACGGCAGCCTGACGTGCCGCGAGGTGCTCATCCACGCCGTGTTCGATACGCAGGGACAACGCGAAGGATTCGCGAAGATCGCGCTGCTCGCGGAGCAGGAGGTGTTTGGTCCTCGCGGTTCCTCGATTAGGGTCCCGGATGAGCTGCGACCCGCGCTGGAGGCGCTGCGCACCCAACTGCTGGCCGCGCCGGCGGCGCGGACTTCCGCTCCATGAAAGAGCGCCTGTTGGTTCTGGGCCTCGCGGCGGGCGCGCTCGCGCTCTTCTACGCGCTTTTCTTCCCGAAACCGCAGCCACGGGGCGCGGGCCTCGAGGATGGCCTGCCGCTCTCGACCGACAGCCGGCCCGACGGCTACCTGGCGGTGTGGCAGTGGCTGGGAAAGGAGCGGATCCCCAGAGCCAGCCTGCGGTTGCAATACGATCACCTGGGAGGATTGCTGCCGCAGCCTCGCGGCAACGTGATGCTGGTGACGCTGCCGCAGCGCGTCGTGCCTCGCGAGGCCGAGCTCGAAGCGCTCGACAAATGGGTCGAGCGAGGCAACACGCTGCTCATCGTGGCGGCTCTGGATGACGAGCCACCGTGGGCCATTGTAACTCTCGACGTCCTGATGAGAGAGCGTCTGCAGCGTCTGACGGGACTTCGCTTCACCACGCCGACCAGCGCGACCTCCAGCCTGCAGGGGCTCCGTGCCATGAAGCTCGAAATGCACCCGGACGGAAAATTCCCGTTGGCCGCCGGCATTCAGCGCCTCGAGACGCCGCAATATGTTTCCCGGACCTGGCACGCCACGCGCGTCGACGAGCGGGTTCCGTTGGTGTTGGCATCGCGCAGCGACGACGGCGATCCGGTGATCTGGCTGGAGCGCAGCGGCGCCGGACAGGTCATCCTTTGCACCGTGTCGAGTCTCTTCTCCAACGCCGGGGTGCCGAGCGACGACAATGCGCAGCTGCTGGCCAACGTCATCGCCTGGTCGCGCGATCCCGCCGGTGCGGTCGTATTCGATGACGCGCACCAGGGCCTCACGGCGTTCTACGATGCCCAGGCATTCTTCGCCGATCCGCGGCTCCACGCCACGCTCGGCTGGATCGTGCTGATCTGGCTCGCCTTCGTGCTCGGGTCGCAGCCGCTGCGCGCCCGGCGGCGCGAGTGGCAGCCGCTGGATGAGACGGCCTATGTCGAGGCGGGAGGCCGCTATCTGGCAGCCGTGGTCCGCCCTGCCGATGCCGCCCAGCGCCTGATCGAGGATTTTCTCGATTCGCTGCGTGCGCGGTTGCGGCTCGAGTCGGGCGGCGCAGCCGATGCTCCGCACGCGGCCTGGCAATGGCTGCGGACCCAGCCGGCCGTCTCGGCCGCCGAGCGGGGCGAGCTGCAGGCCTGCTACGCACGCGCCTGCGCCGGCGAGCGGATCGATCTCACTCGGCTGCAGAACCTTCTGGCACAACTTCGCAGGAATCTCGCATGACCGCACTTCAGGACCTCGAAACCCGGATTCAGGAGCGGTTGCACGGTACGGTGATCGGCATGCGGGAGCTGATCCGCGCGCTGGTGATCGCGATCGTCGCGCGCGGCCACGTGTTGGTCGAGGGGCCGCCGGGACTGGGCAAGACTCTGCTCGGCAAGTCGCTGGCAGCGGCGCTGTCCGGCCGCTTCACGCGCATCCAGGGCACGGCGGACCTGATGCCCGCTGACATGACTGGCGTGCACGTGTTCGACGATACCAGTCGCAAGTTCGTGTTGCATCCCGGACCGATCTTCACCGACGTGCTGCTGGTCGATGAGATCAACCGTGCAGGCCCGAAGACGCAGTCGGCGCTGCTCGAGGCGATGGCGGAGCGTCAGGTGACGATCGACCGCAAAACCTATCGGCTGCCTCCCGGCTTCCTCGTCATCGCGACGCAGAATCCGCATGAGTTCGAAGGGACCTATCCGCTGCCGGAGTCACAGCTCGACCGGTTCATGATGCGCATCGATGTGGGCTTTCCCGGCGCCGAGGATGAAGTGGCGGTTCTGGGGCGCTACGGCACCATCGCCGCCGTGGCCGCCGTGGCCGCCGCGGCCGGCGATCCCGTTGCCGGCGGCATCGCGAGCGAGCAGGTCGACGCCGCCCGGGAATGCGCCGACCAGGTGCACGTTTCGCCGGAGCTCCTCACCTACGTTCTCGGCATTGCCAAGACTTCCCGCGAGCAGGCGCAGATCGTGCTCGGCATCTCGACCCGCGGCGCGCTGGCGTTGCTGCTCGCGGCGCGGGTGGCGGCCGGATTGCGTGGCTCCGAGTTCGTCACACCGGACGATGTCAAGCTGGTCGTGCCGTGGGTCGTACCCCACCGCCTGACACTCTCGTCGGAGGCGGCGCTCGAGGGGCGCACCGACCGTGAGCTCACCCGCACGCTCCTGGAGCGGGTACCGATACCTCGATGAGCTGACGCGATGAGCCTGCGACGGGACGCTCTGTTGTTGATCCTCCTCGCCGGACTGCTCGCGGTCATGGGCGAGTGGAGCGTTGCCTTCTCACGATGGTGGTGTCTTCCGCTCGGGGCGCTGCTCCTTGGCCTCGCGTACGAGGCGGCAGCGCTCGGCCGGCTGCGGCTCACGCTGCGGCTCGTCACCCCGGAACGGTGGCTCCTCGGCCGCCCGCAACCGCTGCAGCTCGCTTTCCGGCAGGACGACAGGGAATCGCTGTGCGTCCAGGCCGCCATCTCGGTGCCGGGGCAGATTGGAGCCGAGCCGCGGGTCGAGACCCTCGAGGTGCTGCGCGGCCTCGAGACCTCGACGAGCTTCGAGGCCGTGGGCCGCAGGTTGGGATCGGTGACATGGCCGCCGCCCGCCGTCCGCGTCGCCGGCGCACTGGGTCTCGCCTGGTGGCCGCGGCGCGTTGCGGCGGATTGCACGCTGCAGGTAGTCCCCGACCTCCTGAGCGGCACTGCGAGGGCCGGCGGGAGCCGGCAGACGGGCGAGCAGCGTGCCCTAGTGATGGGAGCGGGGACGGAGATTTTTCAGCTGCGCGAGTATCGGCGCGGCGATCCGCTGCACCTCATCGACTGGAAGGCGAGCGCCCGCCGGCGGCGTCCGATCAGTCGAGACATGTCCGAGGAACAGCACCTCGAGATGGTCGTGGCGATCGATGCGGGACGCGCGAGCGGACTGGCGGCGGGCGAGATCGAGCGTCTTGGCCTGTATGTCAATGTCGCCGCGCGGCTCGCACAACGGGCCGTCGAGCTGGGAGACGCGGTCGGGCTGCTGGTGTTTGCGGCCCAACCGCTCGCGGCTGTCGCACCAGCGCGAGGCGATGCCGGCGTCGCACGGATCCGCAAGGTCCTTTCGGCCTGCCGCGTGCACCCGGGCGAGTCCAATCCCGTGCTGGCGGCGGCCCGCATTCGGACGCTCACCCACCGCCGCTGTCTCGTCGTGCTGCTCACTGATCTCGAGGACGCCTCCGCCACCGAACAACTCGTCCAGGCGGTGAGATTGCTGACCCCCAAGCACTTCACCTTGATTGCGGGTCTCGAGAGCGGGCGCATCGCCGCTCTTGCCGAGGCCAGCGTCGGCGAGCCGCTCGGCGCCTATCGCGCCCTGGCGGCGGTCGAGTACTGCAACACGCTCGCCGGCAACGTGCGGGCGCTGCGCGCGCTCGGCGCGGCGGCAATCACCGCACGGCCGCAGCACCTCGATCGCGCCGTGGCTGACGCATATCGCGAGCATCGTCGGCGCCGGCAAGTGTAAGGCCGGTCCAGAGCCTCAGAGATCGATCGTTTCCTCGCGGCGCCGCTCGGTGGCCTTGGCAACGGCCTCGGTCCGTGTGCTCGCCCCCAGCTTGCGGAACACCGATTCGACGTGAAACTTGACGGTGTGCAGAGAGATGCCGAGGCGGCGAGCAATTGCCTTGTTGGTGAGACCGTCGGCTATGGCGTCGAGTATCTGTGCCTCGCGCGGGGTCAGGAGTGCCCGCGCTTCGGCTTCCTGGACGGCGTTGAATCCCGGGGTGCGCCCGGCCGCCGGAGATCTGACCATGAGACCGTGCGCGACCGCACTCAGGGCGGCGTCGATCTCCGCGGCTGCCGCGTTTTCAGGGAGAAGAGCGAGCACGACGTCCGGGTCCTCGTCGGAACCGACCACCTCATGGCCCAACGACTGCAGCAACTTCGTCAGCGTGGCGATCCGCTCCTCGCCGCCCGCCGCTATCGCGACACGGAGCCTGCCCGCGAGCGACCCGACGGCGGGCTCCGTCATGCTTCTGGCCGCTCCGTGATCGTGACCTCGACGGCGATCACGGCGCCGCCGCGAATGAGGCGCAGTGACGCCGACCTGCCGACACTGTCGCTGCCCAGGTGGGCGAGGACACTCCGCAGGCGACGCGCCGAGGTGCCATCGACGGACAGGATGATGTCGCCGGGGACGAGGCCGGCCTTGGCCGCGGGACCCTCTGCGCTCAACGACATGACCATCAGGCCGGTCGTCTCACCGGCGGTCGCGCGCAACTCGTCGGGAACCGCGACCGGGCGCAGCGCGACTCCGAGCCAGCCGCGCGGCACGCGGCCGCCCGCCAGCAGGACGGGCGCGACGCGCTCCAAGGTTGCAGCGGGAATCACAAGGATCTGGCCGCGGGGACCGAAGGTCGTCATGCCGAGCCAGCCCCCGGCCGCATCGAATGCGGGGCCGCCCTCCTCGCTGGCCGCGAGTCGGATGTCGAGCTGAATACGGGCCTCGATCCGGCCGCCCCGCATGCTGTGCCACTCGGGGCCGACCGCGTTCACCATGCCGAGCCTGGCGCTCGGGCGGCCACCGCCGTCCGAGCCGGCCGCGATGACAACGGCGCCAACCTGAGGCACTGACGCCGCGAGTGTTGGGGCACGAGCCGCTCCGTCGAGCCGGATGACGGCCACATTGGTGGCCGGATCGCGGCCGACCAGCTTGGCGGGCCAAGAGGAGCCATCGGCAAGAACGGCCTCGAGCGTTTCGCCGTCCGGGAGCGACTGCTCCGAGGTCACGAGCGCATCGTTCCGCCACAGGATCGCGCCGAGATGAGCCCCCGCCGACAGTCTTAGGGCGGCAACGCTGTCACGCGCGGCGGCAAAGCGTGCCACCAACACGTCCGAGAGCGCGCCGAGAAGGTTGGGTTCCTGAGTCATGGACATCTCCGCTTTAGGATAGCCGGAAGTCTGGTGCGCGCCACCTCGAGGCGGTACCGGCCGGACGACCGGGGGTCGCCCCGGCCGTTTGGCCGGGTGGAAAACCCGGGGCCGGCCCCGATGCTGCAGCGCATGCCTGAGGCCGAAGCCATCGAGCCCGATCTCGACCCATACTCGCGACTGGTGGCGCAGAGCGTCGAGCGCATCAGCCCCTCCGTCGCCGGCATCGAAGCGCGCTCGGCGAGCGGCCGGCCACGGGGCGCAGGCTCAGGGGTCGTCTACACCCCCGATGGCTACCTGCTCACGAACAGCCACGTCGCGCAGCACGCCGACACCGCGGTGGTCTCATTGTCGGATGGCCGCACCTGTGACGCAGCGCGCGTAGGCGACGACCCCGCCACCGATCTCGCGGTCCTGCGACTCAATGGCGGCGGCTTTCCACACGCCGCGTTCGGCAGCTCTGCGGGCCTGCGTGTGGGCCAGCTGGTGATCGCGGTGGGCAATCCGCTCGGCTATCAGGCCACCGTGACCGCCGGGATCGTCAGCGCCCTGGGGCGCACACTGCGCACGGCGTCGGGGCGCCTGATCGAGAGCGTGATTCAAACCGACGCGCCGCTCAATCCCGGCAATTCCGGGGGTCCGCTCGCGGACACGGCCGGTCGCGTGATCGGCATCAACACCGCGGTCGCGGGTGGCGCCCAGGGGATTTGCTTCGCCATCGGCATCGACACCGCCGTCGAGGTCGCATATCAACTGATGCGCCACGGACGCGTGCGGCGCAGCCGTCTGAAGCTAGCAGGCCAGACCATCGCGCTCGACCGGCGAGTACTGCGTGCGCTCGAGCGAACGGAGCCCGCAGCCGTGATGGTTTCCGAGGTGCTGCCGGACGGACCGGCGCAACGCGCCGGGCTCGAGCGCGGCGATCTCCTGCTGGAGCTGGATGGCGAGTCCATCACGGGCGTCGACCGTCTCCATCGCCTTCTCACCGCTGAGCGCGCGGGACGAGAAGTGGAAGTTCGGCTGCTGCGACGCGGCAAGCGCCAATCGCTCACGTTGGTTCCGGAAGCCGACTGAGCAGGTCGGCTCGATGCAGAAAATCGGGAACCCCGTCTAGAGAAAATCGCCAGCGTCCGCGGGATGGATGGAACCATCGGCGCCGTCGCGCAATAATCCTCGCCCCGCGAGACGCACCGAATTGCGATGCGACAACAAGAACCGCTTCCCCTGAGGCTTGCGATGCTCGTACCGCTCTGCGCGGCGGGCGCGATGTGGGCAGGCCGCGCGTGCGGCCAGGAGGCACTCACGCTCAACGACGTCGTGGTCACCGCGACTCGCGTCGCGATGCCGGCCTATGACGTCCCCGCCTCCATCAGCGACGTCCCTGCCGCGGAGCTACGGAACGATGCGCTCGGAATCAATCTTGCCGACGATATCGGCTTCGTCCCCGGCCTGCTCGCCTTCGACCGTCACAACTATGCACAGGACCAGCAGGTATCGATTCGCGGCATCGGCTCGAACTCGAGCTTCGGTATCCGCGGCGTACGCATCTACCAGGACGGCATTCCGCAGACAGGCCCCGACGGCCAGGGTCAGGTCTCGCAGTTCAATCTCGATTCCGCGCAGCGCGTCGAAGTGCTGGAGGGACCGTTCTCGGCGCTCTACGGCAACGCCGCCGGCGGCGTCATCCAGATATTCACGGCCGAGGGCACCGCCCCTGGGGAGATTCGCACGAAGCTGGGCTATGGCAGCTTCGGCCAGGTGCGCGCCGGAGTCGACGCGAGCGATGCGGCAGGGCCGCTCGACTACAATCTCGACCTGACGCACTTCTCCTGGGACGGGTATCGGCCGCACCAGGACGCCCACAACAACTCCTTCAACTCCAAGGTGGATTACGCCTTCGGGCCGCGCAACACGCTCACGCTCGTGACGAACGTCGTCTCCCGGCCCGGCGCGGACGATCCGCTCGGCCTGACGGCCGCACAGCTCGCTGCCGATCCCGATCAGACGGCGCCGGCGGCGATGCAGTTCGATACCCGCAAGGGCCTCGAGCAGCAGGAGGGCGGCCTCATCTACAACCTCGGTCTCACCGACCACCAGTCGATCCGCCTGATGGGGTACTACGGCCATCGCACGGTACTGCAGTATCTGGCCATTCCCGTCGCCGCCCAGAAGGCACCGACGAGCTCCGGCGGCGTCATATCGCTCGACCGCGGCTTCGGCGGCGGCGACACCCGCTGGACGTGGCAGGGGCCGCTCGCCGGCCGGCCGCTGTCATGGGTGGCCGGGGTGAGCTTCGACACGCAGAACGAGCTGCGCCGCGGCTACAACAACTTCAACGGCAGCGTGCTCGGCACCGAGGGCACCCTGCGGCGCGACGAGAACGACATCGCCAGGGACATCGACGAGTACACACAGGCGAGCTGGGGCTTCGCGCCGCGCTGGACTCTCACCGCCGGAGCCCGCCACAGCGAGGTCCGCTTCATATCCGTGGACGATTACATTACCCGTACCAACGGTAATGACAGCGGCGGAATCGTCTACACCGCCACATCGCCCGTCGCCGGGCTCCTCTTTGCGGCGCGGCCGTGGATGCATCTCTATGCATCGTACGGCAAGGGCTTCCAGACGCCGCTCGACTCCGAGCTCGCCTATCGGCCCGACGGCACGCCCGGATTGAACCTCGCGCTGCGTCCGGCCCGCAGCAACAACGGTGAGGTCGGTGCCAAGTTCGCGGCCGGCCGCGTTTTCGCCGCCGATGTTGCCGCGTTCGACACGCGCACCGACGATGAGATCGTCGTCGCCACCAACGCCGGCGGTCGCTCGACGTACCAGAACGCAGGCCGCACGCGCCGCAGCGGCGCGCAGGGATCGATCGATTATCGGTTCGCGACGAAATGGCGGGCCCAGATTGCCTACACTTACGTCGCGGCTCTCTACATCGACGGCTATCGCACCTGTGTCGCGGCGCCGTGCCGCACCCCTACGCTGCTCATCAGCTCCGGCAACCGGCTGCCTGGTGTCCCGCGCAGCGATGTTTACTCGCGGCTGAGCTGGGGCGGCGAGCTCGGGTGGAACGCCAATGTCAGCGCCCAGTACATGAGCAACATCGCGGCCAACGATGCGAATACGGCGTTCGCGCCCGCCTATGCCGTATTCAACGTGGCGGGCGGCTACGGCGCGGAGCTCGGCTCGACCCGGCTGAGCGCATTCGTGCGCATCAACAACCTGTTCGACCGGCGGTACGCGGGCTCGGTCATCGTGGACGACTCGAACGCCGGTTACTTCGAGCCGGCACCGGGATTCAACGTGTTCGCGGGCCTCACGGCGACGTTCCGCTAGCCATCGCACGAGAATGGTGCAACCGCCGCGTGCCACTGCACCAGTTCGACGCGGGTGCCGCGCGAGGCGCGAGCTGGTGAGCGTCCGCGGCCGCGCAACTCTTTGAGCGGCCGGGATAAAGCCGCCTGGCACGGATCTCGCTTGACCGGAGCCGCAGTTTCGAGATCGGTGCAAGGGGGCAACGTGCGGGCCGGCCCGTATGACGAGATGCTGGAAAGGGGCGGCACGCCCCGCTCGCACTGTGCCGACTACTGGCGGTGGCTCGAGGGGCAGTCGCAGGAATACCTCGCGCGCAAGCGCTCCGAGGCGGACGCGCTGTTCCACCGGGTCGGGATCACGTTCGCGGTGTATGGCGAGAACTCCGGCACCGAGCGGCTGATCCCTTTCGATATCGTTCCCCGCATCATTCCGGCGGGAGACTGGACGCGACTCGAGGCTGGGCTCGCGCAACGGGTTCGCGCGTTGAACGCCTTCATCGGCGACATCTACCACGAGCAACGGATCCTGCGGGCAGGAGTGATCCCGGCCGAGCGCGTGCTCTGCAACGTGCAGTACCGGCCCGAGATGCAGGGTGTGGAAGTGCCCGGTAACATCTACGCCCACATCGCCGGCATCGATGTGGTGCGCGACGACAAGGGCAACTTCTGCGTGCTCGAGGACAATCTGCGCGTGCCCTCGGGTGTCTCCTACATGCTCGAGAATCGGAAGATGATGATGCGCCTGTTTCCCGAGCTGTTTGCACATCACCCGATCGCGCCGGTCGAGCAGTATCCGGATCTGCTGCTCGAGAACCTGAAGAGCGTCGCCCCGAGAGGCGTTTCCGATCCGACGGTCGTGCTGCTCACACCGGGAATGTACAACAGCGCCTACTTCGAGCATGCCTTCCTCGCGCAGCAGATGGGGATCGAGCTGGTCGAAGGGCAGGATCTCTTCGTCCTCGATGACGTGCTCTACATGCGCACGACTCGCGGTCCACAGCGCGTTGACGTGCTGTATCGCCGACTCGACGACGACTTCCTCGACCCACTCTCCTTCCGGCCGGACTCGACGCTGGGAGTGCCAGGCCTGCTCACCGTCTACCGCGCCGGTCATGTCACGATCGCCAACGCGATCGGCACCGGTGTCGCGGACGACAAATCGATCTACCCGTACGTGCCGGAGATGATCCGGTTCTACCTCGGGGAGGCTCCTCTGCTGGAGAATGTCCATACCTGGATCCTCGGCAACCCGGAGGACCGGGCTTACGTGCTGGACCATCTCCCCGAGCTGGTGGTCAAGGAGGTCCACGGCGCGGGCGGCTACGGGATGTTGATCGGGCCCGCCGCGACCGCCGCCCAACTCGAGGACTTCCGCCGCCGGATCAGGGCGCAGCCGGATCGGTACATCGCGCAACCGACGCTGGCCCTGTCGACCTGCCCCACCTTCGCCGGCGCGGGCGCCGCGCCGCGTCACATCGATCTGCGGCCATTCGTGTTGTCGGGGCGCGATCTGTCGATCGTTCCGGGCGGCCTGACCCGGGTGGCACTGCGCGAGGGCTCACTCATCGTCAACTCGTCGCAGGGCGGCGGGACGAAGGACACCTGGGTGCTCGGCGACTGATATGTTGAGCCGCACAGCCGACCATCTTTATTGGATGTCGCGCTACCTCGAGCGCGCCGAGAACCTGGCGCGCATGATCGATGCGCATCAGCGGCTCTCGCTGCTGCCGCGCGCGCCGGAGGCCGTCATGCAAGGCTGGCAGGCAACCCTCGTGTCACTGGGAGCCGGCGCCGCCTTCTTCGCTCGACACCAGGCCCTGACCGCCCGCCTGGCCTTCGATTTTCTCGCATTCGAACGGCAGCAACCAGGCAGCATCGTTCAGTGCCTGCGCGCCGCGCGCGAGAACGCCCGCGCCGTTCGCGGCACCATTACCTCGGACGTGTGGGAAACGCTCAACTCGACCTACCTCGAGTCCGTCGCATTCACCGCGGCAATGCCGGAGTCGGCCAGGGGCGAGTTCCTGGAGTGGGTCAAGTACCGCGCGCACCTGATACGCGGCGTGATCTCCGCGACCCTGTTGCGGGATGAGGCGCTCTATTTCACGCGCATCGGCACGTTCATCGAGCGGGCGGACAACACCACGCGGCTGCTCGAATCCCGCTGGCGCGACCCCGGCGGCAGCGGTGAGCGCTTGCGGGCCGAAGCTTCCGAGTGGGCGGTGCTGCTGCGGGCGATGTCGGCTTTCGAGATCTTCCGCCGGCTCTACCGCGACAGTGTGACGCCGCAGCGGGTCACGGAGATGCTGCTGATGCGCGACGACCTGCCGCAGAGCGTGCACTGCTGCCTGGACGAGCTGCAATCCAACCTCGCGGCGGTGGCCAACAGCCGCTCGGACGAGACCTGCAGGCGGGTCGGGGAGCTGCATGCCCGGTTCCACTTCGGACGCTTCGAGGATTTCCGCAGCGAGGGCCTGCCACAGTTTCTCGACCGCTGCCAGGCGAAGCTGCGCGACCTTGGCGCACGGATCGCGGACGATTTCCTGGTTTCGGCCTCTTGAGGGTTCCATGCGGGCGCGCATCTCACATCGCACGACCTACCGCTACCAGGAGCCGGTCAAGTACACGGCGCAGACGCTGCGGCTCACCCCGCGCCGCGACGGGGAACAGCATACTCTGGCGTGGTCCATCCACGCGCCCGGCCGGCGCGCGGAGCAGGTCGATGCGCACGGCAACATCACACATCTCCTTACCCTGGAGGAGCCACATAGAGAGATCTCGATCGTCGTCACCGGGGTCGTGGAGATCACTCGCACGGGCGACGTGCTCCGGGAGCGGGGCGGCCTGTCGCCGCTCGCGTATCTGGCGCCGACCGCGCTGACCGCGGCGAGCGATCGGATCATCGCGCTTGCACGCGAGCATCTGCAAGGGCCCGGCCCGACGCGGCAGCGCCTATATGAGCTGGCGAAGGGTGTGTGCGCCGGTGTCCGCTATCGGCCAGGGACAACGACGGTGGAGGATCCCGCCGCCGCTGCGCTCGAGCGCGGAGAGGGTGTCTGTCAGGATCAGGCGCACGTGCTCATTGCGTGCTGCCGTTCGCTGGGCATCCCGGCGCGTTACGTGAGCGGCTATCTCTGCTCCGGACATGCCGGAGAGATTGCGAGCCACGCCTGGGTGGAGGCATGGCTGACGGAGCCGCAGGGTTGGCACGGCATCGATGTCAGACATGTGCAGCCCGCCGGCGCGGGACATTGCCGCCTCGCCGTCGGCCGCGACTACCTCGATGCCGCCCCGGTCCGTGGCGTGCGAAGGGGTGGCGGCCCTGAGGTGATGGACGTCAGCGTGACCGCTACGAGCGTCGACACCCAGTGAGCGGAGCGACCCCGAGCCATGAAGCGACACGACACAGCGATTCAGGCACAGGGAGGTGCCCGGCCGCCGCAGGTGGCCGGGTCCAGCGCGTCATAAAGGAGACTCAATCGACATGACCTATTGTGTGGCCATGCTGCTCGACACGGGGCTGGTCTTTCTGTCCGACTCCCGCACCGCCGCCGGCGTCGACCAGATCAGCACCTTCCGCAAGACCACGGTGTTCCAGAAGCCGGGCGAGCGCGTCCTGGTGCTGCAAAGCGCCGGCAATCTCGCGGTCACACAGGCGGTGACGAGTCTCCTCACGTGCGCCAACCTGTTCGAAGCGGCGCGGCTGGTCGGGGAGGCGCTGCGCGAAGCGTTCGCGCGGCTTCCGGAGCCCGACTGGCTGCGCAACCCCCCGCCTTAGCCGAGCCGAAAATCCGGCGGGCTACAGGCGGATGGGGACACCGGGCACGCGCCATATCTCGTCGGCATATTCGCGGATGGTACGGTCCGAGGAGAAGTGGCCCGAGCGCGCGACGTTGAGGATGGACATGCGGGTCCATCGCGACGCGTCCTCGTAGGCAAAGCCGACGCGCTGCTGGCAGTCGGCGTACGACTGGAAGTCCGCCAGCAGCATGAATGTGTCCCACCGCAGGAGCCCGTCCACGATGGGGCGAAACTGCGCGGGATCGCCCCGGGAAAACAAGCCGTCGCGGATCAGATCGATCACTTGCCGCAGCTCGGCGTTGCTCTCGTAGCGGGCGGCAGGACTATAGCCGCCGTCGCGGAGCGACTGCACTTCCGCCGCCGTGTGGCCGAACATGAAGAAGTTGTCGGCGCCCACTTCGCGGCAGATCTCGATATTGGCGCCGTCCTGGGTGCCGATCGTGAGGGCACCGTTCATGCAGAACTTCATGTTACCCGTACCGGAAGCCTCCATGCCCGCGGTCGAGATCTGCTCCGAGAGGTCCGCGGCCGGATAGACCCGCTGGCCGTTCTTCACGTTGAAGTTCGGGAGGAAGACGACCTTGAGGCGATCGCGCACGGCCGGATCGCGATTGACGACGTCGCCGACGGCGTGGATCAGCTTGATGATGAGCTTGGCGAGATGATAGCCGGGAGCCGCCTTGCCGCCAAAAATGATGGTGCGCGGATGGATATCGGCATCGGGGTCGCACTTCAGCCGATGATAGAGCGCTATGACATGGAGAATGTTGAGGTGCTGTCGCTTGTATTCGTGGATGCGCTTCACCTGCACGTCGAAGAGCGACTGCGGGTCCATCGCGATACCGGTGCGGTCACGTGCGTGGATCGCCAGGTCCTCTTTGTTGGCGCGCTTGATCTGCCGCCAGAGCCGCTGAAAGGCCGGGTCGTCCGCGAATGTCTCGAGCTCACGCAGCCGCTCCAGGTCCCGCACCCAGCCGTCACCGATCGCCTCGCAAACGAGCCGTGCGAGCCCAGGGTTGGCCAGCGACAGGAAGCGGCGCGGCGTCACTCCGTTGGTCTTGTTGCTGAATTTTTCGGGCCAGAGATCGTGGAAGTCCCGCAGGACGCTCTCCTGGAGCAGCCTGGTGTGAAGTTCTGCCACGCCGTTCACCGCATGACTGCCGACACATGCCAGGTGCGCCATGCGGACGTACCGCGGACCACGCTCGTCGATCAGCGACAGGCGCGCGATGCGTTCCTCGTCGCCAAAGAAACGGATCCGCACTTCGTCGAGAAAGCGCGCGTTGATCTCGTAGATGATCTCGAGATGTCGCGGCAGTACCCTGGCAAACACCGCTATGGGCCAGTGCTCCAGCGCCTCGGGCAGCAGCGTATGGTTGGTGTACGCGAGCGCGCGGCGGGTAATGGACCAGGCGTCATCCCAGTCCACGGTGTGCTCGTCGACGAGCAGCCGCATCAGCTCGGCGACCGCGATCGAGGGATGCGTATCGTTGAGCTGGACGGCGAACTTCTCGTGAAAGCGCGCGAGCGGGATGCGCTGCACGCGCAGTATCCGCACCATGTCCTGCAGCGAGCAGCACACGAAGAAGTATTGTTGCTCGAGCCTGAGCTCCTTGCCCTGGATCACCTCGTCGTTGGGATAGAGCACCTTGCTGAGATTCTCCGAGACCACTTTCTGGTTGACCGCACCGTAGTAGTCGCCGCGGTTGAAGACCGCGAAGTCGAAAGACTCCGGCGCCTCCGCGCGCCAGAGGCGCAGAGTATTGGCGGTGTTGACACGATAGCCGGGGATGGGCGTGTCATACGGCACGCCGTTGACGATCCGGTGCGGAACCCAGCGCACGCGCAGGCGCCCGTCGTGATCTTCGTAGTGTTCCGTGCGGCCACCGAGCCTCACCTCCACCGCCCACTCCGGCCGGGGAATCTCCCAGGGATTGCCGAAGCGCAGCCACTTGTCCGTGCGCTCCATCTGCCAGCCGTCGGCGATCTCCTGATCGAAGATGCCGAACTCGTAGCGTATGCCGTAACCGAGGGATGGAATCTCCAGAGTCGCCATGGAATCGAGAAAGCAGGCGGCGAGACGGCCGAGGCCGCCGTTGCCGAGGCCGGGCTCGTCCTCGCACTCGAGCAGGTCTTCCAGATCGAAGCCCAGCTCCGCCATGGCCGCACGCACCTCCTCCAGCATTCCGAGGCTCACCAGGTTGTTGCCGAGCTGCGGACCGATGAGAAACTCCGCTGAGAGGTAGGCGACGGTGCGCGAGCCGTGGGAGGTGTAGGTTTCGGCCGTACCGATCCAGCGATGCATCATGCGATCGCGCACCGTATAGGCCAGCGCCATGTAGTAATCGTGGCGTGTGGCGAGAGCCGGCGTCTTCCCCTGCACGCAGAACAGATTGTCGAGAAACGCGCGCTTGATGGCCTCGCGGCTCGGGACGTCATCGTCCTCGCGCCGGGCCGCCTCCAGCGGGTCAAAGACACGTGCCATGGTGCACACCCCCTGACGCCGGTAGCTGCAAGTTCCGTGCATGACGGGCGCCCCGGCTCTGGCGCATCGCGAGGCTAGGCGAGTATCAGTAGATGCACCACCGTGTCACCTGTATCCGCCGACCTGCACCTGGCTGGTGCCGATCCGGCGTCAGTGCTTCAATTTCGAATCGAAGAGGGCAAGCATCGTCTGCCAATGACGCTCCGAGGCGGCGGCGTCATAAACGGGGAAATCGGGAAAGACCCACCCGTGCTTGGCGGGATAGGTCTCGATCTTGTGATCGACACCGGCGTCCGTCAGTGCTTTCTCGAGGCGCGCCCTCATTTCGTCCGGGAACGATTGATCCTCGATCGCGCCTGCGACATAGATCCGCGCCTTCATCTTCGGGGCGAGCCGGTGCGGGCTGTCCGGCTCGTCGTTGGCGAGCCGGCCGCCATGGTAGGAGGCGGCGGCGGCGATGTGCTCCGGGTAGGTCCCGGCCGCAATGAGCGAGAGCCGGCCGCCCATGCAATAGCCCGTAGTGCCGATTCCTCCGGGCCGCACGTCGCGCTGCGCGGCAAGGAAATCGAGAAAGGCGGGCATATCCGCCATGACGTTGGCCGACGCCGCGGCCGGGAAGAACCTCTCCATCAGGACCTTGCGCTTCTCCGGATCCGAGAAGAGGGACTTGGGGTCCATGGGCGCGTATGGCCCCGCGCGATAGAAGAGATCCGGCAGCAGCACGAAATAGCCGTGGCTCGCCAGGCGCTCGCCGAGTTGCAGCATGGCCGGGCGGATGCCGGGGCCGTCCATGAAGACGAGCACCGCGGGCCAGGGGCCGGCGCCTGCGGGGCGGTAGATGTGGCTCGGGCAAAGCCCGTCGCGGGTCTTGATCTCGATTTTGCTCATCCCTGCTTTTTAGCATTCCGCGAGGGCCTGCGGATAGGGAGGTTGAGCAGGCGGTGTGGAACGGAGAGGTGGCCCGGGCAGTTATCGTGGGGTGACGGCTCGGCCACGCTCTGCCTTTCAGCCCTTGTTCGGCGCGCGCGCGCTGGCGGATTGGATCCGCGGCGGCGGGACCCCTGGCCGCGCACCGCTCGGTTACGGCCTGCGGTTGCGCTGGCACGCCCATTGGTTCGAGCTCAATTGGCGCACGCAGCTCGAGCGGCTGCCGCCTGCCGGCCTGCCGGTCGACCCGGTATTCATCCTGGGCCTCTGGCGCTCGGGCACGACGGTGCTGCACGAGCTGGTGAATGCCTGCGGCGGGTGGGTAACGCCGCAGACATGGCAGTGCTTCCATCCATCGACCTGCTTCCTGACCGGGCCGCCTGCTCACACGGCGGCCGCACAGCGCCCGATGGATCGCGGTCTGATTGCCACCGAAGGTCCGCAGGAAGACGAGTTCGCACTCCTCCTCCTCGGCGAGCCCTCGATATACCGGGGACTGATCGATCCCAGGCGGCTGTCCGAATGTGGCGACGCGGCTTGGTCGGGGAATGAAGCACCAAGCCGTCTCGAGCGGTGGCAGTCGTTCGTGGGAAGCGTTGCCGCGGACGGCAGCGCGCGGCTGTTGCTGAAATCACCCGGTCATACCTTTCGCATTCCGATGCTGCGCCAGCTCTTTCCTCGGGCTCGCTTCATCTGGATCGGCCGCCATCCCGGCGAGGTGCTAGCATCGAACGTGAGGATGTGGACCGCGATGACCGGTGTGTACGCGCTATGGGACTGCCCGGGCGACATGCTCCAGGGATTCCTGCGCGCGGCCGTCCAGGCCTGCAGCGGCGTGCTCGAGCACTGTATCGCGGAGATCCCACGCGAGCAGATGCTCTGGGTCGATTTCGAGGCACTGCAGACCGACCCGGAGCGGGTGCTGCGGCAAATCCTGCAATTCGCGGGCGACAGGCCCGGCCGCGACGAGCGCTCGCTCACCGCCGACATCGAAACGGCGCTGGCTTCGGTCCCGATTCACCGCGGCGAGCGCGCAGCGATGCCGGACGACGAGTCCGTGCTGCAGCTCGACCAAGTGATGCGCGCGGCCCGGCGGCGGTTTGGCGAAGGCGAAGGTTGACGGGTACAGGCCTTGCTCAGACACGGTATGAAACGCACGACCCTCATCGGCATGGCCGCTGTCACCGCCGTGCTGGCCCTCCTACCCCTGAAGCCCGCCTACGCGTACCTCGACCCGAATTCGGCTGGGGCTCTTTACCAGTTCCTGTTCCCGGTACTCATTGCCATCGGCTCCGCGTTCGCCTTTCTGCGACGCGCAATCGTACGGGGCTGTACGAAAGTTGCGCACGCGGTAGTGGCGATCGTGCGCGGCGGCCGCGGTAAAGGAGAGCAGGAGAAACCGCGTGCAGGCGGGCATGTCGAATGATCTTCGGGCGTGGCGCCTCGCGGCCCTGCCCTGCCTCGCGGTCCTCGGAATCGCGCTGCCGCTGACATTCGCCAGCCACTGCGAATCGTATCTCTACGACTTCCGCGCGATCGACCTGCTGCCGCTCTATGCGACCGCGTGGCTGATTCTCGCCGCCGTGGCTCTCCCTTTCTGGATCCTGGCGACGGCCGGACTGCTGGGATTCGAGGCAGTGCGCCGGCCGCCCGGCCCAATCATCGTGGCCGTGATCCGAGTGTTGCTGCTGACACTGACGGCAGCCATCATCATCGCGACACTGCTCCACTGCCTGCGGACGTGGCTGGGAACGTTCGGAAGCGGTCTGCCTCTGTCCGCGCATGCGGGATTTGCCCTGATCATCGTGGTCAGCGTCTTCGCGGCCGTGACGGCGAAAGGCCGGTCGCTGCTGCGGGCAGTCGGCCCCATCGCCGTGGCATGCGCGGTGGCCGGCGTGCTGTCGCTGATCAGTCTGCCGTTCTTTGGCTGGCCGCATGGCGGCGCGGCGGCCGCCGCCCAGTCGGCCGGCGTCGACTCGGCGACGTCGCAGCGTGCCGGTAGCGGCCCCGCGGCTCCAATGGAGACCGCGGCAACGATTCCGGCGACGAGCCCTGACCGTCCGAACATCGTCATCCTGTCGATAGACGCTCTCTCGGCGCAACACATGTCGCTCTACGGCTACTCGCGTCCGACGACACCGAAGCTCGCGGCTTTCGCCAGCGGCGCCGTCACCTTCGACCGCGCCTACTCGAACAGCAATTTCACGACTCCCGGAATTGCCAGCATCCTCACCGGCACGCTGCCGTGGACGCATCGCGCGCTCCAGTTGGCCGTGTGGCCGCGTGCCCGCACGCGCGCTACGTCGCTTCCTGCTGTGCTGAGTCGTGCCGGATACACGATGGGATATGTATCCACCAATGCATACGCAGGCGCATCGGTGCAGGGCTTCCGTCAGTACTTTACCTTTGCGCGCACTGATCGTTTGGGGCATGTGACTCTGTGTGCGGACGGCCTATCGGCATATTTGCGATACGTTTGTGCCGCATCGGAACTGGCCCCAATGGAGGAGATGGAAGGGCTTGCCGCCCGATTCCGTCCGGCGGTCGACAACGAGGACCACGATCCACGCCTCGCGACGGAGCCGGCGCTGCATTGGCTGGCAACCGTCAATCGCAGCAAGCCGGTCTTCCTCTGGGTGCATCTGTTCCCGCCGCACTCTCCCTATGCCGCGCCGGCTCCGTGGCTCGGTGAATTCGATGATTCCGCGGAGGATCGCGACGTGGCGGAGACCGAGCCGAGCTGGGGTTGGATCCAGACGCAGCTTTCGCCCGAGCAGGTACACACGCTCGAGGCCCGCTACGACGAAGCCATGGTATTCTCGGACTATTACTCGGGTCAGTTCCTGCAGCGCGCGCTGCAGCTGCTGGGGCCGAACACCGCGGTCATCGTCACGGCCGACCATGGCGAAAGCTTCTCGCACAGCTACGGCGCCCACACCGGACCCGGGCTCTACAACGAGATCACCAACATCCCGCTCATCCTCAAGCTGCCGGGTGAGACCACGGGCCGGCGCTGTCATGATGTTGTCCAACAGGCCGATATCGCGCCGACGCTCGCCGCGCTGGCCGGAGTCCCCGCGCCGGCAACGTGGCCAGGCCGCTCGCTCGTCGACGCCTGTGTCCCCGGGCAGGCTGATCCCGCCGCGGACCGCCCCATCTTCACCATGAACTTCGAGCAGAATCCGCGTTTTGCGGTGCTGCGGACCGGCTCGGTCGCGGTGATCGACGGCAGGTGGAAACTGATTCACTATATGGGGAAGCTGCACTATCCTTTCATGCCGCCGCTGCACGATGAGCTTTACGATGTCGTTTCGGATCCTGACGAGCGCCACGATCTCGCGGCTCAGCAGCCCGCGGTGGTGCAACAGCTCTTGGGCCTGATCAACACGCAGCTGGCGCAGCACGGTGGGCGCATAGTGCCGGGCAGCCCCAGCGCCGCGCCCATGCCCATGCCGCCGCAGCAGAGCGCGGCCATTCAGCAGCCGAGCGACATATCAGGCGGCGGGGTGGCGGCAGGCGCACCGTAGCGGCGGCGGCACATGCGACTGCTGTACATCGACATCGATACCCTGCGGCCCGATCACCTCGGCTGCTACGGTTACCACCGCGAGACGAGCCCCAACATCGACCGGATTGCGACGGCCAGCATCGTCTTCGAGAACGTCTATGCCTCGGACGTGCCTTGCCTTCCCAGTCGCACTGCCCTCCTGACCGGTCGCTTCGGGATCCACAACGGCGTAGTAAACCACGGCGGTACCGACGCGGACCCGGCTATCGATGGGCCGGGGAGAGGATTCTTTTCCCGCCTGCACCTCGATTCTTTTCCCAACCGCCTGCGAGAGCAGGGACTGAGAACGGTGACCGTGAGCTCCTTCGCGCACCGTCATTCGGCATTTCACTGGCACGCGGGCTTCGATGAAGCCTACAACGTCGGCAAGTGGGGGATGGAAACCGGGGAGGACGTATGTGTGGTCGCTTCCGATTGGCTGCGGCGGCGCGGCCGCGAGGACGACTGGTTCCTGCACGTGCACTTGTGGGACCCGCACACGCCCTATCGCGCGGCTGCCTCTTATGGCGAGCCCTTCAGGAGCTCGCCCACTCCGGAATGGCTGACCGAGGACGTCCGCGCCCGGCACTGGCAGGGCTGCGGGCCCCACAGCGCCAGGGAGGGTCGCGGCTTCAGCCCGAACGAGTATGACCGGGCACACTACCCGCGCCAGCCGCAGGAGATGGCCGACATGGCGGCGGTGCGCGCGATGTTCGATGGCTACGATGTCGGCATCCTCGCCGCGGACCGCTGCGTCGGCAGGCTGTTGCAGCTCCTCGGGGAGCTCGGGGTCGAGAGCGATACGGCGATCATGATCTCGGCCGATCACGGCGAGACGCTGGGCGAGCTCAACATCTACTGCGATCACCAGGCCGCGGACGAGCACACGACCCACGTGCCGCTGGTTCTCAGGTGGCCCGGTCTCGGACACGGCAGGCGGCACGCGCTGCATTACCAGATCGATGTCACGGCGACTCTGCTGGAGCTGCTGGGCGAGAAAGTCCCCGCGAGCTGGGACGGGCAATCCTTCGCCGCAGGCCTGAAGCAAGGGGCCGACGTCGGCCGTGATCATCTCATCGTGTCCCAGGGCGCGTGGACCTGTCAGCGCGGGGTTCGCTTCGGCCAGTGGATGCTGATCAACACCCTGCACGGCGGCTACCATCTGTTCGACGACGTCATGCTGTTCGATCTCGCAAGCGACCCCTTCGAGCAGCACGACGTTGCCGCAGAGCGCGCGGACGTAGCAGCCCAGGGGCTCACGTTGCTATCGCATTGGCACGCCGCGATGGTGCGCAATGCGGCGCGCGGGCGTGATCCGCTGGAGAACGTGATACTGGAAGGCGGCCCCTACCACGTGCGGGGGGAGCTGCCCCGGTATCTCGAGCGGCTGCGGTCGACGGGCCGGGGCGAGCTGGCGGCGGCGCTGGCCGAAAGATATCGCTGAGCGCTCAGCGCGCCTGCCGCCAGTCACCGACGAATTCCTCCAACCCGGACGGCTCGACGTCGGAGACGGCAGAGAACGACATGGCATTTGCCTCCCAGTGCACCACGTTGTATCCGTCACGCTCGGCGCGCGCAGGCACCCTGGCTCGGCCGGAAGCCGGCCAGACGAAAAGCTCGATGACGTGCTTGCCATGCGAATAGACGAGCACCGCGACGCTGCGTCCGTGGAGGTAATCGAGGCGGCCGCCAACGAGCGGAAATCCCTCGGCGGCAAGGTCCTTTACCGGCGGCGCGAAATCCAGCCTGCCGTCGAACCAGGGCTTGACGGTGTGTTGATTGGTCGATACGACGTCCAACAGGTGCCCCGGTTGCAGCGCTCTGACGTGGTCGTCGACGAGCGCGGTAACGATGTCAGGACGTCCGACAGGAAGAACGGTCAGCAGGATCGCGGCAGCCAGCGCGGCGCCCGCACCGAAGGTCGTCAAGCCTCGCCACGGGACGGAAATTCGGCGCTGGCGCGGCGGCCGGACCGCTCCAACCCGGCTCGCAACGGCGCGGAATAGCTCCGGCTCGGCGCGATGGTATGTGGCGCGCCGCAATGCCTGGCGCGCGGCCACGATGGCAGCCTCGTTCCGCCGGCAGTCCGGACAGTTGGCACGGTGCTCCGCCAGGGCGGCGGCTGCCGCCGCATCCAACTCGCCGTCCAGCTCCGCCTGCAGCAGAAGAAGCCTGCCGCAATCGCCCGCGCTCATGGCTTCTCCTCCCGCGCGGCCGTCCGCGTCAACAGTCTTCTCGCCCGCCAGAGGCGCGACATCACCGTCCCAATCGGAACCGACGTAACCTGCGCGATGTCGCGATACGAGAGCTCTTCCAGCTCCCGCAGAACCAGCGTCTCGCGCAGCTCCACCGGCAGGTTCGCGATCAGCGCATCGATCCGAGCGAGCTCGTCGGACTTGATCAGGGCCGTCTCGGGATCGTCCGTCGGGTCGGGGATGTCCTCGATTGCTGCGGCCTCACCGCCGGCCGCAGGCGCAACCACGCGCTCGCCATGACGTGCCTTGAGCGCCCCGTAGGCGGTATTGCGCACGATCTGCAGAATCCAGGCCCGGCTGCTGCCGCCGCGGAAGCCGGGAAAGTAAGTCAGCGCACGCACCATGGCCTCCTGGACCACGTCCTCCGCCTCTGCACGGCTGCCGGTGAGCCAGCGGGCAAGATTGAAGGCTGCATCGAGGTGCGGCAGCGCCACGGCGGCAAAGGCGTTATCCGAGCCCATCGAATCATTATAGATCGCAACCGGCGGTGTTTTATTCCCGGATATTTTTCGAGGCCGACGGCGAATACCGCTCGCGCCGCGCGAGTCTCCTTCACGTCAGCAGCACTGCATGGGTCAATTCGAGAGATCAACAGCATGAGTAAAGTCGTCGGATCGAAGGACGAGGGGCGCCGCCGGGCCTTGAAGCACCTCATGTGGGGAGGCGCCGGCATGGTGTGGACGTTCGCGGGTGGGGTGCCCCGCCTCTTGCGCGGGGACGGCGCGGCGCAGGCCGGAGAGATGGGTGCGCTCACCTTCGGCCAGATCAGTGATTCGCACATCGGATTCAAAGCCGGCGCGCATCCGTCCGCCCAGGACACACTGGCGGAGGCGGTCGACAGGATGGCGGCATTGAAGCCGGACTTCGTGATCCATACCGGAGACGTGAGTCACCTGTCCGCGGCCGAGCAGTTTGCCGTCGCCGCCGACATCATGCAGGGCGTGAAGCGGGAGATCTATTACGTGCCGGGTGAGCATGACACCATCGGCGACGGCGGGAAGCTCTTCTTCCAGCGGTTCGGGCGCGGCAGTGGCTCCGGCGGCTGGTACAGCTTCGACGCCACCGGCGTGCACTTCGTGGGGCTGGTCAACGTGGTGAAGCTGACCCAGGCCGGGCTCGGCTGGTTCGGCCCCGAACAGCTGCAATGGCTCGACAAGGACCTCCGGCACCGCAGCGCCAGCACTCCCATTGTGGTCTTCACCCACATGCCGATGTGGTCCATCTATCCGCAATGGGGCTGGGCCACGCAGGACTCCGCACCCGCCCTTGCCGCGCTGCGGCGGTTCGGCTCGGTGACCATCCTCAACGGACACATCCACCAGGTCATCCAGAAGGTCGAGGGAAATATGACCTTTCACACGGCCGACTCGACTGCATTTCCGCAGCCCGCACCCGGCGTTGGACCCGGACCCGGTCCGTTGCAGGTGCCGGCCGACAAACTGAGGACGCTACTCGGCATCCGGCGCCTCGATGTCGTGGCGAACCGGGTGGCCTTCACGGACATCACCCTTGCCAATGAGGAACGATAGATGAAACACTTTTCCCGACGCCGCCGCGTCACCGCACTCGTGGCCTCGGCGCTGGCGATCGCCGCCACGGCAGCGGCAGTTCACACCGGTCGGGCTGCCTCGGCGTCCGTGGCAGCCGGAATGAAGCCGGCCGTCACCATCAGCAGCTATTCGTTCCATCCCGCCACCCTGACGGTCAACAGTGGCACCGCCGTGATCTGGGTGAACAAGGATGACGACGTGCACACGATCGAAAGCACCGGCGGCCCCGAAACATTCAATTCGCCGGCGCTGGACAGCGGCAATCAGTTCGGGTTCACATTTCATCGTGCCGGGATCTATCACTACATCTGCTCGGTGCATCCCTATATGCATGGAGTGGTCGTGGTCCGGTAAGGGCCCGCTCGACTCGCGCGCCTCCACCCTCTTTACCCCCGCCGATCGTTGGAGTACCCTCCGCGCCCTTCTTCCGGACCAGAGATTTTCCCAGTTGGGCAGTAGTCGTACGAGTGACGGCAGGTCTTGCGCGCGCCGCGAAGTCCTCTGCTCGGCAGGGCTGGCCCCGGGAAAACTCACCGCGGCGAGCCGCTGAGCCGCAGGCCCCACCGGGGCCGGCGCCGCCTGTTCCTTCGCTGTCACTCGGTCGTCAACAGAGCCAGCGTATCCTGTGGAATGCATTGCGCTGCCACGGCCGATTGCGCGGGGATGTAAATGGGCAGCGCGGCCGTCTGGCGGCGCGATCGAGCGAGCGTCATGTGCTCGAGGGTGGTGGATCATGTTCACAAAGCGCGCTTTTCCGATCCGGATGACTGGCTACGGGCGCGGCGCGGCGCGTGCCGCGCGGCTGGCAGTGGCGCGGCCGTCACGCGGCTGCGCCGGTGTTTGGCGGCGAAATCCGGTCTCCGGCCGGCTCGAGCTGCAGTGGCAGCCCGCGCCGGCGAGCACTGTGCGGTCGGACGTCGACGACGTTGCCATAAGAGCCGCCGCATGATGATTGCTGGCGCGGGAGCCCGTAGGCGGAGCGCGGCCGCGGCATTCGCCGCGGCTGCGCTGGTTTATTGCGTGGCCTTTTGCGGGGTCGATCAAGCATACGCGCAGACGGACACGGCGCCGCCACCTGTGCCGGCCGCGACCAACACCGCGGCGACCGCGGCATCCCAGCCGAGGTTCGCCATCCATGGCCAGGCAACCTACACCGAGCAGGAGACGGACGACTTTCATGCCCCTTACGCCGGGGCGAACAGCCTGTCACCGGGCAAGGGGCGCGAGACCTCGGACGTAACCCTGTTTCTCGGCGCGCGCCTCTGGCGCGGCGCGGAGCTCTGGGTCAATCCGGAGGTCGACGAAGGGGCCGGGCTGGACGATACACTCGGGCTCGCCGGCTTCTCGAGCGGTGAGGCGTACAAGGTTGGTCGCAATCGGCCCTATTTCCGCCTGCCGCGCGCATTCATCCGCCAGACGCTGAATCTCGGCGGCGCGGTGAGCGCTGTGGAGGCGGGGCCCAACCAGTTCACGCTGCCCCAGTCATCCAACCGGCTGGTCCTCACACTGGGCAAGGTCAGTGTCGTCGACATCTTCGATACCAACCGCTACGCGCACGACCCGAGAGGCGACTTCCTCAACTGGTCCGTCATCGACGCGGGGACCTTCGACTACGCGGCTGACGCGTGGGGATACACGGTGGGCGGGGCCGCCGAGTGGTACGTGGGATCCTGGGCCTGGCGCGCCGGGGTATTCGACCTGTCGAACACACCCAACAGCGCGGTCCTGAAGTCGGGCTTGGATGAGTATCAGGTCGACCTCGAGGCGGAGCATCGTCACGAGCTGTTCGGGCAGCCGGGCAAGCTCGACGTGACGATGTTCGAGAGCCGCGGGCGCATGGCGCTGTACCAGGACGCCATCGCTTACGGGGAGGCCAACGGATTGCCGCCGGAGCCGGCGCCGGCGCGACGCTACAGAAAACGGGATGGCATCTCGCTGAACCTCGAGCAGCAGCTCACGGCCGATGTTGGAGTGTTCGCGCGCCTGGGCGACGCGGGCGGCAATGTGGAGACTTACGATTTCACGGACATCGATTACACGGCATCAGTAGGCGCGTCGGTGAGCGGGGGCCCGTGGCACCGGCCGGGAGACACGGTGGGCGTTGCCCGCGCCGTCAATGCGGCATCGAGGAATCTCCGCGAATACCTGGCAGCGGGCGGCCTCGGCGTCCTGATCGGCGATGGACGGCTGCCACACCCCGGACATGAGGACATCCTGGAGACTTACTATGAGCTGGCTGTCGTCTCGGCCGTGCAGGTGACGCTCGACTACCAGTGGGTGCAGAACCCGGGTTACAACCGCGACCGCGGACCCGTGTCGATCTTCGCATTGCGCGTGCACGCGACGCTGTGACGACGGGCGTGGAATGGCAATTCCGCTGGCTCCTGTAATAGAATAAGAATTACAGCACCAGCACCGTTCCACGGCACCGGGACACGACATGGCGGAACCGATCGGCGGCCCATCGCTCGACCTGATCACGGTCGGCCGGTCGTCCGTGGACCTCTACGGCGAGCAGGTCGGCGGCCGGCTGGAAGACATGGGTTCCTTCGCCAAGTACGTGGGCGGAAGTCCCACGAATACGGCGGTCGGTGCGGCGCGATTGGGGCTGCGCGCAGGACTGCTTACCCGCGTCGGAGACGATCACTTCGGACGCTTCATCCGCGAGGAGCTCACCCGCTGCGGGGTCGACGTCTCCGGCGTCATCACCGATCCCGAGCGACTGACGGCCCTTGCGGTGCTTGGAATCCGCGACGAGCACCGCTTTCCACTCCTCTTCTATCGCGAGAACTGCGCCGACATGGCGCTCTGCGAGACGGACGTCGACCCCGCCTTCATCTGCCGTGCGGGCGCCGTACTGATCAACGGCACGCATCTGTCGCTGCCGGGTGTGCGCGCGGCGAGCCGCAAGGCAGCGGCGCTCGCGCGCGCGGCCGGCAGTCGGGTCGTGTTCGATATCGACTACCGGCCGGTGCTGTGGGGACTGACGGCGCCGGATGCCGGTGAGAATCGCTTCGTCGCGAGCCCCGCCGTCACCGCCCGGCTGCAGGAGATCGCGCCGCTTTGCGACCTCATAGTCGGTACGGAGGAGGAATTCCACATCCTCGGCGGCTCGACCGACACGGTGAGCGCGCTGCGCGCCGTGCGCGCGCTGACAGCGGCCACGCTGGTATGCAAGCTGGGAGCGGACGGTTGCGTGGCATTCGAAGGCGCCATCGGCACGAAGCTCGACAGCGGCGTCAATGCGCCGGGCTTCGACGTGGAGGTATTCAACATCCTGGGCGCCGGCGACGCGTTCATGAGCGGATTCCTGCGCGGCTGGCTGCGCGCGCTGCCGATCGAGACCTGTTGTCGGTATGGCAACGCCTGCGGCGCCATCGTGGTCTCGCGCCACGGCTGCTCGCCAGCGATGCCAACGTGGACGGAGCTGTCGACGTTTCTCGACGGGAAATGGCCGCTTCGGCTGCGGGAGTCGGAGGCGCTGGAGCACGTGCACTGGGCCACGACGCGGGCGCCGCGACCGGCGGAACTGTTGGTGCTAGCGATGGACCACCGCGGTCCCCTCGAGGCGCTCGCCGCCGAGCTCGATGCCGGGGAGTCGGCGTTGGAAGCCTTCAAGTCGCTGGCCATCGACGCCGTCGACCGCGTCGCGCGCGGTGATCCGCGCTTTGGGCTGCTGCTCGACGGCCGCTTCGGCCGCCAGGGCCTGGAGCGCGCCGCCGATCATCCGTACTGGATCGGGCGGCCGATCGAGCAGAGCGGCTCCCGGCCGCTGCTGTTCGACGGCGCGGCGGATGTTGGCTCGACGCTGCGCACGTGGCCGCAGAATCACGTGGTCAAATGTCTGGTTCGCTACCATCCCGATGACCCCGAATTGCTGCGACAGCGGCAGGAGGAGCGGTTGTCGTGCCTGCACAGCGCCTGCCGCGAGACTCGCCACGAGCTGCTGCTCGAGCTCATCGCCTCGCCATACGGAGACATCGCACCGGATACGACCGCCCGAGTGCTCGAGCGGCTGTACGACCTCGGTATCCGACCGGACTGGTGGAAACTCGAGCCGAGCGACGACCCGGCAGCGTGGGCCGCGATTCAGGACACGATCCGCCGGCGCGACCCATTGTGCCGCGGCGTTCTCGTGCTGGGGCTTGCCGCCGATGCGCACAGCCTGGCGTCGGCCTTCCGGGCAGCGGCGCCGTTCGAGCTGGTACGCGGGTTCGCCGTTGGGCGTACCATCTTCACCGAGCCCGCCCGGCGGCGGCTCGCCGGCGAGGTCGGCGATGCCGAGACGGTGGCCGCGCTCGCCGCCAACCTGCAGGCCGTCGTGGCCGCGTGGCGCGAGGCCCGGCCGAATCCGCCACCCTGAATTGCAGGAGAGAGCCCGTGACGCGGATCCGTCTGACCGCCGCCCAGGCCACCGTGCGCTACCTGGCGAGCCAGTTGGTCGACCAACAGGGCGCCGTGCTGCCGTACTTCGCGGGCGCGTGGGCCATCTTCGGCCACGGCAACGTCGCCGGGCTCGGCGAGGCGCTGCACGCGGCCGGCGAAGCGCTGCCGACCTTCCGGGCGCACAACGAGCAAGCCATGGCCCATGCGGCGATCGCATTCGCCAAGGCGTCACGGCGCCAGCGCGCCATGGTCTGCACCAGCTCCATCGGTCCCGGCGCGCTCAACATGGTGACTGCCGCCGCCGTTGCGCACGTCAACCGCCTCCCGGTGCTCTTCCTGCCGGGCGATGTCTTCGCCGGGCGTGGCCCCGATCCGGTGTTGCAGCAGGTGGAGGACTTCGCCGACGGCACCGTGAGCGCCAATGACTGCTTCCGGCCGGTGTCACGTTACTTCGATCGCATTCAGCGGCCGGAGCAGCTGGTCGAGGCGTTGCCGCGCGCCATGTCGACTCTGCTCGACCCCGCAAGCTGCGGACCGGTCACGTTGGCCTTCTGTCAGGACACGCAGACGGAGGCGTGGGACTTTCCCGCCGCGATGCTGGAGCCGGTCACCTGGTCCATGCGGCGTCAGCCTCCGGCGCCGGAAGAGTTACGTCGGGCCGCTGAGGAGCTGCGCGCGGCGCACGCGCCGCTCATCATCGCAGGAGGCGGCGTGCTCTACTCCGCCGCCGAAACGGCACTCGAGCAACTGGCGCGTGCCAGCGGAATTCCGGTCGCGGAGACGCAGGCCGGACGAGGCGCGCTCACCTGGGAGCATCCGCAATCGCTGGGCGCGATCGGGGTCACGGGCACGAGCGCAGCCAATGCCGCGGCAGCCGCCGCCGACGTGGTGCTCGCTATCGGTACCCGCTTGCAGGATTTCACTACGGCCTCGCGCACGCTGTTTCCCAAGTGTGGGCGCTTTCTGCAGGCGAACGTCAACACTTATGACGCATACAAGCACGGTGCCACCGCCATCATCGGTGATGCTCGCGAGGTGTTGGAGGGCTTGCGGCAAGCGCTGGCCGGCCACAGAGTTTCCAAGGCCTGGAGCGACTCGGTGGCGGCCGAGCGCGGGGCGTGGGAAAAGGCGTGGGGTCAGGCCGTGAGGCCGCCGGGAACGGGCCAGGGCCTCCCTTCCGACGCGCAGGTCATAGGCGCGGTCGGTCGCTGGGCACGGAACGAAACCACGGTCGTCTGCGCGGCTGGCGGTCTTCCCGGCGAGCTGCACAAGCTGTGGCGACCCGCGCGCGCGGGAGGCTACCACGTCGAATATGGCTTCTCCTGCATGGGATACGAGATCGCGGGCGGCCTCGGCGTGAAGCTTGCCGACCCCGAGCGCGAAGTCGTGGTGATGGTCGGCGACGGCAGTTATCTCATGTTGAATTCCGAGATCGCCACCGCCGTCATGATGGGGCTGAAGCTGGTGATCGTCGTGCTGGACAACCGCGGCTTCGGCTGCATCAATCGCCTGCAGCAGGCCACGGGCGGTGCGCCGTTCAACAACCTGCTGGCGGATTCCCGGCAGAAAAATCCTGCCGCGATCGATTTTGCGGCCCACGCCGCCGCGCTCGGTGCCGAAAGCGAAAAAGTGCCGGATGTCGCCGCGCTGTCCGCGGCTCTAGAGCGCGCGCGCGCGGCAGCGCGCACGTACGTGATAGTCATCGACACCGATCCGCAGGCCGCGACGAATGCAGGCGGCGCCTGGTGGGACGTGGCCGTGCCCGAGGTATCGGCAAGGGACTCGGTCCGTGCCGCCCGTGTCGAGTACGAGAGGCTCCGCAAAGCGCGTTGGGGGGATCAATGAGCGTTCGTTTCGGGGTGAGCCCGATTGCCTGGATCAATGACGACCTGCCTGAGCTCGGTGGCGAGACGCCCGTGGAAACGGTGCTGCGTGACGCCCACACGTTGGGGTTCGAGGGAATCGAGCTCGGCGGGAAGTTCTCGCGCGATCCGGTGCGGCTCGGCACACAGCTCAGCGCCCATGAGCTCGCACTGATCGGCGGGTGGTGGTCGGCCGCGCTGCTGGTGCGCACGGTGGACGAGGAGATCGAGGCCCTGCAGTCGCACCTGCAACTCCTCGAAGCGCTGGGCAGCAGCGTGTTCATCATCGCCGAGTGCAGCAACAGCGTTCACGGCGACCGGCGGCGGCCGCTCGCCGCCACCCCTCGCCTGCCGGAGGAGCAGTGGCCCGCTTTTGGCAACCACCTGAACGCGCTCGCGCGTTACCTCGAGGATCAGGGTCTGCGCCTGGCTTACCACTTCCACCTGGGCACGGTCGTGGATGGCGAGGATGACATCGAGCGCTTCGTCGCTCACACCGACCCAGGTGTCGGGTTCGTCGTCGACACCGGGCACGCAGCCCTCGGCGGTATCGACGCCGAGCAGCTGATCCGCAGCCATCCGGATCGGGTAGCGCACGTGCACACGAAGGATGTTCGCCGGCAGGTATTCGACGACAACCTGAGGCGAGGCGGGAGCTTCCTGGACGGAGTGCTGGCGGGAATGTTCACTGCGCCCGGCGACGGCGATCTCGACTTCCATGGCGTCGCGCAGGCGCTGCTCGACATCGCCTACGGCGGCTGGGTAGTGGTAGAGGCGGAGCAGGATCCCGCTCTGGCCGATCCGCGTGTCTATGGCCGCATCGGGCTCGATACCGTGCGACGACTGCTCGGGCCCGCGCCTCGGCCGGCAGGAGGCGGACGATGAGCCTGCGCGTGCGCCCCACGGCGCCGGATGCAGCAGGCCGTGTCCTCGCCATCACGCCGGCAAGCGCCGGCTGGAAGTATGTCGGCTTCGAGGTGCGCCGGCTGGCCGCGGGACAGGAAGTCGCGCTGACATCAGCCGGCAGGGAAACCTGCGTCGTGATCCTGACAGGCACTGCGGACGTTCGCGTCGGCGAGCGGACCTTTTCGAGGCTCGGCGGACGCAAAAGCGTTTTTGACGATGCGCCGCCCGGCGCGGTGTATGCGCCTGCCGGCTCCCGCCTGGCCATCCGGACCGATGGCGCAGCCGAGATTGCGCTGTGCAGCGCTCCTGCCAGCGCGGCGATCGAAGCGCGCGCCATTGCCGGCGAGCGGATGCCG
Organism: uncultured Pseudomonadota bacterium; assembly: GCA_963780455.1. GTDB lineage: Bacteria > Pseudomonadota > Gammaproteobacteria > Steroidobacterales > Steroidobacteraceae > 13-2-20CM-66-19. Next base: position 832,143 of record CAWACM010000015.1, read on the forward strand.
CAGGAAGTCAGAGGCGAGGGCACCAACCGCCGCTTCGTGCGCAACGTGCTGCCGGAAACCGCGCCCGCGGAGCGGTTGCTCGTCGTGGAAGTGATCACCCCGGGCGGCCACTGGTCGAGCTATCCGCCGCACAAGCACGACACCGATACCCCGCCCGCGGAGACCCAACTCGAGGAGACATACTACCATCGTCTCAAGCCGCCGCAGGGCTTCGCTTTTCAGCGCGTCTACACGGACGATCGCAGCATCGATGAGACCGTCTGCGTGGAAGATGGGGACGTAGTACTGGTACCGCGCGGCTACCATCCGGTCGGCGCGCCGCACGGCTACGATCTTTATTACCTCAATGTGATGGCCGGCCCGGTGCGGAGTTGGATCGTCCGCGACGACCCGGCCCACGCCTGGATCAAGCGCCGCCGCTGAGCGCCACCGGACGGCCGGTGGCGTGGGAACGCCCTGCGGCCTCCGCGAGCTCGAGCGCGTGGACCCCGTCGGCGAAGCCGACTGCGGGCTTTTCTCCACCCAGCACCGCCGCGAAGTGGTCCATCTCCAGCCGGTACGCCTCCGCGTAGCGCTCGAGAAAGAAATTCTGGAACGGCGCCCTGTTGGCCCCTTCCTCATCCCAGACCGACACGGTATTGGCCGTCATGTTGTCCACGCGAACCGAGCCGCCCGAGCCGAACGCCTCGATCCGCTGGTCGTAACCATAACCGCTGCGGCGGCTGTTGCTGATGAGCGCGATCCGTCCCGAGGCGGTGCGCAACAACACCTTCGCAGTATCGATGTCGTCCGCGGCGCCGATCGCGGGATCCACCAGGCAGGCGGCCATGGCATAGATCTCCACGATCGGCTCCGCGAGCAGCCAGCGCGCGACATCGAAATCGTGAATGGTCATGTCCTTGAAGAGGCCACCGCTCACCTTGATGTAGCTCACCGGCGGCGGCGCCGGATCGTGACTGATGATGTGCAGCGTCTCGAGGCTGCCGATCGTCCCGGCCTGCAGCTTGTGCCGCAGGTCGCGGAAACTGGGATCGAAGCGCCGGTTGAAGCCGAGGAAGAGCCGTGCGCGGCCGAGCGACGCCGCCGCCGAGCGAGCGCGCTCCGCGCTGAGGTCGACCGGCTTCTCGCAGAAGATGGCCTTGCCCGCGGCCGCAGCCTGCTGGCAATGAGTGAGATGTTGATCGGTCGGACTGGCGACGATCACTCCGGCGACCGCCGGATCGGCGAGGGCGCGTTCCAGCGTAGTCGCAGTCGCGCCATACCGGGCCGCCAGCATCGCGGCGGCGTCCCCGACGGGGTCGATGACGTACTTCAGCGTCAGGGCAGGATGTGCCGCGGCATTGCCCGCGTGAATCTTGCCTATCCGGCCGCCGCCGATCAGCACCACCGCGGCTCGGGTTTCCGGTCTGACTGACATGCTCACGTCCTTTCTGCCGTGCGCTGTCCGCGCCGACCGCGGCCTTCGGGCCGCGGCCGGCGATTACTGCGAAATGCGTGTCCGATCACGAGCGCCTGGGCAAGGCACATGGACGCCGCCAGCGAGCGGAAGCCGCGGATCTCCGCCTCCTGTACCCGCAGCACGGTATCGGCTTCCCTGGCGATCGGGCTGACCGCGCTGTCGGTGATGGCGAGAATGGCTGCCTTTTGAGCGTGCGCGACGCTCACCACCTCCAGGGTCTCCTCCGCATACGGACGGTAGCTGACGCAGATGAGAAGATCTCCCGCGGCGATGGCGGCGGCCTGCTGGCGCCATAGGCCGGCCACGCCATCCACGAATACCGTGCGCTTGGAGCTCTGCTGCAGGGAGTAGGCGAGATAGGCGGCTACGGGAAAAGCGCGCCGGACGCCGACTACGTAAACGGTGTTGGCCTGCTCCAGCAGCCGGAAGGCTGAAGCCAGCTCCACGGTGCCGACGGTATGCGTCAGTTGCCGCAGCGCGAGATCAGTGCCCTCGGCGAATTCCTGCAACAGGCTCGCGGGATCACAGGGCGCGTTTTCCAGCCGCTCCATGGTCTGGCGCACGCGCTCGCCATAGGCGGCGGCCGGGTTGGCCGCGACCAGGTCGGCGCGAAACACCCGCTGCATCGGGCTCGCGCCATCGAAACCGAACTGCTTGGCGAAACGCACGATGGCGGAGGGCTGGACACCGCTGCGCTCCGCTATGACGGCCAGCGTTTCCAGCGCGACTTCGTTCGGCGCATCGAGCACGTAGTGTGCGAACTGGCGCAGCCGCCCGCTCAGCGAGTCGTACCGCGCGAGAATCGCCTCGCGCAGCTCCGCGGCCGTTGTTGGCGCCGTGACCTGCTGCGACGCGCGGCTCATCGGCCGCCGCATCCGCCCGCGCGCGGCCCACCCGGGAGCAGGAGTTGCTTCATATTTTTCACATTGACAGAAATTAAAATAATCATACCATCGGTCGCCGGGAGGTAACAGCCATGCCCAGCGGTGACCTCGAGTTGCAACGCAGCCCGCCGACGATCCCGACAGCGATCAGCCGTCAGCTGCGGCGGCGGCTGCTTCTCATCAGCCTGATCGCCTCCATCGGCGGCCTGCTGTTCGGCTACGACACCGGCGTCGTGAACGGCGCGCTCCTTTACATGGGCCGCGACCTGCGGCTGACGCCGGCCGACGAGGGCCTGATCACCGCGGCGCTGCTGCTGGGCGCAGCGCTCGGCGCGCTCATCGCCGGGCGGCTCGCCGACCGGATCGGGCGCCGGCAGACGCTGTGGCTGCTGGCCGGCACGTTCGTCGCGGGCGCGGTCGCCTGCGCCCTGGCGCCCGACCGCGCCGCACTCGCGGCATTCCGCTTCCTTCTCGGGCTCGCCGTCGGCGGCGCGTCGGTAGTGGTGCCGACTTATCTGGCGGAGCTCGCCCCACCCGCGATCCGGGGTCGGCTGGTGACCCAGAACGAGCTGATGATCGTCTCGGGGCAGCTCCTCGCCTTCGCCATCAACGCCGTGATCGCTCAGGTGTGGGGTGAGTCGCATGTCGTCTGGCGCTGGATGTTGGGTGTCGCCGCCGTGCCGGGGATCGCGCTCGGCATCGGCGCCGTGTTCCTGCCGGAGAGTCCCCGCTGGCTGATCGCCCGTGCGCGCGGCGCGGAGGCTGAGGCGGTGCTCGGCCGCCTGCGGCCGCCCGAGACGGCGGCCCTGGAAGCTCGCGCCATCGCCGATCTGGCCGCGGCGGAAGCCTCGTCCGATATCCGCGGCTGGTCGGCGCTGCGCATCCCGTGGGTGCGGGCTGTACTGCTGGTCGGCATCGGCATCGGCATCGTGCAGCAGGTGACCGGGGTCAACTCCATTATGTACTACGGCACGCAGATCCTGTCGCGGTCGGGGCTCGGAATCCAGGGCGCCCTGGCCGCGAACGTGCTGAACGGGGTGGTATCCGTCCTCGCGACGTTCATCGGCATCGCTCTGGTCAGCCGCACCGGCAGGCGGCCGATGCTGGTGATCGGACTCATCGGCACGACCTCTTCGCTTCTGCTGCTCGGGGTCGTCTCCCTTCTCTTCCAGCCATCGCCCTCTCTGGCCTATCTCGTCCTCGGGGCCATGTCGCTTTTCCTCTGCTTCCAGCAGGGCTTCGTCTCGCCGGTCACCTGGCTGCTGCTCTCGGAGATCTTCCCCCTCAAGGTGCGCGGCCTGGGGATGGGCGCCGCGACACTGGTGCTCTGGGGCGCGAACTTCGTAGTCGCGTTCTCCTTCCCGCAGCTCGTGGCAGGGTTTGGGGTGTCAGCGACGTTCTTCGGCTTCGTGGCAGTGGGGATCCTGGCGGTCGCCTTCTCCGCCCGCTACGTCCCGGAGACCGGCGGGCGGAGCCTGGAGGCCATCGAGGAGTTCCTGCAGGGGCGCTATTCGCGCCACGGAACTCGCTGAGCACGAGGCACAGGATGTGCCCCGCTTCAAACTAAAAGTTGTAGCCCACCGTGAAATTGACTTCCCGGCCCTCGTAGGGACGGGCGAGCACCACGTCACCGACGCCTACTGCGCCACCGGTTACACGGGCGTTACCCTCGGTCAGCGCCAGAGTGTTGGTGAGGTTGGTTCCCTGCACACGGAACTGCCAGTGGTCGCCGATATCGGTGACGATGCCCCCGCTCAGCATGTTGTAGGCCCCGAGCGGCTGCGTGCCGGCGATATCGCTGTAGCGCTGGCCGGCATGCTCGTAGGTGAGCCACGCGGTCACATCGCCCCAGGGGGTAGCGGCAAAGTAGCTCGGCGTCGCCCGGACCTGGAACTTCGGCTGGCGCTGCAGCGGCGCGCCGTCGATCGAGGCGCACGCAGAGGCGCCGAGGATGGTCGTGTAACGAAGGCAGGCATAGTCGTGGTCGTAATGACCCGTGGTGTAGTCGCCCACCACCCGCACCGTGAACCCTTTGAATATCTTGACGTACCCGTCCAGATCGACGCCGTTGGATAGCGCGCCATACTGGCCGTACTCGCCGGGAATCGCGACACCTTCCAGGGTGGTGCCCTGATAGCGTATGCCGTCGAACGTGCGGTGGTACGCGCTCAGGTCCACATAGGAGAAAGACGTCTGGAACTTCAGCCCGGCCTCGTAATTGCGGATGGTCTCGACGGGAGGAAACGTCTTCGGCGCGTTGACGTGCGCGTAGACGATGTCGTCGAGCGAGGCGAGGTGATTGCCTGAGTTGGCGCGGACGTAGGCACTCATGTTCTTCGAGAACTCGTAGTTCACGCCGCCGGTGAATGACGGCATCGTGTGAACGTAGTGCTCGTAATCCCAGCCGCCGTTGCAGACGGGCACCTTGTTGTCCCAGAGGTCGTAGACCGTGCCCAACATCTCGGCGGTCGTGAGGCAGGCGCGCTCGCGCAGGTCCTCGTTCTCGAGGCGCGCGCCGACATCGGCAAGCCATGGGCCGTCATGCCAGCTGTCGGAAAGATATGGCGCCACGTTGCGGCCGTCGCCATGCCGCGCCGGATTGTTGTAGCTGCCGTTGTCGTTGACGAAACCCTGCGGGCTGCTCAAATCGTAGGTATTGCCGTTCTGCGCGTAGCTCAGCGTGATCAGCGAGGCGTTCGGCGTCGCCGTCATCAGCGCCTGATCCGCGATCCAGGTGTCGTTTTCCGTGTAGTCCGCGAAATACACACCGCCGGTCAGGGTATCGCCCGCGAACAGCGCGCGGCTCGCCCGCAGCTCGTCGGTGACGCTCTGGATCGACTTCTGGATGAAGTGATAGCTCTGGGTGATGACGTTGGTCGAGAGAGGAACGGCCTGGCCGCTGCCGGCGTAGAGCGCCTGGATATCGTACGTGGCGGGGTTGTAGCCCACACCGCCGTTGAGATTGTTCTTGTCCGCCGGCGTCGTGCCGTTGCACCAGCCGGCAGGCTCCGGCACGTTGCAGCCGTAAAGATACATGCTGAGCGGCCGCGGATTCTGGCCCGAGAACCAGCCGTTGGTATCCATGCCGCCGCCGTCGATGAGAAAGCCGTTGTGCAGCGTCCAGCCGCCGAGGTGCTGGTCGTAGTCGGAGCCGAGGAAGTAGAGCTGGCTGCTGCGGCCGTTGGCGAGGTTCGTGCCGACAAAGTTGCCGTTGGCGCCGATGAGCGTCACGTTCTGGGTGCCATAGCCGTTGAACGTCGACGTCAGGGGATTGAAACCCGGATAGCCGGAGAAGGAGGCGTTGCCGTTTTCGACCAGCGGAATGGGCGTGACGTACTGATCCTTGTCATCGAGCACGCGCCCCCAGAAGGTGACTGAGCCGCCAGCGAGGTCGTGCTTGAGGGTTGCCGTGAACTGGCCACCGGTATCCGCCGGGAACTGCGAGTTGCGGATGCCGTCCGACACCCGGTAGAAGCCACCGACGCTCCCGTACCAACCGTCCGCGATGGTGAAGCCATCGTAGGCGTCCCCGCGCCATTCACCCTCCGTGCCGTAGGTTGCGCTCACAGTGCCGCCCGGCGAGGTATCGCCGGTCTTCAGGATGTAGTTGCCCGTACCGCCGATCTGGCCGGGCCCGAATACCGCGGCCGGGCCGCCCTGCACCACCTCGAGGCGCTGCACCGTGTCGTCCTCGCGGATGAACGAGGCCGTGTCCATGTAGGAAAGCATCGGCGAGCCGTACACCGGCATGCCCATGATCATGGTGGTGAAGAACGGCGTGTCGCCGCCGCTCGGGAAACCCGCCACCTCGACGTTGAGTCCGGTCTCGCCGCCCGAGGACTCCGGCCAAATGCCCGGCGCGATCTTGAGCAGGTCGGCCGCGCTGAGAGGGTTCGATTCCTTGATCAGCTCGGCGTCGGCCGTGACCACGTTGTAGCTGGCGTCCAGCTTGGTTGTCCGGCTGGCGGTGGCCGTGACCACCACTTCCTGCAGGCTTTGCGAAGTCTGCGCCGAACCGGCTGGCTGCGTGTTCTGGGCGCCGGCGGCCGCGGCCTGCGGCGCGGCCGGCGCGGTCTGCGCGTGTGCCGGAGCCGCGACCAAAGCGGTCGCACCGAGAATACCGGCGACGACGGCGGCAACGCTGCCGCTGCTTGTGTCTCTGCGACGGACGGCTGACCAGTTGGGAAAACGGGCGGCAGCGATATTGCCGCGGCTGACGGCCGGTGGCCGGATGGATCGCGCCCTCTTGCCGGATCCTCTGTTGGCTCTCATCGGCAACCCCTTCCTTTTATTCGAGGGTCGCGAGCATACTGTAATGAAAATTTCGCTGTCAAGACGATTGGAATAGACATATTGGCTTCCGGCCGCGCCTCCACGCATCGGACACATCGCCCGGGGCATTCTGGTCCGCGATTGTTTCTGATCGACTACAATCGGGTGACGCGTACTGAAAGGGGCTGGCATTGAAACGGCTGAAGATGGGTCTCATCGGTCCGGGCTTCATTGCCGCACAGCACATCGAGGCGGTGCGCCGTCTGGGAGATGTGGAAGTGGTCGCCCTCGCCGGCTCGAGCGTTGACTCGGCGCGGCGGCGCGCCGCCGCATGGTGCGTCGACCGGGCATACGGCGACTATCGCGAGCTCATCGCCGACCCGGACGTGGATGTCGTTCACAACACAACGCCGAACCACCTTCATCTCGAGGTCTCGCTGGCGGCGCTGACGGCGCGCAAGCATGTCATCTCGGACAAGCCGCTTTCGGACAGCGCGACGCACAGCCGCGCGCTCTGGGATGCCGCGCGGCGCGCCGGCGTCGCCCACGTCGTGACATTCAACTACCGCGGCAATCCGCTCGTGCAGCAGGCGCGATCCATGGTGAGCGGCGGTGAGCTCGGGCCGCTCTGCTACGTGCACGGGCAGTATCTGCAGGATTGGCTGGCCGATGAGCGGGTGTATTCCTGGCGGCTCGATCCGGCGCGCGGCGGCTCGAGCTCCGCGCTGCGCGACATCGGCTCGCACTGGTGCGATCTCGCGGAGCACGTCACGGGCTTGCGGATCGAGGCGGTGCTTGCGGACCTCGGCACGGTGGTCTCGCAGCGGGAAGTGTCCCACTCAGCCGGCGGTACGTTCTCACGGGCGGCGACCCGGGGACGGCGCAAGGTCCGCATCAGGAGCGAAGACCTGGCGACGGTGCTGCTGCGGTTTCGAGGTGGCGCCAAGGGCTGCGTCGCGATCGGCCAGGTGCTCCCCGGCCACAAGAATGACCTGCAGCTCGAGGTCTGCGGCCGCAAGGCCTCGGTGCGGTGGCTGCAGGAGCGGCAGAACGAGCTCTGGGTCGGGCGATTCGGCCAGCCGAGCAGTGTGATCGGCAAGGACCCTTCCATCCTGTCCGCGGAGGCCGCACGCTATGCGCACCTGCCGGCCGGCCACCAGGAAGGCTGGGCAGACGCTTTCCGCAATGTGATCGCGGATGCGTACCAATGGATAAGAGCGGGGGCAAGGGCTCAGGCGCGACCTGCCGCGCTCGCGACGTTTGCCGACGGTTATCGCAGCGACCTGCTCGTCGAATCGATGCTCGCGAGTCACGCCGCCGGCGGTGTGTGGCGGCAGGTCCCGCCGACCGCATGAGTTTGGCGCCGCGCGGCGGAACAAACATTCCAATGTTTTTGACAGCGAAATTACATTGCAATAACCTGCGCGGCATGCGACTGCGTGCGACGCGGCGTCCACTCCGGCACGCCAGGCCCGGGCTTTTCGGCTGAGGCACCGTGCTGAACGACCCCATGAAGGTCCGGCTGAGTGCCATGATGTTCCTGGAGTTCTTCACCTGGGGCGGGTGGTTCGTCACCATGGGGAGCTTTCTAGCTCTCAACCTGCACGCCACGGGGGAGCAGAGCGGCATCGCCTATTCCACCCAGGCCTGGGGCGCGATCATCGCTCCCTTCATCGTGGGACTGATCGCCGATCGGTACTTTCACGCGCAGCGATTGCTCGGGATCATCCACATCGTCTGCGGCGTACTGATGCTGATGCTCGCGCGGGCACACGATTTCGCGCACTTCTATCCGTACCTGCTGGCGTACATGATTCTGTATATGCCCACGCTGGCACTGGTGAATGCCGTCGCATTCCGCCAGATGGAGGTGCCGGCGCGGGACTTCCCCACAGTGCGGGTGTGGGGAACGATCGGATGGATCGTCGCCGGCCTGGTGATCAGCTATCTGTTCGCATGGGACGCGCCCGCGGCGCTGGCGCATGGCGCGCTGCAAAACACCTTCACCATGTGCGCGGTGAGCTCTTTCCTGCTGGGTGTCTACAGCTTCACGCTGCCGCGCACACCGCCGCTCGGAGCTGCGCAGCGCGGACGCAGCCTCGGAAGCCTGCTCGGCTTCGATGCGCTCGAGCTGCTGCGCGAGCGCAACTTCGCGCTCTTCTTCGTCGCCTCGATCCTCATCTGCGTACCGCTCGCTTTCTATTATCAGGACGCCAATCAGTTCCTGACCGAGATTCATGTTGTGCATGCGGCCGGCAAGCAGACGCTGGGACAGGCGTCTGAGTTCTGCTTCATGCTGCTCTTGCCGCTGTTCCTCAAGCGCTATGGGATGAAGGCGACGCTGCTCATGGGCATGGTCGCCTGGGCCTGCCGCTATGCGCTCTTCTCCCTGGGGGATTCCTCGCAGATCGAGTGGCTGCTGCTCGTCGGCATCGCCCTGCATGGACCCTGCTACGATTTCTTCTTCGTTTCCGGCCAGATCTACACCGACACCCGTGCCGGCAAGGAGCGGCAGGCCGCCGCGCAGGGTCTCATCACCCTCGCCACCTATGGCGTCGGGATGCTCGTCGGCTTCTCCGCCGCGGGCGTCATCACGGACCGGTACGCGACCTCAGGCGGCCACGACTGGGTGACGGTCTGGGCCTATCCCGCGGCGTTCGCATTCGCGGTCGCCGTGCTCTTCCTGCTCTCGTTCCGCAACGAGAGGATCGCGCATGCCGTACCCCAGCACTAGCACCGGCGCGTTCCGGCCGCGGCCGATGAAGCTCAGCATCCTCACGGCAGCTCTGCAGGAGCTGACGCCCCGGGAACGGCGTGAAGCGGACCCCGATCTCGCCATCGAGGAGTGGCTGGCCTTCGCGGCGGAGATCGGCGCTCCCAACATCGAGCTGTCGTGCGCCCTGCATCCGACGCAGAGTGACGTCCCGCCTGCGGCGCTGCTCGATCCCGTCGCCAACACGCTCGATCTGCGCAAGCCTTTCACCGCGGCGCGGGCCGCACGCGTGGCGAGCGCGATGCGCTCCACGGGTGTGGGACTGTCCGAGATCGGTTACTTCGACAACATGCTCGCCGCGGACGCGGCCGCCCGCAAGGTCAAGCACGATCTGATGCTTCGCGTCTTCGATGCCGCGGTGCTGTTGCGCTCGGACGCCGTAGTCGGCTTCGTCGGGCGCAATCCAAGGATCGGAATGGATGCCAACCTCGACATGTTCGAGGAGATATTCATCCCGCTGCTGCGGGAGGCCAAATCACGCGGTCTCACTTACCTGGTCGAGCAATGCCCGATGCCCGGTTGGAACGTCACGGACGCATGGCACAACAACATCGCCTATGCGCCCGGCCCATGGATCGCGCTGCACCGCATCTGCGAGCGGCACGGCGTCGGCGACCAGTTCCGCATCCACTACGACCCCTCGCACGCCATACTCATGGGGCAGGACACCCGTTCGGTGTTCCAGTACCTCAGGGACTGCGGCTACGCCTTCCTGATCCAGCGCTTTCACGTCAAAGGGCAGGTGATCGACTCACGCGGCATTGCGGCGTGGGGCTATGGCGGCCAGACGATGCAGCGGGGCGATCGCGATGGCGACACCCCCCGCCCCAACCCCGCGGAACAGTTGAACGCCTGGAAGAAACAGACGGTCTTCGCCGAACATGAGCTGCCGGGAACCGCGCGGCATGACCCCCTGGCGTACCTGCAGAACCGGTCCGTCGACTGGCTGGACCATCAGCTCGCGGCACGCGAGCTGCTCGATCTCGATCCGGAGCGGACGTATCTGGTGCTGGAGCATGAGTATCCCAAGGCGCGGGTGCAGGACAAGGCAATCCTCGGACCGATCCTCGCCGGCTCGCTCGCCTTCGCGCGGGCGATCGACGAGGCGGCGGCCGCGATGTATTCGCTGCAGCACGACGTGCTGGCGCACCGGGGGATCCCGGTACAGGGATACGGCCGGGAAGCCTACCGAACATGAGATAACTTCACCGCAGGAGCATTGACCGATGCCATTCGTGACGGCAAGCACTCAACGCGGTCCCTACGACGTCATCGTCGTCGGGTCCGGCGCGGGCAGCGGGCAGGCGGCATACACCTTGTGCATGGAAGGTGTGCGCGTGCTGATGCTCGAGGCCGGTCGCCAATACACACCGGCCCGCGAGAGCGCGATGTTTCAGACGCCGGATATGGCCCCGCTCGGCGAAGCCGGCACCCCGGACAAGAATAAGGGCTTCTACGACGCGACGGTGAACGGTGGTTGGGACGTACCCGGCGAACCGTACGTCTCCGTCCCCGACAAGTGGGGCGCGCACTTTACCTGGTGGCGCGCGCGCATGCTCGGCGGCCGTACCAACCATTGGGGCCGCATCTCGCTGCGTAACGGTCCCTATGACTTCAAGCCCCGCAGCCGCGACGGGCTGGGGTTCGACTGGCCGATCACATATGACGATGTCGCGCCCTACTACGACAAGGTCGAGCTGCTGATCGGAGTGTACGGCGGCGACGTCTCGCGGGAAAACACACCGGCGGGACCCGGCGACACTCTACTGCCACCGCCGAAGCCAATAGTCAGCGATCACCTCCTCATGAAGCGTGCGCCACCGCTCGGCATCCCGGTGCTGCCGGGACGACGGGCGGTGCTGACACGCGCACAGGATCACCGCACCATCCCGGGCAGGCTGCACCCAGGCAATCCGCGGGCACAGAAGATCCTCGCGGATGCGATGCGCAAGCGCTCGCCATGCCTGTGGGCCACGCCTTGCGGGCAAGGATGCGCCGTGCACGCGAACTACCAGTCCACCACCGTGCACCTGCCGCCGGCGCTGGCAACCGGAAACCTTGACGTTATCACGGACGCGATGGTGTATGAAGTCACGCTGGGCAAGGATGGCCGGGCGAACGGAGTTAGATTCGTCGACGCGACGACCGGCCGGCACGAGCATGTCACCGGGCGGATAGTCGTGCTCGGCGCGAGCGCATTCGAAACCGCACGCATCCTGCTCAACTCCAAGAGCGGCCAGTTCCCGCACGGGCTGGCCAACTCCAGCGGCCTGGTCGGGCGATATGTGCTGGACACCGTCGGCAGCTCCGTGAGCGGACAGATCCCGCTCCTGGAGAGTCTGCCGCCGCTCAACGAGGACGCCGCCGACGGGCTACAGGTCTACGTCCCCTGGTGGCTCTACCAGGAGCAGCTGGCGCACAAACTGCCGTTCCCGCGCGGCTATCACATCGAATACGGCGGCGGCAAAGGGATGCCCTCCATCGGAACGTTCGCCGGCCTCGAGTGGCTCACGGGCGGCAGCTACGGCAAGAAGTTCAAGGAGGATGCGCGGCGATATTACGGCTCGTTCGTCTACTTCGACGGCCGGGGCGCCATGGTGCCGAACGACAACTGCTACATCGAGATCGACCCGAAGGTGAAGGATAAGTTCGGCATTCCGGTGCTGCGCTTCCACTGGCAGTGGGGCGACTACGAGCAACGCCAGGCGGTCCACATGCAGGAGACCTTCGGCCAGGTCATCGAGGCGATGGGCGGGCGCATGCAATCGCCGGTGATCACCGACCCCGTGAAGGCGATCGCGCCCGGCGGGTACATGATCCACGAGGTCGGCGGCACCATCATGGGGGCTGACGCACGCTCGTCCGTTACCAACAGGTGGTCGCAGACCTGGGATGTCCCGAACCTCTTCGTTGCCGATGGCGGCGTGTTCCCCTACAACGCGGACAAGAACCCGACCCTGACCATCATGGCGCTGTCGTGGCGCATGTCCGACCACATCCTGGATCGGATGCGGAGGCGCGAGTTATGACCGACAGGCGTACGACCATCAAGCTGATCATCGCGGCAACCGCCGCGTTCCCGGCGCTGCGTGCCCGCGCGACCTACATGTTGGAGCCAGGGGCGTCGGAGCCGGGCAATGTGCGGCGATTCGAGCCGACCGCGCACGGGTACGGCCCCGACCCTGACCTGATCAAGGCCTATGAGAGGGGTGCGTTCTGGCCCTTGACCATGAATGCGCAGCAGCGGCAGCTCGCGGCCGCGCTCTCCGACCTCATCATCCCCGAGGACGAGCATTCCCCGTCCGCCTCCAAGGTGGGCGTCGTGGACTTCATCGACGAGTGGATCAGCGCGCCCTACCCGCTGCAACGTGAGGATCGCACGACGGTGTTGCACGGCTTCGCGTGGCTGGACAGGGAGGCCCAACATCGATCCGAGCAGCCGTTCACCAGGCTGCGCGAGGCGCAGCAGCGCGCAATCTGCGATCCTCTTTGCGATGCAAGCCGGGCCGCGGCGGCTCTGCAGGGTCCGGCGCAGTTCTTCGCCATGTACCGGAACCTGACGGCGGCAGGGTTCTACACCACCCTCGCGGGCCGCAAGGACCTGCAGTACGTCGGCAACGTGGCGCTCACTCATTTCGACGGGCCTCCCGCCGAATTACTCAAGAGGCTTGGACTGGCATGAAACTGTTCCCTGCATGTGCGCGGCGCGGATTCCGGCCGCTCGGACTTGCGTTGACTCTGGTGCTGTCGTTGGGTGGCGCAGCGGCTGCGGCCGCACAAAGCCCCTCTGCAGCCCAGCGCGGGCCTCTGCCGAGGGGGCAGGATCTGCTGCAGGGCGGCGGCGCCTGGCAGAGCCTGATACAGGACCACGCCGCCCCGCTGCTGCGTGGTTGGACCCATCCGGGGCTTCCTGCGGGCTGGACCATCCACCACGGCGTGCTCTCAAAGAGCGGGCCGGTGGACGATCTGGTGTCCACACGAACGTACCGGGACTTCGACCTGGAGCTCGAGTGGAACATCGGCAAGGAAGGCAACAGCGGGATCTTCTATCGCGCCACGCACAAATACGACGAAGTCTACTGGACCGGACCCGAATACCAGCTTCTCGACGACCAGAACACCGAGGACGGCAAGCAGCGGATAACGGCGGCGGGCTCCGTCTACGCCATGTATCCCGCGCCGGCCGGCTTCGTGCATCCCTATGGCCACTGGAACAAGGCACGGATCGTCGTACGCGGCAGCCATGTTACGTACTGGATGAACGGGCACAGGATCGTCGACTATGACCTGGGCAGCGCGGAATGGAAGCAGCGGGTTGCCGCCTCGAAGTTCTCGGCTTATCCCGGATATGGACTGGCGCCCGAAGGACTGATCGGGCTCCAGGGTAACCATCCGGGGGGCGTCAAGATCCGCAACATGCGGATCAGGGTATTGCCGTAGATCAGTTGTGGGGTCGGACGGTTCCGTCGCCGTACGGGGCCGACGCGAACTCGGGTAGTTGCTCTGCCCATGCGGACAGCTCGCGCAGGCGCGGGTACGCCGCGTCCCTGACTGTCCCGGGCAGCGTTCGTTCGGTGAAATACCAGACGACGGCCGTTGACAACTCGGCGGCGTCGATGCGCAGCCCGGGTGGCCGCGGCGGTCGTTTCGCAAGGTCGGCCTCGAGCTCCGCGAATGCCGCATGCATCTGCCCGAGAACGCGGGCCGCCCAGGGCTCGTGCTGCTTCTCCGGCGGCCGGAGATTGCGCTCGTAGAAGAGCTGCACGCTCTTCTCGCACGCCGCCTGCCCCAACCCGATCGTCCGCAGCGCCGTCCGCCGCTCCGCGAGCCCATGGGGCATCAATGACCTGGGAGCCGCCAACGCCTCCGCGTAATCGAGGATCAGGCTGGAATCCATGAGTACCGTTCCGTCGTCGCACACCAGCGTCGGGGCTTTCACGACCGGATTGATCGCGCGGAACTGATCGAAAGTGCGGAATACCGAGAGCGGGCGGTGCTCGAACGGCAACCCGAGCAGTTGCAGTGAGATGGCCACACGGCGGACGTAAGGTGAATCGAGCATGCCGATGAGCTGCATACGGTGCATACCATAGCACCTCGCGCCCACACGGGTAAAAATTGCTAACCTAGGACAAAGCACCTTCGAGGGACGCGCGTGACCGGGGAAACAGGCCTACCAACCAGCGTCCGGTCCTCGCGACTGGCCGGGGTCGATGTGCTCCGGGGCCTATGCGTCCTTCTGGTTCTGCTGAACCACATCAAGCTGCGGTTCCTGCTGAACGATTTGCCGGTGGGCAACGCCCTGCCCGCGCGCATCGAGCAGGTGCTCTTCCGGTCGGGGCATTACGCTGTCGTGACGTTCTTCGTGATCTCGGGGTTTCTGATCACCGGGCTATCGTTACGCCGCTGGGGCAGCCTGGGTGCCGTCGATATCGGCAGCTTCTACCGCATGCGATTCGCTCGCATTGCGCCCTGCCTGCTGCTCCTCCTTCTCATTCTGACCGTGCTGCATCTCGCCGGCGCGTCGGACTTCGTCATTCGCCCCGAGCGCGCATCCCTCGGTCGCGCGCTGCTGGCCGCTCTCACCTTCCACGTGAATTGGCTCGAGGGACATCACGGCTACCTTCCGGGCGGATGGGACGTGTTGTGGTCACTGTCCGTGGAAGAGGCCTTTTACCTCGTGTTCCCGCTTGCAGCCGTACTGTTGCGCCGTGAGCGACTCTTTCTGCTGTTGCTGGGAGTGTTGGTGATCATCGGGCCCTGCAACCGCGCCCTGCTGGCAGATACCGACCCGTGGTGGGGCTACGCATACTTTTCGTGCACCGACGCGATCGCGTTCGGGTGCATTGCGGCGCTGGTGGCTCAGCACCGTCTTCTTGGGCCGCGCGGCTTGCGGCTCGCACTGACGATCGGATGCCTGATGAGCCTGGTCACGGTCGTGTTGTGGAAGGAGAATGATCACACCGGCCTTTCCCGATTCGGGTTCCATCTCACCGCCCTGGAAGTCGGCATCGCGCTGATGGTCATCGCCTTCGGCGGCGGTGTGGGAAACCGGGCGATGGCGCACGGTACAGGCTGGCTGCGGGTCGTCGGCCGCTGCAGCTACGAGATCTATCTGTTCCACATGCTGATCGTCCTGGGCCTGATCGCGATCGCGAGACAGTTGCAGGTGACGCGCGCTTTCTCGCTCTGGTATGCAGCCATGCTCGGCGGCAGCATTTTGCTCGGTTATGTCATTGCCAGGATTTACTCGGAGCCGCTCAACCGACGGATCAGGACGGCCTCCGGACTCGTCTTGGCGGATAGTCGAGCGCCAGCCCCTTAGTTGACCACAGCCTGATGCCAGGCATACCTTTCAGTAGTCCGCGGAGCCCCCATGCCTGCAGGCACGACAGCAGCTGAATACGGCAACGAGCCGGTGAAATACCCGAGCCTGCGGGTCATCGACTTGCCACAGGAAGCGCAGGCGGTGACGGAAGAGTACCGCAACCAGGTGCTCAATCGAGTCAATGACAGCTGCCTGCGGCTTGCCGTCTTCCGGGGAAAGTATCGCTGGCACGTGCATCCTGCCTCCGATGAGCTCTTCGTCGTTCTGGAGGGCGCCATCATCATCGAGCTCAAGGACGGCTCTTCCATTCGCGTCGGCCCGCTTCAGGCCGCGACGGTTCCAGCCGGCGTCGTCCATCGCACGATCGGTGTGGGCCGTACCGTGAATCTTTGCTTCGAGAAGGCTCAGGCTGAAACTGTGTTTTTGGACGCACCGCATGCTTGACTTGCAAAACCGGGTGGCCCTGATCACCGGCGGCTCGCGCGGTATCGGCGAGGCGGTCGCGCTGGCACTCGCAAAGGCCGGAGCGGCTATCGCCGTAAATTACCGCGAGCGCGTCGAAGAGGCGCAAGCGGTGGCGGAGCGCATACGCCAAGGCGGCCGCCGCGCCGCTATCTTCGGTGCGGACGTCTCACTGCGCGTCGCCGTGCAGAGCATGGTGCATGACATCGAGGTAGAGCTCGGTCCGATCGATATTCTGGTCAACAACGCCGGCATCGCCGCAGCGCGCGGACTCGAAGACATCACGGAAGACGACTTCGATCACACGCTTGCGGTCAATCTGAAATCCGCTTTTCTGTGTACACAGGCGGTCTTGCCGGGCATGCGGGCGCGGCGATGGGGACGGATCGTCAATATCTCCTCGATCGGGGCTCGAATCGGCGCCGGATCGGTAAGCATCGCTTACGCCGCCGCCAAGGCCGGACTCGAGGGCCTGACGCGTGGCTACGCCCTGCGGCTTGCGCCAGAGGGCGTGTCGGTCAACGCCGTGGCACCGGGCTTGATCGACACAGAAATGGGGCAGCCGCTCATCGAGGCCGGCGTCGCCGCCCGTATTCCAGTCGGGCGTCCCGGAACGGGAGAAGAGATCGCGCAAGCCGTGCTTCTGCTGGTAGGCAACGCCTACATGACCGGTCAGACGATCGCGGTCAACGGGGGCTCGCTCTTCTCCTGACGAAGCTAACTCAGGCGCTCTCAGGAATGCCGGCCGCCGCTGCCGGCCCCCGCCCGATGCGACGCGCGAGAGCATGTCCGAGGCCCATGGCAATGAGGCCGACGAGCAGATGCAGCGTCTGGATCACCCAGTGGTCGGCACCGGGCATCAGGCGTAGCTGCGTGACGCCGAGCGCCGGCACGATCAGGCTCCAGATGAGGACGATGAGAGCAAACGCCCGACTGCCTGGCACGAGGAACCCGACGACCGCGAGAACCCACAGGCATACGACGAACAGGCTGCCGATCATCATGTGGAGCTGCAGCAACGAGAGCGCGTGGCCCGTCCAGAAGAGGATCCCGAGCACCACGAGCGTAATGCCGAACAGGCTGACGAGTAAGCGTGCGATGAGAACAATGGACTTCACGGCGGCGGCCTCGCATTTTTTTCGGACGGCGGCCGGGGCTTCGGATGCCTCGGCCCACAACTTCGAGCATGCGGATAGTATAATTAACGCGAGCGCGCTGCCAGAGCGCCCCCGTTGACCGAAGGTGGCCGTTGCGACCCCGAAAAACGCCTGCCCGGAAACCTGCCAACCGGTCCAAAACGATGCCGGCAGGGATAGCCAAGGGCCATGAGCGTTTCCTCCGGATCGCGCTATCCATGCCCGCGGCGCAGACCTCCACCTCGTACGGAACTCCGGCGATCAAGGTGCGCGGCAAGCTGATGTCGCGCTGGCGCACGGAGGCGGAGGGGGCGCTGGCGATCCGTTGTGATTTCCTGGATCGACAGATTCTCCTGCTGGCGCAGCCGGAGATTTTTTTCCTGACCGATCACTATCGCGACTATCCAATGATCCTCATGCGCCTGGAGAGAGCCTCCACGACAACGATGGCTGAGGCGGTGGAGCGCGCGTGGCGGCTCGTTGCGCCCGCGAAGCTCGTCAGAGAGCGCGACGAGTCTCTGGAGTCGTGATGCCCAACGCCGCGCGCAATGAGCGCCTGACAATCAGAGTTGGCGCGAACCACAGCGTGTCGGTGTTGTTCGACCGGCCGGACGCGGCGCGGGCAGTGTTCGTCCTGGCGCACGGGGCGGGCGCAGGCATGGAGCATCCGTCGATGCAAGCCGTGGCAGCCGGACTCGCACAGCGCGGCATTGCCACTCTGCGCTATCAATTCCCCTACATGGAGCGAAAGAGCCGGCGGCCGGATCCGCCTGCCCTCTGCCATGCGACGGTTCGCGCCGCGGTCGCGGAAGCCACACGGCTGGCGCCGGATCTGCCGCTCATTGCCGGCGGCCGATCGTTCGGCGGGCGCATGACATCCCAGGCGCAGGCACAGGCTCCGCTGGAGCGGGTCCGTGGGCTGGCGTTCCTTGCGTTCCCTTTACATCCCGCTGAGCGACCCGGCACGGACCGCGCCACACACCTGCGGCAGGTCGACATCCCGATGCTTTTCGTTCAGGGGACGCGCGACCAGCTCGCAGACCTCAGTTTGCTGCGGCCGCTCGCCGCAAGCCTGGGGGCCCGTGCCACCCTGCACCTGCTGGACGATGCGGATCATTCCTTCCACGTTCCCGCCCGCAGCGGCCGCAAGGACTCGGATGTGCTGGCTGCTGCACTGGATGCGCTGTGCAGTTGGCTGGATGCGTCGTAACGAAACTGAGCTGTAGAGATACGGGTACACAATAGAACCATGCGAAGCAGACACACGGCTTACCGCTTGTTTTTGCCTGCCGCAGCGACGGCCGCCGTTCTCGTGGTGGCAGGACCGCGAGTCGCACGAGGCCAGGACACCAGTGCAGGTGTGGCATCAGGCGCAGCTCCAGCGTGCTCGAATGACGCCGGGCTGACGCTTCCCGCCGGCTTCTGCGCGAGCATTTTTGCCGACAATCTGGGCCACGTCCGCCATATGGCGATGGCGCCGAATGGCGTGCTCTACGTCAATACATGGAGCGGCTCGAGCTCGGCGATCGCATCTTTCACGGCGAGGTCGCTGCGGGCACCTGCGCCGGCTGCCACGGCGCCAATGGTCAAGGCACTCCGCTCGGCCCCAATCTCACTTCCGGCAGATGGCTGTGGAGCAAGGGCAACCTGAGCGATATCGAGCGGACCATTCTTCATGGCGTTCCCAAACCCAAGTAATACAGCAGTCCCATGCCTCCGATGGGCGGCGCGCAGCTCACGCGCGCACAGGTTGCGGCTGTGGCGGCCTATGTCTGGGGACTGGGACACCCCACTCGCTGATGGGGAAAACCTAGCGCCAGGTGGCACCATCGCCGGCGCTGCCCAAGCGCGGCGCGGGCCGTGACGGGTTGGTCTTCGAGCGCGAGAAGCGAATCGGTGTCGCGAGGCCCGGGATCGACGGAATGCGGTAGCCTTCCGCCGGACAGGTCACCACCATGCCGCGCTCGCGGGTGTTAGGGTCAGCGAACGCCTCGGCGATTGTATTGATGGGTCCACACGGCACCCCGGCGGCCTCGAGCCGTGCCAGCGCAGCCTCGCGTCGCAGCGCCGCCAGAAGCGGCGCGAGGGTCTGCTCCAGGGAGGTGCGGTTACGAACCCGGGCGCCGTTGCCCGCAAATCGCGGATCGTCCGCGAGTGGAGCGCACCCCAGGGCTTCACACAGGCAGCGAAACTGCGCATCGTTGCCCACCGCGACGACGATGAAGCCGTCAGCGGTACGAAACTCCTGATAGGGTGCGATGTTGGGATGAGCGTTCCCCATCCGCGTCGGCGTCAGATTCCCGATCAGGCGATTCATGACCTGGTTGGCGAGAATGCCCATGGTGGAATCGAGCAGAGCCACGTCGACACGTTGCCCACGGCCGGACCGCGCCCGCTCCGCCAGTGCCGCCTGGATACCGATCAAACCATAGAGACCCGTGACGATGTCAGCAACGGCGACGCCGACCTTCTGCGGCGCACGCCCCGGCTCTCCCGTGATATCCATCAACCCGCTCATGGCCTGAGCCACGAAATCGTAGCCCGGCCGATTCGCATAGCGTCCGCTCTGACCAAAGCCGCTGATCGAGCAGTACACCAGGGCCGGATTGAGCGGCGCCAGGCTGGTGTAGTCGAGACCGTACTTCTCGAGACCTCCCACCTTGAAGTTCTCGATGACCACGTCGGCTTCCCGCGCCAGCCGCACTACCTGCTCGCGGTCCGCCGTCTTGCGGAAATCCAGTACCAGCGATTCCTTGCCCCGATTGCAGGAGTGGAAGTAAGCAGCATCAGCGGCTGACCCGTCCGCATTCGTGAGGAAGGGTGGTCCCCAGCGTCGTGTCTCGTCGCCGTCCGGCGATTCGATCTTGATGACCTGAGCACCCAGGTCGGCCAACGTCTGGCCAATCCACGGCCCCGCCAGCACGCGAGCCAGCTCCAGCACGCGCAGGCCCGCATAGGGAGCTTCTGTTCGGTCGGATTGCATGTCGATCACCTCGTCGCGGCAATTATGCCACCGGGCGCGCGGTTGATTGCGGCGTCTGATCGAGTTCGCTAAGCTCGCTGGCTGCTCATTTTCCGCGGCCCGCGAAGCAAAAACGCAAAGGGGAGCTCGAATGGTGAAGGTACCTGCCGAAGCGCAGTCCATCCGCGGCATATTCCGGGTCGCGGCCCTTGCTACCGTGGCCATCGTTGCGGCGGCGCTGTCTCTCGCGGCGGTGGCTCATGCCGCCGCACCGCACCAGTTTCTCGACGGCAAGCTCACCTGGCGCAGCATCGGACCGAACATCGGCGGCCGGTCCGTCGCGGTCGCGGGGGTTCCGAGCGAGCGGAACCTGTTCTACATGGGAGGCGTCGACGGGGGCGTCTGGAAGAGCACGGATTACGGCGTCGACTGGCTGAACATCACCGACGGCAAGTGGCCGTCGGCGAGCGATAGCATCGGCGCCATCGCGGTCGCGACATCCAATCCAAAGGTGCTCTACGTCGGAACCGGAGAAACCGACATCCGCAACGACATGATCACCGGCGACGGATTGTTCAAGTCCGTCGACGCCGGCAAGTCCTGGAAGTATGCCGGCTTGCGCGCTACGCGCACGATCAGCGCGATCGTCGTCGATCCGCATGATCCGAACGTCGTCTACGTGGCATCGATGGGCCACGTGTTCGCTCCAAACCCCGACCGCGGCGTCTTCAAGTCGAGCGACGGCGGCAAGACCTGGAACAAGATCCTCTTCGTCGACGACAAAACCGGCGCCATCGGCCTCGTGATGGACCCGCGAGATCCCAAGATCCTGTACGCGGCGATGTGGCAGGCACAGCGCACACCCTGGTCACTCGATGACGGCGGACCGGGAAGCGGCCTGTACAAGAGCACCGACGGCGGCGCCCATTGGTCGAACATCACGCGCAATCCCGGCCTGCCGGGCGGCGTCCTCGGCCGAATCGGGGTCGATGTCGCGGCGAGCAATCCCAACATCGTGTTTGCGATCGTTCAGGCCAAGGATGGCGGCGTCTTCCGCTCGGCCGATGCCGGCGCCACCTGGAAACGTATCAACGGCAACTGGAGCCTACGCCAGCGGGGATTCTATTACACGTGCGTCTACATCGATCCGACTGACCCGAAAACGCTTTACGTCCCGAACGTCGATGGCGTATGGGCATCCCACGATGGCGGCAAGGGGTTCTCCCTGCTCCACCTCAGGCACGGCGACGATCACATCGTATGGATCAACCCGACCGATCCGAAGGTACTGCTCGTGGGAACCGACGGCGGCGCGACCATATCGACGGACGGCGGCAACAGTTGGAGCAGTGATCAGAACCAACCGACGGGCCAGTTCTACCACGTCGCGCTCGATCACGATTTTCCCTTCAACGTCTACGGCGCGCAGCAGGATGAGGGCTCATTCCAGGGCCCCAGCGCCATGCCTGGTGGCGCGATCACGACCGGCGCCTGGCACGAGGTGGCGCTCGGCGAGAGCACCTTCGTCGCGCCGCAGCCCGACTCCGACGACGTCACCTACGGCAGCGATTACTACACACTGATGCAGCGCTACAACCGGATCACCGGCGCGCGAAAATCGGTCAGCCCCTGGCCGCAATACCTCGACGGCGTTTCCTCGGCGGAGATGAAATATCGCCTGGGGTGGACTCACCCGATCTTCTTCTCGCCTGACAATCCCAGGGACCTCTATCTGGCATCGCAGTACGTCATGGTGAGCGATGACGGCGGCAGCACTTGGAAGGTGATCAGCCCGGATCTGACGCGCAACGACCCGGCAACCGAGAAACCGAGCGGCGGCCCCGTCGATCTGGACCAGACGGGCGCGGAGATCTTTCCCGACATTTCTGCGCTCGCGGTTTCGACCGTCGACCCGCACGTGATCTGGGCGGGTTCTCAGGACGGCCTGGTTCACGTAACCGTCGATAATGGTCAGCACTGGCAAGCCGTAACGCCGCCGCAGCTGACGCAATGGGCCGAGATTTCATCGCTAGAGCCGTCGCATGTCGCGGCGGGCACGGCCTATGTCACCGCTCAGCGCTATATGTGGGACGACTACCGGCCGTACGTATACGAGACCACCGATTTTGGTCGGCATTGGTCCGTTCTGACGAAGGGCTTGCCGGACGACGAGTCCGTATTCGTCGTGCGGCAGGACCCGAATGACGCTTCACTCCTCTTCCTCGGGACGGCGAACACCGTGTACACGAGCTTCGATGGCGGCCAGAGCTGGCGGCCGCTCAGCCTGAACCTGCCGCACGTCGAAGTGCGCGACCTCGCAATCGATACGCGCGAGGGTGAGCTGGTGGCCGCAACGCACGGCCGCTCCTTCTGGCTCCTCGACGATCTCGCGCTGCTCGAGCAGTTGAGCCGCGAGGGACTGCCGGCGGCCGACTCGGCCTCTCTATACGCGCCGCAGGCCGCATGGCTGACGAGCGCCTACGGGCGGAGCGATGATGCCAAGTACCGGGAGCCGATCGGTTTGAACCCCCTCTTCGGCGCAACCGTTTTTTTCAACGTTCCGGCGAAATACGACGGCAAGACGCCGGTCAGTCTGGAGTTTCGCGACGCTCACGGCACCGTGGTGAGGCAATACACGCTGCACCTCAAGAAAAAGACCCCAAAGCTGTCGCCCGTCATCCGCGACAACCTCCTGCCTTCGCAACAGAAGCGCTACGACGATGAGAAGCTGACGGCGATATCGCCGGGCATGAACAGCGTGCAATGGAGCCTGCGCTACCCGGACGCCACGGATGTGATCGGATTCGAGCCGCCGGAGGAGACCGACGACGAGGTCGCCGACGCGCGCGGCCCGCTCGTCAATCCCGGCCGCTACACGGTCGTACTCCACTACGGCGACAGTTCCTACAAACAGACCTTCCAGGTGAATCTCGACCCGAGATTGCATACGACGCCCGCGGCGCTGCAGCAGCACCTCGGCCTGGAGCTCGCTCTGCACCAGGCCGTGGATCAGCTCGACCGGCAGATCAACGCGGCCATCAGGGTTCGCCAGCGCCTCGCTCGGGCCGTCGCGGCGCACAAGCTCGATGCGACTGCGGCCGCTCCTGCGCTCGCCGCACTCGATGACGCGGTGGATGCCGTCGTGCAGCGCAAGGTTCGCTCGAGCGAGGGTGACGTGATGAACGAGATGCGGCTGCGGAGTTTCCTGGCTTATCTGCAGGCGGACATCGGCCTGGACTACGAGCCGCCGAATGCCGCGCAGATCGCGGCCTGCACTCGGCTGGAGAACGAGGCGCGCAGCGGGGACGCCAGATTACAGGCTGCGACTACGGCTGGCGCGGGGCTTCTCTGACACCTCCCGGCTCGCAGCCTGGTAGATTGGCGCTCTGAGCGAACCGTAGCGCGGGAGTTCCTGATGAATGCATGGCACATCGCGCAACTGAATGTCGGACGCGCCGTCGCGCCGCCCGGCAGCCCGGAGCTGGCCGATTTCATGGCCGCGCTCGACCGGATCAATGCACTGGCAGAATCCTCGCCCGGCTTCGTGTGGCGTCTGCAGTCGGCCAGCGGCAATGCCACTGACATCCTGGTGTCGGATGATCCGAGGTCTCTCGTCAACATGTCGGTATGGAGCTCCGTCGAGTCGCTGTTCGCGTTCGTCTTTCGCTCGGGGCACACCGAGGTGATGAAGCGGCGCCGGGAATGGTTCGAGAAACCGACGGAAGCCTATCAGGTGCTGTGGTGGATTCCCGCGGGGCACATTCCAAGCGTCGATGAGGCGCTGGAGCGCCTCGCGCATCTGCGTCGCGAAGGTCCCACGCCGCGTGCCTTTACATTCAATCAGCGCCACCCGGCTCCAGGAGAGAGGGGATCGCCCGAAGACATGAAGCCTGAGCCGTACTGCTCCGGGTGGAGCCCCGCTCTCGAGGCCTGAGCTCCCCGCACATCGATCGGCCTCGCCGCGCATGCGACGGGCGGTAGATTCCGGCGTCGCCACGACTAGCGGCGCGTCTAATGGGCCGGCGCACCGCGACCGCCGCCCTTGCCCGGCCTCACCAACAGCAGCAGCGGCAGCAATGCCAGAAAAAAGATTCCCAGCAGCTTGAAGTCATCCAGGTAGGACAGCAGCGTCGCCTGCTGCACGATGCTCTGGTAGATGGCGGCCAGAGTCGCCTGCGAACCGGGCGTGCTGCCGATGGCCGCGGCGAGGTGATGCGCGTAGCCAGGGTACGCCGGATTCATATCCTGCATCAGCTCGACAAGCCGGCTCTGATGGAACTGCTCCCGCCGGGTGAGCATGGTCGAGGCCACGGAGATGCCGATGCTGCCGCCGAAATTACGCGCCAGGTTGATGAGGGCCGAGGCGTTGTTGGTCTTATCGCGCGGAACGTCACGGAACGCCATTACGTTGATCGGGATGAAAAGGAACGCGAGAGCGGCCGCTTGCACGATGCGGGCGAATACCAGCCAGCCGAACGAGATACCGAGATAGAAGTTCGTCATCCAGAGGAGACTCACGCCACCGACGATGAGGCCGATGGCGACCAGCAGGCGCAGATCCACCTTACTCATCGCGCGACCGACCAGCGGCAGCAGCGCGATCATGACGATCCCGCCCGGGGTCAGCACCATGCCCGCATCCATCGCCCGGTAACCCATGAGGCTCTGAGTGTAGGCCGGAATCAGGTAGGTGCTCCCGAGGAGCATGAATCCGAGCATGAGCATCAGGACGAACGGCACGGCGAAGTTGCGATTGAGCATCAGCCGTATGTCGACCAGAGGGTCGCGGGCCTTGAGCTCCCGCCAAATGAGGAGCACGAAGGCGATCGCCGAGACCAGCACGAGCGCGGTGATGGTATGCGAAGAGAACCAGTCGTCCTCCTGGCCGCGATCGAGCACGACCTGCAGACAGCCCAAGCTCAGGCCGACGAACCCGAAACCGGTCCAGTCCATGGTCAGGTGCTTGGTGGATTCCCGGCTGGGCGCATGCTCATGAATCAACGCGCCCACGAGACCGAAGACCGCGATGCCGACTGGAACGTTGATGAGAAAGATCCAGCGCCAGTTGTAACTGTCGGTGATCCACCCGCCGAGGGTCGGGCCGATGGTCGGAGCGACGACCGCGGCGATGCCGTAAATCGCGTTCGCCATGCCCTGCTTCTCGGGAGGAAAGCTGTCCGCAAGGATAGCCTGCCCCATCGGCTGCAGGCCGCCGCCGAAGGCACCCTGGAGAGCGCGCAGCGCCACCAGGGCCGCGAGGCTCGGCGCGAGGCCGCAGAGAAGCGATGCCACGGTGAAGCCCGAAATGCAGGTCAGAAAGAAATTCTTGCGGCCGAAGCGGGCGGAGAGCCAACCCGAGATCGGCATCACCGCCGCATTGGTCACCAGATAGCTCGTCAGCACCCAAGTGGACTCGTCCTGACTCGAGGAGAGCGAGCCGGCAATATGCGGCAGGGAGACGTTGGCGATGGAGATATCCATGATCTCCATGAATGCCGCCAACGCGACCACCGGCGCGATGATCCACGAGCCCTTCGCGCTCGCCTCAGCCGTGGCGGTGGTCACGGATGGGCCCCGGGCGCCGTGCCGACCAAGAGGGCCTTGCCGTTTCGATTCAGGTTCGCGGCGAGGATGTCAGAGATGATGCGGTCCGCCCCGGAGTCCTGCTCCGCATAGACATTGGTCCGCTGTGAGGCGGGCCACGCGGGGACTTGCGACAAGGCAGAGCCACCAAGATTTTTTACGCTGACGTCGATGTTCGCGGAGAGGCCGAGGAAGAGCGGGTGGCGAGCCAGCTCCCCGGGTTCCAGACCGATGCGCACCGGCAGGCGCTGCACGATCTTGATCCAGTTCCCGGACGCATTCTGTGTGGGCAGCACCGCGAGCGCGCTGCCGGTGCCTGCGGTGAGACCGAGAACCTTGCCGTGGTAGTCGACATGCGAGCCATACATATCCACGGTGACCTGCACGGGCTGACCGATGCGCAGGCTTCCGAGCTGGTTCTCCTTGAAATTGGCATCGACCCACATTGAGCTCACCGGCACGATATCGAGCATCTCCGTCGAGGGCGCGACCTGTGCGCCGAGCTCAACGGCGCGGCGCACCACATAACCGGACACCGGTGCCAACACGCGCGTGCGTGTGAGCTCGAGCCAGGCGGCGCGCAAGTTGGCCTCCGCCTGCAA
Organism: uncultured Pseudomonadota bacterium; assembly: GCA_963780455.1. Classification (GTDB taxonomy): domain Bacteria; phylum Pseudomonadota; class Gammaproteobacteria; order Steroidobacterales; family Steroidobacteraceae; genus 13-2-20CM-66-19. Next base: position 858,604 of record CAWACM010000015.1, read on the forward strand.
CACCCTCGGGTGGGTCGCGGGCGTAGTCCCAGCTATCTCCGCCTGGGTGCTGGCAAGCGTCGCCTGCGCCTGCTGCAGACCGGCACGGGCGCTGCGCACCGCGTTTTCGTCGTGCTCCAGGTCCTCGAGGGAGACACCGTGGACCGTCTTCAGCGACAGGTCGCGTGTGAGATCCTCACTGGACTGATTCAACTGGGTCTGCTCGGCATTGACCAGCGCGGTATCGCGATGTTCCTCGGCGAACACCTGTGCCACTTCCCGCACGGTTTCCCCGAGACTGGCCTTGGCCTGCGCCAGCGCGATCTGCGCGTCACGCGGATCGAGCTGAACCAATACCTGACCGCGTCGCACATATTGTGTCTCATCGGTATTGATGGCGACGACGGTGCCGGAGATCTGCGGCGTCAGGCTGACCAGATTGCCGTTCACATAGGCATCGTCGGTGGTGACGTGACCCTTCACGAAGAGGACGTAGTAGACACCCAGAAGGACGGCGACCACGACGACGGCCAGCACGATGACGCCACGGCGGAGCAAATTCCCGGCCTTTGCTGGCGGATTGGCCGGTGCAGGCGGATTGGCGGGTGTCTGCTCAGTCATGGCTGCTCCCAGATGGGGACGAATGGTTGCGATCGAAGCTCAAAGCGTTTGCCGCACTGAGCGGCGCGCGGTCACGGACATTCCACCAGCCGCCGCCGAGGGCGCGGAACAGTGCGGCGGTATCCGTGAAGCGTTGCGCGTCGGCCTGTACCTGGGTGAGCGCGGCATCCTGGTATTGCTGCTCGGCGGTCAGGACCTGCAGCTCGGTGTATTTGCCCGCGCGATACTCCTCGACGGCGAGGTCCTCGTTGGCGCGAGCAGCTGCAAGCGCACGGTTGTGCGCGGTGTAGCTGTCGGCATCGTGCTGCAGCGCCTGCAAGGCGTCCGCCACGTCCACGAAAGCGCCGATTACGGTGCTTTGGTAGGTCGCGAGCGACTGCGCGTAGCGCTGCTTGGCCTCATCGGCTCGAGCCTTGAGCGTGCCGCCGTGAACCAGCGGCGCCGCGACGCCAAGCCCAGCCGACCAGACACCGCCCGGCTGGGTGAAGAGATCGTTGAGCGTGCTGGACTCCTGCGCATATTGCGCAGAAAGCGTCAGCTGCGGGAGTCGCGCCGCCTCGGCCACGCCGATCTGCGCGCTGGCCGCATGGAGGGTCTCCTCAGCCGCAAGAACGTCGGGACGCTGTTCCACCAGCGCCGACGGCAGAGAGACCGGCAGCTGACCCGGCAGTGTGAAGTCAGCAAGCGTCAGCGCGGGCATCCGGAATTCATCCGGTGTCCGGCCCGAGAGCCGCGCAAGCGCATCGCGGTAGGTGTCGCGCTGCTGCTCCAGGCCGGGGAGCGTTGCGCGCACGTTCTCGAGCTGGGTCTCCGCCTGCAGGGTGTCGCTGTGGATGATCTTGCCCGCGTTCTCGAGCTGCACATTGAGTTTGTATTGCGCCTGCAGCTCGCTCACGAGCGAGCGGGTGACCCGAATCTGCGCGTCGACAGCAGCATAGTCGAACGCGGTAATGACGACCTGGTCGACCAGCGTCACATAAGTGTCACGCAGCTGATCCTGCACCGCAGCGGTCTGCGCCCGCTGCGATTCGATCGAGCGGCGGAGGCCGCCGAAGGGATCGAGGTCGTAGGCCAGCGACGGGCCGATCTCGTACTGATTGCCGGTCGCCTTGAACGCGTTCACCGGCTCGTACAGCTGGCTGCCGTTGATGTGGCCGCGGGCGATCTCTCCCGCCGCATTGATCTGGGGCAGCTCGGCGCCCGAGACGGCTCTCAGCTCGTCCTGCGCGGCCGCGAGGCCGTGACGGGCGGCGTCGAGGTCCGGGCTGTTGCTCAACGCCTGGCGCACGAGCTGATCGAGCGCAGCGGAACGGAATAAGCGGTACCAGTCGCCCGCGACTTCTCCTCCGTAGGTGAAGTCCCGCGCTGCGCCGGCCGCCGGCACGGAGTGCGAATAGGCTGTCGCGGGCGCTTCGGGTTTGACGAAATTGGGACCGACCGTGCAGGCCGCCAGGAGCGTGACCGCGGCGCCCGAAGCGAAGGCGCGGAGCCGGCGGAGTGCGCGACGTCCGACCATAGTTCGCAGCTGCTGGCGGCGATGCTGATAGAGCCACAGCAGGAGCGCAAGCAGGGTGCCGCCCGGCAGAACGAACTCCACCAGGACGTAGGGACCAAAGGTCTTCACCAGCGCCATACCCTTCGCGATCCAACTGGCACGCAGCGCCGGGGAATTGGCCAAGGTCATGTCGCAGCTCCTTTTCTCGAACGTCGCAGCTGCCGAGGCTCAGAGGCGGCCGTCGCGGACCGCGCCCGTGAACGCGGCTGCTTCAGCTGCGGCTGTGTTGGTAAAGTCATCGCTTGCGCCTCCTGCATGCGCGCCATCATTCGTTGCAGCAGCGCGATCAGGGTCTCGAGCTCCTGTCGGGAAAAGGGCTCCGCCAGCGAGTTGAGGAGCTCCACCACCAGGCGCTTGCCGGTCTGCAGGTACTTCCGGCCCTGTGGTGTGAGCGCGATCTCCACCACACGCCGATCGCGCTTCGTGCGCTCCCGGTGCACCAGCCCTTCCTCCTCGAGATCGTCGACGATTCGCGTCAGGGCACCCATGTCATGACAGGTCTCCTCACTCAACGCCGTGGCGGTCAGGTGCTCGTACCGTCCCAGGTTGGCAATGACCATCCATTGCGTGAATGAGACCTGCTCGCTCGCGAAATGACGCTCGGCAAGCTGCGACATGAGTCCGCCGCAGCGCTTCACCAGGAAGCCGATGCTGTTTGCCGCTTCGATGGTGTCGACGGTGTAGAACGGCTCGGTCATGCTTGCTCCCACAAAAGTTGCTGAGACAATACTTGCTGCGGCAAATATTGTCAAGCGGCGCCGGTTCGCCGCCGCAAGAATCATGCGTCGCGAATCAGTGGAAGGCGGATAAGGCCGCGCCGAGCGGAAATGGTCGGCGACTATAAGCTATTGATTTTATTAGCGACCCATCCGAGGCGAAGCGTCGGCAGACGCCGCACTCTCGGGCGGCGCCTGCCCGTGGGTTCGATTAGCCGCGGTTGAGCGCGATCAGTCCCGCATTCGAGGCGGCGCCGGCCCAGCCGGTGTGGGCCACGACCGCGACCGGCAACGGCCGCGCGAAGGCGATGGGTGCGGTGACCAGAGCCGCTCCAACGAGCGTGATGGCAAGGGCGCTGGCGGCGAAGGTGGCTTTCTGGATGGCGTTCATGATGTGTTCTCCTCTTGTGTCGCCCCTAGAACCCCGCTGGCCGCCAAAAGTTACGGGTGCCGCGCGCCTCCGCCCTTGCGCTACAATCGCCGCCGGCCCCCAGCGAGGTTGCGTGCCATGCGCGCTTTGCGAATCGTCGGCATCGTCATCGGCTGCATCGTGGTGGTGCTCATCGCCGCGGCGATCGTGCTCTCGCTGATCGTCAACCCCAACGCCTACAAGAGCCGCATCGAGGCGGCGGTACAGACCTCCACGGGACGGAGCCTCGCCCTGACGGGTGACATTCACCTGGCCATCTTCCCGTCGCTCGCGCTGCAGCTCGGGCCCGCGAGTCTGGGAAATCCACCGGGATTCAGCTCCTCGCAGCCCTTCGCTTCCGTGCAGCGCGTGTCGCTTCGTGTGCGCTTGCTGCCGCTGCTGCACCACCAGCTCGAAGTAGGCCGCGTCGAGATCGACGGGCTCGATCTGCGGCTTCTCAAGAATGAGCAGGGTCTGGGCAACTGGGCGATGCCGGCCGGAAAGACGACTCCCCCACCCGCACAATCGGGGACTCAGGCGAGTCAAATGACGTTCGGCGGCGTCGCGGCTGTCGTGATCAAGAGCAGCCGCATCAGCTACCAGGACATGGTCGCCGAGCAGGTGAATGTCAATATCGGGCACGTGGCGACCGGCGTCGCGGTACCCGTCAAGTGGAATCTCAACCTGACTACGGCCTCCGGGGCGCGACCGATCGTCCTGTCGGGAAATGCCACGCTCCAATACGACGCCGGGTCCGCGCACCTCACGGGCCTCGATGCCCGGATCGATGACTCGACGGTGCGCGGCAACGCCGCGGTGACGAACCTGACTACGGGGGCCTTGGGCTTCGATCTGTCCATCGACCGAATGGACCTTGACCGTTATCTCGGTACCGCGCCCAAATCAGCCAAGACGCCGGCGCAACCCCGGCCGACGGCGCCGGGTCGGCAGCCGACTCAACTCCCGACCGGCGCCCTGAAGACTCTGCAGGTGAAAGGCAAGCTGGCAATCGGCAGCGCAACTGTCTACGGCATGAAGGTCTCGCAGGTGGATGTGGGCCTTGCGGCCGACGGCGGCGTGTTGCACATCAAACCCGCCGCTGCGGAGCTCTACGGCGGCACTTCCACAGGCGACATCACGGTCGATGCCCACGGCCCCGTGCCGGTGCTCGATCTCAACGAGAATCTGGCGGGCATAGAGGTCCAGCCGTTGCTGACGGACTTCGCAAAGCTCAGTCGCGTCTCCGGACGCGGCAATGTCACCATGAACGTCACTGCGCACGGCAACACCACCACCGCCCTGATGAGCTCGCTGGACGGACACGCCGCTGTGAACATCGCCAGCGGCGCGATCCAGGGTATCAACCTCTGGTCCGCGATCAACAGCGCCGTTGCGCTCGTGCAGCGGCGGTCGCTGCCGGCCGGCTCCGGCGGCAACAGCACTCCCTTCGATACTTTCAAGGCATCCGCCGATCTGGCCAATGGAGTTGCCACCACGAAGGATCTGGACATCGCCTCGGGCGACCTGCGCGTGACGGGTCAGGGCACTGCAAACCTCGCGACCGAGGCGGTGAACTACCGCGTCAATGCGGCCATCCTCAAAGGAACCGGAGCCAGCTCCGCGCTGGCCAACATCCCGCTGCTGATCACGGGAACCATGACGAGTCCCAGCGTCCGTCCCGATACCCAGGGCCTCGTCAAATCGGTGGCGCAACAGCAGCTCCAGAAACAAAAGGGCGCGGTCGAGAACAAGTTGCGCAATGCGCTCAAAGGCCTGATCCACTGATCGGCCGCCGGGCCAGCGCCCGGCTTTTTGCCCGCATCATTCGCAGCGCGGCAGCATCGCGGGGCGAACAGCTCGCTGCTCGTCACCCGATCTTCATGTCGAGCTCGGCGAGATGCGTCGTGTCCATGACGATGTCGATCGCCGTGATCTTCGCGCCCTCGATGGTGAACACGAAAGCCGACTGGACCCGGCCGCCGATCGCCCACACCGCGCCGGCCTCGCCGTCGATGAGCGCGGGCAAGGCAGCCCGGGCGCGGCCTTTGAAAGTGTTCGCAACACGCGTGGCGCCACGAATCTCGGCGGCCAACTCCGGCGCGCCATGTCCACGGTTCGCCGCCGCTGCGCGCACGGCGCGCTCATCGGCACGCAGGACCACCTCAGGCGACAGCACCGCGACCAGCCGCTCGAAGTCGCCATCACGTGATGCCGCGAGGAATGCGCTGACCAATTCGCGGTGCACCGCGATATCCGCCGCCGGGATGTCGCCTCCCCGCACCCGGCGCCTGGCGCGACTGGCCAGTTGCCGGGCTGCGGCGGGTGTGCGGTTGAGGATGCGCGCGATGTCCTCGAACGATAGATCGAACATGTCGTGCAACACGAATGCCACACGCTCACCCGGCGCCAGCGTATCGAGCACGGCCAACAATGCCGGGCCTGTCGCATCGGCCAGCACGAGGTCGTCTTCGGGACTGCCCTCGCCGGGCGCATCGCCCGCGGCATCGAGCGGCTCCTCCCGCCGCGAGCGGCGCGCCCGCAACATGTCCAGACACACCCTGGCGACGACGGTCGTCAGCCACCCGCCCAGGTTATCGAGTCCCTCCGACCCCGAGCGGGCGAGCTTGAACCATGCCTCCTGCACGGCATCTTCGGCTTCGCTTGCCGAGCCCAGCATCCGGTAGGCCACCGAGCGCAGCCGAGTCCGATTCTCATCGAAACGTCTCGCCAGCCAGTCCTCACCGTCCACCTGAGCTCTCCTCTTTCGCGGTCAATGTACCTGCCCCGCGGTCGCTTACCAGTATTGCTCCGCCGGGCGCACCTCGATGGCACCGCCATGACGGGCGGCGGGAATGCGCGCCGCCAGTGCGACCGCGGCGTCCATGCTCTCGGCTTCGAGCACCAGATAGCCGCCGGCTCCTTCGTTCAGGTAAGTCCCGTTCCTGATTTCGGGTTTTCCGTTCCGCACCTTAACCGTCCGGGCCGCATCGGGCAGGCCCAGCGGAAGTCCCGGAGTGACACCCGGCGCCTTGGTAAGCGCTCCATAGTCCTCGTAGATCGCTGCCTGTTCCGCCTTCGACAAGGCATTCCAGCGATCCGATCCCGGCAGTGGGGGATTGATCCCCTGATAGATCAGCAGTACGTATTTCATGGCAACCTCCTCACGCCTATGACGGATGGCGCCGGATGGAATGTGACCGCCCGGGCGCAGTCCGTGTCACACCAGGGCAGGGTCGTCCGTCTACGCCGAGGAAGCGCAATTCGGGGTTTCACGTGCAGGACCGTTCTGCTGAGTTCGAGCGTCACCGCCCGCGGCTGTTCGGGATTGCCTACCGCATGCTGGGCTCGCGCAGCGATGCCGAGGACGTCCTGCAGGACGCCTACCTGCGCTGGCACCGGGGTGCATCGCAGGACCTGCGCTCGCCCGAAGCCTGGCTCGTGACCGCGGTTACGCGGCTGTGCATCGATCGGCTGCGCGTCGCACGCACCCAACGGGAGCAGTACGTGGGACCCTGGCTTCCCGAGCCTCTGTTGCGGCAACCCGCGTTCCCGACGACGTGTATGAGCGCGTGCGCCAGCACTTCAGCGAGCAAGAGCTGATCGATCTCACGCTCGCCGTAACCCAGATCAACACCTGGAACCGCCTCAACGTCGCCTTCCGCACCGTGGCGGGAAGCTATCGCGCGGGCATGTACAAGGAGTGGATGGCAGCGGCCAAAGAGTCGGCGGCCTGACCGGCCGCAGCGGAGGCGGCGGCAGACGGGCCGCCTCCGCGCTGCAGCCGTCGTCTAAGCTCGATCGATCCGTGCTGCAAAACACCCTGGCTTGGCGTAATGAGCGTGGATGTAGGCGGTCTCCGGGCAGGAGAGCAGCCGCTCGATCAGGCTTTCCGCCGCGCCGCCGTCGACGATGTCCGCATCGCGGAGCATGCCGCTCTCATCGAACGCGCGCAACGATAACACTCTCGAGCGGAACTGCTCGGGCACCTCATTGATGCGGTCGTAGCGGTCCTGCGCGCCTTCGCGCACATAGATCGCGTACGACGAGCGAAACGGCGTCTCCACCGGAAGGTGCGTGTAATTCACGAGCAGAACCGACTCACCCGGCTCTGGATCGCGAAGCTCTATCCTGTCAGGGTAACTCGGCTTGCGGTCGACGATGCGGCGCACAGCTCCGTGCCGCGCGAGCTCCGCCTCGGTAAGGCCGAAAAGCGGCGAAAAGAGCTCGGGCGCGAGACCCGTGATGCGAAAGTCCATGGGCAGATCCTCTGGCTGGCTGGCTGGCTTGGGGATGACAGCCTAAGCAAGGGGACCGGCGCATACTCGCCGGAATCGGACGTGACCGGCGAGTCACCTTTCCCCGGGTAACGGCAGGTACCGCGGCGCAACCGGAGTGGATTGCACGATCGAGGTCGTCGTCTGTCCGTAGGCCAGGATCTGGTCGAGGATGACATCCAGGTTGTCCAGGGAGTCGAGGCCCACCTTCAATATGAAGCAGTCCTCGCCCGTGATGCGGTGGCACTCCACGACCTGCGGCATGGCCGCCGCCAGCTCCGCGATCTTCGGCAGCTTGCCCGGCATGGGGCGGACGCGAATGAATGCCGCGATCGGATACCCCAGGGCAGCGGGGTCGATCTCGAGCCGGCAGCCCCGGATGACCCCTGCCTCTTCCATGCGTTGGATCCGTTCTCGGGTCGCCGGGGCGGACATTCCCACGCTCCGTGCCAGCTCCGAAACGCTCATGCGCGGGTTGCTCTCGAGCAGAGCCAGGATCTGCACATTGCGCGCGTCCAGGAGCAGATCTGAGATCTGAAGGCCGCGAGCCTGCTTTACCTTCAGACTGGCGGACTTTTTTGGTATGGACATTAAAGATGTCATTCAAATCGCAATGATGGGCTGCGATTATGCGCCCCATCATGAAGCCCGTGCCAGTCCCCGCCGTTCAGCCCGGCAGTCCGCCGGCGACGCGCTCCTTCGTCGTCGATCGCGTTCCGCCGCATGCGTATTTTCTGGTCAGCGCCGTGTTCCACTATCTCGGTCCCGCGTTTGCCGTTCTGCTGTTCGCGCATATCGAGCCGCTCGGCGTGGCGTGGCTGCGAATCGCGAGCGCGGCCGCAGTGTTCGCGCTCTGGCGCCGGCCGTGGCGCTACTACAGCGGCCTGTTACCTTCCGCAAGACGGAATGTGCTGGTGCTCGGCAGCGTCCTCGCGCTGATGAACATCTGCTTCTATGTCGCCATCGATCGCCTGCCGCTCGGGACGGTGGGCGCCATCGAATTCCTGGGGCCCATCGGGCTCGCGGCGCTCGGCATGCGATCCAAGCGGAATTTCGTGGCTCTCGCCTGCGCAGTGGCGGGCGTGTATATCCTGACAGACGTGCGGCTTGCCGGTCAGCCGCTCGGCTTCGCTTTCGCTTTCGCCAACTGCGCTTTCTTCGCTCTCTACATCATCCTCGGCCACCGGATCGCGGCCGATGGAGGCACCGCGGGAATCGACCGTCTGGGCTTCGCCATGCTCGTCGCGATGGTGGTTGCCTTCCCCATCGGAATTCGCGACGCCGCGCCGGCGTTCGTCAGTCCGCTGTTGCTTGCGGCCGGGATCGGGGTCGGGATCAGCTCTTCCGTGATCCCGTATGTAACCGATCAGCTCGCAATGGCGCGGCTGCCGCGCGCGACATTCGCGTTATTGCTGTCCTTGCTTCCCGCCATGGCGAGCCTGATCGGCGCGGTGGTCCTGCATCAGTTGCCCACCGTGGCCGAAGTTGGTGGCATCGCCCTGGTCATCGGCGGTGTGTTGCTGCACCGTACTATTTAACGAGGCCGCAGGCGAATGCCTATTTCACGGCCTTCGCGCACTCATCGGTCGTGCCCTTGACGCGGGTGTCGTCAGCGATCCAGTTGACCTGCCAGCTCCTGCCGCCATCGTCGGAGATGGATTGCACGAAACGTGCCGAAGTCGCAGTGATGTGCGACCACATTCCTCGGACGAGGGCCTGCCGTCCGCCGATCGGCTCCTCATCGTAGAACGTGCCGACGCCATCGCGGAATTCTCCGATGGTGGGCACGCCGAACATGGCTGCGTCGACGTTTGCGAAATTGAGGCTCCACTGACGCGTTGCTTTATCGTACAACCTCAGATTGATGGCCTCGATGTGCCGACCGCCCGGGCCGGTCGCCTCGAGTTGCACCATGTCCGCGCGACAATTCCAGAACGGAATCACGTTGGACGTACCTTCGTACGTCACCCAGGACCTGGTCCCGTCGGGGTTCTGTCTGAGAACCCTGAGATGGGTTTTCCAAACACCGACTTCCCAGTCAAAATCGTGGGACCCATCGCGTTGCTGCCGCGCGGCATGGGCCGGCCGAAACGGGAAAGCACCCGCCACGGCGATCAGACTCGCAACCGCCGCCCATCTGATCACGCCGTTGATTCGAGGTTTCATGATGGCAGCGTCCACGACAGGGCGGCTGCCGGCAAGGGCCACATCCGTTCGAAATCACATGGCCACTGGTACATATGTCATCCGCCTCCGCATATATACTTATCCGCCTCCACACGTAGGACGAGGCTGATATGTCCAAGACGCATGACTTCACGGCGCAGATTGTCTGGACAGGCGATCGTGGCGAAGGCACGAAGCAGTATCGGGGTTACGACCGCACGTGGCGCATCGCGATGCCTTCCCAGGTGCCGATCGAGTGCTCGAATGACCCGATGCTGGGTGGTGATCCCTCCAGGCCAAACCCTGAGACCCTGCTGCTCTCGAGCCTGGCGGCCTGCCATATGCTCTGGTACCTGCACCTGGCGAGCAACGCCCGGATTGTCGTGCGGGGATACGAAGATGCTCCGGTTGGCGTCGGCGAGACCGGGTCGCGTGGCGAGGGTCGCTTCCTCCGAGCGGTCCTGCGGCCGAAGATCCGTGTGGACCGCGGGACCGACCTCGCCAAGGCGGACTCCCTGCACCATGAGGTGCGCTGCTTCTGTTTCATCGCGAGATCGGTGAATTTCCCGGTCAGCTATGAGGCCAGCTATACAGAAGCGTGATGCCCGATCTGGCCTCGATTTGCACAGCAGCCCGGCGACTGAGCGTGCTGGTCGGCGGCGCCGGACGCCTCGGTCAGAGCGTCCGGATGGCCGGCCTTCAGGCGGGGCCACTGGACTATGGGACGTCCCTCGAGCCGGTACGGATTTCCCCACCTATGTTGCACCCATCCGGGCGGCGAGTCCTCCCATGCCTCCTGTCGCCCGTAGACCGTCAGGTCTAACAGGGCATTGCTGTAATCCATGGCCTCGACACCTCGTCCCTTCGTCCAGTAGGTCTCGAAGACCTTGGAGCCCTGTCGCAGGTAGCAAACGAGATGCATCATGCCTATGCGGCGTCCGACCAATAGCGTATCGAGTGAGTCCTGGGCGGAGTACCAAGGCATCTCCCAGCCCATGAAGGCGCGGTAGCGGGCACTCTCTTCGTACGGCCCCTGGCAAAACGTGGCGTAAGTGACGTTGCGGGAATGAACGAAGGACAGCTCACGAACTTGCGCGGTGTAGAGCGCGCACCCTTCGCACTGCTGCGCAGCAGGTTGGCCCGCGTGCCACATGAAGTAGTAGGCGATGAGCATCCGGCGTCCCTCGAACGCCTCCAGCAAAGTCACTGTTCCGCGCTCACCAGCGAGCGGCGTGGCGCTGTCCACTTCCACCATGGGAAGTCGGCGGCGCGCAGCCGCAATGGCGTCGCCTTCTCTGGTATGGGCCTTCTCCCGAATCCGCAGCGCGTCCAGCTCGGCCTGGAACGTGTTGCGATCGACTGCTCGGGGGGTTGCGAGATTGGCGGCGTGCCAGTTCTGCTCGATTGTCTTGTTCGTGATCATGTTGGTCTCCGGATAATCCGCAAGGGTCTGTGGCACCAATCATTCAATCCCGGCCGCCCGAGTGATCAGGAACAGCCCGATCCCGATGACGATGACGCCGGTGACTCTTGCAACACGCTCGCCGGCCGGTGTCAGCCGCTCCGCGGCGAGCGCTGCCGTGACGAGAGCCATCGCGCGCAGATCCATGATTCCTATGATCAGGACGGCGGCCATCAGATTTCCACCAGAGTAGCTGCAGCGCAGGCCGAGGCGCACACCGTGTGCCCAGGCGGCGCCGGTGTTGGCCCCGGTTCGCGCCAGCGCAGCCGCGCAGCGTCCGAGGTCATGTGACTTCCACGCACCGAACTGAAGTGCGCCGGCGATCACGATCACGACGCCGGTCACTACCGGAACGGCGCGCGCGAGCGTCGGCTGTTGCATCTCCATCGCTGAGAGGGCGGCGCCCAGCGGAAAGACGGCCAGGCCCAGTAGAGCCCACAGGAAGAAATAGCCGGCGCCTGCCAAAGTCGTCCGCAGGCCGAGGCGCGAAATATCGGCCTCACGGACAGCCTGGCGATACCGCACCAGCGCTGGCGCCAGGGATGGCAGCATCATCGCCATCATCATCGCGAGCCACATGCCAACGAAAGATGCTGCGACGCCCGACCATGACTGGCCCGGCATCCGCATCCAGACCATTGAGATCGCCCCCCCGCCGGGCATCGGCATCGCGCTCATTGCTGACATAGACCCGGACCAGACGACGGTAACCGCCAGGCTCAGCGCGAAAATCAGCGCCGAGGAGAGCCAGAATGCTCTGTCGGACGCTGGCTTCGAGATTGCCGCATTCGCGATGTTCATGGCCTTCTCCTGCACGGTGACTGCTGCCGTCGAAGAGAAGATAGCGGTGTGAGACGCCATCAAGGGAGTGACAAGAGTGTCGTGATTTCTCTTCGCCGCGACCGTTGCGTCCCGGGCGCAAAAAGTGGAGCATGGAGTGGAATGCCGCAATTGCCATTTATGGCGGTTTGACAAGACCACCCATGAGCCACCTTCGCGCGGGCTTCCTACCCTCGATCAGACTCGATCCGGCCACGTCCACGCCTCTGCGGCGTCAGCTTTACGAGTGGTTCCGCCGGGCGATCGCAGATGGTCGCCTGAAGTCCGGCCAGCGGGTTCCTTCCAGCCGCGGCCTCGCCGAGGAATTGAAGGTCTCGCGCCTGACCGTGGTCTGCGCCTACGAGCAGCTCGAGGCGGAGGGATATCTGCAGACTTTTCGCGGCGCCGGCACTTGCATCGCGGCGTCGATTCCGGCGCTGCTGCGGCGAGGCGGAGCGCGGACGGGCAGGGCCGAAGGGAGAGCCCGAGGTAACCGGCGGACTGCAAAGCGCGCGCAACAGCTGCTGAGCATGCCCGCGGAAGCGCAACCGGCGATCGCCGGACCGTTTCGGGTGAGCTTGCCTGCTCTCGATCATTTCCCGCGCCGCGCGTGGTCGCGCCTGATATCGCGGCATGCACGCAGCGCTTCCATCAAGGACATGGCTTACGGGGATCCGATGGGCGAGCCTGAGTTCCGGGCCGCGATTGCCGAATATCTCGGTGCCGTTCGTGGCGTCCGCTGCGATGCGTCGCAGATCATGGTGACTTCCGGCTCGCAGCAGGCGGTGCAGATCACCCTGCGCGCGCTACTCGACCCGGGCGATCCCGTGTGGGTAGAAGACCCGGGCTATTCAGGTACCCACCGCGCGCTGGTCGGGTCCGGGTGCGAGCCTGTCCCTGTTCCAGTCGATGACGAGGGGCTCAATGTCGAAGAGGGGATCCGCCGCCGACTCTCCGCGCGAGCTGCTTACGTTACTCCCTCGCACCAGTATCCTTTGGGCATGACGCTCAGCGCGGGCAGACGCATACAGTTGCTGAACTGGGCTCAAAGCGCCGATGCCTGGATCATCGAAGATGACTATGACAGCGAGTATCGTTTCGGCACGGAGCCGATCACTTCACTCCAGGGGCTCGACGCGGATGACAGGGTCGTCTACATCGGGACATTCAGCAAGGTCCTCTTCCCTGCCCTTCGCATGGGCTATCTGGTATTACCGAAGGATCTCATTCAAACCTTCCGGGTCGTACGTGATGCCGTTGATATTTTTCCACCGGTGCTCTACCAGCGGGCGCTGACCGATTACATATGCGACGGTGGCTTCGCGCGGCATATCCGCAAGATGCGGGCACTCTACGCCGTCCGTCGCGAACGCATGATCGCCGCTATCGAGCGCTACTTCGGCGGCGGCGTAGACATTGCCAGTGCCAGTGCCGCGGCAGGCCTGCACCTGGTCATCCGGCTGCCACGGAATATCGACGACAGGGCGGCAACCGCCCGGGCAGCGGCGGCCGGCATCGCGTGCACCGCGCTCTCCGTTTGCTGCCTGAGCCCGCCGCAGCGCGGCGGTTTGATTCTAGGCTACGGCGGCGTGGCTACCGGCAGCATCGACGAGTCAGTTCGCAAGCTGGCCAGGGTCGTGCTCAGAGAAAAATCCGCAGCCACCTCCGACGCAATAACGGAGGCACAGTGGCACCCGCGAGTGCGCGCAATTCGCTAAGCAGGCCGAGCGGCGGGGAGTACCGACCTAGGGCGCAGCATCAGATAAAATGCGACGATGTGCGTGATCATCAGGAGCGGCACGTAGACGATTGGGATCACGTAGGTGGCACCCAATTGCCCCGGAGGAATGGCAAGAGTTCTGCCGTGGCAGTAGTCGACGAGGATGTCGACCGTCCCCACCGCATTGAAGGCGACGACCAACAGCCAGAACAGGGCGCGAATTCTCACGGCGGAGAGCGCCAGCATGGCCAACACCCCCGTTGCGAAATCGCCGTATGCGGCGAAGGTGGCGAAGCCGGCGGGAAGATTCGGGCCGACGACACCGGGAAGGATGAAGACGAGCCCGAAGAAGCGGAAGCTGTGGAGCGTGGCGATGGCGCGATGCGCCTCGACCGGGCTCATCGCCTTGATCCGCGGCCACGCGTACGCTCCGAAAAAGAGCAGCCACGGGACGTAACCCAAAGCGAGCTGTGTTTGAAAGATGACTACTGGTGACATGTGGCCTCCGATGAGTTACGAGTTCAGGTGGCTTCGAATACGGCAGTCAGGATCCCGATCCAGCCTTCGAGGAGACTGCGACCCAGATTGGCCAGCAGCGTCGCGAAGTCCGGCCCCATTACCACGCCGAGATTTGGCCCTGGCGGCGGCCCCGACGCACGCAGCTGCGTCACCCAGGCCTTGGCCGCCTCCGTGTCGTCCCGCCATACGAGCGCGCGGAAGCCGGACGCTTCGATGGCCTCACGCGTAGCAGCGGCTGTCAGAAGAAAGCTGGTCGCGGGCGTTCGCGCCCATGGAACCGGATAGTGCGGCTCGCCCTGGTTCAACACGACGTCAAAGGTGGCGAACTTGCCGCGAGGCCGCAGGGCGCGTCGGATCTCGGCGTAGAGGCGCGTTCGATCGGAGATGTTCATCGCAACGTGCTGCAGCAGTGCGACGTCGAAATGTCCGTTCTCAAATGGAAGGTCCAGTGCGCTGGCGGTCCGGAAAGTCACGCGCCCGCTCTGTCCAGTGCGCTCCGTCAGGTAGCGTGACGCGTCCACGAACGACTCGCTGACATCAATTCCCGTGACGCGGCAACCATGGGTGCCAGCTACAAACCGCGCAGGGCCGCCGATTCCGGAGCCGACATCGAGGACCGAGGTAGCAGCGTTGATCCCGGCCAACGTGGCGAGCTCGGCAGTTGCCGCAAGGCCACGGGTGTGAAACTGGTCGAGCCCGCTCAGTTGCTCGGGGCTGATGAGCTGGTCTTCCGGCCCCAGGGCGGCGAGGGCCGCCTTCAGCCGTTCGGTGAGACCGAGCGCACGATAATGGTCACGCACGCGATCGAGGACGTCAGTCATTGCAGAGCTCCGGTTGTGGATGAATCATGAGGAAGGCGTTGGCAGCGTCTCGGGCGCGGCGCCGGATGTCTCTTCCGCTCGGCGGCTCCGATACACGCAACAGCAAACTGACCTGCAGCGTGCCCCAGAGAAGACCCATGAGCTGCTCGGCCATGTTCGCGATGTTCCCCGCGAGCAGGCGCTGCGAGCGCGCCTCGGACAGAATGGCGGTAAGCGCGGCACGGTTGTTCTCCCGCGCCATCGAGTGCAGTGCGCGTGCGACTTCGGGAGCGCGCTGCGCTTCCGCGATCGCGAGCTGAAAGACCCCGATGACGGCGGGGTCACTCGCTTCCCGCAGGATGAGGGCGCCATACTCCGCCAGCGAGCTTGCCAGCGCGTCTCGGCCTCGCAGCGGCGGCACGCCCGTGGATGGTGTCATTCGCGCGGCGCGTGCGGTGATGCCGGCCATGAGCATGGCCTGCTTGTTGCCCACCAGTGAGTACAGCGCCCGCTTCGACACACGCGCCCGCCGCGCGATCTGCAGCGTGCTGGTGCGGGTGAAGCCGTTCGCCATGAAGGCCGCGAATGCCTCGTGGAGGATTCGCTGGCGCACGGCGCCGCCATCTCCTCCCCGGGTACGCTCCGGCCTTTGCACTTTCGATCGCATCAGGTCATCCGATTCGCTTGCGACGCTTTCGGTACCATTCGGTACCGTATGAGGCGTTTACGGTACCAGACGGTACCAACGAAAGCAAGGCTGCTTCGACGGCGCGCCGACGTCCGGTTTCTAGGATAGGTCGAGCAGCAGGAAGGCCCGGGCGGCGTACTCGGCGCGACGTTTGAGCTCGGCAGCGCTCGGCGTCGCAACCGTACGCAGCAACAGGTTCATCATGAGATCCCCCCAAAGGAGTCCCATGAACTGCTCGGTCATGTCAGCGGGATCCCCGGAAAGGAGGCCCTGGGAGCACGCCTGGAGGAGGATTTCCTTGAGGGTCGCGCGGATGGGCTGGCGGGCCATGGACTGCAACGCGCCTGCGACTTCCGGGGATCGGGTCGCCTCGGCGATAGCGAGGCGGTGCATGCTGATTACCGTGGGGTGAGTCGCTTCGGTGAGGAGGCGTACCCCATAGGCCTCGAGGAGGCGTTCGAGAGCTTCGCGGCTCTGCGGCGTCGGAATGTCGGCCGGCTGCGAGCGCATTCGGGTCGCGCGCTCGGTGATGCAGGAGACAAGGATGTCCTTCTTGTCGCCGACCAGAGCGTAGAGCTCGCGCTTGGAGACCTTGGCGCGCGTGGCGATCTCGAGTGTGCTGGCGTCGGAGTAGCCGCTCTCGATGAAGGCGGCAAAGGCCGCATCCAGGATGCGCATGCGTTTCGACGTACCCTCCGGAGCCTCTTCCGAAGGCGCCGGCCGGGCGCGCCTGCGGCTTGTTTGCCTGGTTGGCAACGATTGTTACCGGCCGCTGCGAGCGAGCAGCATGCTGGGGTCGCTGTCCGTCGCGACTCGGACCGCGGTCGAATAGCCAAATTTGCGGGCCAGGTGGATCGAAGGATGATTCTCACGATGAATGATGCAAATGGTCGTTGCGCCCCCGAGGTTCGCATCGCCCCACTCGAGCACCTTGCCAACGGCTTCGGTCGCATAACCTCGGCCATGCGCCTCCACCGCAAGGGCCCAGCCGATCTCGGGGAAGCCCCGAACGGATTCCGGCAAATCCCGATGGAAATCGGCGAATCCCACCTCGCCGATGTATCGCCCGCTGGCCCGGCTTTCGACCGCCCAGTATCCGAATCCCAGCAACGCCCAATGACCGCAGTACGCCAGCAGCCGTTGCCACGTCCGTTGCAATGGTGATTCGGTTCCAATCGTGTACTTGACGACTTGGGGGTCGCGCCACATGGCCGCGCAGTCGGGAAAATCCTCCGTCCGGTGCGGCCTCAGTATCAACCGGTCCGACTCGAGCCGAGGAGCGGTCTGCACGCTCACTCCTTCTGCCCCTCGCCTCGTGCCACGGTCTTCCAGTGGGCACCGTCCTTGGACAGCTCGATGCGAAGTGTGACCTTCAGCGCCGAGTCGTAGTGATAGATGACGCGATAGGTCTGGCTGCCCGCGCTGCCGTCGTACGTCCACGTGCCGCCTGAAACGATCATGCGCGCGATGAAGGGACGACCGCCATCACCCCCCGAATCGAACGCTTCGTAATGCCAATAGCTCTTGTCGCCGTCGTTGTACGTGCTGATGGCGAGCGATTTCACCACTTTGCCCGCTTCCGGTCCGTTCATGACAAAACTGCAGGCCATGAACGCCTGATTGTCCGACCACCGGCACTTCTCCCACCACGTCCATTTTCCCGCCTTCTGATCGGCGGTTGCGAGGTCTTCTCCTTTGTAGAGCCACGTACCGACGGCAATGCCCAAGGGCTGCAGTTTGGGCGGAACGTTTTGCGCGTCGGCCGTCGATGCGGCCGCCGTCAACGCAAGAACGGTCAATGCCGCGAGGATCAGTCGGTAGCGCATGAGCAAATGTCCAAGGCAGGAGGGGTTATCAGATTCGCTTCGCGGTCACGATCTCGATGGGCGGCGTGAGCTTTTGCGCACCCATGCCGCCGTCCGGCGGCGCGGTCTTCGACTTCCAGATCGCCCGGACCACGTCCATGCCGTGTTCGACGTGACCAAAGGCGGCAAAGCCCTGGTGATCGGGATTGCGCCTGCCTCCGAAGTCGAGCTCCGGCTGATCGCCGACGCAGATGAAGAAGGCGCCGGCCGAGCCTGTGCCCGGCTTGTCGCGCGCCGTCGAAATCGTCCCATTGCGGTGGTGAATTCCCGTTTTGTTCGTCGGCTCGTGGGGAATCGGGGGCAGGAGCTTCTTGTCGGTCGTGACACCCCCCTGGATGACGTCGATCCCGACCGGATTGATGTCGTTATCCGGCCGCACCGTGCGATAGAACGCACCGCCGTCGAAGAGCCCGCGATCCACGTATTTCAGGAAGTCGCTCGCCGAGATCGGCGCACGTGCGACATCGACTACAACCTCGATGGTACCAAGTGCCGTCGTGAGCATGACGCGCACCTCGCGTGGCCGCGGGCCTCGGATACCACTCGCAAGCAGTCGCAGGCTGACACCCCAGGAAGCCATGCCGGCGAGAATCGTTCGACGGGACGGCCCTGATCCGCTCAATTTCGCCGACATTCAACCTCTCGCGAATTCGCGTGCCGACGACTCGTAGGATAGCAAGCCTCGGTCGACCCGAGCGACTGCTATTGCGGCTCTGCCCCTCGTCGCCCCAAGGCCACCAGGTCGGCGCTCTCCAGGACGCGCCTGGTACCACCTTTCCGCGCCGCGAGGATCAGCGCGCGCCCGAGCTCCTCGGTCGTGATGACGCCGTTGGGCCAGAGCCATTGGAGGATCGGCCATAAAGGCGACACCAGCGTGAGCACTATGCCGCCCCCCGGCGCCTTCGAGCGCTCGCCATGCATCGGACGCAGTGCGCCCAGGCGGATCATGATCGCCCCGGGCAGCAGCGCCAGAAGATCCGCCTCCGTTCGGCCCTTCACGCGCGCCCACATCGACTTGCCGCCGGTGCCCATGCCGGAGACATAAAGGAACCGCATCGCAGGATTTGCGCTTGCGAGCGAGCGCGCCCAACCCATGGTGAGGTCGTACGTGAGGTGGGTGTATTCGGCCTCGCTCATGCGGACGGAGGACACCCCGAGGCAGAAGAAGCACGTGTCGTAACCGCTCAACTCGCCTGCGTTCACGTCAAGGTCGAACATGTCCGCGCGTATGAGATCGCGCAGCTTCGGATGCGAGGCACCGGAAGGCTTGCGGCCGATGGAGAGCACGGACTGCACGTCGGGATCGAGCAGGCACTGGCGAAGGACGCCACGCCCCACCATGCCGGTTGCGCCGAAGAGGATCACCTTCATGGTGGATTGAGCATTGCAAACCTCCCGTCAGCCACGCGCGAGCGCTTGCCGCGCGCGGTAGGCCCGTGTCTTCTGCCGGACGCCGTAGTATCTACGGCGAAACATCATTCCGCATCCGCTGCCATTCGGCCGCCGCCTGCTCCCTTTGCGCAACAGCGCGCCCGAAGTGTTGGAGGTATACCGGCGCCATTACCGCAACCCAGGCCCTTCGCGCCTGCCGATGCTTACGCTGCTGCGGGCGGCCATGGCATTTCAGCGTGAGACCCGTTGGCACAAGCGCCACCCGCCGGTCTCCCCAGTACCCTGACGATCGCCGTCCGGATGCGTCCTAGGCTGCGGGTAAGTCGCAAAAGGCTCGATAAATCATGGCGAACAGCCGTGCGGTCGTGATTTGGCGCTGCCTCGCCTTTGCGCGGACCCCGGGCTAGGCGTACGCTATGATTCAAAGAACACACCCGGTGAACTGGGGTCTCTGTGGACCGGTATGCCTTCATGCGCGCGTGCCGCGAGGGAGGCGTGGCTATCGAGAGAGCTCTGCGGCTGCTCGATCAGAGCTATTACGGCCCACTGTTCCGCGAATCGCTGCGCGGCCTGCGCGATCCCGAATCCGCTCGCGACCTGGTCCAGGATACCTTCATCAAGGTGTGGCTGCGTTGCGCCACTTTTCAGGGCGACTCGGAACTGCTGCCCTGGGTCAAAGCCATTCTACGGCATGGACTTCTCGATCGCCTGCGCAAGCCCGGGGGCGGGATCGCCATCGACACCGCGGAGAATCAGGCGGGCGAGCCACAGCTGCGGATCGCGGAGCTGTCGGAGGAAATCATTCCGCGACCTGACTCCGAGGCGGCGCGAGCGCAGCTCGACGACTGCTTCCAGCGCTGCTGGCGGCGTTTCGAGGCCGCATCGCCGTCTCACGCCCTGGTGATTGCCTGGATCGTCGAGGATGGCCTCACGCACGAGCAGATCGGCGAGCTGCTCGGCCGAACTCCCGGCGCCACGCGCGAGTTTATTTCCCAGTGCCGCAAGCGCGCGCGGCTGCATCTTGCGGAGTGGTATGACCTTGCCTTCGGCACGAGCGAGACTGCATGACGGACCAGGAGCAGGACGACCAGGATTGGCTCGATGCACTCGCCGGCCGGACCCCGTTCGGCTCGCGCCGCGCGGCGATCCGTGAGGCACGGCGGCTCCGCGATCACGTCCAACGGAACGTGCGCGCACCCGACGTAGCGGTCGCGGAGCGCGATGCGCAACGGGAAGAGCAACTTCTCGAGCGCGCACGACGCGAGGGCCTGATCGATCCGTCACAGCTGGCACAGCTGGCACGGCGCACGCGCCGGCGCGTGCGCCCCGGAATCGCGCGTTGGGTGGCGCTCGCGGCGGGCATTGCCGGCGTCGCCATGGCTCCGCTATTGCTGTTCCGCAGCGTACACCCGACGGAGCATTTCCGGGGCGCGGGCGACCACGTGATCCGCATCGAAGCGACCAATCCAACGGCACTGAAGATGCAGATTCTCGATGAGTTACGGGCAGCCGGCGTCCCAGCCACGGGTTACGAGCAACTGGGCGTTGAAGGCATCGACGCGAGCCTGCCAAACCCCGTGCCGCCGCAGGTACGCAACATTCTCTCGCGCCGTCACGCGACCATCCCCGGCAACGGCGTACTCAGGATCGAGATCACTGCGCCGAGCAATCCCTGAGCAGGCCCTGATGCGCAGACCGATGCTCGTGACGTGGCGCATCCTCGTCGGCTGTGCCAGCTTGTTCCTCTTCATGGGTTCGTCTCACGCCGTAGAGCTGCCCGCGCTCTGCTCGAAGGCCGCCGCACCCCTCGATCTCAAGACGCCTATTCCCGTGCTGCGCCGCGAAGTCGAGCACAAGGCGGAGACGGATCCGAACGCGACTGTCGCCATCATGTGCATGGCGATTCCCCGGGTCGCACGCGAGTACGGTGAGCAATCGCCTGAGCTCGCCTGGTGGGTCAACTCGCTCACCATGCCGATGATCGCCTACATGAATGAGTTCGCCGCGGCCGAGCCGCTGTTGCGATTCGCACAGCCGATTTTCGAGCGTCACTATGGCAAGGAAGCGGTGCAGCTCGCCGACATTCATGTCGCCTACGCCTGGATCTACCAGCGAGAGGGCCGCAATGCCGAGTCCGAGCAGGAGTGGGAGCAGGCGCTGCAGATCCGCGAACATTTCCCCGGCCAGGGCCGGATCGAGCTGCAGAAAGTGCTCGTGGGACTGGCCCTGATCAGAGTGGACCGCGGCGAGCTTCAGCAGGCGCGCATCCCCTTGCAGCGCGAGCACGCCATCCTGGCAGAGAACGGCGACCTCGTGAGTGAAGCGGGCGCGGCCGTCGAGAACGTATACACGAACCTTGCGTTTCGCCAGGAGCGATTCCTCGAGGCGAAAGCGCACGCCGAGCGCCAGATCGCGATCGAGAAGCATCTGAGCGCAGGCATTGGACAGTTCGTTCCGGCCTACGTGTTCCTGGCGCAAATCGACGAGCGGCTCGGGGACTATGACGGCAGCGAGGCGGCCTCGCGAGAGGCCATCCGGCTCGCCGAGACCACACACGGCGGTCCCCTGCAGCGGCATCAGGTCACGGCCCTCACCCAGCTCGGCGCGCTGCTCGATGCGCGCGGCCGGCCGCGGGAAGCATTGCCCTTTGCGGAGCAGGCCGTCGGGCTCGGCGAGACCACTTTGGGCGCCGAAGCCCCCGCTCTGGTGACCTCGCTGCAGACACTCGCCGACATCCAGCGCGCGCTCGGTCAGCTGGCGGCGGCCTGGCACCTGTACGAGCAAATGGGGCGGATCGTCACCACGAGCGCCACGGACGTCGAGTTGCCCGCTCGGGTGTCTTACTACCGCGGTCTCGCCAGCTTGCAACTCGACCTGGGCAATGTCGACGACGCTCTCGCGGCCCTCGATGCCGGGCTCGACGCCACTCGCGCGGAACCGGCGCTGGTGCTGCAGCGCGGATATCTGATGGAGACGCTCGCTCAGGCCAGCGCGCGCCGCGGCGACCCGCAGAGCCGCGCCGACTACGAGCAGGCGCTGACACTTTTCGGCTCGCGCCTGCCGGACGGTCACCCGACGATCCTGCGCGTGACCAATGAGCTCTGCGGCTTCGACATCCGCGAACACGCGGCGGCCGCCGATCACGAGTGCGGCGAGGCGCGCGCTCGTCTGGCGAGCACACAGGATGCCGATCCGGCGCTGCGCGCGGCGGTGTATGACAACCTGAGCGAGCTCGATCGTACGCGCGGCGATCTCGAGCGCGCGGTCTCGCTCGCCGCCTCGGCGGTCTCCGCCGCGGAAGGCATCGGCACGCCCGAGCCGCTCGCCCGCGCCTACTTCGTTACCGCGCGCGCGCTCAATGCGCAGGGGCGAACTGCGCTCGCGATCTTCTTCGGCAAGCGCGCGATCGCACAGGTCGAGCGCCAGCGCCACTACTTCAATGGCGAGGACGAGCGACTCGATCGCGGCTTCCTGCTCGACAAGATAGGCATGTATCGCACGGTCGCGGACTGGCTGATGGGGAGCGGACGGATCGATGAGGGTCTCGAAGTGCTGCAGCTCCTCAAAGCCCAGGAGCTCTACGACTTTACGTCCCGCGCCGCGGCATGGGATGCGCGGGGCCACGGGCCCGCTCTCAACGATCTCGAGCGCACGTGGGACCGCCACTATGCGGCGGCGTTGCGCGCCGATGCTGCCGCCGGTGGGGAGATCGATCGCCTGCGCAGCCTTCAGGATCGGTCCCGCATCACCGTGCGGGAGCGTGAGCGGCTCGATGTACTGCTGCAGCGTGCTCAGCACGCGGAGGGCGCGCGCGGTCGGCGGATTCAGCGGTTCATCGCCGCCAACGCCGGAGCCGGCACGATCGGCAGCACCGCGAGCGCGGCCGCGCGGGTTGATGCCAAGAGCCTCGAGCGCGCGATCGCGCGTGCACCCCCGAACTCCGCGATTGCCATCTATGTGCTTGCGGAGAAGCGAATGCGACTGCTCATCGCGACTCGCCGGACGCAGGTCGCAATTCCAGTGTCCGTAGATGCGCGCGATCTGCAGCGCCGCATCGGGTACTTCCTCGACCGGATCGGACAGCGTGCCTCGGTCGGCGCGCCCGCCCGCGCACTCTACGACACGCTCGCGCGCCCGCTCGATCAGCTGGCGCGGCAGGAGAAGCTCACTCATCTGTTCCTATGGCTGGACGGTCCGCTGCGCTACGTGCCTTTTGGCGCACTCCAGGCCCCCGACGGGACCTACCTCGCCGATCGCTACGCGATCGAGGTGCTGGCCGGCATCGGCCTCCCTGCCGAGCAGTCCACCGCTACGCCGGCGGCGCCGGGGAACGGCTCATCCCCGCGCGTACTGGGGTTCGGTGTGACGCAAGCGGTGGCCGGTTTGCAGCCGCTGCCGGGGATGGCGGATGAGCTCTGCTACGTCGTCGATGGGCCGATCACGGGACTCGCGACGCATTCGGCCGCTTGTCGTGGAACCGCGGCGGGTGATGGCGCGCTGCCGGGTGAGGGCTTCGCCGACCACGCGTTCACCACCCAGCGATTTGAAGCCCTGCTGCAGGCTCCGCATTCCTACACGGTCCTGCACGTGGGCACTCATTTCAGCCTGCGGTCCGGCAACGCCATGCGCTCCTTCCTGGTGCTGGGAGACGGATCGCGCCTGACGCTCGATACCCTCGCCGGGCTCGATTTCACGGGCCTGAACCTGGTGACACTCTCAGCGTGCCAGACCGCGATGGGCGGCGGCGAGACCGACGACGGACGCGAAATCGAGGGCCTGAGCGCCATCGTGCAGCAGCGCGGCGCGAAGCAAGTCGTCGCGAGCCTGTGGCGCGTCGAGGATGAGAGCACCGCCCAGCTCATGCACGGGATGTATCGGGCTCTTGCCGCCGACAGCACGGACGTCGGGGGCGCGCTGCAACAGGCGCAAAGGCGCCTGCGTGCGCTGGTCGTCGACGGACGTCATCCATACGAGCACCCGTACTACTGGGCAGGCTTCGTCGCCTCGAGCCGGGAGCTGCCGCGCGCGCAGGAGTAGGCGCTCCCTTGGTCAGGGACCGAATGGAGGATCATCCGGCTCGATATCCGGCTGCTGCTGCCGTTCCTGCTGCCGTTCCAAAGCGCCTCGCAGCAGATCAAAATTATGATCCAGATTGTCCTGCATCGTTTCCCGCTCTTTTGCAGGCGCATCCTTGTACTTCTGGTCGAACTTGTTCTGGGCTTCGTCGATCCAGTGCTCGAGTTTCTGCTCTCGGGGGGTTTGCGGGTCCCCCTTGAAGTCGTCCATGACCTTGTCGAGGAGCTGTTCGGTCTTATCGACGACCTTCCTGGCAGCATCCTTGGCAACCTCCCACCCCACATAACCCCCGACGTCAACGGGGGGAAATTCGATGCCGGTGGTGTGCTCGATCACACTCTTGGCCAGTTCGACGACCAGCTCCGCACTGTCGATGACTTTCTCCACCACCGGCGCGTTCGCGCGCAGCTCCTGCAACTCGACGTCGTTCGCGCTCTTGCCCAACTCGTAATCGTGTTCGAGCTCGTCGACCTTTTTGTCATGGCCTTTTTCCAGAGCCTCGAGCGTGCGTTGCGCGTACTCCAGACGATCGCTCGCGCCAGGGACTTCGGCTATCACGTCACCGTGGGCCTCGTCTCTCTCATTGGACCACTGCCCCAACTGCTGCTTGTAGGTCCCGTCGAGCTCCTTGACCTTTGCCTGATATTCCGCCGTGATTTCCTTGTCGCGCTTTTCCAACTTCTCGACCTGCGCCTCCCAATCGATGCGTTTCATGACGAGGGCCTCAGCGCTCCCATCCTTGCGTTCAACTCGGCATTGCGGAACGCAAAGTTCTTGCGGATGCGGGCCGGCCGGGTTCCAGAGGCGATCACCAGCTGCCGGTCCGCCCATTTCGGCCCGGCAAGCTCGTTTGGCGGCACGAGCGACTGTTGTGTGCCATCGGCAAGGTTCGTCACGCTGCCGAGCTCCTTGGAAAGCTTCTCGGCGAGACCGTCGGCTCCGCTCGGATTGAGGTATACGCGCACGGCGCAGCTGCTGATCATGCCGTCGGCGTTCGGGTAGGCCTCCTGCAGCTGGCCCAGGCTCTGCGCAAACATCCACACCCGCAAGCCGTAGCTGGCGCCGATCTCGATCGCCGAGGCTACCGGCGGCATCTTGCCGAGACGCGGCAGCTCGTCGAGGAGAAAGAGAATCGGCAGCACCTTGGAACGGTCCAGCTCCGTCAGCTCCACGCTCGTGAGCATGCGGATGTGCTGGGCGATAAACACACGCAGGATTGAGATGTATGCGTCTATCTCATGCGGCTTCAGGCAGATGTAAACCGTAGGATGGCCAGCGCCGGAGCTTTTTCGAAGATCGAGCGGCGACCAGTCGCAGCGGTCCGTCACGCGCTCTATGGGTACGTCCTCCCATGCCTGAAAGCTCGTCTGCACCGTCGACAGGACATTGGCTTTGGTTCTCGGCTCCATTTCAGCGAGGGACACCCCGGCGCGCATCAGCGGGCGCACATCGGAAGCAAGGTCCATGGCCGCGATCGCCTCCTTGAGCGCCTTGCCGCCGTGGATGATATCCAGCAGCCGCGACATGTTGCGTTCCTTGCGCGGCAACATGCGGCAGATGTACGCAACGGCCGCGGTGATCAGCGCTTTGGCGCTGGTGTCCCAGAAGCTGTTCTCGTTGCTGGCACCCCCGCTCGGGACGAGGAACATTTCGGCGAGAAACCGCGACTCCTGCCAGACCTCATCCGGCTTATCGCTGACGAAAGCGAGCGGGTTGTAGTGGTGGCTGTGGCTAGGATCGGTCGGCGCGAAGCGAAAAACCGGGCCGACGTTCTCCGCACGCCACTTGCTCGTCTTCGCGTAGATTTCTCCTTTCACATCGAGAACCACTGCCGGCGCCTTCCATTGCAGAAGATTTGGGATCACGTGGCATTGCGACTTGCCGGAACCGGGCGGCGCGATCGTCACCAGCGCGCCGGCGTCGGAGAAGCTGAGCCAGCTGCCGTCGTCGAACGTACCGAGATAAATCGCGTGTGGACCCTTGGTTGCAAAGCAGGTCTGCGGCACCGCGGACGACTGGAGGAAGCCGGGCGTATTGCCCATGAGTCCACCGGCCATCGGTCCTGCGGCGCCCATGGAGGCAAAGGGAGAGGATGAAACCATCGAGGCTGTCTCTTGTGCTGGGTGCTGTGTGACGGCCGCCGGCCTCGCGCCCGCGGTTTGGAGTGTCGCCTCCGCGGAGGCGGACAGGGCATTGAAGAAGGTCCGCAGGTCATTCGGTGTCTGCGGGTTGTTCCTGACCTCCGTGATATGCGCGAACACCGCGCGACTCGCTTCCTCGACGGTCCCCAGTCCAAACTTGACCATGTATTCACGGATCGGGTCGCCCGCGTTCAGGCCCTGGGCTGCTACCGAGAGAATCTGACCTTTGCCCCCTCCCCAGACGAGCGCCGCGCACAGACGCCCGTACAGATTGAGGTTACCGCTCGCCAGGTTGTTGAGATGCTCGGCACAGCGGAGCGCGGCGCATTCTTCGGGCGCCATGGCTGCGAGACTGCGCGTCACCCGCAATGCGATATAGTCGCCGGGGCTACCGCCGGCCCAGACGTCGAAGTGCGCGGCAAGAACGCTTTTCGAGCGCCCCTGAAACAGGGCATCGATCGCGCTTACGCGCTCCGCCGGATTGGCGCCGAGAGAGGCGAGCCAGTCCTGGCTCGCCTGGATGGTGTCGGCTTTGGGATCCCGGCTGAGCAGCTTGGAGAGCATGCGCAACTGCCGCCGTCGGTTTTCGCGACGTCAGGCGGCGCTGCTGACGAATCTCTCCAGCATGTTCTGGCATATCTCCCGTACTTCCTTGGGCTGCCTCTGGTCGCTCTGCATCTGGCCGGCGTGTATCGTTATCTGGTTGATGACGGCAGGTACGGTGAGTCCCATCCGGGCCAGGTAGTCTGCGATGGGGTTGCCCGGGTTCAAGCCCTTGGACTCGACGCCGTCCGGGCCCAGTTGACCCTTGCCGTCGCCCCACACGAGCGAGGTGCGCCAGCGTCCGTAAAGGGGCTCCGGCGGCAGCAATCCGCCCGGGCCATTCGCCAGGCTGTTCATGTGCTCGGCGAACTCCAGCGCCGCTCGTTCCTGGAAACTCATTGCCGCGAGATTCCGCATCGCTTCGAAGAAGATGTAGTAGTTGATGTCCGCTTGGACCGAATCGCGTACTTTGTCGGTCCACCTTTGAAATTCGGTGGCCTTGATGGTGGCGGATTTCTGCTCGAACATCGCCTGAATCGACTTGGCGCGCTCGGTCCAGTTGGGACCGAGAGCGGCGAGCCACTGATCGTTGTTCGCTTTTGCCTTGGGCTCGAACTTCTTGATGTCGAACTTTACGTATCCGGGCTTGAATGCGAACCAGGGAACCACCGCGAACAGCAGCACGATGAACCCGAAGGCAAACCCGCCCACGAGGTCCGCGAGCCCCGCCACGCCGAGCCAGATAGCCTGTTTCTTGATGGCCGCGGGATAGAACTTACCGAACGTCTCGTAGTCGAGCGGTAGGCGGTCCCGATGCTGCTGGAAGAGAAATGCACCATAGCAGCAGCCAAAACCGATCCCGGCCAGGAGTACGAGGTAGATCAATTTCGAGAACACGATTCCCCCCTGATTCGTTTGATGATGCGGGGCGGTCCAGACTATCCGCAGGCCCTGGCAACCGCCAAAATGCCCAAGAGGCCTCGGCGGTCGGTTCGAGCGGCTCTTCGTTTGCCGTCTAGAGACGCGCGAATGGGGAATTCGTCAGGCCTGCTGCTGGGGACCGACCGCGCGTGTGCGGCAAGCGCAGGATTTATAAGTCAATTCTGAACGCCGCGCCGATGGCACCGGCCATCGGCGCGGCCAACCGCGAGATCAAAATGGGCTGCGGCCTCGGCGGCGGCGCAGCGCCAGGGTCATCAACCCGAGCCCGAGCGCGGCAAGCCCCAGCGGGGCCGGCTCCGGCGCCGGAGGAGGCGGTGGCGTGCCAAGATAGATGTTCGCGAGGTCCCCTGTGAGACCGCCGGAGTGAACGTCGCAGCACGGCTGCTCCGAATAGCCGGTTTCGTTCATCCCTTCCCAGGAGATGAATCCACCGGTCGCATTGGTCACCGGACTGAACACCGAGTAGACGGAGTCGCCGTCATACAGACCGCCCGACACCGTAGCCGTGAAGGTCACAGTGAAGTTGCCCGGCTGTGCGTACCATTGCGGGCCACCACCGGCAACACAGCCCTGGGTGTTCGGGTTGCCCGCGCTGCTGCAGTTCGTGTTGGGTATCCACTCCGAAGTGCCGATGAATTCGTCGTCGTAATCGCCGGCCGTCAGGCTCCCCGGAGTCAGCGCGCCGCTGACATTGGGCAGAGAGCCCCAGATCAGCGTCGTCGAGTTGCCGAGATCCCCAAGGTCAACGGTCGCCGTGATGCCCTTGTTGTCGCCCTGGTAAGCCGCCAATACCATTTGAGCGTTTACGAGCGTCCCACCCGTCGTGTTATTGACCACCAGTCCCGGCGTATCGTAAGAAAGGCAATCGTAGCAGCCGCTGATCGTCGCGACTTCGGTTAACCCGCCGGCCCGGGCGGACAGTGCGAACGGCAGCGATGCGGCCAGCAACGCGGCCGTCATCGCCCATTTCTTGAAGATCATTGTCATGACGCTCTCGTAGTTCTTGATGTTGATCAGTCGCATGGCCCCCGCGTCGTCTCGATATCCCTAAGGACTCGTGCGATGCTTTCTTCCCCCTGGCGCCTGGTTCGAGCGGCGTCTTCCGAACTATGCATGTTTCGCGCCACACGGCGCTCTTCAATGCAATCAATATGTTATCAACTGCATCGGAGGCCAGACCGGGCCGGAACAAAATATTGTAAAGTCCGCCGACACCCGCTGACCGGGGTCGGGGGCCGGACCCCATCGCGATCAACGGACGTTGTCGGCACCCGGAATGAAGTAATGCACGAACGCCTGCGCGTTCGGCGTGCCAAGGCCCGTCACGTCGTCCCAGCCCACCGCGGTGTGCAGCGCGGTGGCGCTGGTGCAGGGTGTACCACCAAGGTCACTCAGAGGAGCTGCCGAGCAGTCGGTCCCGAACGAGAGCACATCGGTCGCGGAGGAGAACGGTGAGAGTTGCCCGTTGTTGCTGAGGAAGTTGGCGATCGCGCTCACGAACGCTTGGGGCGCCTTGCTTCCCAGCAGCTGTGCCGCCGTGTAGTGCTCGGTGCCGCTCGCATCCTGAATTGTGGCGATCACGTTGTGTCCACCGGCGACCGGAACCACGTCGGTCAGCGTGGCAGCGGGCATCGAATAGAGGTACTGCGCCGCCTGGCCCAGCGGCGCGCCCGCGGCCTGATTGGCGATAGCCCAGAGCGCGGAGAACATCGGGCATGCGAGGCTCGTGCCTCCCACCACCTGCCAAACCTGTGCCGGCTCCTGCCCGGGAATGCTGATGGCAATCGCTACGCCGGTGAACGGATCCGCGAGCCAGGAGACGTCCGGAAGGAGCCGGACCCTGCCCGGAAGCCTGCTCTGAAACGATGGCTTGGGATATCCCGCGAGGCATTTGATCACCGTCGTGTCATCCTGGGACGCACACCTGCTGGGGCCGCCACCCGACCCGAAGTAGAACCCGAAGGCCTCCGAGCTGGGAGGATCGGTCACGCTTCCCGAAAGATCGACCATGGTAATGTCATTGCCCCACCCCGACTGCCAGGCGATCGAGTCGTCCGCGTTCAAGGCGAGACTGACGCCGCCCACCGCGGTCGCCCATGGCGAGTCGGCCGGCGCAGTCACGGTCGGCGCCGACAGGACCGGGACGTAATCGCCGTAGTCTCCCGTGGAGAAGTTGGTCGAGATGCCGGTGAGCGCCGCGATCTCCGCGATCAGGTTCTCGGTGTCCAGATAGGAGGCGGGCGTCTCGGATTCCGGTGAGCCGAAGCTGCCGGATATCGAGTTCCCGATCCCGTAATTCACCGCGTAGAATTCCGCCTCGTCCACGTCCTGCAGCGAGGCCGACGGCGGCACGATCAGCGCGATGTCGGCGCCGGGAGCGATGGCATGCGCCCATTCCACGTCCAGGTTGATCTCCGCCTGATCCTCCTGGATGCACTCACTCGGAGTGGGGGTATAGATGATCTGGAAGTTGGACGCATCCAGCTTCGGCAGCCCGAACTTCTTGGCAAATGCATTCGCATCGCTCTCGATGGTCGAAGAGCCGCACCAGTCTATGATCCCAATCGTCTGTCCCCGACCGGTGTAACCCTGAGCATAGAGCTGCTTGAGATGATACGCGGTCTGAATGGGACCCGGCGTATAAGCACAGCCGGGGCTGGTGAGGGTCTCCAGATTCAGCTGTGCGCCGCTATAGATCGCCGTTGGCAGCTCGCCGTCATCGTTCGTCGAGAGGGTCTCCTTGGCAACCGTGAAGCAATTCGATGAATAGAAAGTCGACTGCGCGGCCGCAGCTGCCGGGGTGAGCGTACCCGCCGCGGGTGCCACAGGAGCGGCGGTTGGACGCACGACGACCGGATGAGTGTACACACCCGCATCGAGACCCGAGACCGCCCTAACCAGCGACGCAGCCGGTCCTTCCAGACTGGGGTCCCGATCATTCGCCCGCACCAGCTTGCCATTCACCTCATAGTCGTTGAGCCGCACCTGGAAGGCCTGCTCCACATCGCCGATGGTGCCGCGCGCGCGCACGAAGAAGTTATCGTTGCCCGTCAGCATCACCTGGAGATTGTGCGACTCGAAAAACCGGCGCACGGTCGCGGCCTGATCCGCGGTGGGAGCGAAGCGCCCGGCGAGCTCCTGGTGGGTGAGCCAGCGGCGGTAATTCGGGGAGCTTCGGTCGTACAGCTCCTGCGCGAGCGCGTCCATTTGCGCTCGATTGCGCGGGTTCAGCCAGATCGTCACATCGATGACTGACGCGGGATCCTCCGCTCTCACGTATGCGTTCGCAGACGCGTAAGGCGGCGTGTTATGCGAAATGATCAGCCTGGTAGGCACCGCGGCCGACACGATTCCGATCATCGCCGCCAGAACCGCGGTCATCGCCGCCGCCCGGATCGGCCCGCGCGCCTTCATTTTTGCAGCGCTCATTGATTGTTACTCCCCACCCAATCGACGAATGCCTTTGCATCCCGCGGAGCGCCCACGCCCGTGACCGAATCCCAGCCGACGGCGGCCTTGTTGGTAAAGTCCTCGCCGAATGAGAGCACCAGCGCGGTATTCTCCTCGCCGTCGGGGTTTTCCCACAGTGCGCTGTAGAACGGACCGAACAACGCCGTGTACGGCGGCAGGCACATGGTCTGCGCCGCGTTGAATCTGGTTCCGGGACCGCTCGTTTCCTGAACTGTGGCGACTACGTCGTCAGCGGAGGAATACGTGACGATGTCTTTCACGGCGGCCGTCGGTAGCGAATACAGGTAAGGCGCGGCCTGACCGAGGGCAACGCCGGACTTCTGGTTGGCGATCGCCCACAACCCGGAGAACATCGACGTCGCGACACCGGTGCCGCCGAAGGCAAACCAGGACTGAGGCGGTTCCTGCGTCGACGTGGTCGCCACGGTGATCAGGCCGGTGTAGGGGTCTGCCAGCCATGAAAAGTCAGGCTCACCGCGCTTCGTGCCGGTTACCGCCCCGTTCTGAAAGGCGGGCTTCGCAAAGTAGTTGCTGCGTCCTCCGATCGCTCCGTAGATGTAACCCCCAGGTACCGGCACGAAGGCTGGATCGGAGATCGCGCCTTGCGCCAGTACCTCACTCACATGGTCTTCCCAGGCGGTCTCGAAGGCGACCGACCCATCGGTGGCGAGCGCCAGGGTGATGCCACCGATTCCGGTCCCGTATGGACCATCGGCCGGCGCCACGGGCGACTCGAAGAACAATGTGCCTCCGCCCACTCCCTCCGGATAGTTTGCGGAGATGCCCTCGATGGCCGCGACCTCGGAAATGAGGTTTTCCTTCAGTGCCTCCGTCTCCGGCATCAGCATCTCGGGCATTTCATTGTCGTCGCTGATCACATTGCCAAGCCCATAGTTAATGGCATAAAACATGGCCTCATCGACATCCTCGGGGCCATCGGTCACAGCATATAGAACTGCAAGGAACGCACCGGGTGCGACGGCGTGCGCCCACTCCACATCAGCGTCGATGTTGGGGTAGTAACCGGTACACGCTGAAGGACCCATGCTCGTGACGCTGAAATTGGACGGTGTAAGCAGAGGAAGTCCAAAGCGTTCAGAGAAAGTGTTCGCGTCGTCAAGTACGGTCGGTGAACCGCAGTCCTCGACCAACACGATGGTCTGGCCCGCCCCGTCGTACCCCTCCGTGTAGAGAGCGTCCAGATTGTAGGCCGTACGGATCTCTGCCGGGCTGTAGGCGCAGCCGGCACCGCTTCCGACGTACTCGTTGCCCGAGTAAGTCGCCTTCGGATAGCCCCCGAAGGTTGTCCGCTGCTCCGTAACGACGCCCGGGAAACACCGCGACACGAATCCGGCCACCGCGGATCCGGCAGTCGAAGCAGAGGATTGCCGGTTGGCACCCGGCAGTCCCAGAGAAGACACCACGCTCGACCGGAGCATGCCCGGGCTCCGGAAGGCGACGTCATCGAGCCCCGAGACTGCCTGGATCAACACCGCGGCCGGACCCTCGACGTAGGGATCGGCGGCGTTCGCGCGAATCGTGCGTCCGGCGACCGTGTAATCATTGATCTGCACCGCGAACGCCTGCTCGACCTGAGCCACGGTTCCACTGGCGCGCACGTAGAAGTTGTGCGGCCCTATGCCCGACACGGTCAGCTGGTGGGATTCGAGGAATTCCCTGACGACCTGCGCCTGCGCGGCCGTCGGCGCGAAGCGCGCGGCCACGTCCAGTGGCTTGAGCCAATGCCGGTAATTTCGCGACTTGGGATCGTAGAGCTCCTGGGCAAGCGCATCCATTGCGGCCCTATTGTTCGGCTTCAGCCAAAGGCTGACCCCGATGCGCTGCGATGCGTCAGCGGCGCCAAGGCTCCTGGCGGTCGCGACGAACGTCGGCGTGTTGTTCGCAATGTACTGTCCGTCGGCGGCGTGAACCGAGCCGCCCGCAACGAACATGCACACCGCCGCCAAGGCGGGAATCCGGTAGGCATTCACGTTTTTTCTCCCTCGGAACTGGCAGTTCGCCCGCAGCCCCACCGCGCCGATGCGACTGCGGGCGCCTGTTATCTCAACTGGTTATCCTTGATTGGATACAACCATAGTACATAACGCCCGGGCTGTCTATCGGTTTACAACTCCGCCGCGGAGTCTTGCCGCCGACACTCTCCCCTCTGTTACAACACGACACACGACGCATAGCCGCGATCCAACTCCACTGCAAGTGCCAGTTGCGGGCGATTTATGCAGACCAGCAGGCTTGTGCACGAGTGCATGGCGTGAAAGTCGTGGCGCCTGGACCACAAAAGTATCATCGCAACATGCGCGCGTCGCAGGACGGCAACACCGAGCCGCCGCCGCGCCCCGTGCGGCGGTGAGACAAAGGTAAGCGTCAGCGGGAGCTTTGGACTCGAGAGTCTGCGCGCGGCCTATCTGATCGGCGCGAGCAGGTCCGGCTCACCGAATTGATCCGGGACTCCGCCGGATTTCACGAAGTACTGCTGCCAGAAAGTGCGTAACGCCTCCATGGTCTTCGGGTCTCGATAACCTGCCTGCTTGCTCACATCGGGAGCCAGCAGTCCCGCTCCCATGACATCTACGGTCGCTCCGGTGAGCTGCGCGAACATGTCCGCTTTGGCCGTGAGTGCCAGCTCCCGCTCCGGCGCGACCAGCCGGACCCTGCCGCCGGGACCATAGAAGCTGGTGATGGAGGAATTCTCCAGCATGTCCGAGACGAGAAAGAGCACCTTCCGCTTCGCGGGCGAGGCCGCCATCGCCAGGGCGACATCACGTATGGCGGCGAGAATGTCCGACTTGGCGAGGTCCGGGCTTGCCTGCGCAAAGGACCGCCCCATGACCTCTACGACCTGGCGCTCGGCCCACGGCTGCTGTGCCGCCAGGCACTTGTCGAGAGCGGCAAGCCGCCTTTCGCTCACCGAGTCGCGCGCCTTCACCGGGAAGGCCGGCTCGATGGTGCCCTGAATGACCGGAGTCGTGTAGCGCCCTTGCGAGAACGCGGAGAACACGATCACCTGATATGAGGAGTTCGGCCCGAGGAAGCCAACTACATTCTCCTCCGCCGTACGCTTCAGCGTCTCATCGAAGATGGTCGTCTGGTCAATGAGGATAAAGAGCTCACGATCCGGCGGTATGGCCGGGGCCTGAAGCCCGGTGGCGCGGTAGCAGCTCGGTACCGCATTGGCCGCAACCGCCCCCGCCGAAAGAAGCAGGAGCGTCGCCGCGGACGCGAGGCGGGTCGTGCCCGACGGGCGTCGTAACCTAAAACAAGCCATCGAGGTCCGCCTTCAGCGACTTGGCCTTGGCCTCCTCATCGCGCGTCTTGGCTTCCTTCAAATGGGCGACGACTTTTCGGCGCAGCTCTTCCGGGAGCCCTATCACGAAGGTCTTCTTCTGATCCGCCGTAACGAACGAGTCGATCTGCCGGACAGCGGCCTCGAGCGTCATCGATGCCGTCGCCTGCTCCTGAGGCGCCGCGTCGGGTCGTACCGCGACCGCGGCGTGTCGCGCGGCGCGCTGTACTTGTCGCATCAGCAGGAAGTCGTTGAAGGTCTTGGTCAAACTTACCTTGACGTTACTGGAACCCGCGCCGATCTTCAGGTGAAGATTCTGCAGGCGGCTCTGAGCTTGCCGAATTATGGGCTCGACGTGGTCGAGGTAAGCATCGTAAGTGGCAAAGCCGAGGGTTTGCCTATAAGCGGCGTCGCTCTCCTTTCCGGCATACCCATACTGCATTCCGGCGGTGATGCCCACGATCTGCGTAATCACGAAGAGGACACCGAGCACTCCAAATCCAAAAAGCGCCTCCTGCTTCTGGTCGGACAGGGCTTCGGCCGTCATCTTGTCGTCGGCGGCCTTCTGGGGACCGGCAAGATCCGCAGGCGCAGCGCTCGACGGATCCGCGGCGAAGATACTTGCCGCCGGGGCGACCTGGTTCTCCGTCAGCAGCGACCCGTTCATATGCTTGATTCGCATCAGGGTCGAAAACGTGCCGATCGTGACGATTGCAACGACTGCCACGACGAACATCGCGTAGCCGCCGGACACGCCCACCCGGTTGACTGTTTGCGAATATGCCGGAGCGCCGTCGTCAATCGATTGCAGATCCTGCAGCTTTATGGCCGCGGTACGCAAGGCGCCCTCCTGGCCACGATCACGCCATTCCTTGTTGCAGCGACGAATGAGCCCGGTGCGATATAACTGGTGCCCCGCGTGGTGGGTGACGAATATCATGATGATGCACAGCACCAGCGAGATTGCGAAGGTGAGCAGCATGTGTTGATTGGCGCTCCCCTCGCTCGCCATGATGTCGCTGACCAAGTAGGCAAAGCCGAGGCCTTCGGCCACCAGGAGAACGACGAGGAGCAGAAGCATCCAGGCAGGGAGGGGCCGGCGGCCGAGGTCCTGCGCCTTGCTCATGTATTCGAGCGATTGGACGAACTGCTCCTTGGACGTGATCCGCACATACTCGGCGTAGTCGGCGCACAGCGTCTGCTCGGAGTGCAGCCAACCCACGACGTCCCCCGGGGTCGTATCGCGAGAAAGCCGCGCGAGCTTACCGATGAACGGGACGCCATAGCAAAGATTCATCCACGCGTAGGTAATCTGGGTGCGAAACGCGATGAAAAGCGCAATCGCAACGCCCAACGTTACCAGTGACGACAGAATCGACAGATTCTGTTGAATCAGAGTAATTATGGAATTCATGAGCAGAATCCTTTGTATCGGGCGTTCCGCTCGCCGCTGTTGGTGTTAATGCCCCGGAACACGCGGATCGAACGGTACCACCAGCAGGGCGCCCCTGCGCTCGTAGTAGAGGTTCGAGGGGTCGGCGACGCCCGAGTTGTTGTATGGAAAGACGATGTCCATGCAGGTAATCGGACCTTGCAGAAAGACACGGTAGAGAAGTGCCTGGTCGCCCCGATAGGTATTGACCTGCGCCGTTGCCAGGAAGTCCGGCCGCACGTTGCTGCCGGGTCGATAGTGCCGATAGATGAGCACATCCGGGTTGCCTGCCGGGCTGCCGCCGTCGCGAAGCACTGCGACCTTGCGCAGGCCGACCAGATTTCCGTTCAAAGTGGTCATCCAGGACGTGCCATAGAGCCCGGGCAAGTAGTCCGTCATCGAAACATTGACCGGCTGTCCGTTGGCCAGTGTCTTTACCGCGCCGGCGATCCGCGGGCGATCGGCGGTGCACGCACCGACCAGGGAAGCGTCGGAGGCGTAAGCGGTCGGAAAGACCGAGAACGAGCTCTCGTGTATCGGCTGCCCGTACCGCGCGGCAATCCCTTGCGCCGTGGTTGGGGTGCCGCCGAAATCGAAACCGCGCCACCGCCGGTGGTGTATCGATGCGGACGGCCTATTTGACGCCATCACCGGCGCCGATGGGGCGCTGTTGACTCGAGCGGACTCGACCTGTACCGGAGCGGTTTTAGCCGGCACTCCTGGGTGAGGCGGAACGGGACGGAAATCCGTCACATTCGATGTGCGCGACGCGAGGTAGCTCTTGAAAGCCTGGAAGTTGGTGACATCGACGATCTCGACTCTTCTGTTTCTTGCGCGACCCGCCGCCGTGCGGTTGTCCGCAATCGGCAGCGTCTCGCCGGCCCCCTGATAGAAGATGTGACTGGCGTCGATTCCCTGGGCCGCAAAGACCTGCGCAACCACCAGCGCACGCCGCTCGGAGAGATCGGCATTGAGCTGAGAATCGCCGGTATCGTCCGTGTGCCCTACGAGGAAGATGTTCTTGTCCCGCAGTGCAGTCACCGCGTCGCGCTGGTCCTGCGTTACGCCCTGCTTTCCCTGGAGCTGCTGCTCCTGGTAACCGAACGAGTACTGTTGGGCAAGCTCGGCGAAGTAGGTTCGTGCCTGCGGCGCAAGCTCAGCGGAGCCGGAAGCGAACTGCGAGCCATCGTCCACAACGTTGACGGACAGGCCTATGGTGGTCGCTTGCGGGGTATCAGGCGGCGGAGTGGTATAAGCGGTTTGCGCCGGCGCAGGGGGCGTGACTGTCACGACGCTGGAGGGCGATGCCTTGATGCTCGCAACCTCGATATCGAGGTTGTACTTCTTTTGAATCTGCGCGTATTCGCACCGTCTTCGATCAACATCATGCCCTATGGCGGCACCTATGGCGGCCCCGCCAACGATGAAACCCGCAGTGGCGCCCGACGACATGCGGCCGTGATTGAGGGCCTTGGCAGCATAGGCTCCGGCAACCCCTGCCAACGCCCCGACGAGAGCCCCCGCCAACGCGTTGGAATTGCCACACGGGTCCCCTGCCGGGAGCCCTGTGTACTTGTAACGACCGGTGGTGGGGTCAACTGCGCAACCCGGCAGCATCGGCGCGAGGAGTGCGGCCACAACCGCCACGACGATCGCGTTCCTGCCCTTGTGGGTGGTTCGAGATACTCGCCGGTTGCGCCCCAATGGGGAGAGCGTTGTCTTCATCGCGTTGCTACACCGCACCGCGGGCGGCCGGAATCCGTACGCGCGGCACGAGCGCGTTCACGGATTGCGAGCGACCTGGCGAGGCGCGACCCCCGGTATTCTTGTTCGCACAGCCTCCATCGATTCTAGCCCAGCAGCTTCGGCGCTGCACCGGCGGTAGCTCACGCATGTCTCAATCCCGCCGTCTCAGGAGATATATTCTTCAAAATCAGTCGCTTGAGTCGCCTGCACGGCCTCCGCGGATAGGCGTAGGTTGTTTGTACGACGGCCCCGGGAAGTAATGACGTAAGCGCTGGGCTACCATCAGGCCCTTCGGGAGGGTCACCACATGTCACGATCGCCGCTCAGGGGCCTCATCCGCGCGGCGCTCTGCACACTCGTTCTCCTCGCGGGCAGTGCGCCAGCCTGGTGCCGGCAGCCGCAGCCGGTCCAGCACGAATTCCGCATTCGTCATTTCAAGACGGAAGGCGGCGTCGAGCTGCCTGAGGTGCGGATCGTCTACGGCACCTACGGCCATCTGGACGCAGCGGGCGACAACGCCCTCCTCCTGCCTTCACTCGCCGGCAGACGCGAAGTTCATCAACGACCACGTTTCGCAGTTTCTGATGTCGGCCGGATCCAACACGAGCCCGCTGAGGAGCCGCGATTCCACGCGATCGAACGGGAGTTGAAATTTCCCGACTGAGACGCCGGAGGATTGCGGACACGCAGCAGCCAGGAACTTATTAATCAACCACTTGCAGCGCTTGCCGGCCCCGAGGCCCACCAAGGCACACTCATTATGGCCTCGATAGCGTCCAAGGCCGCGCGATACCGTCAAATCAGCCCGCTTGCTTTGAACATAGTGCGGCAGTATTGTCGTTGAAACGACAAGAACCTGGCCCCTGACAATCCGACTAATAAACTGAGGTGCCGTATGAGACCCGGGATGTGGACGAGTATCGTCTGTTCAGTGGTGGCGCTCGCATGGTTCGGCCCTGCCGACGCGCAGTATTACCTTCACGCCAGGCCGCTCCCGCCGCGCGGGCTGAAAATCCACGCCGCTGCCTTGGCCGCACCGTCATCGGCTGCATCGCCGTGGCAACCAGTCAACACCCCGCCGCCGTTTCCTCCGAACGAGTGCAACGGTTTCGGCGCATACCCCGGTGGCGGCAACCCGCTCCTGCTCACGGATGGCTCAGTGATCATCCAGGACGCGGGCTGCCCGGATTGGGTGCGCCTGACTCCTGACAGCAGCGGCAGTTATGCCAACGGCACGTGGACGCAGATTGCTTCTCTGCCCGCGGGATACTCCCCGCTCTATCACTCTTCAGCGGTTCTGCCGGATGGGCGGGTGATCATCATGGGCGGGGAATACAATTACTACCAGGGCGATTACTTTGTCCCCATCTGGACTGCCGAGGGCGCGATCTACGATCCGCTGGCGAACGCATGGAAATCCGTGGCGCCACCGTCATTCTTCGACGTCCTGGAAACTACCTTCTCTCCTCCCCTGACATTCCCACCCGTTTTCGCGCAGACGATCGGCGATGCCCAGAGCATCGTCCTACCGAACGGCGTCTACATGCAAGCCGACTGCTGCAACGCACAGCAGGCATTGCTCGATCCCAAGACCCTCACGTGGACCCCAACCGGGGCTGGTAAGTACGATATCAATGACGAGGAGGGATGGAACCTGTTGCCTAACGGCAAGGTGCTGACCGTCGATGCCTATGTCCCCGTTGGGTTCCCGTACATCCCGAACGGCACGAACTCGGAGCTCTACGACTACCGAACAGGAAGCTGGCACAGTGCCGGCAGCACGATCGTGCAGCTGTGGGATTCGGGGCTTACCTGCGGCGAGTTCAACGCTGCTCCGCCGACCCCCACCTTCGAGGTCGGCCCGGCGGTGCTGCGAGCGGACGGCACGGTCTTTTACACGGGTTCGAATACCTGTCCCACGGGAGTCGGGAACACGGCCATCTATGATTCTCGCAACGGACACTGGCGGGCCGGCCCCGTGTTTCCTGAAATCGATGGCGTGACCGACATCAACGCCGCCGACGCTCCGGCCTCGTGGGAGCCGAACGACAAGGTACTCGTGCAGGCGAGCCCGAGTTACGGCAATCCCCCCTCATTCTTCTTTGAATGGGACGGGAAGAATTTGCATCAGGTCCCGGGACCTCCCAATGCACCTTACGAGGGGTCCTACGTTGGCGACATGCTGCTGTTGCCGACGGGCCAGATTCTGTACACCGATGACATCAGCACCGACGTCGAGCTCTACACTCCGACCATTACAAACAGAGATCGGGCGTTCCAGCGGGGGATCGCGCCGCGGATCGTCTTTGCACCCCCGATAGTGAGTCGCGGCGGCTCTTACCAGGTTGGGGGCTTCCTATTCAACGGTGTGACCCAGGGAGCTGCCTACGGTGATGACGTACAGGCTTCAACCAACTACCCACTCGTACGAATTACCAACCTGGCAACCTCCCACGTCTTCTACAGCCGTACGCACGATCACAGCAGCATGGCGGTGGCATCGCCTGAGTTCGTGTCGACGCATTTCGATGTCCCCTCAAACCAGGAAAGGGGCCTCAGCCTCTTGCAGGTGGTCACGAACGGGATTGCATCCGAACCGTGGCTCGTATTCGTTCGCTAACCGGCCGAGTCGCGCAGCGCGGGGGAGCCTTGCGGCTCCCCCGCGACGCAAATGAGCGCAGAAGAAAAACCCGCATCGCAATCGAACGGGGTCTCCTCACCATCTCCTTCTAGGGCGGCTGTGTTCCTGAGTTACGCGTCGCAGGACGCCGTCGCTGCTGCGCGCATCGCTACGGCCCTGCGCGGCGCCGGCATCGAGGTCTGGTTTGACCAGAGCGAGCTTCGGGGCGGAGACGTGTGGGACCAAAGGATCCGGCGCGAGATACGCGACTGCGCCCTTTTCATGCCGGTGATCTCCCACCATACACAGGAGCGGCTCGAGGGCTGCTTTCGGCTCGAGTGGAAACTCGCGGTCGATCGCTCTCACCTGATGGCGATCGAGCGCCCGTTCCTCGTGCCAGTAGTCACAGACAGTACTCCCGACCAGGAAGCCCTGGTCCCGGATGCCTTCAGGGCGGTGCAGTGGACGCGGTTGCCCGCAGCGGAGATGCCAGCGACATTTGTCCGTCGTGTCCAGCATCTCTTGTCACTCGAGGCATCGGCCTTGATCCGAGCGCCCGCGGCCTGTAGTCGCCAGGCTGCGGAAATGGGTCGTACGGCGGTTGCCATTACTGCCGGTCATCGAGCCATCGCCCTCGATCCTTTGAATTTCCACGTGCATCGAATGGTCGGGATAGCCTTCCTTCTATCGCGTCAGTACGCAGACGCGCTCGCCGCCTTCCGGGCGGCCGTCTCTCTCCAACCTGACTACGTTCGGGATGTTCACCTTCGAGGCGAAGCGCAGTATGCGATGGGTGACTACGATGCCGCCCGGAAATCCTGCGAAGTCGCACCCGCTGATGAGATCAGTAACGCGTGCTTGGCGCGCACCTATCGGAAGCTCGGTAGGAATGCCGATGCTGAGACCGTGTGCAAAGACTGCGATCGGCTGAGGGCGATTCCGGCGCCTACGACTACGCGACGATCTACGCACAGTGGGGCGATGTAGGGAGGGCATTCAATGGCTCGACACGGCCGTGCGTCTACGAGACCCTGGCCTCGTGGAGCTGAAAGCCGAGCCCGATCTCGATCCGCTGCGTGAAGAGCCGCGATTCCAGATGATCGAACGGGAGTTGAATTTTCCAGACTGAGACGCCGATGAGTATTATCGCGTACCCGGGCAGCGATCCGTCTCAGTGATGTCCGCCTCACTATTCCAAATACGGCCTCAGCACGCCTTCGATCCATTTCATAAATGCGCGGACTCGGCGCGACAGGTTGCTTCGATGTGCTACGACGAGGGACACAGCGAGCGACCGGCGATGAAAATCGGGTATGACCTCCACAAGCGCTCCACTTTCCAAGTATCGGCCAATCCCCAGGAGTGGCGCCTGAATCAGGCCAAGGCCGGCCAGGGCAGCGGCTTCGTAGGTCTGCGCGCTATTGACGTGTAGCGCACCTGGCAACTGAAGCGTCGCGTAACTGTCGCCGTCCGGATATTCCCAGCCATAGGGTCTTGCGCCCAGCATCGTCGAAAAATGAATTGCCCGATGTTTCTGATGCTGCAGATCTTCCAGAGATCGAGGGACGCCATAGCGCGCCAGGTAGGCAGGACTGGCGGCGTTGGCCATGCGTAACTTGCCCAACGGGCGGGCAATCAGCGTCTCGTCCCCGATGGGTCCAAGCCGCAATACACAGTCGAACCCCTCTTGAACCAGATCGACTTGCCGATCCGTAGTCGACACCTCCAGCTCCAACTCCGGATGAGTCGCCATGAAATCCGGTAAGGCCGGCACGATCGTTGTCCGCGCCACCTCGGTCGGAAGATCGACTCGTAGACGCCCGCGAAGCGCCACGCTATCGCCTGCGAACATGGAGTGGAGATCATCTACGTCCGCCAGCAGATCGCGGGCACGGGCATGAAATACCCGTCCGTCTTCCGTCAACTGCACGCTACGCGTCGTCCGGTGCAGAAGCCTGACACCGACATCTTCTTCCAGCTTCCGGACCGCCGTTGAGGCCCTTCCCTTCTGAATGCCCAGGCTCTCGGCTGCGTGGGTAAAGCTCCCCATTTCCGCCACCGTTATGAAAATGAGGAGGGGTTCGAGATTCTGCATTTTCGTGCCTCGGTATTGTTCTCTGAATGGAGAACAGTGAGTTCATTTCCTAGGCATTTATCATACCTAAGGGACACAGTAACTTCCGAACATTGGGATTGCCCCCATCGGAGACCGACACGTGTCCAAAACTATGAATCTCTATCAGGTGCCTGCAACTGAGACCCGGCATCGCGCCCTGTGGGCCGGCCGGATGATGAGCGCGTTTGTCGTTATCGCTCTGGTGGCAGACGGCGCTATTCAGCTTTTTGCGCCGGCACAGATCGCGAGCGCGTTGCGGGAAACCGGGTTCGCGATGGACCTGACCCGTGTCGTGGGTCCGATCATATTGGCCTGCGCCATCCTTTACGCCATGCCGGCCACCGCCGTTCTCGGCGCGATCCTGGTGACCGGCTTTTTGGGAGGTGCCATCTGCGCCCATGTCCGCATTGGTGAGTTGGGGTCGCCGCCGGAAATCATTGCCCTGCTTCTGGGCGCGATGACATGGGGCGGCCTCTACGCGCGCGATGCCCGAATCCGGGCCATTCTGCCGCTCATCGGTTGAACCAACAGGGGCAGAGCCCTGCCCCTCAACATCTGGAGAAAACGCATGTTTTTAGTAATGGGAATCACGGGAAAAGTGGGCGGCGCAACGGCAGAACATCTGTTGGCGCACGGCAAGGAAGTACGCGCGCTGGTGCGCAATCGCGAGAAGGCGGCTAACTGGGCGAAGCAGGGCGTGGAACTGGTTGACGGTGATTGGAATGATTCGGCGGCCATCGAGCGGGCGCTCAAAGGCGTCGAAGGCGCGTTCGTCATGTTGCCGTCTGTCTGGGCGCCCTCGCCCGATTACAAAGAAGCCAAAAGCGTGATTGCGAACTATGTGGAGGCGCTCACCAGGGCAGCGCCGCCGCGGGTGGTAGCGCTTTCGTCGATGGGTGCGAACAGGACCAGCGGGCTTGGGATGATCACGGCCCTGTCGCTTCTGGAGCAGGGTTTCCGCGACCTGATGTCGCCAATCGCATTCGTGCGCGCCGGTGGATTCTTCGAAAACTTCCTCTACGGCTTGCAGGTCGCCCAGGGCGGAACGCTACCGGTCTATTACAATCCGACAAACCGGAAATCGACGATGGTCGCGACGAACGACATCGGCGCGGAGGTCGCAACCCTTTTGACCGGGCCAGCGTGGTCAGGGCGGCGCGCCGTCGAGCTTGGTTCGATGGTCACCGCGGATGAAGTCGCGGAGCAATTGGGTGAAGTCCTGAATCTCGACGTGAAAGCCTTTGCAGTCCCGCGTGCAGGGTGGGCGAAAGCGTTCGAGCAATTCGGCATCCCGAAGGGCCACACCGGACCTGCCGAAGAAATGTTTGAGGCCGTGAATGCAGGATGGATGGACCTTGGAGTCGAGGGTACGGAGCACGTAGCGGGTACGACGTCCGCACGCGACGTCTTCGCGGCGGCCCAGAGGGCGGTGACGGCGTGAACCGCGCTCGCCAGCCCCGCCGCTATGCGCCTCAGCGCCAACCTACAAACTGCGCAGGGCTTGCATCAGATTGTCAACCTTGCGTCCGGTGGCGGCGCGGGTCGATTTGAGGTTCTGCTCTACACTCAGGCCTGCAAAGAACGTCATGACCATATTGGCCAGGTCTTCCGCGGCCAGCTTGGGCTTCTCCGCCTCGATATTCCTGGCAATGAGTTGCTTCAGTTGTACCCGGCTGCGTCCCAGAATCTCGATCGCCGCGGGTGGCAGGATGGCAATCTCCCGCATAGAACTGATGGCGAAACACCCCTTTTGCCCTTCGGTGTTACGCGGCCCGAGCTTCAAAAACTGCTCGATGTTGCCCCAGCCCAGGGGCTCGGCCGTGAGCAATGCGAGCTGCGGCATTCGATCGAGGTAGAAGCGCAGGCTCTCCAGAAACAACTCCTCCTTGCCGGAAAACTCCGCGTAAAGGCCGGATTTGTTCACCCCGGTGGCCTTCTCCAGTTCCTGCAGGCTGGCGTCTGCAAAGCCGTGCTTCCAGAACACGGGCAGGGCTTTTTCAAGCACTCCTTCACGGCTGAAATTCCTCGGGCGGGCCATATGCTCAGCTTACTTAAACGAACCGAATAGTTCAATAACGCTTGACAGCCGCATTTACTCCGCCCATTATGAACCGAATGGTTCTACATTATTCGGAGTGGGGATTGTGGGCAAGCTGCACGGCAAAGTG
Source organism: uncultured Pseudomonadota bacterium (assembly GCA_963780455.1). GTDB lineage: Bacteria > Pseudomonadota > Gammaproteobacteria > Steroidobacterales > Steroidobacteraceae > 13-2-20CM-66-19. The sequence goes on from CAWACM010000015.1 coordinate 903,148, forward strand.
GCGGTCATTACGGGAGGCACGAGCGGAATCGGCTTTGCCACGGCCAAGATGTTCGTCCAGGAAGGAGCCTACGTCTTCATCACCGGCCGTCGTCAGAAGGAGCTCGATGAGGCCGTGGAGGCGATTGGCAGCAACGTCGCCGGGGTGCAGGGAGATGTAGCCGAGCTAGCCGACCTGGATCGTCTCTACGACACCATCGGGAAGAAAGCCCGACTCGATATCGTCTTCGCCAATGCCGGTCGCGGCGAATTCGCTCCCCTGGGAAACATCACTGAGGAGCTTTTCGACAGACTATTCAGCATCAACGTGAAGGGGGCGCTCTTCACGGTGCAAAAGGCATTGCCGCTATTGAACGATGGGGGATCCATCATCCTCACGGGCTCGGTAGGGAGCGTCAAAGGGACTCCCGCATTCTGGGTGTACGGGGCAACCAAGGCCGCCATACGCAATTTCGTCCGAGCTTGGACAGTGGAGCTGAAAGATAGGCGCATCCGCTCCAACGTTCTCAGCCCGGGTCCGACCGTTACGCCGCTCGTCGATCAGCAGCCTCCCGATGCCATCGCACGGATAGTCTCCAGCATCCCAATGGGCCGCATGGCCGACCCCGACGAAATCGCCAGGGCGGCGCTTTTTTTGGCATCCGATGATTCCAGCTTCGTCACGGGCATCGAACTGTTCGTCGACGGTGGCCGGGCGCAGGTCTAAGAAAGGGGCCCTCTATGTCACTTACCAAAGCTGTCGTGATAGGCGTTGGTTCCGAGAACGGTCTTGGGGCCGCGTTGAGTCGTTGCTACGCGGCGAACGGTCGTCATGTTCTGGTCGCCGGTCGTACGCTCGCAAAGGTGGAGAACGTCGCGGCCGCGATCCGGCGCGATGGTGGCAGTGCGACTGCCTTCGCCGCTGACGCGACACGGGAAGAGGATGTCATCAAGCTGTTCGACGCTGCCATGACCCGCGACGAGCTGGGCAGCCCCGCCGACTTGGTCACCTATAACGTCGGAATCAATCAGAAAATCGAGTTCCTGAAAATAGCAGCCTCGACATTCGAGGACTTCTGGCGCTCGAACACGCTCGGGGGATTCCTGGTAGGCCGCGAGGCGGCACGCCGATTTGCGCCGCTCGGTCGCGGCTCCGTCTTTTTTACCGGAGCCACGGGATCGCTTCGTGGAATGCCGGGCTTTGCTCATTTCGCTGCAAGTAAGGCCGGCTTGCGCATGCTCGCGCAGAGCATGGCGCGCGAGTTCGGGCCACAGGGCATTCACGTCGCACACGTCATTGTCGACGGCGCGATCAATGGCGAGCGGGTGCGGTCCCTGTTTCCAGGAGTCTCTGAGCAGCTCGGCAAGAACGGCATGCTCGAAATCAAGGCCATTGCCGAGACCTACTGGCACCTACATCTCCAGCATCCGTCCGCTTGGACGCAGGAGCTGGATGTCCGCCCGTTCAAAGAGCAGTTCTGAGGTAGTGGAGTGCACTCTGACCCTGGTGTGGAGAAAGCGATGAAACTTGTTGGCCCCTGGATCTCCGGATTTACACGCCGTACCGGCATCACGATGAAGCTGCTTGGAATTCCTTTCGAGCATCTCGACGTCAACGCCTACACTCAAAAAGCAGAGGTTCGACGCTATAGCCCGATGGGGAAAGTGCCGGCGCTGGTACTGGACGACGGCGAAGTCCTGATCGACAGCGCCGGCATCATCGATGTGTTGCATGAGATGGCGGGGCCCGGGAAGGCGCTGATGCCGCCGTCTGGCGCTCCCCGGCTGAAAGCGCTGCAACTCCTCGGAATCGGCCTGAACATCTACCCGAAGCTCACCGCCTTGTACGACGAAAGCATGCGCCCCGAGAATTATCGCCTGCAGTCTGCGATCGAGGGCTTCGCCGAGCAGGCGATCATCGGATTGAAGCTTCTTGAGGCGCAGGCCGGAGAGGGCTGGCTCGTTAACGACAAGCTCAGCCAGGCCGATATCATGGCGGTCGTTTGCTATCAGGGGGCGTCCATGGTTGTCCTTCCCAATCACGTCAATGCGAAGAGCTTTCCTCGTCTGGCAGCGCTGAGCGAGCGCGCGATGAAGATTGACGCCTTCGCGACTACCGTGCCGCAGCTTTGAAGATCTCCAACCGATGCCGACCCGTTTCGGGGATTCAATGCTTCTGCGACGGCGCGTTTGCCCTGAGCTCCCCGAGCCTTGAGAGGAACAACTTGAGAATCGGAGAACTATTCGCCTTGCTGTAGCCGACCGCGAGATCGATGGTGGGCGCTTCCCCCTCCAACGGCCGGCTGACGACGGACCAGGGCAGCAGGTTCTTTGCATACGCGGGCATCAGCGCTAATCCGCGGGTGGACGCAACCAGGGAGATCGCCATAGCCAGGTTGTCCACCCCATGATCCAGTTTGATGTCGAGTCCGCAGCGGCGCAGATACTCCTCAGTAACGACACGCAGCACTTTGGCTTTGTTCGAGCCGCCGATGAAGGTCTCGGCGACCAATTCCCGCGGGTGAATCGCTTCGCGGCTCGTGAGACGATGGTCGCTCGGCATCAGGACTATGAGCGCTTCGTGGTCCACCACGTCGTACACCAGGTCGAAAGTCGGCTCCACGCGCAGAAAGGCCACATCGAGCCGGCCACGTATGAGCGCCTCAGCGAGGTCCGGCGAATAATCGCTTGTCACCGTGACATGGATGTTCTTCAACTCGTCGCGCAGCACCCGCATGGCCGGGGTCAGCCAGTTCATCTCGTGACCGGTTTGGAACCCGATGGCGAATGTTCTTCTTGCCGGCTGTGCGGCCCTGCGCGCCGCTTCAACTGCGGCATCAACCTGTGCCAGCGCCAGTCGGGCATGGTCGAGAAAGGCCTTGCCTGCCGCGGTCAGCTCGACCCCACGAACGCTGCGAGACAGCAGCTCGGCCCCGACCTCGTACTCGAGGTCGCGAATCTGCCGGCTCAGCGAGGGCTGGGAAGTGTGGAGCCGCAGCTCCGCGGCCGTTGTCAGGCTGCCCTCCTCGACCACGGCTACGAAATAGCGCAGATGCCTCAGCTCCATAGTTCATCCCATGCTTCAAAGGTATACCCCTCAGCTTATAAGGTCTTTTACACGGGTGCCACGGAAGCCTAGGGTGAGACCATCAAAGCAGAGATGTATGGCGCCAGAAGTCCCTGTTATTTAACAAGTTATTACCGTCAATCCATATCAGGAGCAACGCCATGGGCAAGCCGGTCGTTTTAATTACGGGAGGCCTCACGGGCATAGGCCGTGCCGCCGCTGTCGCCTTCGCCAGGAAAGGCGCGAAGGTAGTCGTCGCCGGTCGGCGCGATGACGTCGGCAGCGCGCTCGCCAAGGAGCTCCGCTCTCTCGGCTCGGAGGCCGAGTTCATTAACACCGACGTCCGCAAGGAGGGCGAGGTCCGGGCTCTGGTCGACAAGACCATTGCACGGTTTGGCCGTCTCGATGTCGCGGTGAACAATGCCGGCACCGAAGGCCAGGTTGGCCCGATCACGGACCAGACCGCGGAAAGCTATGCGGCGACCTTCGACACAAATGTGCTCGGCGTGATCCTGAGCATGAAGCACGAAGTACGCGTCATGCAAGGGCAGGGCAGCGGAAGCATTATCAACATCTCCTCGACCTACGGGCATGAAGGAGCGGCGGGAGCCTCTGTCTATGTCGGCAGCAAGCACGCCGTCGAAGGCATCACCAAGTCAGTGGCGCTCGAGCTCGCGACCTCGGGAATCCGAGTGAACGCCGTGGCGCCAGGTCCGACGGACACCGGCATGTTGACCCGCTTTACGGGCACCGCGGAGAACAAGGCGGCTCTGGTGACAACCGTTCCGATGGGTCGCCTCGGCCTCTCGGAGGAGCTTGCCAACGCAATCGTCTTCGTCGCTTCGGACGAAGCCTCATTCATCACCGGCCATGTCCTCAACGTCGACGGCGGTAAGACCCACTGATCCTGTCCGGGGCGCGCAGGTCTGGTCCTCGCTCGGCAATGGATCGGTACTCCCGCATGGAGTCTTCTATGAACAAGCTCAATGGCAAAACTGCTCTTGTCACGGGTGCCTCTCGCGGGATCGGGCGCGCCAGCGCACTGGCCCTGGCGCGGGCCGGCGCTCAGGTGCTCGTTCACTATGGCAGCAACGAGAAAGAAGCCGACGCCGTCGTCACTCAAATCCGCAAGGACGGCGGCAAGGCGGAGAAGGTTGGCGCCGACCTGCGCAAGCCCGACGGCGCGCACACGCTGGCCGAGAAGGTCCGCGCGATCGTCGGCGACCGTCTGGACATCCTCGTCGCCAACGCCGGCATCTCCAAGTCAGCGACTATCGAAGCCACCACTGTCGAGGACTTCGACAACCTCTTCGCCGTTAACGTCCGCGCGCCATTCTTCCTCGTGCAACAACTACTTCCGGCGCTGTGCAAGGGCAGCAACATCATTTTCACCTCCTCGCTCGCCGCCCGCGCCTCGCTCGGCACCTTGTATGCCTACGCAGCGACCAAGGGCGCCGTCGACACGCTCGTGAAGCATTTCGCTGCCACCCTCGGTCCGCGTGGAATTCGAGTCAATGCCGTCGCTCCCGGCGTAGTCGAGACCGAGATGTCCAACTTCACCAGGACCGAGGCGGGACGGGAAGTCACGCTCGGAATGCAGGCCTTGAAGCGCGTGGCACAGCCGGACGACATCGCACCCGTGGTGGCCTTCCTGGCCTCCGAGGATGCGCGTTGGGTTACCGGCGAGTCCATTCACGTCGACGGCGGGTCCAAGCTGTGAGACGTCCGCATCCGCCGCCCGATCCTTACACGGGAGAATTCCCATCATGAACAGCAAGCCCATCAAGATCCCTGGTCCCGACCATCCGATCACCGTCACGCTGGCGCGGAAGCGCATCATCGTGACCGTGGCCGGCCGGCGTATTGCAGACACCCTCGAGGCCCTGACCCTGGAGGAGGCAGCCTATCCACCGGTGCATTACATCCCACGTACGGATGTCGACATGACGCAGCTCCAGCGGACTTCGCACGGGACATACTGCCCCTACAAAGGCGAGTGCGCCTACTACAGCATCCCGGCCGGTGGAGAGCGTTCAGTCAATGCGGTCTGGACCTACGAAGCGCCTTACCCCGCCGTATCGAAGATCCGGGACTACCTGGCGTTCTATCCGGACCGGGTCGAGGCCATTCAGATTGCGGAGTAGAGGCGTCACCGACACAGCTCGAGCGAGCAGAACCGCATTGGGAAGCCTGCTTCAGGCCGTATGGCGCACAGATCGGCGCCGCCCCTTGAGCACCACGAGCAGTCCGATTAGGAACGTCAACGCGGCCGGTGCGGAGGCTGGTGAAAATTCCGGTGCGGCAACGGCCGTCTGATAGTCGTTGATTACGTCCATCTCCTGACCGTGGCCGGCCGCCGCACTGAATGTAATGCTCCTTATGGGGCGCTTGGTGTCCGTGACTCCGAAGAACGTTGTGGGGAAGGTCGACGATACAGTGAGCGGAGCGACCGCGGACCCGTTCACTGAGATATCGATGTCGGAAGCCTGTAGGCCCGCGCCCAAGTCGAACGCCAGGGCGGATATGTCGTCGCTTGCGCCGAACGCTACCGTGACCGAACCGACTGCGTGATGATTGCTTATCGCGGCCGGATCGTCAGAGAAATACTGGATGCCACTGCCGTACAAGCCGTCATTGTAAATCACGGCCGATCCCGTATCCCCGGTGAACACGCCCGGCCCGATAGTCACGGATTCATCGCCGAATTCTTCGGGAGGTGTTTCAGGAAATGGCGACGAAGTCAGTTGGGAGATTTTGTAGGTGGAAACGTCGCTGACAGCAGCGGTCCAATCCGCCAACGAGCCATATTCGGTCAGCACATCGGCAGAGGCGAGTCCCGCTGCGGAAATGCCGATCGAACCGATCAATACCGCAAGGAAAGTCTTCGAGCTCATGTGCATCTCCCTTCCCCTATCAAAACGAATGTCACCGCCTCAATTCACTGTTGAACCGAAAGGAGATTGCAAGTCGGTTGCGGGTGCGACGCTGCTCAGCGTGAGCGGGCCGAGTGCTACGAGAATTGCTGGTGACCTGGCGGCTTTCATGTGACCACCCTCTCTTTCCGGAGGTTCTCCTCAGCGACAGTAGAGCACACTTCAGCCTTGCAAACCACCCGGCCGGGGCGGGGCTTTTCCACCGGCGCTGTACACTGCGGCTACAGGAACTTGTCGCCCAAGTGCGCGAGAACCGGCCGGGCGAGCCGGAGGACCTCGAGCTTAGCCTGACGGGTTGGGCCGCATTTCGTCATTGCCCGCACACGGAGCATCAGGACCAGCACGCCAATGCTCCCGGCGGCGGCGCCGAGCTTTGGCTTCGGCTCGGAAGGCATCAGCGATACAAACACCCAGCGCCCGCGCCGGCTCGCTAACGCCTGGAACGGGCTCCCTGGTACGTTGGTCGTAACGATATGCGCCGAGCTGTCAGAAGGGCAAGCTGTGGCGACAAGGTGCCGCGTGTAGGCGGGATGTCTTTCGCTCGGCGACAGGAAAGTACATCCAGCTAAGCAAAGCACTGCCAGCAGCAACTCAAGATGACGTGTGCTGCATGAAAAATGGGCCGCCTTCCGGTTCGGCGAGTAGAGAATGCAGTTGTGGCGCCGAGGCGCCTTTCCAATTTCGGAATACTGCTCTTCAGAGGACATTATCCGTCACTCCAAGGGTCTTTTGCATTGAAACTGAGCAAAGAAACCCTCCATCGTCAAATGAATACGTATGTAAGTCCTGACCGACCCTCCAGCTGACCGATCGCCCGAGGAGGCGTAGAGTGAATCTCAAGTGACGTAGAGGGAAGCATCATGTCAACTGTCCGGCTTCTTGGAGTCATATTCTCGTTGCTGCCCTGCCTGGCGCTTGCGAGCTCATCGGCACCAGCCATTCCGGATACGCCCGCGGGCCAGGCACTTGGCTCATGGCTTGACGCCTTCGACAGCGGCAATAGAGCGCGCATCGAGTCTTTCGACCAGGCCCATCTTATTTGGTGGACTCTGGATGATTGGATGGCACTCCGTGCAAGCACGGGCGGCTACAGGCTGCTGAGCATCACCAAGAGCGACAGACTGTGGATCACCTTCCGCGCCAAGGAACAGGTCGGTCCTTCACAATTCATCGGCAGCCTCGTAGTGAGATCCTCCAACCCGGCCTTCATCTCCGAATTGGTGCTCGACCCGCCGGATCGGCCGAGAACCATAGATGCCTCGGAACGTCGGCGTGTGATCGCAGGCGCGGCGGGACTTCTCGATGAGTTCTACGTCTCTCCGAACGTCGGGCACGAGATGGCCGTCGCACTAAAATTCGCAGACAAACACGGAGATTACCGCTCCATAACCGATGCATGGGTCTTCAAGACAAGACTCAGTGATGACCTCAAGGCAATCAGTCACGACCTGCACCTCAGGGTCATGTACACGCCGCAGTGGCTGGCGGGAACGGTAGAAGCGGGAGGCGGGCCGGCGCACCCGCAAGGCAAGGATTGCGCCTTCGACAAAGTCGAGCGGTACCCCAACAACGTCGGCTACGTAAAGTTTGACGCCTTCGCTAATTCGGACGCCTGTACAGAAGTGGCTATTGCCGCGATGCGCTTCCTGGCGCACGTCGATGCGATCATTTTCGATCTGAGGGACAACCACGGCGGTGGCGGCGAAATCGGAGCGGTCCTTGTCGACTCCCTGTTCACGGGCCCGCCCCACCTGGAGTACGTTTGGAATCGCACGACCGGCAAGACCACCCAAGGCGGCCCGGTATCTTACGTCCCTGCAGAACGGCTGGGCTCCATTCCGGTGTATATACTGACTTCCCACGGGACGTTCTCGGCAGGCGAGAATTTCGCCTATGTGCTTCAGGCGGCGAAGCGTGCGACCGTCGTCGGTGAGGTGACCGCAGGTGCCGCTAACATCGGCAGGCTCCACCGCATTGATAAGCGCTTCGCGATCTGGATTCCAGACGCGCGTCCAGTCAGTACGTTTACCGGGACGAACTGGGAAGGTAAGGGCGTGATCCCCGATGTGAAGGTGCCTGCGTCGGAGGCCCTGAACGTCGCCAGGAAGCTTGCTGCGCAAGCATTGGCGACGCGTTCGAAAAGTAACGCCCGGTAATGCGCGAAGCGTGAGTGGCGTGGCTATGCGCTTCCGATGGCTTGCTCACAAGCAACCAAGCTTCATGGTGGTTCTCCGAGGAGGTAAGACGGACAGAGTTTCCTCCCGGGGTAATTGCCCTGCCTCCAGGCCGATGGGGCCGAGCAACTCCGCCTCACCGAGGCTGCGGTGCGGCCGGTGGCATGCACTCAGTCCCGCGGTAATCGCCGGCGCGCAGTGCCGACGGGCGCGTGCGACCCGTTTCGGCCGGTAACGAGCGACAGCTTCAGGGAAGCGAAAATTACTCGACGTACTGAATGCAATGAGTCTGACAGCGAGGTCCGGTCGCGCGGCGATCAATCGGTTTGCGACCAGCGAGCGGCGGCTTCGGCCGTGTCCTCCGGCCGCGTGTTGAATGCAATGGAAGCGTTGGGCGCGGCCTTATGCACAGCGTTGATGACAGTCTCGAACAGTTGCAGGCTTTTTGGCGGGAGCCGAATGCCCCCTCCGATCACCACGCAGTCATAGTTCGCAGATGTGAGCTGCTTCTCCAGCACGAGGGCAGCTGTCTTGTCGGGTGGGATCAAGCAAAGATCCGCTTTCCATCCTCGCTCCGCCATCTTTTCCATGCCGATTGCAATTCCAGCGTGGATCTCAACCGCTTGTGCCGATGTCCCGTAATGTGATGCTACTACGCGCCCGGCTCCATCCACCACTGGGCCTTCACCCAGGCAAGGCCGACAAGACCTGTGCGCGGCCGCTTTCTGAATGCGCCGCCCACAACGCCAATCCAATTCTGGCCTCGGATTTGCCAAAAGGGATTACGATCTTCATCTGAGCGTCCAGAAATCCCGAAGACTGGAGAAGGCGCATGACGACGGCTAGGGCATTCAGATTTGCCGTACTCGGACTGGTGGCCGCCGCTGCAGCTCGATCAGGCGGTCTCGCCGATACACACCGTTACCTCAAGATTCACGGCGCGGAGCTGTACACGGAGGTCCTCGGACGCGGGCCGCCGGTTCTCTTTCTGCCTGGGGGGATGCTCTCTTTCGACAGTAATTTTTCGCACCAGCGAGACTACTTCGCACGCTATCGCACAGTCATTGGCATCGATCAGCGAGGCCAGGGTCACAGCCCAGACGGTCCGTGGCAGCTCTCCTACGAGCTAATGGCCAACGATATGGCGGAGGTGATCAGACGGCTTGGATTAGGGCCGGTCGACGTCATCGGTCACAGCGACGGTGGCGACGTTGCGCTGTTACTGGCGCGGGACCATCCCGAGCTCGTGCGCCGGGTTGTTATTTCTGGCGCGAACCTTCGATCCGGCTTGACGCTGGCCGAGGCGCAAGCCAGGAGTCGTATGCCGGCAGCGCAATTGAGGCAGGAGTTGCAACAGATCACTAACTCCATGCCGAAATTCATTCGCGCGGACTACTCCCGCCTCAGCCCGGACGGTCCTGATCACTGGATGGTGATGCTGGAGAAGTGCTACCGAATGTGGATCAATCCTGTAGTGATCGAGCCTGCCGACTTGAAGAAGATCCGGGCGCCGGTGCTCGTCATCGCCGGTGATCGGGATTTCACTTCAATTGAGGAGACCGTCGAGATCTACAGAGGTCTGCCGCACGCGCAACTGATGATCGTTCCAGGCACTGGTCACGGTACGTTTGTCGTTCGGTCAGAGCTATTGAATCCCGTCATTCGAGATTTTCTTGCGGCAACTGATGCGAGCGCTGGCAGACTCTGACATTTACGCCCTCGCGTAGCCCCTGGCGATTGCGTATGCGGCCACGGCGGCCGCCGAGCGCAGTCCCAGTTTCCGCATGAGATTGCTGCGGTGCTTCTCGACGGTCTTCTCGCTCAGCGATAGCCGCTCTGCAATCTCGCGCGTGCGCAGACCCGAGGCCACGCATTGCATGATCTCGCGCTCGCGGTCGGTAAGGAGTGTCTGGCCTGCTGACGCCGGGAGCGGAGCGCCGTTCCTGCCGGTCTGGCTGCCGAGCCGACCGCGTATTGAGCGGCTGAAGTAGCGATGGCCCTCCGACACCTTGCGCAGGGCCGTCATGAGCTCGGCACGGGTGTCGGTCCTGAGCAGACAGCCGTCGACTCCAGCGCCGAGCGTTGCATAGATGAGCCGGTCGTCTTCCGAGGAGGTCAGCGCGAGGACGCGCGAGGACGGCCAGCGACCGCGAAGGGCGGCGACCGTGTGTGCGCCACTCTCCGGTGCCAAGTCCGCGATGATCACGTCCGCGCGCCCCGCGGTCGCGAGTTTGATCGCATGCGGATCCTTGCCGACTGCGCCGACGACCTCCACGCCCGCCTGCATGCCGAGCAATGCCGCCAGGCTGTCACGCATGAGACCAGCGTCGGCGACCAGGAGAACGCGCAAATGGCCAAGCATAGGCATCAGCATAGGCGAACGGAGGTGTCCTGGCGCTACGGGAAATCCCTACTGGCTCGAGCGCACCAGGCCGGCGAGGGACTGCCGCTCGTCGCGCCACAGCGTGAAGCGCGCCTCGCGGCGACCCTCCCTGCGAAACAGTGACACGTAGTGCGCGGTGGTCAGGAATCCGAGCGTGGCCAGGTCCGTGCGGTACATCGCCGCCACGAAATGCCCGGCCGGCGGCCGGTCGAGCGGCGGGAGGGGCTGCTCCGCGCCGGCTAGCGGATGCAGCGCAATCCGGCGATCGTCGGCCGCCAGAACCAGATCCGGCGCCGGGCCGGCGGCGCCCGCCTCGTAGCGCGGATCGACGGTCGACCACAGATAGATGAGCAGGACGTATCGGGTCTGACCGTTTTGGTCCATGGCGGCCGCCGCGACCGTCGCATAGTCACGGACGCGCGCGGCAAGATCGGGTCGCTCACGCGCGAAGACCAATGGAGCGGCAACGACGGTGAACGTCACGGCGGTGTCACGATCCAGGTACTCGACCGGACCGTTGCGGTCCCTCACCGGTGCGCAGGCGCCGAGCGCCGCCGCGAGCGCGGCGAGCAAAGTGGCACGAACGCCCTTTGCGGCAGCGCGGCGATTCACGGTGGCAGTCCGATGCGGTACGCCAGGCTGGCGTAGTACCGCTGGGTGCGTTGGGACATGAGGACCGTCGACTGCCTGCCGATCTCACCTCCGAACTGCAGCTCCACGAGAGCAAGCCCGCGCTGATAATCGACCAGGACCGACGGATCGACGGTCGTGGCTGTGCTGTTATCTCCTGCGATCCGGCTACGATCGAGAGCCAATCCAGGCCCGATCCGCCATGGTCCGAAGACTGGCAGCCGCGTACTGGCACCGACCGACTCGATCCGGCCGATCTCAGTCTTGGAGTACGTCACCGTCAGGACGTTGAAATCGCCCACGGACCAGAGGCTCGAGCCGTAAAGCTGGCCCTGATAGCTGGTCTCCAGGCCGCTCGCGGGCAGCGCCTCCACGCCTCCCGAAGCTATCGTCGCCGCGGTGCGGTCCGCCGCCGCGGTAACCGCAAGCTCGAAGCGCTCGCCCAGAGGCCTTGTCACCGTGAGATCGAGGGCGTCCGTCGCGGGCGTGCGATCCCGGGCAAGCTGGTGGATCTGCGCAGGCGTGAACATCTGCTCCAGCTGCAAGAGGCTCGTGAAGGGCTGGCCGATGAGAGCGTTCTCGGTGGCGAAGACCGGGGAGTTCCGCCGCTCGGCATCGAAGCTCAGACTCCAACGAGCGGGTAGCTGCAGCGTCCCGAGCAGCATGGCGGCATTCAACGAGTGGAAGGACGTGTCGTAGTCGGCGAGGGCCACCAGCGAGGCCCGCGAGGCGAGATAGCGGCCCTGCAGCCCGACCGCCTGGCGGTCGCGCAGCCCATCGAGCGTCTGCATGGTCGCGAAGAGACTTCCGTCCCAGTGGGCTCCGGGCGGCGTCAGGGCCAAGGCGAGCGACTCGAATCGGTGACGGGTTTGCGGAGATGAGGTCGTCAGCTCGACCGGATAACCCGCCGCGACGTCGATGGCCCAGGCCGGCCGCCACTGGTAGGAAGCGAACAGGCCATCGAAGGTGCCGAGGATCCCGTCATCGTTGCGCACCTGACGCCCGACCTGCGCCAGAACGCCGTGAGCGCGGTCCACCCACTCCACGGATGCGAGGCTCACGCGCGCGCTGTTGCCGAAGGCGCCGTTGCTGAACGCGGAGCTGCCGAACTCGCGGATGTAGCCGGCACTGAGGCGAGTGATCCAGTCCGTGGTGTCGCCATGACGGCGAGCGAGCAGATCGACATCGGTGTACAGCGCGTCTTCGTTTTCCGTTTGCGCCGGAGTGACAGCCGTGGTGCCCACCGCGGCTCCCGGCTGCGCGCTGCTCGCCGTGCGGCTGCTGTCATAGCGAAACATCTGAGCGACGCCACCCGTGACCTGCCAAGCGCGCTGCGCCCGCAGAGCGCTCACCCCGCCGCCGCCCGGAAGCGTCGCGGCCTGGAGGATCCGCAGCCGGAGCGCCACCTGCTCCGCCGCCGCGCCGTCCGGGTAACGGCGCAGATATTCTTCGTATTCGGCCTGCGCCTGGGCGAGCTGGCCGGCGCGCTCGCGCGCCATGCCGAGCAGCTCCTGCGCGCGCGCGCGTCCGGGAAACTCCGGCTGTCGTTGCAGCTTCGTGAGCAGGCGGATCGCCGTGTTGTAATCACGGGACTGCAATGCAGCGCCGGCCTGAGACAGCAACCGCTGCAGCGTCGGGGCATCGAGTGGCGGATCCGTGCCGATCCGCTGCACCGGGGGGAGCGCCAGGCCGGCGGGAATGGCGGCGCCGCCGGCGGTCCGCGTGTCATCGCCGATCGCGATCCAGGCACGGGGATAGCTCGCCACGGCCCGCGCCAGCAATTGCTCCGCATCCTGGCGCCGCGCGAAAGGACCCGCCCGCAATCGGTACCACTTGCGGCCATCGACCATCGTTGTCGACACGAACACCGGCACGCCGAGCTGTGATCGTGCAGACTGCACGGCGCCGGGATCGAACGGCGTGAGCTCGGAGTCCAGGTTCACCGCGAAGTAGCTGACCTCGTCGATCGGACCGCCGACCATCATCCGGGCGCGGGTACGCTGCGGCCGGAGCAGTCGGATGCGCAACCCGCTGAGGTCTACTCCCTGACCGAGCACAAACTGCTCGTCCGCAGCGAGCTCGACTGTCAGCAGCACCCGTCCGGGACCGCTCGAGTCGAGGCGCACGGACGATACGATCTGCCGCGCGCCCGATAGCGGCGGAATCTCGGAGAGGATCCGCGAGAGCGGTCCCAATGCGCAGTCGGCGAGCGGCTGCAGCTCGATGGTCAGCCCTCGTCCGTGAGTCGCAGGGAAATGCGTCAGGTAGCGCATCGAGCAGGCGAAGCTCACGGTGATGTCCACCTGCGAGTCGTGGTCGTCGACCTCGATCACATCGATGAGACGCGCAGGCGGCTGTACCGGGACTTGCGCGAGCGCCTGTCCGCCCGCGACAGCGCTCCACGACATGACCGCCAGGGTGGCGAGCCGCGGCCAGAGGTCAAAACGGCGCATGCGCGGGCCGGCGCTGAGGAACCACTGGCGGGCTCGTGACGATAGTCGTCCGTTTCGGAGCGGCGGCGGGATTGGAGTACGTCACCTGCTCCGTGTTGGTGCCGTGGCAGGCCGTGCACGCGAGGGCCGCGGGGTGCCCCGCCGAATAGCTCGCCGAAGCATGCCGGAAGACGATGACGCCCCAGTCCGGAAAGCGGTGACACGCGCTGCAATCGCGCTGAGACCCGAAGTGGCCGAGTGTCAGGCCGGTGGCGGCCACGTTGTTGTGGCAACTCGCGCACCCGCTGGCGAAACCGGAGTGATCGACCCGAACCGGCCGCCAGCCCAGCGTGCCATGGCAGACGTCGCAGGATTGCAGGGTCACCACGTGATTGCGCGGCTTGCCCATCGCTCGAACTCCGTCGTGGCAGGTCACGCAAGTGCGTGCAGCGATCGCGAGGTGATCGAAGCGCACGGGAAGCCATGCGTTGGTCGTGTGGCAGCTGTCACAACCGCTCGAGGTAACGATGTGTCCGACGGGCTCTCCGACGGCGCTGCGGCCGTCATGGCAGGAGACGCAGGTACCCGTGAGCTGGCTGTGATCCACCCCCTGCGGGCTGAAACCGGCCAGCCTTCCCCGCGAAGCCGCCTGCTCCGCAGTCAGCACCCTCGTTGCGGCCGCGGGTCTCAGCATCGCCGCCCGCGTGGCGCTCGGCCCCGCGCCGGGGCGCGCCGCCGGCGCCACGGCAGGTGTCGAGCCCGTCGTGCGCACCGCCGCGGTCGATGGCGGCCGCAACTGTTGCTTGTCCTGCGGGCGATGGCAACCCGAGTTGCCGCAGTCCTGACCGGCGTGGTGATTGGCGCTGGGCCGCACCCAGAGGTTCGGCTCGCCGTACCAGGCCATGCCGAGCTCGTGGCAGCTGTCGCACGCCTGGCCGGTGACGGCCGCGTGGCGCATCACCGTACCGGCAAAGCTGGTGAAGTTGGTCGCCGTGTGACAGAGCTCGCACGCGAGCGTCCCGATCGGCACGTGCGGCGGCGGACCCAGGGGAGGCTGCACGAGCGTCGGGGGCACCATGTTCGCGAACGCCAGCCCCGCCCCATGACACTGGGCGCAATTGCTCGTGATGTTGACGTGATTCATCACATATACGGAGTAGTCGCTCGGATTGGTGTGACAGAGCGAGCAGTTGCCCGCATCCGCCGCGGGCAGCGGAATATGGTTGGCCGGCAGGTCGTTCGCATTCCAGTCAGTGGTCGAGTGACAGTTGGAGCACTCGCCCGTGGCCGGGTGTGGGGGCGGCGGACGCGTCGTTACCACCGGAGTGCCCGCGAAGCTCTTGCCGGCCTCGTGACACGTGGAGCACGGAGTCGACGCCACGACGGCGTGGTCCATCACGGCGCCGTCGAAATTGCTGAACTGCGTGGGCGAGTGACAGTCCTCGCAGGGAGCGCCGCCCGTAGGGATGTGATTGGTGGGAGGCTCCATCAGGGTCGGCGGAGCCATGTTCGCGAACGACAGTCCCGGGCCGTGGCACTGGGCGCAGTTGCTCGAGATGTTGACGTGATTCATCACGTAAAC
Organism: uncultured Pseudomonadota bacterium; assembly: GCA_963780455.1. GTDB lineage: Bacteria > Pseudomonadota > Gammaproteobacteria > Steroidobacterales > Steroidobacteraceae > 13-2-20CM-66-19. The sequence continues at coordinate 918,327 of CAWACM010000015.1, forward strand.
GGAGAAATCGCCTTCGTTGCTGTGGCACAGCGAGCAGTTGCCGGCATCCGCCGCAGGCAGCGGAATGTGGTTCGCGGGCAGGTCGGTCGCGTCCCAGCTCGCGGTCGTGTGGCAGTTGGAGCAATCACCCGTGGCGGGATGCGGCGGCACCGGGCGGGTCGTCACCGGCGGAATGCCCGCGAAGCTCTTGCCAGCTTCGTGACAGGTGGAGCACGGCATCGACGCTACGACGGCGTGATCCATCACAGCACCGCCGAACGTCGTGAACTGCGTGGCCGAGTGACAGTCCTCGCAGGGTGCGCCAGCCGTGGGAATGTGGTTCGCCGGCATGCCGGGTGCGCTCACACCGTTGTGGCAGCTCGCGCAACCGCCCGTGATGCCAGCGTGATTGAACGTCGCGCCGGCCCATCCGAGCGTGTCGTGGCAGGCATTGCACTGCAGCGTCGTCGCGAGGTGCTGCGCGTCCTTGCCCTGCGCCTCCACATTGTTGTGGCAACTCGAGCAACTGCCCAACGTCTGCCGGTGATCGAAGTTCACCGCCGGCACCCACGCGACCGGGGTATGACAGGCCTCGCAGCGCTCCGTCGTGAGAATGTGGCTCGCGGGCTTGGCGGTGGCCCGCACCGCGGTGTCGGCCCCATGGCAGGCCACGCAGCCGCGCGGCGTGCCTCTGAAGACCGCATTCACGTGGCAGGCCTCGCACGGCAGGTCCCGGTGCCGGCCCAGCAGCTCGAATCCGGTCGTCAGGTGATCGAAGCGCGGCCGCTGCTCGGCGGCGCTGCCAGGGCGGCCGATACCGAGGATGGCGAGGAGCACGATCCCGCAGGCGACCAGGGTGCGCATGCTAATGCGCCTCTGCGCCCTTGAACGTGCGTGTCGTATGGCACTTTGCGCAGTTGGATCCAAACTGCCCAGCATGGACGTCGTCCTGCGCGTGACATCCGACGCAGTCGGTGCGGAGCTTCACCTGCTCCGGCGGGCGGCGATGGCACGCGGCGCACGCGAGGTTCGCATGCGCACCGGTAAGGGGGAAGTGTGTCTCCTTCGCGTGATCGAACGACCAGATGCTCCATCCCACTGAGGAGTGACAACGTGCGCAATCGCGTCCAAAGGCGCCCTTATGCACATCGTCTGCTGCATGGCAGGCACCGCAACTCCGTGGCGTAGTGCTGAACTCACGCGTGAGATGACACTGCTCGCACGGGACGGCCACATGAAGGCCTGCCAACGGGAATCCCGTACGGTCGTGGTCGAACCGCAGGTCGGTCCGCCAGCCCGAAGGGCCGTGGCAAGCGGCACAGTCGGTGCCCAGCTTGCCGCGATGCACGTCATCGACGCGATGACAGCTCACGCAAGCGGTCTCGAGCTTCTGCGTTGCGACGGGAGCGGTGTGGCAGTCGAAGCATCCGAGCCTGGCATGCGCGCCGAGCAGTGCCCAGTGCGCATCCCTGGCGTGGTCGAACATCGCGTGCTTCCACTCGAGGTTGCCATGGCAGCGCCCACAGTCGCTGCCGAGCCGGCCCGCATGAGGGTCCTCGCCGCGATGGCAGCCGATGCAGGTCGTCGGCAGCTTCGCCTGCATGTTTCCCGAGCGATGGCAGTCCTGGCACTGCAGCCGCTCGTGGGCGCCGACCAGCGCGAAGCCGGTCGACTTCAGGTGATCGAAGCGCGAGGTCTTCCAGTCGCTCACCGTGTGGCAGGCGGCACAGTTCGAGCCGCGGTCCCCGTGGTGAACGTCGTCGGTCGCATGGCAGGACACGCAGTCCTTCGGCGTGCCCTTGTAGTGATTGGCGATGTGGCATTGGGCGCACGCCAGCGAGGCATGCGCGCCGCGGAGCGCGAATCCCGTTTTTTCGTGGTCGAAATGCGCGCGCCACCAGTAATCCACGCCGTGGCAGGTACCGCAATCCCGCCCCAACTTACCCCCGTGCGCGTCATCATGGACGTGACAGGCACCGCAGTCGCGCGGCGCGTCCCGATATCGCTTTCCGGGCGCATGACAGCCTGCACAAGCGAGGCCCGCGTGGGCGCCTCGCAGGGGGAAATCGGTGAGATCGTGATCGAATCGCGCCGGATCGAGCTCGACGATATCGGCGTCGCGCCCCAGGTGCTCCGCGTGGCACGCGCTGCACTGAGATGTCGCCATGGCCGGCGCATGCCCGTGCAGCCCGTGATGGTCGCGAATGTCCGCCGCGATCTCTTTGTGGCAATCGAGGCAGAGCGGGGTCTGCCGGCTGCGGTCGCGAACGTCGTGGCAGAGTGAGCAGTGCTCTTCGAACTTCTGGTGCGCCTGGGTCAGTTTGCCCGGCATGAGGAGCGTCTCGGGATTGACCGCCTCAACGCGGCTCACGTGCAGCGCCAGAGCCATGACCGTAGAGAGCATGAGCAGTGCATGACATCGCCGGCCGCCCATGCTTTACCGCTCATGCCTCAAAAGAGGCTCACCGCGATCACGTGCACGATCCCGGCGGCGATCAGGACGAAGATGAGCGGCAGGTGCAGCGCATGCCAGAGGGAGAAGAGCCGCTCGTAAGCCTGAAAACCAGCGAGGCGTCCGGTCGCGCCGATGCGTCTGTCCGCGTACGCGCATGCCGCGTGAGTCAGACGCTTACACTCCGCCGCAAGCACGGGCGATGCGCGGGCAGCGAGACGGAGCTGCTTGCGGATATACCGGTGCAGCCGCAACCGCGCGTCCAGCGCCACGATCGCGATGATCGCCGGCTTCAGCGGCGCAAGTATCGGCAGGCGCGACCCCGCTGACAGGAGACGCTCCTCGATTCTGGCCAGACGTCCGACCAACTCCGGTAGAAAGCCGACCGTGCCGGATAATGCCTGCAGGCTCTCGGCGCGCTCGCGCAGCTCCGCGACCGTCAGACGCTGGCCGTAGATGCCGCGATGAATGTGTGCGTAGATGTAGCGCCCAATCAAGCCACTGCCGGCGACGGTCAGCATGCTGAAGAGGGCGACGTTGCTGTTGGTGGCGCCCAGACCGAAGTCGGCGTGATAGAGGATGCAGAGCGGTCCCAGGAGGCCGAGCACCATGTGAAAGCGAAACCAACGAGCGGTCGGTCCGAGAAATGCGAGCCAGCGAAAGTGCTTGCGGGCCGAGTAGAGGAAGAGCAGCAGCATCATGGAGCCGCCGGCAATGCCGAGCGCGTAGCCCAGCCCGCGAGTGGGCGTGATGTAGCGGTTGACCGGAAAGAGGAGGCCGAAAACCAGGAGCGCCAGGACGGCGAGGAACCCCAAGGCTCCGAGGCGGGGTAGCCGGCGGCGCGGCGCCGCTGGCGAGCGGCCCATCACCGGCTGGCCGGCATTGGCGCCGCCGGCCGGAGCGCTCGCGGCCGCCGAGCTCGGCCGCGAAGCCGCCGCCGGAGCGCCTCTCGCAAACTCCCGTGCAGGCCTGCCCATGGCACTCTCAGCGGATGCGTTGGATCGCGCCGACCTGAGCGGCCCGCGCCCGGGCACGCTGCGCATCCGCGGGCCTTCCCAGGAAATCGTAGGCTTGCGCCAGCAGATTCCAATCTGCGGCGGTGCCGCCTTGCCGCTGCAGGCGAGCCGCCAGGTTCGCCGCCGCCGCATCCATGGGCTCCGCAGACTGAGTGCCACCGCCGCGTGAGATCGCCAGTATTTGCGACATCATGGATGCCGGAGGCATGGCGGAGGACGGCCCTGTCGCCGGCGGCTCCGCGTCGGCCATGAGGGGCTCGCCGGATGCGATCGTAGTCCCCTGACCGGACCCGATCGCGAGAGACATGCCGGCGGCCAGGGCGACGGCGGCCGCGGCGGTAATGCCGCCGGCGAGCAGGAATCGGCGGCCGCGGTGGCTCGCCTCGCGCGAAGCGCGCCACAGCAGAACGGCGCCGAGCATTGCGGCCGCTCCCGCGAGCAGGCCGGCCATGAACCACGATGGTGCGCTCATCGAACGTGCTCCCCGTCACGCCGGCTCGGCGAGCACCCGCAGCGGCGATCCTCGCGCGTCGCCACCGGCAGACAACGTCGCCGGTTGGCAACAAACATAGTGCGGAGACCCCGACCGGTCAGAACGTTGTCAGGGTGCGCGGATCGCACAACAAACACAAGTAGGGTATTCACCCATTCCTGTTACCGAAATCACAGAGTTAGTCTGAAGTTGTGTTTGATCCCCTTACCTGTCTCATCTACGGCCTGCCCGCAGCGCTGCTGTTTGTCGTGTATCTGCGACGCCGGCGCCGCCTGGAGGCGCGCAGCGCCGCGGCTCACGAGCTCGCGCATGCATCCGGCCTGAGGGAGCCGCCGTCTCTGCATCCGGTCGTTGACCCGTCGCGCTGCATCGGCTGCGGCACCTGCGTCGAGGTCTGTCCGGAGCAGCCGGAGCACCACGTGCTCGGCATCATCGGCGGGCGCGCGGAGCTCGTGAGCCCGGCCGACTGCATCGGTCACGGTGCTTGCCGCACGGCCTGCCCGGTGGAGGCCATCACCCTGGTGTTTGGCACCGAGCGGCGGGGCATCGAGATCCCGCTGCTGTCGCCGCGTTTCGAGACCAGCGTGCCCGGGATCTTCGTCGCCGGCGAGCTCGGCGGCATGGGCCTCATCCGCAACGCGCTGGAGCAAGGGCGCCAGGCGGTGGAGGCCATCCACGAAAGCCGCGCTCGCGGCGCCGAGGCGCTCGATCTCGTCATCGTCGGCGCCGGACCGGCGGGATTCGCCGCATCCCTCACCGCGATGTCGAAAAGGCTGCGCTTCGTGACGCTGGAGCAGGAGTCGCTCGGCGGCTGCGTGTTCCAGTACCCGCGCGGCAAGCTGGTGATGACGGCCCCTGCGACGGTGCCCCTCATCGGCAAAGTCAACTTGAAGCAGACCAGCAAGGAGGCGCTGCTCGAGTTCTGGCGGGATGTCGAGCGCAAGACCGGCCTCGAGATCCGCTATGGCGAGCGGGTGGAGGAGATCGTGCGGACCGATCGTGGCTTCATCGTGAGAACGCCGCGCGGCGAGCATGCAACGCGCAGCGTCCTGCTCGCGATCGGCCGACGGGGCAGTCCCCGCAAGCTCGACGTTCCGGGCGAAGGCCTGCCGAAGGTCGTCTATCGCCTCGTCGATCCGGAGCAGTATGCCGGCCGCAGCGTGTTGGTGGTCGGCGGCGGCGACAGTGCGCTCGAGGCGGCCGCGAGCCTCACGGAGGCGGACAGCTCCAGTGTCGCGCTCTCCTATCGCGGCGAGGCATTCGATCGCGCCAAGCCCGCCAACCGGCAGCGCGTCCAGGCGGCCGAGCGGGCCGGGAAATTGCGGCTCCTGCTCGGCTCGAAGGTGCGTCAGATCGCGACGAGCTCGGTGCTCATGGAGCTGGCCGGGCAGGCGTTCGAGCTGCGCAATGATGCGGTGATCGTCAATGCCGGCGGCGTGTTGCCATCGGACTTCCTCCGACGCATCGGCATTCAGGTCGAGACCAAGTATGGGACGACGTAGCGGCCTGCGCCACGCGATCGCTGCCGGCGCCATCGCTCTCCTCCTTGCCTTCGCGGCGGGTCGTGCCGTGCGCGCAGCGCAATCAGACTCCCTCGCGGCCATCGAGGCCGAGATCAGCCTGCACGATTTCGACGCCGCCGCCGCGGCGCTCGCAAGGCTGGCGGCAAACGGTGACCCGCAGGCCGAGTATCTATTGGGCGTCTTCTATCTGGAAGGACTCGCTGGTCCGGCGGATCCAGATCTGGCGCGCCACTGGCTCGAGAAGGCCGCAACTCAGGGACATGCCCGCGCGGCGGCCACTCTTGGCACCCTACTCACGCACGCGACGCCCCCGGACATGGCGGGCGCGCGGCGCTGGCTTGCACGGGCTCGCGCGCTGGGCTACCGCCCGGAGCAAACGCCTGTGAATCGCGGCGGCGCGATGCCGACGCCGATGCCGACGCCGACGATGGGTAACAGCCTCGCAGTGCAGGCGCTCTGGCGCGCCGCCCAGCGGGGAGATCTCGTGGCCACCCGCACTCTCGCCAGCCGCGCCACCATCGCGGCGCGAGACGAGTTCGGCCGCGGCGCCCTGGCGCGCGCCGCCGCAGCCGGCAACTCGGATGTGATCGCCCTCCTGATTCAGCGGGGCGCCGCGACCGACACGCCGGATCGATACGGCATCACACCTCTCATGCTCGCGTCCGACTCGGGCAGCATCGCGACGGTGTCCAAGCTGTTGCGCGCGGACGCAGCGGTGAACGCGGCCGATCACGCCGGCAACACGGCTTTGATGCACGCCGGGCGCAGCGGGAATATCGAGGTGCTGCAGCGCCTCCTGGCAGCGGGTGCAAGCGTCACATTGCGCAATGTTCAGGGCTGGTCGGCGCTCGATTTTGCGATGTCTGGCGGCGCTGCACGATGCGTCAGCCTTTTGAAGGCGCAAGGGGCCTCGGCCATCACACGCGGTATGTCGGCTCGAGCCCCCCAAGAGGTCATCACGTCCGTACGGCACCCCGTGCCGCCTCACCCCGATCTTTACTCAGGCTGGCCCGACATCGCGGTCGCAGTCACACGCAACTCCCCGCAGCTCGTCCTCGCTTCCCTGCAGCATGGCGGCAGCGTCGATGCGACGGCTCCCGACGGGACGCCCGTCCTGACGATCGCGGCTGAATCGGGCGCGCTGGATTCGGTGAAGGCCCTGCTGAGTGCGCAAGCGCAGCACGAGGCGACCGGCTCACGCGGTGCCGCCTCCCTGATTGTCGCCATCCGTGCCAACCAACCGGAAGTCGTCGCCTTGCTTCTCGCAAACGGCGTCTCCCCCAACCGGGCCGCAGATGGCTCCGCCGCGCCACTGCTCCTTGCCGCACGGACTGGCAACTCTGCGACCGTCAACGCGCTGGTTGCCAAGCACGCAGCGGTTGACGTGCGTGACGAGAGTGGCGCTACGGCACTGATGCTGCTGTCGCGGCGGGGCGATGTCGGAACGGTCCACTCGCTGATTGCGGCGGGCGCTCTGACGGAGCTCAGGGATCGAGCCGGCCGGACGGCGCTCTGGGACGCCGCACAGGCCGGCGAGTCGGCAGTCCTGCAACTCCTCGTCCAACACGGCGCGCAGGTCGACGCCGCCGACCATATGGGGGTGACTCCTCTGGCAGCCGCGTGCGGCTCCGGCAAGACCGAAACGGTCGCCTGGCTTGCGATGCATGGGGCGCGGATCGACGCGCGCACTCGCTCCGGCGATACGCCGTTGCTGCTTGCCGCAAGCATGGGCTACACGGGTGTCGTTGAAAAGTTGCTCGCGCTGCATGCCGACAAGGATGCGCGCAACGCTCTGGGTGATACCGCACTGATCGTTGCCAGCCGAAATGGCGAGGCAGCCGTCGTGCGCCAGCTCCTGGCTGCCGGCGCCGCTACCGACCTGCGCGATCGGGACCGATTCACGGCCGCTGACGTGGCTGCGGCGCGATCTTTCAGCAGCATCGTCGCGCAACTGCACGGCGGCTGATGCGGCTGCCGCGGCGAGGCTCCGGCCGCGCGCCACTATCCTTCTGCACGTGGACATCAAACGGATTAGCTTAGCGCACAGGTCGGAATGGCCGCTTCAGGGCCACCAGGCTCACCCAGGCACAATCACGGCGCACGCAATCTGAGCTCGGCACACTCTCGGCACGAGGCCTCCACTGTCACAAAACCCGCCACCAAGGCGCGGCAAGGATGTCAGGTGCAAGCCACTCGAGCGTGGGACCGGTATGTAGGAGCAGTCCGGCGCGAGATTTCTTACCGTACTCGGCCCGAAACGAGCGCAGATGCACGGCATCGCCAAGTCGCGGCCGAGTGGTAGCTTTGACCTCTATCGGCAAGAGCTTCCCGCTCTCCTCGATCACGAGATCTACTTCCTCGCCGCTGGCGGTCCGCCAGTATCCGATCTCGGCGCGCTCGAGTCGGGAGTCTCGCCACACCAGCAGATCGTGCAGAACGACGTTCTCAAGGTGAGCGCCGGTGAGTTCTTCGGCCTCGGAAAGATGCAGGGCGAGTCCAATATCAGCCCAGTAGAGCTTGGGGGACTTGATGAGCCGCTTCGTGCGATTTACCGCGTACGCAGGCAGCCGCACGAGCAGGTATGACGTTTCGAGAAGGTTCAACCAGCGATGCACCGTCGACTGCGGAAGCGACACATCACGTCCCACTTCAGTCTGATTGACGAGCTGACCGAGGCGCAGGCAGGTCGCGCGCATCAGACGCCGGAAGTCTGGCAAGGCGCTGATGGAAGCGAGATCCTGGAGATCCCGCTCGAGGTACGTCCGAACATAGCCGTCGAACCAGATCGCCCGCTCCTGCGGCTTGGACAGCGTGAGCGCCGGCGTCGGGAATCCACCCCGGCGGGCGAACGCCATCCAGTCATCGGGGTCATCGGGCTGGCGAGCGAGCAACTCTTTCCAATCGCCATCCGGCGCACTGAGCAACTCGTTCCAGACCCCGCACCTACCGAGCCCGCGCTGTTCCCGTCTGGTCATCGGCCAGAGCGTCAGATAGCTCGCGCGCCCTGCCAGCGATTCCGAGACCTGGCGCATCAGCAAAAGGTTGGCTGAACCGGTGAGCAGGAAGCGCCCGGGCTTGCGGTTGCGATCAATTGCCCGTTTCACAGCACGCAGAAGTCCAGGCTCGTGCTGGACCTCGTCGAGAGTGATGGGTCGTTCACCTCCAAAGAGCCCCTCAGGGTCGCGCCTCGCCAGGTCGAGAACGTCGAGATCGTCCAATGAGGCATAGTGCCGCTCGCCCGGCACAAGATGCTCCGCAAGAGTGCTCTTGCCGGTCTGCCGAGCGCCGGTGACAACCACGGCTGGCATGACCTTCAGGCGCTCTGCGAGCGCAGCTCCTACGACTCGGGGAAGGGTCACCACGTGGTGGATGATAATCATTCACGCGGTGGGTGGAAAGAGGCGGCGCGAAACCGGCCTGCGGGAGCGCCCATCCGGTCCTCGCTCCATTTCCGCGTCCCAGAAAGCGGGTCCGAGGGGCGGCTGCGGGGACTGGTTACGGCTCTAGTATCACCCGCCGCTTGGGGCTTCTGATCCACTCTCCCGGCGCGATGTAACACAGGGTGGAGGCGCCATCCGCCACGACGAGCTTAGTTGAGATGTTGTAATACACCAGAACCCTGCGAGCGCCCGAACTGCGGCAGCGGCATACGCCCATACCAAGCGGAGAGGTCGCCTCCCCGCCAGTCTCCCCAGGCATAATGCATGTCATTGCGCCCCAGAGTGACGAACGACTCGTCATCGGGCGGCCCGAGCTCCCCGAGTTTGGGGGCTGGCGATGGCCCGTCACTCAGCAGCAGCGGCCGGGAGAAGCTTGCACCGCCATCCCGCGAGATCGCTCCCCAGAGCGCATAGGGAAACGTGCGCTTCGGCTGCACTTCCTCCTTCGTAACCGGAACCTCGGCGGGTGGCGCGTCGTCCGCACGCCAGACGAGGCCCAGCACCCCCTCGGGCGAGAATGCGACCCAGGACTTGAATCCAACCTTCCGTGGCGAATTCTCGATCTCCGCCGGCCCATGCCAGGATCTACCGCCGTCGCGCGTGACATAGACGAGGTAGCTCAGCCGGTCACGTGACTGCGCGACGACCGCATAGGTGTCGCCCCGCTTGGGATCGGCCGCCACCTGTGCAAACAGGCCGATCGGCTGCGACGTCGGCACCCTGGACTGCAGCCGGCTCGCCCCGGCATTGCGCGCGCGGCCGAATACGAGGCAAGGGCAATCGGGGCCGGTCGGACTCACATAGGCGACGGCGAGCCAGCCGTTCGCCGCCGAGATGAAGCCGCCGCCGCGGGAAGGATAGTCCGGCGTGTCTATGCGGACGGGTCGCGACCATGTCAGTCCACGATCGCGCGACGCCAGGACGAAACGCATGTGCGCCGGGCAGTAGGAGGCGATGGGATCGGCGCAGGAGCTGCTGAGGTAGACCGTGCCATCCGAGTCGTCGACGACCAGATACGGCCGGTCGTACGGCGTGCCGCTGATGATGGGAGACGTCCAGGTCCTGCCCCCATCCAGCGAGCGGGAAACCTCCACTTCGCCGAGCAGCCAATGCTTGGGATTCGTGGGATCGACGCTCATCCCGTCCGCCGCGGCATAGACGGTTCCGTCTGGGCCGAACGCCACCATGGGGTCAGCGCAAAGCGTCTGTCGCCCAGTCATGAACGGATTGCCTCGGTCCGTCCACGTACGGCCCCGATCGAACGATACCGAGATCTGACAATCCAGGAAGCCCTTCTGTGCCCACCACCGTCCCTTCCCGAGCGGCACGAACGGCCGCGTGGCCGTCATGGCGAAGAAGACGATGTTGTCCGCGTTCCTGGGATCGACGGCCAGCTCCGGCTCCCCGGCGCGCACCTTCGGGCTCGTAACCTTGATCTGGAAGCCTGCACCCGACGCCGCATGCATCGACAATGCCAGTGCCAACCCCAATGTCTGCGCCATCAGCGCGACCACCGCTTTCGCGACCCTCATGCCAACCTCGTGTGTCGTCCGGTTCCGAAGGAGAACCCACTTTCGTCTCTGGCAGCCGGCGAGCCAATGCCAATATTGGGTACAAGGGAGCGCAAATGGGTAACCGGCGGGCACGTGGCCGACGAGATGCTTGGAAGTTGGGGTCGCAGCGCCTCTACTCTCCAGGCGCGACGGCGAGGACGGGACGCCGCCAGAGAATCACGATCATGAGCGCCGCGACGAGCGCGGCGGAACCCATGAGCAGGGTCACCCTGCCGAGGGGCTGCCCCGCCGCGAGAAGCGCCCCGGCCACGATCGGGCCCAGCGCCGCCCCGCCGCGGCCGACACCGATCGCGAACCCGATGCCGCTCGCCCGAACCTCGGAAGGGAACGTGCGGGCCATGATCGGATAGAGGCCGACTACCGCGGCGTTCACGAAGAAGAGCGAGCAGGCGCACACGGCAGCCATGCCGGCGAGGCCCCATGGCCGAGCTCCGATCGCCGCGACGCAGACGAACGCCGCGACCATCGCACCAACGACCACCGGCAGGAGTCGCACCCATTGCGAGATCACTCCGATGAAGACGGCGCCGAGGAAGCAGCCGATGTTCGCAATCACCAGGACGGTGGCCGCCTCGGCGGCTGAATGGCCCAGATCGACCATGATCTTGGGTGTCCACTTCTGGACAAAGTAGAAGACCATGATCTGAGTAAGGTACGCGACGGTCAGGAGGACGGTGGCGGAAGCGAGCCGTCCCGAGAACAGCGTTCCGAGCGGAAGCGTCGCGCCGCGCGGACGCGGCGCCGGCAGTGCCGTCAGATCCTCCCTCCCGAACGACCTGAGCACGCTGTTGACCTTTTCCAGCGTGGCGGGACGGCCGCTGCCGCTGAGATATTCGATCGACTCGAGCATCAGCACCCAGGCCACCGGCAGCAGGATCAGGTTCGCCACACCGCCCAGCAGGAACACCGACCGCCAGTGCCCGTGATCGGCCAGGAGGCCCGAGACCACGCTGCCACCCAGAATGGCGCCCGCGGAATATCCCGCAATATTCAACGAGAGAGCCAGGTCGCGGCGCTGCGAATTCGAGCTCTCAGCCACGATCGCGCTCGTTGCCGACAGCATCCCCCCGATCCCGAATCCCGTGACGAGGCGTGTCGCCACCAGGAAATACAACGTGGGCGCGGCAGCCGTGGCCAACATACCGGCAGCCATCAGGGCGAGACACCAGAGTATGGAGGGCCGCCGCCCGATGCGATCGGCGATGTTGCCCCAGGTGACCGATCCCAGCGCCATGCCGAAGAGCTCGATGGAGAGTACGACACCGAGCACGGCTTGGGAGATAGCCCATTCCCGGGCGATCCCGGGCGCCGCGAAGCTGATGGACAGGACGTCGAACCCGTCCATGCCGTTGAGCGCGATGCAGAGCGCCACCAGCGAGATCTGCCGCCAATGCATGGGCTCGGCGTCGAGGCTCATCAGCAGACGTGCGGGCGGATCGTCACGGCTGCGCATGGTCATTCCAACATGTGGGGGTAGCCATACGTGGTGGGCGGCGCAAAGCTTTCCTTGACGGACCGCGGCGAGACCCACCGGATGAGGTTCCACATCGAGCCGGCCTTGTCGTTCGTGCCCGAGGCTCGGGCGCCGCCGAATGGCTGCTGCCCGACGACGGCGCCCGTCGGCTTGTCATTGATGTAGAAGTTGCCGGCGGCATACCGCAGGCCGTTCGCCGCCGCGGCGATCGCCGCCCGGTCGCTCGAAAAGATCGATCCGGTCAAGCCGTAGCCACTGGATCCATCGATGTGGCGGAGGATCTCCCCATACTGCCCATCGGGATAGACGTAGGCGCAGGCAATGGGGCCGAAAAGCTCCTCGGTCATATGCCGCACGCCGGGATCGGTGGTTCTCAGCAGCGTCGGATGCACGAAGTAGCCGCGCGTCATGTCAGTGTGGCCGCCGGCTTCGATACTCACCGCGGCGTGAGACTGTGCCTCGGCGATCGCCGCATCGTGCTTGCGCCATGCGCGCTCGTCGATCACGGCCCCCATGAAGTTCTTCATGTCCCGGATGTCGCCGACGCGGATGTCCGCAATGGCGTCGCAGATACGCTCCCGCACTCGCGGCCAGAGCGACTGAGCGATGAAGAGGCGCGATGCCGCCGAGCATTTCTGGCCCTGGTACTCGAACGCGCCCCGCACTACGCCGGTCGTCAGCGAATCGACTTCGGCGCTCGGATGCGCCAGGATGAAATTCTTGCCCCCCGTCTCACCGACGATCCGGGGATAGGAGCGATAGGTGCCCTCGGCAACGGCGCGAATCAGCCGGTTGAACACGCCGGTCGAGCCGGTGAAGTGGACCCCCGCGAGGTCCTCGTGCGCAAGGCAGGCGCTGCTCACGGCCTGCGGATCACCGTGGACGAGGTTGATGACCCCGCCCGGCAGACCCGCCGCTTGCAAAAGCTGCATGAGGTAGTGGGCGCTGTACCGCGCGGTTGCAGCGGGCTTCCACACGACCGTGTTGCCGAGCAGCGCGGGAGCACCCGGAAGATTGCCCGCGATGGCCGTGAAATTGAACGGCGTGACCGCGTAGACGAATCCCTCGAGGGCCCGATAGTCCACCCGATTCCATGTCCCCGGCGCCGCCATCGGCTGCTCGGCGTAGATGCGCAGCATGAACTGGACGTTGAAACGGAAGAAGTCGATGAGCTCCGCGGCCGAGTCGATCTCCGCCTGTTGCACGGTCTTCGATTGCCCTAACATGGTTGCCGCGTTGAGGATGGCGCGCCACGGGCCCGACAGCAGGTCGGCCGCGCGCAGGAATACGGCCGCCCGCTCTCGCCACGGGAGACTCGACCAGTGCGGCCACGCCGCGCGCGCCGCGGCGATTGCAGCGTCGATCTCGCCGGCGCCGGCGACATGCGCATCACCGAGCAGGTGACCGCGGTCGTGGGGCATCCGGACTTCCTCCGTCTTGCCCGTGCGGACTTCCCGTCCCCCGATCACCATCGGCATGTCCAGCCGCTCACCCGCCATGCGCTCGAGGACGCGCTCGAGATTCGCCCGCTCCGTGGAGCCCGGCGCGTAGCTCAGAAGCGGCTCGTTCTGCGCGGTGAACCCGCCGAGCTCGTTCTCCATCATCGCTGCAGTCATGAAACGCTGCTCCTATCGCCTGTCGGCGGCACACGGAGCGATCGTATCGGGCAGCTCATGGCAGGCCGGGCTCCGCGGCAACCTTGACCACCCCGTGCTCGATCAGCGCCTCGATCTCCGACACCTCGAGCCCGCACTCCCGAAGCACAGCCCGGCTGTCCGCCCCGAGCGCCGGCGGCGGCCGGTCCCAGCATGGCTCGATTCCCGAGAAACCGATCGGCTGCCGCAGCGCTCGTGTTATGTCATCCGGATAGGGAGGATGATCCGCGTGGAAGAACCCGACGTCCGCGAGATGCCCGTCGCGCAGCAGATCGTCGAGCGAGTTGACTTTCGAGTACGGTATGTCGCACGCCGACAGCGTCGCAATCCATTCGTCGGTCGTGGCGCGCGGCAATGTCTCGGCCGCGATGGAGTACAGCTCATCGATGCGGGCCTGGCGAACCCGGGCGTCCTTGAACCAGGACTCGCCACAAACGTCCGCGCGCCCGATCGCCTCGAGAAACCGGCGCCATTGCTCGCCAGTGTATGGCAGCACCGCGATCCAGCCGTCGGCTGTCCGGAAGGGCCCGCGGTTGGCCGACAGAATGCGCGGATAGCCCGTCGCGCCTTGCCGATCGAACGTTGCGGCCGCCAGGTGCTCGTTCATGAGGAACCCCACCATGGCCTCGAACATGGGCACCTCCAGCGCGATGGCGCCCGCGAAGCCGCGCGCGCGGGCGAGCAACGCCGCAAGCACGCCGTGCACCACGTGCAGCGCCGTCACCTTGTCGGCGATGATCGTCGGCACGAAGGCAGGGGCGCCGGGCCCCCCGCAGAGAGCCGCGAGCCCGCTTGCCGCCTGGATGATATCGTCATATGCCGGACGGTCGCGGTATCGTCCGCCGTGCCCGAATCCCGGCGCGGCGCAATAGACGATCCTCGGGTTGACCCGCGCGACCGCGTCGAATGTGAGCCCCAGCCGCTCCGCGGCGTCGGCGCGCATGTTGTGCAGCAACACGTCGCTCTTGGCGAGAAGCCTGGCCAAGGCGGCCCTGCCCTCTTCGCGCTTGAGGTCGATGGCGAGCGCCCGCTTGTTGCGGTTGTTGTTGACGAAGAGCGCGCCATCGACCGTCGCGCCACGCGGATGCGACTCGCGGGCGAAGTCACCCTGGAGCGGCTCGACTTTGATCACGTCCGCGCCGAGGTCGGCGAGGATCTGGGCCGCGTAGGGGCCGAGCACCATCGAGCCGACCTCGATGATGCGGATGCCCTGCAGAAGCGGCATCATCGCAGCCTCCCCGCGCTCCTCACCCTCGTCACCGGGCTCACCGCGGAAGCTCACGCCGTCGGCGCATCATGGCGGCGAGCGGCGCATCGCCAAGCGCGGTGACGATCTGCGCGAACGTCTCATCGGTCTCGTCCTGACCGAGCTTGAAGCGGCCGCGGCTGCCGATCACCGCGGCGCGAAAGGCGATGACGCGCTGCACCATCGACGCGTAGCGCTTCCCCACCTGCTCGACTCGCCAACTGTCCGGGTCATCGCCCTCGAGTGCCGTGACGAGAGCGCGGATGGCTTCGTCGCTGGCCTGCGGCAGCAGTGATATCTCCACTTCGAATTGCGCCAGCATGTAATTCCACGTGGGCGCCCATCCCGGCCGCGACACCCAGCCCGGCCTGATGTACGCGTGCGGGCCCTGGAAGAGAACCAGCGCGCGCGGCTGCCGCCGCACGAGCTCGACCTGTGGATTGGAGAGCGCGAAGTGCCCGAGAAACGACGTCGCGGCTCCCGTTGCATCGGTTTCGGTGAGGAGCGGCAAGGGTGTTGTCAACGTCTCGTTACCGGAGCTGGAGACGACGAGCGCCAGCATCTGCTCGCGCGCGAAAGCGGCGATCTCGGAGGCCGTGGCCTCGAACAGGTCTTGTGCGGTCATGTGTGTGCTCAACGTGCGGTGAAGCCGAAGCGCTCGACGCCCGCGTTCCCCATTCCGCAGGCCGCCGCCGTCATGATTGCCAGCTTTCCATCCAGGCGCATGCTCGAGCTCCTCAATTGGCGTAAGGATCGGCGAAGGTGCCGTTCGTCGAGATCACAGTGGTCCGGGTCTCGAGGTAGTCGTCGAGCGCCTCGACGCCGTTTTCCCGGCCCCAACCGCTCGCTTTGAATCCGCCATAGGGCGTCGACCACCGGCATGTAGCGGTAGGTGTTGACCCATACCATCCGGGCCTCCAGCCGGCGGCGACGCGGTGCGCGCGGCCGACATCGCTCGTCCACAGGCCGGCGGCGAGCCCGTAACGAGTGCGATTCGCGATCGCGATCGCCTCGTCTTCGCCATCGAACGGGATGATCGCTGCAACGGGACCGAAGATCTTCTCTTGGGCGATACGCATACCGGGCGAGACATCGGCGAAGACCGTGGGCGCGACGAAATAGCCCTTGCGCAGCCCCTCGCGGTCGATTCGCGACCCGCCGGTGACGAGCCGCGCGCCCTCCTTGCGTCCGATGCCGATGTAGTCGAGGGTCTTCCATGCCGCCGCCATCAATGGCACGTTCCAGGGGGCGATGGTGCCCACCACACCGACCGGCAGACGAGAGGTGTATGCATGCACACTGTCGTCCATCGGAATGGTCCGGCCGCCGTGCTTGTCGGCAAGAGATGCGAACCAGTGATAGTACTGGGCATGCAATCCGATATCGCCGCGCGCGGATCGCGCGTCCGTTGTCGCGCGACTCGATCTGCGCCAGCGACTCGACCTGGGTTGCATAGAGGTCGGCAAACTTGCGCAGCAGCGCGGCGCGCTGCCTGTCGGCGACGGTCACAGCGGAACGTCAGGGACACGATTCAGAATCTCACGTTCAAGTAGGACATCTCATCCACCCCGGGATCGGCGCGGCGCCCGCGCTCAGCGGGCCGCGGCAGGCTTCATGACGAGCAGCTCCACGGTTCGCGGCAGCGCCTCCGGCCAGCCCAGCTTGTTGATGGGCCCGAAGCGGGCTGTGGGCAGGTACAAGGTCCCGGTCTGCGGATCGATTGCACCGGTACGCGTGCCGATCTGCGTGAGATCCTGCTCGAGGACCTGAACGTCCTTGGGTCCATTGACCACCAACACGGTCAGCAGGCCATCCACCGCGGAGGGCACGAACACCTCTCGGGTCACCGGATCGTAGATCACCGCGTCGGCCCCCTCCCCGACCGGGAGGGTCTCGAGCTGCTGTCCCGTTGTCGCATCGAGGACGTTGAGCATTTTGTTCGTGCACACCGACAGCACGACGTTCGCCGCGGCCGCATAGGCCATCCCTGTCGGCTCCTTGCAGCCCTTCATCTTCCAATGGCCGATTACCTCGAGCGAGGAGGCGTCGACGGCGATGACGGATGCCGAGTCCACGCCGTTCACGAAGACACGGCCGTGGCCGTCGGTTGCGGCGAACTCGAGGCGCTCTCCGAGGTCGATGCGTGCAGTCTGCTGCAGCGTGAGCGGGTCGAGCAGGTAAACCTCGCCATGACTGCCGATCACCCAGGCGTGCTTGCCCACCGGCTCCCACACGGCGGCATCCGGCGCTTGCCGCAAGCTAAACATCTTCCTGACATGCCCATCCGCGGAATCGAACAGAACGGCGACCGAGTAGCCCGCCATGTCCTCCAGCGCTTCATTTCCGCCCGGCAGGACGATGACGCCGCGGCCTTCGGATCCCGGGATGACCTGGGGATCCATCAGACCCGTGCCGGTATCGAGCTCGAAGACCCCGTCGCCGCGCGAGACGAAGAGCCGCCGGTGAACCGGATCGAACGTGGCGTAATCCCACCAACCGTCGGTCATCGGTATGCGATCGACGATGTGGTAGCCGGGAGCTCGTTGGAGAGTCGTCTGCCGGGCGATTGCCGGTGAA
Source organism: uncultured Pseudomonadota bacterium (assembly GCA_963780455.1). Taxonomy (GTDB): domain Bacteria; phylum Pseudomonadota; class Gammaproteobacteria; order Steroidobacterales; family Steroidobacteraceae; genus 13-2-20CM-66-19. The sequence goes on from CAWACM010000015.1 coordinate 935,756, forward strand.
GCGCCCGCTGCGCAGGCCGCGATGAAGAGCGCCAACACCGTCAGACAGCGGACCACCCGAAACATATGCCCTCCTCATGGTTCCGATGCGCCACGTTGCTTGGCGGGCGGGTCGAGCCATTCTGACTGCACGACAGGCACTTCTCAGCTCTCAATTCGGGTAATGAGCGCGTAATTCAGGTAGGCGCCGCGCGCGCGCCGCTCTTCGTGTGCTCCACAACATCAGGCCGAGACCGATCATGACGGCCAGCCAGATGCCGATCAGGACGGCGAGCCAGCGCGTGAAGAGGCCGCCTGCGAAACCGGTATGCAGTGCGTAGAGTGAGTCGAGCATCCGCTTCAGCAGCGGGCCCCGCTCAGCGTTGTAATCGGCGAGCACGCGGCCGTCGCGGCTGCTGACGTCCACCGTCGTGAGCCCATCCGTCCGCCGCCACTCCCCGGACTGCCGCACCTGCACCTCATACCAGGGCGACAACGGGGTCGGCAGGATCAGCGCGGCGAGCGCGCTCGCCGGATAGCGCCCGAATGCGGTGTCGATCGCCTCCGCCGGCGTGACGGCTCGGGCGCCCGGCGGGATCGCCGCGGCGCCGGCGAGCTGCGGCTTCCGATCCGGATTACCTGTCAGCATCGCGAGCGGATCGCGAAAGGCCAGGCAGACCCCGAGCGCCACGATCATCATGGCGGGCGCGGCGAGCCAGAGACCGAGCGCGCGATGCAGCCCCCAGAGCCTGCCCGTTGGTGTGCGCATCGCCGCCGCCGGCCACAACGCCTGCCGCCAGCCGCTGCGCGGCCACGCGAGCTTCAGGCCGGCGGTCAGGTGGAGCAACAATACGAAGCCGCTGGCGCCGATGAACCACTGTCCCGCGATTCCCGCGAACAGCGTCTGATGCAGATAGGTCGCAATCTGATACGGGCCGATGCGCAGCCAGTGGTAATTGCCCGGTCGCCGGCGCAGAACCGTGCCGCGACCATCCACGCGGAGGATGTCGTTGCGCCCATCAGGCCGGTCCAGGACCACATCGAATCGCCCCGGCTCGCCGCCGCTCGCATAGATCGCCGCGACGGTGTGGCCCGGATACCGGGCGGCATAGCCGCCGAGAGCCTGACTGAGGGCGCGGACATCGAGGGGTGCGGCCGGTCCCGCGACCGACCAGTCATCCAGCTGCCAGTGAAACACCAGCAACGCGCCCGTCAGGCCCTGCATCAGCCAGACGGCCGCGAAGATGATTCCAACATAACGATGCGCCGAGCGCAGCGCGCGGCTCACTGCGCGTCTCCAAAACCTCGACGGGTCAGGCCTGCGATCGTGCCGCCGAAGACCTCGCGGCCTGTATCTCGCGGGGCGTCACTGCGCCTTGGTCTCATTACGTCCCGCTGCCGGCACCGTCCGTCAAAGTGTGTTTCAGCCAGTCGGAACTGTCCTGCAGCGCCCGGCGGGCGACGGCGGCGATCGACATCGCCTCGATGAAGCTGTGAGTGGCGCCCGCATAGACGCTCAGGCGCACCGGAACCTCGGCCGCCTCGAAGCGCTCGGCCATGCGCCGGTTGTGATCGATGAGGATGTCGCACTCCCCCACCACCAGCATGGCGGGCGGCAGACCCCGTAGATCGGCCAATATGGGACGGGCGAGGGGATTCTGCAAATCCTTGGGATCGGGGACGTAGTTACGCCAGAACATGACCCGTTCCTCGGGCGTGAGCATGTATCCCGGCCCGCCGTAGCGGCGATCGGCCTCCGGGGAGGGCTCGTTGTCAAAGCCGCCATAGATCAAGAGCAGCGCCTTGAGCTGATCGCCCTCGCCGGACTGCCGCAGCGCGAGAGCGCAGCCGACCGCGAGGCTACCACCCGCCGAGTCCCCCCCGATCGCGATTCTTCGGGCATCGATTCCCGGGCCGCCCTCGCCCCGCGCCAGCCATCGGGCTACCTCCACGACCTGCTCGAGAGCCGCGGGAAAAGGCGCCTCGGGCGCGAGGGCGTAATCGACCCCCACGACCACGACTCCGGCGCGGTGAGCGTACTCGCGCATGACCCGGTCATGCGTGTCGATGCTGAAGAGCGTCCAGCCGCCTCCATGCAGATAGATCAACGCGGGCTTGGGTGATGCAGTCGCCCGCGGATCGTAGAGCCGCAGGCGCACCGGCCCCCGTTGGGTCGGGATCGAGAGCTCCCGGGTCGATGCCATCGCAGGCCCCCCCTGGCGCCAGGGCGCCCGGACCAGCTCGCAGACCCTGCGCTGCTCGAGGGGCGTCAGCCGGTCGAAGCGTCCGTGCGAGGCATATGCGGCGCCCACGGCATCCACGAACTTGCGGATCTCCGGATCGACATCGTCCCGCGCCTTATCGAGGCTCATCGTTGCTTCCCGCTACCAGAACCGATACGTGAATGTGCCATTGATCGTGCGCCGGTCGCCCACGAAGCAGCCGCCGTAGGCGCTGCAGCTCGCATAGTAATGCGTGTTGAACAGGTTGAGGGCGTTGAACTGCAGCTCCCAATGCTCCACCGTGGCCGAGAACACGGCATCGACGAGAGTGGCGCTCGGCGTCACGACCACCAGCGGAGCCGCATCATCGGCGACCTGCGAGCCCACATACCGTACGCCGCCGCCCGCTCGGATTCTGACGCCGTGCTGCAGCGCAAACGACTTGATGGCGAATATGCTTGCCACGTCCTTCGGGACGTCGTTTTGCTGCTCCGTCTGACCCGACTGGTGGGTGGAGTTGTGCGAGTAGCTCAGGGACAGGCTCAAGTCCCCCGGAATGTTCTGGTTCGCCTGAAACTCAAACCCTCTCGCGTAGGTCTTGCCGGCCTGGATCTCGAACACCGGATTGGTCGGATCCGGGACCAGCTCGTTGCGCTCTGTGATGTCGTACACGTCCGCGTACATCAGAGTCGACCGCTCCGGCTGCCACTTGACGCCGGTTTCGTATTGCTTGCCATACAAGGGCACATACGATTGATTGAATTGATTCAAGCCCGAGATGGGGTCGAAGGACTCGGCGTAGCTCACATAGGGCCACAGGCCGTAACCCGCATTGACCGAGAGGCCGGCCCGGTAGGTCATCACGTTGGCTTCCGCCGTCGGCAGGCCGGTGTTCTCCGTGGTGCTGTGGTCGTGACGCAGTCCGAGCACCAGCGACATCCGATCGAGTTCCAACTGATCCTGCGCGTAGGCGCCGACGTCCAGCAGATTCTGGCGTGTTGACGGTCCGAAGGCGGGTACCGGCACGTTGCCGTACACCGGATCGTAGACGTTGATGGACGAAGCCGGCTGGTAAGCCTGGATCGCCGTCTGCTGAAAGTCCGAGTCATCGAACCCTGCGAGGATCCGCTGCGTCAACAGCCCCGTCTTCAGCGTGTACAGGAGGTGATTGTCGGTCTCGACGGTGTGGTAGTGCGCCCGATACGCAAACAACGCCCGCGCCAGCACGCTCTGATTGGCATCGGTGAAAGGATTGAGCGGATCGGACCAGGTCCCGAAGATCTCGTTATAGGTGGTGTTGTCGTCCTCGATCCGCGTCCCACTGTGGAAATGCAGCGAATCCGTGATCCGGTAATCGATCAGCAGCGTCCCCGACGAATCCGTCTTGGGGCCCCTGTTGAAACTCGGCTCCCCGATCAGGGTGTAGTCCGACACCGCGCGGCCCGGCGCCGCGTAGACCGAAGCGGTGATGGGCAGGTAGGCCTGGCTCGGTCCGGTGTAGTCCTGTTGATAGAGCCCGATGACCGTCACAGTGAGGCCGCTCGTCGGCTTCCAGGTCACGGAAGGCTCGAGGAGGCGCCGGTCGTTCGGTATGTAGTTGAGCTGCATGTCAGAATCGAGGTATACCCCGACGAGGCGCGCCGCGACCGTCTGGCTGATGGGACCCGTGACGTCGAAATCGACTTCCTTGCGGTCCCAGGTGCCATACTGGGCCGCCACCTCGCCGCCGAAGTCGAACTCCGGCCGCTTGCTCTCCATGTCGACGAGACCGCCCGCGCTGCCGGCACCGTACAGAACGGCCGACGGACCCACCAGGGCCTCGAGCCGGTCCATGGTGCACGTCTCGATGCGCGGCAGATAGACGAAGCCAAAATTGCGCTTCAGCCCATCGACGTAGATTTCCGGCTGGAAGCTGCGGACCTGGAAGAAGTCTCCCCGCGAGTCGTTCCCGAGCTCATCGAAGCCCGCGGTGTAATGCAATGCATCCTGGAGGTTGGGCGCGCCCTGCACGGCGATCTGTTGCGCCGTTACCACGCTGATCGTCTGCGGGGTCTCGACGATGGGCGTGTCCGTCTTGGTCGCCGACTCCGCGTACGTTGCGGTGACGATGACCTCGGAGAGGCTCGCCGGAAGTTGCTCGCCGGCGGTCTGAGCCAGGACGGGCTGCGCAGTAATGGCCGTAACCAACATCAAGCCTGCCAACAGGCCCATCTGGTACTTACGGCCGACGATTCTGCTCATTGAAGCTCTCCCCGATCGCGGTTGTGAGGCCTGGTTTTTTCGGTACGGCGGCAGCGGGAAACGCGGAAAACGCAGGATGATTATGGCACCCGCGCCGATCCTCGCCAGACGCATCATGGGTAATGGACGAAACATTCGGGTAATGCGCCGAGGCCGCGTGAACGCGGCGAGCGTGACGCCGGAGGCCCATGCCTGCCGTTACCGACGAAGCGACCGGCGCATACCAACACCCGCGGCGGCGCGGCTGCCGAGCGGGAGATTTCACAGATACGCGCCGCGATCCGTGCGTCATGGGCCTCGGCTTCGACATCGACTGAGTGGCGCCGCAGCGCTACCGGCCATTCACCCGGGCCGCCACCGTGGCCGCATTGCGTGCAAACGCGCCAAATGCCCTCGCCGTTTGCGTCGCTGCGAATTGGGCCGCGGGGCTGACCGCGGTCATCTGCAGGAAGCCGTGCGCGAGCGTCGGGAATTCCCAAAAGGTCACCGCATCTCCAGCCCGCACCAGACGCGCGGCGTAGGCTCGTTGTGAGTCGCGCAGCGGATCGAAGAACGCGATCGCGCAGAAGGTCGGCGGCAGGCCGGCGACGCTCTTGGCGAAGAGAGGCGAGATTTCCGGATCCTGGCGGTCGCGGTGTTGGAAGACGGCGGGCAAGACGTAGTCCATGAACGATCGGTCGAGCCCGAAGCCTTCGCCGAAGAGGCGTGCCGAGCGATAGGTCCGCCGCATGGCGTCCACCGGGCGATCGTCCGGAGCCGGGTAATAGAGGAGCTGGCAGACCGGTGCCGGTTGCCCGGCCGCCAGCCGTCGGCGCGTCACGGCGATGGAGAGGTCGGCGCCGGCGCTATCGCCGCCCACGCAGATGTCGGTCGGGCTCCCTCCCAGGCGATTCGCTTCCTCAGCCACCCAGGCGTAGGCATCCTGCGCGTCGCTCCAGGCCGCAGGATAGGGAAATTCGGGCGCCAGTCGGTAGTCGACCGCGACGACCATCATCCTCGCCTCGGCAGCCAGCAGTTGGTTGGAGCGGTCGGATGCGGCAACGCTACCGAAGAACCAGCCGCCGCCGTGGAAGTAGACGATGATCGGGAGCTTGCCGGACGCGCGCGGACGATAGACGCGAACGTGAATCGCCCCACCCCTTCCGGGTACTTCGTAATCCTTTACCGAGGCCACCGCCGCAGGAATCTGCGTGGTCAGCAGCCAGTCGCGGGCGGCCATCCTGCGGATCGCGCCGCGCCCCTGCGCGGTCGCGACGGTGGGCGCGCCCGGCTTCTTCTTGTCTGCCTTGCTGTAGCGACTCAACAGGTACTGCACCCTGAGATCGAGCGTGTGTCCGTCAACGATCACCCGCTTGCCGCCGACATGTTGCAGGAACCAGCTGTCCGGAAGCTTCGCCAGCCGCGAGACGGGCGCCCCCTGGCGCTCGGCCGCACTCACACTCATCCACGTCGCGAGCAGCGCAACCAGAAGCAGCATCACCGATCGTTTGTGCATTCAATACCCCTGCGCCATCCGGCCGAGCATTCGGCCGTCGAACCATCAGCCGCGCGCGCCGCGCCTGCCCACCCCGGCGCGCATCCGCCCATCACCACGCCGGGCGGGCGCTGCGTCCCAGGGTCCACTTGACCGTCAAGTAGGCGATCGCCGCCACGACCGTGGCATCGAGCGTCGAGACACCAGTGAACGCGTGCCAATACAGATCGAGCGGCACCACGATCGCTATCGAGCCGAGCCAGGTCGCAATCGCCACCCAGTTGACGGCGGACGATGCGCCGGAGTCTGCCCTCGTTCGAGCGTCACCCAGGATGCCGAGCGCATCGATGACGTATATGGCTGCGATCGGGGGAATCACGACGCCGAGCGCCAGCAGAAAGGGGACGAATGCGTTGATGATGCCCGCGAGCCCAAAAGCCGCTCCGACGATCCCTCCGCATACCGTAAACGCCGTTGGGGAGATCCGCGGGAATGTCGCGGACAGCGACAGGCTTGCCGAATAGAGATTCAGCGCATTCAACGTCCAGCTGGAGAGGACCAGGAGAATGAGTGCCGGCGCGCCGAACCCGAAGCCGACGATCAAAGACATGATATCGGTCTGACCGGTCGCGAGCGCCGTGGCCGCCGACATCAGCATCATGAAGGGCGCCGCGAGCGGATAGGACAGTGTCATGGCCGAGACCGCTCCGCGGGAGCCGCGGATGAATCGCGTGAGGTCCGGCATCGTGGCGATCGCGACCATATTCCCGCCAATCAGTGCGGAAAGGGCTACGCCGAAGGTCATCGGGACGGGAGGGGCGATTCGCGGCATGAGCACCACGCCGTGTCGATGCACGGCGGCAAAGCACACTGCCGCCAGTGCCACGCCGAAGAGCGGCACCGTCACCAGCGCGAGCCGCTCCAGCATGCGAAAACCATAGATCGTCGACACCGTCATGAGGACGCTGCCGGCGATGAGGAAAGTGGCGAACTGAACGTGCGCGCCGTAAAGCTGATTGACCAGCGCCAGCATCGCCTCGGCGAAGAAGGAAACGTTGACGCCAAACCAGCCGAGTTGGACGATCGCCATGACCACATTGACCGACAGTGCGCCGGATCGCCCGAAGGATTTCTGCACCAGCAGGTAGGTCGTGAGCCGAGTGCGTACGCTGATGACTGCCGTGAGGGAGCCGCCGGCACAGAGTACGAGGCCGCCGATGAACGCGGAGAGAACGGCTTGCTTCAGGCCCAGAGCGAGTCCGGCCTGAGCGCCATAGAGGAAGGCGGGCAGCGCGATCGAGAAGCTCGTGATGATCAACGCGACGCGCCACCATGGCACGGTGGCGTGCTCGGGTACGGGCGCATTCGCGTATTGCTCGGCCGCCGGATCCGCCATCAGCGCTTCTCCCAGCCGTTCAGCGCTTCGATCGGTCGGTAGCGCTCGGTGAATCCAAATGCGGCGGGACCGACGACGGAAAGTGCCCGCGACTCGCGCAGCAACTGCGGCGCGGCGGCGCCGATCACCTTCACTCGCTGGCCGTATTTGAGCCGCTCGGTGGTGATGCAGTCGGCGGTCTCTCGGTCCATGAGGGTGATGATGTCGGGCACCATGGCGCAAACCTCGCCGGACCTGCGGGCAATGAGATTCTCGTTCTGGAAGAGGATCTCCATGCTGTCGCCGCCGCCGAAGCTCTCGACGACGACGCGGCCCACGGAGAATCCGGCGCGGGTCTCCCGCTCGAGGTCGACGATCTTGCCGTCGAAGAGCACCCCCGCATGGCCGTACAGCGCCGAGCGGCGCATCACCTCGAAGAGTGCCGCGAAGGGGTCCGCGCCGCCTCGCCGTGCCTTGCGGATGGCCGCGCCGATTCCGATCGCCGTCGAGACGCTGCCGCGTATGGCGTTCTCCCGCGTCTGCGCACCGGTCAGCGGATACTCCACCATGTGGGCGATGCCGCCCATCGCCACCGCGACGGCGCGCGCAATCCGCTCGTGGGCGAGGTTGTCGCTGTTCTCGATCACGATCGTCGAGCCGCATGCCGCAGTCAGGATCGCAGGACACGCGGCGAGCCCGCGAATGTTGAAGATCGCCATCTGCGATTCAGGGAAAGCCCGACCCATGCCGTCGGCATCGACGACCGGCAGGCCCAACTGCGCCGCGGCGACGAGCGGCGCGAGCCCGTTGCCGCCGCCGATCTCGATCGGCATCACCGCATCGATCTTGCGGCCCATCAGGCGCTCGAGCCTCTCGAGACCGGCCACCACCTCGCGGCCGTTCGGGAGTTTCTCCGCCGAGACGGTGGGAGCGCCGATCCAGCCGCACGGCACTACGAGCGCGGTATCGGCAAGGGATTCCGCCGCAATGAGGGCGATCGGCCCGTGCCGGGCGACCGCGGCCTCACCGAGCAGGCGCCCATTGTGCGGATCGCCGCCGCCGCCTGATCCGAGGAATGCAGCGCCGCGAGCGAGGTCGGCCAGGTCCTGCGCTTCAATGGCCATCGGCCGCTCCGGCGCTCACATCGCTGTGCGCATTCGCTCCTCTGAGCTGACGTCCGAGATCCCCGACCGCCCGGATCCTCACTTGCGCCGTGCGGCCTGGAAGATAGCTCAGAAACACCTCCTCGACATCGACGATGTCCACGGTGTCAGGATCGCCGCCCGCCGCCGTGACACGGTTGCGCGCCTCGGCCCGCAGCCTCTCCATGGTGACCGGCCTGGGCACATCGTCGTAGTTGACGACTTGCTCCACCTGGCCTCCCACCTGCGCGATGGCGGCTCCGACGGCGTTTGCCACGTGCGCATGCGGCGCGCGAATGACTTCTGCGACTCCGGTCAGCGAATCGGGAATGAGGAAACTTCCGCCGCCTACGGCGACGATCCTGGCGGGCTCGCGCGAGGTCTTCATCCGGTCGATTCCTTCTTCCAACAGGCGCCGAAACCGGGAGAGCACTGCCGCCAATACGGCCGGGGAGAAATCCGGCGGCCGCCCGCCGCTGCCGAAATGCGCCCAGGAGGCGGCCACGGCGACGTCGCTCGCCGTCAGAACCCGGCCCCCGAAGATCATGGCCTCTTCCGTGATCCGGTAGCCGACCGAGTCCGGGCCGATGCGCAGCGAATTCTCATCGAGCCCGTTGGATCGATAGAGCGACGGGTCGAGGTGGATGCGGGTGCCGCCACCAAAGCCCAACGCCAGCACGTCGGGCATCCGAAAGTTGGTGCGCACGCCGCCGATGTCGACCGCGATCGAGGACTCGCGCGGAAAGCCGTTGGTCAGCACGCCGATGTCGGTCGTGGTCCCGCCCACATCCATGACGATGGCATCCCTGCAACCGGTGAGAAAGGCGGCTCCCCGCATGCTGTTTGTGGGACCGGAGCCGATGGTGGTCACAGGATAGGCGGCGGCCCGCGCGGCGGAGATGAGAGTGCCATCGTTCTGGGTGAGGTAAAGCGGAGCGGCGATGCCGAGACCCCGCAACGCCCCTTCGAACGAGGAGACGATGCGCCCGGCCAGGCTCGTCAGCGCGGCATTCAGGATCGAGGCGTTCTCCCTCTCGATGAGACCGATGCGGCCGATGGCATTCGACACCGTGATGCTCGCGTCGGGATGCTCCTCCTTGATGATCGCGGCAGCGCGCGTTTCCATGGCCGCGTTGAGCGGCGCGAACACCGACGTGACCGCCACTGCGGTAACGCCGCGGCGGCGCAATTCCCGGGCGGCAGCGCGAACCCTGCCCTCGTCGAGGGGCGCGATTTCCCGGCCGTCGACCTCGTAGCCCCCGGGCAGCAAATAAACCGCATCGCCGACGCTCGCGGCGAGTTCCGCGGGCCACGCCGTGAGAGGCGGCAGCGCCTCGCCCGATGGACTCGCGAGCCGCAAAACCCCGACCCGATCCAATCCCCTGCGCTCCACGAGCGCATTGGTGAAATGCGTGGTGCCGACCATGACGGCCGCTACCGCTTCCCGCTGGATATCCCCCTTCGAGATCACGGCTTCGATGGCGGCCGCGACGCCGCGGCTGACTTCGGGCGAAGTTGGGTTCTTGGTCCAGGCGACGACCTGCTTCCCTTCCATCAGCACCGCGTCCGTGTTCGTGCCTCCAACGTCCACCCCGACCCGCATTCCCCGTTCTCCAGTGCGCAAATGAAGATGTCCTACTCTCAGCCAGCGGCTCTGGCCCGGCAATGGCCAAAATGGGTGCAGAGGCGCCCGAAAACGGGTAATAATTTGGCGATCGAGATCCGGCCATGAGCTGCCTCAGCGCCTCACCGGGCGCGGTATTGCAACTGGAGATGTCCAGGAGATGACGGCGCTCCCCGCCAATGAGCTGATCGAGACCAAGACCGCACCGCCCCCCTGGATGGGAGACAAGATCCGGCGGGATGCGCTGCTGGCGCGCCTCGATGCGGTTCTCTCGAACCGGCTGACGCTGATCTACGCGCCCGCCGGATACGGCAAGACCAGCCTCCTTTATCAGTGGCGACAGCGGCACGAGGAAGGCTCATTCCTGGTTGCATGGCTGACGCTGGAAAAGGACGACGCCGACCCGAAGCGCTTCATGCATTACGTGTGGCTCGCGGTGACCGCACAGGGAGGCGGCGCGAAGCGTGGCGACGTCGCGATCACTCCGCCCGACTTGCCCGCTCGGGCAATGCTTTCCGCAATCGTCAATCACCTGGCGCGGGTGCGCCGACCTTTCGTCCTCATATTCGACGACGTGCACCGCGCTGACAGCGCAGCGGTCACCGACGCTCTGAAGTCGCTCATCCGGCTCGCCCCCGGAAATTGTCATTTCGTCATCGCCTCGCGCGACTGCCCGAAGCTCGACCAGTCGATCCTCGCGGCCGAGGGTCACGTGCGCGAGATCAAGGCCGAGGATCTGCGGTTCTCGGAGTCCGAAGCCGAAGCGCTGCTCACGCGCAACCGCACTGTCGCGCTCGATCGCGAGGATATTCGCCGCATCTATCGCAGGACCGAGGGTTGGCCCATCGCGCTGCGCCTGACTTCGCTGTCGCTCGAGCGCAGCGCCGATCACAAGGAGTGGCTGGTGGGTCTCTCCGGATCGGATTCGGAGCTGGCGCACTACCTCTCGGAGCAGGTCTTCATGGGCCTCTCTGCCGAAATGCAGCAGGTCGCGCTGCGCACGGCGGTGGTGGAGAATCTCACCGCCGACCTCGTCAACGCGCTCTGCAACCGTCACGATGGCGGCCTCCTGCTCGAGCGCCTGGTGGAACAGAGCGTCTTCCTGACTCCGCTCGCGGAAGACCGGCGCATCCACCGCTATCATCAACTCATCGCCGAGTACCTTCGCGGGCGTCTCGCCGCCGAGGACATGGGCAAGTACCGGGAGCTGCACGGCATCGCCGCGCGATGGTTCTCCAAGCGCGGCAACATCCCGCAGGCGGTCAATCATTCCATCCAGGCCGAGGACTACGTGCTGCTCGCAACCATCATCCAGGAGGCCGGTGGCTGGCGGCTGATGCAGAGCGGGCTGCAAGAGGTTGCCGTACGCGCATTGGAAGCGCTGCCGCCCGCGACGGTAGCGGCGAATCCCCATCTGATGCTGACGCGGATCTGCCGCGCAATCAAACGCGGCGAGCTGGGCGAGGCGCGCGCCGACTACGAGCAGCTCGTCGGCGACACGGACCACACGGAGACCCCGAGCGACCTGCGGACGGAGATCGAGGTCGTGGGAGACCTGCTCGCCGAATACGAGAATGTCCCCATGACCCTGGAGAACCTGCTCGCCAAGGAGGCGCTGCTGCGCACGCTGCGGCCCGGCGATCATCTCGTTCTCGGCAGCGCCTCCGAATCCCTGGGCGCCAAATACTACGAGTCAGGCCGTCTCGAGCGCGCACTCGAGCCGACCCTCGTCGCCCGCGAGCACTACCAGGCGCGTGGCCTGATCTACAGCGACATCTTCACCCGATTCCACGAGGCGCGCATCCGGTTCGCCCAGGGACGGCTGCTCGAGGCCACGGACATCCTGGCGGCCGCCCGAACGACGATCGAGAATTGCTTTGGGGCTCACTCGGATCTCGCCGCCAACTGCTCCGCCTTCCAGGCCGAGCTGCTCTATGAAAAGGACTGCCTGCAGGAGTCGCTGGGGTTGCTCCAATGGTCACTGCCGCACATGGAGCAGTACGACGGCTGGGTGGATGTCTATGCCGCGGCATACTCCACGGCCGCCCGCGCCGCCGCCGCAACCGGCCAGCCCGACGCCGCGCAGGAATTCCTCGCACGCGGGCGACGACTCGCCCGGCGACGGCGCCTGCGCCAGCTCGAGCTCCTGGTGCAGCTGTGCGAGCTGCATCTGCTGCTCAATCAAGTCCCCACCGGCGCGGGGGCCGAGCAGTTGGCGAACAGCATCAATCTGGACGAGTTGGCCGACGCCATGGCGACGGAGTCGCCCGAATTCCGCAGAGTCGCCGTCGCCGCCGCGCTCTGCCGCGCGAAACTCAATCTGGTGGCCGAGCGTTACGAGCCCGCATTGAGCGAGCTCGCGAGCATCAGGCATTGGGCAAGCCGACATGGGGGCGGACGACTGCTCCTCGAGGTGCACATTCTGATGGCATCGGGACTCCATCGCTCCGGCATGGTCAGGCAGGCGCAATCCCGGTTCAACGAAGCAGTGAACGTGGCCATGGCCCAGGGTTTCGTGCGGCCATTCCTGGACGGTCAGCGCTTCATCGAAGCGCTCGTGCGCGAAGCCCTGTGCGATACGCGCCGTCCCGACCGCTACCGGGACCGATTCCTGAAAGATCTGGCACGCAGATTCACCAGCCAACCGCATACACAGGGCGCCGCGGGAGGCCTCAGCGCCGCGGAGCTTGCGGTTCTTGAGTACCTCTGCAGCGGCTACAGCAACAAGGAGATTGCCCGGCTGATCGGCATGTCCTCTGACACGGTGAAGTATCGGCTGAAGTCCGTCTTCCGCAAGCTCGGGGTCGCCAAGCGTCGCGAGGCCGTCAGCGTCGCGCGCGAGCGCAGCCTTCTCTGCGAGCATCGCATCGCGGTCGTGGAGGAAGCCGGCTGAGACGGCACGGCGCCCGCATCCGCGGCCGCACCCGGCCGCGAAACTCTCGGCTTTCTTCCGCCGAACGGCTTTGCTCCTGGCCAACGATCCAGCAGCTTGGGTGCCTCGCCCGAATTGCTTTCATGGGGGGAGGCGGAGGTGCATGTGCTTTTTTGTCTCCAGTAGGTAATTATGCGCAAGAAGTCTGCTGGCGGATGCCAACGCGATAGGGCATGCGAGCGCCATCAAATATCGGCGCGCGCTCTTTGAACACGTGTAGCGATTTCATTTTAAAATGAGTTCGCGAATCAATTCAGTGCCCAGAACTTTTCTGTATCCATTGCGGGCCACTCTGGCCTTGTTCTGACACGCGGTGCTACAGACTACCTTCTTGGCCACTGCTTCCAGCTCGACCTCTTTATCGCCGTTGTCCCCGGCATAAGCCGCCATGTTTTTAAAAGTGATCATCAAAAATATATTGGGCTGATCCGGTGATTTTGGTGTGGCCCTTAAGGCCTTGTAATCGATGATTAGCCCAGCTTTCTTCAGGGCTTCCATGGTCGGCTTCCATGTCGAATTCAGCCAATCGATGTACTCTTCAAAATGGCCGTATTCAACTTGGATGTAATCCACCTCAGTGACCGGGCCGTACGCATATTGGCGCTCATCCTGGGCACGTGCATCAAGCGAAGGTGAAGCAGCTGCGAGCGCGACGACTGCCATCAAGATGCCCATAATTTTCATATCGACTCCCATCGTGCTGATTTTCGACATAACCATTCCAGAATCCTTGCAGTCAACTAGGCGTTTGGAATGGACCGGTCTCATCATGGTCGACGCCTAACGAGTCAAGCGCAAACGGCGGCACATCGATCTCACCGCTTGCGATGTATGTTGTTGCGCCCCACCGCTGACAGAGGTCACGACGCTTCCGCTCTTACGCGCCTCGATTTCGCTTCCGCGCCGCATCGAGACGCGTTGCTGGATCGAAAGACGATAGGCCATCCGGCAAAGTCGGGCTTAGATGCCATTGCCCCGACTAGCGCGACACAAGCGCAGCCTGTCGACGGTCCCGCGGCGGCCGCCGTCGCTCAGCCCTCCCGCCGCCTGGCGCAGGCGCACCCAACCGGACCCGGGCTCACCCACATCGACGGCAGCCCAGTTCAGCACCTCGGGACCGCCCGTGGTGGCGAATTTGCATCGCATGAGGCATCCAGAGTTCCGCAGAAGCACAAATTCGCCAATATTCTGCTGCCGGACAGAAAATTCTACAAATTCATTATTATCACGATTATCATTCCTACCTCGCACTATTCAGCTACCCGTCGGGAACGCCTTAGGAGACGCCCTTGCTGGAGGATTTACGTGCCCTCGTAGAGTTCGCCCAAGCCGGGTCCATCGCCGGTGCAGCCGATCGTCTATTCCGGACGCCCTCTGCGATTACCCGGCAAGTGCAGAGGCTGGAGGCTGCGCTGGGTGCCGAGTTGCTCGACCGCTCGGTAAAGCCTCCGCGTCTGAACTCGCTTGGCTCCAGAGTGCTCGAACAAGCGCGAGATTTGCTGCAGCGGACGGAAGCTTTGAAATCTCTTGCCTCGAGCGACGCCGAACCTCACGGCCTCTTGCGCATCGGGCTCTCGCATCCCCTGGCCGAGAGCACGCTTATCGACCCTATTCTGGCGCTGGCTGAAAAATACCCCAAGGTCCGACTGCGCCTGTTGAGCGAACTTACCGGTGAATTATTTCACCGGCTGCTCGCGGGTGAACTCGACGCTGCGGCCGTGCTTTTGCCCGAAGGCAAAACCGCGCCGCAGCCTCTTCTGACGAATATCATCGCTGGCGACCGCATGGAGATCGTTCAAAGCGCCGCAGGCGATCGTTTTCCCGGCGAACGGTTATGGCGTCTATGACATGATCGGCAACGTGTGGGAGTGGACCACTGACTGGTGGTCGGAGAAGCACGAACCCGATGCACAGAAGGCGTGCTGCGTTCCAGAAAATCCGCGCGGTGGACTTGAGACCGGGAGTTACGATCCCAGCCAACCTGAAATCAAAATTCCACGAAAAGTGATTAAGGGCGGCTCACATTGTGCGCGCCGAACTACTGCCGCCGCTACCGCCCGGCCGCCCGACATGCGGAAGCGGTGGAGAATTCCACCCGGCCATCTCGGATTTCGCTGTGTCAGCAGGAGAAAGGGGAGTAGTAGCCATGTCGCATCATAACAACGACGCGAAGAAGCGCCCGAATCCGGTGCAGTCAACCGCCGCAGCATGCTGCTGGCCGGCACCACGCTCGCGGCGGCGGGCGCGATTGCCGGGACCGGCAACGTGCGGGTCGCGCAGGCGCAGACCCAGCCCGTCACAGCGGCGAACGGCAAGAAGCCGAATATCATAATGATTGTTTCAGACGATTTCGGTTATGGCGATGCTGGCTGCTATCTCGGCGGTGAGGGACGCGGCATGCCGACGCCGAACATTGATCGTATGGCGGACGAGGGCATGATGTTCACGTCATTCTATGCGCAGCCGAGCTGCACTCCGGGCCGCGCCGCCATGCAGACCGGGCGCATTCCCAACCGCAGCGGCATGACAACGGTGGCGTTCCAGGGTCAGGGCGGCGGTTGCCGGCTGCCGAATGGACGCTGGCCTCGGTGCTGAAAACCGCAGGCTACAACACGTTCTTCGCCGGCAAATGGCATCTCGGCGAAGCCGATTACGCACTGCCTAACGCGCAGGGCTACGACGAGATGAGATATTGTGGCCTCTACCATCTTAACGCCTACACTTACGCCGACCCGACCTGGTTTCCGGATATGCAGGCGGAACTGCGCGCGATGTTTGCGCGCGTGACCAAAGGTGCGCTGTCGGGCAATGCCGGACAAGCCGCCGAAGGAAGATTTCAAGATCAATGGCCAATACGTCAATACACCGGACAAGGGTGTCGTCGGCATTCCATTCTTCGACGAATATGTCGAGAAGGCGTCGCTCGACTATCTCGACCGGGCCGCCAAGTCGAACACGCCCTTCTTCATGAGCGTCAATTTCATGAAGGTGCACCAGCCGAACATGCCGCGCCCGGAATTCAAGGACAAATCCCTTTCGAAGTCCAAGTATGCGGACTCGGTGGTCGAGAACGACACTCGCATCGGGCACCTGCTGGACAAAGTGCGCGCGCTGGGCCTCGACAAGAATACATACGTGTTCTGGACCACCGACAACGGCGCCTGGCAGGACGTCTATCCCGACGCCGGCTACACGCCATTCCGCGGCACAAAGGGCACCGTGCGCGAAGGCGGCAATCGGGTTCCGTCCATCGCCTGGGGCCCGGGATCAAGCCGCACTCGCGCAATTCCGAGATCGTCGGCGGCCTCGATTATATGGCGACCTTCGCGTCGCTCGGCCGGCGCCAAGCTGCCGGAGAAAGGATCGTGAGGGAAAGCCAATCATCTTCGACAGTTCGACATATCGCCCGTTCCTTTTGGCACTGGTAAGTCAGGGCGAAACAGCTGGTTCTATTTTACCGAGAACGAGCTCACTCCGGGTGCAGCGCGCGTCGACAATTACAAGGCCGTATTCAATCTGCGCGGCGATGATGGCGTCAAGACCGGCGGGCTGGCCGTCAATTCCAACCTCGGTTGGAAGGGCGCCGAGGCTTATGTCGCTACCGTGCCCCAGGTGTTCGATCTCTGGCAGGACCCGCAGGAGCGCTACGACATCTTCATGAACAATTACACGGAGCGAACCTGGGTCATGGTTACCATCAGTGACGCCATCAAACAACTGATGAAGACCTACGTCCAATATCCTCCACGCAAACTCCAGAGCAATCGTATGCCGGGCCGATCACGCTCACGCAATACCAGCACTTCCAGTTCATGCGTGATGAGCTTGCCAAGAACGGCGTCACTCTTCCGCCGCCTACCGGCAACTGAGCGACTCACCGGCCGGCGATATCGCTATCGCTGGCCGGGCCGATCCATCAACCAGCCACATCGGATACCGGTGTGTCATTCGAGCACCGGGGCTTAAGCCCGCAGCGTCGCCGCCTCGCGGCCTAATAAATTACGCTGTTAGAGCTTCGCAGTCGCTGCACCAGCACGCGCATCACGTTGAGCGCAAAATAAGGCGTACGGCTCACCAGGAACAGAAACTGTTTCTCGCCGACCGGTACCAGCGTCGCGTCAGTCGCGGCCACCGCCGTTGCGCTGCGGGGCCCATGATCGATCAGGGCCATTTCGCCGAAAATGCTGCGCTCGGGCAGCGTGTCCAGCAGCCGGTTGCCGAGGCGGATTTCGACGCTGCCGGTCTTGACGACGTACAGCTCTTCGGCGGGGTCGCCTTCTTTGAAGATCACCTCGCCGGCCTTGAAGTTGCGCAGCGGCGCCCCTGCCCCGGCCAACAACCCAAAATCGATGCTCGTGTCCGGCATGGCGTCCCCTGGCGTCCCCTGCTGTCCCAATTATTTCAATCTCATGACGGCGGTCGATTACAGTCTTATGACAGAAAATCGGAAGACTTCGAACGTCGGTACGACGGGGGAAAGCGAAAATGCCAACGGCCACGAAACGATCAGGTGCGCGTACATCCGGCGTCACCCCACCGTAACCGTGGCCGTCTCACGACGGAACCCATAAAGGCTCAACGCCGCTGCAGGCTAAAATGGGCACCCGATCGCTATTATGCAAGGGCTGCTTTTATGGCAGACTAGCGCCGCTGCCGAAAATGGCTCATCAAGCAACCGCTTCAACCATTTCGTAACCGGAAAGCCTCGTTTTTTCAAACGAGCTGGCCGGCTCCGGCATAACCCGAGAATCGGCATCCAGACTGCCAAGGGAGAGGATAATGACGATCAATCAACCATCGGCCGAGGGCATTGGCCGCGCCGTTGCCGGCGCAATTCACGCGCACTGGGTGATGTTCCTGATCGAAGGCATCATATTGATGATTCTCGGCATTATCGCGATCGTGCTGCCGCCGCTGGCGACCATAGCCTTTACCATCATCATCGGCTGGATCTTTTTGGTCAGCGGCATCGTCGGTCTGATCACGACGTTTATGGCCCGCCACGCGCCGGGCTTCTGGTGGGCGCTGATCTCGGCCCTCATCGCCATCGCCGCGGGCATCGTGCTGCTGCTGTGGCCGATCAGCGGATCGGTCTCGCTGACGCTGGTGCTGATCGCGTTTTTCGTGATCGAGGGCATCGCTTCGATCCTCTATGCGATCGAGCACCGCAACCAGCTCACCGGCCGTTGGGGCTGGATGCTGATCAGCGGCATCATCGACCTGATCCTCGCCGCAATCATTTTTGCCGGACTGCCGGGCACCGCGCTGTGGGCGCTCGGTCTGTTGGTCGGGATCAATATGGTGTTCGGCGGCATGGCCCTGATTGCTATGGCGATGGCGGCGCGGCATCCTGCGACCGCTTAAGCCGATCGAGCAATCGCAAAGCCATCTGGGCTGCGCGGCCTGGATGGCTTCGTCGCGAAGCCTGCGATCGGCCCGGTCGCTTCTGCCGGTCTAGGCTGCGTGCAATAACGAACGCTCACGCGCGAGTTTTTCCCGGCACGATCCGCGAAGCTTCCGCCCCGGCTACGACGGGACGGCGCTCACAAGGATCATGCGCACCACGCTGCTGAGATTTTTTCTACCGCTTCACGACAGACCGTAGCCCGGATGGAGTGAAACGAAATCCGGGAACGGCGTTGCAGCTTTAATGCTATCCCCGGATTACGCTACGCTCCATGCGGGCTACGACACTACGACACAGAAAAAGCAAGGAGGCGAGACGCCGACTGGCGCGGGCGACGGCAGAAGACCGATTTTGATTTTGAACGGACATTGACGTGCCACATGGCGAGCATAGTCTCTTGCGGAGTATACGAGGAGCAAGACCCACAATGAGAGCCATCGTCGCACTCCCAGTGCTCATTTTTTTAGCTCCATTGGCCCACGCACAATCGCCCGCCGACACAGTGCCGGTCACGGTTCAAAACTTCACACGCGCTGAGTCTGACAACTATCTGGCCGTCAATGTGAAGAAGGCTGGCCTTGGCAGGCTCGCCCACAATCGCGAGCCCGCTGCGGTCGATGACCAGACTGTCATCCGGCTAAACCGCGACACGCCCTATTCCTTTGGTGTGTTCGATCTTGCAGCAGCGCCGGTGACGGTCACGCTCCCCGACGCGGGCAAGCGCTTCATGTCGTTGCAGATCATCAACGAAGACCATTATGTTCCATTCGTAGCCTACGACCACGAGCCGCACACGCTCACGGAGAAGAACGTAGGCACCCGTTGCGTGTTGGTCGCAATCCGCGCCTTTGTCGACCCCAACGACCCAAAGGACCTCGACGAGGTTCACAAGCTTCAAGACGCGATCAAGGTCAGCCAAAAGGATCCCGGCAAGCTCGAACTTCCGAACTGGGATCAGACAAGCCTGAAGGAAATCCGCGAAGCCTTGCTGAAGCTCGCCAACCACACGGACGGCTTTAAGCACGCCTTCGGCGCCAAGGGCCAAGTCGATCCGATCATGCATCTGATCGGCACTGCGGCAGGCTGGGGCGGCAATCCGGACAAGGATGCGACCTATATCGGCGCGATGGTGCCCAAGAACGACGGCGCGACCGTCTACAGGCTCCATGTCACGAAAGTCCCCGTGGACGCGTTCTGGTCGGTCAGCGTCTACAACGCCGCCGGCTATTTCGAGAAGAATCCATACAACGCCTATTCGCTCAACAACGTTACGGCGAAGAAGGACCCGGATGGCGCTATCACAATCCAGTTCGGCGGCTGCGACGGAAAAATCCCAAACTGCCTGCCGATCATGCCCGGCTGGAACTACACGGTGCGGCTCTATCGGCCGCGTGCCGAAATCCTGAACGGCACGTGGAAATTTCCCAATCCCGAGCCGGCAGGCCGAGATCGGACTTAATCTCCAGTTCTGGCACTTCAGCGGCCTCGCGAATGGCCGACGAACGTCCAGCGCCACGATCGCGGTGGCGCCGAGAATAAGGTCGAAGCCGCCGCGGGTGTACAGGATCGCAATCATCGACACCGTGGCGCCCGAGATCATAAAGGTGAGGAAATAGCGCACGGCACGGCTTCGCGGGGTCCCCAATGATGACATGCCAGGGGATTGCCGAGGATGTTACATGAACGCGATATGCCGCCGTTGCGCGCCGCGCACTGCCGTCAATGGAACGGAACGATCGAAGGTCGCAAGCCGTCCATCGTGAGTCATGGCCAGGGCCAATAAATAGATGTCGGTGAGCTGGCTTGGTCCGATGATCGCATCGCGGTTGAAAAGCTCCTGGTCCAACACAGACACGTGATCGGGCCAGAACGCGTGGTCAGTCTCGATCATTTGCTGCCCGAGCAGGTCGAGCGCAGAGGTAGGCGCGATGGGGTTGGCATAGCGCGGCTGCGAGACAATCCGCACAAATCCGTTCTGGGTGAGCGGACATGATGCCCAACCATGGCGGCGGTTCACCGACCACCATTCGTGGGCGACGCCGTGATGCACATGTTGCGCATCCAACATGGCGATCAGCACGTTGACGTCAAACAAGGCTCGCACGACTTTCAGCTGTCTTCTTCGGCGAGCCGTTTGACCAGCGCCGATGTCACAAGACCGCCTCGGCTTGGCAGCACCCGAAACCCATTCCGGTGAATTAAGGATTCCTCCACCGGCTGCGTGAGCGCGCGGCGGGCAAGATCCGAAATGATCTTTCCCGCGGTTGTCCCCTGCACCTCGGCCATTTCCTTGGCCGCGTTGAGGACATCATCGTCAATCGAAAGAGTCGTACGCATGGATATAATGTAATGCATCAGATGCAATGATGCAATCAGTGAGTTGCTTCCTTTGCTTGCGGTAGTCGGAAATACAACTCGACTTGTCGGAAGCCACAGGTATCTTTGTAAATATCCGGGAGTTGAGAGGCGCACCGGGGGGAGCAGCCTCAGTGGGCGTTGTGGGGTTGTTGGGGGCGGCCTCGGCCGCCGTGTTGTTGCTTTGCGTTTCGCCGGCCCGAGCTGACAACGCCGCGCCGGACGGACGGCCTTTTCTCGCCTTCGCCGGCTCCGGACTTTTGGCGCGACGGCGCCTTCCTTTACGGCGGCCTGCTTTGGTCGCCAGGCGGTTTTGCGGCCGATGGCTTCACCGGCACTATGTAGCAGATGCATTGCATTTGCTACGTAGGGCCGGGCTTCACGCTAAAACTTCTGCTTGCGGGGGGCGGTTACACTTACCCTTCCGGCGGGCTGCACACCGATGTCGACGGCAGGCTCCTCTCCGCTTCGGCATTGCCCGGATGGCGCGTGACCAGGGACGGCATCAGCATTGCCGTCTACGCCGGACCGATCGTCCAGGACTATCGGCTTTCGCCCTACGATCCGGGCAGCCTGCTCCACGGCTTTTATTCGGGCGCGCAGCTCGCCGCCGACGTCTGGTATCAGCCGACGCTGACCAGCATGGTCGCGCTCAACGGCACGATCGCCTCCATCGCCGCCATCGGAACGCTGCGCGCCGCCGTCGGCTGGCAATTCTCCGAGCCGTTTTTTGTCGGGCCCGAGGCGCAGGCGCTGTGGTGCATCGACTATCAGCAATGGCGGCTCGGCGCGCACATCACCGGCTTTCGGATCAATGGTATCGATTGGTCGGCGGCAGCCGGGTTAACTGTTGAATCTTTTGGCCGCGTCGGTCCCTATCTGCGCCTTGGCGTCAACACCAAGTTTTGAGTCCGGAGCCGGCACCTCAATCCAGCGTCCGGCGGAAACGCGTCACCGCAATTGTCATGGCGAATGCCATCAATCCCGCGAGCGCCAGCGTGTCGTATCGCAGGTCGGCGAGCGTCGAGCCCTTGAGCATGATGGCGCGCACGATGCGGATGTAGTGCGTGAGCGGCAGCCATTCGCCGATCGCCTGCGCCCAGCCCGGCATGCCGAGGAACGGAAACACGAAGCCCGATAGCAGCATGTTGGGCAGAAAGAACATCATCGACATCTGGATCGCCTGCAGCTGGTTCTGCGCCAGCGTCGAGAAAGTGTAGCCGAACGACAGATTGGTGGCGATGAACAGCGTGGTGAGCGCGGCAAGGACCGTGAGATTGCCGACGATCGGCACCCCGAACATCAGCACGCCGGCAACCAGAATGAGCGCCGCCTGCACGAACCCGACCAGCACATAGGGCGCGATCTTGCCGATCATGATCTCGAACGGCGTGATCGGCATCGCCAGCAGGCTTTCCATGGTGCCGCGCTCGATCTCGCGCGTCACCGAAAGCGCCGTGAAGATCAGCATCGTCAGGGTCAGGATGGTGCCGAGAAGTCCCGGGACGATGTTGAGCGGCGTCGAGGCCGCGGGGTTGTAGCGCTGGTGGGCGCGAATCTCGAACGGCGGCTTTCCGGCATCGGGAATCCAGCGGTCGTTGACCAGCGCGGTTTCGACGATTGCCGAGAGCGCGGCAATCGCGGGACCAGTTGCAACCGGATCGGTGGCGTCGGCGGCGATCAGAAGCGCCGGATCGTCGCCGCGCCGTAGCGCGCGCTCGAAGCCGGCGGGAATTTCGATCGCGAACAGCACGGTGCCGGACGCGAGCACCTGGTCCAGTTCGGCTTCATCGCGGAGCTGGCGCGTAACCTTGAAGAACTTGGTGTTCTGCAACGCCGCAAGGATGGAGCGGCCGACGTCGCTTGATTCCTGCAGCAGCACGGCGGTCGGCAAATAGCGCGGCGTGGTGTTGATGGCGTAGCCGAACAGCGTCAGCTGCAACAGCGGAATCGAGATCATGGTGGCAAAGGTCACCCGATCGCGCCGCAACTGCAGAAATTCCTTCAGCAGCATGGCGCCGGCGCGGCGAAAGAAGCCGCCGCCGCGGACTTCCACCGACGCGCTCATTGGTACGCACTCACTGGAAGTTGTCCCGGGCGCGGCCCATCAGGTCGATGAACACGTCCTCCAGCGAGGGCGACGCCCGCTCCCAGTAGAGGCCGGGCCGCTCGCGATAAGGCGCGATCGCCGCTTCCAGGGCCGCGCCATCACGCGAGGAGACGTGCAGGCTGGTGCCGAACGGCGCCACCATGTCTATGCCGGGAATCGCTGCGAGCTCGCCCGCCAGCCGCGAAAGATTTTCGCCGTGCGGCGCATTGACCGTGTAGGTGACGAGATGCGAATTGACGATCACATCCTGCACGCTGCCACGCGTGAGCACTTCGCCGAACGCGATGTAAGCGATCTCGTGACAGCGTTCGGCTTCGTCCATGTAGTGGGTGGAGACCAGCACCGTGAGGCCATCGGCGGCGAGATGGTGGATCTCGCTCCAGAAGTCGCGCCGCGCCTTGGGGTCGACGCCGGCGGTCGGTTCATCGAGCAGCAGGAGACTTGGGTTCGGCAGCGTGCAGGCGCCGAGTGCAAGGCGCTGTTTCCAGCCGCCGGAAAGTTTTCCGGCGATCTGCTCCTCGCGGCCGTGCAGACCGAGCCGCTCGACCATCGCTTTGGCCGCCGCCACCGGGCGCGGCATCCCGTAGATGCGCGCCACGAACTCGAGATTCTCGCGCACCGAAAGGTCTTCGTAGAGGCTGAAGCGCTGCGTCATGTAGCCGACGCGGTTTTTGATCTTCACCGCCTCGGTGCGGATGTCGTAGCCGAGGCAGGTGCCGCTGCCTTCATCCGGCGTCAGCAGCCCGCACAGCATGCGAATGGTCGTGGTCTTGCCCGAGCCGTTCGGCCCGAGGAAGCCGAAAATCGTGCCGCGTTTGACCTGCATGGAGAGGTTGCGCACGACCTGCCGGCCGCCGAACGATTTGGTCAGGCCGTGTACGTCGATGACGATCTCGGGCTCAGCGCCTGATGCCGTCTCGGCTGCCGCTCCGGCTGTTGTGCTCATCGTGACGCCTGCGGCTGTGGCGCAGGCATTGGCTGGCGGGCGAGCCTGACGTCGACCGGCTGGCCGACCCGCAGCGCACCGGGCTTTTCCGGCAACGCCTCGATGAGAAACACAAGCTTGGCGCGTTCGTCGAGGCTGTAGATCACCGGCGGCGTAAACTCCGACTGCCTGGCAATAAAGCTAACGCGCGCAGTGAGACCCGCGGCGCAGCCATCGCAGGCCACATTGATTTCGTCGCCATAAGCGATGTTCGGCAGCCCGGACTCCGGTACATAGAAGCGCACTTTGACGTTGCCCGGTGGCAGCATCGACAGCACCGGCCGCCCGGCGGGCACCATCTCGCCGGGCCGAAAATAAATCTGCTGCACCGTGCCGTCGACCGCGCTGAAAATGCGGCGCCGCGACAGCCGCGTCTGCGACGAATTGAGCCGAGCCTGCGCATCGCGCAAAATCATTTCGGCGGCGTCGTAATCCTTTTGCGTACCGGCGCCGGTCTTCAGCAATGAGGTGGCGCGGTCGTAGGTCTGCTGCGCGTTGGTCAACGATGCCTTGACCTGGGCAAGGTCGGCGCGCTGCAGATCATCATCGACGGTGAACAATTCGTCGGCGGTTTTGACCACGTCGCCTTCGCGTACTGAAAGCGTCTGCACCCGGCCGACCTCGTCGGGCGCAACAAAGATGAGATTGGCTTCAACCCAGCCCTGATAGGGATTGTCGTGGTTGTTGCAGGCGGCAAGCGAAAGCGCCAGCGCACCGGCGACAATGGGCAGCAAACGGCTGCTCATGCCGGCCTCCCCGCTTGCACAAACAGCCGATCGAAATAGGCCCGCATCATGGCGCGCACGTCGAGCGGCTCGAACCGATCGAACAGCCCATGCCAGACGATGGCGATAACGGATACCGCGCCGAGCAATTGCGGGAAGCGGATCAGCATATCGTCGGCAATCTCGCCGCGTTCCAGCGAGCGGGCCAATCTCGCCCGCAGCGCCTTGAGCATGCGCGAGAGCACCTCGTTGTAATAGAATTCGCCGAGCGCCGGAAACCGCGGTCCCTCGGTGATGATCAGCCGTATCACCTGCTTGCGGTGGGTGCCGTAGATTTCGCGAACGAAAATCTCGATCGCCTGATCGACGATGGCGCGCAGCGGCAGTTCACTCGCAAGCGCCGTTTCAAAGGTGCCGACCACCGGATTTAACTGGGACCGGATCAGCTCCTGAAACAGCGCTTCCTTGTCCTCGAAGTGAAGGTAGATCGTGCCCTTCGCGACACCGGCCCGGCGCGCCACGTCGTCAAGACGCGCAGCCGCAAAACCGCGGGCTGAAAATTCTTCGAGAGCCGCGTCCAGGATGGCGTTGCGCCGGGCGGCAGTCTTGGCGATGCGCGCACTCTGACGCGAGGCGAGCACGGCACCTCCCCTCGGATCGCGGGCCTTTGCGGGCAACCTGGATTTCGGTGCAACAGACATTTTGAGAATATGACTGACCGGTCAGTCAATTTCAAGCGGCAATGTGGCTGTGCCCGCCCGGTCTTGGCAATAAGTGCTATGTCCGGGAGCGATCGGCCGTCTGTTGGCTGAAACGATCGCGAAAACACGCCAAGGGCCCCGCGTCCACAGATCTGGAGATAAGGCAATGGCTGATAATGGACTTGTTACGATCGCCAGCCAGCACGCCGCTAAAACGACGATCGATCGGCTGGAAAATGCGGCGAAGGCCAAAGGTCTGACCATCTTCACCCGCGTCGATCATGCTGCCGGAGCCACGTCCGTCGACTTGCCGTTGCGGCCAACCGAACTGCTTATTTTCGGCAATGCGCGAGGCGGTACGCCGCTGATGCAGCTGGCGCAGACGATCGGGATTGATCTGCCGCTGAAGGCGCTCGCCTGGGAGGATGCAGCCGGCAAAACCTGGTTGACCTACAACGACCCGGCATGGCTTGCGGCGCGACACGGAGTTGCCGGGCAAGGCGCTGCGGTGGCAAAGACGCTCGGCAATGTTCTCGCAGCGCTCGCGCAGGAAGCGACCGGCGTCTAAGCGCCGCGTTCAACGATACAGCAAAAGCCGCTTAGCCCTTTTCGTCGCAGGCCCAGGCGCGCACGACGCAATCGCGGCCGCCGAAACCATAGCAGCGGCGGAGCGAGTCATTCTCGGCTTTGCCGAGGTGTGAATTGATGGCCCAGCCGAACGATCCGCACGGATGCTTGGCGTCGATTGCGAGCGCCGCGCAGCCGCGCCGGATTTCGCCGACGATCTTGCAGGCATTGCCCGAACACTGTTTCATCGCCGCGGTGCGCGCGTCGGCCGGCTTGCGGTAGTCGTAGCCGTAGCCGTAGGCGCCGCAGGCGCCGACCGCAAACGCACCCGCCGCGTGCGCGGCGCCAATCGCGGTGATCAGAGCAAAGCCTGTCGCCAAGGCGAGCGCGGACTTATGCATAAAGCCGATCATGGAAACCCCTCCCAAGGGATGATGCGACGCTAGCGGGGAAGAGTTTCCAGTCGGTGAATCGGGGGAGATCAGGGACGAACAGGGTCGGGCTTCGCCAGCGAACCGTCATCCAATAATGGGCGCGGCCATAGCCTCGACATTGCCGGCGGCGTAGAGCCGATCAAGCGTTGCCTTCAGGCCAGCCGTATCTGGACAAATGATCAGCTTGGTCGCGCGGCCCCAACACAAATGGACCACGTGGATGCCGCGATTGTCGGTTCGAACATTGTCCGTGCCGGAATTTGTTTCCTCCCATTCGATCACCACGATGGTGTTCCATGGACCGCCGCTCACCGTGATCGTTCTCAGATCGAAGCAGATGTCGGGCAGAAGCCGATAGAGCCGCTCGTACCATTGCCGCATCGCCGGCAGACTTGTCCGCGACCCGCCGAGTGCGGAATCGCCAAGGAACGAATGCTCGAACCGCTTGGCAAACTGGCGTAGCACTGGTCCGGCGTCACCCTGATTGATGGCGCGGAACAGATCCTCGATGCGGCGGCGAACAATGGTGTGGTACACGCTGCCGGTCCTCATCGTTCAATGATTGAACTAT
>CAWACM010000016.1:0-60611 GCA_963780455.1 uncultured Pseudomonadota bacterium
AGGAGGACCAAGTCGGCCGCTTCCTCAGCCTCTTTGAGGAGCGTCTTGCGCGGCGTGCCTATCTGCGCACGCATGGTCAGGGCACGAGCAAAATCCGTGACTTGGATCGCGCGCACGGCTACCGGAAAGTCAGGCGGGATGTCTCCCGCGCTGATCCCGTCCCGGAAACGGCGCTCCACCAGCGCCGCGCCGCCCGCGACCGCGCTCTGCAGGAACCGCTGGACCTCAGCGTCGTTCACAATCGGCGCGACGCACATCATAAGGCAGCCCCGGGCGGACCCTTTCTCGGTCGCACTTTCGACGGCGTACCTCAGAAAGTCCGCGATCGAGTCGCGAAGACTCTGTGGCGAGAGGAGTGCCTTCGCGGCTGATGCGCCCTTCCGTTCTGCGTACGCCCTAAGGACGCGCAAGAATATCGCCCGCTTGTCCCCAAAGACGGCATACAGGCTCGGCCGTCCCACACCCATCCCGGCGACGAGATCGTCAATCGTCACTCCGTCGTAGCCTTTCGACCAGAACACCTGAGTCGCCTTTTCCAGCGCCCCCGTCTCGTCGAAGCTGCGAGGTCGACCCCGCGGTCTAGCGGTATTTTGAATCATTTGGTTCAAAACTCCTTGACAATGGCCATCATGCCATTTTATAACTGAATAGTTCGAAATTAGCAAGCTGGCTCTGGCCTCACGGCTCGGCCTTCACACTTCACCACGGAGATGCCCATGGAACATTCGATCGCGCTGGTCACCGGCGCCACCTCCGGGCTCGGCCATGCGGCAGCCCGTCTGCTCGCCGGAGAGGGCTGGCACGAGATCATCGTCACCGGTCGCAGCCTGGCCGGGGCCCAGCAAGCGGCCGCTCAACTCGCGGCCGAGAACAAAACAGTGGTCTTCACGCCGCTGGCGCTGGATCTGGACACGCCGTCCAGCGTTCAATCCGCCCTCGCCGAGCTGGTTAAGCTAGGTAAGCCGATTGATTTCCTGCTGCTAAATGCAGGGTTGGTCCCATTTAAGAAGCGCGCGCTCACTGCGGCGGGCGTCGAGGCGTCTCAGGCCCCGCTGATCGGCCATCATCAACTGACTGTCGGGTTGCTCCGCGCCAACCTGCTGAGCCCCAACGCGCGGATTGTTATCGCCGGTGCGGAGCCAGCCCGAGGGGGCGTCCCCATGTTCAAGTACACCGACGTGCCAGCCTTCGCGGCCAAATACCACCGGGGTGACCGAACCGCCGCTGTTGAAGCCCTGATTCGCAACGGGCCGAACGTGAGGTACGTGCCCAACAATGCGTATGCCGACGCGAAGCTCATTATCGCTTGGTGGGTCGCGGCGCTGGCGCGCCGGCTACCCTCCGGCATGGCCGTGTATGCTGTCTCGCCCGGTGGGGCGACCGACACCAAGGTGGTGCGAAGCGCTGGCCCGTTGTTGAAGTATCTGTTTATCCCAATCGTGAACCTCATTCCCGGCATGAATCAGACGCCGGAGACCGCGGCCCGTCGGTACCTCCAGGCGTCGGAGTTCGGAACCGACGTCTCAGGGCAATTCTTCGCCTCGGCTCAAGGGAAGTTCTCAGGCCCAATTGAGGCGCAGCGCCACCCACACGTCCACGATCGCGCCAGCCAAGAAGCCGCGTGGCAGGCCGTCGTCAAGGTCTCTGGCGTCGATTTCGAGCCTGTCAAACCCGCGTCGCCGTCTGTTCCGCCGATAAAAAACGGCCCGTCGTGACATAGAAAAATTCGTCGTCTTCCGCAGCAACTTGAGATCAGTGTCCTGAAGGAGAGCCGATCGCGGCTGAACTGATCGTGGTCAGCGCGTCCATTATCGTACCAAACAGTTCAAAATCAGCAAAGTAACCCTAACCTCGCAAGGAGAATACACCCCTGTTTTTAAGTCGTTCTGAAAGGCCCGTCCCGTCACTTGGGCGAGAAGTCGCCAAGCCGTACAAGCGGACTTTGGGCGGTTGCTCGCAGATAGCTGGCGATAACCAGCCATGTCGCAAGTAACTCCGAAACGCGAGTCGTCCGGTCGTTTCCCTTATCGCCGCCCGACAAACGCCTCCAGCTTCTCGATCTCGTGACTTGCCATGTCCAGATATTTCCTCGCCCGGTCCGTGTCTGCACCCTGCAGCGCGTCCTTGGCTTTGCTCATATCCGTGCGCATATTGGCTCGCGCTGACACCATGTCGCCGCGTAAGCCATAGCCGCTTTGACGCTGCTGTTGTTCCAGCGCCTCCAGGCTGCTCTCGACTGCGGCTGCACGGCTGTCGAGATGATCCAACTCGTTTTCCATGTCATCCATCAGCTTCTTCTGCGCAGCAATCTCTTCCGGCGAAGGCCCTGGTGGAGGAGGCGGTGGCAGTCATGCTCGCCTGCTGCCCGTGTCTTCCGGGCGCGGGCGGCGGAGCCGGGGTTGGCGCGGCGGGAGGAGCTACCGCAGGCTGAGCTTCAGACGTCGTTGGTGCGGGCGCAGGTTGCGTCGTGGCTGCCGGAGTGCGGATCGGGTGCTGCTCCTGCATGGGGACGGTCGTTGGGCGGCGGGCCCGGCGCATGAGCTGCTCACCGCGGCGAATCTCAGTGAGCTCTACCTGTCGCCGATGTTGGAAGTGCAGAAGAATGGGAGAAGGATTTTCGTGAATGCGTGAACCCGCCAGGGCGCGAAGTCGCGACCTTTACGCGATTCCTGTGACGCGTAGCACGACACCATGGCTTCTGTACTTGGCATACTGCCCATCAGAGAGAGTACCAGACGGTCAATCCGTATCTCGGCGTAACGGCGACGAAACGCTCGATAGCGAGGGCTCAACATGAAACGAGGTATTGCTGTTGTATTGGCGAGCGCGGTCCTTTGTCGGGCGACGGCAGGGGGGGCCAGCGAGCCTTCGCAGCCGACTGAGTCGAGCTCCGATTACTCCACGACGTCAAACCCTTCAGTCGACAATTCTGCAAGCGAAATCGCCGGCTATGACGCGATCTCGGCGCAAATCGACTCGGTGCTGCAGCTCAAGCCGATTGTGGCGGATGGATGTGCGGGTAGTGCGCCTGACTGCGACGGTCATGGCGCGGTCTGCTGCGGCGACCAATGGGAGTGCTGTGGGAGCGCATGCCCGGGTTGTTGACATAAGGGCGTCCAAGCGACCATGAAGCAACGGGCTTGGCTGATTTTTGGCGCGGGAGCCATCGTCGGCGCCGTCGTTTTCGCGAGCGGAGCGAGATGGGCATCCGCTCCGTCCTCGCTGTCGGCGGAGCAGGAAAAGCAGGTCGAATCGATCATTCAAAATAGACTGATCGGCGACCCGGATCTTCTCATCGCGGCACTGACGAGAGCCAAGGAGCGGGCGGAGGCCAAGCGCGCGGATACGGTAAGGTCGGCCATCGTTGCGGATCAGGGCGAATTGCTGCAGGACCCCAATTCGCCGACGGCAGGCGATGCGGCGGGCAAGGTCTCCGTGGTGGAGTTTTTCGATTACCGTTGCCCGCACTGCAAAGCAATGGAACCCACGATGAGCGCACTGCTTGCGGCGGATCCAACGATCCGCGTGGTTTACAAGGAGTTCCCGATTCTGGGCGGGAGCTCGGTCATAGCATCCAGAGTAGCCTTGGCCGCCATGAAGCAAGGGAAGTATGCCGACCTGCGTCGCGCCCTCATCGCCTCCAAAGGTGAGCTGACCGAGGACGAGGCATTGAAGATCGCCGCGTCGGTGGGGCTCGACACGACGAAGCTGAAGGCCGCCATGAGCACCGGCGAGGGTGACGCCACAATAAATCGGAACAAGCAGCTCGGCGCGGCACTCGGTATCACCGTGACACCGACATTCGTGATTGGCGACGAAGTGCTGACCGGGGAAACGCATCTGAGCGACTTCAGGCACGCGATCGCCGACGCAAAAAAATCGCTTCAGCTCCAGCAGTAGGCTATCCGCGCCTGAAATCGCCGAATTGATATTGGAGTAATGTCAGAGCGGCAATCGCGGCCGTTTCCGTGCGCAGCACCCGCGGGCCGAGGCGCACGGCAACGAACCCGGCGGCGATCGCCGCCCGCTGCTCGGCTTCGGCCAATCCACCCTCGGGACCGATCAACACGACGACGCCTGCCTCGGGCCGTGGCAGGCCGGCCATCGATAGGCTGGCCGTGGGCGAGAGCAGCAAACGCGCGCGCGGATCGGCTCTGACCAGCAGGAAGTCAGCCAAGGGCAGCGGCGCGTCGATCCCCGGAAGCCGATCGCGGCCGCTCTGCTCGCAGGCGGCAATGGCGATGCCCCGCCAGTGAAGGCGCTTGCGCTCCGACTGCCTCGCATCGAGTTTGACGACGGTGCGCTCCGTCAGCAAAGGGATGATCCGGGTGACGCCGAGCTCGGTCGCCTTCTGTACGACCCAATCCATCCGCTCGCCGCGTGAGATGCCCTGCGCCAACGTAAGCGAAAGCGGCGACTCGCGGTCGGCGGCCGACCGCTCTCCGACCGCCACGATCACGGCACCTTTGCGGAATTCCTCGATTCGCGCGGCATACTCGCCGCCGTGCCCGTCGAACACGGTGAGCGGATCCCCACGGTCGAGGCGCAATACGCGCATCAGGTGGTTGGCGGCATCGCCTTCGATCGTTTGGCGGCTGCCCGGAGCCAGGGGTCCGAGGACGTGGACGCGGCTCAGTCGCATGTCGCGAGCTCTATGCCCTCGCGCGCGACTTCGACCATCAGGTCGATCTCGTCCGGTGTGATCACGTAGGGGGGCATGAAGTAGAGGACGGTGCCGATGGGGCGGAGGAGCACGCCGCGACTCAGGGCATGGCGGTAGATTTTGAGGCCCCGGCGCTCCTGCCAGGCGTAGGGCTCGCGCGTTGCTTTGTCGCGGACCAGCTCGATGGCGACGATCATGCCGTGCTGGCGGACTTCGGCTACGTGGGGGTGTGACGCCAGCTCGCGGGCTCGAGAGCCGAGGTGGGTGGCGAGATTGCGGTTGCTGGCGAGGACATCGTCGGTGCGGAAGATGTCGAGGCTGGCGAGGGCCGCGGCGCAGGCGAGCGGATTGCCGGTGAAGCTGTGGGAATGGAGGAAGGCGGTCAGCTTCACGTACTCATCATAGAAGGCGTTGTAGATGGAGTCGGTGGTGATGACGGCGGACAGGGGGAGATAGCCTGCCGTCAGGCCCTTCGACAGGCACATCATGTCGGGCCGGATACCGGCCTGCTCGCAGGCGAACAGGGTTCCCGTGCGCCCGAACCCAACCGCGATCTCGTCCGCGATCAGCTGCACGCCGTAGCGGTCGCACGCCTGGCGCAGCAGCCTGAGGTAGACCGGATCGTACATGCGCATGGAGCCGGCGCACTGCACCAGCGGCTCGAGAATGACGGCGGCGGTCTCGTCGGCGTGCTTCGCGAGCGCCGCCTCCATGTAGGCGAACTTGCGCCGCGAATGCTCGGCCCAGCTCTCGCCGCGCTCACGCGCGTAGCAGTCCGGCGAGGGCACGGTGATCACGTCCATCAGCAGCGGTTGGTAGATCTCCTTGTAGAGCTCGACATTGCCGACCGCGAGCGCGCCGAGCGTCTCGCCATGGTAACTGTTGGAGAGAGTGATGAAGCGCCGCTTGGCGGTCTTGCCGACGTTGCGCCAGTAATGGAAGCTCATCTTGACCGCGACTTCCACCGCCGAGGAGCCGTTGTCGGCATAGAAGCAGCGGTTGAGTCCGGCCGGAGCGATGGCGGTCAACGCCTCGGAGAGAGCGATCACGGGCTCGTGGGTGAATCCGGCCAGTATCACCTGCTCCAGCCGGTCGAGCTGCGCACGCACCGCCGCGTTGATGCGCGGATTGGCGTGGCCGAAGAGATTCACCCACCAGGAGCTGATGGCATCGAGGTAGCGCTTGCCCTCGAAGTCCTCCAGCCACACCCCCGAGCCGCGCCGGACCGGGATCATGGGCAGATCCTCATGGTCCTTCATCTGGGTGCAGGGATGCCAGACGTGGGCGAGGTCGCGTGCGGAGTAGAGGGCGTTGCCGGAAGTCATGGCTGCATTGTGGCATGATGCCGCGACCATGCACGCGGAACAACTGCAGTATTTCCCGGTCTCGCTGCCCTTCCTGCTGATCTTCTGGGGACTGCTCATCGTCCTGGTCGGGCTCGCGACGCTGCGCCTGTTGCGGTTTGCCTCGACCTCGATGGGCCTCTCGGAGGGCGCGCTGATCACGGCTCTCGCGTTGTCTCTGCTCGGCAGTTACATCAACATCCCCGTGGCCTATCTGCCGGGGCATCGGACGGTGACGGCGGGCGCGATCAGCTTCTTCGGGATGACCTACATCGTGCCCCTGGTGCGCCAGACCCACGCGACCGTTCTGGCGGTCAATGTCGGGGGCGCGATCATCCCGGTGTGCCTGTCGCTCTATCTCCTCGTCAAGCATCGCCTGTTCCTGCTCGGCGCGCTCGGCACTCTGCTGGTGGCCGCGGTGTGCCACTTCCTCGCGCAGCCCGTGCCGGGATTCGGCATTGCCCTGCCGATATTCGTGCCGATCATTGCGACCGCCATCATCGCCATCGCGCTGTCGCGCCGCCGGGCGGCCCCCCTCGCCTACATCAGCGGCAGCCTCGGAGTTCTCATCGGCGCGGACCTTCTCAACCTCGGCGCAGTCCAAGCGCTCGGCGCCCCGGTTGCCTCCATCGGCGGCGCCGGGACATTCGATGGTATCTTCGTTACGGGCCTGATGGCCGTGCTGTGGGCCGGGTTGTCGCGTTACCTCCATGACTGAAATGCATATCGAGCCCGCCACCGGCCTCCTCGCCGGCGTGCGCCAGGTCCTGTCGCCGCATTTCGATGCCCGCCCGAAGGACGCCGCACCCGAGCTGGTCGTGGTTCACGGCATCAGTCTCCCCGCCGGTGAGTTCGGCGGCCCCTGGATCGACCATCTCTTCGCCGGCAACCTGCCGGCTGGGGCTCACCCGTCTTTCCGCGACACCGCGACGCTGCGCGTATCGGCACACGCCGTGATCCGCCGTGACGGGGGCATCACGCAATACGTCCCGTTTGGCATGCGCGCATGGCATGCCGGTCAGTCGCAATATCAGGGCCGCAGTGGCTGCAACGACTTTTCGATCGGCATCGAGCTCGAGGGAACCGACGCGATTCCCTACACGGATGCCCAGTACGAAAGCCTGGCCGGTCTCGTCGCGGCGTTGCTCTCGACCTATCACACACTCTCCGCGGAGCGCATCACCGGACACAGCGACATCGCCCCTGGCCGCAAGACCGACCCCGGCCCGGTGTTCGAATGGGCGCGATTCCGGCGGTTGCTCGCGGAGCATCGGCAGACGGAGAGACTCCAATGAAGAAGATCGGTTTGGCGCTGATTGCGGTGATGCTCTACGCCTCGGCGCTCCCTGTCCGGGCAGCGCCGGCGCAGCAGCAATGGGTCGAGGGAACCAACTACGTCCTTCTCGACCAGCCGCAGACCACGACGGTGCCCGCGGGCAAGGTGGAGGTCATGGAGATCTTCTCCTACGCCTGCCCGTTCTGCGACAAATTCCAGCCGATCATCCACCAGATAGAGCACGGCCTGCCGCACTACGCGCAGATGGTGTACTTACCGGCTTCGTTCATTCCGACCGAGGACTGGCCGATGTTTCAGCAGGCGTACTTTGCGGCTCAATCCCTGGGGATCGCGGACCGTACACATCAGGCCATGTACGACGCCGTGTGGAAGACGGACCAGCTTGCAACCGTCGATCAGTCGACGAATCAGGTAAGGCACCCTATGCCGTCGCTGGAGGACGCTGCGCGTTACTACTCGCAGCTTACGGGCGTGAGCGAGCAGAAGTTTCTCACGGCTGCGCGGTCTTTCGGTGTAGCCAACGAGATGCGTCAGGCGGACGCTCAAATCACCGCCATGCAGGTACCGGGTACGCCGTGCATCGTGGTAG
Organism: uncultured Pseudomonadota bacterium; assembly: GCA_963780455.1. Taxonomy (GTDB): domain Bacteria; phylum Pseudomonadota; class Gammaproteobacteria; order Steroidobacterales; family Steroidobacteraceae; genus 13-2-20CM-66-19. Next base: position 7,893 of record CAWACM010000016.1, read on the forward strand.
ACGGGAAGTACCGCGTCGTCACGGAATCCCTGAGCTCGCCTGAGGACGTCGTCAGCGTCGTCAAGTTCCTCGTCGCAAAGGCTCACTCCCAGCATCAGCATCCGGGGGCACGGCCTTCAGCTTGAAGTCCGACCAGCGCGAGTTGAGTGTCCAGCGCATGGCGAATATCTGAATGACGGCGGTGAGCACCATGGAGAGAATCCCCATGGTGAATCCGCCGGACACCAGGTGCGTGAGCTGATCGATGTTCAGGCTGGAGAGGCTCTGACCGGACTGCAGCATGCCTGACACGGTGGAGATGAGTCCGGCGAGCGATATGGCGGTCATGACGACGGCGAGCGGGATGACCAGGATGCTGGCCCGCCAGCTGTAGCTCCACCACACCTTGAATGCCTGCGTGAGAGTCATGGTCTTTCCTTCGGGCCCCGATGAGCCATTATCTCAGCCAGGACGCATGGGCGCTCGCATGGATGGCCGCGGCAAAGGGGAGGCACACGAGCGCCAGCAGAATCCCGATGACCGCCACGAACTTGCGGGCACGCCGCACGGCGGTCTGCTCCTGTGCCGCTCGACCCACGAACCGCTCGACCGCCAGCCAGAGGAGCGCCGCGAGGGCGGCGCTGGCGCCGATGAGCCCCATACCGGCCAGGGTGCGCGCCCAGGCGGCCGCGACGTCGCCGGGATGCAGCCAGGATGAGAGACCGGCGACCAGCAGGACGATGCCGATGACGCCGACGATCAGGAGCGCGACGGCAAGCGCGCCTACCACCAGTGCGACCATATACGGGATGGGCCCGGCCAGGATGCGTCGCGGCCGCGACGCATCGTCCGCGCGGATCATTGGATCGCTCACCCGCGCTTGCTGCGGTCGTGGCGCCAGAGGACCTCGGAGCCGCGCTCATGGCGCGCCAGCACGCGTGCCAGGACGAAGAGCAGGTCCGAAAGCCGGTTGAGATAGCGCAGCACCTCGGGATTGACGGTCTCGGCTCGGGCAAGGGTCCACACCCGTCGCTCGGCGCGCCGTCCGACGGTCCGTGCCAGGTGACAGGCCGCCGCCGCCGGACCGCCGCCGGGGAGGATGAATTCCTTCAAAGGCGGCAGCGGATCGTTGAGCCCATCGAGCGCCGTCTCGAGCCTGGTGACGTGATCGGCGGTGATGACCAGGTGGCCCGGGACGCACAGCTCCGCGCCCAGGTCGAACAGCTCGTGCTGCACTTCTGTAAGGAGTGCGCTCACCCCGTCCGGCGATCCGGGAACGGCCAGCAGGACGCCCAGGACACTGTTCAACTCGTCGACAGTGCCGTACGCCTCAACGCGTGCGCTGTCTTTCGGCACGCGTGTGCCGTCGCCAAGGCCGGTCGTACCGTCATCGCCAGTACGCGTGTAGATCTTGCTGAGTCTGTTTCCCATGGAGCCGCCTCACGGCGCGGAATCGCCGAGACGCGATTGTGCCAGACCGACCTTGTCCGCTCCGTTGTCCGCTATAAGTGACATATGATCATATGTACTTTACAATGGATATGTACTTTGTAAGGGACATATCGTACAATGTCCTTCATGAAGGACATGCACTGGCAAAACCCCGAACAGCTTGGAAGAGCAGTCCGGCTCAAGCGACAGGAGAAAGGCCTCTCCCAAAACGCACTCGCCGCCCAACTCGGGGTCGAGAGAAAGTGGGTCATCCGCCTGGAGTCCGGCAACCCGAAAGCGGAGCTGGGCTTGGTCCTGAAGCTGTTGCATACGCTCGACCTCCGGGCATCCCTGGGCGATGAGAGGGCACCCTCATCCGGCAAAGAGGGCCGCGTCTCGGAGCCATCCAGGCTTGACGAGGTTTTCCGTCGATTGCAACGGTCGGAGCGCAGGTGAGCGAGCTTCTACTCCTCATCGAGGGCGAGCTTGCCGGACGCGTGCTCGCCGATAAGTCCGGTCGTCTATCTCTGACCTACGAGGAGGCTTGGCGAGAGTCGCCGCAGAGCTATTCCGTTTCCGTCACCATGCCACGGGCGGAGATCGCATATCCCCGGAAATCCGTATGGCCCTACCTCTGGAACCTCCTGCCGGAGAATCCCAACGTGCTGCAACGCTGGGCTCAGCAGTATCACGTCTCCGCAGGCAATCCCTTCAAACTCCTGGCGCACGTCGGTGCTGATGTTCCAGGTGCCGCCCAATTCATTACACCGGAGCAGCGCGTGGAGGTCCAATCACAACAAAAACCTGCGATTGACTGGATCAGTGTCGACGAGCTCCGCGCCCGGCTGAATCAGCTGCGCGACGATAGCTCTGCCCTGCGGCGACCCGGTGATATCGGCAGGATGAGCCTGCCGGGCGCGCAGGCGAAGACGGCCTTCTATTGGGACCGTGAGACAAATCGATGGGGTGTCCCCGGGGGCCGCACCCCGACTACCCACATCATCAAACCCTGCATTCCGGGTTTTGATGGCCCGGTTGAGAACGAACATCTATGCCAGGACATCGCGGCCCGACTGGAGATGCCCGCAGCCCGATCGTTCGTGCTCATGCTCGATGAGCCGTACATCGTGGTCGAACGCTACGACAGGCTACCGCCGGCCCCTGGTACTCAACTGCCACGACGGATTCATCAGGAGGATCTGTGCCAGGCACTGGGCTTGATGCCAACAGGAAAGTATCAGGAGGACGGTGGCCCCGGCATTTCGCAGATCACAAGGCTCATCCGCCGTGTAAGTGCGAGCCCTGAGGTCGACGTGGAACGCTTCATCAAGGCAAACATGTTCAATTGGCTGATCGGGGGAACCGATGCGCATGCCAAGAACTATTCCTTCCTGATCGGCGCGGGCGACGAGATGCGACTCGCTCCCCTCTACGATCTGTCGAGCCAGCTGCCGTACCCGGATCTGATTGCACAACGACTCTCGATGAAGATCGGCGATCACTACGACTTTGCCCGCGTGACCCCGGCCGATTGGCGAACCTTGGCGCGGAGCTGCGCTCTCGATGAGGAGCAGATCATCAGCATGCTGACTGACATGGCTCGCGCCTTACCCGATGTTATCTCCGCCGCCGATGCTCAGGCGCGTACCGACGGGCTGTCCGAGCCAGTTCTCGGACCCCTGGTTCAGCGCCTTATCGCTCACGCCAGCGACCGACTGGCGTCCATCACGGCCACCAGGTCCAGAGGAGCTGTCCGCAGAAGGGCTCGGCCTGGGGCTCATACCTGAAGCACTGAACTCCTTCCAGGTCTGCTCGTGGAGCGGGGCCGCCGGCGGAAAGGCGCCCGCGCACAGAACCAGGATATGAGGGTGGGACGCGGCCTCGAAGACCTTGGAGGGCGCTGCCTCTTCGCTTGCGTCGACCGCGAGAGTCTCGACGCCCGGAACAGACCGTTTCAGCCCATCGAGAGCTTCCTGCCCTCTTGCCACCGCGAGCACGCGGGCGCCGCTTCGAGCGGCGGTCTCGACGACTCGCCGCCCCACTCCTCGGCTGCCGCCGATCACGACCACATTCTTGCCTGTCAATGTAAGCATTTCGATACCTTTACGGCCGCTCTGGAGTGGCCGCATCTGCGTGACCACTTATGCGTATAACCGGTGCGGAGGTCGAAATTCATCGGTCCTCCCTGTAGGCTCATCCGATCTCCCAGTGAGGAAGAGCCCGCAACCATGCCATCCCGAGAGCTGCAAGCCGCCATCGATGCCGCGCAGGCGGCGGCCGAGGTGATACTCGGCTTCTATCAGAAGAACCTCACCGTCCGCACCAAGGAAGACCAGTCACCGGTCACGGAGGCGGACGTGAAGGCGGAAGAGACCATTCACGCGGTGCTGAGCGAGCGCTTCCCGAATCACGGCTTCTATGGCGAGGAGACCGGCAAGCACTCCGCAGGCGCCGAGAGCGTCTGGCTGGTGGACCCCATCGACGGCACCAAGTCCTTCGTGCGGGAGTGTCCTTACTTCTCCACTCAGATAGCCTTGATGCGCGGTGGTCGGCTCGTGCTGGGGGTCTCCAACGCGCCTGCGTACGGCGAGCTGGCCTGGGCGGAGGAAGGCTCCGGCGCCTACCTCAATGACCGTGCGATCCGCGTAAGCACCGTCGCGGACCTCTCAGCCGCATTTCTCTCCACGGGCAATCTGAAATCCATGACGCGCACCGCACAGTGGGGCCGTCTCGGCTCCCTGATCGCCCGCGTCAGCCGCGCCCGCGGCTACGGCGACTTCGCGCACTATCACCTTTTGGCCCGCGGCTCCCTCGATGTCGTCATCGAGTCCGACCTCAACATCCTCGATATCGCCGCCCTGACGGTCATCGTGCGCGAAGCCGGCGGCACCTTCACGGACCTCGAGGGCAAGGATGTGACGCTCGACACGACGACGGTACTCGCAACCAATGGGCCGCTGCATCCGGCCGTCACGGGAAGCGCTCCGATACTGAGTGGAGTACCGCTCGAGCGACGCTGCGCTCGTAAGGTACGCAGCGCCGCCCGTGCGGTTTGTGAGCCGGGAAAGAATCTATATTAACTAGGGTTGCAGGTTTTTCTCCACCAGCGTTCCCATTTCATAGACATTGGCGCTCCAGGGCGCGAACAGAACGAACCGCGCGTCGTCCCTGCAGTGCTGGAACTGCGCCGTGAAGGACGCCGATGCCGAGCCGCCGCCGCCGACATTGCCCAGCACGACCGGGTATTTCGAGGGCGGCGTCAGAATCGCGCGGCACGGCGCGCCGCGCACCTGGAACAGGAAGGCGCCGTTGATCTCCGTGTTGTATGCGGTCCCCTCGCTGGGGTTGGTCGCTGTGACGGTCCACGTTTGCGACTGCGGCGCGCCGGACTGACCCGTGAGGGCGAGCGTCATGCCGTAGCCCGGCAGCTGCGTGGCGTCCACTATTCCCCAGTAGGCGGGCTTCGCCTGCAGCAGCTGGTCGAAGGGCAGCGGCTCATCGAGCCGGTCGATCGGGAAGGAGTCGAGCCAGGTGTCGTCGTCCGCCATTCCCCAGAAGGTGACCGCGTCCAGCTTGCCCTTCAGGTGCCGGAATACGTCGAAGTAATCCCTGTAGAGCCAGCCCTGCTCCGCGATGATCGAATCCGGTACGCTGCCGCCGCCGGCGCCGTAGTTCGACGTGTTGTCGCTCGCCGGGTAAACGCTCAGATCCAGCTCCGTGACCTGCTGGTGCAGGCCCGGGAAGAGCCGCTGGATCGTAGCGATGGCCTGGTACATGGAGTACGGCGACGGATTGTCGATGTGGTCGTGCATCTCGTGGCCGACGCCGTCCAGCGGGATGTGATTGTGGCGCAGGTAGCGGATCAGCCGGATCATGCACTGCAGCCGGTTCTGATCGGTCGTACTGTAGTCGTTGAAGAAGAGCTGCGTTCCCGGCGGCGCGTACTGCCGGGCCGCCTGCAGCGCGATATCGATGTATTGCCGGCCGAGCACCTGATAGAACGGTCCGTGCGCCAGGCAGTCGGGCTGCGACGGATCGAGCGGCTCGTTCACCACGTCCCACACGTACACCGCCGTGCCGAAGTGCTGCACCAGATTCTGGATGTGGTTCCGGATGCGCTGCGTGAGAAGCTGCACATCCGCGGGGTTCGAGGCCGAGAGCGGCGTCGTGCCGTCCGCCTCCAGGAACACCCAGGACGGAACCTGCGCACCGGTCGACCAGACGAGGTTGTGGCCGCGAACCAGCATCTTGTTGGCCTGCGCGAGCGCGACTTCCTGGTCGGCGACCGTGTAGGTGAATTGTCCCTCCGTCGGCTCGGTCTCCTGCCACTTCATGTCGTTGCCGGAGACGATGCTGTTGAAATGCTTGACCAGCAGCTGCTCGTGCGGTCCCGTGAGATCCGTCGAGTCGATTTCCGCCCCAACCGGGAAGTAATCCGCCAGCGTCTGATAGATCGACGGGATGTTCTGCTGAATCGTCAGCGGCGGCAGATAGGTGAGCTGGAAGTCGGTGACATAGAACGGCGCCGTGGGCGAAGGCGTGCCATTGGTGCCGCTGTCGTTGCTGGAGGACTGCACATATAGATAGGCACTGCCCGGAGTCGGATCATAGGGTTCCGACATCGAGAACCGCGGCGCCGATATCTGAACCCACTGGCCCGCCGGCGCCGTCACGGTCGCGATCGTCGTGTAGTTCGTGTTCGCCGTGCCGCTGCTCGTCAGCGTCGTCTGCAGGCTCAGATTCATGGAGTCACCCGTCGGTGACATCACCCACACGCTGATGGAGTACTGCGAGCCGACGTACATCTTGTTCAGGACGCTGATCTGCGGGCCATCCCAGTACGCCGCCCGGTCCTGCACGTAGAGCGCATTGGTGTCACCTTGCGGCCCATTGGAGATCGCGACGTTCGACAGCCCGCTGGCACCGCTTCTCTGCGACCAGCCGTCCAGGCCGCCGTCCTCGAAGTTGCTCGTGATGCCGGAATTGTCCTGCTGGCCGCTGTTGGGCGGTCCTGCGGTCTCCGTGATCGTCACCGCGTCGAGGTAGAAGGATTGTGGCGTGGTCGGCGTGGTGCCCGGGTCGAGCTGCGCGTAGAGCAGCAGGCCGGTCTCGGTCGTGCTCACCGTATAGGTGCCGCCGATCTGCGCCCAGCCCGTGGCTGCGACGGGCACCTGGTAGGTGCCGATCGTGTCGTAGCACGTGCCACCGGAGCAGCTCGGATCCTGCCGCTGAATCGTGAAGTTGGCATCGCTGGCGGTCTCGCCGGACGTCAACATCACATAGCCCGTGATGGTATACGTCGCGCCGGGTATCAGGTTGGCAAGCTGCAGCGCAGGGCCGCCACCGCCGCCGCTGCTCGTGTAGTTGACTGTGGTCAGCAGGCTGCCCGTGCCGGGGTCCTCTGTGGCGGCCGCCGAATAAACGGGCGCCGACGCGTCGAAGAACGCGGCCCAGCCGTCGGCCGTGCCATCCGCAAAGGTGTATTGGGCGATCTGCTGCGGCAGTGTTTGTGCGCCCGCCGGTAGCGCCCACATGAAGGTGCTCGCCACAAACGCCGCCAGGAAAGACAAGCTTCGCGCGCGATGCAACATGAGAGTCTCCCCTGCCTTCTTGTAGCGCACTGCCGTCACACCACCTGCCAGCTCTTATCGGCCGACTGGTAGCGGTATCAGGCTAGCGCCGCGCGCGGCGATTGTCAAAGGCGCCGTTTCCGACGGCGTCTGGTAAAACGCCTGAAAGATTGCCGCAGCGGTGGAGTGTTACCGCTACCTGAAGCTTGGCGCGTCCAACGGCTACGCCGCGACCCGCGTCTCTTCCGCGATCATCTCCTCGAGGCGCTCGAGGTCCGGCACCAGCGGCGTCTCATTCACCATGCGCACCTGGCAGATGACCGGCGCGCGCTCCGGGAAGACCCGCGAGTTGTCGGGCCGCACGACGTCGGAGCTGACGCGCACCAGCTGCGGGAAGCCCTGCGAGACGAGCGCGAAGTTGCCGCCTTCGACCCGCGTGCCGAGCGCAATGCAGGATCACGATGCGGGTGCGGCCGCTCGCCGGCGGGATCATCTGGCCGCAGGCGCCCTTCGAAGGACACGAGCGGCACCGCCTTGCCGTTCCAGGGCACGGTGCCGATGTACCAGGGCGGCGCGCCGGTCATCTCGGACGGCATCTGGAAGCCGACCACCTCCGCGACGCAGGCGCGCGGCACGATGAGCCGGCCCTCGACGAGCGGAACCAGCAGGCTGTAGATCTCTTGTGACGCGCTCGGCCATGGATCACCTGCCCTCGGCCTGCAACGGCTCATCCTGCAAGGCGGTCTCCTGCGCCGCGCGGCGCCGCTCCACCAGCGGCGCGATCGCATCGAGCAGCTGCGCCTCCTGGTAGGGCTTGCCCAGATAATCGTCGACGCCCAGCTCGATGGCGCGCGCGCGGTGCTTCTCGCCGACGCGCGAGGTGATCATGATGATCGGCACGTCCTTCAGGCGCGGGTCGTTGCGCACGTGCGCCGCGACCTCGTAGCCGTCCATGCGCGGCATCTCGATGTCGAGCAGGATGATGTCCGGGACGTTGTCCTGCAGCAGCGTCACCGCGTCCATGCCGTCGCGCGCCGTCAACACGCGCATGCCGTTGCGCTCGAGCAGGCGCTGCGTCACGCGGCGCACGGTGATCGAGTCGTCGACGACCAGCGCGAAGGTGCGCCGGTCGCCGCTGCTCCCGCGGCGACCGTCGGAAGCTGCGCGCGTCCGCGCCATTCGGCGCGCACCAGCGCGCCGATATCGAGGATGATGACGATGCGGCCGTCGCCGAGGATGGTCGCGCCGGAGATGCCGCGGATGCCCGAGATCTGCGGGCCGACGGACTTCACCACGATCTCGCGGCTGCCGACGAGCTCATCGGCGACCAGACCGGTGGAGTGCTCGCCGGCGCGCACCAGCACCACCGGGATGGTCACGTCCTGCTCCGGAAGCGGCGACGGGCTCCAGCCCGACGAAGCGTCGCCAGGTGCTGGAAGCGATATTTCTGGCCGCCGTATTCGAACATGCGCGGCATCGCGGCCGAGGTGCGGCGCTGACTTCCGCCTTCGACAGCCGCAGCACGCCCTCGACCGTCGGCAGCGGCAGCGCGTAGTACTCCTCGTCGGTGCGCACCACCAGCGCGTGGCTGATCGCCAGCGTGAACGGCAGGCGGATGGTGAACACGCGTGCCCTCGCCGGCCTTGGTCTCCATGTGCAGCGCGCCGCCCAGGCGCTTGATCTCGGTGGCGACCACGTCCATGCCGACGCCGCGGCCGGCCTGCTGGGTGATCGCGCCCGCGGTGGAGAATCCGGGCTCGAGGATCAGCTGCATGGCGTCCTCGTCGCTCAGCGTGCTGCCCGGCGGCGATCAGCCCGAGCGCGCGCGCCCTTGTCGCGGATCGCCTTGAGGTTCATGCCGCCGCCGTCGTCGGTGAGGCGCACCATGACTTCGGCGCCCTCGCGGTGCAGCTCGAGGAGGATGCGGCCCGGTGTCGGGCTTGCCGCGCTGCGATGCGCTCCTCGGGCTTCTCGATGCCGTGGACGACGGCGTTGCGCAGCATGTGCTCGAACGGCGGCAGCATGCGCTCGAGCACCTGGCGGTCGAGCTCGCCGGAGGCGCCCTCGACGATCAGCTCGGCGCGCTTGCCGGTGTCGGAAGCCGCCTGCCGCACGATGCGCGCGAGGCGCTGCACGTGGCGCTGGAAGGGCACCATGCGCGTGCGCATCAGGCCGTTCTGCAGCTCGGTGATGGTGCGCGCCTGCTGCTGCAGCAGGTTCTGCGCGTCCTTGGCGAGGTTCTCGAGCAGCTGCTGGATGCTCGCCACGTCGTTGGCGGTCTCGGCGAGCGCGCGCGAGAACTGCTGGATGGAGGAATAGCGGTCGAGCTCGAGCGGATCGAACTCGCTGCGGTGCGCCGCCTTCGTCCTCGTGCTGATGCAGGATCTGCGCCTCGGTCTCGATCTCGAGGCTGCGCAGCTGCTCCTTCAGGCGCGTCACGGTGCGCGACAGCTCGCCGAGGTTGAAGTCGATCGAGCCGAGCTGCTGCTCGAGGCGGGCGCGCGCGATGCTCGCCTCGCCGGAGATGTTGAGAAGCTTGATCGAGCAGCTCGGCATCGACGCGCGCCATCTCCTGCCGCTCGCCGGGCGCGACCGGCTCGCGGCCCGGCGGCACGGGCTGCGGCGCCGCCAGGCACATCCTCGGCGGCACGCGTCTGCCGCACGGGCGAAGCTCCGCTGGCACGGCTTCGGGCGCGGCGGCTCGGGCTCCGGCGCGGTCGGCGGGGGCGCCGAGGACAGCTCCGGCGCCCGCACGGTGCTCCGCCAGCGCCTGCGGCTCCGGGGCGGCTGCCAGCACCGGCGGCTCCCCCAGGTCGAGCTGAGCCGATTCGACGCGTGTCGCCTTCGCTGGCCAATGACTCGGTGGCCTGAGGCGGGTTGCTCCGGCTCCAACATCGAGAAGTCGGCGGGCGCAGCAGGGGCGGCGGGCGGCCTGGGCGCTTCGGTCGCGACAACCGCCGCCGGAGCTTCCGGCTTCGGAGGTTGCGGAACGGGAGCCTGCGCAGCGGGCGGCGCCGCAGCGGCCGATGGCTTGCCCGGCCGGGTCAGCGCCTGGATGCGCGCGATCATCGCGCGCGCGGGCGCGACGCGGCGGCCGTTCGCGACCTGCCTCGCGCATCCGCGCCAGCTCGTCGAGGCTCGCCTGGATGACATCGAACAGCGGCGCCGTCGACGGCAATCGTGCCGCTCTCGGCCCGCATGACCAGCGTCTCGAGCTCGTGGCTCAGATCGCCCATGGCGATGATGCCCGCCATGCGGGCGCCGCCCTTCAGCGTATGCAGCGGCCGCTTGAGCGCGGTTGCGCTACTCCGGCGCTTCCCGGCTTGTCGCGCCAGTCGCTCAGTGCGCGCTCGGACGCATCGATCAGCTCGGTCGCCTCGTCGGTGAAGATCGCCGCGACTTCCGGGTCAAAATCGAGTGGTTCCTGCACTTCTTCCTCGGGCGGCGCCTCGGCCGCGATCGGCTCCGCGGCTGCTCGCCCGCATGCGGCCCGGCAGGCGCCGGCGTCGGCGCGCCGGCAGCGGCGCGTGAAGCCTCCGCGATCCTTGCATCGAGCGCTCGCTCGGCCTCGGTCAGCGCTCGAGCAGCTGCCAGTGGTTGACGAAGTAGCCCGTGGGCTCATCGAGGTGCGCGGCCACCGATTCCATCGCCCCCATGCAGTCGGCCGAGCAGTGTCAGGTCGACGGCGCGCAGGCCGATGCCGCTGCTGAAGGCGCGGCGCAGCCAGTGATCGAGCGGCTCCGCGAGGCGGATGCCGTGGCGCGCCTGCGCCATCTTCGAGCTGCCCGCGAGAGCGTATGGCAGGCGCGGTAAACCTCCTCGGGCAGGAGCGTGCGGCTCGGGGAGCTGCGCCTCGCGCGCGAGGTAGGCGCGGACGGTGGCCACGTGGGCGCGCGGTCTCGCGCGCATAGATCTCGCGCAGCGCCTCGTCCATCGCCGGCCTGCGGCGGCTCGGCCGCTGACTCCGCCTGCGCGGCAGCGGCCGGCTCCTCTGCTTCAGACTGTGCGTGCGCGGGCGCGTGTCGGCAGCTCCTGGCGCCAGACTGAAGCTGTTGGACTCTTCCGCCTGTGTTGCTGCCGGCGATCGAGGCGGACATCGCTTCCGCCGCCGCATCGCATCTTCGGCCGGCGCCGCTGCGGCGCGTGCAGTAGCGGCCGGCTGCCGCCCCGCCGCCAGCGCGTGCGCGCGCGCCGCGATGCCCGCGACGTCCGCCGTCACGGGACTGCGCCGTTTCCAGCTGCTCGATCAGTCTGCGGCAGCGCCGCGACCGCCTCCCGCAGGGCTCCAGGATCGCGGCGATGCGGGTCAGCGTGTTGTCGAGCACGCGGTTCAGCAGGTTCTCCACGACCAGGCGAACTCGCCGAGCTCGCGCGCGCCGACCATGCGGCCGCTGCCCTTCAGGGTGTGGAACGAGCGGCGCACCGTGACCAGCGCCTCGCGCTCGAGCGGGTTCTGATCCCATACCGGGAAGGCGCGCTCGATCTTGGCCAGCTCCTCGCGCGCCTCCTCGATGAATAGCTTCACGAGCTCCGGGTCGGCGTTCTCGGCGAGCGCCGCGCAGCCTGGCGGTGGAGGAAGGCGACAGAACGGAGGCGGCGCGACGCCGACATCCGGCGAGGTCGACGCCATGTCCGCCACGTGCGTAGCGTCGAACTGCGGCGCGCGGAATCTGCACCGTCTTCGCGAACGCGGACGGCTCTAGCGGCGGCACCGTGGGCACGGAGGCGGTCTGCTGCAGCTCGAGCGCCTGCACACAGGTCTGCGCGTTGTCGAGCATGTACCAGGGATCGCTGCGTCCGGCCTGCAGCGTCTCCATGTAGTACTCGACGCTGACGATGGCATCGGCCAGACCGGTCGAGAAGCCCAGCGGCAGCACCGTGCGCGCCCGGCTGCATGACGCGCTTCAACTGCGTGGTGATGCCCTTCGATGACGTCCACCGCGCGCGTCTTGCCGAGCATCAGCAGCGCCGCCTTCATGCCGCGCATCAGGTCCTGCCAGCTGTCGAGGCCCGCCGGCATCCAGCGTGCCGCCGACGCTCTGTGTGACCGCTTCCTTGATGCGCGCGAGATTGAGGATGCACTCGCGCAGCACCGCGGACTGCACCTGTTGGAACTCGTGATCCTCGCTCGGTCGCTCGGGCAGCGCTCGTCCTTCGGCAGGATCATGCCCACCAGGCCGTCGTCGAGCCGGTCCTCGACACCGATCAGCGTCGCGGCGATCTCGACCAGCGTCGCCTCGTCGGCGCTTGAGCGTCCCCGCCACGATCTTCTCCAGCCGCTCGGTCTCGCGCCTGCACCGTGGCGCGCAGCTCGCCCAGGCCGAGCACGCCGAGCGTGTCGCCGATCTTGCGCAGCAGCTCGACCTGCGGGGCGAGCTCCTGCGGCTGGCCCGCGCCGCGGCGCACGAAGATGTCGAGCACATCCTTGACCTTGCGAGAGGTCCTCGCGGATCGCCGCGGCCACGGTCTGCATGAGCTTGACGCTCGGCGCGGAGAGGTTCTCGCGCTCCTGCTCGATGCTCTCATCGACCGGCAGCAGCTCCGCCAGGCGGAAGGAGGCGCGCACCGCGGTGACGCGCGCGCCCTTGGACTCGGCGCGGCCGACGTAATACAGCAGGTTGTTGAGGAGCTCGACCGGCGGGCTCTGCGCAGTAGCGCGCCTCGCCCTGCTCGTAGAGGCGGCGGATCTCGCGGTCGCGCGAGTCCGAGCAGGCGCTTGATCGACTGACCGCCCTCGAGGCCGTGCTCGCTGCAGCGCCTCGATGACCGCGCCCGATCACCCACCACAGCTGGAACACCGGCTGGCGGGTGGCGATCTGCTCGAGCTTCTGCGCGACCGCCGGCCAGCGTCTCGAGGTTCTGCTCGATGCGCTCGCCGCGGATCCAGCCGATGAGCCCCAGCTGGAAGCGCGCGCGCAGGCGCCGCGGCCCACTGCTCGACCGTCGAGCGGCGGCTCGCCCGCCGGAGCCGCGATCGGCTGCGCCTGCTTGTCGGACTTCAGGTTGAGCAGCAGCAGCGTGCCTTCGGACAGCAGCGAGCTGCCGCGCACCGCGCGCAGGTCGTTCAGCAGCGGCAGCAGCACGAGCGCGAGGTCGCGCCCGCCGGCCAGCACGCGCTCGAGGTAGCTCGGCAGCTGCACCATCGCGCGCATCAGCGCATCGAGGCTCTCCGCCTGGCCCTTGCGCTCCGTGGCGGTGGCGAGCAGATACTGCGCGACGTGCTCCATCTCCTCGGCCAGCAGCGCCGCGCCGTAGATCTCGAGCACCCGCAGCACGCCCTGCACCTGGTGCAGCTCCTGCGTGCAGCGCTCGAGCAGCGCCACGTTGTCGGGCTGCTCGACGTAGCTCTCGAGCGCGCGTGCGGGCCTCGGCCAGCGTGGCGTTGAGCTCGCGGCCGACGAGATCGCAGCGTCTGGGAGGCGACTTCCGGCATGCAGTGGCGTCTTCCGGAACTTCAACTCAGGTGCCGCCCAGGGCGGAGATCTGGCCGCACCTTGGCGCGTGGTGTTGGCATGGCGCCTCCTCGATGCCGGCGCACGTTGCCGCGTGCGGCGCCGGAAGCGCCGGTCGGCCGCTGCTGCCGGGCAGGCGGAAGCCCGCGCCGCGCGACTTGCGCAGGCCGGCGGACAGCTCGGCGAGCTTGGCGATGGCCGCCGAGGTGGCGTTGGTCGATTCCGCCGTCTGGGCGCTGATCTCCTTGAGCACCTGCATGTTGCGGGCGATGTTCTGCGCCGCCGCCGGTCTGCTGGCGCGAGCTGGCGGAGATGTTCTGCACCAGGCTCGCGATCTGGTTCGACACCTGCTCGATCTCCTCGAGCGCGGCGCCGGCGTTCTCGGCGAGCAGCGCACCGCCGACCACATCGGTGGTGCTGCGCTCCATCGAGACCACCGCCTCGTTGGTGTCGGTCTGGATGGTGCGCACCAGCACCTCGATCTGCTTGGTGGCATTGGCCGCGCGCTCGGCCAGCCGCTGCACCTCGTCGGCCACCACCGCGAAGCCGCGGCCGGCCTCGCCGGCCATGGAGGCCTGGATCGAGGCGTTCAGCGCCAGGATGTTGGTCTGCTCGGCGATGTCGTTGATGAGCTCGACGATGTTGCCGATCTCCTGCGAGCTCTCGCCGAGGCGCTTGATGCGCTTGGAGGTCTCCTGGATGGTCTCGCGGATGGTGTTCATGCCGTCGATGGTGCGGCGCACCGCATCGCCGCCCTTGTGCGCGACCTCGACCGAGTGGCGCGCGACGTCGGCGGCGCGCTCGGCGTTGCCCGAAACCTCCTCCACGGAGCTCGCCATGCTGCCGGCCGACTCGGTGGCGGAGGCGATCTGCTTCGACTGCGCGCCGCTCGCCTTGGCGAGGTGCTGCGACAGCGCCTGCGTCTGGCGCGTGGCGCCATCGAGCTGGATGGCCGAGCTGATTGATGGTCGTCACCAGGCCGCGCAGGGCATCGACCGCGTAGTTGATGGAGTCGGCGATCGCCCCGGTGATGTCCTCCGTGACGGTCGCCTGCACCGTGAGGTCGCCGTCCGCGAGACTCGAGAGCTCATCGAGCAGGCGCAGGATCGCCTGCTGGTTGCGGTCGTTCTCCTGGCGCTGCGTGGCGGCGGCGTGGCGCTGATCCACGACGGTGCGGCGCAGCCGCGCGGCCATGGCCACCGCGGCGACGAGCAGCAGCGCGGCGAGTACGCCGAGCGCCGCCGGGCCGAAAACGATGACCTGCCGCCGGCAGGCCCTTGGCGGCGGCGGGGTGGCTGGTGAAGATAGTAGTAGGCAAACGCCGCGATCAGCGCGAGGGCCGCGGCCGCGCCGAGGAGTCCCGAGAGAGCGCCGCCCGGGCGCGAAGAGATTGCGGGCCGTGTCGTGGTCATGCCGCTGCTTCCGCGAACGCCGGGCTCTCGAGCACCGAGCGCAGGCTGAGCACCGGCCACTGCTCGCTGCGCGCGCCGGAAGGCGCCGGCGAGATAACGCTCGCAGCGCGCGACGGTCGGCGGCGCATCGCCGGTGAACTCGCCTTCCGCGAAGCGCCGGAAGCCGAGGACCTCATCCACCAGCAGGCCGGCCGGAATCTCGCGGTGGTTGACGACCATGACGCGCGTGTTGCGCGTGATCGGCGTCATGCCGCTGCCGAGGAACTGGCGCAGATCGATGATCGGCAGCAGCTGGCCGCGCACGTTAGCGAGCCCTTTGATCCAAGGCTTGGCGCCCGGCACGCGCGTCATGCCGGCCGGCACACCGAGCACTTCGCGGGTCTCCTCACGCGCCACCAGGTACAGGTCCCCTGCCATGCGCAGCGCCACACCCACCCACTCGCGCCCGGCGGCGCCTTCCTGGTCCACCTGCGCCGAGACCGCGCGCCCGCGCCGCTCGAGCTCCGCGAGCAGCTCGAAGGGCCGGTCCCGCAGGGACTTGAGATGCAACTTCGTCAGCTCGATGCGCTGTTGCTGCGTGGCTCAAGGCGACAGGGTCGCCTGGGCCTTGGCGACGAGCTGGTCCGGCGAGACCGGCTTCACCATGTAGTCGACCGCTCCCTGGCGCAGCCCCCAGATGCGGTCGGTCTCCTGGCCCTTCGAGGTCACCATGATGATGGGAATCGTGCGCGTGCGCGGATCGTTGGCGAGCTGCGCGCGTCGCCTGGTAGCCGTTCATGCCGGGCATCACGATGTCCATGAAGATCAGGTCGGGGCTCATCTCGCGCGCCAGGCGCACGCCTTCGGCGCCGTCGGCGGCCGCGGCAGTGCGGTAGCCATGCTTCTCCAGCGCCTTCTGCATGACGTGCACTTCGGTCGGCGAGTCGTCCACGATCAGAATCAGCGGCATGACCGTCATCTCCCGATATGCGTCTCGATCGCGCTCAGGAGCTCGTCCTTGGTGAACGGCTTGGTGAGGTAGTGCTCCGAGCCCACGATGCGGCCCCGGGCGCGATCGAACAGGCCGTCCTTGGAGGACAGCATGATCACGGGAATCGAGCGAAAGACCTTGTTGTGCTTGATGAGCGAGCAGGTCTGATAGCCGTCCAGGCGCGGCATCATGATGTCGACGAACACGATGTCAGGCTGGTGGTCGGCGATCTTCGCCAGCGCATCGAAGCCGTCGATCGCCGTGAAGACCTCGCACCCCTCCTTGGCGAGCAGGGTCTCGGCCGTGCGGCGGATCGTTTTGCTGTCGTCGATGACCAGGACCTTGAGGCCCTGGAGCTTCGTGTTGCTGCCGGTCACGGTCAGGCAACTCCTTCAATCTTGACTTGAGGCTCTAGATCGCCCGCCCCCGGGGCGAGCGGGGTCGGAGACTACACGCAATGGGCGGCGGTTTGCCATCGACCCCTTCGCCTCCGGAACGCAGGCCGCGGTTTTTAACATATCGGCCCTACCCCTGCTATGCTACGCACGTCACGTTTTTGTATTGGCGCAAATCGCTCCCGGCGATTCGCGCGGCCAGCCGTGTGACCGGATTCACGTCCGCGGCCCAGGAGCGGCCTGGGCCGCTCACTAATTTGCTTTCGCACGTCGCCAGGCCACTGGCATTATGTCCCCATATGTCCCCTCCCGTTCGCCTCGGGGTCGTCATGGACCCCATCGCCGCCATCCACTACGCCAAGGACTCGACGCTCGCGATGCTGCTCGCGGCCCAGGCGCGCGGCTTCGACGCTCGCTCTACCTGGAGCAGCGCGATCTGTCCCTGCGCGACGGCGTCGCCCGCGGGCGACTGCGGCCGCTCACCGTGCAAGCCCGATCCGGCCGGCTGGTTCACGTCGGCGAGCCGCGCGTGGAGCCTCTGGGGGAGCTCGACTGCATCCTGATGCGCAAGGACCCGCCGTTCGACACCGAGTACATCTACACCACCTACGTGCTGGAGAGGGCCGAGGAGCAGGGCGCGCTCGTCGTCAACCGGCCACAGGGCCTGCGCGACATCAATGAGAAGGTCTACACGGCCTGGTTCCCGCAGTGCTGCGCGCCGACGCTCATCACGCGCGACATGGCGGATATGGAAGCCTTCCTGCGCGAGCACGGCAAGATCGTCTGCAAGCCGCTCCACGGCATGGGAGGCCGCTCGATCTTCGTGCTGGAGCAGAACGACAAGAACATGAACGTCGTGTTCGAGACGCTGACCGACTATGGCCAGCGCTTCGCCATCGTGCAGCGCTACCTGCCGGAGATCGTGGACTCGGGCGACTCACGGGTGCTCCTCATCGACGGCGAGCCCGTGCCCTACGCCCTGGCGCGCATTCCGCAACCCCATGACAACCGCGGCAATCTGGCGGCCGGCGCCCGCGGCGTGGGCCGCCCGCTCAAGGAGCGCGACCGCTGGCTCGCCGCCCAGATCGGGCCGGCGCTCGCCGCCAAAGGGCATGCTGTTCGTCGGGCTCGACGTCATCGGCGGCTTCGTGACGGAGATCAATGTCACCAGCCCCACCGGCATCCGCGAGCTCGAGAAGCAGTTTCATATCGACATCGCCGGCCTGCTCATGAGCGCGATAGAGCGGCGGCTCGCGCGCGGAGTAGCCGGGTGGCCAAGCGCGCGCTCATGCTGCGGGAAGGGAGGGCGCCGGTCTGGGACCGCCTGCTCACGATGATCTTCTTCGTCGCGCTGCTGCACGGCATGGTCATCCTGGGTCTCACCTTCAACGTCGCCGCTGGTCCGCAATAGCGCCGCTCCGGGTCTGCAGGTGCTGCTGGTCTCTGACGAGGTGCCGGCGGCGGATCGCAACGACCCTGCGACCTACCTCGCCCAGCGCACCCAGCTCGGTTCGGGAAATACGCGCCAGGATGTCACCCCGCGCAACCCCTCGCAGGCTCCCGTCCTTCCAGCTCAGCAGGGGACGCCGCAGGGCACCGCCCTGTCAGCGGACGCCCAGGCAGCCGGCTCGCTCGACCGGCGAGTGCTCACCAGCACGGGCTGGAGCACTGACGTTCGGTATCTGACCGACCAGGGCAGCGCGGGTACGGCGGCGCAGCAGCCGCTGCTCCTCGAGCAGCGGACTCCGGCGCAGACCGGTCCTGAGGACGACACCGGACCCGTGCAGCTGCGCGGCCCGAAGCGCGACGAGCTTTGGGTCACTCCGGATACGCGCGCTTCCATCGTCGCGCCCTACCTCGTCGCTTGGCGGCCCAAGGTAGAGCGCATCGGCACTCTGAACTTCCCGGCGGCCGCCCGGCACTCCAGCACCAACGCAAGCCCCGTGATCGAGGTGGCCATCGACGCGGATGGTCGCCTCGAGCAGGCAGCCATCCAGCGCTCGAGCGGTGATGCGGAGCTCGACCAGGCGGCGCTCGCGATTCTGAGGCTCGCCAGCCCCTTCGACCCGTTCCCGCCGGAGCTCGCGCAGCGCTACCGCGTCTTGCGCTTCGCCTACGAATGGCAGTTCACGGGCGGACGCCTGACCACGGGATCCGTCAGTGCAGCTCCCTGAGCGCCGTTGCTTGTGAGTGCGGGGTTCCATCCGCATACTTGGAGTGTATGAGCGAGCAGAGCAGCGACGAGCGAGGCAGCGGGCGGTGAATCGCTGCTCGATGCCGCGACAGGTGCAAGCCTGACGAACCACCTGCTGATCGCCATGCCCTCGCTCATCGATCCGAACTTCGCGCAGACCGTGGCGCTCATCTGCGAGCACACCGACAAGCGGCGCGCTCGGCATCGTTCTCAACAAGCCGCTGCCGATGCGGCTCTCGGATGTGCTGTCGCAGATGAAGCTCGAGCCCTCGACGGAAATCATCGCCGCGCAGCCGGTGCTGCGCGGCGGCCCCGTGCACACCGACCGCGGCTTCGTGCTGCACCGCCCGGGCGGAACAGTGGGACCACACGCACAAGGTGTCGGAGACCATCCAGGTCACGACCTCGCGCGACGTGCTGGCGGCGATGGCTCGCGGCGAGGGCCCGTCGCGATGCCTTCATCGCGCTCGGCTACGCGGGCTGGGAGTCCGGCCAGCTCGAGCGCGAGATCAGGACAACGCCTGGGCCTCCATGCCGGTCGATGCGCGCGTGGTGTTCGAGCTGCCCTACGAGGAGCGCTGGATCGGCGCCTGGCGGCTGCTCGGCATCGACGTCGACCGGCTGAGCCTGGTCGCCGGGCATGCGCTGCAGGACAAGCCCGTCAGAGGCCGTTCTCGCCTTCGACTTCGGACTCAAACGTATCGGCATCGCGGCGGGGGACACGCTGACGCGCACCGCCGCGCCCTGCCGCGCCGCTCTCGTTACCCGTGCAGGCCCCGACTGGCAGGCCATTGCGCGCCAGGTCGATGCACTCAAGCCGTGTCGTCTCATCGTCGGCGCACCGTATAATGTCGACGGCACCCCGGGAGCGCTCGCTCCGGCTGCCCGCCGGTTCGCCACCGAGCTCGAGACGCCGCTTCGCGCTTCCCGTCAGCATGGTCGATGAGCGCTGGTCCTCGCTCGAGGCGAGGCGCGGCGCTCAAGGCGCGGCGCGCCGAGCGGCGGCCGGCGCCGGCGCATCCAGCGCGAGGACATCGACAGCGCGGCGGCGGCGGTGATCCTCGAGCGCTGGCTTACGGGCGAGAGCGGAGAAAAATTGAAATGACAGAGAACGTGATGCCCTGGTCCGCTGGGGCAAGAGCCGTGACGTCACAACTGCGACCCGATGGGACGCTGCGCCACCTGCTCACCCTCGAGGACCTGCCACGCGATCTCATCGAGCGGCTGCTCGAACGGGCGCAGGCAATTCGTGCGGCCGCTCGGCGCGCCGCCGCCCATGAGCCAGGCTCTCGCCGGCCACACGGTCGCCAATCTCTTCACCGAGCCCTCGACGCGCACGCGCGTCTCCTTCGAGCTCGCCGCGAAGCGCCTCGGCGCCGAGGTCGTCAACCTCGAAGTGCAGCTGTCCTCGCGCGTCAAGGGCGAGAGCATGCTCGACACCGTGTACACGCTACAGGCGATGCACGTCGACGCAATGGTCATCCGCGACGCGGAAGCCGGCGTCCCCGCCTCAGTGGCCGCGAACGTCGCGCCGCACGTCAGCGTGCTGTCTGCCGGCGAAGCGCACGTATCTCATCCGACACAAGGCTTGCTGGACGCGCTGACGGTCCAGCAGCACAAGAAGCGACTTCGAGGGGCTCAGCATCGCCATCGTGGGCGACATCCGCCATTCGCGCGTCGCACGCTCCGACTACCACGTGTTTCGCGCCCTCGGCTGCTCGGACCTGCGGATCGTCGCACCGCCCGCTCTGATGCCCGCGCCCGAAGAATTCACCGGCTGCTCGCGCCACACGTCTCTCGAGAACGGGACTCAAGGACGCCGACGTCGTCATGATGCTGCGCATCCAGAAAGAGCGCATGGGCCAAGCTGACCTACCCGACGCAGACCGCTACTTCGCCAAATACGGCCTCACACCCGAGCGCCTGGCTGGTGCCAAGCCCGGACGCCATCGTGATGCATCCGCAGCCCATGAACCGCGGCATCGAGATCGCCTCCGACGTGGCCGACGGCCCGCAATCCGTCATCCGCGACCAGGTGCGTAACGGCGTCGCCGTGCGCATGGCCGTCCTCGAGGAAGTGTTGACCACCGCGACAGGCCCGGCATGACCCGGGAGACCCGCGGTACCCTGCACCTCGAAGACGCGCGCGTAATCAAACAGACCGCCTACGACGGCGATCAATTCGTGCTGCGCCTCGAGGCCCCCGCCTGCGCCGCCGGCGCCAACCCCGGCTCGTTCGTCCACCTGACCTGCGACCCCACCATTCCCATGCGCCGGCCGCTCTCCATCATGCGCGCCGACCCCAACGCCGGCTGGATCGAAGTCCTCTACAAAGTCCTGGGCCCAGGCCTGCACGCCCTGGCGGCCCGCAAACCCGGCGACACCGTCAGCATCATCGGCCCCATCGGCAACCCCTTCACCCTCCATCCCCGACGCCCCCGCCCCGTTCTGATTGGCGGCGGCGTCGGCATCCCGCCCATGGTGTTCCTGGCGGACCGCCTCCGCAAAGAGCCCCCCGGCCGCTACAAGCCCCTTGTCTTCATGGGCTCCGAGATCCCCTTCCCCTTCCGCACCCGCCCCTCGCTCGATCGTCGTGTCCGGCATGCCCACCGCCACCATCGCCTGCATGCCCGTGTTGGATGAATGGGGCATCCCCAGCCGCCTGGCGAGCCGCGCCGGCTACCCCGGCTGCTACGAAGGCTTCGTAACCGAGCTGGCCGACGAGTGGCTAAGCACCCTCGGCGCCCCCCAACTCAGCGAAGTCGAACTGTTTGCCTGCGGCCCCACCCCGATGCTGGTCGCGGTCGCTGCCGTAGCCCGCCGCCACTCCGTCCCCTGTCAGGTCTCTCTCGAGGAATTCATGGCCTGCGCCGTCGGAGGCTGCGCCGGCTGTAACGTGCTGGTGCGGACCCCAGAGGGCGAAGCCATGAAACGCGTCTGCGTAGACGGCCCGGTGTTCGACGCGCTAACAGTGTTCTAAAGAGCGCAGCACAAGATGCCTCTTGGCCAGAAGCTGATCGCCAGGACGGCGATCCGCTAGCCTACACGGACGTACTTGCGGCGTTCTGGCCAAGGGACATTTTGTGATGCGCGCGGAGACCGATAGCGCCCCGTAGCTGCTACCCGAAGTTGATCTTAGCTTCCAAATTAGCCCGCGAATCCGCGTTGGCCAAAGCCTCAGCCACCTCTACCCGCCCATCCTTGCAAAGCCCATAAAGCGCCACATCGAAGCTCTGAATCCCGCGCTCACTGCTGGCCGATATAGCCTCCTTGATCCCAATCACATCCCCCTTCTTCACCAGCTCCGACATGTGAGGCGTATTGAGCATCACCTCCATCGCCGCGATCCGCCGGTTATCCTTCCCCATCACCAGCCGCTGCGCCAGTATCGCCTTCAGATACTGCGACATATCCAGGAAGATCTGCTTGTGCTGCTCCTGCGGAAACATGTTGATGATCCGATCCATCGTCTCAGCGCAGTTGTTCGCATGCAGCGTAGCCAGCACCAGATGCCCCGTCCCTGCCAGATTGATCGCCGCCTCCATGCTCTCCCGATCCCGCACCTCCCCGATCAGAATGACATCCGGCGCCGCCCGCATCGCCCCCCGCAGCGCCCGCGAGTACGACTTCGTATCGAGCCCGACTTCCCGCTGATTGATGATCGAGCGCTTGTTGGTGTGCAGGAACTCGATCGGGTCCTCGATGGTGATGATGTGGTCCGAGCTGGTGTCGTTGCGCAGATTGATCATCGCCGCGAGCGTCGTCGACTTGCCCGAGCCCGTGGCCCCCACCACCAGGATGAGCCCGCGCTTGAGCATCGCCAGATCCGTGAGCACGTCCGGCAGCCCCAGCGCATCGAGCCGAGGCATATCCGCCGTGATGTAGCGCAGCACTATCGCGGGGTAGCCGCGCTGCATGAAAACGTTCACCCGGAAGCGCCCGAGCCCCGGCTCCGAGATGGCGAAGTCGATCTCCAGCTCCGCCGCGAAGTGCTCGCGCTGTTCCGACGTCATCAGGGCGAGCGCCGTCTGCCGCACCGTTTCCGGTGACAGCACCTGCTTGTTGACCGGAAAGATCTGCCCCTCGATCTTGATCTTGATCGGCGCATTGCAGGTGAAGAAAAGGTCCGAGGCCTTCTTCTCCACCATCAGCCGGAAGAGCGGCTTGGTGTTGAGCTGCGGGTGCGGGCCGGTCGCGGCGGCCGGCGAGGCATACGTCCCCGTCGCATCGAGCGAGCTATGCGATCCCGTCGCCAGCCTCGGGTCCGGCACTTCTTTGCTCAATGTCATATCGGCCTGCCGTCGTCCTCTTCTTCGACGATCTTCAGCGCGCCGCCGTCATCGATGGCTTTGTTCTCGCGCTTGCTCTCGAGCTTGATCCGCAGTCGCAGCTCGTTCTTCGAGTCGGCGTTGCGCAGCGCGTCCTCGTAGGAAATGAAGCCCGTCTCATAGAGCTCGTAGAGCGACTGGTCGAAGGTCTTCATTCCGAGGCGGGTGGAGCGCGCCATGACATCCTTGATCTTCGCCACCTCGCCCTTGAAGATGAGATCCTGGATCAGCGGCGAGTTCAGCATGATCTCCATGGAGGCTATGCGCCCGGAGCCGCCCTCGCGCGGCACCAGCCGCTGCGAGATGAACGCCCTGATGTTGAGCGACAGATCCATCAGCAGCTGCGAGCGGCGCTCGTCCGGGAAGAAGTTGACGATGCGGTCCAGCGCCTGGTTGGCGTTGTTGGCATGCAGGGTGGCGAGCACGAGGTGACCGGTCTCGGAGAACTGGATGCCGTACTCCATCGTCTCGCGGTCCCGGATCTCACCGATCAGGATGACGTCGGGAGCCTGGCGCAGAGTGTTCTTCAGCGCCGCGTGCCAGGAGTCGGTGTCGACGCCGATCTCCCGGTGGGTGATGACGCAACCCTTGTGCTGGTGCACGTACTCCAGCGGGTCCTCGATCGTGACGATGTGGCCGCGAGTCTTCTCGTTGCGATAGCCGACCATCGCCGCGAGCGTCGTCGACTTGCCGGAGCCGGTGCCGCCAACCACGATGCACAGGCCGCGCTTGGACAGCACGACTTCCTTGAGGACGGGCGGCAGGTCGAGCTCCTCGAAGCTCGGGATCTTGGCGTTGATCAGGCGGATGACGCAGCCGGTGGCGCCCTGCTGCACGAAGGCGCTGACGCGGAACCGGCCGATCCCCGGCGGCGCGATCGCGAAGTTGCATTCCTTGGTGGCATCGAACTCCCGCGACTGCCGGTCGTTCATGATCGCGCGCACCAGGGTCGCGGCCTGCTCGGGCATCAGCGCGCGCTCGCTCTGCGGGCGGATCTCGCCGTCGATCTTGATGGCAGGCGGGAAGCCGGCGGTGACGAAGAGGTCGGAGGCCTTCTTCTCCATCATCCGACGCAGGAGGTCCTGCATCAGCTTTATAGCTTGATCACGATCCACGGCAGCTCCCCAGCGGCGCGCTTCGCGCCGCTTCACGGACGGGGCTCGCTTCGAGCCCCGTCAAGACTTGCGCGCAGCGCATCACAAAGCGTCTTTGTTTTGCGCCTTGTACCGCGCCTCTTCCTTGGTCACCAGGCCCTTCGTCACCAGATCGGTGAGGCACTGGTCGAGCGTCTGCATGCCCGATGACTGGCCGGTCTGGATGGCCGAGTACATCTGCGCGATCTTGCCCTCGCGGATGAGATTGCGGATCGCCGGCGTGCCGATCATGATCTCGTGCGCGGCGACCCGGCCGCCGCCGTTACGCTTCAGGAGCGTCTGCGAGATCACCGCGCGCAGCGATTCCGAGAGCATGGAGCGCACCATCTCCTTCTCCGCGGCCGGGAACACGTCGACGATGCGGTCGATCGTCTTGGCGGCGGAGCTCGTGTGCAGCGTGCCGAAGACCAGGTGGCCGGTCTCGGCCGCCGTGAGCGCGAGTCGGATGGTCTCCAGGTCGCGCATCTCGCCGACCAGGACGATGTCCGGATCCTCGCGCAGCGCCGAGCGCAGCGCCTCGCTGAAGCCGAGCGTGTCGCGGTGCACCTCGCGCTGGTTCACCAGGCAGCGCTTGGACTCGTGCACGAACTCGATCGGGTCCTCGATGGTGATGATGTGGTCGGGCCGGTTGTCGTTGCAGTGATTGACCATGCCGGCAAGGGTCGTCGACTTGCCCGAGCCCGTGGGTCCGGTGACCAGCACCAGGCCGCGCGGCAGCATGCACAGGTCGCGGAAGATCTTCGGCGACTGCAGCTCATCGAGCGACAGGATCTCCGACGGAATGTTGCGGAACACTGCGCCGGCGCCGCGGTGCTGGTTGAATGCGTTGACGCGAAAGCGCGCCAGCTTGGGGATCTCGAAGGAGAAATCGGTCTCGAAGAACTCCTCGTATGCCTTCCGTTGCTTGTCGTTCATGATGTCGTACACCATGCTGTGCACTTCCTTGTGGCTCAGTGCCGGCATGTTGATGCGCTTCATGTCGCCGTCGACGCGAATCATCGGCGGCACGCCGGAGGACAGGTGCAGGTCCGATGCCTTGTTCTTGACGGCGAACGCCAGCAGTTGCGCGATGTCGACGGCCATAGGAATTTCCTGGGCTATTGCCGCCTGCGACGGCGGCTCTCAGAGGGGCCCGCGGCAGTATAGCGGAGGGGTTTGGGCATCCATATGTTAAGGTCCTCGCAGAATTTACCGGAGCACCTCACCGCGGTACGCGGACGCCTCGCCGCGGCGGCCTGCAGTGCCGGCCGGAGTGCCGACTCGGTCACACTCCTTGCAGTTTCCAAGGGCCAGCCGGCGGAACTCATCCGGGCGGCGGCGGCCGCGGGCCAGACCGACATCGGCGAGAGCTACCTCGCCGAGGCGCTCGCCAAGATGGACGCGCTCGGCGACCTGCCCCTCATCTGGCACTTCATCGGCCGGCTCCAGGCCAACAAGACCCGCCATGTCGCGGAGCGCTTCGCCTGGGTGCACGGCCTTGACCGGCTGAAGATTGCCGAACGGCTGGCCGCGCAGCGGCCTTTTCACGCGCCGGCGCTGAACGTCTGCATCCAGGTGAACCTCGCGGGCGAGGAGAGCAAGGGGGGCGTGCGCTGCCGCGGAGGTGCGGGGTCTCGCGGCCGCCGTAGCGGCGCTGCCGCGTCTCGCGCTCCGCGGCCTGATGTGCATTCCGCCCGCGGAGACCGACCCCAGGCGTCAGCGCGAATGGTTCGGCCGCCTCAGGACGCTCAGGGATTCCCTGAACGCAGGCGGCCTCAGCCTCGATACGCTGTCGATGGGGATGAGCGGGGACTTCGAGGCGGCGATTCAGGAAGGCGCGACGCTCATTCGGGTAGGCACCGCGATTTTTGGACCGCGATAGTAATCTAAGGCGCCACCTGCGGCGGCGGGCACATTGCGCTGCGCAATCCTGCTCCGCGCAAGCCCGGTGTGTCCCTCCGTGGACACCCGCTCGGCGGAGCGAAGCGATGCTTCGCTGAAAGACACCGCCTCGCCCATGTGCCTGCTTCACCCGGTACAATCCCCATCATGAGTCATCTTGAGCTGACAGTCCTCGGCGCCGGCAACATGGGGCGCGCGCTCATCGGGGGCCTGCTCCGCCACGGCATGCGCCCGGAGCAGATAGCCGTCGGGGAGAGCCACGAGGCGGCGCGGGCGACGCTCTCCCGGGAGCTCGGCATCGCCGCAACGGCGGACAACGCCGCGGCGACAGCCAAGGCCAATCTCATCGTCCTCGCCGTGAAGCCTTACCAGGCGGGCTCCGTTCTCGCGCCCCTTGCCGCGCAGCTGCAGCAGCGCCGTCCGGTCGTCCTCTCAGTGGCCGCGGGCGTTAGGATCGACGCAATACAGCGCTGGTGCGGCGCCGGTGTTCCGGTGATCCGGGCCATGCCCAACAGGCCCGCCCTCGTGGGCGCCGGAGCGACCGGCCTGTTCGCCTCCTCGGAAGTGGACGCCTCGCACCGCTCGATGGCTGCGGAGGTCATGCGGTCCGTGGGTGAGGTCGTCTGGGTTGCAACAGAGGACGCGCTCGATGTGGTGACGGCGCTTTCCGGCAGCGGGCCCGCGTACTTCTTTCTGCTCGCGGAGGCAATGACGAAGGCCGGCGTCGACCTCGGACTTCCGATGGATACGGCGCGACGCCTGTCGATTGCGACGTTGCACGGCGCGGGACTTCTGGCGCAAGTCGGCGACGGCGATCTCGCACGGCTACGCGCGGAAGTGACTTCGAAGGGCGGCACCACGGAAGCGGCATTGCGCGTGCTGCAGGGTGCGGGATTCAACGAGCTCGTGGGACGTGCGCTCGAGGCGGCGGCGCACCGCAGCCGGGAGCTTGCCGAGGAGGCTAAGGGCACCACATGAACTTACTGGCAATCATCGTCGGCGAGCTGCTCTCGCTCGCCCTGTTCGTGGTGCTCATGCGCCTGCTGCTGCAGTTGGTGCGAGCGGACTTCCGCAACCCGATCTGCCAGGCCATCGTCCGCCTCACGAATCCGCTGGTGATTCCGTTGCGGCGCATCCTGCCACCCATTCGCAAGCTCGACACCGCGACCGTCGTCGCGGTCGCCATCATCGCCTCCATTCTGGTGGCGGTAGGCTTCGCGTTCTCGGCTTTTCCCGCCGGCCCGCTGATCTGGGCCCAGGAGGTCGTGCTGACAGTCGCGTATACGGTGCTGTGGATCTATTTCTGGTCCGTCGTCGTCTACGCGTTGCTCAGCCTGGTCGCTCCGGGCGGGTACTCGCCGCTGCAATCCGTGCTGGCGAGCCTCTGCGAGCCCGTCCTGGGCCCATTTCGCAGGATCATTCCAGGCATCGCCGGCATCGATCTGTCGCCGCTCTGGGCCTGCCTGGCCATTCAAATCATCCTGTATTTCCTGCCGCGCCCGGCGTTTTTCGCGTGGTGAGATAAGCGCTTAGCGCCGACATCGCTGCAAACCCTTTAAAAAAAGGCATTTCAGCGCACCTTCAAGCGAAAAAAGCTGTCGCGCAGGCACGCGCATGTGCTATTTTCCGCGCCGATTCATCTGGCGCGACTGCAGCACAGCGCGCTCACAATCATTAAATATCGAGGAGTAGCGCAATATGGCGAAAAAGGGTGGTGCTCCGACCAAGTCGGAAGTCCTGACTCAGATCTCCAAAGACACTGGGCTGTCGCGCAAGCAGATCGGCGGCGTCTTCGACTCGCTCAACGGCGTGATCAAGAAGAGCCTGAAGAGCAACGGTCTCTTCACCATGCCCGGCCTGCTGAAGATGAAGGTCGTGAAGAAACCGGCGACGAAGGCCCGTGAGGGAATCAACCCCTTCACCGGCGAGAAGATGATGTTCAAGGCCAAGCCGGCCAGCAAGAAAGTGCGCGTGATGCCGCTGAAGAGCCTCAAGGCGATGGTTAACTCGTAGTCAGGGGCGGGGACGATATACAAAGCCCGGAAGCGCCTAACGGCGCTCCCGGGCTTTATTTTTGGCGGCTCAGGAAGTCGAGGATGGTCGCACGCAGCTCGTGCAGCCGCCCATGGAAGAAGTGTCCGGCCCCAGGCAGGAGCTGCACGGTCGGCGCGGGCGACTGCCGCTGCGCCCAGTCGAGCACCGCGGCCGGCTCGATCACATCGTCGGCATCGCCCTGCACGATGAGCCAGGGACAGGCCGGCGACTCAACGCCCGCCATCGCGCCGCGGGTGATTCCCGGCGCGACGGTGACCAGTGTTTCCGGCGCAGCCGGCGCGGCTGCGCGCACCGCGACGGCGCCTCCGAAGGAGAATCCCCCGAGCCACAACGAGGCGCCCGGCCAGCGCTCGCGGCCGTAGGCGATCACTGCGAGCGCATCTTCAGTCTCGCCGCTGCCCTCGTCGTAGCTGCCCGCGCTGGCGCCGACGCCGCGGAAGTTGAAGCGAATGCCCGGGACACCCAGCTCGACGAAAGCCCGCGCCAGCGTGTAGACGACTTTGTTGTCGAGCGTGCCGCCGTAGAGCGGATGGGGATGGCAGACGACGCCGAACCGCGTACCGGGCGCGGCGCCGTCCTCGGCCGGTATCTCCACGAGAGCCTCGATGCTCTCCCGCGGGACCCGCGATCCGGACGCGCTCCGCGCGCGGCGGTTTCATGAGGCGGAATGTGCGGCCGGTGCAGCTCCACGAGCAGCCGGTTGAGGCGCTGCACGAACTCGGCGGGGTTGCCGAGCTGGCTGCCTTCCGCAAGCTCCGCCTGCTCGTAAAGCAGCAGCGCCAGCTCCTTGAAGCGCACCGCATCGGCGAGGCCGTCGAGGTGCTTTACCAGCGGGTGGCCGACATTGAGCTCGAGCACCGGCTTCGACTCCGGAACCGTCTGGCCCGCGGCCGCGAGAATCCGCCGCATGCCGGCGCCGAAATCATGCTCGCCGAGCACCAGGCAGGCGGGTGAGTCGGCGAGGCGCATCGCTGACGCGCACCTCGATCACCCGGTCGCCGATCGCATCCTTGACGCGCTTCAGCAGCCCCTTGCTCTCCTTGCGCTCCTCGTCGAGGCGCTTGCGGTCCGCCTCGCTCTCGAGCGTGCCGAGCTCGAGGTCGCCGCGCGCGGCATCCTTGAAGCGCTTGCCCTCGAAGCCCTCGACCTCGCCCATCAATGGCCCATGACCCACTCGTCGATGCGCTCGGAGAGCAGCAGCACTTCCAGTCCCCGTTGGGTCAGGCGCTCGATGTACGGGCTGGCGCGCGCCGCGGCGATGCTGTCGGCGATGATGTAGTAGATGCTTGTCCTGCCCCGGCTTCATGCGCTCCACGTACTGCGCGAGGCTCACCGCCGGCTCGCTGCCGGACTCGTGGGTGCTCGCGAATCGCAGCAGCGGCAGCAGCGCGTCGCCGGTTGGCCGAGTCCTGCGCCACGCCTTCCTTCAGCACCGCGCCGAACTCCTTCCAGAAGGTCGCGTACTTCTCCGGCTCCTCCTTGGCCAGCTTCGCCAGCATGTCGAGCACCCGCTTGGTGAGGCCATTGCGGATCGCCTCGACCTCCGGCTCCTGCTGCAGGAGCTCGCGCGAGACGTTCAGCGGCAGATCACTGGAGTCGACCACGCCCTTCACGAAGCGCAGGTAGAGCGGCAGGAACTGCTCGGCGTCGTCCATGATGAAGACGCGCCGCACATAGAGCTTCAGTCCACGCGCGGCATCCCGCTGCCACAGATCGAACGGCGCGCGACCCGGCAGATAGAGCAGGCTCGTGTACTCGCGCTTGCCCTCGACACGGTTGTGGCTCCAGGCGAGCGGATCGGTGAAGTCGTGCGCCAGGTGCTGGTAGAACTGGCGATAGTCCTCGTCGCTGATTTCGGTGCGCGGCCGCGTCCACAGCGCCTTCGCCTGGTTGACGGCTTCGAGCTCCAGCGAGGCCTCGCCCTTCCTTGCGCATGCGCACCGGGAAGCCGATGTGGTCGGAGTAGCGGCGGATCAGGCCGCGCAGGCGGAAGCGGATCGGCGAACTCCTTGGCCTCGGGCTTCAAGTGCAGCTTGACCGTGGTGCCGCGCTGCGGGCGCGACACGGTCTCCACGGTGAACTCGCCGTCAGCGCTCGATTCCCAGTGCACGCCGCTCTCGGCGGGCGAGCCCGGCCTTGCGCGACAGCACTTCGACGCGCTCGGCCACGATGAAGGCCGAGTAGAAGCCGACGCCGAACTGGCCGATGAGCTGCGAGTCCTTCTGCTGATCACCGGAGAGGCCGCGGAAGAATTCGGCGGTGCCGGAGCGGGCGATGGTGCCGAGGTTGGTCGACCGCCTCCTCGCGGGTCATGCCGATGCCATTGTCGGTGATGGTCACCGTGTCCGCCGCCGGGTCCGCCTCGACACGGATCTCGAGCTCGGGATCGCTCGCCAGCAGCGCGCGGCTCGCCGATGGCCGCGAAGCGCAGCCGGTCATTGGCGTCCGAGGCGTTGGAGATGAGCTCGCGCAGGAAGATCTCCCTGTGGCTGTACAGGGAATGGATCATGAGCTTCAGCAGCTCGCGGACTTCGGCCTGAAAGCCATGCGTCTGGCGGTCGGCTGTGGCAGCCGTGACGTTCTCGGGACTCGACATGCTCGGCGCTCCGCTCCTGGTCTTAAGTCTTGAAGATGCCGGAGCGGGCAGACTGGGGCAAGGCCGGTATTTTTCAAGGGCTGGACCGCCGGCGGCGCACTGCTCGGCTTCGTCCCTGCGCCGAGCCCTTCGGGCCGGCTGACGCCGTCCCAAATCGCTCCAGGCGATTTCGTCAGCAATCCCTGGCGAGGCTCAGCCGGGTAGGCGGAGCAGTCGGCGGTAGAGGTCGAAGCAGGTGACGCTGCCGGCAAGGAGCGCCGCGTTCACTCGCAGCTGCGGCACGAACAGCCAGACGCCCAGCGCGGAGCCCCAGGCGAGGAGCGGGGTCGACAGGGCCGCTGCCTCGACCAGCGCGGTAGTCGCGACGTGGCGACATGCGCCTGTCATATCGTCCAGCTCGTCCCAAAAATGCAGGAAGAACTTCCATCCGACCCAACTCTACTCGCAGCGGCGCGGCTGTTGGCGTGCGCGACTTTCACACTCGCACCGAGCTTGCAGAACCCAGTCGGGATGCGTAGGCTTGAGGCAGCTCGTTCAGCGCGCGTTCAGAGAACACGGACCATCATGCAGCGCATCGTCGTCCTGAACCCCAAGGGCGGGTCTGGCAAGACGACCATCGCGATCAACCTGGCGAGCTACTCGCCTCGCGCGAGCACACGCCGGTCCTCATGGATTTCGATCCGCAGGGGTCCTCGCTCCGCTGGGTGCGCAAGCGCAAGCCGGCGCAGCCGCCGATCCACGCCATCGCCGCTTTCGAGAAGGACACGCGCACGACGCGCACGTTCCAGCTGCGCGTGCCGCGATGTCTCGACCCACGTCATCGTCGACACGCCGGCGGCGCTCGAGCCGCGCCAGCTGCCGGAGATGACGCGCGATGCGCGCAAGATCATCGTGCCGGTGCTGCCGTCGGACATCGACATCCACGCCTGCTCGCGCTGCATCCGCGACCTGCTGCTGGTCGCCAAGATCCGCCGCGAGGACGACCGCATCGGGGTCGATCGCCAACCGCATCCGCCGCAACACCCTCACCTACCAGTCGCTGATCCGCTTCCTGCACACGCTCGGAATCCCGATCGTGGCCACGATGCGCGACTCGCAGAACTACGTGCGCGCCGCGGAGCTCGGCATCGGGGTGCACGAGATGAAGAGCTATGTCGCGCGCGAGGACATCGAGCAGTGGCGGCCGCTGGTGCAAGTGGCTGGACGACGTCCGCGGCCGGCGGCGCCCGAAGCCGCCGCAGCGGGCAGTCCGCGGGCGAGACACCGTCGGCAGTGCCTTGACCACGCGCCGTGCCGTTGCGAGGCGAATGCCGCGCGAAGGGCCAGAGGCGCCGGCGGTGGCACAATAGCTGAACGCTTGGGTGGTGCCGCCCGGGCGCCGCGTGCGGGCTCGCGCTTCGGCGGTCTTCGCGCCTCTCGTCGTCCCAGGACTCGCGCATCCGGTCGGCCCAGTTCTTGTAGTTCGACCAGGTGTAGAGATTGCGCGTGATCGCGGCGTGACGTCCGCGCGCCCGCTGCATGCGGTCCAGCCAGTCCGGGTACGGCTCGGCCGGATCCGCGGCCGCCGGTCCGTTGGCAGGCTGCTGATCCTGCTGCTTGCTGGGCGCGTTACCTCGCCCCCTGTCGGTTGAGCTCATTGAACGCACCTTGAAGCTTTCGCGCAGCGTACGGCTTTTGGTTGCCGCACGCAGGAACTGGTTCACAGGCATGTCGCCCGTTGCACTACAGTTCTCAGCGTAATCGCGGCGTTATGTTACGCCGGCGCGCGGACTTTACGCGACCAGGCGGTAGACCGGCCGGTAGATGCTGCCCGGCAGCTTCATGCGCCGCTGCGCGACGAACGCCGCGAGCAGCTCATCGAGCAGCTGCATGATGCGCGGCATCGCCCGCGAGCTCGTACGGACCGCGCTGCTCGATCGCCTGGATGCCGTACTCCTTGACGTTGCCGGTGACGATGCCGGAGAACGCGCGCCGCAGATTGGCGGCGAGCTGGTGCACGGGCTGGCCGCGATCGAGCGCGAGCGCGCGCATCGACTGCGTGCGTGACCTCGAACGGCTGCTGGAACTCCGGCTGGATGGAGAGCAGCCAGTTGAAGTTGTAGGAATCGCTGCGCTGGCGGCGGAACTCGCGCACCGCCTCCATGCCGCGCACCATGCGGCGCGCCGACCTCGGCGGGATCGTCGATGATGACGGTCAGGCGCCGCGCCGCCGTCCTCGCCGAGCGTGCCGCCGATGAAGCGGCTGATGTGCTCGAAGTACGCCGCGCTCTCGCGCGGGCCGGTCAGCACGACCGGCAGGGGCTGATCCTGGTTCGCGGGATCGAGCAGGATGCCGAGCGAGGTAGAGGATCTCCTCGGCCGTGCCGGCGCCGCCCGGGAAACACCACGATGCCGTGCGCCAAGCGCACGAAGGCCTCGAGGCGCTTCTCGATGTCCGGCATGATCGACCAGCTGGTTGACGATCGGGTTGGGCGGCTCCGCGGCGATGATGCCGGGCTCGGTGATGCCGATGTAGCGGCCGTGCTCGATGCGCTGCTTGGCATGGCCGATGGTCGCGCCCTTCATCGGGCCCTTCATCGCGCCAGGTCCGCAGCCCGTGCAGACGTCGAGGCCGCGCAGCCCCATCTCGTAGCCGACGCTCTTGCTGTACTGGTACTCGTCGGACGCCGATCGAGTGCCCGCCCCAGCATACGACCAGATTTGGCCGCGCCTTGTAGTCGAGCAGCGCGCGAATTGCGCAGCACGTGGAATACCGCGTTGGTGATGTCCGCGGAATCGGTGAGATCGAAGCGGCCGCCTGCCGATCGATCTCGTTGGCGATGAACACCACGTCGCGCAGCACGGCAAACAGATGCTCCTTGATGCCGCGGATCATCTGGCCGTCGACGAAGGCGGCGCGCCGGGGCGTTGTGGACTTCGAGCTTGATGCCCCACGCGTGGCGCACGATGCGGATGTCGAAGTCGCGGTAGCGGTCGAAGATCTCCTTGGCGTTGTCGGTGTCGGCGCCGCTGTTGAGCACCGCCAGCGCGCAGTGGCGAAACAGCGCGTAGAGGCCGCCCTGCCCGGAATCGAGGAGCTTGTCGATCTCGGCCTGCGAGAGGTTCTCGAGACTGCCGCGCGGCCCGACCCGCGCGTCGACGAACTCCGGAACGACGACGTCGCTATCCATCATTGACGGCCAGCATCCACGGCTACGGCAGGATGTCGATCGGCGTGCCGTCGCGAGTCAGCAGCCAGATCTCCACCATATCGGCGTCGGAGACGGCGATGCAGCCGTCGGTCCAGTCGTTGTGCTGGTAGTACCAGGGCGTGCTCTTCAGGCGGTTCGGCAGCCCGTGGATCATGATCGAGCCGCCGGTCTGCCAGTGATGCACGTGCGCACGCTCCAGATCCCGGGCGTTGGGATAGGAGACCTGGATCGACAGGAAGTAGCTCGCTGCGCGGATTGCGGCGTGCCAGGTAATACCGGCCCTCCGGCGTGCGGAAGTCCCCATCGCGCTCTTTCGGGCCGACCGGGTCGAGGCCGAGCGCAACCTTGTAAGAGCGCACGATCCTGTCCCCGTCCATGAGATACAGGCGGCGCGCCGACTTGCGCACGACGATAAGGTCGATGTCCGGCAGGCCGGGCGAGGGCAGCAGCGCCACGCGCGCTGACCGCTGCGCCGACATGCCGGCCGGCCGGCTCAGGGTCTCCCGGGCGGGTTGAATCGTCGTGGCTGCCGGCACTGCGGGCGAGTTGGCGCGAGTCGCCGTCAGCCCGCATACGAGCACGACGGCAGTGAAAATCGCTCTGGATAACGACATGGCTGAATTATAAGCGCTCGCCAAGGCGCGGGTGACGTACCTTCATCACAGCCGAATAACCGCGCAACGCGCGCGGCGTCAAGCTTGACAATGAGACCTGCACCTCATCAGTCGTCGGCCGCAGACACGTCCTCGATACGCGGCACGACCAGTTGCGTGCCCGGACGCAGGTCCGTGAAATCCGTGTCCGGGTTGTACTGGCGCAGCAGCCACAGCGGCACTTGCGAGAAGCGCTGCGTCAGAGTCCATAACGAATCACCGCGCTGCGCGACATACTGCTCCGTCCCGTCGATGCGGTGTGATGCGAAGTAGCTCGCCTCCAGCGCCTGATGGTACTCACGGCGACGGGCCTCGAACTCCCCGGGCGGCACGCGGCGGAAATCCAGCCGGATGCGGCGTCCAACGATCACCGGCGTGCGGAACCTCATGCGATTGATGCGCCGCAGATCGGACGCTCTGATACCGAGCCACTCCGCGTAATGACCCAGAGTCTCCGCTGCCGCGACCTGAATGGTGTCGTTCGAGGCGACGGAGTAATCGGTCGGATCGGGGTTCTGGCTCTGAGCGGAAACGTCCGTCGGCCCGAGCGACGGGCTCTCCGCATCCGCCTGCGCAGCGGACACCGGCTGCTCGCCCTCATCTGCGGAGCCGGACTCATCGCTCTGCACGGGGCCGGCCAGGGCTCCCCCCAGCGAGCTCATGAGCATGGAGTCGGTCGCGGTGCCTGCTCCAGGCGCATCGCCATCGATGCCGTTGAAGTCGAGCAGGTGCTGGTTCCCCAGGCCGAACTTCGCAGCGCCCTGCGGCAGCGAGTCACCCTCGGGCACGCTCGCGGGCGTGGATGTCGCTTCGGCCGAGGCGGTCGCCAGCGCCACCCGCGAGTAATAAGCAGGCGCCGCTGACGCTACGACCGGAGGCGCGCTGCCCGTATGCACGGGCTTCATGACAGCGGCCACGAGCTGCACGCGCGCCGCTGCCGCGCGGGCGCGCCTCGGCGCATTCGCCAGCATCTCCTGCGGGCCCAATCGCTTGACCAGCGTTGCCGCGGTCAGGGTCGGGCCGCCGGCCGGCAGGCGCAGCTCGTATCCACGGGGTACCGGCAGCCTGCCGCGCCAGACGGCGGGCCGCAGCGCCGGATTGAGCTCCTGCAATCTCTCGGAGTCGATGTTCAACGCGCGCTCGAGCGGCTCGACGGCGACGTACGCGGGCATCCTCACCTGCCGGTATCGCTCCTCCTGCATCGGCACGATCGCGCCGAAATATCGCCGCGGGTTGCGCTCGATCTTCAGGGCCGCGAGGAACGAGACGTAGAAGTTGCGTGAGGCGAAGCCGAACGTGCGGCTCTGGTACTCGCGCACGATAGTGACGATGTCCGTCGTACCGAGCGTGTCCACCGCGCGGCGCATGCCCGCTACTCCATGGTTGTAGGCAGTGAGCGCGAGCGGCCAGGTGCCGAGAATCCGATGGTTGTAGGCGAGGAGCTGCGCCGCCGCCTCGGTGGCCATGAACGGGTCCATGCGGTCGTCGACCGCGCGGTTGATCCGCATGAAGCGCCGCCCGGTCGAGGGCATGAACTGCCAGAGCCCCGCGGCGCCGACCTTCGAGTAGGCGCGCGGATTGTAGGAGGACTCGACCAGCGGCAGGGCGGCGAGCTCGGGCGGCAGGCCCTCATCCTTCAGGGCGTCGGCGATGTCCTGCTGCCAGGCGCCGGAGCGGATGAGCCCGGCCTTGAAGCGGTTCGCCTGCCCGAGCTGGAAGCGGATGTCTTCCGTCGCCTCGAGCAGCCGCTGCGGGGTGACCTGCGCACCCCAGAGCGCCTTGATGCGCTGGTCCTCCGGCGACAGCGGCCCCTGTCCGGAGGCGATCCGGCGCAGCTCCGCCACGTAGTGATCGCGAGCCTGATTCACGATGCGCTGGCGCGCGCGCGGCGAGCTGTACGGCGCGAAGTGCAGCGTGTCGTAGACGACGCCGAGATTGTATTGATCGTGCAGGTAGCCGGAATCCGTATCGATCTGGGTGTAGACGCGCACCCAGAAATCGACGTCCCGCTGCAATTGCGGGGGATAGGGGAGCGCCTGATCCGCGGCCGGCGCACGCACAACGCCGAGCGGCATCACCACGAGCGCCCACAGCCAGCGCCACTTCCGCGAGGCGCCCACCTGCCGTGTCGAGTTCATTTACACACCGTCCTGTAGAGCAAGCACTTTAATTTCAATGGGTTACAATTTGACCGCCCGGAAGGGGGCACTGCCGCGGCCGCCGGAGTGTCGGTGGATTTGACACCCGGCCCGTCGGCGCCCGTTCCAGGGCTGCGATCGGGTGCGGCAAGCGCTCTTCCGGATGTCCGATAACTTCTCACAACGCGCACTGCGTCACAATTGAACCCCGTCGCAGATGCAACATGTCATATCAAACGACGTTGCGGTCGCTCTGGCACGCGCGTTGCTTGTATCACATCACCGAGGGCCGACAGGCGGCCCGGAAGGAAGCAGCTAGCGAATACGAAGAAAGCACGGGCCGGACTAAGCGCAGGATGGCGCACTTCCAGCACTGTGTCCCTTGAAGAAGAAGAACGACACTCCTCCACACAAGCAAGCGACCGATAAGACCCCGCCCCTGGCGGGGTTTTTTTTGGCGGGGCCGCCGGGATCCCGGGATCAGATCGCTTCGCGCCGCCGGCGGGCCGAGCGGCGGCCGTAGAGCCCGTAGATCAGAAAGCCGATCACTGTCCACACGAAGAGGCGTATCCAGGTATCCCGCGGCAGCGCCAGGATCATGCCCGCGCAGGCGAGCGCGCCGGCGATACAGACGAATCGCGGCCACGGAACCCTGAACGGGCGCGGCAGGTCCGGGCGCTTCCTGCGCAGATACAAGACGCCGACGCACACCGTGGTGAACGCGAGCAGCGTGCCGATCGACACCAGCTCCCCGAGAATCCTGACAGGGAGCAGGCCCCCGACGATCGCCGCCGCAAGTCCCGTGACCCACGTTCCGTTCCCAGGGGTCCTGAACCTCGGATGTATCCGTGCGAACCACTGCGGCAGCAGCCCGTCCCGCGCCATCGACATGAAGATCCTCGCCTGCCCCACGGTCATCACGAGCATGGTGGAGGTCATGCCCAGAATCGCCCCGAGCTTCACCGGAACCCCGAGCCAGCGCAGCCCCGAATATCTGTCGATCGCCAAAGCCACGGGCGCCGCGACATTCAGGTCCCTGTACGACACCATGCCTGTCAACACCACGACGGTGGCCATGTAGAGCACCGAGCAGATGGCGAGGCTGGCGATGATGCCGAGCGGCAAATCGCGCTCCGGGCGCTTCGCCTCCTGCGAACAGGTCGAGATCGTATCGAACCCGATGTATGCAAAGACGATCACGCCCGCCCCGGCGACGACGCCACTCCAGCCGAACTGCCCGAAGTGCCCGGTATTCGGCGGAATGAACGGGTGCCAGTTGACGGGATGGATATAGCTCACCCCGGCGAGGATGAAGAGGGCGATGACCGCGATCTTGCAGGCGACGATGATGGTGTTCGTTCCCGCGGACTCGCGGATACCGACATAACACAGGGTGGCGATCGCGGCGACGATGAGCACCGCGGGAACGTTGACCCAGGCGCCCGTGGTTACGATGGCGAAGCTGCCGGCACCCCGATCGAACGGGGCCTGCGCCAGCGCCGAGGGCAAGTGCAGGCCGAACTGCGCCAGCAGACTCGCCACGTAGCCCGACCAGCCGACCGAGACGGTCGCGACTGAAAAGGTGTATTCCAGAACCAGGTTCCAGCCGATGAACCAGGCGAGGACCTCGCCGAACGCCGCATGCGCGTAGGAGTAGGCGCTCCCCGACACTGGAATCATGGCGGCGAGCTCGGCGTAACAGAGCGCCACGAGCGCGCAGCTGCTGCCGGCGATCACGAATGAGAGCACCAGGGCGGGCCCTGCCTGGTTGGCCGCGGCGGTGCCCGTCAGCACGAAGATGCCGGTCCCGATGATGGAGCCGATTCCGAAGGCCGTCAGGCCCACCACGGAAAGCGTCCGCCGGAGCTCCGGCGGCGAGCCGGTGGCGTCATCCTCGCGCGAGCCGGATGCGGGTGGCGCGCCCGGTAGTCCCTGCGAGTCGACGCTCACGGTACCAGCACTATCTGTCCGGTGGTCGCTCGCGACTCCAGCCTGGTGTGTGCCTCCGCGGCGCGGGACAGCGGCAGGCGCAAGCCCACCTGCGGTCGGATGATGCCCTTCTCCATCACGTCGAAGCTCTCCTTGGCCACCGCCTCGAGAGCGGCGCGGCCGCGGATGTAGTGAAACAGCATCGGCCGCACGATCGTATTCGATTTTGCCGCCAGGCGCGAGACGGCGAACGGCGGCACCGGGCCGGAGGACTGGCCAAAGTTGACCAGCGTGCCGAGGTAGTCCAGACAGTCGAGCGAGCCCGCGAACGTGTCGGCGCCGACGGAGTCGTACACGACCTCGACCCCCTTGCCGCCGGTGACCTGGGCGACGCGATCCACGAAATTCTCGCTGCGATACAGAATGACGTGGTCGGCGCCGCATTGGCGCGCGATTTCGGCCTTCTGCTCGGACCCCACCGTCGCGATGACAGTCGCACCGAGATGCTTGGCCCACCTGACGAGCGGCTGGCCCACGCCGCCGGCCGCGGCATGAATCAACACCATCTCGCCCGCGCGCACGGGATGAACCTTGCGCAGCAGCATGCACGCGGTGAAGCCCTTGATGGTCAGGCTTGCCGCGGCTTCGTCAGAGATGCTGTCCGGCAGGCGCAGCGCCAGGGAAGCCGGCAGCAGGCGCCTCTCCGAATACGCCCCGTACGAGGCATCGATGTAGGCGATCCGGTCACCGGCCGCGAATCCCTGCACTCCCGCCCCCACCTTCTCGACGACGGCGGCCGCTTCCAGTCCGGGGATTCCCGGCAGCTTCAGGGTGTCGTAGAGCCCGGACCTCACGTAGGTGTCGTGAAAGTTGACGCCGATGGCCGTGTGCCGGAGCTGAAGCTCACCGGGCCTGGGATCAGGGACGTCCACCCGCTCGTAGCGGAGCTTGTCCGGACCGCCTGTGTCGCGAAGCATGATCGCGTAGTTCATGGTTCAGTCCTTGGCGCGGGCAGTCAGTCGAATGTCAGCTCTTGCGTCCACCCGAACGGGTCCGGCGCGCGCCGCTCCTGGATCGCAAGCAACGACTCGCGCAGATGCTTCGCGACGACATCCTTTTCCCGCAGCCTGTACTCACGCCCATCGCCTTCGACCAGGACGGCGATCGGGGCGACGATGGCGGCGGTACCGCAGGCAAAGAGCTCGCTGCAGCGGCCGCTGGCAATGCCGTCGAGCACCTCGTCGAGGGCGATCCGCCGCTCGTGAGCCTTGTAGCCGAGACTCCTCGCCAGCGTGAGCAGCGAGTCGCGCGTGACCCCCGGAAGGATGGCGCCGTCGAGCTCCGGCGTATGCACTTCGCCGTCGAGCACGGCGAAGATGTTCATTCCCGAGAGCTCCTGGAGGTAGCGATGCTCGTTTCCGTCCAGCCACAGGGCTATGGTGCGGCCGCTGACCACCGCGGCAGTGGAAGCCCGCAGCGAAGCGGCGTAGTTGGCTGACGCCTTCGCCTCGCCGATGCCGCCGGCCGCCGCGCGCACATCGGCGCGCTCGATGGCGACCTCCATCGCCCCCGAGGCATAGGCCTCGACGGGGTTCGCGATCACCATGAAGCGGAACGTGTGTGAGTTGCGCAGCATGTAGCCGCTCTCGGTCCCGTAGAGGAACGGCCGCAGATACAGCGATCGTCCCGACCGCGTCGGCATGACGGGAGTGCACGCCTGCACCACCGCACCGAGGCCCTGAAAGAACAGCGCCTCCGGCACGGTGGGCATGGAGAGGCGCGCGGCCGAACGCGCGAGGCGCCGGCAGTTGGCGTCGGCGCGAAAGAGATTGGGCCGGCTGCGACCGACCCGATACGCCTTGAGCCCCTCGAAGACCAGCTCCGCGTACTGCAGAGCACGCGATCCCGGCCACACCTGGATCGGGCCGTAGGGCAGCAGTCGGCCCCGCTGCCAGGCGCCGTCACGCCACTCGGCTTCGA
The DNA here is from genome assembly GCA_963780455.1 of uncultured Pseudomonadota bacterium. GTDB lineage: Bacteria > Pseudomonadota > Gammaproteobacteria > Steroidobacterales > Steroidobacteraceae > 13-2-20CM-66-19. The sequence goes on from CAWACM010000016.1 coordinate 48,201, forward strand.
ACATCACCGGAGCGCTGATCTGTCCGAAGCCGAGGCGCTCCGGCAGCCTGAAGCTCGCAACGGCAGCGGCCACTCCGGGGTCGATGTCGTAGGCGTCCAACTCAGCCTCGCAGATAGGCGTCGGTGCCGGCGAGCCAGTCCTGACGTGGAGGACAGAACACGTCGACATCCAGCGTTTCCTCGAGCGCCAGGGCCCGGTGCGGCAGGTTGGATGGAATCACCACCACCTCGCCGGCCCGCACGGTGACCTCCTGCTCGTCATTGGCGCCGAACCAGAAGCGCAGCGCCCCGCTCAGGATGTACGTGAGCTGCTCGTTATCGTGCGAGTGGCGCGGGACCTCCTCGCCGCTCGCGAAATACACGTGCGCGATCATCATGCGGTCGCCGGTGATCAGCTTGCGGCTCAGCCCTTTCTTGAGCTGCTCGGCGGGCATGTCGCTCCAGCGATAGTGGGGGACCAGCGCTCCGGTCGTCGTTTTCATGCAGGTTTCCCTCGCTTGGATCAGGTTGCGGTGAATCTCGCATCCACCGGCACGTCATAGCCGGTTGCGAGCCTGTTGCTCTCGTTGGCGAGCCCGATGACCGCCATCAGCTCCGAGAGCTGCTGCTCGGTCATGCCCTTGGCGCGCGCGGCGGCGCCGTGGGAGGCGATGCAGTAGCGACAGCCGTTGGTGACGCTCACCGCCAGGTACACCAGCTCCTTGGTGAGCGGGTCGAGCGCGCCGGGCGCCATGACCTGCTTGATGTTGCTCCACATGCGCCGCAGAGCCGGCGGATCGTGGGCGAGAACCTTCCAGAAGTTGTTGACCCAATCGACCTTGCGCGTCGCCATGATGTCATCGTAGACGGCGCGCACCTCAGCCGAGGCATCGGCGTACTCGATGGGCTGGCGCACCGTGCTCATCGGGGCACGATCGCCACGACGCGCGCCGGGAATCCGGTGCCGCCGGCGGGCTTCGGGAATGTCACCATCACCAGCGCGCCGGCATCCGGCACCTTGTCGAGGTGAGCGAGCATCTCGATCTGATAGTGGTTGGTGCCGAGCACATAGGACTCCATGGAGTAGTCGTTCTTCGAGGCCAGGATGCCGCCGTCGGTATCCGTCGTCTCATGGCCGGTCGCCGTGACGTGACGCTGCTCGTACAGGAACTTCAACACCGGCATGCTCCAGGCCGGATAGTGGCCGACGCCGTGCGCGTCGACGTTCTCCATCGCCGCCTGGCTCGGCCAGCGCTTCGACCAGTCGGTGCGCATGGCGACGAACGAGTGCGCCGGGATCGGCCCGTGCCGGCGCTCCCATGCATGGACGTCCTGCATCGTGAGCATGTAGTCCGGATTGCGGGCCACCTTCTCGTGCACATCGATGACCACCAGCGGCAACAGCATTTCGCTGGGGGCGATCTGATCTATGGTCCGCAGGCCGGTATGGAAATGCGCCGGCGCGTCCACGTGCGTGCCCCACTGACCGACGTGGCAATACTGGTCCACGTGAAAGCCGTCCTTGGGGATCGTGTAGAGCGCGCGAACCGTCATGGACCCGAAGCCCTTCCAATGCGGCGTGTCGGGTCCAAAGGTGTGCGTCAGGTCGACGTAGCGCGCCCCCGCGAGCGCGCGTTCGTAAACCGGCCACAGCCCCGGGGCCTGGGCAGCGTATGCCGCGCATGGGCCGGCGAGCGACGCGCAGGCGAGGGCTGTTGCCATCAGCGTGATTCGAACTCTCATGAGGAATCTCCTGACTACTGGAAGCGATAGCTCCACTGTGTGCCGATGGTGATCGGCTGCAGCGTCGAGATGCGGGTGAGCGGCCCTATGTTGAAGCTGAAGCTGGTGTTGTTGGCCGAAACCCACGGCACCTTGTTCGTTAGGTTGGTGACGAACAGACTGCCGCTCCAGCGATCCGCCGCCAGGCCGATGCGGAAGTTCGCCATGGCGTAGCCGGGAAGCTGGATCACCGAGTACGCCTCGTCCCAGGACGAGCCGGTATAGGTCCCGTCCAGGCGCGCGGTCAGGGTCAGGTCCCCGACCGGCCGGGCGTACTCGAGCGCGGCGCTGCCGGCTTCCTTGGGTACGTTGAGGATCGGCACGCTGCTGCATGAGCCACCGATCGTGCAGCCGGGGAAAGAGTAGCCCGAGTTCCCGAGCGAGCTCACATAGGCCGGATTGACGTTGGTGATATCGGCCCGGGTGTAGGTACCGGACAGGTAGAACGTCCAGGCGTCGGTGATCTTCGCGGCGAAGTCGAGCTCGGGTCCATAGCTACGGCCATCGCCGGCGTTGGTCGTGTACTCCGTGCCGCAGGAGAGCAGTGCCGTCTGCTGCACCTTGTCCCACTTGATGTAGTAGACATCCGCATTCAGCCTGATGCGGTTGTCGTCGAGCATCGCCTTCTCGCCGGCCTCGTAGTCCCACACCGTATCGGAGTCGAAGGATTCCGGGCCGCCCTCCGGACAGGCGACCAGTGGTATCGTCATGTTGGCGCCGCCGGGGCGGAAGCCCTTCGAGACCGAGAGGTAGGTCGTCAGGTTGTGGTTCGGTAGCCACGCGATATCGGCGCGCGGGATCACACCGCTCGCCGACGCAAAGTTTCCGGGCGGGTTCGCCAGCGGCGCCGCCTGCGGCGTGAAGAAATAGCCCCACTCGTTGTTGAAGGCCGAGGTGTCATAGCGGAACCAGCGCAGCCCGCCCTCGACCTTGAATGTGGGTACGAATTGCCAGGAGGCATCGGCGAAGGCCGCCTTCTGTGTGATCGTGTAGAGGTTGTTGATGCCGAATGTCAGGCCCGTGGGGTTGTACATCGGCGGCGACAGCGTCTGCGACAGCTCCGCGATGTAAGGCGCGTTCTGCTGCTCCACGAAGGCGGAATTCAGCGTGCTGTAGAAGAGCCCCGTGACCCAGTGGAGCGTGTCGCTCCCCGTGGAGTTCAGGCGCAGCTCCTCGCTCACCTGGTGCTCCGGTTCGGCCTCGTAGATGGGCGTATCGATGTATGTCGGCATGCCGATCGCGGCCATTTCCTGCGGCGACACCAGGAACGACTCCAGGGTCCAGGAGGTTGCCTCCGAGGCGTCCTGGATCTGCCATGAGCGACGGTCGAAATAGCCCGTGGCGCTGGTGAGGTCGGCGAAGCCGAGATTGGCCACCACGGTCGCCGAGAACATGCTCACGCGATCGTGCACCTCCTCAGCGATGGGGTACGGCTGATAGTGCGTCTCGTAGGCCCCCCCCGGGGGCAGGTCGAACTCGTCGTAGCCCCCGAGTTTCGTGAGCTGGCCGAGCGCCAGCAGGTTGATGTGCAGGTTTTCGTTCGGCTGGATGAGCACTTCGAGGCGCCCGGACAGCTCCTGCTCCCTATTGACGTCGGGGATTACCTTCTGTACCGGCGCGTCCAACACATTGCCGCGGGTGTAGGGCGGTCCATCTGGCGCCAGCACGTCCGCCGGGAACGGGTTCAGCACCGTCCGGCTTATCCAACCGCTGCGGTAATCGTCGGAGATCACTCCGCGCACCGCCCAGTAATCACTGTTGGAATAGTTGAACATCCCGTCAGCGCTGCCGTTTGCCCGGCCGCCGTCCGTGTGCGAAAGGGTGGCATCCGTGGAGCCGCTGATGTTGTTGACCACCGGTTGATTCGGAAGCAGCTTGATGGTGCCGCCCATCGAGCTCGCGCCGTAGAGCGTTCCCTGCGGCCCGCGCAGCACTTCGACACGGTCGAGGTCGTACAGGTCCGGATCGATTACCACCTTGCCGATCTGGCCCATGGCGGGAGGAGACAGCGGAATGTCCCCGAGATAGAAGCCAACGGTCGGTGAGTTACCGCCGTTCGAGGCGATGCCGCGGGCCTCGAACTCGGTCTGATCCGGGCCGGCGCTGCGCATCGATAGGCCAGGCACGTCGCGGGCCACCTCTTCGAGCGAAGTGATGCCCCGGCTCTCGAGCTCAGTGCCGGTCACCGCCGAGATGCTGATGGGCGTGCTTTGGGCCGTGGACGTGTAGGTCTCGGCGCTCACGACGACCTGTTGCAGCGTGGTATCAGTGTCCGCCGATGACGTGGCTGCGGTAGCCGGCGCTGCCGGTTGTGCGGGATCGTCCGCAACCGCGAGGCTGCTACCAAGCGTCGTGCACAGCGCGATCAGGACGCAAATTGTCGGACCGCCGAACGGGTTCTTCTTCAGCACGGGTTTTCCCCTTATGGCGTTGTGGCGCGCACCACTCCCCTCCGCGATCGACGTGGCCGCAACCGTGACTACCCCTCCTGCTGAAATCCTAGTGCCCGGCCGATCGAATGTGCTTTCAAAGGGAGTCCTCGGCGGCCGGTTTGGGAAAAGGATCTTCTGCAGCTTGGCTATTTCGTGGTAAATACTTCGGCGGGCCCACGACCGGTGAACCACATATGGCCGATCCCATTGCTCCCGCATCCCCCATCCCCGTTGCATCGCCGCACCAGCTCGACGACATCGACCACCGGATACTCGGCGAGCTCTCCCGTGACGGCAGGCTCTCGAATACGGACCTGGCGCGCCGCATCGGACTCTCCGCGTCCGCCTGCTGGACGCGCGTACGCGCCCTGGAACAGAGCGGCATCATCAAGGGCTATACGGCCATCATCGATCGGGCGGCCATCGGCTTTCCCGAGACCGTCGTGGTCGAGGTGACGGTCGACAAGCAGAAGCACACCGGCGACGTGCTGGAAGGGTTCGAGGCCGCGATCGAGCGCATGCCGCAGGTCATCGAAGCCTCGCTCGTCGCGGGGGACTTTGACTACTACCTGCGGGTCGCCGCCTCGAGCACGGCCGACTACGAGCACTTCCTGCGGGAAAAGCTCTACCGTGTTCCAGGCGTGAGACAGGCGCGCTCGATCTTCATCCTGCGGGAGATCGCGCGGCCGCTGATCTTGTAGCCGGCCCGGGAGTTGGTAGCATGCCCCGGCGAGCCCCATGCCGCTGATCGCCCGGGAGAGCACGATGATCAAAGTCAGTGTGATGTACCCCAACAAGCCCGGAGCGCGGTTCGACCACGACTACTACCGTGACCGGCACATGCCATTGGTGAAGAAGCTGATGGGGGACAAGTGCCGGTACTACACGGTCGATAAGGGCGTCGCGGGCGATGCGCCCGGGAAGCCGCCCACCTACATCGCCATGTGTCACATCTTCTGCGACTCGGCCGAGGCGTTTCAGGCCGGCTTCGGTCCGCACGCCAGCGAGATCCTCGGCGACATTCCCAAGTACACGGACCTGTCGCCGGTGCTGCAGATCAGCGACGTGGTCGTCGAGAAGAGCTGAGCCGTTCCGCGCTCACGCTTTCGCAAGCAGCAGGCTGCAGCAGGTGACGGCGCCCTCGGCCTTTTCCGTCTCGGACATCACCACCGTGTGCACTCGGATCCCGTGCCGCCGCAGCAGTTCGGCTGTGCGGGGATACGAGCTGGAATAGATCACGTCACTGCCAAGCATGAGCGCGTTGGCGCCGGACGGCTCCGACTCGTCCACTTCAATGAAGCGCATTCCCGGGAACTGATTCCGCTCGACATATCGGGAGTTGATCAGCAGTTCGTCGGCCGTCACCTGCGTGACGGCGGATTTGAGATGCAGGCAACCACGGACAGCCGCCGGCTGCACGCGATAGCCGAAGGGTTGCAGCAGCCTGCCAAGCTGTTCGATGCCGCTTGCGTTGCTGCGGCTCGAGGTTCCTACATACAGCGAACGCCCCACGCGCAGCACATCACCACCGTCAAGAGTACCGGGGCTTTCGATGCGGACCAGATCCCGATATTTTCCCAGCACGGCGGCAATCGACGTCGCTTCTGCTCTGCGTGAGGCCGCACCGGGACGGGTGATGACTGCCACTTCGTCGAGAACGATGGCCGTGTCTTCCACGAATACAGAATCGGCAAGCTCGGGCTCCTCCGGGAGGGCATCGATCCGGCAGCCCAGCTCGCGCAACGTCTGCTCGTAGCCGGCATGCTGCTCTCGGGCGAGAGCAACGTCGATGGGGGTACGCTGCAGATGAGTGAGCTCGCACCGCATCATGGCGGAGCTGATCCTGCGGGTCACGGCGATGAGAGCGTTCATACCAATGGCGGAGGATATCAGGTAAGGTGCTTCGTCTCGGATTCCGCAGCCCGAAAACTAGAACGCCCCTGCATGCAATCCGCCGGTGAACCCCGTCGCAGCCTCGGTCTCGTTGCGACCACCTCGATAGTCATCGGCAACATGGTGGGCTCCGGGGTCTTCCTGCTGCCTGCGTCGATGGCGCCGTACGGCGTCTACAGTCTTTGGGGATGGGTCATCAGCACTGCGGGCGCCCTGCTCCTTGCCCGGGTGTTCAGCAGGCTCTCGCAACGTGTGCCCCTCGCAGGCGGCCCTTACGCCTATCCACGTGAAGTCTTCGGTGACTTCGCAGGATTCCTGCTCGCGTGGATGTATTGGATAAGCATTGCGGCAGCCGTCGCGGGCATCGCCGCAGCTTTCGTAAGCTATCTGGCGACCTTCGTGCCGCTGCTCGGCACCAGTCGGCTGGCAGGCGTGATCGCCGCGCTCGCCGCCACATGGCTGCTGACCGGGGTGAGCATACTGGGCGTGCGCGCCGCCGGACTGCTGCAGGTCGTCACCGTGATTCTGAAGGCGGCCCCGCTCCTCGTGTTTGCCCTGTGGGGAATCCTCTACTTCAATCCGCACATGCTCACTGCCGGCGTGACCGTCCAGTCGGCGCCGGCGGCCGTCGACGCGAGCGCCGCGCTGGCGATGTGGGCCTTCCTGGGTCTCGAATGCGCCACGATTCCGGCGGATCACGTCAAGGATCCTGAAAGGACCATCCCCCGCGCCACCCTGTGGGGGACCGGGATCGCGGCCGCTTTGTATATCCTCTGCACTACCGCGGTCATGGGGATCATCCCGGCCGGCTCGCTGGCTCATTCCAACGCGCCGTTCGCCGACGCCGCGAAGCTGATCTGGGGCAGTTGGGCGGGAAAACTGATCGCCGCTGCCGCGATCGTCTCGTGTTTCGGCGCGCTCAACGGCTGGATCCTGATGTCAGGTCAGTTCCCGCAGGCGGCGGCGCGCGACAATCTGTTTCCGCGGCTGCTGGCCAGGGAATCGGCTCGCGGCGCGCCGATTCCGGGACTGGTCTTTTCCAGCATCGTCGCCACCCTGCTGATCCTGATGAACTTCAGCAGCGACCTGGTGACTCTGTTCAACGTCGTCATCCTGATCGCGACGTTCTTCACGCTGGTGCCGTACATGCTGTGCTCGTTGGCCGAGTTGCTGCTCGGTCGCGGCGATAGGGCGCCCAGGCGCAACATCGTCCTGGCTTCCCTGGCGTTCGCATTCTCCCTGTGGGCGACCGCGGGCGCCGGCAAGGACTGCCTGTACTGGGGCACTCTGTTGATGCTTGCGGGCCTGCCGATCTACGCCTGGCAGAAGTGGCGTCAGGCTGACATCGCGCTATAGCCCAAGGATGGCTTTCGGCTCCAGGCAAGCCTCCAGGCCATGGACACCCTATTCACGGCCGAGACCGCACTGCTTGAAACCACCGAACGGCGCGCCGTCTATGTATCCCTAGAGATACTATATACGGCGGCGACCGCCTATTGAAACTCAAAAGATACAGAAAAAAATACGGATTTCGGATGGTGGCGCATGTCGCCGCGGCGACCTATCTTGTGGTCATCCAAAGGAGATTGCCATGCACGACAAGCGTCTGGCTCTGGTCACCGGGGCCAACCAAGGAGTCGGTTTTCAGGTCGCCAAGGAATTGGCCGCAAATGGTCTCACTGCGCTGGTAGGGTCACGCGACCTGGCGCGCGGCGAAGCCGCAGCCAGGGAGATTGGCGCCGGCGCCGTCGCGCTCCAGCTAGACGTGACGGATCGGGATTCGATCGCCGCTGCCGCTGCGCGCATCGGGAAAGAGTTTGGTCGCCTCGACCTGCTCATCAACAACGCCGCCATCTCGAATACGAAAAAAGGCAACTTGTCCCTCAAGGAGTACCGGGAGATAAGCCGCGCGAGCAACGCGCCCCTCGATGAAGTACGTACGGTATGGGAGACCAACGTCTTCGGTGTCTTGGCCGTTTACCAAGCGATGCTACCCCTCCTCCGCGCGTCGTCCGACGCCCGTATCATCAACGTGTCGAGCGCCGTCGGCTCACTGACGGCCAACGCCGACCCCGCCGCCCCCTACCACACGTCCTTCGGGCCCGTATATCCGGCATCCAAGGCGGCGCTCAACGCGATGACACTTGCCATGATGGTCGACTTGGAGTCGACCGGAATCAAAGTCAACCTGGTCTCGCCGGGCTTCACCAAAACGAACCTCAACGGATATGAGGGCACTCAGTCTCTCGAGGAGGGCTCCCGCGAAATCATGCGGGTCGCGATGCTCGGTCCGGACGGCCCGACAGGTACATTCACGCGTTGGGAAAACGCCTCGATTCCGTGGTGACGGCGAGACGCCAGAGCGAAGTCACCTCAGATGCGCGCGCGGCGTGCAGCGGGTCGGTTGCATCGGCCACCCGGGGATGTATCGGGCGCTCATCGCTCCGATCCACGATCTCCAATCCCGCCGCGTCGAACAGTGAGAGTAGCTCCGCCCTCGTTCGCAGCCCCAGGTGCTCCGCGAGGTCCGAGAGGATCAGCCAGCCCTCGCCCCCCGGCTCAACGTGCTCGGGCAGCCCGCCCAGGAATCCACGCAGCATGCGACTCTCGGGATCGTAGATGCCACGCTCGATGGGAGAGCTCGGGCGCGCGGGCACCCAGGGCGGATTACACACCACGAGCCCGGCCCGCCCTTCGGGAAAAAGATCCGCGTTCACGACTTCCACTTGCGCCGACAGCCCGAGACGCTCGAGGTTCTCACGAGCGCATGCCAGCGCGCGTGGGTCCTGGTCGGTGGCAACTACACGTCTGAAACCGCGCCGCGCGAGCACGGCGGCGAGCACACCCGTCCCGGTCCCGATGTCAAACGCCAAGCTGGACAATGACTTCAAGTCTGGCAGGGGTGCTGTCGCAACCAGATCGACGTATTCGCGGCGAATCGGCGCGAATACTCCATAGTGCGGATGGATGCGCCCGTCGATCGCCGCGATCTCGATCCCCTTCGTGCGCCACTCGTGCGCGCCGATGACGCCCAGCAACGCCCGCAGTGGCGCGACCGAGGGTCCCTGTGCCGGGCCGTAAGCTTCCGCGCAGGCCTGCCGGATGTCGGGCGCACGCGGCAAGGCGATGCGGTAGTCCTCGTCGAGCAAAATCAACAGCGCGCTCAACGTGCGGGCGCGCTGCGACCGAGCCTGACGATGCAGATGGAAGGCTTCGGCTGGCGATCCGCGCACAGAGAATACGTCGGGAATTTTCGCCTTGCGCGGTCGGCGGTCGGCGCGACTGGCCAGCGCGAGGAGCATCTGGCGCGCATTCTGGAAGTCGCCCCGCCACAGCAGCGCGGTGCCCTGACACGCGAGGCCGTACGCATCGTCGGCGCTGATGTAGTCATCGACGGTGACCACGCGTTTGGGCGGCGCTGCCCCACTCTCCGAATGCCAACGCGCAGTGCGCGCCTCACCGCCCTCGATCCAGCAAACGAACGGATCGACCACTGCCGGACTCCTGCGAGCAAAATGCGGATGCCGGATGGTAGCGCGTACGCCGTCCGCGACCTATCGCGTAATCGTCCCAGGAGGTTGCTTGACCGCGCGCCGCTTACCGGCTTCCGGGTCGCGACGGCCTATCCGTCCTCGAGCTCCGGATAGTGGCGGAAGATCCCTTCCTTGTTGAAGGGTATTCGGCGATCCGACTGCAGGTAGGCGGCAATTCGCGGGCGTTCCTCGACAGCCCGGTGCAGGGCCGTCAAGCGCCGCTGCCGGCGCGAAACGCGCTTCAGCGTGCGCGGGAACGCATATTCGAGACCCGCCAGAACCTGAAACATGGACAGATCGGCGTAGGTCAGTCGGGCGCCGACGAGCCAACCCCGGCCGCGCGCGTTGCGCGCCAGCACTTGCTCGAAGTAGCCCAAGTACTTCGGCAGCCGGTTGGCCAGGAAGTCCTTGGCGCGTTGCCGCGCCTCCCGCTTCTGGTCCTCGTAGTACAGACCCGCGGCAATCGGATGATGCGTGTCGTGGACTTCGTTGACGAGGTCGGCAATCGTGAGCTGAAGTTGGTGGGTCCACAGCCTGCCCTTCTCTTCCTGCGGCGCGAGTCCATGCCGATCGCCGAGAAAGAGCAGAACATTCGCCGTCTGAGCTACGACCAGCCGGCCCGCCTTGAGGAAGGGCGGAGCAAAGGGCAACTCGCCGCCTTCCCGACCATCAAGGAAGCGCATCAGGCGCGGGACACCAAACCCCTTGCCTGTCTCGCGCGCCACGTCGATGTACTCGCTGCCCGACTCCTCCAGAGCGAGGCGCACGAACTCACCCCTTCCCTGGATCGTCGGCCAATAATAGAGTTCGTACCTCATTCGGACTCCAGAGTACTCCCAATTGAGAATCTGGCTGACAGGTCTCTGCGCGGCGCTCGCGATCGTGAGCGCCCGTGCCGCGTCCCCGCAGTATCCGCTCGACTCCATCGACCAGCGTGCGCAGCCTTGCGTGGCGTGTCACGGCAAGCAGGGGCAGGCGAGGCGGGACGGCTACTATCCGCGCATTGCCGGCAAGCCGGCGGGGTATCTGCTCAATCAGCTGCGCGGCTTTCGCGAGGGCCGCCGCTACTTCCCGATGATGACCTACCTCGTCAAGCTGCAGAGGGACGATTACCTGCGCGAGCTCGCCACGTACTTCGCGGACCAACAGGCGCCCTATCCTCCGCCGGAGCTACCACGGGTGAGCGCCGCCACCCTCGAGCGTGGCCGCACGCTGGTCACGCAGGGAGACCCGGCTCTGCATCTGCCAGCCTGCCAATCGTGCCACGGCTCCCGGCTGCTCGGCGTGGAGCCGGCCGTGCCCGGGCTGATCGGGGTATCGCAGGACTATCTCATCGCGCAGCTCAGCAACTGGCGGCACGGCACGCGAGCCGCGCTCGCGCCAGACTGCATGGCGCAGATCGTGCGCCGGCTGTCTCAGGGCGATGCGAATGCCGCCGCAGCCTATCTGGCCATGCAAACCGTACCGGTGGATGCGCGGGCGGATTCGGCCTTCGAGCGTAAGCCGCCCATGAAGTGCGGCAGCATTCCAAACGGCGGGGGCTCGCCATGAAGAGGCGACTCATCGTGGTCGCGATAGCGCTCATTGTCATTGCGGTCGTCGCGGTCGAGCTCGTTCCTGCCGATCGGCAGAGCGGCGAAGCGCCCCCTGCGGCGTACACGCCGAGCGCCGATACGGTCGAGCGCGGGCGACAGCTCGTGACACTCGCCGACTGCCGCTCGTGCCACACGGCGATCGGCAGTGCGCCCTTTGCCGGCGGTCGCGCCATCTCGACACCCTTCGGAACCTTCTTCTCGCCGAACATCACGCCGGACGCGAGGACGGGAATCGGCCGCTGGACCGCCGACGACTTCTGGCGCGCGTTGCATGACGGGTACTCGCGGGACGGCACGCGGCTCTATCCGGTCTTCCCCTACCCGAGCTACACCGGCATCAGCCGGCACGATGCCGACGCGATGTACGCGTATCTCCAGACCCTCCCGCGGGTAGCGGAGCCGAACCGCGCGCATGAGCTCGCGTTTCCGTACAACCATCGGCTGCTGCTCGCGGCGTGGCGCCTGCTTTTCTTCCGGCCGGGCGTGTACCGGCCCGATCCCGCACGCGGCGCCGAGTGGAACCGCGGCGCGTACCTCGTCCGGGCGGTCGCCCACTGCGGTGCGTGTCACGAGGCGCGCAATGCGCTGGGTGCCGTCCGATCGCAGCAGGACGGCCGGGGCGGGCTGGTGCTCGGCTGGTACGCGCCGTCCCTCACCGACCCGCTCGAGGCGGGGCTCCGCGGCTGGAGCGTCGCGGACATTGTCACGTTGCTCCGGACGGGCCAGGTAGGCTCCGGCTCCGCTGCGCCGCACGCCTCGGTGATGGGTCCCATGGCGGAAGTCGTGTACGGCAGCTTGCAATACGCGCGCAGCGAGGATCTACAGGCCATGGCTCTGTACCTGCAATCTCTGCCCGAGACCGCTCCGCACTCCGAGCGACAGATCTTCGGCATGCAGTACACCGCAAACGTAGACACGCTCTCCAAGGGCGGAGCGCTGTACCTGCGGTACTGCGCCCGATGCCATGGCGACAACGGCGAGGGCCGTCCGCCCGCCGCGCCTCCTCTGGCCGGCAATCGTGCGGTCACGATGTCCTCCGACACGGATCCGATCCGGATCGTGCTTGTCGGAGGCTATCCTCCCGGCACGGCGGGAGATCCGCGGCCCTTTGGAATGCCCCCCTACTATCCGTCACTGCGCGACGATCAGGTCGCCGACGTACTCACGTACGTCAGAGCTTCCTGGGGGAATTCCGCG
>CAWACM010000017.1:0-787126 GCA_963780455.1 uncultured Pseudomonadota bacterium
TGTAGCCGTCGGGAGTGCGAGCCAGCAATTCTTCCGCCTTCAGAATTGCTCCCTTCATTCCCCGCGGACCGGGCGTAGAACAATCTCGGCGCCCAAGGCCAGCAGCAGCACGCGCCGCTCCGGCTCATGGTCTCAGGCATCGTGAGGATGCGTACCGGTGGCGAATTGTGCGTTCTGCGCCTCCACCGCATTCAGAACCTCGGTCGTCGACAGGCCATAGCCCTGCAGCTTGTGGGGGTCGAGCCAGATGCGGACGGCGTACTCGGAACCGATCAAGAGCGTGCTGCCGACGCCGTTGATGCGCGCGATCTCGGGCTCGATCTGCGAGGCCAGGATGTCGTCGAGCCGCGCGCTGTCGACCGCCGGACTGCTCGAATACAGGCCGATGAAGAGCAGGATGTCGGGGCTCGCCTTGGCGACCGTGATGCCCTGGCGCGTGACCTCGGCCGGCAGCAGCGGCTGCGCCAGGTTGACCTTGTTCTGCACCTGGACTTCCGCGATATCGGGATTGGTCCCGGTGGCGAAGGTGAGGGTGATGACCGTCTGGCCGTTGGAGCCCGAGGTCGAGCTGAAATACACCAGGTTGTCGATGCCGGTGAGCTGCTGCTCGATGACCTGGGTGACCGTCGATTCCATGGTCGCGGCGCTGGCGCCGGGATAGTTGGCGGTGACCGTCACCTGCGGCGGCGCGATGTCCGGATAGGAATCGACCCCCATCGAGCGCAGCGCGATGCCGCCGAAGAGGCACAGCAGGATGGCGATGACCCACGCGAAAACCGGGCGCTCGATGAAGAAGCTAGGCACTGCTCGACTCCGTGGTGCCGGCGCCCGTGGCGCCGTGTTGGCGCCTTCTCAGGCAGTGGTCTCGACATCGTGCCGCGGCTCGCCGACACCGACATGATGTTGCTCGGGGGCCGTGCCCGATGGTCTCGCGCCGCGCTCGATGATCATGCTCGCCCGCAGGCCGGGGTCGTTGTCGCCGAGCTCGAGCGAGCCGCCGTGCAGCTTGGCGATGGCCTGCACCAGGCTCAGGCCCAGCCCCACCCCCGGGGTGCCGCGGCTGGCATCGCCGCGGAAGAAGCGCTCCGCGGCCTTCGGCCGGTCGCGCTCCGGAATGCCCGGACCGTCATCGGCCACCACCACGGCGAGCGACTCCTCGCTCGGATACACCAACTCGATGCCGATATGGCCGCCCGCGGCGACGAACTTCAGCGAGTTGTCGATGAGGTTGTTGACCGCCTGGGCGAGCAACACCGGATCGCACCGCGCCCAGACCGGGCCGGGATCGCGGAAGGAGAGGGTGTGCCCCTTGAGCTCCGCCGCCGGGAGATAGAAATCGACCGCCCGGGCGACGATCTCGGTGACATCGGTGGCCACGAAGTTGGAGCGGCGCAGCCCCGAGTCGATCTCGGCGAGCCGCAGCAGGGCATTGAAGATGCGGATCACGCCGTCGACATCGGCCACCGCGGCATCGACCTCCGCAAACGTCTCATCCGCCGGCGGACGCGTGAGCGCCAGCTCCTCGAGGCGTGAGCGCAGCTCCGCGAGCGGCGTGCGCAGGTCGTGGGCAATGGAGTTCGAGACATTCGCGATGCCGTGCACGAGCTGCTCGACCTGCTCCAGCAGCCGGTTGATCGTCTGCGCCAGCGTGTCGAGCTCATCGGCGCGCGAGCGGACCTCGAGCCGGTGGCTGAGATCGCCGCGCATGATCGCGGCGACGGTCTGCTGGATTCCCTGGATCCGCGCCAGCAGCGCATTGCGGATGAGAAGGCCGCCGATGAGCCCGGCAACCGTCAGGACCGCCACCGCTGCGGCGAGGCCGTACCAGAACCGACGCTCGATGGGTGCGAAGCGGTCGACGTCGCGCCCGACCAGCAGGCGGTAGCCGCCCGGGAGCGCCGTCAGCACCATGGCGACGTTCTCGTGCCGGCCGTCGAGGTCGACGGGGAGGGTGTAGCTGCCGGGGAGGGTGGTGATGTTCCGCGGCCACACCGGGATGTTGCCGGCCAGCGGCCGGCCGCCGGGACCTACGAACAGGAGCATCCGCTCGCCGGGGATCTGCATCTTCACCCGCTCGTCGACAAAGGCGGCGAGCCTGGCCGGACCGCGCAGCTCGAAGACGCGCGTCAGGCGCTGCGAGTCCTCGTGCAGCAGCTCGAAGCGAAAGTCCTCGATGGTCGCCTGCCATGCATAGCGCAGCGGCGCGGCGAAGAGGACCAGCGCGGCGAGGGCGAGGAGGACGTAGCCGGTGGCGAGAGTGGCGGCGGATGAGCGGAAGACTCGGGCCATGTGCGGTGTACGGCGCCGGCTCGCGCCTCAGGGGGTGCCTGGTGTGATGCCTGGGGCGGCGGGCGGTTCGGCGCTGATCATATACCCGGCGTTGCGGACCGTCCGCAGAAGCTGCCGCTCGCTCTCCGCCTCGATCTTCTGCCTGAGCTTGCTGATGTGCACGTCGACCACGTTCGTCTCGGGATCGAAGTGATAGTCCCACACGTTCTCGAGCAGCATGGTGCGCGTCACCACCTGGCCGGCATGGCGCACGAGGTACTCGAGCAGCTTGAACTCCCGCGGCTGCAGTTGGATCGCTCGCGGGCCGCGCCATACTTTGCGGGTGAGCAGGTCGATGCGCAGATCGCCCACTTCGAGCGTGGTCTGGGCACTGTCCTGCCGGCGGCGGCGGCTGAGGACGTCGATGCGCGCGAGCAGCTCGCCGAACGCGAACGGCTTGGTGAGGTAGTCGTCGCCACCCACACGCAGACCCTTGATCCGCTCATCGACGTCGCCGAGGGCGCTCAGGATGAGGATGGGGGTGTGATTCTCCGCCTTGCGCAGCGCATCGATGATGGCGAGCCCGTCGATGTTGCCGGGCAGCATGCGATCCATGATGATCACGTCATACCGCTCGCTCACGGCGAGAAAGAGGCCGTCGCGGCCGTTCTCGGCATGGTCGGTGGTATGGCCCGCCTCCGTCAGGCCCTTGGTGACGAATCGCGCCATCCGCTCGTTGTCCTCGACGACCAGGATCTTCATGACCGCGACTCGATCGCCGGGTGGTGCGGAATCGCCACCACCGCCGCCTCCTCGTGGTGTGCCCGTCCCCACCACGAGGTCAGCCGGGTGTTGAGCCGGTCGAGGTAGAGATAGATCACCGGCGTGGTGAACAGGGTCAGCGTCTGGCTGAGGATGAGTCCGCCCACCATGGTGTAGCCGAGCGGCTGGCGCAGCTCCGAGCCGGTACCGTGGCCGAGCATCAGGGGCAGCGCCCCGAGCAGCGCCGACATGGTCGTCATCATGATCGGCCGGAAGCGCAGGACGCACGCCTTGCGGATCGAGGCAACCGGCGGCAGGTGCTCCTCGCGCTCCGCCTGGATCGCGAAGTCCACCATCATGATGCCGTTCTTCTTCACGATGCCGATGAGGAGGATGATGCCGACGAGGGCGATGATCGACAGGTCAAAATGGAACGCCATCAGCATCAGCAGCGCCCCCACGCCTGCTGACGGCAGCGTCGAGAGAATCGTGAGCGGATGGATATAGCTCTCGTACAGCATACCGAGAATAATGTACACCACCACGATTGCAGCCAGGATCAGATACGGCTCGCTTTTGAGCGAGGCCTGGAACGCCTGCGCGGTGCCCTGGAAGGTCGGAGTTATCGTCGCGGGCAGGTGCAGGTCGTCGGCCGCTTTCTGGATGGCATCGACCGCCTGTCCGAGAGCGTAGCCGGGGGCCAGATTGAACGACAGCGTCACGCAGGGGAACTGGTTCTGGTGATTGATGGAGAGGACGGTCGCATGTTGCGTGTCGAATTTCACCAGGGTCGAGAGCGGCACCATCTGCCCGGTGAGCGGTGAGCGGATGTAGAGCAGGTGGAGGGAATTGGGGTCCTTCTGCAGCTGCGGCGGAATTTCCAGGATGACGTGGTAGGCATTGAGCTGGGTGAAGTACTGCGTCACCTCGTTCTGCCCGAAGGCATCGTAGAGCGTCTGGTCGATCTGTGAGATCGGGATGCCGAAACGGGAAGCCTGGTCGCGATCGATGTCCACCTTCAGCTGCGTGCTGTTGGTCTGCTGGTCCGTGGCCACGTCGGAGAGCTGCGGCAGCTTCTGCATGGCCGTCAGCATCTTCGGCGCCCAGTGGCTCAGCTCGTCGAGATCCGCATCCTGCAGCGTGTACTGGTACTGGGTGCGCGAGGTCCGTCCGCCGACGTTCACGTCCTGAGCCGACTGCAGGTA
This sequence comes from uncultured Pseudomonadota bacterium, assembly GCA_963780455.1. Lineage (GTDB taxonomy): Bacteria > Pseudomonadota > Gammaproteobacteria > Steroidobacterales > Steroidobacteraceae > 13-2-20CM-66-19. The sequence goes on from CAWACM010000017.1 coordinate 4,236, forward strand.
GATCGTCGCGCCCGGCACCTTGGCGAGGTGCTTGCGCAGCCGGAGGATGATCTGATCCGCGCTCGCCTTGCGCTCATCGCGCGGCTTGAGGGTGATCATGGTGAATCCATTGTTGAGCGGATGTCCGCCACCCAGGAACACCATCGAGGAAGAGACGTCCGGGTCCTTCGACACCACTTTCATCAGCTGCTGCGCCTTCCGGTTCATCTCATCGAAGGAGATGTCCTGGGAGGCATCGGTGATGCCTTTGATCAGGCTCGTGTCCTCCTGAGGGAAGAAGCCTTTGGGCTCGACCACGTAGAGGACACCGGCGATCGCTATGGTGGCGATGAAGACGACGAGCGTCGCCGGCTGATGATCCAGCACGAAATCGAGGCCGCGTTCGTAGAGCGCGAGGGATCTCTCGAAGACACGTTCGCTTGCGGCATAGAACCGGCCATGGCGGGCGTGACGCTCATCACGCAGAAAGAGCGAGCACATCATCGGGGAGAGCGTGAGCGCGACGAAGGCAGAGACCACGATGGTCAGAGTTACGGTGATCGCGAACTCCCGGAACAGGCGCCCTACGATCCCGCCCATCAGCAGCAACGGTATGAACACGGCGATCAGGGAGAGGCTGATCGACATGATCGTGAAGCCGATCTCCCCGGCTCCTTTGAAGGCCGCCTCGAGCGGCCTCATCCCCGCCTCGATATGCCGGTAGATGTTCTCGAGCATGACGATGGCGTCGTCCACCACGAACCCGACGGCGATCGTCAGTCCCATCAGCGACAGATTGTCGAGGCTGTACCCCAGCACGTACATCATCGCGCACGTGCCGAGCAGTGCCAGCGGTACCGTCACGCCCGGAATAATGGTCGCCCACGCGTTTCGCAGGAAGAGAAAGATCACCAGTACGACCAGTGAAATGGTCAGCATCAACGTGTATTCGACGTCATGTACCGATGCGTTGATGGTTATGGTACGGTCGTTGATGAGGTCGACTTTGATTCCTGGCGGGATGGATGCCATGGCGCTTGGCAATATCGCCTTCACGCGTCGGACGGTATCGATGACGTTGGCGCCCGGCTGCTTGAAGATCATCAGGATCACGCCAGGCTTGCCGTTCTGGTAGGCCGCCATCTGCGTGTTCTCGGGCCCCCGGATCGCCCGCCCGATGTCACGTATGCGAACCGGTGCGCCGTTGCGGTAGGCGACGATGATGTCGTTCCATGGCTTGGCGGTGACGAGCTGATCGTTGTCGTAGATCGCAAAGCTGTGCAGGGTTCCATTGATGGAGCCCTTCGGGGAATCGACGGTCGCTGTCTGGATGACGCTCGCGACATCCGTGAGCTGAATGCCCATGTTGGCCATCTTCGCGGGGTCCACCTGGACGCGAATGGCAGGCTTCTGCTGACCACCGAGCGACACCTGGCCCACGCCCTCGACCCGCGACATCTGCTGGACCAGGATGTTCTCGGCGTAATCGTCCACGATCGTGAGGGGCAGCGTGTCGGAGTGAACCGCGAAGATCATGATGGGCGCGTCGGCCGGGTTGGTCTTGCGGTAGGACGGCGGGCTCGGCAGGTCCTTCGGCAGCTGGCCGGCTGCCGCATCGATGGCGGCCTGAACGTCCTGCGCCGCGGCGTCGATGTTGCGGTTGAGATCGAACTGCACGGTGATCGAGGTCGACCCGAGCACGCTCTGCGAGGTGAGCTGCGTCACCCCGGGGATGGCCATGATCTGGTACTCGATCGGCGTTGCGACCGCGGAGGCCATGGTCTCGGGGCTCGCGCCGGGCAGGTTGGCGCTCACCTGGATGGTCGGGAAGTCGACCTGCGGCAGCGGGGCCACCGGCAGCATCGGAAAGGCGACGATCCCGACGAGGAGAATCCCCGCCATCAGGAGGGAGGTGGCGACGGGCCTGCGGATGAAGGGTGCGGAGATGCTCATGACGCCTGATGCTCCACCCGCACGCGCGTCCCGGGCTCCAGCCTGAAGAGGTTGCTGGTCGCCACCCTCTGGCCCGCCTTCAGGCCCCTGGTGACGATCGCGAAACTCTCGCTGTTGTTGGCGACCTCGATCGGCTGCATGGTCACCGTGGAGTCGGGCTGCACGACATACACGAACATCCCGTCAGGGCCGCGCTGCAGCGCGGCCGCCGGTACCGTCAGGGCGTTCTCGTCGGTGCGCTCGAGCAGGCGCACGTTGACGAACTGCCCGGGCCAGAGTTTGAGCTTCGTGTTGGGGAAAACGGCCTTCAGGCGGATGGTGCCGGTCGTGGTGTCGATCTGGTTGTCGATCAGCGTGACCGTCCCCTGGTCGAGCGCGCTGCCGTCGCCCTCCTGGGAGGTCGCAATGGCACTCACGGTCCCCTTCGCCATCGCACCGGCCACGGCCTCGAAGGTGTCCTCCGGCAGGGTGAAAATCGCGGTGATCGGCTGCAGCTGCGTCAGCACGACGATGCCGGTCGTGTCGGTCGAGTGGACGATGTTGCCGGGATCGACCAGGCGGATGCCCGTGCGCCCGTTGATGGGCGAGGTGATCCGGGTGTAGCTGAGCTGCGTCGCAGCGTTTTCGATGGCGGCCTGGTCGGCCTCGGTCTGGGCTTTGAGCTGCGCGACCAGGGCCCGCTGGCTGTCGACCTGCTGTTGACTCGCGAGCTTCCTGGGCTCGAGGAACACATATCGCGCCAGGTCCTTGTGCGCATCAGCGAGCTGCGCCGTGTCCTTCGCGAGCGCGGCGCGCGCCCCATCGAGCGCGGCCTGATAGGGGCGCGGATCGATCTGCGCCAGCAGCTGGCCGCGCTTGACCTGCTGACCTTCCACGAACGCCACCTGGGTGAGCTGCCCATCCACCTGCGCGGTCATTTTGACCGTATAAAATGCCTGCACGGTGCCGAGCCCCTCCAGGTAGACCGGCACGTTCCGCGGCACGACCGGCGCGGTGCTCACCGCGATCGCCGCCGGTGCCGCCGGGTGCTGCGAGCTCGCGTGCGCGGGCTTCAGCAGCCAGGCGAAGAACAGCACGGCGGCGATGACCGCCGCACCCATCACGAGCCGCGTGCGGCTCAGTCGGATCGGAATTCTCTGCATCTCGATTCTCTGCTCAAGGCTCCTGCGCAGTGGTCCAACCGCCGCCCAGCGCGTTGAACAGGCCGACCAGCGCCTGCAGATGCGCGAGCTGCGCTTGCGCGAGCGCGTCCTCGGCGCTGAAGAGGGCGGTCTCTGTGCTCAACACCGTCAGAATGTTCACGGTGCCGGCGTGGAACTGATACTGCGACATCTCGTAGGCGCCGCGCGCCTTGTCGGTGGCAACCTGCTCGCGCTGCAACTGATTGCCGCTGTCGGTGACGGCAGCGAGCGAGTCTTCGACATTGCCGAACGCGGAGATCACCGCCTTGTGATAATCGGCGAGGAGCTCGTCATAGCGCGCCTTGCTCAGCCGGTATTCGCCGAGAACCGCGCCGCCGTGGAAGATCGGCTGGGTGATTCCGGCTGAGAGCGAGAAGACGCGGTTCTGCGGCTCGAGCAGGCTCGAGAGCGCCTTGCTCTCATAACCACCGGATGCGGTGAGGTCGATCGTCGGAAAGAACGCGGCTCTCGCCGCGCGAATGTCGGCGTTTGCGCCGATGAGCTGCTCTTCGGCGCTCGCGACATCGGGGCGCCTCACGAGCAACTCCGAGGGTACTCCCGCGGTCACCGCTGGCGCCGCGATGCCCGCGAGACCCGGGGCGGTGACATTGAAGGATTGCGGCGTCTGCCCGACAAGGATCGCCAGAGCGTCGATCTGCTGACGCTCTTGCTCCTCGAGGGGCGGGATGGTGGCTGCGACGGTCGCGACGACTGTGTCCTGTTGAGCAACATCGAGCGCGGTCGAGATGCCGGCCTGCTCATCGGTCTGGAGACCATCGAGGGTCTCCTCGGCGCTCGCGAGGTCCGCGCGGGCGATGCGCAACCGATCGCGAAGCGCGAGCGCCGAGAAGTACGCGTCCGCGATGCCGGACATGACGGTGAGCTCCACGGTCTCGCGGTCATATCGGCTGCCGACTAGGGCGGCGAGGGCGGCGGAACGGATGGCGCGATTCTCGCCCCAGAAATCGAGCTGGTAGCTGGCGTCCAGCCCGGCGGCGAATTGATTGTAGAGAGTAGCGCCCGGGCTGCTGAGATTGATCTGCCGCTGACGCGAGCCGCTCGCGTCGCCATTGAGCGAGGGGAGGAGTGGTGCCGTGCTGATGGTCACCTGGTCGTCCGCCTCGCGAACTCTCGCGATCGCGGCGGCAAGATCATCGTTCGCGGTCCGCCCCGAAGTGATCAGGCGCGTGAGCTCCTCGGAGTGGAAGCCGCTCCACCAGTCCGCCGAGGGCCAGCCATGGGGCATGCTGGCCGCGGTGGGGGTACTCCACGCCGGGGGTGGCGGGATGCTGGGACGGCGATACCTGGGCCCGAGGCTGCAACCGCCCACGGCAAGCGCCAGCGCCGCGACGGCTGCCTGCCGCCACCGCCCACGAGTCAGCCGTGCCTCTGTCCGGATCGAGACCATCCGCGGAATGGTGGTCGAGCGCCCATTGAGCCGCCGTGGACAAATGATTAACTTCAGTTAATCCCGCACTCCCGGGGCAATTCCGTGCCCTTTCCACGCCACGCGAGGCGGGCCACCAGATAGATAGCGGGAGACATTGGAATGGATGTAATAACGCGTTATAATATGCGTTTATGAAGATTCGAGTACGTCGTGTGGGTAATTCGCTTGGCGTCCTCTTGCCCAAGTGGTTGCTCGACGCTTGGGGAGTGAGCGAGGGCGGTGAGCTGGAGCTCGGTGAGCGCGGCATACGCCCACTGACCGTGCGTCGCGGCTTTTCGCCTGAGGAGCTGGATGAGCTACGCCGTTCGATGGCCCTGGCGGTGGTCCGGCGCCATACGCCGCGTGAGATTCGAGCGCAGATTCTGGCGAATCTTCACCGCTGGAAGCGGCAGGGTGTCTGGGGCCGCGCCTACGAGGAGTGGCTCGATATTGCTTCGGACTCCGATGACGGCCGGCTCTTTGCGGCGATGCTGGGATCCAACGAGGAAGCCGCGAGAATGCGGCAGTCCGCACCTTTCGTCGGCCTGCTTCCCAAGGAGGAAGTCAGGAGGCTGAATGAAGAAGCGGCAGGTTGATCACGTACTGCGCGCGGCCGGCCGCATTACCGGCGAGCGGCAATTCATCATCATCGGAAGTCAGTCCCTGCACGGCAAGCATCCGGACCTCGCGGACGAAATCCTGACATCGTTCGAGGTGGATCTGATCGCGACCCGGCATGTCGATCGGGCCGAGTGGCTGAACGTCATAGGCATTGACTCGCAGTTTCACGAGACGTACGGCTACTATGCCGATGCCGTCGATATCGCCACGGCGACTCTGCCCAGGGGGTGGCGGGCTCGACTCGTGGAGCTGCCGCCGGGAGATACCGCAGGCGTCCGCGGCCTCTGCCTCGATCCTCACGACCTCGCGATTGCCAAGTACGCGGCGTACCGTGAGAAGGATCTCGTTTTCATCCGCGAGCTGGCGCGTCGCGGGATCGTCTCAAAGGAGGAGCTTCTTCGATTGCTCGAGCAGACCGAGCTCATCGAGGAGCTGCGGGCGAGAATCCGCGCGCGGATCGCAGCGGATTTCGCGCCGGCCCACGCCGATTGACTCCCCCCTACAGCCATCCCTTGGCGCGCGCCAGGCGGGCGGCCTCGATGCGATTGGCGGCGCCGAGCTTGCTGATGGCCTCCGAGAGGTAGTTGCGTACGGTCCCTTCGGAGAGATGCAGTTCCGCCGCGATGTCGGCGCTCGAGCGGCCTTCGCCCGCCCGCCAGAGGATCTGCCGCTCGCGCTCGGTGAGCGGGTCGGGCTCGCTGCTCCAGGCCTCGCTCGCGAGCTCGGGATCGATCACCCGCTGGCCGCGATGCACGCGCCGCACGGCGTCGGCGAGCTCCGCGGAGGGACGGTCCTTCAGCAGATAGCCCTTGGCGCCGGCGTCGAGCGCCCGGCGCAGATACCCGGGGCGGGCGAAGGTCGTCAGGATGATGACGCGCACATCCGGGTGGCGGTCGCGCACTTCGGCCGCCAGCGTCAGGCCTGTCATCTCCGGCATCTCGATGTCGGTGACCAGGACCTCCGGCTTGTGCGTGCCGACTGCTGCGAGCGCGGCACGGCCATTGGTTGCGCGCGCGCAGACGGCGATGTCGGGCTCCGTCTCGAGGAGGGCTGCGAGCGCACCCAGCACCATCGCCTGATCTTCCGCGATCGCAACTCTTATCTTGCTCATGTCAGGTGCCGGCCGGTGCGGGGATTGCGATGGTGAGGCGCGTGCCGTGGCGGCAATCGATCTCGAGTCGTCCTCCCAGGGCCGCGACACGCTCGCGCATGCCGCGAATTCCGTTGCCTTCACGCTCGATGCCGCCGCGTCCGTCGTCCTCCACGCGAAGGACCGTGCTGCTATCGTCAGCCGCCACCTCGAGCCGGCAGTGGCTGGCGCCGGCGTGCCGCAGGATGTTGGTAATGGCTTCGCGCAGGACCAGCGACAGAACGGACTCCTGGGCTGGCTCCAGACGCACGCCCTCCGTCTGGCAGTCGAGGCTCACTCCGGCCGCATCCAGCGTCCGGCGGGCGCGCGCAATCTCCGCGAGCAGCCCGTCGGTGCGATACCCTCTGATGGCTTCCCGCACATCGGCGAGCGCCTTGCGCGCGATCTGCTCGACCTCGCCGATCTCGCGGCGCGCCCGCTCGGCGTCGCTTCCCAGGAGCTTGCCCGCGAGCTCCGATTTCAGCACGACGACCGAGAGCGTGTGACCCAGGACGTCGTGCAGATCGCGCGCGATGCGCTCCCGTTCCGCGACTTTCGCCAGATGCTCGATCTGATCCTGCGCCAGGCCGAGGCGCCTGTTGGCGCGAATGCGCAGCGCGGTGAACAGGTTGCCGATGCCGACACCGGCGGCCAGGAAAGCCCATACTCCCCACAACCAGGGCGTGAGATGCAACAGCGCCCCTTCCGCCGCGATGACGAGGGTCGCCGCTGCGATTACCGCAACGGCCACCGCCAGGGATCCCGTCATGAACGGCACCATGGCGGCGACATAGATGAGCATGCCGCCGCCCGCGCCCGAATTATCGGGATAGTAGGCGCCGCCCAGCAGGGCGAGCGCGAGCAACAGCGCCGCCGGCTTGCGGCCGAAGCGCACCGAGCCGGCGCGGACCGGGATCAGGAGCAGGTAGATCGCGAGGAAGCAGGCATAAGCCGCCGCGAACGCCAGCCAGTCGCGCCAGGTGTTGCGCTGCAGCGGCTCGATGATGAAGAAGGCGGAGTAGATGAGCCAGATGAGATTGATGGGATGCCACTTGCCCGCTGCGGTGAGGAGCAACGAGCCGGGCGATGTCCCCGGCGCCGTCGGCCGCGGCTCGCCGGGAGGCTGCAGCGTGCCGCAGCCGGCATCATCACGAGTGGAGTCGGTCATCAGGCCTTCGCTTCGCTGCGCAGGAAGGTAATCCAGGCCGCGGCAAGCAGCAACACCGTGACGCCGCCGGCACCGCCCGGTGCAGCGCCATTCGAGCGGCGGCGACAGGATCGCACGTGGGCGCCCGCCGTCCCAGTGCAGCTCGTCACCGGCCCGGGATGACATCTGTCATCCCGGGGCATTACTATCTTCGGCCTCATGAAAATCGCAGGCATTCCCTACCGCACCATCTGGCCCCTCGAGTCCGGGGCCGTGCGAGTCATCGATCAGTCGCGGCTCCCTTTTGAGCTCACGACGCTCGATCTCAGGACGCTCGAAGACGCTGCTCGCGCCATCAAGACCATGGTTGTGCGCGGTGCACCACTCATCGGCGCCACCGCAGCGTATGGGCTTGCGATCGCGCTGCGCGCGGATCCCTCCGAGCGTCGCATCGACCAAGCCGCGACAATCCTGCACGCGACACGTCCCACGGCTGTCAACCTGGCGTGGGCCTTGGCGCGTGTGCGCCGCGCGATTGCGAAGCTTGCCCCTGCGCAGCGCTTCGAGGCTGCGTTCCGCGAGGCCGGAAGCATCTGTGAAGATGATGTAGAGCAGTGCCGCTCCATCGGCGTTCACGGACTCGATATCATTCGGCGGCTGGCAAAATCGCCTGCGCGCCGCGTCAACATCCTGACTCATTGCAACGCAGGATGGCTCGCGTGCGTGGACTGGGGTACGGCACTCGCGCCAATCTACATGGCGCACGATGCCGGTATTCCCGTGCACGTTTGGGTAGATGAGACACGGCCCCGAAACCAGGGCGCGGCGCTCACCGCCTATGAGCTCGGCGCGCATGGCGTCCCGCACACCGTCATCGTAGACAACCTCGGCGGCCTGCTCATGCAACGCGGTGAGGTCGATTGTGTCATCGTCGGCACCGATCGCACCACTGCCCAGGGCGATGTCTGCAACAAAGTCGGAACTTACCTCAAGGCGCTGGCGGCAAACGACAACGACGTGCCGTTCTATGTGGCGCTGCCCGCCAGCACCATCGACTGGAATCTCGAAGCCGGGCGGGACATCGAGATCGAGGAGCGTTCGCCAACGGAGGTGACTGATGTCTCCGGTCGCAACCCTGCCGGTGAAGTCGGCAGCGTCAGAGTCGTGGCCGCGGGCAGCGCCGCGCTCAACCTGGCGTTTGATGTGACCCCGGCGCGGCTGGTCACCGGCCTCATCACCGAGCGTGGCGTCTGCCAGGCGAGCCGCGCCGGCCTGTTGGGTCTTTATCCCGAGCAGCGGGCCAGGGCATGACGGGCGGCGACCCGCGGGAGCCGGCCCGCAGCGCAGCCGGAGAGATTCCGCCGCCCCGGGGGGATTGAGACCTTTCCCCGCATGCACGCAATCGGTTAAGGTGCAGCGCAATTGGGGGTCATCCGGAAGAATTATCTTGCAAACGGCAGCACCCGCCCGCGCCGCGACGCGCGGTGAATTCACGCTGCGCGGCCTCCTCATCGGGGTGGTCATCACCCTGCTGTTCACGGCCGCCAACGTTTACTTCGGCCTCAAGGCCGGCATCACTTTCTCCACCTCGATTCCCGCGGCCGTCATCTCGATGGCGATCCTGCGGAGCCTGCGCGACGCCACGATGCAGGAGAATAACATCGTGCAGACGGTGGCCTCGGCCGCGGGCACGCTGTCCAGCATCATCTTCGTGCTGCCGGGCTTCGTGATCGTCGGTTGGTGGACCGGCTTTCCGTTCTGGATGTCGTTCACGATCTGCGCGGCCGGCGGCATCCTGGGCGTCATGTACACCATCCCGCTGCGGCGCGCGCTGGTTACAACGTCGGACCTGCCGTATCCGGAGGGCGTCGCCTGCGCTGAAGTGCTCAAGGTCGGCTGCGGTCACAATCGTGGACATGACATCGAGAAGGTCGAGGCCGGCACTGCGGGCCTCAAGGCCGTGCTCGTCGGATCCGTCGTCGCCGCGGTGTTCTATGTGATCGTGCAGACCCGCATCTTCGCCAGCGACGTGGCGCGCTACTTTCGTGTCGGCTCCGGCGGCGCCACCAGCGGGTTCGACTTTCAGATGTCGTTCGCGCTCTTCGCCATCGGCCATCTCGTCGGGCCCGCGGTGGGCATCGCCATGCTGACGGGCTCGGTAATCGCCTGGGGGTGGGGCATTCCGCACTTCACGGCGCTGCACCCGGCGGCCGGCGCCGCGGCCGATGTTGCGCAGGCTGCGTGGAGCCACTACGTGCGTTACGTTGGCGCTGGCGCTATCGGTGTTGCCGCGGTCTATACGCTGGGCACTCTGGTCAAGCCGGTACTGTCGGGACTAGCCGGCGCGATGGCAGCGTCTCGCGTCCGCAAGGCAGGTCAGGCGCATACGCTGCCGCGGACGGAGCAAGACATCCCGATCGGCATGGTGGCGCTGGTGTCGCTCCTATGCCTGCTCCCGGTCGTGTGGCTCTTCTGGCACTTCGCCATGATCAGCGGCCTGGGATCGAAGGCCTGGGAGCTGGCGGTGTGCGGCGTGATCTTCGTCGCCATCATGGGGTTCCTCGTCTCCACGGTCTGCGGCTACATGGCCGGCCTCATCGGCTCATCCAACAGCCCGCTCTCGGGGATCGGCATCCTGGTCGTGGTCGTCTGCGCGCTGCTCCTCGTCTTCGCGGTGAAGGGGTCGCTGCCGGTATCCGCCGGCAAGGCGCTGGTCGCGTTCGCGCTCTTCGTCACCGCAGTGGTGTTCGCCGTCGCCTCGATCGCCAACAACAACCTGCAGGATCTGAAGACCGGCCAGCTCGTCGATGCGACACCGGCATTGCAGCAATGGGCGCTGGTCGTCGGTGTCATTGCGGGGGCGCTCGTCATTCCCCCGGTGCTCGATCTCGTCAATCACGCCTACGGCTTCCTCGGCGCGCCGGGCGTCAACCCGGCGCATGCCCTGCCGGCGCCCCAGGCGGGGCTCATTTCCGCGCTGGCGCAGGGCGTCATTCAAAACAACGTCGACTGGAGCGCGCTCGGGCTGGGAGGCCTGATCGGCGTGGGCTGCATCGTGTTCGATGAGGCGCTGCGCCGCACGGTCAGGGTGAAAGGGGTGTGTCTGCCGCCGCTCGCCGTCGGTCTCGGGATATACCTGCCCCCGAGCATCCCGCTCATCATCTTCGTCGGCTCGATCGTCGGCTGGGCGTTCAATCGCAGCGCCGCGCGCGGCCCCAAGTCCGAGGCGACGCAACAGCTGGGCGTGCTGCTCGCCTCCGGCCTCATCGTCGGCGAGAGTCTGCTCGGCGTGGTCTTCGCCGGCGCGGTCGCCTTCTCGGGCAGTTCCTATCCCATCGCCTTGGTCGGTGATCGCTTCGGGACGGTCTCCCCCTGGCTGGGTGTGGTGGCCTTCGTGCTCATCGTCTGGCTGCTCTACCGCTGGGTCGGCCGCCTCGCGCGGGAGTGATCTAGCCGGCCGCGGCGCGGCTGTGGCCGCTGACTTCCGCGCCCGTGCCTTCGGGGAGCCCTGCATAGGCGAAGACGGCGAGCGCGCCGAAGACGCCTATCAGTACCATCGCCAGGCGGAAGTCGAACGGGGTGAGGTTGGCCGCGTGGCGCAACAGGCGGCTGAAGTTGAGCAGCAGCGCCGCAAGCGCCACACCGACGCCGTTTGCGACGTACATCGCCAGCGATGAGAGCACGCTTGCCGAGGAGCGCTCCTCGGGGGCGATCTCGGCGAAGCTCGTGTACGTCATCGCCGAGAACTGCAGCGAGCGGCTGCCGCCCGAGAGGAGGAGGATGGCGCCGGTGAGCCAGAACGGCAGGCCGGGGGAGATGAGCGCGCAGGCCGCGATGCCGGCCGCGGTGATGGCGCCGTTCACCAGCAGCACCTTGCGCATGCCGAAACGCCTGACGATCGGATTGGTCGCCGCCTTCATGAGGAAGTTGGCCAGCATGTAGACGAGGAGGAGCAGGCCGGAGTGGAGCGGCGACAGCCCGAAGCCGACCTGCAGCATCAGCGGCAGGAGGAACGGGGTCGCGCTGATCGCGGCGCGCGAGATGCCGCCGCCCGAGATACAGGACACGAAGAACGCCGGCCGTCGCAACGCATCGAGGCGCACCGCGGGCTCGCGCACCACCTCCAGGTGCCGCAGCGCCAGGTATCCTGCGACGCCGGCTGTGACGAGCAGCGCCAGCACGGTCGGTACTTCGATGTGCGGTGCACCCGCGGCATCGAAGCCGTAGGTGAGGGCCCCGATGGCGAGCGTGAGCAGGAGAAATCCCTTGGTGTCGAACGAGCCGTGCTCCCCGCTGCGGTGGTTGGGAATCACCGCCATCGTGAGCGCGATGCCGGCGATGCCGAACGGCAGATTGATGTAGAAGATCCACCGCCAGGAGAACACGCTGGTGATGAAGCCGCCGAGCGGCGGTCCGATCACCGGCGCGATCAGGCTGGGCCAGACGAGCGTCGAGAGAGTCTGCATGAGCTCGCGCTTCTCGCTGTTGCGCAGCACGATCATGCGGGCCACGGGTGACATCATTGCCGCCGAGCCGCCCTGCACCAGCCGCCAGCCGATGAAGGCGCCGTAGCTGCCCGCGATGCCGCACGTCATGGACGACAGTGTGAAGATCGCGGTCGCCACACAGAGGAGATTGCGGGTGCCGAGGCGGTCGGCCAGCCAGCCGCTTGCCGGAATGCACACCGCCGCGGCGAGCGCGTAGGCGGTGATGCCCTCGCTCATGCGGCTCGCGGTAGTCGCGAAGCTCTGCCCCATCGCCGGCAGCGCCGTCACGATGATGGTGCCGTCGAGGTTCTGCATGAACTGCGCGCAGGCGACGATGAGCGCAATCTGCATCGAGGGCCGCGCGATTGCGGCCCTGAGCTCACGGAGCGGGGGCATCCCGCCATTCTACCGGGATCGGCGCCGTCAGCGCTCGGCGTGCGCCCCGCCCATCTGCGCCGCGATCTCGTCGGCCAGCTGGCCGAGGAGGGCGCTCATGGCTTCGGCCTCGCCCTGCGCCGAGGATGTCGCGGACTGCGTCAGGTGCGCGGAGCGGCGCAGCACCGGGTTGGCCTGCGTGCCCTGAAGCAGCGTCCAGTCGGCATCGAGCACGACCTCGCCCGCCTGCGGCTGGAAAGTCAGGATGTCGATCACCAGGCCGCGCGCGCTCGCCGGCGCCGGCGACTCGGGCGCGACCACCATGCCGGACGGCAGGCGCTGCGCGAGATCCTGAGTCAACACCCGGCGGATCATCTCGCCGAGATCTCCGGCCCACCGGTCCTGTGAGGAGATCTGCAGCTGATTGTTGCTCTCGCCGCGCACCATGGAGTCGCGATCGAGGGCCGGCGGAATGTGCACCGCATCGACCTTTACCGGCGTGCCGGTATCGCCCGCGGCGGCGGCGCCGGCGGACACCGGATCGAGGGCGAAGTAGCGCGTCGGCGGGCTCGAGGCGCAGCCGGCGAGCGTCAGCAGGGCGAGTAGGGGAATCAGCCGGTTTCTCATCGATGGTCTCCTGCTCTTCCCCGGATGAGCGCCTCCGGGTGCCGGTCGAGGTAATCGGCCAGCGAGCGGACCGCGCGCGCGGTCTCAGCGATCTCCTGGACGGTATCGGCGAGCCCGTCCTGGGTGGCCGTGCCGCTCATCAGCCGGCTCGCCGATTTCGTGGTGGCGTCGAGATCGGCCGCGGCCCGGCGCAGGCTCGCGACGACGACCGGTACCTGCGGTCCGGCCTTGGCGGTCATGGTGTGAATCTGTCGCAACGCCGCATCGAGTTGCACCACGGCGTCCTTCAGCTTCGGCGACGAGGTCAATGCCGACACGTGCGCGGTGATGTTCAGCAGATTCTGCGAGATCCGCTCGAGCGGCACCTTGTTGATGCGCGTCACGATGGTGGCGATGTCGCCGCCTTCAGCCAGCGGAATCTGCGGCAGTCCGTCCACCGTGAGCGGCCCGGCCGGCGGCTTGGCGCCGGCAACGATCTCGAGGCTCACCTGGTAGCTGCCGACCAGCGGCGGATCGCGGGCGAGGCGCGCGCGCAGCCCCTTGCCGATGAGGAGAGCGATCTCGGCCGACACTTCGGTTGCATTGGGGCCCGTCCTCACGCCTTTGATGTGAAAGAGCGAAGGATAGATCGCGAGCGTGGCCGGAGTCGACAGTTCACCCGTCGCCGGGTCGTAGGCGAAGCCGACGTCGCGCACTTCGCCTACCGTGAAGCCGCGCAGCGTGACCGGATCGCCGCCGGCGAGGGCGCCCGCCTCGCTTCCGAGAGAGACCTCGTAGAGGAGCGGCCGCCCGGTCGAGGGGACGATGGGCTCCTGTTCGAGCCCGGCGAAGCTGCGCGCCTGCCTGCCCGGTCCCGGATCCATGACGATGGTGGGTCCCGAAAGCAGCGCGCCGAGCGATGACGGATCGCTCAGGGAAAGGTTGGCTCCTCGCAGCCAGAAGCGCGTGCCGGTCGTCAGGAATCTGGCGGCATCCTTGTCGATCGATGCCTTCACGATGACTCCCGTGCCGGCGGCGTCGAGTGCGATGTCCGTGACGTGGCCGACCTGCGCGCCACGCATCTCGACATCCGCGCTCTCCGCCTTCATCCCGTGGGTGTCGTTGAAGCGGATGGTGATGCCGGTGCCGCCGGCAAGGAGCGCGTGGCCGCCCAACCAGATGACGACGATCAGCGCCGCGATCGGTATCGACCAGATCCAACCCGGCCACCAGCCGTGGCGCACGCCGGCCTGGACCCGCCCGGGGTTCTGCGGCCCGCTGCCGCCGGGATGCTCAGGCGGCGCGCTCATGCACGTCCCACATCAGCCGCGGGTCGAAAGTCACCGAGGCCGCCATGGTGAAGAAGCTCATCATCATGAAGGCGGTCGCGCCCCAGCCGGCATCCTCCGAGCCGAGCGCCCCGAAATGGACCAGCGGCACGAAGAACAGGATGGCGAAAGGATCGGTCTTCGACCACCGGCCCATCTCGGCGATGACGCGCAGCACCTTCGTCCTCGCGATCAGGTGCCGTCGCGAGCCGCGCCAGACCGACAACACGCACCAGCCCAGCGCGAGGATCTTCACCACGGGAGTCAGGATGCTGGTGCAGAAGATGAGCACGCCGAGCGGATAGAGGCCCGCCGTGAAGAGATCCCGTATCCCGGTCATGATGGTGTAGTGCACCTGCTGGCCGAGATGGTTGGAGATGTTCATGGGATAGATGTTGGCGGGAAGAATCAGTGTCAGCGCGGCGACGAGCAGTGCGGCGGTCCAGGCCGTCGCATCGGGCTTGCGCAGCCACAGCCGCGCGCCGCACCGCGGGCAGCGCTGTCCTTCGGCCGAGAGCGGCTGGACCAGATCGCAGGTCGTGCACCCCAACATCGCCTCGCCGCTCCCGGCCTGCGTCTCCCCGCCTAGCGCCCGCCAAACCGTGCGCGCGTCGAGCGTCGCCCGCGACAGCATGGTGAGGAATGCGGCCGCGATGAAGCAGGCGCCGCCCGGCTCGATGATGACGCGCGCCTGATCGATGTTGATCAGGCGGAAGTAGCCGACGCAGCCGGCGAGAAGATAGACATCCAACATGGCCCAGGGATCGAGCCAGAGCGACCAGCGAAACGCGGCGCCGAGCCAGGAGGGCCGGCGATCGAGACTGAGCGCCGCGAGCACCGCTGTCAGCAGGCCGAAGCGCAGGAACGGCAGCACGATGACGAACAGCGCGCTGAGTCCCGCGAGCAGGGTCCAACCCCGTAGCCACAGCAGCGCCACCCCCACGGCCGTGATGGTTTGCGAGTGCATGCCGAAGAGATCCACCCGCAGGAGCGGCAGCACGTTGATCGGCACCAGCAACAGCAGGGTCGCGAGCGAGCAGGCGAGCGCCGCGCCGAGGCTGCGCCCGCTGGTCTTCTCGAGGTCGCTCCGGCAACGGATGCAGACGGCGGTATCGGGCCGCAGCAACCGCGGGATCTCCTCCAGAGTGCCGCAATCGGGACATGCGATCGTCACGCGCGGTGCAGTAGCAACGGTGATGCCCGGCATTGACTTTTGCGGGAGATCACTCCAACAATGACTCGCTCGGCGCCTCGGAAAGGCCCGAGGGGGGACCGGATGCAGCCGTATCTTCTCGCGCCGCACGTCTATCCTTGCGTCAGCGGGCAACACGTGGTCCTCATGGACCTCGAGCGCGACAAGTACGTCGCCGTCGTCCCCGCACACCGACTGGCTGCCTGGGTGCGCGGTTGGCCGGTTGACTCCATGCACGCGCTGGATTCACCTCATGACGCCGATGCCGGCGCGGACGGCCTGGTTTCCCAAATGCTCGCTCACGGGATGCTCGTGAGCGATCCGCACGTCGGCAAGCCGGCCATTCCCGTCTCTGCCGTGCGCGCGACGCGCAGTCTGGTCGAGCTCGATCTCGATGCTCGACCGCGGACGGGGGCCGCTCTCCTCTGGCGCTTCGGCCGCAGCTATCTGCAGGCGCAGCTTTCCCTCAAGCTGCGGCCCATCCAGGCTATCGTCGAGACCGTACGCAACCGCAAGACGGCACGTGCGGCGGGCGGTCTGCGTGAGGCCGACACCGTGCGGTTGCGCGCCCTCGTCAGCGCGTTCACGCGGCTGCGACCGCTGTTCTACACGCTACGGTCAGCCTGTCTGCTCGATTCCCTGACGATGGTGCACTTCCTCGGTGCCGAGGGCATTCATCCGGACTGGGTGTTTGGCGTCAAGACCGAGCCTTTCGACGCCCATTGTTGGGTTCAGCATGGCGAGATCGTGCTCAACGACGCGCCGGATCGGGTGCGGCAGTACTCGCCCATTCTGGTCGTGTAGCACGCCATGTTCCGCTACGTGGCTTTCATCTGGAACGATCAGGAGCCTGCCGCCCGGGAGGCGGCGCGCGCCCTGTTGCAGCGCCATGCCGCCTCGGGGCAGGACTGGCGCGTGGCCCTGCGCGGTGGCGGCGCGGAGGTGCGCTATGTGAAAAGCGGCACCTGCTCCAGCGCCGCATACCTCCTCGCCGAGGGCGACGGCGTCGTGCTCGGGAAGCTCTTCGCGCGCTCGCCGGAGGGCGGGTCCACACCGGCGCCGCCGGAGCTCGGGGCGGCGGACAGTCGTGCGATGCTCGACAGCAACGGCCGTCATCTCATCGAGAGCTTCTGGGGACGCTACGTCGCTTTCCTCCTCGATGCGCCGGCCCGAGCGACCTGGGTGGTGCGCGATCCCTCAGCCGGACTGCCGTGCTATCTCGTGCGCTGTCGCGGCGTCGACATCTACTTTTCCTGGATCGACGACATCACCGCTCTGCTCGATGCGCCGCCCGAGGTCAACTGGTCCTATCTCATCGCGGCGGTGAGCTTCCTGCGGCAGCATTCCCATGGAACCGCCCTGCGCGAGGTCACCCAGGTCCTCGCGGGGGAGTGTGTCGAGACGCGGGCGGGCGTCTCGAAGCGCTTCTTCTACTGGGATCCGCTGCAGATTGCCAACACAGAGGCCATCGAAGACCTCGGCGCAGCGGTGGCGGCGATGCGGCAATGCGTGCGCGATGTCGTCCATGCCTGGGCGTCCTGCCACGATCACGTGCTGCTGTCGCTCTCCGGCGGTCTCGACTCCTCGATCGTGCTCGCGTGTCTCAAGGACGCGCCGTCGCGGCCGCGAGTGACCTGCTTTCATTACTATCCTCTCGGCGCCGACCTCGACGAGCGCGGGTTCGCGCGCGCGGCCGCCGCGAAGGCGGGACTGGAGCTGATCGAGCGCAGCCGCGACTCCTCCTACAGCCTGCAGCCGCTGCTCACCATCCACCGCGCACCGGAGCCGACCAACTATCCTTACTTCCTCGAGCACAGCCGGCTCGACGCGCAGCTCGCCGCCGAGCACGGCGCCACCGCCATCGTCATCGGACATGGAGGCGATCAGCTTTTCTATCAGGACCGCGCCGAATGGGCGCCCGGGGATTTCCTCCACCGCCGCGGGCTGCGGCCCGGTGTGCTGCGCGTGGCGCTCGATGCCGCCCAGATGGATCAGATCTCCTTCTGGCAGGTGCTGCGGCAGGCCGCCGCCGGGTACTTCGCGCACCGCCGTTGGAGCATCCTGCAGGAGGCGGGACGGATGCGGCCGTTGCTGGTGCCGGCGAAGGTCGCGGAGGCGAAGCGCAGCGGCACTTTCCTGCATCCGCTGCTGCGGCATCCGCGGGGCGCGCCGAGCGGCAAGCTCTGGCACGCCCACCAGATCAGCCAGCCGTTCGATTTCTACGATCCGCTGGGGCGCGCGGGCGATGCGGAGCGGCTCTCGCCGCTCTTCTCACAGCCGCTCATGGAGCTCTGTCTGCGCATTCCAACCTATGTGCTGACTCAGGGCGGCTGGGACCGCACCGTCGCCCGCCGGGCGTTCTACCACGACCTGCCGCCCGAGATCCGCAACCGCCGCGCCAAGGGCGGGATCGAGGAGCATCTGCGCCTGACCCTGGAGCACAATCGCGGCTTCCTGCGCGAGCTGCTGCTGGACGGCGCTCTGGTGAGGGAAGGAGTCGTCGACCCGACTCGCCTGGCCGAGGTGCTCTCCGGCAGAGCCACCCCCATTGCCGCCGGTTCCGGCGAGCTCCTCGAGTATGCGGGGACCGAGGCGTGGCTGCTCTCGTGGGCGGGTTGTAGGATATGATCTACAAAAAGGGGGGCTTTCGCCCCACGGCGCATTTCACTGGGTAGAGGGATAGGGATTGGAAAAGAGAGACATGGGCGAGGTCACGCGCTTTCCCTCATCGGGGCGAGCCGACGAGTTCGTGGAGCGGTTGTGCCGTACGCATGAGGCGCAGCTGCTGGCCTATCTCACCCAGATGCTGGGTAGACCCGAGGTCGCACGCGAGGTGGCGCAGGACGCCTTCGAGCAGATGCACCGGACCTACCGCCCCGAGCAGGTGCTGTTTCCGCGCGCCATGCTCTTCAAGGTGGCGACCAATTTCGCGCTGATGCATCTGCGGCGGCGGCGTCTCGAGAACGCCATGATCGCGGGCTCGGAGGGAATGGAGGAAGTGCCCGACCACCGCATGGGGCCGGACCGGCAGGCGATGGCGGATGAGATCAGGCAGCATTTAACCAATGTAATCAAAGAGTTACGTCCGAATCTTCGAAATGTTTTCGTGATGGCACATGTACAAGGCAAGCCCCGTAAGGAGATCGCCGTCGCGCTCGGCATCTCGGAGAAGCGGGTGGACAAGCGCATGACCAAGGCGCTCAAGACCTGTCGCGACCGTCTCTTTTCCCGTGGCATCGACCTGGCGGAGGTTGAGTGACTATCCGGGGCTTCCTCCGTCGGCGTCGGGTTCAACATCGGGCGGCCAGCTGGCACACGCGCCTGGGTCGCCGCCTCACGAGCGTGCAACGCCAGGCCTTCGAGACCTGGATCGGCGACCCGGAGAACGCCCGCGAATTCCACGCCCAGCGCTATCTGCTCGATGTACTGATGGAGCTGAAGGGGCGTCCGTGCACGGACCTTCTGGACAGCGTCATTGAAGCGAAGAGGTCGCGTTCCTGGGCTCCGGCTCTGCGGCAGTGGCTGGCGTCCGGGGCGGTATGGACCTCGGGCTCCGTAACCGTCCTCGTGGTCCTGGTGGTTGCGATTGGATGGTCGATCCTACGGAGCGAGGGTTATGTGGCGCAGACTTATCACAGTGCCACCGGAGAGGTTCGCAACGTAGTGCTGCCGGACGGCAGCATCGTAGACCTGAATACACAGACCGAGCTCGAGTGGGTAGGCAGCCCGAGCGATCGGCGGGTGCGACTCATCCGCGGCGAGGCGTACTTCCAGGTTGTGCATGATGCCAGCCGGCCTTTCCGCATCATGCTTGCGCACAGCGAGGTGCAGGTGCTCGGCACGCGCTTCGACGTCTATCAGATGGCGGACGGTGATGTCCGCGTCAGTGTCATCAGCGGCACGGTAGCCGTCGAGGCATTGGATGACGGTCAGGGCGTGCCTTCCTGGAGCAGGCGCCTCACCTCCGGCCAGCAGATCGAATACTCGCCGGTGGGCCTCGTGGCCGACGTGCATTCCATCGTGGCGCCCAAGGTCATCCGCTGGCGCGAGGGCATGATGGAGACTCAGGGCGAGCCCCTGAAGGACTTCGTCAGCGACATCAGCCGCTACACCACCGAGCGCATCGTGATCGCCGACCCGCGTGCCGCCACGCAGCAGGTGGGTGGCGCCTTCAGCGTTCGCAACGTCAACGCCACGCTCGACCGCCTGAGCCATATCGCTCCCGTCACCGTCACTCACGAGCAGGATGAGGTCATTTTGGGGTACCGGGCGGTGCCGGCAGGCCGGGTTTCGGGTGGGTCGGGAGCTCGCTGAGCTCCTGCTTTTACGTCGGTTTGGACAATCACCAACTACAGAGGATTACCAGTATGTTGATTCTTACCAGGCGCGTGGGTGAGACCGTCATGATCGGGGACGACGTGACGATCACCGTACTCGGGGTCAAGGGCAATCAGGTGCGCGTCGGCATCAATGCGCCGAAGAGCATCGCGGTGCATCGCGAAGAGATCTACGAGCGCATCAAGAGAGAGCACGCCGCCGAGGCTGCGGAAAAGCAAAAAACGGGGTTTGCATCGGCTCCGCCTGCCTGACGGCGTTGAGCGCGACGTCGCGGATGGATTCCCGGGAAGGGGCCTGAGGCCCGGCCGAGGGGGGCCGGAGCCCTGGGGAACGTCCGCGGCGGCTGCCGCCGGGTGATCGTTTTTTCGCCCAGCACCACCGGGGCTGTTTATAATTAAATGTAAAATCAGCCCGGTGAGAGGCGTTACGAATAACAATGCGCTACCAGCACTCGAGGGAAGAAAGCGCCGCAATACTGCGGCGGGCGCTGCAGCTGATGTCGCCTCACAAGGCCGGCTACCATCCGGTGAGCTACGCGGTGTGGTACGAGCATGCCGCCGACCTCAACCCGGGTCTGACCCGGGAGCTCGATAAGCTTCTCGCCGCCGACGGCCTGCTGTCGGATACCGAAATCTGCCGGCTCCATGCCCTGCACATCGCCGGGCGCGACGTGCAGGCATTCGAGCTGGCGCAGAGTCAGCTCCGTGAGGTGCTCGGGGACTCCGAAAAGGAGGCCGCGCACGCGGAGCGGACCGTCAAGCGGTTCACTTTGACTCTGGACGATGCCATCGAGGAGGCGCGCCGGCATGAAGGCGGCGGCGACGTCTTCGCCGAGAGGGTGAGCAGAGTGCTGGCGGAGGCCTCCATGCTGCAGACCGTTCTCGGCCTGCTGCACCAGCAGCTCGCCAAGCAGCGTGAGGAAGTCGACCACGTCATGGAGCGATTGGAGCGCGCCCAGACCGAGCCGCTGCGGGATCCTCTCACCGGCCTCAACAACCTCCACGGCCTGCGCCGCGCGGTCGAGGCACGGGAGAGCTCCGAGCTCATCGGCGTGGTTTTTCTCGCCGTCGACGTCGACCACTTCAAGCGTGTCAACGACACCCATGGGCATGTCATCGGCGACAAGGTGCTGGCCAGGGTCGCCGATATCCTGCGCGAGCACCAGAGCGCCGAGGACATGGCCGCGCGCCTGGGGGGCGATGAGTTCGCGCTGCTCCTGTGCGGCAAATGCCTCGAGGACGCGGCCACTCTGGCGGAGGACATTCGCGCCACCGCCACTCGCACCGTCATCACCCACGCCGACGGCATGCAGTACCCCGGCGCCGTCACGCTATCCATCGGTGTTGCTACCGGTGAGCCCGGCGACACCCTGGAATCCCTGCGCCACCGCGCCGACGAAGCGCTCTACGACGCTAAGGACGGCGGCCGCAATCGCGTCGCGCTTGCCTCGGGCAACGCCGCCGCGTCCTGACGCCAGCACCGAAGCTGGCATCCCAGGCACAGGGATGTGCTCTAACACTCAGTAACGTTGACGGCGAGGCCGCCCTGCGAGGTCTCTTTGTAGATCGTCGACATGTCGGCGCCCGTTTGGCGCATGGTCGCGATGACGTGATCGAGCGAGACCTTGTGCGAGCCGTCGCCGCGCATCGCCAGGCGCGCCGCATTGATCGCCTTCACGGCGCCCATGGCGTTGCGCTCGATGCACGGGATCTGGACCAGCCCGCCCACCGGGTCGCAGGTCAGGCCGAGGTTGTGCTCCATGCCGATCTCGGCCGCATTCTCGATCTGCTCAGTGCTGCCCTGCAGCGCCGCGACCAGGCCGGCCGCGGCCATGGAGCAGGCGACACCGACCTCACCCTGACATCCCATCTCCGCGCCCGAGATCGAGGCGTTGCGCTTGTAGAGCATGCCGATGGCGGCCGCGGCGAGCAGGAACCGCACCACGCCCTCATCGCTTGCCCCGGGCTCGAAGCGGCGATAGAAGTGCAGCACCGCCGGCACGATGCCCGCCGCACCGTTGGTCGGCGCAGTGACGACGCGACCGCCGGCGGCATTCTCTTCGTTCACGGCAAGAGCGAACGCGTTCACCCAGTCCATCGCATCGAGCGGCCGGGACGGGCCACTCTCCGAGAGGACGCGATAGAGCTTCGGCGCGCGCCGGCGTACTTTCAGAGGCCCTGGCAGCACGCCGCTCTGATGGAAGCCGCGCTCCACACAGCCTCGCATGACTTCCCAGAGGTGCAGCACCCCGGCGCGCACCTGCGCCTCGCTGGCCCACGTGCGCTCGTTCGCCAGCACGAGCTCGAAGAGCTCGAGCCCGTGCTCCCGGCACAGCGCGAGCAGCTCGGCCGCGGAGTTGAACGGGTAGGGCGGCTGCGGCCGTTCTGTCGCCTCGCGCGCCTGGCTCTCTCCCCCGCGGACGATGAAGCCGCCGCCGATGGAGTAGTACTCCTCTTCGCGTAACGTTTTGCCGTCCGCGGAAGCTGCGCTGAAGCGCATGCCGTTCGGATGCCCCGGCAGACGTTCTGTGCGAAGCAGCAGGAGCTGCTCCTTCTCCTTGAAGTCGATCTCGTGTCGGCCGAGGAGGCGGATGCGATTGCTCGCCCTAATTCGCTGCAGGGTGGGCTCGATGCTGTTGGGATCGACCGTCTCGGGGTCCCCGCCTTCCAGGCCCACGAGCACGGCACGGTCGGTGCCATGACCGAGGCCCGTCAGGGCGAGAGAGCCGTACAGGCGCACCGTCACCTGTTGTGTTGCGGCGAGAAGCCCGTCGCGCTCCAGGCCCGAGGCGAACTCCCGCGCGGCGCGCATCGGCCCCATGGTGTGCGAGCTCGATGGCCCGATGCCGATCTTGAAGATGTCGAAGACGCTCAGGGACATGGTGCGGAAACCTCGCGCCGGCGCTGCCGGCCATCCTAATATGGGGCGATTATCGGTCAATCGGAAGGGGACAACCTGTCCGCTTGCGACCGTGAGCCGCTGCTTAGCGACCCCTTAGGCGCCGCAGCTCACGTCTCTGATGCTTGTCTGGGCGCTCGTCAGGGCGGGGAGCCATGGCAGCGGCAAGACGCATCCGCTGCGCGTGCTGCTCACGCCGGACGCGGCTGGCGTCCGTCTCCGTGTAGCAGGCCACGGCCTCCTTGGCCGGCCCACGCCGCTCCGGGATCGCGACCACGGTGCACTCGAAGTCGATCACGCCCCGGGTAAAGGTCACCAGGTCCCCTGGCCGTACGGTGTGGGAAGGGCGCACCCGCGCGCCATTGATGTGCACTTTGCCGCCGGTTACGGCCTCGGCGCCGAGGGAGCGAGACTTGAAGAGGCGCACGCCGAAGAGCCAGCGGTCGATGCGCGAACTTCCGGGGCCGCTCTCCATGGGGCTCACGAAACCAGCCGGCCGCCCTTGACGACTGCGCGGCAGGGGTTGAAGCCGGTCCAGTAGGCGAGCTCTTCCGGCTCCCGGATGCTCCAGACTGCGAAGTCGGCCGCTTTGCCCGGGGCCAGCGTGCCGCGCTCTTCCTGCATCGCAAGGGCGCGTGCGGCGTGCCGAGTCACCCCCGCCAATGCTTCCTCGCAGGTCAGGCCGAACAGCCGGGTGGCCATGCTCATCGCGAGGAGCAGGGAGCTGCCGGGCGCCGACCCGGGGTTGCAGTCCGTCGCCACGGCCATGGCGGTGCCCGCGGCGCGCAGCGCCGCCAAGGGGGGCAGCCGCTTCTCGGCCAGACAGAAGAAAGCCACCGGCAGGAGCACGGCCACGGTGCCCGCGGCGGCCAGTGCCTCGGCTTCCGTCGCGGTCGCATATTCCAGATGATCGCAGGAGAGCGCGCCGCGGCGTGCTGCCAGGAGGCTGCCGCCGAGGTTCGAGAGCTGCTCGGCGTGCATCTTCACCGCAATGCCGAGACGGCCCGCGGCGCCAAATAGCCTTTCTGCCTGTTCGACACTGAAGCCGATATTTTCGCAGAATATGTCGACAGCATCGACCAATCCTTCTGCATGTAGCTTCGGCAGCCACTCCGCTGCGATATCGTCAATGTAGGCGTCTGCTCGACCGGCGTACTCCGGTGGCAGGGCATGTGCGGCCAGTAGAGTCGTGCGGACGGTTACGGGCAGGGCACGGCCCAGCGCCCTCGCAACCCGCAGCATCTTGGCCTCGTCCTGCAGCGTGAGGCCGTAGCCCGACTTGATCTCGACCGTGGTGACGCCCTCGGCGAGCAGCGCCTGCAGCCGGGGCAGGCTCTCATCCAGAAGCTGCTGCTCCGAGGCAGCCCGTACCGCGCGCATGCTCGAGAGAATCCCGCCGCCGGCTCGGGCAATTTCCTCGTAAGAGCGCCCGCGCAGGCGCTCGGCGTATTCCGCGGCCCGCGTGCCCGCGAACACCAGGTGCGTATGACAGTCGATGAGGCCGGGAGTCAGCCAGCCGCCGCGCAGATCGTGCGTCTCGTCCGGGCGGTACTGCCGGGGCAGATCCCGCTCCGCGCCAACCCACTCGATCCGCGGCCCGCGCGTGAGCAGAGCGCCCCGCTCATGGCGGGTCATTGCGGCGTCGCAGGCGGCAATGCCAACGTTTCGCCAGAGGTGCAGGCTCTCGGCCCCAGGAGAGGTCCCAGCGGAGGTCATCCGGTAATAGTATGGGACGGTTCCACTCGAGGGAACATTTGGGTACAATGCGCGCCCCCACGGGCCTCGGCCGCGGGGGACGATCAATAAGAAGGCCCCCCGAGGGGCTTTTTGTTTTTTGGGCCTCAGGGCCCTTTATTTTTTATGGCCGAAACAGGCCAAGGCCGTTTCGGAGTTATAACGACCATGCCCGCAACCTTGCGAGAGCGGCTCATCGCCCTCATCGAGCCTCTTGTCGGGCGGCTGGGCTACGAGCTGGTCGAGCTCGAGTACGCCGCCGGGCACGCGGCAGTGCCGTGGTGCGCCTCTTCATCGATCGCCCCGAGGGAGTCGGGCTCGAGGACTGCGAGCGCGTGAGCCGCGAGGTCTCGGCGCTGCTCGATGTCGAGGACCCGATTCCGACCGCGTATACGCTCGAGGTGTCCTCGCCGGGGTTCGACCGGGTGCTGCGCACGCCGCGCGCATTTCGAGCGCTTCGTCGGCTCGCGGGTGTTCGGTGGAGTTGAAGGAGCCGCGCGACGGGCGGCGCCGCTACACCGGGCACGCTGCTGGCGGTCGACGAGGCCGGCATCGCGCTCGAGGTCGACGGCGAGCGCGTGGCGATGTGCGTTTGCGGAGATTGGCAAGGCGCAGGCTCGCGCCTCCATGAGGCTGCGGCTGCAGCGGCAATGAGCTGACGAGAGGTGACAGTAGTGAACAAGGAAATTCTGATGGTCGTCGATGCCGTCTCCAACGAGAAGGGCGTCGACAAGGAAGTGATCTTCGAGGCGCTCGAGGCGGCGCTGGCGTCGGCTACCCGCAAGAAGCACGGCGAGGAGTGGGACGCGCGCGTCGCCATCGACCGCAAGAGCGGCGACTACGAGACCTTCCGCCGCTGGAAGGTGTTCGCCGACGACTCCAAGGAGCTCGAGGTGCCCGAGCGCGAGCTGCGGCTCGAGGATGCGCGCGACCTCGATCCCGAAGGTCGAGATCGGCGGCTTCGTCGAGGAGCCGATGGAGTCGGTGGCCTTCGGCCGCATCGCCGCGCAGCAGGCCAAGCAGGTCATCGTGCAGAAGGTGCGCGAGGCCGAGCGCGCGCAGGTGGTGGACGCCTACCAGCGACCGCGTCGGCACGCTGGTCAGCGGCGTCGTCAAGCGCGTCGACCGCAACGGCATCTACGTCGATCTCGGCAGCAACGCCGAAGGCTTCGTGCCGCGCACCGACATGATTCCGCGCGAGCAGGTCAAGCCGCAGGATCGCATCAAGGCGTACCTGAAGGAGGTGCGCTCCGAGCCGCGCGGCCCGCAGCTGTTCCTGACGCGCACCGCGCCCGAGTTCCTGATCGAGCTGTTCAAGCTCGAGGTGCCCGAGGTCGGCCAGGGCCTGATCCAGATCCTGGGCGCGGCGCGCGATCCGGGCGTGCGCGCCAAGATCGCGGTGCGCAGCAACGATCCGCGCATCGACCCGGTCGGCGCCTGCGTCGGCATGCGCGGCTCGCGCGTGCAGGCGGTCTCCAACGAGATCGCCGGCGAGCGCGTCGACATCATTCCGCACGACGAGAATCCGGCGCAGTTCGTGATCAACGCGATGTCGCCGGCCGAAGTCATGTCGATCGTGGTCGACGAGGACTCGCACAGCATGGACATCGCGGTCGCGGAGGAGAAGCTGTCGCAGGCGATCGGCCGCGGCGGCCAGAACATCCGCCTCGCCAGCCAGCTCACCGGCTGGGAGCTCAACGTCATGACCGAGTCGGACGCCGAGGCGAAGAGCGAGACCGAGGCGCAAGGCGCTGGTGCAGAACTTCATGAAGCAGCTCGACGTCGACGAGGACGTCGCCACCATCCTGGCGCAGGAGGGCTTCTCGACCGTCGAGGAGATCGCCTACGTGCCGCAGGCGGAGCTCGCCGCCATCGAGGAGTTCGACGAGGACATCGTCAAGGAGCTGCGCAATCGCGCGCGCGACGTGCTGCTGACGCAGGCGATCGCGAGCGAGGAGACGCTCGATCAGTCGATGCCGGCGGACGATCTGCTGCTGCTCGAGGGCATGAGCCCGGACCTGGCGCTGGCGCTGGCGCGCCGCGGCGTGCGCACGCGCGAGGATCTCGCCGAGCAGTCGGTGGACGATATCGCCGACATCGAGGGCCTGGCGGCCGACGAGGCCGGCAAGCTCATCATGACGGCGCGCGCCCCCTGGTTCGAGGCGGGCACTGAGGCCTGAGCGAGACGAGGATTCAAGCTATGGCTGAAGTAACGGTTTCCCAGTTTGCCGAGGTCCTGAAGGTGCCGGTGGACCGGCTGCTCGTGCAGCTCGATCAGGCCGGCATCAAGGTGTCCGGACCCGACGACGCGCATCAGCGACGATGCCAAGCTCGAGCTGCTGACGCACCTGCGCCGCAGCCACGGCAGCGAGGCGAGAGCGACGGCGCGCCGCGCAAGATCACGCTCAAGCGCAAGACCCAGAGCGAGCTGAAGCTCGCCGAGCAACCAGGGCCGCGCGCGCACGGTCAACGTCGAGGTGCGCCGCAAGCGCACCTACATCAAGCGCGACGTGCTCGAGGAGCAGGCGCGCGCACAGCAGGACGAGATCGACTCAGCAGCGGCGCGAGGCCGAGGAAGCCGCGCGCGCGCGAGAGCGAGCGCGCCGAGGCCGAGCGGCGCGAGCGCGAGCGCGTCGAGGCGGAGAACCGCCGCCGCGTCGAGGAAGAGGAGGCGCGCACGACGGGCCCAGGAAGAGGCGCGCCGCGTCGCCGAGCAGCGCGCCGCGAGGACGAGGCGCGCCGCGCGCGCGAGCGCGAGCGAGCACGAGCGGCGCGGCGGCGAGCGCGAGCGGCCGCGAGGCGCGCGGCCACCGCGCCGTGCGCGACGCGCGCGCCGCCCGTGCGCGCCCGCGCCGCGGCCGACGACAAGCGCCACGCGCTACGGGCGCGAGGAGCTGCACGTCGCCGGCGACGTCAGCTCGCGCTACAAGAAGAAGCGGCGCGTCAAAGTCGCGTGCCGTGCCGAGCGGCCAGCCGAGGGCCGGCACGGCTTCGAGATGCCCACCGCGCCGGTCGAAGCGCGAGGTGGGCATCGGCGAGACCATCACCGTGGCGGAGCTGGCGCAGAAGATGGCGGTCAAGGCGACCGAAGTCATCAAGGTGCTGATGAACATGGGCGTCATGGCCACCATCAACCAGCCGATCGACCAGGACACCGCGGTGCTGGTGGTCGAGGAGATGGGCCATACCGCCGAAGCTGCTGCAAGGAGAACCAGATCGAGGACGGATCTGCAGGGCGCGGCGCCGGCGACGGAGGACGCTCGAGCCGCGGCCGCCGGTGGTGACCGTCATGGGCCACGTCGATCACGGCAAGACCTCGCTGCTCGACTACATCCGCCGCACCAAGGTGGCGGCCGGCGAGGCCGGCGGCATCACCCAGCACATCGGCGCCTATCACGTCGAGACGCCCAAGGGCGTCATCACCTTCCTCGACACGCCGGGCCACGCGGCGTTCACCGCCATGCGCGCGCGCGGCGCGCAAGGCCACCGACGTCGTGGTGCTGGTGGTGGCGGCCGACGACGGCGTCATGCCGCAGACCATCGAGGCGATCCAGCACGCGCGCGCGGCCGGCGTGCCGATCGTGGTCGCGGTCAACAAGATCGACAAGACCGACGCGGATCCGGAGCGCGTGCGCACCGAGCTCGCCAAGCAGGAGGTCATCCCCGAGGAGTGGGGCGGCGCAGAACATGTTCGTGCAACGTCTCGGCGCGCACCGGCGCAGGGCATCGACCAGCTGCTCGAGGCGATCCTGCTGCAGGCCGAAGTGCTCGAGCTGCGCGCGCCGCGCACGGGCCTGGCCGCCGGCGTCGTCATCGAGTCGAGCATCGAGAAGGGCCGCGGCGCGGTGGCGACCGTGCTGGTCAAGCGCGGCACGCTGCACACTGGGCGATCCCGATCATCGCCGGCTCCGAGTTCGGCCGCGTGCGCGCCATGTTCGACGAGAACGGCCAGCCGGTGCAGGAGGCCCCGCCGTCCATGCCGGTCGTGGTGCTCGGCCTGTCGGGCGCGCCGAATGCCGGCGATGAGCTGCTGGCGGTCGAGAGCGAGCGCAAGGCGCGCGAAGTGGCGCTCTATCGCCAGGGCAAGTTCCGCGACGTGAAGCTGGCGCGCGCAGGCGACGCGCGCCGAGGACGTGTTCTCGCAGATGGGCGAGGCCAAGGCCGGCGTCGTCGCGGTGCTCATCAAGGCGCGACGTGCAGGGCAGCGCCGAGGCGCTGCGCGAGGCGCTCACCAAGCTGTCGACCGAGGAGGTGCAGGTCAAGCGTCGATCGCCAGCGGCGTCGGCGGCATCACCGACTCGGACGTGCAGCTCGCGGCCGCCTCCAAGGCGCTCATCATCGGCTTCAACGTGCGCGCCGATGCCGGCGCGCGCGATGCGATGAAGGAGACCGGCGTCGAGGTGCGCTACTACAGCATCATTTACGAAGCCATCGACGACGTGAAGCAGATGATGACCGGCATGCTGCAGCCGGAGATCAAGGAGCGATCGTGGGCGTGGCGCAGGTGCGCGAGGTGTTCCGCTCCAGCAAGTTCGGCGTCGTCGCCGGCTGCCTGGTGACCGAGGGCGCGGTCAGGCGCAACAATCCGATCCGCGTGCTGCGCGACAACGTCGTGATCTTCGAGGGCGCGCTCGAATCGCTGCGCCGCTTCAAGGACGACGTCAGCGAGGTGCGCGCCGGCACCGAGTGCGGCATCGGCGTGAAGAACTACCAGGACGTGCGCGTCGGCGACCAGATCGAGTGCTTTCGCCGCGTCGAGGTGGCGCGCACGCTGCAGTAAGTGAACGCAGGAGTCCGCAATGGCGGCGGCCGCGCATGCGCAGCATCGAGGCGCAGATGCAGCGCGTGCTGGCGGAGCTGATCGCGCGCGGGGTCAAGGATCCGCGCGTCGGCAACGTCACGATCACCGGCGGTCGAGCGTCGCCGCCGACATGGGCGACGGCGCGCGATCTACTTCCTGCCGTTCGCCTGCGGCGCACCCGCGCGAGGAGGTGCGCAGCGGGCTGCGCCGCGCCGCCGGCTTCCTGCGCGGCGAGGTCGGCGCGGCGGCTGGGGCTGCGGCATGCGCCGCGGCTGCGAGTTCGTGTTCGATGACACGCGTCGAGGGCGCCGCGCACCTGACGCAGCTCATCGATCGCGCGGTCGCCGACCGATCGCGCCGGGCACGGCGACGGAGCCGACGGCGACCGCGAGAGCCGCGACGCCGAGACCGCCGATGCCAGCGGCATCCTGCTGCTCGACAAGCCGCGCGGGCTGTCCTCGAACGCGGCGCTGCAGCGCGTGCGCCGGCTGCTCGGCGGCATCAAGGCCGGCCACGCCGGCAGCCTCGATCCGCTCGCGACCGGCATGCTGCCGATCTGCCTCGGCGAGGCGACCAAGATCGCCGGCGAGATCCTGCTCGCAGCCGCAAGCGCTACCGGTTCACCATCGCGCTCGGGCGCGCGCACGGCCACCGGCGATCGCCGAGGGCGCGGTCGTCGAGCGAGGCGCCGGTGCCGCGCTCGACTGGCAGGCAGGACTCGCAGGCGGCGCTGCAGCGGATTTCACGGCGCGCGGGCAGCAGGTGCCGCCGATGTACTCGGCGCTGAAGCGCGACGGCCAGCCGCTCTACCGGCTGGCGCGCGCCGGCTGACGGTCGAGCGCGCCCCGCGGGAGATCGAGATCTTCGAGCTTGCGCCGCTGGCGCACGACGGCGGCTGCCGTCGAGCTCGAGTCGCTGTGCTCGAAGGGCACCTACGTGCGGGTGCTGGCGCGAGGACATCGCCGCGCGCTGGGCACCTGCGGGCACGTCACCGCGCTGCGGCGCAGTTAGGTCGAGCCTTTCGAGCGAGCGAGCCGATGCAGACGCTCGAGGCCGTGACACTAGCCTGCGGGACGGGGAGCCTGCAGCTGCTGCCGGCCGACCGGCCGCTCGAGCATCTGCCGGCAGTGGCGCTCGAGCGCCTGGCAGGCCGTCGCGCTCGGACACGGGCAGGAGGTCGTGCTGGTGCACAGCGCGCCGCCCGGGCGCGTCAGGCTCTATGACCCGGGCAAACGTTTTCTCGGGCTCGGCGAATCCGACGGCCGGGGCAAAGTCCGGCCGCGGAGATTGTTCACGAGCCCGGTCTATTGACCGTGCACCGTGACGTCTGGATCGAGCATCTGCAGCGCGTGGGCGAGGTCCGTGAACCCGGTTTGCCGTAGCTGCTCTCCGGAATACGTCTTGGTCGCGGAGTTGCAGCCGGGCGAGCCAGGCTTGAGCGGCGTGCCGTCGGCCTTGGCGCACCAGCCCGGCGGAACAGCCGCGGCGGTGCGGACCGCGGGGTGCGACGACGGTGTGGTGGCGCAGGCCGCGAGGGCTCCTACGCTGAGAATGCCGATGATCAGTGTGCGACTCATGGCGCCGATGAGTATAGCGCTTATTTCTCGGCCGCGACCTTGTGGCAAAGGCATTACACCGGTTAGAATTCGCGGCTCACCAAAAGGCTACTTAAGACAGTCACTTAGGATTTAGGCGCAATGGCTCTTACCAGCGAGAAAAAAGGCGGCATCCTCGCGCAGTACCGCCGCGGTCCCGCCGACACCGGCTCGCCCGAGGTTCAGGTCGCGCTGCTCTCCGAGCGCATCAACGGGCTCGGCGAGCACTTCACGCGCCCACAAGCGCGATCATTCCTCGCGCCGCGGGCTGGTGAAGCTGGTCAATCAGCGCCGCAAGCTCCTCGACTATCTCAAGGCCACGCAACCCAGCCAAGTACCAGGAGCTCGTCGAGCGCCTGGGACTTCGCCGCTGAACCACCCAGGGCCGCGCAGCCTGCGTGCGCGGCCTTTGCTGTTTGCGAACCCAACTTTCATTTCCGAGGATTGAAGCTGTGAGCGTCTGTCAGCAAGTCATTTCCGTACGGCCCGCAGACCGTAACCATCGAGACGGGCGAGGTCGCCCGCCAGGCCGATGGCGCCGTGCGCGTCTCCATGGGCGAGACCGTGGTGCTGGTCACCGCGTGCGCCAGAACGACCGCCAGCCCGGGCCGCGACTTCTTCCCCCTGACCGTCAACTACGTCGAGAAGACCTACGCCGCGGGCCGCATCCCCGGCGGCTTCTTCAAGCGCGAGGGCCGTCCGACCGAGAAGGAGACGCTGACCTCGCGCCTCATCGACCGCCCGATCCGGCCGCTGTTCCCCGATGGCTTCTACAACGAAGTGCAGGTGGTCGCCACCGTGCTGTCGGTGGACCCGGAGATCGATGCCGGACATCCCCGCGCTGCTCGGCGCCTCCGCGGCGCTCGCGCTCTCGGGCGTTCCGTTCAACGGCCCGATCGGCGCCGCGCGCGTCGGCTACAAGGACGGCCAGTACCTGCTCAATCCCGACCGCCAACCGAGCTCGCCGAATCGCAGCTGCACCTGGTCGTCGCCGGCACCGAGCACGGCCGTGCTGATGGTCGAGTCCGAGGCCAAGGGCCTGTCCGAGGAGGTGATGCTGGGCGCGGTGGTCTTCGGCCACGAGCAGATGCAGATCGCCATCCGCGCCATCCGCGAGCTCGCCGCCGAGGCCGGCAAGCCGCGCTGGAACTGGCAGCCGCCGCGGCCGAACGCCGAGCTGGCGCAGCGCGGTTGCGCCTGCACGCGCAGGCCGCTCTCGGCCAGGCCTACAGCATCACCGAGAAGCAGCAGCGCCACGCGCGCCTCGCCGAGATCAAGGCGCAGACGCATCGCCACGCTCAGCCGGCGGCGAGTCGCCCAAGTGGAACGCCGGAGCAGGTCGACGACGAGCTCTTCAAGCTCGAGAGCAACATCGTGCGCCAGCGCATCCTGAACGGCGAGCCGCGCATCGACGGCCGCGACTGCACGCACGGTGCGCCCGATCACCGTCAAGGTCGGCGTGCTGCCGCGCACCCACGGCTCGGCGCTGTTCACCCGCGGCGAGACGCAGGCGCTGGTCGCTGACGACGCTCGGCACCACGCGCGATGCGCAGATCATCGACGCGCTCGAGGGCGAGCGGCGCGAGCCGTTCATGCTGCACTACAACTTCCCGCCGTTCTCGGTCGGCGAGACCGGCATGATGGGCTCGCCGAAGCGCCGCGAGATCGGCCACGGCAACCTCGCGCGCCGCGGCGTCAACGCCGTGATGCCCGACATGGCGACATTCCCGTACGTCATCCGCGTCGTCTCGGAGATCCTCGAGTCCAACGGCTCGAGCTCGATGGCGAGCGTGTGCGGCAGCTCAGCCTGTCGCTGATGGACGCCGGCGTGCCGATCAAGGCGCCGGTGGCCGGCGTGGCCATGGGCCTGGTGCTCGAGGGCAGCCGCTTCAAGGTGCTCACCGACATCCTCGGCGACGAGGATCACCTCGGCGACATGGACTTCAAGGTCGCCGGGACGCAAGGACGGCGTGACCGCGCTGCAGATGGACATCAAGGTCGAGGGCGTCACGCCCGAGATCATGCAGGTGGCGCTGGAGCAGGCGCGCGACGGGCCGGCTGCACATCCTCGGGGAGATGAACAAGGTCATCCGCGAGCCGCGCGCGAAGATGTCGGAGTGGGCGCCGTCGATCATCACGCTGAAGATCGATCCGGAGAAGATCCGCGATGTCATCGGCAAGGGCGGCGCGGTGATCCGCCAGATCACCGAGGAGACCGGCACCACCATCGACATCGAGAACGACGGCACGGTGAAGATCGCCTCGGTGAACGGCACCGCCGGCCGCGAGGCGCAGCGGCGCATCGAGCTGATCACCGCCGACGTCGAAGTCGGCCGGATCTACGAGGGCAAGGTGGCGCGCCTGATGGACTTCGGCGCCTTCGTCACCATCCTGCCGGGACGCGACGGCCTGGTGCACATCTCGCAGATCTCCGACGAGCGCGTCGAGCGCGTCAGCGACAAGCTCAAGGAAGGCGATGTGATCCGCGTGAAGGTGCTCGAGGTCGACCGTCAGGGGCGCATCCGCCTGTCCATGCGCGACGTCGACGCCGACTAAGGTCTTCGCGCCGGCAGTCCCGGTCCGGCTCCGGGTCCGCCCTGCGGCCATACGAATTCTCGCAAGAGCGGCAACGGCCGTTCCGGCCAGCAACGCGTGGCCCATCCGAGCAGGGTGGTCGGGGCCGCGCCGCCCGCCAAGTCTGCTGGAGGGGAGAGAGCCAGGAGCCGCAGCACATTCAGCAGCTCGGCCCCTGCCAGGCCTGCGTCGAGCGCCGCCGAGCGGCGGGATTTCGCGAGCTTCCCGCCCGTGCGCTCGAGGAGCAGCGGCAAATGCGCGTAGCGAGGCGTGCGCAGGTGCAACGCGCGCTGCAGGGCGATCTGCCATCCGGTGCTCTCGAGGAGATCTGCGCCGCGCACGACGTCGGTAATGCCTTGCAGCGCATCGTCCACGACCACCGCGAGCTGATACGCGAATACCCCATCCCGGCGCCGTACGATGACATCTCCCAACTTGTCCATGTCGAGCGCAATCGGGCCCTGGAACCGGTCATCGAAGACGAGGATCTCCGTCTCGTCGATCCGGAAGCGTGTCGCGGTGTCGCCGGGCCTTCGGGGTCCCTCACGACAGGTGCCGGGATAACCTGAATCCTCCGTCGCGAGCTGCCGACGTGAGCAGCTGCATTCGAACGTGAATCCGCCAGCGCGCAGCGATTCGAGCGCGTCGGCGTAGAGATGAGTCCGGCGGCTTTGGTATTCGACCTCGCCATCCCACAGGAGTCCGAAAGCTTCGAGGGTCCGCAGGATTTCGGCAGCGCTGCCCGGCACTACGCGCGCGCCGTCGAGATCCTCCATGCGCACGAGCCAGCGCCCGCCGTGGCTGCGGGCATCGAGGAAACTGCCGACGGCAGCCAACAGTGAGCCGAGGTGCAATGACCCCGTGGGAGAGGGAGCGAATCTCCCTGCGTAGCTAGCGGTAGCGGTCGTCGCGGTCGCCGTACTGGCGCTCGCGCCGCTCGCGGCGCTCCTGGGCCTCGATGCTCAGGGTGGCGACCGGGCGTGCCTCCAGGCGCTTGATGCCGATCTCCTCGCCGGTCTCCAGGCAGTAGCCGTAGGTGCCGTCCTCGATGCGCTTCAGCGCCTCGTCGATCTTGCGGATCAGCTTGCGCTCGCGATCGCGCGTGCGCAGCTCCAGGCTGAATTCCTCCTCCTGGGTGGCGCGGTCGTTGGGATCGGGGAAGTTGGCGGCCTCGTCCTTCATGTGCGAGACGGTGCGATCGACCTCTTCCATCAGGTCGCGCTTCCAGCTGTGGAGGATGCTGGCGGAAGTGCTCGAGCTGCTCCTTGCTCATGTACTGCTCGCCGCGCTTGGCGATGTAGGGCTGGACGTTGCGCGGACCTGCCAGCAGGCTTCCTGGCTCGGCGCCTTCGCCATCGTCGGTCGTCGGCAGCGGCCGGCAGGGCCGCGGCAGCTGAGTGCCGTCGCGGGCGCTGGCGCCGGCGGCTCGGCGGCCGCGGTCGATCGGGCTGCGGATGTGCGGCCTTGCGCATCTCGCTGGTTGCGTCCGTATTCGTGGCGGTGTGGCGGCGCGTCCTCGGCGGGCGCCTGCGCCCTGGCCGGCGCTGCCGCCGCCGCGTGCGTGAGCGATGCCGCTGGCGCGCGCCGCGTCTCTGCCGCGCGCTCGGCCGGCGGCCTGCGAGTCGCAGCCGCGGGCTTCTTGGCCGCGGGCTCGGCTTGCCGCCTTCTTACCCTTCGCGGACTTCGGCGCGGGCTTCTTGGCCGGCATCGATCGCTCCTCAAAAGCAGCATGGCCTTGTGAAGGACGCGCGATTATACCGGCGCGACCCGGGTCTGTACAGTGGCACGGAATCCGTGCGCGCTCTGACGGAGTTCGTTACAGCTGGCCAGGGCGACGGCGCGGCGGCCGGCGGCGCGCGCCAGCCGGCCTGGCGCGCGCTCGGCGATCACACGTGGTGTAGATGCCGCCGCGCACGTTGAAGCGCGCGGTCAGGCGCAGGAAGCGCGGCGCGAGCGTCCGCGGCCAGGTGGTCGGCGATCTCGTTGGTCACCGCCTCGTGGAAGGCGCCGCGGTCGCGGAACGACCAGATGTAGAGCTTCAGGGATTTGAGCTCCACGCACAGCCGGTCGGGCACGTACTCGAGCTCGAGCGTCGCGAAGTCCGGCTGGCCGGTCTTCGGGCACAGACAGGTGAACTCCGGGATCTGCATGCGGATGGTGTAGTCGTGCTCGGGCGCCGGATTGGCGAAGGTCTCGAGCTCGCGTGGTGGGCTGTGCATCGGGCATATTGCGTCGACTGACACTACATCCATAGCGCTGCCGGACATCGTCCGCGAGCATCGCGCATCGGAACGACACCCTGAGATGCGGCTGACCAAGATCAAGCTCGCCGGCTTCAAATCCTTCGTCGATCCGACCGCAAGTCAGCTTTCCCAGCAATCTCACCGGTGTCGTCGGCCCCAACGGCTGCGGCAAGTCCAACGTCATCGATGCGGTGCGCTGGGTGATGGGCGAGCTGTCGGCCAAGCACCTGCGCGGCGACAACATGGCGGACGTCGTGTTCAACGGCTCGAGCGCGCGCAAGCCGGTCGGCACCGCCTCGGTGGAGCTGGTGTTCGACAACTGCCGACGGCAAGATCGGCGGCGCCTACGCGAGCTACAACGAGATCTCGCTCAAGCGCCAGGTGTCGCGCGACGGCACCTCGGCCTACTTCATCAACGGCGCGCGCTGCCGCCGCAAGGACATCACGCAACTGTTTCTCGGCACCGGCCTCGGCTCGCGCAGCTACGCGATCATCGAGCAGGGCATGATCTCGCGCGTCATCGAGGCGCAGGCCGAGGACATGCGCGCCTTCGTCGAGGAGGCCGCCGGCATCTCCCGCTACAAGGAGCGGCGCAAGGAGACCGAGAGCGCGCATCGCCGAGACGCGCGAGAACCTCGAGCGCCTGCAGGACGTGCGCGACGAGGTCGAGAAGCAGATCCGCCACCTGCAGCGCCAGGCCGCACGGCGCGCGCCGCTACCAGGCGCTGAAGGAGCAGGAGCGGCGGCTGACGGCGGAGCTGCTGGCGCTGCGGCTGCGCGAGCTCGACAGCGGCGCGCAGGTGCACGACAGCGCGGTGCGCGCGCGCGAGCTCGCGATGCAGGCGGCGCTCGCCGACGCAGCGCGCCGCCGAGGCGGCGATCGAGAAGCAGCGCGCCGTTCACGGCGAGCACGAGCGAGCCGTGTCGCCGCGGTGCAGGGCCGCTACTACGAGATCGGCGCCGAGATCTCCCGCCTCGAGCAGACGATCCAGCACACCCGCGAGCTGCGCGAGCGCCAGCGCGCCGACCTGGCGCAGACGCGCGCGACGCTCGCGGACCTCGGCGCGCACATCGAGCGCGACGAGCGCCAGCTCGCCGACGCTGCGCGAGGAGCTCGCGCGGCTCGACGCCGCGAGCTCGAGCGCGGCGCAGCAGGCCGAGAGCCGGCGCGCGGCGCAGGCGCTGGAGGCGGCCGAGCGGGAGCTGCAGCGCTGGCAGCAGCGCTGGGAGCAGTTCAACCGCGCGCTCGGCGCCGCCGACCAGACGCGCGCAGGTCGAGCGCGCGCGCATCGAGCAGCTGGAGAACCAGCTGCGGCGCCTGCAGGCGCAGGCCGAGCGGCTGACGCTCGAGCGCGAGGCGCTCGAGGCGCAGGAGTCGAGCGCGCTGCTCGCCGAGCTCGACCGCGCATGAGTCGCAGGCGCGCGCCGAGGGCGAGTCGCTCGCCAGTGCGCTGCGGCGTCGCGCTGCGAGCGGGCGCAGAGCGCTGCGCGCCGGCGCAGCTGGCCGCCGAGGAGCGCGCTCGAGGCGGCGCGCGGCGCGCGCGAGCGCGCGCGCGCCGAGCTGCACTTCGCTCGAGGCGCTGCAGAAGGCGGCGCTCGCGGCCAGCGCCGGCGCAGGCGGCGGAGTGGCTGAGCGCAGGTCGGGCTTGCGCGGCCGGCCCGCGCGTCGCCGCAGACACTCGAGGTCGAGACGGGCTGGGAGCGGGCGGTCGAGACCGCGCTCGGCGACTATCTGGAGGCGGTCTGCGTCGAGCGACCTCGAGATGCTCGCGGCGCCGCTCGAGCGACTGGCTCGGGCGGCGCGTCGACACTGCGTGGAGGATGGCGCCGCGCCGGCCGCGCGGCGTCGGCTCGGATGCGCCGGCAGGACCGCGCTGGCGGGCAAGGTGCCAGGGCCTGCGGCCGTGCTGGCGCAGCTCGCGGGCGTCCTCACCGCGGAATCGCTGGCGGAAGCGCTGCAGCGCGCGCGCCGCACTCGACGGCGGGCCAGTCGGTCATCACGCGCGGCGGCGAGTGGGTCGGCCGCGACTGGCTGCGCGTCAGCCGCGGCGCCGACACGCACGCCGGCGTGATCGAGCGCGAGCAGCGGCTCGAAGGCGCTGCGCGCCGCCGTCGCCAGCGGCGGAAGAGCGCGTCGGCGCATGCGGAGGACGGCGCTTGGCCGCCGCGCGCGCAGCGCTCGCCCGGGCGGAGGCCGAGCGCGACGCGCGCGCAGTCAGCGGCATTCAGGCCGCGCACCGCAGCACGCCGAGCTGCTCGGCGCAGCTCGAGGCGCGCGCGCGCCCGCGCGCACGGAGTCGGCGCTGCGCCGCGAGCGGCATCGAGCGCGGAGGCCGCCGAGCTCGCGCGCGAGACGCGCCGCCACCCAGGAGGCGCTCGGCGCGCGCCGGGCAGACGCTCGAGCGCGGGCGCTGGCGGGCGAGCTCGGACTCGACCGCGGCGCGCAGGACGCTCGAGGCCGAGCGGGACGATGCGCCGCGACGGCGCTCGCGGGCGCGCGCGCGCGCGCGCAGGCCGCGCAGCTCGGCGCGCGCGACCTGCTCGATCCGCATCGAGTCGCGCCGCTCGACCGAGAGCTCGGTGGCGAGTCGAGCCTCGGGCGCATGATCGAGCAGCGCGCGCAGCTCGTAGCGGCGTCGCGAGGAGCTGGAAGCGGAGCTCGCCGCGCGGCGATGAGCCGATTCTCAAGCTCGAGGCGCGACTCAACGAGGCGCTGGCGCGGCGGCTCGAGGTCGAGGCGCGAGCTCGCCGTGGCGCGCCGCGCGCTCGAGGAGGCCGACGCGCGCGCTGCGCGCGCTCGACGAGCAGCGCGCTCGCGCCGAGCAGCGCGTCAGCGCTGCCCGCGAGGCGATGGAGCAGGCGCGGCTCGCCGCGCAGGAGACCCGCGTGCGCCGCGAGGCGCTCGCGGAGCAGTTCGCCGCGACCCGTTGCGAGCTCGCCGAGGTGCTCGCAGAGCCTTGCGCGCCGAGGCGACCATGCCGGCCTGGGAGCAGTCGCTCGCCGAGACGCGCGCCGACATCGAGAGGCTCGGCCAGGTGAACCTCGCCGCCATCGACGAGCTCAAGGAGCAGACCGAGCGCAAGGAATACCTCGACCGGCAGTTCGCCGACCTGACCTCCGCGCTCGAGACGCTCGAGCAGGCCATGCGGCGCATCGACAAGGAGACGCGCACGCGCTTCGAGGACACCTTCGAGCGCATCAACGCCGGCCTGCAAGGAGAAGTTTCCGCGGCTGTTCGGCGGCGGCCACGCCTACCTCGAGCTGGTCGGCGAGGATCCGTTGAGCGCGGGCGTCGCCGTCATGGCGCGGCCGCCCGGCAAGAAGAACAGCACCATCCACCTGCTGTCGGGCGGCGAGAAGGCGCTGACCGCGGTGGCGCTGGTATTCTCGATCTTCGATCTGAATCCCGCGCCGTTCTGCCTGCTCGACGAGGTCGACGCGCCGCTCGATGAGCACAACGTCGGGCGCTTCTGCGATATCGTGCGCGACATGTCGACCCGCGTGCAGTTCATCTTCATCACTCACAACAAGACGACCATGGAGCTCGCCTCGCAGCTGCTCGGCGTGACCATGCACGAGCCCGGGGTATCGCGCCTCGTGGCCGTCGACGTCGACGAGGCGGTGCAGGCTCGCGGCCGTCTGAGCATCCGGTGCCGCCAATGTCGGAATTACGCTGGACACTGCTCATTCTTGGAGTGGTGTTCATTGCCGCTCTCTCCTGGTGGGAGCGGCGGCGTCCGCGTCAGGCCTTTGCGCCGCACCTGCGTGATGCGAGCCTGTCGCGCAGCCATGCCCAGCGTGTATCGAGCAGCGAGCCGGCTGTCTCCGGGGAGCCGTGGATAGGGGAGGAGGGCCTCTCCGATGTCGTGTCGTCAGACATGACTCTCACTGGCGCCGCGGAGGCACGTGACCGTGGCGATGTCGAGGCGCACGTCGAGCCGACCGTGCCGGGACCGCTCGAGGAGCTGCCGACGGTCGTGATTGGCGATGCCGAGGACCGCATCGAGCTCGAGACCGCATGGGATGACCTGCCGCCCGAGCCGAAGCTGATTGATCCGGAGCTGACGGACCCGGAGCTGACGGATCCGGAGCCAAGCGCGACCGGGGAGCTGCCGGAGCTGGCCGCGGCGATGGAGCCGAGTGAGCCGATGGAGCCGGCTGCCACGGTCACGCCGGCAGTCGCCGCGGCCGGCGAGCCCGAGATCAGAGGCGCCGAGGGAGTTGGCGCCGTCAGAATCGTCGAGCCCGCGCACGAAGGTGGCGCCCCGCCTGTCGAAGTGGTCGTCGAGTGGCCGCCCG
The DNA here is from genome assembly GCA_963780455.1 of uncultured Pseudomonadota bacterium. Classification (GTDB taxonomy): domain Bacteria; phylum Pseudomonadota; class Gammaproteobacteria; order Steroidobacterales; family Steroidobacteraceae; genus 13-2-20CM-66-19. Next base: position 44,145 of record CAWACM010000017.1, read on the forward strand.
AGGAGTCACGGCGCATTCTGGCGCTGCGACTCGTCGCGCCGCATGCGGAGCGCTTCCCCGGTCGGGCGGTGCGGCTCGCGCTCGCGGCGGAGGGTTTCCTCCTCGGCAGGTTCGCGATCTTCCACAAGCCCGACGAGTCGAACCACGCGCTGCTGAGCGCCGCCTCGCTGAATCGCCCCGGCTCCTTCGACCTCGAGACCATGGATTCGCAGCGCTACGGCGGCCTCACCCTGTTCGCCGTGCTCCCGGGCCGGAGGACGCCGCAGCAGGTGTTCGAGGATCTGCTCGCGGCGGCGCGCAATCTCAACGAGCGGCTGGAGGGTGGATTGCAGGACGAGCGCGGCGCACCGCTGACTGCATTGCGCGTGCAGAGCATCCGCGAGAGTCTCAGAACGGAAGTGACCACGCTGCCGCCCGCGGCCGCGCATGGCGCGTGATGCGGCAGCGCGCGCAGCGGAGCTGCGCGCCCGGATTGCGCATCACAACCGGCTCTATTACGAGCAGGACGAGCCGGAGATTTCCGACGCCGATTACGATGCCCTCCTGGGCGAGCTGCGCACCCTCGAGAGCGCGCATCCGGAGCTCGTAACACCTGACTCGCCCACGCAGCGGGTCGGCACCGCGCTCTCGGGCAGGTTCCCCAAGGTACGTCATGCGGTACCGATGCTGTCGCTGGCGAACGGCCTCACCGCGGAGGATGTCGCCGATTTCATCGATCGCGTGCGGCGCTTCCTCAAGCTCGGTGCCGACGAGCCGATCGAGCTCACCGCCGAGCCGAAGATCGATGGTCTTTCACTGTCGCTACGCTACGAGCGCGGCATGTTGGTGCGCGGCGCCACGCGGGGTGACGGCACGGAGGGGGAAGACGTTACCGCCAACGTTCGCCGTGTCAGCGATATCCCCGCAAAAATGCGCGGCCGTGCAGCGCTCGACGTCTGTGAGGTCCGCGGTGAGGTCTACATGGGACGGGCCGCATTTCTGAAGCTCAACGAGGAGCAGTCCGCCGCCGGCCGTACCGTCTTCGCCAATCCGCGCAATTCCGCCGCCGGCTCCCTCCGCCAGCTCGACCCCGCGGTGACCGCCTCACGCCCGCTGCGCTTTCTCGCCTACGCCTGGGGCGAGATGAGCGACATGCCCGCCGACACACAGTGGGGCATGCTGCAATGGTTCCGGCAGCGCGGGTTGCCCACCAATCCTCTGAGCAAGCTCTGTCACTCCGTCGCGGAACTGCTCGCCTTCCATCACGGCATCGAGCTGCAGCGCGCCACGCTCGACTACGACATCGACGGCGTCGTCTACAAAGTGAACCGCCTCGACTGGCAGCGGCGTCTCGGATTCGCCGGCCGCGATCCCCGTTGGGCGCTGGCGCACAAATTCCCCGCCCAGAAAGCCGTCACCGTCGTGCATGCGATCGAGCTGCAGGTCGGTAGGACCGGCGCGCTGACCCCCGTCGCCAAGCTCGCTCCCGTCAACGTGGGCGGCGTCGTCGTCTCCAACGCAACCCTCCACAACGAGGACTACATTCGAGAGCTCGATGTCAGGATCGGCGACACTGTGACGGTGCAGCGCGCCGGCGATGTGATCCCTCAGGTCCTCGGCGTAGTGCCCGAGCGCCGGCCGCCACACGCTGCCGCGTTTCAGTTTCCCAGGACCTGTCCCTGTCCGCTCGCAACGGCGGTGGTGCGCGAGGTGACCGCCACCGGCAAGGAAGGCGCCATTTCCCGTTGCTCCGGCGAGCTCGCCTGTCCGCACCAGCGCATCGAGCATCTGCGCCACTTCGTCTCCCGCCGCGCCTTCGACATCGAGGGCCTGGGCGAGAAGCAGATCAATCTCTTCTATGACAAGGGTTGGGTCAAGGAGCCGGCCGACATCTTCACACTGCAGAAACGCAATCCGAAGGAGATCCGGCTGGAGGAAGAGGAGGGGTACGGTGAGGTATCGGTGCGAAATCTCTTCGAGGCGATCAAGGCGCGCCAAACGATCTCGCTGGAGCGCTTCATCTACTCACTGGGCATCCGCCACGTCGGTGAGACCACAGCCCGCGCACTCGCCCGCGGCTATGGCACCTACCGGGCCTTTCGCGAGGCCTGCCGCCATCTCGCCGCAGGCGAGGCGGAGGCGCGTCAGGACCTCGATGCCATGGACCAGATCGGCGATGCCGTCATCGAAAGCCTGACTTCCTACTTCTCCGAGTCCCACAACACCGGCATGGTCGATCACCTGGCCCGCGAGGTTCGCATCCTCGACGCCGAGCGCCCCGCGACCGAGTCGCCGATCGCGGGCAAGACCATCGTCTTCACAGGCCGTCTGGAGCAGATGACCCGCGACGAAGCGAAGGCGCTCGCCGAGCGCCTGGGCGCCTCGGTCAGCGCTAGCGTCTCGAAAAAGACGGACCTGGTGGTCGCCGGCCCCGAAGCCGGCTCCAAGCTCAAGAAGGCCCACGAGCTCGGCGTTCAGGTGCTCGATGAAGGAGCGTTTCTGGAGCTCGTGCGCGAGAAATGATCGGGCGGCCCAGGGGTGCCCCTGGGCCGCGGGATCAACGCGAGTCTCGGGCTCGTCAGCCGCTGTTGCCGGAGGCCGGAGCGCCGGCGGCGCCGCTCGAGGGGCTGCTGGGAGGCGCGGGCTCGCCACTCTTGCCGCTCGTCTGGGCATCGGTCTGCGGATCGAGGTAAGTCTCGACCTGCGCCTGCTTCAGGAGGCCATCCGTGTAGTCGCGGAACTGCTTCGCCTCGACGACCTGCCCCAGCCGCTGCTTCACCTGATCGAAAGGCGGCGGGCTCACCGGCCGCGTGCCCAGGAGCTGGATGACGTGCCAGCCGTACTGCGTCTGCACTGCCTGAGTGGTGTACTGCCCGACCTTCAGGCTGCTCACCGCGTCGGCGAACGGCTTCACCATGTGATCGAGCGTGAACCAGCCGAGGTCGCCGCCGTTGGTCTTCGAGGAGTCCATCGACTCCGCCTTGGCGAGATCCTCGAACTTCTCGCCGGCCTTGAGACGGGCGATGATCTTGTCAGCGAAGGGCTGCGTCGCGACCAGGATGTGCCGTGCGTGGTATTCGGTAGACGGCATCTTGGCGACTTCGGCGTCGTATTCCGCCTTCAGCTGATCATCCGTCGGCTGCTTGCCGGCGAGGTATTTCTGCGACAGCGCCTGCTCGAGGATGTTGAGGCGCTCCATCTTCATGAGCTGCGCGGTGGCCGGCTGCTTGTCCAGACCTTCCTGCTGCGCCTCATGGGCGATGAACTCGGCCCGGATCAGGTTGTCGAGCGCCTGGGAGCGCTGCTCCGGCGAGAGATCGCTCGAAGTCTTGCCGGTAACTCCCTTGATGTAGAACTCATAGAGATCGCGGCTGATGGGCGCACCGTCGACGGTGGCGACAGTCGGTGAGGCGGTGGCGGGGCTGCTCTGGCTCGCGGTGCTGGAGGAGGACTTGAACTGCTGGCACGCGGCGGCCAGCGCCACCAGGGCGACGGTCAGGCAGAGGATCCTAAGATGCTTCATGGGGCTCTCGGTTGGGTTGGAGACGATAAAGTGCGACAGAAAACCAGCGCCGCTACTCGTTGGGTGCGTGCGCGACGATGCTGAGTGCATGGATGCCGTGGCCCATCAGCGGCGCGACCGCTGAATAGACCATCCGGTGCCGTTCGAGTTGCGCGCGACCGGCAAAGGCCGAGGCCACCAGCGTCACCCGGTAATGGCCGCCTTCCCGGGCGCCCGCGTGACCCGCATGACGGGCGCTGTCATCGACCACCTCGATGGACTGAGGCGCGAGCGCCCGCTCGAGCGCGGCGCGAATCTCGCCGGCGGTGGGGGGGTGCGTATGAGTGTCCTGGCTGGCTAAAAAGGTCGCGTATCATAGCGGTTCCCGGGCGAAAGCGACGTCCGAATGAGCGAATACATCGAGTTACACCCCGTTACACCCCAGCTGCGCCTCATCCGCCGCGCGGCCGAGATCGTGCGCGCAGGCGGCGTGATCGCCTACCCGACCGATTCCTGCTACGCGCTCGGCTGCCATATCGGCGACATGCCGCGCGCTCGAGCGCGTGCGGCGCATCCGCAGCGCGGATCGGCACCATCATTTCACGCTGGTGTGCCGCGACCTGCGCGAGATCGGGCGCTTCGCGCGCATCGACACCTGGCAGTTCCGGCTGCTGCAAGGCCTGCCACGCCCGGGCCGTATCACGTTCCTGCTGCCGGCCACGCGCGAGACGCCGCGGCGCCTGCAGCACGCGCAAGCGCCGCACCATCGGCATCCGCGTGCCCGATCATCCGGTGCCGCGCATGCTGCTGCGCCGAGCTGGGCGAGCCGCTGATGAGCTCGACGCTGCTGCTGCCGGGCGACGCAGCTGCCGCTGACCGACGGGCGACGAGATCCGCGCGCGGCTCGAGCACCAGCTCGATGCCATGCTCGATGGCGGGCGACTGCGGCATCGAGCCGACCACGGTGATCGATCTGGCGGTGTCGCCGCCGGTGGTCGTGCGCGCGCGGCAAGGGCAAGCTCGGCCGGCGTCGACTGGGAACTGCTCGCGAACCCCGTATAATCAACTCTGTTCGATCAGAGGCCGCGCCGCTCGCGCGGGGAATCGACCGCACGGATGAGTGCCGTCGCCTCGAGGCAAGCGCGTGCTCTCGGGCATGCGGCCCACCGGCGCGCTGCACCTGGGCAACTACCACGGCGCGCTGCGCAACTGGGTCGAGCTGCAGTACCAGTACGAGTGCTTCTTCTTCGTCGCCGACTGGCACGCGCTGACCACCGGCTACGAGGACACCGCGCGGCCTGCCGGAGCACGATCCACGAGGTGCTGATCGACTGGCTGGCCGCCGGCCTCAATCCCGGCGTCGCGACGCTGTTCATCCAGTCGCACGTGCCCGAGCACGCCGAGCTGCATCTGCTGCTGTCGATGATCACGCCGCTCGGCTGGCTCGAGCGCGTGCCGACCTACAAGGATCAGCAGGAGCAGCTCAAGGAAAAGGACCTCGCCACCTACGGCTTCCTCGGCTACCCGCTGCTGCAGAGCGCCGACATCCTGCTCTATCGCCGGCGCTTCGTGCCGGTGGGCGAGGACCAGGTGGCGCACGTGGAGATGACGCGCGAGATCGCGCGCCGCTTCAATCATCTCTACGGCCGCGAGCCGGACTTCGAGGCAGAAGGCCGAGCGCGCCGATCAAGGAGCCTCGGCGGCCGCAACATCACGCTCTACCGGCAGCTGCGCCGCCGCTTCCAGGAGAGCCGGCGACACGGCGGCGCTCGAGCGCGCGCGCGCGCTGGTGCAGAGCAACAACCGCATCACGGTGGCCGATCGCGAGCGGCTGCTCGGCTATCTCGAGGGCACCGGCGTCAGCATCCTGCCCGAGCCGCAGGTGCTGCTGACCGCGACGCCCGAAGGTGCCGGGGCTCGACGGCCGCAAGATGTCCAAGTCCTACGGCAACACCATCGTGCTGCGCGAGGAGCCGGAGTCGGTGGCGAAGCAAGCTGCGCGACCATGCAGACCGATCCGGCGCGCGTGCGCCGCACCGATCCCGGGCGATCCCGGACAAGTGCCCGGTGTGGGACCTGCACAAGATCTATTCCGACGAGGCCACGCGCAAGTGGGCGAGCGAGGGCTGCCGCACGCGCCGGCATCGGCTGCCTCGACTGCAAGCAGCCGCTGATCGAGCAGCATCGTCGAGGAGGTGACCGGCATGCGCCGGCGCGGCGCAGGAATTCGAGGAGAATCCCGAGCTGGTGCGCGATATCGTCGCCGAGGGCGGCGAGAAGGCGCGCGAGGCGGCGCGCGAGACGCTCGACGAGGTGCGCCGCGCCATGCATCTGCGCGCACGGACTGAAGGCGCATGAAGCCGTGAAGCCTGACCTGAAGATCGTGGTGTCCAATCCGCCGCGCCGGCAGCCGCGCCGCGCGAGCCGCCGCCGGAGCAGGTGGAGATGCCGTTCGCGGTGGTCAACGGCGAGCCGATCATCGCAGCTGCCGCGCGATCTGTACATCCCGCCGCAGGCGCTCGAGGTTTTCCTCGAGGCCTTCGAGGGGCCGCTCGATCTGCTGCTCTACCTGATCCGGCGGCAGAACCTCGACATCCTCGATATCCCGATCGCCGAGATCACGCGCCAGTACATGCAGTACATCGAGCTGATGCAGGACCTGCAGCTCGAGCTCGCGGGCGAGTACCTGGTGATGGCGGCGACCCTGGCGGAGATCAAGTCGCGCATGCTGCTGCCGCGGCCGCCGGGCGACCGGCGATGGCGCCGAGGAGGATCCGCGCGCCGAGCTGGTGCGGCGCCTGCAGGAGTACGAGCGCTTCAAGCGCGCCGCGGAGGACATCGATGCGCTGCCGCGGCTGGAGCGCGACGTCTGGCAGGCCAGCGCCGAGCTGCAAGGACCGGCCGCGTGGCGCGCAGCGCTGCCGCAGGTGACGCTGCAGGAAATGCTGCTGGCGTTCAAGGAAGTCGTGGTGCGCGCGGAGATGTTCGCGCACCATCACGTGCAGCGCGAGCGGCTGTCGGTGCGCGAGCGCATGAGCGATATCCTCGCCGCGCTCGGAGCACGGCAGCTTCGTCGAGTTCGTCGCGCCTGTTTCGCGCCCGAGGAGGGCCGCATGGGCGTGACGGTCACCTTCATCGCGATCCTCGAGCTGGTGCGCGAGGGCTGATCGACATCGTGCAGGCCGAAGCCGTACGCGCCGCTGCACGTGCGAGCGCGCGGCCGCAGCGTACACTGCACCTGGTCGCCGACAACGCAGCGCCGGGCTCGGGCGTGACCGGCGGCCGCGGCGAGCGTCCCGGACGGACCAGGCGAGGAGGACGCAACGAGCGAATGAACGAGCACTACATGCAGCAACGTCGTCGAGGCGGCGCTGCTGGCGGCGGGCAGGTCGCTGCACGCTGAGCGAGCTGTCGCAGCTGTTCGACGAGAACGCGCGGCCCGGCGAGCGCAGCAGCTGCGCGCGGCGCTCGAGCGCTCGCCGCCGGACTACGCCGAGCGCGGCCGATCGAGCTCAAGGAGACCGCGGCGGCTGTGCGCATCCAGGTGCGCCGCGAGCTCGCGGCCGAGGTCGCGCGCCTGTGGCCCGAGCGGCCGCAGCGCTACTCGCGCGCGCTGCTCGAGACGCTGGCGCTGATCGCCTATCGCCAGCCGATCACGCGCGCCGAGATCGAGGCGGTGCGCGGCGTCGCGGTCAATCCCAACATCATCAAGACGCTGCTCGAGCGCAACTGGGTGCGGGTCGTCGGTCACCGCGACGTGCCCGGGCGCCCGGAGCTGCTCGGCACCACGCGCGAGTTCCTCGATTACTTCGGCCTGAAGAGCCTCGATGAGCTGCCGCCGCTGGCGCAGCTGAAGGCCGTGGGCGACTTCAACCTGCAGCTCGCCTTGAGCCCCGAGGGGTCGGCGCCGGCCATCGCGGAGCCGGATGCACCGCCGACAGCCATGGCCGAGCCGCCGGGCGATGAGGAGGAGGGCGAGGAGGGCGGCGAGTTGTCAGCCGAAGGCGGCGACTCCCGCGAGCTCGTCGCCGCGCCCCGCGACGGCGCCGACTGATTCCGATGCACAATCAGCGCGGCGAGCCCGAGCGGCTGCAGAAGGTTCTCGCCCGCGCCGGCCTCGCCTCCCGCCGCGAGGCGGAGGAGTGGATCAGGGCCGGGCGCCTCACCGTCAACGGGCAGGCTGCGTCGCTCGGGGTCCGTGTCAGTCCCGACGATGAAGTGCGGCTGGATGGTCGGGTGATCCGCCAGCGCGCGCCGCAATCGGGCGGCCGCGCCTACATCTATCACCGCTCGCCGGGAGAGAGCCTGAATGCCGCGCCCGCCGACGCCCCGGATGCGGTGCCGCTCCTGGCGCGCCTGCCGAAGCGCGCGGGGCGGCGATTCATCATGGTCAGTCCCATGCCCCGTATCGACGGTGGCCTCGAGATAGTGTGCGGCGACGGTGAGCTCGCTGCGCGTCTGCAGCGAGCGGTGCGCTTGCTCGCGAGCGAGCTCAGCGTCAGAGTGCGTGGCGAGCTCACCGACCAGCAGATCGCGGGCGTCCTTGGCGGTGTGCTCGACAGCGGCGAGAAGTTGGCAGTGCTCGGCTGCGAGAGCGCGGGCGGCGAGGGCGCCAACCGCTGGTATGCGATCACCGCGCGCGGCGCCAGCGGCAAGGACGTGCGGCAGCTCTTCGAGCGCCAGGGTGCGATCGTCAGCCGCGTGCTGCGCACGCGGCTCGGCAGCCAGGCGCTGGAGCGCTCGCTCGCGCGCGGGCACTACCGCGAGCTGATGCCGGAGGAGGTGCAGGCGCTCCTGTCGGAAGCGCCCCAGGACACCCCCGCGCCCATCTCAACCCAACCGCAAGCGCCCCACCGCCGCGGCCCGCGCCGCCCGCCAGGCGCGCCAGTTCGCCGCCGCCGCGCTCGCGATTGATGCAGCGGCTGCGCCCGGCAGCGCGCGCTCGGCGCGCTGCGATGCCTGCCACGCGAGCGCTGCCCAGACGAGGAGCCCGCGGTCGCTCTGTTGGATGGAAGGCGCGAGTCCGGCGACCACCACCGTCAACTGCCGCCTCAAAGCCTGATGCCGTCCTTGCAGGATGCCGACCAATCCTTGCGGCCACGGCACTGTTGCAATGGCCTGCGGCGCGACCCGCGCCTGCTCGAGCTCATCGAGCGGAATGCGCACCCGGCCGCCGCGGGCATCCGCTGCGAGATGTGCCAGGAGCTCGAGCTCACGCAGTGCGGCACCGAAATCGGTCCAGTCGACTGCGGCAGCGCCGAGGGGTGCGACCATCGCGGCCGCCCATCGGCGGCAGTATGCCGTCAGTTCCGCGCGGCGCTCGAAGGTGGCACCGGCGAGATCCCAGGTGGCGGTATCGGTCAGCCCGGAGAGCCCCGCGAGCACGGAGTCGACCCGCGCCGCGGGCGCGAGCCGTTCCAGATGGGACCGCAGCTCGCGTGTCAGCGGGTGCACGGGATGCCCGGCGGCGCACCGCGCGCACTCTTCGCGCCACCACTCGAGGCGGCTGTGCGATACCTGATGATCGACGCCCTGCCGCAGGCTCGCGCCCACCTCGCGCTCGATCGCGCAAAGCGCGGCGAGCACCGGTTGTTCGGCGGGCGTCGAGTAGAGCCAGGCGAGAAAGCGCGGGGAGTCGGCCTCAGGTTTCCCGGACATCGCTCGGCTCGGCGGGGGCGATGGGGCGCACAGGCTGCTCGATGCCGCCGAGGTCGGGCAGCGCCGCATCGGTGGTGACCCCGAGATCCGGGAAGCGCCGCGCCTGCGGCAACACCTGGCGTTCGAGGGAGCCCACCGACGCGTTGTAGGCGTCGACCGCGGCGCCGAGCCGCGTGCCGAGCCGCTCCAGATGGCCGGTGAAGGCTCCGAGCCGGCGATAGAGCTCCTGACCGAGCTCGCGGATCAGCTTGGCGTTCTCCGTCACCGCCGACTGACGCCAGCCGTAGGCGACGGTCTTCAGCAGCGCGATCAGCGTCGATGGCGTGGCAATGATGATGCTCTGTTTGAGCGCGGTATCGAGCAGCTCCGGCCGCTCGGCGAGCGCCGCCGACAGAAACTGGTCGCCCGGCAGGAAGAGCACCGCGAACTCCGGGCTGCGCTCGAACTGCGCCCAGTAGCTCTTGGAGGCGAGCTGCCGCACGCGCGTCTCGACCTGCTGCGCGTGCTTTTTCAGGGCCTGTTGCCGCTCCTCATCGGTGCCGCGCCTCGAGCGCCTCGAGATACGCATCGAGCGGCGTTTTCACGTCGACGACCAGATCGCGGGCTTCTGGCATGTGCACGACGAGGTCCGGGCGCAGTGCTCCCTCCTGGCCGAAGAGGTGGAGCTGCTCCGTGAAATCACTGTGCTCGCTCAGCCCGGCGAGCTCCACCAGCCGGCGCAGCGTGAGCTCGCCCCAGCGGCCGCGCACCTCCGGACGGCGCAGCGCCGTCACCAGATTGCGTGTTTCCCGCTGCAGCTGGCTCTGGCCGCTCGCCAGCGACTCGATCTGCGTGCGCAGCGCGGCGTAGGCATCGCGCCGCTCGCGCTCGAGCGCATTGCGTCTGCTGATCGGTGCGCTCGAGCGCCGTGCGCAACGGCTGGACGAGCTGTGCGATCGCGGTCTCGCGCTCCTTGAGATTGCCCTGCGCCAACGCCTGGTCGCGTCCGAGCGCCTCGCGCGCGAGCCGCAGGAAGAGCTCGCTGTTGGCGCGCAGCGTCTCGCCCGGCGAGCGAGTCGAACGAGGCGCGCAGCCGCGCCTCGGACTGCTCGAGGAAGGCGATGCGCTCCGCTTCCTGACGTGCCCCGGCCTCGAGCCGCACGCGTGTGCTCTCGAGCTCGACGCGCAACGACGCGACGCGCCGCACGGCGCGCAGCTGTCCCAGGAGAAACCCGAGCGCCGCGCCGGCGACGAGCGCGGCTGCCGCAACCACGACGAGCAGCATGGGACGGCTACCCCTGCACCCGCTCGAAGTGCACGATATAGTTGACTGAAGGGTCGCGTGTCAGACGGCAGCTCTCGGTGTAGGGATTGAGCTCGATACCGGCGATGGCGCGCGGCATGAGGCCGGCGGTGCGCGCCCAGCGCGCCAGCTCCGACGGGCGGATGAGGCGCTCATATTCGTGCGTACCGCGCGGCAGAAGCTTGAGCACGTACTCGGCGCCGACGATCGCCAGGAGGAAGGCCTTGAGGTTGCGGTTGAGCGTCGAGACGAACACCGCGCCGCCGGGGCGCACGAGGGAGGCGAGCGTCGCGAGCATGTGCGCCGGCTGCGGCACGTGCTCCAGCATCTCCATGCAGGTGATGACATCGAAACTCTGCGCACTGCTGGCAGCGAGCTCCTCGGCCGCGGCGACGCGGTAGTCGACTTCCAGGCCTTCCTCGGCCGCATGCAGCCGCGCCACTTCGACCATGCCCGGGGCGAGGTCGATTCCGGTAACCCTGGCGCCTTTGCGCGCCAGAGACTCACTGAGCAGGCCGCCGCCGCAGCCGACATCGAGGGCATGCGCGCCGGCGAGGGTCGCGTGCTCGACGACGAACCCGAGCCGCACCGGATTCAGCAGATGCAGCGGGCGGAACTCGCCGCGCGGGTCCCAGAAGCGGTGCGCCAGCGCGTCGAATTTCGCCAGCTCGCCGCGATCGGCATTGGGCGGCAGCTCCGTGGAAGTGCGCATCATCCCTATATGCTAACATTCCCGCATGTCCGAAATCGCCCGCGAAATTGTGCCGGTCAGCCTCGAAGACGAGATGCGGCAGTCCTACCTCGACTATGCCATGAGCGTCATCGTCGGGCGCGCGCTGCCCGACGTGCGCGACGGCCTGAAGCCCGTGCACCGGCGCGTGCTGTTCGCCATGCGCGAGCTCGGCAACGACTGGAACAAGGCCTACAAGAAGTCCGCGCGCGTGGTCGGCGACGTCATCGGCAAGTACCACCCGCACGGCGATACGGCCGTCTACGACACCATCGTGCGCATGGCGCAGCCCTTCTCGATGCGCTATCTGCTGGTCGACGGCCAGGGCAATTTCGGCTCGGTGGACGGCGACATGCCGGCGGCCATGCGCTACACCGAAGTGCGCATGTCGCGCATCGCGCACGAGCTGCTCGCCGACATCGACAAGGAAACGGTCGATTTCACCCCGAACTACGACGAGTCGGAGCTCGAGCCGTCGGTGCTGCCGACGCGGATCCCGAACCTGCTCGTCAACGGGCAGACCGGCATCGCGGTCGGCATGGCGACCAACATCCCGCCGCACAACCTCACCGAGATCGTCAACGCCTGCCTCGCGCTGCTCGACGATCCGGCGCTGCCGCTCGCGGCGCTGATGCAGCACGTCCCGGGCCCGGACTTTCCGACCGCCGGCATCATCAACGGCGCGCAGGAGATCGCGACGGCCTACCGCACCGGCCGCGGCCGGCTGTCGGTGCGCGCGCGGGTGAGCATCGAGGAAGTCGGCAAGGGCGACCGGCAGGCGATCATCGTCACCGAGCTGCCGTACCAGGTCAACAAGGCGCGCCTGATCGAGCGCATCGCGGAGCTGGTGCGCGACAAGCAGATCGACGGCATCGCCGGCGAGGCCTGCGCGATGAGTCCGACAAGGACGGCATGCGCATCGTCATCGAGCTGAAGCGCGGCGAGGTGGCCGAGATCGTGCTCAACAACCTCTACGCGCAGACGCCGATGGAGACGGTGTTCGGCATCAACATGGTGGCGCTGCAGGACGGGCAGCCGAAGCTGATGTCGCTGAAGGACATGCTCGATGCCTTCATCCGCCACCGGCGCGAGGTGGTCACCCGCCGCACCATCTACGATCTCGCCAAGGCGCGCGAGCGCGCCCACATCCTCGAGGGCCTGGCGGTGGCGCTCGCCAACATCGACGACGTCATCGCGCTCATCAAGGCCGCGCCCGCGCCGGCCGAGGCGCGCGTCGCCCTGCTGGGACGCGGCTGGCCGCCGGGAGCCGTGACCGGAGCTGCTGGAGCGCGCGGGCGCGATCTCGACCCGCCCGGGCGGCCTGCGCCGCGACGGTCGGCCTTGCCAATGCGACAATACCGGCTGTCGGAGGCGCAGGCGCAGGCCATTCTCGACATGCGCCTGCACCGCCTCACCGGCCTGGAGCAGGACAAGATCATCGACGAGTACCAGGAGCTGCTGGCGCGCATCGCGGATCTCGGCGACATCCTCGCGCGCCCGGAGCGCCTCACTCAGGTGGTGCGCGGCGAGCTCATCGAGATCCGCGACGCCTACGGCGATGCGCGCCGCACGGAGATCAACCGCGATCACCTCGACCTCAGCACCGAGGATCTGATCGAGCCGCAGGACGTGGTCGTGACGCTGTCGCACGCCGGCTACGCGAAGTCGCAGCCGCTGTCGGAGTACCAGACGCAGCGGCGCGGCGGCCGCGGCAAGGCGGCCACCGCGGTCAAGGACGAGGACTTCGTCGAGAAGCTCTTCGTCGCCCACACTCACGACACCGTGCTGTGCTTCTCCAACCGCGGCAAGGTCTACTGGCTCAAGGTCTACGAGCTGCCGCAGGCCGGGACGCGGCTCGCGCGGCAAGCCCATGGTGAACCTGCTGCCGCTCGAGGAGGGCGAGAAGATCAACGCGCTGCTGCCGGTGAAGCAGTACGACGAGCAGCACTTCGTGTTCATGGCGACCAGCCAGGGCACGGTGAAGAAGACGCCGCTCGCCGCGTTCTCGCGCCCGCGCCCGAGCGGCATCATCGCCGTCGACCTGCACGATGACGACAGGCTGGTCGGCGTTGCGATCACCGACGGCGAGCGCGAGATCATGCTGGTCTCGAGCGGCGGCAAGGCGATCCGCTTCGCACGAGGACGAGGTGCGCCCCATGGGCCGCGAGGCCGCCGGCGTGCGCGGCATCAAGCTCGGCGACGGCCAGGAAGTCATCGCGCTCATCGTGGTCGGGCGAACGGGGCAATGGCGCGTGCTCACGGCCTCCGCCATCGGCTACGGCAAGCGCACGCCCGCTCGAGGATTTCCCCGTGCACGGCCGCGGCGGCCAGGGCGTGATCGCGCTGCAGACCTCCGACCGCAACGGCACGACGGTGGCGGCGCTGCAGGTGCTGCCCGGCCAGGAGATCATGCTGATCAGCTCGACCGGCACGCTGGTGCGCACCGGCGGTGGACGAGGATCTCGGTGCTCGGGCGCAACACCCAGGGCGTGCGGCTGATCCGCCTCGCCGAGGGCGAGCGCCTGGTCGGCATCGAGCGCATCGAGAGTCTCGAGGGCGAGCCGGCGGAAGAGGAGCGGACCCGGCGAGAGCGACCAGCCGCCGGCCTGAGGGCGTTATACGCCAAAAGTTCTGACGCCCTGATGCCGCGCTTGGTAGTATCGCCCACTCCCTGGGACTCCCACCCGTACCTGGAAGACATCCGTGCGCGTATTCAATTTCGCCGCAGGGCCGGCGGCGCTGCCGCTGGAAGTTCTCGAGCAGGCTCGTGAGGAGCTGACCGACTGGCGCGGCAGCGGCATGTCGGTCATGGAAGTCAGCCACCGCAGCAAGGCCTTCATGGCCGTGGCCGAGGAGGCGGAGAGCACGCTGCGCGAGCTGCTGGCGATCCCGGCCGGCTACAAGGTGCTGTTCCTGCAGGGCGGCGCGACCGGCCAGTTCGCCGCCATCCCGATGAACCTGACCGCGCGCCGGCGCCGTGCCGACTACGTCAATACCGGCGCCTGGTCGAAGAAGGCGATCGGCGAGGCGAAGCGCCTGCTGGCGAAGGTCAACGTCGCGGCGCGATGAGGCCGCATCGAGCTACACCACCGTGCCGCGATCAGGGCAGCCTCGAAGCTCACGCCCGGCGCCGCCTACGTGCACTACACGCCGAATGAGACCATCGGCGGGGTGGAGTTTCCCTACGTGCCGCAGACGCGGCGCGGTGCCGCTGGTCGCGGACATGTCCTCGACCATCCTGTCGCGACCGATCGACGTCTCGCAGTTCGGGCTGATCTACGCGGGCGCGCAGAAGAACATCGGCCCGTCGGGCCTGTGCGTCGTGATCGTGCGCGAGGATCTGCTCGGCAAGGCGCGCGCCGGATACGCCCGTCGGTGTGGGACTACCAGGCCATGGCCGACGAGGGCTCGATGCTCAACACGCCGCCGACTTTCGCGCTGGTACATCGCCGGGCTGGTGCTCAAGTGGCTGCAGGCGCAGGGCGGGCTCGCGGCGATGGGCGACGCGCAACCGCGCCAAGGCCGAGCTGCTCTATCGACGCGATCGACGAGTCCGGCTTCTACCGCAACCCGGTGGCGCAGTGCCTGCCGCTCGTGGATGAACGTGCCGTTCACGCTGGCGCGACCCGGAGCTCGAGCAGACCTTCCTCGCCGAGGCGCAGGCCGCCGGGCTCGTCAACCTCGAGGGCCACCGCTCGGTCGGCGGCATGCGCGCCAGCATCTACAACGCCATGCCGCTCGAGGGCGTGCAGGCGCTCGTCGCCTTCATGCAGGAATTCCAGCGCCGCCACGGCTGACGAGCTGGCCAGCGCGCCATGACACTATCCGCATCCTGACGCTCAACAACATCAGCGCGCGCGGGCTCGAGCGCCTGCCGCGCGAGCGCTACGAGGTCGCTCGGAGCTGGAGCGTCCGGATGCCATCCTGGTGCGCTCGGCCGACATGCACGGCATGCAGCGATCCCCGACACCGTGCTGCGCCGTCGGCCGCGCGGGCGCCGGCGTCAACAACATCCCGGTCGCGGCGCTGAGCCGCCGCGGCATGCCGGTGTTCAACGCTCCGGGCGCCAACGCCAACGCGGTCAAGGAGCTGGTGCTGGCGGGCCTGCTTGCTGGCGGCGCGCAACGTCTGCCAGGCCTGGGCCTTCGCGCGCTCCCTGAGCGGCGACGATCAGGCGATCGACGAGGCGGTCGAGAAGGGCAAGAAGGCCTTCGTCGGCTTCGAGCTTCCCGGGCCGCACGCTCGGCGTCGTCGGCCTCGGGCGCGGTCGGCGTCGAGGTGGCCAACTCCGCGCGAGGCGCTCGGCATGAAGGTGCTCGGCTACGACCCGCAGATCACCGTGCAGCGCGCCTGGCAGCTGTCCTCGAGCGTCGAGCAGGCGCTGTCGCTCGATGATCTGTTCGCGCGCTCCGATGCGGTCACGGTGCACGTGCCGCTCAACGACCAGACCCGCAGGCTCGTCAACGAGCCGCGCCTGCGGCTGATGAAGCAAGGGCGGCGGTGCTCCTCAACTTCGCGCGCGCCGGCGATCGTGGACGATGCCGGCCGTGGTGGCCGCGCTCGATGCCGGGCGCCTGCACGCCTACGTCTGCGACTTCCCGACCAACGCCCTCAAGGACCACCCGAAGGTCGTCACCCTGCCGCACCTCGGCGCCTCGACCGGCGAGGCGGAGGAGAACTGCGCCATCATGGTGGCCGACCAGGTGCGCGACTTCCTGGAGAACGGCAACATCCGCAACAGCGTCAACTATCCCGGAGGCGGTGCTGCCGCGCGTGCCCGGCACGACGCGCCTCGCGATCGCCAACAGCAACGTCCCGAACATGGTCGGCCAGATCTCGACCTGCCTCGCCGAGCGCGCAGCATCAACATCGCGGACCTGCTCAACAAGTCACGGGGCGAGTACGCCTACACGCTGATCGACGCCGACGGCGTCGCTCGGCGAGGATCTGCTGGGCCGGATCCGCGCCATCGAGGGCGTGCTCTCGGCGCGGCTCGTCTGATGCGCGCCTGCCATGGCCGCCAGGCAAGACCTCTCGACGGCGCGGCGCGAGCACGACCCCCGCCGCCGCGCAGCGCCGCGAAGCTCGAGGAGGTCCGCGCACGCATCGACGCGGTCGACGAGCAGATTCACCGCCTGATCAACGAGCGCGCGCAGGCTCGCGCAGCAGGTCGGCATCTCCAAGAGCCGCGACGGCCACACCGTCGACTTCTACCGTCCGGAGCGCGAGGCGCAGGTGCTGCGCCGGGCGCGCGAGCGCAACCACGGGCCGCTGCGCGACGAGGAGGTCGTGCGCCTGTTCCGCGAGATCATGTCGGCCTGCCTGGCGCAGCAGGAGCCGCTCAAGGTCGCGTTCCTCGGTCCCGAGGGCACCTTCACCCAGACCGCGGTGCTGACGCACTTCGGGCACTCGGTGCGCGCGCTGCCGCTGGGCTCGATCGACGAGGTGTTCCACGAGGTGGAGTCCGCGCGCGGCGGACTTCGGCGTCGTGCCGATCGAGAACTCCACCGAAGGCACGGTCAACCACACGCTCGACCGCTTCCTCACCTCGCCGCTGAAGATCTGCGGCGAGGTGGAGCTGCGCATCCGTCACTACCTCATGGGCAACATGGGCGCGCCTCGGGCGCATCGTGCGCGTCTGCTCGCACCCGCAGTCGCTCGCGCAGTGCCGCGGCTGGCTGCAGGAGCACCTGCCGAGCGTCGAGCGCGTGCCGGTATCGAGCAACGCCGAGGCGCGCGCGCCGCGCGCGCGACGAGCAGCGGCACGGCCGCCATCGCCGGGGAGACGGCGGCGGAGGTCTACGGCCTCAAGGTCCTGGCGGCGGAGATCGAGGATCGCGCCGACAACACCACGCGCTTCCTCGTGCTCGGGCGCAAGCTGCTCGCCGCCAGCGGCGCAGGACCGCACCACGCTGCTGGTGTCGGTCGTCGCACACCGATGCACCCGGCGCGCTCCATCGGCTGCTCGAGCCTCTCGCGCGCCATCGCGTCAGCATGACGCGCATCGAGTCGCGCCCCTCGCACCGGCGCAAATGGGACTACGTGTTCTTCATCGACATCGAGGGCCATGCCGAGGAGCCGCACGTGGCCCGTGCGCTCGCGGCGCTCAAACGCCGCTCCTCGCTGTTTCGCGTGCTCGGCTCCTATCCGCGCGCAGTGCTGTAGAGTGTCGGCCATGACGACAGCGGGCACAGGCGCACGCTATCGGGTGCAGCCGGGCGGCGAGATCGCCGGCGAGCTCACGGTGCCCGGCGACAAGTCGATCTCGCATCGCGCGCTGATGCTCGGCGGCATCGCCGAGGGCGAGACCGAGATCACGGGCTTTCTCGCCGGCGAGGACTGCCTGGCGACGCTGCGCGCGCTGCAGGCGCTCGGCGTGCGCATCGAGCGGCCGCGAGCACGCGAGGTGCGCGTGCACGGCGCGGGGCGTGGCGGGCTGACGGCGCCGCGCGCGCCGCTCGACATGGGCAATGCCGGCACGGCGATGCGCCTGTTCATGGGACTGCTCGCGCCGCAGCGCTTCGACTCGCACGCTGATCGGCGACGCCTCGCTGATGCGCCGGCCGATGGAGCGCGTGGCGGCGCCGCTGCGCCTCATGGGCGCCGACATCACGCACCCAGGAGGGGCGGCCGCCGGTCGAGATCCACGGCACGCCGCACGCTGCGCGCGCATCGACTACGCCCTGCCGGTCGCAAGCGCCCAGGTGAAATCGGCCGTGCTGCTCGCCGGCCTGCAGCGCCGCGGCCGCACGCGCGTCACCGAGCCGGCGCCCTCGCGCGATCACACCGAGCGCATGCTGCGCGCCTTTGGCGTCGAGGTTCTGCGCGAAGGGGCGACGGTCGCGCTCGAGGGCGGCCAGCGCCTCACGCGGCAGCGCCGGTGGCGGTGCCCGGCGGACTTCTCCTCGGCGGCGTTCTTCATCGTTGCCGGGTGTCTCGCGGCCGAGCGCGGGTCTCCTGCTGCGCAACGTCGGCGTCAACCCGACGCGCACCGGACTGCTGGAGATGCTGCGGCTGCATGGGGGCGGACATCCGGGTGCACGCGCGCACGGCGGAGGCGGCGCCGGCGCCGAGCCGATGCGCGGACATCGAGGTGCGCAAGAGCCGGCTGCAGCGGCATCCGCGTACCCGAGTCGCTGGTGCCGCTGGCGATCGACGAGTTTCCGGTGTTCTTCATCGCGGCGGCCTGCTGCCGAAGGGCGAGACGCTGGTGCGCGGCGCGCTGGAGCTGCGCGTCAAGGAGAGCGACCGGCTCGCGGCCATGGCGCAGGGCTGAGCGTGCTCGGGGTCGAGAACCAGCTGCTCGCCGACGGCCTGTGGCTGCGCGGCGGCGCGGCCCTGGGCGGCGGCACGATCGACAGCCACGGCGATCACCGCATCGCCATGGCGTTCGCGGTGGCCGGGCTGCGCGGCACGCGGCGCCGATCGAGATCCGCGACGTCGCCAATGTCGCGACCTCCTTTCCCGGGTTTCTCGAGCATCGCCCGCTGCCGGCGGGCCTGCAGATCGAGATGCGCATGACCGACGCACGGCCCCGGTCGTCACCATCGACGGGCCGAGCGGCTCGGGCAAGGGCACGATCAGCCGGGCGGTGGCGCAGCGCGTGCGGCTGGCACCTGCTCGACAGCGGCGCGCTGTACCGCCTGGTGGCCTCGCCGGCGCTCGCGCGGGCTCGACGCCTGACGATGTCGCCGGCCACGCGCGGCTTGCCGCGCGGCATGGACGTGGTCTTCGGCGGCGGGCCCGGACGGCAACGAGCAGGTGCTGCTGGACGGGCCGGGACGTCACCGCAGGCCATTGCGCTCCGAGGCCGCAGGGCCAGGGGGCCTCGCGGGTGGCGGCCTGGCCCGCGGTGCGCACGGCGCTCCTGGAGCGCCAGCGCGCCTTCGCGCCGCCCCCCGGGGCTGGTCGCCGACGGGCGCGACATGGGCACGGTGGTCTTCCCGGGCGCCCCCCTCAAGATCTTCCTGACGGCCAGCGCCGAAGAGCGGGCCCTGCGGCGCTATAAGCAGTTGAAAGACAAGGGTTCTGGTGTTAGCCTTGCCGCCCTTTCGCGCGAGATCGCCGAGCGGGACGCGAGGGATTCGACGCGGGCGGTGGCCCCCCTGATGCCCGCCCCCGACGCGAGCGTGATCGACTCGACGGGTCTTCCGGTCGAGGAGGTTGTCGGCCGGGTGCTGGAGCTCGGTGCCCGGCGGTCGCTGTGGCGGCTGCGGGCGTGAAGCGCTGAGCCTGGTTAATCGATCTCGCTGAAGGTTTTGTCCCGGTCGGCGTGCCGCAGGAAGCGCGCGCCGTATTTGCATCTACCTGGCCCGCACGCATGAGAGCAGTCAAGCGTGCCAGCAGTATGCGACAGAGAGGTATGACAGAAAGTTTTGCGGAGCTGTTCGAGCAGAGTCTCGCCAACCAGCGCATCCGCCCGGGCATGATCCTCACCGGGCTGGTGGTCGACGTCACTCCCGACGTCGTCATCGTCAACGTGGGCCTGAAGTCCGAAGCCGTCATTCCCGCTCGAGCAGTTCAAGAACGAGCGCGGCGAGGTCGAGGTCAAGGCCGGCGATCAGGTCGAGGTCGCGCTCGACTCGGTCGAGGACGGCACCGGCGAGACGCGCCTGTCGCGCGAGAAGGCCAAGCGCGCCCGCACCTGGACGCGGCTCGAAGAGGCATTCAACAAGTCGCGAGATCGTCACCGGCATCATCACCGGCCGCGTCAAGGGCGGCTTCACCGTCGAGATCGATCAACGTGCGCGCGTTCCTGCCCGGCTCGCTGGTCGACGTGCGCCCGGTGCGCGACACCTCCTACCTCGAGGGCAAGCCGCTCGAGTTCAAGGTCATCAAGCTCGACCAGAAGCGCAATAACGTGGTGGTGTCGCGCCGCGCGGTGGTGGAGCAGGAGTTCTCCGCCGAGCGCAGCGCGCTGATGGACAACCTGCAGGAAGGCGCGGTGGTGCACGGCTCGGTCAAGAACCTCACCGACTACGGCGCGTTCGTCGACCTGGGCGGCATCGATGGCCTGCTGCACATCACCGACATGGCGTGGAAGCGCGTCAAGCATCCGTCCGAAGTGGTGAAGGTCGGCGATGAGATCGACGTGCGCATCCTGAAGTTCGATCGCGAGCGCTCGCGCGTCGCCTGGGCCTGAAGCAGCTCGGCGCCGATCCGTGGGAGAACATTGCGCGGCGCTACCCGCCCAACACCCGCGTGTTCGGCAAGGTCACCAACATCGCCGACTACGGCGCGTTCGTCGAGATCGAGGACGGCGTCGAGGGCCTGGTGCACGTCTCGGAGATGGACTGGACCAACAAGAACGTCAATCCGGCCAAGGTCGTGCACACCGGCCAGGAGGTCGAGGTCATGGTGCTCGACGTCGACGAGGAGCGCCGCCGCATCTCCCTCGGCCTGAAGCAGTGCAAGGCCAACCCGTGGAAGGAGTTCGCCGAGAACTACAACCGCGGCGACAAGGTGTCGGGCCAGATCAAGTCGATCACCGACTTCGGCATCTTCATCGGCCTGCCGGGCAACATCGACGGCCTGGTGCACCTCTCCGACATCTCCTGGGATCAGCCGGGCGAGGAGGCGGTGCGCAACTACCAGAAGGGCCAGCAGGTCGAGGCCATGGTGCTGTCGATCGATCCGGAGCGCGAGCGCATCTCGCTCGGCATCAAGCAGCTCGCCAAGGATCCGTTCTCGGCCTACATCGCCGAGAACCCCAAGGGCAGCGATCGTCAAGGGCGTGGTCAAGGAAGTGGATGCGCGCGGCGCGGTCATCGATCTCGGCAACGGCATCGAGGGTCAGCTGCGCGCCTCGGAGCTCGGCCGCGACCGCGTCGAGGATGCGCGCGCGGTGCTCAAGGTCGGCGACGAGGTCGAGGCGAAGTTCATCGGCGTCGATCGCAAGACGCGCACCATCTCGCTGTCGATCAAGGCGAAGGAGGCGCACGAGGAGGCGGAGGCGGTGCAGAGCTATCGCTCCTCGAGGCGGCGACCACGGGCACGAGCCTGGGCGACCTGCTGAAGGAGCACATCGGAGATCGCAGCTGACCGCGCAGCGCCCCATTGGAGTTCGGGGCGAGCCGGCCGCGGCCCGCCCCGGGATGCGCACATGACGAAGTCGGAACTCATCGAGATCATCACGGCGAAGCAGAAGCATCTGCCGGCCAAGGACGTCGAGCTGGCGCTGAAGCAGATCCTGGAGATCATGAGCGATGCGCTGTCGCAGGGGGATCGCATCGAGATCCGCGGCTTCGGCAGCTTCTCGCTGCATTTCCGGCCGCCGCGCCAGGGACGCAATCCCAAGACCGGCGAGGCGGTGGCGCTCTCCGGCAAGTACGTGCCGCACTTCAAGCCCGGCAAGGATCTGCGCGAGCGCGTCAACGACGGCGCGGACAGTCCCATCCGGGACTAGATGCGAGTATCGTGGGTGGCGTGATCGAGCTGCCTGCTCCTTTGCTGCTTGCGCTGGCGTTTGTCGCCGTTGGTGTCGCGGCGTGGTATCTGGGACGACTCACGAAGGCGCGCGCACCGTCCGGTTGCCGCGCGATTATTACGTTGGTCTCGATCACCTCATCAACGACCGCTTCGATCATGCGGCCGAGATCTTCGCGCGCATGGCGGAAGCGGACGGGGATGCGGCGGAGATCCAATTCGCGCTCGGCAGCCTCTTCCGGCGGCGAGGCGAAGTCGACCGCGCGATCGCCATTCACTCGCGCCTGCGCGACCACGGCGGCTGCTCGTCGCTGCAACGACAAGGCGGCATTCGCGCTGGCGCTGGATTACCTGAGCGCCGGGCTCATGGACCGGGCGGAGCGGTTGCTCGAGGAGCTGGCGGCCTCGCGGGAGTACCGCCGGGCGGCGCTCGATCACCTGGTACGGATCTACGAGGCGCAGGGCGACTGGGCCAACGCCCTGAAGATCTTTCACGAGCTGCCGCAGGCGGTGCAGATCGAGCGCTGCCGGGTGGCAGCGCATTACCTGTGCGAGCTCGCGGAGCAGGCGCTGGTGCAGGGCGATGCGCAGCGGGCGCGGACTCTGCTGCGACAGGCGCGCACACACCAGGCGGACCTGCCGCGCGCGGACATCCTGACGGCCCGTATCACCGAGCTTGCGGCGGATCCGGCCGGGGCGCTGACGCTCTACCTCAAGGCGCTCGAGGAGTCGCCGGAGCTTGCGCTCGAGATCATTCCGCGGGTGCTCGGGCTCTGGGGCAATGCCCGTGGCGCAGTGGAGGAGATAGCGGTGCGACTGCGCCGCAACGGCACCATCAGCTCCGCGGCAGCTCGCGTGGCTGCTGGCGACGGCGCTGCCGCCGCAGGAGGTGCGCGCGCCTGCCTGATATCGCCGGCGAGGCGGGCTCGGAGACGGAATCGGCGGCGGACGCCCGCTCGCTCGGGGCCTTGCTGACGCGGATCGGGGATACCGGCGGGCGCTATCAGTGCGAAGACTGCGGCCTGCTCAGCGTCGGCTGGTACTGGCGCTGCCCGAAGTGTCGCTCCTGGGACAGCATGCGGCCGGCGGTCTTCAAATGGGCGGAACAGAGCGAGGAAAAGGCCTTTTCCTGACGCGGCATGTCCTTTGCGAGCCCGCTGACAGGTACACTTGGCGACAAGCCACGAATTTTGCGGGAGAGTTCCCATGAGGTTGACACCGAAGTCCGTGATCCGCACCGCCGTCTTTCCGGTGGCCGGACGCGGTACGCGCTTCCTGCCCGCCACCAAGGCGAGTCCCAAGGAGATGCTGCCGGTCGTCGACAAGCCGCTCATCCAGTACGCGGTGGAGGAGGCGCTGGCCGCCGGGGCGCACGCGCCTGGTGTTCGTCACCGGCGCCTCCAAGCGCGCCATCGAGGATCACTTCGATTCCGACCAGGAGCTCGAGCAGCATGCTCGAGCGTCAGGGCAAGAGCGACCTGCTGAACCAGCTGCGCAGCGTCCTGCCCGTCCTACGCCTCCTGCATCTACATCCGCCAGCCGGCGCCCCTCGGGCTCGGGCACGCGGTGCTGTGCGCGCAGCCGGCGGTGGGCGCGGAGCCTTTCTTCGTGCACCTCGCGGATGACCTGATCAAGAGCGATGTGGCCTGCCTGGCGCAGATGGCCGAGGTCTACGAGTCCAAGCGCGCCAGCGTGCTCGGCGTGCAGGTGGTGCCGCGCTCCGACACCGAGAAGTACGGCATCGTCGCGGTGGAGGCCGACAAATCCGACCACCAGCCGCGTGCGCAGCATCATCGAGAAGCCGAAGCCCGCCGTGGCGCCCTCCAACCTCGCGGTCGTCGGGCCGCTACGTGCTCGCGCCGGCGATCTTCGAGCACCTGGAGCGGATCGGGCAGGGCGCGGGCGGCGAGATCCAGCTCACCGACGGCATCGCGGCGCTGATGCGCGAGGAGGCTGTGTACGCCTATCGCTTCAACGGCAAGCGCTACGACTGCGGCAGCAAGCTCGGCTACCTGCAGGCTACGGTGGAGTACGCTCTGGGCCATCCGGCTCTGGGCAAGGACTTCCGCAAGTACCTGAAGGGACTCGACGTCGATGCGGCGGAGTTCAAGGAGCCGGAGTCGGCGGAGCGTGCCGGCGCCAGCCGCCGTAGCACTCGTGGCGGCAACGGCGCCGACCACGCGGCCAACGGCAGTGCCGCGCGGACGCCTAAGGCAGGTGAATCGAGACGACCGCGCCGCCTCCGGGGCGATTCGCCAACGTAAGGCGGCCGCCGTGGGCCTCGACGATCTCGCGGCAGAGAGTGAGGCCGAGGCCCGTGCCGGCGGGCTTGGTCGAGAAGAAGGGCAGCAGCGCATCCCGCAGAACCTGCTCGGAGAGGCCGCTGCCGCGGTCGGCCACCTCGATCACGAATCCCTGGGCGCGGGGATGGACACTGACGGTGACGGCCTCGGACGCGGAACCTGACTCGGCCGCGTTCTTCAACAGATTGATCATCACCTGCTCGAGCTGCCCGACGTCGAAGGTGGCCTCGCGGTGCGGCAGCGGTCCCTCGATCCTGAAGGGTTGCGCGGCCGCGATTCGTGCCAGGAATGCCGGCCAGGCGACGGCCGCGGGCCGCGGCTTCGGCAGCTTGGCGAATTTCGCGTAACCCTCGATGAAGGTGGCGAGATGGGAGGCGCGCTCGCCGATGGTGGCGAACACTCTCTCGAGGTTGGCGCTCGCGGCGCCGACGGCGAGCAAGCTTCCGGAGTGAGCCAGCGAGCGGATCGGGGCGAGCGAATTGTTGAGCTCGTGCGCGATGACGCGGATGACTTTCTTCCAGACGATCACTTCCTGCGCGGCGAGCTCGCGGGTCAGCTGTTTGAGCAGAACCAGCTGATGCGGCTGTCCGTTGAGGACGAAGCCGCGCCTGGAGAGATGGTAGACCTCGGTCTCACCGTCGATCTCCATGGTGAACAAGGTATCGCCGCTGCCCTTGAGCGCCTCCCGCAGTGCGGCCGGGGATTCCTCGAGCAGCGCCTCGAGAGCGAACCCCTCGAGCTTGCGCCCGACGCGCAGGAGCTGTCGCGCGGCGAGGTTGCCATAGACGATGCGCCCGCCGGCATTGGTCAGAACGAGGGCGAGCGGCGTCGTCTGCAGGACCGTGTCGAGGAGGAGCTCGCGCTGGTAGATATCGAGCCGCTCCCGCCGCAACACGTCGCCGAGCGAGTTGTATGCGCTCACGAGCTTGACCAGCGCGCGGTCGCCCTGCCGCGCGATGCTGACGCTGTAATCCCGGTCGCGCAGGCTCCCGATGCCGCTGCTGACCGCCTCCAGCACGAGGGCCCACGGCCTGGCCACGCGCATCCCGAGCCAGGCAACGACGGGCAGGGTCAATATTGCAGCCACCAGAAAACCAAGCGCCGCCGATTTCAGAGCATGGGCCGCCAGCGCTCCGACCGCGGACGCGATCATGGTCGCGAGCGCGAGGGCCGCGACTATCCTCCCGGACAGAGATCTGGGAAGCATTCGGTCAGTCGGATTTGATGCCGAGCTTTTCCATGCGGCGATAGAGTGCCTGCCGGGAGAGGCCCAAGTCACGCGCGGCGTGAGCCACTACGCCACCGACCCGTTGCAGCGCGCTCTCGATGGACGCGCGGTCGACGGCGGGCTCGCCCGTGAGGTCCGACTGCTCCGAGGCGGGAAGCCCCAGAGCCTCCGCCCCGATCACCGGCGTGGCCGAGAGCAGGCGGGCCCGCCGGATCACGTTCTGCAGCTCGCGCACGTTTCCCGCCCAGGAGTGTCTGACGAGCGCCCGCTCCGCTTCCGGTGACAGCCCGCGTTCGGTGCCGAGAAAGTGCCGCGCCAGCGGCAGGATGTCCTCGCGGCGACGGGACAGCGGCGGCAGCTCCAGCTCGATGACGTTGAGTCGATAATACAGGTCCTCCCGGAAGCGTCCCTCGCGGATCGCCGCGCGCAGGTCCGTGTTGGTGGCGGCAACCATGCGGACGTGCGTCCGCCGCGTGACGTTGGATCCGAGGCGCTCGAGCTCCCCGGTTTGCAGAACGCGCAGCAGCTTGGCCTGTCCGGCGGGCGCGAGGTTGCCGAGCTCGTCGAGGAAGAGGGTGCCGCCGTTGGCCGCTTCGAAGCGGCCGACCCTGGCGCGCGCTCCGGTGAACGCGCCGGCCTCGGTGCCGAAGAGCTCCGCCTCGATGAGCTCCTGCGGCAGGGCGCCCAGGTTGACCTTGAGATAGGGTCCCGAGCGAACGGAGGAATTCGCCTGGATGATGTCGGCGAGGACTTCCTTCCCGGCCCCGTTCGGTCCCGTGATCAGCACTGGCACATCGGCATGCGCCACCTGCGTCGCCATGGTGACCAGGGTGTGCATCGCTTCGCTTTCGTATATCGCACCACGAAGATCGAAACGCTCCGCGAGTGCGCGACGCGCCTGCCGCCGCTGCGTCTGTATCCGCGTGCTCTCCTCACGTGCTCTCCTCAGGTCGAGCAGGTTGCGGACAGTCGTGAACAGACGCGTATCGTCCCAAGGTTTGGAGAGGTAGTCCGCGGCGCCAGCCTTCACCAGCTCGATCGCGGTCTCGAGATGTGTCCAGGCGGTCAGCAGAATGATCGGCACGTCGTCATGCCGCTTGCGGATCTCGTGGAAGAGCGCCACGCCTTCCTCGCCGCCGGTCGCTTCCCGGCGGAAGTTCATGTCCTGGATGACGAGGTCCACCGGCTCCCTGTCGAGGATGGCCAGCCCATCCGCCGGCGAGGCGGCGCCCATGACGCGAGCCCCGTGCAGCGACATCAAAACGTCGAGCGCCGTCCGCACCGCCTCGTTGTCGTCGATGACGAGAATGAGGCTATCGGCGAGGCTCGATCGCGTGGCGCCGGCGGCACTTTTCATCATGGCGGCAATGTTACCGAAAGAGCCGTCAGATCGTGCGGGTTGCCACCGACGGTGGAACGGCGGCGGCGCGCCGCGCCGGCTGCCAGGCGGCGAGCTGGCCGATCACCGCCAGGGCGAGGACCCCGATCGCCAGGAAGTGAAGATCCAGGCGGGGGAGTTGATACTGATCGGTGAGCCAGCGACCCACACCGAGCGTCAGGGTGCAGCCGACGATCGCGCCCGCGATGAGAACGATCGCGTTCTCGATCAGGAAGTGGGCGACGACGTCGCGCTTGCGGGCGCCGACGGCGCGCAGCGTTCCGATCTGCCTCGTGCGGGTGCTGACGTTGAAGGTGGTGAGACCGAAGATCCCGAGGCAGGTGACGCACAGAATGAGCGCGGTGACCAGCGTCAGGAAGATGACCACGCCGCGGTTCGCCGCATCGAGACGCTGCCGGTAGAACTCGAGGGTCT
Organism: uncultured Pseudomonadota bacterium; assembly: GCA_963780455.1. GTDB lineage: Bacteria > Pseudomonadota > Gammaproteobacteria > Steroidobacterales > Steroidobacteraceae > 13-2-20CM-66-19. Next base: position 71,065 of record CAWACM010000017.1, read on the forward strand.
GCGCCTGGATGAAGATCCGGTCGGGATTCGAGACGGCAAGGTGCCGCTGTGCGGTCCGCAGGAGCGCCGCGGTCCTGCCGGGCACGGTCCGTACCAGACAGAAATAGACTCCGTAGTTTCCCGGAACCTGGGGAAACAGCAGCGCGTCGTAGCCGGGCGCCTCCGGCGCGGAAGGAATGAAGTTGCTGGTGATGCCGATGACCGTCATCGGGCTGTTGTCGCCCGAGTAAATGGGCTTGCCGAGCGCATGGCCGCCCGGAAACAGCTTGCCGGCGAGCGACTGCGTGATGAGCACCTGCGAGTACATCGGAAAGAATCCCTGCGCCGGCGGCCGAATGTCCGTGGCGTTGAAGTTGCGGCCGGCCACGATGCGGACTCCGAGAGTGTCGAGAGTCGCCTCGTCCACCTGCATCGATCGCGTCGGGGTCATGGGAGCCTGCTCGCCGGGATCCGCCGACACCGAGGTGCCCTGACCGTATCGACTGAGCGGCACCGAGGAAGTCGCGGTGACTGCGACCACTCCCGGTAGATTGCGCAGGTACGCCATATCCTCGCTTAGCGCCGCCCCGAGATCGGAATGACTCGAGAGGCGCGCGACTCCGATCGCGAAAGTGTCGCGCGCATCGAGCCCGCTCGGCGCCTCGATCTGCTGGATCCGCTGGGCGACGATCCAGGCGGCATTGACCATCACCGCGAGCGCGATGGCGATCTCCAGGGCGACCAGCACGGCGCCGGTGCGATTGCGCAGCAGCGCCGAGAGTACCGGGCGGACATTCAGATTCAGCATGTTCTGTTGCTCCGGCTCAGCCGCTCTTCAGGTACCCGGCCGGCGGCAGTCTGCCGATGCTCCAGGCGGGATAGAGGCCCGCGGCCAGTGTCGACACTGCGGCCAGCGCCAGCGCCCACGCGACCCCCAGCGGATCGAAATGCGCGAGCAGGCCGTAAGTGTTGTCCCGCGCGTAGATCGCCTGTACTCCCGCGAGTCCGGCGGCGCCCAGGGCGAGGCCGAGGAGTCCGCCGGCGATGGACACGACCGCGACCTCGACGATGTGTTGCATGAAGATGTGCCGGCGGCTCGCTCCGAGGGCGCGCCGCACGCCGATGACAGGGGCACCCCGCAGGAACTTCGTCAGCAGGATGCCGACCGTGTTGAGCAGACAGACCGCGAGAAAGGCGAATGCGACTCGCAGCAGGATGCGGCTGTCGCTGGTCACGACACCGTTGACCAGCAGCCATTGGCCGACGTCGGTCAGGCGATTGTTGAGCGGGCGCGGGAATCGCCCGGCCCGGTGCTGCGCCGCCCAGTAGGCGTCCATGTAGGCCTGAAAGCGCTCGCGGCTCGCGGCGGTAGGCAGCTCGGCCCACATGTCGACCCAGAGACACTCCGAGGCGAGGAACTCCTGGTAGTCGTGGACCGACCCGGAGCCGTGGCATGTCACATTGCTCACCGGGGACGCCTGCAAGGCGGCCATCCAGGCGAACGGCACGAACGCCTGATCCATCTCCTCGGGCGCCGCGAAAGCACCATCGACGACATCGTAGAACCTGGGTAGCGGCTCCCAGTGGCGCAGGACGCCCACCACGCGGAAGCGATTGCCGTTCCAGAGAATGGATCGCCCGACACTGTCGGCGCCGCCAAACAGCTCGTCGTTGGTCTCTTTGGTGAGGACTATCTCAGGCAGCGCATCGAGATCGCTGCCGCGCCAGCCGCCGCCGTATTCGAACGGAACGTCGAACATGCTGAAGAAATCCCCGGTCGTGGCCCGAGTCATCACCTGCAGCGGCACGGTTTGACCGGGCGCGCCACTCACCACCCCGAGCATATCGGCCGTGATGAGCTTGCGCTTCGGGATGTCGGATCGGAAGAGGTACGTTGCGTCCCTGTAAGTCAGCTGCGGCGGAGGCAACGCCGGATGCTCCGAGTCGTAGGGTGGACCCGGGTCCCACGAGTCCATCGTCACCGCATAGAGTACGTCGTTCTTCCACCAGATCGGATTGCCCGACATGGCGTGGTAGAACGTGAGCGTGACGATGCAGGCGGCGATGCCGAGGGCGATGGCGCAGACCATGAGCGCGGTCAATCCGGGGGTGCGCCGCAGGCTGTTGAGGGCGAGGCGAAGGTAGTAGGGCAGCACGGGATCCTCGTGGAAGTCTCAGACCGTTCGCGTGGCGACCGACGGCGGCACCGATGCCGCCCGCCGCGCGGGCTGCCAGGCGGCGAGCTGGCCTACGATCCATAGAAAGAGCACGCCGCCCACCAGGTAATAGAGGTCGAGTCGCGGCAGAGCATACTGAGTGGAGAGCCAGTAGCCGGTGACGAGAGCGAGCGCGCAGCCGGCGAGCACGCCCGCGGTGAGGATGAAGGCGCTCTCCACCATGAAATAGGTGACGATGTCACGCTTGCGCGCGCCGATGGCGCGCCGCGTACCGATCTGCTTCGTGCGGGTGCTCACGTTGTAAGTGGCCAGTCCGAAGATGCCGAGGCAGGTGACGCCGAGGATCAGGGCGGTGACGGTGGTGAGGAAGATCGCCATGTTGCGGTTGTCCGCGATCATCTGCCGGCGGTTGTACGTGAGCGTACGGGCGTAGAACACGACCCGGTCGGGATTGGAAGCGGCCAGGTGTTGCACGGCCGTCCGCATGATCGCGTCGAGCCGGCCCGGCCGGGTGCGCACCAGGCAGTCATAGGACCCGTAGGAGCCCGGGGTCTGTGGATAGATCGCGTAGGCGTATGGTGCATTGCCGAGCCCGATCGGGCCGATGAAATCGCGGACGATTCCAACGATGGTGATCGGCTTGCCGGAGTCGTCGTAGACCAGCTTGCCGAGGGCGTTTTCGCCGGGAAAGAGACCATTCGCCAGCGTGCGGGTCACGATGATGTCCGGCGGCGTCAGGTCGGTCTGCCCTTTGGCGAGATGCTGGATCTCTTCCGGGCGGAAGTTGCGCCCGGCGAGGAGCGAGGTACCCAGGGTCTGAAGTCCGCTCGTATCCAGCTGCATCTCGCCCACCACGACGGCACGGCCGCGCTGGTCCGGCTGCAGCCAGAGCTGCGTGTCCTCGCCATCGCCGCTCAGAGGTACCGACTCGCTCGCGGTGGCGGCCACCACGCCGGGCAGACCGCGCAGGTAGGCCAGGTCCTGGGCGAGCGAGCTCGAGAGATCGAAACGGTTGGTGAGGCCGGCGATCGAGACGACGAACGTGTTGGGATAATCGATGCCGGTAGGCTGTTCGATGTTCGCGATGCGCTCACTTACGATCCAGACGGCGTTCACCATCACCGCTAGCGCGATCATGATCTGCAGGGCCACCAGGATCGCGCCGGTGCGGCTGCGCAGCAGGCTGGAGAGCATGGGGCGGATGCCGAGGGACATGAAAAATCTCCCGCTCGTCATTGACTCTTGAGGTATCGGGAGGGCGGCAGGCGGCCGATCGCCCAGGCCGGATAGAGGCCGGCCGCCACCGTGGACAACGCGGCGAGGGCGAGCGCCCAGCAGATGCCGGCCGCATCGAAATGAGTCAGCGCGGCGTAGTTGTTGCCGCCAAGGTCCGGGTTCCCGGTCGCATAGAGTGTCTGCACCGCCTTCAGTCCGATGGCGCCAACCATGATGCCGGCGACGGCGCCGACGCCGGCGATCGCCGCCACCTCCACCAGATGTTGCCAGAAGATCTGGCGCCGGCTGGCGCCGAGCGCCCGCAGCAGTCCGGTGACGGGGGAACGCTTGAGGAACTTGGCGAGCAGAATCCCGATCGTGTTGATGAGGCAGACCGCCAGGAAGGCGAACGCCAGCCGCAACAGTATGCTGCTGTCGGCGGTGACCACGTGATTCACCCTCAGCCAGTCGCCCACGTCGGTCAGGTGATTGTTGAGCGGGCGCTGGAATCTGCCGGCCTTGCGCTGCGCCGCCCAGTAGGAATTCATGAAGGCGAGCATGCGCGCGCGGCTCGCCGGCGTCGGCAGCTCCACCCACATCTCGATCCAGGTGTTCTCGGCATTGATGTAGTCCTGGTAGCTGCTGGACTGCTGTGAGCCCCAGCCGCTGCTGTGTCCCGATGGAAGCTGCCGCAGGGTGGGTCCCCAGTTGAAAGGCACATAGGCGCCGTCAGAGCGCGAGAAGGCACCCTCGTTGAGGTCGTAAAACTTCGGTGCCGGCTGCCAGTTCCTGATGACACCCACGATCCGGAACTGCCGCCCGTTCCAGACAACGGTCTGGCCGACGCTGTTGGCGCCGCCGAAGAGCTTCTCGTTGGTGGGTTGACTCAGCACGATGACGGGCCGCGGACCCTGGTCCGCGGCCGCGTCCCAGCCGCCGCCGTACTCGAAGGGAATGTCGAACATCGGGAAGAAATCAGCGCCCGTGGCGCGAGTGATCACGGGAATCGGCGCCTTCTGGCCCGGCGCGCCGCTCAACATCCCGAGGAGCTGAGTCATGATGGCCTTGCGCTTCGGAATGGTCGAGGTCATGAGGTACGTGGCGTCGCGATAGGTGAGCTGCGGCGGCGGCAGCGTCGGGTTCTCGGGGTCGGCGGGCTGCGCGGGATCCCAGGAATCCATGGTCACCGCATAGAGCACGTTGCTCTTCCACCAGATCGGGTTGCCCGACATGGCGTGGTAGACGGTGAGCGTCACGATGCAGGCGCCGATGCCGAACGCAATCGCGCACACCATGAGTGCGGTGAGTCCGGGCGTGCGTCGAAAGCTCTTCGAGGCGAGACGCAGGTAATAGGAGAACATGGAGGCTAGCCTTCGGTGCCCGCTCGCGCCTCCTCGGCGGGGTTGCGCCGCTGGTAGGGCGCGGAGTCGATCACCACGCCATCGACCACGTGAATGTTCCGCTGTGCGCGCCGCGCCAGCTCCGGGTCATGAGTCACCAGCACGATGGTGGTGCCCAACTCATTGATCTGCTCGAGCAGGTCCATTACCTGGCGCGCCATGAGGGAGTCGAGGTTTCCGGTGGGCTCGTCGGCGAGGATCAGTGCCGGGTCGCCCGCGATGGCGCGCGCGATGGCGACGCGCTGCTGCTGCCCGCCGGAGAGCTGCGACGGCATGTGCTTCATGCGGGAAGCGAGCCCGACCAGCTCCAGGGCCTTGGTGATGCGCTGGTCGCGCTCTGCCGCCTTCATGCCCCGATAGCGCAGAGGAACATCGACGTTGTCGTAGATGTCGAGGTCGGGTATGAGATTGAAGCTCTGGAAGATGAAGCCGATTTTCTCGTTGCGCATGCGCGAGCGTGCATCGTCCGAGAGGCGGCTGACATCCTTGCCGTCGAGCTCGTAAGTGCCGGTGTCGAAAGTCTCGAGGAGACCGGCGACGTTGAGGAAGGTCGTCTTGCCGGAGCCGGAAGGCCCGCTCACCGCGACGAACTGGCCGGACTTCACCTCGACGGAGAAATTGCGCAGCGCGTGCGTCTCGATGAGGTCGGTCCGATAGACCTTACTGACATCTTGCATCTTCAGCATGTGTGCCTCTTGGCGGTAGTGTTTCGAGTCATTCCGGTCAGCGCGCGACGCGCAATGCGCGTGCATCGTTGAAGTCCTGGGTGTCGGAGATCACCACCCGATCTCCCGCGGCGAGGCCGCGCAGGACCTGGATCTCGGATACCGAGGCGGCTCCGAGCTGGACCGGGATGCGGGTCGCCTCGTCGCCGCGAATGACGTACACGAAGCGAGTGGCGGGATCGAGGAAGGCTCCGCGATCGACCATCAGGACGTCCTTGTGCGCACCCATCACGATCCGCACGGCAGCCTGCTCGTTCTGACGCAGGCCCACGGGCTGCGCGCCGACGAATTTCGCGCGGCCCGTCACCCACCCGTCGCGCACGTCCGGCGACACCTCGGTGACCACGCCATGCACGGTCTCCCCATCGAGAGTAATGTCCGTCGGCAGTCCCGGCTGGATGCCGTTGGCGAACGATTCCGCCACCTGGAATTCGATCGCGAGCGCCGACAGATCGATCACCGTCACCAGGGGCATGCTGCTGCCGACGTGTGACTGATCGGGCTGGGCGAGGTCGGCGACCATGCCATTCACGGGTGAGCGGACGGTCAGCGCGTCGATGCGGCGCTGCAGACCCTGGACGAGAAGAGACTGCGCGTCGCGCGCGAGCTGGCGGGTACGCAGCTCGAGCAGGATGCGCTGGCGCTCGAGACCTGAGTTCCGGTTCGCGTTCTCGTAGTTGAGGCGCGCGATGGAGTAAGTGTCATAGGCAGCCTCGTAGTGCTGCTCGCTGATGACGTGCAGGGCCCAGGCTGCCTGCAGGCGCTGCAGCTCACGCAGTTGCTGGCTCATCGTGACCGCGGCCAGGTCGGTCTGCTGGTGGTTCTGGAGCAGTTCCTGTTGCAGCTCGACGCGCTGCTGCGCGAGCGCGGCGTCCATGCTTGCCAGGGTGGCCTGCTCGCGCTCGGACTCGTTCTCGAGCTCGGGGCTCGCGAGGCGCGCCAGAACTTCCCCCTGGGTGACCCGGTCACCGGCATGCACGAGGTATGTGACCGTACCGGGTGCGGTGGAGGAGAGGGTCGGGCTGACCGCGGCGATGACCGTTCCCCGTCCGGCCACGTCCTGCACGAAATCGCCGCGCGTCACCGTGGCGATCTCCAGGCTCTGACCGGAGACGACGTGTCCGGACCGCACCCAGCCGTGTACCAGCCAGGCGAGGATCACGATCAGTCCGATCGCGCCGCCGGCGATGTGAACGACCTTCCGCCGATACCACGCCTGTTCGGATGTTTGACGCGTGATGTCCTGCGCCGACGTGTCACGAATCGGAGTGGGCGTGGTGCTGGCGCCGGCCGGAGGCTTGAGGTTGGTGATGCTCATGGGCTTCTCCAGCCTGTGTTTGCAGGTCGTATGCCAGCGCGGCAGCGGTAATCCAAACTATTGATTCCGAGGCCGATTTCGCCGTCGTGGCCGGCACGGCCGGGTGCGCGCGCGCGTCCGTCCGGCGGACACCGGACACTCGAGCGGACACTTCCGGTAGCGCTCCGGTCCTGGCTTGCATGGCAGGCACGCTACCTGCAAGCTCCTCGAGCGCTTGAAGCGCAATCGACAATCACAGGAGTAAGAAAAGAATGGCCACTCGTCGCACCACAGGGTCCAGTCGCACCACTGAGCCGCCGCAGCCGCCGGAAAAGACCACCCAGCGCCGCCGCGCGGCGACACCCGAGACCCCCGCCCCCGCTTCGGGCGCCGCTCCCCGCATTACCGTCTCCGAAGAAGCGCGCCGGGCCATGATCGCCGAGGCGGCCTACCTCCGTGCCGAGCGGCGCGGGTTCGCTGCAGGCGACGAAGTCGAGGATTGGCTGGCCGCCGAGGAGGAAGTCAACGCTCTGCTCCGGGCGGGCAACGGCGGGCGGCCGCAGCACTAGGACTGTGGAAGCCGCACTACAACGCGGCCGACGCCGGGCAGGAAATGCGCATCGCCGCCGTGATTGCGCGCGACGTGACGTACGATCGCGAGCCCGAGGCCAGAGCCCGGGGCATCGATATTGAGGCGCCGGAAGCGCTGAAATACCGCTTCCTCCTGGCCCGCCGGAACGCCGGGTCCTTCGTCGGCCACTTCGATTGTTACCCCATCGTTGGCCTTCTCCACGGCTGCGATCCGTGCGCTCACTTTGCCGCGGCCATGCAGCAACGCGTTCTCGAGGAGGTTGCGCACCATGTCACGCAGGTCATCGTTGTTGCCGCGGAGCTGAATCGAGTCGGGCACCTCGATGTCGAGCTCGCGGCCGGCGGCCTCGATCAGAGGCAGCGCCGTCGCCGCTGCTTCGCGCACCACGCGCGACAGATTGATGACGGGAAGGTCCTCGGTGTGCCGCTCGCGCGCGAGCGCTTCCTTGCGGGCGAGATCGAGGAGCTGATCGACCAGGCGGCCCATCTGCGCGAGCTCCCGCTCGACTGCGTTCCAGTCAGTGTTGCCGGTGAGCCTGGCGCGCTGCAGCCGCAGGTTGAGCACCGCGAGCGGCGTGCGAAGCTCATGAGCCGCATCCGTTGTCAGCCGCCGCTCCGTGGCGTAGGCGCGCGAGAGGCGGTCGAGGGCGCCATTGACGGCCTCGACCAGCGGCTGGACTTCTCGGGGCAGGCCGCGAGGAGAGATGCGCATGTCCGGGCGTTGCGGCCCGACCCGTGCGGCCTCGTGTGAGGCGCGCTCGATCGGGCGCAGGCTCCAGCCGCTGATCAGCCAGATGAGGACGAACCCGAGCAGCGCGAATGGCGCGATGACGGTGAGTTGCTCGGATCCCTCCTCGAACAGGCTGTCGACCAGCTCGTCGCGATCGTGATCGCCACGGCCGACGAGAACGGTCGAGCCCTGCGGGCCGTGAGCCGCGACGATGGCGCGGCGCTCGGGGCCGGCGCCGATGAATTCCACCGGGCCCATACCGCCGCGCGAGTCGACAGGAATGTACGGCAGCGGCGCTGCGAGATTGGCCGACCAGGCGATCGGCTGATGAGCGGCATCGAATACCGTGAAGACGAAATGTCGCGATGGGCTCGAATAGACCTGCCGCCAGTCCTCGGGCGTGCGCACCTGAAGCGTGCCGCCGGCGCTGACTTGCACCGCTTGCGACAGCTCGCGCGCCTGGTTCTCGAGCGTGCGTGTCCGTAGATCGCCCGTGATGTCGTAGACCTCGGTGCGATAGGAGAGGATCGCCGCCCCAACCCCGAGAGCGAATACCGCCACCATCGCTCCCAGCAGCCGCAGTCTCAGGCTGTGGGCGCGGGTCAATCCGGACCGCCTTCGGGCGGCCACGCGATCAGCCGATAGCCGATTCCCCATTTGGTCTCGATCTGCAGGGCGGCGCTCGCCGCCGCGAGCTTGCGCCGCAGGCGCGATACCGCGGCCTCGAGCGCGTTCGCGCTGCCTGCGTCCTCGAGCGCATAGAGACGCTCCTCCAGCCGGTCCTTGGTGATCACCTGTCCGGGGACGCGGATCAGCTCCTCGAGCAGCGCCGCCTCCCGGCGCGTGAGCTCGAGCGACTTGCCGAAGGCCGCCGCTTCCCGGGTGACCGTGTCGAAGGTGACGCCACCGAAAGAGTAGGTCGTGCCTCGGGAATTGCCGGCGCGTCGCAGCACGGCGCGTAGCCGGGCCTCGAGCTCGAGGAGATTGAAAGGCTTGACGATGTAGTCATCCGCGCCGGAGTTTAGCCCGAGCAGCCGATCGTCGACGCTGTCGCGTGCCGTCAGGATGATCGCGGGCAGATCCGGGCGCGAAGCGCGGAGCGAGCTCAGCACGTCCATGCCGTCCATGTCGGGCAGGCCGAGATCGAGAATCACCGCATCCATGGGCGCGACTCCGGCAGCCGCGACCGCATGGTCGCCGCGACCCACCGCATCGACGGCATAGCCGCGCTCCTTGAGATGATCCGCGATCATCTCCCGCATGGCGCGGTGATCTTCGACCAGCAACACCCTCATTCGACTCGGCTCCGGCGCACGGCGTCCGACACGATATCATCGCTGCGTCTTGCCTGAAAAAAACGTCAGGCTGGTTTCAGTATTCGTTCAGTTTGCCGGCGTAGCTTGCCTTCCAATAGGCAAATATCATCAGATTTGCCGTAAGGGGGAGCATGAAGGGTCCGTCACGCCGCATCGCCGGCACCGAAGCTGTACTGCTTTCTGGTCTCGGTCTCATTTCCGCCACACACGCGCACGCCCAGAGCGTCGATCAGGGCTCGAGCGAGGCGACGCCGCAGATCCAGGAGGTAGTGGTCACCGGCACGTTGATCCCGACCAGTCCGGATGCGGCGGCGGTGCCGGTCACTACGCTCGATGCGGCGCAATTGCAGCAGACGGGCGTCACGGACAATGCGCTCGACATGCTGCGCAAGGCCATACCCGCTTTTGCGGGCCGCAGCAATGCAGGCACCGCCAACGCGCAAAGTCACAATCAATTCACGGCCGGCGGCTCGCAGATCCAGCTGCGCAACCTACCGACCCTGGTGCTCGTGGATGGGGAGCGCGTCGCGGACGATGCCGTCGCGGGCCTCAATGGAAGCAAGGACTTCGTGGATGTCAGCCAGATCCCGGCGGCGGCTCTCGAGCGGGTCGACGTGCTCACCGATGGCGCATCCTCTCTCTATGGGTCCGACGCCATCGGTGGCGTGGTCAATTTCATCCTGAAGCACGATTATCACGGCCTCACTTTCGGCGGCGATTACGGCGCGGCGTCCGGCGATTACAGCGAGCGCTCCTACTTCGCTACGGGCGGAGGGGATGTCGGGCCGGTGAATATCACCGCCACGGCCAGTTTCTCCAAGACCTCCCCGCTCTGGCAGTACCAACGCGCGTTCGCCAGCCCGAAGTACGGGGTCACCCCTGGCACTGACCTGCCTGGCGTGGTCGGCAAAGGCGGCTATGTGCTCGCACCCGGACTGGCGGCTCCCAACGTGCCGACCGGCACCGCTGCCACTGCCACGAGTTACTCGCAGCTCGCAGCGGCTGGCGTCTACGATCCGACGAGTGCTACGGCGCTGTCGAATGGGTTTAACTATGCGCCTTACGCCATGCTGCTTCAGCAGCAGGAGAACGAGTCGTTCGTCGCCAACATCACTTCCAAGGCGTTCTTCGACGGTAGGGTAAAAGCGTTCGGCGACGTGCTGGTCTCGCGCAACAAGGTGGACTCGACCGCCTGGGCCTCGGCCGGCCAGCCGTTTTCGGCCGCCACGGGCCTCACGGTGCCCGCAGGCTCCCCCTACGATCCTCTGACAACCAGCGCGACCGGCGTCAGCTTCGCCGATCCGGCGCTGCCCAAAGGGGTGTTCGATACCACTGACGCCTATCGCGTCACCGCGGGCCTGAAGGGCAAGCTATGGGCCGACTGGACGTGGCAGAGCAGCGTCGATTACAGCGAGAGCAAGCTGAACGAGGATGACACGAACCTCCTTTACAAGCCCAATGTTGCGCGTGCGATCGCCGGCGGCTACGACTCCAGCGGCGATCCGCTCGCCGGGGGCACCTACAGCAAGGTCTACGGCGGGTACTCGATCAACAATGCGCTCGTTCTGCAGCCGGCCCTGGATCCGTTCGCGGTGAGCGGCTTTTCCGCGGCCGAGCTCGCCAATCTCTATGGGACGGAGGAACTGCACGCCGACAGCAAGCTCTACACCTGGGATGCCCATACGGTGGGCACGCTCTTCGGCGTGCCGGCGGGACGGGTGAGCATGGCTTTCGGCCTGAACTGGCGCCGTGAGCAGATCGCGGGCTATGCCGATCCGAACGGCCGCGTCACCGACCCGGCGACGGGCCTCGAGACCGGCAACGATGAGAACTGGATCGGCGGCGTGTATACCGATCCCTTCACCCATGGACGTGACGACAGCGCGGTATATGCGGAAACGCGCGTGCCGATCACATCAGGCGCGATGCATCTGCCGGCGCTGCAGCAATTCGAGCTGGTCGCGGCCGCGCGCTTCGAGCATTACAGCGATGCGGGCAGCGCGACGAATCCGAAGTTCGGCTTCCGTTGGGAGCCGTTCGACAGTCAGCTCGTCCTCCGCGGCACCTACGCCAAGTCTTTCAGCGCGCCGCCCCTGTACCAGGCCTACGGCCCGTATGACACCCGCCAGGCCGCCGGCACCATCATCACGGGCGTCTTCGGCGCAAATTACGCCAACATGAACAGCTTCAACGCGGAAGATGGCAACGATCCGAACCTGAGGCCCGCGACCTCGGTCTCGCGCTCGATCGGCCTGACGTTCCGTCCGCGAGCCGTCGCCGGCCTGGTCGTCGACGCGGACTTCTCCTCCATCAACCTGTACGGCTTCGCGGGCGGCATCGGGTTCAACAACATCCTCAACTCGGTGAACAAACTGGGCTCCGCCTCGCCGTTCTTCCACAACCTGGCCTTGGGCAACTTCCCGAACTTCGGCGGCACCGATCCCTTCACCACGCCGGGGGCGCTGCAGGCGTTCCTGACGAACCCCGCGACCGGCATGGGCAATACCGCCGCGCCTTCGGAGCTCTATTTGCTCGACCGCTTCACCAATCTGGCGGTGCTGCAGGAGCGCTCGTGGACGTTGGGCGTCACCTACATCCTGCCTTGGGAGAGCGCGGGTACCTGGACGCTGTCCTCCAACGGGGCCGCCTTCGATTCTTTCAAGTTCCAGGACATTCCGGGGGATCCCGTCATCCAGTACGCGGGTAATACCAACAACAACGGCGTGTTCGGCGGCACCCTGCCGAAGTATCGCTTCTATTCCACAGTCGACTGGGAGTTCCGCGGCCTCGATGTCACTCTGGGGAACACTTACGTCTCTGCCGTCGAGGACACCGGTCAAAACGGCAATCTCGCCGGCATCCCCGTCTCCAGCTATGACACCTGGGATCTGCGCGGAGCGTACGACTTCCATCTCGGCCGCTCCGACAGCGGCAACAAGCTTACGCTTGCCGTCGGCGTGAACAATATCGGCAATAAGATGCCGCCGCTGGCGCCGCGCGCCTTCGCCAATCAGTACACCAACGCCGACATCGCCACTTACTCTCCCATCGGACGCCTGATTTACGGTAACGTAGCAGTCTCGTTCTGATGGCGGGACAGGAGGGGGACGATGTGGCGAATGAGGGCGTAATCCCCGCATGGGCGCGCGCCTGGCAGCGGCTGCTGGAATGGCGCATCGGCATCGTTCCGGTGCCGGTTTTCGTCGTCCTCGCCGTGCTGACCTGGTACTTCGTCGCGACGGAGAAAGTCGCGACGGATCTGCCGACGATGATTGCGGTGGTGGCGATTTTCGGCTTCGCATGCGCGGAGATCGGCCAGCGCATTCCTGGGGTCCGCAGCGTCGGGGGCGGCGCGATCTTCGCGACGTTCCTGCCTTCCGCCCTGGTGTTCTACCACGTCCTCTCGCCGGTGCTGGTGACGGCGGTGACGCAGTTCACCCAGGCCTCGAACTTTCTTTATCTCTATATCGCCGGAATCATCGTCGGCAGCGTTTTCGGCATCGACCGGACCATGCTGATTCGCGGCTTTCTCAAGATATTCGCGCCGCTGGCGGCGGGCACCGTCGCGGCGCTGATCGTCGGCAGCGCGGTCGGCACGGCCCTCGGCCTCGGGTTCGAGCACACGCTGCTCTACGTGGTGATTCCGGTGATGGCCGGGGGAGTGGGCGAGGGCGCCCTGCCGCTCGCGGTGGGCTATTCGGGCATCGTTCATCAGCCCCTGGGGACACAGTTCGCCCAGGTGTTGCCGACCGTGATGATCAGTAGCCTCATGGCCATCCTCATCGCGGGCGCTCTCAACACCCTGGGCAAGAAGCGCCCGCACCTCTCCGGCAACGGGCGCCTGCAGCCGGGTGGCCGCGACGAGCTCGATTTCAGCCAGGAGAAGCTCTCCGGTCATGTGGACGTGATGCACATCGCCGCCGCCACGGTGACTGCCGTCAGCCTCTATCTCCTCGGCGTCGCCGCCGAAAGGCTCTTCAGGCTCCCCGCGCCGGTCGCGATGCTGTTCCTCGCCGTCCTCATGAAGCTGTCGTGGTCGGTGACCCGGCAGATGCAGCTCGGCGCGGAAGTGGTGTTCCAGATCTTCGCCAAGGCGGGGACGTACCCGCTGCTCTTCATGGTGGGCGTGGCGATGACGCCGTGGGACAAGTTGATCGCCGCGCTGGCGCCCGCCAATCTGATCACCATCGCGGCGACGGTGACGACGGTCATCGCGGCGGGGTTCTTCGTCGGACGGATGGTCAACCTCTATCCCATCGAGGCCGCCATCGTCAATGCGACCCACGCCGGGCAGGGGGGCACGGGCGGGGTCGCGATCCTTACGGCGGCGGACCGCATGCAGCTCATGCCATTCGCGCAAATCGCAATCCGCATCGGTGGTGCGATCGTGGTGACGCTGACGCTATTGACGTTCGCCCGACTGCATTAGGCGATATCACTCGTCGTGGGCTCCTCCGTCGCTGCGGACTGCTTGGCTGAACCGAGGGGGAGCAGCTCGGTAGCCGGGATCTCGAACAGTATTTTGAGCCCTGGGCCGCCCGTGGCCGCCTCCGCCCAGATGCGACCACGATGCAGCTCGATGATACTGCGGCAGATCGCCAGCCCCAGGCCGCTGCCGCGCTCGTCGCTCGGGAGGGTACCGAGCCGCACGAAGCGCTCGAAAATCCGCTCTCGCTCGTTCGCCGGAACACCGGGTCCCTGATCCTCGAGACTGACGCGCCATACGTTGGCGCCGAAGGTGGACCGCAAGGTGATGACGCTGCCGCGCGGGGAAGCACAGAGGGCGTTGGCCAGCAGGTTGAGCAGGACCTGACGGATACGCTGCGCCTCGAAAGCAACCAGGCCTTCGCCCTCGGTGGTCAGCACGAAGCCGCGGCCGTCGTGCTCTGCGAGTACGCGCGCATCCTGGCCAAAGGCATGCAGGAATCGGGCGGGATCCTGTGGCCGCAGCTGCAGCGTGATGGCCCGCGCCTCGGCACGCGAGAGGAAGAGCATCTCCTCGATGATCCGGTTGAGCCGCGCCAGTTCCTCGAGCTGCATCTGCACGGCATCCTCCTCGGCCGGCGCCAGATCGCCGGTGACGAGGAGCTTCTCGGCCTGCAGGCGGATGAGAGAGAGCGGCGTCTTCAACTCATGCGACGCCTCCGCCGCGAAGCGGCGGACCTGCTTGAACGAGTACTCCAGCCGGTCGAACATCTGGTTGAGGAGCCGCGCGAGCTCGGAGATCTCGTCCCGCACTCCGGACACCGGGATCCGCTCGCTGAGGTTATCGGAGCCGATGCGGCTGGCGGTCTCGCGGATGAGGCGTACCGGCCGCAGGGCGAGCCTGCTCAGCGCGATCCCGATGATGCTGCTGACGGCGAGCATGGCGAACAGCAGCCCCGTACAAACCTCCACATAGCCGTCCATCACCTTCAGGATCTGGGCCGAGGAGGTCGCGATGGTTACGTCGAATGGCGGCAGGATGAACTCCGCGATCCGCAGCGGCCCTATTCCCGGAATCGAGCCGTCGTAGAGGTGCTTGTGCGGCACGTCCGGAAGCGGCTGGCCGCGCAGGTTCGCAGAGTAGAACACGGTTCGCTGGCGATTGTGGACGTCGATATAGAAGAGAACGGAGGCGTACTCGGTCGTTTGGCGGATGTCCCGATTGATGACCTCCGGCGTCAGAGCCTGATAGTTGGAGCCCAGGCGCGCGCTGACCTGCTCGAACTCCGCCTTGTTGAGCAGGTCGAGGCCGTGGATGAGATAAGTCTCCAGCAGCTGGTAGCCGATGATGAACAGGCAGGCCAGGGTGACTGTCGCCGCGAGGGCGTACCAGGCCGCGAGCCGAGTGCTGATCGAGCGCATCACAGCAGCTGGTAACCGACCCCGCGCACCGTCTTGAAGAGCGGCTTCTCCTGGCCCTTCTCCAGCTTCGCCCGCAGGCGGCTCATGTAGACGTCGAGCAGGTTGGTGTCGACCTCGTAGTGAGAGGCCCAGATCTTCTCCGAGATCAGTGTGCGCGTGAGAATGCGGGTCGGATTCTGCATGAAGATCTCGAGCAGCGCGAACTCGCGCCGCGTGAGATCCAGCGCCTCGCCGTTCAGGTGAGCCGTGTGGCTCAGCAGATCGACCTTGATGCCGCGATATTCGAGCACCGTTTCCTTGACTTCGGATTGCCGGCGCAGCTGCGAGCGCACGCGCGCCAGCAGCTCCTCGAAGCTGAAGGGCTTGGGAAGGTAGTCGTCGGCGCCGAGATCGAGCCCCTTGACGCGGTCCTGGACCGCATCGCGGGCGCTCAGGATGAGCACCGGCTCGTTGAAGCCGCTCTTGCGCCACTCCTTCAGCAGGTCGAGGCCGTCGCCGTCGGGCAGTCCGAGGTCGAGAATGATCAGGTCGTACGCCGTCTCGCAGAGCTCGTCGCGGGCTTCCCGGCAGCTGCGCGCGCATGCAACCGTGTAGGACCGTTCCGTCAGCCCCTGCCTGAGGAACTGCGCCAAGCGTGGTTGATCTTCGACGATCAAGATCTTCATTGAAGCCTCAGTATACGCCGTCCGCACGTGAGCGCCCCGGGCGGAGCCGCCGCGAGGCGGCGGTTCATGAATTTGCATTCAGGAACCTGACAGAGATTCTTCAGGTTGGACCGCTACGATTGCACCGGTAACCAAGATCGCCTGAGGGCATTGCGATGAAAAATATCGGTTCTGGTCTGATCGTGGCTGCGGCCTGCCTGGCGGGAGCTTGCGGCCTCGCGGCGGCCAACCCGCCCGCCGTGACGGGCCCCGGCAGCTATGGTCAGCTGCTGGTGGCCCAGCTGATGACCAAGCACCCCGACGTTCGCGCGATGACGCTCTACATCACGTTACCGGGCGGCAGCGGGCCGGAATCGATCGCCTCCAGCGACGGCGCGAACGGCAAGCCGCCGCCGGCCGCCGCCGCCCAGGCGCTGGCGGCCTGGCGGGCGCACTTCGCCTACGACCAGGCATCGCACGAGCTTTCCGCCGAGGTGCCGATGCTCGACATGTCGCACAAGAAGGCCGGCATCATGACCCTGGTGCTCAGCGGCAAGAGTCGCGCCGCGCTGCAGCGCGAAGCGCTCGCGATCAGGGAGGCGCTCGCGCGTCGCATGTCCTACGCGGCGAATCTCGTGCAGGAGGCAGTCGATGACCCGAACATCCCGGTCGATTCCTACGCCCAGTACATCGTCGATGACGAGCTGGCCAAGCATCGGGACCTGATGATTCTGGCGATCCATGCCACGACGCCGAAGAACAGCGATCCCGAGATCCTCGCCTCCAACATCGGCCGCATCGGCAAAAAGGCCGATGACGACGACATGCGGGTGGTTCGCGACGGCAAGACGAATCTCGAGGTCAACAAGGACCTGATGCGCTACGAGGTGGAGCTGCCGCTCGATGACTCGGCCGGCAGGCGCATCGGCGCCCTTGGAGTGGTGTTCGAGCTCACCGCGCACACCGATCAGAAAGCGCGGCACGCGGAGGCGATCCGCATCCGTGACGAGATCGCCCGCCGCATTCCCTCGGCGGCGAAACTGGTCGAGCCCCACGCCGCTACCGCGTCCGCGCAGCCCTTGGCGCTGCTGCACCGCAGCGATGTACCCGGCTATGACGGCGACTTCGATCACCTGTTCGCCGACACCGGCGAGAACAAGCTGTTCGTCGCCGCCGAGGATCACGGTACCGTGGAAGTCTTCAACCTGAAGACGGGCGGGCACCTGAAGACGCTGACCACGTTCAAGACGCCGCATGCTTTCTTTCTCGTCCCCGGCAGCCACCGTCTGATCGTGACCGACGACAGCGGTCCACGCATCATCGATGATCGCACCTACCGGATGCTGGGCAAGATCGACGTGGCGCCCGGCGCCGACACCGAATACTACGATGCCTCCACCGGGCACCTCTACATCGTCTCAGGCGGGGGCGACGTTCACCTGAAGAACTCCTGGCTGAACGAAATCGATCCGGCGACGGGGCGGGTGCTGCGGCAGCTCGAGTTCGACTCCGACCATGTCGAGGCGGTGCAGGCCGAGCAGCACGGCGACCGGATGTTCATCAATATCGCCGACCAGAACGAGGTCGACGTCATCGACAAGAAGACGCTGCAAGTCATCGGCCATTGGCCGATCATCGGTGCCGCGACCAACCTGAGCATGGCGCTCGATGAGCCGGATCACCGTCTCTTCATCGTGACCCGCAAGCCGACCCAGATGTTCGTGCTCGATACCGCCAATGGTCACGCGGTTGCCGCCCTGGACGTGCCGGCCATCGTCGATGGCGTGTATTTCGATGCCTTGCGCAAGCGCATCTACGTTCCGGGAGCGGTGGGAGAAGTTGGGGTGTACCAGGAGATCGATCCGGATCACTATCGCGAGATCGCCCGCATACCGTCCGCGCCCGGCGGCAAATCGGAGCTCTTCGTGCCGCAGCTCAATGAGCTCTTCGTCGCGATCTCACCCCAATACAACAGGCCGCCGGCGGGAGCGGTACTTTGGTACCGGGTAGAGCCGGTGCCGCCGAGTGTCGCGGCCCGTTGACAAGCCGTCAGTCGATGTTCGCCTTGACACCCACATAGTACGCCCTGCCCATCACATCGTAGGTCGCCGCATCGGTCAGGAGCGATGCTCCCGGCGACGCGCGGCGGCAGCTTGTTGAACAGGTTGGTGAGCCCGCCGGTAAGCTGGATTTGAGCGGTCACCTGGTAGTTCACGTCCAGATCGAAGTAGCTGTACGCCGGAACGCCCGCATCGCCGCTCCCCGGACCGTCCATCAGGTCCTGTCATGGAGGATATATATCTCCAGTGCATGCGCCGCGCCAACCGGTCCCACGGTGTAGCCGAGCATGGTGTTCGCCTTCCACTTCGGATGGGAGATGTCCGAAACCGTCGTGCCATCCGCCTGTATGGCCGTCTGTGTATCGCCGATCGAGCCGGCAAAATCCACACTCGCCACGCCCGGCACACCCGAGATCTGCAGCGAGCGCAGGAACGAGACGTAGCTCTGGAGCCTCACCCGCCCGGCCCCCTCCGGCAAGCCGAGATCGTGCAGCGCGAAGCCCCAGTGCCCCTCGATATCCACACCCTCGGTGAGATACGAGCCGATGTTCAGCGAGAACTCCTTGGCCAGGATGATCGCGCCCGAACCCGGATCACGCGTGATCTGCTGGCAGTAGAAGTTGCTGTCCGAGTAGGTCGGGTTGCTGCCGTTGACGTTGAAGCAGTTCTGGACGATCGAGTTCAGCGTCACACCGGCGACGGCTCCGTTGACCTTGATGTGATAGTAGTCGACGGACGCGCCGAGGTCGCTGGCCATCGGGGCCTCGAACCGCGGCGTCAGCACAAAGCCGAAGGAGTATGTGTCGGCAACCTCGGGCTTCAGGCTCGTATTGCCGTGATAGATTCCGTTCGCCGACTGCAAACCGTAGTCGAACGTCGGAGACCCCGCGGCCGGCGACTGCGCTGCGCACAGCGCCGTCACCTGCGCCGCGTTCGGACCCGAGCGGTAACTGCTGTTGTAGTTGCAGGGGTCCACGGACAGAGAATCCTGCGCCTGAACGATCGGGTTGTAGAGATCCTGGAGGCTCGGCGCGCGGAACGCGCGCTCGAAGCCGCCGCGGAACGCCACGGCATCGGTTGCCTGCCAGTGCAGGTCCGCCTTCCAGGTGTTGGCGCCGCCGAAGAGGTCATACTGCGAATGGCGTCCCGCCACGTCCACCGATACGTCCTTGGCGAACGGCTTGTCAGTGAGCAGCGGCGCGCGTAGCTCGAGGTACACCTCGCGAACATTCTGCGTGCCGGCCGCCGAGCTGATCAGGTCGTAGGACGGCGAGATGATGTCCGCCGGGATGCCCGCGGGCATCACGTTGAACGCGGGGTTCAAGGTTCCGGACTGGCCAGATAGCTGAAGCTGTCGCCGCGGTAGTCGGCACCCAGGGCGAACTTGAGCTCACCCGCCGGCAGCTTCCACACGTTGCCGCTCAGGTCGGCTTCGAAGTACTTTTGCGTGATCAGGTTGGTGTCCTGGGCCGTGCCGGAGGCGTATTCCAGGCAGCCCTTGCTCATCGGCTGGCCGCCGAGGGGATTCCAGGCGTAACCCTGGCAGGTGCTGCCGTCCGCGCCAGTGTAATTCGCCGTGCCGTACACGATGTTCTCGAGTGCCGGCAGGTTGATGTTGTTCTCCTCGTCGTTCTCCATATGCGTCTGGCCATAGGACGCGAACGCATTCCAGGCGAGGGACGTGTCGCCGATCCCGCCCTTCAGCCCGGTGGTGAGCTGGTAGTCGTTATAGAGGAAGGTCTCGATGCGCGGACCCATGCTGGTCAGCCAGTCTTCCATGTGGATCGTATTGCCCGAGCCCACGCCGGCGCCCGCCGGCACCCCCGCCGCGTTGAGAATCGAGCTCAGATCCGCGTTGCCGTAGACAAACGGATTGTTCGTCGGGACGTACAGGAACTTTCCAGGCCCCAGGTAGGAGGCGGCATTGACGTCACCGGACGTCGAGTGCATGAAGTTGATCTGGCCATACGCCTGGACGTCGTCGTTGATGTTGTACGTCACGTGCGAGAACAGGTTGTAGCGCTGTAACGGGGTCTGGACGTAGAAATACGGTCCGAGGTAGGACTCGACCGAGGTGCAGTTCGGCGTGATCGCAAGGCCAGGAATCTTGCCCAACGGTCCGCGGTAGTTCTGCGCGCAATTGCCGGGGTCCTTGCTGGTGAACAGCGTGCCGTCGCCGTTGATTCCGAGATAGCCGCCGTAATTGCCGCTTCCGGAGACCGAGTCGCCGTACTGGCCGAGCACTGAATTGACCGCGGAGACCGGTATGGTGCCGCCGAGCTCGCCCGCATTGAAGATGGCCTCCGGCCCACGCGCCACACCACGGTTGAAAATGATGTCGTTCGAGAAGAACGGGCTGTCGGCGCCGGTGATCGCGCCACGCTCGTTGTACTCGAGGTCGACTACCGCATTGCCGCGATGGTCGTCGAAGTTCCCGCCCATCAGCACACTGACGCTGTCCTCCGGACCGTAGCCGTTGGTGGTCGCCCCGTGCTGGTAGGAGAGCTGGATGCCTTGGAAGTGCTGGCGCAGCCGGAAGTTGACCACGCCCGCCACGGCGTCCGAGCCGTACACCGCGGAGGCGCCGCCGGTGATCACGTCCACACCCTCGATCATCGCCATGGGGATCACGTTGAGGTCGATCGCCCCGTTGGGGTTGGTCGGGACCAGGCGCTGCCCGTCGAGCAGTACCAGGGTACGCTCCGGACCCAGACCGCGCAGGTCGGCGTAGGACTGGCCGCCCTGGAACCCGGTGGCGCCCTGCGCATCGCCGGTTTCAGTCTGGCCCTGGGCGGCCGCGAACTGCGGCATCTGGCCGAGGGCCGAATCGAGCGATACCTGTCCCGTGGCGGCGATCTGCGCGGCGCTCACGCCGACCAACGGGCTGTCGGACGTATAACTGCGGCTGGCGATGCGGCTGCCGGTCACCACGACCTCGGTGAGTTGCGGCGACGCGGCGGCCGGCGCCGCGGGAGGAGGGGGAGGATCGGCCGAAGGATCAGCGGGCGGGTCGGCCGCCCGCGGCGGATCGGCAGCGGCCGGCGAACCGGCCTCTGCGACTCTGAGCGGAGACTCGCCGGAGGGGGTCGCATCGGTGCTCGCCTGCTGGCGGCGGCGGATCATCAAAGCGCCCGACGGCGAGCGCTCCACGACCAGCCGGGTGCCGGCGAGAAGGCGGCTCAGCGCGTCGTCGGCGGTAAAATCCCCCACCAGTGAGGTCGCGACCGCGCCCGCCACCACGGATTCGGTGAATATCACATCCTCGCCGCAGACCTGCGCGTAGGTCCGCAGCGCCTGCGACAGCGGCTCCGGGGTGATGTCGAAATGAAAGAGTCGCCCATGCGCCGTGGCGGCGGAGGCGCCGAGCGCAGCGGTGGCTGCGAGTATTGCGGCGACGGTAACGGAAACTCGGACAGCGCCACAATGGGCGCGGCGCCTGGCGGAAACAGACATTCTCAACCCCCTCTGCTCGTTTCACCCCGTTTTGTCCGGGGTTCCGGGGTACAGACGCCAGCCGCCGTGAAATCCTCCTGCTTTGGCACAAAAACAACGCCAAAGCTGAATCAGGGTTCAGGAGCCGCCTACTCCGTCGTGGATGCGGCGTGGTGAGTGAGCACCACGTCCCCGTCGGGACGCTCGTGTGCCGTTACGGAGAGATAGGCTGCGATGGTGCTGACGAATCCATCAACGTCGCCCTCGTGGAAGACGCCGCTGATTCGCAGGCTCCCGGTGCGGTCATCCCCGACGATGATGTGCCGCGGCCCGTACCGGTTCATCCGCTGGATTACGCTGGCCAGCGGCTCGTTGTCGAAGACGACCTCACCCCTTTCCCAAGCGGTGACACGCTCGGTGTCGACGCGGCTGACTCGCGGCACGCCGCTAGACGATACTACCAGCTGTTCGCCGGGGTCGAGATAGATGCGGTCCGTTGGGTCGCCGGCGGCGCTCGAGGCGCGCGATTCGGCGCCCGCGGCCGTAGCGGAACCCGCGCCCGCGGAGTTGGCGTTGGGGATCCACGGAATCGTGGCCGCGCTCTGCGGGAGGACCACGACGTGACCTTTGAGCAAAGTCACCAGCAGGTTCGGTCCCAATAGATCGACGTCGAACGCCGTTCCGGTCGCGACGACTTTGTGGCCTTCCGCGGTCACCGCGAACGGCCGCAAGACGTCGTGGGCGACATCGAATTGCGCCTGCCCGCGCACGAGCGTGAGTGCGCGAGCATCAGCGGTGTAGCGGGCGGTCACCTCGCTGCGCGAATCGAGTGTGATCTGCGAGCCATCGGCGAGCGTGACGACCCGGCGCTCGCCGAATCCCGTCTGAAAGACATCGGGTCGATGCTGCCACCAGAAAAGGAATGCGCCGGCCGCGAGCACGCTGGCCGCGGCGGCTGCGAATGACGTCGAGCGCCGGAACCCACTGCGCCAAAATAGATTGCCGCGCACGGCGTTGTGAGCGTGCGCCAAGGCGGCACGGCGCAGCTCGATGACGCGTGGAGCCGCGGCATGCTGACCGAGCACGTCCCACGGCGCCTGTACGGCCCGCCATGCCTCGCGGTTGCGAGGGTCCTGTGCAAGCCAGGTGGAGAACTCCTCGGATTGCAGGTCGGTCGCATCCTCGAGCCGCGCACGCCAGGCGGCGGCCTGCTCCAGAAGCTGAGGATCGATGCTGCGCGTCATGGTCGGCCGCACCTCCTGGCGAGATGCGACACGGCACGCGTGACGTGCTTCTCCACGGTGCTCTGCGCGATCCCGTAGAGGGCCGCGATGTCCTTCTGTTTCATGTGCTCCAGTCGGAAGAGGATGAACACGTTGCGCGTCAGCTCGCTGAGCTCGCTCAGCGCCTGCTGCACTTGTGCGAGCGAAGTCTCGCCATCGAGAACCCGCTCGGGGGAGCGCTCGTCGACGAGGGTCTCATCGACCTCGCCTGCCTTGTTCTCCTCCAACGCCGCGCATGCGACTGTCGGGTGTCGCACCGCATGCCGCCTCGAGTCCTTGAGGAGATTGGCCGCGACCTTGAAGACGTAGCTTTCGGGGTGCTCGATCACCTCGGATTCGGCGGCGCGAATGACGCGCAACAGCGCATCCTGAACCAGATCCTCCGCCTGCGCGGGATCCCGTACACGACGCCGGAAATAGCTGAGGAGCGGTGCCGAGAAGCGCGCGGCGAATTCACTCCCGGCGAGTGTGCTGGCGGCTTTGTGGGTGAGGGGGCTCATCGATGCGCGGTCGGGCTACGTTGGTAACCCTATCATGGCCGCGCCGCGAAATCGAACTTTGCCGGGTCAGGATCAAATTGCAGCGGCAGGCTGGAGGATTTTGCCGGCAGCGGCGTCAGTAGGCTAATCGCCCGTGGCGATTGCCGCCTCGGCCTGCGGCGAGTACCCGCCTGTGTGTTTCGCAGGCTATTCCGCCACGGTGTCGCGGCCGAAGAGGCCGATTTCTCCGATGCGGTCGAGGTAGATGTATAGGACCGGCGTGATGTAGAGCGTCAGTAACTGGGAGAAGACGAGTCCGCCCGTCACGCACAGGCCAAGAGGGCGGCGCGCGTCGGCGCCCATTCCGGTGCCGAATGCGATCGGCAAAGTGCCCATGAGCGCCGCCATGGTCGTCATCATGATGGGCCGCAAGCGGATCACCGCCGCCTGGTAGATGGCCTGCGCGGCGCTGACGCCGGGCTGCTGGCGCTGCTGATCGAGCGCGAAGTCGATCATCATGATGGCGTTCTTCTTGACGATGCCGATCAGCATGATCATGCCCACGAACGCGTAGATCGAGAGCGGCAGTCCAAACAGATGGAGCGTGAGCAGGGCACCCACGGCCGCGGACGGCAATCCCGAGAGTATCGTGAGCGGGTGGACGAGGCTCTCGTAGAGAATGCCGAGCACGATGTAGACGACGATCATCGCGATGAGGAGCAGCCAGCCGATGTTGGCCGTGGAGCTCTGGAACGCCGCGGCCGTACCGGCGAAGCTGCCCTCGACCGTCGCCGGCAGGCCGATGCGCGCCACCGCCTTCGCGACGCCGGCGACAGCATCACTCAACGCCTTTCCGGGGGCGAGATCGAAGGAGATCGTGATGGCGGGGATCTGGCCGGAGTGGTTGATTACATCGGGCATGGTGCTGCGGCTGAACCGGGCCACCGCGCCGAGCGGTACGAGCGCGCCGCCGCTGCCGGACAGATAGAGGCGCGACAGCGCCGAGGCATTCTGCTGATATTTCGGCAGCAGCTCCAGTACCACCTGGTACTGGTCCGTGGCCGCGTAGATCTGTGACACCTGCTGCCCGCCGAACGCCTCGCTCAAGGTCGATTCGATCTCCGCGGGCGTCACGCCGAGCGCGGCGGCCTTGTTGCGATCGATGGTGACCTCGAGCGCCGGTGACGAGGGGTCGAAGTCGCTGTTCACGCCGACGAAGGTCGGGTCCGCCTGCAGCGCCTGCACCAGGCGCACCGAGGCATTCGTGAGGTCGTCGAGGTTGATGCCCTTGAGCGTGTACTGGTAGCTCGAGCGCGCGAGCCGGGCACCGATCTTCACCGTGGGTGGATTGACAATGGTGACGCTGGTCCCCGGAATGTCGTCGAGCTTCCTGCGCAGCTCCGTGGTGACCTGGTCGGCCGTCAGCTTGCGCTGCGACAGTGGTTTCAGGGCGATGACGAGGCTGCCGCTTTCGTCCGATTGCAGCCCGGAGACGTTCGGGTCCTTCTCGATGATCTTTCTGACCCGCTTCGTGTACTGGATGTAGCGGTCGAACGAAGTACCCACCTGCACCTGCACCTGGCCGCGCAGCTGCCCGGTGTCATCGCTCGGCAGGAAGTCCTGCGGCATGATTTCGCACAGTACTGCGCTCGCGACCACGCTCGCCGCGAACACCCCGAGGATGACGGGGGAGTGGTCGATGCTCCAGCGCAGCGACCGCTCGTACTCGGCGCGCAACCGCTCGAAGCCGCGCTCGGTGAGGCGGTAAAAGGCACCGTGGGGCTCGATTGCCTCACGCCGCAGGACTCTGGCGCAGAGCATCGGCGTCAGCGTGACCGACACCACGCCGGAGATCAGGATCGCAACGATGATGGTCACGCCGAACTCGTGCAGCAGCCTGCCGATGATGCCTCCCATGAAGACCACCGGGATGAAGACCGCCGCCAGCGACAGGGTCATCGACAGGATGGTGAACCCGATCTCCGCCGAGCCGTTTATCGCCGCCGTGTAGCCTTTCTCGCCGGCCTCGAGGTGGCGAACGATGTTCTCGAGCATGACGATCGCGTCATCGACCACGAAGCCAACCGATAGCGTGAGCGCCATGAGCGACAGGTTGTCGAGGTTGAATCCGAGCACGGCCATCCCGGCAAACGTGCCGAGGACCGCGATGGGTAGGGCGCACGAGGGAATGACGGTGGCACTTACCCGACGCAGAAAGAGGAAGATCACTCCGACGACCATCGCGCCCGCGATGAGCAGCGTGAGCTGCACGTCGTTGACCGCCGCCCGGATCGACTGACTGCGGTCGTAGAAGATGGTCATGCGGAGCGACGCGGGCAGCTGTGCCTTGAACTGCGGCAACATCTGTTTGATGCCGTCGACGACGTCCATCGTGTTCGACCCCGGCTGCCGTTGCACGGTTACCGTCACGGCGCGCTGGTCGTTGTACCAGTCGGCCGAGCGAACGTTCTCGACGCTGTCCACGACGTGCGCCACATCGCCAAAGGTGACCGGAGAGCCGTTGCGCCAGGCGATGATCTGGCGGCGGAACTCCGCCGCATCGTTCAGCTGGCCCCCGGTGTGAATCACCACCGCCTTCGAGGGGCCGTTCAGCGAACCGGAAGACTGGTCCGTGCTGGTTGCTACTACCGCGCTCGCGAGGTCGTTGAGGGTCAGCCCGCGCGCGGCGAGAGCCGCCGGATCGGCCTGGATGCGTACGGCGAATTTCGCCGGTCCGTGAACCTGCACTTGCGCCACACCGGGCGCGGTCGAGAGCTGATTGACGAGCACCGTGCGGGCATAGAAGTCGACTTTGGAGATGGGCAGGCTCTTCGAGGTCAGGACGATGTAAAAGATCGGCAGTGCCGTCGGATCGATCTTGTAGACGCTCGGCGGGTTCGGCATGGCGGGCGGCAGACGGCGCTGCACGCTGGCGATGGCCGCCTGCACGTCCTGCGCCGCCGCATCGATGTTTCGGTCGAGCGTGAATTGCAGCGTGACGTCGGTCTCACCCTGGATGCTAGAGGAGGTCATCGACTCGACGCCCTGGATTCCCGACATCGCGTTCTCGAGCGGTGTAGCCACCGCCGATGACATGGTGTCCGGGTCGGCGCCGGGGAGGAGCGCCTGCACGTCCACGGTCGGGAATTCCATGTTGGGCAACTCGCTGACCGGCAGCAGCGCGTAGCCGAAGACACCGAAGATCACCAGCCCCGCCATGAGCAGGATGGTCATGATGGGCCGTTCGATGAACGGACGGGAGATGTTCACTGCAATTCCGGCCGCATCCGCCCGTGGGACCGGCAGTCAGCCCGGCTGGGCAGCGTCATGCGGTCTGCCGACCGGCGGCATGACCTGAACCGGGCCTCCCGGCACCACCCGCAGCTGCCCCTCGACGATCACCTCGTCGCCTGGCCGAAGCTCGCCGGCCACGGCCGTGTCGCGCGAATCGTCGAACAGGATTTTCACCCGGCGGGCAACGGCCCGGCCATCGGCCACTACGTACACGTACGGTCCATCAGGACCGTCATTGAGAGCGTCATCCGGCACTATCAGGGCCTGCGGAATGTTGGCGAGCTGTACGGTGACGTTCACCAGCTCACCCGGTACCAGCGATAGGCTCGTGTTGGGGAAAGTCGCGCGCAGTTCGATGGTGCCGCTCTGGCCGGTGACTGCGTTGCTGATGAAATCGATGGGCGCGGACGGCGGCGCGCCGCCCAGACCTTCGATGGTGGCCAGCAACGCGCGCGACTTCTGTCGCGCCTGAATGCGCGGCAGATCGCTCTCCGGCAGACTGAAGGAGAGCTTGACAGGCTGCACCTGCGCGATCGTCACCAGCGGCGTCGGTCCGGTCGCGTCCACCAGATTTCCGGGCTGTACCAGCAACGGACCGGTCTTGCCCTCGATGGGCGAGCGAATCTGCGTGTAATCGAGATTGAGCTGCGCGAGGCGCGCCGCCGCACGGTCCGCCGTCACAGTGGCTATCAGAGCGGCGACGTTGGCAGCCGATGTGTCCACCTGCTGGCCGGAAGCTGAGTTCTGCTTGGCGAGCAGCCTGTAGCGCTGCTCGTCTCGCCGGGCGTTGTGCAACAGCGCTTCGTCGTGCAGCCATACCGCCTGCGCCTGCGCGTAGGCGGCCTCGAACTGGCGCGGATCGATCCGGAAGAGAAGCTGGCCCCTCGCGACGAACTCTCCTTCCCTGAAGGAGGCCGACTCGAGAGTGCCCTGGACGCGCGGTGTGACCTGAACGGTTACGTTCGCCAGCACCGTACCGACCGTGTGCTCCACGACCGGCATGTCACGGCGCTCGACTTTCGCGGTGCGCACCGGCGCGGCAGATTGCTGGCTTGCGCCCGCGGTGCGATGCGGGATCGCCCACAGCCACATGCCTGCCAATGCCAGCGCCGCCGCCACGACCGCGATGAGCTTTCCCGGGGCGGGACGCAGCCGGGAGCGCGGGCGCTTAACTTGCGGCGGCAGTCGCGCGCCGGTGGTGCCAGTGCCCGGCTCTGCAGCGAGGATGGGCGCCGCAGCCGTGTAGTGGCTGCGGCGCTCGTTGCGCTGCGGGCCCTTCGCCACACTCAGTTGCCGCTGGGAGCGAACACGGCGATGCATCCCTGGGCGCAGTCCGGGACGGAAGTATTCGCCTGGATCGGCACGAACACCTTGCCGGTGCTGGCATCCACCGCGACAGAATGAGCTTTGGGTCCCGTCGGTATCGCCGTCACCATGCGGTTGTTCAGCGAGTCGATGACGCCCAGGGCAGGGCCGCCCTTGTTGGCGACGGCCGCCAGATAGTAGCGGTGTCTGCGTATGTCGGACCAGACCTCGTCCGACCCACCGACCGGTACGTCCGCCACGATCTTGCCTGAGCGGGCCTTCATGACGATCGAGTGAGCGCCAAAGCCCGCGTCCACGCCGTCATCGCTGCAGCCGAGGAGGAGGTTGCCGCGCGGCCCCAACGCCAGACCCGCCGGCATGCACTTCTGCACCGGCATCATCCTGACAAGCTTGCGGGAGCGCGGGTCGATGACCGCCACCGCGCCGTTGGCATCGACGTTGTCAACGGATGGGATGCTCAGGTAGACCAGTTTCGTGACCGGGTCATAGAGCGGCTGCTCCGCGCCGTCGGTGGCGTGCGGCAGCTCGAGGCGCCCCGCGACCTTGCGTGTGGCAGTCGAGATGAAGGTCACGAAAGGAGGCGAGTCGGCATTGTTCACCGCGACGACCAGGTGATCGGCCGGATCGTAAGCGATCTCGTCCGTGCGATCCTTCCCGCTCGTTGGGATGCTGGCCACGACCTTCAGCGTCCGGTCATCGACCACTTTCACGGTGCTGTCGCCGTCACTCGCCCAGAATTCGTGGCCGCCGACCGCCACCACACCGTTGGGTCCGGCTAGCTTGCTGCCGCTCGCCTTGTTGAAACCAACGAAGCCGCCGGCCCGGCCGAGATACTTGTCCGTTGCGGCGTTGAAGAAGTCGAGGCCGCCATTCGAGCGGTCGGCCAGGGCGTATATGCCGTGCCGATTCACGTACCCGATGTCGAATGTCGCGAGCGGCTGACCGGGAACGTGCAGTGTCGCGACGCGCTCGAGAGATGGCGCGGAAGACCCCGCCCGCGCGGTCCCGGGGAACAGCGACAGGCTGGCTGCGGTGGCGGCCAAGAGCGACACCAAGGGGCTCGATTTGGACACGGCTGCTCTCCTTCTCTGTGTGTTGGAGCTGTCCCACGATCCCAGTTTTTCCTGACGAAGTCCTGACGGTGAGGCCCGTGGATCAGCCGGGCGCCTCGAGGGCATAGGGACCCGTCCGCAGGCGGGCGGCCAACTGGCGGATGCAGAGCCGGGTACGACTGGAGTTCTCCGAGCGGATCTTGGTCACGGCCCAGATGTCTGCAGGCTGCCACAACATCGGCAGCACGCGCACGAGCTCGCCACGCTTCAGATTGTCGGCGACGTCCCAGTAGGAGCGCAGCATGATGCCGTGGCCCTCGAGGGCCCACTGTCGGACCACGTCGCCGTGGTTCGAGGCCAGCGAGCCCTTTACCCTGACGTTGCGCGTCCCGTCGGGGCCTTGCAGCGACCAGCGGCCGAAGGTCTCGTTGCGCTCCCGGATGAGCAGGCAGGAGTGGCGCCCAAGGTCCGCCGGGGTGGTGGGCTCACCGCGGCGGCGGAGATAGTCCGGGGCCGCGCACAGAATGCGCTGGCCGTTCGCAAGATGGTGCGGCACGAGATGCGGCTCGCGGATGTCGCCGATGCGCACGTCGATGTCGATCTCTTCCTCCACGAGGTCGACCGAGCGGTCGACGATCTTCAGGTCGATCTCGAGGTCCGGATGCGTCTTGCAGAGCTCGGAGAGCACCGGCGCGACGTGATTGCGGCCGAGGCCGGAGCTGGCGGCGACGCGAACCAGTCCACGGTAGTCGCGCCGTATCTCCTCGAGCGCGCCGTCCACCTGGTCGTAGGCATCGAGCACGCGCTGCGCCCACGAGAGGATCAGCTCGCCGCGCTCGGTCAGGGCGACACTCCGGGTCGTGCGCAAAAACAACTTCGCACCGAGTGCATCCTCCAGCATCGCGATGCGCTTGCTGATGTAGGCCGGGGAGCTGCCGAGGTCCTCCGCGGCGGCGGCGAAGCTGGCGCGACGCGCCGCCTGAATGAGGACGCGCAGGTCCTGTGGCGGGATATTGTTCACGATGTGTGTTCTCCGAAAACACGCGCCCGGGAGCGCTGGGCGCAGGCGGTGGAGGTAATCTGCCCGCACTGCATCACAGCGGCGGGACGGGGGGCCAATGACCAAATATAGGATAGCGCTGATTCCGGGCGACGGTATTGGCCGTGAAGTGGTACCAGCCGGAGTGCGAGTACTCGAGGCGGCCGGCGGCCGCTTCGGCATCTCTTTCGAGTGGGATGAGCGCCCCTGGGGCTGCGACTACTACCGGCAGACCGGCCGCATGATGCCGGCGAGCGCTCTCGAGGAAATCCGTCATCACGACGCCATCTATCTGGGGGCGGTCGGTTTCCCGGGCGTTCCGGACCACATCTCGCTCTGGGGGCTGCTGATCGAGATCCGGCGCAAGTTCGACCAGTACGTCTGCCTGCGTCCGATCCGCCTCATGCCCCATGTCGCGTCGCCCCTGCGTGACCGCAGTGCAGGCGATATCGACATCATGTTGGTGCGCGAGAATACCGAGGGCGAGTATTCCGACCGGGGACACAAGCTGATGGAGGGCACGGCGCAGGAGACCGTCATCCAGGAGGCGGTCTTTACCCGGCGCGGAGTCGACCGCATCGTGCGTTACGCCTTCGAACTGGCGGCCAGACGCCCGCGCCGCAGGCTCACCTGGGCGACGAAGTCGAACGGCATCACGCTCACGATGCCTTATTGGGACGAGCGCGCCGAGCTCATCGCGAGCGGGTTTCCCGACATCGCGGTGGATCACTTCCACATCGACATTCTCGCCGCGCATTTCGTCCAGCGTCCGCAGCACTTCGACGTGGTCGTGGCCTCCAACCTCTTCGGCGACATCCTTTCGGATCTCGGCTCCGCCTGCGCCGGCACGATCGGCATCGCCCCATCGGCGAACATCAATCCGGAGCGGACGCACCCCTCCATGTTCGAACCGGTCCACGGCTCCGCCCCGGACATTGCGGGACGCAATATCGCCAATCCGATCGGACAAATCTGGTCCGGGGCGATGATGCTCGAGCATCTTGGACATCCGGAAGCCGCCACCGCGGTCGTCGCCGCCATCGAGCAACTGCTGCGCACCGGCCCTCGAACGCGCGACCTCGGCGGCAGCGCCAGCACCCAGGAGGTGGGGGAGGCGATCGCTACGCTCGTGCACACGGTCGATCCCGAGGCCGCGTAATCCCGCGCGCGCCATGAAGCCACGGCAACAGACCGGTCCGCGGCTGCGGCTGCCGGCTCTGCATACCCAGGTGCTGATCGGCATCCTGGCCGGTATCGTCGTGGGGTATTGTGCGCCTCACCTCGGGCAGTCGCTGAAGGTGCTCGGCGACCTGTTCATCAAGTCGATCAAGATGATCATCGGCCTGGTGATCTTCTGCACCGTTGTGAACGGCGTCAGTGGCATGGGCGACATGAAGAAGGTCGGTCGTGTCGGCGGCAAGGCGCTCCTCTACTTCGAAATCATGTCGACCGCGGCTCTGCTCTTCGGCGCGGTGATCGCGAACGTCGTGCATCCGGGAAGCGGATTCGACGTCGATCCCGCGCAGCTCGATCGCTCGGCGGTGGCGGGCTATGCGGGGGCGGCGCACGCCCAGAGCGTCGTGAAGTTCCTGACGAGCATCGTGCCAGAGACGGCGGTGGAAGCGTTCGCCCGCGGCGACATCCTGCCGATGGTGCTCGTCTCGCTGCTCTTCGCGTACGTGCTCTCGCGAATCGGCGAGTCCGGCAAGCCGGTGCTTGCGCTGGTCGAGTCGCTGAGCCATGTGGTGTTCGGCATCATCAACGTGCTCATGCGTGCCGCCCCGCTCGGCGCCTTCGGTGCGATGGCCTACACGGTGGGACGCTTCGGAGTCGGCTCGCTCGGACCGCTGCTCGGACTCATCCTCACATTCGCGGCGACATGCCTGGTCTTCGTCGTCGCATTCATGGGCGCGATATGCCGCTGGATTGGCGTCAGCATCTTTTCCCTGCTGCGCTATCTGAAGGAAGAGCTGCTGGTGACGCTCGGCTCGAGCTCTTCCGATGTGGCGATGCCGGCGCTGATGGAAAAGCTGCAGCATCTCGGCTGCTCGCAGTCGGTGGTCGGCCTCGTGGTGCCCACCGGCTACGTCTTCAATGCCGACGGGACGAGTCTCTACATGACCCTCGCCGCGCTCTTCATCGCGCAGGCGATGCACATTCACCTGACGCTGGCGCAGCAGGTCGCCCTGTTCGGTGTCGCCATGGTGACCTCCAAGGGCGCGAGCGGCGTCTCGGGCGCCGGGTTCATCGCGCCCGTGGGCACGCTGTCGGTGGTCCCGGACATTCCGCTGGCGGGCATGGCGCTGGTTCTCGGGGTCGATCGCATCATGAGCACTCTGCGCGCGCTGGTGAACCTCACCGGCAATGCGGTGGCAACCGTGGTGATGGCGAGCGCCGAGCGGGAACTCGACCGCGAGCGCATGCGCCGGGTGCTGAGCGGCCTGAGCATCGAGAGCTACCCGATCGAGCGTGCCGCACCGACTCACACATTCAAACGAGGGCATTGATTGTCATGAAAAACTGCATTTCGATTGGTTCGGCGATTGCCGTTGTCGCAGCGCTGCTCGTGGCACCAGTGCCCGCTCTTGCCGGCGGCGTGACTCCGCCACTGCGCTTCCTGACGACGGTTCCGATGCCAGGCGTGCAGGGGGACTTCGACCACTTCATCGTGGACCTCAAGCACAACCGGCTGTATGCGGCCACCGAGGATCACGCAACCCTCGAGGTCTTCAATCTACGCACCAGCGCGCTGCTCACCGCGATCAAGGGTTTCGGCATGCCGCACAGCGGGGTTTATCCGTCCGCAAGCAACCGCCTACTCGTGGTCGACAGCGACGCCGGCGCCGTGAAAGTGCTGGACGGGACGACCTACAAGGTTCTCAAGAGCATCCCGGCAGTACCGCAAGCCGACGCGATGGCCTACGATCCGGTCGAGCACCTCATGTACGTCACCGGCGGCGGCGGCGATGCGAAGCTCGACTACTCGCTGATCGGCGTCATCGATACTCGCAGTGAGACGAAAGTAGGGGAGGTTCGTATTTCCTCCACCAACATCGAGTCGTTGGCCATCAGCCCCGGTGGCTCATTGCTTTACGTGAACATTCGTGACCACCACCAGATCGGCATCGTCGACCGGCATACGCTGAAGCTCGTAAAGACCTGGACGCTGCAGACGATTCGCCAGAACACGCCGCTCATCCTCGATGCCCGCAATCAGCGCCTGTTCGTCGGCGGGCGCGGGCCCGGCGTGTTTGCCGTGCTCGATGCCCGCGACGGGCACGTGATAGAGTCGCTGCCGGCGCCTGACGGCGTCGATGACCTTTCGTGGGACCCGAAGTCCCGGCGCATCTACTTCCCCTGCATGGACGGCCACCTCGCGGTGTTCCAGCAGCTCGATGCCGATCACTACGCGGCGCTCGGCACCTTCTCGACTGGCTTCCGCGGCAAGACCGGAGTGCTCGTGCCGCAGGTCGACCGCTACTTCGTCTCGACATCGCAACACGGGAGCACCCCGGCAAGGCTGTTCGTGTTCCAGGTTTTGCAGGGCCAAGACTGATGGGACGGTATTTACAATGCGCAGACGTGATTTCAGCAAGCTCTCGTTCGCCACTCTTGCCTCGACCCTCGCGGCCGACGGCGCCCGGCTCGGGACAGCCGCCGCGGCTGACGGCGCGGGCAAGTGCTACCCAGCGTTTCCGGAGTCGACAGGACTCACGGCCCACGTCGCGGAGTTCGTGACGAGCACGGCGTACGAGGCGATACCAGCGCAGGTAATCGAGCTGGGCAAGAAGTCGATCCTGGACGGCCTGGGGCTCGCCCTGGCCGGACAGCGGGCCGAATCCGGAACGCTGATGCTGCGCTACCTCGACAGTCTCGGCTGCACGGGAAGCTCGACGGTCATCGGCACGGGGCGCACCGCCACACCGCAGCTCGCAGCTCTGGTCAACAGCGTAGCCATTCATGCTCACGACTTCGACGACACGCAACTCTCGGCCGAGAAATCGAAGACTTACGGCCTGTTAATGCATCCGACCGCGCCGGTGCTGCCCGCGGCGCTCGTGCTCGCCGAGCGGCAGGGCTCGTCCGGCAAGGAGTTCATGCTCGCATACCATCTCGGGG
Organism: uncultured Pseudomonadota bacterium; assembly: GCA_963780455.1. Taxonomy (GTDB): domain Bacteria; phylum Pseudomonadota; class Gammaproteobacteria; order Steroidobacterales; family Steroidobacteraceae; genus 13-2-20CM-66-19. Next base: position 105,070 of record CAWACM010000017.1, read on the forward strand.
TGGAGGTCGAATGCAAGATCGCGGAGGCGATGGCGCCGCGCGCTTACGAGGAGGGTTTTCACACCAGCGCCATCTGCGGGCCGTTTGGGTCCGCGTCGGCCTGCGCTCGCCTGCGCCACCTCAGCCCGGAAACGACCCGCATCGCGCTCGGTATCGCGGCGAGCACCTCGGGCGGCTTGCGCGAGGAATTCGGCACGATGACCAAGCCACTGCAGGTCGGTCACGGTGCCGAGGACGGTTATTCCTCTGTCGAGCTCGCCGTTCTCGGTTGGACTGCGGCGAACAACATCATCGAGGCAGAGCGCGGCTTCATGCGCGCCTTCGCGGGCACGTTCGACGTCAAGTGGATCAAGGACAAGCTCGGAGCGCCCTGGACGTTCGCCTGGCCCGGGGTCTCCATCAAACCGTACCCCTCGGGCTCGCTGACTCATCCGGCGATGACCGAGATGGCAGCCCTCATCAGCAAGCACGACATCAGGCCGGATCAGGTTGCGCACGTCGACATAGGCGCAAGCGCCAACAACGTCCAGACGCTGCTCTATCACGATCCAAAGACCGGCCTGGAGGGCAAGTTCAGCATGGAGTTCTGCCTGGCGATCCTGCTGCTCGAGCGTAAGGCCGGGCTGGTCGAGTTCCAGGATGCCGTGGTTAAGCGCCCCGATGTGCAGGCGATGATGAAGAAGGTGCGCTTTCATGTCGACGCGCAGGCCCAGGCAGCGGGCAATGACAAGATGATGTCGATCATCAAGATCACGTTGCAGAACGGAGATGTGATCACGGGACAATCAACCTTCGGCAAGGGCAGTCCTGCGAGCCCGATGTCCTACGACGAAGTGGCCGAAAAATTCCGCGGCAGTGCCCAGTTCGCGCAGTGGCCAAAGGCGAAGGTGCAGCGAATCGTCGATTTCGTCCGCTCGCTGGAGGCGCAGCCGGACATGCGGCAGATGACGGCGCTACTGCGCGGTTAGTGGTCATCGCCGGTGTCCCGACCCGCGTGGCTGCGGGAGGCACGCGGGTCGGGCATGGCGAAAAGCACGTCAGAGACTGTCTGTCGTGAACAGCTTCTCTCTCGAGGGTATTTTGCTCGCAAACTCGTCCCGAATCTCCTGGGCATGCTTGATCGCCTTATTGGGATCCGGCTCGTACGAGTTCTTTATCTCGATCACGATCGTGCCGATGACATGGCCCGCGCTGTCGAGAAGCGGTTGTCCGGTGTCGGTGACCAGCTTGCGGGCGACCGGGTCGATGACCGGCTTGGCCCCGGGCTTCTGGACCTCGATATCGTCCGGATCGGATTTCTTCCCGATCTTTTCCCTGACGCTGTTGGCAACGATGACGCTAACCGTCCCTCCGGGCGGCACTGAATGCAGACCAATGATTGCCGCTTCCGGGTGCAACGCCGCCACATACTCGGTCAGGCGTTGCGCATAAGTGTCATTCGTGCGGAGAGTTCCCGTTGCCGAGAACAGCTGCTGATCCGATTCAATCAGCTTGCTCACCTCATCGCGAATCTCAGTCGCGCGCTCGAGGCCGAGCGCGGGGTCGTCGGTGTAAGAGAATTTAACTTCCATGGTGAGGCAGCCGAGCGGGCGTCCCGAAGCGTCGTTGAGCGGCAGCCCCATATCGAGCACGCCCCGCGGCCTCTTCGCGTCGAGTACCCGACCATTGATGATGGCCATATCGTCGGAGTCGGCCTTCTTGCCCGCCTTGTAGCGCGCGCTGGTACCTGCGAGCACGTACGTGCCGCCCCCCGGCGGCCTGGCATAGATACCGACGGCGTTGAGCTCGGGATGCAACGACATGACGTCTTCGGCCAGGCTCTGGGCGTAATTGGTGGTGTCCCACTGCTGATACGGAACGGGCGGCAGGGCGGCCGCGGTTACGGCACTGGCTTGCAGCCATGCGGCGCCCACTATCAGAGGGATCGGAAGCGTGGAAGATCTGATACGTCTCATACTGTTGATTTCCTGAGGGAATGGTGAGTTCAGAACCTTATGGAACCAGACACATACACCAACCGTCCGATCGGCGAATACGTTGCCGTATCGGCGTAGCTGTTGCCTTTGGAGGCCGGGTATGACAGGAGCGCGGCAGGCGGCATGCGATTGAACAGGTTGGTCACGCCCGCCCTGAGCGTGAGGCCGTGGAGAAAGCGTGTGAAGCCGCTGGTCGACAGCTGTCCGATCGTATAGCCGACCGATGCGTCCCATGTCATATAGCTGGGCACGTAGACCGTCGGATGGCTCGCCGTCCAAACCGCCGGAAACGAGCCCGCATTGATGTCGACCATGTGCGTCCGGTAGAAATTTCCAATCGTGAGGTCCCAGTCATGGTATGCCCAGTCGAACGTCGAGTACGTGCTCAACTTGGCGAGCGAGCCGCCAAATCCACTGATGCTGGCGGAGTATCCCGCGAACTCGTACATCGGCGTCACGGGCGAGGGCGATGCTTTGTCGGTGATGAGGTAGGACCCCACCACCGAGGCGCTGAATGAGCCCATTCTCTCCGTGGACCGGTCGTAGTCGAGCGAGAAGTTGAGCGCTTTCACGAGGATCCCGCCGGCATTGATCTTGTGATCCAGGTAATAGAAATTGTTGGCATACGACGGGCTGTTCAAAAACGCATAGAGCGAGCCCGGTGCGGATATGGGCGCCTGGGTCGCACCGGGCTGTCCGGGAGGCGCGTTCACGGATACCGTGCTGAAGTAGGGCGATGCGGATCCAAGCGCCTCGATACTGGGCAGCGCGAGGTTGGTGCCGATCCCGACCTGGTACCCACTGATGAAGACATCGAGGTAGTCCGCCGTAAGAGTCAGACCGCGGGCGAACCTGGGAGCCAAGGTGAGGCCGAATGTACGCGACAACGCGTAGGCCGGGCCCAACTGCGGGTTGTTGCCGCTGCCGTCGTAGGCAATCACGCCCGGATTGAGGCCGCTCGGGACGGCGAGCGGCTCAAGGGGGTAATTCGGTGGGCCGTATTCATCGTAGAGAGTGGGAGCCGCGAACGATTTTGAATAGGTGAATCGGGCGGTGACTTGGCCGTCGAAAGGTTGCCAGCGCAGGCCGATCTTCGGGACCCTCGAGTTGCCGGCGTCGCTGTAGCGCTCGTCGCGGCCCGCCAGCGAGACGTCGAACGCATGCAATCCCGGCGCATTCCACTTGGGACTGGTAATCGGCACGAAAATCTCAGCGTAATACGCCGTTACGGTCCGGTCCCGCGAGAACGGATCGAGAAAGAACGCACCCGAGGCCCAATTGTGGTACGCCGGGTTGGTGCTCAAGTTGTACGAGTTGTCATCCGGAGTCGCGGATTCCGCTTCGCGCCGCCGCGCTCCGCCTATGGCCACCGCCACCTTGCCGGCCGGGAGCGTGAACGGCGTGCCGTTGATCTTGATGTCCGCGGAGCTGAGCGACGCATGAGTAGCCGCGGCCTCCGTGCCGTAGACGTTCGCCAACGAAGCCGGATTGACCCCGGATCGCGCAAAAGGATCGAGAGCGGGCTGCAGTACCAGCGGCCCCTTGACGTTGAATCCGCCAATCACTTTGCTGTAGGCGCCGCCGGCCATCGCGTTGCCATTGGCATCGTACCCCCCCGCGATCGCGGCGGCGACGGCCGGTTCGAATACGGTATTGGTAAACAGCTGCTCCACCATGCTGCCGCTCTGCGTGTAGCCTACCTCCCAATTCCAGCTGTCTATGATGTTGCCACGGAGGCCAATTGTGTAGAGAAACTCGTGGGCATCGTTTATGGTCTGCTGCGGGTTGTCGGTCGTTCCAACGACGACTTTCGAAACGTCGGACGTCGTCGGATTGTAGGGTGAATCCGCGGGGACCGTCACTCCGACCTGGACCAGGTTGGTCAGAGAGGTCGCGAGCTCGTTCGATGTCTGTGTTTTGCTCAGCAATGCGTTGCCGAAAAGGGCTATTTTGTCGCTGAATTCGACATCAAAGTTGAGCGTGGTCGATTCCAGCTCGGTCGCCTGCAGCAGAGACGTATAGGGGGCGATATTGAACGGCTGGACGAGCGGACTCTTGGCCGACAGATAGGTACCGTCCGCGATGAGGGCCGGCATGCCGGCGGCGACCGCGTTGTTGCCGGTCGGATTGGTTTGGCTGGGCGACCTCAAGTCGTAATTCAGAATATCTCCGCCAACACTGCCGGGCAGGGAGAGATTGGATCTGGGATCGTTGCTGATGAAGGGCCGCTGACTCTGCAACAGGGGATCGGTCGCGGACCAGTTGCCTGTCACGGTGACGCTGGTGGAATCTGTGCTGGTGCCGGCGACGAAGTATGCCGATCTCTCGCCGTAGTCGTTGCCATCGGTTTGCGCGTGGCGCCCGCCGACCTCGACGCCGTTGAAATTGTGCTTCAGGATTATATTGACCACGCCGCCGATCGCATCGGAACCATAGATGGCCGATGCGCCATCGCTCAAAACCTCGATATGATCGATCGCCGAGAGCGGAATCATATTGACGTCGACGAAGTTCTTGCCGCCTGAGGCGTTGAGGCTGCTGTAGGTAATTCGTCGGCCGTCCAACAGAACGAGCGTCGGCATGCCAAGCAGGGCTATCTGGGAGCCGCCTCCGGTCAGCTGGCTGGTGTTCGAGGAGTTGCTGTTGCCCGTGTTGCTCCGTCCACCCGCGAAGGAGGGGACGGTCTTTCTGAGCAGGTCGAGGGGGTTGCTCTGAATCCCGCTCGCGGCGATGTCCTTTTGCCCGAGAATCTGCAACTGCACATCGGACTGTTGTGCCGATACCGGTATATTCGATCCCGTGACAACGACCTCTTTGAGAGACAGCTCGCTCTGCGTCGGGCCGCCGGTTGTCGCTTCCGGCTGGGGCGGCGTCCCCTGCGCGGCGGTTTGCTGCGCATCCGCGGCCATCGTTTCGGAGAAAGGAGCGATGAGCGCTGGAGCGCCCACGACGAGTGCCGCGGCCGCCGCGGGTGGCAGCCGGTGCAGAATTGCAGCGATGGCTCTACTGACGCTTCGATCGGGACGGTCTGACATGTAATCTCCCCCTCAGGATTGCATCTGCTTGTCCACACCTCCGGAACGTACTTTCCCCAACGCTGCCAGTCGCCCCCTTTCTTATTGATGCCGTCCGGGGCGGTATGGATTCAACTGGAGCGAAGGTTACGCCTGCGGGCCACGTTCGGCGCCAGCCGGCGTGTGTACTCGTGGAACACGGATCGTGAATAATCGCGCTGGACGCGCCCGGGAGCCGGAGTTGCGGCTCGAGAGCCGCATCATGGATGCCGTGATGAATGAGAAGCGGCTCGTGCCCTTGATCCCAGGTGCCGCGCTCGCGACAGCGAGCAGGGGTCCGCGCGGCAGCGCGGCGATACCAGCTTACTGCGAAGCGGCGGACCGTCTTGCTACGGCAGCAGACGCAGGTATATTCACTGCCAGCAGACGCTTGGGCACGTTGCCAACGGCGACGGTAGCAATCACCTTCTCTGTTCTGGCGTCGATGACGGAGACCGTGTTCCGGTCGGAATTGCTTATCGCAACGTACTCGCCGTTGGGGGTAACAGCAATCCAATTGGGACAAGCGCCCCCCAGGCGAATGGGTTTCGAAAATGTCCCCGTCGCCGTGTGATATACGGTGACCGACCCGTGGACCATGCTGGTCACCCACAGCTCCTTGCCGTCGGGAGTGAGCGCCACTCCGTGAGTCGGGGTCTTCGGCTCAAATGGTTGGCAAACAGCAGCCTCCGGCCCGACGTCGGGAAGGGGCACGCGCTGGACTTCGTCGTTATCCATATTGACTACCGCGAATCCGACGAAGCCTCCCAACGCGGAGTAAATTTTTCCTTCCTTGGTCGCGACTGCGAACGGCCGCGGATCCGGGCCGATGGGAAACTTCTCGTCGAAGCTCATGGTTCTCAGGTTCAAGCGGTCAATCTGACCGTCGGCTCTGCTCTCGCAATAGACAACTTCATTGCTGCCGGCGGCAAAGCAGTTGTGCGGAAACCGCATCGGGATGACATTCACGATCCGTCGCTGCTCCATGTTGATGACATCCAGATCGCCAAGCACCGGCTGCTGCTTGCCGTATACCCGCATGGGCACTACGACGTAACGGCCATCCGGCGTCGAGGCGCATTCATTGGGCCTGGCCCCGAAAGGATGGGCGACCAGGGGAATCGTCCCGATCACCTTGTCCGTCGCGGTGTCCAGAATTTGGAGCGTCCTGGTGGACTCGATAGTGACGAAGATCATTCGTCCGTCGGCGGGGGCGCACACGCCATGAACTCCTTTGCCCACGACGACATCGTCAACGACCTTTTGCGTCCGCAGGTCGATGACCGTCACGTCGTTGCCATGCGCGTTACCGACATACAGCATCATCGCCGTGTTGCCTGGTACCGCTCCAAAGCCGAGAGTTGCAAGGCCAAGAGCGGCTATCGCGAGCGCAAAGAACGATAGAAGGCGAACCAGGCTGCTCGTGTACATTGACCATCCCCCTATTCGACGGCCGTAGCTTGCCGCGATCTACCAGGCATTGCAACGGAACACCGTGTGTTCTCTGACTACACGAACCGTAAATAATGATTGGGTTATACGGATAGCGGTGATGCGGACGGCGAGGAGGCGAGCGCTGGCAGGTGCACCATGACGCATCCTAGCCCGGGAAGGAAATGCGCATCACCGCCGTGGCTGCGGGCGACGTGGCGGACGATCGCTAGCCCGAGCCCGGAGCCGGGTGTCTGGGCATCGAGCTTGTGGAAGCGTTGGAATATGGACTCTTCCTGACCGAGGGGTACACCGGGACCCTCGTCGCGCACCTCGACTACGACGGGGTTGTCGCTGGCCGACGCGATTCTGGCCGTAACGGTGCCGCGACCGTGAATCAGTGCGTTGTCGATGAGATTGCGGACCATGTCGCGCAGATCATCCGCACGACCACGCATCTGGACGGCGTCGGGGACATCCACTTCCAGACGCCGCCCCTGCGCCTCGATCAGCGGTAGCACGGTGGCGGCCGCCTCGCGCACCAGGCGTGACAGATTGACGACCGGCAGCTCATCCGTGCGCTGCTCGCTCGAGAGCGCCTCTTTGCGCGCCAGGTCGATCAGCTGATTCACGAGTCTGCCCATCTGGCTCAGCTCCCGCTCGACCAGCGGCCAGTCGATCGTGCCGGTCAGCTGCGCCCGTTGCAGTCGCAGATTCAACACCGCGAGCGGGGTTCTGAGCTCATGCGCCGCATCTGCTGTCAGACGCCGCTCCGCGGAGTAGGCTCGCGACAGCCGGTCGAGGGCGCCATTGACGGCCTCGACGAGCGGCCGGATCTCCGCAGGCAGGCCGGTCGGCGAGATACGCATGTCCGGCCGCCGCGGACCCACCCGAGCGGCCTCGCGGGAGGCGCGCGCAATCGGTCGCAGGCTCCAGCCGCTGATGATCCATATGAGGCCGGTGCCGAGCAGAGCGAATGGTATGAGAATCAGGGCGTGCTCCGACTCCTCCTCGTAGAGGCTGTCAACCAACACGTCGCGGTCCACGTGCTGGCGGGCGACCTGGATGGTGGAGTGCTCCGGACCTCTCCCGGCGACGATCGCCAGTTGGTCGCGCCCGATCCCGGTGAACTCCACCGGGCCCAGGGTGGAGTGGCCCTTCACGCGCGCGAACTGCAGCGGCGCCGACAGGTTGGTCGACCAGGCGACCGGGCGGTGGTGCCGGTCGAATACGGTGAAGGTGAACTCACGCGACGGGTCGGCGTAGACCTGCCGCCAGTCGTTCTGCAGGCTCACCTGCAGCGAGCCGTCGGGGAGCACCTGCAGCGCTTCCAACAGCTCATGGGCCTGATTCTCCAGGGTGTGCTCGTGCAACCCCTTGATGACGTTGTCAACACTCCAGCGGTACGTGGCCAACGAGGCACCGAGACCCAGCGCGAATACGGCGAGCATCGTGCCGAGCATGCGGACCCGCAGACTATGCGCCCGGGTCGATCCCGCGGCGGCCGCGATGGCGTCCTTGCCCCGGCCCACCGCCTCGGGGGCGAAATCCAGTGGTCCTCGGGTAAAAGTGCCGCGCATTGGCTTCGACTCCGGTGCGCATGGTGCGCCGGATGCCATATTATCGCGGCAAGCCTGACGAAGAGCTGACGGGGGACCGTCAGGACTTGGTCAGTAATGCCTGCCATCCTGCCGACAAGTGATGCAGCTCATTCGCGGAACACAAAGGCAATCGATGTCCGGCCGCGGCTTTTCGCGCCTCGCCGCGGTCCTGTCGTGTGCCGTCGTGCTCAACGGCTGCGCGCTCTACCACCCGTTGCCGCTTGCCCGCGGGCCTGATCTCGTCAGCAACCTCTCGAGCCTGCGCACGTTGGCTCCGGCCACCCGTCGGGGCGAGCCCCCGCGCCGGATCGCCGTCGATAAGCCTCTGGGCATCGATGACATCGGCCTGCTCGCCGTGCTGAACGACCCGGGGCTGCGCGCCGAGCAGGGGCAGATGGACGTCGCCCAGGCCAATCTGCTGCAGAGCTCGTTGCTGCCGAACCCTTCTGCCAGCGTCGACTATGGGGAACTGCTTGGGGGAGCCGGCGGCTTCTCTCCTGCGTGGACGGCGTCGCTCACGGAGGACGTCAAGTCCATTCTCACGTATCACACTCGCAAGAAGTCGGCGCGGTTCCAGGCTCAACAGGTGAATGCCGACCTCCTGTGGCAGGAATGGCAGGTCGCGCAGGCGGCGAGGCTGCTCGCTCTCGACCTGTACTATGGGCAGCAGTCACTGGATCTCAGCCGCCGCGAGCTCGGCCTTCTGGACCAGGAAGTCAAAGACGTGCGCGCCGCCACCCAGGCGGGCAACCTCGACCTTACGGCCCTCGCGCCGCTGCTGACGGCCAAGGCAGGGTCAGAGCAGGCGGTTGCCTCGCTTGGTCTCACCCAGATGCAGAACTGGCAGGCGTTGGATGCGTTGCTGGGGCTCGACCCCAAGGCGCGGTTCGCCATCGCCGCGCCATCCCTGCCGCCATCACCGCCGCACTTGGCTGTGCTGCTGGCTGGCCTCCCGGACCGCCGTCCCGACCTCGTGGCGCTGCAACTCGGCTTCCGCTCCGCGGACGAGGACGTGCGCTCGGCGATCATCGGCCAGTTTCCGGCGCTCGTGCTCGGGGGTCAGTGGGGACAGGATACGACCAACGTTCGCTCGGCCGGTCCGACCGCCACCTTCGACCTGCCGATCTTCGATCGCAACCAGGGTCAGGTTGCCCAGACGCGTGCGACGCGTCTTGTGCTGCACGAGCAATACCAGTCGCGGCTCGATGACGCCTTCGGAACCGTGAACGGACTCGACGCACAGATTCGTCGGCTGACTGGAGACGTGCGCAGCGCCACGACCGCTGCGGCCGCGGCGGAGACGATGGCGGAATCCGCGCGCAAGGCCTACGCGGAAGGCAACATGGATCAGCGCTCCCTGGCCGACTTCGAGACCGCCGCGCTCGATCGCAGGATCGAGGCGCTCGCGCTCGAGCGCTCGCTCGGGGAGACAGAGATCACCCTGACCGTGGAGCTGGGGTTGGGGCTGCCACAGGCCCGGATCGCCCTGCCTTTGAATTCGAGGAAGCCATGAGCCGTCGACTGATCGCATGGGTTGCCTGCTTCGCAGTGAGCGCCGCCTCTGGGCTGCCGCTCGCCTGCGCCGACGATGCGCCCGATTCAAGCTCCAGTGTGTTGGTGACCTTGACGCGGTTGCAGCAAGGAAGCTTGCCGCACGTCGTCATCGGCTACGGTACGGTGGAGCCCTCCGCGGCCGGCCACAAGACCATCATGGCCCCCGTGGCGGCTGTCGTGGCCGAGATTGACGTGCGCCTGGGTGAGGAAGTGCCTGCGGGTGCATCACTCATCCGGCTCGCACCGAGCCCCGCGACGGCCGCTTCCTACACGCAGGCCAAATCGGCGCTCGCCGTCGCCGAGCGCTTGGTGGTGAGCACTCGCAAGCTCGTGGCGGGGCATCTCGCGACCGTGCAGCAGCTCGCCGATGCCGAGAAGTCCGAGTCCGACGCGCGATCGACGCTGCGCGCGCTCGATGCGGTTGGCGCCGGTGGCCCACATGTCATTCGCGCCCCATTCCGGGCCATCGTGACCACCCTGTCGACGACCTCTGGGGCCATCGTGGCGGAGGGCACGGCGCTTCTCGACCTGGCCGCGCCGCAGAGCCTCGTCCTCAACGTGGGCGTCGTGCCGACGCAGGCCGCGGCAATCCACGCGCACGACACCGCCGCCGTCAGGCTCATCGGGGGAGCCCAGCCCGTGTCCGCAAAAGTGCTGGTATGCGGCGCGGTGGCGGAGGCGGATACCGGTCTCGTGCCGGTCGAGATTTCCCTCCCGCCCAGCGGCTTTCTGCCGGGAGAGATGGCCCAGGCTGCCATTACCACCGGCGCGCAGAGCGGCTACGTCGTGCCGCACGCGGCGATTCTGGTCAATGACGGCGGCGAGCCGTATGTCGTGCAAGCGGTCGATGGAGTCGCCCACAAGGTACCGGTGCAGGTGTTGGTTGCGGGCGGCGGTCAGGACGTCATCTCCGGCAAGCTGGATGCGCGCGCGCCCCTCGTGCTGAGCGGCAACTACCAGCTCGATGACGGCATGAAGGTGCGGCTGGCCAACAGCCCGCGGGCCCAGAGTACGGCCGGCGGCAAATGAGCTTCGCCGCCTCGGTGGAGCGGCACCGCCGCTCTTTTCTCACCATCGCGTTCGCACTCGCGCTCGCCGGTGTCTTCGCCGCCATATCGCTGCCCGTCGGGCTCTTCCCGATCACGAGCTTCCCGCGCATCCGTGTCGAAATCGACGCCGGCAGCATGCCGGCGCGGCAGATGCTGGTGGAAGTCACCGAGCCGCTCGAGCAGGTGGCGCGCGCGGTGCCCGGGGCGCAGGAGGTGACGTCGACCACCTCGCGCGGATCGGCGGAAGTCTTCGTGAACTTCCCCTGGGGCTATGACATGAACCAGGCGTTGCTCGCCGTGGATGCGGCCTTCGCCCAGGAGCTGCCGTCCCTGCCTCAGGGCACGAGCTATGACATCATCCAGATGAGCCCGAACGCCATCATGCCGTTCGTCTCCTACGCGCTCATCTCGAAGAGCGTCTCGCCATCGGACCTGCGTCAGCTCGCGCAGTACCAGATCGTGCCGCTGCTCACCGGCATTCCGGGCGTCAGGCGCGTGGGCGTCCTCGGCGGCCAGACTCCGGAGGTACAGGTCGCCGTCGATCCGAATCGGCTGCGGGCGTATGGCCTGACTCTGGCCGATGTCGCGAACGCCCTCTCGTCGACCAACACGCATCCAGGCAGTGGGCAGGCTCGAGGACAACGATCTGCTCTACCTCGCCGATCAGCAACAATGCCTTCACGACGATCGACTCGGTACGCAGTGTAGCGCTGCACACCGGGTCAGACGGCATCGTGCGCTCGGCGACATCGCCAAGGTGACGATGGGCACGGTGCCGCAGTGGATGCTGGTGGACGATAACGGCCAGCCGGCGGTGACCTTCGACGTGTACCAGCAGGACAGCGCCGACTCGCTCAGCCTGGCCAAGGAGGTACAGCAGCGGCTCGATGCCTTCATGAAGACCCAGCCGGGCTCGATCGAGCTGTACAAGTGGTACGACCAGACCGAGCTCGTCCGCTCCTCGATCGCAGCGCTCGAGGAGGCGATCCTGATCGGGCTGGTGTTCGCCGCGCTGGTGATGCTCGCGTTCCTGCGCAACTGGCGGGTGACGCTGGTGGCGATGATGGTGGTGCCGCTGTCGGTACTGATCACGGTGCTGCTGCTCTCCGTCCTGGGCATGACCTTCAACATCATGACGCTGGGCGGCATCGCCGCGGCGATCGGTCTGCTGATCGACGATGTCATCGTGATGATCGAGCACATCGCGCGCCGCGCGGGCGTGCCTGGCATCGAGAATCCCCATGCGACGGTGCTGCACGGCGGCAAGGGAGTTCCTGAGCGCCGCTCTTCGGCTCGAGCCTCGCGACCATCATCATCTTCGCTGCCGCTCGCCTTCCTCTCCGGGCGTCACCGGCGCATTTTTCAAGTTCCTGTCGCTGACGATGGCCTCGGCGCTCGTCATCTCCTTGATCCTGACCGCCTTCACGGTGCCGCTGCTGGCGCGGGGCATCATCGATTTCGGCAGCTGGCACGACCCCTCGCACGGCAAGGAGACCTGGCTCAAGCGCACTCATGGACGCCTGCTCGGCAGACTCTTCGCGCGCCCGATCCTGCTCGCTCCCGGAGTCGCGGTGCTGCTCGCCGTCGGGCTCTTCGCCTACCTGCGCGTCGGGACCGGCTTCCTGCCGAGGATGGACGAGGGCGGCTTCGTGCTCGATTACCACACCGCGCCAGGGCACCTCGCTGGCCGAGACCAATCGCGAGCTGTCCGAGGTCGAGGCCATCCTCAGGAAGGACCCGTATGTCTACACCTACTCGCGCCGCACCGGCGCCGGACTGGGCGGCGACCTCGCCGAGAGCGTATCAGGGCGATTTCTTCGTCCGGCTGATCGATCCCGCCAAGCGTCCGCCGATTTGGGACGGTGATGGACGAGATCAACGGCAAGATTACCACCCAGGTGCCCGGCATCAATTTCGACACTCACCAGCTGCTGGGCGACATGATCGGCGACATGGTCGGGCGGCCGCAGCCGGTGGTGGTCTAGCTGAGTGCCAAGGATCCCGCGGTCCTCGGCGACGTCGCGACGAAGGTGGCGGAGGCGATCTCGAAGGTCCCGGGCATCGAGCCCGCCTCGGTCAACAACGGCGTCGTGCCGGCCGGCGACGCGCTCGATATCCACGTCGACCCGGCCGCCGCGGCCATGGAAGGGCTGACGCCCGCGGAGGTCGCAAGCCAGCTCAACCAGTATCTCCACGGCTCGGTCGTCACCCAGCTATCTCGGCACGGTGCAGAACGTTGGGGTGCGGCTGTGGCTCGATCCGCCGCAGCGGAAGATCTATCGGGATGAGCTCGATGACCTGCCCATCCGCTCCGGGACCGGGAAGATCCTGCGACTTGCAACGGTGGCCAAGGTGAGCTTCGTCGCCGGCCAGCCCGAGATCACGCGCGACAATCTCGCGCAGGTCGTGGCGGTGACCGCGGAGATCGAGCGGCGGTCACGATCTCGGCTCGACGATCGCGGCGGTGCAGAAGGCGCTGGCGGCTCCGGGCCTGTTGCCTCAGGGGGTCTATTACACGTTGGGCGGCCAGTACCAGCAGCAGCAGGAGGCCGTGCACGGCATGATCAAGGTGTTCGCCGCGGCGCTGGCCGCGGAATTCATCCTGCTGCTCTTCCTCTACGAGCGCTTCTGGCTGCCGGTCATCATCATCGCCAGCTCGCTCGTTTCCACGGGCGCGGTCTTCATCGGCCTGTGGCTCACCGGAGTCGAGCTCAACATCACGGCGATGATGGGCATGGTGATGATCATCGGCATCGCGACCGAGATGGCGATCTTCCTCGTCTCGGAGTATCAGCGAGCTCGAGCGCAGCCATGCCGCCGCGGCAGGCGCTGCAGGAGGCGGCGCTCAACCGGCTGCGCCCGATCACCATGAGCACGCTCGCCATGATCCTCGCGCTGGTGCCGCTCGGCGCGGCGATCAGCGGCTCCGGCGATCAGATGCTGCAGCCGCTCGCCATCGCCATCATCGCGGGGGCGCTGGTGCAGCTGCCGCTGGTACTGCTCGCGATGCCGGTGGTGGTCGGGCTCACGCTGCGACGGGCGGCCGCGCCACCGAGTTGAGTACGGATGACGCGCATGGGCCCGCAGTGATATGTTTGCCGCCAAGAGCCATAAACAAGAGGCGCAATCATGACATCCACATTACGACGTGCCGCGGCCATCGGCTTGGCCGTGCTGCTCGCGACAGGAGTGGGACTGGCGAGTGCGGCGACGGTGCACGTGAAACTGAAGGGCAGTCACGAGACGCCGCCAGTGAAGACGATGGCCAGAGGCTCCGGCGTGATCGAGGTCGCTGCCGACGGTACGGTGAGCGGCAAGGTCACTACTCACGGCGTCAAAGGCACCATGGCTCACATTCATGAGGGAGCGCCGGGCACGGCCGGGAAGCCGATCATCGCCCTGGCGCCGGGGCCGCACGGGACCTGGGTCGTGCCGGACGGCTCGAAGCTCTCCCCGGACCAGTACAAGGAGTTCCAGGCGGGTGACCTCTACATCAATGTGCACAGTGCCGCACACCCGGGCGGGGAGATTCGCGGCCAGCTGAAGCCCTAGGGCCGAAATAGCCCATAGTTACTTGATTTTGCTGGGGCTCGGCCCCGGCGGAGCCTGCGGCTGCGCCCGAGGCTCATACCTTGGAGCCGATCACACCGGCCGGAGCCGAACGGGCATATTGTGCCGAGGATGACGACGTCGCCGCCGAGCCTCGAGGGGCTGCACGACTCGCCCTACGCGGCTGAGCTGCGTAAGGCGCGTCCGGCTGCGCGCTTTGCACCCGCAATGGAGGCCGATTACCTCCGAGTCTTTCTGCGCGACAACCACACCTTGGTGCGGCTCTCGTGCACGCTGGCGGTGCTGCTCATTGGGCTGCGCGGTCTCGAGGTCCTGATCAGCGGCAGCTGGGTCGTCAGGTCCTCACCTCCGGTGTTCCTCGGTGTGAGCGCCTGTTCGCTCATCCTTTTCTGGTTTGCGTGGGGCCGCGGCTACGAGCGCTACTACCTGCCGTGGGCGCAGATCCTGATTCCGGTGAGAAACAGCGTCATCGCGGCGCAGCTCGTGCGGGTGGCCGCGCACGGACAGCTCGATGTCCTGATGCTGCTGCCGCTGCTACTCCTCGGCCCCTTCTACTTCATGGGACTGCGGTACCGCGCGGCGCTGCTCGTCGTCCTGTTGTCGGGCGCGTCGATGTTGGCGGCGGCCTTTGCATTTCACCTGCCGCCGACGATTGCCTTCCGCAGCGGTGCGTTCGCCGTGACCGCGTTCGTCGCCTTCGCCGTCGCGGCGCAACAGATCGAGAAGCGCTCGCGGCGCGCGTTCCTCGAGAGCCAGCTGGTCGCCGAGCTGGCGCAGCACGATGTGCTCACCTGGACCAAGAACCGGAGGGTATTCGACGAGTACCTGCCGCGGCTGTGGCGCCAGGCGGCCGAGGACGGGCGCGAGCTCGCGATCCTGCTGCTGGACGTCGATCACTTCAAGCCCTACAACGACCGCTACGGACACCAGGCGGGCGATGTCGCGCTGCGCAAGGTCGCGCAGGCGATTCAGGGCTGCGTGCGCCGGCCGCTCGACCTCGTCGCCCGCTACGGCGGCGAGGAGTTCACGGCGATCCTCTACGACACGGACGCCAATCGTGCCGCTGCCACCGCGGAGCGGATTCGCAAGGCCGTGGAGGCGCTGGCCGTCGAGCACAGGGCATCGCGCGCCGGCATGGTGTTGACCGTCAGCATAGGCGTCGCGGTCGTCGGGCCCGACATCAGACGCACTCCGGGTGGTGCACTGCAGCTTGCCGACGAAGCCCTCTACCAGGCGAAGTCACACGGCCGTAACCGGGTCGAGATAATGGACGACGCGGAGTACCGGCTGCTCGTCACCGGAGTCTTTCCCCGGGAAGTGGCCGACACGCTCAGGCAGAGCATCAAGCAGGGCGGTATCAAGCACTGAGGTAGGCACCGGCATTAGCCGCTACCATATGGGCCAGGCGCGCGATTATAGCGACGCTTCCCCGGAGGTGCGCGATGACGGAACCCCTTTCCCCGGAGTTGCTGCGGCGGATGGATGCCTACTGGCGGGCTGCCAACTATCTCTCCGTCGGCCAGATCTATCTCTACGACAACCCGCTGCTGCGCCGGCCGCTCGAGTCGCGCAACATCAAGCCACGTCTGCTCGGACACTGGGGCACGACGCCCGGGCAGAACTTCATCTACGTGCATCTCAACCGCATCATCCGCCAGTACGAGCTCGAGATGATCTACGTCGCGGGCCCGGGTCATGGCGGCCCCGCGCTCGTCGCCAACACTTATCTCGAAGGAAGCTACACCGAGCGTTATCCCAACATCACGCGCGATGAGGAGGGACTGCGCAAGCTGTTCCGGCAGTTCTCCTTCCCCGGCGGGATTCCGAGCCATGTGGCGCCCGAGACGCCGGGGTCCATCCATGAGGGCGGCGAGCTCGGCTACTCGCTGAGCCACGCCTTCGGCGCGGTGTTCGACAATCCGGCGCTCATCGTCGCCTGCGTCATCGGCGATGGCGAAGCCGAAACCGGGCCGCTCGCGGCCGGCTGGCACGGCAACAAGTTCCTGCATCCCGCCACCGACGGCGCGGTACTGCCGATCCTGCACCTGAACGGCTACAAGATCGCGAATCCCACCGTGTTGGCGCGCATCGGCAAGGAGGAGCTCACGGAGTATCTGCGCGGCTGCGGCTACTCGCCGTACTTCGTCGAAGGCGACGATCCGGCACGCATGCACCAGTTGATGGCCGCGACGCTCGACACGGTGATCGGCGACATCCGGCGCATCCAGTCCGCGGCCCGAGCAGAGGGGCTCGACGACCGGCCGCGGTGGCCGATGATCGTCCTGCGTACGCCCAAAGGGTGGACGGGGCCGAAGAGCGTCGATGGCCAGCAGGTGGAAGGCACGTTTCGCGCACACCAGGTGCCGCTCGAGGCGGTGCGCACCAACCCGGAGCACCTGCAGCTTCTCGAGCAGTGGATGAAGGGCTATCGCCCGGAGGAGCTGTTCGATGCCGGCGGCACCCTGCGGCGCGACCTCGCGGAGCTTGCGCCGGAGGGCGCGCGACGGATGGGCGCGAACCCAAACGCGAATGGAGGGCTTCTTCTCAAGGATCTCGCCTGTCCCGATTTTCGCCGGTATGCGGTCGAAGTGCCGCGGCCAGGCGCCGTCGACGCGGAAGATACTCGCGTGCTGGGACGCTTCCTGCGGGATGTGATAAAGCTCAATCAGCATCCGCGCATCTTCCGGCTCTTCGGCCCGGATGAGACCAACTCCAACCGCCTGAACGCCGTGTTCGAGGCGACGGACCGGCAGTGGATGGCCGAGCGCATCCCCGGGGACGATCATCTGGCGCCGCAGGGAAGCGTGATGGAGGTGTTGAGCGAGCATCAATGCCAGGGCTGGCTCGAAGGCTATCTCCTCACCGGCCGCCACGGCGTGTTCAATTCCTACGAGGCGTTCGTGCACATCGTGGACTCGATGTTCAATCAGCACGCCAAGTGGCTGAAGGTGACGCGGGAGATTCCGTGGCGGCGGCCGATCGCCTCGTTGAATTACCTGCTGTCCTCGCACGTATGGCGCCAGGATCACAACGGCTTCACGCATCAGGACCCGGGGTTCCTCGACGTTGTCGTGAACAAGAAGGCGCACATCATCCGGGTCTACCTGCCCCCCGATGCCAACTGCCTGCTGTCGGTGATGGATCACTGCCTGCGCAGCCGGCACTATGTCAATGTGGTAATCGCGGGGAAGCACCCGGCGCCGCAGTGGCTGACGATGGATCGGGCGGTCAAGCACTGCACCGCGGGCATCGGCATCTGGGAGTGGGCCAGCACGGACCGCGGCAGCGAGCCGGACGTCATCATGGCGTGTGCGGGGGATGTGCCGACGCTCGAGACGCTGGCGGCGGTGAAGCTGCTACGCGAATACGTGCCGGAGCTCAAGATCCGGACGATCAATGTGGTCGATCTGATGAAGCTGGTGCCGGAGACCGAGCACCCGCACGGCTTGAGCGAGCGGGACTTCGATGCGCTCTTTACGCCCGACAAGCCGACCATATTCGCTTTTCATGGCTATCCCTGGCTGATCCATCGGCTGACGTACCGGCGGGCCAACCATGGCAATCTCCACGTGCGCGGGTACAAGGAGGAGGGCACGATCACCACGCCGTTCGACATGGCGGTGCTCAACGATCTCGATCGGTTTCATCTGGTGTCGGACACGGTCGATCGGTTGCCGCAGCTCGGGTCGCTGGTCGGGTATATCAAGCAGGAAATGCGGGATAAGCTGATCGAGCACCGGCAGTACATTCAGGAGGTGGGGGAGGACATGCCGGAGATCCTCAACTGGCGGTGGAGTACCTAGCGACGAGAGAGCTGTGAGGCGCTCCTTTCTGGCAATTTGGGGCTATCGAGCTGTTGGTGACGCGAAAGCCGGCCTGGTTTCGGGTCCTACCAGCTCGTGCATGATCGCTTGGATATGGGTGCGCGCGCCGTCGATGTGGGGGAAGTCGGCGGTTTTGGTGTTGAAGACGAACGACCAGTCGGTGCCGGCCAGCAGGATTGCGTCGAGACGTTCCTTCTCGATCAGTTCGTGGGCCAGGATGCGCAGGCTCTCGAGTTCCTCGGGGAGTGCTGCTTCCTTTTCCACGATACTGCTGTAAGTCGCGCTCACGAGATCGAGGTCCGGCGGCGCGGGGACGATGACTTCCGCCTGGCCGCTCAGCGCGCCGAACAACCTGGTCTCCATGGTCACGCGCGCGCCGAAGACGCCGACTCGGGTGAAGCCTCGGCGCTTGACCTCGGCTACGGCGGTTTCCAGCAGGCCGATCAGAGGCAGAGGTGTCATCTCTGCCAACTGCGTGGCACAGACTTGGGGTGAGAAAGCGGGAATCGTTGCGAGAGTGCAGCCGCCGGCGGCCAATTGGCTCAGGAATCCGGCCAGATACGCCGCAAGCTCATCGACCCTGCGCTCCTGCGCCAATCTCATGGTCTGCCGCACGTCGGCATGGGTCATGAGAATCCGCGGGGTGAGACCCCTCTCGAGGTGCGCCGCCACCAACGAGCGGTAATAGAACACGGCCGCGCCAACTCCAAGCCCCGCGACGAGACCGAATGTCGGAGGTGCGGATTTGTTCAAGCCTTGCGCTCCAGGGACGAGATTTCGACGCTGGTCCAGCCCTCGCCACTGCGGCGGGCGCGGCCCTCGGTTTCGAGCTTCAGCAGATGGGCGAGGAGGGAGCGCTCCGCGAGGGCGTGCAGCTGCAATGAAACATCGTCGTAGGCGCGTCGGACCAGGGTGGGGAGGTACTCCGGGTGTTGGCGCGGGAGGGAGGCCAGCACCTTGGCCTCGCGCCACAGGCGGTGTTTGATCAGGGTCTGGATCACGGACTGAGGGTCGGGCATCAGGGTGCCGTGGCCAGGGGCCAGGTGGTCCAGTGGCTCGCGAAGGAGGGATTCGAGGGAGCGGATGTACGCGGTCATGTCGCCGTCGGGCGGATCGATGACCGGGGTCGTGCCTTGCATGATGTGGTCGCCTGTGAAGAGGATCCGTTCTTCTTCCAGGAGGAAGCACACGTGGTTGCTGGCGTGGCCGGGCGTGTGGATGACACGAAGTGTCGCGCCGCAGCCGACTGTCACGCGGTCATCGTGGTGAAGTACGCGGTCGGGCGCGAACGTGGAGTCCTGCCAGTGGCGGTGGGTCGTCGTTCGGCCGAGGAGGGGGGCTCCGGTGGCGGACTTCAGCGGTGCGGCGCCGGGCGAGTGATCTTCGTGGGTGTGCGTGACCAGGATTTGACGCACCTTGCCGGAAGCAGCGCCGATCAGCGCGCTCATGTGCCGGTCATCCGCGGGGCCGGGGTCGATGACCGACCAGTCGTTGCCCGCGCCTACGAGATAACTGTTGGTGCCGGGGCCGGTCATGCGGCCAGGGTTTCCTGCGGTGACGCGCCAGACGTACTTCGAGAGGCGGACGGCAACACCGGGTTTGATTCCGGGGTCGTGAGGAGGGCCGTTCCAGTCGCCTTGCATGTCGCTCATGGCTCGCATGCTAGCACGGGCTCCGATCAGAAAATGCCGAGAGCGAGGCCGGCCGCGAGCGTCGCGCCGAGCTCTTCGCAGCGCGCCAGGTCTTCCGCTGCTATCCGTTTCGGGCGCAGGATTTCCTCGGGCGTCTGCGCGTGGGTGCACACGATGAGCGGCGCTGCGATGTCGCGCAACCTCCAGCCCGTGGCGATGCGCTCGATCTGCCGGGCGGCGTTGCTGCCGTCGCTTCCGGCGCAGATGAGCGTGGCGTAGGCGCGACCTTGGAGGCGGTCCAGCACCGCATAATAGGTGCGGTCGAAGAAGTCCTTCATGACACCCGACATGGCGGCGAGATTCTCGGCGCAGGCAAAGATATACCCGTCCGCCTCGAGCAACGCCTGCGCGCCCGCCGCAGCGGCAGCCTCCAGCCGCACCGTCACGCCGGCCTCGCGCTTCGCCCCCGTTGCGGCTGCCTCCGCCATCTGAAGCGTGCCGCCCGTGGTCGAGTGATAGACGATCAGGACGCTCTTCACCGCGCGACGATAGGGCACGCG
The DNA here is from genome assembly GCA_963780455.1 of uncultured Pseudomonadota bacterium. Lineage (GTDB taxonomy): Bacteria > Pseudomonadota > Gammaproteobacteria > Steroidobacterales > Steroidobacteraceae > 13-2-20CM-66-19. The sequence goes on from CAWACM010000017.1 coordinate 125,319, forward strand.
CGCCGAAATGGCCAGCCTCAGCGTTTCGGGGCCGTATGCTCAGCCGGTGGCTTGCGCGCGCACTCCGTTTGCCGCGCCTTCCGCTCCCGCGGTGCCGAGAGTTGGGTAGTCCGTATAACCCGATGCGCCGCCGCGATAGAACGTGTCGGTGAGCGGTGCGTTGAGGGGCGCCGCGGAGAGGAAGCGAGCGGGCAGGTCGGGGTTGGCGATGAAGAGCTTGCCGAAGGCGACGGCGTCGGCCCGGCCAGCGTCGAGCGCTTGCTGGGCGCTCTCGTGGGTGAAGCCCTCGTTGGCGATGTAGACGCCGCTGAAGGCGGCCTTGAGCTGGGGGCCGATGCTGTCGGGGCCTACGTGTTCGCGCGCGCAGATGAATGCGATCTTCCGACGCGCGAGCTCGCGGGCGACATAGCCAAACGTTGCTGCGCGATTCGAGTCCCCCATGGAATGCGCGTCACCGCGAGGGGCGAGGTGCACGCCGACACGGCCGGGTCCCCATACGGATACGGCAGCGTCAGTAACCTCCAGCATCAATCGCGCGCGATTCTCCACCGGGCCGCCGTAGTCGTCATCGCGGTGATTGCTGCTGTCCTGGAGAAACTGATCGAGGAGATAACCGTTGGCCCCGTGCAGCTCCACACCGTCGAAACCGGCGAGCTCCGCGTTCTGCGCGCCGCGGGTGAAGGCAGCCACGATCTCCGGGATCTCGCTGCGATCGAGCGGACGCGGTACCACGAATGGGGTTGCCGGCCGCAGCAGGCTGACGTTGCCACCGGGCGCGAGGGCGCTGGGGGCGACAGGCAGCTCGCCGTCGAGGAAAACAGGATGCGAGATCCGGCCGACGTGCCAGAGCTGGAGAAACATCCGGCCGCCGGCGGCGTGGACCGCCTCCGTGACCTGCCGCCAGCCTGTGACCTGCTCAGTCGACCAGATACCTGGGGTGTCCGCGTATCCGATGCCCATCGGGCTTACCACGGTGGCCTCCGAAACGATCAGCCCTGCCGAGGCGCGCTGCGCGTAGTACTCCGCCATCAGGACGTTCGGCGTGCGGGTCACGCCGGCGCGGCTGCGTGTGAGGGGCGCCATGAGGACGCGATTCGGCAGCAGCAGGTCGCCTACCTTGAGCGGATCGAAAAGCGAGGGCATTACGCGGCTCCGGGTCATCCAGGTCTTGGCATATTGCAATACGGGCTACGAGGTCCGACATTCCCTTGGGGTGCGGTGTCTTTCTCTCCCGGAAGGGAGGGGACCTCGATCCCCGGCGGCGCGCTAGCCGAGCTTCAGCAGCTGGCTGATCAGCTGGTCGGCCTTGATCTCCTCGCCGCTCAGCGCCATGGCGAGCAGCTCACCGCCGAGCTGCGGCAGCGTCAGCATCACATCGGGGCGGGTGCGCGCGACGCGGCCGGTGTTGCGGGTGTCGCTGACCGCAGCGACCGTGCGCACATTCGGACTCACCTCCTTGGCGGCGAGCACGACGAAGGCGTTGTAGGAATCGTCTTCACTGAGCGCCAGTACGGCGCGCGCCTCGGTAGCGTCGACCTGGCGGAGCGTCTCCGTATCGCTGCCGTCCCCGACGATGAAGTCCCCAGGCTGAGCCGCTTCCGCATCGGGCTTCTCCGCCAGGATCGCGGTCGTCTGCAGTCCGCGCGCGGCCAGAGCCCGGGCTGCATCCCGGGCGAGCGGGCCGTCGCCCACCACGATCACATGAGAGGCGCGTTTCATCTTTCTCCTCCTGGGCTGCAGGAAATTCATCATCCGCTTGTCGATCAGCGGCGCGACGATGGCGGGAAGAGCCGTGGCGAACACCGCAAGACCCAGCACGATGAGCGAGATCGTGAAGATCCGCGCGTCGGTCGTTCTGGGGGTGATGTCGCCGTAGCCAACAGTCGCCATCGTGACGACGGTGAAATAGACGGCGTCGACGAAATTGGTGATGTTGGGACTGAAATCGCCGCCGAGTACATACGAGCCGACCACGCCGTAACCCAACGTCGCCAGGACGCCCATCAGGGCGAAGAGCGTCGCGGTGGCGAGGGTCACTCGGGTGAAGCTCTGCCGGGATACGAAGAGGAGGAGCAACAGCACGACGCTGAAGACCTCGATCGGTCTCGAGGCAGTCGAGACCGGCGAGAGCTCGAGGCCCACGGTGGCGAGCCCGAGCAGGAAGGCGATCACCCATGCCAGCCGGGACCGCCAGAAGAGGCCGATGCCGACGATGATGAGGAGCCCGCCGATCGCCTCCTGGGGCGCGCCACGGATCTCGGGAATCCCCAGGCCGCCTGCCAGCGAGACGATGGGATGCCCCCTGGCGGCAAGCAGGCGCTTCAAGGAGCCCGAGGTCAGGAGGATCTGCAGCAGTCCCGTCGCGCCGACGAGGATCGCGAGCGGGACATGGGGGAACCAGCCGCTGGCGTGCAGAAACCGCGCCAGGCGGCTGCGCGCTATCTGGGCTTTAATCACCGATGCCGCAAGCGCCGGAGCCGCAGAAGCCGTTGCCGCAAGCGGGGGCCGCACATGCGGGCTCGCTCGTGCTCGGACCCGCGCTGATGAAGCCCGCCGAGATCAGCTTCTCGACGGGAGCCGCCGGATCCGTCTTGCCGCGGGAAATCTCGGCCCGCTCGCAAAGCTCGTCCCAGGTCGCGAGCCTCTCGGCCATTTTGTGCCGGACCTCGACCACCCGGCCATTGGCTTCGCAGCGATATTCGTACGTGGGCACCGTCGTTCTCCACCAGCTTGCCGGCGGAGTCGTGACCGCGCGGCGGGCGAAATTTTAGCAGGAGCGTGGCGCTGGCAGGCGGTACCCTGCGATGCGTGACCGAAAATCGGACGACGGGCGGCTGCCGGGCCGCGGTCGGCCGGACCGCTCGGGACGTGACACAAAAAACATTGCTTCGTGAATATTCCTGTGTCAGATTAAATCAGATGAAAAGCGCTTATCTATGCGATGCCGTGCGCACCCCCATTGGCCGCTACGGCGGGGCTCTGTCGGGAGTGCGAACCGATGATCTGGGCGCGATTCCCATCCGTGCGCTGCTTTCGCGGCAGCCGAAGGTCGATTGGGGAGCGCTCGATGATGTCGTTTACGGATGCGCCAATCAGGCAGGCGAGGACAATCGCAATGTGGCGCGCATGGCTCTGCTGCTTGCCGGCTTGCCGCAGGAGGTGCCGGGCGCGACGGTCAATCGCTTGTGCGGCTCGGGGCTGGACGCCGTTGCGATTGCGGCGCGCGCGATTGCGGCGGGCGAGGCGGACCTGATGATCGCCGGTGGCGTCGAGAGCATGAGCCGGGCGCCGTTCGTGGTTTCCAAAGCGCAGACTGCCTTCGCCCGCGACATGGAGTTCCACGACACCACCATCGGGTGGCGCTTCGTCAATCCGATCCTCAAAGAGCAGTACGGCATCGACTCCATGCCGGAGACGGCGGAGAACGTTGCCGAGGAGTGCCGGGTCAGCCGCGCGGACCAGGATGCCTTTGCGCTGCGCAGCCAGCAACGCGCCGCGGCGGCTCAGGCCAACGGCAATCTGGCGCAGGAGATCGTGCCGGTCTCCATTCCCGTACGGAAAGGAGAACCCATCGTCGTCGATCGCGACGAGCATCCGCGGGCCACCAGCCTCGAGGCGCTCGCCAAGCTCGGTACGCCATTCCGTCGCGGCGGCACGGTGACTGCGGGTAATGCTTCCGGCGTCAATGACGGCGCCTGTGCATTGCTCCTGGCCAGCGAAGCAGCGGTTGCGCGCTATGGGCTAACGCCGCGTGCGCGAATCGTCGGAGCGGCTGCGGCCGGCGTCGCCCCGCGGGTCATGGGATTGGGGCCGATTCCGGCAACGCGGCGGCTGCTGGACCGCTTGCGGCTCGCCATCACCGATTTCGATCTGATCGAGCTCAACGAAGCCTTCGCCGCCCAGGCGCTCGCGGTTCTGCGCGAGCTTGGAATCGCTGACGATGCTGCACATGTCAATCCGCAAGGAGGCGCCATCGCGCTCGGGCATCCGCTCGGCATGAGCGGAGCGCGTCTCGCCACGACCGCGATGTATCAGTTGCAGCGCTCAGGAGGACGACGGGCGCTTTGCACGATGTGCATCGGCGTCGGCCAGGGCATCGCGCTGGCGATGGAGAAGGTCTGAGCGTAGGCCGCCAGGCCTGATATATTGCGCCGAGCATGGTTGACTCGATCAACACATCCCCGGCTGCAACGCCGGCAAAATTACCGGTCACATTCGCCGATGTCGAAGCGGCGGCGGCGCGGATCGAAGGGATCGCGCATCGTACGCCGGTGATGACCTCGAGGACTGCGGACGCCAGGGCCGACGCCAAGGTTTTTTTCAAATGCGAGAATTTGCAGCGCGGCGGTGCGTTCAAGTTTCGCGGTGCTTACAACACTATTGCGACGCTGAGCGCGGAGCAGCGCCGGCATGGAGTCGTTGCCTACTCGTCAGGCAATCATGCGCAGGCGGTGGCGTTCGCGGGACGGCTGCAGGGCGTGGCGACGACGATCGTGATGCCGAAGGATGCGCCTGCGGCGAAGGTGAGCGCGACCCGGGAATATGGCGGCGAGGTCATCTTCTACGATCGCTACAAGGAAAGCCGCGAGGAGATCTGTGCGGCGCTTGCGGCGGAACGAGGTCTGACGGTCATCTCGCCATACGACCACCCGCAAGTGATCGCCGGGCAGGGAACTGCGGCCCGGGAGCTGTTTCAGCTCGTCGGTGAGCTCGATGTCCTGTTCGTGTGCCTAGGAGGCGGGGGCTTGCTCGCCGGCAGCGCGCTCGCCGCCAATGCGATGAGCCCGCGCTGCCGCGTCATCGGTGTCGAGCCGGAGGCGGGCAACGATGGCCAGCAGTCCTTCCGTGCTGGGCGGGTCATTCGGATTCCAGTGCCGCGGTCCATCGCCGATGGTGCGCTGACTACGTTCCTCGGCGAGCACAACTTCCCGATCATCCGCGCGCTGGTCCATGACATCGTCACGGTGAGCGATCCGATGTTGATCGACACCATGAAGTTCTTTGCCGAGCGCATGAAGATGCTCGTCGAGCCGACCGGTTGCCTGGGAGCCGCTGCCGCGCTGTCGCAGCAGTTTCATCGGCCGGGCGAGCGCGTCGGTGTCCTGATCAGCGGCGGCAACATCGACCTGCCCCGCTTCGCGGAGCTAGTGCGCTAGGAGCAGACTCTGGCGTCTCTGAGGATCTGACTGCGATCTGATTCGAGGAGGCGAGTCAGCTCTGCGCGCGGCATCCTGAGGCGCTGATCCCAGCGGAGCGGCTCGCCGACGCGGCTATAGACATACGGAGCGCTTGGGTGCCTGCCCGCGATGAGGCCGCAGAATAGCAAAAAATGTCAAGGATTGCTATAATCTGCTACTGGAGGTTCTGCCATGAATGTGTCCCTTACTCCAGAGCTCGAGCAATACATCCGACGCAAGGTGGACTCGGGGCTCTACAGCAATGCCAGCGAGGTGGTCCGCGAGGCGTTGCGATTGCTGGTCGGCGGCGAGGCTGGCGCTTCACGATGGCCGCGGAGTGAGCCGCCGCAAAGCGATACCATTCATGCCGAGCTCAAGGCTCTCGAGAGGCCGTTACGAGAACGTGGACTCGCCGCGCTGGCGCTCTTCGGCTCAACTGTACGAGGCACCGCCCGACCTGACAGTGACGTGGATGTGCTCATCGACATTGAGCCGGATGTCAGATTCAGTCTTGTCGACCTCGTATCGGTAAAGGACTTCCTCGAGGACCGGTTGGGTCGGACAGTCGATGTAGTGACGCGAGAGGGGCTTGATCCGGCGATTCGTGATCGCGTCATCCGCGAAGCACGCGCCGTATTCTGATGAACAGGGATGCCGGCATCTATGTTGATCACATGCTCGAGGCGATTACCAACATCGAGACAGATACGGCCGGCTATGACTTTGAGAAATTCGGCAGGATCGCCGGGTTCGGCAACTCGTCGAGCGAAACCTCGAAATCATTTCAGAGGCCAGCCGCCGCTTGCCGCAGCCCGCAAAGGATGCAGAAGGTCAAATTCCCTGGCGCGCCATTGCCGGTATCGGCAATGTGATCCGGCACGACTACCACGATACTTACCCGACCGTGCTGTGGGAAACCCGGGCGCTTCCGGCTGCAGCGCGCGAATGCACAAAGGCCGAGTACTTCAGGGTTAGGCGCCCTTTGCTGAGCCAAGCCCGGTGCGACGCGTACAGGATGTTGAGCAGCACGCGTCGTTCCGTATGCATCTTGCGGCGATGAAATGCGGACGTATCCTCGAAGAACGCAGTTCCGGCCGGTCCGGTAATCGTTCGTACGCGGTTTGGGAATCTATCAATGATTTCCTGATCCGGGATAGCGACGCGGACGGCATCCCATGCATGCCGCGCGCGGTGTGTTCCGATGACGATTTGGTGGGCTCCGGAATGCTCGGCAACGTCCGTGAGGTAGATGAACAGATTCAGTGAGTGCCATCCCGCATAGTCGAAATGGAACTGTCGCTGCGAGCCCTTTTTGGGCGGAACGCCGGGTTTTTCGGCGCGCGAGACGACCAGGTTGCACTCGAGGAGCTCAGGCTCAGCCTGCAGGTACCGCCGCGCCACGTTGGTAGCAGCAGCGCAACGGGTCAGTGCCCGGACCTCTGGAACGTCATGGAAATCACCGTATTCCCCAGGGGGCAACTTATCGGTGACTGCGCGTAGGAGATTCAACACGCCGGGCGGAAGGGTTCCCGCCATGGCCATGCCGTCGGCCCGAAGCGCCTTGACGACTTGTGTGGTGTCGATTTGAAGGAGAAGAGGGCTCTCTGCCGCCGCTTCTGCCTGCGGCGGCCTTGCCATTCTGATCAAGGCGCGTGCCGCATGACGCCATGGTCCGAAATGGAGGACCGCTCGTCCGGATTGCAGAGTTCTGGTCAGCGTCGGCGCTGTTACGAGAGCTCGTCTGATTATTGCTTGAATGCAGGTCGCCGTGTCAGCGGTCGTCACCTTGCCCATGTGTTTATCCCCCCTGGCAATCATCTATGCGGATTCCACCCGCAGACGATAGAGCACTTCCTTGCTGATCCGATTAAACGCCATCCGACGGCGACTTGCCAGCGGCGTTCGAGGCCAAAAAGGTCGGTCGGCGCGAAGGCTGCTGGGACGAACAGGACGTCGCACGCGGGAAGGGGGCGGCCGCCGCGGCCGAAGGCCCGACCCCAGGGCTACGCGCTTGCCTGCGCGCCGGGACAGCGACGCTTCGATGTAGCTGTCCGTGCGCGAGAGCTCCTTGCGATCTGCGTGCACCCACCGAGTAATGCAAATAGGCACGGGCACCCGCCGCAGCTCGAGAACATCCATGCCCAGCTCAAGGCCCTCGAAAAGGCGTTACGCGAGCGCGGACTCGCGGCGCTGGCGGTCTTCGGCTCAATCGCGCGGGGTACAGCCCGATTCGACAGTGACGTCGATGTGCTGATCAATATTGCTCCGTATATCGGATTCAGTCTGGTTGACCTGCTATCGGCGAAAGACTTCCTCGCAGGTGTTTGGTGAAGAAGTCGGCCATGTAGTGATAGGTCTCGCGGGACTCGGGGAGGCTTACGTCGTTCCAGAAGGCGTGGGGCAGGCCTTCGAAAACGATGAGGTGGGCGTCATCACCGGCGCGGAGGTAAGCGCGTTCGAGGATGGTGGTGCCGCTGAGGAGCAAATCGCGCTCGCTGGTGATGAAGAGGGCGGGCGGCATTCCACGAAGGTCGGCGAAGACGGGTGAGAGGACAGGATCGCGGGGATCGGTGGCGCCGATGTACTCGTGGTCGTCGCCCGTTGGCGGGTCGAGGTGACCGGAGAGGCCGCTGAGGGCGAAGAGCGCCTGGGAGTCGCCAGCGCGGCTGAAATCGCCGAAGCCGGAGAAGATGCCGAGGGCGCCGGGTTCGGGAAGACCAAGGTGCTTGATCTGCACGGCGACTTCGCCGGTTAGGATGGCGCCGGCGGACGTTCCATAGAGGGGGGTGGTCGTTGGCTCTCCCTTCTCCTTCGGTGGCGATGTGGCTGGGCTTGTACGTCCTGATGAGGTCCTTGTAGACGGCAATGGCGTCCTCGAGCGCAGCGGGGAAGGGGTGTTCGGGAGCCAAACGGTAGAGGACGGCGACAACCTTCATTTTCGTCAGGTTGGCGATGGGGATGGTTTCGGTCAGGGAACCGGAATCGGAGTTGAATCCGCCGCCGTGGAGGTTGATGAGCGCGCAGTCGGGGACCATTCCGGAGAGTGGGGTGACGAGGCGGACGGGAACGCCGGCGATGGTGCTCCGCTTTACGCTGGCCGGATAGACCCTGCGGGAGGCTTCGCCTGCGCCAGCCTGCCATGCGTCGGTCCCGGTGCGGCGCTGCTGCAGCGTCTGCGGGCGGAAGGCATCAGATGCGGGAGCGGCCACGAACTTCTGCGCCTGGGGACTGAGGCTCTGCGGCACGGGGACGACGCGGGTGACGTGCGCAGTGCCATCGGGCGCGATGTAGCTCGTGTCCTTGTTGGGAGCCTGGGCCCGAGTGGTGCCCTGCTGGGCGGTGAGGGGGAGGGAGAAGAGGAACAGGCAGAAGGCAGTCAGAATTTTCGGACGGACTTGCATACGACCTCTATTCGGCACTGCCTAGGGTAGCAGCGGCAGGTTTGGGCATTGGTGGAGAGATTGTCTCGGCGTGATGATATCGCTACCATCCGGTGGTGCGTCAATGTCGACTGCCGTGGGTCTTGCTGTGCGCTGCCTTCCTGGCGGGCGCTGCCATCGCGGGGGAGGCCCCAAAATCTGCGGCGACGGGGAGTTGGGTCGGGTCCTGGGCTTCATCGCAGCAGATTCCAGAGCCGGCGAACGCTTTGCCACCGCAGGCCTTGCGCGATGCGACGCTACGGCAGATCGTGCATCTCTCGGCCGGGGGCCGGGAGCTGCGGGTGCGGCTCTCGAATGCCTTTGGTACGGGGCCGATCACGATCCTTGCCGTCCAAATTGCGCGGCCTGTCTCGAAAGAGACGGGCCGCATCGATGCGGCTACCGATCAAGCGCTGACATTCGCTGGCAGCCCTTCCGTCACCATCCCGGCAGGTGCGGATTATTGCTCGGATCCGGTCGCCTTCGAGGCGCCGGCGCTTTCGGATCTGGCCATCACTCTGTATCTCGAGACACCGCCGGAGCTGGAGACGAGCCACCCCGGATCGCACGAAACCTCGTTCCTGCTGCACGGCGATCATGTCGCCGATGCGGCATTCTCGGGTGCGACCACCGTCCCTCACTGGTTCTTCATCTCCGGTGTCGACGTCAGAGAGCACGGCGCCGGCGCTGCGATCGTCACGCTGGGCGACTCGATCACGGACGGGCACGCGGTGCCGGACAACAGCAATGCGCGTTGGCCGGATGACCTGGGCCGCCGGCTGCAGTCCTCTGCGGCCACTCGTGGCCTCAGCGTCCTCAATGTTGGTACCGGAGGCAATCGCCTGCTTCTCGACGGCGCGGGCCCCAACGCCCTGGCGCGCCTCGACCGCGATGTACTCGCGCAGACCGGAGCACGCTATCTGATCGTGCTCGAGGGTATCAACGACCTCGATTCCGCCACTCGCTTGGCTCCTATCTCCGCGGCGCAGCACATCCTGCTCGTTCACCAGGTCATCGCTGCATTCGAGCAGATCATCATGCGCGCGCACGCGCACGGCATCACGGTCATCGGCGGGACGATCACGCCCGACGGGGGCTCGCATTATTATCATCCCGCGGCCGCGAGCGAGGCCGACCGCCAAGCGGTCAACGCCTGGATCCTGCAGCACCGGCATTTCGATGCCGTGATCGACTTCGACCGTGTGATGCGCGACCCGAGGCATCCTGACCGGCTGCTGCCGGCCTATGACTCCGGCGACCACCTGCATCCCTCGCCGGCCGGCTATCGGGCAATGGCCGCGGCCATTCCGCTCGCGCTCTTCGTGCGCCGGGCGCGAGGCCGCCGATGAGATCCGCAGCGACGATCTGCCTGACCATCCTGGCAGGCGCTCTCACACTTACGGCTTCCGCCGCGCCACCCGGCGAGCGGGAGTCGGCTCCGCCGGTCACTTTCACGGCGGCGGCGGATCACGGCAACATGATGGAGCAGCTCGGCATCCAGGCGGTGCGACCCGGCGCGAGCGGCGATGAGAACGACCCGGATCATGCCAACTATGATGAGCTGCTGGCCAATCCGTACCCGACTCTGCCGGACCCGCTGCGACTGGATGATGGCGACCAGGTCACGAGCGCGGCCACCTGGTGGCGGCAGCGGCGGCCGCAAATCGTCTCGGCCTTGGAGAATGATGTCTACGGGCACATCCCCAAGGACGTACCGAAGGTCACGTGGCATGTCGCCGGTCGAGGCCGGGGCATTCTCGGCGGGTACCCGATTGTGTACACGCGTCTCAACGGTCACGTCGACAACAGCGCGTACCCCGCAATCAACGTCGATATCCCCGTGACGCTCGTCCTTCCCGCAGCGGCGACGGGGAGGGTACCCGTTCTCATCATGTTCTGGTTCGGGCCGACTCCGGTCCCGCCGACGGAGCCGAGCGATGCCGAGCTCGGCCAGATCAACGGCGCGTTGCGCTCGGCTCTCGAGCGCGCCGATCCGGCGCTCAACGCGGTGTTTCGCGATCACCCGGGCACTGCTTTGATCGCCCGCTCTCAGTTCTCCCCGCTGCGGCGCAATGCCGACGGCGATCCGCCTTCGATCGTGGAGCTGATTGCGGCCGGATGGGGTTTCGCGGTGCTGGACCCGACGATCGTACAGGCCGACAGCGGCGCGGGGCTGACTCAGGGCATCATCGGTCTCGCCAACAAGGGTCAGCCGCGCACGCCCGATCAATGGGGCGCATTGCGCGCGTGGGGCTGGGCGGCGAGCCGCACGCTCGACTACCTCGATACCGATGCTGCCGTCGACAGCCGTCAAATCGGGATCGAAGGCGTGTCGCGCTACGGCAAGGCGGCGCTCGTGACGTTGGCTTTCGACCGGCGCTTTGCCATGGGTCTCATAGGCTCCTCCGGCCGAGGCGGGGCCGCGCTGCTGCGCCGCAACTTCGGCGAGACGCTGGAGAACCTGACGGGCAGCGGTGAGTACCACTGGATGGCGGGCGACTTCCTCAGATATGCCGCCGCCAAGGCCGTGTTCGGGCCGCGCAACGCGGGCGATCTGCCCGTCGACGCGCATGAGCTGATAGCGCTCTGCGCGCCGCGCCTCGTTTTCATCAGCTACGGCCTCCCGGCAATGGGAGATGCCAAGTGGGTCGATCAGCGCGGCGGCTTCATGGCGGCGGTCGCGGCCACTCCCGTCTACCGGCTGCTCGGAGCGCAGGGGTTGGAAATCGCGGGGAGCTATCTCACCGCGCGGATGCCGCCGGTCAATCAGGGGCTGCTGGCCGGACGGCTCGCCTGGCGTCAGGACGACGGGGGGCACACGGACGCGCCCAACATGAAGTATTTCATCGGTTGGGCCGACCGGTTCATTCACCATCGTCATTCGCGGGAGTCGTCGGCAGAATGATCAACAGGACCACCAGGGCCGCCGTATGCGGCCTGCTCCTTGCCTGCATAGTCGCGCCATATGCGACCGCTGCAGCGGCCGCGGAGCCGCAGCTCGTGTTCACACCTTTGCACGCCAATGGAATCTACGCCCTTGGCGACAAGGTCGGCTGGACCGTAACGGTAGCGCCAAATGTCGTACCGCCCAAGGGGCGCTTCAGCTACACCATCAGGAGAAACAACCTGGACGTGGTCAGAACCGGCAGCTTCGATCTGACCTCCGGCACCGCGACAATCGAGACCACGTTCGATCAGCCGGCGATGCTGTACGTAGCGGTCGACTACCAGGCTGGCTTCGCATCGGCGCTCTCTCCCGCGGAATACGCGGAGGTGAACCGGGATCTGCAGGCGTTGCTCGAGAAAAGCGATCCGGCGTTCAAATCGCTGCTGGCGAAATATCCCGGCTACGAGCTGCTGCACCCGGAATTCTCCTGCAGCGCCTTCGCGGAGAATCGGGTCGCCACGCTCGGCGCGGCGGTGGCGCCGACGCTGCTCAAGCCGGCCGTGGCGGCGCCGGCGGACTTCGATTCATTCTGGGCGGCGCAGCTGGCGAGGCTGCGCGGGATTCCGCTCGATCCGGTGCTGACGCCGCTGCCCACGAGCCAGCCGGGCGTGAAGCTCTACCGGGTGCGGCTCGACAGCGTGGGCTCTCATGTCCAGGGCTATCTCGCGGTCCCGGACCGGCGCGGCAAGTTTCCGGCGCTCATCATCTATCAGTGGGCGGGCGTCTATGCCCTGGACCCGGTGTGGGCCACGGACCGCGCGGCGGAGGGCTGGCTGACATTCGATGTCGACTCTCACGATCTGCCGCCCGATCAGAAAGCGGGTGTGCCGATCGATTACTCGGCGGTCGGCGACCACAGCCGTGACACCTCGTATTTCCTCGACATGTACCTGCGAGACACGCGCGCGCTGCAGTACATCCGCAGCTCACGGCGTTGGGATGGCAGGACGGTGGTGCTGACCGGGACCAGCATGGGCGGGCAGCAGAGCCTCGTCACGGCGGGGCTGAACCCCGGCAAGGTCACCGCGGTTCTCGTCAATGAGCCTTCGGGCGCCGGCTCGAACGGTGACCTTCACGGCCGCCGCGCCGGCTATCCCAACTGGGACTCCGGCGACCCGCGGGTCATGCGCACGGCGCTGTATTTCGACACGGTCAATTTCGCGCCGCACATCACGGCGCCGACGCTGATCGCAATGGGCTTCATCGACACCACGGCGCCGCCAGTCGGCATCTGGACGGAGCTCGACGAGATTCCCGGGCCCAAGGAGGCGGTGCCGATGATCGAATCCGAGCACAACAACATCACTCCGGACAAGCAGGATGCCTGGCTGCATCGGTCCGAGGAAGTCCTCGCCACGATCGTGCACGGCGGCCGGTTCATCCCTACGAGGGACTGACTCGCCCGGTCCCGACCGTGGCGTCTGCGCCCTGAGGACACTGAGCGGGGGCGGGGCGGCCCCAAAGGCGGTTGCGACCAGGTGCTGCTGTGCCATATCGTCCTGATGTACCTGCTGGTCTTTCGATTCTGAGCGAGGTAGGTCGTGTCACATACGCTCACTGTGGAAATCGCCACGCGCTTCGCCGCCAGCGCGCTCGGACACGTCACGCGCGAGTATCCCAACAAGCTGGATCATGTGCTCACGGGTCCGCAGGACATCAGGAGCCCGCGCGAGCTGCATCCGGTCTTCTGCGGCAGCTTCGACTGGCACTCCTGCGTGCACGGCCACTGGCTTCTCGCCCGGCTCCATCGCCGGTTCCCGCGGCTGCCGGAAACCGGATCGATCCGCGCGCTGCTCGATGCGCAACTCACCGACGAGAAAGTCGCCGGCGAGCTGCGCTATCTCGGCGAGCCGGCGACGCGCGGCTTCGAGCGGCCGTATGGGTGGGCCTGGGCGCTCATGCTCCAGGCGGAATTGCTGCAGCACGAGAGCGCGGACGGGCGGCGCTGGGCCGCGGCCGTGGCTCCGCTCGCCAGGGAGTTCGTGCGCCGCTTCGAGGCGTATCTGCCGCTCGCCACTTATCCCATGCGCGCCGGCGTACATTCCAACACCGCGTTCGCGCTGCTGCTGGCGCGCGAGCACGCCGTCGCGGCCCGCAACTCCGGCTTCGCCGGGCTCTGCGCCGCTGCGGCGCTCAGATGGTACCGGGGCGACCGCGGCTGTCCCGCCTGGGAGCCGTCGCAGGATGAGTTCCTGTCGCCGGCGCTGATGGAAGCTGCGCTCATGGCTGATGTCATGCCGAAGGAGGACTTTGCCGCCTGGCTCGGCGCTTTCCTGCCGCAGGCCGCGCGCGGCGAACCGGCGACACTCTTCACGCCGGCGACGGTCAGCGATCGCACCGACGGCAAGATCGCTCATCTCGACGGCTTGAATCTCTCCCGCGCCTGGTGCTGGCGGCGCATCGTGGCGGACCTGCCGCCGACCGATCCCCTGCGGGAGCGGGCGAAAGCGGCGATCGACTCGCATCTCACGAGCGCCCTCGGCCATGTCACCGGGGATTACATGGGCGAGCACTGGCTCGCCACCTTCGCGCTGCTCGCCCTCGACGATCCGCCCGGGGGCTGAGCCTCGGCCCCCCCCGGGCTCAATTAACCGGTCGACCGGCTGGAGCTCATCCGGTTGAACCGCGCCGTGGTCGCGGGGAACTCAATGTCACCTTGTCAGCCCTCCCGCGCGAACCCGATGTGCTGCGACGCCTGCCGCTCGTGACTCTGTACCTGAGCGAGCGCTGCAACTCCCGCTGCAAGACGTGCGACTACTGGCAACACGGCCGCGCTGATATGGACCTCGGCGCCGTCTCACGGCTCCTGCCTAGCCTGCGCCGGCTCGGCACCCGCACCGTGGTGCTTTCGGGCGGCGAGCCGCTCCTCAACCGGCAGTGGGAGCAGATCGCCGCGCTTCTCGGCGATGAGGGCCTCGAGGTGTGGCTGCTGACTTCGGGCCTTTCGCTGGCCAAGTACGCGCGGCGGGTCGGCTCGCTCTTCAGCACGACCACGGTTTCTCTCGATGGCACCGATGCAGAGACCTATGCCTCGATTCGCGGCGTCGATGCCTTCGATGTCGTATGCAAAGGCATCCGCGCGGCCTCGGATAACGGAGCGCGGGTCACCGTGCGAGTGACGCTGCAGCGTGCCAACTTCTGGCAGCTGACTTCTTTCGTGGATCTGGCGCGGCAGCTCGGCGCCCTGCAGGTCTCCTTCCTGGCCGTGGATGTCGCCAATCCGCATGCCTTCGCGCGCCACGAGGGCTTCGAGTCGGACCTTGCGCTGCGTCCCGTGGACCTCCCGGAGCTCGAGCGGCTGATCCGAGCGCTGGAGCGGGATCGCGGCGAGGCGTTCGCCTCGGGATTCATTGCCGAGAGTCCCGCGAAGCTGCGGCGCATCCATCAATACTTCTCCGCCGTGTGCGGCGCGGGGTCTTATCCGCCGGTGCGCTGCAACGCGCCGCAGTTCTCGGCCGTCGTGGATGCGCAGGGCCATGTCAGCCCGTGTTTTTTCATCGCCGGACCGAGCGATGCTCAGGTGCACAACGGGCTCGATCAGGCCCTGAACCGTGCCGACATGACGGCGCTTCGCGCCTCCATCCGTGTCGGCGGCCGGCGCGAGTGCAAGACCTGCGTCTGCTCGATGTGGCGGGAATGTGCGTGAACGTACGCTGAGCGCCGGGTGAACCGCGGCGCGTACCGGAGGAGTCACTAGAGCATGAAGCTGGCGCTGATTGTTCCCGGAGGCGTCGATCGGAGCGGGGAGTACCGTGTCATACCGGCACTCCTTGCGCTCATCGAGCGCCTGTCGGCGCATCACGAAGTACACGTCTTCGCGTTGCATCAGGAGCCCGCACCCGCCGCCTGGGACCTGCTCGGGGCGCACGTCCACAGCATCGGGCGCGGCGCCGTACGGGTGCGCGCCCTGCGGGCGATCCTCAGGGAGCACCGCGCGGCTCCCTTCGGACTCCTGCAGTCATTCTTCTCCGGAACCTGCGGCCTCATCGCCGTGTCGGGCGCGCGTGTGCTCGGCATTCCCAGCGTCGTGCACGTCGCCGGCGGCGAGCCCGTGCGGCTTCCCGACATCGGCTACGGCGGACGTCTGAGGTGGCGTGGCAGACTGCAGGAGCGGGTGGTTCTGGCGGCGGCGAGCGCGCTGACTGCGGCAAGTGCGCCGCAGCTCGAGCTTCTCAACCGGCTCGGCGCCGCTGCCCGGCGGGTGCCGCTCGGTGTCGATTGCGTACGGGCGTGGCCCGCGCAAGCGCCGGCGCCGCGTCCACTGGAAGAGCCGGCGCGGTTGCTGCACGTGGCGAGTCTCAATCGCGTGAAGGACCAGCCGACGCTGCTGCGGGCCCTGGCCCAACTGGCGCAGCGCCGGCATGCCTTCCAGGTGGACATCGTCGGCGAGGACACGCTCGGCGGCGCGATCCAGCGGCTCGCGCAGGAGCTCGGTCTCGCCGACAGGCTCCGGTTCCACGGCTTCATGACACAGCGAGAGCTGCTGCCGCTCATGCAGGCGGCGCATGTGTTGGTCATGTCCTCGCGGCACGAGGCCGGTCCGGTGGCCGTCCTCGAGGCCGCCGCGGTCGGAGTGCCCACCGTGGGCACGGCGGTCGGGCACATCGCGGAATGGGCACCGGACGCCGCGCTCGCCGTGCCGGTCGGGGACTGGCAGTCGCTAGCCGCTGCGCTGCATCGGGTGCTGACAGACGAGGAATTCCGTCTGGAGCTTGCTCGGGCGGCGTGGACTCGCGCTGTCTGGGAGGACGCCGATTACACCGCGGGCTGTTTCGAGGCGATCTACGATGAGCTGGTGCCGGCGCAACGGTCGCGGATGCCCGGCGGCGGCCCGGTGAACCGCAGAGCGCGTCCGGGGAACTCAATTGGGTGATGCCGTGCCATCCGGAAGCGTAGTCCATGGGGTATTCAAGTGCAGGGCGCTCTTCGCGAGCGGCGGCCGCCGTCTCCTTTTCGCCGGCCACTCGCGCGCTCGTCAAGCTCCTTTATCTCAGCCGCCGGCTGCGTGGCCTGCACCGCTACGACGATTTCGTCGTCGAGCGGGTGCATGGCCTGCCCATTCTCGTGACGCCGAGCGTTTTCAACCCAAAGCGGCTGCGAACGGGGGAGTTCTTCGCTTCGCGACTCGACGACGCGCTCATCGGACCTGACGCCGAGGTGCTCGACATCGGCACCGGCTCCGGCGTCTGCGCGGTCTTCGCCGCGAGGCATGCGCGCCGCGTCGTCGCCGTCGACATCAATGCCGCGGCGGTTCGCTGCGCCGCCATCAATGCCCAGCTCAACCGCCTCGAGGACAAGATCGAAGCGCGGCACGGAGATCTCTTCCAGCCGGTCGCCGGACAACGCTTCGATCTCGTTCTATTCAATCCGCCGTTCCGTCACGGTGAGCCACGCAACGATCGCGAGCGAGCGTGGCGCTCGATCGGGGTCGCCGAGCGCTTCGCCAACGGACTCGACCACCACCTCAAGCGATCCGGCTGCGCGCTCCTCCTGCTGTCGACGTACGCCGACCCATCGATCTTTCTCTCGCCATTGCACGGGCGCGGACATCGGGTAGCGGTGCACGCGGAGGGGCGCTACGTCGGTGAGCGGCTGACGCTATACCGCATTGTGCCGCTCGAGCAGCACGGAGCGCTCTGATGAGCTCGCATGCCGGCAGTGTCCTCCTGATCAACCCGACGATCACCAAGCAGCGCAACGCCCGCTTTCCGCTCGCGGTGTTGAGCCTGGCCGCGGCGCTCGAGGGCCGCCACCCCTGGATTCTGTTGGACGGGAACGTGGATCATGATTTCGCCGCGCGTGCGTTGCGCATCATCGGCGAGAGAGAAGTGTGCGCTGTCGGCCTCAGCGTCATGGGGGGACCGCAGCTGCGGTCCGCCATTGCCGCATGCAAGGCCATTCGGGCCCGGTTTCCCGCCGTTCCGATCGTCTGGGGGGGAGCGTTTCCCACCAATTGTCCGCAGGCGGCGCTGAACGTTCCCTACGTTGATTTCGCCGTCCGCGGACAGGGCGAGGAGACATTGTGCCGACTGTTGCAATACCTGACCGGGCAGTCAGGAGAATCGCTCGAGTCCATCGCCGGGTTGAGCTGGCGGCGTGGCGGGGAGATCGTGCACAACGAGCGCCGCGCCTTCACGGCGGCGAGTCTCAGCGCACGGCTGCCCTACGAGTTGCTCGACAATCCGGCGCAGTACTTGCCTGCCACCTACCTCGGCCGGCGTACGACCGGCTATCAGGCGGCGCTCGGCTGCCGCTACCGGTGCACGTTCTGCGGCGTGGCGGCGATGTTTCGCGGTAAGACGGCGCTCCCGACCGCGGCCCGGCTCGAGGAAGATCTGGGTTTCCTGACGCGGCGGCTCGGGGTCGACGGCATCCAGTTCTACGATCACAACTTCTTCGATCGGGAAACGGACATGCAGCCGCTGCTCGAGATTCTCGCGAAACACGAGCTGCCCTGGTGGTGCTTCGCGCGCTCGGACGCGATGTTGAATCTCTCCGAGCGCTCGTGGGCGATGCTCAGGAAGAGCAGGCTGCGCATGGCCTACATCGGCGCGGAGTCGCCGAGCCCCTGGCTGCTGCACGATATCCGCAAGGGGACCCGCCCGGACCAGACGCTCGCTGCGATCGAGGCCTGCCGCGGACACGGCGTGGTCGCGGAGCTCTCGTTCATGGTGGCGCCGCCGCGCGATCCGGAGGGTGAGACGGAGAAGACCTTCGACTTCATACGCCTCATCAAGCGCCGCTATCCCGAGACCGAGGTGATGATCTATGTCTACACACCGTTGCCGCCAGCGCCCGGCAACGTCCATCCGGCGGTCGCCAGAGGCATTGCGGAGCTCAGGGACTGCAGCGGCGAACCTGTCAGCTTTCCCGCCACCGCGGACGAATGGGCGGAGCCACAGTGGCACGGCTACTGGTGCCACTCCCGGGCACCGTGGCTATCGGAGCGACTGCGTACCCGTATCCGGGATTTCACCACGGTGCTCGGCTGCCGCTTTCCGACGGTCATGGACGTACGGGCGTCGCGTATGGGGAAGGTGGCGCTCAAGAGCCTTGCGTCCTGGCGCTTTCGCTACGGCAGGTACGGGCAACCATGGGAGTTGGATCTGTGCAAGCGCGTGGTGGGCTTGAGGGATCCTCGCGTCCTCAGTCTCTGATATCCCCGGCCGGCTCCGGCCTGCTTGGCGATACCGCCGGGCGGGATTACTCGCGCAAGCTCCGGCTGTTCAACGACTTCGCGGCAGCGGAGCTCGGGGCCGCCGTTGCCGGTCTCGGGCTCGCGCCGGGGATGCGAGTGCTGGATGCGGGCTGCGGCACGGGCAGGGTGTTGCAGCGGCTCGCTGAGGCCGTCGGTACGGATGGCCTGGCCGTCGGTATCGAGCTCTCGGCGGCGCATGCGCAGGCGGCACGCGCCGCGGCTCCGGCGCACGCCGCGGTGCTGCAATCCGACCTGCTGCGCACCTGCATCGCGCCGCGCTCGCTCGATCTCGTCTGGGCGCTCAACACCCTCAACCATCTTCGCGATCCGGTCGCCGGTCTCGCGGCGCTCGGCAAACTGTTGCGGCCGGGCGGGCGTATCGCGCTCGGACAGAGCGCGCTGCTGCCGGAGATGTACTTCGCATGGGACTCGCGGCTCGAGCGAGTGACTCACGAGGCGGTGCGCCGATACTACCAGGCGCGGTATGGACTCGATGAGCGGGAGCTTCGCGGCGCGCGCAACGTCCTCGGATGGATGCGTCGCGCCGGTGTGAGCAATATCTCCGTCCGCACGCTGGTCATCGAGCGGGTGAGCCCGTTGCGCAAGGCGGACGAGGTCTACCTCCTCGAGGCCATCTTTCGCGGCACCTTCGGCGAACGGCTGCGGCCGCACATGATCGCCGAGGACTACCAGGAGCTCGCGACCCTGTGCGACCCGCAACATCCCGCCTTCGCGTTGCGGCGGGCGGACTTCCATTTCCTCCAGTCTCTCACTCTGGCCATCGGTGAGGCGCTGCCGTGACCGCGCTTCATACCGGCACGGACTACGTGCGGGCCATCTCGGCGCGCGAGTCGGATCGGCGAGCGCGCGCGGCGTTTCGTGAGCTCGTCCTGCGCCTCGCGCCGCCCGGGGGCGCGCTGTTCGACTTCGGCGCCGGCGCGGGACTGGATTCGAAGTATTTTGCCGAGCGTGGCCTCAGGGTCCGTGCCTACGACAATGACCCGAAAATGTGTGAGTTCCTCGCGCATTACTGTCGCGACCTCATCGCGAGCGGGCGCATCAGTCTCGAGACCGGGGACTACACGGAGTTTCTCGCGCGCCCGCCGGAGAGTACGCACCGTCCCGCCGATCTCGTGACGGCAAACTTTGCGCCCCTGAATCTGGTCGCAGACCTGCGCGCGCTGTTTGCCAAATTTCACGCCCTCACCGCCCCGGACGGCAAAGTCGTGGCGAGCGTTCTCAGCCCGTACTACATCGGGGACATGCGCTATCGGTGGTGGTGGCGGAACCTGCCGCGGTTGCGGCGGCTGGGACAGTATGCGTTACGGGGCGCTCACGGGGAGATCGTGCGGCGCAGTCCCGCGGATCTTGCCGCGCAGTGCGCGCCGACATTCGTTCTCGAGCGGGTCTTCAGCGGATTACCGACGAGCTACGGCCGCGAGGCCGCGGGGATGGCCTGGCCGGGCCGCCGTCGCGGCGCGTGGCTGCGCCTGAGCGGCAGCCGCTTCATGTTCGTCGTCTTTCGCAAGAGTGGCTGCGGGGCGGCTTGAGAGAGTCTCGTCCCGAGGCCCACGGAGCCTCGTGCTCAGGAGACGCCGAGCCTCGCGGCGACACGCAATACCGTCCGTCGCCAGGCGGGGACCCGGGCAATCTCGTAGCCGAGTTGCGCGGCCGCATCTCCCAGTATCGCGGCGATCCGCTCGCGAGCCGCGCGGCTGAGCGCCTCGATGCGCGGTTGCGCCGGTCCCGGCTCGATGCGGCCCGGGATGGCATCCTCATGGAAGGAGCTGTTGCTCGCGACCGGCAGGCCCGCGACGGTGGGCTGCAGCAGGACCGGCAGGACATCGATACCGACAAACGCCGCCAGCCGCTCGACTGCATGCCGCGGCGCCGCGAGCAGGTCTTCGTAGCGCAGCAGGAAATAGCGATGGTCCGCAGTCTCGCGCGCGCGTCTTGCCGCGATCCGATACGAGCGCTCGAGATCGCGGGCGATCCGCCGCAGCGGCGGGGCGATCTGGCCCGCGTTGCGGGCCTCCTGCTCGCGCGATGCGAGCACCGCGAGGGGATGGCGGATGACATGAATGACACGCCCGTCCGGAAATTGCGCGTGCAGCCTGTCGAGAAAGCGCTCGTTGGTCGGTGATTTCTCGGCCCAGTAGCGGATGCACGAGGCATCACTCAGCCCGCCCGTGCACTGGGCGTAGGTCAGGGCGATGGCCGTGAGCGGCCAGGAGGATGCCGTGGCGCCGACATGCCATCGCGCGAGCGGCCACCAGGCCATGAGGCAGCGTGCAAAGTAAACGTACGGCGAGTGCTCCTGCGAGGAGCGTCCAAGCACCCAGTAGGGTGCCTGATGGATGGGGTTGGCGAGTCGGCGCAGCCATTCGCCGCCCAGCAATTCCAGCCGTCGTGCGGGCGCGTGGCGGCTCAAGGCCCGCCCGGAGCCCGTGAAGAAGGTCCCCTCGGAGGGCAATACGGCGAGCGCCGGATGACCGTCGAGGAGATCACGCACGAGCGTCGTGCCGCTGCGGTGCGTGCCGCAAATGAATATCGGACGGCGCGCAACATCGAGGCCTCGGGACACCTCGGCGCGACCGAGCACAACGGGCCCTTCGGCCTGCGCCGCCGCCCAGACAGCCCGTGACCATTGTGCCGCCCGGGTCGGTAACACCGAGTGGTCCTCCAGTCGCACCCGCGGGTGACCCAGGTGACGATCGAAGTCACGTTCGCGCGCGATGAGGCTCTCGTACATTCCAGTCGACTCCCTGCAGCCGGCCCGCCTGCAACTCGAGAACCCTGTCGCAGGCGCGCAGCATTCCCGGCCTGTGGGTGATGAGGATGATGGTGCAGCTGCCGCGCAGCCGTGACAGGGTGAGCATCAGCTCCGCTTCCGTGAGCCCATCGAGCGCGCTCGTCGGCTCATCCAACAGGAGCACGGATGCGTTTCGATAGAGCGCGCGCGCGATGCCGATTCTCTGCCGCTCGCCGCCGCTCAGGCTCACACCCCGCTCGCCGACCCGATGCGCATACCCCCGCGGTAATCGCGCGAGGAGCTGCTCGAGTTGCGCAGCCCGTGCCGCCGCTTCCAGGCGCGAGCGATCGATCCGGCAAGGGGGCTCTCCGAAGGCGATATTCTGCTCGATGCTCGTGTCCAGGAGCACGACGGTCTGAGGCACGTAGGCTACGCCCGTCTGCCAGAGAACCATGTTGGTGGCATCGAGCACAACGCCATCGATGCGCACCTCGCCGACGGTCGGTGTGAGTAGGCCCGCGATGAGATCCAGGAGAGTCGATTTGCCCGAGCCGTTGGGTCCCGCGATGGCGATCGTGGATCGCGCCGGGATGCGCGCGTTGATGGCCGAGACGGCGAACTGGCGGTCCTCGGCGTAGCGGAAGGAGACGTCCGTGAGCAGGATCTCCCCGCGTGGGCGATTGCACCACCCGGCGATCGCCTCGGCCGCGGCCTGGATGCGCGGCTCGGCTGTCGCGGCGCGCGCGCGGCGCAGGTCCGGGGCGATCCGCTCGAAGCCCGGGCGCTCGGCGCGCAGCTTGACGGCGGCGGCGAATACCTGCTGCAGAATGGGCAGCAGCCGATAGGCGGCGAAGGCGGCGAACGTGAGCGGCCCGAGCGATGTGCTCATTCCTCCGGGCTGTAGCCCGAGCAGCAGCGCCGCACCGACCAGCGCCGCGACTCCCAGACACTCCATGATGTATTTCGGCAGCTGGGCGGCGAGTTGAATGTGCGCCGCCGTGCGTGACGCTTCCTCGCTCGCCTGGGCAAAGCCCTCGAGGAACGGCCGGCGGTCCTGCAGCAGTAGAATCTCCCTGATCAGCCTGAAGCTCTCACCGGCGAGCCGGGCCCGCTCCGACCACGCTTCCCCGTGGGCCCTGCCGAGTCGAAGCAGCCGCCCGCGCAGCCCGAAAAAGATGAGGAGATAGCCGCCGGACAGCGCAAGCAGCATGGCGACCGCCGCGGCCGGGTCGAGCAGTGTCACCGTGAGGATGATGAGACAGCCGGTGATGAGCTGGGTGATGAGGATGAAGCCGTTCTGCAGCACGCCGTTATTCAGGCGCCCGACTTCGTACACGACGTTGTTTACCAGCGTCGCGCTGTTCATCGTCGTGTGAAAGAGATAGGGACGGCTCATGTATTCCGCGAACAGAGTCGACTGCAGCTCGTTGCCGATGCCGAGGGCGATGCGACTCAATGCCAGGAGTCCCGCAGCATTGATCGCATCGGCCAGCAGCACGATGGCGATGAACGTCACGCCCAAGGCGATCTCGAATTCGCGCGGCCGCTCGAACCCGGAGTTGGCGTAAAGCCAATGCAGGAGCGGATGCGATTCGATGAGATGCGGATTTCCCAGGACCGCAAAGAAGGGGGCGATGGAGGAAATGCCGACCACCGTCGATAGCGCCATGAGGAGCGAGACGGCTTGGGCTGCCAGCACCTGCCGGCGCTGTCCGGTCGTCAGGATGCTCCAGACCTCGCGGGCGAGGCTCACCCCGGTACTCTCCCGCAAGGCCGATCGGTGACGAAGGCCACCGAGGCTGCGGATGGCGCTGGCGCCCGCCGCGCCAGCAGATCCTCGTACGCTGCCATGAGCTTGCGTCCGAGTGCCCCGAAGGACAACTCCCGCTCGAAATGAGCGCGTACGGCGGCACGGGTGTATGCGTCCGTCGGTGCTGTCAGCTCGAGGAGCGCCGAGCACAGAGAGGCGGGATCCCCGGGGGTCCAGAGGCGACCGACGGCACCCCCGTCCGTGAGCGCCCGAAACGACGGAATGTCGGTGACGACCGGTGGCAGGCCGCAGGCGAGAGCCTCGATGAGCGCGTAGCCGCTGCCCTCGTGATGACTTCCGGACACGAATGCGTCGGCTGCATGCATCAGTTGCTCCACCCGGGCATGGCTGACCTGCCCGAGCAGGTGGGCGCGGGACTCGAGCAGGGGATCGGAGCGTATCCGCCGCTGCATCCGCCGCAGCAGCTTCGTCTTGCCGAAGCAACACCAGAGCTGCAGGCGCGGCAGTATGCGTGCGGCCTGCGCGATGCCCTCGAGCACGGTGAGCGGATCTTTGTTGGCATCGAGATGGCCCACCCACAGGAGGAGCGGCTGGCCCCAGACGCGAGCCTCGCCACGCGCCATGGCCGCGCTCCCCGGCTGGAAACGGCTGGTCGACTCGGGGATCTCGTATACCGCGATGTCGCGCCCGAGTACGCCGGCATCGACGAAAGGTCGCGCCTGTTGCCGCGAGCAGAAGGCGACACCCGCGACGACTCGCGCGCACTGCCGGAAGGCTCCTCGCCGCCACCAGCGTGGCAGCCGGTTGGCGTGATCCTGCACCAGGATGGGGATTCCCGGCGCGGCCGCGGCCAGCAGCAGCGCCTGCTCGGGGAATCCGAGTCCATGCACGTGCAGTACCTGCGGGTCCAGCGTCGCGAGCAGGGTTCGGAGCGCCTCGGCCGGCCGCGACTGCCGGCGGTTGCCGGCGAGCGGGAGGAAGTGATAGTCGATGCCGTTCCTTTGAATCCGGCGCGTATGGGCCGATGATTGAATGACCGACACGCGGGCGCCGGCGCTCGCGGCGCTTTCCGCTACGTCCACCAACGTTGGCCAGGTATCGAGCAGCACGTCCGGGGCCCGGTCCGCGGGATCCTGGTAAAACCCGATGTGCGCGACTCGCATGTCAGCGTCTCGACATGACGATGAGGAAGTGATCCCCCGTCTCACGCACGAGCGGCCAGCCACAAATCCGTCGATCCCACCGCCACAGTGACTCGTGCCACCGCGGATGGCGATCCTTCATCCACGTCAGGTACGGCGGCGGGACGAGCACGCAGACGCCACGGTAGTGGGTGAGTCTGAACTCCGCAGCGAAGGACCGATAAAGCTCGCGTGGCGTCCAATAGCGCGTCCAGACGGTGTGTCCATTCATGCGGACGGCAACCGTTGTGCGTGCAAAGCGGACTCTGATCCGGGTCCAGTCGCGGCGCCGAGCGTAGTAGCCGATCTCCCACGGGCACCACCTGCCGATGACGGCGAAGATCATTCGCCCGCCGGGCCTGATCAATCGCGCGCACTCGCGGGCGACGCTGCGCAGATCAGGCAGGCAGTTGAGCGCGCCGAGATTGGAATACGCGCCGTCGTAGCGCGCACGTCCCTCGAGCCGATCGAGCTCGTGAGCGCCGAGCACCCGGGCCTCGATTCTCTCGCTCAGGAGCGCGGCCGCGGCGCGCGCCTCGGTTCTCTGCGCCATGAGCGGGGACCAGTCCGTCGCCGTGACGCGATGCCCGCGTTCCGCCATGCGGACGGCATCCATACCAGTACCGCAGCCGAGCTCGAGGAGCCGACTGGCGCGAGGAAAGCTCGCATCGAGCCAACGCCACATCTCCCGCCGCATGTCCTGAATGAGCGGGTTGTTGCCTCGCGGCCCGTCATAATCCGCGGCGACGCTGTCGAACGCCTCGCGGGTGTCGAGCAGGGCGGCGGCTGCGCCATCTGCCGACTCGGACGCCGCCGAGATCGTCGCTCTCGATGACATCACAGGGCCCGGGCCAGAGCGGCGCGAACAGGTTGCAGAGTCGCCGTGCGGGTGGGCCGCGAGGCGAGCCACTGCAAAACGCGGCGAGCCTGTGACTGCGTATGCCAGCGCGGCTCGTCGGACCAGGGTCCGGTCTTCGCGGCAAGCTGCATCTGCGCGAGCTTCGCCTCGCCGGGGAACACCTGCCGTAACACGTAGCGGAGCGCCTCGCTCACCGACCGGGTCCAGATCAGCCCCGGCACGGGGTCGATGTAGAGATAGGAATAAGAGACTGCCGCGGCGGTCCTGCGGACGGCGACGGCCCGCAGCAGGCTGGGACAGTCGCGGCTGAGGAGCGCCAGGATCTCGCGCGGGATCGTCCCGGCGAAATAACGCTCGCTCAGGATCAGGGGTGGTGCGGCCCACCACAAGCGCCGACCGCGGCCGTGCAGGCGCACGAAGTCCTCCCAGTCGGCGTGCGTCATCTTTCGCGCCAGCCGCGCGATGTCACAGAGCTGAATGAGCCTCAGGCAGCGGTGTGTCATGCTACCCGCCGCATGCGCCAGCACGTGCGCCAACAACGCGGCAGCGCGGGGATACGTGTTGAGCCCGGGTTGGACATGCGGCGGGTAGATGACGTCCGTGAGGTCGGTCGGCGTGAGCGGCAGGCGCTCGCAAATGCGCTGGTGCAGATCGACCTTGATGGGATTGTCGGCGTGCTCACCCAGAATGGCGCGCCGCTCGGCGCCCGGCGGCTCGAAGCCCTGGTGCTTCCAGGTGGTGCCCGCGTCGCAATAGCTCAGGGCGAGAAGTACCGCCACGGCCGTTTCGCCATCGGCCGGGTGTATCAGCAGGTCAACATCCGCCATCGGCCGATCGCCGGCGGCGTAGACGCCGGCCGCCTGCAGGGCCGCACCTTTGAGGGCGACGACTCCGATACCCGCGCTGCGCGAGCGCTCGTCGATCCTCGCCAGCAGCTCGTCGATGCGTTGCTGTCGCAGCAGCGTATGCCGCCGTTGCTCCTGCAGAAAGTCGCGCCAGTGCGGTGGTCCTTGCCAGCGCAGCGTCGTCGCGAGCAGCGGTGAGATCCCGTGGATGGCGGCCACGGCCGGGGCGAGCCGCCACTCGAGCTCGCTCCACCGGGGCGGCTCGGCATGGCCTTCACCGAGCGCGGCGGCCAGCGATTCGGTGATGCGATACAACGCCGACTGCACCTCGGCGAGCGGCGGCATGCGGTTGGAGTCGCTGATCATGGCGTGACCTCATGAGAAACCGGGTGCCGCCGCTACGCTGTCCGCAACGGCCCCCGGGCTCGAGTTGCGAAAGCTTTCGTGCCACAGGAGGAGGCGTTCCCAGCGCCGCTGCAGTGAGCGGCGCGCGCTCTCTCCGGCTGCGCCGCCAAGGGCACCTTCTGGGCCCGAAATGCGAACTTCCTCGTGCAGCAGATCACGCACGGCGCGATAGAACGGCGAGGTGTAGGTGCCCTGGAACATCATCGCGAGATCGCCGCTCGCCTGCCAGCGGGTCTGCGGGCCGAGCTGAGCGCTCACGAGATCGTGGAACTTCGTGCCCGGCAGGGGATAGGCGACACTGACACCGACATCGTCGGGGCGTGCGCTCTCGATGAGCCTGCGCGTCGCGAGAATGTCGGACAGCTCCTCGCCCAGGTAACCCAGCTGGATGAAGAAACCCACCCGGATGCCGGCCGCCCGGAGACGGTGGCGCGCGGTGTGGATCTCTTCCACGCGGATGCCCTTGTTCATGGCGTCGAGCACGCGCTGGCTGCCGCTTTCCGCGCCGAGCCACGCTTCCCGGCATCCCGCGGCGCGCAAGGCGCTTGCCATGCGCTCGCTGATCAGATCGGCGCGCGTTTGGATGGTGAATGGAATGGATCCGCCCGAGGCTGCGAGCGCGGCGGCGAAGTCGCTTACCCAGTCGATGCGAAAGCCGAAGATGTCGTCGGCGAACCAGATGTGTTCCGCCGCGAGATCGCGCTTGATGCGGGTCATCTCCGCGGCGACGTCCGCCGCGGGACGCTGCAGGTACTGATTGCCCCAGATCGGCTTGGCACACCAGGCGCAGCGGAAGGAGCAGCCGCGCGAGGCTGCCATGTTGAGGCTGAAATGATGGTGTGCGCGGCGCCAGACAGCGCGATAGCGCTCAACGTCGATGAGATCCCAGGCTGGCGACGGCAGCTCGCCGCGCGCCGGCGGGATGTGCACTCGCGCCGGACGTCGGGAGCCATCGTCGCTGGCGGCCGTGGTCAGACCGGCGATGCCTTGGACGAGCTCTGTGTTGCCGATGTGGGGATGCGCATCGAGGCGTTGCAGCAGCATCTCGAGCGCCTCGATGCCTTCGCCGGCGAGAACGGCGTCGGCGCCCGCTGCGAGGTACGGTTGCGGGACGTCAGTGGCGTCGGGACCACCCACTATCACCCGCGCCGCCGCGCTGCGCGCCGCCCCGATCATGCGGCAGGCGGCCTCGCGCATTCTCGCGAGGCACATCTTGGTCAGAAAGTTGTAGTTGTCCTCGTAGAGCACCACCACCTGCGGCTGGACACGGTGCAGCTGGCGCTCATATTCCCGGACGCCGTCCGCCAGCATCGCATCGAACAGGTGCACCTCGTGCCCGAGCGCGCGCAGTCGTGCGGCCACCTGGAGGGTGGCCAGCGGTGGGTAGGGTTTGGCGCGCTGCCACTGCTTGTGGTCGAGGCGCAGGAAATACGAGTGGCCCACCAATATTGACAACATGGTTTGCGTTGGTGCCGTTCGGACGCGTTCCGGTTCACCTTGAACCGGTCGCGGCGTTCGCGGGCACCCATGCAGATCGCAAGAGGGAGAGAGACATGATCAGTGTCGCCAAATATTTCAGCGGCCTGCTGCTGCTGATGATTCTTGTCTGCGGGGAACGCGCCCTGGCGGAGCCGTATCTGGCGGTGCGCATGGGCCTCAAATGCGAGGCTTGCCACGTCAACCCCACCGGCGGTGGCCTGCGCAGCGACTTCGGCGACGTGTTCGCGCAGACCGTGCTGCCGGCGCATCCCATCCGCGGGGACTGGGGACTATGGACGGGAGAGGTGGCGAAAGTGCTGCGAGTGGGCGGTGACCTTCGCTACGATTTCAACGTTGCGCAGACGCCGCGGGCAAAGACCGGCGATCAGCTCGAAGTGCAACAGGGGCGTGTGTACGCCGAGGCCGAAGCCATTCCGGACCGGCTGATCTTCTACGTCGACGAGCAGGTGGCACCGGGTACTGCCGTGAATCACGAGGCCTACGGGCTCTTCTGGTCGGCCAACCACGACTGGTACATCAAGGCGGGACAGATGTACCTGCCCTTCGGCTTTCGCTTCGAGGATCAGACCGCATTCGTATATGACGTCAGCAGCATCACCATGTATGCCCCCGACGACGGACTGGAGCTCGGCTGGATGCGCGGCCACTGGGACACGCAGGTCACGGTGAGCGAGGGGACTTTCGCCGGCGGCAACCCGTCGAGCTCCGGCAAGGAGTACGGGCTTCAGATGAGCTATGTCGCAAGGGGCTGGCGACTCGGCGTAGCCGCCAATGACGACGACTCATCGTATGCGAGGCGGAAAATCGCCGGCGTCTTCGGGGGCGTGCATACCGGACCCGTCGACTGGCTCGGGGAAGTGGACAGCGTCGAGAACGAATACGGCCGGTTTGTCGGTGAGACACAGGCGGCGGCGCTGCTCGAGGCCGACTGGCTCATCCACGCCGGCAACAATCTGAAGCTCACCCTGGAGCGATATGACCCCGATCGGGCGGTGCACGACAACACGCAGTCACGCGTGAGCCTGGTGTATGAGCTGACACCGATACAGTTCCTGCAGCTGCGCGCCGGGGTCCGTGACTACTATGGCCCGAATGCGATCCCGGCCGAGAGATCGCGGCTCTTCTTCATCCAGCTGCACGGATTTTTCTGACCGGATGCGCGCCTCCGACATCGACGCCGATCCGTTCCAGGAGCGCCGTGACGGGTTGCTGCGGGCCAAATGCCAGGTACTCGGCGGCATCTTCGAGTTCGTGACCGAGAGCCCGGAGCTGCTGAAGCTCGTCCACTGGGCCTATCGCGGCCTGCCCAGGCACCGACTCTCGGCATCGCCGCAGTGGATGACGGTCAGGCTGGTGCTGGGCGGGCGAAAGGGCGGGAAGCGTAGGCGTGCGATTGACCGCCGGCGTGGCGGTATCGACGAGCCGGACGCATTTGCCATGTTCTCGGCGCCGGCACTCCTTTGCGGCGCCAGTCCTTCCTCCGCGATCGCCGTCATGTCGACGGAGCGGCGGAGCGCGCTCATCGTGGTTCCGCGGGAGCTGCTCCGCTTTCCCTATCACGTGCGCTACGAGCTCATCGAGTTTGCGGTGTTCACGCTGGCCGCCCGGGTGCAGGAACTGTTGCCCCTGCACGCGGCCTGCGTCGGCTGGAGGCGTCGCGGCCTGCTCCTCATCGGCGATAGCGGCGCCGGCAAGTCCACCGCCGTGCTGCATTGTGCCTTGCGGGGCCTCAGGATCGTGTCGGAGGACAGTCTGTTCGTTGCACCGCAGTCGCTGCTTGCGACGGGTGCGCCGAACTTCCTCCACGTCCGGCGGGAGTCGCTGCGCTTCCTCCAAGCCGCGGATGCGCGCCTCATTCGCCGCGCCCCGACCATCCGCCGCCGCAGCGGGGCACGAAAGCTCGAAGTAGACTTGCGGCAGCGGCGCTTTCGGCTCGCGTCGCAACCGCCCGCGATCTGCGGGCTGGTCGCCCTTACGGCCCGCAGCGCCGGCGCTGATCCCTTGCTCGTACCGCTCGCGCCACGGGAGGCGCGCGGCCGATTGCAGCATAGTCAACCTTACGCGGCGTCCCAGCCGGGTTGGCTGGCTTTCGCGCAGCGGATGCGCGGTGTGCCGTCGTTCGAGCTGCACCGTGGAAGCCATCCGCAGGAGTCCGCCGCGGTACTTGCCGAGTTGCTGACGGCACTGGCTGAACCGTCGGGCGCCCAACAGGAAGGCATGAGTCAGATGCTCCCGCCGCAGGGTAGATAGCGAGGCTCTGGGGTTACGGACCGGCGTGCGCGACTACGATGCTGCCGCGCGGGCCCGGACCGAGCGCACGAAGCTTTTCTTTGTCCAGTTTCACTGCTTCCGTCGAGGGCGGATCGTTGCTCTCACAGTCCGCGCGCGCCAGCGCGTCGGCCACGGCGGCGCAGGCGTCGACCAAGGTGAGTACGCCCGCGGGTGTGGTGAGCTGCCGGGAGCTGCGGGTCAGAATCTGCTCGACCCGCGCCTGCGGTAATCGCCTGCCGTCAGCCAGGAGCAGCGCCACGATGCCAGTGACTTCCGCGGTCGCGAGGGAGCTGCCGGAAGCGAAATCATAGTGGCCCCCCGGCACCAGTGTCAGGATGCCGTGGCCCGGGGCGAGGAGGTGCCGAGAGCTCGCGCCCGCATCCTCAGCGGATTGCACGGCGAGCACCCCGCGTATGTCGATCGGAAAGGCGTTGATGAGTCTGCTGCGAACCGGCGCGACCGCGCCGACGTAGATGATCCCGCGCGCCATGCCGTAGCGGATGAGGCGCGCGAGCAGGGGATCGGGCGGCCCGGCGAGGCTGAGGTTGACTATGTCGGCCCGCGCAGTGATGGCGGCCTGGAGAGCTTGAGCCAGCGTGAAGCTGTCACAGGCCGCCTCCGCGGCATTCTGCGGTAGCGGCCAGCAGGCCTTGAGAGCGATCAGACGCGACTTCGGAGCAACTCCGAGCACGCCAGCTCCGCCGTCAGCGGTCGCTGCGATGACGCCGGCGACTTCAGTGCCGTGCCGGTCACCCGTGAATTCGCCGCTGCCGGCGACGAAGTCGGCTCGCGCGATGATGCGGCCCTGGAGGTCGGGATGCCGGTAATCCACGCCCGTGTCGATTATCGCAATCCGAACCGCGGCGCCCTGCGAGAGCTTGTGCGCCTGCAACACCTCGAGCTCCTGGAGGTTGGCTTGCAGGGGGAGGTACGGCCGGTTGTCCGAGGGAGCTGCCGGGCCGTCCGAGTCCGCATTCTCGCTGGATGCGGTCTGTGTGGTGAATTCGTTGAGCGGCTGCACTGACTCGACGCGCGAATCGCGCGCCAGCTGCGCGATCAAAGTCGTGCGTGGCGTCAGATCCGGCAGACGCACCACGATGCAATGCAGGCGTAGGCTCTCGATCGGCCAGGCCGAAACCTCCCGCAGCCTGTAGTCTCGCTCCAGCGAATGCGCGGTCGCGCGGGCGTTTGCGCTGACCTGATAGGCGCTCACCCCGCCATAGCCCCGGGGCGTCGAGCCGGGCGTTGCCATGAGTGGTCCCGGCTCGTTGCGCACGGTTATCACGACGAAGCGCGTCGGGTCCGTTCTGGCCTGGACGGGCAGCTCAGGAGCGCGCAGAGCACCCTGGCTCAGCGCGCATCCCGCCAGCAACCCCAGGGCAGCAACGGACACTAATGTGAGTGGGGCCACTCTCACGTCAGCGTACGCGCTCCTGAACCGGCTCCGCGAAGAGGATTGCCGGGTTGGCGCGCAAGGCGGCGAGCCGCTTCCCTAGCGCGGCGGGAGAGTCGGGCGGCGGCGCAAATCCCAGTGTATAAACGTCTCCGTCCGCGGGACCGTCGATGATGTGCGCGCCGGCTGCTTGCAACACCGTCTGCAAGGTTCCAATCGAGAGATCCGTCCTGAACAACACCCGCACACGTGGGCCGGCGTCATACGAGGGCGATGTAGATGTGAGCGTCACGTAACGAGCGCCACTGACGGTGGTGACGGACGAGTGCCATATCCACGCGCCGAGGCCGATCGCGAACGCCTGCACGATCGCTGCCGCAGCCAGCCAGCGCACGACCTGTGAGGGACGCCGGACGGCGTATCTCGCTGGCGCGGGGGCGAGCTCAGCGACCGCCGCGGGCAGCTCGCGGCCGGCTTCAGGGTTCTGGATGCGGGCGAGCAGCTTCTGATAGGAGGACTCCGCCGCGAAGACGAGCGGGCCTTCGGTGCGCATCGCCTGACAGACCCGCACCTGCTCCTCGTAGTCCTCGCGGCACTCGGCGCAGGTGTCGATATGTTGGCGCACCAGCGGCTCGGCCTCCGCGGCCAGCGATCCGTTGGCGAGCCAGGGAATGACGAGCTCGGCGCGAGCGTGCAGTGTGGAGCGTGGAAAGCGCAGTTTCACTTGGGATCTCCGGTTCAATCGGGGCCGCCCGCAAGGGTGGTGAGCAGGGTCCGCAACTTCCGGCGCGCGTGAAACATGCGGGTCTTCACGGTGTTGACCGGGCACTGCATGATGGATGCGATTTCCTCGCACGAATGGCCGACATGGTAGGCGAGCTCGATGACCGTGCGTTGCTCGAGCGGCAGGCGGTGCAGCGCCATGTCCACCCATTCAGTCAGCTCCTCCCGCTTCGCGGGCTCATCTGTGCCGGGTTCCATCGCGGCGTCGATATCCGCGGGCGGGGGCCCCGCGTAACGCAGAGTCTTGAGGCCCCGCCGATAAGCGATGCCGAGGATCCAGGTCGACACCCGCGAGGCACCGCGAAAGTCGGCGGCATGTTGCCAGACGACCCAGAAGGTGTCGTTGATGATCTCCTCGGCGAGCTCGTAGCGGGTGGTGAGCCGCATGAGAAACCGCGCCAGCCGCCGGTGATAAAGGAGGTAGAGCTCCTTCATCGCGGCGCTGTCGTGGCCGGCGATCCGGGCGAGCAGGGCGCGCTCGCGCTCCTCGGCCGAGCCACCGCTTGCGGGTCTGGGGTCCTTCTCGGCCAACGTCATCGCATTCTCTGCCTCGTGCGTCTGCGTCGCAGGGTAAATGGCGAGCATGCGCGTGTGTACCCTGCCGGCTACGCCGAGGTTCATGCCCCGGGCTCAGAAGTGCCAGAGGACCGTTGCCGAGACCCGGCCGCCCGCCGACTCCGGCCCGAAGAGGCGCTCCGCGCGGTCCGCCGTGTGGAAGTAGGCGAGATCGAGCTCCAGGGACCCCGCCTGATGGGTGAGTCCCAGGCTCCAGAAGCCATACCCCGTGCCGAAGGGGTCGGCCATCCGATCGTAGCCCCCGCTGGCCTCGAGGGACAGCCAGGATACGAGCGGCTGGCGCCATTCCAGGCCATAGGAAAAGGCGCTCCGGCTCTGGTCGGTGTGGAGCTCGCCTTCGTATTGCTCGTAACCTATGGCGTCCGGCGTCCAGGCGAGGTTGAGATAGAGGCGGTCCATGATGTCCCAGCTCGTTGCGAGCTGATCGTAGTCGTAGCGCTCGCCGGCCAGATGGGGATTGGCGTAGTCCCCGCCCGGGAAGGCGTAGCGGGTGTAGGTAAAGGTGGCACTCAGATCGGGGGTCAACGCTACGTTGTAGCCGGTATAGAAATCCAGCTCTCTCGCCGACCCACAGGGCCTGTCGTTCAGCCCGGCTGACCCCCACACCCCGACAAAGGCGGCCCAGCCGGACGCCCCGAGCTCACGAGCATGTACGTCCACCTGCGCAGCAGGATGCCCGCAGGTCATGGAGACGCCTCGGTAGATGTCGTCCGAGGTCAGCGCCACGGAGCCGCCCGCATCTACGGCGGCCGGACAGACTGCCGGCCAGAGCGGTAACAAACAAAAGGCGGCTACCGCCGCGGGCCCCAGAGCGCGCATGGGGGCTCATCTTGCACTGTTTCCCGCGGCCGGGGAATCAGCCGCCGCGCATTTCCAGCAGCGCCTTCGCCGGGATCATATTGTGGTTCATGTGCGCCATGACCCAGATCGAGCCAAAGAAGATCAGCGAGACGATGAGCACGCCGAAGGCGAGGGCGAGCGCATTGTTGGTATTGTCCGGGGAGGTCGTGAGGTGCAGGAAGAAGACGAGATGCACGCCCACCTGCGCGAGGCCGAACACGATGAGCGCCATGACGATACCCGGCCCATAGATGAGGTGCTCGCCGAGCGCCCAGAACGAGGCCGCCGTGAGGAGGACGGCCAGCGCGAGACCGATGAGGTAGCCGCGCAGCTCCGAGAGTAGGGTGGGAGGCTGCGCCTCGGAGGGTGCCTCACCGGCGACGCGGTCTTCGCCGACGTGCGAGCCTAGGTCGAAATCCTCGAATCGCTCGGGATCTGAGCTCATGGTGTGATCGTCCCGATGAGATAGACAACGGTGAAAATGCCGATCCAGATGATGTCGAGCGCGTGCCAGAAGAGTGAGAAACAGAGGTACCGGTGGAGGATGCTCTCCTTGAAGCCCTTGGCCGGGAACTGCGCCATCATCGTGCCGAGCCAGAGGAGCCCGCAGGTCACGTGCGCGCCATGACAGCCGACCAGCGCGAAGAAGGCAGTCAGGAAGGCGCTGCGGGTGGGACCCGCTCCCTGTGCCACGAGACCGAGGAACTCATGCACCTCGAGCCCGATGAAGGTGAGGCCGAGCAGTCCCGTGATCGCGAGCGTGATCTCCGACCACAGTAGATTGCGGCGCGCCACCGCGAGGCTCGTCATACCGCAGGTGAAGCTCGAGAGCAGCAGACAGGCGGTCTCGATCGCCGTGTTGTGCAGGTCGAAGAGCTGCCGCGGCCCGGGGCCGCCGTTACGCGCGTCGATCAGTACCGTGTAGGTGGCAAAGAAACAGGAAAAGAGGATGACGTCGGAGAGGATGAAGATCCAGAATCCGTAGCCGACGACGATGCGCTTCGGGGAGGGGCCGCCGGCACCGTGGCCGGTGTACTCCGGCACGTCCGCGGTCGGCCCGTGACCGATGTGGTAGGGGTCGCGCCCGGCGCGCAACGCTGTGCTCGGGGCGCTCATTTGGCGGACTCCTGCTGCGATTCCCGCCGCAGCTGGCGGTGCTGCAGAGCCGCGCTGCGCGCGGCGCGGTTGGCGCGATCGAGGCGGGCCACCTCCTCGACGGGGATCAGCTCCTCGTCATGGTCACGCCATGCGAAGACGACGAAGGTGGCGTAGGCGCCGAGGAGCCCGAGCAACACCAGCCACCAGATGTGCCAGATGAGCGCGAACCCCGTGATCACGGCGAGGAATGCGGTGACGAATCCCGTCGGGCTGTTGCGCGGCATGTGGATCGGCTCGTACTGCGGCTCCGGCCTGGTGAGCTGCCCGATCTCGCGAGCGCGCTCCTTCATGTCCCAGTAGGGCTCCTGGTCGGTGACATCCGGCAACACCGCGAAATTGAAAGGCGGTGGCGGAGAGGAGGTCGCCCACTCGAGGTTGCGTCCGTCCCAGGGGTCGCCTGTCACGTCGCGCCGCTGCTCCCGAGTGCGCACCGAGACGACGATCTGCGCGATCTGGGCGATGATGCCGAGGAGGATGATGAAGACGCCCACCTCGGCCACGATCAGCCACGGGCGCCACTCCGCGACGTCGTAGCGTTGCAGTCGCCGCGTCATACCCTCGAGGCCCACGACGTAGCCGGGAGCCCACGCCACCCAGAAGCCGATCAGCCACAGCCAGAAGGCCCACTTGCCCCATCCCTCATCGAGCGTGAAGCCGAACGCCTTGGGAAACCAATAAACGTATCCGGCGAACGCCCCGAATATCACGGCGCCGATGATGACGTTGTGGAAATGCGCGACCAGGAAGACGCTGTTGTGGAGTTGAAAGTCCGCCGTCGGCATGGCGAGCAGCACCCCCGTCATGCCGCCGATCGTGAAGGTCACCATGAACCCGATGGCCCAGAGCATCGGCGTGCGGAAGCGCAGCGAGCCGCCGTACATGGTGAAGAGCCAGTTGAAGATCTTCACCCCGGTGGGCACGGCA
Source organism: uncultured Pseudomonadota bacterium (assembly GCA_963780455.1). Classification (GTDB taxonomy): domain Bacteria; phylum Pseudomonadota; class Gammaproteobacteria; order Steroidobacterales; family Steroidobacteraceae; genus 13-2-20CM-66-19. Next base: position 161,318 of record CAWACM010000017.1, read on the forward strand.
ATGATCATCGAGGCGATGCCGAAGATGCTGTTGACGTCCGCCCCCGCGCCCATGGTGAAGAAGTGATGCAGCCAGACCATGAAGGAAATGATGCAGATCGCCATGGTGGCGTAGATCATCGAGCGGTAGCCGAAGAGCGGCTTGTTCGAGAACGTCGAGACCACCTCCGAAAAGACGCCGAACGCGGGCAGCACCAGGATGTAGACCTCGGGGTGCCCCCAGGCCCAGATGAGGTTCATGAACATCATCGAGTTGCCGCCGCCGGTGTCGGTGAAGAAATGAAAGCCGACGTAGCGATCGAGCAGCAGCATGGCGAGAGTCGCGGTGAGGACCGGGAAGGCCGCGACGATGAGGAGGTTGGAGGCGAGTGCCGTCCAGCAGAACATCGGCATGCGGGTGTAGTGCATGCCGGGAGCGCGCAGCTTGAGGATCGTGGTGACGAAGTTGATCCCGGTCATGAGCGTGCCGATGCCGGAAATCTGCAGCGACCAGCAGTAGTAGTCGACGCCGACTCCCGGCGAGTAGGCCAGCTCCGAGAGCGGCGGGTAGGGAAGCCAGCCGGTGCGGTCGAACTCCCCGACGACGAGCGACAGGTTGACGAGGAGCGCCCCCGCGGCGGTGAGCCAGAAGCTTACGGAGTTGAGCGTCGGGAAAGCCACATCGCGCACGCCGAGCTGCAGCGGCACGATGACATTCATCAAGCCGATGACGAACGGCATGGCCACGAAGAAGATCATGATGGTGCCGTGCGCCGAGAACACCTGCGCAAAGTGTGACGGTGGCAGAAATCCGGGGGCGTTGTAGGCCATGACCTGCTGCGTGCGCATCATGATCGCGTCGATGAAGCCGCGCAGCAGCATCACCCCGGCGAGGATGCAGTACATGACGCCGATGCGCTTGTGGTCCACGCTCGTGATCCACTCGCGCCAGAGGTACGGCACGTATCCCTTGGCGTACACCCAGGCCACGACGGCCAGGATGATGACGAAGACTCCCAGACCGGAGATGAGCGGCAACGGCTCGCTCCACGGAATCGCCTGCCAGGTGAGCTTGCCGAGAAGGGTCATTTGAGTCCCCCCGCCGGGTGGACGTTGGCTGCTGCCTCGGTCGGACCATAGCCCGGCGGCAGCCGCTGCATCACGATGTCCGCGAAGAGGCCCGGGCGCACCGAGCTATAGGTATAGGGATGGGGCGGTACGCTTTGCTGCAGCAGCCCGCGGTAAGCTGCGTCATCCAGCGCGGGACCGGCACTGCGCGTCGATGCAACCCAGGCGTCGAATTGGTCCTGGGTTACCGCCTCGGTGTAGAAATGCATGTCGGCGAAGCCGTCGCCGCTGACCATCGCGGACTCGCCGCGATAGGTGCCGGGATGATCTGCCTCGAGATAGAGGGTCCCCGCCATGCCGTTCATGCAGTAGAGCATGCTGCCAAGTTGCGGCACCCAGAATGCATTCCACACCGACGCCGAGGTCACGGTGAGGTGCAGCGGTACGCCCGCGGGAACCACCAGTCTATTGATGCTCGCGATGCCGAGCTTGGGATAAATGAAGAGCCACTTCCAATCGAGAGACACCACCTGGACATCGACCGGCGGACCTTTCGAGGGGAGGGGCTGTGCCGGGTCGAGATCGTGGGAGCTGATCCAGGCGATGCCCCCGAGAAAGATGACGACCAGTGTGGGGATCGACCAGACGAGGAGTTCGACTCGGCCGGAGTACACGAAGTCCGGCAGCCGGCGAGCGCGCGCGTTGGAGCCGCGATACCACCACGCAACGCCTAGCGTCGCGATGATCGTCGGCACGACGATCGCGAGCATGATGACCACGGAATCGAGGAGGATCTTGCGCTCGGAGTCGCTGACGGGGCCTGCCGGCTGCAGCTGCGCGCGGCCGCAGCCCGACAGCTCGCCGAGCACCAGCAGCGCCAGCAGCCATAAGCCGAGATTGCCCGCTGTGCCTGAGATTCTTTTCCGGTCGATGGCGGCGTCTCCCCTCCGGCAAGGCGGGGATAATACGCCGATCCGAGCTCAAAATTCCCGCCTGGCGCGGCACGCTGCGATCGGGCTCGGGCGTGGCCGCGCGAGTACACGGCTGTACAATAGCGACGTCGCGTGCGCGCAACGTTATTTTATCCATTACATCTTGAAATAAAGACAAGGGTTCGGGCAGATTAGACGCATCTTGACCACCCGCGCAGAGCCTGTCGGGACACTTGAAGTCGCGTTGGCGCACGCGTCCCGTCTGCTCGCCGTGAAGCCGGCAGTCGCCGCCGAGCAGGCCTGCGAGATCCTGAAGGTGGTGCCGCGGCAACCGCAGGCGCTGGTGATCCTGGGACTGGCGCGCGCGATGGCTGGTGACGTCGATGGCTCGATAGATGCGCTGACTCGAGCCGTATCACAGCGGCAGAATTTGCCCGATGCCTGGCTCGCTCTGGCAGACCAACTGAGGATACGCGGTGATGCGGACGCCGCCGACCGGGCCTACGCGCATTACATCAAGGCAGCGACCCGCGATCCACGGCTGCTGGGGGCCGCCGGGGCACTGTGCGACAACCGAATTCCGGAGGCTGAAGCCCTCCTGCGGGCACACCTGGCGCAGCAGCCCAATGATGTGGCGGCCCTGCGCATGCTCGCGGAGGTGGCGGTGCGCCTGCTCCGCTATTCCGATGCGCTGCGGCTTCTGGAGCGCTGTCTCGAGCTGGCGCCGTCCTTCGATGCGGCACGGCACAACTACGCGATGGTGCTCAATAGGCAGGGAAGGAGTGCCGAGGCGCTTGCGCAGTGCGCACGGCTGCTGGCCAAGGAGCCCCACGACCCGGGGTACCGAAGCCTGCATGCGGCCGTCTCGGCCAATCTGGGCGATTACGGCCAGGCGATCTCAGCGTACGAATCCGTGCTGCGGGAGTACCCGCAGCAACCCAAGCTGTGGATGAGCTACGGCCACGCGCTGCGCACCACCGGGAAGGTGCCGGAGAGCATCGCGTTATACCGGCGGGCGCTGTCGATGGAGCCGACTCTCGGCGAGGCCTGGTGGAGTCTCGCGAATCTCAAGACCTTCCGCTTCAGCGACGCCGACACGCTCGTCATGCGCCAGGCGCTCTCCCGCGGTGACCTCGCCGACGAGGACCGATTGCACTTCGAGTTCGCACTCGGCAAGGCTCTCGAGGATGCGGCGTCATACGAGGAGTCGTTCACCCACTATGCGGCGGCCAATGCCCTGCGCCGCAGCCAGCATGGGTACGATCCGGATGAGAACTCGCGGTTCGTGCTCCGCTCGAAGCAGCTATTCACGAGAGAGTTCTTCGACGGCCGCGCCGGCGCGGGAGCCGACGCCCGGGATCCCATTTTCATCGTGGGCCTGCCGCGCGCGGGCTCCACGCTCATCGAGCAGATTCTCGCGAGCCATCCCCTTGTCGAAGGAACCATGGAGCTGCCGCAGCTGCCGAAGATCGCCCGCGAGCTCGCGGGTCCCAGGCAGGAGGAGGAGGGGACCTTTCTGAAGAGGCTCGCCGGGTTCAGCCGTGACGAGCTGCGGGCCCTCGGCGAGCGCTACCTTGCCGAAACCCGCGTCATGCGCAAGACGGACGCGCCGTTATTCATCGACAAGATGCCGAATAACTGCATGTACGTCGGCCTGATCCATCTCATTCTGCCCAACGCGGTGATCATCGACGCGCGGCGCCACCCGCTCGGATGCTGCTTCTCCTGCTTCAAGCAGCACTTCGCCCGCGGCCAGTGGTTCAGCTACGGGCTGGACGACCTCGGGCGCTACTATCGCGACTACGTGGAGCTCATGGCGCATTTCGACGAGGTGCTGCCCGGCAGGGTCGGGAGGGTAATCTACGAGACGCTGGTCGCGGACCCTGAGACCGAGGTGCGGCGGCTGCTCGAGCACTGCGCGCTGCCCTTCGACCCGGCGTGCCTGCGGTTTTACGAAAACGAGCGGGCCGTGCGGACGGCGAGCTCCGAGCAGGTCCGGCAGCCGATTTTTCAGGACGCGGTGCAGCACTGGCGTCATTACGAGCCGTGGCTCGACCCGCTCAAGCGTGCGCTGGGTGATGTTCTAACCGACTATCCGGGGGTTCCGGCCTTCCACTGAGCGAGCGGGACCGGCTTTCACAGCATTACAACAGTTCGGGACAAGGGGAATGAACGATGACTCGCAGTCGACGTCGCAAATTATCACGTGCGCGGGCGAAAGCCCTCCGCACCATCGTCCGGGCCGGCGTGCCTCTCGCTTCCGCGCTCGTCGCCACCATGCCGGGGGCGCAGGCGCAACAGGCTCCGGGCACGGACACGCTGCAGACGGTCGTGGTCACCGCGGAGAAGGTCCAGGAGAATCTGCAGAGCGTGCCGATCAGCGTCGAGGCGTTCGATAACAAGAAGCTGACCCAGCTGGGCATCGTCAACCTCGACGACTACGTCGAGCTCGCTCCGGCCGTGACGTACGTGCGCAGCCAGGGCGAGGGTGACAACGGCGGTCCGGGCTCCGCGATCATCTACATCCGTGGCGTGGTGAGCGGCGGCGACGGCAACCACTCGGGCTCCGAGCCGAGCGTCGGCGTGTACCTCGATGAGCAGCCGGTGACGACCATCACCGGGGCCCTGCCCCTCCACATGTACGACATGAACCGTGTCGAGGTGCTGGAAGGCCCGCAGGGGACGCTGTTCGGCGCGAGCTCCGAGGCCGGTACGGTGCGTCTCATCACCAACAAGCCGGACCCGACGAAGTTCGAGGCCGGATACAACGTTCAGGGCAACGAGATCGATGGCGGCGGACCCGGCGACGTCGTCGAAGGCTACGTCAATCTGCCGCTCTCGAGCACGGCGGCCATCCGCCTGGTCGCCTGGCAGGAGCACGACGGCGGCTACATCAGCAACGTCGCCGGCACCGACACGAATGCCTGCATCTTCAACGGCGTGCGGACGTTTCCCAGCTGGGCGCTTTCGGCAAGCGGCGTGGGCCCCGGGGGCGACACCGGGACGTGCACGCCGCCGACGGCCCCGATCGGCGCGGGCGCCATCACCAACGCGCCCTGGCGGAAAAGCAACTACAACACCGTCGACACCCATGGCGGCCGGGCCGAGCTCAGGTTCGACCTGGGCGAGAACTGGACGGTCACGCCCAGCTTCCAGGGCGAATCGGATACCACCGAGGGGTTCTTTGGCTACGATCCGGCGGTCGGCCAGGACCAGGTCGTGCATTTCGGGCCGGAGAGCTCCCACGACGACTGGGTGCAGAGCGCCCTCACGGTCGAGGGCAAGGTCCACGACTTCGACATCGTCTACGCCGGCGGCTACGTCAAGCGCAATCAGCACTCGATCGCCGACTACAGCGACTACTCGGAGTTCTATGACAAGAACACCAGCTACGGCGCCAGCTATGCGGGTAACAACGGCAAGCCGATCATGCCGCAGCAGTTCGTGCTCGGCGCGGGCGATTTCGAGATGTGGAGCCAGGAGCTGCGCGTCACGACCCCGCTCGATGAGCCCGTGCATGCCACGGCCGGAGTGTTCATGGAGCGGCAGATGCACAACATCTGGCAGGACTATACGATGCCGGGCTACGGCTGGACCAGTGTCTATGGCGGCAATCCGAACGGCTTCGGCTACGTCTCGGGATTCGGGCCCACAGGCAATCCCCTCGATGTGTCGGTTCCGGGATTTCCGAACACCATCTGGCTCACCGACGAGCAGCGCGTCGATCGCGACCGCGCCGCATTCGGACAGGCGACCTGGGATATCACCAGTCAGTGGTCGGTGACCGGTGGCGTGCGCTATTACAAGTACGACAATTCGCTGCTCGGCTTCTACGGGTATAACAGTACATACTCCTCGAGCGAGGGCGTGGCCACCTGTTTCGAGCCGTCCATCGTCAAGTACTCGCCCTGCACCGACCTCGATGCCCGCACCACCGCCCACGGCTGGGTCCCCAAGGGCACCGTCACTTACAAGATAACGCCCGAGAAGATGGTCTACGCGACCTACTCGAAGGGCTTCCGGCCGGGCGGTGTCAACCGGATCGGCGGCAACGTGCCCTATGCGGCCGATTACCTGATCAACTACGAAGCCGGCTGGAAGACGCAGTGGCTGGGCAACACCCTGCGGTGGAACGGCGCGTTCTTCTGGGAGGACTGGAAGAGCCTGCAATTCTCGTTCCTTGGGGCCAACAGTGTGACCGAGATCGCCAACGGCGGCGAAGCGCACATCAAGGGCATCGAGAACAGCCTGGAGTGGCTGGCCACGAGCAACCTGATGCTCAGCACGGATTTCACCTTCATGGATCCGATTCTGGCGCAGAATTACTACGGCTGTATCCCGGGAACTCCTGCCTGTACGCCGCTGCCGCCCGTGAAGACCCCCGAGGGAACCAATCTCCCGGTCGCGCCGAAGTTCAAGGGCAACATCATCGCCCGCTACTCCCTGGCGACGATCGGCAACTGGAAGCCGTATGCGCAGGTGGACGCGATGTATCAGAATCAGACGGCGCAGGTGCTGCTGGGCAGTCAGGCCGCCGTGGTCGGTAACCTGCCGGCCTACGCGCTCGTCAATCTGAAGCTGGGAATCGACGGCACGAACGGCATGCATGTCGATTTCTTCGTCACCAACCTGATGAATCGGCTCGCGGAGTTGTCGCGCTACACGGCCAGCAACTCGAGTCTCAACAATGAGGTGTACGTCCTGCCGGCGCAGCCGCGCACGTTCGGCATCGAGTTCGGGCAGGACTTTTAGCGCCAGGCACATGGATGCGCCCCGCCATAAACTAGATCTTGAACGTCGTGAGCAGGAGGCTGGTCTCGCTGCTCGACACGCCGGGCATGCGGCTGATCTTGGCCAACACGCGGTCGAAGGAGGCGAGGGTGTCGGTGCGCAGCTCCGCGACCAGGTCCCACCTGCCGTTGGTGCTGTGCACGCTGGCCACGGCCGGCTCGCCGCGCAGCGCCTTGACGACGCCATCGACCTGATTGCCCTCCACGGCGATGGTCATGACGGCGCGGATTTGTTGCTCCTCGATGTCGGGTTTCAGGCGTACGGTATAACCCACGATGGTGCCGTCCGCCTCGAGGCGCGCCATGCGATTCTGCACGGTGCCACGCGCGACACCGAGCTTCTTGGCCAGCGAGGCGACGGACGCGCGCGCGTCGCCGCGCAGAAGAGCGAGGAGCCGATGATCGAGGTCATCCATCGGAGGAGTTACCTGTTTTCGCAGGGTCTGGTCGACAACTCTAGCAAATCGTCCAACCTTATTGGCGATTTGATCAAAGGACTGTGAGTTTTGATCAGGTTTCTGGCTGTTTATTGGCCGTGGCGGCGGGGATCATCTCCTGGTGGCGGCGCGCGACAAGCGTCCCGCCCCTTCTCGGAGAACGATCATGGTCGACTTCATCGGCATTCGGCGAGTCCAGGAGCTGGTCGCAGACTTGGGTCCCGCGCCGTTCATCGCGGGGTTGGCGCGGGAGATCGAGGCGGACTATGGGCGCTGGGGCGAATTCGAGAAATCGCCGCGTCACGCCACTCATTCATCTGTCGGCGTCATCGAGCTGATGCCGGCATGTGACGGTCGCCAGTACGCCTTCAAGTACGTCAATGGCCACCCGAAAAACACGGCGAAGGGCCTGCTGACCGTGACGGCGTTCGGGATGCTGGCGGATGTGGAGACGGGCTACCCGCTCGTGCTCTCGGAGATGACACTCACTACCGCATTGCGCACCGCTGCCACCTCGGCGGTCGCCGCGAGTTGGATGGCGCGGGCCGGCAGTCGGGTCATGGCGCTGATCGGCAACGGATCGCAGGCCGAATTCCAGGCCATCGCCTTCCACGACATGCTGGGAGTTCGCGAGCTGCGGCTGTACGACACCGATCCGGCCGCAACCGACAAGTTGCAGGAAAACCTCGCCGGAGTTGCCCTGGCGGGATTGCGGGTGGTGCGCTGCCGCTCCACCGCGGAGGCGGTTCGCGGCGCGGACATCGTGACTACCGTCACCGCCGATAAGCGCAATGCCACCATCCTGACACCCGAGATGATCGTGCCCGGCATGCATCTGAATGCGGTTGGCGGCGATTGTCCGGGCAAGACGGAATTGCACGCCGATATCCTGCGGCGGCCGGATGCTCGTGTGGTGGTCGAGTTCGCGCCGCAGTCGCGTATCGAAGGGGAGATCCAGCAGCTCGCCGCCGACTTCCCGGTCGACGAGCTCACCGCGGTGGTGACAGGCCGCAAGCCGGGCCGCGGCAGCGATGCGGAGGTCACGATCTTCGATTCGGTCGGGTTCGCGCTCGAGGACTTCTCGGCGTTGCGCTATCTGCACCGGCTGCATCAGCAGCGCCGTGGGACGCACACTGACATCGATCTGATCCCCGATCTCGAGGACCCGAAGGACCTCTTCTCGCTGGTTGGCGGGCAGTCGCCGGCCCGGGCGCGCCCGCTGCCGGTTGCAGGGTTGACGGCATGACCGCATCCCCTCGCACGGTGAGCCTGATAGGCGCGCCAACGGATGTGGGAGCGGCGGAGCGCGGCGCCTCGATGGGGCCGGAGGCCATGCGGGTCGCGGGAATTCAGTCAGCGCTGGAGCAGCGCGGATTGCGGGTAGTGGATCGCGGCAATCTCGCCGGTCCCGCCAACCCGCGCGAGCAGCCGCTCGCCGGCCACCGCAATCTGCAGGCGGTGCTGCAATGGAACCGGCTGGCGCACGAGGCGGTGTATGCGGAGCTGCGCGCCGCGCGGCTGCCGATCCTGCTCGGCGGCGATCATTCGCTGGGCATCGGCTCGATCAGCGCCGTGGCGCGGCACTGCCGCGAGGCCGGGCGGAAGCTGCGCGTGCTGTGGCTGGATGCGCACGCCGATTTCAACACCGGCGAGCTCTCGCCGAGCGGCAATCTGCACGGCATGCCGCTCGCATGCCTGTGCGGCTTCGGACCGAAGCCGCTGGTGGAGCTCGGCGGCGCCGTTCCGAGCCTGCATCCGCAGTGGATACGCCAGATCGGGGTGCGCAGCGTCGATGAGGGCGAGAAGCGCTTCGTGCACGAGCTCGCCGTCGAAGTGTTCGACATGCGCTACATCGATGAGATGGGAATGCGCCAGGCCATGGAGCAGGCGCTCGCCGGCCTCGATCGCGACACCCACCTGCACGTGAGCTTCGATGTCGACTTTCTCGATCCCGACATCGCGCCGGGAGTTGGCACGGTGGTGCCGGGAGGGCCGACCTATCGCGAGGCGCAGCTGTGCATGGAGATGATCGCCGACACGCGCCTGGTGGGCTCGCTCGATGTGGTGGAGCTCAATCCCGCACTCGATGTGCGCAACGAGACCGCGGTGCTGGCAGTGAGCCTGCTGGAGTCGCTCTTCGGCAAGAGCACGCTGGTGCGGCGTCAGGTCACGACACCGCCGCTCGATTTGGTCGTCAATAGGCGCACCACGACGGCCTGACACCTCCGCGGCTTGTCCGGCGCAGACGCGTATGCCATCTTGGACGCGTGGCAAACCGCGATCCGAAGAGCCGCCGCGCGCCTGCCGCCTCGAAGGCGGATCGTCCGCTTGATCCCTACGCGGCCAAGCGCACCTTCACGCGCACGCCGGAGCCCGGTCCCGCGATCGTCGCCGGGCGCGCGCGGACCGCTCCTTTTCGTCGTGCAGAAGCACGCCGCGCGCCGGCTGCACTACGATTTCCGGCTGGAGCTGGACGGCGTGCTCAAGTCGTGGGCGGTGCCCAAGGGGCCTTCGCTCGATCCCGACCGACAAGCGCATGGCGGTCGCGGTGGAGGATCATCCCTTCGAGTACGCTTCCTTCGAGGGCGTGATTCCGGCGAAGGAGTACGGCGCCGGACGCGTGATCGTGTGGGATTGCGGCGTGTATTCGCCCGACGAGGAACGGCAGTACTCGTTCGGCGACCGCGCAGGAGGCGGAGCAACGGACTCGCGCCGGCATCGAGCAGGGCAAGCTCAGCATCTGCCTGCGCGGCGAGAAGCTGAAGGGCTCGTTCGCGCTGGTGAGGACCGCCACTCGGGACAGTGGCTGCTGATCAAGCACAAGGACCGGTTCGCGACCGAGCAGGACGTGACCCTGCAGGACCGCTCCGTCCTCTCGGGCGTCTCACTCGACGATCTGGTCACGGGCGGCTCGCCGCGGCGGCTCGATGCGGCGCGGCTTGCGCCGAGCGGGGCCGCGGAAGTCATGCCTGACACGCTGGTGCCGATGCTGGCCGATGACGGGCGAGGCTGCGCGCTCGGACCCTGACTGGCTGTACGAGCCCAAGCTCGACGGCTATCGCGTCATCGCGTTCGTCGCCGGGCCCACGGTGCGCCTGCAGTCGCGGCGCGGCCTCGACCTCACGGCGCAGTTCCCCGAGATCGTCGCGGAGCTTGCCGGTGCCGGCGGCGATAACATGATCCTCGACGGTGAGATCGTGGCGCTCGACGCGGACGGTCGGCCGTCGTTCAACGCACTGCAGAATCGCGCGCAACTGAAGCGCGGCGAGAAGGAGATCGCGGCGGCGCAGCGGCAGACGCCGGTGGTGCATGGTGTGCTTCGACCTGTTGCATTTCGCCGGCGTCAATCTGCGGGCCGCGCCCTACGTCGAGCGGCGCCGCTACCTGTCGCAGTGCCTGCTGCCCTCGGCGCACATGCAGCTGGTTCACGCCGGCAGCGGACGCCGAGGAGCTCTATGCGGCCGCCATCGCGAGCGGTTACGAGGGCATCGTCGCCAAACGCCTCGACAGCACCTATCAGCCCGGGCAGCGCTCGCGCGCCTGGCTCAAGGTGCAAGGCGCGTCCGCTCGGCGGAATTCGTGATCGGCGGCTGCACGCAAGGCAAGGGCGCCCGCGAGCCTCTGGGCGCGCTGCTGCTCGGATACTGGGAGGGCAGGGCGCTGCAGCTACGCGGGTCACGTCGGCTCGGGACTGGACGATGCCGCCGTCGCGAAGCTGCTCGCGCCGGAGCCGCGAGCTGAAGCGCAAGCGCTCGCCGTTCGCCGAGAAGCCGCCGCTGCATCGGCCCACGACCTGGCTCGAGCCGCGGCTGGTGGCCGAGGTCAACTTCAGCGAGTGGACGCCTGCGGGCTTGCTGCGCGCGCCGGTGTTCGTGCGGCTGCGCGATGATGTGCCCGCCGCAGTCGATCGCGCAGGCCGCGAGCGCGACGCGCCGCCGGGCGGCGGCGCCGCGCCGCCGGCGCCGTGCGCGCGACGTCATCGACGATGCGTGGCGAGGCCGCGGTGTGCTCGAGCAGCTGGAGAACCCGGCCAAGAGCTGCGAGCTGACAGTGGCGAGCGCGCGGCATCGGCTCACCAACCTCGACCGCGTCTACTGGCCCGCGACCGGCGCACGCGGCCGGCCATCACCAAGCGGGACTTCATGCGCTATCTCGCCGCGCGTCGCGCGCTTCATGCTGCCGCACCTGAAGGACCGGCCGCTCACCATGATCCGCATGCCCGAGGGCATCGACGGCGAGCGCTTCTTTCAGAAGCACTGGGAGCAGGCGCTGCCGGAGTTCGTCGAGACGGTGACCGGTGTTCTCCGAGCAGCAGGACGAGCGGCACCGCTATCTCCTGGCCAACAACCTGCCGACGCTCCTGTGGCTCGGCCAGGTCGGCACGCTCGAGTTCCACGTCTGGCACTCGCGCGCCAGCATCGGTCCCGCCGGAGGCGCGCCGGCGCGCAGCACCGACTACGCCGGCTCGCTCGCGGCGCTCGAGCCGTCGATGCTCAACTACCCCGACTACCTGGTGTTCGACATCGACCCTACATCTACTCGGGCAAGGAGGCCAAGGGCGCGGAGCCCGAGCTCAACGACAAGGGCTTCGCGGTCGGCAAGCGCGTGGCGTTCTGGCTGCGCGCGCTGCTCGAGGAGATGTCGCTCGAGGCGGTCGTCAAGACCTCCGGCAAGACCGGCCTGCACGTGTTCGTGCCCATCGAGCGCACGGTGACCTTCGATGAGGCGCGGCACATCTGCGAGACGGTCGGCCGCCACGTCATGCGCGCGCATCCGAAGGAGATCACCATGGAATGGGCGGTCGAGAAGCGTACCGGCAAGATCTTCATCGACTACAACATGAACGTGCGCGGCAAGACCCTGAACGTCGCCTATTCCCCCCGCGGCGTGCCCGGGGCCCCGGTTTCCATGCCGCTGAGCCTGGGAGGAGCTCGAGGCGGCCGAGCCCGATGGACTTCACGATGGCAAGAACGTGATCCGGCGCGCTTGGAAAAGACCGGCGACCGGTGGCATGATGTACTTGAGACAAAACAGAGTCTTACGAAGGCTTTCGGTGTCAATCGTGAGGCACCCGTCAAGCGGTGCCGCGTCAGGGGCACTCATGGCCGCACGTTCGATCGGTTCTCTCACGGTGTCGTTCGGGCTGGTCGCGATACCGGTGAAGCTGTACACCGCGACGCAGTCGGCGAACGCGATCTCCTTCAACCTGCTGCACAAGGCGTGCGGCTCGCGCCTGCGGCAGCAGTACGTCTGCCAGAAGGACGGCGTCGTCGTCGAGCGCGACGAGATGGTGAAGGGCTACGAGTTCGCCAAGGACCAGTACGTGCGCTTCACGCCGCGAGGAGATCAAGGCGCTGGAGGAAGTGGGCACGCCACGCGGTCGAGATCTCCGAGTTCGTGCCGATCGAGTCGATCGATCCGGTCTACTTCGACAAGACCTACTACCTCGCGCCGGACAAGGGTGCGCGCCAAGCCCTACGCGCTGCTCACCGAAGCGCTGAAGCAGGCCAAGCGTTGCGGCGTCGGCCACTGGGCGGCGCGCGGCAAGGCGTACCTCGTGATGCTGCGGCCGATCGGCGACGTGCTGGCCATGCAGCAGCTGCACTTTGCCGCCGACGTCCGGCCGCGCGAGCGAGGTCGAGGTGCCGAAGCCGGAGGTGAAGGCCGACGGAACTCAAGCTCGCGCAGCAGCTGATCGACCAGCAGACGGCCGAGAAATTCGATGCCGGACGCCTACACCGACGAACTGCGCGCGCGCATCGAGGCGGCGATCCAGAAGAAGGTCGAAGGCCAAGGAGATCTCGGTCGCCGAAACCGCCCCGCGGGTGACGGCAAGGTCATCGATCTCATGGAGGCGCTGCGCGCCAGCCTCGAGAAGGCGCGACGAGGCGCGCGCCTCGACAGCTCAGTTGGGTCCGCGCAAGGCGCCGAAGCGCGCGGAGCAGCCGCCGCCGCAACAGGGACAGCAGCAGCCTGCTGCGGCCAAGCCGTCACGCAAAGCGGGCAAGCGCAACGCCGCCGGGGACTCCGACGATGCACTCGTACAGCGTGCGGGACGTGGAGCGGGTCCTGCGGCTCGCCCCGACAGCACCCGCAGAGCTCATCCGCGCCGGCTTCGTCAATCCGGCGCGCGGCCCGCGGCGCGAATATCCGCTTCTCCTTCCAGGACCTGATCGTGCTGCGCACCGCGCGCGCGCTCATCCACGCCAAGATCCCCGCCAGCGCATCCGCCGCTCGCTCGAGCAGCTGCGGCGCGACTGCCGGAAGCCATGCCGCTCTCGGGCCTGGCGATCAGCGCGGTCGGCGATCGCGTCGTGGTGCGCGACGGCGTCCACGCACTGGCAGGTCGACGACGGCCAGTACCTGCTCGGACTCGATGTCAGCGTGCAGAACGGCGATGCTGCACGTGGTCGAGCACGACAGCGACGAGGCGCGGCGCCGAGTGCCAGCCGCGGCGAGGCCGATGCGCCCGACGCAGCGCGCACTCCGGTTCTCACGAGGTCTGCTCTGGAGGCGATGCATCTCGAAGGCGTCGGTGATGCCGGCGGTAGATGCCTACGCGAGCGCCGCCGAGGCGGAACCGCGACAATGCGGCCGCCTGGATCAACTGGGGACGGCTGCTGCACGCGCAGGGCGAGACCGCGCGAAGCGGCGCGGGTCTACCGCCGGGCGCTCGACACTGGGCCGCGAGCCGCTGCTGCTGTTCAACCAGGGCGTGCTGCTCGAGGATCTGGGTGACACGCGACGCGGCGCTGGCGGCCTATCAGCGGCGCGCTCGCGGAGGATCCGGAGCTCGCCGACTGCCACTACAATCTCGCGCGGCTGTACGAGTCCGCTGGGCAAGACCGCAGCACGCCATCCGCCATCTCGGCCAGTACCGGCGCCTCGTGACGCGCGACGAGTCGCTGAGCGCGCCAGCGCGCGCCATGCGAATCTGGGTCGGCACGTCCGGCTACAACTACCCCGAGTGGAAGGGCAGCTTCTACCCGGCAGAAGTTCCCGGCGGCGAAGATGCTGCCGTACTACGCGGAGCGGTTCGCGACCGTCGAGATCAACTACACCTTCTACCGCACGCCGAACGACAAGATCCTCGCCGGCTGGAGCCGGCAGACGCCGCCGGATTTCAGGCTCACGCTCAAGGCGCCGAAGCGCATCACGCACGATCGCCAAGCTGCGCGACTGCGCGGAGCTCCTTGCAGTACTTCCTCGAAGACCGCGGCCACGCTGGGGCCGAAGCTCGGCGCGACTGCTGTTCCAGCTGCCGCCCTACTTCCGCAAGGACCTCGCCGTGCTCGACGCGTTTCTCGCCGCAGCTGCCCGGCCGAGACACGTGCGCGCGCGTTCGAGTTCCGCCATGCCTCCTGGATGGACGAGGAGGTGTTCGAGCGGCTCGCGGCGCGCAATCTCGCGCTGTGCGTCGCCGACAGCGAGAAGTTCTCCACTCCGGTCGAGATCACCGCCGACTACGCCTACTTCCGGCTGCGCGATGAGGGCTACACGCCCGAGGACCTCGCGCGCTGGGCCGCACGTCATCCGCGAGAAGACGCCACACCTGCCGCGACGTGTTCGTCTATTTCAAGCACGAGGAAGCGGGCAAGGGGCCGCAGTTCGCGCGGCTGCTGCTGGATGCACTCGGCATTGCCGTGACTAACGGCTGACGGGCGCAAGCTCCAATGCCGTCTCGATGAAGGCCCGCACCTTCGGCAGGCCGTATTTGCGCCCGACGTAGACGAAGTAGACGGCTCCCCGCTCCTTCACCCGCCACTGCGGCAGGACGTGCACGAGCCTGCCGGCTTGCGCGCCGTCTTCGGCGAGGAAATCGGGCAACCAGCCGATGCCCTGCTCCAGCAGCAGCAGGGCCTTGATCGTCTCGAGATCATCGGCGCGAATACGCCCGTTGAGCGCGACCTCGACGTCCGCCTTCCCGTTGGTGAACACCGCGGAGTTGCGCGCGAGAAATCCCACGAAGCCCGCATTCGCGAGATCTCGAGGATGGGTGACAGGGCCAAGCCGCTGCACGTATTGCGGCGCACCCCATAAGTTCGACCCCATGTCGAAGTAGCGCTGCGCTATCAGGGAGGAGTCCTTCAGCACCTGGGAGGGACGGATCGCGAGATCGATGCCTTCGCCCACCAGGTCCATGACCCGGTTGGTGACGAAGAGCTCCACCGAGACGTCTGGATACCGCGCGGCATAGGCATTGACGATCCGCGGGAGGAGGGTACGTCCGAGGTCCACAGGTGCGGTGATTTTGAGCACTCCGGACGGCTTGCCCGACGTCGATTGAAGCGTTGCCTCCGCTACCTCGACTTCGCGAATCGCCTCTGCGCAATGGCGGAAATACTGCTCCCCGGCCTCCGTCACCCGCAGCTTGCGGGTAGTCCGCTGGATCAGGCTGAGCCCGAGGCGTCTCTCGAGCCTCGCGACCTTGGCACTGACGGTCGCTTTGGGCATTGCCAGGCGCCGCGCAGCAGCCGAAAAGCTGCCGGCCTCCACGACCTGCACGAAGACGGCTATGTCATCCAGACCGATCATTGTCTATTCAATTGGATAGTGATTCCACATTTTACCGTCTAGTGGACGGCGAGTACAGCGCCTAGAGTTCGCTCCTGGGCCAAAACCTTCCACCCTCACAGGAGACGAATATGACTACTTCGGTGACCCCTTCGGTCCGCGTCCCGGCGTCCATCGACGCCGCTCCCTTCACCAAATACGTCGAGCTCGGCGGCCGGGTTCTGCTGGCCTCGCTGTTCCTTCTCTCAGGGTTGAGCAAGATGTCGAGCTATGGCGCGATGGGCGGCTACATGCATGCCGCCGGTGTATCCCCGTCGCTCCTGCCGCTGGTCATCGCGACGGAGGTATTGGGCTCGCTGGCCGTCATCATCGGCTGGCAGACCCGCATCGCCGCATTCCTGCTCGCCGGCTTCACCGTCCTCGCCGCGCTCTTCTTTCACACTAACTTCGGCGACCAGATTCAGATGATCATGTTTCTGAAGAATGTCTCGATCGCGGGTGCCTTCCTCATGCTGGTAGCCAACGGCGCCGGTCCGCTGAGCCTCGATCAGCGGCGCGCGCGCTGAGGGCGGGCTCCGAACCGAGGTGACGCCGATGAGCGGCAGATTGCCAACGTTCTATCTGAGCCACGGGGGCGGCCCGTGGCCCTACATGAACGAAGAGGCGCGCCGGCCCTACGCCAGGCTGGAGGAGTCTCTGCGGGAGCTGCCGCGGCAGCTCCCGCGGAAGCCGGAGGCGATCCTCGTCGTTTCCGGCCACTGGGAAGAGAGAGAGTTTGCCGTGATGGCCGCCGCGGCGCCGCCCATGCTCTACGACTACGGCGGCTTTCCCGAGGAGTTGTATCACATACGCTATCCGGCGCCCGGCTCGCCGCGGCTGGCGCAGCGGGCGCAGTCGCTGATCCAACAGGCCGATCTGCCGGCGCGGCTGGATGCCGTGCGCGGTTTCGATCACGGGGTCTATTCCCTGCTGGCGGTCACGCATCCGCAGGCGGACATCCCGGTGTTTCAGGTCTCGCTGCGGGCTGGTTACGATCCGGCGGCCCACTTGCGGCTCGGCCGGGCACTTGCTCCTCTCAGGGACGAAGGGGTTCTCATCATCGGCAGCGGCAGCAGCTACCACAACCTGCGTCGCTTCTTCGGCCCCCGTGTTCGCCGCGAGGACGCGGCGCAATTCGACACCTGGCTGCGTGAAACGCTCGTCGAGTCCTCGCCGGCCCAGCGCTCGCAGCGGCTGCTCGAATGGGAGCGGGCACCGGCGGCGCGGCAGGCGCATCCGCAGGAAGACCACCTCATGCCGTTGCACGTCGTCGTCGGGGCGGCGGAGGCAGAGTCCGGGCGCATCGCCTACAGTCAGGACGACTTCCTCGGCACGATCGCGCTTTCCAGCTATCGCTTCGGGTAGCGCCGGCGGCGTCGAAGCCTGCGAGCAGGCCGCCGGCATGGTAACTTTGTGGCCCTGTCTCTGTGCTTCGACCGAAGGAAATCAGCATGAAACTGTTCTACTCCAGCGGGGCGTGCTCGCTTTCGCCGCACATCGTGGCCCGGGAGGCGGGCATCGAGCTGAGCCTGCAGAAGGTCGATCTGAAGACGAAGACCATCACCTCCGAGGGAGATTTCTTCGCCATCAACCCCAAGGGCTACGTCCCGACGCTGCAGCTGGACGATGGTGAGATACTCACCGAGGGTCCGACGATCGTGCAGTATCTTGCCGATCTCAAGCCCGAGAAGGGGCTGGCGCCGCCGGCCGGCACGATGCCGCGCTATCACCTGCAGGAGTGGCTCGGCTTCATCAACTCGGAGCTGCACAAGAGCTATTCGCCGCTGTTCCGGCCGGACACCCCGGCGGAGACCCGCGCCGACCGGCAGGCTTATCTCAACAAGCGCTACGCCGTGGTCGAGAAGCAGCTTGCGGGCCGCCCCTTCCTGATGGGGGACAAATTCACCGTAGCCGACGCCTATCTCTTCACGGTCACCAGGTGGGCGCCCAAAGTGAAGTTCGATCTTGCACCGTTCCCCAATCTTCGCGCCTTCCAGGAGCGCGTCGCGGCGCGTCCGGCAGTGCAGGCGGCGATGAACGAGGAAGGGCTCGTCAAGTAGATTGAGGAGCATGCGCCGAGGCGTCGCTGCCGGTCCGCTCGCCGCCGTCCTTGGCGCATTCCTGCTTGCCGGTCTCAGCGCCTGCGTGACGCGGCAGGTTGCGCCGCCTGCCGCGCGCCTGGTGCCAGCGCCGCTGGTCGGGCGGCCGTTCGATGTCATTGCGGCAGAGTCGCAGCTCATCGTGCTCGTGTACCGGGCCGGCCCGCTGGCGGCGCTGGGCCACAATCACGTCATCGCATGCCGCTGTCTCACCGGCACGATCCATGTGCCGCGCGATCCGGTGCGCGCCAGCTTCGATCTGCGCTTCGCGGTCGCGCAGCTTACGGTGGACGATCCTGCCGTGCGCGCCGCCGAGCACAGTCCGGATTTCCCGCCCGATGTTACGCCGTCCGCGCGTCAGGGAACGCGCCACAACATGCTCGGTGCCGCTTTGTTGAATGCCGCCAAGTATTCCGTCATCGCGCTGCGGTCCGCAGGCTCGAGGCCTGCACCTGACGGCAAGGCCGGCGACATCGTCGCGCAGGTGCTGGTGCAGCTCGAGGGCGAGTGGCATTCTGTGGCGGTGCCGCTGCACTACGAGATCCGGGATGACGGGATCGCAGTGAGCGGCGAGTTTCCCCTGAAGCAGACCGACCTGGGTCTGACTCCATTCAGCGCCCTGGGCGGTGGGCTTCAGGTGAGAGATGGCATGAAGATCTGGCTGCGACTGGTCGCGAAACGAAGGAGACACTCGTGAAATACCGCAAGTTTGGTCGGATCGGGTGGGACGTGTCGGAGATCAGCTTCGGCGCCTGGGGGGTGGGCGGCGAGTGGGGTACCGTCGATGACGAGGAATCCATTGCCGCGATGAAGCGAGCCCTCGAGCTGGGGGTCAATTTCTTCGATACCGCGGACGTTTACGGCGACGGCCGCTCGGAGCGGCTCCTGCGGCGGCTGCGCAAGGAAACGAAGACTCCCTTTCACGTCGCGACCAAGGCAGGGCGCCGTCTCAGTCCCCATGTCGCCGCGGGTTATAACAAGGAGAACCTCACGGCCTTCATCGAGCGCTCGCTGCAGAATCTCGGGGTCGACTCGCTCGAGCTCGTGCAACTGCACTGCCCGCCGACGGATACCTACTACCACCCGGAGACCTTCGCCGCCATGGATGAGCTGGTGAAGGCGGGCAAGGTCCGGCATTACGGCGTCAGCGTGGAGAGGGTCGAGGAGGGGCTCAAGGCGATCGAATTTCCCAACGTGGAGTCGATCCAGATCATCTTCAACATGTTCCGCCAGCGGCCGGCGGAGCGGTTCCTTGCGGAGGCGGAGCGCCGCGGAGTCGCGACCATCATCCGCGTGCCCCTGGCATCCGGACTGCTCACCGGCAAGCTCACCGCGACATCGACATTCGCGCGCGACGATCACCGCAACTTCAACCGTCACGGCGAGGCTTTCGATATCGGCGAAACGTTCGCGGGCGTCCCTTACGAGGTCGGGCTGCAAGCCGTCGCGGAGTTGAAGTCACTGCTGCCCGCCGGTGCGACACTGGCGCAATGGGCCCTGCGCTGGATCCTCATGTTCGATGGGGTCTCTACGGTCATTCCCGGCGGCAAGAATCCGCGCCAGGTCGAGGACAATTGCGGCGCCAGCGCGTTGCCTTCGCTGACGGAGCAGCAGATGCGATCCGTACGCTCCATCTACGACCGCCATATCCGGCCCACCGTCCACCAGCGCTGGTAGAGTAAACTAGGGCCCAAATGGGGGCTCAATCCGACTCTCTACCAGGCTCTGCATCCGTCCAGGCCCGCAGGATCCACCTGCGCGATGCGATCCTGGTCGCGATCGTGACCGCTGCCACCTGGGTGGTGTGCGGTATCTTCAATGTCACGGAGATGTTGCGACGCCTGAATGCCCCCTACGAGCGGTACCAGCTCGATGAGCTGCCCACGGTGCTGCTCGTGCTGGGCATAGGCCTGACCTGGTTCGCAACGCGCCGCCATCACGAGGCCAGGCAGGAAATCACGCGGCGAAAATCGGCGGAGGCACAACTTGCGACGGCCCTGGCGGACAACCGCCGCCTGGCGCAGCAGTATGTGGAGCTGCAGGAGACCGAGCGCAAGTCGCTGGCGCGCGAGCTGCACGATGAGCTCGGGCAGTACCTGAATGTGATCAAGCTCGATGCCGTTGGGATTCGCGATGATACCCAGGCGTCACAGGCGGCAACCCACCGCCGTGCGAGCACCATCGTCGAGATCTGCAATCACGTCCACGGCGCTCTCGCCACTCTCATCCGCGAGCTGCGACCGACGGGTCTCGACGAGCTGGGGCTTGAAGCGGCATTGGAGCACTGCGTCGAGACCTGGCGCGCGCGCCTGCCGGACGTGTCGCTGCGGCTGGATATCGCGGGAGACTTCAGAGAGTTGCCGGAAAGCGTCACGGTCACCCTGTACCGGCTCGTTCAAGAAGCGCTGACCAACGTGGCGAAGCATGCCGCTGCAAGCCGCGTCAATGTCCGCCTCGAGCGCGCGGGCGGTCGCGGCGCGGAGGACGACACGATACTTGCCGCAGTGTCGGATGACGGCGTTGGCACTTCGCACGCGGTGTCGACCCGAGGACTTGGACTGATCGGTATGCGTGAACGGGTCATGACGCTGCGGGGGACGCTCGTGTTCAACAGCTCGCCCGGACGCGGTTTCGAGCTCTCGGCGCGAATTCCCGTGCCGCCGCAGGCGGCGCCATGAACGGCCCGACGAAGGTACTGCTCGTCGACGATCATGCCATCGTGCGCGAAGGCTATCGGCGGCTTCTGGAGTGCGAGGCAAGCATCAACGTCGTCGGTGAGGCGAGCAACGCTGCTCAGGCGTATGAGCAGGCGCGCTCACTCCAGCCGGACGTGGTGATCATGGACATTGCCCTCCCGGGAGTCAGCGGGATAGAGGCAACGCGCCGCATGCTCAGGGACCAGCCCCAGCTGCGAGTCCTGATGTTCAGCATGTACGACGACGCCATATACGCGCGCCGCGCGCTGGAAGCCGGGGCGTTGGGCTACCTGAGCAAGGCCACCGCGCCGGAAGTTCTGGTGCGGGCGATTTATGCAGTGTCGCGCGGTGAGCGTTACGTGAGTCCGGATGTGGCGACGAACATCGCAGGCTCGGCCGCGCAGCCCGGGAAGTCGGGGATCGAAGCGCTGACGCCGCGCGAGTTCGAAGTCCTGCGCCTTCTCGTCCAGGGCGAGACCGTGCGCAGCATCAGTGAGAAGCTGGCGCTCTCGGAGAAGACCGTCGCCAACCATCAATCGGCGATCCGTGAGAAGCTGGGAGCGAGGAACAGCGCACAGCTCGCACGGCTCGCCTCACAACTCGATTTGAACCTCTGAGCAGGCAAAGCAATGACCGACGGCGTTCTTCGAGTGCTCGTTCTCGATGACAACCCATATGACCGGCAACTCACGCTGCGAGAGCTGCGCAAAGAGTTTCCGGACGTGGAGGCGGGCGAGCCGTTGGATGACGCCGAGTTTCGCGAGGCGCTCGCCAATGCGACCTTCGACATCGTCGTCACCGACTTCAACCTGAAGTGGTCGAACGGCGTGGACATCGTCCGCGCAGTCAAAGAGGCTCGGCCGCACTGCCCGGTGATCATGTTCACCGCGACCGGGACACAGGAGGTGGCCGTTGCCGCCATGAAAGCCGGTCTCGATGATTACGTCATCAAGAGCCCGAAGCACTACATGCGTCTGGCAGTGGCCGTTCGGTCCTGTCTCGATCGCGCCGAGATCCGGCTGCGCGCGCTACGCTCGGAAACGCGGCTGCATACGCTTCTCGAGCGGCTGAACGTCGGTGTGCTGCGCATGACCGAGGGAGGTTATGTCGTCGACGCCAATCGTGCCTGCAAGGCACTGCTCGAGCGCTTCGAAGGGCAGAGCGAAAACTCCCGTAATGCGCTGCTCGGGGCGATTCGGCAGGAGCTGCCGCGATTGCTCGAGCGCAACGATTCGGTGGAGCGTGAAATCGAGCTGGAGGCAATCGACGGCGAATCGGTCTGCGTATATCTCTCGCTGCTGCGCGTGCGAGTCAATGGCCATGATGCCATCGACGTGCTGGTGGAAGACGTCACCAAGATGCGGCGCTCCACCAGACGCAATGAGGAGCTCGAGCAGGCGAACCGGGCACTCGAGGCATTCGCCTACACGGTCACGCATGATCTGCGAGCGCCGCTGCGCAATTTACAGGGCTACGTGCGGGCGCTCCTGGAGGACTGCTCGCCGGGGCTCGGGGAGACGTGCCGCGGCTACATCCGCGCCGTCGAGCAGATAGCCGTCAATATGGACGCCATGATCGCCGATGTGCTGGAGTTCAGCCGGCTGGCGAGAACGGAGCTGCCGACGCGCAGGCTGGTGGTTCGCCCGGCTGTTGACGAAGCTCTCGCTCTCCTCCACAGCGCGATCGAGGCGAAGACCGCCAAGCTCGTGCTGGCCGTCGAGCCCGAAGTGAGCGTGATGGCCCATCAGCAGACGCTCGTGCAGGTGCTCACCAATCTCGTCTCGAATGCGCTCAAGTTCGTGGCGGAAGGCACCCCGCCCGAGGTGCGCATCCGCACCGAGCGGCGGAATTCCGGCCGCATACGCCTGTGGGTGGAGGACAACGGCATCGGCATCGATCCGGTTCAGCACGCCAGGATTTTCGAGGTCTTCCAACGACTGCACGGCGAGGAGAAGTACCCGGGAACGGGCATAGGACTTGCGCTGGTGAAAAAAGGAGTCGAAAGGATGGGCGGACAGGTGGGCGTCGATTCCGTGCCCGGCCAGGGAAGCCGCTTCTGGATCGAGCTTCGAGCAGCCGGGTAGCTGTTATTCGATGCGTCGGCTACACTGCTCCCTCGGGAACTGACGGCCACTCAGAGCCGCAGAACAGTTCACTCTCGGGGGAATTGCACGGGTCGCGCCAGGTCGAGGCGGGCGAGCGCCCGTTCGAGGGGCATCTGTTTTGTCTGAGGCAATTCCGAGCAAGCGCATGTTGCAGCCGCTGCGGCTGCTGCTCATCGACGACAATCCACACGATCGGGACCTTGCCACGCGGGCTCTCAGCCAACATTTCGGCGCGGTCAATGTCGTGCTCGCGCGCGATCCTCATGAGCTCGAGCGGGCGATCACGGATGGCGAGTTCGACGCGGCAATCATCGATCATGAGCTGCGGTGGACCAGCGGAATCGAGGTCCTGCGCCGGATCAAAGGCGCGCAACCGGACTGCCCCGTCCTCATGTTCACCGGCTCGGGCAGCACCGAAGTCGCCGTCGCGGCGATGAAGGAAGGACTCGACGACTACGTCACGAAGACGCCCAAGCACTATGCGCGCCTGCCGTACGCGCTGGAATCGTGTCTGGAGCGGCGCGCTGCCGTCAGAGAGCGCAAGCGCGTCGAGGAGGCGCTACGGCTGGCCAACCAGCGCAAGGACGCGTTTCTCGCAACCTTGGCGCACGAGCTGCGCAATCCGCTCGCCCCGATTCGATACGCGACACGACTGCTCGAGCCCGGCGTGCCGCCGCAGATGGCGGACGACGCCAGGAAAATGATCGATCGACAGCTCGCCCAGATGGCGCGCCTGCTCGATGATCTGCTCGATGTCTCCCGGGTGACGCGCGGCGTTCTCGAGATCCGCCGCGAGCAGCTCAATCTGCGCGAGATCATCGAGAGTGCGGTCGCATCGGCGATGCCGCTCGCCCAGGCAGTACACCAGGAGCTCGCGGTCAGCGTACCTTTGGAGCCGCTTTCCGTGAGCGGTGATGCCGTGCGTCTCACACAGATTCTCGGGAACCTGCTGCACAACGCGACCAAATACACGCCCGCCGGGGGACACATCGCGGTGACTGCGTCCGTCGCGGGCGAGGAGATCATCGTTACCGTGAAGGACGACGGCGTCGGCATAGCCTCAGAGGCGCTGCCGACCATCTTCGAGCTTTTCGTTCAGCTCGACGCGCCGGGAACGCGGTCCGCGGGCGGACTCGGCATCGGATTGTCGCTGGCGCGAGATCTCGTGAAGCTGCATGGCGGGAGCATCGAGGCCCACAGCGTCGGGCCCGGGCTCGGCAGCGAATTCCTCATTCGCCTGCCGCGCGTCAGGGAAGTGGCGGCGCTCACCGAGTCCGTCGCCGCGCCCGAGAAGATCAAGGCGCTCGGCGCCGCTGGGGTTCGCGTGCTCATCGTGGATGACAACGTCGATGCCGCGACTTCGCTATCGTACGTGCTGGCGCTCGCCGGATATCACACGGCTGTCGCGCATGACGGCAATCAAGCTCTCGAGGTCGCCGAGACGTTACGGCCTGTAATCGTGCTGCTCGACATCGGTATGCCGAACATGTCGGGACACGAGGTCGCCCGACGGCTGCGCGCCGCGCCATGGGGACGAGGCTTGCGGCTCATCGCGGTAACCGGTTGGGGGCATGAGAGTGACCGGGCGAAGAGCCTCGAGGCCGGCTTCGACGCGCACCTCACCAAGCCGATCGATCCGGAGCTGCTGCTGCAGCATATTGCGCAGGCGGTGCGCACGGTGGCCTAGACGGCAACAGGCCCGCCTCCGGCAGCAGCGCTCAGCGGGCTTCGAGGTGGCGCAGGCCTTTCGTGCGGCCGTCTTCGCTCTCAGGCGAGGCGCCGGCATCGAGCAGCACCTGCTCGAGCACCGTGAGGTAGCTGAGAAAGCGCTTGCGCCCCTCCGTCGTGATGCGGCAGAGCGATAGCGGCCGCGCTTCCGCGGTCTTCCTGATCTCGATGAGCTCCGCCGCCTCGAGCACTTCCAGGTGACGGGCAAGGTTGCCGTCCGTCAGCCCGCAAAGCTTCCTGAGAGCGGCGAAGGGCAGTCCTTTGGGATGCGCGAGCAAGGCGGTGAGGACGCCGAGGCGCGCGCGCTCGTGCATGATGCGATCGAGGCCCTCGTATGCGAACGGATGCGCCCGCTGGCCTTTGGACTTCGCTCTATTCTTGGTCACGACGATATCCGAACTGAAGCACGCCCGCGACCATCAGGTGGCCGACCCCGAACGGTATGCCCATCTCCCACGGGGATGCGGCCGCATTGGGCCCAATGACGAGACAGGCCATTCCGGTCGCGAGATACCACACCCCGACCCAGAAGGTTGCCCGCGGCAGAAAGCGACACGAAGCGAACACACCCAGGCTGAACAGCATCTGCCACAAGCCGGGCAGCATCCACAGGCTCTGCGGTGCGGCTCGCACCACTACGGCAGTCAGGAGGATGCCGGCTACCATCGCCGGTAGGAATTGCTCCAGGGCGGCGTGCAGCATCTGCATCGCCAGCGAAGAGTGAATGCGGCGGGCGCGCGCGAAGGTCTCGATGCTGATGGACGTGAGCGCAGCGGCGGCGGCGCCGATCCACATTGCCAGGAAGCGCGCCGACTCCAGCCCGAGGTCGATCGCCCAGAGCTTCTGCAGCGACGCGATCACGATCGCGAGCACGCCGGTGCCGGCCAGGGTGAGCGGGCCGTAACCTCTGAACTGGGTGTAGCGGGCCATGTGCCCGCGAATCGACCGGATCTCCGACAATGCCTCGCGTACATCCGGCATGGTTGCCACCTGTCAACTTTGCCGCGCCGAGTATAGTACAGGCCGCGGGAGGCGCATAATCCCGGGATGAGACGTCATATTTCGCTCAACCTCCTGCTGGGCCTGAGCGTCGCGATTAGCGCGGCCGCCGCGAGCGCGCCGGCGCAGAACTGGCCGATGTTTGGCGGCGACCTGCAGAGCACCAGCGCCAATCCGCGGGCCACGGGCATCACCGCGGCCAGTGTTCGT
This sequence comes from uncultured Pseudomonadota bacterium, assembly GCA_963780455.1. Classification (GTDB taxonomy): domain Bacteria; phylum Pseudomonadota; class Gammaproteobacteria; order Steroidobacterales; family Steroidobacteraceae; genus 13-2-20CM-66-19. The sequence continues at coordinate 186,913 of CAWACM010000017.1, forward strand.
CGGTTGAGTCGCCGCCAGGTACAGCTCGACGGCCTCGTCGATGCCAGCGCGATCTATCTCCACGGTGCCACGATCCGCGGCGGCCGGCATGACGCCATCTTCGTGACCACCAGCTATGGCAGAACCCTGGCGCTCGATGCCGCCAGCGGTGCTGTTTTGTGGCAGTACACGCCTTCGAGTTATCAGGAACTGGCGGGTACGCGCCAGTTCACGAACTCGACCCCAGTGGCCGACCCCGACGGCAATTCCATATACGCGGCTTCACCCGACGGGTACATCGAAAAGCTGGCTGTCGGCGATGGACGGCTCCTTTGGCGCACGCCCATCACGGAGCTGCCGCTGCGGGAAAAGATGGACTCGCCCCTGAAGATCTTTCGCGGCCACGTGATCGCGGTCACTGGCGGATACATAGGCGACAGGCCGCCCTATCAGGGCCACGTGGCCATCCTGGACGGTGCGTCCGGCAGGGTGCTGCAGGTATGGAATTCGCTTTGCAGCAACCGTACCGGGTTGCTGCAGCCCAGCTCCTGTCCGCAAACCCAGTCGGCCATCTGGGGCCGCGCCGGCGCGGTGATCGATCCCGGCGACGGCCGAATTTTCATCGCCACCGGCAATGGCGACTGGAACGGCACCACCGCTTGGGGCGATGCGGTCGTCGAGCTCAACTCCGACGCCACGCAGATGTTGGGCAACTACACGCCGCGCAATACTGCGGAGCTGAACGACGAAGATCTGGACCTGGGTTCCGCCTCGCCGGTGCTGCTGGATGGTGACCTGATCGCGCAAGGCGGCAAGGATGGTCGGATCCGACTGCTCAGCCGGCAGCAGATCGCCGGCACCGCACCGCACAAGGGGTACGAGCTGCAGATCGTTTCCACCCCCAGCGGCACCGACCTGTTCTCGCAGCCGGCGGTGTGGCGGCACGACGGCCAGACCTGGATGTTTGCGGCCGACAACGGCGGCACCGCGGCCTGGCAGGTGCGGGGCGGCTTGCTCCACCAACAGTGGCAGAACGACACCGGCGGCACCAGTCCCTTCGAGGCCGGCGGCTTGCTGTTCGTTTACGAGCCGGATGGCGGCCTGAACGTCTATGAGGCGTCTTCCGGCAAACGCCTCGCGACGCTGCCTTGCGGATCGGGCCACTGGAGCAGTCCGATCGTAGTCGACGGCAGGATCATTCTGCCGGAGGGCAATGCCAACAGTCGCGCCACCAGCGGTGTGTTGGATATCTGGACCCTGCCCGCGGGAGCAGGCGGCAGTTACTGAAACGGCGCTGCGGCGCGGACCTGATGGCGTGTTGAGATAGCTGCAAGGGGCATTATGTTGTATGCGCCGGCAGCGGGACTGCGGTGGTGCGCTTGAGCTCTTCCATCGAGAAGACCGCCCGCACCTCGGCGCAGCGGATCGAGCCGATCAGGAGCTTGTAGACCTCGTCATAACTGGCAACGTCCGCGAGCTGCAACTTGAGCAGGTAGTCGACGTCGCCGCTGGTGCGATGAAACTCCGTAACGGACGGAATCGCGCGCACGGTTGCCGCGAAATGGTCGAACCATTCCTGTGAATGCTCGGCGGCGCGGACCAGCACGAACATCGTCAGCCCCGCGCCTACCTTGGCCGCATCGAGGAGTGCGACGCGCTTCTGGATGATGCCGGCGTCCTGCATGCGCTTGATTCGATGCCAGCAGGCATTGGTGGAAAGGTGCACCTGCTCGGCCATGGCGGCCACCGATTGCGAGGCGTCACCCTGCAGCAGGTCCAGAATGCGCAGATCCGTATTGTCGAGGTCGGACATGGGAAATTTTCCCGTGAAAGCCGTTCCGCGTAGTCTAAATGGTGAAGAAATTCGACGCTACTTTGGATATTCTCTCCCTTACCGACCCAAAAAGCAGGGGCACCGTGTTCACCCGCCTGTTTCTCGAGCACCCACGGTCCATTGGGGAGTCCTATCTGGAGCACCAGCGCCATGCGCTCGGGTTCGGGTTTTCGCTGCTGCTCGCCTCACTGGCATGCTTCGTCCACGCACTTGTCCCGGGGCTCTGCGTCCGGACCGGCAGCACCGCCATCACGCGACTGCATGAGCGGATGGTGGCCAATCGGACCGCGCGCGGCGATACTCGGGCGCTGCGGATCCAAACCTGACACTCAACCCGCGCACACCCTGACAGCAGCTGGATGGCCCGCGCCTATCGCTGCAGGCCGTTCCACGACCAACGTGGGATGCTGAGGCCGTCGGGTACGTCATCGGCGGACCGGTGATAGCGCGCCATCGTCGTCGTTGTCGTCCAACTGAAGTAGTCGTGCAGCACTTGCCGCAGCGCGGGATCGGCCAGCCCGACATCCACGAGAGCCTCATCGAAGCAGGCAATTGCGCGGCGATCCATTTCATCGTGCTTGCCCTTGCCGCTGTGCATCCTGACGACCGTGGTCTCGTCGCCGTAGGAGTCGGAGTACATGCTGGGGCCGCCCAGCGCCTCGGCCCAATAAGCAGCCAGTCGCTCGACATGTTGCGGGTGGTATCCGTGGCTGAAGGCGTGGCTGACCTCCTCGTCGGCCATCACCCGATGATGCCAGGCGGTGGCCAAACGAACCAGGCCATCGTATCCGCCCGCTGCTTCAAAAATCGTAGTCACGGTCGCATAACCCTGTTGAGTGCGTCGAGAACCGTAGCCAGCGGCTCGGCGCGCTGCAACACCAGGTTCGCCACGGCGGCAATATCGTTGAGATCGACAACGGGAATTCCCGCGTCGGGGAAGGGATGGTCGCTGGCGATTGCCACGATGCGCAGGTCGATGGGGTGCAGGGGTGGATTTCCCGTCGCCTCGCGGAAGACCTCGAGCTTCGGATGCCGCTCAGTCTTGAAACCCTCGACCAGAATGAGGTCGCACGGTGAGAGCTTCGCCAGCAACTCCGGCAGCGTCGCCTCCGCTGCGTCTCCCACTTCGTGCATTTGAACCCAGCGCCGCGCCGATGAGACGATCACCTCGCAGGCGCCCGCTTTGCGATGCTCGTGCGAGTCCTTGCCCGGCTGGTCGACGTCGAACTGGTGGTGCGCGTGCTTGAGCGTCGCTACGCGAATCCCGCGCGCGCTCAGCACCGGGATCAGTCTGGTGATCAGGGTGGTCTTCCCGGACCCGCTCCAACCGACGATACCGAGTACGCGCGCGTTGCTCATGAATTGCGCTATATACTACCGGATAGCGTGAATCATTCGCGCGCACTTGCATCTCGTGGCCGTCAACGCGCGTTCCGGGACGGAAGCCGAAGCGCAGGCTCGAGTCGTGACGCCGCGGCTCACCACCGATACAGGTCGGCTACGAACCCTTCGGGGTAGGCATCAGGCCGCGGCGGCAGCTCGATGAAGCCGTGCGTGCCCGCCAGGGCGAGGAAGTCACCGGATCCATGCGGCATGCGTGGCAGAGCGGAACGGGCGCCGTCGGGATCATATTGAATCGAGACGGGGACGAATGATGCCACCGGCCGCCCGCGCGTGATCGGTGAGGCCAGTGCGATCGGTTCCGGCGCGCAGACACGAGTGGCCATCGCGGCGTGCAGGGCCGGTACCACGTATCGGATCAGACAGATCAGCGTCGAGACGGGGTTGCCGGGCAGACCGAACACGGCCTGCCCCCGGGATCCGACACCGAACCACAGCGGCATGCCCGGCCGCTGCGCTACCTGGTGGAACACTTGTTCGACGTGCAGGGATTTCAGCACTCGCGGCACGAAGTCGAACCTGCCCTTGGACACGCCGCCGCTCAGGATCAGCACGTCCCGTTCGGCCAGATGCCGCGCCAGCCGGTCCTGCAACCTCTCCTCGTCGTCACGGATGTGGTCGTCCCCGACTTTCACGAAGCCATGTTCGCGCAGCGCGGCCAACAGCGCATAGGAGTTGGATCGCCGTACCTGATGTTCCGCGATGGGTTCGCCCGGCTCGACGAGCTCGTCGCCCGTGGAGACGACGATGAAACTCGGTTGGCGGCTCACGCTGACGCTGGGCCGCCCCGCGGATGCAACCACGGCGATTTCAGGCGCGCCGAGTCGTATGCCCGCTCTCAACATCGGCACGCCTGGCTGGCTGTCGGAACCGCGACGCTGCACGTTGCGGTAGGGATCACCCGCGGCCGTGTCCTTGAGGGAGACTATTCCCGCCTCGGCGTCGTACTCTTCCAACGGAATGACGCAGTCGGTGCCCCGCGGCATCATGGCCCCGGTCATGACCTCGATCGCGGCCGCCGCGCCCGAGAGTGTGAGCGCAGGCGCGCCGGCTGCCTGCGTCGCTTCAATGGTGAAGCGGCGGGCGCCCTTGCCGAAGACTTCGCTGCGGATCGCTATGCCGTCCATGCAGACGCGATCAAAGGGCGGATTGTCCCGTTCCGCGTAGACATCCTCGCGCAGGGTCCGGCCGATGCACTCGCTCAAAGGCAGCACCTCAACCGGCGCGGGAGCCAGCCGAGCGTCAATGGCCTGTCGCGCCATTTGCGGGGTGATGGGCGTAAATCCTCGCTTGGAGGTCGAGCAGCATCCTCATATTAGCGCCAAGGCGTGATTTGACGCTCACGAGCGCATTATTATACAATCGTGCAACAAGCAAATACCGCCCTCGAGTCATTCCGGGACGCCCGCCATGAACATCGCCACCCGCCGGTTCAAGAACGTCGCGCCCGCCGATGCGGACCAGGAGGGGCTGAGCCTGCCGGCTTGGATCTACCACGATCCGGAGTTCTTCGAGCTCGAGCAGCGCGCGATTTTCCGCACCGCCTGGCAGCTCGTGTGCCACGTCAACGATATCCCGGCGGCCGGCGATTTCCATTCGTTCGAGTTCCTCGGCGAGTCCGCGATCGTCGTGCGCGCGGATAACGGGGACGTGCGCGCGTTCCACAACGTCTGCCGACATCGCGCGGCGCGGATCCTCGACGGGCCGAAGGGTAACTGCGGCCGCCGCATCACCTGCCCATATCATGCATGGACCTACGCGTTGGACGGCCGGCTGGTCGGCGTGCCCAACCGCGAGTCGTTCCGCGGCCTCGATACCGCTCGCCACGGCCTCGCGGCGCTCGAGCACGAGATCTTCATGGGATTCATCTTCGTGCGCTTCGAGCCCGGGCTCCCCAGCGTGCGCGAGATGGCCGCGCCGTACGCGCACGAGCTGGCGGCCTATCGTCTGGAGGAGCTGGTTCCGCAGGGACGCGTGACGATGCGCCCGCGCAACGTCAACTGGAAGAACGTGGCGGACAACTATTCCGATGGGCTGCACATCAACGTGGCACATCCCGGCCTCACGCGCCTGTTCGGCCGCAGCTACGGCATCGAGGCGAAGCCCTGGATCGACAAGATGTGGGGCACGCTGCGCGCTGAGCCTTCGAGCAAGTTGTCCGAGCGGCTGTATCAGCAGCTTCTGCCCAAGGTCGATTACCTGCCGGCCGAGCGGCAGCGGCTGTGGACCTATTTCAAGCTGTGGCCGAACGTCGCCTTCGACATCTATCCGGACCAGATCGATTTCATGCAGTTCCTGCCCGTGTCACCGACACAGACGATGGTCCGTGAGATCGCCTACGTGCATCCGGATTCCCGGCGTGAGATGCGCGCCGCGCGCTATCTCAACTGGCGCATCAACCGACGCGTCAGCATGGAGGACAAGGCGCTGATCGAGCGCGTGCAGACCGGGATGGCATCCAGCAGCTACACCATGGGTCCATTGAGCGAGGGGGAGGTGTGCCTGCGCAGCTTCGGCCGGCGCATGCGCAGCCTCATCCCCGAATGCCGCCTGCCGCACCCTCCCGCTGCGGGATGGAGCCAGGGGTGAGGTAGGCTCGGGGTCCGTTTTCGGGGGTGGTATTGAACGGACTGCGGGTCCGCTGGCGCATCTTCGGGTTGCTGTTCGCGCTCGGGCTGCTCGCCTATGCGCAGCGCACCAACGTGACGATCGCCGCGGAACGCATGATGCCGGTCCTGCACCTCACTCAGCTGCAGATCGGCTGGATCGAGCAGGCCTTCGTCATCGGCTATGCGCTCTTTCAGTTGCCCGGCGGGCTGATCGGCCAGCGGCTCGGCGCCCGCCGCGCACTCACGCTCTTCGGCGTGGCGGCGTTCGTTGCCGTCATGATGGTTCCGGTCGCACCCGAGCTTGTTGGCGGCACGGCGCTCTTCATGGTGCTGGTCGCGGCGCAGCTGCTTCTCGGGGCGGCGCAGGGCGGACTCTTTCCGGTCTCGAGCGGCGTCTTCGAGACGTGGTTTCCCGTACGCCAGTGGTCGTTGGTGCAGGGCGCGCAGAGCATGGGGCTGAATCTCGGCTCGGCCATCACACCACCGCTCATTGCCGCGCTCATGGTGAGCGCCGGCTGGCAGCGGGCGCTCGTCTGGTCCAGCATTCCCGCAATCCTCATCATCGCGCTCTGGGCCTGGTACGCGCGCGATACGCCGCGCGAGCATGCGGCCGTCGCAACTGCCGAGCTGAGCGAGCTCGGCGAGCACGTGCATGCGACGGTGGATGCAAGAGTCTCGGTCCGACGCCTGCTGCGCATGCTGGGTCATCGCAATACGGCGCTACTCACCGTGTCGTATCTCCTGATGAACTACTCGTTCTACCTGATCGCCAACTGGTGTTTTCTCTATCTGATCCAGCAGCGTCATTTCCCGGTTCTCGAGAGCGGTTGGTTGTCGGTGGCGCCACCGATTGCCGGCAGCCTCGGCGCCGGAATCGGCGGCGTCGTCACCGGCTGGCTGTGCCCGAGGCTCGGTCTGGTATGGGGATTTCGCGCGGTGCCCCTGCTGGCACTGCCGCTCGCCGGGGTGTTGCTCCTGATCGCGATGCAGACCGCGAACCCCTACATCGCCGTGGCTGCGCTCGCCGGCTCCTTCGGCTGCATCGAGCTCAATGAGGCGGCCTACTGGGCGGCGTCCATGGCCGTCGGCCGCAGCGACGCGATGGCGATCGGGGGCGTTCTCAACACCGGCGGCAACCTCGGGGGCATCATCGGCATTCCTGTCGTCGCCTGGCTTTCGGGCCGACACGCCTGGGGCACGGCGTTCGCGATCGGCAGCCTCTGCGCCGTTGTGGCGGCGCTCCTTTGGCTCAGGATCGATGTCGATGAGGTCGTGAGCGGCGAGGCTCCGGCCGCTGCGCTCGCGTCAGCCCGCAATCCGGCCTGACCGGGGGGCGAGCAGGCTGGGGAAGGCGCCTGAGCAGAGGGCGTGGATCCAGTCTTCGCACATGGCGACGGCCTCGGCGGGCTTGAAAGCGCGCGGGTTCAGACTTGCCTCGAGCCACAGCCCGTCGAGCAGCGCCGAGAGTGCGATTCCGGCCGGCCGCAACTTGAAGGCGGGGACGCTCTCGGCCGCGCGCAGCTGGCCGAGCAGGGACTCGAGAGCGGCCCGGTAGGCAACGTAGGTGCGATCCTGTACGGCGCGCACCTCCTCATCGTGCGCGATCATGCTCCAAAACACGAGCCAGGCGTTGAACAGCCCGGGCTCGAGGAGTGCGGGCGTGAAGGACGCCTCGAAGAAGCGGCTGAGGCGCTCGCGCGGGGTCGCGCCGACCTCGCGCGCATGCTTGCGGATCGAGCTGAGGAGCGACATCGCCAGGGTCTCGTACGAGGCGGCCACGAGCGCCGACATGCTTGGAAAATGATGCGTGATGAGTCCCGCCGACACGCCCGCTTCGGTGGCTATGCGTCGCGCGGATGCGCCTTCGTGCCCGTGCTTGCGCAGACACGCCAGGGTTGCCTCGATCAGCGCCTCACGGCGCACGGTAGGCGAGGCGCGGCGGAATTTAGGCGCGTGCTGCTGTTTGGCCATTGTCGGTTCCCGTCACTTCATTGACGCAGTTCAGTCGCTGCTGTACGCTTGTCTAATAGTATCGAGACCAACGCTTCGTCATGAGCACTCCTGTCGGCAATGATTATAACTCGTCGAAGTCGCCGCGGGAGTGCGATGCGGTCATCATCGGCGGCGGTCACAACGGACTGGTATGCGCCGCTTACCTCGCGGCGGCCGGACTCAAGGTCACGGTGCTGGAACGCCGCGACGTGGTGGGCGGTGCCGCCGTCACCGAGGAGTTTCATCCCGGATTCCGCAACTCGGTGGCCGCCTACACCGTCTCGCTCCTGAATCCCAAGGTCGTCCGCGAGCTGGACCTTCCTGCCCACGGGCTGCGCATCGTCGAGCGCAGGATCGGGAATTTCCTGCCCACGGCGGACGGTCGTTACCTTTGCAGCGGCGGCGACCGAACCCGGACGGAGGTCGCGAAGTTCTCGTCCAAAGATGCCGCGCGCCTGGATGGATACGGCGAGCGGCTGGAGGCCGTCGCCGACGTGCTGCGCGGTCTCGTGCTCGAAACGCCGCCCAATGTAGTGGCGGGCGGTTGGTCTGCCGCCGTGCCCGAGCTGCTGCGGGCGGGGCGTCTCGGCTCGCGCCTGAGCGCGCTCGACATGAGGCTGCGCCGCGAGGTCCTCAAGCTGTTCGCGACTTCCGCCGGCGAGTTCCTCGATGGCTGGTTCGAGAGCGACCCAATCAAGGCGGTGTACGGCTTCGACGGGATCGTTGGCAACTATGCGAGCCCCTATGCGCCAGGCTCGGCGTACGTGCTGTTGCACCATTGCTTCGGCGAGGTGAACGGCAAGAAGGGCACGTGGGGCCATGCCATCGGCGGCATGGGCGCCATCACCCAGGCAATGGCGAAGTCCGCCGCCGCGCGCGGCGCCGTCATTCGGGTGAGCAGCCCCGTGCGGCAGGTACTCATCGAGCGCGGCCGCGCCGTCGGAGTGATCACGGAAGCCGGAGAGACCATCCGCGCCGCGGCTGTGGTGTCGAATCTGAATCCCAAGCTGCTCTATCTGCGGCTGATCGATGCGGCGGCGCTGCCGCAGGATTTCCTCGAGCGCATCACGCAGTATCGCTGCGGCTCGGGCACGTTCCGCATGAACGTGGCGCTCTCGGAGCTGCCGGATTTCACCTGTCTGCCGGGCCGCGTTGCAGCCGATCACCACACCGCCGGCATCGTTCTCGCCCCCACCTTGAGCTACATGGAGCAGGCGTATTTCGACGCTCGCACCTACGGGTGGTCCCGGCAGCCGATCGTGGAGATGCTCATTCCCTCCACGCTCGATGACAGTCTCGCGCCGCCGGGCCGGCATGTGGCGAGCCTCTTCTGCCAGCACGTCGCGCCGCAGCTCCCCAATGGCGAATCCTGGGATGCACATCGGGAGACGGTCGCGGATCTGATGATCGAGACCGTCAACCGCCATGCGCCGAACTTCAAGGCCGCGGTGCTCGGCCGTCAGATCATGAGCCCGCTCGATCTGGAGCGGACTTTCGGTCTCATCGGCGGTGACATCCTGCACGGCGCGCTGCAGCTGGATCAGATGTTCTCCGCCCGACCGGTGCTCGGTCACGGCAACTATCGCGGTCCGCTGCCGGGTCTCTACATGTGCGGCGCGGGCACTCATCCCGGCGGCGGCGTCACCGGGGCCCCGGGTCACAATGCGGCACGGGAAATTCTCGCGGATTTCCGCAAGCGGCGGTGGCGCCGGGCAGGGTAATGTGACTGCTACTGGTGGTCGCGCGGGATCTTCTCTTTCCAGGTTTTCGCGATGACGACCTTGCCGTCCCGCATCAGCGTGCGCGTGTACTCGTAGTAGAAGTAGCTCACGTCGCTGCGTATCGAGAGGTGACCGTGCCAGGTTAGCGTGCGGGCACCGACCGCCTGCACGTATACCGAATCACCGGTGTCAACGGCATCAGCCGGGCGCGCCTCATCGATGTCGTATGTGAGCTTTTCCGTATGGTGGAAGTGGCCCCACGGGTAGTGGGTGTCCGTCGCGCCCTCCCAGACCACCCGCGTATGGCCGTTCTCATTGCGCAGCACCGTGTAGGAGCCGGGCCACGCGGAGTTGCCTGCGACGATGTCTGTTCGCGTCTCGATCCGAGTCGGCGGTGACAGCAGCGCCGGCGGCGCCGCCGGCCCTGCGAGCGGTACGCGCGGCAAGTCGATCCAGGATGCCTGGACGCCGCCGAGCTCCAGGGTCGTGTCCATGTCATAGGGCGATGGCCACGCCACCGGCCACAGGGCGTTGGATACTGCAAGTCGGATGCGATGTCCCTTGGGGAACACATAGGACGCAAGGTGCAGGTCGAACGAGAGCGCATAAGTGCTGCCGGGCACCAGGCTCCTCGGATCGGCCATCGAGTCGCGCTGAGCGCCGTTGCGGGCCGCGCCGGTCACGAGCGTGACGCGACCATCGGGGGCGACGTCCTCCAGGCGTACAAACCAGTTCGCCAGCGGCGCAGTGGCTGCGGCGTGCAGCATCACGTGTGGGAGGCCGATGATCGCAGTGTCCTGCGGCAACGGCTGAGTATCGTAGACCAGACTGTACGCATCGACCGGACGCTGGTCAGGCTGCAACTCTCCCCACCAGAAGATGTCGCCTTCCGCGCCTGCCGAGGGTACATACCGCAGTAGGTCTCGTCCCGATGCCTTCGCCTCGTCGCGCAGCGCGTGGTCGGGCTGCAGGTACAGTCGCTTCTGTCGCGTACCGTCGGCGGGCCATCCTTTGTAGGCGCGCCAGACGCCAGGCACGGTCTGATCCTGGGGGCCGGGTGGGTGCCCGTGCTCCAGGTAGATGACCACCTTGGGGTCCGCGAGCACTCCGGTGTTCCGCCCCTTCAGCCAGTAGTCGAACCAACGGACCGCCTGGTCGCGCCACTCATAGAGCGGTCCGTAGTCGCTATCGTCGGGCCAGGCGTGATTCCAGGGGCCGATCCACGCCTTCACCGGGGCGGAGACCTGCTCGAGCATGCGCGGAATGCTGTCGCGGTAGCCGTCGTGCAAGCCGCCGATGAGGAAACAGGGCACGTGGATCGACGACAAGGGACGCTCCGGGCTATGCCAGAACGCATCATCGCGCTGGTGTTCCAGGTAGGTGAGCGACCAGGGCTTGGAGCGCATCCGCGGGCCGATCACGCTCGCGGCGAGCGTGTAGTCGGGCGCGCCGCTGCGACCCTGGTCGAGATCCATGGTCAGCTCGAATTCGTCGACGTGGAAAATCCCATCGAAGTAATGCACGTCCTCGTTGAACAGTCTCTCGGTGGCATCCACCGCGATGATCGCCTTCAGCGCCGGCGGATTACGCATTGCCAGTTGGATGGAGTTGAAGCCGCCCCAGGAGATGCCGAACATCCCGACCTTGCCGTTCGACCAGGGCTGGCGCGCAAGCCAGGCGATGACCTGCTCGCCGTCGGCCTGCTCCTGGGCCGAGTACTCGCGGTCCGGCTGCACGCCGCCGCTCGCGCCGAAGCCGCGGATGTCGACCGCGGCGCCGACGAATCCGCGGCGCGCGAAATAGCTGAACAGGCCGTACTGCTCCTGGGCCTCGTCGTCGTCCTTGCGATAGGGCAGGTAGTTGAGAATCACCGGGAAGCGAGCGCCGCGCGGCGCGCCCTTTGGCATGTAGAGCGTCACCGCCAGCGCAACGCCGTCGGGCATGGGAATGCGGGCTCGCTCCATGGTGAACGCGTATTGTGCGGGCGACGGGCGTTCGTATTGCGCGCCCACGGTGTCTCGAGCCGGCGCGATGCCGACTGTGAGCAGCAGAACGAGAAGCGCCGTCAGCAATCTGCGCATGACTCGGACCCTCAGCCTTTCACGATGCGTAGTGGGGCGTCGCGCCTGAGGATGCGCCCGTGTTCACCGGCGTCCATCTCCCGCGCATAGCGGTGACCACTGTAAACGGCGTGAGCGATGGCGCCCGGCGCAAGCGCATCCCCGATCCGCGTCACCGAGGCGATTCCGGCAGCATGGAGCTCCTCACCCCGCGCCATCAGCTCCCGGTACAGAGCGTCATTCGGCAGCCGTGCGCCCACGATCACCAGGGCCTGGCACGGCAGCTGGGCCTGCGCGGCGGTAAATACATGAGTGAGAGTCAGCTTACCCGCGGTGAACGACTCGACCCGCGCCAGCGTGTGCAGCCGCACGCCTGCGGCGGTGAGCGCGCGATATACCTGCGGCTGCTCGTTGGTCATGACTCCCCAGGCCGAGACAAGTCCCGACGGCGTCACATAGCTCACGTTGTGGCCGGCTCTGGCCAAATGCTCGGCCAGGGCGGAGCCCATGTAGTAATTATCGAAGTCGAACACGACCACAGGGTCTTCCAGCGGGACACCGGCCGCCACCTCGTCTGGCGTGTAGACGCCGGGGCCGTCCAGCGTGCCTGCCGGCACCTCCAGAGGCGTGTAGAGCAGCGGCACCCAGCGGCCGCCCGTGGCCACAACCACGTGCGCGGGCTGCAGCTCCAGAATCTGGCCGGCCTCCAATCGGTTGCCCCGATACAGCGTTACATTGTTCAGCCTCTGCAGCTGGCTGCGGCGCCAGTCGAGAACGCGTGACCAGGTCGCGAGCCCCGGCAAGCGCGTCTCGAAGCGCAGCCGCCCCCCGAGCTCCTCTTCTGCTTCCGCCAGCATGACCTCGTAACCACGGCGGCCGAGCGTCAGTGCGCACTCGAGTCCGGCGGGGCCGCCGCCCACGACGAGCACCGTGAAACCGGGTTGCGCCGGCAGCACGCGCTCCGGGTGCCATTGCCGGCGCCATTCCTCGCCGATGGTGGGATTTTGCGTGCACCGCACCGGGACACCTTCGTGCCAGCTCGAGATGCAGATGTTGCAGCCGATGCACTCGCGGATCTCGTCCTCGCGCCCTTCATCGATCTTCCGGGGCAGGAACGGATCCGCGATCGATGGCCGCGCGCCACCGATGAGGTCGAGCACGCCGCGGCGAATCTGCCCGACCATCGCATCCGGGGAGGTGAACCGGCCGACGCCGACCACGGGCTTGCCGGTGATCGACTTGACGAACGCGATCACCGGCTCGTGGCTGCCCTCGGGCGTGAAGCGCGACGGCGCGCAATCGGTCGTCTCGGAGTCCATTTTCACGTCCCAGAGGTCCGGCAGGTCGGCGAGCAACTGCACGACCTCGTGCGCCTCCGAAGGCGCGTTGTCACTTGGCCGGGCGCGGAGTTCCTCCAGGCTGATGCGCAAGGCAACCGCACATTGGCCAGCCACCGCCTCGCGGGTGACCTCGAGCAGCTCGCGGACGATGCGCACCCGATTGCGGACGCAACCGCCATAGGCGTCCGTGCGGTGATTCCATTCGGACAGCAGAAACTCGTGCGGCAGGTAGCCCATGCCGGCGTAGACGTAGACGATGTCAAAGCCGGCGCCGCGCGCCCTGACCGCGGCGCGCCTCTGCATATCGAGCAGGTCGCGAATATCCTGCCCGTCCATGACACGGGGGCGCTGGTTGCCCATGTAGCTGACATGCGTGGGCATCCATGCGGTCCCGGACGGAGACATCGAGGGCGTGCGGTTGAGCCGGTTCGTGACGGCGCCGCCGCCATGCCACAGCTCGATGCCGGCCAGGGCACCATGCCGGTGGACGGCTTCGGTCATCAGGGCGTGGGAGCGGATGTCATCTTCGTCCCAGAGCGTCGCGTAGGGCAGGGGGGAGTCGTCCGAGCCCGGATCGATCGACACGTAGCCCGTGCAGACCACACCCCAGCCGCCTTCGGCCTTCGTCTCGCGGAACGCGGCGCGCATGTGCGGCATGGCATTCGTCATGCCGCTCGCATGGGGCACTGCGTAGAAGCGATTGCGGGCGGTCACCGGCCCGATCCTGACCGGCTCGAACAGGACGTCGTAGCGGGGATTGCGACCCATGCAAGGAAGCCTTCCGGTGTTGCTTCGCCGCCGCCCGCGGGCTCGGGTCGAGAGCGGTTCTTGTTGGTCGATCGTACAGTAAGAGCCGGGGCGCTCGCAACTGGCGGCCGCGAGGGCGATCGCAATTGACTCGCCCATTCAGCTAAAATTATACTACTGTACAAATACAGTCGGGCTTTGGGGGCCTATGAAAACTGCTCGCGGGCTGCCTGTACGGGGGTGTGTGCGTGCCGAGGGTGCCCGCATCGGTCCGATCGGATTAGCCGTCGCCGCCGCGCTGTACGGCGCGGCAGCCGTCCAGGTCCCACCGGCCCTTGCCGACGACGCGGCCAATCCCGCAGCGGCAGTGGTTCTCGAGCCAGTCGTCGTCACCGCGACCAAGGTCGCGGAAAACGTGCAGGACGTCCCGGAGGCCATCCAGGTCCTCACGACCAAGGCGATCGAGAACCTGTCCATCACGCATTTCGAGGATTTCGCCACCAAGATGCCGACGGTCTCGTTCGTGAGCGACGGGCCCACCGAGCAGACCTTCTACATGCGCGGCGTGTCGGACGGCAGCAGTGCGAACGCCGCGAACACCTCGACCACGGGATACTTTCTCGACGACGCATCCACGAGCTATTACGGCAACATTCCCGATCTGCATCTTTACGATATCGAGCGCATCGAGGTGCTCGATGGCCCGCAGGGCACCCTCTATGGCGCCGGCGCCATGTCCGGCGCCATACGCATCATCACGAACAAGCCGAACTGGGACACCTTCAGCGCCGGCGTCGACCTGGACGGAGGCAAGATACAAAACGCGGGACACGACACCTCCGAGGAGGGATTCGTGAACATTCCGCTGGTCGCGGGCTCGACCGCCCTGCGGCTGTCGGGCTACGTGGTTCACGACGGCGGCTTCATCGACAACGTGCTGGAGTCGCGCGACTGGCTGAATGGGGTCGTCTCCACCAATGCCCCGTGGGCGCGGAACGACTACAACACGGAGAAGGAGTACGGCGGACGCGCCGCCATCGCGCAGCGGATCAGCGACTCCTGGAAGGTCACTCTGACCGCGTACTATCAGAACCAGCAGACCGCCGGGTCGTGGTCGCAGGAACCGAGCCTGCCGCCCTACGAGCTGCGCAAGGATGCGCGCTTCGGGCCCGAGAACATCTCCGATTCCTTCACCGATTACGATCTGAACGTCGAGGGGGACGTTGGCATCGGAGATCTGGTCTACGCTTCGTCGTTCTGGACGTATCCATACCATTACCTCACGGAATACTCCAATTACGTCCAATACAACCCGTTTCCCTCCTACTATCAGAATTCGCCGTCGCTGCTGCAGAGCCTGACCTGCCAGACCGGCCCCACGATCGAGGGCGGAACGGATCCGTACAGCGGCTGCAAGGCGCCGAACATGTTCTACCAGTACGACGCCTGGACGCATCAGTGGTCGAACGAGCTGCGCCTGCAGTCGAAGCCCGGCGGCCGCTGGCACTGGCTGGGCGGCCTCTACTGGGAGAAGACGCGGCAGATTTACGACTATTTCTACGACATGCCGGGAATGCAGCCCAACGGCGAGGCGTACCAGAGCGCGCTTTCATACTACAGCAGCTACTACACCGGAACCGCCGCGCCGCTCCCGAACGAGTGGTACAGCAGCGTCTCGCGCGACGACCTGATCGAGACGGCGGAATTCCTCGATGTGCGTATCGACATCACCAATCATTGGAGCTTCGAAGCCGGGGCGCGCAACTACGACGGCGACTTGAGCAGCAGCAACCAGTGGGCCGGCTATTTCTGGCAGCCGAAGACGCCCTCCGGGCTGATCGGCGTCTCCGCGCACAAGGTGACCAGCAAGGCGAGCCTGTCGTACAAGGCGAACGATCACCTGATGCTCTACGCCACCTTCAGCCAGGGCTTCCGCATGGGCGGCAGCAACGCCGGTGCGAGCTCCAGCTGCTACCAGCACGGCGTACCGGAGACGTTCAGCCCCGATACGCT
Source organism: uncultured Pseudomonadota bacterium (assembly GCA_963780455.1). GTDB lineage: Bacteria > Pseudomonadota > Gammaproteobacteria > Steroidobacterales > Steroidobacteraceae > 13-2-20CM-66-19. The sequence continues at coordinate 202,609 of CAWACM010000017.1, forward strand.
CGACAACTACGAGGTGGGCTGGAAATCCGGTCTCCTCAGTGGCCGCATGACCTGGAACGGCGCGTTCTACTACATGCCCTGGAAGGACTTCCAGGCGCCGATCTTCGACGAGTCGATCTGTCCGACGACCTTCAATGCCAATTTCGGCGACGCCCGGGTCTATGGCGCGGAGTCGAATGTGGCCATCCAGATCGCCGCGGGACTGACCTTCGAGTTCTCGGGAAATTACAACGACTCGCGCCTGACCACGGTCAAGCCGAACTTCACCGGCGTGCTCACGGACATGATCGAGCCCGATGAGCGACTGCCGTTCGTTCCCTACTTCAGCTACAGCGCGAACGTGCGCTATGAGAAGTCTCTGGCCGAGGAGCTGAAGGGATACATCCAGTACGACATCGCGCACAAGGGCGACATGTGGAGCGATCTGCGCGCTCTGTCCAATCCGGCGCTCGGCAAGACGGGCACCGCGCGCGTGCTGCAGCCGGAGTACAACATCTCGAACATCCGCCTGGGCATCGAGCGCGCGAGCTGGACTCTCGAGGCTTACATCAGCAATCTGTGGAACACCAACGCGGTCATCTACGTCAATACGGGCAACTACGACGATCGCCAGACGACCAACGAGCCGCGCGTGGTCGGGCTGCGGGCGAGCTACAAGTGGGACTGAGGCGGCTCCAGCCTCCGCGCGCTTCAGCGGCCGACGAAGACATCGTCATAGGACCGCGCATACGCATCATTGCTCGTCATGGCGGGAAGGCCGAGCGCGGTCTCGATGGTGCGCGCCGTGCTGTAGTGGTCGTAGCGTATGGCGCTGACGTAGCCGGATTTCACCGTCTGTCGGGAGCCGAGCACGATGGTGGGGATGTGATTGTTCGCCGTGGTGTCGGATTCGTCCCAGGTGAGAATGAGCAGGCTTCTCTGCCCGCGCCAGGCGGGGGAGTTGAACAGGGGCTCGAGAGTCGACCGGAGCCACGCATCCTGCACCTGCAGGCTCTTTGGCGATCCGTTGCCCGGTAACTCGCCGTCATCGTAATCGTCCGCTGCGAGCCAGGCGAATACCGGCGTGGTAGCGGTGCGCTGCAGATCCTGCGGCCACCGGCGCAGATCGACGAGATGCGCGCGACAGCGCCCGGGATTGCGCTGGATGTCACGGAACAGTATGAACGGCGCGTCGTCAGGCTCGTAGTTCTTGTCGTACCGGGTGCTCGTGTTGCAGGGCGTGCCCATGCCTTCCTCGTACGTCCGCCAGCTCTTTCCGGCCGCTTCGAGCAGGTCGCCCAGGTTCCGGGCGGCGACGTGGATGTTGGGAAAATATACGCCGCGGCTCACGAAGGCATCGCCGCCGGCGATGGCCAGGTAGTTCTCGTCGCTCGGGTGATAGATCGCCTGATAGTCGGCCAGCACCGCGCCGCGGGCAGCGAGTGAGTTCATGTAGGGCGCATCCCGGCGATCGCCGATCAGTTGGCCGTAGTCGGTGTTCTCCATCATGATCAGAAATACGTGGTCGAAGCGCGGGACGTGTGCCGGGGGAGGAGCAAGCGGTGGAAAGGCCATCGGCGGGGCCACGGCGAGGCCCACCGCGGCGACATAGGTTCTGGCGTGGGCAGTTGCGCCACCCAGGTCGAGATGCAGTTTGAGCGCGACGGCGCCACGTGGAATATCTCTGACGATGCGCTGCCCCTCGAATCGCAGGCGGCCGTTGCGCGCGGCCGCTGGCGGGCCGCTGAGCACTATCGTTGAGCCGAGCGTCTCTCCTGAGGCGGCGAGGAACCCGGCGCTCAGGACGCCGCGTGCGGGCTGGCGCCCTGAGGCGGCAAACCGTGCGGCTAGCGTCAGACGGGCATGGGTGCCTGTCCCGGCGCGCAACGGAATCACTCGCTCGAGGGTGCTGGCACCGTAGGGTCCGCTGGTGATCACGACCCGCGGTGCGTGTTCCCCGGGCCACGCTGCATGCAGCGAGTTGGCGCAGCGCAGGGCCGGGCTGCCGGAGACGATGACCCAGCCCGGAACGGTCGTCGCCGCATCCGGATCCGCGGAGCAGCGGCAAGCAGGGGAGAAGGCGAGGGGATTCGGGCCCGCGCCGTGCGCCGTGCGAGCACTGATGAGCGTTGCGGCCGAGACGGCGGCCAGCACGGCTGCCCAACGCAGGCCGGAACTTGTCCCGGTCGTGCGGCCGCCGGAGTGAGAACCGTCGCGTGTGTTGGGGAGCATACAGTCGCAATTGTATCCGACGGTGCGTAGCGGCGCATCGGAGCGGCGCGGTAGAATCAGCAAGGCGGAAAAGGGCAGCCGCAGTATTCGAAACGAGGTCGGACCGTGTCCCAGCAGGCTCCAGCGCATCTTCGCACCGCATACCTGCGGGCGCTGGAGGCCGTGCGCATCGGGCGCTTCCAGAGCGCGGAACGGCAGCTGCGCGAGATCCAGCGTACCAGCCCCGGAGAGGTCAACAGCCTGCATCTGCTGGGGGTGGCGCTGCTGTCGCAGGGCAAGGTGGCTCCGGCGCTGGAAATCCTCGAGCGCGTGGTCGCCGACTCACCCCGGTTCTCTCATGCGCGTGTCGATCTCGCGCGGGCGTATCGTCAGGATGGACGTCTGGAGGCGGCGCGCAAGGAGCTGCGACAAGTCCTGAAGGAGAGGTCTGCTTTCGAGCCCGCCTGGCTCGCCTATGGCGACGTCCTCGTCGACATGGGCAGGTTCGTGGATGCGCGCTTCGCTTTCGAGCAGGCGCGACTCTTCGATCCGCACCGGGACAGTGTCGAGAAAGCGACCGCCGCGCTGAGCGGAGGCGACTATCGTTCCTCCGAAGACATCTTTCGTGACGTCCTGAAACGCGATGCGAGTCATCTTGCCGCTCTCGCGGGACTCGCCGCGGTCGCAATCCGGGCTGGGAATAGCCATGATGCCGAGCGGCTGCTGAGCCACGCTCGGAATCGTTCGGCCCACCACCCGCTCGTCCAGCGCGCGTTGGGACATGCTCAGCTGACTGCCAACCGGCTGATCGAGGCCGAGGCGACTTTTCGCGAGCTGCTGCGCCTCGAGCCGCAGAATCCGCAGAACTGGTCGGCATTGGGCTCGGTCTACATCCGGCTTCTGCGGCAGGAGGACGCACTGTCGGCCTACGAAGAGGCCGCGCGCCTCGAGCCCTCTCAGGCCGCTTTCCGACTCGCGGTCGGGCACGTCAACAAGACACTGGGGCGGCGCACGCAATGCGAGGACTCCTATCGGGAGTGCCTGCGGCTGGACCCGACGTCCGCGGAGGCCTACTGGAGTCTTGCGGATCTCAAGAACTACTTCTTCAGTGATGCGCAGCTCGCCGCCATGCAGGATCTGCTGGTATCGCCGGCCCGCACGGACAAAGCGCAGCTGCACTTCGCGATCGCACGTGCTCTGGAGCAGCGTGAAAGGTACTCCGAGGCGTTCAGCCACTATGCCGAAGGCAACGCTCTACGCCGCAAGACCGCGCCCTTCTCGATCGCGACCTTCGAGGCCAAGTCCAGGCGGATCGCGGCCTGCTTCGACTCCGAATTCTTCCGCACACACGCCCTCAGCGGTGATCCGGATCCGGCGCCCATCTTCATCGTCGGACTGCCCCGATCCGGCTCGACGCTGGTCGAGCAGATCCTCGCCAGCCATTCGCAGGTGGAGGGTACGATGGAGCTGCACAATATCCTGGCGATGGTGCGCGAGCTCGACCATCGCGATGCCGACCGGGACGGCTATCCGGAAAGAGTATGCGAGCTAGCAGCGGCCGAGCTCACCGGTCTCGGCCGCCGCTTCATCGAGGAAACAGCTGCCCTGCGTTCCGGCAAGGCGCGCTTCATCGACAAGATGCCGAACAACTTCAGCCACGTCGGGCTGATCCACGCCATCCTTCCAAATGCGAAGATCGTCGATGTCCGCCGGCATCCGATGGATGCCTGTTTCAGCACCTACAAGCAGCATTTTGCCGAAGGTCAGTCTTTCAGCTATGACCTCGAGGACCTCGGGCGCTACTATCGGTGTTACCTCGCCCTGATGGACCATTGGGACGCGGTGCTGCCTGGCAAGGTGTTTCACCTGCAGTACGAGCAGTTGATCCGGGATCCGGAAGGCACGATCCGAGGTCTGCTCGGGCATTGTGGGTTACCCTTCGAGACCACGACGCTCAACTTTCACCAGACCGACCGTCCGGTGCGGACCGCCAGCTCCGAGCAGGTGCGGCAGCCGCTGTACGCCACGGGGGTGGGCTATTGGAAGCGGTTCGAGACGGCCCTCGAGCCGCTGCGAGCCGGTCTCGGAGACTGCCTGGAGCGGTTCGCCTCCTGGGAGACCCCATGACAGAGAAGCAAACCGGAGTCGCGGGCCTCGAGCCCAGCCTGCCCTCGGCGTGGTACCGCTCCGCCGACGTGTTCGCGCTGGAGAAGGAGCGGATCTTCTGCCGTGAATGGATTTGCGTCGCGCGCGAGGAGGAGTTTGCGGCACCCGGCGACTACCGGGTGTTCGACGTTCTCGGCGAGAGCCTGATCGTGGTACGTAACCGCGAGGGGCAGCTGCGCGCTTTCTACAACACCTGCCGCCACCGCGGCTCCCGCCTGTGTCGGGAGCAGACCGGGGCCGGCAACGGTAGCACGCCGCTGCTGCGCGGCGGCCTGGCCGGCGGACGTATCACCTGTCCTTACCATCAATGGAGCTACGATCTCGACGGCAAGCTGGTTGCCGCGCCGCACTTGAGCGCCGACGCGGGCTTCGACAAGACGCTCTTCAGTCTCTATCCCGCCGGCCTCGGCTGCTGGGGCGGCTTCGTGTTCCTCAACCTCACGCCGGCGGGGGCGGTCACGCTCGAGGAGCAGCTGGGGCCGATACCGGCGCGCATCGCACGCTACCCGCTGAGCGAGCTGCGTATCGGTCACACCATTACTTACGAGGTCGCAGCCAACTGGAAAGTGCTGTGTGAGAACTATAACGAGTGCTATCACTGTGCCGGCGTGCATCCTGAGCTCTGTGCCGTGGTGCCGGCGTTTCGCGAGCGTGGCGGCGCCAGTCTCGATTGGGAGCGCGGCATACCGCATCGGCAAGGGGCGTATACGTTCACTGCATCCGGCACCACCAAGCGCCGCGCGTTTCCAGGACTGAACGCAGACGAGCAGGTACGCCACAAGGGCGAGCTCGTGTACCCCAATCTCTGGGTCAGCCTGGCTTGCGATCATGTGGCCGTTTTCATGCTGCAGCCGCAGAGCGCCACGCATACGCGCATCGTGTGTCATTTTCTGTTCGAGCCCTATGAGCTCGCCAAGAGCGACTTCGATCCGAGCGATACGACCAGTTTCTGGGATCGGGTCAACCGCCAGGACTGGGTGATCTGTGAGGCGGTGCAGCAAGGCATCAGCGCCCGCGTTCACGGGCACGGCTGGTATGCCCCGATGGAAGACACCAGTCTCGACATCCGTCGCTACGTCCTCGATCGGATGCGGGACGTCAGAATCTGATGTTCGAGGCTGCGCGGCCTGTCGGAGGACGATGGGGAGCGGTGCGCGATGCCGTTGCCGGCGTCACGCTTGCGTCCATGAATATCCCCCAGCTGTTGGGGTACGCCCGTATCGCGGGAATGCCGCTGATCACGGGTCTCTACACCGCGCTGCTGGTGCCCATCGCGTTCGCGATATTTGGCTCTTCAAGACATCTCGTCGTGGCGGCAGACTCCGGCACGGCGGCAATCCTGGCGGGTGCGTTGAGCCATATGGCCACACCCGGCAGTGCCCACTATCTTTCGCTGGCCGCCACGACCGCACTCCTGGTGGCGGGTATGCTCGTGGTGGCGAGGATCTTCAAGCTCGGCTTCCTCGCCGATTTCCTGTCGCGCACCGTGCTGGTGGGATTCCTGACCGGGGTGGGTGTACAGGTCGCCCTGGCAATGCTCCCGGACATGGCGGGTGTCCCGGTCAACGCGGGCAACTCAATCATCAAGGTGTGGCAGCTTGCGCGTGGGCTGGCGCATTCCAGCGTGCCGACCCTGGTGCTCTCGTCGGTCGTGGTGGCTGCGATCCTCGGCGGGCGACGGATCGCGCCAAAGATTCCCGTATCGCTGGCACTGGTCGTGGGCGCGATTGCAGCCTGCCGAGCCTGGAACCCGGCCATACTCGGATTGGCGACCATAGGTGCGGTTCCGGGCGGCCTGCCTGCTTTCGGTCTGCACCTCGCAACCTGGAGCCAGACACTCCAGCTGTTGCCCGTCGCCGCCTCCTGTTTCGTCGTGATCGTCGCTCAGAGTGCGGCCACGGCGCGCGCGGTCGCCACCCGCCATGAGGAGCGCCTCGATGAGGACGCCGACATACTCGGGCTGGCCGTCGCCAATGGAGCTGCGGCCGTGAGCGGCGCGTTCGTGGTCAATGGCAGCCCGACGCAGACCGCGATGGCCGATCGCGCCGGTTCCCGCAGTCAGCTCGCTCAAATAGTGTTCGCCGGGTGCGTGTTCGCCGTCGTCGCCGTGCTCACGAGCCCGTTGCAATACCTGCCCCGCTGCGTCCTGGCGGCGATCGTGTTCACCATTGCGATTGGGATGATCGATGTCGCAACGCTGCGGGCGATGCGGCTCGAGAGTCCAGGTGAGTTCAAGCTCGCAGGCGTCACGGCTGCGGCGGTGGCGATCATCGGAGTGGAGCAGGGTGTGCTGCTCGCGATAACGCTTTCGCTTCTGAGACACGTGCGTCAGAGCTACCGGCCGCACACGGCGATATTGCAGTTCGATCCGGCGCACTCATGGATCTCAGTGCCTGCTGCGCCGGGACATGAAACCGAGCCCGGTATCATTCTCTATAGGTTCGGCGCGGATCTTTTCTACGCGAATGCCACGCGTTTTGCCGACGAGGCTCGGGCGCTTGTGCAGGGAGCCCCGCATCCCGTCCGTTGGCTCGTCATCGAGGCCGACGCGATTACCAACCTCGACTATACGGCTGCTCGTGTCGTCCTGACGCTGATCAACGAGCTGGCCCGGGAAAAGACCGCTATAGCCTTCGCCCGTGTCAGCGCATCGCTGCGCGCAGACATGGATCGTCACGGAGTCACTGCCGTTCTTGGCTCGGACAGGATCTTCACCAGCCGTCACGAAGCGCTGGTCGCGGTCGGCCGCGCAAGCGGAAAACTCTGACCTTCGATGGCCGGTCCAGGCCCGCGGCCGACGGATAGGGCGCTTACTTCGGTATAACCAGCCTGATGCTGGATCCGGGCGGGCTCGACAGCATCACGATTGCCGGGCGAGAACAGGGCATACCGGCGAGACTGAGGCGTACGACTATCTTGTATTGCTGCTGCTCGATGTCGTTGAATTGATCGTCGAGAACGTCGGCGTTGACTAGCGGCATGCGACGACCCGAATCGTCGACCTCGCAGGTTCCCCATTTGATTGTGAAGGTGTGATTCGGATTGCTCCCCCCGTACAGCATCGTTACGACGAGCTGATCGCTGGCGCGGTCATAGTGAGAGGGGCCGAAATTGTCGGCGCTCACGGGGCCAGGCATCGCCAGCAGGCAAGCCAGCGGCACGAGCGTGGAGGGTATGAGAAGACGGCGGAGAGTCGTCAACATGGTTGCTCTCGCTTCCGGGCTGATGACCTCAGCTTAGCAGCTCGTGCGGCGGCCGGATAGGAAGTGGCTGTCAATCCGGTACGGGGGCGGGGACGCCTTGAATAGTCGATGCGCTGCCCGCTGACGCCAGGATGATCAGCACGATCGCGGTCCACTGCAATACGGTCAGCTGTTCACCGAGGAACACCCAGCCGCATAGCGCGCCGATGGCAGGGTCCAGACTCATGAGGACGCCGAAGGTGCGGGCCGGCAAGCGCGTGAGCGCCATCATGTCCAAGGCATAGGGAAGCGCCGTGGACAGAATGCCGACGGCCAGCCCGAGCAGCATCACTGAGCGCGAGAAGACGGCGGGTGGCGCGCTCAGCACTCCGGCCGGCACAACGATCACCGCGGAGATCAGGCTGCCAAGGGCCACGCTTTGCGCACCGTGATCCACCCCCGTCTTACGGCCGAACACGATGTACAGCGCCCAGCAGGCTCCGGCACCCAAAGCGAAGAGCGCACCGACGGGATTGATTCCTTGGGTGTGGGCGATTGGCAGGATGAGTCCGAGGCCGGCGAGGGCGAGTCCGATCCAGAGGAAATCGACAGGGCGATGCGAAGAGAGGACCGCCACCGCCAGAGGGCCCGTGAACTCGAGTGCGACGGCAATTCCGAGCGGGATTCGGCTCAGAGCGAGGTAAAAGCACAGGTTCATCACCCCGATCGACACGCCATAAAGCGCGAGCGGTTGCCAGTTTGTCTTGCTGATGCGTGTCCGCCAGGGGCGCAGCGCCGTCACGAGGACGAGGGTTCCGAAGCCAATCCGAAGTGCCACCGTTCCGATGGGCCCAATGACGGGGAACAGTGTCTTGGCGATGGAGGCGCCGGTCTGAACCGACACCATGGCCAGTAAAGCCGCTGCAATCGGTACGATGATTCTGCCCATCCCTCCTACTATTATAGAAGGTTGCTCTCCAGCGGCGGAAGCGCTGGATTTGACCGAAAACCTGAAGAGAGGCACACTCGATCGATGTCAGAGGCAGCTCACGAACTCGCGCCCTTCGCGCCCATCCCACCGCCCGATGAAGCTGCTCGCTCTGCGGCACAACACCATGTTGACATCCTGACGAAGCCGCTCGGCGCGCTCGGGCGGCTGGAGCCGTTGGCGGTCCAGGTATGTACGATACAGGGGACGCTCCGGCCGCAGATCACCGCGCCGGTCGCGATCGTATTTGCGGCCGACCACGGTATCGCGAACCGTGGCGTGAGTGCGTACCCCCGCGCTGTGACGGCGCAGATGGTGAAGAACTTTCTCGCGGGTGGCGCGGCGATCAGCGTGCTGGCCCGGACACAGGGGATGGAGCTTTGGGTCGTGGATGCCGGCGTGGATGATGACTGCGGCACGCATCCCCGCCTGGTGAACGCCAAGATTCGCCGCGGTACCCGCGATCTCGTCACGGAGTCCGCCATGACGCCCGACGAGTGCCAGGCGGCGCTGCTCGCCGGCAAGCGAGTCCTCGAGCAGGTCGCGGCGCCGGATTGCAATACGGTCGTGCTCGGGGAGATGGGGATCGGCAACACCGCATCCTCAGCCCTGTTGATGCATCGCCTCACCGGCTTGCAGCTCCGTCAGTGCGTGGGGCGCGGCACGGGACTCGATGACTCGGGACTGGAGCGCAAGCGAGCGGCGCTCGCAACCGCCTCCCGGCGGGTTGCGAAGGCGGAGCCGCTCGAGCTCCTCGCCCAGTTCGGTGGTTATGAGATTGCCATGCTGACCGGGGCCCTGCTCGCAGCCGCGGCGCGCCGGATGCTCATCGTCGTTGACGGTTTCACCGTCACCGTGGCGGTTGCGCTCGCGGCGCGGTTGGATCGACGGGTGCTCGATTACTGCGTCTTCGGGCATTGCTCGGCAGAGCACGCGCATCGCGCGCTCCTGAAGCATCTCGAGGCCGAGCCGCTGCTGGATCTGGGGATGCGGCTGGGAGAGGGTACCGGTGCGGCGATGGCGCTCTCCGCGGTGCGGGGGGCTCTTGCCCTATTCACCGATATGGCGACCTTCGAAAGCGCCGGGGTCAGCGACAGATCCGGGTAAAGGGATGGGCACTCCCGCCTCGAGGTCGAATCGGCGCGCCATTGTGGCCGGAACCCTGGCGGTCGTCTGCGCGTTCGCTACGGGCTCGGTGCCGGCCGCACCGATCGTACTCTTCGACTCGGCGCATCACGAGCAGCGCTTCGAGCATCCGCCGGCACGTATCGCCAGTCTGCTGCCTGCACTGACGGAGACCGTCTGCGAGCTCAAGGAGTGCCATCGCCTGGTGGTCGTAGACCGCTACTCGAACTGGCCGAAGAGCGTCGCCCTGTTGCCCAAGGCGGGAGGACTCGAGGACGCCGATGTGGAACAAATCGTGAGCGCGCGGCCGGACGTCGTGTTGCTTTGGAACGACCCGCGCGTCGAGGAGCGGCTGCGCAGCCTCGGCCTCGTCGTGTTCGAGCTGGAGACGGAGACGTACGCCGATATCGGGCGCAACGTCTCGGTGCTCGGGGCAATGCTCGGTGTCCCGCAACGCGCGGCGCGTCTCAACCGGCAGATCGAGCATTCCGTTGCGGCGATTGCCGCCGCCACACGGGCGCGTCTGAGCGGGCATGCTCCGCTCGTGTATTTCGAGGTCGATCCGGCCCCATACGGCGCGGGCCCGCAATCCTTCATCGGCCAGATGCTCGGGCGCGTCGGTGCGCGCAACATTCTCCCCGCCAGCCTCGGACCGTTCCCGAGGCTGAACCCCGAGTACGTCGTCCGGGCAAATCCCGATGTCATTCTGGTCTCCTCCGCCGATGCATCGCAGCTCATGCACCGCCCCGGGTGGGACCAGATACGCGCCGTCCGTGAGAGCCGCATTTGTACGTTTCCGCCTGAGGTTCGCGACACGATCGTGAGACCTGGTCCGCGTGTTGCAGAGGGCTTCGAGGCGCTGAGCCAGTGTCTTCTGCGGATGGCGCCCTGAGCATGACACGCCTCGTCGCTGCCCGGGCGTTGGATCCGGTACGAGCGGTGCGAGATTCCGGCAGCTTCAGGAGGTGGGTACTCATCTATGTCGGCGTTGCCGTGCTGCTCGCTGCCTCGAGCCTGGTCGTGGGTACTTCGAGTGTGCGAACTTCGCTCGCCTGGCTCGTGTCCCCTGATACTTTCTCGAATGCCGTCCTCTGGGACATCAGGTTGCCGCGGACGCTCGGCGCCTGGTCCGCGGGCGCACTGCTCGGGCTCGCGGGAGCGATCGCGCAAAGCGTGTTCCGCAATCCACTCGCCGACCCATACCTGCTGGGAAGCGCGACCGGAGCTGCCCTGGGTGTCACGATAAGTCTTCTGGCGACCGATGCCTCGATGGCCGGCTTCGCGTGGCTCGGCCAGCTGGGACTGACGGGCGCCGCCTTTGTCGGGGCCTCTGCCGGAGTCGCCCTCACTCTGGCGCTATCCCGCGGAGCATTGCAGACCCCGAGCCTGCTGCTCGCCGGCGTCGTGGTGGCATTTCTCCTCGGGGCGTTCACGTCATTGCTGCTGCTGAGCTCGCCGGAGATCTGGCGAACCATGCAGAGCTTCATGCTCGGGAGCACCAGCTTTCTCGGCTGGCGGGCGGTAGTGCTTCTGACCGTTATCCTCATCACGTGCCTGCCCCCGTCCGGTCTCCTGTCACGTGGACTCGATGCGCTGACCCTTGGTGAGGACACCGCGCTGTCACTCGGTATCCCCCTCGGGGCTCTCAGGCTCGCGCTCCTCGGACTTCTGTCCCTCACGACTGCCGCCGCCGTGAGTCAGGTGGGCGTGGTGGGATTCGTCGGTCTGGTGGCGCCGCACCTGGTGCGTGAGTCGGCGCACGTCAACAGCCGGCAACTCGTCATCGCCGCGCCGCTGTGCGGCGGGGCCCTGTTGCAGGCAGCAGATATCCTGAGTCGCTGCATCATCCGACCCTCGGAGCTCCCCGTGGGCGTCGTGACCGCATGTCTGGGAGGAACCTACCTGGTGCTGCTCCTGTGGCGAAAGGCGCGACGTGAATAGCTTGGTCTCCTCACCCTCGCGTGAATCACCTCCGCTCGCGTTAGAAGAGGTGAGCGTCAGTTTCGGCGTGCGCACCATCCTGAAGAGACTATCGCTAGAGATCCCCCGTGCGCGCTGGACGTCCATCGTCGGTCCGAACGGCTGTGGTAAATCGACGCTGCTGCGGACCCTGGCGGGCCTCTTACATCCCGAAAGTGGCACGGTGTCGCTGGAAGGGCGCCATCTGGATGCGTGGCCACGGCGCGAGCGCGCGAAGCGCGTGGCCTGGTTGCCCCAAACCACGCCGGCTACCGACCTGACCGTTCTCGAGTGTGTCGCGCTGGGGCGGTTTGCTCACATCGGCTGGCTGGGCAGTCTCGAGATCACCGATGAGGAGGCGGTCGCAAGGGCTCTCCGTGCCACCGGCGTCGAGGAGCTGGCGGAACGCAGAGTGTCGATCCTCTCCGGGGGGGAACGGCAGCGGGTCAGCCTGGCGCGGCTGCTGGCGGCGGAATCCTCGATTCTGCTGCTCGATGAGCCCACCACTCATCTCGATCCGCCGCATCAGATCGACATCGCCAGGATTCTGCGGCAGCAAGCCCACCACTGTGGAGCGACCATCGTGAGCGCGATTCACGACATGTCGATCGCGCTGATGGCGGACGAGATCATCGTGATGGGGGCCCACGGCCTCGTGGGCCAGGGCAGCGTCAGTCAGGCACTGGAGGAAGACTGGCTGTCGCGCGCCTTCGGCATGCCGATCAGCGTGGTTCGCTCGGGAAGCTCGTACCTCTGGCAGCCGCAGCTTGCGGAATGAGCTTACTGCGGACGCCTCGCGCGGGCACGCTCCACCATGGCAATGACTTCCTCGCGCCGGGTACCCTCCAGCGGTGAGCGCGGCGGCCGCACCCGCTCGGACCCTCGGCTCATGATCTGCTCCGCCAGCTTGATGGATTGCACGAGGTCAGGCTCCGCATCCAGGTGCAACAGCGGCATGAACCAACGGTAGATCTGGAGCGCCCGCTCCCGGTGACCCGAGAGAATCGCGTCGTACAGTGCCAGCGACTCCGCGGGAAAGGCATTCGTGAGTCCGGACACCCAGCCTTTGGCGCCGAGCATCAAGCCCTCCAGGGCGACATCGTCGAGTCCGGCGAAGAGCGTGAAGCGCTCCCCGAAGGCATTGATGATGTCCGTGAAACGCCGGGTGTCCGGCGATGACTCCTTGATGGCAACGATGTTGGGCACCCGAGCGAGCTGCTCTAGTGTTGCCAAGTCGATGTTCACCCGATAGGAGGGTGGGTTGTTATACAGCATGATGGGTAGCGAAGTGGCGCCGGCTACCGCCGCGAAATGGGCCTGTAACTCGCGCCGGGTAGGCACGTAGACCATGGCGGGCAAGACCATGAGGCCGGTCGCGCCGAGTGCTTCGGCATCGCGCGCGAACTTCACTGCGCTTGCGGTGGTGAATTCGGACACGCCGGCGATCACGGGCACCTTGCCTGCGGCTACCCCGACAGCGGCGGCGACTACCGCGCGCTTCTCTTCGGCGCTCAAGGAATTGCCTTCTCCCACCGTGCCGATGAGCACCAGCCCATGCACTCCATCGCGCAGGAGAGCAGCCTGCACCGCGCTCGTCGCCTCGAGGTCCAGCACGAGGTCGTCGTTGAACTGAGTGGTCGCGGCGGGGAATACGCCGGACCAGGAGCAGGCTTGAGGCTTGGGCGTGTTCATATTCCCATATCGTAGCCGAACTCATGCGTCCGGCGGCAGCGGAACGCCAAGCTGGCGCAGAGCTGCGACCAGCGGCTGCAGGTGGGAGCGATAGTGCAGCCAGCGTCCTGATGAAGAGCCGTAAATGGGACGGCGTATCTGCGCGGCGCTGGCGGTCAGCGATACCGAGGCGCGCTTGTGAACCTCGAGTGCGCGCGGATCCCATTGCAGGCCGCAATATTCGGCGACGGCGGCGCATAGCTGCGCCGGATCCCTGACGAGCTCCTCGTACCTGACTTCGTGCAGGGTATCGCCGAAGCTGGCGCGCCAGTGGCTGATCAGTCGCTCATAGGCGGCATAGTACTTCGCCAGATCCTCGAAATCGTAACTGAACGGGTAGGCGCTGGCGAAGAGGGTGCGATACATCGCGAAGCAGCTGTCGAGCGGCCGACGGCTGACGAGCACGAGTTTGGAATCGGGCAGCGCGCGGCGGATGGCGCCAAGGTAGAGGTAATTCATCGGCTGTTTGTCGATGAACTTGTCGCTCCCCGCATCCCCCTGGGCGAGGCGTACATAGCGCGTGGCGACGGCGTCCGGGTCGGAGGCTGCCGCGCGCGCGAACACGTCGCTTCCTGTGGGCGGTGCGGCGGCCAACAGCGCCTGCGCGAAGTTGTCGGTTTCGCCATTCGAGCGCACGCCTGGAAGTCCCAGCAGAATGTGCTCGAGTAGTGTGGTGCCCGATCGAGGCAGGCCGACGATGAAGATATACTGCTGGGATTCGTGGGCGGTCGCAGATTTGCCCGCGGACGCGGTCGGCCCGGTGGGGAACACCTCTGCGATCCGTAGGAGCTTGCGCTGATCCACCGTCACTTCGTACGCCAGATGCCGCCTGCGCAGCCGTGCGGCCTCGGCCAGCGATCGAAACGCCTCATCGAACTCGTGCAGATCGTCCAACTCCTTGGCGAGCGCGTAACCGAGGAAGGTGCGGGCACGGTCATCGAGACCGCTGCGCGCCAGCTCGGAGCGCAATTGCGTAAGGTGATTGGAGTCCCGAGCCTGCAGGCGCAATTCCGAGCGCAATAAATAACTCGGGTATTGTGACCCATCGAGAGCGATGGCGCGATCGCAGGCCGCTTCCGCCTCGGACAGGCGGCCGAGACTGCGCTCACTGGATGCCAGGTTGTACCAAAACCGCGGGTCCCCCGGCGACAGCGTCACGACCCGCTTGTAGAGCGCGTTGGACCGCTCGTGCTCGCCCAGCAGCATCGATACGTGCGCAAGGGCATCGTATGCATCGGCCGAGCCTGATGGATACCCCAGCGCTTCCCCTACGACCGCATCCGCCTCGCGGCGGTGACCGAGCTGCAGCAGGAGAGTGGCCAGCATTCCGTGCGCTGGCAGGCACACCCGCTGTCCGGCTATGGCCTGCCGAGCGAAGGGTAGTGCCGCCTCGGGCCGGCCGGCCTTCATCAGCTTGTAAGCCTGAACGTCTGGGGTGGCCAAATGGCGGTCTCACTGGACCCTGCGGCGTATCAGAATATGCGATTGAATAGAAAGAAAAAATAGAGGTGGCCGGTTTCGCCGGTAAACCGCTCTAATGTCCCGGAGCGGAGCCTATGTGGACCCCGGTGCGTGCTGAAGATTCCAATGCGTTCGTAGCGGACGTCGCCGCCAAGCACGGTAGCAGGCTGCGCCGCTTCCTGGCAGCGCGCCTGCGCAATGCGGCGGATATCGCCGACCTGGCGCAGGAGGTCTACCTGCGACTTTTGCGGGTGAAGCGGCACGATCAGATACGAAACCCGGAGGCGTACCTCCTCACGATCGCGGGCCATGTGCTCCAGCAGCACGCACTCGCGAGCTCGGCTGGGCCCGAAACGCTGGATGTCACTGACGAGCTCGTCGAGGCGCGTATTGCGGAAGAAGCCGATCCGGCGGCAGCCCTGCACCTGGAGCAGCGGCTGGCGGCGCTGGACCACGCGCTTTCGCGAGTCCCGCCGAAAGCCCGCGCTGTTTTCGTGCTGCAGCGCCGGGATGGTTGCACGCTCGATGAAATTGCCGCTCGTCTGGGCATCTCACGGTCCATGGTGAAGAAGTATCTGGCTAGAGTCATCCTGCAGTGCGGGCGGCAGATCCGAGACGAGGGCGGGGGTCGCCCATGAATGCACAGATCCAATCCGAGGCTGCCGATTGGGTGGTCGAGTTCCAAACTGGCGAAGCGGATGTTCGGGCACGTGAGTGTTTCGCTGGTTGGCTGAGAAGGTCCCCGGAGCACGTTCGCGCGTACATCGAGCTGCTAGCCTGGTGGGAAGATGCCAGGCTCTATGATGAATCCCGCGCCATCGACATCGACGCGCTGATCGCCGCGGCACAGAGCGAGCCGAACATCGTCCCGCTCGTGCACGGCGGAGTCAGCAATCCCGCGGTTGGATCCACCGATGGTCCCATGACCGCAGGCCACTCCTGGTTCGGAAAGCATCTCCGGGTCGCCGTGGCCGCGGCTGTCGCCATCCTGATCGTCGCGGGGCTTGTCGTGCTTTCCAGGCCGGCGGAATATGCGACCGGCATCGGCGAGCGGCGCACCGTGACTCTTGCCGATGGTACTAACGTCGAGCTGGATGCGGATTCGCGAATTCGTGTGCAGTTCAGCGCCGGCGAGCGCCGCGTTACCCTGATGGATGGTCAGGCGTTCTTTCGCGTTGCGAAGAATGCGGCGCGGCCTTTTGTCGTGATGGGCCGCGGAACACGCATTCGGGACGTCGGTACACAGTTCGATGTCGATCAGACTGCTGCCCGCACGATCGTAACCGTCGTCGAGGGTCGCGTCTCCGTGTCATACCTTTATCGATCCCCGGCAGAGCCTCCGGCGGTCCCGATTTCGGTGCATGCCCTCGAAGTCGGTGCGGGCGAGGAGGTCATCGTCGCGCCTCACCTGATCCCGCAACTCGAGCCGGCGAATCTCTCGACCGCAACGGCCTGGATGCGCAACGAGCTGATCTTCGATTCCACGCCGCTGCCTGAGGTGGCCATGGAATTCAATCGCCTCAATTCCCGACAGCTCGTGATCGAAGGGCCCGGGCTCGAAAACTTTCACGTCAGCGGAGTCTTTCCGGCCTTGGATCCGACCTCGCTGCCGCGACTCCTGACTTTCCTGCGCGCCCAGCCCGGCATTCAGGTCAGCGAAACCGGCGATCGGGTCATCGTGACAGAAAAATAAGGGTGGCCGATTTCCCGGGCGTACCGCTCTATTACGCCATGACCTGCGCACGAGCCTCGACCATGGAGGCGTGTGTGGGAAGAGATGAACGTGTTCAGGCCGGGGGTAGATTCATGCGCGTGATCGTTACGGCGACTGCCGGAGCGCTGCTGCTGAGCGGCTTATCGCTGGCCGGGAACGCCGCACCAGCTACAAAAGAGCCAACCCACATTCCAGCGGAATCGCTCGATCGTGCGTTGCAGACACTCGCGAAGGAGCGCTATCTCGTGCTGGCCTATCGAAGCGAGGTGGTCGGAAGCGTCCGGACGGCGGGAGCTTCGGGAGACCTCACGCGCGACGAGGCGCTGGTACAGCTCCTCAAGGGGACGGGCCTGACTTACCGGTTTCTTGACGACAAGACCGTGACCATCGTCCGCCTGGCGAAGCCTCCAGTGGGTGTACGTCCTCCGGCAAATAAAGGCTCTTCCGGCGGTATTCGCACCTCGGAACTGGATCCGCCGCAGGCCGCGGGCGCTGCTTCCATCGCGGCGGATGCGGACGATGCCAATGCGCCTCCTCGGCTCGAGGAAGTCGTCGTCACGGCCGAAATGCGGCAACAGCGGCTCATCGACGTACCTGCATCCCTCACGGTCATCACCGGCGACGAGATCGCAAGGAGCGGCGCCGCCGAGATCGAGGATCTGCAATATGAGGTCCCGGGGATGTCCATTGCGGAGTTCTCTCCCGGTCAGCAGCGTATCGAGATCAACGGCATTTCGGATTACGAAGGCTTGCCTACCGTCGGCGTGTATTTGGACGAGATGCCGCTGAACATGAATTTCGCGGGGTCGGGCATGGACGTGCGGCTTCTCGATATGCAGCGCGTCGAGGTGCTCCAGGGTCCGCAGGGCACTCTGTACGGCCAGGGATCGCTGGGCGGCACGATCCGCTACCTCACCAACCAGCCCAACCTGACGGCATTCGGCGGCGATTCCGCGGCCGAGGGCACCTCGATTGACGGCGGCGGTGTCGACTGGAAGACCGGCGGCACGCTCAATCTGCCGGTCGTGCGGGGCGTGCTCGGTGTGCGGCTCGCGGCGGAATACCAGAACTTCGGCGGCTGGCTCGATGAGACGCTGCTGCACGTACCGCGGGCAAATTCCGGCAAGGATTACACCGTGCGCGCCACGGGTCTCTGGGTGCCAAGCGATCCAGTCTCCGTTTCGCTGATGTTTCAGCATCAGGTGTTCCAGGTGGACGATCAGAATCTGGGTAACGCGGACGGCACGGCCCAAGACTTCATCCTGCAGCCTAGCCGGGAAAGAGTCGACCTCGCGAATCTGACCGCCAAGTACGATCTGGGCGGAGCGCAGCTGCTGAGCTCCACGGGATGGTTGGATCGCAGTGAGGATACGCAGGATGACAACAGCGCCTCTTACATCCCCTATCTGGAGGCGCCGCCGCCCGCGGGTCTTGGCTATCCGCCAGGCTCGCTCCAGAGCGTCGCGTACGTTTTCACCACTCAGGATCACATCCTTACAGAGGAGCTACGGCTGAGCACCGAAGGCGATAGACGCCTCGGCGGGACGGTGGGCGTCTTCTACCGCGATTCGCATACACGCTCTCTGCAGTCGGAGCCGGTGATCCCCGACATCGTCGACGTCGATGTATACAGCGCCGATGGCACCAACCCGGAGAATTCACGCTCCTGGGCGATCTTCGGCCAGGGCTATTATCGGTTGACCTCCAGGCTGGAGGCGACACTGGGCTTGCGATACTTCCAGGATCGACAGCTGCAGGACGACACCTCGACCTCTTTCGGATTCACGGCGACCGACCAGGGAGCGCAAACGTTCACTTCGACGAGCCCGCGGCTCGATCTGTCCTGGCATGCCAGCGACAATGTCAATCTATATACCAGCCTCGCGAAGGGCTTTCGCAGTGGCGGCTTCAATCTCACATCCGAGTCTGGAGGGCTGTTCCCCATCCCGCAGACCTACGCGCCGGAGACACTTTGGACGTACGAGCTCGGCGCCAAGTTTCAGTCGGACGGCGGACGGGTTGCGAGCGACCTGTCCGTCTATCACAACGATTGGAAAAACGTTCAGTCTCTGGCGTTTCCGACGGGATTTCCTCTGGTGTACACGGTCAATGGAGGCACGATCACAGGCTGGGGTGTCAATGCGCAGCTGACCGTCCGGCCGGTCGCAGCGCTCACACTGGGGCTGACCGGAGGCTGGAACGACATGGCCTACGTTTCCACGACCGCCGACCACTCTCCGGGAGACCCTCCGGACTATGTCCCGCGCTACACCGCCTCGGCTTTCGCCGAGTATCGCTATCACTGGACGCCGCGCCTGCCGGGCTTCATACGGGTGGACTATCAGCGATCGGATCGCTTCCAGGTTTTCCTGCGGAACTACATGACGGCGCCGGCCTACACGGACGTTTTGAATTATCTGAACGCGCGCGCAGGGGTGGAGTTGTCTGGCTGGACATTGAGCCTCGTGGCCAAAAACATCACTAACGAGAATGGCGTGCTGTATCCGTCGCTCGCAGGGACGGATCCCGTACGACCGGAGCCACGCAACATCGGCGCCGCTGTCTCGACGACGTTCTGATGACAATCTTTGGGCGTGACGCTTGGCCTGACGCCTATGCCCGAGTGCAGGAAGTACTCCTGCTCGAGCGAAAGGTACGCAACGCTTGCGTCTATCCCCATTGGATAGGGCAGTCAAACGTCTTCTGGTACGAGCGGTCGTCGCTTCACGGGCGCGAGGTGCGTGTCGTGGATGCGGCTACGGGAGAAGGGTCGACTGCCTTCACGCTCGAGGCAGTTGCCGAAGCGCTGGGCAATGCGCTCAGCGTCGACGTCGATCCGGAGCTCGTGATACTCGCAAGTCTTGACGTCGAGCATGAGCGACGGCAGGCGATATTCGACGCTTACGAGAAGTCGTGGAGGTACGATTACACGTCGAGTTTTCTCACGGAGGCGCCGAAAACCCACGACAGGAATTGGGTTCTCTCGCCCGATGGAAAGCTGGCCGCCGTCCTGCGCGACTACAATCTCTGGGTCCGTGACATGGCGACAGGAAGAGAGCGGGCGCTCACCACTGATGGCACCGAGCTCTACGCATACGCGGACGTGCCCGCGTGCCTGCGAGGCGTCCGTACCCGAACCGGTGTCCGCGCTGAGGGACTGTGGTCGCCCGACTCACGGCGCTTTCTGACTCTACAGGTCGACGATCGGCACGTTCCGCCATTGCCGCTGGTGAGCTTCGCGCCTGTCGACACCCTGCGACCCGAGGTGTCGCCCAATCGGACGAGCCTTCCCGGCGATGCCAGAGTCACTGAATTTCGCATGATTTCCGTAGACGTCACTACGGGCCGCCAGACCGAGGCTCGCCAGCCGCGACTCTCGGCGGTGCGGATGAATGACACGCCGTTTTCGGCTGCCACCGCATGGTGGAGCGCCGATTCGCGCTGCGCCTACTTCGTGGATATCGAGCGCGGCGAGCGAGCCGCTCACGTAGTGGCCTTCGACGCCGCGAGCGGCGCGACCCGGGTGATTTTTTCCGAGCGATCCGACACGTATCTGGAGCTGGGGGTGAGCGTGTACTCACCGGTCGCCGTAGCTGCGCTTCCCGCCACGAACGAAGTGCTCTGGTATTCGGAGCGCTCGGGTCGTGGACATCTCTATCTCTACGACCTCGGGACAGGTCTGCTCAAATACACGGTTACCGCCGGCGGCTGGCAGGTGCGAAACGTTCTCGGTATTGACGCCTCGCGGCGGGAGGTATTTCTCACGGCTGCCGGGATCGTGCCCGATGAGGATCCGTATACCTGCAAGCCCGTGATCGCGGGCCTGGATAGCGGCGAGACGAGGGTGGTCTCGAGTGAGCGCGGCATGCACGTTCTGTGGCGGCCCGGTGAGGCCGGGCTGATACAGCTGTCGCTGACCGGAGATGACCCACGCCGTGTGGCGGCTCTTTCGCCCGATGGGGCGTACTTCGTCGAGACCATTGGCACGGTGACGCAGCTGCCCAAAACGGTGTTGCGGAAGCGCGGCGGAGAGGAAGTGGCGGTTCTCGAGAGGGCCGAGGGACCCCTGCCGGAGTACTGGATGTGGCCCGAACCGGTGAGGCTCGCCGCCGCCGACGGCGGAACCGACATTCACGGGCTCCTCTTCAAGCCGCATGGATACGATCCGGCGGAAACCTATCCGATCATCGACTATATCTACGGCGGCCCTCAGGTTTCATCGACGCCGAAAATCGCCTTCGGAGAAGGGGGCCCGAGGGGCGCGGCTTTCATAGAGGCCGCGGCGCTCGCGGCGCTCGGCGCGTTTGTCGTGGTGATGGACGGTCGCGGTACGGCGGAGCGTGAGCGGGCATTCCGCGAGGCCTCTTATGGTGCCCTTCACACCGCCTCGGATCTTCGGGATCACATTGCGGGCATTCGCCAGCTGGCGGCGCGGCACCCTGCGATCGACCCCGACCGGGTGGGGATTTGCGGATTCTCGGCCGGGGGATACGCATCCGCGCTCGCGGCGCTCCGATTCGGAGACTTCTTCAAGGTCGCCGTGGCGGGCGGCGGCAACTACGATCAGGCCTTGTTCTGGCACTGCTGGGGAGAGCGATACCAGGGCGCCTATCACCCGCAACTCTACGAGTCGCAGGCGGCGAAAACCTATGCGAAGGGTCTCACCGGCCGGCTCCTGCTGATCCACGGTCTGATGGATTCGGGCTGTCACCCGGCGGCGCTCTTTCAACTCGTGCAGGCGCTCATCGAGGAGAACAAGGACCTCGATCTGGTGCTCCTGCCCCGTGCCTCACATGATCTGACAGGCTACGGCGCGCGCCGGCGTCTTGACTACTTCGTGACTCATCTCTTTGGCGCCACGCCCCCCGCACCCCTCAAGCTGGTGCTTGCCTCGGATGAGATTGCTCGAAGAATTGCCGCCAACGTGGCTCCCCGACACGAGGTCGGCGGCATTTCGCAGGAGCGGCGTGGCTCATGAGCGCGTCAGATGGGCGCGAGAAGGGAGCTGGCGCGGCCGCATGGTGGAGTCTGGCAGTCCTCGTCGCAATCAGCCTGTTCGCCTTCGTCGACCGGCAGATGCTCTCGCTGGTGGAGGCGCCATTGGCCGGGGATTTGAAGCTCTCCGACACCCAGCTGGGTGAGCTTCAGGGGCTCGGTCTCACGCTCTTCGCCACCTTTTTCACTTACCCCCTGGGATGGCTGGCGGACCGCTTCGACCGCCGCGCCGTGTTGGCAGCCTGCCTCGTCGTGTGGGCGGGCGGTACGGCGGCATGCGGTTTCGCACGGGGCTTCCTCCAACTTTTCATCGCGACAGTGGCCATTGCCGCGGGGGAGGCAGGCCTCGCGCCTTTGATCCTCTCCGCGATCCCGGACCTCTTCGAGGGACGCTGGCGCACCACGGCCAACCTGGTTTATTACGTGGCTTCGGGCCTGGGTATCGCCCTTGGGTACACTTTGGGAGGCATGCTGATTGCGGTGCTTGCGCCCCTGCGGGAATTTCTGCCCGCGACTCTGGCGCAGCTCGAGAGCTGGCGGCTTGCATTCGTGATGGTGGCCGTTCCGGCACCGCTTTTTCTGCTTCTGCTCACGACGACACGATCGGGGCGGCGCGCGAAGGCGGAGACACGCAGCCGCCCCGCGGCGGCTCCGTCCCTCATTCCTTATGTCAGGAAGCACCTCGGAACCCTGGCGCTGGTTTTCGGGTTCAGCGGAATCTTCATGTCGGCTTTCGGCAGCATCTTCGGCTGGACTCCCTTTGCCCTGACGCGCATCTGGGGACTCAGTCCGGCGCAGGACGGGGTGGCGATGGGTATCGTCACGGCGGTGACAACCATCGTAGGGACGGCGGCCGCCTGGGTCCTGATGCACCGTTTCGGAAGCCGTTGGGGGCCTGCGGCCCCTCTAAGGCTCGGAATATACGCCATGGTGATTGCGGCCCCAACGTTGGTCCTATCGCCGTTCACAGCAAGCTCAGGGCAACTTCTGGCGTTGGTCGGATGCCAGGTCGCGGCCGGTACAGTGGTGGGCTCACTCCTTCCCAATGTGCTGCAGGATGTGGCGCCGGCAGCGCTGCGCGGGCGGGTGTTCGCGATTTATGCCCTGCTGATTGCCCCCACATCGGGCCTGAGCATCATGACAGTCGGAGGGCTATCGGATCTGCTCCATTCCGGTCCGCGAGCGGTGCTTTATGCCACGGCGATCGTCGGCGTACCGGCGTGGATCATCGGCGCGGCGCTCCTTCACTGCGCTCAGCAACCCTTCGTACGGACCGTCGCGATGGTGAGAGCGGGAGAGATGCCTGATCCCGTCGCTCTTCCGGCGCCGGCGCCGGCAGCGCTTTCGCCGTAAGAATCATCGACACGCGCCCGCAAACGGCGGCACTCACTTGGGGCTGTCTTCAGTAGAACCATCTCAGCAGAGTGCGGGGTGCGACGGGATTACACCTTGGTAGTAGCAGCCAGGCCAGACAGCAGGGGCAGACAAGAAAACAGCACTGCGCTTCAATATCGGCGCGATGCCGGGTGAGAGTCTCTCGCGGCAGATCGTGACAGTCTGCCGCCTGGCGCCCAATGACCGAATACCCCCTCGGCGGCGCTCCGAGGCGATCGCCGGCAGGACGTGCTCGCGTCCCGCCGGACTTTTCAGCTGAGCGGGGCGCTCACAAGGTCGACTTGCGCACGCAGCGTGCTCCGGGAGGGTTGTTCTTACCCGGAAAGCTCTGCGCGCCGCCGCCGGAAGCAAAGTCCTGGACCCAGGCATCTTCCTGAGGGTTTTCCGCGGACTCCGTGGAGCTCCAGTAGTAGCCGGCGAGGGCCGACAGGATTCCCGTGCTCACCAATTGGTTTTGAATATTCGTGCCGGTTCTGCACTGGGCTGTCCCGAATCCCGGGTACGTACCGGTATCGGTTCCGGTGGAGCCCCAGGGACCAAGCTCGCATACCGCAGGCAGATACCAGTCGGTATAACAACCGGCGCCACCGGTGCAGACGGCGCCGGAACCGTTCAGGGGCTGGCGGCAGAGTCCGCCGGCATACGCGGTTCCCGGCTGATAATAAGCCACCATGTTGTTGGTATTGCAGGAGCCATCATCGATGCCGTCGCAATTCATCTGACCGGGGCTCAAAGTGCTCGGCTGCAAGGATGAAGCGTTTGGGTCGGGTTGTGTCGGCGTGGAGCTGTCATCGATGCCCCAGACGCTGTCCAGCGCGCCGTTAAGGGACCAGTCGACGCCGTTCGGAAATGCCGCCGCCTGATCGGCGGTGGCCACCACTGTAGCGCCGATGCTTCCCGTCGCTGGCGTGGTATCGTCGATCGTGAAGAGATAGCCCCCCTGGTACTGACAGCCATAACCCAGAATGACGACATTGGCGCTTGCCGTCAGGGCGCCACCGTTCCCGATGATCGAGATGACACTGGGCGTGGGTGCCGTTCCCGAGATACATGCGGAGCTCGAGGTCGCTCCAGGCTGAATCGTGATGGTGCACGCCGCTCCCGGTGCCAGCGCGGCGACTTTGCTGCAGTCCGTGGAAGGCGACTGGTCGGCCGTGCTGCCTGCCGGCAGGGCAGGACTGGGAGTGCTCACGGAACTGAGCGTAATCATGCTCGCGGACGTGTTGCTGACGACCATCGAGCGGGCGGCTCCGCCGCCCAGGCCGGAGAGCGCCAAGACGGCCGGACTTACCGCAAGGCCCGATACTGGAGCCACGGAGCTCGACAAAGCCGCCGGACCGGTTTCGTCGGAGCCGCCCATCGTGGTGGTGGTGCTGACCGCGAAGGTATAGGCGGTCCCGTTGGTCAATCCGGTGACCGTGCACGACATGCCGGTCGTCTCGCAGCCGGAGGTGGTGAATGCAACGCCACTCGTCGGACCATAAGTGACGTCATAAGAGGAGATGGCTCCAGGTCCGGTGTTGGTTGGTGCGGTCCAGGCTATCGTGACCTCTTGGTTTCCTGGAGTGGCCAGCACGTTATCAGGACCCTCCGAGACGGCGAAGAGGCTCGGGGTGGCCGGGTTCGACGGCGCTGACGAGGGGCCGGTTCCGCCAGAATCGCTTGCCGTTACCGTGAATGTGTAGGCCGTTTCGTTCGTCAATCCCGTCACCGTGCAGGACGTTCCAGTGGTCGTGCAGGTGAGGCCCCCTGGAGACGAAGTCACCGTGTACGTGACGGTGCCGCTGGTACCCGACGCTGCCGTCCAGCTTATCAGGGCCGTGGAATTCCCGGCTGTGACAGTCACGGCCGTAGGTGACCCTGGCAGTGGCACGCGTGGCGTTACTGAGCTCGACGGAGTAGAGGAGGGTCCGGTACCGGCGGCATTGGTCGCCGCTACGGTGAACGTGTAGGCCGTTCCATTCGTCAGTCCCGTGACCGTACAGGATGTTCCGCTGGTCGTACAGGTAAGGCCGCCGGGTGAGGACTGCGCCGTGTAGGTAACGGTGCCGCCGTTGCCCGAGGATGCAGTCCAGCCTATCAGGGCGTTGGCGTTGCCAGCCGTGGCGGTCACGGCGGTGGGTGCTCCAGGCAGAGGCACGTTTGGCGTCACTGAGCTCGACGGAGCCGACGCTGAGCCAGTGCCGGCGGAATTGGTCGCCGTCACGGTGAACGTGTAGGCCGTTCCATTCGTCAGTCCTGTCACCGTGCACGATGTTCCGCCGGTCTTGCAGGTAAGGCCGCCTGGCGAGGAAGTCGCGGTGTACGTAACGGAGCCGGCCATGCTCGACGGCGCCGTCCAGGTTATCGTGGCTGCAGCGTTTGCGGCCGTGGCCGCTACACTGGTGGGTGCTCCAGGCAGCGGAGTCCCGTGGTCGTGGTGGCACGCGCTGGCCAGGAGCGAGAAAGCCAATACAAAGAGCAATGCTTTCGCATTGTGTTCGACACGCCGCATGTGCGCTTGGGCCCCCGATTATGAGCGGGTTCTGATATGGCCCATATTCTCATCGCCGCAGAGCTCCAAGGACGTAACTGGTCCACAAATTTAACAATAACCGGACCAGTTTCCATGGACGTCGGCCCGGTCTGGCGAGCTAGTGTCTAGTCGAGGACGCGGCCAGGAGCTGCGCATGGAGAACTTCCGTTTCGTCGTCGGCCGGGTACATACATTCAACTCGAAGCTCCTGCGCCGCGATGGTTTGGGGAGTGCCGACTGTCGTGAGCAGGGAAAAATAATTCATCATTGCGCCGTCCTTGACGAAGCTGAGTGGAATCATCGGCAACGCGCCGGTCGTCTCCGGTTCCCTCCAATCCGACTGGACGTCGGGATAGGCGAGCAGATCCGCCACCAGGTCCTTGGTCTGCTGATCGACGAAATGGCCGACGGTTTCCCGGTAAACACGCTGAATCATAGCCCTGGCCAGCGACGGCCAATTGGCGATGAACGGCCGCATTCCCTGCGGATCGAATATCAGGTGCAGCATGTTGCGAGGCGAAGGACGCGCGGACATATCGATGAAGCAGTTGAAGAATCGCGGCGCCGCGCTGTTCGTCAGCAGGACATTCCAGTAGCGGTCCATGACGATCGCCGGATAGGGCTCGTGCTGCGCGAGCACCCGCTCCAGCGCCTTGTTGATGCTCTTCATTTCGTCCGAATTCCATGCGGCGTTCGAATAGAGCGGTGCATATCCCGCGGCAAGCAGCAGGACATTCCGTTCCCGCAACGGAATGTCCAGCGCTTCCGCAATGGTCATCAGGGTGGATCGACCTGGAACACTACGCCCGCTCTCGATGAAGCTGATCTGTCGCTGCGAAATCCCAGTGTCGACGGAAACGTCGAGCTGGCTCCGCCGTCGCAGACCGCGCCACTCTTTCAGCAGATCGCCCAAGTCGTTCTTCTGCGGCATCGCGTTCTCCGCCTACGGGGCGCTCCAAGCATACTCCCGGAAGGCGGCCTCCACAGGCGGCTCGGTAACGCTGCCGGTGTAGTTGGTGATGGTCGACGCGGCGACCACCCCGATCACTTCCAGGAGCCGAGCCTTGTCGAAGCCGGCCTCCAGGAATCGCGTCACGTCCGCATCGTCGAGCCGACCGCGCTTTTCGATCAGGGTGCGCGCGAGGGTGGACAGTGCCGCGCTCTTCGGGTTCGGCGGCATGGCGCGCTCGCGGATCGCCTTCACATCGGCGGGATCGACTCCGGCCTTCAGCGCGAGCGCGGTGTGGAACGCGACCGGCCAGGTGCTGGCATTCGTTACCGCATTGGTGAGCAGAAGGATCTGGATCTGGTCCTCGGAAAAGCTGCCGCCGTGAACCTTCTGGAATAGACCGACCAGGCTGCCGATCAGGACCGGGGAAGTGGACATGGCGCCGACAAGGTTGGGGATCATGCCAAAGGCTCCCTGGAGCGCTTCCAGCGACGCCTTCGACTGTTCGGGCGCGGATTCGACGGTGTGAACGGGAAAGGCTTGCATGATTCGACCTCGGTAGTGGCAGGGGTGGTAACGGTGGGCTGCATGAGCAGCCCTACCGTGAGGTCGAATGATTGTGGCTGGCGCGCGGGCCAGCAATTACACGCGATGTAATAGCCCAGCGAGCTGGGGAAGCTGAGATCGCCCTATGGTCCGGTGCCGGGCTCGAACATCGGTCGGACTTCCGCCTCTCCCTCGAATTGGGGCCAGTGCTTCCGGTGCAGTTCCATGAATTCCCGGGAGATGCGCAGCGCTTCGTCCCTGGAGTCCGCCTTGATGATGGCCCAGCCCCCGATCACTTCCTTGGTCTCGCTGAAGGGGCCGTCAGTCATCGATATGACCCCCTTTGAGAGGCGTATGCGGAAGCCGTCCTTGCTCGGCATCAGGCCCCCGGTATCAACGAGCGACCCGTCCTGCAGCGATTTCTGCACGAACCGACCCATGGCATCGAGCAGGGCCGGCGGTGGCCCTGCATCTCGGTACGATTCGGCGTGGCGAATGAAAGTGAGGTACTTCATCAGATTCTCCTGGTGGCGCTGCGGGGTGCCTTGTCCTTAGCCGAACCTCGTCATTGGAGATCGACATGCGAGGGCAAAAATCTGTCCGAGTGGCGCCCTTGACGAACCGGTGCCGTTTCCGGGAACAGCATCAGCGCGACCTGACCGACCGCCGTCGCCCCGACCAGGTACCAGGCGGGCGCGAGTGCGCTTCCGGTGACGTGTAGCAGCCACGTGATTACCAGCTGCGTGGTCCCCCCAAAGGCGGCAACCGCAACCGAGTAGACCGTCGCAAAACCGCTGCTGCGGATGTTCTGCGACAGCGAGCGGTTACTCTGAATAATGCAACGCCCTCCGCGGGCACGACGGCCGTGATCTGACCGGAGGTGCTACCGGTCCGATGTGACCATAGATCGTCAAGGCTATAAGCGGCACAGCCCGCTGACATGCCGATCGCCGCGGGGGTGATCGAGATCTCCTCCGAAGTCGTAGTGCCGGTGTTGAACAGACCGACGATTACGTCTCCTCCACGCTCGCGTTTCGCGAATATCTGCTCGGTTGCTGCACTGCGGATCCGCCGGGCGGCGATGCCATCCTGATCGACCGCGAGCACCGCGCGATTCTTAAGCAGGGCGAGATCCTGGGACGCCAGGTATCGCGGGTCGCTGCCGAGGATCAGCGGCGACGAAGCGAGCGACCAGAGGCTCAGCACCGTCTGCCGCGCGTTGAGGGAAATGCCATCGTCGCTGCCGTTGCCCACCTCTACTGAATCGAGGTCATTGAAGCCGC
The DNA here is from genome assembly GCA_963780455.1 of uncultured Pseudomonadota bacterium. Taxonomy (GTDB): domain Bacteria; phylum Pseudomonadota; class Gammaproteobacteria; order Steroidobacterales; family Steroidobacteraceae; genus 13-2-20CM-66-19. Next base: position 230,808 of record CAWACM010000017.1, read on the forward strand.
CGGGATGGGCATACGGCTGCCAAACCGCCGCGTAATTGAACCTCGAAACCACTTTCGATGGGCCCCCGAAATTGGACATTTCAGCGGAGTCACTCCACTCGGTGAGCGGAAACGCATCGGTAACGGGGTATGTCTCGTTATGGTTGCTGCCTTTGTCGCAGCTGTAACACTCTATGTCTTCAGCCTCCTCCCATTGATTGGCGTACTTCTCGAGAGTAGGCGCGATCTTGACCGTATAGCCCTCGGTGGCGTCGAAGATGATCGGGCGGCCTGTCTGGCGCAGCGCGAGCGACCACGCTTTGATCTCGGGGACGTCGGTGGGATATCGGATCCCGTCGAGCTTGACGAAATCAACTCCCCATGACGCCAGCGTATCCGCCCATGAATTCACGAATAGCTGCGCGCCCGGTGAGGAGAAGTTCAGTCCAACCATGCCCCCGGCATTACCGTCGCCATCGGAACCGCCGCAGTCGTAATTTTGCTCGTTGGTCCTGGTGGCGATCTGATCGGCGGTGTAACCGCTCGGCTGGCCCGTCAGGTGGCCGCCGATGCTTCCCTCTACCGGTGTGTTCTTCGCCACCGCTGCCGCAGAGATTCCGGGAGTGAGATAGATGCCGAACTTCAACCCGAGACCGTGCACGTAATCCGCCAGCGCCTTGATGCCGTTCGTCGCGCCTCGAGCCGGAAATCGTCCGTTGGGAAGCCAGAGTCCCCACCGATTTACAGTCGGCGCGCCGTGGCTGTGCGGGCTGCTGCCGGACGAACCAGGCGGCCCGAATCCGCCGGGGCAGACGTACCAGCCATCGTCCTGATTGATGTACCGGTAGCCGAGCTTCGCAAGACCGCTCGAGACCATGGCCCGCGCCACCGCCTCGTCCTTTGCTGCGCCGGCGTTGCCTCTGAAACTGCTCCAACTGCTCCATCCAAGCACGGGCTTCATACCCACGTGCATCGGATTGGGTTGCAGCGCCTGCGTCGGGCGGGTGCCGAACATCAGCGAAACAAGGCTCAGGAGCGCGATTAGAGCGCGTGGCAGCGACAACAGGGTTCTCTCCGCGCTTCGTTTGATCGCATTAGCGAGTTGGCAGCGGCATACTTTACATCAAAGCAGAGAGCTGGCCTCGCTCAGCGACAGCCCCTTGGTCTCGGGCGCGCAGCGCACTGCCACGAGCCAGCCGACGAGGGAGAGGCCGGCCATCGCCGCAATGAGCGGGCGGATGCCGAAGTGAACGATGGCCACGGGGACGAGAAAGGTTCCGATCGCCGCGCTTACGCGACTCACGGAAGTCGCGATTCCGAGAGCGGTCGCGCGAACCTGCGTGGGAAAGAGCTCCGCCGGGTAGATCCACTGCAGAACGCTGCTCGCTGCGCTGAATAGCGCAAAGAGACCGAAGAGCAGCGCCACGAAGCCTACGCGGGCTCCGGCGGGCATCGCGGCGAGGAGGGCGAGAGCGACTCCCGTCACCAGGAAGGGGATGGTGAGCAGTGGTCGGCGGCCGACGCGATCGACCAGCCCCATGGCCGGAATGACGCCGGCCGTGAACAGCACGCTGATGAGCGCGGCGCCGAGCGCCGGGTTGGGCACGTGGAAGGTGCGCAGAAGCTCGGGCGCATAAGTATAGATCGCAAATGTGGGCACGACCTGGCAGGACCAGAACACGCACACGAAGAGGAGGCGCCGCAGGTAGCGGCCCTGAAGCAGGCTCGTGGGGGCCGCCGCAGCCATATCGACGGATTCGAGGCGGTATCCGGCCCCCAGATGCTTCTCGATGACGGCGGCGGCCTCCTGCACCCGGCCCTTGGACGCGAGCCACCGCGGCGACTCCGGGGTGCCGAACCTCAGTGCGACGACGATGGCTGCGGGAATGGCACTGGAGGACAAGAGCCAACGCCAATCGAGCCCGGCCCAGGTGGACATTGCGTAGCCGCCCAGGAACGAGACCGTGTAGCCGAGCCACCAGGCGCCGATCATCGTGGCAAGCAGCATGCCGCGGCGGCCGCGTGGCGCGAACTCGCAGAGCAGGGCGCTCGCAATCGGGTAGTCCGCGCCGACGGCGACCCCGAGAAAGAATCGCAATGCAAAGAGCTGCCAGGGGTCCCGGACCCGGAACTGCGCCGCCGAGGCGATGATCAGCGCCACCAGGTCGAGCGTATACATGAGCTGTCGGCCTACCCGGTCGGTGAGGTAGCCGAACAGAGTGCCGCCGACCACCATGCCGAGCAGCGACGCGGCCGCAATGAGACCCTCCCAACCCGATCCCAGATGCAGACTGACGGCGAGCGAGGGCAGCGCGATGGCGATGATGCCGAGCACGTAGCCGTCGCAGAACGGGCCGCCGCAGCTGTAGGTGAGCAACCGGGTATGAAAGGGGCGGTAGCCCGCATCGTCGATCGCGGTCGATGACCGTGCGTCTGCGCCAGTACGCCCACCACCCGCTGACATGTTTCGGCTCCCTCGTCTTACGCCGGCAATGTACATATGTGTCTATAAAGTTGACAACTACGTACAGATGCGCGATGTTACCGCCAATATGGGGAAGCGGACGAGCGCGGGCGCGGGGGCGCCCTCCGGCTCGCTCGAGCTGTGGCTGCATGCGGCTTACGAGCTCCTCCTCGAATCGGGAGTCGAGGCGGTGCGCATCATGCCGCTTGCCAAGCGGCTGCGACTTTCGCGAACGAGCTTCTATTGGTTCTTCGACGATCGCGAGTCGCTGCTCGCCGCGCTGCTCGAGCGCTGGAGAACCAAGAACACCGGCAACCTGATCCGTCAGGCGGAGTCGTACGCCGAGACCCTGCCGGAAGCCGTCCTCAACGTGTTCGACTGCTGGTTCGACGATCGGCTGTTCGATTCGCGCCTGGAATTTGCAGTACGCAGCTGGGCGCAGCAATCGAGCCGCGTCGCCGGTGAGGTGATCGCCGCGGATGCGGATCGCCTGCGGGCCCTCACCGGGATGTTCACGCGCTTCCATTGCGATCGCCTGGAAGCCGATGTACGCGCGCGCACGGTCTACCTGACCCAGCTCGGCTACATCTCGCAGAAGGCGCCCGAGGAGCAGGCGGTCCGCATGAGGCGGATCGGCAAATACATCGAGATCTTCGCGGGAATCGCCGCCGAGCCGCGTGAGCTCGATCGATTCTTCGCCAGACAAGGCTACCGGCCCAGGCGATAACCCTAAACGGGAGGTACGATGAAAAAAAACAGCGATCCGCTGAACGGCGCCAGCCTGCAAAGCGTCGTGCGCACGGTCCTTCGCAGATGTCGGCCGCTTGCCGCCTTCACCTCGATCAATACCGTCCTCCTTGGCTCGATGGTCGCGTACGGGCAGAGCGCGACGAGTCCGACAAGTCCGACTCCCTCACAAGCCCCTTTGTCTCAGCTCAAGGAGATCGTCGTCACCGCGCAGCGCCGGAAAGAGACGGTTCAGGATGTTCCCTACAATATCAGCGTCATCGATCCGCGGCAGATTGAGCAGTCCGGCGCGACGACGCTAAACGACCTCACCCGAGACGTTCCTGGCCTGGTCACCGTCGATACGGGACCCGGTTCCCGCGGCGGCATGAACAACCTGACGTTGCGAGGGCTGAGAACGGACAGCCCCGGCGGTGGACAGAGCGTCGCCGAGATACCGGGAGAGAGCGTGAGCCCGGTGTCGACGTATTTCGGGGAGACCCCGGTATTTTTCGCGATGCCGCTCTACGACGTTCAACGGGTCGAGGTGCTGCGCGGACCCCAGGGGACGCTATACGGGTCCGGCTCACAGGCCGGTACCATCCGAATCATCCCCAATCCTCCGGAATTCGACCGCTTCTCCGGCGAGGTCGAGGGTACTGCCAGCGATACGGACCACGCGAGCTCCTTCAGTAACCTCAACCGGGACCTGCAAGGCTACCTCAACGTTCCGCTCGCCAGTCATCTTGCGCTGCGGGTCGACGGCGGCCGTGAGCATGACGGCGGATTCATCAACAACGTCGACCTGTTCGAGCGGGAGGGGCCGGGATTGTTGGCGACGCCGACGCCGAGTGTCCCCGGCGTCCTGACCAGCGGTCCGGTGATCGCGCCGGAGCAGAAAGACACCAATACGACCGATCAGTGGTTCGCCCGTGCCGCGCTGCGATGGCAGCCGACGAACGCCGTCGAGATGCAGCTCAATTACGTGCACCAGTACATCGAGTCGGCAAACGGGCAGTATACGGATCCGGGCTATTCCGGCGGCGTGCTCAACCTGACGACCGCAAGCCCCGTGCCGCCGTCAGCCACGAATCCGGCGGCGTGGCCCAATTCCTCCTTCAGCCTGAATCCGACCGGCCCCTATGATTCCACGGCCTTCACGCTTTCGCCCTACAACGACAAGATCGATCTGGCGAGCGCAGTAGCCACGGTGGACTTCGGGTTTGCATCGTTGACGTCGGCTTCCTCGTATTACAACCATGACAGCTTCGCGGCAGCGGACTATACGCCGGCGTTTTTCAGCAATGCCGGATTCAATTTCAACGTCTATCCTCCATACAACTTCTATCCGAGGATGCTGCCGATAACCGAGGTGCCGACCAACGATCATGCGTTCATTCAGGAGGTCCGCCTGGTGTCCGATGGTCGCAACCGGTTCGACTATGTGGTTGGAGCGTACTACCAGAAGGAGGGCGGGTCCGTTCAGTTCCATCAGTACATTCCGGGACTGGTCGAATACCTCGCCTACAGCGGCCAGCCGAACCCCTGGCCATCCGACCAGGACTGGCATTACCTCCGCGACACCACCTTCCAGGATCTCGCCGGATTCGGCGAGCTCACCTGGCACATCACCCACAAGTGGCAGGCCACGGCCGGGCTGCGCCTCTTCCGTCAGACATTCGACACCCAGTCGTCGAGCCACTTCTTCATCTGCGGCTCGATCTGTTCGGCCGACCTCACCAATCCATACGGCTACAGCGCGGGCTTGTCGTCGTTCGGCACCACTCGTGTCGTGAAGAAGCTCAATACAGCGTACGACTTCTCGCCGGAACTGAAGGTGTACGCGACGTACTCCGAAGGCTTCCGGCGCGGCGGCGCCAATGCCCTGCCGCTGGCCGGAATCTATGCGACCCTCCCGACTTATCAGACCTTCTCGCCGGATTTCGCCAAGAACTATGAGGTCGGTGTCAAAGGCACTTCATTCAACCACCGGCTGCAGTATTCCGCCGATATCTATCGGATCGACGTCACGAGCTTCCAGTTCGACGGCGAGGACTTCAGTTACTTTCCAGCGACGTACAACGGCAAAGGGTCCCGATCGCAGGGCGGCGAGCTCGCGCTGACCGCCTCACTGAGTCGAAATACGCAGGCAACGCTCAGCTACGGCTACACCCAGGCGAAGGTCACCCAGACCTTCGAGCTGCTCGACTACCCGACCTATGCCACGATTCCGGCCCTGGGCGGCACGGATCAGACGGCGCCCCTCTTCAACGGCCCGATAACCGCCGGCACGAGGTTGCCGGGAGTCCCCCTCAACACGTTTTCCTTCTCGGTCGATCATACAGTTGCTCTGCCCATGATAGACGCGGGCGCGGGCGCCCTTCAGCTTCACGTGGATGGTGCATATCGGAGCGCCACCAGCGCGACGATACTCGCGTCGACGCCGTTCAACTGGACGATTCCCGCGAGTTTCTCCGCAGATGCCCGTGCGACTCTCATCACGGGCGGTCCCGTGTCCTACTCGCTGTTCGTCAATAACTTCACCGACTGTCTCTGCTATTCCGGCGGCCAGAACATTCAGTCCTACGCGAACTACTCGCGCGACCGGTACATAGCACGGCCGCGCACCATCGGAATCACCCTGCGGTACGATTTCAATTAGAGCCGGTCCGCAAGCTGGAGGTTGACATGCGCCTGCGCGCTTCTTTTTTCGCAATCACGTTTGCGGTCGCGGCGCAGCTGCTGGCCTTCCCGAGCTTCGCACGCCTCGAGGTCATCGATCCGCACGCGTTGTATCCGGAAGGTCCGCTGTGGTGGCACGGCAAGCTGTACTACGTCGAGTACGCCGGCAACGGCATCAAGGTCTGGAACGGAAAGACCTTCAGCTATTTCTGGAAGAAGATGCATTGCGGGCCAAACGGATTGGTCACCTTCGGGCACGATGACATCCTCGTGGTCTGCTACGACGGCAACTACCTCGTCGAGCTCGACCGGAACGGCAAGGAAGTCCGCACGATTTCCCAAGACGATCATGGCGCCTCATTCATAGGCCCGAACGATCTGACGTCCGACGGACGCGGCGGCGTCTACTTTTCCGCATCGGGCGTGTACGACGTCAAAGCCCCCATCGAGGGCAAGGTGCTGCACGTTTCGTCGGATGGCAACCGGGTATCGGTCGTTGCCGACACAATCGACTATTCCAATGGCCTGACCCTGTCCAAGGACGGCCACAACCTGCTCGTGGCCGAGATGCTCGCCGACCGGATTCTGTCATTCCCGGTGGCACCGGACGGCACGCTTGGCCCGAGGCGAGTGTGGGCGCGCCTGCAGGATCTGGCGCCGCCCACGCCTCATGAGGATGCTTATAACGGCCCGGACGGCGTGAAACTGGGGCCTGACGGAAATTACTATATCGCCCAGAACGGGTCCGGCCGCGTCCTGGTCGTCAGCGATCAGAAGAAGCTCGTCAGGATAATCAAAGTCGGAACGCGAAACGTCACCAATATTGCATTCGGGCCCTCGGACCGAGGGGGGCTCGTCGTGTACATCACGGGGACGTTCAATCAGTGGGTTGCTCCGTATCCGGGAGCGGTTTATCGCTGGAGTCCGTGAGCGGGCTTGCTCGCTCGATAGCGCTCAACGGCAGGGGAAATGCTTTGAACTACGGTGAACGGGATCGCGGTATCCACGTGGTGACGGCCCGGGAGCGCCAAGTTGCGTATGGGATGGGGCTCGGGATCATGTTGCTCGACGACGTCTATCCCGGCTTTCCGGGTGACGTACGTAACCCGAGTGCTTATCCGTTTCCCATCCAGTACGACATCGTCGAGGGCGTCGATATCGAGCGTCTGGTGTTTCACCCGGACAAGACACCATGCCGGTCGCCCATCCTGGCTGCGGCAAAGCGACTGGAGCGGATGGGATGCCGGGCGATCGCTGCGGAGTGCGGTTATTTCGCCTGGTTCCAGAAGGAGGTGGCGGCCGCCGTCTCGGTGCCGGTCTTCATGTCGAGCCTGCTCCAGGTGCCGCTCGCGCAGCAGACGGTGGGCACTGATCAGCTGGTCGGAATCGTGTGCGGCACACGATGCAACCTCAAGCCAGAGCACCTCATCGCTTGCGGCATCGATCCGGACAGCAATATCGTCGTCGCCGGAGCGATGGACGACTATGATTGCCCGCAGTTCGACAATCTGTGGAATGCCAGGGTCCGACCGGAGATTCCGACGGCGGATTACGATCGCGCCGAGGCCGATTTCGTCGCGCTGTGCCGGGACTTCAAGCGGCGGCATCCGGGCATGCGCGCGCTCGTGTTCGAGTGCACCGGATTTCAGCCCTTCGCCCGGGCGGTACAGCGCGAGGTGGGGCTGCCGGTTTTCAGCTGGTCCACGCTCCTCGATTTCGCCTACACGGTGGTAGTGCACCGCGACTTCTACGGACACGTGTGACGGACGCGAGCGCGGGGCCTGCCCATGGGGCAGCTGCCTACGACAGGCGCCAGCCGTCCGGGGGCTCCAGCGCCCGAAGTGCCTGAATCAGCGGCATCAGTTGTTCCTCGTAGTTTCGCCACTTGCCGACCGATGAGGCGTATACGGGACGGCGCACCTGGGTCGCGCTTGCGGTGGTCACCGTCCGCGTATGAGCGTGAAAGCTCAAAATCGGCTCCTCCCATCCGAGGCCGCAGTGCTCGGTCATTCGACGGGCGGTCTCTTCGAATCGCGCCACCAGGTCTTCGTAGCGCACCACCAGCAGCCGATCGCCGAGTACCGCCTGCCAGTGTCGGATGAGCCGATGCCACGCGGCGTAATAGGCGGCGAGCTCCGGGAGCGTGTAGGAAAACGGATAGGCGCCGGTGAAAAGCGCCCGATACATCGCAAAGCAGCTGTCCAAGGGATCGCGGCTGACGACGATGAACCGGGCGCGCGGCAGCGCCCGGCCGATCAGGCCGGCATACAGGTAGTTGGTGGGCTGCTTGTCCACGAAATGCCGGGTTCCGCCGGTCTGAGGACGGGTCGCCTCGAGGTAGCTGCGACCGAGCCTTTCGGGATCGAGCCTCAGAGACAGGTCGACGAGCTCCAACTTTCCGACCGGCCCGCCGTGGAGCTCCTTCGCTGCGTTGATGACGGCTAATGGGAAGGCCTGCAGCTCACCGGCACCGAAGACCTCGCTGTGGCTCGAGATTACCTGCTCGACGAGCGTCGTCCCGGTGCGCGGCAAGCCGATCACGAAGATGCATTCGTCGCTGTCGAACCCGACACCGCCAGCCACCAGCTCGGGAGTGTGCCGCTCAATGATTCGATCGATCGCCGCCGCATCGTCCCGGACGTCGTACCTGAACAGTGACCGCTGCGCAACGGCGCCGCGCTCGAAGTAATGAAATGCCCGGGAATAGTCACCAATATCGTCCAATTCCTTGCCGAGCGCGTAACAAAGCAGAATCCGATCGCCAACGTGCCGTACGTGCCTGTCGAGCGCATCGATCATCCCGGCGACATGATTGCTTTGACGGCTCTGCGTCCGAAGGTCCGCGCGGGTGTAGTAGGCGTATGCGTTCGAGGGTTGCCTCGCGATTACCGAATCCAGCGTCGCCTCAGCGTCCGCCAGATCACCGGTCATGCGCTGGACGGCGGCGAGGTTGTAGTGATAACGGCTGTCGTTCGGGGACTGTCTGACTGCCGAGCGGAAAAACGGCAGCGCTCGGGACGGCTCGTCGCAGAGCGTGAAGAGTGTTCCCAGGGCGTCGTTCCAGTCGGCGCGGGAAAGCGTGGCGGCCGCCAGGGACAGAGCGACATCGAGCGCTTCACGGCGCTGCCCGTTTGCGATCAGATACTGGCCCTGCTGCAACCTGAGGCCTGCATCATGGGGCTCCATGCCGACGGCCTGGCCGATGCATGTCAGCGCCTCGACCATCCGGCCGCGCTTCGCCTCGACCAGACTGAGCAGATGCCATGCGCGATGGTCGGTCGCATTCGTTGCGATCGCTGACCGAGCGGCGCTTGCCGCTTCGTCCAATCTCCCGGCCGCCAGCAGCGAGCGGGCGGCGTCGAGCCCGCCGGGAAGCGTGGAGTTCTTCATGACGGGATCTGCGTCCAACTCAGACTCCGAGCGGTGACCCGCGATGGCCACCAATGACGACTGGACGCATTGTATTCGCGTGGGAGCCGCGGCGGCCATTTTGGCTCGGTTGGACCCGAACCGGCCTTCAAGTGATTGAGCCGGAAGGCGTTTTCACTCGTTGCTTGCGCAGCTGCCCAGAGTGATCCCTTGACGCGGCAATGGGATCGTCGCAATTTCGTGCGCTGCGGTAAGACATCCGGACAAGCGCCGCTTCATTTCGGAGGGTGTAATGAAGACCATTCTGCTGTGCCGTAACGCGACTCCCTGAGCATGACCAAGATTCTCCTGTTTCGCATTGCGCACGATCTGAGCGCCAACCTGGTGTCGGAGCTTTCCCGCGACGGGTACGACGTTGCGACGTCGGAAAGCGCGGATGTGCGTACGGTTCTTCAGCATCAACCTGATCTGATCCTGCTGCAGACGGATGTACGAACACTCGATTGCTGTGGTCTTCTCACCCAGCTCAAAGGCAATGAGGCCACGGCGCCAGTGAAGGTCATTCTTCTCGCTGAGGGTGGGCCTTTGGAACGCAGTCGTGCTCTCGACCTGGGTGCGGACGATGTCCTGAGTATTCCCTTTGAGCTCGTCGAGCTCGTCGCCCGAATCCGGGCGCAGGTCAGAGAGAAAGCGCCGGACGACCGTTTGCGCTTGGAGGCGCTCGATGCCAAGAAAAGGGAGCTCGAAGCTGAAGCGGCCCTGGCCACGATCGTGGCGGAAAAGGCGACCGGGAAGAAGCGCTGGCTGGTACTCGGCGCAGTAACCGTTCTAGCAGCGATCGGCGTTGCCATCACGGTGCGAAACGCCCAGCTGAGCCGCAAGTCGACCGCGAGCCTGGTTTTGCAGCTGGGGAGCCTGCGCTCGGAGATGCTTACTCAGGACCAGCTTCTGGAGCGGGCGCAACAGAGCCGCGAGGCGGTTGACAGCCGTTTGAAGCAGACCGACGCCCGGATCGGAAAACTCGAGAACGAGTCGCGGATCGCAGAAAGGATCGTCCAGGACTATTCGGACAGCGTTTGTCTGATCTACGTGGTGCTGGGTTTTCGACACCGAGAGACTGGCGCTGTGCTCAGGTTCAAGGGTATTGACGCGAATGGAAACCCCCTCACCGATGGGAGGGGACATCTGATTGTTACCACCGGCGGCGATGGGCCGCCCGTGCATCTGGATGTGTTTGGAAGCGGCTTTCTGATCGATGCCGCCGGCCACATCCTCACCAATCACCACGTACTTGAACCGTGGTGGCACAACGCTCGGGAGATCCCCGTACCCATCGACACTTTCGAGCCGACCGTCCTGTCCATGCAGGCTTACTTCCCGGGGAACGAAACGCCAATGCGCATGCACGTGGAGAGCGTTAGCGAGGGCTCCGATCTTGGGATGGCAGCAGTCGATCTGCCTGCGAGCCATCCGCGGCCTGTTACCATCGACCCGCGGGGCGCGATTTCAGGCGACCCGGTCGTCCTGATTGGATACCCCACGGGGGTCGAAGGGATCCTTGCACGCCTCGATGAGCCCACGCTCAAGCGGATCGCGCAAGTAGCCGGGAACAACACAGAGGATCTTGTGCACGAGCTTGCACGGCGAAAGCTGATCCATCCGCTGGTAACGCAGGGCCACCTTGGCGTCGTTGGCCCGGATCGACTCGTCTACGACGCGCAAACGACTTCCGGCGGGTCCGGTGGTCCTCTATTCAATGCCAGCGGCAAAGTGATCGGAGTGAACTTCGCGACCCTGTCGGGCTTTTCCGGCTCAAATTTCGCCGTCCCCATCTCACATGCCGCAGGGATGCTCGAAAGGACGAAATCCGCCGACGTGCGGTGATCATCCCGGTGAATTTCCGAGCGCCGCGTCATTCCGGTAGACGCGCGCGCTCAACGCCACGACGATGGCAACCAGTCCCATCAGTATGGTCCACCAAATGAGTCCCCGCTCGTCGCGCTGCGAGGAGCGGTCCACCAGATTGTAGAGATTGAAGCTGAGATTGCTGGCGGTGTGAAAGAGCAGAGCGACCAGGATGCTGCGCTCGTTGCTTTCGTAGCCCCAGACGATCAGCAGGCGCAGTGCAACCGTGAACATGACGAAGGCCCAGAACGGTATGAACGACTGGGTAAGCCCCGTCACGAAGAACAACGGAATATGCCAGCACCCCCAGATGACGCCCAGCAGAACCGTTGCCCCTAGCAGGCGACGTCCTTGCCGTAGCCGATCGATGGCGTAAGCCCAGCCAAACTCCTCATTGACTGAACCGCCGGCGAAGAACAACAGCAGGTACAGCTGCGGAAGCTGTGCCAGTGTCACCTGCACCGCATATGGGCGGCCACCGTGGTGGGCCAGCAACCACATGGCAATACCGGCCAATACCGGCGCCAAGAATACCGCCATGAGCAGATAGATCGGGCCGATGCGATAGCGCAGGCAACGGCCGAAGAACTCGCGCACCGCGCGACCGCCGCCATCGCTGTACGTCGCGATCAGGGCACCAAAGAACGGTCCGAACGAGCCAATGAAGAGGCACGCCAGTTGTAACGACTGCGATAGCTTTATCAGCCCGTGGCTGGCGAGCGCGGGGAAGAGCCACATCGTCCAGGCAACAGCAAAGGCTATGACGAAATAGAGCCAGGCCGGTGTGCGAAAGGTCGGTCGTCTGGTGGCATTCACGGCAGTATTTCCCCCTGTGATGGTTCGTGGTCGACGGCGGCCGCCCCGGACCAAGAACACCGTGGCCCGGGAAAAGTTTCGCTACCGTATCATCAGCCCAGTGGGACCCGCGTGATCCGGGTCGAATCCATCGTGGCCGTGCAACCGTCCGTTTTACGGCGACCCAGTCGATGAGTCGGGCGCGGACGGCTTCGGTCTCCAGGCTCCTGGGCACACCGTCGGCCGCTGGCAGGCAGGCGCCGGGCTGCATCAGGTCACGGAGTCAGATCCTGCAGAATCAGCGTGTCAATCAGCGGTAAACCGCGCCACCCTTCATCATTGGTCACCGCCAGTGTGGCGCCGGCTCTCAGGCCGGTCGCCACTTGTATCGCATCCGCTGTCCGTAGTCGCTGGCGCGTTCGCAGAGCGGCGGCCTCGAGGTGTGGCACACCAACACCGATCCACGCTACGTCCGCGAATGGCTGAGCTCGCAGGCTGCAGGCGGTTACGTCGCCTACGATGCCGACACGGATAGGTTCAGTCTCACCGCGGAGCAGGCCTTTACGCTTGAGGCCCGCATGCGCGACGTAGTCACTTCCGCCGGTTTCAGTAAATTCCGCCGCGCAACCGAAACGCCCTTTAACCTGATCTACGAAGCGCGGCTATGAGGGGCTAGTCAACTCAGCTTGGCATACGAAAGTCTCCGGCTCGGCGTTCCGGGCCCAGCTACGTTTGCCTTCGACGCGAGGCTGGCTGACCTGATCGGACGATCGCAGAGGCCCCCGCGTAGTCACCAGTGCTCGGCACCGGCTCGGACACGATCGCCGTCGACTCCCGCGCACGCGCGCCCGTGCGTCGATACCACCGCTTGTGATTCTGGTCACGGTCCTCGCGAGCTACCAGTCCCGGGTCTCCATTCAGTGATGCGCATCGCGCGCGATGCGGCGGCGGCATCCAGAATCCGCTCCGGATTGTGTTCTCCCATCTCCCGACCGAGTCATGGAAGCATAACTATGCCTGTCCGCCGCTCCGCCGCATCGATTCTGATTTTCTGCGTAACCCTCGCTCTCAGCGCTTGCGGAAGTGGTGACCCCCCTGGTCCCTCGGGGAGCTCGAGTGCCAAGTACGCCTTGACTGGCACCGTCAGCGGCCTGACCGGCACTGGTTTGGTGCTCTCGGTCAACGGAACCTCGGTCACGGTCGGCGGCGGGGCGACAAGCGTGGCGCTAGCCGCGGGTCTCGCGTCCGGGACGGCTTACGCGGTTACCGTCGTCACCCAGCCTGCCGGGCAGACCTGCTCCGTCGCAGGCGCGAGCGGCACGATCTCATCCGCCAACGTCGCCAACGTCGTGGTGACCTGCTCGAGCCAGGCTTTTGAACTCGGCGGTACGATTTCCGGCCTCACGGCCTCAGGTCTGGTGCTCACTGACGGTTCCGACACGCTGGATGTGAATGCCAACACCACCAGTTTCGCCTTTCCCGCGCCTGTCGCCCAAGGCAGCAGCTACGCCGTCACGGTGAGCGGGCAGCCGGCCGGACTTGCCTGCTCGGTGAGCCACGGAACCGGCACCATGCCCGGCGCTGCCGTGACGGACGTGGCAGTCAGCTGCACCGATCAGCCCTTCACGGTAGGCGGGACCATCAGTGGGCTGGGCAATAACGCTGGCCTGGTACTGATAAACGGCTCGGACGTCCTGAATGTCTCTGCCAATGCGACCACCTTTACGATGCCGGTACCGGTGTCCTTCGGCAGCAACTACGCCGTGCGGGTACAGGGAGATCCTCCGGGGCTGACCTGCAGTGTCGCTGGCGGTGGCGGCATCATGGGCGCCGGCAATATCACCGGTGTGACGGTCAGCTGCGCGGCTCGCTCCTACACTCTGGGTGGCACGATCGCCGGACTCTCGCAGCCCGGGCTGGTGCTCAGCAACGGCTCGGACACGATCACCGTCAACTCCGGCGCCGACTCGTTCACCCTGGTCGATCCGGTACCCTACGCTGCCGGATACGATGTGCAAGTGCAGACACAGCCCACCCAGGAGATCTGCTCGGTGAGCGATGGTGTTGCCACCATGCCCGCCGGGCCTGTCACCGACGTGGCGGTCACTTGCTCGCCCACCACTTACACAATCGGCGGCTCGGTGAGCGGCCTCACGCAGTCAGGTCTGGTGTTGCTCGACAATGCGACAGATCCAACCTCTATCCCGGCCAACGCCGCCCAATTTTCGATGAATACGGGCATCGCTTACGGAAGTGCTTACGATGTGACGGTCGGCACACAGCCCTATGGCATCGATCTCGCCTGCACGCCGTCCAACGGCAGCGGCACGGCCACCGGTCAGGTGAACAACATCGCTGTCAGCTGCAGCACCGTTGCGACACCCATGGAGAAAGTGCTCGAGCAATATTTCAACGGCCCGGGAGCCGTCGCCGTGGATGCTCACGGGGACGTGTTCGTCGCCGATAGCGGCAACAATGCGGTGAAGGAGATCCCTTACAGCGGTGGGACATACGGTGCGCCCGTCAGCGTGGGGTCCGGGTTCAGCGATCCGAGCGGCCTCGCAGTCGATGCGAATGGCGATGTGTTCGTGGCCGATAGCCGCCACAATGCGATAAAGGAGATTCCCTACAGCGGCGGGGTTTATGGCACGCCGGTCACCGTGGGTCCGGTGTATTACAATGTCACCAGCGTCGCGGTGGATGCACATGGCGATGTATTCGTGGATGATTACAACAACGGCGACGTCCAGGAGATCCCCTATAACGGTGTAACCTATGGTTCTGCGGTGGTCATTCGCTCGGGATTCGTCCAGTCCAATGACATTACGGTGGATGCCAACGGTGACGTGTTCGTGGCCGATACGCGCGACAATGTGGTCACGGAACTCCCCTATAGCGGCGGAGTCTATGGCGCCTCCGTGAATATTGGCTCGGGTTTCTCTGCTCCCGCCGGCGTCGCAGTGGATGCGGCAGGCGATGTGTTCGTCGCCGATTCTTACAACAATGAGGTGAAGGAGGTCCCCTACAGCGGTGGAGCCTATGGCACACCCGTGGTCCTTGGCTCGGGATTTTCCTATCCCCTCGGCGTAGCGCTGGATGCCAACGGCAATGTGTTCGTGGCCGATACCGGAAACGGAGAAGTGAAGCAGGTTCCCTACAGTGCCGGGACCTACGGCACGCCCGTGACCTTTGGCTCGGGACTAGGCCATCCCGGCGGCGTGGCGGTGGATACGCAGGGCGATCTGTTCGTGGCCGATAGCGGCCAGAACGCGTTGAAGGAAATCCCCTACAGCGCCGGGGCCTATGGCATACCCGTGGTCCTTGCCACCGGATTCAGCTATCCCACCGGCGTAGCGATGGATGGCAAGGGCGACGTGTTCGTGGCCGATACCAACAACAGCGCGGTGAAAGAAATTCCCTATAGTGGCGGGGCCTATGGGGCACCGGTCGTCATTGGCTCGGGATTCTCTTATCCCAACGGCGTGGCCGTGGACAGCAGCGGCGATGTGTTCGTGGCCGATACCAGCAACAGTTCGGTGAAGGAAATCCCTTACACCAGCGGAGCCTATGGGGCGCCGGTGATCCTTGGCTCCGGATTCTCCTATCCCGGCGCCGTAGCGGTGGACGCCAACGGCGACGTGTTTGTATCCGACTCAAGCAACAACGTGGTGAAGGAAATTCCGTACAGCGGCGGGGCTTACGGTACGCCCGTGACCATCGGTTCGGGATTCTCCTATCCCGAGGGCATCGCGGTGGATGCCAACGGCAACGTGTTCATAGCCGATCCGAACAACGATACGGTAAGCGAAATCCCCTATAGTGGAGGGGCCTACGGCGCGGTGGTTTCCCTGGGCTCGGAGTACTCCTACCCCGAGGCCGTTGCCTTGGATGCGAATGGCCGGGTCTATGTGGCGGATGCGCAGAGCATTACCATGCTGGTGCCGTAAGAGCAGCATCTGCGGCCGCCGCAGCTCAGGTCGTGTTCGGTTTGACGTATTCCCAGACCTTGGAGATCACGACGGAGCCTTCGCCCACCGCCGAGGCCACCCGCTTTACCGAGCCCGCCCGCACATCGCCGACAGCAAAAATGCCGGGGAAGGAAGTCGCGAACGGCGAAGCCGGGGGGCCGAGGCCGGTGACGACGAATCCTTTGTCGTCGAGCTTCACCAAGCCCGATAGCCATTCGGTGTTCGGTGCGGCACCCACCATGATGAATAGCGCCTGCGTCGTGACCTTGCGCGACTGCCCGGTCTCGGCATTGCGGATAGTGACGCTTTCCAGATGCTCGCCGCCTTCCAGTGCCGTGACCTCAGAGTGGTACTCGATCGTGATACCCGGGTCAGCCTCGAGGCGGCTGGTCAGATAGCTCGACATCGAAGCGGCGAGCGAGGAACCTCGCACCAGCACACGGACGCACCGCGCATAGCGCGATAGGAACATCGCAGCTTGGCCCGCAGAATTGCCGCCCCCGATGATTGCAACTTCCGTGTCCTTGCAATATCGAGCCTCCATATCGGTGGCCGAATAGTAGACGCCCGAGCCCTCGAAATCGGCGAGTCGATCCAGCGGAAGCCGCCGGTACTGCACCCCGCTCGCGACTACGATTGCAGCGGCACGGACGCGCTGGCCATTCTCGAAGGTGGCGCAGAA
This sequence comes from uncultured Pseudomonadota bacterium, assembly GCA_963780455.1. GTDB lineage: Bacteria > Pseudomonadota > Gammaproteobacteria > Steroidobacterales > Steroidobacteraceae > 13-2-20CM-66-19. Next base: position 247,378 of record CAWACM010000017.1, read on the forward strand.
GGCACCGTTCCCTTGCGTCTCCAGCGCCGTGACTCGGCGCGGTATCGCAAATCGGGCGCCGAACTTCATGGCCTGCACCTGGCCGCGCCACAAAAGGTCCCCGCCGGAGATGCCGGTTGGAAAACCCATGTAGTTCTCGATTCGGCTCGACGTTCCTGCCTGACCTCCCAAAACGACGTCCTCGACGATCAGCGCACGTAGACCCTCGGCGCCAGCGTAAACGGCCGCCGCCACGCCGGCCGGCCCGCCACCGACGATGAGCACATCGAAATGCTCGTCGCCGCTGAAATCGATGTTGAGCCCGAGGAGCCGCGCTATCTTATCCGGCGTCGCATCCGTGATCGGTACTTTGCTGCCGAAGATGACCGCAGGAGTGCTGGTATCGATGCCGCAACTCTTAGCCGATGCCTCCGCTTCCGGGCTGTGCAGGAGCACGGATACGTAAGGTAACCGATTACGGCTCGCGAACTCAGCGATGCGACGCACGTTGCGATCGGCCTCCTCGCCTATGAGGTAGAGGCCGCTGCGGCGATCCTCGATTTGCCGGCGGCGGCGGGCGGCGAACACCGTGATGATGATGTCCGACATCTCGGGGATCTGCGACATGAGCGTGAGGAAGATCTCGCGCGGTACTTCGATTACTCGCGTTTCGACCACCGTGCGCAGCGGCAAGGACGCGGTGCCGCCGTACAGCAGGCTGATCTCCCCCATGAACTGAGTTGGCCCAATGGTCGACGGGTAATGGCGCTCGCCAGTGAACGGATTGACTACTTCAATCTCGCCTTCCTCGACGTACACGAAGCGGTTCGCCTTTTCGCCCTGCCGGGCCATGAGCGTACCCTTGGGATACGTCACCACCTTCCCCGCCGCCCGCAATGCCTCAACATGCGAGTGGGAAAGTGGCGTCCGTATCATCTGGCGCAGATCTTCGCCTATCGTCTCCACGCAGGGTCCTCAGGTTGAATTACCACGCATATTACACGGCCGGAATAATAAGGAATTGGCCTCCCGGGTCGGACTCCAATTGCCGTTTAAGGTTATGATTAATAAGATAAGTTTAGCGACGCAAAGCCAGTCTTCTACCTGAGGGAAGAGGCTGATCATGTCTGCCGCCTTGACGCGCCGCCGGGATCGTGGCAGTTTTGCGCGTGACAAGGAGCAATTCTGCCATGAGCGTATTGACCCTCACCGAGCGTCCGCTTGGCGAACAGATTGAAGTGCTCGAGCGCGGGCTACCAAGCAGCGCTCTCGGAGAAATCGCGGCTGCGCTTGGTTTGCCGAAGGCACGAATCATCAAGGCGCTCAAGCTCGTGCTGCGTACGATGACGGAGCGCGAAAGGAAGCACGAGCGCTTTTCCACTACGGAGTCGGAGCGCCTCTACAGGATCGTGCGCGTGCGGAGTCTCGCGCGAGAGATCTTCACCTCGGATGCTGCAGTGGCCGAATGGCTGGGCGCCGCGGATCGGAGTCTGGGCGGTCGGGCGCCGCTGGAGATGCTGGCAACAGACCTCGGCGCGCAGAAGGTGGAAAGTCTCTTGCGTGCGATGATCCACGGCGTGCCGGTCTGAGCATTGAGCCGTGAAGGCTTGGCGAATCGTCCTGCGCAAGTTCGGGCGAACGAGCCGGGCTGCCTTTGAGGGCTCGAGCGGATTCTCCGTGAATGGCCGCTGGCACACCGCCGGTCGTCATCTCGATTACGCGGCGCAGAGCTTGTCGCTCGCGATTCTTGAGCGTCTGGTGCACTACAAGCGCTTTGATGCGCTCATGCCGCATGTCATGTACGTGCTTGACGTTCCCGACGCCTCGATCGAGAGAGCCCCGGCAGCTCCCTACGGTTGGGACGCGGACGAGCCCGCGCCGGCCGCGCAGGCAATTGGTGACGGCTGGTCGGACCAGAGGAGAACCCCGGTGCTCCTGGTACCGAGTGCCGTGACGCCGGGGGAGTACAACCTGATCGTTAATTCCCGGCATCCGAACTGGCAATGGGATTGGGTGATCTCGGGCCCGGTGAGATTTAGCTTCGATGCGAGGCTGGTTGAGCTGGTGGAACAACCCCAGAAAGCCGCCGTGTGATCGGGATTCAACGGGTCAAATTGATATGAACAAGCCCGCTACGCACCGGCACCTCCATCAGCGGAGGGGACTACCTCATTACTTCCGCCTAAGAGCTGACCCCGTACGCCTTTAAGAAGCTTTACCGTGATCGGGGCCAGGGATGTAAAGTGATCGTCCACGATGAGGCCGCTGGGGAGGCGGCCTTATGTGCGTCAACGTACAGACTAAGGTGTCCCGAAGGTCTCAGGCTCTGCGACCAGAAGAAACCTTTCGACCAGGGGAGCCGCTCAGATGCTCGCGCGGGCGTATAAACATGAACGCCTGATGGACGCGTCCGAGCGCTGTGTAGAAGCCGTGGCCCGGTCCGGGGGGACCGAGAACCAGTTGATTGCTTGCCGCATTCTCGAGCACCCGGCCGCGTATCAACGCTGGGTATCGGATCACGACCATCTCATGAGGAGCGTGTCGGAGCAGGCGAAGCTCGAGCGACAGGTGCTCGCCCTGAGACGTTCCACCTTCGGTCTCGTTCACCGCAAGGCGCTGTTTGGGTATCTGCGTGATCAACACGTCGTGGGCGCGCGCCGACGCAGATTGTTTGCATTGTTTTACGGGCCCCGGGATTACGAAGGCAGCGTGGTAGCCGAGCACGGCAACTATCTGCGCTCCACTTCAAGTTACCTTTGTAGCCGTCTTCTCGCCGACGAGCTGATGCATGACGGCGCAATGCAAGGTCCGCTGCAGCTTTACGAGGAGGGGTATGCTGACTACTTCCGGATCTTCTGCGACATCGCTTTGGCCGAAACGCCGCAGGAGAAGGAGACAACGAGTCCATTTCTCCCGTTGCAGCCATTTCTCAAGCAGCGCTTGTACGAGGCCCGGCAGGCGATCCTGGAATTGCCCCGCCAGACAGGCGAGGGCTGGCGAGACCTGTTGCTCCGGCAGCCGACCGGAGACACAGTGAAGCTTCGCGTCATCTCACCCGCCGGATGACCGCCTCGCCGACATAGGGCTGCCTTCAGATCGCGATTTCCCGTCCCCTCGACGACCGAATCCGCCGGCAGACGGAAGTAATCGCTCACGTGAGTGGAGTTGCGCTGCAGGTAAGCGAACACGCTTTCGACGACCCGCGGCAGACCCTTGCCGTCCTCGCGGCGAATCACGGTCTCATGGCCGACGTAGGACGTCCCTTGACCCCCAGTAGGGACATCAGCGCGAGAATCCCACCCTCGCCATCGTTGTCGATGCGCATGGCGAAAGCCACCTACTTGATCGAGGTGATGAGGATCAGCGTCCAGATCACGAGCGACAGCGAGCCGAGCACAGTGAACGAATCGGGCCGTTCGCCCGCGAGATTGAGCACCGTCTTCAGGGTGTAGAGCGGACTTGTGCCGATATCCCCGAAAACCACCCCCAGCGCGGCAACACTTAGGGACGTGAGACTCGCTGTAATCGCCGGTCGCGCGTCGTTCGCATTATTCGACGATGCCGGCGTCACCACACCATGTCGTCCGGCACGCCATCAGCGGCAGCTGCGTCGTGGGCAACGCCGCATCCGATCACCGCACTCTCGTCGCGCTCGCGAATCCGAGCCGCAGTTTCCGCCGGCACGAGCTCATACCCTCCGTTGCGGCGCACGATCGCGATCTCGCCACGGCTGAGCCGCTCGCGCACTGAGCGATCGGCGGGGATGCTGCGTATCTTATTGCCATCGACAAAATTGTAGCGTTCATCAGTCTGAGGTCGCGGCAAACAGTTCTGTTGGATCAGTTGCTCGACCTGGGCGTGGCGGGCTCTTTTGTCGGCCTGTTCCTTTTGTTGACGGCTCAGCTCCTGATCGCGAGCCGTTTTGGCAAGCTGCGCCCGCTGCGCAGCGAGTTCCGTGTCGGACGCCGTGGCGCGCTTTTCCTTCGGGAGTTGCTGTCGCTGCCGTTGTTGCTGCCGCAGCTGCCGCTCGGCTTCCTTGGTCTGCTTTTCATTGACCAGGCCCGCCTGCAGCAACTGATCGCGCAATGACATGCTCATGACAATCACTCGGCGTTACGAGGACCATACTTCAGCCGCAGCTATGCACGGCCACTGCTTTTCGCAGCTGATTATGCCGTACTTTCGCGGCCGCGGGGCGCCTCGGAGCGCATCAGGGTCACGGATTTTCTTGACCAGATGCTCATGGCTCATGATTGCCTTTTCGGTTTATCGCGCGGCGCGGCGGCGCGAACCTGCAAAAGGCATTGGGGTCGGGGTCCGACCATTTGCCACTTCGGCGGCCCGATGACGGGACCTTACGGTGCGCCGGCGAAATCGATGCAAGCTCGAAGGACCTTGCCCAACAGTGCGCGAAGCGGCTCGGGATGCAGCTCTTCGAAGGGTGGCGGCCAGGTACCGGGCGAGAGGAGACCTTCGGGCTCGTCCATGTAGCTTCGGCACGTCAGCTCCATCTGCAGTGCGTGGGTTCCACGCGGGGGCTGACCGTAGTGGCGGGTCGTCCAGCCGCCCCGGAAACGGCCATTGGTGACGGAGCTCAGGCGCGAGTCCTCGCAGGCGCGCTCGACCTTCCGGGTGAGCGCCGGATCGCAGCTGGTATCACCGTTGGTACCGATGTTGAAGTTCGGCAGTATCCCGGAGAAGAGCCGCGGAATGCAGGAGCGGATCGAGTGTGCATCGTAGAGCACGACCCTTCCGTGCGCGCCCCGCAGCCGCTCGATCTCGGCTGCGACTGCCGCGTGATACGGGTCGAAATAGGCCTGGCGCCTGCTGGCAATTTCAGCTGCATCGGGCCCAAGCCCGGAACGATAGAGCGGCTCGCCGTCAAAGGTCGTGAGCGGACAGAGCTCGGTGGTGGCCTGCCCGGGATAGAGCGATACGCCATTCGGATCGCGATTGACGTCGATGACCGTACGCGAGATCGAGGTGCAAATCGTGGTGGCATCGAGGTCCCGCGCAAGCGGTCCGTAGAGCCCGTCTATCCACCAGTCGGTGTCTTTGCGCGCGAGCCAGTGCGACACGAGGGAATCGCCGACCGCAGCGGGAATTTCCGTTCCCGTGTGCGGGAAGCACACGATGAGCGGGCCGGATCCTCTGCGGACCTGAAGCCACGCGGTCATGCGAGCGCCGTCAAGCTGGGTAACGACACGCTGGACGCGGCGGTCGTGACGGCTCGGCTTCGAATGAGCCGGATCGACTGCTGCATGTCGGTGTGCAGGTAGCGATCGGTCGTGAGCGGCGCAACATGCTCTCGCAACAGAGCGCGCACCGCTTCAAGCGGGATGCTCGATGTCAGCCCCCGGTGAAAGTCGCATCCCTGGGCGGCCGTCATGAGCTCGATGCCGATGACCGCCGCAGCATTGGCCGCCATCGCCTCCAGCCGGCGCGCACCGTGTGCCGCCATCGACACGTGATCCTCCTGGTTGGCGCTCGTCGGGATGGAGTCCACGCTTGCAGGGTAGGCGCGCTGCTTGTTCTCGGACACAAGCGCGGCAGCGGTGACTTGCGCCAGCATGAGGCCGGAGTTCAGGCCCGGCGCCGGGGTGAGAAACGCGGGCAGGCCCGAGAGGGCGGGATCGACGAGCATGGCGATCCGACGCTCGGCCAGCGACCCGATCTCGCAGAGCGCGATGGCAATGGCATCAGCGGCGAATGCCACGGGCTCCGCATGAAAGTTGCCTCCCGAGAGAGCTTCGGTGGACTCGGGGAAAATCAGTGGGTTGTCGGTTACCCCGTTGCACTCGCGATCGAGGATCGTTGCTGCATAGCGCAGCAGGTCGAGCGCCGCGCCCATCACCTGAGGCTGACATCGTAGGCAATAGGGGTCTTGGACTCGCGGATCGCCGATACGGTGCGAGGCGCGGATGGCGGAGCCCGCCATGAGGGCGCGAAGCGCTGCGGCGGCCTCGATCTGGCCCCGCTGCCGGCGCAACGCATGAATGCGTGCGTCAAAGGGCGTATCCGAGCCTTTGGCCGCTTCGGTTGCAAGGGCTCCGGTTACCAGCGCGCCCTGGAACGCGATCTCGCTCTCGAAGAGGCCGGCAAGCGCACAGGCCGTCGAGAACTGCGTGCCGTTGAGGAGTGCCAGGCCCTCCTTCGGGCCCAGTTTGATCGGCGCCAGGCCGGCCGACGCGAGCGCCGAGCGAGCGGCAGCGCGCTCGCCACTCGGCAGTGTGATCTCGCCAACCCCCATCATCGCCGCGGCCAGATGCGCGAGCGGTGCGAGGTCCCCCGAAGCGCCCACCGAGCCCTGCGAGGGAATGACCGGCGTGAGCCCTTGCGTCAGGATCGCAGCCAGAAATTCCACGGTTTCGGGACGCACACCGGAGGCGCCTTGGGCAAGGCTCGCCAGCTTCAGGGCCATGATGAGCCGCACGACCGGAACAGGCGTTGGTTCGCCTAGGCCCGCGGCGTGTGAGAGGACGATGTTTTGCTGCAGTGTCGCCAGGTCCGTCGCCTCGATGCGAACGCTCGCGAGCTTTCCAAAGCCGGTGTTTATCCCGTAGACGGGCTCACCGCGCGCGAGGATCTTCGATACCGCTTCGGCGCCAGCGGCGATTTGCCGCCAACACGCCTCGCCGAGGACTGCATCCGCACCGCGGTAAATGGCGCGCCATTGGGCGAGGCTGACCTCGCCAGGTTCGAGTAACTCGGTATTCATGGGGTTTGCAGGAAGGGGAGGTCGAGATGGTGCGTCCGGGCGCAGGCGAGGGCTTCCGGGTAGCCCGCATCTGCATGACGGATGATTCCTGAGGCCGGGTCGTTCCACAGCACGCGTTCGATCCGCCTTGCAGCCGCTGGAGTGCCGTCGCACACGATCACCACACCGGCATGCTGAGAGTACCCCATGCCGACTCCACCTCCATGATGGATCGAAACCCAGGTTGCGCCGCTTGCCGTGTTCAGAAGCGCATTGAGCAGCGGCCAGTCGGCAACCGCGTCCGAACCGTCTCGCATGGCCTCAGTCTCCCGGTTGGGGCTCGCAACCGAGCCCGAGTCGAGGTGATCGCGTCCGATGACGATAGGCGCGTTGAGCTCCCCCTTGGCCACCATCTCATTGAAGGCGAGCCCGAGCCGATGGCGATCCCCTAGACCGACCCAGCAGATCCGCGCGGGCAGTCCCTGGAAGCGAACCCGCTCGCGCGCCATGTCGAGCCAGCGGTGCAGGTGCGGATCGTTCGGAATGAGCTCCTTTACCTTGGCATCGGTGCGATAGATGTCCTCGGGATCACCGGAAAGGGCGACCCAACGAAAGGGGCCCACGCCACGGCAGAAAAGCGGCCGGATGTACGCCGGCACGAAGCCCGGGAAGGCGAAGGCATCTTTCACGCCTTCATCCAGCGCAACCTGTCGGATGTTATTGCCGTAGTCGAAGACTTGCACACCCAACCGCTGGAATTCGAGCATCGCCTCGACATGGCGCGCCATCGACTTGCGGGCTTCGGCCGCGACGCGATCGGGGTCGTCCCGACGGAGAGTGTCCCACTGCTCGAGCGTCCAGCCCGCGGGCAGATACCCGTTCACCGGGTCGTGGGCCGAAGTCTGATCCGTGACGGCATCCGGTCGCACGCCGCGATGCAGAAGCTCCGGGAGCACCTCGGAGGCGTTACCGAGCAAACCGACCGAGATAGGGCGACGGTCGCGAGTGGCCTGCCCAATGCGCTCGAGCGCCTCGTCGATCGATTCCACGGCGACATCCAGATAGCCGGTTTCGAGTCGCTTGCTGATGCGCTCGGGACGGCATTCGACGGCAAGGAGCGAGGCGCCGGCGAGGGTGGCCGCGAGTGGCTGCGCCCCTCCCATGCCGCCCAATCCTGCCGTCAGTATCCAGCGTCCAGCGAGGTTGCCGTCGAAGTGTTGCCGGCCCATCTCGACGAAGGTCTCGTAGGTTCCCTGCAGGATCCCCTGACTGCCGATGTAGATCCACGAGCCGGCCGTCATTTGACCAAACATCATGAGGCCCCGGCGGTCGAGCTCGTTGAAGTGCTCCCACGTTGCCCAGCGACCGACGAGGTTCGAATTGGCGATGAGCACCCGAGGGGCATCGGGATGGGTGCGCAAGACGGCAACCGGCTTGCCCGACTGGATCAGCAGCGTCTCATCGTGCGCGAGGCGCCTGAGCGTCGCCACGATCTGCTCGAAACACTGCCAGTCGCGGGCCGCCTTGCCGATGCCACCGTAAACCACCAGGTCGTCGGGTCGCTCGGCGACCTCCGGATCGAGATTGTTCATGATCATCCGCAGGGGCGCCTCGGTCAGCCAGGACTTCGCGCTGCGCGAGGATCCTCGAGGGGCACGAATGGTCCGGGACCGGTCATCGGAAGATCCAGCATTCAACATGAATGATCACCGTTTTGCTTGGAAAGACTCTGCGCCTCGAGCAGCGTGGGCCTGAGGCGCGATAGCGCGGCGCGATAAGCAAGCTCGATCTCCACTTCTTTTTCGTGCACTCCATCGCGAATCAGCCAGCGCCCGCCGGCGATAACGTGCGTCGCCCTGGGCTCGCCATGGCCGAAGACCAGGGCGCTCAACCAGTTTTCCGGCGGTAGGCACCGCCACGCGCCGTCACCGTCGAAAGTCACGAAGTCGGCTGGCAGCGCCTCGGCGGCCGGGCGATCGGATTTCGCGAGGGACCGCCACCCGCCATCGAGCGCGATCTGATACAACCGGTCCGCAACCGAGCGCTGGGTGGACGATGAGAGGACGTTTCGCCGCCCGTGCAGCAAGCGTTGCGACCACTCGAGCAGGCGCAACTCGGCGAAGCCGCTGCAGCACACGTTGCTGTCGGAGCCTATGGCGAGGTGTCCCCCGGCGAGGAGGTATGGGGCAGCATCCGGGATACCGTCTCCGAGGTCGGCCTCGGTCGTCGGGCAGATTGCGAGCGTCGCTCCACGGTTGCAGATGCCATCGAGCTCTGCCCGGGTGGCATGGGTCCCATGCACCAAAGTCCACCGCGGATTCATCAAGCCTCTCTCGAGGAGCAGGTCGATCGGGGTCCGATTCCAATGCCGCAGGCAGCCTGCAACTTCCGCCTTTTGTTCGGAGACGTGAATGTGAATGGCGCGACAGGCTGGGTCCGATCCCATCTCGGCGCTCACGGCTGCGACGGTCTCGATATCCACTGCACGCAGGCTGTGGAAGGCAATTCCGAGGGTAATCGAGGGGCTACTCGCATATCGGCGCGTGAGCTCGCGCCAATCCTCGAGAAATCGGGCGGTGGGACGGACGAAAGGCGACTGCGCCCGAGTCGGCGGGGCGCGGCCAAAGTCCGAATGCTGATAGAGCGCCGGCAGGAGCGTGAGGCCGATGCCGACGCGCAGCGCTGCGGCAGCGATCGCTTCATCAGCATTCGGTCCGCCGGTCCAGGTCGCACCGAGTCGGTGCAGGTAAAGAAATTCCGCGACCCCGGTATAGCCGCCTCGCAGGAGATCGAGGTAGCAGCGAGCCGCAATCGCTTCGAGATCCTGCGGTTCGAGGCATCCGGCGGCCGCATACATGAGGTTCCGCCACGTCCAGAAATCATCTCCCTTGCCTCCGCCATGCTGCGTCCACGCCGGCAAAATGCGCTGGAACGCATGGCAGTGGGCGCTCGCGAGTCCGGGCAGGGTGAGCCCCCGAATGTATTCGCCGGGCTCTCGAGCCTCGGGGCCGGCCCGAGTATCGAGCACGCATTTCCCGGAGTCGTTCCATTCGACCATGGCGCCGGACAGCCATCGGCCCTCCACCCACAGCTTCTCAAAGATCAGTCGAGCCATGCTCCCCACCGTCTGATGGCGAGAATGCTAGCCAACTTTGTATATACAAAGCAAGCTGCCATTTCGTAGAGAACTTTGTCTTTACAATCAGTTCTTTAGTGGCATCGATGACGGTGGCAGGTGTGCCTCGGGTATCCCCGGACGCCAGGCGGCGTGAGGCCAGAAACACTCGCCGGTGACTTGCTGGGGCAGTCGATTCAACGGCAGCGCGAAAGGGCTTGTAAATAAGCAGTTTATTGCTGCCTCGGGCCTCGTGTCATCGATTCCAGCCGCGGGGTGCACCGACTCGGTGCTGAATTCGCCGCGCTGCATCATCGCGGTGCCACGGCACACTTTGTCAATGCAGGCTCGCCGGACGGGCTTGACAGCGCGCGGCGGACTGAGGGATGCTCGGAGTTAGTATAGACAAAGTTGGTCAACCAAAAGGGGGAAACGGTCGATGTCCCACGCGTCTCACCGAACACAAAGCCCGGCTGGTCGCCCTGCGGCGACTCTCTCCCAAGTCCTTCTCACCGTGCGTTCCGTGCTCCGACGGGGCGAGCGCCTGCGTCGTCTCGCCCCGCTGGCGGCGCTCGCGATCGCAATCGCGCCCGCGCTCGGATACGCCGGCGATTCGGGATCCGATCAGAGCAACCAACAGGGTAATCAGCAAAGCGGCCAGCAGAGCAATCAGGACCTCACTGAACAGCTGACCGAGGTCACCATCTCGGCCGCCGAGATGCACTCTCTCGATCAGTTCACGCCCACGGGAAGCCGGCTCGGCCTTTCCATTCAGGAGCTGCCCGCAACACTCGATGTCATTACCTCGGATGAGATGTTGGGCCGCGGCTTCTCGTCAGTCGAGGAGGCGGCGGACAGTCAGGCGGGCGTCGTTTCGGGCGGCTCGCCCGGGGATCTCGAGCAGTTCTCGATGCGCGGATTCACCGGGGATGAGATCACGGAGCTGCGAAACGGACTCTACATTGGACCCGAGGACATGGTCGGAAGGCCCGAGAACACTTTCAACGTCGCCTCGGTGGAGATCCTTCAGGGACCGGCGTCGGTGCTTTTCGGACAGGGGGCTGTGGGTGGGGCCGTGAACGTCGTCGACAAGGGTCCTACCTTCGGGCCCTCGAGCATGGAGGCGCTCGTGGCCGACGGCTCCTTCGGATCGACCTCCCTCGGTATCGGCGGGAACACGCATGTCGGCGACCTGGCGTTCCGTCTGGACGCGAGCCGGACGGCAAGCGATGGCTACGTGATGAACTCGCCCGCCTATACGAACGAAGTCACGGGCTCTACGACTTGGCGGATCAACGAGAGGCTGTCGCTGCAGCTCTCCATGGACTACATGCAGGACCGTCCGTCTGGCTACTTCGGCACGCCCTTGGTTCCGGTCTCGTTTGCGACCGATCCGCTCAAGGGTGTGCTGAGCTCCGCGACCGTAGCCGTCGACAAGCCCATGGAGTTTGTCAATTACAACGTCGCCAATTCCCACATTGGCTCGACCCAGGTATGGCCGCACTTCTTCCTTACGTGGCATCCCGCGGACAATATCTCGGTTGAGAATTATCTCTATTACCTGCGTGCCAACCGCGATTGGTACGACGCGGAGACCTATACTTTCACCACCAGTGCGCCAGGTTACATCGGAGTACCGCGCATCGATCGCGACAGGTTCTTCGTCATCCACCATCAAAGCATGATCGGGGACCAGGGGAGCCTCACCTACAACCACTCGATCTTCGGGCATGCGAACAAGCTGGTCGTGGGCTACGAATACAGTCATCTGAGGTTCTATCGCACCGCGGGCGGTCCGCCGGACGATTACGTGGATCCGTTTGTGCCGGATCAAGGTATCTTTAACACGCTCTATCCCATTTCGCTCGCGAGCTCGAGCAGTGTGAGCAAATGGAATGACTATGCCGGCTTCTTCGAGGACGTTTTCGACGTTACGAAGGCGCTGAGGCTGGTAACGGGCGCCCATTACGACCAGATGCAGCTTTCCTATGTGAACTTCTCGGGTGCGGGCGGCTACGGGCAAACCTATATCACGACCTCGGAGCGGGTCGGTCTCGTTTATAACGTGAATCCCTATCTGACGCCCTACATTGCCTATTCCACGGCAAACGATCCGCCGAACGGGGAGATCTTCGATAGCTTGCCTGAGCTTTTTCCGACGAGTCACGCGTGGCAGATGGAAGGGGGAGTGAAGGGCGGGACGCCTGGCGGCACCGTCGATTTCACCGCTGCGGTCTACAAGATCCGGCGCGACAACATTCTCACCCAGACCGGCATCCAGACGCTGAGCAATATCGGCTATCAATCATCGAAAGGCGCCGAGTTCTCGACGGACTTCAAGCTGACCCGGAAGTGGACGGTGAGCGTGAACGGCTCATATACGGACTCGCAGTTTGGCGGCTACATCGACCCGAACACCGGAGTCGACGATAGCGGCAACCAGCCGGCTGACGTGCCGAAATGGACCGCAAACGCCTGGACCAGTTATCAGAATTTGGGTGGCGTGCCTCTCGAGGTGGGCGGTGGAGTGCGCTACATCGGCAAGCGGTGGGGCGATGAAGCCAATTCGCTTTTGCTCGAGGACTACACCCTGGTCAACCTGTACGCGAGCTATCATGTGACTCGGGGTATCCTCGTCACGGCGCGCGTGAACAATGCCCTCAACAAGGAATACGCGCAGTGGGCCGACATTTACTATCCCACGCAGGTCCTGCTCGGGCCGCCGCGGTACTTCGAGGTGAGCCTGGTAATGAAGTATTGATTGGAGCAAAGCGACGATGGCGGGACAGACCTGGCGGCGCGTCGACCGCTGGCTCAGCTGGTTGCACCGCTGGGCCGGCGTCGTGCTGTCCTCGCTTTTCCTCATCTGGTTCCTGAGCGGTGCGGTACTGCACTTCGTAGGGTTCCCCGGTGAGTCGGGCGACCCGGAAGAGTTGCCCCCTACGGCGATCGCGCTCGATCGCGTCACCGTGGCGCCGGCGGCCGCGACGAACGGGCTGGATGCGGCAGGCCTGCGGCTGATCAGCGTCACTGGGCGTCCGGTCTATGTCGTCTCGCACCCTGACGGGTCGCTGACTGCGGTTGCAGCCGACACGGGAGAGGCTCTACCGCTCTTCAGTGCGGCGACAGCTCAGAAAGTCGCGGCGCTCTTCGATGGAGCGCGTGCACTCCGGGTCTCGGGCCCGGTTGAGTACGATCAGTGGATCGTTCCCAACGAGTTCGACGCGTACCGGCCCGCCTACCGGGTGCTCATGAGCGACGCTTCAGGGACGGAGCTCTACGTGTCGGCGCGCACGGGCGAGGTCGTACAGAAGATCACTGCGGCCGAGCGAGAGTGGGACTGGTGCGGGGCGATCCTGCACTGGATCTACTTTACGCCGCTTCGCAGGAACGCCTCGGCCTGGTCCAACGTGGTCTGGTACACCGCACTGGTCGGGATGATCTCTGTGATCATCGGCATGTGGCTCGGCTTCGTACGGTTCATTAACAACAGGGCGGCGCGGCGCCGCGGCATTTCTCCGTTCCGGGGCTGGATGCGGTGGCACCACGTGATTGGGCTATTCGCCTGCCTCGTGGTGCTCGGCTGGCTGCTAAGCGGATGGGCTTCCATGGATGATGGACGAATCTTTCCGACCGGGACCCCGACTCCGGGCGAGGTCGATGGGCTGCGCGGAATGCCTTTCAGCGGCGTGGTCCAGACTGTCACGGCGGCCGATCTGCGCGCCGCAGGCACCGCCGGAGAGATCTCTCTGGAGGCGATCGGGGGCCGGCCGTTCCTCGAGGTCTGGCCGCCCAAATCGCTGCAGGCGCACGTTCTCTCGCTCGGGACGAATCCCGAGGTTGCCTCCCAACTCGGCGATTCCCAGTTACGATCTGCGCTTGCAGCCGTCTGGCCGGGGCGCGTCCGCGGTCAGGTGCCGCGGGACCAATACGATGCGCTCTATCGCCTCGCCGAATATATGCCCACGTCCGCCGTGGGATATCGACTCTCAGGCCCAGGTGCCTGGCGAGCCTATATCGATGGGGATTCCGGTCAGTTCATCATCCTGCTGGGTCCCGGACGACGCGCTTACGACTGGCTTTTTTTCGCCCTGCATACTTTGAATTTCCCGGGCCTTCTCGATCATCCGCTCCTGCGGACCGCGATCGAGATGTTGCTGCTCGCGGTGGGCACCGCATTCTGCGCGACCGGTGTCGTTCTCAGCGTGAAGCGCTTGAAACGCTCTTTCTCGTGAGCTGTTCGGCATGGACTCCGAAGTCGTGCGTCTTCACCGTGAGGGTCTGAAATGACCCACGAGATGGTGACTCGATCCGGGATGCCAGAGCCTCGCATGCGTGACCGGTGCGCCTTCGTTCCACGTGCGCCGCTCAACGACGAGGCAAGCGGTCTGTGGGCGCACTTGCAGCACCTCGGCGACCTCCTCGGAAGCCTCGCAGGCGGAGATCTTGTGCTCCGCATCTGTCCAGGAGACGTGACCGAGGAGCCAACGCCCGGGACCTTGAGTCTCGAACGACTGGCATGTGACTCCACTGACCGCATCGGTATTGACGAGACGTTCCTCGAGCTGAAACGGCTTGTCGTTACAGAGATGGATACAGCGAATCGACAGCACCTGCGTGCGCGAAGACACGCCGAGCAACGCACGCTGATCGGGATCATGGGCGAGCTTACGACACTCGAGCAGGCGATACTGATAGGTGCTACCGCTGCGCGCGATGATGTCCGCGATGTCCCAGATCTCGAATACCGGACGCTCGAGGGCGCTCTCCGCGACGACCGTGCCGATGCCGCGTCGGCGCTGCACGAGACCCTCACCGGCAAGGCTCTGTATTGCCCGGCCCACCGTCATGCGCGAAGCGCGGAAGCTTCGTGTCAGAACGGCCTCAGTTGGAATGCGAGTGCCGGGCGGCCAGGCCCCACTCACGATCGGGTTCGCGAGGGCGCGCCGTATCTGCTGCCAGATGGGGCCCTTGCCGTCGAGCGTCGGGGCGGTCGCGCTGCGGGAGATCCTTCGCGCCGGGGCTCTATCCGGCCGTGCTTGCCTGTTCATTGCAGAACCACGAGCCACCGTACTCTCCTGACCTCTTCGATACATCGACCGAGGCAGCAGCGGGATGGATTTCACACGCAATGCTCGCCTCCTGACACGCTGCGAAGCATATCAGGTTCAGCGCTTGGGCATGACTGGCGAGCCCTGTTAGCGTGGCTCTTAAAGCGCGGTGGCGCTTGGGTTTTTTCGAGTGTGCGTCAGCGCGCTTTGCATATACAATACTCCTCTAGAGTATAAGTTGGTCGGACATATTCATGAGTCACACGAGACACGAGAGGACCAAGCTTTTGGCCCGGGTCAGCCGCATCCGGGGCCAGGTCGAGGCGCTCGAGCACTCACTTCAGGCCGAGCGTGGCTGCTTCGAGGTGTTGCAGCAGATCGCGGCGGTGCGCGGCGCCATCAATGGTCTGATGGCCGAGGTGATGGAGGATCACATCGAGGGACATCTGCTGCCCGCCGAGGACGAAGCCAAGCGTCGTCAGAGCGCCGATGAGCTGATTGAGGTCATGCGCACGTACCTCAAGTAGGCGTGGCAGCGACTTTGCAAAGGGTTTCGATGAACAAGCCGGAACAGCAACCGCGCGAGGCGGATTTGGCGGAACAGGCGATGGACAGAACCATAGTGCCCGCCGCGCACGCGCACACTCACGAGAGCGAGGGTCACGCCGACTCCACTCATCACGCTCATGACAATCATGACGACCACGATCATGACCATGACCACGATCATGAGCACGCCTTCGAGTGGCCGGAAGCGGTACGTATTGTCGTGGTTGCGCTTGCGGCAGCTGCCGTATGGTTTCGACTGTGGGAGCCGCTGCGCTCGGTCAGCCTGATCGGGATCGCGGGCCTCGCGATCGGGGGCTGGCCGATCTATAAGGAGGCGTTCGAGAACGTTCTGGCCCGGCGCATGACGATGGAGCTCTCCATGTCCATCGCCATTGTCGCCGCGGCCGCCATCTCGCAGTTCTTCACGGCGCTCGTCATCACGCTATTCGTGCTGGTCGCCGAAGTTCTCGAGGGGATGACCGTCTCCCGCGGCCGGAAGGCGATCCGTGACCTGCTCGAGTTCTTGCCGCGCGCCATTTCCGTGCGCCGCGCGGGCGGAGTTGCCGAGGTCGATGCTCAAGAGCTCGCCACCGGAGACGCCGTGCTCGTCAATCCCGGCGGCCGGATCCCCGTGGATGGCACGGTCATCGCCGGACATTCGTTCGTCGATCAGTCGCGCATCACCGGCGAGTCTCTTCCTGTCGAGAAGACGGCGGGCGCCAGCGTCTTTGCGGGCTCGATCAACCAATCGGGGGCACTCGAGATTCGCGCCGAACGCATCGGGCGCGACACGAGCTACGGCAAGATCATCGAGGCGGTCGAGCAGGCCGAGCGCTCGCGCGCACCGGTGCAGCGCCTGGCGGACCGCTTGGCTGGCTACCTGGTCTATTTCGCCCTCGGGGCCGCGGTGCTTACGTACCTGCTGACCCACAATATTACCTCGACCATCTCGGTCATCATCGTGGCCGGGGCCTGCGGGATCGCGGCCGGCACGCCGCTCGCGATCCTGGGTGCGATCGGTCGGGCCGCCCGCAGCGGCGCCATCGTCAAGGGCGGTCTCTATCTCGAGCTGCTCGGCCGGGTCGACACTGTCGTGCTGGACAAGACCGGCACGCTTACCTTCGGACAACCCGAGATCCGTGCGCTGCGGCCAAGTGAGGGAGTCGCCCCGACGGCGCTGCTCGACGCCGCCGCTGCCGCCGAGCTGCGCTCTGAGCATCCCTTGGGCAAGACCATTGTCGGATATGCGCGGGCGCAAGGGCGTTCGATCGTCGAGCCCGAGCGCTTCGGCTATCAGCCGGGTCGGGGGATCGATGCAACGGTCTCCGGCAAGAGGGTGCTCGTTGGAAATCTGGCGCTAATGCGCGAGCACAGCATCAGCGTACCGGATGATTTGGCGCGCGATCCAAAGGGATCCAGTGAAGTCTACGTGGCACGCGAGGGGATCCTGCTCGGCGCCGTTGAGATTGCTGACCGCGTCCGGCCCGAAGCGCAAAGCGCTATTGATGCCATCCATGCGCTCGGTGCGCGGACGGTACTGTTGACGGGAGACGCCAGGGCGGTGGCCGAATCCGTAGCCGCTCAGCTCGGCATCGCGGAAGTGGCGGCCGACCTCCTTCCCGAGGACAAGCGAGCCTATGTTCAGCGACTCGTCGGCGAGCGTCGCTTCGTTGCGATGGTGGGCGACGGAGTCAACGACGCGCCGGCATTGGTCGAGGCACAGGTGGGCGTCGCGATGGGCTCGGGGACCGATGTTGCGCGGGAGAGCGCCGATGTAGTGCTTCTTGGCAATGATCTCCTGAAGTTCGCGGAGACGCTTGCCATTGCCCGCCGGACCCGGCGAATCATCTGGGCCAACTTTGTGGGCACGATCGGCGTCGATACGCTGGGTATCGCGCTCGCCGCAGTAGGGCTCTTAAACCCTCTGCTGGCGGCGTTCATTCACGTCGCATCGGAGCTGACTTTCATTCTGAATTCAGCTCGGCTCCTGCCCGGGCGGTTGGGCAAGGTTGTCAGCCTGCCTGCGGACACTGCTGCGGTGCGCTCAACATGATTCCAAGGGTGAACTGAGGATATATGGCGAAAGGCGACACCGAGAAGTGGGCGGTGCCTGGCGTCGGGGCCATCCGAACTAGGGTGACTGAGAATAATGGGGAATTGCCTGACTAAGGCAAACCCATGGTTGTGCACTGGATGTCCAGATGTCCAGCATCGGTTGAAACTCCGACGGCTTGTCCAGTGTCGCAAATCGGATGGACATTACTTCTGGCGCAACCTCGCCGCGAGTAAACAGAGGAGAGCCACAATCGGAGCAAAAGCTGCGAGTCGCGAGACTGCCGCTGCCAGCGCGAACCGAGTACGTCTTCGGCGTGCCGGTGATCGCTAAGTCCGACACCCGAACAATGAAGCCGGAGGCAAAAGGAGCGCCACTGGAGCGCTGGCAGTCTAGGCAGTGGCAGTTGAGCATCGCGATTGGCCCGCGCGAGCACACATAGCGAATTGATCCGCATGCACACCCGCCGGAAAAGGGAGCAGTCATGTTGCAGGTTCCTCTGGCCGCCTATGTCCGGGGACAGCTAATTTACCCGCCGTGTCCGGCAAAATGCCGCGGTATCCATCATCAGCGCAGTGGAACACGCGTGATCCGGGTTGAATCCATCGTCACCGTGCAACCCTGACCTTTGAGGCAAAGGAAGGTTCGATAGCATTTTTGTGCTTTGTCATAGACAAAGTCGCCCATCATCTCCGGGTCGGAACCGTCATTCTCACCCGGGAAATCCCCGTCACCGCGCACGAAGATGCCTTCAACCTCCAGGGTCCTCGAATTGAACACGGGGCTGCCGGAATTGCCATGGAAGCAGTCGAGATGCGCGGTGAAATAAGACGGATCGGTATTGGTCGATACTTTCCGGTCGAGCGAGAATTTGGCGGGCAGTCCCCTGGGGTAACCGATCATGAAGACTCCCGCGTGATCGGCAAGTTTGCCCGTCTTGCGGTATTTCAACGACGGATGATCCATTACAGGTCGAGAAAAATGGAGAATCGCATAATCATCCGTGCGTCCATTGGGATTGAACGCCAGGCTCGCGATCCGGTCGCATTCGTAAACCGATGATTTGCTCAAGCTCAATGGCGCCCGTCCGCCGGGGTGCACGAGGTAGTCAAAAACGATGAAATAGTTCTTGCAAAAGTCCTTGACCTGCAAAGGACTTACGCAATGACCAGCCGTCACCCCCGAGTTGGGCGAGATCAAAAAGCCCGAGCAACGTGTCGGAACCGACGGCTGCTCACCGAATCGCTGACCGGAGCAGAGGTTGAGTCTTTTCTGAAGCGTGTCGTGTTTGGCGAACTGATAGTTCCCGTCGGGCGTTTGCACCAGATTCTGTTTGAGAACAAAGGTGAAAACCGACTTGGCTAGCGATCTCATCGCGGAATCGGCAACCTGGTCGTAGTCAACACGGTGATCGGTCTTGAAAACCATCGCTTGAACACGGATGGAGGATGCGATTACCAAAACAATGCCGAGAATGAAGAGTCGATTCTTACCCATGGTGGGAGCCCAATCCTCTCGTGTCGCGGGTACCTACCGTGATATGGAGTTTCCCAACCAGCTGCGGACCGGGCGTATGCGCGGAGGGTCTCAGGCGGGCGATCCGGGGGCATTCGCTCGGGCCGCCAGCGCCATGGCGATCAATGCCCAGCCGCCAAAAATCATGTTGATGCCGATGATGATTCCGAGGGCCCACACGGCCGAGCCGGGCAGTCCGGCAAGCAGAATACCCCCCAAGACGAGATCGAGGATGCCACTTGCGAGCATCCAGCCCCAGCGTCCAGAGGGGCCCCTGCGGTGCTCGAGCGCATAGAGAATCGACACGACCCCCTCGAGGATCAGGAAGGCGATGAGCACCGCCGTGAGAGAGAACATGCCCCGTAGCGGCCAGCCGAGCAGAAGGGCTCCGGCAACAACTCCGATAAGCGCCGATATCAGCGACCACCAGAGGCCCGGAGCGTGGCGGGCGCGAATCGTGGCGATCAGGCCGACAATACCGCTCAGCAGCAGTATCCAGCCGAGGACCAAGGTAGCTGCGAGAGAGGCGAGGGCTGGAACGATGATCGCAAGGGTGCCGAGGACGAGGAGTGCGATTCCTTCCCACAAGAAGAGAACCCAATGGTGGCCGACCGTTTCCCGGAAGACCAAGCGCAGCTGCTGAACGTCATTGGATGGATTGGTAGCCATAAGCCGCTCCTCTCACGGGTCAGACTCGTACGCGAAGCGAGTGTACCGCGACCGTCACATGCGCGCAGATTCGGCGCGACGGCCTGTTGTGTACGACGGTCCTTGGTACGCAGCGGCCCGACCGACGGCTTGAGCGAGCGCTTGCGGCGTGACTGCGGGCGCAACCGTCCGGTTACCGGGCGCCGCAGGCGATCGCGCCGCCGTCCGGTAGCGGCACCAAGATCGGGGTGACTTTGACTTTGGCGACACCGATGTCTTGCGTGATCCCGATCTTCTGTGCCGTGGCCGGCGTATACCAATATTCGAGTTGATGTTTAAGACACACGTCGGCCTCTAGCGGCGTCTTCAACGTAACCGTCGGGGCGAAATGGTTCCACCCCGGTGTCAATCGACTTCCAATGTTGACCAGTGATTGGAGTGAACCCCTCCCGCTGGACACGGAGGGCGGTCCGGACGAGCAGCAACCCGACCGGACCCGGACTTCCGTCACTGCTCGATCGAGATCGATCGATCGGTCGGGCAGGTCGCCTGGAAGATCGACGACAAGATTCTGCACGTGGGTGCCGGCCTGACCGGTCTGCCTGAAGAAGTGCGCTTGGGCTTCGGGATCTCCACTCTGGTACCCCTCCGCGACAACTTATTGATTTTATTGGCTCCCCGGGTTGGACTCGAACCAACGACCAACGGATTAACAGTCCGACGCTCTACCGACTGAGCTACCGGGGAACCGAGCGATGGAATCGCGAAAGGGCGCGAATTCTGCGGCGAGGGCCGGGATTTAGTCAAGGAACTCGGCGGCGAGGGCGCGAGCAGGGCGCCATACGCGACGATCTGATCGCAAGCAGCAGCGCCGCGAGCACCCACTGGTCCGGTCGCGTGAGCCCGGGCGGATAGAGGATCGGGACCAGGTAGTGCTCGAGAAAGCCGCCCTGGTATCCGGCCTCGCCCGCGAGGTGGCGCAAATGATTCTCGAGCGGGGTCAGCGGGCAGATCTGCCCCGAGGGCTCCACCCAGAAGCCCCAGGCGAGCGCCGGCAGATGAGCAAAGGCTACCCAGCGCCACCTCCAGGCGAGAAAGCCACCGAGGACTACGAACGCCGCGAAGGCGAGGTGAAGGACGACCAGCAGATCCGCCAGGATCCTCCAGCCCATCGAGTCTCAGGCGCTCTTCGCCACCGCACCCGCAGTGGCCAGGAACCGTGCGATGCGCTCGATCGCCTTCTCGAGTGTCTGCAGGCTGCAGGCGAAGGAGATGCGCATGTGACCCGGCGCGCCGAAGCCGGAGCCCGGAACCACCGCGACGCCGCCTTCGTTGAGCAGCAGCTCCGCGAACTCGCCGTCGTCGCGGCATCCGAGCGCCGCCATCGCTTTCGAGACATCGGCGAAAGCGTAGAACGTGCCGGCACCCGGCAGGCAGCTCACGCCCGGCAGGGAATTGAGCGCGCTGCACCACGAAGTCGTGCCGCTGCTTGAAAGCCTCGTTCATCTTGCGCGACGCAAGCCTGGTCGCCCGCCAGGGCGGCGGTCGCCGCCTTCTGCGAGATGCTCGAGGCGTTCGAGGTCGACTGGCCCTGGATCGTGGCCATCGCCGTGATGAGCTCCTTCGGGTCCGCCGCAGTAGCCGATGCGCCAGCCCGTCATGGCGTAGGCCTTGGACACGCCGTTGATGGTCACGGTGCGGCCGTAGAGCTCCGGCACCGCCGTCACCAGGCTGCAGAACGGCTCCGGCGCCCAGTAGATCTTCTCGTACATGTCATCGGTGCCGATGACGATGCGCGGGTGCTCGAGCAGCACCTCGCCGAGGGCGCGCAGCTCCGCGCGCGTGTACGCGGCGCCGGTCGGATTGCAGGGGCTGTTGAGGAGCACCAGCCGCGTCTTCGGCGTGATGGCCGCGGCGAGCTGGCGCGGCGGTGATCTTGTAGCCCTGCGCCGGCACCGGCGAACGGCATCACCGGCTGCGCCGTCGGCGAGCAACACCATGTCCGGGTAGGAGACCCAGTAGGGCGCCGGGATGATGGCCTCATCGCCTGGGTCGAGCACCGCCATGCACAGGTTGATAGATCGTCTGCTTGGCGCCCGAGGACACCAGGATCTGCGGACGCTCGTACTGTGATGCCGTTGTCGCGCTCGAACTTCGCGATGATGGCGTCCTTGAGCTCGTTGATGCCTTCGACGTTCGTATAGCGCGTGAAGCCGCCCCGGATGGCGTCGACGCCCGCCTGCGCAATGTGCGCCGGGGTATCGAAATCGGGCTCCCCTGCACCGAGGCCGATCACATCCTTGCCTTCCGCCTTGAGGCGAGCGGCGCGGGCGGTGACGGCAAGCGTCGGCGAGGGCTTGACGCGCTGGACGCGTCGTGAGACGGATAGGGTCACGGGACTTCCTGTGGTTCACCGAAAATCGGGCGGGCGCCGCTATATTAAGGGATTGGGGCGGTCCCCACCATCGTACGGGCCACGTAGCGCGCGCGCGACGGCAGGCTACGCGGCATGGAACAGATTCCCTTCAAACTCGAGGCCGGCTTCGAGCCCGCGGGCGATCAGCCCGCAGGCGATCGACAAGCTCGTCGAGGGCCTGGGCGACGGTCTTGCGCACCAGACGCTGCTCGGCGTCACCGGCAGCGGCAAGACGTATGTCTGTCGGCCAGGTGATCGAGCAGCGTGCAGCGTCCCACGCATGGTGCTCGCGCACAACAAGACACTCGCGGCGCAGCTCTATGGCGAGTTTCGCGGATTCTTTCCGCACAACTCCGTCGAGTACTTCGTCTCCTACTACGACTACTACCAGCCGGAAGCGTACGTGCCGTCCTCCGACACTTATATCGAGAAGGACTCCTCGGTGAACGAGCACATCGAGCAGATGCGGCTCTCGGCCACCAAGGCGCTGCTCGAGCGTCCCGACTCGATCATCGTGGCCACCGTCTCCTCGATCTACGGCCTCGGCGATCCGCAGGCGTACCTGTCGATGGTGCTGCATCTCGATGCGCGGCGACCGCATCGATCAGCGCAAGCTCCTGCGCCGTCTCGCCGACATGCAGTACACGCGCAACGAGCTGGACCTGACACAGGGCACCTATCGCGTGCGCGGCGATGTGATCGACATCTTCCCGGCCGAGTCGGAGCGCGAGGCGGTGCGGGTGGAGCTCTTCGACGACATCGATCGATTCGATCGACGCTCTTCGACCCGCTGACCGGGGCGGTGTCGCGCAAGGTGCCGCGATTCACGGTGTATCCGGGCACGCACTACGTCACGCCCGCGCGAGCGCCTGATCGGCGCGGTGGACCAGATCCGCGAGGAGCTGCGTGTGCGCCTGGAGGAGCTGCGCGAGGCCGGCAAGCTGCTCGAGGCGCAGCGGCTGGAGCAGCGCACGATGTTCGACATGGAAATGATGAAGGAGGTCGGCTACTGCGCCGGCATCGAGAACTACTCGCGCTATCTTTCCGGCCGCGCCGCGGGCGAGCCGCCGCCGTGCCTGTTCGACTACCTGCCGAAAAACGCGCTCCTCTTCATCGACGAGAGCCACCAGACCATCCCGCAGCTGGGCGCCATGTACCGCGGCGATCGCTCGCGCAAGGAAGTGCTGGTGGAGTACGGCTTTCGCCTGCCCTCGGCGCTCGATAACCGGCCGTTGAAGTTCGAGGAGTGGGAGCAGCTGGCGCCGCAGATGATCTTCGTCTCGGCAACCCCCGGGGGTTACGAGGCCAAGCACGCCGGCCAGGTGGTCGAGCAGCTCGTGCGCCCGACAGGGCTCATCGATCCGCAGGTCGAGGTGCGGCCGGTGGGCACGCAGGTGGACGACGTGCTCTCGGAGATCCAGCAAGTGCGTCGAGAAGGACGAGCGCGTGCTGATCACCACCCTCACCAAGCGCATGGCGGAGGACCTCACCGACTATCTGCACGAGCACGGCGTGCGCGTGCGCTACCTGCACGCCGATATCGAAACAGTCGAGCGCACCGAGATCATCCGCGACCTGCGCCTGGGGAAGTTCGACGTGCTGGTCGGCATCAACCTGCTGCGCGAGGGACTCGACATGCCCGAGGTGTCGCTGGTCGCCATTCTCGATGCGGACAAGGAGGGGTTCCTGCGCTCGGACAACTCGCTCATCCAGACGATCGGCCGCGCGGCGCGCAATCATCAACGGCCGCGCGATCCTCTACGCCGACAGAGTGACCGGGCTCCATGCAGCGCGCGATCGAGGAGACCGACCGCCGCCGGCGCAAGCAGCTCGAATACAACGCCGCCCACGGCATCACTCCCCGCGGCATCCACAAGGCGGTCGCGGACATCATGGAAGGCGCGCGCGGTGGCGCGCCACAAGGCTCGCAGCGGCGCCGCGGCGGCAAGCGAGGCGCGGCTACGGCGGCCGTGGATCTGAAGCCCGAGACGCTGGTGAAGGAGATCAAGAAGCTCGAAGCGGAGATGTCACAAGGCGCCCGCAATCTCGAGTTCGAGGAGGCGGCGCGCCTGCGCGACGAGATCGAGCGCCTGAAGCAACTCGAGCTGGGCATTGCCTGAGCCGTTAACCGGGCGGAATATCGGCACAACATGAACGGCTCTCGGCAAGCGACCGCCAGCGGAACCGTGCTCCTCACGGTGATCGTGGTAGTGGCCGTCCTGCGTCTGGCGCAGGATCTTTTCGTGCCGTTGGCGCTCGCGATCCTGCTCACCTTCCTGCTCGCGCCCATCGTGGGGCGACTGCGGCGCTGGCACATCAATCGGGTGATCGCCGTCATCGTGTCCATCGCTCTGGCGCTCGGTCTCATCGGCCTCGTCGGCGCGGTCATCTTCGGCCAACTCTCCGACCTCGCGCACCAGCTGCCGCAGTACGAGCTGCAGCTGCGCCAGCACATCACGCATCTGCGCGGATTCATGCGCGGCGGCATCACGGACACCCTGAACGGCCTCGATCGTCTGACCGGCCAGATCGAGAGCCTGAGCCCGCTGGCGCGGGCCCCCGTTTACGTGCAGAAGGTGCAGATCGTCGAGCCGCCCGCGAGCCTGTTCGAGATCATGCGGGAGCTCGTCGGACCGCTGGTGAAGCCTCTCGGCTGGGGTTTCGCGGTCATGGTGCTGGTCGCCTTCATGCTGCTCAGGCTCCTCGATCTGCGCGAGCGCGTCCTGCGCCTCCTGGGTCCCCGCAATCTGCATGCAACCACCGCGGCCCTCGATGACGCCGCCGGACGGGTGAGTCGCTATCTTCTGACGCAGCTCCTCATCAACTCGCTCACGGGTCTGTGGGTGGGCGTCGGCCTCTCGTTTCTCGGCGTGCCGAATCCCGGCCTGTGGGGCGCGCTTACCCTGGTGTTGCGTTTCATTCCGTACGTCGGGGTTTGGGCGGCGGGTGTGATGCCACTCGCGCTGTCATTTGCAACCTTCGACGATTGGCTGCACCCGGCGATCGTCCTCGGCATTTACGGCAGCATTGAGCTCTTCAATTATGCCGTGCTCGAGCCGTGGCTCTACGCCGCGAGGACCGGAGTCTCACCGGTGGGGCTGCTGCTCGCCGCCGCGTTCTGGACGTGGCTCTGGGGGCTCGCGGGCCTGCTGCTCTCGGTGCCGATCACCGTGTGTCTGGTCGTCATGGGGAAGTACATCCCGCAGCTCGAGTTCCTCGAAGTGCTGCTGGGTGATGAGCCTGCCCTCGAGCCCTCGCAGCGGCTCTATCAACGCCTGCTTACCAGCAACCGCGACGAGGCGGATGTGGTCCTCGAGCGGGCGCTGCACGAGCACTCGCTGCGTGAGGTCTGCGACATTGCGATCGTGCCGGCCCTGCAATTACTCGAGGCGGACTTCGCCCGCGGGGCGCTCAAGGCCGCGCGCCGCCGCGCGGTCCTCGACCAGATTCAGCAGTGGGCGGACGAGCTCCTCGAGGGGATGCAGCGCACCGACGCGCGCGGCGCGATGTCGTGGCAATCGCCGTCGGTCCTGTGCGTCCCGGCCGAAGATCAGGGGGATGCGATCATCGCCAAGCTTCTCACCGCAATCCTGATCAACCGGGGAATCGTTGCGCGCGTCGTCTCGCTGGATCGATTGGAGGAGGAGGTCACGACGAGCGCAGAGACTCTCGAACTGGTGGTCGTCTCCGCGCTGCCGCCGGAGGCGGTCCCGCCGGCTCGGGCGGTGGTGAAGCGCATCCGCGCGCGGGCGGAGGACCTGCCGATCATCGTCGGCCTCTGGGGCCTCGATCGGGATTTCGATCGCGCGGTGCAGAGACTCGGCAGCGTCGGGGTGAGCTTGCCCGAGACACGGGTAGGGGGCTGCGTGGAGCGGATAGAACGGCTGCGGCAGACGCCGGGGCCGGGCCGCACGGAGGCCTCCCCGAAGCTGGTCCAGGGGTCCTGATCCCCGGTATACTGAGCGGCTCAAGCATAGGCGCGTAGCTCAGTGGTAGAGCATCACCTTGACATGGTGGTGGTCGGTGGTTCGATCCCACTCGCGCCTACCAGTCGATTCAAGTTCAGTGTTTCGCTCGCAAGAGCCGGGGAGCGCTTTGTTCAGTGCATTGAGTAGAGCCCTCGCAATGCCAGTCGTGACTTTGCCTGATGGCAGTCAGCGCCGCTTCGACCACCCGGTGACGGTGGACGAGGTCGCGGCCGACATCGGCGCGGGGCTGCGCAAGGCCGCGCTCGCCGGGCGCGTCAACGGCAAGCTGGTCGACACCTCGCTATGTCGATCGACGAGCGATGCCGACGCTCGCCATCGTCACCGACAAGGATCCGGACGGGCCTCGAGGTCATCCGCCACTCCACCGCGCACCTGCTCGCGCAGGCGGTGAAGCAGCTGTTCCCCGAGGCGCAGGTCACCATCGGCCCGGTGATCGAGGACGGCTTCTACTACGACTTCGCCTATCAAGCGCCCCTTCACGCCCGAGGATCTCGCCGCGATCGAGGCGCGGATGACGGAGCTCGCCAAGGCCGACCAGAAGGTCACCCGCCGTGTCATGCCGCGCGACGAGGCGGTGGCGTTCTTCCGCGAGCCTCGGCGAGCACTACAAGGCGGAGATCATCGCCAGCATCCCGGCGGGCGAGCAGATCAGCCTCTACGGCCAGGGCGACTGGGTGGACCTGTGCCGCGGCCCGCACGTGCCCTCCACCGGCAAGCTCAAGGCTTTCAAGCTCACCAAGGTCGCCGGCGCCTACTGGCGCGGCGATTCGCGCAACGAGATGCTGCAGCGGATCTACGGCACCGCCTGGCCGGACAAGAAGCAGCTCGATGAGTACCTGCATCGGCTCGAGGAGGCGGAGAAGCGCGATCATCGCCGCATCGGCCGCGAGCTCGATCTCTTCCACCTGCAGGAGGAGGCGCCGGGCGCGGTGTTCTGGCACCCGAAGGGCTGGACGGTCTTCCAGACGCCTGATCGCCTACATGCGCGAGCGGCAGGCGCGCGGCGGGCTACGAGGAGGTCAATGCGCCGGAGCTCATGGACGCGCGCCTGTGGGAGCAGTCCGGGCACTTGGAGAAGTTCGGCGAGAACATGTATCTCACCGCGACGCCCGATGAGCGCGTCTATGCCATCAAGCCGATGAACTGCCCGGGCCACGTGCAGATCTTCAAGCACGGCCTGCGCAGCTACCGCGAGCTGCCGGTGCGCCTGGCGGAGTTCGGCAAGGTGCATCGCTACGAGCCCTCGGGCGCGCTGCACGGCCTGATGCGCGTGCGCGCCTTCACCCAGGACGACGGCCATGTGCTTCGTCACCGAGGAGCAGATCACCGCGGAGTCGGTGGCCATCACCCGGCTGATCCTCGACATCTACCGGGATTTCGGCTTCGAGGACGTGCGCATCAAGTTCGCCGACCGGCCGCCCAAGCGCGTCGGGCGCGATGACGATCTGGGACCGGGCCGAGGCGGCGCTGCAAGGCGGCCTCGCGGCCGCCGGGCATCGAGTACACCCTGAACCCGGGCGAGGGCGCCTTCTACGGCCCGAAGCTCGAGTTCGTCCTGCGCGATGCCATCGGCCGCGACTGGCAGTGCGGCACGCTGCAGGTGGACCTCAACATGCCGGGCCGGCTCGGGGCGCTACTACATCGACGAGCACAGCGCCGAAGCGCACCCCGGTGATGCTGCATCGGGCGATGTTCGGCTCGCTGGAGCGCTTTTTCGCGCATCCTGCTCGAGCACCATGCCGGCCGGCTGCCCGCCTGGCTGGCGCCCGGTGCAGGCGGTGGTGATGAGCATCACCGACCGGCAGGACGAGTATGTCCGCCAGATTACGGAATCCCTGAAAAATCAGGGGTGTTCGGGTCGAGTCCGACTTGCGCAACGAGAAGGTCGGCTTTAAGATTCGCGAGCACACGCTGCAGCGTGTTCCGTATCTATTGGTAGCGGGCGACAAGGAAGTGGCCGCAAATCTGCTTTCAGTGCGCACCCGAAGCGGCAAGGACCTGGGCACGATGACCCCGGAGACGTTCGTCGAACGGCTCCGCGTCGAGCTCGAGAGCCGCGGGCGCCGAACGTTGGAGGATTGACGTATCGCTAGTGCAACAAAGCGGGTCCGGCGCAATGAGGAGATCAGTCGCGCCGCAACTGCGTGTGATCGCGGCCGATGGGTCGCAGGCCGGGGTGATGTCCCGCTCCGACGCGCTGCAGATGGCGCCGCCGCGGAGCTGGATCTGGTCGAAGTCTCGCCGACGGCGGAACCGCCGGTGGTGCGCATCATGGATTACGGCAAATTCCTGTTCGAGCAGAACAAGAAGGCCCACTCCGCCAAGCGCAAGCAGAAGCAGATTCAGGTCAAGGAAGTGAAGTTTCGTCCCGGAACGGGAGAGGCGGATTACCAGATCAAGCTGCGTAATCTGATCCGCTTCCTGACCGAGGGTGACAAGGCCAAGGTGACCTTGAGGTTCCGCGGCCGTGAGATGGTGCACCAGGACATCGGGCGCAAGCTCCTGGACCGGGTGTCCGACCGACCTCGCGCCGCACGCGTGGTCGAGCAGAACCCGCTCATGGAGGGCAGGCAGATGGTCATGGTGTTTGCACCGAAAAAGAAGTAACGCGTTCCAAGCGACTTGATTTAGCCTGAGAGTCGTTCGCCCGCAAGCGGGTGCCTGCTCGGAGGCGCCTTGCGACCGGTGGCTATAGCCAACAAGTGAGGAGTTAAGTCGATGCCCAAGTTGAAAACCAACCGGGCCGCGGCCAAGCGCTTTCGCAAGACGGCGAAGGGCTTCAAGCGGTACGCGGCCGACCGCCGCCACAACCTCGGCCACAAGGACCCGCAAGGTCAAGCGCCACGCGCGCTCGGGCGGCACCAGCCTCGTGGACAAGAGCGACGTCGGTCGTCTCGAGCAGCTGCTGCCCATACCACAAGTAACGCGTAGCGGAGTCACAACATGGCAAGAGTCAAACGTGGCGTGACGGCCGGGCGCCGTCACAAGAAGGTTCTCGGCAAGGCGAAGGGCTACTACAACGCCCGGCGCAAGGTCTATCGCGCCGCCAAGCAGGCGGTCATCAAGGCCGGCCAGTACGCCTACCGCGACCGGCGCGCGAAGAAGCGCGAGTTCCGCGCGCTGTGGATCACGCGCATCAATGCCGCGGCGCGCCTGCTACGGCCTGTCCTACAGCCGCATCATCAACGGCCTGCACAAGGCGGGCGTCGAGATCGACCGCAAGGTGCTGGCGGATATCGCCGTGCACGACACCGCGGCGTTCGGCGCGATCGCGGAGCAGGCGAAGACCGCTCTCGGCATGCAGCCTGACCTCGAGGCGGGCGCTCGTGGCAGACCTGACGGCCCTCATCGGCGAGGCGCTCGCCGAGGTCGCCGCGCTGCGGCGACCTCGCGGCGCTCGAGGAGGTGCGCGTGCGCTGGCTCGGCAAGAAGGGCACGCTCACCGAGCAGCTGAAGGCGCTCGGCGCGCTGCCGGCGGCCGAGCGGCCCGGCGGCCGGCGCGCGCATCAACGAGGCCAAGGAGCGCGTGCAGGCGCGCATCGAGGCGCGGCGCGGCGAGCTCGAGCGCGCGGCGAAGTCGAGCAGCGAGCTCGCCGCCGGGCGCATCGATGTCACGCTGCCGGGGCGCGGCGAGGAGCGCGGGCGGCCTGCATCCGGTCACCCGGCGCGCCTGCGCATCGAGGACGATCTTCCGCCGCGCCGGCTTCGAGGTCGCGCAGGGCCCGGAGATCGAGGACGACTTCCACAACTTCGAGGCGCTCAACATCCCGGCCGAATCATCCGGCGCGCGCCATGCACGACACCTTCTATTTCCCGGACGGGCGGCTGCTGCGCACGCACACCTCGCCGGTGCAGATCCGCGCGCATGCTGGCGCGCGGCGCGCCGCTCGCGCATCATCGCGCCGGGGCGCGTGTACCGGTGCGACTCCGACATGACGCACTCGCCGATGTTCCACCAGGTCGAGGGCCTGGTGGTGGACGAGAACGTCAGCTTCGCCAACCTGAAGGCGGCGCTGCACGGCTTCCTGCAGGCGTTCTTCGAGCGCGATCTGGCGATGCGGCTGCGGCCTTCGTACTTCCCGTTCACCGAGCCCTCCGCCGAAGTCGACATGTCCTGCGTGTTCTGCGAGGGCGAGGGCTGCCGCATCTGCAAGCACACCGGCTGGCTCGAGATCGCCGGCTGCGGCATGGTGCATCCGAACGTGCTGAAGGCGAGCGGCATCGATCCGGAGCGCTACACCGGCTACGCCTTCGGCGCCGGCATCGATCGCCTGGCGATGCTGCGCTATGGGGTGAACGACCTGCGGCTGTTCTTCGAGAACGACCTGCGCTTCCTGCGAGCAGTTCCGGGCGTTCTGACGCATGAAGACTTCCGTACTCATGGCTGGGCGAATGGGTGCGACGTGCCCGTGGAGGCGCGCAGGAGCTGGGCTCGCGGCTCACCATGGCGGGCTTCGAGCTCGAGGCGCTGGAGCCGGCGGCGCCGGCGTTCACCGGCGTCGTGGTGGCGGAGATCCTCACCGCCGAGCGGCACCCGCAGGCCGACAAGCTGCAGGTGTGCCGCGTGTCGACCGGGCAGCGGTGCAGCCGCTGCAGATCGTGTGCGGCGCGTCCAATGCGCGCGCGGGACTGAAGAGCGCGCTGGCGATGGTGGGCGCGAAGCTGCCGGGCGATGTCACGATCAAGGCGGCGAAGCTGCGCGGCGTGGAGTCGCAGGGCATGCTGTGCTCGGCGAAGGAGCTGGGCCTCGCGCGACGCCTCCGAGCGGCATCCTCGAGCTGCCCGCGGATGCGCCCGCTGGGCGCGGATCTGCGCGACTACCTCGCAGCTCGACGACGGTGCTGGAGCTCAACGTGACCCCCAACCGCGGCGATGCCATGTCGGTCATCGGTATCGCGCGCGAGGTGGCGGCGCTATCCGGCGGGCAGCTGCGGGCGACCGGCCGCATCGATCGCCAGCGCGTGCTGCGCATTGCGCGATAGCTTTCGCGTGTGCGCTCGACGCGCCGGCCGGCATGCCCGAAGCTTCGTCGGCTGCGTCGTTCGCGGCGTCGACAACACGCGCCGCACCCCGCTCTGGATGCGCGAGCGGCTGCGGCGCGCGGGTGTGCGCTCGATCAGTCCGGTGGTGGACGTCACCAACTACGTGATGCTCGAGCTGGCCAGCCGATGCACGCCTACGACCTGGCGAAGCTGCGCGGCGAGCATCCGCGCCCGCCTTGCGCGCGCCGGGCGAGACGCTCACGCTGCTCGACGGCAAGCACAGTCGACGCTCGAGCCGGACGTGCTGCTGATCGCCGACGAGCGCCGGGCCGGTCGGCCTCGCCGGCATCATGGGCGGCGAGCGCACCGCGGTGAGCGCCGAGACCACGGACGTGTTCTTCGAAGTCAGCGTACTTCGCTCCCGACGCCGATCATCGGGCGCGCGCGGCGCTTGGGGTCTGACGACGGATGCCAGCCAGCGCTTCGAGCGCGGCGTCGATCCCGTCGCAGCAGGAGCGCGCGATCGAGCGCGCGCACGCGCTGCTGCTGGAGATAGCCGGCGGGCAGCGCCGGTCCGGTTGCCGTGACGCAGTCCGACGAGCACCTGCCGGCGCGGCCGGCCGGTGACGCTGCGTCGCAAGCAGTTGGCGCGCCTGCTCGGCGTCGCGGTTCCGACGACGCACGTGTGCGCACGAGCCTGGAGGGCCTGCAGATGCAGGTCGACGTCAACGCAGGAGGGCTGGCGCGTGACGCCGCCGCCGCATCGCTTCGACATCGCGATCGAGGCGGATCTGATCGAGGAGGTCGCGCGCATCGTCGGCTACGAGGCGATTCCGGAGACGGATGCGCCGGTGCCGCAGCGCTTCGCGCAGCTTGCCCGACGCAGCGTCCGCCGAGCGCGCGGTGCTCGAGGCGCTGGCGGCGCGCGGCTACCAGGAGGCGATCACCTACGCCTTCGTCGATCCCGCAGCTGCAGGCGCGGCTGTTCCCCGAGCGTCGCGGCGCTCGCGCTCGCCAACCCGATCGCGAGTGATCTGTCGGTCATGCGGGTGTCGCTGTGGCCGGGGCTGCTGCGCGCGGCGCTCGAGAATCAGCGCCGCCAGCAGGATCGCATCCGGCTGTTCGAGCACGGCACGCGCTTTCGCGACCGGCGCGCGGCCCGGCGCGACGCAGGAGATCGATACCCTGGCCGGCATTGCCTGTGGTCACCGACTGCCGGAGCAGTGGGGCGTGCCGCAGCGAATGCGCGAGCCGGCGGATTTCTACGACGTCAAGGCGGATCTCGAGGCGCTGCTCGCCGCCACCGGCGCGCGGGCGAGACCTTCAGCTTCGAGCCCGGCGTGCGCTCGCCTGCTCTGCACCCCGGCCGCGCGGCGCGCGTGCTGCGCGCGGCGCTCCGTCGGCTGGCTCGGGGAGCTGCACCCGGCGCTGGTGAAGGCGCTCGACTTTACATATGCACCGGTGCTGTTCGAGCTGGATGTTGCGGCGGCTCTGCGGTGTCGAGCGGCGCAGCTTACCGCGAGATCTCGCGCTTCCCGCAGGTGCGGCGCGACCTCGCCGTGGTGCTGGATGAGTCGGTGACTTTAAGTAGCCTCACCGAGCGTGTAACCTTGGCGGCTTCAAGCCTCCTGCGTAGATCTCCGCGTTTTCGACGTGTATCGCGGCCCAGGCCTAGAAGCAGGTCGAAAAAGCGTCGCTTTGGGCTTGATTTTTCAGGATATTTCTCGCACTCTTACCGATGACGACATGTCGACCGCCTCATGGCGGCCGTCGTCGCGGATTTGCGCGAGAACTTGAACGCAAGAATACGAGAATAAAGAGATGGCCCTGACCAAGGCGGAGATGGCGGAAGCACTGTTCAACCAGCTCGGGCTCAACAAGCGGGAAGCGCGGGAGCTGGTGGATCTGTTCTTCGAGGAAGTGCGGGCGGCGCTGTCGAGAGGGGAGCAGGTGAAGCTCTCCGGCTTCGGCAATTTCGATCTGCGCGACAAGAACCAGCGTCCCGGGCGCAATCCGAAGACCGGCGAGGAGATCCCCATCAGCGCGCGACGCGTGGTGACCTTCCGTCCGGGACAAAAACTAAAGGCGCGGGTCGAAGCCTATGTTGGAGCCAAAGAATAACGCGCAGCTGCCGGCGATTCCCGGCAAGCGCTATTTCACCATCGGAGAGGTGAGCGAGCTGTGCGGCGTGAAGCCGCACGTGCTGCGCTATTGGGAGCAGGAATTCCCGCAGCTGAAGCCGGTGAAGCGGCGCGGCAACCGCCGCTACTACCAGCGCCAGGACGTCATCGTCATCCGCCAGATCAGCAGCCTGCTCTACGATCAGGGCTTCACGATCGGCGGCGCGCGCAACAAGCTCGACTGGCGAGGAGGCGCGCACGGACGTGACGCAGAGCCAGCAGATCGTCAAGCAGGTGCGACTCGAGCTCGAGGATCTGATGAAGGTCCTGCGGCGCTGAGCCCTAAAGGTGCGGTGATCGGCAGCGCCCCGCACGATCCAGGCCAATGCCGAGGCCTTCGTCCGGGAGACGCAGCGGATCATTCAGGTCCTGGCCGAGCGAATCCGTCGCGAGCACGTGGAGCTCTATTCGCTGGCCGACAGCCTGAGCGTGTAGATCTCGAGCCATCAGGCGAGGCTAGAGCTGCAGGGCCCTGCGCGGCTGAAGCGGCAATTACGGGCGATCCGAGGTATCATTACGGCCCGCGCGAGACGACCCCGCTCGCGCCGCAAGCCTGAAAACAAATCGTCGGAGCGTGGCGCAGTCTGGTAGCGCACTTGCATGGGGTGCAAGGGGTCCCGAGTTCAAATCTCGGCGCTCCGACCAGTCTTTCAGAGCATCCATTTTCGAGGTTATGGACACCTTCATGGACACCCTGCGAAAGCGGGACGCCGTGCATGAAGCAATCCTCATTCTTTTGCCTCGCGGCGCCGCTCGCTCGACGCTGGCAGAATAGGGGCCGTCGAGGATTTGGCAGCAGTTGAGGCGATCTGCATGGGCACCACAATCGACGTCACCATCCCGGTTGATAGCGACGCCGCGCGCGCTCTCGAGAACCCTGCGCGCAGGGCTGCTGCAGGGCGTTACCTGAGTGGCCTGATCAAGGGCGGCCGCGCTAGTGACCTCATCGAAGAGGCTATCGCCGAGGCCAAACGCGAAGCACGCGCCAAGGGCCTGACGGACTCGGAGAAGTTCTGTCTCGGAAGAAATTCGATCGGTATGTCTCCATCGAGCATCGCCAGCGCATTCTGGATCTCATCGTTGTCGCTGCGGATCGGATCGAGCGTCCTGCCACCGTGCAGGCCAAAGCGGATAAGCAGCGGGCCTTTCCGGGGCGCGGAATGATGAAGGCGGATGAAGCTGAGGTGGCGCGTCTACGCCGTGAGCTGGCCAAGGTAAAGGTCGAGCGAGACATTTTAAAAAAAGCCATCGGCTCCTTCGTCAAGGATCCGCAGTGAAGTTTAGCTTCATCGCACGACATCGCGGTGTATGGCAGACACGACAGATGTGCCAGGCGCTGTCGGTTTCGCGAGCCGGATTCTACGAATGGCTGAGCCGTCCGGAGAGCTGCCGGGCGCGTGAGAACCAGGCACTGCTGCTGGCGGTGCGTACCAGCTTCGAGCAGAGTGATCGCACGTATGGCAGCCCTCGGGTCTGGCGAGATCTGCGTGCCTGGGGCCACCGCTGCAGTGAGAACCGAGTGGCGCGGCTTATGCTTGCCGCCGGCCTGCAGGCGCGCCGCGGCAGCATGAGTCGGCGCGGCGCTGTATGGGATAACTCAGCTATGGAGAGTTTCTTCTCGACCCTGAAGATCGAGCGCGTGCACCGCAGGGTGTACAACACGAGGCAAGAAGCGAAGGCGGATCTGTTCGACTACGTGGAACGCTTTTACAATCCACGCCGTCGGCACTCGACACTTGGATACCTGAGTCCGGCTGAATACGAAAACGCAGCAGACTCGGCTTAAAGGTGGTGTCCGGGGAAATGGGGGAATCCCAACGATCAACTTACGGCCTGGAGAGCAGATCTGCTTTGCCGGTTTTGAGGTCGACGGGGACAGAGACGTGTTCCTGTACGATGAGCCACCGGCCGTGAATCTTCCGATATATGTCGGTCACCCTGACGATCACGTCCGCCTTCGAGCCGTTCGCCCAGGTGAATAGTGACTCCTGGATGCTGTGGCCATAGGCGAGCGGACCCACGACCGTGACGCTTAGGTGCGATATCGAGAAATGAACCGGACCCCTGGTCGGCTTGAACGTATCCTCCCAATCGGTCTTGTAATCGGCCCAGCCTACATGCTGGCGCGGAGGAGTCACATCGAAGACGAACAAGCCCGGTCCCGGCTCGTACACACGCATGATCGCGTTCACATCCTTGGCGTTGAATGCGGCGGCAAAGCGAGCCTCAAGAGCCTCAATTGCGGCTTGGTCGCGCGAAGCGGCTGTATCGGCCGCATGGACCGGAGCGGGCAAGGCGATTAGCGCTGCGACGGCGAGCGCGGTGCCGCAGATCAACGTTATGGGTCTGGTCATGGGATATCATCCTCTTCTTGGTAGTTATGCATGAGATGCGAGACGGTCGGCGGAGGCGCTTGTTGGCGATTCGGGGCGAGCCGTAGACCGAGCCCCGGCTACCGTAAGGAGGCGGTTCTGCGGAGGTATGACTATGGGTGGCTGGGTCCCCGTCTTGTTCTTGTGAGGGAGATGCGGAAACGAGCACCTTCTACGCCCCGGCCCGGATCCTGTCAATGGTCCGACTACTCGGCGTCCAGGCGGCGGAGGGAGTCGGAGCGGCAGCACGCTGCGGCGTAGCCGACCGCGCAAACTGGGCAGGCAATCCGGGCTGTTGAGCGATCATGGAAGCGATCGAATTTCTGGCCAAGACCCTTCCCAACATCAGGTTTGCGGTCGCGTCATTTGGAGGCACCTCTGCGCCAGGCGCTCGAAGAGCTCGGCCGAGATCACGAAGCCGCGCGCCGCCTGATCGCCGGCGAGCTCCGCGGCGCGCGCCCGACACTTCTCCGCGACCTCTCCGCACGCATGCGCGAGCTGGCGCCATTCGAGCGGAGTGAAGGTCGGGGCGCTCGGCGGCATGGCCGGACGATACCGCAGCCGATCCTGTCACCAGCAAACCCGTCTGCTGCCGCCTGTATGGCGCCGCCCGGCGCAGAGATGGGTGCGCCGGACGGCTAGGCCCGGGTCCTTTGAAAATCCTTGCCGGGCTTATCCCGGAACGTAACGCCGCAGGATGCTTGGCGGGTACCCGTCCAAAGACGGGTTGACATGCCCCTAACGAGGGTAAATGGATTGTGGCGAGCTCGACGAGTATGCTCGCGCGACAAAAATGACTGCGGGCCATATGAACGCTAAAGCGCCGATCTCGTCCGAATGCCCAAAGTGCCATCAGGAGCGCGCGGTCACGTATACGCGCGACGAGCTGGCCGAGCTTCTGAGCACGGGGTCTGATATCGAGGTCATGTGCACCAGTTGCGACGAAACCTGGCCGCTCTCTACCGACGAACGGGCGGACATTGCCCGCAGTCTCGAGCGCGGACGCTGACAGCAAGAGGGGTTGGATGACGGTCGGAAGGAATGGTTTCGCGTGGTTGCTGGCGGTGATCCTGGCCGCAATCCACTTCATCGTCATAGGGGGAGGGATTCTCGCCGGTGACTTCGAAGGGGATGGCGCGTTGGGGTTCGTTATATGGGATTGGCCGCTGTTCGCGCTGTGCGCGCACTCGGTCCTCGGTCGCTACCTCTGTTCGTTTACTCCCCACGGCCTGGTCGTCTATGTGGCGGCGGGCACGCTGCTATACGCCTTCGTCGGCTTTGTCATAGGTGCCCTGATCGACCGGATCCGAGCGGTCATCGCGCCGCACCGCGGTCGAGGCTAACACTGGGGAAACTGGTAAACCATGAAACATTGTGTCTGTCGTGGCCGGATTTCCCGATGGATGGGCCTGATGTGGCTCGTCATACCCATCGCCGCGCTCGCTTTCTACGAAGAAACGCTGGGCATCAGGTGATCGTTCATCTCATCGACGGCACGTACGAGCTGTTCCGGCACTTCTACGGCCTGCGAAGATTCAACAAGGGCGAAGACAAGCCGCTTGGTGCCGTTGCCGGTGTGCTCACGACCGTGCTCCAGATGGTGGAGAAGGGCGCCACGCACCTCGGTGTCGCGACCGATCATGTGATCGAATCCTTTCGCAATGAGCTGTGGAGCGGCTACAAGACGGGTGATGGCATCGACCCGGCGCTGTGGGCGCAATTCTGGCCGCTCGAGGATGCGCTGCGCGCGCTCGGGGTTGCCGTGTGGGCAATGGAGGAGCTGGAGGCAGACGATGCGCTTGCGTCCGCTGCGCGGATCGCGGGCGACGACCCGCAGGTGCAGCAGGTATGTATCTGGACGCCGGATAAGGATCTGGCGCAATGCGTACGAGGCGATCGGATCGTGCAGGTCGACCGGAAGACCAATGTGATCCGAAACCAGGACGGGGTGCGGGCGAAGTTCGGGGTTGAGCCGGAGCGGATTCCGGATTACCTGGCGCTGGTAGGCGATAACGCAGATGGCTACCCGGGAATCGATGGCATAGGCGCCAAGGGTGCGGCGCGGCTGATTGCGCGCTACGGCCCTATCGAGGACTTCCCGCAGCAGGCGCTGGGAGAGCGGCGCGACCTGGCGCTGCTTTTCAAGAAGCTGGCGACTCTGCGGACGGACGCTCCTCTCTTTACGGGAGTTGAGGAGATCCGGTGGCGAGGGCCCACGAGCGTATTTGCGGATTGGGCGCAGCGGCTGGCCGCGCCGAAGCTGCTCGAGCGGGCGCGGGTCGTCGCTGATCGGGTGAAGTAGCGCCTTCGGTGCTACCCCATTCGTGACCGGCTAGTCCGCTTCGGCGTACTCAGCCGAATCGCCGGCCTGGGAGTTGCCCGGGTTGGCCTTGAGCAGGGTGGCGAATTGGTGCGCCGGTACCGGCTTGTTGTGCAGATAACCCTGTGACTGGTCGCAGCCGAGCTGCCACAGGGTGTCCAGTTGCTCCTGGGTCTCCACGCCCTCGGCTACCACCACGAGCTCGAATGCTCGCGCGATCGAGATGATGATCGCAACCAGCCGCTTGGTGCGCGCATCCACGGTCATGTCGCTGATGAAGCTGCGGTCGATCTTGAGCGTGTCGATGGGCAGGTGCGCGATCCTGCTCAGCGAGGAGTAGCCGGTGCCGAAATCGTCGATCGAGATGTTGACCCCGGCCGTGCGCAGCAGCTTCAGCTTGTTGATCACCGCCGACGAGTCATCCACCAGCGCGCCCTCGGTGATCTCTGCGTCGAGCCCGCAGGCCGTCGTCGCCCAGGGGTGGATGTGCTTGAGGAAGCGGCTGACGAAATCCGTCTGACGCAATTGGATCGGGGAGATATTGACCGCAATGCGTATGGGCGGCAGGCCCTGTCGTTGCCATTGCCGGCATTCGAGGGCGGCGCGCTCGATCACCCAGTCGCCGACGTCGACGATCAGGCCGGTTTCCTCGAGGATCGGCAGAAACCTGGCCGGTGAGACCAGGCCGGTATCCGGATCGTTCCAGCGGATGAGTGCTTCGGCGCCCTCGATGCGGCGCGTCTTCACGCTCATCTTGGGCTGATAGTAGAGCTCGAACTGTTGCCGCTCGAGTGCCACTCGCAGCTTTCTTTCGAGCGCTACGCGCGCCAGTGCTTCGGCGTGCTCTTCCGCGCTGTAGTGACCGCGGCGCTGTCGGCTCTCCTTGGTGCTCCGCAGGGAGGCCTCGGCGCGATTGACCAGCGTATCCGGGTCATTGCCGTCGTCGGGGTACAACGCGATGCCGCTGCGCGCGGCTACCGGCACGTCCTTGCCTTGTAGCGAGAAAGGCTCCGCGAACAGCTGATCGACATGCGCGTTGAGCGCATCGAGCGCTGCTGCTGCCGACCGCTCCACGGGTTGTACCAGCGCGAATGTGCCGCCTGCGAAGTGCGCCAAGAGCTCCGTGTCGGTGAAGCGCCGCTTGAGACGGTCGGCGAGAAGCTGCAGCAGTTGATCACCGACGTGGCGCCCGAATGAGTCGTTGATCGCGCTGAGATTCTGCACGTCGAGCACTGCGATGGCGTAGCACGACCCGACGCTGCCGGACTCGCGGAATTTCCGGCCGAGGCGCTCACAGAAGAGTGAGCGTTTCGCCAGACCGGTGAGTACATCGAAGTACGAAAGCAGCCGGACCTTGCTGTCCTGCCGCAGGTATTGCAGCGCGAAGGAGAGGTTGGCCGCCACCTCGCGCAGCATGACGAGCTCTTCTTCCGCAATCGCGCTTTGCTCGCGCGGACAGACTCCGAGAACGCCGACGACGGTCTTGTCGACGATCAGCGGCAGGCCGATCACGGCGGTATGAGTCGCGCCGGCATCCCGGCACGTGAAAGGCGCAGCGGGGTCGCGAGCCTTGTTGCGGCTCTGACCTTCGTGCGCCATCCTGGTGTCCAGGAGCTCGCAGAGCGTATGAGCAACCAACTCGTCCGCGCCCTGATGAGCGACCGGCTCGAGCCGCTGCGTTTTCGGCTGGCGCAGGGCGACGAGAGCCGCGGGATAGCCGCCGACGGTCACGCTCAGCCGGCAGGCCTCGACCAGCAGCTCGGTGCGGTCGCGGATCCGCACGACGGCACCGTTGATCCCGCTCAGCATGCGCAGTACGCCGGTGAGGCGGCTGATCTGCAGTTCCTGACGGCGTCGCACGGCGCGCGCTTCCGCGTCCTGCAGTGCTCGCTGCACGGCAGCACCCAGACGTGCGAGATTGCTCTTCAGGACGTAATCGACCGCGCCGCGGCGCAACGCCTCGATTGCACGTTCCTCGCCGATCGTTCCCGAAACGAAGAGGAAGGGTACTTCGGGGGCGCACTCGCGCGCGATCTCCAGGGCGGCCAAGCCATCGAAGGCCGGCAGGCTGAAATCGGAGAGAATGATCGTGGGCCTGAATTCCCGCAAGGCGGTTCGCATGGCGGCGTCGGTCTCGACGCGCTGCAGGAGATGCGCGATGCCGTGCTTTTTCAGGTGATGACAGGTGAGCTCCGCCTCGAAATCCACGTCCTCGACGAGCAGGACGCGGATCGGGTCGCGGCGACCAGGCTCGCTCCTGTCTTTCTCGGCCATGACGCTTGCTCTCCCGAAGCTCCTCCCAGGAATCAACAAGATAGCATGCGAGTTTGGGCGAAAAATGTGAGCGTGTTCACCTCCCGCGTGTCAGGGAGGGCGGAGGCCCCGCGCCGCGTGTCGGTTTTACGGAGCCGGTGTCAGTTTTACGCGTGTACGCGCGTATGTCTGTGAAGGCCGTCTAGCGCGAGCGGTCCATGGCAAACAGAACGGAAACCAGCGGCACGTGCTGCGGCTTACCCAGCGCCATGCCGATATCGCCCTGGTACACGCCGTAGACGCAGAGCAGCCGCCCCGCTGTGTAAGGGTGGAACATGGTTGCGGGTGCACCCGGCTGCTGCTGTGCCTCTTCCTGCTTCTCCGTGTATTCCGGCGTCTCGATCGCCTGGATCTCGCTGCCGTCCGGCAATGCCAACGACCATACGGAGCCGCCGGAGGACATCGACTGACCGGCCCTGATCCTGCCGGTGACGAACACCTCGGAGTTCTTCGACAGGCTCGCCGACACACTGGATGAGACGTAAGTCATCTTCTCATCGAAGGGACCGGCCTTGATGTCCGGCGGCCGATTCCACCGCATCGCGATCTCGAAGTCGTGGCACGATTTGGCCTGCTCGAGATGGTCGTAGATCAGGCGCCCGTTAGCGCCACCCTTCGCCTGCGACATGTAAGCGATTGTCTTCAGCTGTCGCGCGGTTGGAAGCTCTTTGGATTGTGTCGGCCGACCGCCAAGTCCGAGCTTGTCGAGGCTGAGTTTGTTGCACCCCGGGAGCAAAACGGCGAGCGCCAGGGCGGCTCCGACGGATTTCACGATAAGGCTACGCATGCGGTATCAAACGGTCGAGACTGGACGGTTGATCCATTCTAGGCCGGTCGCCGAGCTACTGCCACGCTCACGTATCGCTCGAGCGGAAGCCAATTCTGGCGTGCGTGCCGTCGCAGAACGGCTTGGTGCCGCTGCCTCCACAACGACACAAGCGCGCTTGCGTGACGCGCGCCACGACACGGCCGGTGCCGGAGATGATCTCCAGATTGCCGCGCACGCGCAGCGGACCGTCAGTTTCCGGCTCGACGGCGAGAACACCGTCACGCGCGGCGAGCATGTCTGTTTTCCCCGAGGCCGGCTCGCCAGATGCCGCGAACTGCACTTCGTTGTGAGAGCCGTCGCAGAACGGCTTGTTCTTGGAGGCGCCGCAGCGGCAGAGGGTGGCCCGAAATACGCCACGCTCACCGTTCAACTGCAAGTCGGCGCGCACCGCATACGGACCGTTCTCGCGGATCGTAACCAGGTTCACGAGTGGCGCCGACTCGTCCGGCTTGCCGTCCTTGCGCCTGTAGCGGATCGCGCCCGACGGACAGACGTGCGCGATCTCGACCAGGCGCTCGACCTCCATGGCGTCGGGATGGATCCAGGGGCCTTGCACATTGGCCAGAAACACCTGCGGCGCCCAGGTGACGCAGAACCGTGAATGGATGCACTTTCTGGAATCGAAGAGCAGCGTGAGCTCTTTGCCTTCGATCTCGTCGACGCCGGCGATTGTTTTCGGGGCGGGCGGCGCGGCGGCGCTGCTCGGGGCCGCACTCGGGAGCGACGCCGTTGAGCCGGACATGGCAGCCGATGCGGGGTCGAAATCACGGTGCGAGCGCGCGGCGAGCTCGTTGAGCAAACGCGCCGCGCGGCTGGTGCGCGCGTCCTCGGTGTCGATCGT
Source organism: uncultured Pseudomonadota bacterium (assembly GCA_963780455.1). Classification (GTDB taxonomy): domain Bacteria; phylum Pseudomonadota; class Gammaproteobacteria; order Steroidobacterales; family Steroidobacteraceae; genus 13-2-20CM-66-19. The sequence goes on from CAWACM010000017.1 coordinate 289,227, forward strand.
GGCGGCAGCCTTGGCAAGCTCGTCGAGGCGCTCGATGAAGAAACGGTGGGCGGCTGCGCCGCGAGGAAATGGCGCCGAGTCCCGCAACACCACGAATGTCACGCCGGCATGGCATTCCGGATTGGACGGGCCGGCAGACAGCCGCGCGGCGCGCTCCGCCAACAAGGTCACGGCCGCCATCAGGCCGATGCCGAGATCCAGGGCCACTGCCTTCGCGGGGGCGGGGCGGGGCACGACATAGGAATAGGCGATGAGGCGAAGCATCAGTCCGTAGGCCGCGTTGGCGAGATCGACGCACTGGGCGGCATCTTCGTTCTCGATCCAGACGCGACCTTCCGGGCGGGGCGGGCGGCGCAGCACGGGATTGATTGCCGCCGGGAACGCGGGCTGAAAGCTCCGGTTCGCCTCCTTGAGCGCGCGCAGCTCACGGCGGATGGCGGCGAACTTCTGGTAGTGGGAGCCTTCGCTGTCGGCGAGTGCCCCTTCGCCCTGGCGCACGATGGCATCGAAAGCCGCGAGCACCGTCTTGGCGCAAATGACCGGCTTCGCGCCGCCGAGATCGATCTCCGCCGCCGACAGCTGCAGCGCCGGATCGCCGCAGAACGCCGCCTTCTCGCCGACCCGCTCGACGAAGCGCGTGACGCTCTCGCCGAGCGAGGCATAGAAATCGCCCACCGTGTCGTAGTCGATTCCCATAGGCGTCAGCCGCGGCGCCGGGCCGCCGCGCTGATACTTCACCGGCGGCTCGAAGCCCGCGCCATCCGGCTCGGTGGAGCCCTTGGGGCGCTCGAGATAGATGAAATGCTGCAGCACCGCTTCATTGAATGGCGCCAGCTTCACGACCACGCCCGCGGGCAGGTAGCCAGGGTCGAGCGGGAAATTGCCCCGGCCGAAGCGCGGTGCGCCGCCGAGCGCTGCGGTGATGTTCCACACCGCGACGAGGTGCCCCATCTCCTCGATGGCGACGTCGATGATGGCGCGCCGCCAGCGCGCGGTGGCCGCTGCTTGATCGGGCGAAAGGCCGTCCTGTGCATCCTTCAGGCTGAAGGCCGCATAGAGATAGGTGCACATCAGGTTGTGCTCGAGCTCCGCGGCTTCGTAGAGCCTGTGGATCAGCTCTTCGCGGGTCGGCCGTGCGATTTCCAAGGTGTCCTCCCGGAACGGCGTCGAGCGGTGCTAGCCGGAAATGAGCCCGGCCGTAATGTTGATCGCAAAGCCGAGTATAGCGACGTTGAACGCGAACGAAACGATCTCGTGCAGGATGACGACCCGGCGGATCGAGACTTCAGTGGTGGACACATCGGCGGTCTGGCAGGCCGCGGCTATGGTGAAGGAGAAGTACGCGAAGTCCCAGAACGCCGGCATCTCCGTTTTGGGGAAAAGCAGCGGGCGATTCTCCGCCGCGGCGCTGTAGAACATGTCAGCGTAGTGCATGGTGAACATCGTGGGCACCAGCAGCCACGAATCGATCAGAGTGATGGCCGCGAGCGCGAAACCCCAGGCCCGTTGGTCGTACGCGGCGTGCCGCAGCGTGACGAGCGGCTCGACGATCGCGATCAGGCTGAGGAGCGCCGCCGCCGTGATCGCTAGCAGAATGATCGGTCCGGAGGCATCTTCCTCGATGTAGCGTGAGCAGATTTCCTCGGGAGTGAAACGCCGCATCCATAGGTAGATCGCGATCAAAAAGAAGGTGACGCCACAGTCCCAGGCGATCAGCATGCGGCTGATGAGCGGCCGGGACGCGGGAAGAAGAAAGAAGACGACGCTGCCGATGGCCAGAGCGATCCAGATCCGCAGGTGCCTGGCCGGCCACGTGATCGCGCGCACGCGACGCATTCAGGGCCTAAAAAGGGGCCTGAGCATCGTGACGGTCTGCATTATGTGAAGTCCCCGTGAACTTGGCTCGCGCCGCAAGGAACTCACCGCGGCGGAATGTCCGCGCCGAGCCGCGCGCTCTTACGGCTCAGCGGCGATGCGCCTTCATGCGCTCGCACGATGTCGCGCCCGCCTCAGGTCTGCGCGTAACGGCTACGTAACAGCAGCGTAATCGCGGCTGGAGCGCGGCAGCGAGCTCGAGCCGGATCGCGAGGCAGCTTACTCTGGCTCGAACGGAAGCGCTATACTCGCGCGACAGCGTCGCCGCGGGAACGGTTTGGGCTCAAGGGCCGGCCGGGCGACCTAACAAGAAGCGCGACTAACTCAACAACACGTTAGGGGAGAGGCTATGAAACCCGTTAGCAGGCTTTCCGTGTCGTTACTGTCGGGGATGGCGGCCCTGGTGATGCTGTCGGCCGCGGCAGCGACGCCGCCCGGTCCGGCGAAGGACAAGACCGTGACGGTCACGGTCGTCAACGGAGCGGATCTCATCAATTCCAGCGGATCACAACAGGCGCTGCTGCACAGCCAGCAGATGAGCCTGACCTCGTATGGGGCGGCGGCGCGCGTTGGCGCGCAGGACCATTTTGGCGGCCAGTCGGGCCTGCCGCTCTGGACCTTCCAGGTGTACGACGCGGCGCGCGACGGGTTGAATCACACCGGCGCCATGGTTGGCACGAATCCGTTCACCGGCAAGCATAGCAGCCGTGTTCCGGTGGTCATCGTCCCGCTGATCGTCACCACCCACACGGTCGCCACATCCCTCGATCCAAGCACGTTGCTCTTCACCACGACCTCGGGGAACGTCACGCAGAACTCCGGGGCGGCGCAAAGCACCTGCCTCACGGCACCCAACAACGTGCCGTCGACGCTCGTTTACCAATCGCCGATCTTCCAGCCCGCGGCCTTCACCTTCGGTGGGGTCTTCATGGGATATACCCAGTACATCGACGCGTTCCAGCGGGCGAATTTCTATCAGGCGCTGGGCGCTGACCCGGACAACTATCACGTGCTCTTCAGCCCCGTTCGGATCGTCAGCCCGGTGACGATCGATGTGCCGGCGAATGAAGGACTGGCGATTCCCGCCGGAACGATCTTCCCCACGTGCGGCGCGGTGCAGATCCTCGACATCAACTGGTTCGACTCATACATCAACGGCACGATACTGCCGCAGCTCGCCGCTCAAGGGGTGGGGCCCGGCACCATACCGGTGTTCTTCCTCTACAACACCAATCTCGCCTCTCCCGTCACCAATCTCGGCACCTGCTGCGTCCTCGGCTACCACTCCTACGCCGGTGAGCCGACGCCCTCCCAGACCTACTCGGTGGCGGAGATCGATGTGAGCGGGCTATTCGAGCCGTCCATCGAGAACACCGCCGTGCTGGCCCACGAGATGGGAGAGCTGGTGGACGATCCTTATGGCGATAATGAGGTGCCGCCGTGGGGTCATACCGGACAGCAGGGCGCATGTCAGGAGAATCTCGAGGTGGGTGATCCGCTCACGGGGGTGGCCATGCCGCCGGTGACCATGCCGAACGGATATACGTATAACCTGCAGGAGCTCGTTTTCTTCTCCTGGTACTTCGGCGGACAGTCGCTTGGCGTCAACGGCTGGTACTCGAGCAACGGTACCTTCACGGCCGATGCCGGCCCGCTCTGCGGCTCTTGACGGACAGAATGAGCTGATGCTTCGCAGGCCTCTTCCCGCGTTGCGGGAAGAGGCCTTTCTTTTGCCGGGACTCCAACAACAACCGCAATTAACTGATGAAGGGATAAAATAATGCGCTTTCATACATGCGTGCTGACGGCAGCGTGCGCCGTGGGATTCCTCGGTGCCGCCTCCGCCGCGACCAATCAACCGTTCAACGCTCAAGGTCAGAGCTCGGTGACCACGGCCCCCGCCACCAACATCACGACCTCGATCATCCTCAACGTGACGGACCCGCAGGGTCTGGAGAGCTTCGTCGCGCTGGTGAGCTCGCCGGGCAGCCCGTTTTACCATCGCTTCCTCAACGTCAACCAGTTCGTGCGGCGGTTCGCGCCCTCGAACAGACAGATCAAAGAGTTCGTGCAGTACCTCGAGTCCTTCGGGATCGCGGTGGACAAGGTGTACGCCGACAATCTGGATATCACCGTCACCGGCACCGCGGCGCAGCTCAATGCCGCCTTCTCCACCCAACTGCGCGATTACACGCGCAACGGCCGGACCTTCCACCGGCCGGCGTGGAAATTCGTCATGCCGGGTCAGTTCTCCTCGCTGGTGCTTGCGGTTCCGGGCCTCAGCAACGAGGTGGGTGACCTCCACCCGAAGAACATTCGCGTCGGTCAGGGCGCGAACGCTGCGGCGAAACCGGCTGCGGTCACATGGCCGACGAACGGTACGGCGACCGGCGTGCCGGGGGACTACACCGTCGGCGATACCGCCAACTTCTACGACTTCAAGCCGCTCTATCGCCAGGGCATCCAGGGACGCGGCCAGACGATCGGCATCATGACGCTCGCCAACTTCAACCAGGCTGACGTGTATGCCTACTGGCAGGACATCGGACTCCAGGTGAGGCGGAACCGCATCACCGTGGTGCCGGTGGACGGTGGCACGCCCGTGGCGGCCGGGGTCGGCGACAATGAGACCTCACTCGATGTCGAGCAGTCCGGCGGGCTCGCGCCGCAAGCCAACATCCGCGTCTACGTCGCTCCCAACACTCTCGGCGGCTTTCTCGACGTGTTCTATTCCGCAGCCTCGGACAACATAGCCGACACGGTCTCCATCAGCTGGGGTCAGGCGGAGGAGGACTACTTCGCCGCGACGAATGGCGGCGTGGACTACACCGACCAGCTGACCGCGATCCATCAGGCGTTGCTGGAGGGTGCCGCGCAAGGCCAGTCGTACTTCACGTCCGCTGGCGATGCCGGCGCCTACGATGTGAACGACTCCAACAATGCACCGGTTCCGTTCTTCTCCGCGCAGCTGACCGTGGACGCCCCGGGCAGTGACCCTGCCATCACCTCGGCAGGTGGCACGACGGTCGCGGCGACCCAGCCCGGCATTCCCGCGGCCGGCTGTCCGCCGATCACCATCACCCAGGAGCAGGTATGGGGTTGGGATTACATCGCGCAGGACTGGGCAGGCTGTCTCGCGAATCTCGGGCTGACGGCGCAGGACCTGTTTCCGGCGGGTGGCGGCGGGGGCGTGAGCTCCTTCTGGCGCGCTCCCTACTACCAGCAATTCACCTTCGGCATACAGCGGACGCAGCCTGGGCAGACCCTGATCTTCTATCCGAACTATCCGAGCCTCAGCGGTGCGGAGGTCATCAATACTCTGCCCGCCTATTTCCCGGGCCGCAATCAGCCGGACCTCTCGTTCAACGCTGATCCGCAGTCGGGGTACGTCGTCGTCGACTGCACGGACTTCCCTGCGGCCAGCAACCCGGGTTGCGCGGAGGGCGGCTGGGGCGGCACGAGCTTCGTGGCGCCGCAGTTGAACGCCATGACGACGCTGATCGATGAGGCGTCCGGAGGCCGAGTGGGTCTGCTGAACCCGACGGTCTACGCCTTGGCGCAGGGGTGGTCCGCCTACCGCCGCGGCGGGCCGTTCAACGATATCACCGCGGGCGACAACTGGTTCTACTCCGGCGTGCCCGGGTACGATGACGGCTCGGGGATTGGAACCGTCAATGCCGCGAACCTGGCGTACGAGTTCATCGCGCTCTCCGAGTTCCGCTTCTAAATAGAGAGAGACGATCGCTCCAAGCCTCTTCCCGGGTTACCGGGAAGAGGCTTTTTTTTGGTAGAGTGCGGGCCGTGAAATCGAAGCTCATACCCTGCGTGCTCGCCACGCTGGCGCTGACGACGGCGGCCCTCTCTTTCGCCCGCGACCTTCTCTTACCGACGCCCTCGCAGCTCTACGGCCCGCTTTTCGTCCGCGTGCAGATGGCTGGGCTGCATCCAGGCAATGACAACTTCGTCGACGATATACCGAAGGTGTCTCCTCGCATCATCATGCAGCGCTACCGCGCGGCCAATCCGCGCTCGCGAGAAGAGCTGCTGCGCTTTCTCGAGGACAACTTCACCTTCCCGGTGAGGCCGCGCACGCCGCCCATCCCGGCGGACCGCACGGTCGCGGCGCACATTGCCAGGCTCTGGCCGCTGCTCACCCGGGCTGCCATCGTGCCGCCCGCATACTCATCGCTGCTCTACGTCCCGAAACCCTACGTCGTGCCCGGTGGCGCCTTCCAGGAGTTCTACTACTGGGATTCCTACTTCACCATGCTCGGCCTCATTCCCGATGGGCACAGGGATGTCGCCCGCGATCTGGTCGATGACTTCTCCTACCTGATCGAGACCTACGGCCACATCCCCAACGGCGCGCGGACTTTCTATCTGTCGCGCTCGCAGCCTCCGGTCTATTACCTGATGGTGGGGCTGTTGAATCCCAACCCGGAGAGGGCATGGGCGAGCCACCTGCGGGACATCGAGCTCGAGTACGCCTACTGGATGAAGGGGGCTGAAGGGCTTCATCCCGGCGAGGCACGGCGCAACGTCGTCGCGATGCCTGACGGCTCCATCCTCAACCGCTACTGGGACGACAAGGACACGCCGCGGGATGAGGGGTATCGCAATGACGTGCTGACGGCGCGCGCCGCCGGTGGCCCTCCGACAGAGGTGTATCGCGATATCCGGGCCGCGGCCGAGAGCGGCTGGGACTTCAGCTCGCGCTGGTTTGGCGACCAGAGCCACATGAGCACCATCCGCACGACCGACATCGTGCCGGTGGATCTCAACAGCCTGCTCTACGGCATGGAGGAGGCCATCGCCCGCGGCTGCGAGGAAAAGCACGAGCTGACCTGCGAGCATGATTTCGATGCGCGCGCGCACCGCCGCAGAAAGGCCATGGATCGCTACTTGTGGGACGACCGGGCGGGCTATTTCGTGGACTACGACTGGCGCAACAGCGCGCGCAGGGATGAGCTCACCGCCGCGACGCTTTACACTCTGTTCGTGGGACTCGCGACGCCGCGCCAGGCGGCGCAGGTCGCCGTGGCCGTGCGATTGCAGTTGCTGAAGGGCGGCGGCATCGTGACCACGACGATTCACTCGGGTCAGCAGTGGGATGCGCCGAACGGCTGGGCGCCGCTGCAGTGGATCGCCGTGAGCGGCCTGGCCCGATACGGGGATCAGGCCCTGGCTCACGATATCGCCCGGCGCTGGGTCGCGACGGTGGGGCGTGTCTACGCCAACACCGGCCGGATTTTCGAGAAATACGACGTCGAGGATGCTCTGCCCGGCGGCGGTGGCGAGTATCCGGTGCAGGACGGATTCGGCTGGACGAATGGTGTGACTCGCGGCCTCCTGCATCTCTACCCGGACCTGCGATCGGCGCCGGCCCGCCCGCCGCTATAATCCCGGCGCCGCCCACGAGCAGGAGCGTCCCGATGCATCACTCCCGACTTTGCGCGGTCCTGATCGACTGCAATACCGCCGACGTCGACGCGGCAGCGCGCTTCTGGGCGCAGGCGCTCGGCCGGCCGGTCGATTCCGGGCACGCCGGCAGCCGCGGCAACTATCGCATGCTGGAAACGCCGCCGGATGAGCCCATCGTGCAGGTCCAGCGCGTAGCGCACGCAAGCCGCATCCACCTCGATATCGAGACCGACGACATCCCCGCAGAGGTCGCGCGCCTCGAGAAGGTCGGCGCCACGGTGGTCGAGCGCCCCGAGCGCTGGGTGGTGATGCAGGCGCCGACAGGCCAGCGATTCTGTGTCGTTCGGGTCCAGCGGCCGGGCTACCCGAAGAACGCCAACACCTGGGCGTGACGGGCGCGCTCCAGCCGATGTGCGCCCGCTATCAGACCCCTTCACAGGCCGCGGCGGAGCGGTACTGGCGAGTCATCGAACCTCTCTGGCAATTCGAGGCGAGCTGGCGCGTCCTGCCGACGGACCCCGTGCCGGTCGTCCTCCGCATGGGCGGTGCCGTCACCGGCCGGATGATGCGCTGGGGGCTGCTGCCCCATAGCGGTGAGTCCAGTTTTCCGCTCATCAATGCGACGGTCGAAAAGCTCGAGACCTGGTACGCCTGGAAGCAGCCGTGGGAGCGCCGCCAGCGCTGCATCCTCGTGATGGCGGGGTTCTATGAGCCGCACGTCTTCGAGGATGGCCGCAAGGAGCCGTTCTACGTGCACCTCGCCGACCGTCCGGTCTTCGGGGTGGCGGGACTCTGGGATCGGAAGCGGCAGGCGGATGGCTCGCAGGTGCTGTCATGCGCCCTGATCACCTTGCCGCCGAACAGCCTGATGGCCGAGATCCACAACGAGAAGCAGCGGATGCCGGCCGTGCTGCGCGAGGAAGATCACGAGGCCTGGCTGCAGGGCAGCGCGCAGGAAGCTAAGGCGACGCTGGTGCCTCATCCGAGCGACACCATGGTCGCATGGCAGGTGAGCCGCCGCCTCTACGCGGTCAAGACGCCGAACGATGCGGCGCTCGTAGAGCCTATCTCCGCTGCGCCTGTCATTCGATGACCCAGGCGCGGTACCGATCACACAAGTTCGCCCCCGGCTGCCCGCCGAAGGGGGTAATCTTCCTGGCTGCTGACAAGAAATGGGGGCGTCGCCGATGCCGGACGAGCATGCGATCCTGACTGCCACGCTGCCGGCGAATCTGCCGGCGGGAGTTGACCTGCGGCGTACCGCCGCCAATCCCAATTATTGGTATCCCCTGGCCTGGTCGGATGAGCTCAAGCCGGGAAAGATATTGGGGCGGCGGTTCGCGGGCGACCCCATCGCGCTCTTTCGTGGCGCGAGCGGGCGGGTGGTCGCGCTCGAGGACCGCTGCGCGCACCGGCAGGTGCCGCTGCACCTCGGAGTCGTTCAGGGCGACGGCGTAAAGTGCCATTACCACGGCTGGGCGTACGACTGCAGCGGCAAATGCATCGATGTGCCCTACCTCGGCAGGGAGCGCGTGCCGAATGGTGTGCGCTCCTATCCTGTCCGCGAAGTGGACGGGCTGGTATTCGTTTTTCCGGGCGATCCGGCGCTGGCGGACGGGCGCCTGCCTGCCTCTCTCGGCGCCTCGCAACGCCGCGATTACAAGACGCGGCGGCTCAATCGCCAGGTGGCGTGCCATTACACCTTCATGCACGAGAATCTCTTCGACATGAACCACCAGTTCATGCATCGGAAGAACATGGGCTCGATCCGCGCCAGCTGTCTCGGGCGCCGCCATGGCGAGCACTGGGCGGAAGTCGAGTACTCCTTCAGCCGCACGGCGGGCAAGTCGTCCATGGGCGAGCGCGTGATCGTCAATATGGGGCGCAAGCGCGGCGACGACACCCAGAAGTCGGACTTCCGCGATCACATGCGCATCCGCACCGATTACCCCTCGCAGAGCCTGAAGGTTTGGGTGGGACGCAACATCACGGAAGACCAGGACCCCGTGCTGAGCGTATGGCTCTGCTACGTTCCCACCGATGCGCAGCAGCGGACCAACCGCACTTTCGGCTATCTCTCCGTCAAGAAACCGCCCATCCCGGGCCTGATCCATCTTGCGTGGCCGTTCTTCGTCTGGTTCACGGAGCGGATCTTCCTCGAGGACAAGGACATCGTCGAGCACGAGCAGCGGGCGTTCGACGCCCAGGGAGCCGACTGGAACAACGAGGTGTTCCCGGCGATCCGCGACCTGCGGGTCGTTCTAGCCCGTTGCGGCGTGCCGCTCGGCGCCGCTCCCTGAGACGGCAAGCTCCACACCGGGTTTGCGCGCTATCAACACGGCGTTGGTCCCGCCGAAGGCGAACGAGTTCGACATGACCGTGCGCGCGCCGGTGCCGCGGCGCGCGACATTGGCAACGTAATCGAGGTCGCAGTCCGGTGCCGGCATCCTCAGGTGCATGGTTGGCAGCAGCACATCCTGCCGCAGGGCCAGCAGTGCCAGCGTCAGCTCGAGGGCGCCGGTCGCGCCGAGGAGGTGTCCGTGGATCGCCTTGGTCGCGCTGACCGGGATCCGGTAGGCCCGCTCGCCGAAGACTTCCTTGATCGCGGCCGTCTCGACGGAGTCGTTGGCCTGAGTGCCGGTGCCGTGGGCGTTGATGCTGTCGATGGCATCGGCCGCCATACCTGCGGACCGTAACGCCGCGCGCATGGCCGCCGCCTGGCCCGCGATGGTGGGACGCGTGATGTGACTCGCATCGGTCGTGAGTCCGTAGCCGAGCATCTCACCCTGAATCGGCGCGCCGCGCTCGACGGCGCGCTCCCAGTCCTCGAGCACGAGGATCGCCGCACCTTCACCCAACACGAGCCCGGTGCGATCGGCGGCGAAGGGTTTGCAGGAGGCGGAAGCATCGCTCGGGTCCTCGCGCGCCAGGGTGTGCAATGCCTCCCAGGCCTTCATCGCGCCGTATGACAGCGGCGCTTCCGAGCCGCCCGCGACCGCGATGTCGATGTCCCCGCGGCGCAGACGCAGCCACGCCTCGCCGATCGCGACACCCGAGGAAGAGCAGGCCGTGGAGTAGGTGAGGTTGGGGCCGCTCAGGTCATGTTCGATCCCGATCCATGCGGCGGGCGCGTTGGTCATGCCCGTGAGGACGGAGAACGGCTTCAAGCGCTCGCAGCCGTCCCGGTAGAGCGAGAGATACCCTTCGTCGGTGGTGAGGGCGCCGCCCATGCCGGTGCCGATGAAGACTCCCACGCGCTCGCGATCCACGGCCACGAGATCGAGCCGCGCCGCACCGATGGCCTGCCGCGCCGCAACCAGGGCGATCTGACTCACGCGGTCCAACATCCGCAGCCGCGGCGCAGCGAAGTGCTCGTCGCCTTCGAAGCGCACACAGGCCGCAAGCGGCGTGGCGAGGCGGCCCGACCAGGGCGTCTCGAGGCGCCGAATGGCGGAGCGGCCCGCCGTCGCATTGGCGATTGTCTCTGCGCAGTCGTTGCCGAGCGGCGAGATGAGGCCGATGCCGGTGACGGCGACGCGTCTCATACTGCCTGTGGCGTCGGCTTCTGATTGGCGATCAGCTCATCGACGTATTTCGCAGCATCTCCCAGGGTTCCAAAGGTGACGCCTTCGGAGGGCAGATGCACACCGAACTCCTCTTCGATGAAGAAGAGGATCTCGACCATGCCGAGAGAGTCGATTCCGAGGGAGCTGAGTGGCTGGTCGGGCGTGAGCCGGGCAGGCTCCAGCTTGAAGCGCTGCGCCAGGATTCGCGCCAGTCGTTCTATCGTCGTCATGATGGAGACCCCTGGATGACGCCGGGAAGGGACGCGGACGGAAGTAGCACGGCCGAGCGTGTCTTGCCGCTCAGCCGTGCGGCGATGCCCAGCAGGCCCGGTGCCCGCCGCAGCAGCGGCAGGAGCGGAGCGGTTACGCCGGGACGCATCGCGGCGTGAGCCAAGCACGCCGCCAGGCGCATGCGCCCGGAGAAGTGCGCACGCCATCGTGAGGCATAGCGCTGCTCAATCTGGCGCCGCCGCATCTCGCCGCGCATGTCGCACCGCAGCGCCTCCGGGAAGCCAGCCAGCTCTTCGCAGAGCAGCCACGCCGACTGCAGCGCCATGCTGATGCCCTCGCCGATGATGGGATGGACTTCGCCGGCCGCGTTGCCAATCAAAAAAGCGCCGCTGTGACCGCTTCCGAGGCGCACACCCGGCCGGATGGGTCCGGCGGCGAGCCACGGCCCCGCCCGCGAGGCATGCGCCAGGGCTTCTCGCACGCCGCGGCACTCGCGGCGCAGAAGCGCCTCGATCGTCTCACCAGCGCGGGTCCCGGCCGCGCCGCGCCGGCAGACGTTGAGCCTGTCCCGCCGAATGCAGCAGGCGAGGGTAGCGAGCCCGTCGCTCGCGACGACCATGCCGCCATAGCCGCCGGCGAATGCCAACACCGGCAGCAGGCCATCGTCCAAGGCGGTGCCTCGGAAGCTCGCCTTGAATCCCAACAAGTCAGCGGCTCGGGGCTCGCGCTCCCGGCGCGCTCCGTCCGCCGGCGGCGGCTGCCACGAGCCGTTTGCCCGAATGACCACGGGAGCGCGCAGCGTCAGGCTCCCGGAGCCGGCGTCCGTGGCGTCGACCTCGTAACCCGCACCGTGCGCCTCGCGGTGCACGGCAATGGCCCTGCAGGGCTGGAGCACTGTCGCTCCCGTGGCTCGCGCCCGCTCGAGCAGCAGCAGATCGAGGTGCTCTCGTCCCAGGGCGTACCCCCAGTGAGGATAGCCATGGGCACCCGCGGGGAGCGCGGCGGTCACACTCTCCTCGCCGCACCAAAGCGCGACCCGCCGCAGCTCAGGACCCGCGTGCCGGCGCAACGACTCGCCGAGACCGAGGGCATCGAGGAGTGGGAGATTGCTTGCCGCGATGCATTCCCCGCAGACCTTGCGGCGCGGAAAGCGCTTCGCCTCCAGAAGCGCCACCGACCAGCCGGTGCGCGCCAGCAGGATCGCCGCGCCGGAGCCGGCGGGGCCCGCGCCGATGATGATCGCATCGTATGCGGCCTGCATCATCGCGCCGGATCGCCGCGCGCGGCGACAAACAGATGACTGAAGAGCCCGGCGGGATACTCCTGCAATCTCCAGCGTGTTCCGCTCATGGGCCAGATCCGCGAGAGTTCATTGTCCCGGAAACCGGCACGCACGCTGACGAGGGCATCGTAACGGGTGTCGGCGCTTACCCCGAGCGCCGGCAGCAACCGGCTGCCGATGAGCCCGGGGCGGCTGCGCCGCGGCTCGCAGGCGACGAAGGCATCGCATCGGCTCGCAACGGCCGACAATAACTCTCGCAGCGCGCCCTCCTCGAAGTGATGGAGGAAGAGGTTGGCCAGGACCAGATCCCACCGTCCTGCGAGCTGCTGTTGAGTCGGAGCTCGAGCCCATTGAAGTACATCCACGATGAGCGGGTGCAGGCTCCATCCCAGACGAGCAAAAGCGGTACCCGTTGACTCGGCAATGAGCGCTTGCCGGTCGAGCAGCGTGATACTGGCTTCACGCCAGGACGTCGCAAGACGCGCGGCGACCCGTAACGCCAGGCTGCCGTCGCCGGATCCAAGCTCGAGGATGCGTAGCGGGCAATGCTTCGGAGTCGACGCCAGCGCGCGTCGCACGGTCCGATTCAATATTCCGCAGCTTCCGATCACGCGATTGACGCGCTGCAGGTCGCGCCGCGACCGGATCGCGCGCGGGTCCGTCGGCGGCAGATCATCCAGGATCTCCGGGCGGACTTCTCGGCATCGAGCCGTCAATCGACCCTCAGAAGCGCCCCGTGACAGGTGAAGCCGGCGCCGAACGTTGCGAGCCACCACCATCCTCCCGCGGCGCCGCCGGTCAGCGCGGTCTGCAGCACGAAGTACACGAACGCGCTCGAGAGATTGCCGTACTCCCGCAATACCGAGGCGCTGTACCGCAGGTCCTGCGGCGCAAGTCCCAGCCGTTCCTCCAACTCGCGCAGCACATCGCGCCCGCCTGCATGCACGATCCAGGCGCTGATCTGCGAGACATCGAGCCGCGCGCGCCCCAGACTCGTTCCGAGTACGCGCTCGACATACTCTGCCGCGAGCTGTGGCACCGGCCGCGTGAGCACGTTGCGAAGCATTCCGCCGCGCTGCTCGAACATCAGTGCCGCGCGCCGCTCGGGATCGATAAGGGACTCGCTGTCCTGCCAGAGGATGCGGCGGCGACCCGGGGATGGCGCATTCGACAAGACCGCGGCGCCCGCGCCGTCGCCGAATAGACACGCGCTCACCAGAACGCCCGGATCATCGTCGAGATACATGGCCGCGCTCGACACTTCGACGCAGATCGAGAGGACGTTGCTCGGCTCCCGCCGCGAGTCGATCAGCGCCTGGCCCAGCCGCATGTTTGGCACCGCGGCGGCGCAACCTTGCCCGACGAGATCGAACGCCGATATGTTGGGACGGAGACCCAGGCGCTCGATGACATACCCGCTGAGCCCCGGACACAGATAGCCGGTACAAGTGCTTACCACGATGGCATCGATGTTGCCGGTGTCCACTCCGGCATTGTCGAGAGCCGCCGCACCTGCCTGGGTGGCAAGCTGCGGAGCCGCCTCGAGGAAACGGCGGTGGAGCGTATCCGGATCGATCCGGAATACTTCGGCGAGGGGAGCGACAGCGAGCCGCCGCGCTTCCATGCCGTTCTCACCGAGCAGCACGGCCCTGGCGAGCGCTCGCGTGCGCTCGCTCAGGCCTGCGAACCATTCCGAGCCTTGGAAGGCCTCCCAGCAATCGCGCTTGGTATAGCGCGACGCTGGAGTCGCGGTGCCGATCCCGTTCAGGTACATGCGGGTAAGTATCGCCGGGGTAAGGGATAAGTTCCCGCGTGCGGGGGATTTTCAGCGGATGAGGTCCGTATAGACCTCGCGGTTAGCCGACGAGGCTCCGGGAGCCGCCGCCGCCCTGCACGGTACTTTGGAAATTGACGCTGCTGCGCGGCTCCGCAAGATGCTGCGTAGCTCGCAAAGAGATCTTCCTGAGCACGCACCGTCTATGTCTTTGGAAACAGAGTCTGCAGCCGAGAATACGGCATCGCGGCCTGAGAGAGGGGATTGGAGTCACCTGTCTCCAAAAACTCACGAGCCAGTTCCTCGGCTCGGCCCCAAAGCACCTGCGAGATGGCAGAGCCGGCGCTCAACCGGCGCACTCCCAGCCGGCCGAGCTCCGCCGCCGCGGCAAGACCCGGCCACGCCATTGCGTTCAGAGGCAGTGCGGTAGCGCTCGCGACCGCCTCGATGTGGTCGGCTTGCACGATGCCAGGGACAAAGAAGCCATCCGCACCGGCTCGCGCGTAGAGCTTCCCGCGCGTAACCGTCTGGTCAAGCAACTTCGATTTCTCGACCAGGCCGGCCAGGAACACATCGCACCGCGCGTTTACGAAGAGGCCGACATTCGCCTTCGTGGCAGCCTCTCGAATCGCCTCGATCTTGGATGCCAGCAGCGCCGGCTCATCCCGTCCGTCTTCGATATTGATTCCGGCTATGCCAAGCTCGGCAAGACGGAGAGCGTGGCCGGCGACGACCCTGGGCTCGTCCGAATAGCCGTTTTCAATGTCGAAAGACAGCGGCACTTTGATGACGCGGGTCATCCGGGATGCAAGAGACATCAGCTCACTGACTGCCAGCAGCCGCCCGTCTCCATAACCGAGCGCCCAGGCGACGCCGGCGCTGGTGGTGGCAACCGCTCGTGCTCCCAGGCTCTCGAACAGACGCGCACTACCGGCATCCCACGCGTTGGGGAGTCGCAACGGCGTCGTATTCTGATGAAGCTTGCGAAAAGTGGTGGCGTTGTCATCCATGTGCGGTAGTACACCGCGCGGCACATTCGCCGGCTATCAAAATCTTTAGCGATCGTTCCAGTGGCCGGGTCAGCCCACGAGGTCGCGGTAGGCGTGCCAGGTTGCGTGCCCGAGTAGTGGTGCGACCACGATCATGCCGAGAAGGAGGGTCACGAAGCCGAGTGCCGTCAGTCCCACGATGAGCGCCGCCCATATGATCATGGCCGGGACGTTGTGCACACTCGCCTTCACGCTGGCCCACATGGCCTCGGAGGCGGTGGCGTGGCGGTCGATGATGAGCGGCACGGCGACGACGGAGAGCACGAACACCGTGACTGCGAAGATGGCGCCCGACGAGAAGTAGGCGATGACTTCCCGGGTGCTGGCGAAATCGCCGGCGCCGCCCCAGAGGGCGACGGAGAGGCTCGGCACGTGGATGCCCAGCGTCGACTGCAGCAGCACCGTCGAGGCGACGAACCAGACGATCGCGATCACGGCGAGGATTCCGCCGAAATGCATGAGCGCATCGGGATTGCGGGTGACGGCCTCCAACGATTCATCGAAACCTCGCGGCTCGCGTGCGGCGCGGCGCCGGGAGAGCTCGCACAGACCCGTGGTCATGATGGGGCCGACCAACAGGTAGCCGGTCACCGCAGCCGCAACGAGATAAGGGTGCGTGCCGCCCAACATGAGGAGCACTGCGCCGATGATGGCGATGATGACGCCGTGCGCGAGGCTGGCCCGGTTCATGTTGCGGAGGTCCTCCCACCCGCGGCGCAGCCACACGATCGACTGCAGCGCCGGAACGCTGCGCACTTCTACGTGGAGAAAAGGACGCTTCCCGAGGCTGAGGGACGTGCTCATCGAGGACTCCCGTAACCCTGTCGACCTCAGCATACTCCTGTAAACTTCGCCCGGCGGCGCCCCCGTAGCTCAGTGGATAGAGCGACCGCCTCCTAAGCGGTAGGTCGTCGGTTCAACTCCGGCCGGGGGCGCCATTATAATCAATATGTTATAGCGCATTTTTCGCTTAGAATCTCATTCGAACCACGGCTCCTCCTGCAGGGCTCTCGCCGACGTCGACGCTGGCGCCGTGCGCGGCGGCGATCTGGCGCACGAGAGTGAGACCGATGCCGCTGCCTTGGCGCTTGGTGGTGAAGAAAGGCACGAACACTTTCTCGCGTTGGTCGGGCGTAATGCCCGGCCCGTTGTCGGCGACCGAGATCGCGATCCGTCCGTCCGATTCCCGGTAGGCGGACAGGGCGATCTCTCCGGAAGGGGTGTCGCGCAGGGCTTCTATGGCGTTGCGCACCAGGTTGATGAGCGCCTGGTCGAGAAGCTCGGCGTCCACCGCGACCTCCAGCGTCTCGGGCTCGACGCGGCTCACCATACGGATGTCGCGATCGGCGAGGTCGCCCGCGAGCAGCCGTTGGATCCGCGCGAACAGGCGCTGCACGGGGATCGACTCCATCCGCGCGGCGAGCGGTTTCGTCAGCCGCCGATGGCTGCGGACGAAGTGCAATAGCCCTTCACTCCGCCTCGACACCGTTTCCAGCGCGTCACGGGCATCCGTCAGGGCGGCCGCGTGCGGGCCATCCGTGGGAAGCTGAACGAGCACGTCCTTGACCAGATCATGGGCGGTGGTAGCGAGAGAGGACACCGGCGTAAGTGAGTTCATCACCTCATGGGCCATGACGCGGATGACCGTCTGCCAGGCTTCGAGCTCCTGGGCGCTCATCTCGTTCTCGATGTTCTGCAGCGATACGAGCCGCGTGCGCATCCCGCGCACGGCAATCTCCGTCGCCGCCGCCTTGAGGAGCAGGGCGCCGGACGGGCGCTCCATTCGCAGGATCGCGGTGTTGCCCGGCGAGAGTGACTCGAAGCTCACGGCGAAGGACTCGCCGTACCGCGCGAGCTGCTCCGCCTTTGTCAGCGAGCTCTCGAAGAGACGCCGCGCCGCCATGTTGAGCAATCTCACCGCGCCGCGCTCGTCGATGGAGATCAACGCCACGGGTACATGGTTGACCAGCGTTTGAAGATACTGTGCCTGCTCGTCCCGCTCCGAGCGGCTGGCGCGGAGGCGCGCCAAAACGCGCTCCATCGCGGTGCCGAGCTCCCGGTGAGCTCCGTCGGCGGTGAGCCCGCTGAAGCTCTGCGAGAGGTCGTCCACGGACAGCGCATCGAGGAAGCGGGCGACCTCGCGACTCGACTGGCTCGAGAACCGTACCAGGGCGATGGCTTCGTAGAGCGTCGCGGCGATGAAAAGAAAGATGGTCACGTACCACTGGGTATTCGCGATCATCCACGCCACCGCGCCGACCGTCAGGAAGAGTGCCGCCGTCCGCACGGCAACGCCGGTTCGAAAGGGGCTAGAGGCCATATTTCTGCATGCGCCGGTAGAGCGACGGACGCGTGAGGCCGAGCGCATCGGCGGCGCGGCTGATGTTCCTGCCGTGAGCCTCGAGCGCTCGCAGGATCGCGTCCTTTTCCATGGCATCGAGCGTCGCCGCCTCCAGTGGGAGCGAGGCGGCCGCGGACCCGGGCGCGGCCGATCCGATCGCGGCGAGCGAGAAGTCGCCGGGCTCGAGCATTTCCCCTTCGCACAGAATGACGGCGCGCTCGACCGCATGGCGCAGGGCGCGCACGTTGCCCGGCCACGCATGCACCGTCAGGCGATCGAGCGCGGCCGCGCTCAATCGCTTGGGAGCTACGTTGTACTTCTCCGAATAGATCGCGATGAAGTGCTCGAGGAGCAGCGGAATGTCCTCCTGCCGCTCGCGCAGCGGCGGCAGCTCGATCTCCACCGTGTTGATCCGGTAGAGCAGGTCCTGGCGGAATACATTCTCGTCGGCGAGACGCTGCGGGGAGAGGTTGGTGGCGCTGATCAGGCGGACGTCGATGGGCTCGGGTTTCTCGGCGCCGACCGGCGTCACCTCGCGCCGCTCGATGGCGGTGAGGAGCTTGCCCTGCAGATGCAGCGGCACGTTGCCGATCTCGTCGAGAAAGAGCGTGCCGCCGGAAGCGGCGCGCAGTAGTCCGATCCGATCCTGCCTGGCGTCCGTGAACGCTCCGCGGCGGTGGCCGAACAGCTCGCTCTCGAAGAGCTGCGGCGAGAGCGTGCCGAGATCGACGCGCACGAAGGCGTGATCGGCGCGCGCCGAGTGTCGGTGGATCTCGCGCGCGACCAGCTCTTTGCCGGTTCCGTTCTCTCCCAGGATGAGCACGTTGGCATCGGTGGGTGCGGCGCGGCGGACGGTCTGGAAGACGCGCAGCATGCGCGGGGAGGTCCCGATCATCTGACCCTCGATGCGCGTGGCCTCCGCCAGCCCCTGACTGCGGGCGCGAAACTCCGTCGCCTCGATCCGCGAGCGGCGCAGGTTGGATGCGGCGATCAAGGTCGCGAGCAGTCGCTCGTTCTCCCAGGGCTTGGTGACGAAATCGGCCGCGCCTTTCTTCATGGCCTCCACCGCAAGTGAAACGTCGCCGTGTGCGGTGATGAGCACCACGACAGCTTGGCTGTCGAGCGCGAGCACCTGGGTGAGGACCGCCAGCCCTTCGGCGCCTTTGTCGGCGCCGGTCGAAAAATTCATGTCGAGGAGCAGAACGTCGAACGCGTTGCGGCGCACCAGCTCCGGCAGCGTGGTGGGATCGCGCAGTGTCTTCACGGTTGCGAAGTGCCGCTTCAGGAGCAGACGAGCGGCGAGAAGGATGTCCTCCTGGTCGTCGACGATGAGGATGCGGGCTTGATCGGGTTGCGTCGGTGCCAATGTCCGAATCCGAACAGTTGTCCGCTGCAGTTGTACACCGGCGGACACCGTGCGGCCAGCCGTCGGCGCTAACTATTTGATAGTCAATGTATTTTTGAATGGCATAGGCATTGCAAACCTATGGCCATGCGCGAGAGCCGAGTAGTTGATGTGTCGAGCAGGCGGGCGGGCGGCCCTGAGCCCGGACCCCCTCCGGCCGGTGGTGGAATGGACAAACCCATCGCTCGCCCGCCTGCCTGGCGGCGTTACGGCCCGTACGGAGCGGCGGCGGTGCTCGTCATCGGCGCCGCTGCCTGGCTGCTGCACGGTATCGGCATCAACACCTATCGCGTTCCAGCGGATCAGCTCACGGTCGGAACGGTGACACGGGGGAAGTTCGAGGACTACATCGCCGTGCGCGCGACCGTCGCGCCGTTCACCATTTTCTATCTCACCACCGAGCAGGGAGGAGGCGTGCAGCAGGTGCTGGCGGAGGACGGCGCGACCGTGAAGGCGGGCCAGCCGCTGATCGTGCTCTCCAACACCGCGCTGCGGCTGCAGGTCGCTTCGCGCGAGGCCGACATCTCGAGCCAGATCAACACCATCGAGGGCACGAAGCTGCAGCTCGAGGACACCCGCTTCAAGTATCAGAGCCAGTTGCTCGACATCGAGCACCAGCTCGCCGTCCTGAAGAGCGATCTGGCGCGCGACAAGATCCTGCTCGACGGCAATGCGATCGCGCCCATGCTCTACGCGCAGGAGCAGGAGCAGTACCGCTACGAGCTCAAGCTCCGCGATGCCACCATCGCCTCGCGCGATGTCGGAGCAACGGTTGCGGACGACCCAGCTCGCCCAGCTCGGCAAGACCCTGGTCTGGCTCAAAGACAACATCGCGACCGCGCATGCCAGTCTCGATGCACTCACCATCCGGGCACCGACCGCCGGGCAGTTGACGGCTCTCGATGCCAAGGTGGGCCAGTCCAAGATGGCCGGCGCGGTGCTGGGAGAGGTCGATTCCCTGGATCGATTCAAGCTGACCGCCGAGGTCGATGAGTTCTATCTCGGCCGCATCGCCCTCGGGCAGACGGCGCTCTTCTCCGTCGGGGACCGGGACTTCCGCGCCACGGTCGTCAAGATCTATCCGCAAGTCTCCGATGGCACATTCAAAGTAGACCTCAACTTCGAAGGTGCGGTGCCGCACGGCATTACCGTGGGGCAGGCGATGGACACCAAGCTGGAGCTGGGAGGCGCGGCCACGGCACTGATGCTGCCCAACGGGCCCTTCTACCAGGACACGGGCGGGCACTGGGCCTTCGTCCTGACTCCCGACGGGAAGTACGCCCCGCGCCGCAGGATAGCGCTCGGCCGCCGCAACCCCGATCACGTCGAGGTCCTCGACGGGCTCGAGCCGGGCGAGCGGGTCATTGTCTCCAGCTACCAGGGCTTCGAGCGCGTCCAGCGGGTCGAGCTCGAGAAATCCAACCGCCAGAACTGATCCTCCAGGAAGAGTCCGATGCTGTCACTGAAACACCTCACGAAGGTCTATCGCACCACCGAGGTCGAGACTACCGCGCTGCGCAGCGTGGATTTCGACGTCGCGGCGGGCGAGTTCCTGGCCGTCATGGGACCCTCGGGCTGCGGCAAGTCGACGCTGCTCAACATCGTCGGCATGCTCGACAGCCCGTCGTCGGGGGAGTACTGGTTTGCGGGCCAGAACATCGCCGGCTGGTCGGAAGGCCAGCTCTCGGACCTGCGCAAGAACAGCCTCGGGTTCATCTTCCAGAGCTTCAATCTGGTCGATGAGCTCAATGTGTTCGAGAACGTGGAGCTCGCGCTCCTCTACCACAGGGACGTATCGGC
Organism: uncultured Pseudomonadota bacterium; assembly: GCA_963780455.1. GTDB lineage: Bacteria > Pseudomonadota > Gammaproteobacteria > Steroidobacterales > Steroidobacteraceae > 13-2-20CM-66-19. The sequence goes on from CAWACM010000017.1 coordinate 309,971, forward strand.
CCGGGATCGCAAGACGCGGGTGCGCGAGGCGCTGGAGCGAATGAAGATCGCCCACCGCGCACGGCACCGGCCGCAGCAGCTCTCAGGCGGCCAGCAGCAGCGCGTGGCGATCGCACGCGCCGTGGTCGCGAAACCCAAGCTGATCCTCGCCGACGAGCCGACCGGCAACCTCGACTCCGCGACGGGCGAGGAGGTGATGCAGCTCCTCACCGAGCTCAACGAGGAGGGCACGACCATCATCATGGTCACGCACTCCCGCCCGCACGCCGAATATGCGCATCGCATCGTCAATCTCCTGGACGGCGCGATCGTCACCGAACGAGTACGAATGGCCGTCTGAGGCGACTGGCATGTGGCGTCATTATCTGTCGGTCGCGGCGCGCGGAATCGTCCGCCATCGGCTATACAGTGCGATCAACATCGCGAGTCTCGCCGTGGGGTTGACGTGCATCATCTTCGTGATCCTGTTCGTGCGTGATGAGCTCTCTTACGACACCTGGATCCCCGACACGCGAAATCTCTATCGCGTGGAGCTGACGATCGATCTTCCCGGTCGTACGCCGCTGCCGATGGCCGTTACTCCGTACCCGATGCCTGCCGCAATGCGCGATCGACATCCCGGGAGTGACCGGGATGACGCGGCTCTACACCTGGGGCATGACATTGACGAGCGGCGACCGTCAGTTCCTGCAGACGGTCGAGCATCGTGGACCCGGAGTTCTTCAACGTCATCCGGGTGCCGCTTGTCGAGGGAAATCCCGGCACGGTATTCCGCCAGCCGGAATCGGTGGTCCTGAGCGAATCGGTCGCCAAGGAGTTCTTTGGCGACGCCGATCCCGTCGGGTCGCACCATCATGGCCGCCGAGGGCAATTGCGACCCTCACGCGGCCGCGTGTCCGCAGGTCTCGTTGCGGGTGACGGGCGTCATCCGCGATCTGCCGCACAACACTCAGTTGGTCGGCGACGCGTTCATCCCCACCAATTCGCTGGCCAGCCCGATTCCCGAGAGCCTGAAAGAGGATTGGTTCAGCCAGGATGGCTTCGGCTACGTCCGCCTGGCCCCGGGCTTACCGCGAGAGCCGTGGCGGCAGCGTTGGCGCGCGATTTTCGACCAGGACGTGACTCCGGTGCTGACCCGATATGCCGGCAGACGCATTATCAGTAGCGCGGTATACAAGGCGCATCTCACGCCTTTCACCCAGGTACATCTCGACTCTTCACGGTGGCAATACAATGCGACGCCTCCGGGAAGCTGGAACACGCTTTACAGCGTAATGGCTATCGGTGTCCTGACCCTGCTGGTCGCCTGCTTCAATTTCATGAACCTGACGACCGCGCGGGCGACGTTGCGGGCGCGCGAGATCGCGCTGCGGAAAGTTCTGGGAGCCGGCCGGGGTCAGCTCGTTCTGCAATTTCTGGGTGAGGCCGTACTGGTGGCGTTGATCTCCCTGATGCTGGCGCTCGCGCTGGCGGAGATACTGATGCCGCTGTTCGATCACTTCCTACAGCGGCCGATCGCGCTTCACTATACGAGCGACTGGCAGCTGCCGCTCTTGCTCGCCGGCATCGCGGTTGTGACCGGCCTCGTGAGCGGCAGTTATCCGGCGCTGGTGCTTTCCGGGCTGCGTCCGATCGGCGGCTTGCGCGCGGGCGATACCGCGCCGCACCGGTCTGGGGGACTGCGCAACGTCCTGGTGGTGTTGCAGTTTTCGGTGTCCGTCGGCATGGGTATCGCAGCCGCCGTCGTCTTCAGGCAGGTCAATTACGCGCGTGCAATGGATCTGGGCTTTCTTCATCACAGCATCGTCGTGATCAATGGCGACAGCCGGCTGATCGGCGAAAAAGAAGAGGCCTTGGAACAGGCGCTGCGGTCAAATCCGGGAGTTGCAGCGGTAGGCCTGTCGAGTTACGTGCCGTTCGACCGGGGCCAGTCGAACTCGCTTCTCCAGGTGCCTGACAGGCCCGGCCGCGTCACGATCAACACGACGGTCATCAGCCCGGATTATCCCCAGGTCTACGGCATACCGCTGCTCGCCGGCCGGCTCCTGTCGGATCGGGGGGCGGACCGGCTGAACAGCACCGGCATTGGCAGAGTGGGTGATCCGCTCAATGAAGGCCGCAACATTCTCATCAACGCCGCGGCGGCGCGTCAACTCGGTTTCAGCCCGCAGCAGGCTGTCGGGCGGGTCGTCGTCTATAACCATAACCACGTGCGCATCGTGGGCGTGCTCGCCGATGCCAAGCTCCACGGAGCGCGAGAACCGGCCGTGCCGATGATCTATGTGTATATCCCGGACTGGGGGATGCAGATCTCCGTGCGGCTGCGTCCGGGACGCGATCCCGCAGACCCTGGGTTTCATCGATCGAACGTGGCACGATTTCATGCCGGCGGTCGCCATCCAGCGCTGGTTTCTGGATCAGACCTTCGATCGAGCTTTACAGCGAGGATGAACGGGAGGGCGCGATGCTCGGGCGTATTCGTGATCGTCGCGGTTCTAATCGGATGTCTCGGACTCTATGGCCTGGCGGTGTTCACCGCGGAGCGGCGGACCAAGGAGATCGGCATCCGCAAGGCCTCAGGCGCTCGCACCGGTGACATCGTAAGGCTGATGCTTTGGCGGATCTCGATCCCGGTGCTGGTTGCGAATGTCATTGCGTGGCCGGTTGCGTACATCTATCTGCGGCATTGGCTCGACGGTTACACCGACCGGATCGCCCTCAGCCCGCTCTATTTTCTGGCCGGCGGCGCCGTGGCATTGCTGATCGCCTGGGCGACCGTCTACGGGAACACGCTCCGCCTGGCGCGCACGAGTCCCGTCCACGCGCTGCGGTACGAATAGGCAATGCTGCGCCACTACCTGCAAATGGCGTTGCGCGGATTCCTCCGCCACAAGCTGTACAGCTTCATCAACGTGGCGGGGCTGGCGATCGCTCTCGCCTGCGCCATCCTCATTCTGCTCTTCGTGCGGGATCAGGTTTCCTACGACGCCTGGATGCCCGGCACGGAGAATCTCTACAGGCTGGCCGCGACATTTTATCTGCCAGGCAACGTGCCGATGTCATCGACCGGGTGTCCATTTCCCGTCCTCACGGCGGTGGGTCAGAAGATTCCGCAGGTGAAGGCCGTAGTTCACCTGGTTGCGGAAAAGATGACCGTCATAGCCGCGGATCGCAAAGGGTACGAGACGGTCACGGTGGTGGATCCCAATTTCTTTCAGGTACTGAGAGTCCCTCTGTTGCGCGGCGCTCCGGCACAGGTTCTGCAGCAGCCCGAATCGATCGTCGTCTCCGAAAGTATGGCGCGCAGGTACTTTGGCGACAGCGATCCTATGGGTAAGGTATTGCGAGTGAGCGGCAAGCTCATCGACTACTGTGCGCCGCATGACCCGTCCTGCTACGGTTATGGAGTCACACACCCGCTGACCGTCACGGGTGTGATGCGAGACCTGCCACACGATACACAATTGGTCGCTGACTTCGTCGTCTCGAATCGCTCGCAGGCCGATGAAGTGACGCAGACGGAGAAGGATGGCTTCTGGGAAGCAACGCTCGGCGCTTATGGATACGTGGAGCTTGCGCCAGGGGCCCGACCCGCCGCGGTCCTCGCGGCGCTCGATCCCATTCTGGACGGTTCGGTCGACTTCAAGGATCTCGGCATGCGTGTCCGGGGCAGCCAGGCGGAGCGCTTTCGTCTGATTCCCTTCCGTCAGGTCCACCTGGACAACGACCAATACGGCGGCATGACGCCGGGCGGGAATCGCGCGACGGTCTACGGGTTTGCGGTCATCGCATTTCTCATCGTGCTCGTGGCCTGCAGCAATTACATGAATCTCGCGACGGCACGCGCCACGCTGCGCGAGCGGGAAATCGCCGTACGGAAAGTGGCGGGAGCGACGCGGGCGCAGATAGCTCTGCAGGTGCTGTGCGAGGCGGCGGTGATGGCCCTCGTGGCCCTCGGCGTCGCGCTCTCGCTCGCCGAGATACTGCTGCCGGCATACGATCGCTTCCTCGGCGAGCCCCTGCGGCTGCACTATCTCACTGATTGGCGCTTGATTCTGGCCATGGTGGGTGGCGCCGTTGGGGTGGGTCTTCTGAGCGGGACATACCCGGCTTTGGTGCTCTCCGGGTTTCGACCCGCAGCGGCTCTGAAGTCGGGAGGAAGTGAGCGCAGCGGCTCGGGGATGCTGCGATCGGTGCTGGTCGTCTCCCAGTTCGCGGTCTCCATCGCGGTCGGTATCGCGGCAATGGTCGTGTTCCGACAGATCAGCTATGCGCGCACAGTCGACCTCGGGTTCAATCGTGACAGTGTGGTCGTGCTGCGCGATCTCATCAACCTGTCTCCCGCGGCGCGAGACAGCCTGGCGCGAATCCTGCGCTCGGGCCCTGGAATCGATGCGGCGGCTCTGTCCGACACCGTGCCGCTCGATCTCTGGAACTCTTTCTATCTGACGATCCGGTCCGACCAGCTTCCCACGGGCACGAGCATCCGCTTCATGCGCGCGGGGCCGACCTTTCCGCAGCTCTACGGGATCAGGTTGGTCGCCGGTCGGCTGCTGTCGCAGTCGCAGGATCTCGACACGCCGAGAGGATCGAGCCCTTTGCCCGTGTTGATCAATTCGATGGCTGCGCATCGGCTGGGGTATTTGCCGGAGCGGGCAGTTGGACAGACGCTCGCGACGCCATGGGGGAACATGAGGGTGATTGGTGTCCTCGATGACGTTACGATGAAGGGCGTGAGCGGGTTGCCGGAGCCGTCGGTGTATCTACCGGATGGCGGCCAGGCAACCTTCCTCTCGCTGCGTGTGCGCGCCGCCCAGCTACCGCAGGCGCTCCACTTCATCGAGACCGCCTGGCGTTCCATCGCTCCCTCTGTGGCAATGGACAGCTATTTTCTCACGGATGCGTTCAACGATCAGTTCGCGGCGGACGAGAAGCAGGGGACGATGTTCGCCGTCTTCGTGGTCGTCGCCGTACTCATCGGCTGTCTCGGCCTCTTCGGCCTCGCGGTGTTCACCGCCGAGCGGCGAACCAAGGAGATCGGCATCCGCAAGGTGTCGGGAGCGCGCACGAACGACATCATGAGGCTGATGTTGTGGCGGATCTCGGTGCCGGTGCTGGCTGCGAACGCCGTCGCCTGGCCGGTCGCGTATCTCTATCTCCACCAGTGGCTCGAGCACTACGCTTATCGGATCACGCTGAACCCCGTTTACTTCCTCACCGCGGGCGCCCTGGCCCTGGTCATTGCCTGGGCGACGGTGTATGCGAACACGCTTCGGCTGGCCCGCACCAGTCCCATCCACGCGCTGCGCTATGAGTAGGCAAGCGGCGGCGGCCGGCCTCGTGATTCTTCTCTCAGCATGCGCGACGCGCCCGCCGCAGGTTCTGACGCGGCCGATGGTGCCGGCAAAGTTCTCGGGACCGGCGGCGGCGGCCGCGCGGGTATGGCCCAGGGCGGGGTGGTGGCGCGCGTTCGATAGCCCGGAGCTATCCAACCTCATCACCCTGGCGCAGGCTGACAATCGCAATCTCGCCGCCGCGGCGGCGCGGTTGCGGCAGGCGAGGGCGGAGGTCACGATCCAGAACGCCGCGCTCTTTCCGCAGGTCGACCTCGAGGGCGATGCGGTTCGGGCGGGCGTAGGCACGTCCGCCGTGCAGACGGGAAGCCAGCGCGTGTCGACCGGCAATGCTTTCAGCCTGAATCTCGATGCGTCGTATGACCTGGATGTCTGGGGTCTCCAGGCTGACAACCTGCGCTCTGCAACCGAAGCCCTCAAGGCGTCCCGCTTCGCGCAGCAGGTGACGGCGCTCTCAGTCACGGCGGCCGTCGCCGACGGCTATTTCAACGTCCTGGCCTTACGCGAGCAGATCTCCATCGCGCAGGAGGACATCACCGCGATCGATGGAATCCTCACCACCATCAAGCTCAAAGTCACCGCGGGCACGGCATCACACCTGGATCTGGCACAGGAGGAGGCGCAGGTCGAATCGGTCCGGGCGGAGCTGCCCGTGCTCGAAGAGCAGGAGCTCGAAGCGCGCGTCGCGCTCGCCGTCCTGCTGGGCCGGCCGCCGGAGTCCTTCGATGTCCATGCACCGAATTCGGATGGCCTGGCGCTGCCCGTTGTGGCTGCGGGACTGCCCTCGCAGCTGTTGCTGCGCCGGCCGGATGTGGCCGAGGCGGAGGCCAATCTTGCCGCCGCGCACGCGAATCTTCAGGCAGCGCGCGCGGCCTTTCTGCCGCAGATCGCGCTCGGCGGCAGCGACGGATTCGGCAGCACGGCGGTCAATACCCTGTTGCATGGCCCGAGCGCCGTTTGGGACGCCGGCGCCCAGCTCGTGCAGACCATATTCGCGGGCGGAAAGCTTGTCGGGGAGAAGGATCTGGCCTACGCGACCCAGGAGGAGCTGGTGGCCGACTACCAGGGAACCGTGCTCAACGCTTATGCCGACGTCGAGAGCGCGCTTGGCCAGGTAGCAAACTATGCCCGCGAGGAAGAGCACCTCCGCCGCGAGGTCGACGCCGCCAGGGAGGCATTCGGCATCTCCCAACTGCAATACCGCCAGGGAGTCGCCGATCTGCTCAACGTGCTGCAGGCGCAGCAGACACTATTCGAGGCCAAGGACGAGCTGGCCCGGGCGAAGCTCGCCCGGCTGCAGGCCCTGGTGCACCTCTACGAGGCGCTGGGCGGCGGCTGGCAGGAGCCCGCGCGCGATCGCACGCAGCTGTTGACTGAGAACTGAGGGCCTGCGCACTGCGGCTCGGGGGCTTCTACGGCACAAGCTCTATAGCTTCATCAACGTCGCGGGGTTTTCGATCGCGCTTGCCGCGGCCATCCTGATCACGCTGTACGTGCGCGATCAACTCACGAGTGAGGGTCTGTTCGACCTTGTTCCAGCTCACCGCTGCCGAGCGGAACGTGTTGAGATCACAGCCTGTGATCTCAACACCGAGCCGAGGTGGGCGCCGCTATATGCCCTACGTCTTCACCGAGCAGGGCGTCGCGATGCTCTCCTCGGTGCTTGGCAGCGAGCGTGCCATCGCCGTAAACATCGAGATCATGCGCGCTTTCGTCCGCATGCGCGAACTCCTCGCCTCGAATACGGAGCTCGCTCATAGGATCGATGAGCTCGAGGCACGCATCGAGAAGAAGCTCGCCATCCACGACGAGGCGGTTGCCGCCATCCTGTCGGCCATCCGCCAGCTCATGAACCGACCCCCACCCAAGCGACGGCCCATCGGATTTACTGCCGACCTCGAGGACAAGAGCTGACGCCGCCGGCAAGTCTATCGGCGAGGGTAATCTAGCTACTGCTGATCGTCCTGCCGCTGATTCACCTGCTGGTGCTCGGTGTTCGCGATGAACGCGGCCACGTTGTCGTGCAGCTCCTTCAGCGCCGGCACGTGGGCATAGACCATATGCCCTGACTCGTAGTAGTGATACTCGATGTTTGCCTGCAGCTTCTTCGGCATCGGCAGCTGCGCCATCTCGTACATGCCTTCGTAGAAGGGTGTCGCCAGGTCGAAGTAGCCGCCGTTCAGCATGACCTTGAGGTCGGGGTCATACTTCATCGCATTGGCGAGGTCCGGCATCACGTTGAGCGCCTGCGGTAGCGGCGTACCGGAGCCAGGCGGCTGGTGCTGGAAGTCCCACTTCTCGAAGACGTTATAAACCGGCCTGTATCGCATCCCCATCCCGTAATGGAGGTCCCTGCGGACGTAGCCGTTGAATGCGGCGACGTATGCGGACCCGATCGCGGCCGACTGCGGGTCATAGTCCGCGCGCTGGCTCAACGGATCGAGCGACGGACCCGAGAAGCGTGAATCGAGCCGGCCAGTCGTCACGTCGGCATCGCCCTGCAGACTGTGCTCGAATTCCCCGCCGTCGATGCGCAGATTCGCCTTCTCGATGTAGCTCACCGGCAGGCCGGTGTAGTCGTGCAGCTTCGCGGCGATCGCATCGCGTTGATCGGAGCTCAGGGTCGAGCCGGCGCGCAGCGCCGCGGCATAGTCGCCCATCGCGAACTGCTCGACTTCGCTGAGGAGCAAATCGAACGACTGGCTCGCATCGGGCAGCTTGTGGTGGTACCAGGCCGTAGCGGCATAAGTCGGCAGCGCAAGCTCGTAGGGGAGGTCGACACCGGGATTGTCAACGACGGCATCGACCGTATCGTCGAAGTTGAGTATCTGCGACAGCAGGATCACGCCGTTGAAGTCGGTAGCGTCCTCCGTCTCGAGCACGTTGATCAGGTTGGCCGAGCGCGGCGTGCCATAGCTCTCGCCGAACAGGTACTTGGGCGAGTTCCAGCGGCCGTACTTCGACAGGAACTGCATGATGAACTCGGAAAAGGCGTGGACGTCCTGATCGGCCCCGTAAAAGCTCTTCTCTGCGCCCGTCTTCACCCGCGAGAACCCCGTGCCAGGCGCGTCGATGAACACGAGATCGCTCGCATCGAGCAGGCTGTAGTCGTTGTTGACCAGCTGGTAGGGCGCGGGCGGCGTGTGCGTATGGTCGGCGGTCACCACCCGCCGGGGTCCGAATGCGCCCATGTGCAGCCACACCGTCGAGGAGCCGGGTCCGCCGTTATAGAGAAACGTGATAGGGCGGTCGCCCGGGTTCTCGCCGTCCTTGAAGTAGGCGATGTAGAACATCGACGCCTCGGGCGACCGCTTCTTGGCGTGATGCTCGTCGTGTCGAGCCATAGGCGAATCATCGCCGCCACCCTTGCCAGCCGCGTCATCCCAGCCCTTCGGATGCACGATCAAGAGGCCCGCGACCGCGTGATAGTGGATCGTATTGCCCTCGACCGTCACCGTGCCTTCAGTCGTGCTGGTGGTGGTCCGAAAGTAGGGATTGCTCTCGTGACCGTGAGCCTTCGCCCAACGGGATTGCCCGGGAGGTTTGCGGTCGGCTACGACGGAATCGCTGGATCCGGTATCCGACGCCGCGTAGTCGGCCGAAGTCTGTGTCTGTGTCGGTTGCACGGCGCAGCCTTGAACGAGAGCGAACACACAGGCAGCGGCGGCCGCGGCAATGCCCCTGGTGAGGAGGGTGGTGCGCATTTTGTCGCTCATGGTCAGCCCCCTGCCTGGTTGTGGGTCTTGCGGATGAAGGCGGCCACGTTGTCGTGCAGCTGCTTCAACGAGGCGTCGTTGGCGTAGACCATGTGACCGGACTGGTAGTAGTGGTACTCGATGTTCGATTGCAGGCTCTGCGGAATCGGCAGGTGGTGCATCTCGTACATTCCTTCGTAGAAGGGCGTTGCCAGGTCGAAATAGCCGCCATTCAGGCAGATCTTGAGGTTGGGGTCGTACTTCATCGCGGTGGCGAGGTCCGGCATCACGTTGACCGAGAGGATCGACGGAGTGGAGTCACCGGGCGGCGTATGCTTCAGTTCCCAAGAATTGTTGTCGATCTCGGGGTAGTACGTCTCCGCGGTGGTGTAGTGGAGCGTGCGGCGAACGTAGTCGTTGAACACCGAGACGTATGTCGAGCTGATCGCCGCTGCCTGCGGATCGTACTCCGCATACTCGCCCAATGGGTCGATGGTGGGACCAGCGAAGCGCGAGTCGAGCCGGCCCGTGGTCAGGCCGGAATCGTTCTGCAGCTCGTGTTCGAACTGCAGGCCGCTGATGCGCAGGTCCGCCTTCTTGATGTAGGCGAGCGGCAAGCCCGTGTAGTCGTGGAGCTTGGCGGCGATGGCGTCGAACTGGTCCTCGGGAAGGTTCGCCCCCTGATCGAGCGCGTGCAGGTAATCACCCATCGCGAACCCCTCGACTTCACGGAGGAGGCTCTGCAGGTCCGCCGGCTGCGAGCCGAGCAGGTGGTGGTACCAGGCCGTGGCCGCGAAGGTCGGCAGCTCGATTGCGTAGGGCAGCTCGATCCCGGGATTCGACTCCGGCTGATCCGCGCTCAGATCGAAATTCAGGATCTGAGAGAGGAGGATGACGCCATTGAAGTCGATGTCCCGGTTGGCCTCGAGGTCGTTGATGAGCACCGCGGAACGGGGTGTGCCGTAGCTCTCACCGAAGAGATACTTGGGTGAGTTCCAGCGGCCGTACTGCGACAGGAATTGCGTGATGAAGGCGGAGAACGCATAGGCGTCCTGATCGACACCATAGAACGCCTTCTTTTTCTCCTTACCTTCGATGCGGCTGAAGCCCGTGCCCGGGGCATCGATGAATACCAGATCCGAGGCATCGAGCAGGCTGTAGGCGTTGTCGACCGCGCCGTAGGGCGCCGGAGGCGTGTGGGTGTCGTTGCTCGTGACCACGCGCACCGGACCGAAGGCGCCCATGTGCAGCCAGACGGTCGATGAGCCGGGACCGCCGTTATAGAGGAAGGTCACCGGGCGCGTGCGCGCATCCGCCCCCTGCTTGAAATAGGCGACGTAGAACATCGCGGCGACAGGTGGCCCGTCGGCCGTGCCGATCGCATCCTTTGCGCCTTGGGGTTTGGCGGCATCGTCCCATCCCTTGGGGTGCACGACGATGCTGCCGGCCATCGCCTCGTAGGCGATCTTGTGGCCCTCGACGGTCACCGTTCCGGTGCTCTTCGCGGTCCGCCCCGCGAAGACGCTTGCGGGGGCTCCTGCGGATTCGGGCGGGCTCTTCCCGGGAGGGGCTTTGGGCGGGGCCGCGAGAGCGGCGGTGGCAAGCGACAACGCCGCCACGAATGGGACCATCTGTCTCATTGCTGGTGCTCCGTGTTCGCGATGAACGCCGCGACGTTGTCGTGCAGCTGCTTCAGCGCCGGGGTATGCGCGTACACCATGTGGCCGGACTCGTAGTAGTGATACTCGATGTTCGCCTGGAGCTTTCTCGGCATCGGCAGGTGCGCCATCTCATACATTCCCTCGAAGAATGGTGTCGCGAGATCGAAGTAACCGCCGTTGAGCATGACCTTGAGGTCAGGGTCGTACTTCATCGCGTTGGCGAGGTCCGGCATCACGTTGAGCCCTTGCGGCAACGGCCCGGGGGCCCCCGGCGGCTGGTGCCGGGAGTTCCACGTGGGAAAGAGTCGTAGCGACGGCCGGTAGCGCATCTTCATGCCGTAGTGCAGATCCTTGCGCACGTAGTTGTTGAAGGCCGACACGTACGCGGATCCGATCGCGGCCGACTGCGGGTCGTAATCCGCGCGCTCGCTCAACGGGTCGAGCGACGGCCCCGAGAAGCGGGTATCGAGCCGACCGGTGGTCGTGTCGGCACCGCCCTGGAGGTTCTGCTCGAACTCGCCGCCGTCGATGCGCAGGTCGGCTTTCTCGATATAGCTCAGCGGCAGACCGGTGTAATCGTGCAGCTTCGCCGCGATCGCATCGCGCTGGTCAGGAGTCAGGGTCGAGCCCGCGCGCAGCGCCTGCGCGTAATCCGTCAGCGCGAACTGCTCCACCTCTGTGAGGAAGGGCTCGAGCGGCTGGCCGGAGTTGGGCAGCTTGTGGTGGTACCACGCGGTCGCGGCATACGTGGGCAGCGCCAGCTCGTACGGCAGATCGACGCCGGGGTCGAAACGGGCCATGCCGGTCGACTCGTCGTAGCTCAGGATCTGCGACAGCAGGATCACGCCGTTGAAGTCGGTGTCGTCCTCAGTCTCGAGCACGTTGATCAGGTTGGCCGAGCGCGGCGTGCCGTAGCTTTCCCCGAAGAGGTACTTCGGCGAGTTCCAGCGTCCGTACTGCGACAGAAACTGCATGATGAACTCGGAGAAGGCGTGCACGTCCTGATCGGCGCCGTAGAAGTCCTTCTCCGCGCCCGCCGTCACGCGCGAGAACCCCGTGCCGGGGGCATCGATGAACACCAGATCGCTGGCATCGAGCAGGCTGTAGTCGTTGTTGACCAGCTGGTAAGGGGCGGGCGGAGTATGCGTATGGTCCGAGGTCACTACCCGGTGCGGTCCGAAACAGCCCATGTGCAGCCACATGGTCGAGGAGCCGGGCCCGCCGTTGTAGGCGAACGTGATCGGGCGGTCACTCGGGCTCTCGCCGTCCTTGAAGTACGCGACATAGAACATCGACGCCTCAGGGGGTCTCTTGGGCGTGTGATGGCGGTTGCCACCGCTCTTGTCGGCCGCATCATTCCAGCCCTTCGGATGCACGATCAGGAGGCCCGCGACGGCGTGATAGTGGATCGTTTTGCCCTCGACGGTCACCGACCCTTCCGTCGTGCTGGTGACGGTGCGGAAGTAGGGATTGGTTTCGTGGTGCCGGTGAGCCTTCTTCGCAGTCGTTCCGGAGTCGGTCGCCGATGTCTCGGGCGACTGATTGTCCGTCGACACATTGTCCGCCGCCTGCTGATTCTGCGGCGGCTGAATGGCGCAACCCTGCACCAGAGCGAACAGGGTCGCGGCTGCGACTGCGGAAATGCCTTTCATGCTCATGGTCATTCCCCCGCCTGGCCGGCGTTCCTGCGGATGAAGGCCGCCACGTTGTCATGGATCTGCTTCAACGAGGTCCCGTTGGCATAGACCATGTGACCCGACTGGTAGTAGTGATACTCGATGTTGGACTGCAGGCTCGAGGGGATCGGCAGGTGGTGCATCTCGTACATGCCCTGGAAGAAGGGCGTGGCCAGGTCGAAGTAGCCGCCGTTCAGGCAGATCTTGAGGTTGGGATCGTACTTCATCGCGGTGGCGAGGTCCGGCATCACATTGACCGCGCCCGCCAGTTGAAAGGGCGCATCAGGGGGCTGATGCTTGAATTGCCAGATATTCCAGATATCGATCTCGGGGAAGTAAGCCTGCTGCGTCGTGTAGTGCAGGTCGCGGCGAACGTAGTCGTTGAATGCCGAAACGTATGCTGAGCTGATGGCCGCCGCCTGCGGATCGTATGCGGCGTCCTCACCCAGCGGGTCCATGACGGGACCGGCGAAGCGCGAATCCAGCCGGCCCGTGGTCAGGTCCGAGTCATTCAGCAGCTGCTGCGAGAACTCCGGGCCGCTGACGCGCAGGTCCGCCTTCCTGATGTAGGTGACGGGGAGCCCGGTGTAGTCGTGCAGCTTCGCGGCGATGGCGTTGAACTGATCCTCGGGAAGGTTCGCCCCCTGAGCGAGCGCGTCGGCGTAGTCGCCCATGGCGAACTGCTCGACCTCCTGCAGGAAGCTCTCCAGGTCTCCCGACTGCGAGCCGATCTTGTGGTGGTACCAGGCCGTGGCGGCGAAGGTCGGCAACTCGATCTCATAGGGCAGATCGACGCCGGGATTGCCTTGCGGCGCATCGGCCATCAGATTGAAGTTGAGAACCTGCGACAGCAGGATGACGCCGTTGAAGTCGATGCTCTGCCCGGTCTCGAGGTCGTTGATGAGCACCGCGGAGCGAGGTGTGCCGTAGCTTTCCCCGAAGAGATACTTCGGCGAATTCCAGCGGCCATACTGCGACAGGAACTGAGTGATGAAGGAGGTGAACGCGTTGCCGTCCTGGTCGACTCCCCAGAACGACTGCTTCTTGTCTTTGCCCTCGATGCGGCTGAAGCCCGTGCCGGGGGCGTCGATGAATACGAGGTCCGAGGCATCGAGCAGGCTGTAGGCGTTGTCCACCGTGCGGTACGGGGCGGGAGGAGTGTGCGAGTCGTTGCTCGTGACGACCCGCACCGGGCCGAACGCGCCCATGTGCAGCCAGATGGTGGATGAGCCGGGGCCGCCGTTATAAAGAAAGGTCAGCGGACGTGTGTGCGGGTCGGCTCCCTGCTTGAAGTAGGCAACGTAGAACATCGACGCGACGGGTGGGCCGTCGGCTGTCCCGAGCGCGTCCTTCGACCCCTGGGGCTTGGCGGCATCATCCCAACCTTTCGGATGCACGATGATCGTGCCCGCCACCGCGTCGTAGGCGATCCTGTGACCCTCGACGGTTACCGTTCCCGTGCTTTTCACCGCGCGCGATGTGAAGGTGCCTGCGGGAGCCGTAGCGGATTCGGACGGGCTCTTGCCCGGGGCGCTTTTCAGCGGCGCGGCGAGCGCTGCGGCGGTGGTGATCGAGAACGCCGCGATCAATGCGACCGCTTGCTTCATTTAGAGACCTCCCAGGCGCAAGCCGTAATGATGCCCGATCACTGCAGCGCCCGAGCATCCGATAGCGCCTTGGCGGGGCGATCTGCGGCAAATGCCACCGCAGCCGCGACGAAACGAAGGCCGCCGACCCCTGTCACCGGGTCGTCACAGTGCCTCGCTAGAGTCCTACCGACCCCATTTCCTCTGATGAAGGGAGCCCTCTCCATGAGAAACCTCTTTTGCAAGCTGCCGACCGTCCTCGGCTCGGCAGCGATAGTGTTCTGCGCCGGGTCCGCGGCGCTCGCCCAGAGTCCCTCGTACTGGGGACGCCCTGACACCGCGACGCCCATCAAGCACCTGGTGGTCATCTACGATGAGAACGTCTCGTTCGACCACTACTTCGCCACCTATCCCAGCGCGACCAATCCTGCCGGCGAGCCGCCGTTCAAGGCGCAACACGGCACCCCGAAGGTCAACAATCTGGCGAATGCCAATCTGCTGACCAACAATCCCAATTTCACCAATCCCCTGAATGGGACCAACGCCGCCAATCCCTTCCGCCTGGATCGGACGCAGGCTGCGACGGCGGACCAGAACCACGGCTACACCGCGGAGCAGGAGGCGTATGACGGCGGCAAGGACGACCTCTTTCCGCTCTACACAGGAACTGCCACTGCGGGTGGCGTCGGCGCTTTCGGGACCAAGGGACAGGTCATGGGTTACTACGACGGCAACACCGTGACGGCCCTATGGAACTACGCCCAGCACTTCGCAATGAGCGACGACGCCTACACCGACACGTACGGACCGTCGACGCCCGGCGCGCTCGAGGCGGTCTCGGGGCAGACGAACGGCGTCGATCTCGTCGCGACCAACGAGAGCGCGTATTACATTCAGGACGGCGCCGGCGGTCTCAACCTGATCAGCGATGTCGATCCGGCCTATGACGTCTGCTCGAGCACCACCAACCAGGTGGAGATGCTCAGCAAGAACATCGGCGACCTGCTCAACGCCAAACGTATCAGCTGGGGCGGCTTCATGGGCGGCTTCGACCTCGCGATCACCAACTCCAACGACACTACGGGTTGCAGCCGTTCCACCACCTCGACGGTCACCGGGGTGAAGGAGACCGACTATATCCCCCACCACATGTGGTTCCAGTACTTCAAGTCGACGGCCAACCCGACTCACGCTCGGCCGGCGTCCGTCTCGGCCATCGGTCACACATATGACGCCGATAGCCAGTTGGACCCCGCGAACCACCAGTACGATGTAAACGACTTCTACGCCGCCGTGCGCGCGGGTAACTTCCCGGCCGTGTCGTTCCTCAAGGCGCCTGCGTATCAGGACGGCCACGCCGGCTACTCCGATCCGCTCGACGAGCAGGCCTGGATAACCAAGGTCGTCAACTTCCTGCAGCGGCAGCCGGAGTGGAAGGACACGGCGGTCATCATCACCTGGGACGATTCCGACGGCTGGTACGACCACGCCTTCGCAACGGCCACCAGCCCCTCGTTCGACTACCCGGCCGACCAGCTCGACGGAGCCGGCATCTGCGGCAAGGGAACCCAACCCCTGGGCCTCGCCGGCAAGCCGGTCAATGGTCGGTGCGGCCCCGGCACGCGGATCCCGTTCTTCGTGATATCGCCCTGGGCGAGGGCGAACTACGTGAGTCATACGTACGTCTCGCAGGCGTCCATCGTGCGCTTCATCGAGGACAATTGGCTGCACGGTCAGCGCCTGGGTGGCGGCGCATTCGATGCCACGACGGGAAGCATCATGGACATGTTCGACTTCTCGCAGCATCGTATGAACTCGCCGCTCTTCTTGAGCGGGCAGACGGGCGAGCCGATCTATGTCAATCCGTGGTATGCGGCTGCGCATGCGAAGAAGGGGTCGAAGGCTGGCGCCTGAGACTTCTCGGCGAGTCATCTCAATAGCCGGCGTGCCGCTGGGAGCTTTGCTCCTGGCGGCCGCCGGCTTCGTCGTTTTTTCTCCAGTGCCGCTGAGCACCTGGGTGAGTGGGCCGCGGGACGCGCTCTGGCTCGCGCTGGGTGAGAACCCTCACCCCGTCAAGCTCACAGTGCCCCCGGAGCCGCCGCTCTCGGCCGTGGCACTCTTGGGGGTGCGACTCTTTCATGACCCGACCCTTTCGGGCTCGGGACGGATGTCCTGCGCGAGCTGCCACGATCCGGCACTTGCCTACGGGCCTGCCGGCAGCTTGCCAGTGGTGATGGGAGGACCTCACGTGGCGACGCCGGGCTTTCGCGCGGTGCCGTCCCTGCGTTACCTCTACCGCCAGCCGGCGTTCACGATTGGTCCGGACGTCGAGAACGGCAATGACGTCGTGGTCCCGCTCACTCAGCAGGCCCAGGCCGCCACGGGCCATGCCCGCGCCTTGAAGACGGCGCTGACGCCCCAGGCGGCGGCGACCAACCTCGTGCCGCAGGGTGGGCTCTTCTGGGACGGCCGCGCCGATACCCTCGAGCAGCAGATCAATGGCCCGCTCTACAATCCGGCGGAGATGGATGGCGGCACGATGCAGGATGTGGCGCACAAGCTGGCGACGGGACCGTACGCGGCGCAGATGCAGCAGCTTTTCGGCGCCGGCCTGTTGCAAAACCCAGGCATGACGGTCGATGAGGCGATGTTCGCCATCGGACGGTTCGAGATCGAAGATCCCACCTTTCATCCCTTCACCAGCAAATACGACGCATGGCTCGAAGGCAAGGCGCGGCTCACGCACGCCGAGCTCGCCGGCTATCTCCTCTTCAACGACCCGGCGAAGGGCAACTGCGCCGCGTGTCATCTCGATCAGCCGGGCCGTGACGGCGCGCCGCCGCTCTTCACCGATCATCAGTTCGAGGCGCTCGGCGCGCCGCGCAATCCGGCCATCCCCGCGAACCGCGATCCAAATTATTATGACTTGGGGATCTGCGGCCCATACCGCACCGACATGCGCACATCGACCCAGTACTGCGCCATGTTCCTGACACCGACCCTGAGAAACGTCGCGCTGCGGCGCGTATTCTTCCACAACGGAGTGTTTCGCAGTCTCGAGGAGGTGCTCGACTTCTACGTCAATCGCGACATCCAGCCGGGCCGCTTCTACCCACGCGATGCCGCCGGCCGCGTGATCAAGTACGACGACATTCCGCCGCAGTACCGGGCCAACGTCGATACGGTGGACGCGCCGTTCAATCGCCACCCCGGCGCTCAGCCCGCGCTCACTCCGGCGGAGATCCAGGACGTCATCGCCTTCCTCGACACGCTGACGGACGGGTACACTAGGTCGCAATGAGGATCCGCCATATCTTCGGCGCCGCAGCGGCGGCGCTGCTCGTTACGCTTCCGCAGGCTCACGCAACGACGGCAATCATCGCGGGAGACGCTCGCTTCGAGTTCCTGACGCCGTCGCTGGTGCGCATGGAGTACTCGCCGCAGGGAAGGTTCGTCGATGCGCCGACGGCCGTCGTGCAGCAGAGGGACTGGCCCGCGGTGGCGGTCACCCAGGCCCGCAGCGGCGGCTGGCTGACTCTCACCAGTCCGGCGATGCTGCTGCGCTACAAGCTGGATTCCGGCGCATTCGGCGCCGCCAATCTGGTAGTGCTCTGGCGCGATCCTGCCGGCGGCAAGCGCGACTGGGTCCCGGGGCTGCCCGATCCCGGCAATCTCGGTGGGCTCACGTACTCGCTGGACAACATCGAGAGCGCCAATCTGCCGCCGCCGGGCGACGATCTCGGCAGCCCGGCACACAACGTCATTCCGGGCATCGAGGTGTTGCTGCAGCCCGCGACGCCCGGGCTGCTGAGCCGCAGCGGCTATGCCTTGCTCGACGACAGCGCCACTCCGGTGTGGAACGCCGCGCACGACTGGATCGAGCCGCGCCCGCGACCGACGGGTCAGGACTGGTATCTCTTCACCTACAATCACGACTACCAGCGTCCCCTGAAGGAGTACGCCGAGCTCTGCGGGCCGGTGCCGATGATTCCGCGCCAGACGCTCGGGACCCTGGATCACCGACCTCAACTTCGAATATTTCCCCGGCACCGCCGACACGCGCTCGCCGGCGATGCAGCGGTACGGCGAGCAGCATCTCGAGGCCGAAATCACCCGACTCCGCGCCAGTCACATTCCGCTCGCCGGGCTCGTGCTCGATTTCGCCTGGCACAACTACGGCTGGGAGGGCGGCTACGACTGGAGCCCGCTCATCCCGCAGCCGCAAGCGCTGATCGACTGGCTGCACAGCCGCGGCCTCGAGCTCTCTCTCAACGATCATCCGGGCTATGCCAACACGCAGGAAAGCATCCTTGCCTACAGCGACAGCCATGCGCCCGCGGCGTTGCGGGCGCTCGGGCGGCCGTTGCCGCCGCGTCCGTCATACGACCAGAGTCTGGCGGCAGGTTGGCGATTCTCGCCGGATCCGCACGATGCGGGGCTCAACGGACACTGGTATGCCGGCGGCTACGACGACGCCCACTGGCACCCGATCCGAACCGGTGCGTCCTGGCAGCACCAGGGCTATCCCGACTACCAGGGAATCGGCTGGTATCGGTCGTCGTTTCGTGTGCCGGCCACGCTGCCGGCGGCGGTCTACCTGTATCTGGGTGAGGTCGGCGGGTGACTACCGCCTCTTCGTCAACGGCAGGGAGGTGCGTCACAGCCACGTGCAGTGGCCGCGCCGGCTGACTTACGCCGACATCACCAGCGCGCTACATCCTGGCCAGCTCAACGTCATCACGTTGCGCGTCGAGCCGCCGCCGCAGGAGCAGCCCGGCAGACCGGCAGGCATCCTGCGCGGGCCGGTCGCCCTGCGCAATGTCGTGCCGCCACCGCGCATCTACTTCGATCTGGCCGACCGCACGGCGGCGCGGATTTCCATGCGGGATCTGCATGCGCCGCTCATCCACCAGGGCGTCGATTTCTGGTGGGTGGACGGCGGCGGCGGCGCGGCGCAGATGCCGGGCCTCGACCCAGCAGCTCTGGACCAACAAGGTCTTCTACGACGCCACGCAGCGGCAGACCGGCAAGCGCGGCTTCATCCTGAGCCGCTACGGCGGCTGGGGCAGCGAGCGCTATCCCGGGTTCTTCACCGGTGATGCCTACTCCGAATGGCGCGTGCTCGCCTACGAGGTCGCGTTCACCGCCCGCGGCGGCAACGTGCTCGTCCCCTACATCAGCAACGACATCGGCGGCTTCCATGGCGCGAAGATTCCCTTCGACCTCTATGCGCGCTGGATCGAGTTCGGCACCTTCAGCCCCATCCTGCGCATGCACAGCGCGCACGAGAATCCGCTCGAGGGCAACTCGCGCATGCCCTGGGTCTACGGGCCGAAGGGCGTCGCGCTGATGCGGCAAATATTTCACGCTGCGCATGCAGCTCATGCCCTATCTCTATACCTACACCTGGCAGGCGCACCGGCGCTCCCTGCCGCTGCTGCGTCCGCTTTACCTGGAGTGGCCGGACCTCGATCAGGCTTACCGGCACTTCCACGAGTATCTCTTCGGTGAGGAGATGCTGGTCGCTCCGGTGCTGCCGGCGGCGGCGAGCGCACCGTCTATCTGCCGCCGGGGAGTTGGATGGATTTCTTCAGCGGCAGGCGCTATCGGGGCGACAGCACCTTCACCGCTCACTACGCGGTGGA
Source organism: uncultured Pseudomonadota bacterium (assembly GCA_963780455.1). Taxonomy (GTDB): domain Bacteria; phylum Pseudomonadota; class Gammaproteobacteria; order Steroidobacterales; family Steroidobacteraceae; genus 13-2-20CM-66-19. Next base: position 329,588 of record CAWACM010000017.1, read on the forward strand.
TGCAACGCCGGTCTTCGTGCGTGAAGGTGCGATCATTCCCGACAGCAGGAGGCGCGAACCAGCGCGATCGGTCCTGATCGTCAACGTCTACGGAGACGGCAACGGCCGCTTCGATCTCTACGAGGATGACGGCGTCTCCCTCGATTACGAGCGAGGCTCATAGCCTTGACGCCGATGACGTACCACACCTCGGCCCCAGCCACCAGCTCATCATCGGACCCACGCGGGCTCCTTTGCCAGGCAGCGGCAGACGAGGGCGTACGGGGTGCGCATACACACCGCGCGCCGGCCGGCGTCCATCGCAGTGGACGGCAAGCGGATGCGCAGTGGCACTGGAAGGCAAGAGCTCGACCGCCTATCTGGTGCTGCCCGTCGCAAGCATCCGGCAGGCGCTCGCGGTCACCTGGTAGGGCTCGGGCGTCGAGGAGGCGCCCATGCGAAGCGACGATCGGGTCACCCCCCGTCTTTGCGCGCATGATGGCCGCCAAGATGGAGGCACAGGGACACGATGCAGGGCGGACGTGCCCGCCGCGCGTGGCTACAGACTCGGGCGCGCGGCTTGCTTGTGGCTCGGACCCTCGGGCCACGTCTACTGGGAGGTACCATGGCTGCTCGTCTTCTTCCTCAGTGCCGCGGTTGCCGGCGCCATTTCGATGTACCTTCTCGACCCCGTCCAGGGTCGCCGCCGCCGCGCCGTGACGCGCGACCGGCTGGCGAGCGGAATGACCTGGCTGGACGATGCGACCACCGTCGCCTCGCGCGACCTGCGAAACCGAGCCCGCGGCTTAGCCCACGAGTTCCGCGCGCGCTTACGCCGGAGGAAGTGCCGAATGAGATGCTCTCTGAGCGTGTGCGCTCGCGTCTCGGTGGGACCGTGTCACATCCCGGCGCGATCGAGGTCGCGGCGCTCTCGGGCAGGGTGACCCTGAGCGGCGCCGTGCTCGAGCGCGAGTACGTGCGTCTGCTGCGGACGGTCTGGACGGTTCGCGGCGTCGCCGATGTCGACGATCGTCTGGCCGTATATGAGAGCGCGGCCGGGATCTCGGCCCTGCAGGGCGGCGGGGGCAGGGAGCGCGAGTCGCGTTTCGGGCCGTGGAGGAGAATTGGCCGCCGGGCGTGCGAGTGGTCATGGGCGCGGTGGGCGGCGCGCTCATCCTCAATGCGCTCATCGGCAGGCGCAGTGGCCTGGGGTTCCTCGGCGGCGTGGGCGGCGTGGCGCTCATCGCGCGCAGCGGCACCAACATGCCGATCGACCGGCTGGTCGGCGTGCGCCGTCCGGCGATGGAGCTGCAGAAGTGCATCGAGGTCGCCGCTCCCGTCGAGCAGGTGTTCGAGACGTTCTCGCAGCTCGAGCGCTTTCCCGAGTTCATGAAGCACGTGCGCGAAGTCCGCGTGCGAGGCGACGGCACTTCGCAGTGGCTCGTGGAGGGACCGGCAGGTGGCACGGTCTCCTGGGAGGCGGTGACGACCCGCTTCGAACCCAACAGGCTCATCGCGTGGCGGACGCTGCCGGGCTCAGCGGTGGAGCACGCGGGGTTGCTGCGATTCGAGCCAACCGACGGCGGCACGCGCGTCTTCGTGACGATGAGCTACACGCCGCCGGGCGGCGCGCTCGGTCACGCGGTGGCGCGGCTTTTCGGCGCTGATCCGAAGTCGGAGCTCAACGGCGACCTGACGCGGATGAAGGTCTTCCTCGAGACCGGACGCCGTGCGCGCGATGCCGCGGGCGCACGACATTAAGGGCATTAGGGTTGTGACAGGCGTCACGATCAGCCATCGGGTGTGCAGAGCGCGCCGCCGTTACAATTAGGCGACACTGGAACACCTCGAATAGAACAAGGCCGTGCCCATTCTGTTCAATCGCCGCGACCCCGCTGCCGTTGCCGAGGACGTATCCGAGCGGCGTCGCGGACCTGACAGGCGCACGCGCGTGGCGCGGGCAATTGTGTACGGCAGCTTCAAGCCGCGACGGCTCGGGCCACGGCGGACCGGGGAGGAGCGGCTCGGCGCCATAGACTGGTACCACCCGTGGTGGCTCGCGATCGCGACTCTGATTCTCGCGCTCTGCGCAAGCGATGCCGCACTCACCGTCGTGCTCATCGACCGCGGCGCCTACGAGCTCAACCCGGTGCTGGCACCGCTCATCGGCTCGGCTCCGCTCTTCGTGGCGGTGAAGGTCGGGCTGACGGGCATCAGCGTCGTGCTGCTCACGCTCCTGTCGCGTATCAGGGCCTTCGGCCGCATGCCGGTGGGGCTGCTCCTGTATGCCGTGCTGGCAGGCTACGGCGTGCTGATCGGCTACGAGCTGCACCTGCTCGGCTGGCTGTAAGAAGATTTAATTCCTTTTAATTCAAAGACTGCCAAAGACTGGCGCGTGCGTTTCCGCTAAACTAGCGGCTCGCACCTTGCCCTTCCCCATGCTGGAACCTACACCTCTTTTCGGCGGCAACGCCGCCTTTCTCGATGCCCTCTACGAGCAGTACCTGCGCGATCCGGCGAGCGTAGAGGATGAGTGGCGACGCTACTTCGAGAGCCTGCCGGGCCCAAAGGGCGCGGAGCGTAGCCAGGGACCCATCGAGGCGGCGCTCGCCGAGCGCGCGCGCCAGCCCCGCGTAGCCGCTCCGGCGGCATCTGCCCCGGACGCCGGCGTCAATGCCAAGCAGGCGGCGGTCTCGCGCCTGATCCAGATCTGGACGAATCGCGGTCACCTGGTGGCGAAGCTCGATCCGCTGGGCCTCATGCAGCGCCCGCGGCCGCAGGTGCTCGATCTCGAGTACTTCGGGCTCGGGCCCGCCGATCTCGACGCGGAGTTCTTCACCGCCAGCCGCACCCAGGCGGTGCCGCAGCGGATGAAGCTGCGCGACATCCTGCGGCAGCTCGAGACCATCTACGCCGGCCCCATCGGCGCCGAGTTCGCGCACATGTCGGACTCGCGGGAGCGACTCTGGCTGCAGGACCAGTTCCAGGCGGGCATGCTGCGGCAGCGCTTCACCGCAGAGGAGCAGCGCAACATCCTGTGGCAGCTCACCGCCGCCGAGGGACTGGAGCGCTACCTGCACACCAAGTACGTCGGCCAGAAGCGCTTCTCGCTCGAAGGCGGCGATACGCTCATGCCGCTCCTCGATGACCTCATCCAGAAGTGCGGCGCGGCCAAGATCGAGGAGGTCGTGATCGGCATGGCGCACCGCGGGCGCCTCAACGTGCTGGTGAATCTTCTCGGCAAGTCGCCGGCGACGCTCTTCTCGGAGTTCGAGGGCGCCTACGACCTGAGCCATCTCAAGGGCTCGGGCGACGTGAAGTATCACAAGGGCTTCTCCGCGGACCTGCGCACCGGTGCCGGCAACGTGCATACCGTGCTCGCCTTCAACCCCTCGCACCTCGAGGTCGTCAATCCCGTGGTGGAGGGCTCGGTGCGCGCGCGCCAGGAGCGCCGCAACGATGCGAAGGGCGATCGCGTGTTGCCACTCCTCATCCATGGCGATGCCGCGTTTGCCGGCCAGGGCGTCGTGATGGAGACGCTGCAGCTTTCCCAGGCGCGCGGCTTCTACACCGGCGGCACCGTCCACGTCATCATCAACAACCAGGTGGGCTTCACCACCTCGGAGCCGGCCGATGCCCGCTCGACGATCTATTGCAGCGACGTCGCGAAGATGCTGGAAGCGCCGATCTTCCACGTCAACGGCGACGACCCGGAGGCGGTGGTGTTCGTGGCGCGTCTCGCGCTCAAGTACCGCATGCGCTTCCACAAGGACGTGGTGATCGACCTGGTCTGCTATCGCCGCCACGGCCATAACGAGGCCGACGAGCCGGCGGCGACCCAGCCCGCTATGTACACGCGTCATTCGCCAGCATCCCACCACGCGGCAACTCTACGCGCGAGCGGCTCGTGGCCGAGGGGACCCTCACGCAGGCGGATGCCGACGCGATGCTGGAGCAGTATCGCGACGGGCTCGACAAGGGGCGGCCGCAGGCGCGCGCCGCACTCGGCATGATCGGCAACAAGTTCACGGTCGACTGGACGCGATACTCCCAGGCCGACTGGACGGAGAGGGTGCGTACCGGCGTGGAGCTGGCGCGTCTGGAGTCGCTCGGCAAGCGATTGCTGGAGTTGCCGCCGGACCTGACGCTGCACCCCCGCGTCGCCAACGTCATGAGCAACCGCAAGAAGATGCTCGCGGGCGAGATGCCGCTCGACTGGGGCTGCGCGGAAACGCTCGCCTACGCCTCGCTCGTCGAGGACGGCTTCTCGGTGCGCATCTGCGGGCAGGACAGCGGGCGCGGCACGTTCTTTCATCGCCACGCGGTGCTGCACGATCAGGGCTCCAATCGCGTTTACATCCCGCTGCAGCACCTCGCAGACGCCGCAGCCGCGGGTCGAGGTCATCGACTCGGTGCTCTCGGAAGAGGCGGTGATGGGCTTCGAGTACGGCTACTCGACCACGGAGCCCAACTGCCTCTCGATCTGGGAAGGCCAGTACGGCGACTTCGCCAACGGCGCGCAGGTCATCATCGACCAGTTCATCAGCTCGGGCGAGGCCAAGTGGGAGCGCTACTGCGGGCTCGTGCTCCTCCTGCCGCACGGCTACGAAGGGGCGGGACCGGAGCATTCCTCGGCGCGCCTCGAGCGCTTTCTGCAGCTGTGCGCGGAATCCAACATGCAGGTGTGCGTGCCGTCGACGCCCGCGCAGATGTTCCACATGCTGCGCCGGCAGATGCTGCAGCCGTTCCGCAAGCCGCTCATCGTCATGACGCCGAAGAGCCTGCTGCGCCACGAGCTCTCGGTATCGAGCCTGGAGGACCTGACGCCGCGGCGGCTTTGCGCGCGTGATCGGCGAGAGCGACGACCTGCCCGCGCCGGGCGTGCGCCGGGTGGTCTTCTGCAGCGGCAAGGTATACTTCGATCTGCTGCAAGGCGCGGCGCAAGGACGGCACGCGCGAAGTCGCACTGGTGCGCATCGAGCAGCTCTATCCGTTCCCGACCGAGGAGTACGAGGCGGTGCTGGCGCGCTATCCCGAATGCGCGCGAGGTGGTCTGGTGTCAGGAGGAGCCGCAGAACCAGGGCGCCTGGTATCAGATCCGCCACCGCCTGCAGGAACCGCTGGGCCAGCGACGCATCGTGCTCTACGCCGGCCGCGCGCCGGCCGCGGCGCCCGCCACCGGGATCGGCAAGATTCACGAGGCCGAGCAGCAGTCGCTCATCGCTGCGGCGCTGCATGCCACGGCGACGGAGGATTCCGCGCGAGAGACGACACGTCTCACGCCGGATGCCGCTGCCCGCGACACCGCTCAGAAAGAAGACTTCATAATGACCGAGATCAAAGTTCCGCAGCTGCCCGAGTCCATCACCGATGCGACGCTGGTCGCCTGGCACAAAAAGCCGGGCGATGCCGTCAAGCGCGACGAGAATCTCGCCGATCTCGAGACCGACAAGGTGGTGCTCGAGGTGCCTGCCCCCGCCAACGGGGTGTTGCGGGAGGTGAAGGTGCAGACGGGAGCGGTGGTCACCGCGGGCAGTTGCTGGCGGTGCTGGAAGAGGGTGCCCAGGCCGTAGCGACTGCCGTTGCCGCGAAAGAGGCGCCGCCCGCTGACGAGCTCAAGGCTACCGGCACGGATGCCGGCAAAGACAAGCTCAGTCCGTCAGTACGCCGACTCATCGAGGAGAATCGGCTCGACGCGACGGCCATTCCGGGCAGCGGCCGGGACGGCCGGCTGACCAAGTCCGATGTCGTGGAGTTTCTAGGCAAGAAGCAGAGTGCTTCGCCTGCCGCGACTCCGACGCCGTCGGTCGCTGCGTCTGCAGCGCCGGCGGCGCGAGCACCGACACCTGCGGCGCCAGTTCTCCCCGCAAGCGCCCGCGGCGAGCATCGTGTGACCATGACACGTCTGCGTCAGCGCATCGCACAGCGCCTGATCGAGGCGCAGTCGACGCAGGCGCTTCTGACATCTTTCAACGAGGTCGACCTTGACGGCGGTGCAGGAGCTGCGCGCCCGCTACAAGGACCGGTTCGAGAAGGAGCATGGCGTGAAGCTCGGCTTCATGTCTTTCTTCGTCAAGGCGTCCATCGAGGCCCTGAAGAAATTCCCGGTCATCAACGCCTCGGTCGACGGCAACGACATCATCTATCACGAGTTCTACGATATCGGCGTAGCCGTCTCGACGGAGCGCGGGCTCGTCGTGCCCATCGTCAGGGATGCGGACGTCAAGAGCTTCGCGACCATCGAGAAGGAAATCGGCGAGTACGCCAGGAAGGCGCGTTCCGGCGGCCTTGCGATCGAGGATCTGACGGGCGGCACGTTCACCATCACCAACGGCGGGGTGTTCGGCTCCCTGATGTCGACACCGATCGTCAATGCGCCGCAGAGCGGCATCCTGGGCATGCACAAGATCCAGGAGCGGCCGATGGTGGTCGCCGGCCAGATCGCCGTCCGGCCCATGATGTACATCGCCATCACCTACGATCACCGCATCATCGATGGCCGTGAGGCCGTGCAGTTCCTCGTGACGGTCAAGGATTGCCTCGAGGATCCCGGCCGCATGCTGTTGGGGATTTAAACATGGCAGATTCCTTCGACGTCGTCGTCATCGGCGGCGGCCCGGCCGGCTACCCGGCCGCGATCCGCGCCGGACAGAACAAGTTGAGCGTCGCCTGCATCGACGAGTGGAAGAACCGCGACGGCACGCTGGCCTTCGGCGGCACGTGCCTCAATGCCGGCTGCATTCCCTCCAAGGCGCTGCTCGAGTCGACCGAGCTCTATCACCGTGTGCAGGAGGAGTTCGCGGTGCACGGCATCCGCACGAGCGGCGTCAGCCTCGATGTCGCCCAGATGCAGAAGCGCAAAGGCGGCATCGTCAAGACGATGACGCAGGGCATTCTCGCTCTCTTCAAGGCGAGCGGGGTCACGCCGCTCCAAGGGCACGGCCGGCTGCTTCCCGGCAAGCGGGTCGAGTTCACGGCACCTGACGGCACGCGCCGCGAGCTCACCGCAAAGCATGTGATCATCGCTTCGGGCTCGGCGCCGATCGAGCTCAAATCGGCTCCCTTCCAGGCGCCGCACATCGTCGACTCGTGGGGCGCGCTCGATTTCGAAGCGGTGCCCAAGCGCCTCTGCGTCATCGGCGCCGGCGTCATCGGCCTGGAGTTGGGCAGCGTCTGGCGCCGCCTCGGAAGCGAAGTGACGATGCTCGAGGCGCTGCCGGACTTCCTGCCGATCGCCGACCAGCAGCTCGCCAAGGAAGCCGCGCGGCATTTCAAGAAGCTGGGGCTCGATATCCGCCTCGGCGCCAAGGTGACCGGCGCCCGCGTCAGCGGAGGTGCGGTCGAGGTCACTTACACGCGACTCCAAGGGTGAGCAGACACTCACCGTCGACAGGCTCTTCGTCGCCATCGGCCGTCGTCCCTACACGCGTGATCTCCTTGCTGCCGGCACCGGCGTGGAGATCGACGAGCGCGGCTTCATCAAGGTTGACCATCAATGCCGCACCGGTGCCGAAGGCATCTGGGCGGTTGGCGATTGTGTGCGTGGCCCCATGCTGGCACACAAGGGCAAGGAAGAGGGCGTGATGGCGGCCGACCTCATCGCGGGACGGTTCGGCGAGGTCAACTACAAGACCGTTCCGTCGGTCATCTATACCGCGCCTGAGATCGCCTGGGTCGGCCAAACCGAGGAGCAGGTGAAGGCGAGCGGCCGTCGCCTACAAGGTCGGTGTGTTCCCGTTCCTTGCCAGCGGGCGGGCACGGGCCATGGAGCAGGCGCAGGGCTTCGCCAAGATCGTCGCGGCGCAGGACGACGACGAGATCCTGGGCGTGCACATCATCGGTCCGCTTGCCGGTGAGCTGATCGCCGAGGCGGTGCTGGCGATGGAGTACTCGGCGAGCACCGAGGACCTGCAGCGCACCATCCATGCGCATCCGACGCTGTCGGAGGCAGTGCACGAGGCGGCGCTCGCCGCCGACAAACGGGCCATCGACTCGATCAACCGCTAACGCATCCGCCGGGCCTCGATGACGTTGGGCACGGCGCTCAGGCGCTGCAGCACCCGCGCGAGCTGCTCCAGGCTGCTCACCGGCATCGTCAGCCGCACGTAGGCGGTGCCGGCGTCCTGATCGGTCACCGTCGACATGGACTCGATGCTCAGCCGCTCCACGGCGAGAACGTCCGTCAGGTCGCGCACGAGTCCGCGGCGATCGTAAGCGGTGACAGCGATCTCCACGGTCAGCCCGGCGGCATCCCCTGTGCTCCACTCGACCTGCAGCACGCGCTCCTGCCTGTTCCCGCGCATGCGTGCGAGGCTCGGGCAGTTGCTGCGATGGATGGTCACTCCGCGTCCCAGCGGTCACATAGCCCGTGATCGGCTGCGGCGGCAGAGGTGCGCAGCAGCGGGCGAAAGTGATCGGCAGGTTGCCGACCCCCTCGATTTCCACGGGCGAGCCGCCGCGGCCGCTTCGGGGGCGTACCGGTCGCGGTGCCAGCACGGGAGGTGGTTCCGGGGCGGAGCTGATCTCGGCGGCAACGGAGGGTTGCTCGTCCCCATCGGCCGCGTCCGCATCGCGCTTGCGAAACCACGCACGCACCTTCGACCGGTTGCGCGGGGAGACCAGAAAGCCCTGCTCGGGTGCCAGCCAGTCGCGGCTCGGCGCATCCTGCTTGCCGGTGATGATCTCGACGATCTCGCCGTTCGAGAGTGCGTAGGTCAGGGGCACGATCCGGCCGTTGACCTTGGCGCCGCGGCAGCGATGACCGAGCGAGGTATGGACGCTGTAGGCGAAGTCGAGCGGTGTCGCGCCGCGCGGCAGATCGACTACTTCGCCCTTCGGGGTCAGCGCATAGACACGGTCCTCGAAGAGCTCCGAAGTCACCTGCTCGAGGAACTCCCGGTCGGTCTCCGCTCCGGCGGCTTGGGGCTCGAGGAGGCGCCGCACCCATTCGATCTTGCGCTGATACTCCGCATCGGTCGGCGCGCCTTCCTTGTAGGTCCAGTGCGCCGCGACGCCGAGCTCGGCGTGCTCGTGCATTTCGCTGGTGCGGATCTGCACTTCCACGCTCCTCTCCTGCGGACCGATCACCGCCGTGTGGATGGAGCGATAGAAGTTTCCCTTGGGCGTGGCGATGTAGTCGTCGAACTCGCCCGGGATGTAGGTCCAGAGGCCGTGGACCACGCCCAGCGCGGCATAACAGTCGCGTATCGTCGCCACGATGATGCGCACGGCCCTGACGTCGAAGAGCTGCTCGAACGCGAGCTGCTTGCGCCGCATCTTGCGATGAATGCTGTACATGTGCTTCGGGCGGCCGTAGACGTCGGCCGCGACACCGGCTGCCTGTAGCTCGGTGCGCAAGTGCTCGCAAAGCTCCTCGATGTAGCGCTCGCGATCGGCGCGCCGCTCGCTGAGAGCGCCCGCGATCCGCCGGTACTCCTCCGGCTCGAGGTAGCGGAACGCCAGGTCCTCGAGCTCCCATTTGAGCTGCCATACCCCCAGCCGACTGGCGAGCGGCGCGAAGACCGCCCGTGCCTCGACCGCCCGCCGCTCCCGCTCGGCGAGCCCGGCCGCATCGCTCGGCAGGTCCCTGGCATGGCGCAGGGCTACCAGGTTCTCCGCCAGGCGCGCCAGGATGAGCCGCGGATCGCTCACCACCGCAAGGAGCATCTTGCGCAGCGTCTCCGCCTGACGGCCGTCGAGTCCCTGGGCGGGGGACCAGTTGCGTGGCAGTCCGAGATCGCCGAGCTTCAGGAGGGCGACGGCTGTGTCGGCGGCGGACCGACCGGTCACGGAGGCAAGGCCGTCGGCGGCGCGACGGGGATCCAACCCCGTTTGTCCGGATAGGTCGATGGCGGCCTTCGCCAGCACCGCCTTGGCGAGGTCAGCATCGGACGTCAGCGCGCCTAGTAGTTCGGATGCTTCGGCTGCCGTAGCCAGCGCATTGGGGCCGAGCGCGCTCAGCTCCTCGATCCCGCGCCGGGCGGCGGCGATCGACTCGATCAGCTCGGGTGGGCAGAGTTGCCGGGTTTCCATTGCTGCCTGAAGGGCCCCTTTGCGGCTATGATTGGCGGCGCTAATACTTTATGACCAGTCACACCAAGTGGGCGAACATTCAGCACTTCGCGGGGCGTGCCGCGAGGCCGGTGCGCACGGGCAGCGCCGGGATGGCGATGGCCAATGGCACGGCCCACGCCAACGGACTGGCCCCGATCCGCTTCGAGGGCTATGGACCCGGCGGGGCGGCCGTGCTGATCGAATGCATCACCGATGACCACAACCGCACCCGGGCGGACCTGCGCCAGGCCTTCAGCGACCACGGCGGCCACCTGGGAGCCGAAGGCTCGGTGAGCTATCTGTTCAATCACGTCGGCCTCATGACCTATCCGCCGGGTACGGACGAGGAGCGCCTGATCCACGCGGCGCTCGAGGCGGGCGCCGAGGACGTCGTTGCCAACTCCGACCGCTCGATCGAGGTGCTGGCCGATCCGATGGAGTTCGAGACGGTGCGTGCGATCCTCACGGACAGCGGCTTCGTGCCGGCGGCCGCGGAGGTGACCGAGCGCGCTTCTCTGACGACGCCGCTTTCCGGGGAACCGGCGGAGCGGATGGTGCACCTGCTCGAGTCGCTGGAAGAGCTGGATGATGTGAGGAACGTGTACTCGAATGTCGAGATATCGGACGAGGTCCTGGCGCGCATTTGACCCGGCGCGCCGCGCGCCACGCTGCCCGCTCGCGCCGCGGGTCTTCGAATCCTCGGCCTCGATCCGGGATCGCGGCGCACCGGTTACGGTGTCATCGAGCGCCGCGGCGCGGACTGGGTGCATGTCGCGCACGGGTGCGTGACGGTGACCGCGGCGGCAGCTTCCCTGTCGGAGCGCCTGCGGGTCATCTTCGAGAGCCTGCGCGAGCTCATCGCGACGCACGGCCCGGGCGAGGTGGCCATCGAGCGGGTGTTCGTCAACAGGAACGTCGACAGCGCGCTCAAGCTCGGTCAGGCCCGGGGCGCGGCGCTGTGCGCGGTGCCGAAGGGCCTGCCGGTGTTCGAATATGCGCCGCGCGCCATCAAGCTCGCCCTGGTGGGCTCGGGCGCGGCGGAGAAGGCGCAGGTGGCTCACATGATTCGTACGCTTCTCGGCCTCCAGGGGCGCATCTCCCCCGATGCGTCGGATGCGCTCGCCGTCGCTGTCTGTCACGCGCACTCGCTGCGTCTGCACGAGCTGGCGGCGCAATCGGAGCCAGGCGCGATGCGCACGGCGGCGCAGCCTCACGATGATCGGATCGGTCCGGGGGCGCATCGTCTCGAAGACCCCGCCGCAGCTGATGGTGGAGGCCGGCGGTCTCGGCTACGAGCTCGAGGCGCCGATGTCGACCTTCTTCCACCTGCCGGCCGTTGGCGAGGAGGTGCGGCTGCTGACGCACCTCGTGGTACGCGAGGATGCGCATGTGCTCTATGCGTTCGGCACCGAGGATGAGCGGCGTCTGTTTCGCAGCCTGATCAAGGTCTCGGGCGTCGGTCCGAAGATCGCGCTGGCGCTGCTTTCGGGCATCAGCGTGGAGGCATTCGCGCTGTGCGTGCAGAGCGAGAATGTGGCCGCGCTCATCAAGGTGCCCGGCATCGGCCGCAAGACCGCGGAGCGCCTGGTCGTCGAGATGCGCGACCGGCTGGAGGCATCCGGCGGCGGCGCGGCGAGCGCCGTGCCCGTGGGGGCGAGTCCGGAGGCCGAGGCCTTCGGTGCGCTGGTTGCTCTTGGTTACAAACCCGGTGGAGGCGACACGCTTGCTCAAGGCCGTGGGTCCGGGTACACATTCCACCGAAGAGCTGATCCGCCGCGCCCTGAAGGGCGCGGCGCCGGAGTAGACGCTACCTTGGAACAAGCTGAAAGACCGATCGGCGCCGAGGCCACGCGCGAAGACGAGGCGGTGGAGAAGGCCATTCGGCCGCGGCGCCTCGCCGAGTACGTCGGCCAGCCGCAAGTCAAAGCGCAGCTCGACATCTTCATCACCGCCGCGCGCCAGCGCGCCGAGGCGCTCGACCACGTGCTCATCTTCGGGCCGCCCGGGCTCGGCAAGACGACGCTCGCCAACATCATCGCGGCGGAGCTCGGGCGTCAGTCTGCGTCAGACCTCGGGTCCGGTGCTCGAGCGTCCCGGCGATCTCGCCGCGATTCTCACCAACCTGCAGCCGCGCGACGTGCTCTTCGTCGATGAGATCCACCGCCTGTCGCCCATCGTCGAGGAGGTGCTGTATCCCGCGATGGAGGATTTTCAGCTCGACATCATGATCGGCGAGGGACCGGCGGCGCGCTCGATCAAGCTGAACCTGCCGCCCTTCACCCTGGTCGGCGCCACGACCCGCGCCGGGCTTCTGACCTCGCCGCTGCGCGACCGCTTCGGCATCGTACAGCGACTGGAGTTCTATGGGGTGGAGGATCTCGAGCGCATCGTGCGCCGCTCCGCCGGCATCCTCGGCGTGCCGGTGGAGGGAGAGGGGGCGCGCCGGATAGCGCAGCGCTCCCGCGGCACGCCACGCATCGCCAACAGGCTGTTGCGCCGGGTGCGCGACTACGCCCAGGTGAAAGCCGACGGGCGCATCGCCGAGGCGGTCGCGAACGCTGCGCTCGACCTGCTCGAAGTGGACCCGCAGGGCTTCGACAGCCTGGACCGCAAGCTCCTGACCACGATCATCGAGAAGTTCGACGGCGGCCCGGTCGGCATCGACAGTATCGCGGCGGCCATCGGCGAGGAGCGCGATACGCTCGAGGACGTGATCGAGCCCTTCCTCATCCAACAGGGATTTCTCATCCGCACGGCGCGGGGGCGAATGGTGACCCGCGCCTCGTACCTGCATTTCGGCCTGAGGCCCCCGGAGCGCGCCGCGACTCCACTGTCGCTGTTCGAGGACGAGCGGTGAGCGTCTTCTCCTGGCCGGCCCGTGTATACTGGGAGGATACCGACGGGGGCGGGATCGTTTATTATGCGAACTACCTGCGCTTCCTGGAGCGGGCGCGCACGGAGTGGCTGAGGTCGCTCGGCTACTCGCAGCAGACCCTCGCCCGGGAGCCCGGCATGGTGTTCACGGTGGTCTGTCTCACCGTCGAGTACCGGCGACCGGCGCGGCTCGACGACGAGCTGGCCATCACCTGCGAGGCGCACGCCGATCGGGCGGCGACGATCCGATTCGAGCAGGCGATCTTCCGGGACCGGCCCGGAGAGGGGCCGCCGATCCTCACCGCGGAGGTGCTCGTCGCCTGTGTCGATGCGCACACGCTGAAGCCCAGAAGGCTGCCCGAGTCCCTGATGAACGTGTTGATCTCACCGTCTGACACAGCATGAACGGACAACTTTCCATCATTCGCCTGGTGGTCGAGGCGAGCATCCCCGTGCAGATCGTGGTCGGGCTGCTGCTCCTCGCCTCACTCACCTCCTGGGCCATCATCTTCAGAAAGCGTCTGCTCATCGGGCGCGCGAAGCGCGAGGCCGACCAGTTCGAGAACAACTTCTGGTCGGGCGGCGATCTGGCGCAGCTCTACCGCGCGATCGAGTCGCATGGCGGCGCGACCGGGATGGCGAGCATCTTCGAGTTCGGCTTTCGCGAGTTCGCGCGCCAGCGCCAACAGGGATCCATACCGGCCGAGCAGCTCCTCGAGGGCTCCCGGCGCGCCATGCGCGTGGCACAACTCAAGGAGATCGACCGGCTGGAGCACAGTCTGGCGACCCTCGCCACGGTGGGCTCCACCAGCCCCTACGTCGGTCTCTTCGGTACGGTGTGGGGCATCATGACGGCGTTCACCGGGCTCGGCGATGTCCAGCAGGCAACGCTCGCGGCGGTGGCGCCCGGCATCTCGGAGGCGCTCGTGACCACGGCGATCGGCCTTTTCGCAGCCATCCCGGCCGTCATTGCTTACAACCGCTTCGCCGACCAGGTGACCCGACTGGAGGTGCGCTTCGACGCCTTCATGGAGGAGTTCTCCACTATCCTGCAGCGGCACGCGACCCGCGGCCCGGCGGCAGCGCCGGGGGCGACTCACGTGTCCGCCGCCGGCGGCAGCGCCGCGGCGCCGAGCGTCGTGCCGGGCACTGCCGGAGCCCGCTAGGAGATCCGCATGGCGCAAGTCTCCCGCGGCCGGCGGCTGATGGGCGAGATCAACGTCGTCCCGTACATCGACGTGATGCTCGTGCTCCTCATCATCTTCATGATCACGGCGCCGCTGCTGCAACAGGGTGTGAAGGTCGACCTGCCGAAGGCCCATGCGCGACCGCTGCCGAAGAGCGAGAACAACCCTGTCGTGCTATCGGTCGATGCGCAGGGCCAGCTCTTTCTCAATATAGCGTCCGACCCGAAAACGGCCGAGGAATCCGCTGACGTCGCGGCGCAGGTGACGGCGGCCCTGAAACAGGACCCGCACAGGGCTGTGGTGGTCAAAGCGGATAAGTCAGTGTCGTACGGAGTCGTCATGCAGGCGATGGTCATGCTGCAGCAGGCAGGCGCGAGCAAGGTTGGAATGGCCACCGACGCGCTGCCGCCGCCGCGGCCGGGCAGCTAACCCCCGCGATGGTCGAGTCTGTACGCGACCGATGGCTGTCTATTGGCATGTCCGTGGTGCTGCACGGCAGCCTCGTCGCGCTGCTTGCGCTCGGCTGGTGGCACTTTCGTCAGTCGGAGCCGCCACCGAGCGTGCCCATCAACGCGACCGTGGTGGATGCACGTACGCTGAAGGGCGTTGGCACCGCGTCGACGCCGTCACCCAAGCCCAAAGCGCCACCTCAGGCTCAGCCGCCCCCGCCCCCTACCATCGAGGGCCCCCCGCCGCCCACCCCGGACGAGGTTGCCATGCGGGAGCAGGCTGCCAAAGAGGAGGCCGAACACCAGGCGCAGGCCGAGAAGGCGGAGGAGGCGCGGCAGGCCCAGCGCAAGGCGGCGGAAGCCGCGGCGGCGGAGCAGGCTGCCGAGGCTCGGAAAGCCGAGGCAGCGCAGGCGGCCGCGGAGGCCAGGAAGCTCGCGGCGGCGAAGAAGGCAGCGGCGAAGCTCGCGGCCAAGAAGGAGCTGGCGGAGGAGCGCAAACTTGCTGAGGAAAAGAAGCTCGCCGCGCAGCAGGCGGCGGCCGAGCGCGCAGCCCGCGTGGCCGACTTGAAACAGAGCCTGCAGGAGGATGAGCGCGCCACCGCGGCAAGCGGCGCACTGGCAAGCTGGCAGAGCGAGATCCAGTCCCGTATCCAAAATGCGTGGATCCGGCCCCCGACGGCCCAGCCGGGCATCAAATGCGTGCTCAACGTGGGCCTGGTGCCGGGCGGCTCGGTGACCTCGGTCAGCATCGGCGACTGCAATGGCGATGACGCCGTGCGTCAGTCCATTCAGACTGCGGTATACAACGCCGCACCTTTGCCGCCGCCGCCCGACGGCGTTCCGTTCCCGCGCCAGCTCATCATCACCTTCCAGCCGACCAACTGACCTCGAGACCCATGAAACCGACACTGAGAATGGCATCCCTGCTGCGGATTTTCCTGGTGGCACTGACGGCCGCGTGCCTGGCACCTTCCGCCGCGCGAGCACAGTTGCAGATCCAGATCACCTCCGGGGTGAACAACCCTGTGCCCATAGCTATCGTGCCCTTCGCGGAGGCGCCTACAGATGGCACCGACGTTGCCGGCGTCGTCCAACACGACCTGGTCGGCAGCGGTCGCTTCACCGAGTTGCCGCGCGATAAGATGCCGGCGACGCCAACCAGCGCTGCGGACGTGAAGTTCGCGGACTGGAAGGCGGCGGGCAGCGATTACGTCGTCGTCGGTGAGGTGGTGCCGGTCGCCGGCGGGCAGCTCGCGGTGGATTTCAGCCTGCTCAATGACCTCACCGGGCAGAGCATTGCGCGCCAGCGGTTCGTCGGCAGCGCCTCGGCGCTGCGCAATGCCGCGCACCGGGTGAGTGATGTCATCTACCAGGCGATCACCGGCATCCGCGGCGCCTTCGCGACGCGCATCGCCTACATCGCCCTTGCAGGGGAGGGCGCCGACGAGCGCTTCCAACTGGTGGTCGCGGACGCCGACGGCTACAATCAGCATTTGATACTCGAGTCGCGTTTTCCCCTCATGTCGCCGGCGTGGTCTCCGGATGGTCAGTGGCTCTCCTATGTCTCGTTCGAGAATCATCTCTCCGCCGTGTACGTGCAGCGCGTGCTGACGGGCGCGCGGACCCGAGTCTCCATGCGCGCCGGCATCAACGGTGCGCCGGCCTGGTCGCCTGACGGCAAGAAGCTCGCGCTCACGCTCAGCGGCGACAGCGGGCACCCGCAGATCTACGTGCTCGATCTGAGCACCCAGCAGCTGACGCGGATCACCGATTCACCGTCCATCAACACCGAGGCGGCCTGGTCGCCTGACGGGCGGTCCATCTACTTCACCTCGGATCGCGCGGGTGAGCCGCAGATCTACCGGTGCGTGGCGACCCCGGGCAGTAACCCGGAGCGCATCACCTTCACCGACGAATACAATGCCGGCCCGCATGTGTCTGCCGACGGGAAGCTGCTGGCGATGGTCACGCGTGACGACAGCGGCAGCTACCGCATCGCCGTGCAGGACCTCGCGACCGGCGAATTCCGGGTGCTGACGCACGGCCGGCTCGACCAGTCGCCGAGCTTCGCGCCGAATGGCGCCGCCATCATGTACGCCGCCCGGCCGGGCCGGGCGGCGGCAGGCATTCTGGCGACGATCTCCGTCGACGGGCTCACGGGCCTGTCCCTCAAGCCCACTCAGGGCGAGGTGCGCGATCCGGCGTGGGGTCCGTTCATTCAGTAGCGGTTCAGTAGTCAAGTCCGAACGTCCAACAAGAGCTGCCGCCCGGCGGCGAACCTGGAGAAGGGTCTATGTATCGTCGAATTGCTGTCGTGATGTTGCTGGCCGGATGTCTCGGCCTCGCCGCCTGCGCGAGCCACAAGCCGAAGCCATCGGCCGAGCAGCAGCAGTCGTCTTCCGAAAATGGCGCCGGCGCCAATGCGGCGGGCGCGAACGGTGCCAATGCCAACGGCGGTGGCCCGTTCGGCAACCAGAACTCGATTTCCGGCCCGCAGGAGGGCATGCTCGCCAAGCGCACGATCTACTTCGACTTCGATAGCGCCGTGATCACAGGCGACGGCACCGATATCGTCTCGGCGCACGCGAAGTACCTCTCCGACCACACGGACGCCCGTGTGCGCCTGGAGGGCAACACCGATGAGCGCGGCTCACCGGAATACAACATCGGCCTCGGGATGCGGCGCGCGCAGGCGGTACGTCAGGCACTGCTGCTGCAGGGCGCTTCCGCCGCGCAGCTCACAGTGGTGAGCTACGGTGCGGAGCACCCGGTGGATCCGGCGCACAGCGAGGACGCCTGGCAGAAGAACCGGCGCGTGGACATCGTGTACCTGGCGCCGAACGGGCAGCCGATTGCGCCGCCGCAGTAAGCTTGCCGGCATAGTCTCTCCAAAGGAGTTCGCCATGCGCCCGATCATCCCTCTCGCGCTCGTCACGGTCCTCGCCGCCGGTTGCGCTTCGGTTCCTCCCGACCAGGACCCGGTGCAGATCAGGCTGAACGACCTCGATGCGCGGGTCTCGAAGGTCGAGCGGGTCGTGTCCAACCAGAGTCTGGTGCAGCTCGCGACCGAGGTCGATACGCTTCAGGGTGAGGTGCGCGACCTTCGCGGTCAGGTGGACGATCTGCAGAACAGCAACCGTGAGCTGCGCAAGCAGCAGCACGACCTCTATGCGGATCTCGACAAGCGGGTGGGGGCGCTCGAGCACGGCGGCGCCGCCGGCGACGGTTCCGCAGCGGGCGGCGCTGCGGGTTCGGCGGGCGGGTCGTCCGACAGCGGCGAGCAGGGGGTCTCCTCCACGGAGCAGTCGATCTACGGGCAGGCGTTCGATGCCCTGAAGGCCGGCAGCTACTCGACCGCGATCAGCGGCTTCGAAAGCTTTCTCAAGCAGTACCCCTCGAGCCCGCTCGCGCCCAATGCCCAGTATTGGCTGGGCGAGGCGTACTACGTGAATCAGGACTTCGCGGCCGCCGGCAGCGCTTTCCAGGTCGTCCTCGACAAGTGGCCGAGCTCGGGCAAGGCGCCCGATGCCATGCTCGACCTCGGCAACACTCAGCTCGCGCAGGGCAAGACCTCCAAGGGGCGTGCGACGCTTCGCAAGGTCATCAGTCAGTACTCCGGCACTGACGCCGCTGCGCGGGCGCAGGCGCGGCTGAAGCAGCTGTCATCGCATTGATGGACGCAGGTGGCGCGGCTCAAGATCACTGAGATCTTCTACTCCCTGCAGGGCGAGGCTGACACGGCGGGGATCCCGACGGTATTCGTGCGCCTCACCGGCTGTCCGCTGCGGTGCCAGTACTGCGATACGGCGTATGCCTTCCACGGCGGCGAGTGGTGGGAGGTCGGAGGCCGTGGTGGCGCGGGTGAGGGAGCTGGGCGGTCGCTACGTTTGCGTGACCGGCGGCGAGCCGCTGGCGCAGAAGAGCTGCGTGGCGCTGCTGACGCAACTCTGCGATGCCGGCTGCCGGGTTTCGCTCGAGACGAGCGGCGCGATGGCGCTCGAGGAGGTCGACGCGCGGGTGGTGCGGGTCGTCGACGTCAAGACTCCCGGCTCCGGAGAGGAGGCGCGCAACCGCTACGAGGAGCTTGCGCGGCTCGGCGCCCGGGACCTCGTGAAGTTCGTGATCTGCGACCGCGGCGACTACGAGTGGAGCGGCGCGAAAATTCGCGAGCTCGGCCTGGCGGGCCGCTGCACGGTGCTGTTCTCGCCGAGCCACGAGCAGCTGCCCGCGCGGCAGCTTGCCGATTGGATCCTCGAGGACCGGCTGCCGGTGCGCTTCCAGATCCAGCTGCACAAGTACCTGTGGGGCAACGTACCTGGAAAGTAGCATGACCATGGCGTCCCACAGCGGCGGTCGTGCTGCTTTCCGGCGGCCTCGACTCGGCCACCGCGCTGGCCATCGCGCGCGAGCAGGGCTTCGAGTGCTATGCGCTCTCGGTCGACTACGGTCAGCGGCACGCTGCGGAGCTCGACGCGGCGATGCGAGTTGCCGGGGCGTTGGGTGCGCGCGAGCATCGGATCATGCGCGTCGATCTGGCCGGCATCGGCGGCTCGGCGCTGACGGATACTTCGATCGCGGTCCCGGAGCAGCCCACCGCCGGCATTCCGGTGACCTACGTGCCGGCGCGCAACACCATCATGCTGTCGCTGGCGCTCGCCTGGGCGGAGGTGCTCGCGGCGCGCGATATTTTCATCGGCGTCAACGTCCATCGATTTTTCCGGCTACCCCGATTGCCGCCCGGATTTCATCGCAGCCTTCAGTCATCTGGCGGCGCTGGCGACCAAGGCCGGCGTCGAGGGACATCCCTGCCGGGTCCAGGCGCCGCTCATATCCTGGTCGAAGCAGCGCATCATCCGCGAGGGCACGCGCCTTGGCGTCGACTACTCCCTGACCGTCTCTTGCTATCAGGCCGACGACCTCGGCGGCGCCTGCGGCCGCTGCGATTCCTGCCGCCTGCGCCGCGCCGGCTTCGAGGCCGCCGGCGTGCCCGATCCCACGGTCTACCGGCACCTGTAGCATCCGCGGAGGCTCCAATGGTCAGCTCAGACACGCTCTGGCCCGAACTCGCCTACCCAACGTGGCGCGACACCGCCGCGACGCTGCAGCTGTGGACCCAGATCGTGGGCAAGGTGCGCCTTGCGCTGACGCCGTGGCTCAATCACAGCTGGCAGGTTCCGCTCTATGTGACTGCCCGCGGGCTGGGCACGTCGCCGATTCCGGCAGGCGGGGAGATCTTCGAAATCGAGTTCGATTTCATCGAGCATCGCCTGGTGGTGCGCGTCAGCTCCGGTGCCGAGCGGGCGCTCGCGCTCGAACCGAAGTCGGTTGCCGAGTTCTATCGTCAGGTAATGGATCTGCTGCAGGGACTCGGCATTGAGGTTGCGATCCGTGAGATGCCGAACGAGCTGCCCGATCCGATTGCTTTTTCGAAGGACGACTCCCACCACTCGTATGACCCGAGCGCCGCTCACGCGTTCTGGCGGGTGCTCATCCAAGCCGATCGTGTCTTCAAGCAATTCCGCAGCGGCTTTCTCGGCAAGGCGAGTCCGGTCCATTTCTTTTGGGGCAGCTTCGACCTTGCGGTCACGCGCTTCTCCGGGAGACCCGCACCGCCTCATCCGGGCGGCGTGCCGGGACTGCCCGATGCCATCACGCGCGAGGCTTATTCGCACGAAGTGAGCAGCGCAGGGTTCTGGCCCGGGAACGATGCTTTTCCCGCGGCCGTGTTCTACTCCTACGCGTACCCTCAGCCGCCGGGCTTTCGCGACCGGGCGGTTCCGGCCGGCGCCGCCTTCGACCCGAAGCTTGGCGAATTCATCCTGCCGTACGATACGGTTCGTCTCGCGGCGGCGCCGGACGCATTGTTGCTCGATTTCCTCTGGAGCACCTACACGGCAGCGGCGGAGGCCGGCGGTTGGGATCGCGCGCAACTGGAATGCCCTCTAGGCGTTCCGGGCCGAGTGCGTCGTCTCTCCGGGCCGTAGGTGGTATCATGCCGGCCCCGCGGTACCCGCCTGATCCGGGCCATGGCCGCCGCGCACTCCCTCGCCGGGGCGTTAGCTCAGTCGGTAGAGCATCGGACTTTTAATCCGCTGGTCGACGGTTCGATTCCGTCACGCCCCAATTAACACATGCGGCGAAACAGAGACCCGCGCCGAAGACCATCCAGGCAGGATGTGCCGTGTTGACGCTGCGCTGTACGCAGCGCGCGCGGAAACGGCTGCGGCTCCCGGAACAGTTCCCAGAAGCCCCCGCGTCGGGTGGTGCTCTCGGGGACTGGTATGTTCATCTCGTGCGTTTTGGACGCTCCGAGTTCGCCATCGCAACGAGCGAGCGCTGCTTGCTCACGGTGCTGCTCCCTGCGCGCGAACTGCGTGCGAGCCTAGTGCCCAATCTTCACGCGACACTGCGGAGCCTCCTCGAGCGGCTGGACGTTCCGGAGGAGCAGGTTAGCCGTGAGCTCGCGTCCATGGAGCCGGTCAGCTTCGCTCGCGCGACGAATCGCCGCGTGCTCGGCTCAATGAACGATTTCGCGTTCCAGGCGGGCTACCATCTGGCGCGCGGCGATGATCTGGCAACGATCGCGGACCGCCTTGCACATACCCCCATGTCCGCCATTGGAGAAGGGCCAGGGCATTTAGGATTTCCGGATATGCTGGGCCGCGCTCTGCTTGCGGGCGGCGTAGCATAAGGCGGGTATGGTTCTGCGGCGAGGCGCTCGCTGGGGCCGGAATCCTGGTTCGCCGAGCCTCGGGAAACCAAGTCCTTTATCAAGCATCACGCGATTGTCCGATATTCCAGGAGCTTGCAGGAATCTTCCGGAAGACAGCGGGGCTTGCGGATGTGCTGCGCGAATCTCTGCGCCCCGTCGCGGGCGAGATTGATCTCGCATTCGTATTCGGATCGGTTGCACAGGGCAAGGGAAAGTCGACGAGCGACATTGATTTGATGGTCGTCGGTTCCGTGCCGTTCGAGAACGTTGTGGAAGCGAGCCATCTTGCACGCGAGCGGCTCGGCCGCGAGGTCAACCCAGTCGTCATGTCCAAGGACGCCTTTCGGTCAAAGCGACGGGCACGTGACCGCTTCGTTTCCCGCGTGTTGAAGGAGCCGAAGATCTTCGTCATTGGAGACGCCGGTGAGCTTGGAAAACCTACTGAAGATCGGGCAGCTTAAGCCTCACGCCCCGGACGTTGCAGAAATTGAGCGGCTGCTGATTGCAGCGCGCCGAAATCTGCGTGATGCGGGCGTTACGAGCATCAGTCCTGAAACGCGCTTCGACGGTTCGATTCCGTCACGCCCCAATTTTAAACGCTTATATTTAGTGTCTTGCGCGCTGGGAGCAGGGCCGGCCATGAGCAAGCGGATCAACATCATGATCAATGAAGCAATCCGTGAACGGGTCGTTCGGCGGCGACGCAGAGACGCGGTGCGTGAGATGGACGCGTTGCGCACGCAACTGCCGAAGGTCAGCACGGACGAGGTGGCAAGGTGGATCCGCGATGACCGGGAACGAGGGGCACTGACGCCGGCGCCGTTGGTGGTGCCGGATGCATCAATTCTGCTCAAGTTGGGTCCTCCCGTCGGACAATAAGCCTGACGTCGACACCGCCGGTGGCGAGCCCCGTCACTGACGCGTCAATAGCGCCGCGGTCACAACTCCAATACCCGCACATGGCCGGCATTGGCGTAATCGATAATGGCCTCATCGCGCGTGGCGAGAGTCAGGCCCTTCGTGCGGGCGGCGGCAATCAGGAAGCGGTCTGCCGGATCTCCGTGAAGCTTGCCGGGCAGGAGAGTGCTCTCGGCGGCGGACTCGGCGTCAAGGGGGAGGAGAGTGATGCCCACAGGGGCAAGGGCGTCCAGCATCCAGTCTCGAAGCGGCGCGGAGAGCTGGATTCTGCCTTTTGCATGCTGGATGCCGATCTCCCAGACGGAGATAGCCGAGATCCACAGGCCTCCTGCTAGTCTCGCTTGATCCAACTTCCTGGCGCCTGCCGCGGTCAGCCGCTCCGTGTTTCCTTCGGCGTACCAAAGCCAGATGTGGGTGTCGAGGAGGAGAGCGCTCATTTTTTGCGGGTCGGCTTAGCCGGGCGCCTGATGCCATGGTAAAGATGATCTTCATCACCCGACAGGGCGCTCCACTCGACATCGAGCGGTGCCATGACGTTCCCGGTGACCCTCAACGTGCTCTTCATGTACCCGAACAAGGAGTCGGTGTCTGCAGGTACCGGCGTCAG
Organism: uncultured Pseudomonadota bacterium; assembly: GCA_963780455.1. GTDB lineage: Bacteria > Pseudomonadota > Gammaproteobacteria > Steroidobacterales > Steroidobacteraceae > 13-2-20CM-66-19. The sequence goes on from CAWACM010000017.1 coordinate 352,367, forward strand.
CTGTGCGACGGGCCGGCCGTGCTTGGTGATAGTGATCGGCTGACGGGTTTTTTCGACCTGATCCATGAGCTTGAGACATTCCGCCTTGAACTGCGCGGCAGAGATATCCATGGAAACCTCTGGGTGACCACAAAATATGGTCATTTATGATAAGCTCGGTCCGCGGTGCCCGTCAATCCCGTGCATCGACAGACCCGACCGCGATATGTAGAGTTTGCGTGGTCCGGGGGGAGGCCTATGAATGTCCTCGAGGTTGAGGGACTCACGAAGCGCTATGGGCGGAAGACTGCCGTGGAGGATCTGAGCTTTACGGTACGATCGGGGCAGATTTTCGGGTTTCTGGGTCCCAACGGTAGCGGGAAAACTACCACGATCGGCATGATCTTCGGGATCATCAGGCCGACTCGCGGCGACATCTCCGTATTCGGAGCGAGCAGTCGCGAGGCGCTCGCGACCAGGCGCATGGGTGGAACACTCGAGCAGCCCAACCTGTATCCCTATCTGACGGGCCGCGAGAATCTGGCGGTCGTTGCGGCCATCAAAGGGCTGGATAAAAAGTGCATCGAGCCCGCTTTGGCAGCGGTTGATCTGCTCGAGTCAGCCAGTCGCGAGGTAAAGTCCTACTCTCTGGGTATGAAACAGCGGCTGGCTCTGGCGGCTGCAACGCTTGGGGATCCGGACCTGCTGATACTCGACGAACCCACCAACGGACTGGACCCGGAAGGGATGCGTGAGATACGGGAGCTTCTCGTACGCCTGGCGCGATCCGGCCGCACCATCTTCATTTCCACTCATCTTCTGGATGAGGTCGAGAAGATCTGCACGCACGTCGCGATCCTGAAGCGAGGCCGGCTGCAGCGCTGCGGAGCGGTGACCGATTTCACCGGCGCCAAGGTTGGCTTTCGACTGTGCGCGGACGACACCCGGCAGCTCCTCGAGGCTGTCAGGCAGTATGAATCTGCAAGGAATGTCCGCACGACGGGCGACGCCGTCTATCTGGATCTGATCGATGCGGCGCCGGCGAGCCTGAATCGATATCTTGCCGGTCGCGGAATATATCTCAGAGAGCTATCGAGTCAGCGCCAGACTCTGGAAGAGGCCTTTCTTGCGGTCACCGGAGAAGAGGCGTGATTCGCAAAGCGCTCTGGCTCGAATGGCACGCAAATCGCTGTGGGCGCCACGTGGGCCTATTTCGATACCTATCCGCCCCACAAGCTGTTTCTGTTTCCAGGCTCCACGTATGTGACTGCCGGGCTCGGCGTATTGCTCGGAATGCTCTGGTACTCGTTCACCGCGCTGCTCATTTCAGTTCTGGTGCGCAGCTCCGGACCCGCCATCGGCCTGATCATCATTTATCAGGTGTTTGATAACATCGTGGCCAGAACACTGATTGGATATCATCTCGACGGCATTGCGGCCTGGTTCCCATTCCAGGTGCATATCGCCCTGCTGGAGTTCAAGCAGTATTGGCCACACCCGTCTCCGACCCTCGATTATCACTGGGCCACCGGCAATCTTCTGCTGGCGGGTATCATGTGGGTCATTGCATTTGCCGCTGCGGCCCGCTGGGTTTACCTGCGTCGCGACCTTTAGCCAGGCCCCGATCGTTTTTCTCAATGGCCATCATAGAGAGAATCGAATTGGCGCGGCGTTTCGCCGACGATAGTATCCATTCGAGCGGGTGCGGCAACTGAGGCGGACGATCATGACAAGCGAGAAAGACAGCGCGGCACGCCAGGACAAATGCCCCTCTGCCGACCGGACCAAGGCACGCTCCAACCGTGACTGGTGGCCGAACCAGCTCAAACTGCAGGTTCTGAACCAGCATGCGCCGCGATCGAACCCGTTGGGCCCGTCCTTCGACTATGCAAGAGAATTCAAGAGCCTCGATCTCCAGGCGGTGATCAAAGACCTGCACGCGCTGATGACCGATTCGCAGGACTGGTGGCCTGCGGACTTCGGCCATTACGGCGGTCTCTTCATCCGCATGGCATGGCACAGCGCGGGGACTTACAGAACCGCCGACGGGCGCGGCGGCGCCGGCGGCGGCCAGCAGCGCTTCGCGCCGCTCAATAGCTGGCCGGATAACGCCAATCTCGACAAAGCCCGGCGCCTGCTATGGCCGATCAAGCAGAAATACGGCAGCAGGATCTCCTGGGCGGACCTCATGGTTCTCGCCGGCAACGTGGCCCTCGAGTCGATGGGGTTCAAGACCTTCGGGTTCGGTGGCGGCCGCGCGGATACCTGGGAGCCGGAAGAGCTCTATTGGGGCCCCGAGGGCACCTGGCTCGGCGATGAACGCTATAGCGGCGAGCGCGAGCTGCAGAACCCGCTGGGTGCGGTGCAGATGGGACTCATCTATGTGAATCCGGAGGGACCGAACGGCAAGCCTGACCCGATTGCGGCGGCGCGTGATATCCGTGAGACGTTCGCCCGCATGGCGATGAACGATGAGGAGACCGTGGCGCTGATCGCCGGGGGCCACACCTTCGGCAAAACGCATGGCGCCGGCGATCCGTCCTTCGTCGGCCCTGAGCCCGAGGGCGCGGTCATCGAGGATCAGGGCCTGGGCTGGAGGAGCAGGCACGGTAGCGGTGTTGGAGCCGATGCCATTACCGGCGGCCCCGAAGTGACCTGGTCACAAACGCCGACTCGGTGGAGCAACTATTTCTTCGAGAACCTGTTCAAAAACGAGTGGGAGCTGACCAAGAGTCCGGCCGGCGCGTATCAGTGGAAGGCGAAGAACGTTCAGGCCACGATTCCCGACGCGTACGACAAGTCCAAGAGGCATGTCCCAACCATGCTGACCACGGATCTGTCGCTGCGCCTCGATCCAGCCTACGAGAAGATCTCGCGCCGCTTTTACGAGCATCCGGAGCAGTTCGCGGATGCGTTTGCGCGCGCCTGGTTCAAGCTCACGCATCGCGATATGGGCCCGATCGTGCGCTATCTCGGGCCGCTGGTTCCGAAGGAAGGCCTGATCTGGCAGGACCCGATTCCCGCCGTGGATCATCCGCTGATTGGCGACACCGAGGTCACGGCGCTCAAGACCAGGATCCTAACCTCCGGGCTGTCGGTTGCCGCGCTGGTAGCGACCGCCTGGGCGTCCGCTTCGACCTTCCGAGCTTCGGACAAGCGCGGCGGCGCCAACGGCGCTCGCATTCGATTGGCGCCGCAGAAGGACTGGGAGGTCAATCAGCCGGCGCAGCTGCAGACGGTGCTGCAGAAGCTCGAGGCGATTCAGAAGGAGTTCAACGCCTCCGCGACGGGCGGCAAGAAGGTTTCGCTCGCAGACCTCATTGTGCTCGGCGGCTGCGCCGCAATTGAGAAAGCCGCGAAAGACAGCGGGACCGCAGTCAGCGTTCCCTTTACGCCGGGCCGCATGGATGCATCTCAGGAGCAGACCGACGCTCATTCCTTCGCGCCCCTCGAACCCGTGGCCGACGGCTTTCGCAACTATCTGCGCGGACCGCAACTCATGTCACCCGAAGAAGCTCTGGTGGATCGGGCGCAACTGCTGAATCTCAGCGCGCCGGAAATGACCGTCCTGATAGGAGGTTTGCGCGTGTTGGGAGGCAATGCAGGACAATCCAGGCATGGCGTCTTTACCCGGAAGCCGGGGACGCTGACGAACGACTTCTTCGTCAACCTGCTCGACATGCGCACGGAATGGCAGGCCGCCGGGTCTGCCGGCGTCTATGAGGGCCGCGACCGCAAGACCCGGGAGTTGCGATGGACCGGCACGCGAGTCGACCTCATCTTCGGTTCCCACTCGCAACTGCGTGCGATTGCCGAAGCTTATGCGTCCTCCGACGCGAAGGAGAGATTCGCGCGGGATTTCGTCGCGGCCTGGAACAAGGTCATGAATCTCGATCGTTTCGAAATTGCCCGTTGACTCTGATCAGGCCTCAGCCTGCGGATCGCTCCAGCAGTCCGTGACGACCGACCGCAGATCGCAGCGCCGTGCCCAGTTCTGCTCTTCGAGCATGGGGCGTGCGTAGAAGGCAGGTACGTGTCCGAGGCAGAGTACGGCGATCGGGCGGGCCCCTGTGGGCAGCTTTAGCAGCTCCCGCAGGGCCTCGGGGTCGAACAACGAGACCCAGCCCATGCCGATCCCTTCGGCGCGGGCGGCCAGCCAAAGGTTTTGGATCGCACAGGCGGCGGAGGCGAGGTCCATCTCAGGCAAGGTGCGGCGTCCGAACACGTGTGCTTCGCGACCGGCCATGAGGGCGACCACGAGCAATTCACCGCACTCGAGGATTCCTTCGACCTTGAGGCGCATGAATTCGTCTTCGCGCTCGGCCAGGGCGCGCGCGGTCGCCACCCGCTCGGCTTCCACGAGCGTGTGGATCTCGCGGCGCAAGATCGGGCTGCGTATGCGCAGGAACCGCCAGGGCTGCATCAATCCCACGCTGGGCGCGAGATGTGCGGCGCCGAGCAGCCGCTCCAGCAGGGCCTCATCGAGGGGATCGCTGAGGAAGTGCCGCATGTCGCGCCGCTCAGAGATGACGCGATAAACGGCGTTGATCTCGAGTTCGCTGAAGTCGCTCATCATCGGGTCCGCAAGCCGCATGAGCCACCATGATCGCATGGTTTCCCGCAGCTGTCCCATGGAGGGGCGCAAGAGCAGAAGGGTCTATTTGACAAACAATACAAACTGATGAATTATCAAGTCGGGCCATCCATTCGTTTGCCGTCGCAACAATGAAATCAACCCGGCGCAGTCTCATTCAAATGGCGGCGACGCTGTCTGCGTTGGCGGTGCGCTCCGGCGCGCCAGCCCTGGCTGCCGCAGGCGATGAGCCTGCAGGGGGGCTGGCGAGCTCATCGCGGCCGCCGCCGTTGCCCGACAAGGCGAATTTCGACTTTGCGGGAACCGATCTCAATGCCGCCTACACCCATCCGGTCGGGAATTGGACGCGCGCGGCGCTCGAGGCCTACCTCGACAGCCGCCAGCGGGATGCGGCTCGCAACTGGCCGGCGCAGAACTCGCGCGACGAGGCCGTCGCCTTGTTCGCCGGACTGATCAATGCCGCGCCCACCGAGATTGCGGTCGTGCCCAGCACCTTGGAGGGGGAGAATCTGATCGGGGCCTCACTGATGCTGGGCCCAGGGAAAGGTGTGGTCACGGATGCATTTCACTATGACGCATCGCTCGTCAGGTACAGTGAGCTGCACAAACGGGGGATGCCTCTCACGGTAGTCCGCAATCGGGGCAACCGCATCGATTATTCGGATCTCGACGCGGCCATCTCGTCTGAAACCAGGCTGGCCGCCCTCTCTTGGGTATCCAGTGCGACTGGTTATCAACACGACCTGAAGCGCGTCTGTGACATTGCCCATCGCAAGGGTGCGCTCGTCTACGCGGACATCATCCAGGGTGTCGGCGCCGTGCCGCTCGACGTGAAGGACTCCGGCGTCGATTTCTGCTGTTCAGGATCCTACAAGTGGCTGATGGGAGAGTTTGGCGTTGCGTTCCTGTACGTCAGGCCGGACAGGCTGCGAGAACTGCAGCGAGTGCAACTGGGCTGGCGTGCCATGACGGCTTATACATCGCACTTTCTACCGTTCGACTCTCCCGGCCCCATTGCGGGGGACTATCGGCTCGGCACGGACACGGCGGCGATATTCGAGGTCAGCACACCCGATTGGGCCGGCCTTGCAGCCATGACGGGCGCGCTGAAGTACCTGAAGGCGCTCGATGTCGGCAGAATCGCCCGATATCGTGAGCCCTTGCTGGCGCGGCTGCGGCATGAATTGCCCCGATACGGATTTGCCGCGCTGACACCGGATGATCATCGGGGGCCGTGCCTGGTATTCTCGAAGGAAGGAGCCGGGCGGAAGTACGGTGCGGCACTGAAAGAGGCGAAGATCTACGTCACCTTGACGAAGAATCGAATCCGTATATCACCTTCGGTGTACAACGACATGGCCGACGTGGAGAAGCTCATCCGTGTCCTGGCGGCTTAGGCGGGGCTGATCGTGGCAGCACCCAGAACAAAGCCGAAGAAAGGGGCGGTTCACCGAACGTTCCAGGTGCGCGAGCGAGCGCCGCGGAGCGAACCCTTCAAGGCCTATTTCCCCGTTTGCGAGGCCATCGTCACGCTCTTTTATCCCTACGTGGAGGTCGCGCTCCACGACCTGCGCACCGCGCGGATCGTCAAGATCTGGAACTGCTGGAGCGACCGGCGCCCTGGGGATTTATCGAATCTCGATCATCCCGAGCGGCAGTTCACGGCCGACCAGGCCATTCTCGGGCCCTATGAGAAGGCCCTGCCTACGCAGGGCCGCAGCAAATCGATCACGGCAGGCCTGCGCGACGCCGACGGCGAGCTGATCGGACTGCTGTGCGTCAATCTGGATGTAAGTGTGATCGATCGCGCCGCGGCGATGTTGACCGGCTTCGCGTACACCACCATGCATCGCCCGGAGCCCATTTACCGCACCGACGTGCAGCAGCATCTCGATTACATCGTCCGTGACTTCTCCATGCAGGTCAACAAGACTGTCAACAATCTCAGTCGTGAGGAGAGGATGCAGCTGGTCTCGGACGTGGATCGTGCCGGACTCTTTCAGGCCCGCAAATCGGTGGACTATCTGGCCAAGGCCATGGGGATCAGCCGGGCCAGCATCTACAACCTCCTCAACGATCCCAATCGCCGGACCCGCAGCTGACAGTCCTCATTGCGGGCCGCCCAGCCAGGGTGAGGGCCGCGATGAAGGCGACCAGCAGTCCCGGGACCGCGATGAGTGGGACGGTATCCGGCGGAAACCCGTGGCTCAGCCACAGACCCGCCAGCACCGGCCCTGAGATAGATCCCAATCGCCCCGCGGCTACCGCTGCGCCGACGCCGGTTCCGCGCACCGCTGCCGGGTAGAGCGCGGGGGCCATCGCGTAAAGAATCAGCTGACCCCCGATTACGAAGAATCCTGCAAGGAATGCTCCGGCAAAGAGAGTGGCGCCGTGGCCCAGAGCCAGCACGAGAAGCGATGCCGCCATTCCAAGATAAGTCACGACCAGGGAGCCGCGCGGCACGAATCTATCCGTCAGCGCGCCTAGGGCGAGACTCCCGAGGACGGCACCCGCATTGAGGGTGATTGAGGAGAGTGTTGCCTGAAGGTGGGAATATCCGGCCGACATCACCAGGGAAGGCAGCCAGTTCAACAGAAGATAAACCACGAGCAGCGTGAAGAAGTAACTGACCCAGAGGCGTGCCGTTACGCCAAGGTCCGAGCGCAGCGGGTGAATGCCGGCCGCGGCTGCCCGCGGTAGCCGGGCTCGCGCAGGCGGCCCGTGCTCCAGGTTTGATTGCGGAAGCCCTGCGAGAAGCAGGGGAACGAGCAGCATCGGTCCGAGGCCGCCAACATAAAAGACGGGGCGCCAATCACCAGCCGTCGTCCAGGAAGCGACCAGGCCGGCGGCCACACCTCCCACCGGCAGGCCGATATACATCCAGGCCAGGGAGGCCGTGCGATTGCCCGAAGGACTGTGCTCCGCGACGATGGCTATCAGATTGGGGAAAGCACCTCCCAATCCCAGACCGGCGAGGACCCGAATGATGCGCAGACCCACGTATCCGGGCGCGGCTACGGTGGCGAAGGAAAAGACGGACAGCACCGCCATTGCGATCACGATCACTCGCGCGCGCCCGATCCGGTCCGAGAGCCAACCGCCTGCGGCGGCGCCGAGCATCAACCCGACGCTGCTCGCGCTCATCACCTCACCCATTTGCGCCGGCGTCAGGCGGAAAGTGGCAGCGAGTCCCGGCGCCGCGACACCCATCGCCTGTATGTCCACCCCTTCGAACACCGCGACCAGGAAGCAGAGGAAGATGAGTCTGCCCGTCGCCGGCGACCGAATACTGGTGGGCTGCATCAGAAGGCGCTCCGTACGACCGGTTTGATTCTGACAGGTTGTCTCGCTTGACACTCTGTCATAGCGGCCGCTAGGATACTTTCAAATCGCGCCCCTCGCTGGCTCTTCTTGCTTTCCCGGGCTTGGAGCGGCTAGGCTCAGGGGCCGCGCCCTCATGACCGACACGCCCTACAAGTCTGGTATTGCGATACGCGTGGCCGATATCGCCCGGCAGCGCGAGACGCCTCTGGCGGAGCTTTATCGCAGGCACCTGAGCGAGCTCACCCGCTACATAGCCCGAACCTTCGGCGCAGGGCCTCCGGACCCCGAGGATGTGGTCCAGGAGGCCTTCGCCCAGTTCGCCGCCCTCGAGAATCCACACGCGGTCGAGAATCCTCGCGCCTTTCTCTATCGCAGCGCCCACAATCTGGTGGTCGATCATCATCGACGTCATCTCGTGCGCAATCGCTTCGCGCGTGAGCAGACCCCAGCCGCCACGGTGGAGAGTTCGGACGACCGGGACGCGGAGCGCGTCTTATCTGCCAGGCAGAGGCTTTCGATCGTCGAAGGAGCCATTCGGGACATGGAGCCGAGGCGACGCACTGTATTCGTCCTGAATCGCATTCACGAGCTGTCTTACGCCGAGATCAGCCGCCGGCTGCGGGTGCCGGAAACAACGGTCAAGCGCCTGGTGGCGGCTGCGATAGTCGAGTGCGAGAGGAGCCTGCGGGCACACGGGATAGCCGGTGAGAGCCCGGGTGATGAAAAGTGATTGAGGAAAGCGAAGCGATTCAGGCCAGGATCGACGTAGAGGCGGCGGACTGGCTGGTTCGGCACGACGACGGTGCGCTTACGCCGCAGGAGCGCGCCGCGTTCGACGCGTGGGCAGCTTCGGATCCGAGGCGATCCCGTACCTTTGCCGCGATGTCTCGGACCTGGCGAGAAGCCGCAAACCTGAAACATCTCGCACGCCTTGCCGAAACTCCGCCCCAGGGGCGGGCGAGCGGGGCGTTGCGCTCAATCACGCGACCGCTATGGAGCTTGCGAACCATGGCGCTCGCGACCGCCGCGGTCGCAGTCCTGGCCGTTATCGGCTCGTTCACGATGGAGTTCCTGGGGGGCCATGAGACCGGCGTTGGGCAGACGCGGGTCCTGACGCTCTCGGACGGTAGCACTGTCGTCCTGGGGGCTAGGTCGCGAGTCGTCGTGAGGTTTACGGAGAAGGAGCGTTTAGTCAGGCTCACGGCGGGCGAGGCGCTCTTCGAGGTGAGGCACAACGCGGCACGCCCGTTCGTTGTGGACGCTGGGGACACGGTGATCCGAGACGTCGGCACTAGATTCGACGTCAACAGGGCTGGCGCCAGCGTTCGAGTCGCGGTCCTCGAGGGTGAAGTCGAAGTGCGTGAGCGTGGTGCACCGGCGGCGCACCTGGTCAAAGGCGTGCAGGTTCTCCGGGCCGGAGACAGCCTCGAGGCGATTCAGGGGCAGGCCGAGGACCGCATCCAGCAGCCGGCCAGCTTCATCGTGCGTCCAGTCGAGCCCGTTGCGGTAACCGCATGGCGCGACGGGCGTCTGGTTTACGAGAATGCACGACTGATCGACGTGGTTGCGGACGTGAACCGGTATTACGGCCCCGGCGTGACCCTCGATCCAGGCTCCGCCAACCTGCGGGTGACCGCCTCTTTCCGGACGAACGAGATCCCCGCTTTCCTGAACACCCTGGATTCGGCGCTGCCGGTGAAGATCGAGAGGGGAGACAGCGGCCACTTCGCCGTCAGTCGGCGCTAAAAAGCGGACGGTTCGGTATCACTCTGCGTCTCATGGGGGAAGGGCGCCGAAGGTCCGCACCCACGCGGCGGACGCTCACCTTCGATGGGGAGTGATGACCTTCTCCAGCTTTGCCCGCTCGCTGACCGCGCTTGCCTTTACGGGGGCGTCGTTCATCGCCTTCGCCAGGGCGGCGCCGGCGTCTGCCCAGGAGCAGGTGCGGATGTTCAGCATTCCGGCACAGCCCCTCTCCGGCGCACTCCTGGAATACTCCCGTCAGTCCGACGTGCTGGTGGTCGTGGCCCCGAGCCTCGTCGCCGGCAAGCAATCCCCCGGTGTAACGGGCGCTTATACACCGAGCACCGCCCTCGAGAAGCTACTCGCAGGCACCGGGCTGAAGCCGGTGCGAGCGCAAAACGGGGGCCTCACGCTGACATCGACGTCCACGGAGGATATGGCTCGCGATGGGCCTGATGGCGATGACTCAGTCGCATCGACTCTGAGTGAAGTGATAGTGACTGCGACGCGACGGGCGGAGCCGGTCAGCAAGGTGGGGGAAGGCATCTCCGTCGTCACCGGCGAGCGGCTCGATGCGCTCTCGGCGAACAGCCTGGAGGACTTCGTGCAGCTCACGCCGGGTTTGAGTATGCAGTCCTACGGCTCACCGGGCTACGGCTCGATCCAAATCCGCGGCATCTCACCTCAGAGTGTGGGGGCTACGGTCGCCGTCTACATCGATGACATTCCCTTCGGCGGCTCGAGCAATCTGTCCGAGGGGGGCGATTTCACGCCGGACCTCGATCCGGCGGACATCCAGCGGGTCGAGGTGTTGAAGGGGCCTCAGGGCACGCTCTACGGCGCTACCTCGCTCGGCGGCGTAATCAGATACATCACCAGGCAGCCGAGCCTGGAGCAGTCAGAGGGGAACGCGTCCGAGGATGTGAGCTTTACCGAAGGGGGTCAACCGGGCGGCAAGGTGCGGACCTCGCTCTCGACGCCGCTCATTCGAGACAAGCTCGCGGTACGGATGAGCACCTACTATCGGAGGATCGGCGGGTTCATCGACGATGTCGGCTTCCGCGGGCGGGATGCCAACAGCGGCTACGACTGGGGTGTGCGGGGTACGCTGCTCTACAAGCCGACATCCAATCTCAGCATCGACCTCAACGCCATGACGCAGCAATCGAGCGTCGATGGCCTCGACACCGTCGATCTGGACCCGAGCACGCTGCGTCCACTCTACGGAAGTCTGGCTGAGCTGCGCCATACACCGGAAGAGTTCGTTTACCGGACCAGCCTGGGATCGGCCGAGATCAACTGGAATACGCTCTACGGTACGCTACTCTCGGCGACGAGCATCTCCGCGATCAGGCCCGAAAATTATCAGGACGTGACGCTCGACTTCGAGCCCTTCGGCCTGGGTGTCTCTCCATCCAACCCCGTTGGCGCAATCGGGCACCACTCCGACCAGCAGGAGACCCAGGAGGTCCGCTTCACCTCGAACCGGATGGGGGGCCTCGAGTTCATCGCAGGAACTTTCCTGCAGCACGAGTACCTGCCGGACGGCAACCTCTACCCCTTCTACACCACAACAGGCCAGCCGCAGTTGCAGGACCTGGTTGGCATCGATAACAAGTACGGCACCCTGAATGAAGCGGCGCTCTACTTCAACGCCACCTACTTCATATTGCCGCAACTCGACCTGACCCTGGGCGCCCGCTACAGCCGGATCAACCAGTCGCGCTCCCAGTACTACGGCGGGCTGCTCTACACCGGCAGCGCCGATAGCTTCCTGACCAACGCGCAAAGCTTCTCGGCGAGTCCCAAGACTTACTCCGCCGGGATTCGCTGGCGGTTGAATGCGAACGTCACGTATTACATCCGCGGGGCGAGCGGTTATCGTCCGGGCGGCGGCCGCACCATTCCGCCCGGGGCACCGCCGGGGTTCTCACCGGACTATGTATCGGACAGCATCTGGAGCTACGAGGCGGGCGTCAAGATCCGCGCGCTCGGCGAGCGGCTCTCGCTCGATGCCGATGGCTTCTGGATCGATTGGACGAACATTCAGTCGCTCGTGTACATCGGTCAGTTCAACACGGACGGCAACGGCGGCGGCGCCCGCAGCCGGGGGCTCGAGCTGCAGGCCGACTACGTGCTGATCACGGGACTGGTCGTCGGCCTGAATGCGGCCTATACCGACGCCATCTTCACCGAGACGATCAACAGCTTCGTCAACGGAGAGCGCCTGTTCCAGGTGCCGAAATACACTGCGACTCTGACGGCGGATTATAACTTCCCGCTGAAGCACGATTGGACCGCCGACCTCGGTGGCGATTATGCCTACGTCGCCTCAGAGCTCGACACCACGAACCATCCTTTGCCCCCCTACGGCATCCTGAACCTGCATGCCGGCGCCGAGCGGGGACCCTACAGGCTCAATCTCTACGTCAAGAACGCGACGAACCGCAGAGCCTACATAGGGGACTTCGGCTATTTCGCCGACGAGCCGCCCTACACCGTGGTGGTCTACAGGCCTCTGACCGTCGGCGTGATGTTCAGCCAGAGTTTTTAATTTTTTTTTTCCCCGACAGCGGACGATCTGCGGCGGCCGCGCGTCCCATGAATGAAGAAGCGCCAAAGGTCCGCAGACATGCGGCAGGCGCTCGCCTTGGATCGGGGAGAAAAAATGCTGTCGCGCTTCAACCGCCCGCTGATCGTGCTTGCCGTCGCTTCGGCAACGTTCACTGCCCTCGTCGCCCCGAGGGCCGCCCTCGCGGACGACGGCGATAATTCGGTCGCCTCGACGCTGAATGAGGTCATCGTTACCGCTACCCGACGGGCGGAGCCGGTCAGCAAGGTCGGGCAGGGTATTTCGGTCGTCACGAGCGAGCAGCTCGATACGCTCTCGGCCAACAGCCTCGAGGACTTCGTACAACTCACGCCGGGCCTGAGCCTGCAGTCCTACGGCTCTCCGGGATACGGCTCGTTCCAGATCCGGGGCATCTCGCCCCAAAGCGTCGGCGCGACGGTGGCGGTCTACATAGATGACATTCCGTTCGGCGGCTCGAGCAATCTGGCCGAAGGCGGCGATTTCACCCCGGACCTCGATCCGGCGGACATCGAGCGGGTCGAGGTCCTGAAAGGGCCTCAGGGCACGCTCTACGGCGCGACTTCGCTCGGCGGAGTAATCAGATACATCACCAAACAGCCGAGCCTGGAGCATGCAGAGGGGAGTGCGACCGAGGATGTGAGCTTCACGGATGGCGGGCAACCGAGCGGCAAGGTCCGGGGCTCATTCTCGACGCCGATCATCGAGGACAAGCTTGCGGTGCGAGTGAGCACCTACTACCGCAGGATCGGCGGATTCATCGACGATGTCGGCTTCAACGGCAAGGATGCCAACAGCGGCTACGACTGGGGTGTGCGCGGGACGCTTCTCTACAAGCCGACATCCAATCTCAGCATCGCCCTCAACGCCATGACGCAGCAATCGAGCGTCAATGGTCTCGACACCGTCGACCTGGACCCGAACACGCGGCGTCCGCTCTATGGAAGTCTCTCCGAGGAGCGCTACATTCCCGAAGAGTTCGCCTACAAGACCAGCCTGGGATCGGCCGAGATCAACTGGAACACTCTCTACGGAACGCTGCTCTCGGCCACCAGCATCTCCCAGGTCAAGCCGGAGAATTATCAGGACGTGACGGTCGACTTCGAGCCCTTCGGACTGGGCGTCTCGCCATCCGACCCCGCTGGAGCCATCGGGCACCATTCCGATCAGCAGGAGACCCAGGAGCTGCGCTTCACCTCCAATCGGCTGGGGGACGTGGAGTTCATCGCGGGCACGTTCCTACAGCACGAGGCTCTCGGCGACGGCAATCTCTATCCGTACTACACCACTGCGGGGCAGCCCGAATATCAGAACCTGCTCGGCATCGACAACAAGTACGGAACCTTGAACGAAGCGGCGGCATACCTCAACGCCACCTACTACATACTGCCGCAACTCGACCTGACGTTGGGCACCCGCTACAGCCGCATCAACCAGAGCCGCTCCCAATACTATGGCGGGCTGCTCTATACGGGCAGCGCCACCAGCTTCCTCACCAACGCACAGAGCTTCTCGGCGAGCCCCAAGAGTTACTCAGCTGGCATCCGCTGGCGGATGAATTCCAACGTGATGTATTACCTGCGCGCGGCTAGTGGCTACCGTCCGGGCGGCGGCCGAACGATTCCGCCTGGCGCGCCTCCGGGGTTCTCGGCGTCCTACGTGTCGGACAGCATCTGGAGCTACGAGGCGGGCGTCAAGGTGCGTGCTCTCGATGACCGTCTCGCGCTCGATGCCGATGGCTTCTGGATCAATTGGACGGACATCCAGTCGCTCGTATACATCGGGCAATTCAACACCGACGGCAATGGCGGCACGGCTCGCAGCCGGGGCCTCGAGCTGCAGACCAATTATGTGCTGCTCAAGGGGCTGGTCGTCGGTGTGAATGCGGCCTACACCGACGCCATCTTTACGCAGACGATCAATACCTTCGTCAACGGCGAGCGGCTCTTTCTCGTGCCAAAGTACACGGCCAGCGCGACCGCCGACTACACCTTCCCCCTGACAGGGGACTGGACTGGAAATCTCGGCGGCGATTTCAGCTATACCTCGTCCGAGCTCGACACCACCGATTATCCGTTGCCTGCCTACGGGATCCTGAACCTCCATGCAGGCGTCGCACGCGATACGTACAGATTGAGTCTCTACATCAAGAACGCGACGAACCGCAGGGCGTACATCGGAGACTTCGGCTACTTCGCCGGCGAGCCGCCCTATACGGTAGTCGTTTACAGGCCCCTGACGGTCGGGCTTTCGTTCACCGAGAATTTCTGATGGAAGCGAAAGCGATGTTGGTGAAGGATCGGCTGGGTCCCTTGATCGGCGGCCTGGCGTTCGCGCTGGCGGTGTGTGCCGTCGCTTCGACCTCGAGTGAGGCGTGTGCCGGCACGAGCTTTGCGGCTGAGGCGCCGCGGCAAATCATCGCTCCCCTGGTTCAGGGCGACGAGCCGATCGTCGTCTCCCGGCACACCGTCCGGACCGTGGACGGTCCGCTGACGTATGAAGCCCAGACAGGTCGACTCGCGATCCGGCGCGGCGATGACGGCGAAGTGCATGGCTACATTTTCTTCGTGGCTTACCGCGTCAAGCCGAAGGGGGGCGTACCGCGACCGATCACCTTTGCGTGGAACGGCGGCCCGGGCGTGCCGTCCTCGATCATCCACATGGGCGGACTGGGGCCGCGGATCATGGTCGGTAACCACGTCCAGGACAGTCCCGAGACACTGCTGCGCAGCACGGACCTGGTGTTCATGGACGCCATGGAGACCGGCTTCTCCCGCCCCGCGAAGGAGAGATTCGCAGCGGAGTTCTTCACGCTACGGGGGGATGTCGCCGCGACCGCGGAGTTCATCCGCGCCTTCCGTACCCGGCTTCGCGCCATGGACCAGCCGGTGTTCATCGCGGGTGAGAGCTATGGAGTGTTCCGCGCGGCGGCGCTCTCCGATTTCATGGTCGATCGCGGCGACCGGCTGGACGGGACCATCCTGATTTCAGGCGACTTCCCGAATGTTCCGCAGCCCATCGCCTTCTACGATGCGATGCACATCCCCGCTCGGACGGCTACGGCGTTCTATTACAAGCGGCTGGCGCCGGATCTGATGAGGAATCGCGCGGCGACGATGCAAGCGGCGATCGACTGGGCGACCAACGTCTACGAGCCCGCCCTCGGGCACGTCGCCACGCTGAGCGAGGCGCAGAAGACGCGGATCATCGTGCAGCTTGCGCGTTACACCGGTATGAAGCCCGAAGCCTTCAGTCGCAAGACGCTGGTCATGCACGCCGCCAAGTTCATCACGAATTTCATGGGGAGCGATGGCGACAACCCGTTGAGCGAAGAGGATACGAGGGAGCTGCAGGCCAAAGAGAACCTGAAAGGGTCGCCACTGGCGCTCGACCGATACCTCCGCGGCGAGCTCGGGTATGACACGGATCTTTCCTACAGCTGGATCGAGGAGGGATACCGGCCGGAGCCGGGACCGAAGCTCAGAACCGCCGGCGGACAGTTCGACTACGACCTGCCGATCCCATCCGACGACTGGGCCGCGACCCTCAAGGACGGAGAGGTGACCTGGATCGCCCGTGACAATCCCCCGTGGATGCCGAACGCGCTTCGGCGTGACAGAAAACTCCGGGTATTCGTGGCGACGGGCCGGTTCGATCCGCTCAACATGTGCGAAGGCGATGCCCGCGTCACCGTGCAGCTTCCACCGGACGAGCGGGCGCGAGTCCAGAACCATTGTTATGAGTCCGGACACGTCATCTATGCGGACCCGGCGGCGCGCCACCAGCTTGCTGGGGATCTTGCCGGATTCATCCACCAGACGATGGCACTCGAGAAAGTGCCGGCGAAGCCCTGACAGGCAAGATCGAGGAGCGGAACATGCGTTTTATCTCCTGCGCTGTAATGTTGGCTTGCGTGACGGCCGCGCTGGTTGCGCGCGCGCCGGTGGCGCGGGCGCAGGCGAACGGCCCGGCTGCGAACCCGTTCGCCTATCTCATCCCGCAACACGGAGCCAGGGCCGTGGCCTGGTCGAAACGGCAGACCGATGCCACGCGGACCAGGCTCGAGTCCTCGCCGACGTTCAAGGCGGTGCTCGCTGACATGAGGGCGGTACACGCCTCGCAGAGGCCATTGCCGACGTATTGGCTTCTCCGTGGACACCGCTACATCCGCTTCGTGCACGACAAATTTCACCCCTACGGGATCATCGCGACCGCCGAGGCGACCGTTGGCGGTCAGCCGGGACCCTGGCGCACAGTGTTCGATCTCGACGCCTACAACAGGACGGTCCCGCATCCTTATACGATCAAGTGGCTGCAGCCGGAGACGGAGTGTCTCGCGCCGGCAATCGATCGCTGCATGATCCCGCTCTGGTACGAGGGAGACCAGGACAACGCGTACGTCGAGCTCGACCTCAAAACCGGACAGTTGGTGCCGAATGGGTTTCGTATCGCTCCCGGGCGAAATTCTGTGGGGTGGATCGACCGCGACACCCTCCTGGTTGCGCACACGACTGAAGGGGCGCGCGTCATGCCGAGCCAGTTCCCGGCGGAGCTGCACGTGTGGAAGCGGGGAACACCGCTTTCCCGTGCGCCGAAGATATTCGAGCTGGGGCCGACGGACTCGCTTTTCGAATTCGATGTGACCGGCGAGCCCGGCCAGCGGAGAATATTCATCAGCAAGGCGAGGACCTACACGAGCTTCCAGCTCGAGGAGGTGACGCTCGATGGCCGCGTGACCGATCTGCCGTTGCCGGATCAGCTCGACAATTTCGGCTCACCCGTATTCACGCGGGGCAGCCTCGCAGTGCAACTCGCCACGTCGCAGGCCATCAATGGCAAGACGTACCCGGCCGACACCATAGTTGCCTATGATTTCGCGACCGGACGAGTGAGCGTTGTGATGACGCCGCCGCGCGGGGTCTATCTTTCCGGCGGCTTCAGCGGGCTGAAGGAGGGCTTCGCTGTCGTGGGCGTCCACGATCTTCGGCGTGCGCTTTACATCGTCAGGCCGAAGGGCGAGAGCTGGATCGTAAAGCGGCGGCTGGCGGAGCCAGCCGGATTGACGCTCACAGTATCGTCCGATCACTCCAGTGACGACATCCTTCTGCACGAAGAGGGAATGGCGACGCCGCCACGCGTTCGGTGGCTCGATCGAGGCGCCCCTGTCGTCATCGACAGCGCGGCTCCTGAGGCGGACTTGCGCGGCTATACCGTGGATATCCGATCCGCTCGCGGCACGGACGGAGTTTCCATCGATTACTACCTCATGCACAAGACAGGCGCGCACAGCGGCCCGACCCCGACCATCCTGCAAGGTTACGGCGGCTTCGGTGTCAGCGATGACCCGAGCTACTTCTGCTGTCACCTCGGGGCGAGCTGGAAGTCGTGGTTCGACCGCGGCGGGGCCTTTGCCGTTGCCGCCGTGCGCGGCGGCGGCGAGAGGGGCGGCGAGTGGCACCTTGCCGGCGCCGGAATGAACAAGAAAAAGATGTTCGATGACTTTGCCAGGGTTGCGACTGCGCTCGAGCGCTCCGGCTTCACCGACGCCGCCCATCTCGGGATCACCGGACACTCCAATGGCGGAATATTGACATCGGGTGCCGTTGCCCTGTGGCCACGTCTTTTCGGAGCCGCCTTGATCGGCGCTCCGGTAGCCGACTTCGCCATCGTCGGGCATGGCGATGGCGGCATCGGCGCAGGGATGGCTGCGGAGTTCGGCGACTGGAGCGACCCGGCTCAACGGCGCGTCATGGAGACGTGGGATCCGTACTTCAACATCAGGGCGGGCACGACCTATCCGCCGCTGCTCGTAGTCGTTGCCACCACCGATAACCAGGTTGGACCGAGTCACTCGCGGCTCTACGTCGCGAAGATGCAGTCGGTCGGCGCTCCGGCAATGCTGCTCGAGGGATCGGAGGGCGGGCACGATTATCCGGACGAGTACACCCAAACCGCCGACATGGCAATGCAGATGAGCTTTCTCATCGACACCCTCATGGGCCGCTGACTGTCGGTCATTGGGTGCTGTCACCACGAGAAAAGAGGTCAGTGATGAGAGCTACATTCGACTCCATGGCCCACCGCGTCTGCTTTCTGGCCGCGCTGTCGCTGATAGGAGGTATCCGGGCCGGCCTCGCCGCGGCCGCCGCCGGCGCGACAAGTGCGGGCTCTTCTGCAGCAGGCAATCAAGCTGCCCGCGGCGACGGCTCCAATGTACTCAAGGAAGTGATCGTCACGGCGACCAAGCGCAGGGAGGAGCTCAGCAAGACCGGTCTCGCCGTGTCGGTCGTCGCCGGACAGTTCCTGGAAGACCGCGGCGCGCAGAGCCTGCAGGACTATCTCGCTTTCATTCCGGGGGTGTCGCTGCAATCGCAGGGCACGCCGGGGTACGGGGAGGTTGAGATTCGTGGAATCTCTCCGCAGAGTGTGGGCGCCACGGTTGCCACCTATGTCGATGGCGTGCCATTCGGACCCACCAGCGCTCTGACCGAGAGCGCACTGTTCACGCTCGACATGAATCCGACGGACCTCGATCACATCGAAGTGCTCAAGGGACCACAGGGGACGTTGTACGGGGCGTCCTCGATGGGCGGACTGATCAAGTATGTCACCCGCGCTCCGGACCTCAATGAGCCGGAATTCGCGGCCACTGAGGATTACAGCCAAGACTACAACGGCGCGCCGGGAGGCAAGATCAGCGCAGCGGTGTCGATGCCGCTCATTCCCGGTGAGCTGGCGGTACGTCTGAATGGCTATTACCTGCATGACGGGGGCTACATCACCGACGTGGGCGTAGGCGGAGAAGACACCAATCGCGAGAACAATCGTGGCTTCCATGGCTCACTGCTCTACCAGCCGTTCGATGGCTTGTCGATTCGCCTCAACGTCATCTCGCAGAACACGGCGGTGCATGGCCAGGATGTAGTGGATATCAATGCCGCGACGGGGCAGCCCGCGTATGGCGGGTGGAGTCAGCTCCGCTATCTGGCGGAGCCGTTTACCAACGCCATGCGGCTGTATTCAGCAGAGATCAACTATCGGTTGGACAAAGTCACCCTGGTGTCAGCGACCAGCTACTCGACGCTCAATCCCTATAGCGTAAGCGACATCACGTCCATCTATCAGGCGATTGGTCTCCCACAGGCAAGTCCGGCCACGCCGATCGGGGGCGCCGAAGCGTTCCCCTCCCACAAAGTGACCGAGGAGCTGCGCCTCGATTCCGACAGAATGGGGCCGATGGAATGGATGGCGGGGATGTTCTTCCAGCACGAATACGTGACCGACTGGGTCAACGTGTATCAGGTAGCGCTTCCCGACTATAACAACCTGGACTCGACCTTTCGTCAGGGCACACTGACGGAATACGCCGGCTTTGGAAACCTGACCTATTACATCGTCCCCAGTTTTGATATCAGCGCCGGGTACCGGGACAGCCATATATCGCAAACCAGCTATCGCGGACAGGCGGGCCTGCTGCAGAATCCAAGCGATCCGTCCCGGTACCTCACCTCATATCAGGCTTTCGAAGAGGGCTCGAATACATACTCCGCGGGACTTCGCTGGCGGCTCACCGATGATCTGATGTGGTATGCGCGTGCTGCCAGCGGCTACCGTCCCGGCGGCGGCCGGACGATCCCGTATGGTGCCCCTCCGGGTTACGCGGACTACTACGAGCCTGACTCACTGTGGGATTACGAATCCGGACTCAAGCTCCGGGGCCTTGGCGGACGCCTGACCTTCGACGGCGACGTCTTCTGGATGAACTGGCGCAACATCCAAACGCTCGTACCGCTCCCGGGAAGCATCATCGTCAACGATGGTAATGCCGGAACCGCGCTCAGTCGGGGTGCCGAGGCGGACGTGACATGGATACCGCTGGCCGGGGTGACGCTGGGTGCCAATGGCGCGTTCACGCAGGCGAAGTTCACTCAAACGGTCGCCGGCGTGGCTGAGAACGGCGAGCCGCTTTTCTATGTCCCCAAGTATACGGCCACTGCCCATGGCGATTATTCCCATCCTGTCGGCGGGGGTTGGACGGGCTTCGTCGGCGGTGACTACCAATACACCGGCCAACGGCTCGACGAGAACCGCACGTCGCTGCCCGCGTATTCGATCTGTAATTTCCACATCGGCATCCGTGATGCGCATTACCGCGTCAACGTCTACGTCAACAATCTGACGAACAAGATGGCGTATCTCGGGTATGGCAACGGAGGATTCGGAGCCCCTACCTACGACTTTGCGGTAAACCAGCCACGAGTAGTAGGCGTGATGTTGTCGGAAAACTTTTGAGTGGCCCCCCTCAGGGCTCGCCGTCGCCGATCTCGGCGCGGCGGCGCGTCACGTAGTCATCGAGGGCCTCGGCGATCGCGGGATCGAGCGCCGGCTCCTCATATTCGGCGAGTGCCCGCTTCCAGATCCCGGTGGCGCGCTGGGTGGCGTCGTTGCCGCCGGCGATCTGCCAGTTCTCGTAGCTCTGCCAGTTCGAGACCATTGGCTCGTAGAAGGCGTGCTCGTAGCGCTCGAGGGTGTGCGGCTCACCGAAGAAGTGCCCGCCCGTCTTGACGCCGCGGATCGCTTCGAAGCCGAGCTCGGCCTCGTCGACCTGCACCGGCTCGAGGAACTGCATCATGAGCTGGAGCATCTCGACGTCGAGAATCAGCTTCTCGAAAGATGCGGTCAGCCCTCCCTCCTGCCAGCCGGCCGCATGATAGATGAGGTTCGCGTGACCGAGAATGGCTCCCCACAGGGACATCTCGGTTTCGTATGCACCCTGAGCGTCGGCTGCGTTGGAGGCACTGGCGTTAGAGGTCCGATAGGGCAGTCCATAGCGTCTGGCCAGCTGTCCGCTTGCAACATTCGCCCTCGCGTTCTCCGGTGTGCCGAAGGCCGGCGCACCGGAACGTAAGTCGACGTTCGATGTGAAGGCTCCGTACGCAACGGGCGTGCCGGGACGTACTGCCTGCGCAAGAACCACGCCGAAGAGCGCCTCGGCGTTTTGCTGCGCCAGCGCCGCGGCGAGGGACACCGGCGCCATCGCGCCCATCAGAGTGAAGGGTGTGATGACGACCGGTTGCCCGTGTGTGGCCATCGCAACCAACCCTTCGGTCATGCCTTCATCGAAGCGGCGCGGACTGTTGACCGATATGATCGTGATCACGCCCGGGCTCGATGCAATCTGCCCGAGAGTGGTTCCGCGCGCGATCGCCATCATCCTGATGCCATCGAGCGCACGTCCGGCGCCGATCGCGCTGACGTGAAACGCCAGGTCGCAGTAGCGGATGTTGGCGCGGTAAGTATCGAGATGGCGCGAGCTGGCGGGCAGCTCGATCGGCGCGCATACCTGGTTGCCGAGGAGATGAATGGCGTTGAAGTAGTGCGCCAGGCGGATGAAGTCGCAGTAGTCGGCAAAGTTCCCCGAGCGGCGGCCGCGCTCGAGATCATGGACATTCGGCGGTCCCGCCACCAATCCGAAATTGATGTGATTGCCGCCCAACGTAACCCGTCGGGCCGGATTGCGCGGCGTCAGCGTGAAGGAGCGCGGTGCCGTCGCGAGCGCCTGCTCCACGAGACCGCGATCGACGCGAACCATGCCGGCATCGTCGACCTGTGCGCCCGCCGCGCGCATGATGTCGCACGCCCGCGGCGACCTCAATTCGATGCCGAGCTCCTCGAGAATGCGCATTGACGTGAGGTGAATGGCCTCGAGCTGGTCGGCGGTGAGCACTTCCATGGGCGCGTAGGGATTGCGCACCGCGCGCCACGGGAGCTGCCGCAGATGGGTGGGGGCCGCACGACGGCCTCGGCCGCCTTCGCGTCGTCGCCTGGGTTCCATATCCCGATGATCTCGGAGGCCGTCTGTCCGGGGTTGCGCAAAGCCGACGCCGCCAGTGCCCCCGTGCGACCTTCTCCTCGAGCCGGGCAAGTCGGGATTCTGCAACCGGTCGTCGCGAATGCGATATTCCGCCAACAGGCCGCCTGCCATGCTGCCTCACAACGCATGACATCGCGAGCGAACACGTCCAGCGGGCGGGACCGCGCGTCGGTCGCAGGCAAGCAGCCGCCCATCGACGAATCCACCGACCTGCTCATCGTTGGCGCCGGGCCGGCCGGGATCGCGGCTGCGCTGACCGCTGCGAGCGGCGGCGTGCGGGTCACCCTGGTCGATGAGAACCCGGTCCCGCTGCAGACCATGGGCGAGGATGTGCCGCTGCATTTTGGCGGGCGCATGGCCCCGACTGCGGCGAATCGTAATGCCGTGCTCGAATCGATCCTGCGGGCCCGGCCGCAGCTCGCCGAGGCGATCGACGCCGGCATCGACGTCCGCCTCGGCACCGCTGCCTGGGGTCTTTTCCCGCAGCGGCGCACGGCCGGCTGGATCGACGGTCACGTAGCCGGGCTTGCAGACGAAGACCGCGCATACCTGCTTCGCTTCCGGCAGGTCATCGTCGCCACGGGTTGCCGGGACATGGGTCTCGCATTTGATGGCTGGCAGCGTCTGGGCGTGATGGGAGCAAGCGCGGCGTACAGACTGGCAACGATCTACGAGGCGTTGGATTCCAGGACGGCGGTACTCGTCGGCAGCGGCGCCGAAGCGCTGCAGATCGGCAAGGCTCTGATGGATACCGGAGTCCGGATAGCGGCGGTCGTCGAGCAGGCGGCAGCAATCACAGGGCCAAAGGAGCTGTTGGCACCCCTCCTCGAGAGTGGCGCGCGCCTCTTCACACGTCACGTCATAGAGCAGACGGTTGGTGACTCGCAGGGTATCACTGCCGTCCGGCTCGTTGGTGTCGACGGGGGCGGATCTCGCCTTGCGGGCACGCCGGAGCAGATCGAGTGCGACACTGTCGTCCTGGGGGTGGCCGCGATTCCCGCCATCGAGCTGATCGAGGCCGCCGGATGCGCTGTGAGCTTCCAGGCTGCGCGCGGCGGCCATGTGCCCGTCATCGATGGCTCGCAGCGAACTTCGTTACCGCTCCTGTATGCCGCCGGAGATTGCGTCGGCACCTGGCCCGCGAAGACGCTGTCCGATGACACGGCCAGTCGTGAGGGACGAATCGCCGCCGTCGCGGCTCTCCGGGCCCTTGGCGTGGAGCCCGACGGCCCGGAAGAGCAGGCGGTATCGCCCGACCCCACCGTAGGTGATGTCGCACTGGAGCGCTTGGCGTGGGTGCGGGCAATGACATTGAAGTCGGCGGCCACGCCGTTCGTGTGCCAATGCGAGGAAGTAACCGCGGCGGACGTTCTCGAGTTGAAGCCGCCCCGTTATCTGCACTGGCAGCGGGAGGGGGCGCCCGAAGCCGCGCGGCTCGGCTCGGTGGATCCGGAGGCAGCGCCCCATCCTGATGTGGTAAAGCGGCTCACCAGGGCAGGAATGGGGCCGTGTCAGGGGCGGCGCTGTCGCGAGCAGATCGCGGCGCTCATGGCTCTCGGCAGCGGCATTGCGCTCGCCGACATTCCACTCGCGACGTATCGGCCGCCGGTGCGACCCCTTCGGCTCGCGCAGCTGGCGGCGCTCCCTGAGGCGGCTGCAATGAGCGACGGCTGGGAAAGTTGGTTCGGCATTCCCTCGCAATGGATCCCATTCTGGCGGCTCGCAGCCTCATACTCGGCGGCCGAACATTGCGCGGACGAGCCGGTGGCCGGCGAATGAGCTGCGGCGACGGCGCGGGCGCCGCGGTCGTCATCATCGGCGGGGGCGTCACCGGGTTGAGCGCCGGCTGGTGGCTCGCTCGCGACGGAATCGATGTTCTCGTACTCGAGGCGGGCGCAGCCGGCTGGGGCGCGTCGGGACGTAACGGCGGGGGTTGCTCGCATCATCACAGTCCGCTCTTCAGGGAAGAGCAGCGCCTGTGGCCGCTGATGGACGAGCTGCTTGGCTACCCGACGGAATTCCGGCCCAATCGGATCCGCATCGCGCTCGATCAGCGGCAGTTCGAGCTGTATCGGCGTGCGCTCGACAATGCTGCCCACGAGGGCTTCCGTTCCGATGTGTTGGATCCCGGGCAGGTCCGGGAGCTGGTGCCGCTCGCGGCAGACGATGTCTTCGGCGGCTACTTCCATCATTTTGGCGGACACGCGAACCCTCATCGCACGCTTCAGGCTTACGCCTGGGCAATGCGCGATCGTGGAGGGCGGCTCCTGCAGCACACCAGAGCTTTGGGTTTCGACACGCATGGCAACCGTGTGATGGGCGTGAGGACGAGCCACGGCAACTTTGCGTGCGACCACGTCGTCATCGCCGCGGGGCCTGCGACCGGAGAGCTAGCCTCCCTCCTCGGTATAGCGGTGCCGTTGATGTGCGCCCGCGCTGAGATGATCGTGACGGAAGCGCTGCCGCTGATGTCGCTGGGTGGCGTTGACGGCAACGGTCTCTACGGCCGACAGACCCTGCGTGGCAATCTGGCGTACGGTGGCGGCCCTCATGAATGGATCGACTTCGCGGACGTGGAGCACGGGCGACCGTACTCTACGCCGCTGCAGGCGAGCATCGCGCGCCGGCTCTGCGAGCTTCTGCCGAAGGCCTCTCATGCGCGCGTGATACGCAGCTGGGCCGGGTTCATCGAGAATACGCCCGACGGACGCCCCATCATCGACCGCCCTTCTGTAGTGGAGAATCTGACGATTGCGACGCTTTCGAGCGTAGGGTTCGGGCTGTCGCCAGCCGCCGGGCGCGCGATCCGCGATCTGGTGATCAGCGGGGCCTGCGGTTTCGCCGATCTGTCGTCGCTACAACTGCGCCGCTTTGCGAGCCTGGAGCCGGATTGGCCGGCGCTGCAGGGATGGCTGCCCAGCATCGTCGGCGGCGAATGAGCGGCGCTCGTGCGTGGGGGGAATGCCGTACCGGCGCTTGTAGGCGTGACAGAAATGAGAAGGCGAGCCGAAACCGCAGTCGAGCGCGATGGTGCGCAGCGACCCCAGTGTCCGGCGCAGCAGGGTCCGCGCTTTGGCGAGGCGCAGGTCGAGATAGAAGCTCTTCGGCGAGGAGCCGATGTGCTCGCGGAAGAGCCGCTCGACCTGACGGACCGAGACGTTGGCCCGCCGCGCCATCTCGCGCAACTCCATCGGCTCATCGAGCGCCCGTTCCATCAGCGAGATCACCTGGATGAGCTTGGGGTTCTCGATGTGGTAGCGTGCGTGCAGGTCGAGACGCTGTTGCTCCTCCTGCGTTCGCACCTGCGGGTGAATGAACTGTTCCGCAACGGCCAGGGCGAGCTGGCTGCCGCCTACCTGACTGATGAAATGCACCATCATGTCGAGCGCGGCGGTCCCCCCGGAGCAGGTGAAGACATTGCGGTCGATGACGTACAGGTCCTCCGTGACCTCGAGGTGCGGATACCGCGTGCGAAAGGCATCGAGGTATTCCCAGTGGACCGTGCAGCGCCGTCCGGCGAGGAGGCCGGCTTCGGCGAGCAGAAACGAGCCGCTGCTGATGGCGCCGACAACGGTGCCGTGACTTGCGACCCGACGCAATTGGTGATGGAGCTTGACGCTGCGCTCGACCTCGGGCGCTTCGAGACCGGCGCACGCGATGATCACGTCGACCTTGCCGAGCTCCGCGAGCGAGCCGTGGGTCGCGACCGAGATTCCGTTGCTGGCCTCCACGGCCTTGCCATCAGCCGAAACCAGTTGCCATTCGAAGAGCGTCGCGCCGCTCAATCGGTTGGCGGCACGCAGGGGCTCGACGCCGGCTGCAAACCCCATCATCGAGAAACGGGGAACGAGCAGGAACGCTATTCGAACAGGCTTACCGGAACATCCGAGCGCCATCGCGTCTCCTTCCCGGCAGGTGCGATGCCGGGCCGCTGGGTTAATGTAGCACGGGTAAGATAAGGTCCCATGCGCTATTCGATCTTCAGCCTGCTGCGACAGGCCGCGGCGGGCCACCGGGGGTGGGAGCCCGCGTGGCGTGACGCCCGCCCGAAACCGGCTTACCAGATGATCATCGTCGGCGGCGGCGGGCATGGCCTTGCGACCGCGCACTACCTGGCAAAAGTGCACGGCATCACCGACGTGGCGGTCCTCGAGAAAGGGTGGATCGGACTCGGCAATGCGGGACGCAACACCACCATCATCCGCTCGAACTATCTGCTGGCTGGAAACAACCCGTTCTACGAGCTGTCGATGCAGCTCTGGGAAGGGCTCGAGCAGGACCTGAACTACAACGCCATGGTGAGCCAGCGAGGCGTTCTGAACCTGTATCACTCGGACTCCCAACGCGACGCTTACGTGCGCAGGGGGAACGCGATGCGCATGCACGGCGTCGATGCGGAGTTGCTGGACGCCCGCGAGGTCAGCCGCGTGCTGCCGTTTCTCGACTTCGAGAATGCGCGCTTCCCCATCCAGGGAGGACTGTTGCAACCGCGGGGCGGCACGGCGAGACATGACGCCGTCGTCTGGGGCTATGCGCGCGCAGCAAGCGGGCGCGGCGTCGACATCGTTCAGAACTGCGAGGTCACGGGGTTCATCCGGGAAGGCGGCCGGATCGCCGGCGTGCGGACCTCGCGCGGCGACATCAGGGCGCGCAAGATCGGCATGGCGGTTGCGGGCAACACCTCGAACGTGGCCCGCATGGCCGGTTTGCGCCTGCCCATCGAGAGCCACGTGCTGCAGGCGTTCGTGTCGGAAGCCATCAAGCCGATGGTTCCCTGTGTCGTGACTTACGGCGCCGGACATTTCTACGTCAGCCAATCCGACAAGGGCGGCCTCGTCTTCGGTGGCAACATCGACGGCTACAACTCCTACGCGCAGCGCGGCAATCTGCCGACCGTAGAGGACGTGTGCGAGAGCGGCATGGCGCTGATGCCCGTTATCGGCAGGGTGCGGGTCCTGCGCTCCTGGGGAGGCATCATGGACATGTCGATGGATGGCTCGCCCATCATCGATCGCACGCCGCTCGAAGGGCTCTACCTGAACGGCGGCTGGTGTTACGGCGGTTTCAAGGCCACGCCGGCCTCCGGGTATTGTTTTGCTCACCTGCTCGCGCGGGACGAGGCTCATGAGGTGGCGCGCGCCTACCGCCTCGACCGCTTCGCCACCGGCAACCTGCTCGATGAGAAGGGGCAGGGCCCGCAACCGAATCTGCACTGAGTCGCCATGCGCATCGAATGTCCATTCTGCGGGGATCGGGATGTCAGCGAGTTCAGCTATCTCGGTGACGCGGGCTACCGTCGGCCGCCGTCGGATAGCGCGAGCTCCGCCGACCGCTTTTACGAAGCCGTGTATCTGCGCGACAACCCCGCGGGTCCGCACGAGGAGCTGTGGTATCACGCAGCAGGCTGCCTCTCGTGGCTGCGGGTCACGCGCAACACCCGGACTCACGAGATCCTGGGCGTGCGGCTCGCAACGGCGACACCGCACTCATGAGCGCTCACCGCCTGCGAGAAGGCGAGGGTGCCATTCAGCGCGATCGGACTCTCTCATTCACGTTCGACGGCAAGCGCTATGCGGGTCATCCGGGCGACACGCTGGCTTCCGCACTGCTCGCCTCCGGCATCAGGCTGGTCGCCCGCTCGTTCAAATACCACCGCCCTCGGGGCGTTCTCACGGCCGGGTCGGAGGAGCCCAACGCGCTGGTGGAGCTGCGGACCGGAGCACGCCGCGAGCCGAATACGCGCGCCACGGTCGTGGAGCTCTTCGATGGCCTCGAGGCCCGCAGTCAGAATCGCTGGCCGTCGCTCGGTCTCGACTTTGGAGCGGTCAACTCCGTCCTGTCTTCGATTTTCATCGCCGGTTTCTACTACAAGACCTTCATGTGGCCGGCAGCCTTCTGGGAGAAAGTCTACGAGCCGGCCATCCGCCGCGCCGCGGGCCTCGGTCGCGCCAGCCTCGAGGCCGACCCGGACACATACGAGAAGGCACACGCCTTTTGCGACCTGTTGGTCGTCGGTGGCGGCCCGGCCGGTCTCGCCGCCGCGCTGGCGGCCGGCAGAGCCGGCGCCCGGGTGATCCTCTGCGATGAGGACTTTGTTCTAGGCGGACGTCTGAACGGCGATCGTCACGAGATCGACGGCGTAGGCGGCGCGCTCTGGGCCACGCAAGTCGCCGACGAGCTCGCATCGCTGCCCGAGGTGCGGGTGATGACCCGAACCACGGTCTTCGGCGCTTACGACGGCAACACGTACGGGGCCCTCGAGCGTGTGGCGGACCATCTGCCGGTACCCGCGCCGCACCAGGTCCGGCAACGACTTTGGAAGATCGTCGCCCGCCAGACGGTGCTTGCCGCGGGTGCGCTGGAACGGCCGATTGTTTTCGGCGGCAATGATCGGCCCGGTGTCATGCTCGCCTCGGGCGTGCGAACGTATGTGAATCGCTTCAGAGTGACGCCGGGGCGCCGAGCTGCGGTTTTCACGACCTGCGACGACGGGTGGAAGACGGCCTTCGATCTCGCTGACGCGCATGTCGAGGTACCGGTGATCGTCGATGCGCGGAGCGAAATCCCGGCAGCGCTCGAGAATCAGGCAACGCGTCGCGGCCTGCGCGTCATGCTGGGTGGGCAGGTTCTCGATGCTCATGGCGCCAAAGGAGTCAGCGGCATCGATGTGCGCGACCAGCATGGGCGCACGATACGCATCGCCACGGACCTTCTGGCGGTGGCGGGAGGCTGGGATCCCAACACGGCCTTGTCCACCCACCTTGGGGGCCGCCCCCGGTGGTCCGATGTCATCGGTGGCTACGTGCCCGCCGACTTGCCGCGCGGGATGATCGCTGTTGGCGCCGCAGCCGGTGAGTTCACTTTGGCGGGCGCGCTGCGCACTGGAGCCGCGGCTGGCGCGGAGGCCGCCGGCGCCGCCGGTTTCGACGTACAGTCGCCGACTCCAGCACATGTCGATGACGAGGCAGTGGGCTGCGTGCCGCTCTGGTTCGTCCAAGGCTTCCGCGGCAAGGCGTTCGTCGATCCCCAGCATGACGTAACGACGCAGGATATTGCCGTCGCGGCGCGCGAGGGCTTTTACTCCGCTGAGCTGCTCAAGCGGTACACGACGCTGGGCATGGGCACCGATCAGGGCAAGACGTCGGCTCTCAACGGGCACGCCATGGTTGGTGCCCTCACGGGGCGGACACCCGCCGACCTCGGAACCATCGCTTCGCGGCCGCCTTACACGCCGGTTGCGATCGGCGCGCTCGCAGGAATGCACCGTGGCCCCGACTTCAGGCCATGCCGGCTCACACCGAGCCACCGCTGGGCGGAAAGCCTGGGTGCGACCTTCGTGGATCTCGGCGAATGGCGGCGCGCGAAGGCATTCCCGCTGAGCGGCGAGGGTGACTGGAAGCGTACGCTGGAGCGGGAGGTCCGCGCGGTGCGGCACGGTGTTGGCGTCTGCGATGTCTCGACGTTGGGAAAGATCGACGTACAGGGCACGGACGCGGCCGCCTTCCTCGACCGGGTCTACGCGAACATGATCTCGACGCTGCCTGCGAGCAAGGCGCGATATGGCATCATGCTGCGCGAAGACGGCATCGTTTTCGATGACGGGACCGTGGCCCGGCTCGCGCCGAGTCACTTCGCGCTCTCGACGACGAGCGCGCATGCGGTGAAGGTGCTGCAGCACCTCGAGCACGCGCGCCAGGTGCTCTGGCCGGAGCTCGATGTGCAGCTGGCATCGGTGACCGAGCAATGGGCGCAGTTTGCCGTCGCCGGCCCGCGGTCGCGCGCGCTCCTCGAGCGGCTGCTCGGCGGCGCCTGCGATGTCTCGAACGCGGGTTTCCCCTATCTTGCCTGCGCAGAATTTCAGTGGCGGGGCCGGCCGGCGCGGCTGTTCCGGATTTCCTTCTCCGGGGAGCTCGCTTATGAGCTCGCGGTGCCCGCGCGTTGCGGCGACGCCACGGTACGCGTAATCATGGCGGCCGGCGAGGATCTGGGGGTCGTGCCATACGGCATGGAGGCGCTCGGGACCCTGCGCATCGAGAAAGGTCACGTCACCGGCGCCGAGCTCAATGGCACGACGACGGCGCACGACCTGGGACTCGGGCGAATGCTGTCCACCCAGAAGGACTACATCGGCCGGGTGCTCGCGGCCAGGCCGGGACTGAGCGCGCCGGAGCGGCCGGCGCTGATCGGAGTGAAGCCCTCCAAGCCGGGTGCGAGGCTGACGGCCGGCTCTCATTTCCTGCGGCTCGGCGCGCCGCCGAGCCTCGCGAACGACGACGGTTTCATCAGCTCCGTGACTTTCTCGCCGATCCTGGGGCACTGGATCGGACTCGGCTTCCTGCGCAACGGCCGCGCGCGCATCGGCGAGATGGCTCGGGCGCATGATCCGTTGACCGGCGGTGACGTCGAGATCGAAATCACCCATCCGGTGTTCTACGACCCGGACGGCAAGCGCCTGAAAGAGTGAACATGCACGCAGACTCGACGGTCATCGGGACTTCGGCCTTCGCGGGATTGCCGGCGGCCGTCGGCAGTGGCGGCGGTGTGCTCGCCGCGGAGCGCAACGGACTCGGAATCGCGAGAATCGTGGCGCGCAGCGGGCAGGGCGCGAGACTGGCGGGGCTTTTTCGAGCGAGCTTCGGCGTCGAGCCTCCGCACGGGCCGCGGCGCGCGAGTCGCGGGGACGTCGGGATCGCGGGCATCGGTCCGCAGACCTGGCTCGCGACGCGTGACGGCGCGGGCAACGGCTTCGCGGAGTCCTTGCGGCCGCTGCTCGGCGACTGCGCGGCGGTTGCCGATCAGAGTGATGCTCATGCCATCCTGCGGCTCACCGGTCCCAGGGTGCGTGATGCGCTCGCCAAGTTGACTCCGATCGACATTCACCCCCGAAGCTTCCCTGTGAATGGTGTCGCGCAAACCATCTGCGGTTACATGAATGTCACGTTGTGGCGGCTGGAGGACACCGCTCATGGCGATCCGGTGTTCGAGATCTGGGTCGGGCGCAGCCTTGCGGTCAGCCTGCATCAGGCGATCTCCCACGGCGCAGCGGAGTTCGGCTTCGCGAGGCAGACCCCATGAAGCCCACCCAGACCACATCGCTGGCGGAGCGCTGGTACGTCGCCATCATGATGTGCCTCGTGTACACGCTCAGCATCTCCGATCGCTACTCGATATCCACCGTGCTCGAGCCCATCCGCAAGGAGTTGCACCTCTCGGATGCAAACATCGCGTTCCTCACGGGGGTGTCGCTCGCGATCTTCTACGTCACGTTCGGCTTTCCTTTGTCGTGGCTGCTCGATCGCCGCAGTCGCCGCAACATCATCGGGATCTGCCTCATCGCGTGGTCCCTGCTGACCGCGGCCACCGGTATCGCGCGCAGCTACTGGCAGCTGCTGTGGGCACGGATCGGTGTGGGTGTCGGGGAGGCCGGCGGTACCCCCGGCGCCAACTCCATCCTGTCGGATTTCTTTCCGGCATCGCGCCGCGCCATGGCGTTGTCGGTCTTCTCCCTGGGCGCCCCGATCGGTGCCTGGCTCGGCTCGCAGGTTGCCGGCCTGATCGCGTACCGGCTCGGCTGGCGCGCCATGTTCCTCGCTCTCGGCATACCGGGAATTCTGGTGGGGCTGCTGGTCCTCTGCAGCGTTCGCGAGCCGAGGCGCGGCTGCCTCGATGAGTGCGAGGATCGGGGCGCATCGCCGTCCTTCCTCGAGACGATGCGCTTCCTGGTGCGCCAGCGCTCCACCGTGCACTCCATCCTCGCTCAGTCCCTGACCGCGCTGTGGGGCTGGGGTCTCATGTGGTGGACGCCGGCATTCCTGATGCGCAGCTACTCACTCAATGTGGCGCAGGCCGGCGGCATCCTCGGTCCGATACACCTGATCGGGGGGAGCCTGGCGATGGTGGGGAGCACGTGGCTGCTGTCCCGTCCCTGGCTCTCCGACGAGCGGCGCGTCATGCGCCTGCTCGGCCTCAACATCGCCCTCGCCACCGCGGTCACGGCAGTCATCTACTCGACCCACTCCCTGGCGCTCACCAAGGCGCTCTTCTGGCTGTATGTGCCGTCGATTTACATCTATCTCGGCCCGGGGTTCGGGATTCTCAACAATCTGGCGCAGCCCAGGATGCGCGCCATGTACTGCGCCGTGCTGCTCTTCGTCGCCAACATCTGCAACCTCGTCATCGCGCCGCAGATGGTCGGGCTCCTGAGCGACTGGTTCGCGCCCCACCACGTACCCGACGCGGAATCGCTGCGGCTCGCGATGCTCTGTCTGGTGCCCACCGGCTTCTGGGCGGCGTGGCATTACTGGCTGTCGGCACGCGACCTGTTGCAGGACGAAAGACTCGCCGCGACGGCTGCGGCGGCAGGCGAGGCCGCCGCTCAGTCTGCCTGAGTGCCGGTCCTGGAAGACGATCCCAGGAGCCCTTTCGCCTCGCGTCGGGTCACGGCGATGATCCAGTCGAGCACTTTGCGAACCGCGGAATTGCGGCGCAGCTCCGGCAGCACGAGGATCCAGATCTCACGCACGATGAGCGGGGCCGGTCCGCTCAGCCGCTGCAGCTGCGGACGGGCATCGCCTTCGATGCAGGTCAGGAGGCCCGCGCCGTAGCCTCGTGAGACCACCTCGGTATAGGCGGGGCCGCCGTTGACGGTCATGGCCACACGCTCGGGCGGCACATTCGCCTCGATCCACTGAAACTCCGGCCAGCGGTCGGCGACGTGTGCAAAGCCGATCCACGGCAGCTCACGACGCCAGTCGATACCCGCGCGCAGCAGCGCCTTGGGAGCATATGCGGCCGAACCGAGCTCGCCGATCTTGCGCACGGCGGACTGACCTTGCGCGGGGCGCACGTAGCGGATGGCAACGTCGGCTTCGCGGTGCTCGAGCACGGAGTCCCGATTCTCGCAGATCAGCTCCAGCCCGATGTCGGGATGCCGCGCCTGAAATTCGGCGAGGTGACAGGCCAGGAAGCCGGTGACGAAGGTTTGAATCACGGAGACGCGCACGATGGGTCGCCCATGCGCCGGGTCATGCGCCAGATCGTCATGCAGCGCAAGACTTGCCGATTCCATCTCCTGCGCGCGGCGCACCACGACCATGCCGCGCGCGGTGGGAGTGAAGCGGCCGTCGATGCGATCGAAGAGCCGTGTTTGAAGACGTGCCTCGAGCGCGAAGATGCGGCGACTGAGAGTCGTCTGATGAACACGCAGTGCGCCGGCCGCCGCCGCCATCGTCTGATGCTGTGCGAGGGCGAGGACGTGCAGCAGGTCGCTCCAGTCGATCTTTCCGGAATGCATTGGTGGCCACCTCCTGAGAAACGGAGTGCACACGACACGCTGCATTTTTGCAAGGCGAACTTGCAAGCTTTTGAATGGTAAGCGCCACGGGCCTGCTTCATGATTTGAGCCATACCAGTTTCCGGGGGACATCGGTGACGGAGAACACGTACGGGAGACTCGATGCCGGTCCGGGCCTCTGGCTCACCGACACCGAGCCCGCGAGCGTCGATACCCACCGCTTGCGCGCCGACAGGCTCGAGCGCGTGCGCGCCATGATGCGCGACAAGGACTACGCGGCGCTCCTGCTCTTCGACCCGTACAACCAGCGGTATGCGACGGGCTCGCGCAACATGTTCGGCTACTTCCTGCGCAACTCCACGCGTTACTTCTTCGTTCCGACGGAGGGCCCGGTCATTCTCTTCGAGTACCCGCAAAGCGCGCACGTCTCGAGCGGACTGGAGACCGTGCAGGAGGTGCGGCACTCGAAGATCGTATGGTCATCGGTTGCGGGTCGCGACGCCGAGACCGCACGCCCGTTTGCACAGGAGATCGCCGACCTGGTGCGCGAGCACGGCAGAGGCTCGAAGAAAGTCGGCCTCGATCGCTGCGGGCACCTGCTGGCGTTGGCTCTCGAGGCCGAGGGCTGCACGGTGACGGACTGCCAGCAGGAGCTGCTGCACGTCCGGCGCATCAAGACGGTTGCGGAGATCGCCTGCCTCAAGCTCAGCATGGCGGCCACGGAATTCGCGGTGGCGGCGGTGCGGGAGGCGCTCAAGCCCGGTGTCTCGGAGCAGGAGCTCTTTGCCGTGATGTACGGCGAGGTCATCCGCCAGGGAGGAGAGTTCATCGAGACACGGCTCCTCACCTCCGGGCAGAGAACCAACCCGTGGTTCAGCGAGGCTAGCGGCCGGCGCGTGCGGCCCGGAGATCTCGTGGCCCTCGATACCGACGTCATCGGCTGCTTCGGATACTACGCTGATTTCTCACGCACCTTCTTCTGCGGCCCCGGTAGACCGCGTGGCTACCAGAAGACCCTGTACGCGCTCGCTTATGAGCAGATCCAACACAACGCCGGGATCCTGAAGCCGGGAATGGCTTACCGGGAAGTGGCCGAGCGGGCCTGGCGCATCCCGCAGCCGTTCGTGGAGCGCCGCTACACCTCCGTTCTGCATGGCGTCGGCATGCACGGCGAAACGCCGTACATCGCCCACCTGCAGGACTTCGGCAAGTTCGGCGGCGTCGGTGTGCTCGAGACCGGAATGGTGGTGAGCGTCGAGAGCTACATCGGCGAGGTGGGAGGCCCGGAGGGCGTGAAGCTCGAGGAGGAATTCCTCATCACGGCGACGGGCGCCGAGCCTATTTCACGCTTTCCTTATGAGGAAAGCCTGCTCGGTCGGGAGACCTGACCCGGCCGCAGATTCCAATTTCAATTGGGGGATGAGTCGTGAGCTCGAACTACAAAAGTTCCTCGGCCTGCGGAGGTCGGCGCATGAAATCGAATCACAAGCTCTCACGGACAATTGCGGCTATTTTGAGCGCGTCTGCTGCGCACGTGGTGCTCGCTGCGGATGCTGCTGCCGCGGCGCCCGTCGCGCCAGCCGTTGCGGACGCCGGGAGCAGCTCGACGCTACAGGAGGTTCTCGTAACTGCGCAGCGGCGTACGGAGAACGCTCAGAACGTTCCCATCACGATCCAGGTGCTGACGGGACAGACGCTGCAGCAGCTGAATGTGCAGACGCTGTCGGATTACCTGAAGTACGTGCCGAACGTCACCACCGGGAGCCTGGGCGCCGGCAATGACATCGTAACCATGCGCGGGCTCTCGTCGACGAACGAAGACCCGGAAGGGCAGGGCTCGGTCGGGCCATTTCCCAACGTGGCGACCTATCTCGACGACCAATCGACGCTGCTGCCGGCCCGCAATCTCGATGTTTACGCGGTCGACCTCGAGCGGGTGGAAATCGATGAGGGCCCGCAGATGTTCTTCGGCGCGGGCGCCGAGGCGGGCGTGATCCGCTATATCACGAACAAGCCGAAGCTGGATACGACGTCGGTGGACGTCAACGCCAGCTACGGGACCACGGCGCACGGGGATCCGAACAACAGCGAGAGCGCCGTGCTCAACGCTCCGTTGATAGAGGGCAGGCTCGCGGGCCGGGTGGTCCTGTTCATCGACCGCCGCGGCGGCTACATCGACAATCTGCCGGCGACCTTCGCCCGGAACTCGACCGATCTCGGCCTCGCGGACGAGAACGGCGGCATCGTTCCGCAGAGTCCGACAATCAATAACTACAATCAGACCGCAAATGCGATCAACCCGCTCACCTACCAGGGAGTGCGCGGCGAGCTTCTCTACAAGATCAACGACGACTGGAACGCGGTGCTTTCCGTGATGCAGCAGAACATGGACGCGGAGGGCGTGTTTTACGACATGCCATACGGCACCGCGGGGGAGGAGACGAACGATGCAACGGGCGCCCCGGTCGGCACGGTGGCTTTGCCGGCGCTATCGGTGAATCTCTTCAACCCCTCCTACGACAAGGACAAGTTCATCGACACGGCGCTCACCGTGAATGGCCAGGTGGGACCGTTGAGCCTGGTGTACTCCGGCTCCTACCTCGATCGCAACGTCAACCAGACTCAGGACCTCACCAGTTACGCGCGCGGCAGATTCGGCTACTACTATCAGTGCGCGGGGGTTTCCTACAGCGCGACGACGGGCAACGCCAATGCCACCTGCGCTTCTCCGAGCTCGTATTGGAACGAGACCGAGCGCAACACGAACGTGCAGCAGGAGCTGCGGTTGAGCACGCCGGATACCTGGCGGCTGCGCGGGCTGATGGGCATCTTCTACGGCGACCTCGACATCTGGGACGACACGGCGTGGAGCTACAAGACCGTGCCGAACTGCGCCCCGGGTGGGCCGACGTCCGACTGCTTCCTGACGATTCAGTCCTGGCCGGGCGCGCCCGCATACATTTACGGAGATCGTCCCAGCGTCGGCTTCTTCGACGACTTCAAGCGGGTCGTGAAACAGCGGGCGGCGTATGTCTCATCGAGCTTCGATATCATTCCCCATACCCTTACCATATCGGGTGGCATCCGCTACTTCGACATGTACGACTCGGAGACGGGTGGGGACGTGGGTAGCTTCTACTGCAAGATATTCAGCGCCAGCCAGCTGGCGAACTTCCCGATAGTGAACGGCAATTACGCGCCCTGCGGGACGGGCGGGCGGCCTGACGGAGCGTCTTCGCCCTACGGCACGGATTTCAACAACCAGATTCACACGCTCGTGGAGACCGGCCACCTCGGTCGCGGCAATCTGACCTGGCAGATCACGCCCCAGGCGATGGTGTACTACACGTACTCCCAGGGGTATCGTCCGGGCGGATTCAACCGGGGCAGCTCCGCGCAAGAGCCGGATGCCAACGGAATACCGCAGTACCTCACGCCGTTGTCGTACAACTCGGACATCCTCACCAACCAGGAGGTCGGTTGGAAAACGGTCTGGCTCGATCAGCGGCTGATGTTCAACGGCTCGATCTACAACGACATCTGGAGCGACGCGCAGCAGGAGTTCTTCTGCCCGCAGTGCGGCTTCGGCAATCTCATCTTCGCGATCAACGGACCGAAGTACCGGGTGCGCGGCACGGAGCTGCAGCTGGCGGCGAGGCCGATGCGCGGCCTCACCGTGAATGCCTCGGCCGCGATCAACAGCGGCCATCAGCTGAATTCGCCCTTCCTCACGGACAACAATCCAGCCAGCCCGAATTACGGCAAGGCCCTCACCACGCGCTACGTCGGCGGGGTCGCGACGCCGATCACCAATCCCTACGGTCCCGAGGGTCAGGATACGGCCCTGTCACCGCCGCTCAAGTGGAACCTGCGGGGCAGATATGACTGGCCCATGGGCTCGTACATCTGGTATGTGCAGGGGGGCCTGCAGCACCAGGCACAATCCATCTCTTCGACCACCTATTTCACTCAGTTCAGGATGCCCAGCTGGACGACCGTGGATGCGTCCGCGGGCGTATCGGAAGGCAACTGGACCGTCTCGCTCAACGGCTCGAACCTCACGAACGTGGACAAGAGCCTGTTCACCACGGACACTGAGATCATTCTCACCGAGACCCCGATGCGGCCGCGGGTGATCTCGCTTAATTTTGGCTACAGCTGGGCGCAGCATGACTGAGGGCGAATGCGCAGAGCAGCGATCGCGAGGATAGTGTGCCGCGGTGTGATGGCGCTATGGCTCGCCGCCGTGGTGCCGTTGGCGGCGCACGCCGCAATCAGTGAGGCATATCTCCAGCGCTTCGACGCCGGGAAGCACCTGATCGGATTGAGCGATGGCGAGACCCTGGCGTACATCGACATCGGGCCGCGCAATGCCGTGCCGGTCGTGCTGCTCCACGGTTATACCGACAGTGCGCGCGACTGGGCGCCGCTCGCGCCCTTTCTCTCCGGTCGGTTTCGCCTCATCATCCCGGACCTGCGAGGCCAGGGGGCATCGAGCAAGCCGGACTGCTGCTATACCCGCTTCGACTTCGCCAACGACATCCGGCTGTTGCTCGAGCGGCTGCAGGTGCGCAGCGCCGTGGTCGTCGGGCATTCACTCGGCAGCATCGTCGCGCAGACTTTTGCCGAGGAATGGCCGGGGCGGACGCGGCGACTCATTCTCATCTCATCGACCGGAACCTATTTCGGTCCCGCCTCAGGACCGGACTGCCCGGCGGTCGAAGCCGTGCTCCCGGCATCGCTCGCGGGTGCCGAGACACTCACAGACCCGATCGATCCGGACTCGGCCTTCATGAGATCCTGGTGGCAGGAATCGATGCGCATCAATCCGGCTTTTTTCTCCGGCCGGGAGCGGCGGGATGCGGCAGCGATTCCGGCGCGGGTATGGCGGGCCATCGCCGAGCAGACCCTGCTCGGGGTGGATGTACGCTTCATGCTGTCCCGCATCCAGGCCCCGACGCTATTGATCTGGGGCGGGCAGGACACTCTGGAGGGACCCGCGGGGCGCGCGGCGTTGCGGTCGGGGATCCGGGGAGCACAGGTTCGAAATTTTCCATCCCTGGGTCATGATCTCATCTGGCAGGACCCACGCCGGGTTGCCGGCGCAATGACGCAATTCATCCAAGGGCCGCCGTGAGCGTGGCGCCGGCGGAGCTCGCAAGGGTCGAGTACGACGATGCGCCGGTGCGGCTGTTCCACTTCAGGGTGGCGATCGGCGCCTCGGGAGGCGAATTCAGCGACGGCTTCGGGCTCGGCATCATCGGCATCGCGTTGAGCCTCGCAACACCGGCACTGCATCTCACCGCACTCTGGACCGGTCTGATCGGAGGTGCGTCGCTGGTCGGCATTTTCATCGGCGCTCTTTTCGCCGGACCGGCCGCGGACCGCCTGGGAAGGCGCCCGGTCTTCGCCTGCAACATGGCGGTGCTCGGCGCGCTTGTCGCTGCTGCAGGTGCTGGCACAGTCGAGCACCCAGCTGCTCGCGCTGCGTCTCGCCATCGGGGTCGTCCTCGGCACCGACTACGCCGTCAACAAGCCGATGCTGATCGAGTTCACGCCGCGTCGCATTCGCGGCAAGCTCCTCGGCATGCTCTCGGTGGCCTGGGCGGTGGGTTACGCCTGCGCGTATTTCATCGGTTTTGCGCTGCAGTCCAGAGGACCCGACGCCTGGCGCTGGATGTTGCTTTCGAGCGCGGCGCCCTGTCTTCTCGTGCTCCCCTGAGGATCACGGTGCCGGAGACCCCCCATGGCTGTGCGTCATGGCCAAACCGAGAAGGCCGCGCAAATCGTGCGGCAGCGGCTCGGAGCAATGTGGCGCTGCCGGTGTGCCACTCCACGCGCTGCGCGGCCAGCATCGATGGCGTGAGCTTTTCTCGCCCGCGTGGCGACAGCCGAACACTCCTTGGCTGTGCGTTTTTCACCTGCCTCGTCATCCCGTATTTCGCCGTCGGGACCTTCGTGTCCCAGGTATTGTCCGCGATGAAGCTGCAAGAGTCCTTATGGCGGCGGAGTGGTCTACAATCTCACGCTCCTCGCCGGGGGCATCGCCGGCATGCTCGTCGCCGACCACTTCTCGCGACGACGCTTTCTCATCGGTAGCTTCGCGGTCGCGGCCGCCACGATGCTCGTCCTGACCCTGTGGCGGACCGCTCCCGCGATCGCGATCACGATCCTGTTCGCGCTCTTCGCCGGAGTCCTGTCGGCGGCTTCCAACCTGGTATACGTCTATCTGCCGGAGCTCTTCCCGACGGAGCTGCGAGCCTCCGGGATAGGTCTCTCGAGCGCGGTGAGCCGCATCGGATCGGCCGTCAGTACATTCCTGCTGCCCGTGGTCGTCGCGGCGTACGGCATTCGTGCCGCCCTTGCTGCATGTGTTGCGGTACTGGCAATCGGTACGGCCATCTGTCAGCGGTGGGCGCCGGAAACCGGACAGCTGCGGCTCGCAGAGCTCGATCAGGCGTCGGCACCGGCCAGCGGGTAGAGCATTCGCGGTGCCGGTACGACGTCAAACTGAGCTTCCCGCTCCCAACGAATACTTCTGTCCGCCTTCGGGCGCGCGCGCCGCGCCGGAATTCTCGGGGCTGCTGCACATCGCGCAGTCACCGATCGAGACCCGCCCCCGGCTCAACAACCCGAGGATCGAGGGTCGCGACGCGGGGCTTCTCCCGCGCGTCACACTCGGCTTCGTCACGGCCGGAGATGTCCTGGTTCCGCTGCAGCGCGGAAAGATCGTGCCGGAGCACCGTCCCGGCGAGACTGCGAGCTACTGGTCGGTCATCCCGCAATTCGGCCGCGTCTGGCGCGATCCCGGGGAGGAGGGGAGCTGGTCGCGCGCGGCGTTTCCGCTGATGCTGGTGGGGGACACGGAGAATCATTCCCATCAGGGCCTGGCCACGTTCAGGTACAAGGGGCGTGAGGTCAGCGAGCTCGAGTTTCAGTTCGTACAACAGACGGCGCCGTATCTGCTGCGCCAGCATTTCATCGGCTGGGGCCGCGCGCGCATGAAGTTTGCGCCGCTTGCGGCTCGTGAGGCCACACTGCACCGCGATTCGGCTCGGGCGGAGCTTGCACGGCGCCTGCCACACCGGCCGTGGGTCGATCTCATCCGCGAAACGGCGCCCAGGTCGCTTGCAGGTTTCGGCGGCCCGGTGCGGGAGCAGTGGCGTGTGCTCGCAGCCCTGGTTCGCGACGGCGTGATCCATTATCAGGATTCCTCGACGCCGTGCGGCAACTATCCTTATCCCCTGGAGATGCGGCTCGGGGTCCGCTCCGTCATGAAGAGCATCGGGGCGCCGCTCGCGCTGTTGCGACTCGCGCAGGTATGCGGCCCTTACGTTCTGACACTGAAGGTCGGTGACTTCGTCGAGGGACTCGACCCGAAGTATGGCGCGGTCCGCTTCATTGATGCGGCCAACATGGCCACAGGTTTCGGTGGCACGGGAACGTGGAAGACGAACCCGAACGATCCGCTTGACGGTTACCTCGACGGTGATTACGACGCTTGGTACACCGCGCCGTCTCATCGCGAGAAAGTGAGGCAGATCAGGCGATCGCTGCGACCATACCCGTGGGAGCCGGGCACGGTGATGCGCTATCGCGACCAGGATTTCTATCTGCTGGGTGTCGCGCTCGACCGTTTCATCAAAGCCATGCGTGGACCCGGCGCCGATGTCTGGGACATGCTGCGCAGCGAGGTGTTAGAGCCGATCGATATCGCGCACGCTCCTCTGGTGCGAACACGAGAAGCCAGGAGTCGTCGCGGGATCCCCTGGTTCAACGCGGGCTATTACCCGACGCTGGATGACCTGGCGAAGATAGCGCTGCTCTATCAGAGCCGGGGCGTATACGGCGGCGAGCAGATACTGCATCGCGGTCTTACCGATGAGCTCCTCGCCGCGCGGGAAGCGCTTCCAAAGCGGGGCGACCTGTCTCTCGGTGGCAAGGAAAACGAAGCCGGCGAGCTTTACAGGATGGGATTCCACTTCAGGCCTTACGTCGGTACCCGTGGCAAGCGGTACTATCTGCCCACCATGTGGG
Organism: uncultured Pseudomonadota bacterium; assembly: GCA_963780455.1. Classification (GTDB taxonomy): domain Bacteria; phylum Pseudomonadota; class Gammaproteobacteria; order Steroidobacterales; family Steroidobacteraceae; genus 13-2-20CM-66-19. Next base: position 393,801 of record CAWACM010000017.1, read on the forward strand.
GTGCGGGTGAAAGCGAAGTGATCCTCTATCCGAACGGTCTGGTCTCGATAGTGATTGCAAAGGCCTTGGAGCTCGCCCCCGGAGAGACCGCCAGGTCCGATGGGGGTCCGGAGACCGCGCGGGCGGCGGAGAGTCTGCAGCCTTTCGATTGAGAAGGGACCGTGATGGACTCGATTCCACTGGTCGACGTCGCGCCGCTTTTCGACACGGAGCGGACCGATCGGCAAATTCCTGACCGCGCCCTGGCGGCGGCGGCGCGGGATATTGGATTCGTGTGCGTGCGCGGCTTACCGCGCGATGCGGCGCCCGGACCGGCCGCAAGAGCGCGTCTGCTCGCCATTTTTGGCCTCGACGAGGCCGGCAAGCACCGCCTGTGCCGCCGCAAGTTCGCACCGGAAAACCCCAACGTCTATCGTGGGTGGTTTCCCATGCAGCCCGGGAACCTGACCTCAAAGGAGGGTATCGATATCGGCGGCGACCTGGTTCACGGGTCAGCCGTCACGGTGGCCGGCGATCCGCTGCGCGAGCCGAGTCCGCTGCCGGATGAAAATGAGCTGCCGGGCTGGCGCGAGGCGGTTGCCGCCTATTACAGCGCGATGGAGCGGGTCGCACAGGTGTTGATGCGCTCCCTCGCGCGCGGCCTCGGCCTGCGCCCGGACTACTTCGACGACTCGTTTGGCCGCGGACTGTCGACACTGCGGCTGATCCGCTATCCCGCGCGGGACGCCGCGGAGCTCGCGTCGGTCAAGGATCCCGCGGTTTGGGTGGAATACGATGGGACGCGGCGGTATCTCGTCGGCGCGCCCCATACGGACTCGGGCTTCGTCACGCTGCTGGCACAAGACGGTGTTGCGGGACTTCAGGCGCGGTCGCGGGACGGGCAATGGGCGGATGTACCGCCGCTCGAGGGCACGCTGGTGGTCAACTTCGGTCAGGTGCTCGAGCGGTGGTCGGCGGGCCGAATCCGCGCGACCGAGCATCGGGTGCTGGGCTCGGGCCGCGAGCGGTTCTCGATTCCGTTCTTCTACGAAGCGCGCGCCGATGCCACCATTGCGCCCTTGCCGATCGATCGGCCCGACCTGTTCACGCCTTTCGCATACGGAGACTTTCTCTGGACGCGCATGACTTCGTTCGTGGAGTTTCACGGCATGGAGCGCGAAAGAGGTAACTATGTCTGAATCACCGGTTGCACGCGGCAGTTGTCTCTGTGGCGGGGTGCGGTTCGAGGTCCACGGCCCGCTGCGGCCCGTCATCTACTGCCACTGCACCATGTGCCGCCGCTCGGGTGGGCATTTCGACGCCGCCACCGCCTGCGCGCCCGAGCACCTGCGCCTGCTGTCCGCGCAGTCGCTGCGCTGGTATCAGTCTTCCGCCATCGCCCGGCGGGGCTTCTGCGCGAACTGCGGCTCGGCTCTGTTCTGGGAGCCTGCACACGGCGGCCACACGAGCATATGGGCCGGCACGCTGGACACGCCCACGGGCCTGAAGCCGTCGATGCACATCTTCGTCGCCGAAAAGGGTGACTACTACGAGATCACGGACGGACTGCCCCAATGGCCGGGGGACTCGCCGCCGGACGATGAGCAGATTGTTGACAATTAACAATCGGGCTGCTTGAATCTCCCTGAACAAGCCATCCAGGCAGCCATGCGCACAGTCAGCTTCCGGCAGATGAAGGATGGTACGAAGGCCGAGTACCTGTTCCTGGGGCGCCTGGAGCGCGAGTACATCGCGCGCTTGCCCGATCGCGTCCTGCATGCGCTTGCTGGCATGGACGACGGATTGGACGGCTACCAGATCACGCGCCTCGCGCATTCCTTGCAGACGGCTACTCGCGCGGAAGCTGACGGCGCCGACGAAGAAATGATCGTCGGTGCGCTGATCCATGACCTCGGCGACAGTCTGGCACCGGAAAATCATTCCAATTTTGCCGCCGAGATCATCCGGCCCTATGTCAGGGCCGAAGTGACGTGGGTGATCGAGCATCACGGCGTGTTCCAGAAGGTCTATTACGCCCACTTCCTCGGCGAAGACCCCGAGCTGCGCGCGGCATATCGGGATCATCCCCATTACGAGAGCTGCGTCCGGTTCTGTGAGAGATGGGATCAGGCGGCGTTCGACCCGGACTATCCAACCCAGTCACTGGAGCATTTCGAGCCGCTCGTGCGCAGGATTTTCACTCGCCGGGCATTCGACCCCGCCGTCGTGGGTCGCACCACCTGAGGCGAGTGCAATGATCATCGGCTTCATCGGTCTGGGGAACCTGGGCTCCAAACTGGCGGCGACCCTCGTCCGCAACGGACGTCAACTCATCGTCCACGATCTCGACCAAGCTGCCGCGAGGCCGCTGCTGGATCGTGGCGCACAATGGGCGGCGACGCCAAAAGAGCTTGCGCGCCGGTCGGGTCTGATCATCACGTGCCTGCCTTCGCCGGCTATCAGCGCGCAGGTCCTCGAGCAGCCGGACGGAGTACTCGAAGGCCTCTCGGCCAACAAGCTCTGGCTGGAGATGAGCACGACGGAGGAGGGCGAAGTCAAGCGCCTGGGTGAGCGGGTCATGCGCCTGGGCGCCAAAGCGCTCGATGCCCCCGTGTCGGGCGGCTGTCATCGGGCCGCATCGGGAAACATATCGATCTTCGCCGGCGGCGAGCGCGCCGCTTTCGAGCAGGCGCTGCCGGTGCTGCGCATCATGGGTCGCCGAATCATTCATATCGGACCCCTGGGCAGCGCATCGGTTCTGAAGGTAATCACCAACTATCTGGCGTTCGTCCATCTCGCCGCGTTGAGCGAGGCGTGGATCGTCGCGAGCAAGGCGGGATTGGATCCCAAGACGACGTATGAGGCCATCAAAGCCTCGTCCGGAAATTCGTTCGTACACGAGACCGAGAGCCAGGTCATTCTGAACGGCAGCTACGACATCAACTTCACGGTCGAGCTGGCCTTGAAAGACATCGGGTTGTTTCTCGACGTGGCCCACAGACACGGGGTACCGACCGAGGTTGCGGACACCGTAACGGATATGTTCCGCGACACGCAGTCGCGATATGGCCCACGCGCTTTGTCGCCACGCATCATTCAGCGACTGGAGGACCATTGCCGCATCCAGGTGCGCGCGCCGGGATTTCCACCGCGGCTCGTGGACCTCGATCCCGAGGAGATCGGCCAGGAAGTCATTCCCTCCGAGACCCGTTACGTGTCAGCGGCGGAGAGCGAATGACCGCCGCCGAGGACAGAGTGACGGCGACGATCAACAAGCAGAGCCTCGAGGCTCAGGCGGCCGATCTGCTCCGGCGCCAGATCCTGCGCGGCGAGCTGCGGGCCGGCGAGCGCCTGCTCGAGACCCCGCTCGCGGAGCGCTACGGGTTGTCACGCGGCACCATCCGTGCGGCACTGCGCCGTTTGATCGAGGAGGGGCTGGTCTGCCACGTCCCCTATACGGGCTATCAGGTCATCGAGTTCAGCCATCAGGATCTATGGGAGCTCTACACGCTCCGCGGTGCGCTCGAAAGTCTCGGCACGCGCCTGGCGGCGCTCAGGATCGACGGGCACGGCAGCGGGCAGCTGCGTGCCGCGTTTGAGCAATTGATGGCCGCGGCGGAGTCGGAGGATCACGAGCTCGCGGATCGGCTGGACCGCGAGCTGCACAAGCTCATCGTAACGCTTTCCGGCCACGAGCGGCTGCTGCAACACTACGTTCGCGTGGAGAATCAGTTCCGGGTCTACATTGCGCTCTCGAACCGAGAGGTGGATGCGCGGGAGATCTGCGAGTCGCATCGCGAGCTCGTGGACAGCATCTGCGCCGGCGATGCCGACCGGGCGGAGAAGCTCGCGCGCGCGAACATCGTGCCACCGGAACAGATCGAGGGAAGAGGCGCGTGATGGATGGCCTGCGCCTCAAGGTCGAAGCGGATCCCCCGCGGCTCATCGTCGAGAGCGGCGGCGGCAGCGCCATGGAGCTGCCGGCGCTCTGGCTGCGGGAGCGCTGTCAGGACCCTGCCCATCTCGACCCGCACACCCAGCAGCGCCTCTTCGATCCGCACCGATTGCCGGATGATCTCGCCCTGGTGCACGCCGAGCGGAGGGGTGAGAACCGGGCATGGCTCGCCTTCAGCGACGGGTACGCCGGTGAGTATGAGTTGAGCAGCCTCGCTGCCGAGCTCGACCTGGAGAGCGGTCTGCCGCGGGAGATTCCGTGGCGCGCCGATCTGGCCCTGGACGCAGTCAGCGTGGATGGGCGCACCCTGGACAGTGAGGAAGTGCGCCTGAGGTCGGTGCGGACGTTCCTGACGCATGGGCTGGTCATCATCCGCAACCTGTCCAGCGAGCCCGAGTGCATTCTGGAGGTGGCGCGTCGCTTCGGTTATGTGCGGGAGACCAACTTCGGGCGCCTGTTCGAAGTCTATTCGCGGCCCGGCTCGAACGATCTCGCTTATCGCCCCGTTCCCCTCGGCGCGCACACCGATAACCCGTACCGCGAGCCCGTGCCCGGCATTCAGCTGCTGCACTGCCTCGTGAATGAGACTTCGGGCGGATGGTCCACGCTGGTGGACAGCCTGTCCGTCGCGCAGGCACTGCAGGAGGAGGACCCCGAGGGCCTGCAGCTCCTGGCGTCGACGCCGGTGCGGTTCCGGTTCATCGATGCGAACGAGGAGCTCATCGAGCACCGGCCGATCGTGCAGCGGGACGCCGGCGGCCGGATGACCGGTGTCCACTACAGTCCGAGACTCGACTATCTGCCGCTCCTCGACGGCGACACGACGCGCAGGTTTCAGCGGGCCCGCCGCCGCTTGAGCGAGCTCTTTGCCGATCCGCGGTTCGAGTTGCGATTTCCGCTCCTGGCCGGCGAGCTCATGATGTTCAACAACAGCCGCGTTCTGCACGGGCGGACTGCGTACGATCCCGACGAGGGTCGCCGGCATCTGCAGGGGTGTTACATCGACCTCGACGGGCCCAAAAGCCTGTATCGCACGCTCAGCAGGAGGCTCAGGGCTCCGGCACCCGGCAGCAGATGACCACGCTGGTCGCAAGCACTGCGGGCGGCGTACGCTCCCTCAGGATCCGACAGGCGATCGTCATCGCGCTTCTCTTTGGCGGCTACGCATCGCTCTACTTCTGCCGCGCCGATCTCTCCGTTGCGACGCCGCTGCTGGCGAGGGCCCTCGCCGGGCGCGGCCTCTCGTATGACGATGCGCTGGTGCGCATCGGCGGCGTCACCTCTCTTGGCATCCTGGCTTACGCGCTCGGCAAGCCGGTCATCGGCGGCCTGGGCGATTACTGGGGCGGTCGTGTCAACTTCCTGGTCGGCCTGGCGGGCGCCACTCTGTGCACGCTGCTGTTCGCTTTTTCCGGCGCGCTGCCGCTCTTCACGCTCGCCTGGTTCCTGAATCGCCTGCTGCAGTCGGGCGCGTGGGCCGGCCTCCTCAAGGTATCCTCCCGCTGGTTCGACTACTCTTCGCACGGCGCCATCATCGGCGTGTTGAGTTTGAGCTATCTCCTGGGCGATGCGCTGGCGCGCGCGTGGATGGGGCGGCTGATCGCGCATGGGCACGGTTGGCGGAGCCTGTTTGCGCTTGCGGCGGCGGTCTCCGGCACGATGCTCATCGTCAATTGCATCTTCCTGCGCGAATCGCGCGTCGCCGCCGGCCATGCCGACACGGTGGCGAATCCGCTCAATGTGTTCGGGAGCTCGAAAGCGCCACCGAGGACCGTCAGGGAACGGCTCGGGCCGCTGCTGCGGAGTCCGGCATTCCTGATGGTCTGCGTGCTGTCGCTCGTCTGCACGATCGTCCGCGAGACGTTCAATGATTGGACCCCGGTGTACATGAAGGATTTCGTCCACCTGAGCATGAGCGATGCCGCCGGACTCAGCGCCATTTTTCCGGGCGTCGGCGCGATCTCCGTGCTCCTGACCGGCTGGCTCGGTGATCGGCTCGGGGCCAATGGCCGACCCTTGATTCTGTTCGCGGGCCTGACGGCCACTGCCGTGGCCCTCGTGTTTTTGGCGATGATCCACCGCGGTGGCACCAACACCGCGCTGCCGATCGCCCTGATCGGCGTCGTCGCCTTCTGTCTGCTCGGGCCCTACGCCTACCTCGGAGGCGCGATGGCGCTGGATTTCGGCGGCAAGGCGGCAGGCGCCGTGGCCTCGGGTATCATCGATGGTGTCGGCTATCTCGGCGCCGTGTCTGCCGGCATCGGCGGCGCGAAGCTCGCCGTGACGTTGGGTTGGCGAGGTCTTTTCGCGACGCTCGCGGTCATCGGAACGGTCGGAGCGATCGGTGGCGGGTCGCTCTACGCGATGGAGCGGCGCGCGATCGCGGCACGTGCGGCCGCCGCCGGCGTGAGTTCATGACTGAAGCGGGGGGTCAGACTGTGAAAGCAATGCGCGCGATCACGGACATGCGTTGGACGCCCTCGGCGTTGACGCTGGAATGGGCCGACGGCGACCGGGTCGAGCTGGCGAGCGTATGGCTGCGCGATAATCTCCGGGAAGATCGCGACCCGGCCAACGGTCAGCGGCTCATCGACGTCGCGGACCTCCCGGTGGCGCCACGGATCCGGCACGCTGCCCTGCAGGGCGAGGCGGTTCGTGTCGAGTGGGAGGAAGAGGCGGCCGGCGCGTCGTTCGATCTCGCTTGGCTCGAAGCACAGGTGGCGGCGATCGGCGGTGCGCGCACGCTGCACCGCCCGCGGCTTTGGCCGGACGGCGGCGGGCTCGATGCGACTCGCGACTTCGCATGGGCGCCGCGGGCGGCCGCGCGTGACGACATCGGCCTGCAGGCGATCTGGCTCGGGCGTCTGGTCACGGATGGGCTTGCATTCCTGGCGGACGTTCCGACCGAGCCGGGGGCCATACTCGAGACCATGCGGCTGGTAGGGCAGGTGGCAGAGACCAACTATGGGCTCCTCTTCGACGTGCGCGCGGTTCCCGAGCCCGAGAACCTGGCCTACTCCGATCGCGGGCTCGGGCTGCATACCGACAACCCGTATCGGGAGCCCGTGCCGGGCTTCCAGGCCCTGCACGTGCTGGTGGCGGCGCCGGACGGCGGTGAGAGTTTGCTCGCGGATGGCTTCGCGCTGGCGGAACACCTCAGGCAGGAGGACCCCGCGGCGTTCGAGCTTCTGGCGCGCACGCCGGTGCCCTTCGCCTATCGCTCCAGGAACGCGGCACTCAGCGCCGAGCGGCCGCTCATCCAGCTGTCCTGCAGCGGGGAAGTCGTCGCCGTCCATTACAACAATCGCTCGATCCAGCCCCTGCCGTTCGCCGCCGCGGCGGCCGAGCGGTACTACCGGGCCTATCGCAGGCTCGCAACGCTGCTGCGGGAGCCTCGCTTCATGCTGCGATTCATGATGCGTGCGGGCGACCTCGTCGTGTTCGACAACCAGCGGATCCTGCATGGCCGCACGGGCTTCGCCTCGGCCCGGTATCCGCGGCACCTTCAGGGGTGCTACCTCACGCGCGACAGCGTCTTCAGTCGCGCGGCGCTGCTCGCGACCGGCAGATGAGCGTCATCGACCACATATTCTCTCTGTACGCCGCTCGCGGCCAGGCAGCCTATTTCGGCGAGGCTGTCTCGATGACCGAGCACGGGTTGCAGGCCGCTCATTTTGCCGAGCTTGCGGGCGCGCACGAAACGGTCGTCGCGGCGGCACTGTTGCACGACATCGGTCACCTCATCGCTACGGTGCCCGACGACATCGCCGAGTGGACTGTTGACGCGCGCCACGAGGCCACCGGTGCACGATGGCTCGGCGAATGGTTTGGGCCGGACGTCGCGGATCCCGTGCGCTTGCACGTCAGGGCAAAGCGATATCTCTGCACGACTGACCCGGCCTATCTTTCGCAGCTCAGTCCGGCCTCGGTTCATACCTTGAGACTGCAGGGCGGCCTGATGTCCGCCCAAGAGGTCGCAGGCTTCGAGGCAGAGCGAGGCTATCGCGACGCGATCATGGTTCGGCGCTGTGACGATCGCGGCAAGGTGGCGGGGCTCGCGACCCGGCGGCTGGTGGATTATCGCGAGCTCCTCCGGTCGCTCGCGAGATGAGCTGCGGCAGCCGGCTGGAGAAGCTGGCGAGACCCGGCGTCTTGTTGTATTATTATGATCATGATATAAAAGACGGCAGTTGTGGCCGCCGAGCGCGGGTTGAAGACGAATGCGACAGGTCAAAGTACTGGGGCTACTGGGTACCGGCGTCATTGGGGGCGGATGGGCTGCCCGTGCCCTGCACCTCGGCATCGATGTTGTTGCCATGGACGCGAAGCCCGAAATGGAGTCGTGGATTCGCGGTGCGGTCGAGAATGCGCGCGCGGCGCTGTCGCGGCTGACGCTCGCGCCGCTTCCGCCCGAAGGCAAGCTGACGTTCACCACCGACCTTGAGGTAATGGCCCGTCAGGTCGATTTCATCCAGGAGAACATTCCCGAGCAGCTCGAGTTGAAGCAGACGGTGCTGGCGCGGGCGAGCCGCGCGGCTCCCGCCGACGTCGTGATCGCCTCCAGCACGTCGGGACTGCTGCCGAGTGATCTGCAACGCGACCTGCACGCGCCGGGGCGCTTTCTTGTCGCCCATCCCTTCAATCCGGTGTATCTGCTGCCGCTCGTGGAGCTGGTCGGCGGGCGCATGACTTCCGAAGCGGCGCTCGATGCGGCCGAGCGTTTCTACACCGAAATCGGGATGCACCCGCTGCGCGTGCGGCGCGAGGTACCCGGCCATCTGACCGATCGCCTCCAGGAGGCGCTCTGGCGGGAGATCCTGCACCTGGTCAATGACGGCGTGGCAAGCACAGGAGAACTCGACGACGCGATCGTCTACGGGCCCGGACTGCGGTGGGCAGGAATGGGAACCAACCTCATCTATCACCTTGCTGGCGGCGAGACCGGCATGCGCCATATGCTGCGGCAGTTCGGGCCCTGCCTGAAGTGGCCCTGGACGCGGCTCGAGGCGCCGGAGCTCACGGAAACGCTGATCGATCGGATGGTCGAGGGCACGCAAGCACAGGCCGGGGGCCGGTCGATCCGCGAGCTCGAGCGCTTGCGTGACGAGTATCTTCTTGCCATTCAACAGGTGCTCAAGCAGTTCGATCTCGGCGCGGGCGCAACGCTGCGCGGGCTGGAGCAGAGATTGTACGAGCGCAGCGGGCGCGGCGCTGCCGCCGGTATCGATGCGGCCCTGGCGGCCGGCGCAGGAGGTTCGGTGCGTATGTTGGACACGTACGTGCGCCCCGAATGGATCGATTACAATGGTCACATGACCGATTCACGGTATCTGCAGGTGTTCGGGGACGCGACGGATGCGCTCTTTCGCTGGGCTGGTGTGGACGATGCCTATAGGAAGGCGGGGAGGGCCATGTACACGCTGGAATCGCATGTCACGCATGTTGCCGAGGCCAAAGCGCTCGAGCCGATTTACATCACCACCAAGGTGCTCGAGCTCGACGCCAAGCGGGTCCGCCTGGAGCACTCCCTGCATCGCTGCCGGGATGAAGCGCTGATCGCCAGCGGAGTGCAGTTGTACATCCATGTGGACACCCGCGAAAGCCACGCCGCGCCTTTCGAGCTATCCGTGCACGAGCGACTCGACAGGTTGCGTTCCGCTCACGCGGCCTTCCCGAGCTGAGATTCCTCATGCCCAAGATCGTCGATCATGACGAGCGCCGTGACGAAATCGCGCTGGTCGCCTGCCGCGTCGTTGCCGAGGGCGGCTTCGACCAGGCAACCATTGTGCGCATTGCGCGCGAGGCCGGATACACCACCGGGATGGTGGCGCACTACTTCGATACCAAGCAGGACATCATTATCGCCGCTTTGCGCCTCATGCTGCGACGCATCGATGAGCGGCTGCTGCGCAACAGCGAAACCGAACGGCCGGACCTGCTGGCATTGCTCACGGAGATGTTGCCTGTCGATGATGAGCGCTACATCGAGTGCGCTTTCTGGATCGCGTTCTGGGGCCAGGTCACGGCCGACAAGCGCTTGAAGCGCATCAACGCTTGGGTGCACCAGGAGTACCAGCGGCTCTACGAACGCTGTCTGTCCCGCGCCTGGCCGGAATGGCCGCGGTGGTCGGCGGAGACTCGCGACAGCCTGCGGCGCTCGGTGAGCACCTTGATCAACGGCCTGACGGCTGGCGCCGTGGCGAGCCGCGGCGATTGGCCGCCTGAGAAGCAGGTGGAGCAGGCGCGCCTGCAGGTTGCCCTGCTGCGCGATTGGGCGGCCAAGACCGCCGCGGCAGCTCCCGCGAAGCTGCGCAAAGAACGCTCTTCGCCCGGCTCCGGCACTTCGGTCGCCTAGTCCCATCGTTTTCCTGGCAAGTCCGGGGGGAGGCTGCGATGCAATTCTCGCTCACCGAAGAGCAGCAGCTCATAGTCAAGACCACGCGTGATTTCGTGCAGCGGGAGCTCGTGCCGCACGAGCAGGAGGTGGAGGAGACGGGGCACCTGCGCGAGGAGCTGCTGCGGGAGCTCAAGGCAAAGGCGGTCGCTGCGGGCCTCTACGCCGCCAATATGCCCGCGGAGGTGGGCGGCGCGGGGCTCGATCCGGTCACCTGGGTGCTCTACGAGAAGGAGCTCGGGCGCACCAGCTACGCGCTGCATTACTCGTGCGTCGCGCGTCCCTCCAACATCCTGCTTGCCTGCGAGCGCGAGCAGCGCGAGCGGTACCTGCTGCCGACCGTGCGCGGCGAGCGCACCGAATGCCTGGCGATGACCGAGCCGCAGGCGGGCTCCGACCTGCGCGGCATGAAGACGACGGCAGTGCTTAAGGACGGGGATTTCGTCATTAACGGCACCAAGCACTTCATCAGTCACGCCGATCACGCCGACTTCGCCATCCTGTTCGCCGCCTCGGGCGAAGAGCGCACGGCGCGCGGTGTGCGGCGGCTCATGACGGCCTTCCTGGTCGACAAGGGCACGCCCGGCTTTGAGGTGCTGGCCGGCTACAAGAACGTCTCGCATCGCGGCTATACCAACAGCATTCTCCGGTTCACCGACTGCCGGCTGCCGCAGTCCGCGGTGCTTGGCGAGGTCCACAAGGGCTTCGAGGTCGCCAATACGTGGCTCGGCGCCACGCGCCTGCAGGTCGCGGCCGACTGCCTTGGGCGAGCCGAGCGGGCGCTCGAGCTCGCCAAGCAGTGGGCGGTCGACCGCACGCAGTTCGGGCAGCAGATCGGCAAGTTCCAGGGCGTGGCGTTCAAGCTGGCGGATATGGCGATGGAGCTGCGCGCCGCGGAGCTCCTGACCCTGGAGGCCGCATGGAAGCTCGGTGAGAAGACCGCCACGGACATGGACATGGCGATCGCCAAACTGAAGGCCACGGAGATGCTGGCGATGGTCGCGGACGAGGCGTTGCAGATCCACGGCGGCATGGGCCTCATGACGGAGATGCCGCTCGAGCGAATCTGGCGCGACGCGCGCATCGAGCGCATCTGGGACGGCACCAGCGAGGTCCAGCGCCACATCATCTCGCGGGCGCTGCTCCGGCCGCTGGGGGGATGAGGCGAGGACCTGCTTTACGCTGTTGCAAGCCATTTGTTTATATATTATGGTATAGATAATATCTAAACAGGACGGACCTGCGCGCAGCGACTTCATGACTCCGGGCGCCGTCGCGGTGGTCGTAGAGCGGCGCCGCCCGGAGCACTGTTGGGGGTGGCGGGGCTCGCGGGATTTCCGTGCGCCGCTGCGCAGGCGCGGGCTGACAAAGACCATGGACTTTCACGGCTCGGGTGCGAGCCGCTTCGAAGGATCCGCGGGAGCGCGGCAATAATCGATGCAGTCTCCATGTCCAGGGCGCGCCTCGGGCGCCGCGGCACGAGAGGCTGACAGGAGGCAGGGCGAAGGGCTGTTCTCTCTTCACATAATCTTATCTCTTGTCTTTGGGAGAGTTTATATTATGTTGTCAATAATACATAAGCGACGCCTCGCCGTGACGGACCGGCTGCCGACGGCCGCCGCGCCGCGGCGGCGGATACCGCGAGATCTGCCGTTCCTGCTGCTGGGACTGACTCCGGTGTGCGGTTTGGCGGCAGCCCCCGCTGCTGGGCTCGCGCAGGACGCGACCGCCTCCGACTCCGCAACCGCAGCCTCCAAGTCGCTGCAGACCGTCGTCGTCACGGCACAGAGAAAGGCGCAGTCGATCTCGAAGGTTCCCCTGAGTCTCACGGTGTTTACGGCCCAGAACCTCCAGGACTTCAACATCCGGTCATTCAATGACTACGCGACCAAAACTCCAAACCTGTCGTTCACGTACGGCTCGGGTGCTACAGGCATCGCTGATGCCCGTACGGTCAGCATCCGGGGCATCACGGGACAGAACCTCGGCGGCACCAGCGGGGCGACCGGATTCTACATCGACGATACGCCTGTCCCCGCCTCGATCGATCCGAGAGTCCTCGATATCAGCAACATCGAAGTTTTGAAGGGACCGCAGGGCACGCTGTTCGGCGAAGGGTCCCTCGGCGGCAACGTGCGGTTGATCACGAACCAGCCGGATCTCGCCGAGGACTCCGGTTCCTACATGGCCGACGCGGGAGTCACCTCCGGGGGCGGCAGCCCTGATGGGGGCGCAAACTTTATTGGCAATCTCGTGCTTGCGCCAGATCGGCTGGCCGTCCGCGCCGTGATGTTCTTCAATCATGATGCCGGGTACCTCACCCGCACGTATCCCACCGACCCGACGAGTCCCGGGAGCGGCGACCCATTTCTGACCGTACCTCGCACGAGCGTCAACAACCAGGGAGCTGACACCAGTTTCGGCGGCTCGCTCACGGCGCTGTTGAAGGCCACGGACCACTTTGACGCCACTCTGCGATTCATGCTTCAAAGGAGTGCCGATAACGGGTTTCCCGCGACACTTGCACCATTGCCGGCATTCGAGCCCATCTACACGATCGACCGGGCCTTCAATGTGCAACCGCATGCCAATGACGCCTGGGCGTTGCCATCCCTGGCGCTCGACTATCACATCAACGGATGGAAATTCGAGTCTTCGACCAGCTATTTCTATCGCCATACACAGGACGTTGAGGATTCAACGTATGGAACTCAACAGGTTAACCAGGAATACTACAAGCTCTTCGGTCTCGCGCCGCAGCCGTACCTCTGGAAGGGTGAGCATTACACCAACCAGACCACGGAGGAATTGCGCGCCTCGTTCGAACCCTGGCACCACCTGAGCGGCACCTTCGGCGTCTTCTACTCGATCACCCGCAGTCTTTTCAGCATCCCGCCACTGTCCGCCTCCGGCCTTGTGGCCGCGACCGCCGATAACATGGTGGTTGGCCCCTGGCCCAATGACGTTCTGTGGTTCTCGGATGGCTACTTTCGTCAGAAGGACACATCCATATACGGCCAGCTTTACTACAACTTCTGGAGTAGGTTCACGCTGACTCTCGGCGCGCGGCAATACTGGCTCTCGCAGCGGGCCAGCGGGGATTCCGGCGGATTCCAGGACTTCTCCCTGCTTAGCGTGACCCCTTTCACGAGCAACAGCGAGTCGGGTCTCAACCCCAAGGTCGCGTTATCATATCAGGCGACCACTGACACGATGATATATGCTTCCGCATCACAGGGGTTCCGGGCGGGCAGCACCTCGGGACCCATCTCGGCCTTTACACTCTCGTGCACCTTGCCTGGCCTGACCGCCTCAGATATCGAGAATCTGAAGTCTGACACGGTGTGGAGCTACGAAGTAGGGACCAAAACGCAGATTCCAAACCCCGGGATCCTGGTCTCCGCCGACGCTTTTCACATCGACTGGAACAATCCGCAGCAGGAGGTGGGACTTCCTTGCGGAGCGTATTTCCAGATAAATGGAAAGAGGGCGACCATAAATGGGACCGAGCTCGATGTTTCCGGCCATCTGACGGCGGGGCTTACCGTGCGGCTGGGCGCCGGATACGAGAAGACCGATATGACGCAGCCCGGCGCACTGTTCTACGGAGGTGTCCAGCCTGGATCGCGGCTTCCGGGGGTGCCGGAATTCAACGCCACCGTCGGCGGAGTCTACACCAGGGAGCTCGGCGACGATGTCGACGGCTTCATCTCGGCCGACTACAGCTACATCGGCAACGCGATAGCGCCCGTTGTCAGCGGCGGAGGTGCCGAGGCGACCCGGCCGGGCTACCCGCTGGCCAATATGCGGCTGGGCCTGGACGTGGGGAAATCGGAGATCTCGCTCAACGTTCACAACCTGACGAACGCCAAGCCGAACCTGGGCGACATCGGTTATGTGGGCTACGCTCAGTTCAACACCTCCGGAGGGGTCATCCCCAACGTCGCGACTCTGCCGACGACGACCGTGCTTCTGCAATACCGTAGAAGCTTCTAGAGGAGACCTGCTGCGCGTCGCGCCGCTGCCGCGGCGAGCGCTCGTTGCGACGCGGAGGTGCCCGGAAGCGGCCTGCGGCTGCGGCCGGGCAAGTGGGCCGGTACGATTGAAGAGGAAACGCAAAGTGATGCTCCCCATGAAATATCGCGCGCGCGGTCGGTACTCCGCTCTCGCGTGTCTCTGCCTCGCTCTCGCTTCGGCCGCGGGAGTTACCTATGGGAAGACGTGGTTCGTGCGCGCCGGGGCGGCTGCCGGCGGCAGTGGTTCCAGGTCCGCGCCGTTCGATTCTCTTGCTGCTGTCGAACGGGCGTCGGCTGCAGGCGATGAGATTAGGGTGCTGCCCGCGCCGCTCGACGTGCCGCCTCTCGATGGCGGCATCGCGCTCAAGCCGGGTCAGCGACTGATCGGCGTCGGGTCAGCGGTCGATTCGGCCCGACCGCCCGGCACCGCACCCCGCATTACCAACAGCGATTCCGCGAGGAATTCCGGGGATGCCATCGTACTGGCGAACGACGTGGAAGTCGCCAACCTCGTGATCCTGAAGTCGTTCCGCGGTGGCGTTTACGGACGGAACGTCAGCGGAGCCATGATTCACGGCAATGATCTCTCCGGGACGGATACCTCTTGTACGCCCGGACTGTATGTCTACTTCCCCGGTGAGCTGCCTCTCCTTGCCAACGGCTGGGCTGCTATCATGGTCGATGAGGACCGCGGACTTGCCTGGCTCTCGATCGAAGGCAATCACATACACGACGGCACGTGCGACGATGGTATCGATATCCGCGCGACCGGAGACGCGCGCGTTGCAGCGCGGGTCTCGGCTAACACGCTCACCCGTCTTGCGCAGGGGCCCAAGCTCCGCTCCGTGCTGGCCATTGGCATGCAGACCCGTGATGAGGCGGTGTTGTCGGTGGACTCTGACGACAATTCAGAGACGTACATCGGCAGCCCCAACGCGGACTGCGAGGGCCTCTTCACCAATCAGAGCGGGGGCTCTTTGACCTGGAGCATCGACCACAATACCTTTGCTCATGGCATCGGAGGAGGGTCCTGCAACGGGGCGGAATTCTTCACGGGCACAGGCATCGCCACGACCAACGTGTACATCAGCCACAGCAGTTTTGCATATGATCCAGGGGACATGATCGAGGAGGACAATGGCGGCGGAGCCAGCTCCGTCATGAACCTTACGCTCGATGATGTAACGGTCAGACATACGTCCTTTCCGAGGAAGCTGGCTGCCGAGTCTAAATTCACCAATGTCCAGTATATGGACAATCTGGGCCGCTGCATGGATCAGTATTCCTGGGGACACCGTAACGTCAACAATCTGCGCATCGTCAATA
The DNA here is from genome assembly GCA_963780455.1 of uncultured Pseudomonadota bacterium. Lineage (GTDB taxonomy): Bacteria > Pseudomonadota > Gammaproteobacteria > Steroidobacterales > Steroidobacteraceae > 13-2-20CM-66-19. Next base: position 409,471 of record CAWACM010000017.1, read on the forward strand.
GCCGCTTCTCCGACTGCTACGGCGATGGGATCGGCTCAGACGTCACCGGTGGGCTCTATACTTACGGCCACTCCGTGGCCCTCAGCAGAAAGCCCACTAGTATGGATCTCGGTGACGGTGAGGGAGATGCCGTCTCGATCGTCGTCGAAAGCAGCTCGATCGAAGGGTCCCGGCACTACATCATGCATTTCTCAAATCATGCCGCGATGTCGGATCTGAAGATCAGGGTAGAGAACAGCCGGCTGAGCGGTGCGAAGGGTGCGGCAGTGGTCGCCTTCGACCAGGACGGCTCCGCTGAGCATGCGGACATCGACCTCGGAGGCAAAGGCTCGGACAGTCCCGGCCGTAACTGCATCGTCGGCGGCGCGGGTCTGGCCGCGGAAGTGACCGGCTATGACGTGTTCGCGAAATCCAACTGGTGGGGACGCGCCAGGGGGCCCACTGCGGCGGCGACCAACGGCCATCTTTATGCCGCGCACGCATTGCACTCGGTGCCCGCATCCTGCGGGGGAGCAGCCGTGATATCGAGGAATGAGGTGGGCGGTGCGCCGCATGCGAGGCCGCGGGCGGGCGGCTCGGCGCGACGCTTCACCGGCTCGCCCTGATCCGGTGCGCGGTATTCTCCTCGAGAAGCGCTCGATCGACTACGTGCCGCTTGCCGAGCGGCACGGGAAAGTGTGGCACCTCTGGCCGGTATGGTTTGCGGGCGATGCGCATCTCGCTACGCTCGCGGTCGGAGTGCTCGGCATCGCGCTCGGCGGTAATCTGCTCTGGACGGCGGTGGCCGTAACCCTGGGTTGCGCCATTGGCACGTTCTTCATGGCTTTCCACTCGGCGCAGGGACCGCAGCTGGGTCTTCCGCAGATGATCCAGTCGCGGCCGCAGTTCGGGTATGTCGGTGCCCTGCTGGTCTGGGGAGTCGCCCTCGTTACCTACGTCGGCTACAACGCATTCAATCAAGTGTTGGCGGCGCAAGCGCTCAGCCAATTGGACGGCTCGCTGGCGGCGGATGCGAGCGCGGTGGTGATCGGGTTCGGGGCGCTTGCCGCCGCTCTTGCGCTCGTCGGCTATGATGTCATTCACCTCGCGCAGCGGACGGTCGCGTTCGTGATGATTGCACTGCTGACGGTGTTCTCAGTGGGAGCGGCTATGTTGCAATTTCCCGCCGCCGAGTGGGACACCGGCGGCTTTCGGACGACCCCGTTCCTCGCGGAGCTGCTCGCTGCAGCCTCCTATCAGCTGAGCTGGTCGATTTACGTATCGGATTATTCCCGCTATCTGCCCCGTGAGGTGAGCATTCGTGCGTCGTTCTGGTGGACCTATCTGGGCGCCTTCGTCGGCGGATCATGGATGATGTTGGTGGGCAGCATCGCGGCGGCGAGCGCCCCGAAGCTCGACGTGCCCGCTGCTCTCTCGCGCGCGGCCAACGCCATCACACCGGGGTTCGGGCCGGTGCTGCTGATCGGAGCGCTGCTGGGGCTCGTGACGATTGCGGCGCTCAATTTCTACGGCAGCTCCCTTACGTTGCTCAGCGTTCTGGACACCTTCAAGCCCGTCAAGAGCGGCGCCCGCAAGCGCGCCGCGACTCTGGGGCTCGCGCTGGTCGCCTCGACTGCCATAGCGCTCAAATCCTCAAGCAATTTTCTCGCACATTTCTCCGATCTGCTGTCACTGCTTCTCTATCTCTTCACCCCATGGACGGCGGTGAATCTCGTCGATTTTTATCTGGTGCGCAAGGGGCACTACTCCGTACGCGAGATTTTCAATCCGCGCGGCATGTACGGCCGCTGGCAGTGGCGCGGCCTGCTGGCATACGGCGCGGGCTTCGTGGCGATGGTTCCGTTCTTCAGCGTCGGCCTGTACACCGGACCAGCGGCCCGCGCGCTGGGCGGCGTCGATATCTCCATTTTGGTCGGCCTGCCCGTGGCGGCGGGCATCTATCTCCTGGCCTGTCGCTCCATCGATCTCGCTGCCGACCGCCGAACGGCGGCTGCGGCTGACCTGGGGCTGGAAGCGCGGATACAGGATCCTACCGGCCCTTCCATTCGGGCTTGCGCTTCTCCGCGAACGCGCGCGCGCCTTCCTTGAGATCTTCCGAGCCGATCACGCGCCGCACCGCATCCAGGCTGTCGTGCAGCTCGAACGCCGGGTTCTCGGGGACCATCTCCGTGTGGCGCAGCAGCTGTTTGATCGCCGGAAAGAGCAGCGGCGGCCCTGCGGCGAGCTGCGTGGCGATCTCCCGTGCCTTCGCCAGGGCCTGACCCTGAGGCACGACGTGATTGGCGAGTCCCCAGTGCTTCGCCTCGGTCGCGTCCATCCAGCGACCGGTCATCAGGAATTCCACCGCCACGTGGTAGGGGATGCGGCGCCGCAGTTTGATCGTGCCTGCATCGGCCAACACGCCGACGTTGATCTCGGGCAGTGCGAAGCGCGCGTGCTCCTCCATCACGATGATGTCGCAGCCGAGCACGAGCTCGAAGCCACCGCCGCAGGCGATGCCGTTGACGGCGGCTATGAGCGGCTTGTCGAGATTGCGCGGGTGATTGAGGCCGCCGAAGCCGCCGCTGCCCCAATCCTCATCCGACTTCTCGCCGGCGGCCGCGGCCTTGAGGTCCCAGCCGGGAGAGAAGAAACGCTCACCCGCGCCCGTGACGATACCGACGCGCAGCGCCGGATCGTCGCGAAAGGCGGTGAAGACCTCGTTCAGGCGCCGGCTGGCGGCCAGATCGATGGCGTTGGCCTTGGGCCGATCGAGCGTCACCTCGAGGACGGGCCCCGCGGTGATGGTACGGATTCCGGCGCGCTCGCTGACTTCGGTCATTTTCAGGTCTCCTCGGCAAGGCGAATCAGCGCATCGACCGCCACGGCACCCGGCCGGCGGGACGCACGATCACGGGATTCAGGTCCAGCTCCAGCAGTCGATCCACATTCGCCTCCGCGTAGCGCGTGCAGGCCAACACAGCGCGCACCAGAGCGGGCAAGTCGCCGGGCGGCCGGCCGCGGAAGCCGCCGAGGAGCCTGCCGATGCCGAGCCCGCTGAGGGCGGCTGCGATGGCGGCGGCGGTGAAGGGCGGCAACAGGGTCACGGTGTCGTGCAGCAGCTCGGTCGAGCACGCCGCCGGCGCCGAACACCAGCAGAACGCCGAACTGCGGGTCGACCGTGATGCCGACGAGGACTTCCGCGACGCCGTCGGTCACCATCTCCTCGACGAGGAGAGTGCCCGAGATCCGCGCCAGCCGCTGCGCCGCCGCGGCCGCGTCCGCGGCGACGTGCGCACATCGAGGATCACGCCGCCGACGTCGGATTTGTGCTCGAGGTTGCGCCGGCGGCCTTGATGACCACCGGAAAGCCGAGTGCGCCGCGGCTGCTCGCGGCCTGGTCGGGCGCTCACGGCTGCGAGCGCGGAACCGGCACGCCATAGGCGGCGAGAGCCGCCTTAGCCTCGTGCTCGGGCAGAGTGCTGCCACAGTTGCGCTGGCCGCTGCGGTCGGCAAAGCTCCACGGCGCCCGCCGCGAGCCCAGGCCTCGCCGACGCGGCCGCGAGGTCGAGCGCCTCGAGCGCCTCGCGCTGTCCCTGCAGCGGCGTGACGCCGGCGGCGAGGCACGGCGCGCGCGTGCCGGCGGCAAGGGATTCCGGCAGCGAGCTGATGACCGCCGCGCGCGCCGGCGGGCCGGGATAGGCGGCGATGAATTCCTCGATGCACGGCAACATAGCTGGCCGGGTCCGCCTGATCCTCGGGCGGGCAGTCGACCATCAGGCCGACCGCGTCGTAGCCGGCGCGCGTGCACGATGGAGAACATCGCGCGCAGGCGCGGCCGGTCGAACCAGATGTGGGTGTGGAAATCGAACGGGTTGGAGATGGTCACCCGGTCGGACAGAAGCTCGCGCCAGGCGCGCGCTCGCAGCCGGCGGGAACGGCGCGAAATTCGAGCGCCGAGATGCCTCGCGGCGTCCGCCGTCATGGCCATGTCGCCGCCCGAGGCGCCCATGACGAGCACGCGTCGGCCGGGCAGCGGGCCGCCGGTATGAAAGATCTTCAGCGTCTCGCACAGCGTTGCCAGCGAGTCGCAGCGGGCGATTCCCGCCTGGCGGCAGAAGGCGTCGAAGGCCCCGTCCGCGCCGGCGAGGGCGCCGGTATGGGTGCGCGCGGTGCGGCGGCCGCTTCGGTGCGGCCGGCCTTGACCAGTGCGATCGGCTTGCCGGCGGCGCGCGCCCTGTGCCACCGCGCGCGCGAAGCGCGCGGCGTCCTTGATGCCTTCGATGTAGAGGCCGAACGCGCGTGACGCGCATCATCCAGCCAGCAGGTCGATCAGATCCTCGGCCGCCAGCCGCGTCTGATTGCCGACGGTGAGGACGATAGCCGATCGGCAGCGAGCGATCGTTGAAAAGCAGATTGAGCGCGATGGTGCCGCTCTGGCAGATGAGCGCCACGCCGCGCTCGGGCCGCGCGCCGACCACTTGGTCGGGCCAGAGCGCGCGCCATCGAAGAAATTGATGAAGCCGTAGCAGTTGGGGCCGAAGAAGGGCAGTGCGCCCGCGGCGCTCTCGAGCTCGCGCGGTGAGGCGCTGGCCCTCGGCGCGTGCCGGTCTCGGAGAAGCCGGCGGCAAAGCACACGAAGCCGCCGGCGCCGCGGCGCGCCGAGCGCGGCGGCGATCGCCGGGACCTCGCGGTTGGGGGCGGCGATGAAGGCGGCATCCGGCGCCGCCGGCAGCTCATCGACGCGAGCGGAAATAGCGGCTCTCGGCGGTCGACGGGCGGCTGGGGTGAACGCGCCAGACTTCGCCGCGTGTAGCCGATGGCTTGCGCGCGCAGCCGCGGCGGCGTCCGCCCACTGGCCGCCGATCAGCGCGATGCTGCGCGGCGCCAGCAGGCGCTGCAGAGTGCGCGGCGCCCTTCGGGTCGTCGTCCGGCATACGCTAGCGTCTGAGCACTTCCATGCGGCGGGAGCCGGGCCCGGAGGCGCGGCATGGCCGCGGTCGCCTGCCGCAGCTCGGCGATGCGCCGCCGCAACTTCCTGCGGGAAGGGCGCGATGCGCGACGGTTGGCCCTGGATGCACGTGCAGCAGCATGACCTCGCACGGTCGCCGACGGCTTCTGGCTTCCGTCGCAGACCAACTCCAGGGCGGCGTGGAGCGCTTGTGGTCGGCGCCGAGGATCTGCACGCTCACCTCGACCGTGTCATCGGAGCTTGACCTCGCGCAGATAGTGCATGTGCATCTCCACCGTATAGAGCGTGCAACTGGTGCTGCTCGCGGTAGGCCGCGTCCATCCCGAGCCGGTCCATCAGCGCGTCGAGGCGCGTAGCTGACGATCAGCCCGTAATAGGCGTCGCGCAGGTGGCCGTTGTAGTCGATCCACTCCGGCGCAATCGGCGTGCGGTAGATCGGCTGTCCGCTCACGAGCCCTCCCGTCGTTCTCTGTGGCGCGCTCAGTGCAGCTGCAGGCGCTCGCGGGCCTGCGCCGGAGCAAGTATCCGCGCCCCCATGCGCCTCGATGATGGTGCGCGCCTTCTCGACCAGCTGCGCATTGCTCGCGTAGACGCCACGGCTCAGGTACAGGTTGTCCTCCAGCCCGACGCGCACGTTGCCGCCGAGCAGTACCGACTGCGCCACCCATGGCATCTGCATGCGGCTCGATCGCGAAGGAGCTCCACACGCAGTCCGCGGGCAGGGTGTTCACCATCGCGAGCAGGTGGCCGGTGTCGGCCGGCACGCCGTAGGGAATGCCGGTGCACAGCTGGATCAGCGCCGGCGCCGGAATGAGATCCTCCTTGATCAGCTGCCTCACGAACCAGAGGTTGCCGGTATCGAATACCTCGAGCTCCGCCTTGACGCCGAGGTCGCGCAGGATCGCCGCGCCGCGGCGCAGGTAGTTGGGCGTCGAGACGTAGGCGCGGTTGCCGTCGCCGAAATTGAGGCTGCCGCAGTCGAGCGTGGCGATGTCGGGGCGGTAGAGGCCTTCCTGGCACAGCTCGATGACGTGGCGCATGCGCTCTTCCTGGCTGACGAAGTCGCGTGCCCGGGGCGGGGGTATCCTCGAGCCCGCGGTCGCCGACGCAGATGTAGCCGCCCATGCCGCAGGTGAGGTTGACGATGACGTCCACCTGCTCTCGCGGATGCGCTTGACGACCTCGCGGTAGTGGCGGGTCGCCATGCTGAAAGCGCCGGTCTCGGGGTCGCGCACGTGAATGTGCACGATGGCGGCGCCGGCGCGCGCCGCCTCGAGCGCGGAGGCGGCGATCTGCTCGGGGGTGATGGGGCAGTGGGGGCTCTTGGTGACCTTGGTGTCGTCGCCGGTGATGGCGCAGGTGATGATGACGTCGGAATTCATGAAGCCTCGCTGCGCGCGCGTGTTAATATTATGATGCGATAATAAAATAATCCTGCAGCGGCCGCAAGCGAGTGCGAACTGCGGCGGCCGCGCGAATGAGGCGGAGGCGATCATGCAGACGCAGATGTTGATCGGCGGCCGGCTGGTCGGCGGGCGAGGGGCCGCAGCGAGACGGTGCTGGACCCGGCCACGGGCGCGCAGCGATCGCCGCGGTGGCCGCGGCCACCCCGGAGCAGGTGGACGCGGCGGTGGCGGCGGCCGAGCGCGCCTTCGCCGGCTGGGCCGCGACCGCGCCGCGAGGACCGCGCCGCGGCGCTGCTGCGCATCGCGGACGCACTCGAAGCGCGATGCGGCCGACTACGCCGCGCTCGAATCGCAGCAACACCGGCAAGCCGCTCGCGGCGGTGCTGAACGACGAGATGCCGGCGATCGCCGACGTGTTCCGCTTCTTTGCCGGCGCGTGCCGCACCCCCAGGGGCCCGCTGGCGGGCGAGTACCTGCCCGGACACACCAGCATGATCCGCCGCGATCCGGTCGGGGTCGTGGCTTCGATCGCGCCCTGGAACTATCCGCTGATGATGGCCGCCTGGAAGATCGCGCCGGCGATCGCCGCCGGCAACACCGTGGTGCTGAAGCCCTCCGAGCAGACGCCGCTCACGGCACTGAAGCTCGGCCGCAGCGCTGGCCGAGCTGCTGCCGCCGGGCGTGGTCAACATGATCTGCGGCCGCGGCGAGCCGGTCGGCACGACGCTGGTCTCGCCATCCGCGCGTGCGCATGGTGTCGCTCACCGGTGACGTATCGACCGGCCAGAAGGTGCTGGCCGCCGCCGCCGGCAACCTCAAGCGCACCCACCTCGAGCTGGGCGGCAAGGCGCCGGTGATCGTGTTCGACGACGCCGACCTCGAGAGCGTGGTCGCGGGCGTCCGCACCTTCGGCTTCTACAATGCCGGCCAGGATTGCACCGCCGCCTGCCGCCTGTACGCCGGCGCAGCGCATCTACGAGCGCGTGGTCGCCGATCTCACCAGCGCGGTGCGCAGCATCAAAGTCGGCTCGCAGCAGGAGCCCGGCGTGGAAATGGGCCCGCTGATATCCGCGTCCCAGCGCGACCGCGTCGCCGGCTTCGTCGACGCGCGCCGCGTCGCCTTGCCCCACATCGAAATCACGACCGGCGGCCAGGCGCGCGCCGGCAGCGGCTTCTTCTACGAGCCGACCATCATCGCCGGCGCGCGCCAGGCCGACGAGATCGTGCAGCGCGAGGTGTTCGGCCCGGTCGTCTCCATCACCCGCTTCACCGACACCGAGGAGGCGATCGCGCTGGGCGAACGACTCCGAATACGGCCTGGCCTCCTCGGTCTGGACGCGCGATATGTCCGGCGCGCCATGCAGGTGGCGGCCCGGCTGCAGTACGGCGTGCACCTGGATCAACACCCACTTCGCGACCGATCAGCGAGATGCCGCACGGCGGCTTCAAGCGCTCCGGCTACGGCAAGGACCTGTCGGTCTACGCCCTCGAGGACTACACCGTGCCGCGCCACGTCATGGTCAAGCTGTAGTTCCGCGATGGCGCACGAACCCGTCAGACGCGGCGACTCATGGTCGCCGCCGCACTACTGACCACTACTGCTTATCCTGGGAGCCTGCAGCCATGCCGCGCCAAACGGGAGAAGGTGCTGCACCTCTACAACTGGGCCGACTACATCGGCAAGGACACGATCGCGGACTTCGAAGCGCACACCGGCATCAGAGTCGTCTACGATACCTACGACTCGGATGAAGACACTGGAGGCCAAGATGATGGCCGGCGACTCCGGCTACGACGTCGTCAGCACCTCCACCGACTTCTTCACCCGCCAGATCAAGGCCGGCATCTACCGGCCGCTGGACCGCAGCAAGCTCGCCAACTGGAAGAACCTCGATCCGCACGTGCTGGCCTTGGTGGCCTGGGCCGATCCCGGCAACCGCTACGCCGTGCCCTACATGCGCCACGTCAACGGCTTCGCCTACAACGTCGACATGATCCGCGCCCGCATGCCCGACGCGCCGGTCGACAGCCTCGACATGATCTTCAAGCCGAAGGTGATCTCCCGCTTCGCCGATTGCGGCGTGTCGTTCCTCGACTCGGCCGAGGACGTGCTGCAGCTGGCGCTCAACTACCTGCACCTCGACCCCAACACCAGCCGCCCGGAGGACTACCTCAAGGCCGAGAAGCTGCTGCTCGCCGTGCGTCCCTACATCCGGGCGTTCGACTCCGAGGAATACATGAACGGACTCATCAACGGAGAGTTCTGCATCTCCATGTCCTGGTCGGGCGACTACGCCGTCGCCGAGGCGCGTGCCCGCGCCGCGGGCCGACACGTTAATCTCGCCTTCACCGTGCCGCAAGGAAGGCGCCAAGTCTGTCCTTCGACGCCTGGCTGATACCGGCCGATGCGCCCCATCCGCAAGCCGCGCATCGAGTGGTCTGAACTACATCATGGAGCCGAAGGTCATCGCGGCAGTCACCAACGAGATCCAATACGGCAACGACAACCTCGCGTCCGACCCCTACGTGAATCCCGAGATCCTGCACGACCCCGCCATCTACCCGACACCGGAGGTGGAGGCGCGGCTGTACGGCTCGAAGGAGGTCTCGGCGCCGCTCGAGCGCCTGCGCACCCGTGTCTGGATGCGGGTCAAGACGGGGATCTGATCTCGTGACCGGGCGCCGATCCAGGCGCCGCCGGCGCGGCGCCCGGGGATGTCGTCCGCGCGCTCCGCCATCCGCATCTCCAGCTCGCGCCGCTGCTCGGTTCGACGCATCAGCCAGCCGGCGAAGATGACACAGCGCCGACGGCGGCAGATGATCAGGCTCGCGAGCGCGTTGATATCCGGGCTCACGCCGAGCTTCACCTTGGAGTAGATCAGCATCGGCAGCGTCGTGGCCCCAGGGCCGGTCACGAAGCTCGAGATGACGAGGTCATCGAGTGACAGCGTGAAGGACAGCAGCCAGCTCGAGACGATGGCGGGCGAGATGATCGGCAGGGTGATCTCGAGGAACGCCCGGCCGGGCCCGGCGCCGAGGTCCTGTGCGGCCTCCTCGAGCGAGCGGTCGGCGCTCTGCAGGCGCGATTGCACGGTGACCGTCACGTACGCGATGCAGAATGTGACGTGGGCGATGACCGATGGTCAGTGAAGCCGCGATGCGGCCACGAGAACAGTCTGCAGCATTGACACGAAGAGCAGCAGCTGGGTGATGCCGGTGATGATCTCCGGCATGACGAGCGGCGCGTTGACCATGCCGGTCAGCAGCAGCCTGCCCGGGAATCTGGCGAAGCGCACCAGCGCGATCGCCGCCAGCGTGCCGAGGACCACCGCGGCCGTGGAGGCCGCGATCGCCGACCTCGAGCGACAGCAGGCCGCGCATCGAGCAGCTCGCGGTTGTGCAGCAGCTGCACGTACCAGGCGATGGAGAAGCCGCCCCAGACGTTGACCAGCGGCGAGGCGTTGAACGAATAGGCGATGAGCACCAGGATCGGCAGGTACAGCACCGCGATGCCGATGCAGAGCACCGAGACGAGAAGCGGCGGGTAGCGCTCTTCCATGGCGCTCAGCCCTCGAGCTGCCGCCCGCTCACGTGCTGATAGATCGCGATCGGACCGACCAGCAGCACGAGGAAGGCGATGGCCACCGCCGAGGCGGTCGGCCAGTCGTGATTGCCGAAGAACTCATCCCACATGCACGCGGCCGATCATGAGGTTGCCGGGGCCGCCGAGAAGCGATGGGATGACGAACTCGCCGACGGCCGGGATGAATACCAGCATCGAACCGGCGATGATCCCCGGCACCGAAAGCGGCAGCGTGACCTCGAGGAATGCCCGCCATGGCGCGCTGCCGAGGTCGGCGGCCGCCTCGAGCAGGGTCCGGTCCAGCTTCTCCAGCGTGGCGAACAGCGGCAACACCATGAACGGCAGGTACGAATAGACGATGCCGATGTAGATCGCGAGGTTGGTGCGCATGATGACGAGCGGGTGGGAGATGAGCCCGAGGCGCAGCAGCAGGGTGTTGAGCAGGCCGTCGTTGTCGATGATCGCTTCGAGCGCATACACGCGCAGCAGGAAAGAGGTCCAGAAGGGCAGGATGACGACGAGCAGCAGGATGTTCTGGGTCCCGCGCGGCGCCCGTGCAATGGCGTAGGCCATCGGATAACCGATCAGGAGGCAGACCAGCGTGGAGAAGAACGCGGTGCGCAGCGAGAAGAGGTAGGCGAGCCCGTAAAGCTCGTCGGTGAAGAGGTAGCGGAAGCTCGTGAGACTCAGGGAGAGCCGCAGGTGATGGTCCGGGGTGCGCGTCACGATGTCGGTGAACGGCGGGATCTGGATCACCGAGTCGGCGAAGCTGATCTTCAGGGTGAAGAAGAACGGCACCAGGAAGAAGACCAGCAGGAAGAGGAGCGGCGGCAGGATGATGAGCCAGCGCCACGCAGTTCCCGATCGGTGCGGTATGGTCGTACTAATCGTCGCCCCCTCCAGCCATTGCAGGATAAACTCCGCAGCGTGTCAACCCAACGTGAATCCGCCGCTGCAGCCGCGGGGGCCGAGCCGGGCGCCGCCCGTGCACGCGGCTCGCGCCAGCGACAGCGGCTGATCGATGCTTGCATTGCCGCGCTGCACCTCTACGGGCCGTCGCGCACGACGGTGGAGAAGGTCGTCGCCATCGCCGATCTTTCGCCGGGGATCGTGCGCTTCTACTTCGATTCCAAGGACGCCATGTTGCTCGCCTCCCTCGGGTACCTGGCGGCGGAGTTCGAGGAGCGCCTGCTCGTGCCGGTGGGCCGCCTCAAGGATTCGCCGGCGCGCGCGCTCGAGCTGCTGGTGGATCTCTATCTCGATCCGCAGATCGCGAGCACCCGCAAGATCTCGGTGTGGTACTCGTTCTGGGGCGAGGCGAGCTCGCGCCAGGAGTACCTCGACATCTGCGGCAAGAATGACGAGGACTTCGCAGTGCTGGTGCGGCAGCTCATGGAGCGGCTGATCGCCGAGACCGGCGCCCGGCACCTCGATGCCGATGGCGTCGCGCTCGGTCTCATCGGCGTGCTCGAGGTGCTGTGGCAGGGGTTCGCCTTTCAGAGCGAAGACAGCATCGATCGCGCCGCCGCGCGCGAGCGCTCGCTGGCTTATCTGCGCTCGGTGTTCCCGGGCAAGTTTGCCACGGGCGCGCGACCGGTCACGGACGCGTTGCTTCCAGCGTGGGCGTACGCGAGCGGACCGCTCCTCGCACTCGAGCGCGAGCATCTGTTGCGACCCACGTGGCAGGTGGTGGGCCATACGGTCCCCGAAGAGCCCAGGGGCCGGGGGACCGGGAAGCTCCGCTACATCGTGCGCGACCTGACCCAGGCGCTGGAGGGCGCGACCCCGCGCGACCTGACTCTGCTCGAGATGACACGCGCGGGTCCGCTGCTGCTCGCGCGCCCGCCTCAGGCCGGTGGCGAGGCGCGCTCGCCCGAAGCTGCGGGCTGGCCGGGAGAGTGGCCCGACCTCCAGCCCGGACGGGTGGAGGAGATCGTCGTGGCGGCGAACTGGAAAGTCGTGGTCGAGCACTGGCTCGAGAGCAATTCGCCGCAACGCCATTTTCTGGCGCCGAATCAACTTCTCGACCTCACCGCGGGCAGCGCGCGGCTCCTGCAGGTCGTGCCAGAGGCGCCGGACCGCTCCCGCCTGGTGTGCTTCAAGCTGCGGGCGGGGCCGCCTGCAGGCCGGCGCCCGGCGTCCGCTCGCCGCGGCGCGCGCCCGTCGCTCGAGCAACAGGTTGCGCTGGCGGAGTCGACCCAGCGGGGCCTCGAGGCATCGCCGCCGCAGGGAAAGGGGGGCGCCCCCGTTCCCGCCGCGCTGGCGGAGTTCAGGCGCTCGGTCGCCACGCTGTTGCCGCTTGTTTGAGCGCTGGAGCCGGGCATCCTGCCCGGCCCAGCGCCGTCTCGGCCAAGAAGCGTGGTTTTTGGCCGAGACCCGGCCAGCTGCGGCGGCCGGGCACATCCCTGTGCCTGAATGGCTGTGTCATGTCTTGTCTTGTCTAAGCGAAACGCGCGGGCGCGTGCGGCTCGCGCACCTCGGGAATCCGGGCGCGCAGCATGTCGTGGAACTGCAGCATGCAACCCTCGAGACTCGAGAGCGGGCCGGGCTCGTAAGAGCGCGAGCCGAGCCCGCGCTGCACCCGCGCGCAGAGGAACTCGTCCTCCCGCTGTACCTGCCTGTTGATCCTCGAGCCGAGATAGCGCAGCACGCGCATCTCGCGCCGTGAGTCCGGATGCGCGAAGCAACCGCCGCGGATCGTGCACTTGCCGGGGCCGCGCGGCAGCACCTGGAAGAAGTCCATCTGCTCCGGAAAGATATCGATGCCGATGTTGGGCAGCATGCTGTAGAAGCTCCAGCGCCGGCGCTGCGGCTCCGCCAGCTCCACCGCGGTCGGCACCACCAGGGACTGGTAGAACCGCTCGCTCCAGCGGCTCGAGGGCCGATCGCGCAGATAGCTGATGCCGCGCGCCACGCCACCGGGCAGCAGCACCTGATCGTCATAATCGGGGGAGAACATGCGGAACAGCCCCGGGTGCCCGATGGGCACGTGATATGACTCCAGGTAGTTGTCCATCGCGATCTTCCAGTCGCAGTCCCAGTGCTCGAGGTACATGGGTCCCAGCGGCTGCATTTCCGCGATCCGATACGGCGCCAGCTCGCGCGCGAGCTCGCCCCAGACCTCCGCCACCGGCGGCGGCTCACCTTCGAGGCAGACGAACACGAAACCGAACGCCACCTGTGAGCGTACCGGCTTCAGCCCCCATTCCGCGCGCTCGAGGCCGGGGAAGCTGTCGCGCTCGGTGACGGCGCGCAGCTCGCCGTTCAAGCGGTAGGACCAGCCGTGATACGGGCAGTTGATCGCCCCGGGACAATGCCCGACGCCGTCGAGAATGCGCGCGCCGCGGTGGCGGCAGACGTTGTGGAATGCCCGGATCTCGCCCTGCGTGTCGCGCACCGCCACCACACCGTTCGTTCCCAGATCGAAGGTCACGAAGTCTCCCGGCCGCGGGATCGCATTGACGTGACAGACGATCTGCCAGCTCGGCGCGAGGATCCGCTCCATCTCCAGGCGGGTCATCTCGGCGTGCTGGTACGTCCAGGCGGGCAGGGCGCGCGGCAGCGGCGGGGGGGCGACTGGCAGGACTGCGGCGGATGAGCTCATGGCACGACTCTCGCGCTGAATTTATATGGCCATGCAATTCTACCGCAAAAATTTATATGAGCATATAGACGCGTGCGCGATCTGATGCTACCGTTGCGTCTTAGACCAGACGCTTTCACCGCAAGCGCAGGAGGGGGTATGTCCCGAGTCCTCGACAAGAGCCACGCTCACTACCGGCGGGCGCTCAGCCGGCTGCCGCTGGGGGTCGCCTCGAATTTCCGTTTCTGGGGCGAAGAGCGCACGATCTACGTGAAGTACGGCCGCGGTGGCCGGATCGTCGATATCGACGACAACGAGTACATCGACTATCGCCTGGGCTATGGCCCGGCGATCCTCGGGCACGCCGATCCGAGAGTGGACGAGGCTGCCTGCGAGGGCATGAAGGTCGGCGGCGTGTTTGCGCTCTCGACGGAGCGGGAGTACTACGTCGCGGAGCGTATCGCGAAGATGGTGCCGGCGGCGGAGCTGGTGCGGTTCTCCAACTCCGGTACCGAGGCGGTCATGGCGGCGCTGCGACTCGCCCGCGCCTACACCGGCAAGGACGATTACGTCATCCTGGAGGGCAGCTATCACGGGTTGTTCGATGCCGCCATGTGGTACACACCCATGGACAAGTGGACGCAGGTCGGCGACCCGGTGGTGTATCCCTACAGCGAGGGCATCCCGCTCAGCACGCGCAGCTTCGCGCATTTCGTTCAGGCCAACGATGCCAACCAGCTCGAGGATGTGCTGAAGCGCCGTGCGGACAGGACCGCCTGTCTGCTCATCGAGCCCATCATGGGCAACTGCCTGGGCATCGCGGCCGACCCCGCCTATCTGCGCGCTGCCCGCGAGCTGTGCGATCGCTACGGCGTACTGCTCGTCATCGATGAGGTGAAGACGGGCTTTCGCGTCGCACGCGGCGGCGCCCAGGAGCTGTACGGAGTCAAAGCCGATCTCTGCACTTTCGCCAAGGCCATGGCCAATGGCTTTCCGATCTCGGTGCTCGCCGGGCGTGAGGAGATCATGCGCAAGCTGGGGCGCGGCGTCGCCCACGGCGGTACTTACACAGCACACTCGGTGTCGTTGGCAGCGGCGGAACGGACGCTGCAGATACTCGACGAGACCGACGCGCTCGAGCGCATCGCGGGTTATGGGACGGCACTGCGTCAGGGGATGAGCGCCGTCCTCAAATCGCGCGGGATAGCGCACAGCTTCGTCGGCCATCCGTCGATGAGCGGCCTCTACTTCGCGCACGACCCGCCGCGCAACTACCGCGACTGGAAGGGCAGTGACTACACGTTCTACGACGCCGCGGCGAAGGTCCTGCACGACGAGCGGGTGCTCTGTGAGCCGGACTCGCGCGAGCCCTGGTTCATCTGTGCGGCGCACGACGACGCCTGCCTGAAGCAGACGCTCGCCGCCTTCGAGGTCGCGATCGACAAGACTCTGGGCTCGCTCGGCGGGCGGCGCCAGGCCGGCGGCTGAGCATGGCCCCTAAGCGTGACGGCCACGGCCGGCCGGATGCGGTCGTGGTCGGCGCCGGGCACAACGGCCTCGTGGCGGCCTGCTTCCTCGCCCGCGCGGGCCTGAAGGTGCGGGTGCTGGAGCGCAATCCCTACATCGGCGGCGCTGCGGTGAGCCGGCGGCTGTACGACGGCTTCACGTATTCCAACTGCTCGTACGTCTGCAGCCTGCTGCGCACGGAGATCATCCGCGCGCTCGATCTGCCCGGCCACGGGCCTGCAGATCATTCCCTACGAAGGTGGCTGCACGCTGATGCGCAACGGCGGTCACTTCGCCCTCTATGACAATCACGATGCACTGCGGCGCGAGATTGCCCGGCACTCGCGCCGCGATGCGGAAGCCTATGACCGCTTCGCGCGTGACATGCTGCGGCACTGCAAGTTCATCAAGCCCCTGTTGCTGCGCGCGCCGCCCGACCCGACGTCCTTCAAGCCGCGTGACGTGGGCGAGCTGTTGCATCTCGGGCGGCATTTCAGCAACCTCGGCGAAGAGCGGATGTACGAGACGCTGCGGTTCTGGACACTCTCGTGCGCGGATCTGCTCGATGAATACTTCGAGAGCGAGATCGTCAAGGCGCACCTCGCCGGCAGCTCGATCATCGGCACGGCGCTCGGACCCCGCTCGCCAGGCACTGCCTACGTGCTGCTGCACCACTACATGGGCAGCATCGACGGCACGGTCGGCGCGTGGGGCTTTGCCCGCGGCGGCATGGGTGCGATCACGCAGGCGCTGGCCGCGGCGCTCGCGGCGAGCGGCGGCGAGATCCGCTGCGACGCGCCCGTGGAGCGCATCCTGACCCGCAACGGACGCGCCACCGGCGTCGTGCTCGAGGGCGGTGAGGAGATCCCGGCGAAGCTCATCGTATCCAACATGGACGTGCGGCGCACATTCCTCAAGTCAATGGACCCGGCGGAGCTGCCGCCGGAATTCGTGCAGCGGGTGCGGCAGTTCAAGATCCGCGGCTCCTCCGGCAAGCTCAATATCGCGCTCGACGGTCTGCCCCGCTTCCCGGCGATTCCGGCCGGCTCGCCCTGTGTCCGCGGCGACCTGCACGTGACCGACTCCATCGACATGCTGGAGCGCGCCTATGACGACTGGAAGGAAGGCCGCTGGTCGCAGCGCCCGTATCTCGACATGCTGATCCCGACGCAGATCGACCCCACGATGGCGCCGGCCGGCAAGCACTACATGTCGGTGTTCGTGCAGTACTGTCCCTACGCGCTTGCCGACGGCCCGTGGACGGATGAGAAGCGCGCGAGCTTCGGCCGCACCGTGATCGATTCCATCGCCGAGCACAGTCCGGGGTTTCGCGACCTCATCCTGCACGCGGAGATCCGCACGCCCTACGACATCGAGCGCGAGGTGGGCCTCACCGAGGGCAACATCTTCCAGGGCGAGCTCACCTTCGACCAGCTGCTGTTCAACCGGCCGGTTCCGGGGTATGCGCAGTACCGCTCGCCGATCAAGGGCCTCTACATGTGCGGCTCGAGCACTCACCCCGGCGGCGGCGTGATGGGCGCGCCCGGCGCCAATGCCGCGACGGCAATCCTCGGGGACCTGCGTAGGTGAATGCCTCGCGATACGACTGCATCGTCATCGGGGCCGGACACAACGGGCTCACCTGCGCCGCATATCTGGCGCGGGCCGGGCGCCGTGTGTTGGTACTGGAGGCGGCCGAGCGGCTGGGCGGGGCGGCGGCCACGAGGGAGTTCGCGCCCGGCTATCGGGTGTCGAGTTGTGCTCATCTGCTGCACCTCATGCCCGGCTGGCTGCTCGCGGAGCTGGGACTGGCGCGGCACGGCCTGCGGATGGCCGCGGAGCGGATGCCGACCATCGCCCTGTCGATGACGGGCGCCCTGCAGATCCCGCCGGATCCGGGCTCGCCCGCGCAGAATCTCGGCGACGCCGACGCGCGTGCTCTGCAGGAATATGAGGCCAGGATGCGGCGCCTCGCCCGCGCGCTGCGACCGCTTCTCGAGGCGGTGCCGCCGCGGCTCGGTTCCCGCGCCTGGCGCGACCGGCTGACGCTTCTCGGCCTGGGGATGAAGCTGCGGTTGCTCGGGCGCTCCGACATGCGCGAGCTGCTGCGCATCGCCGGCATGTGCGTGTACGACCTGCTCGAAGAGCACTTCGAGAGTCCGCTTCTCAAGGGTGCGCTCGCATTCGATGCGGTGCTCGGCACCAACCTCGGGCCGCGGTCGCCAGGCAGCGTGTTCACGCTGCTGTACCGGCTTGCGGCTGGAGGTGGGGCTCCGACCTCGCTGGCGCAGCCCGTCGGCGGTCTCGGCGCACTCACCGAGGCTCTCGCCCGCGCGGCGAACGGGGCGGGCGCCGAGATTCGCCTCGGTGCGCCCGTGGCACGAGTGATCGTCACGGAGGACAGCGCCGCGGGCGTGATTCTGGAATCGGGCGAGAGACTCGAGGCAGAGTGCGTCGTCTCGAGCGCCGATCCTACGACCACGTTTCTCCAGCTGCTCGGCGCGGAGTATCTCGACGCCGGGTTCGTACGCCGTGTCACGCATTTGCGCAGTCAGGGGATGACGGCGAAGCTGCATCTCGCATTGGGGCGCATGCCGCAATTCACGGCGCTGGCCGGCGCCGCGCCAACGGGCCGCCTGGTGCTCGCACCTTCCTCACGGGCGGTGGAGCAGGCGTTCAACGACGCCAAGTACGGCAGGTTCTCGGCGGCTCCGCTGCTGGAGATCATCGTGCCGACCGCCGTCGATCCCGGCCTGGCGCCTCCCGGACAGCATGTGCTCTCGGCCGTGGTGCAGTATGCTCCCTACAGGGTTGCCGGCGGATGGGAAGGCCAGCGTGAGCAGTTCCTGGAGACGATCCTGCAGACGCTCGAGGCGCACGCGCCGGGATTGCGCGAGTCGGTATGCGCGGCAGAGCTGCTCACCCCGGAAGACATCGAGACGGAATTCCGCATCAGCGGCGGCCACTGGCATCACGCGGAGCTGGCGCTCGACCAGTTCTTCATGGTCCGCCCGGTCCCGGGCGCGGCGCAGTATCGCGCCCCGCTCAAGGGACTCTTCCTGTGCGGCGCGGGCTGTCATCCGGGCGGGGGCGTGATGGGGCTCGCCGGCCACAATGCCGCCCGTCAGATTCTCTCGCAGGCAGCCTGACATGCTCACCGAGACCGAGCCGCATTTTCGCCAGCCGCTGCTGCGCACGCCTTTCCACGAGCGCATGCGGGCCTTCAGCCAGGTCGACAGCTTCATTCCCTGGTCGGGCTACAGCACGGTCGATGTCTTCAGCACCGTCGAGCAGGAGTACTTCGCGATCCGCAACGGCGCCTCGCTCTACGACCTGACGCCGATGGTGAAATACCGGATCAACGGCCCGGACGCGACGCGCTTTCTCGATCGGCTGGTCACCCGCAGCATCGCCAAGATCCGGGCGGGGAGGGTGGCCTACGCGGTCTGGTGCGACGATGCCGGACGTCTCATCGATGACGGTACCGTCTTTCGCCTGGCGGAGCAGGAATATCGGCTCTGCACGGGCGAGCGGCAGCTCGATTGGCTACTCGATTCCAGCGTCGGCTTCGACGTCCGCGTGACTGAAGTAACCGCCGAGATCGCGGCGCTGGCGCTGCAGGGCCCCTGCTCCTGTTGGGTGCTGAAGGCCCTCGGCCTCGAAGGCATCGAGACCCTCACGCCGTTCGAGCACCGCGTCTTCATGCTGCCGGATCGCGTCGCCGCCGGCGGGACGTCGGTCATGGTCTCCCGCACGGGGTTCACCGGCGATCTGGGCTACGAGTTGTGGGTGGATCCGGTGGACGCGGAGCGACTGTGGGATGCCCTGATGGAGGCCGGCCACGTCCGCACCATCAGGCCGATAGGCTCGCGTGCGCTCAACATCGCGCGGATCGAGGCGGGCTTCCTGCTGCCGAATGTGGATTTCGTCTCGAGCGCGCACACGCTGCGCAACGGCACCGCGCGCTCGCCTCTCGAGTTGGGGCTCGGCTGGTGCGTCGATTTCGGCAAGGGGCATTTCACCGGGCGGCGCTCGCTCCTCGAGGAGCAGGCCCAGCCGCCGCGGCGGCGGCTCGCCGGGCTGGATGTCGCAGGCACGAAGCCCGCCCACAACGCGCTCCTCTACGCGGACCGCGGCGGCCGCCGGGAGATCGGCAGTGTCACGTCGGCCGCGTGGTCACCTACCTGCAAGCGCAACCTCGCGCTCGCCATGCTGGCTGCGCCGCATTTCGAGACCGGGCGACAGGTGTGGGCCGAGATTTATCTCAACCGCGAGCTCACGTGGGAGCGGCGCATGGTGCGCGCGCGGGTGGTCGAGCGGCCGTTCTTCGCCCCGGCGCGGCGCCGCGCCGTGCCTCCGGGGGACTTCTGAATGATCACCACCGCGGTCAAGAGCGTGAGCGAGCGACCGTGGCTGGATCCGGCCGCAAGGCCGCAAATCACCATCGAAGGCGTCACCAAGTCGTTTGGCGGCTACACGGCCGTAGACAACGTCAGCCTCAACATCTATCAGGGCGAGATGTTCGCCCTGGTCGGCGCATCCGGCTGCGGCAAGACGACACTGCTGCGCATGCTGGCAGGCTTCGCGCGCCAGAACAGCGGCCGCATCGTCATCGATGGCGTGGAGATGAGCGATGTCCCGCCCCACGAGCGCCCCGTCAACATGATGTTCCAGTCGTATGCGCTCTTTCCGCACATGACGGTGGAGGGCAACGTCGGCTACGGAATCCGCCGGCTTGCCATCGAGCGCGCCGAGCGTGAGCAGCGCATCGCGCAGGCCCTCGAGATGGTGCAGCTCGGGCATCTCGCCAAGCGCAAGCCGCACCAGCTCTCCGGCGGCCAACGGCAGCGCGTGGCGCTCGCCCGCGCTCTGATCCGCCGTCCCAAGGTCCTGCTGCTCGATGAGCCCTTGTCCGCTCTCGACAAGAAACTGCGTGAGAAGACGCAGTTCGAGCTCATCGACCTGCAGTACCGGGTCGGGATCACCTTCATCGTGGTCACTCACGATCAGGACGAGGCGATGGCGCTCGCCACCCGCATCGCGGTCATGGACCGCGGCAAGGTGTTGCAGGTGGGCATGCCGTCGGAGATATATGAATTTCCCGGCAGCCGTTTCGTCGCCGACTTCGTCGGCACGACCAATCTGTTCGAGGGCACCGTGACGGGCGGTGAGCCCGGCATCGTCACGGTGCAGTGCGCCGAGACGGCATGCGATCTCATGATCGACGATCTTGGTCGCTTCTCGCCGGGACAGCGCGTCTGGGTGGCGCTGCGGCCGGAGAAGATCCGACTGAGCAAAGAGCCGCCGGCCGGCGGCCGTGTGAACCTGTTGCGCGGCGTCGTCTGGGAGCTCGGCTACCTCGGCAACCGCTCGACTTACCGGATCAAGATGGCGAGCGGCAAGCTCGTCACCGTGCAGGCGCAGAACGAGCGGCGCACCTCGGAGTGGTCGATCGACTGGAGCGATGAGGTCTACATGAGCTGGCAGGCGGACGCCGCGGTCATTCTGCAGTCATAGCGTCATAAAAACGAGTCGCAAGCTTGCGGCTGATGGGGTAGAGCGAGATGAGCGCATATCGCACGCGTTGCGCGGGGCGCGGGATCCCGGTCCTGACGTCGATCCTTCTGGGAGTCACCGTCCCGGTCGCCCTGGCGGCAGCGGCGGATGATCCGGCGACGGGCCCGGCCGCGACGCCGGCGGCGACACCGAGCGTCAACCCGTCACTCAAGGAGATCGTGGTAACGGCCACCCGGCGCAGCGAGCCGCTGAGCAAGGTGCCGCTCAGCGTCACCGCCGTGACTCAGGATCAGATGGATCAGCTCGGCATCAAGGACATCCAGGATCTGGTGAAGTACGTGCCCGGCGTGTCCATCGACACCTCCGGGACGAACGCCATCTCCATTCGCGGCATCTCGTCCTCTGCCGGTGCCGGCACGACCGGCATCTATATCGACGACACGCCGATCCAGATGCGCGACATCGGCTTCAACCCCGACGATACGCTGCCGAGGACCTTCGATCTCGAGCGCGTCGAGGTGCTTCGCGGGCCGCAAGGAACGCTTTTTGGCGCCGGCTCCGAGGGAGGCACGGTGCGCTACATTCTGACGCCGCCCAGCGTGAGCCAGGCGAGCACCTACGCCCGCACGGATCTCTCTTACACCTATTACGGCGAGCCGAGCTACGAAGCCGGCATCGCCCGCGGCCAGCCGCTCATCGACGGCACGCTCGGCATCCGGGTGAGCGCGTGGTATCAGAGAATCGGCGGATGGATCAATCAGGTGAACCCGACAACGGGCTCGCTCGTCGCTCCCAACGTCAACCACGGCCAGGTTCTGGTGTTGCGGATGGCGGCGTTGTGGCAACCGTCGGATTCATTTCAGGTTACGCCGAGCATTCTCTACCAGAGCGCGCAGAAGCACGACGAGGACACGTACTGGCCGGCGTACTCCAACCCCGCAGCCGGACAGTTCAACACCGCCACACCGGAGCTGATGCGCGTCCCGGACCAGTACTATCTCGGCGCGCTCAAGCTGGAGAAGGACTTCGCCACGACGAGCCTCATCTCCGACAGCTCCTACTATCATCGCCACGAAATGTCCGCCTATCAGGGGACCGTCTACGACCTGAGCCTCTTCCAGGGGCTCGGCTGGGCCGACAATCCGGCGACGGGCGGCCTCGGGTGCGGCTCCGCCTCCACGACGCCGACGCCGCCTTGCTCGTGGTATCCGCTGCTCGATGGCAACGGCATGCATCTGCCGGCAGGCTTCGGCAACTACCAGACGCCGAATGTCATGACCAACACGCAGGACAGCTACGTGCAGGAGTTGCGCTGGCAGTCGAATCAGCCGGATGCGCGGCTCAAATGGACGGTCGGGGTGTTCTGGCAGCTCGCCAAGGAGGGTAGCATCGAGGAGCTGCGCGATCCCCAGGTCAATCAGCTCTTCCAGGCACTGTACGGCGTCAACGCCACCGACGTCTTCGGCGATTATTACAGCTGTCCGAACAACGCGGCCTATCCGTCGATCCCGGCGTGCGACATCTATTACAACAACAACACGACTTTCGATCGCCAGATCGCCGGTTATGGCCAGGTGGATATCAAGCTTACCCGGAGGCTCACGCTGACTCTCGGCGAGCGCGTCTCCCGTACGTCGTTCTCGCTGGAGAACTACGCCGACGGCCTCGAGAACTACGGTCCGAGCGGCGCCAGCGCGACCGAGCACGAGACGCCCAATACGCCGAAGGCCGGGCTCTCCTTCCAGATGAACGACGCCAATCTCTTTTATGCCAATTACGCCAAGGGCTTTCGCGAGGGCGGCGGCAATCCGCCGTTGCCGCCCTACTGCGATCTGCCCCTCCAGCAGCAGGGGTACCCGAACGGGGCGCCGCTCAAGTACGACTCGGATTCCACGCGTGACTACGAGGTAGGCTCCAAGGACGTCATCGCTCACGTGCTGCGAGTCGCAACGAGCGCATACTACGTCCAGTGGAACGGCATCCAGCAGGGTGTCTATGTCGGTGGCAACTGCGGACTCCAGTTCACCGACAATCTCGGCACCGCGGTATCGAAAGGGTTCGATCTGCAGGCGGAGCTCGCTCTCGGGTCGCTGCAGGTCGATCTCGCGACGGGCTACACCAACGCGCGCTATACCCGCAATTCGCCGCACGCCGGCCTCGCCACCGTGGGCGATGCGATCTCCGGCCAGGCCGCGATCGACTACGCCCCGGGCCTCTCGCCGCCGTGGACCGTCTCGGCGGGAGCCCAGTACAACTTCAACGTATTCTCGCGCGCGGCATTCGCGCGCGCGGATTGGGAATACGAGAGCCGCAATCCGTGGCCCTCGACGCTCCAGGATCCGCTTTCATCGCAGTACTACCCGTACACGTACACGCTGTCTTCCACCACCCAGACCTCGCTGCGCGCGGGCATGAGCTTCGGGGACTGGCTGGTGTCGGCGTACGTGGAGAATCTGTTCAATTCGCAGACGGTGATCAACTATCAGCTGAGCGCAGCGGACTACTTCAATCCGACCGCGCCGCCGTCCGTGGAGGAGAACGACTATACCTTCCGGCCGCGCACGATCGGCATCACCGCCACGTTGCGGATCGGAGGAGAGTAGGGGGCTCGGCCTATTTCAGGACGACGGTGCGGCCGCCGTTGCGGAAGACGCGCCGCTCGGCGTGCCACTTGATGGCGCGGTTGAGGACCACCGTCTCAAGCTCGCTGCCGACGATCGTGATGTCGTCCGGTGACTGGGTGTGATCGACCCGCGAGACCTCCTGCTCGATGATCGGTCCTTCGTCGAGATCGGTGGTCACGTAGTGTGCCGTGGCTCCGATCAGCTTCACTCCCCGGGTGTGCGCCTGGTGGTACGGCTTGGCTCCCTTGAAGCCGGGCAGGAAGGAGTGATGGATATTGATGGCGCGGCCCTCGAAGTAGCGGCAGGCCTCCGGGCTCAGGACCTGCATGTAGCGGGCGAGAACGAGAATCTCGGCTTCCACCCGCTCGAAGAGCTCCATCAGCCGCCGCTCCTGCTCCGGCTTGCGTCCATCGATGATCGGCAGGTAGTGATAAGGCACCCCGTGCCACTCGGCGAGGCTGCGCATGTCCTGGTGGTTGGACGCTACCGCCACCACTTCGATGGGCAGCGTATTGGTGCTCCAGCGGTGCAGGATGCTGTTGAGGCAATGCCCCTGGCGTGAGACGGCGATCAGCGCGCGACAGCGGCGCACTTCATTGAACTGCCACTCCATCTGGAACCGTCGGCCGACGGCATCCGCGAACTTGCGGTCGAGCTCCTCGATGGACGGCATCCCCTGGCCGTTATCGTGGAATACCGTGCGCATGAACGACGTCTTGGTGTACGGGTCGTCGTAGTGCTGCGCCTCGGCGATCGTGGCATTGTGGGCGGCCAGGAACCCCGCGATGCCGGCCACGATGCCGGTCGTATCCGGGCACCGGGTGGTGACGATGTAGAGGGTGGGAGCGCCGGCGCTCCGCTGCGCGGGGGCGGCGGTGTGTGCCGGCGTGGCCGTCAATTCGTCGGTAGCGGTGGGCATGGGACCATGATAATGGTGCCCACGGCTGAGGGCGGTGAATTTTCGACGTGAGCGTGTCCGAGGACGACAGGCGGGGTCATGGACGCATCTCGGCAAGTGGATGCCGTAATTCGATTAGCCGCCGGCCATGCCCGCAGCCATACTTTCGGGAGCGCCGCCACGGCAAACCCAATGATGCGGAGTTCCCATGGACGAGCAGCCAGCCCAGACCCTTCGCTCTCGCCGTCCCAGCGGCCGGGACGCCAAGCGAGCCGCGCGCACCGCGCGCAGCCACGCCTCCGTCCCCTACATAACGCGCAACATCCCGTATTACGAGGTGCTCGGCACCGAGGGTCTCGAGCTGCTCGAGCACAATGCGGATACGATCCTCGAAGAGATCGGCATCGATTTCCGCGATGACCCCGAGACGCTGCAGATCCTGCGTGACGCGGGTGCCGACGTAAACGGCGAACGCGTGCGCTTTCCTCGCGGAATGTGTCGCACCATTGTCACTCGCTCCGCGCCCAGGGAGTTCGTGCAGCACGCGCGCAACCCCGCGCGTAGCGTGGTGATCGGTGGCAATCGCACCGTCTTTGCGCCTGCCTACGGCTCGCCCTTCATTCGCAACCTCGACGAAGGCAGGCGTTACGCCCGCATCGAGGACTTCCGCAACTTCGTCAAGCTCGCCTACTCGTCGAACTCGCTGCACCACTCCGGCGGCACGATCTGCGAGCCGGTCGACCTGCCGGTCAACAAGCGGCATTTCGACATGGTCTACAGCCACATGAAGTACAGCGACAAGCCGTACATGGGCTCGGTGACGATGTCGGAGCGGGCAGCCGATACCGTCGAGATGACGCGGATCCTGTTCGGGGACCAGTATCTGGATCCGGCCACCGGCAAGCCCAAGACCTGCGTCATCAGCCTGATCAACGCCAATTCCCCGATGACCTGGGATGCGACCATGCTCGGCGCGCTGAAGGTTTATGCGCGCGCGAATCAGGCGACCATCGTCACTCCATTCATTCTCGCGGGCGCCATGTCACCCGTGACGGTCGCCGGCACGGTCGCGCAGACCCTCGCCGAGTCGCTTGCCGGCATGACGGTCGCCCAGCTGGTCAATCCCGGTGCGCCGGTGGTGCTCGGCAGCTTCGCATCCTCGCTGTCGATGCAGTCGGGAGCGCCCACGTTCGGAACTCCCGAGCCCGCGCTGGTGCTCTACGTGATGGCCGCCCTGGCGCGGCGCCTCGGTGTGCCGTTCCGCTCCGGCGGCGGACTATGCGCCTCGAAGATCCCTGACGCTCAGGCCGCCTTCGAGTCCGCCAACACCCTGATCCCGACCTGCCTCGGCGGAGTCAACTTCGTGCTCCACACCGCCGGCTGGCTCGAAGGCGGTCTCGCCATGGGTTACGAGAAGTTCGTCATGGATGCCGACCAGGCGGGGATGATGCATACGCTGCTGCAGGGCGTCGATCTGAGCGACAACGGCCAGGCGATGGATGCGATCCGCGAGGTCGGCCCGGGCAAGCATTTTCTCGGCTGCGCCCACACCCAGGCCAATTTCGAGAACGCGTTCTACCGCTCGCCGCTCGCCGACAACAACAGCTTCGAGCAATGGGACTCCGAAGGCGCGACCGACATGGCGCAGCGTGCCAACGTGCTGTGGAAGAAGCAGCTCGCGGAGTATGAGGCGCCGCCGCTCGACCCCGCGCTCGATGAGGCGCTGCTCGACTACGTGAACCGGCGCAAGGCCTCCTTCCCGGATTCTAATGTATGACGCTGGATCCGGGCATCGTGCCCGGCCCAGCGTGCCGCGGGCAAAAAGCGTGGTTTTTGCCCGAGGCTCCGCCACCTGCGGCGGCGGGGCACCTCCGTGTGCCTGCCACGCACTCGCGCGTTTCATGATTCTGGGTGGATGTGCATGATGACCAGTGTGGGTGGGACGGCGGTCGTGCTCGACGGCAAGGCCGTTGCGGCAAAAGTTCGGGGTGAGGTGGCGGCACGCGCGGCGCGGCTCGCCGACCGGTTGGGTCGGCCGCCGGGGCTCGCCGTCGTGCAGGTCGGAGCGGATCCCGCCTCCAGCGTCTACGTGCGCAACAAGCGCAAAGCCGCCGCCGAGGCCGGCATCGTCTCATTCGCCTACGACCTGCCGGCAACGACCAGCGCGCCGGACCTGCTCGCGCTGATCGATCTGCTCAACCACGACGAGAGCGTGGACGGCATCCTCGTGCAATTGCCGCTGCCCGCCGGTCTCGATGCGCCTCGTGTCATGGATGCAGTCGACCCGGGCAAGGATGTCGATGGATTTCACCCTGTCAACACCGGCCTGCTGGCGCAGAAGCGCCCGGGGCTGCGCCCGTGCACACCGCACGGTGTCATCCGGCTCGCGGCGGAATACAACATCGCGCTGCGTGGGCTCAAGGCGACGGTAGTGGGTGCGTCGAACATCGTCGGCCGCCCGATGGCGCTCGAGCTGCTGCTGGCGGGAGCGACCGTGACGGTCTGCCATACCGGTACCCGCGACGTGCGGGCTGAGGTGGAGCGCGCGGACGTGGTGGTGGCAGCCGTGGGCAAGGCGCACTTCGTCCCCGGTGACTGGATCAAACCGGGAGCTGCGGTTTTCGACGTTGGCATCAACCGCGATGGTGCCGGGAAGATGGTGGGCGACGTCGAGTATGATCGCGCCTTCGAGCGCGCCGGCTGGATCACTCCCGTGCCAGGGGGCCTCGGCCCCATGACGATCGCCATGGTGCTGTCGAATGCGGTGGAAGCCGCAGCGCGGAGAATGGAGTTCCGGGGCCGGTGAAGGAGCTCTGGATCGGGCTCGACACGGGCGGCACCTACACGGATGCCGTCGCCGTGGAGGGTGGCCAGCGGGTCATTGCCAGCGCCAAGGCGCTGACGACGCACTGGGACCTCTCGCTAGGACTTGGAGGGGCGCTGCGGTCGGTTCTCAACGCGCTGCCCGACGGCGCGCGCCAGCACATTTCCCTCGTGTCCGTATCGACGACGCTCGCGACAAACGCGGTCGTCGAGAACCGCTTCAGTCCGATCGGCGCCATCCTCGTGGGCTTCAATGACCGCATGGCCGCGGAGACGGGCATCGAGAAGCAGCTGGGAGGGGTGGTCGTGCGCGTGCGGGGCGGACATGACCCGACCGGTGTGGAAGAGCAGCCGCTCGATGAGGCGGCGATCGAGGCGGCGGTAGCGGACATCGGGTCACGGGTTGACGCATTTGCAGTCGCGGCGCAATTCTCGGTTCGCAACCCCGAGCACGAGCTGCGGGTGCGCGAGCGCATTCGGGCCCTGTGCGGCAAGCCGGTCACCTGCAGTCACGAGCTGAGCGCGCAGTTGAACGCGCCCAAGCGGGCGCTGACTGCGGCACTCAACGCCCGCCTGGTGCCGCACATTCGCCACCTGCTCGAAGCGGTTGGCCAGACGCTCGAGCGGGAGGAGATCGACGCGCCGTTGATGGTCGTCAAGGGTGATGGAACCCTTATGCGGGCGAGCGTCGCTCTCGACTATCCGATCGAGACGGTGCTCTCCGGACCTGCCGCCAGCGTCGTGGGCGCGGCCTTCCTTACCGGTCTGACGGATTTTGCGGTTGCCGACATGGGCGGCACGACCACCGACGTGGCGATCATCATCGACGGGCGTCCGGTAGTGCGAGCCGACGGCGCGGTGATCGGCGGTTGGCGGACGATGGTCCAGGCCATAGACGTTCACACCAGCGGTCTCGGCGGGGACAGCGAAGTACACCTCGATCGGGAAGCGCGCCTCAAAGTCGGGCCGCGCCGAGTGATGCCGCTCAGTCTGCTGGCGCATCAGTTCCCCGAGATTCTGGCAGAGCTCAGCCGGCTCGCGGACGCGCAGCGCCTGCCGCTGTTTGCCGGGCAGTTCGGCCATCGCAACCCCGGGCGCGAGGCGGGCCCGGAGCTCGATCGACTGGAGCTGCGGGTGTGGCAGGCGTTGGCGACGGCGCCGCGACGGCTCGACCTGGTGGCCCACACCCCGCAGGGAGTCGAGGCGCTGCGCCGACTGGTCGACCGCGGGCTGGCGACGCTGGCCGGATTCACGCCGAGCGATGCCCTGCACGTGCTCGGCCGCCAGGACGGCTGGAGCCGCGATGCGGCCCGGCTCGGCGCCGCCATCCTTGCCACCGAGGAGCGCAACGTGACCGCGCGCCGGGCCAAGGACAGCCCGGAAGCGCTATCCGAGCGTGTGTACGAGCTCGTCATCCGCCAGGCCGCGCGCGTGGTGTTGGAAAGCGCGCTGGCCCAGGATCCGGGAGTCGAGCCGCACAATGGCCGCTGGGGGCCGCTCGGCATCCTGATCGAGCGTGCCGTGGAAGGCCGGCCGGTCTCGAGGCTGGTCGATGCGCAGCCCCGCCTGGCGAAACCGCTGGTCGCCATCGGCGCCCCGGCCGCGGCGTTCTATCCCGAGGTTGCGCGGCGCCTCGGGGCCAGGCTGGTGGTCCCCGAGCACGCGGCGGTATGCAACGCAGTGGGCGCCGTGGTCGGCGTAGTGTCCGAGACCGTCGACATCCTGGTCAATCAGGCGGCCTGGAAGGTCTTTCGGGTGCACGACCCGGCCGGCATACGGGACTTCCCCGAGGCCGAGGAGGCGATTGCGGCGGCGAAGGAGGTCTCGCGCGAGCTCGCGCTCGCCGCCGCCCGGCGCGCCGGGGCGACGGATCCCCACGTGGAGACCCTGGTCAGTGAGCGCCGCGCCGCCTCCGGCTCCGGCGACGACTACCTTGCGGAGGCCACGGTGCGCTCGCGCGCTACCGGGCGGCCCGCAACCGGGCAAGTTGCACAATAGCGGCCCCGGCCAGCAAACTAGGCCTCTTGCCTCCCGAGGGGTGGAGCTCCGCAATGGCTGAGACCGAAGTTGGGCCTGGGGGATCCTTTGTGCGCGTGCCGAGCGATATCGAGATCGCCCAGGGCGCAACGCCGATACCCATCGGGGAGCTGGCGG
Organism: uncultured Pseudomonadota bacterium; assembly: GCA_963780455.1. Taxonomy (GTDB): domain Bacteria; phylum Pseudomonadota; class Gammaproteobacteria; order Steroidobacterales; family Steroidobacteraceae; genus 13-2-20CM-66-19. The sequence goes on from CAWACM010000017.1 coordinate 438,516, forward strand.
CGAAGGCCGGCATCCTTCCAGAGGAGCTCGAGTATTACGGGCGCTACAAGGCCAAGGTGCGCCTCGCCGTGCGCGACCGACTGAAGGACGCGCCGAACGGAAAATACATCGTCGTCACGGCCATCACTCCGACACCGCTCGGTGAAGGAAAGACGACGACGACGGTGGGGCTCAGCCAGGCCATCGGCGCGCACCTGAAGAAGAACGTCTTCACCTGCATCCGCCAGCCGAGCCAGGGACCGACGTTCGGCATCAAGGGCGGTGCGGCCGGCGGCGGCTACAGCCAGCTCATTCCGATGGAGGAGCTCAATCTCCATCTCACCGGCGACATCCATGCGATCACGGCGGCGAACAATCTGCTGGCGGCGGCGCTCGACGCACGGCTGTTGCACGAGGCGACACAGACGGACGAGTCTCTCTTCGACCGGCTCTGCCCGCCGGCGAAGGATGGCAGCCGGCGGTTCTCGCCCGTCATGGTGCGGCGGCTGCGCAAGCTCGGTATCTCAAAAATGGATCCCAACGGGCTGACGCCCGAGGAGCGCAGCCGCTTCGCTCGTTTGGACATCGATCCGGGCTCGATCACGTGGCGGCGGGTGATCGATACGAGCGATCGCGTGCTGCGGCAGATAACGGTCGGGCAGGGACCCGAGGAGAAGGGACGCACACGCGTCACCGGGTTCGACATCACGGCCGCAAGCGAGATCATGGCGATCCTGGCTCTGACCACGAGCGTTGCCGACATGCGCGAGCGGTTGGGCCGCGTGGTGGTCGGCACGAATCGCGCCGGCGAGGCGATCAGCGCGGACGATCTGGGGGTGGGTGGCGCGCTGACCGTGCTCATGAAAGACACGATCATGCCGAATCTGCTGCAGACGCTCGAGGGAACGCCGGCCTTCGTGCACGCGGGACCGTTCGGCAACATCGCGCACGGCAACTCCTCGATCATCGCGGATCAGATCGCCCTCAAGCTGGTCGGGCCGGATGGATACGTGCTGACGGAATCGGGTTTCGGCGCCGACATGGGGATGGAGAAGTTCTTCAACATCAAGTGCCGCTACAGCGGCCTGATACCGGATTGCGTGCTGCTGGTCGCCACCATCCGCGCCCTGAAGATGCACGGCGGCGGACCCAAAGTCATCGCCGGCCAGCCGCTTCACCCCGACTACACCATGGAGCAGCTCGGGCTCGTGGAGAAAGGCTGCTCGAATCTCGTCAGGATGATCCGCAGTGCGCGGCTGTTCGGAGTTCCGGTGGTCGTTGCGGTAAACCGCTTCGTGCACGATACGCCGGCGGAAATCGAGCTCGTGCGCAGGCTGGCGATCCAGGCCGGCGCCTACGATGCCCTCGCAACCAACCACTGGGCCGAAGGTGGCGCGGGTGCCGCGGACCTCGGCAGAGCCGTGATCGCTGCGTGCGAGCAGCCGGCGAGCTTCCGGTTCCTGTATCCGCTGGACACCGGCATCAAGTCGAAGATCGAGACGATCGTGCGCGAGGTCTACGGCGGCGGCGGTGTCGAATACCTGCCGGAAGCGGAGCGGAAGATCGCGCTCTACGAGCGGTTGGGATTCGGCAAGCTGCCGATCTGCATGGCCAAGACCCATCTCAGCGTCAGCCACGACCCGAGCCTCAAGGGCGCGCCGACCGGCTTCATCGTTCCGGTGCGGGACGTTCGCGCGAGTGTCGGGGCGGGCTTTCTGTATCCGCTGCTCGGAACGATGAGCACCATGCCGGGTTTGCCAACACGCCCCGCTTACTATGACATCGACCTGGACCCGGCAACAGGGCGTGTGATCGGTCTCTCCTGAGCCCGATGTCACGGCTCGCTGCGCCGATCCCCGACGCCTTCCAAAGCCGCCCGGGTACGCTCGAGCACTGCCTCTGCGATGCCGAACGCGGGCGCATGCCGCTGCAGCTCGGTCGCCACCCGCGCGCGCAGCGAAGCAGTGTCCGGCGCCAGATTCCGGACGTTGGATTCCGCGCACAGTAGGAACCCGCGTAGCGCGCTTGCCAGCAGAGACGCGATGACGCCGAGATCAGCGACGAGCGCCGGGGGTGTGAAGGCCGACAACTCGGCGCACAGCTGCAGGCCTGCTGCCACTTCGTGCGCGGCCGCGAGCGGGACATCGACTGCCCGTCGGATGGCGCAGTCAATTGCCTGCTGCCGCGCCTGACGCTCCGACTCCGTCGCGTGTGGCAATCGTCTGGCGGTCAGGTACGCCCCGAATGCCGCGACATCATCGCCCGCCAGCTGCAACATGCGCTGCGAAGCCGCCTGGGCCGCTGCAGCGAGTGGCCCGAGCCTGGCGGTATCTGCGGGGAGCGTGCTCCGGCGGCTGCTGACGCCGAGCACCTTCGCAGCCAGGCCAAGGGCAAAGCCGGCCGAAACAGCGGCGATCGCCACGCCTGCCGGCATCGGATGTTGGCCCGCCGCCTCGAGGCGGAAGTGCTCGAGTGTTACTTGTGAGAGCTCGTCGCCCGCGGTCATGCGGGCAGCATGGCGTACTCGACGCCGCGCTGCAATCAGCTCATTGCCCGGCCGGGCGGCGGCGCGCGCCGCGAGCGCCGGCGCGGGGAGTCGGCGCCTTCGGCGCGGGCAGCACGACCGCTGTGCGCAGGTGCGGATATTGCGCCGTCGAATGGGGAATGCCCATCGCCTCGACGAAGTGACTCTGGAACTGCGGCTCGATGGCGGTCTCGACCTTCTGCACCTGATGCACCAGCGTCTCGATGATCCTGCGTGAGCCGAAGTCGAGCAGCGCAATCCGTGCTCCGGTCCCCGCGGCATTGCCTGCGGACGAGACCTGCGACAGATCGCAGTCCGGAATCATTCCGAGCACCATCGCGTATTTGACGTCGATGTGCGATCCGAATGCACCCGCCAACCGGATGCGATCGACGTGGTCGGTGCCGAAGCGATCCATCAGCAGGCGGATGCCGGCGTAGAGAGCCGATTTGGCAAGTTGAATAGCGCGTACGTCGTTCTGGGTCACCGTGAGCGTTTGCGTGCCCTGATGCACGACGTAGCCGAACGTACGGCCCATGGGCACGACGCGCGGGCTGCGCGCGGCGAGCTGGCCATCGACCACGCCGTCCTGACTGATGATTCCCGCCAGATACATCTCGGCGATGACTTCGATGATGCCCGAGCCGCAGATGCCCGTTACGCCGCTGGCCTGGACGGCCTCATCGAAGCCCGGCTGGTCGGACCACAGGTCCGAGCCGATGACTTTGAATCGCGCTTCGAGCGTCACCGGATCGATCCGCACGCGCTCGATAGCGCCGGGCGCCGCGCGCTGGCCGCAGCTGATCTGCGCCCCCTCGAAGGCCGGGCCCGTCGGGCTGGAGCAGGCGAGCAGGCGCTCCCGGTTGCCCAACACGATCTCCGCGTTCGTGCCGACATCGACCAGCAGCGTCACGGCTTCGTCAAGGTCGGGCCGCTCGGCCAGGACCATTCCCGCCGTGTCTGCCCCGACATGGCCGGCTACACAGGGCAAGGCATACGCCCGCGCGCCGCGGTGCAGGTGCAGGCCGATCTCCGTGGTCCAAAACTCGAGGGCCTCGTCGGTAGCGAGCGCGAAAGGGGCGCCTCCGAGCTCCACCGGGTCGATGCCGAGCAGCAGGTGATGCATGATCGGGTTACCGACCAGCGTCACCTCGAGAATGTTATCGGTGTGCGCCTTCGCCTGACGCGCAACGTCGGCGGCAAGCCGATTCAGCGCTTCACGCACAGCGGCGGTCATCTGCTGCGCCCCGCCCGGATGCATCATGGAATAGGAGACGCGGCTCATCAGATCCTCGCCGAAGCGGATCTGCGGGTTCATGACCCCGCTCGAGGCGAGCACCTCGCCGGACTCGAGATCGCAGAGGTGGGCGGCGATGGTGGTGGAACCGATGTCCACGGCGAGCCCGAGCGCCAGCTCGTGAAAGCCCGGCCATACGCCGATGATCCGCTCCCCGCCGTGCACGGCGACCGTCACTTTCCAGTCTCCCTTGCGCAGCGCCGGCTGCAGCCGTTGCAGCATGTGCAGGTCGCAGCTGAGCCCGGTCAGCTGCCACTCGCGCTGCAGGGCTTCCTCGAGACGCTGCAGGTCGCCCGAGGGATCGTGCATGTCGGGCTCGCGCACTTCGACGTAGTGCAGCCGCGCCACCGGATCCAACGTGATGGCTCGCGCCTCGGCCTCCTTGCGGATGACCTGCCGGTGCACCTGGCTGGTTGGCGGCACATCGACGACCAGGTCGCCCTGGATGCGTGCCTGACAGGAGAGGCGGTGGCCGGCCGGCAGACGCCGGCGGCCGGCGGGATTTTCCTCGGCCGCGCTGGGTGCCGACAGGTTTTCCGGCCGGGAGATGACGCCGTGCTTGGCGAACTCACCCTCCATGACCAGCACCTCGCAGCGCCCGCAGATGGCGCGGCCGCCGCAAACGGAGTCGACGTCCACTCCCAACGAGCGCGCGGCCTGCAGGAGCGGAGTACCGACGGGGAAGCGTCCGCGCTTTCCCGAAGGCGTAAAAACGACGAGCGCGCCCGGTTCAGCTGACACGGCGGCGATGGCCCCCCTCGCGTCGGCCGCGCGCGGCGCCCTCGGCGGGAGCCGCACCCGCGGGTTGCGCCGGCGGCACCTCGCGGAACCTGCGGATCCAGCGCGCGCAGTCCGGATCGTGTCCCATCATGACGTCCGCCCCCATGACGGCCCGTGACGATCTCGATGTGCAGCGGGTTCATGATCGCGGAGGTCATGCCGGCGCCGATCGCCGAGATCAGGAACGCCGAGCTGATGCCCTCGCGCGCCGGCAGCCCGAAGCTGATGTTGGAGGCGCCGCACGTGGTGTTCACTTTCAGCTCGCTCTTCAGGCGCCGCAGCAGATGCGTCACCTGTACCGCCGCCCTGTTGATGGCACCGACCGGCATGACGAGCGGATCGACCACCACATCGGATACGGGTATGCCGTGATCCGCGGCGCGGTGCACGATCTTCTTCGCCACCTCGAAGCGCACGTCCGGGTCCTCGGAGATCCCGGTCTCGTCGTTGGAAATCGCCACCACCGCGGCGCCATATTTCTTTACCAGCGGCAGCACCGATTCCAGACGCTCGTCCTCGCCGGTGACGGAATTCACCAGCGGCTTGCCTTTGTAGACGGCGAGGCCCGCCGCCAGCGCGGCGACGATCGAGGAGTCGATGGACAGCGGCACGTCCGTAATGGACTGCACGAGCTGCACGGCCTTGGCGAGTATCGCCGGCTCATCGGCCAGCGGGATGCCGGCGTTGACATCGAGCATCTGGGCACCCGCGGCAACCTGCGCCCGCGCGTCGGCTTCGACCCGGCTGAAGTCTCCCGCAGCCATTTCCGCCGCCAGGATCTTGCGCCCGGTCGGATTGATGCGCTCGCCGATCATGACGAACGGGCGCTCGAAGCCGATGACGACTTCGCGGGTTGCGGAGCTGATGATGGTGTCGGTCATGAGGCCAGCCTGTTGGGGTTGCGTTGCGGGTCGCGGCCGGGATACCACGGGACACGCCCGCCGAGCACTCCGGAGCGATCGATGATTTCGGGAACACTGTCTTCCTGGCGATAGGCCATCACATGGACGCCGTTCACGCCGGGCACGGAGCGGATCTCCTGGATGAGCTCGATGCAGAGATTGCGCCCTTCGCGGGCACCGTCGGCCGCGCCCGCCAGGCGCGCGACGATCGCATCGGGAATGTGCAGGCCTGGGACGTGCGTGCGCATCCACTCCGCCGTCTTGGCCGAGCGCAGCGGACCCACTCCGACCAGGATGAAAACCTTGTCGCGCAGCCCGAAATCCTCGATACGGCGCATGAAGGCCTTGAGCAGCCGGCACGTCGTAGCAGTATTGGGTCTGAATGAACTGCGCGCCGGCGGCAACCTTCTTCGCGAGCCGGTCGGCGCGCCATTCGACCGGGAGAGCGAAAGGATTCTCCGCCGCGCCGAGCAGCACTCGCGGCGAGTAGGTGATCTTGCGCCCGCTGAGGAAGTGGTGCTCGTCGCGCATGCGTCCGGGCGGTCTCGAGCAGCGATATCGAGTCGAGATCGAACACCGGCAGCGCCTGCGGATGATCGCCGGCCTGCACACCGTCTCCCGTCAGGCACAGGATGTTGCATACGCCCATCGCGGCGCCGCCCAGGATGTCGCCCTGGATCGCGATGCGGTTCTTGTCGCGGCAGGAGATCTGCATGACCGGGGCGTAGCCGACCCGGGTGAGGAGTGCGCAGACGGCGAGGCTCGACATGTGGCAGTTGGCGCCGCTGCCGTCAGTGGCGTTGATGGCATCGACATAGCCGTCGAAGATGCGCGCGCGCCGGTACACCTCTTCAGGGTCGGCGGAGTCAGGCGGCGCCATTTCCGTCGTCACCGCGAACTGCCCGGCGCGCAGCACGCGCTCCAGACGGCCGGGGGAGGTGTGACCCGGCAGGATCGGCAGCGGATACCCGGGTACCGGCTCGTCCTCGAAGATCAAGCGCTGTCTCCGGCGCGCTCGCGCGCCACGCGCAGCCAGGAGGATTTTCCCGTGCAGACGGCGGTCGACCGGCGAGCTGTACGTGGCTGAGGGCCTCGGCGCCGCCGGGGATACGCGCGCTGCCGGCGACAGCCAGATTCCAGACGCATTTCATGTCCGGCCGCACCTCGCAGTTGCCGTTGGCGCGCACGCCGCCGCAGGGTCCGTTGCGCAGGTTCTTCGGACAGTTCATGGGGCAGGACATGCCGGTCGAGCTCAGGATGCACTGCCCGCACATCCGGCAGTCGAACAGCAGCCCCTTGACCGAGTGCTCGAGCACCGCCACGGGACGCTCGAGCCGCTGGTAGCCGATGCGTTTGAACAGGGGATGCAGCGCGGTCAGGGCGCGCTCAAAGCCGCGGTAGAAGGCTGTTGAGACCGCGAGCATGACGTACCGACCACAGGCGCACGCTGTACATCAAGCACCGGCCGGTTCCGTCGACGCGGCACCATCTGGAGCCGCGTCCGGATCGACACCATTGGACTTCACCAGCCGCTCGAGGTGCTCGTCGGTGATAGTGGGCCTCGATCCGCGCGGCCTCCGCGGCAACTTCCGCCGCGATATCCTCGTCGCACGGCCGGGGAGGGCTGCGCTTCCAGTCTGCGAGGTAGGCATCGGAGCTGCCGCGGCCGGCGCGCATGGCTGCGCGGTCCACGGCTTCCTGGAAGCGCGACGACAACTGCACCTTGGCGGTCTCGCGGCCTTTCCGGCCGACCACCTGCGCCGGAATGTCGCGCCAGGAGATGATGATCAGGGTTGCCATGAGGACGTGCGCGTCTGCGGTCGACCAGGGCCGCGAGGTGAGTGCCGAGTTCCCCGTAGCCGGTGTGCCGGTGCTCGAAGGCGAGACCCAGATACGAGGCGATCCGCCGCGCCTCCTCGAGAAGAGCCGGCAGAGCGAATCTGCGCCAGGTAGACGACCTTGCGGTAGTTGCGGAAGTACTCCTGCATGAGCTCGCGGATGACGATCGATGCCGAGCCCGCGCACCACGAGCCGCTCGAAGTGGCGCATGAGGAAGTCCGTCAGATAGAAAGTGCCCGGCTCGGCTTCCGCCAGCTCCGCGAAGGCGGGTGCGCCGGCGAAGAACTCGTAGCAGTGGGCGCCCGGCAACCGCTCCACGCCTTCCTGCGCGAGCACCGCATCCAACTTGCCGCCGGTGCCGCAATCGGCGTAGGCGACGAAGATGCTGCGGTACTCGCCGCGCCGCTCACGGATCTTATCCTGTACCGCCGGCGCGATGCGCTCGGGACGATTGTGCAGCTCGGGTGGCAGACAGCAGACATCGATGGCCGTCCAGCCGTTCGCGCGGCGCAGGGCCGCGATCTCGCGCGCGAGCGCCCCGCAGGCGATGATCAGCGTGCCGCGCTTCGTGTCCACTCATCAGCTCCGGCGCCTTCAGGCAGCGTGCGCGGCCCGGCGCGCGGCGATCAGGCTCTTCGCCGTCTCGACGGCGATCGGCCGCGTCGCGGCAGTAAGCGTCGGCGCCCACGGCCTTGCCGAACTCCTCGTTGAGCGGCGCACCGCCGACCAGCACGATGTACTCATCGCGGATGTTCTGCTCGCGCATCTTGTCGATCACGACCTTCATGTACGGCATGGTGGTCGTGAGCAGCGCCGACATGCCGAGGATGTCGGGCTTGTGCTTCTCGAGCGCGTCGAGATACTTCTCCACCGAGTTGTTGATGCCGAGGTCGATCACCTCGAAACCGGCACCCTCGAGCATCATCGACACCAGGTTCTTGCCGATGTCGTGGATGTCGCCTTTGACGGTGCCGATGACGACCTTACCGATCGGCTCCGCTCCCGTTTCCGCGAGCAGCGGGCGCAGGATCTCCATGCCCCCCTTCATCGAGTTGGCCGCGAGCAGCACTTCGGGGACGAAGAGGATCCCGTCGCGAAAGTCGATGCCGACGATTCTCATGCCCTCGACGAGGGCATCGTTCAGCACCTTCTCCGCGCTCCAGCCGCGCTCGAGGAAGATGTGCGTCGCTTCCACGACCTCGTCGCGCAACCCGTTGTAAAGGTCATCGTGAACCTGCTCGGTGAGCTCCTGGTCGTTCAAGTCGCGCAGGTTGAACTCGGACTGCTCTGGCATGCTCGGTCCTCGGATCCGGGGCGTACGCCCTCGAGAAAAATGGTAGCCGAGGGGGGCCGCCCCATGGCGTGAATTTGCGACGCCGGCATGTCCGCAGGCGACAGGTGTGACGCTGCGCTCATGCGGAATTGCGCGGCATTATGCCGATACGAGATAGCGGCTCTAAGCGATGCTCTTGCCCGGCCCGAACGGTTGCTTGCGCTCCGGCGGCGGGGGCCGGCGGCGCATCTTGCGCCACTGGTTGTAGATGCAGAGCAGCCCGGTGAGCCCGGCGAGGCTGCCAAAATAGGCCGGCGGCCCGAAGCGCGCGATCAGACCGCCCACCAGAACCGGGCTCAACGCGGCGCCGATGCCATTCAGTCTGAGCAGGGCGCTGCTTGCGGCCACCATCTGCGAGGGCTCCAGGTGGTCGTTGACATGGGACACACTCAATCCATAGAGCGTGAATGCGAGACCGCTGAACGCCGCCGCGAGCACCAGGACGAGCCCGTGGGGCAGGTGGCGGAAGGCTGCAGGCACCGCGGCGCTCAACGTCGCCAGGAGGCAAATCCCGGCGATCACCGTGCGGCGGTCGATACGGTCGGAGAGACGGCCGACCGGCAGCTGCATGACCACGGCGGAAAGGACACTGACGCCCATGAAGGTGGCCACGCCCGAGGTATCGAGGCCGCTCAGCCTGGCGTACACAGGGCCCATCGAGTAGACGTTCGCCGTCACCATGCCGGCGACCGTCACGGCCACCACACCGAGCGGCGAATCACGGTAGAGATCGCGGTATCTGACCTTCTGCGGCAGAGCGATCTCGGGCGCATATTGCGCGGCGACCACGATGGGCACGATGGCAAGCGAGATCAGAATCGCTACCAGCATGAAGGGCGTCGTCGTGCGCGGATCGGCCGGGATCAGCAGGAACTGCGAGCTGCCGAGCCCGATGTAGAGCACCGCCATGTAGACGGCCAGGAGGCTGCCCCGGGTGGCACGGCTCGAGCGATCGTTGAGCCAGCTTTCGGCCACCACGTAGATTCCGGCGAAGGCGAGCCCCGAGAGGCCGCGCAACAGCGCCCACGGCAGCGCCGCGATGTACAGCCCTTGCGCCAGGATCGCCGCTGAGGCGAGCGCCGCCATCGCGGCGAACACCCGGATGTGGCCCACCCGCCGCACCAGGCGCGGGGCGAGCGCCGTGCCGAACATGTAGCCGACGTAGTAGCACGACATCACCACGCCCGTGAGCGGCGCCGGCCAGCCCTCGAGCGTCGCACGCAGGCTGATCTCCGTGCCCTGCAGCCCGGCGCCGAGCATCAGAATGCCCATGCCGAGAAGCAGTTGCCAGGTGGCTGCGATTGCGCCCATTGTTGAATTCTACTGGAATGCGCCGGCGCGATCAGCGTATGAGTTTTTGCGATCGGCGCCTGTCGCGCAGTTGGCTATAGTGGAGTCATGCGGCAGAACCGACGCCAATCCGGTCAGGGGACCCGGCCTTCAGGCCACGCTCGCGCGACCGCGTACCGGCGTTTGCGCAATCCTTTCGTTCCTCAGAGCGTATTTTCGGACGACGCCGTAGCGTCGCTGCACGAGAACGCTTTGAAGGTGCTCGAGACGCTCGGCATCAAAGTGCTGCTGCCGGAAGCGCGCGCGCTCTATGCGGCCGCAGGCGCCCTCGTCGACGAGAGCACCGAGCTCGTGAGGCTCGGCCGCGACATCATCGCAGCGACCCTCGAGAGCTGTCCGCGCTCGTTCGAGGGGTTTGGCGGTGACCCGGGTCGCACCGTCGAGTTCGCGGCCGGCTCGCTCGTCTTCATCGGCGGCTCGAGCTGCCCGTACGTGAGTGACCTCGACCGGGGGCGCCGCCCGGGCGCGCTCGCCGACTTCATCGATCTCATCAAGATCAGCCAGCACTTTGACGTGCTGCAAGTCCTTGGCAACCACACGGAGCCGCAGGACGTGCCTGTCCACCTGCGTCACTACGCCATGATGAGGGCGCAGTTGACGCTCTCGGACAAGATGCCGATCGTGATGGCGCGTGGCACGGCCCAGGTCGAGGACAGCTTCGCGATGATCCGTCTGGCGCGCGGCCAGTCCGAGGAAGAGTTCCGCAAGCACGCCCACACCTACACGGTGATCAACAGCAACTCGCCGCGCGTGCTCGACCGCTCGATGGCGCAGGGCATCATCGATTTCGCGCGCCACGGCCAGCCGGTGATCATGACACCGTTCTGCCTTGCCGGCGCCATGGCGCCGATCACCATCGCGGGCGCCCTGACGCTCCAACATGCGGAGGCGCTGGCCGGCATCGCGCTCGCGCAGCTCGCGAGCCGCGGCGCGCCGCTCCTCTACGGCAGTTTTCTATCCAACGTCGACATGAAGTCGGGATCGCCCGCTTTTGGCACGCCCACGCACTTGCAGGCCACGCTGGGAGCCGGCCAGCTCGCGCGCCTCGTCGGATTGCCCTGGCGGGCCGGAGCGGGGACGGCAGCGAATGTGGTGGATGCGCAGGCGGCCCTCGAGACCCAGTTCTCCCTGTGGGCCAGCGTGCTTGCGGGTGCGACCGTGTGTTTGCACGCCGCCGGCTGGATGGAGGGGGGACTGACCAACTCCTACGAGAAGTGCGTGACGGACGTGGAGATGCTGCAGATGCTGGCCGAGCTCTGCACGCCTCCGGACGCGGACGAGGATGCGCTGGGGTATGGGGCCATCGCCGAGGTGCAGCCGGGCGGCCACTTTTTCGCGGCGGCGCATACCATGGCGCGCTACCGCACTGCATTCCATGAGCCGATGATCGCGGACTGGTCGAATTTCGGCACCTGGACCGAGCGCGGCTCGCTCACCGCCACCGACCGGGCGCACGCGAAATGGAAGCAGGTGCTCGGCGAGTTCGCCGCTCCGCCCACCGCGGTTGCGTGCGCGGAGGCTCTCGATGAGCTCATCGCCAAGCGCACGGCCGAGGGCGGCGCGCCACCTTTGACCTGAGCCTACGCTGCTGCAGCGACGTCACGCGCGCGTCGCTCGTCATCGAGGACGTGGCGGGCCGACACGAAGTAGTGCCATGCCGCCCAGAATCCGGTCGGCACCAGGCAGAGCATCGCCAGCCGCAGGGATTCCGCATTGGCAACATGGTGGGGCGCGAACACGTCGCTCAACACCCCGACCATCTGCGGGGCGATGATGAGATTGCCGAGGTTGGCCGTGAAGAGCACGGTGGCGCAATACACGGCCCGCATTCCCGGCCGCGCCAGGTTGTTCAGGATGCCGAACCCGGGACCGATGTAGACGTAGATGGAAGGGATGTAGAGCCAGAAGAGCGCCCGGGTGAGGGCGAGCGAGTGGGTGGAATAGATCACCGCCGTCACCACCGTCGCCAGCGCAATGTTGACACCGAGAAGGCGCAGGATGCGTTGCTGGCTGGAGAGCCACGGCCTGGACAGCAGCCACGTGCTTCCGACCATCGCGAGGCTGCCACCGATCAGGTGGATGGGGCCGAGCATGGCGCCGGCCTCAGCGACGTTCAGTCCGTAGCTGCGCATCAGGAAAGCCGGCGTCCACCACATCAGGCCCCAGCCCCACAGCGCGACCACGGAGCTGCCGATGATGAGGTGCACGGCGGAGGGCTGGCGCAGCAGGAATCGCATCGTCTCGAGGAACGGCGCGGCAGCATGACAGTCCTTGCCATGGTCGAGGCAGCCGCGCTTCGGCTCGCGGATCGTGAGCAGCACCAGGGCGCCGATCAGGATGCCCGGTATCCCGAGCGCGAGGAACATGGCGCGCCAGCCGAAGCGATAGGCGATCGCCCCCGCGATCTGCGACCCGAGCCAGGCGCCGATCGGCGCGCCGAGCGAGAACACCTGCAACGCCATCGGGCGCCGCGCCGCCGGGAAGTAATCCGACAGCATCGAGTTGGCCCCGGGCGTGCCACCGGCCTCGCCGACCCCGACTCCGATGCGCGCGCCGAGGAGCTGCCAGTAGTTGCGCGCCAGTCCGGTCGCGACCGTGAGCGCCGACCACGCGATGAGACAGGCGCCGATGATGGCGCGGCGGCTCTTGCGATCGATCAGCCAGGAGAGCGGGAAGCCGAAGATGACGTAGAAGATCGCGAGCGATACGCCGGTCAGGAACGCGATGTTGGCATCGGAGAGGTGCAGCTCCTTGCGGATCGGCTCCAGCACCGTCGAGATCGAGTAGCGGTCGCAGATGCTCAGCGTATAGACGATGCACATCATGATCGCGACATACCAGCGCTCCGCGAGCGAGGTGGTATCGGCCGGCGCGCGGCGCTCGTCAGGCGCGGCCCCGGAATCGACCTCAGCCCGTATCTCGTTCATGCGATGGCATCCTCCAGAATGAGATCGGCTGCCTTCTCGGCCAACATCAGCGTCGGTGCGTTGATATTGCCGGAAGTGACCGCGGGAAAGGTCGAGGCATCGACCACTCGAAGGTTGGCCACGCCATGCACTCGCAGACGAGGATCAACCACTGAGCTTTTCGCGTCCGGGCCCATTGCGCAGGTCCCGCACGGGTGGAATACCGAGCCCGCGCGACGGCGGAAGTCCTGAAGTACCTCAGCGTCGGAGTGCACGTCCTTTCCGGGCGCTAGCTCCGATTCGATCACGGCGGCGAGTGGCTTGGCGGCGGAAATCCGACGCAGCACGCGCGCCCCTTCGTACACATCCGCGACGTCTTCCGGCGTCGACAGACTGTTGGGCGTGATCGCGGGGGACGACAACGGATCGCGGCTGCGCAGGTGCACGCTGCCGCGGCTCGTGGGGCGGCAGGTGTTGAACGACATGAGAAAGCCCGGAAAGGGATCGGGGTTGAGCAGCCGGCGCTTGGGGCCGCTGGCCGTGGTGCTGTAGCTCGCGGGATTGAAGTAGATGTGCAGGTTGGGGCGGCCGAGCTCCGGGCGGCTGCGCACGAAGGCGCCGGCCTGGTTGACGCTCATCGAAAGCGGACCATCCCGCCGCAGGGCATAGCGCAGGGCGGCTCGCGCCTTGCCGAGAAAAGGCGCGAGCTCGTCATTGAGCGTCGGCACCCTGGAGCGATAGAAATAGGACACGCAAACGTGATCCTGCAACCCGCGTCCGACGGGGGCGAGAGGGGCGACCAGCGGGATCTCGAGCCGCTGCAGCAGCTCAGGATCGCCGATGCCGGAGAGCTCGAGAAGCTGCGGCGAGCCGATCGCGCCGGCCGAGAGGAGCACTTCGCGGCGGGCGGTCGCGGTCAGGGTCGACCCGCCGCGCAGATATTCCACGCCGGTGGCTGCGGTTCCGGAGAAAAGCACCCGGGTCGCGCGCGTCCCGGTCGCAAGCTCGAGGTTGCGTCGGCGCAACGCCGGCCGCAGGTAGGCGCTCGCGCTCGAGACCCGCACGCCGTCGCGGATCGTGACCTGCCAGAGACCCGCGCCTTCGGTCTCGGAGCCGTTGAGATCGCGACTGATACCGATACCCACCTCGGCACAAGACTCGAGGAAAGTCGTGCACAGCGGATGGACCGTGGCCGATGGATCGTGAACATGTACCGGCCCGCCGGCGCCGTGATACTTAGACGCGCCCCAGGCGTGGTCTTCGAGCTTGCGGAAGTAGGGCAGCACGTCCTGCCATCCCCATCCGGGATTTCCCGCGCTGCGCCAATCATCGTAGTCCGACGGCTGTCCACGCACGAATACCATCGCGTTGATCGAGCTCGAACCGCCCAACACCTTGCCGCGCGGCCAGAAGGCAGTGCGATTGTCCAGCCGGGGCTCGGGCTCCGTCGTGTACATCCAGTTATAACGCGGGTCCGTGAACGTGCGCGCATAGCCGATCGGCACGCGGATCCAGAGACTGGAATCGCTGCCGCCGGCCTCGAGGAGCAGCACGCGGTACACGCCGCTTTCGGTCAGACGGTTGGCCAGCACGCAGCCGGCGGAGCCGGCCCCGACGATGATGTAGTCGAATTCCCCCATCGATCGTGGCAGCATAGCTCGACGCAGAGCGAAGCGGGCCCGAGGCGGCATGCCTTTTTCCGATGGGGCCATAGAAATTCTCGGCTTTCACGCCGTGGCGCCATGTGGAAGCCTGAGTCCGAACTGATCTGCGGTGTGTCGTAAATCCGCAACCCGCGCGTCGCGTACTCACAAGCCGCGGCGCCGCGATTACGGGAGCATGGGGTGATTGCGCCGGAGCGAAAGGGGCCTCCGGCAAGCCAGGCCAGGGGGGCTGGCTTACCGCAGGGAAGACAACAAGCTCGTAACCTGCCGAGGATCTCCGAATGAAATCGAACCACAAGCTGGCGCGCACGATCGCCGCAATCCTGAGTGCCTCAGCCGCGCACGCCATACTGGCCGCGGACGCAGGGCCAACGAGTGCCGATGCAGCGCCGGCGGCTAACCCGGCGGCACCCGCAGCGACCGACGCAACCGCGGCGACTGGCGACAACAGCGCGATGCTGCAGACGGTGATCGTCACTGCGCAGCGCCGGGCGCAGAACATCCAGGACGTGCCGATCACGATCCAGGCCATGACCGGCAAGACGCTGCAGGACCTGAACGTGCAGACGTTCGCCGACTACGTGAAGTATCTGCCGAACGTGAGCACGGGATCCCAGGGGCCGGGCATGGGAACGCTGTTCATGCGCGGCCTGTCGACCGGCGTGCTCGGCACCCAGGGGCAGGGGTCCGTCGGTCTGTTTCCGAACGTCGCCGTCTACCTCGACGACCAGTCGGAGCTGCTGCCGGGCCGCGACCTCGATGTCTACGCGGTGGACCTGGAGCGCATTGAGGTCCTCGAGGGTCCGCAGGGGACGCTGTTCGGCGCCGGCGCCCAGGCGGGCGTGGTGCGCTTCATCACCAACAAGCCGAAGCTCAACACTTTCGAGGCCGACGTCACGGGCGGCTACGGCGCCACGGCGCATGGCGACCCCAGTACCAATGTCAACGCGACGTTCAATTTTCCGCTGCTCGAGGACAAGCTGGCGGCCCGCGTGGTGATTTTCAACGACCGGCGCGGCGGCTACATCAACAACGAGCCGGCGACCTTCGCGCGCGGCAGCGAGGACCTCGGGCTTGCCGACGAGAACGGCGGGGTGGTGCCGGCCAACAGTGTGACGATCAACAACAACCAGATCGCCGCCAATGCCATCAATCCGCTGACCTACAACGGCATCCGCGGCGAGATTCTCTATCAGGTCAACGACGACTGGAGCGTGCTGTTCAGCGAGATGTATCAGAACATGGATGCCGAGGGCGTGTTCTTCGAGATGCCCCACGGCACCGAGGGCGCGGGACTGACGAACCCGGGTGGCGTGCCGATCGGCGGACAGCCGCTACCGGCGTATTCGGTGAACATGTTCAATCCGTCCTTCGACAAGGACAAATTCAACAATAGCGCGCTCACGGTCGACGGCAAAGTCGGACCGCTGAAGCTCGTCTACTCGGGCGCGTATCTCGATCGCAACATCGAGCAGCAGATGGATTACACGAATTACGCGCGCGGCCGCTACGGCTACTACTATCAGTGCACCGGCGTGTCTTACTCCGCGACCAAGGCCAGTGCCGGCGCAACGTGCTATTCGCCGAGTTCCGTGTGGAAGGATACCGAGCGGGATACGCATGTCAGCCAGGAGCTGCGCCTGAGTACGCCGGATGACTGGCGCCTGCGTGGCCTCGTCGGCCTCTTCTACGAGGATTACAAGGTCTACGACGACACGCAGTGGTTGTACAAGAGCGTGCCCAACTGCTCGCCAACCGGCGCGCAGAGCAACTGCTTCCTGCCGACCCAGCCCTGGCAGGACGATCCGACGAACAATCCGGGTCTGCAACCCCAGGACGGCTTTTTCGATGATTTCCAGCGCACCTTCATTCAGAAGGCCGCGTACACCTCCGAGTCCTTCGACATCATACCGAACAAGCTGACGATCACGGGTGGCATACGCTACTTCCACATGTACACCTCCCAGCTTGGCGGAGATGTCGGCAGCTTTTACTGCAAGATCTTCAGCGCGAGTCAATTGGCCGGCTACCCGACAGTGAATGGCGGTTACGCTCCTTGCGGGACGAACGGCGTGCCCGACGGGGCGAAGTCCCCCGATGGCACGGATTTCGCGCAACTGAATCCGCACACCCTGACGGAATCCGGCTCGCGCGGCCGCGCGGATCTCGAATACCACGTCACTCCCGATATCCTGGTCTATTACACGTACTCACAGGGATTCAGGCCTGGCGGGTTCAATCGCAGCACCGGCGACCACCTGCCGAATGCCAGCGGCCAAGACCAATATGCGGGGCCTATTACCTACCTCTCGGACAATCTCACCAACAACGAGGTCGGCTGGAAGACGATGTGGTTTGATCACCACCTCGAGGTGAACGGCGCGGTCTATCAGGAGAACTGGAGCAACGTCCAGGTCAGCTTCTTCTGCCCGCAGTGCGGTCTCGGCAACCTCACCTATAACACCAACGGCCCGGATTATCGGGTGAAGGGCGTGGAGCTGCAGCTGGCCGCGAATATCTGGCACGGACTTTCCGTCAACGGCGCGGCGGCCTGGAACAGTGGCCAGCTGGTCAATTCACCGGCACTGGTCGGCAACATTCCGGGCACCGCGGACTACGGCAAGCCGCTTTCCAACTTCTACCAGAACGGTGTTGCGACCCCGCTGCAGAATGTCTACGGCGTCCAAGGCAGCTCGCTGGCAAACTCCCCGCCTTTCGAGGGGAGTCTGCGGGCGCGTTACGACTGGGTGTGGGGCACTTATCTGCCCTATGTTCAGGTGGGAATGCAGCATCAGGCGCACTCGCTGTCGGCGGCCGGCAACGTCGAAGCGTACAACCAGCCGCAATGGACGACCTTCGACCTGTCCGCGGGCGTGGCGAAGGATAATTGGACCGTTTCGCTGATTGGCACGAACATCACCGATACGAACAAAAGCCTGTTTACCACCAGCCGGCAGTGGATCCTGACCGAGACGCCCATGCGCCCGAGGGTTATCGAGCTCACGATCGGCTATAGCTTCTCCCAGCACCACTGAGCGCGGGACGGCCGGGGGCAGGACTGCGGTAGAATCTCGCAGGAGAGACCATAGGCTTTGGGATACCGATGCAGGACGACAGCGCCGCTTCGCCGCGCCCCGGAACAGGGGCGGCGGGCGTGCGCGACTTCATCGATCGCCGGCAGTTCGCCGAGGCGGCACGGACAGCCGAGGCCTTACTGGCCGACAGCCCCGAGGAGCGCGAGCTTCTCTACATGCTCGCCGTCGCCCAGCGCTATCTGGGCAGGATCGACGCAGCGCTGGCGACGCTCGTGCGGCTCGAGGAACTGCATCCGGATTACCCCCGATTGCACCAGGAGAGGGGGTACTGCCATGTCGCGCAGCGCTCGGCGGCGGCGGCAATAGCCGCCTTCGAGCGGGCGGTGGCGCTCAATCCGGCGCTCCCCGGAAGCTGGAAGACACTGCAGAGGCTGTACACGATGGCGGCCCGGCGCACTGAGGCGGATAACGCCGCCGCCCACGTCGCCAAGCTCGCAAGTCTCCCCACCGCGATCGTCACGGCGCGCAGCATGTTTGCCGATGGTGAGATCGAGGCGGCCGAGAGCATGGTGCGCCGCTATCTGCTCGAGCACGGCGACCATATCGAAGGGATGCGTCTCCTCGCCCAGATCGGCATGAAGCTCGACGTGCTCGACGATGCGGAGCTACTGCTCGAAAGCGTGCTCGAACAAGCTCCCGACTATCGGCCGGCGCGCTATGACTACGCGCAGGTTCTGCTGCAGCGGCACAAGCACCGCCAGGCTCGGGAGCAGATCCGGATGCTGCGTGAGGAGGAGCCCGACGAGCGTGCCTATCGCATGACCCAGGCGACCCTCGCGACCGAGCTCGGCGAGTGCGAACAGGCCCTGCGCGAGTACCGGCGGTTGCTCGAGGAGACGCCGGATCATGCGGAGCTGCACCTGTCGATGGCGCACACACTGAAGACACTCGGCAGGCAGCAGGATGCGGTCGAGGCGTATCGTCGCGCCGCGCAGGTGAGGCCAGGCTATGGCGATGCGTACTGGAGCCTGGCCAACCTCAAAACCTATCGCTTCACGGACGAGGAGCTCGTTTCCATGCGCGCCGCCGAGGCCGCGCCGCGCACTGCTCTCGCGGATCGCTTTCATCTCTGCTTCGCGCTCGGCAAAGCGCTCGAGGACCGGGGGGAGTACGCGGAGTCTTTCTCGTACTACGAGCGCGGCAACGCGCTCAAGAAAAGCGAATGCCGTTACCGTCCGGAGTTCATCGAACGCAACACCCGGCTGCAGATCGAAGTCTGTACTGCGGAGCTCTTCGCCGCGCGCCGCGGTTGGGGTGACCCGAGCAATGCGCCGATATTCATCGTGGGGCTGCCGCGGGCCGGCTCGACGCTGATCGAGCAGATCCTGGCCTCGCACTCGCGTGTGGAAGGGACGATGGAGCTGTCGGACATTCCCCGTCTGGCTCAGAGCCTGCAAGGACGTGAGAGCGGAGGGGACAGGCCGCGCTATCCGGGCGTGCTCGCCGAGCTTCCGGCAGAGGACTTCAAACGCTTCGGCGTGCGCTATCTCGCCGACACGGCACTCTACCGCTCGGGCAAGCCGCGCTTCATCGACAAGATGCCGAACAACTTCCGGCACGTGGGCCTGATGCACCTCATCCTGCCCAGCGCGAAGATCATCGACGCGCGCCGCGCGCCGATGGCCTGCTGCTTCAGCAACTTCAAGCAGCTCTTCGCCTCCGGACAGCAGTTCACTTACTCCCTCGAGGACATCGCGCGCTATTACCGCACCTACGTCGAGCTCATGGCGCACTGGGACGAGGCTCTGCCGGGAAAGGTGCTGCGGGTGCAGCACGAGGATCTGGTAGCGGACTTCGAGCCGCAGGTGCGCCGGATCCTCGAGTTCTGCGAGCTCGACTTCGAGCCCGGCTGTCTCGAGTTTTACAAGACCTCGCGCCGCGTGCACACGGCGAGCTCCGAGCAGGTGCGCCGGCCCATCAACACCGAGGGGCTCGACCAATGGCGGCACTTCGAGCCCTGGCTCGGGCCGCTGGCGGATGCGCTCGGGGAGCTTGCAGAGGAGCGATCATGACCGAGCCTCCGGCAGCGTCGCCGCGGCGCCGCGAGGGTGGGCGCGGGCGCGGCACGCGCTCGACCGGCCCCTCGCTCGCGCCCCTTCCGCGCCTCAGCAACCCCTGGCCGCCGCTCGAGATCCTGACGGGCGAGCAGGTGGAGCGCATCGTGCTCGCCGCTTTCAGGGTACTGGAGGAGGCGGGCCTGGAAATCCGCAGTATCGCCGCCCGCGACGCCTATCGCCACGGCGGTGCGCTGGTGGACGATGCCACCCAGATGGTCCGCCTCGGGCGCGACATCGTCGAGGCGCATCTCAAGCATGCGCCGGCGAGCTTCGTGCTCCACGCGCGCAATCCGGAGCGGCATCTGCACGTTGGCGGTGATGTGGTCAACTTCGGTCCCGTGACGGGCGCGCCGCACATCAACGATCGGGTGCAGGGCCGGCGTTACGGTGACATCGAATCCTTCCGCAACATTCTGCGGCTCATCCACTCGCTCGGGGTCCTGCACTGGCAGGGCGGGATCGTGGTGGAGCCGGTCGATCTCCCGGTCACCGTGCGTCACCTTGCCATGTACCAGGAGCACATCGAGTGTTCCGACATCGTCTGGGCCGCACGGGGCATCGGCGGAGTGCAGGCGCAGGACGCCATCGCGATGTCCGCCATCGAGCACGGATGCTCGGTCGAAGACCTCGCCTTGCGCCCGACCCTGATGACGGTCACGAACGTCAATTCGCCGCGCCGGGTGGACGAGGAAATACTCGACAACATCATGATCATGGCTCGGCACGGGCAGTGCGTAGTCATCACGCCGTTCACGCTGATGGGCGCGATGGCGCCGGTGACGCTGGCCGGAGCCCTCGTGCAGCAGACCGCCGAGGCGCTCGGGATCGTCACGCTCTGTCAGATGCTGCGGCCGGGCGCGCCATGCGTCCTTGGAGGGTTCACTTCGAACGTCGATATGCGGACGGGCTCGCCTGCGTTCGGAACGCCGGAGTACGTGCATGCCGTGATCGCCGCTGCGCAGATCGGCAGGCGGCTCAACCTTCCCGTACGCACGAGCGCCGTGAATGCCTCACCGGTGGTGGACGCCCAATCGACCTACGAGACGGCTTTCTCGCTGCAGGCGGCGATCCTCAGCCACAGTCACCTGGTGAATCATGCGGTGGGGTGGCTCGAAGGAGGCCTGTCGGCTTCGCTCGAGAAGATCATCGTCGATGCCGAGCTCCTGCGCAATTGGGCCGAGATGCTGAAGCCCGTGAGCTTCAATGAGGACGATCTCGCCGTGGAGGCCATCAAGGCCGTGGCGGTGGGCGGCCATTTCTTCGGTGAGCCTCACACCTTGGCGCGCTATCAGTCGGCGTTCTATCGGCCGCTGCTTTCCGACTGGTCCAACTTCGAGAGCTGGACGGAGGCCGGCGTCGCGCAACGCCACCGAGCGCGCGACCGGGATCTGGCAGAAGCTGCTCGCGGAGTATGTGCCGCCGCCGCTCGATCCGGCCGTCAAGGAAGCGATTGCGGACTACGTGGCGCGTAGAACGGGCGAGCTGAGCGCAAGCGGGTGAGCTCCCGGGTCGCCAACGCACGGATGTACGCGGTGACCCCGGAAGTCGAGTCGGTCTGGCGCGAGCTTCTGCAGCGAGTCGCTGCGGAGGCGGATGTCGCGCTCGAGTACCTGCCGTATCCCGCTCCGCGACCGCTCGAGGATCTCTGGTCACGACCCGACCTCGGCGCGGTGCTCATGTGCGGTTATCCCATCGCGCTGCAGCTGGCGCCGGTTCAGCCGATTGCCGCACCGATTCCACGAGTACCGTGGGCCGCAGGTCGCGCAGTCTATCGGACGGACCTCATCGTTCGGGAAGACGCGCCCTACCAGCAATTGGAAGATACGTTCGGCGGGCGTGCCGGCTGGACCGTTGCGCATTCGCACTCCGGCTTCAATGCGTTCCGTCACCATCTCCTAACTTACCGCACCCCGCAGCGCCCGACGCTGTACCGTGAGATGGCCGGTAACCTCGTAACCGCACGCAACGTGCTCGATGCAGTGCGCGAGCGGCGGATCGATGTGGGGCCTCTGGACGCCTACTGGCACATGTTAATCGCGCGGCACGCTCCGAAGCTCTGCGAGGGCGTGCGCGTGTTGTCATCAACCGCGCTCGCGCCCATGCCGGCCTTCGTTGCGGCAGCCGACGTGCCGGCGGGGGCAGTGGCACGGCTTCGCAGCGCGTTCACGAGCGCTGCGACGAAACCGTGGTTCGCGGAGCTCGCCGAGCCCCTGGTGCTGGAGGGATTCGCGGAGGCGACGCGGGCGGTGTTCGAGCCGGCTCTGGAATGGGATCGGGAGGCGAGAGCGGCGGGATACCCGGAACCGGCTTAGCCCGGCGTCAGGCGCTTACTGCTGGCGCGCGCCCAGTCGGATGCTGCAACACATCGTGCCGCCGAAACAGGTACCGCCGCGCGACATCGAAGTAGGTGCGGTAGACGAGGCCGCCGTTCTCGGCGATCAGCCGCTCGCGCTCCTGGCGGTGGCGGGCGGGAAGATCGTACCAGGGAATGCCCGGCGATTCGTGGTGCAGAGAGTGGAGGTTGTTGAACAGGAAGAGGGGCCCGAGGATCCACGAGCCCTCGACGATGGCGACGCGCTCGCGCACACCGGCCCGCGCGCGATGCTCGGCGAACGAGCGGATCAACTGGATCGCATTCGCCGGCACCACCATGGCCACGAAGTAGAGCCACAGCGGGATGCCGCACACCACTTTTACCCAGAGGATGACGGGTATGCACCACAGCAGATGCTCCGCCCAGACCGCCCGGATTCCCGGCTTGCCGTGCCAGGCGTTGCGCACGTCCCATTGCCAATACATTCCGATGCGCAGGAAGGACCCGACGATGAGACGTCCGGCGAGGGTCTGCTCCAGGCGCAGCGCGCAGCGCATGAAGAGGCTCAGGCGTTCCCAGCCCTCGGGTGTCCAGTAATACGATTCCGGATCATCGATGGGGTCGGTCAGCCGCGCGTCCTGGTGATGGGCATGATGCAGGTCGCGGTAACGCTGGTATGGAATCCACAATCCCAACGGAACGAGGGCGAGCTGGCGGTTGAGGCGCTTCCAGCGCGTCGGATGTCCGTGGACCATCTCGTGCTGCAGCGAGCTGTGCAGGGTGATGAGGAGCGTCACGAGCGGCGCAACGACCCAGAGTGACCAGTGCCCGTATTTCGAGGTGACGGCTAACCACCCGCCGTACGCGATCAGGAGCAGGAGAAGCGTGGGCAGCTCGACCGCAGGCCGAGCGCGGTTTGGAGCCGAGATCACCATCCTCGATAGTACGCTTGGAATCGGTAACACCGATACCTATGACTTTACCGCGGCCATTATAACGCGCCGCCGGGTGGCTAAGCTTGTGTAATTGTTGAAGTAGGTCGCGACTTTTCAAGCTCGTGTCGCGCGGCGGCAGAGCAGGAGCGCGCGACCGTCAGTCGATGCGCGCGGTGCGGCAGACCCGCCGCTCGAGGGCTGCCACGGCCTCGTAGAGAAGGACCGCCATGAGGCCCGTGGCGAGGCCCCCCTGCAGGACGAAGGCCGTGTTATTTGACAGAAGTCCGGCGATGATCACCTCGCCGAGGCCTTTGGCGGCGACGGTCGATCCCAGGGTCGCGGTGCCGATATTGATGACCATTGAAAGTCTAATTCCCTCTAAAATCAATGGCATAGCTAGTGGAAGCTCGACGGAGACTAGCCTCTGGCCGACGCTCATCCCCATGCCGCTGGCCGCCTCGAGGACCGCAGCCGGGCAGGTTCGAAGGCCCACCACCGTATTCTCGAAGATCGGCAGCAGTCCGTAGAGAAAAAGAGCGATCAGGGTCGGCTTCTCGCCGAAGCCGACGAGAGGCACCGCCAACGCCAGGACCGCAACCGGAGGAAACGTCTGCCCGAAGTTTACGACCGCTCGTGACAGCGGCAGAAACTCCTGGCCTCCGGGCCGCGTAACGAGGATGCCGAGAGCAACCGCAATGACCGTGCTGCCCAGACAGGCCGCGAGCACTGTTGCCAGATGCGCCAGCGCCAGCATGCCGAGGTTGCCCTGATCGTAGATCGGCGGGGCGCCGCCCTGGGTGAGCGGCGCGAACAGCGGCGCAAAGCGCTGTGGAGCGACGAGAAACGCGAGCAGCAGCGCGAGCGCCGCGAGCCGCAGAATCGTCGCGACGCGCCGCATCACGTGGGTCGCCCACGCGCGAGAATGGCGGCGACCGTGAGTTGCCCGCTGGGCGTGCCGTCGGCGTCGACCACAGTGGCACACTCGCTGCCGCGCCAGAGGAGCTCCGAGAGCACTTCGCGCAGCGATGCGGTTGTTGGAACGACCAGCCCATCCTTGCCCGCACCGTTCGCGGCCAAAGGCAGCGCCGCCTCGCCCGCCGTCGTCAGCGAGAGCAACCGCATGGCGCGCTCGGCGCTGCCGGTCATGCGCGCAACGAGCGGGCTGGCAGGGCGTGTCACCAGCACCTCGGGCCGGTCGTATTGCAGCAGCCGACCCTCGCTCATGACCGCAACCCGATCGCCGAGCCGGAATGCCTCGTCGATGTCGTGTGTGACCAGCACGATCGTCGTACCGAACTTGCGCTGGATGTCGAGGAGATCGTCCTGCGCCTTCTCGCGGATGATCGGATCGAGAGCTCCGAACGGCTCGTCCATCAGCAGCACCGCCGGCTCCGCGGCGAGCGCCCGCGCTACTCCGACGCGTTGCTGCTGGCCGCCCGAGAGTTGGTAGGGATACTTTTCGGAGTACTGGGCAGGATCCAGCTGCAGGGCCGCGAGGAGCTCGGCCCCGCGGGCGCGGATGCGGCCTTCCTTCCAGCCGAGCAGGCGCGGCACGGTCCCGACGTTCTCGGCGACCGTCCGATGCGGGAAGAGGCCGTGCCCCTGGATCACGTATCCGATCCGGCGCCGCAACAGGTGGCCGGGCTCGCTCGCCGTGTCGCGATCCTCTATGAGAACCCGGCCGCTGGTCGGCTCTATGAGCCGGTTGATCATCCTGAGCAGCGTCGATTTGCCCGAGCCCGACGTGCCTACGATCACGGTGATGGAGTTGCGCTCGATGACCATCGACACCGCATCGACGGCTGTGGTCGAGCCATAGCGCTTGGTGAGACTCTCGATGACTATCATTTCGGTACGCGATCCAGGCGCTCGACGAGCGCATCGAGCAACACGGCGGCCGAGAAAGCGAGCACCACGGTTGGAATCGCACCCAGGAGCACCAGGTCGGTGGCCGCCTGTCCGATTCCCCCGAAGACGAAGGTCCCGAAGCCGCCGCCGCCGATGAGCGCCGCGACGGTGACGAGCCCGATGTTCTGCACGAGGACGATGCGAATGCCCGTGAGGATGACGGGCAATGCGAGAATGAGCTCGACACTCATCAGCGTCTGCCAGCGCGTCATGCCCATGCCCAGCGCTGCTTCGACCGTAGCGGGCGAGACGCGCTTGAGACCCGCCACCGTGTTGGCGACGATCGGCAGCAGCGAGTACAGGAAAAGAGCCAGTACCGCCGGCGCGGCGCCAATGCCCCTGATGCCGACGGCAGCCGCGAGTGGAACGTGCGCGGCGAGCGCTCCGAGGGGGGCCATGAGGATGCCGAAGAGCGCGATGGAAGGTATCGTCTGGATGATGTTGAGCGCGCTGAGGACGCCGGGCCGCAGGCGCGGCACACGGTGGCAGAAAATCCCGAGCGGGAGCGCCACGACGACGGCGGCAGCGAGCGAGCCGAGCGAGAGCAGGATGTGCTGCCGCGCGGCGAGCGTGAAAGCCGAGGCGTCCACGGCGTATTCGCGCATTACCGAGACGTTGTCGAACGTACCGTGTGCCAGTGTCAGCATCGCGACGCCCAGAAAGAAAGCGAGCAGGAGCACGCGAGCACCGGGCCCGGGACGCATCCGAGTGATCGCATCCGTTGCAAGGAGACCGAGCGCGGCGAGCAGCAGCCAGAACCCCGCGCCGGGCGCGACTCGGAAGATCAGGTTGTGAGGAGGCGTCAGTGCGTTCGCCGCAGCAGCAAGAGCCGCCGCGACCACCACGATGCCGGTGAGGGCCGCGGCGAGGCGCAGCGGCGCATTCGCAGCCAGCAGCGCAACGGCGGCCACCGCAGCCAGCGTTGCCTGACAGGCGAGCGCTGCCCAGAGCGGCAGTACCTGCGCCAGCTCACGCGGATCGCCGGGCAGAATGCGGTTTGCCTTGAAGTCGACGAACGGCAGCAGCACGAGGCCGGCGGCGCCGACGAGAGTCAACAGGGCTCCCAGGCGGTCGAGGCGGCGAAGCGCGGAGCTGCCGTGCGCGGACGCGGGACCGCGCAACAGGAGATCGGAGGTGCTCACTCGAGCAGACCCTTCTGCACCAGATAGCTCCTGGCAACGGACTGGACCGACTCGCCGTCGACCTGCACGCGCTCGTTGAGTCGCTGCAGAGTCTCGCGATCGAGGCTGTTCATGACCGGCTTCACGAGGGCGGCGATCGCAGGGTATTCGCCCAGCACCGCCGCCCGGATGAGAGGCACCGGTGCGTAGATCGGCTGATCATGGCGGTCGTCCTCGAGAACGACCAGATCCGCGGCGGCGATTCCCCCGTCAGTGGCATAGACCATCGCTGTGTTGGTGTCGTTCGTGTGCGCGGCGGCGGCGGTGATCATGGCAGTCGTCTCCCCTCCCGCCAGCACGATCATCTGGTCCGACCGCAGCTTGAACCCGTACGTGTGCTCGAGCGAGCGCAGAGTGCCGGCATTGGCGAACTCGGCCGAGCAGGCCAGCACGACCTGCCCGCCGCCCGATACCCAATGGGCGAAATCACTCATGGTGCGCAGATGGTAAGCGCTCGCCACGTCGCGGCGCACCGCCAGCGCCCAGGCGTTGCTCGCCGGCGCCGGGGTGAGCCAGATGATCCGGTTCCTCGCATAGTCGAGCCGTGCGCCGAGCTCGTAACCCTTGCTGAAGTCCTTCCACGCAGGATCGGACGGCATATTGAAGAAGATGCCGCCGTTGCCCGTGTATTCGACATAGAGATCGACCTCCCCGTCGAGAAGGGCCCGGCGCACGACCGGAGTAGCGCCCAGCTTGAGGCGGTCGACGGTCGGGATGCCGGCGGCGCTCAGGACCAGCCGGAGCATCTCACCGATCATCGCCGACTCGCTGGAGAGCTTCGAGGAGACGACGACGGCAGTGCCGGCCCGCGCGGGCGCGGAGGCGATGAGCGCGAGTGTCGCTGCGATGCAGAGCGCCTTGAAGAATCGCGCCACGTCTGATCTCCACCCCTATGGGCACACGTTATCATCCCCTGATGAAGAATTCCGCGAGAGCCGTGGTCATCGGGGGCGGAGTGGTCGGCGCCAGCGTGCTCTACCACCTCGCCAGGATCGGCTGGCAGGACGTACTGCTGCTGGAGAAGAGCGAGCTCACGGCGGGCTCGACATGGCATGCCGCAGGCGGGATGCACACGTTCAACGGCGAAGCGAACATCTCGAAGCTGCAGAAGTACACGATCGATCTCTACCGTGAGATCGAGGCGCTGTCGGGCCAGTCGTGCGGGCTGCACCCGAACGGCGGCCTCATGCTGGCGGCGACGCCCGGCGAGCTCGACAGCCTGAAGCTGATCTGTTCCCGCGCCCGCTATCTCGGCATGGAGACCGAGATGATCTCGCTCGAGGAGGCGAAGCGGCTGAACCCGCTCATCGACACGCGCTTTTTCATCGGCGCGCTCTGGCGCGCGGACGGCGGGCACTGCGATCCGTCCGGGACCACACACGCTTACGTCAAGGCAGCCCGCCAGCTCGGCGCATCGGTGGAGCGTTTCACGCGCGTAGTCGCGCTGACGCCCCGTCGTGACGGTACGTGGGATGTGGTTACCGACAAGGGGACGGTCCACGCCGAGCATGTGGTCAACTGCGCCGGATTGTGGGCGCGTGAGATCGGGCATCTCGTGGGCCTGGAGCTGCCGTGCTCGCGATGGAGCACCACTATCTGCTGACCGAGGACATCCCGGAGCTGCGGGGACGAGAGCGCGAGATCGTCAACACGACCGACTATGCGGGCGAGATCTACATGCGGCAGGAGCGGGCAGGGGCCCTGATCGGCACATACGAGCCGCACGGCGTGGTGTGGTCGCCGGTCGCGACGCCCGATGACTTCTCCATGCAACTGCTGCCCGACGATTTCGAGCGCCTGGCGCCTTACTTCGAGGTGGGTTTCGAGCACTTCCCGGCGCTCGGGCGCGCCGGCATCAGGAAGGCGATCAACGGTCCGTTCACCTTCGCCCCCGATGGCAATCCACTGGTCGGGCCCGTCCGCGGCCTGAGAAACTTCTGGGTCGCCTGTGCCGTGATGGCAGGTTTCAGCCAGGGCGGCGGCATCGGGCTGGTGCTGTCGCGCTGGATGGCCGAAGGCGACCCCGGCCAGGACATCCTCTCCATGGATGTCTCGCGGTTCGGCGCGTTCGCGACACCCAAGTACACCGCCAGCAAGGTTCCCGAGAATTACTCGCGGCGATTTCGCCTGGCTTATCCCAATGAGGAGCTCCCGGCCGCGCGCCCCGTGCGGCGCTCGCCGCTTTACGACCGGTTCAAGGCCGCAGGGGCCGTGATGGGTGCGAACTTCGGGCTGGAGCACGCGCTCTGGTTCGCCCCTCAGGGTGTGAAGCCGGCCGAGACGCCGACCTATCGCCGCTCGGAGGCGTTCCCTCACGTCGGCGAGGAATGTCGCGCGGTGCGGTCCGCAGTCGGTTTGTACGAGACCACCAACTATGGAAAGTACGAGGTAACGGGCCGCGGCGCGCGTGCCTGGCTCGATCGCGTCTTCGCCGGGCGAATTCCGCAGCTCGGGCGGCTGCGGCTCGCACCGATGCTCAACGCGGCGGGTCGCATCGTGGGCGACCTGACGATCGCCTGTCTCGCGGACGATCGCTATTTGATCTTCGGATCCGGCTTCGCGGAGGAATTCCATCTGCGTTGGTTCTGGGCGTCCGGCATTCCGGCGGACGTGTTCGTGCGCTCGGCGGCATCGACCCTGACGGGGTTCGCCATCGCGGGTCCGCGGTCGCGCGAGCTGCTGCAGCGCCTGGTCCGCCTCGATCTCGCCGCCGCGGCATTCAAGCTCTTCCAGGCCGCCGAGACGCCCGTGGGCTTCGCGCCGGCGGTGCTCATGCGATCCGGATTCACGGGCGAGCTCGGCTACGAGGTCTGGACCACGCCCGATTACCTTGCAACGCTCCACGATGACCTCTGCGAGGCGGGCCGCGACCTCGGTCTCACGCATTTCGGTGGTCGTGCGCTCTCTTCGCTGCGGCTCGAGAAGGGTTACGGCTCATTCAACAAAGATTTTCGGCCCGACTACACGCCCGGCGAGACCGGCCTCGATCGTTACGTCGATTTCGACAAACCTGACTTCACGGGCCGCGCCGCCGCGCTCGCCGAGCGCGCCGCCGGTCCGAAGCGACGCTTCGTGGTTCTCGAGCTGCCGGACGCCGACACGGAGGCCATCGGTTACGAGTCGATCCTCAAGGATGGCGCGGCGGTCGGATATGTGACCTCGGCGGCGTTCGCACACTGCATAGGCAAGAGCCTCGCCGCCGGTTACGTGCCGACCGCGCTCGCGCGCGAGGCCGAGCGATTCCAGATCGACATCTTCGGCGAGCTCCGCACCGCTATCGTCCGCCTACAACCTCTGTACGATCCGCAGGGACTTCGACTGAGGGGTTAGCCTTCGCTGATAGAGTGTCGGCGATGAAGAACTTGTACAGCGCCACGCCGAGAGTCCCACCGATCAGCGGTCCGACGATGGGCACCCACCAATAGCCATGGGGTCCCGGGAAGGCGTTGGCCCCCCATCCCATCAGCCAGCAAAAGAGCCGCGGGCCGAAATCGCGCGCCGGATTGATGGCATAACCCGAGCCGGTGCCGAAAGACATGCCGATGCCGGCCACCGCCATGCCGACCATGAATGGCGCCAGACTGGCCTTCACGCCCGCGTTCATGGAGTCGATGATGGCCAGCACGCAGACGAGCAGGAAAAAGGTCCCGACTATCTGATCGAACAGCGGCCCGAGCATGCCCGCGCCATAGTAATGCGCGGAAAACGTGGCGAAGATACTGAACGTAGTCATGCCACCGGGGTCCGCGCGCGTGACGACGCTGTGGGCGGCGTTCCACATATCAATCGCGGGAGCATAGTCGGCGTATGCCAATGCGGCGCCGGCGAACGCACCGGCAACCTGCGCTCCCGAATAGGGCAGCACCTTTCTCCAGGGAAAATCGCCCTTCACGGCAAGAGCAAATGTGACGGCCGGGTTGATGTGCGCTCCGGTGACGCCACCGGCCACGTATACCGCCATCGTGACCGCGATGGCCCATCCCCAGGTGATCAGCAACCAATCACCCGCGCCGGCGAATATCGTCGGAGTTCGACCGGACTCGGGAAGCCCCACCACCGCGACGGCAACGTTGGCGGCGCCGAAGGCAATGAGGACGAACGTGCCGAAAAACTCGGCCAGCAGCTCGCTCCATATGCTGCGGGCGCGCCAGCCCGTTTTGATGCCGATTCTCACGCTCTGCCCCTCAATCGATCCAGCCGAAGGATCGTGTGACGGCCTTCTGCCAACGCTCGTAATAATGGTCGCGCCGGTCGCCAGCCATCTTCGGCTCCCAGGTACGGTCGATCGCCCAGTTGGCGCGCAGATCGTCGGTGTTGTTCCAGAAGCCGACCGCGAGACCGGCCGCATACGCCGCACCGAGTGCCGTGGTCTCCGTCACCTTGGGGCGAATCACGGGGGCGTGCAGCATATCGGCCTGAAACTGCATGAGCAGGCTGTTCACAACCATGCCGCCGTCCACTTTCAGGCTCGACAGCCTGATACCGCTGTCGGACTGCATGGCTTCGACCACATCGCGGACCTGGTAAGCCGTGGATTCGAGCGCCGCCCGCGCAATGTGCGCGCGGTTGGCATAACGGGTCAGGCCGGCGATCACGCCCCGTGCGTCATCACGCCAGTAAGGCGCGTACAGGCCGGAGAAGGCCGGTACGATATACACATCGCCGTTGTCCTCGACGCTCGCCGCCAACGGCTCGATCTGCGCAGCGACGTCGAAGAGCTTCAGATTGTCGCGCAGCCATTGCACCAGCGCGCCGGTGATCGCGATGGCGCCTTCGAGCGCATAGCACGGCGCTTCCTTGCCGAAGCGGTACGCCAGAGTGGTCAGCAGCCCCGCCTTGGACTGCACCGGCTCGGTGCCGGTGTTCATCAGCAGGAAGGACCCGGTGCCGTAGGTATTCTTGGCTTCGCCTGGCGCGAGACACGTCTGGCCTACCAGCGCGGCCTGCTGATCGCCGAGAATTCCGGCGAGAGTGATGCCTTGCAGCCATGCCGTCTTCATCTCGCCGTATACCTCGGACGAGGACACGATGCGCGGCAAACAAGCGCGCGGGATCTGGAACTCGGACAGCATGTCCGCGTCCCATTCGCAGGTGGCGAGATTCATCAGTTGCGTGCGGCTGGCGTTGGTGACGTCCATGACGTGCACGCCCCCTTTTGGGCCGCCAGTCAGATTCCATGTCAGCCAGCTGTCGACGGTGCCAAACAGCGCTTCGCCGGACTCGGCCTGCCGTCTCGCGCCTTCGACGTTGTCCAGAATCCAGCGCAGCTTCAGACCCGCGAAGTAGGTGGTGAGCGGCAGTCCGGTCTTGGCCCGGAAGCGGTCCTGGCCGCCCGCACGCGTGTAGGTCGTCACCAGCGGCGCGGTGCGGGTGTCCATCCACACCACGGCATTGCACAAAGGCCGGCCGGTCTTCTTCTCCCAGAGCAGGGAGGTCTCGCGTTGATTGGTGATGCCGATCGCGGCGAGATCGCCGGCAGCCAGATCGGCGCGCGCCAGCGCGGCACCGATCACCTCGTCGGTATTGCGGATGATCTCCATGGGGTCATGCTCAACCCACCCCGGCTTCGGATAGATCTGCCGGTGCTCCTTCTGCGCGACGGAGACGATCTCTCCCTTCTTGTCGAAGACGATGAAGCGTGAGCTCGTCGTACCCTGATCTATGGCGCCGATGTAGCGTGACATGGAGCGTCCCCCTGATACGCGGAACCGCCGTTCGCCGCGGCGGTATCCCGTGTCCCGCCAGTCTACTAGATCGCCGTGGCCGCCAGCGCGCGCTCATCGAGCGCATAGCCCATGCCGGGAGCATCGCCGAGTGCGAGCCACCCGTCCGCATCGGCCGCGAGCGGCTGCGCCATCATGAAATCCCGTCGCGCGAGCGTCCACTCGGGTGGGTCGTAGGCGTATTCGAGGAAAGGCGCATCGGCCAGTCCGGCGACCAGGTGAGCATTCGCCGTGAGCCCCATGCCGTTGGTCCAGGTGTGGGGCGTGAAAACGAGCTGATGCTCCTGGGCCATCGCGGCGATGCGTCTCAGCCCCGTGATGCCGCCGACGAGAGCCGCGTCCGGCTGCAGGACGTCGACGGATCCGGTAGTGATCAGGTCGCGCAGCTCGTGCAGCTGGCGCGTCATCTCGCCGCCCGCGATCCTCACTTCCGTGGCCTGACGCAGCGCCTTCATGCCCGCGTGGTCGCCGCGATGCAGAGGCTCTTCCATCCAGAAGACATGGAGGCGCTCGAGCTCCCGCGCCACCGTCAGCGCATCCTTCAGACTCCAGGGAGCCTGCGTGTCCCAGGGCATGCGCCAGCCTTGGTTGCAATCGACCATCAGCTCGAGGCGCTCGCCGACGCGTCCGCGCACAGCCTCGAGCGCACGGATGTCATGCCGCCAGTCGCCCCGTTGAAAGCGGATCTTCATGGCGCGAAAGCCCTGTGCGACATAACGCTCCGCCTGCTCGGCGAGCGCCGCCGGCTCGCGCAGCGTGCCTGAGGACGCGTACAGCCGCACCCGGCTCGACAGGCCGCCGAGCAGCCGCCAGCAAGGCTGCCCGGTGATCTTGCCCGCGAGGTCCCAGAGCGCCAGATCGAGCGGCCAGCACCGCCCATAATGGAAATCGATGTGCGACAGCACGCGGTAGTGCCGCTCGATGGCGAGCGCATCCTGGCCGATGAAGAGCGGCTCATGGCCCGCGAAGCCGACCATCAGATCACCGGAGCCGTAACCTTCGAGTCCGGTGTCGGTGCTCACCCGCACGATGGTGGCGTCGAAATGCACGCGCGGGCGGGTGTCCCAGCTCGCGTGAAACGGCGGATCGAGCCGCAGCCGATGATGGGTGATGCGGATCGAGGCGATCCGATGCCCAGAGGCATGGGGCGCGGGTTGCTGGGGCAACGCGTTCATAGGCGGCTCGGCGCTAGGCTTCCATAATCTCTCTCGGCCTCCAAGCCGAGAATTTGGCTACCGGCATCGAAAAAAGGCATCGAATCCGCTGCGCCGCCCAATGCGCTGGACGGCTAGTATGCTCGGGGGCGCCCGGGAGGCTCAGATGGGTAAGAAGACGATCGATCGACGTTGGCTGCCGCTCAACGCGCTGCGAGCCTTCGAGGGAGTGGCCAAGCACGGCAGCTTCACGGCCGCCGCGCACGCGCTCCTCATCTCCCAGAGTGCTCTGTCGCGACACGTCATCTCGCTCGAGCGCCTGATCGGGGTACAGCTCTTCGAGCGGCGCCCCCATGCGTTGACCCTGACGAAGGCGGGCCAACATCTGCTGCCGGCGGTGGCCAAGTCTTTCGATCGGCTGGAATACGCCATCGACGACATCCGCAATGAAGGTGCGCCCGCCCAGCGCACCCTGCGGGTGCGGATGCCGCCGAGTTTCGCGGTGCAGCTCGCGGTACCCATTCTCAGGGATTTTCGTCAGGCGAGCACGGAGGTCGACATCGACCTCATCAGCCCCGCCGCGGCGGGTCCGCCGCTCGGTGATGTCGATGTGGCGGTGGTCTATTCGAGGCCCATGGTGACCGACTTGGTGGCGGATCTGCTCTGGCCCGTCCGCGTCAGCGTTCTCTGCCATCCGCGGATCGCTGCCGAGCACGCGGGCAAGGGCCTCGCCGCCTTTCTCGAGGCGAATGAGCTCGTGCACGTGCGCATCGACGAGTTGCCGCGGCACGAGGCATGGGCGC
The DNA here is from genome assembly GCA_963780455.1 of uncultured Pseudomonadota bacterium. Taxonomy (GTDB): domain Bacteria; phylum Pseudomonadota; class Gammaproteobacteria; order Steroidobacterales; family Steroidobacteraceae; genus 13-2-20CM-66-19. The sequence continues at coordinate 472,260 of CAWACM010000017.1, forward strand.
AGTTCGTGCGCCAATCCGGGCTCGGCCCGGTCAACGTCGAGCGCGGCCTGGTGTTCGACACCGCGCTTCTCGCGGCCCAGTACGCCTTGAGCGGGCAGGGCGTCGCGCTGGTCGACACCAACCTGTTCGCGGAAGAGATCCGCAGTGGACGCCTGGTGAAGCCCTTCGACGTCACCGTGGACAACGGCTACGGCTATTACCTCCTAACCCATCCCGAGGGGCTCTCGGACACGGCGATCGCGCTCTTCAGGTCCTGGCTCATCGAGCGCTTCGGCGCGAGCGGCACCGCTGTCGCGCCTGCCGTGCAACTTGCGGTGTCCAACGACTGGGAGAAGGCGGAGCAGCACGGATCATGAGAAGCACTGCGAGGGTCGTAGTGATTGGCGGCGGAGTGGTCGGCGCCAGCGTCCTGTATCACCTGACCAAGGCCGGCTGGTCGGATGTCGTGCTGATCGAGCGCGACGAGCTGACGTGTGGCTCGACCTGGCACGCTGCCGGAGGCATGCACACCGTCAACGGCGATCCCAACGTCGCGCGGCTGCAGCAGTACACCATCAACCTCTACCGGGAGATCGAGCGCATCTCCGGCCAGTCGTGCGGCGTGCACCTCACCGGCGGCATCATGTTGGCGGGCACCCGCGAGCGGCTCGATTGGCTGCGGATGGCCCAGGCACGCGGCCGCTATCTCGGCATGGAGCTCGAGATGCTCTCGGTCGATGAGGCCGCACGCCGCTTTCCGCTGCTCGACAAGCGGCATTTCGTCGGCGCGATGTTCGATCCCGTCGAGGGCCATGTCGATCCCTACGGGGTGACGCATGCTTACGCGAAATCGGCTCAGATTGCCGGCGCTGAGGTAGTACGCCACACCCGTGTGGTTGATCTGAAGCAGCAGCCCGACGGTACTTGGGACGTAATTACCGACCACGGGAATGTGCATGCGGAGCATGTCGTCAACGCGGGAGGGCTCTGGGCGCGGGAAGTCGGCAGGATGGTGGGCCTCGAGCTGCCGATCCTCGCGATGGAGCATCAATACCTGATCACCGAGGAAGTGCCGCAGATCGCGGGCCTGCCCGAGCAGCTGCACTGCATCGACTTCGAGGGTGAGCTCTACCTGCGTGAAGAGCGTGACGGCATGCTGATCGGTACCTACGAGCGTGCGGGCGTGCCCTGGTCGCCGGTCGAGACGCCGTGGGACTTCGCTCAGAGTCTGCTGCCCAACGACCTCGATCGCATCGCGCCCAGCCTCGAAGTGGCGTTCGAGCACTTTCCCGCCCTCGGAGAGGTCGGCATCCGCAAGGTAGTCAACGGTCCCTTCACGTTCGCCCCGGATGGCAATCCGCTCATCGGGCCGATCAAGGGATTGCGCAACTTCTGGGTAGCGTGCGGCGTGATGGCCGGCTTCAGTCAGGGTGGAGGCGTAGGGCTTGCGCTTTCGCAGTGGATGGTGAATGGAGACCCCGGCTCTGACGTCTGGGCGATGGATGTCGCACGCTACGGCGACTGGGCAACACTGGCCTACACCAATGCCAAGGTGCGCGAGAACTACTCGCGCCGGTTCCGGATCCGCTTTCCCAATGAGGAGCTGCCGGCGGGCCGGCCGCTGCGGACCACACCGATCTACGATCGGCTGCGGGAGTCGCATGCGGTCTTCGGGGAGTACTGCGGGCTCGAGCATCCGCTCTGGTTTGCACCATCGCAGGCGGCTGCCCGAGAGGAGGTCACCTTCCGCCGCTCCAACGCGCACGCACATGTGGCCGAGGAGTGCCGGGCGGTGCAGGAGCGTGTCGGCCTGCTCGAGACATCCAACTACGGCAAGATCGAGGTCGTTGGTCCGGGAGCGGAGGAGTGGCTGTCGCGAGTCATGGCCAACCGTGTCCCTGCGGTCGGCCGCATTGCGCTGACACCGATGCTGAATGAGCGCGGCAGGCTGATCGGCGACTTCACGATGTGCCGGCTCGCCAGCGACCATGTATTGCTCATCGGCACCCTGGCAGCGGAAACGTATTACCTGCGCTGGTTCGAGCGACTGTTGCCGCCATCGGGGGTGCGCGTTCGCGCTTGCGCGATGGAGCACGTCGGCCTCTCGGTGGCCGGTCCGGGCTCGCGGGGATTGCTGCAGAGTCTGGTGCGCGATGATCTCGCGAACGCCGCGTTCCCTTTCCTGACCTTCCGCCGCGTCAATATCGGGATGATTCCGGCGCTGGTGGGCAGGCTCTCGTTCACCGGCGAGCTGGGCTATGAAATCTGGGTGTCGCCGGACTATCAGCGGGCGCTCTACGATCTCCTCCTCACGGCTGGGAGCCAGGTCTTTCGGAGGGCGCGCGCTCAACGCCATGCGCATCGAGAAGGGCTTCGGCACCTGGGCACGGGAGTTCCGCCCCATCTATGGTCCCTACGAGGCCGGCCTCGGCCGATTCGTCGCTCTGGAGAAGGGTGACTTCGTCGGCCGGTCCGCTGCGATGAGCGAGCGCTCGAATGGCGGGGAGATGCGTCTGGTCGCATTTGCCGTCGATGCCGCCGATGCCGATGCAATCGGCGATGAGCCGATCTGGCACCAAAGCCGCGTCGTCGGGTGGGTCACTTCCGGCGCCTACGGCCATCGGGTGGGGCGCTCGCTTGCCCTTGGTTATGTTCCGGCGGCGCTTGCCGGGTCGAGTGCGGGGTTTGAGATCGAGATCATCGGCGAGCGCCGGCGCGCGGAGCGGCTGCCGGTTTGTGCCTATGACCCCGGCGGCGCGCACATGCGATCATGAAGCTGCAGGACATTCGTACCTTCGTCGTCGGCAACCCGCCGCCGCACAACGGTGGGCGGTACTTCATCTTCGTCAAGCTGACTGCCGCGGATGGCATATCCGGCGTCGGTGAGGCGTACGGTGTTCCGTTCGATCCGCATCACGTGGCAAAGCTGATCGAAGATGTTTTCGGGCGCTATCTGGAGGGCGAAGACCCTCACGACATCGAGCGAATCTGGCGGCGCGTCTATTCCTCCGGTTATTCGCAGCATCCGGACCTCACGGTCATGGGCGTGCTCAGCGCGCTGGAGATGGCCTGTTGGGACATCATCGGCAAGGCGGCCGGGCAGCCGGTGTACAAGCTCCTCGGCGGCCGCGTGCACGAGCGGCTGCGCACCTATACCTACATATATGCCAGGCCCGGGGATCGCACCGACGTCTATCAGGATGCCGACCTGGCGGCGGAGCGGGCGGCGGAATATCTCGCGCAGGGCTTCACGGCATTGAAGTTCGATCCGTTCGGGCCTTATTCCGCCTTCGACGGCCGTCAACCCTCCCTGGTCGCGCTCGATCGCTGCGAGCGCTTCATGCGACAGTTGCGCGCCGCGGTGGGCTCGAAGGCTGATCTGCTCTTCGGCAGCCACGGGCAGATGACTGCGGCCGGAGCCATCCGCCTGGCGCGTCGCATCGAGCCATACGAGCCGCTGTGGTTCGAGGAGCCCGTACCGCCCGATGCGCCCGAGGAAATGGCCAAGGTGGCGCGCGCCTGCAGCGTACCGATCGCGGCCGGCGAGCGTCTCACCACCAAGTACGATTTTGCGCGGCTGCTCGCGGCGGGCGGCGCGGCCATCCTGCAGCCGAACCTCGGTCGGGTGGGCGGACTCCTGGAGGCGAAGAAGATCGCGGCGCTCGCGGAGGTGCAGCATGCGCAGATCGCGCCGCACCTCTACTGCGGCCCGGTGGTGGGCGCCGCGAACATTCAACTGGCCACGTGCAGCCCGAATTTCCTGATTCTCGAGGGCATCGAGCGCTGGCAGGGCCTGCATGCGGAGCTGCTGCGCAAGCCCATCCGCTGGGAGGACGGCTACGTCATCCCGCCGACCGAGCCCGGTCTTGGCGTCGAGCTCGACGAAGCCGTCGCTGTGGCGCATCCCTACTCGGGCGCGGCGCTGCACCTCGAGATGGCCGCCAAGCCTATTTTATAGCGCTGGATCCGGGCTCCTGCCCGGCCCAGCGCGTCTCGGGCAAAAAGCGTGGTTTTTGCCCGAGACTCGGCCACCTGCGGCGGCCGGGCACGTCCTTGTGCCTGTACTTCGTGTTTGGGGTTGCTGGAAGCGATGGGAAACTACGATGGTTAAACGTATACCTGAAGCCGCGCGCTCGGTGGATGTCGTTCACGAGACCGACGTCCTCGTGGTCGGGAGCGGCCCGGGCGGCCTGGCGGCCGCGCTCGCGGCGGCGCGCGCCGGCGCGCGTACCACACTGCTCGAGCGATATGGCTGCTTCGGCGGCAACATCACTCAGGTCGGAGTCGAAGGGTTCGCCTGGTACCGGCACGAGCGAACGGTCGACTGCGAAGGCATCGGCATCGAGTTCGAGCAACGCGCCACAGCAATGGGTGCGGCGACGCCGGAGCCGCAGTCTTTGAGCCACGCACTCGATGCGGAGATGTTCAAGTACGTGGCCGACGTCCTCGTCAAGGAGGCCGGCATCGATCCATTCCTGCATCGCCTATGTGTCGCGCCCGTGCTCGAAGGGGGCTCGATCCGTGGCGTGATCACGGAGAGCAAATCGGGCCGCGAGGCCTTCCTTGCGCGGCGGGTCATCGATGCGACGGGCGATGCGGACGTGGCGGCGCGCGCGGGGGCACCCGTGCACAAAGCTCCGCGCGAGCAGCTCATGGCTGCCTCCGTCATGTTCTCCATGACCGGCGTCAACAAGGCACGCTTTCTCGAGCAGGTGCGCTCCGACCCGCAGACCTATCGCGACTGGGCCGGCAACGGCGAGTGGAACATCGAGACCACGGGCAAGGAAGACGATATGTTCTCGCCGTTCCTGCGCAAGCCTTTCAAGAAAGCCGTCGAGGCCGGGCTCATTCCGGCGGCCTTGAGCACCATCGCTGGAACCTGGGGAAGCGTGAGCGATCAGGGCGACCTCACTTACCTCAACCTCATCTTCCTTCCCAACACCGACGGCACCGACGCCAACGACCTCACGGCGGCGGAGATCGAGGGCCGCCGCCAGGCGATCTACGCCATCGCGGCGTTGCAGCGCTTCATGCCCGGCTGCGAGCAGGCGAAGCTGCGCAATTTCGGCATGACGCTCGGTGTGCGCGACACGCGCAAGATCGACGCGCTCTACAATCTCACCGCGGCGGACGTGCGCGAGCAGGGGCGCTTCGAGGACGCGATCGGCATCTTTCCGGAATTCATCGACGGCTATGGGCTCCTCATCCTGCCGACCACGGGGCGCTATTTCCACGTTCCCTACCGGTCGCTGGTTCCCAAGGGAGTCGGCAACCTGCTGGTCGCGGGCCGCTCGATCGGGGGCGACCGGATCTCGCATGCCGCGGTACGCAACATGATGTGCTGCGCCGTGAGCGGACAGGGAGCGGGAGTCGCGGCCGCGCTCTCGGTGCGCACCGGAGAGCCGTTCGACAAGCTCGACGTGCGCGCCGTCCAACAGGAGCTCGTGCGTCAGGGAGCCCGCATCCATTAGCAGCGGGACGGCATCCGGAAGCAGGCCGGGGCCCGGCGAGTCGGGCGCGTGGCGCTGGTGCGTGCTGGCCCTGCTCAGCCTCGCGATCGCCGGCAGCTACTACGAATACGATGCGATCGCGCCGATCGCGGATTTCCTGCGCGCGCGAGCGCGGCTTCACTCAGGCGCAGATCGGCATGCTGAACGCGGTTTTCAGCCTGCCCAACATCTTTCTCGCCCTGATCGGCGGCGTCCTGATCGACCGCTACGGGCCGGCTCGCGTCGCGACGTGGATGGCGGCGTTGAGCCTCGTGGGCGCCGCGCTCACGGCAATCGGCTCGCCGTATGCCGTGATGGTGACGGGGCGCCTGATATTCGGCGTTGCCCTGGAGGCGCTCTTCATAGCGCTGCTCGCGGCAGTGGCGCAGTGGTTCTCGCGCGGCGGCACGGCGCTGGCGATGGCGCTCTTCTTCAGCTTCGCGCGCATCGGCTCGTATTCCGCGGATACCTCGCCGAGCTGGGCCCGCGCGCTCTATGCTCATGGCTGGCAACAGCCGCTCTGGCTGGCGGCCGGCTTCATGGCTGCGAGCTTTGCCGCGACGTTGGTCTATCGGATGTTCGACGGCCGCGCGCGTGCCTCGGGGAGGCTACCGGCGGTAGCGGCTTCGGAGCGTATCACCTGGTCTGATCTCGTCAGCTTCGATCTCTCGTACTGGTACATCCTCACGCTCAACGTGCTGTTCGCAGCCGTGTTCTTTCCGTTCCGCAGCACCTTCGCCATCGAATACTTTCAGGACGCCAAGGGCCTGACACTGCAGCAGGCCGGGCTCGCCAACAGCTGGGTGTTCTTTGCGGCCATCTTCGCGACGCCGGTGTTCGGGTTCCTGGCCGACAGATTCGGCAGGCGCTCGCTCATGATGATGATCGCGACACTGTTGATGCCACTCGTGTTTCTCATCCTGGGCACCACGGGTTGGAGTCTGTGGATCTCCACCGCCCTGATGGGGATCAGCTTCTCGGTGGTGCCGGCCATCATCTGGCCCGCGACAACCATGCTCGTCGAGCCGCGGCGGCTCGGGACCGCTCTGGGGGTCATCAATCTGCTGCAGAACCTGCTCCTGGCGGCGAGTAACCTGGCGGCAGGCTGGGTCGCCGACCGCGGGCACGCCGGACCCGCGCACCCGTCCGGGTATGACGGCATGCTCTGGTATTTCGGCCTGCTGAGCCTCGTCGCCTTCGTTTCGGTGGTGCTGCTCTGGCGGCGTGAGTCCGGACCCTCCGGTCATGGCCTCGAGGGAGTAGACGCATCTCGACAAGCCGATGACGCAAATCGAGCAGTCGCGGGCCGGGGCGCAGAGCCATACTAGTTAAGGCGCTGGATCCGGGCATCCTGCCCGCCCAGCGCGGCGTCAAGCAAAAGCGCGGTTTTTGCTCGCCGCCTCGCCGCCCGCCGCCTGCGGCGGCGGGGCACATCCCTGTGCCTGAGCGATAGGCGTTACATTACTGGGGATCAGATGAATAGTCAGGGCACGGGCGAGAGGCGGCTGCCGCAAGAGGCGTCCGCCGTGATCATCGGCCAGGGCGGGATCGTCGGCGCCACGATCGCGCATCATCTGATCGAGCGGGGCTGGGACAATCTCGTGGGCATCGACAAGTCGGCCGTTCCGACCGACATCGGCTCCACCGCCCATGCCTCGGACTTCTGCTACATGACCAGCCACGACAGGATGTCGGTCTACACCACCCTCTACAGCCGCGAGTTCTACGAAAGTCTCGGCCACTACGCCCGGGTCGGCGGACTCGAGGTGGCCCGGGTCGGCGACAACGAGCGCATGGAGGAGCTGAAGCGCAAGGTGGGATCCGGCAAGGCCTTCGGCACGAGAGTGGAGCTGATCTCGTCCGCCCGTGCAAAGGAGCTCTTCCCACTGCTGGAAGAGCAGGCGATCCAGGGCGCGCTCTGGGATCCTGACGCCGGGCTGGTGGTTCCCCGTTCGCAACGCGTCGCGGGCGTTCTGCTCGAGCGTGCGGTTGCGAGCGGTCGTCTGCAGACCTTTGCCAACACAGCCGCGCTGTCCGTGGATATTCAGGACGGGCGCATCCGCGGTGTAGAAACCCGAAAGGGTTACATCAAGACGTCCATCGTTATCTTCACATGCGGCATCTGGGGTCCGCTGCTTGCCACGCGTATGGGCTCGCCGCTGCCGCTCATGCCGTTCGAGCATCCGCTGCTCTTCTTCGGACCTTTCGATGCCTTCGCCGGGACGGGCAAGGAGATCGGCTACCCGCTGCTGCGCGACCAGGGCAATTCCTCGTACATGCGCGACACGGGCGATCCCAAGACCACCGAGGGCGGACAGCTCGAATGGGGGTATTACGAGCAGACGGAGCCGCGCCTGGTGTATCCCCGCGACATCGCCGAGCCCGGAGAGGCCCTGCTGTCGCCCTCCATGCGTGACATGGACATCGAGCAGGTGATGCAGGGCTACGAGCGCGCCACCGAGCTGGTGCCGCTGCTCGGGGAGTTGGGATGGGATGCGAAGCGCTCCTTCAACGGGCTCATGTCCATCACTGCCGACGGCTCACCGCTCGTCGGCGCGTCTCCTGAAGTCGGCGGACTGTGGTTCGCCGAGGCCGTGTGGGTCAAGGACGCGCCTGGCGTCGCGAAGGTACTTGCCGACTGGATGACGACAGGACGGTCGGAATGGGACACATGCAGCATCGACATCGCGCGCTTCTACGCGGTGCAGAAAACCCGGGGGTATGTCTTCGGCCGATGCTTCGAGACGGCGAAGAAGGTCTATAACCCGGCCGTACACCCGCGCGAGCCATATCTGACCGGCCGCGACCTGCGCCGCGGTCCGTTCTGGCCGCGGGAGAAGGAGCTGGGCGGCTACTTCATGGAGGCCGCCGGCTGGGAGCGCGCGCACGGGTATGCCGCCAACGAGCGGCTGCTCCTCGAGAAGTACGGTGAGCGCGTGCCGGAGCGGCGTAATGAATGGGATGCGCGTCACTTCTGGCCGGTGTCCAATGCCGAGCAGCTGGCGATGAGCGACGACGTCGGGATGGTGAATCTGTCGCATTTCGCCATCTATGACGTCTCAGGTATCGACGCCGAGGCGTTCCTCGAGTACCTCTCAGTCGCGAAGGTCGGTGGAGGTACGGCGTTGGGGCAGGGCGTCTACACGCACTTTCTCGACGAGGCCGGCGGCGTGCATTCGGATCTGACGATCATCCGCTTGAGCGCGTCCGAGTATCGGGTCGTGTGCGGCGGTAGTACTGGACCTCGTGATCTCATGTGGATGCGGACGGTGCGAGAGTCGCGCGGGTTCAAGGTGCAGATCGCTGATCGCTCGGACGACATCGTCACTTTGGGGCTGTGGGGTCCCAACGCTCGGCGCACTTTGCAGGCCGTGGCTGACGATCCGGAGGCGCTGACACACGAGCGCTTCCCGTTCGCGACGGCACGGTTGATACGGGTGCGCGGGCTGCCGGTCTGGGCATTCCGCATTTCGTATGTGGGGGAGCAGGGATGGGAGCTCTACGTGTCGCCCAGCTATGGGCTGGGGCTGTGGGATCTGCTTTATGAGCAGGGCGTAGTACCGGTTGGCATCGAGACGTACGCCAACACGCGGCGCATGGAGAAGAGCCTGCGGTTACAGAACGCAGACCTGCTGACGGAATACAACCTGTACGAGGCGGGGCTGGCCCGGGCCAAGGTCAAGGGTGACGAGTTCCACGGCAAGGCGGCCTACGTCGCTCAGCGGGAGCAGGCGCGGCAGCGCGCGTACCTGTGTACGCTCACGATGGAAAGCATCACCGATGCGGCGGGAGTGGCCCGCTATCCGGTGGGTCAATGGCCCATCCTGGATCCCGACACTTCCGAAGTACTGATCGATGAGGTCGGGAGGCGCTCGTCGACGACCAGCATCGCTTACGGTCCATCAGTCGGAAAGAACATAGCGCTCGGCTATCTTCCCGAGCGTTATGCGCAGGAGGGCCGTGCGCTCGTCATGGAGTACTTCGGTGAGCATTACCCCCTGCGCGTCGCGGGCGTGGGGCAGCGGGCGCTTTACGATCCGGCCAACGAGCGTCCCAAGTCCTGAATCAGTCATCGAAATACCGCTCGATGATGTCGCTCGGGAGGATGACATTCCACCCGGTTGCGGAAAGTCCGCGGCCCGGCATTGCACCTAGTGCATAGCGTGGATGGCGGGGAGCCAGAGATCGAAAATCCTCGAGCGCGGCATCCGTTACGGCGAGTCGATGGCGCTCGCGATCCAACCAGTAGCCTAGAGATCCGGCAGCGGCTGCGTTGCTCCGCCGCTTCGCGAAGTCGACAAGGGCATCGAAGTCCAAAGGGGCTTCGCGCTCTACCACGAGATCCAGGCACCGGAACAAGTCTTCAGCTCCGCCCGCCAGATCGTACCGGTCGAACAGGTCCACCAGCGTCCGTTCGAACGTCGTCACGTTGACGGCGAGACCCTGGCGATCGATGGTGGTTACGCCTTGGTTTGGCGATTGGTTGGCCGGGTGACTGACGAAGCGGCAAGCGACGTCGGCCGTCTCGATGAGCCCGGCTCGCCGCGAGCGATGAGCTGGACTTCCTTCGTTGGCGTGATTGCGCAGCCGTGCAGTTCGAGCGCTGACCGGTAGGCGATGACGGCTCCGGTGCGCAGTCGGGAAGCCGCCAGGAACCGATCGATGGCTGGAACGGACGCGAACACACCGCGCGCTATCCGGCGGATGTTGCCGGCGCGAAGGTGATACTTCAGCAGCTCCGTGACTGCCCGATCACCCGGGCGTCTGCCGCAAGCCGTGGCGAATTCGGCGCGCCCGAATACCGGCGTAGCGGCGAAGAAGGCTGAGGATGAGGGGTGGGGGAAAATACGGGGTCACCAGGACTGTGTTTAATTCGGTCGAAGTGGTAAGAATATTACCACTTTGTCCGAATGCAGCGAACGCATCCCGGGGCCCAGAATTTAGGCCCCCCCATACACCCCTCGGCTTCTACAAAGTTATCGCACCGCCCACACGACCGGTACAGGAACGCGAGAGGCCGACAAGCAGCAGGTGCAGGATATGGAATCGACCATGGTCAGTCGGATTGCGCCGTGAGGGGCATCGACTCCCGCGCGGCCAGTGCCAGGATCTTCGTCACGTATGGGGCGAAGGAGCGCGCGATTTCTACACGGAAAGTGTCGGGGGCGGTGCGCCACAGGACGATTTGGGCCTTGGCGAACACGGTGCGAGTGCACATGTCGACCGGGAATGAAGCCGGATCGAGGTCCAGGGGGCAGCCGGTATTGAGAGCGGTGGGTGCGTTGGCGCCGGTCAGCTCGAAACCGAGCTGCGCGTGACTGGTCTCGACCACGGAGTGCGGCAGTCCTGCCAGCGCTTGTTGTAACCGGCCACTCATCTCGGCCGCGGTATCGGCAGGGCCGATCAATAGGCGCTCGTCGGGTCCCAGCCAGAGTGCCGCGATTCCTTCGTTGTGCACGGCGCGGCAGGGCGTCTCGCTGCGTGGGAGGCGGAGGGCGTCTGCCGCAGCAGCCAACACCTCCGAGGCGCCGCGGAGGACTAGCCGCGAACCTGGAGGTAACTGTCGCAGGTCAACCATTGAGGCGGCCCCCCTTGAGGTCATAGAAGACCGGCGAAACGACCTCTACGGGAATATCGCCTTCGGGCATCGCAACGTAAAGCGTCTCGCCCAGGCGGGAGCGGCCACTGGTCAGCAGCGCGAGCGCGATGGATCGACCGACGCTGGGGCTATGGTAGGAGGAGGTGACGTGACCCATGGCGGCCTCGGGTGCGGCGCGTTGCCTGGTCGGCACGATCTGCGCGCCTTCCTCCAGGACGCGTTCCGGATCGCGCGTCAGCAGTCCGACGAGCTGCTTCCTGTACGGCGACATCATGGCGGGGCGCTGCAGCGCCCGCTTGCCGACGAAGTCGGGCTTGTTCTTGCCGATGGACCACGAAAGTCCGGCATCGTCCGGGGTCACGGTGCCGTCGGTGTCCTGGCCGACGATGATGTAACCCTTTTCGGCCCTCAACACGTGCATCGTCTCCGTGCCGTAGGGAGTGATGCCGTGCTTTTGGCCGGCAGCGTGGATCGCCTGCCAGACTGCCAACCCGAAATCGGCAGGCACGTTGACTTCGAATCCGAGCTCACCGGTGAAGCTGACGCGCATGAGCAGCATGGGAATGCCGCCGCAGATCCGTCCGCGGGCGACGCTCATATGCGGCATGGCGGCGGCCGAGATGTCGACGCCTTCCACGAGCCCCTCCAATACACGGCGGGCGTGCGGGCCCTGCACTGCGATCACGGCCCACTGCTCGGTGGTCGAGGTCAGCCACACATTGAGATCGGGCCACTCCGTCTGGCGGTAGTCCTCCATCAGCGCGAGGACGCCCGCGGCGCCGCCCGTCGTCGTCGTTGCATGGAACCGGTCGTCGGCCAAGCGGGCCACGACGCCATCGTCGTAGATGAAGCCGTCGTCCCGCAGCAGGATGCCGTAGCGGCAGCGCCCGACGGCGAGGCTCGTCCAGGCGTTGACGTACATGCGGTTCATGAACGTCGCGGCGTCTTTTCCCACGACCTCGATCTTGCCGAGCGTGGAGCCATCGAAGATCCCGCAATGCGTGCGCACCGCGACGCATTCGCGCTCGACAGCGGCGTGCATGTTCTCCCCGGGGCGCGGGAAGTAGCGGGCGCGCTTCCAGAGGCCGACGTTCTCGAAGACCGCGCCGTTGCGAGCGGCCCAGTCGTGCGTCGGCGTAGTCCGTACCGGATCGAACAGCTCGCCCCGCGCGAAGCCTGCAAAGCTTCCGAAGGTCACCGGCGTGTAGGGCATGCGGAAGGTCGTGAGCCCGACCTGCGGTATCGCCTTGTCGAGGTCCCGGGCGACGATCGCGAGCGCGTTGATGTTGGACGTCTTGCCCTGATCGGTGGCCATTCCGGTGGTCGTGTAGCGCTTCACGTGCTCGATCGAGCGGAACCCTTCGCGGGCCGCGAGGGCGAGATCACGCGAGGTGACGTCATTCTGCCAGTCGACGAAGGCTTTCTCCGGGTCGACACCCGGCGGCTGTGGGAGCGCGCCCAGGATGCCGGCAGCTGAGCTCTCAGGAGAGGGCATTTCCGGCTTGGAAGCGGCGATTGCAAGCCCGGCGCTCTGCGCGGCGGAAAGCCCCGCATGCGTGCCGTCCCGCACGGCTGCGTCGAGTCGAGAAGACACCGCGGCACGAGCCCGCGGAGCGGACTCGCTCGGCGGCCTGTGCGGGCAGGAAGGCGGCCAGACTCTCGTCCCAGGCCAACTTGCCGCGCGATTGCGAGAAGAGATGAACGCTCGGGGTCAGGCCGCCTGACATCAGGACCAGATCGCAGCGAATGCGTCGCACCGGCCCGGCCGGATCACCGGACGCATTCAGCTTCTGGATGCGTATCGCGCCGACGCGGAGTCGGCCGGACGTACCGATCACCGTGGTTTGAGTCTCGATCGGCAGGCCGGCGCGCCGTGCGGCCTCGAAGAGAGCACCGTCAGTGGAGCCCGTACGGACGTCCACAATGGCCTTGATCGACGCTCCGGCGCGGTGGAGGTCAAGAGCTGTCCGGTACGCCGCATCGTGCGCCGTCACCAGCACCACTCGCGATCCTGCGAGCGCACCGTAACGATTGAGATAGGTCCGGGCCCCCTCGGCGAGCAGGATTCCCGGCCGGTCGTTGCCCGGGAAGACGAGCGGGCGCTCGATTGCGCCGGTCGCGAGGACGACTTCCTTGGCCCGAACCTGCCACTGGCGCTCCCGGGGTTGGCTGTAATCGGGCTGTCCCAGGTGATCGCTCAGGCGCTGGTTGAGTCCGACCAGATTGTGAGGGAAGTAGCCGAAGGCGGTAGTGCGCATCAGTAACGTGACCCGCGGATGCGCCGCGAGCATCTGCAGGGCACTCCCCAGCCAACGGTCGGCCGGCTCTCCCTCGATCATCGCGTCAGAATGCGCAGCGGGCTCGGACAGCAGCGACCCGCCGGGCTCCGCCTGCTCATCGCACAGGATGACGCGCGCACCGCTGGCAGCCGCGGCCGCGGCCGCCGCGAGTCCCGCGGGACCGGCTCCGACGACCAGCACATCGCAGTGCGCGAACCGATTGGCATAGGTATCGGGGTCGGCCTCCTCGGGAGCGCGCCCGAGACCGGCCGCGGCGCGGATTCTCGGCTCATAGAGCCGCTGCCACGCGTTCCGCGGCCACATGAATGTCTTGTAGTAAAACCCGGCGGGGATGAAAGGCGACAGCCAACCGCTCACCGCACCCAGATCGAATTGCAGACTGGGCCAGCGGTTCTGGCTGTATGCCTGCAGCCCGTCGTAGAGCTCGACCTGAGTGGCGCGCAGGTTGGGTGTCAGCCGCGCGGAGTCGCGGCGCACCGTGACGAGCGCGTTCGGCTCCTCCGAGCCGGCGCCGAGCACGCCTCGTGGCCGGTGGTATTTGAAGGAGCGCCCGAACAGGTGCACGCCGTTGGCGAGCAGCGCCGAGGCGAGCGTGTCGCCGGCGAAACCGGTGTAATCGCGGTCGTCGAATCTGAAGTCGAGCGGACGGCTGCGGTCAATGCGGCCGCCATGCGTCGCGCGGAACTCGCCGCTCATGGCCGCGCCCCCGGCGCGCGTTCCAGCGCCGCAGCCGGCGCCGGTTCGCCTACTCGATAGGTGGCGAGGAAGGAGTCGTTGGTGGTGTCACGGAGGGCGTTGAAGAATCGTCCGCAGCCGTGGATGTGCCGCCAGCGCTCCGCATGGACGCCTTTGCTGTTCTGGCGCCAGTAGAGGAAATCGGCCCACTGCTCGTCGCTGCACTCGGCAGGCTTGGGCGGTCGCGCGATATGCGCCTGCCCGCCGTAGACGAATTCGAGCTCGGGGCGCACACCACAGTAGGGACAATCGATCAGCAACATGACGCCGGGTCCCTCAGTGCGCGACCGCGGCCGCCGCCGCCTCGTCGATGAGCCGCCCTTCGCTGAAGCGCTCGATCGTGAACGGAGCGTTGATGGGATGCGGATTGTCGTGGGCGATCGTCCAGGCAAAGAGATGCGCCGCTCCCGGCGTCGCCTTGAATCCGCCCGTGCCCCAACCGCAGTTCACGTACAAGCCCGGCACGGGCGTCCTGGCGATCATGGGCGATCGATCGGGACTGACATCGACTATCCCACCCCAACTCCTCAGCATTCGCATCCGCCGGAACATGGGGAAGAGCTCGCAGACGGCCTCGAGCGCATGGCTGACGATGTGCAGCCCGCCGCGCTGTGTATATGAGGTGTAGGCGTCGGTACCCGCACCGATCACCAGCTCGCCCTTGTCGGACTGGCTGATGTAGGCGTGGATGGTGTTGGACATGACCACACAGGGAAAAACGGGCTTGACGGGCTCGGAGACCAGCGCCTGCAGGGGATAGCTCTCGAGCGGCAGCCGGACTCCCGCCATATGCAGAATCACGCTCGAGTGGCCCGCCGCGGCGACGCCGACCTTGCGCGCCTGGATGAGGCCGCGGGTCGTCTCGACGGCCTGCACCGCACCGTGCGCGTCGCGGCGGATACCCGTGACCTCGCAATTCTCGATGATGTCGACGCCGAGCGCGTCGGCGGCGCGGGCATAGCCCCAGGCGACCGCGTCATGGCGCGCCGTGCCGCCGCGCCTCTGGAAAGCCGCGCCGAGCACCGGATAGCGGATATCGTCAGTCTGCAGCAACGGGCAAACTGCGCGCGCCTCTTCGGGCGTCAGCCACTCGTTGTCCACCCCGTTGGCGCGGTTGGCGTGCACATGGCGCTTGAAGACCTGCGTGTCGTGGACCGTGTGCGCCAGCATCATGACGCCACGCGGCGAGAACATGACGTTGTAGTTCAGGTCCTGAGAGAGTCCCGCCCACATCTTCAGGGCGTGATCGTAGAGCGCGGCGCTCTCATCGCGCAGATAGTTGGAGCGGATGATGGTGGTGTTGCGCCCGGTGTTGCCGCCGCCGATCCAGCCTTTCTCCAGGACGGCCACATGGGTCAGGCCGTGCTCCTTGGCCAGGTAGTAGGCGGCGCCCAGCCCATGTCCGCCACCGCCGATGATGACGGCGTCGTAGGCGGGTTTCGGCTCCGCCTTGCGCCACTGCGGCTGCCAATCGCGGTGACCGGACAGCCCTCGCTTGAAGAGCGAGAAGCCGGAGAAGCGCTGCATCGTCTGATCCGTTGGTACAGGGCGTGTGAGTCGGCGGGGAATCATGCCGGGCGTGGACGCCCGTTACGAGCATGTGAGCGCCCGCTTCTTGAACGAATGCGACACGGCTGCCCGGCTTGTCGCAACCGTGCTTCGCGCCGCGGTCCCGGGGCTTGACGGCGCTGCGCGGTCACTTCATGATCCGGTCAGCTTGAACGCCTGTTCAAGAAACAGATCTTCCGAAGCACTGAGTTGAACAGACAATCAAGCTCTCGCCGGAACGATCCGCCCGACGGCACGGGGCCGCGTGACGAGCCCGAGGAGGCCCGGCGCCAACAGCTCATCGAGGTCACGATCGATAGTCTGGCCGAGGTCGGCTACGTCGGCAGCACGCTGGCGCAGATCGCGCAGCGGGCGGGGGTCTCCCCCGGGCTGGTCGCGCACTATTTCGACGACAAGGACGGTTTGCTCGAAGCGACTTTCCGCACCCTGGCGCGGCGCATCGGCGTGCGCATGCGGGAGCGGATCAGGCTCGCCCGCACACCGCGCGGCCGCGTGCAGGCGGTGATCGATATCAACCTGGCGCCGGAGGAATTCGATCAGCGCACCGGGACGGCGTGGCTCGCGTTCTGGGGACAGGTCCTGCACGTGAAGGGTCTGATGCGCGTGCAGACGGTGTACCAACGCCGCATGTTGTCGAATCTGCGGCACGCATTGCGACGGCTGTTGCCAGGCGATGAGGCGGGCAGCCTCGCCGCGATGATCGCCGCCATGATCGATGGTGTCTGGCTGCGCGCGGCGCTGTCGCGGTGGCAGGAAGCCGACAGCGAAAGTGCGCGTGCACTGCTCACGGCGTTCGTCGACAGCAGGCTGAAGAAACCCACGGAAACTCACCAGGAGCGGGCGCCCGCCACGCCACCGAGGGCCGGCCCCGGCTCCGCGCGGGCAGGGCGCCCGGGCCCGACATCGTTCAAGACCATCAACCCCGCTACCGGCGAAGTGTTGGCCGAGATCGCCGTCGACGGTCCCGCTGAGGTCGGGGCGGCCGTCGCCAAGGCGTCTGCAGCGCAGAAGGAATGGGCCAGCCTGCCTGGCGCCGCCCGTGGCCGCATCCTCCGGCGGGCCGCCGACATTCTGCGGGCCCGCAACGCCGAGCTGGCGGAGCTGGAGACGCGTGACACCGGCAAGCCGATCCAGGAGACGAGCGCCGTCGATGTGCTCTCGGGCGCCGACTGTCTCGAATACTATGCGGGTCTCGCCGCGAGCATCGCGGGCGAGCACCTCGACCTGGGGCCGCAGGCATTCGGCTACACGCGCCGCGAGCCGCTCGGCGTCGTCGCGGGCATCGGCGCGTGGAACTACCCGCTGCAGATCGCGTGTTGGAAAGCGGCGCCGGCGCTGGCGTGCGGCAACGCGATGATCTTCAAGCCCGCCGAGCTGACGCCGCTCACGGCCCTGAAACTGCGCGAGGTCTTCGCCGCGGCGGGTCTGCCGGAGGGAGTATTTCAGGTCGTGCAGGGCATGGCGGACACCGGCCGACTGCTCACCGCGCACCCCCGGATCCGCAAGGTCTCCCTGACCGGCGAAGTCGGGACCGGCAAAGCGGTGATGGCGGATGCGGCCGCCACGCTGAAGCAGGTGACGCTCGAGCTCGGAGGCAAGTCGCCGCTCATCGTATTCGACGACGCCGTCCTCGAGAATGCCGTCGGCGGCGCGCTGCTCGGCAATTTCTATTCGGCCGGCGAGGTCTGCTCCAACGGCACGCGCGTGTTCGTCCATCGCGCCATCAAGGCGGCTTTTCTCGAGCGGCTCGCGGCGCGGGTGAATGCCATGCGCATCGGCGACCCGCTGGATCCCGCGACGCAGGTCGGCGCCTTGATCTCGGAAGATCACATGGCGAAGGTGCTGGGCTACATCACCCGCGGCAAGGCCGAAGGCGCGCGGCTGGTCACCGGCGGCCATCGGGTCACGATCGGAGACCTTGCCAACGGCTTCTTCGTCGCGCCGACCGTGTTCGACGAATGCCACGATGACATGGCCATCGTGCGCGAGGAGATCTTCGGACCGGTGATGTCGGTCCTCGAGTTCGACGATGAGGAAGAGGTGATCGCGCGCGCCAATGCGACCGAGTTCGGTCTGGCCGCCGGCGTCTTCACCAACGATCTGACACGGGCGCACCGCGTCATCGCGCGCCTGCAGGCGGGCACGTGCTGGATCAACCACTACAACGTGACACCGATCGAGCTGCCCTTCGGCGGTGTGAAGCTCTCCGGGCTCGGCCGGGAAAACGGCCGGGCGGCGATCGAGCACTACACGCAGCTGAAGAGTGTCTATGTCGCCATGGGCGCGGTAGAGGCGCCGTACTAGCCATGGCCGAGGCGACTTTCGACTACGTGATCATCGGCGCCGGCTCCGCGGGCTGCGTGCTCGCCGACCGGCTGACCGAGAGCGGCGAGCATCGCGTGCTGCTGCTGGAATACGGCGGCTCCGATCGGTCCATCTACATTCAGATGCCGGCGGCGCTGTCGATTCCCATGAACATGCGGCGCTACAACTGGTTCTTCCACACCGAGCCCGAGCCGGGTCTCGGGGGGCGGCGGCTGCATACGCCGCGCGGCAAGGTGCTGGGCGGATCATCCTCCATCAACGGGTTGGTCTACGTCAGGGGCAACCCGCTCGATTTCGAGCGCTGGGCGTCCGAAGGGGCGAACGGCTGGGCCTACCGCGACGTGCTGCCTTACTTCAAGCGGACGGAGCGGCGCAATGGCGGCGGGGACGCCTATCGCGGCGGCGACGGGAAAGTGGACACCCGCTACGGACCGCTCGACAACCGGTTGAATCAGGTCTGGCTCGAGGCCGGCCGCCAGGCGGGTTATCCCTACACCCAGGACATGAATGGCTTCCAGCAGGAAGGCTTCGGCCGCATGGACATGACGGTGGGCGGTGGCCGCCGCGCCAGCGCCGCCAATGCCTATCTCCGGCCGGCCATGCGCCGGCCGAGCCTCGCGGTGCACAGTCACGCGCTTGCTACCCGTATCCTCTTCGAGGGGCGCCGCGCGGTCGGGGTCGCGTATCGGCGCGGGAACGAAGAGCACGTGGCGCGCGCGCGTCGTGAAGTGATCGTGAGCGCGGGACCCATTCAATCCCCGAAGCTGCTGAAGCTATCGGGCGTCGGGCCGGCGCGGGAGCTGTCGCAACACGGCATCCCGGTCGTCCACGATCTGGCGGGCGTCGGCGAGAATCTCCAGGACCATCTGGAGTTCTATTTCCAGATGGCGTGCACACAGCCGATCACGCTCTACTCCCAGACGAGCGCGTTTCACAAGGCGCTCATCGGCATGCGCTGGCTGCTCACCAGGGGTGGGCTGGGGGCGAGCAATCACTTCGAGACGGGCGGCTTCATCCGCAGCCGCGCCGGCATTCGCTACCCCAACATCCAGTATCACTTCCTGCCCATGGCCGTGAGCTACGACGGCTCTTCTCTGGCGCAGGAGCACGGCTTCCAGGCCCACGTCGGACCCATGCGCTCGCGGAGCCGGGGCTGGGTGCGGCTGGCTTCGGCGGACCCGATCGTGCAGCCCAAGGTGTTCTTCGACTACCTGTCGCAGGCGCAGGACTGGGAGGAAATGCGCGCCTGCGTGCGCCTCACCCGCGAGGTTTTCGCGCAGCCGGCGTTCGCGCCCTATCGTGGCCGCGAAATCCAGCCCGGAGCCGCAGTGCAGAGCGATGAGCAGATCGACGATTTCATCCGCCGGCATGTCGAGAGCGCCTATCACCCTTCATGCTCCTGCAAAATGGGGCGCGCGGACGACCGACAAGCGGTCGTCGACCCGGAGACGCGGGTGATCGGGTTGGAGGGATTGCGGGTGGTCGACTCTTCGATCATGCCGTCGATCACGACCGGCAACCTGAACGCTCCCACCCTCATGTTGGCGGAAAAGGCAGCCGACCACATCCGCGGCAAATCGCTGCTGCCGCCGGAAGATGCCCCGTTCTATGTCGCTCCCGACTGGGAGACCTCGCAGCGGTAGTTCTCGACCGCGTCTCCCAACGCGTCGCGCAGCGGTTGGAGCCAGCGCTCGTAGTGGCGCCACTGCTCGAGCCCCTGGCGATAGATCGGCTGACGCACCTGCTCCGAGCTCGCGGTTCTGACGCTGCGCTCGGTCTGGTGGAAGGCGAGGCATGCAGGCTCGAGACCGAGTCCGCAATGATCCAGCAGCCGCCGCACGCTCCCCTCCAGATCAGCTACCACATCCTCGTAGTGAACGCGCAGCACCCGCCCGGGAAGCACCTCGTCCCAGTGTTTCATGAGCTCGAGGTAGGTGCGGTAATACCGCGCGATGTCCTCGAGCCCATAGGTGAATGTCTGGCCCTGGGCGAAGAGCTGCTTGAAGTTGCTGAAGCAACAGGCCATCGGCTCGCGCCGCACGTCGATGATCCTGGCGTTGGGCAGGATCAGGTGGATCAGGCCGACGTGGCGGAAGTTGTTCGGCATCTTGTCGATGAAGCGCGGCCGCGCGGTGGCGCGATAGGCGCGCGTATCCCGCAGGTATTGCCCTCCGAGCCGGCTGCAATCCGCCGCGGTCATGCGCCGCAATGTCTGCGGATAGCCCGGAGGATCAGCAGGCGTGCCGCGGCCCTGCAGCGCCGCGACAATGCGCGGAATATCCGCAAGCTCCTGCGTTCCCTCGACGGCGGAATGCGACGCCAGGATTTGCTCGATGAGCGTGGACCCGGTGCGCGGCAGCCCGACGATGAAGATGGGGTCCGGCGCGGGTGAGCCGCCTCCTGCGTGTCGAGCGAACAGCGCCCCGGTGCACACTTCCCTCTGCTGCCTGGCGCCTGCCTCGATCGTCTCCGGCCGATAGCCGCTCGCGGCACGCTTGAGCGCGTTGCCGCGGCTGTAGTACTCGAAGGACCGCTCGAATCTGCTGCGATCCTCGAGCGCCTTGCCGAGGGCGAAGCACAGGTGATACCGGTCGGCGCCCGAGGCCGTGGGACTCGCCTCCGCGGCTTCCATGCGGCCGATCTCCTCGTCACTGAAGCGATAGATCTTCAGGTTCGCGAGGCTCCAGTAGGCCTCGCCATAGCCAGGGCGGGAGTCTGCAGCGGCCTGGTACTCCGCTATGGCAGCCTCGGTGGAGCCGAGCGTCTTCAGCGAGTGCGCGATCGACAGATGCAGCTCCGCCGGCTGCGTCGCGCCCGCGAGCAGCTCACGGTAGAGCGCCAGGGCCTGCTCGTGCTGCCCGAGTCCCACCAGCGTCAACGCGCGGAGCGTCCGGTAGCTGCGGTTGGCAGGCTCGAGGCCGAGCAGCTGCTCGACCTGCGCGCGCGCCTCCAGGTAAAGATGGCGCCTGGCAAGGACCTGCGCATATTCGAAACGCGCCGGATGGTAGTCCGGCGCGAGCTCGAGCACCTTCTCGAGCAGCAGGTGCGCATCGTCGAGGACTTCGCGCTCCATGCCGATGCGGGCGAGCAGCCGCATCGCCTCGATGTGATCACGGTGCGTGCGCAGGTAAGCGCGGATGAGTTGCTCGGCCGGCGCGAGCTCGCCGTCGGAGAAGAGGGCGGTCGCCGTCACGACCTCCGACGGCAGCTGCCGCAACGCAGCGATGTGCTCCGCGGCTTGCGCGGCTGCACGGTCCTGCCCTGCCATGCGGTAGAGGCTCTCGAGGAGGCTCCAGCTCGCCGGCAGGGCCGGATTGATGTTGACCGCGCGCAGGAAGGAGTGGATCGCCTCAGGCGCCTGCCGCAGCGCGACGTGGCAGTGCCCGCGCTCCTGGTGGAGGCCGCTGAAGCGCGGATACAGGCGCTCGAGCTCGGCGAGCGTGGCGAGAGCCGCCGGGATGTCGCCCGCGAGGCGCTGGGCCACGGCACGCAGATACAGGACGTCACGGTTTTCCGGCACCCTGACCAGCAACGCTTCGGCCGCGCGCAAGGCCGGCGCGAGCTGCCGCTGCTGCAGCAGCTCGCGTATCCGCTGAACTTCACGCGCCACCATGGCTCCTCGCCGGAGCCCGCCAGGCTACTCGAAACTGTAGCCGAACGAGAGCTCGAGGACCCGCGGCCGCAGCGGCGTCTGCTCGATGATGAACTGGTCGGTGCTGGTGAACGTGCTGGCGTTGGAATTGGTCAGGTTCTCGCCGTGCAGATCCACGTGCCAGTCGTCCTTGGAGACGCCGATCGCGGCGTCGAGAGTCGTGTAGGCGGGATTCTCGAAGCGGCCGCGGGAGGTGGTGATCGAGCCGCCGGCGCCGATCTCGGGATTGGCGCCGGCCTGCGAGAACGAAATGCCGGTGTGCCTGACACCGACCTGGAGGTAGGGAACGTAATCGCCCATCAGCCAGTCGTAGCGCGCGCGCAGGCTGAACTGCATCGGCGGCGCGTTGGCGCTCGGGGCGCCGATCGGGCCGAAGGGGTTCCCCACCGAGCTGCAAGCGCCGCCGCTGCAGACCTGGGTGATGGGCTTGCCGTAATTGGCCGTGTCCGCCGGATTGTTGTCGATCAGAGCCGGCGAGTTGGTCTGGGCGCTCTTGTTCCAGTCGGCCGCGCCCTGCACCGTCAGCCCGGTCATGACGCGGGCCACGAACGAGGTCTCGATGCCCTTGATGAGGAAGTCCTGGCCGTTGGTATCGTAGAAGATGTTGCCGACCACGCCCGGGTTGAAGAATTCGACCTGCACGTTGCTCCAGTTGTCGTGGTACACGGCGCCGTTCCACTGCAGCCGGTGGTCGAAGCAACTCCGTCTTCCAGCCGATCTCGTTGTTCGTCAGGTTGTCGGAGCCGTATGACTGCGGTACCAGGTACTGCGCCATGCCGTCGGGACCGACGCCGTGCGCCGCACCGCCGTTCTGGTTGAAGCCGCCCGGACGGAAGCCCTGTGAGAACGTGTAGTACACCATCAGATCCTGCCGGATGTGCCAGGTGAGGTTCGCCCGCACCTTGTTGCCGGTCTCGGTGTCGGCAAGATCCTTCGCGTTGAGGTCGGTGCTCGAGCCTGACTGGCAGCCGCCGGTCGGCGTGCCCGCCTGGAAACAGCCGAAGCTCGAGAGGACGCTGCCCGCCTCGGAATTGAGGAACAGGAAGTGGCGCAGGCCGCCCGTGAGCGTCAGCACGTGCGGCACGAGATCGTAGCTGGCGGAGAAGTACTCGGCGATCTGCCGCGTATAGCGCAGCTGGTCCTGATAGAACGAGGTGTTGTCGCTCTGCACTCCGGGATTCTGCACGGTCGTCCCCGAAAAGGTGCCGACGTCCGACAGGCAGCCGGTATTGCCTGCCGTTCCCGGCGCGCCGTTCGAGGTGCACGGGGGAATGGACTTGTACTGCCAGCCGGTCTGGTCGTAGAGCGCATTGTCCTCGTAATACAGGCCGAGGATTCCGCGCAGGCGCCAGCTGTCCGGCGTGCTGAGGCGCAACTCATGCTGCTCGTGCACGTTGCGCTCCACCGAGCGCCAGGTGGAGCTCGGTGAGTAGCAGGTCGGCGTCAGTGCGTTGGCGGCGGACTCGGGCCCGTAGCACTGGTAGTAGTCGGCGTAGACGCCGCGCGCGTAATTGGTGTAATCGCCGACCTGCTCGACGTTGCGGTCGAGATAGCCGCCGGTGTACACGAAATCCAGGCTGCTGATCTTGCCGTGCACCGTCCAGGCGGTATCTCGAGAACTTGTCCTTGTCGAAGGCGTTGTTGAACAGCGTCACTTCGAGCGGCGATAGCGACGCGCCGTCGGAAGCATAAGGCTGCTGGTAGAAGACGCCCTGCGAGTCGAGGTCCTGGTAGGACTGCGTGATCAGCATGTCCCAGTCGTCGTTGAACTTGTAAAGCGCCTCGACGCGGATACCCTGGTAGTTGACGGGGTTGATGGCGTTGCTCGCGATCTGTCGAGTTGTTGACGGTGGGGCTGCCGGGCGGTACGCAGTACCCGTTGTTCACGCCGCCCGTCGGGGCACTGCCCGTTTACCGCCGGGTATCCGGCGTAGTGGATGCCGACGTCGGTGTCCGCGCGGGCGAAAGTGGCCGGCACGTTGTCGATATAGCCGCCGCGCCGCGCGTCGTAGATCACCGCGCGCACCGCCATGTGGCCGTCGATCAGCGGCAGGTTCAGAACCGCGGTCACGTCGGAGTTGTTGTCGCCGTGTGCGGTCGTTCCATACCCGGCCTTGACGCTGCCCGGAGGTGACATCGAGCTGCGGCTTGTTGGTGATGTAGCGGATCACGCCGGCCTGGGCGCCGGCGCCGAACAGCGTGCCCTGCGGCCCTTCCAGGACCTCGATGCGCTCCAGATCGGCGGCATAGATGTCGAGGTTGCGATTCGGCAGCTGCACCGACTGGTCGTCCAGGTAGATGGCGACGTTCGGCCACAGGCCGGTCGAGCCGCTGCCCTGGCTGGCCTGCGAGCCCGCGCTGACGCCGCGCATGAAGATCTCGTTCTGGCCCGGGCCGTTGTTCGCCGACGTCACGTTCGGCAGGTACTTCACGTAATCGTCGAACGTCTGGATGTTGAGTTGCTGCATCGACTGTCCGGTGAGCGCCTGCATCGAGATCGGCACGTCCTGGATGTTCTCCGTGCGCCGCTGCGCGGTGACGATGATCGTGGCGAGCTGGTTGCTATCAGCGGCCGCGGCGGTGTTGGTGCCGGTGGCCGCAGGTACCGCCTGCGCGCTGCCCGTCGTGCCGTCGGTCGCAGGGGCAGGGGGGTCGGCAGGCGCGGCGGCGAACGCTCGGAAGGCTGCGCCGGCCAGGATCGCTGCGACGGCATACGGAACACTCGATTTCATGACAGACCCTCCAGCTTTCGTCGATTAGAGCCGACGATCTCGGCGCGGGCTTGAACGGAAGCGCCATCATCATGTTATGTAGCCGTCAACGGCACGCTCGCGATCGAGCGCGCGGACGGGAAGCTCAATCGAACACTCGCGAGCGCGCGGCGTCGGAGTTGGCATGCGGGATTGGGGTGCAGGCGGTGCGTCGAAGGGGAAATCCCGTAAGCGTCCTTGAACTGCCGCGAGAAATGCGCGCAATCGGCGAATCCGGTCTCGATCGCGATGTCGGTCATCGAGCGGTCGGTATTCTGGATCAGCCAGTTCGCATAGCGCATGCGCAGCTGGCGATAGAGCGAGGCCGGCCCCATGCCGACATTCTCGCGGCACAGCCGCTCGAGCTGCCGCGTCGACACTCCAAGCTCCCCGGCGATCGCCCCGATCGAGATCGGGCCGCGTCAGATTCTGCTCCATCAGCAGCAACGCGCGCCGCACGCGCGGCTCGCTGATCCCCTCGGACAGCGGCGGATGCGGCTGGGCATCGCTCCCCTGGCGCGGCCGGTCGAACAGCAGCACCTGCGTCGCCTTCTGTGCCTGTGCCCGGCCGAGATGCTGCTCGATCAGGTGTGTCGCCAGCGCGGCGCTGCCGGCGCCGCCGGCGCAGGTGATGCGCGGACCGTCGGCAAGGAACAGCCGGTCGGCGACGACGTCACTTCCGGGGAACGCCTCGCGAAAGTCCTGATAGTGATACCAGTTGACGCACGAGCGCCGGCCCTCCATCAGGCCGGCGCGGCAGAGAACGAAGCTGCCGGTGCAGATTCCGATGAGCGGGGTGCGGGTCGCGCCGACCTCGCGCAGATAGCGGGTCGTCGCCTCATCGATCTGCGGCCCGGCGTGGAGGATGCCGCCGACGACCACGACATAGTCGAGCGAGGCGGGCGGCAGCAGGCCGCTGGTGGGCTGCAGCGTCACGCCGCAGCTCGCGCGGACCGGCTCGCGGCGGCACGACATGATCGACCACTGCACGTGCAGCGGCCGGCTGCGGTCGCCTTCGTCGGCGGCCAGCCGCAGATGATCGATGAAGACTGCGAAGGCCGACAGCGTGAAGTGCTCCGCCAGGATGATTCCGACACGCAACGGCGGGCGGACGGCCCGCTCGGGCGGTATCGACGACTTTTGAGACCCCAAGGAGTGCGGCATTGAACAGCCACTCAACGGACTGGCGCTACTCTTGAAGTATCTTCCGCCAACTGTTGGCGGGATGCAAGGATAAGTTCTAATCTATTATTAATTGTTAATTAGAACAATAACTTATATAGATCAGAAGGAGTGGCTCCGATCGGACTTTTGCTCGCTGCCCCGTTGAACGATCATTTAGACGTGGGCGCCGCCAAGCGTCCCGGGCGGCCGGAGGCGCGGACGGGTCCGGTATCTGCCGGCGGCCGCCGCTCCTGGCTGGGAGGGTGGCCGAAGATTGCCCGATAGGATTTGCTGAAGTGCGCCGGAGAGCGAAAGCCGCAGGCCACGGCGATGCTCGTGATGGGCATGGCAGTCTGCTGCAGCAGCTCGCGGCCCCGGCCCAGGCGCAAAGTGACGTAGTACTGCGCGGGCGTGAGCCCGAGACTGCGGTGGAAGAGCCGCTGCAACTGACGCTGCGAGACCTCCGTCATGCGCGCGAGCTCCTCGAGCGTCAGCGGCTCCTCGATGTTGGCTTCCATCAGCGCGGCGGCCTGGGTGATCGCCGGGTGGCAGCCGCCGAGGCGCGCCGCGATCGGAATACGCTGGCGATCCTTGCTGTCGCGGATGCGCTCCACGATGAACTGCTCGGAGATCCCGGCGGCCAGCGTCCGGCCGATTCGCGGGGTGATGAGATGCAGGATCATGTCGAGGGGCGCGATACCGCCGGTGCAGGTGCAGCGGTCGCGGTCGACCACGAACAGATCGGGAGTGAAGACGATGCGCGGGAAGGTTTCGCGCAGGCCCCAGAGGTTCTCCCAGTGGATGGCGCAGCGGTAGCTGTCGAGGAGGCCGGCCCTGGCGAGCGCGTATGCGCCCGTGCAGAGGGCCCCGAGGTTCATGCGCTCGCGGGCAAGGCGGCGCAGCAGCTGGATGAGCCGCTCATCGACGGCATGCGGCACATCGACACCGCCGCACACGAACAGGATGTCGAGCGGCGGCGCATCCTCGATCCGGGAGGTCGGAGCCACGGCGAGGCCGTTGCTCGCCTCCACGGGGTCGCCGTCCAGGGAGTACACCGACCAGCGGTAGATGTCTTCCCGGGCAAGGTAGTTGGCCATGCGCAACGGCTCGATCGCATTGGTGAAAGCGATCATCGAGAAGTGGCGCAGGGTGAGGAACCCGAAGCGCGTGAGCGGTACGGTCATTCGGCCCCGATGACAGCATCAATTGAGCCGGCGAGCAAGGGCCGGCATGTCGGTCTGAGTCACCGCTCACGGCGGTTCGATGCTGGCCGGGGACCTCCCCGACAGGTAGGATCGCCGGGTAATGACTCAGCACAAGGTTCCCGCGGCAGCCGACAGCGGCATGGAGCACTTCGGCTACAAGGAATCGCTCGCCCGCAGCATCGGGTCGTTCGGCAGCTTCGCGGCCGGCGTCAGTTACATCTCGATCCTCACCGGTACCTTCCAGCTCTTCTACTTCGGCTTCGGCACCGCCGGCCCGGCCTATCTGTGGTCCTGGCCGATGGTGCTCGTCGGTCAGCTGGCCGTCGCGCTGTGCTTCATGGAGCTGGCCGCCAAATACCCCATCTGCCGGATCGGTCTACAACTGGTCGAAGACGCTGGGCAGCCGGCTCGTGGGCTGGTCTTCGGGCTGGCTGATGCTCACCGCCTCGATCGTCACGCTGTCTGCCGTGGTGCTGGCCTTGCAACTCAACCTGCCGCGGCTGTGGGGCGGCTTCCAGATCATCGGCAACGGCAACGGTACCTACGATTTCGCGACCAACGCGGTGGTCCTCGGCACGGTCCTGATCGTTTTCACCACTGTCGTCAATGCGCTCGGCGTGCGGCTTGATGGCGATGATCAACAGCGCGGGCGTCTTCATCGAGCTGATCGCCGCCTGCCTCATCGCGCATCTTCCTGGCGATCCACGTCAGGCGCGGTCCCGCGGTCTTCTTCTCCGCTCACGGCTACGGCGCCGGCAAGAGCTGGGGATACCTGAGCGATTTCCTGGTGGCGTCGCTGGCCTCCGGGATACGTCATGTACGGTTTCGACACCGCCAGCTCACTCGGTGAGGAGACCTGGAGCCGCGGCGCACCGCTCCACGGGCGATTCTGCGGGCCATTCTGGCCTCATTCGTCATCGGTGGCGCGATTCTGGTGTTCGCGGTCATGGCGGCGCCCAATCTGCACGACCCGGGGATCGGCAGCAGCAGCGGCGGCCTGCAATACATCGTCAAGCAAGTGATGGGGGGTCCGCTCGGCAGGATCTTCCTGGTCTGCATCGTCGTCGCGGTGACGGTGTGCTCGCTGGCCGTGCATACCGCGGCCATCCGCCTGACCTTCGCCATGGCGCGCGACAATGCGCTGCCGTTCGGCGAGAGGCTGGCGAAGGTGAATCCGCAGACGCAGACGCCCATAGTTCCTGCGGTCGCGATCGGTGTGATCGCTGAGCTGATCCTGGTTCTCAACATCGGCCAGCCGAAGATCTTCACGGTGCTGACGTCGATTGCCGTCATCATGATCTACCTGGCGTACCTGCTGGTGACGGTGCCGATGCTGAAGAAGCGCCTGGCAGGGCAATGGCCCCCCGCGGATCTCGCGGCGGACGGCTATTTCAACATGGGCAGGTGGGGAATGCTCGTCAACATCGTCGCGGTGGTGTGGGGCGCGGGAATGGCTCTCAACCTGGCCTGGCCGCGCGAGGCTGTGTACGGCACCCCCTGGTACAACACCTGGGGCGCTTTCGTCTACATCGCCGTCATTTTCGGCGCAGGCCTGTGGTGGTACGCCATCAAAGGGCGCCGTCACATCGGTACGTTGGCCTCACACACGCTGGCGGCGTCGGAATAGCAGGTAAGCGGCGAACGCCACCGCGATGGAGATCGCACTGGCCCAGAACTCGCTCGCCATGTCCTTATCGAGGGCCATCGCGATGAGCACCAGGACCATCGCGGCGATTGCCGCGTAGCTGACCCACGGAAAGAGCCATACCCGCAGCTCCGGCGGCCCCAGCCCGGCGCGCTCGCGCGCGAAGCGCAGTCTGATCTGGGCGGCGCAAGTCAATCCGTAAATCACCACGATCAGCGCGCCCGATGCGTTGACCAGAAAGGCGAACACAGCCGAAGGCGCGGCATCGTGGGCGACGATACCGATGAATCCGGCAACGCTGCCGATGAGGACGGAGCGTGCCGGCACCTGCCGCGAGTTGAGGTGTACCAGGGCGCGTGGCGCATCGCCGCGCGCCGCGAGTACGAACATCACGCGAGAGACGACGTAGTACGACGAGTTCAGGCACGACAGCACTGCGGTCAGGACGATGCCGGTCATGATCGGGGCGGCGTACGGCACCTTGATGGAGTCGAGCGCGATCACGAAGGGCGAGACGCGCGGCGGCACGTGGTCCCACGGCACGATGCAGACGATGAAGGCGATGGACCCCAGATAAAACATGAGGATTCGTCCCACGACGGACGCGACCATGCGGGCCACCGCGCGGGCGGGATCGGGCGACTCGACGGCCGCGATAGTCGCGATTTCGGAGCCCATCATCGAGAAGAAGACCGTGGTTACCGCCGTGATGACGGCAAAGGGGCCCTTGGGGAAGAGTCCGCCATGTGCCATCCACATCTGCAGCGGGCTCTGATGCGGCCCCATGGTCCCCAGCAGGAATGCGGCGCAGACCGCCATGAACACGAGGATGGCGATAACCTTGATCGAGGCGAACCAGAACTCGAACTCCCCATACGAGCGGGTGGACATCAGGTTGACACCGGTCATTGCCGCCATCAGCCCGGTACCGATGAGGATCTTCGGGACATGCGGAAACCATTGCTGCAGGATGACTGCGCCGGCAATGGCTTCCACCGGGATCACGATGATCCAGAAATACCAGTACAGCCAGCCGACAGTGAAGCCCGCCCAGTTGCCCAGGCCGGCGCGCGCGAACTCGGTGAAGGAACGGATGTCGGGTCGCGAGACCGCCATCTCCCCCAGGCAGCGCATCACGATCAGAACCATCAACCCGGTGAGCGCGTAGGTCACGATCACCATCGGTCCGGTCGCCGAGATGGCGACGCTGCTGCCCACGAACAGCCCGGCGCCGATGATGCCGCCGAGACTGATCATGGTGACGTGCCGCGGTCGCAGCGAGCGGCTGAGCTCCGGAACCTCGCTTCCCGCGGTGGCGCCCGCACCCGTGCCAGCCCCGGTTGCCAGGGGCTCGGTGCTCTCGGCTGGTGTGTTCACTTGGCAGGCCGCTCAGGCCTGCGCCTCGGCGCCGAGTACGGCTTTGACCTCGAGAAAGTCGCGCAGTCCGTACTCGCCCCATTCGCGGCCGTTGCCGGATCGCTTGAAGCCGCCGAACGGGATGCTCATATCGCCGGGCGTGCCGTTGATGGTCACGCGTCCCGCGCGGATCCTGCGGCCGACGCGATTGGCGCGCGCGAGGTCCTGCGACCAGATGTACGCCTGCAGGCCATAAGGGGTGTCGTTGGCGATGCGGATCGCCTCTTCCTCATCGCGGTAGGGGAGGATGGCCAGGACGGGCCCGAAGATCTCCTCGCGGGCGATGTGCATGTCGTTGCGTACGTCAGAGAAGATCGTCGGCCGGACGTAGTAACCCTTCTCGAGCCCGGCGGGGCGCCCCTCGCCACCGGTGACGAGCTTCGCGCCCTCCTTGATCCCCTCGGTGATGTGCCCCTGGACGCGGTCGAATTGGATCTTCGATACCACGGGCCCTACCACTGTCTTTTCCGACGTGGGGTCACCGACGACCACCGATTCGGCCGTCTTCTTGGCCAGCGCCTCGACCTCCGCCATGCGAGCGGCGGGCACCAGCAGCCGCGTCGGCGCATTGCAGGACTGCCCGGAATTCTCGAGTACGTGCCGTACACTGGCTTTCACGGCCTTCTCGAAGTCGGCATCGTCCAGCAGGATGTTGGGTGACTTACCCCCGAGCTCCTGGTGGACCCGCTTGACCGTCGCGGCCGCGATTCGCGCGACCTCCGTGCCGGCCCGGGTGGAGCCGGTGAAGGAGACCATGTCGATGTCGGGATGCGCGGCCAGCGTCGCACCGACTTCAGGACCGGTCCCGTTGATCAGATTGAACACGCCCGCCGGGACTCCGGCCTCGTCCATCACCTCGGCCCAGATCGCCGCGCTGAAGGGGGAGAACTCGGAGGGCTTCAGCACCATGGTGCAGCCGGCTGCGAGCGCGGGAACGACCTTCGCCGCGACCTGGTTCATGGGCCAGTTCCAGGGGGTGATCAGGGCGCAGACGCCGACCGGCTCGAGGACCAGCCGGCTCGAGCCGCGGCGCTCCTCGAACTCGAACGTCTTGAGTAGATCGACCATCGCCGAGATGTGTCCGACGCCGACGCCGGCTTGGGACCCCTTCGCGAGGGTGGTGGGAGCGCCCATCTCATCTCGGATGGCGTTGGCGATGTCCTGGTACCGCTTCTTGTAGACTACGAGAATCTTCTCGAGCAGTGCCCGTCGCTCTTCCCGCGAGCTCTGCGCGAAGGTCTCGAACGCGCGGCGGGCCGCCGCCACGGCCCGGTCCACGTCTTTGGCGGAGCCGAGGGAGATGACGCCCGCGGGGGCCTCCGTGGCCGGGTTGATGACCGTGAAATCCTTCGGCTCGACGGGGTCGACCCAGCGACCGTCGATATAGAACTTGCGGTAGTCGTACGCCATGGTGAGCCTGCTGCCTGGTGAACCACCGATTTTACTACGTTTCAGAAGGTCGTCCGTGCCCCGATGTACGCCGAGCGCCCGAAAGTCCCGTACTGATACGCCACCTCGTAGTGGCGGTCGGTCAGGTTCTCGACCCGCGCATACATCTCCAGATGGTCATTGATGGGGTACGACGTGCGGAAGTCCAGCAGCACGTAGCCGCCGAGCCTGATCGTGTTCGCGGCATCGTCGAAGCCCGGGCCGGAATAGCGCATGGCGACAGCCGTGCTCAGCCGGAAGGGCCACACGTAGCTCACCTCGGCGTTGCCGGCATCGGCCGGCCGTCGGGGCAGCTCGTTGCCGTAGGTCGATGATCCGGGTGAGACGTCCTCGGTGTCCGTCCAGGTGTAATTGGCGCTGAGCGACAGCTGCTCGGTCGCCTTGAACGAGCCGTCGAGCTCGACGCCGTGCGCGAACGAGCGCGCGATATTCGCGTAGTAACCGAAAGGCTCGGTGGCGCACAGCGGGCTCGGGGTGGTGCAGTCGAAGAAGTCGATGAGATCGCCGCTGGTGCGCTGGAACCAGGTGGCGGAGGCCACGAGGCGGTTCCGCAGCGCCTGGTGCTCGACGCCCGCGTCCCAGCTGTTCGCCGTCTCCGGCTGCAGCGCCTGATTGCCGTAGTTGCTGTAGAGCTGGTAGAGCGACGGCGCCTTGAATCCCTGTCCGAAGCTCGCCCGCACGACGGTCGTCTGATCCGGCAGCACCCACGCGGCCGCAAACTGCCCGGTGCCGTGTCCGCCGTAAACACTATGATGGTCGTAACGGCCGCCGGCCGTCAGTGTGAGTCCTTTCAGGACCTCGTACTGCCCCTGCACGTAGCCGCTGTCGACGATCGTTCCAGCGCCGATGAACGGCGAGAAAGGACTGACGGTGGCGATGGTGGAGTGCTCGTTCTGGGCGCCGTAGACGACTTGTCCGGCGTCGGAGAATCTCCACGTGCCCTGGTACTCCTCGCGAATGTTGCGCCCGAACCCATAGAAGGTCTCGGTCGTGGGATCGCCGTAATTCGCGGGCGCGTTCGGATCGTAGTCACGCGTCTCGGAGCCGGTGTACTCAACCGAGAGCCGGTTCGTCAACACCCGATCGGGTGACCACCAGTTGAGTCCCGCGTAGCCGATGCCCTGTTGCGTCTTGCCGTACTCGCTGTCATCGCCGAATGCGCCGCTGGGCGTGTCATAACCGTCGAAATCGGTCCGCGATGAAACTATGTAGCCGCGCACGTCCAGTTGCATATCGGGGCTCAGGTCATAGCGTATCTGACCGGCGCCGTCGCCGATCTGACTGGCGCAATCGCGCCGGCCGCCGAGGTACTGATCGAAGCAGGGAATGCCGCCGGTACCGTAGTAGCTGCCCGCAGCGCGCCACATGAGCGCGTCGGACGCGCCGCCGATGTTCGCGGAGCCGTCACCGGTGTCATGTGCGCCGCCCTCGAGGCTGGCGCTGCCCGCGGTTTTCCCGGTCGGGTCGGCGGTCTCGATGTCGATGACACCTCCGATGGCATCGCTGCCGTAGAGCGTCGACTGCGCACCGCGGAGGATCTCGATGCGCGAGATGTCGCCGATCAGCAGGTTGCCGAAGTCGAAGCCTCCCCCGGGCAGCGACGGGTCGGTCATCTTGACGCCATCGATGATGACCACCGTCTGATCGCTCTCGGCGCCGCGAATGTATACGGACGTGGGCTGCCCGACGCCGCCCGTGCGTGCCACCGTAATGCCCGGTGTCTGTTGCAGCAGGTCGGAGGCAATGGTGGCCTGACTCTGCCTGATGTCCTCGTCGGTGAGCACCGTGACCGAGCTGCCGACCCTGGACAGCGGCACGGGAGTGCGATTGGCCACTACCACGACCTCCTTGAGCGCGGCAATCGTGTTGTCAGTAGCGGATTGGGCGGCAGCCTGTGTCCCGAAGAGAATGAGCGGGACGGCAGCCGGCAGCAGAGCGATTCGTTGTCTCACGGCGGAACTCCTCAAGTCGCGTATCCGGGCGGATCGCGCGAGGACGCCGGCCGATGCAACTCCTGCGAGTGCGGCCGACCACCACGTCCTGCTGCGCGGTCCGTGTCGCCACTCGGTTGGTTCCGCTCGCGCAGCACACCCCGGCTGCTCGATTGGGCGACCGCGACAAGCAGGTCTCCTGGCTTGCGGCTAGAATCCTCGCATCACCTTCCCGGACTCTCGTCCAGTGGTCTTCGATGCGTGGCACACCGCTCACAGTTGCGGGGGCAGCCCGGGTTTTTACCCGAGTTCCCGTTTTAATCCCCTTCGAGGGGAACTTGTCGCGCGCCGAAAAGGTGCCTGAAGGCTCCGGCGGAGTCAACGGGCGATGACCGATGCGTCACTGCGGGCAGGGGCGGTGGTCGTTGCATTTGCGCTCGACCGGCTGTTCGGCGAGCCGCCGGTGCGCCTGCACCCCGTCGTCTGGATGGGCAAGGCGCTCGGCGCCAGCGGCGCGCCGTGGCCGCGCCTGGCGCCGCTCGGCCAGTTTCTCTGCGGCGCCGCCGGCTGGATCGCCGGTGGCGGCGCGGTGGTTGCCGTCGCAGCCTTCGCGGTCGTGATGATACGCAGGCTGCCACAACTTCCGCTGTGGACGCTGCTCGCGCAGGTGCTGCTGCTGGGAATCCTCCTCAAGCCGCTGCTGGCCTGGCGCATGCTGCGCGAGGAGGTGGCCGGTGTTGAGAGCGCGCTCGCCACGGGGCTGGAGGCGGGACGGCAACGGCTGAGCCGACTGGTGAGTCGTGACACACGGCGGCTGAGCGCGGGCGAGATTCGTGAGAGCGCTCTCGAGAGCCTGGCGGAGAATCTCAACGACTCGCTCGTGGCACCGCTCTTCTGGTTCAGCCTTGGCGGCTTGCCGGCAGCGGCGCTGTATCGGTTTGCCAATACGGCTGATGCCATGTGGGGCTACCGTGATCGCTGGGAATGGGCGGGCAAGTGGGCCGCTCGAGCAGATGACGTACTGTCATACGTTCCGGCGCGACTGACGGCCCTGTTGTTGGCGTCGACGGGGCGGCGGTCGCCGAGCGGTCTCAGGGCGGTGGCGCGCGTGACGCCTTCACCGAACGGTGGCTGGCCCATGGGAATGTTGGCGCTCGCCTTGGGCGTGCGGCTGCGCAAGCCCGGTGTCTACGCGTTGAATCCCGAAGGCCTGGACCCCCGCGCCGCCGACACTGAGCGCGCGATGGGGATCTGTGGCCGAGCAGCGTGGCTTGCTGTCGGCATCAGTGCCGCCACGCTCGCTTTCCTAGGTTGGCGATGGTGAGCGAATGAGTGCACCAGTGCATGGCGGTCCGGACAGCGGCCCATCCATCGCGGTCGATTTCTCCACGAATGCGCATCCGATGGG
Source organism: uncultured Pseudomonadota bacterium (assembly GCA_963780455.1). GTDB lineage: Bacteria > Pseudomonadota > Gammaproteobacteria > Steroidobacterales > Steroidobacteraceae > 13-2-20CM-66-19. The sequence continues at coordinate 506,876 of CAWACM010000017.1, forward strand.
ACCCAACCCATGGCTCGATGAGCGCATCAGGCGCGCCGACCGGAGCCGTTATCCCGATCCCGGGTATGCCGCGTTGCGCGCGGTCCTCGGACAATATCAGGGTGTGGCGCCGGAGCGCGTGGTCATCGGCGCCAGCGCGAGCGAGCTCATCTGGCGTCTGACCAGAGCCTGGGGCGCGCTCGATCGGACGGCAGCGGTGACGAGTCACCGCACCTTCGGCGAATATCTGCGTGCGGCGCGCGCGGTTGGACTGCCCGTGCGCTCTGGCAAGCGAGGGCCGCCCCGGGCGCTTCTTGTCTGGTGCTGCAATCCGGACAATCCCAGCGGGGCAATGCGTGATCGCGAGATTGCCGCGGCTGTGAAGCGTATGGCAGCCGCGCGTGGTTCGCGGGGAATCGTTGCAGCGGATCTCGCGTACTGGCCGTTTCGGCGGCTGCTCGGGGGCAAGTCGTCCCTGCAGTTGGATGCTCCCTGGAGCGATGAAGTCGTGCAGCTCTGGTCGCCAAACAAGCTCCACGGGCTGACCGGCGTGCGCGCGGCCTACCTGATTTTGCCCGCGAGCTCGCCGCGTCTCAGCCGGACCCGACTGGAAAGCCTCGCACCCAGCTGGCCGCTGGGCGCGGATGGCGTCGAGCTCCTGGCCGGCCACACGCAGCGCGAGGCGATGCGGTTCCTGGACGACACGGCGCCCACGCTGCGCGCCTGGAAGACGCTGCAGGATCGGCGCCTGGTGGCGGCGGGCTGGAAGCCGCAGGTGAGTGAGATGCATTTCGGGCTGTGGCAACCGCCGGTGCCGCGCACATCGCAACGCGCATGGCATGCGGGGTTGCGCCTGGCCGGAGTCAAAGTGCGCGACGCACAGTCGTTCGGGCGTCCAGGATGGGTCCGTCTGGTTACGCGAGCCCCGCAGCATGTCGAGCAGCTCATCGCCATCACTGATCGCTTCCGGGTAGATCAGCCCGAAGGGAAGCTCACCGTCCCCGGACGACCCCGCGCACGCCCAGCGAGGATAAGGTAGTAGAGGACGCCCGCGGCCACCCAGCAGCCGCCGAGAATCTTGGCCGTCCGATCCATGCCGTAGAGCACGTAGAGAATCACGGCGAAGCCGGCCAGCGGAAAGATCAGATGCCGCACCCACGCGCCGGTGCGCTGCCGGAAGAGGTGATGGTAGGCGACCGCCAGATGCAGGAGGGCGAAGCTCGTCAGCGCGCCGAAATTGACCACGCGGGTGAGATCGTCGATGCGGCTGGCGAAGAAGAGGCCAACGACCAGCGACACGGCAGCCACCAGCAGCGTGCTGACGTAAGGCGTCTTGAAGCGCGGATGCACCGCCGCGAGTATCGCGGGGAGCTTGCGGTCGCGGGCCATGGCGAAGAGCACGCGGGAGACCGCAGCCTGCGCCGCCATCGCGTTCGCGATCCCGAATGAGACGGCGATCGCGACGATCGCGAGGAGGCGAAGCGGAGCCCCGCCGGCGCGAGCGGCGATGTCATAGAAGGCCGTCGACGGATCGTCGAAGCGCATGCCGCGGCCGAGATCCGCCGCGATCCAGGTCTGCAGCATGAAGAGCGCGCCGATCAGCACGAGCGAGAGCACCGTCGCTCTGGCGACGGCATTGCGCGCCCCGGTGCTCTCCTCGGCGAGCGTGGAGATGCCGTCGAAGCCGAGAAAGGACAGGACGGCGATGGATGTCGCTCCCGCCACCGTGGTGAGCGAGAAGTTGTGCGGATCGTAAAGCGGCGCGAGCGTCAGGCCGCCGGCTCCCGCGCCTCTGTGGAGCGCCAGCGCCCCGAAGATCACGAACAGGACGAGCGTCAGGAGCTCGAAGACGAGGAGGCCTTTGTAGACGCGCGCCGTGAAGCGCACGCCGATGAGATTGGCCGTGGCATTCAACGAGACGAAGCCGGCGAGCCAGGCCCACTCGGGGACCTCGGGAAACAGCGGCTGCAGCGCCACGGCCGAGAAGAGGTAGAGGAGGGCGGGTATCAGAATGTAATCCAGCAGGATGAGCCAGCCGGCGAGAAAGCCCGCGGACTCGTGCAGCCCGCGCTGCACGTAGGCGTATACCGACCCCGCCAGCGGAAATGCCTGCGACATGGCCGCGTAGCTGAGCGCGGTAAAAAGCATTCCTACCATGCCGATGAGATAGGTCAGAGCCACCATGCCCTTGGCTTCCTGCCACGCGAAGCCGAAGACCGCGAACGGCGCGATCGGCACCATGAAGATCATCCCGTAGACGACCAGGTCGGTGAGCGTGAGCGCCCGGTCGAGCTGATCCTCGTAGCCGAATTGCTCGAGTGACATGGTTGCCAGTCTAGGCAGGTCTATGGTCCGTGGTAAAGTGAGTTGCAATGACACCTAAACGTACGATCCACGAGCATCACTACGGTTGGGACAACAGTCTCGCGCCCGCCGTGCGCATCGCTCCCGGGGAGTCGCTGGAATTCGAGGTCGCGGATGCCTCGGGCGGGCAGCTCTCGCAGGCCTCGACCGTGGACGACGTGGGTCGGCTCGACTTCGCGCGCATCAATCCGGTTTCCGGCCCGGTGTACATCGACGGCGCCGAGCCCGGTGACATCCTCAAAGTGACCGTGCTGTCGTTCGCTCCATCAGGATGGGGCTGGACGGCCAACATTCCGGGCTTCGGACTCCTGGCGGAGGAATTCAAGGAGCCCGCCCTGCATGTGTGGCGGTACGACTCTCAAACGATGACGCCGTCCGCGTTCGGCAAATGGGCGCGGGTGCCATTGAAGCCGTTCGCGGGCACGATCGGGGTCGCGCCTGCGGAGCCTGGATGCCACAGCATCGTGCCGCCGCGGCGGGTCGGCGGCAACATGGATCTGCGGGACATCGCTGCCGGAAGCGAGCTGCATCTGCCGGTCGAAGTCGCGGGTGCTCTTTTTTCCGTGGGCGACACGCACGCGGCGCAGGGGGACGGCGAGGTGTGCGGCACGGCGTTGGAAAGTCCCATGAGCGTGGCGCTCGGGTTCGACCTCGTGAAGCAGAGTCCGCTGGCCTTTCCGCGGCTGATCACTCCGGGGCCGGTTACCCGGCACCTCGATGAGCGCGGCTACCGGGTGACTACGGGCATTGGGCCGGATCTGATGGAGGCGGCGCGGGCCGCGGTGCGCTCGGCGATCGACTGGCTTACAAGCGAGTACGGGATGCCTGCGATGGACGCTTACCAGCTGTGTAGTGTTTGCGGCGATCTGCGGATCAGCGAGATCGTCGATGTGCCTAACTGGACGGTCTCCTTCTACTTTCCGCGGGTCGTGCTGGAATAGGGTCAGCCGGATTCCGCCGTATCCTCCTCGGTGATCATTCCTGCCGGCAGGATCAGGGTCGGCGAGTCATCTTCCTCGAACTCTCCCGGCGGCAGCACGCCACCGTGCCCGGCGGCGAGGCACTGCAGTGCGTCCTCGGCCTCGACGGGGGCGCAGAAGAAGTTTCCCTGACCGAAGTGACAGCCCATCTCCTCCAGGGCATCGGCCGTGGCTTGCGACTCGACCACCTCGGCTATCGGTGTGAGGCCGAGGCTCGAGGCGAGCTGCACCATCGCCGAGGCGAGGCTGGTGCCGCCGTGCTGCGAGGCGCCGGCGCCGACCCACGGCCGGTCGATCTTGACGTAATCGAAGGGAAAGAGCTGCAGGTGATTGAGGGAGGAGTAGCCCGTGCCGAAGTCATCGAGCATGAGCTCCACCCCGGTGTGGTGCAGCCGCTCGAGCGTCTCGCGCGCGGCCACCACGTTGCTGATGAGGCCGCCTTCGGTCAGCTCGAATTTGAGCGTCTGCGGCGGGACCGCCATCTCGGCGAGCTGGCGGACAACATAGTCGCTCAGCTCCGGATCGCGCAGCACGGCCGCTGACAGGTTGATGGTCAGATAGAAGTCGGTTCCGGCCGGCAGCCGGCGCCGCCATTCGCTGGCGAGGATGCAGACCGTGCGGATCGTCCAGCGTGTGATCGGCACGATGACTCCGGTTTCCTCCGCGATCGACAGGAACCTGTCGGGCCTGAGCAGGCCTTCGATGGGATGCAGCCAGCGCAGCAGCGCCTCCGCGCCCACCACGTGGCGGCCGCGCAGGGCGACGATCGGTTGGAAGAGGAGCTTGAGCTGGCGGCGCTCGAGCGCGACGTGCAGGTCGGCTTCGAGGCTGACCAGGCTTGCGGCATCGCCGCCCATCGCGGCGGAGTACATCACGCAGGCGATCTCCTCCTGGCGCCTGGCGACCGACAACGCGACGTCCGCTTCCTGCATGAGCTGCTCCGCCCGCTGCGGCCAGCTCTCGAGACAGCTCATGCCGATGCGGGCGGTGATCCCGAGGCGATGCCGCCGCAACTCGAACGGCTCCTGCAATACCGCCCGCAGCTGGGCCGCAAGCCCCGGCGCGTCGTCTGTCGAGCGCAGATCCCGCACCAGCAGGGCGAACTGATCGCCGCCCCAGCGGGCCAGCACGCTGGAGGCGGAGACCGCTCGTTGGAAACGGCGGCCGGCCTGCACCATCAGTTCGTCTCCGGCAGTGTGGCCGAGCGTCTCGTTGATGAGCTGGAAGCGGTCGATGCCGATCAGGAAAACGCACAGACGCCGGTCGCGGCGCGCGCGCAGGACGCGATCGAGCTGCTCCATGAAATAGTAGCGGTTCGGCAGGCCGGTGAAGGCGTCGTGAAAGCGTGCGCGGTCGGCGCTCTGCTGCAGGCTTTCGCGCTCTTCGATCTCACGCACCAGCTTCTGCTGCGCAGTATGCAGCTGCCGACGCGTCGTCGCGAGTGAGACGCGCAGCCGAGCCGTGCGGTGAGTGACATCGTGAGCGATGAACGTCAGGAGCCACGCCATGAGGGCGAGAAGGCCGATGTCGGTGGCGAGCATGCGCGTCGGATACCAGCCCTCATGAGGGCGAATCTCCAACTTCAGCGCGCCGGGTGAGATGAACGCGAATCCCGGCGGCGCGTGAATCACACTGACCACCGGGTCGCGCAACGGTCCGCTGCCCGAGTCGACGAACGCTTGCGAATAGCCGTCTTCGCGATCGGTCCGCACCAGCGCGAAATCATTGCTCGCGCCGACTGCGCGCACCAGGTGCGCGCGCGCCAGCAGGCGATCGAGACTCGCGTAGGCGATCGTCCAGCCACCCGGGGGACCTGTGCCGGGTGTCGTCGGGCGCGGGAGCGGTGCGCGCGCCGCGATCAGCCACTCGCTGCCCTCGCGCACGGGTCCGAGCAGAGCCGCCGACGGCGTTCCGCGTGGCGAGGCGGCGGCCTGCCACTCGCTTACGATGGCCTTGGCGACCGTGGGATCGGATCGACTCAGGGTTTGCAGGCTGCCATCGCTGGCCCATTCAAACACGTTGAAATCAGGCTTCGAGGGATGGCTCGCGGCGGCGCGCGTCGCGAGCGCGTCGAGCTGCCGCTCGATCGCACGCGCAGAGCGCGCTGCCGCTCCCTGCGTGGCGCGGCGAGCCTGCTCGGCGTGCTGTTGCACGCTCAGGACGACGAGGCGCGAGCCGGCCGCCGCGACCGTCGCAAATACCAGGAGCGCTGGAACCCAGCTCGTGTGGCGTCTCAAGGTTTGGCGGAGGCTGAGCCTCAAGTGGCCGACCTCCCCACATGCAGGGTGCAAACGATGGTGAGTGTGATGCGCTTCTCGTTGGCCACTTTCATGTAGTCACCCAGAATGGACCAGTCACTGCCGGCGAAGGATTTCGAGATGCCGAGATAACCTTCACGCAGCTGCGGGGCCGCCTCGTAGATCCCCGTATAGAGGTTGACGACGGCCGGCGCCACGTGTCCCGTCGCACCGCCCAGGAGCCAGTTCACGCTGCGCCCGTAGTGGTCGATGCGCGCCGTCTCGAGCTGTGTGCCGAGATTTCCCGTCACCGACCGTGCATACGAAACCGTCGTCTGCCAGTGCGGGGTCCAGAGATACCCCAGGCCGACCTTTGGCAGTGCGCCATGCGTAGTGTCGACGTCATACTGTTGCGCGTCGAGCTGCAACGTCAGCTTGCTTCCAAACGTCCCGGCTACATCGGCCCCCTCCACGTCATAATTGAAGCGGCGCAGCCCCTGGAAGACGGCGATGTCGCCGCTGCCGAGGTGCGCGTCGGCGGAGAAAGTCCACTTGGCGCTCGCGCTGCCGGTGCTGACCGCGCCGGTAAGGGAGCCGAACTCCCAATGCGCATCCGCGAGCGTCTGATATTCGCCCGCGAGCCCCAGAACGCCGGCGCTGAAATCGTGCAGCCAGCCGATCGAGCCGCCACCGCCGCCGCTTGCGCCGGTCAGGGTCGAGCCGTTGGCGCTGAAGAGCAGACTGTCGGCTGACGGCGCCGAAGCCGGGACCGGAGGCGTTGGGGAGGTCTCGACTGCCCAGGCGGGCTGCGAGAGACAAGCCGCTGCGAGAGCGACGAGGGGTGAGTATCGCAACGGTCTCATCGTGTCCTCGGGAGTGAGGCGCCCGGCAGTCGGGCACCCAGGATGGGGGCATCGAGCGTCTCCGCCCGCGCGATCGGCAGGAAGGCAACCACACAGTGGCGTTCCTGCTCTCCGGGCAGCGCCACCGCGGTGCTGGTCACCTGGAAGACGCGCGGCGAGATTCTCAGATGCATCTTGCGGCGGCCGGTCAATCCGGGCTCCCACCATCGCGGCGGCACGTCGGGTTGCGACAGCAATGTCGCGGCGTCCGCTCCAACGCGCGTTGCGGAAAAGAGCGCCAGCGCCGGTCTGTTGAAAGCGAGCACGCGGTCGCGCGAGTCGACGACCACGATTGCCTGCTCCGCGACGTCGAGCGCGGACCTGACGGCAAACGCCTCCGTCACTTCCTCGATGAGGGCCAGCGCCAGACGCCGCCCTTTGTATGGGATGTGTCGGACCCGGAAGCGCATCAGGGTGAGATCACTGCCGCGGTGAATCACGACGTGCTGTGCCGTGCCGCCCATTCCGTTCACGAGCTCCTCGACGATCTCGGGATAGCTGAAGTGAATCGCCTCGGTCAGCTTGCGGCCGCTTGCAGGCGCGCCGTCGGTGGTCACAGCGGCGAGGTCGGCGTTCTCCGCCACGACCCGCAGCGTGCGGCAATCGATGAGGATGGCCGGGAGCGGCAGCTCCTCGATGAGGCTTGCCCACAGCTCGCGCCCGCGCCCGATCTCCGACCGGGCGGCGGTCAGGTCCGTGTGGAGCCGGTCGTACACGGTGCCGAGGTATTCGGCAGCGAACGCGCACGCCACCATCAGGACGGCGAATACCTCCAGCATCACGAGGAAGTAGCCGGGAGGGGCGTAGAAACCGGGGAAGGGCGAGGTTGCGGTGCTTGCGGCACCGAACAGGGGGCTGAGCCGCGCCGCCTGCGGTACGAGTCCGCTTGCGTACCAGCGCAGCTCCGGCGACTCACTCATGGCGATAGCCGACACCGCTACGATGGCCAGCATGGCAATGACATAGGGCTGCCAGCGGGAGAGGAAGATGGCGCCGACCACCGGGAGCGCGAAGACGAGCAGGAAGGCGGGGTTGTGAATGCCGCCCACGTAGTGCCACATGAGGGCAATCACGACGACGCCCACTGCGTGCAGGAGCGAGAGCGCGAGCTTGCGTCCGCGGTTGACGCCTGGCGCCGGCGCGGTGAGCAGCGTGAATCCGACATGAATTCCCGCCAGACCAAGCAGGCCGAGGAGCGCGGGGCCGAGCTCTATATCGAGCGAGCTGACGAGCCAGGGCAGACCGGCGGCGAAGAGGATGGCGAAGATCTCGAGCAGCCACAGGTCATCGAGCAGGTGCACGCGGGGATCGTTCCACGTGGGTAGCGGCAGGAGCTGGGTGCTGTCGGCGCTCTTCATGCCGCTGTCACTGGCGCAATGAGCGGCCGCGGAGCGCGGCGACCGTGTTTTTCGCCGGCGGCGGGAAGGAGTTGTGGTCGAGGAACGGCTCGCTCACGACCTTGGAGCCGTCGGGACGCGCGAAATCCTCCACGCGTAGCGCGAAGGCGTGGGGCATGACGACCTGGTTGCCCCGCAGAATTGGAGCATCTCCGATGACATCGATGCCGTCGTATCGCGGCTCGATGATGGTGTTGTTCACCGCGGTGCTCGGATTGCGCGCGTCGCCGAGCACGAATGCCAGACCGTAGGCGCAGTCGTACAGGCGGTTGGCGCTCACCAGCGCGCTGCTCGAGCCGCGGATCATGATGCCGTATGCGGGCAGCCCATGGAGCTCGTTGCGCTCGATCACCACGGCACGCGCGCCGTCGGCGATGATGCCCATCCCGGACCCACCGCTCACGTGATTACCTCGGACGACGACTCCCGAACCCACCAGATCGATGGCCGTCGACTGCGCGCCGGTGATCTGATTCTGCTCGATGAGGACGCTCAGGTTGCCCGCGACGACGCCTGCGTGGTCAGCGTCGAAGCGGTTGTCATGCACATTGATGGCGCTTGCGCCGAGATCCGGCTGGCCGCGCACCGCCCAGACGCCGGCGTCCTTTTCTCCCGAGAACAGGTTGGAGGCGACCGTCGTTCCCGGGCTCGAGCCCGCGAACCGAACCCCGATGCGGTCATTGACGAAGCGGTTGCCTTCGAGGAGCAGACCGTCCGCATTCTCGGCCACATCGACCCCGACGTCGCAGGCCTCGACGGTTGCGTTCTGCAGGCTGAAGTGAACCGCGCGCACCAGGAGGGCGGCGTTGGCGCAGTTGGCTACGGCGAGCCCGTCGACCGAGACGTTGGCCGCCGCCACGTCGAGAACCGGGCCGCCGCCGCTCAACCCGCTGGCGTCGATCTCGCTGCCTCCCTGGCGCGCCACGATGTGGACGCCGTGCGAGTTGACGATCGGCGGCAGAGCAGTCTGTAGCGAGACCTTCGGCACGTTCAGCGTGATCCGCGCCGGTCCGGGGGCCGTAGCCACCAGGAACAATGCCTCGCGCAACGTGCCGGCACCGCGATCGGCGCCGTTCGTGACGCTCAGGCTGGTGGTGTTGGAGAACGTCTCGCTTGCCGCCCGCCGGGCTTCGTATGACCGGCCGCCGACGATGAGACCGACAACGCCGAGGAACACGGCGAGCGCCAGGATCGAGCGGCCGCTCAAGCGCACGTTCAGTCTCCGGAGTCGCGCTGCAGGACGAACACGGCGTGCCAGGAGCGCTCGGGCAGCCGGCGGCCCCAGAGAGCATCGATGGGCGCCGAAAGGGCTGTGACGAGCGCGAGCGCTGCGAGCGAGAGGGCGCGCGGGAGACGCGGCAGATGAGGCAGGAGCCACATCTTGAATGGCGCCGGATCGACGCCGGAGACCGCGCGAACGCGAAGTCCGCACGCACGGAAGAGCCTGAGGTAGACGGCGCGGTGCCGCGCCGTAAACACCTGCGAGTTGCAGTGGGTCGCGATGCGCGCAGGTGCCGCCTCGAGCAGGACCAGACGGCCCCGCGGCGCCAGATGGAGCGCCATGTGATGCAGCGCGGAGCGCATCTTGGCCACGTCGAGAATGTGCTGCAGCATCGTGACGCACACGATCAGATCGAAGGATCCGCCGATCTCGAGCGTCGCGGAATCCTGCACGATGAACCGGCATCGGTCTGCGAGCCCGCTGGCCTGCGCTCTGCGCTCGGCTTCCGCGATCATGGTGGGGCTCAGATCGACACCGGTGACACGGGCGCCGCGCGCGGCGAGCAATCGGCTCCAGCGGCCGATGCCGCACCCGACATCGAGCACCCGCATGCCGGGAGTGACTTTCAGCCACGGCTCGAGCGCGCGCCGCTGGCATATGTGGATGAGCCTGTTGTAGAAGCCGGGCATTCCATAGGAGCAGACCGCGGCGAGGCCGCTGCCGGCGACAGCAAAGCGCCGCGCGCGGGCTTCCCAATATTCGGCGGGGCGGTAGCCCGACGCCGCGAGCGTTGCGGGAGCCGTCACCTCAATCTCCTGGTTGCAAGGGTGTGGCCGCCCCGCGGTTCCTGCTGCTCGCTCGGCTCCGGCTCATAGTGGTCGCGATAGAGTCGTCGGCCGATCAGCCTGAGAGCGATCCAGTTTGCATAGCCCACGGTCATGGGGGCGATGTGCACCAGGGCGTAGAAAAGGTAGAGCGGCACGATCGGCGCCGCGTAAGCGCGCTCGCTCTTCGGCACCACCGTGAAGAGCGCCACGACACCGAGGACGAGATAGCTGCCGATTGCCGCCATGAAGTAGGCCGGATTCGTCCAGCCGTCGAGCTGTGACTGCGAGTGGGCGAAGAAAAGATTGTCGATGCCGTTCACGAAGCTCCCCAGCAGGAGCAGCGCGCTCACTGCTTTCAGGAGGTGAAGGCAGATCGTCAGGCCGCCCACGTAGAGCAGGTAGTGATAGAGGGCGAATGGAGTGCGCTTGGCGATGTGCCAGACCGAGTCGAGGCGCTCGATGTAGACCTTGATGAGGCCGTGATACCAGCCGACCCGCTGCGAGAACCAACGCGTGAAGGCGCCGGGACCTTCGGTGCCCACGACGAGGCGGCCGTCGTAGTAGATCCGCTCCCCGCGGTCGAGCAGGATCACCGCGTTCTCGAAGTCCTCCGCGTAGACCGAGAGCGAGTGCTCCCGCAGGGCGCGTGCGAGGGCGTCGCGGCGGTAGAGCGAGACACCCGAGGTGATGCTGAAATCGGCCAGGCTCTGGCGGCCGGCACGAAACGCCAACGCGTACTCGAAAGACTGGAAGCGCGCGAGAAAGCCATCGGGCTCGATCATGACGCGCGGACAGGCGGCCGCGGCTCCGGACTGCTGGAACTCGCTGATGAACTGCTCGAGATCGATCTCGCTGCCCGCTCCCGGCTGCAGAATCCGGATGTCCGGATCGATGACCAGCACGGTCTCGATGTACTCCGGCAGGGTCTCGAGCAGACGCCGCAGCGCGGCGGGCTTGCGGCGGTTGATGCCGTCATCGAAGCAGCGCCAGCCGGCCCGGCGCAGGCGCAACAGGGTATGGTCGGTGGAGCCGTCGCTGATGAGCCACATGCGCTCCCGGTAAGGCGCGTAGGCGGCGAGGAATTCTTCCATCTGCTCCTCGAGATTGAACACCGAGGCGATGATGGCGTAGGGCTCGACTGGCACGACCGGCGGCGCCCCGGCGGGCAGCGCGCTGGTGAGATCGATCGACAGCTCACGCTCGCGCCCCGTGCCGCGTGCGGTGGCGGTGTGGCGCCGCTTCATGTAGAGCCGCAGCGCGAAATCGAGCGCATCGGTGTAGACGATCAGATTCGCGAGCGCATACACCAGCATCGAGAAGCTCGCGGCCTCGGCGTTCGCCGCCGAGAGGGCGATCCAGGCGCCGAGCAGCCCGCATACGGCGAGCGGCGCTGCGAGGCTCACGAAGCGGCGCGTCGTCATGCAGTCACGACGGCACGCCTGTCCGTCGCTCCTTGCAGCCGCGGCAGGCGCGCCTCGAGCTCCGCTTGCACGGCGCGCGCATCGCCGGCGCTGATGCCGTATTCGGCGAGCACGGCCAGGGAGCTCACGATCCACACCAGCGAGCGCACCCGGGACGGAAGGTGTGCCACTCCCTCCTCGAGGGCCGCGAGCCTGCGCTCGAAGCCGCTCTCGATGCGCAGCACGGCTTCTCTCACCTGCGGGTCGATCGGCAGGATCTTCGCCGGCTGCTCCCACTCCACGTCGGTCCCCGCGACCCGCCTGCGCTCGTGGATCGTGTGCGGGGCGAGGGAGCTGTCGCGCGCGAATGCCGCGCCGGAGAACGGAATGACGTAGGGATAGATCCCGATCTCACAGCCCCGCAACAGCCAGCGATGGGCCTCGCGCACCGTCTCGGCGAGATCCTCCAGGCTGGAGCGGGGAGAGCTCAGGATGAGATCCAGGAACGGGGTGATGCCGAGCTCGAGCGCGGCTCCCAGCGCGGGCTCGATGTGGCGATGGATCTGGGCCTTGTTGAACTCCGCGAGGGTGCGGCGCGAGAAGCTCTCGATGCCGAACCCGAGCACGCGAAAGCCGGCCCGGCGCATGGCCGCGAGACGCTCGGCCGTCATGGCATCGATACGGTTCGTGCTGATGAACTGCAACGCGCGCGGCAGCTCGCCGCGCTCCTTGGCTGTGACGATGCCCTCGCACAGGGGCAGGACCCGCCGATCCTGAGTGAAGGTGAAGATATCGTCCTGGAAGATGATGGTGCGCACGCCGGGATGGGCGGCGACGATGCGTTGGATCATCGCGAGGCACTCGTCCGCTTCCAGGCGCGCGACCGCGGCGACCTGGCCCTGCGACTCGTGCAGGAAGTTGGTCGCGGAGCAGAACGTGCAGCCCATCGGGCAGTAGTTGAGCGTGATCAGCCGCACCGAGCGGATCTCCGCGAGGCGCGCCTCGCGGGCGGCCTTGGTCGGCAGGCCACCGACGCGGTAGGCCTCCTCGAGACGACTCCAGTAGGCCGAGTAGGGCATTCTCGCGTAGGGGATGTTGAAGATCGCAGCGCGCAGCTCCTCGCGGCTGAGAGCACGCTGGTTGCGCTTGATGATCGTGCCGTCCGCTTTCACGGCGGTCCCGGCGAGGCCGTCGAGCGGCTCGCCGCCGCGCAGGCGACGCACGATCTCGGTGAGCGGCCGTTCGCCCTCGCCGAGCACCACGAGATCGAAGGGACCGAGCTCGAACATCAGCTCCGGCCTGAAGGTTGCCTCCATGCCGCCGGCGACGATGAGCGCCTCGGGCGCGAGACGGCGCGCGATGTAAGCCAGCTCCAGGTCGAACCGCAGCGTCATGCCGGTCGTCGACACGCCGATCACGTCCCAGCGCGAGCCCAGGATCTCGCGCTCGAGCGCCCGCTGCGGCGGCAGCGCACAGCAGTTGGGATCGAAGACCCTGACGTGCGCGCCGGAGGACTCCAGCACTCCGGCAAGGCGCCACACGCCGAGCGGCGGCGCGAGGAATGTGTACTCTCCACAGTGCGGATCGTAGGGCCCGATCAACAGGACCCTTGGCGGCCGCATGCCCGAATCATTCATGGATGGCGAGCACCCCTCCCGCACTTGTGTGTTACGGCCAAGGCCCTGCTGCACCTCGGCCTCGCCCCGGTCGCAGCAAATGCCGTGCCCAAGTTGTTTCGAGGTTTGCGGAAGCGGTGCCTACTTCTTCTTGCGGCCCGCCTCGCGTGGCACTTTGGCGCCGGCGCGGCGCGCCTCGGAGAGGCCGATGGCGATTGCCTGCTTGCGGCTCGTTACCTTGCGTCCGGAACGGCCGCTGCGCAGCGTTCCCTGCTTGCGCTCGTGCAGCGCGCGTTTGACTTTGCTTTGAGCTTTCTTGCCGTAGCGGGCCATCGCAATTACTCCGGCTCTGACAGTGCCCGCGCATGCAGCAGGAAGCGCGCCCGCGTAGAATCGCAGCGACCCGGCTCAGTCCATCGGGGAGGCGTCATGAAAGTAGTGCAGGTTCCCGCCGCGGGCGCGGATTTTCAGATCGTCGAGCGTGAGATTCCGGAGCCGGGTGCGGGCCAGGTGCGCATCAAGGTGCAGGCCTGCGGCGTTTGCCGCAGCGACGAGCTGACCAAGGAGGGCCACTGGCCGGGCATCAGCTACCCGCGCGTTCCGGGCCATGAGGTGGCAGGCGTGATCGATGCGTTGGGCGCCGGTGTCTCCGCCTGGCGCAAAGGACAGCGCATCGGTGTCGGTTGGCACGGCGGCCAGGACAACACCTGCCCGCAGTGCCGCCGCGGCGATTTCATCAACTGCCAGAACCAGAAGGTCGCCGGGATCAGTTTCGACGGCGGCTATCAGGAATACATGATCGCGCCGGTGGAAGCGCTTGCCGCCATTCCGGAGAGCTTGAACGCCGCCGAGGCGGCGCCGCTCCTTTGCGCCGGTATCACCACCTACAACGCACTCAGGCACAGCGGGGCGCGGCCCGGGGATCTGGTCGCGGTGCTGGGAGTCGGAGGTCTGGGACACCTCGGCATCCAGTTCGCTAGCAAGTTCGGCTACAAGGTGGCGGCCATCGGCCGCGGGTCCGAGAATGCGCCGCTGGCCAAGAAGCTGGGAGCGAGCCTCTACATCGATAGCACGGCTGAGCGCCCGGCGGAGGCGCTGCGGCGGCAGGGCGGCGCGCAGGTGATCCTCGCGACGGCGCCGAGCTCGAAGGCCATGTCCGAGGTGATCGATGGGCTCGGGCCCAATGGCAGGCTCATGGTGATCGGCGCCTCGGGCGAGCCGATGCAGGTGACGCCCGTACAGCTGATCATGGGAAACCGGACGATTCAGGGCTGGGCGTCGGGCACCCCGGCTGATTCGGAAGATACGCTGCGCTTCGCCGAGCTTTCCGGCGTACGTCCGATGATCGAGACCTATCCGCTCGCGAAGGCCCCGGAGGCCTATGCCCGGATGATGAGCGGCAAAGCCGAGTTTCGCGTCGTTCTGACGATGTGACGTGGCCGGGACGTCGGCTTGACTATTCGCTATAGTAAGCCGCATGCGCTACGTTTTCGCTCCGCCGCCGCATGCGGCCGTGCGGATCGTCGGATCGACCGGCTGGTTTCCGGTGCACCGTATCTACTGCGTCGGCCGCAATTACGCGGAACACGCGCAGGAGATGGGCGGCAGCGGGCGCGAGCCGCCCTTCTTTTTCATGAAGCCCGCCGATGCCGTCCTCTCGGTGGCCGAGGGCGAGACCGGGGTGCTCCGCTATCCCGGCCTCACCCACGAGCTGCACCATGAAGTCGAGCTGGTGGTCGCCATGCGCGAGGGTGGGGCCAATCTCACCACCGACGATGCCGAGCGATGCATCTACGGGTATGCGGTGGGTCTCGACATGACGCGCCGCGATCTGCAGAGCGAGGCGAAGAAGCTCGGCCGGCCGTGGTGCATCGCCAAGGGCTTCGATCGCTCGGCGCCGGTCGGCGGCATCACCCCGGCGCCGTGGATAGAAGACATTTCGAAAGTGGAGATCACTCTGGATGTGAACGGCATCCGCCGCCAACAGGGCAGGGTGAGCGATCTCATCTGGAAGATTCCGGAGATCATCGCGCAGCTCTCGGCTGCGTGGGAGCTGAAGCCCGGTGATCTCATCTTCACCGGCACGCCCGCCGGCGTTGCCGCCGTGGGCCTTTCCGACCTCATGACCGCCAACGGCACGGATCTCGCCGAGCTGCGAGTCCGCGTCATGCGCGCCTGACTTCCCGGCGCCATGGACAGCGAGGAGTTCCGCCGGCTGGGCCACGAGGTCGTGGACTGGATCGCGGACTACCGGGCACGGACCGCACGCGGCGAGTTTCCCGTCATGTCGCGCGTCGGGCCGGGAGACATTCGCGCCGGCTTGCCTGCCTCACCGCCGCTGGAAGCCGAATCCCTCGACGGCGTGCTCGATGAGCTGACACGGGTCATACTCCCCGGCTGTACCCATTGGCAGGACCCGCGCTTCTTCGCCTACTTTCCTTCCAACAGCTCCCTGGCCGCGGTTCTCGGCGATTTTCTCAGTACCGGCCTGGCGCAACTCGGCCTCAACTGGCAGGCGAGCCCGGCGCTCACCGAGCTCGAGGAGCTGACCACCGACTGGCTGCGGCAGATGTTGGGTCTCGGCAGCGACTGGAGCGGGGTGATCCAGGACACGGCCTCCACCGCTACCCTGGTCGCTCTGATCTGCGCCCGGGAGCGCACCACCCGGCACGCGGCGGCCCGCGGCGGCCTGCAGTCGAGCGAGCGGCCGCTGGTCGTTTACGCTTCCAGTCAGAGCCACAGCTCGGTCGAGAAGGCGGCGCTGCTTGCGGGCTTCGGACGTGAGAACGTTCGTATCGTCGCGGTTGACGATCAATACGGCATGAGCGCGGAGGCGTTGCGCAAAGCCGTGGCGGCGGATGAGGCGCGCGGACGCGCGCCCTGCGCGATCGTGGCCACGGTTGGATCCACCGCCACCACTGCCATCGATCCTCTCGCGGCGCTGGCGAGCATCGCGAGCGCACACGGGCTCTGGTTGCACGTCGATGCCGCGATGGCGGGCTCCGCCATGATTCTTCCGGAGTGCCGCCCGCTCTGGCAGGGAGTCGAGCAGGCGGACTCGCTGGTGTTGAATCCGCACAAATGGCTCGGGGCTTCCTTCGACTGCTCCGCCTACTTCGTCCGCGATCCGCAGCACCTCGTGCGCGTGATGTCGACCAACCCCAGCTACCTGCGCACCGCGGCGGATGCCAAAGTCAGGAACTTCCGCGACTGGGGCATTCCCCTCGGTCGCCGGTTCCGCGCGCTCAAACTCTGGTTCCTCATCCGTGAGCAAGGCGTGCAGGGCCTGCGTACGCGCTTGCGCCGGGACCTCGAGCATGCCCGCTGGTTCGCCGCACAGGTCGATGGCGCACCTGGTTGGGCGCGCCTTGCACCCGTGCCGTTCCAGACGGTCTGCGTACGTCACGCGCCACCGGGGCTGACAGGTGAAGCTCTCGACGCCCATACCGTCGCCTGGGTGCGCCGCATCAACGAGTCAGGCCGCGCTTATCTCACTCCCGCGATGCTCGCAGACCGCTGGATGGTAAGGGTCTCGTTCGGCGTCGAGGCCACGGAGCGCGAGCACGTCGTGGCGCTCTGGCAGCAGATGCGCGACGAGGCGGAACGCGGCGGCTGACCATGGCGAGCTTCAAGGCGTTACGCGTGCAGCAAGGGCCGGGCGGGCGCTTTGCGCGCTTCGAGTCAGTCACTCTGGATGACCTCACTCCGGGGCAAGTCGTCGTCCGGGTGGCCTATTCCGGTCTCAACTACAAGGATGCTCTGGCCGTCACGGGCAAGGGTGCCATCGCTCGCGGGTACCCGAGAACGGCCGGCATCGATCTCTCCGGCGTGGTCGAGGAGAGCGCCGATCCCGCCTACCGGCCGGGTGACCTGGTGCTCGCCACCGGGGCCGGCCTCGGTGAGTCGTTGGATGGAGGGCTCGCGGAGCGAGCCCGGTTGCCGGCGGCTGCTCTGGTACCGCTGCCCAAGGGATTGAGCCTGCTCGAGGCCATGGCTCTCGGCACCGCGGGCTTCACGGCGGCGCTGGCACTGCGGCGGCTGCTCGAGAATCACCAGGCTCCCGCGCTCGGGCCCATGGCGGTCACCGGCGCCACCGGGGGTGTCGGCAGCATCGCGCTCGGACTGCTCAAGCGCGCGGGCTTCACCACCGCGGCCATCACGGGCAAACCGGATGCGGCCGCCTACCTGCACCAGCTCGGCGCGGATGAGGTGTTGGCACGGGACTCGCTGGCGAGCGCCGGCAAGCCGCTCGAGACGGCGGTCTGGGGCGGCGCCGTCGACAACCTGGGCGGCGACACACTCGCCTATCTGACGCGCACGGTGCGGCCCTGGGGCAACATCGCGTGCATCGGCCTCGCTCAATCCCCAACTCTCAACATCACGGTCATGCCGCTGATCCTGCGCGGTGTCAGTCTCCTCGGCATACACTCGGTGGAGGTGCCGCGGGCCTGGCGGCTCGCCGTCTGGGACCAACTGGCGGGCGCATGGAAGCCGCAGGACATCGAGCGGCTCATCGTGCGCGCGGTCATCGGACTGGAGGAAGTGCCGCGCGCCTGCGAGGAGCTGATCGCGGGCGCGGCGCGCGGCCGTTATGTCGTGCGCATCGGCGGCGATGCCTGAGTCAGAAGCGGCGGCGACTTATGTCGCATCGCCGCTGTTGTATCGGCGACCCCGCCAGAAGCCTGAGCTTGGCGCTAATCCAATGGCATAAGCCGTGCATATGGCCCGTGGCTTCTGCGCTCATTACAGGGGATTGCTCATGACATGGTTAAATTCGGGGATCCGCGTTCTCCTCCTGGCACAGGGCACCATGGCCCGCTGGCTGCGGGAGGAGCTCAACTCACTCAAGGTCCGCATCCGCCTGAGCGACGGCTGCATCGAGGAGCTGGCGCGCCAGGCCGATCACGCCGCACGGCGTGCGGGCGGAGCCGGGGATGGCGCCTCCTACGTCGAGCTGTTGCGCGAGCACCTCATCGTGCAGGCGAACTGGGTGCGCCGGTGGACGACCACCGATGAGAAAGTACCTGCCGACGATCCCGTTGCGCAGGCGTTTGTAAGAATTGCGCGCAAATATGCGCTACCCCGGCCGTGGAAGCTGTCCGAGCCGGTGGCGGTGGAAGTCGTGAGGCGACGGCCGTCGTGGGCCCGGCCCACCGAGCTGCGCCCGCAGGCCGCAGGTCACTGAGCCGCGCGCCAGGCCGCCACGAGGGCGAGTGCGCGCCGGTGCACCTCGCCCGCGGAATGGCCGGCGCGATAGAGATCGCCGCCGACACCCAGGCCCGCGCAGCCGACCTGACGCCACGGCGCCAGGTTGGCCGCGCCCACGCCACCGACGGCAAACACGGCAACGGCGGGTGGTAACACATCGCGCAGCGCTTTCAGGTGCGCCGGGCCGTAGCTGGCCGCCGGGAAGAGCTTGAGGAGGCCCGCTCCGGCGCCGAGTGCGGCAAACGCCTCGGTTGCCGTGGCAAAGCCCGGCATCACCGTCAATCCGAGGGCCACGGCCCGCTCGATCACGGCCGGCAGCGTGTTGGGTGTTACGATCAGGCGGCCGCCGGCCGCATGCACCGCATCGACATCGGCGGCACGCAGTACGGTGCCGGCGCCGCACAGACACCGGTCGCCGAATGTTGCTGCGAGACGCGCCACGCTGTCGAGCGGCGAGGGCGAGTTGAGCGGCACCTCGATCGCGCCGATGCCGGCCTCGTGAAGCGCCGCGCCGACCTCGAGCACCTCCTCCGGGCGGATGCCGCGCAGGATCGCGACCAGCGGCACGATGCCCTCGGGCCACTTTTGCCGAGTGTTGAGAGTCACGACTGCCATAGAGTGCGAAGTCCTGCTAGCGCGCAATCCTCACCGTCGAGGCAGGAGGCCGCAATGCCTTCGCGGCGCAAGACGTACGCATAACGGTCGCTGAGGGCACCGTCCCCGATGAGGACCGCTTGCTTCGGGGCGGCAAAGAGCGGGATCGAGCCCCGCACATCGGCGCCGATCAGCAGGCCCGAGAGATAGGAGAGCGCCCATTCCCGCGAGCGGCCGTCGAGGAGCTGGCGGCTGCGCACCCCAAAAAGACCGTGCAGCAGGCTGGAGCCGCCAGCCGTGGCGCCATGCTCGATGCCGCGCTCGAAGCCGTCCTGGGTATCACCGGATGCGCGCGGCGCCTCCGTACCGGCATGCGCCGCGCGCATCAGGGTGCTGCCATCGCGCAACAGCGCGAAGAGCTCCCCGGTGAGGGCCGTCAGGAAGTCACACACCTGCCCGTCCTCCAGGTGCGCCCATTTGGTGTGCGTGCCGGGCAGGCAGAGAAGGTGGCGGCCAGTGCCGAGGCCGGGATGGAGGGCGATCGCACCGGCGATCTGAGTCTCCTCGCCGCGCATCACGTCCGGGGAGCCGAGCCGGCTGCGGCAGGAGAGACCGGGGGCGATGGCTACCGGTGCCGCGTCCGCCTCGAAGCGCAGTGCCGCAGCGCCGAGCGCGCGCACATCCGCCGGGCAGGGCAGGTAGGGAGCCTCACGCCAGCCATTGCGCGAGCCCGCCATGCCGCAGAGCAGGATCGGCAGCGGTCCGTGGGCCTGCCGCCAGCCGGCGATCAGCGTCCCCAGGGCCTCGGCGGCCGGCTCGCGCAGCGCGCCGATGCCCGGCCCCTGGAGGGTCTCGAGCACACGGTCGCCGAGGCAAAGCGAGAGCCTCAGCCGCGACGTGCCCCAGTCGCCGGCGATGTAGTGCTCGCCATTCACATCAGTTACCCATCTACCGGCCCCCGAACCATGACACAGCGACTCAGGCACATGGATGTGCCCCGCCGCAGGTGGCGGAGCGCTGAGCCGGGCAGGAGCCCGGATCCAGCGCCCTGATATGGTACCGTGGCGCTCGCATGCCACAAACGGATCTCCCCGCCACGGCGCCCGGCGCCGCTCCGGCGGCCCCCCGCCACGAGAAACTGAACACACGGGCCGCGAGCGTCGTCGCCCTGGCGGTCCTGTGCAGCCGTGTGCTGGGCCTGGTGCGTGATCAGGTGTTCGGCTCGATTTTCGGCGGTGGCGAGGTCATGGACGCTTTCCAGATGGCTTTCCGCATCCCGAACCTGCTGCGGGACCTGTTTGCGGAAGGGGCGCTGTCGACGGCCTTCATCACTGTCTTCGCCAAGACCACCGCGACTCAGGGCGACCGCGCCGCCTGGGAGCTGGCGAACAAGGTGGCGACCGCAGCGGCAGTGATCGTCAGCGGCCTCACTGTGATCGGCATCATCTGCGCGCCCTGGATCGTCTCGGTGATCGCCGGGGGATTCCCGCCCGAGAAGGCGGCGCTGACCGTGACGCTGACGCGCGTCATGTTCCCTTTCATTCTGCTGGTCTCGCTCGCGGCGCTCGTCATGGGAATGCTGAACGCGAAGAACGTCTTCGGCATTCCCGCGACCGCCTCCAGCTTCTTCAACGTGGGCTCCATCGTCGCCGGTGCCGGCATCGGCTGGCTCATCGATCCACATTTCGGGGTGCGGGCGACTCTCGGGCTTGCGCTCGGAACACTGATTGGCGGGGCGATGCAGCTCGGGGTGCAGCTGCCGGCGCTCAAACGCCTGGGCTATCGCTTCCGGCCCGACTTCCATTGGCGGGACCAGGGCGTGAAGGCCATCCTCCGGCTCATGGTCCCTTCGGTGATCGCCGCGAGCTCCACCCAGGTGAACGTGCTCGTCAATTCGATGTTCGCGTCTCATCTCGGCAACGGGCCGGTCACCTGGCTGGCGTACGCGTTTCGCCTGATGCAGCTGCCGCTCGGGATATTCGGCGTCGCGCTCGGCACGGTGTCCCTGCCGCTGCTCTCGCGCATGGCCGCCGGCGGCAACGTCGTGGGATTTCGCACCGAGCTGGCACGCGGTATGCGGCTCGCGTTTCTCCTGACCATCCCGGCGAGCCTGGGACTCATTCTCCTCGCGCGGCCGATCATGTCGGTGCTGTTCCAACATGGGCGCTTCAATGCTCACGAAGTGTTCGAGGCGGCCGCGGCATTGCGCTTCTATGCGATCGGGCTCTGCGGCTATGCCGCTCTCAAGGTCCTCGTTCCCGCCTTCTATGCCATCGACCGCCGCAAGACGCCGATGTTCGTGAGCTTCGGCGCGGTCGGGCTGAATCTTCTCCTCAACTGGCTTTTCACCGTGCGGCTGGCCTGGGGTCATCAGGGGCTGGCGTTCTCGACCGCCTGCATCGCGACGACCAACTTCATCGTGCTCTATGTGCTGATGCACCGGCACCTGGGCAGGCTGGAGTCGCGCGCGATGCTGTCGCTCCTGCTGCGCCTCTCGGTAGCCTGCGTGGCGCTCGCCGCCGTCTGCTGGGCGGGCAACCACTACCTCCTCGACGGCTGGGCGAGCCAGCGGTTCTGGCCGAAGGCAGGCTCGCTCACGGCGGTCATCGTCGTCGGGGCCGGGGCATTCCTCTCCTGCGCGACCGCGCTTCGCATCCGCGAGATGCAGGACATCGCGCTCGCGGTGCAGCGCCGGCTGCGCCGGGCGGTGTGAGGCCGATCAGCATGCAGCGCGTATGAGCGAGGGGGTGCTGAAACTCTGGTTCGAGTCGGCACTGCTGCCCGGCGGGTGGGCGCGCGGCGTCCGCGTCATGGGCCGCGACGGAATCATCGGCTCCATCGAGACCGGCGTCGACCCGGCCGAAGACGATGAGCGCCATGCAGTGGGTGTTCCCGGACTGCCCAACCTGCACAGCCACGCCTTCCAGCGCGCCATCGCGGGTCTGACGGAGCGGCGCGGGCCCACGGCAGACAGCTTCTGGACCTGGCGGGAGCTCATGTACCGGTTCGTGGAGCGGATCGATCCCGAAGAGCTCGAGGCCGTCACGGCGCTCGCGTTCGCGGAGATGCTCGAGGCAGGGTTCACGCGCGTCGGCGAGTTTCACTATCTGCACCAGGACAAGTCGGGCGTGCCGTTCGCCGATCCAGGTGAGCTTGCTGGACGCGTCGCCGCCGCCGCCGCCGACACCGGCATCGCGCTCACGCTCCTACCGACCTTTTATGCCCACGGCGGATTCGGCGGCAGTGAGCCGAGCGAGCGCCAGCGCCGCTTCGTCACCGATCTCGAGCGTTTCGCGCGCATCGTGGAGGCGAGCCGCAAGGTTGCCGCTGGCCTGACGGGCGGCCTCGTGGGCGTGGCGCCGCACAGTCTGCGGGCCGTGACACCGGAGGAGCTGACGGCTGTCGTGGCGCTTGCCTCGGGAGGCCCCGTCCACATCCATGTTGCGGAGCAGGTGCGCGAGGTCGAGGACTGCGTCGCCTGGTGCGGACGGCGCCCGATCGAGCGTTTGTTCGAGTTGACTGCAGTCGACCACGGCTGGTGTCTGGTGCATGCCACGCACGCGACGGCGGGCGAGCTGGAGCGGATCGCGGCAGTCGGCGCGGTGGTCGGGCTGTGTCCGATGACCGAGGCGAGTCTCGGCGACGGCATCTTTCCGGCCCTCGAATTCCGCGCTCTCGCCGGCCGGCTCGGCATCGGCACGGACTCCAACGTGCTGCTCGATGCCGCCGCGGAGCTGCGCCTGCTCGAGTACTCACAGCGGCTGAGCCGGCGCGCCCGCAACGTGCTCGCGGGTGACACGGGCCACTCGACCGGGCGGAGCCTCTTCGATGCCGCGCTCGCGGGCGGCACTCAGGCGCTTGGCGGCGCGGTGGCAGCGGACGGGAAGCCCGTCGGCCTGAGCGCGCAGGCCGCGTTCGACCTGGTGAGCCTCGATGCCAACCATCCCGCGCTCATCGAGCGTCGCGAAGATGAGATTCTCGACAGCTGGATTTTTGCTGCTGGCCGCGACGTCATCGACTGCGTTTGGCGCGCGGGGGAGAAGCTGGTGAGCGGCGGCCGTCATCGCCAGCGCGAGGCCATCATCACGCGCTATCGGCGGGCGATGAAGACGCTGCTTGCCTGAGCGCCTGACGGGGGAGCCAACATGAACAAGATCGCCGGAGTCCTCCTGGCAGTAGTCGGCGCCGTCGCGCTGGCCGGGATCGCTCTCCACCGTCAGGAGCCGATCAACGCGCTGTGGATTGTCACGGCCGCCGTCTGCGTCTACGCGCTCGGCTATCGTTTCTATGGGGCGTGGGTCGCGGCGCGAGTGCTGGCCGTCGATCCGTCGCGTGCCACACCGGCTGAGAGGTACGACAACGGGCGCGACTTCGTGCCGACGCATCGATGGGTAGTGTTCGGACATCACTTCGCCGCCATCGCGGGCCCGGGGCCGCTCGTCGGGCCTACGCTGGCGGCGCAGTTCGGCTATCTGCCGGGAACGCTCTGGATATTGGTGGGCTCGGTGCTGGGCGGGTGCGTGCAGGACATGACGATCCTGTTGCTTTCTACCCGCCGTGACGGCCGCAGCCTCGGTCAGATGGCGCGTGAGGAGCTCGGGCCGCTCGGCGGCTTCGCCGCGCTCATCGGTACGCTCCTCATCATGATCCTGCTCATCGCCGTGCTCGGCCTCGTGGTCGTCAACGCCATGAAGGACAGTCCCTGGTCGACGGCGACCGTCTTCGCCACCGTGCCGGTGGCGATCATCGTCGGGCTGCATATGCGGCGCCTGCGCCCGGGACGCATCCTCGAAGGCTCGGCTCTCGGGGTCGCGCTGGTGCTGCTCGCGGTTTGGGGCGGAGGCTGGGTCGATGCGCATCCGCTGCTGCGCGGTTTCTTCGACTGGTCGAGCCTGCCGCTCGCGGGGTTCGTGATCGGGTATGGCTGGATCGCGGCCATCCTGCCGGTGTGGCTGCTGCTCGCGCCGCGCGATTACCTGTCCACTTTTCTCAAGCTCGGTACCGTCGCGCTGCTTGCGATCGCAATCCTGCTGTTGCATCCGCAGATCAGGATGCCGGCGCTGACGTCTTTCGTCGACGGCCACGGGCCGCTCTTCGGCGGCAAGATATTCCCCTTCGTCTTCATCACCGTCGCCTGTGGCGCGGTCTCGGGTTTTCATGCGCTGGTCGCGAGCGGCACGACGCCCAAGCTCATCGCCAGCGAGGCGGATGTGCGGCTCATCGGTTATGGCAGCATGATGCTCGAGTCGTTCGTCGCCATCATGGCCATCATCGCCGCGACGCTGCTCGATCCCGGGGTGTACTTCGCCATCAACACCGGCGCTGGCGTGGTGGGCAGCACCGCGGCGGCGGCGGTGCACACGATCACGGGCTGGGGATTCCCCGTCACGGTGCAGCAGATGCAGACGCTGGCGCATGAGATGGGAGAGGCCACGCTGTTCGCGCGTACGGGCGGTGCGCCATCGCTGGCAGTGGGAATGGCCAGCATTTTCGGCAATACCTTCGGACGGGGCCTCCTCAGCGTTTGGTACCACTTCGCCATCATGTTCGAGGCGGTATTCATCCTGAGCACGCTCGATGCGGGGACGCGGGTCGGCCGGTTCATGCTCCAGGATCTGCTCGGCCATGTTTACCCGCCGCTCGGCCGCACGTCCTGGTACCCCTCCGTGCTGCTCTCGAGCACCGTCGTCGTTGCCGGCTGGGGATACTTCCTCTACATCGGCGTGATCGATCCCAACGGCGGGGTCAACATCCTGTGGCCGCTCTTCGGCATCGCCAACCAGATGCTCGCGGCCATCGCGCTCTCGGTGGCGACCGGGATCCTCGTGAAGTCGGGCAAGGCGCGTCATGCCTGGGTGACGCTGGGCCCGCTGGCGTGGCTCGCGGTCGTGACCACGGTGGCGGCATGGCAGAAGCTCGTGAGCCCCGATCCGCACATCGGGCTCCTCGCCGCCGCCCGCGCTCTGGCCGCAAAGCTCGCCGCGGGCACCTTGCCCGCGCCGGCGGCGGCGGCGCAGCTCATCTTCAATCAGCGGCTCGATGCCTGGCTCACGGGCCTCTTCACGGTCATTCTGTGGTTCGTCATCCTGGACATGGCCCGTGTCTGCGGCCGCAAGCTGCGCGGCCTGCCGGTCTCCGCGAGCTCCGAGACACCCTACGAGGCGGCGCGCCCGCAGGTCCTGGTCCTTGGCGCCCGGGTCCGGCAGGAGGGCGGGACGTGAGGGCTTGCGGCATGTGGCGGGCCCTGCGGCGGCTCCTGGCTGGGGCCGTGGGCTGGCTGCGCGGGCTCTCCGGGGACGATGCCTACGAGAGGTATCTGACACACCACGCGCGCGCTCACGCCGGTCCCCCCTTGAGCAGGCCGGCGTTCTACCGCGAGCGGGAAGAGCGCAAGTGGAGCGGGATCACCCGCTGCTGCTAGAATTGCCGGTTTTTAGCCCAAGCGGGCCGAAACCCGCGCAAGCCAAGGACTCCCATGCCACTCAAAATCATGATCCTCGGAGCGAACGGCTTCATCGGCAGCGCCCTCACGAGCGCCATCCTGCGCAAGACGCGGACTGGGAGGTGTACGGCATCGACCTCGCCGACAACAAGCTCGGCGACCTGCCTGCAGGACCAGCGCTTCCACTTCGTCGAGGGCGACATCACCATCAACAGGGAATGGGTCGAGTACCACGTCAAGAAGTGCGACGTGGTCGTGCCGCTGGTGGCGATCGCCAACCCGGCGCAGTACGTCACGCATCCGCTCGGGTCTTCGAGCTCGACTTCGAGGCGAACCTCGACGATCGTGCGCCACTGCGTCAAGTACAGCAAGCGGCTGATCTTCCCCTCGACCTCCGAGATCTACGGCATGTCGCCGGATGCGGTGCTCGATGAGGAGACGAGCCCGCTCGTCTACGGCCCGATCAACAAGCAGCGCTGGATCTACGCGGCCTCGAAGCAGCTCCTCGACCGCGTCATCTACGCCTACGGCGTGCGCGACAACCTCGACTACACGCTGTTCCGCCCGTTCAACTTCATCGGGCCGAACCTCGACAACGTCGAGGAGCCGAAGGAGGGCAGCTCGCGCGTCTTCACGCAGTTCCTCTCGAACGTGCTCTACCGGCGGCCGATCAAGCTGGTCGACGGCGGCAGCCAGAAGCGCTCCTTCACCTACATCGACGATGCGATCGAGTGCCTGCTGACCATCCTCGAGAACAAGGCCAGGGCTGCGCCACGCGCCGCATCTTCAACATCGGCAATCCCGGCAACTGCATCTCCATCCGCGACCTGGCGCAGCGCACCATCCGCATCGCGCAGGAGTTTCCGGTGCTGCGCGAGAGCGCCGCGGCCACGGAGATCGTCGACGTCTCCGCCGGCGAGTACTACGGCAAGTACTACCAGGACATCCAGGTGCGCGTGCCCGAACATCGAGGCGGCCGAAGCGCGATCTCGGCTGGCAGCCGAGCACCGACATGGACACGGCCATCCGCCGCACCATCGAGTTCTACGTGAACCAGGAAGGCTTCGGCGCGCCGGCGGCCACGGCCGGCATCTAGGCGGCGCGCAGCCGGACGCATGCATCGAGGCGGGGCAGGTGCGGCGCGCGCGGCTCGGCTGGCTGCGTGGCTCGTGCTGGCGGTCGCCTGGTTCAGCCACCCGCAGGTGCGCCCACTGTTCGATCCGGACGAGGGCCGCTACGCGGAGATTCCGCGCGAGATGCTGCGAGCGGCGACTGGATCACGCCGCGCTTCGACGGGCTGAAGTACTTCGAGAAGCCGCCGCTGCAGTACTGGGCGACGGCCGCCGTCTACACCGTGGTGGGCGTGAGCAAGTGGAGCTCGCGGCTGTGGACCGTCGGCCTCGCCTTCGCCTGCCTGCCGCTGGTCTATGGCTGGACTGGCGCGCCTCTATGGCCGGCGCGCCGCGCGCTCGCGGCGGTGGCGACCCTGGCCGTGAGTCCGTACTTTGTCATCGTCGGGCATCTGGATCTGCTCGATGCGGGCTTCACGTTCTTGCTGACCGCCGCGGTGCTGGCGTTCACCCTGGCGCAGAGCGCGCCGCAGCGCTCCGCGCCAGGAGCGGCGCTGGATGCTCGCGTGCCTGGGCGGCGGCCGCGCTCGCGGTTCTGACCAAAGGGATCGTCGTCGGGGTGCTCGCCGGCGGCACACTCATTCGTCTACAGCTGGTCGAGCGCGACACGCTCACCCTGGCGGCGGCTGCACGTTGCCCTCGGCGTGCCGCTGTTTCTGCTGCTGGCGGCGCCCTGGTTCGTCGCTGGTGTCGCTGCGCAACCCGGAGCTTCGCGCAGTTCTTCTTCGTCCACGAGCATTTCGCAGCGCTTTCTCACCAACGGTGCACAGCGCGTCGAGCCCTGGTGGTACTTCCTGCCGCTGCTGGTGCTCGGGGCGTTGCCGTGGCTCGTGCCGCTGGGCGCGCGCGGCGCTGCGCAGCATGGCGCGAATCGAGTTTAAATTCACATTTCAAGCCACTGAAATTTCTGCTATTATTTTCAGTGGTGACGCTCGTATTCTTCTCCGTCTCGGGCTCGAAGCTGGCGACTTACATCCTGCCGATGTTCCCGCTACTGGCGGCCTTCACCGGCGTCGCCGTCACCGCGCGGGCGGGATTCCTGTCCCGCTCCACGGCAGTCGGCGCCGGGCTCGCTCTCTTCGTCGCCGCGGGGCTGCTCGTCTATTCGCAGCACCGTGACGGCTTGGTTCCCCGCGAGGCGGTGGAATGGGCGATTGCCGCGGCAGTTGCCGCGCTGGCGGCCGTAGCGGCGGGCAGGAAGATGCGCCCTTTGGCTGTGGCGCTGCTCTTCGCATTCATCTGGCAGGCGCTGCTTTGCGAGTACACCGTTATCCCTCCCTCGCGGTCTGCATACGCGCTGGTTCAGGCCGTCGCTCCTGACGTGCATCCGGGGACGGCTCTCTACAGCGTCGGGCAGTATCGTCAGACCATACCTCCTTATCTCGGCCGGACCCTGATCCTGGTCGACTTCGAGGGCTCGGGCGAGCTCGACTTCGGCGAGGAGAGTGAGCCCGGCCGGCAGACCGCCTCGGTCGAGCAGTTCGTACACACGTGGGACGCCAGCAGCGATGCCATGGCATTCTTCGATCCGCGCGTGTGGGATGATTACCGCCAGCAGGGCCTGCCGGGCCGCGTCATTGCGCAGGACAGCTCCACGGTCGCGGTGAGCCGCTCATGAGACTGTCGGCTTTCTCCTTCCTCTGCTGCGGAGTGTTGCTCAACGCCCTGGCGCAGCTCGGCCTGAAGGCCGCGACGCGAGAGGACCGGGCCGTTGATGGCGGGCAGCGGGGCCATGCTGCGCGCTCGCTCGAGATCCTCACGGTGCCGTGGCTGTGGGTGGCCCTCGGATGTTACGGCCTGAGCGTCATCGTCTGGGTGGTGGGGCTGTCGCGCGTGCCGGTGAGTCAGGCATACCCGCTGCTCTCGCTGGGCTACGTGATCAATGTCGGACTCGCCTGGTGGCTGCTCGGGGAGATGCCCAACGTGCAGCGGGTGGCCGGCATCGCGGTCATCGTGTTCGGAGTGGTTCTGGTGCCGCTCAGAAGTCATGAAGCCGTTCCTGCCGTTTACCCGGCCGACCATAGATGAGGAGACGATCCAGGGCGTGGCCGAAGTGCTGCGCTCCGGATGGCTCGCCTCGGGACCGAAGGTCGAGCAGCTCGAGGCGGCGCTGTCGGGGTACCTGGGCGGCCGCCCGGTGCGCACGCAGATCCCGGCGACCGCGGCCTGGAGATGGCTCTGCTGGCCGCGGCATAGGCCCGGGCGATGAGGTCATCACGCCGGCCATGAGCTTCGTTGCCACCGCCAACGTCATCGTGCGGGTCGGCGCGCGCCCGGTGTTCGTCGACGTCGGCCTCGACTTCCCGCAACATCGACTTTGATCAGGTGGAGGCCGCCATCACACCCCGTACCCGCGCGATCATGCCGGTGCATTTCGCGCGGCCTGCCGGTCGACATGGACCGGCTATATGCCATTGCCGGGCGCCACCGGCTGCGTGTCATCGAGGATGCCGCGCAGGCGATCGGCTCCTCCTGGCGCGGCAGGCGCATCGGCAGCTTCGGCGACCTCGTCTGCTTCAGCTTCCACCCCAACAAGAACTCACCACCATCGAGGGCGGCTGCGATAGTCGGCGGCTCGCCGGAGGAGGTGAGTCAGCTCGAGCTGCACCGCTGCCACGGCCAGAGCAAGGTCGCGGCGGATGAGGTCGACACCCTGTTCGCCGCCGGGAAGGCCAACCTGTCGGATGTGGCGGCGCGCGGTGGGCCTGGGTCAGCTGCGCCTCGCTCGAGCGATTCAATGCGCGCCGCCGGGAGCTTGTCGCGCGCTATTTCGAGCTGTGGGGCACGCGATGCGCCGGTGCGCCTGCCGGCGCGCGGTGATGACGGGCACAACTGGCACATGTTCACGCCTTTGCTGCCGCTCGAGCGGTTGCGCATTTCCCGACTGCAGTTCATCGAGCGATGGAGGAGCGCGGCATCGGCGTGGGCGTGCACTACGTCCGGCCATCCACCTCTTCACGCGCCTACCGCGCGTTCGGCTACCGCGAAGGCCAGTTCCCGAACGCGGAGCGCATCGGCCGCGAGACCGTGACGCTGCCGCTCTTCCCGGCGATGGAGCCGTCCGACGTGGACCGCGTAGTCGAGGCGACAACCGACGTATCTGAAGGGAGCGCGAAGATGACCGCGACGCTCTCGGTCGTCATTCCCGTCTACAACGAGGAGGAGGGCCTCGCGCAGCCTGTTCGCGCGGCTGTACCCGGCGCTCGATCAGCTCGGGCGGCCTTACGAGGTGGTATTCGTCGACGACGGCAGCAGCGACCGCTCCGTGGCCGTGCTGCGCGGCCAGTTCGAGCGTCGTCCGGATACCACGCGGGTGATCCTGCTCACGCGCAACGCGGGCCAGCACATGGCGATTCTCGCGGGCTTTGCCCATTCGCGCGGCAACTACGTGATCACTCTGGATGCGGATCTGCAGAACCCGCCGGAGGAGATCGGCAAGATCGTCGCCGCCATGGACGCGGGCGCCGACTACGTCGGAACCGTGCGCGTGCGGCGCCACGATGTCTAGTGGCGCAAGGCCGCCTCGCGCCTGATGAACCGGATACGCGAGCGCACGACCTCGATCCGGATCACCGACCAGGGCTGCATGCTGCGCGGCTATCACCGCAGCATCGTCGAGGCGATCAACCGCTGTGTCGAGGTCAGTACCTTCGTGCCGGCGCTGGGATATACATTCGCGCGCCATCCGGTCGAGATCGAGGTGGCGCACGCGGAGCGCACCGCCGGGCAGTCGAAGTATTCGCATCTACCGCCTCATCCGTCTCAACTTCGACCTCATGACCGGCTTCTCGGTCGTGCCGCTGCAGTTCTTCTCCATGGCGGGCATGGCGCTGGCGCTGGTTTCGTTCTTCTTCGTCGTCGTGCTGGCCGATCCGCCGCCTCTTCATCGGATCCGAGGTCGAGGGCGTGTTCACGCTGTTCGGCATCGCGTTCTTCCTGATCGGGGTGCTGCTCGTCGGTCTCGGCGTCGTCGGCGAATACGTCGGACGCATCTACGAGCAGGTGCGCCAGCGGCCGCGGTACACGGTCGCGGCGGTGTTGGAAGAGGGCGAGCCACAGAGGACGGAGCGGCGGGCCCTGCCGGAAGCCGGCGCGGCCTGCACCCGGAGCTCGACCACACGGAGATGCTGCGCGCCGAGCGTGCGCGCGGCACGGCCGAATGAATTGCCTGGAGCAATTCATGACGACACGCGGGGCGTGTCGGCCCCCGCGGGAGCGGGGGTGAGGCCCAGGACGGGCCGAGCAATGAGCGGCGCCCGGGCGGTCGTCTTCGCCTACCACGATGTCGGTGTCCGCTGCCTGAAGACACTCCTGTCGGCGCAGGTCGAGGTGCCTCTGGTCGTGACTGTCAGGGACGACCCCGATGAGAACCGATGGTTCGCCAGCGTCGCCGATACGGCCGCGGAATATGGACTGCCGGTGGTGATGCCGGACGACGCCAACAGTGGGGAGCTGGCGGAGCGGGTGGCGCAGCTTCAGCCTGACTTCATCTTCTCCTTCTACTACCGCTCGATGCTCGGCGCGCCTCTCCTGCAGAGCGCCCGCCGCGGCGCTTTGAACATCCACGGCTCGCTGCTGCCGAAGTATCGCGGCCGTGCGCCCGTCAACTGGGCGATCCTCAACGGGGAGCGGGAGACCGGCGCGACGCTGCACTACATGGTGGCGCGGGCCGATGCGGGCGACATCGTCGACCAGCTGGCCGTGCCGATACTGCAGGACGACGATGCGCGCGCAGTGTTCGGCAAAGTGACCGTCGCGGCGGAGATCGTGCTGGCGCGCTCCCTGCCGGGCCTGGTCGCGGGCGATGCGCCGCGCCGGCCGCAGCTCATCGAGCCCGGCCAGTATTTCGGCCGGCGCACGGCCGGCGGATGGCCGCATCGACTGGGGCCAGCCGGCGCGTGCGCATCCACAATCTCGTGCGTGCGGTGGCGCCTCCCTTTCCCGGCGCATTCACCGAAGTCGACGGCCGGCAGCTGGTGGATTCACCGCACGCGCGTCGAATCCAGGCTCATCGCGGCCTCGGACCGGGCGCGACTCTTCGGCGCGCAGGGCGGGTGTTACGTGGCATGCAGGGATGGCGGCGTGCTCAGAATCCTCGCGGCTGCAACCGCGGCAGGTCCGGCCGACCTCGCGCAGCTCGCGCGTGAGCTCGAGGCCCGTCCGGCAGCATTGGATTGATGGCCACCATCGCGCTCAAGATCGACGTCGATACCTATCGGGGCACGCGGGAAGGGGTGCCGCGGCTCGCCGCGGCGCTGGAGCGCGCCGGTGCGCGGGCAACTTTTCTCTTCAGCCTCGGCCCTGATCATACCGGGAGGGCGATCAAGCGCGTCTTTCGCCGCGGGTTCCTCGGCAAGGTGCGCCGGACTTCGGTGACGCAACACTACGGTGTCAAGACACTGCTCTACGGCGTGCTCCTCCCGGGGCCGCATATCGGGCGACGGTGCGCGGAGGTCATGCGAGAGGTGGCGCGGCGTGGGTTCGAGGTGGGCGTTCACACCTACGACCACATCAAGTGGCAGGACGGGGTGGCGCAGGCAAGCGAGCCGTGGACGCGGCGACGAGCTCATGCTGGCGCGTGAGGAGTTCATCCGGGTGTTCGATCGCGCTCCCGAGGCGCATGGCGCAGCGGGCTGGCAGGTGAATGGGTGCGTACCGGGGCTGGAGCAGGAGTTGGGGTTTCGGTACGCGTCGGATACCCGGGGCCGATGTCCGTTCCTGCCCATGGTCGCGGGAAGTGAGATTCCGGTGCCGCAGTTGCCGACGACCTTACCGACGCTCGATGAGCTGATCGGCCGGGAAGACCTCGGCGGGGCCGCGCCTGTCGACCACCTGCTGGCGCTGACCGAGGATGGTGGCGACCAGGTGTTCACGCTGCATGCCGAGCTCGAGGGCGGGGCATACCTGCAGGGGTTCGAGCGGCTGTTGCAAGTCTGGCGGGAGCGGGGGTTCGATCTCACTGACCTGGCTTCGTATTCGCGGGCGCTCGATCCTTCCCGGCTGCCGCGGTGTGCGATCGAGTCAGGGGTTGTCGACGGCAGATCGGGCACGCTCGCCGTTCAGGGGCAGAGTCTCCTGCAGTAGGGCGGCGCGGCACCCTTTCCGTGCTGCAGCGCACATTCGGGGGCGCCGCAACATGCGACGGTCGTCGCACCCGGTCGCGCCCCGGGCATATACTCGCAGCCGGTGGCCGTAGTCGTTCCCAGTCTTTACGTTCTGTCCGGAGCGATCGCCTACGCGATGCTCTATAGCCTCGTCGCGCCCGCCGGTCGGCGCGATGCGCGTACATTGCATGTCTTCGCGGCAACCTGTCTCTTCGCCGCCCTGGTGGCCTTGTTCGGCGCGCGAATGCTGCAGGCCGCGACCGCGGCAGAGTTTCTCCGGACGCTGAAATTCAACCTGGATTGTCTGATTCTGGCCGCGTTTGCGTTCTGCGTATTCATCACGCGATACGCCAGGATGACGGCGCGTACCTCACGAATCGCCTTCGCCGTGTATGCGTTGGTCTGTCTCGCCCTGATTGTCACCAACGAGACGCGGCCGTACGGGTTGCAATATGCGCGCTTTGACGGCATCGAGCGTCTGCAGCTCCCATGGGGCGAGAGCATCGCGATGGGCATCGGTCGCGGCGGACCGTTGGCTTACTTTACCGTTGCCGCCCTGGACGGCGTGGTCATCTACGCTCTGGTGCTGATGCTCGCCCTGTATCGGCGCACGCGGGAGCGGTCGGCGTTGTGGATGATAGCCGCGCTCGCCATCTTCGTGCCGTTCGCCGTGGAAGGCGGCCTGGTGCATCTATCGATCATTCACGGGTTCGCCGCCGGTCCGTTCGGAATCCTGATCGTCCTTGCCGTCGCCGGGGCGACCATGGCGCAGCAGATGAAGCGGCGCCTGCTCGACTCCGAGGAGCGGCTGCGGACCCTCATCGTGCAATCGCCGCTCGCGATATCGTTCAGCCGCGACGGGATCACCCTCGAGGTCAACGCGCATTACCTGACTATGTTCGGCTACGCGAGCGCCGACGAGGTATCCGGAACGCCGCTGCTGCAGCGTATCGCGCCAAGCCACCGCGCCGAGATGCAGGATCTGATCGAGCGACGTCGCGGAGGCCTGCCGGCCCCGACGACCTACGAGACCGTCGGCCTGCGCAGGGACGGCAGTGAATTTCCCCTCTTCGTCTCGACCAAGCGCATCGAGCTCGCGGATGGCGCCTTGACCATGTCGTTCCTGATGGATTTCACGGAGCGACAGAAAACCGAGGAGCGCATCCGTCACCTGGCGTTCTTCGATCAGCTGACTCAGCTTCCCAACCGGGAGCTGTTGCAGGACCGGGTCGAGCGGGCCCTCGCGACCAGTGCCCGCAGCGGCCGCTACGGGGCGCTGCTGCTCCTCAACCTCGACAACTTCAAGAACGTCAATGACACGGTCGGTCACGCTGCCGGCAATGCGCTGCTGCAGCAGGCGGCGGCCAGGCTGTCGGCCGAAGTGCGGGCGGGCGGGCTGCTCGCCCGCGGCGACGGCGACGAATTCATCCTGCTGCTCGAGAACCTCGCGGCACAGCCCCTGACGGCGGCCGCGCAGGCCAAGACGTTTGGTCTGAAAATGGTGCATGCGGTGTCGGGTTCCTACACATTGTCGGACGGCACGATCCATGTCAGTTGCAGCGTGGGTGCGGCCATTCTCGCCGGTCATCAGACGGCACAGGATCTGATCAAGCAGGCCAACATCGCGCTGCATCAGGCGAAGAAATCCGGGCGCAATGAGCTGCGTTTTTTCGACCCCCGCATGCAGGCGAGCGTCAGCGCGCGTGCGGCGCTCGAGGGCGAGCTGCGCCGGGCCATCGCCGCCTCGCAATTCACGCTTTACTACCAGATCCAGGTGGATGAGAGCGGCCGCGAGCTCGGCGCCGAGGCGCTGTTGCGCTGGAATCACCCGGAGCGCGGGCTGATATCGCCGGGCGAGTTCATCGCACTCGCCGAAGAAACGCACCTCATCGTCCCGATCGGAGAGTGGGTCATGAATGCCGCCTGCGCCAGGCTGGCCGCCTGGAGGCGCAACGCCCGCACCCGTGAGCTGTCGATGGCGGTCAATGTCAGCTCGCTGCAGTTTCAGCAGCCGGAGTTCGCCGTGCACGTACTCGGCTGCATCCGCCGCCACGGGATCGATCCCCGCAAGCTGAAGCTGGAATTGACCGAGACCCTGCTGCAGGGGGATCTCGAGCGAACGGTGAGCACCATGAACCTGCTCAAGGCGGAAGGAGTGCAGTTCGCGCTGGATGACTTCGGCACCGGCTATTCTTCATTGCAATATCTCAAGCGGCTGCCGCTCGACCAGCTGAAGATCGACAGATCATTCGTGCACGACATTGCGTCCGATCAGAACGACAGGGCGATCGTCTCCACCATCATCGGCATCGCGGGTCACCTTGCCCTGGACGTCATCGCTGAGGGGGTGGCAACGAACGAGCAGCTCGAGGTGCTGCGGGAGTGCGGCTGCACCCACTACCAGGGATACCTGTTCGGCCGGCCCGTCGCGGCCGAGAGGCTGTTCGAGACCGAGAACGCGCTGGCATCGTAGCTGAGACTATTGCGCGCCCCGAGGAGGGAGAGACCCATGGGGCGTCAAAATTTTCGACCCTGAAACTAGTTCGTTTTATTCGGAGTAAGTGGTAGTAATACTCCCACTTACTCCGAATCGAGCGAACATCGTCCCTACCCGAATTTTTCGGCCCTCCGTCGCTGCGTTCCTCAGCCCGAGCCCTCCCGGCTCGGCTCAAAATATCGGGCACCCCGCCCCCGTCTGCATTTACGGGATGGATGCAACACTGCCTAAGCCATCGAGCGTCTCTTTGCAGGATTCCGAGATCGCGTCCGTCGTGCGGCGCGAGCGGGGACGCTTGCTTGCCTTCATCCGCAAGAGAGTCGCGGATGCGGCGGAGGCGGAGGATGTGCTGCAGGAGGCGCTCTACGAGCTGGTCGCGGCTTACCGGCTGATGCAGCCGATCGAGCAGGTTGGCGCATGGCTCATCCGGGTGGCGCGCAATCGCATCATCGATCGGTTTCGCAAGCGGCGGCCGCAATTGCTCGGCGATATCGCTGCCGAGGAAGAGGAGGCGGACTCCACGCTGGACAGGCTGCTGCCGCCCGTCGAGGAGGGTCCTGATGCGGCTCTGGTTCGCGAGCTCCTGCTCGAGGAGCTCGAGCGGGCGCTGGCGGAGCTGCCGGGAGAGCAGCGCGAGATATTCGTCGCGCACGAGCTCGAGGGCGCAAGCTTCAAGGAGCTGTCGGCGCGCTGGGGTGTCGGGATCAACACACTGCTGTCGCGCAAGCGATATGCGGTGCTGCGCCTGCGGGAGAGCCTGAGGGAGGCTTATGAGGAGTGGTTGCGGAATGAGTGAGAGTGCTCGTGAGATGAGGAGAGAAATGTGAGAGGCCGTCGTTGGATTTGGAAGGGCATGGCGTTTGCCGGATTCGCCATCATCGCGTTGGCCGCCCTCAGCTGGATCGTGATGTTGCTGTGGAACGCGTTATTGCCCAGCTTGTTCGGCGTGCGCCCGCTGCACTATCTGCAAGCGGCGGGGCTGCTCGTGCTGAGCCGCGTTCTGCTCGGCGGCTTGCGCGGGCATCATGGGCCCTGGCGACACCGCGGTTGGCGCGAGCGCTGGGACAGCCTGACGCCCGAGGAGCGTGAGCGGTTGCGCGAGAAGTACGGCCGCCATTGCGGCTGGCGCGGGAGGGAGCAGGCGAGCGACAATCATCAGCTATGAGCCAGTTACCTGCCCGCATGACCGTGATCGGGATCGCCGCACCGGGGCCGCCGGAGAGCCTGCGCCCGGTGTCGCGGCCGGTACCGCAGCCTGGGCTGGGTGAGGTGCTGATCCGGGTGGCGGCGGCGGGTGTCAATCGCCCGGATGTACTGCAGCGAAAAGGCCTGTATCCGCCCCCCAAGGGCGTAACGGACATTCCGGGCCTGGAGGTGGCAGGAGAGGTGGTGCGAGCTGGGGATGGCGTAACCGACCCTGCCATCGGTGCCAGCGTCTGTGCACTAGTGGCTGGCGGTGGATACGCGGAGTACGTTGCCGCACCCGCGGTGCAATGCCTTCCGGTTCCCGGCACGCTGTCAACGGAAGAGGCCGGCGCACTGCCGGAGACGTTCTTCACCGTCTACTACAACGTCTTCATCCGCTCTCGATTGCAGCCTGGCGAGACATTGCTGGTCCACGGCGGCTCGAGTGGGATCGGTACGACCGCCATCATGCTCGCCAAGGCTTTCGGGGCCCGCGTCATCGTTACGGCGGGAACGGCGGACAAGTGCGCAGCATGCCGCAGGCTGGGCGCCGACGTGGCCATCGATTACAAACAGCAGGACTTCGTGGCCGCGACGCTGGAGGCGACAGGCGGGGAGGGTGCCGATGTCGTGCTCGACATGGTCGGCGGCGACTACCTGGCGAGGAACATGGCCGCGGCCGCCGTGAACGGCCGCATCGCCGTCATTGCAACTCAGCACGGCACCAAGGCGGAGCTCGACCTGGCCGCCCTGATGAAGAAACGCCTCTGGCTCGGCGGCTCGACGCTCCGTCCGCAGAGCGTGGCGAGCAAAGGCGCGATTGCCGCGGCGCTGCGCCGCGAGGTCTGGCCGCTCTTCGAGTCAGGATCGCTGCGGCCCGTGATTCACGCGCGCTTCCCGCTGCGGGAAGCCGCGCGCGCCCATGAGCTGATGGAATCCGGCACGCACATCGGCAAGATCGTGCTGCTCACAAAATGATCTGCTTCTCCCGCAGC
This sequence comes from uncultured Pseudomonadota bacterium, assembly GCA_963780455.1. Taxonomy (GTDB): domain Bacteria; phylum Pseudomonadota; class Gammaproteobacteria; order Steroidobacterales; family Steroidobacteraceae; genus 13-2-20CM-66-19. The sequence continues at coordinate 543,955 of CAWACM010000017.1, forward strand.
GCCGCGACGATGAGCGCGGCGACGTCCTCTGCCGAGCCCGTGCTGGTATCGACGACGATCTCGGCCTTTTCCGGCGGCTCGTACGGGGAGTCGATGCCGGTGAAGTTCTTGATCTTGCCCGCCATGGCCCGGGCGTAGAGTCCCTTCGGGTCGCGCTGCTTGCAGACCTCGAGCGGCGTATCGACGTGAACCTCGACGAACTCGCCGTCACCGACGAGCTCGCGCACCATGCGGCGCTCCGCGCGGAAAGGCGAGATGAAGGAGCAGAGCACGATCGCGCCGGCATCGACGAAGAGCCGCGCGACCTCGCCCACGCGGCGGATGTTCTCCACCCGGTCGGCATCGGTGAAGCCGAGATCGCGGTTCAACCCGTGGCGCACGTTGTCGCCGTCCAGCATGTACGTGTGCGCGCCATGGGCGTGCAGCTCCCGCTCCACGATGTTGGCGATGGTGCTCTTGCCGGAACCTGAGAGTCCCGTGAACCAGAGGATGGCGGGACGGTGGCCGTTCAGGCGCACGCGCGCCGTCTTGTCGACCAGCAGCGCCTGCAGGTGGATGTTGGTGGCGCGCCGCAGCCCGAAGGTGATCATGCCCGCGCCGGCGGTGGCATGGGTGAAGCGGTCGATCAGCACGAAGGCGCCGGTCTCCCGATTCTCCGAGTAGGGATCGAACGCCACCGGCGTGGCCGTGGAGAGATTGCAGAGACCGATCTCGTTGAGCGCGAGGGTCTTCGCCGCGATGTGCTCCAGGGTGTTGACGTCGGTCTTGTGCTTGAGGCTGGTCACCCGAGCCGGGACATATTTCGTGCCGATGCGCATGAGGTACGAGCGCCCGGGCAGCATCGGCTCCTCGATCATCCACAGCACCTGCGCGGCGAACTGGTCGACGACTTCCGGCCGGGAATGGGCCTCCGCGAGCATGTCGCCGCGGGCCACATCCACCTCTTCGCGCAGCGTGACGGTGATTGCATCACCGGCGGACGCCTCCGGCAGATCGCCGTCCGCGGTGACGACACGCGCGACCGTCGCCTCCCGTCCCGAAGCGGCCACGACCACCTTGTCGCCAGGCCGCACCACGCCGGACGCCACGGTGCCCGAGAAACCGCGGAAGTCGAGGTTGGGCCGGTTGACCCATTGCACGGGGAAGCGGAACGGCTTGCCCTCCAGACCCTCGCTGGCATCGAGATCCTCGAGGTGCTCGAGCAGTGTCGGCCCGTCATACCAGGACATCCGCTGCGAGCGCGTGGTGACGTTGTCGCCGAAGCGCGCCGATACTGGAATCGGCGTGATCGAGGTGAAGGCGAGCGCCTGTGCGAAGCCGAGGTAGTCGCCCACGATGTGGTGGAAGCGCTCGCCCGAGAAATCGACCAGGTCGATCTTGTTGACCGCGAGCAGCACGTGGCGAATGCCGAGCAGAGAGCAGATGTAGCTGTGACGGCGCGTCTGGGTGAGGACGCCCTTGCGCGCATCGATCAGGATGACCGCGGCGTGCGAGTTCGAGGCCCCGGTGGCCATGTTGCGCGTGTACTGCTCGTGGCCCGGCGTGTCCGCGACGATGAAGGCGCGGCGCGGCGTCGAGAAGAACCGGTACGCCACATCGATGGTGATGCCCTGCTCGCGCTCGGCCTCGAGGCCGTCGACGAGCAGCGCGAAATCCATGTCATCTCCCGTCGTGCCGTGCTTGCGGCTGTCGCGCTTCAGGGCCGCGAGCTGGTCCTCGAGAATGAGCTTGGTGTCGTAGAGGAGCCGCCCGATGAGCGTCGACTTGCCGTCGTCCACCGAGCCGCAGGTGAGGAAGCGCAGCAGTCCCTTCTCGGGTCCGCCGCGGCGCCCCGTGCCCACCGTCACCTGGTCGTGCACATAAGCAGTCATGCCCTTGCCCCCATCAGAAGTACCCCTCGCGCTTTTTCTTCTCCATCGAGGCGGCCTCGTCGCTGTCGATGAGGCGGCCCGAGCGCTCCGAGGTGCGTGCGATCAGCATCTCCTCGATGATGTCATCGAGGCTCGTGGCCTGGCTCTCGATGGCCGCCGAGAGCGGATAGCAACCGAGCGAGCGGAACCGCACCATCCGCAGCTGCTCGACCTCGCCGGGCCGCAGCGGCATGCGATCGTCATCGCGCATGATGAGGAGACCATCGCGCTCGACCACCGGGCGGGGAGCGGCGAAGTAGAGCGGCACCACCGGTATCTTCTCGGCGCGGGTGTACTGCCAGACGTCGAGCTCCGTCCAGTTGGAAAGCGGGAAGACGCGGATGGTCTCGCCCTTGCTGATGCGCGTGTTGTAGAGATTCCACAGCTCCGGCCGCTGGTTGCGCGGGTCCCAGACGTGGCCCGCGGAGCGGAAGGAGAAGATGCGCTCCTTGGCGCGGCTTTTCTCCTCGTCGCGCCGCGCGCCGCCGAAGGCCGCATCGAACTCCCATTTGTCGAGCGCCTGCTTCAGCGCCTCGGTCTTCATCACCTGGGTGTGCAGTTGCGAGCCGGAGGTGATCGGATTGATGCCGCGGGCGAGGCCCTCGGGATTGGTGTACACCAGCAGCTTCAGCCCATGGCGCGCCGCGATCTCATCGCGGTGGCGGAGCATGTCGCGAAACTTCCACTTGGTGTCGACGTGCAGCAGCGGAAAGGGCGGCTTCGAGGGATAGAAGGCCTTGAGCGCGAGGTGCAGCATCACCCCGGAGTCCTTGCCGATCGAATAGAGCATCACCGGATTGCGGAACTCCGCCGCGACCTCGCGGATGATGCCGATGGATTCCGCCTCGAGGCGCTTCAGGTGCTGTGACAGCATGTGACCGGATCGCGTGTCCGTGTTGGGAGTCATGCGCGCCTCAGGCAGCCAGCGGCACGGGAGTCAGTGCCCCGCTCGCGATGAAGAAGCTGTTGCGGAAGTCGGGTTTGCCGTACGCGAGCGGCTTCCCGCCCGGGGCGAGCACTTTGCCGCCCGCTGCTGTCAACACCGCGTGTCCGGCGGCCGTGTCCCACTCCATGGTGGGGCCCAAGCGCGGGTACAGGTCGGCCTCGCCGGCGGCGACCAGGCAGAACTTCAGCGACGAGCCGACAGAGACCCGGTTGCTCACCGTGTAGTGTCGCAGATAGGCGTCAGTTTCCGGTGTGGAGTGCGACCGTGATACGACCGCCGTGATCCCCGCTGCAGGTACGGGTCGCACACGCAGCGCCTCACGCGGCCCAGGCGTCGCGGCATCCGCAGGATATGAGCATCGAAAAGCGCGCATGTTGCCGACGTTGCCGGCGTAAAGCATCCCGCCCACTGGCGCATAAACGACACCGAGTGCAGGCGTGCCGTGCCGGATCAGCGCGATATTGACCGTGAATTCCCCGCGCCGGTGGATGAACTCCTTGGTGCCGTCCAGCGGATCGACCAGGAAGAACTCCTCGCCGACCTGCGGGATGGACCCGGCCGCGACAGACTCTTCCGCGACCACAGGCACGCCAGGCGCGAGCCGCGCCAGATGCTCGAGAATGATCTTCTCCGATGCATGGTCGGCCGCTGTGACGGGCGATTGGTCGGCCTTCCGGGTGACGGTGAAATCGGCACGGTAGACATCGAGAGCAGCCCGACCCGCCGTCACGGCGGTGGCGAGCAGGGCGTCAATCAGCGCATCGTCTGGTACTGCTGGGGGCACTGGTATCAAGGCTCATTGGGGACCGAACTGAAGTCTACACAATGCCCCGTCCCCGGGCCGGGTGCACCTCAGCGGTTCTCAGATCTCTTGGGAATGTGGATACGCCGAGCCGGGCGAGGCTCAGCCCTTCTGCACCGCCTCTACCTGGATGCGCAGGCGCACCCACATCAGGAAGCCGAACGGCTTGCCGAAATCGACGCCGTACTGATCGCGGTCGAAATTCGCCGTGGCGTCGGCCCCGCAGCGGTACTGATCGATTGTCGCGATCTGCTTGCACTCGAAGGAGTCGACGGCCAGCGTCAGCGGATGCGTCACCCCGTGCAGGGTGAACTCGCCTATCACCTTCGTGGGCTTGCCGCCGACAAAATCGGCCAACCTGCCTCGGTAGATCGCGGTGGGATACTGCGAGGAGTCGAGGAGACTCGCCCCCGTGCTCACATCATGGTCGAGCTTCGGTACGCCGAGCTCGATGGAAGAGGCATCGACCGTCACATCCACGGTGCCCGTCTGCCGCTGCTGATCGAGCACGATGGTGCAGGAGGACTTGGTGAACACACCGCGCCAGACCGACAGGCCGCCCAGGTGATCGGCCTCGAAGCTCGGATGCGTATGCCCCGGGTCGCACACGAAGGTGACGGGCTTGGCGAGCGCGGTGCCGGCGCAGGCCGCCAGCAGCACCGCCGGCAGGGCGAGCTTGCTCAGGGACATTCGGACCTCCTCGGTGGGAGTCCGAAGCCTACCGGCAGACGCTCGCCCGCGCCAGCCCGCCGTCATGCCGCCGCGGCGCTCAGCGGTCGCGCCTTCAGGTTGAGCGCCTGCGCTACCGCCTCGTGCGTGATCTGACCCGCATGCACGTTGAGCCCGGCCGCGAAACCCGGGTCTTGCTTCAATGCTGCCTGCCAGCCGAGATCGGCCAGCATTCTGACATAGGGGAGCGTGGCGTTGGTCAGCGCAAAGGTAGAGGTGCGCGCGACCGCGCCCGGCATGTTGGCGACGCAGTAGTGCACCACACCATCGACCACGAAGGTCGGCTGCGCATGCGTCGTCGGATGGCTCGTCTCGAAGCATCCGCCCTGGTCGATCGAGATATCGACCAACACGGAGCCCGGCTGCATCGTCGAGACCATCGCGCGAGTCACGAGCTTCGGTGCCGCGGCACCGGCAATCAGCACGGCACCGACCACGAGGTCGGCCTCACGCACCAGACGCTCAATCGTTTCCGCGGTGGAGTAGGCCGTGCGCAGGGAAGCGCCGAACAGACTCGACAGCTCGCGCAGGCGATCGACGGAGCGATCGACGACGGTGACATCCGCGCGCATCCCCACAGCCATCTCCGCAGCGTGAGTGCCTGAGACACCACCACCCAGAATCACCACCTTCGCCGGCGGCACACCGGGCACACCGCCCAACAGTACACCGCGGCCGCCGTTGGCCTTCTGCAGACACGAGGCGCCGACCTGGATCGACATGCGTCCCGCCACTTCGCTCATCGGTGTCAGGAGCGGCAGTGAGCGGTTGCGTGTGACGGTCTCATAGGCGATTGCGGTCGCGCCGGACGAGATCAATCCCTGCGCCTGGGCGGGATCCGCTGCGAGGTGCAGATAGGTAAAGAGGACTTGCCCCGGCCGCAGCATCTGGCACTCGGCCGGCTGCGGCTCCTTCACCTTCACCACGAGCTGTGCTTTTGCAAAGACGTCGGCCGCGTTCGGCGCAATGGCCGCGCCCGCCGCGCGGTACTCGGCATCCGAGAGGCCGATTCCCTCTCCCGCACCGGTCTCCACGAGGACCTCATGCCCGGCCGCGGTGAGCTCGCGGACTCCGGCAGGAACCAGACCGACCCGGTACTCGTGGACTTTGATCTCGCGCGGAACACCGATACGCATGACTCGACCCCCGAAAGTGAATGCCTCCGGGAAGATTAGGTCCCTGGGGGCGGTGGGAGCTTGCGAACTGGCCGCGGCAAAGGCCGGCCAAGGCAGAATCTGCGACAGAGAGGTGATTTTATGGCAGAATCCTGCGCCCATGGAGCTCGACCGCTACGATCGCGCCATCCTGCGCCTGCTGCAGCAGGATGCCCGGATCACGAACGCCCGGCTCGCTAGCGAGGTGAGCCTGTCGGAGTCCGCCTGCCTGCGCCGGGTGCGGGCGCTGGAGGAGTCGGGCCTGATCGAGGGCTATACCACCCTGATCAATCAGCAGAAGGCCGGCTATCCTGTCAATGTATTCGTGAGCATCACGCTCGACCGCCAGAGCCAGTCCGGGCTCACCGCCTTCGAGACCGCCGTGCGCAGGATTCCGGAAGTGATGGAGTGTTACCTCATGACCGGGGAGCACGACTACCTGCTGCGGCTCGTGGTGGCGGACCTTGCGGACTTCGAGCGCGTGCACAGTCAACATCTGACACGGCTGCCCAGTGTCGTCAGCGTGCAGTCGAGCTTCGCCATGCGTACCGTCACGCGCGCGGCGACGCTGCCGGTCCGCTGACGAGCGGCCTACGGAGCATCGATGAGCGCCATCATGAACGCTGCGGCAGCCGGTCAACTCGTCCTGGGCGGCGACCTCGAGGTGAATCGCCTCGGCTTCGGCGCGATGCGCATCACCGGCCGCGGTGTCTGGGGCGACCCTCCGGACGTAGCAACTGCCGTGCGGGTGTTGCAGCGCGCCGTGAGTCTCGGCGTGACCTTCATCGACACCGCCGATGCGTATGGACCCGGGATCAGCGAGAGCCTGATCGCCCGGGCGCTGCATCCCTACGCATCCGATCTCGTCATCGCCACCAAAGGCGGGCTGGTGCGTCCCGGACCGGACCATTGGAATCGCGACGGCCGCCCTGAGCATCTGCGCAAAGCGTGCGAGGCCAGCCTGCAGCGTCTGCGCCGTGAGCGCATCGACGTCTATCAGCTCCACGCACCGGATCCCGCGGTGCCGCTCGAGGACTCGATCGGCGAGCTCGTGCGGCTGCAGGGCGAGGGCAAGATCGGGCACATCGGCGTGTCGAACGTCGATGTCGCGGAGCTCAGCGCTGTGAGCGCCTGACAGCGATCGTCTCGGTCCAGAACCGTTACAACTTGGAGGATCGCGACTCCGACGAAGTGCTCGCGTACTGCGAAGGCAAGGGGATCGCGTTCCTCCCGTGGGCGCCGCTCGGCTCTGGCCGGCATGCGCGGGGCTCGGCTGCCTGCGGGCGCTGGCAGAAAGTCGCCGGGCGCCACGGCATCACGGTCGGTCAGGCGACGATCGCGTGGCTCCTCGGGCGCTCGCGCGTGATGTTGCCGATCCCGGGAACCGGCTCGATCGAGCATCTCGAGGAAAACGCCGCGGCTGCGTCGGTGCGCCTAACGCCGCAGGACATGGACGACCTTCAGCTGATGCTCAGGAAAACGCGGCGCTGGTCGGTGCTCGATCCGGCACCGGCAGCCGCGTCGTGAACTTCTTCGTGCGCAGCACGAAGCTGGTGTTGACCGAGCGGACGCCGGGCAGCTGCAGCACGCGTGTCGAGAGGAACTGCTCGTACGCATCCATGCTGGCCGCGACGATGCGCAGCAGGTAATCGTTCGGCCCGCTCATGGAATGGCACTCGAGCACTTCCGGCCGCTCCCGCACCAGCTGGTCGAACTGCCGCACCGTCTGGGGATGATGGTTCTCGAGCGAGACCAGCGCGTAGGCCTGGATGGGCAGGCCGATGGCAGGCGCCGAGAGCAGAGTCGCGTAGCCGCCGATGAACCCGTCCTCCTCGAGGCGGCGCAGACGTCGCCAGCAGGGCGCGGGCGAGAGGCCTACGCGCTGTGGCCAGCTCCTGGTTCGAGATGCGGGCGTCCGCTTGCAGCTCATCGAGGATCCGGCGGTCGAGCCGGTCGAGCGATTTCGGCATGAATTTGTCCACAAGGCGCTATCAGAAGAAAGAATATTGCCAGCTGATGCCTTCCGTAGCGCAATGAACGCAAGCTCATTTCCCCATGCGCGCCCTACAGTGACCGGCTAGTCCCAGGTTCCGCGCCAGGAGAGCCCCATGTCCGCCGCCGCATCCCCGGTCCCCCGCCCGAGCGGGCCAGCCCCCCTCCAGGCCGTGAGCCCGACTGGCGCCGGGTGACCTACCTGCTGCACGCCTCGCGCGCCCTGGACGACATCGAAGAGTCCCGGCTGCTGCCCGAGCGCAGGTGCTCTATCAGTTCTCGGCGCGCGGCCACGACTTCGCGCAGATCCTGCTCGGCCTGCAGCTGACGGACCGCGCACGACGGCGTCACCGTCTACTACCGCTCGCGCCCGCTGATGCTGGCGCTCGGAGTGGACCTCGAGGACGCCGCCGCGGGGCCGCTCGCCCGCACCGGCTCCTTCAGCGGCGGCCGTGACATCGGCGTCGTGTTCAACAAGCCCGGGACGGGGCGGCGCCACGGTGCTGCCGGCGTGCGGCGGCGTCGGCGCGCAGTACACGCCGGCGGCCGGCTGGGCGCAGGCCATCCGCTACCACCGCGAGGCGCTGCGGCGACAGCCGCGTATGCAGCGCAGCATCGCCGTCGTGCTGGGCGGCGATGCCTCGGTCGCCACCGGCGGCTTCTGGTCGGCGCTGACGATGGCCACCACGCTGCGCCTGCCCATGCTGTTCTACATCGAGGACAACGGCTTCGGCATTTCCGTGCCCTCGCTGCTGCAGACGCCCGGCGGCAACATCGCAGCCAACCTGCGCTCCTTCTCCGGCCTGACGATTCTCGAAGGCGACGGCGCCGATCCGCGCGCAGGCATCGCAACTCGCGGCCGAAGCGGTCCGGCGCGTGCGCGAGGAGCGCGGGCCGCTGCTGCTGCGGCTGACGGTGCCGCGGCTCTCCGGCCACTCCGGCCAGGACACGCAGGCCTACAAGTCGCCGGAGACGATCTCGCGCGAGCGCGCCCGCGACCCGCTGCAGCGGCTGCAGCGTTTCCTCGTTCCGCGTGTCCTGTCGGAGCAGGATTGGAGCGCGCTTGGCGAGCGACGCGCGGCGCGACGTCGAGGCCGCGGTCGAGCGTGCCTTGGCGCGCCCGCACCCTGATCCGCGTCAGCTGACCCGCTACGTGTTCTGCGGAAGCCGCCGAGGCGGCGAGGTGCTGCAGGAGCAGGGCGGGCTCGCGCGCGACGGGCTACGACATTCCCGCCACTCGCGCGCGAGCCGCGACCCGAGCCCGCGCGCATCAACATGCTGACGGCGATCCGGCGCACGCTCGATGTGGAGCTCGCCCCCAATCCGCGCATGGTGGTGTTCGGCGAGGACGTCGGCCCCAAAGGCGGCGTGCACGGCGCGACGCTCGGACTGCAGGAGAAGTACGGCGCGGCGCGCGTGTTCGACACCAGCCTCTCGGAGGAGGGCATCATCGGCCGCGCCGTCGGGCATGGCGCTCGCCGGCCTGCTGCCGGTGCCGGAGATTCAGTTCCGCAAGTACGCCGATCCGGCGGCCGAGCAGCTCAACGACTGCGGCACGATGCGCTGGCGCACTCGCAACCGCTTCGCCGCGCCGATCGTGGTGCGGATGCCGGGCGGGTTCTTCAAATGCGGCGATCCCTGGCACAGCCAGACCAACGAGGTCGCCTTCGTGCACGGCATCGGCTGGCGGGTCGCGGTGCCGTCGAACGCCGAGGACGCGATCGGACTTCTGCGCGCGGCGCTGCGCGGCAACGATCCGACGATGTTCTTCGAGCATCGCGCGCTGCTGGATGGCGCGTGGGCGCGCCGTCCCTATCCGGGCGACGAGTACGTCGTGCCGTTCGGGTGGCGCGTCGCATTCGCGGGGGCAGCGAGCTCACGGTCGTGACCTGGGGCGCGATGGTGGAGCGCTGCGAGCGCGCTGCGGCGGCATCGGGCGTGGATGTCGGAGATCCTCGATCTGCGGACGCTCTCGCCCTGGGACAAGCAGGCGGTGCTCGCCTCGGTGCGAGAAGACGCATCGCTGCCTCATCGTGCACGAGGACAACCTGCACCGCGGGCTTCGGCGCCGAGATCGCGGCCTGCGTCGCCAAGGAGGCCTTCTTCAGCCTGGATGCTCCGATCGAGCGGCTCGCCATGCCGGACATTCCGAGCCCGCACAGCCCGCGGCTGCTCGAGGCGGCCGTTCCCGGCGTGGAGTCGATCACGCAGGCCATTCAGCGGATCGCGAGCGTTTGAGTCATGTCGGCATGAGCCGCAAACAGTGTGGAGATCAGGGCTCCGGCCGGGCAGAACGAGGGCACGCGCTCGCAGGTGCTGCGCTGGCTGAAGAGCGTCGGCGAGACGGTGACGCGAGCACGAGCCGCTGATCGAGCTCGAGACCGACAAGGTGACGGTCGAGGTCGCCTCGCCGGGAGCCGGCGTGCTGCACCGAGATCCTGAAGCAGGAGCAGGAGGAGGTGGCGCCGGGCGAGCTCCTGGGGACGGATTGCGCGTGGCGTCCGCGGCGGTCGCCGCGGCCTGTCGCTGCGGCGGTCGCCGCCAATGCCGCATCGCGCCAGTCGCACACGGCTCGCCGCCGGATTCGGCCAGCGCAGCGCGCTTGCCTCGGGCTCAACGGGCGGCGCGGCGGCACGGCAGCTGAGTCCGGCCGTGCGGCGCCTGCTCGCCGAGCATTCGCTGGACGCGGCGTCCGTTCAGGGCACAGGCGAGGGCGGTCGAATAACCGTCGCGGACGTGATGCGGCAGCCGCGGGCGCAGCGCCTCAGCCGCGGGCTCAGCACCGTGCGAGGCGCCGGGCTGATTCCAACGACGACGGGGGCGCCCCGTCGCACCGCGTGCCGCACTCTGCCGTCCGCAAGCGCATTGCGGCTCGGATGGTGCGAAAGCCTGCTTCATACCGCGCCGCACGTCACTACGGTGTTCGAGGTTGATATGGGCGCGGTGCTCGCCCACCGCCAGCGACATCGCGAAGAGTTTGCGCGTCGAGGCGTCGCACTGACACTGACGGCCTACTTCGCGCGGGCCGCGGTGACTGCCATCCGCGCGGTACCGGAGGCGAACAGCCGCTGGACGGATGCGGCGCTCGAGATCTACGACACCATCAATCTGGGCATCGCCACCGCCGCTGAAGCCGGGCTGGTGGTGCCGGTGCTGCACCAGGTCGAGTCGCTCGATCTCCTCGAGACCGCCCGCCGTCTCGAGGAGCTGGTGCGTCGGGCGCGCGACGGCGCGCTCGCACCGACCGACGTGCGCGGCGGCACGTTCACGCTCTCCAATCACGGCGTGAGCGGCAGTCTGCTCGCGGCGCCCATCATCATCCCGCAGCCGCAGTCGGCGATCCTCGGTCTGGGCAAGCTCGAGAAGCGCGCGGTAGTGATCGAGGAGGGTGGAAGATCGTCGCGCGCGCGCGCTGCTATGCCACCCTGACCATCGATCACCGCGTGATGGATGGCAGCCGGGCAAACCGCTTCCTGCAGACATTCACCGAGCGGCTCTCCGGCTGGACGGACTGAGCCCGCAGGTGACTCGGGCGGGCGGGGCCGCTACTATTCGCGGATTGCTGTCATCAATCTCGCTGACTGGCGGAGGACGTGAGCATGGCCGAGAACGCACCCGCGATGCCTGGCAAACCGACCGAGGACGAGCCCGATCTCGACCGACGGCGGATGCTCACTACCACTACGGCGGCGGTAGGTGCCGTCGGCGTGGCACTGACCGCGGTGCCGTTCATCGAGTCAATGGAGCCCAGCGAGACGGCGCGCGCGCTCGGTGAGCCGGTGACCATCGACATCTCGAGCCTCGCACCCGGTGAGATGATGAGCGCGGAGTGGCGCCAGCGACCCGTGTGGATCCTGCACCGCACCGACGAGCAGCTCGCGGAGCTGCCGAAGCTCAACGGTCAGCTCAAGGATCCTCTGTCGAAAGAGGATCAGCAGCCGCCGAACCTGCCCGGGTGGAATCCCGTGCAGCGGTCGGTGAATCCGAAGTACCTGGTGGTGGTCGGCATCTGCACTCATCTGGGGTGCATCCCGAAGTACCGGCCGCAGCTCAACGCGGCGGATCTGCCCGCGGGCTGGCCGGGCGGCTTCTTCTGCCCCTGCCACGGCTCGCGCTACGATCTTTCGGCACGCGTCATGGACGGCTCGCCTGCCCCGCTCAACCTGCCCGTTCCGCCGCACTTCTACAAGGACGCCACCACTATCGTCGCCGGGCAGCTTGCCGACGGCAGCGAGGCGAACTGGGAGCCGGATACCTGGTAGCTAGGGAGTCGGGGCCGGCCGGCCGCCGCGCCTTCCGCCGAAGCGCGCGTGCACTTCGGCGCCTGCCGGCGGCAGCGCCCCCGCGATCGTTGCGCCGGTCTCGGTGAGGAACCGCTCGGCGGCCGCGAACACCGCGGCGTAGAGACTGGCGGTCAGCTCGTAGGCTTCCGTACCGACCCATCCCGCGGGCAACAGCCCGGGTGGCAGCAAGGGGTCCTGCAAGTGGATCTTCCTGTACTCGTGGATGAGTAGCGTCCGCACGAGGAATGCGGCCTGCGGGGCGAGCGCGTCCGACGCGCGCACAGCAGCCTCAACGGGCGCGAAAGTGTCACGAAGCCGCCGGTAGCGGCGGCCGAGCTCCGCCAGATTCCAGCCCTCGGCCGCCAGCCGGCGGTCGGCCGCCAGCCCCTCGGTCGCGCTCTTGAAGAGCCAACAGCGGTTGGCGCAGCCGAGCGTGACGAGCCAGCCACGGGCCTCCGCCAGCGTGCAGGCGGGGTGCGCATACACCCCGGGGCTCAGCTGTCCGAAGCCTAGCCAGCGCAGCTCGTCGCGGATGTTGCCACGGGCATGCCCGCCGGCGGGCGGTAGCACCGCGAGCGTCCACTGCCCGTCCCAGCTCGAGGGGTTGACGCCATAGATGCGGCGGATCGCCTCCGCGAAGAGCTTGCGGCCGCTCTCGGTCAGGCGGTATTCGCTGCGTCTGCCGTGTCGTGTGGCGGCGAGCCAGCCCTCGGTCGCGAGGCGCGCGACGGCAGTGCGCACCAGCCGCTCGGCGAGGCCGAACGGACGCGCGAGGTCGATGAGGCTCCCCAGGGTGACGGCGCCGCCGCGGGGGGCAATGGCATCGCCGAAGATCGTGATGAGAAGCGAGCCGCCGCGCAGCGGCCGCTGGCCGTGAAAGCGGCGCAGCAGGGCCTCGACGGGTTTCGTGAGCGGCGGCATGGCCATATTCTGGCACGAAATAACGTGACACAGAAAACGATAGTGATACGATGTTCCTGTGTCACGTTGCGGAGCGGCAGCACCGAGCCATGTACACCCAGGCCCTCGATTCCCCCAACCCTGAGTCCCGGCCGGCCGGCACCGGCGGCCAGCCGGCGCTCGAGCGCCGCTTCGAGGAGCGCATCGAGCGCGACGAGAAGATCGAGCCCAAGGACTGGATGCCGGAAGCGTATCGGCAGACGCTCGTGCGGCAGATCTCCCAGCACGCCCACTCCGAGATCGTCGGCATGCTGCCCGAGGGCAACTGGATCACACGTGCGCCGTCGCTGCGGCGCAAGGCGGTCCTGATCGCCAAGGTGCAGGACGAGGGCGGCCACGGCATGTACCTCTACAGTGCCGCGGAGACTCTCGGCGTCGCGCGCGCGGACATGCTCGAGCAGCTCCTCGACGGCCGCGCCAAGTACTCGAGCATCTTCAACTATCCGACACTCACCTGGGCGGATGTCGGGGCGATCGGCTGGCTGGTCGATGGCGCCGCCATCATGAATCAGATCCCGATCTGCCGCTGCTCCTACGGCCCCTACGCGCGCGCCATGGTGCGCATCTGCAAGGAGGAGAGCTTCCATCAGCGCCAGGGCTTCGAGATCATGCTGGCGCTCGCGCGTGGCACGGAAGAGCAGCGTGCGATGGCGCAGGATGCGCTCAACCGCTGGTGGTGGCCCTCGATCATGATGTTCGGGCCAAGCGATGCCAGCTCCACTCATACGGCGCAGTCGATGCGCTGGCGCATCAAGCGCTTCACCAACGATGAGCTGCGGCAGAAGTTCATCGACGTCACCGTGCCGCAGGCGGAGTTCCTCGGCCTCGCCGTTCCTGACCCGGCGCTCCGCTGGGACGAGGCCAGCCAGCACTACCTCACCGGTCCCATCGACTGGAGCGAGTTCAAGGCGGTGCTGCAGGGCAACGGGCCATGCAACCGGGAGAGGGTGCAGGCGCGGCGCACCGCTCATGAGGACGGTCGTTGGGTCCGGGAAGCCGCCGCCGCTCACGCGGCCAAACACGGGAGCCACAGGCATGAGTGACGACTGGCCGCTGTTCGAAGTCTTCATCCGCGCCCGCTCGGGTCTCGAGCACAAGCATGTCGGGAGCCTGCACGCGGCGGATGCACGCATGGCCATCGAGCATGCGCGGGACGTCTACACGAGGCGTCAGGAAGGCGTGAGCATCTGGGTGGTGCGCTCGAGCGAGATCATCGCATCCGATCCGGAGGAGGCCGAAGCGCTCTTCGAGCCCGCGCGTGACAAGGTATACAGGCATCCGACGTTCTACGAGATTCCCGACGAGGTCAAGAACCTGTGACCTCCTCAGCGACGTTCCACTACATACTGCGGCTCGCCGACAGCAGTCTCGTGCTCGGCCAGCGGCTCGGCGAGTGGGTCGGCCATGCGCCGGCGCTGGAGGAAGATCTGGCGCTCGCCAACATCGCGCTCGATCTGGTCGGCCAGGCGAGGCTCCTCCTCACCTACGCGGGCGCGATCGAGGGACGCGGGCGCGATGAGGACGCGCTCGCTTTCCTGCGCGATGCGCCCGAATTTTGCAATGTCTCGCTGGCGGAGCAGCCGAATGGCGATTTCGGCCGCACCATCGTGCGCCAGTTTCTGCTCGATGCGTGGCAGCTCGAGCTCTACGAGGCGTTGTCCGGCTCGACCGATGCGCGTCTCGCGGAGATTGCCGCCAAAGCCGTCAAGGAGACGCGCTATCACGTGCGGTTCAGCGCCGGCTGGCTGGTGCGGCTAGGTGACGGCACCGCGGCGAGTCATGCCCGGGTCGCCGCGGCGCTCGATGCGCTCTGGCGCTTCACCGACGAGCTGCTCACGCCCGATGCGCTCGATGAGGAAATGGCCGCGGCCGGCATCGCACCGTCATTGGCCGGGCTGCGGGTCCGATGGGAGGCGCGGGTTGGCGCGGTACTGGAGGAAGCCACCCTGAAGCGGCCGGCGGCCGCGTCCTATCTCTGGCACGGCAAGCGTGGCGTGCACACGGAGCATCTCGGTCACATGCTGGCCGAAATGCAACACCTGCCGCGCACCTTCCCCGGGGTGACATGGTGAGCGAGCAGGTCTGGCGGGTGCTGCGGTCCGTCATGGACCCTGAGATCCCGGTGCTGAGTGTGGTCGACCTGGGTGTCGTCAGGTACGTGCGCGCCGACGGAGCGGGTCTGCACGTTGGAATCACCCCGACGTACTCCGGCTGCCCCGCCACGGAGGTCATTCAACGATCGATCCGCGAGGCGCTCGCGCGCGAAGAGCTCCAGGATGTCACCGTCGAGACTGTGCTGTCGCCACCGTGGACCAGCGAGTGGCTGAGCGAGGAGGGCAGGCGGCAGCTGGAAGCGTTCGGCATTGCCGCACCTGCCGCGCGTTCGGCTGCCAACGTGGCCTGCCCACGCTGCGGCAGCCATGAAGTGGAACGGGTGAGCGAGTTCGGCTCGACGCCCTGTAAAGCACATTATCGCTGCGGCGACTGTCTCGAGCCCTTCGACGTCTTCAAGTGCATCTGATCCCATGTTGAGATTTCACTCGCTGCGCGTAGCGCAGGTCCAAACGCAAGCCGAGGACGCCGTCGCGTTGGCATTGGAAGTCCCGGCGGAGCTGGCCGCCGATTATCGCGGCGTCGCCGGCCAGCACGTCGTGTTGCGCACCTCGCTCGCGGGCGAGGAGGTGAGGCGAACGTACTCGCTGGTCAGCACCCCCGGCGAGCGTCTGCTGCGCATCGTCGCCCGGGTTCACGCCGAAGGTCGGCTGTCGACTCATCTCGCGCAACACATACGACCTGGTGATCAGTTGGACGTGCTGCCGCCCAACGGCAGCTTCACCCCGCATGCGGCGGCGGCGGGGCGCGGTACCTGCGTCGCCTTTGCGGCCGGCTGCGGCATCACGCCGGTCGTCGCGATCGCGCACAGCTGGCTCGAAGCGGGGCCGACGGGCCGCGTCATCCTCTTCTACGGCAATCGCAACATGGCGCGGGCGATGTGCCTGGAGGAGCTGCTCGCCCTGAAGGATCGCTATCTCGAGCGCCTGTCGCTGCACTTTCTCATGAGCCGCGAGCCGCAGGAGGCAGAGATCTACAACGGCAAGCTGGACGCCGAGCATGTCCGACAGCTCGCAGCATCATTCCTCGCCCCGAGTGAGGTCGACGAGTACTTCGTCTGCGGACCCGGCGACATGATCGACGCCGTGTCGCACACCCTGCGCGAGCTCGGCGTGCCGTCCGATCGAATCAGAGCGGAGCACTTCACCGTCGCAACCGTGGCGGATATGACCCAGGCACAGGGACCTGCCCCGCCGCCGCAGGTGGCGGAGCCGGGAGCAAAAACCACGCTTTTTGTTCCCGGCGCGCTGGGCCGGGCAGGAAGCCCGGAGCCAGCGCTTGCAGAGGTCACCATCATCATGGACGGCCGCCGGCGTTCATTCACGATGCCGATGAACGGCGAGAACATACTCGACGCCGCCGCCAGAGCCGGTCTCGACTTGCCGTTCTCCTGCCGCGCCGGTGTCTGCTCGACCTGCCGCACCAAGGTGGTACGGGGCGAGGTCGCCATGGACCAGAATTATGCACTCGAGGACTGGGAGCTCGAGCAGGGCTACGTGCTCGCCTGCCAGTCTAAGGTAAAGACTCCCGTGCTCGAGCTCGACTACGACGAGCGTTGAGGCTTGGTCATCATGAGCTATCAGACAATCATTTTCGAAGTGTCGGAGGGAATCGCACGGCTCACCCTCAATCGGCCGGAGCGTCTCAACAGCTTCAACACGGTCATGCTTGCGGAGGTGCAGGACGCCTTGGCAACCATGCGACAGGACGGCCCGGCGCGTGTTCTCGTGCTCACCGGCGCGGGTCGCGGCTTCTGCGCGGGCCAGGATCTGGGCGACCGGGTGGTGGCCCCCGGCGGTGCGCCGCCCGACCTCGGCCGGTCCATCGAGAGCGGCTACAAGCCCCTGATCCTCGCCCTGCGCCGCCTGCCGCTGCCGATCATTGCGGCCGTCAACGGCGTGGCTGCCGGCGCCGGTGCCAACATCGCCCTGGCGTGTGATCTCGTCATCGCGGCGCGCTCCGCGAACTTCATCCAGGCGTTCTCGAAGATCGGCCTGATCCCGGATTCCGGGGGCACCTGGTTCCTGCCGCGGCTCGTGGGCCACGCCCGGGCCATGGGCCTTGCGCTCCTCGGCGACAAGCTTCCCGCCGAACAGGCGGTGCAGTGGGGCCTCATCTGGCGCTGTGTCGATGACGGTCAGCTCGCAGACGAAGTCGACGCGATCGCCCGCCATCTGGCGGCCGCTCCCACGCGGGGCCTCGCGCGCACCAAGCAGGCGATGCTTGCAAGCTGGGCGCACACGCTGGAGCAGCAGCTCGACGTCGAGCGCGACTACCAACAGGAGCTCGGCCACTCCGCCGATTACGCCGAAGGCGTCGCGGCTTTCATGGAGAAGCGCACGCCGCGCTTCACCGGCCGCTGAGACAACGCAGGAGTCGTAGCGGATGGCCACGCAGTTAGAGAGCTTCATCGCCGGCCGCTGGCAGGCAGGCACCGGCACGCCGGTCGCACTGCGCGATGCGACCACGGGACAGTTGATCGCCAACGCTTCCTCCGACGGACTCGATCTCCCGATGGGCCTCACTCACGCGCGCGAGGTGGGGGGCGCCAACCTCCGCCGCCTCACCTTCCACGATCGCGCCGCTCTGCTCAAGACGCTGGCGAAGCATCTCACCGAGAAGAAGGAAGAGCTCTACGCGCTCTCCTACGCGACCGGAGCGACCAAGGCCGATTCCTGGATCGACATCGATGGCGGTATCGCCACTCTCTTCGTCTATGCGAGCAAGGGCATGCGCGAGCTGCCCGACGCCCACGTCTACGTGGATGGCGCTACTGAAAGCCTGTCGAAAACCGGCGGCTTCGTCGGACAACACATCTGTGTGCCCCTCGAAGGCGCCGCAGTACACATCAACGCCTTCAACTTCCCCGTCTGGGGCATGCTCGAGAAGCTCGCGCCGGCTTTCCTGGCAGGCGTGCCGGCGATAGTCAAGCCCGCGACGGCCACGGCGTATCTGACGGAGCTCGCAGTCCGCCGCATCGTCGCGTCCGGCATCCTCCCGGAGGGCTCGCTGCAGCTCATCTGCGGCAGCGTTGGCAATCTCTTCGATCATCTCACCTGTCAGGACATCGTCGCTTTCACCGGCTCCGCGTCCACCGCGCGCAAGCTGCGGACGCACGCCACGGTGATCGACCATTCCGTGCGCTTCACCGCGGAGACCGACTCGCTCAACTCCTGCCTGCTCGGGCCCGATGCGGCGCCTGGAACCCCGGAGTTCGACCTCTTCGTGCGCGAGGTGGTGCGCGAGATGACGGTGAAGGCCGGACAGAAGTGCACGGCGATCCGCAAGGCGATCGTCCCGGCCGCAATCGCGGCGGACGTGGTGGCAGGCCTTGAAGTCGGCACTCGGCAAAGTGATCGTGGGCAACCCGCGACTGGAGCAGGTGCGCATGGGGCCGCTGGCCTCGCTCGCGCAGCGGCGCGAGGTGCTCGGCGCAGCTCGCCAAGCTGGAGCGCGAGGCCGAGGTCGTCTACGGCAATGGGGGGCAGGTGGAGCTCGCCGACGCCGACGCTGATCGGGGCGCCTTCATCGTGCCGACGCTGCTCTACTGCAAGGACTCGACGCGGCGCCGCGGCCATCCACGAGATCGAGGCTTTCGGTCCCGTCTGCACGGTCGTCCCCTACGAGGGGTTGGATTCGGCCGTCACGCTCGCCAGGCGCGGCGCCGGCAGTCTGGTCGGCTCGGTCTTCACGGGCGATGACACCATTGCCGCGCGGCTCGTGCTCGGTCTCGCTCCCTTCCATGGACGACTTCTCGTCGTCAACCGCCACTGCGCCAAGGAATCCACGGGACATGGCTCGCCGCTGCCTCATCTGATCCACGGCGGTCCAGGGCGTGCGGGCGGGGGAGAGGAGATGGGCGGCATCCGCGGTGTCCTGCACTACATGCAGCGCACGGCGCTTCAGGGCACACCCGATGTCCTGACCGCCGTCACCGGCCGCTGGATCAAGGGCTCGCGCGAGCGCGATCCCGGCGCTCATCCCTTCCGGATTCCCTTTGGCGCACTCGTCATCGGCGACACTTTCAACTCCGGGGAGCGCACCGTGACGGTGGAGGATATCGAGCGCTTCGCCGACCTCTCGGGCGATCACTTCTACGCCCACATGGATGAGGCCGCGGCGCGCCGCAACCCGATCTTCGGCGGCCGCGTCGCTCACGGCTACTTCCTCATCGCCGCCGCCGCGGGTCTCTTCGTCGATCCGCCGCTCGGCCCCGTGCTCGCCAACTACGGCATCGATTCCCTGCGCTTCACCAAGCCCGTGAAGCCCGGCGACCGGATCAAGGTCCGCATCACCTGCAAGGAAAAGTCCCTCCGCCCCGGACAGGGCTATGGTGAGGTGCGCTGGGATGCGCTCATCACCAACGGAGACGGCGAGACGGTCGCCGCATACGACGTACTGACGATGGTGAGCGACAAGAACGTGCCCGACGCTTGACGGTAGAGGGTATTCTACCCCGCCTAACGCCCCGCGGCGGAAGTGGAGACTGTCATGCTGAAATGGCTGGCAACGACGCTCGTTCTCACGTGTTTCTCGACCGCAGGGGCGGCGCAGATGGAGCGGGTGCTGCTGGACCACCCTGCCATGTCGCAGACTCAGATCGTCTTCGAGTATGGCGGCGAGCTCTGGAGCGTGGCACGCACCGGAGGCCAGGCGCACGTGCTCGCGAGCGGCATGGACCTGCTCTACCAGCCGATCTTCTCGCCGGATGGCTCGCAGATCGCGTTTACCGGCGTGTATGACAAGAATATGGACGTCTACGTCATTCCGGCCAGCGGCGGACAACCGCGCCGCCTGACATATCATCCGGATCCCGACATCGCTCTCGGCTGGACGCCGGATGGCAAAAGCATTCTCTTCAGCTCCCATCGTGACAGCTACTCCGACCCCGACATGCTGTTTACGGTGCCCGTCACCGGCGGGTTCCCGACGCCGCTGCCGCTGCCGAGCGGCGAAATGGGAGCGTATTCCGATGACGGCAGCCACATTGCGTATGTTCCGGGATTTCAGTGGGAGCCTTTCTGGAAAGGCTACAAAGGCGGCCAGCACACCGAGATCTACCTGACGCGGCTGTCGGACTCGAGCACGGTGCAGATCCCGAACCTGAACTCCAACGAGGGCGACCCCATGTGGGTCGGCCACAAGGTCTACTTCCTCTCCGACCGCGACGGCCCGGCAACGCTGTACGTCTACGACACCGATACCCGGCAGGTTCAGAAGCTGATCGACAACAAGGGATTCGACATCACGTCGGCCTCCGCCGGGCCCGGAGGCATCGTCTACTCGCAGTTCGGCGACCTCCACATATACGACTTCGCGACCGGCACGACACGCGCCGTACCGGTGACGGTGGCGGGCGATCTGCCGCAGCGCCGTTCGTACTTCGAAGATGCTTCGCATGACATCCAGGGTATCGGCATCTCGCCGAACGGCGTGCGCGCCGTGTTCGAGGCTCACGGCGATATTCTGACGGTGCCCGCGAAGCACGGCAGCATCGAGAACCTCACGCACAGCCCCGGGGTGATGGACCGCGATCCGGCATGGTCGCCCGACGGCCAGTCCATCGCCTATTTCTCGGACAGCGAGGGCGAGTACGACCTCTACATCCGCCATCAGGACGGTACCGGCCCCGTACGACGGATCGCCCTCGGCCAGGACGATGCGTTCTACTACGAGTTGCGCTGGTCGCCCGACAGCAAGAAGCTCCTCTTCGTCGATCAGAAGCTCCATCTCTGGTATGTCGATGTGAGTGGCTCCGACGCGCGCCTCAAAAAGGTTGCGACCGACACCTACGACATTCCGCTGCACGAGTTCGATGCCCGCTGGTCCCCGGACAGCCGCTGGGTCGTCTACACCAGGCTCATGCCGAATTACCTGCACGCGGTCTTCATCTATTCCCTGAGCGACGACTCCACTCACCAGGTCACCGACGCCACCAGTGACTGCATGTATCCGGGGTTCGATGCCGGCGGCAAGTACCTGTACTTCACCTCCAGCACCGATACGGGCCTCGCCTACGGCTGGCTCGATATGACCTCGATGGAGCGGCCGCTGACCCGAACCGTGTATGCGACGACACTGCAGGCGCGCGGCGCTTCGCCGCTGGCCCCGCGCGGCGGCTTCGAGAGCGCTACCCCGAGCGCCGCGAAGCCTGAGGCCGCCAAGGGCGGCCGGCACCCCGCGAACCCACCCAAGAAACCGGCAACGGTCGCCATAGACTTCCAGGGCCTGCAGGCGCGAGCCGTGCCGCTGCCCCTGCCCGCAGCAACTTACATCGGCCTGGTTCCCGGGCGCAGCGGTATCCTTTATCTGGTGAAGGCGCCTCTGGTCACGATGCCCGTGATAGGAAGTCGCAACGGACCGCCCGCGAACATACTGCAGTTCGACCTCAAGACGCGGCAGACGCAGGACATCGTCGATGGAATCACCGACGCCGCGTTCTCCACCAACGGCCAGAAGGTCCTGTACGCCAGAGGTGATGACTGGTTCATCGCCGCTACGCAGCCCCACGCCAAGCCCGATCATCTCAGCTTGAGTGGCATGCGCGTGCTCGTCGTGCCGCACCAGGAGTGGGCGCAGATGTACCGCGATGCCTGGCGCATTCAGCGGGCATTTTTCTACAACCCGACCTTCGATGGACTGGACATCGCCGCAGCCGAGAAGGAATTCGCGAGCTTCCTGCCCGGAATCGCCAGCCGGGACGGTCTGACGTTGTTGTTCCAGGAGATGATGAGTTACATCTCCGTCGGACACATGTTCATCCGCGGCGGCTACGTGCCGACGATGCAGGATGTCACGAGTCGGACTCCTCGGGGCTGACTACCGCGTCGCGGACGGCCACTATCGGATCACGCACATCTTCACCGGCGGGCCCGTGGAACCCCGAGCTGTATGCGCCCCTGGCGCAACCGGGGTTGAAGGTGAAGGAGGGCGACTACCTGCTTGCGGTCAACGGCAATCCGATCGATGCGAGCATGGACGTCTATCAGGCGTTCGAGGATCTAGCGGGCGAGACCGTCACGCTCACCGTCGGCCCGAATGCCTCCATGGAGGGCTCGCACACGGTGATCGTCAAGACGATCCCGAATGAGGCCGGGCTACGTCACGCCGCCTGGATAGAGCACAACGTCGAGCTCGTGAGCCGCCTGAGCGGCGGCAAGATCGGCTATGTCTACCTCCCCGATACCAGCTGGGGCGGCTTCACCAACTTCAACCGCTATTTCTTCTCCCAGGTGGACAAGCAGGGCGTCGTCATCGACGAGCGCTTCAATCATGGCGGCTCACTGTCGGATTACATCATCGACTATCTGCAGCGCCGGCCGATGTCCATCGTCGTCTCGCGCTGGGGACAGTCGCAGCTCGAGCCCCCGGAAGCGATCTTCGGCCCCAAGGTCATGGTCATCAACCAGTACGCCGGCTCGGGCGGCGACGCGCTTCCCTGGTATTTCAAGATGGATCACGTGGGCACGCTGGTGGGCGAGCGCACCTGGGGCGGGCTGGTGGGTATCTACGGCTACCCGCCGCTGATGGACGGCGGCAGCATCACCTCGCCACGGATTGCCGTGGAGGGACTCGATAACACCTTCCCCGTGGAAAATCATGGCGTCAGTCCCGACGTGACGGTGTGGCAGGACCCCAAGCTCATGCGCGCGGGCCACGATCCACAGCTCGAGCGGGCCGTGGAGATCGCGCTGCAGCAGCTCGAGGCGCATCCGCTGCCGCATTATCAGCGGGCGCCGTGGCTCAACTATCACCCGAAGCTGCCGGAGCTGTCGCAGCCGACGAGCGTCGGCCCGGAGTAAGCCCGGAGTAGACATGCCCGCGGGCGGATACGGCTTTCACGAGCGCCCACACACCCATTCCAGGCCGCAGCCCGAGGTCCTCTACGGCGTGGCGGGTGACTCGTGACAGCACGGCGACACCGGATCCGATGTCGACCTTGACCAGGACGGCATTTCCGACATCATCGGTGATCTCCGCGATGACGCCTTGAAGGGCGTTCCGGACGCTCAATCCACGCGGTGGCTCAGTGGCCAGGATGATGTCTCGGGCCAGCAGCTGCAGACGGATGCGTGCCCCCACCGCTGCCTCCTGCAGACTGACGTGCAACACGCCGCCTCCAACCTGTACGTCCGTTATTCCTCGCTCGGCATCGACGTGCCTCACAGTACCGTCGAGAATGGCGCCCACTGCTTCGGAGCCGACGATGGCCTGGAGCTCCGGACGCAGGCTGATGTCACTCAGAGCGCCGGATGCGACGATCTCGCCGGCCTCCATCAGGGCCACATGGGTCGCGAGCCGCAGCACCTCCTCGAGCTGATGGCTGACGTACACCATCGGGATCGACAGCTGGTCGCGCAATCTCTCGAGGTACGGCAACACTTCTTCCCGGCGCGCCGCATCGAGCGCGGCAAGCGGCTCATCGAGAAGCAACAGGCGCGGCTGCGACAGCAGCGCGCGCCCGAGAGCGATCCGCTGGCGCTCGCCGCCGGAGAGCTGGTAGGGACGGCGCGCCAGAAGCGGCTCGAGGCCGAGCAGGGCGAGCACCTCATCGAACCCAATGGAGCGGCTCTCCCTGGGCGCGCGTCGCAACCCGTAGCGCAGATTGGCTAGTACGCCCAGATGCGGAAAGAGGCGCGAGTCCTGGAAGACATAACCGATGCGCCGGCGCTCGACCGGGGTGGCCACGCGCTCACGCGTGTCCGTCAGGACGACACCGTCGAGCTCCACCCGGCCTGCATCGGGCTTGAGCAGTCCCGAGATGATGTTGATCAGAGTGGTCTTGCCGCACCCTGACCGCCCGAAGAGCGCGACGATCCCGGGCGTCGGGGCATCGAGCTGCGCGCACAGCTTGAACCCTTCCCAACGCTTGACCACTGACAGGCGCAGCATGGTGGCTCTGCAGCGTCCTCTGGCGCCTCAGCGCCCCAGGAGCCGGTAAACGCGCCGCGCCAGAAGCTCCGCGAGCACCAACCCGAGGAGACCGAGCACGATGGACAGCACCGCCAGCCGCATGGCCGCCGCTTCGCCGCCCGGCTCCTGGATGGCGGTGTAGAGCGCGAGGGGCAGGGTGCGGGTGACCCCCGGCACGTTGGAGGCGAAGGTGATCACCGCGCCGAACTGGCCCAGGCCGGCGGCGAAGGCCGTGAGCAGCCCGGCGAGAATGCCCGGCAGCATCAAGGGCAGGGTGACGGAGAAGAACCGGTCGAGCGGTCCGGCGCCGAGCGTACGGGCCGCTGCCTCGAGCCCACGGTCGACGCTGTCGAGCGCCAGGCGGATGGCGCGCACCATGAGCGGAAAGGTCATGACCGCCGTCGCCAATGTGGCGCCCCCCGTCGTGAAGGGCAGCTCGATCCCGAAATGCGCCAGCAGCCACCGGCCGGCGGCGCCGTGCGTGTCCAGGCATACGAGCAGCAGATACCCGACCGCCACCGGCGGCAGCACCAGCGGCAGATGCACCAGGGCATCGAGCGCGAGCGTGCCCGGAAAGCGGCTCCGGGCCAGGAGGTAGGCGACGAGCACGGCGAGCGGCAGGCTCAGAGCGACGCTCCGCAAGGCGATCTCGAGACTGAGGCGCAACGCGTCGAGCTCGGCGGGACTCAAAGCGGGCATGGCGAGTTCCTTACTGGGGCGCTGGCGCGACCTTGTCGGTGGGAGCCGACCTTAACGCAAGGGCCGGCCGGTGCGCATCTTGACTTGGGCGCATCCGGCCGCATCGTAGCCCGCAGGCGCGGTGTTTGCGGTCCTGGTGCGTAAATGAGCAGTGAGCGGCAATTCGGCTGGATGTGGGTGGAGGCATGCGAGGTCCTGGACAGGGCCGAGCGCCTGCAACGCCAGTTCCTGCGCTATGTGGGGCCGGGAGTCGACGCCGCGGTATGGGAGCCGCCGGTCGATATCCAGGAGACCGCCGATGGCCTGATTCTGCTCTTTGCGCTGCCCGGCGTGGTCGCGAAAGAGATCAGCCTGACGCTCGAGCCGACGGAGCTCATCGTCAGCGCAGTGCGTTCGCTCAAGCTTAGCTCTCCTGACGCCGTAATCCGACGTCTCGAGATTCCGCACGGACGCTTTTTCCGACGCATTCCCCTATCGGGCGTGCCACTCAAGTTGGCGGCAAGCCGCTACGAGAACGGCTGCCTCGAAGTCCGGCTGACCCGGGATAGTTAATTTATGACGGATACCGACCAGACCCCAGCAATCTCGCGGATCGAGCTGCCGCCGTTGCCTGCCGACGCCGTGCCGGTGGTAGCCGTGCGCAATGTCGTGCTCTTCCCGGGCATCGTGTTGCCCATCACGCTCGGCCGTGAGGAAAGCATTGCCGCGGCCCAGGAAGCGGTGCGCACCGGGCGCAAGGTCGGTCTTCTGCTGCAGCGCGATCCAGCCCTCGAGAAGCCTGAGGTAACGGATCTCTACAACCTTGGCGTCCTCGCGACCGTGGTCCGTTACGTGACCGCGCCGGACGGCGCGCATCACCTGGTCTGTCAGGGTGAGAGCCGGTTCCGACTGCTACAGGTCGTGCGCGAGACCCCGTTTCTCGCCGCGCGCATCGAGACCTTGCCCGAGCCGGAGGAAAAGACCCCCGACATCGAGGCACGCATGGAATTCCTCAAGCAGCGGGCCGTGGAAGGGCTCGCACTGTTGCCGCAGGTGCCTACCGAGCTGGCGCGCACCATTCGTGGAATCGACTCTGCCGGCCAGCTTGCGGACCTGATCGTCAGCTTCATGGACGTCAAGCCGGAGGAGAAGCAGGAGCTGCTCGAGACCCTTGATCTCAAGGAGCGCCTCGACAAAGTGGTGAAGCTCCTGGCGCATCGCGTGGAGGTGCTGAAGATCACCCGCGACATCAAGGAGCAGACGCAGGCTGCGCTCGGCGAGCGCCAGCGTGAAGCGGTGCTGCGCGAGCAGCTGCATCAGTTGCAGAAAGAGCTCGGTGAAGGCGAGGGCGGCAGCGGCGACATCGCCGAGCTCGACAAAGCCATCACCGCGGCTCACATGCCAGCCGATGCCGAGGAGCACACCCGCAAGGAGCTGAAACGCCTGGAGCGGATGAGCGAGGCGAGTCCCGAGTACGGCATGGTACGTACGTATCTCGACTTGGTGGTGGCGCTGCCGTGGAGCAAGGCGGATGCGGAGGACATCGACATCGAGCGCGCCCGTCGGGTGCTCGACGAGGATCACTACGGCCTCGAGAAGGTGAAACGGCGCATCCTCGAGTATCTCGCGGTGCGCAAGCTCAATCCGGAAGGCCGCAGCCCCATTCTCTGCTTCGTCGGCCCGCCGGGAGTCGGCAAGACCTCCCTCGGCCAGAGTGTCGCGCGGGCGCTTGGCCTGAAGTTCGTGCGCGCCAGCCTCGGCGGCGTGCACGATGAGGCGGAGATCCGCGGCCACCGGCGCACGTACGTCGGCGCACTGCCGGGCAACATCATTCAGGGGCTGCGCAAGGCCGGCACCCACAACCCCGTCTTCATGCTCGATGAGATCGACAAGCTCAACGCGAGCTTCCAGGGCGATCCGGCCTCGGCGCTGCTCGAGGTGCTCGACCCGGAGCAGAACTCGACGTTCCGTGACAACTATCTCGGCCTGCCGTTCGACCTGAGTCACGTGCTCTTCATCGCCACCGCCAACGTGCTCGAGACCATCCCTGGGCCGCTGCGCGATCGGATGGAGATCATCGAGCTCACCGGCTACACGGAGGACGAGAAGCTCGAGATCGCGAAGCGCTATCTGGTGGCGCGGCAGCTCAAGGCGAACGGCCTCAAGCCCGCGCAGGTGAGCCTCGCGGACGCGGCAATCTCTCGCATCATCCGCGAGTACACGCGCGAGTCGGGCTGCCGCAACCTCGAACGGCAGATCGGCGCGTTGCTGCGCCGCGCCGCGATGCGCATCGCCGAAGGCAAGGCCGAGAGCGTGCGCTTCGAGGCCGACGATGTCGCCGAGGTGTTGGGAGCGACACGCTTCGAGAACGAAGTCGCGCAACGCACCTCCGTCCCCGGCGTCGCCACGGGGCTTGCCTGGACACCGGTGGGCGGTGACATTCTCTTCGTCGAATCGGCGCGGATGCCGGGCAGCGGCAAGCTCATCCTGACCGGGCAGCTCGGCGATGTCATGAAGGAGTCCGCGCAGGCGGCGCTCAGTCTGGTGAAGGCACAGGCCGCCGAGCTCGGCATCGATCCCAAGCTCTTCGACCAGAGCGACATCCACGTGCACGTACCTGCAGGTGCGATCCCGAAGGACGGGCCGAGCGCCGGAGTCGCGATGTTCATCTCACTGGCCTCGCTCATGAAGCGCCGCGCCGTGCGGCCGGATGTCGCGATGACGGGCGAGATCAGCCTGCGGGGCCTGGTGCTACCGGTCGGTGGCATCAAGGAAAAGACCATCGCCGCGGCCCGGGCCGGCATTCGCAAGATCATCCTGCCGGCACGTAACCGGCGCGATCTGGAGGACATTCCGGAAAGCGCGCGCGCCGTCCTCGAGATCGTCTGGGTAGAGCGCGTATCGGAGGCACTGGAAGTGGCGCTGGCCGCGCCCGCAGACAGTCAGAAGCCGGCAGTAGCGGCCTGAATCATCCCGCCAGGGTGTTGAGAAGCCCGGCCGCCCCGAGGAGCACGACGACCAGGCCCACTGCTGTCGCCGCGGCACGCGCCGGTATATGGCGGGTGACCCATGCCGACAGCGGTGCCGCTACCGCGCCGCCGATCAGCAGGGCAATGACCATGTCATATCTCATGTGCCCCATCTGCGTCCACAGGGCAATGCTGGTGGCGAGCGCCACGAAGAAATCCACCGCGTTGGCCGTGCCAATCGCGTAACGCGGGGCGACGCCGCGAGCGATCATCGTCGAGGTGACGATGGTTCCCCAACCGCCACCCCCGATGGCATCCAGGAAACCGGCGATCAGTCCCAAGGCAGGCCCGGGCGCGTCAACAACGAGCGCCGGACCACGCTTGAAAACCACGCGGAACACGACGCAAAGTCCGGTAATGAGCAGATACGTCCAGACGAATGGGCGGATGACGTGAGTCGGTATGTGCGCGAGCACCGTGGCGCCTACCACTCCGCCAACAACCCCCGGCGCCAACAGGGACAGAAAGATTTTCCGGTCGAGATTGCGAAACCACGCATGCGAGGCGCTGGAGATACCGGAAGTGACAACCTCCGCCGCATGTACCGTGGCGCTGGTGATGAGAGGCGGTACACCGAGCGTCGCCAGGATGGAGCTTGCGGAAATGCCGTAGCCCATGCCGACGCAGCCGTCGACCATCTGCGCGACGAAGCCCACTGGTATCAGCCAGAGGATGTGCGGCGACAGGGTCACGGCTCAGGCAACCATGACCTGGTCGATAGCGACCGGAGGCCCGGGAAGCGGTTGCCCGGCCTCGGCGGCGAACCCCTTCGTCTGTAGCCACTCGGGATTGAACAGGCGCGACTGATATTTCGCACCTCCGTCGCAGAGCACGGTGACGATGGTGTGTCCGGGTCCGAGCTCACGCGCAACGCGCACGGCGCCGGCGACGTTGATACCGCTCGTGCTTCCGAGGAACAGACCTTCCTCTCGCAGCAGGCGGTAGACGAAACGGACAGTTTCCCGATCCTCGACGTGGACGGCGTCATCGATGGGCGCGTCCTTCAGATTGGCGGTGATCCGACCGATGCCGATACCCTCGGTGATCGAGCCTGAGCCCGTTGCCTTCAGCGTCCCGTTACGCACGTACTCATACAGGCTGCTGCCCGGAGGGTCGGCCAGCACGCAGCGGACGGACCGGCGGCGCGACTTCAGATACTCGGATACGCCGGCGAAAGTGCCTCCCGTGCCTGAAGAGGCGACGAAGGCGTCCACGCGTCCCCGGGTCTCCTCCCAGATCTCGGGTCCCGTCGTCTCGATGTGCGCCTGGCGGTTCGCCGTGTTGTCGAATTGATTCGCCCAGATGGCGTTCGGCAGGCTCGCGGCGAGCCGCTGCGACACCTTCTGGTACTGATTGGGATTGCTGTAGGGAACCGTCGGCACTTTGTGGACCTCGGCGCCCAGCGTCTCGAGCAGCCGGTATTTCTCCGGCGACTGGTTGTCCGGCATTACGATGACGCACCGGTAGCCGCGCGCGTTGCATACGTGCGCCAGGCCGATGCCGGTGTTGCCCGGCGGTGCCTTCGACGACCGTGCCGCCCGGGGCCAGCTCGCCGTTGCGCTCCGCGGCGAGCACGATCGCGCGCGCCGCGCGGTCTTTGACCGAGCCGCCCGGGATTCATGAACTCCGCCTTCCCGAGCACCTCGCAGCCGGTCTCCTCGCTGAGCCGCCGCAGCCTGATGAGCGGCGTGTTGCCGACCGCTCCCATGAACCCTTCCCGCATGCGCGCTACTCTCCGGTCACTTGTCTGTGTTATATGGGCTGCACGAGGTCCGCGGCGGTCTCGGCGGCGGGCCCCGGCAACGCCGCTGGCTCGACGGCCAACGAACCGGCCACAACCTCGCCGACGATGAGCAGGGCAGGCGGCGAGACGCCCGCCCGGTCGCCGATATCGGCGATAGTCGCCAGTGTACCGCGGAGTACGCGCTGCCCGGGCAGTGTGGCCCGCTCGATCAGCGCCGCCGGAAGCGTATCGGCCGCTCCGGCCGCGCGCAGGCGCGCCACGATGGGCTCGAGCTTGCCTACGCCCATGTAGAAGACGACCGTCTGATGCGGCTGCGCGAGCGTGCGCCAGTCGAGCGAGTCGTGCTCCGCATTATGTCCGGTCACGAAGGTCACGCTCTGCGCGAGCTCCCGCTGGGTCAGCGGGATACCGGCCGCGGCCGCGGCGCCGAGCGCGGCCGTGATACCGGGCACGACGAGGCATGGGATGCCGTGACGCGCGAGCACCTCCACCTCCTCACCGCCGCGTCCGAAGACGAAAGGGTCGCCGCCTTTGAGGCGCGCCACTTTGAGTCCCTGGCGCGCGAAGCGGATCATGAGCTCGTGGATGTCTTCCTGCGGCGTTCGATCGGTCCCGTCGCCATGACTCTTGCCGACGAAGATCCGGCGCGCTTCGCGCCGGGCGCGCTCGAGCACGCCCGCAGGAACCAACCTGTCATGGAGCACCACATCGGCTTGTTGCAGCAGTTGCAGCGCGCGCAGCGTGAGCAGGTCGGGATCGCCGGGGCCCGCGCCGATGAGATAGACCTCACCGAGCGCGCTGCTGCCTGTCGCCGCGGAGGTGGTGAGCTGAGAGATCAACAGCTCCGCATCGAACGCCCGCGCGGCGCCAGCCTCATCCCCCGCCAGCAGGTGAGCGGCCGCCTTGCCGCGCACGATGCGCTCCCAGAAGCCGCGGCGCGCGGCCGGCCCCAGTAAACGCTGAATGGAGCTGCGCCTCTCGCCCATGAAGCGCGCGAGCGCGCCGAGGCCGGTCGGAAGGATCGCCTCGATCCGCTCGCGCACCCAACGGGCAAGCACGGGCGCCTGTCCGGCTGAGCCCACGGCGACCACGACCGGAGAGCGGTCGATGATGGCGGGAAAGATGAAAGTTGACAGCGAAGCGTCGTCAACGACGTTGACTGGCACGTTACGCTCGCGAGCGGCCTCGGAGACGGCCGTATTGACATCCTCGAGGCCAGTGGCGGCAATCGCGATGACGGCACCATCCAGGTGCGCGGGGATGAAGCTCTCCGCGAGGTGTGTCAGCTCGCCGGCAGCGGCGCGACTACGGAGATCCTCGTGCAGGCGCGGGGCGACCACCGTCACGGACGCGCCAGCCCTGAGCAACAGATCCGCTTTGCGCGCCGCGATGCGGCCGCCGCCGATTATGACTGCGCGCGCCGCGCGCAACTGCAGGAAGACCGGCAGATAGTCCATCAGGGCCGGTTCGTCCGTCAGGCCTGCGCTGCTGCATGGCGCACTCTGGGATGTAGGCCGCATTCGCGAGACTCTGGTTGCTCCCACCACCAGCGTCCGGCACGGCGGCTCTCACCCGGCTGAATCGCGCGGGTGCAGGGATAGCAGCCGATGCTCGGGAACTGGCGGTCGTGCAGCGAATTGTACGGCAGCTTGCGGGCGCGGATGTAATGCCAGATCTCCGTCTCGCTCCAATCGAGCAGCGGACTCACCTTGTAGAGTCCGTGTTCCGCATCCCACTCCACCGACTGCGCCTGCGCGCGCGCGGCTGACTGCTCCCGGCGCACACCCGTCACCCACGCCGTGTAACCCGCGATGGCGCGCTTGAAAGGCTCCACCTTGCGTACACGGCAGCAGGCGAGACGCGCGTCCAGGCTGTGATAGAAGCCGTTGACGCCCTGCGCCGACACCAGCTGCTCGAGCGCCTGCGCGTCCGGATAGACGAGGCGCAGCGAGCGCTTGTAGCGACGCTCCAGCTTCTCGAGCAGCTCGTAGGTCTCCTGATGCAGCCGCCCGGTGTCGATGCTGAACATGTCGATCTCGGGCACGTGCGTCCAGATGATGTCGGTGAGCACCATCGCCTCGGCGCCGAGGCTGTTCGAGTAGATCACCCGGCCATGCTGGCGCACCGCCGCGGTGAGCCGCTCGCGCACGCCCGCCGCCTTCTGTTCCAGATCGAGATTCAGCCGCTCCCTAATCATATCGATCACTATAGCCATGACTCCCCGAGCAGCAGAACGAATGATTTCTTCTTAAGTTATGATTAAAGGCCATTCCCGGGAGGCGAGCATCGATGAAGCTGCACCAGCTACGTTATCTGGCCGCGGTGGCCCAAAGCGGCCTCAACATCACCGCGGCGGCGCAGAAGCTGCATACCTCGCAGCCCGGGGTGAGCAAGCAGATCAAGCTCCTCGAGGACGAGCTCGGCTTCCAGATCTTCGTGCGCGAGGGCCGCAACCTCACCCGCATCACCCCCGCCGGCCAGCAGGTGATCGAGCGCGCGCTGCGCATCCTGCAGGAGGCGCAGAGCATCCGTGCGCTCTCGACAGAGCTGCGCGACGAGGGCAGGGGCAGCCTCTCGATCGGCACCACGCACACTCAGGCCCGTTACGTTCTGCCCGGTGTCATCCGCGAGTTCCTTGGCCGATACCCGAATGTGCGCCTGAACCTGCATCAGGGCACCTCGGAGCAGATCGCCGAGATGGTGGCCCAGGACCGCATCGACTGCGCCATCCTCACCGGCTCCGAGCGCCTCTTCACCGACCTGACGATCCTGCCCTGCTACCGCTGGAACCGCGTAGTGATCGTCCCGCGCGACCACCCGCTCGCCACCGCCGGCAAACTCACCTACCGCGCCCTCGCCGCGTACCCCCTCATCACCTACACGTTCAGCTTCTCGGGCCCATCCTCCCTGATCGACGCCTTCTCCAAAGCCAACCTCACCCCCAACGTGGCCATCACCGCCCGCGACTCCGACGTAATAGTGACCTACGTCCGTCTCGGCATGGGCGTAGGCATCGTCGCACACATGGCCGTGGCCGAGAACGATCTCGACCTCGTCGTCATCGACGCCTCCCACCTCCTACCCGCCCACACCACCTGGCTGGGCTTCCGCCGCGGCACTCTGCTGCGCAAATACATGTACGACTTCGCCCACCTGATCGCCCCCCATCTCGACCGCCGCCTGGTAGAGCGCGCCCACCGCGCCACCACCCCCGAAGAAGTCGCCGCGATGTTCTCTGATATCAAGCTACCCGTGAAGTAGCGCGGGATCGGGCAAAATTTTTTTCCGGGAGGCTGAAAAACAGGACGTTTTCCGCCAGCCTACATGGATGTATTCACGGCGTTCCCGGAAACAAAGTTTTGCCCGGTCCCGCGCGGTCGCCTTGATGCAATCCTAATGAACGGCAACCTGTGATCGCCGCCGCCGTACCCACACAGGCGTATGGTCATCAGCAGCCGCCTGATAAGCGACGCTCAACTCATCCAGCGCCGCCCGACACCCCTCCAGGTTCTGGTCCTTCCGCGGCACGATGCTGTCAAACCCACATCGCCCCAACCAGAACACGAGGTCACGGATGATGTCTCCCACCGCCCGCAATTCCCCCGCAAACCGCAGCCTCTTCCTCAGCACCACCGCCTGCGACAAAGCTCTTCCATCCGTAAACGCGGGAAACTGCAGCGCAACCAGCGCCCGATCCGCAATCTCCGGGTAAACCGCCTCGATATCCGCCGTGTTGGGCACCAGTACCCCCACAGCCGCATGCGCCGCAAGCAGCGCCTCCCGCTCCGCCCGCCACCGCGCCAGCGTCACGATCACCTTCCCGCCGGCCGCTCCAAGCTCCGTCCGCCCGTCCTCGACCACCGTCCAGTCATCCGCAACGATCTCCCCGTGCCGCAGAATCGTCGCTGTCATGCCGCCGCCGCCTCGGACTCGTTCAAGTAGAGCAGCGCCTTGAAAGGTGGCATTCCGACCCGCCGGTAGCACTCGATGAACGTCTCATCCTCATCGCAACGCAGCTCGAGGTAACCGCGGATCAGTCGCTCCACACCGTCGGCAATCTCGTCGCGCGCCAACGCGCGCCCAATGCGCTCGCCAATCGCAGCGTCATTACCCGCGCTGCCACCCAGCGTCACCTGATACCACTCCTCACCGTGCTTATCGACACCAAGAATGCCGATATGCCCGACACTGTGGTGCCCACAACCATTCATGCAGCCGCTGATCGTGATACGGATCGCGCCGATCTCATACTGCGCATCCAGCGTATCGAACCGGCGGTAGATGTCTTGCGCCACGCCGATCGAGCCCGCGTTCGCCAGGCTGCAGAAATCCAGTCCCGGGCAGCTCACGATATCCGTGACCAGCCCGATGTTGGGCGTCGCCAGCCTGACCGCATCCAGCCTGCGCCAGACCTCGTAGAGATCACGCTCGGCGACATCGGCCAGCACCAGGTTCTGATCGTACGTCGAGCGCAGCTCTCCGAAGCTGAAGCTATCGGAGATGTCGGCCAGTGCCTCGAACTGCTCCGCCGTGCAATCGCCCGGCACGTGATCCGGCGCCTTCAGGGACACGAACACGACCCGGTAGCCAGGCACCTTGTGCGCGCGCACGTTGCGCTTGATCCAGGCGGCAAAGCCCGCATCGCGCGCAGCGATGCCGGTAACGTCGGCGCCGGCCTCCGACTGCGGCTTGTACGCGGGTGCGGTGAAATGCGCCCGTATGCGCTCGATGTCCTCCGGTAGGAGGAGCAGCTCATCGCCCTCGACGCTGGCGTTGATCTTCGCGTATTCCTCCTCGATAGCCGCGCGGAAGCGCTCGATACCCCATTCGCGCAGCACGATCTTGATGCGCGCCTTGTGGATGTTGTCGCGGCGCCCGAAACGGTTGAACGTGCGCAGAACCGCGCAGGAGTAGCGCAGCAGGTCCGACTCCGGCACGAACGGGTTCATCTCCTGACCGAGCATCGGCAACCGGCCGAGGCCT
The DNA here is from genome assembly GCA_963780455.1 of uncultured Pseudomonadota bacterium. GTDB lineage: Bacteria > Pseudomonadota > Gammaproteobacteria > Steroidobacterales > Steroidobacteraceae > 13-2-20CM-66-19. The sequence goes on from CAWACM010000017.1 coordinate 578,190, forward strand.
CCGCCGACGAAGTAGCGGTACCCGATGGCGCCGTCCGCTCGCCGTACCAGATGCACCGCCACGTCATTCGTGCGCGTCGCCGCCCTATCGACCGCGGCGCCCGTGAAGCCGAACTTGAACTTGCGCGGCAGCCAGTAGAACTCCGGGTTCAGCGTGATGTACTGGCGCAGAAGCTCGCAGTAGGGGCGGGGATCGATGTGCTCGTCGGCCGCGACGCCCGCGAGATAGTCGCTGGTAATGTTGCGGGTGTCGTTGCCGCAGGCCTGAATGCCGTGGAGCTGTACTTCGGCGAGCTCCCCCAGCAGGTCCGGCACCTGCTCCAGCTTCGGCCAGTTGAGTTGGATGTTCTGTCGCGTGGTGAAGTGGGCGTAACCCTTGTCGTACTTGCGTACCACGTGCGCCATCTTCCTGAGCTGCGCCGACTCCAATAGGCCGTAGGGCACCGAGATGCGCAGCATCGGCGCGAAGCGCTGCTGGTAGAGGCCGTTGCGCAGCCTGAGGTGGCGGAACTCGTCCTCCGAGAGCTCGCCCGCGAGATAGCGGCGGGTCTGATCCCGGAACTGTTCGACGCGCTGGGAGACGAGCGCGTGGTCTATCGCATCGTAGCGGTACATGCCGCCGGACTATAGGCGGCGGCAGGCGAGGCGCTAAATACCGTGTGGTTTGGTATCCCGCGCAGAGGGTTATGAGCGCGCTCGGCCGTTGAATTTCAGCGGCTTACACCGGCGGCGACTTGCCGAGCTCCAGCAGGTCATCGGGCGTATCCAGGTCGAAGGCCGCGCTCGCCATCGGCACTCTCACCAGGGTGTCCGCATGGCGCTTGAGGAGCACGCGGGCGCCGCTGTCGCCCCGCAGGTCGCTCAGCGCGCTGAAGAGATGCCGCGGGAAGATCGCGGGCGCGCCGACCGAGCCGCCGTACTGTGCCGCGGCGACGCCGAGAGGCTGGCGGCGCCAGGCTCCCGCGAGCCGCCGCAGGTCCTCCGCCGTGATGCAGGCCTGATCGGCCAGGACCAACATCACGCCGGCACAGGAGGGCGGCAGGCGCGCGACGCCGGTGCGGATCGAGCTCGCGAGTCCCTCGCGCCAGTCCCGGTTGACCACCGTCGACCCGGCGGAGTGCTTGAGGAGCGGCGCGAGCTCGGCGGCCTGTGCGCCGAGCACGATGAGGAGCGCCTGGCCGACGACCTCGGCCGCCCGGCCGGCGACGAGGCTGAGGAGCGGCCGGTCGCCGATGCGTACCAGCTGCTTGGCGGAACCAAAGCGAGTCGACGCTCCGGCCGCGAGCACGATGGCGTGCAGACTCCCGGCGTCGCCGTCGTCGGTCATGACCCGGTATCCGCGGGCGGCCGCCGCCGCAGCTCCGTCCCGGCCGGCAGGTGCGCGGCGACGCGCCCAAACCGGTTGCGCTCATCCAGAATGGAGTCCGCATCGATGGCGCACACGGCTCTCCAGTCTGCCACCCCGAGATGCTCCGCCAGCGCTCCCTCGAGTGCGGCGCGCCGGGGAGCCCATGCCGAGTTGAAAAAGCGCCCAAACTCCTGCCAGCCGGCACGAGCCGCCGCCGGGTCGCCGGCGCCGAGCGCGGCCTCGAGCCGCGACAGCGCCTCGCGGCTGGTGCCGATGCGGCTGACGAGACTCGCGAGATGCCGCGCACTCGCGGCCACGGTAGCGTTGGCAAGCGACTGTAGCGAGGCGAGAAGCTCCGACAGCGTCTGGTCGCGCTCTTCGAATCGCGCCAGTACCCACACCAGGTAGCTGACGCTGGCTTCACGAAACAGCGTCGTTGCTTCCGAGGGCGCGGGAACTGCGTCTATCCGTCCGAACACTGCGGCGCATGCATCCACGACCTCCGCAGCGTGGGCCTGCTCGACGGCAAGCTGGGAGCGGATGATCTCGAGCTCATTCATGGGCGCTGCTCATTTGCTGGGTACCGTGTACGAACGCATGGATTTCCGCGACGATCGCGAGCGCGATGGCCTCGGGCGTCCGGCCTCCTAAGTTGAGGCCCACCGGCGCGTGCAGACGCGGCCTCAGACGCTGCGCCTCGGCACCAAGCTGTGAGAGCAGTTTCTCACGTCTCGCGGCGGGGCCGAGGAGTCCTATGTAGGGCAGGGGGCCCGCGCTCAGGACACGCAGATATTCGAGGTCCGACGGCAAGTGATGGCTCATCACCACCGCCGCGGTGAAGCGCCTGAGATCGAGAGCCTGTGCCAGCTCCTCCGGGCGTGCGAGCAGGACGCGTTCCGCGTAAGGGAAGTGCGCTGGCACAGCGTACGCCGGGCGATGGTCAACCAGGGTCACCCGCCAATTCAGGCGGGCGGCAAAGTCGACCACGGGCACGGCATCGGCGCCCGCGCCGAGCAGGAGAAGCCGGGGCGGCAGTGAGAGCGGCAGGAGCAGAAGACGCCAGCGAGCGTCGGGGCCTTCCAGGCTGTCGACCGCGGCCGAGCCGGGCGCCGCGGCCAGCGCCGCGAGCACCTGCGGCTCGAGAAGAGCCGCCCGCGCGCTCGACGGCAGCGACCGCGGCAGAGCGACTGCGGCTGCCCCGGGAGCCTGCGGCAGCAACAGCGCGCCCAGCGGCATCTCCCGGTCCTGCGATTCCGTCACCACTCCGATCGCGGTTGGGGTATGGGCGCCCAGCGCGGCGGCCAGGTGCGTGAGCGGCTGCCAATCTTCCCGCGGGCCGACGCGCAGCAGCAGGACGTGCATGGCGCCCTCGCAGCCGAGGCCCAGGCCCCAAATAAGGTCGTCGGAGTCGCGCAGATCGTAGGTCACGAGCGCGGCCTGGCCGGTGTCGATCACCTCGCCGGCACGCTCGCCGAGGTCCCCTTCCAGGCATCCTCCGGAGAGGAGTCCCGCATACTCGCCGTCACCCGCCAAGAGCAGCATCGCCCCGGGCTTGCGATACGTCGATCCCAGCGTACGCACGAGGACGCCGAGGGCCATCGGGCGGTCGGCAGCGCGCTCGCGCGCGAAAAGCGGCAGCAGCGGTCCCAGTTCTGAGTCCATTGCTGCGGATTATGCCGTGAACCACGTTGCGCGCACTCGGGCTCGTCAGTAGAGTCGCACCGCCTTCCCTCTGGTCGATCCCCATCCATGGTCAATTCCGTTCCCTGGGTCGTGCACAAGTTCGGCGGCTCGAGTGTCGCCGATGCCGGATGCTTTCGCCGCGTCGCGGCCATCGTCGATTCCTTGCCGGCCACGCGGGTCGGTATCGTGCTCTCAGCCTGTAGGGGCGTCACGGACGCTCTGCTCGGCCTCGTGGCGCTCGCGGAAAGGCAGGACGACCGTTATCGCGTGGAGCTCAGCGCGCTGCGCTCGCGGCACGCGGAGATCGCGGAGACGCTCCTCACCCCGGAGTCGGCGCGCCTCTACCTCGCAGGGTTCGACCGCGACTGCCACGACGTCGAGGGCATCCTTCACACGGTGAAGCTCACCCGCGCCGCCGCGCGCAACGTGAGCGATCTCATCGTCGGCTACGGCGAGATCTGGTCGACCAAGCTCTTCCACCGCTTCTATGCGGAGCACGGCAGCCAGCGCGGTCCGGTGCAGTGGATCGACGCGCGCCGGGTCGTGGTCGTCGAATGGGGTCCGCTGGGTCCCGGGGTGCAGTGGGCGAAGTCCCGCGCCAATCTTTCGGACCTCGTCGACAGCGACTTCAAGGGCACCCTGATCATCACCGGCTTCATCGCCTCGGACCCGCGCGGCGTGCAGACGACGCTCGGCCGCAACGGCAGCGACTTTTCCGGGTCCATTTTCGGTGCCTTGCTCGATGCCGCGGAAATCCACATCTGGACGGACGTCGACGGCGTCCTCTCGGCCGATCCGCGCCGGGTGCCGGATGCAACGGTGATCGACTCGCTCACCTATAACGAGGCGATGGAGCTCGCTTACTTCGGGGCGAAGGTCATTCACCCGCAGACGATGGCGCCGGCCGTGGGCGGTTCCATCCCCATCTGGATCCGCAACACTTTCGCGCCGGAGAAGCCGGGCACGCTCATCTGCGCGCAGCCGACCTCGAAGCTGCCGGTGAAGGGCATCGCGAGCATCGAGCAAGGTGACGCTCATCAACCTCGAGGGTGCCGGCATGATCGGTGTGCCCGGGACCGCGCACCGGCTCTTCGGCGCGCTGCGCGAGGAGGGCATCTCGGTCATCCTCATCTCCCAGGGCAGCTCCGAGCACTCGATCTGTTGCGCCATCCCGCACGAACAGGGCGAGCGCGCGGCGGTAGTCGTTCGGCAGGCGTTCGAGCGGGAGCTGAAGGAGGGCCAGATCCAGAGCGTCGAGATCGACCCGAACCTCGCGATCCTCGCCATCGTCGGCGACGGCATGGCGGGAACGCCGGGCGTTGCGGCTAAGGTATTCAGCTCTCTCGGCACGGCGAGCGTGAACGTGCGCGCGATCGCTCAGGGCGCATCGGAACGCAACATCTCCGTCGTGGTCGAGGGCCGATCACGCCACGCGTGCGCTTGCGGGCTGTCCACGCTGGTCTTTATCTCTCGCCGCACACGATCTCGATCGGCGTCATCGGACCGGGCACGGTGGGACGGGTGTTCCTCGATCAGCTCGCCTCGCAGAGCGAGCGGCTGCGGGAGCAGCTCAAGATCGACCTGCGGGTGCGCGGCATTCTCGGCTCCAAGCGCATGCTGCTCGCCGAGACCGGCGTGCCGCTCGATCGCTGGCGCAAGGAGTACGAGGGGCAGGGCGTTGCGGCCGACCTCGACCGCTTCATCGAGCACGTGCACGTCGACTACCTGCCGCACTCGGTCGTCATCGACTGCACCGCGAGCGCCGATGTTGCCGGACGATATGCGGCGTGGCTCGGCGCCGGCATGCACATCGTGACACCCAACAAGAAGGCCAACAGCGCCGACCTGGCCTATTTTCGGGCCATGCACGCGGCGCGCCGCGCCGGCGGCGCGCATTACCTCTACGAGGCGACGGTCGGCGCGGGGCTGCCGGTCGTTCACACCCTGCGCGACCTGAGAGAGACCGGGGATGAGATCACCAGCGTCGAGGGCATCTTCTCGGGAACGCTCGCCTATCTCTTCAACATCTATGACGGCGCGTACGGCGTTCTCCGAGATCGTCGGCGACGCGCGCCAGCGAGGCTACACGGAGCCCGACCCACGCGATGACCTCTCGGGCATGGACGTCGCCCGCAAGCTCATCATCCTCGGCCGCGAGATGGGCCTCGAGCTCGAGCTCGCCGATGTCAGGGTCGAGAGCCTCGTGCCCGCGGGGCTCGAGAGCGGCTCCATCGAGGACTTCATGGCGCGCCTGCCGCGGCACGATGCGGCGATGCGGCAGCGGCTGGAGAGCGCCCGCGCACGCGGCAAGGTGCTGCGCTACGTCGGCCGCCTGAGCTGCGAGCGCCCCGAGGGCGCGAAGGCGCCAACCGGCGTGGCAACGGTCGGTCTGGTGGAGCTGGAAGCGAAACATCGCCTTCGCCAACATCGCTCTCACCGACAACGTGGTGCGCTTCGCCACGCGGCGCTACTGCGACAACCCGCTCATCGTCCAGGGACCCGGGCGCCGGACCCGAGGTCACCGCCGGCGGCGTGTTCGCCGACCTGCTGCGCCTCTCCGCGTACCTCGGAGCGCGACTTTGAGCGCCGTCCGCAACCCGGGCTACCGCTTTCGCGCCGGCGTCCGTCGGTAACGTCGCAATCGGGTTCGACATTCTCGGCTTCTCGGTGGCGGCGCTCGGCGATCGCGTCACGGTGAGCCGCACGGAGGCGACGAGGCGTCACGATCACCGAGGTCATGCGGTGTGGCGGGAAACCTGCCGACCGATCCGGCGCAGCAACACCGCCGGGCGCGCGTTGCTCGCCATGCAGGAGGCCCTGCAGCCCGGGTTTGGCTTCGCGATGCGCATCGACAAGGGGATTCCGCTCGGCTCCGGCCTGGGCGGCTCGGCGGCCTCGGCGGTGGGGGCGGTGGTGGCCGCCAATGCGCTGCTGCGCCAGCCCGTGCAGCAAGCTCGAGCTGCTGAAGTTCGCCATGCAGGGCGAGGCGGTGGCCAGCGGCTCGCGTGCACGTCGACAACATCGCGCCCTCGCTCTTCGGCGGTCTGGTGCTCACCGTCGGCATCGATCATCCCGCGCGTCAAGCAGATCCCGGTGCCCGCGCGGCATCCGCGCGGTCATCGTGCATCCGCACATGTTTCTCTCGACCCGCCAGGCGCAGCGCGATCCTCAAGCGCAGCGTCGAGCTGTCGGATTTCGTCTGGCAGACCGCCAACCTCGCCGGTTTCATCTCCGGCTGCTACACCAACGATCTCGACATGATCCGCGCCTCTTTCGAGGACGTCGTCATCGAGCCGCAGCGTCAGGCGCTGATACCAGGTTTTCAGGGCGTGCGCCTCGCCGCCATGACGGCGGGCGCGCTCGGCTGCTCGATCTCAGGGGCCGGGCCGGCGCTGTTCGCCTGGGTGCTGGCGAACGATGCGCGCCGCGGTCCTCGCGGCCATGCGCGCCGAGTTTGCGGCCGCCTCCATCGCATCGACGAGTGGCTGGTGGACATCGGGGCGGATGGCGCCCGGGTCATCGATTCCGGCTGAGCGAGTGGTGGAGCAGGGCGGAAAAGAAAAATGAGCGTGATGCGGTTCCGAAGCACGCGCGATGCGCAGCAGACAGCCGGGTTCGGCGCAGCCCTCGCTGCAGGGGCTCGCGCCCGACGGCGGCCTCTATGTCCCGACCGAGTGGCCGCGTGCCCAGGCCGGCTCGTTCGGCGTGCGCGAGGGCCTGGCCGGCATCGGCGCCAGGCTGCTCGCGCCGTTCGCTCGCGGGCGACCCGCTCGAGCCGTCTTTGCCGGCGATTACGCCGAGGCGTTCGACTTCCCCGCGCCGCTGGTGGCGCTGGGGGCGGGCGGACGGCTCGCAGTGCTCGAGCTCTTCCACGGGCCGACGGCTGCCTTCAAGGACTTCGGCGCGCGCTTTCTCGCCGCCTGTCTGTCGCGCGCCTGCGCGGCCCGGCGGCGCGCCCCCTCGACGATCCTGGTCGCCACTTCCGGGGACACCGGCGGCGCGGTCGCGGCAGCCTTCCACGGGCGCCCGGGCATCGAGGTCGCGGTGCTCTTTCCCAAGGGGCTGGTCTCGCCGACACAGGAGCGCCAGCTCACCTGCTGGGGCGGCAACGTGCGCTCGCTTCGCCGTGCGCGGCACGTTCGATGACTGCCAGCGACTGGTCAAGCAGGCGTTCCTCGACCGCCGCTGGCTGCGAGGAGCGCGCGCTCTGTCGTCCGCCAACAGCATCAATCTCGGGCGGCTGCTGCCGCAGGCCGTGTACTACGCGGCCGCGAGCCTCGCGGTCTTCAGCGACGCACGGCGAGCGGGCCTCCTTCATCGTGCCGAGCGGCAACCTCGGCAACGCGGTGGCGTGTATCTGGGCCGCGCAGACTGGGGCTGCCGATCGCGAGACGTCGTGCTGGCGCACAACGCCAATCGCACGGTGCCGGACTTTCTCGACAGCGGGCGACTGGCGTCCGCGGCCGAGCATCGCCACGCTGGCCTCCGCCATGGATGTCGGCAATCCGAGCAACATGGAGCGCCTGCGCGCGCTCTATCCCGGAGCTCAGCGAGCTCCGCGCCGCGGTGAGCGCCTACACGGTGGACGATGAGGCGATCCGCGCGCGCATCCGCACCGGCTACCAGGAGCTCGGCCAGATCTGGTGCCCGCATACGGCCACCGCCGCCGAAGCCTATGCGCGGCTGCCCGCGGAGCGCCGCGACGGCGGCCGCTGGGTGCTGGTGGCGACCGCGCATCCGGCGAAGTTCCGCGAGATCGTCGAGCCGCTGATCGGGCGCCGAGATCGCCGTGCCGCGAGACGCTTGCGCAAGCTGTTCGCGCGACCGACGCACAGTGCACGGAGATCGACGCCGATCTGGCAGCGCTCCGCGATGCGCTGGCGCACGGACGGGTATCGGAGGAGTCGACGTGGACGAGATCGAGCAAGCTGCCGCCGACCGCGTGGGTTCTGATCGCGGTCGCCGCGGCGTTCGGGTTTGGGCATCTCGTGGCTGTGGCGCTGGTATCGACAATACCGCGCGCGCAAGGCGCTGCGCCTGGCGGTGACCGCGACCGGATCCGACCACCTCGTCGATGTGCTGGTGCCGGACGGCATGGGCGGCGGCTTTCACGTCGACTTCCTGCTGCTCACCTTGCGCGGCGTCCTGGTCGTCGACCTGCGCGACGTGCAGCGGCAACATCTTCGGCGGCGATCAGATGGCGGACTGGACGGTCATGGACGGCCCGCGGCGCTTCACTTTCACCAATCCGCAGAGCGCGCCTCTATGACCGCATCGCCGCCGTCAAGGCGGTGGCGGGCGAGGTGCCGGTCGAGGGGCGGATCGTGTTCACGCGGCGCGGCAGGTTTCCCAAGGGACTGCCGAAGTGGACGCTGATGGTCGACTCGCTGCGCGCGGAGTTCCCGCGGCATCGAGCACGGCTCCGACGACGATGACCTCGCTTCCGCGAGGGCTGGGACAGGCTCAAGGGCGCCGGTGAAGCCGAGCTACATGACGCACATGCGCTAGACCCCTAGCCGCCTGGCAACGTCTTGGCGTGGTCGGCCAGCACCAGCGACACGCAGGCGGTGAGCTTCTTCGCGTAGTCGAGGTGCAGGAACTCGTTCGGTCCGTGGGCGTTGGCGTGCGGTCCGAGCACCCCGGTGATGAAGAACTGCGTGCGCGGAAAGCGCTCGCCCAGCATGCCCATGAAGGGGATGGTGCCGCCGCATCCGACGTGCACCGCCTCGCGCCCGTAGACCTGGCGCGAGGCGCGCGTGATCGACTCCTCGAGCCAGGGCGCGAAGGCGGGGGCATTCCAGCCGGCCGTGGCCCCGTCCCGACTCGAAGCGCACCTGGGCGCCATACGGCGGATCGCGCTCGAGCGCTTCGCTGCACCGCGCGCGCGGCGCGCGTCGGCATCGCAGGTCGGCGGCAGGCGCAGCGACAGCTTCAACGATAATTGCGGGCAGCAGCACGTTGCCGGCGGATGCCGTCGGCGGCATGCCATCGGCGCCCGTGACCGCGAGCGTCGCGCTCCAGGTGCTGTTGATGAGAGTTCCGCGGGGTCGTTGGAGACCGCGCTGCGCGCCGGCTGCCCACGGGAGCTTGCCGGCCACCGATTCGCCCAGCACACGGCGCCGCGGCGTCGATCTGCGCGCGCCGGTCCTTCGGGATGCGACACCGGCAGCTCATCGAGCAGCAGGTCGCCGTTGACGGGGCTCTCGAGGCGCGCCGAGCAGCTGCTCGAGGATGCGAAACGGCGTCGGCGCGATTCCGGTCGCCATGCCGGAGTGCACGCCCTCGGTCGAGGACGCGCACGTGCAGGAGTGCCGACGAGGTTGCCGCGCAGCGAAGTCGTGCACCACACCTGCTCGTAGTTGCCGCATTCGGCGTCCAGACAGACCACGAGCGAGGGATCGCCGATGGCGTCCGGCCCGAGCGCCTTGAGATGCGCCGGCAGGTCGGTGCTGCCGCTCTCCTCGCACGCTTCGATGAGGAGGACGCAGCGGGGAAGTCGCAACGCGCTGCGCTTTGAGGGCGGCGATGGCGGTCAGCGAGCTGAAGACGGCGTAGCCATCATCCGCGGCGCCGCGGCCGTAGAGCTTGCCGTCGCGAATCACCGGCTCCCAGGGGCCGAGACCGGGCAGCCAACCGGTGAATTCAGGCTGCTTGTCCAGATGCCCGTAAAGGAGCGCCGAGCCCGGGAGCTCGCCGGGAATATCGACCAGGAGCAGCGGCGTATGGCCGCGAAGCCTATGGATCTCGACGCGCATGCCTGGAATGGGCTGCGCGCGGCACCAGTCGGCCATGAGCTGCACGGCGGCGTCCATGTGTCCGTTGGCTTCCCACTGGGGGTCGAACATGGGTGACTTGTTCGGAATGCGCACGTAGGCCGTGAGACGCTCGACGATCGAGCCGCGCCAGGTGGCGGCGATGGTGCCGCTCAGTTGCTCGAAATCCACCATATTCTCCTTTATCCTCAATATATTACGTACGTTTACTGGAGTCGATTCTAGGTAGACGGAAAAGCCGGCGCGCCGCCTCCGTGCTCGTCTGCGCGAGCGACTCGAAAGGCTCGCCGCGCGCACGCGCCACCACGGCGGCGATGTGCGGAAGATACACCGGTTCGTTGCGGCGCGAAGGCGGCTTGGGCTGCAGATCCCGGGGCAGGAGGTACGGGCCATCCGTCTCGAGGAGCAGACGATCGGCGGGGATGCGCCGCACCAGCTCGAGCAGGTGCGCGCCGCGCCGCTCGTCGCAGATCCAACCGGTGATCCCGATCGCAAGCCCGAGCTCGAGATAACACTCGAGCTCCGCGGCGCCGCCGGTGAAGCAGTGCGCCACGCCGCCGGCGAGACGCTGGCCAGTGCTCGCGCAGAATAGCGATGAAATCCTCGTGGCGCGTCGCGCTGGTGCAGGAACACGGGCTTGCCGCAGCGGGCCGCGAGCTCGAGTTGCCCATGAAACGCCGCGCGTTGGGCCTCATGCGGCGAGTAGTTGCGATAGTAGTCGAGTCCGCACTCTCCCACGGCCACGACCTCGGGCGCGCGCAACAGCTCGCCGAGCTCCGCGAGGACCGCCGAGTCGAGCTCCGTCGCGTGATGCGGATGCACTCCCGCGGTCGCGAACAACCTGCCGGGATGTTGCCCGGCGAGTGCGGCGGCCTGGCGCGAGCTCGCGGCCGAGGATCCCGTGATGATCATTTGCACGACACCGGCGGCCTCGGCGCGCGCGATGACGGAGCCGCGGTCGGCAGCGTAACTGTCGTGCTCCAGATTGATGCCGATGTCGATGAGCGGCGACACGGCGCGCGGCTCCGCGGGCGTTTGCCGCAAGGGGACAGCCGGCGAGGCCGCTGTGCTATCGTTCCCGGTCATGGTTGCGGCGCATTCTACTGAAGGGGGCGGATTGCAGCCGGCGGCTTGGCTCGTGGAAGTGCTCCTCGTCGCCTTGCTGGCGGGTGTGCCGGCCATGGCGGCTCATTCCGCTCCCGCCGGCGCCTCGCCATCGAGCCTGCACTGGACGTCCGTCGAGCGTCGCATCGAGAGCGGCTACTTCCAGCAGGATGCCGCCGCGCTTACCGGCCTGGCCGCCACACTCGCGCCCGCTGACGGTGCGGCCGGCGATGCCCGGGACGTGGAGTGGCAAAACTACTATGCGGCGCTTGCCGCCTACCGGCTCGCACTGCTCGCGAGGCGCGATGAGACGCGGGCGTGGCCTTACGCGCAGCAGTGCATCAACCGGCTCAACCGCGTGCTGGTGGCGGATACCGACTCCGCCGAGGCGCTCGCACTGCAGTCGGCCTGCCTCGCGCTGCAAAGCAATCTCGATCCCTGGCGCTCACCGCTGGCGGCGCCGCTCAGCCGGGCCCGCAGCGACAAGGCGCTGAAGCTCGCGCCGGACAACCCGCGCGTGCTCCTCCTCGGCGCTCTGGCTGCCCGCGAGCGGCCGCGGCTCTTCGGCGGCGACAGCCAACAGGCATTCCAGCTGATGCAGCAGTCGGTGTCGGCGTTCGAACGGTCAGGCGCGCCGGCGCGTGGACTGCCGGGGTGGGGCGCCGCGGATGCATTCACCTATCTGGCGCAGGACTATCTCACACAGGGTCGAGCTCTCGCCGCCCGCAACGTGCTCGAGCGGGCGCTGCTGGTCGCGCCGGACTTCACGCGGGCAAAGCGGCTCATGGCGGAGATCATCTCGGGATAACAACCATGACGGGGCGTGGGGGAGGGCATCCATGAGTGGCGTACCGCAAACTGTCACGCCGCCGCCAGGCGATCTCGGCGTGCGCGCTCTATATATGCTCCTCTTCGCGATCGTGTTCTGGATCGTGAGTTGGACCCTCGCGGTCACCGCGATCGCGCAGTTGCTGGTGCGGCTCTCGACCGGCCACGCGAGCGCCGAGTTGGCTCGTTTCGGCGGCGGCCTCGCGCGGTATACTAGCCAGATCATCGAGTACCTGACGTTCGTCACCGAGCGGGTGCCGTACCCGATGGGGGAGTTTCCGGTCCAGTAGGCAGCGCTGAAGCGCGTATGGCATCCGTATGTCACCTGATTCCGACAAAGCCCAGCTGATCCACCAGCTCAGGATCGATCGCTCCGAGCGTGAGGACACCGTCGCCGGCCATCGTAAATGGTGGCTGCCGGTCATCATCGTTGTAGTGGCGCTCGCCGCCGCGGCGGCGGTTCTCTACACCCGCAACAGCGCAGTCGAGGTGAGCGAAGCGACGGCGGTGGCAGCCTCCGCGGGCGCCGCCCCGGCCGCAATCCTGCAGGCCACCGGCTACGTCACGGCGGAGCGCGAGGCAACGGTCTCGTCGCAGATCCCCGGACAGTTGTCCCAGGTGTACTTCGAAGAAGGCGAGCACGTTCATCGCGGACAGGTGCTGGCACGACTGGACGACAGCGCCCAGCGTGCATCGCTGGACCAGGCGCGCGCACAGTTGGCGGCTGCGCAGGCGCAGTTGCATCAGTATCAGGTGCAGCTGGCGCAGGACCGGCGGGATTTCGCGCGCGATGCGGCATTGATCGGCCAGCATCTGGTGTCGGAGCAGGATTTCGAGACGGCCCGGACGCAGGCGGCGACGCAGGCCGCCCAAATCATGACCCAGCAGCGTCAGGTCGAGCTGGCGCGGGCCGGCCTGCAGGCGGCACAGGTGCAGGAGGATTACACCGTCGTCGCGGCGCCGTTTACGGGGGTAGTGATCGACAAAGCGGCCCAGATGGGCGAAATGATCTCGCCCATCTTCGGCGGCGGCGCCTTTGAAGCGGCCGGCATCGCGACCATCGTCGACATGAGCTCCCTCGAGGTCGACGTCGATGTGAACGAGGCCTACATCCACCGGGTGGAGCCGGGTCAAGCCGCGACGGCGGTGCTCGATGCCTATCCCGACTGGAACATCCCGGCCCACGTGATCGCCATCGTGCCGACGGCCGACAAGAGCAAGGCGACCGTGAAAGTGCGCGTTGCGTTCGAGAAGCTCGAGCCGCGCATCCTGCCGGACATGGGTGTGCGTGTGTCCTTCCTGCAGGCGCCGTCGGGGCAGGCGGGCAACGCTGCCGCCAGCCCGCTCCCGGCCGGCACGGTGTGGGTGCCCGCGTCCGCCGTCGTGCAGCGCGATGGCCGCGCGGTGGTATTCGTGGTTCAGGGCGGCAAGGCCCGCGAGGAATCCGTGACGCTTGGCGAGAGCCAGGGCGATCTGCGCGCCGTGCAGGGTATCGCCAGCGGCTCGGCGGTGGTGCAATCGCCTCCCGAGCGCCTCAACGATGGCGCGCGCATCGCAGTGAAGTCGGACAGTGGGTAAGGATCGCCGCCCGGGTGACAACTGTCACCTCGAGTGATGATGAACCGCACTTGGGGCAGAAGGCTCGATACGAGATGCTGCGCAGCCGGCAAAAGTCGCGCCTTTTGCCGGCGACAACGGAGCTGATGTCCGAAAAACGGCCGCAGGCCGTTTTTCCAATTAGTTACGGGAGTGATGGTATGAGTCCACAGGTCGAGATCCGCAACCTGAGCAAGGTCTACACGCGCGGCCGCCAGAAGATCGAGGTGCTGCACCACGTCAATCTCGACATCGCCCAGGGAGACTTCCTCGCCCTCATGGGGCCCTCCGGCTCGGGCAAGACGACCCTCCTCAACCTGATCGGCGGCCTCGACTCGCCCACCGAAGGGACGATCGCCGTGGCCGGGCAGCGGATCGACCAGCTCGGGCAGAGCGACCTCGCCCGCTGGCGGGCCACGCACGTCGGCTTCGTCTTTCAGTTCTACAACCTGCTGCCGATGCTCTCGGCCACGAGGAACGTGGAGCTGCCGCTGCTGCTCACCAAGCTGCCGGCCGCCAAGCGCCGCAGCCACGCGGCCGTGGCGCTCGAGCTGGTGCGGCCTCGCCGATCGCGCGGCGCACAAGCCCGGCGAGCTTTCCGGCGGACAGCAGCAACGCGTCGCCATCGCACGCGCTATCGTTTCCGATCCGACTCTGCTCGTATGCGACGAGCCGACTGGCGACCTCGACAGGCAGTCGGCAGCGGAAGTGTTGACGCTGCTGCAGCGTCTCAATCGCGAACACGGCAAGACCATCGTCATGGTCACGCACGATCCGAAGGCGGCCGAATACGCGAGCCATACCCTGCACCTCGACAAGGGCACGCTGGTGGAGTCGGCGCAGGCGGCCGAGGCGGCGGCACGGTGAAGTACCTGCCTCTCATCTGGTCGGCGCTCTTCAGGCGCAAGACCCGCACGGTGTTCACGATCGTCTCGGTCATGGCGGCGTTCCTGCTCTTCGGCCTGCTGAATTCGGTGCGCGCGGCCTTCACCAGCGCCGGGCACAACGTGGCCGGCGCGAGCCGCCTGATCACGATGTCGAAGGAGAGCCTGATCGTCACGCTGCCGACCAGCCTGCTCATGCGTATCCAGACGGTGCCGGGAGTGAGCGCCGTGACCTATGCCAACTGGTTCGGCGGCTATTATCAGCAGCCGAGGAATCAGCTGGTGGCCGAGGCGGTCGCTCCCAACTTCTTCGACCTGTACTCGGAATTCGTCATGCCCGCGGCCGAGCTGAAGGCGTTCCATGAGACGCGCACGGGCGCCGTGGTCGGCCAGAGCATCGCCCAGCACTACCACTGGAAAGTGGGTCAGGAGATCCCGGTGCAGGCGACGATCTTCCCGCAGGGCAATGGATCCAACACCTGGATGTTCGACATCGTCGGCATCTATCACGTGAACGATCCGAGCCTGAAGGGCCAGGAGGGGGCGCTCTTCTTCAACTGGGACTACTTCGACAAGGCCACCCAGTTCGGCGGCGGCACGGCGGGCTGGTACATCGAACGGGTGGCGCAGCCGAAGGAGTCGGACAGCGTGGCGCGCGCCATCGATGCGATCTCCGCCAACTCCGATCACGAGACCAAGACCCAGAGCGAGTCCGCCTTCCAGGCCGCCTTCGTGAGCCAGTTCGCCGACATCGGCCTCATCGTCGGCGGGATCATGGGCGCCGTATTCTTCACGCTCATTCTTCTCACCGGCAACACCATGGCGCAGGCGGTGCGGGAGCGGATTCCGGAGCTGGCAATCCTCAAGACCATCGGCTTCTCGAACCGCAGCGTGCTCGCGCTCGTGCTCGCTGAATCAGTGTTGCTGCTGACGCTCGGGGGCGCTGTCGGAGTTCTGCTCTCGGTGGGCGCGGTGAGCGGCATCCGCGCGCAGCTCGGGCCGTTGATCCCCATGCTGCCGGTCAACGCCCGCACCTGGCTCGATGGGATCGTGCTCATGGTCGTCATCGGGTTACTGGTCGGGGCGCTACCAGCGCGGCGCGGCATGCGGCTGCGCATCGTCGATGCGCTCTCGGGGCGGTGAGGACACCGACATGCGAAAGTTCGGCTCGGCTCTACTCACCTTCATCATCGCGGTGGCGTTCGTCGTGCTGCTGGTGATACTGCCCTGGTGGTCGGCCCCCGTCGCAGCGGCCGTGCTCGCAGCGTGGCTCCTGCTAACGCGCACCGGCCGCCAGGCCTGGTCGGTCACCGAGCTCGGCATCGCCACGCTGCCGCAGCGCCTCGGCGCGTCCTCTGTCGTCGTGGTCGGCATCGCCGGAGTGGCCGGCGTGCTGGTTGCGCTTTTTGCGATGGCGCAGGGATTTCAAGCGACGCTCGCGCAGACGGGAAGCGACGATGCCGCTATCGTCCTGCGCGCCAATTCGCAGACCGAGCTGAATTCCGTCCTCGATCACGATGCCACGGTCATCATCGGCGGCGAGCCGCAGGTGGCGCGCGACGCTAACGGCCAGCCGATCGCCTCTCCGGAGCTCGTGGTGGTTGCCTCGCTGCCCAAGAGGAGCACCGGCCTCGACGCCAACGTCGAGGTCCGCGGCGTCGGGGAACAAGCCTGGGCGCTGCGCCCGCAGGCGCGCCTCGTGGCGGGCCGACGCTTCACGCCCGGGCTGCGCGAGCTCGTCGTCGGCAAGCGCGCCATGCAGTCGTTCGAGCACACGGCGCTGGGCTCGAAGGTCGACATCGGCGGGGATCCCTGGACCGTAGTGGGCGAGTTCGACACCGGCGACGAGCATGACTCGGAGCTCTGGGGCGACGCCGATGTAGTGGCGTCAACCTACCGCCGCGGTGACAGCCGCACCTCCGTCACGGTGCGCCTCAAAAACCCGGGCGAGTTCAGTGCCTTCAAGGCCGCCGTCACGGCTGACCCGCGCTTCAAGGCCGATGCCAGCACGACCCGCGACTATTACAACCGCCAATCCGAACAGCTGACACATCTGATCCGCATCCTCGGTACGGCGGTGGCCATCATCATGGCGATCGGCGCCGTCTTCGGTGCGCTCAACACCATGTATGCGGCTGTGGCCACCCGCACGCGTGAGATTGCGACTCTGCGGGCCATCGGTTTCCGCGGCGCCCCGGTCGTCGTGTCCGTGCTCATCGAGACGCTTTTGCTCGCGATCGCCGGCGGAGTGATCGGCGCCGGCCTGGCGTGGGCCATCTTCGACCACTACACGGCCTCGACCCTCGGAGCGAACTTCAGTGAGGTGGTGTTCGAATTCCGGGTAACGCCGACACTGCTTGGCTCGGGCCTGAAGTGGGCGCTCGCCATCGGGTTCGTGGGCGGGCTATTCCCCGCCATGCGCGCGGCGCGGATGGCGGTGACGGAGGGTCTGAGGGAGCTGTAGGCAGCCCGCGTAAATCAAGGACTCAGGCCCACTCCGGCGCCTGACCCGATTTCCATTTGATGCTGCAGCCGATGCTCGGGATCTGATTGCCGATCGGCTTGCCCGCGAGCAGGGCGTCCGCGGCGGCGCGCAGGTCGCTCCCGGTTACCGGCAATGCGTTGCTGGGTCTGCTGGCATCGAACTGGCCGCGGTACGCGAGTTTGCGCGCGGCGTCGAACAGGAAGAAGTCCGGCGTGCACACGGCCTGGTAGGCCTTTGCCACTGCCTGCGTTTCGTCGATGAGGTAGGGAAAGGTGAAACCTTTCGCGGCAGCGATCCGCTTCATGCTCTCCGGGTTGTCTTCCGGATACTTCCCGGCGTCGTTGGGGTTGATGGCGACGATCGCGATGCCCTTGGGGCCGTACTCGCGCGCGAACTCGACGAAGCCCTCGAGCAGATGCCTGACGAAGGGACAGTGGTTGCAGATGAAGGCGGCCAGGAGTCCCTTCGAGCCTGCGAAGTCGCGCAGCGCGAAGCGCCTGCCGCTCGGATCGATGAGGCTGAAATCCGGAGCCGGCGTACCGAGCGCCAGCATACGGGACTCTCGTCGGGCCATGCGCTCTCCTCGGGTCAGGTTGCAGTCAGCGCCGCACACAGCGCCTCGACGTGGCGCTCGTCCTGGTCCCAGGAGGCGACCAGGCGTGCCATGCCGGACGCGGGCGCGCCCCAATCGTAGAATTCAAAGCCCTTTGCCCGCAAGGACGCCTTGCCCATGACGCCAAGATCGGCGAATACCTCGTTCGCCTCGACCGGATGCAGCAGGCGTTTGCCGCAAGCGTTGCCGATGGCGCGGGCCAGGGCGTTGGCGCGCTCCGCGTTGCGGCGCCAGAGACCTGACTCGACGTAGGCCAGAAGCTGCGCCGCGACGTAGCGCGATTTCGACAGCAGGTGACCCGCACGCTTGCGCCGCAGCTCGAAGTCCCGCACCAGCCCCAGGTCGAAAGAACACCACCGCCTCGGCGCCGAGGGCGCCGTTCTTGGTCGCGCCGAAGGAGAGGACATCGACGCCCGCCCGCCAGGTGACATCGCCGGGATGACAGCCGAGGTACGTCACCGCGTTGGCAAAGCGCGCGCCGTCCATGTGGACGTGAAGTCCGTGCGTGCGCGCCACTTCGCATAGTGCGGCGACCTCAGCGGGTCGGTATGCGGTGCCGAGCTCCGTCGCCTGGCTGATCGACACCGCCGCCGGCTGTACACTGTGCACCGAGACGGCGTGGCCGTCGAGTGTCGCGGCCAGCGCCGCGGCGCTGAGCTTTGCCCCCGCCCCCGCGATCCGCTCGAGCTGCGCGCCGGCCGGTGAAGAAGCCCGGCGCGCCGCATTCGTCCACAGCGATGTGGGCCTCGGGATGGCAGTAGATCGCGCCATAGGGCGGCGTCAGAGTTGCGAGCGCCAGCGCGTTGGCCGCGGTGCCGGTCGTAACCGCGAACGCGCGTACCTCCGTCCCGAAGAACTTACCGAGCACCTCGTCGAGACGCCGCGTCCACGGATCTTCGCCGTACGCGAGAACGAGGTCGTGGTTGGCGGCTGCTAGGGCTGCCAGAATCTCCGCAGAGACGGAAGCGGTGTTATCGCTGCAGAAGCGCATCGGTTGGCTCAATCTACTCTCCAGCGGAACGACCACGCGCCGAACGCAAGGAACACGAGCGTCGTCGCAGCAAGATATATCAGGTTGGGTGTGATCCGCTGCGATGCCGGCGCCGTCGAGCATCACTGCGCGCGCCGCCTCGATCACTTGAGTGAGCGGAAAGATGTCGGCCACCCACTGCACCCAGCGCGGCGAGCCCTCGAGCGAGAACCAGACGCCCGAGAGAAGCATCATCGGCCAGGTGAGGAGGTTCAGCAGGCCGCCGACCAGCTCTTCGCTGGCGAACCGCGCGGCGATGGTGAGACCGAGCGCGATCATCGACAGCGATCCAGGATCGCGGCGACGAGGAAGAGGAGGGCGATGCTGCCGGCGCTGTGGAAGTGGATGATGGCGCCGATCCCGGCGTAGAGGACCACCGTGACGAAGAGGATGAGGCTCAGGCGCGAGAGTACCTGCGCGGTGAGAAACTCGAACGCCGACAGCGGCGTTGCGTGCAGGCGCTTGAGGAATCCGCTCTTGCGATAGCGCAGCACGACGTAACCCACGCCGAAGAGGCAGCTGAACATCATGTTCATGCCGAGGATTCCCGGGAACAGCCAGTCGACGTAGCGGATCGCCTGGCCCGTCACGGGCTGGCGCCGGGCGCCCGGGGTCGGCGGCGATCAGCAGCTTCTCGACGATGTAACCCTTGGGCGAATCGGTGTTGACCCAGTAGCGCGGGCCGCCATCGAGATCGAGCAGCAGGTCGATCTCCTGGTGCGTGACCTTGGCAGAGGCCGCTGGCCTCATCGGGAACCGGCACGAACTGCACGTAGCGCTCCGCAAGGAAAGGATTGGCATGGGCTGCGATGCTCGGGCCGAGTACGCCGACCTTGAAGAGCGGGCGCGGCGGCCCGCCGAAGACGAATCCCATGCCGATCACGACGCCGACGGGCA
Organism: uncultured Pseudomonadota bacterium; assembly: GCA_963780455.1. Lineage (GTDB taxonomy): Bacteria > Pseudomonadota > Gammaproteobacteria > Steroidobacterales > Steroidobacteraceae > 13-2-20CM-66-19. The sequence continues at coordinate 597,430 of CAWACM010000017.1, forward strand.
GCAGCAGTGTGAAAATCAGTGTCGGCGCGGTCGCGCAGGAACTCGAGGTTGCGCGCATGCCAGACGGCGAGCAGTCGCTTGATCATGTGCGCAGCTCCTTGCCGGTGAGGTCGAGGAAGAGGTCTTCGAGATTCGCCGGGCGGATGCGCAGATTCTGCAGCGGCACGTGCGCCTCGATCAGCGTGCGCAGCGTGCCGTCGAGATCGTCGGTGCTGATCTCGACGCGGTCGCTGGCGTCGATTAGCTTGAGCGGCAGTTGCCGCGCGCTCTCGGGAAACTCCTGCCGCGGCAGCTCCAGCAGCACTTCCGCGAAGTGCTCGCGCAGCAGCCGCTGCGGCGCGCCCTGCGCGATGATGCGGCCGCCGTCCATGATGGCGATCTCGTCGCAGAGGAGCTGCGCCTCCTCCATGTAGTGTGTCGTGAGGATGATGGTCTTGCGCCGCGCCTTGATCGATTCCACCAGCTCCCAGAAATTGCGCCGCGCCTGCGGGTCGAGGCCGGTGGTCGGCTCGTCGAGGAAGAGCACCTTGCGGGTCGTTCACCAGCGCGATCGCGAGCAGCAGGCGCTGCTGCTGGCCGCCGGAGAGCTTGCGGTTGTCGCGCTCGGCGAGCTTCTCGAGCGCACACGCCTGCAGAACTTCATCGACACTCAGGCCGCGCTCGTAGAGGCCGCGAAAGAGCGCGACGCTCTGGCGGACGGTGAGGAAATCCTGCAGCGCCGTCTTCTGGAACAGGATGCCGGCCTCCTCGCGAAAGCGCGGCCCGAGGCGCTCGCCCCGGTAGCGCACCTCGCCGGAGGTCGGCGGCAGGATTGCCTCCATGATCTCGATGGTGGTCGTCTTGCCGGCGCCGTTGGGTCCCAGGAGCCCGAAGCAGGTGCCCTCCGGCACGGCGAAGGAGACCCCGTCCACGGCGGTCACGGAAGGATACTGTTTGACGAGATTGAGGACTTCGAGGATCGGTGGGCTCTCGGGCAACGGCATCTCCTGGCCGGACGCGCTGCATACGCCGCGCCGTCGACTGGTATTATGGAGTGGCTAGGGATTCTGCCGCCACGGTGCAAGATTTCCAATATGGTGACGTCCCAGTTGCCGTTATGGTCCGACAAGGACGCCGCCGAAGGCTGGAGCGTCCGCGAGAGCCAGCGAGCGCGGCGCTTGACCGTGCGCGTCTTTCACACGGGCCGTGTGGAGGTCGTAGTGCCTTTCAGGACTTCGACGCGCGCAGTGGAGCGCTTTCTCGAGAGGCATCGCTCCTGGATCGAGCGCAAGCGCGAGGAGGCGCGGCGCCAGGCCGGCCCGCCGGTTCCCTTCCCGCCGCCGCAGATCGAGCTGCCGGCGTGCGCGGAGGCCTGGCGGATTCATCTGGCGGGCGGGGCGGGTAGGGCGCGGATCGCCTCTTCGGGTTCGGGTGTGCTCGCTCTTGCGGGCGCCATCGGCAACGGCCAATCGGCGCGCCGGGTGCTGCGCCGCTGGGTGATGGAGCGCGCGCGGCTGGTGCTGGGGCCGCTTCTGGCGCAATGCGCGCGCGAGCTCGGCTTCAGCTACGATCGCATGCTCATCCGCCGTCAACGCACGCGCTGGGGAAGCTGCTCGACGCGCGGCACGATCAGTCTCAACTGTTGCCTGCTCTTTCAGCGGCCGGCGGTAGTGCGCTATCTCATGATCCACGAGCTTGCCCACACACAGCACATGAATCACTCGCGCCGGTTCTGGCACTGCGTGGCGCGTTGCTGCCCCGAGTACCGCAGCCTCGACCGGGAGCTGCTCGACGGCTGGCGGCGCGTGCCGGACTGGGTCTTCGCCGACGAGGCGCCATGAGTACGAAGCGCTACGACAAGTCCGAGCGCCGGGACCTGAGCGGCGAGAGCATCCACTGGGATCTCGGCTCCTCGCTCTCCTACGGCGACTACCTGCACCTCGAGAAGGTGCTCGAGGCGCAGAAGCCGCTCTCCTTCGAGCACGACGAGATGCTCTTCATCATCGTGCACCAGGCGTCGGAGCTGTGGATGCGCCTGATGCTGCACGAGCTCGGAGGCGTGCTCGAGTGCGTGCGGCGCGACGATCTCGACCCCTCCTTCAAGATGCTGGCGCGCATCTCGCGGGTGCAGGCGCAGCTCATCTCCACCTGGGAGGTGCTCTCGACCATGACGCCGTTCGAGTACTCGGCGTTTCGCAACGCCCTCGGGCGCTCATCGGGCTTTCAATCCTTCCAATACCGCATGCTCGAGTTCCTCCTGGGCAACAAGCACGCCGAGATGCTGGAAGTGCACAAGCGCGATCCCAAAGCCTATGAGGCGCTGCAGCGTACGCTCGAGTCGCCATCGCTCTACGACGAGGCACTTCGGCTTCTCAGCCGCCGCGGCTACGGCATCCCTGAGGACTACCTGACACGGGACTTCAGCGAGCCGTACCGCGCCAACAAGCAGGTGGCGGGCGCCTGGCTCGGCGTGTATCACAATGCGGAGAAGGACTGGGACCTCTACGAGCTCGCCGAGCGGCTGGTCGATCTCGATCACAAGTTCCAGCTCTGGCGCTTCCATCACCTCAAGACCGTGGAGCGCATCATCGGCTACAAGCCCGGCACGGGCGGCACCGGCGGCGTGTCCTATCTCGCCAAGGCGCTCGAGCTCAAGTTCTTTCCGGAGCTGTGGCAGATCCGGACTTCGATGTAGGCGCTCACCGCCACGTGGTACAGGTGATTCCCTCGCGCGCGGCCGCGCGCCGTGCAGCCGCGGAGCCGTTGACCAGCACACCGTGCTCGACGAGCTCGAGGTGGGCGATGTCGCTCGCGGCGTTGCCGTAGGCCGCTGCCGCCACGCCCGGATAGCGCGCCCGTAGCGCGACGATACAGCGCGCCTTCTCCTCACCCCGCCGGTTGGGCGTCGTCAGCGCGCCGTCCAGCAGCTCACCATTCCAGCGCACTCCGGTGCAGATGACTTCCTGGAATCCGAGCGCCTGCCCGATGGCCGGCACGTAAAGGTCGGTGCTCGCGCTCAAGAGGACGAGATGATCGCCGGCGCGAGCGTGCGCCTGTATCGCCTCCACGGCCTGCGGGAAGAGGCCATCCGCCTCGAGGCGGTCTACGAAGGTCGCCGTCCAGCGCTCGAGATCCCCGCGCCGGCAACCGCCCAGAGTGGCGCGGATGAAGGCTGACTTGAGCCCACCGCGATCGATGAGGCCGATCGCGTTGCCGAGCACCGCCGGGAGGACGAGCAGCAGCGCCGGCAATCGCCAGGGCCTCTTCCGTACGACGAATCCGAGCGCGTAAGGCACGAGCGTGTCGCGCCTGGTGATCGTCCCGTCGAGATCGAATACGGCCAGACGCACTTGCCGTGCTCGGCTTGCGTCGGGTGCCGGCGCTTCGGTCAGCTTGCGCGGCTGGAACCGACGAGCTGCCGCAGCACGTACTGCAGGATGCCGCCGTGACGGTAGTACTCACGCTCCTTGGGGGTGTCGATCCTGACACGCGCCGTGAAGGTGATCGGCTTGCCGCCTTCCGCTGTCGCCTTCACGGTGACCTGCTTCGCATCGCCGCTCGCCAGCCCGGTGATCTCGAACACCTCGCGACCGGTGAGGCCGAGGGACTTGGCGCTCTCTCCCGGCTGGAATTGCAGCGGCGCCACGCCCATGCCGATGAGATTCGAGCGGTGGATGCGCTCGAAGCTCTCGGCGATGACGGCGCGCACGCCGAGGAGGATCGTGCCCTTCGCCGCCCAGTCGCGCGAGGAGCCGGTGCCGTACTCGCGCCCGGCGAGGATGATGAGCGGGGTGCGCTCCTGCTTGTAGCGCATGGCGGCGTCGTAGATCGAGGTCTGCTCGCCGCTCGGCAGGTGGACGGTGATACCGCCCTCGACGCCGGGCACGAGCTGATTGCGCAGCCGGATGTTGGCGAAAGTGCCGCGCATCATCACCTCGTGATTGCCGCGGCGTGCGCCGTAGGAGTTGAAGTCGGCGGGCTTCACGCCCTGCTCGACGAGGTAGCGCGCCGCGGGGCTCGATTTCGCGATGTTGCCCGCCGGCGAGATGTGGTCGGTGGTGACGGAGTCGCCGAGCACCGCGAGTGCCCTGCGCCGCGTGGATGTCGCTGAGCGCCGCAGGCGTGGGGCTCATGCCCTCGAAGTAGGGGGGGTTCTTGACGTAGGTCGACTTCGCATCCCAGGTGTAGAGCTTGCCGGCGGGCACCTTGATGCCGCTCCAGTGCTCGTCTCCCGTGAACACGCTGGCGTAGCTCTGCTGGAACATCTTCGAGTCGATCGAGCGCGTGAGCAGCTCCTGCACTTCCTGATCGCTCGGCCAGACGTCCTTGAGGTAGACGGGCTTGCCGTCGGCTCCCGTGCCGAGGGGCTCCGTCGTGAGATCGAGATCGAGCGTCCCGGCGAGCGCATACGCGACGACGAGTGGCGGCGAGGCGAGGAAGTTCATCCGCACTTCCGGATGCACTCGGCCCTCGAAGTTGCGGTTGCCGGAGAGAACAGAGCAGGCCGTGATGTCGCCGGCCTTCACGCCGGCGGAGATCTCGGGCTTGAGCGGCCCGGAGTTGCCGATGCAGGTGGTGCAGCCGTAGCCCACGAGGTCGAAACCTACCGCGGCAAGGTCATCGAGCACCCCCGCGCGCTTGAAGTAGTCGGTAACGACGCGCGACCCCGGGGCGAGGCTGGTCTTCACCCACGGCTTGGCCTTCAGGCCGCGCTGCCGCGCCTTGCGGGCAAGAAGGCCCGCTCCCAACATGACCGAGGGGTTGGAGGTGTTGGTGCAGCTGGTGATGGCGGCGATCAGCACCGCGCCGTCCTTCAGCTCGAAGCTCGAGCCGTCGAGCTTCACTTGCGCCGTGCCGTGCGCCGCGGCGTTGCGCACGGCGCGCTCTGCGGCGGCCTTCTTCGCATTGCTCTCGTAGGTGCTCTTGGCGGATCTCAGCGGCACGCGGTCCTGCGGGCGGCGCGGGCCGGCGAGGCTCGGCTCCACGGTGCCCAGGTCGAGCTCGACGACATCCGTGTATTGCGCGGGCTTCTCTCCCTGGTTGCGCCAGAGACCCTGATGCTTCGCGTACGCGGTGACGAGGTCGATCCGCTCCCGGGAGCGTCCGGAGAGCTCCAGATAGCGGATGGTCTCCTCATCGATGGGGAAAATGCCGCAGGTGCTGCCGTACTCCGGCGCCATGTTGCCGATGGTGGCGCGGTCGGCGAGTGGTAGGTCCGGCGAGGCCATCGCCGAAGTACTCCACGAACTTGTCGACCACGCCCTTCTTGCGCAGAATCTCCGTGACGGTGAGCACGAGGTCGGTCGCGGTGGCCCCGGGCTTCAGGCGCCCGTTGAGGCGAAAGCCGATGACCTGCGGGATCAGCATGGTGACCGGCTGGCCGAGCATGGCCGCCTCGGCCTCGATGCCGCCCACACCCCAGCCGAGGACTCCGAGGCCATTGATCATGGTCGTGTGCGAGTCGGTGCCGACCAGAGTGTCAGGATAGGCGCTGCGTTTGCCGTCCGTTTCGGCATCGAAGATGACGCGGCCCAGGTACTCGAGGTTCACCTGGTGCACGATGCCCGTGCTCGGGGGCACGACGGCAAAGTTGCGAAAGGCGGACTGTCCCCAGCGCAGGAAAGCGTAGCGCTCCAGGTTGCGCGAGAACTCGATGCGCGTGTTGGCGGCGAGCGCGCCGGCACTGCCGTACTCATCGACCTGAACGGAGTGATCGATGACCAGCTCGGCAGGGGCGAGGGGGTTGACTCGCTCCGCGTCGCCGCCCAGGCGGACGATGGCATCGCGCATGGCCGCGAGATCCACGACGCAGGGCACGCCGGTGAAGTCCTGCAGAATGACGCGCGAGGGGGTGAATGCGATCTCGTAGGAAGGCGTTGCCGCCGGGTCCCAGGCGAGGAGCGCCTCGATGTCGTTGCGGGTTACGTTGACGCCGTCTTCAAAGCGCAGCAGGTTCTCGAGCAGCACCTTGAGCGAGTAGGGCAGCCGCGCCACCTTCTCCCGCGGCAGGGCCGCCAGGCTCCAGATCTCGTACGAGCGATTGCCGACAGCGAGGCTCGAGCGCGCTTTGAAGCTGTTTGTCATGAGGGGAATCTCTCCGTATTAAGAGCGGCGCGGATTATATAGGCGTCTCGTGACAGGCTCGACGCTTTCGATCACGGCTCCGCCGAGGCACTTGTCGCCTTCGTAGGCGACCGCGTACTGCCCAGGGGTGACCGCGCGTTGTGGCACCTCGAAGGCAATCCGCGTGCCGCCGCCGGCAGCCGGCTCGAGCAGGGCCGCCTGGTCAGCCTGACGGTAACGCACCTTCACCGAGCAGGGGAACGGGCCGCCGCGCGGCTCGCTCAGCCAGTGCATCGGCCCTGTGGTCAGCGCCGCGCTCAAGAGCAGCGGATGATCATGGCCCTGCACCACGATCAGGGCGTTACGGGCCGGGTCCTTGCGCGGCGACGAACCAGGGCAGCTCGGCGCGGCCCGAGCGGCCGCCGATCTGCAGTCCCTCGCGCTGCCCGAGAGTGTAGAAGGCAAGACCCTGATGCTCGCCCACCCGCTCGCCGTCGGCGGATTCGATCGGCCCCGGCTGGTTGGCGAGGAAGCGGCCGAGGAATTCGCGAAACGGGCGCTCGCCGATGAAGCAGATACCGGTGCTGTCGGGCTTGTCGAACACGGGCAGGCCCGCCTGCCGTGCACGCTCGCGCACGGCCCCCTTCTCGAGCTCCCCGATGGGCATCAGCGTGCCGCCGAGTTGCCCGATGTCGACGGCGTGAAGGAAGTAGCTCTGGTCCTTGGCGCCATCGCGCGCCTTGTGCAGCTCGGCACCCGCCGGCCCCCGCAGGATGCGGGCGTAGTGCCCGGTGGCGAACGCCGCAGCGCCGAGCCGGCGCGCATGCCGCAGGGCTACGCCAAACTTGATCTCACGGTTGCAGAGCACGTCCGGATTGGGCGTGCGCCCGGCGCGATGCTCGGCGAGGAAATGCTGGAAGACCCGCTCGCGATACTCGGGCGCGAAGCTTGCCCGGTGCAGCGGAATGGCGAGCTCCCGGGCCACCGCGCGCGCATCCTGGAAATCCTGGGCTGCCGTGCAGTAGCCGTCATCGTCCGCCTCCCAGTTGCTCATGAAGAGGCCGTGGACTTCCCAGCCCTGCTCCTTGAGTAGGAGGGCGGCTACGGCGGAATCGACGCCACCGGAGAGTCCGACAATGACTCGGTTGCTCATATCAGACCGCCACCGCGCCGAACGGAAGCGCAGAGCCGAGGTCGAGAGCCGCCGCCGCGGCGAGCGGCTGACGGCGGCCGGCCAGATAGTCTTCGATGCACCGCAATACGAGCGGACTGCGCAGCTGGGGCTCGCGCCCTTTGAGCTCGGTTTGTGTCAACCAGTGCGTCGCGATGATGCCGTCATCCAGCGGCTGATCCGGACGGTGATCCGTGACGGCGCCGGCGAACGTAAAGCGCTTCGTCATACGGCCGGTCTCCGGGCTGCGCCAGAGGTACACGCCGACCAGTTCCTTGGCGGTGAAAAGCCACGCGGTCTCCTCGCGCACCTCGCGGACGACGGCCTCGAGCAGCGTCTCGCCAGGCTCGACATGTCCGGCGGGCTGATTGATGACCAGGCGGCGGTTGATACGCTCTTCGACGACCAGAAAGCGGCCGTCTGTTTCCGTCACGGCGGCAACGGTGATCTCAGGGTGGGGCATTGGTAGACCTTGACCGCCTATACGACCGTAAGGAGGCAACAGCGGTCAAGGCCCCCGTTCAAACCGTGCTTGCGGATTGCCCGCACACGGCTTACCAGTGATCGGTCAGCACACAGCATTACGCGCGCTCCTTCCAGGGGGTTTACCCGGGTAGCAGATGCTTCCGCGCAGACGATGAAGGCCAAGGTGCTCGAAGTACTCGCGAGTCCAGCCGCGGCATTCGCTAGGCCGCAGGCGGCGCCCTTTGCGCTTGTGGCACAAGGCACGCAACCGCCGCACAACGAACGCATCGACGCTGATGAACTGACGAGCGGCATTACCCGTGCGAAAGTAGTTGCCCCATCCCCGCAAAACGGGATTGATCTGGGCGATAACCGTGCGCAAATCCGCATGGCACCGAGACCGTGGGGTCAGCTCTCTCACACGTTGTCGCACCCGCACCAGTGCGCGCCGACTCGGCCTGCGTTGCAGGAAGTAGAGGCGCTTGCGCGCCTGCTCCCACACCCGGCCGCTCAGACGCTTGTGTAGGTGACAGCCGAGGAAGTCAAAGCCCTCCTTGCCATCGTAGAGCTCGACTCGCCTCGTCTTCTCCGGGTGCAGCTCAAGACCCAAGCGCTGCAGGATCACCCTGATACGCGCCTCGGCCTGCTCGCAGTCTTTCTTGGTGCGACACATCACCACAAAGTCGTCCGCGTAGCGCACCAACGTCCCCAAGGGGGCGCTGTGGCGCATCCACAGAACATCGAGCACATGCAGGTAGATGTTCGACAGCAACGGCGAGATTACCCCCCGAACGCAAAAGGTAAGTTTCACCCGCGGGCCCACCGCCCGGAGGCGAAGGTGCCGGCGGGACCGGGATCGAATGGCGGATCGTGATGGTCTGATCACCGACGAGAACATCCTTGACGAGCAGTCGAACGATTCGCTGACGCTCCAGCACTTCGATGGTACCCGCCGAGACGCGCAGGCGCTCGAGGAACGCCGTCAGGGTCTCTGCGAGGCGCAGGTAGGCGGCACGGTCATTGACCTGGTCAACGATCGCCTGCAACTCGGCCTGCATCACCTGCTCTCGCTGGCGCAGATCTGGAATGCGTCGACGCAGCTCGTCAATCGACAACAGGTCTTCCTGATAGGCAGTGAGCATCCGCTCCATGCTCTTGCGCACGCGCGCCAAGTCGCGCTGCAGCGCTTTCTCGCGCTGCTGCGCAGGGTCGGCGGTGCGCGCGGCTGCGAGCCGACGGTCGAGCTCCTGCTGGATCAAGCTCGGATCCTCGAGCAGACGCACGACTTCGGTCCACACGACCTGATCGAGCAGGTCCTGTCGGACCGGACGGTTGTCGCACACGGGACTCGCGAGTCCTCGCCACTGATCAGAGCCGATGCATCGGTAGTAGTGGATGTTGCGGGCACTCGAGCGGGTCGAGGTGCGCGACAGCGCGTAGCCGCACTTGCTGCACGATACGAGGCCCTGCACGATACTTGGGGTGATGGTCCGGCGCCGCGAGAGGATCTTGTTCTGCTCGAGCAGTTCTTGCGCGCGCTCGAAGCTCTCTTCGGTCACGAGTGCGGGAACCGGGATGGTGATCCAGTCGGCCCGCGGCCGCTCGTGATGTGCGCTGTCGCGCGATCCAACGCGGCCACGTTGGCGGATCGGACGCGTGATGCGTTGACGCGGTGCCGTGCGAGTTTTGCCAAAGCACGCGGTGCCGATGTACGCGGGGTTGCGCAGGATCGCCCATACCGTCGAGCGCTCCCAACGCGACAGTCGCTTGCGGGTTGGTATCCCATCATCGTTGAGTTCGCGGACAATCGCGCCGATGCTCAGGCCGTCAATGCTGTAGCGCTCGTAGACCCGTCGCACGATATCCGCCTCGGCGTCGAAAACCTCGTAAAATGCAGGGCTATCCTCGCCCTTGCGGACATAGCGGTAACCATACGGGGCGCCGCTCAGAACGCTCACCTGGCCCTGGCGCGCACGGTGTCGCTTGCCGCGGCGGGAACGCTCGAGAATCTGCGCGCGTTCGTACTCGGCGATCATGCCCTGGAACTGTACGAGCAGTTGATCCTCCGGTGTGGCGTTCGCCGGTGCGTTGAGGAACACGGTCTCAACCCCATGACGCGCGAACTCCTCGATCAGCAGAACCTGATACGCGTACTTGCGGCTCAGGCGGTCGGGTCCGTAGACGAGCACCGCCTGGATCTGGCCTTCGGCGGCAAGGTCACGGATACGCTCGAGACCAGGACGCACAAGGCTCGCGCCGCTATAGCCTTCGTCCTCGAACACCCAGGCGTCGGGTACCTGGAAGCTCCGCGTCTTCGCAAACTCGATCAGTGCCGCCGTCTGGCTCGCGATCGTGTGTTCCTCCCGCTGTTTGTCCGAAGATACGCGAGCGTAGATCGCTGCTGCTGTCATCGATCACCTCCGTTACGCGGCTTCGCTCACCAGCGACTCGCACGCGGTCTGAGACGAGAAGCTCGTACGCCTGGGCGAGCTTGCTCTGCAGGCGCCGATCGAAGAAGTAGTCGAGGCGAACCTCGTAGTGGCTTGGGCGTCTTTGGCGCTCAGCCATGCCTGCCCACGGCGACGAGGAAGGCCGTGATCGCGCGGGTGACAATCTGCCCCAGCGTCAGTCCGCTCGAGGCTGCGTATGTTCGCAGGTCGCGAACAACGTTCGCAGGGATCTTGAACGTCACCGGGATCGACGACTCGATCTCCGGCACCGGATGGCCAATCGCCTGGGCCTCCTGCACGTACCGATATGCTTGACGCTGCGATAGATCGAACTCGCGGATCAGGGTCTGCACCGCATCCGGCACGCTCAACCCGCGGGCGACGAGGCGGTGCGCAGCGTTCAATCGCTCGGCCTTTTCGGCGGCAGTGGCTCTTGACATATGTCATATATGTATTACCGTTTACGTCTAAAGTCAAGCAACGGCATGTTCCGCCACCCGTCAACGAGACGGTCGAACTGAAAGTTACCTTTTGCGTTCGGGGGGTAATCACCCCGCCTTGCGGTGTGCCGGACACCGTCCTCTCGACGGCACCCTCGTTCATCACCCCTGCCTCGAGCCACTGCCTCAGCAGCTTGAGCATCCGCCGGTCCGAGACGCGCCGAGCCACGAGCTTCAGTAGCTTCTCGCGCTCGATGCTGCCGAAATAGTCCCGGATGTCGGCATCCAGCACGTAATGGCCTCCTTTGGCACCGAGCTTCCTCAGTGTCTCAAGGGCCATCGTCGCGCTGCGCTTGGGCCGAAAGCCGTACGAGCACGGTAGAAAATCCGCCTCGAACACCGGCTCCAGCACCAGCTTCGCCGCCATCTGAGCCACCCGGTCCCTTACCGTCGGTATCCCCAGCGGCCGCTTCTTCCCATCCGCCTTCGGTATGTACCGCCGCCTCACCACCTGCGCACGGTACTCGCCTGCTCGCAGCTCAGAGCCCAGTTCCTCCAGGAACCGCTCGACTCCGTACTGCTCGACGTCGCGGATCGATTGGCCATCGACCCCCGCGGCGCCGCGGTTGCTCCTGACTCGCCTCCACGCCTCCTGGAGCACGTCACCTCTCCAGATGTGGTCATACAGGGCGTGAAAGCGTCTTCCCGGGGCACGCTTGGCTGCGGCCCATAGCTGGCGTTGCAGTTGTCGCACTTTCTCGCGCGGCACAAGGCCGCCGGGGTCATTAGGGTCGGACTTGCCGCCCATTCCCTCACGCTTACCCGCTCCGCCCGCTCGATCACTGCAGGGACCCTTCCCTCCCGCCGCGTTGTTCGTCACGGCGTTCGTTCCTCCGGCCTTCACCAGAGTCTGCGGTACTTCGATCCCCTCGGACTTCCGCTGCACGGCGCTCGACTTCGCCTTCGGCTTATACGAGCCACCTTGCCCTGACACAGGCTGTGCAGACGGATCTCTCGCGTTCCGCGCTTCCCCTGGCCCACGTGCTGCGCCCCCTACCCCGCCAGAGCCGGCCACGAGCTTCGGTACTCCCGTGACCGGTATTGCCTTCGCCGTGACATGAGCGGCTCGGCCCCCGGATTGTAAATTTGTCGAGGCTGCAGGCTTCACTTTAAGTTGCGGCCCGTGGGCTCGCTCCCCGCTGAACAGCTCTCGCCGTTCGGCGGGCTTCTGACGCCCCGCTCGGACCTGAAGGTCTCCCCTCACGCCTGGGGCCTGCTACCCGGCGCACCGACGCCTACCGGGGCGGGACTTGCTCCCGCTGAGAAAGCGCAGCGTATAACGAGCGCTTCCGCGCCACCCGCAGTTCCAGCGTTCGTTATGTCGCGACGCACCATGGACGGAATTATATTCCGTCCGGCGGAAAGGCTGGTTTCTACCCGCGGCGGGCGGCGCGCAGCCCGTGCTCAGGTGCGCTGGAATTCCAGATCTGGTCGAATTCCTGCAGATACAGCCGCGCGACGGGCGGGTTGTTGATGTCGGCGACACCGTCCCAGGTATCGGCACGCATCCGGTAGACGATGGCCCGGTCATCGGCAATCAGGTAGGCCGAGGCTCGCTGGCGGGCCTCCGCGGCGACGTAGCGGATGTCGATGCAGCTCGAGAGCCGCCGTCCCATGGCTACGAAGCGGTTGCTGTCACGCATGACGCGCGTCGGCTCGGCGAGCAGCACGCGGACCTTGGCGAAGCTGCGCGCGAGCACGAAGTGTTTGATCACATCGAGGAAGGCCGTCTGGTCGTAGAGATCGGGCTCGAGATCGGGGGTGTAGATGGAGATGAGGCGTTGCGCCGAGCCGGCGACCTGGCATACCGCGCTGCGTACCTCCGCCAGGGTGGTGAGCACGGTGAGCATTTCCATGCCCCGGGCCGCGCGCACGCCGCTCTTGCCGGTGTTCGATTCCGGCGAGTAGCGCGCGTTGGCAAGTTGTGCCAGCGCGCCTTTATGTTCGAGTTCCCCGTATTCAGCCACGAGCGGCGCCTGCCGTCTTCGCCTGCAACCTGTGCAGGCCTGGCGATCTTAGTGAGGCAGCTCACCCATGACTTGTCGAATCCATCACGAATTCAGGTGCTTAGCTGGCCTGCATTGAGTTAAAACGCGAGCTGTGGTTCTCAGTTTTTGCGGTGCAATAGCTCTTTGTCATATTGCACGGGCCAAGCGCGGCGGCGAGGCCCGTGTAGTCGAGGGGTCGCAGCGCCTTCAGCCGACGCTTTTCTGTCCGCCGGGAGCGGCAGCGTGTCGATCAGCTCCGCCAGCGCACGCTCATCGATCACGCGGCCGCGCGTGTGCTCTTTGAGGCGCTCGTATCCACCCGGTATTCCCGCTGCGCGCAGTACGGTCTGCACCGCCTCTGCAAGTACCTCCCACGCTCCCTCCAGATCGGCCGTGAGGCGTTGCCGGCGTCCGCATCGACCTTACCCAGGCCGCGGCCGAGAGCACGCCAAGCGACAAGTGTGTGGCCGAGTGCGACGCCGAGGTTGCGCAGCACGGTGGAGTCGGTGAGATCGCGCTGCCAGCGCGAGATCGGCAGCTTGTCCGCGAAGTGGCGCAGCAGCGCGTTGGCGATGCCGAGATTGCCCTCGGCATTCTCGAAGTCGATCGGGTTGACCTTGTGCGGCATGGTCGAGGAGCCCACCTCGGCGGCGGCGGCGCGCTGCTGAGATATCCGAGGGAGATGTAGCCCCAGAAGTCGCGGCAAAGGTCGAGAAGCACGACGTTGATCGCGGCGACGGCATCGCAGTACTCGCGCGATCCAGTCGTGCGGCTCGATCTGCGTCGTGTAGGCGTTGTACTCGAGGCCGAGGGACTCGACGAAGCCGCGGCTCACCGCGGGCCAGTCGACGTCGGGCAGCAGCCGCATGGTGCGCGTTGAAGTTGCCGACGGCGCCGTTCCATTTGCCGAGAATCTCCACGGCGCTCCAGCGCCGCTCGCGCGCGACGCAGCCGCGCGACGAAGTTGGCGACTTCCTTGCCCAGGGTCGTCGGGCTCGCGGGCTGGCCGTGCGTGCGCGCGAGCATCGGCACGTTCGGCCTCGCGGTGCGCGAGCGACGGTGAGCTCCGCAGTGCGCTCCCCGAGCGTGCCGACGCATGCGCCGGCGCGCCTCGACCGAGGAGCCGCGCGTAGCTCAGATTGTTGATGTCCTCCGAGGTGCAGCCGAAATGCACGAGCTCGAGAGAAGCTGCGCTCGCCCCCGCGGCCGCGAGCTGTTGGCGCACGTAATACTCGACCGCCTTGACGTCGTGGTTGATGACCGCCTCGATCGTCTTTACCGCCTGTGCGCAGTCGGCATCCGGCGTGCGCGCAAGCTCGGCACGCGCGCGCGATCGCGGGCGGAGGCATGGCTGCGCCGGCAAGCTGCGGCACCGCCGCGACGAGATGCAGCAGCCACGCGGCCTCGACCCGCACGCGCTCGCGGATGAGACCGGCCTCGGTGAGCAAGATCCCGCAGCGGCTCGGTGGCCGCGCGGTAGCGGCCATCGACCGGCGAGAGCGCGGCGACCGCGGCCAGAGCATCGGGGCCAAGAGAATCCGGGCGGGAATCGGCGCATGCGCTATCATAACGCAGACGAGCTATCGGAGCAGTGCGAAATGACAACGAGTTCCTTCCGCACCGAGCACGACAGCATGGGTGAGCTGCAGGTGCCCGCGGACGCGCTCTGGGGCGCGCAGACCCAGCGCGCCGTGCAGAATTTCCCGATCAGCGGCCTGACGATGCCGCGCGCCTTCATCGGCGCGCTCGGGCTGGTGAAGCAGGCGGCGGCCCGCGCCAACACGCGCCTCGATCTGCTCGATGCCGAGGCTTCGCCGCGCCATCGAGGCGGCGGCGGCGGAGGTGGCGGCCGGGCGGCACGATGCGCACTTCCCGATCGACGTCTTCCAGACCGGCTCCGGCACGAGCACGAACATGAACGCCAACGAGGTGATCGCCACGCTCGCGACGCGGCATCTCGGCAAGGCGCGTGCATCCCAACGATCACGTCAACATGAGCCAGAGCAGCAACGACGTGATCCCGACGACGATCCACGTGAGCGCGGCGCTCGGCGTGCGGCGCGACGCTCATGCCGGCACTGGAGCACCTGCGCGCCGTGCTCGCCGTCAAGGAGCGCGAGGTCGGCACGGTCGTGAAGACCGGGCGCACTCACCTCATGGACGCGATGCCCGTGACCCTGGGGCAGGAGCTCTCGGGCTGGCGCACGCAGATCGAGAGCGGCATTGCCCGGCTCATCGCCACGGAGCCGCGTCTGCTCGCGCTCGCGCAGGGCGGCACTGCGGTCGGCACCGGCATCAACGCTGATCCTGACTTCGGCGCCGCGCTTCTGCGAGGCGCTCGCGGACCTGACAGGCGTGCCGTTCAAGCCGGCGGCCAACTACTTCGAGGCGCTCGCCTCGCAGGACACGGCCGTCGAGCTCTCCGGCCAGCTCAAGACCATCGCCGTGAGCCTGATGAAGATCGCCAATGACCTGCGCTGGATGAACAGCGGCCCGCTCGCGGGGCTGGGCGAGATCGCACTGCCGGCGCTGCAGCCGGGCAGCAGCATCATGCCGGGCAAGGTGAATCCGGTGATCCCGGAGGCGACCGCCATGGTGGCGGCCCAGGTCATCGGCAACGACACCACCATCACCGTCGCGGGTCAGTCGGGCAACTTCCAGCTCAACGTGATGCTGCCCGTGATCGCCCGCAACCTGCTCGAGAGCATCCGTCTGCTCGCCAGTATCTCGCGGGCGCTCGCCGACCGCGCCATCGCCGGCTTCAAGGTGAATCCGGCGCGGCTCGCCGAAGCGCTCGAGCGCAATCCCGATCCTGGTGACGGCACTCAACCCTGTGATCGGCTACGAGAAGGGCGCCGCCATCGCCAAGAAGGCCTACGCCGAGGGCAGGCCGGTGCGCGAGGTGGCGCAGAAGATGACCGATTTGCCGAAGGAGGAGCTGGCGCGGCTTCTCGACCCGGCGGAGCTCACCCGCGGCGGCATCAAAGGCGGCACGGGCGGCGGTGGCTGAGCCGGACGGCAGGACGGAGGAGGGGAGCGGCCCCGAACCCGGCGGGGTCCCGCCGGATTTCGACTGGCCGGCGAGGATCCGCGAGCGGCTCGCGGGCACACGGCCGCGGCACGACCGCGAGGGCTGGCTCGTTCCCGGCCTGACGGCGGAGGAAAGCCGCGCCTACATCCGCTTCTTTCCCGCCGATCCCATTCCGGCGGCCGTGCTCATTCCCATCGTCGAGCACCCGGGCGCGCCCACCGTGCTCCTGACGCAGCGCGGCTCGCAGCTGCGCAACCATGCCGGGCAGGTCAGCTTCCCCGGCGGTCGCATCGAGCCGCAGGACGAGAGCCCCACCGCGGCCGCGCTGCGCGAGGCACGCGAGGAGATCGGGCTCGAAGCGAGCCTGCGTGTCGGTCGTCGGCTTCCTTACCGATCATGTCGTGATCAGCGGCTTTCGCGTCACCCCGGTGGTCGCGATGGTGCGCCCCGGATTCGAGCTCCTGCTGGATGCGCAAGAGGTGGAGGACACCTTCGAGGTGCCGCTCTCCTTCGTGCTCGATCCGCGCAACCACCGGCCGCGGGTGCACCGCTTCCGTGCCGCGGACGCGGAGGCCAGGTTGTTCGACATCCAGTACGGCGACCGGAACATCTGGGGCGCGACGGCCGGGATGCTCGTGAATCTCTACCGGGTGTGCACCGAGGGCGCTCCGTGAGCACGGGCGGCGAGGCCGGGGAAGCGCTGACTGCGCTCCTTGCGCTCATGGCGCGCCTTCGCGACCCGCAACACGGCTGCCCGTGGGATCGCGAGCAAACCTTCCGCACCATCGCGCCCTACACCATCGAGGAGGCCTACGAGGTCGCGGATGCCATCGACCGCGGTCAGCCGGAGAAGCTGCGCGACGAGCTCGGCGACCTGCTTTTCCAGGTGGTATTTCATGCCCGCATGGCGCAAGAGAAGGGTTGGTTCGACTTCGCCGCCGTGGCGCGCAGCATTCACGAGAAGCTCGTTCGGCGTCATCCGCATGTGTTCGAGGACGAAGGGCTCGCCGCCGATGTCGGCCAGCTCTCGCGGGTCTGGGAGGAGCAGAAGGCTCGCGAGCGCGCTCAGGCGGCCGGGGACGGAGCCGGCGCCGATCACAGCGCGCTGGCCGATGTGCCGCGCGCGCTTCCGGCGCTCACCCGGGCAGCGAAGCTGGGACGCCGCGCGGCGCGAGTCGGTTTCGACTGGGAGCACCCCTCACAGGTCCGTGACAAGGTGCTGGAGGAAGTGCGCGAGATCGACGATGAGCTGGCGGCCGGCGCCGACGCGAGCTCGGACAGCCTCGCCGAGGAGCTCGGGGACCTGCTGTTCGCGGTTGCCAACTGGGGGCTGCACCTGAAGATCGACCCGGAGGAGGCGCTGCGGGCCGCCAATGCGAAATTCGAGCGCCGCTTCCGGCGCATGGAAGCCCTGGCGGCAGCGCGGGGGGCCCCTTTACAGACGCTCGATGCCGCACAGTGGGACGTTCTCTGGCGGCAGGCGAAGCGCGAGGTCTAGCGGCACCCTCCCGGCCTTGCCGGCCCCGCCTGAAGCCCCGAAATGGCAGCCACGGTCCAGATTCAGCGTGGATTCACGCAGATCGCGCTAGCTTTGCGGGACTATGAAGGCCGTTCGAAGCTCGGTGATCGTTGCAGCGGCGCTGGCGCTCTCGGGCGGCTCGCTGCTCGGCCGCGCCCAGACGCCACCGGCGGTATCGCGCGTGGCCGAGAGCCAACCTCCCCAGCCCGCGAAGCTCTCCATGGATCAGGCCGTGCGGTTGGCCCAGCGCCGTTTCAGGGCTCGGGTCGTCCGGGCCGAGACTCAAACCCAGGGAGACCGTACCATCTACGTCCTACGGATGCTTGATAGTACCGGGCGGGTTTTTGCCGTCCGGGTCGACGCGGCGAGCGGCACCATAATTTGACGGCCCGCCGGGACGCCTGGGTTCGCGGGGAGTCTTGCAATGCGGGTACTTGTAGTCGAAGACGAGATTTCACTGCGTGAGACGCTCAAGACGCGTCTCACGGAGGCAGGCTTCACCGTCGATGTCGCGCAGGACGGCGAGGAGGGGCTCTTCGCGGGGATGGAGTATCCCCTCGACGTCGCGATCATCGATCTCGGTCTGCCGAAGCTCGCCGGGCCTCGAGGTCATCCGGCGTCTGCGCGCCGCGCGCAAGGCTTTCCCCATCCTGATCCTGACCGCGCGCGACAACTGGCAGGACAAGGTCGAGGGCCTGCAGGCCGGAGCCGACGACTACGTCGCCAAGCCCTTTCATTTCGAGGAGGTGCTGGCGCGCCTGCAGGCGCTGCTGCGCCGCGCGGGCGGCTGGGCGAGCCCGGAGCTCAAGTGCGGTCCCGTCGCTGCTCGATACGCGCGCGCAGACGGTGAGAGTCGACGGTGCGCCGGTCGAGCTGACCACCTTCGAATACCGCATCCTCGAGCATCTGATGCTGCGGGCCGGAGAAGTGATCTCCAAGGGCGAGCTGACGGAGCGGCTGTACGACCAGGACTTCGAGCGCGACAGCAACGTGATCGAGGTGCTGGTCGGGCGGCTGCGGCGCAAGCTCGACCCCGAGGATCGCCTGAAGCCCATCGAGACGCTGCGCGGGCGCGGCTACCGTTTCGCCCTGGCGCGCGATCCGAGCTTCCTGATTCCCCGGGCCCGGCGCGCGAAGCGCTGCGCGCACCGTGCATTCGCTCAGCCGGCGGCTGCTGATCTCGGTCGCCGTGCCGCTGGCGCTGTTCTTCGGCGTGATGATGCTGGTGCTCGACATCGGGCTTTCGCGACGCTGTCGGAGCGCACGCTGCATGAGCTGCTCGACTCGCAGATGGTCGCGCTGATCGCGGCCGCCGAGCCGCAGACCGCGCGGCGGCTATGCGCACCGCCTCAACGGCCTCGACGCCGCGCCTGGCGACGCCGCGACTCGGGCCTGTACGCGCAGATCCGCTCCAACAATCACCAGTGGCGCTCGCCCTCCACCGCCGGCGTGCCCATCGACTTCGGTCCGCTGCTGGCGCAGGGAGACCGCACGTTCTCCTACACGCTAGTTCGGCCACGACGCGCGTTGCGATCGAGAGCCGCGCCATCCAGTTCGAGGATGACCCGAAGCAGCCGCGCACGCGCTCACCTTCAGTGTGGCGGTGAGCCTGACGCCCTATGAGGAGCAGCTCTGGGTCTTCCGCAGCAGCTGCTGGGCTGGTTCATGGGGCTCATGGTGCTGCTGCTGGTGACACTGGCGGCACTGCTGCGCTGGGTGCTGGCGCCGCTGCGCCGCATGGAGCGCGAGATCCACGAGGTCGAGGAGGGGCGCAGCGAGATGCTGGGCGCGGGCTATCCGCGCGAATTGGCGGGCGTGGCGCGGCAATCTCAACGCACTGCTCGTCGGGGAGCGCAAGCGCGTGGCGCGCTACCGCGATACGCTCGGGAACCTCGCGCATAGCCTGAAGACGCCGCTCGCGGTCATGCGCTCGAGCCTGCCGACCGATGTTGGCGTCCGGGGGCGGCACGATCGGTACCGAGATCGACCGGATGACGGACATCATCGAGCATCAGTTGAAGCGCGCGGCCGCCTCGGGAGGGGCGCTGCTCGGGCAGGCGCCGGTGGAGGTGGCGCAGGTGGCTGGCGGAGCTGCGCGGCGCGCTGCTGCAAGGTGTACTCGCGGAAGGATCTGTCGATCGAGCTGGCTATTCAGGCGGGGAGCTGCTTCATCGGCGATCGGGGGGATTTGCCGAGCTGCTGGGCAATCTGCTGGACAACGCCTGCAAGTGGTGCCGGGAGAGGGTGCGGGTGCGCCGGTGACGACGTGGCAGGACGCGCGGGGGCTGGCGCTGGTGGTCGAGGATGACGGGCCGGGTATCGCGGAGGAGAACCGGGCGAGGGTGCTGCGAGCGGGGCGTGCGGACTGACGAGAACGTGCCGGGACATGGGCTGGGGCTGGCCATGGTGCACGACACGGTGGACTTGTACGGGGGCAAGCTCGTGGTGGAGGCATCGGCCCTCGGGGGGCGCGGTTTTCATTGAGGCTGCCCGGGAAGAGGATTGAGATGGCACCGGGGGCTGCGGCGCAGCGATAGAAGGGACTTTCCCGGGCCGCCGTGAATACGTCCATGTAGGCTGGCGGAAAAACATCCTGTTTATCAGCCCCCGGAAAATCCCTCGATCACTGCGCCGCTGGTACGGGTTCGAGCTTGGCTATTGTTAGAGCTCGAACTTGATGCCCTGGGCGAGCGGCAGGTCGCGGCTCCAGTTGATGGTGTTGGTCTGGCGGCGCATGTAGGCCTTCCAGGCGTCGGAGCCCGACTCGCGCCCGCCGCCGGTGTCCTTCTCGCCGCCGAAGGCGCCGCCGATCTCGGCGCCGGAGGTGCCGAGGTTGACGTTGGCGATGCCGCAGTCGCTGCCGGCGGCGGACAGGAAGGCTTCGGCGTGCTGCAGGCGGTCGGTGAAGAGCGCCGACGACAGGCCGTAGGGCGGCGGCGTTCTGCTGCGGCGATGGCCTCGTCGAGCGAGTCGACCGGGATCAGGTAGAGGATCGGGGCGAAGGTCTCGGTCTGGACGATCGGCCAGTCGTTGCGGGCGCGGATCGATGGTGGGCTCGACGAAGTTGCCGGGGCCGCTGAGCGGCGTGGCCGCCGTAGAGCACTTCGCCGCCGGCGGCGCGGGCGGCGGCTGACCGCGGACTGGAAGCGCTCGACGGCCGCGGCGTCGATCAGCGGGCCCATGAGAGTGCCGGGTCGAGCGGGTCGCCGATGCGGACCTGGCGGTAGGCGTGGATCAGGCGGCGCTCGAGCTCGCGCGGCTACGGCTTTGTGGACGAAGCACGCGGCGGGTGGTGGTGCAGCGCTGGCCGGCGGTGCCGACGGCGCCGAACACGATCGCGGGCACGGCGAGATCGAGGTTCGCGGTCTCGTCGACGATGATGGCGTTGTTGCCGCCGAGCTCGAGGAGGCTCTTGCCCAGGCGCGCGGCGACGCGTTCGCCGACCTTGCGGCCGACGGCGGTCGAGCCGGTGAAGGAAACGAGCGCGACGCGGCGGTCGTCGACGAAACGCGTGGCGAGCTCGGTGCCGCCATCGATGAACAGCTGGAAGATCGGCGGCAGGCCGCGCTCCGACAGCACGCGGTTGCAGAGCTGCTGCACGGCGATGGCGGTCAGCGGCGTCTTCGGCGAGGGCTTCCACACGGAGACGTTGCCGCAGATCGCGGCCGAGGAAGGCGTTCCAGGCCCACACCGCGACCGGGAAGTTGAAGGCCGAGATGATGCCGACCACGCCGAGCGGATGCCACTGCTCGTACATGCGGTGGCCGGGGCGCTCGGAGTGCATGGTGAGGCCGTAGAGCATGCGCGACTGGCCGACGGCGAAGTCGGCGATGTCGATCATCTCCTGCACTTCGCCCAGGCCCTCGGCGAGGATCTTGCCGTTCTCGAGCGAGACCAGCGTGCCGAGGTCGGTCTTGTGCGCGGCGCAGCTCCTCGCCCAGGAGGCGCACGACCTCGCCGCGCTTCGGGCGCCGGCACCGCTCGCCAGGCGGCCGCGGTCGCCGCGGCCGAGGCGATGACGGACTCGTAGTCGGCTGCAGACCGGCGGGCCGCACCTGGGCGATGAGCGTGCCGGTCGCGGGATTGCGCACGTTGATGAGCGTGCCGATCGGCGCCGCTCGACCAGCCGTGCGAGCCGGACCAGGCGCCGGGGTTGACGGCGGCGAGCTCCAGCTCGAGTCGACGCGGTGATGTTGGACGTCGACGGCGCTCATCGCGCGGCGACCTTCTTCTGCGCCGCTGGTGTCCGGCCTTGCCGGAGACGACGACCTCGCCGGAGACGTGCTTGGTGCCGCCCGGCGCGTAGTAGCGGCCGAAGCGGTTGGCCGAGGATGTCGGTCAGGCGGAACTGCTTCCTGCGCGATGAAGCCGTGGTAGCTGCTCGGGGTGCTCGAGCACGAGGTCGACCACCGCGGTGATGCCCGCGGCGGTGGTCACCTGGATCGCGGACCACAGCCGCCCCGCGATCAGCTGCGGGTAGATCTTGTTGACGTAGTTCTCCTCGCGCAGCTCGCCGTCCTGCGTGCCGGTGACCGCGGCATAGACGATGACGACGTCCTGCAGCGTCTGCGGCACGGCGTTCTCGAGAATGCGCTTCAAGCGTGCCGCGATCGTGGTTGAGCTTCAGGTCGTTCATCAGCAGGCGCATCTGCTCGCAGTGACCCGGATAGCGGATCGTCTTGTAGTTCATCGACTCGCAGCGCGTGCCGTGGGTCTCGGCGAGCGAGCCCGAGGCCGCCCGAGGTGTTGAATGCCTCGTAGAGCGTGCCGTCGATCTCGATCTCCTCCAGTCCCTCGAGCGGCGCGACGTCGACGGTGCGGCCGTCGACGATCGCCTGGCAGGGATTGCCGTACTCGTTGATGAGGCCCTCGGTGGACCAGGTGAGCGAGTACTTGAGCACGTTGTTCGGGATGCTGCGGCAGGGCGCCGACGCGCAGCTTCACCGCGCGCAGCTCATCGAAATGCGTGATGAGCTCCGCCGCGGCGATGCTGATGAAGCCCGGGCGCCAGGCCGCACTGCGGGACGAAGGCCTGGGACGCGCCGGTGGCGATGGCGCGCACCGCGCGCGTGACTTCGACGTCCTCGGTCAGGTCGAAGTAGTGCGATGCCGGCGCGTGCGCGCGGCCTCGGCGACCGTGACATTGCAGTAGTAAGGCAGGCTGGAGATGATGGCGTCAACCGGGTGGTCTGGCAAGGTGCTGCTCGAGCGCGCTTCGCTGCTCGGCGCATCAGGGCGAATGCGGTGAGGTCCCGGCGCGCCGTGCGCGCGCACGACCGCTTCCGCGGCGGCGCCGTCGACGTCGCGCGAGGTGGACCTGGTAACTGCCGGATTCGGCGAGCAATCCGGAAATCAGCGCGCCGATCTTGCCGGCGCCGAGGATGAGTACGCGATGCATTCAGTGGCTCCTCTGAAACCGTGCGCATTCATAGCCCTGAAGCATGGCTAGGATGGCCGCGATATGCGATCCCCGAGACAACCTCCTGGCATAGCGCGAGCTGGCAGGCCAAGCCCGCCCAGCAGCAGCCCGTCTACGCCGATCCGGCGGCCCTGCGAGCGCGTGGTGGCGCGAGCTCTCGCGGCTGCCGCCGATCGTCGTGTCCTGGGAGGTCGAGGCGCTGCGCGAGCGCCTGGCCGCGGCGCAGCGCGGGCAGGCGTTCCTGCTGCAGGGCGGGCGATTGCGCCGAGACCTTCGCCGATTGCGAGTCGGACACGATCGCCAAGAAGCTGAAGATCCTGCTGCAGATGAGCCTCGTGCTGCTGCACGGCCTGAAGAAGCCGATCATTCGTGTGGGGCGCATGGCCGGCCAGTACGCCAAGCCGCGCTCGGTGGACACGGAGACCCGCGACGGCGTGACCCTGCCGAGCTATCCGCGGCGATCTGGTCAACCGCCCGGAATTCACCGCCGCGGCGCGCGCCGCCGACCCGGATCTGCTGCTGCGGGGCTACGAGCGCGCGGCCCTCACACTGAATTTCGTGCGTGCGCTGGTCGATGGCGGCTTCGCCGATCTGCATCACCCGGAGTACTGGGACCTGGGCTTCATGCAAGCACGCGCCGCTCAAGGATGCCTACCAGCGCATCGTCCAGCTCGATCGGCGATGCGCTCGATTTCTTCGAGGGCATCAGCGGCACGGCCGTCCACGAGGCGACGCTGGTCGATTTCTATTCCAGCCACGAGGGCCTGCACCTGCTCTACGAGCAGGCGCAGACGCGCTTCATTCCGCGCCAGAACCGCTGGTACAACCTGTCGACGCACATGCCCTGGATCGGCATGCGCACCGCGAAGCTCGATGGCGCGCACGTGGAGTACTTCCGCGGCATCGCCAATCCCGTCGGCGTGAAGGTCGGCACTGCGATGGATGCAGCGTGGCTGCAGGGTCTGGTCACGACGCTGAACCCGCAGAACCAGCCCGGGCGCCTCACCCTGATCCACCGCTTCGGTGCGAAGGACATCGCCACCGCGCTGCCGAAGGCCATCGAGGCGGTGCGGCAGACCGGCCAGACCGTGCTGTGGGTCTGCGACCCGATGCACGGCAACACCGAGACCAGCACCGGCGGACTGAAGACCCGGCGCTTCGAGAACATTCTGAAAGAGCTCGATACTCGCGTTCCGCATTCACGCCGAGATGGGCTCGCTACCTCGGCGGCGTGCACATCGAGCTGACCGGCGAGGACGTGACGGAATGCACGGGCGGGGCGCGTGGTCTCACCGATGCGGACCTGCAGCGGGCTTACCGCTCGACCGTCGATCCGCGGCTGAACCACGAGCAGGCGCTGGAGCTTGCCATGCTGATCGCGGAGCGCAGCACCCAGACTCGACGCGCGATGGGTTTATAGGGCGCACATCCTTGTGCCTGACGGTACAATTGCAGGATGCAATACGAGCACATCGTCGTCCCTCCCGAGGGACGCAGGATCACCGTCAATCCCGATAACACCCTGAACGTCCCTGATGACCCGATCATTCCCTACATCGAGGGGGACGGCATCGGCATCGACGTCACCCCCGCGATGCTTCGCGTGGTGAACGCCGCGGTCGAGAAGGCCTATGGGAGCAAGCGCCGCATCAGCTGGATGGAGGTCTACTCCGGCGAGAAGGCCAATGCGCGCTACGGGCAGTGGTTTCCCGACGAGACGCTGCACGCGCTGCGCGATTTCGTCGTCTCGATCAAGGGGCCGCTCGGCACGCCGGTGGGCGGCGGCATCCGCTCGCTCAACGTAGCGATGCGGCAGAGCCTCGATCTCTATGCCTGCGTGCGCCCGATCCGGTATTTCCCCGGCGTCGCGAGCCCGATGCAGGATGCCAGCCTGACCGACATGGTGATCTTCCGCGAGAACACCGAGGACATCTATGCCGGCATCGAATGGGCGGCGGGCTCGGCTGACGTGCACAAGCTCATCGCCTACCTGCAGAAGGAGTTCGGGGTCACGGGGATCCGCTTCCCGGCGAGCTCGGCGATCGGCATCAAGCCGGTCTCGAAGGAGGGCAGCCAGCGCCTGATCCGCAAGGCCATCCAGTACGCCATCGAGAACGATCGCGTCTCGGTGACCCTGGTGCACAAGGGCAACATCATGAAGTACACGGAGGGCGCCTTCCGCAACTGGGGCTACCAGCTCGCGAAGGAGGAGTTCGGCGCTACCGAGATCGACGGCGGTCCGTGGCTCAAATTCCCGAACCCGCTCACCGGCCACGAAATCATCATCAAGGACGTGATCGCGGACAACTTCCTGCAGCAAGTGCTGTTGCGCCCGGAGGAATACGATGTCATCGCGACACTCAACCTGAACGGCGACTACGTTTCCGACGCGCTCGCCGCGCAGGTGGGCGGTATCGGTATTGCGCCCGGAGGCAACATCGGCGACGGGCTGGCGGTGTTCGAGGCGACGCACGGCACGGCGCCGGGATTCGCGGGCAAGGACCGGGTCAACCCGGGCTCGCTCATACTCTCCGCGGAAATGATGGTGCGCTATCTCGGATGGAAGGAAGCCGCCGACCTCATCATCAAGGGCGTCACCAACACCATCGCCAACAAGGAGCTCACCTATGACCTCGCGCGCCTGCGCGAGGCCATCAAGGCGCCGAAGCGCGAGCTCGCGGCGCGCAAGAGCGTCGAGGAGGACCTGCAGCGCCTGATCCCGGGCGCGAAGCTGCTGAGCTGCTCCGGGTTCGCGACGGCGATCATCCACCACATGGACGACCCGCATTAAACAGCTGCGGACGAACGCGGGACACCGGCCGGTCCTGCCGGTCAAGCGGAGTGAGTCATACGATCCCGGCTGCACCCGCTGCCCGCGGCTGGCGGAGTTCCTGGCCGAGGTGCATGGCAGCTACCCGGACTACTGGGCTCGGCCCGTGCCCTCGTTCGGCGCCGCTGACCCGCGCCTCATCATCGTCGGCCTCGCTCCGGGCCTGCACGGGGCGAACCGGACCGGGCGGCCGTTCACGGGTGACTATGCGGGTGAGCTGCTCTACCGCACGCTGTACGAGGCGGGGATCGCGACGCGGCCGGAGTCGGTCTCGGCTGACGACGGGCTCGAGCTGCGGCAGGCGCGTATCGTCAATTCGGTCAAGTGCGTCCCGCCCGGCAATAAGCCGCTGCCCGACGAGATCCGCAGCTGCAACGCGTACCTGAAGGCCGAGCTCGCCTCTTTGAAGCGCGCCCGGGCGGTGCTGGCGCTCGGCAGAGTGGGGCACGATGCCTTCCTCATGGCCCGCGGGCTCAAGCGCAGCCAGTTTCCCTTCGGCCATGGCAGCGAGCACCGGCTCGACGAGACGCAGTACCTCATCGACTCGTATCATTGCAGCCGCTACAACACCTCGACCGGGGTGCTCACCGAGCCGATGTTCAGAAAGGTCGTGGCGCGGGCATGTGAGATCGCGGGCATTCGCTGACTGAGCGCACATGAGCTCGACTACATTCGATCACAAGGAATTCATGGCGGCGCTGCCGCGCCGGCCCGGGGTCTATCGCATGTTCGACGCCGGACACGAGCTGCTTTATGTCGGCAAAGCGCGCAGCCTCAAGGACCGGGTGAGCACCTACTTCGCCGCGAGCAACGTCAATCCGAAGGTGCAGGCGCTGGTGCAGCAGATCGCCGACATCGAGGTCACGGTCACCAACTCCGAGACCGAGGCGCTGCTCCTCGAGTACAACCTCATCAAGGCGCACAAGCCGCGCTTCAACATCGTGCTGCGGGACGACAAGAGCTTCCCCTACGTGCAGCTCTGCGCCGATCACGAATTTCCGCGGCTCGCCTTCTATCGTGGCGCGCGCAGCGCCTCAGGACGATATTTCGGGCCATTCCCTACCGCCTGGGCCGTGCGCGACACGCTCAATCAGCTGCAGAAGCTCTTCCGCATCCGCAATTGCCGCGACAGCTTTTTCGCCAATCGCAGCCGTCCCTGTCTGCAGCATCAGATCGGCCGCTGCACGGCGCCCTGCGTCGGGCTCATCACCCGGGAGGCGTATTCGCAGGACGTTGAATCCGCCGTCAAGGTGCTCGAGGGTCGCAGCGACGAGGTGAACGCCACGCTGCAGGCGCGCATGGAAGAGGCTGCGGGTCGGCTGGAGTTCGAGCGCGCAGCGCAGATCCGCGATCAGCTCGCGGCGTTGAAGCACATTCAGGCACAGCAGATCGTCACAGCTGAAGGCGAGCGCGACGTCGACGTTTTCGCGATCGTCGGCGAACCCGGCGAGTACGCTATAAGCGTGATGCTCATCCGGGGCGGACGCAATCTCGGCACCACGAGTTATTTCCCCCGCGCGGTGCTCGCGGAACCTGAGGAGGCGCTTTCTTCGTTCATCATGCAGTACTACGCCGCGCAGGAGCCGCCTCCCGAGGTGCTGGTCGGGCAGCAGCTCGAGGACACCGAGTCGCTGAGCCAGGCGCTGACAGCGCGAACCAGGCACGCCGTGCACGTGCGCCGGCCGTCGCGAGGCCTCGGCGCCCGCTGGGTCGAGCTGACGCGCGACAACGCAGAGCAGGCACTACGCATGCGCCTCGCGCAGAAGCAGGGACTCGATGAGATGCTGGCCGCCCTCGCTGCAGAGCTCGAGCTGCCGGAGGCGCCGCAGCGCATCGAGTGCTTCGACATCAGCCACACGGGCGGCGAGGGCACCGTGGCCTCGTGCGTCGTCTTCGGGCCGGAAGGGCCGCTGAAGAAGGAGTATCGCCGCTTCAACATCTCCGGCGTGACGCCTGGTGACGACTATGGCGCGCTACGGCAGGCGCTCGAGCGGCGTTACACGCGCGTGCGGGAGGGGGAAGTTCCGGCGCCGGACCTGCTGCTGATCGACGGTGGCCTCGGGCAGATCGCTGGCGTCCACGAAGTGCTGGCGGAGCTCGGATTCGGCGACATCATGCTGGTCGGCGTCGCCAAGGGCCCGGACCGGCGGCCTGGGCAGGAGCGGCTGTTCGTGTACGGCGCCGCCGCGCCCAGGATGCCGGAGGCCCATTCGCCGGCTTCGCGACTCATTCAGCGCATTCGCGACGAGGCACACCGTTTTGCGATCACGGGGCACCGGCGCCGGCGCGCGCGCCGGTACAATGAGTCGGTGCTGGAGGCCGTGCCGGGCCTCGGACCCGCCAAACGACGTGCGCTGCTCACTCATTTCGGCGGCCTGCAGGGAGTGATGCGCGCGGGAGTGGCGGATCTCACTGAAGTGGCCGGAATCGGAGCGGCACTGGCGCGAACACTGTATGATCACCTCCACCCCGGCTCTTGATCGCGCGATGCTCTGGAACGTGCCGAACACGCTGACATGGCTGCGGATCGCTGCGATCCCGCTCATCGTCCTGCTCTTCTACATGCCATACCACTGGTCGGAGCCGGCTGCGGGGCTGCTATTCGCAGCCGCGGGCATCACGGACACGCTCGACGGCTACTTCGCACGCCGTCTGGGGCAGACCTCGCGCCTCGGCGCCTTCCTCGATCCGGTGGCCGACAAGCTGATCGTGGCGGTGGCGCTGGTCCTACTCATCAGCAAGGACACGCGTGCCCTGATCGTGCTCACTGCAGCGGTCATCATCGGCCGCGAGATCACGATCTCGGCGCTGCGGGAATGGATGGCGGAGATCGGCGCGCGGCGCAAGGTGGCCGTCTCGCAGCTCGGCAAGATCAAGACCGTGCTGCAGATCGTAGGGCTCTCGATGATGCTCTACAGGATCCGGCTCCTCAGCATCCCGATCTATCGCGTCGGCGTCGTGCTCACGGAGCTCGCCGCCCTGGCGACCCTGGTCTCGATGGTGGCCTATCTGCGTGCGGCCTGGCCGGAGCTCAGGCGCTGAGCCCCGGTTTCCTTGACTTCGCAGGCCGGGCACTTACAATTCCGTCCCTTCCTCGGGGCGCGGGAATAGCTCAGTTGGTAGAGCGCAACCTTGCCAAGGTTGAGGTCGCGAGTTCGAGCCTCGTTTCCCGCTCCAATACAATCAGAAAGTTGCGACTAACGGCCTGATTTCGTACGGAAATCCGTGCGGAACCTCTTCTGCCAAAACGACGCCCGAGCCGCGACGAGGATCCTAGCCATGACACGCTGCCAGACCACCGCGCTTGCGGTCATCGCCGCCTGTTCGTTCAGCGCCATCTGTTCGATCGCTGCCGCCGCGCCGCCGCCGACGCCAGACATGGTCCAGACCGGGACGGACATCGCCAAGGACTGGAAGCAGCCGCAGGGCAATTTCGATTACATCCGCACGGAAGTCATGATCCCGATGCGCGACGGCGTCAAGCTGCACACGGTGATCCTGGCACCGAAGGGCGCGAAGAGCCTGCCCATGCTGCTAGAGCGTACTCCCTACGATGCCACCTTCTTTGCGAATACCGACACTCCGCACATGCGCGACGCCGTCTGGTCGGGCGACCGCGATTGGGCCAATGGCCATTACATCCTGGTCTGGCAGGATATTCGCGGCAAGTATGGCTCGAAGGGCAACTATGTCATGACCCGGCCGCCGCGCGGGCCGCTCAACCCTACCAAGACCGACGACACCACCGACGCCTGGGACACAGTTGACTGGCTGGTCAAGCACGTACACGGGACGAACGGGAAAGTTGGCCTCATCGGCTCTTCCTATGACGGTTGGACCGTCGTCATGGCGCTGCTCGACCCGCACCCGGCGGTCAAGGTCGCGGCGCCTGAGAGCCCGATGATCGACGGTTGGATGGGCGACGACTGGTATCACTACGGCGCCTTCCGCGAAATCAATCTCGACTATTTCATCGGCCAGACCAGCAAGACCGGCAAGGGCCAGGAAATCCCGCGCTGGGCCTATGACGACTACGAGAACTACCTCAGGGCCGGCAGCGCCGGCGCGCTTGCCGAAAGCGCCGGTTTCGAGCAACTGCCTTTTTGGAAGCGCTTCGCCGCCCATCCCGCCTATGACGCCTTCTGGCAGGACCAGGCGCTCGACAAGCTGGTCGCCGCGCACCCGTCCAATGTCCCGACTGTCTGGCTGCAGGGCTTCTGGGACCAGGAAGACATCTACGGCGCCATCCACAGTTGGGAAGCGCTCAAGGCCGCCGGCCACGAAGCCAACAACCATCTGGTCATCGGTCCCTGGTACCACAGCCAGATCAACCGCGACGCCTGGAACCTGGGACCGCTCAAGTGGAATGGCGATACCGCCGCCGCTTTTCGCCAACATGTCCTCATTCCATTTTTCGACATGTATCTTCAGGACGACCACCCGGCGATGACCATGCCGCAGGCGATGGTTTTCGATCCGGCCGCGAAGCAATGGGGCACGTTCGCCGACTGGCCGGGCGCGAGCCAGCTCACGCCCATCTATCTGCAGAGCGATTTCGCCCTTGCCTTCCACCAGGCCGCGCCGGGCGGGGAGAGCTATGTCTCCGATCCGGCCAAGCCGGTGCCATACATACAGCGGCCGATTTCCCAGCAAAACGAGGACGGCTGGCGAACGTGGCTGGTGCAGGACCAGCGCTTGGTATCCAGCCGAACCGACGTACTGAGCTACGAAACGCCCGTACTCGATCATGAAGTCCGGCTCGAAGGCGCGCCGATCGCCGACATTTTCGCCAAGACCACCGGGACGGATGGCGACTTCGTCGTGAAGCTGATCGACGTCTATCCGCCGACCTATGCCGAGCAGCCTGAAATGGGCGGCTATGAGCTCCCCATCGCGCTCGATATCTTCCGCGGGCGCTACCGCAAGAGCTTCTCTGACCCGTCGCCGATTCCCGCTGGGCGCGTGCAGGAATATAAATTTCGTCTTCCGACGGTGAACTACACCTTCCTGCCGGGTCACCGGATCATGGTGCAGATCCAATCGTCGCTCTTCCCTGTCTACGACCGCAATCCGCAGACCTACGTGCCCAACATCCTGTTCGCCAAACCGTCCGATTTCCACAAGGCGACGGTGACCATCATGCACGGTCCTGACGCGCCCAGCGCTGTACTGCTGCCGGTCGTGGGGAACGGCGCGGCGAAGAACTGAACCCCAGCATCGGTCACAGGACGTGCAGTACGGTGCGTAACCGATTCAGAGCGATTCGCGCCGGATGCGTTGGGGCGAGGCCTGCGTCGACGATGCTGCCCGCCTTCGCAATCAGTGTCCGAGCTTCAGCGAGCCGGCCGAGGGAGGCGAGGCTGTCGGCGAGCTCGATTCTGGTCGCGGCGATGGTGGGCCCGTCAGCCGCATACCGGCTATTGGCATAGCCGGCGATGGCAAGCCGATAGAGAGGCACGGCTTCCGCGAAGCGGCGCTCGTCCGCCGCCAGCAGCGCCTTGCCTTCATACGCCATGCTGAGCGTCGCGCTGTAGGGCAGCCGGTGCAACGCGAGATAGGCGATGGCTCGGTCGTAGGCCTTCCCGGCCTGGGCGTAGTCGCGCGCCTCCCGGTAGGTGTCGCCCAGCCACAGCAGTCGCTGGCCCTCGAAGCTGCTCGTCAATGATGAGCGCGGATCGCCCGGGATCGGGGACGAGAGCAACTCGATCGCCCGTTGGGTCTCGCCGACGAATGCCAGGGGGAGGGCCAGCCTGATGGCGTAGACGCCGGCCGATTGTGCGTTCATGCCCCCCGTCTGCTGGTAGGCGTGATATGCATCCCGGGCTGCAGACGCCGCGCTCTGGTAATCGCCATACATCCAGAGAACGTGGCTCAAGGCAAACAACGAGCCAATGTATCTCTCCCGATGCAGGCTCTCTTGCGCGCGGTAGCCGTCGACGGACCGGTGGAACCAGGCTATCGACTCGCGCAGGCGGTTGCGCCGAAACAGGACGTCGCCCAGGCTCAACTCGGTATCGATGTACCTGTCGCTGCCGCGCCCGAAAATGCGCTCGTAACCCGCGAGGACCTGCTCCCAGGCCTGCGTCGCCTCATCGTAGCTTCCCGCCTCCTGGGCGACCTCGGCATAGTCGTTGAGCGCATCGAAGTAGCGCACATCCGCCGTGTTGAAATGCGCCCTGACCAGCTCCACGCGGGCGCGCGCCAGGGCGAGCGCATCGTTCCAGCGCAGGGCCTGCGCATTCGCAATGGCCAGCATGCCGAGGATGTCCGCTGACGCCACCGTGTCCTCGCCGTGCGGACCGCTCTCGAGGGCACGCGCCCGTCGCAGGGCCGCGATCGCCCGCAGCGGCTCGGTCTCCCAGTAGGCTTTGCCGATTGCGCTCCAGACCGCCGCCTCCGATTGGATATCGGGGGGCTTTTGCGCTTCGAATACCGGCAGAGCGTCATGCAGCAGCGCGACCGCCTCGCTCGTGCGCTCCGCGTCGACGTAGGCATCGGCGAGACGCAATTCAGTTTGCGCCCGGAGCAGCGGATCGCCTGCCGGGCCGGCGATCTTCTCGATATCCAACGCCTGTTCCAGGTCCTGTTCGCAGGGCTTGAACTGCCCGATCTCACAGTGAAGCGCTCCCACGGCGGAGAGCATCCGGGCACGCAGCGCGGGTTGACTCGAGAGCTCAGGATCGATCTGGGCCTGCGCCCGTGCCACCAGAGCGTGCATGTCGAGGGCGTGCCCCCGGATTTCTCGGGGTTCGCCTGCTCGAACAGTGACACCAGGTAATCGCTGACCCGCTGGGATGCGCTCGCTTCGTCCTCGGCCCGGGCGAGCGCTGCGCGCGCGACGAAGGTCTCCCGCACGGTCACGACCATACCGCCGATCAGCACCAGCGCCGTCAGTGCCGTTACGGCAACGCCAACCTTGTGTCGCTTCCCGAACATCGCGGCGCGGTACTTCAACGTTGCCGCGCGGGCGGACACCGGGAGGTGCCCCAAATGCCGTCGAATGTCCTCTGCAAGCCGATCGACGGTCGCATAGCGCCGCTCCGGCTCCTGGCGCAGCGCCATCAGCACGATGTTGTCGAGATCGCCGCGCAGACGGCGACTCAGACCCTCCGGTGAGTCTTGACGGAGTGCGCCGACCTCGTCCCGGCCGCGCACTGTAAGGCTAGGCCTCGTCGGCACCGGACTCGGAACCGCCGTTGCAGGATCCTTCATCACGCGAGCGCGGTCGCCGTGGGGCTTGATCCCCGTCAGCAGTTCGTAAAGGATCACTCCGAGCGAATATGCATCGCTCGCCGCCGTTACCGGGTCGCCCTTGAGCTGCTCCGGGCTGGCGTAGTCCGGTGTCAACAGCCGCACGGCATTGATGGTGCGATCACCGCGCACGGGGACGGCGCCTGACTCGAGGATCTTCGCGATTCCGAAGTCGAGCAGCTTCGGTGTGCCGTCCGCCGTCACCAGGACGTTGCTCGGCTTCAAATCCCGGTGGATCACCGCGCGCTGATGCGCGTACTGCACCGCGGAGCAAGTGATCAGGAAAAGCTGCAGGCGCGCCTCGAGTCCGAGCCGGTGCCGGTCGCAGTAGGCGGTGATCGGCTCGCCCTCGATCAACTCCATCACCAGGTAGGGGATTCCTTCCTCGGTCGTGCCGCCGTCGAGGAGGCGAGCGATGTTGGGATGCTCGAAGGTGGCGAGGATCTGCCGCTCGACGCGCAAGCGCGGCCCGAGGAATTGCGCATCGGCTCCTGCCCGCACGAGCTTCACTGCGACCTGGTGCTCGTATTCCTGGTCGACTCGCTCCGCGCGGTAGACTTCTCCCATCCCGCCGGAACCGATTTCCTCCAACAGCCGGTAGGGGCCGAGCCGCCGTCCTGCATACTGGTTGGCGGGCGCAGGCGTTTCGAGCAATGCTGCCGCGGGACTTCCCAGAAAGCCGCTGCCGGCGTCCTCATCGGCCCGCAGGAGCGATTCGAGCTCGGCGCGAAGTGCGGGGTCGCTTGCGCCCAGGCGTTCGAGATAGCCGGCGCGCGCCGGCCCGCTCAGTGACATGGCGTCGCCGAGCGCTCCTTTCACCTGTTGCCAGCGGTCGGGTTCCATAGAGTTGCGGAACGACTCTGAGTCGGTTCGACCTGATTCTTGTTTCTTCTCCGATCATCTTCTCAGGAATCCGTTGATGAGAAAATGCATGAATTATTATTATGTATTATTAAATACTTAGTTGATATATCTCTAGTGAAATATAGCTAATTGGCGACCGGCACCAGCACCGGATCCGCGCGGTAGAGGCCCGGGAAGAGCCGCTTCAGGGCGGCGACCTTGGGCAAATCGTTGTAGTAGATGTACGAGTTGTCCGGGTGCAGCGTCAGAAAATTCTGGTGATAGCCCTCGGCCGGATAGAAGCCCTTGAAAGTCTCGATGTGCGTGACGATGGGCGCCGGGAACAACCGGGCGCGATCCAACTGAGCGATATAGGCCTGCGCCACCGTGCGCTGGGCGGCATCCAATGGAAATAATGCCGAACGGTACTGGCTCCCCTCATCCGGCCCCTGGTAGTTCAGCTCCGTCGGATTGTGGCCGACCGAGAAGAAGATCTGCAGCAGGCGGCCGTAGCTCACCTGCGCCGGGTCGAAGGTGACGCGCACGGACTCCGCGTGGCCGGTTTTGCCGGTGCTGACCGTCTCATACTGCGCCGTGGCTGCAGAGCCGCCTGAATAGCCGGATACCGCTTGCTGCACGCCGCGTACGTGCTCGAAGACGCCTTGCACGCCCCAGAAGCAGCCGCCGGCAAACACCGCCGTTTCGCTATGTGCTCCGGTCGCCGGCTCGTCCTGTGCCGGTGGCGGAATCGCAACGACGGGCTCGGCCGACCGTGCCAAGTGCAGCCATGCGAGTGCGCCGATCGCAAACAGGGTAACGACGCCGAATATGCGAGTAGTCATGGGAGATCATCCGAAGGTGAATGAATACGCCTGTACGCCGCGATCGAGAAACTCGATGTCGAATGTACGGTCCGCGACGGGTCCTTTCTGCCGCACGAGCTGATACAGACGCTCGTCGGTCACAACGCCGCTGCCATCGGGCGCGACATCGCTGCCATGCGCGGCGCCGGGCGCGGCGCCGTCGATTCGGATCACGAAGTGAACGGGCTTGCCGTCCGCCCCCGGACCCAGCACGAGATGCAGGTCGCGTGCGTGAAAGCGAAAGACGATGCGGCCCGCCGGGCGCTGCAGACTGGCGTACTGGGACTTGACCCGCCAGTCGCCGGCGAGGCCCCAATCGTTCAGACCGAGCGATGCGGGCAACCGGTAATCCGCGGCGGCGTCCTGCATGGTACCGCCCGGTGAGCTGAAGTTGGCGGCCCGCTCGTAGCCGATATACGTTTCGGGCGAGTCGAGATCGCGATCGTCGGCCGCCGCCTGCACTCCCTGCGCCGGCGTGTCCTGCCGCGGCATTCCCAGCGCCACTTGCAGCGCCTGAGAATGACCAGCCTCGGCCAACAGCCGCCGTATCGCCTGCTCGGTCTCGTCATAACTGCCTTCACCGAAGTGGTGATAGCGGATGCGGCCCTGCGCATCGACGAGATAATGCGCGGGCCAGTACTCATTGTTCAACGCGTCCCAGATTGCATAGTCGTTGTCGATCGCGACCGGATACGTGATGCCGAGCCTGGCGACTGCTTGCTTGACGTTGCCGGGATCGCGCTCGAAGGCGAATTCGGGATCGTGCACGCCGATCACGACCAGACCATCGCTTTTGTACTTCGCCGCCCACGCCTTCACGTAGGGCAAAGTGCGCAGACAGTTGATGCACGAGTACGTCCAGATATCGAGCAGGACGACTTTGCCGCGCAGTTCCTGCGCGCTGAGCGGCGGCGAGTTGAGCCACTGCACTGCGCCCGACAAAGGCGGAATGCGACCTTCCACCGGTAGGGCCGCAGCCATTGGCAGCGCCGCGGCCTGCGCCTCAGCGATCATGGGCAGGCTTGGCTGAGCATCGGCGCGCGTGGCGTGCGCGGGCGAGAGCCGGTCGACCAACCGCTGTTCGCAGGCCGCCCGTGGCAACGCTCGAGATGCGCGCGAGCAGACCGGTATCGAGCCCCGTCGCGATGGCCGCAACCCCTGCCAACATCGCCACGCCGATGCCTCGCCGCACCCACTCCCCGGCACCCAGCGAGCGCTTCATCGTGGCGAAGACGCGGCCACCCAGCAGCACCGCGATGGCGAGCGAAGTCGCCGCGCCTGCCGCATAGGCGGCCAGGAGCAGTGTGGTGCCGGCGTTGGCTCCGTGCAGCGCCGCGCCCGCCAGCAGGAGGCCGAGAATCGGACCGGCGCAAGGCGCCCACAGGAGGCCTGTGGCGATGCCGAGCAGGAATGACGAGCCAGCACCGGGCGGCCTGCCGTCCGCTCGCGCGAGCGTCGCCAATCGGTTGCCCGCGCTGACCAGGGGATGCATGACGCGCTCGGCCAGGCGGGGCCACAACAGCGTCACGGCAAACAGGGCGAGCAGCACGAGCGCGAGAGCCCGCCCGACCTGATTGGCCTGCGCCGCCCAGCCGCCACCCACGGCGGCGAGGGTCGCCACGCCCGCAAAAGTAGCCGCCATGCCGGCGAGCAGCGGCAAGGTGCTGCGTGCGAACGGCTGGTCGGCGCGTGCGAAGACGAACGGCAGGACCGGCAGGATGCAGGGGCTGAGTATGGTCAGCACGCCGCCGAGGTACGCCACTAGGATCAGCAACACGATTGCGTCCTCTTCAAGCCGCGCCCGGCTTGAACGTCATGGCTACTCCGTTCATGCAGTAGCGCAGGCCGGTTGGTGGCGGGCCGTCGTCGAACACATGGCCCAGATGGCCGCCGCAGCGGCTGCAGTGCACCTCCGTGCGTAGCATGGCGAACGACCAGTCCTTCTGGGTGGAGACCGCGTGCGGCAGTGGTGCCCAGAAGCTGGGCCAGCCGGTGCCGCTGTCGAACTTGGTCCGGGAGGAATAAAGGTTCTGACCGCATCCCGCACAGGCGAAGATGCCGGAGCGATGCTCCTCGTTCAAAGGACTGCTGTACGGTCGCTCCGTATCCGCCTCGCGCAGGACGGCGTACTGATCGGGCGTCAGGAGCTTGCGCCACTCGGCATCGGTGTGCGTGACTGCGTAGGATTCTTTGGCGGCGGAGGCCGCGGCGAAGGAGAGCACGTGCTGGCGCGCGGCGACGAGCGCGGTCACGCCGGTAGCGGCGGAGAGCAGGAATCGTCTACGACTTGGCATGGCAGGCTCCTGGCGCATCACCCGGGGGGCGATGCTGTAGTGACGATGGGCGCATGCTGCTACGGACCGGGTTGCCGAGTCCTCACGGAAAGTTAAACGTTTCGTGATAACTCATCCGACTGCTTCGCCTATCATGACGGCGCGTTGCTTCATGGCGACCTCGTGGAACAGCAGAAACGCATCCTGATCATCGAAGACGACGTCGACATCGCGGACATGCTCGGCGTGCACCTGCGGGAAGAGCGTTTCGAGATCGTCCACTGTGCCCGCGGCGATGACGGCCTGCGCCGGCTGGAGCAGGAAGCCTGGGACGTGCTGATCCTCGATCTCATGCTGCCCGGCGTCGATGGCCTGGAGATCTGCCGGCGAGCCCGGGCGATGCCGCGCTACACGCCCATCGTCATCATCAGCGCCCGCTCCACCGAAACTCACCGCATCGTCGGCCTGGAGCTCGGAGCCGACGACTACCTGGCGAAACCGTTCTCGGTGCTGGAGCTGGTCGCGCGCGTGAAGGCGCTGCTGCGCCGCGTCGATGCGCTGGCGAAAGGCGGCCAGGGTCAGGCCGATGCGAGCCTGCGCCGGGGCAAGCTGCTCATCGACCCGATCGCGC
Source organism: uncultured Pseudomonadota bacterium (assembly GCA_963780455.1). Lineage (GTDB taxonomy): Bacteria > Pseudomonadota > Gammaproteobacteria > Steroidobacterales > Steroidobacteraceae > 13-2-20CM-66-19. The sequence goes on from CAWACM010000017.1 coordinate 634,706, forward strand.
GCGTGGCTTCGCTCGCGGGCGCGCCGCTGGAGCTGACACCGCGGGAGTTCGATCTGCTGCATTTCTTCGCGCGTCACCCGGGCAAGGTGTTCTCGCGCATGGGCCTGCTCGATGCTGTTTGGGGCTATAACCACGAGGGCTACGAGCATACGGTCAACACTCACATCAACCGGCTGCGCGCCAAGATCGAGGCCGACCCGGCCGAGCCTGTTTGTATTGTCACCGTGTGGGGGCAAGGGTACAAGTTCCTGCCGCCGGGGGAGGGGCCGTGAGCCTGACGCTCACGCAGCGCCTCTCGCTCGTCTTCGCGCTCCTGCTGCTCGCCTGCTGCGGCGCCTCGGCGTGGCTCCAGGTACATTCGAGCCACCTGCGCGAGGAGGAGGTGACCCAGCGCCTCTCGCGCGGCCTCGCCGCGCACATCGCGCAGAGCACCGAGCTCATGGACGCGGGCGGCCTGAGGCCGGATGCGGTGCGGCGGCTTTTCGGGCAGCTGATGGTGGTCAACCCGAGTGTCGAGGTCTATCTGCTCGATACTGATGGCCACATCGACGGCGACGATGCGCCGCCGGGGCACGTCAAGCGCGACCGCGTCGACCTCGCTCCGGTGCGCCGCTTTCTCGCCGGGGCGCCTTTGCCGATCCTTGGCGATGATCCGCGCAGCTTCGATGGGCTCAAGGTGTTCAGCGCGGCCCCACTCTCCGGCGCCAACGGCGCGGTGGCCGGTTATATCTACGTGATCCTGCTCGGCGAAACCCGCGATGCGCTGGCAGCACGCGCCGCGGCAAGCGCGACGTTGCGCAATACACTGCGCTCGATGGCGATAGTCGCCGTGCTGGGCATCGCCGCCGGGCTGATCGCTTTTGGCTGGATCACACGACCATTGCGCCGCCTGACCGCGGCCTTGAGCGACTTCGATCCCACCGGCAACCCGACGCCGCTACCGACACCCGCCCGGCACGCAGGCGCGCCGAATCGGACCGCGAACGATGAGATTGCGGTCCTCGAGAAGGCGTTTGCGCAGATGGCAGCGCGGATCGGCGAGCAATTGAGTGCGCTGGCGCGCAGCGACCAGATGCGGCGCGAGCTGGTGACGAACATCTCGCATGATCTGCGCACGCCTCTAACGTCATTGCACGGCTATCTCGAGCTGCTGGCGCTGAAGGGTGACGCGCTGAGTGAGACCGAGCGGCGCCGCTATCTCGGCACCGCGCTCGCGCAGAGCGACAAGGTCGGCAAGCTCGCACAGTCACTCTTCGAGCTGGCGCGCCTCGAGTACGGGATCGTGGCGCCGCAATGGGAGGACTTCGCGCTCGCCGACCTGATCCAGGACGTGTTGCAGAAATTCGAGCTGGCGGCGCAAGGCAAGTCGATCGCGCTCGAGGCCCGCATCCCGCCCCGACTACCCAACGTGCACGCGGACCTCGCCATGATGGAGCGTGTCCTCACCAATCTGATCGACAATGCGATCCGGCATACGCCCGCAGGCGGCACGGTGCGCGTCGAGCTGGAACCGCGAGATGGCAAGGTTGCGGTGATCGTCGGCGACACCGGGCCCGGCATCGCGGCCGAGATGCGGGCGGGGCTGTTCCAGCGTGCGCTCAAGGTAGGTGATGCGCATCGCGGCGGCCTCGGCCTGCTGATCGTGCAGCGCATGCTGCAGCTGCAGCGCAGCGACATCAGGCTGCTGGACAGGGAAAGGATGGGCGCGGTGTTCGAATTCCTGCTCGAACCCGCGCCCTGAGCGCCGCCGGCTAGATCGCCGCGCAGATGGACTTGGTCTCGAGATAGTTGTTGAGTACTTCGTGACCCATCTCGCGGCCCCAGCCCGACTGCTTGTAGCCGCCGAAAGGCATCGACGCATCGAAGATGTTGTAGCAGTTGATCCAGACGGTGCCGGCGCGCAGCTTGTTGGCGATGCGATGCGCCCGTTTCATGTCACTGCTCCAGACGCCGGCGGCCAGCCCGTACACGGTGTCGTTGGCCCGTCGGATGAGGTCGTCATCGACGTCCTTGAAGGGCGTAACGGTCACGACGGGCCCGAAGATCTCCTCCTGGTAAACCCGCATGCTCTCCTGCGTCCCGTCGAGCACTGTCGGTTGGACGAAGTAGCCGGCACTGCCGTGACGACCGCCGCCCGCTACTGTGCGCGCACCTTCCTCCTTGCCGGACTTGAGGAAGCCGGTCACGCGGTCGAATTGGACTTTCGAGACCAGCGGTCCCATCTGAGTTGCTGGATCGAGTCCGGGGCCGAGCCGGATCTTCCTGGCCGCATCGCTCACGCCTTCCAGCACGCGCTCGTAGCGCTTCTCCTGCACGAAGAGACGTGAGCCGGCGCAGCAGCACTGGCCGTGATTGAAGAAGATGGCATTCGAAGCACCCGCAATGGCCACGTCGAGATCGGCATCGTCGAGCACGATGTTGGGTGACTTGCCACCCAGCTCGAGAGTGACCTTCTTGAGATCGTTGGCGGCGGCCTTGACGATGAGCTTGCCCACTTCGGTCGAGCCGGTGAAGGCCACCTTGTTGACCTGAGGATGCGCCGCGAGCGGGGCGCCACAGCTCTCGCCGAATCCGGTGACGACATTGAGCACCCCGGGGGGCAGGCCGGCATCGAGGCACAGCTGCGCCAGGCGCAGGGCCGAGAGCGGCGTCTCCTCGGCGGGCTTCAATACGACGGTGCAACCGGCGGTGAGCACCGGCCCGAGCTTCCAGGCTGCCATGAGCAGCGGGAAATTCCACGGGATGATCTGCGCCACGACGCCGATCGGCTCCCGGCGGGTATAAGCGTGATACTCGGTGCCCGGCGTATAGGGGACCGAAAGCGCGAGGGTGTTGCCCTCGATCTTCGTTGCCCATCCGGCCATGTAGTGGAAGAGGTCCGCCGCGAGCGGCACATCAGCCGCGCGCGCCACGCTGACCGGCTTGCCGTTGTCGAGCGACTCGAGCTGCGCCAGCTCCTCCAGATTTTCCAGGATGAGATCGCCGATCCTCCAGAGAATCCTGCCGCGCTGCGATGGCGACATGTTGGGCCACGGACCGGAGTCGAAGGCCTTGCGGGCGGCAGCGACGGCGAGGTCGACGTCGGCCTTCTTGCAGTCGGCCACGTGGGCGATGACTTCCTCGGTCGCGGGGTTGAATACCTCGAAGGTCTCTTCGTCGCGGGCGCTCTGCCAGCGGCCATCGATCAACGTCTGACGAGGCTGGCCGATGAAGCTCTTGACCCGCGGGCTCAGGGAAACGATGTCGACGGCTGCGTTCATGTGAGTCTCCTTGTGATCGGGACTTGTGATCGAGCTGCGGACCGGGCAGGGATCCGAGGGGAAGCTACGTTACACCCACGCCCACTCAATCGCCTGGGTTCCGGGCCTTACGGCCTCGCTCACGCTCACATCGAAGCGCCGGGTATGCCGATCGACAATTCTGCTGGATGTCAGGATGCGCCGCGAAGCTTGTTGCGCGATCCAAAAAACACCTCGACCTCAACGCCCAGTTCAGGCTTGGAGTTCCGCGTGGCAGCTCCAGGGCAGGATGGTTCATAATTAGAAGAAGTGCGGCCCGACGCCGGAGGTGGGCAAATGCCGAGCGGCGGCCGACGTACCATGAGTCCGCACCAGAGAAGTGGGACCAGAACATCGGGCGAGAAGTCCATTGCCATGACGACAGGCAGATCTGCTCGCCCATTGCGATCGCGAAACGCGTCGACGGGCGATCTGCCTTTCCTCGCCGGAGGAGGGGAGATGGGCACCCTCATCCGCGAGCACGATTGGACTGAGAGCTCCATCGGCGCGCCCGACAAATGGTCGCCAAGCCTCAAGATGATGGTGAGCTTCCTGCTCGCCAACCGCTTCCCTTTGCTCCTCTGGTGGGGATCGGACTACATCTCCATCTATAACGATGCTTATCGGCCGGTTCTGGGCGCCAAGCACCCCCAAATGCTCGGGGTGCCCTGTCGGGAGTGCTGGTCCGAGATCTGGCACGTCCTCGAGCCACTCATCGACTCGCCATTCCAGGGTGGACCCGCGACGTGGATGGACGATCTCGAGCTCGAGGTGCGCCGGCACGGGTTCACCGAAGAGTCGCACTTCACGGTGGCATACAGTCCGGTTCCGGACGAGACAGCCCCGCGCGGCATCGGCGGGGTGCTCGCCACGGTTCACGAGATCACCGAGAAGGTGATCGGCGAGCGCCGCATCGCCGCTCTGCACGAGCTCGGCGCACGGTCTGCCGAAGCGAAGAGCGCTGAGGAGGCATGCCTCGCCGCCTCCGAGATGCTCGCCAAGAGCCCCAAGGACGTTCCCTTCGCACTCATCTACCTGCTGGAGCACGAGGGCAAGGCAGCTCGGCTCGTAGCCACGACGGGGGTGCCCGCGACCGAAGCCGTCGCTCCGAGTCACGTACGGCTCACCGATGAAGCAAGTGAAAACTGCCCCTGGCCCATGGCCGAGGCTGTGCGCAGGGAAGCGCTCGTCACGCTCGACGATCTGACGACGCGACTCGCGCCTGTACCGCCCGGTCCCTGGTCAGACCCGCCCCATTGCGCGGTGGTGATCCCCATCCGCTCGAACACGGCGCACCGACTCGCCGGACTGCTCGTCGCCGGCGTCAGCTCGCGGCTGCAGCTCAACGAGCAGTACCACAGCTTTTTCGAGCTCGTGGCCGCGCAGATCGCCACGGCGATCGCCAATGCGCGCGCCTACGAGGAAGAGCGCAAACGGGCGGAGGCCCTCGCCGAGATCGATCGCGCGAAGACCGCGTTCTTCTCCAATGTCAGCCACGAGTTCCGCACCCCGCTCACGCTCATGCTGGGGCCGATCGAGGAAGCTGCCGCCAATCCCGCGATACCGGCCCAGGTGCGTACGCAGCTCCAGGTCGCGCAACGCAACGCGCTCAGACTGCAGAAGCTCGCCAACAGTCTGCTCGATTTCTCGCGGATCGAGGCGGGCCGCATGCAGGCTTGCTACGAGCCGACGGATTTCGCGGCGTCGACCAGTGATCTGGCAAGCAACTTCCGCTCCGCCATCGAGCGCGCCGGAGTTGCGCTCGAGGTCGACTGCCAGACACTCGATCAGCCCGTCTACCTCGATCGGGAGATGTGGGAGAAGATCGTTCTCAACCTCCTTTCCAACGCCTTCAAGTTCACCTTCCAGGGCACGATCACGGTCCGGATACGGCGTCAGGGTGGCGAGGCCGTGCTCGAGGTCGCTGACACCGGAGTAGGCATTCCGGAGCACGAGCTGTCTCGTGTTTTCGAGCGCTTCCATCGGGTCGAAGGAACGCCGGGGCGCACGCAGGAAGGCTCCGGTATCGGGCTCGCCCTCGTGCAGGAGCTGGTCAAGCTCCATGCCGGCACGATCAGCGCGGAGAGCCAACTCGGAAACGGGACGACCTTCCGGGTTGCCGTGCCGCTGGGCAGCGCCCACCTGCCCGCTGCGCGCATCAAGGTGCCCCGCGCGCTGAGCTCGACCGCGATCGGCGCGCGGGCCTTTGTCGAGGAGGCCTTACGTTGGATACCCAACGCCGATGTATCCGGAGACCTTCCCGTCCTGAGTGGTGACTCGCCACGGACGATCGCGGATCGGTATGCGCCCACCTCAGGTGCCCGCGTCCTGGTGGCGGACGACAACGCCGACATGCGCGCCTACCTGCGTGATCTGCTTTCACCGGCCTACGCAGTGGAGGCGGTGGGCGATGGTCAACAGGCACTCGAGGCGGCACGTCGCAAGCGCCCAGATCTCATCCTCTCCGACATCATGATGCCGCGGCTCACTGGCCTCGAGCTCCTGCAGGCAGTGCGCGCCGATGAGGCCTTGTGCGATGTGCCGGTGATTCTGCTGTCGGCTCGCGCCGGCGAGGAAGCGCGGCTGGAAGGGCTCGATGCCGGCGCAGACGACTACCTGGTCAAGCCTTTCTCCGCTCGAGAGCTTCTCGCCCGGCTGGGCGCGCGGCTCGAGCTGGTACGCATGCGCCGCGCACACGAGAGCCGGTTTCAAGCCTTCGTCAGCGCGACCTCGGAGGTCATTTTTCAGATGAGCCCGGATTGGAGCGAGATGCGCTTCCTGCAAGGCCGGGATTTCATAGCCGATACGGAAGACCCGAGCCGCGGCTGGCTCGACAAGTACATCCACCCCGACGATCAGACGCGCGTGATGGCAGTCATCCAGGAGGCTGTGCGCACGAAGAGCGTCTTGCAACTCGAGCATCGCGTACGGCGCGTGGACGGCAGCTGGGGATGGGGTCTCTCCCGTGCGGTTCCGTTGCTCGATCCGAAGGGCAGTGTCCTCGAATGGTTTGGAGCCGCAACTGACATCACCGCGCGCAAACAGGCCGACGAGGAGCTGCGGCAGCGCGAACGGGCCCTGGCCGAAGCTCATGAGGCGCTCAAGGCGCGTACTGAGCAGCTGCGGGAAGCGGACCGGCGCAAGAACGAGTTCCTCGCCCTGTTGGGGCACGAGCTGCGCAATCCCTTGGCCCCGATTGCGACCGCGAGCGAGGCGCTATCCCTCACCCCAATGAGCGACGCGCGCGCGCGGATCGCCATAGAGGTGGTCAAACGGCAAGCCGGGCAGCTGTCGCGTCTCGTCGATGATCTGCTGGACGTGGGGCGCATCACGCAAGGCCGGATTCGCTTGCGACGCGAGCCGCTCGAGCTCGGCGCGGTGATCGCTCAGGCGGTAGAGACCGTCAGCCCTTTGATGCAGGAAAAGGGTCACGAGCTCACCGTAGTGAGCAGCGGCGAACCACTTTATGTGAACGGCGACCTGGCGCGCCTGGTCCAATGCGTCAGCAACGTGCTCGCGAACGCGGCGAAGTATACGGACCGGGGTGGAAGGATCCGGGTCCAGGCGCGCGGTGAGGCCTCGCACGCTGTAATCGAGGTAGTCGATAACGGGTCCGGCATCGCACCGGATCTGCTGCCGCGGGTGTTCGATTTGTTCATGCAGAGCGATCGCACTCTCGACCGCGCCCAGGGCGGCCTCGGGATCGGCCTATCGATCGTCAAGCGGCTGATCGAGATGCACTACGGACAGGTCACGGCCCGCAGTCCTGGTTTGGGGTGCGGCGCGACTTTCGAGATGCGGCTGCCACGAATCACACGTCCGCGCGAAAGGCGCGAAGAGCCTGTGATCAAAGCAGCTCCGCAACGCATTCTCATCGTCGACGACAATGCGGATGCCGCCCAGACACTGGCGCTTCTCCTGGAGAGCAGCGGTCACGTGACGCGGGTGACTCTGAGCAGTCAGCACGCGCTCGAGGCTGCGGAGTCCTTTGAGCCTCAGGTCGCTCTGCTGGACATCGGCCTTCCGGGGATGAATGGCTATGAGCTGGCTCAGCAGTTTCGCCGGATGCCGAAAGTGCAAGCCGTTCGGCTCATCGCGCTCACGGGATATGGCCTGGCGGAGGATCGCGAGCGTGCTCTGGCCGCTGGGTTCGATGCTCACCTGGTCAAGCCGGTGGATCTGATGGCGCTCGAGCGAACTCTCACCGCGATCTCGAGCAGCCAGTAGGGAATCAGGGCTCGCGGCCCTTGCCGATCCGCGACTGGCAGTAGTTCGCGTTGCCGGGTCTTGCCAGCCGCAATATCTCTGACTAAAGTCAGAGAATGCACGATATCGCGAGAATCCGCGCCTTCAACCGCACGGTCACCCGGCGGCTCGGAGTGCTGAACGAGCGCTACCTGGGCCGCAATCGGCCGCTGGTCGAATCCCGGCTGCTGTTCGAGATCGGCACCCAGGGCGCCTCTATCCGCGAGCTGCGTACACGGCTCGGCCTCGACTCCGGATTCTCGAGCCGCCTGTTACGCTCGCTCGAGCGCAAGAAGCTCCTGAAGACCGAGCCGGCAGGCTCGGACGGACGGGTCAGGATCGCCCGACTCACACGCTCAGGGCTCGCGGAGCTCGGGCGGATCAACTCCCTGGCCGACGATCTCGCCCGCTCCATGCTCGGGCCTCTCAGTCCGGATCAGGCGCAGCGGCTGGTAGCCGCGATGGCCGAGGTCGACCGACTGGTGCGCGCCTCGAGCGTTGAGTTCGCGCCAGCGGACTTTCGCAGCGCAGACGCCGAGCGCTGCCTGCAGAAGTACTACGCCGAGCTTGCCGCAAGATTCCCGAGTGGATTCGAGCTGCACGCCGACGACGCGCCGGCGGCGGCGGAGCTTGCGCCGCCCGGGGGTTGCATGATCATTGCGCGCCTGTTCGGCGAGCCGATCGGCTGCGGGGCGATCCGCACGCTCGGCCCCGGGGTAGGGGAGATCAAGCGCATGTGGATTTCGCCTGACGTGCGCGGCCTGGGGGTCGGACGCCGCCTTCTCGCGGAACTGGAGCAAGCGATGATTGCACGCAAGCTGCACACCGTTCGCCTCGATACCAACGGCTCGCTCGCCGAAGCGCTCAATCTTTATCGCAGCTCCGGCTACCGCGAAATCCAGGCTTATAACCACAATCCCTACGCCCAACACTGGTTCGAGAAGCAACTTATCTGACAGTCTGAGACGTTTTGTTACAACCGCGCCCGCGGCGGCTCCCTAGACTCGGGAGCCCTATGAAGTCCCTGATCTGCGCCCTCGCGGCAACACTCCTGCTCTTACAGAGCGGCTGCGCCCAGGAGCCACACCGCCATTACGGCCAACCTTCCATCGACCAGCTCGCCAGTGAGCTGAATCTCACCGCCGCGCAGAAGACACAGGTGCGCCAGATCTTCGACGAAGAGCGCGCCCAGCGCGAGCAGCTGCAGAATTCCGGTGAGGACAGACGGCAGATCATGCATGAGGTGCAAAACGACCTCATCACGAAGATGAGCGTTGTGCTGACTCCCGATCAGCTGCAGCAGTTCGAGCAGATGGAGCAGCAGCACCGACACCACGGGCACGGGTTCGGGGGACACGGGCAGCAGTCGCCCGGACAGTAGAGTCGCGCGACATCAGTCGGCGGTCCGCGTCATCAACCCTCGCGCGGTTTGCTCCAGGCCGTCGCCCGTGCGGCGCGCTTCCTCATCCATCTTCCTGCCGATCACCCAAGGACCGAGCACCGGCGGTACCCAGAACGCCGGCACCAGTTCGATCCTGACGTCCAGGCAGGTCACTCCTCGCGCTGTCGGGCAGGGTTTGACGACCCAGAGGCCGCGACCTCCTTTGAAATCCCCGTCATAAGGCAACAGCTCGGCATCCAGAGTGCCGCCGTCCGGGCGGGCGGTTGCCGTCATGATCTGTTCCTGGTGCATCGTCTTGCAGAAGATCAGCACACACGTGTGGATCGTCGTGAAGAGGCGTACACGATGAGCCGCTGGGGTAGGCTCGACGCGCACCGCCTGTAGATCGGGGTTGTAGCGCGCCATCGCCGCGAAGTCCTGCAGCGCCCGGAACACCGCCGGTGCCGGCGCATCGATGGCGATATGCATATCGATCAGGAAGCGCGCACCGTTGCGGGCCACGTGCACGCCGGAGACCTCAGCCGCCTGCGCCGATACCGCAAAAAGCAGCAGCACCCAAAGCGGCCAATGGCGCAATTTCCGAGCTCTGACGATCATGTGGGGATGGTAACCGCATTGCCGGCGAGAACGGCGACGGTGCCAAGCGGTCGGCGGGACTCGGACGGATGCGAAGCAGGGCTGATCGCCGCGCGAGCGACGGCGCAGCAGCTAAGCCGATGATTGCCACCGGCACGGAATCAGTACAAAATCGCCCACCCAAAGCCCCGGTGGCCATCCCGGGGCTTCTTGTCGTCTAGTGGCTAGGTGGCAGAGTGGTCATGCAGCGGCCTGCAAAGCCGTCTACGCCGGTTCGATTCCGACCCTAGCCTGATTCCCCCAGTCCCGCGACGTACCAAGAAGATCAACGGCGTCGCAAAAAGCCCCGGAAACTCTGCAAATCCAGCCTATCGGCGTCTCAAGCTGTCTGTTGACAGGATAGCACAGGATGGGGTACATGGCAGGGGTATCTCGGGAGCCAACTAACAGATACCCCACTTTTGCTATGCCAGTACTCAACGAGCTGAAAATCCGCGCCGCTAGGCCGAAGGAGAGGGCCTATAAGCTCTTTGACGAGCGGGGGCTATTCATGCTCGTCACCCCGACGGGCGGGCGGCTGTGGCGCTTCAGATATCGGCTGGGTGGGGTAGAGAAGCTGTTGGCGCTAGGCGCATACCCGGATGTGACACTGAAGCGGGCGCGCGAGAAGCGCGACGACGCGCGCAAGTTGGTGGCGGATGGGGTCGATCCGAGCGCGAAGCGGCAGGCGGAGCGGGCGTCACAGGCCGATACGTTTGAGGCAATCGCGTCCGAATGGCTGGAGCTGCAAAGCAAATCGCTTGCTGCGGAGACGATGGAAATCCTCGGGCACCCGGCTCAAGAACTTTCTGTATCCGTATGTCGGAAGCCGTCCCATCGCGTCCATTACTGCTCAGGAACTCCTTGCTGCGCTCCGACGGATTGAGGCGCGCGGTACGCATGAAACGGCGCACCGGGTACGCTCGCTCGCAGGAAGGGTGTTCCGGTACGCGGTCGCGACCGGCCGCTCCCGCCACGATGTCGCAGCTGATCTGAAGGGTGCGCTGGCCCCCGTAAAATCCCGAAACTACGGGTCGGTCACTGAACCAGCACGCGTCGGGGAGCTCCTTCGCGCCATCGATGGCTATTCTGGCCAACCAATAACCGCTCTCGCCCTCAAGCTAGCTCCCCTCGTCTTTGTCCGCCCCGGCGAGTTTCGCGCTGCGCAATGGGCTGAGTTCGATCTGGACAGAGCTGAATGGCGGATTCCGGCGGCTCGTATGAAGATGGGCGAGCAACACATCGTACCTTTATCCAGGCAAGCCGTGACCATCCTGCGTGAACTCCAGATCCTTACGGGCCGCGGACGCTATACTTTCCCTTCTTTACTCACACCAGATCGGCCGATGTCGGAGAACACGATCAATGCGGCACTGCGCAGGCTCGGATATGCGAGTGATGAACAAACTGGCCATGGCTTCCGTAGCATGGCAAGCACTCTGTTGAATGAACAGGGCTTTCCGCCCGACGTGATCGAACTTCAGTTGGCGCACTCGGAAAGAAATAAGGTCCGCGCCGCATACAATAGGGCGCAACGACTCCCCGAAAGGCAAGCAATGATGCAAGCCTGGGCAGATTATCTTGATGGACTGCGCTTCAGGGCGGAACATATGCCAGAACGATACGCGGCAGCAGGTCAGAGTGGCACGTCCAGGGCTTCCACGGAAACGACGGGTGCTACTCAAGTGCGACCCAACGACTGACTGCATGGGGCTGCAATGCTGCTAATTCACCTCTCAGATATTCACTTCCGCTCTGGCCAGGCGGGCTCTCCATTTGATCCGGACCAGATGATCAGGAGTCGCCTAATTGATGATGTTCGCACGCACTGTGAGCGGCTCGGTGAAAGAGCAAGTGCGGTTCTGATCTCGGGAGACATCGGTTACGCAGGAAAGCGCGACGAGTATGACTTTGCGACTAAATGGCTCCAGGATCTCGCGGCAGCATGCGGCACTTCCTTAGCGAACGTTTTTACCTGCCCCGGCAATCATGACGTAGATCGCGAGGTAGCGCGGGGCGCTGCCATAAGACTTCTCCATCAAGCTATCAAACAGCAGCAACCACTAGCGCGCGATGCTGCCGTCGCAGGCCTCCTTTCTGAGGCCGACAACAGCGATCTTCTCTTCAAACCCATACGAAATTATAACTCGTTCGCGCAGCAATTATTTTGCGCTCTTACACCGCCAAATGACACAGTTGCCAAACGCGCACTTCGACTCAATGACGGCTCAACGCTGAGACTTTGGGGACTCAATTCAGCGCTAATTTCCAGCGAAGAGGATGCCAAAGAACAACTTGCAGTCGACCCGGCCTTTAATCAGATCGTGCGCGTTGCAGGTGAAGAGAACCTGGTGATATGCCACCATCCTCCCAACTGGATCATGGGCGGCAACGCACTCGGGGGACATCTGGACGCTGTGGCGCGCATTCAGCTCTTTGGCCACGAGCACGACAGCCGCCTGCAGCTCGAGCGGCGTTACGTCCGGATCTTTGCGGGCGCCGCACAACCAGCACGGGATGAGGCTAACTGGGAGCCTGGCTACAACATTATTCAACTAAAAGTCATAGGTGCCAATGCTGATCGTCGACTAGCTTTCAGCATTCGCGCGCGCGTATGGCAGCGGAATCCGGACCAGTTCCGCCCTAAGATGGATGGTGAGTCGGACGTGTTCGAGCATTCGATCGCCCTGGAGCCTTGGGTTTCAAGTGCTCCTCCGCAACAGTTACGTCAAGAATCTTCTGAATGCATTGTTCCTATCAGCCAACCAACGTCGGTAGTTGATCCTATGGATTCAGTACGTGAGATCGGTGTACGCTTTTTCCGCCTGACGTTGAGCCAGAGGGCGGCAATCGCTGGTAAGTTAAACCTGCTGGAGCAAGAGGATGAATACAAGCCAGACGTTGAGCGATATCGCGAAGTATTCCGGCGTGCACAGCAGCGAAATCTGGTTAGGGAACTAGATGAAGCTGTAAGGACCGAAGAGCTTGGCAAGTAATAAGGGCTTTGTTGGGGGGCATAATGGGTAACTTAAGCTTCGCGGACGTTTACCGATCAGCGCAGTTCACGCTGGCGCCACAAAATATGGCGTTGCGGCAGCAGTCAGCCGACCGCTTCCTTAAGACGGTAGCGGTTAATGATCGCCTCGGATTGGTTAAGCTGCATATGGGGTTGACCACCGAGGCGTTTGGAACGCGCCTGACTGAGGTCTTTCGGGCCGATGACCCGACGTTTTCACTGGTTGATAACGCTCGTGAGGCAGTCGTTATAAGCACTGCATTACTTGCAGCCTTGATCGATCGCAACGATCTCGTGGCGACATTAGCACTAGTGGCAGGAGGTTTTGCTGGCTTGCGATCCGCCCCGGTTCGTCCAGACTTGGTCGAGCTGGCGAAAAAGCGACTTTACGAACTCGCGGTCGGCAGTCACGGACATAGTAGCGGAGTTCGCGAGCTCGCCCCGGCATCCACTTTGAGCAAAACTCAAGGACAGGTTGATGCCTGGGTCGCTCAGGCTCCAGACTTTCCCAAATTGGTTCCCGTCCTGAAGCAAATCAGTACTGACGCAGACGGAGCTTTGCGTACTACGGCGAAAAATGCCCAGCAGGCTGTGGGCGAGTTGGCAAATCAGATGCGAGATCTTAGGGAGGAACTCGACATGCTCTGGTGGTCCATAGCCGGCACAAGTACCCAGCTTGAGAAGTCATACATCGATCTTGCACCCCAGATTGTAGGGTTGGTCGCGGGTATTGAGCTGGCGATGCTGGCGCGGACAGATACTGGCCCGGCAGCGGCTGCAGCTCTTATCCAGCTGCGGTTGACTGCCTGTAAGTCACAAAAGCGCTGCACTATTTCCGAGGCCGTCAACGGAGTTTCTGCAGCAGGCATGAGCCTTGGCATCACTCCTCCTGCGGATACGGAAGATCTGCTTCCTATGTTGACGGCAATCAAGACTCGGGCGTCGACTGGTGAGGATAACGCATGGCAGCCTGTGCTAAGGCGACTTACGGGCCTTGACGCTAACACCACGGTGAGTCCACTCGACCTCGGAATGCAGGTGTACCGAGAAGTACTTCTTGCCCGGGCACTACAAGGGCGCGCGAATGCCTGAAGCACCAACGCATGTATGTCGAAAGCAGGGCTGTGAAGTCGCCACTAGTGGCGCATGCGCAGAAGGACATTCGCCTTTGGAGTCGTGCCCCTGGTATGGCGCGACCGAGCCGGCTTCGAGCGTTTCGTCTCAAGAAGCAGACGAAATGGCTCAGGACAAGGAGGACTTTGTCATCTTACCTTCAGGGGAACCACTAACGGCTCAAGATCTGGATCAATTTCTATGTGCGAAGGCGATCCAGCTGGTCGCCATAGTCGGGGAGCCCGACAGCGGCAAGACAACCCTAATTTCTTCTATTTATGAGCGTTTTCTGAAAGGGGCCGTGTCGAAATGGAGGTTTTCCGGTAGCAAGACGCTGATGGGGCTTGAAGAACGCTCTCATGAGTCGCGTATGGCATCGGGCAGGAACAGTCCAGACACCCGGCGCACTTCACTGGTCGAAGGTCTGAGGTTCTTCCATTTATCAGTACGCTCCGCAGATGAGGGATACCGGAATACAACGGAGTTAATGCTATCAGATAGAGCGGGTGAGAGTTACTTATCGGTTCGCAACAGGCCTACGACTGGCAGCGAGCTTCTTGAAGTGGCAAGGGCGAACATCGTCGCCGTCCTTCTGGATGGTAGGCGGCTGGCTGATCCAGAGTTGCGTGGAAACGCCCTTCATGCCGTGCGAAGTTTGCTACGGGCGCTGCTCGATGGTGGCGCGTTAGGACCGGTGTCGCTGGTGGAGGTCGTGCTTACAAAACGTGACTTGGTCGACGCCTCTCCCGACGTTCGGGATCTAAGAAGCCAAGTAACGGACTTTTGCGATCGGCTAAAGAGAGACTTCGGCAAAAGAGTATCCGAACTGAACTACCGGGAAATCGCCGCCCGTGATCCGGTAGGTGCTACGGAATCAGGCATAGATGCCCTGTTGGACACTTGGCTTTCTGCACGGGAAGAAAGCGTTTCGAGGGCATCTATATCCGGGAGTAGGATTACAGAATTTGATCGCCTCCTTGACCGTGTCGGATTTGAGTACCTTCCATGACTGGAATACATCACACGATACTTGGATTGCCGAAGTCAGGCAAGACGACTTTCCTTGCCGCCCTATATCATCTTGTCGATTCCGGGGAAGTCCAGACCAATTTACGCGTCAGCAGTTACTCAGGGGACCAGACATATCTGAATTCCATAGTCCGGTCATGGCTGGAGTGCAAAGAGGTTACTCGGACTTCCCAAGCCTTGGACACGAACGTTGAGTTGCATCTCGTACGGCCCACTACAGGGCGGGCTATCACATTGGCCTTTCCAGACCTGGGAGGCGAGTCCTTTGAAACTCAAGTTGAACAGAGGAGATGCCGTCAAGATTACGTGGATGGCTGTAACTTAGGCGGAGGTATCCTCCTGTTCGTGTCGCCTGACAGACGCGGTGACGAGGAGATGACAATCGTTGAGGGAAACGCAATATTCGGTGCCCCTGCTACCGGGAAGCAGAACGGTGCTCAGGTTCAAATGTCCTGGTCCCCGAACCTGGTCCCCTCGCAGGTCAAGCTTGTGGAACTGCTTCAATTTATGGAAGTCCCGCCATTTGCGCGCAGGCGGCGACGGGTCGCAGTTATTATATCTGCTTGGGATCTCGTTCCTAATCGCTCCCTCGAGCCTCGGAAGTGGATAGAGACAGAGATGCCACTGCTCTATCAGTTTCTCATGGGGAACCCCGGTGCCTTTGATACTAGATTTTATGGCGTCTCCGCCCTAGGGGGTGACATTAAAGATGAAGCCAGGCGACGTGAACTGATGGCCATGACCCACAGCGCTCGCATAATGTGTGTCGGTCCAAATTGTAGTCCGCACGACCTTACTGTCCCGATCTCTTGGCTCACTCCAGAGGAGAACGGTGTCGACTAATGCTGACCCACTGCAGGTTGAGCAGTGCCTGTTCGGATACGACGATGGCCACCGATTACTGGCGGCGTCTAGCCCACTTGCGCCTGGAGACGCATCGCGCCTTCTTCTCGCCAGCGATCTCGCGCCTGGGTTAAGTGATATTGCCGAGGAGGGATATTGGACCGGAATTCCACTTTTGGAGGAGCGCCGATACGCGTTAATGCGAACTTGGCCTGCCCCGGAGATATCGAGACCTGGATGCGTCTGGACTCACGTATTGCGCATATCTTTCGCTGATATTTCGCGGCCACCGGATCTTGCTGTTCTAAAAGCCGCGTTCAGACGCCCGCACGTCTCGGAAACACACGACACCTATCGAACCGTACTAGCAGTTCAACCGGAATTCCCAGGCAGCGAGGTCCGGAGAAGCGACGACGATACCGCTTCCGACACCGCTTTACTGTTGCTGCGCTCTGTATATTCTGGCTCTCGAGGCAAACTTTTGCCTCGAATGTCAGGCATTGACGAGATTACATTTGCCCTATGGTCACAACAGTGGCCACGCCTTCGACGGTCATTCGGATTTCGAACTGCAGTTGGTCTACACGGAAGCCCCAGAGAGTTGCGCCTTCACGTGCAAATTCTTTCAGGTCAATATCCGAAACTACATGACAGTGAGCTGCGCCCGTCTCCGTGGGAATCGGTGGCAATTGAGGATATGCTCTCGGCTGACGCGACTGAATTCCGCAGATTTATATGGCGATACGGATCAGATGTTGTTAACGGATTTGACAGTTTCAGCGTCTTAGCGAGGATATTTTGCAGCATAAGCGTGCCCCGCTTGGAGGGAGAGCTGCAGCGTCAACTGCTGGAATTGGCGTCTGAGATCTTTCCCAAAGAGGACGACGCCGCACTACTCAAGGCGGACCTCACAGCGATGTCAGCAAATGAATATTCCCGCATTCCCGCGGTAGATTCGTTGGGTGTATGGGGTTTTCTTGTCGAGAGTTCTGGTAGAAGTTCATTCAAGATGCCGGCACTAGTCCCAGAGGCTGAGCTCAATAGAGGTTTTGATTCGCGCTCAGAGGTCATAAGGGGAATTACGGATACCGCGCTTCGAAAGCCTTCCCCTGCCGGAGACGCGTTCTTTGAGAGTGTATGTAACGCGCTTACACCGGTGACCTTCTGGCAGGTAATGGGTCCTCGGCAGTCGCTAATGCAGGCCGTCGCGGTTCGTAGGCCAGAGTTGCTCGACAATGCCAAGACCGCGAGTATGCCAGCGGAGCTACTTCTCAATCTTTTGCGAGACGTAACTCTCGACGAACGGCTTGCTGCTCGCATTGTCCCTCGGCTCAGTGTTGTTTCAAGCTCGGCAATTGCATTGCTGATGTTCTCCAAACATAAGGATGTTGTCATTGACAGTGTATTGGATGGATTAGCCTCTCATCAAAAGCCGGCGCTGGCTTGGCTGGAATTGGTACAGCGCGAGGCGCAAGCGTGGCTGACTCCGGAGATACTAAATCGCGCGAGGGAGAAAGGCGCATTGAGGGAACTTATCAATTATTGTGATCCTCTGTCAGTCTCGGTAATTTCGGCGGGTACGCAGGGGTGGGCCAGTGTGGTCGCGAATCTGCAGTTTTCCGAAGGTCATGTTCCGGTTTTTGCGTATGCCCTGATCGTAGCATTACAGGTTCAAGGACAGTATTCGGAGCGCGTATTCGAACACGCATTCGAGGTCGTGTATCTAGGTATTGCTCGGCGGAGTGTTCCGACGCAGATCGTCGATGTCCTCGCGCGGATTCTTCCGTCGGTTCCAAGGTGGAAGGAATGGGACAAGTGTTATCGGCTCACTTTTGGGGTAGCGCATTGGTATGTAGAGAATAGGCGTTCCCCATGGAACCTCGCACAAGGGATTGCCGATCGATACATTCGTAGGAGATTCCTAAAGCTGGTCTCAAAAATTGAATCAGGGGATAGGGAATTCGACGACGATGGTGATCGAGACTAGGTAGGTGTCATGATCGGCAAAACGTCACCTCGGCGGGGAGCTGACGGTCGATGCTTGTTTTGGAGTCCTAATCCACCGCTTACGTTTGGCTTTCTGGCTTTCAAACCGGTACAGGCTAATTTCGATTCGGCACATGCGGACCTCACCGTGTCCTCTCCGGCGTTTCTTCGCGTACCACTTCATCTGGCCTTGTCCGCGCTGATCTCTGCGCCTTCACGTGTCGAAGGAGCTCAGTGGCGATGCGCTCCCGATCCGTAAGCACCGGGGGTAGGCTCTTTACGAATTGCCGCACCTCGCCGGCGAGGGCGACCTCTCCTTGCTTGTCGAGCAAGGTAGCTACTCCGAGCCAGCCGGTGACCACTGCTTTTCGGGTCTCGGCCAGCTTGGAATGTGCCGGGTCCTGGATTGTGCCGGACCTCGTCACCTCTCTGGCGACGCCTTCGACTTTGTCGCGGAAGGCGTACGAGTTGCGTCGCTTCTTGGTCCGATAACGGCCGTCCCGTTCTGCTTCCTTGGTTCGTCCGCGCACAACCCGCGGCGTTGCGTTGGCGGCGATACCTTGGTCTCTCATCATCCGGGCGAAATCCTGGCGCCACTCGCGCAGCGTGGCTTTGTCTACATGCAGACGCGAGGCATCCAGACCCTCGGCCTTCACCACGATATGCACGTGGGGGTGCTCTTGATGGGTATGGAGCGCCATGGCATAGCGATACTTGAGCCCGAATCTTTCGCGGGCGAAGGCCCTCGCCGCTGCAAGTACCTTGTCCGGTGGCGTCGGCGCTGGCATGGAAAGGACGATGTTGTGTACCAGCTTGATTCCGGCGAACGGTTTCTTGATGCCGCGCGGCAGCGGACGGTACTGTCCCGCAGAGAGTTCCAGGTGCCAGTCCCTGAGCAGCTCGTTCTGACCGGCCTTGGGCACCCGCTGTCCTTCGTCCGTCTCGAGCTCGAGTTTCCCGTCGTGGCTGATGTAGACGAGGTGCGCCGCGACGGCGCCGATCTCCGCCCCCCGCCAGTCACCTTCACCATCACTTCCGGCACCCGCCTCACGGTGCGCCTGATCTGCTCGATCTGTCCGAGGGTGAGCCTCGCTGATTCCGGAGGCCCCCGCCGCACATGGCTGACGATGTCTAGGGCCGGAGTCGATGTGGGCATCCGAAGGGGCCGTCTACTCACTGCGGCTCTCCCAGGCGATCAGCGCGGCTTTGGCGAGGTCGTGCGTCTGCTGTTCGAGGCGTGCCAATACGATGCGCACCTGGGCGAAGTCTTTCCGCATCGCCTCATAGTCCACGCCCGTGAGAACTGGGGCACGCGCCACATGGGCAAAGACGTGTCCGAGCCCAGCCAAGATCGCCACGCTCTTTCTTAAGGCGGCGAGCTCAGCGGTAGGGAGGGGAGGGTTGGCCTGCACATGCGCGCGCACCAGAGCCGCCAGATACGCCGAGGCTTTCATCCCGCGTGCGGCCGCTCGCTGGGTTATCATCGCGCCGTCCCCGGGGCGCAACCGAATGGTGACCCGGTCAGTCGCAGCGAGACGCTCCATTGCGGTGGGCGTCGTCTGCGGTGGCTTGCCGTCCGGGTCCAGGAGAGTCCGAATGGCGACCAGAGCGAGGGCGGACTCCGACATCCCGGCGCGCATCGCCAGCTCCGTGAAGCGCGCCTTCTCCGCCGCAGAGGGTCGGGCGGTAATGGACGGCAATGACGCTTTGGCGGTCCGTTCGATCATAGCCGAGATGTGACGATCTGCTGCAAACGCGGACACTCCGCTATCCTGCACCAAATGATTCAACTTCAAACTCTGAAGCGGATATGGCGCGCGTTTAGGTCTCAAGCGTGAATCTCGGGCTAGTCGAGCTTGCGAGATTTGGTACCGATGACACTCGGCAGCCGGAGGGCCAGAGTCTTCTGGGTCGGCATGCGCGATCGCGCGTAGTCCACGGAAGGGCTGATCGTCGTCGTCGACTTCGCGATCAGCTCCGCGATTGCCGTGGCGGCGATAAATCGCCGGCAGCCCAGCACGACACTGGGTAAGCAGCCCGATCGAAGGAGTTCGTAAATCGAATTACGGGAAATGCCGCCCAGAAGCTCCCGCGCTTCTTTGATCGAGTAAAGCTCGCGACTGTTCATGGCTAATCCACCCCTCTGTGGGTGGTGAGCGTCACACGGGCTCGGTAACACCCGTTACCTCGTGATTGGCGCGCGCTCACCGGACGCCTCCAATGTAGGCAGTTGGCGCGCAGAGCGCATCCGAGGAATGGGGGTGACTTTGACCGGAAACTCAACAAGGGCGCTGCGCATATCCGTCGAAAACGACCGGAAATGAGAGTTCAATTCTTGATGACGAGCGCGAACTAAATCGGATAAGTCATTATATTTATTAGATATTCACTTTTGTGTCAACAAAACGCCACAGCCCATTTTTTCTTACATCGAGGCGAATGGTAAAACTAAAGCTCCGAACCCCTGTTAGGTCTGCCCGAGGCGCGGAAACTGATGGGCCGTCGCTCGACGGTCACCCTACCAGTGCCTCGAGGTAGGGTGTCATTACACGCTCTACACGGCAGATCCGCGCATATCGATGGATATCCGACGTCGTGAAGCGACGGGCCCGCCATGCCTGCTGCAATGCTTCAAGGGCGACATCGAGACCGATCTTGTTCCGATATTTGAAGACGTCGGCGAGGGTCTTCGCCACGCTGTAGACCCGCACGATCCGGCCCTCGACGGGGTGAGCCTGGATACCTTCGGTGAGCGCCGGTCCGCTAAAGCGCACAACCTGTAGGGGAGGGTAGCGAAGCGTGGGGCGTCGCGCCCGCCGGTCTATGGCAATCCATACCCGGTGCGGTAGCTGCGTGCCGATCCCGTGGAAATCCAGTGCAGACAGAAGACAGATGATCGCCCTGGGTGCTGCTACCGCGACTACCGCAAGGGAAGTGCGCTCAGTACCAGGCCGATCGGGTAGCCGGTATTGGCCGGGCGCGACGCGTTCGAGTTCCCCTGCTCGAACTAGACGGCTAAGGTGCTGCGTATGGATACCTTCCGCGATGACCTCATGGCGCGTCACTGATCCAAACCGGCGGGCCAGTTGCAGTATCCGAGTGGAAGCGGACATACCTGCGGTGTGGCGGATTGCTTGCAGATGTTAACTCTCGTCAACACTTCGCCACAAACCACGGGCGACGACTCGCAAGTGCTGCATGCTGCGCGTTACGCGAAGGTCACGGACAGGCTGCCGGTGCTGCGCTTATCCGGCCTTGGGCCAATGACGATATGCACGTCGTATCCGAGACGTGTGAAACATTTGAGCAGCTCGTACAAGCAGAATCCGCCGAATTGGCCGCGGAGCAGTTTGGATGGCTCCGGTTCCGGCATGCCCAGCAGGGCTGCGGCCTCGGTCTGAGGTATGCCTCTCTCAGGCAGGAGCACAGTGATTCTGCGGGCGAGCTGTGCCTTCACGCGCATGATCTGAGCACGACGAGGGTCGGGCTTGCATTTGGAGGAGTTCGTTCTCATAATACATCCACTGGATTGGGGGTTGTTCCCGATCGGTAATTGGCCTCGGTCTGCAGAACCGGGGCCTTTTGCTATCTAGGGGAACACTTCGAATCCCCAGCCTCTTTGCTCCCCTGCCGGCGAGCACCAAAACTTCTTGCGAATCATCTCGAATGCCCGGTTGAGCTGTTCGGGGCGGTGCACGTGACGCCCGATCGGCGTACTGACCAGGTCGGCAACTTGCAGTCCAGCCAGATTCGCCTTCTTGTCGATGAACTCTATCGAGAAGCCCGGCGCCCGCTCCCAATAACTGCGGTCGTTGCAGACACGCCGAAATACCACTCTGAGCTCGGCATCCTCGACGTTGCCCCGCCTCTCGACGAGAAAATGCAGCTCGGATTCGGCCTCTCCTTGGTCGCATAGGTAGGAATGGACCCGCTCCATGCAGAATTTCAGGGCGACTGCGTAAGGATTGTCCGGAACCGCGTAACGTTGCTTGAGGCGTTCCTTGTGGATCGCTCCGGAGATCAGGATAAACCGCATCTCTTGCAGGGTGCTCGTGAGATCGCGCATGAACTCCTCGCGTCGATCCAGATGCTGCAGGAATGCATAGGGCGGTTCTTGCCTCTTGATCTGGGCACTGTGTAGCACGATGGCATCGTGGGGCCACCAGCGCAGCTTGAATCGCTGCAGGGCGGGGCATACGCGGTCGATGTATTCGTCCTTTCTGAAGATGCAGCAGGACAGGACGAATATCGGGTAGTTCGGGTTGATCCGCGCGAGACCATGGTCGCCGCTCTCGTCCGCAAAGACAATGAAGCTACTAACCGGCCGCATGGGGCCTCCTAGCAAGAAATACCACTAAGTCTGAGTGAATCTGACTCAAAACACCATGCGGAAAATAAATATGCCGTCCGCACCAGACGTCAGAGTTAGATGTCATTGGAGACGTCCCGATACAGCGTCGGACATGCCAGGATCGAGTCGGACAGAATTTGTCGCACCAGTGGTGCGACTTTTTCGTACTCAAGGAGGCGGATGCTTTGAGAGCGCGATGGATGCCAGGTCGATCTCGGTATAGACCGCATCCAACGCGGCAAGCCCCATTCGCAATAGCGACTGCTCTTCGAACGCGACGTCCAGGTGGTCGAGCGATCGGTGGCTGACGCGAATAAAGACGATGGCGTCGGCCAGGTGAGCCATGATTTGCAGAAGTCCGGCACGTTTGCTGCGGCGCGACGGCGCCGGACAACAGAGGACACCCGGAGCGGGCGGGGACGCATTCTCCGAGTAGAATTGGCACGGCGAGCGGAAGTACCCATGATCGGCCTCGTATACAGGCTGGTTGTGGTAGGCGCTCGCTCGTGTTGCTGCACGGGCGGGCGCCGCCTTGAACAGCCTGAGGCGCGAACGGCGGGGGTATGCAGCCGGGGTATCCGGGGAGGAGGGCGGCTAATCCGCTTTCACTTTCAAAGGCTTGGGCCTATCCTTCGATTCCGACCCTAGCCTGATGCTGTATCTCGCAGGGATGCCCGGAAAGCCTAGAAAACAAGGGTAAATCGAACAGCCGCCAACCGCATGCTGTACCGCCTGGGCGCCCCAGGTACAGCAAGGAGTACACATGCCGGTACAGCGCCGCCCCGCCGGGTTCGTCTCGCGCACCGTCGTTCCCCGTGATCTACGCCCCCTGGTCCAGCTCCGGGAGATCGTCCGAGGCCCGCAGACGAGCCGCCGAGTTCGAGGGGCACGTTGCTGCTCTCTTCCGCCGGCTACCGCATGATGGCGGCATGATGGAACGAAACCAGATAGACGCGCTCTGCGCTTTCACGAGCATCGTCTGGGGGGCGCGATAGCCGAGGTCCGCATACACGTTTGTATTACCGCGTCGATAACTTCCAAGGGCCGTTAGGAGATGGCTTTGACTCCCGTTGCGACGAAAAGATGTTCGCGCGCGTGTTTCTAGAGCACGGCGCACTTGCATGGCCCGGCGGGATCGATTTGGCTCCAGACGCAATGTATGAGCGTATCCAGAGCTGCAAGACCCATTCGCAGCAGGGATTCTTCCTCGTAGGCAACCTCCAGGTGGTTGAGCGACCGCTGGCTGACGCGAATAAACGCGATTGCGTCGGCTAGGTGAGCCATTGGCTCCAGGGTCTCACTTTCTCTGCGCCCCTGATCGACGCCGACGTAATGGGACAGGTGGCCCGAGTGGTTGACTAGTCAACAACTTTGGAGAACCCTGCTGAAGGGCGCGGAGAGGCCCCGGCCATATTGCCGTCGGTCGCCGTGCTCTGCCCCGCATTCTCGGGGCAGAGCTGCCAAATCCAGACTCCCTGGAATCTTCCGAGCAGAGACAGGGCGTGGGCTGCGGCACCGGCGCATCGTCAGAAATCCTTACAACGGTGTACCCCGTCTTGGTGTATTCGGCCTTAACCCATTGAATCCAGACGATTGCCCTCCATTGGCACGCCCTTTGCTTGACATATGCTGCAGCTAAGCCGTGGCCACCCAGACTTTCCAGAAAGGCATCTATGCGCACCATTGCCGTCATCGCCTCCGCACTCTGCCTTGCAGCTGGCACTGCGCATGCGACGTCGATTGTTGGAACCTGGTCCGGGTCCGGTACCGTAGTGACGGTCAGCGTCGGCGGCAATGGAGCTGACCAGCTCGCCAGCCTCGTCTTCTCGAGCGCCATGCCGAGCGGCAGCAGCATCGACCTCCTGGGAACGCTCGATGTCACCTGCGTTGGATATTCCGCTTCGGACTGCGGTACGGGCGGCAGCGTCGGCATTTCGGGGTCCCTGTCCGCAAGCGGCACGCTCGACTTAGGTCCGGCAGGGAACCCGACTGCATTCGCGGGCAGCTATTCGGGCGGCAACACCATCGGCGGTGTGGTCACCAGCCTGAACGGCGATGTCTACGACTGGACGTTTACTCGCAACGCCTCGGTCCCCGAGCCTGCGACTCTCGGCCTCCTTGGCTTGGGTCTCGCCGCGCTGGCACTGAGGCGTCGATCGCAGCAAAGCTGACCAGGACGGGGCATCGGGCCGGAGCCCGCGGCCAATCGCGCCAAGGGAATTGACGGCAGTACCCTTCGAGAAGGGACCTCAGCGAAACAGGCGGGGCGCCAGATCGTTCAGGTCGCGCCGCCAGGTCAGCCATTCATGTGCCGTTCCATGACTCGAGAAATACACGAGATGAACGCCATGCGCGCGCAGCGCCGCGACAGCACCGACTATGCCGGTGCGAAACGCGGCCGGTTCCGCGGTACCGACACCCATCCATAGCAGCCGCACACGCTGATTGAAGCGCGATGGATCCGCAAAGACGCCCCCGTAGGCGCTCTTCACATTGAACGGCGCGGCAAAACCGGCACCAAGGGGCAGCGGCGAGCTCGGGTTCTGCATGATGGGGCCGCTGAGCGAGGCGATGTAGGCGAAGGTCTCCGTGTGGTGGAGAGCGATGAAGAAGGTTTCCATGCCGCCCATGGACAATCCCGCCATCGCGCGGTGGTCCCGGTCGGGAATCGTACGATACGAGGTATCGATCGTCGGGATGAGCTCGCGCAGGAGCACGTCCTCGAATACACCGAACGCGAGGCCAACTTCCTTCGTGGGACTATCGGTACCAAGGTTGAGGGCGTGCTTGCCGGGCCTATAGGCATAGCCGTCGTCCATGACGACGATCATCGGCTTGGCTTTGCCTGCAGCGATCAGGTTGTCGAGGATGAATTGCGCCCTGCCTTGGCGCGTCCAACCCGTCTCATCCTCGCCCGCACCATGTTGCAGGTAAAGGACGGGGTAACGCTCAGTCGGGTGGGCATCGTATCCCGGCGGTGTGTAAACGAGCGCGCGGCGCCAGGCTTCGGTGACGCGTGACCAGTACCACTTCGCACGCACTTGACCGTGCGGAACCGCCTGCATCGCATAAAAATCGCCCTGCGGATCCGGAACCTCCAGCCCGCTGACCTCCTTGCCATAGCCGAAGTAGGTCCTGCTCGCGGGATCACTGACAGCGACGCCATCGAGGATGAACCAGTAATAATGAAATCCCGGAACGACCGGCGGGAGCGTGACCCGCCAGACTCCATCCGCGGACTTCGTCATGGGAAACGGGCCATGTCCGAGGCCATCGCCTCCAGCCACGAGCACGCTGTGAGCCGCAGGGGCGGAGAGCTCGAAGCTCACACGCCGGTCCCGATAGACGCGAGGGCTGATCGCGCCGGGAACGTTCGATGTGGCAGGCGATGAAGTTGTGCCGGCCTGTGCCCAGCCGAAGCCTGGAACGAGTGTCAGGACGAGTGCTGCGAGCGCCGCGGCGCCTCGCCGAGGTAATCGATTGAAGAGCATCAAGGGCAGTGTGCCACCATGCAGCTGGGCCGGCAACGCCCCGGCGTTAAGCTGGAGGCGCAAACTCCAGCTCCTGCTCCGGAATCGACTCGTCCATAACCGGACTGTAAGTGGTAATGCTTTTGATGACGAGGCTGCCTCGCCTGCAACGCGCATCGAGTCTGCGAATCAGCAGCTGCTCGCTATCAATCCAGATCACGGATCCGAACTCGTCATCTCCGGGTCGGAATCGGGCCTCGACTCGCAGGCAGCTCCGGTGGGCGTAACTGTATTGATCGAGCATCGTGGCAGCGTACGGGTGATCGGTCAGCCTGCGGCCAGTAACATCCCGCGGCATGAGCAATGCCGGGACGTGGTGGGCGGCCCCGCGGGATATGCCTGAAGCGGAAGCAATCAGAAGGCCAAATGTTTCCGGGACTGCAGCCTTCGCCCCGAGGAACGACCATTGGTCTATCCGCGAACCGTTGCGAAAGATTATCCAGCGGCGCTCCGGGTACCCGAGAAACGGAACGACCGGATAGGGTACGAAAAACTCAAATCGGAACCTCTTGCCAGCGCGGCTGAATGCCGTTGCAAAGGACACTTGGTTGAACCGGGTCCCGCTTGGCCCGGAGACCGTGGTGTAGACGTATCCCGTGTCCCGATAAGTCCGTGCTCCCGCGTAACAGCTGGCAACTTGGTGGAGGAGCAAGCCTGCCGAGAGGTTGTGCATGTGCCGCACGCGACCCGTTCTATCGAAGCCCTTCCAGTTTACGCTCTAGCCCGCACAAGTGCGACGAGCGGTGAATTTGACGGCGAAAGGAAGGTCAGCGACCCCGCGGACGCTCCTGCAGCTCCCCGAGGATTGCGTCGATGACGACCTCGGGCTGATCAAACTGAATGTAATGATCGCTGTTCGGCACGAGGACCTGCTTCGAGTCGGTCGAGAGCGAAAGGAGCCGCCGTTGCGTCCGTGCCCAGCCCTGCTCGTAGGCGACGTGCTTGCTGTGGAGGGCGGGCTCTGTCCTGTCGTTATCGTCGAAGTGATTTTGCGCCGTGAGGACACGAATGGGTCTGCCGCCGAAAGAACGGCGGTGTCTCACGAGCCACTTGGCGTCGGCGGGCATCACTTGCATCTCCGCAATGACGGCGTCATACAGGGCCGCCCGCGTATTCGCGATACGCAGGACAACCGCGTTCAGATCCGGCGACCACTCCTTCATGGGCAAGGTGCGGAAGAATTGGTGCGAGCAGGGCATATTCGGTGCGGGCGGATCTTCTGAAGCGGGGATCGGCGGCAGCGGTTGGCGGTGCGCCACGGCATCGCGGCATTGGGTAAGCTCGACGACCGCCTCCTTCATCTCGCGGGCGTCGGTGGCCTGGTCCTTCGCCGACTCGATATCGCCCGACTCGATGTCGACGAGCACAGCGCCATAGACTTCCGGCATGTACAGGTCCGCGAATGCGCGGATGTTGTACCCCCCGAAAGAGTGCCCCACGAGCAGATAAGGCCCTGGGATGTGGGCCTCGTGCAGAGCGGTATGCAGCTCCCTGGCGATCTCCTCCGAGGTGCGCGGCATCGGCCCCGGAAGGCTGAAGCCGCTGCCCGCCCGATCATAGGTGCAGGCCCGCGTGTGGTGCGCAATGACCGGCTGGACCGTCGACCACGTCGGCGACCAGTCCTCCCAGCCCGCGTCGAAGATGACCGCCGGTGAGCCCGACCCCATGCAGTAGAAGTTGAGCTCCGTACCGCCGGCGTACTCGAGCCTCCCTGGCGAGGCATAGCGCCCATCGCCGGGCACGCCGTGAGCGGTGGCCACTGCCGCGATGCATAGCAAGAGGCAAGTGCCTGGCAGCGTGCTCTTCATTCTTGGCTGCGCTTCCGGGTCGACTAAAACTGTCTTGAAACGGACAGACCGATGGTACGCGGCTGAGTAATGATCGCGTCATAGCCGGACGTGTTCCCGAAATAGGTATTGACCTCGCCGTATATGATACCGCGTGTGTTGGCGGCATTATTGAGAAAGAGATTCAGCTGCCAGGCGCGGTAGCGAGCCCCCGTGTGTACGTTTACCGTGGTATACGCCGCGAAGCGAAACCGCGGTGGCGTCGGCCCGGGATTGAATTCTCCGGTGCGCGCGCCGACGTACATGACGGTGGCTCCCGCAAAGAGCGTCGCGTCGCCCATGTGCGCGAAATCCTGATCCACGGTCAGGCTGCCGCTGAATGGAGTGCTGTAGGGGAGGCGACTGCCCGCCAGGCCGTACGCCGATGAATTCGCCGGAAGGTCGCGGGTCAGCTCGGCTTCATTCCACGATCCTTCCGCGGATACGACCATTCCTGCGATAGGCTGCGCCTTGACGGAAACCTCCAGCCCCTGGCTCTTCGCGCTGCCTCCGTTCTGGATGTAAATCGCGCAGAGGTTATAGACCGGCAACTGAACGTTTCTCCAGTCGATGTAGTACGCCGAAGTGTCCAGAGTCACTCTGCGATCGAGGAAAGCCGTCTTGAGTCCCAGCTCATAGTCCCTTGTCGTATCGGGCCGGTAGCTGGGAGGCACCACGCAGGCACCGGCCCCGGTGAGATCGTAATTCGTTCCGCCCAGCCGATAGCCGCTCGCCAGACGCGCATAGAGCATTGCATCGGGCGTGAGCGTGAATTTCGGAGTCACGAGGTATGTAAACGCATTCCCCTTCGCATGGGTCGCGGGCGCATCATAGGGGGAGGGGATGCCATAAAACGCGGGGACCAACGTCCCGGTGGCCGCATTGTAGTAAGCCTGCCGGTTTTCGCTCTCTCGGCCTCCGAGCTGCAGATCGAGCCGGTGGGTGAGGTGAACCGTGACATCGCCGTAGGCGGCGTATTCCGTCAACCTGTACGGGGTATTGAACGTGAACAACGACGGCCCGACCTGCTCCCCGGTAGTCGGGACCGCGGCGAAGTTATTCTGCAGGCCCGGGGTGTCCTCGTGGGTGAAGAAAAGCCCCCCGAGCCAGTCGACTCGCTCTCCCAGGGAGGACGAGAGCCGAAACTCCTGGGTCAGCTTGCGCGTGGTGTAGTCGCTCGTTACTCCATATGCCTGTCCGGGTGGAACGGAGTAAACCGAATCGTAGGCGCTGAAGTCGACCAGGTCCTTCATGCGGGATGAGCTGAATCCGCTTATCGACTCGAAGTCGAGCGCGCCCAGGCGGGCCTTCAATGTGACCCAGTAGAGGTGGAGCTCGCTCGAATATGACTGGTTGCCCGCGAGTCCGCTTTGCTGATATGAGCCGAGCGCGGGCTGGAATGCCGCCGTGGTGTCGATGTCGGATTCGCCGCCGCCATGGGACACCTGATCGAGCGCCTTTAACTCGACCGAGAGGCGGTCCGATATCTTCAACAGGGCGGAGAGAAAGCCCCCGGCGACGTGCGCCTCGTTGATGTTGCGCCGGCCCGTGATGAGACTCTGGATGTAGCCGGGATCCTGGCGGGTGAAGGCGCTCGCCCGAATGGCCAGCGAGGGGCCAAGCGGGACGTTCAGCCCAGCGTGCAGCCCATAACCCACGCTTCCGACGGGCACGTCCGCGCCCTCCGTATCGACATATCCGCTGAAGGCGTTGGTGGATGGATCGCGCGTGACGAACCGGACGAGGCCGCCAATACTGTCGGCGCCCCAGAGCGTCCCCTGCGGACCCCGAAGGACTTCGATGCGCTGCAGGTCACCCGGATCGACCTCCGGGACGATCACGCTGCCATAGTCCTGCGCCGAGCTGTTTCCAACCGGCACGTCGTCGATCATCATGGCCACGCTCGGCGTGGAGTAATACCCGGTCGACAGTCCCCGGATGGTCAGGTATTGAGTGCCGCCGCCCTCCGCGCCACCGGCAAGGCTGACACCCGGGACCGTGGCAAAATAGTCCTGCAGCCGAAATTGACCATTTTCGGCCAGTGCCGCGGGGTTCAGAACGCTCACCGGGACCGGCACGCGAAGTAGGGGCTCCCGGCGCTTCTCTGCCGTAACGATGACCTCCCTCAGGGCGGTCAGGTTATCGTCCCCGGAAGCTCCGGCCCCGCTCGTCACGGCAGCATCTTCCGGATCCACCGCATCGTCTGCTCGAGCCAGGTGAAACCGGCCGGAAGAGTCGCTCTTCCCCTCCTTCTTCCCAGTGGGAGTGATCACGGCAGGTTTGTTTGCTTCTGCCGCGCCGCCCGAGGCCGGCACCCCGCCAGTGCCCGACGCAGCAGGAAGGATGGTCACCGTCGTATCGTTGAGGTACCGGTAAGTCAGTCCGGTCCCATGCAGGAGCTGCCTCAGCTCCTGCTCCGGCGTGAATGAGCCGACCGCGCCTGCAGTCCTGCGGTCTCCCACGACCTCCGAGTGATAGATGATCTGCAAGTCCCGCGTTCGCGCGAGTTGCGTGAGTGCGGAGCCGAGCGGCTCTGCCGGAATGTTCACGAATTGCGTGATGGCTGCTTTCGCATCGTTGGCCTGCGACAGGCCGATAGCGGACAGCGCGAGCAGTGCTGCGGCGGCGCTCGAGCGCATGAGTGCTCCCCCAAAGACGCGGGTCGTCATCACCGTCATCTCAATGGATGGCGGTTTCATGCGCTCTAAGAGCGATTGCAGAGCCGTGATGGACACCAGGACAGGAAATATTCCGCGGCGCGGCAATGAAAGGCCGTGGACGATTCACTCATTGCCCGGCCGTTGTCGACTCGAGATGTCGATTTCGCCGTCGGTCTCGTGTACGGCGATCGCTGGCTGCGCGCGCAGGAATGTCACCAGCGCCGCGCTGTCAGTTGCGGAAAACACACCACTCACGTGATAGCGGGCGAGTGACGGATCCTGAATGACCAGCCGCCTCTCGTGATAGAGGTTGTACTGCGCCACCACTTCGCTCAGCGGCGCGCCGGAGAAAACGAGCGTCTGGCGTACCCACGCCGTTGCCGCGGCGACATCGGTGGGGACCGGCCGTGGAGGTGCGCGCGGGCGCAAGTCCACCTGCTCGCCGGCGCTGATCACCATGCCGAGAGTCTGTGTACTCGGGCGAGTCGACGGCGATGGACTGGACATCGTCGGCCCGAGCGGCACGGGATGCGAGCTCGCCTCGCCCGGAGCTGGTGTCGTGCGCACCGCGACCTGGCCCTCTATGACGGTCACAACGGTATCCGCGTCCCGGCGGTACACGTCAAATTCGGTGCCGACATCCGTAATCTGCGCTGATCCACTGTGCACCACGAACGGCCGGTCGTGGTTTCTGGTGACCTCGAACAATGCCTGACCGTGCAGCAGGTCGACGTCCCGTTCCATGGGGGTGAGCCGTACACGGATGCGGGACTCGGCATTGAGCTCGATCGTCGAGCCATCCACCAGAGTGATCCAACGCGTCTCGCCAATCCCGGTCGTGTAGACTCCTCGATGCCATTGGAGCCAGAGGCCGCCCCCCCAACGGCCGCCGCCACAATCCCCGCGGCGAGGGCCCAACCTAGCGGCCGACGCGCTCGTTGCTGTGTGAGATGCTGCGAATCCGCGGCGACCCCTGCAGCGGCGGTGGCACCCAGCGGGACGACGTTCCTCTCCGAGCGGGCCGAGGCCAGCAGGCCTTCGATGTCCAGAGAGCGCCTGCCGCCGATCAGTGGCGCATCCTCCCACACCGCAGAGATCTGCAGGAAGGCGCGAACGTGCTCGGGGGAAGCGCGCAGCCACACCGTGAATGCCTCCCTTGCCGCGGCACTCACTTCTCCTTCGCTGAGCTCCACGAACCAGCTGGAGGCCTCCTCGACGATCTGGGCATTCGGCCTGGGCGAGTCATGGTGCTCCATGATTCTTACTCCTGCTCCTCCAGATGCCGCTGGAGGTACGCGAGCGCCTGAGCGAGATAGCGCTTGGTCATGGTGTAGGAGACTCCGAGTTGCACGCTGATGTCCTTGAGCGGAATTCCGTGGCAGCGATGGAGAATGAGCGTTGCGTACGCGCGCGGCGAATGCTGCTCGAGAGCCCGTCCCAGGGCCTCGAAGAACTGCTCGGTCTCGACCTCCAGCGCCGGATCCGTCTCCTCGCTCGAGTGCAGATCCCGGAACACGTCCGCGAAACAGACCACCTCGCGGGTCACGGTGTCGCGCAGGGCATGCTGGTGCAAAACGTGGCTCGCCACGGTGTAGAGGTAAGCCTGTGGGTTGCGAATGGCCTCGTGCCGGTCGATGCGAAGCAGACGCAGGAACACTTCCTGGACCAGATCCGGGACATCGGCCCCGTTGCGCATGCGAGCCGAGAAGAACCGGCGCAACCGGCGGCCGTGGGCTTGCGCCACGGCTGCGAGGAACTCGTGCTTGGACTGACTGCTCAATGCCCGGCTGAAGACTGTGCTGCCCGGGACATTAGAGCGCTTTCAGAGGGCCCAAGGACACCTGCCGCCGGTCTTTTTCTGCTATGGAATCAATCCTTGATCCAGAGCGGGCTGTCCCAGCCTGCCAGCGCTTCCAGGAAGACACCCAGTCGCAACGGCAGGAACTTTCGGCTGGGATAGACGGCGAACAAGGCAATTGGCGGCGAGCCCCATTGCGGCAGCAGCCGGACGAGCTTGCCTTTGGCGATGGGCTCATCGCAGTACGTCGACGGCAGCAGCCCGATGCCGTGACCCCGGCGCACGAAGCCGCTCACCGAGTCGAAGTCGCGACTCGAGATCGTGCCCGATACGCGGATGCTGACCTTCTTTCTACCGCAGACCAATTCCCAGTCACTCTCGCCGTTCCTGGCGTTGAGCAGCACGCAGCGGTGCGCTTCGAGATCGGAAGGCTCTGCCGGCAGAGAACGGCCTTTCAGGTATTCCGGCGTGGCTACGACGTAGCGAACGCTCTTGCCGAGGCGCTTGGCGACGATGCTGGAATCCTGCAGCTCACCGAAGCGGATGGCGACATCGAAGTTCTCGGCAATCAAATCGACGAAAACGTTCGTAATGAAGAGATCGAGGTGGATGGCCGGATGATCTTTCTGGAAAGCGGATATGAAATCCAGAAAGGGCTCGCGTCCGAAAATGACCGGAACGGTGATCCGCAGCAGTCCTTCGGGTTTCTTCTGCGCCTGGGTCAGGACCCGCTCAGCCGCTTGCAATAGGCTCAGGGGCTCCTGGCACTGGCTGAAGTAATCCCGGCCCTGCGCGCTCAGGCTGACGCGCCGGGTGGTGCGCTTGAGGAGTGAGACGCCGAGCTCCGATTCCAGCAGCGAGAGGCGGCGGCTCACGGTCGAGGGGGGCATGCCGAGCGAGCGGGCGGCGCGGGTGATGCTCTCGAATTGAGCCACGGTGACGAATATCCGGATGCTGTTGAGGTCCGCCACGCCGCATTCTGCCATTTATGGAAATCTGAAACCAGACTGTGCCATCTAATCAAATCGTGCGAGCGGCCCGAGAATGCCTCCCACGAGCCCACAAGGGCACAGGCAGAAGGTAGAGGCGTAACATGAGCACGAAACAGAAAACCGTCATTGTGACGGGAGCATCGCAAGGCATTGGCGCGGCCATCGCCAACGTGTTCCTCGATCGCGGGTACAACGTAGTGGCCAACTCGCGCAACATCAGCAACAAAAACGAGCTGCATCGCTCGGACAACCTCGCGTTGGTGGACGGCGATATCGGTCTCGTCCAGACGGCCGAGAAGCTCGTCGCGACCGCCGTGACGCGGTTTGGTTCGCTCGATGCCCTGGTGAACAACGCCGGGATCTTCTTCGCCAAGCCGTTCACGGACTACACCGCGGAGGATTTCCGCAAGCTCGTGGCGACGAATCTGGATGGCTTCATCAAGCCTACGCAGCTCGCCGTGAAGCAGATGCTCGCGCAGAAGACGGGCGGGAGCATCGTGAGCATCGGTGCCTCCATCGCCGACCATCCGCAGGCGGTATTCACCGCGTCAGTCCCGATGATCACCAAAGGCGGCATCAATGGCATCTCGCGGAGTCTCGCAATGGAGTACGCGAAGCAGGGCATCCGCGTGAACGTAGTGGCACCCGGCGTTGTCGATACGCCGCTACTTCGGGACGCTCCGAAAGACTTCCTGCGGACGCTGTCCCCTCTCGGACAGATCGCAAGCAGCGAAGATATCGCCGAGGCCGTCTTCTATCTCACGCAGGCGCGCCAGGTTACCGGCGAAGTGCTCTACGTCGATGGCGGCGCCCACATCGGAAGGTGGTAAACGCCAACAGCAGGTGACGGGCTGGTGCCATGCGCCAGCCTGCCAGGCAAAACCGGCCACATCCAACCAGGAGAGCTGATCATGTCCCCCCGGAACGACAATGCGACTACGGAAGCACGTATGCGAGCCCTTGGAATCGAGCTGCCGCCACCGCCGGTCCCTCTCGGCGCGTATGTCGAGGCGGTGCAGACCGGTAATCTGCTCTTTCTGAGCGGCACGCTGCCGGTCGAGTCCGGAGTTCCCAGGTTTCAGGGACGGATCGGCCACGAATTGAGTGTCGAGGACGGACGACAGGCGACTCGCCTGGCCGCGTTGAACGCTCTTGCCGCGGCGCGAGAGCATCTGGGCTCACTGGATAAAGTGAGCCGTGTCGTCCGCCTCGCCGTGTCGCTCGTGACCACTCCAGAGTTCGTGCAGCACGCCAAGGTCGCGGATGCAGCATCGGAGTTGTTACGCAGCGTGTTCGGAGCAGACAAGACCTCGACACGCATGGTCTACGGCACGGCGAGCCTTCCAGCAGGGGTGTGCGTCGTGGTCGAGCTGATTCTCGAAGTGCGGAGCACTGCCGCGCTGTGACGACGGGTGGCATTGGGGTACAGTGGCGGCATGAGCCAAAAGACCTGGACCGCCGTCGATGAGTACTTGAACGACCGCATCGTGCGGCCGGATGAAGCGCTGAGCGCCGCCCTCGCGGCAAGTCGTGCGGGCGGATTGCCCGAGATCGCCGTGAGCGCCCCGCAGGGCAAGCTGCTCAACCTGCTGGCGGGCGCCATGAATGCCAAGCGCATCCTGGAGATCGGCACCTTGGGCGGCTACAGCGCCATCTGGATGGCGCGAGCGCTGCCGCCGGGCGGCCAGCTCATCAGCCTGGAATACAGCGCCAAGCATGCCGAGGTGGCGCGCAGCAATCTCGCGCGCGCCGGACTGGCACAGGTGGCGGAGATCCGTGTGGGGCCGGGGCTGGAGCTGCTGCCGTCCCTCACCGGGCAGTTCGATTTCTTCTTCATCGATGCCGACAAGGAAGGCTATCCGGATTACTTCCGCGCCTGCCTCAAGCTATCGCGGCCCGGCAGCGTCATGGTGTTCGACAACGTCGTCCGCGAGGGCGAGGTGATCGATTCGAAGAGTCGTGATTCGGCAGTGCGGGCCGTGCGTCAACTTTACGACGACATTGCAGCGGAGCCGCGCGTCGAGGCGACGTCCATCCAGACGGTCGGCTCGAAGGGCTATGACGGCTTCTGCATGGCCGTAGTGAACCACTGAATCGCCGGGAACGAAGCTTGCCGTCACCAGATCGCGCACCGCTGCGCGTTGACCATCGGGCTGTTGGCCGGAATGTGGAACGCCTGCTGAAACTGCGGCAGGTTCGCCAGCGTACCGTTCACGCGGTATAGCGGCGGCGCATGCGGGTCGATGGTGACGAGGCGGCGCGCTTCCGCGGCCCGGGTATTGTCGGCCCAGACGTGCGCCGCACCGATGAAGAACTGCTGATCCGGAGTGAAACCGTCGATGGTCTTCGCGCTCTTGTAGGCGCTCGAGGCATGGAACGCGCGCCAGGCGAGCATGAGCCCGCCGAGATCGGCCGTCGCCTCGCCCATTACCAGCTTCCCTTGCAGATGCAGGCCGCCGTCCACCGTGTAGCCTGAGAACTGATTCGAGATGCAGGAGGTCGCGGCGTGGAAGCGCTTGGCATCCTCGGGCGTCCACCAGTTCTTGAGATTGCCGTGGCCGTCGAACTGCGACCCCTCGTCATCGAACCCATGGGTCGTCTCGTGGCCCATGACCCAGCCGATGGCGCCGTAATTGAGCGCCGCCGGCGCCTTCGGGTCGAAGAAGGGCGGCTGCAGGATTCCGGCGGGGAAGTTGATGTTGTTTCCGGGAGGGTAGTAGTAGGCATTCACCTCCTGCGGCGTCATGAGCCACTCGCTGCGGTCCACGGGCTTGCCGATCTCGTTCAATTCCCGCCGCTGCTCGAACTCGTTCGCGCGCATCACGTTGAGCACGTACGGCCCGCGATCGATGCGCAGCGTCGAGTAGTCGCGCCACTTGTCGGGGTATCCGATCCGCTCGCCCATGAGGTCGAGCTTGGCGATCGCCGCCTGGCGGGTCGTGGGCGCCATCCAGGGGAGGGTCGTCATATCGCTTCGCAGCGCCGCCCGGATGTTGTGCAGGATCTCGAGCACCGCCTTCTTGGAGGCAGGCGGAAACTCCTTCTGCACGTAGAGCTCGCCGATCGCGAAGCCGAGCGCACCGTTCTCGGCGCTCACGACGCGCTGCCAGCGGGGCAAGAGCTTCTGCGTGCCGCTCAACGCCGACTGCATCCTGAAATCCTCGTCGACGAAGGGCTTCGACAGGTACGGCGCGAAGGCATCGATCAGCCGCCAGCGCAGATAGATCTTCCATTGCTCGAGCGGCACGCCGCGCAGGTCCTTGCCGAGGGTGCCGAAGAACTTCGGCATGGCAAGATTGATGCTCTCGATCCCCGGATAGCCGATCTCACGGAAATAGTCGCGCCACGAGAAGTTCGGCGTGCTCTGGTCGAGCTCGGCCAGGCTCATGACGTGATAGATCGCGCGCGGGTTGCGCTGCTCGATGCGTGACATCGAGGCCGTGGCGAGCCGGGTCTCGATCGCCATGACGGTGGCGGCCTCGCGCGCCGCCAGCTCCTGGCCGTCCCCGAGAAGCTGGAAGGTCCGTGCCACGTGCGCCACATACAGGGCGCGGGTCTGCTTGAACTTCGGGTCCTGCTTGAGATAGTAGTCGCGGTCCGGCAGCCCGATGCCGCCCTGGCCGGCGACGCCGATCACCTTGGTGGAGTCCTTGAAGTCCTGCATCTCGCCGACGCCGAACATGGCATCGACGCCGATCATCTGCAGGTGCGCCACCTCCCGCTGCAGGTCCGCGAGATTTCTGATGCCGGAAATGCCGTCGAGCTCAGGAGAGAGCGCGCCCATGCCGACCTGCTCGATGAGCTTCTCGTTCATGCCGCTCGCATAGAAGTCACCCACTTTCTGCGCGGCGCTGCCGGGCGCCCCATGCGAGCTGGCGGCATCCTGGATCAGCCGGCGGATGATCTTCTCGTTGCGGATCTGGAGGATGTTGAAGGTGCTCCAGGAGGAATAGGCGGCAGGTATCGGATGGGTCTTTCGCCAGCCGCCGTTCGCGTGTTGATAGAAGTTCTGCGCGGGGCTCACGCTGGTGTCGAACCAGCTTGGGTGCAACGGATCATCGTCAGCGGGCGCCGCGGCGGCCAATGCCGTCCCTGACAGGCCACAGAGAATCCCCAGAATCGCCAGGCGATGGAGTCGCATAAATCTCCAAGCGTTGTAGACGTCCGGAGCAGGACGCTCCGGCGCGGGGACGCATTATACAGTCAGGGGGCGAGGAGGCGGGAGGCGCGGGTCAAGGCGGCCCTGAGTCCGGTGGAGGAGATCGCCGCATCCCCCATCAGCCGCTCGGCGAGCTCGGCGGCCGGCTGCGGCGGACAGCAGTAGTATCCCTGCCATTGATCGCACTCGAGCACGCGGATGCGCTCGAGCTGCTCCGCTGTCTCCACCCCTTCGGCGACCACCGTGAGGCCCACGCTATGAGCGAGCGAGACAATGGCGCGAACGATCGACTCGTCCGTCGGGCTCGTCGGCAGATCCCTGATGAAGCTGCGATCGATCTTCAGCTTGTCGATCGGCAGCCGCCGCAGGTAGCTCAGACTCGAGTAGCCCGTGCCGAAGTCGTCGATGGCGATGGTGATGCCCATGGAGCGCAGCAGCTTCAGCACGGTCGCCGATTTGTCCGGGTCGATCATCAGCGCGCTCTCGGTCAGCTCGATTTCCAGGCTCCTCGGATCGAGTCCCGCATCATCCACCGCCGCGACGATGGTCTCCAGGGCATCCGGGCAGCGAAACTGCATCATCGAGAGATTGACCGCGACCTTGAAGTTGATGCCGGATTCCGCGAGCCAGATGCGCGCCTGGCGGCAGGCCTCTCGCAGCACCCAGGCATCGAGCGGCACGATGAGCCCGGTCTGCTCCGCGAGCGGGATGAAGGAGCTCGGCGCGATCAGTCCTTTCTGCGGGTGACGCCAGCGCAGCAGCGCCTCCACCGAGAGAATCCTGCCGGTTCGGGTCGAGATCTGCGGTTGAAAATGGACCTCGAACTCCCGTGCCGCCAGCGCGCGGCGCAGGTCGTTCTCGAGCGCGAGGCGCTCGTGCATGGAATCCGACATGCTCGGGTCGAAGAAGAGGACACGTCCGCCGCCATGCCGTTTGGAGCTGACGAGCGCGGCCTCGGCGTGAGCGAGCAGGTCATCGCCGCGGCGTGCGTCGTCGGGGAATACGCTCACCCCAATGCTGATGCGAACGCGGATCTCCTCGCCGTTCACGAGGAACGGCTGCTCGAGAGCCGCCAGCATCCCGCTCGTGATCGCGTGCGCTTCCATGCGCGCAGTCATGCCGTCGATGAGGAGCCCAAAGGAGTCGCCGCCGACGCGCGCGAGCGTGTGGGGAAGCGGCACCGCGGACTCGAGGCGATGAGCGATCTCGACCAGCACGCCATCGCCGACTCCGTGACCGAGAGACTGGTTGATGGAGCTGAAGCGATCGAGGTCGATGGCGGCCACGGCGATCGTTCGCCCCGGGGAATGCCGCTCGGCGAGCGACTTCGCCAACCGCTCCTTGAGGAGATTGCGGTTGGGGAGCCCCGTGAGCGGATCGTGGGTGGCGATGTGGTGCAGGCGGGCGTGGGCTTCGGCCAGATCGTGCCGGCTGCGGCTCGCGTGCTCCTCGAGCTTCTGTTGGAAAGTCGCGATCAGCTGCCTGACGATGAGCGCGGCGGCGGCGAGCGCGGCGATCGTCACGGCCAGAAGGCGTTTGCTGACGAAGGTCGCGCCGCAACAGGGGGCGCCGAGAGGATGCCATTGCGACGGTATCCCGGCGCCGACCCCGAGAACGGCGATCGCGATCACCACTGCGAGCACCACGCGCGTCCTCCTCGAGACGCGCGAGGCGCGATGGCGGCCGAAGACCAGCCACAGACCGCCCGACAAGGCGCCGAAGGCGACGAGCAGCCAGCCGGCGGTCCAGGCCACGGCCGCCGGTGAGCCGAGAAGGCCGCCGCTTGCCTGAGCGATCGACCACTGCGTGCCCCAGAGTGCCACCGAGAAGCTGAAAGCGCTGCCGACAATGGCGGGCAGGTCGGGATCGCGGCCGGTGATGAAGGCCAGGGCGCAGAGTTGGCCCGAGCAGGCGATCGCGAGCGGCGTCAGGCCGCCGGCGAGTCCGGGGAAAGGCCAACCGTGAGCGCCGAGCGCCACCGCCTCGAGCATGCAGGCCGACCAGATGCCGACACCGAGGGCCAGGGTGTTGCCCGCAACCCTGACGGCCGTGCGCGGCGGCCGCGCGCTCGAGACCCACATGGCGGCTGGCAGACAGCCGTAGCAGGTCAGGAGCGTGACACCGGTAGCAAGTGCGGCGATGACGGGATCGACAGGGTGCGTCACGGCAGGCGAGGGTTACCGCTTCGGGTCGGATGCAATCCGCTACCATAGCGGCTCGGGCGCGCGCCGCGAATTGAGGATTGTCGGTATCGCCGCCGGGGAGAATATGTATGGGCGCAGGCGGCCGGCAGCTCAGGGCTCGATGATGCGGTTACGGATGGCGTAGCGCACCAGCTCCGCGAGCGAGCCGAATCCGCCCTTGCGCATTATGTTGCTGCGATGGGTCTCGGCGGTCTTCACGCTGATTCCGAGCGCTGCCGCCACCTCTTTGTTGCTCTTGCCTTCGGCCAGGAGCTGCACGATCTCGCGCTCGCGGGCGGAGAACCCGCCTGCACCCGGCTCCTCCGCCGCGGCTGGATTGCGCAGATAGCCGTCGAGAACCATCTTGCCGAATTTGGGGGTGAAGAACGAGCCATCCGCGAGCAGCGTCTCGAGCGCCGCCATCAGAATGCGGCCGGCATCTGACTTGAGGACGTAGCCCTGCGCGCCGGCCGCGATCACTTCACGCACGAGTTGCTCCGACTCGTGGACGGTCAGGATCAGGATGCGAGCCTCGGGCCACGCCGCCCGGATTCGGCCCGCCGCGGCCAGTCCGTTGAGCTCGGGCATGGTCAAATCGAGCACAACGAGGTCGGGTTTGAGGTCCAGCGCGAGTGTCACGGCATCCAGGCCGTTGATCGCTTCCGCCACCACCTGCCAGCCGGGACGCTGTGAGATCTGCGCGGCAATGCCGCGCCGCACGACTTCGTGGTCGTCGGCGATGAGAATTCGAACCTGCGTCACGAGGCGAGCCTCGCGGTATTCTGACCTGTGTTGGCTCGGCCGGAGAGCGGTATGCAGGCGCGGACCAGCGTCCCGGCCGCAGTCGATTCGACGTCGAACGTGCCCCCGAGCTGGCGGATGCGCTCGCGCATGCCCGCGACACCGACTCCGGCAAACCGTCCCGAGCTCTCCGGATCACTGGCCTCGGCCGCCGGCATGCCACGCCCGGCATCCTCGATCTCGAGGACGAGACTCCCGGGCTCGGCCCGCAGCCGCATCGCGACCCAGGGGCTCGAGGAATGGCGCTGCACGTTGGTGAGCGCCTCCTGCGCCACCCGGAAAAGGGCGAGCTCCTCCTCGGGCGCGACGCCGCGCAGCCGCTCGGGCAGGTCCAACCTGACTTCGAGCCCGCTGCGCGTGCGCAGGCCGTCGGCCAACCAACGCAACGCGCTCGAGAGCCCGAGCTCATCGAGCAGCGGCGGATGCAACAGGTAGGAAGCGGTGCGGATCTCGGCCGAGCACTGCCGCGCCAGGCGCACGCACTGCTCGAGCTGCTCGCGGCCCTCGGCGGAGAGCTTCGCCGCCTCCCGCCCGAGCTGCGCGAGATCGATCTCGAGCGCCGCCAGCGACTGGCCGGTGGAGTCGTGCAGGTCCCGGCCGATGCGGCGCCGCTCCTCGTCCTGCAACCGCAGGAGCTCGGCGGTCACTCGCCGCAACTCCTCCTCCGCACGCTTGCGCGCGGTGACATCGTGAACGAGGGCAAGGGCGAGGGTGGTGCCTTCGGTGCTGAGGCTCGAGAGATCGACCTCGGCGGGGAAGCTCTTGCCGTCATCCGCGCGCCTGTGCGTCCACTCGAAGGTGATGCCGCCCTCGCGCGCCGCGCTGAGAATCCGCTCCCGCGCCAACTCCTCCGAGGGCCGCCCATTCGGCTGCAACTCAGGAGAGAGCGCCCAGGGGGTGAGCCCGATGGCGGCGCGCTCGCTCTCGAGCCCGAACATGACTGCCGCCGTGCGATTGGCGTCCACGAACCGATCGCCTTCGAGCAGGAATACGCCGAACCGCGCGCTGTCGACCAGGGTGTTGTAGTCGCGTTCCCGGGTCCGTAGCGCACTCATATAGTGATTGAGGGCGGCGGTGAGGATGAGGATGAGTGCGCTGAAGGCGGCCGTGGCCGCAATCATCTGGCTGCGCCGGACCCGCCAACCCGCCAGCACCTTGTCCTCGGACTGGCCGGCCACCACGAGGGCGGGATAGCCTCTCAAGGGGGAGTAGGCGGAGATCATGGTCTTGCGGGTGAACTCGCCCTGGCCCTGGGCGATTCCACCGCGCTCTCCGGTCGCGACGCCCTGAAGGAAGAGCGCGCTGTGCGCGACACTGCGGCCGTTGTACCGGTTCTCGACACTTGCGAGGATGGTGCCGTCGTATCCGACCAGCCCCTGCTCACTCACTACGTTTCCGAACCGTTGCCTGAGTTGCTCCAGGCCGGCGAAGCTGATCAGGGCGCCCGCCCAACCACTCGAGCCTGGACCGACCTGCACGCGCCGCGCCACCGGGACGACCCAACGGGCAGAATCCTCCGGATCCCGCAGGGGGGCGCCTACCCACACGTCTTCGGCGGTGGCCAACCCTGCGAGGTAGCCGGGAGCGCTGGTGCCGTCCAGCACGCGCGTGCGGCTCGCCAGCACGAAATGACCGGTATCCACCACGAAGAGCGAGCGCACATAGGTGCCGCCCGTGAGGTGGCGCTGCAACGCCCAGCCAACCGCGCCTCCGGCAAGGCGATCGAGGCCCCCGGCGGAACGGACCTCATTCAGCGCGGCGTGCGCGGCCCCCATACCATCATCGAGCATTGCCAGTGCGGCGCTGGTCAATGCCGCCGTCACCCCGCGCAAGCCTGCCGCCTCTTCCTGCATCACCCGCATGTAGTCGGCGTGGATTCTGAGCGCCGCGAACGCGCTGCCGGCGGCTACCGCCACCGCGGCATAGGCCAGGAGCGCCCAGCTGAGCGCCAGGGGCACTCCGAACGGGGCAAATGGCCGGCGTGCCTCCGCCCGAGGCTGGGACCGCATGGATCGCCGGAGCCGCATGAGCGCGCCCCCCCGACTGGTGCGAAGTTCTGACTCGACCGTCGGTATTGTGCGCCAACTTCCCCCGCCGCTCCAGCGCGCCCGCGCGCGGCAAAAGTGTCTCCGGGTCACGCTCCGGGAAAGGGAAGTGCTACCGTGCGCACAGTTCGAGCGGCTGC
The DNA here is from genome assembly GCA_963780455.1 of uncultured Pseudomonadota bacterium. Classification (GTDB taxonomy): domain Bacteria; phylum Pseudomonadota; class Gammaproteobacteria; order Steroidobacterales; family Steroidobacteraceae; genus 13-2-20CM-66-19. Next base: position 676,718 of record CAWACM010000017.1, read on the forward strand.
CGATGGCGACCGCGGCGGGCTCTCTGGGAGACTGCGCGATGGTGGCGAGCGCTGCCGCTGCTGGGTTCGGGGTGAAATATGGTTGCCGGCATCATCTTCGTGTTGCTCCTGGTCCTCCTGATCGGGTACCTGGTCACGATCTACAACAACCTCGTGCGCACCCGCAACGAGGTCAAGCTCGCCTGGTCCAACATCGACGTGCTGCTGGTGCAGCGGCACGATGAGCTGCCGAAGCTGGTCGATGTCTGCAAGCGCTACATGCAGCACGAGCAGCAGACGCTCGAGCGCGTCACCCAGGCGCGATCGCAGGTGGACTCGGCCCGTCACTCCGGCGACGTCGGCTCGGTGGCCGCGGCGGAAGGCGCCATGCGCGGCAGCCTCGCCAATCTCTACGCCGTTGCCGAGCGCTATCCCGATCTCAAGGCCGACACGATGTTCCGCAATCTCTCCGCGCGCGTCAGCGCGCTCGAGACCGCGATCACCGACCGTCGTGAGATCTACAACGATGCGGCCAACGCGCAGAATGTCCGGATCGAGACGTTCCCCGATGCGATGGTCGCCAGCCTGTTCAATTTCGCGCCGGAGCGGTTGCTCAAGTTCGATGCCGCGCAGAAGGCCGACGTCGATGTCGGCCTCGCGTTCAGTAAATGACATCGCAGGGATTCGAGCCTCACTTCCTCGTGCTGGCGCTGCTGCTGGCCGCGGGCACGGTCTACGCCGTCCATTGGGTTTTCAAGAGCCTGCGCCGTGACCGGTTCGCGGCCGACACGCCCCTGGCGCACATCCGCTCGGCCGCTCAGGGCTACGTGCACCTGGAGGGCAGGGCGGGACCGCCTCCCGAAGGGCCCGTCACCGCTCCCCTGAGTGGCCTGCCCTGCGTCTGGTGGGACTACAAGATCGAGCACCGCACGACGAACGGCAACAACAGCAAATCATGGCACGTCGTCGACAGCGCCAGCAGCGTGGCGCCATTTTCCCTGAGCGATGGGGACGGCGAGTGTCTGGTCGGACCTGTCGGCGCCGCCGTGACACCGACAGCGCACGAGACCTGGTACGGCGACACGCCGCGGCCCCCTTGCTTGCCGGGCCTGGAGGGGAGAGGCTGGCGCCCTGAATGCGACTACCGCTATACCGAGCGAGTGATCGGCCCGGGTACGCACCTGACCGTGCTGGGGGAGCTGCGCTCCCGCTCGGTCGTCGAATCGATCGAGCGCGAGGTCGGCAAGGTCGTGGTCGAGTGGAAGCACGATCAGGCGGGACTGCTCGCAAGATTCGATCGCAACCATGACGGCCAGCTCGATGCCGAGGAATGGGAGGCGGCGCGTGCCGCTGCCAGGCAGCAGGTCGAGGCGAGTCTCGGCTCCACGCAGGCGCGGGAGAGCGTCGTCGGGCAGACCACTCACGGCGAGCCATTTCTCATCACTCCACTCGATGGCAACCGTCTCGTCACGCACGAGAAACACCGCGCCGCGCTGGCGCTGGCCGCCAGTGTCGCGCTGGCACTTCTCACCGCGTGGGCGGCGCAGAAGGCCATGCTGCGATGAGGCGGAGGCGCGCTGCTCTTGTCCTGTTGCTGGCCGCCGACCTGCTGCTCGCCGGCTGCGCCATACTCGACGACACGCCGCCGAAGCACTATCCCTCGGAAATCGTTGCCGGCTACGTCGGCGGTCCTCTGCTTGACCTCGAGATGAAGTGGAGTGCGCCCTTGGACATCGCCAGCGCGGGCCAGGGTCAGAAGGCCACCTGGCGATTCGACGGATACAACCTCGCCGGCTGCACCGTCACGGTACACACCGACGCCGCGGGCATCATCAGTAACGTAACATGGACGACAGGCTGCGGCCCCAAAGGAACGGGAACCGTAGCGGGCAGCGATCCGGATCGCCCTGCGGGTTGAGATCCGAGGGGCGGATTACGCCCCCCGGACGCCGATGTTACTTCGGCTGCGGCGTGAGCCGCAGATAGGGTCGCAGCGCCTTCCAGCCCGCGGGGAATTTCGACTTCGCCTCCGCATCGGGGATGGAGGTCGGGATGATGACGTCATCGCCGCGCTTCCAATTGACCGGCGTCGCCACGTTGTGCTTCGCGCTCAACTGGATGGCGTCCAGCGCTCTCAGCACCTCGTCGAAATTCCGGCCCACGCTCATCGGGTAGGTGAGGGTGAGCTTGATCTTCTTGTCGGGGCCGACGATGAACACCGAGCGCACGGTGGCATTGTCGGCCGGCGTGCGCCCCTTGGACTCGCCGGCGGTCTCCGCCGGCAGCATGTCATAGAGCTTCGCGATCTTGAGCTCGGGGTCGCCGATCATCGGGTAGTACACCGGCGCGCCCTGGGTCTCCTCGATGTCCTTCGACCAGCGCTGGTGGTCTTCGACCGGATCGACGCTGAGGCCGACGATCTTGGTGTTGCGGGCCTCGAACTCGGGCTTCAGACGGGCCATGTAGCCGAGCTCGGTGGTGCACACCGGGGTGAAGTCCTTGGGATGGGAGAAGAGGATCGCCCAGCCATTGCCGATCCACTCGTGAAAGTTGATGCGCCCCTGGGTCGTATCGGCCGTGAAGTCGGGAGCCTGGTCGCCGATTCGCAATGACATGGGAGCCTCCGGGACGTTGAGCTTTCGATGCCGCCTATTCTAGTCCCGCCGCGACGGGCCGCGAGCACACCCGAGGAATGTAAGTATACCGGGCAGGTATGACGAACAAGCAGGGGCGCTCCCCGGGCTGCGGGCGAGCGCCCCGAAGGTGCGCGAAATCAGCTCTTGGCGTTGAACGAGGCGCACCAGCCACCGGCGTCGACCGAGTAGCCGGCAAAGATCTGGCAACCGCCGAAGCCGGAGCTGGCGCCGGAGGTGCCCTGGAAGAAGCGGCACAGCCCGCAGCGCTCGCCGGCCTTGTAGGTCGGGAACTTGGACTGGTCGACGTTCTTCGCGGTCGATTGGTAGCCGAGCGACTTGGCAAGCGGATCGCTCTCGGAAAGATGCGGCAGATTGTCGCCCGCGGCACGGGCAGCGGGGGGCTTCAGCCCGACGAGCGCGGCCGAGGCCGCCACGGCGGCGCCCGCGAGGAAGGAGCGGCGCGACTGATCGGGCTTGTTCTTGGGCAGGGACACGGCTGAGCACCTCCGCACTATTTTTTCCAGAAGCCTGAGTATCGGCGATGCGGTGCCGCGCTGGCAACTCCGCCCGCGCCGATCCCTGGTGCTCCTTGGCCTTCAGCGGGTCCGAAGCTTGCTTGGCAGCGGTACCTATGGGCAACGTCATCGCCTGCGTCGACGCACACGTACATCTGCACTCGTGCTACGACCCCGACGAGCTGCTACAGAACGCGTATGACAACCTGCTTGCAGCGAGCAACGGGATCGACCCGGCAGCGCGCAAAGCCTACTTCCTGTTGCTTGCGGAGTGTGAGGCGGACGACGGCTTCGGCGCGCTGCGAGCTCTTGCGGACGGGCGGGCGGCATCGAACGGTGCTTCGGACCTGCACCTGCGACGGTGGGCTGTCGCTGCAACCGAGGAGACCATCAGTGTCGTCGCCCGGCGCGCGCAGCAGGAGCTCTTCATCGTCGCCGGCAGGCAGGTAGCCTGCCGGGAGGGCCTGGAAGTGCTGGTTCTCGGTACCAGGCACCGCTTCGAGGACGGACGACCCATTCGCGAGATCCTGCGTGAGTCCGAGGCGTTGGGAGTACCGCGCGTCATTCCATGGGGACCCGGCAAATGGCTCTTCCGGCGCGGCCGGCTTCTGAATGAGCTGGTCGCGGAATTCCGCAAGCCGACGCTGTTCCTGGGAGATGAGGGCGGACGCCCGGTCTTCTGGGGATACCCGCAGCACTTCGCGCACGCAGCCCGGCTGGGAGTACGCGACTTGCCCGGCACGGACCCGCTGCCGTTCCCCCACGATGTCGCGAAGGTGGGCCGAATGGGCCTCAAGGTCAAGGTCGATCTCGAACCGGCGCGTCCCGGTGCCAGCCTGCTGCGCGCGCTGACGGACGCTGCAGCGCCGCTGGAGCGGTTCGCCACCCTCGAGCCGCCGTTGCGCTTCGTGCGCAATCAGATCGGCATGCAGCTGCGCAAACGGCTGCACGCCTGACGGGAACGCCCATGTGCGGCATCGCCGGAGTGGCCACCCGCGGAAGCACGCCGCCGCGCGAGCTGATCGCCGCGATGTGCGATGTGATGCGGCACCGCGGCCCGGACGGGGAGGGCATATTCATCGCGCCGGGCGTGGGTCTCGGCATGCGGCGCCTCGCCGTGTTGGATCTCGTCACTGGCGATCAGCCGGTCGCGAACGAGGCCGGCACCGTGCACGCGGTCTTCAACGGCGAGATCTACAACTACCGCGAGCTTCGCGCCGAGCTCGCCGCCAAGGGACACCGCTTCCGCGGCACCGGCGACAGCGAGGTGATTCCGCACCTCTACCAGGAGCATGGCCTCGGCTTTCTCTCGCGGCTGAACGGCATGTTCGCGCTCGCGCTCTGGGACAGCGAGTCGCAGCGCCTGCTGCTCGCGCGCGATCGGATGGGGATCAAGCCGCTCTATTACAGCGTCCATGGCGGCAACGTCTGGTTCGCCTCCGAGGTCAAATGCATCCTCGCGGCAGGCGGCACGGCGCGCGCCATCGATCCGCTCGGGGTCGATCAGCTCCTGACGTTCGAGTACACGGCAAGCCCCACCACACTCTTCGAGGACGTGAAGAAGCTTCCCCCGGGCAGCTGGCTCATCATGGGCGGCGGGAAGCTGCACCAGGGACGGTTCTGGTCGCTGCCGGCCGTCGCGCCGAGCCCCGTAACGGATGTGGCGGAGCTCACCGAGCACGTCCGCCACACGCTATTGGCTGCTGTGCGCCGTCAGCTGGCGAGCGATGTACCGCTCGGCGCCTTCCTTTCCGGCGGCATCGATTCCTCCATCCTGGTGGCGGCCATGACGGCAGTCTCGCCGTCGCCGCCGCTCACCTTCTCGATCGGTTTCGGCGACCCGACCTACAGTGAGCTGCGCTACGCGCGCGCCATCGCCGAGCATTGCGGCACGCGCCATCACGAGGAGATCCTGACTCCGGACTACCTGTCGCTGCTGCCCGAGGTCATCGCGCAGCTCGATCAGCCGATCGCCGACTTCTCGGTCTTCCCCACCCTGCTGGTCGCCAGAATGGCGCGGCGCCGGGTGACGGTGGCGCTCGGCGGCGATGGCGGCGATGAGCTCTTCGGCGGCTATGACACCTATCGCGCGGACCGGCTGAGCGCGCGCCTGCTCGACTGGCAGCCGGCGCCGATGCGCGCGGCCGCGGAGTGGCTCGGGCGCGGCCTGCCGCTCGGCCGCGGCAAGCGCGGCGTTGCGAACCAGCTGCGCCGTTTCCTGGAAGGAGCGCGGTTGCCGTCCGATTGGCAACACCTTCGCTGGATGGTCTTCCTGCGCGATGAGCAGCGCGCGCGGCTCTACACTCGCGAATTCCGTGCGCATGTCACGGGCGCCACGGAGGGTCTGGTGCGCGCAGTTCTCGAGGACGGCGGCAGCGATCGCCTCAGGGCGCAGATGCGCTGCGACCTCAGGCTCTATCTGCCGGAGGACATCCTCGCGAAAGTCGACGCAATGAGCATGGCGACATCGCTCGAAGCGCGCGTGCCGTATCTCGACAACGAGGTGGTGGACCTCGCGCTCGCCATTCCCTCGGGGCTCAAGGTGCGCGGCGGCGACCGCAAATGGATCCTCAAGCGAGCCTTCGCGGGTGCGCTGCCCGAAGCGGTGCTCAAGCGCGGCAAGGAAGGCTTCAGCATGCCCATGAAGCATTGGCTGGCCCACGAATGGAATCCGCTCATGCACGAGCTCCTGAGTCCCGGCAGTCTCGCGGCGGAAGGGCTCTTCGAGGCGCGCTACGTGGCGCAGCTCATGCGCGAGCATGAGACCGGAGCGCACAACCACAGCCATCTGCTCTGGGCGCTCATGGTCTTTCAGCTCTGGCGCGACCGGTTCCAGGCGGCCATCGAGCTGCCGGGAGTGCGTGTCGATGCTGCGTAACATTACGCGGGTCCCAGCGACGTCCTACGACATCGTGGTCGTCGGCGGCGGCATCTACGGCGCCTGCGCCGCGTGGGAAGGAGCGCTGCGGGGGCTGAGAGTGGCATTGATCGAGGCCGGCGACTTCGGCGGCGCCACCTCGAGCAACAGCCTGCGTACCCTGCATGGCGGGCTGCGGCACCTGCAGCGCCTCGACCTCAAGCGGATGCGGGAGTCGATACGCGAGCGGCGGGAGTGGCTGCGCCTGGCGCCGCATCTCGCCCGCCCGCTGCGCTTCATTCTGCCGACCCGCGGACGGGGCCTGCGGGGACCGCTGGTCATGCGGACGGCGCTCTGGCTCAACGATGTGGTGAGCGCCGATCGCAATCGCGGCGTGCGCGGCGACCGCCGGCTGCCGCGCGGAGTGCTCCTCAGTGAGGCGGCGGCGCGCGCTGCGCTCCCGGGCATCGACCTGGGAGGCTGCAACGGCGCCGCCGCCTGGCACGACGCCGTCTGCATGGATACAGAGCGGCTGCTGCTATCGATTATCAGTGCGGCCGCGGACGCTGGAGCCTTCGTAGTCAACTACGTTAGAGCAACAGGCCTGTTGGCGCATCATTCCCACATCCGGGGTGTGCGTGCCCGCGATGAGCTCTCGGGCCGTGAGATGGAGCTGCGCGCGAGATTCGTCATCAACGCCGCCGGACCCTGGGTGGAGGACTGGCTGCCCGCCGGCGCCGGCCGGCCGAAGGCGCCGATGTTCCGCGCCTCGCGGGCGTTCAATCTGTTGACCCGGCCGCTACCGTTCCCCGATGGGGTGGGGCTCACCGTGCGCGCCCATGGCAGGAGCGACACCACGTATTTCATATTGCCCTGGAACGGCTATTCGCTCATCGGCACGCGGCACCTGCGCTGTGATCCCGGCACCCGCTCGACCGATGTCATGCGCGAGGAAGTGCTCGCGCTCGTGCACGATCTCAACACGGTGCTGGGCACCCATCGGCTCACCGGAGCCGACGTGCACGGCGTGTTCGCCGGTCTCCTCCCGGAGCAGGACGACAACTCGAGCGCCGAAGTCGCGCTCGCGCGTGATCCGCAGGTGATCGATCACGAGCCGGCCGGACTGCGCGGCCTGCTCTCCATCGTCGGGGTCAAGTGGACCATTGCTCCCGCCGTCGCTTCCGAGGCGGTGAGTATGGCGTGCGAGCACCTCGGCGTCGGCGATCAGGTCGTACGTCGGCCCCGCAAGCTCGCCCCCATGACCAGCGCGTTCTTCGAAGGTCCCCGCGGCATACCGACTCTCGACCGCGCCGTCGTGGCGCATCTCGAGCAGTGTTATGGCGCCGCGCACCGGCACGTCCTCGCTCTCATCGCCACCGAGCCGGCGCTCGCGGCACAGGTGGTGGCGGACCTGCCCGTCGTGCTCGCGCAGGTCGCGTACGCGGCGCGAGCGGAAATGGCCGTGCGCCTGTCCGATGTGGTCATGCGCCGGACACCGCTTTATCTCAGCCGCGCGCTGGATCGGCCGGCGCTCGCGGCGTGCGCCGCGACGACTCGCCCGCGAGCTGCGCTGGAGCACCCAGGAGACCGGCGCCCAGCTCGACGAGGCCACGCGCGAGCTCGCGGCCTTTCGCGGGCCCCTGATGTGCGACCTCGAGCCCGCCGCCGCCTGATTCTGAGGAGCCTCTCATGACGATCACCAGTCCCGTTGCCGGAACACCCATCACCGCGCCGCCCAAGCCCCAGAGCAACGGCCAGAGCAATGACAACCGCGCCGACACGCCGTGGCAGCTGCAGATGTACGCGAAGTCGCTGAAGAAGCGGCAGAAGGTGGAGCTGCTGATGCGCCTGCTCGGCCCGGTGAACGGGAGGAGGTGCCTCCTCATCTCCGGGTCACGACAACAACGGCGCCATGAACTATCACTTCCGCGCCGCCGGCGGCAAATGGACCTGGGGTCAGGTCTATCCCCAGGGGATCGGCGAGATGGCGGAGTTCCTCGGCGATCCGGTGGCGCATGTCGACATCAATCGCTTTCCCTTTCCCGACGAGGCCTTCGACGTCGTGATCGTGATCGACGTGCACGAGCACTTTGCCGACTTGAGCGGCATCAACCGCGAGATCCGCCGTGTCCTCGCGCCGGGCGGCCTCGCCATCATCACCACGCCGAACGGCGAGACGCATCTTCCCGTTGCGGCGCTGAAGCGCGTGATCGGCATGGGACCTGCCACCTACGGTCACGTCGTGCAGGGCTACCGCGTCCGCGAGCTCGAGGGGATGTTCCGATCGGTCGACATGCGCCCGGTGGGGAGCGGCGGCTATTCGCGCTTCTTCACTGAGCTCGCCGAGCTCGTCATCAACTTCGGCTACGTGAAGGTGCTCGCCCGCAAGAAGGAGCACCCGCCGGTGATGGCGGGCACCATCGCTCCGACCTCGCGCAAGGAGCTCGAGGCCGTGCGCAAGGAGTACCGCATGTACTCGCTCATCTATCCCTTCATGTATGTCTTTTCGCTGCTCGACAAGTTGATTCCGGGCCGCGGCGGCTACGCGGTCGCAGTCGCGGCGCGTAAGATGACGCGGCGCGTGCTCGTCACCGGCGCGGCCGGCTTCGTGGGCTCGCACTTCGCGCCGTATCTCGCCGCGCGCGGCTTCGAGGTCAGAGCCATCGACGTGCATCCGCCGGCGCGGCAGCAGGGAAGCGGGGTGGATTTTCGGGTGCAGGACATCCGCGACGCGCGCGGCCTCGCGGCTGCGCTCGAAGGTGTCGCTACGGTGTTCAATCTGGCGAGCGTGCATCTCGATGTGCATGCGGCGCCGGAACAGTTCGAATCCGTCAACGTCAAGGCCCTCGAGCAGCTGATCGAGCTGAGTGCGGCCGCGCACGTGCGCCGGGTAGTGCAGGTGAGTAGCGTCGGTGTGTACGGCCACGTCGCGCACCCGCCGGCCACGGAGGATGCGCCCCTCAACCCGGAGAACGATTACGAGCGCACCAAGGCGGCCGGCGAGAAGGCCGCGCGCGAGGCTGCGCGCCGCACGGGAGTCGATCTCGTCATCGTGAGGCCGTCATGGGTCTACGGAGTCGGCTGCCCGCGCACCGCCAAGCTCATCCGCTCGCTGCGCCAGCGGCGCTTCTTCTTCATCGGCCGCGGCAACAACCTGCGCCATCCCATCTACATCGACGACCTGTCGGCTTCCCTCGAGCTCACCGCCGCGGCCGGGCCCGAAGTCTGCGGACGTACATTCAACATCGCGGGCCCGCGCTGGATGACCGTGGAGGAGATGGTGGGCGAGTTCGCGCGCGCGCTCAGCGTGCCGCCGCCCGCGTTTCACGCGCCGCGCTGGCTCGGGCTCTCGGTGGGCTGGGCGGCGGAGCAGGTGAGCGCCGTGGTCGGGGCGCAGCCGCCGGTCTCCCGGCGCACGCTCGCTTTCTTCGAGAACGACAACGCCTTCGACATCGGGGCGGCGCGGCAGTCGCTCGGCTTCGAGCCGAAGACCGACCTTCCCGGCGGCGCGCGCGCGGTCATCGCGGGCTACTCGGCCGCAAGCTGACCTCGGGCTGCACGGCGCGCGGCCCGCTGTCGCGGCCCTGTCTCAGATACGGCAACGCCAGCCAGCCCGTGAAGAGGATGCGCAGCAGCCATCCCGCGGAAATGCCATACAGCACGGCGACCAGGCCCCACGGGCCGGTGAGAAAGGCGCCGGCGACGCTGACACTGATCGAGCCCCAGCAGACGAAGCTCAGGATTCTCAGGCGCCGCTCCTCACCGCATGACACCACCACGGCAGTGGTGAAGCCGCTCAGCACTTTCAGGAATCCCGAGACGAGTGTGGCAGCGATCAAGGCGTGCGACAGAGCGTAGCGACCGGCCGTCATCCAACGCGCGACCGGCGGGGCAAGCACCCAGATGGCCACGGACCCTGCCGCGATTGTGATAAAGACCAGCGAGGCCTCACGCCCGACCTTCGCGCGCCGAGCCCGGGCCCCACCCGCACCGCGCAGCGTCGGGATGAGCGTGAATTGCACTGCGGCCTGCAGCAGGCGAAACGGCGAACTCACGAGCGCCGCGAGCACGCTGTAGACCGCAAGATCGTGCAAACCGACGATGGGCCCGAGGAGCAGACGCTCGAGCTGCATGAACCCGGCGCTGCAGGCCTGTACCGTCAGAAGTGACATCGCCTCCCAACGCAGGCCCCAGGGCTTCGAGAGGTCATCGCCCACGCTTTGACGGCGACGAACGAACCTCCAGATGGCAGCCGCGCCCAGGATGGCCACGGCGGCCACGAGCAGACAGACCACACTCGCGCTGTTGAGGCCGACCCCGACGTCGAGCGCCGCCACCAGAAAGAGCGCTCCATTGAGCAGCTGCACGACCCAAACGGCCGCGCGCAAATGCTGCTGCCCCTGGAAGTGTCCGCCGGCGCACTGCGCGATCCCGAGGGCGAGAGTGGCCAGCGCCGTGTCCAACGCGAGCGCCGCGGAGAGGTGATAGACCAGAGCCGCGACCGCCGCGGCACCCAAAGCCGTCAGGACGCAGGCGCCCAAGGCCGTACGCCGCCAGGCGGCATCGAGGCTGATTCCGCGCCGGGCAACGACCTGATCCAGACCGAGGGGCGCGGTGAGCCCTGCGACCGCGACGATGCCGAGAAAGAGCGAGACGAGCCCGTATTGCTCCGTCGGCAGCAGTCGTGCGAAGAGCAGGCTCCCCAGGCTGAAGCCGACGCCCCCGACTCCCATCGCCGCCGCCGTGCGCAGCGACGCGGATCGATAGAGCGCTTTCAGCATCAGTACGCGGCCTGGAGCGCCGGTTGAGCCGCAGGTCTCGCCAATAAGCTGACGGCCGGCTCCTCGGCCCCGCCGCCCTCATGGCCGCCGCCGCGCAACAGCATGCGCTCCCAGAGCGCCAGGTTGAGCAGCGTCCAGAAAAGATGACTGTGGTTGTGCCGCCGCGTCTGGTGCTCCCGCCATAGGCGGTCGAGGGCCTCGCGGCGGAAGTGCTCGCCGATGAGCGGCGAGGACAACACCTCGTCGCGCGTCAGCGCCGCCAGCTCGCCCCGGAGCCAATTCTTCATCGGGATGCTGAAGCCCTGCTTGGGGCGCATCGCGATACCGGGCGGCAGCCGCTCGCGCATGGCGCTCTTCAGCAGCCACTTGGTGGTGAGGCCGCGCAGCTTGGCGCTGGTCGGCAGGGAGTAGCAGAACTCGACCACGCGGTGATCGAGGAAGGGCGGGCGCACCTCGAGGCCGCAGGCCATCGACATCTTGTCGACCTTCATGAGCACGCTGTCCGGCAGCACGGTGTTGAGCTCGACGTACTGCTCGCGCAGCCCGCGCTCACGCGGCGCCCGCGCCGACCAGCGCTTGACCGGCGCAAACGGATCCCGGTCGAGGTCGCGCAGGAATTCGGGCTCGAGGATGGCGGCGGTCTGCGCCGGATCGCTGAAGTATTGCCAGCGGATGTGCTCGCCGTCCGCGCTCAGGAGCGCGCCCTGCAGAAAGCGCTTCAGGACGTTGATCGCGCCCTTCTTGAGCTCGTTGTCGGGCAGGCAGGCCACTGCGGCGCGGTAGAGGCGCTGGCGTTGCGGCAGCGGCAGGCGCTCGAGCCAGGAATTGGCCTTGCTCGCCCGGAAGCGGTCGTAACCCATGAGAAGCTCATCGCCGCCGTCGCCGCTCAGGCAGACCTTCACGTAGCGGCGGGCCTCGGCGCAGATCAGCATGAAGGGCAGGTTGGAGGGATCGGTGGTCGGCTCATCGAGGTGCCACACGGCGCGCTCGATCGCCGCGGCGTCCACCGGCTGCACGAGGAGCTCGGTATGACGGGTATGGAAATGTTCCGCCACGACGCGCGCGTACCCGAGCTCACTGAAGGAGGCTTCACGATAGCCGAGCGCGAAAGTCTGCAGTCCCGCCGGGAGCGAGCGGCTGAGGAAGCTCACGACGGTGCTCGAGTCGACACCGCCCGAGAGAAAGGCCCCGAGCGGCACATCGCTCATGGTGTGCTCGCCGCAGGCGCTCTCGAGCAGCGCGGCGAGCGCCTCCTCGCGGGGCTCGATGTCCTTCGGCTCGAGCGACCAGTAACGGGTCAGGCGATTGCTTCCGTCCGCCTCGAGTATGAGGAGACACCCGGGGAGAAGCTTGTGGATGCCCTCGAAGAGCGTCGCCGGCGCCGGCACGAACTCGTAGCCGAGCAGGTCGAGCAGCCCCTGCCGGTTCAGCGCCCTCGGGACCGTCGGGTCCGCGAGCAGCGCTTTGATCTCGGAGGCGAAGCGCAGCCGGTTAGCCTCCAGCGTGTAGTAGAGGGGCTTGAGGCCCAGGCGATCGCGCGCCAACACCAGGCGCCGGCGCCGTGCATCCCAGATCGCGAGCGCGAACATGCCGGTGAGGTGGCGCGCGAAATCGAGACCGTATTCCTCGTAGGCGTGGACGATTGCCTCGGTGTCGGTGCGGCTGCGGAACACATGGCCCTTGGCCTCGAGTTTCGCGCGCAGCTCGCGCTGGTTGTAGATCTCCCCGTTGAAGGTGATCCAGACGGTGCCGTCCTCGTTGCAGAGCGGCTGTCGCCCGGCCTCGCTGAGATCGACGATGCTGAGCCGGCGATGACCGAGGGAGATACCCTCGGCCACGTAGCTGCCGTGGTCGTCAGGACCACGGTGCACCAGCCGTGCCTTCATCCTCTCGATGAGAAGCTCATCGCTCCAGTTGAACCCGCAGATACCACACATGACTGACGCCCCCTTCATCCCCTGGCTAGCGTTTGGATGTCTCGGCCCCTTCCTGCAATATGCAGGCCCAGGTGCCGGTTCCCACGGTCGAGCTGCCGGTCACGGCGGCAGGGGCGGGGCGGGAATGCTTTCTGCTAAGCCCAGGAACGTGTCCGCGGCACACCCACTTAGAACAGCTCCACAGGCGGCCATACCTTCGCGTCATCGTCGAGCCCTTCTTCCCGTCATCGTTCATGCCGACGACTTCGGGGAGACCGTAGACATCACGGAGGGTATCTGCCTGGCGATCGAGGCCGGCGTCGTGACCAGCACGTCAGTGATGGCAAACATGCCCGGGACGGCGGCAGCCCTGCGGCGTGCGCCCCAGCTCGCTCGGCAGGCGAGCTTCGGCGTCCACCTCAATCTCTGCGAGGGCAGACCCCTGACCCGGGGTCCGACTTTGACGGAGACGACGGCAGTTTTCTGCGCAAGCGGACGCTGGCGGCGCGCGCGCTCACCGGGAAGCTGTCGCTGCGGGAGCTGGAGGCGGAAGTCGCCGCGCAGGTCGGGCTGTTGCGCGATGCGGGCCTCAGAATCTCCCATCTCGACGGCCACAAGCATCTGCACCAACTGCCGATCGTCTGCGCGGCGGTAGCGAACGTATTGCCGAGGTTTGGGATCGAGCGAGTGAGAATTACACGGCTCGGCGGCTGGTTGAAAGCGCGCGGCGCCATGACGCTGGCGCGAGAGATCGCCGCTCGGCACGCCGCACGCGTGTTCGCACGCGCGCATCTGCGCTCCCCCGTGCGGACGGTTGACTTGCGGGATCTCATCGGCGGCGATGCGCTGGCGCGGGCCGCCGGGCGCGCTGCGAGATGCCAGGAGCCGGTCGAGGTCTGCTGCCATCCCGGCACGGCCGCGGCCGATGCCGGCAAGCCCGGCAGCCATCGCCGGGGCGATGAGCTCGAATACCTGCTCTCGCCCGAGTTCCGCGCCGTGTTGGCCGCGAGCGGCGCCGCGCTGGTGAGTTACTGGCGGGTATGAGCCGCCGCCTGGGCCTCACTTTCATTCTCAGTTGACACAGTCCGACAACGGTCTCATGCGAATTCTCAAGATCGTCCCGCAGGCTTTCTACGCACCCAGGGGCACGCCGCTCAGCGCCTACCATCGCGCGCGGGAGCTGCTTGCGCGCGGGCACGAGGTCGACATCCTGACTTACGGCATCGGCGAGCAGCCGCCGGATCTCAACGTCCGTCTCTTCCGCGCGCGCGGACCGCACTTCTGCCGCACGGTGCGCGCCGGACCCTCGGGACGGAAGATCTGGCTGGATGTGCTCCTCTTCGCGAGCCTCATCGGCCGGCTCTGCAGGCAGCGCTACGACGCGCTCTATGCCCATGAGGAGGCGGCGCTGCTCGCGCGAATCGCCGGAGCGCTCTTCCGCATCCCGTATGTCTACGACATGCACTCCAGCCTGCCGCTGCAGATCACGGACTGGAAGTTCAGCCGCCGCCGCTGGGTGGTGGCGCTCTTTCGCCTGGTCGAGCGACTCAGCGTGAGCGGCGCCTGCGCGGTCGTTGCCATCTCGCCGGCCGTGGCGCGGGCGGCGCAGCGCGCCTGGCCCGACGCCCTTTGCATCGTGCTCACCAATTATTTCGAGGCGGCAGAGACGAAAAGCAGCGATCGCGAGGCGATTCGCGCGCGCCATGGAGTTGGCCCGGAGGAGAGGCTCATCGTCTATACCGGCTCTTTCGTCGCGCTGCAGGCGCTCGACCTGCTGCTCGAGGCGGCGCCGCGCGTGCTCGCCGCGATCCCGCAGGCGCGGTTCCTTCTCGTGGGCGGAAAAGACGCGGAGATCGCGGAGCTCGAGGCGGTGGCGGTGCGCCTCGGCATTGCCGATCGGGTCATCCTGGAGCGGGCGCGGCCCCAGGCTGAGATTCCGGGCTACCTGGCCGCTGCGGAAGTGGTCGTCTCGCCGCGAGTGCAGGGCATCAACCCTCCGGGCAAGCTCCTCTCGTACCTCGCCTCCGGTCGGCCCGTCGTGGCGACCGACACGCTGGTGCACAACCAACTTCTCACCAACGAGTGCGCCATCCTGACGCAGCCCGATGCGGCCGGGCTCGCCGACGGGCTGGTGGCGGGGCTCACCGACACCGCGCTCACCGCCCAGGTGGCCGAGGGGAGCGTGCGGGCGCTCGCGCGGCTCTGCTGCAAGGCCACTCGCGATGCTGCGTACGACGAAATCGCCTCCGCAGTGTGCGAGGCGAATACGCGGCGGCACGGGAACCCGTCGCGCCTGGTCTCCTCACACCATTCGTCTCCCAACCGGCACTGAACAGCGCCCGCGCGAGCACGCCACGACCATGCGCCCCACAATCGACCCTCGGGAAGCCGGGGGCAAACGGACCGCGGGCGGCGCGCCCGCACTGAAGCTCGTGACAGAGAGTCCGCCTCCGCCCCGCAGAACTCGCTGGCAGCTCGCGGTTGCCGCGGGGGCGTTCCTGGTTGCCATCATCGTGGCACTCGCCATCCCGGCCTTTCGCATGCGAGCGGAAGCCGTGGCGCTCGTTCTCACAGGCCGCATCCGGGATCTGGGGCTCGCCGACCTGCTCGCCATGATGAGACCGGGATCCGGGCAGTTGCAGCTGGGCAGACTCATCGACACGCGCAATCCGTACCCGGTGATCCGTATCCCGCCGCTGACCGCCGCTCAAAAGATTGCGGGCATGAAGCTCTATGACGAGCAGTGCGCCGGCTGCCACGCGCCTGACGGATTGGGAGGACCCGGGGCACCGGCACTCGTCGGACGCCCGCTGTCGCATGGCGAGACGCCGTGGTCCATCTATCGGACCATCCATTATGGCGTCGCCGGAACCGGAATGCCGGCGCACTCGCTGGCACGCCGACAGCTCTGGGAGCTGGTCGCGTACGTGACCTCTCTGCGAGTGCCGCCGGAAGCGAAGCAGATCGCCCCCGACATGGCGGCGAAGCTCGCGGCGGTCGATGTGCCGTACGGCGAGCTGGCGCAAACATCCGCCGCCGCCAATGACTGGCTGACTTTCAGTGGCTCGTATGGCGGCGACCGCTTCAGCACCCTGAGCGAAATCAACACGCAGAACGTCTCCAGGCTGGCGCTGCGCTGGCTGTACCCCTTCGCGGGCGCCCGGTGGAAGATCGAGTGCTCGCCGCTCGAGAGCAACGGCATCATGTACGTGACCGGCCCCGGGGGCGAGGTGATGGCACTCGATGCGCTCACCGGGCGGCAGTTATGGGAGCACGACCACCCTTTCAAGCTCATCGGCGACGGGGAGGGGCCGCTCGGGCAGAACCGTGGTGTGGCGCTGCTCGATAATCGAGTGTTCGTCGCAACGTGGAACTCGACACTCACCGCCCTGTCGGCGGCCACCGGGAAGGTGCTCTGGGAGCGGCGCGTGGGTCCCTATCCAGGCACATGGATCAGCGGGGCGCCGCTTGCGTACCGCGATCTCGTGGTTGTCGGCGTCACGACCCCGACGGGGGAGGGGCGTGGATACATCGCCGCGTACGATGTCAGGACCGGGAAACAACGCTGGCGTTTCATCACCATTCCGGGACCCGGACAGCCCGGGCATGACACCTGGGCTGGCGATTCCTGGCGCACTGGCGGCGCTGGGCCCTGGATGACGGGCTCCTACGATCCGGCGAGCGATGTGCTCTACTGGGGAGTCGGCGGCCCGCGGCCGGATTTCGACGCCTCGACTCGGAAGGGGGACAACCTCTATTCGAACTCGATGATCGCGCTGCAGGGCAGCACCGGCAGGCTGCTGTGGTATTTCCAGTCCACCCCGGGCGACACTCATGACTGGGATGCGGTCCAGGTGCCGATGATCGCCGATCGCACCGTGGACGGACATGAAGATCGGCGGGTCCTCTGGGCGAACCGCAATGGCTTCTATTACGTGCTCGACCGCGCGACGGGCGCATTCATGCGCGGCGTGCCGTTCGTACGAGAGAACTGGGCCACCGGACTCGACGCTCAGGGCCGGCCAATCCTTGCGCCGATGAGCCACAGCCTTCAAGGTCAGGTGGTGTTTCCCAGCGCGCGGGGCGGTACGAACTGGTGGCCGCCCAGCTACGATCCTGACCTCGGGCTCACCTTCATTCCGGCGCTGGAGCAGGGCATGACGTTCTTCCCGACATTCGAGTCTCTGCCGAGCTCCGAGCAGACCTTCCATACCGCCGTTCGCGCGGTCGATGCCTATACCGGCAAGCCCGTCTGGGAGCATCGCGAGCGCGAGCGCACGGGCGATTCAACCGTATCAGGGCTGCTGAGCACGCGCGGGGGGTTGCTTTTTGCCGCCGCGGACGGCCAGTTCTTCGCCCTGGATGCGCGCTCCGGCCGCACTCTCTGGACCGTGGGCGCCGGAGGGACGACGTACGCCGCTCCAGTCACGTTCGCGGTGCGCGGCCAGCAGTTCGTATCGGTGGTAATCGGGCGCTCACTGCTGACCTTCGCGTTACCGCAGGCCCCCGCCGACGGCACGCACCCACACTGAGGCTCACTCCGTCACGCTCGCCTCAGGAACGAGATCAGCGCGAGGATCAGGAAGATGACGAAGATGACCTTGGCGATCATGCCGGCAGTGGCTGCCAGGCCCCAGAAGCCAAGGATCCCCGCCACGAGGGCGATGATGAGAAATACAACGGCGTAGTACAGCATCCGCGGAGCTCCTGTGAGATTGTGAGCTTCGGCGCAACTTTTGGTCCCGACGGCCCGGCGGCCCGATCGCACCGCTCGAGGTTACGCTCGAGCCGGCAGCCGAGCTAAGCCGGCTGGCCCGCCGCCAGCAGACCCTCCTTCAGCTCCGCAAGTTGCTTCGCGGCGGCGGCATGCTCCGCCGCGGGCAGCACGAGCTGCGCCAGCAGCTCCACCGCCCCCTGATAGGTGAGACTGGCACTGTCGAGGTGCCGCCGCTTCTTGTCTCCGTTCACCAGCGCCGCGGCGGCATGCAGATGCCAGCGCACGACGGTCAGTTGCGCCTTCAGATTGTCCAGGGTCTTGAATTTCTCCACCGAGTATCCCCGCAATTTCCAAACACATCGGTGCCGACGCAGGATGCGTGCCGACAAACTGAACGCAGTCTGAACGAAGTTATGTTGGCGCCGATCCGCGCCGGCTCTCGCGTCGGTGGACGGCGACGGGCGCTACCAGCGGTACGCAACTGACAGGTCGAATGAAGCCTGCGTCCTGTGCCGCACCAGCGGGCTGTTGCCGGCGCTGCCCAGGAGCTCGCTCGCGGAGAGATCGGTGTTGGCGAGGAGATGAGGTGTGAGGAAGCGTGTCGCGCTGAAACCGAACCCCGCCGACTCCAAGCCGCCATGGGCGGCGTAGACCGGGTAGCCGGCGTCGTGCGACTGCAACCCGCTGATGCCGTAACCCGTCTGCAGGTGTTTGCGATCGGCAAGCGTCACCGACGGCCCGGCAAACATCACGAGGCGGCGCGAGCTGCCGGGAAGCGGTGTATAGACTTCGAGGTCGCCCACGAGCCCGGCGGAGCCGCCCGCGATCTTTCTGATGTCGGCGCGCAGGATGATGGGCAGGCGCCTCGAGATCACGTAGGAGCTCGACAGCTTGAAAAAAGGCGCCCGCGGAATGTCCCCGAGACCGCGCAGCTCGGCGATGTCCCACTCCTCGCGGCGGCCGAGGTCGAGACCTACGGCGAGCGAGACGCGATAGTGCTTTCCCTGCAGGAAATCGGCACCGAGACCCTCGCCGGTCGAGAAGAAGATCCGATCGCGGTATCTGATGTTGATGACCAGTCCCTCGCCTGCGCGATAGTGGCTGGCACCGCTATAGGCGGGCTGCGCCGAGGCGGCGAGCCCCAGGATCCGGTCCCATTCGGGAATTTCCTGGGCGAACAGCCTCTCGAGCTCGATACCGCCCGGATATTGCCACTCCTGCGTCGGCGAGGGTGTCTGCGCGCAGGCGACGCGCGCGCCGCAAACCGTGATCCCCACGAGCAGGCACGGCGCCAGTATCTTCAGCAACAGCGGCGCTCCATGCCCCTCAACGGGCAGAGCCGCATGCTTGTTCCCAAAGCGGCGGCCGGGCCGGATCAGCCGGCGTCGTGAAAAATCACGCCCAGAGTGTGTCGTCGCCCGGACCGCACGCGGCTGACACCGTGACGGAGGTTGACGCGGTAATCGCCGCGTGTGCCGTGCACCGGCCGATGATGGACGGCGAACACGACGGCATCGCCTTGCTCCAGAGGCACCACCTCGACTCGCGATTGCATCCGTGGCCGTTGCTCGGTGAGCACGAATTCCCCGCCCGTGAAGTCGCGACCCGGCAGCGAGAGAAGCACCGTCAGCTGCAGAGGGAACACCCATTCGCCATACAGATCCTGATGCAGGCAGTTGTAGTCATCAGGTCCGTACTGCAGCAGCAGCGGTGTCGGCTTCACCTGCCCCGCGGCATGACAGCGCTCGAGGAATGCATCGAGAGTTGCCGGATAGCGCGGCTGCGCGCCCAGGCGCCGGCTCCATTCATTCGCGACGGGTGCGAGGTGTGGATAGAGCGCAGTCCGCAGGCCGGCGATGAGCGGGGGCAGGGGATAGGAGAAGTACTTGTACTCACCGCGTCCGAAGCCGTGTCGACTCATCACCACGCGGCTGCGAAAGCGGGTGTCGTCCGCGTAGAGCTCAGCCAACTCCGCGCACCCTGCGGGAGCGATGAGGCTCGGCAACACCGCGCCGCCGCGAGCGTCCAGCTGCGCGGATACATCAGGCCAGTCTATGGACGAAATAGCTATGATATTCATTATCTTATGCGTCATTCGTGAAGTATACTCGCGTACGCTCCGGCGCACTCGCCATTTCCGGCTGTCACGACTCCAGTCGCGTGCTAGGGCAACGCACCCGGTATCTCGTCCGGGTGGTGATCGTGCAAGTTCCTGAAAAGGTCGCCGCGGGCAGCGTCGGAGTGGCATTGCGGAATAGGGAGAAAGAGCAACATGTAACAGCCGTGGCC
Source organism: uncultured Pseudomonadota bacterium (assembly GCA_963780455.1). Classification (GTDB taxonomy): domain Bacteria; phylum Pseudomonadota; class Gammaproteobacteria; order Steroidobacterales; family Steroidobacteraceae; genus 13-2-20CM-66-19. Next base: position 696,408 of record CAWACM010000017.1, read on the forward strand.
CAGGTCAATGATGCCGTGGGCGAGCCTCTGCACGCGATCGATGCGCTCCTCATCCCATCCATCCCAGTGAGGCACGGTTTCCTCGACCGGCATTTTGGGAAAACCAAATGTCATCTTGGCCGGCGCCACCGGGCGTGTCAGCTCCTTTCTGACCGCACCTTGGATCGCCCCTTCCCAATCGAACGCGGACCGGGATGTGTGCTTTTGCGACTTCGAGGGGACAATCGGCCGCGGCATGGGTTGCTCGGACACCAGCCCGCGCACGCGGTACTCGCTCGAACGTAGCGGAGGGGGCGCCTCGCGCTTCGGACGAGCCGCGGTAAGAATCATTGCGAAGATCGTTGGCGCGCTCGTGACACTCGTCACGAAAGAATGTCGATGGCTCAACGCCAAGTACAGGGCTGCCTGCAGCAGCACGGCTACCGTGGCAGCAATAGCACGCTCGGAATGACGACCCCAACTGACCATCGCTATCCAAAGACGTCAGGCCTTCGTCTTTGGACGGGTCGATGGGAAAGTGGTTCCGCAGGGCTACTAACTGTGGCTCGCGCGCCACGAAACCGGGGCCCTAGAGCGCCTTTCGCATTGTCAGGTTCAAGCGCATCCGACCCACGGTAGGGTGAGACCCGTCTGCTACCGGAGCGATTCCGTGGTAGGCGAGGCGATTCGCCCCACCCCAGACGAGCACATCACCATGCGTCAACGGCAGACGATGTGGCCGGTCGGAGCGCTTCAAACCGCCAAACAGGAACGTTGCCTCGAGTCCGAGCGACACCGAAACGATCGGCGCTGAGAAGTCGCGTTCATCCCGGTCCTGGTGCAGCGACATGCGCGTGTCGGGCTCATACCGGTTGATCAGACAGACGTCCGGACGGAAGCCGATAAATCCTGCATTCGCCGCCGCGCGCTCTGCAAGGCATGCGAAGGACTCCGGTAACGGCGGCCAGGGCCGTTCGGTCGCCGGATCGAGCCGATCGTAGCGATAGCCCTTGCGGTCGGTGACCCACCCGACTTCGCCGCAGTTGGTCATGGCGGCCGACATGCGTTGTCCGCCGGGCGTCAGCATGTTCCGGAAGGGTGCTGAGGCGGTGACCTGGTTGATCTCGGCGAGGAGCTCCCTCTCGAGCGGCAGGGCAAAGCCGGGAAGGTAGGTCAGTCCCAGCTTGGCCGCGCGATTCGCTCCGGAGGCGTCGAAAAGATCGTTCGCGAGGATCAATTCTGCGGGCGAAGCGCAAATCCCAATTTGATCTGCGCCGGCAGCAGCCTCACCACCAGATGGATGAGGATGGGGACGAGTACCAGATCGTCGACGATCCCGACAAAAGGCAGGGCAAAATTAACCGGATCGAGCGCGTAGAGACCGAGAACGACGGCGACGGGCCACAGCCAGATCGGCCGTTGCCGATGCCGCAGCGCGAACCAGAGCAGGCGAAGGTCGCTCGCCACCAGCCGCCAGAGCCTGAGCAATCGAAACATGGGGTCCTCCCGCATGCCGAGGAACCCATCATGTGACGGCGATGCCGGCGGAATCAAGCGATAGCGCATCTGATCGTCGGGAACGCTCGTTGGCCCTTGAATTTGTACGTATAAACGTATTTTATACGTATGGGTTGAGAGTGACGACCATGCTGTTCCCGATCCTGCTTCTGAACCGGCGACTTGCGTTCGGCCTCGCGGCAATTTCCGTGGCAGCAGCCACTCCTACCGCTGCCCATGCGGACCCCCATCCCGCCACCACGCTCGTTTGCACCAACCCGTGAGCCATGTGAGCTGGCAGATCCACATCGATTTTGCCAAAAGCGTGTGGATGCCAACCCGGCCAGCATCAGCGAAGCGAAGATCTCGTGGCACGACCGGACGGATGGCGGAAACTACACGTTGGACCGCAAGTCGGGGGAGCTCACCGTTATCGTCCCATCCAGCACCGGCGGCTACTTTCTCCACGACCGGTGCGCGCTGCAGCCACTGAATGATGGTTGAGCGCGCTTCCGGCATCAAAGCGAGCGTCGGATTCTCCTCGGTCTCCGGACTGCGCAGCAGCAATGAGGACTTCGCAGGCGCCGTGTTCGGGGCGGACCTGCCGGAGCCGCGTCGGGACATCGTCGCAGCCATCGCCGACGGAATTGGCAGCGCCAAGGGCGGCCGTGTCGCCGCCGAGACCGCAGTCAGAGGTTTTCTGGACGGCATCTGCGAGCTGCCCGAGACGACCGAGGTGCGACGATCGGCAGCCCAGGTATTGAACTCGCTCGGCGCGTGGATGCACTCCCAGAGTCAGCGGGATCCGGACTTGGCGGGCATGGGATGCACCTTCACGGGCCTCGTATTGCGTGGTCGGATCGCACACGTGCTGCACGCCGGCGACACGCGGGCTTATCGGCTATCCGGCAGCCGCTTGAGTCGCCTCACCACCGATCACGTTCGCGTCGACGGCAGCGGGCGGCCGTCAAGCCGCCTCTACCGCGCGCTGGGTGTGGAGCCGGAGGTGCGCCTGGAGTACGTCGCGCAGCCGATGGCGAGACACGACCGATTTCTGCTGAGCAGCGATGGCGTGCATGGATGGCTGACGGAGGACAGCATCGCCGATATCCTGAGCGATCGCTCCGCGCCCGCCGATACCGCCAAAGCGCTGGTCGCAGCCGCCCTCGACTCGGGTAGTACCGACAACTGTACCGCCCTCGTGCTGGATGTCTCCGAGCTCCCGACGACCGCGTCGGCCGGTATCGACACCATCGTCATGCAGCTAGCGATCGCCCCGGTGCCAACGGGCGGAGAGACGATCGACGGTTTCGCACTCAAGGCCCTGCTGTCGGAGGGCCGGTATACGCGCCTGTTCGCCGCCACGGACGAGGTCGAAGGCGGCGATGTCGCGCTCAAATTCCCCAAGCCCAAGGTTGCCGAGGTCGATGCCTATAGGAGGGCGTTCCTGCGCGAGGCCTGGGTGGGAACCCGAGTCGAGAGCCCCTGGCTCGGCCGCATCATCGAGCTGCCGCAAGGGCGGCAGAGCTGCCTCTATACGGTCATGCCGCTCTACGCGGGCGAGCTTCTCGAGACCCGAATCGCCCGCCGACCGTCGCTCGGTCTGGAGGAAGGCCGTCACATCACCATCAAGTTGGCCCGCGCGGCGGCGGCCCTGCACCGCAGCGGCATCATCCATCGCGACATCAAGCCCGACAATGTGATTCTGGAAGGTGACGGCTCTCTGAAACTCATCGATTTGGGGGTGGTGCGGGTGCCAGGACTCGAGGATTCTCCCGCCGAGGACGTTCCCGGGACGCTGGCGTACATGGCGCCCGAGATGCTGGGCGGTGAGCCCGGGAACGAGGCCACCGACATTTATGCCCTCGCTGTCACGATGTTTCGCGCCTTCACGGGCGAATTCCCCTATGGCAACACCGACGCCACTGCCGCACCGACCCGGACCCGGCCGCAGGAGCTCTGCGCGCTGCGGCCGGATCTACCTTCGTGGCTCCAGGACACATTGTCGCGAGCGATTGCGCTCGATCCGGGGCAACGCTTTCGCGACATGAGCGAATTCGCGCTGGAGATGGAGGCGGGACCGGCGCGCGCGCCGAACTCCCCGCGGCGGCCCCTGACCGCCTACGAGCGGGCGCCGCTTCTCTTCTGGAAGAGCCTGGCGGCGCTGCTTGCGTTGGCGCTGATTCTGTCGTTGGTGTGGCGTTGAGCATCACTCACGGAGTCAGCCTCACGCGGCCATCTCGTGCCTGGTCGCGGCGCTCCGGGTCGCTCGCCGGCGCCATCACCGGCGAGCCCCCGCTGCGACCGGCTATTCTCCCTCTGCTCCGATCGCGTAGGCCGTCTCACCATGAACCGCGTCGTCGCCCACCTTCAGCATCGCATCGTCCATACGCAGCGGCGTGAATAGAGAGATGACTTTGAGGATGATGAACGTGGCAACGATGTTGTACACAATGATGAACGCCGCGCCGTAAATCTGCAGCACGAACTGATGGAAGTTGCCGTACGCCCACCCGGTGATGCTCACTCCAGGTGCATCCTTACCCGTGCCGATGTACTCGAGCATCTTGGGATTGGCGAGAATACCCGTCAGGAGGCCTCCCATGAGGCCGGCGCAGCCGTGCGTGGAGAATACGCTCAGCGTATCGTCGACCTTCTGCATGAGCTTCGTCTTTTGAAGCTTGTTCATGGCGAGCCACGGAATGATGCCCGCGCAGACGCCGATGATGATGGCACCCATGCCGTCCACATAACCTGCGGCGGGGGTAATCGCCACCAGCCCTGCGATCATGCCGTTGACTGCACCGAGGACGGATGGCTTGCCGTAGGCCAACTTATCCAGCAACGTCCAGATGATCAGGCCGACTGCAGTGGCGACATTGGTGTTCAACACTGCGGCACCCGCATCCGCATTGGCGAAGTACGGATCGCCGCCGTTGAAGCCGTTCCAGCCCAGCCACAGGATCCCGGCGCCGATCAGTGTGACCAGCAGACTATTGGGCGGAAAATGCTCGCGGTCCTGCTGCAGCCGCGGACCCACCATCGCCGCGGCGACGAAGCCGGAAACGCCCGCCGCAAGATGAATGACGTAGCCGCCCGAGAAATCCGCCACACCCATGCCGGCGAGCCAGCCGCCACCCCACAGGCTGAACGCACCGACGGTATAGACCAGGGTCATCCAGACAGGGCAGAAGATCACCCATGCCTTGAAGCTCATGCGCCCCAGCACCGAGCCGCCGAGAATGATGACTGTGATGGCGGCGAACACAAACTGGAAGAAAACGAGGGTCGCCATCGGGAAGGCGAGGGCCGGCATCCCCGCGGCCGCGGCCGGAACGGTCGCCTGACCGGTGGTGAAGACGGCCGACGTTGCCAGGCCCGGCTTGCCCAGGAACGGGAACCATTGCGGGCCGAACGCCATGTTGTAGTCGAAGAGGACCCAGACGATGAGCACGGATGCGAAGGCATAGAGCGTCATGAAAGCCGAATTGATCGCCCATTTCTTCTTGACGATGCCCCCATAGAGGACCATTAGACCAGGGATGCTCTGCAGGCCGACGAAAGTGGCCGCGGCCAACTGCCAGGCGTTGTCGCCGGTGTCTAACCATTGGGGTGACGGAACTAACATCTGTATCCCCCTTCCAGGATCATGGTGGTTGTTACTGTTGATGATCTGGTCGCGTAGGCTCGGGCGCCGGAAGGCACGCGCGAGTGGTCGTCCGTGGAACCGGCGCCCGCGCCACCCAACAACGTGCAACGTACATGCCATTCGTAAGTAACTGAATTTTGGGCAGGACAATCGGGTTTCGCACCGTTTTGGGTCACCCGCACGGCCGCGTGCACGCAGATGGTGCGTGGGCTGGTATGCTTGCTCCTGCTCTGTCTCCTCCCAGGACAATTAAAGAATGCGTATGCGACAGCTGATCCCGATGGTGGCACTCATGGCGTTCTGCATTCCTTTCGCGGCCATGGCCGAGAGTTCTCCCCTGCCCCAGGCGCAAGGGGCGCCCCCAACGCTGACCGCGCCACCGTGGCAGTCCGGTGCCTATTGGGCCAATGTCGACCAGCAGTTGCTGGTGGACTTCGCCAATCTCGCTCGCTACCGCGCGGAGAACCTCCGATTGGGATCGAAGGGCAGCCACCGAGTCGTATTCATTGGCGACTCGATCACGGAGGCATGGAAGCTGGAGACATCGTTCCCTGGCAAGTCCTACCTCAACCGCGGTATCAGTGGACAGACTACCTCGCAGATTCTTCTTCGCTTCCGCCAGGATGCCATCGACCTCCACCCCAGCGTGGTGGTGATCCTGGCCGGCACCAACGACCTTGCCGGAAACACTGGTCCCACGACGTTGCGCCAGATCGAAGGCAACCTGGAATCGATGGCTCAGCTCGCGAGAGCCAATCACATTGCAGTGGTCCTATGCTCGGTGCTGCCCACCGTGCACTACTCATGGCACCCGGAGGTGCCGAATCCCGCGCCTCGCGTCGCCGCGCTGAACAAATGGCTCCAGGCTTACGCCGAGAGGGAGCACCACCCCTACGTGAACTACTACGCGGCGATGAAGGGTGCCGCAGGCGGGTTCAAGCCTGGTCTAAGTGCGGACGGGGTGCATCCCACGCCAGCCGGCTACGCCGTGATGGCACCGCTAGCCCAAGCCGGGATCAACGAGGCCCTCAAACAGGCCCGCTCAAGACATTAGCTACCCCGAAGTCTCGAGCTCACGCTCCCGGCGGGAGGGTCGAAACGGATTCAACACGTCCGTCTCACGCCCCATCGGGTCGGCAGGGGCCGGGGGCCAGAACCGCCCACCGAGGTCCATGCGGTGCGCCTTTTGTGCATGCGCCTCACGGCCTGCGCGCAGCGAGCAAGCCGAGCCACGCCGGCCGAGAGCCTGGGGGCGATGCAGGATGCGAATGCGGCGATCGAGATGGCCAGCGTGACTCGGCAGCGGTTGTAGGTTGCATGCATGGATCGAATCTCCTTGTCAACATCCTACAGCTTGCGCCCCTCGCCGGCGTGAACGGCGTCGCAACGGTTGCCGCGCGGCGCCATCAGTCAGCGCGAGATCACCGGCGCGCGCAAGTGCCTGCTTCCGCAGGATTTTGTGAGTGTGCGCTGGGACGCGCCCGGCAACTTTTACGTACAAGTCCCTATGGGCGCGAGCGAAGCGCGGTCCGAGTTTCCATTGAGTACGGACGCCGGATGCGAAATCCCAGTTCGATTCTTCCACAGGGAGGGAGTGCCCCCGCGAAGCGGTGGGCTTTTTCGGCGCGCTCGCACGCCGTTGCCTGGACGCACCCTGTCGCATCGTGAGAGCCTTGAGGGAGTAGGGGGCTGCACATCGAACATGTCCTTCTGGTCGCGCAAGACGATCGAAATGTGTACCGCCGAGGCGAACGGTGAGGCGGGCCCGCGCCTGCGCCGCTCACTCGGGGTGGTCGGTCTCACGGCTTTCGGCGTGGGATCCACGGTCGGGGCGGGCATCTTTTCCCTGACCGGCGATGTCGCCGCTCACCAGGCAGGACCGGCCGTCTCGCTCGCCTTCGTGATCGCGAGTGTCGCCTGCTTCTTCGCGGGGCTCTGCTATGCCGAGTTCGCTGCCATGGTGCCGATCTCGGGCAGCGCCTATTCCTATGCCTTCGTGACTCTCGGCGAGGGGATGGCCTGGATCATCGGCTGGAGCCTCGTACTCGAATGGCTGTTTTCCGCATCCGTGGTTGCCGTCAGCTGGTCCGGCTATACGAGCGCAGCGCTCGCGGATCTGGGGTTTCCGCTGCCGGCAGCCCTGATCCATTCTCCGTTCGCGATGAACGCCTCGGGCCATCTGATGCTCAGCGGCGCCTGGATCGACCTGCCGGCGGTCTTCGTGGTGGTGGCCTGCACTGCATTGGCTCTTGCGGGGACCCGGACATCACTTGGCACCAACACCGCGATCGTCATCGCGAAGGTGATCGCGCTGGTGCTGATCATCGTGATCGGCGCGCGGTACGTGCATCCGGAGAACTGGCGCCCGTTCGTCCCACGGAATACTGCAGGATTTGGTCAGTTCGGATGGTCGGGAGTCGCCCGAGCGGCAGGCACGCTGTTCTTCGCTTACATCGGATTCGACGGCGTATCGACACTGGCCGAGGAGGCTCGCAATCCGCAACGGACTGTTCCGTTGAGTCTGTTCGCATCGCTCCTCATCTGCACGGTGCTGTACGTCAGCGTGAGCGTCGTGGTCACGGGTCTCGCCCCTTACGGCGCATTGGGCGTATCCGATCCACTCTACTTCGCGCTTTCCAGAGCAGGGGCGTCCCTGGGCTATCTTCGAGGACTCGTCGCGGTCGTCGCCATTGCCGGGCTGCTCTCGGTGGTGTTGGCGAGCATCGTCGGGCAGGTTCGGATCTTCTTCTCCATGGCTCGTGACGGACTCCTCCCACCGTCCTTCGGCCGCCTGAGCGGCGCGGGTGGGATACCTTATCTGGCCACCATCATCACCGGTATCGCCGCCACGGTCATGGCCGGCCTGGTGCCGCTCGAGCTGCTCGGGGAGCTCATCTCGATCGGGACGCTGCTCGCGTTTGCGATGGTGTGCGCCGGTGTCGTGATCCTGCGTCGCATCGCCCCCGAGGCTCGTAGGCCGTTCCGCACTCCGTGGGTGCCAGTGGTCCCGGCGTTGGGGGTTATCAGTTGTGTGGCACTGATGCTGAGCCTCCCGGCCGGGACCTGGATTCGACTCGTAATATGGGTTGCCCTGGGCCTTGCGATCTACGGACTCTACGGCCGGCGCAACTCCAGGGTCAGCGCAGCTCTTGCTCGCAAAACTGCCGAATCCGCGCACACGCCGTATCGATCGTCGCTTCCTCCGTAGCGAAGCAGATCCGCACGAACTGGCGCGTCCGGTGTCCGAACGCCGCCCCGTCCATCACCGATACCCGCTGCCGTTCATACAGCGCGCGCATGAATTGAGATGCGGACAGGCCGGTATCAGACACATCCACCAACATGAACATGCCGGCCTCCGGGACTACGGGTCGAAGGCCGGGAATACCGCGAACTCCCATCAACATCCGGTCACGGCGCGTGTTGCAGAGCTCCCGGATCCGATGCTCCGCCTCCGCGGCCACCGACAGTGCCGCGATAGCAGCTTCCTGTATGAAGCCTGGCAGCCCGAAGAGCATGCACATGGCGAGCGACTCGGCGTGTTTCACCAGATCACGCGGCCCGACGAGCCATCCCGCCCGCAATCCCGGCAACGAGTGGGACTTGGAGAGACTACCAAGGGTCACCACGCGCTCGGGCAGCGTTGCGGCAAGGCTCGGAGCACGGCCGCCGGGCGCGAGTCCCGCGTACACCTCATCAGAGATGAGCCACAGATCGTGCCGCCGGGCGATCTGCGCGATCGCGCTCAGCTCCGCCTGGTTGATGATCACGCCGCTCGGGTTGGAGGGAGTAGTCCACAGGATGGCACGCGTCTTAGGCGATACCAGGGACTCGAGCACGCCGATGTCGGGACGAAACCCCGCACCGGTTGCGGCCCGAATCATGCGTGCCCCGGAAACCTCGATCGTCGCCGGATACGTTGCATACATGGGATCAAATGTGATGACCTCGTCGCCCGGGCCGGCGAGGCACATCGACGCAACGAACAGTGCATTCTGCGCACCCGCGAGATACACCACATTCTCGGCCGATACGGCTTGTCCGGTGCGTGCCCGGTGCGCTTGCGCGATCGCCTCCAGGAGCGGGCGGCGGCCGGATGCCGGCGTGTAGCGGAGATCCCCGGCCCGCAGCCGCTCGATGGCGCGAGCGACGACACCGGGCGGGGGTTCGAGCTCGGGATCCCCAATACTCAGTACGATGACGTCTTCGCCGCGACTCCGCGCGGCGGCCGCATGATAATGGGTGACCCACGCGTCGGAGCCATCTCCGCTGATGCGCTCGACGAGTGGCGAGAATTTCATAGCCCTCGAACTTTGCATTTTTATTTACGCATGTCAATATCAAACGCATGAGCGCCACTTCGACCGTTGGTCGTTACGTTGTCGAGCTGCTTGCCGCCAACGGCATCGATGTAGTGTTCGGCATACCGGGCGTGCATACGCTCGAGTTATATCGCGGGCTGGCGCTCACCGGCATGCGCCACGTTCTCGTCAGGCACGAGCAGAATGCCGGTTTCGCAGCTGATGGCTATGCGCGCGTAACGGGTCGACCCGCTGCGGCATTCGTCATTTCTGGTCCGGGGATGACCAACGCGCTGACGGCCGTGGCGCAGGCGTATTCGGACTCCGTACCGATGATCGTCGTGGCGAGCTCGCCAGTACGCGCCTCATTGGGCAAGGGATGGGGTGTCCTGCACGAGGTGCCCGATCAGTTGGCACTCGCCGCCGGTGTTACGGGGATTGCGCGGGCCGCATTATCAGCTGAGGACGTGCGCGATCATCTACGAGCGATGTTCGCTGCTTTGCGCATGGGCCGGGCGCGACCGGCGTACCTGCAGATTCCATTGGACTTACTGGCCGAGCCCACGGATTCGAAGGCGGAGAGATTTGCCGTACCTGACGCTCGCCTCTTACCCCCACAAGCGGCGATCGACCGAGCGGCCTCCGCGCTCGCGACCGCGAAGCGACCCATGATAATTGCGGGGGGAGGGGCCCGCGAGGCCTCTGAGTCACTCCTGCGACTCGTTGATTCGCTGGACGCGTACTTCCTCTCGACAACGGCCGGTAAAGGGCTGCTTCCAGAGGATCATCCGGCAAACCTCGGCGCATCACTCCCTTTCCGCGAGACCCAGGAGTTCCTCGCTGCCGCCGATGTGGTCGTCGCGGTGGGGACCGAGTTATCCGAGACGGATTTCTATACCGGCACCTGCCTGCCGATGTCCGGGCGACTGATCCGCATCGACATCGATCCGGCGAAACTCTCGGATCAATACGGCGCCGAGATCCCAGTTTGGGGCGATGCACGCGCGAGCCTCGAAGGAATCGCAGCCGGCGTCAGGAAACGTCGAGGCTGGCGCACGGAGGCAGGCCCAGCGGCTGACCATCGGGCCAGGATCGAGCAGTCCCTCAACGCCCCCGCGCGCGCCCGTCTCAACGCCTTGCGCGCGATCCGCGAGGGTGTGCCCACGGACGGCGTCGTCTTCAGCGATCAAACTCAGATCGCCTACCTTGGCAACTACGCCTACGCCGCGAACCGCCCGGGGAGCTGGTTTCATCCATGCGGTTATGGCGCCTTGGGCTTTGCGCTACCGGCCGCCATAGGAGCCAAGATCGCGCAGCCCGAGCGGCCCGTCGTCGCGCTTGCTGGAGACTTCGGCCTGCAGTTCACGCTGCAGGACCTCATGACTGCAGTTGAATTGAGATTGAGTCTGCCGGTCGTAATCTGGAACAACGCGGCACTGGGGCAAATCCGCGATGACATGCAGGCGGCAGGCATACCGCCGGTCGGTGTCGTTGCGCTCAATCCTGACTTCCTGGGAGTAGCGCGAGCATTCGGGGCCGAAGGCATGCGCGCAGCGGGCCCGGCGGCGCTGACCGAAGGCATACGCGGCGCATTAGCCCGCAAGGGACCTACGCTCATAGAAGCGGTCGAGACAGACTTCCTGGCGTAGGCCCGGCGGACAACGAGGCCACTTGCAGTCATTACCTGCGTGGGGAAACCATACCGCGCGCGTGAGCCGTTGCAACGGCTTCGGCCCGTGAGTGCACACCGAGCTTTGCCAGCAGCGAGCATACGTGGTGTTCAACGGTCTTCGGTGAGCGGTGCAGCAACCGCGCGAGCTGCGGGTTCGTCAAGCCGCGGGCAAGCAGCTGTAGCACCTCCAGTTCCTTTGTGGTCAGGTTCGAGGGGTTTCCCAGAGTGGCCCTTCTCGGGCCGCGCGGAACACCGCGCGCGCCGCGCTCTCGCAAGCGCTGGCGCACAAGGGCGGCGAGCGGCCCCGCCTCGAGCCCGAGCAGAATTGCGAGCGCCTCGCGCAGGGCATCTTCGCCTCCTTCCATGAGGGCAAGCGCGCGCTCATACGGTTGGCCAATGCGTTCCCACGCATCCGCCGCCGCCCGCCAGTCGCCGGCCAGCATCAACCGGTAGGGCGGCGCCGCCTCGCCTGCGAGCTCGGAGGGGTGGGCCCGCGACTGCCAGAATAACAACTCACCGTTGAGCCAGGGTGTCGTGTGTCCAGCGACATGCTCTAGTCCGACGGCGGCCTCGCGTGCGACGTCCGTGAGATTACCCCGATACCATGCCTGCTCGGCGCGTGCCGCGGCTACGCGTGCGATGCGGCTGGTTTCCCCTGTAGGCAGGGCGAGCCGCAGAGCTTCGTCCAACAGCTCGTCCGTGTCTTCTTCCCCGCGGCGCAGCCGCACCAGCGCCAGGGTGGTGATGACGGTCACGCGTTGAGTCACACCGCTGATGAACGATCCATGCAGCAGCTCACCCGCCGAACGCGCCGCGTCCGTCCACCTCCCACGATCGAGCTCGCACACGGTGTAATAGGCCCGGATATACGAGCTGTGCGAGAAAATTCCTCGCTCTTCGCAATACTCGACGCCCTCATGAAAGGCCCGTTCCGCCCGCGGGAAGTCGCGATTCAAGCCGGCATAGAACTGCAGGGTGCGGTAGGCACGCGCGGCGTGATCCTCGAGCCCGTGTTCGAGAGCGAGCGACAGACTCCTTTCGAGAGGCTCGTAGCCGGCGCGATCGCCCGTGCCGAGCAGTGCTCCACCGATGTGACAGAGCGCGTGCGACTCGGCCGCGCTATCGGCGAACTCGCGGGCGATCGCCAACGCGCGCTGCCCGTACTCGAGCGCTTCCCGATTCCATCCCCGATTAACTGCCAGGAGAGACTTCGCCCCGTAGGCCATCGCCAGGTGGGTGCCGCGCGGCAGCGTCTCGAGCAGCGCCATCGCACCCGCGACAGACTCATCCGCGCCCGCTTTGTCGCCCACCGTACGATATTCCTGAGCGAGCAGTGTCAGAACGCGGGACTGCGCCTCGACATTGCCGACCTCCCGCCAGGCTGCGGCAGCAGCGGCGCCGGATGCGATCGCGTCCCGCGTCTGATTCGCAAGCGCGCTTTCCAACGCATGGCGCTCGAGGAGCTCCGCCTGCGCAATGAGCGTGAGCGGGGCTCCATGGCGCAGCGCGGCGCTCAAGTGTGCGGCCGCTTCCGTAAGGATGTGGAACTGACTGCGCTGGTCCAGCAGATCCACGAGAGTTCCTTTGATGGCACTTACGGAGCGCCGAGGATCCATATGGAGTTGCGCTTGGAGCACGGGGTGCGCGTGGGGCGCAAGCGGGTGGCGCGGCTGATGCGCCGTGCGGGCTTGAAGGGAGTGCAGAAGCGTCGCTTCCGTTGCACGACGCGCCCTGGAAAACCCGAGCAGTACGCCCCAGACCTGGTCCAGCGGCATTTCACGGCGAGCCGTCCGAACGCCTTGTGGTTGGCCGACGTGACCTACATCCCCACTGATGAAGGATGGCTGTACCTGGCGGCGATCCTCGATGTGTTCTCCCGGTACGTAGTCGGATGGGCGATGGCGGAGCGTCTGGCCAGCGCCCTGGTGCTGCAAGCATTGGACATGGCCCTCGCGCAGCGTCACCCCGAGAAAGTGATTCATCACTCGGACCACGGAAGCGAATACACGGCTGTGGCCTTCTCTGATCGCTGTCTCCGGTGGGCGCCGAGCCGAGCCGCCTGTCTGGCGGCGAGCGGCGCATTTTCGAGAACCGCTGCCGCATCCGCAGCCAAAACCGCGTGATGCACGAGGCGGGCAGGGTCCGCGCCACGGCGCCTGAGCGCATCGAGCACCTTGATGTGCATCGCCCGGATGCGCTCGGGCGCAATCGCGCTGAGTACCGCAAGCCGCGCAAGCTGATGGCGAAATCCGACTGAGTCGCTCTGGATTTCGAGCAGGCCGCGAGCACCGGCTTCGTCGACGATTGCCAGGCAGATTCCCAGAACGGCATCGACGAGCCAAGCCTCGGTTCTGGTTGGCGAGATCGCGACGAGCTCGGCAAGCTCGCGGGTCGTGCCCGAGCAGCGCGCGAGCCGCGCCAGGACCGCATCGCGCACTGTTTCCGGAACCGGCTCGCCCGGGCTCGCGAGCACCTCGCGCACGAAGAACGGATTGCCCCCGGTCGTCTCGTGCAGCAGGCGAGCGTCGCGTCCGCTCTCGCGCGCAAGCATCTCGACCGCCGCGAGGGACAGCGGCGCAAGCCGGAGCCGGATGACCTGCAGTCCCGTCAGCTCCCCGAGAGCCAGGCGCAGGGGATGCGCGGGGAAGAGCTCTTCGTCGCGATAGGTCGCGAGAAGGAGCGCACTGGTGCGCTGCATGCGGCGACCCATGAAACGCAGGAAGTCGAGCGTCGCCTCGTCCGCCCAGTGAAGATCCTCGAGGACGAGGATGCTTGCGGTGCCGGCACGCCGTGAGACCTCATCGAGCAGAACGCGAAACAGCCGATCGCGTGATTCAGCCTCGTCGGTGCCGGGCGCCCCGAGGCCAATGGTTTGCGCGGCAATCTCGCGCACCGGTGCGAGCGCCCGCGGCGTGGTGAGCGGATCGCACGCGCCCCACAGCACACGCGCCTCGCGCCGGTGCTCCAGCGCGAACTGCTCCACGAGCGAGCTCTTGCCCATGCCGGCTTCCCCGGCAATGAGGATCAGCTTGCCGGAACCCGCTCGGGCCTCCTGCAGGCACCGACTTAGCGTCTCAAGCTCGCTTTGGCGTTCGAGCAGCTGCATATGCGCCGATTATGCAACCGAGGGGCCCATCCAGACCAAGCCGATCGCCACCCGCATTCTGGCGGCCGGCTCGAAAAAATGGGGTGCGAGAGGTCGCAAGTTGGGGGCGCCTACCCGATTCGCGCGGCAGGCTGCGACGGTACCGTGCGCAAGCTGTTTCGGAACACTTCAACCCCGAACCGCCAGGAGATATGCCATGTGCTCCCCATCGATTCCTGCCATTCGGTCACGACCGTCGCTGCACGCCCTGACGGTGCTCATTCAGCTCGCCGCCTTGTCCGCCCTGTCCGGTTGCGCTTTGCCCGTTGTCGCGCAGGCTCCAACGGTAACGCTCACCTACCGTACGACGGATCTTGCCACCGAGCGAGGCGTCCAGGTTCTCTACCGCCGCATCGAGCGGGCCGCTCGCCGGGTATGTCCCGAATACGATCCACTCGACCTCCATGGAACCTCGCTCAGCCAGGCCTGTCAGGGGCGCGCGATCGCGGATGCCGTGCGCCAGACCGGAAACCCGAGGCTCGCAACCATCTATTCCGCCATGCGCACACTCCAAGCTAATCCGGGGTAGTGCGACCTGGTATCGCCCTGACGCGGTCTTCTTCCCATGAAGCCCTCCGCGATGAACCTGCTTATAAGCCGCCGGCGTCTTCATTTCGATTGCGACAACTGACTGACGATTGCCCTCCGGCGGCTTGATTAGTCCATCTCGGTTCGCCAAGCTGCGCGTATGCGCGGCAAAACCGTCAATATCCACGATGCGAAAACTCAGCTCTCTCGCCTGGTTGCCCGAGTAGAGCGCGGCGAGCGAATTGTGATCGCCCGGGCAGGCAAGCCTGTTGCGGAGCTTCTGCCTGTGCGCAAGATGAAAAAGCGCTCCCTCGCCCTGGATGACCCGTTGCTCCGAGTAGACGAGTACAGCTATGACGGTCCAATTGGCGTGGCAACCAATCGGGACATTGACAGCACCGTTTATGACGTCTAGCCGCGTCTTCGGCCACACGTCGTTTTCTTTGCACTCGTCCCCAGGGCGGGATTTCCCGCCCATCCGGCAGTAACCGCTTACGAGAAGCTGCTGTCGGAACGACTCATCTGAGCCCGGAATCCTCGAGGTCACATCGCGGCGGCCTCGCTTGACACTCCGCGAGGGAGCACTCATTTCCCATCCCTGAAACGTGCGGTGGAGCACTTTCGAACGCACCGCGCAGCCGTGCCCACAAGCGCCCTACGGTTTCTGCGGCCTGGTAACGTGAGAGCCGTCACAGCTCCGGGATCCGAGACCGGTGCTCGAGCCCGTTGCGGGACCGCCAGGGCATGAGCCATTTCCGAGGTCGTTCCGGCAGAATGTTGATACCTGTAGGGCGGACGATGAAATGCGGGAGTATGATGTGTCATTGGTGCCGCAAGCGCCCGGCTGGAAACCCGAACCGAGGCAGGGGTCAGAGTACCAACAGGACAGTCAAAACGGACATGTAAGCTGACGTGACTGACAGCGAGAAAGCGCCGGAGGGCTACGCTCGCAAATTGCTGGATTCCATGACGGAAGCCGGCATCGTGGTTGATGCGGCCAGCACGATCCTGCTCGTCAACGCGCGCGCCGCTCACATGCTCGGTTACCAGCCGGGAGAGTTGCACGGAAGACCGCTGGAGCAGCTGGTACCCCAGGGCTTGCGGCGAAGCCACGCGGTTCACAGTTCGGAGTATTTCGAAAACCCAAAGGCGCGTCCCATGGGCGTGGGAATCAGCCTCAGCGCCGTGCGCAAGGACGGCATCGAGCTCCTGGTCGAGATCAGCCTCACCCCGATCAGCACCGGCGCGGACACGCTCGTGCTCGCCTCGCTGCGCACCATCAGCCGGCGGGAGGAATGGTATCGCTCGATGTTCGAGGGATTGGCGGTCGGCGTGGTGCACAGCGATTCCGAGGGAACGCTTCTCAGTGTCAATCAGCGCTTTTGCGAGCTCCTCGGCTATACGCGCGCAGAGGTGCTGGCTCTCGACATCCGTCGGTTGACGCATCCTGACGACATCGAGACAAGCATCGCGGCAAGGGCCGACGCGATAGCGGGCAAGCTGGCGGAGTACCAGGTGCAGGCGCGCCTGATCTCGAAGAACGGCGCCGTGATCTGGACTCACATCATCACCTCGATCGTTCGGCACAGCGACAGCGGCACCTTGCATTTCATCTCGCTGGTCCAGGACATCTCCCCACAGAAGCGCGCCGAAGCGCAGTGGCGTGAGTCGGACCGCCGCTTTCACCAGGTGACGGACAACATTCGCGAGGTGTTCTGGCTCACCGATCGATCCAAGAACGAGCTGCTGTACGTCAGCCCGGGTTATGCGGAGATTTGGGGGCGCAGCGCCGATGCCCTGTATGCATCGCCCCAGCTTTGGATCGAGTCCATTCACTCGGAAGACAGGCAACGGGTCACCGAGGCGGTGCACACCAAGCAACTTGCGGGAACCTTCGACGAGGAGTACCGGATCGTGCGCCCGGACGGCAGCGTGCGCTGGATCAGGGATCGCGCCTTTCCGGTGCGGGGCGAGGGGACCGAGGTGACCCGTCTCGCCGGCGTGGCGGAGGACATTACCGATCGCAAGCGGGCGATTGATGAGTTGCAGGAGAGCGAGCGGCGTTTCCGCGAGATCCTCGGCAAAGTGCACATGGTGTCGCTCATGCTCGACCGCGAAGCCAGGGTCACTTATTGCAACGAGTTTCTGTTGCGGCTGACCGGGTGGCAGCGCGAAGACGTGCTCGGCAAAAACTGGTTCAAGACATTCATTCCGCCCGAGGATGGTCCCCCGCTCTCCGACGTGTTCGCCTCCTTGCTCGCCGATCAACCGGATGCGTGGCACCACGACAATGAGATCCTGACACGAAGCGGTCAGCGTCGGCTGATTCGCTGGAACAACATTGTGCTGCGGTCCTTGGCCGGCGAGGTGACGGGTGTCGCGTGCATTGGCGAGGACGTTACCGAGCGCACGCGCTCCGAAGAGATGCGGGCGCGAATGGCCGCCATCGTGGAATCGAGCGACGATGCCATCCTCGGCAAGACTCTCGATGGCATCATCACGAGCTGGAACGCGGGTGCGCGCAAACTCTTCGGCTACGATGCCGGAGAGGCCCTTGGCCGGCCGATCGCGCTCATCGTCCCTCCCGACCGGCTCGATGAGGAATCGAGCATCCTCGAGCGGCTGCGACGCAGCAAGCGCGTCACTCACTTCGAGACCGTGCGCCGGCGCAAGGATGGCAGCCTGATCGACGTGTCACTGTCGATTTCGCCGATCCTCGACACGCAGGGGCGCGTCGTCGGGGCATCGAAGATCGCGCGCGACATCACCGAGCGCAAACGGGCGGACTTGAAGATCCGCCACCTGAACCGTGTCTATGCCGTGCTGAGCAACATCAACGCGCTGATCGTGCGCGTGCGCAGTCAGGACGAGCTCTTCCGCGGAGCCTGCCGGATTGCGGTCGAGGTAGGGAACTTCAAGCTCGCATGGCTCGGTCTCGTGGATCGCCCCGCGATGCGGCTGAGCATCCTCGCGTCGCACGGGATGGACGAAGATTACATCAAGCGCATTCCGCTCAGCATTGCTGATCGCGGCTCGCCCGGGGGCGGACTCGCCGGCTGCGCGGTTATCGACGGCAGGGCCGTCATCAGCAACGATATGTCAAAGGATGAGCGAATTCTGCTGCAGGCCGAATCCGCGCAGCGGGGTATCCAGTCCACTGTCTACATCCCGCTGCTGATCGGCGGTGATGTCGTCGGTGTGCTGGCACTCTACGCCGGGGAAACCGGCTTCTTCGACGAAGCCGAGATGAGACTGTTGGAGGAACTGGCCGGCGATATCGCCTTTGCGCTCGATCACATCGAGAAGGCGGCCCGTGCCGATTACCTCGCTTATTACGACCCGCTGACCGGTCTTGCCAATCGCACCCTGTTCATCGAACGTCTGAGCCAATTCCTCTTTGCGGCACATGCCGCGCAAGAGGAGATCGTTCTCGTGCTCGTCGATGTAGAGCGACTCAGCACGGTCAACGATTCCCTGGGCCGCCAGGCGGGCGACGCGCTGCTCAAGCTTTTGGCTGACCGGCTCGCGCACACCGCAGGCAACTCCCAATCGGCCCGGGTCGCGGGCGATGTGTTCGCGATCCTACTTCAGGGGGCGAGAGACCGCTCCCGCCTCGAGCATACCTTGGCGGGAATGTGGGCCAACATCTTCGGCGGTCCGTTCGACATCGGTGGGTCCGAAGTCAGTATCTCCGCCAAAGCCGGCATTGCGGCGTTTCCGGCGGATGGAGCCGATGCCGAGGCGCTCCTCTCGTGCGCCGAAGTTGCGCTGAGACGAGCCAAGGAAACTGGCGAGACGCACGTCTTTCATGCTCCGGAGATGGTAAAGAGGAACGCCGAGAAGCGCAGCTTGGAGACCAAGCTCCGGCGGGCGCTCGAGAAGGAGGAGTTCGTGCTGCACTACCAGCCGAAGCTCGAGCTGCAAACGCAGCGCATCGTGGGCGCGGAGGCACTGCTGCGCTGGCAGAGCCCGGAACTCGGCTTGGTCCCGCCGCTTAAGTTTATTCCGCTCCTCGAGGAGACGGGATTGATTCTCGAGGTGGGCGCATGGGTCTTATCGCGGGCCGTCCGCGATCACCGTCAGTGGATAGAGCGCGGCATCGCGGCGCCGCGCATAGCGGCGAACGTGTCTCCCGTTCAGATGCGCAAGCGGGATTTCGTGGAGACGGTGACCGCCGCGCTGGCCGACGGCGCGGTGCCCCCGGGGATCGATCTGGAGATCACCGAGGGTCTTCTGATGGAAGATGTCGAGGAGAACATCCGCAAGCTCAAAGAGCTGCGTGAGCAGGGGGTCATGATCGCGATCGACGATTTCGGTACGGGCTACTCGTCTTTGAGCTATCTGGCCAAACTCCCGGTGCAGGCGCTCAAGATCGACCGGTCGTTCGTCCTGGCGATGTCCGACGACCCGGATACCATGACCTTGGTGCAGACGATCATCTCGCTGGCGCACTCCCTCAACCTCAAGGTCATCGCCGAGGGCGTGGAATCGGCGGAGCAGTCGAAGCTGCTGCGATTGCTCCGGTGCGACGAGATTCAGGGCTATCTCTTCAGCCGTCCGCTTCCATTCGAGCAGATGACCGCACTGCTTACCGGGGCGGAGACCGCGGATACTCCAGCACGTGACACGGAGGCGCACTGACGGTACCGGGCCGGGCCGGTAACTCACTGCGCGGCTGCGCTCCGAAAGCGGACATCCCAGGGGTGTTCGATTAGCCCCGTGCGCCGGCGCGCGATCGGCATCTCTGTTCCCTCATTTCCGACCGATCCCATACTGGCGGCCGCCTACGGGGAGCTGCCTCCAATGATAGGGATGATGATTGAATCAGAACGACTGCCCGTATTCATGGCGGTGAAAGACGTGGCCCTTCTCCTACACGGGACGGGGGATTATCTGCGCGAGTTGCCGTCGGAGTATGAGAAATGGATGCCCCATATTCGTGCCGGCCTGACCCTGAAGTTCGCCACACTGGAAGGACTTCGCGCATTTACCGTTTCCGCGGCATAAGGCCAGGGAAAGGGTGCGGAAACTCATGCGGGGCAAGACGAAACGCACGAGGGCTGGAACCCTCCGACGTTAACATCCAGCGTTAAGATGACATGCGCAGACGCTTACGGTTAACGAGCAGTCTCTTCAAGAGGGGTTCGCGGCCGCAAATATTGATTGGAATCCCGTCTACCGGCGCTCCTTCCATGCGCGTGGATGACGGCTACCGTGCAATACTGCGATGACGACGAGCCCATCCTTGTCAGATTTGTAAACCGTCACAGACGCCGGCATATGTCGGCCACGACATCAGCTGCCGGCCGGCCGCGATTCTTGTCGATCTCGTAGGCCGCCAGGCGACGGTCAAGTTCGGCCTTTTGCTCCGGTGTGACCGGAAGCGCCTTCCGATCTTCAGCGATGCTATCCCATAGGTCTTCGACGAGCTTTACGCGCTCTTCGACCGGAGGCTGTCGCAGATTGGCGTTCATGAGAATGTCTCGGGTTCGATCCCATTCAGTCAGCATACAGCCAGAACTCAGCTCGTGCCAAGCCTGCATTTCTGGGCTATTCGCCTATAAATGGCGCTCCAGACACGTCGGCGAAAGACGCACAATCCGACGCCATGGGCCGGCCGAACTAGGCAGCGCGCAGGGATACGTGCGCCGATTTCTATCGTAGGAGGTCAGAAAGATATTTCAAAGCTGCCCGGATATCGTCGGCCGTAATGTCATATTCCCGCTGGATCTCATGAAACGTCATTCCGCCTGCAAGACTCCCCACGACCACGGCGACTGGAAGTCGCGTGCCGCGGATTGGCCTGCACCCGCCAGCGGGATCAGGAATGATCCGATCCTGTAGATTCAACGTGCGAATGCGCCCCTTTGGGCCTAAATTCAGGTTCACCTAACAATGGTACTCTGCCTCAGCTGCCGATATCGAGGCTGAGCTCCAATTGAGCTGTCGGGACGCCATGCGGCTTTTTTCGCTCGCGCGACTCATCCACAGGGTCATTGGAGGGTTCCGACCGCACGGTATCAGTCGCGACAATCTCACTGCTGCCGACGCGCAGCCCGTCGCGGTAGTCCGCCCAGGCTTGCATCATCTTTCTCCGCTCCGCCAATCGCTCGGCCCGGCTATACGCCGCCCGGACTTTGTTCCGCTCAGCGTGTGCCATCTGCAACGAGGTTGTGCCCGGGGCCGGACTCGAACCGGCATGGGGTTGCCCCCGAGGGATTTTCTTACCACTA
Organism: uncultured Pseudomonadota bacterium; assembly: GCA_963780455.1. GTDB lineage: Bacteria > Pseudomonadota > Gammaproteobacteria > Steroidobacterales > Steroidobacteraceae > 13-2-20CM-66-19. The sequence continues at coordinate 717,412 of CAWACM010000017.1, forward strand.
CAGCTTTCGCTGCTGCGCGCCCCGGCGATCGATGCTCGCGGCGGCTGCGCGCATTTGTGGTCTGGACTTTACCTTCACCCTGCCGCGCGACACGCGGTTTAGGCGGGGGCCGTCAAGTCTCTACACTTTCCGCGAGCGACTCGCGGCTTAGCTCGGTATTGCAGCCACCCTGACGTGCTGCTGGTCCACCGAATTTGACCCCATTCACGCCGGGCGTTTCCGCGCCGGGTGCTCAAATCTCTTCAAGTCCCTTGCGTCTACCGATTTCGCCACCCGGGCAAGGGGTGCGGGCGGATTCTACCCAAGTTGCGATGGCCCCGACGGGCGCGGGCGGCGGGTGGTGATAAGCTGCTGAATTGGCGACGCTTATCGGCGACAATTGGGCATGTCCGAGTACCGTCTCGAAGGGGAGAACGTGCACCTCTGGCGCGGGGACCATCATGTCCTGCGCGGGGTGAGGTTTCAGGTCAGGGCAGGGCAGTGCTTGCAGCTTACCGGCGCGAACGGTGCAGGCAAGACGACCCTCCTGCGGACGGCCTGCGGTCTCGCGTACCCGGAAGGAGGGGAGATCACCTGGTGCGGGGAGAATATCCGCAAGGACATGCACGCCTTCCACGCGCAACTTGCCTACCTGGGGCACGAGCCGCCGCTGAAGGCGGAGCTGACCGCGCGCGAGAACCTCCACTACTGGGTTGGGGTCAGGCGCAGGGTCGAGCGGCCGGAACTCGACAGCGCGCTCGAGCGCGTCGGCGGGGAGCGTTGGGCGGATCGGCCGGTCCGAACTCTCTCTGCGGGACAGAAACGCAGAGCGGCTCTCGCGGGACTCACATTGATGCGCGTACCGCTTTGGTTGCTGGATGAGCCGACTACGAATCTCGATGCCGAGGGGCAGGGGCTCGTCGGCGCGCTGATCGATGAGCATCTGCAAGCTGGAGGTCTCGCGCTCGCGGCCGTGCATCACGAGCTCACGGTGTCCGCCGATGGGCTACAGCGCATGGAGCTGACTCTTGGCTAACTCGCGAGCCATCGGGGATCCGGCGACGCATCTTCGCGGGCGCGAGGCAGGTGCCACGCACGGCGAGTGGGTAAGGTCCCAGAGCCGCGACGCCGTGCCGGCCCTGACCGCCGCCCGCCTGATGGTCGCGCGCGATCTCAAGCTAGCGTTCCGCAAGCGCAGTCAGCTCGTGCAACCGCTCGCCTTCTTTGCCATCGTCACCACACTGTTCCCCCTGGGGGTCAGCCCCGAGCTCCCGCGCCTGAAGCCGATGGCGGCCGGTGTGGTCTGGGCGGCGGCCCTGCTATCCTCACTGCTCGCGCTCGAGCTGCTCTTCCGCGACGACGCACAGGACGGGACGCTCGAGCAGTACGCGCTCTCGGGACGATCGCTCACCTGGCTGCTCGCGGCAAAGACGGCGACGCACTGGCTGCTCACCGGGCTGCCGCTCGCCTTGATGGCGCCGCTCGCCGGGATGGCGTTGGGCGCACCGGCCGCAGCCGTGCCGGGCATCGTTGCTTCGGTGGCGGTGGGGACCGTGGCGCTCAGTCTGATCGGCTCGATCGGGGCGGGTTTGACGCTCGGCATCCGCCGGTCGGGAGCGCTGCTGTCGCTCCTCACGCTGCCGCTCGAGATTCCGGTGCTGATCTTCGGCGCCCGCGCCACGGAACTGGCGATCGATGGCGCGGCCTATGGGGTACCGCTGCAATTGCTCGGCGCGCTCGCCGTGCTGGGTCTGACGCTGGCGCCGCTGGCCGCCGCGGCGGCCGTTCGCATCAACCTGGAGTGAGACTGGAAAAATCGATGGCCTGGACGTGGTTTCACCGACTCGCCTCGCCGCCACACGTATACCGCGTGGCGGGGCGCCTGACGCCGTGGCTGGCGTGGCCGGCGGCGGTACTCATCGTTGCGGGTCTCATTGGCGGACTGATACTGGCACCACCGGACTATCAGCAGGGGGACGGCTACCGCATCATCTACGTACATGCCCCGAGTGCCTGGATGTCGCTCCTCGTTTATACGACCATGGCCGTGGCCGCGGCGATCGGGCTCATCTGGCGGATGAAGGTGGCGCACGCGGTGGCGGCGAGCTGCGCGCCGATCGGGGCCTCTTTCACCTTCGCGGCACTGGTCACCGGGTCGCTCTGGGGCGCGCCCATGTGGGGCACCTACTGGCAATGGGATCCGCGCCTGACCTCGGAGCTCATCCTGCTCTTCCTGTATCTTGGCTACATGGGCCTGCGGTCGGCGTTCGATGACGTGCAGCGGGCGGACCGGGTGAGCGCCGTGCTGGCGATCGTGGGTGTGGTGAACGTGCCGATCATTCATTATTCGGTCATCTGGTGGAACTCGCTGCACCAGGCGCCCTCCGTGATGACGTTGGGCAAGCCCACCATGCCGCCATCGATGCTCATCCCGCTCCTCATGATGTTGCTGGGATTCACACTGTTTTTCGGCGCGCTGCTCCTCGTCAGGCTGCGCGGCGAGGTGCTGAGCCGCGAGCGCACGGCCAGCTGGATCCGTGAGGCATTGCAGCCGTGAGTACCTTTCTCGACATGGGCGGCTATGCGGCATACGTCTGGCCGCGTACGCGGTTACCTTCGCGGTCATAGCGCTCAACATCGTGTGGGCGCGGCGGCTCCTGAAGCGCTCGCGCAAGGAGGCGCTGCAGCAGACTCGCCATTGGAGGCACTGAGATATGACCCCAAGACGTCGCCGGCTGGTGCTGGTGCTCGGCATTCTGGCGGGAGTGAGCGTGGCAGGCGCGCTGGCGCTGAGTGCGTTCCGCCAGGACGTCACCTTCTACTTCGTACCCACCCAGGTCGCGCTCAGGGCAAGTCCACCCGGCGGGCAGCAGTTCCGCCTCGGCGGCATGGTCGAGAAGGGCAGCGTCGCGCGCCAGCCCGGGCAGCATGGAGGTGCACTTCACCGTAACGGACTTCAAGCAGCACGATTCCCGTCGTCTATACAGGCGTGCTGCCCGATCTCTTCCGCGAGGGCGCGGGCGTGATCGCGCACGGCGAAATGCGACCCGACGGGACCTTCGTCAGCGGACGAGGTGCTCGCGCAAGCACGACGAGAACTACCGGCCGCCCGGCATCGGGGCGCCGAAGCTCGACACCCGCCATGGCCAGCCGCGCGATTCGGCGCTGAAGAGGCGCCGGCCACCGCGAGCGCCGCTCCGACGCCCAACCCGCCGCGGAGCAGCAATAAATGATTCCTGAGCTAGGTCAGTTCGCGCTGATCCTCGCGATGCTGCTCGCGGCGCTGCAGGCATTCTTCGGCATCGTGGGTCCTGCGCTCAAGCGCGATCGTTGGATAGCCGCCGTGACGCCCGCCGTCTCCGGTCAGTTCGTCATGGTCGCCGACCTCCATGGGCTGCCTCGTCGCCTCGTTCGTGGCCAATGACTTCTCCGTCGCCTACGTCGCGGAGAATTCCAACTCCGCGCTGCCGCTCTTCTATCGCGTGGCGGCCGTCTGGGGCTCGCATTCCGGTCGCTCATCCTCTGGATCTTCCTCCTCGCGTGTTGGACGGTGGCGGCGGCCTTCGGCACCTCGCGCCTGCCGAAGCCCTTCGCCTCGAGAATGCTCGGCGTGCTCGGCCTCATCAGCTTCGGCTTCCTGCTCTACACCCTCGCCACCTCGAACCCATTCCTGCGCCTCGATCCGCCCTGGCCCGACGGCCAGAGCCTGAATCCCATCCTGCAGGACCCGGGGCTCGCCGGCCATCCGCCGATCCTCTACACCGGCTACGTCGGCCTCGCGGTGGCCTTCGCTTTCGCCGGGCGCCGCCATGCTCGAGGGGCGGCTCGACAAGCGACTGGGCGCGCTGGACGCGGCCCTGGACCGCAGCCGCGTGGGCGTTTCTCTCCTGCGGCATCGCGCTCGGCAGCTGGTGGGCGTACTACACGCTGGGGTGGGGCGGGTTCTGGTTCTGGGACCCGGTGGAGAACGCGTCCTTCATGCCGTGGCTCATGGCGACCGCGCTCATCCATTCGCTTGGCCGTGACCGAAAAGCGCGGTCTCTTCAAGAGTTGGACGCTGCTCCTCGCGGTGCTCGCCTTCTCGCTCAGTCTCGTGGGGACCTTCCTGGTGCGCTCCGGCGTGCTGGTGTCCGTGCATTCGTTTGCGGCGAGCCCGACGCGCGGCACCTTCATTCTCGCGTTTCTCATCGTGATGATCGGCAGCGCCCTGGCGCTCTACGCCTGGCGGGCGCCGCTCCTCAAGTCCGAGGCCGGCTTCGAGCTCACCGCGCGCGAGTCGTTCCTCCTTTTCAACAACATCCTGCTCGTCACCGCCTGCGCGACGGTGTTCGCCGGCACGATGGCGCCGCTCATCTCATCGGCGCTCGGTCTCGGCAAGCTCTCCGTCGGGCCGCCGTATTTCAACCCGACGTTCCTCCTCTCGATGCTGCCGCTGCTGGCGCTGCTTTCGCTCGGCATCCACGCCCGCTGGAAGCGGGGCAAGCTGGGCGAGCGGGCTCGCCCCCTCGTGCTGACTCTGATCGCCGCCGCGGTGATCGGCTGCGCGGTGGTCTTCGGGCTCTTCACCGGCGGGCGGGTGCTCGCCCCGGTAGGTATGACGCTCGGCGCCTGGATCATCCTCTCATCGCTGATCGATCCCATCGACCGCCTGCGCCGTCACATCACCATCCCGCGCGCGGTGCTGGGGATGACCCTCGCGCACATCGGGCTCGGCATCTTCGTCGTCTCCATCACTGCGGTGGAAGGGTTCACCGCGGAGCGCGACGTGGCGCTCGCGCCAGGCAGCGCGGCGCAGCTCGGCGCCTATCAATTCCAGTTCGAGGGCGTCCAGCCCATCGAGGGACCGAACTACAGCGGTGTCGGCGCCACCGTCATCGTGACCCGCAACGGTGCGCCCGTCGCGGTGATGCACCCGGAGAAGCGCCAGTACTGGGTACAGCACACCGTCACGACCGCATCCTCGATACAGATGTACTACACCAGCAACGTCCTGGTCGCGCTGGGGCAGGACCTGGGTGAGGGCCATTGGAGCCTGCGACTGCAGGTCCGCCCGCTCGTGAGCTTCATCTGGCTGGCCGCTTTCATCATGGCGGCAGGCGGAATGCTCGCCATCTCCGATCGCCGCTACCGTCTGGCGCCGGTCGAGGAGCCGGCGAGATCACCCGTCGCCGCGATCACGCGGAGCGAAGCATGAAGGGTCGCTTGCGCTTCATCGCTCCGCTGGCGGCTTTCGGGCTGCTCGTGGTGGTGCTCGCGATCGGCATCAAGCAGTCGCCCGACAAAGACCTGATTCCCTCGCCCCTCATCGGCAAGCCGGCGCCCGACTTCTCGCTGCCGAGCCTCACCGATCCCAGCCGCAGAGTCAGCTCGGACCAGCTGCATGGTCATTGGTACCTCTTCAACGTCTGGGGCACCTGGTGCGTGTCCTGCCGCGCGGAGCACGACATGCTCCTCAAGATCAAACAGTCGGGGATCATTCCCCTGGTCGGGCTCGACTGGAAGGACGATAGGGGAGATGCGCTCTCGTTCCTGAAAGATGCCGGCGACCCCTATCAGACCATCGCGGTCGACCGGGACGGGAGTGAGGCGATCATGTGGGGCGTATACGGCGCACCGGAGACTTTCCTGGTGAACCCGCAGGGCATCGTCGTCTACAAGTACATCGGTCCGATCACTCAGGATGCCTGGGAGCAGCAGATCCTGCCGCGGCTGCCGACGGCCCAGACAGCGGGCACCGCCTCGAGCTCCTGATGTCAGCCCGCGCCGTCTCCATCTTCGTTGTCGCTCTCATGGCCGTACTCTTGCTCGGGTCCACGACCGCGTACGCCATCGCGCCGGAGCAGATGCCGACCCCGCAGCTCGAGACGCGGTATCTGGGGCTCATTCAGGGATTCCGCTGCATGCAGTGCCAGGACGAGTCGCTCGCCGACTCGCCGGTGGATCTGGCGGCCGACATGCGCCGGCAGATCCGGGACATGCTCCTCGCCGGCAAGACGGACCAGCAGATCCGCGACTTCATGGTGTCACGCTACGGCTACTTCATCCTCTTCAAGCCGCCTTTCGTCGCGAAAACGGCATGGCTGTGGCTGACCCCGGGCGCGCTGCTCCTCGTCGGAGTGATCGCCGCGTTGAGAGTCATCCGCCACCGCGCGGCGCTCGCCGCGACCGACCTTGATGACAACGACCTGACGGGTACCTAGCGGATGATCGTCTTCATCGTACTTGCCGTGGTCCTCGCGGCGATCTGTGTGGCGCTCATCACCGTCCCGCTGCTGAAGCCCATGTCGCAGGCCGACTCGGCGCCCTGGACCGCCGTCGTGGTGGTGGGCGTGTTGGTCATCGGCTCGGCGGTGCTCTACACCACCTGGAGCAACTGGTCGTGGCGCAAGTCCCCGGGCGTCGCTTCGCCCGAGGGAATGGTCGAGCGGCTGGTGCACCGGCTCAATGACCATCCCGACGATCTCGACGGCTGGCTGCTGCTTGGACGCTCCTACGTGCAGCTCGAGGAATATCCGCTCGCGGTGCGCGCCTTCGATCGCGCCGATCGCGTCGCGGGTGGCCGCAGCGCCGAGGCGCTCATCGGGGAGGCGAACGCCCTCGTGCTGATCGACGACTCCGAGCTGACCGGCCAGGCCAGCGCACTGATCGAGCGGGCGCTCGCCATCAATCCCGCCTCGCCGCAGGCGCTCTTCTTCGGAGCGGCCGCGGCGCTGCGCCGGGGTGACCTGCCGCTCGCGCGCACGCGCTTCACCCGGCTTCTCGGCCTCAATCCGCCGGCGAACGTCAAGGCGATCCTGCAGCAGGAGATCTCCGGGATCGATCGCCAGCAGCGCGCCAAGGACGGCGAGCGTGCCGCCGCCCACCCCGACCCCTCTCCGAAGAGCCCCTGACGCATACAACCAAAGTTGTAGGAACCTGAGAGCCTGCCACCCCCCACTAAAGGATGATGGCGGCCGGCATGCCTCTTGCTTCATTCTCGTTGCTCGCTGGCCAGGATGTTCTCGACGAAGTCCTTGGGCCGCACATCGATTGCTGCCGCTGTGGTTGCCAGCGACCCCCAACGAACACAGCTTGTGTGAGGAGATAAGTGATGGCTCAGGTATCAGGTCACGACGGACGCCTCTCGGAGGGACGCACTTCCAATCGGGGATTCGCCTCGATGAATGCGGAGCGGCAGAAGCAGATCGCCAGCATGGGCGGTAAGGCTGTCCCCGACGAGAAGCGTAGTTTCTCGCAAAATCGCCGACTTGCCGCAGAGGCAGGCCGTAAAGGCGGGCAGAGTGTGCCCGGCGCGAAGCGCAGCTTCTCGCAGAATCGCGAGCTTGCCGCCACGGCGGGCCGCAAGGGCGGGCAGAGCGTGCCGGATGAGAAGCGCAGCTTCTCGCAGAATCCGGAGCTTGCCGCCGAAGCCGGCCGCAAGGGCGGCCAGGCCAGCCATGGAGGCGGAGGCGACTCGCACCGGGACACCAGGTCCTAACGGGGTCCCTTTCAGGGCATCGAGTGCCGGCGGCCATCGCGCTGCCGGCTCCTCTATTTTTTGCAATCTCTTGCAAAGATTGCCCTCCAGTTTGCAGTTCTTACCGATCCGCTTGCGTCCAAGGTGACCCCGACGTACACCTTGACCCCCCCGCACCCGTGGACTAGTGTTCCCGCCAGCAGAAGACTAGGGGAGCCCCGCCAAGGGGCTGAGAGGCCAATGGCGCCGGCACGGCGCAGCGTGGCGACCCTTCGAACCTGATCCAGTTCATGCTGGCGTAGGAAAGTTCTCGGTCCGCCTTCCACTTTCTCACGACGGCCTCGCTGGATCTTCCGCGGTCCCAACCGCTCGAGGAGCATCCACGATGAGTGCCGTTCCGCTGACCGTCGTCTCAGACTCGCTGCCCGCGTCCCGCAAGGTGTTCGCGGCCGGCCACATCCATCCGCAGCTGCGCGTTCCCATGAGGGAGATCGCACTGCATCCCTCCGCAGGCGAGCCGCCGCTCGTCGTCTACGACGCTTCGGGCCCCTACACCGATCCGGCCGTGCGCATCGATATCGAGCGCGGGCTCTCGCGCCCGCGGGAAGAGTGGATCCTGGCGCGCGGCGATGTGGTCGCGGGCGAGGGTCGGCCGGTGCGACCGGAGGACAACGGCTTCACGGAAATCGGCGCCGCCGCGGCACCGACATTCCCCCTGAGGCGCCGGCCGCTCAAGGCACGAGGCGCTGCCGCCGTCACTCAGATCGCCTACGCCCGGGCGGGCATCGTCACGCCGGAGATGGAATTCGTCGCGATCCGCGAGAATCTCGGCCGCGAGCGCCAACGCACCGCCGGCGCGCGCGATGGCGAGTCCTGGGGCGCCGCGATCCCGGACTTCGTCACTCCCGAATTCGTGCGCGCCGAGGTCGCCGCCGGCCGCGCCATCATTCCGGCGAACATCAACCACCCGGAGTCGGAGCCGATGATCATCGGCCGCAACTTCCTGGTGAAGATCAACGCCAACATCGGCAACTCCGCCGTCACCTCCTCGACCGCCGAGGAAGTGAACAAGATGGTCTGGGCGATCCGCTGGGGCGCGGACACGGTGATGGACCTCTCGACAGGACGCAACATCCACACCATCCGCGAGTGGATCCTGCGCAACTCGCCGGTGCCCATCGGCACCGTGCCCATCTACCAGGCGCTCGAGAAAGTGGGCGGCATCGCCGAGGATCTCACCTGGGAAGTCTTCCGCGACACACTGATCGAGCAGGCGGAGCAGGGCGTCGACTACTTCACGATTCATGCGGGCGTGCGGCTGCATTACGTGCCGCTCACCGTCAACCGCGTCACCGGCATCGTCTCCCGCGGCGGCTCCATCATGGCGAAGTGGTGCCTCGCGCATCATCGCGAGAGCTTCCTTTACGAGCACTTCGAGGAGATCTGCGAGATCTGCCGCGCTTACGACGTCAGCTTCTCGTTGGGCGACGGCCTGCGCCCGGGCTCGATCGCCGACGCCAACGATGCCGCCCAATTCGCGGAGCTCGAGACCCTCGGCGAGCTGACGCGCATCGCCTGGAAGCGCGACTGCCAGGTGATGATCGAGGGACCGGGCCACGTGCCGATGCACAAGATCAAGGAAAACATGGACAAGCAGCTCGCCACCTGCGGCGAGGCGCCGTTCTACACCCTGGGCCCCCTCACCACTGACATCGCACCGGGCTACGACCACATCACCTCCGCCATCGGGGCGGCGATGATCGGCTGGTACGGGACGGCGATGCTCTGCTACGTCACGCCGAAGGAGCATCTGGGACTTCCGGACCGCAACGACGTCAAGGTCGGCGTCATTACGTACAAGATCGCCGCGCACGCCGCCGATCTTGCCAAGGGCCATCCCGGCGCCCGCGAGCGTGACGACGCATTATCGCGCGCGAGATTCGATTTCCGCTGGGGCGACCAGTTCAACCTCTCGCTCGATCCCGACACCGCCTGCGCCTTCCACGACCAGACGATGCCGAAGGAGGCCCACAAGGTCGCGCATTTCTGCTCCATGTGCGGGCCGAAGTTCTGCTCCATGCGCATCTCGCACGAGGTGCGCGCCGAGGCGAGGCAGCAGGGCATGCAGGAGATGGCGGACAAGTTCCGCGCCGCGGGCAGCGAGATCTACGTGTCCGCCGGCGACCCGCAGACCTGAGCATGCGCGCCATCGTCCTCGGCGCCGGCGTCGCGGGGCTCGCCTGCGCGGTGGAGCTCGCCGAGCGCGGCGTGGCGGTGGAGGTGTTGGAGCGCGGCGAGCGGCTGGGCGCGGGCTGCTGCTCCTGGTATGCGGGCGGCATGCTCGCGCCGTGGTGCGAGCGGGAGAGCGCCGAGCCTCTGGTGGCGACGTTAGGCACGGAGAGCCTGGCCTGGTGGGCAGCGAAATTCCCGGCCACCGTCCGGCGCGGCAGCCTCGTCGTGGCCCATGGGCGCGACGCCGGGGAGCTGCGCCAGTTCGCGCGGCGCACGGAGCGCTATCAATGGCTCGATGAGCCGACGATCGCGGCGCTCGAGCCCGATCTCGCGGGCCGCTTCAGCCAGGCGCTCTACTTCCCTGAGGAAGGGCACCTCGATCCGCGTGCGGCGCTCGCTGCCCTGGCCGCGCGACTCACGACCCTCGGTGCTGCGATCCGCTTCGGAGCCGATGCGCAGGCCTGTCAGGAAAAGAGGCTGGCGGCGCAGGCCGCCGGCGGCATCCTCATCGACTGCCGTGGCCTCGAGGCGCGCGACGTGCTGCAGGACCTCCGTGGCGTCAAGGGCGAAATGTTGGTCGTCAGGTTGCCGGATGTCAGCTTGTCGCGGCCCGTCCGCGTGCTGCATCCGCGCGTGCCCGTATACATCGTGCCGCGGGGCGACGGTCATTACATGATCGGCGCGACCATGATCGAGAGCGATCAGCCGACGCGCATCACGGCGCGCTCCATGCTGGAGCTCCTCGGCGCGGCATATGCCCTGCACCCGGCGTTCGGCGAGGCGGAGATCGTCGAGATCGGCACCGGTGTGCGGCCCGCCTTTCCCGACAATCTGCCGCGAGTCTGTCTCATAGGTGGCACCGTCTACGTCAACGGGCTCTACCGCCACGGCTTTCTCCTCGCCCCGGCGCTCGCGCGCCAGGCGGCGGAGTGCGTGCTGGCAGCGGTGGATTCTCTCGAGGTGATGCATGCAGATTCTCGTCAACGGCGCCTCGCGTGAAGTTCGCGCGGCGGATCTCTCCGGCGCACTCGAAGAGCTGGGCTATGGCGGCGCGGTGATCGCGACGGCCGTCAACGGCGAGTTCGTGGCGGCAGCGCAGCGCCGGGCGGCTCGACTCGCCGACGGTGACCGGATCGAAGTGCTGGCGCCGATGCAAGGCGGTTAGGAGCGGAAGCGGCCATGTTGCGACTCTATGAGGCGGAGCTCACCTCGCGGTTGCTGCTCGGTACCGCGCGCTACCCGTCACCGTCCATCCTGACGGAGGCGGTGAAGGCGAGCGGGACACAGATCGTCACCGTGTCGCTGCGGCGCGAGTCGGGTGGCGAGCGCGCAGGGCAGGGGTTCTGGTCGATCATCCGCGACCTCGGCGTACGCGTGCTGCCCAACACCGCGGGCTGTCACTCCGTGAAGGAAGCCGTGACGACGGCGCAAATGGCCCGGGAGGTCTTCGGCACTTCCTGGGTGAAGCTCGAGGTCATCGGAGAGGACGAGACGCTGCAGCCGGATGTCTTCGGCCTGGTGGAAGCAGCACGCATCCTCTGCAAAGAGGGCTTCGACGTCTTCCCCTACACCACCGAGGACCTCATCGTCGCGGAGCGTCTGCTCGACGCCGGCTGTCGCGTGCTGATGCCCTGGGGCTCGCCCATCGGCTCCGGCCGCGGCCTCAACAATCTCTTCGGCCTGAAAACGCTGCGAGCCCGACTTCCCGAGGTGCCAATGGTGGTCGACGCCGGCATCGGCGTCCCGTCGCACGCATCACAGGCGCTGGAGCTTGGCTTCGACGCGGTGCTGATCAACACGGCCGTCTCGCAGGCGCGCGATCCCGTCGGCATGGCCGGCGCATTCGCGCAGGCGGTGGCTGCGGGTAGGGCCGCGTATGAGGCCGGACCCATGGAGCCGCGTGATCTCGCGGTACCTTCCACACCGGTCATCGGCAAGGCTTTACTGCGATGATGCTGGCGCCTGTCTACCCGATCGTGGACAGCGCAGCGTGGATGCGCCGCCTGCTGCCGGCAGGTGTGCGCCTCGTGCAGCTGCGGATCAAGGATCGGTCCGTCGCGGAGCTGAGAGACGAGATCCGCGAGTCCAGGGATCTGTGCGAGCGCGCCGGCGCGCAGCTCGTCGTCAACGATCACTGGCAGCTCGCCCTGGAGGAGGGCTGCGACTTCGTTCATCTGGGCCAGGGCGACCTCGACACCGCGGACATGCCGGCGCTGCGCCGCGCCAATATCCGCGTCGGCATCAGCACGCACGACGACGCCGAGCTCTCGCGTGCCCTCGGCTTCTCGCCTGACTACGTCGCGCTGGGGCCCATCTATCCAACTCTGCTCAAGGTCATGGCGTTTGCTCCCCAGGGGCTGGAGCGCATTGGCGAGTGGAAGCGCCGGATCGGCGCCATCCCGCTCGTGGCCATCGGCGGCATCACCCTCGAGCGCTTGCCGGGCGTGCTGGCGGCCGGAGCCGACTCCGCGGCCGTGGTGACGGATATCGTCCGCGATCCGGTCCCTGAGGAGCGCATGAGGAGTTGGGTCCGCCAGGGTGCTCTCGCATGAGCGACCGCTACGCCCGCCAGATGGTCCTGCCGGAGGTCGGCGCGCAAGGGCAGGAGCGCCTCGCAGCCGCCGCCGTCCTGGTGGCCGGCGCCGGCGGGCTGGGCTGCGCCGTGCTGCAGTATCTGTGCGCGGCAGGCGTCGGGCGCCTGCTCATCGTCGATCACGATCGGGTGGACGAATCCAACCTGCACCGCCAGCCGCTCTACCGCATGAGCGATCTTGGCGAGCCGAAGGCGCGCGCGGCCGCCGCGGCCATGCGGCAGCTGAACCCGGAAGTGACGGTCGAAGCCGTCGTGGAACGGTTGACCCCGGCCAATGCCGCGGAGTGGGTCTCGCGGGCGGACGTCATCATCGACGCCGCCGACAGTCTCGCGCTGACCTACATCCTCAGCGACGAGTGTCTCAGTCAGGGCAAGCCCCTCGTCAGCGCCTCGGTGTTGGGACTCTCCGGGTACGTGGGCGCGTTCTGCGGCGGTGCGCCCAGCTATAGAGCCGTATTCCCCGACATGCCACGCCAGGCCGGCACCTGTGCACAGTCGGGCGTGCTCGGGACCGCCGTGGGAGTGATCGGGACATTGCAGGCGCATCTGACGCTCGCGATTCTCCTCGAGATCACACCGACGGTGCTCGGTCAGCTGGTGAGCGTCGACTTCCGCACCCTGCGCTTCAGTGGATTCTCGTTCGCCTCCGCCCGCGAGCCGGCTGCGCCTGCGCTGCGCTTCATCGCTCCCGAGGAGGTGCGTGAGGCAGATCTCGTGGTAGACCTGCGCAGCCTCACCGAGGCGCCCGTGTCACCGTTCCCCGGCGCATTGCGGCTCGGCGTCGAGGAGGTCGAGAGAGCGGGACTTCCCGACACGTCCGCATCGCGCGTGGTTCTCTGCTGCCGCTCGGGAATTCGTGCCTGGCGCGCCGCACAGGCTCTGCGGCGCACGGGACGAGCCGAGTTGGCGCTGATCGCACTCGGAGACTGAGCTTTTGAGCTCCCGGCCCGCCGTCCTCGTGATCGCCGGGTCCGACTCCAGCGGCGGCGCGGGCATCGTGCGCGATCTCGATGTGCTCTCGGACCTCGGCATCGAGGCGCTCTGCGCCATCACGGCGGTGACCGCTCAGACGCACGGTCACGTGGTCAGCGTGCACCACGTGCCGCCTGAGATCGTGCGTACCCAGATCCGCGCAGCGCTCGAATCGAGCGTCATCGGCGCAATCAAGATAGGCATGCTGGGCACCGGTGCAACGGTGAGTGCAGTCGCGGACTGCCTCGCGCGTGGAGCGTCAGCTCCCATCGTCCTCGACCCGGTGCTGCTCTCCTCATCCGGAGGAGTCTTGCTCGATGAGGCGGGGCGGGCGGAAATGCGCGCGCGGCTCTTTCCGCTCGCAACGGTTCTGACTCCAAACATTCCGGAAGCCGCAAGTCTCTGCGGCAGGGCGCCCGCCACGAGCCGTGAGGCGCTGCTCGAGCAGGCCCGCATGCTCGTCGCGATGGGCGCGCGCTCGGTACTGCTCAAGGGCGGACACGCCGCAGGTGCCGAGGCGCTAGACCTGCTTCTCACGCCGCAGGGCGCGCCGCAATGGCTGTCGTCACCACGCCTGGACGCGCGGTGCCGAGGCACCGGGTGCGCACTGGCGTCGGCGATAGCGGCAGGTCTCGCGAGCGGCCAATCCGTGGAAGAGGCCTGCCGTAACGGCAAGCAATACGTGCTGGCGATGCTGGCCGCCGGAGCCTTCTAACAGCGGCCGGCCGTCGCGCCCGTCCGGCGTTGGCGGCGATTACGTCAAATACCCGATAAACGCGTGGCGCCGATCGGGACCGGACCTGCGTTCCTCGCTAATGACGATTTCGTGCGCGGCTTCAAGGTAGAGGTGAGCGTAGTCGATCCGCTCGGAAGCCCGCTTGTTGCCCAGACCGTCAACATCGAGACGGCGGCCTACTCGCTGCCCGATGACGGAGCAGCGCGATGGCGGACTTCTCCAGCGCCGTGGGCGGCGGCACCACGCCAGGGACAGTGGATGTCAGTACGGCGTCCGGCGCCGCCACTCTGGTTTACCAGGTGGATCGCTCGAACGGGATCGTATCGATCAGCCCGATCGACATCACGACCTCCAGCGGTCTGAGCACGCTCACCAGCGCGCTCGCGGCCGCCACGCAGGTGAAGGTCTACGGTGCCCCGCAGACGGACGGTACATGCAAAGCATACGTGCTGATGTACTTCACGAATACGGAACCCGCTGACTGAGAGGAGTTGCGCAGCACGGTCATTCGGCTATAGTGCCGTGACCGTTACAAGTGGACGGCGACGCGGCCGGCCGGTTGGCTTCCCGCGGCGTCGCGTTGCTCCGGGAGGTCGCGGTGTTGGGGGTGGGACGATCCTTGGCGGCGCGTGTCGCGCGCTGGGTGCTGCCGCTGGCAGCGTTTGCGGCCCTTTGCGGCTGTGGTGGTGGCGGCGGTGGCAGCAGCGGTACTGCCACCTCAGCGGACAACCTCACCGGGAACACTTCCATGTGGACTCCCGGCGTTTTCGACCCCCCGGCGGATTTCGCAGCGCTCTGCGCTTCGCCGCGCTCGGGTACCGATCCCTATACGGAACAGCCTTATCCCGACCGCCAGGGCACGACCCTGGACGAGAACAACTGGCTGCGCTCATGGACCCACGAGCTCTACCTCTGGTACGACCAGGTGCAGGACGGAAATCCGGCGCTGTACACGACACCGGAGTACTTCCAGCTCATGAAGACGATGGCGACCACGTCTTCCGGTGCTCCGGTGGATCGATTCCACTTCACCTACCCGACCTCGGTATGGGAGTCTCTGTCGGAAGCGGGCCAGGAGATCGGCTACGGAGTTGACTTCGAGATCGTCGCCGCCACGCCGCCGCGCAGCGTCATCATCGCTTACCTGGAACCGACGGCCAGTCTGCCGTCACAGACCGTAGCTGCGAGCTTTGTGCGCGGCGACACGGTCCTGCAGGTCGACGGTGTCGACGTGGTCAATGCCGACGATCAGGCGAGCATCAACATCATCAATGCGGGTCTCGCGCCGTCCACGGCGGGAGAGACTCACACCTTCGAAGTCCTCGATCCCGGCTCGAGCACCCCGCGCACGGTGCAGCTGCAGGCTGCCGACATCACGTCGACCCCGGTTCTCACGGAGACGACCGTCACCGGGCCGAGTGGCAGCACGGTGGGCTACATCCTCTACACCGACCAGATTGCCACGGCGGAATCGGAGCTGATCAGCGCGATCAATGACCTGAAATCCAAAGGTGTGACCGACGTCGTCCTCGACCTGCGATACAACGGCGGCGGCTACCTCGATATCGCGAGCGAGCTCGCGTACATGATCGCGGGGCCGAGCCAGACGGCCGGCGAGACATTCGAGCTGCAGCAATTCAATAATCAGTATCCGACCACGAACCCGGTAACGCATGATCCCATCACGCCGACGCTCTTCCATACGACGACCCAGGGTTACTCCACCACGGCCGGTCGGCCTCTGCCGACACTCAACATGACACGGGTGGCGGTAATCACCGGCCAGGACACGTGCTCGGCCAGCGAATCCATCATCAACAGCCTGCAGGGCGTCGGCTTCACCGTCTATCAGATCGGCGCCACCACCTGCGGCAAGCCCTATGGCTTCTATCCGCAGGACAACTGCGGTACGACGTATTTCTCGATCGAGTTCCAGGGCGTCAACGCCAAGGGCTTCGGCGCCTACGGCGACGGCTTCTCGCCGGCGAACACCACGCCGGCTGTCGGGGTAGCGGTACCAGGCTGCTCGGTCGCGGATGATTTCGGGCATGCGCTCGGCGATCCGAGTGAAGGCAGGCTCGCGACGGCGCTGGCCTACCTGGCCAATCCACAATCCTCCACCTGTCCCTCCCCGCCCACCGGCAACGCAGCGCCGGCGAGTCTCACGCAGCGACAGCTCCTCGAGCGTATTTTCTCCCGTTCGCCGCTCAGAGAGATCCGCATCCTGCGCAAGTGATCCCGCCCCTGCGGCGGCCACCCGCGCCGCCGTATGTTGCGCCACGGACACGACTCCAAAGGCCGACAGCTTGCGACTCAGGTCACATTTGAGTTGAGATATGTCACCCGTGGGCGATTCGGTCCCGCCGGCGGGCATCTCGGGCTCATGTCTGGAGGAGTCAATGACGATGAGCGCAGGAACCCGCAAACCCGGGCGCGGGTTATATGTTGGAATGGTGTTGGCGCTGCCGGCCTCGTTGGCGCTGGAAGGCGCGGGCCTGTGGCTCGCGCTCGGTCGCATCGCCGCCGGCGCCGGCGCCGCGCTCGCGGCGGGCGCGGTGGCGTGCCTCATTGGCACGGTGCTGATCGGCGTCTCGGTGCTGCGCGAGCGGGCGCGGCATGCCGCGCAGGCGCGCTCGCCGGTACCGGTCCCGCGTCCGCGCAGCCCGGAGGAGGCGGCCGCTCTGGCGCACTCGCAGAAGATGGAGGCGCTCGGCCTGCTCGCCGGCGAAGTGGCGCATGATTTCAACAACCTGCTGCACGTGATCCGCAACGCCCTCGAGATCCTGCAGCTGCAGGAGCCGCAGACCGAGGCGCGCCGCTACCTGGACATGATCCGTCACAGCACCGACCGCGCGGCGGCGCTCACCCGGCACCTGCTCGCGTTCGCGCGCCGCCAGCCCCTGGAGGTGCGCCCGATCGACCCCAACGAGCTGGTGGCGCAGATGGCGGAGCTGCTGCGCCATTCGCTCGACCAGCGGATCACCATCGAGACCGTGCTCGGGCACGGGATCGGGAGTGTGGCCGCCGATGCCGGCCAGCTCGAAACCGCGCTCCTCAATCTGGCGATCAACGCGCGGGATGCCATGCCGCAGGCGGGCCTGCTCACCATAGAGACGGCGAGCTCCATGCTCGATGAGCAGTACGTGATGATCTCCGTGTCCGACACCGGCACAGGCATGCCGCCCGAGGTCGCGGCGCGGGCGTGCGAGGCCTTCTTCACTACCAAGGAGCCGGGCCACGGCACCGGGCTCGGGCTGTCCCAGGTCGCGGGCTTCGCGCAGCAGGCCGGCGGCCAGGTGCGGATCGCGAGCGAGCCGGGGAAGGGGACGACGGTACGGCTGTACCTGCCGCGAAGCAGCCGCCTCTCCGAGCGCGCACCCTTGCGACAGCAAATGGGCTATGCATGGTCCATCAAGGGTGCAACGAAGAGCGTGCCGCTGGCGATCGGGGCCGGCCGGGAGAGATAATCAGGCCGAGCGGTCCTTGCGGCCGTGTGCCGCGCCCCCAGGGTTGAGGCCGCCCCCCCGGCCCACGCCGGATGCCCAATGGCTCGGACCCGACGGGTCCTGGAATGGAGAGCGTCAATGGACACGCTGAAGAGAATCATCCCGGCGCTTGCCGCCATGCTCGTCGTCGCTTTGGCGCTGCCGGCGCTCGCGGCCGATCCGAGCCCGGCGCAGGTCTACCAGGCGGCCCGCAGCGGCAACCTGGCTGCAGCTCAGCAGATGATCGCGCAGGTGCTGCGGGATCATCCCCAGAGCGGCCAGGCGCACTACGTGGCCGCGGAAATCGACGCCCGCGCCGGCAACCTTGGCCGCGCGCGCCGGGAGCTGCGGACCGCTGAGTCGCTCGAGCCCGGACTGCCTTTCGCCAACCCCCGCTCGGTGCAGGAGCTGCAAGCACAGCTCTCGAATGCGCCTCTCACCATGCTCGCGCCGCGGACGGTGCGTGCCGGGCGCTCGCATCTCGGGCTCTTCATGATCCTCATCGGCGCCGCGGTGGTGCTCTGGCTCGTATTGCGGCGGCGCGCGGTAGCCATGGGATACCCGCAGTACCCGGGGCAGTACCCGGGTGGCATGCCGTCGGGCATGCCGCCGGCCGGTTACGGCCCGGGCGGCTACATGTCGGGCGGAGGCCCCGGGATCATGGGCAGCGTCGCTTCCGGGCTTGCCCTGGGCGCGGGTGTCGCGGCTGGCGAGGAGCTGGTCGATCACATGCTGAGCGGCGGCTCCAGCCCCGGTAGCGGTGGTTTCGTACCCCCCGCGGAAGCCGCACCCCCGCCGGACCCCAACGCGGACATGGGCGGCAACGACTTCGGCCTCAACGACCCCGGCTCCTGGGATGGCGGCGGCGGTGGCGGTTGGGATGACGGGGGCAGCGGCGGCGGTGATGGCGGCGGAGGATGGACCTGAGCGCTGAGGTTGCGCGTACACTACGCCTGTAACGGGGTCACGCCCGGAAGGGGGGGCGTACAACAGTGGCCGACGAGCGTCGCAACCGGCTATTGGACCAGATACTCGGGCATCGGGCCGCACTGCAAAAATACCTGCGGAAGTTCACCGCGGGGGCAGAAGATGTCGAGGATCTGGTGCAGGAGACTTACGTGCGCGTCTGCGCCATGTCGCCTACGCAGGTGGACTCGCCGCGGGCGTTGCTCTTTAGCATCGCACGTAACCTCGCGGTCGACCGGGCCCGCCAAAAGATCTCCCACGCCACCGATGACGTAGCGGATTTCGAGCCGCTGAACGTCTCTTCTCAAGAGGCGCAACCGGACGAGCAGGTCGATCTGCGCCTCCGATTCGAATCATTCTGTGACGTGGTGGACAGCCTGCCGCCTCTGTGCCGGCGCGTGTTCGTGCTGCGCAAGGTGTATCAGCTGTCACACGCGGAGATTGCGCAGGTGCTCGGACTCTCGCACAGCACCATCGAGAAGCACGTGGCCAAGGGGCTGTTGCGCTGCCGGGACCGGCTGCGCAGCCTCGGACTGCTCGAGGGGTTGGAAGTCGCCGGCGATGAACCATTGCCGCGGCGGCGGGTCAAGGAGGGAGAATCGAGATGAGCGACATCGTCAGACTGAAGACCCAGACACAAATCGACAATGAAGCGGCGGTTTGGACCTGGCGCGCCGACTCCGGCGAGCTGAGCGCCGCCGAGCGGGGCCGGCTCGAGGCCTGGCTGCGTGAGGATGTCCGCCATCGCCGCACGTTCGAGGAGCTGACCCGCACCTGGACCGCCCTCGACTGTCTGTCGGAACACGCTGCAGACGATGATCAGGTCGTCCCTTTCGCCCGTCCGCAGCGCCGGGGCTTCCTGGCAGCCCTGAAACCCGCGGCCCGAGGCTCGAGGTGGTACTGGCAAGCGGCGGCCGCAGCCGCGCTCGTCCTGGGGATCGGGGCGGTGATCCTGACCCTGCGCCGCCCCGGGCTGCAGGTCATGTCGACCGCTGTCGGTCAGCAGCGCCAGGTGACGCTGGCGGACGGCTCCCGGCTCACACTCAACACCAACACTCTGCTCGCGGTGAAGCTGACACCGCAGCGCCGCGACATCTATTTGCGTAGAGGAGAGGCGCACTTCGATGTCGTGCATGACGCGTCGAAGCCGTTCTTCGTGCATGTGGGGGACGCGGTTATCAGCGACGTCGGTACCCAGTTTGAGGTGCGACTGGAGTCGAACCGGGATATCGATGTCCTCGTCGACCAGGGAGAGGTGGAAGTGCGAGGACTCGCGGCTGCCGCCGGACCGGCCGGCCCCGGAAGCGGCGCCGCGAATGCCGACTGGGTGAGGGCGCTGAGCGCCGGTGAGCAGCTCCTCATCACCGGCCCGCATCTTGCGATCACGTCCGTGACCCCGCGGCAGATCGCCGATGATCTCGCCTGGCGCGACGGCGCGGTGGTCTTCGAGGGCGAGCCGCTGTCCCAGGCTCTCGCGGAGGTCGGACGCTATACTCGCGCGCACGTCGTGCTGGCGGAGCCCCAGGTCGCTTCCCTGCGGATCAGTGGACGCTTCAGGACGAACGATGTACCCGGCTTCTTTCGGGCACTGCAGGAAGCGCTGCCGGTGCGGGTGAGCCAGCCAAACCCAGGGGTTTTCTACATCGAACCGCGCTGAGCGAGCGGCTCCCTCGCCCCTCAGCTCAGGCTCTCGCCGTTGCACCCGCGCAACGGGCCTATAAAAGGGACTCACATCGCGGGGCCGAGTGGCGTATTTTTGTCGCCCTGTCATGGGCAACCTGAGCTCGGTCCCTCGCGGCTGGCCCGCGGCTGTCCTCCTGCTCGGCGCACTGGTCCTGGGAATCGGTACGGTCCCGGCCCGGGCCGCCGAGGCGCCGCGGCATTTCGACATTCCGGCAGAGCCGCTCGGCGCGGCGCTGAACGAATTCGCGCGCCAGGCGAACGTGACGCTCCTCTTCTCGTCCACGCTGGTCGCGCAGGCGCGCACCGACGGCGTGCGTGGCCAGCTCGCAGTCACCACGGCGCTCGGCCAGCTTCTCGGCGGCACCGGGCTCAGCTTCCGCCAAGTGAGCCCCTCGGCAATCGCCATCATCGAGTCCCCCGGCGGTGAGACCGCGGCAGGCCGTCCCGTGCCGCCCCGTACCGGCTTCGCGTCGGCAGCGACTGCCGTCGACGACTGCCGGCGGCAGGCCGGGCGTGTTGCATCGGCTCGCCGGGCTCCTGACGCAGGCAGCCCGGGCATTCGGCGGCAGCAGCCAAGGCCCGACGACGCCAGCGGACGCGCGGGCGATGCCCAGCTACAACAGTCTGCGGGAGGTCGTGGTGACCGGCACTCCGGAGGTGAGCGGCGTCAAGCTCCTCGATGCCAGCTTCCCCGTGAGCGAGGCGAGCCTGCAGCAGATCCAGCTGGCCCAGCCCTCGAGCGCCGCGGACCTGCTCAAGATCGTGCCCGGCCTGTGGGCGGAGTCGAGCGGCGGTGAGACCGGCGCCAACATCGAGGTCGCCGGCTTTCCCGGCGGCGCCGATGCGCCCTATGTGACCTACCAGATCGAAGGCTCGCCGGTGTATCCGATGGCGACGCTCTCCTTCATGGACAATTCCTCGCTGTTTCGGCTCGACGACACCATCGAGCGGACCGAGGTCGTGCAGGGCGGTCCGTCGGTCGTGTATTCCAACGGGCAGATCGGCGCCACGGCCAACTTCATCCTCAGACACGGCACGGATACGCCCCACGGCGAGCTCGGGTTGACCGTCGGCGACGAAGGCCTGTACCGGCTCGACGGCTTCTACGGCGCCCCGGTCGCGCGCGATTGGTTCGTGAGCCTGGGCGGCTTCTACCGCGTCTCCGACGGGATCAGAGGTCCGCAATTTCCGGCGGATGACGGCGGCCAGCTCACGGCGACGATCTACCACACCTTCTCGTACGGCAACCTGCTCTTCTGGGCGCGCCGGTTGCGCGACAAAAACCTCTTCATCACCGACATTCCGGTTGCGGTCGGCGCCGACGGCAGAAACATCTCCGGATTTCCCGGTTTCAATCCCAACACCGGCACCTTCGCCGGCAATGCGACCCGCGATATCACGGTGGAGGAGTTCCCGTGCGGTGCTCCAGGCTGCACCCCCGGCACGGTGAGCGCCGACCTCGCCGACGGCAGAGGCTCGGACCTGCGGCTGATGGGAGCCGATCTCAACCTCGAGCTGGGGGCCTGGTCGGTCAGCGACAAATTGGGTTTCACCGCCGGCCACATGCCGACCAACGCGCTGTTCAACAATTTCGCCCCGGAGACCATCGGGAGCCTCCTCGCCGGCGAGATAGCCGGCGTCAACAGTGAGGCAGCGGTGATGACCGCGACCGGAGGCTCGCCGTTCGTGACGGGGAGGTCCACTTACGTCGTAGGCGGCGGCGCCGTCAGCCCCGACACGGACGTCGTTTCCGTCGGCTTCTGGATCGTCGACAAGAAGATCCAGGCGGTGACCGACGACCTGCGCTTCAGCCGCTCGCTGTTTACGGGCAACACGGCGACCGTGGGCGGCTATTTCGCCGATTACTCCACCGATGACAACTGGTACCTGGGCAACAACGCGCTGATGACGGCGACGCCGAATGCACAGCTCATCAACCTGTCGCTGCTCACGGCCGCGGGCGCTGCCGGCCCGATTGCGGCAGTGACACAGAATGGCATCCTGACCGGCGCGACCACCGCGCTCGCCGATCATTACAACGGCCGCAACGCGGCGTTCTTCGTCTCCGACCAATGGCGTATCGGACCCTGGCTGCTCGATGCGGAGTACCGGACCGAGAATGAGAGGATTGTGGGCATGGTGGCGGGCACCACGTCCGCCGACCTCGATGAAGACCCGTTGACCCTCTACAACAACGACACGAACGTGGTCACCGGCCAATGGCTGCCGTCCAATTACAACCACACGCTCGGCGCCTGGAGCACGGGACTCAACTACGAGATCAACTCGCACATGAGCGTCTACGGCCGCATCAACGAAGGCGTGCACTTCCCGAGCTTCGATGATGTGCGCGACGGCATGGCCGACACCCAGCAGATCGAGAATTACCAGGTCGGCTTCAAGGCACAGACGAACTCGCTATACGCCTCGGTCGACGTCTTCCACCGACTCTTCTTCGGAGTGCCATTCCAGGCATTCCTCGGCAATGGGACCCAGGTGTTCGCCACCTATGGCGCGGCATCCTGGGGCACGGATTTCCAGGCGGACTGGTTTCCGGTCGAGCGCCTGAGCCTCGGCCTCACCGGAGACTGGCAGCATTCCGTTTACACGCATTTCAGCTCTTTCGCGGGAGACGGAACCGAGGCATACGACAACGACGGCAACATCCTGCAGCGCCAGCCGCGGCTGCAGGTGCGGCTCACGCCGGCGTACGAAGTGCCGACCGGCTGGGGCAAGCCTGCGGGTGTTCGCGGCGGTGAGCTACATCGACCTGCGCTATTCGGATCCTGGGAACACTGCAGATCCTGCCGGCGTACACCACTCTCGATGCGGGCGTCGTGGACGATCGGCGAGCACCTGGAGGTGCGACTGCAGGGCACCAATCTCACCAATGCGAACGGGACTGACGGAAGGCAACTCGCGCAGCCTCAGGTTCCGGCATCTCCACCGGATTCGAGATGGCGCGGCCGATCTTCGGCCGCGAGGTGCAGGGGCAGATCAAATTCTATTTTTAATTTGGCTGGCCTTACCAACCCCTGAAAATGCTGCTCACGAGATCGCTGGCGAGGCCGAAGCCCGCTCCCATGCCGAGGCCCGACACGACGTTGCTCATGAATCCGCCGCTGGTGCCGTAGTAGGGCTGCGCAGCCCAGCCGCGCGTCTGGTAGGTCTGCTGCGGCAGCGAATCGACGTGCGTCTCCAGGGAATGGATGTACTCCGCCATCTGCTGGATGAGCATCAGCGCCGATTGGTTTTGGCGCTGGATCCCGAGGGCGGTCTCGCGCAGATCGAGCATCAGCTCACGGGCGAGAGTCGGGTCGCTGATCTTCGATTGCAGCTTCTCGGCCAGGGCCTTGACGGCCTGTCCCACCTGGTCAGCCTGCTGCTGCAGCTGAACGGCCTGATTCTCGGCGGTCTGGTAGTCCACGATGCGGTCACCTGTGAGTGCTTGAGCTCGGCTCGACGGGGGTTCGACCGCCGAATCGTATCTTTGTTCGGCCTAGAGGGCCTGAAGGGCCGCCGCCCCGATGAGAAGCAGGGCGAGAGCCGCGCCGGCGGCTGCCGGTACGAGCCGCGAGACCCCATAAGCGGCCAGGAGCGCAACCACCACCGAGGCAACGTTGCGCAGATCGCCGAAGACGAGCTGCAGGAGCTTTCTCACGCCCGTGCCCCCGCGGCCGCCGAGCCCGGCGCGCGCGCGCGCCACGCGATGATCCTTCCGGCCACGGCGTAGGTGGCGAAGAGCAGGAGGAGGGTGACATCACCGAGCGGCCACACCGCCTGCCCGCCCGCGAGTCCGCCGATTGCCCAGAAAGTGCCAAAAGAGAGGATTGCGCACGCCACGAGGTACTTGAGGGTGTTCTCCGGTACGCGGGTCAGAGGCGCACGCAGCGCCAGTCCCGCCACGATGACGATTCCGAGAGAAGCTGCCGCGCTGCCCGCAGCCGCGGCGTATGAAAGCGTGTGACCGAGAGCGACCACGAGGAGCCAGACCTCGAGGCCCTCCAGCAGCACGCCTTTGAAGGCCACTACCCAGGCGGCGCGTCCCTCCGCCTGCTGCAGTTGCTCGCGGGTCTCGGCGAACTCGCGCGCCTCATCGTGCAGCGCGGTGCGGCCGGAATAGCGGCGGATGGCCTTGACATACCAGCGCAGGCCGAAGAGCAGCAGGAACGTGCCGATCGCGGCCCTGATCAGCCCGATATCGGCCTGGGCCGCCTCGATCCCCACTCCCGTCACTGCAATGAGCAGCGCGACGACTGCCAGTCCCGCCGCCGCAGCGCCCGCCGCGCGGCGCCACCCGATGGTGAGGGCCACTGCCAGCACGATGGTGAACGCCTCCACCCACTCGACCGCGGAGGCGAGAAAGATGGCGCCGGCGCCACCCCATTGGGCGGCCGTCATGGGGAGAGAAGCTCCATAGGGAGCGCGACGGTGCCATACCTCACGTCGGCTGTCGACCGGTGCCGTGCCGCGCCACAGCGGCTCGGACCTCTCAGCTGATGGGCACGCTCACCGTCGCAAAGACGCTGCGTCCCGGGATCGTCCAGTAGAGCGGCACCCCGCCCGGATACTGCGTGGTGGCGCCGGCGGTGGTACCCGAGGACATGTCGATATTCGTGTTGTTCAGCAGATTGTCGAAGTCCAGCTTGATCGAGGCATCGTGGAGCCATCCCATCGCATTCACGAACTTGTAGCCGAGCGCTCCGTTCAGGATGGCGTATGAGCCGATCGGGATCGTCTGGCCACCGCCGTCATAGGTCCTGCCGACCCACTTGTCGATCAGCGAGCCGTACCAGCCGCCCAGGTTGTAGATGGCGCCCAGCGACGCGGTGAAATTCGGAGCGAACGGGACCCAGTCTCCCGTGGTCTTGTCCTTGGCGCTGTTCACCGAGCCGTTGGCGTAAACACTGAAACCGCTTCCGAGGTAGTAGGTGCCCTCGGCCTCGACGCCCTTGTAGGTCGTGCCGCCGAGGTTGTAGAAAACCGTCTCGCTGCCGACGGTCTCGGAGCTGATCTCGTTGCTGAAATTGATGTAGTAGACGTCGGCCGAGAGTGACATCCGCGCGCTCTGCCAGCTCGATCCGGCCTGATAGTTCCAGGTCTGCTGCGGCGCGAGGTTGGTCGAGCCCGGCGCCGCGTAGTTGAAGTAGTTTTCGTTGGGCGCGAGGAAGCCCTTCGCGACCTGCGCGTATGCCGACCAATGATTCGTGATCATGTAATGGGCCAGCAGCGACGGCAGAGTCGAGTCGAAGGTGTTGTCGTAGTTCTGGGGATTGCCGGTCTTGACGTTGACGACCGCGTTCACATCGCGCTCGAATGAAACATAGCGCACGCCCGGCGACAGGGTCAGATCCGAAACGGGCATCCAATCGAACTGCACATACCCCTGCAGTGTCGTCAGCTCCTGGTTCAGCAGCCGGCCGCCGTAGTACGCAGAGACGACCGAGCCCGGCACGGACTCGACGAACGCATCGTTCAGCGTCTCGTCGGTATTGGCCAATCCCCTGACGTTGAACTGCCGGTCGACCCACATGCCCGTCTTCAGGTCTCCAAAGGAGAAGTCGTCCTGCAGGTCAAGCGTATCGCCCCAGGAGCGATAGTCGTTGGTGAGCAGCGATCCGGGAACGTCGTTGGCGCCGAGCGGAGTGCCGTTCGGGGTCGGACCGTTCGGATCCAATCCGGCGTGGCCCCTGTGCCAGTAACCGTAGGTGTAAACCTTGTTGTCGACAGTCCAGCCGCCGCCGAGGTTGCCCTTGAATCCGAGGTACTCGAAGTCCGTGTGGATACTGTCGAAGTTGTAGCCGTAGTAGTCCTGGCTGTCGGGATTGGACGACAGCATGTACGTCGGGCCGTACTGGGCGATCTGGGCGGCCGTGGCACCGAGACCGACGTTCTGATGGAGCTGGTTGTACATCGCCACGAAGGTGAGCGTGCCGAAACCGTCGACCGGCACCTCGAACTTCGAGAAGATGTTCTTGCGGTCGATGCCGGAGTTGCTCAGCTCGCCGTCGCTCGACAGGCTCTCCGCGTCGATGTACCCCGCGGCGCCGCCCCACTTGGAGATCGTGCCGGTATCGAACTCGCCGCCGACGACCGAGGTGCCGAAGCTACCGTAGGTGACGGACGGCGTCAGTGTCTCAGCCGCAAGCGGCGCCTTCGAGACGTTGGTGATCGTGCCGCCAAAGGTCGCGTTACCGACCGTTGCGGCGGTACCCGGCCCGCGATCGACCGCGACGCCCCCGAGATCGTTGTCCATGAAATACGATGTCGAGTGGTGCGTGAAATCGTTGGCATCGTTCCAGGGAATGCCGTCGAAGGTCACGTTGAAGAAGCCATCCTGGAAGCCGCGGATGCTCAGAGACTGGTTCTCCATGAGTCCCGGTCCGTTCGGCTGGATCGACTGCACGCTCGGTGAGATCGCGATGATATCCGAGTAGTTGCTCGTCGCCGGCATGTTGTTCTGAATGAAGTACTGGCTGATCGCCGAGGTCGGTTGACTCACATCGAGCGGTGTCAGAGTAGGGGCCTGGGTGGTCGCGGACTGCTGCTGGATCTCCTGTCCCGAAACCACCACGGTGGTCAGCGTCGAACCCTGTCCCGGCGCACCCTGGTCTGAGGCATCGGGCTGGCCTGCCGCCATCGCCGCGGATGCGGCCAGCAGCAGTGCCGAGCACACGGCGATATCGACCGGACGAAGGCAATAGCGATTCCTAACCCTAATCTGCATGGGCTGAACTCCACTCATTGTTTTTTGGACCACACAAGCCGACGCGCCGAGACTTGGCGCGTCAATGGGCGCCGCAGAATAGTGACCGCTTGTTACAGAAAGATGACAACTACTTTGGCTTACAAAGTTTAATCTTTGCGCGCCAAAAGCCGTCGCGGGGAGGCGACAACCGGGAGCCGCCGCAAGGCGCTCGCGTCTCAGGCGCTTTGCGCGACGTGTTGCGCGTCGTCGGTGGGCGCGGCTGCCGTATCCCGAAGCATGCCGTCGTACAGCTCCTGTAGTCGGGCGACGCTGCGTTCCCAAGTGAAGAGCCGCTTCACGCGCTCGCGGCCGGCGTTACCCATTCGCTCGCGCAGGCGCGGGTCGGAGAGCAGTTTGCTGATCGCGGCAGCCAGCCCGTCGGCGTCACCGCGCTCGACGAGTATGCCGGTCTCACCGTCCACCACTACCTCTGGTAGGGCGCCTGCCCGCGTAGCAACTACCGGCAGGCCCGCGGCCATTGCTTCGATCACCGGAATACCGAACGGCTCGTGCCAGATCGAGGGAAAGACGAAGATTCCGGCGCGCGCATAGTAGGAGCCGATCTCCTGATTGGATGCGCGCCCGTGCAGGAGCGCGTGCCCGTCGAGCGCGCCCACCTGGCGGCAGACGAGATCGTAGTAATCATTCGGGCGGCCGTAGTACTGCAGCAGGCCGTCGAAGAGCGGATCGCGGCGATGCGGATCCACGAAATCCTTCGGCGCCACATCCAGAGGTCCCACCAGGCCGAGGCTGGCGCGCGGGTGCGCCCGCAGCACCTCGCTCATCGCGGCGAGCAGCACGTGCACGCCCTTCTCCGGGCAGAGGCGCCCGACGAAGAGCACGGTCTGCGAGGCCGCCGGCGCAGCGGTGACCTCGAGGAAGCGCTCATCGACGCCGTTGTAGAGCTCGTGACAGCGCGCAGCCGCGGCCGGATAGAGGCGGCGGATCTCGTCCGCGACGAACCGGCTGCAGGCGAGGATCAGCGCCACCTCCTCGAGCCGCGGCGCGATCACCGCGGGGTCGAAATCGGCGAGCGAGTGATCGTGCATGTGCAGGACGATGCGCGCGCGGGGGTTGGTGTGGCGGATCGGCCCGATGAAGTTGGAGATGGTATGCACGTGCACGAGATCGCAGCGGCGCTCGGCTATGTCCCGGGCCACCTCGCGCGCGTAGTGCGCGTAATAGAACGGGCTCAGCCTGAAGGGGCGGCGGCGGCTGCGCAGGCGCACGCTATCGAGAACCTTCAGGCTGTTCAGCACGCGGTCGATCCCTTGCGGGATGCGCCGATAGGTGACGCCCTCGTGACGCTCGACCTCGCTCTGGCCCGCCACCCACTTCGGGTAGGTGACGACCTCATGCCGGCGCGCCAGACGGCGGCCGATCTCGTAGTTCACGATCGCAAGCGCATCGTAGAGCCGCGCATGGGGCAGCGGGATGTCGGCGTGCGGATAGACCTGCGCGATTCGTATGGCCATGCCTGCGCCTGGGCAGCAAACGCCATACCCATGCGCAGCGGGCGATCAGATGCCTCGGGACGCCCGATAGGCCCGCAGCCGCGGCAGGAATGCCTCGCGACGGGCGAGGCTCTCAGGAGACCAGTAGCGCTCGACTTCGTAGTACTCGGGTACCGCCGGAGCGTCCTGCGGCAGCACCACCCAGGGCTGCTTCGAGCTCGTGAAGATGTGAATGTGAGGCCGCAGGACATCCGGCGTATCGAGCGTGCCCACACGCACGAAACGCAGGACCGGACCGGCGCCGGCGTAGTTGCTCCAGACGGCGATCCGGCAATCCGGGCAGCGCGCGATCCTCTGCCCGCGCCCGCTCAGGGAGGGTGTGTCGATGAGCTCCGGCTCCCCGCTCAAATCGGTGACGCGCTCGGCCTCGATCATGGCGTTCAGGGCGAACGCCGTCCCCGTTTCTCGCTGACACCAGCGGCAGTGGCAGCAGTGCACGATGAGGGGAGCCGTCTCCATGCGGTAGCGGATGCGCTTGCAATCGCAGCCACCCTCGAGCGGATACGCGGTGTTCGATGCCATCTCGAGACCTTAGTCCGCGAACCGGCGAGCCGCTTGGGAAAAATTGCGATTCTGCAGCGGAGACTCAGAGAAGCGGCGGCCCCACGCGCCCGTGGAGGTAGAACGCCGCGGCATAGAGCGCGAGCGCCACGATGATCCGCCACGGGCCGATCTCGGCCAGAGCGGGTGCCAGGCGGTTACTGCCGCGCGCGATGGCCGCAAAAGGAACGCTCGAAGTCGCCTGGGCGAATCTCTGCCACTCATCGGGCGACTTGCGCCGGCGCTTCGCATCGATGCCGGCCGTGCCGCCGATCGCAAGCACGAGAAACGTGCCGAAGAGAAGCAGCGACGCCAGATCGCCGTTGACGATGAGGTGGGTGGCCGCCCAGAGCGCCACCCCCCAGAGGAAGGGGTGGCGCGTGATGCGCACCATACCCCGGGCCGTCTCGGGGTCGAGCCGCGACTCCATCCCGACCCGGGTCGGACTCGGTGTCATGATCCCGATCACGGCAAACAGGAACGCGATGAAGACCAACACGTAGGCCGCGGTGCGAAATCCCGGCAACAGCAACAGCCCCCACGTTGGAATGAGCGGGGCGCGCCGGTACGCGTAGATCACCCACGCGATGCCGATGAGAGAGGCGAGGGAGAAGAGCCCGCGATATGGTCCGTCGCCGAGTTTCCCGGTGAGCACATCACGCAGCCGTGTCCCGGAGACTCCAAAATGGATCAGCAGGAAGTAGGCGCACGCGGCGATCAGATCCGGCATGGCAAGCCCCTCGTACCTGGCGCGAGATCGTGGCGGCGATTGTACTCCAATATAGTAAGGTATTAACTTTAGTGTCAGGATCGGCTCGATGAGCACCTGAAAACCCTGGAGCGCCGAGGTGATCGCACATGAGCGCCGCCCGCATACATCCGTTTCCGCGCTTTTACCAGTATTACCTCGGCGAGCATCGGAACCCCAGGTGCCGAATGCTGCATTTCATCGGCAGCTGGCTGGTGATCGTCGTAGTGCTGGCGGCGATCGTCACCGGGCGGCCGCTGGTGCTCGTCGCGGCGCCCATCGTCGGCTACGGGTTCGCCTGGGTCGGGCATTTCTTCTTCGAGCACAACCGTCCCGCCACCTTCCGCCAACCCTGGTACAGCCTGGCGGGCGACTGGGTGCTCTGGTGGCAGATCACGACCCGACGGAGGTCTCTCTCCGGTCGCGAATGATGGCGCGGTCCGTGCCGACGGCCACGCCGAGCACCGCCGCCCCCAGTGTCAGATCGCGCGCCCGGCGGGCGAGCGAGGCCGCCACCGCCGTGGCCGGAGCTATGCCGAACACGGCGCAGGCGAGCACGTAGCTCGCCTCCTGCACGCCCGCGGCCGCCGGCACCATGAAGACGAACGTTCTGAGACCCACCACGATGCTGTCGACGACCAGGGCGTGAGCGGCAGTCACCGGCTTGCCGAGCAGGTCGAAGACCAGCCACAGCTCCGCCGCGCCGAGGAACCAACACAGCATGTGCAGCACGAACGCCGCTCCCAGGCGGCCGCGGCGGCTCAGGATGTCATCGAGCACGGTGTTGATGTCGCCGTGGGCGTGCAGGCGGCGAAGCGAGGCCAGCACGGGCCACCGCTGTGAGACTTTGCGCATCAGGCGCTGGAACACATCGCCGAGCCGGCGGCGCCACAGCACCGGTACGGCCACGGCAAGCACGGTCAGCGCCAACCCGATCCCGAGCGGCCGCATGAGCCCCGATCCCGGTGCGAGGGCGAGGAGCGCCAGCACACCTGCGAGGGCGTACGGCAGCTTCGCCGCGAGCTCGACGACGAGATCGACGCTCATCGAGAGTATTCCGCGCAGCGCCGCCGCTTCGCTGAGGCGCAGCGCGCGCACGCCGAGCACGAAGCCACCGAGCTGCGAGAAGGGCAGCGTCTCGGCGGCCGCATCGCGCACCGCCCGCGCCCACACGAATTTTTGCGGCGAGGCCGGCGGGGCGCTGCCCGTCGCCGACCGCCAGGCGATTCCCATGAAGGCAATGATCGGCAGGTGCACGACCACGATGATGAGCAGTCCGGTGAGGCGCAGGCCTTCGAGCGCGCGCATCACGGCGCCCGCACCGGCGTAAATCAAGGTAGCGGCCAGGACCGCCGCGCCGAGAGCCAGGCCGACGGCAGAGCGCCAGTTCACTGCGTCAGTTCCGCGCGCCGTGAGTCGCTCGCGCCTTTGGCGGCCATTCGAGCTCTATGCCGAACGTATCCGTGTAGGGTTTGAACTGCTCGCGGAGCGCTTCGGCATCGAGGCCGAAGCTCGCCAGGTTGTAACGCCGCTGCCGCTGCCGGTGTCGGCGGTTCGTGCGGTTGCCGAGCCACTTGCGCATGCGCTGCGCGGCATCGCGGCTCGAAGCGTGGCTTGCATACTGGAAGAGGCGGGCGGCCGCCTGTTGCGGAGCCGCGATGATCTCGGTGTAGTGTAGTTGCAGAATGGAGCTCGAGGAGGCGGCGGCACGCATCATCCGCTGCGCACCGTCGAGCCAGGACGCACACACCTGTTGGCCGATCTCCGCGAGATCGACGCTATGCGCGAACGGACGCCGCAGCACTTCCGTGAGGCGGGCGACGGAAGCCAGCACCGCGACCGGGTCGCGATGAATGAACACCCACTGCGCATCCGGATACACCGCGCGGATGTCATCGAGCGCAAACACGTGATCGGGGGATTTCAGGATCCATCGCCGCCCGGGCTCCTGGACGTCCAAATGCTGCAGGAAACGCCTGTGGAATCGATACGCCTCCACATGACCATGGTGTTGCAGCCAGCTCTGATAGCTCGGCACACGGTAGACGCTGTCGTAACGCAGGCTCTGGAATACCTGCGCGGTGATGTCGGTGCATTCCTCAGGCTCGCCCGCCGCCACCTCGTGGAGCGAGTTGAGCTCGGGGGCGAGGAAGCGCATCAGATAGAACTGCGCCTGCACCTTTGCTCTGTGGACGGCTTCCCCCAGGGGCCCGGCCGCCGAGGGGTGGGGGTGGACCAGACGCCAGGAAAGGGGCGCCGCCACGGCGGTATCGCGCACCAGCAGGCGATGCAGGAAGGTCGAGCCGCTGCGCGGCATGCCGGTGATGAAGATCGGCCGCTCGATGGGCCGCGCCAGCAGCGCCGGATCCTGGCGCTCGCGCCGCTCGAACTCGAGGACGTTGTGCAGGCTGCGGTGGATCTCGTACTTCACCGCGTTGCGCCCCAGGCGGTTGAGGTCGCTCTCCGCGTTGCAGGAGGCGATCAGGCGCTTGAGAGGCGGCACGAACGAAGCGTCGTCGAATGCCTCCCGCCGGGCGCGCTTGAGCGCCGCGGTAAGCAGCGCCTCGGCATCGAGCGCCGGCGGGCGGCGGCGCCCGGAGATGCCCGGCCCGAAGGCCCGATCGTGTCTAGCCACCCATGCCACCTTTCGCGACGGCGGCTCACCGCGGTGACCCGCCGGTTACAAATCTACATCAAACCGTCGCATCCGGATATGAAATCCTGTATTTACCGCCGCGACTCGCCACCCGTCCACCAGCTCAGGCAAGCTACGCCGACAGTCCCCGGCGAGCCTGTCGTGGCCAACTTCAACCCGTGGTCACGTGAACGCAAGCTGAATGTCAGAATGTGGCCGTCGTTTGACCGGGAAGTTACTGCACAGTTACGGTGCGCGGAAGAAACTCACGCCTCGCAGTGATGCAGTTCCCTTGATTGCGCGCCAAGGTCTGTTAAGGTGCGCATGGCAGGGGGTCGATGGATTCAATTGAGGAGATGAGATGCGCACCCTGACCCGCCACTACCTGCTGGCGTCGGACTTCGACCAGACACTGAGCTTCCACGATTCCGGCCACGTGCTCGCAGAGCTGCTCGGCGTCAGGGACTTCGAGCAAAAAGTCGCCGGGCTGGCACACAGCAATCTCGTGCAACAGGGCGGGGAGCTCGCCTACCTCATTCGTCACGACCCTGACTTTCGCGGTGTGCGCCGCGAGCATCTGGCAGAGGCCGGCCGGCGCGTGCGCCTCAAAGCCGCTCTGCCGACGCTGGTGCAAACACTTCGCTCCGGCATCGACGGCTGCCGCTTCTCATTCTTCGTGGTCTCGGCGGCGCCCAGGGAAGTTGTCGTTTCCGCCCTCGACGGCATAGTGCCGCCGGAGAATATCTACGGCACGGAGCTCGACTACGACCCGCAGTCGGGGGAGGTGCGTGCGATCAAACGCGTCGCCGCCGGCTACGGCAAGGTCGCCGTGATCGACGAGCTCAGTCAGTGGCTCGGGATCGTCTCCGATCGGGTCATTTATGTCGGCGATGGCAGCTCGGACATACATGTCATGCTGCACGTCAACCACGGAGACGGCTTCACCATCGCCGTGTCGGAGAACCGACAGCTCGCGCGCATCGCCAAGAGCACCGTGCTCAGCGACAACGCCTGCAGCATTCTCGTACCGGTGCTCGATCAGGTGCTCGGCATGCGTGTACCCGAGATCCGGCAGCTCCTCGAGTCCGTGGGGCTGGTGCTCGATGACTGGGAGCGGGCGCGCACCGATCGGGTGATGCTCCGCGAGGCGCCGCCGGCATCGCCGGTGACGGCGGGATGACCTCGATGAGCCTGCCCCTGACCGATACGTTGGGATGGATCGCGACGCTGGTCTTCGTTGGATCGTATTTCTTCTCGAAGCCCGCGGCGCTGCGCGCCTGCCAGATGGCGGGCGCCACCTTGTGGATCACATACGGCATCCTGATCGCCGCCAAACCGGTGATCGCCGCCAACCTGCTCGTCTTCGGCGCGGCGGCCTGGACGCTCGCACGGAAGAAGGAAAGCATGCCGCCCGCGAGAGTGGCGTTCGAGGAATAGCGGCACCCTGACTCGGCACCGGCCCCGATATAGCGTACGCTGACGGCGCCCGGGAGGATGAGGGGGTCTGTCGGATGCGTGTCGAGCTCGATTCTCTGGAAGCGCGTGTGATCGGTTGCCTGATCGAGAAGCAGGTGACGACGCCCGATCAGTATCCGCTGTCGCTCAATTCGCTCGTCAGCGCCTGCAACCAGAAGAGCAACCGCGAGCCCGTGATGAGCCTGGATGAGGGCACGGTGCAGCGCACGCTCGATGCCCTCTCGCGCAAGCATTTGCTGCTCGAGCGCTCCGGCTTCGGCAGCCGCGTGCCGAAGTACCAGCACCTGTTCTGCAACACCGAGTACGGCACCCTGAAGTTCTCCGCCCAGGAGCTCGCGGTCGTGTGCGAGCTGCTGCTGCGCGGCCCGCAGACACCGGGCGAGCTGCGATCACACGCCAGCCGGATGGCACGGTTCGCCGACGTCGCGGAGATCGAGGCGCTGCTGCAGGGGCTGCAGGAGCGCGAGTCCGGGCCGCTCGTTGCGCGGCTGCCTCGCGAGCCGGGACGGCGTGAGTCACGCTACGTGCACCTCTTCGGCGGCGAGCCGATTCCACAGGCCGTGCCGGAGGATAGGGAGACCCCAGGTGAGTCCCCGGCCCCCGAGAGTGAGACCCTCCAGAGGCGGGTGGCGAGACTCGAGACGGAGCTCGCAGCGCTGCGGACCGAGGTCGCAGAGCTCAAGTCCAGGGGGCAGTAACATGATTACGGTCGAAGTGAGCGCGCACTGCTAGCGCAGTCTCACCGCGCTTTGTCGGGCTTGCCGTTCAAGGCTCGCCAGCTCTTCTCCGCCTCCACCAGATAGGTCTGTGGCGAATCGAGGAAGTAAACCAACGAAGTTGCCGAGGTAAAGCAATATAGCTTGTGAGTATCCGGGTCGGTCCAGTTGAACGAACAGTCGGCAGGAATCAACTTTCCGGCGACGAGCCCGATTGGATCATGGTCGTCGAACATCCCTTTCATCTTCACCGGAGGGACAACCGATTTCCAGATGCCCGGCGGTGTCGCCGCAGGCTTCGCCTCCTGTGCGAATGCGGGCAGGGCGAGTGTGCATCCGCAGAGCAGAGATATCGTCAGTCGCGTGACAGTCTTCTCCTGCCGGGTCATGCCTGCCGCCTCGAGTGAAGTCATTTACCCCAGTATAGGTCTTCTCGAGAGCCCGCAACGCCAGCCGGCTCGCCGGACTGCCGCACTGAGCTGCGACTTGCACCTGAGGCGAAGCCGGAGTATCGTCTACTACAGGTGTAGTACTCCTGGCCGGGCAACATGATCAGGCTGAGTAAGCTGGAGCTGCGAATCATGGAGGCTCTCTGGAAATCCGGGCCCGCATCGATACGGGAGCTGCAGCAGAGCTTCCCGTCGAAGGGCCGACATGCGTATACGACAGTCCAGACGATTGTCTATCGCCTGGAGGCCAAGAAAGCCGTGAGGCGCGGCGGGAAAATCGGCAACGCGCACATCTTCGAAGCAGTCGCGTCCCGTGAAGCCACTCACCGCCACCTGATCGAGGACTTCCTCGGCCTGTTCGGCGGCCAGACCCGGCCTTTGATGGCGCATCTCGTCAAAAGCGGCAGGCTGACCCTCGAGGACATCCAGGAGGCGGAGCGCACCCTGCGGGAGGCTGACGATCGGGGGACATCCAAATGATGCTCGCCGTATTGAATCATCTGTGGCAGTCGACGCTATGCCTGGGTGTGATCGCGGTACTCGCCTTGTTGATGCGTCGCAACGGCGCGCACACCCGCTATTGGCTATGGCTCGCGGCGTCCGTCAAGTTTCTCGTGCCGTTCGAAGTGCTCGTTGCCATCGGCGAGCAGCTTGCCCCTCGCTCGGCGGCGCCGAACCCGGTCGCACCGGCCCTTGCCGTGCCCGCGGCTGCCGTCGCGCAGCACGTTACGGTTCCGTTCACAGCCGTAACGTCGATCCACGCAACGCCGACGGTCTCGTGGGACGAGATCGCCTTCGTGATATGGGCGCTCGGGGCATTCGCCCTTTTACTGCATTGGACCTTGCGCTGGCGGGAACTGCGGACGTTGATCCGGGAGTCCCAGCCGGTGCCGACTGCGCTGCCGATATCCGTGCGATCCAGTGCTTCGACCCTCGAGCCCGGGTTGGTCGGCATCCTGCGCCCGCTGCTTTTGCTGCCGCAGGGTCTGACCGAGCAACTAACCGGTGAGGAGATCCGATCCGTGTTGGCTCACGAGCTCTGTCATCTTCGGCGTCGCGACAATTTGACCTACACGATTCACCTGCTCACTCAGCTCATATTCTGGTTCTATCCGCCCACTTGGTGGCTCGGTACTCGTTTGATCCAGGAACGCGAGCGCGCCTGCGATGAAGCCGTGTTGGCAGCAGGCCATGAGCCCCGAATCTACGCCGAGGGCATCCTGAAAGTCTGTCGCTTCTATGTCGGCGCGCCCGTTGTCGGTGCCGCTGCCGTATCGAGGTCTGACCTGAAGGGCCGCGTGCAGCGCATCGTGAACGGCTGGAGAGCCGCGCCTTTGAGCATTGCGCAGAAGCTGCTCGTGGGCGTCAGTGCCGCGCTCATCCTCGCTCTCCCTGTCTGTTTCGGCTTACTGCTCAGCCCGAACGCCGCTGCCCAGGGGGGTACCGTGACGGGATATTCTCCGCCCTCAGGGGCCGCCCGCCAGGACTACCTCCAGACGCGACCGCAAAAGGAAGTGCCGTTCGATCCCAAGGACTTCGATCGGGTCCGGGGCTACTATGCATTCGCGCCGATGTATTTTGCGCATGTCTTTCGGGAGAATGATCGCTATTACATCAAGTTGACCGACCAGGCCCCCCGAGAAATATTTCCCGAGAGCAAGACGAAGTTCTTCGCCACGCTCGAAGCGATGCAAGTCAGTTTCGTGAGCGATGCGAGCGGGCGAGTGACCGGGCTCATTCTGCATCAGGACGCATTCTTGCGGCCTGCCAGGTCAGTGGCGCCAGCCGTTGCCACCGCCGCGGAAGCGCAGCTTCAGGCGCGCATCAAACAGGATGTCCCCAGTCCCGGAACGGAAGCCGTCCTACGCCGCATGATCGACGGCTGGGAGCGGGGCCAGCCGGATTACCAGGACATGGGGCCGGTATTGGCGTACGCGAATTACCTGAATCGGGCCAAAGTCCGCGCGTTGATGCAGAAGCTGGGGCCGTTCAAATCCATCGTGTTCGAGACGGTATCTCCCAACGGCTGGGACGTCTATGACGCCACGTTTGCTCATGGCCGGACGCGGCTGAACATCACCCCGCTCGCATTTTCGCCAAATGGGAAGGTGATCGCAGGCTACTTCAGCGCGCTGCCCTGACCGTCGAGATCGGCCTGGCGCACGGCCTCGATGAATGCAGCGAGCTTGCTCGCATCCAGTCGTCCTGCGGTGCGAACTCCGGAGCACATGTCCACCGCAAACGGCTTGACTCGCCGCATCGCCGCGCGCACGTTTGCCGGCGATAGCCCGCCTGCCAGGAACACGGGAAGGGGGCTGCGGCGCACGAATTCCGCACTGATCTGCCAGTCGTGTGTGCGGCCCGTGCCTCCAAGCTGCGGCACGGCCAGGCTGGGCCGCCCGGAATCGAGGAGATATGCGTGAACATACGGCGCGTAACCTTCGATCAGATCGAGCACTCCCTCATTCTGCACATGGATCACCTGCACGCGTCGTGTAGCCGGCAGCAGTTGGGCAAGCTCGGCGGCCTCTGACGCAGTGATCTGCGACACGATTTGCACGGTTGAAGTGCGAGTGCGCTCGGCATGTCGAGCAATCCCAGCCGCACTTACCTCCGAGGTCAGGAGGAACGTGGCGATCGGCGGGGGCACGAGGGACGCCAGCTCTGCGATGGCAGGGTCGTCGATGGAGTGCGAGCCGGAGGGCATCGGACCCACGAATCCCACTGCATCCGCGCCGGCCCGAATGGCGAGCTGCACCTCATCGCGGGAGGCCATGCAGCAGATTTTGATTCGGGTACGCACGCCTCATAGGGTACGGCGCTCCGCGAGAGCCCGCGCGGACGCCTGCTCTTTTTTTTTCCGCGGCCTGTCCGCGCTCGGGTCCCGGCGGCGCATATATTGGCGAATGCGCAGCCGCTCCTATCTCGAGGACGTAATGGTGGTTCCCCGCGATGTGCCGAAGACGCCGGCCGCGCAGGCCCTTGCGCTCAAGCTGGTGACGGCGATGGATTTCTGCGGCTGAAGTCAGTGGCCCGCCTCTACGCCCGCGGCCTCCCTCCGGAGGTCGGCTGGGCCGATCTGCTCCAGGAAGCCTTCGCGCGCGTGCTCGATGGCTCGCGGAAGTGCCCCGAAGGGCTGCCCATGGTGCCGTTCCTGGCCGGCGTGATGCGAAGCATCCGGGCAGAGCACTGCCGACGCGCGCGCCGGCACGCGGCTCACCTGCCCCAAATGCTCGCCGAGCTCGACCCCGGCGGCGATCTCGCGGGCGGGGAGAGGGATCGGGCTCCGGACCTGGAGCGCAGCCTCATGGCCATGGAGCTGCTCACCGAGATCTACCGGCTGTTCACCGATGATCCGCGGTCGCTGCAGATCATAGAGGGTCTGTTCGAAGGCTTATCGCCTGACCAGATCCGAGCGAGGCACGATATGACGAAGACCGACTACGATTCGACCCGCAGACGCATGCGGCGCACCCTCCTCAGGGAGGGACTGAGGTGGGGTGGCCATGAATAGCAAGGCAGAGCAGCTCGAAGAGCGTCTCGACGGCCTCCTCGACGCCTTGGAGCAGGAGCTGACCGACGCAACCGACGAGGAGATTCTCGCGGCGGCGAGCGATCTCGGCATGAATCCGGCAATGAAGGGCTCGGCGGCGTTCTTTGGCGTCACGGTCGATCTGCGCGCCAAAACCCGGCAAGGTTACCTCGGCCAATCATCGGACACGCTGGGCGCGCGGCGCGGCTTGAAGGACGACCCGTCGTCCCGAGACTAGCCTCAGACTAACCTTGGGTAATCGCGCCGCTCACCACCGGTAGCTCCCGGAGGCGCACACCCGTTGCCGCGAAGATCGCATTGACGACGGCCGGCGCGACGGCAGGAACACCAACCTCCCCGGCGCCGCCGATGGTGCCGTTGCTCTCGATGAGGTGCACGTCGATGTCCGGGCAGTCAGCCAGGCGGATGACCGGATAGTCGGGGAAGTTCTGCTGCACCACCGCGCCGCGCTCCAGCGTGATGGCTCCGTACAGCGCCGCGCTCAGACCAAAGACGATGCCGCCCTGGAGCTGCGCGCGCAAGCCGTCGGGATTGACCACCATGCCGCAATCCGCGGCGCACGTGATGCGACGCACGCGCGGGGGACTCGATGTTCCCACCTCGACCTCCGCCACTTGC
The DNA here is from genome assembly GCA_963780455.1 of uncultured Pseudomonadota bacterium. GTDB lineage: Bacteria > Pseudomonadota > Gammaproteobacteria > Steroidobacterales > Steroidobacteraceae > 13-2-20CM-66-19. The sequence continues at coordinate 756,511 of CAWACM010000017.1, forward strand.
GCCACGATGGTGCCAAAGCATTCGACCAGCGCAATGCCGCGCCCACAGCGGGCCTCGAGCGGAGCGCCCCAACCGGCTTTCTCCGCCGCGAGATTCAGCACCGCCAGGTGGCGCGGCTTGTCGGTCAGGAGCATGCGTCGATATTCGAGCGGATCCCGGTGGGCTTCGTTCGCAAGCTCGTCGATGAAAGACTCGACGAAGAATCCGTGCCAGGAATACTCGACACTGCGCCAGGCGCCCGCCGGCACGGGGCTCGCGACCTTCACCGCGCCGTAGGCCTGGTGAGGCACTTGGTAGAGGATGTACGCCTCACCATTGGGGCCGCCCAAGGTGGTGTAGTCGTTCGCCCACACGAGTGGCGTGCCGTCCGCGCTCAACGCACCACGGAACCGGCTGGTCACGCTTGGGCGGTAGTAGTCGTGCCGGATGTCTTCCTCGCGAGTGAATATGAGTTTGATCGGCGCATCCGGCGCCGCCATCGCGGTCCTGACGGCGTACTCGAGGAAGTTCCATTGGTCCGGGAGCCGTCGTCCGAAGGCGCCGCCGCTCGGCTGCTGATGAAACACCACATCGCGCATGTGTATTCCAGCGACCTTGGCGCAGAAGGCACGCGCTCCGAGCGCATCCTGGGAGCCAGCCCAGACTTCGAGCCCACGCCGCGGCTGATAGCGGGCTGTCGCATTCACCGGCTCGAGTGGAGCGTGCGCCAGATAGGGCACGTGATAGAGCCGCTCGACAACATGGCCGCCGAGAGCGGCGGCACCGCGCCCCACGGTGCGGTCGCTCTTGACTCGGTCGCTGTCGAGCGCGGCAATCTGAGTCTGGCGTAGGCCAATCGAGGACACCTCAGCGCCCGCGCCAGCGTCGAACTTCGGCGCCAGCACCTCGAGCGCCTTGAGGGCCCGCCAGAAGCGATCGGCGACGACCACCAGCGCATCGTCGAGCCGCACGATGTGGCGCACGCCGCGCAACCCCGTTGCCGCAGCTTCGTCGATGGACCGCAACTTTCCGCCCGACACCGGCGCGATCCGGATGGCCGCGTACAGAACGTTGGGCGGGCTCGCGTCGATGCCGTAGGCAGTGGCACCGTTGACTTTGGCCGGAATGTCAAAGCGCGCCGGCGACGAACCGACCAGTGTGTACTTGCTGCGCGCCTTCAGCGCCGGATGCTCGGACGGGCTGTGATTCGCCGCCTCCACCGCGAGCTCTCCGAACCCGAAACTCCGACCCGAGGCGTGGATCACGCGACTCATCGCAGTGTGCAGGGAGTCGCGCGAGACATCGAGGCGCGCGGCAGCTGCCTTCACCAGCATCTCGCGGGCCGCGGCCGCGGCGATACGAATCCCGTAGACGCCGGTCATGCGCACTGCCGAAGAGCCTCCTGTCGTCTGCACGTGCATGTGACGTGCGATCGTGCCGCTCGCATCCGCCGCCGCGCCGCGAAGGAAGGTGGGAATGGAGCTGAGGGTAAGGTTTTTCGTTTCGCACAGAAACCCTTCCACCAGGGCGCCGTTCGCGAACTCGCTGTCGGCAGGAGCGGTCTCGGCCCGCACCCGGTTCCAATCGGCATCGAGCTCTTCGGCCGCCATCTGCGCCAACGCCGTCGCTATGCCGGTACCCATGTCACAATGCGGAATCAACACTGTGACCGTGTCATCGCGCCCGATCTTGATCCAGGTCGCGAGAAACCGCTCGTCGGGTCCGGCGGCGAGCCGGTCGGCGCGAGCGAGCCGGTCATCGGGCCAGAGTGCGTAGCCGACTATGAGCGCCCCGGCCGTGCCTGCGGTGCCCAGCAGCAAGCGCCGTCGCGTAATCACGTGGGGCTCCCCACGCGCTTCGCCAGCGCTTGCACAGCCGCGCGGATCCGCACGTACGTGCCGCAGCGGCAGATATTCGTGACCGCGGCGGCAAGCTCTTCGTCTGTCGGGGCGGCGTTGCGGGAGAGCAGGGCGCTCACCGCCATGATCATCCCGGACTGGCAGTAGCCACACTGCGGCACCTGGTGCTCGACCCATGCCTGCTGCACCTCGGTCAGCGTGCCCGCGCCGAGCCCCTCGATAGTCGTGATCCGCTGCCCGTTCACGGCAGACACCGGAACCTGACAGCTGCGCACCGCCACGCCGTTGATGTGCACCGTGCAGGCTCCGCAGGAGCCGACGCCGCAGCCGAACTTCGTGCCGGTGAGCTTCAGCTCATCGCGCAGCACCCAAAGGAGCGGAGCGTCCTCCTCGACGTCGAGATCATGAGCTGTCCCGTTAACGTTCAGGGCGAGTCTCATGCGGGTTGCTCCGGTCACGCTGCTCAGGCGCGCGAGTCAACCACAGGGCCAGGATCCTCACAAGAGGCAGCCCGAGCACGGCGGCTGGAACCCCATCAAAGCTCCGTGTATAGTGAGCGCTCACTATCCAGATCGGCGTCCTTGCCAGCGGGCGTGGCGCCAGGAGAGAGGAAGATGCACCGTGTAAAGATCTTTGCAACGGTCGCGGCTCTAGCCAATTACGCCGCCATCCTCTGGCATCTCTACTTGGAGGTACAGCTGCACCCGATGACTCCGATCGCGGAGCTGGTGCGGATCGCTTCCATCGCCGGTGCGCTCACGGCGGTGGGTCTGGCGCTGTTATGGATCCGGTGGCCGAAAATCGGCTCAGCGGTGCTCGCCATCATGTTCGCCAACGGCCTTGTCCTCGGCTGTCTCGAGCATTTCTTCATGGAGAGCCCGGTCAACGTGTTCCATATGGGTGATGGCGACTGGACTGTTCTCTTCAAGATCAGCGTCGCGATTCTCGTCGTGTTCCAGCTTGCGGGCCTGTCAGCCACGGGACGGATGCTGGTAGCGCGCTCCGCGCCGGCCTAGTTGCCTCGACCGTGGCGCGGCCGTTATCTTGTAGCGCATGGCCAAGAGCACGACGCGCCAGAAGATCCTCGATGCCGCGCAGCGCCTTCTCGCGACGGACGGACTCGCGCGCCTGACAACGAAGGAGCTCGCGGCGACCGCCGGCTGTGCCGAGGGAACGCTCTTCAAGCATTTCAGGTCGAAAGAGGACATCGTCCTTGCCGTCGTGATGGAGAACGCGCCCCGGTTCCGCGAGGCGGTGTCCCAGTTGGGACATGCCGACAGGACGGTCGAGAAGAATCTCGAAGAGCTCGCGCTCATGTGCATTCGCTTCTCGGAGAAGCTCATTCCTCTTGGCGCGTCCCTGCTCGGCGATTCCGCGCTGCTGGCGCGCCACCGGACGCTGCTCAATCCGGGGCGGGGACCGAAGGAGACGCACGAGCTGATCGCCGAGTACATTGCCCAAGAGCAGCGGGCGGGCCGCGTCGATGCGAAGATCGAGCCCCTCAGCGTCGCGCTGCTCCTTTTCGGACCGTGCTTCCACCGCGTCTTCATTCGTCAGGTCGTGGGGAAAAACCCGGCCCCGGCGGACGACCGGAAATTCGTCGCCACTCTAGTCGCTACGATGATGCGGGGACTCGCGCCGCGCCTCTGAGCGTGGAGGCCGGAGCCAGTCCGTACCGGGCTCTCTGCATCATGTCATTTCTATAAAATATTCATAATTTATTGAAATATCACATATATTCTCTAAGCCATAGGCGCCACTTCGCCGCACGCACAACCGACTGTACTATTCATCCCTCGTCACCGTGATTCCCGGGGGAGAGGCGCGATGCAACCGACCCAGATCGTCTCGACGGATGAATGGCTTGCCGCTCGAACGCCGTTGCCCGCGAAGAAAAAAGCGGCGCGCCTTGCCGCCGGTCGCTGACCTGAACGCCCCTTGAGCACCGCCACCGCCGGTGATCGCGCGTCTCCGGCGCGCCAGCACCGTCCCTGGAAAGCCGCGTCGCTGTTCTGCATGGGCGTGGTCTTCGGCGACATCGGGACCAGTCCGCTCTACACGCTCAATGTCGCGGCCAAAGCCGCCAGCCCGAGCGGGACAGTCACGCCCGAGGCAGTGCTCGGCGTGCTCTCCCTGATCTTCTGGTCGCTGATCGTCGTGATCTCGATCAAATACGCCACTCTCATCATGCGTGCGGACAATCACGGCGAGGGCGGCATCCTGGCGCTCCTCGCCCTGGTGAGTCCGAGCCGCACCAGCGAGAGCCGTCTCCGCGCCGCAATGGTGGTCGTCGGTCTCATCGGCGCTACTCTGCTCTATGGCGACGGTGCGATCACGCCGGCGATCTCCGTGCTGAGCGCAATCGAAGGCATCAAGGTGTATGCGCCACAGACCGGCCACATCGTGGTGCCGCTGACAGTGGTGATTCTCATCGCGCTGTTCGTGATTCAGCGCAAAGGCACCCGGTTCGTCGGCGGACTGTTTGGTCCGGTGATGCTGCTCTGGTTCATCGTCATCGCGCTCCTCGGTATCAGCGGGATCGCGAGGACGCCGGCCATACTGGCCGCGCTCAGTCCGCTGCCGGCGATCTCCTATCTATTCCACGCCGGCCCAATGGTGTTTGCCGTCATCGGCAGCGCGTTTCTTGCCGTAACCGGCGGTGAGGCCTTTTACGCCGACATGGGCCATTTCGGGCCGCTTCCGATCCGCGTCGCCTGGTTCGGAGTAGCCCTGCCGGCACTCACGCTCAACTACTTCGGCCAGGGGGCGCTGCTGCTCACGCACCCTGCGGCGCTCGCGAGTCCCTTCTTCCAGCTGGCGCCGCCATGGGCTCACATTGCTCTGGTAGCGCTGGCGACGGCTGCGACTGTCATTGCTTCGCAAGCCGTCATTTCCGGCGCCTTTTCGCTCACCCATCAGGCGATGCAGCTCGGCTTCCTGCCGCGCATGACGGTGGTGCATACGGCCGGGCGCGAAATCGGCCAGATCTACCTGCCGTTCGTCAACTGGGCGCTGGCCGGGCTGACGCTCGCGGCGGTAATTGGGTTCGGTTCCTCCGACGCGTTGGCGGGCGCGTACGGTATTGCCGTATCGCTGCTGATGGCGATCACGACGCTGATGGCCACATTCGTGGCATTGCAATGGAACTACAGCGTGTGGGCAGTGGCACTGGTCAACGGCAGCCTGCTGTTGATCGATCTGCTGTTCGTCGCGTCCACTTCAACCAAGCTGATCCAGGGCGGCTGGTTTCCGCTGCTGACCGCCTGCGTCATTTCGTTTCTGATGCTCACCTGGCGCAAAGGCGAGCAGATCATGGAAAGCGTTCGCAGCCGGCTACGGCGGAGTCTGCAGGAGTTCGCGGAGGCCATTCAGCAGGACCCGCCGCATCGGCTTCCAGGAACCGCCGCCGTACTCGGCCGCCTGACACAAGGCGTTCCGTTGGCGCTCACGCAGAACCTCAAGTACAACCACGTGATGCACGAGCATCTGCTCCTGGTGTCGGTCTCCGTCGCCGAGATACCACGCGTGTCTGCCGCGGAGCGCGCCGAGGTCACACCGATCTCCGGCGGGGTTGCTCGGGTCGAGCTGCGCTACGGCTTCATGGAGCAGCCGAATGTGCCTCTTGGCCTGAGCGAGGCGGTCGCGCTCGGCAGGATCGAGCCCTGCCGACTGGAGTCGGTCATCTACTTTACCGGGCACGAGACCATCAATGCGCTCGGACGGCTGCCGCAGATGGCCCGCTGGCGCGAGTCCGTTTACACCTGGATGCACCGCAACGCTCAGCGTCCAGGAGCATATTTCAAGCTTCCGGCGTCGCAAATCATGGAGATCGGCGTCGAGTTCGAAATCTGATGAGCGCGCAGTCGGGCCGCGCTCAGTCCTGGTAGTCCTCGTTGTCCGGCGTCGGCACCGGCTTCAATTTCGCGATCTCCCCCTGGTTCTCGAACCTCAGCGCATAGAAGCCGCCGTGGCTGGAGACCACCCAGAGGTAGAGCTGGCCATCCTGCCACTCGAAGCGACTGTGACCCTTCGACCAGGAGAAGTTGATCGGCGGCTTGAAGCGTTGCATCGGGTTCAGGAGCGAGCCCGGGTCGAACTCATTCGGGTCCGGCGGGGCAGGGCCCACGAAGTAGGCGATCTCCCGCGGCCGGCGCGGGTCATGAATGTCGAAGACACGGATCCCCGCCTGGTGACCGGAGCAGGCGAGGAGCGTGGCATCGCGCGGATTGTCGAAGGTGCAATCGTGGTCGCTATAACCGTAGCCGCCCATCGTCGCGGTGATGTCGTTCTCGGTCAGCGCGCAGTTCTTCGGATCATCGACGCCGAGCATGAGCTGGGAGACGAGCTTCGGCTTTGCGAGATCGCTGATATCGACGAGTCGCTCCATGCCGTAGGGAGGGAGCCTGGCGCGGCAGGCCTGGATCGCGGCCTGGGGATAGTCGCCGCCGCCCGCACCGAACTCGTCACCGACGCCGAGGTACGGCTTGCCGTGGATGAAAGCCAGATCGGGTTGGATCGCGATGTCGCCGTTGTTCCAGTACAAAGTGCTGATGACTTTGATGACGGGATTCGGGCGTCGGTTCTGCACGTCGCTGACGTCGTAGATGACCAGACCGTTGCCCGAGCTGAAGACGCCGGCATGCGTCATCTGACCGATGACCCCGCAGAAAAGCAGCGTATCCGGGGGATGTCCATCAACGGTGAACTGATTGAGGGAGATCCGGTGGCATTGCTGGTGAGCCCCGGCACCGCCGGCCTCGCCATTGGGAAAATGCCAGGCTACGAGCTCGTGCGGATGCGTCGGGTCGGTCACGTCTATGGCGGTCACATGGGCGTCCGCCAGGGCAGTGATCCAATAGGTCTTGCCGTCGTAGGCGAAATTACCGGCGTGGGCCAGCAGATTGGGATCCGGCAGCTGCACGCTGGCGAGAAGCCGAGGATGCGCGCAATCCGACAGATCATAGAAGGCGACGGCCGGCTGCGGCCCCGACCCCATCCAGCTCTCGGCGGTTCCCAACAGTGCGCGCCCTGAGTTCACCGACCCATCCTCCCAGTCATAGAGCGAGGCCGGGTCGTCCAGGTTGGTGACGTACTTGGGATCGCTCTGGCTGGAGACATCGAGCACCTGGATACCGGGATGCAGCAACGGAGGTACCCCGTTCTGGCCGGCGTCGAAACCCTCGGTAGGCATGTAGGCGCAATGGCCGTACCACATGAGCTGATGGCCGGCGCCCTGTCCGGCATATTCGCCCACGATCGCGAGATTGCAGTTGAAAGGCCTGGTCGATGCGCCGCTGGCGCGCTCGGCGGCAGTGAGCTGGCCGTCGACGCCTTGCTCGGTCCGATCTCCGGACTGGCACGTCGGCGTCGGTACGGGGCCCAGGAACGGCCCAGCCCCCGCGTCCGCTGCTCGCGGCGTGGCGGCAAGAACCAGCGCCGCTGCGCCCAGAGACAGCCCCAGGGCAAAGCCCATTCGACGGAATACGACCATGGCGAGCCTCCGCGTGATCTCGAGGTTTTTTGTGTCCGGGAAAGCCCGGGGGCGGCAGCCGCTCCCGCAGATCCATTATCACGCCGTGGCAGCGCCCGGCGGAACCACGCGGATTGCGGCTCGGCGAGCTTCGGGCTCGGCCCGTCGGATCTAGGTATCATTACCGCCGAGCAGCTTGCGGAGAGATCATGTCGGACACAAAGTTCATCGTGCGCAAAGCGGCCGTGCTCGGTGCCGGAGTGATGGGCGCGCAGATCGCGGCACATCTGATCGATGCCCGGGTGCCGACACTCCTCTTCGATCTGCCCGCAAAGGAGGGCGATAAGAGCGGCATCGTCAGGAAGGCGGTCGAAGGACTCAAGAAGCTCCAGCCATCGCCGCTTGCCGGTCGCGAGACGGCGGCTCTCCTTCAGGCGGCCAACTACGACCAGCACCTGCAGCTCCTTGGCGAGTGCGACCTCGTGATCGAGGCTATCGCGGAGCGCATGGATTGGAAGCAGGAGCTGTATCGCAGGATCGCGCCGCATCTGGCGCCGCACGCGATTTTCGTATCCAACACCTCGGGATTGTCGATCAATGCGCTCGCCGACGCGCTCGCCCCAGAGCTGCGGCCGCGCTTTTGCGGGGTGCACTTCTTCAATCCACCGCGCTACATGCGCCTCGTGGAGATCATTCCCTGCAAGGACTCGCTCCCGGAGGTGCTCGATGACCTGGAGCGCTTCCTGGTCACCACGCTCGGCAAGGGTGTCATTCGCGCCAAGGACACTCCGAACTTCGTCGCCAACCGGGTCGGGGTGTTCTCGATGTTGGCGACGATCGCCAACGCCGCGAAGTTCGGAATCCGTTTCGATGTGGTGGACGATCTGACGGGACCGCGCCTCGGGCGGCCGAAGTCGGCGACCTTCCGCACGGCCGACGTCGTGGGTCTCGATACCTTCGCCCACGTGGTGAAGACCATGCAGGACACCCTGCCGCAGGATCCCTGGCATGGCTTGTATCAGTCTCCACCCTGGCTCGCGAAGCTCATCGCGGCCGGGGCGCTCGGCGCCAAGACGCAGAGCGGCATCTATCAGAAGAAGGGCAAAGCGGTGCTGGACCCCGTGAGCGGCGGGCACGTGGAAGCGGGTGCGGAGGCCGATCCGGGCGTCGTCGAGATCCTGAAGCTCGATGATCCGGCGCAGAAGCTCAAACGCCTGCGCGAGAGTCAGCACGTTCAGGCGCAATTCCTCTGGGCCTGCTGTCGCGACACGTTCCACTACATCGCCTATCACTTGAAGGACATCGCACACTCTGCGCGCGACATCGATCTGGCGATGCGCTGGGGGTTTGGCTGGAAGTTCGGCCCGTTCGAGACCTGGCAGGCAGCTGGTTGGCGGCAGGTGGCGGCCTGGGTCGAGGAAGACATTGCCGCCGGCAAGGCTCTCGCCAACGCGCCGTTACCCGCTTGGGCGAGAGAGCCGGAACGCAAGGGCGTGCACTTCCCGGCAGGCTCTTACGACGCTGCCAGCAACGCTCTGGTGGGCCGCTCGAGTCTCGATGTCTACCGGCGTCAGCTCTGGCCGGAGACCGTGCTCGGCGAGGCGAAGCCGACACTCGGAGAGACCGTGTACGAGAACGCAGGGGTGCGCGCGTACACCAGCGGCGACGGGGTGCTCGTCGTCTCCTTCAAGAGCAAGGCGCATTCGGTGAGCCCCGAGGTCCTCGAGGGCCTGAATCGCGCCATCGACATCGCGGAGGAGCGCTTCAAGGGACTCGTCGTCTGGCAGACGGAGGCGCCGTTTTCCGTGGGCGCCAATCTCGAATCTCTGCGCCCGGCGCTGGCAGCCGGCGATTGGCAGCGCATCGAGGGAGTGATCTCGCTGTTCCAGAAAACCTCGATGCGATTGCGCTACAGCGGCATTCCAACCGTGGCGGCGATCCAGGGATACGCGTTCGGCGGTGGCTGCGAGTTCGTCATGCACTGCGACAGGGTGGTCGCGGCACTCGAGTCCTACGTCGGCCTGGTGGAGGCGGGGGTAGGACTGCTGCCCGCGGGCGGAGGCTGCAAGGAGCTCGCGCTGCGGGCGGCGCGAGAGAGCAAAGGCGATCTCTTCGCATCGCTCAAGGACTACTACATGATGATCGCGACGGCCAAGGTGGCCGGCAGCGGCATCGAGGCGCAGGAGCTGAAGTATCTGCGCCCGAGCGATGTAGTGCTCTTCAATCCCGCCGAGCTCCTTTATGTGGCCAAGCAGCAGGCGCTCGCGCTGAATGCGGCCGGCTACCGCCCGCCGCTTGCGGGCGGCCGCTTCCCGGTGGCCGGCCGCACCGGTGCCGCCTCGATCAAGGGGCAGCTCGTGAACATGCTGGAAGGACATTTCATCAGCGAGTACGACTTCGAGATCGGCTCGCGGATCGCCGACGCCATGACCGGCGGCGATGTCGAGCCCGGCACCGAAGTCAACGAGGATTGGCTCCTCGCGCTCGAGCTGCGGCACTTCCTGGCGCTCCTGAAGAATCCCAAGACGCAGGAACGCATCGCCCACACGCTCGCCACCGGCAAGCCGCTGCGTAATTGACCTGCGGAGACGGAAGATCATGTCCAGTCAGATTCGAGAAGCCTACATCGTCGCCGCCACCCGCACTCCGGTCGGCAAGGCCCCCCGCGGCATGCTGCGCCACGTGCGCCCGGATGACATGCTCGCTCACGTCATCAGGAGCGCTCTCGCCCAGGTGCCCTCGATCGAGCCCAGACAGGTCGCTGACGTCGTCGCTGGCTGCGCCTTCCCCGAGGCGGAGCAGGGCCTCAACATGGCACGCATCGCGGCACTGCTTGCCGGGCTGCCTGACACGGTGCCCGGCGTCACGGTCAACCGATACTGCTCCTCGGGCTTGAATGCCGTGCAGATCGCCGCCGACCGCATCCGCGTGGGAGAGGCGGACGTAGTCATCGCCGGCGGCAGCGAATCGATGTCCATGGTGCCGATGATGGGCAACAAGGTGGCATTGAACCCGGAGATCTTCGCCAAGGACGAGAACTACGCCATCGCCTACGGCATGGGCATCACGGCCGAGAAGGTGGCGCAACAATGGAAGGTCTCGCGTGAGGACCAGGATGCCTTTGCGTTGGAATCGCACCAGCGCGCCGTGGCCGCGACCTCATCGGGCGCCTTCGCGTCCGAGATCTCACCGCTCGAAGTCACGGACCGCACGCCGGATCTCACATCCCGTGAGGTCCGGTATTCGAAGAAGTCGCTGCGCCAGGATGAGGGTCCTCGGGCCGACACCTCGCTCGAGGCGCTCGCCAAGTTGAAGACGGTCTTCGACGCCAGGGGAACCGTCACGGCGGGCAACAGCTCACAGACCTCAGACGGCGCAGCCGCGGTGGTACTGGTATCGGAGGACATGCTCAAGCGTTACGAGCTGACTCCCCTTGCCCGTTACGTCACCTTCGCCGTGCGGGGTGTGCCGCCGGCGATCATGGGCATCGGCCCCAAGGAGGCGATCCCGGCCGCACTCAAACACGCCGGTATCGCGCGCGATGACCTCAAATGGATCGAGCTCAACGAGGCTTTCGCCGCCCAGGCCCTCGCCGTCATCCGCGACGTCGGTCTCGATCAGCGGCTCGTCAACCCGAACGGCGGCGCGATCGCGCTGGGTCATCCTCTTGGCGCCACCGGAGCGATCCGCACCGCGACGCTGGTGCACGGGATGCGCCGCAAGGCCCTCAAGGGCTACGGCATGGTCACCATGTGCATCGGCACCGGCATGGGCGCCGCAGGGATATTCGAGCTGCTCTAGCCTTTAGCCGGAGTGAAGTGCGTTTCCTGGCCCGTGACCGCCTGCCACCGGCCGTCGCGCCAGGCGAACACATCGGTGAACCGGGAATGTCGCACGGCACCCATTGCCGGCCGAGTGACTACGAGGCCGGTAACGATCGCGACCTCGCCACCTGCCACGAAACGCACCTTGGCGTCCTCGAAGGTTTGCTCGACGCGCCGTGCTGGACGCGAAACCGGACGCGCAAAATACGCCAGGTACTGCGTTCGTGTGATCGTCTCGCCCTGAAAATCGCTATCGATGAATTCCCGGCCGAGGATGCGCGCGAGCGCTTTCACGTCGTGGCGGCTCAGGGCGGCGAGCCAGTCGTGCTCAACCGTCATCACGGCAGCGGCCGTGCGCGCGCTTTCAGGCGGCTGCGCAAACACGGGCTCTGCTGACAGCGCGAGCCCGACTAAGACCATGGTGAGCTGTTTTGTCGGCACCGATGCAATATACTCTTGGCCCTATATCTGCGCCTACCTCTGAACCGAGAGGAATGTCCGTCATGAATCAATTCGCCCGCGCCCTGAAACCCCTCGCCCGGATATCCCTCATCGCCGCCGCTCTGGCATTACTCGCCGGCCCCGCTTTTGCCGACAGCTATTCCGACACCATCAGGCTCTTCAAGGAGGCTGGCGCCAGCGCCCGGTTCTTCGATTCGAGCTACGGATATGCCGTATTCCCGACAGTGGGCAAGGGAGGATTCATCGTTGGCGGGGCGCACGGCAAGGGCAGGGTGTACAGGCACGGCCGTTGGGTCGGTGACACCACCGTGACCCAGGTCAGCATCGGATTTCAGGCCGGCGGCCAGGCGTACAGCGAGATCATCTTTTTCCAGACAAAGCTGGATCTCGCCCGTTTCGAATCCGGGAAGTACTCACTCGGCGCACAGGCCAGCGCCATCGCGATCACCGCGTCCGCATCAGCAAGCACCAGCACGGCTGGCACGAGTGCCGGTGCGAGCGGAACCGAGATGAACGCGGTGACTTCCGGCCGCTATATAGACGGCATAGTGGTATTCACGATCGCCAAAGGCGGTCTCATGTACGAGGCGGCTGTGGCAGGTCAGAAGTTTACCTACGAGCCGCGAGACTGAGCCGCGCGGAGTACAGCGGACATGGGAATTCGACAACGCGATGCGCTGAAGCACACTTACGCCGAATACCTTACCTGGCCCGAGACTGGTGGCGAAGAGCTGATCGATGGCATCGCATACGTCAGAGAGCCTCCGGCTCCGTCTCCATCCCATCAGGAGGTAATCGTTGAGCTGTGCCACCAACTCCGAGTGGCTCTCGAGGGCAAACCCTGCCGGCACTATATCGCCCCCTTCGATGTCCGCCTGCCGAAGGCCGGAGAAGCCGACGAACTGATCGACACGGTGGTACAACCCGACGTACTGATCGTCGGCGACCTCAGCAAACTCGACTCGCGCGGCATGCACGGCGCGCCCGACTGGATCGCGGAAGTTCTCTCGCCAACGACTGCCAGCCACGACCAGGTTGTCAAGCTACCAATCTACGAGCGCGCCGGGGTCCCCGAAGTGTGGCTCATCCATCCCATCGACCGCATGTTGACTATCTATCGGCTCGAGCGTGGAAGTTATGGACGGCCCACGATCCAAGAGCTCAAAGGCACGACAGCAATCAGCGCGATTCCCGGCGTCAACATTGACTGGGACCGCCTGCGGGCAACGCCGCGGGCGGAGTGGTCTTAACGGATCTTCATGCCGATTCGCCGCCAGATTGGGCCGCCGACGCGATCGATGTCCCAATTGAACCAGATATAGGTCGCCTTCCCGAGGAGCTCGTGTTCCGTCACGAATCCCCAGAAGCGCCCGTCATCGCTGTTGTCGCGATTATCTCCGATCATCAGGTACTCGCCTGACGGTACGACCAAATCGAAAACCCGAGGCTCGATCTGCGGATATGCGTCCGGAGGAGCCTCGCCGCCGCAGGTATACCCGCGTGCATCACTCCTCTTGCATCCCGGCAGGGGATCAGGGCTGACCGCAAGAGGTACGGGACACAGCAACGCCTGGTGCGTACGCGCACCCAACTGTTCCGTAGCAAGCTGCATGTTCGCATAGCAGCCGTCGTTGTAAGGTCCAGTGATCGTGAACGGTACCGGCTTCCCATTGATCGTGAGCCGGTCGTCGCGCACCATCACATGGTCGCCGGGAAGGCCGACCACTCGCTTGATCCATACCTGCGCTGGCTGCATGGGCGGATGGAACACCACTACATCGCCTCTCTTCGGCTCCCCGATGCCGAGGATCTTGCTGTCTGTGATGGGGAGCTTGAGGCCGTAGGCAAACTTCTCGACGACGATGAAATCCCCGTCGAGCAGCGTCGGCATCATGGAATCAGATGGAATGCGATAGGGCTCGAAAACGAACGCCCGCAGCAGGAGCACTGCGACAGCCACCGGAAAGAAGCTGCGAGCGTAATCGACCGTTTGCGGTTCGGGGACGCGCGCCGGATCCTTCCCGGCCGCCTTGGCCGCAAGGTTGCGTTTCCGGGAGAGGAGCATCACGTCCACGGCCAGGACGAGCCCCGTGATCGCCGAAATCACCACCAGCACGGTGCTGAAGTCGAGCTGCTCGGTGAGGAACACCCGCACCACAGCCGCCCCGATGAAGACCGGCAGCAGGCGATAGGCAAGCGCCAGAAAGGGCGGATCGGCAATCGACTCCGAAGCGGCCGCCAGTCGCCGCCTCGGCCTGAACAGCCAGTCATCGATGACGCAGATGACGCCCACCGGCACCGCGAGCCAGGAGAGAGCGCGAACGACTACCGCTATGGCGAACGGCATTCCGAGCTTTCGGTGAAGGGCGCACGAAGCTGAGGCCACTGATGACAGCATTCAGCGGTCACGGAAGAGGGTGCACAGGCAGGAGGGCGCACCGTGCTGGAGGACGTGCCTGCCCAAGTGAGCGCGGCGCCCGTCAACCCAACGATCAACAGGATGATCTCAGCTGCATAGCGAGAAAAGAGCAGGCCGGCGCCACGCCGAGCCGACACCACGATGGCCGCAATGACTTCCCGCCAGTACCAGCCCGGCGTGCGACCGGTCTGATATTCCTCAAAGAGATCGCCCGCCAGCGACTCGCTTCGATAACCGGATACAAACCGCTTCAATAGCCAGGCGGCGAGCGCCGGAGGCTGTCGCATCGTCATGCAGGCTCGCCCCCGAGCCCCGGTGAGCCGCCGCTCAGTCGCATGAGCATCGCATGGGTCTCGCGCGCTTCCTTGATCCCGGCCGGAGTCGGTCGGAAGTAGGTGCGTGCTTTGCCGCCGCGCGCAACCCGGGGCTCACCGAGGCTCGAGACCACGAATCCTTTGCGCTCGAGGCGCTCCAGTGCAGCATAAACGCTCGCCAGCGCGACCTGTCTGCCGCTGCTCCCGGTGATGTCGCGCGCGATCGAGATCCCATACGCTTCTCGCGCGGAGGGTCTTACGACAGCCAGCAGCACCATCAGCTCGAGCTGCCCGAGATACTCTCGTCTACGCATAACTTCTATAATATGGAATAAATTGACGGGCCACAAGTCGGCGACGCTTGATGGATAATGTTGCTCGCGAGGGGGGCGCATCAAATGATAAAGATGATTTCGCGTTGCCTGTTTTCCCTGGCTTTGGCCTTGCCGTTGCTCGCGTCGGCCGCGCCGGTGCCCAGCCATTATCTTTTCGTCTGGGCCATGGAAGCCAGGCATCCTCGAGCCTCCACCCTGGCGCTCATGTCGGCCGATCCGGCCGGGCGGCATAGGACACAAGGATTGGGCAAGGATTTCCTCGCTGTCTTCGACATCACCCCGGGCGCGTCGTTCGGCAGACTGGTCACGATGCTCCCCGTCGGCGAGGCGGCGATGGCCCACCATACGAACTATGCGGAGCCTCCGGACGATGTCCTCTATGCAAACGACTGGGCCGCGAACCACACCTATGTCTTCGACCTACGTAATCCGCAGCGGCCACGACTCGTTCGGCAATTCGGCAGTGTCGGAGCCTATAGCTATCCCCATTCCTTCGTTTACCTGTCCAACGGCAACACGCTGGCCACATTTCAGTATTCGGGTGGGTTCAACCACGCCCCCGGTGGCCTGGTAGAGATCGGCCCGCATGGTCAGGTAGTGAGGACTGCCTCGGCGGTCGCGGCGGGACACCCCGATATCCGCCCGTACAGCGTGGCCGTCGTAGAGAAGCTGAACCGCGTCGTCACCGGCAGCGCGGACATGATGGGAGCGCAGGCGAGTCATGTGGCGCAAGTCTGGCGGCTCTCCGATCTCAAGCTGATCGCGACCATGGAGTTGCCGCCGCAAGCCGATTGGTTTAACGACGAGGCAGCCGATACGTCCGAGCCCCGCATGCTGGCGGACGGCAAAACGGTGGTGGTTCCATCGTTCCATTGCGGTCTCTACCTGGTGCAGGATCTCGCGGGCGCCCACCCGACACTGAAGCACGTTTATGACTTCGGCTATCGCGTGTGCGAGGTGCCCGTGGTCGCTGGTGATTATCTGCTGGAATCGATGCAAAGCGGCCATGCGATCGTGAGTCTCGACATGCGCGACCCGGAACATCCGCACGAAGTCAGCCGCATTCTTCTGCCTCCGGACGAATATCCGCACTGGCTGGGTCTCGAGCCGGGCGGCGATCGCATTGCCATCACCGGCCCCGGCGCGCTCGCGACCAAAGTCCGGCTTGCAACGATCGATCGCCACACGGGAAAACTGACGCTCGAGCCGTCAACGATCGATCTCACTCGCACGTGGCCGGATGGCTGGCAGGGAAGCGCGATTCCGCACGGCGCGGTTTTCAGCAATCCCTAAAAGACGCCAAGACGCTGACATATCGCGATTCGCGAGCATGCGAAAGGGCCCGACAGTCAATACATGACCCTCCTGCCGGGCTCCTCAAGCATCACGATCGCAAAGCATTGGCGTGTCATGTGTCCGACCCGTGGGTTGATGGGCATGCGACTCGGGCGTGAGCTCGAGTTTATGTCACTGTGGGGCCGGGGTGTCCTGTATCGTGCGTACTCGCGCAACGGAGTCGCGGCAACTCAGCCGAACGAGATCCGGTCTTCGAGATACCTCATTCAAATTATTGAAAAATATAATAACTAAATGATTTCACAAGATAATTCAGCCGTCAGAAAACAGCAACTGAAGCGGTCGCTCACTGTGTTCGATCTCGCGATCTACGGTCTGATGTTCATCTCGCCGACCGCCACGTTCTCCGGCTTCGGCATCGTGTTCGACGCCAGCGACGGCATGGTGCCGTTGGTCTTTGTCATCGGGTTCGTGGCGATGTTCTTCACCGCCGTGAGCTATACCATGATGTCGAAAGACTTCCCGAGCGCGGGTTCAGTGTACGCGTACTCCAAGGGAAGCCTGGGCGAGGGGGCGGGTTTTCTCGCCGGCTGGGCGATGGTCCTCGATTACCTCCTGGCCCCCGCGCTGATCTACATCGGCGCCGCGGTTGCGATCGGCTCGCTCGTGCCCCAGGTGCCGCTGTGGGTCTGGGGAATCGTATTGCTATGCGGCAACACGCTGATCAACCTTCGGGGCATCCAGTCGGTAGCCAGAGCCAACACTGGAGGAGGCGAAGGGCGGCCCCGCGGCGGTCGGCAAGGCAACGATGCTGTGCCTATTCGTGACCGGCATACTGTTCGTGGCCGAGAGCTATCTGGCATCACTGTTCGTCCTCGGGCGCAACGCCTTTCCTCCGGGCATGCCCACTTACGCGGCGTTTTACGACATCGCGCACACGATCGGCGGCTGGTTTCTCAAGTCCGCGACCTCGATGGCCGGCCTATTCGTATCGTGCATCGCGGCAGCGCTGGCGGCGCAGGCAGCGATCTCGCGGCTTCTCTTCAGCATGGCGCGGGACGGGAGGATGCCCGCGGCACTGGCGCACGTCAGCCCGAAATCGCAGATCCCCGACCGCGCCACGATTCTGGTGGCTATCATCACCGCAGGATTGATCCTGGTGTTTTCCGAGCGCCTGACGCTGCTGGTGAGCATCGTGTATGTCATTGCAAACATGAGCATCGCCGCCCGGATCGTCGGCTGCTGCTGGTTTGCAGCGGGCGCGACGTGGTTGATTTTTCGGGCGCGCCGGAGCCCAATTGTGCTGCCCGAGCAGTGAGTCATACCGAATGCAAGTAGGAGGGTTGAACCATGGCTAGCGTCCCGCCCGGCGTTACCAAGAGGAGAGGACCCGGCGTTCTCACCAAGGACGACGTGCAAGCGCTTTTTAGACTGATGGTCGAGGTCGCTCAGGGCACCGACCCTGACGAGAGCATCGCCTTTTCGGGTCGGGCATTGGCTGCGCTCCTCAACTCGTACGCTGACCATTTGCTGAAGCTGATGGATGAGTGGCCGGACCTGTCCAAGGCGATACAGGGTAATGACGCAATCGATCGGGCGCGAAAGCTGAGGGAGCGGCTGCTGCAGAGCGGCAGCTTCGAGCCGCTGCTCAGTATCAGTGGTACGCCGGTGCGGATCGTCGGGCATCCTCAGGCTCACACCGCCCGGAATCTCATTCTCGGCAAGGGGATGGAGATCTGATGACTCTCCCGTCCGTTCCGGATCAGCAGCTCGATGAGTGCAAGGACGTAAGTTACACCGAGCCGCCCAAGTCCCTCTCGCTATACATAGAGTCGACAAAGTGGATCGTCGGGCTGGCCACCGGATCGTTTCTCCTCACGGGCTCCATCCTGACGACGCATCCCGATTCGACACTCATCACCCTGATCCCCGTCGCAATCGCGATTCTCGGTATGACCGTCTCGGCTGCCTGCGGCGTTCGCGCGTTGCAGGGCTACACGCGGCTCGCGAACCTGATCGAAGTGCATGCCTCGAAGAAGGCATGTGAGGTAAAGCCGACGGATCCCAGGCACCCCCATGTGCGACTGGTCACGCGTGAGCGTGTCTGGCGCTGCGAGGAAATCAATCACTGGCTCAAGCAATCGAACGTCGCCTACGAAGCCATGACGTACTCGTTTGCCGTCGGCCTTTTATGCTATCTCGTCTTTGGAGGCGTGTATCTTTTCAGTCCCAAGCCCGAAATCCCCGTTATATTCACGGCGAGCGCGTCCGCCGACTCGCCGATGCTCGGCCTGATTCACGACGGCCGGTCGAAATCCGACTGCGTCGTCGTAAGGACTGTCGCGGGAATAACCTGCCGGACCGTCACCCAATCCGGGAAGTAAGAGCGGGCGGACCCGTCGCGACACGTTGCACTCCCGGGGCATGAAGATTCAACGAGCCGCTCACGGCTTTGCCTCGCTTCTGGCCATCGGCCTGATCCCTCTATTGGCCCATGCCCAGTTGCGCGCCACGCTGTCGACCTCCGATGTAGCCGTCGACCTGAAGGCCGGAGCGGAGGCACCGCAACTGCTCGGGCTGCGCCCGCAGGGCGGGGCGCCGTGGGTGAACAGCGTGGCCGAGAGACTGCCGACTTCGATCGAGCGGGGTCGAAGGCAGTTACCCCTCGAATGGCGGCTGATGCCGCGGCTCTCATCCGTGCGCTCCGATAGGGTCACGTTTGTCTACGAATCCCGGCGGCCCCATCTGAGGCTCACCTGGGAGTGGCGGGCGCGCGCGAAATTCGGCCCGCTGGAGCATCGCATCATCATCGACAACCTCAGTGGCGGCGAGTACTGGCTGGTGCCGATGGACAGCCTCAAGCTGCGGTTGCAAATCCCCGCTCAAACGCAGCTCGTCCATTTCTACGTCGATAAGGGTGGGGGCGAGCCCACAGCAACCGGCACGCATGAGGTCAGCGCTTCCGAGGGGTATCGCTGGACGGGGTGGTCGACCACCTTCTCGCATCCGGTCACGGGAAGGCCGCGCGAGATCATCCCTTACGAAGCCGTGTTCCAGCCACGGCAGGGTGAGCGAGGGTGGTATGCAGGTATCGAGTTCAGCGGCCGCACTCGCCTGACTTTGCGGCGCGCAGGTGACCAACTGAGCGCCATTCTCGGACTCGATCCAGAGCCCGGTCCAGTGGTGACGCGACTGGTGCCCCGGGGCAGCTTCGAGACGCCAACCGTGTTTCTGGGTACCTCTACAGGAGGGCCGGACGGGGCAGGAAACCAGCTGCGGCCGTGGGTGCGGGCAGTACTCGGATCACCGCACACGTGGAGCAATCCCGATTATCCACTCACGGTGAACAACAGCTGGGGCGCGGGCATGGAGATCAGTGAAGCCGTCGCGAAGAAGATGATTGCCGATGCGGCGGCGCTCGGATTCGAGATGTTCCACCTTGATGCCGGGTGGTTTCGCGCAGTTGGGGACTGGTATCCCGATCCGCATAAATTTCCCCGTGGGATCGCCCCGCTGGCTGAGGATGCGCATGAGCACGGCATGAAGTTCGGCCTCTGGGTCGACTGGGCGCAGGCGGGCCTCGATACCGGGCCTGGCGCGCTCAATCTGCGGGATCCGAAAGTTCGCGACTGGCTGGTGGCCGACGTGGCTCCAAGCTGGAAGCCGCAGCCGTTCAAGGGACAGACGATCGATCTCGGAGTCCCCGCCGCGCGGGCGTATGCCCAGGGCGAGGTCAACCGCATAGTCCGGGACTACCACCTGGACATGCTGGAGCATGACGGCTATCTGGTCGCGCAGGGCTGCACACGCAAGGATCATCCGCATGCGCCACCCGATCCGCAGCGGATGAGTGTGGAGCACTACGATGGCGAAGATATCGTAACCAGCTCGAACTCGACCGATGTGAGCTATCACGCGGTGCGCGCGTATTACCACATTTACGAAGAGCTGCGACAGCTCCATCCGCACCTGCTGCTGGAAATCTGCAATGACGGCGGCAGGATGGTCGATTTTGGGAGCGCCGCGCATGGCGACTACTTCTCGATTACGGACACGTATACGCCCGTTGCCAACAGACGCGCCTTCTATGATGCGAGCTTCGTGCTGCCCCCGGCAATGCTCGAGGCGTATGAAGCGACGTGGCCAACGCCGAAACCGGCGAACTTCCTCTATATGCTGCGTAGCGGCATGATGGGGTGGTTGACTGTGATGCAGAACACGAACGAGTGGACCGCGGAACAGCATGCTACCGCCCGCGAGGCCATCGCTCTTTACAAGTCGCGGCTGCGGCCTCTCATCCGCAGCGCTGAGCTCTTCCACATCTCGCCGCGTCCGGACGGCGTGCACTGGGACGGAATGGAGTACTGGGATCCGGCGCGAGGGCAGGGCGTGATATTCGCCTTTCACGGCTCGGGTACTGCGGAGCCCGAGCACCGATTCGCTCTGTCAGGATTGGATGCGCGAACGGCCTACCGCCTGCACTTCGAAGACGGCACATCGCCGGATGCGGTGGCTTCGGGTCAGAAGCTGATGACGTCGGGCTTGCAGGTCGTGCTTCGGGACTCGCTCAGCTCAGAGCTGATCTTCATCTCGGAGCGATAACCGGGCATGTTCGGGTGTCATGCCGGATGATAAACGGAGTCTATGACGCCGGCACCAAAGGCAGTCGTGCCGACGAGCCGTAAATTGATCGGCTGGTGCAAGCCGGAGAACAGAGGCAGCCCCCGGCCCAGGGCTACCGGATGAACCACCAGTCGGTATTCGTCGATCAGACCGGTCGCAATGAGGCTTTGCGCAAAGCGCGCGCCGCCGTGCGCGAGGATGAAATTGCCCGACTGCTGCTTCAGCCGGGTGACTTCTTCCGCGAGGTCGCCACTTGCCACCGTGGGCGTGGCCCAGGAGCGCAGCACCGTTTCGGTCGGTGTGACGGTTCGCTGTCCGATGCGATCCCTCTGGGCATCAGCCAGAGCGCGGGTCGACGAGTCCACTTGCGTACCGTCCTTGATGCCGTGGCGCGCAAAGACGATTTTGGGAATCTCGTTCATGGAGGCCGCGAGAGGTGAGGCCGAATACGGCCAGAATGCCGCCATGTCGTAGTACGTGCGGCTTCCCATCGCATGCGCGCCGGCCTGGCGCACGAAGTTGACGAGCGAGTCGAGGGAGTCTGGGCTGCTCGAGCGAAAGATCCAGTCGATTTCGCCATTCGGTCCACCGACGAAACCGTCCAGGGACACGGACATTTTCAATATCAGTTTTCTCATCGCATTCGCACCCGAGGCAGCTACTGTTTCAAGTAACGGAGCAGAATCCATCCCGACTTGAAGGCTCTCGATTCAACGAGCTTCAATTGCAATCGCTCCGGCGGCTTGGCGCCGCCGAACAATTGTCTGCCGCCTTCTCCCACGACTACCGGCTGCACGACAATCCGATATTCATCAATCAGCCCCAGCTCCATGAGCTGCGAGGGAATGCTCACACCGCCGGCCAGGATATCCCTGCCTCGTTCCTGCTTCAGTTTCAGCACTTCGTCTTTGAGGTTCGCGCGAACAATGGTCGTTTTCTCTTCTTCGGCCCTGGCCAGCGACCTCGAGAACACGACCATCCTGCTGACGGATTCAAATGCCTGAGCAAAGTCGATGTCCCCTTTTGTTTGTCCTGTGGGGTTCCTGGCGATGTCGGGCCAATAAGGCACCATCAGCTGATAGGTTATTCGCCCATATAACAATACGTCGACATCCCGCACCAGGCGCGTGTAATACTCGAGTATCCCGTCGTCGTCGTCAGGAGGAGGAGCCACCTTGGTGTGGTCGCAGCAGCCGTCCAACGACATGTTGATGGCGTAGATCAGCTTCCTCATTTCGTTACCTCCGGTTGGCTGCGATCCCGCACCGGGAACCGCTCACATTTTATGGCTGCCGGCCATACTCGGTGATCCATCGGACCACATGGGCACCAATACGAAGAGGACTGCCGTACGTGGGTCGAAACGCCCGGAATACACCGGTCCCCCGTGCTGATTCGCGCCCCATTTCGGTGCTTGGCCGCGCGGAAAGAAGAACATCAGGTGAGGATACCAGCGGCTGCATCCTGCATCCGAGCAGATGACCTGCTGCCGCGACATCATGTAGGCCATCGCACCTTTCATGGGTGGCGCCAATCTGGTCCGCTTGGCCATTTGGGCCGCGGACATTCCGGCAAGAACCCAGTCGGTGCGCTCGAGGAATTCGCGCAACAGCGAATGCGCCGCGGCGGCGTTGTAGCACATGGGCGTCCGCACTTCGCATGAGCACCTGCGCCTTATCGGCGATCGGTGCCGGCGCGGCGCTGCGGGCAAGCGCTATTTCATCAGAGGCGGACTTCGATAGGTATCGTGACAGCGGCGCCATCTTCGAATGGGCCACTTTCGCTGTCACTCCCTGGGCCTGCCCGATGGAAAGTGCCCCTGCGAGCGCCAGGTACAACCAGATGTGCTTTTGCATGATCAAATCCCCCGAATTTGGAGCCTATGGGGATAGCCGAAGCGATCACGCCGGAATCGACACTGGAAGCTCCGGCTTTTCGGGTGTAGACGGGCGCCAATATGGGCTCTCGATGCTCACATGGGACGGGGCCCGTTGACCCTCGGAACCATTCTTCGTCCAGTGGTCTAATATTGAGCGTATGAACAAGGCTGGGCTTCCAAAGCGCTCAGGGAGGATTGCGTTACTCATCGCGGCCTCACTGCTGATGCTAGGCAGCGGCAGCGTGGGGCTCGCGGCGGGTGGCTTCCATGGCGGCGGTGGCTTCCATGGCGGCGGCGGCTTCCACGGCGGCGGCGGCTTCCACGGCGGCGGCTTTCGCGGCTTCCACGGCGGTCCCGGGTTTCGCGGCGGCCGTATTGGCGGAGTGTACGGCCCGCACGGCTTCTACGGCGGCTACCATGGGTTCAGACCTTACGGTCCTGGTTGGGGTCGTGGCTGGGGTGGCGGTTGGGGTCGCGGTTGGGGTCGTGGCTGGGGTCGTGGCTGGGGCTGGGGTGCCGGTTGGGGCCTTGGCTTGGGGCTGTTTGTGCCGGTATTGCCCTGGTATTACACGACGCTCTGGTGGGATGGTGTGCCGTACTACTACGTCGAAAACGACTACTACGTCTGGGATCCGGATGAAAACGAGTATGAGCAGATCCAGCCGCCGCCGCAGGTAGCGCAGGAGGCTCAGGGCGGCCGCCAAGTACAGGGCGGCCAAGTGCAGCAAGCCCCGCCGCAGCTGTATGCCTATCCAAAGAAGGGTCAGACGGCGCAGCAGCAGGCAACCGATAAGCAGGAGTGCAACGGTTGGGCCAGCGCGCAGACCGGCTTGAATCCGACGACCGGCGCAACGGGAGCTGCCCCGACCGCGCCGAGCAACGGCAATGCCAGCCAAACAAAGCCAGATCAGGCGCACACAGCCGCAACACCCGCCAGCGCGCAGGACTGGCAGAACTATCTTCGCGCGGAAGGCGCCTGTTTAGAGGCGCGCGGTTATACAGTGGAGTGAACCGCGTCTGGGAGTAACGCGGCGCGGCTCGTTGGCATCGATTGCCTTCTCCGTCGGCTAGCCGCCGAAGCAGGTCTCTCGCAACGATAGGGCACCCCGTGGCCCGCAGTCGCTGGCGCCGGCGGCGGAACGCAGTCGTTCAATAGACGGTGAATTGGGTGGCTCGCATGCCGCACTGAAACAGGCTCATGCGCTTGCCGGTCGAGGTATACACCTCATTCTGCAGAGCCCCGTAGCTAGGTGAGCCCGCCACGTAACTGTAGATGCTGCCGATGACAACGACCGGAACATCGCCCTGACCCTGTATAGAAGAGCCGTGGGGGCCGGTAATCAAGACCGCAGCAAGATGCGCGTCCGGCTTGACACTGAGATGCCATTCGACGCCTGAGTACGATGACAATACCAGTATGAGCGGGCGGTGGCGGGCTTGGATCGAGACCTGCACCGTGCTGGCGCGAGGAGAGCTCGTCTGCCCTCGCTCCGCTCGCCGATAGATCCGGACGTTTGTCCCGGCAATGGTGCCGGCGTACTGCCCGACAACGCCGCTATCCGTATCAGACCCAAAGATCCCGATACCCTCGACGTCGGCGCTCTGAGCCAGGCGACTGATGGGACCGGGCACGGGCTTGAGAGGTGGTGGCGCAAAGATGCCGGTGGTCATGCCGCCCGAGGTAGTGATCGCCGCGACGCCGGGGCGCATTGGGTAGATTCCGGGCCGCGGCGCCACGGGCTGGGACTGGGGCATGCTTTGCGAAAAAGAGGCGCTCGACACGGAATTGCCGAGCGGCATGCTGCCAACCCGGTTGAGCACTGCGCCTGCTACGAAGAAGAGCGTGTTCTGCGGCGAGTCATATACCAACTGGGTACTCGGCAGTGTGCTGGTGTCGAGCGCGCTCAGGGTCCGTTCCCGGAGCGCGTACTCGTAGAATTGCAATCCCGGCGACCCGCCTCGCACGAATCCCACGATGATGATCCTGTCGGGGTCGGAAGTCGGCAGCGCGCGCTGCACGAAGAAGCTACCGAGATCTATCGATTCGGTTCGAAGGTCAGGGAGGTCCGTGATGACCAGTTTGCCGCTCGACGTGTTCACGTATTGACGCCCGCCGCCAACGAGGCCACCGGTTTCCATGGGAGTCAGATTGAGCGGGTACGGCTCGACCTGCATCACCTGGGCGTGTGGTCTGCCGTCCGCTCCGTAGAACAGCTTGAATTCGGTAATGCCTGAGTCTCTGAACGCTACGAAGGTGGACTTCGCGCCGGGTACCGGGGCGACGCGGCTGATCGGCTGGAACTCGCCATCGAACGGCCCGGTGGCTCCCGATCGGAAGTCGTAGAGCGCCGGTGCGCGGGTAGTGGCGTCTTCGATCAATGCGGTGCGCTCATCGAGCCAATGGAAGCCGCAGTCCACTCCGTTGAGACACCACTCGGAGTCCGCAACCAGCGTGCCGTCCTCGGAGTCGTAGAAGCGAAGCTCCCCGCGTTGCCTGGCGGCGTAGATGCGCCCGTTGGGAGAGATCGACACGAGGACCGCTCCCGTCGATTCGAATCGCGTGTTGATGGGGACGCCGAGCGCGAGGTCGAGCACCTCGACGTCCCGGTACGAGCTGACGACGGCAACTCCGGCCTGCGCCGCGAAATAGGTCCGCTGAATCGGTGCTACCGCGTCTGCGACGCTCTGCGCCGCCAATGTCGGCACGGGTCTGAGCGCCGGGAGCGCCAGCAGGGTGCCGACCGTACGCAGGCCCAGCCAGCTTGCGATGTCGTCATCCTGCCTTGCAAAGCACGGGTCGCCACCATAGCGGTCATGGATCTGCCCGCTCGACATGCCCGGTGGGATTTCGAGGCTTTGCCCACACGCGAGTGCCCGCAGGCGCATCCTGAGGGTGAGCTGCGCCTCGATGCCGGTTCGCAAACTGCTATCGCGGACCAGACGCCTCATTTGCAGGAGAGCTGTTTGCGCGGATCCGGACGGAGGAATGGCCGCGTTGATGAGATCCGCCTCGTCAGCGCGCGCGCTGCCGGCGGCCGACCCGAGCAACACGAGCAAGGGGACGAGACACCTTAGACCTGCTCTCACCGGATCTGCTCCCTTCCGTACGATCGACGGCGCATTCTGCCCCGCGCCCTCAGCAGCGATCCCAACCTGCATCACAGATAGTGACGCCCGCGTTTGCGGGGGGCCGCGTTGGCATATAGGCATAGCCCGCATGGACGATTATTTTGTGCGCAGTTTATATTGTGCAGTCGTCCGCCGCCGCGCCTGGCGCAAGGGGGGTATTCGAGCATCACCGCATCAATTCAAGGGTGGCACGGGTAATCCAGGGATCCCAAGGCGCCGCGCCTCGACGGCTAAGAAGTATCGTCATAACCTCAAGATTGGAATGGTAAGGTAGCTGCCCGAGGTTGCTGCTGTGCGCCGTCAGTATGACGGCGGTTGCCAGGGAACAGGTCAACATCGTTTTCAACCTCGACCTCGATAATCCACACATCGACGATCACGATGCAGGTTGCCTACTGGTCAACTTTGACTGCAAGAGCGGAATGCAATGCGTCCGCCAGGGAAGCGATGCGATGACGTGGCTTTCCAAGGGAATTTCGGAGTTCTATCCCGACGGGCAGGGCGAAATGCACAGCAATTGAAGCGGCATGGCCGCCGAGACGCAGGTCGCCGATGGCCTCTGTCGGCGCCAGGAGATTTTTGGTAACCCGACGCCTGAGAAACAGTCAACTTGCGAGCGGGCAGTCTCCGCCTACCTTGAACAAATATATACTAGAATAAACAAAAGCTTACACGAGACTCTTATCTATATGTTTAATTGCGGTTCGAGATTTCGGTAACGCCCGCGCCAGCAGCCCCCGGCGTTGCAAGGACTTTTCATATGAGACTATAATGAGTCTCAAGTGAGACCAGGAGGGGTTATGTTCGAATTGCGCGAAGCTGCGGGACTCCTGGGCGTGAACGTTGCCGCTGTTGCTCACGCCTCAGATGTCGGTTACCTGCGATTGATTGAGAAAGGGCTACCAGTAAGCGCCCTCGAGCGAATGGCCGGGCTCGTTGCCCCGAGCGATGCCAAGTTCAAGTTTCGCATCGTTCCAAAGGCAAGCTTAGCTCGGGTGACCAGGCGCCGTTTGAACTCCAACCAGAGCGTGCTCCTTGCGCGCATCGCGACAGTGTGGGCCCAGGCCCTGCGCGTATGGAAGTCCGACGAGGCGGTGCGGGAGTTCCTGTTTCGTCCACACCCTAGCCTCGAGGGCCGCCCTCCAATCGACCTCATCCTGGAGAACGAGATCGGGGCGAGCCTCGTGCGCGGGGTGCTCGGGCGGCTCGAGGTTGGAAGCGCCGTGTAGCGCGAATGAGCGCACAAACGCTCAATCGGGTCCTCAAATGCTATCGGATCGGGGATCCCCAAGGCAGCTCTCCCATCTTTGATGCGAAGGGCTCAACGCTCTATCCCGGACGCTGGAATACCCCGTCCAGCTGAAGCGCTATCCAAAATGAGCCCGGCCTTGCTTGCCAAAAGTAGACCACCTGTACGTTCTGGGCTGTAGGACCGGAAGAGGTATCCAAAGGGCGAGTTGGGGCGGTGTGCCCGGCGAGCCCGCGGCGCGGAAGATGTTGTCTCTTCGATAGGCTCATGAGCGTCCCTGGCGGAGGCCGGCTGCACCGGCCGTAGACGGCCGCATCCTGCGACCTCGCTGCCGCCGAGCGGCTTTGGCGCCGGCGCGTTGATCTTCCCCTGAAGGGTATTGCTGACCGGCTGCCCCGGCATCGGATGCGGCGGGCGCATTCGTTATGCTTGTTGGCAGATAAAGCGAGGGCCCGGGCTCCGATTACCACTCTGACCCCGGGCCCCCGGCGTTGCGGTGCGCCTGTGGGGGCTTCGCCGCAGGCTCTATATGCCTGCTTCCCCCGGCGCTGTCCAGCGTTGTGCGCGGGGGCGTGGGGTGGGGGCAGGCTATCGGCAATATCAGTGCCGGCGCTGCGGGCGAGCTGTTTGGGTTTGCCGGCCATGCGACCGGGGTCAGGCGTATTGCCTCAAGGGCTGCAGGGACTTGAACCGGGGGGATCAACTACGCCAGGCGGCGGCCCGCTATCAGAGGAGCCGTCGCGGCGCGCGCAGTCATGCGGCGCGACAACGCCGATACCGCCAACGCCAGCGTCGTGAACGGGCGGCGACAAAGATAGTGACTCATCGTACTTCCGCTCGCAGTGCCGGCGGCGGCACAGTGATGGCAAGCCCCATCACGAGGGTGTCGGAGGCGGCGGATGATCCCGAGAGAAGCAACCCCACGGCCCCCGAGGCCTGCGCCGGCGCGAGTGCCTTGCGCGAGGTGCTGCGGTGCGAGTTCTGCCAGCGGCCGCTCGGGGGGCCCGGCCCGGGGGTGAGCGGCGGTGGAAGTGGAGTTGCATCAGCTTCTGCTGAGGTACGAGCGGCTGCGCAAGCGTCACCCGCGCGCCGAGCGGGGATTGCTCACCTCCCTCGCCGAGATCGGTCAACAGGTTCCCGTCGTCGTAGTCGGCGAGGCCGAGCGCTTCGTGCTCATCGACGGCTACAAGCGGGTGCGCGCCTTGAGGCGCCTCGCGCGCGATGTGGTGTTGGCGACGCGCTGGGAGCTCGAGGAAGTCGAGGCCCTCCTGCTCGAGCGGGGCCTGCGTCGCGGGAGCGAGGATGCGCTCGATCAGGCTTGGCTCCTTGCGGAGCTTCAGGAGCGCTTCGACTACTCACTCGAGGATCTCGCGCGCCGCTTCGAGCACAGTAAAAGCTGGGTGAGCGGGCGGCTCGCGTTGATCCAGTGTCTGCCGGCATCCGTCCAGGAGCACGTGCGGCTCGGGGCTTTGAGCGCGCACGCGGCGATGAAGTATCTGGTGCCGATGGCGCGCGCCGACCTCGCGGCGACCGAGAAGCTTGCCGCCACGATGCTGCCGTTGAAGCCGACGACGCGGGAGGTGGCGGCACTTTATGCCGGCTGGCAGTCCGGGAGCGGCCGCACCCGCGAGCTGATCCTGGAAAGCCCCAAGGTATATCTCGAGGCGAGGGCGGCGAGCCCGGCGGCGGCGCCGTCCGCTACCCAACGCCTGCTCGATGACCTCGGTGCCCTCGGCGGCATCGCCCGTCGGGCGCTGCGCGCGCTGCAAGCCGGGCTTCTGCAGCAGCTGCTGGAGAACGAACGCCTCGAAGTCCATCAGGCGTTCGCGCGCGCGAAAGGCGATCTCGAGCGCCTCTTCCACCGCATCGATCTGGAGTACGGCCATGCTGGATGAAGCCACTCGCACGACCATCCTGAAGCTCAAGGCGGCAGGCCACGGCACCCGCGCCATCGCCAAGGCGCTCGGTGTCTCCCGCATCTCGGTGCGCCGGGTCATCGTCAGTGGCGATGCCGCCCGCCCCCGATCGTGCGCGCCGAGGTTGCAGAGCCGCACCGCGAGGCGATCCTCGAGCTGCACGCCCGCTACCAAGGCCACCTCGGCCGGGTGCACGAAGAGCTTCTCGCCCGCGGCGCTGAGCTCTCCTACCCCGCGCTCACCGCCTTCTGTCGCAAGCACGGGATCGGATCACCCCCGCCGCCACCTGCCGGACTACGAGTTCCCCGCTGGCAAGGAGATGCAGCACGACACCTCCCCACATGTGGCCACGATCGGCGGTGAGCCCACTCGGGTGCAGATCGCTTCGATCGTGCTCTGCTACTCCCGCATGATCTTCTTCCAGCACTATCCGCGCTTCACGCGCTTTGTAGGTTCTTGACCGAGGCGCTACGATACTTCGGCGGCGCCGCTTCCCGCTGCCTCATCGACAACACTCACGTGATCGTCGCCGCAGGCACGGGGGAGACGATGATCCCGGCCCCCGAGATGGCGGCCTTCGCCGAGCGGTTCGGCTTTGTCTTCAAAGCCCACAAGGTCGGTCATGCGAACCGCTCGGCGCGCGTGGAAGCGCCGTTCCACCGCATCCAGAGCGCCTTCCTCGCGGGCTCGAAGTTCTCGGACTGGCGCGACCTCAACACCCGGGCACGCGAGACGGCCGAGAAGTGGAACGCAACATACTCCAACAGCTCCACGCCATTGCCGCGAGCTCTTCGCCGCCGAGCGGCCGCACCTGAAGGCACTCCCCCTTCACGTGCCGGAGGTCTATCAGCTGCACAGCCACATCGTCGATGCCGAAGGCTACGTGAACTTGAACCGCATTCGCTACTCCGTGCCTTGGCGGCTCATCGGTCGCACGCTCGAGGTGCGCGAGACGCTCGAGAGGATCGAGCTCTACGAGGGGCCGCGTCGGGTGGCGACTCACGCCCGTGTGTGGAGTCCGCTCGATGTACGCGTGACTGACCCCGCGCACCGTCCGCCCCGTGGCGAGGGAGCACGTGAGCGTGCCCAGCCGGCGCCGGAGATCATCGAGATCCTGCAGCTCGAGCCGCGCCTGGCCAACTACCTGGCGGACCTCAAGCGCCAGATCGGGGGGCGGCGGGCACCGCTCCGTCGGCTGTTATCGATGCTGCAGGAGCACCCGCGGGAAGCCTTCCTCGCCGCCATTGCCCTGGCCGAGCAGTATCGCCTGTTCGATCTCGACCGCCTCGAGAAGATGGTGTTGCGGGAGATCGCGCACGATTACTTCGTACTCGCGCTCGACCCGCAGGACGATCATGACTGAAGAGCTCGAACAGTTGCTCGAGAACCTGAAGCTGCGCGCCACCGCTGCGCGCTTCGAGGAGCTCCTCGCCGCCGCCGAGTCCGCCGGCACGCCGACGGTCACCTTCGTCACTCAGCTGCTGCGCGCCGAATGGGAGTCTCGTCAGGAAGAGACGCTGCGCCGACGCATCCGTCGGGCCAGCTTCCCGGAGGAGTGGACGCTCGAGTCCTTCCCGTTCAAGCTGCAAACGGGCATCAAGGAGCGCCGATCCGCACCTTTGCCCAGCTCGACTTCATCCCCAAGGCCGAGAATATCGTGTTTGTCGGCGAAACAGGCGTCGGCAAGACCGGGTTGATGGTCGGGCTTGCGCGCAAGGCGGTGCAGAATGGCTATCGGGCGCTCTTCATCAAGGCGCAGGATCTCTTCGATGAGATGTACGCCTCCCTCGCCGATCGATCTACACGGAGGCTCTTACGCACTCTTGCGCGCGTCGACGTCCTGGCGATTGACGAACTGGGAT
>CAWACM010000018.1:0-64898 GCA_963780455.1 uncultured Pseudomonadota bacterium
CGGTCTCCCCGGCAAGACCTGCGCACGGTCGGACAGACCGTGCTCGCGAGCGCCTGCGGCGATCCTGACGGGTGCGCTGCGGCGTGGGGCTTCGTCCTCGGGCAATCCAGCCCGAGATCAAGACGGAGTCGTCCATGAGCGCGTTCAAATCCATTCTGATCCAGGATCGCGAGTTCGGTATCGTACGCAAGGCGACGGCCGACGAAATCATCCGTGCTGCGCGAGCGTGCACCGCGAATCAGATGCGCCGAGGCGCGTCTCTCGCTTCGCCGCGAGCCGTGCGCGATTATCTGGTACTGCGCTTCGGAGCGCTTCAGCACGAAGTCTTCAGCGTCATCTACCTCGATAGCCGGCACCGGGTGATCGACTGCCAGGACCTCTTCCGCGGCACCGTCGACGGTGCGAGCGTGCATCCCCGTGAGGTCGTGAAGGAGGCGCTTCGGCGCAACGCCGCCGCCTGTATCCTGGCGCACAACCACCCGAGCGGTGTCGCCGAGCCCAGTACAGCCGACGAGCTGATCACTCAGAAAATTCGAGACGCTCTCGCGCTCGTGGACATCCGCGTCGTCGACCACGTTGTCGTGGCGGCAGGTGGAAGCGTCAGCTTTGCAGAACGTGGCCTACTTTGACGTGCAGCGCGACCCGGCTCCGGTACACACCGGGGTCGGGTTGGTCCATCGCAATCCGCGACGACGTCACCAGCCTATGTCACGATTCGATGCTCGTAGAACGGACCCTCGCGGTCACTCAGGAGCTCGTCGAGCCGGTCTGTCACGTACAGCACTCTCTAGGCGCAAGTACTGGTTGGACCGCCAAGTCTCCTCGCCCGCACGATTGCACCGATGCCCTTTCCGATCGATAAGATCGACCGCCTCGGCAACTACGATGGCACCTGGTCGCCTTCTTCTGAGCGTCCTATCGCAGGCGAGCCTTTCTCGGTGATTACGGAACCGAGCCTTGCCGTCGTCAGGGGGCCTACCCAGAGTGGTACGTCACTCGTTCCATCAGCTTGGCGGGCTCAAGCCCGGCGGCCCTGGCTATCTCGATGAAGTCGAGCACGTTCACCTGACGTTCGCCAGCCTCGATACGCCATACGAAGTTATTGGACCGCTTCAGTTTGGCCGCAAATTCCCGCTGACTCAGGCCCGTCGCTTTGCGGGCTTCGACAATTGCAGCAATCAATGCGCGATGTCTCGCACTGCGTAAATGTCTCCCCATCGAGGCGCCTCCCAATCTGGAAACGCCTCATTTTCGGTAGCACCCACCTTGCCTCACTTTCGGTAGCAGGGTAGGATACTGCCAACTGCTACCATTTCGGCAGCAGCGAGGCGGCGCTTGTCCATGTCGTTACATGAGGGTGCCTGACCAGGTACACGTCCACAGGAGACGCGCCATGGTGATGTCTACCCCGTCGGCGCCGGCGGCTGCTCGTTCAGCCCGTTCGCGCCGGCCTATGACACTCAAGCGGCCGAGTCTCGCCGTGAACGGCTCGGATGCTGGTCCTTCTGCGCGGTGGGTCGAGCACCTCCGATCGCTCAGTGTTCTTGTGCCTCGCCTGCGGGCCATTTACGGCACGGCGATTACCGCGGAGCTCGCGCTGCGACAGCAGGCGGCCGAGCAGAGCCCCGAGGTCGCTGACTGTGTGCGCGCCGGCGTTTGCGATCCGATCGCCGATCAGATTCGAGCGCTGCAGGAGGTCATCGGGGATTGGCCCGAAGCGTCAGGGAGCGAGTCATGACTGTCTCGCGACGCGGCCGACGAACTGCCAGCCGGCGGCGCCTGCTGTCTAGCCCTCGTTCAGCAGCGGCGGTGCCCCTTGGGGCGGGTCTGGCCGTCGCACGAAGCCCCAGCCGAAGGATGCATCGAAAATCTCCCGTTCCAGGCGCTGAAGTTTCCCGCCCCGGCGCGACCGAAAGCTCTATGCGCAGCTCAGCGCCGGAGCAGCCGTCATACGAGGGCCTGACCTGTCAAACATGACCATCGAATCTAGGAGTAACTATCATGACTCAGACCAGGGCAAGACAGATATTGCAATCGCTCATTCAGGGGCTCGACCCGGTCACCCGCGAGGAATTGCCGCAGGAGACGGTGCTGCACCACGCCGACGTGCTGCGGGCGCTGCTCGCCGGGCTGACTGCGCTCGAGCAGACGGCGGCCCGCGCGTCAGCGGCGCGCTCAGCTGCCCGACAACGTCGGCCGCGCATGGACGACTGAGGAGGAAAGCAGGCTCGTCGCCGCATTCAAGAGCGGCGACTCGCCTATCGCCATCGCGCACGAGCATGGACGTACGCTGCGCGCGATCGAGGCGCGGCTGGAAAAGCTGGGTCTCATCACGGCAGAGCAGCGCACCACCCGTGGAGGCTTTACGGGCGTGGGCTGACTCCAACTCGCAATTTCACCTGGCCGGATGCGGTGCTCGCGGTCCCGAAGAGCGGAATCGGTCGACGCGGCGAGTTTCGCCAACGGGTCCATGCGAGCAGCCGACATCCGCGGCCGGAAGGAGGTTCCCATGTCCCTGATCGATGAGTCGGATGATGACGCGGTGGTCGAGGAGTGCATCGAGGAGCTCGACGAGCTCGTCATGAGCCTCGACCGTTATCCGCCGGCCGCTGTCGCGATCGCGATAGGCACCTATCTCGAGGGCTTGCTCGGCGCGCTGCTCGACGAGCGCCAGTGCACGGCCGACGAGGTTCGCGAACTCCTGCGAGAGATCGAGTCGGGTGTCCTCGAGGCGCAGGGTCAGGCTGAAAAGTAGGTAACCGGTGGAGGCTTCACGTCCAGCCGACGCTAAGGTCGAAGAGGATGACCTGGTGCTCCCAATTGACTGAGCCGAAGTAACGCAGTAGCGTGACTGTGATACCGCAGCACTCCGGCGACTTCATTGAGGACTTCGCTGTGTCTGGGCACCACATCTTTCTGGCGTTTGCCGTCGCGGCATTCCTCTTCCCGACTACGCGGCGCGTCATCATCGAGACGGTCCGAAGCGTGATCGCGCCCATCGTTGTGGTCCTCTTCTTGATCGCGATGCGCCTGCGCTGAATCTCTCAGCAGAGGCTATGCACGAAGGCGGCGCGGCGGCGGCCGTCGCCGCTCTCCCCGACTTGCGCGCCATGAACAGCGTCAGCCACGGCTGACAGCTCGGAGTTCCTTCGCGATCACGGTCCGCGCCAGCAAGCTGTCACGGGCCGTGAAACGAGAGGGCCGGAGTCTGTCTGATACTCCGTCAAGCAGGCTGCATCGCGCCATCAATCCACGCTCCTGTCGGTTGCGGTCCGAGTCGCGCGCGAGAACCGCAACCAACAGGAGCTATCCGATGAAACTCTTCACCGAAGCGCAGCGCCGCGAGCTCGTCGCGAATGGCGAGCGATCCGCCGCCGGCGAGCACATCGATCCGCACCCGATCGTCAAGCTCTTCACCCCCGATGCCGGCGCCACTTGGCTCCTCACCGAGCTCGACCCTGGTGAGCCGGATCGGGCCTTTGGCCTCTGCGATCTGGGACTCGGCTGCCCGGAGCTGGGCTACGTGAGCATCACGGAGCTTGCCAGCGTTGGCGGACGTCTGGGTCTTCCCGTCGAACGCGACCTCCACTTCACGGCGAACCGGCCGCTATCCGATTACGCCGCCGAGGCGCACTGCCGCGGACGCATCGTCACGTGACACGGCGGTCACTTGTACCGGCGCGTCCAGGAACGGGCGCGCCGGCATCCTCTTGCGCGGCCCGGATGCCGCAGACAGCACGGGCGCCAGCGCCGTGATCCCCTGTGAGTCCTCTTACGGGCGATCAGGACGCGATGTAGGCAAGTCAGTCAGCCGTTTCACGGCTTCGACGAACGACACGCCGAGTAGATGCATTCCAAGGTCGATCGCGCTGCCGCCACCGCGGCGCTCGCGCGTATCGAACCACCTGCTACCAGTCGTCAAGATCTCGAAATCTCAGCGCTCCGCGAGCAGATGCCACCGCCGACTCTCGGGAGTCTTGCGAGGCACGTAGATGCGGTCCGGCTTGAGATGGATCGCGAGCCGGCGCAATACCTGATCGCTCGGCATTCTTCTGAGCCGCTCGAGCATCGATTCATCGAACGACCTGCGGTTTCCCATGCTCGCGAAGCTCCATCACGGGGCTGTCCTCCGGCAGGGAGAAACGTCGGCGCGGTCAGTTTCTCCCTGTTGTGCGCTGTCATGTGCGCTGAGACTGCTCCCGGCGGGCCGCACCGCGCCCGCGAACGATGCAGAACTTCGGAGAACGACGTGATGGAAAAGTCAGGCTCATCGGCGGGCGATCGCTATCTCACCAATGCGGAGGCCGCCGCCGTCCTCAAGCTCTCACCTCGGACCCTCGAGAAGCTGCGGGTGAACGGCGGTGGGCCGCGCTTTCGCAAGTTCGGCAGCCGCGTCATCTACGCTCGCGAGGACCTCGACGCCTGGGCGAATGCCCGCATCTGCGAGAGCACATCCGATGCCCAGTATGCCGCGCTCCGCTGAGCACGATCCCATTCGAGGGTGGGTCCGTGCTCGGCGCAATCACGCAGCAGTCGGAGCGGGAGCAGCTGAAGGCTTTCCGCGCCCTCGCCGCCGATCTCGCCCCGCGTGACCTGCAGGACCTGATGTCGTACCCGTTCTTTTCGCTTTCCAAGGCGAAGCGCACGAGGCCGGTCGACTACCACGCCGGCAACATCACCATCCGCGTCGAGGGGACGACAGAACACGGAATCGCAACGATCTGGGATGCGGACGTGCTGATCTGGGCGGCCTCGCAGATCATCGAGGCGCGGGACGCCGGAATTGCGACTTCGCGGCTGCTCGTCGCCACGCCCTACGAGATCCTGGGCTTCATCGGTCGGGGAACCAGCGGCCGCGAGTACATCGGGCTCAAGGCGACATTCGACCGATTGCAATCAACGACCGTCGCGACGTCCATTCGCCAGTCGTCGAGCCGGCGGTTGCACCGCTTCTCCTGGATCAACGAATGGAAGGAGCGGGCGACAGGCGAGGGCCGCCCGCTCGGCCTAGAGCTCATCGTGCCTGAGTGGTTCTATGCGATCACCCTTGACTCGAGTCGCATCCTGACGCTCGATCGAGCCTACTTCGCGCTCACCGGTGGGATCGAGCGCTGGCTGTACCGCCTCGCGCGCAAGCACGCCGGCAAGCAGCCGGACGGCTGGCGGTTCGAGTTCCGGCATCTGCATGCGCGCTCCGGAAGCCTTGCGCGCTATTCCGACTTCGCCATCGACCTGCGCCGCATCGCGCGCAGCGGGTTGCTTTCGGGCTACCGAATGGCGATCGAACGCTCATCCCGCGGCGCCGAAGTGCTGCATGTGCGCGCCGCGCCAAGGGAGCGGATCGATCGGACAGTGGCGCACCTTGCCGCGAAATTCCGTGTCGAGGATAAGCTGTGAGCGGGCACGTGTTATCGGGCGCACTCGCCATCGTGATTTCAGGCGCACGACTATCGTGTTTTCGGGCGCACGGATGCCGGCAAGTCGCTGATGCCGCGAGTGAATCCCGCCGCGTAACTCTGATAACAAACAGATCCTTCGGATCTATAACGCCGGAGGGCTACTCGTGTCTTGTGGATAAACCGGTGTCAGTTTTCCTTGTTTCCGAGAATTCGGCCTTTCAGGCGTGGAATTTCCCTTGATCCGTAGAAAAGTTGCTCCTTGATTCGTGGAATTTGGCTCCTTAAACCGTGGAATTTCGTGTTAATCCTCAATCGGAAGTTGTGCAAGAACGGGACGACGTACGGGGATATACGCCCGACGGCGCCAGGGGCCGTGGGCCCGCAGCAGGCGGCCGGCCGCGTGGTCGGAGATCTCAACTCCGAAGCGCTTTCGGACCTCGTGTTGAACTCGATTGCGCCGCCAGCGCGGCTCATCAAGTGGCGCGGCGGCAATCCAGTCGGCAATCTCCAGCGCCTGCAACTGGCTCAGCTTGCCCGTGGGTCGCTCAAGCGCCGCCTGGAGTCCACCTTCGGCTCCGCGGCGGATCCAGCGATACAGAGTCCTTGCAGTCACACCGGCCACTCTGGCGGCGACCTCGACCGGCATGCCATCCCGGACATCGGCGAGCGTCAGCAATCGGATTCGGCGGCAGATGAATCTGTCCTTTGTAGCCATCTCGCGCAGCTGCTCGCCGACGGGCAGCGCATCGATCCAGGCGCGCCACCAGCCCCGGTCGTCATCGTGCCTCTCATCGGGCCACACCGGAACAAGCACCCGCTCGATCGTCTGTTTGGTGTCCGGTGCGAGCTTGGTCCAACGCTCGAGCTGTCGCCGGGGCCTCGGCACCCGCAATGTCGCAAATGAGGCACGCATGTGATGGGGCCAACTGTCGAGCATCCAGACCAGGGTGAGGAGGCCTGCGTAGTGAGAACCATCGAGCTCCTTGGCCAGGCCGAGATCACGCCGGATACGCGCAAAGAGCTGCTCCCGAAACCGGATCTTGGGGCCGTTCCAGACCAGTCCGAGGAGAACGTCGAACAGGGCCATTGCGATGGGCCAGGAAAGTGGGCCCACGCTGGGCAGGTCGACCGTCCCTTGCGCCCTTGCCGCAAGGAGAAGCTCCTGGAGATGAACTGCATCCTGATGCGCCTCCTGATGAGGAGCCTTACTCAGGCGGTATCCGCAGCCCTTGCAGCGCTCTGGAGCGAAGAACTCCTCGGAGTTGAGGCGCGGCATCCGGAGCTTGTAGTGACACTCGGGACACTCATGGACGAGCACCAACCCGTGCAGAGGGCACACGGCCGTCCACCCGATCGTCCAGTCCTTCCGCACGTAAGCAGTCTCATCGCTCGCCAAGCAGGCCGGGCAGACGCGAATGCGATTCAGACCTCGCTGCTGGGGGCGCGCGAATTGGTACCGTCCATTGGCGAAGCGCTCCGATACATCCGCGCTGTCATCGGTTGCACACCAGTCCGAGAAGGTCATGGCGGCCAACCCGGTCCGGTCGATTCCGGATCTGTCCGCCAGTCGAGAAAGCACCCCTGCTGCAGGCGAGCGCCACCAATCTGGCCCGTCGATGAGATGCATGTCGGCTCGATCAAGCAGCAAGCGCTCCGGCGAGACGCCGAAAGGCTCCGCGTAGCGCAGCAGCCAGGAGCAAAGCGCCTCGTTAGGATTCGGCTGCACCCGGGCCGGCAGAGCCGGTGTGGTTCGAGCGGCTCCCGGCTCGAGAAACTCAACCTCAAATCGCTGACAGTCCTGGGCATCGCGAGCTCGGGGCTTGCGGGTGCGATGCATGGCGGCACCGCGCTCAGTAGCGTGCATGGCGGCGTTCGCTCGGGGGAATGAACGTGATGGACTCGAGGACTTCAGATCGGATGGATTCGAAGCCTTGCCGGATCGCAGCCACCGCGGATGTAACGACCATGGCGACGATTTCGCCGAGAATCCCCTCCGAGGCAATCAAAATCCTCTTTGCCAAGTCCGATTCTGCGAGCCCGGAGGGCTGCCGGAGGGGCAAGAGAGCCTCGAGCGTATTCAGCAGGCGCGTGTATTCCGCTCCTGATTCCCAGGGCTTCAGCGTGAAAGGCGTGAAGCGATTGGCGAGCTGTTCGTCGCTTTGCACAGCTCGCAATGCTTCAGCCGTGCCCACCGCGATCAGCGGAATTTGCAATTCATTTCCAAGCCAGCGCAGGAGATTGAGGAAGCGCCGCTGTTGCGCATGGGAACCGGACAGGAGGTTATGGACCTCATCGATGATCAGCACTCTGAGGTCCGAGGCACGCATCAGCTTGACGGCGAGGTCCTGCTTCACGGCGAGTCGATCATTGATCCGATCGGCGGCTCCCAGGGCGCTCAGAATCCCGGTGAAAAAACTGCGCTCATCGGGCGAGGATGGCATCTGCACCTTCAAAATCGGCACGCTGACAGCCTGTCGATCGGGATCGGGACCGAGGTGCGATCTTCGAAATTTTTCGACGATCATCGTCTTGCCGTTGTTGCTCGGGCCGACCAGGAGCAGATTCGGCATCCGTGTGCGCTTCGGAAACGTGAGCAGATCCTCCATTTGCCCCAAAGCCGCTTCCGCCCGTGCGTAACCAATCCACCGATCGGTGCGGATTCGCCGGATGCGAACGTCGTCTGGGGCGTCGGCCAGCATGCGTACCGCCGGAAGTAGGTGAGGGTAGCTCGTATCTACGAGCCCCATTCTTCGACGTCGGTGAACAGGCGCTCGTTGCGCGGCAGGGGCTTCAATCGCGGATTGGGCGGCATCGTATGGGGCGCCTCCGCCGCAGGCGTCTTTCCGATTTTCCATTGCTTGCGTTTCTCCCGTTGAAGACGTTGCGCGCGCGTCTCGCGCACAGCCGATTGCGCAATCTGCTGCATCTGCTTGACGGCCTGGAAGATCGTGTCCTCGTTGACGGCTTTCTCGGCTTGCTCTCGCAGATGCTTCACGGCTATCCGGTGTTCCCAAAGGCTGATCGCAGGCCGTCGCAGGTCGCGGTAAGCCAGATCGAAATACTGCCCGTCCGGGCTCAGCATGTAGATCCTGCTCAGGTCACGGGGGTCGTAGCGCA
Source organism: uncultured Pseudomonadota bacterium (assembly GCA_963780455.1). GTDB lineage: Bacteria > Pseudomonadota > Gammaproteobacteria > Steroidobacterales > Steroidobacteraceae > 13-2-20CM-66-19. Next base: position 8,517 of record CAWACM010000018.1, read on the forward strand.
CGATCATCCTTTCCTTTGCGCCCACCCAAGTTCTCAACACATCCGACCAGTAGGAGATGTCGTGCAAGAACACGCCTTCTCGCCGTACGCGTCGCCGTTGGATGGGGAGGAAGTCGATGAGAAGTCGTCGCGGGTCGTTCACAACCGCGGGTACGCCTCGCCCGGGATGCACGCCGTCACCCTCGATGCCGCGTTTCCAAGCCGCGTCAGGCGTCGTGCCGATACCGCGATGTATGCTTTGGTGATAAACGCCGACGATCGCCGTTGCAAACCACCGTTCGACTTCTTCAAGAGTCATTGCGGCGGATTTGTCGGGATTGATCTCGCCCTTATCAGCGATACTCGAGAAGGTGGTCCCCGGCAGCAGATGAACCTTGCCCATCATCGTACCGATGAGTCGTTCGATGTGCCCGCCATAGTGCGGCGTTTTCACCGGCCGGTAGTCGATCCCGATCCCGTACTGTTCGCACCCCCGTCGAAGGGCCTCGGAGTGGAAGTCCTTGCCATTATCGAGGTGCAGCCGCTCGGGGATCCCAAATGCCGGCCACTCACCGTGCAGTTTGCGCGAGGACAACCAGCCGGACTTCGGCAAAATCGCCTGGTGCAGACACAGCGCAACGGAGGTCGCCGATGGTGCATCCAGCGACAGATGGAATCCGAGCACGCACCTCGAGCACACATCGATCGCCAGGGTCAGCCAAGGTCGCTGAATGGGCTTTCTGCTGATCGCATCGACGACGATGACATCAACCTTGGTGTGATCGATCTGCACGATCGACAGCGGCCAAGCTGCTTCCAGACTGCCGGCCACCAGAGCGAACTGGTCACGTGCTCGTTTCCGCCCATGGCGACGAGCCGCGATCACTGCAGAGGGACGGCTACTGATACGCCGATCGATCGCCTTGCGGCTCGGCAGCGGCAGGCCCAATGCTCGGCATCGAAGGAGGATTTGAGTCATCAAGTCGCTCACGCGAACTCGTTGTCGCGTGAGATAGATCTTCTCGATGCTCTCTTGGACGATCGCCTCAGTGCTCGGATGCAAACGGAGGGTACCTTCGCGTCGGCCTCGTCGCGCGGGCAAGCAGCTGGTGAGCTTCGGGTCGGCTCGATAGCGCGCCAACAGTCGGTATACCAACGAGAGGCTGCACCCGAGTTTACTGGCGACCTCCTTCGCTGCCGAACCGTCTCGATCCGGCCCCGCTGCCAAGGCTCGAATCAGATCAAAGCGCTGTCGAGCTAGGTTCCATTCATCGGCGGAATAGCAGGTCAGATCAGTCGCTTCCCGAAGATCACTCACCGCCGTAGCGGCGGTGGAGTGCTGATCCGTCCCCTTGCTCTCGCCTGGCACGCGCGCCTCCCGAACAACCGTATCGGGTCTTCTCGATGCTTAACATCGTACCATCGCAATAGTCCGAGTGGCACATCCAAATTTGCGAATTTTTGGAAACAGATTCGCACGACAGACGCTGTTGGAAGTGCGTCATACAGCGTCGGAACGCGTGAGTGCTGTGCGACGTTGGGAGCTGCGACATTGGCGACCGTCGTGATGCGACGTGAGGTCACTTCAGCGCGGATCTTGACTGCGAAATGAAGAACGCTCCGTCTCGTGCCGCGTGCGAGGAACGATCCAGGTGAGCATCAAGGTTCGAGAGTGCGAGATGGCAGTCTTTTTACGAATGAAGGTGAAATTCCACAAATTATGGACAAACCGTCGGCGAGCAAGTCCATGTTTCATCGAGGGTCGTTCAGATGGGAATTCCACGAATAACGGAAAGCCGACAAAACCGGAACGGCCGTTGTCCGGTCTGCAATCGGGGAGCGGCGAGCCGTGATGCGAGCGCCTCGCAACCGGCCGCGAGCTCCGGGAGCGGACCGCAGATTTTCGGCCATTCAGTACGCTGACCCTCGCCGATGCGCTACGCTGCCTGAGAACGAGCCGCTGCCGTCGCCAAATGGCGGCCGCATTGCCGCGCGCTGGCCGACAAGCGCTCGTCATACCGTGACCCTCGCGTGCGTGGGCGTCCTGGCCTGCCTCGGCGCTTCGCGGCTCCATGCGCCGATCAGCCTCCTGTACAACCCGAGCGCGAGCGTCGCCCGCGGTTGGTATTTGATCGTTCCGGCCACGCGACTCAGGGTCGGCGCGCTCGTGATCGCCCGTCCTCCTGTCTGGGCCGCCCGGCTCGCCGCGGCGCGGGGCTATCTCCCGATCACGGTCCCCGTCATCAAGCGCATTGCCGCGCGTGGCGGCGAGCGCGTATGCGAGAGGGCCGGCATTCTCTCGATCGAGGGTCGACCGGTTGCTCGAGCGCTGACTGCTGACTCGGCCGGTCGTTCGCTTCCGGCATGGCGAGGATGTCGCGATCTCCTCACGAGTGAATTTCTGCTGCTGGGCGAAGGTGCCGCGGACTCCTACGACAGCCGGTACTTCGGGCCGATCGCGGCGAGCGCCGTCATGGGGCGCGCCATCCCGCTCTGGACGTGGCGATGAGTCGAAATCTGCTCATCGCAGGGTGGTTGCTCGCCAGTGTTTTCGGCTTCCTGGGCGGGAACGCTCTTGCCGCCGACCGTGGGGGTCTCTGCGGCATGACACCGTGGCAATCCGCCATTCGTGAAGCGGCCGACCGATCAGGCATTCCGTTCGCATGGATCGAAGCCGTCATCCAGGCGGAGAGCGCCGGCTGCGCGGTTATGAACGGCAAGCCGACCACCTCGCGCGCGGGCGCCATGGGGCTCATGCAGCTCATGCCGGCGACCTGGGCAGAATATCGGTCTCGGCTCCGACTGGGTGATGATCCATTCGATGCGCGGGACAACATCACGGCCGGCGCCGTGTATCTTGGCGATCTCTACGACCGCTTCGGAGCAGAGGGTTTCCTTGCTGCCTATCAGGTGGGTCCCGAGCGGTACGAGGAATCGATACGCGATGGGCGGCCACTCCCGCGCAAGACGCTCGATTACATCGCTCGTGTTGAGCGCGCCATCGATCGAATCGACTCACGGTCGCCGCGCCTTGCGCCTCCTGCCGTGCCCGGCTCGAGCCCGCTCTTCGTCACGCTGACGGCAGGCCATCCGGTTCGTCGGCGCCCGCTCGAACGTGCGCTCGAAACGAGACTCTTCGTGCCGCTCTCGCGCGATCAACGATTCGCCGAATCGCCGCACCGGTGATCGTCAGTTACTCCATCACGATAGGCCCGCCGAGAGTGGCAACCAGGAGCAAGACCGGAGAGATCGGGAAGCAAGATAGAAGCCGGCGGCACGGCCGCGCCGCCAAGCGCTTGTCTGCACATCGGTTTGCGCGGCACGGCCGCGCAGGAGGGGAGTGCTGCCACTCGCCACAAGTCGCGGTGAGTGAAGGGATTTTCTCGTGCCGTGTTCGCTCCGCTGCACTGGGATGCGAGCGGTGTAAGCGATGAAGCGAGATCGCGACGGCCGATTCCGGCCGCGAGTGGGGCCGCCTCGTGCGCGCGGAAACGCGAGCAGCCAGCGTTTCATCGGCCGCGTCATCCGCGCTGCCTCGCGATCAGGTAAGTCGTTGGGCTACCGCGCAGCACGCGCTCGGCCCGGGTCACGACTCGGGCGGGGTTACGCGGCTGCGCGCCTAGCTGCTCGAGCGCTTGGGCCACGCTCCCGGCGGGCGATCGTGAAGGTCCGCGTCGTCAAGCATGCGGAGATCAGGCCCGCCTCGCTCAAGGAGAATCTCGATTACATCGAGCGGGACGGTGTACAGCCGGATGGCAGCCCCGGTCACCTCGAGGCGGCAGACCAAGAGGAGATTGACGCCGAGTCCTTCGCCCGCCGGATCGAGTCCGACCGGCATCACTTCAAGATAATCGTCTCGCCGGAGGACGGCGCGCAGATCGGCGACCTGAAGTCGTACACCCGCGAGCTCATGACGCAGGTGCAGCGCGACCTCGGGACCCGGCTCGAGTGGGTAGCGACCGATCACTGGGACACCGACAATCCCCATATCCACATCCTGCTGCGCGGCAAGGACGAGGCGGGCGAGGACCTCGTCATCGCCGGAGACTACATCGCGCACGGCATTCGCCGTCGCGCCGCGGAACTCGCCACGCGCTGGCTCGGGCCGCGGACTGAGCGCGAGGTCCGCGACAGTCTGACGCGCGAGGTGGAGCAGGAGCGATGGACGAGCCTCGATCGCACTCTGCAACAGAGCGCGCAAGGCGGCACTCTGGACCTCACCCGGCTTTCGTCCGCGATCCAGGACCGAGAGTATCGAGCGCTCCTGGTCGGTCGCCTGCAACGTCTCGGTGAGCTCGGTCTCGCCGAGCGCCTCGCGCCGAACCGCTGGCAGCTCTCGCGAGAGTTTGAGCCGCTCCTGCGCGCCATGGGGGAGGGAGGCGACATCATCCGTCGCATGCAGCGCGCGCTCGGGGGCGAGCACCGTGAGCTCGCCACCTTCGGCAATACCGAGCTTCCCGAATCCGTTACCGGGCGGTTGGTCGCTAGGGGCATCGTCGATCCCATCAACGACCGCGGATACCTGATCGTGGACGGAATCGACGGTCGTGCCTACCACATCGGCGTGCCCTCCCGAGTGGACCCCGGCGGACTGCCGATCGGGGCGATCGTCACGGTGAGCAATGGCCCGAGGCCGCGCCCAGCGGATCGGAGGATCGCAGAGCTGGCGCGCGATGGCATCTACCGAACTTCTGAGCACCTAGCGGTAGCGCGAGCCGACGATCGGCCAGGACGTGATCTGGAGGAATACGTCGAGGCTCACGTGCGACGGCTGGAGGCTCTACGCCGGGCTGGTATCGTCGAGCGCTTGGAGGAGGGCGTCTGGCGCGTGCCCAAGGACTTGGTCGAGCGCGGGCGAGCTTATGACGCGCGCCGTGCCGGCGGCATCCAGGTGGAAGTTCGATCCTACTTTCCGATCGAACGGCAAGTGCGCGCGGTCGGGGCCACGTGGCTCGATCGTCTACTGGTGGATCAACGCGATGACCTCGCGCCAACGGGCTTCGGCTCCGAGGTGCACGCCGCGCTTGCCGACCGGGAGGGATTCCTTGTCCGGGAAGGCCTGGCCGAGCGCCGCGGACAGCGGGCTACGCTCGCACCAAATTTTCTCGCGTCCCTCAGGGCGCGCGAACTCGAAAGCGTTGCTGCCAAACTTCAGGCAGAGAGCGGGCTCATCCATAGGCCGGTCGTAGATGGCGAGCCCATTGCCGGCACCTTCCGGCAATCCGTCCTCCTGGCGAGCGGGCGATTCGCGATGCTGGACGACGGTGTAGGGTTTAGTCTTATTCCTTGGCGCCCAATCATCGAGGGCTATATCAATCAGGCCATCACGGCGGTTACACGAGATGACCGGGTCTCCTGGACACTCCCGCGGCGGCGCGGCGTGGCCCGTTAATGGGCGTGGCTACGTCAGCCCACATTGCAGCAACGCGCGAATTCCCAAGACGTGTCGCACGGACCGCAAACGACCCGAAGCCGGCTATCATGCCTCTCTGCCATAAGGCAGCTAAATAATCTCGCAAATGGTCCGACGCGAAGCGACTATTCGCGTAGGTTTATGTTACGTGACGTTGGACTAGGGCGTCAAAGAAATACAGAATACCAAGGCGGCAATCGGCGCAGCTGACGGTCGCACAGCTGCGTTACTAGACGACCGCCCGCCATACCGAAAGTGGTCAACATACCAGGAGTAATGAGTTGACTGTTTACCTTCACCCTGTACGAGTGGATCAAGAGGCAATCTCGAGCTTCAAAACAGGACCTGATCTTAACGTCCTGACGCACGCCCCCGAAGGTTGCCACCTCATGACGTTTCAACCGATCACCTTCATCCATGCGTATGGTCTGCTTGGCGCAAACCCCCAGCGCTTTGGAACGGATCTTAAGCTCTACCTCGCCACAGTAAATTCGTTCTTCTCGTGGCACATGACCACGACCCAGATTCACGTGACCCTGAATCGAGTAACGGTGACTGATGCGAAGCGTCGTCTGTCGGAGGATCTCGGGGTTGCCTTGGCAAGCCTCTTCATGGTTAGGGCGTTCGGTGTCGTCTGGGATACGATTGCCCAGATACCCTTGAACACTAAACTAAGCGTCAAGCGCCCCGACTTTGAATCCTTCGATGCGGCCGATCGACGATATCTCTTTGAGTCAAAGGGAACTACCGTCCTGGCGAGAGTCGAGAAAGCGCTGCTCAAGGCGATTGAGCAAGTAAAAAAATATCCGGAACGCGCGCTATATAAGCTTGCAATCGTGAGCTACCTCGCGGCCGATGAGCGTCTTTTCCCCAGCCAGACATTCGTAGTTGACCCGATAGCACTTCCTGACACTGTGCCGCCAACAGGTGACATTGCGCGGCTACTTCATGGTGAGAAGCTGTTTGAGTTTGCAGGACTTCCAAGGACCGCGGCCGCCTACGTCCGCGCACTGGCGGCTCACTTACGACAAGAACTGTCTGATGAGAACCCTACCTTCGCTGCACGAGATCCAGTACTGTACGGCACCTTTCAGGAGGAGCGTCGGACCGCGGGTCTTCGAGAGATCGAGCACGAAGGTCGTGCCTATCTCGGTAGAAGCGTGGCCAGCGATGCCTCCGGCGCCTCAATCCTATTCGGGGTCGCAAGCGCGAAATTGGAGAGCTTACTCCTCATGACGCCAGGCGAAAGCGTTCGGGACACCGGCAATCGCGACGGCCTTGGGAGAGAGAGCCAGTTGGACGACGGATCACTGGTGTTGATAAGCCCGCGAGATTAGGTGACGAGGAGACTCAAGACCAACACCAGCGCGCTCGACATGTTGAAACTATAAATTGTGTGCGTCCGTAAATCCGCGTCTGTCGGCTGAAGGCTGAGGTAAAGTTTACCGTCGCCTGGAATGGCACAGAGTTCATGACTCGATACGGCGCTGCCGCGTGAGTTTGCTCACAGCCCCTGTACGATGAACCCCTTCATCGCCCGCGCGACGTATGCGGCCGACATGTCCGCGCGCGGGTTGAACAGGCGGTGAACTGGGGCGAATAGCCTTGCGACCACGGCGGGAAGATCGCCGATGACCTCGGCTTGCGGAACGCATTCATAGACGTTCCGCCAGTCGCTGTGCGAAGTGTAGGTTCCCGACCAGTAGCGCTCGGGATTAACGGATGCGATGATCCGCGATTTCAGGCCCTTCCATTCGAGCTGGAAGCATATGTCCGTGACGTCAGAGAATTCCTCGGCGTAGGCGCGCGCGTGCCGGACGATCTCCGTAACGTCGCGGACTTGTATCCACGGGTCGAACCACTTCTGCCCCTCCGGCACGTCCGCTGGCGTCCGGTAGCGATCTTCGTACAGGTTTCGCAGGATACTCGCCCGCCCGTCAAGGGAAATCCGCCAGAAGTCGCCGTGGCCCGTCTGCCCGTCCTCATAGAGACTCGTCTGCAAGAAATCGGTGTCGCCGCCGTCGACCGCACGGTCCGTCATGAACTGCGGGGATATTTCTGGGCGCGTGAAGGGATAGAACATGCTCCAGCCGTAGCGGACGGTGTCGCGCACGGCGGTGTTGAGCTTTTCAACGATGGCAAGCGCCTTATCGGCGGGGATTGCCTCGCGCTTGCCGTGGCGGACTAGATAGGAAAACTGCAAGAAATTCTCCGCCAGCGGATGGTTCAGCTTGAGGCCCAGCCGACCCGCCTCCTGAATGGCGGCCCGCTGTGTCGCCTGATGCCATTGCGTGAGCCTTTCGCGCGTGTCGTCCGGGTATTCCTTTGCAGGACCGCTCCCTCCCGACACGATGGCCGAGAACATGGCGACCATCTCGTTTCGCCGCGCCAGGACGCAGCGCTGAATGACTTTGTCCCAATGCTCGGGAGTCGTGACTGGCACGCTCTCGGGCTTCGGGGTGCGGGTATAGACAACGCCCGAACGGATGCCCTGTGGGCTTTTCTTGGCATCGTGCGGACCATCAGCCTTGCTGATGACGGGACTCATCCCGTGCGACGGTATCCAGACCACCGCATGTTCGACCCCTTCGAACTCCGGGAAGGACACCTCGCACTGGAAGCTGGGATGGAGATACTTGCCGATAACGCCCGCGAGAACATCGTGGCTGTAGAGGCCCTTGACGTTTTCCTTCCGGGGGCAGCGCGTGCCGTCCTTGTTGAACCCGAACACCAGATACCCGCCGCCGTAATTTGAAATGGCCGCAAGGTGCCGGGCTGTGCTGGCGCGGGCGGCAGGGTCGGTCAGCTCGACCCACGATTTCAGCTCAAGCCATTCGCGCTCGACGGGCTTCTCGACGAGATCCTGAAGCTCGCTGACCGGCGCCGTATAAATGCTCATGAGCCAAACACTTGGTTTCTGATGATGGGCTGCGCGTCGTCTGTGGCCTGCGCCCTGATTTCACTGGGCAACATCTTGCAGCTTGTCGCGCCGTGCCGGATATAGGCGGTATTCGCCAGTGCGTCCGCGACTAGGTAGTTCACATCCCGCGCCCGCCCGACCTCGACGACGATGACGCGCATTCCTGAAAGGGTCGCGGCGCGCAGGTTGAAGCATTGGTTGTCCTTCAGCCTTTCCCGCAGCCGCTTGCCGACGTTGTTCCCGTAATCGGCAACGGCCCTCTCAAGATGGTCGGGCCGCTTTGTCACTTCGTTTGCAATCCCTAGGATGCCGCCCTCGTTATCCACGCCGATGAACAGGGTCCCGCCGCGCTGGTTCGAGAAGGCGCAGACGGTCTTTTCAAGCTCCGCCGCCTTTAGATTGCCGAGGTCGATGTACGGCTTGAACTCGCAGGTCTCGCTTTCGCCGCCCCGGACCAGCTCCAGAAGCCTCTGTTCCTGCTCCGCCTCCTGCGGCGTGATGGCGTACTTGTAGGGCCAGCGGGTGGTGGAGATGTAGTCAACAAGATCGCTGCCACTGGCCAGCAACCATAGCTCGACGCTCCGAATGTTCTTGTCGTCAATCTCAAGGGCTTCGCCGTTCCTGAGATCGACGGTATTACCGTCAATCTCACCAACAAGGCGCAGCGGCGTTGAAGGAGTGGCAATACCCAGGCTGCCATCGCTCAACCGGATCGCGCCGCGCCGGTCGGGAACCTCGATTGCAAACTCTCCCCTCCGGCCATCGACGGAATCTTGCGGTTTCAACCCCAGAAAAGCCTTCACATAGCGCTCCGCCGATGGCCTGTATGGCTGGTCATAGGCGAACAGCTGGTCATTGGCGAAAACCGCATTGGCCTCGACCGAGATTGTGAAACGCCGCGCTGGCATGCCGGACGCGATCGCATGACTGGGCACGATCTCCTCCCGCCAGTTTGGAGGCGACACCGTTAGGCGCAGGGGCGGACGATCGGGAGCGACCTTCAGGCCGGTATCGCCGGCCAGGGCCTCGACGAGCTTGCGGAGGGTGATCGCCGGGAGCGCGGAGCTGAGGAACGTGAAGGCCGAATAGTCCTCCCTCAAGTCGCCGCCCACACCCCGTCCCAGAACACACTGGCCGACGCAGTACCTCCAGATACCATCCTGCTGACACGTATAGACGGCACGAATATAGCCATCGACCGCCGCATCGTAGATGCCGAGCGCCTTTGCAGCGCCTTCGAGGTCGTCGGCCTTGTGGAGGTAACGCTGGGTCGTCGTGAGCATGCTGCTGTCCTTGTCGTCGCGGACGGGGGCGTTGTAGTATACGCCACGTCTTTGAACGATCACGCGGCGTTATCGCCCAGTAGGCGAGGCGGGAATGTTCAGGTACTCCTGAACACTGCACGCATACACACCTGGGTCATTTCATGACAGTTGAGGCAGGCGTGAATGCGGACGAACCTCCATACAAGCCAGCAGACAAGCTCGCCAACCGCACCGTGCGCAATTTCATGAGCGCGGTCGCAATGCTCGGGCATCTCTCCGCTCTATATGATTGCGGCGTTTTCGAGGCCGATCGGCTGATGTCGAATTTGCTCTTTCAGCTCATGACGCGACGATGAGCGCTTTGGGCGGTTTGATCTTCGGGTTGCGAACAGAATCGCCTGGCAAGCACAGCGTACCTGTTGCCTGCCGTATTTAAGCCAGCGGCGACCGGTTTATCCGCGCCTTCGATTGATGCGTGGCTTGACGATCCAGTTATTCCAACATCGCAACGCACGCTGAGCCGGAGAGAACTGATTGTGGCGGTGCGCGATCAGGACTCGGAGCGCATTCCGATACGGACGCTAGGCTGCAAAAATCCATTTCCTATGTCGAACTAGTGAATTGCTTTCCGATTGCAAAACCAGCTCGATTCAGATACCTCAGGGGACGACGTTCGCGTGGGAGCTTGTACCTCCAGTAACAATGCCGATCCTTCGCCAGATCACGCACGAACTTCTATCGGCAATCTATTCGCAGGCGGATATCGGAGGCAGCATCTATCTTCCGTCGCTCATTTGCCAATTCGGTGGCAGCACCGACATGAAGGGCGCGTTCGTTCCAGAGGAGTACCCGAACATTGGGCCGGTGCATGGCAAGTCACCTGGTGTCGTACAGCGGCCAGTCCCGGTGTACCAAGTACATAGCATCGTCCGTTCAGATGAGCTCAAACACATAGGTGGGAGCTCCCAGTGTAGCTCCTAAAGAGGATTACGAATGAGCGCGCTCACGGCGTCCGCCAGAAGCTTACGTCGGGCGACGAGGAATTCCTGAAACCGATCCAATCGCCAAAGCTGCCGGTCCATTGGCACGCATTGAGCTTCGAGCCGTTCTGGATGTGCCTCGGCAATCTCTGCTAAGTATTCCTCCGGTGGACGCGCCGAGATCTTTCGGTTGGGCTTGGCCGCCAGGAAGGCTAAGTTCGCAATCTGGTCGCGGTCCCGACGGGCAACCCGTAGCTTCTTCAGCTGTGCCTTTGGAAAGATGTGATGAACCTGGACCTCGTGGTCAGCGCCAACGACATCGGTGGCCAGCGCGATTCCCGTGAACCAATCCTTCGCACTCCGCTTGCGAGCGATGGCGTAGGTGGCAGCAAACAGTGGATTCCGCCACCCGGCATCATCGAACTCGTCAGCCGATACCTCTATTGATTGGCCAGGAGGTACGGCATTGGCCATCAGTGCAGATATCGGATCACCTGATGCCGCAGCCTTGAGGTCCTCGTCCATTGCTGTTTCGCCAGATCCGCTGTACCGACCTCGGAGCGATGCCACGTAGAACCAACGGAGCAGTCCCTCTTCGGTATTCGGGGTGAGCGCCTCATGACGCTCAAAGTACGCCGTTAATGGAATGAGAGCGTTTAATGAAGGAAGCCAGTCAGATGACTCGAACCGAGCATTCTGGCGAACGAAGTTGACCGCGCAGTCGATCCCACGACGCGCTCGTACCCAAATCCGCTCAAGCTCTGCCGGTGGTTTTTTCCAGAATTCCGTCAGATAACGGAAGCGGCTCTGGCCGGTACCAATCGCGATGAACGCACGGGTGAGGAACCGCGAGTCCAGTTCGTACGCAAGCTCGCTGTATTCATCCATTGCCTCTTCAAATTTTTGGACAAGGGTTCCGGGTAACCGCAGGGCAAGTTGCGCGAGTACCAGTTCCGCCGCTCGTAGGCGAGTACCGGCAGAGTTGACGCGTACAAAGAGCTCCGTCACCTCTTCATAGTCATCGCTCTTGAATACTTCTACCGGAAACTTGTATTGGGAAATATTCCGGACGCGCTTTAGCCGGTTTAAGTACTCTTGGCTTTTGGGATCATCGAGCGCTGGACCGCCAGCTTTGGCGATCTTCTGCAAGACGGCGAGCTCACCGGACTCGCCGCTTACCACGGACCGAACCGACACCCAGCGTGGGTCTCGATCCAGGCGGCGCTGGTAAAGTTGAAACTGCTCTGTTTCGAGATTGAAGTAAACGTTTATACGTCCGCCGTCATCCATTCCGGCATCGCTTTGGACTTCTCCAAGAGCCTTGTACAAAGACGTCAGACGTTGCTGCCCATCGAGAACTATCTTTGGTCGCCCAACCGGGGGAAGAGCGGTGGGCTCAACGCCTTCAAGATTCTTTGTGATCGGCAGATTGATTGTGTCCCACAGGAGAATCTGACCGGAGGGGTACTCTCGATAGAGTGAATCAATCAGCTTTGCTACTTGCGGGCCCTTCCAGACATAAGCTCGCTGGATTTCCGGGAGCAGTACTTCGGATCGCGCAATTTCGTTGAGTAGTTCTTGGACCTTGAGCGGATTCGCAATCATCGGTTCCCCCGGATTGTTGTAGGTACTCCGTCAAAATTTCGGGAGCTAACTCTCAGCTCAGAATTGGTCTGGGCTGATGAGTTTCCTATTTGTCAAAATCTGCATGCTGATCTTCACTCCGTTCAACATCATATCGCGGGCCGCGCATAAAAGCATCGAAACTCTGAATCTCTTCATCGGTAGGTACTGCAAAGGTTGGAAGGTTGCGCAGGTCATCAGCAATGTCGCGGCGGCTGATCGTCCCCATAATCGTGCCTTCGTTCTCAAGTTCAAAATCGATAGAGCCGCAGAATCGGTTGATCCGGCCATGAGTCGGCATCAGCGCGACAGAGTTCTTTTGGCCGCGAATCTCATGCTTGGCGATGCTGACCCGGATAGCCTCCATCCGTGTGAATGGGATGTAGGTTCTAAGAAGGTCATCTCGAAGTTGCTGGATGAGGCCCGGCGCGGCGAGAACCCGCTCTATCTGCGCTGCTCGCCATTCGCGCCCGAAATGCACGTAAGAGGTCTTTCTCCTGAGGTGTTGTAGCTTTGCCTGCAATCCGCCATTTTCGGACCACTTGACGATTTCGCGAGTACGGTGTCTCCAGGTGCGCATGAGTTCGTATGCTGCAAATATCCACATTTGCGATTGCGCCGAAACGAATGCAGCTTCCGCGATGGGAGTCCGCTCCTCTCGGAATTGTTGCCGAAGCAGACTCATCTCGAGTTTCATCACGAACTCGTCTACGAGCGCTATGTTGAATGCCTGATTGCGAAAATTCGGATCGCTGCCAAAGAGGGTGAGCCTGCATAGCCCCTCCCGCAGTTCGGACTGTGCGATTTCGTCGGGTAAGCGGTACCGAGGCCCATCATCAGGCTCGATTTCGTCAGCCGATTCCATTTGGGTTGCTTTACTCTCGGAAGGGTGGGAAGAGTCTTGCCGAACTTCAGGCGCATTGGTGGGCGGCGCCAAATCGAGCATATTTTACTGCGCGGCAGCGGGTTCGAATGTGGCCGATGTCCCAGTCTCCGCGCCCTTCCGCGGCGGAGTAGGTGTCTCCGGGGTTGGGATGCCCATTTCGTTTAGTGCATGGGCGATTTCTGACGACTTATCGAAGGCGCAGGCAGATCCGCTGTGCCGAGCTAGCAGGCAGTGTAGGCGTGCTGTCGTGCGAGTGGGTACCCGGAGTTCTGCTGGAACCTGCTCGGCTGCGCCGCGCTTTCCATTCATTACTCCACATGTACGAAGCTTGCAGAATTCGACTTTGACCTGAGTAACCGTCCTCCGAAATCCTTCCCACCCGCGCCAGCAAGCACCTCGCTGGCACGCGACGCGGAGGCATTTCGGCGTGACCCCGACCAAGGTTCTCATCGGCCAGATCCTGATCGTCTTCGGGATCGTCCTCGCGGGCATCTGGTACGCCACGGAATGGACTGCTGCTGCGCTGGGCTACCAGATGCGTCTCGGGGCGCCGTGGTTCCTGTTCCGACACGTTCCTGTCTACCACCCCTGGCGGCTCTTCGAGTGGTGGTACGCCTACGAGGCCTATGCGCCGCGGGTCTTCAACGCGGCGGGATGATCGCGGCTTCGAGCGGATGCTCGCGGCGCCGCCGCGGCAATTGTGGGCTCCGTCTGGCGGGCTCGCCAGTCGAAGCTCGTGACGACCTATGGCTCTGCGCGCTGGGCGACGTGACCGAGATCATCCGCAAGGCGGGGCTCGCTCGGCCCGCCGGCGTGTTCCTCGGGCGGGTCGGCCGACCACTATCTGCGGCACGATGGGCCCGAGCACGTCATGGCCTTTGCGCCGACCCGCTCGGGCAAGGGCGTTGGGCTCGTGGTCCCGACGCTCCTCACTTGGCCGGGTTCGGCCGTGATCCACGACATCAAGGGCGAGAACTGGCAGCTCACGGCGGGTTGGCGCTCGCGCTTCTCGCACTGCTTGCTGTTCAATCCGACGGACGCCCGCTCGGCCGCCTACAACCCGCTCCTCGAGGTTCGCCGCGGTGCGCACGAAGTGCGCGATGTGCAGAACATCGCCGACATTCTGGTGGATCCCGAAGGCGCGCTCGAGCGGCGCAATCACTGGGAGAAGACGAGCCACGCGCTGCTGGTCGGTGCGATCCTGCACGTCCTGTACGCGCAAGAGGACAAGACGCTGTGCGGCGTCGCCAACTTCCTCTCCGATCCGGCACAGCCCTTCGAGCGGACGCTGCGGGCGATGATGACCACGCATCACCTCGGCGACCGTCCGCATCCGGTCGTCGCATCGGCGCCCGCGAGGTACTGAACAAGAGCGATAACGAGCGCTCGGGGGTGCTCTCGACCGCAATGAGCTTCCTCGGGCTCTATCGCGATCCGACGGTCGCCCAGGTAACGTCGCCGCTGCGACTGGCGGATCGCGGATCTGGTCGATGCCGCGCATCCGGTCTCCGCTGTATCTCGTCGTTCCGCCCTCGGACATCTCGCGCACCAAGCCGCTGATCCGACTGCTGCTCAATCAGATCGGCCGGCGGCTGACCGAGACGTTCGAGCTTGAGGGCGGGATGCCGAAGCGGCGCGCGTGCTCTTGATGCTCGATGAGTTTCCGGCGCTCGGGCGGCTGGATTTCTTCGAGAGCGCGCTCGCCTTCATGGCGGGCTATGGGCTTCGCGCCTTCCTCATCGCGCAGTCCTTCAATCAGATCGAGAAGGCCTACGGTCCCAATAACTCGATCCTCGACAACTGTCACGTGCGCGTCGCCTTCGCGACCAACGACGAGCGCACGGCGAAGCGCATCTCGGATGCCCTGGGGACCGCGACCGAACTGCGCGCGCAGCGCAACTACGCCGGGCACCGGCTCTCGCCCTGGCTCGGACACCTGATGGTCTCGCGCCAAGAGACCGCGCGGGCGCTCCTGACGCCCGGCGAGGTGATGCAGCTTCCGCCGGATGACGAGATCGTCATGGTCTCGGGTCAGCCGCCGGTGCGCGCCAAGAAGCTGCGCTACTTCGAGGATCGCAACTTCACCGAGCGTCTTTTGCCGCCGCCTTCGCCCTCGGCTGCCGGCACCTGCGATAGTCCGCCACCGCGTCCCGACGACTGGCCGGCAGCCCTCCCACTCCCCAACTGCCACCAGGTGTCGCGGACTGCGGCGATCGCAGGCGCCGAGGACGGGGGCGGCGGCCTTTCTCGCGCGGAAGCGCCGCGGACGAGGAGCTCGCCGAATCGCGACCGAAGGAGGTTGAAGGACTCATCGCTCTCGACCCCGACTTCGACGAGACGACCGGGGAGCTCTTCGAGCCCGAGCCCGCCCTCGAGCGTGCCGCGCGGCTCGCGCCGCTCGATCCCGAGGACGGGTGCCGCTATGAGCCGGGCGCGCCTCAATGTGTATCTCGAGCTGCGCATGCGAAGCGCCTCGACGGAGCTTGCGACCATGCGCGGACTCTCCAAGTCGGGCATCGTCGCCGCCGCGCTCGCCTCGTTTTTTTCGCCGGACGGCGCCGACCAGCGTGAAGCCGCGATCGCGCGCCGGCTCGACCGGCTCACGCACCAGTTCGATCGTCTCGAGCGCGACCAGACGATCCTGATCGAGACGGTCGCGCTCTTCATTCGGCACTACCTCTCCGTCTCGACTCCCGTTCCCGAGCGCACCAGGAGGCGGCGCGCGCCTAGGGCAGGGCGCGCTTCGAGCAGTTCGTCGAGCAGCTCGGCCGGCACTTGCAGCGCGGCCAGAGTCTCGCTCGCCGGCTGACGGAGGAGCTCGGCGCCAACGGGCGGGAGTACGCAAGGCGACGAGGACGCCGTGCAGGCGATGGGAGAGACGGTCATGACGGACATCACCACTGAACGCAGCCACGGGCAATCCTGACACCCCGAGCAGCGCTCACCGCTCGCCATCGTGACGAGCGGCAAACGCGAATGCTGCGCACCGCCATGGGCGATGCGATCGCCGCGGCGCTCGAGGATCCCGAGGTCGTCGAGATGCTGTTGAATCCCGACGGCACGCTCTGGTTCGACCGGCTCGGCACCGGCCGGCGTCGCTCCGGCATCTTTCTCTCGCGCGATGACGGCGAGCGCATCATCCGGCTGGTCGCGGCGCATCTGCGCCTGGAGGTGCATGCCGGCGCGCCGATCGTCTCCGCGGAGCTTCCCGAGACCGGCGAGCGCTTCGAGGGCGTGCTGCCGCCCATCGTGCGCGGCCCGACCTTCGCCATCCGCAAGCGCGCGGCGGGCGTGATTGCGCTCGCCCAGTACGTGGCGGACGGGATTCTCACCGAGGCGCAGGCGCGAGTTCTCACGGCAGGCGGTGCGGGAACGCAATAATCTCCTGATCGCCGGTGGAACATCCACGGCAAGACGACGCTCGCCAACGCGCTGCTGCACGAGATCGCGCGCAACCGGAGATCGGGTCATCATGCTCGAGGACACCGTGGAGCTTCAGTGCATAGCGGACGATCACGTGCCGCTGCGGACACGAGCCCGGCGTCGTCTCCATGGCCGAACTCGTGCGCTCGACGCTGCGCTTGCGACCCGACCGGATCGTCGTCGGCGAAGTGCGCGGCGGCGAGGCGCTCGATCTCTTGAAGGCCTGGGGCACCGGCCATCCGGGCGGCATCGCGACCATTCATGCGGGGTCCGCGCGCGGCGCGCTCACGCGACTCGAGCAGCTGATCCAGGAAGCCGTTGTCACCGTCCCGCGCGCGCTGATCGCCGAGGCCGTCGATCGTCATCGTGTTTCATCGCCGGGCGCGGCCGCGCGCGCCGGGTCGAGGAGCATCGTGCGCGTCACCGGGCTCGACGACCGAAGGATATCGCCTCGAGCCCGCCGTTCACAGCGAGCCACCTCTCACCGCCACGGAAACCGACCATGACCTCAAGACATCGCTCGTCATCGCGTCTCGTCGCGCGCTCTTGTGCGCCGCCGCGCTGCTCGTCGCATCGCTCTCTGGCGCGCCGGCCTTCGCCGCCGGCTCCAACATGCCCTGGGAGGCGCCGCTGCAGTCGATCCTGGACTCCATCCAGGGGCCGGTCGCCCGGATCGTCGCCGTGATCATCATCATCGTCACCGGACTGACGCTCGCCTTCGGTGACACCAGCGGCGGCTTTCGCCGGCTCATCCAGATCGTCTTTGGACTCTCGATCGCCTTCGCCGCGTCGCTCATTCTTCCTGACCTTCTTCAGCTTCGCCGGCGGCGCGGTCGTCTCATGAGCACGCACGGAACGCCGTGCTGGATGGCTTCGAAGTGCCGCTGCATCGCTCGCTCACGGAGCCGATCTTTCTGGGCGGCGCGCCGCGCGCGGTTGCGATCGTGAACGGCACGCTCGCGGCCGCGGTCGGGATGGGCTGCAGCTCTGGCTCCGGTCGGCATCGTGATCGGCGTCGTCGGGCACACGCTCGCCGTCTGGGGCGCGAAGACGGACCCGCAGTTCATGGATGTCTTCGCACGGCACGTGAAGCACAAGTCGCTTCATCTTGAGGTCTGAGCGATGATGCATCTCGCCGAATACCGCAAGCGCCCCTCGTGCCTCGCCGACTATCTGCCGTGGGCGGGACTCGTGGCACCCGGTGTCGTGCTCAACAAGGATGGCTCGCTTTCAGCGCTCGCGCGCGGTTTCGCGGCCCGGATCTCGACAGCGCGACCGAGTCCGAGCTCGTGGCGACCACCGCGCGCATCAACAATGCCCTGAAGCGACTGGGGTCGGGCTGGGCGCTCTTCGTCGAGGCCGAGCGGCGCGAGGCGCAGCGGACTATCCGCAGTCCGCCTTTCCCGGATGCGCTGTCATGGCTCGTCGAGGAGGAGCGGCGCGGCGCATTCGAGGCGGCGGGCTCGCATTTCGAGAGCGTCTACACGCTGACATCGTCTATCTGCCGCCGCCGGAGGCGCGGGCCCGGGCGAGCCGGCTCATGCTCGAGTCCCCGGACGCACGTGACGGTCGACTGGCGCGAGCAGCTCGCCGCGTTCGTCACCGAGACCGATCGCTTCCTCGGTCTCCTCGAGGCCGTGATGCCCGAAATCGCGTGGCTCGACGATGGGAGACGCTGACTTATTTGCATTCGACGGTCTCGACGCGCGGCCACCCGGTCGCGGTTCCCGAGGTGCCGTTTCACCTGGATGCGCTGCTGGCGGATCGAGCCCTTGACCGGCGGTCTCGCGCCGATGCTGGGCGATGCAGCACCTGCGGGTCCTCACGGTCCGGGGTCTTCCCGCATCGACCTGGCCGGGCTGCTCGATGAGCTCAATCGGCTCGGCTTCGGCTATCGCTGGATGACGCGGTTTCTGTTCCTGGACAAGCGCGAGGCCGAGCGGGAGCTCACCAAACTCCGCCGGCAGTGGTTCGCCAAGCGCAAGAGCATCGTGACGCTGCTGCGCGAGACGATCTTTCAGCAGGAAAGTCCGCTCGTCGATTCCGACGCGGATAACAAGGCGGCCGACGCCGATGCCGCGCTCCAGGAGCTCGGGAGCGATGCGGTCGCCTTCGGCTACATCACGGCGACCATCGTCGTCACCGATCCGCGATGCCACCGCGGCGGAGGAGAAGCGCAAGGCGATCGAGCGCGTCATCCAGGGCCGCGGCTTCGTCACGATCGCCGAGACCTTCAATGCGGTCGAAGCCTGGCTCGTCCTCGATTCCCGGGCCACGTCTACGCCAACGTGCGGCAGCCCTCGTCTCGACCGTTGAATCTCGCGCACCTCATGCCGCTCTCGGCCGTGTGGGCGGGACCCGAGCGAGAACGCGCACCTGAATGCGCCGCCGCTGATCGTGACGCGAACCGAAGGCGCGACGCCTTTTCGGCTCGTCACCCATGTCGGGCGATGTCGGTCATACGCTGTCGTCGGGCCGACGGGTGCCGGCAAGTCGGTGCTGCTCGCGCACGCTCGTCCTGCAGTTTCGCCGCTACACGAAGCGCGGATCTTTGTCTTCGACAAGGGCGGTCGGCGCGCGCGACGGTCCTGGGGCTCGGCGGCGAGCACTACGATCTCGGCGCCGACGGGGCGATCGCCTTTCAGCCGCTCGCGCGCATCGACGAAGAGGCTGAGCGCGCGCTGGGCGGCCGAGTGGATCGCGGGGCTCCTCGATCACGAGAAGGTGCAGCTCACGCCCGGAAGTGAAGGATGCCGTGTGGTCGGCGCTCGGGAGCCTCGCCTCCGCGCCTCGCGCCGAGCGCACGCTGACGGGACTGTCGGTCCTCCTGCAGTCGAACCGCCTCCGCCAGGCACTTCAGCCCTACACGCTGAACGGCCCCTACGGGCGGCTGCTCGATGCCGATGAGGAGCGCTTGGGCGCGGCTCCAGTCCAGGCGTTCGAGATGGAAGAGCTGATGCACGGCCCGAAGCGCGGTGTTGCCGGTCCTGACCTACCTCTTTCATCGCCTGGAGGAGCGGTTCGACGGCGCGCCGACCCTGCTCATCCTCGATGAGGCATGGGTGTTCCTGGACGATCCGATGTTCGCCGGGCGGATTCGCGAGTGGCTGAAGACGCTGCGCAAGAAGCAACGTCTCGGTCATCTTCGCGACCCAATCCCTGGCCGACATCCAGCGCTCCTCGATCGCTCCGGCGCTCATCGAGAGCTGTCCGACGCCGGATCTTCCTGCCCTCGCCGCAGGCGACGGAGCCGCAGCTGAAGTCGGTCTACGAGGGTTTCGGCTTGAACGACCGGCAGATCGACATCATCGCCCGCGCGACGCCGAAGCGCGATTACTACTACCAGTCCCGTCTCGGGTGCCGGCTGTTTGATCTGGGACTGGGTCCCGTCGCGCTCGCCTTCGCGGCCGCCTCGACGCCGGAGGATCAGCGTGCCATCGATGAGATCGAGGCGGCGGAGGCGGCCGGGGACTTCGCGGCCGTCTGGCTCACCCGCCGCGGGCTCGATTGGGCCGCGCGCCTCATCGAGGGTTTTTCCGTCCGACGACCCATGTCTCGAGTGCCGCCACTCATTCGTTAGCCTCAAACAGGAAGGAGTGCCTCGTGAAGAAGATCGCCGTACTCGTTCTCGTCCTCGCCGCGCTGCTCTCGGCCTCGGAGCACGCCTCCGCCCAGTGGGTCGTGTTCGATCCCTCGAACTTCGTGCGAGAACATGCTCACCGAGCTCCACACGCTCACGCAGATCGAGAATCAGATCCTGCAGCTGCAAAACCAGGCCCAGATGTTGCTGAATCAGGCCAAGAACCTTCAAGGGCTCAACTTCACCTCGCTCGCGCGCCTCGAGGCGACGTTCTCCGCCACCGAGCAGCTGCTCGATCAGGCGCAGGGCATGACGTTCAACCTCGCCGCCACGCAGCAGCAACTCGCGCGGGTCTATCCCGCTGCCTACGGCTCCGCGGTGACCCGCAGCCAGCTCGACGCGGATCAGCTCACCCGCTGGTCGAGCTCGCTCGATGCGCTCGACACTGCGATGGAGGTGCAGGCGCAGGCGAAGCAGAACTTCCCCTCCGACGAAGCCGGTGCTCGCGGATGTTCTCACTCGGAGCAGCTCGGCCGTCGGCGCCCTGCAGGCGATCCAGGCGACCAACGAGCTCCTGGCGCTTCGCGTCCGGCAGGTCATGCAGAGCCAGCAGATCGCGATCTCCCAGGATCGCGCCAACGCGCTCGAGGACGCACGGATCGTCGAGGCCGAGGCGCGCGCTCGGGCGGTGCGAAGTCAGTTCATGACGTCGAGCACCCCCTACGCGCCGCAGGCCATAAACCTTTCCGGGCCCTGAGCGGAGGCATCGTGAGGTATGCGTGGCCAGGACAGCGGTCGGCGACACCCAAACGGGTGAGGGCGATCGGAGCGTCATGAACAATCTCGGCGTCATCGATCAGTTCACGAACGTCTTCTCCCGGTACATCGACAGCGGCTTCGGCCTGCTGTCCGGCGAGGTGCACTTCCTGACCGCGACGCTCGTCGCGATCGACATCACGCTCGCCGGGCTCTTCTGGGCGATGGGTGGTACGGAGGACGTGATTGCCCGGCTCATCAAAAAGACGCTCTATGTCGGGGCTTTCGCTTTCATCATCACGAACTTCAGCTCGCTCGCGAACATCCTGCTCAACTCGTTCGCGGGTCTCGGACTCATCGCTTCGGGCTCGACGCTGAGTGCGGCCAATCTCTTAAGGCCCGGGCAGCTGGCCGCGGTCGGTGTGAGTGCCGGTCATCCGATCCTCGCGCAGATGAGCGATCTCGTTGGCTTTCCGGACGTCTTCACCAACTTCGACACGATCGCCGTGCTCGGGCTCGCCTGGCTGATGGTGATCCTGAGCTTCTTTATCCTCGCCGTGCAGCTCTTCGTGACGCTGATCGAGTTCAAGTTGACGACGCTCGCCGGCTTCGTGCTCGTGCCCTTCGCGCTCTGGGGCAAAACGGCCTTCCTCGCCGAGCGGGTACTCGGCAACGTCGTCTCCGCCGGCATCAAGATCCTGGTGCTCGCGGTGATCGTCGGCATCGGGACGAGCCTCTTCGGGCAGTTCAGGGTGCCGGCGGGGCAGACGCTCACCATCGACAACGCGCTCGCGACGATGCTGGCTGCACTCGCGCTCCTGGGACTCGGGATCTACGGGCCGGGCATCGCGACGGGACTCGTCTCCGGCGCCCCGCAGCTCGGCGCCGGCGCGGCTGCGGGCACCATGCTCGCAGGCGGCGGAGTCGCGGTTGCCGCCGGCGCCGCCGCTGTTGGAACGACGGTTGGTGGCTATGCCCTCGCACGCGGTCTCGGCTCTGCAGCTCGAGCGCAGGGAGCGCGGATGCTCGGCAAGGCTGCCGCGGGGAGCCGGCCGGCAAGCAATGCGGCGCCGGAGGGCGGAAGCTCAGCGAAGGCCTCCGGCGCTCCGACCTGGGCGCAACGCCTGCGATCGAAGCTCGCGCGCGGCGGGAGCACGGCGGCGCACACGGTGCGCTCGGCCGACCGGCCCAGCTCGGGTCCCCATCCTGACCTCACCGACAAGAAGGACGAATGATGTTGTTCAAGAGAGCGAGCATCCGCTACTCGAAGACGCCTACGCCCGAGACCCCCTACCAGGCTGCCCAGCAGCTCTGGGACGAGCGGATCGGCGCAGCGCGCGTGCAGGCGAGGAGCTGGCGCCTCATGGCCTTCGGATCGTTGGCCCTGGCGTGCCTCTTGGCGGGCGGCCTCGTCTGCTACTCGGGGCGCTCGACGATCACGCCCTACGTCGTCGAGGTCGATCGCGCGGGGGAGGTGCGCGCCGTGGGACCTGCCATCGAGGCGTATCGCCCGCGGGACGCGGAGATTGCGTACTACCTGACGCGTTTCATCGAGGACGTGCGCTCGATCCCGCTCGACCCGGTCGTGCTGCGGGAGAACTGGCTCGAAGCCTACGACTACGTGACGCCTCGCGGCGCGGAGATGTTGAATGCCTACGCGCGCGCAAACGATCCCTTCGCGCATGTCGGGCGCAGCTCCGTGGCTGTTCAGATCACGAGCATCGTGCGCCTGTCCGGAAGCTCCTTCGAGGCGCACTGGATCGAGCAGACCTACTCGAACGGCGCGCTCGTCTCGACCGACCGCTGGACGGGGATTCTCACGATCGTGATCGATCCGCCACACGATGTCGTGAGACTGCGCAAGAACCCCCTCGGCATCTACATCGACGGGCTCGACTGGAGCCGCGAGCTCACCGCCGTTCAATCCACGGGAGATCCTAAATGACTCGCCTGAAGACCTCACGCGCGGCAACCCTGATCGCGCTGCTCGCCGCGAGCGCGGCACTCCCCGGCTGCGCCAGCCGGCATCCCGCGCCTGACATCCGGCTCGACGACTTCGTCGCGGCGAAGCCTACACCTGAGCCGCCGGCTCCCATGAAGATCGTCGAGGTGCCCGAGCCGCTGCCGCTCCCCGGTCAGCTCGAGTTGCCACCCGACCTGGCTCCGGCGGCGCCGCACCGGGTGAAAGATCCCGAGGAGCAGGTGAGGGAGGCCGACGCTGCCGCGCGGATCGAGCCGTCGAAGGCCGCGTTTGTCAATGCTGTGCAGGTCTGGCCGTACACCGATGGGGCGCTCTACGAGGTCTACACGAGTCCCGGGCGTGTGACCGACATCGCGCTCGAGGCCGGCGAGGAGCTGATCTCGGTCTCCGCCGGCGATACCGTGCGCTGGGTGATCGGAGACACGACGAGCGGGAATGGGGCAGGGCAACGTGTCCACATTCTCGTCAAGCCCATCGAAATCGGCCTGCACACCAACCTCGTCATCGACACCTCGCTCCGCACGTATCACCTCGAGCTCACCTCGACGCCGCAGACCTGGATGGCCGCGGTGTCCTGGGACTATCCGCTCGATCGGTTGATCGCGCTGCGCGCGAGTAATACGACGGCCGAGGAGGCCCAACCGGTCGCCGCCGGCGTCGATGTCTCGCGGCTCAAATTCCGCTATGCGATCTCGGGCGACGATCCGTCGTGGCGCCCCGTGCGCGCCTTCGACGATGGGCAGAAGGTCTACATCGAATTTCCGGCGGGGATCAGCCAAGGCGAGATGCCGCCGCTCTTTGTACTGGGACCGAATGGGCAGAGCGAGCTCGTCAACTATCGAGTGCATCCGCCTTACTACATCGTCGACCGGCTCTTCGCGGTCGCGGAGCTGCGCCTCGGCGCCGCGCCACAGCAGGTCGTGCGCATCATGCGAACCGACTTGCGGCCGAGCCCGGCGAAGCGGGGAGGCGGGACGTGACTGAAGGTCCCGAGGGCACACCGGAGAGCGGGGCGCCGCCGAGCACGACGAGAAAGGAGAGCGCTAGCGCCCTCGAGCTGCGCGCGCGGCCGCGGCCCGTGACGCGGCTCAATCGCAAGACACTCGCAATGGTTCTTGCGGCATTCGCGATCGCGACGCTCATTGCCGCGATGGTGGGACTGCGGCGGCCTCGGCCGCGAAGTGCTCTCGGGCAGCCGGAGGCCAGTGGCCCCCAGCGCGTCGCGCATGCAGAGGGGCTGGATACCATTCCGCGCAGCTACTCGGGTGTTCACACCGTCCCTCAGCTCGGTGCCCCGACCGGCGAGTTCGGCGCGCCGCTCGTGAAGGAGGAACGTGCGGCCGGAATCCCGGAGCTTCCCGAACGTCCGACCTTCGAGCCGAATCCCGAAGAGGATGCGATCCGCGCCGAGCGCCTCAACGAGCGGCGCGAGGCGCAGGAAGCCGCGAAGGCGCAGCTCTTTGTGCATCTAGGCGAGCAGCCGGCCACGATGGCGAGCGCCGCGTCCACCGGCGCCGCGGCGCAGCCGCCGAGCCTCGCGGCCGCCGAGGCGATTGCCTCGCGCGTGGGCAACGGCTTGAGTCCCGAACGAGCGGCGGCCGCGAGCGCGGGGCCGCCGCAGAGCGCTCGGCAGCACAAGGAGGCCTTCTTGAGCGGGGAAGCCGATGCCGGGATCTACGCGACGGGACATCTCGAGACGCCGCGCTCGCCCTTCGAGCTCCTGGCGGGCACGGTGATCCCCGCGGCGCTCCTGACCGGTATCGATTCCGACCTGCCGGGCAACATCATCGCCACGGTCACGGAGAACGTCTACGACACGGTGACCGGGCGGACTCTACTCATCCCCCAGGGGGCGCGCCTCCTCGGCGTTTACGACAGCCAGGTGGGTTACGGACAGCGTCGAGTGCTTCTTGTCTGGACGCGACTCATCCTGCCGGACGGATCCTCCATCGTGCTCGATCGGCTGCCGGGCACTGACACCGAGGGTCACGCCGGACTCGAGGATCGGGTCGACTGGCACTGGAACCGTCTGGTCGCGGGAGCCGCGGTCTCGACGCTCCTCGCTGCCGCGGCGGAGCTCGCCCTGCCGAGTCAAGTCGGTGGAAGCCAGTCGGTAATCTACGCGTCGATCGAGGGTCTGCAGAACTCCATGAACCAGGTCGGTCAGGAGATCACCCGGCGCAACCTCGACATCCAGCCGACGATCACCATTCGCCCGGGATTTGCGGTGCGGGTGATCGTCAACAAAGATCTGGCATTCCGCCCCTACGCCTCGAATGTCGATTCCTCGAGCCCCTGAAGGGAGACCCTCCGCGTGAATACGAAGCTGCGCCTCGGGCCGCTGCCCAGCACCGATACCGTCAAGCTCGCCGTTACCTTGTCCGTAGGACTGAAGACCCAGCTCGATCGCTACGCCGCGCTGCACAGCGAGACCTGGGGTGAGACGGTGCAGGCGACCGATCTCATCCCGCACATGCTCACCCAGTTCATCCTGCGCGACAAAGCCTTCAAGGCGCTGATGCGGCGGGAGCGCTCAGGGACGGGTCGCTCGCAAACACTCGATCAGTCCTGAAAGCAGCGGGGAGGGCGGTGCGTCGCTGCGCAGGAGGTGCACCACGGCGGGCGGCAGTCCGCGCCGAAGCGGCCGGAAGATCACGTTCGCGTGTACAACGCCTTCGCCCTGCGATGCCGTCAGCAGGCCGACGCCGCAGCCGGCCTCGACCCAGGTCATGAGCGCCAAGGCGGTCGATGGGCGTTCGGCGATGAAGAGCGGTGAGTCCGTCGGCATGCGCTCGATGATCTGTTGCTCGAGCGTGCAGATGGGATCTGGCGCCAGGAGCGCGAGTCGCTCGCGAGCAAGCTCGGCCGGCTCGATAGCGCGATCCGACGCGAGAAGGTGGTTTTTCGGCACCGCGGCCACCCAAGCATCGGTCCACAGCTGATCAGCCGTCATGTCTGACTCGTTGACGCGCATGGCGGTGATGCCGGCGTCGAGGAGGCCCGCCTCCATCTCGCCGAGGAGCGCGCGGCCCGAACGGCTGACGATCTGCAGCGCCACCTCGGGGTTGGTGCGCCGCCAGTCTACGAGGGCACCTGCAATCCGGGAGCACGCGACGCGTTCGCAGATGCCGATACGAAGTCGATCCTTTGCGCTGCGCTTGAACTCGCCGATTGCGAGGCGGGCGTGCTCCTCTGCGGCGAGCACACGCCGAGCTTGATCCAGGAGCCCCTCGCCGGCGACGGAGAGCTCGGTGCGGCGGCTGGTGCGGTAGAAGAGCCTGAGTCCGGTCTGGTGCTCGAGGGATCGGATCTCGCGCGAGAGGTTTGATTGGCCGATGTTCAGGCGTTCGGCGGCGCGGGCGAAGTGCAGCTCTTCGGCGAGGATGACGAAATAGCGGTACTGCCGCAGCTCGAGCGGCCGGATCGGGCGCGAGGCCGCACGAGGAGTATCAGCATGTTTGACCAACTGCATGTTGCTGCGTCCTTGGGCTACGTGACGTCGGACGAGTACGACTAACGTCAGTTTGAACGCTTGTAGCAATACACCTTTGGCCCGGAAAATACCAGTCGCGTTTCGTGTGGTTTTCGTGCAGAAATACGGGTAAGAGCGAGATCCCTTTTCACCAGACTTCCCTGGACGTCCCTGGACTGTTGGTTGCATTTCTGCACGAAGACACCGGTATTCAAGTCTTCCAATTTTGCTGAATCTGCGCTAAAGCGGACGCCAGGACCGCCGTTGGTGTCGGAGGTAGAAGAACGACGTGAAGTCCGACCTCCGACATGGACGAATATTGGGTCTGTTCCGCAGCGTACGTGTACGTGCTGCATCTCGATCCCGGTTCCCGGGCGTGGGAGTATTTACGTCGTAATCCGCGCTACGTGCACGACTGGATGCATTACCGTCGCGGCCCTTCGCAACGTGTCGCAGTGCGGTGGGGCTTGGCATCGCTCGTGGATCCGCGACTCGATGCACGGCAAGTTTCGCCTGTATGGGCAGAAGGTCATCTGGCGCCTATCACACTGGTGCGCGACGAGATGGTTCACGCGCAGACCGACTTGGATGCGGTTGGACGCTTTTCGCTGTGGAAACTCGCCGGCCGCAAGCGCCTGGTCGAGGAGGTTGGGGGAACTCGCCTCGTCCTCAATTCCTCCGCAAGGGCGGTACAGGTGTGCCTGGGAGAGCATCTGGGCGACGGAGATCGATTCGCGTACCAGATCCCCGCGGCTGGCGATGAGCTCGCCGCATGGACGGCTCTGACCGGGTTCCGTGCGCTCATGCCTGTCTCCGGAGGTGGCAGTGCGTCTTCGCCTGAGCGTCCCGGCCGTTCCGATCTCTTTCACGTCCGGGCCCTACAGGTGCTCGACGGCCTTGCTGCCGAGGGTACGCACCGAGAGCTTGCGGTTGCCCTGTTCGGTGTCAGGGCCGTCGCCCGGGGCTGGCAGCCGGATAGCGCCCTCCGCGCTCAGCTGCGGTATCTCATCCGCAGGGCGCGAGTGCTGATGGATGGGGGCTACCGTTCAATGGTTGATAGTGGGGCAACTGCTTCCCATTCCGGCAACACGGATGGAAATCGGCGCAAGCGAGTCACCGATCATGTGTGAGATCGCGTGTCGCGGTGCGGCATCGACGACCCAACCTGGAGGCCCGGCGGCGGAGACCTAAAGAATCGAGTCAGCCAGACCCAATGTGTACGCTGGCGTTGCGAACGTAGTGAGCTAGACTCGACACCGCTTGCCTCAGGTCGCTCTCCGCGATCGATTGGGGTTCGTGCTCTATGAACGATGCCAGCGCCTTGGGTTCCAGCACCCACGGGCGCTCCGGCGATCGGCGCCATGCTGGGCTCATTCGCTCGATGAACCGACCGGGAAAGAGCACCGTGCCGCGTACGGGAAATGGCTTGCCGGTCGATTCCTTCAGAAATCGAGAAAGCCATTTTGCGGCAGCTTGGGCCTGCGCGAGGGGGTCGCGAGTTGGCCGGCGGCCGCCGACGAAGATGCCCGCCTCCGTCAAGCGAATGCGGGCATCGCCGGAGCGCGGCGTGCTCCAGGTCTTCGTCTCAATGGCGTAAAATCCTCGACACGAGAGCACTACGTGGTCGATGTTAAATCCCGGGGCCGGGACGTCATGGATTACTTCGGCGCCGGCCCCGCGAAGCTTGTCGAGCTCTTCGGCGACAATCCGCTCTCCGTCCCGTCCGAGGGCCAAGCGACGGACCCGAGTCCGAAGTTTCACTACCTTCCGTGCGGCGTAAAAAGAGGTAACCACTGCGAGGCTCGTGAAGAGCCAGGGTTGTGGTGGCAGTTGCCGGATCGCTGCCACCCACTCGAAGCCCGCGACACTGACGAAAATGATCGCGAAGAGGAGAGGAGGGGCGAGTTCGTCCCAAAGGAGCTTCCCCATGGCTTCGTCCAGGGACTGCCCAGCGAGGCGCAGGGGTTTAAGCTTGAGAGGAGAGCGCGAGCGCGGGGATTCCATAGAACGGCCGCCATCCTTAAACCTGGTCTCGAGAATAGGGCGGCCCGAGGGGAATTTCCGTCGAGCGCATCACGTAGGAGGCCCATTCCGCGGTCCCGGCGTGGGTCAAATCACGGTTCCGCAACGCGAAGAATGCTCAGCAGCTGATTACTCTGAAACCATGGGCTGTGGCGGATCAGACGCCAGGCTCAAATACTCCAACCGCCACTCGGAGAGCTTTTCGCGGTCTTGGATGGTGAGGACGTTGTCAGAAATGGGATCGCAGTAGCGTAGGTCGATGTACTGTCGGGCTCCGCCTTGGCGCTCGAACGCCTGAGCAAAAACCTTCTCGAGGGCTTCGGCTGCCGCGCATGCGGCAATGTAGGCTTTCGGTTCGTCCGATGCGCTGACGTAGAGGACAGTGATTCCGAGTCGATAGAGATCATCAGGTCCATTACGCTCGCAAACTTCACCGTCGTCCAACTCGAAGAGCAGGCATCGAATCCACTCACGCCCGTCATCCAAGATCGATTCGATATGTTCGACCACCGTACGGCGACCGATCTTGGTCCGCAACCGGTCTTGGGGCGAGCCAGAGATCCTTCCGCGGCGCGTACTCGAAGAGCGCTTCTTTCTGTATCGTGCGCTTGTCCGGCGCTAGCAGCTCCACGGCTCGAGATCCCGTCTCACTCTGCAGGGCGAGCTCGAGGCGGCGAGCGACTTTGGCATTCGTTGCCGATCCCAATCTGTCGATGGACCGACCGATCAGGATTTCTGCGGAAGGTTCCCTGTTGAGCGCCGCGGCGAGGTCACAGTCGTGCGTGATGACGAGCGGAAACCGGCTCGCGAGTTCTTCTTCAGTGACCAGATGAAATGCGAGCGTCGCTTCGGGAGTCAGGATCTGCCCCTGACTCCACGAAGTTCTTCGTTCGCTATCCGGACTCGGCATTCAGTCCTCGTCCTTGAGGTGGGGTCTCCCGAAGTCGCTTGGCTCGAGAGCGGGTGTTTGCCGGTTCGCGAAACGCGCCGCTAATCGACGACGCTGGGCTGCCTCGCGCGCGAGCGTCTCGATCAGATTATGCGCGGTCGTCGAGACCTCTCCGTCCTCTCGAACCGTGTCGAGCAGCGAGGGACCCGCACGCACGGAACGACGCAGATCCTGGACTGTTACGGTACCCACGGCGTCGAGGAGGAGTGTTACGGCATCGGTGAGCTTATCGAGCCTCCGCGCGTTATGGGAGGCGAGAGGCGCTCCCTGACACCACTCGTGAACGGTCTGACGCGTGACCGAGAAGACTCTGGCCAGCTCGGTAACCGAAAGTCGAGTCGTGGACCGGATGAGCTCCAGCTTTTGAATGCTTGTCCGGGCATTTTCATCGTCCCGGTCGTCGATGATCAAGCTGCCGATGGAAGTCGACGACGATTCGAGCCGCTCGTCCAGTGGCAACAGGCCGCCGGTGCCCTCCATCACATAGAGCTGTACGCGAGGTCGGGCGGAAATCTTCGGAGGCGGTGCGCTGTGTGTCTGCGCCAGAGAACTCGGAGCCGACAGAGATCCAGACCAAGGGTGTCGAAGATCGCTTGACGCAAATGCCATAGCTCTTACTCCCCACGCTACTCACGCCAGGCGGCCAGGGCCGCAGGCGTTACCGTGGCATTGAATGCTATCCCGACTGCATTCCGCAGCTCTTTCATCAGCGTGCGAAGTGCCGCGCCGTCGAAGGACTGCCGTTCCTGATGATGCGCATCGGTATCGAGTACTGCGTGGACAGCGTTGACCGCGCTGAAACGATCCGGGATCTTGACGGCGAGCGACAGGAGATCGGGCGGAAGGGCGACAGGACCCGCCTGAATTCGGGTACGCGCGATCACCTCGATAAGCTCCTCTGTCTGGAACTGAATGACGCACTCGGCGCGGCGAATGGTCACACGATCGGTGATATGCGGCGTGAGGCCCAGGACCTCCGGCACCAGGTACTCCGACAGGCCCGCCTCTCCATTGGGTGGAACGACGGCATCGAGATAGCGCAGGCTCACCTGATCGACGTACTCGAGGTTCAGGGCCGCAACGACGGGAGCGAGACCGGCAAGAAAATCGTCTCGAAAACCCTCGAAAGTCTCGTATTCGGTCGTGCAGTAAGTGAACCTGTCCGGGTTGACGAGACAGACGTGAGTCCGGTCCCGATCAGCGCAGACCAGGCGTGCGACCTGCTCGATTCGTGGTGGCGCCAGGGGTGCGCCGGGCTCCGACGGGGGAGGGGGAAATTGCACAAGGGCCGTGGCCTCCGTGCGCGCATCGGGGTACCCGATCTGTCGCAATGCGTCCTGGAGCTTCGGGATATAGTCCGCGAGCTGCCACACCGGATTGTGGCGTACCTGCGCAAGCGCGCAGTACACCGGGGCGTGCGCCCACTTCTCACCCATAACGCATCCGATTTTCCCCCGATTGGCTGACCCGACAATTCAGGCGACAGTTTACACTTCAGCCGACAGTTCGGGGGCGGCATTCGCTCACGGTCCATGACTTGGCGTGGCGGTCATCCCTCTGGAGCGCGTATCGCGGGCTTGTGGGCAGCGGACCGCGGGTTCGAGCCCCTCCTGGCGCTCAGCAAAATCAACTAGTTACACGCCAATCAGGTCTCGCGCGGCCCCGTGTGTCCAATATGTGAGCGATTTCCAGCCAACCACATACTCGGCAGGGCGGGACGGGGTCGCGTTAGCCAGGAAGCTGATGACTCAGTTATGCTCGGGCGTGGACTCCGCCCCCGGGGGGTGCGCCAAAGTGCGGCGACGGGCTTCACGACTTGAGGATGCGAACAGTTTTTCGAAGATTTCACGCTAGCCTCCTCGAATCCCCGGGGTGGAAGACATTCTTCTCCGCCGTGCTCCCGATAGCCGCGGCCGTCTTGGCTGGCACCTTTACAGTGGAGATCACCAAGGATGGGGCATTGGATTGGCAGCACTTTTATTGGGCCAAGAGCTTCTACGGTCTATCCACCCTCAGCCTGGTGATCTATTGGTACAACCGCCAACTCTACTTGTACGAGCGGCGGGTGGATCGCTTTCTCGATGATAACTACTGTCGCGCGTACATGCGCAGCCAATGCCTTCCGGAAGCCGCTGAGCGCTACAAGGAGTTAATCCGACTTGGTCGGGGGGGCGAACTGCTTGAGGTAATGACCGAGATTGAACGGATTTTGCAATGAGATTGCTCGGCAGTCCGGAATTTCGCAGTAAGCTTGCAACGTTGGCCAAGGCTAACCTTCAGCCGGTGGCGGCTTTCTTCACGAGGATGCAAGAGTCAAAGGATAGGAATGATCTTTTGCGGGCCTCCGACTTGCAAGTAAATCTGCTCGGCGAAGATATCTATGTGGCTAAGCTCTCTGACGCACGCCTGTATTTCTCTGTTGACATAGACTCGGAAGGCGATTTTGTGCTGTTGCTCGACGTAACGGTTGAGCAACCAACCGCTTCGGACCGCGTGTTTGCCGCAAAAGACCCGCACACAAATAATCTGCTTAATCCAAACTCGAACAATGCCATCAATCCACGTTGGAACAACGCCATAAACCCACGTTGGAACAACGCCATCAATCCCCGTTGGAACAACGCCATAAACCCACGTTGGAACAACGCCATCAATCCCCGTTGGAATAATGCTATCAATCCGCGTTGGAATAATGCCATAAACCCACGTTGGAACAGCGCTATCAATCCTCGGTTCAACACGGCGATCAACCCGAAATCCAACCGGGCTTTCGGAGGGCCCTATCTGTATTCGCTGGAATTGAAAAAGGAGGGCTATTTGGTACGAGCGGCAGCGAACGTAGATCTTTTGTTCGATCTCGAAGCGCGCCACATAGGGCACTTTGTGAAGGCAAACGACAAGGTTAAGGTCCGCTTCGACGCGGACAATAAATGGGTGGGATACGCTGTGCAGGCCAACGATGACGTTTCGCTCGTATTCACCGAAGACACAGAATGGGTTGGTCTCATAGTCTGACTGGCATCGCTGCCGGAGTCGATCTCGAGCCGTGTAAGCTCCAGCTCCTCGCGCTGGTTCTCGAGCACAATCGGCTCAATTGAACGAGCTTCTGATCGGAGGAATTCGGCT
Source organism: uncultured Pseudomonadota bacterium (assembly GCA_963780455.1). Lineage (GTDB taxonomy): Bacteria > Pseudomonadota > Gammaproteobacteria > Steroidobacterales > Steroidobacteraceae > 13-2-20CM-66-19. The sequence continues at coordinate 40,892 of CAWACM010000018.1, forward strand.
TTGACCTCTGCGGGTCCGACCGCCGCGCCGGACTACTTCTGGCAAGCGCCATCGGGCAGATTCTCAGAACCGACCCAGATCAAGCGCCCCACCCGTCCGGGTGCATCGCACTTATAGCGATCCCGAAGCCAGCACCCCACCGCAAACGTCGGGGAACTCGTCCGCTCGCCGACCGCGGTGTCCTGAGCTACACTCCGGTCATGGCCAGTAAACCAGCTTCTCCGAAAAGCGTCCATGAATACTTGTGGCGGCTGGGAAATCCATACGCCTGCACTCAGGTGGAGGGGTTTGTCGACAACGAGCCCATTCCACAGCCGGAAACTACGGCTGCAGCCGCCAATCCGGATCCGCTTCTTGCAACGTCGGCTCGAGGGTGCGCGTTGAGCAGGCCAGAACAGCAAGATTTATTTTTTGCTCAGCCGTCGAATTCGGCGTACGCGAGCCAACCATCCGGAAATCCATATGCTGTTCTGTCGCAGATTGATGAACTCGAAGCTGGCGTGGCGCCGAGCGAAAAGATAGTTCACGCGGGTGATCAGATAGCGACACAGACGGAATTTGTGACTACCCTTCGTAAGGTATTTTCCCAATATATTCCGGCGCTGGAACGCGGACGCCTTCGTCCTGAGCATCGAGATTTCATTGAGCGTAACAGGAGGCGAAATGGGAAGGTCCGCTATCTACTCCTTCGGGCGATACTGAAGTACGACCTTTCCGACATAGTGGGCCTCCGGCCGCAGTTCAATCGCGAGGACCATGCATTAACGGAAAAGAAACTACGAGAGATCGAGGAAGGCATTGACGAGCAGGAGTAAGGCGTCTATTCACGCTCTGTCCCGAGAGGAAGTCTCCGAGTTTGCGCGGGCATGCGCCCAAATTGCCAACAGCTCCGTTGATGAGCACGGCTTTGTCCCTGTTAAACGGTTGCTTGAGAGATTCAACGCTCGGCTCTTTATACGTCCATTGCTTGTGGAAGGAATGCTGGCTCCGCTGCCAACCGACGAAGGGTGGGCGGTTTTGGTTGATAGCGAGACTTATGGGGTCAAAGATAGCGATGTAACCCAGGAGCGAGCCGATCGGCCACTCCAAGAACGACTCCGGTTCACGATTGCCCACGAACTGATCCATTCAATAGCATTCCGGCCATCAGAGTTTGGGATCCGCCTTCGCGACGGCATCAATACCGACGATGCGAAGGGGCGCGTTGTGGCGGCCCTAGAGGGCCTGACAGACCGACTCACACCACTCCTTCTAGTCGCTGAGGGCCCGCTTGTCGCGTTCTGCAAGGCAGTGAAAGTCCCATCCGCGAGCCACCTCGCGGAACTTCGACGGAACATCGGTGTGTCCCGCATGGTGTTGATTAACCGCCTTAGGATGTTGCTGTATTCGCACGTGGGCGGCGCAATGGATCTCGACGCGGTGAAGAATGTCGGTATATGTATGGGAGAATGGGGGGGCGATGGCCGGACAGCTGTGCTTCGCAGCTGGCCGGTTTTGGTCAACTTTGACAGAAATATCGTTCCTGAGTTTCTCCTTAAACTCCTTCATCAAGACCGGCTTCCGGCGGAAACCACCTTTCCCGACAGGGCGTTTGTGCTTTGCGGTGGGCAGCGTCGAGACGTCGAGCTTACGGTTGCGGCGGGCACGCCGAACGTGCCGAATGCGGAACGGATGTCGCTGGAGTGCACGGTAGAGGCGGTATCACCCCGAGCCGGATCGACATTCCTGATTCTCGTTCGGAAATTGTGAATTGATGGTGATCGAGTTCGTACTGTCATTCACCGGCGAAGTTGTTGAGTGAAACGTCAGTTGCGCGGCAACTGAGGGACTGAGATCGGTAAGAATCTCATGGTGCTGTGAATTCACGCGTGAATGTGCGAGGCAAGTTGGGGGAGTCGATTGAGCCGGGGAGCTTCGTCGAGGTTCGCGGACGCTCCTGGCTTGTCGAGGCGGTCGAAGGCGAAGCTGGCGATATCCAGACTCTGACTCTGTCGTGCATCTCCGATGACGCTCAGGGTGAGCAGGTCAAGGTGCTATGGGACGCCGAGATCGGTGCCAGACTCCAGAGTGATGATGCTTGGGATCGGGTGGGCGCAGGATCGCCCGACAGCGCAGAGGTGTGGGCGGCGCACCTCCGTACGGTGCGTTGGCGGTCCGTCAGCGCCGCGGACCGGGATCTCCTGCAGGCTCCGTTCCGGGCGGGAATCCGACTCGACGCCTATCAGCTGCTGCCGCTGCGGAAGGCGTTGCGGCTTCCGCGCGTCAATCTGCTGATCGCGGACGACGTGGGTCTCGGAAAGACGGTCGAGGCCGGCCTGATCGCCCGTGAGTTGCTGCTGCGGCGCCGGATCGACTTCATCGTGATCGCCGCGCCGCCTACGATGACCGCGCAGTGGCGCGACGAGCTCGAAGCGAAGTTCGGACTTACGTTCGAGGTGATCGACTTCGAACGTGTTTCCGAGCTGCGGCGGCTGCGAGGCTTTTCGGTCAATCCATGGACGACCGGATCCCGTTTCATCATCTCCCATCGTCTGCTGATTGACGAAAGCTACGCCGCCGGTCTGCGCGACGTGCTCGGCGAGTTCCGCGCGCGAGCTCTGTTCATCCTGGACGAGGCTCACCATGCCGCGCCATCCGCAGGAGCGCGTTATGCGATATCCAGCCAGGTCACGAGGGCGGTCCGGGATCTCGCGGAGCGTTTCGAGCACCGGCTCTTCCTGACGGCCACGCCCCACAACGGGCATTCCAACAGCTTTTCCGCGCTCCTCGAGATGCTCGATCCGCAGCGCTTCACGCGCGGCGTCGAGGTGCGGCCCAAGGATCTCGAGCCGGTGATGGTGCGACGCCTGAAAGCGGATCTACGGCGCCTCGGCGAGGCCTTTCCCGAGCGGATCATCGAGCCAGTGCGGCTTGCTGATTTGCCAGGCGATGCGCCAGAACTCGTCCTGGAACGCCAGCTGCTCGCGTACGGCGAGTTGCGGCTCAATCGTATTTCGAGGCTTGCGAGCCAGAAGGCGGCGCTGGCCCGACTTGCGTTCGTCGGGCTTCAGCAGAGGTTGCTCTCGTCCATCGCGGCATTCGCGAGAACGTTGAAGGTCCACCGGGCAACGTTGCAGCGCTTGCTGGACGGGGAAGAGGCGGCGAGCGTAGCAGCGGCGGCTCAGGCGTTCGTCGCTGTGCCAACTGGTGAGGAGAGCTCCGAGCTCGGTCTCGAGGATAATGCGGCCGAGCGGGCGATCGACGCGGACGAGGATGCTACGTCGGCGGCGGCGACGGCTCTGGGCGCTACAGGCGCCCACATCGACGACTTGCGTGCCGAACTCATCGCCGTAGACACGATGCTCGAGCTCGCGCAACGGCATTCGGTCGAGCCGGACGCGCGCGTCAAGTGGCTGGTCGCCTGGATCCGCGATCACTGCTTGAACGGGACGCAGTGGAACCACCGGCGGGTCATTATTTTCACGGAGTACGAAGATACCCGGCGCTGGCTCGAGCGCCGGCTGCGGGAAGCGCTCGCGGATACGGATCGCGCGGAGGAGCGAATCGGCGTCTTCACCGGCGCAACGGGCACAGATCGGCGCGAGGAGATCAAGCGCGCGTTCAACGCCGATCCGGACTTGGAGCCGTTGCGAATTCTCATTTGCACGGATGCCGCGCGCGAAGGCATCAACCTTCAGACCTACTGCTCGGACCTCGTCCACTTCGATCTGCCGTGGAATCCCTCGAGGCTCGAGCAGCGGAACGGGCGCATCGATCGCAAGCTTCAACCCGCGAAGCAAGTCATTTGCCGGTACTTCCGCTATGAGCAGCGCGAGGCGGATGTTGTACTCGAGGCGCTGGTGAGAAAAACGGAAACGATCCGTGACGAGCTCGGCTCTGTGGGACAGGTGATCGAGGATCTCATCGCGCGGCGGTTGGCCGAAAGCGGCATCGGGCGCGGACAGGGGGTCGCGCTTGCGCGGGCGATCGCCGAGGAGAACGACTCCGAGCGGCTCTTCCGTGCTCGGCTGGAGATGGACGATGAGGAGCGGATTCGCCAGGAGCGGTTGCTCCGGGAGCAGCATGAGCTGCGACGCGCGCTCGAGCGCTCCCGGGAGCGCGTCGGTGTCGACCCGCACGATCTTCAACGCGTTGCCGCGGCCGCGCTATCTCGTGCCGGATTGTCGCTGGAGGAGACGTGCGAAGAGCTCGACGGCCGCATCGAGGCGTTCAGGCTCGATCCCTCGAGCCCCGCCTTCGCCGAAGATGCAGGATGGAACGATGCGCTCGATGACTTGCGCGTGCGACCGCGCAGGCGAGGCGAGCGGGTGGCGGACTGGCGGCGGAAGGCGCCGCTGCGAAAGATTTCGTTCGAGCCGCCCGTCCTGGGTGATGGTCGGGATGCGACCGATGTCGTCCAGGTGCATCTCGAGCATCGGCTCATCCGGCGGCTGCTGTCACGGTTCCTCAGTCAGGGGTTTCAATCGAAGCTCTCGCGCGTGTCGGTGATCCTGGGCCCCGGTGCGCAGGCTCGAGTCATCCTGATCGGGCGGCTCGCGCTCTACGGGGCGGGCGCGGCTCGCCTTCACGAGGAGGTCATCCCGGTCACGGCAATCTGGACGGAGGCCGATCGCGATCGCAAGCCGTTGCGCCCGCTTGGGGAGAGCGGCGAGGAGAAGACGCTCAATCAGCTGGAAGAAGCGCTCTGCAATGCGCGCGAAGCGCAGGGCGGGGTCGTCTCGCGAATCCAGCCGTTCGTGCAGCGGGATATTGGCGATCTGCTGCCGACGCTGCAAAGAATCGCTGCCGAGCGAGTCGGGACCGTGTCGGCGCAGCTCACGAAACGCGGCGAGGAGGAAGCTCGCTCGCTGACCGATCTGCTCGAAGCACAGAGTGCACGTATCACCAGGGCCGCGGCGGAATTCGACCCCCATCAGCTCCCGCTCGACCTGAATCCCGAAGAGCGCCGGGAGCGCGAGGCCGATCGGCGGCACTGGAATGTGCGTCTGGACCGGCTTGCGCGTGAGCTCCGCGAGGAGCCGAATCGGTTGCGCGAGTCGTACACGGTGCGCGCCGCAACGTCTCGAGCCTGTCGGCATCGTCTATCTTTGGCCGGTGTCGGGCTGAGTCATGATCGCGCAGTCCGGTTGGGACCCCGATCTCGAATGGCTCGACCATGTTCAGCCGGTCGGCCTAGTCGTCGCGTCCCGGGTGCTCTAAGGAGCTCGGCCTGATTCCCGTTCGCCAGACACCGGTCGACAGCGGCCAAATCGCCGACCTTCTGAATCCAGACGAGGATCGGGCCAGCGCTGGCGGATCCGTGGACTTTCGTGCAGTCCGTGCTCGGGTGGGAAGCGCGACACGTCGCGGGCGCACCTGATGGGCACTCCATTCCGCCTGAGCTGCTGGTCAGCCTGCCGGAGCACCGGACTGTCCTTCAGCCCACGTGGGCGGTCGCTGAGCTGGGCGACGTGGGGCCGCGCTGGCAGTTGCTCGTGCGCGTCGAGCCACCCGAGGTTGATCCAGATGCCCGAGGCGTCGCAGACGGCTGGGAAGCGACGCCACATCAGCGATTCGAGCGCCTGTTGCGGGATGCCGGTGTTTTTGCAGGCGTGCTGATCACGGATCAGGTGCTGCGGGTGATCTATGCGCCGCGGGGCGAGACCTCAGGCTACCTGAGCTTCCCCCTGCGGTCACTCGCAACCACCGCGGGCCGACCGATGCTCGCCGGCTTGAAGCTGCTGCTCGATAAGTTCCGCCTGTTCAACGATCGGGATGATCGGCGACTGCCGGCTCTTTTGAAGAAGAGCCGCGAGGCCCAGGCGTCGGTTTCGACACAGCTCGCCGACCAAGTGCTCGGGGCGCTTCACGAGCTTTTGGATGGACTCGACAGTGCCGATGCCACGCTTGTCCGGGCGCTCGCGCGAACACGCCCGGACCAGCTGTACGAGGGGCTTCTCGCCGTCCTGATGCGTCTCGTCTTCGTCCTCTACGCTGAGGACCGCGACCTGTTGCCCTCGCGTACGGACGGTCGGGCACGCGAAGTATATGAAAGGGGTTATTCGGTACGGGGCCTGTACGCGAGGCTCGTCGAGGATGCCGCGCTAAATCCGGACACGATGGACGAGCGCGTCGGGGGCTGGGGGCGGCTGCATCGCGCTCTTCCGGCTGATCCACCGCGGGCACACGAGCAGATTTATCCAGGCGCGCGGTGGGAAGCTTTTCGACCCCGATGAGTTTCCCGTCCTCGAAGGGCGGACAGCGAGGGAGGATGCACCGCGGGTGCTCGCAATTACCGACGGGTGCCTGTTGCGCGTTCTCGAGGGACTGCTGACGATCAAGACTCGCGGCCATGAGCGCGAGCGCCTGTCGTATCGGACGCTCGATGTGGAGCAGATCGGGTCCGTGTATGAAGCTGTCATGGGATTCACGGTCCAGGTAGCCGCGGGCCAGGTCCTCGCGATCAAGGCCGGAAAGAATAACCGCATGCCGGTCTTCGTCGATCTCGACGCACTGCTGGCTCGAAAAGGCAAGGATCGAATCAAGGACCTGAAAGAGAATGCGGACCGCGGTCAACTTTCCACGGCGCAGTCGAAGGCGATCGAGGCAGCGCGTTCGACCGATGAACTGATCGCCGCGCTCGACACCTTGGTCGATGAGCGGGCCTCACCGCATCACCGAATTGCACCCCCTGGAACACCGATTCTGCAGCCGACGGATGAGAGACGCCGCACGGGGAGTTATTACACGCCCCGAAGTCTCACTACGCCGATCGTCAGATATGCGCTGGAACCGGCGTTCGAGCGACTGGGTCCGGATGTCACCCCGGAAGAAGTTCTCGAGCTCAAGGTGTGCGACCCGGCGATGGGGTCGGGCGCGTTCCTCGTGGAAGCTTGCCGCGCGATCGCCGCACGACTGGTCAGCGCCTGGACGCGCTGGCCAGAGAAGCGGCCGAAGATTCCGGCTGACGAGGACGAACAGTTGCACGCGCGACGGCTGGTCGCCCAGCGCTGCCTTTATGGCGTCGACAAGAATCCGCGCGCAGTCGATCTGGCCCGGTTGTCGCTATGGCTCGCGACTCTCGCACGCGATCATGAGTTCACATTCCTGGATCACGCACTGAAGTGCGGAGACAGCCTGGTCGGGCTCACGCGGGAGCAGATGCAGTGCATGCACTGGGACCAGAGCCAGGGACTGCCGTTGCTACGCGAGATCGTGGGAGAGCGGTTTGCGGCAGCCGTTCGTGGGCGGCGCGAGATCCGGGAGGCGGGGGACGATGTGAAGCGGGCCGTTCAGGAAGCGCGGCACCGGCAGATCGAGGAGCAACTACGTGGCGCCCGGCTGATTGGCACGGCGGTCATCGCGGCGTTCTTTTCGAGCAACAAACCGAGGGAACGCGAGCGGGCGCGACAGGAGATCGAGAGCCGGGCGAATGGCTCGCCGGAGGAATTCTGGCCGCAGCTGGAGGCCCGGATGGTGCAGCTGCGGTCTGCGGCCTACTCGGTCGTCCCGTTCCACTGGGAGATCGAGTTCCCGGAGGTATTCGCGCGGGAAAGGCCGGGGTTTGATGCGATCGTAGGGAATCCGCCGTTTCTCGGCGGTAAGAGAATATCCAGCGAACTTGGGGATGCCTATCGGGATTGGCTACCGACAATCCACCCCAGTACTCACGGGAATGCGGACCTTGTTGCTCACTTCTTCCGTCGGTGTTTTGATCTTCTACGAATAAATGGGCGATTTGGTCTAATAGCAACCAACACGATCGGTCAAGGAGATACGCGTTCTTCTGGCCTTGCGCCGATACTTTCCCAGGGCGGAACTATTTCGCATGTAACTCGGAGATTGAAATGGCCGGGCGAGGCTGCTGTTGTTGTATCCGTCATTCATATCTCAAAGGGGAGCGTCTCTGAGCCAATTCTTGATGGAAGATCTGTTCGGCGTGTTTCAGCGTATCTGGTCGAAGGTGATATGGATACTTCACCGCAGCTATTGGGGGCGAACGCGGGAAAAGCATTTCAGGGATCCATTCTCCTGGGGCTTGGGTTCACATTCGATGACGAGGCGGCTGCAAAGGGTACGGCAAAATCACTGGATGACATGCGAAAGCTGTTAATTGCGAGCCCAAAGAATCGTGAGCGAATCTTTCCCTACATCGGTGGAGAGGAATTCAATAATCACCCTCACCAAGCACACTCGCGATACGTTATCGATTTCGAAGATATGACCTATGCCGAGGCACGGGCCGGCTGGCCGGCTCTATTGACGATTATCGAGACACTGGTCAGGCAAGAGAGGCAAAAGCAAAAGCGAGAAGACTTACGTAACCGCTGGTGGCAGTTTGCGTATCGTAAGAATAGTCTTTATCGGGCAATCGAGCCGCTTCCTCGGGTGCTTGCTATTAGTTGTGCCGCCTCTCCGCATATGGGTTTTGCGTTCTTACCGACAGGAGTCGTGTATGCGAATACGCTTGATATCCTTGCGTTTTCAACGTATTCGTCCTTTGCGCTGCTGCAGTCTCGAATACATGAACTTTGGGCGCGCTTCTTTTCGTCCTCGATGAAGGACGATCTGCGCTACACCCCGTCCGACTGCTTCCGTACTTTCCCTTTTCCCGACGGTTTCGAAACCGATGCCACGCTGGAAGCGGTTGGCGAGGCTTATTACAACCATCGCGCCGATCTTATGGTGCGGCGGAACGAGGGTCTGACCAAGACGTACAACCGCTTCCACGCACGCGGGAAACGCGATCCTGACATCGAGCGCCTGCGCGCGCTCCACGCGGAGATGGATACGGCGGCGCTGCGCGCCTATGGGTGGAGCGCTCTCGCAGAGCACGCTGCACCGAATTTCATCGAGCAGGATGCCGATGAGGGCAAGACGCCCAAGACTCGTCTCGATTGGGCGGCACGGTTCAAGGATGGGGTGCTGGCGCGGCTGCTTGCACTGAACGCGGAGCAAGCGGCGGCAGAGCGAAGAGCCGGGGTAGTGGTGTCCTCGGAGGCAGATGAGGGAGAGACCAAGGAAGCCGAAGAAACGGAATAGCTTAGCTGCCACCCTTACCCAGTGCATTCTGCAAGAATATCTTGCAAGTGGAAATTCGCAAGACTATAGTGCCTCGCTCTTGGGAGTGGTACGCATGACTCAGCTCATTGGTGCGCGCATTCGGGCTTTACGGGAGGAGCAGGGTCTCTCCCAGGAGGAGCTTTCGCGCCAGCTCGGCTTCAACGATCGCCAGACGCTCTCGGCCATCGAGAACGGTGAGCGCCGCGTCTCCGCCGAGGAGCTACTTCTCGTCGTCCAGCGGCTCGGCGCCTCTCTCGACTACTTCACGGACCCGTTCAGGCTTATCGGGGAGGGGAAGTTTTCCTGGCGCCAGACGAACGTTGGGCCGCAGCGCCTTTCAGCTTACGAGCGGAGCGCCGGCCGATGGATCGCCGCTTACCGCACACTCGCACAGCAGATCTGCCGGGAGACTCCGCTGCTCCGGCGCTCCCTCGGCCTGACGAAGCATCACAGTTACGAGGATGCCGCCGCCGCGGGTGAGCGCTTCGCAGCCGAGTTCGGGTTGAGGGACGTCCCCGCTAGCTCGCTTGCGGATGTGATCGAGCGTCAGCTCGGAACTCTCGTGTTGCAGGTGGATGCCACCGACGGGATTTCGGGCGCCGCTTGCCGGCTGCCGGAGCTCGATGTCGTGTTGATCAACCGGAACGAGGTCCCCGGACGCCGACACTTCGATCTCGCACACGAGCTCTTCCACATCCTCACCTGGGACACGATGACTCCGGAGCATGTCGAGGATTCAGTGGAGACGAGCCGGAACCGGATCGAGCAGCTCGCCAACAGCTTCGCATCCGCGGTGCTCATGCCCGCGAGCGTGCTCGATCGCTTCGGCGAGTGGACGGGACTGGATGACCGCAGGCTTGTCTCGAAGCTGAATTCGACCGCCGACGAGCTCCTAGTCACCGCGTCGGCCCTCAAATGGCGGCTCGTCATGGTGCGTCGCCTCCCGGCCGCGGTTGCAAAAGCGATCCCCGAGGCCGCTCTGCGCCACAACGGCCACGAAGGCCACGAGCGTCATCCGCCGCCGCTCTTTTCCAAGCCGTTCATCGAGGTGATTGCAGAGGGCATGAGGCGGGGCCATGTGTCGGCCCGGCGCGTCTCATCGCTGCTCGATGTGCCGATTGACGCCATTTCTGAACTATTCCATCGCCACGGCGTGGAAGCTCCCGATGAGTGGTGACCTATCATGGCGCGTCATCGGGGTCCCGTGCTCGTGGATACGAACATCATCCTGGAGTGCTGGCGCATCGGGGCTTGGCGCGCGCTAGCAGGGGGTTACGCAGTGGAGACTGTCGAGGATTGCGTCACGGAAACACAGACCGGATTTCAGCGCCGTCGAGACGAGCAGCAGGTCGATGCCGGGGTGCTTCGCGCCTCGCTCGGCGCGCCCGCGCACGCTGTATCGGAAGCTCAGCTCGCCGAGGTTCTGCTCAAAGCCACCGATATCCACCTTGACATCGGAGAACGGTCACTGTGGGCGCATACGCTGACGCGGACGGATACCTGGGTGCTCTGCGGACCCGATCGCGCGAGCCTGCGGTTCGGCGTGCGCCTCGGATTCCGGGAACGAATGATCTCGTTGGAGGAACTGCTCGATGCGGTCGGTCACCGAGTCAGGGGCGGCTTGAGTAAGCAGTTCACCACCCAATGGTTGAGCGCGACGCTGAGCGAGCTCGTCGTCCATGAGGAGAGGCCGTCTTGACACCGTCGGCCGATATTCGCAAGCGCCTGATCGACTCGTTTCGACGCGATCTCGTGGGTCCGTATCCGGAGAAGGACCCGGATCTAGCGCGCGAGCGATTGAACGAGAACCCGTCGCGCTGGTATCTGACGGGATTCCTCGCGCCGAAGGATGACTCGGCCGGTCTCGAAAGCAAAGGGGATGCGGATCCGGGTGTGCAGGAAGACATGGAGCTCGATGTCGAGGAACCGGACACCGACGGCGCCGGCGGTGCGGCGGGGGATGCGGAAGAGCCCGAGCCGCCGAACGCGCGGCGGCGCTTTCTGCCCTCGTCGATCGGGCTCACCGTTCTGCTCGATCCAGATGTAGCGGAGATCGGCGCGCACGTCTCCTGGGGAGACTACCGAACGGAGCCGCCGCTTCCCGAGGAAGTCCTGATGCCGGAGCCGCCTCCGGATGACGCCGGCGAGAGAGGCGACCGCCAGCGGGTCGAGCGGCCACGGGTTGACTGGGTCCGAGCGCCAAAGGAACGGACCGTTCGAATCACCATTCGCGATGGCCGCGGTGATTGCATCCTCATTCCCGAGAGTGCCGCGGAACAGCGCCGAGGTGGCGCGCTCGTGCTGGACACGCACTCGCGTGTGTTCGAGTACACCGCGCCCGATGGCTCAGCCGTCAAGCTGCGCGCGCTCACGGTGTTTCTGGTCAATCGGCGCTCGGCAGTTCATCGTTTCTATGCGGATGTGTGTTTCGTGTTCCAGACGCGCCTCGAGCTGGCCTGCGCGCAAGGCTTCCGACCGCGGCGCGATATCTCCGGCTATCGGGCCAATGACCTCGACCTGCGCATCGCCGATCTGCACTATCGCGATGCTCGCGAATGGGCCGTCGGGCGAAACGCTGCTGCGGGTTGGGAAGAGGAGTCGGGATCGGAGCCGTCACCCGCGTGTGGACCGATCCGCTGCCATGCGCCGAAGTCGAGCGGGTCGCACCGAACGAGGACGTCGAGCTGATAGACGGCGTGATGTTCGGCATGGAGCCTCTGGCCGGGCTCGCGGCATCGGGCGGCGCTCAGCTGCGACCGCTCTTGCCGGCTCTGCCGGCACTTTATGGCGACTGGATCGACGCGGAGCGCGAAAGATCGTTCCCTCTACCCGAGGCGACGGGAAATCGCGGAGCAGTTCATCGCTGACATGGAGACGGCACGGAACCGGATTGCTCGAGGCATCGAGATCCTGGCGCAGGACGAACGCGCCGAAGCGCATTCCGGTTCATGAATCTCGCCATCTCGCGGCCGCGCGGCGGCGAAATGCGGGCGCGACTGGCGACCCGGCCGCGCTGTCGGCACCCGAATGGCGACCTTTCCAGCTCGCGTTCATTCTGCTCAATGTCGCTGGCCTTTCCGATCGCAAGCATGCCGATCGCGAGATTGCTGACCTGCTGTTCTTCCCGACCGGCGGCGGCAAGACCGAGGCCTATCTCGGCCTTGCGGCGTTCGTGATCGCCCATCGGCGCCTGACCAGGTCCGGGCCTGCTCGGTGCCGGCGTCGCGGTCATCATGCGCTACACACTGCGCCTGCTTACGCTCGACCAGCTCGCCCGCGCTGCGGGTGTCGTCTGCGCGCTCGAGCTGATGCGCACGGATCCCACGAACGTCGACCAGAAGGGCCGGCGCCTGCTCGGCGATTGGCCGATCGAAATCGGGCTTTGGGTCGGCTCGGACGCTTCGCCGAATCGGCTGGGCGGAAGGGGTGACGCCGACCAAACCACCGCGGTCGGGCGCGTGCGCCGATACAGGACGGACCGGACAAGCGGGCGCCCGCGCCGATCAAGGCGTGTCCCTGGTGCGGTACGGCCTTCACCGCGCAGTCGTTTGCCTGCGTGCCGAACGATCTTGCGCCGACCAACATGGAAATTCGCTGCGTCAACACGGCCTGCGATTTCACGCGGGGCCGTCCGCTGCCGATTTTGACCGTCGACGAACCAATCTATCGGCGCCTGCCAGCCTTCCTGATCGCGACGGTCGACAAGTTCGCGAGCCTGCCTTGGGTCGGCGAGACTGGGGCATTCTTTGGTCACGTCGACAGGTTCCAGGAAGGTGTCGGATTCTATGGACCCGCAGAGCCGAGGCAGGGTCGCAAGCTCGACAATAATTGGTCGCTCGACCCGCCCGATCTCATCATCCAGGACGAGCTGCACCTGATCTCCGGGCCGCTCGGAACCATCGCCGGCCTTTACGAGGCGGCGATCGACCAGCTCGCCTCGCGCCGCATCGGCGAAAAGCGCGTCCGGCCCAAGATCGTTGCGTCCACGGCAACGGTGCGGCGGGCGAGTGATCAGATCGCTGCGCTATTCGACCGGCCGCGACACCAGCATCTTCCCGCCGCCCGGCATCGACAGGACAGAGAGTTTCTTTGCGCGCACGGTATCGTCCTCGCAGGAGCCCGGCGCGGCTCTATCTCGGCATCGCCGCCCAAGGCCGAGGTCCCAAGCTCGTGTTCTTGCGCGCGCTGACGACATTGCTGGCGGCCGCGAAGGCGGAATTCGATGCGCAAGCTGCAGCGTCACAGCCGGGCAAGAATTCCGCTGATCCGTACATGACGGCGCTCTGCTACTTCAACGCGCTGCGCGAGCTTGGCGGCGCACGCCGGATTGTCGAGGACGAGGTGCGGGATCGCGCCGCTCGCTATGGAACGCAGCGGCGGCGCGTCGATCCGAAGGACGGCCCATTTGCCGATCGCATCATCAAGGAGCCGATGGAAATCACGTCGCGCGTCTCGACCGATGATGTCGCGCGGGCGAAACAACGCCTCGATTTCGTCTTCGGCCGCGATCCGGATCCGGTCGACGTGGCTCTTGCGACCAACATGATCTCAGTCGGCCTCGACATCCTCGGCTTGGATTGATGGTGGTGCAGGGCCAGCCAAAAACGGCGGCGGAGTACATCCAGGCGACCAGCCGCATCGGTCGTGATCACAATCGTCCTGGCCTCGTGGTTGTCGTGCTCAATCTGCACAAGCCGCGCGACCGCACGCATTTCGAGCAGTTCGGGCAGTTCCACCGCAGCTTCTATCGCGCTGTCGAGGCGACGAGCGTCACGCCCTGGGCAGCGCGGGCGCTGGACCGAGCGCTGGCGGCGATCGTGGTGGCGGCGGCGCGCCATATCGATCCGAGCCTCACGCCCGATACGGCCGTCAAGGAATTGAAAAACCAGCCGGCGACCCGCGCGGCGGTGCGCGACGCCATCGTTTCACGCGCGCCGCCGAAACGCCGTTCCCGGTGGAGCGCGGCCCTCGCGGCTCTGGTCGATGGACTCATGGATGCCTGGATCGAGACGGCGGACGAACAGTCTCAGGGCGGCAATGTGTTCGGCTATGCCGAAAAGAGGAGCCCGCACAGGCTGCTGCACATGCCGCTTGCGCCGGAGATTCCAAACTTGAGCGCCGCGCACCAGCGCTTCGTGGCGGGGCGCTCAATGCGCGACGTAGAGCCGAGCGTCGCCCTCGAGCCCGCGCGATCCGAGGGCAGAGAAATCGCCAACGCGGATGATCTTGCATGAGCAAAAATGCTCAGCGCCTCAGCCAGGTCGTTTCCACGTTCGGGCCGGGAGCGATGATCGATTTGCCGACGCGCTCGGTCGTCGTCGGCGGCCTCGATCTGTGGGAGATGGGAGAGCGATGCATTCACCACCATCCCCGAGCCGCGGCTGACCAGCCGCCTCGAACAATTGCTTAAGGACCAGGGGCGCTTGGAACAATCGACAAGCCTATCGCTCCGCACACCACCTGTAAGCGATAGCCGACAGCGGGCGAGCTACCGAGCGGTACATCGATGCCCGTGTTCCCGGCCTATTTCCTGTGCGAGCAGGTCGAGACGGCGCAAGTCTGACGGCAAGACAGTCGCGCCGTCGACGTCTCGTGCGCTGGCAAGATCTCGACGCGCGAGGAGGGCGCCGTAGGTTTATTTTCGACGATGGCAAGAAATCCGACGTGACGCCGATCCGCTTCGTCTGCGCCTGCGAAAAGGGACATCTGCAGGACATCGACTGGAAATGGGTCGTGCATCGTGGTGAGGCCTGCCATGAGCCGATGTGGGTCGAAGAGAAGGGCACGAGCGCCGATCCCGCCGACATGACTATCGTGTGCGGCTGCAAACGCAGCTGTCGTTGCAGACGCTGTTTCGAGCCCGGCCTCCTCGGCAATCTGCCGCGGCGAGCGGCCGTGGCTCCTCGACCGAGACCCGGAGGACTGCGACCAGAAACTCAAGCTGCTGACTCGGACGGCAACGAACACGTACTTTCCGCAGGTCTACACGGTGATATCGCTGCCGACAGCAGGAGGACGAGTTGACGCGGCTCGTCGAAGATCTCATCCGGGGAATTGGGCAACGGTACACTCGGCTCGAAGACGTATCGCAGGCCAAGCGCTTCAATCCGAAGGTCGCGGCCGCGCTCGGTCACATATGCTGACGAGGACATCTTCGCGCGGCTCGCACGCATTCGCGAAGGAGCGGCCGCGGATGCCGGCAGGTCACCGAAGCTGTCGGAGTTTGACGTCTTCGCAAGCGGGCGGCACGAGATCGGCCAAAATCATCCGACGGCGAAGCTCTACGCGCAAACGCTGCCGCGCGAAGATGTGGGCGGATCCCGAGGCAGGAATTGATCTCTCGGCGATCAAGAATATTGTCGCCGTCCATCGGCTTGCGGGAGGTGTCGTGCCTTTACGGCTTCACGCGATTCGAGGCGGCACCGACGAGCGTGCGACGGGGAAATCGAAGATATGCAACTATGCCGTTGCGTGGGCGCCGATTTCCCGTGACGCGGACTGGCTGCCAGCGATCGAGCAGTTCGGGGAGGGCATGTTCATCCAATTCGACGAGGCGGCGATAGGGCGGTGGCTCGCGAGCGGCCGGGGACAATCGCGTCACGAGCGACTGTCGGCGGCTATGTGCATTGGCAGAAGCGGTTCGCCGGAACCCGCCGGGATATCCGGGAACGGCATACGTGCTGCTGCACAGCCTGTCGCACGCGCTGATGGCGAAATCGCGCTCGACTGCGGCTATCCCGCGAGCGCGTTGAAGGAGCGAGTCTATGCGCTCAGCGATCTGGCATCGAGGGGGCGATCCGATCGATGCGGGATCTTGATTTATACGGCGACCGCAGGTGCCCAGGGCACGCTTGGCGGTCTCGTCGGGACGGCGACGCGAATTGCCAGCATTCTGCGCAACGCGGTCGAGCGATCGCAGATCTGCTCGAACGATCCAGTGTGCGCCGATCACGAACCGGATGATCGAAGTGGCGATCGTGCGACGCACGGCGCAGCATGCCACGGATGTCTGCTGATTGCCGAGACGAGCTGCGAGATGCGGAATCTGTTTCTGGATCGGAGCCTCATCACGCCGACCATGGCGGAGGATGGAGCCTGTTTCTTTGGTCCGCATGAGGGTGCGCGCCAGCAGGGGGCGTTCGCTTAGGGGACGTGGAATCGCCGGTCAGACCTACCCGCTCGCGCACGACCAGCAACGGCCCGCAACCAGCCGGATAAGTGGTTGCTGTGACTCAGAGTCGCTATTTTGTACCCAGTGGATCGACCATAGTTGTCTTACATCGCGGAAGGTGCGCTGATGAGAATTGCGCTCCTCGTACACCGCATACGTGACCCCACGAATTAAATCGATAGCAGGACCGATCATCCGCAGCATGGACGGTCGGGTGAGGCAGAGTGTGCTTCGTCGGGTCGAGGCTATGGAGCGCGAACTCGCGTTTCTGGCGAACCGACAGGATCCGAACCTACTCTTTATCAAAGGGCGAGGGTGGACTGATGAGCAGCTTCAGCTTCTCTTTTTCATGAATAGCGTATACCAACATGTTTTAGGTCCAATCCAGGCGGCTGCACGGGGTGGACCGCAAGGATTGGGTGGTGAAATTCCGGTCAGACACGGCAAGATAGTATTCGGCCGCGCCATAGCTTCCCGAGTCAAATTCGCAATGCGAGACTACTTATCACTGCTGGACGAGCTGAAATTCCAGAAGAACTGGTTACATGCGAATACGTGCGGTGATGCTGTGTTTGCCGTCGCCAGTTTGGAACGAGAACGCTCAAGGGGTTAACGCGTGGCGGCTGTTGTGTCCTCGGGTGATCCAGCCTGGCTGGTGAGAGCCAAGCGGCTGATCGAGAATTTTGCGAGAGAACATCAGGTCATTCTTGGCACAACGGAGCGAGAACTGTCGGCAGCCTTCGAGATTGCATGCTTGCACGCGCTGCTGCGACATTACAAGAAGCAGAAGTACACAATTGAACTCAAGAACTTGCGCGGCAACGAATACCGTTATCTCACAACTCCATCAGGGAATCCCGCGAACTTCTCGTATGTAGTTCTCACGGGTGTAGATGGGCAATTCGAGGTCCGACAGCAGGTCCGGGTCGAATCCCATGTTGATTCAGACATAAGATTCACACCGGACATAGTAGTGTTGCTTGCAGATTCCACGATAGACTCGACCACGACGCCAGATTTCGCTTCTGGCAAGCGCAAGCTATTTTCAGTGAAGAGTGAGCGAGTCGTCGCTGCGCACGAATGTAAGTCAATGAATCCGTTTCCGGAATTGATGGTGAGTTTCATAGGGATGCTTGTCACGGCGCACAATTGGTACTCTGGTGAAAATAACATCAAACCTGCGCCAAAAGGACATCTGGCACCGACTCTGTTCGTGGGCGGTTCAGCGCGTGCTTTGCACTTAAAGATGATTGCTGCGATGGAAACCTCATACCGGCTCAATATTGTGGTCGGCATGCATTCAGGAACATGGAGCTTGCGCTCGGCAAGGAATAGGTTGATCTGGACTGGCCCGCGTATCACAACTATGATTCCGACCTGAGTTCGCTGGTATGTAGAGGTCAACTCATAACCCAGCCAGATGCGTGCTCAAGTTAAGTTACCGGCCGCCGTGGTCGGTGGTTCGATGGCGAATTCCAGCGTAGCCCAGCAGGGGGCAACTGTGGGGGCAACCTCGAGGGCGGAGAGTGGCCGAAGTTCTTTATCATCCAAGGGATAGCGGAATATTCGATTCCGCCCCTGGCCACCACTAACTCACGGTACGTCCCGCTCACATGGGTGACAACTACCCTGGCACAGGGGGTCGGAATATTCCTATCTGCCCGAAAGCGCACTGAACTTCCACTAGCTTTTCATCAAGCGATTTCGGGCAGCACGAAGTGTCGGCCGCACTGCTGCGCCGCCTCTGAGCATATTCAGACTTCAGGTCTCGGCCTCCGCAGTGGGGCGTGCCGCCGTGGCGTTCCGTCTTGCAATCCAATTCAGGAACGCGGCCATCGCGACGCACGCAACGATGCTGGTTCCCGCGTCCACTCCAAAGCTTCCCGCAACGCCGTCCCGGCTATATCCCCAGGTATCGACGTACATCATATAGGTGATGAATACATTGGGGGCAGCGAACAGCACGCTGAATGTTGTCGCGGCCAGAGGATTATCGCGCCCGACGGTATCGAAGGTGATCGCGATAGCCACCGTCATTGAAAGCAGCAGAAGCAGGTTCTCGGCGATCATTGCGGTCGCGAATACGGCAAGTAGCCGGCAACAGCAGCAAACCGAGATTGAAGAGCGCGCCAAACACCCCAACCGCAAGATACAGAAACCGCAGCGGCAGAAGTCGATCGATCAAGCGGAAGCTGTAACTGCCCGCAATGCCTCCCAGCGCCACTCCGATTCCGCCGAGCACCCCGACGAGATGGGGCGAGGCATGAAAGTCGGGACCCAGGCCGCCGACTATGTTGGTCAGCGCAAACGTTGCGGTCGGCGCAACGAACAGCATTACCACGATCAGCACTTCGCGTCGTTTGGCGAGGCTGACGACCTCGCCGAAGAATTTCCGGAAGCTCTCGCCTGCCAGACGTCCGTCCGCTCCTGGCGCCGGCATCCAGAAAAATGCGACCAGCGGCAACAACAGCGCACTGCCCAGCAGGAGTGCAGCGAGCGGCGGCCGCAGATGACGCAATGCATATACCGCGATCGCCACCATGATCCCGCCACCCGCCGAATTGCCAATATTCATCCAGGCGCTGAGCCTGTTCCTGGCGTTCTCCGGGGTGATGCCCGAGAGCCAGCCGCCCAGGGCGCCCATGTAGAGCGTCACGAAGAAATTGCCGGCAGTCAGGCAGAGCTCGAGCAGGTCGAGGCGATGCAAATTGAGCAGCGCCAGCACCGTCATCAAAGCCGCTAGCAGCGCGGTGATCACCGAATACCATCGCCGAGTGAACCGCACGTCCAACACCGGGCTCACCAGGAACGACCAGAAGGCTGGCGAAACCGCCACTGCCGTAATCGAAGCGATCGTCGCCTCGGGCACGTGTCGCGCGCTCAGTACTTCAGGGATCGCAACGACCAGGACACCGAAGAACATGCCCAGGACGGACCCGGTCAGCCCCATCAACCATACGGGTGCGAACGATCGCCGTTTCATCGCACTCTCCGGTATGACCGGGGGATCCGTAAGACGACGCCTTCGTGCGCACGTCCTGCCGTCAGGCCGCTGTCGTCCCGACTATACGCGCCAGGCATACATCCCCGGAGTCTCATTGTCTAACCTGATCGTCCACGGCTCATGCGGTATTGCATCAGCCGATGGAGCATTCCCTGAAACCGCGGCCGAAGGCCTTGCGTCCTTGATCGGTCATGTGCTCGTAAAGGTATTTCCTAGCCGCGCAGACATTCAGGGCATGAGGGTCCCTATGCTCAAGCGCCGCAGCCATGTCGAGTTTGCCGATGGGCACGAGCTGATTGGGACAGGTGTAGCGTCGACACATGTCGCCCCGGGTTGTGAGCTTCGCTCTGTGCGTACCGCACCAGACCGTAATGGAGGGATCGCCTACGTTCAAGTCCCAGGGGCGGTCGTTTACCAGCGTCATAGTGTCGGTCAGCACCGTGATGGGCTGATAGAAACCATCCGCGTCAGTCTCAGGCGTGGAGTCACCGTCTGACGCCGCGGTCGTCGGCACCGGCCTGTCCGGTTGGTGGCAGGCACCGCACTGATTGAGCCTGCGGAACACCGCCATTTCCTGCTTGGCTTTGGCGGGCGCCCCCGGATAGTACAGTTTGATCAGCCTGTCCGCGGCGAGATTGTCGCCCACTGGCCCGGTGCGCAGCCATTCATAGCCGCTCAGCCATCCGGAAGACTTACCCGGCACCGGCTCGTAAACGTGCCACAAGGTGCTGCCGTCGGCACCAACTCTCGCGCCACGGACGTCAGTGATGCCGTTCACCGTGAACATCGCTTGTTTCTGATTCTCCCCACCATCGATTCGATCGGTCACCGTTTGCGGCGGGAACCTCAACGTATATCGGTTTTCGTTCGCGAGCCACTGCACCTGGACCTTCTGGCCCGCGGGAATACGCAGCCAAACCATGATCTTCTCGTCAATCGACTTGTCCTCCGTGAGTCTCACGGGGGGTACCATCTTCACGAAGCCGGCCTGCGACCAATAGCTGAGCCGATTGGGTATCCGAACTGCCCGTAGGTGGTTGTCCTGGCCATAAACGGCAGACCACCGGCGTACGGCACCAGGAGATATCCCACCCAGCAGTAGATCTCGTGATCGAGGAGGCCGGCCCATAGAGGTCAAAGCCACCACTCGGCCGCGACTTGACGATGCCGTCCATCCGCGCTCGTTTCGGGCCGAGTACGGTAAGAAATCGCGCGCTGGACGGACGGCGCGAATGGCGATCCATGAGCGTGGCCAGATAGCGCCACTGATCGCGCACTTTCAGGTAAGTGATGTAACCCACACAGACCTGATCCGTGCGCTGTACCTGGATCGTGTGTGCCTTAGGCTGCCGGAGCGTACCTTGGAAATATGACCTCAAGGCCTTGACTGGCCTGTCTTGCCTTTGTATATTGCTACTGAGTTATACAACGAACGAGTTATGCAAACATCGGGACGCCTCGACCTGACCTTCGCCGCTCTGGCCGACCCTACCCGCCGCGCCATCCTGGCGCGGCTGGCGACGGGGGAGGCCACAGTGACGGAACTCGCCGAGCCATTCGAGATGAGCCAGCCAGCCATTTCCAAACATCTGAAAGTGCTTGAGCGCGCCGGCCTCATCTCGATGGACGTCGATGCGCAACGGCGTCCACGCAAACTGGAACCGAAGCGATTGGAGGAGGCCGTGGATTGGATCGAGCGTTACCGCGAGATCTTCGAACAGAACTACCAGCGCCTCGATGCGTTGCTCGAGGCGCTGCAAGCCAAACCGTCCAAGCGCAAACGAACAAAAAAATAGCGCGGACATGCCGGCGCGCAATCACGATGAAGCACCAAGGAGAAGACAATGCCCAAGCCCGCAGAAGTTACATTGCCGAGTGATCGCGAAGTTCGCGTCACACGTACGTTCAATGCGCCCCGCCAATTGGTGTGGGATGCGCATACCAAGCCCGAACTCGTGCAGAAATGGCAGGGTTATGATGGCTGGGATATGCCGGTGCGCGACATGGATGTCCGCGTCGGCGGCAAATACAAGTGGCGGTGGAGAAGCCGCGAAGACGGCAAGCAGTTCGGCTTCTTCGGCACGTTCACCGAAGTCATCGTCCCATCGAAGATGGTCCACGAACAATATTACGACCAGGGCGATCAGGACTTCGCCATGCCGGTTGGCGATCCCTGCATCGTGTCACTTGAACTCAGTGAGCAGAACGGCGTCACGACGGTCGCCTGCAATTTGACGTTCGCGTCGAAGGAAGCGCGCGACGACGCCGTCTCCACGGGCATGACCGACGGCATGGAGTATAGCTACGCCCGCCTCGATGAGATGTCCAAAGCTGCAGCGTGAAGGAGGAGACGACACCCATACGAGCCTTTACAGCGCCGAACATCATGGGTGAAGCGACTGGACCAACAGGGTAGAATCGCCGAATGACTCATTGGCCGCGCTCTGAATGGGCCTGTGGTCTATTCTCTGCGGCTAAAGAGGAGGATTAGTCCGTGGACATCGAAATGATCCGGCTCAAGAGTGAACTTGTGGCTTTGGAGACGCTTGTCGTCGCCTTGACTCGTTCGCTGGCGAGCTGGCAGCCGTCCTTGGACAGGTCACTGCGAACGACAGCGGATGAATTGCGGGAGCGCTACCGACATCTACCGATACGGGACTCATCCCCCGAGACGGCCGATCTCGTGGCGGCTGAGTTTCAGGAGGCCTGGGATCGGATGATGCAATTCGTGCTGCGCAAGGACTGAGCGGTACGTGCACCAGCCTCTGACGCCGCAATGTTCGCGTAATCGCGCTGACGGGCGCGCGCCGGTTTCGTGGAGAATTCAGCGAATCCAGTCGCTGAGTCGGAAGATCTCACGGCGGGTCGATCGGATCACCGTAGGGTATATTTTATGCGGGGATAACCCTGCCCCTGGCTCGAAAATGCTCAACGTTGTCCTTGTCCGGTTACATCAAGTCTTCTTTGTGCTCGTTCTCATTGCCATCGTCGGCATTACTGTGACGGCGGACCGTCCTCGCATTATCATCCTGGACGTTCTGCTATTAGCCTTGGCCGCTGCACACTGGTACGCAGCCAAAGGGGCTCGCCTTGGTCGTTCATACGGGCGAACGTCATCGCGGATAGTTGGAGCTTTCTGGCTTCTCGGCTTCCCCATTGGGACTGTCTTGGCAATCTTCGTCTTCGTCAACACCGACAAGCGTCATTGGAAGTCGCGCCTGGACTCTCCACCCTCAGGCGCAGCGACCAGCTCGGCACCCCGTGCGGCGTAGTGCTGTAACCTTCCCTGTGGGGCTAACGACGAAGTTGTGGCGCGGCTGGCGGATTCGGCCCGCGTGCTCGACGGCGCGTCGATGAACAAATTGAAAAGCCGCCTCCAACGTCAGCGGCCGCGATGCATCGTCATCGCTGGACCGAATGGCGCCGGCAAAACAACTTTCGCTCGAGAATACCTGCCGAAGATCGCCGGTGTGACTCAGTTCGTGCACGCCGATCTGATCGCGCATGGAAAGGTCGTGGCCAAGACGCCCTGAGCTCATCGGAGACGGGTGTGCCAGGAACGCACCGAGCTCAGATTGGGTGTGCCAGGAGTGTGCCTGGGTGAGGCTGGCATCGGGGCTGGCAAGCGTTGCAAGTGGTTGATCCATAAGTTCTTAGACCGCCGCCGGCATGGGCGAACCCCTCGAGGGTGCATAAATCATCGAGCAATGACGTCTCGTAAGGCGTTCCCGACGGATGGCTAAATAGTGCGAAACTGGAATGATAATCGTGATAATAATGAATTTGCAGAATTTTCTGTCTCGCTTCAGAATCTCAGCGAATTTATGTTTTTGCGGAACCCTGCGATGCTAAATTTGCGCCACGGTCAGTCTCAATTCCAAAGGCCTATCACGCAAAGATGGAGCGCTGAACGGCTGGCTTTATCCCTGCTTGGTGTAGCGATGCTGGCATGCCTTCCGCCTCGCCCCGCGCACGCCGATGAGGGCATGTGGACCTCGACAATTTCCCCTCCGCAGCAGTCAAGGCGAAGTACGGCGTTGACATCGATTCGGCTTGGCTGGATCACGTGCGTGGTGCTGCCATACGATTGTCGACGGGCTGTTCGGCATCCATCGTCACTGCCAACGGCATCGTCCTGTCCAATCAGCACTGTGTCGGGAATTGCGCACAGCAGCACTCCAGTGCGACCAGGGATTACCTGAAAGACGGCTTCCTGGCCACGCGGCGGGAGGACGAGATGCTCTGCGCCGGCATGGTCGCGGAGGTGCTGACTAGTATCAACGACGTGACCGATCGCGTGACCGCTGCGGTCGCAGGCAAAACCGGCGATGAGTTCATCAGGGCGCGCGATGCACAGATCGCGGCCGTGGAGAAGGAGGGTTGCGCCGGCAAGGAACATAAATATAGCTGCGAGGTGGTGACGATGTACCAGGGTGGCCAGTACAAGTTGTACAAGTACCGCAAATACACGGACGTGCGCCTGGTATTCGCGCCGAGGGTCGATACCGCCTTCTTCGGCGGCGATCCCGACAACTACAACTTCCCCGCTACGACCTCGACTGCTCGTTCTTGCCCTTCTACGAGAACGGGAAACCTGCGGCAACACCCGATCACCTACGCTGGAGCACTAGCTGCCGCCCAAGGAAGGTGAGCCACTGTTCGTGGGCCGGCAACCCCGGCACAACGCAACGGCTGCTGACGGCGGATCAGGTATCGACGCTGCGCGATGTCAACATTCCCGAAATCCTGATCATGTATTCCGAACTGCGCGGGCAGCTGCTGCGCTTCAC
>CAWACM010000019.1:0-18251 GCA_963780455.1 uncultured Pseudomonadota bacterium
CTTAGGTTTGATCACGGATCTGTTCAGCGTGCATCAGCGATGTGCGTAGCTCAGTGGCGGCCATGACGGCGACCCTCTGACGTGGCATCGCCTGCCGTGAACAGTTTGAGCAGCATCTCCCGAGCGACGCACTGTGGATCGCGGCGCGGTCGTTGCGCGCGCTCATACGGGTCACGTGATACGACGTGATACGCAAGATACCGAGATGGTTCAGTCTCGAACGTCAATCGGTCATCCTGCGGCGCCCGGAATTGACGCGATCGGCCAACTGCGGACGAATATCCGCTCGATTGGGCCTCCGCAAAGCCGCCGTTCGATTGCGGTTCAGCCCAGTCGTCTCTAAGGCCTGAAAGCGACCTTTTTGTGATGCAATCGACCTTCCACAAAGCAGCCTCTCGATGGCGTGAAAGAATAGCGGCAGACTTCGTATGGACCCGGAGGCTGTAATGACCATCCCTCGTTACGTTGTTGCGCTGTCTCTCTGCGCCTTACTTACCCTCATATCGCCGCGCGTCCAGGCGCAGAGTTTCGAATGCGCTAAAGTCCGCACAGTCGTTGAGAAGGCGATATGCAACGACGACTATGTAGCAGAGATGGACGTTCAGCTTGCAAAGGACTACCACGAGGCACTGATGGACAATCCGACGAGGCGATCGCATCTCATGTCAGAAGAACGCCAGTGGCTGGCCTGGCGAGAGCGATGGTGCAGCCAGTATAGAAATGATTCTATTAAAATGGACGGTTGCCTGCAGTACCTCTACAGCCGACGAATAGTTGAGATGGAAGGGTATTTGGCAACGTCGCGCAAGGCCTGCGGCGCGTCGGGTTTCGAAAAGGCGCAAGCCGCAGGTCCCTCTGGGGATGTTCGCTCTTTTGTTCCCGCGGGAGAAGTCGCAATTGAGGTCGAGTGCGCAGATCTCATAGGTAATGGACAACAGGGGTTTCTTCTCGTAACTCAGAAGGAAGGAGACCGGAGGTTGCAGGTCCTACTGAGAAAACCTGGTGGCAAATTATCTGCAGTTGTTCAAAACAAAAACGTGATTCAACCGCAGGCCTTTGATGGCACGGATGGCGGCTACACCATTATTGGCCACCATGGGCGAATCAACGTTACAAACACGACAGCAGGCAGCGGCGGTGGTGATACCTATGCATTCGATTTTCAATGGTCACCTTCGGACAATACCTGGCTTCTTATCCGTGTTGAAAAGGAGCTCTCCGGGTATGCACATACGACTGATGATCGTAGCTTTGTGCGCCTCCCCAAGGACTTCGGTCGTATAACAATTAATCAATTTGACTTCCATGCCTTTGCAAACGACTGAGGGCGATCTCGACTTACCGAAGCCGGTCCATCACGAGCGTCGCGAAAAGGGTTGCGAGTGTGAATAGCGGCCAATGACGCCAGCATCCGCTCCAGACGGGCCAGCAACATGCGGGAGTCTTTGGGAGACGGGAATGGCGGGTTTGCTTTGGGGCTATGGACCACGGCTTAGGTTGATCGCGCGCTGTCCAGGTGGAGCGTGCCGGTGCAGGGAGGTGCCCGAGCAAACCTATCGACAAGTCAGCGGCGAATCGCTACCGGCGCACTCAAGGCCTTCGCCTTCGATCAACGCTTCGAGCGCAAGGACGCCCACACACAAGCGCCTCTCACTCCTTGAAGCGACACAGAAGGAGCTCGAGAAGGTGCGCGAGAGCGTGGCCGCCGGACGCCTGAGCGGCAAGGCGAAGATCGGGGTGCGCATCGGGCGGGTAGTGAACAAGTACAAAGTCGCCAAGCACTTCGAGCTCATCGTCGAGGATCAGCGGTTCGAGTTCAAAATCCTCGAGGCGCAGGTCGCCGCCGAGGCGGCGCTCGATGGAATATACGTCATACGAACCAACGTGCCGAAGAAGCAGCTGAGCACCCCCGACGCCGTGCGCAGCTACAAGGGGCTTTGCGAGGTCGAGCGCGCTTTCCGCTCGCTGAAGACCGTCGACCTCAAGATCCGTCCGATCCATCACCGGCTCGAAGACCGGGTACGCGCCCACATCTTCCTGTGCATGCTCGCCTACTACCTCGAGTGGCACATGCGGGAGGCTTGGCGCGAGCTGCTCTTTGCCGACGAGGACCTCGAGGCCAAGATTGACCGCGACCCCGTCGCCCCCGCCCAACGCTCAGCAGAAGCCCTGGAGAAAATCGCCGAGCGCACTCTCGAGGACGGCTCCCCGGTCCACAGCTTCCGTACCCTGCTTCAGGACCTGGCGACTGTCGTGCGCAACACCTGCGTGACGCGCAGCGCGAAAACCGCCTCGCCTGCCTTCCAGATGGTGACAACCCCGACCGCCACCCAACATCGCGCGTTGCAGCTGCTGCAGCAAATCACCGTGTAGCCACTCAGCTCACAGCCCATAATCCATCAACTACCTGAGCAGCAACGGATTTTCGCGTGGGCTCGGCGATAACTCCAGATTAGATCACCGAGGAGCGCCGATCTCACCTTGCCCGGTATCGGGATACCCCCGCTGGAACAGGGCGTTCTCTCTCGGGTACGGCGAGAATACTGGCCAGGGCTGTCCCGATCGCCTGCACGTCTGGCATTTGCACGAGACGCCGGTAGATGGCCGGTGCGACCAGGTTCAACTGGTGCTGCTGGGCTTCTGCGCGTCTGCTTTCCCGCCGGTTCCGCAAACCGTCTGCGCAACACCCTCGGCGAAAGCGTTTTCGATGTCCTCGATGGACTTCGACGCGCCGTAAATGCCGCCCCACGCGAATGTCTTCGAGAGCGCGAAGGATTCGAGCACCTGGTGCTGCGGCATTCGGAACACGCTAACAGTACCGTCAATATGCATTTGGCCAAGACCAGCCAGCATCGCACGTGCGAACGCGTTCCCCTTGTCGTACTCCGTGACGAGGATGTCGATCTCGTAGCTACGCGGGCCTCCTGCCTGCAAATTGCCCTGCATGCTCTGAGCGACTTTGGCCTGGATCTCTTGCGCGAAGCGTTCCTGTTGGTAGGGCAGCATCTTGACAGTCGAGGCGGCGGCGACGTCGACCTTCACAGCATCGCCAGCGGAAACGCGAAACGGGACTGTCCTCTCTGTGAATTCCGCTCTGGGCGGTGTACCGGCACACCCGGCCAGGAACATGGTTGAGACCACTCCGAAGAGCGCAACAAGAGCACGGAATCCGCGTGCGGACATGATGACCACCTGATGACAGCTATTTCGAGGTTAAGCGGCCCATAGGAGTATCTGGCTACTATGGATGGGTGAGCGGACCGTAGATGACCGTCGGTTCCACCCAAGCGAGGTCTGATCGACTCTTCAACGTGCGCATCAGCTGAATGAACTCAGCAGGAGTGCGGGCGTACACGGCATATACCGCCGGCCGTGTGATAAGCCTCAAGCCGGGGTATTGAGCAGGGCTGCCGGGAAACGCATGGCCGCCCTTGACCTGAAAGGTGATCTCTCCGGTGATAAAACCGGTCTCCTGCATCGCGTGGTTGTACACGACCCCAAGCGTCGCCGGCCCGATCGGGCTGCTGGCCTTGGCGCGCACGAGTCGATGCATTGTGCGCTGCCTTGTAGGGTCGACCTGCGGGATCGCCCGCTGGGTTGGCAGCACCTCGAGTTGCGCTCCCCTGTCGTTGATCGTCATCGTCTGATCCGCGATCGGGGGGAGCGCGCGTGCGGGCGCCCGAAGCTGCGCGAGCGCGCCGCTCGAGGCGAGAACCATGAGCATTGACAAGAGGAGGCGCGACATCGTGATCTCCCTCAGTGACCGGCAAAGAGCAGCGTCTGCGGCTGCGTCGTCGAAAGAGTAGTAGCCGTCGCGGCCCCGGGACAGAAATCAAGAAAGCGCAGCGTCCACGTGCCGTTGATGGGCTCACCATAGAACCCGTTGGATTCGAACCGTGTATCGGCGAGAGCGGAATTCGTGAATCCATTCGCAGCATGCAGCAAGATCGATTTGGTGCCGGATGGAGAGGTGAGCTCGATCTGATTGCAGGGAAGTCCGGGCGTGGTCGCGATGTTGACGAATACAACCGCGAACTCGACCGTACTGAACGGTTCGCTCACGTTGTAGTTGATGTAGCCACCCGTTGTCGTGCCCGCTGGTATGACGGCGGGCGGGGCGGCGACGAACGTGTAATTGCCGGTCGAGTCCTGCACGGGGGGCAGATACGTGGTGTACGCCTTTGCCATCGCCACGGCCGCCCCGGTGTCGACCGCCCCGAAACCGTAGCGGTTGCTGAAAGTGTATCCCGCGGCGTTCGTCGTCCAGCCTTGCTCAAGCACTACGGTACTGCCGGGAACGATCGTGGTGCTGGATACCCCGGGGAATGACGGATCGACCCTGACGGCGGTCTTCGCAAGGATGTACTTGATGTCGCGGACTGAGAGTTTCGGATTGGCCTGGAGCATCAGCGCGATGGTGCCCGTTACGTTCGGCGTGGCGGCGCTCGTGCCGTTCATGGTGGCCGTATACTGGCACGTCGGCGCGAGCGGGTCGGCTCCGTTGGAGTCGAGCTCGTTCACCCCATTTGGAAAGCTTGCCGGTGGATACTCCGCATTAGCACATCCGCCCCGGCTGGTTGTGAGGATGGCCGGCTCGTAGTTGACGGCCGCCAGACCGGGAGCATACGCCGCACTCAAGCCGTACTCACCGCCCGGCGCGGATATCCAGAGGGCGGAGCCGGTACTCGAGTAGCTGGAATGGACGCCATTTGCGTTGATGGCACCGACGACGATGGGGTAGTAGCCGCCCCGCCGTTCATCGGACGCCGGATCGCCGCAGCTCACACCATACACTTGGGCGTACTGAGCGCAGTACGGACTCGAGTTCCCCTCGAAGTCGCCGAAGTCGTTGCCTGCGGCGTTGACAATTGCGGCACCGAGGCCGCCGCGCAGCGTCATTGCAGTTTGAGTGATCGCCTGAAATGCTCCACTGAAGGACGGCAGCGCGTTCGAATCGGACGAGATGCTGAAGCTGGCGTTGAACAAGTCGTTGTCGACCGAAACCGGAGCGCTTCCGAGCGCGGTCGCCATGTTGGCCACGCTGAATGTGAGCCCTGGCGCCAATAGGTTATAGCCCCGGAGAGTCGCATTGTAAGCGATGCCCCGGCCGCCTTTGCCGTTGAAGGCGACCGCACCGATGATCCCGGCGACCTCTGTTCCATGATCAAAGCCGGCGATACTCGGATCGGGAGAAGGATCATCGGTTCCGGTGACAAAGTTCAAAGAATGCGTGAGATCCACGTTGGCGGCGAGATCCTCGTGCGCGACCTGCAGGCCACTGTCCACCACGCCAACCTTGATGCCCTTCCCAGTGAAGCCGCTAGCCCAGGCCGAGGCCACGTCCATATCGTTTCCCGCTGTCGGCGGCGTAGAGGAGAATGCATTCTGGCCCGTGTTTTGGATATCCCACTGATTGGGCAGCAGCGGATCGGAATTCAGAGCGACGGATACGGTGTCGGTCGAGGAGGTTAATCCGTTGCTTACACTCACCGTGAAACGGTCGGATGCAGCCGATGCAAACCCAGGAATCGTGTAGGTGATGGCGCCCGTACTTGCGTTCACGGAGGCCGTGCCGAGGGCGGGCATCGTCGCAAGCGTATAAGTCAAAGGGAGGGACTCGCGGTCCGTGGCGATCACCGTGCCTTGAGAGGAGCTCGGCGCCACGCCAAGAACGTCGACGTTCATCGAAGTGGCTTGCACCTGAGGCGGGGCGGCCGTGACGGTGATCGAAAGGGGGCTCGACGTGGTGGTGTTGTGCCCGTCGGAAACGGCCACCGTCGCCGTGTAGGACCCGTGGTCCTGAAAGGTGTGAGAGACGGTCACCCCCGTGGCGTTTCCGCCATCGCTGAAGGTCCACGCGTAGCTGAGGGCGTACCCTTGAGGGTCGGTGCTGCCGGAGGCGCTGAAGGTCACGGTAAGAGGCGCCTGGCCTTGCATTGCGCCCGCGGTGGCTATTGCGCCCGGGGGCAGTGGTGGGCCGCTGGTGGACCCGCTACCCCCGCCTCCGCAGGAGACCAGAGTCAGGCAACAGGCGAACGCGCAGGCGCGCAGAAAGCCGATCGCCGATCTGGCTGTGCCCGACGGTTCCCTCGCACCATGTTCAGTGTGCATACAGCGATCCTCGCCCCACTCAATTCTGTTGAATGAACGCGGTTGAACCTTACAGAAGGAAACGCGTGGCAGTTGTGATGTCGTTCGCACCCTGCCGGTCTTGTTTTAAAAAACCTCTTGACAGCATCACAGCATGACGAAAAGCCCTCCGACGGGAAGATCCGACCTTCGGAACCAACTCTGGCTTCAGACTGCAAGTTAACGCCTATAAGCCCCTAACGACAGCAATCGGCGGTCGAGCCGCGTCTTGCCATCTAGCTTAATGGACCGCGATCGGCTCGATCAACGACTGCGCGGACCTGGTGTCAGCCGCCCGCGCAGCAGCCGAAAACTCTCGCCTTGCCGAATGGGAGCTCTCTGTCTACAACGCCCTGATGACATGGGGGCCAGCGGACGCCGCTGCCTCACCATGTATCAGCAAGCTTTTCACCAGTTCGTGTCCGTTTGCTTCTTGGCAGCCTTCTTCGCCAGCGCCTTGCGCTTCAGGGCGTGCTCGTCACTCCCGGACGTGCTCGCGAGTGCGACCTTTACAACGTCGCGCAACTCGATTGAACCCGGTGCGAAAGAAGCAGGGAACGTGAACCCATCCTCGATCACGTGACCATACGAGAGCGTCGGACTCACCGAATCGATATGGATCGTGCAGCAGGGCTTTTCCGAAGGACCGAGATTGACGCCGGACTGCGGATCCACGACATCTTGGCCGAGGTAGACCGCCCGGTAGTCGGCTCCGGCTTCGATGAGGTCTCCGCCCTGATTGATGGTCACCTGACGCCCGTCGGCGCGCAGGACCTCAGGCGGGAAAGTATTCTGCAGGATGGCGGTCGCCATCTGTTCATCCAGGCTCCTCACCAATTTCGCCGTGATTGCCGACCCGTCGATCGCGACGCCAAGTGTGGTTGGCGCGGTGCTCGGCAAGGCGTAGCGGAACGACTGCGAGAGAACAAGTTGACCGGTCGTGGCATTGACGACGCGCAGGTTGACCTCGGCACCGCCCGAATACCACACAAGGTCCCGGTTGGCGAGGCTCAGGTGCTGCACGTGTGGCGTGTACCCAAAGGCCACGATCGTCGGCACCACGATGAGATCCGTCGCGAGCTTCTGCCCGAGCCGCGCGGTGTCGGCGACCGTCGCCTGCCCTGCGCGAATTAGGTTCATTTCGCTCTCGATCTGGGCATCATCCTGACGATCAAGCACCGTGAACCGGTTCGACTGCGTCAGTGCGTCTTCGAGGGACTGCTGGATCTCACGTCCGAGGTCGGCGGCGCGGACCTCATTTTGCCCGACCTGGTACTGCACCGCTTGAGCATCGGGCACCGCGACGACGATCCGCGTCCGCTTGGCCGATGCCGGTTCGGAGTACTTGGCGACCTCCGCTGCAACCTTCACTTCCCAGTTTGCCTTCAGCTCTGTCCGCTTGGCGCGGTAGTCGAGACTCTGTGCGCCCGTCGCCCTGTCCCATTGGCCTGCCACCGCGCCTGCCTGGACGGCTCCGGCGCCGCCCGATCCATCGGCTGCGACTGCCGCTGAGCCTTCGGCGGCGCTGACCGACCCGGCGTCGTGGCTCGGCCCCTGGCTTGCTCGCAGCGACTCCTCCGTCGTGACCTTGCTCGGAGCAAGGCTCTTCTGCGAGAGAATTCTAAAGCCCTGGATGGCGCCCTGCGTCTGCGTTGTCACCCAGCTCGCATATGCACGAATCTGATCCGGAGTGGCGTCCTCGCCCAATTCCACGGGCGCGGTCCCATTTGAGGCAAGCACGCTGCTGACGCGTGTCCCGTTGACCTCTTCCACGGCGAGTTGCAGCGCATTATCCACTGCCGCCTGCACCGTAGGCCCTGTACCAGTGGTGATGATCTCCTGTGTCTTCACCCCCCCAAACTGGGGTGCCGACCGCGGCGGCCCTTGCACGGCTGCCGCAACCGGCGCTGCCGCTCCCGAGCGATTCACGGCGCTCGTCCCGGGTGCGGTCGAGACGTCTTGCCTGGAGCACGCGGCCAAAGTGGCGCTCGCCACCAACGCGCCGACGACCTGAGGCCAGGCGCAACCGAGCCGCGCGTGCCACCGGTGCGAGGCGCCGACGCGATCGAACGTCCTGGATCTCACGGCGAGAGGCTGCCGAGCGCGCTGGTGGCATCCGCCGGGATCTTGACGCCATTCTTCTGGCCGATCATCACGGTGTTCTTGAACACCGAATACAGCGACTTGGAATAGGCCGGAGTGACTTTGGCAATGTAGAGTCCGACTTTGAGCTTGTCGGCGCCCGTCAGCATGCCCGAGAGCGCTCCGCCGCCCGATGCGGCAGAGGATGCGAAGCTCTGGGCCTCCGACACCGTTTTCGAGGTATCCATGACCCCGATGGCGAAGTGCGGCAGGCTCGCCGTGTAGGCGGCCCGCTCGTCACTCGTGAGCGTGCCTTTGCTTGCCTGTTCACTGGCGATCTGCTGATTCGCCGCCTGTGACAGCTCGACGGTCTTCTTCAGTGAATTCTCATCGACGGCGCCACTCGCGAGTGCGGTCTGCTGTGCCTCGAGCAATTCCGCCTTGTCCTTGAATCCGTAGGCCCGCTCAAGAAGCGCCTGCGCCTGCAGGACCTCCCTCTGCGATCCTACGAAAGCGGTGATGAGCGCCTGCTGGGATGCGCCCAAATCCGAATGCGTGGCCGCTTTCGGGCCGCCCAACGAGGGCATGGTGGGCCAGGCATTCGCGACCGGAGCGAGCACGCACGTGAACGCCACCAGGCCGCCTGCGACGATGAAATACTTGCTGAGCTTGAACATACGACATCTCCTACACAGAAGCGTTGGCTTCTGACGCGGTCTCAGATTCCCTCGAGTCGCGCCTTGCCTAAAAAACCCGAAAGAATCAGTGCACCCCTCGGTTTGCCAGCTCGTCCACGAGGTGCTGCGCGCTTTCCCGCGCCGCCATGGTGAGTGCGTTGGTCTGCGCGACGGTGACGTTAGGTCCGAGCCCCGCAAACTGCACGGGCCCGACGGATGCCAGGGTCGCCGCGAAGCGGCCGGATACGTTGTAGACCTTTGCGGTCACCGTAACGTACACCCGCGCGTTGCCGCTGACCGGATCTGTGCCTGGCATCCCAATATCCAGCGTGCCAATGGCCAGCAGCCCGATGCCGGCCGCGTGCACGCCCTGAGTCGTTTGGTACATGACCTTGGGCGGCAGATCATTGCCGCTGCTGTAGGCGGTCCTGATGCTGTCAATGTTGAGCAGTCCATTGCTCGCGCCTTCCACCTGATCGGCATCGATGACCTGGTAGCCCGCATTGGCGAACACGCCGGTCATTGCGGTATTGATGTCATCAGACTGAGCCACCTGCCACGTCACCTTGTCCGCCTGGACCACCGTGCTGCCCCCGGAGACCGAACGCACGCTCTTGTGCGTGTCGATTCCATCCGAGGTCTTGATGCTGTGGGCATGGATTGATTCGCCCTGAGTGGTGTCGCGGCCTTCGGTGGTATCGCTGTCGACACGCTTGTAAATGCGGTCATCGAACTGCTGGATGCTTTTCTGGCTTCGCGCCATGAAGAGGAAGGTGAGCATCTGATGATTCGTCGACTGGACGCTCGCCTCGGATGCCGTGCCGACACCCAGATCGCTGGTCAAGTTGTCCCGATTGATGTCGGCACGCAGCACGACGGTATAGGTCTTTGCCTGCGGGTCATCCTGCTGCGACAACACGGTGGTGCTGAGCACGTAGCGGCTGACGTGTCCTGCGAAATAGTCGTGCCGGCTCTCGAACAGCCGCTCCTGGGCGCTGTCAGAGCCGGCGACGTACTGCTCCAGCGCGTTGAAGGTCGCATTGGCAAACGCCTGCTGCCGCTCCGTGGCGGTCAGCCGTTTCCCATAGGTGACCGTCGCCATGCCCTTCTGCGAGACCGTCTGCGCAAGCCCGGGCGCCGCATGCAGCGCAAGAGCCAGAGCACACAAAGCCGCCATACGGTGAAATGGTTTCATCGACATGATTGGATGAGCTCCTGCACTGCAAGCAACTGCCGTTGCGCCTCCCGGCTCCCGGGCATGGATGAGTGCACCCACGCTTCATCGGGAGTGGAGATCGCTTTGGCGAAATGATCGAACAGCACCAGAAGCGTTTCGTAGGATGCAGCCCAGTCATCGGTTGCCCCTTCGGTCACGGGTACCGTCTTTGCCGCACCTTGACGCATCTGCTGGGAGAAGTAGACCCGCCCTGAGAGCGGCTCGCTCACGGTCAGCGTTGCAAACGCGCCGTAGAGATAGACCGACGACACCGAATCCCGGCTGCTCAGAAGCTTCTTGAATCCATCAACCGTGATGGTGATTCCGTAATCTGCCGGCGGAATCGAGAGGTCATACACGTCGCCTTCGGCAAAGTGCGCCGCCATGGCGCCACCCAGCGCCTGATTGCTCTGATAAGGGAGCAATGAAACATGCTGATCTGCCGCGAGGTATTCGCCAAACTGCTGCGCGATCTGGTCCCTGATGACGTTGAGATCGGCCTCTTGCGCCAGCGCATGGATATACTCATGCGCCTTGGGGGCCAGCACAACCGCAGTGAGCCGCAGGTGCCTCGCCGCTGCGCTCGGCACCTCGGCGTGCTGCAGGGTATCGATGAACTGACTGACGAGCGATGCGCGTCCCGTGACCCCGAAAATCAGATTGTGGTAAAGGTTGCTCAAATACTCGCTTCCGGGGGCGGAGGGGACGAGATCGATGTATTCCAGCGCAAAGGGATACCCGCCGAGGATCTGCTTGCTCTTGAAGTTGAAGAACAGCGCCTGGGCGTCGATCTCGATGCGGATCTTGTATTCTCCGGCGATCTGATTGATCGAGGTCGATTCGCGATCGATCGCAAGGGCCAGCGCCGTCGCCTCGGATTCCTCGTGCGTCGAGCCTAGCTGGTCGAAGATGATGTTGAGTGGGAGCTTCTGGCGCTCAATTTCCTGCCGCAGGTTTGCATCCAGCGACCTGATACCGCCAGCTGTGAGATTCAAAGAGATGTATGGAAAGGCTTTTGTGGTATCCGCCGCGGCACTCGTATAGGCAACTCCCGCGAAGTACGCCTGTGCCGCCTGCGCATGCGGCGAACCCCCTGCGCCGGCTAAAAGAAGCATAGCCGCAAGAACATGACGGATGCCGCGGAGGTCCATGGGAAAAATGGTACACAGTTAGAGATTAGGTAATCTAGATGCGCGGTGTGAACGCCCCTGCAATAACAGCGCCTCGACGAGGATCAAGTTCACAATTTGCGTGAAAGGTAGGGGGGATTCGACGTTTGCGTCGATTCGCAGGCAACCAAGTCAGCCAGATGCGTCGCGAGAAATTCGCGGCTCGCTGACGGCAGATTTTCGAGCCAACTTCGCCATCCGCAGATCGCACGGCGACATTTTGATGCTGACCAGGTCGTCGCTCTGAAGGGCTTGAAAAGTCCTCTTATTTGCGGTCTTGAGAAAAAGCGACCGCATAGGAAGGCCTTATAAGCCGAGATCTCGGGGGTACCCGCGACTACGACACCCCCGAAATCCGCTCTCTCTGGTGGCGCTTAACGTCAGGCATGTCGCGCCGCCCCGGCTCAGGGTACGAACGGCTACGAGGTCCTCATCCCGAACGCTCCGAGTACGTGAAGACGGGGGTCAGGCTCGCCGGAATCTGAGCTGAGGGCTTGGTAGGCACCGATGAAAACGTATACAGATATGGCCTGTTTGTCTACAGTCTCATCGTCGCAGGGATCCCTTGACCAAATCCCGGAAATTCCGTATCTTACTCGTGTTCCGTGAACTTCTGGTAACGCTATGAGTGCGGTCACAGCCACTGAATTCGCCAAAGCTTTTGGCCGGTACAAGGAAGAGGCGCAGCGCGAGCCGGTCGCGATCACCAGCTACGGCCGGGTGAGCGGGTATTTCGTGTCCGCGCGCGAGTACGAGGAGCTGCAGCGGCTTCGAGCTTTCGAGCGCCGGGTGCACCGGATCAAGGACCTTCCGCCGGAAATTGCCGAAGCCATTCAGGGGGCGAAAATGAATCCGGCCCATGACCATCTGAATGCGCTTCTGGACGAAAGCCGGAAATAGCAGAGGCTGAGGCAGCTAACACATGGCGGGGTTCCCCGAACCGGAGGTCGGCCTCGTCATTTCGTACTCCTATCTCTGGAAGGAGGAAGAGGAGCAAGGCTTGGTTGAGGGGCGAAAGGACAGGCCTTGCGCCATTGACAAATACCATCGCCGAGTGAACCGCACGTCCAACACCGGGCTCACCAGGAACGACCAGAAGGCTGGCGAAACCGCCACTGCCGTAATCGAAGCGATCGTCGCCTCGGGCACGTGTCGCGCGCTCAGTACTTCAGGGATCGCAACGACCAGGACACCGAAGAACATGCCCAGGACGGACCCGGTCAGCCCCATCAACCATACGGGTGCGAACGATCGCCGTTTCATCGCACTCTCCGGTATGACCGGGGGATCCGTAAGACGACGCCTTCGTGCGCACGTCCTGCCGTCAGGCCGCTGTCGTCCCGACTATACGCGCCAGGCATACATCCCCGGAGTCTCATTGTCTAACCTGATCGTCCACGGCTCATGCGGTATTGCATCAGCCGATGGAGCATTCCCTGAAACCGCGGCCGAAGGCCTTGCGTCCTTGATCGGTCATGTGCTCGTAAAGGTATTTCCTAGCCGCGCAGACATTCAGGGCATGAGGGTCCCTATGCTCAAGCGCCGCAGCCATGTCGAGTTTGCCGATGGGCACGAGCTGATTGGGACAGGTGTAGCGTCGACACATGTCGCCCCGGGTTGTGAGCTTCGCTCTGTGCGTACCGCACCAGACCGTAATGGAGGGATCGCCTACGTTCAAGTCCCAGGGGCGGTCGTTTACCAGCGTCATAGTGTCGGTCAGCACCGTGATGGGCTGATAGAAACCATCCGCGTCAGTCTCAGGCGTGGAGTCACCGTCTGACGCCGCGGTCGTCGGCACCGGCCTGTCCGGTTGGTGGCAGGCACCGCACTGATTGAGCCTGCGGAACACCGCCATTTCCTGCTTGGCTTTGGCGGGCGCCCCCGGATAGTACAGTTTGATCAGCCTGTCCGCGGCGAGATTGTCGCCCACTGGCCCAGTGCGCAGCCATTCATAGCCGCTCAGCCATCCGGAAGACTTACCCGGCACCGGCTCGTAAACGTGCCACAAGGTGCTGCCGTCGGCACCAACTCTCGCGCCACGGACGTCAGTGATGCCGTTCACCGTGAACATCGCTTGTTTCTGATTCTCCCCACCATCGATTCGATCGGTCACCGTTTGCGGCGGGAACCTCAACGTATATCGGTTTTCGTTCGCGAGCCACTGCACCTGGACCTTCTGGCCCGCGGGAATACGCAGCCAAACCATGATCTTCTCGTCAATCGACTTGTCCTCCGTGAGTCTCACGGGGGGTACCATCTTCACGAAGCCGGCCTGCGACCAATAGCTGAGCCGATTGGGTATCCGAACTGCCCGTAGGTGGTTGCCCTGGCCATAAA
This sequence comes from uncultured Pseudomonadota bacterium, assembly GCA_963780455.1. GTDB lineage: Bacteria > Pseudomonadota > Gammaproteobacteria > Steroidobacterales > Steroidobacteraceae > 13-2-20CM-66-19. The sequence goes on from CAWACM010000019.1 coordinate 13,611, forward strand.
CGGCAGACCACCGGCGTACGGCACCAGGAGATATCCCACCCAGCAGTAGATCTCGTGATCGAGGAGGCCGGCCCATAGAGGTCAAAGCCACCATTCGGCCGCGACTTGACGATGCCGTCCATCCGCGCTCGTTTCGGGCCGAGTACGGTAAGAAATCGCGCGCTGGACGGACGGCGCGAATGGCGATCCATGAGCGTGGCCAGATAGCGCCACTGATCGCGCACTTTCAGGTAAGTGATGTAACCCACACAGACCTGATCCGTGCGCTGTACCTGGATCGTGTGTGCCTTAGGCTGCCGGAGCGTACCTTGGAAATATGACCTCAAGGCCTTGACTGGCCTGTCTTGCGTTTGTATATTGCTACTGAGTTATACAACGAACGAGTTATGCAAACATCGGGACGCCTCGACCTGACCTTCGCCGCTCTGGCCGACCCTACCCGCCGCGCCATCCTGGCGCGGCTGGCGACGGGGGAGGCCACAGTGACGGAACTCGCCGAGCCATTCGAGATGAGCCAGCCAGCCATTTCCAAACATCTGAAAGTGCTTGAGCGCGCCGGCCTCATCTCGATGGACGTCGATGCGCAACGGCGTCCACGCAAACTGGAACCGAAGCGATTGGAGGAGGCCGTGGATTGGATCGAGCGTTACCGCGAGATCTTCGAACAGAACTACCAGCGCCTCGATGCGTTGCTCGAGGCGCTGCAAGCCAAACCGTCCAAGCGCAAACGAACAAAAAAATAGCGCGGACATGCCGGCGCGCAATCACGATGAAGCGCCAAGGAGAAGACAATGCCCAAGCCCGCAGAAGTTACATTGCCGAGTGATCGCGAAGTTCGCGTCACACGTACGTTCAATGCGCCCCGCCAATTGGTGTGGGATGCGCATACCAAGCCCGAACTCGTGCAGAAATGGCAGGGTTATGATGGCTGGGATATGCCGGTGCGCGACATGGATGTCCGCGTCGGCGGCAAATACAAGTGGCGGTGGAGAAGCCGCGAAGACGGCAAGCAGTTCGGCTTCTTCGGCACGTTCACCGAAGTCATCGTCCCATCGAAGATGGTCCACGAACAATATTACGACCAGGGCGATAAGGACTTCGCCATGCCGGTTGGCGATCCCTGCATCGTGTCACTTGAACTCAGTGAGCAGAACGGCGTCACGACGCTCGCCTGCAATTTGACGTTCGCGTCGAAGGAAGCGCGCGACGACGCCGTCTCCACGGGCATGACCGACGGCATGGAGTATAGCTACGCCCGCCTCGATGAGATGTCCAAAGCTGCAGCGTGAAGGAGGAGACGACACCCATACGAGCCTTTACAGCGCCGAACATCATGGGTGAAGCGACTGGACCAACAGGGTAGAATCGCCGAATGACTCATTGGCCGCGCTCTGAATGGGCCTGTGGTCTATTCTCTGCGGCTAAAGAGGAGGATTAGTCCGTGGACATCGAAATGATCCGGCTCAAGAGTGAACTTGTGGCTTTGGAGACGCTTGTCGTCGCCTTGACTCGTTCGCTGGCGAGCTGGCAGCCGTCCTTGGACAGGTCACTGCGAACGACAGCGGATGAATTGCGGGAGCGCTACCGACATCTACCGATACGGGACTCATCCCCCGAGACGGCCGATCTCGTGGCGGCTGAGTTTCAGGAGGCCTGGGATCGGCTGATGCAATTCGTGCTGCGCAAGGACTGAGCGGTACGTGCACCAGCCTCTGACGCCGCAATGTTCGCGTAATCGCGCTGACGGGCGCGCGCCGGTTTCGCGGAGAATTCAGCGAATCCAGTCGCTGAGTCGGAAGATCTCACGGCGGGTCGATCGGATCACCGTAGGGTATATTTTATGCGGGGATAACCCTGCCCCTGGCTCGAAAATGCTCAACGTTGTCCTTGTCCGGTTACATCAAGTCTTCTTTGTGCTCGTTCTCATTGCCATCGTCGGCATTACTGTGACGGCGGACCGTCCTCGCATTATCATCCTGGACGTTCTGCTATTAGCCTTGGCCGCTGCACACTGGTACGCAGCCAAAGGGGCTCGCCTTGGTCGTTCATACGGGCGAACGTCATCGCGGATAGTTGGAGCTTTCTGGCTTCTCGGCTTCCCCATTGGGACTGTCTTGGCAATCTTCGTCTTCGTCAACACCGACAAGCGTCATTGGAAGTCGCGCCTGGACTCTCCACCCTCAGGCGCACCGACCAGCTCGGCACCCCGTGCGGCGTAGTGCTGTAACCTTCCCTGTGGGGCTAACGACGAAGTTGTGGCGCGGCTGGCGGATTCGGCCCTCGTGCTCGACGGCGCGTCGATGAACAAATTGAAAAGCTGCCTCCAACGTCAGCGGCCGCGATGCATCGTCATCGCTGGACCGAATGGCGCCGGCAAAACAACTTTCGCTCGAGAATACCTGCCGAAGATCGCCGGTGTGACTCAGTTCGTGCACGCCGATCTGATCGCGCATGGAAAGGTCGTGGCCAAGACGCCCTGAGCTCATCGGAGACGGGTGTGCCAGGAACGCACCGAGCTCAGATTGGGTGTGCCAGGAGTGTGCCTGGGTGAGGCTGGCATCGGGGCTGGCAAGCGTTGCAAGTGGTTGATCCATAAGTTCTTAGACCGCCGCCGGCATGGGCGAACCCCTCGAGGGTGCATAAATCATCGAGCAATGACGTCTCGTAAGGCGTTCCCGACGGATGGCTAAATAGTGCGAAACTGGAATGATAATCGTGATAATAATGAATTTGCAGAATTTTCTGTCTCGCTTCAGAATCTCAGCGAATTTATGTTTTTGCGGAACCCTGCGATGCTAAATTTGCGCCACGGTCAGTCTCAATTCCAAAGGCCTATCACGCAAAGATGGAGCGCTGAACGGCTGGCTTTATCCCTGCTTGGTGTAGCGATGCTGGCATGCCTTCCGCCTCGCCCCGCGCACGCCGATGAGGGCATGTGGACCTTCGACAATTTCCCCTCCGCAGCAGTCAAGGCGAAGTACGGCGTTGACATCGATTCGGCTTGGCTGGATCACGTGCGTGGTGCTGCCATACGATTGTCGACGGGCTGTTCGGCATCCATCGTCACTGCCAACGGCATTGTCCTGTCCAATCAGCACTGTGTCGGGAATTGCGCACAGCAGCACTCGAGCGCGACCAGGGATTACCTGAAAGATGGCTTCCTGGCCACGCGGCGGGAGGACGAGATGCTCTGCGCCGGCATGGTCGCGGAGGTGCTGACTAGCATCAACGACGTAACCGATCGCGTGACCGCTGCGGTGGCAGGCAAAACCGGCGATGAGTTCATCAGGGCGCGCGATGCACAGATCGCGGCCGTGGAGAAGGAGGGTTGCGCCGGCAAGGAGCACAAATATAGCTGCGAGGTGGTGACGATGTACCAGGGTGGCCAGTACAAGTTGTACAAGTACCGCAAATACACGGACGTGCGCCTGGTATTCGCGCCCGAGGGTGATACCGCCTTCTTCGGTGGCGATCCCGACAACTACAACTTTCCCCGCTACGACCTCGACTGCTCGTTCTTGCGCCTCTACGAGAACGGGAAACCTGCGGCAACACCCGATCATCTACGCTGGAGCACTCAGCCGCCCAAGGAAGGTGAGCCGCTGTTCGTCGCCGGCAACCCCGGCACAACGCAACGGCTGCTGACGGCGGATCAGGTATCGACGCTGCGCGATGTCAATATTCCCGAAATCCTGATCATGTATTCCGAGCTGCGCGGGCAGCTGCTGCGCTTCACGGCTGAGAGTTCGGAGCACGCTCGAATCGGCAATCGTGATCTGTTCAGCGTCGAAAATTCCTTCAAGGCCTATCGCGGTGAGGAGAAGGCGCTGCTGGACACAACGCTGATTGCCGCCAAGCGCGTCGCCGAGCGCGACCTCAAGGCGCGCGTGTCGAGGGACCCCAAGCTGGCCGCTGCAGTCGGCAATCCGTGGAGCGACATCGCCAAGGCGCAGCTCCATGAGAAGGAACTCTACTTCCGCTACTACCACTTGGAGTCGCGGGCCGCCTTCGCTCCATTCTGTTCGAATACGCGCGCGACCTAGTGCGCGCGGCAGAGGAGCGGCCGAAGCCAAACGGCGAGCGCCTTCCCGAATTCACCGACAGCCGCCTACCGCTGCTGGCGAAGACTCTGCCTGGATCCGCAGCCCGTCTATCCGGAACTGGAACAGCTGAAGCTGGCGTTCTGGCTCGCCAAATTGCGCGAGAATCTGACGGCGGCTCTTCCCGACACTCGCCTCTTCCTAGGCAAGGAATCGCCGAGACATTGGCGGCACCAGCTCTACCACTCCAAGTTGGGCGACTCAACGGTCCGCAAGGCGTTGTGGGAGGGCGGCCTGCAGGCAGTCCAGACCTCCGACGATCCGTTGATCCGGTTCGTGCTGGCAACCGATGCGGACAGCCGCGCCGTGCGCAAGCTGTTCGAGGACGAAGTCTCGGCCCCATCGACCAAGCTCAGCAGAAGATCGCGCACGCCCGCTTCGCTATCTATGGCACCAGAGTATATCCAGATGCGACCTTCACGCTGCGGCTATCCTACGGGAAGGTCGAGGGTTGGGATAACAATGGAGTGGCAGTGCCAGCCTTCACTTATCTCTCGGGTCTGTGGGAACGGGCCACCGGACAGTTCCCATTTGCACTGAC
>CAWACM010000020.1:0-13380 GCA_963780455.1 uncultured Pseudomonadota bacterium
GTCGATCAGGGATGTCCTGACATGTGCCTCTGTGCATGAATGCTCGATGCCATGCGCGGCAACTCACGGCCGCATCCCCCGGGGCATGTATCGGGATTCTCAAAGTAGTTTCCAAGGAAACAAATCGGCGGATACTCTCCAAGAGTGGACCAGCTCTCGGCTCTTCGCGAGGTCAGCAGGCGTTAAATGCGACGCCAAGGCATCGCGAATCTGCGTGGCATACGGCGGGGCGTTGGGCGGTCGCGTAGTCCTGGGCCACACCGCCCCCTTGAAGGTACATCGAGCCGAGATTCTCCTCGGCACTGGCTCGACCGTGTGAATGGCGGGTTCTGGCCCGGATGGCGCCGGCCATGCTCATGCCCCAATTTCGATGATCTGATTCAGTGTCTCGCAAGCGAGGGCGAAGGGCTCCGCCGGGACTTGCCCCCAAGGGTGCCGCTTTGCGGCGCGGGCTCGCCAATCGAATGACTTGGGTTGATGCGCAAGAATGTAGCTGACGGCTCCCCTGGGACCGATGAACTTAATGGCAAATGGGTTGGTGTCATTGTAGGACGCCGTCGTCATCGGTAGGCCGATGACAATTCCCGTGCGCTCATTGAAATCCCTGGGCGAGAGCACCAGTAACGGGTGCACGTCCTTCATCTCGCGACCAGCCTGCGGGTTACAATCGATCCAAATCATGTCGCGGCGGGTCGGGACCCACCGCGATCCGGCCGCCATCACATCACCTCGGATCCGACCGGGCGGGTCGCCATCGCCTCGCCTCCGTGACAGGCGGGATCAAACGCGGCGAGTTTCTGCGCGAGCGTCAGCCTTGGCCGACCAGCGCGCTTAACGAGCACCCCATCATCCGCGATCGAGACCTCCACGGGCTGCCCGACGGCGAAATGCGCAGAACGCGCCACCGCGGCCGGGATGCGTACGGCGAGGCTATTTCCCCACCGCTGCACGGTGAGCTTTGCGGTTCTTGACATCTGCGCCCTCTCGTCAATGTATCGACAAGTATATACATGTGCGTCGGTGAGCGTCAAGGCCGCCTTCCGCGCACAGGCGCGGGCTGCGGTTCAGCGAACGATGGCTATACGGAATCCTTGAACTCGTATGGTCAACGACGGGTTCTGGCCGCATCCTGCCCGCGGGCGGCCACGAGACTCCTGCGTGTCCTTTTGAGACACTCGCGACTGACAGCTTTGAAGAGCGTAAAATTTTGCCAAAAGACGGGAGATGACATGCGCGTAGCCCCAACCTTTGTTCTGCTTGCGGCTCTTGCTTTGCCGGCCTTCGCCGCTAGCGCGGATCCGATGACACCTTTCAACTACTATGCCGGCGAATGGTCGTGTTCCGAGGGTATGATCGGGGGTTCAGACGCACAGGAGCATATGGACATTCCTTTTGAAAGATGGCTTGATGTTCCAGTCGGGTCGTGATACCGAAACAAGGCGATATGTCGGCGCCTTACGTCGAGAACGCAACCTTTGCATACGATGCGAAGAACGGCCGGTACGTAGAGACGGAGATGAACAACACCTCCACCTGGTACGTGTCGATCGCTAAGCCCGATTCGAGCAGCACGATTCGCTGGAGAGACATCGCGTCTTCGGCGCGGCCCGAACGTTGGGACATGACTCCCGTCGACGCCAATGAGTTCATCGTAAACAGCTACCCCAGCGTCACGGCGGAGAAGCCGAACTATAGAGCCCTCTGCAAGCGCGCCTCCAGCTCGTAACGGTGGCCTTGAGAGCTTTCGATTACGCGACCTGCGCCTCGGCGACGCTTCGTCGAGTGTGGTGACCGTCCGCTCATGGCCGAAGCACGTCCTCGTCAGGCATCGTTGACTTCATTAAAACACGGGAGGATGCCATGGGTCGCCGCTCCATCACGGGCGGGGTGATTCCCGCAAACGGTCGCCGCATTCAATTCGACTTCACGATCGATGGGCGTGCGCTATCGACCGACGTTACGCTGGGAACCGACCGAGGCAAATCTCCGCCGCGCCCGCGAGCACCTCCGCCGAATCAAGGCCCGCATTGCCGCCGGAACATTCAATTTCGCCGAGGAGTTTCCCGACTTCCGCGGATTGCACAAACTCCCGCTGCCGTTGCGCGCGCAGACCTGCTCCGACGTGTTCGATGCCTTCCTCCGGCATGAAGAGACGCGAGTCGCCAAGGGCGACTTGGCGCCGGCGACGCTCAGCCTCGCATCGCCAAAGCCTCGATCATGTCTGGCGCCCCGCCATTGGCGCGCTCCCGTTTCTCGGCGTGCGGCACTCGACCTTGGTCAAGGTCGCCGACTCTCACACTTGGAAAAAGAAGACGTACAACAACGCCATCAGTGCGCTGCGGCGCGCATTCGAGTTCGGATACCGCGACTATCCCGAGAAGCGCGATCCCGCCGCGGCTCTCAAGAGCGCTCGCATCGGCAAGAAGGACCGGCCGATGATCGATCCTTTCAGCATCCAGGAAGCCGAGCGGCTCATTGCGGCGCTCCATCGGGATTGGGGCGAGGCGCAGGGAAACTACGACGAGTTCCGGTTCTTCACGGGGCTCCGGCCGTCCGAGCAGATCGCACTCGTCGTGAACGGACTACGACGCCAGGCACCGAACGCTCAGCGTCACGAAGGCGCGGGTCGCGGGGGTGGACAAGGATGTCACCAAGACGGGCAACGACCGGCGCATCGCGCTCTCTCCCCGCGCGGTCGCCGTGCTCGAGCGGCAATTGGCCCTCCGGGAGCAGCCTCCGGCGCGCCGGACGGATCGACCACGAGCACCTTTTCTTCACGGCCGCCGGCAAGCCGATCTGCCGGCTGTACACGGCCTATTCTCACTGGCGCAGCACCCTGCAGCGCCTCCCAATCCGGTACCGCAAGCCCTACGCGGCCCGTCACTCGTCCGTGAGCTGGGACCTGATGATCGGCCGCAATCCGCTCTGGGTCGCGAAGCAGCACGGCCACAGCCTGCTGACCATGCTGCGGGTATACGCCGCCTGGACGGCGGACGCGTCCGAAGGCGACGCCGCGGCGATCCGAGAGGCGATGGGTTATGTCACCCCCAAGCCGGCCGACGCACTCGTAGCCAGCCGCTTCCGAGGCCATTTGGCAGTGGATTTGCCAGTGGCGGGCCGCCGGATCGAGGTAACTACCGGAAAAGACGAGGAAAATGATGGCGGAGAGGGTGGGATTCGAACCCACGGAGAGGGCTCGGAGGATCAATAACTTGCTGAAATCACGAGGATTTCACTCCCCCTGAGTCCCCTCCGCGGCCCGCGTTTGGCACTCGATTTGGCACTAGCCAAAGCGAAGCTGAGCGGGCTGCATCTACCGCATCGCCTGGGGCGTGTTCGCTCCGTTTTGAAACTCGCTCCCCCGGCATGCCACCCGTGCGCAGCACGGCGCACCGGCGCGCGCCCTCGACCGCTTAGGCCTGAAGTAGCTGGCCTCAGGGCGCTGCGGGTTCGACTCGCCTTGCGCATCGAAAATCCACCATCGCTGTGGTAATGTGTAGATCCGATGCTATACGTGGTAATCCATGCCTCTGAACATTCGGAATAAGCAAGCGGAGGAGCTCGCCGGGGCACTCGCAAAGCTCACCGGCGAGACCAAAACCGAGGCCGTGACCCAGGCTCTTCGCGAACGACTCGAGCGCGTGCGGCGCAGCCGCACCGCGCGGCGGCGCCTGGCCGATGATCTTGACGAAATCGCGTTGCATTGCGCAGGGCTCGAGGTACGTGACCCGCGCAGCGCAGACAAGATCATTGGTTACGACGACCATGGGCTGCCGCGCTGATGGTGGTCGACACGTCGGCCTTGCTGGCGATTCTGCAAAATCAGCCGGAGCGCCGCATCTTCAATGAGGCCATCGAAGCCGCCGAGGCGCGATCATTCTCGACCGCTTCATACGTCGAGACCTCGATCGTTTTAGAGTCGCGCTATGGCGCCGAAGGCGTACGCGATCTCGATCACCTCATCGCCAGGGCGCAGATCACCCTCGAGCCTGTTAACGCCGAACAAGCACATCTGGCACGCGATGCATTTCGAAAATACGGCAAAGGCCGTCACCCAGCAGGCCTAAACTTTGGCGACTGCTTCTCCTACGCTCTCTCCCGCTCGCTCGACCGGCCGCTCCTCTTCAAGGGAAACGACTTCCCGCGCACCGACGTCGAGTGCCACAAGGCAAGCCGGCCGGCCAGCGATTGAGATTCTGACCGTAGGCTCGGGCGACACCAGATTGTTCCCAGCAAGCTCGTTGCAATCTCAGTTTGGCCGCGGGGCTTCAGGCTTCGCCACCGGCCGAGCGTGACTGTCAACGAAGTAGACGCGCAACCCGCCCCCTTCCGACTTTGCCCACACCCTGCCTGCGGCGACCATCACATGGCCGCGCTGGCAGTAGATGAAATGTGGATCCAGATCACGCAGCACTCCGACCGGTGGCCCGGGGAATACCGTTGTAAATTGACGCTTCAGCTCCCCCGCATTTTTGACAAACTCCGTGGCTCCGCTGTCAATCTGCAACGGGAAAGTCGTCAGCGCGGCCACCTCACCGGCGTTCCCACTGACGATTGCCGTCCTATATTTTGCAAAGAACTGTACGAGATGATCATACGCAGGCAGGCCGTAGCAGTCGGACGAAGTCTGCACTGAGCGGTTCAGGCCAAATACCCAAGCGACTGTCACGTCCCGACCGTTCATTATCCATACACGACCCGGCTTTGTGCCGCTGACGAAGTCCTCTATCCGAGCCGTTGGCGGTGACGAGCCATCCGGCGTCGGCCCCGCGACCGAAACAAGATGGAAACGAACCTCGGAACCTGGCTGACGTCCCCGGGAGTGGTGTACGAGCTTTCTGATTTTCCTCTTCGGATCCGAAGCCTTAGCTCGGTATCCGTAAGGCATACGCGGTCCCCGAAGGGGCCGCGGAGGCTGCAGAGGCGGTCATCGTGAGTCTGGTTTAAGGTTGGGGTTACCACACCATCCAATCTGAACCGGAGAACATCACGATGACCACCAAGAGCAATATCGCACTCGCCGAGCTCGTGGAAAAGGGCGCGGACGCCGATCTGCTGCGGGAAATGATCCAGTACGTCGCCCAGCGCATGATGGACATGGACGTGGAGGGCCTGTGCGCGGCCGGCTACGCGGAGAGGAGCCCCGAGCGGCTCAACAGCCGCAACGGCTACCGGGAGCGGCTCTGGGAGACGCGCGCCGGATCGGTGGATCTGAAGATCCCGAAGCTGCGCAAAGGCAGCTATTTCCCAGGATTTCTCGAGCCGCGGCGCACCGCCGAGAAGGCCCTCGCCGCCGTCATCCAGGAGGCCTACATCCAGGGCGTCTCCACCCGCTCGGTCGATGAGCTGGTGAAGGCGATGGGAATGAGCGGGATCAGCAAGAGCCAGGTCTCGCGGCTGTGCGGCGAGATCGATGAGCGGGTCAACGCCTTCCTCAACCGCCCGATCGAGGGCGACTGGCCGTACCTGTGGATCGATGCCACATACCTGAAAGTGCGGGAGGCCGGCCGGATCGTGTCGGTGGCCGTAATAATTGCCGTAGCCGTGAACACCGACGGGACTCGGGAAGTGCTCGGCATGGCGATCGGACCCTCGGAGGCGGAACCGTTCTGGACGAGCTTCCTGCGCTCGCTCACCCGCCGAGGCCTGCGAGGCGTGAAGCTCGTGATCTCCGATGCGCACCTGGGCATCAAGGCCGCCGTCGCCAAGGTGCTGAAGTCCACCTGGCAGCGCTGCCGCGTGCATTTTCTGCGCACGGCGCTCGCGCATGCCGGCAAGGGTCAGCGGCAGATGGTGCTCGCGCTGATCAACACCGTGTTCGCGCAGGACACGCACGAAGCGGCCATCGAGCAGTGGCGCGCCGTGGCCGATCAGCTGCGAGCCAAATTCCCCAAGCTCGCAGCGCTAATGGACGACGCCGAGCCCGACGTGCTCGCCTTCATGACCTTCCCGAAGGCGCATCGGGTGCAAATCCATTCTACGAACCCGCTGGAGCGGCTCAACGCCGAGATCAAGCGGCGCACCGATGTCGTCGGCATCTTCCCGAACGAAGACGCCATAACGCGTCTCGTTGGCGCGCTGCTGCTCGAGCAGAACGACGAGTGGCAACTCCAGCGTCGGTACTTGCAGCTTGAAGGATTGCAGGCGCTGACCGACAATCAGCCCGCTCGGTTGTCCGCCGTGGTCAGCTGAGCACGAGTCCAACCGAACCGGAACTCACGACTCGTACACCACGTCCGGGGACACGATCGGAACCTGAAAATTCCCGACCGGCACCCGGCACATCGCAATCCGTAGACTGCCGGAAGCGCACTGACATGCCAGCCGGCTCCACATTCAATTCCAGTGGACACACGCCCTCCGTACTCGTAGCCAGCAAATTTTGCCCTTGCTGGTAGGTCACGGTTCCCGCAAACACATGATCATCCCCATGATACATGGGTGTTCCCAGCCAGACCGAGACGCCAGAGATAGAGTCATCCAGCGTAGTGCCGACCACCAGCACCTCCGATGTCTGAGAGCAGTCCAGCCAACTATCGAAATGCGGATCCAGCGCCCAGACTTGAGTGTCGCCTGCCAGGCAGACGTGCGGTGCCGGGGCGATAAAGATGCCAAACATGGTTAGCGGTGGGATGCGCCTCGATATCTCCTCTGCGAGTCGAGCGCCATCCACTGCCGCGAGCTTTTCAAGATCAGCACTCCGTTTTACGACGAGGTCGCGCGCGCACAGGCCTGCTAACGATGTTTTCGATGCCTTCCTCCGCCATGAAGAGATGCGGGTCGCCAAAGGCGACTTAGCGCCGGCGACCCTCGCATCGTCAAAGCCTCGATCATGTCTGGCGCCCCGCCATTGGCGCGCTCCCATTTCTCGGCGTGCGACACTCGACGCTGGTCAAGGTCGCCGACTCGCGCACTTGGAGGAAGAGAAACGTACAACAATGCCATCAGTACGTTACGGCGCGCGTTTGAGTTCGGGTATCGGGATTACCCGGAGAAGCGCGATCCTGCCGCGGCCCTCAAGAGCGCTCGCATCGGCAAGAAGGACCGGCCGGTGATCCACCCTTTCAGCATCCGGGAGGCCGAGCGGCTCATTGCGGCGCTCCATCGGGATTGGGGTGAGGCGCAGGGAAACTATGATGAGTTTCGGTTCTTCACGGGGCTGCGGCCTTCCGAGAAGATCGCGCTCCTCGTGACGGACTACGACAGGGCGCACAGGACGCTCAGCATCACGAAGGCGCGGGTCGCGGGGGTGGATAAGGACGTCACCAAGACGGGCAACGACCGGCGCATCGTCCTCTCGCCACGGGCGGTCGGCCGTGCTCGAGCGGCAATTCGCCCTCCGGGAGCGCCTCCGACGCGCCGGCCGGATCGACCACGAGCACCTCTTCTTCACGGCTGCGGGTGAGCCGATCCGCCGGCTGTACACGCCCTACTCGCACTGGCGCACCACGCTCCGGCGCCTCCCGATCCGGCACCGCAAGCCCTACGCCGCCCGCCATTCGTCGGTCAGCTGGGATCTCATGATCGGCCGCGATCCGCTCTGGGTCGCCAAGCAGCATGGCCACAGCCTGCTCACCATGCTGCGGGTGTACGCCGCCTGGTCGGCGGACGCCCCCGAAGGCGACGCCGAGGCGATCCGAGAGGCGATGGGTTATGTCACCCCAAAGCCGGCCGACGCACCCGTAGCCAGCCGCTTCCGAGCCCATTTGGCAGTGGATTTGCCAGTAGCGGGACGCCGGGTCGAGCCAAGTACCGGAAAAAGCGAGGAAATTGATGGCGGAGAGGGTGGGATTCGAACGAAGGAACTCGGATGATCAATAAGTTACTGAAATCACAAGAATTTGAGTACCCCCAAATCCCCAGCAGTCCCCGCATTTGGCACTTGATTTGGCACTAGCCGAAGCGGACCTCAGCTTGCACAAAACTTAAACCAGATTTAAGTTTCGTGCATGAACTCCCCGAATCCGGCTAGTCCCGTCTGGCAGGCACTGTACGACGTCGCCGCGTCCCAGGAGGGCCTCTTCACCACGAGACAGGCTCTTGCTGCCGGCTACTCACCGCCACTGCTCGCCCATCACCAAAAGGCCGGCCGCATCACTCGGATTCGTCGGGGGATTTACCGCCTCGTGCACTTTCCTCCCGGCGAGCACGAAGAACTAGTCGCTGCATGGCTATGGACCGATACCGCCGGAGTGCTCTCGCACCAAACTGCTCTGTCGCTGCACGGCCTTTCGGACGTGCTACCTGCGCAGATTCACATCACGCTTCCCCTGAGCTGGAGGCACCGCCGTTTTCGCGTGCCGAGGGGCATCGTGCTGCACCATGCGGACATACCGGCCGATCAGCGTACATGGGTTGGCGCCGTACCTGTAACCGCAGTTAGTCGCACACTCAGCGACTGTGCTCTTGCCGCCCTACCACCCGATCTCCTCCGACAAGGGGCACGGCAGGCACTCGCCCGTGGCCTGGTTACAAGACCTGGTCTAGTCGAAGTCGAAAGAGCGCTCGAGCCTTTTGGAGGAATTGAGGGATGACGGTCCGTGCTTACACCTCGCCGCAAGCATTCAAGCAGGCGCTGGAGCAGCGGCTCAGGACAGCCTCCAGTACGGGAGCCGACTTTGCTCGGCGCCGGCAACTGCTGGTATTCGACAGATTCCTGGCTCGTGCCATCGCGGCATTTGGCGATGCAGTTCTGCTGAAAGGCGGACTCGTGCTTGAGTTCCGGCTGGAACGCGCTCGAGCAACCAAGGATATCGATCTCCGTCTGGTCGGCTCTCCGGACGCCGTGCTTGCAAGTCTGCAAGAGGCCGGACGTCACGACCTCGGCGATTTCATGGCCTTCGAAGTCGGCCGCGACGCAGAGCAACCGACAATCCAAAACGACGGCATGCAATATGAGGGGCTGCGATTTCGCGCGGTGTGTCGCCTGGCTGGTAAGCTCTACGGCCAACACTTCGGCGTTGATGTCGCATTTGGCGACCCTATTGTCGGGGAGCCCGAAATTGTCACTGCGGACGACGTGCTCGCATTTGCCGGAATCTCGCCGCCTGAACTGCGCCTGTATCCGATCGAATCCCACATCGCGGAGAAGCTCCACGCCTACACAGTGCCCCGCACTCGCCCGAACACGCGCGTGAAAGACCTTCCAGACATTGCCTTGCTTGCATCCGTACGGCCACTGGACGGGCAGCGATTGCGCGCGGCGCTCGCTACAACGTTCGAATTTCGCGCAACGCATGCATTACCGCCAACGCTGCCAGACCCGCCCGCAAGCTGGATGACGCCGTACAGCGAAATGGCCAGAGCGAGCGAGCTTGCCTGGACGACGCTCGACCAACTCACCGGGCATGTCCGAACCTTCATTAATCCGATATTGTCTGGAACCAGCGGCACCTGGCACCCTACCACCTGGAACTGGGAATAGCCGATCGGCCACCACGACTCTCCGAGGGACGCACCGGCCGGCAATGAGTCCTAACGACCCATATTCGCCATTCGGATTCCCAGATTGGTCACCGGGAAGCGGTCGTTCAAAGGGGCGGTCTGGCTTCGACTTAGTCGTTGCACCGCGCGCTGCCGCCCGGGACTACCGGTCTATCGTCGCGTTATCTTCGCGGGTTCGCCCCAGCTGGCGACCAGTGCCCTCAGCGACTCGCGCACCCAGCGCTGGGAGGCATGTCCGTGGCTTCGCTCATGCCAAAGCATGCTCACCTCGAAGCTCGGCACGGGAATAGGGCAGTTAACGATCATCAACGCGTCGACCCGATCGCGCACGAGTCGTTGCGGTACTAGAGCGACGAGGTCGGAGCGGGCCACGATGTCAGGCACAACCAGGAACGAGGCCGCGGACAGTACCACGTTGCGCTGGAGACCTAGGCTCGCCAACATATCATCCACGGGCGTGGAGAAATCGCCGCCGCGCAGCGACACGATGATGTGCTCCAGCTGTGCAAATTGTGCCGCCGTGAGCTTGCGGCGCAGACGCGGGTGGCCGAGACGGCCTATCAGCACGTAGCGCTCGTCGAACAGGTGACGGCTGCGCAGGTTGGTCGGGGCGTCGCGGGGCGTCATCAACGCGAGGTCTACCTCCCCGCGGGCCATCTGCGCTGCTAGTTGCGGCATGTCCAGGAAACGCACCGCAACCCTCACGCCGGGCGCTTGTTGGCGCAACTGCAATACCAGCGGCTGCACCAATGCAGCCTGCAGATAGTCCGTGCAGGCGATAGCCACAGTCAGGCGGGCCTGCGCAGGATCGAAGTGCACATGACGGCCCACCGTGGCGCGCACTTGGTCTAAAGCATCACGTAGAGGCGCCAGAAGTTCATCGGCCTTTGCTGTGGAAGTCATGCCACGCTGCGCCGGAATCAGCAACGGATCGTCGAACAGATCGCGCAGGCGCGCGAGCTGTGCGCTCACTGCCGGTTGGCTCAGATGCAAGCGGCGCGCGGCGCGCGTCACGTTCTGCTCTGCCAGCAAGGTTTCTAGGGTGACAAGTAAATTCAGGTCCAACCGGTTGGTATCCATTGCATGGATAGTAGACCAGAAGATCGACGATTTCACGCCGTGCGAGGTTCTGCCCACACTGCACATGTCGGCGCGCGTGTTGCGTGCCTGTCCGGAGAAATCGCATGTCCCATTTATCATCAATGCCTCTGATTACCGTAGCTGGTGCCTCCAGCAAGCAAGGCCGCAGCGTGGCCAGCACGCTGCTGGATAGCGGTCGCTATCGAGTGCGCGCTTTGGCGCGAAGCGTCGATAGCGAACCGATGCGCGAACTGGCCCGGCGCGGCGCCGAGGTCGTCGTCGCACCGCTGGAAGCGGGGCGCAAAGCGCAGTTTGCCGCGGCTTTGCGAGGCTCGCACGGCGCTTTTTTGATGACGCCGCCAATTGCGCCCGTACCGCCGCCGGGCCGTCCCGAATTAGCGCTGGGCATGGAGCTGGCTGACGCGGCGCTCGCCGCGGGCGTGGAGCATGTCGTCTGGAGTAGTCTCGAAAATGTCGACGATCGCACTGGCGGCACTCTGTGGGCGCCACACTTCACCGAGAAGGCCCTAGTGGAAGCCTACCTGCGCACACTGCCGCTTCACAGTTCATTCATCCAACTTGCCTTTTTCTACAGCAACTTTCTTGAGCACTATCTGCCCCGCCCCCAAGCTGACGGCGGCTTGAGTTTCCCGGTTTACCTACCGCCCGACACGCCCGTGCCGTTCGTTGATCCGCTGACCGCGACCGGTCCGGCGGTGATGGCGCACTTCGACAATCCGGAGTCGTATTCCGGCCGAACATTACCTGTCATCGGTGAGGTACTGACTGCGCGCGAACTTGTGGAAACTTTCGTGCGCGTTTCGGGGGTGCGTGCGCACTACACGTCTGCATACACACGCGAGGATTTGCTAAAGAACTTCCCCGCATTCGGTGCCGACGAGTGGCTGGTACGCGAGCTCGTGGGAATGGTTACCTACGCGGTCGAATACGGGTACTACGCACCCGACCGGGACCTGGCATGGAGCCGACGAAATGATCCGACCGCACTGACCTGGGAAGACTTTCTTCGACGAAGTGGTTGGCGGGGAGAGCATATGAGCTTCGGTGTTGCAATCGGCACATAGAAGCTACGTCCGCCCAAAGCGGCCATACGCGACGGACG
Organism: uncultured Pseudomonadota bacterium; assembly: GCA_963780455.1. GTDB lineage: Bacteria > Pseudomonadota > Gammaproteobacteria > Steroidobacterales > Steroidobacteraceae > 13-2-20CM-66-19. The sequence continues at coordinate 11,648 of CAWACM010000020.1, forward strand.
GCTCATGGCCGATCAGCGACCGAGAGGCGCCGCCGACCGGCGTTGCCAACCCTAGACCTACACCTCCGTTTGCTCTGCCATTTCGAGCGCATCATCGACTTCGATGCCCAAGTACCGCACGGTGCTTTCCAGCTTGCTGTGCCCGAGCAAGAGCTGGACGGCCCGAAGATTCTTTGTTCGTCGGTAAATAAGGGAGGCTTTGGTGCGCCGCAGCGTGTGCGTTCCGTAAGCCGCCGGATCCAGACCGATCTCACCGACCCAGTGATGGACGATGCGAGCATACTGACGTGTGGAGAGGTGAGGCGAGCGGCGAAGCCTGCTTGGGAACAGGAAATCGTCTCCTCTCAGACCTCGTTGACGAATCCACGCGCCTAAAGCCTCCCGCGTCTGTTCCGTGATCTCGAATTGCACCGGGCGCTGAGTTTTCTGCTGCATAACGATCGCCCGTGCAGCGATCCGTTCTCCGTGGACAAGATCGCGGACCCGCAGTTTCACGAGATCGCACGATCGCAATTTACTATCGATGGCCAGGTTAAAGAGTGCCAATTCGCGAGTGCGGCTGCCGAGTTGAAGACGGATCCGAATCGCCCAGATGTCCTTCAGGCGCAGGGGCGCCTTCTGCCCGACGAGTTTTCCCTTGTTCCAAGGCCCGGCTCTGGAGCCGGTCTCAATGGGGTGGTTCATGGCAATACCCCGAGGTGGTGGGACGGGGCGCAGTCTGCCGCCTGGGGGCGTAGGCCGGAGCCGAGGCATGTTCTGCTTAACGCTTGACGATAATATCGCGATGATTTAAGCTTTGATCGTGATCCGGACCTTCAAGAATAAAGACACGGAGGCGGTATTCGGAGGGACATTTGTGAAAGGCCTAGACAACCAGATTCAGCAACGCGCACGCGAGAAGCTGAAGTACCTCGACAGCGCTGCGGACCTGCGCGATCTGATGATCCCCCCATCGAATCAGCTCGAGGCGCTCAAGGGCGATCGCGCCGGCCAGCACAGCATCCGTATCAACAAGCAATGGCGCATCTGCTTCAATGGCAGAATGGCGACGTGCACGATGTCGAGATCGTCGATTATCATTGATAGCGGGAAGGAGATCCGAAAATGGCTACAAAGAGACTGCGCCCGTACATCCGGGCGACATTCTGCTCCACGATTTCATGCAGCCGCTCAAGCTGAGCTCGTACAAGCTCGCTAAAGAGCTAGGGGTGACAGCTCCGTCGATCAATGAAATCGTCCGCCGTCGCCGAGCGGTAACAGCGGAGATGGCCTTGCGGTTGTCTCGGTACTTCGGTACCTCCGCACAGCTCTGGTTCAATCTTCAGTCGCAGTATGACCTTGAAGTCGCCGGGCGCAGAATCGGAAAGACGCTTGAGCGGGCCATCCACCCCATTCCACGCCCTGACCTTTCCGATCCGCTTCCCACGTGAGCCTGTGCGGGCACTCGGGTCATCCGGCGCAATGCGCCGCAGCACAGCTGCACCGATCGGGGACCTCCCGGAGCATGCGCCGGGATTCTCAAAATAGTTTCCGAGGAAACTATCTTGGCGGATCGTCTATATCGTCAGGTCGGGGAAGGCTCCGCCACGGTAATCCACTGTTCGCCACAGTCCGTCGCGACGATGGCTCGCGAGACATTTACGGGTAAACCGTCAACGGCTGGGTTCCGCATCTCGCCAGGACCGGCGGGCAGATGGCGACCCTGAGCCGTCCGTCAGAGCGTCCGCATTGCC
>CAWACM010000021.1:0-678464 GCA_963780455.1 uncultured Pseudomonadota bacterium
AGTTTCGTGGCGGGGCGGCGGGGCAAGGTCGTCGTCAAGCTGACGTGAATACGGTGTTGCCTTTGGCTGGAAGCAAATGGGGCGGCGCCTAGGGAGGCATTTGTCCAAACCATCATGAACGCATCCCATTCACCACAGGATAGTTCGAGGGGAATTACCCCGGCGGATGATATGCCGGGAATACTCTGAATTGCAAGACGCGACCGCGTCATTATCTCAAACGCGACGCGGAACGATCAGTTTCGCCTTCAGTTCCTCCACCGCTTCGCTAGGTTCGATTCGGTACGGACTTGTACGGTCGCCTGCCGCGATCGGCTCGCGATCGCGATGGGGTGATATCCAGGATCTCGCTCTCGACGCGCAGGACGTCGCCCGGTCGCATGGGTTAGGCCAGCAGGTCTTGCCGCCTGCACCGACGATGCCGCCCGCCAACGGGAGCCCAGTGTCCACCGGCGGGCGCATGGTGATCGCGGCCGTGTGCCAGCCGCTCGCGGCGAGTTCGGCGAATAGCGTGTCCGTCGCCGCACTGCTGGTGCAAAGGTGGTCACGCGTCTTCAAGGTCGTAGGCCTTGCAACTCAGCGATGACATCGAAGGGCTCGCGCAGCGCGTCAGCGGATAGGCAAGGCGGCGCGGCAGCGCGGCATTGCGAAGCAGCTTCGGATCACGAGGCCCGTCCGTGCGAGCTCGCGGCGCGTCGGGACGCACGAGGAAAGTCACGTCGCGATGGGCCTCGAGCAGGCGGCCGCCGGAATAGCCGCGATCGCGCCGGCGCCAACGATGAGGAAGCGGACGAGCACCGTCCAAGGCCAGCGATGCCGACGACAGCCGGTCATACGCGTTGGGCACTAAGGCAGAGGCCATACCGCCGCGCTCGGGGGGCACGGTGCCGATCTGGACTTTGCCGTCTCGCCGTTGAGTAGGCCAGCGCCGGCTCCCATGACGAGCATGCCGAGGCAGACCGCCCGATAGCTGAGTGTCGGCACGAGCAATGCAGCGGCCAGATCGCCCGCGCAGACGATTGCCGAGCCGAGGGTGAGGCCGGTTCGGCCCGAGTAGCGTTGAGCGAGCCAACCCGCCAGCCTCGGAAAGAGGACCATCGGGACCGCAAAGGGCGGCGGCGCGAGGCCGGCAAGTAGCGGCGAGATGTCGAAGCCAACTTGGAGGTGAAGCGGCAGGAAGGTCATCATCACCTGCGCCGAGGCGGCGTAGCCCAGCATCGCGACGGTGCTCCCGACGAAGGTCGGGCGGCGGAATGGCGCGAGATCGACCATTGGCCACGCTTGTCGGCGCTCGGCCGCGATGAAGCCGAGGAAAGCCAAGGCGGAGAGGCCGAAGCGGCCGGGGATCGCGCCGCTCGTCCATCCATCACGACTACCCGAAATCATGGCCGGATCAGGAGGAAGAGGCTGGCGCCGAGCAGCACGGTCCCTGCCAGGTCGATCGGGCCCAGCCTCGGATCGGACGACTCCGGCACGCAGACCAGAGCCAGGGCGATCAGCCCGACGCCGACCGCTAGGTTGAGGAGAAAGATCCACGGCCAGCCAAAAGCATCGGTAATCGTACCCCCGACCACCGGCCCGCCGGTGACGGCGATGCCGACCACCGAGCCCAGAACGCGAAGGCGCGGGCGCGATCGGGGCCGCGGAACCATGGCCGAGCACAGCCAAGGCGGCGCTGAGTTGCAGCGCGGCGCCCAGTCCTTGCAGCGCCCGCGCGGCGTTGAGGAAACCGGGGCTGCCGGCCAGTCCGCAAAGCAAGGAGGCTAGGGTGAAGACACTGAGGCCGACGAGCAGCACTCGCCTGCGTCCGTAACGGTCGGCGAGCGCGCCAGCGGGCAGGAGGAACACAGAGAAGGCCAGGACGTACCCGCTCACCACCCATTCGATATCGGCGAAGCGCGCCGAGGCTGCGGCGATCGCGGGCAAGGACACCGCGACGATGTTGGCGTCCAGCATGATCAGGAAGGACACGCCGGACACGCAAAGGAGGACCCCGAAGCGCCGGCCACCCGCCCGCCCGGCCGCACTCATCCGCATCCTCCCCGCCACCCATGGTTCAGTGGCGACCTGCTTGAGGACCTCCTTACGAGGGCCTCCTCGGTGCCGAAAGTCGTTTCGAAGCGGCGCTGGGCCGCGCGCCAAAGGCGCCGGGCCCGCAGGAGCAGCCGGCGCACCTCCTCAGAGAGCGCGATTGCACGACTCGTCGGTCGCCATCGCTCGTCCCGATCGCCACGAGACCGCCGCCTGATGGTTGAAGGGATGGCCGAGCGTGGAGCGATCCATCACCAGGACATAGGCGCATACCTTCGCCGTGCGCGGATCCTCGCATGGCACCCCGAGGGCATGGACATCATCAGGCGATGGTGGCCTTATCCACTTACCTCGGACACGCATGGGACGAACACGCACTGGTACCTCAGCGGCGTTCCCCGGCTGGTCGTCGCCGGCAAGCGGTTCGAGTCGCGCATGGCGATCCAGCTGCGCCGGTACCGTCCCGCCGATGCGCTCCTCGCGTTCCTGCAACAGCTATAATTATGCGGACTTCGAGCCGATCTCGTAGCTCAAAAGCACGGGTCGGCTCGATTCCTCGCATAATCGCGAGGTCCGCATACGGGTCGGGAGCGTGAATAGCTTCAACGACGCCGAGCGGCCGCTCTGGAGTGCGCACCTCATCTATCCCTTGCAACTCAAGGCTGTACGCGCTCGGTCGACACGGCTCATGCGACGCGCGCCGCAGGGCGGACCACCCCGACGTGGCCGGCCGCTATCGTTAATGACCGCGCCCAGCCACGCCGAGCTGTCGGCGATCTCCTCAGCGCAGACTTCGTGCTGCATCGGGTAGGGCTTCCATTCCACGGCATGACCGCGGGCGCCAGCAGGTCGCGCGAGCGCTCGGCCGCTGGATTGGCAGGATGGACGTCGACGCCATGGCGCATCAGGATCGGAACACGCCGTAGGCGCTCGACGCCTCGTCGATTGTGGCTCGCGGCGGCAGACGGCGGAGAGCGCGAACACACCAGCCGAGGCTCAGGATGGCGCAGCGCCGTGTGCAGGGCGATGGCGCCGCCCTGCGAGAACCCCGCGAGCACGATGCGGCCTGCGGCGACTCCGGCTTCGCGCTCGCGCAAGATGATCTGCTCGACAAGCGCTGCCGACTGGCGAATGCCTTTCTCGTCCTCCACCGCGGTCCCGGAGAGGCCGACGATGTCGTACCAGGCTCGCATGCGCATGCCGTTGTTGAGCGTCACCGGCCGCACCGGCGCGTGTGGAAAGACGAAGCGCGGTGCGCAACCCTCGGGCAGCTTCAGCTCCGGCACGATCGGCACGAAGTGGTCGCCGTCCGCGCCGAGGCCATGAAGCCAGATCACGGCGGCGTTGGCGACAACACCGGCGCCAGGCTCGAGGACCACGCGGTCATCGAGCTCCTGCTGCAAATAGGTCATGCGGTGACGCCCGCTATGAGAGGAGAGGCAGCGGAGAGGCATCGCGCGCACGGGTCGGCGAAGGTTCGGTCTCCCTCGAGAAGCTGCTGGGCTGCGCGGTGAGCGGCGGCGGAGAGAGCTGTCCTGCTGTGGGCCCGCTCGATTGCATTGTTTGAGATTAGCACGGCGCGAGCGGTGCGCGGCGACGGCCACCGGTGAGCTTGACGGCGAATGGATCGGTCTCGTCCGGCACTGTATCTGCCGGATTCGCCGCTCAAGTCAAAGGCTTGCGCCCTGCCGTGTGTGGCGCGGCCACCCTTTTGCGCCACATTTGAGTCGGTTAAATTGACATTCGGCCCTCCGCGCACGCCCGGCGGCGAAGTGCCGCTTGTGAACGTCCATGCAATTCTGACCAAGGTTTTAGAGGGGCACGAACAGCCGCGTATGCAGCGCAGTCCTTGCGATCCGACCGCCCGACACAGACGCAGCGGTCCGACGCGTCGGCCACCGACTTCTTGCTTGATCGAAGCTGGGCGACGATTCGCTCTGTTTCATGCTGGAATTTGGCGTCGGGGGGGGGGGGGGGGGGGGGGGGGGGGGGGGGGGGGGGGGGGGGGGGGGGGGGGGGGGGGGGGGGGGGGGGGGGGGGGGGGGGGGGGGGGGGGGGGGGGGGGGGGGGGGGGGGGGGGGGGGGGGGGGGGGGGGGGGGGGGGGGGGGGGGGGGGGGGGGGGGGGGGGGGGGGGGGGGGGGGGGGGGGGGGGGGGGGGGGGGGGGGGGGGGGGGGGGGGGGGGGGGGGGGGGGGGGGGGGGGGGGGGGGGGGGGGGGGGGGGGGGGGGGGGGGGGGGGGGGGGGGGGGGGGGGGGGGGGGGGGGGGGGGGGGGGGGGGGGGGGGGGGGGGGGGGGGGGGGGGGGGGGGGGGGGGGGGGGGAAAAAAAAAAAAAAAAAAAAAAAAAAAAAAAAAAAAAAAAAAAAAAAAAAAAAAAAAAAAAAAAAAAAAAAAAAAAAAAAAAAAAAAAAAAAAAAAAAAAAAAAAAAAAAAAAAAAAAAAAAAAAAAAAAAAAAAAAAAAAAAAAAAAAAAAAAAAAAAAAAAAAAAAAAAAAAAAAAAAAAAAAAAAAAAAAAAAAAAAAAAAAAAAAAAAAAAAAAAAAAAAAAAAAAAAAAAAAAAAAAAAAAAAAAAAAAAAAAAAAACATATCTTCGGCGCCCGTTCACCGGAAGAGGCGCGCCGCTTCTTGGGAAGAAGGGACCGTCGAGGCGACGGATCTGGCCTTTTGATAAGGCCACTATTATAATTATCTGGCCTTGATGGAAGGCCACAATTGCGCGAGCCGCGCAGGCATGCCTCTTCACCCAGTACTCGAAGAGCGGTTGAACGCCGCGCTCGCCCCGAGCTCTCCGACACCTTTCACGGCGCGGGATGCCCGCCTACCGGCTGTACCTGGGAAGGCGCACGCAGTGGTTGGCATGCGCCGTTCGGGTAAGACCACATTTCTTCGCCAGCTGCTCGCGGAGCGACGGGCGAGCCTGCCTGCGGAAAGGGCGCTGTACTTGAGCTTCGACGACGACCGGCTGGTCGGGATCGGCGTCGAACAGCTCGGCTTCCTGCTCGAGGAGTTCTACCGAAGGTATCCGGCCCTGCGTGGCAGACGGTCCGTGCTGTGGCTACTCGATGAGGTTCAGCTCGTGCCCGGTTGGGAGCGATTCGTTCGGCGCGCGATGGATTCCGAGCTAACGGAGTTCGTTGTATCCGGCTCCTCGGCGCGGATGCTTTCGCGCGAAGTGCACACGTCTCTGCGCGGTCGCGGCATGGAGACCGTGATCCGGCCGTTCAGTTTCCGGGAATTTCTGCGGCACCGGGCCGAAGAGCCCACCAAGCCACCGCGGCAATGGACCGCGGCCGAGCGTTCGCTCGTTGAAAAGCGCCATCGGGAATTCCTCGTGGAGGGTGGCTTTCCGGAGGCCCAGGGGCTCCCAAGCATACTCAGGATCGAGTTGCTGCAGGGCTATGTGGACACTGTACTTTTCCGCGACGTAGTAGAGCGGTTTGAGGTGCCGCAGGTGACCGCTTTGCGGTGGTTGGTGCGCCAGTGTTTGCGCAATCCGGCGGGAAGTTTCAGCGTCCACCGCTTGACGCAGGATCTGAAATCCCAGGGCCATGGCGTAGCGCGTGATGCGGTCAGCGCCATGCTGGATCATCTTACGGATGCGTTCCTGCTGAGCACGGTACCGCTTGCGACTGACTCCGAACGCAAACGCAACAGCAACCCGCGCAAGATCTATCCTGCCGATCCCGGACTCATTCCGGCCTTTGATGCAAGCGGACGCGCGAACCTGGGCCACTCGCTCGAAACGGCGGTATTCAATGAGCTCGAGCGGCGGCGGGCCGAAGTCGGCTACGTGAAGACCGCCGACGGACTTGAAGTTGACTTTCTGGTCCGGTATCGAAATGGTGCACAGGAGCTCATACAGGTATGCGCGAGTCTGAGAGCACACGAGACGGTTGAACGCGAGTTGCGGGCGCTCGCCGCCGCCGCTGGGGAGCATCCGCGCGCCAAGCGACGACTGCTCGTGCTTGACCGTGACGCGGCGGGGGAGATCGAGGCGCCCGGGGTCGAGGTGCTCCCGACATACGACTGGATGCTCGCGGAGCCCGAGTGAACTCGCGACTCGTGGATCAGCACTGAGATCGGTCCTGTCCAGGAAGCATCCCTGAGCGCTCAGCAGCCTTCAGTGGAATCTGGCCGGGGTGACAGGATTTGAACTTGCGACACTTACGTCCCGAACCGTCTTAGACCCTGTCTAGGCGTTTCAACAGCTGTCTATAGCTGTCCACAAGTTACTGATTTGACGCAGAATCGTGTCCGGACGAGAATATCGTCATCCAAGGGCACTCCCGCAAAAGTGGAACCAAAACTGGAACCAATTTGGCCCTTTTCGGCTTTGGTTCCACTTTTTGGTCGTAACGATGAAGCGCCTCACTGATCCGGTCCTGAAGATGCACCTGCGCTCCCCGCCGAGCGGGCATCTGACGCTGCCCGATGGCGCCATCCCGGGGCTGTCCGTTCGTGTTGGAACGAAGGGAACCGCGAGCTGGTCGCTGCTTATCCGAGTGGCCGGAGAGGGCGGGACCAAGGCGAGCGGGAAGCTCCTCTTGGGTGGCAAGCACCGAGTGAATCTCGGCCGCTATCCGGCGGTCTCGATCGCGGAGGCGCGTGCGAAGGCCGCCACCCTGCTCGAGCAGGCGCAGCGAGGGGTGAGTCCGCTTGAGAGCGCAAGCGCGGCTCGCGCGGCCGGCGGCCTGACCATCGAAGATCTGTCGAAGGAATTTCTGCAGCAGTACGTCTACTCCCGGGAGCTCGACTCCGCCCGCAAATACGAATTGGCCTTCGCCCGCCACATCAATCCCCGCATTGGGCGCCAGCTCGCCGAGCGCCTCAATCGCGAGCAGGTGCGCGCCGTGATGGATGCCGCACGTATCCGGCGCAAACGCCCGGCCGGGGAGCGTGGCGGCCCGATTGGGGGAGTGGAGGCGGCGCGCACCACTATGGGCGTACTCCGTCACATGTACTCCTGGGCGATCAATGAAGCGAAGCTCAGGCGTTCGGACAACCCCGCCAGCAATATCGTCAGGAACTTGCCGAAACGTAAGGCGCGGGACGTCGTGCTGTCATCAAACGAGGCGCGCATCGTCTGGGAAGCCGCGGAGTCGACCGGGTATCCGTTCGGGACCCACGTGCAGCTCCTGCTCCTCACGGCCTGCCGTTGCGATGAATGGGCTTCAGCCCGCATCAGCTGGATCGACATGGAGCAGGCGCTCATGGTGATCCCGGCCGGCGCATACAAGAGCGATCACGTCCACGTCGTGCCGCTCGTGCCGCAGGCGATGGAAATCCTCAAGCACATCCCGAAACCGAAGCAGGGCGATTACCTTCTCTCGAGCACGGATGGGCGCGCGCCGATACAGGGGGTGCCGAAGTATTTCCGGACTCGTCTCCCGGATGCGATTCTTGCGGTCACCGGAGAGAAGTTCGCAAAGAAATTCAGCTCGCACGATCTGCGCCGGACGGTTGCGACACGCCTCGCGGAAAGCCTCGGCGATGCGGGGGACAAACTCGTCAAGCGCGTGCTCGGGCATTCCGATGGGAGCGTGACCGCGATCTACAATCGGTACGGGTACGTGAAGGAGATGCGGAAGGCGCTCGAGCAGTGGGCGAATGACCTGACGAATGCGCCCGCGCTGGAACATCCCCCGGCTCCTCTTGCGCGGCCTCCCCTTCACCAGCGCGAGCGCCTGGAACTTGGCGGGGATCTTCCACTGATCGGGGGCGGCCAGCCATGAGCAGCGCGAATTTCAGCGCCCCCAGGGACGAAAGAGCACCGGACGCAGGATCGAGTTTACTCGGAGACTCGAAGCGATGGATGAAGGAAGTGGGTATTCCGCTGTTCATCCCTCCTGAGGGTCGTGCCGCTCTGACCCATTTGAATATCTTCTCGGTGACCACGTTGCTCATCGAGTTGCAACGGCTATCGACTCTGGGAGCAAGTTGGGCATCGGCAGCACTAGCTACAATTCTCATTTACCCGGACGAACAAGGAATGAGAGAGCTTGCCAGGTCGAAGGAACTACTCATGAAACCGGCGGCCGCCGGGGACGCCTATTCACTTTATGTGTTGGCATGGGCGGAGTTACTCTCGGGAGACGGATCTGCCTTCTTCAATCACATGCAGCGCTCGGCAAAGGCAGGTTTTAGTCCGGCGATCTTGGATCTCGCCGGCACATTTCTCCCGAAGAAAGTTGAAACTACCTTGCGCCTGCTCAAGATCGCTGAAGCAAAGGGGCATTTGGCCGCCCGTGGCAGAATACTGCAAATGTGGATGAATGGCAGTTTGGGTTGGACGCGCCGCGTTCCCGGCCTGCTATGGTTTATATACAACTATCTGAAAACATTCCGCAAGCTGAGCCTCGATCCATTGTCGGTCCATACCTTTTGCATTCATAACCGATTTCCCAGCCCCCCAATTCGCCGTCTAGCGGTAGCATTGGATCGATCCGGCTCCACGCTCGCCTAGATAGATTACGCCGCTCCGATCTCCGCGCCCTGCAATCTGCTCGATGTAGGTCTACCCATTTCCGTGACGACCTTGTAGATCAACAGACCGGGACCGAACGCTTAGTGAGGGCGCCCATCCCCCGAAGCCGATCATCCGATTTGGCGAATGGCCGCTTTCGGTGCTCGACAAGCTCCGCGCATTAGCCCGCAGGCGGAGAAGACCCTTCGGACTCTGCAAGAAGGGACGCGATGAGCTGTTGAGCTGCGGAAGCGGCTCAGCGTCGGGATCACCTGAGAGTTAGCGCACTACGTCCTCATTGGACAAGGCGGTTCCTGTAGAAAGCGTGAAGTATCCTGTAGTACAGGGGTCGAGGTTTAGGGGTTAAGGCAATGAAGTCTGAAAGGATGAGTAGAAGGCAGACCCCGATACCTCCAGCGAGCACATCGGTGTAGAGCCAGCCGGTTCTCAGGTATCTAGCGACCAGTGCCACGCCCTGCCAGAAGGGGAACTCCTCGCTGCCGCATCTTACCGTCGCAAACCAGAGGGCTAGCTGCAGTAACACAACCTCGGCGGCGATGACCTTCCAGCTGGCTATCGTGACTCGGTGCGAGTGAATCGCCTGCCAGGATACGAGTATGGGCAAAAGGCTGTAGGTGACAACCCCAAGGGTCAGATTAAATCTGGTGAACGGTCCGGGTCGATACGGGGCCCGGCCTGCTGCCGTGGTAATCCCTAGGTTCTTGTCGGTCATCGTTGCCCCCATATCCTTTTAATCAGAGTTTAGCTCCGCGGTCGGGCGGACGCACCTCTATTCTTCGCCGCCGTGACTGAGGTACGTCGGTGGTGTACGCTACGAATCCCTGGGCTTGATCGAAACACCCACGAGCGCACCAGATCGCGGCAGTGTCATTTGCGGCGCCAGCCGTTCACCGCGGAGCCGTGCAGCATGATTTGACGGTGTCGGAGAAGAAGACTGTCCGGAAGTTCAATCAGAATTGGTGATGTTGCATGCTCAGTTGCGTGGTGGTTGAGTAAGAGGTCATAGGTGGACAAGAAGCTTTTTGCCGAGCTCGTCGAGAGCATGGAGCAGATAAACGAGATTGCCCGCGGTGAGCGCGCGCCGTCTCGCGAGTTTCACGTGGAGCCGCTAGCGATCAAGGAGCTGCGCTCGAAGCTTGGCCTGAGCCAGCCGAAATTTGCGAAGCTGCTGCATGTGGATGTCGGAACACTGCGCAACTGGGAGCAGGGCCGGCGGGAGCTTACCGGGCCTGCCCGGGCACTCCTCACCGCGATCCGTCGCGATCCGACGCACGTACTCCGGGCGCTCGCGGCGGGGTAGCCCTGCCTCGGGGTGAGGAATTTAAACTGTGGCGCGTTGCCGATCGAGACAGCTCTCGGCGCAAGGACGAGTAAAGCTTTATCCGTCGCTTCCGATGTGGCCAGATTTCGCAGACAACGTCTGCGAAATTGGTCGATGTCTCCTCGGAACGAGGCCTGATGAGGAGATCAAGGATCCCTACGTTCTCGAGCCGTCTCGCGAGTTTCACGTTGAGCCGCTAGCGATCAAGCGAGTATCCATCAATCACATCGATGAATTGCTGCCCTGGAAAATCGCGCAAGAGCTCCGGGGAAACCGGCTCGCTGCCTGATCAGGCCCGAGTAAGTGGCGAAAGGAACGGCTCATGACGAATGACGAGAAAATAATCGAGCTCAGTAAGGGCAAGATCCTGCTACTCGTGATCGGCGCTGCGGTATTTGTCGCGCTCGGGATCTGGATGTACCTGCTTAACCCGGCGTGGATCGAATCGCAGCCTCGTTTCAACGATCCATTGCTTACGCACGGGATTGGAATTGTGTCAGTCGTGTTCTTTGGACTGTGCGCGATCGTCGGAATCAAGAAACTGTTCGAACGCAGACCGGGGTTGATATTGAGCGCAGCTGGGCTTTCAGATAACTCGAGTGGCGTATCGGCAGGACTCATTCCTTGGGACGAAATCGAAGGCTTCGACGTATTCAAGATACGAAGGCAGAAACTGCTGGTCGTTAAGCTTGCCGACCCGGAGAAGTACATGGCTACTGAGTGGCGGCAGAAGGGTAGTCAGCCTTTCGGCTTCGGTGACCGAGAGCACATCGGGTACCACAGCAAAGCCCAGCTCGGAGAACATTTCAACGCGCGCCACTTCGCGACTCCGCAGCATCTAGTGAGCATTCGCTTACGGCGATTGGACGGCCAAGCGCCTGCCGCATTTCTGCACTGGAATCACCCCTAGCCTTCGTAAGATGCGGTTTCCCATGGGGAATGTAATGCTGCATATTCGCCAATCCATGCAGAAGACGGATGGAGAGATCTGGGCAACGCTTCGTTGCCGGATATCCGCGCGCCCGCGCCAGGATGAGGATGTCAGTCACTGTGCTCCAATTCTCTCTCGACTTGCTAAGAATGTCGCGTCGCATATCGGGTGAGTTCGACCGGAAATGCAGTCATGGTGCCCCATCCGGTATAGGATCCCGGATGGACTGCGATAGACAACTCGTGCCAAAGCTAAGTGGGGCTCCAGCGATACGCGCAATCCAGGCGATCACGGTCTACTCGGAAGGTCTACCGTTACATAGCAGAGAGCTGCCGCAGCGCGATGTTATATTTCCGGTCGAAGACAACGGTTATGCAGGATAGCCTGCCGGCGGCTTTTGTCACACGATCACTGCCATGGCGGCGGATGCATTCATCCAGTGTCGGGTCACCTCGGAGACCAAAGCGCTCATCCGGGCGCTTGCGGACCAGCAACAAGTCACGAAGTCGGCACTGGTCAAGCGGCTCCTCGACATGGTGCTGCACTCGGCGGCGACGCTGGGTATTCCGAAGCCGGAGCCGCTAAGCGAGCACTTGCCGCGACGCACGACTGTATGTGCGACTGGATCCGAGTGATCGGCTGCTTCTGCGGAGCGGGCTGCGTCGCGCGGCATGCCCGCCGCCACCTACGCGTCTGTGCTCGTCCGCGCTCACCTGAGGGATCAGGTTCCGCTTCCGAAGGAGGAGCTCTTGGCGCTTAAGCGGTCCGTTGCCGAGCTACGGGCGATCGGCCGCAATCTCAATCAGATTGCTCGCCTAGCGAATCAGGGAGGTCGTACGGCGCCCGCCGGGATGGACCAGGTGAGGGCCATGCTAAAGGTCAGTGAGGGTCTTCGCGATCATGTGAAGGCGTTGCTGCGGGCCAACGAGAGGAGCTGGGGTAGTGGCCATGCCGATGCGTCCCATTGAGTTATTTGAGGCATGCCCTTGTTGAACATTTCCTCATATGCAAGGAGAGGGCCGGGGCGGCGCGACCATTTGTCTCCGGGCGAAATAGCGCTGATCGCTCGGACGGTGAATCGGACGCCAGAAGTCATGGTGAAAGTCCTGACCCGCGGCGGACAGGATCTCAGGGCCGTGCGACGGCATCTCGAGTATCTGAGGATCGAAAGAGGCGAATTGGACCTTGAAACTGATGACGGCCGGCGCCTCGACGGGCAAGGGGGTTGAGCGGGAGCTGCTCTGAGGACTGGGACTGGATATCGAGGAAGATCGGCGCAGTGCGAGTCTGGAGCCACGGCTGGGGCGCTTACCGCCCAAGCTCGTGCACAAGGTGCTGTTCTCGATGCCGCCAGGGACGCCGCCGCAGAAGGTGCTCGAGGCGGTGAGGAATTTCGCCAGAGAGGAGTTTGGCTCTGAAGCATCGCTACGCGATGGTGCTGCACACCGATGAGCTACACCCGCACGTGCACATGGTCGTCAAGGCGCGCGCTTCATACTGTCTCCTGTGGTGACGATCTTGCGGGAACTGTCCTTGACCGTCGTCGACGATAGCGCCGACCGATAGCGTTGGCGATCTGTGCTTTGTCCGGGGGTGCGAACAGACAACGGTATTCGCTGCCATAGCGCTCTCGAAGCAGGATGCCCGCACGGGCGAGGTCATAGACCTGCCAGAGACTGATGCCAAGATGTCGGCTCATTTCGGGGGCGGTGAGGTAGCCGGCCTCGCGCAGTCGATCGTACTGGCCCTTCAGCCCATAGGCTCGACGCAACCGGGCTATGCGCCGCACGGTATATGGTTCGCCTTTCCAGTTTCGATGGCCGAGAGTGTTCAGTTGCGCCGTGGCCGCTTTATCCGAGCATGTATTGAGCCGCGGCGAGCAACTCGATCGTTTGCGCAGGGGTCTGGCGCATCTGCGCCATCGGCTTTGACCGTGCCGCGCTGACGGTGGTCGTCTGTCCGCCACGGAAGCGCACATGGATCGTGATGTGCTCGCCCTTGAGGAGGGTAACGTCTTCGATCAGCAGTGCCACCATGCGTTTGCGGTCACTTGCCGCAGTATGCGGATCAGACCATACGCGCGGGAAGTCCGCGGCCAGGGCGCGGATCTTGGCACGTGCCTGCTCGCTCAAGAGCGCCTGGTCGGCTTGGCGCTGCTTCTCGTGTTCCTGCTGAAGTGCATCGAGACGGCGCAAGCGCTCGTTCCAGTCGGCCTCGAGCGTATCGGCCACCAGGCGGTTGTCCGGGTCGACCTTGAGATATCGACGCCGTGCGAGCTCGGCTTCATATCGAGCCCGCTCGAGCTGCGATCGGCGTAGTTGATCGGCCTGCTCGATGCGTCCGGCGATCTCGTCCTGCACGGCAATGGCGATCTCGATCGTCGCTGGCGCCAGACTCTCCAGCAGACAGCCGTTCGACCGCGGCATCGACATCGATGCCGCGGATCGATTGACACAGCGTGCCGGCGCGACGCACCGCTTCCTCGGAGCAAATGTAATAGGGGGCAAGCGTGGTGGTGACCTTCTGGTACCGCACGCGCATCCTCTGCCCGCAGCGCCCACACAGAACCCGTCCTTGCAGCAGTGCGCTGCCCTCACGTGGCATGCGTCCGCGCGATCCGGCGCGGAAGGAGTCATTGTTGGCACGCAGCGTCGCGAGGTTGCGTTCGAACTCCTCCCAGTCGATGTACCCCGGATGGGCATCCTTGATGAGCACCGGCCAGTCGTTGCGTGCGATCCTGAGCGTCCGCCGGGACGTAAGGTCTGCCCCACGCATCTGGCGCGTGCGCCCATACACATAGGCTCCGGCATAACGCGGGGTTGTGCAGGATCTGAGACACCCGACCCTGCTGCAGGGTGCCCCAGAGCACCTCGCCTCGGCCGATACCGTAACGGATACGGCGCGGGAAGCGCAGGTGCTCGCGGTTGAAGCGGCGCACGACGGCGCTGGCCGAGCGCGACTCACGGAAGCTGTCAAAGACAAGCCGTACCGCTTGCTGGATCTGCTGATCCGGGTCGAGGATGACGGCTCCGAGGGAGTCGTAGACCAGCCCGATGGGCAGCCCCATCACGAGCTCGCCACGGCGCGCTTTGCTGCGCTGTCCGCCGAGAAGACGCGCCCGCAGTACATGCAGCTCCGCCTCGCTCATCGTGCCCTTCAGGCCCAGCAGCAGCCGGTCGTTGAAGTGAGCCGGATCGTAAACGCCGTCCTCGTCCAGGATCAGCGTCTCAGTGAGCGCTGCCAGCTCGAGCAAGCGGTGCCAGTCGGCGTTGTTGCGCGCCAGGCGCGAGACCTCGAGCCCGAGGACGATCCCGGCGTGGCCGAGCGCAACCTCGCTGACCAGGTGCTGGAAGCCATCGCGGTTCTCGGCATGGGCGCCCGAGATACCCAGATCACTGTCGATGGTGTGGATACGCTCGAGGGGCCAGCCCAGGGCTACCGCCCGCTCGCGCAGGGCATACTGGCGCTGACTGCTCTCGGTGTTCTCAAACACCTGCCGCAGCGTCGACTGGCGAACGTACAAGAAGGCATCGCGGCGCAGATGCTCGGGGCGGACCTTCTGAGGGGTCTCAGTAAACATGGGTCAGCTCCTGATGGGTCTGTAGGACCATGTTGGCCAGCACGTGCAGGAACTGCGGATCGGTGCGCACGCTGGGCACCGTTCGGGCGGTAGCGGCCGGCGCCACGGACGGGGCGCCTGGACTTGAGAGCAGGGAGAGTCCGCGGATGAGGCCGTGATAGACAATGGCGCTCAGACCCTCGCAGCACGCCTGACCGGCCAGCACCTCGCAGCGCACGCGCTCGTAGAGAGCTGAGCGCCTCTGGCGGCGGGGTCAGGGAGCGGGGAGGGTCTGCTGTTTTTTTTTCCGCGCCAGGGCGCGTTCGATACTGCGGGGATGAACCGTGATGCCGAGCTCTCGGCGCAACTCGCGCGCCAGCACGCGTGCTCCCGGTACGCTCTCGCCTGCCAAGCGCGCCTCGATGAACGCCATGACCTGCGGGGTCAACTTGTGGGCGCTCTTCGGACCCCGCGGCTTGGCGATGAGCCCGGCAAGTCCGGCGCGGGCAAAGTCGGCTTCGGCCTGATAGAACGTCGGGCGGGAGACGCCGAAGAGGGCGGCGGCCTGAGTCTTGTCGGCCCCCTCCACCCGCACATGGCGCAGCATCTCGTACTTGACCTGCACCAGATCGCGGGCGTCGAAGAAGCGGTTGCCGAGGAACCAAGGGGCGCGCACCCGCTCGCGGGCGGCAATTCAGGGCACCCTCCCGCCGGAGCAGCTCGATCTTGCGGTCCCGTGGCGGCATTGTGGCTCGGTCGGCTCCCAGTACGTAAGATAATATACGCCGCACATGAGTCGGTGTAAAGCCCGTTTGGACAGGCCCGAGATGCGTGAGAAGTCCGACACAGTGCAGCGAATTAGAGCGCGCTCGCCCACCCGCCGTCATGCAATGTCGCGGCATTTATCAGCTTACAGATGCGGCGTAATTTGCCTGACGCCATCATCGTTGCCCCCGCTGCGCGATCTCGCTCACCAGTGCTGCCAGATCCAGCAAATCGTCCGGTCGCCACCATGATCTTCCGGCGGAGGCTTGCGCGAAGAGCATCCTTGCCCCCCAGGCTCGTCCACGACAGCAGCATCCCGCGCAGCCGGCCCTGCGCGTCGAGATACATCGCTCGTTCCTCGCCCCAGCTCTGACCCTGGTTCCTCAATACCCAGCGGGTGCCGCGTAGGGGATGGAACGGGTGCGTGACCTCGAAGGTGATCTCATCTCGGTCCGAACAAGCTGCAGTTGCAGACCTGCGATAAGGCGGTGAGTGAGCAGGGGAGCGGCTGAACATTCGAAAGGCGACACTGAGGATGTGGAGGACAGAATTCGCGCGGCATCTACGGGAGCAGGGCGTGCCCGCGAATGCAACGGAACGGGCTGTTAGGGGCGAGAATCGTGTACCTAGGCGCGACGGAACTTACCGAACCCAGCAGCGCGGCGAATCTTGGCGACTGTGGGAGCGGGTGGAGGAGGCTGGCCTGCACATCCATAAAATGAAGCCCCGTACTGAGTCCGGCAAGAAGACCCTTGTAGAGACAAGAAAAAAGATAGAGCAAGGCTGGTGGGCGCTCAGCGACATCCTGGTAGCGCAAGGCGCGAGTAAGCTCTCGGCGGATGTCAAGCGCTTCGTCGATCGAATGCCTCCTTCGAGGTCCGATCAGGAAATGATCGCGGACGAGCTGCAAAAAAATAAAAAGGACTTGCGAACCCGGGAGGGGCCGACGCGATAGGGTTCTGTCGATTGGGCTATGATGTCGTAATGGAATCCCGCAGCGCCTTAGCACACATTCTACTAGCGCCTCATTTTACCGGCGATGCGTTCTCCGACGAGCTTTTCAACATCGATAATAATAACCGGGAGAAAGCGTGTGCGTGGAGGATACAGAGTTCCATGCCTCGCTATTCGCCCCTGGCCAATGGATACTGGGCTTGGCGCGCGGTTGGCATTCCGCTGGATTTAACCGATCCATCATTCGAAGGCGACATCGATTTAATGTTCGCGGTTCGTCTGCCACCTGTCCCTGGAGCTCATCGGCGCCCGCTGCTCTATCGCTGCTTCGAGCTGAAGACGAGTAAGGTCAAAAAATCTGGCGAAGTGAAGTCGCTGAAGGATCACAAGTTTCGAAAGACGATTAAGCAACTCGAAAAGCTTATCAACTTCGGTGTGCCGCAAGTATTTCTACTCGAGGCATTCATCGTGGAGGCGGGGTTCTCGTTTACGTCACGGACCTCAATGCCTACCGCAGTCCGTAACTCTGTCGCCAACAAGCTGGCCAAGATCAGGGGGCTCCCCTGCGGACTTGCCACACTGCCCCTTGAGCAGATTCCCGGTTACGCAGAGATACCCACTGCGATCCTATGGCCAGCCGAGACCATTCAACGCGCAGAAATCAGGCCTGTTCGACCGCCATTCTCAAAACTCATCGCTAGGGTTGAGGAGTACGCAAGGAAAGCGGGCGCGCACCCGTTCAAATCTGTAATCTCCTACTGCTACCGTTGCCGAGAACTGACGCTTGTCTCCGCCCGCGGTCCCTACCTCTGTAGCGCCTGCAGCGGGGCGCTAATCTAGGCAGTGTTTACACAATCCTGTGCCCGACCAGGAGTCGGCTTTCTGAAGATCACGAGCGCGCTGGGATGTCCTGTAAGTCCGATCTCGGTGCGAGCTTTCGGCTCAAGAGCTCATTTTATGCAGCGTCGTTCTCTGTGGTCCAAAGGGGGTCCCCAACAGCCTCGATCGGGTAATGAACGCACTTAAGTGGATCGATGTGCATTAGTCGCGAACTGCCCGTGACGCTCTGACGGTTCCCGTCGTACACCAGATACGGAACTATGGGGTCGTTACTCCAGGGCGAGAGAAGGCGAACTCCGATGCCGACCGCCAGCGAAGCTAGCACACCGTTTGGCCATACTACTTGAGGGCGTGCCCCGGCGGCGCCATATTGACCAGCCTCTTCGGCCAGTAGCGCTTCTGTCAAGAACCCCATGCACCACATGCAAGCTTTGCCGGGGATTGAGGTTATGACCTGTCCAGTAATTGTGTATCGATCTGAAAAACGACTGACATCCATTCCGACGTCAACGTATGGAATCAGGAATCTCCGGCAGTACGCCTCAAGTTCGCTTCGCGTTTCATATCCATCAACGCAACCGAAAACAATGTCGCAACCACGCAGATGAATCGCCGAAGCCTGCCACTTGCTCTTGAGTACCGTGACCGTTAAATCGGGATTCACGCCCTTGATCAAGCGATGGATAACATCAGTCTTGAATCTGTCGCGGCGAGCATCTTCAGGGATGCTGCCAATCATTCGGTTCAGATTTACCTCTTCGACAATGTCTGGGTCTACGAGGAAGAAGTTACCGATTCCAACGTGAGCTAGTTGCTGCGCAATGTGAGAACCGCCTCCGCAATTTCCTACAATCGCGACGGTGGCGTCAGATAGAATCTCATCGCTGCGCGGGCCAAGGAATCCCTGTCGCGCACTACGCTCATTTATCACGTCGCATCCTCGTTGTTCGCAGGCTGTCGCCGATGACTAGACAGGAGTCAAATTGCACGATACTTCTGTCCGTTGGATTCCATACTTGTCCCCAAATTGCATCGAAACTTAGAATTAAGGTGCCATGCGGGTGCCGAGGGCACACCTTCCAGAAATCGGGAATGAATCGCTTACTCTCAGATTTGTCCGTCTCACTAGGCGACGGCGTCCCGCGATGATCGTGTCGGTGCACGTGAAATACGGAGGCGGGAGAGTGATAGATGGTTTGCAGAATTTTGCGAAATGCTCCCGGTCCCAACATGGCAGCTGCGCTGTTGTCCTCGACATAGTCCTCATCGAGTACAGGATGATAGCGAGCAGCGTAGACTCCCAGGCCTCCATTGACCGTTCGACCGACGCCACAGGTAAGAAACCCAACTCGCTCCCCTGCAAATGCATGTGGGCGATGCAGATCAGCATGGATTAATCCGAGCAAATGATCGGTAATGCGAAACTGAAGACTCATTCAAGTGCGTCCAAGTGGCACATCAGTATTTGCAGTAAAGTCATACTCGCGGGCACACCTTGCCACGACCAAGTGTGCCATGCTCGCCCCAATATCTGATGCACGCTCCAATTGGCACCTTTGCCTGGGAAGGCCTGGGAGAGAAATAGTCGGGTCGTGTATCCGCTGTGGGCTGCTGGACAGAGAATTGCGTCGACGACGTGATTCGTGCCTCCCACGCGGATCTGTAACTTCATAAGATGCACATATTCGTGAGGCCCGTCCCGCAACACTTGTACCCCTGCACACAGAGCCTGCAACGGCTCCAGTTGACCCGATGCTATCGTCACGAGGAACCTCCGCGACGAACATGCGAGATAAAGTGCTCTCCCCCTTTGATATCGATGTGAGCGTTGTCGGCCAAGGGGCGGAACTCGCCATGGACTACTTGGTCGAGCTCGTAATCTGGCGGTACTCCGAGCTCAACTTTGAGCGTACTGACCAGGTAGTCTCCGGCAGCAATTTCCTTGCGCTGCCCATCGATAGTCACGGCCGCCTTGTGTGGGTGATGTTCGGGGTGATTGGCGCCTGCCGGGGGCGGTGCCGGATGAACCGTGTTTTCGTGCGTCATAATCCGTTCCTGCTGTGGCACCCGCAACGAGCGGGGTCTGCTCAAATAGGCTCTGCGGGGAAAGGGTGCCCGACAGTAATGAAGAGATGTCGGACCGGCCTTGGAGCGAGAGCCTACGTACAGGGGCGAGGAGCGACCCGGAAGTGAACATGACCGAATCCGCAGCTTGTAAGTACCTGACAGATAAAGAAATTGAGGGGCGCATCTTTGCGCTAACGGCCGCCGACTGCGTCCGCCTCGAGCGGGTCGCGGCGACTTACGCTAGCGGCACCGGGTGGTCGGCCGGCGACTTGATGCAGGAGGCGCTCGTGGCTGCGCTGGAGAGGCGACAATGGCGAAAGGACCTCGAAACCCTGGTGTTTTTAACCGGCATTATGCGGAGCTTGGCGCACGCGAGGCACAAAGCCCGGCGTTCCGCGCCCCTTGACCGCGCCATGGCGAGTGGCGACGAGACTACCGACGAGCTCGAAGAGCTAAACGCCGGCGACGAAGCGAATCCTGAGGAGATTGCGTCGTCAGAGCAAGAGTTGCGAAATTTTGTAGAGCAATTGGGCAAGTGCTTCGAAGGTGATACTGAAGTGCTTCGCGTGATTCAAGGCCGTGCAAATGGAGAGAGCCCAGCGGCCATTAAGGCGGCCTTGGCGATGAATCAAACCCAGTATGAGACTGTTTGCCGCCGACTGCTTCGCGGCTACCAGACACGAATGAAGGTGATGAAAGTATGAGCGAGGAACTAAAGAACAGGCGGGCCACGGTTACTCGAGTGAAGGAGTTGCTGGTCGACGAGGTGATGAAGCAATCGGATGAGCAAATTCTCGCCGATGCGGCTCAGGATGATATCAATCCTGATGAGGTACGCAGTCGGGTGCTGGCTGCGTTTGGGAGGGCTAGGGAGGCTGTTTTCATTCCTCAAGCTGCCGCCCAGGGTACAGTCGAGAGCCACGCCACGAAGAAGCCAACGGTTTTGGACATTGACGCGGCGCGAGCGCGTGCCATCTTAAAGCGAGTTGCTTCGCGCACCCACTCGAGCGGAATTCCTCTGCCTGTCGCCGCTCAGCTGGATCAGCTTAGAGGAGATGAGGCAATTCGGATCGTGTCCGAATTGAAGGACAAGGGTGTTCTTTCAGACGACGAGCTGAAGTGATCCGCCGCTCTAAGGAAGCGTTGACTTCTCTCGCTCGGCACCCCGGCAAGCAGTCTGCGCGTCCTCACTACACCGAGTTCAGCTCATCAGGCTGAGCATTAGCGTTGCTTTTTGAAGCCGTTCGCTCTCCGCTCTCCCCGACTGGACTTGACGGGCGGCATGACTTTGAGTGAAGCTACTCAATGGAACGCAACTTGTCATGAATGGCGTATATGCGCCGTTGATGCGGGGCTAACAGCGCGGTGAGGCCGGAAACCGGAGCTTGCAGGGGCTCGTTTCGGACGCGCTTCTGGGACGCAGGTCCCGGAAGGTGTCTGCGCCGTCGCATAATAATACAGGGGTGGGGGAACACATGGCTCGCGTGACACTTGGGAAGCTCGTGCTCGAAACGGCACAGGGCGACGAGAAAGAGCGTCTAATCCCAGCCGAGGAAGTGCAAGAGCTGCATCGCGACATTTCCGAACGGGTAACTCCCAAGATCGAGGAAATCCGAGAGAAGCAACGACGGGCGTTGGAGGAGTCGAAACCCGTCGTATTGCTTTGATTAGTTGAAAAGAACAAAGCCGCCCTCGAGGCGGCATCCTATTATGGATGATCGCCTAGGACTCGTCTCTTTTACTGACTCCGCAGACCTTGAACAGAAGGTCTACGATGAGCTCAAAAGCCTTTGCAGGCGCGACCCCGAATACTGGTCGCCCACCCAGAATTCCTTACGCGCATGCTGCGCACATGTTGCGCTACTAGGTGCAAAGGCGGCTGTTATACAGCGGCGAGTGCAGGATCTCGACTTTCTCGCCGAGTTCAACGCCTACTACAGTCGGCAGTTCGCTCACATTGGCCGACATTGTGCGAGATTCCACTTTTTCTCTGTGGCGCCTATGGCGGAAGAGGGAGTGTTGCCGTTCCTGGATGGACCAGGGGTAAAGGGAAGCTACCTTGGTTTCATAACGCTGCGACCGGTCATCCGCACCCCTGTGGGGGCTTCGTTCCTCAAGGTCCACTCGTCGAGCGGGTTCATCCGTTGTGCCGATGAGTTTCCGGTGAACCTTGGCGGAGTAAAGCTCAGCGTTCTGGGTACGCCATTCATGCAGCAAGACAATGCGGTCGGCGCTTGCGCTCAGGCATCAATCTGGATGGCCCTGCGAACGATGCGCAAGCGGGAGGGCGACCGCGCATACGATCCCGCTCAGATAACGGGGGCTGCAACTCGATACAATGTGAGTGGTCGGATCCTACCGAACCGCGGCGGTCTGACCCTACCTCAGATAACTGAAGCGATTCGTGCCGCCGGCTATTCACCGCACCCCATTCCGCTTGCTCCGGGAGTGCCTTTCGCCTTGGGTAGTATTCTCAATGATGATCAACTATCTCGGGCGCGACGGGTGGTTCATGCCTATGTCGAGTCCGAGATTCCAGTCCTACTGATTCTCTACCCGAGAAGTGGAGGACATGCGGTAGTGGTCGTGGGTCATACTTTTTCAGACAAGCCCGTCCAAACTGATCAAGTGAGCCTAAGCCTCGCTCGCGGCGTGGCTATAAAGGCAATACACGCGGTCAGTTGGGTGCCACAGTTTGTCATACACAATGACAACAGCGGCCCCTATCTTCCGCTTACACAAAAGGGTGGGCCTTCCTATGCGCTCGATCAAGCGTATGCCGCGGTCCCGCTCCTTCCGACGGACGTGTTTCTGACCGGAGAGGAAGCTCTTGAGTTTACGCTGAGTCTCTGGCAAGACGTGCTGGAAGAGACCACGGCCTCAATGAAGGACGAAGAGGTGGTCTCGTTTGCAGACCAATTCGTGACGCGCCTTCTGCTTCTCGACAAACGGAAAATCCGGGCATGGGCCGCAATGACAGATGCGGTGGCCTCAGAGGTCCGCCAACATCTGCGGCTTGGTGACCTGCCCCGTCGTGTTTGGGTACTTGAATTGCATCTCGGGCAGTTGTACGGGGCGCATGCCCAGGGGAATACTGCGTCTCTCGTGGGGTTTATCCTTTTGGACTCCACTGGCGATGCGGCCGCTACCGCAATGCTTATGGTCTATTTAAACCTCCCCGCATTTACTAGCAACACGCATGGCTCGCTCTTAATTGCCACGGAAAACGAGTTGAAGGCCGTCCAGATCAGTGCGACACCGCCGGTCTTACCGTTTCGGGATCTCGGCACTTAAAGCGTAACTAGAACATACGTCAATTGACAGGGTTCTGGTCTAGGGGCGGCCCGGCGGTAGATCGTGATCTCGAGGGTGCGCTCCGCCCTCTCGGTTCTCTTGACTTGGAAGCGGGTGGGACGTGTGCAGAGGCGCCTTCGTGTCTCGCTCCAGCGTTTCGTCTGGCACGGGTCTTCCTACCTTAGGAGAGGTAATGGCTGGAGGGCGGGTGTTTTCGGGGAGCATATCGTGCCTCCAAGAGTTAGATGCCCTTATGCCGACTAAAGAAGCGAGGGTTCAATTTTGGATCAAAATAATGTTTTCTTTTGATCCATATAAACCCGTCGCCCTTCGAAATAACTGCTACGTCGATGGGGCCGCTTACGGACTGCGCAGGGCTAGTCACCCTCTCTTTCATTGATTCCATAAACACAAGCGCCTCTGCCAACTCTGCCATCTCCGAGAATGGCAAGTTTGTTATGACTCTTCTTAACGGGGCTTGGTGAGATGCGTGGAATTGGCTGATTAGTTCTTCCATGTGCTTTAGCGCGGCTTGCTCAATAAGAGAATCAACATTGATGGTGTCCAAGGGGGTGCCTGCCGCCCGGACGCCCTCGATAAAAGCTGCTGCTTGGGTCTTAAAGGAATTGAATATTTGATCGAGCCCCTTGTTGCTAATGCCCCATATGAACGTTCCGATCATCTCGGAGGTGGCAAGCGGGACTAGATCCGAGGAATTCTCCTGATTGATGACCACCTCGCTGTCTTTGGAGCGGAGCAATTTGCCAAGAAGCATTCCCGCGCAACGATACACGACCATGCGAGGGAAATACTCCTTATCCCCGTAGCCAGCAAACGCCAGGCCTGTCCCTTGTAAGCTGGTGAAATCCTCTTTGTAGATTCCGAGAATGGCTGATTGGGCGAGTTCAGCCGTTGCATCTCTGGGCACTGGGTGATACCAGCTGTCCGCCTCGAGCATTTCCTTGACTTGACCACCGAACCGCGCGATTGCAGAGTCTGCGTCTGCTTGCTCTGCGCCAGGCAAGAATTTCGAAGAAGCAACTAGAGCTTTGCGCTGTTCAAATAGCGCCGCATACACAGCACGCTGCTTGGTGGTATCGGCTTCGTCGCGAAAGGTGGGATCGGCCAAGACGGGGTAGGCAATCTTGGCTGCTACCCGGTCGATCTGTGCCCTGAACTGCTCTTCCTGGGTGGCGATAGGGAACATATGAGCGTTAGTCGCCACGAAATCAAAGAAATCCTCGGCGTAGGATGGCAGCTCGTCATGAAATTTCAGCTGGGTATGCTGACGATAGGCTTTTGCGATGACTTCCCAAGGTACTCCTTGCAGAGTCGCTGAAGCGTATGTCATGAGCCCTACCGGGTGGACAGCAGATAGATTGAATATCTTGTTGGCGCCCTTGAAATATCTGGTTTTCTGCTCGCCCTTATCCCAGTAGGACACGGTTGCCGCACTGTCTGCCGCCAGTGCGATGCACGACTTGTTGAGAAGAGCAACCTCAGATGTCATGGCAACCTCGAGCCCGGCGTGCCGTCCGTACTCAGTCTATCACTAACGGTTATGCGGTGCCTCGGGCTATCGTGGTGCCACTGCGGCGCTGGCGGCCGGCATGAGCTACGCGAGCACGGCTCAACGGCGATTGTGTTTTGGCTAAACCAGAGACGTCTCTCCTGCTAGGATCCACGCCGTCTCTCAGCACCGGCAAGTAGGTCTGATAGCGCCAGACCAAGGGGCTTGATCAGTAGCTCCAAGAGAGCAACTGTCGGATTGTACTCCCCGCGCTCGAGGCGGCCGACAACATTGGGATGTATTTCGGCCTCGTGAGCAAGAGCAATTTGGCTAAAGCCAAGCGCCCTTCGCCGGTCACGTACCTCTTCTCCGATGCAGCGGATGAGCGTCTTCCGAGCCATGGTCGGAAGCGTCACCGTTGACCATTATCGTGTCTATACACTATAGTGTCTATTTAGCCGTGCCGGCGGAACCGGCCGATTCGGTAAAGATTCGTGCTGGACTACCACTGGAACCCCACAGCGGCTGCTGATGAACACGACACAGTCATCCCAGAAGACTGATAGCTCAGGAGAAACGGTCATGAGAAACGACAATTCTCAATCACGGGCGATCTTCACCGCGCTGATCCAAGGTTGCGATCCCCGATCTGGTGAGTCGCTCCCGAGGGAGTGCATCGTCCACCGCACGGATGTGCTGCGAGCGCTACTTGCGGGCCTTTCGGCACTTGAGTTGACCGCCGTGCGAGCACAGCGGCGCGCGCAGTTGCCGGAAAACGTGGGGCAGACGTGGACGACAGAGGAAGAGAAGGCGCTTATTGCTCAGTTCAAAGGCGGCGAGTCGCCTGCCGCTATCGCGGTCAAGCATGGACGCACCCTAAGGGCGATTGAGGCGCGGCTGGAAAAGCTGGGCCTGATTACCGCAGAGCAGCGCACCACCCCGGGCGGCTTCTCTGGGATCAACTAGTCGATCGTCGAGCGGGCGGAGCGTGGCCACTCTCGGGCGGCCACGTTTGTCCGCCGGAATCCACGGGAGAGGCTCTGAACATCTGCCATACCGCTGCCATACGGAGTTGGTCGATGTTGTAATGGATATCGTAAGTGGCTGATTTTATTGGTGGGCGGTACTGGGATCGAACCAGTGGCCCCTGCCGTGTGAACGCTTCGGACGGTCGCGGGTCACAGGCGTCCACCGGGGGGACTCAGATACGGAGTGCCCCTTCGGAAGGTAAGCCCTCCGGCATCCCCGTTCTTGCGCGCGACAGCGCGCCGGCGTAGGGGCCGCGGGGGATCGCAGACGGGCTTGGCTCAGGCGGCTCGGCGGGCGGGCGGCAGGGAGCTGCGAGCGTTCCAGGGAAGCAGCGCTTCGAGGGCCTCAACGGTCTCGGCGGCGGGGAGATTTTCGAACAGGAAGTTCAGGTACGCACTGGGCTCAAGGCCATTGGCGCGAGCGGTGGCAACGAGGGAGTAGAGGTTGGCGCTCGCCCTGGCACCGAACGGGTTGTTCGCGAAGAGCCAAACGCGCCGCCCCTGGCTGAAGGGGCGGATGATGTTCTCGATATAGTTGTTATGAGCAGGCACGTCCGGGTGCTCGAGGTAGCGCACCAGTTTCGGCCACTGCTTGGTGGTGTAGGCGAGCGCCTTGCCGAGGGCGCTCTGCGGGGGCACGCCAGGCAGGAGGTCCTCGACCCAGCTCTTGAACGCTGCGAGGACCGGCGCGGATTTTTGCCGGCGGAGCTTTAGCACCTCATCGGGTTCCAAGGTGCCGCCGGTGCGCTCGCGCTCCTCACGCAGTTCCTTGATCTCCCGCTCGGTCTTGAACACCTTGCCGAGATAATCCTCCATCGCCACTTTGGCGAGGGCGCGCCCGGAGGGGAGCTCGGTGACCTTCAGCGCCTTGTGATAGTACGTCCGGCAGTGCTGCAGGCATCCAAAGTGTTGGAGACCCAACGACTCGGTCACGATGTCGTAAAGCTCGAGCCCATCGGTCAGGAGCTTGCCGCGGAACGGTCCCTCGGAACTGGTCAGCAGTTCCTTCAGCGCCGCTGCGGTGCGCGAGGGAACGTACGTGAAGAGCACGATCCGCCTGCCGGGAGGGCCGGCGGCGCGCACCACCATGTAGTGCTCCGAGCTCGGTGCCTTCTCGGACTGCAACACCTGCAGGTACGTCTCGTCCATCTGCACGAGGGGCTCGGCGAGCAGATCATCATTCATCAGGTTGATTAGCGGCACCACCGCCTCGGAGCCGACCGTGTTGACCCAGGTGCCCATGGTCCCCGGGCTCAGTCGCACCTCCTGGCGCTCGAGCTGCCGGCAGATCCGGAAGATCGGCAGCCCGTCTTCGAACTTGGAAGTCACGACGTGCGCCAAGAGCGAGGCGCTGGCGTTGGACTTCGGCAGGATGTTCTTCACCGCCGCGGCGACCGTCACGCCCTGGTGGCAGTGCCCGCAGGCGTACTTCGGGTACACGTGCCGCTCGACCCACACCTTTGCGGGCTCGAAGTGATAGCGCTCGCTGACCTCCTCCCCGATGCGCTCTCTCGCCCAGCACACTCCCTCGTGCTCGTGCGTGCACCACTTCTCGTGCGCTGGCGGATCGTGCGTGATCTCCTTGCGCGGCAGATGTGCTGGGATCGGTTCGCGGCCGCCACTGTGTGGGCGCGCCTTGCGCTCATGGGCGGCGATGATCGTGGTGCGCTGCTCATCGGCTGCCTCTGCCGCCTCGATAGCGGCGAGCACCTCGGCCTCGTTGAACAGCATCTTCTGATCGGCCAAGGCGCCAGAGTCGGTGAGACGCTCGGAGGAGCGGCCGTAGAGCTGGCCCTTCAGCCACCGCACCTCCTCTTCGAGCAGCCCCTTGCGCTCGAGGGCCTGGTGGTGCTGAACTTGAAGTTGCTCGTGAGCTTCTCTGAGCTGCCGAAGGGACTCCTCGGAGAGCTTCAATCGCGCCGCAAGCTCGGCGTTCTGATCGAGGAGTGGGTGGGCGCGCGGTGGGGCAGGCACGGAATGAAATTATACCGTGCCTGCCGCACATTACAACATCTAACTCTCACGCCGCGTGCTTGAATCGCAGCATCTTGTGCGGCTGCCTGAAGATGTCGTATCCATCGAGCAGCCACTCGAGCTCCTCGGCAGTCAGCGTCACCACCTCCTGCTCCATGAGCCTCGGCCAGCAGAACTTCTCCCGGCCCTCGATCACCTTGTGCCAAACCGCAAATCCGTTGCGGTGCCAGTAGAGGATCTTCACGGCGTTGTAGTACTTGCCCACGAAGATCAGCAGCGCGCCCGAGAATGGGTCGACCTTCATCACCTCCTGTGCCAGGGCGGCAAGGCCGTTGCGCCACTTCCTCATGTCGACCGGCTCGCGATACAGGTAGACCTTCAGCCCCTCTCCATACGGGCGCATCATGGCCGCTCTCCGATCAGCTGCAACAGCCACTGCGGCTGCGGCCACATCCCGCACTCGATCAGCCACCCGCTCGGATGGCGCAGCCGGCATACCGGACCGCGGACCGCCAGCTCCGCTCCGCCCGGCGACTCCTGCACTCGCACCTGAACGAACTTCCCCGGCCCGCTCACCATCTGTTCCTGCTGTCGGGTCGGCGGCACGATGCCCTTCTGGACCAGCTGGCGCCGCACCTTGTACAGCATCGCCATGCTCAGGCCGTGCGCTCGATAGTAATCCGGCAGCGACACGCCCTCGTTCTGGGCCTCTTGCATCCGCTCCATGAAGCGCTGCTGCCCCAGCGTCAGCTCCCCTCGCGTTTCTTCGCTCATCGTCATGCCCTCGCAATGCGGCCGATTGCCGCCGCCAGAGCATCGAGCCATTAGCTCAACGTCGGAAGAACGGGGGTGCCGGAGTGCTTACTTCGGAAGCGCTTGAATTGAGGGATCGAGCTGCTAGCTAGCCCCACAGGTGGAGCAATTTCATCGCGTGTGCTTCCCCAGCCCAGTAGGCAAGGGGAAGCAAGGTGCATGTAATCAACAGCGCGTCGGTTACGAAGCTTCCCGTGCCAGAGAGCTCCAATTCCCGGACCGTTCTCGCCGTTTCCACCTTGTCGACGAAGACACGATAGCGATCGGAGAACCAATCCTTGAGTCGCCGGTGGTACGTAAGCGTCTCGCAAACGGCCAGAAAGATGGTTCCGCCAACAATATTGACAATCAAAGCGGACGTAATCCAACTATAGAGGTCAACAAAGGGACCCACGACTTCAAGCATGGCTATTCCCAGAGCTAGTGCCAGTGCCAGACCCCTCCATCGGAACCTAAGGCCAATTACCATACTAGCCGTGCCTATGAGAAAGAATTGCAGGGCAACAAGTACGAACAGAATGGAGGCGCGGACATTAGCGGCGACTTCAGTTGCCACGCTAAAAGTGATAGGAGAATGCGGAAGTATGTGACGGCGACCGGCGAGGTAAGCGGCCGTGATGAGGACCATACCCACAATGCCGGCTGCGACTATGACGTGTGGACTGAACAGCAGCCTCTGCCATCGCGGCGGTCGAGATCCGGAGGGGGAGTTCCCGAGGTTGCCATTCATGACCTGCCTGCCAAGCAAGTTTCATTCCGGTAGCCCTCCTGCCGGTGCACAATCAGCACAGATGAGCGGCGGGAATTACTCGGGCCGGCAGCTTCGGGCTGCGCTGCGCGATGTGTGCGGGGGCTTTCGGGAAGCGATGACCGGAGTGAGGTAGATGAAAGCGCATTTCAAGGTGAATGAAGAATTTCGGCTGCGGAACGATGAGACTTTCACTCGCTCGTTTCCGCTGGGTGGCTACAACGAAGATGGCTCAGTGCGTGATATTGACAAGGCGGGTAAAAGGGCCGGGAGTGTCGCCACTATCTATGAGGTCCATGACAGTCCAGAGGTTGAGAGAGGAGAGGGTCTGGTATCTGTTGGACTTCGGTGATTTGAAGATCAACCTCAACGAACAGAAGCTGCTCGAGTTGTTCGAGGCAGTAGATCTGGACTGAGCCTGCGACGGGTGTGGCGCATCCTAGCTCAGCGGCGTCCTCCAGCCGTTTGCTGCCGCCGTAATCCAGGGATCTCAGACAGCTCGACGGACTCGGTGGGGAAGCGTTCCGGGTGGGCAGAGATGAACGCAACGAGGCGCGAGATGTTGAACTCGGAGATGCCGTTGGGGTAGAGCTCGTCGCCTGCTCGGTTGCGCAGGGTTGGCAGCGGATCGCGCCGAAGGGGGACGGACTTCCTTGTTGGCGTGGATCCGGCGACCGTTCGCACGCGTCTACCCACGGCTATCCCCGACCACCGCGAAAAGTGGAACCAAAACTGGAACCAATTGTTATTTTGGACCTGGAACCAATAGCGTTCGCAAGAAAAAAACTTCAATAAAATCAATGGTCGGGGTGACAGGATTTGAACCTGCGACACCTACGTCCCGAACGTAGTGCTCTACCAGGCTGAGCTACACCCCGAGATCGACGGAGTCCGCGGACCGCTGGGCGGCCGGAGGCGGCAAGAAGGGCGGGGGGCGAAGTGTACTGAAGCGCCCCCGCGGCGGCAATCAATTCCGCTGGCAGAGAGCGGCCCAGCGGCTTGGCGGCCCTCAGGTCGTGTGGTCGACCGAAAACCGCGCCAACGCCGCGAGCCCGTCCTTATAGGGAGATCTCCGGCAGCGGTTCGAGTGCCGAAGCGCCCGTTCCGCCATTCGCTGCGGGCCAGCCGGGCGGAGTATTCCAGGCCGCCGGTCGCCTCGATGGCCGCGATGATGGGCTCGAGCTGGGCGAGGCCGCCCTTCTCGATGGCCAGCGCGGATCGCGGCCCGCTGCGATCTCATTGCCGTTGCGCAGCGCGTGAATGAGAGGCAGGGTAGGCTTGCCCTCGGCGAGGTCGTCGCCCAGGTTCTTGCCGCGCTCGGCGGGATTCGAGCGGTAGTCGAGCACGTCGTCCACGAGCTGGTAGGCCGTGCCGAGATGACGGCCATAGGCCGCGAGCGCTTTGCGCACCTGCTCGCGGGCTGCCGGCGAGCACCGCGGCGACTTCCGCGCCGGCCTCGAAGAGCTTCGCGGTCTTGCGGTAGATGACCTCGAGGTAGCGCTGCTCTGTCGTGTCGGGGTCATGCGCGTTCATGAGCTGCATGACCTCGCCCTCGGCGATGACGTTGGTGGCATCGGCCATGATCTCCATGACCGGCTGGGACGTCAGCGAAGCCATCATCTGAAAGGCGCGGGAGTAGACGAAGTCGCCGACGAGCACGCTCGCCTGGTTGCCGAAGACCTGGTTCGCGGTGTCGCGGCCCCGGCGGAGCGAGGAGCCGTCCACCACGTCGTCGTGGAGCAGGGTCGCCGTATGGATGAATTCGATGAAAGCCGCAGCCTCGATGTGAGCGTGCGGCCGGTGCCCGCAGGCCCGGCCGGCCAGCACGACGAGCAGTGGCCGCAGCCGCTTGCCACCCCCGGAGATGATGTGCTCGGCGATCTGGTCCACCAGCGGGACAGCGCTCTTCAGCCGCGCGCGGATCACCTGGTCCACGGAACCGAGGTCCGAGTGGACGAGCGCGCGTATTTCTTCCAATGTCATTAGCAGACGGACCTTGAGTACGGCCACGCATCCTAGCCGACACGGGCGCCGCCGAGAATGGACCAAGCGTGCGCGAGGGCCGTAATTGGCGCAAAGGCGTGCCGAAAGCGCGCGGATCGCGGCCTTTCCTGGCCCGCGGAACAGCCGTTTGACCCGCCGGGAGAGCGCCAGTAGAATGCGCGACCTTTCTTCAGACCCCCGCTTGCTTAAGCCTATGTACGCAGTGATCGCCACCGGCGGAAAGCAGTATCGTGTCACCAAAGACGGCGTGCTGCGCGTCGAAAAGCTCGACGCCGAGGCCGGCGCCACGGTCGAGTTCGGCCAGGTCCTGCTCGTCGGCGAGGGTGCCGACGTGAAGCTCGGCAATCCGATGATCGCGGGGGGTAAGGTGGTCGCCACCGTGGTTCGCCACGGCAAAGGCGCCAAGGTATCGGTGGTGAAGTTCAAGCGCCGCAAGCACTACCTGCGGCAGAAGAATCACCGTCAGCCGTTCACCGAGATCAAGGTGACGGACATCAGCGCGGGCTGAGGCACATCATGGCACATAAAAAGGCTGGCGGCAGCACCAAGAACGGCCGCGACTCCCACTCCAAGCGACTCGGCGTGAAGCGCTTCGGCGGCGAGCAGGTGCTCGCGGGCAACATCATCATCCGGCAGCGGGGCACGCCCGTGCGTGCCGGCTCCAACGTCGGCGTCGGCGTCGACCACACGCTCTTCGCCAAGGTGGCGGGCAAGGTGCAGTTCCAGCGCCGAGGCGCGGAGCAGCGGCTGTACGTCAACGTCTTGCCGGAAATCGGCGTGACGGAAACTCCGGCCGAGACTGCCGAAGCTTAACCGCTGCCGCTCCGGCTGCGACCCTGAAAGCCCCGGCCCTGCGCCGGGGTTTTCGTCTCGGGATACCGCATGAAATTCGTCGACGAGGCAAGGGTCAAGGTCCAGGCTGGCAACGGCGGCCGCGGCAGTACGAGCTTCCGCCGCGAGAAGTTCGTGCCGTTCGGTGGCCCGGATGGTGGCGATGGCGGCAACGGCGGCAGCGTCTTTCTGCGCGCCATGCAAGGGATCAATACCCTGGCGGACTTTCGCATCGAGCGTACCTTGCGTTCGCAGCACGGGGAGCCGGGCGGCGCTCGTGACTGCACGGGCCGCAGCGGTGACGACCTCTATATCCCCGTGCCGGTGGGCACCACTGTGCGCGATGCGGAAACCGGCGAGCAACTGGGCGACCTCACCCATGAGGGCGAGGTACTGGCCGTGGCCCGGGGTGGCAAGGGAGGCTGGGGTAATCAGCGCTTCAAGTCGAGCACCAACCGCTCGCCGCGCCAGTTCGGCCCGGGGCTACCCGGCGAGAAGCGTGCGCTCGAGTTCGAGCTCAAGGTTATAGCCGACGTGGGTCTCCTTGGCCTACCCAACGCCGGAAAATCGACCCTGATTCGTGCGGTTTCGGCGGCGCGGCCGAAGGTGGCGGACTACCCGTTCACAACGCTGCATCCGAACCTCGGGGTCGTCGATGTCGGGCAGCACCGCAGCTTCGTGATGGCCGATATCCCGGGGCTCATCGAGGGCGCGGCGGAGGGGGCGGGGCTCGGAATCCGCTTCCTGAGGCATCTGCAGCGAACGAGAGTGCTGCTTCACCTGGTCGATATCGCGCCGCCAGACCCGGAGGCCGACCCGGTGAAGGATGCCCGGGCGATCGTTCAGGAGCTGAAGAAGTTCAGCAAGGAGCTGGCGGCGAAGCCACGCTGGCTGGTGATCAACAAGAGCGATCTTCTACCGGAGGCCGAGGCGGAGAAGCGCGCACGCGCCATCGTCCGCGGTCTACGCTTCCGCGGTCGCCACTTCCTCGTGTCCGCAGCCACTGGCCGCGGAACGAAGGAGCTCTGCGAGGCCGTTATGGCGTTTTTGGAGGAGCAGGATCGCGCGGCACGCGGCCCCGCATCACCTGCAGGAGGAACTGTCGACGAGCAGCCGGCTTCAGCTTGAGCGGGATCGGAGCCGAGGTCGGCAGGACAGTCCAGCGGAGCTTCTCTTGGCCATTCATCACTGTCGCCTCACGGCATCGCGCGAATCCGAGCCGCCAGCCGGCTCTTGTGTCGCGACGCCTTGTTTCGGTGGATGATCTGCTTGTTCACCAGAGTATCGATGACCGGAACAGCCTCCTTGTAAGTGACCTGAGCTGCCTGCTTGTTCCCTCCGGCAATCGCCGCCGTCACATCGCGTACGGCTGTCCGCATCCGCGAGCGCAACGCCACATTACGGGCGCGGTGTTTCTCGGCTTGGCGAGCCGCCTTCTCGGCGGACTTGGTGTTGGCCACATGCTCTCCGTTAAGGAAAATGAACCTTGCCCCTGCTCGGGGGGCCGGTAGTCTGCTCAGGTGGGCGGACGTTGTCAACGCTAGCCGAAAACGTAGCCGGATCAGGACGCTCTCTTTCACATAAGCTGGAGACGTCTTCTTGGACGTCGGGCAAAGGACGCGCACGGGGCCTGCCGAATGGGGCGCCAAGCGCCGGCATGAATCCTGTATTCTTTAATCTTTTGACATCAGCGGCTTAGCGGCCCCATGGAGCTCATTCGCGGACTCAATGGCCTGAACGGCCGCCACCGGGGCTCCGTCGTCACGATCGGGACCTTTGATGGCATGCACGTGGGTCACCAGGCGCTGCTCGCGAGACTCAAGGAGCACGGCAACCGGCT
Organism: uncultured Pseudomonadota bacterium; assembly: GCA_963780455.1. Classification (GTDB taxonomy): domain Bacteria; phylum Pseudomonadota; class Gammaproteobacteria; order Steroidobacterales; family Steroidobacteraceae; genus 13-2-20CM-66-19. Next base: position 32,995 of record CAWACM010000021.1, read on the forward strand.
GTCCCGGCCGGTCATGGTGCTGACCTTCGAGCCGATGCCGCGGGAGTTTTTGATGGCCGAGGATCGGGCGCCGGCGCGCCTGACCTCGTGCCGGGAACGCTGGCGCGTCCTCGATCGCCTGGGATGCGATTTCCTGTGGCTGCTGCGTTTCGGGCCGTCGCTGCGCAGCCTCTCGGGCGAGGCGTTCGCGGGGCTGCTGGGGCAGGAGCTGCGGACGCCACTGGTCGTCGTGGGTCATGATTTTCGCTTCGGCCGTAATGGCGAGGCGACGGCGGCGATGCTCTCGGGGGCGGGCGAGCGGCTGGGGTTCCAGGTCGATGTCGTCCCGCCGGTAACCGTGGACGGAGAGCGCGTGAGCAGCAGCGGCGTGCGCGATGCGCTCGCGAAGGCGGATTTTGCGCAGGTGCGCCGCTGGCTCGGCCGCCCATACTCCATGACCGGCCGGGTGGTGGAGGGCAACCGCCTCGGGCGCACTCTGGGTTTCCCGACGGCGAACCTCCAGATAGAGCGGAGGCGGCCGCCGCTGCAGGGCATCTTCGCCGTCCGGGTGCATGGTGCCGCGGACGGAGCGTTGCCAGGAGTAGCGAGCCTCGGCACGCGCCCGACGGTGGACGGCGAGCACACGCTCCTCGAGGCGCACGTGTTCGATTTTTCGGGCGATCTCTACGGCCGCGAGATCGAGGTGGAATTCGTGGCGAAGCTGCGCGAGGAGGAGCGTTTCCCGTCCCTCGACGCACTGGTCGTCCAGATGCACAAGGACGCGGCCCGGGCGCGACAGATTTTGAATGGCTGAAAACCTCGAATGACCGACTACAAGAGCACGATCAACCTGCCGCAGACCGCTTTTCCGATGAAGGCGGACCTCTCCCGGCGCGAGCCGGCGATGGTCGCCGCCTGGGAGGAGCGCGATATCTACGGCAAACAACGCCGGGTCGCGGGCGGCCGCCCGCGGTTCGTGCTGCACGATGGGCCGCCTTACGCCAACGGCGCCATTCACATCGGTCACGCCGTCAACAAGATCCTCAAGGACATCATCGTCAAGTCGCGCTCCCTCGATGGGTTCGATGCACCGTACATCCCCGGTTGGGACTGCCATGGGCTGCCGATCGAGCAGCAGGTGGAGAAGAAGCATGGCCGTCCGGGGCAAAAGCTCGATGCGGCAGCCTTCCGCGCCGCCTGCCGGGCCTTCGCGCAGGAGCAGGTGAATCAGCAGCGCGTCGACTTCAAGCGCCTGGGAGTGCTCGGGGACTGGGATCGTCCCTATCTCACGATGGCGCCGCGATACGAGGCGCAGCAGCTGCGCGCCTTCGGCCGCGTCATCGAGAACGGCCATCTCTACAAGGGCGTGAAGCCGGTGCACTGGTGTCTCGACTGCCGCTCCGCGCTCGCCGAGGCGGAGGTCGAGTACGAGGAGAGGACCTCGCCCGCGGTAGATGTTGCCTTTCGCGTCGTCGACTCCCGCGACCTCGAGCGCCGCATGGGGCTGACGGCTGGGCGACTGGACGGCGTGCCTGCCGACCTCGTCATCTGGACCACGACCCCATGGACGCTGCCTGCAAACCAGGCCGTCGCGCTGCGCGACGAGTTCCGTTACGTGTTGGTAGACGCGGAGCGCGCGGGCGAGCGCTTGCGACTCATCCTCGCCGCGGACCTGCTCGACTCCTGTCTGAAGCGCTTCGGGATGACGCGGCTCGAGGTGTTGGCAGAGGCGGCGGGCCGCGATCTCGAGGGGCTGAAGCTGCAGCACCCGTTCGAGGACCGGCAGGTGCCGGTCATCCTCGGCGAGCATGTGACGCTCGATGCCGGCACCGGCGCGGTCCACACAGCCCCGGGACACGGGCACGAGGATTTCGCTGTCGGCCAGCGCTACGGACTGCCGGTCGTCAATCCGGTCGGCAATGACGGCCGCTTCCTGCCTGACACACCGCTCGTCGCGGGACTGAAGGTCGAGGAGGCCAACGGCGTCCTCATCGATGCGCTGCGGCAGCGCGGCCGGCTGGTGCATCACGAGCCGTTCGTGCACAGCTACCCGCATTGCTGGCGGCACAAGACCCCGGTCATTTTCCGCGCCACGCCGCAGTGGTTCATCAGCATGGAACGCAAGGGGCTGCGCCAACATGCGCTGCGCGACATCAGGAAGGTGCAGTGGACGCCCGATTGGGGCGAGCAGCGCATCACCGGCATGATCGAGAACCGGCCCGACTGGTGCATCTCCCGCCAGCGCACCTGGGGCGTGCCCATTCCGCTCTTCGTTCACGCGCAGACGGGCGAGCTGCATCCGCGCACGCAACAGCTCATAGAGCAGGTAGCCGCGCGGGTCGAGCATGACGGCATCGAGGCCTGGTTCTCGCTCGATCCGGCCGAGCTTCTCGGCGCCGAGGCCGACAGGTACGAGAAGGTCAAGGACGTCATGGACGTCTGGGCCGACTCCGGGCTGTCGTTCGAGTGTGTCGGAGCGGAGCGGCCCGAGATCAGCGCGCCGGTGGATCTTTATCTCGAAGGCTCCGACCAGCACCGCGGCTGGTTCCACAGCTCGCTCCTCATGTCGGAGGCGCTCTACGAGCGCGCTCCCTATCGCGGCGTGCTGACCCATGGGTTCACGGTCGACGAGAAGGGCCGCAAGCAGTCGAAGTCGCTCGGCAACGTGGTCGCGCCGCAGAAGGTCATGAGCACCCTGGGGGCGGATGTGCTGCGCCTCTGGGTTTCCGCCACCGATTACGCCAACGAGATGAGCGTCTCGGATGAGATCCTGAAGCGCATGGCGGACTCCTATCGGCGCATCCGCAACACCGTGCGTTACCTCCTCGGCAACCTGCATGGCTTCGATCCAAAGCGAGACGCCGTCGCGCCCGGCGACCTGCTGGCGCTCGACCGCTGGGCGCTCGCGCGAACCAGCGCGTTGCAGGCGGAGATCATCGAGGCTTACCGGCGTTACGCCTTCCACCTGATCTACCAGAAGGTGCACAACTTCTGCAGCGTGGACCTGGGCGGCTTCTATCTCGATGTGCTCAAGGACCGCATGTACACCACGCCGACGGCGGGCCCGGCACGCCGTTCTGCGCAGACGGTGATGCATCACATCGCGGAGTGCATGGTGCGCTGGCTCGCCCCGATTCTCTCCTTCACCGCCGAGGAGATCTGGCGGATTCCTGCCCGGCGCGCGCTCGGAGTCGGTGTTTCTCGAGACCTGGCATCAGGCTCCGGAGGTTGCCGCCACCGATGTCGAATGGCCTGCCCTGCTGCAGCTGCGCGGCGACGTCACGCGCGAGCTCGAGAAGCTGCGCGACGCCGGCTCCATCGGCGCGCCGCTCGACGCCGAGGTCGATGTCTACTGCCCGCCGGACGAGTACGCGCGCTTCGACGCCCTGGGCGATGAGCTGCGCTTCTTCTTCATCACCTCCCATGCCCGCGTCCATCGGATCGAGGGTGCGCCGCCGGCTGATGCCGCTCCCGCCACCAACACCGGCCGCGGCGGAGTCTGGATTGCGGTGAAGCCCACTTCCGACCCGAAGTGCGTCCGCTGCTGGCAGCGCCGTCCGGACGTCGGCTCGAACCCGAAGCATCCGGAGATTTGCGGCCGCTGCGTGAGCAACGTCGAAGGTCCGGGCGAAGTGCGCCGGTTCGTATGAGAGCGGGTACGGTGCATCGGATCCAGGATGGCGTAGCCGCGCGGCAGCCCAGCGGCTGGCGCTGGCTGCCGGTCACGATAGCGGTGATCGCTCTCGACCAGATCGTCAAGCTCTGGATCGTCGCAGCATCTGGCCCTCTACGGCACGGTGCGCCTCCTGCCGGTGCTCGATATCACCTTGACGTACAATAGGGGTGCGGCCTTCAGCTTCCTCGCGGAGGCTTCAGGCTGGCAGAAGTGGCTGTTCGCGGGCCTTGCGGTGGTAGTGGCTGCCGGCATAGTCGCTCTGGCTGCGGCGTCTCAACGGACGCACTCAGCGGCTGCTGTGCCTCAGCCTCACGTTGATCATGGGCGGCGCGCTCGGGAATCTCATCGACCGGCTGCGCATCGGGCACGTGGTCGATTTCATCATCGCGCACTGGCGCGGCGTGTACTTCCCGTGGGCGTTCAACGTCGCGGACTCAGCCATCACCGTGGGCGCGACGCTGCTGCTCATCGATGCCTGGCGCGAGAGTCCCGCGGCCCGAAGAAGGAGAGTGTTTGATGCAGGTTCTTCTCGCCAACCCTCGCGGCTTCTGCGCCGGCGTCGACCGCGCCATCGAGATCGTGGAGCGGGCGATCGCGCTCTTCGGCGCCCCGATCTATGTGCGTCACGAGGTGGTCCACAACCGTCACGTCGTCGACCGACTGCGCGAGCTCGGCGCCGTTTTCGTCGAGGAGTTGCGGGAGGTGCCCGCCGGCGCCACCGTGATCTTCTCCGCTCATGGCGTCTCGCATGCCGTCGAGGATGAGGCGAAGGAGCGCGGCCTCACGGTGTTCGATGCCACCTGTCCGCTCGTCACCAAGGTTCACATGGAGGTGCAGCGCTACGCGCGCGAGGGGCGCGAGGTGATTCTCATCGGCCACGCGGGCCATCCGGAGGTCGAAGGCACGATGGGACGATTCGATACATCCTTCGGCGGCCGCATGTATCTGGTCGGGACCGACGAGGACGTCCGCGGGCTCGAAGTCCGTGATCCGGCCAATCTCGCGTTCGTGACCCAAACCACGCTCTCGGTCGATGACACCGCGGAGATCGTCGCCGCATTGCGCCGGCGCTTTCCGCTGCTTGCGACACCACGCAAGGAGGACATCTGCTACGCCACGCAGAACAGGCAGGATGCCGTCAAGAAGCTGCTTGCGGAGTGCGACCTGCTGGTGGTGGTGGGCTCGAAATCGAGCTCGAATTCCAACCGCCTGCGCGAGCTTGCCGATCGCGCGGGGATCCCGGGGTATCTCGTCGACGGCCCGGGGGACCTCAGGCGCGAATGGTTCGAGGGCAAGAGCTCCATCGGCCTCACCGCCGGCGCATCCGCGCCGGAGATCCTCGTGCAGCGCGTCCTCGAGCAGCTTCGCGATTGGGGCGCGCAGGTGCCGCGCGAGGTCGCCGGACGCGAGGAGCGAGTGACCTTCGGGCTGCCGCGCGAGCTGCGGCGTGCGGGCGCCGCGGAAGAGGCGAAGTCAGCGACCTGAGCCGCGGGCCTTATAGAGGGATTTCTTGAGCTTCCAGCGCTTGTGCGACCAGGGCCAGTCCGGCGGCGCGTCGCGGATCTGCTGCTCGACCAGGCGCACGTAGCGCTCTGTCAGCTCGCCAGGCTTCAATGACTCTCCGGGCGAGGAGAGCGGCGTGAAGCGCATCTCATAGAAGCCGCGCGCCGTGCGCTTCATCCCGATGAAGAAAACGGGGAAGCGTGTGACGCGCGCGATCTCCTCCGGTCCCATGTAGAAAGCGGTGTCGCGGTTGAGAAACCGTGTCCAGTGCTTGTGCTCGCTGGTCGTCGGCTCCTGGTCGGCGACCATGGCGATGGCGCGCACCACCTTGCCGCGCTTGATGATGTCGGCGAGCAGTTCCTTGGCCGGCACCAGGCGGCTGCCGAAGCGGCTGCGCACCTTCTTCATCTCGCGCTCCGCCCAACTGTCGACCAGCGGCTTGTAGGCGGCATCGAGAGGGAACCCCAGCTCGAGCGACAGGGCGAGCAGCATCCACTCCCAGTTGCACTGGTGCGCCGCGGCGAGCAGCACCGACTGACCTTGCCCGAGGAGCGCCTGGGCCTGCTCGGTACCGACGAGGCGCACCCGCCGGCGGATCTCATCCGCGGAGAGCGTTGCGGACTTTATGACCTCGACGAGCACGTCGGCGAAACTGCCGTAATAGTGGCGGCGGATGTCGGTGATTCGGGCCGCGTCGAGCTCCGGGAAGCACTGCGACAGGTTCGCGCGCACCACGTCGTCGCGATGGGGGAAGACTCGGAAGGCGAGCCAGCCGAGAAGGTCGGCCAGCGGATAAAGGGCCGCAAACGGCAAGCGAGACAGCAGGCGCACCCACCACACGAAGCGGGTCGGGGTCGTGGCGGGGCCGGGGGCGGTGGGGCGCAGCATGGTGCGCGCAGGGTACCTATGGCAGGATGCGGCCGCCAGCCTGGCTTGGCGCGTGGAGGCTTCGATGCCCGTTGCGGAGTATTTCAGCCCCGATTATGCCTCGGCACGCGAGCGCTTCCGCTCCGCGGCGGCACGCGCGGCAGCGACGACGGTGAGCCATCTGCTGCCCGACCATCGCGGTCCCGCGGGCGAGACGCTGAGCCTCGACGTCGCGCGGCTGGGCGCCGCGGACGCGCAGAGTGCGCTGCTCGTCATCGCCGGTACTCACGGCGTCGAGGGCCTGGCGGGCTCGGGCTGTGTCGTCGGCCTGCTGGAGGATCGTCTGCACGAGGCACTGCCAGCGGCCGGCTGCCTCATGCTGCTTCACGCCATCAACCCTCACGGCTTTGCCTGGCTGCGGCGCGTGACCGAGGACGGCGTCGACCTCAACCGCAACTTCGTCGACTTCTCGAAGCCGTTGCCGTCGTCGCGGGCCTACGAGCCGTTGCACGACTGGCTGGTGCCGAAGGCGTGGGAAGGTGAGATCCGGCAGGCGGCGGACGCGGCGCTTGGCGCGCATGTCCAACAGCACGGCATGGCGACGCTGCAGGCCGCGGTCAGCGGCGGCCAGTACACACGGCCAGGTGGGCTCTTCTACGGTGGAGTGCGTGAGACATGGTCGGCTCAGATGTTGCTGCGGACGCTTCGCGAGGTGTTGCCGCCTACCGTGCGCAAGCTCGCGGTGCTCGACCTGCATACGGGGTTAGGACCGCCAGCTTATGGTGAGCTGATACTCGACGCCGCCGATCCGAAGGCGCGCGAGCGCGCGCTGCGCTGGTACGGGGCTGACGTGCGGGACCTGTCAGCCGGCGAGTCCGTGTCGGCGCGGCTGACGGGGACCATGGCGCGCGGCATCGAGCGGGCGCGGCCGGAGTTGGAGCTGACTTTCATCGGCCTGGAGTTCGGCACCCGGCCGGTCATGGAGGTGCTGACGGCGCTGCGCGCCGATCACTGGCTGCACAGTCATGGCGGCGGCGATCATGCAGCGGCAGCGCAGATCCGCCGGCAGATGCGGGACGCCTTTTACACCGACACCGCGGCCTGGCAGGCGGCGGTGTACGGCCGCACCGCGGACCTCGCCTTCAGAGCGCTTCGTGGGCTCGCCAGATAGCCAACGGTGATCACCGAGCCGACTCCGCCCGTGCTGTCCACGCGAGCGTGGCTCGCCCGACGCGCCCTGTTCGCATTCATTCTCACCTTCATTGTTGCCCGCATCCTGGTCTTGCTCATCATGGCGCGCCGCATCCCGAACATGTATTTCTTCCTGCGCGGTACCCACGTCCACCATCTCAACTACGGCATTTTCCTGCTCGCGGCCGTGGGTGCGTACGTGCTTCTTGGCGGTCGCGTAGGGAAGGCCCTGGGCGGCGCTGCTCTCGCCTACGGAGTTGCTCTGGCCCTGACCTTCGATGAGTTCGGCATGTGGTTGCATCTCGGTGGCAGCTACTGGCAGCGGGCGAGCATCGATGCGATCGTGATCGTCGCCGCGCTGCTGGGCCTCATCGCGTTTGCGTCCGATATCCGCCGGTACGAGTCGCGCCACCTCAGGGCCTCGATCGCCCTGCTGATCGCCCTGGTCGCATTCGGTGTCGTGCTGTACGACGGATCCGTGAAGATCGGCCGGGTCGAGGGCCCGAGGCTCGAGGCTCTCGAAGCCGCGTCGTCTCCCTAGCGCTTGCGACCGATGAAGAGGTAGTAAGGCGCGGCCAACCCTGACAGATAGGGGACCGTGCCGCGCGCCTCGAGGATCCGGCAGTCCGGCAGCGCGCTCGCGAGCTGTGCCATGTGGGCGGGATCGAGCTTGACGCCGTCGTGACCGAACCACCGACGCCACAGCCAGCGCTCCCATGCCGGATGCCGCACACGGCCAGGGGCGGGCCGCGCGGATGAGACGTAGAAGTCCACGACGCCCAACGTCCCGCCTGGGCGGATCATTGCCACGGCGTTGGCGATGGTGGCCCGCCAGTCGTCCACCATGGTGAGCGCGTAGGAGAGATACACGCAGTCCACCGGCTGAGGGGGCTGATAGCGGGTGATGTCCGCTTCGATGACCTCCACGTTGGCGAATCGGGAGGCGCGCGCCCGTGCCTGCTCGAGGAGCGCCGGGCAGAGATCAACCAGAGCGAGCCGGCGCAATCCCGGGAGCCGAGCGCCGAACCGCTCCAGATTCTCGCCGGTGCCGCAACCGAGCTCGACCACGACATCGCCGGCTCCAGCGGGCAGGCGTTGTATCAGCTCTTCGCGGCCATGGAGCAGTCGCTTGCGAAAAGCGTCGTAGCGGCCAGCCTGGGGCGCGTAGAACGCCTGCAGCCGCTCTGCGGCGCTGCCGGTGCGCGGCAAGCCGCGCACCATCCGCCAGAGGACTCGCGAGTCGGCGAGCAGCTCAGGCGGCGACATCGCAGATATGGAAGCCGGCGTAGGTGTGGACGCGGTCCTCGCGGGAGAGCTCCCGGGCGATCTGCTCGTGGAAGGCGAGCCGTTCCATCAGACTGACGCCGCCGATCCTCACGGCCTCGAGATAGCGCGGCCGGCGATGGGCGCTGCGGAAGATCAGCCGCGCGGCGGGCGTCGCATGACGGAAGATCTCGTGCCACTCCTCGGCCAGCGCCTGCGGGGCGTGGCTCGCCATCCAGTCCATGTGATCGAGCAGGATGAACTTGGAGATCGGCTCGGTCGTGCCGCGCAGGAACTCCGTGACCGTGGTCGTATGCGGCTCGATGCAGTCCGCCAGGCCCGTCTTGAGTCGCGCGAAGTTGTCTGCCTTGAGGTACTCCGGGCAGCATGAGCGGGTGTAGCGGCCGTTGAGATACAGACGCCAGAAGTAATTCGTCGCCAGCGGAAGCTGGCAGAGCACGTACTCCACCGAGTCGCGCACATAGGCGGCAACGCCGCCGGCGTGCTCCGCCTCGATCTCGCGCCGCTGCGGGCGGGGCACACCGAGCAGGCTCAGCGTGAGCTGCCGCGAGAGCGCCCAGCGCATGGCCGGGCCCCACATGAGCGGTGCCACGTTCTGCGCATAGATCTCGCGCTGCTCATCGAGTGAGCCGGCGCCGAAGAGGGCGCGAATGCAGGACGCGAGGTACGGGCGTACCGCGAGATAGGCCTTGAATCCGCACGCCACCAGTCCCGAAAGGCCGTGGAAATAGAAGCTGCCCCGCTGGCTCGCGAACCACGCGTGGTTGCGGTCCCAGTACTCGCGCGCGAACGGCGACAGCTGCTCGCGCAGCCTGCGCTCGTAGAGGCCCGGCACATCCGGGTGGAAGCCTTCGCCGAACAGGCGGAAGAAATCGTCGAACTCGAGGGCGCGCACGCCCGCGAGCTTCAGCTCGAGGAGCGCGGTCTGCCGCGGGTTGGCATCGACGGCATGGATCCGGCGCGGTCCGAGGAGGGCGTAATCGAGCGCATTGCAGCCCGCGCTGGTGATGACGAGCACCACATCCTCGCGGGTGAGGCCGAGCGCCCGGCGGTCGACCGCGGGGTCTTCCCAGCAGGTGTTATAAACGAGGGATCGCGAGTAAAGGGTGCGGAACAGCCGCTCGTCCACGCGCTCGCTCAGTTTCGTCAGATGCCGCAATGCCGGTCCGCAGCAAATAGGTTGCCGACAGACGTTACAGGCTCAACGTGACGGGCCTATGACCGGAATGTGATCGGTTGGTGACAACCGGGGCGGCGGCGGCACCGTCTCAGGGAATGGACATATCGTCGTCCACTATCGATACCGAGATCCCCGGCGGCGGTATCGGCTCCAGATAGACCTGCGAGCGCGGATAGTCGAGCACCAGCGCGTTGACGACACCGAGCGCGTTCATCCCGATGATCAGGGCGGGCTGTGAATCGAGATGCCACGTCTTGAAGATGGGGATGTCCGAATACACGACTCTGAGGCCCAGGACCGCGGCCGGGCCAAGATAGATCGCCGGCGAGAGCGCGACGCCGCCATTGGAGACTTGCCGGGTGACACCATAGATCCGCGTGGCCGCAGCGTTTGCCGCGGCCTCACGGAGCAGGGCTTTCCGCAGCGCGGCGTTACCGAGCGTCTCCGTGGCTCCGGTGTCGATCACCGCTGCGACCGGGATGTCGCCGACGCGCGCGGGAATGATGAGGAGCCCGCCGGGTGAGCGCTGCGCACGGATGTCGAGAAAGCTCGTCGGCAAACCCCGGCTCGAGCGGTCGATGGCTACTCTATTGCGGCGAAAGTCGACCACGACCCGGACCGCTCCGAAGCCCGCCATCCCCAGGATGCCGTCGAGCCCGGTCATCACGGGGCTGCGGCTGACAGGTAGTCGAATATTGTGCTTGACGATGGAGCCGATACGGAGCGTGTCGATGGTCACACACGGGAGTTGCTCGGTCCCCGTCGTGCCCTCGACTTGCTCGTCGCGTATCTGGCTCGGGACGAGGCCCAGTGCGCTGACGAGAGCGGCGGAAACGAGCGTGCCGTCGGCGCCGGTGTCGACCAGGAAGCGGAATGGTCCCTTGCCGTTGATCAGGACTGGAACCACGATCCGCCCGACGCGGTCCAAACTGGTCGGGGACGCGAACAACATGTCAGAGGCATCTGGCGGGACGGCAGATACGAGGGCGTTCGTCGCCGGATCCGGCCGGGCGGCCGACACGAGGGCGTTTGTGGCCAGCGCGATGGCGGGCAACAGTACCAGTACGCATACGACCCGAAATATGGTCTTCATACGCACGCAATGTGTGGGGCGCAGGGCCGCGTCTGTGTGATAGCGTACTCCCTTACCTGGCACCTGAAAGTGCCAGATTTAGTGCGATTCATGGTGCCAGAATGCTACTAGCGAAATTCCCGCTCGATGGCCGCGGAGCACTGTACGAGCAGCTCGCGCGCGTCCTGAAGCGCGCGATCGTGGAGGGCCACTTCCACCCCGGTGAGCGCCTGCCGGCAACGCGTGCCCTGGCGCAGATGCTGAATCTTTCGCGCAATACCGTCCTCACCGCCTACGAGATTCTGCGGGCCGAACAGCTCACGGTTTCCAACGAGAGATCCGGAACGCGAGTTGCCGAAATCTCGCTGCCGCCCGGGTTCACCTCGCCGCCGGTAGCTGCGCCGCCGCAATCGCGCTATGCGGCGCGGCTGCGCAAGCTGGGAACGCAATCTCTGGGTCGGATTCGAGAGGACCTGCGCTACAACCTGCACGCCGACCCGCCGTTCATCAGTGACATGATGCGCTCGTGGAGCCGGAAGCTTGCAGCCGCGTCGCGTGTTGCAGGAGCACACTACCCCGACTCACAAGGCTTCCAGCCGCTGCGCATCGCCATTGCCGACTACCTCGCGCGGCGGCGCGGCGTGGTATGCGCGGAGAGTGACGTTCTGATCGTCGGCGGGACGCAGCAGGCCATCACGATTGCGGCGCGCGCGGTGCTCGACGAAGGCGACACGGTCGCGATCGAGGATCCGCACTACCTGTACCTGATGCAGGCGCTGACCTCGCACGGCGCGCGCGTCGTCAGCGTGCGCACGGATGAGAATGGGATGGTGACCTCCGAGCTTGCCCGGCACAAGGCGCGCCTGATCTGCGTCTCACCGTCGGATCAGTTTCCATCGGGAGTGGTCATGAGTCTCGACCGTCGCGTGGAGCTGCTCGATATCGCCTCCCGCCAGGGCAGCTGGATCTTCGAGGATGACTACAACAGCGAGTTTCACTTTCGCGAGCGACCGATCGCCGCGCTGCGCTCGCTGGATTTCTCCGGCCGGGTGATCTACGTGGGGACATTCTCCAAGACGCTCTTCCCGGCGCTGCGCCTGGGATACATCGTCTGCCCGCCGGGCATCCGTGAGGATCTCTGCAAGGTCAAGCGACTCGACGATCTCGGCAGTCCGTCGGTGGAGCAGGCGGCTCTGGCGGCATTCATGCGCAGCCGCCAGTTCGAGAAGTACCTGCGGTGGACGGTCGTCGCGCTGCAGCACTGCCGCGAGGTCTTCATCGAGTCGCTGCGGCGCTATTGCGGTGAGCGCATTGCGATACAGGATACGCACGCGGGCACACATATCGTCGTGTGGCTGCAGAGCGTCGAATATTCCCAGCTCACCCGCTTGATCGAGCTCGGCATCTCTCGTGGGCTCGGGCTCTACTCGATGCATCCCTACTATCGCAATCCCCCCGATCAACCCGGACTGATGCTGGGCTATGCGGGACTGTCCGCCGACGGACTCACTCGAGCGGCCGAGCTGCTCGGCGAGTGTCTCGGCGAGCTCGAGGAAGAGAGCCACGGCAAACGCCCGGCCCCGCGCCGGCTCGCCGGCAATCAGAAGTCGTAGTAAAAAGGAAGCCCCGCCCAAGGCGGGGCTTCAAGGCAACCTCCTGGAGGATCTAGAAGAGGACGTACTTCAGATTGACATAGAAGTCGCGCCCGATGGGGTTCGCAAACAGCGCGTCGTAGCCCGCCGCAAAGTTGTTCTGTGAAGCGTTGCTGTACGGCGGATTCGTGTTGAGGACATTTTGAATGCCGACCAACACGGTCAGGCCTTTGAGCGGCTTGTAGGACGCATAGGCATCCCAGGTCGAGTAACTGCCCACCGTCCGCTGCGGGCCCGTATTGGTCGGACCGGTGTTGAACTGGTCGATGTAGGACGAGTAGAAGCGGTCGCTCACGCCACCGCCCCACTGGCCCTCCGGGCTGGTCCAGTCGATCCGCAGCTCATGCTCCCACCGCATCGCCGGCTGATAGAGGTTGCCGCCCTGGTACCAGCCCACCAGATTGAGGGAGGGGCCGCCGGTGTACTGCTGCAGCAGGAACTGCGTGACCGCGGTCCCTTCCAGGTCCTCGCGGAACACGCCGATCGGCGTGTGCTGCAGGTAGGTGACGCTGAGATCGAGCCCGTCGGTCGTGATCTGTCCCGTATTCTGGTCGGTCAGCGTGATGTAGCCGCAGGTCGGTGCCGAGTAAGGATTGCAATACGTGGCCTCCTCGATCGAAGGAGTGAGCGTCCCGTTGCTGTTCGTCACGATGTCGCTGGCGAATGCATTCGGGTCCTCGTAAATGGCCTGAGGCCGGAATCTGCCCAATGGTGTTCTTGAGCAGGATTCGGTAGTAGTCGAGCGTAATGCCCAGATTCTCGACCGGCGAGACGATCACGCCGAAATCGAAGTTCTGCGATGTTTCGGGCGTCAGATTCTTGTTTCCGCCGGACAATCCCAATCCCTGCGTATTGCAGACTGCCTGATTCCACTCCGCGTTGTAGTTGCCCGGCGTGCAGAACGGGTTGTCGCTTCCCATGGTGCCGCTGGTCGAGGCTGACAGGGAATCCGGCGAGTACAGATTGAAGAGCGAGGGCGCCCGGAAACCGGTCGAGGCGGTTCCCCGGAAGGTCAGGAAGCTGGAACGGCTGATAGCGCACCGACACCTTCGCGTTGTTGGTCGTGCCGAAATCGCTGTATCGGTCCTGGCGATCCGATATGTCGAGATCGAGGCTCTTGGACATCGGCACGTCCAGCTCGACGAAAGCCGCCTGTACGTTGCGGGCTCCCTTCGATCGCGGAGGTCGGTAAGTCCGGTCGCGGCCGATACGAGATTGTTATAAGGGCGTGGTGGCGTTTTCGTGAAGCGTGTCGCCATTCACAGCTGAAGCCGAACGCCACGGTCGCCGGAGTGCCCGCATTGAACGCATCGCCCAGCTCGTGGCTGGCATGGCCGTCGACGCTCCAGCGTGTGTCTCTGGCCGAGCTGGTAATACGCCGTTGACATACGACGAGTTGATCAAAGCCTGTCCGGCCGCGCTCTGGGGACCGAAGGGGTTGATCAGATTGCTGAGGATCCGTACGCCGGTATTGGGGTCGATGGTCGGCGCCAGCACGGCCTCATCGGGGGTTCCCCCGGCCCAGCCGTCCTGTTCTTGTTCTTGCTGTAATTGAGGTCCGTAGCTGTAGTCCCAACCGGCATTGCTGCCGGAGAACGTCACCAGCACCCGCTGCTCGGTATTGATGTTGCCGCTGTAGCGGCTGTTGTTGGGGTCGGTCCAGACCGCATTGATGGGGTCGGTCAGATCCGGCGTCGGCGCCGGTGCAGGCTGCCAGGCGTATACCGTCGCACGTCAGCCCGAGCCGCCGACTTCGGGAAGTAGCGGGCTCGGCCTGGGGCGTCATCTCGAATTCATAGAACATCGGGACCGGAATAGCCGATTACTTTGGACTGGGTGTAGAAGTACTGCAGCTGCACAGCGTGTTGTTGGCCGGCAGCGCCTTGGTGAAGGCCACCATCCCGGACAGCTCGTGGGACTCCGGGAGCAGATCCGTCGCGGCGCTATACCGGTATGAGCAGTCGCCGAAATACGTGGTCAGGAACGGGATTGCCCGCACAGGCCGGATAGCCCGACTGCCAGTAGTTGCCGTTGGCATCGATTATGGTTCCGGGCCACGATCCAGGATAGTTCGTGCTGGCGCTGCCCAGCGCCGGATCAAACCCCTCGGCGGTGAACGATCGCTGGTTCGCCTTGAGCTCCTGCTGCTTGCTGTAACTTGCCGTGATCATGAAGTTATAGCCGTCGCTGGCCAGATCGCCATGTCCGAAGGTGAAATCTGACGTTACCCGAGCCGCCGCCGGGGTCCTGCGGGCGATCGAGATTGGCGTGGACTTCGGCTCCCTGGTAATTCTTCTTGGTGATGAAGTTGATCACACCCGCGATCGCATCCGAGCCGTAGAGCGCCGAGGCGCCTTCACGCAGCACCTGGACGCTCTGGATCGCCGAGAAGGGGATACCGCTCAGGTCGACCGCATCGCCGACGGCGTTGCCGTTGAAAGCATTGCCGGCCAGCCGCTGGCCATCGAGCAGCACCAGCGTGCGCACACTGCCCAGGTCACGCAGGTTGGCGTAGGTACCGCCTCCGGAGAACGACCCTACGGCTGAGGAGACGTTAACGGTCGGGTCGTTCGCGGTGAGCGTGTTCAGCGCCTGCTCCACGTTCACGATTCCCTGGTTCTGGAGAGTCGCGGCCGTAATCACCGTGATCGCCTCTGCGGTCTCGGCCTGCGGTCTGGCGATCAGGGTGCCCGTGACCACCACGGTTTGCAGCACCGGGGGCGGCAAGGTGCTGCTGGCTGCCGGTGGTGGAGTCGTCTGCGCGAGCAGAATGGGCGCCTTCGCGGCCCGTGTTTTGGCGGTGGTCGCTTTGGCAGCCGCCGCCTTTGAAGCAGGCGTCTGTGTCGTGGTCGCCCGCGTCGTGCTTGCCTGCTGTGCGTAAGCGGCCATTCCCCCCGCACCAATCAGCGCCATCGCGCCGGTCGCAAGAGCACGTCTGACGGAATCTCTGACAGTGTGGCTGACGGTCATGATATGAGCTCCTCTTGCAGCGCCCCGAGCTCGCTGTCGTGTCCGATTGCTTTGGTATTTCGTATCGCCGTTCATCGCTTCACCCGTTACCGGCTCTGTGTCTGAACGGCCACGAGCACGCAGGCGTGCGTCGTTTAAACGACACAACTGTGTCGCTACCGTCACCATGTATTCTCGAGATCCGGAACCAGTGCTTCGTGGCGCGTTGGGCGTAACCCTACAGCCACGCCTTGGCCCCTTAAAGTGCCAGGCACGAGCCGTTTATTGATGCCAGGTGCGCGACCGATCACGCGTGTGGCAAATGTCAAACACTGCGATTCAGTTGTGTTGCCGCGACGCGTCAGCCAGCAGGGGTGAGGTCCTGGAGCTTGGTCGCTCCGGGCGCGGGCGCCGTTCGATCGAAGCTGGTGTCAGAGATGGTGTTTGCTGCAGCGTCTCATCCCTGTTCCCGGCTGGTACCTTGTTTTGAATGCCCCTGGTCCCTTTGGTCTGCCAGGCCAACACTCGCAGTACCGCCGGAAACCCAACCGTTCCCTGGCGGGTCAACTCTCCGGCGAGTGGCACGCGACGCAGCGCCGGCAAGTCTCAGCCGAAAAGCGCCGCAATTCTCGCTGCTATGAATTGCTTGGCGTCGGCGACGATCGTGGCGGCTGGGGCAGGTGTCAGGGCGCCCGACTGCAGTTGCCCGATGTGTTGGTCGAAGTCGGCGTCAGCAGCCGGCAGAATCGCTGCCAGGCCGTGCAGGCTCTGCTGCATGTCGGTCAGTGGCCGTCCAATCGCTGCGGTCAGATCCTGAGCGCTGGGCGTGTAGCTCGGGACTGTCAGCAGGCCCAGCGCATCGTTCGTGGGCCGATCGAGCCGCAAGACGGGGGCGAGGTCCGGTGCGGCTGCATCCCTTGCGCTCAAGGCCGCACTGAGACCGAAACACTTCCGTACCGTGGCAATGATGGAGGTGTGATCGAACGGATACGGAGGTCCACCGTGCGGGACTCCCCCGGGAGCCGCTCGGAGGATCGTGCCGCAGCCAAGGAGGCAATCGAATGACCTATTCTCGAGCATGAGAACTACGATGTGCTCGATCTGGCTGAGCGTAGCCATGCTCCCCTCCGTCACATTCCTGGAAGCGTCTCAAACGCCTCGATTCCCGGCGGCACCAGGACCCAATCCGGCTTGTCACGCGTGAAGATCGCTAGCGTCGGTCGAAAGAGCGAGGAGTCATCGAGGGAGCCGCCGTAGATGGTATGAAACTCGGCCCTGCCGACAGGCCCGCCGAATACGAGACTGCCGCAGGTCGCGCAGCGGTTGCGCACCGCGTCTTCGCCGCGCGCAGATCTGACAATGGACTGCCTCAGCTCGCCCGCGAACCGTAGCGAGCTCGCTGGGAATGAGAGGAAGGGGACAAAACCCGATCCGGAAGCTTTGTGGCAATCTCTGCAGAAGCAATAGCCCTGCGATTGCGGCTCGCCGTGTGCTTCATAGCGCACGGCGCCGCAGAGACATCCGCCGGTGTACCTGGTCGTATCGCTCATATCAACTCTCCGCCGAGTGACACGCAACGCAAAGCTTGTTTCCCTCGGTATCGCGGAAGTAGGCGCCGTAGTAGTTGGCGTGATACTCGGGTCGGAGCCCCGGCGCACCCTCGGACGTGCCGCCGTGCGCGAGTGCAGCGATGTAAGCTTGATCCACCACCGTACGGCTCTCGGCGAGGAACGCCACCATCTGACCATTGCCTACTTCGTGCTTCTGACTGTCGTACGGCTTGCCGATGAGGAACAGCGGGCGTGGCTCCGGACTCGATTGCCATCCTGCCCACGGACGCTCGCGCTCACAGAATCGCTCCTTGATGCCGAGCACGGGCATCAGCGCCCCGTAGAAGGCCAGAGCGCGTTCGAAGTCGGTGACGCCAACCATGATGTGGGAAAACATCGAAGCCTCCAGTATCACTCTCCGATGTCTTCGCGCCAGATCTGTGGACACTTCAGGATGAACTCCGAGAGCAGACTCTGGCAGTCGACGGAGCCCACATCGACAACACTTACGCCCCGCTCGCGCAACCAGTCGAGACCGCCGCGAAATGTCCGCGACTCCCCGACGACGACGGTGCCAATCCTGAACTGAACGACCAGGCCCGAACAGTACCAGCAGGGAGCGAGAGTCGTGACCATGATGGTGTCGCGATAGGCTCGTTGACGGCCTGCTTTGCGAAAGGCGTCGGTCTCAGCGTGAATGGAGGGGTCGTCCTCCTGGATCCTCCGATTACGCCCCCGACCAATCAGTGTGCCATCATTGCGGAAGAGTGCAGCCCCGATCGGGACACCGCCTTCGATGGCTCCAAGTCGAGCTTCTTCCAGCGCCACGGACAGCATTGCTTGATAGTCTGCTACGATCATCGGAGCCTCCGGCAGAGGCGATCTATGGTATTTCGCCGGAAGGGGAGCGCAACTGTAAATGCCATGCTTGCGCCTACGGTCCGCTGGGCGCGGGTGTCAGAAAAATCCGAAAGTCGATTATTGACGTGGTTTGTGTCGTTGCATAAAACGTCAGAGCGTAAAGGCTTGCATCATGATCCACGACAGCATACTCGGCACGATCGGGCGAACCCCCATCGTGCGTATCAACCGGCTCGCACCGTCTCACATCACGATGTACGTGAAGTGCGAGTTTTTTAATCCTCTCCACTCCGTCAAGGACCGTCTCGCCATCGCCATCATTGAGGATGCGGAGCAGCGGGGCCTGCTCAAGCCCGGACAAACCGTAGTCGAAGCCACCTCCGGTAATACCGGCATCGCGCTTGCGATGGTGTGCGCGGCGAAGGGCTATCCGTTCGTTGCCCTGATGATCGAGACCTTCTCCGTCGAACGACGCAAGATCATGCGCATGCTTGGCGCCAAGGTGATCCTCACGCCAGCGGCAGAGCGGGGCACGGGCATGATCCGCAAGGCGGAGGAGCTCGCGCGAAAGCACGGCTGGTTCCTCGCCCGGCAATTCGAGAACCTTGCCAATCCGGCCTATCATCGCAATACCACGGGTCCGGAGATCCTGAGCGACTTCGCCGGCAAGCGCCTCGACTTCTTCGTCACCGGTTGGGGAACCGGTGGCACGCTGACGGGTGTGGGGGAAATGATTCGGCTTGCGCGCCCGGAAGTGAAGATCGTGGCTGTGGAACCGGAAGTAGCGGCGATGCTCGCCGGAAAGCCGTGGTCGCCGCACAAGATTCAAGGGTGGACACCAGACCTCATCCCGGCGGTGCTCAACCGCGAGGTGCCGCATCGGCTGATCACGGTCACGGACGCCGAGGCCGTGGAGGCCGCGCGCGCGCTCGCGCGCAGCGAGGGGATTTTCTGCGGTATCTCTTCGGGCGGCACGTTTGCCGCGGCGCTCAAGGTGGCCAAGGAGGCGCACGTCGGCTCGGTCATCCTGGCAATGCTGCCCGATACCGGCGAGCGCTACCTGACGACGCCGCTGTTCGAAGGCATTCCCGAGGGCAGCGACCCTGAGCCCTGAGAGTCGGATTAGTTCGAAGTTCAATGGTGCCGGGAAGAGGACTCGAACCTCCGACCCGCGCATTACGAATGCGCTGCTCTACCAGCTGAGCTATCCCGGCGCCGGGGCGCGGATTGTATAGGCTGGCGCCGTTGCGGTCACCCCGGGACGGGTTTGTGAGACGTGCTTTGTACTCAGTGCCGGCCGCGGGCGATCAGCTCACCTTTCGCTAAGAGGCCTTCCTGCGCAGGCGGATGACGAGGTCAATCCCCGCCACCTCCGTCCCGGGCGGGGCGGCGGGCAGGCGGCTGAACTCGACCTCGGGGACAGGAACGTCGATCAGGGCGCCGCTCGAGGTGTCATGGAAGTGGTAGTGGGCGTCCACGTTCGAGTCGAACCAGGCACGGGTGCCGTCGACCGAGAGCAGGCGAATGAGGCCATGGGAGGCGAAGAGATTCAGGGTGTTGTACACCGTAGCCTTCGAGACCCGCGCGCCGGCAGAGCGCAGATTGGCCAGGATCTGCTCCGCGGAGAGGTGCTGCGGGGCCGAGAGCAGCAGGGAGGCGATGCGGACGCGCTGGGCGGTCGGCCGGATGCCGCAATCGGTCAGGCGTTGCTGGCAGCTCGCCGCGACCGGATCAGAAACCAGGGCTCCGTTCGAGTCCATAAGCGTCATTATAGCGGCAAAACGCCGCCAATCCCCTCACCTCAGGCGACCGCGGACTTCAGCACGCGCTGCGGCTGGGCGACGCCATAGCCTTGCGCGTAGTCGACGCCCAGGCTGGTGAGCATCTGGATGATCTCGGCGTTCTCGGCGAACTCGGCGATGGTCTGCTTGCCGGTGAGGTGGCCGATCTCGTTGATGGAGCGCACCATCTCGCGATCGATCGGGTCGCGCAGGATCTCGCGCACGAAGCTGCCGTCGATCTTGAGGAAATCGACCGGGAAGTGCTTCAGGTAGCCGAACGAGGAGAGGCCGGTGCCGAAATCATCGAGCGCGAACTTGCAGCCGAGCTCCTTGAGCGACTGGATGAAGCGGTTCGCCTGGCGAGAAGCTCGCGACCGCCGCGGTCTCGGTGATCTCGAAGCAGATCTTGGTGGCGTCGAGGCCGCTGCGGTGGAACTGCTCGATGCACGAACGGCAGGAACTTGTCGTCGCCGAGGCTCTGGCCGGACAGGTTGATCGAGCAGCGCAGCAGCTTCTCGCGCTCGTCGGCCTCGGACACCAGCCAGCGGAAGGCGTTCTCGATCACCCAGCGGTCGATCGCCGGCGTGATGCCGTAGCGCTCGGCCGCCGCGATGAAGTCATTCGGCGCCACGATGCGCCCGGTCTCGTCCTTCAGGCGCAGCAGCAGCTCGTAGTGCGCGCCCGGACTCGGCCCGCTGCAACGGCTGGATGGCCATGCGGTAGAGCTCGAAGCGGCCCTCTTCGAGCGCCGCGTTGATGCGCGCCGCCCACTGCATCTCGCGCCGCCGGCGCATCAGCTCGATGTCGTTCTCGGCGAAGCTGTGCACGCGGTTGCGGCCGCCTTCCTTGGCGGCGGCGCAGGCGCTGTCGGCGGCCGAGAGGATCGAGGCGACGTCCTCGTTCTCGGCGGTGATCGGCACGACGCCGACGCTGGCGCCCAGACGGAACACGCGGTCCTCCCAGGTGAAGCGGAAGTTGCGCACGCCCTCGCGCAGCGTCTCGGCCGTGCGCATCGCCTCATCGAGCGAGCAGCTCTCGAGCAGGATGCCGAACTCGTCGCCGCCGAGGCGCGACAGCGTGTCGCGCCAGCGGACCTTGGATTTCAGCAGCGCGCCCACCTGGCCGAGCAGCGCATCGCCGGCGCTGTGCCCGCAGGTGTCGTTGACGATCTTGAACTGGTCGATGTCGAGGTAGCACAGCGCGTAGGAGGCTTCGCGCGCCTTGGCGCTCTTCAGCGCCCGCTCGAGCCGGCTCTCGAACTCGCGGCGGTTGACCAGCCCGGTGAGCAGGTCGTGGCTGGCGTGGTAGGAGAGGCGGCGGTTGAGCTCGCGCGACTCGCTGACGTCGTGGAACACCAGCACGCCGCCGGCCACGTGACCGGCGCCGTCGCGGATCGGGCGCGGCGGTGCTCTCGACGTACAGCTCGTTGCCGTCGCGGCGGATGAGCAGCATCGGCCGCACCGACTTGATCGGGCGGATGCGCCGGATGGACACCGACAGCGGGTTCTCGAGCGGCTCGCAGGTCTCCTCGTGGAAGGCGCGGAAGATCTCCTCCACCGGGCGGCCCATGGCGTCCTCGAGCCGCCAGCCGGTCAGCTCCTCGGCCACCGGGTTGATGTAGTCGATGGTCGGAGTTGGCATCGGTGGTGATGACGCCGTCGCCGATCGACTGCAGCGTGATCTGCGCGCTTTCCTTCTCGCGGAACAGCGCCTCCTCGTAGAGCTTGCGCTCGGTGATGTCGAGCTCGACGCCGACCAGGCGCAGCAGCCGCCCGTGCTTGTCCACACGCGCCGTGGCGCGGCTGATCACCCAGCGCCACTCGCCGTTGCGATGGCGCATGCGGTGCGTGCTCTCGAAGATCGGCGTCTTGCCGGCGACGTGATCGCGGATGGCCGCCTGCACGCGCGCCAGGTCGTCCGGGATGCACCAGGCTGCGCCAGTCGGGCGAGCCGCGCATGTCCTCATCGCCGTAGCCGAGCATCGCCTTCCAGCGCGGCGAGAAATAAACCTCGTTGCTCTCGACGTCGAAGTCCCACAGGCCGTCGTTGGCGGCGGCCTGGAACAGGTTGGTGCGCTCTTCGAGCTTGGCGAGGCGCGCCTCGATGCGGATGCGCTCGAGGCCGGTGGCGAGGCTGGTGCCGATGAGTTTCATCAGCAGCTGCAGGTTCACGTCCCAGGCGCCGCGCGGCAGCGTGTGCGCGAGCCCGAGGAAACCGGCGGGCTTGCCCTGCACGCGCAAGCGCCACCAGCAGCGCCGAGCCGATCTGCAGCTCGGCGAAGCGCGCCGCCTCGGCGGCCTGCTCCTTGCGCGGCGCGCGCGGTGTCGCGCAACTCCGAGAGCCGCAGATGCTCCAGGCGCGACTTCAGCCACGGGAAGGCGTCGAGCGGCGTGCCCTGCGAGGGCCTCCGGGCCGGCACTGGGCAAACGCGCTGCGCGCGACCTGCACTTCCTCGATGATCCGGCTCATCGGGATCGAGCGCGAGCGAGAAAGGCGCAGTCGGGACCGGTGGCGTCGCGCAGCAGCTCGAGATTGCGGCGCAGGCAGTCGTCGACGGCTTCGCGGCGCATGTTCTGGAAATCGACCGCGATCTTGGTGCAGCGACCGACGTCGATGCCCGACCGCGGACTTGGGTGTCGGCCGGTCCAGGCGTCCGCCGAAAGAATGTCCGAGGCGGTGAAATCCGCCGGCTTATCCGGCGGCAGACTCGTCATGGGAGCCGGTGACCTCTCCCCGACCGTTAGTCGCGCAGCTTAACCCGCGGTTACTCGCCCGCGGCTGCCGGTAGCCAGCTTGTGGACCGTGTCCGGCTGCGGTCTTCTAACGAGTTACGCGCGATTCTCGCACACTTACTCAGGAACACAAGCTAACGCGCTGTTCGTCCAGGGGTTCGCGACTTAACAGAATCTGGAGCTAAAACCCAGGGATGCTGACGCCGTTCTACGTTCAGAGCCGCCTGCGGCTTCTTCGAAAAGGCGCCGCAGCTCCAATTCCATCTCCCCCTGCAGCCTCTCGAGCGCCGCGGGATCGATCGCGCGCGGCACGTAACGGGGCGGCCCGATCGCGATGACGATGCGCGAGAAGGGCAGCGGGATGACGAAGCTTGTCCCATTTGATGCGCCAGGCCCGCGAGGCGGCGTAGGCCATCGGCAGCATCGGGCGGCCGGACATCTGCGCCAGCAGGATGGCGCCGGGCTTGAATTTGAACCGCGGCCCCTTGCGGCCCATCGGGCGTGATGACCGGGGAGATGTCCTCCTTGACGAGGGCCTGGTAGTAGTCGCGCAATGCGCGCGCCCCCGTGTGGGTGGAGGAGCCGCGGATGACTGCGGCGCCGGCACGCCGGACCATCATGGCGCCGAGCTCCCCGTCGACCGAGGGGCTGATGAGCCAGCCGACCTTGAGCCGCGCGAGCGCTGCTCGAGCAGGTACTTCGCGCAGTAGAGCTGGTGCTGGTGCCAGTAGCACGGGACCAGCGACGGCGCCTTCGCCAGCGCCGCATCGAGATGCTCGTGCGCCTCGACCGCTACCACGCGCGACAGAAGCCACCAGCCGCCGGATGATGGCGCGTGGCCAAGCGGCACCGCCAGCCGATAGAGCAGCCGCCGCGCGGGCGTCATGCGGCGTCCCGAGCGGGTGACCTTGCGATAAAAGGTATTTCGCAGCCCGCCGTCGTCCGGCTCGGGTGTCACGCTTGAACCGCTCCCATGAGGAATCGATCAATTTAATATAATCCGCGGTTCCCATGAACAGCCCCGCTTCCCTGCAGACCCAGCCGCCCGAGGCCGAGCTTCAATTCGATATCGGCTCCACGGACGACTCGCTGGAGCGGATGATCGAGCTGTTCGCCCGGCATGGCGATATCTACCGCGTCTACGTGCCGGCGCGGCAGTCCTATACCTACGTCATCCACCACCCGGACGACGTCAAGCGGGTGCTGGTCTCGAACCACCGCAACTACACCAAGGGGCTCGGCCTCGATCGGGTGAAGATCCTGCTCGGCAAGGGCCTCATGACCAGCGAGGGCGAGCTCTGGACCCGCCAGCGCTACATGATGCAGCCGCTTCTTCCACCGGCGCGTCATCACCCAGTTCGCCGAGGTCATCGGCGCGGCGAACTCCCGCTGCATCACCCGCTGGGGCGAGCTCGCCCGCACGCGGCGAGCCGTTGAACCTCACCGACGAGATGAGCGACCTCACGCTGGAGATCGTGCTGCGCTCCATCTTCGGCCGCGACCTCGAGCGGATGTCGCGGGAGCTCGGCGGCAATCCGTTCGAGGTGGTCACCAAGGAGCAGGGCCGGAACCTGCAGTTCGCGTTCAAGTTCCGCTCGCTCACCAAGCTCGTCGCCGGGCTCATCGAGCGGCGCCGGCGCGGAGAACGAGGAGCACTTCGACTACATCGCGATGCTCATGAGCGCCCGCGACAAGGACAGCGGCGAGCCGATGGCCGAGCGCGCAGCTCATCGACGAGGTCATGACGCTGGTCGTCGCCGGCCACGAGACCACCGCGAGCGGGCTCAACTGGACCTGGTACCTGCTGTCGCAGCACCCGACGCCGAGGCGCGGCTGCACGCGGAGCTCGATGCCGCGCCGGATCAGTCCGCGCCGAGCCTGCCGCAGATGGAGCAGCTCGCTTACACCCAGCAGGTCGTCAACGAGGCGCTGCGGCTCTATCCGCCGGGGTGGCTGCTGTCGCGGCGCACGATGCAGCCCGATGTGCTGTCCGGCTATGAGATAGCGGCAGGCACCAATGTGCTGCTGCCCCTCTATCTGCTGCATCGCCACCCGCGGTACTGGCGGGATCCCGGATACATTCCTTCCGGAGCGCTTCGCGCCGGAGCACGAAGCCGAGCGCCCGCGCTTCGCCTACATGCCGTTCGCCGCCGGTCCGCGCCACTGCATCGGCGAGACTTTCGCGCTCTACGAGATGCTGATGCATCTGTACAAGGTGGCGCGCCACTACCGCCTGATCCACGTGCCCGACAAGCCGATCGAGCTCGAGGCGCAGATCAACCTGCGCACCCGTCATCCCCTGCACATGAGGCTGGAACGCCGCTGATGTCGAACCTGACGAACGCCACGACCCTGACCGAACTGCTCGCGGCCAACCGCGACTATCCCGGCAGCTCACTTACCTGGAGGGCGAGCACGATGCT
Source organism: uncultured Pseudomonadota bacterium (assembly GCA_963780455.1). Taxonomy (GTDB): domain Bacteria; phylum Pseudomonadota; class Gammaproteobacteria; order Steroidobacterales; family Steroidobacteraceae; genus 13-2-20CM-66-19. Next base: position 57,695 of record CAWACM010000021.1, read on the forward strand.
CGCGACGTCAGCTATCGACGAGCTGCACGCGCGCGCGCTCGGCATCCTCTATCATCTGCAGCGTCTCGGCGCCCGCCGCGGCGACAAGCTGATCCTTTTCCTCGGCGAGCAACGAGCAGTTCATCGACGCGTTCTGGGCCGCGTTGCTGGGCGGCATCATCCCGGTGCCGGTAGCGCTCGGCATCAGCGACGAGCATCGGCACAAGCTGCTGCGCATCGCCCGCAAGCTCGGCAAGCCTTTCATCTACACCGAGCGGCGCTCGCTCGAGCGGATCGGCAGCATTCGCCGCGCAGGTTGATGAAGCAGAGACTTTCGCGGGCCTGCGCTCGCGCGCCTTCCTGGTCGATGACCTCAGCGACATCTCGCGCGCGGGCCAGGTCCACCAGGCGCGGCCGGATGATGTCGCGTTCATCCAATTCTCTTCCGGCTCGACCAGCGAGCCGAAAGGCGTGGTGCTGACGCACGGCAATGTCATCGCCAACGCGAGAGGCGTCGTCGAAGCCGCAGGGATCGTCGCGGATGACATCAGTCTTTCCTGGATGCCGCTCACCCATGACATGGGACTGATCGGATTTCATCTCATCATGTTCTACGCGACGGGTGCACGCGCACCTCATGCCGACGGAGCTCTTCATCCGGCGGCCGCTCCTGTGGCTGACACTCGCGAGCCGCATCCGCGCAAGCATCCTCTGCTCGCCGAACTTCGGCTACAAGCACTACCTCAAGGTGCTTGGCGAGCGGCCGGTGGAGGGTTTGGACCTCTCCCGCGTCAAGCTCATCTTCAACGGCGCGGAGCCGATCTCCGTGGAGCTCTGCGAGGAGTTCCTCACGCGGCTCGCGCCCGCCCGGCTGCCGCGCGACAGCATGTACCCGGTGTATGGACTCGCGGAGGCCTCTCTCGCCGTGAGCTTCCCGCCTCCCGGGGCGCCGATGCGGACCATCACGCTCAATCGCCACGCCCTCGGGGTGGGCAACCCTGTGGAGCTCATCGACAAGGGCTCGCGCGATGCGGTGCGCCTCGTGTCGGAAGGCCGTGCGATTCCGTACTGCAACGTGCGTATCACCGACGACGTGGACCAGCCGCTGCCGGAGGGTCGGATCGGCCATCTGCACATGCGCGGCGACAACGTTACTCGCGGCTACTACGAGAGTCCCGAGGTGAACGCCGCGTCCTTCACAGCCGACGGGTGGCTGCGTACGGGCGACCTGGCACTCATTCACCAGGGGGATCTCTATGTCTCCGGGCGGGCGAAGGAGATCATCTTCGTCAACGGCCAGAACTATTATCCGCACGATCTCGAGGCGATCGCGCAGCGCATCGGGGGCCTGGAGCTCGGCAAGGTGGTCGCGGCCGGGGTACGGCCGACCGGGCGCAGAGACCGAGCAGCTGATGCTGTTCGTGCTGCATCGCGGCTCGGTGGAGGACTTCCTGCCGCTCGCCACCCAGGTCGCGCGGCTCATCAACGAGCAGACCGGTCTCGAGGTCGCGGAAGTCGTGCCGGTCAAGCGCATTCCGAAGACGACGAGCGGCAAGATCCAGCGGCACCTGCTGGAGCAGAGTTACGTCGACGGCGAGTTCGATGCGGAGCTGAAGGCCTTGGCGGCACTGCGCGCAGCGCAGCAGCGGCCCCGAGACGGCATCGCGCAGCGTGATCGAGGAAAAGCTACGGACCATCTGCGACACGGCGCTCGGCGGCAAGCGCGTCGACGTCAACGACAATCTCTTCGAGCTCGGCGCCAGCTCCCTCAAGCTCATCGAGATCCACGAGCAGATCGACCGGGAGTATCCGGGACAGGTGGACCTGACGGAGCTGTTCGACTTCCCGACCATCGGCGAGCTCGCCCGGCACCTGGAAAGCAAGCTCGGCGCGGCTGCCTGGTCAGCCGAAATTGATCCTCATTGAGAGGTCGACGGCGCGTACGTTTTTAGTCAGGCCGCCGGATGACACGAAGTCGACTCCGGTCGCCGCAATGGCGCGCACGGTCTCGAGACTCACGCTGCCGGAGGCTTCGAGCGCCACTGGCCGACCGCGGGAGCGGTTCAGGGACACCGCCGCGGCGAGATCCTCCAGGCTGAAGTCATCGAGCAGCACGATGTCAGGTCCGGCGCGCAGCGCCTCCTCCAGCTCGGACAGCGACTCGACTTCCACCTCCACCTTGACGCCTCGGGTGACGGCACGCGCGGCAGTGATCGCGGCGGTGATCGAGCCCGCAGCAGCGATGTGGTTCTCCTTGATGAGCACCATGTCGTAAAGACCCATGCGGTGATTGCCGCCGCCGCCGCACCGCACGGCATACTTCTGCGCCGTGCGCAGGCCCGGGAGGGTCTTACGGGTGTCGAGGACCGTACAGCCGGTGCCGGCGACCGCGGCGGCGAAGCGGCTCGCCTGGGTGGCGGTCGCGGAGAGGAGCTGCAGGAAATTGAGGGCGGTGCGCTCACCGGTGAGGATCGGCCGGGCAGGGCCCTCGATCTCGAAGATCACCGCCCCGGCCGCGAGGCGCTCCCCGTCCGCAGCCCGCCAGGTGAGGCGGATACCCGCGTCCAGGCGACGAAAGGTCTCCTCGGCCCAGGGGCGGCCACAGAGCACTGCGTCCTCGCGGGTGATGACCCGACCCGTCACTCGCTGGTCCTGGGGCACGAGCAGTGCCGTGACGTCGCCGCTGCCGATGTCCTCCCGCAGCGCGGCAGCCACCTGCTCCGGCATGTCCGCCGGCGGGGTGAGGTCGGGCGCGGGGGCGGCGGGGATCATTCCTGAAGCCTAGCATGGGCGCGCCCAGGCATCAGGGATGTGCCCCGCCGCCCTGGGTCGCATTGACTACGGTTTGAACATTGCCGCCCCGGCCTCATAATCGTCCTGGATGTCCGAGCCACAGGTACCGGCGGAGTGGGACCGTCCCCGTTCCCCTTGCACCAAGGTCTGCTCGCTCGATGAGCAGGGGTATTGCGTGGGCTGCCTGCGAACCGCCGATGAGATCGGCGGCTGGACGTCCATGAGCGCCGCCGAGCAGTGGCGGGTGGTCGCCGAGCTGAAGCGCCGGCGCGAATTTCTGAAGAGGTAAATCGATGGACGTGGTCGAGAGAATCAAGGCCGAGCTGGGCTCGAGCCCGGTGGTGCTGTTCATGAAGGGCACGCCGGATTTCCCGCAGTGCGGCTTCTCCGCGCAGACGGTCGCGGCGCTGCGCGCCGTGGGTGCGGAATTCAAGCACGTGAACATCTTCGAGGAGCCGGAGATGCGCGAGGCGCTGAAGCGCTATTCCAACTGGCCGACCTATCCGCAGCTCTACGTCAATGGCGAGCTGATCGGCGGCTGCGACATCGCCCTGGAGATGTACCAGAGCGGCGAGCTGAAGAAGCTCCTCTCCGGCACCGGCGCCGTTAAGTAGCGGGGGGCGAGTCGCCCTCGACGTCTGCCGCAGGCTCGTTGAGCCAACCGAGCGACCGCGCCCGTGAGTCGGCCTCCAGAAAGCTGTCGCGCAAGCGGTTGCAGATCAGGCAAAAGAGCTCCGCGGTGCGTTCGCGCGTCGTAGACGGCCGAGTGCGCCGAGCTCGAATCCCACGCGAGCCCGGCGACGGTTACCGCCTTCGCGAGCACCGTCTGTCCGAGCGCCGCACCGGCGAGAGTGGCGGTATCGAAGCAGGAGAACGGATGGAACGGGTTGCGTTTCACGTCCGCCCGCTTCACCGCGGCGTTGAGAAAGCCGAGATCGAAGGCCGCGTTGTGCCCGACCAGAATGGCGCGCCGGCAATCGTAGGCGCGCACCGCGTGACGGATCTCGCGGAAGACCCGCTGCAGGGCGTCGCGCTCCGGCAGCGCCGGGCGCAGCGGGTGAAATGGATCGATGCCCGTGATGGAGAGTGACGCCGGATCGAGCCTCGCGCCCTGGAAGGGTTTCACGTGGAAGGCTGTGGGTTGCGCCGCGAGTCAACATGCCGTCACGCGCCCATGTCGATGAGAACCGCGGCAATCTCGAGCAGAGCGTCGGTATCCGCGTTGAAGCCCCCAGTCTCGATATCCATCACGACCGGCAGAAAGCCGCGGAAGCGCCGCGCCATGAGTGCCGCGCCGGCGCAGGGGCGATCGCCGCTGCCTCAGGCTCCGCGCTCGCGCCCGGAGGCTCGCTCATGGTTTCTCGCGACAGTTGCCAGCCGATGTGCTCACCGGCGCGCAGCGGTACGAGGGTCTCGCCGCCGAACGGATAAGAGCGCGGCACTTCCCACGGGGCTTTCACCAACGTGAGGCGGCCGGTATTGCGCGGCAGGCGGTAGAAATCCGCGCCGTGCTCGGAGGCGAAGGCCGGCAGGCGATCGAGCGCCCCTGCGGACTCGAATGCTTCCGCATAAAGCTCGATCGCACCGTGCGCGGAAAAGATTCCGGCGCAGCCGCAGGCGGCTTCCTTCGCACCGCGCGCGTGCGGCGCGCTGTCGGTCCCAAGGAAGAAGCGCGGATCGCCGGTCGCGATGACGTCGACCAGTGCCTCGCGGTCGTCCTCGGACTTCAGCACCGGCAGGCAATAGTGATGCGGGCGGATGCCGCCCGCGAAGAGCGCGTTGCGATTCATGAGCAGGTGCTGCGGCGTGATGGTCGCCGCGATCCCGGCACGGGAGCCCAGCACGAAATCGACCGCTGCCCGCGTCGTGATGTGCTCGAACACAATGCGCAGGCGCGGAACGCGGGCCGCCAGCGGCGCGAGCACCTCATCGATGAACCGCGACTCGCGATCGAAAACGTCGACGTTGGGATCGGTGACTTCGCCATGCACCTCGAGGACGAGATCCCGCTCCTCCATGCGCGCGAGCACGGCGTCCACGCGGCGGATGTCTGTCACGCCGGCATCGGAATGAGTCGTGGCCCCGGCCGGATAGAGCTTGAAGCCGACGATGCAGCCGCTCGCCTTGGCCCGGTCCACCTCGGCCGGCTCCGTCCGGTCGGTGAGGTAGAGCGTCATCAGCGGCTCGAATGTCACGCCCGCGGGCAACGCATCCAGGATGCGCTGACGGTATGCCAACGCCTGCCCGCTGACGGTCACTGCAGGGCGGAGATTCGGCATGACCAGCGCGCGTGCGAAGCGCGCCGCCGTGAACGGCAGCACGGCGCGCATCAACTCGCCATCGCGCAGGTGCAGATGCAGATCGTCGGGCCGGCGAAGCGTGATCGCGGTCACTCACCGCCTCCGACGGCCTTCAGGACGGCCTGCTTCAGGATCAGCTCCAGCGCGAACCGTACGCCGAAGCCGGTAACCTCGGTGTTGACATGGCCCAGGCCGCCGGCGCGTGTCGCCGATGACAGGTCGACGTGCGCCCAGGGGATGCCCTCGGGGACGAAGCGGCTCAGAAAGCGCGCGGCGAGGATGTGATCGCCCTTGCCTTCCGTGGTGCATTGCAGGATGTCAGCGACCTTGCTCTCGAGATCGGAGTCGAAGTCGGAATCGAACGGGAATGTCCAGACTCTCTCGCCGCTCTCGCGGCCGGCGTCGATGAGCTTCGGCGCGAGCGCCGGCCGGTTGGTGAAGGCGCCGCTCATCCGCTCCGTCAGGGAGTAGACGCACGCTCCGGTGAGCGTGGCGAAGTCGAGCATGAGGCGCGGCCGGGTGCGGGCGGCGAGCGCGAGGGTATCCGCCAGCACCATGCGCCCTTCGGCATCGGTGTGGATCACCTGAATGGTGACGCCATTGGCGGCGCGTACGACTTCCTGCGGCCGATAGGCCTTCGGCCCGATATGATTCTCCGTGATGGCGAGCCACGCGTCCGCCGCTATCGGCGCGCGCAGCTGCGCCAGCGCAATGAGCGTCGCGAGCGCCACTGCGCTGCCGCCCATGTCGGTGTGCATGTCGAGCATCGACCGGTGCGGCTTGAGGTTGACACCGCCGGTATCGAAGAGGATGCCCTTGCCGATGAGCGCGAGGTCCGGCGCACCGCCTCGGCGCCGGCCGGGGCGGTACTTCAGGTGCGCGATGCCGGCGACCGGGCTGTCGTTGCCGGCGGCGACGGCGAGGAAGGCGTTGGCTCCCGCGCGTCGCAGCGCCGACTCACCCAGCCATGTCATCTCGAGGCCGTTGCGACGGGCGAGTTGGGTCACGGCGGTGCGATAGCCGCGCGAGTCGAGAATGTTAGGCGGCAAAGCGGTGAGCCAGCGGGCGAGATTGGTGCCTGCCGCGCTGATCGCAGCGTAGCGGGTGTCGAGCCGCGTGTCGGGCGGGAGCTGAATGCGCGTAATCCGCTTCTCGTCCGACGCGGACGCCCGGCTGCTGGGCAGCTCGAACGCATGCGCCAGGGCTCCGGCGAGCAGCGCCTCGAGCGATGCCTGAGCGGCGGCCGGGCCGCCTGCCGCCGCCGGGAATTCCACGGCAGCGAGGCCGATCGTCCGCGGGGTGCGGGCCGCGGCCTCCTTCATCATCCGGCCGGCGAGCGCGAGCCGGTCGAAGGCGCTGGCCTTGGGGCCGACGAAGCCCAGGACGGCGAGCGTCTGGCGGCGGTTGGCGAGTGAAGTGGTGCGTACCGCGCCGGCGCGCGGCCGCTCGCGCGCCAGCAGATCCCGCCAGCGCAGGCTCTCCGGCAGCTTCTCGAGGCTTCCCGGGCCGGCGGATTCGGGCATGACCACGAGCAGCGCATCGACCTCGCCGCGCGAGCGTGCGATTTCCGGGCCGCCCGCGGGCGGCAGGAGCGTCAAGGCGCGGCGGGCGGGGCTTACGCTTCGCTCCGGCGCTTGCTTGACCACCGGGGGTGAAACCCGGATCATTGCGCGGCTCATTAGACAGGTGACTTTTTTTGCTTGCAGGGGAAGCTGCCGGCGCATCGTACTCCATTAGCTCGAATGACCGAACCTCCGAAGCTGGAAGATCTCGACCCCGTTGAAACCCAGGAATGGCTCGAGTCGATCGACTCGGTGCTGAAGACTCATGGTCCGGAGCGCGCGCACTTCCTCCTCGAGCGTCTGATCGATTACACGCGCCGCAGCGGCGCCTATCTGCCGTTCAAGCCGAACACCGCCTACGTCAACAGCATTCCGACCGGGCGCGAGCCGCGAGTATCCCGGCAACCGCGCGCTCGAGCGGCGGATCGAGGCCTACATCCGCTGGAACGCCATGGCGATGGTGGTGCAGGCCAACCGCATCTCCTCCGAGTACGGCGGACATCTCGCGAGCTACGCCTCCTCGGCGACGCTCTACGAGGTGGGCTTCAATCACTTCTGGCGCGCGCCGTCCGACGCAGCATCCGGGCGACATGGTGTTCATTCAGGGGCATTCCTCGCCCGGGCATCTACGCGCGCGCCTATCTCGAAGGGCGTCTGAGCGAGGAGCAACTGCGCCATTTCCGCCAGGAGGCCGGTGGCCCCGGGCATGGGTCTGTCGTCCTATCCGCATCCCGTGGCTGATGCCGGACTTCTGGCAGTTCCCGACGGTCTCCATGGGCCTCGGGCCCATGATGGCGATCTTCCAGGCGCGCTTCACCCGCTACCTCGAGCACCGCGGGCTCGCCAAGCCCTCCGACCGCAAGGTCTGGGCGTTCCTCGGCGACGGCGAGATGGACGAGCCGGAGTCGATGGGCGCGCTCACCATGCCGGTGCGCGAGGGGCTCGACAATCTCATCTTCGTCATCAACTGCAACCTGCAGCGCCTCGACGGGCCGGTGCGCGGCAACGGCAAGATCATCCAGGAGCTCGAGGCGGCCTTCCTCGGCGCCGGCTGGAACGTCATCAAGGTGTTGTGGGGCTCGCGCTGGGATCCGCTGCTGGCGCGCGACACGCAGGGGCTGCTGCGCCGCGTGATGGAGGAATGCGTCGACGGCGAGTACCAGAACTTCAAGGCCAAGGGCGGCGCCTACACCCGCGAGCACTTCTTCGGCAAGTACCCCGAGCTCAAGGCGATGGTCGCCAACATGTCGGATGAGGAGATCTGGCGCCTCAACCGCGGCGGCCACGATCCGCGCAAAGTGTACGCCGCCTACGCCGCCGCCATGGCGCACAAGGGCCAGCCGACCGTCATTCTCGCGAAGACCGTCAAGGGCTTCGGCCTCGGCAAGGGCGGCGAGGGCCAGATGGTCGCCCACCAGCAGAAGAAGCTCTCGGAGGAAGACCTGCGCGCCTTCCGCGACCGCTTCAACATCCCGGTCTCGGACGAGGAGATCGCCAAGCTGCCGTTCCGCCAGCCGGCGGAGGATTCCGAGGAGAGCGCGCTACCTGCACGAGCAGCCGCACGGCGCTGGGCGGCTACCTGCCGGCGCGCCGCAAGCAGGCGCCGCCGCTCGCGATGCCGCCGCTGGAGGCGTTCGCCGCCGTGCTCGAGGGCACCGGCGAGCGCGAGATCTCCACCACCATGGCGTTCGTGCGCATGCTGACCGATGCTCCTCAAGGACAAGAACATCGGCAAGCAACATCGTGCCGATCGTGCCGGATGAGGCGCGTACCTTCGGCATGGAAGGACTGTTCCGCCAGATCGGCATCTACTCATCCGTCGGGCAGCTGTACACGCCGCAGGACGCCGAGACCCTCATGTCCTACCGCGAGGACAAGAAGGGCCAGATGATCGAGGAGGGCATCAACGAGGCCGGTGCGCTGTGCTCGTGGATCGCCGCCGGCACCGCCTACAGCAATCACGGCATCAACATGGTGCCGTTCTATATCTTCTACTCGATGTTCGGCTTCCAGCGGGTCGGGGACTTCATCTGGGCCGCGGGCGACATCCAGGCGCGCGGCTTCCTCCTCGGCGCCACCGCCGGGCGCACCACGCTCGCCGGCGAGGGCCTGCAGCACCAGGACGGCCACAGCCAGCTGGTCGCGACCACCGTGCCCAACTGCGTGGCCTACGATCCGGCCTACGCCTACGAGCTCGCCGTCATCATCCACGACGGCATGCGGCGCATGTACGTGGAGCAGGAGAGCATCTTCTATTACATCACGGTGATGAACGAGAACTACCCGCAGCCGGCGATGCCGCAGGGCGCGGAGGCCGGGATTCTCAAGGGCGGCTACCTGCTGCAGACCGGCGGCAAGGGCAAGGTGCGCGCCACGCTGCTCGGCTCCGGCACGATCCTGCGCGAGTGCCTCGCGGCCGCGAAGATCCTCGAGGACGACTACGGTATTCCGGCCGACGTCTTCTCGGTCACGAGCTTCAGCGAGCTGCGCCGCGAGGCGCTCGAGTGCGAGCGCTGGAACCTGTTGCACGCCGAGGAGCCGCCGCGCGTGCCCTACGTGCAGCAGCTGCCTGAAGGATGCGCAGGGGCCGGTCGTCGCCGCGACCGATTACATGCGCACCGTGCCCGACCAGATCCGCCAGTGGGTGCGCGGGCCGCTACGTCACGCTCGGCACCGACGGCTTCGGCCGCTCCGATTCGCGCGCGGCGCTGCGCCGGCACTTCGAAGTCGACCGCAACTACATCGCCGTCGCCGCGCTGAAGGCGCTCGCCGACGAGGGCAAGCTCGAGCCCGCCGCCGTCACCGCGCGCCATGAAGGCGCTCGGCGTCGATCCGGCGAAGCCCGTTCCCTGGAAAGTCTGAAGGCTCCATCGCGATGAACGCGGCAGTCCGCCTCGTCGAAGTGCGCGTGCCCGACATGGGCAGCTTCAAGGATGTCGCCGTCATCGACGTCCTCGTCAAGCCGGGCGAGAGCATCGAGCCGGAGGCGCCGCTCGTCACGCTCGAGACGGAGAAGGCAACCATGGACGTGCCTTCGACCGCGAGCGGCGTGATCGAGAAAATCCATGTCGCAAAGGGCGGCAAGGTCAATGCCGGCGATCTGATCGCGACCGTGCGCTCCGCGGGCGACGGCGCGCAGGCCGCTGCGCCGGCTCAGGAGGCTGCGCAGCCTGCGGCCGCCAAGGCGCCGCCCGCGGCCACTGCCGAGAACTCCGCTCCCGCCGCGACCGCCGCGGCACCAGGCACGACCGCGAAGACGACCGCCGCCCCGACGCCGACTCCTCCGCGGCAGGAGGCCACTGCGGCCGCAGCGGCATCGACCCGACAGCAGGCGGCTGGTGCGGCCGCCACGGAGCTTCCCGAGGCTCTGCGCACCGATCTGCCTCCCATCAACGAGCCTGGCTTCTCCCGGGCGCACGCGGGACCGAGCGGTGCGCAAGTTCGCGCGCGAGCTGGGCGTCGACCTGACGCGAGTCGCCGGCCATGGGTTCAAGGGCCGCATCACGCACGATGACGTCAAAGCTTTCGTCAAAGGCTTCATGGCGGCACCGGGCTCCGCAGCGGACGCCAAGCCGGGCGGCGGCGCGCTGCCTGTCATTCCGGCCGTCGACTTCGCGCAGTTCGGCCCCGTCGAGACGCAGCCGCTGTCGCGCATCCAACGGATTTCGGGCCCGCGCCTGCATGCAAGCTGGGTCAACATCCCGCACGTCACGCAGTTCGATGAGGCGGACATCACCGAGCTCGAGGCACTGCGCGGCAAGCTGAAGGATGCGGCGGCGGAGCGCGGGCATCAAGCTGACGCCGCTCGCCTTCATCTTGCGTGCCTGTGTGAAGGCGCTGCAGGCATTCCCGCAGTTCAACGCATCGCTCGATCCCTCGGGCGCCAACCTGATCCTGAAGAAGTACGTCAATGTCGGGTTCGCTGCCGACACGCCGAACGGACTCATGGTCCCGGTGGTGCACGAGGCGGACCGCAAGGACGTCTACGAGGTCGCCCGCAAGCTCGGTGAGCTCTCCGAGGCGGCCCGCGCCGGCAAGCTCGGCGGTCGCGCAGATGCAGGGCGGCTGCTTCACTATCTCCAGCCTCGGCGGCATCGGCGGAACGGCGTTCACGCCCATCATCAACGCCCCGGAAGTCGCGATCCTCGGTGTGTCGCGCTCCGCCATCAAGCCGGTCTACCAGGACGGCAACTTCGTACCCCGGCTGATGCTGCCGCTGTCGCTTTCATATGACCACCGCGTCATCGATGGCGCGACCGCCGTCCGCTTCACCACTTTCCTGGTCAAGACGCTGGCAGACCCGCACTCCCTGATCGAGGCAGTGCCGTGAGCCGCGTCGATCTCGTCGTTCCGGACCTCGGAAATTTCAACGACGTCCCGGTCGTCGATGTGCTCGTCAACGTTGGGGACAATATCGAGGTCGACGCACCGCTGGTCACACTGGAAACCGACAAGGCGTCCATGGACGTCCCCGCGACCGCTGCGGGGCGGATCGCCGAGGTGCTCCTGAAGCGCGGCGACAAAGTGTCCAAGGGCTCGGTGATCGCGCGCCTGGAAAACAACTCCCAGGCCGGCGCGCCTGCCGGTGAGGCGGCAGCTTCCGCCGCCCCGGCCGCTGCAGCGGGCGGCTCCGCCCCGGCCGCAAAGTCACCGCCGGCACCTGCTCCTTCGCCGCCGGCCGCGAAGCCGGAGTCGGAGGGCGACACGGTGCGGATGCCCATGCCGAACCTGACCAAGCCACCGCAGGGGCAGGTCGATTTCAACCGCTCGACGCAGCTCCTCGTGCTTGGCTCAGGTCCGGGTGGCTATACCGCCGCGTTCCGTGCCGCCGATCTCGGCATGCAGGTGATGCTGGTGGAGCGCTGGCCCGACGCTGGGCGGCGTATGTCTCAATGTCGGATGCATTCCCTCCAAGGCGCTGCTGCACGCTGCAAAGGTCATCGAGGAAGCCGAGGAGATGGGCTCCCGCGGCATCGCCTTCGGCGCGCCGGAAATCGACCTCGAGAAGCTGCGCGGCTGGAAGGGCTCGGTCGTCAAGAAGCTGACCGGCGGCGTGCGTATGCTGGCGAAGCAGCGCAAGGTCGAGGTCATTCAGGGCGTGGGCCGCTTCGTGAGCGCGAACGTGCTCGAGGTGATGGGCAACAGCGGCTCGGAGCGCATCCGCTTCGAGCAGTGCATCATCGCGGCCGGCTCCGAGGCGATCCGGCTGCCGGGCCTGCCCGAGGATCCGCGGATCATGGACTCGACCGACGCGCTCGAGCTGCCCGAGTTCTCGGGCGGCCTGCTGGTGATCGGCGGGGGAATCATCGGGCTGGAGATGGCCTGTGTCTATGACGCGCTCGGCAGCCGTGTGAGCGTCGTGGAGCTGACACCGCAGCTCATGCCGGGCTGCGACCCCGACCTGGTGCGTCCGCTCGAGCGGCGCATCCGTTCCCGGTACGAGCGGATCCTGCTCGGTACGCGGGTGTCGCAGGTCGAGGCGCTCAAGGAAGGAATTCGGGTGACGTTCGAAGGCGAGAAGGCGCCGGCACCGCAGGTGTATCGGTCGGGTGCTGGTGGCCGTCGGCCGCTCGCCGAACGGCAAGCTCATCGGCGCAGAGGCTGCGGGCGTCAACGTGTCGGACCGCGGCTTCGTCCCCGTCGACAAGCAGCTGCGGACCAACGTATCGCACATCTTCGCGATCGGCGATATCGCGGGTCCGCCCATGTTGGCGCACAAGGCGATGCACGAGGCGAAAGTCGCCGCCGAGGTCGCGGCCGGACACCGGCGCGCGTTCGACGTACGTGCGATACCCTCGGTCGCTTACACGGATCCGGAGGTCGCCTGGGCGGGTCTTACGGAGACCGAGGCCAAGGCGAAGGGAATTGCAATCCAGAAGGGCACCTTCCCGTGGGTGGCGAACGGCCGCTCGCTCTCCCTCGGACGCGAGGACGGGTTGACGAAGCTCCTGTTCGATCCCGAGACCCGCCGCCTGCTCGGCGCCGGGATAGTGGGCAACAATGCGGGCGAGCTGATCAGTGAGCTCGCGCTGGCGATCGAGAACGGTTGCGATGCGGCCGATATCGCTCTGACGGTGCATCCACACCCAACTCTGTCGGAGACCGTGGGCGGTGCCGCGGAGGCCGTCGAGGGAACGCTGACCGATCTCTACCTCCCCGCGCGGAAGTAGCGTGCATGCCGCGATGGATGGCGGCGCATCCTCATCTGAGCAGCAGACTGCTCGCCTGGAAAAACGCGTACCGGTATAGACGTGGGCGGACGCTCTTCGATGCGGCGCTCATCGTCGTCGGGGTCGGCGTTGTAGCAGTGCTTCCGCCGACAGGCGCAATCCTTGGATGGCTCGGTCAGAATTGGGCGGTCACACTCGTCATCACCGCCTCCATCTTCACGTTGTCGACCGCACGCCGTCGGCAGCACGCCTCGATCGCAGCGGCAACATCCTGGCTGGCCTCTCTCCCGACCGGCATTCCAGTGCGCAGGCAGGTGGCGGTTGGCACTGTCGCGTGGCTGGCGGTGCTCGTCGCCTTCGCCGCGCTCGTGTGGGCCGTCGGCGCCATCGGCCGCTCTGACTTTTCGCGACTCGCCCTTGCCGCGACGGCGGGCGCTGCCGTGGGACTTCTTGCGGGCTGGAGACTGCCGCGCAGGGGTATCGGAGCACCGGGCTTTCATTACGCCATCGTTCGGCGCGCCCGCGCTTCCTGGGCGAGCGCGCCGTCGCTGTCGCCGCTCGCCAACTGGCCGGCCGCGCAGGGCCGGATCTTCAGCCAGCCCAAGAAAACCGCTCCGCTACTGCTCCTCGTCATGATGGCCATCCCCATGGGTAGTCCGGGACAGCTCGCACTCGCCGTCGCCGGGGTTTGCATGGCCCTGTTCAGCGTGCTCACGCTGTCGGTGGCGGTGGTACGAGTCGCCTTCGACGCGGCGCGGTGGCTTGCGCCAACGACGGTTGGCAAATGGCGATTCGCTGCTGCTCTCATCTGGCGGGCAGTGGTCATCCAGACCCTGGTTCTGGCGGTGTTGATCCTTCTGACGGGCACCCTGAATCCGTCGCGGGCGCTCGCAGTTGCCGTGCCGCTCGCCGTGCTCTACCTCTGCGCGTCGCTGGTGACGGTGACCGTCGCCGCCTACGGCGCCTGTCGGCGCGTGGGTCTCGGCACTTCCGGTCGCGGAGTTTGAGCGGTGAGCGAACCGCTCCCTGACACGGGCCAATCCAACGATGCGGAGTCGCGGGCTCTCCTGGTGCGAAGCCTGCACGCCGGCTACGACAAGCTGGTCGTTCTCAACGGGGTGGATCTGGCGATCTCCCGGGGCGAATGGCTGGCGCTTCTCGGGCCGAACGCGAGCGGCAAGACGACTCTGCTGCACTGCATCGCGGGCACGCTGCTCCCGTCGGCGGGGAGCATTGCCATCTGCGGACACTCGCTTCGCGGGCAGGCGATGGCCGCCAAGCGCGCGCTCGGTTTCGGCTGCGCGCCAGAGAGCCTGCCGGATCTGCTGACCGGCCGGCAGTGCCTGGAGATCTACGCCGCCGCCAAGGGTCTCGCGGCGATCGGTGGCGACGTGCTCGCGCTGGCGGAAGAATTCGCCTTCACCGGCATGCTCGACCGCTTCGTCGGCTCGTATTCGCTCGGGACGAAGCAGAAGCTCGCCGTTCTGCTGGCGTTGCTCGGCGAGCCGGTGCTGCTCGTGTTGGACGAGGCGTTCAACGGGCTGGATCCCGCCAGCGCTCTGGTGCTGAAGCGGCACTTGCGGTCGCGTGTCTCGGCGCAGCGCTGCGGCGTGCTGCTTGCAACGCACGCGCTGGATGTCGTGGAGCGCTATTCCGACCGGGCGGCGCTGCTGCTCAACGGGCGGATTGCGCGGGAGTGGGGCAGCGAGGAGTTGGCCGTGCTCAGGGCTGCGCCGGGGGAAGGCCTCGAGATGGCGTTGGCGGCCGCCTGCGCGGGCTCATAGCGTTCGCAGTCGCTCCAGGTAGCGTTGCTCGTCGGGGGGTTGGCCGGAACGCTGGGATTCCCACAGGGTTTCGGCGAGGGCTTCCAGCATGGTGTGCTCGGCGGCGTGGAGGTCGCCCAGGCGCTGGGAGAGCGATTGGTGAATTTGGGCGATGCCGGAGGGGCGGTTGGTGGCTACCTGCTCGCGGATGGCGAGGTGCAGGCCCATGTGGAGGAAAGGATTTTCGCGGCCTGCCTCGGGGGTGAAGTCGGCGGCCAGGGCTTGGGGGCCGGATTGCAGCAGGGGGATGTATTCGGGATGCTCGGCTATGACTGCGGCCAGCTGGGCTTGCAGGGGCTCCAGAGGTTGGCTTGCGGTGTATTTACGCCAGGCGTCCAGATACATCTGGCGTAGTTGTTCGCGGTTTTGGCCCCCGAAGACGGGCATTGTTACTTCGCCGCGGCTTTAGGAGGCTTTCGCGACCGGCGCTCCTCTGTGGCGGGTTTCGGCTTCGGCACGGTCTTGTCCGGGTATTCGCAGAGGTCGTTGATGATGCACTTCGGGCATGCCGGAGTACGGGCGGTGCAGACGTAGCGGCCGTGAAGGATCAGCCAGTGGTGGGCGTTGCGCTTGAATTCGGCGGGGGTGTTTTCGTTGAGAGCGTCCTCGACGGCGCGAGGGGTTTTGCCGGGGGCCAGGCCGGTGCGGTTGGCTACGCGGAAGATGTGGGTGTCGACGGCGATTTCGAACTCACCGAAGATGATGTTGAGAACGACGTTGGCGGTTTTGCGGCCGACGCCGGGGAGGGCCTCGAGGGCCTCGCGATTGGCGGGGACCTGGCCGCCGTGGAGCTCGACCAGCATGCGGCAGAGGCCGATCAGGTTTTTGGACTTGGAGTTGTAGAGACCTACGGTCTTGAGGTAGGGCTTCACGCCTTCCTCGCCCAGGGCCAGGATGGCCGCGGGGGTGTTGGCGACGGGAAAGAGCTTGCGGGTCGCGGCGTTGACGCTCTTGTCGGTGGTGTGCGCGGAGAGCATGACGGCGACCAGCAGCTCGAAGGGACTGGAGTGCTCGAGCTCGGTTTTCGGCTCGGGGTTGGCGGCCGCCAGGCGGCGGAAGATCGCGCGGCGAGTGGCGGGATGCAAGGGCGTGACCTCGGAGCTATCGCGGCAGCGAGCCCGGGCCGGCCATCTGCTTGCGCGAGGCAAGCAGGGCGTCGCGCTCGCGGCCGCGGCGGGAGATGCGCTCGTTGTGGGCGAAGAAGCGTTGGCGATTCGTCGCAGCATCGGGTGCCGCGGGCGCATTGCCCAGGGCGGATCGCGGAACCATCGAGATGCAATCCACCGGGCACGGCGCGATACACAGCTCGCAGCCGGTGCAGAGCGCCGTGATGACGGTATGCATTTGCTTGCGCGCGCCGACGATCGCATCGACCGGGCATGGCGGCAGGCATTTGGCGCAGCCGATGCAGGTCGCCTCGTCGATCAGCGCCACCAGGGGTGGCCCTGCGACGCCGTTGGCCGGGTTCAGCGGCAGCGGCTTGCGGCCGCAGCAGCGCGGCGAGCGCGGTGATCGTTGCGGCGCCGCCGGGCGGGCACTGATTGATGGCCGCCGCGCCGCCGGCGATGGCTTCGGCGTAGGGGCGGCAGCCCTGGTAGCCGCAGCGCGTGCACTGGGTCTGCGGCAGCAGCGCGTCGATGTCGTCGGCGCTTGCCATGTCGAGGCTCAGCTCACCCGCATGCCCGGCGTGGCGCCGCTGTCGGGCGCGAGCAGGTACAGGCCCGCCGCAATCGTTGCTGGCGGCGAGCACCATGCCTTCGGAGACGCCGAACTTCATCTTGCGCGGCGCGAGGTTCGCCACCATGACGGTGAGGCGACCCGTCGAGCGTCGCCGGATCGTAGGCGGACTTGATTCCGGCGAACACGGTGCGCGTCTCCGGTACCGATGTCGAGCGTGAGCTTCAGCAGCTTGTCGGAGCCGGTCGACGTGCTCCGCGGCGACGATGCGCGCCACGCGCAGGTCGATGTCGCTTGAATTCGTCGATGGAGATCGTCGGCGTGCAGCAGCTCGCCGGTCGTTGCCGCCGGTGCGCGGCGGCGCCGCCGCGGGCGCATCGGTCTCGAACAGCGCATCGAGCTGCTTCGGGTCGACGCGGGTCATCAGATGCTTGATAGGGGTTGACTCGCTCGGGCAGCTCCACGGCATCCGCACCAGCGAAATGGCCGGTCGAGGCCGAACAGCTCGCCGCGCCACCCGCTCGCGACCGCGGGCAGCACGGGCGCGAGCAGCACGCTGAGGAGCTTGAAACCATACAGCGTGCGCGAGCAGACATCCTGCAGCTCGCCGCGCTTCGCCGGGTCCTTGGCGAGGATCCAGGGCTGGCGGGCGTCGAAGTCCTGGTTGATGCGGTCGGCCAGTGCCATGATCTCCCGCATGGCCTTGCCGAACTCGCGCGCCTCATAGCTGTCGCGCACCTGCCGCGGCGGCATCGCGCGGGCTGCTCGGCGCAGCGCTTCGCGTCGCCGTCTGCGTACGCGCAGCGCGCCGCTCGAAGTGCCTGGTGATGAAATTGGCGGCGCGGCTGGCGATGTTGACGTACTTGCCGACCAGGTCGCTGTTGACGCGGGCGACGAAGTCGTCCGGGTTGAAGTCGATGTCCTCGACATTGGCGTTGAGCTTGGCGGCGATGTAGTAGCGCAGCCACTCGGGGTTCATGCCGATGTCGAGGTAGCGCAGCGGGCTGATGCCGGTGCCGCGCGACTTGGACATCTTCTCGCCGGACACGGTGATGAAGCCGTGCACGTACACGTGGTCGGGAACCTTGTAGGGCGGTCCCGCGAACTTGCAGCATCGCCGGCCAGAACAGCGTGTGGAAGTAGATGATGTCCTTGCCGATGAAGTGGATCTGCTCGGTGTCCGGCGCCGCCAGAAACTCCTCGAAGCTGCGCGGCTCGCCGTTGGCGCTGCGCCTTGCCGCTGTCGAAGTAGCTCTTGCAGCGATGCGAGGTAGCCGATCGGCGCATCGAGCCACACGTAGAAGTACTTGCCCGGGCGCGTCCGGGAATCGGGATGCCGAAGTAGGGCGCATCGCGCGAGATGTCCCAGTCGCCGAGCGCCTGCTCGCCCTTGCCGCCGTCAGAGCCATTCGCGCGCCTTGTTGGCGACCTGCGGCTGCAGCCGGCCCGGCGTGCGTCGAGCCACGCCGTCAGGAACTCGACGCAGCGCGGGTCGGAGAGCCGGAAGAAGAAATGATCGGAGGTCTTCAGTACGCGGCTTCGCGCCCGTGAGCGTCGAGTAGGGGTTGATGAGGTCGGTGGGCGCAGTACACCGTGCTGCAGACCTCGCAGGCGTCCCCGTACTGGTCCTTGGAGTGGCAGTTCGGGCATTCGCCCTTGATGTACCGATCGGCGAGGAACATGCCCTTCACCGGATCGTAGAACTGCTCGACGGGCTTCGAGTAGATGAGGCCCGCGGCCTGCAGGCGCCGGTAGATGTCCTGCGACAGCGCGACGTTCTCCGGCGAATCGGTCGAGTGCCAGTGATCGAAGCTGAGGTGAAAGCCCTGCAGGTACTGCGGCCGCCCGGCCGCGATGCGCGCCGACGAGCTGCTGCGGGCGTGATCCCCTCGGCCTCCGCCTTGAGCATGATGGGCGCGCCGTGCGCGTCGTCGGCGCCCACGAAATGCACCTCGTGGCCCTGCATGCGCTGGAAGCGCACCCAGATGTCCGCCTGGATGTACTCCATGATGTGCCCGATGTGAAACGGGCCATTGGCGTAGGGCAGCGCCGTGGTGACGAAGAATCTTGCGCGGCCATCGCGCCTAGTCTACAGAGCTCACCGGCAGTGGCACGCCGCGGGCTGGCGTCAGCCGGAGTCCTTGATCGCCTCGAACTTCGCCTTGTTGATGGCCTTCTTGTAGGCCTCCTTGCCGGTGATCTGGCGCTGATCGAGCAGCTGCTGGATGGCGGTGTCCATGGTGCGCATGCCGAACTGCGCCGCCGGACTGCATGGTGTTCTCGAGCTGGTCGAGCTTGCCCTGGCGGATGAGGTTGGAGGCGGCGGGCGTGTTGACCAGGATCTCCAGCGCCGCGACGCGGCCCTGCTTGTCGGCGCGCTGCAGCAGCTGCTGCGAGACGACGCCGCGCAGCGAGGTCGAAAGCATCGTGCGCACGTGCGATTGCTTGTCGGACGGGAAGACGTTCACCATGCGGTCGACGGTCTGGCGCGGCGCCGTTGGTGTGCAGCGTGCCCATGACGAGAATGCCCATCTCCGCGGCGGTGACCGCGATGCTCATCGTCTCCAGGTCGCGCAACTCGCCCACCAGGATGACGTCCGGGTCCTCGCGCAGGGCCGAGTGCAGCGCCGCGGCGAAGCTCGGGCTGTGCACGCCGATCTCGCGCTGGCTGATGAGGCAGCTCTTGCGCTGGTGCACGAACTCGATCGGGTCCTCGATGGTGAGGATGTGGCCCTTCACGCGCGTGTTGATGTCGTCGATCATCGCCGCGAGCGTGGTCGACTTGCCCGAGCCGGTCTTGCCCGTGACGAGGATCAGCCCGTTGTTGGCGCGGCACATCTGCGCGCACCGCCTCCGGGAGCTTCAGCTCATCCAGGGTCAGCGCCTTGGAGGGGATGGCGCGGAACACCGCGCCCATGCCGTTCAACTGGCGCATGACGTTGACGCGGAAGCGCCCGCGCTCCGGGATGCGTGTAGGCGAAGTCGGCGCCGTCCTTGGCCTCGAAGCGATCGAGCGCGGTCTTCGGCATGATCTCGTAGAGGGCGTCCTTGACGAAGTCCTGCGGCGAGCTTGTCCGGCCGCAGCGCCATGAGATCGCCGTACAGGCGGATGCGCGGCGGATCGCCGGCGATGAAGTGCAGGTCCGAGCCGCGCTTCTCCAGCACTTCGATGAGGAAAGTGTCGATCGTGCGCCATGCCTGCCGCGTCTGCGCCTCAGGCCGCCGAAGCCGGCGACGGCCGCCGGAGCGGCATGTCGATCTTCGGCAGCATGCTGGTGTCGGTCACGTACTTCTGGAAGGCGCGCTTGTCGGTGGCGTAGGCGTAGGCGTCGTCCGGGTCGATCTCGCGCGCGCTGATGGCCGCGAGCAGCGCCTGGTCGAGCAACTGCATGCCGAGGTCGCGCCCCATCTGCAGCTGGCTCGGAATCTGGTGCGTCTGCTCGGTCTGGATGAGCTTGGCGATGGCCTTGGTCATCATCAGGATCTCGCAGATGGCCCTGCGGCCGCGCGCGTCGGCGGTCTTTACCAGCACCTGGGTGACGACCGCCAGCAGGCTCTGCGCGAGGAAGCTCTTGGTCTGCTCGCGCTCCTCGACCGGCAGCGCATCGATGATGCGGTCGATGGTCTTGACGGCGCTGGTGGTGTGCAGTGTGCCGAGCACCAGGTGGCCGGTCTCCGCTGCCGTCATGGCCATGGAGATGGTCTCGGCATCGCGCAGCTCGCCGACCAGGATGACGTCCGGGATCCTCGCGCATCGCGGCGCGCACGCCTTCCGCGAAGCTCGGAATGTGCGTGCCCGAGCTCGCGCTGGATCACCTGGCTGTGCTTGCTGCGGGTGAACGAACTCGATCGGATCCTCGAGGCTGATGATGTTGAGCTTACGGGTCTGGTTCAGGTGATCGATCATCGCCGCCAGCGTGGTCGACTTGCCGGTGCCGGTGGAGCCGGTGACCAGGATCATGCCCTGGTGGTAAGTCGCAGAGCTTCGTGACGATCGGCCGGCAGCGCCAGCTTCTCCAGCGTCGGCACCTGCGGAGGGAATGGCGCGGAAGGTGGCGCCGACGCCGGTGTCCTTGCGGAAGACGTTGACGCGGAAGCGTCCGCCTTCCGACGGAGACGTAGGAGAAGTCGAGGTCGTGGCCCGTGGCGAAGTGCTCGGTCTGGGCGCGGGTCAGGATCTCGGTGATATAGCCCTCGAGCTCCCCGGCGCGCAGGTCGCGGAATTTGATGGGCAGGAGGTCGCCCTGCATGCGCAGCATCGGCGGCACCCCGACGGCAAGATGCACGTCCGAGCAGCCCTGCTGTGCTCCGAGCTTGAGAAACGCGTCTATGCGCGCCAAGTAAGCGTCTCCGCGGTGAGTCGAGCCTGCCTTTTTTGCCCGCTTATGTCGCCAAAATCAATGGCTTGTCGCCAGAAATTTGACGTAACGCACGCCTTCCAGGCACAAGGATGTGCCCCGCCGCCCCAGGTGGCGCCGATATTACTGATATTTCGTGAGGGCGAGCGCGCAGCTCTTCCATGCTCTGGAAGCGCTTGGTCTTGTCGACCGCCATGGCCTTCACGACCAGGTCCGAGAGGCCGGGCGGCAGGGCGGGGTTGAGCTCCTGGGGCGGCCGCGCCTTGCCCTGCACGTGCTGGTACATGACCGACATGTGATCGCCGCGGGAGTAGGGCGGCACGCCCGTGACCATCTCGTAGAGCATCACGCCCGAGGGCGTAGATGTCGGCACGCTCGTCGACCTTCTTGCCGAGGATCTGCTCGGGCGCCATGTACTTCGGCGAGCCGATGACGTACCCGGTCTTGGTGAGCTGGGTGTCGCCCTCGCGCTGCGCGGCGGCGACGCCGAAGTCCACGATCTTGAGCAGTCCCTCCTGATTGATGAGCACGTTGGCCGGCTTCAGGTCGCGGTGCACGATGCCGACCTGGTGCGCCACCGTCATGCCGGTGCAGATGTCGCAGCCGAACTGCAGCGCCCGCTTGAGCTCGATCGGCTTCTCGTTCGACGATCTCGCTCCCCAGGGTGTGCGAGGGGAAGTACTCCATGGAGATGGCGTAATTGCCCTGGATGTAGAGGAAGTCGTAGATGCGGATGACGTTCTTGTGCGTGATCTTGCGCGAGTAGCGCAGCTCGTGGACGAAGCGCTTCATGACTTCTTCGTCCCCGGACACGTTGGGGTTCAGGAACTTCAGGATCAGCCGCTCGTCGACGACCGTGTCCTCCATCAGCAGCACGGTGCCGAAGGCGCCGCGGCCGATGCGGTCGATGTACTTGTAGCGGCCCTCGATGATGTCGCCGGGCTTGAGCGTCCCGATGTCGAGCCGCGGCGGCCCCTCAGCGATCCGCGACTGCCCAGCCGCGTCGACCTGGCGGACGCGCGCGTCGACTGCGATCGGCGGTGCGGGTAGCGGTGGGCGAGCCACGGCCGGCGGCGCCGGGAGAGGTGTGCCGCCGGTGCCCGCCGGGCCGGCCGGCCAGGCGGTGGTCGAGCTCGGCAAGTGCCGCGCTCGCCACCCGGGCGATGGTCTGATCGGTGGAGACCGCCTGTGACTGCAGCTCCGTGCGCAGCTGCTCGGCGCGCCGCTCGTCGACGATCTTGGACAGCGCCTGCATCGCCTCGATCCGGAGCTCCCGCTCCGGCCTGCGCCATGAAGGGCAGCAGGGTGTCGACCAGCCGCGCATCGCCGAGCTTCCCCAGGGCGCGGACGACGATCGGGGTCGCCTTGGCCGGCCCGCGCCTTCAGCATCTCCGTCAGCCGCGGCACGGCGCGCTTGCTGCCGATCTCCGCCAGGGCATCGACGGCCCGCTCGCTCACCCACCAGTCCGGATCACGCGTCGCCTGGATGAGCGAGTCGACGGCGCGCTCGTCCTTGGTCTGGTTGAGGATCTCGATGGCGGCGCGCCGGATGTCCTCGTCCTTGTCGCGGATCAGCTGGAGCACCGCATCGATCACCCGCGGACCGCCGATCTTGCCGAGCGCATCGGCCGCGCGGCTGCGCACCCACCAGTCGCTGTCCTTCAGCGCCTCGAGCAGGTGCTTCACCGACTTCGCGTTGCCGACTTCGTTCAGAACCTCGACCGCGGCGCGGCGCGCGTTCTCGTTCTCGTCCTTCAGAATCTCGATCAGGTAGCGGATCGTCTCAGGATCATTCGCCTTGATGACGACGTCGATGGCCTTGTTCTGCACGTCGATCTCAGGATCCTTGAGCAGGGCGCAGACGCGCTCGATGTCGATCTTGCCGTCCATGCGCTGCAGCGCCGAGAGCGTCGCGCCGCGGATCAGCTTGTTGGGATCCTTGAGCAGACCCTGCAGCGCCGTCTGCACTTCCGGCGTGTTGAAGCGGGCCAGGATGTTGATGATGTGAACGCGCGCGATCGGATCCTTGCCTTGCACGCGGCCTATGAGCTCCGGCACGGCGCTGGCGTCGGCGATCTCGCCAATGATGCGGAACAGCGCCGCCTTCTCGTTGGGCTCCTGGGTGTAGGCGGCATTGAGCAGCTCGCGCACGCCGAAGCGCGATTTCTGCGCGGCGATCACTTCGAGCAGCGCCGACTTGGAGACTCCCGGCGTCCCGAGCGCCTCGATGAGCAGGTTGGCCGGGTAGTTGCGGCTGCTGGTGAGTGCCCAGGCGATGCCGGCGACGACCCGTGGGCTGCCCTCCACCAGGCCGCGCACGAACAGCGGGAAAGACTTCTGGCTCACGAGGCCGGCGAGCACTTCGACGAAAGCCAGGGTCGCGTTCTTGTCGGCATCCGGCAAAGCCGCGAATACGGATTCGATGGCCGCCGGGCCCGAGGTCTTTCAGACGCTCGACGGCCTTCTGAGTGGCGGGGCTCGCCGGATCGGTACAGGACCTGATCTCGGTGATCAGCCGGTCGGCGCGCAAATTCGTGAAGAAGCTCATTCAGCCTTTCCGGAAAGGCACTCCCGCGCATCTCCCTCGCGCCAGTATTCCTCCACGCGGATATATCGTGACATCGGTGCCCAGGCGCAGACCCACCCCATCCGCCGGGCCGCGCCTCAGCGCCCGGTCGGGAACGTCATGAAATTATGCCATAGCCCCGGACGCGGCACGACGCGGCACCGATCGCTCCCGGAAAGGCTCTACAATCCTCGTTTCGGCCGGTTGAACTTAACGACCTCAGGAACGACCCGACTCCTCATGACCGACGAATCCACTCTCAACGCCGTCAGGGCAGCCCTCGAGGCGTACGTCGACCCCTACCTGCAGGAGACTCTGGGGGAGGCGGGCGCCCTGCGGGACCTCTCGGCGCAGGGTGGCGGCTATCGGGCGCGCGTCGCACTGGGCTATCCGGTGGGTGGCTACGAGCGGGAGCTCGTCAGCCGCTCTCGAGGCGCACCTCGGTGCTTCCGGGCTCGGTACGCCGCTCACGATCGAGCTCGAGGCGGACATCCGCTCGCATGCGGTGCAGCGCAATCTCAAGCCGCTCGGGGAGATCAAGAACATCGTCGCCGTCGCCTCCGGCAAGGGAGGCGTCGGCAAGTCCACCGTGGCCGCGAATCTGGCGCTGGCCTGGGCCGCTCAGGGCGCGCGCGTCGGGATGCTCGATGCGGACATCTACGGTCCAAGCCAGCCGCTCATGCTCGGCCTCGAGGGGCGGCGGCCGACCGCGCCGGACGGCAAGCACTTGCAGCCTCTGGCGAGCCACGGCCTGGAGGCGATGTCCATCGGCTTCCTGGTGGACGCTGAGCAGCCGATGGTCTGGCGCGGCCCCATGGTCACGCAGGCGCTCACGCAGCTGCTCTCGGACACGAATTGGGGCGCGCTCGACTACCTCGTGGTCGACATGCCTCCCGGCACCGGCGACATCCAGCTCACTCTCGCGCAGCGTGTGCCCGTGGCTGGCGCCGTGATCGTCACGACGCCGCAGGACATAGCGCTTGCGGACGCCCGCAAGGGCCTCAAGATGTTCGAGAAGGTGTCGGTGCCGGTCCTCGGCATCGTCGAGAACATGAGCGTGCACATCTGCTCCAACTGCGGGCATACCGAGCACATCTTCGGCTCGGGCGGCGGCGCGCGGATGGCCGAGCAGTACGGTGTGAAGCTGCTCGGCGAGCTGCCCCTCGACGCCCACATCAGGGAGGAGGCCGACAGCGGCAGGCCGACGGTGGTGGCGGCACCGGATTCTCCGCGAGCACGTGCCTATTTCGAGATGGCCCGCCGCACGGCGGGCGCGCTCGCACTGCGCGCGCGCGACCGTAGCAGTGTATTCCCGAAGATCGTGATAGAAGAGAGTTGAGGCTCGGGTGCAGCCGAGCTCTTCAATCGAGTCGCCTGCCCGCGCCCCCGTTTACACGGGGATCCTGCCGTGCCAGAAGATCCGGGAAATGCTGCAGGCCCGGGAAATTCTCCCGGTCGGCATCCTGAAGGACGGTGAGATCGTTGCCGACCAGATTCAGCCGGCGAGCATAGACCTGCGCCTCGGCAACTACGCCTATCCGGTCGACGCCAGCTTCCTGCCGGGAAAGGGCATGAAAGTGCTCGAGAAGATGCGCGAGTTGGACTCGAGCTTCGAGCGATTCAAGATCAGCCTCGATGGCGGTGCCGTCCTGGAAAAGGGCCGGGTATACGTCATTCCTCTCCTGGAGAGCATCAATCTCAGAAGCGATGTCGCCGCGTTCGCGAACCCCAAGAGCTCGACCGGGCGTCTCGACATCCTGACGCGGCTCATTGCCGATCAGGCGACGCTGTTCGACCAGGTCGAGGAGGGCTACGAGGGGCAGCTTTACATCGAAGTGGCCCCGCGCAGCTTCAGTGTGGTGGTGAGAACGGGCACGCGGCTCAATCAGCTCCGCTTCCGCCGCACGCGTGGCGAGAACCCGAAGCCGGTCACTGTCGCCGACTGGAGATCGCTGCTCACCGAGGGGCGCATCGCCGATTCGAGCGCCCTGGGCGAGAGAACCGGGATGCTCCCCTTCACCATCGATCTCAGGGGGGCCGGGGCCGATGATGCGCTCATAGGATGGCGCGCGAAGAAGCATACCAGGCGCATCGACCTCGACCGCCGCGACTACGATCCGCTGCACTTCTGGGAGCCCATTCGCTTTCACAAGGAATCATCGCTGATCCTCGATCCGGATGAGTTCTACATCCTGGTGACCAGGGAGGCGATTGCGGTGCCTCCGGAGTTTGCCGCGGAAATGCTGCCGTATGACACGCGCGCCGGTGAATTCCGGGTCCACTATGCCGGTTTCTTCGATCCCGGATTCGGCTGGGACCTGCGTACCCGGCGCGCCGGCAGCAGCCGCGGCGTGTTGGAGGTCCGCTCTCACGAGGTGCCGTTCCTGTTGGAGCACGGACAGACGGTGGGTTGGCTGCGCTACGAACGCATGGCGGAGCGGCCCGACGTGCTCTACGGCAGCGAGGCTGCCTCGAACTATCAGGGGCAGCAGCTCAAGCTGGCGAAGCAGTTCAGGCCGCTGCAGACGACCTGAGACAGGAGGGGCGAGCGGCCGGTCATCGGGATGCGCTTGACTTCTTCGTTTACGCGTGTAATCTTTTTATCGGCTACAAGCGTAAACGAAAGGCTGGGCGACGATGCAACCATGCAGGCTCGTGCTTGCGGGTGCGCTCTGCACCGCGCTGCTCACGGCGTCGTGCAGCGTACCGGCAAGGGCCGGGGCGGTCTCGACACCCGCTAAGTCCGGTGTCCGCAATGGGGTGAGCTCGAAGCTGGCGCTGATCGCCGGAGTGTTCGAGATCAAGAGGCCCTACTGCAACCTCGACGGCGACGCTTTGACGCTTTCGTCTACAAGTGTAATCTATAGGCTATGAAAGCCCCCGACTCGATCAGCGAGGCGGAGTCCGCCGTCCTGGCAGTGCTGTGGGACAAGGGGCCCGCCACTGCAGAAGACGTGGCCGCCGCCCTGGTGGACCCGCGTGGCTGGCAGGATTCGACCGTCAAGACTCTGCTTGGCCGGCTGCTGAAGAAGGGCGCCGTGCGTGCCCAGAAGGACGGGCGCCGCTTCATCTATACGCCGGCGCTGGCGCGCGAGGAATGGCTTTCACGTGAGAGCGAAAGCCTGCTCAATCGTCTCTATGGCGGGCGGGTGGCGCCGCTCGTGGCCCACTTCAGCCGCCATCGCAAGCTCTCGAAGCGTGATATTCGCGAGCTCAAGCGTCTGATCGGGGAGCTGGAGGATGAATAGCACCCTGCAAGACCTGGCGATCCTCAGCTGGGTGACGACCGTCGTCGCGCTCGCCGTGTCTCTGGTGCGCGTGCCCTTGCGCGGCACGCTCGGAGCCCGGGCCACTTATTGGCTTTGGGTGACCGTGCCGGCCAGCGCGCTCGCCGTGGCGCTGCCGCGCGCCGGGCATAAACCGGCGACCGCCGTCTCCGGGATCGCGTGGGACGCTTTTGGTCTGGCGTGGGATCGCATCACTTCCTGGATCGCGGTGATTCACGGTTCCGGGCCGCCGAGCGCGGTCGTGTGTGCGGTATGGGCGCTGGGCGCCGGTGCCGTCTTCGCCTGCATGGTCTTGCGACAGCGCTCCTTCGTCCGTTCGCTCGGTACCCTGATTCTGCTGCCGGATGGAACCTGGCGCGGCCGCGGTGTGACCGAGCCCCTGCTGCTCGGCGCGTTGCACCCCAGAGTATTGGTCCCGTTGGATTTCGAGCAGCGCTACAGCGCCGAGGAGCGTGAATTCGTTCTGGCGCACGAGCGGGCGCACGTGCGTCGGGGTGATACGCTTGCGAACGCCTTTGGGGCGGCGTGGCTATGCATCTTCTGGTTCAACCCGGTAATGTTTTGGGCCATCCGCCTGCTGCGTCTGGATCAGGACCTCGCCTGCGACGCCGCTGTGCTCGCCGCGGCCGGAAGAGGAAGGCGCGGGCGCTACGCGGAAGCGCTGCTCAAAACGCAACTGGCTGGCGAGGGAGGATTCCCCCTGCCGCTCGCATGTCACTGGCGCTCGGTCCACCCACTGCGCCAGCGGATCGCGGCGCTCAGAGGCCCTATCGCGGGCCGGATACGGCATGGGATCGGGACCCTTTGCGTCGCGACACTCGTTGCTGCAGTGAGTCTTGGCGCGAGTGCCATCCAGCCGTGCTTACACGCTGCAACCAGCGCCGCCTTTGCTTCGACCCGACACGGCGTCTGTCCGCACAGCCGCGGCGCTGCGCGCACCGGCCACCAGGCACCGCTTCAAGGTTGAGAGCGCAACCTCGCTGGCCATGATGTCACTTGCGGGTGAACGCCTGGATCTCGAGCGACACCTGCGTGCTGCCCTTTACGTGCTGCTCGGCACGCGCCGGCATGTAATCGAGCGCGGGAGCCAGCCAAAGATACGTCGTCTTGTCCGAGCCGGTTTCGTGACTGGTGTAGAGGATGGTGTGCAGGTTTCCCAGCGGCGTGTGGAGCGTCGTCTCCTCGTGACGGACGTACTGGAAGCGGTCGATCTCGTCGGTGTTGAGCATCCAGAAGGCGTCGGGTGCGTCCTGCGCCTCCAGTTTGAGCATGATCGCAATCTGTACCGATAGCGGGTCCTGGGTTCCCGGTTGCAGCTTCAGGTCGAGCAGCTTCCCTTTGGCCATGCCGGTCACCTGGCCGATCTTCCAGTCGAACTGCGCCATCACGTCATTGCCGGGGCCGCCGGCCTGAAAATCGAGCGGCTCGACCTCGCCCGCGGCGACCCGGAAGCGGCTCGACTGCCGCAGCGCGTGCGGAAACGCGAGTCGGAAGATGCCGTAGGCGCTGTCAGTTGAGGTGTAGAGATACAACTGCGGTGCGGTTTCGCGCAGCTCGAGAGTCGAGCTGCCGGCGGCGACGCCGTGCCAGTTGATCCTGTAGGTGGCGACGAATGGGACGGGCTTCGCGGCCGGCCCTGTCGCCTGCGATGCGCCGTCGGCCGGCGCCGCATGTGCCGTTGTGACCGCCGCCACCAGCGCGACGGCCAGAGCCGCGCGTTCAGTCCTCCGTAGCGTCATCGGGGGTACCCATCAAGGGAAATCCTCCACGACCGGCGCGGCGAGCGGCTTGCCATCGAGCCAGGGTTGGTCATCGCGCCACGCGAGCCTGCCATCGGCGAGCCAGCCGATCACACGGGGATAGATGATGTGCTCCGTCGCCTGAACGCGCGCTGACAGCGCGTCTTCGGTGTCTCCCGTCCGCACGGCGACTCTCGACTGGAGAATGAGCGGTCCGCCGTCGAGCTCCGCGGTGACGAAGTGCACGCTGGCGCCGTGCACCCGATCGCCGGCCTCGAGCACGCGCCGATGAGTGTGCAGGCCGCGGTATTTCGGCAGCAGCGACGGATGAATGTTGAGGATCCGGCCGGCGCGGGATTCCACGAACTGTTGTGACAGGATACGCATGAACCCCGCGAGCACGATGAGATCGGGTTGCGCGGTCGCGAGCGCGGCGTCGAGGTCGCGCTCGAACCGCAGGCGCTCCGTGGTGCCGGGCCATGCTACGACGCCGGCCTCGATTCCCAGAGCGCGGGCGGCGTCGAGTCCGGGAACACCGGGCCGCTCGGAGAGCACGAGGGCGACGCGGGCGTTGATCCGGCTTGCGGCGCACGCATGCGCGATCGCCACCATGTTGGACCCGCGGCCGGAGATCAGGATCGCGAGCCGCAGCGGGTCCTTGCCGGTCACTCTATGACCACGCCGCGCGAGCCCGCGCGGATCTCTCCGATGACCTGTGCCGATTCACCGTGCGCTTGCAGGAGTGTGAGCGCCTGCGATGCCTGCTCCTGCGGCAGGACCACGACCATGCCGATGCCGCAGTTGAAGGTGCGGTACATCTCACCCGTCTCGATGCGTCCAATCTGCTGCAGCCAGTCGAAGATCGGGTCGTGCCGCCAGAGTCGCCGCTCGAGTACGGCTTCCAAACCGTCTGGCAGCACGCGCGGTATGTTGTCCGTCAGGCCTCCGCCCGTGATGTGGGCCAACGCATGCACATCGAGCTGCCGCGCGAGCGCAAGGAGCGGCTTGACGTAAATGCGGGTCGGAGCGAGCAGCCGGTCGAGGAGCGGTTTGCCGTCGAGCGGGGTGTCACTGACCGCACCGCTGAGCGCAAAGAGCTTGCGGATGAGCGAGTAGCCATTCGAATGCGGTCCGGAGGAGTCGAGACCGATCACGGTATCGCCGGCGCGCACGGCAGTGCCGTCGATGATCCTGTCCTTCTCCACCACGCCGACGCAGAAGCCGGCAAGATCGTAGTCCTCTCCGTGGTAGATGCCGGGCATCTCCGCGGTCTCGCCGCCGACGAGAGCGGCGCCGGCCTGCGCACAGCCTTCCACGATGCCGCGAATCACAGCTTCGGCCACGTCGACCCGAAGCTTGCCCGTGGCGTAGTAATCGAGGAAGAAGAGCGGTTCCGCGCCCTGCACCACGATGTCATTGGCGCACATCGCGACGAGGTCGATTCCGATCGTGTCGTGGCGTCCCGCATCGATCGCGAGGCGCAGCTTCGTACCCACGCCGTCGGTACCGGACACGAGAACTGGACGCCGGTAACCCGGGGGCAGCTCCACCAGCGCACCGAAGCCGCCGATGCCGGCCAGCACTTCCGGCCGTCGCACTCGCGCGAGGTGAGGCTTGATGCGCTCGACGAGCTCGTCGCCGGCGTCGATGTCGACACCGGCGTCGCGATAGGTCATGCCGCGGCCTTCACTCACCAAAATGCCCTCGTGTACAGGCCGGAGCCTTTGCGTGTGGTATTGTACATTTTGCGCGATCCAGGGCGCGATCCAAACACTTCCGATGCCCCGCCGCCACACAACCGCGAAGACTCTCGTCCGCGAAGCACTGCTTGCGGCGTGCGCCGTGCTGCCGGCGGCAGCGTGGGCTGCGCGCCCCGTGCCGGTGTTCCAGGTCGATGTGGCGGGCCAGTCCGTGCCGGCCCTGCAGCAGGCCATGAGCGCGGCGCTGGTTCGCGCGACCGGACGGCGTGAGTCGGCGACCGATCCGCTATTCGCCGCGCTGATCACGGATGCGCCGAAGTATGTCCAGAGCTACGATCGTGGCCCGCGAGGCGAGCTGCGGGTTCTCTTCAACGGGGTGGCGGTAGACAAAGCCATCGCCGCGGTCGACCGCAGCGTCTGGGATCCGAACCGCCCGTTCACGCTGGTGGTCCTCTATCCGCAGCCTGACCAGGACGACCAGGCCGCGGATGCGGCGGGACTCGAGCAGGCCGCGGAGGAGCGCGGGCTTCCGATCAGCATCGTGCCCCTGCCGGTGACCGATGAAAGCGGCAACCTGCTGTCGCGCGAAGCTCTGCTCGCGATGGCTCACCGCTATGGCGCGGAACAGCTTCTCGTGGGATCGCCGCCGGCAGCCGCCGCTGCGCCGCCACCAGCGCCGCCCGCGGCGGCACAACCGGGAGCGACGCCGTCGGCGCCCGCAGCCAATCCCGCGCTGGCGCAGCCCGGCCTGCCGCCTGCGTGGCAGTGGAAGCTCTATACTGATTTCACGACTCAAAGCTGGAATGGTCCGCTGACGGCGGGGATCGACGACACCGTCGACTCTCTCGCGCCGCCGGTCGGAGCCGCCGCGGCCAATGCGCTTGGCCAGACGGAGGTCGAGATCGAGGGGGTATCGAGCCTGGCCGACTACGCCAACATCGAGCTGATGCTCGGCGCCGTTCCCGGAGTGAGCGCGGCAAACGTCAGGCAAGTCACCGGCGACTCCGTCCTGTTTGACCTGACAGTGCGCGGCGGCGACGCCACCATCGATCGGGCGCTGTCGCGCTCGGCGAGCTTCACTCGCGTGTCACCGGCCGCGCAGGGCGGCGGCACGCTCGTCTATCGCTACCGACCGGGGTAGGCGCGCTCGACGCAGTTCCTCTCACATCGTGCGTCACCTGCCCAACCTCATCTGTCTGGTGCGCCTGGCGCTCATCTGGCCCGTGGCCACGGCTCTCTATGGCGGCCGCTACGGGCTGGCGCTCGCGCTCTTCATGCTGGCGGCGATCTCCGACGGGCTCGATGGCTACCTGGCCAAGCGGTTCAACTGGACTTCCGATCTCGGCAAGCTCCTCGATCCGGCGGCCGACAAGCTGTTGCTCGTGACGGTGTTCATCGAATCGACGTGGCTGGGCCTGGTGCCCTGGTGGGTGACCGCGGCGGCGGTAGCGCGCGATGTCCTGATCGCCCTGGGCGCACTCGTCTACCGGCTCTGGTTCGGCCCGCTGCGCGGGCGGCCGACGATCATCAGCAAGATCAACACGGCGGCGCAACTGCTCTACCTGATGGCGGTGATGTTGGGAGCCGCGGTTGCCTTTCCGCCCCGCGACGTACTGCGGGCGCTTGCGCTCACCGTGTTCACCACGACGGCGCTCTCCGGCCTCCACTATGTTCAGGCCTTCACCCGGCGGGCCTGGGCGACGGTGGCGGCAAAGGACAGCGTGTCGCGGGCACGTCCGGCCTGAGGAATACGCGTGCGTCAGCTTCCCCTCGGAGTGCGTCTGCCGGACCGGGCGGTCTTCGCCAGCTTCCTTGCCGCCCGCAACCGCGAAGCGCTCGAGCACGTCAGGCGTGTCGCCGACGGCGAGGTCGCGGGCGCAACCTGGATCTGTGGACCGGAGAGCGCAGGCAAGACACACCTGCTGCAGGCCACGTGCTCGCAGGCGGCCGAGTCGCGCCGCGCGGGTTATTTCCCACTGGCGGAGCTCGCGAGCCTCGGTGTCGGCGTGCTCGACGGACTGCCGCAGCTGCAATGCCTCTGCCTCGACGACCTCGAGGCCGTCGTGGGCCGTCTCGACTGGGAAAAGGCCATCTTCGCACTGCTGCGTGAAGTCGAGGAGAGCGGCGGAGCCCTGGTCATGGCGGCGCGGCCGCCGCCGGCGCTGCTCCCCTGGGCACTGCCCGATCTCGGCTCGCGCTGCGCCGCGGGGGCCGTTCTGCAACTGCGCGCGCTGGACGAGACGGAGCAACAGCAGGCATTGCAGCTGCGTGCCCGGTTACGCGGCATCGAGCTGCCCGAGGAGACCCTGCGCTGGCTGCACCGCCGCTTTCCGCGCGACATGCGCCAGCTCTACGACCTGCTCGATACCCTCGATGAGGCGGCCCTGGCCGCGCAGCGGCGGCTGACGGTGCCGTTCATCCGCGAGGTGTTAGAGCCTCTCCCAGCTTCACGGCGAGTGACGCCACGCGTTTCCCCAGAGCCTGCGCCAGCGCCCGCTCGTCCTCGGTCAGCGCCGCCGGCTCATCCTCGGTACCGGCGACGTGCGAGGCGCCGTAGGGAGTCCCCCCCGAGCGCGTCTGATGCAGCGCCCGCTCTGTATAGGGCAGGCCGACGAGATACATGCCGTGGTGAAGCAACGGCAGCATCATGGACAGGAGCGTCGCCTCCTGGCCGCCGTGAATGGTCTGTGTCGAGGTGAACACGCCGGCCGGTTTGCCGGCCAGCGCGCCCGAAACCCACAGGGTCGATGTCGAGTCGAGAAAGTACTTGAGCGACGCCGCCATGTTGCCGAAACGAGTGGGACTGCCGAGGAGGAGGCCTTGGGCATTGCGCAGATCCTCGAGCGTCGCGTAGGGCGCGCCCGTCATGGGCACCAGCTTGGCGGGGCGCTCGTTTTCCGCGCTGACGAGCGGCACGGTGCGGAGTTTCGCGGCGGCGCCGGCGACACTTTCGACGCCGCGGCAGGCCTGGCGGGCCAGCTCCGCGGTCGAGCCGTTGCGAGAGTAGTAGAGCACCAGAATTTCGATCATCGAAGCTTCCCCTGTCCCCGGCCGCGCGCAGGGTACGGCATACGGCCGCACCAGTCTGGGTCGAGTTTGCGGATACGTTGCCACAGCGCGATGCCTCCTTCCATGCGTCCGAGACGCCTGGCCCAGCGCAGTCTCGGTCGGCCTAGCGCCCGGCGGCGAGGGGGTATTTCGGGTCAGCTGCGGCGCAAATAGGTATATTCGCCGCGTGATCTGCAAGAAATGCCTCGTTTCTGGCCGCGTGCAGGGAGTGTTTTATCGCGGCGCCGCCGCACAGCGGGCGCGCGAGCTCGGCGTGCGCGGCTATGCCCGAAACCTTCCCGACGGACGCGTCGAAGTGCTGGCGTGCGGCGAGGCTGAAGCCGTGCAGACCTTCGTGAGCTGGCTCTGGACCGGCTCGTCAGCGGCGAAGGTGAGTGCGGTGGAGGTCACGGATGCGCCGGAGCATGGCGCGGCGCCAGGCTTTCATGCTGCGTAGGCCAGCTACTGCGTCTTGGTGCTCACAAAGCCCAAATCATCCGCGCCGGACCACCTTTCCCAGTCGGTGAGCACGCGGTCGGGGTACTCAGGGTGACCCACGCTGCCGTTGTATCTTTCCAGCGCCAGGCGCACGTCATTGTGCGCGTACTGCAGGTAGAACCTGAGAATGGCGCAGCCCATCCTGATATTGGGCTCGACGTGCACCAGCTCATAACCCTTCATCCCGAGCCGCTCCGGCCAATAAGGCATCACCTGCATCAAGCCGACGGCGCCGGCTGAGGAGACGGCCCAACGGTTGAAATCGCTCTCCACCTCCATCACGGCCATCACCAGTCCCGGCGGCAATTTGGACTCGCCGCGGCGGTGGGTCTCGCAATAGACCTGCTGGAGGATCGCAAGGCGCTGGCTGGAGTCCGGCACGAAGCGCTTCAGCCGCGGCTCCATCAGCGTGTACCAGACGGCCGCATCGTAGCGGTCGACGAAGCACTGTGCCTGCGCGATCGCGCGCTGCACGACCGGGCCGAGCGCCGCATCCCGCTGTTGGTCAGCGAGGGCGGGCACCGCCGGCGCGCTAAGCAGCAACGCCGCCAGCGCGCTAACGAATCCGTGCCTTGATGAAGTCGATGGCCTCAACGGCCGGAAACTCCGTGCTCTCGCTGTCGCGGCGGGAGCGGTACTCCAGGCGGCCGGCTTCCAGGCCGCGATCACCGACCACCAGCCGGTGCGGGATGCCGAGGAGCTCCGCGTCGGCAAACTTGACTCCGGGCCGGGCATCGCGGTCGTCATAGAGCACCTCGATGCCTTGGGCGGTGAGCTCGTTGTAGAGACGGTCGGCAACTTCGCGTACCCGGGCGGACTTCTGCAGGTTGAGCGGCACCAGCACCACCTGGAAGGGTGCCAGCGGCTCCGGCCAGATGATGCCGCGCTCATCGTGATTCTGCTCTATGGCCGCGGCCACGACGCGCGTCACACCGATGCCATAGCAGCCCATGAGCAGGGTGACTTCGGTGCCGGATTCATCGAGCACCGACGCCTTGAGCGCCTTGCTGTACTTGGTTCCCAGCTGGAAGATGTGGCCGACTTCGATCCCGCGCGCGAACTTGAGGCGTCCGCGGCCGCTCGGGCTCGGGTCGCCCTCGCGCACGTTGCGGATGTCGGCGGCCGTCACCTTGCCGACGTCCCTATCCCAGTTGACGCCGGTGAGGTGCATGTCCTTCTCGTTGGCGCCGCATACGAAGTCGGCGAGAGCCAACGCGCTGTGATCGGCATAGATGCGACAGCGCAGGCCCACCGGGCCGATGAATCCCACCTGGGCGCCGGTGGCGCGCGCAATGCGCTCCGCTCCCGCCATACGCAGTGGGCTGGCGATGCCCGGCAGGTTCTGCGCCTTGATGGCGTTGAGCTCGTGATCGCCGCGCACGACGAGCGCCACGACCTCTTCCTCCGAGCCATCGACGAGCAGCGTCTTCACGCAGCGGGAAGGTTCCACCTTGAGCATGCGCGAGAGCTCGTCGATGGTCCGCGCGCCAGGTGTCGGCACCTTGGCCATGGCTTCCCGCGGGGCGGGGCGCGGCTCCTTCGGCGGCAGAGCGGCCGCTGCCTCCAGGTTGGCGGCATAGTCGTCCTCGTCGGAGAAGACGATTGCATCCTCCCCGGAGGTGGCGAGCACGTGAAACTCCTGCGAGACATCGCCGCCGATCGGCCCCGAATCCGCCTTGACGGCGCGGAAATCGAGCCCCATGCGCGTGAAGATGCGGCTGTACGCGTCGTACATGGCGCGGTAGCCCTGCTGCAGCGACGCGGCATCGACGTGGAAGGAGTAGGCGTCCTTCATGATGAATTCGCGAGCCCGCATGACGCCGAAGCGCGGCCGGATCTCGTCGCGGAACTTGGTCTGTACCTGGTAGAAGTTCACCGGGAGCTGGCGATAGCTCTTGATGTCGCGGCGAACGATGTCGGTGATGACTTCCTCGTGGGTGGGACCGGCCACGAAATCGCGGTCGTGACGGT
Source organism: uncultured Pseudomonadota bacterium (assembly GCA_963780455.1). GTDB lineage: Bacteria > Pseudomonadota > Gammaproteobacteria > Steroidobacterales > Steroidobacteraceae > 13-2-20CM-66-19. The sequence goes on from CAWACM010000021.1 coordinate 93,166, forward strand.
CCTTGAAGCGCAGCAGCTCCGGGCCGTAGGCGGTCCAGCGGCCGGACTCCTGCCAGAGCTCCCCGGGCTGGAACACGGGCATGATGACTTCCAGCGCACCGGCCCGGTTCATCTCCTCGCGAATGATCCTCTCCGCCTTGCGCAGGGTCCTGAGGCCCATCGGCAGCCAGCTGTAGAGGCCCGCCGCCTCGCGCCGGATGAGCCCCGCGCGCAGCATCAGCTGATGGCTCAGGATTTCGGCCTCGGCCGGGGTTTCCCTGGCGGTGTTGATCGGATACTGCGAGAGCCTCATCGGTGCGCTGGTCTTTTTGCTGGCTTGAAGAGACGGGCATCTTAACAGGAGAACCACCTGTTAAAATTCGCCCCCGTGACGTCCCTGAGCCCGATCCCGGAGAGTGCCCTGAGCGTGGAGCCGGATACAGACAACGAGGTCAAGCCGCGGCGCAAGGGGATCTATCTCCTGCCGAACCTGCTGACCACCGGCTGCCTCTTCTCGGGGTTTTACGCCATCGTTGCCGCGATCGATCAGCATTTCGCGGCCGCGGGCATGGCGGTATTCATTGCCATGATCTTCGATACGCTGGACGGGCGCATCGCGCGCTTGACCCACACGGAGAGCGCTTTCGGCAAGGAGTACGACAGCCTGGCGGACATGGTCTCCTTCGGCCTCGCCCCGGCCATCGTCGCGTACCAGTGGGGGGTGGTGCGGATCGCGGAGTTCGGGCATGAGTGGGGGCGTTTCGGTTGGCTGGCGTGTTTCTTCTACGCCGTGGCCGCTGCGCTTCGCCTCGCGCGCTTCAATGCGCGCGCAGCGACGGCCGATAAGCGCTACTTCGAGGGACTGCCCAGCCCGTCGGCGGCCGCCATCGTGGCGGGCTTCGTGTGGTCGTCCAGCCATTGGCACGAGCCCGGCCTCGCCGGCCTCATTGCCGCCTTTGCGGTGACCGCGATAGCCGGAGCGCTCATGGTGAGCCGCTTCGGGTATCCGAGCTTCAAGCAGCTCAAACTCGACCGGCAGCGTTCGCTTCGTAACCCTGCTGCTGGTAGTGCTCGTGGCAGTCCTGATCGCGGTCGTGCTCAACGCCACCAATCCGCCGACATTGCTGCTCGGCAATCTTCGGCACGTACGCGGTCTCGGCGCCGATCATCTGGGTGGTGCGGCGCCTGCGGCGCCTGCGGCGCGCTCCGGCGTGATGGACCGCGCGCTCCGCACCGAGTACCTGCGGACTCTCGGCATCGACGTCTGGGTGCCGCGCCGCGAAATTGCTGCGAGCAATCGAGCCTGGACCGACTGAAGCGCCCACCCCGCAAGGGCCAGGCCCAGGATGGGCCGAGCGATGGGAAACGCTGCGGACGGAGGTGCTGCAGTGCACACGCTGCAGTCTGCATGCGGGTCGTACTCAGGGCGTCGTCGGAGTGGGCAATCCCCAGGCCGACTGGATGGTGATCGGCGAGGCTCCCGGCGCCGAGGAGGACCGGCGCGGTGAGCCGTTCGTCGGGCGCGCCGGACAGCTCCTCGATGCGATGCTGCGCGCAATCGGCCTCAGCCGCGCGCAGAACGTCTACATCGCCAATGTGCTCAAGAGCCGGCCGCCGAACAACCGCGATCCGACGGCCGGAGGAGGTCGCGGCCTGCCTGCCGTACCTGCGGCGCCAGATCGAGCTGGTGCGGCCGCGGCTGCTGCTCGCCGTGGGCCGGATCGCGGCCCAGAACCTGCTGGGGACCGAGGAGTCCCTGGGCCGCCTGCGCGGGCAAGGTGCACCGCTTCGGCGAGCTGAACACACCCCTCGTGGTGACGTATCATCCCGCCTATCTCCTGCGCACTCCCGCCGACAAGCGCAAGGCGTGGGAGGATCTGAAGTTCGCGCGCAGCGTGTTCCGGCAATTGACGGCAGGACGTACCCGACCGATGGCCATCCGCTCCTGAGCTACTCGATGTCGCCCCGGAGGTCGGCATCCGCCCGATGACGGAAGCAGACGTCGCCGAGGTCTTCGCCGTCGAGCGCGCCTCGTACCAGTTTCCCTGGAGCGAGGGCATTTTCCGCGACTGCCTGCGCGTCGGATACGTCTGCCGCGTGCTCGCGCTGGAGCGTCAGCGTCATCGGCTACGGCGTCATGAGCGTCGGTGCCGGCGAGGCGCACATCCTCAACCTTTGCGTCGCCGGACGCTCATCGCTGCCGCGGGCTCGGCCGGCGCATGCTGGCGCTATCTGCTCGAGCGCGGCGCAGCGGCCGGCATGAGCGAGGCGTTTCTCGAGGTGCGACCGTCCAACACGGCGGCGATCCGTCTGTACCAGGCCATCGGCTTCGAGCAGGTGGGCATGCGGCGCGGCTACTACCAGGCGGTCGGCGGCCGCGAGGATGCCGCAGTGCTCAGACTCACTCTGCGCGCGCCGGCGCGCTCAACGTAACACGCTCTAGACGATGCCATCCATGACCGAACTGCACTGCCGAGATCCGTCGGCGGCGGACGTTCGCGATCATCTCGCACCCCGACGCCGGCAAGACCACGCTCACCGAGAAGCTGCTGCTGTTCGGCGGTGCCATCCAGATGGCGGGCACCGTCAAGGGGCGCAAGGCGGCGCGCCACGCGACTTCCGACTGGATGCGCCTCGAGCAGCAGCGCGGCATCTCGGTGACCTCCTCGGTGATGCAGTTCCCCTACCGCGACTGCGTCGTGAACCTGCTCGACACGCCCGGGCACGAGGACTTCTCGGAGGACACCTACCGCACGCTGACCGCCGTCGACTCGGCGCTGATGGTCATCGACTGCGCCAAGGGCGTGGAGGAGCGGACCATCAAGCTGATGGAGGTGTGCCGCCTGCGCGACTACGCCGATCATGACCTTCATCAACAAGCTCGACCGCGACGGCCGGCCGCCGATCGAGCTGCTGGACGAGATCGAGAAGCGTGCTGGGGATCGCCACCGCGCCGGTCACCTGGCCGATCGGGATGGGACGGGAGCTGCGCGGCATCTATCACCTGCTCGAGGACCGCATCTACGTGTACTCGGCCGGCGAGCGCGGCCGCGTCGGCGAGAATCCGCGCCATCGAGGGGCTGCGCAGCGCTGCGGCGCGCGAGTTCCTGGGCGAGCACGCTCGAGGCGGTCGGTGGAGGAGATCGAGCTCGTCAAGGGCGCGACGGCAGGCGTTCGATCCGGACGCCTACCTGGCCGGCCGGCAGACGCCGGTGTTCTTCGGCTCGGCGATCAGCAACTTCGGCGTGGAGGAGCTGCTCGCCGCGTTCACGGCGCACGCGCCGGGCGCCGCTGCCGCGCGAGGCGCGCGAGCGGCAGGTGCGAGCCGCTCGAGGCGGCGCTGTCCGGGTTCGTGTTCAAGATCCAGGCCAACATGGATCCGGGGCACCGCGATCGCATCGCGTTCCTGCGGCTGTGCTCGGGCAAGTACACGCGCGGCATGCGGCTCTTTCACGCGCGGCTCGGCAAGGAGGTACGGGTGGCGGATGCGCTCACGTTCATGGCGGCGGAACGGGAGCAGGCGGAGGAGGCCTTCGCGGGGGACATCATCGGGCTTGCACAACCACGGCACGATCAACATCGGCGATACCTTCACGGAGGGGGAGCGGCTCGCCTTCACCGGCGTGCCCAACTTCGCGCCGGAGATTTTCCGGCGGGCGGTGCTCAAGGATCCGTTGAAGATGAAGGCGCTGCAGAAGGGGTTGTCGCAGCTGTGCGAGGAGGGGGCCACGCAGCTGTTCAAGCCGCTGCGCAACAATGAGCTGATCCTGGGGGCGGTGGGGCAGCTGCAGTTCGAGGTGGTCGCGTTCCGATTACAGGATGAGTACGGGGTGCAGTGCGTGTTTGAGCCGGTGAAGGTGCATACGGCGCGGTGGGTCGGATGCCAAGGATGCGAAGAAGCTGGAGGAGTTCCGAACACGGGCGCATGACAACCTGGCCGTGGATCATGCGGGAGCGTTGGTGTACTTGGCGCCTTCGCGGGTGAATCTGCAGCTCACTTTGGAAAGGTGGCCGGATATTGCGTTTCGGGAGACCCGAGAGCACGCTGTGTGAGGTTCGGGGGCCGGGGCACCGCTTGAAAAGGCAGTTCCCGGGGCCGCCGCGAGTACGTCCATGTAGGCTGCGGGAAAAACTCCTGTTTTTCACGCCCCCGGGAACTGCCTTTTCAATCGATGCCCCGCTGAGCGAGGACGACGGATCGAGAGTCGGGAGACGGCGCGCTCGAAGGACCTGAGATCGCGGGCGTATGCGGGGTCGGATGACGGGCCGAAGCGCAGGTTGGCGTACTGCTCGAGTAGGGGGCCGACGTGAGGGGCAAGATCGGCGCGGTATCGGGTGACAGCTTGCGCGTAGGCGAGCGGGCCGTAGTGGGGGGCGCGCGGTAGGCCTGTTCGGGCCAGTTTGCGGCACAGGCGCGCGTACGCGTGTCCCAGGCGATCGGGTGGCGGGGCGGCTGGGCTTCTGCCGACCTGCCATGCGACCCACGCCAACCAGACCAACAATGTTGCGGCGAATACCCAGGCGGCGTCGCGGAGCTCGGGGGAGTGGAAGCCCAGCTCGCCGAGCAGGGTCAGTTGGGAGCGGTAGTTGAAGCCCACTACGCGGTCGTTCCACCAGCCGTTCAGGGCATCCCAGCGCTCCAGGGCGGTGTTGAGCAGGGGCCAGGTGCGCAGGAGGCGCTCGGGGGCGGAGAGTCCGAGGGGCAGCAGGTCGAGGATGCCGCGGTAGAGTCTCTCGGGCTCGACTACGGCGGTGGGGTCCACGCGTGTCCAGCCTTGGTCTGCGAGCCAGACTTCCGCCCAGGCGTGTGCGTCCGACTGGCGCACGGTTAGCGTGCCGTCGTAGGGGTTCAACTGGCCGCCGAGATAGCCGGTGACCACTCGCGCGGGGACGCCGCCGGCTCTCATCATGTCGACGAATGCCGAGGCGTAATGACCGCAGAAGCCGGTGCGCGTGTGGAATAGGAAGTCGTCGATCGGGTCGGGGCCGAGCGGGGGCGGAGTGAGCGAGTAGGTGAATCCCCCGGTGCGGAGGAACGCGAGCGCACTCTGCACGAAGGCGCCGTCGGAGCCGGCGCGGCGGCGCAGTTGCAGGGCCAGGGCGCGCGTGCGGGGATTGCTGTCGGGGGGCAGCCGGGTGTCCTCGAGGGCGGCGGCGGGGGAGAGCGGCGCCAATGAGCGGACGTGTGTGCATGAAGTCGCGTTGTAGCTCAGCGACTGGGATACGGGCTCGGTGGCGATGAGCTGGTAGTCTTCGGTGTAACGAACGCCGGGGCCGGGTGAGCCCATGACAGTGTCGAGGCTGAGCCACCAGCGTCTGAAGGTCGGCTCGAGGTAGAGGCGATAGCGGTATGGCGTCGCGAGGCAGTCGAGCTGTTGCGTGTCTTGCGGCGCGTACCGTCCGGCTTTCCATGTCGCGCCGTCGAACTCGTGCAACACGGGGCCGCGCCAGTAGCGCTCGACCGGTGGCGGCAGCCCGCCATCGAAGCGTACTCTGAAGGCGATGGCATAGGAGGAGGTCAGGCGGGTGATGCCGCCCGGTGTCAGCGTGTCGCCGAGACCGGTGATGGCCTCGTCCCCCGATGTCAGTGCCCAGAAGTGGCCTGGCAGGCGCGGAAAGAAGAGGAACAGCGGAATCGCGAGCGGTATGGCGAAAAGCAGGCTGCGGCCCGCAACCGCGACGGCCGCGCGCGTCCCCAGGCCGGGCGGCGCCGGCGAGCGCCCATCGTTGCTTCCCGGCGCATAGGCTACGACGGCGAGCGCCGCGCAGCACAGCAACGCCTGTGCCCCGTAGAGCGGCACCCACACGAGCGCCTGGGCGTAGAGACATGCGGCCAGGAGAAGAAACAGCGCGCCGCCGATCACGACGTACTGATCGCGCTGGCTGCGTGTCTCGAGCAGCTTGATCGCCGCCATCAACATGAGCATGCGCGGTGCCGGGCAGGAGGCCGTTCAGCGTGTGGAACTGTGCAAACACCGCCGCAATGAGCGCCAGCCCCAACATGATGCGCACGAAGCCTCCCGGCAGACGCACGGCGCCGAGGAGTGCCGCGAGCCGCCAACCGACGAGGCCGAGCGCGGTGATCGTGATCCAGGCGGGGACCTGGATGGCATGTAACAGAACCGCCGCCGCGCTTGCGGTGCAAACCCACAGCAGCGGCGGCCGCTGAGTCTCCGCAATGGCGCGTGCCGCGCTCATCGCGGCGAGCCGTAGAGCGCCAGTGCCATGAGGCACCGGTGGCGATGATCGGAGCCGCGATGCGGCGCGATCAACTCACCCGGCAGCTCGAGCCCGTACAAGTCGCCTGCCGCCTCGGCGTCCACGATCCAGCGCGCCAGTTGCGCCAGGCGCGACTCGATGTCGGGCTGCCTGGCGGCGTCCAGGGACAGCAGGCGCAACGGCGAGCCGGCGGAGCTGTATTCCTTGACGAGCAGCGGCGCCTCGCGCGCATAGGCTTTCCAGGCCACCTGACGTGGCGAATCGCCGTCGCGGAATGGACGCAACCCGAACCATTCCTCAGAGCCGCCCGCGCCTCGGGGCCGGGTGCCGGCGCTGGTGGCGCTGTCAGCGGGCAGGGGCAGTGAGCCCACGGCCCGCGGATAGACGATGACAACGATGGGCGCATGCACCCAGGTCCAGACCCGAAAGAGGCCGAAGGGATGCGAGCTGCTGACTCGCAGCCGCTCGATCCGCTGCAGGCCGCGCCTCACCGCGCGTATCGACAGCTCGGCCTGTGCGTGGCCACCGGCAGGCAGATCCACCGGCACGGCGGGGTCCTCCGCCACGGCGGTCTGGACGCGATAGCGCGCGGCGCGCGAGGCATTCTGAAGAGTCAGGCGCAGGGTGCCGGCGGAGCCTGCGAAGAGCGGCGGCGCGGCGGCCTCCAGCAGCGACAGGCCCAGGAGGTTGCGGTGACACTCGTGCATGGCCACGAGCGCGAAACCCGCGAGCAGGAATGCCAGCAGCAGCGCCAGGCTGTTGGCGTAGTTCAGTGCCGCGACCAGCATCGTGAGCACGAGAGCCGCGAAGGCCATTCCGGCGCGCGTCGGCAGAATGTACAGACGTCGCCGCGCGAGCGTCAGCGGCAGTCTGTCCGTGCCCTGGCGGCGCCGCGCCCACTCCGCGGCCCTCTGTCGCAGGCCTTCCCGAAGCTTCGCAAGTGCTGCCACGATACCCGGATTCCAGCGTTGCAGCTAAATCGGAACGGGTACTGTCCTGATCAATTCCTCGGCTACGTCCGTCCTTGCCGAGTCGGGCCGCCCGGTCTCGCGCCGCTCGAGCCGGTGCGCGACCACCGCCGGCAACACCGCCTGCACATCCTCCGGCAGCACCGCGGAGCGGTCGGCAAGGCGCGCCCACGCCTGCGCGCAGCGGATCAGCCCCTGGCCGGCCCGCGGCGACAGCCCGAGCTTCAGGTCCGACCGCGTCGCGCGTTCCGGCGATGAGTCCCTGAGCGTAATCGAGCAACGGTTCCGACACGTGAGTTGCCCGCACCACCTCCTGCGCTCGAATGACCGCCTCCGGTCCGAGCACCGGCTCCAGGCGGGGGATCAGATCGCGCCGGTCGCCGCTTCTCAGCAGCTCCCGCTCGTGGGCGGCGTCCGGGTAGCCGAGCGTCACGCGCATGAGGAACCGGTCGAGCTGCGATTCCGGCAAAGGGAAGGTGCCGAGCTGCTCGTGCGGATTTTGCGTGGCCACCACGAAGAACGGCTCGGGCAAGGCGATAGGTGGTCAGGTCGACGCTGACCTGACGCTCCTCCATCGCCTCGAGCAGCGCGCTCTGGGTGCGCGGGCTGGCGCGGTTCACCTCGTCGGCGAGCAGCAACTGCGTGAAGACCGGCCCCTGGCGGAAGTGGAACTGCTGGCTGGCGCGGTCGAAGATCGACACGCCGATGATGTCGGCCGGCAGCAGGTCGCTGGTGAACTGCACGCGCTGCCACGCGAGCCCGAGCACCTGCGCCAGTGCGTGCGCGAGCGTGGTCTTGCCGACACCCGGAACGTCCTCGATGAGCAGGTGTCCGCGCGCCAGCAGGCAGGCCAGACACAGCCGCACCTGCTGCGGCTTGCCGAGGATGATGGTCTCGAGGGCTTCCAGCGCGCGCCGCAGGGCCGCCGCATCGCGGTCCTGCGCCGCAGCCGCATTCATACGGCTCCCGCGCCGAGCAGATCCTGCACGCGCTTGAGTTGGCCCGCGAAGCGCCCGACGGTTTGCTCGAGCTCGGCGAGACGCTCGCGCTCAGCGGCCACGACGGCTTCGGGCGCATTGCGCACGAAGTTGTCGTTGGCCAGCTTGGCGTGGGTCTTTTCGAGGTCGGACTGCGCCCGGGCCAGGAGCTTGGTCAGGCGCTCGGCCTCGGCGGCGGCATCGATCAGGCCGGCCATGGGGACGAGCAGAGTGAGCTCGCCCACCAGGCCGGTGGCACAGGGCGGCACGGGCTCGCTCGCACCGAGCGCGCGCGGCGGCTCGATGCCCGCCAGGCGCTCGAGCCAGGCGCGGTGGCGCTCGATGAGCTCGAGATCGCGCGCGGCGGCGTTGCGCAGAAGCAGGGGGATGCGCCGCGAGGGGGCGATGTTCATCTCGCCGCGGATCTGGCGGACGGCGAGGATGAAGGACTGCAGCCAACCGACCTCGCTGCTCGGCTGCCTCATCACGCGGGAAGTCGGCGGCATGCGGATAGGGCGCCAGCATCACGGTGGCGCCGCGAGCGGCCGGCGAGGGGAGCCACGCGCTGCCAGATCTTCCTCCGTGATGAACGGCATGAAGGGATGCAGGGCGCGCTGCAGCGCCTCGAGGATCTCGAGCAAGCGTGCGGCGGGTGCCGGCGCGTGCCGCGGGCGAGGAGGACTCCGACTGCAGCACCGGCTTGGTGAGCTCGAGGTACCAGTCGCAGAACTCGTACCAGGTGAACTCGTAGAGCGCCGCGGCGGCGTAGTCGAAACGATAGTCGGCGAGAGACTTCTCCACGGTCGCCACCATGCGGCCGAAGCGCGAGCGGATCCAGCGATCGGCGATGGAGAGCTCGACGGTGCCGGTGGCGGAATCGGTCGCCGATGCTCATGGTGACGAAGCGCGCGGCGTTCCACAGCTTGTTGCAGAAATTGCGGTAGCCGGCCACGCGCGCCAGATCGAACCGGATGTCGCGGCTGGGGGAGGCGAGGGCGGCGAAGGTGAAGCGCAGTGCATCGGTGCCGTGCGGCGCGATGCCTTCGGGGTACTGCCTTGCGGGTGGCCTTCTCGATCTTCGACCGCAGCTGCGGCTGCATGAGGCCGCTGGTGCGCTTGGCGACCAGCGCCTCGAGGTCGATGCCGTCGACGATGTCGAGCGGGTCGATGACGTTGCCCTTGGACTTGGACATCTTGTCGCCGTGCTCGTCGCGGATGAGGCCGGTGATGTAGACGTCGCGGAACGGCACGTCGCCCATGAACTTCAGGCCCATCATCATCATGCGCGCGACCCAGAAGAAGATGATGTCGAAGCCGGTGACCAGCACGGTGCTCGGATAGAACTTCGCCAGCTCCGGCGTCTGCTGCGGCCAGCCGAGCGTGGAGAACGGCCACAGCGCCGAGGAGAACCAGGTGTCGAGCACGTCCTCATCCTGGTCGCAGCTGCAAGTCGGGGCCGAGGCTGTGCTTGCTGCGCGCTTCCGCCTCGGTGCGCGCCGACGTAGATGTTGCCTGCTGCGTCGTACCACGCGGGGATGCGGTGCCCCCACCAGAGCTGGCGGCTGACGCACCAGTCCTTGATGTTGCGCATCCACTCGAAGTAGGTCTTCGCCCAGTTCTCCGGCACGAAGCGCGTGCGCCCGCTCTCGACCGCCGCGATCGCCGGGGCTGCGAGCGGCGCGATCCTGCACGTACCACTGGTCGGTCAGATACGGCTCGAGCACGGCGCCGCTGCGATCGCCGCGCGGCACCACGAGCCGGTGCTTCTCGATCTTCTCGATCAGGCCCGCCGCCTCGAGCTCGGCCACGACGCGCTTGCGCGCCTCGAAGCGGTCGAGGCCGCGGAAGCGCTCCGGCACGTTGTCGTTGAGAGCGGCGCGCGGCGTGAAGATGTTGATCAGCTGGCAGGCCGTGGCGCAGCCCGATCTCGTAGTCGTTGAAATCGTGCGCCGGGGTGATCTTGACGCAGCCGGAGCCGAAAGACGGGGTCGACATACGCGTCGGCGATGACGGGGATCGACGCGCTCGGCGAGCGGCAGCAGCAGTCTGCTGCCGACGAGATGCTGGTAGCGCTCGTCCTCGGGATGCACCGCCACGGCGGTGTCGCCCAGCATGGTCTCCGGCCGCGTGGTGGCGACCACGACGTGACCCGATGCCGTCGGCGAGCGGGTAGCGCAGGTGCCAGAGCTGGCCTTCCTCCTCCTCGCTCTGCACCTCGAGGTCGGAGAGCGCGGTGAGCAGCACCGGGTCCCAGTTGACCAGCCGCTTGCCGCGGTAGATGAGGCCCTCGTCGTGCAGCCGCACGAACACTTCGACCACGGCGCGCGACAGGCCCGCATCCATCGTGAAGCGCTCGCGCGACCAGTCGACCGAGTCGCCCAGCCGGCGCATCTGCGCGGCGATGGTGCCGCCGGACTGCGCCTTCCACTCCCAGACGCGCTCGATGAAGGCCTCGCGCGCCGAGGTCGCTGCGCTTGCGTGCCCTGCGCTTCAGCTGCCGCTCGACGACCATCTGGGTGGCGATGCCGGCATGGTCGGTGCCGGGCTGCCACAGCGTGTCATCGCCGCGCATGCGGTGATAGCGGGTCAGCGCATCCATCAGCGTGTGCTGGAACGCGTGCCCCATGTGCAGCGTGCCCGTCACGTTCGGCGGCGGGATCATGATGCAGTAGGGCGCACCCGTGGCCGCTCGGCGCGAACCAGCCGTGGGATTCCCAGCGCTCGTAGATGCGCCGCTCGATCTCGTGCGGCGCGTACACTTTGTCCATGGAGTGACGGGCCCGAGGATTTTCAGGGCATTATAGCGGGCGGTCCCGTTTATTCGGGGCGCAGCGCATGAGTGGCCGGGACTACGCCGAGCTCCCGGTAGGCCTTGAAGCGCACCCGTCCGGCCCGCCGCCGTCCCTCGTCGCCGTCGATGATCTCTGCGATCCGCCGCGTCAGATGCAGGAAGGGCGGCGGCTCGGCGGCGAGATTGACGACGAAATCGAATGTCTCCGCGGGCGCAGGTCCGGCACTCAGCAGCACCGGCGCCGCCGCAGCCGCGTTGGAAGTCAGCCACTCATGCGGCACGAAGCTGCCGTCCGCGAAGGTCCAGAGCAGATCATCGAGCGCTGCGAGCTCGGTGCGGTCGGTGTGCCAGATGAGAGCGCGCTGGGAGGCGAGATAGGCTTTCTCTGCCAGGCGGCAGGCGACCTTCAGCCGCGCGGTCGGTGCGGCTTCTTCCAAGATGTAGAAGTCAACGCGCAGACCGTCAGCGGCGGATGAGGCGGGCGTAGAGGATCCGGCGCCGGTCGAGGCCGCAGATGCTGAGATGTCGTCGCTGTCGCCCATGACTCACGCCGTGGCGCATCAGCGCCGGCGCGGCGGATGAGGAAATCCGCGAGCAGCGGCGTCGGACGCCCAGTGCTGCCCTTCTGCGCACCGCTCTGGTAAGCGGTGCCCGCGACGTCGAGGTGCGCCCATTTGAGCCCCTGGGTGAATTTGCCGAGGAACGCCGCCGCGGTGATCGCGCCGCCGTCGCGGCCGCCGACATTGGCGAAGTCGGCGAAATTGCTCTTGAGCTGTTCGGCGTACTCCTCGGTGAGCGGCAGCTGCCAGCAGCGGTCGTCGGCGCGCACTCCGGCCTCGACCAGCTCCGCGCACCAGCGCTTCGTCATTGCCCATGACGCCGGAGTGATGATGTCCGAGCGCCACCACGCAGGCGCCGGTGAGCGTCGCGATGTCGACGACCGCCGCCGGGCTTGAAGCGGCGCGCGTAGTGCAGCGCGTCGCACAGGATCAGCCGGCCCTCGGCGTCGGTGTTGAGGATCTCCACCGTCTGACCCGAGGCGCTGGTGGCGATGTCGCCGGGCTTGACCGCCTTGCCGTCCGGCATGTTCTCCACCGCCGCGACCAGCCCCACGACGTGCAGCGGCAGGCGCAGCTCCGCGGCCAGCGTGAGCGACGGCGATCACCGCCGCCGCGCCGCTCATGTCGAACTTCATCTCGTCCATGCCCGGCGGATCCTTGAGCGAGATGCCGCCGGTGTCGAAGGTCACGCCCTTGCCGACCAGCACGACCGGGGCGCTGCGCGCCCGCTTTGCCCGCGCCGCTGTACTCGAGCACGATGAAGCGCGGCGGCTGCGCGCTGCCCTGCGAGACCGCGAGCAGGCAGCCCATCTTCTCGCGGCGGATGGCCGGCTCATCGAGCACCTGCACGCTCAGCGAGCGTGGCGCTTGGCGAGCGCGCGCGCTTCTTCCGCCAGGAAGATCGGCGTGCAGACGTTGGCCGGCAGGTTGGCGAGATCGCGCTGGATCATGGCGGCCGCGGCGATGGCGGCGCCGTGCGTGAGGCCGCGATCCCGCCGCGGCAGCGCCTTGCGCACCGGGCCTGCCAGGATCCTGCTCCAGCGCGGGCGGGCTGGGCTTCTTGCCGGTCTTCAGATCGTTGATGCGGTAGAGGCCCGTGGTGGCGATCTCGGCGACCGCGCGGCCGAAGTAGTAGTCATCGAGGTCCTCGCGCCGCGGGACGGTCGAGCGCGAGCGCGACACTGTCGATGCGAGTCTTGGAGACCGCCGCGACGGCGGCCGCCCAGGCCTTGCGCCACGCCTTGCGGCTCAAGCTGCTTCTTCTTGCCGAGCCCGGTGAGCAGCACGCGGGTGGCCTTGAGTCCGGGCAGATCCGCGACCAGCAGCGTCTCGCCGCTCGCCCGGGAAATCGCCCCGGCCAGCAGCTTCTTCAGCCGCCCGCCGCAGGCCGCGTCGACGGCGCGCGCCTGCGCGCTGAGCTCCCCCTCCTCGAAAACCCCGACCACCAGGCAGTCCACGTCGAGCGCGGCTAGCCCCTTGGTCCAGATCTCGAATTCCATCGCATATCCCCTTGCCGGCAGGCCGGAAGTGCCGGCACCGAGGCCGGATTATTTTTCGGTTTGCGATTACGCGCCATGAGGCGCGCAACCGCCTGCTTTACCGTAATATTTTAGTCTAACCCACCGGCGGTCCGGCGGGGAAAGTCACGGCAGGCCATCGGTTGGGGAAGATCCTCGGACGTTACATTCTGCGCGAAGTCGTGACCGCCTGGCTGGTGGTGATGGGCGTGCTGCTCGTCATTCTGCTGGCCAATCAGGTGGCGGCGGTGCTCGAGCGGGCTGCCGCCAACCAGTTTCCGCAGGCCGTGGTGTTCGAGCTGATCTACCTCGGGGTGCTGCAGTACCTCAGCATCCTGGTGCCTTTCGGGCTGCTGCTCGGCGTGGTGCTCGCGCTCGGCAGGCTCTACCACGACAGCGAGCTCGCCGCCGCCTTCGCCTGCGGCGCGAGGCCTGCCACCCTCTATGGCGGTGTGATCGGGCTCGGCGTCGCTCTGGCGGCCGGGCTTGCGGCGCTCACGCTGGTGGTAGCGCCGGGAGCGACGGAGCAGGCGCTGCACATCCGCAATGCAGCGGTGCGGGCCGGGACAGTTCGCGCCTCTGCAGGCAGGGACATTCCGCACATTCGGCGGCGGCACCGCCGTCGTGTACGCCGAGCACGTCGACCGGGACGGGACGCTGCGGAATGTCTTCGTGGAGCACAACCAGGGACCGGTAGTGGAGGTGGCGCTCGCCCAGCGTGCAGTCCAATCTGTCACGCCGGACGCCGGCATCGCAAACGATCGACCTCTTCGATCGGCGAGCGATTCGAGGGCATTCCCGGCAGCGCGCAGTTTCGCTCCATGCCATCCTTCGCCGAGCACACCATCCCGGTGCGGGTGCCGCCGGTGTCCGAGGTCGTCACCGATCTCGACGCCAGGCCCACCGCCGCGCTGCTCGCCTCCTCCGACCCCAAGAGCCAGGCGAAGCTGCAGTGGCGAATCTCGATGCCGCTGATGTGCATCGTCCTCACGCTGCTGGCCATTCCGCTGTCGCGGCTGAGGCCCCGCCAGGGCCGTTATGCGCGCGTGCTGCCCGCGCTCGCGGTTTTTCTCATCTACTGGAATCTGCTCTCGGCCGGTCAGGCGTGGATCGCCCGCGGCGCAGTCCCGGTCGCCCTCGGCCTGTGGTGGACGCACGCCGCGGTCCTATTGCTCGCCCTGGGGGTGATCTTCGCGCCGCAGGTCTCGCAGCGGCTGCGCCACCGTCTCGCGAGGCCGGCATGAGCATTCTCGACCGTTACATCGTGCGCACCATGCTCGGTGCGGTGGCGCTCGTACTCCTCGTGCTGCTCATCCTCGGCGGCCTGTTCGTCTTCATCAGCCAACAGAGCGATATCGGCGTCGGCCACTACACGGTGGTGGATGCTCTCTGGTACACGTTGCTCAATCTGCCGCAGCAGGTCTACCAGCTGCTGCCGATCACCGCGCTCATCGGGTCGGTCATCGGGTTCGGCCAGCTCGCCCGCGGCAGCGAGATCACGGTGATTCGCGCCACCGGCGTTTCGGTGGCGCGTCTGGCGGGTAGCGCGCTCATCGCCGCGGCTCTGCTGATTGCATTCGAGGCCGCGGTCGGGGAGTTCATGGCGCCGCAGCTGCAGGAGGCGGCGAGCGAGCAGAAGGCGTTCAGCCAGTTCAATAGCGTCGGGTTTGGAGGCGGCACGGGCGCGTGGGTGCGCGACGGCGATCTCATCCTGAATGTAGCGCGGCAGTCAGGGTCGCGGCAGTTCGTCGGGATGCAGGTGTTTCAGCTCTCGCCGCAGCACACGCTGGTGGCCATTGGTCATGCGGCCAGCGCGATCACCGAGGGGCACCGCACCTGGCTTCTCGGCGGCTACACCGAGTCGCGCTTCACCGACGATCGCGTGACGACCAGCCCGCTGGGCAAGAGAGTGCTGCAATCGAACGTGACGGCGGGGTTTCTCGGCCTGGCGGTGCAGGACCCGGAACAGTTGACCTTGCGCGCGCTGTGGGAGGTCATCGGCTACTACCATGCCAACTCACTGGATGCGCGCCAGTATCTGTTCGCGTTCTGGTCGAAGATCGCACGCACGGTGGCGATAGCCTTCTCGGTGCTCCTGGCCATACCGTTCGTGTTGGGATCGATGCGATCGGCGGGGGCGGGGGCGCGGACGACGCTCGCCCTGGTGATCGGCATCGGGTTCTTTCTGCTGCAGAAGCTGATCGAGAGCGGCGCGATCGTCTTCAACCTCGATCCGGTGCTGCTCGCCTGGTTGCCCACCGCGCTGCTCGCCACGGTGACATTGCTCGTGCTGGCGCAGGCCAGATAGGAGTTGCTAGCCGTGCTTCCTGCCGCGTGCCTTGGCGGGCGCCTTCTTCACGGGAAGGGGCCGCAGCAGGCCGTCGAGCGATTGAAAGATTTCGTCGTAACGGTAGTCGGGAACCTGGTAGTCCCAGCCTTGCACGCGGGAATTGATCTGCTGTGCCTCGGAGTCGGCGGATTTCCCGGCCGCGCGCGCCGTCACCTCGATGTAGCCGTTGGCGGCCTGCTTGTAGCCGCTGATGTCGATCTCGAGTCCGTCGAAGGTCTTGAAGGCGGCGTGGGAGAGGCCGGTGCCATTCGGCGGGGCCGCGGCCTTGGCCACATCGGTGAGGGTGAGGGCGGAAAGAGCGCTGCCCATCGTGTCGGCGGCGTCTGCACCGGACAGCGCGCGGCCCCGCGGGACGCCATGAACGGTGAAGTCCGGCTGAGTGTTCTTGTCGCGCGCGGCGCTGAACGCCGGACCCTTGGCCGGTTGCTCGTCGACCTCACTGACACGGCCTGGCGCGATATCGAGGATAGTGGGGTCGAGCCAGAGCTTCGGGTCCGCATCGACCATGATCAGAGGGCTTGCGAGCAGGCTTTGCGCGGCGTCGGCCACCCGGACATAGCAGTCATTGCCATCCACTGAGTTGCCGACGATCAGGGACCAGGTCTTGCCCGCGGACACGATGTCGATGCGCGCGCCCGTGGCCTTGGGCTGGGTCACGCTCTCCACGCCGAGCACCGGATAGTTGCGCGCCATGGCCGTCTTGCGCTCCACCGCCTGCAACGATCCGAGGTCGAGCAGGAGCTTGCGCAGCTTGCCGGAATCGGCGGGGTAGCCGCGCTGCGCGACGATCCAGTCGGTCGCTTTGCGGTCCAGGGTCGCCTGTGTCCTGTCGGACTTGGTGATGCGGACCTCCGTGACGTCGTTGACCGAGCTCCCGAGGCCGGGCAGGACCTTGGTGCCGGCGATCGAGTCGCCACCGCTCTGGTTGCGGCTCGACATCCACACGGCTGACGCAATGACGACGAGGCCGATGGCGAAGAGCAACGTAACGCGGCGTGCGGTCATGACAGGTCCTTACTTCTTCCGGACAGTGGCGGGACGGCGGCGGCGCAGCATGGCGATGAGCAAGGCCCCGAAGGCGAAGACGGCCGGCATCACGATGATGTTGATGACCTTGAGCTCCGTGCCCAGCTGGTCGATCTCGCTGACGAGCCCCGCCTGCACTGCCCGCAGCTGCTTGCGGATCTGAAGCTTTTCGGCCTCGAAATGCTCGATCTGCGCCTGCTGGGCCGGCGTCAGGATCACCGCGGACTTGTCATTGCGCTTCGACTGCAGCAGCGTCAGCTGCTGCTCGGTCTGCTGCAGCTCCTGCTGCAGCTGCTCGTCCTTGTGCGTGGAAGCGGGCATCCGCGGCGTGTCGCAGCGCCTCGACACGCAGGAACGGCCGCGTGAAACCCGCGCGGCCGCGGACGCTGATGAGGTCGGAGCTGCCCGTGAGGTTGTCGAGCGCGTTGAGCACCAGGTCGCCATTGCCGGCGATCGCCTGCGTCGATGCGCTGGCCGAAAAGTTCCTGCTCGCGCACCCAGAGGAAGTCGGACAGGAGGTCCGAATCGGCGATGATCACCAGACTGAGCGGTTTGACCGACGCCTTGAGATCACGCTGGCCGGCCGGCAACGTTACGCCGCTTGGCGGTCCGTCAGGGAAAGCGGTCTTCACCGTGCCGGTCACGCGCGCCGCAATGGTGTAGCGCTGGCCGGTCGGCTTGAAGCCATCGCAGCAGGCTCGCCGGATCGGGCAACAATTGGAACCGCTGCGCGGGCATGAGCTCCGCGTCCGTGCTCGAGCGCAGCAGCGGCTCGAATTTGATCTGCGCGCCCTTGCTCGGCAGTCGAGATAGCCGGGGGTCTCGACATTCACGGCGGAGAGGCCGGAGGTGATGACGTCGCTCTGCGACAGCGAGGAGCCTGTCGAGGCCCTGGTAGCCGAGGTGCTCGACCGGCGGTTGGCCCTCCTGCATGGCTACCGTGAGCGCGTGTCCGCGGTCGGCGACCACCTCATCCGGGTTGAAGTCGACGCCCCAGGCGGTGAGCAGGTTCTCTAGGTGCGAGGACGCGGTCAGCCGCCGAGGCCTGCATGGGGTTGCCCGCCGACTGATCCGCGTCCGCGATCGGATCGACGAAGGCGAGGATGTGTCCGCCCCGCAGCGCGTACTGGTCGATCGCGAATTGCGTGGCCGGCGAGAGGTTCTTCGGATGCACGAGCACCAGCACGCGCACGTCGGGATCGATGGTGGTCGCGTTCGGCTTCAGCGTGCGCATGTCGAACAGCTGCTGCGCCTGCGCAGTAGACCATCCAGGGCTCGCGTCGGCTGTCCGCTCTGCGGATCGAAGCCGCCCGTCATGGGCAGGGTGGACAGCCAGGCGACCACCGGCTTCTTCGGATTGGCGAGCTGATAAATGAGCTTGGCGACGTCGTACTCGAGGAACTGCTCCTGATCCGGGATCGAAGAACTGGATCGCCTGCGTGGCCGTCGGTGGAGTTGGTGCCGGCGAGCCCGAAGTAGAACTTGGTGCCGACTGCGTCCACCGGCGCTGTCCGGTGACGCCGAGCTCTGCGGCGCGGTCCTCCTCCTCGAGAACGGCTGCGGATCGATGACGTGCAGGTGGAGCTTGCCGTCGGAGCGCTGCTGTCAGCTCCTCGAGCAGACTCGCGCACCCGCATGGCCGTAGGGACTTCAGCTGCGGCAGCTGCTCCGCGGTCTTCTCCGAGAAGAAGAAGTAGAGGTTGATCGGCTCCTTGATGCTCTCGAGGATGCGGTCGGTGCCCGGCGCCGATGGTGTACAGGCGGTTCTGGGTGAGGTCGAGCCGCCAGCCGCGCAGCGCGTAGTTGCAGAGGACGGTGAGGCCGACGAACGCAGGGCGAGCGCCAGCGACCGCGCCGCCGCCGAGTGTCGAGCGTTTGGTCATGACGTCGCTCCTAGTCCGCCTTGCGCAGGTCGAGGGTGACCGCGGTGGCGAAGCAGGAAAAAGCCGATCAGCATCGCGAAGTAGAGCAGGTCGCGCACGTCGATCACGCCCTTGGCGATCGACTCGAAGTGCGTCAGGAAGCGAAAGCGAGGCGACCGCCTCGACGAGCGCCTGCGGCGCCCAGCCGCGGAACCAGTCGAGCACCAGCGGGAAGCCCGCGAGCAGGAATACGAAGCAGGCGACGACCCCAGGATGAAGGCCACCACCTGGTTGCGGGTGAGCAGCCGACATGCACGAGCCGATGGCGAGAAAGCCGCCGGCGAGGAGCAGGCTGCCGAGGTAGGCGGCGAGGATCGCGCCGTTGTCGGGCTTGCCGAGGTAGTTGACCGTGATCCACAGCGGGAAGGTGAGCGCCAGGGCGAGCGCGGTGAAGAGCCACGCCGCGAGGTACTTGCCGAGCACCGCTTCCCAGAGCGTCACCGGCTGGGTCATCAGCAGCTCGATGCTGCCGGACTTGCGCTCCTCGGCCCACAGCTTCATGGAGATCGCCGGGATCAGGAACAGGTACAGCCAGGGATGGAAGGTGAAGAACGGCGTCCAGGTCCGCCTGGCCGCGCTCGTAGAAGCCGCCGAGATAGAAGGTGAAGGCGTTGGCCAGCACGAGAAAGATCAGGATGAAGATATAGGCGAGCGGTGTCGCGAAATAACTCGCGAGCTCGCGGCGCAGGATGATGCCCACGTTGCGCATGGCGCCTCCGTGTGAGTTGTTATGCGGTGATGGTGCGGAAGACTTCGTCGAGCCGTCCGGATTCGAGGTGCAGCTCCTTGAGCATCGAGCCCCTGGCTGCGCGGCGAGCTCCGAGACGGCCGCCAGTATCGTAGCGCCCGACGCGCGGCAGCGCGGTGAGGCGTGCGTCGCGCTCGCTGACCTCTACGTCGGCTACGGACGGAAGCGCGGCGACCGCGGCGCGCGCGGCAGCCAGCTGCTCCGGCCGCTCGAGCTGCAGCGACACCGCGTTGTGATAGCGCGAGCGGGCTGCAAGCTCCAGCGGCGTATCGTCGGCGACGATGCGTCCGCGGGCGATGATGATCGCGCGCGATGCAGACGCGCGTCGACCTCTTCCAGGATGTGAGTCGAGATGACGATGATCTTGTCGCGCGCCATGTCGTTGATGAGCGCGCGCACCTCGTGCTTCTGATTCGGATCGAGCCCGTCGGTGGGCTCATCGAGGATCAGCACCGGAGGGTCGTGGATGATGGCTTGTGCCAGGCCCACGCGGCGGCGAAAGCCCTTCGACAGAGTCTCGATCGGTCTGCTCGAGCACCGAGGCGAGCTGCAGCCGCTCGATGACGTAGTCGAGCCGCGTCCGCGCGGCGGGACGCCGTCGAGGCGCCGCAGGTCGGCGATGAATTCCAGGAAGCGGCGCACGCGTCATCTCGCCGTAGCTCGGCGCCCCTTCCGGCAGGTAGCCGAGGCTGCTCTTTGGCGGCGAGCGGCTCCGCCTCGACGTCGTGGCCGCAGATGCTGGCCTTGCCGGCCGTCGGCGTGACGAAGCCCGCGAGCATGCGCATGGTGGTCGTCTTGCCCGCGCCGTTCGGGTCCGAGGAATCCGAGCACCTCGCCCGGACGGACCTCGAAGGTGACGTCCTCCACGGCCGTCACCGCTTCGTAGCGCTTGCTCAAGTGCTCGGTTTTTATCATGGGATCGGCTACCTCCGCGGTTGCGGTAGATGCAAGCCATCGCAAAAAGTTCCGTTCATGTCGTCGGCCGCCAGCCCCCACGGTCCGGTCGCATGCGCCAGTAGAGCATCATGAGCGCGCCGCCGAGCATCCCGCCAAGGTGGGCGAAATGCCCGATGCCAGCCTCCCTGCCGGTCACGCCGAAGAACAGCTCGAGCACCGCATAGCCCGATACGAAGAGCCACGCGGGCATGGGAATGACGAAATACAGCAACAGCTTGGCGCGCGGGAAGAGCATCGCGAAGGCAAGCAGTATGCCGAAGATCGCGCCGGAGGCGCCGATCGTCGGCTCGCCGGTGTGGGTCGCGTAGTCCACCGCAAGCTGCGCCGCACCGGCGGCGATGAGGCACACGAAGTAGTATCCGATGAAGCGCCGCGCGCCCCAAAACTGCTCGAGCAGCGGGCCGAACATGTAGAGCGCGAACATGTTGAAGGCGATGTGCCAGATATTCGTCGGGTCGTGGAGGAAGGCATACGTCAGCAGCTGCCAGGCGCGAAACAGCCGCTCCGGTGTCGCGAGCGGCCAGAGCGCGAGATGCACTTCCATGGGCACTGGCGCCACTTTCTCCAGCACCCATACCAGGATGTTGACGAGGATGATGGCCCGTGTGGCCGGCGTGAGCTTCGGGAACATCCGCGCAGTCTACGCGCCGATCCGACGCTGCAGGAATACCAGGTCGAGCCACCTGTCGAATTTGCGCCCGACCTCGCGCAGGCACCCGGCCTGCTCGAAGCCGAGCCGCTCGTGAAAGCGGATCGAAGCCGTGTTCGCGGCGTCGACTCCCGCGATCATCATGTGCTTGCCGAGGGCCGCGGCACGGGGGAAGAGCGCCTCCAGCAGCCTGGTGCCGACGCCGCCGCCGCGCCGGTCCGCCCGGATGTGTACGCTGTGCTCCACGGTGAAACGATAACCGGGCCAGGCCCTGAAATCCCCGAAGGTTGCAAATCCGATCACAGCGGAGTCATCCACCGCGACCAGCACCGGGTAGCCGGCCTGCACGCGCGCGCGCCACCACTGTCGGCGATCCTCCAGCGTAACCGGCGTCGAAGAGTAGACGGCGGTCGAAGTCGCAATGACATCATTGTAGATGGCGACGAGACCAGCCAGGTCGTCTTCAGCAGCATCGCGCAGCTCCAAGTCGGCTCGCTCCCGGGACTAACGCGACGGCGGCAGTTGGTTGCCGAGGCGCTCGGCCGCCGCCTTGAGCAGCGGCAGCCCCTTCTCGAGGAGCTCGCGTCGCGTGACCCGCGAAGCCTGGGCACTGACGTTCATCGCGGCCATCGTGGCGCCGACGACGTTCCTCACCGGCACGGCGATCGCCCGCAGGCCGATCTCGAGCTCCTGGTCGTTCACGGCGAAGCCCTCGGCGCGGACCTCGGCCAGGATCTCCTCGATGCGCCGGCGCGAGGTAACGGTGAAACGGGTGTGCGCGGTGAGCTCGAATTTCGACAGCTCCTGGGTCGCCTGTTCCGGCTGCATTCCAGCGAGGAGCACACGTCCCAGCGCCGTGCAGTAGGCGGGCACCCGGCTGCCGACTGCGAGGGTGACGGCCACGATCCGTCGGGTGGCCGCCCGCGCGACGTAGACCACTTCGCCGTCGTCGAGTACGGCAACCGAGGTGGCCTCGCCTAGCCGCTCGCTCAACTCTTCCAGGACCGGCTGTGCCGCGATGGGGATCGGCGCCGTGGAGAGGTAGGCATAGCCGAGATTCAGGATCCTCGGCTGCAGGGTGTAGGTGCGGCCGTCGGACGCGGCGTAACCGAGCTCACGGAGGGTGTAGAGGCAGCGGCGCACCACGGCCCGCGTGAGTCCCGTGGCGCGGCTGACATCGGCGATCGTGAGCCGCCGGTCGACGCCCGAGAATGCGCGGATGACGTGCAGTCCTCGCGCCAGCGAAGTCATGAAGTCCGGGTCGCCGCCACGAAAGAGCGCCGCAGCCGGATCGGCCGCCGCGGGCGTGCGCGGCGCGATAAACGCCCTCGAGCTTTTGGGAGGCGCCTTGGAATGCAACACGATCTCAGCAGACGACACGCGGCCGGGGGTACGGTAATCGTACCTGCTGCGCCGGAATGTGTCATCCGGCAGCGTCCCGCGGGCGCGGACGTGCAAAAATGATTGCCACATCGGACCGAAAGTCAGAGCTATGAAGATTGCGGTTCTTTTTGGCGGCACCAGCGAGGAGAGGGATGTATCGATCGCGAGTGCCGCGCAGGTGATCCCGGCATTGCGCGGCCTCGGGCACGAAGTGGTGGCGGTCGACACGGCGACCGGCAGGCTGTCGGGGCCGGCCGAGCAGCGGCTGCTCACGAGCGGTGTCGGGCCCCAGCCCCCTTCAGGCTCGGCGCTCGCGGGCATGAAGCAGGTCGCGCCCGCGCTCGCCATGGAGACGGCCGACATGCGCGATATCGATGTGGTCTTTCTGGCGCTGCACGGCGGCGCCGGCGAAGACGGCCACATTCAGGCCGTGCTGGACCTTGCCGGCCTGCCGTACACGGGCAGCAATCACACCGCGAGCGCGACTGCGATGGACAAGGACCTCTCGAAGCGGCTCTTTCGCGCGGCCGGTGTACCGACGGCGGAGTGGAGGATGGCGCCCGTGACCGCCGCGGAAATCGCCGGCGCGCTCGGCTGGCCCGTCGTGGTGAAACCCAACAAGCAGGGCTCGACCGTGGGGCTGAGCGTCGTGCGCGCACCGGACGCGCTCCCCGCCGCCCTCGCGCTCGCGCAGCGTCACGACGATGAAGTGATGGTGGAGCGCTTCATCCCGGGCCGGGAGCTGACAGTCGGCGTGCTGGAGGGGCGCGCGCTGCCCGTTGGCGAGATCATCGTGCCGGGCGAAGTGTTCGACTACCGGGCGAAGTACCAGGCCGGCGGCGCACGCGAGGTGTTTCCCGCGGACCTCTCTCCCGACATCGCGGCGCGTGTCCAGGAGTTGGCGGTGCGCGCGCATGCCGCTCTCAAGCTCGGTACCTACAGCCGGATCGACTTTCGGATGGATCCGGAAGGCGGAATGTGGTGCCTGGAAGCCAACTCGCTCCCCGGCATGACGGCCGGGAGTCTGTTGCCGCAGGCCGCCCGCGCGGCCGGCATCGGCTTCGCCGAGCTCGTCGAGCGCATGTGCAAAGCAGCGGTGCGCAGGCGCTAACCAGCAAAACTCGCGGCGATTCCCTGCCACAGCACTTCCTTGAGAGTCTGTAGCCGCTCGCCCTCGAAGTCCGGCCAACCGAGCACCCGCAGGATTATCGGTCGGGCACGGCGCACCAACGCCAGCTGCCCGATGGTGAAAACGGCGCGGATGGTCACTTCCGGACTGTCCACCGGCTGGCCGAGGATGCGGCCGACGATCTCCTTCACGAGCGCCAGCAGCGGGCTGGCGATCTGTTGGAATATCGCCTCGAAGGCCGCGGTGTGCTCCCCCTCCGCGCGGGCGAAAAAAAACGCCCAGCTTTCCGGGCGGGCGGCGGCCACCGCTTCGAGGAAGGGCTCCAGTACCGCGCGCATCAGTTCCAGGAGCTCGCCCCGCGTCAGGTCGTGGCGCCCCAACGCGAGGCGGACGCGCTCCGATGCCGGGCCCAGCCTGGCGCGCACGTCTGCCGTGAAGTATTCGGCGCAGGCCAGGTGTAACCCCGGCTTGCCGCCGAAGTAATACTGCAGCGCGGGCAGGCTTACGCCGGCGCGCCGCGCGATCGCACGGGTCGAGGCCCGCTCGTAGCCGAGCTCGGCGAAGAGCTCGATCGCCGCCTCCAGCAGCCGCTGGCGCGTGTGCTCGCCGCGGGCGTAGCCGCCGCCGGCCAGGTGGCGGCGCGCGTCGCCTGCGCGCGTCGAAGCGCGCGCTCTGCGGGTCGCCGGGCTGCGGATTCTCACGGGGTCGCGATCAAAATATGGAGTCGCCTCGCACGTCTCGAATTCTATCACTTGACAGATTCGCTTGACTGATTTGTATCAAGTGATAGAAAATCTTCACGACGGACGATCTCAATCGGGAAAGCGCGGTTCGGCATGAAGAAGCGAATCATCCCCATTGCTCTGGTGGCGCTCGCTGCTCTGGGCCTTGCCTGGTGGCTCACTCATCGGCATGCCGCCAGCAACGAGCTCGTGCTCTACGGCAACATCGACCTGCGCGAGGTCGACCTCGCCTTCAACGACAGTCAGCGGGTCGCAAGCGTGCTGGTGCGTGAGGGCGACACCGTCCGCAAAGGTCAGGTCCTGGCGCAGCTCGATACCAGCCGCCTCCAGCCGCAGCTCGCCCAGGCCCAGGCGCAGGCGGCCGCGCAGCGCGCCGTGGTGGACCGGCTGCATCACGGCAGCAGGCCGGAGGAAATAGCCCAGGCGCGCGCCAATCTCATGCTGGCGCAGGCAGACGCCCGCCAGGCCCATGACAACTATCAGCGCCTCGAAGCCGTCTTCAGCAGCTCCGGCGGGCGGGCGGTGAGCCGGCAGGAGGTCGATGACGCCCAGGCGCAAGCGGACGTCTCCGACGCCAAGGTGGCCGTCAACCGCAAGGCTCTGCAGCTCTCGTTGATCGGGCCACGCCAGGAGGACATTGCGCAGGCGGAAGCGATGCTCGACAGCGAGGAGGCGCAGGCGGCGCTCCTCAAGCAGGAGCTTGCCGATGCGGAGCTGCGCGCGCCGCTCGACGCCGTGGTGCGCTCGCGTATCGCGGAGCCGGGAGATATGGCGTCGCCGCAGAAAACCGCGCTCACGCTCGCCATCACCGATCCCAAATGGGTCCGCGCCTACGTGTCGGAGACCGAGCTCGGGCGGGTGCAACCCGGAATGACGGCGGCGGTAGAGGTCGACTCTTTTCCCGGCCGGCGGTTCCAGGGTTGGGTGGGATTCATCTCGCCGGAGGCGGAGTTCACGCCGAAGACGGTGCAGACGGAGGACTTGCGCTCGAGCCTGGTGTACGAAATCCGCGTCTTCGTGCAGGACCCGGGCGATGTGCTGCGGCTTGGAATGCCGGCGACGGTGTATCTGTCTCCGGGCCACCCAAAGTCCTGACATGGCGCCGCCGGTAGTCGTGGGAAAGGACCTGCGGAAGATGTTCCGCGCACCGGGCAAAGGTGGCGAAGTTCGCGCGCTCGACGGCGTCTCGATCGAAGTGCGCGCCGGCGAGCTGACCGCTCTGGTGGGGCCGGACGGCGCCGGCAAGACGACGCTCATCCGTCTGATGGCGGGCCTTCTTACAGCAGACGGCGGTACTTTGCGGGTGCTCGACATCGACCCCGCGGTCGAGCCGCAGCATATCCAGGACCGCATCGGCTACATGCCGCAGAAGTTCGGTTTGTACGAGGACTTGAGCGTACAGGAGAACCTCGACCTCTATGCCGACCTGCACGGCGTCAGCGCCGAAGAGCGCACGCGACGCTATCCACAGCTCATGCAGATGACGGACCTCGGCCGGTTCACCAGCCGACTGGCCGGGCGGCTCTCCGGTGGCATGAAACAGAAGCTCGGCCTGGCGTGCGCGCTGGTGCGCTCGCCGGAGCTGCTGCTGCTCGACGAGCCGACGGTCGGCGTCGATCCGCTGTCGCGGCGGGAGTTGTGGGCGATAGTGGAGCAGCTCGTGCATGAGCAGGGACTGACCGTGCTGATGAGCACCTCCTACCTCGACGAGGCGGAGAGGGCGGCGCGGGTCCTCGTGCTGCACGCAGGCAAAGCCCTGGCGCAGAGCGACCCGGCGGCCGTCACCCGCGTCGCCGCCAATCACAGCGTGGTGCTCGATCCCGGCCCCGGCAACAGTGCCCGCAGCCTGCAGGCGAGGCTGCTGGATGATCCCCGGATCATAGACGCCGTGCCTGACGGAGGGCTCGTCAGGTTGGTGTGTGCATCCGAGTCTGAGCCAGGAGAAGTTGTCGCAGGCTTCGAGGCGACTGCGGTCGAGCCCCGCTTCGAGGACGGTTTCATGATGTTGCTGCGTGGGACTGCAAGCCATGAGGCCGGAGCGGACATCCGGCTGCAGCGTCCGCTCGCTGCCACGGACGAAGGCGCGGTGGTGCAGGTGCGGGATCTCCTCAAGCGCTTTGGCGATTTCACGGCAGTGAATCACGTGAGCTTCGACGTGCGTCGCGGCGAGATCTTCGGCCTCCTGGGGCCCAACGGCGCCGGCAAGACGACGACCTTCCGCATGCTCTGCGGACTCTTGCCGCCCAGCGGTGGTGTATTGAACGTCGCCGGCGTCGATGTGCGTCGAGCCGGGGCCGCCGCGCGGACACGATTCGGGTATGTCGCGCAGAAGTTCTCGCTCTACGGGGCGCTAACCGTCCGAGAGAACCTGGAGTTCTTTGCAAGCGCATACGGGCTGCGCGGCGCGCCGCGCCGCGGGCGCATCGACTGGGCCATGCGGCAGTTCGATCTCGAGCAGCACGGGAACGCGCCGAGCGGTGAGCTGCCCGGCGGCTTCAAGCAGCGGCTCGCCATGGGCGCGGCGCTGCTGCACGAGCCGGACATTCTCTTCCTCGACGAGCCGACGAGCGGCGCCGATCCGCTGGCGCGCCGCGCCTTCTGGCGGCGCATCACCGCCCTCGCCGAGCAGGGTGTGACCGTGATCGTGACGACTCACTTCATGCAGGAGGCGGAATACTGCGATCACATCGCCATCATGGACAGCGGCCGGGTGCTGGCTCGGGGCTCGCCGGCGGAGATCCGCCAGCTCGCGCGCACGAGTGAAGGACGACAGGCCTCCATGGAGGACGCCTTCATCGCCGTGGTCGAAACAGCCCGGGCCGGCGAGGCACCGGTGCCGACATGACGGATTTCGACGCGGCTCGCGCGAAGCTGCGGCGCATCATCGCCCTGGTGAAGAAGGAGACCCGGCAGATGATCCGCGATCCGGCGACGATCGCGGTCGGCATCGTGTTGCCGGTCATGCTCATTCTCCTGTTCGGTTTCGGCCTGTCGCTGGATGTCAAAAACGTTCCACTCGCCGTGGTGATCGAGGAAAACTCGGCCCCGGCCCAGGACCTGCTGGCCGCCCTCGCGCTTTCACCCTATTTTCGCCCCCAGGTGGTCTACTCGCTCCGGGCCGCCGATCGCCTGATGATGGCGGGCGGCGTCGATGGGATCCTGACGATCCCCTCGGACTTTGCGCGGCGCTTCAGCGCCGGAGACGCGCGCCTGCAGCTCGTGGTGCACGGCACGGATGCGAATCGCGCCCGCATCATCGAGGCCTACGTCGGCGGAGCGATCGGAACATGGTCGGCGCGACAGGCAGCGGATGCGGGTGCGGTGATGGGCGGGGGACCGGTGACGATCCAGAGCCGCATGTGGTTCAACTCCGCGAACGACAGTCACTACTTCCTCGTCCCGGGCCTCATCGTTCTCGTCATGACGCTGATCGGCGCCTTCCTGACCGCGATGGTGGTGGCGCGGGAGTGGGAGCGCGGCACTTTCGAGGCGCTGTTCGTCACCCCGGTGCGCAGCGGCGAGATCCTCCTCGGGAAGACGATTCCATACTTCGGCCTCGGGGTGCTCGGGCTCCTGCTCTGCGTCGCCTCGGGCAAGTTCCTCTTCCGCGTCCCCATCGTCGGCTCGCTCGCGGTAGTGCTCGGCGCCTCCATGCTCTATGTGATGGT
Source organism: uncultured Pseudomonadota bacterium (assembly GCA_963780455.1). Lineage (GTDB taxonomy): Bacteria > Pseudomonadota > Gammaproteobacteria > Steroidobacterales > Steroidobacteraceae > 13-2-20CM-66-19. Next base: position 120,752 of record CAWACM010000021.1, read on the forward strand.
CGCTCTCGGCGTCGGGCTGCTCATATCCTCCTACTTCAAGAACCAGCTGGTCGCCAGCCAGCTCACCATGCTCGCGACCTTCATGCCGGCGCTCATGTTGTCGGGGTTCATGTTCGATCTGCGCAGCATGCCTGTGGGCATTCGGGTCATCACGTATCTCCTGCCGGCGAGGTATTACGTGGCGCTGCTGCAGACCGCCTTCCTGGCCGGAGACATCTGGTCCGTGATCCTGCCCAATGCGGTGGTGCTCGCGTTCATGGTGGCGCTGCTCGGCTATGCAAGCCGCGCGGTCACCCATAAGAGGATCGGCTGACATGTTGCAATCGCTGCTGCGCATCCTGGCGCTCACCCGCAAGGAGCTGCTCGCGGTGCTCAAGGATCGGCGCGCACGCAACGCTCTGCTGCTGCCGCCCATCCTCCAGTGTCTGCTGTTCGGCTACGCCGCCACCTATGATCTCAACCATGTGCCCTACGCCGTGCTCGACCGCTCGCACAGCGTCGAAGCGCAGGACCTCCTGGCCCGATTGGATGGCACGGGCTTTTTCGAGCGCGTGGCCAACCTGAGCACGCAGGCGCAGCTTCGTGACTACATCGACGACAGGCGAGCGCTGCTCGCCGTCGAGATTCCGGACGACTTTGCGCGCCGGCTGGAGGCGGGTGCCGGGGCGGACGTGCAGATCATCGCCGATGGCCGCAATTCGAATACGGCCGGCACGGCGCTCGGCTATGCCCAGTCGGCCGTGGACGGCTTCAACACCGATTGGCGCGCCGATCATGGCCAGCCGGGGCCGCGAGTCACGGTCGAGGAGCGCGCCTGGTACAATCCTGATCTCCTGACGCGCTGGAATATGATCCCCGGGCTCATCGGGACCCTTACCATGATCCAGACGCTGATGCTGACGGCGATGTCGGTTGCGCGGGAGCGGGAGCAGGGGACTTTCGATCAGCTGCTGGTCACGCCTTTCCGCCCCGCCGAGATCATGGCCGGCAAGGCGTTGCCCTCCATGGTGGTCGGCCTCATCCAGGCCACCGGCGTGCTCCTCGTGGCGCAGCTCTGGTTCCGCATCCCGTTTCAGGGATCGTTCCTGACGCTTTACGCCGGGCTCACGCTCTTCGTGCTTGCGGCCGTAGGCATCGGCCTCGTCGTCTCGGCGTTCTGCTATACCATGCAGCAGGCGATGCTCTTCGCCTTCGTCATCATCATGCCTTGCGCGCTGCTCTCCGGCCTGACGACGCCGCTCAGCAACATGCCGTCCTCTCTGCAATACTTCACGTACGCCAATCCCCTGCGCTATGCCATCGACATCGCGCAGCGGGTGTACCTGGAGGGAGCAGGCCTGAGCGTCCTGACGCCCGACCTGTGGCCGCTGGCGGTCATCGCCGCGGTCACGCTGGCCGCCGCTTCCTGGATGTTCAAGCACCGGCTACAGTAAGGAGCATCATGGCAAACTCCAACATGCCCATGGCGCGGTCCGTCGCGCTGGCGTGCCTCGCTGGCACGCTGGCTGGCTGTGTGGTGGGACCGAACTTCGTCAAGCCGAAGCCGAGCGTGCCGGCGCAATGGTCGCCGACGGCGCAGGCCAACGGCACCGAGGGCGCGCGCGTCACTTCGGAGCGCGCGCAGACAGTTGCCTGGTGGTCCAGCTTCAACGATGCAACGCTGGCCTCGCTCGTACAGCAGTCGGCGGCACAGAATCTCGACATCAAACAGGCGGTGCTGCGCATCGAGGAGGCGCAGGCGCAAACCGCGGTCGTGGCGGGTGGACTCTGGCCGGACGCATCGGCCAATGCTTCGTGGACGCGTCAGCGGCTCAGCACCAATACGCCGAACGGCGCCATTTTCGGCCTCAACTTTCCGAACCTGCCCCCGACACTGGTCAATCCCTACAACCAATATCAGCTCGGCCTCGGCGCCTCCTGGACGCTCGATATTTTCGGCGGCCAGCGGCGCTCGATCGAGGCTGCCAACGCCCAGATGGAGGCGGCGGTCGAGGGCGCGCACGCGGCGCTCCTCTCGATGGTGAGCGACGTGGCGGCGACCTACGTCGACCTGCGCGGTGCGCAGCTGCGCCGCAAGGTCCTGGAGCGCAGCTTGGCGACGCAGCGGGATCTCCTGCAGCTCACACGTGACCGGCGCAACGCCGGTCTCACGTCGGATCTCGACGTTGAGAACGCCAAGGCCGAAGTCGGCACGACGCAGGCCGAGTTGCCGCTCGCGGATCGGGAGATCACGGTCGATATCAATGAGCTGAGCGAGCTGATGGCGCGCCCGCCCGAGGCGCTGCGCGCCGAGCTCGAGGGGGCGCAGCCGGTGCCTGCCTTGCCCGCCGTGGTCCCGATCGGGTTGCCGTCGGATCTCGCGCGCCGCCGCCCGGATGTCCGTGAGGCGGAGGCAAACCTGCACGCGGCCACGGCCGAAATCGGTGTCGCGGTTTCCAACTACTTTCCGCAACTGACGCTCACGGCCGCAGGCGGGTTCCAGTCGGAGGGACTTTCCCAACTCGTCGAGACGGCGAGCCACTTCGGCTCTTTCGGTCCCGCGATTCAGCTGCCGATCTTCGAGGGCGGACGGCTCCACGCGGAGGTCCGGCTGCAGAAGGTCAAGGCCAAGGAGGCGGCCGTCGCTTATGCGCAGACGGTGCTCACTGCCTTGCATCAGGTAGAGGATGCGTTGGCCGCCTACGGCGACGATCAGGCGCGGCTCGCGTCGCTGAAGATGGCGGTGACGGCGAGCCGCGATGCCCGCCTGCTCGCGCGGCAGCGTTATCAAAGCGGCGTCGCGAGCTTCATTGACGTTCTCGACGCAGAGCGGACCGAGGAGCAGAACGAAGTGTCGCTGGCGGAAGCCACCACGACCGTGTCGTCCGACCTCGTGCAGCTGTATCGCGCGCTCGGCGGGGGCTGGGAGAGCGCTGACAGCGCCGGGTCTGTTCCAGCCCCGTGACAGTGTCGCGGCGCCTGCCTCGCGCTGTGTGACTCACCGGCCGGCGCCCGGTATAAGGAGCGTCACGAGCGGTAATTCACGGGAGAGCCACCATGGCCGGCCAGCCTTTCGAAGTCATCAGTCAGCATCGCTGCTTCGGCGGCACGGTCGGCTTCTATCGTCACGAGGCGGCCAGCACCGCGTGCGCGATGCGCTTTGCGGTCTTCACGCCCCCGCGGCGAAATCGTCACGGGTGCCGGTCCTCTATTACCTCGCCGGACTCACCTGCACGGAAGAGACGTTCATGATCAAGGCGGGTGCGCAGCGTGTCGCGGCCGAGCTCGGACTGATGCTGGTCGCTCCTGACACCAGCCCGCGGGGTGTAAAGCTGCCGGGCGACAGCGACTCGTGGGATTTCGGCGTCGCCGCCGGCTTTTATCTCGATGCCACGGCGGAGCCGTGGTCAAAGCACTACCGCATGTACACCTATGTCACCCAGGAGCTGCGCGCCCTCATCGAGGGGCACTTCCCGGCGCAGGCGGAGCACACGGGGATCTTCGGCCACTCGATGGGCGGCCATGGGGCGCTCACGATTGCGCTGCGCAATCCGGGACGGTATCGCTCCGTGTCGGCCTTCGCGCCCATCAGTGCGCCGCGCCGCTGCCCCTGGGGGCAGAAGGCGTTCAGCGGCTATCTGGGCGCGGATCAGGGACAGTGGGCGACCTACGACGCCTCGGAGTTGGCGGCCAGGGTGACGGATGGGCCGCAAAGGCCGCCCATCCTGGTGGATCAGGGCCTGGCGGATCAGTTTCTGGAGGCGCAGCTGCATCCGCATCTGCTGGAGGAGGCCTGTCGCCAATCAGGGCTCAGGCTCACGCTGCGCCGGCACGAGGGATACGACCACGGGTACTACTTCATCTCGAGCTTCATGGAGGACCATCTGCGGCATCATGCCCGGCAATTGGGGGTGTGACGGCCCTCTCGTTGCCGCGTCCCGGAAATCGAACACTCAGGCGCGCCCAAAGGGGTGCTTCAGGGAGAGAGGGGAAGGACCGGGGGCACCCGACGTATACTCGGGCCATGGAAGCATTGTCCTTTGAGCATGCGGAGAGCGTTCGGCGCATCGTCGCGGACCTGAAGGGGCGGCCGGGGCCGCTGATCGAGGTCCTGCACGCGATTCAGGCGGAGCTGGGGTACGTGCCGCCGGCAGCGGTGCCGCTGGTGGCTTCGGAGCTCAATCTCTCGCGAGCGGAGGTCCACGGCGTGGTTTCCTTTTATCACTTCTTTCGCAGCGCGCCGCCGGGCGCGCACACCGTGAGCGTGTGCCGGGCGGAGTCGTGTCAGGCTATGGGGGCGGAGGCGCTTGCGGCGCACGCGCGGCGACGGCTCGGGAGTAGACTTTCACGAGACGACGCCCGACGGGCGCTTCTCGCTGGAGCCGGTCTACTGCCTGGGCAATTGCGCATGCTCGCCCGCGGTCATGATCGATGGCCAGCTGCATGGCCGGGTGACGTCCGGAGCGCTTCGACGCGCTGCTCGCGGACGCCGACCCCAAGAGGTAACTGCGACCGCATGAGTCTTACGGTGTATGTGCCCCGTGATGCCGGCGCTCTCTCGCTCGGCGCGGGGGAGGTTGCGCACGCGGTTGCTCGCGAAGCGACGGCGCGCGGACTGGAGCTGGAGCTCATCCGCAACGGCTCGCGCGGCGCGTATTGGCTGGAGCCGTTGGTGGAGGTGGCGACGGCGCGCGGACGGGTCGCCTACGGGCCCGTGAGCGCGGGCGATGTGCCGGGCCTCTTCGACGCGGACTTCCTGAAGGGCGGCGCACACGCGCTCTGTCGCTCGGGACTGACTGATGCGATTCCGTGGCTCGCCAGCCAACAGCGCCTGACGTTTGCGCGTGTCGGCGTCGTCGACCCGGCAAGCGTGGCAGATTATGTCATCCACGGCGGCTATCAGGGGTTGCGACGCGCGCTCGCGATGAGCCCCGAGGCCGTCGTGCAGGCGATCACCGGCTCGGGCCTGCGCGGCCGCGGCGGGGCGGCGTTTCCGACCGGCATCAAGTGGAAGACCGTGCTCGATCAGCCTGCCGGCGCAGAAGTACGTCACCTGCAATGCCGACGAGGGCGACTCAGGCACCTTCTCCGACCGGATGCTGATGGAGGGCGATCCGCTCAGCCTCGTCGAGGGCATGACGATCGCGGGCCTCGCGGTCGGCGCCACGCAGGGCTATATCTATCTGCGCGCGGAGTATCCGCACGCGCACCGCGCGCTGAATCAGCGCCATCGCGGCCGCGTACCAGGCGCGTTATCTCGGCGCCGACGTCATGGGCAGCGGCAAGCGCTTCGATCTCGAGGTCCGGCTGGGCGCCGGCGCCTACATCTGCGGCGAAGAGACCTCGATGCTCGAGAGCCTCGAAGGCAAGCGCGGCGAGGTGCGCGTGCGCCCGCCGCTGCCCGCGATCAAGGGACTCTTCGGCCGGCCGACCATCGTCAACAACGTGATCACGCTGGCGACCGTACCGAGCATTCTGCACACGGGCGCGGAGTTTTACGCCGAGGTACGGCACTGGGCAAGTCGCGCGGCACACTGCCGCTGCAGCTCGCCGGCAACATCAGGCGCGGCGGGCTCGTCGAGCGCGCTTTCGGACTGACGCTGCGGGAGCTGCTGTACGACTACGGCGGTGGCTCGGCTTCCGGTCGGCCGATGCGCGCGGTTCAGGTCGGCGGGCCGCTCGGCGCGTATATCCCGGCCGTCGCAGTTCGATACGCCGTGGACTACGAGGCGCTCGCCGGCATCGGCGCGCTGCTCGGTCACGGCGGCATCGTCGCTTTTGACGACACCGTCGATATGGCGCGGATGGCGCGCTACGCGATGGAGTTCTGCGCGGTCGAATCCTGCGGCAAGTGCACGCCCTGCCGCATCGGCTCGACGCGCGGCATGGAGGTCATCGACCGCATCATCGCGGGCCGCGACACGGAGCGCAACGTGCGCAGGCTCGAGGAGCTGTGTGAGACCATGGTGCAGGGATCACTGTGCGGGCTGGGCGGCATGGCGCCGTTCCCCGTGCAGAGCGCGCTGCAGGCATTTCAGGGAAGACTTTCCGCGCACGTCAAGTCGGCACGAGGATTAGTCATGTTTGCGATAGATTACGAAGACTCTCGGGACGCCGGCCCCTGTCGAGGCGCAGGCGCGCCAGTGCACGGTGGAGATCGACGGCAAGCCCGTCACGGTGCCGTCGGGTACTTCCGTCATGCGCGCCGCCGCCCTGGCCGGACGTGACGGTGCCGAAGCTCTGCGCCACCGATACGCTGAAGGCCTTCGGCTCGTGCCGCCTGTGCCTGGTGGAGATCGAGGGGCGCAAGGGCTATCCGGCCTCCTGCACCACCACGGTGGCGCCCGGGATGAAGATCCGCACCCAGTCGGACAAGCTCACCGCAGCTGCGCCGCGGAGTGTTGGATCTCTACCTGTCCGATCATCCGCTCGATGCGGCTCCGGCGCGCGGCACTGCGAGCTGCGCGACATGGCCGCGGCGGTCGGCCTCACTCATACCTCGTACGACGCGCGGCCCGGCGCAGCGCCGCCATGCCTCAGCGACGAGAGCAATCCTTACTTCACCTTCGATCCCGAGCAGTGCATCGTCTGCTCGCGCTGCGTGCGCGCGTGCGATGAGGTGCAGGGCACCTTCGCGCTGACGATCCAGGGCCGCGGCTTCGAGTCGAAGGTTGCGGCGAGCCAGAATGAGTCGTTCCTCGAGTCCGAGTGCGTCTCCTGCGGCGCCTGTATCGAGGCTTGTCCGACCGCGGCGCTCACGGAGAAGTCGGTCATCCCGCCTCGGTGCAGCCGGAGCGCGCCATCGACCACGACCTGCGCCTATTGCGGGGTGGGCTGCAGCTTCAAGCGCCGAGGTTCGCGGCGGCGAGGGCGCGACGCGAGGTCGTGCGCATGGTGCCGAGCCGCGACGGGCACGCGAATCACGGCCATGCGTGCGTGAAGGGCCGCTTCGCCTACGGCTACGCGACCCACGCCGACCGCGTTCTCAAGCCGATGATCCGCAAGAGCAATCCGCGATGACTGGCGCGAAGTCTCCTGGGAGGAGGCGATCGCCTACGCGGCGAGCGAGATGCGGCGCATCCAGGCGAAGTACGGCCGCGACTCCATCGGCGGCATCACCTCTTCGCGCTGCACCAACGAGGAGACTTTCCTGGTGCAGAAGATGGTGCGCGCGGCGTTCGGCAACAACAATGTCGATACCTGCGCGCGCGTATGCCATTCCCCGACCGGGTACGGCCTGAAGAGCACGATGGGAGAGTCGGCCGGCACCCAGGCGTTCACGTCCGTGGCCAAGGCCGATGTGATCATGGTCATCGGCGCCAACCCGACCGAAGGGCATCCGGTGTTTGGGTCGCAGATGAAGCGACGCCTGCGGCAAGGGGCGAAGCTCATCGTCGCTCGACCCGCGCTCCACGGGCCTCGTGCGCAGCCCGCACATCGCTGCGGACGTCCACTTGAAGGTGACACCGGGCACCAACGTGGCCGTTCTCAACTCGCATCGCCCACGTCATCGTGACGGAGGGCCTGACGAAGGACGACTATGTTGCCGAGCGCTGCGAGCCTGCGTCGTACGAGCTGTGGAAGGAACTGGTCGCCGCGGAGCGCAATTCGCCGGAGGCGATGGAGCCCATGACCGGAGTGCCGGCGGAGCTCGTGCGCCGCGCGGCGCGGCTCTATGCCAGCGGCCCGAACAGCGCCATCTATTACGGGCTCGGCGTGACCGAGCACAGCCAGGGCTCCACGACGGTGATGGCGATCGCCAACCTCGCCATGGTCACCGGCAACCTCGGCCGCGAGGGCGTCGGTGTGAATCCGCTGCGCGGCCAGAACAACGTGCAGGGTGCCTGCGACATGGGCTCCTTCCCGCACGAGTTCAGCGCCTATCGCCACGTGTCCGATCCGGTGGTGCGCGGCCTGTTCGAGCAGGCCTGGGGCGTCACGCTGCAGGCGGAGCCGGGCCTGCAGGATCCCCAACATGTTCGAGGCGGCGCTGGATGGCACCTTCCGTGCCATGTACGTGCAGGGCGAGGACTTCGTCCAGTCGGACCCCAACACGCATCACGTCAGCACGCGCCATGGAGTCGCTGGAGTGCGTGATCGTCCAGGACCTGTTCATCAACGAGACGGCGAAGTTCGCCCACGTATTCCTGCCGGGCTCCTCGTTCCTGGAGAAGGACGGCACCTTCACGAACGCCGAGCGGCGCGTGTCGCGGGTGCGCAAGGTCATGCCGCCCATGGCGGGCTATGAGGACTGGCAGGTCACGATGCTGCTGTCGAAGGCGCTCGGCTATCCGATGAACTACCGGCATCCTTCCGAGATCATGGACGAGATCGCGCGCTTGACGCCGACCTTCTCCGGCATCAGCTACGAGAAGCTCGACCGCCTGGGCAGCATCCAGTGGCCGTGCAACGATGCCGCGCCCGAGGGTACGCCGACGATGCACGTGCACCAGTTCGTGCGCGGCAAGGGCAAGTTCTGCCTCACGGAGTACGTGCCGACCAGCGAGCGCTCCACCAGCCGCTTCCCGCTGATCCTGACCACCGGCCGGGTACTGTCCCAGTACAACGTCGGCGCCCAGACCCGCCGCACCGACAACGTCGTGTGGCACAAGGAGGACCTGCTGGAGATCCATCCGCACGATGCGGAGGTGCGCGGCATTGCCGATGGCGACTGGGTCGGACTCACCAGCCGCGCCGGCGAGACGGTGCTGCGCGCCCAGGTGTCGGAGCAAGCATCGCAGCCGGCGTCGTCTACACCACCTTCCACTTCCCGGAGACCAACGCCAACGTGGTCACCACGGAGAACTCCGACTGGGCGACCAACTGTCCGGAGTACAAGGTCACGGCGGTCGAAGTGGTATTGGTCAATCAGAAGGACGCCTGGCGCAAGCGCGCGGCGGAGGAGCGCGCGCTGCCGCGGCCGGCGCGCCGGCGGTCCCGCGATCCGGCACCGGCCTGATCGGCCGGCGCCGAGGCAGGTCCTGCGTGTCGAGTGCGGAAACCGAGACTCCCCCGCCGGGCGTCACCGAGCCCCCACACGACCCGTGCGTCGAGCTCGACGTCGAGCGCTGGCAGCGGGGCACGATCACGCGCGACGACAGACCTCATCGCCGAAGAGATGCCGATCGCGCTCGTGTATCACGGCGTGCCGCACGTTGCGATGCTTGCGACGCCGGCCGATCTCGAAGACTACGCAGTTGGCTTCACGTTGAGCGAGGGCCTCGTGGAGCGCCCGGATGAGATCCGCGGCGTCGAGGTCGTCTGGGCAGAGGAATCCGCCGAGGTCAGAGTCACGGTCGCCTGGGAGCGTTTCTCGGCGCTGCTGGATCGCAGGCGCAATCTGACGGGGCGCACCGGGTGCGGGCTGTGCGGCCAGGAGACTGTCGAGCAGGCGGTCCGGGACGTGAAGCCCGTCGGCCCGGGGGCCCGGCTGAGCGCGGCGGAGCTGCATGAGGCCATCGCAAAGCTCGCCAGCCTGCAGCCGATCAACGCCCGCACCGGCAGCGTGCATGCGGCGGCCTGGGTCGCGCCGGGAAAGGGCATCCAGGTGGTGCGCGAGGATGTCGGCCGCCACAACGCGCTCGACAAGACGATCGGCGCTCTGGTGCGCTCCGGGGCCGACCCTGCGGCCGGCTGCATGCTGCTCACCAGCCGCGCGAGCTTCGAGCTGGTGCAGAAGAGTGCCGCGGTGGGCGTGGCCTTCTTGTGGCGTTTCTCGGCGCCCACGGCTTTCGCAGTGCGCCTGGCGGAGCGTGCCGGGCTGACCCTGGTAGCGTTTGCGCGCGAGCATCGGCACGTGGTCTATACCCATCCCTGGCGCCTGGAATCTCCATGAACATCGACCTGCTCATCAAGATGGCCAACGAGATCAGCGCTTACTTTGCCTCGGAGCCGGATGCGGAGCAGGCTGCGAAGGACGTCGCGGGGCACCTCAGGCGTTACTGGGAGCCGCGCATGCGGCGCCAGATCATCACTTATTACCAGGAACGGCGGGGCACGGGTCTCAGCGAGCTGGCGCTGCGCGGGGTGGGGCTGCTCGCGGCCGCCGAGCCTTCCCCGGCGGCCGCGCCGCCTTCCTGAACCCCCCAATCGCGCCTCTATAGCCAGCGGACGGCACAGAAATTATCATTGGGGGTCCTTATCGAGAGACCCCATGACCGAACGGCCGCGCAAGGTGCTGATCTGCGGATCGGTGGCATTCGACACCATCATGGTGTTCGACGGCCGCTTCCGCGAGCACATCCTGCCCGAACAGCTCCACATCCTGAACGTGGCGTTCCTCGTGCCGCAGCTTGCGGCGGGAATTCGGCGGCTGCGCCGGCAACATCGCCTACAACCTCACGTTGCTCGGCGATCCGGCGGTTACGATGGCCACCGTGGGACGGGACTTCGCGACCTACCGCGACTGGATGGAGCGCAATGACCTGCCGGTCGGGCACGTCAGAGTGATGGATTCGGAGCTCACGGCCCAGGCCTTCATCACCACCGACCTCGACAACAACCAGATCACCGCCTTTCACCCGGGCGCGATGCAGCATTCGCACCTCAATCGGGTGATGGACGCCGGCAACGCCATCGTCCTTGGAATCGTCGCTCCGGACGGGCGCCAGGGCATGCTCGAGCACGCGGAACAGTTCGCGCGCGCGGGCATTCCCTTCATCTTCGACCCCGGCCAGGGACTGCCGATGTTCGACGCCGCGGACCTCGATCACTTCATCGAGCACTCCAACTGGGTGGCGGTCAACGACTACGAGTGGCAGCTGCTGCAGCAGAAAACCGGCTGGACCGTGCGTGACCTGACGCAACGCGTGGAGGCGGTCATCGTCACGCGCGGGCACGAGGGGTCCGTCATCTACACGCCGGACGGGCAAATCGATATCCCCTGCGCGAAGGCCGCCGCGGTGGTCGATCCCACGGGTTGCGGCGACGCCTACCGCGCGGGCTTCCTGCATGGTCTGCTGCACGGCCTCGACTACGAGACCTGCGGGCAGATAGCGGCCGTCATGGGCGCGTTGAAGATCGAGTCGCGCGGCACCCAGAATCACCGCTTGACGCCCGCCGAGATCGAACGGCGCCTGGCGGAGAGCTTCGGCGATGCTGTCGCGGCCAAGGCCGCGCTCACCGCTCGCGCTTGACGCCTCAACACACATACATCCGATTCAAATCCAGGAAGCGAATACATGGCCAACGACTATCTCTTCACCTCCGAGTCGGTCTCTGAAGGGCATCCGGACAAGGTGGCCGATCAGATCTCGGACGCCGTGCTGGATGCGATCCTCAAGGAGGACCCACGCGGCCGCGTGGCCTGCGAGACGCTGGTCAAGACCGGTGTCGTGATCGTCGCCGGCGAAGTCACCACCAGCGCCTGGGTCGACGTCGAGGCGCTGGTGCGCAAGACCGTGCTCGACATCGGCTACAACTCCTCCGACATGGGCTTCGACGGCGCCAGCTGCGGCGTGCTCAACATCATCGGCAAGCAGTCGCCGGATATCGCCCAGGGCGTGGATCGCAAGGACGAGCGCAAGCAGGGCGCGGGCGATCAGGGCCTGATGTTCGGCTACGCCACCAACGAGACCGACGTGCTGATGCCCGCGCCGATCACCCTGGCACACCGCCTGGTCAAGCGCCAGGCGCAGGTGCGCAAGTCGGGCAAGCTCCCCTGGCTGCGCCCGGATGCCAAGAGCCAGGTCACGCTGCGCTACGAGGACGACAAGCCGGTCGGGCTCGAGGCCGTGGTGCTCTCGACCCAGCACAGCCCGGACGTGTCGACCAAGGCGCTGCGCGAGGCGGTGATGGAGGAGATCCTCAAGCCCGTGCTGCCCGCGAAATGGCTCGACAAGCGCACCAAGTACCATATCAATCCCACCGGGCGCTTCGTCGTCGGCGGTCCGGTCGGGGACTGCGGCCTGACCGGCCGCAAGATCATCGTCGATACCTACGGCGGCTACGCCCGTCACGGCGGCGGCGCCTTCTCCGGCAAGGACCCCTCCAAGGTGGACCGCTCGGCGGCCTACGCGGCGCGCTACGTCGCCAAGAACATCGTCGCGGCGGGTCTCGCCGAGCGCTGCGAGGTGCAGGTCTCCTACGCCATCGGCGTCGCCGAGCCGACCTCCATCATGGTGGAGACCTTCGGCACCAGCCGGCTGTCCCGCGAGCAGCTCACGCTGCTGGTCCGCAAGCACTTCGATCTGACGCCCTACGGCCTGCGCGAAATGCTCGATCTGGCGCGCCCGATCTACCAGAAGACCGCCGCCTACGGCCACTTCGGCCGCACGGAGCCGGAATTCACCTGGGAGCGGACCGATCGCGCGGCCGACGCTCGCCGCCGAGGCGAAGGGCGCGAAAGCCGCCTGAACATCGCGCCGATGCAGATAGGCACAGGGATGTGCGCCTAATTTCAGCCAGCCGCAACGGTGCGGCGGCGCGGCGCTTCTGAGGAGCGTTGCGACAGATGGATGGAAGCGCCGGGATCACCGGTGGCTTCCCCACTGCCAGGCTCAGAAGTGCGCGGACCCATCACACGGCGCTCGCTCAAGTCATTGGAGTACTCGACCATGAACGCCACACTCAAATCCGCCGCCTGCCCCGAGAGACTTCAAGGTCGCCGACCTTGCGCTCGCCGACTGGGGCCGCAAGGAAATCGCCGATCGCCGAGACCGAGATGCCCGGCCTGATGGCGATCCGCGAGGAGTTCGCGCCCACGCAGCCGCTGCGCGGCGCGCGCATCGCCGGCTCGCTGCACATGACCATCCAGACCGCGGTGCTGATCGAGACGCTGCAGGCGCTCGGCGCCGAGGTGCGCTGGGCCTCCTGCAACATCTTCTCGACCCAGGATCACGCCGCCGCGGCCATCGCGGCGCGCGGCACGCCGGTGTTCGCCTGGAAGGGCGAGACGCTGGCCGACTACTGGGAGTACACGCACCGCATCTTCGAGTGGCCGGACGGCGGCTACACCAACATGATCCTCGATGACGGCGGCGATGCGACGCTGCTGCTGCACCTGGGCGTGCGGGCCGAGAGCGATCCGGCGCGTGACTCGCCAAGCCCGACGAGCGAGGAGGAGGCGGCGCTGTTCGCCTCCATCCAGCGCGCAGCTCAAAGTCGACCCGCAAGTGGTACTCGACGCGCATCCGCCACATCAAGGGCGTGACCGAGGAGACCACCACCGGCGTCAAGCGCCTCTACCAGATGGCCAAGGAGGGCAGGCTCGCCTTCCCGGCGATCAACGTCAACGACTCGGTGACCAAGAGCAAGTTCGACAACCTCTACGGTTGCCGCGAGTCGCTGGTCGACGGCATCAAGCGCGCCACCGACGTGATGGTCGCCGGCAAGATCGCCGTGGTGTGCGGCTACGGCGACGTGGGCAAGGGCTGCGCGCAGGCGCTGCGCGCGCTGTCGGCCCAGGTCTGGGTGACCGAGATCGACCCGATCTGCGCGCTGCAGGCGGCGATGGAGGGCTATCGCGTGGTGACCATGGACTACGCCGCCGACAAGGCCGACATCTTCGTCACCGCCACCGGCAACTTCCACGTGATCACGCACGAGCACATGCAGCGCATGAAGAACAACGCGATCGTGTGCAACATCGGCCACTTCGACAACGAGATCGACGTCGCGAGCCTCAAGCAGCTACACGTGGGAGAACATCAAGCCGCAGGTCGACCACGTGATCTTCCCCGACGGCCAGCGCATCATCCTGCTGGCCGAAGGGCGGCTGGTGAACCTCGGCTGCGGCACCGGCCATCCGAGCTACGTGATGAGCTCGAGCTTCGCCAACCAGACGCTGGCGCAGATCGAGCTGCTACGCGCAACCCGCGCAAGTATCCGGTCGGCGTGTACGTGCTGCCGAAGCACCTCGACGAGAAGGTCGCGCGGCTGCAGCTGACGAAGCTCGACGCCGAGCTCACCGAGCTGACCGACGCGCAGGCGCGCTACATCGGCGTGGACAAGGCCGGTCCCTACAAGTCCGATCACTACCGCTACTGACGACGGGAGGGGGGTAAGCCGGCCGGCGAGCATTACTTAGGGGTCGGCCCCCGGAAGAAGTTCGAACTGACGCCATTCGGCGACAGCAGTTGTCCGCGCGGCGCGCTCGCCCGCCGCGCCGGATGCCCCGAGTCGGGGCTTGTCGACATTACTCGCTACCAAATGTAAGAGCAGGCAGGCGCGTGTGCCTTTCCCGGAACATTCGCGCCCGCGGCGGCCGGACTCCGCGGGCTGGAGTGTTGCAAAAGTTACCGCGCCGCGAGCCATCACCGGCGAGAGCCGCCGCCGCGAGCGCGAGTATTCCGGGGAAACCGCGCCGAAAACCACGAGACTCGAGCCGAAGCGCTGGCTCCCCTCCACCAACTGACCCGACCCTACAACATGTCGCTTCACCGCACAGCGGCGATGTTGGCGCGCCTTTTTTCGCAAAAGCGTGTATGATTCCACCCCGACCCTACAGTTGGGTGTTTTCTGGAGTATCGAGTAATGGCGAAACGTCCCCCGAACGATGGCGCTTCCTGGAGCGCCAGTGAGCTGAAGACCTTGAAGTCGCTCGCGAAAGCGGGAACCCCGACCAGCGAGGTCGCGAAGAAGCTCGGGCGTACCGCGGCGGCCGTTCAGCAGAAGGCCATGCGGGCTGGGATTTCCTTCCGGGCGGCCAAGAGAGCCGGCGCCCGTAAGAAGAAGTAAACCGCACGCAGTACGGACGGGGGCCGGCCTCACGGGCGGGCCCCCGTCTTCATTTGTACGGCTCCGCCCTTGCCACGGCTGCCCCGAGTTGTCAAACTCTCCGGCGCTGGATTCGTGTGGCTCGAAAACCAATGAGGGCGCGGCATGCGGCGAGCTTATCGGCTTTTCCTGTCTGGTGGCGGTTGCGCTGGCTTTGGGCGGCTGCGATGTGCAGTTGCAGGATGACACTCCGGGTACATTCACGGCCAACCCCGACATCGGCATGTATCCCGCTCACGGTCAAGGTGACGAGCGGTGCCCTGGTGAGCACACCGATATACGTGTTTGTGGTCGGGGCCGATGGGCAGCAGGTGCCTCTGTCGGCCGGACCCGAACGGTTCCTTCGGGCGATGTATCCCGTCAAGTGCAAGCCCAGCTTTCCGCTGCAATACCTCGCGGTCTGGCGGGTGCAGGGTGTGGTGACCAAGCATCAGCTCTTCCCGCCGCAGCCGCGGGACATCCAGCTCACGCCGCCCCCGCTCACCCAGCAGGCGAGCATCGACACCTCCGGGAAGCCGGACAAGAAGACGCGCTCCTGGCAGGGAGTGGTGCAGTACAACGTCTACACCGCCGCGGAGGCGCATATCACCGGCGCGCAGGTGGAGCCTGTGAGTCAGGACAAGGCGGACGTCAAGGCGGCCCAGGGTGTCAGCGTAGTCGAGCACCCTCCCGGTCGACGCTACCTGTGGAACGCCCGCTGCAGTGACGCTTGCAACGAAGGAGCAGACTGCGCACGTCAATCTGGTGATCACCACCGACCTGGCGGGCGTGCCCCAGGCGACGACGCGCGTGGATTTCGCGCCAAATCAGTAGATTGGCTCGAAGTCGCCTGCGGCGCTTCGAGCAGCCAGCCGGCGGACTCCTTCGACCCCGCGGGCGGAAGGCGGCTTCCGCCCGCTTACTGCCTTGCTGTTGACGTTATCGCAGCCGGGCGCGCAGACGCGCAATCTCGGCGGCACTGAGCCCAATGCCGCCGAGATAGGCGCGTATGCCGCCGGCGCGGTCGAGGTACTCCAGCATGTTGTGCACGGCCTCCTCGGGCAGCGCAGCGCCTCGATGATCGCCGCCGGATCGCCGTCGCGGTAGCGGCTCAGGTAGCCATCCCGCAGATTCCCCGCGCTCACCGCGTAGTCGGCGGCAATGGCCGCGGGTGCGACATCGGCCAGAGCGAGGAGGAGCGCGGCAATGACGCCGGTGCGGTCCTTGCCCGCCACGCAATGGAAGAGGAGCGGACCCGAACCTGCCGCCGCGATTGCGGCCAACGCCTCTCTGAGCTGCGGTTGCAATCGCTCGAGGACGGTGCACTTCCACCGCTCCTTGGCGCAGATACCACCGCGGGCAATCCAGTCCGCCGGGCGGTCGGCGAGCAGCGAGACCGACAGGTAGCGTACACGGGGAGCAGCCGCGGCACCGGGCTCGGTGCCGCGGCGATTTCCTCCGGCCAGCGCAGGTCGAGCACCGTCTCGATGCCATAGTCGACGAGTGCCTCGAGGCCTTCGGGTGAGAGCTGCGCCAGGTCGTCGGCGCGCAGCAGCGAGCGGCTCCTGGTGACGGCGCCGTCCGTGGTCGGGTTGCCGCCGAGGTCACGCGCATTGAGCAGCGAGGGAAACATGCTGCGCAGTGTAGCCGACAGCCGGGTGCCGCACGGGTAAGGTGACCGCAGGTACAATGCCGTCATGCCACTCAGCTCCAGCGATCGATTCCTGGGCCGCGTCGAGAGCTATGCCAGATACCGGCCGAGCTATCCGTCTGCCGCCATCGACCTGTTGCAGGCACGCTGCGGTCTCAACCCTGGCGCCGCGGCAGTCGACCTCGGCTCGGGGACCGGCATCCTCGCCGCCCTGCTGCTGCGGCGCGGCGCCCGGGTGTTCGGCATCGAGCCGAACAGGGAGATGCGCGCTTACGCCGATCTGATGCTCGGCGGCGAGTTCCACAGCGAGTCCGGCACCGCGGAAAACACCCACATGCCGAACGCATTCTTCGACCTGATGGTGTCCGGCCAGGCGTTCCATTGGTTCGACCCGCTGCAGACCCGGATCGAGGCACTGCGCATCCTCAAGCCAGGGGCATGGGCGGCGTTGCTCTGGAACGAGCGGGCGCAAGGTCTCGTTCCCTTTCTCGAGGACTATGAAGCACTGCTGCGCCGCTACGCGCCGGAGTACGACGCGGTGGCGCGGCTGCGGGCGAAGGACGACGGCATCGGTCAGTTCTTCGGTCACCCGCCTGAGCTCGCGGTCTTCCCCAACGAGCAGCTGTTCGACTTCGCGGGCCTGGCGGGAAGAGTCATGTCGGCCTCTTACGCTCCAATGGCGGACCGGCCGGAGCACGCGCCTCTGATGGCCGGCCTGAGGGAAGTGTTCGACCGTCACGAGCGCGAGGGCAAAGTCGTCTTCCCCTACCGGACACTGGTGTATTTCGGGCAGCCGGGTCGCCCGGCATAGCATGCCGCCCGCGCTCGTCATTTTCGACCTCGACGGCACTCTGATCGACAGTGCCGCGGACCTGGCGGTGGCCATCAACGCCATGTTGGCGGGCTACGGTCGCGAGCCCCTGCCGGTCGCGGAGGTGCGGCGCATGGTGGGGGATGGTGTGGCGATGCTCGTCGCGCGCGCTTTGACCGCGAGCGATTGCCGGCCGGTGGATCCGGCGGAAGCCGAGCGCAGCTTCACGCGGCACTACGAATCCGCCGCGACGTCGCTGACCAGCGTCTACCCCGGAGCCGCGGCGGCGCTGCAGGCGCTGTCGGCCGCCGGCATTCCACTTGCGGTGTGCACCAACAAACCGGTGCGCATCGCGAGCGACATTCTCGGCAGACTCGGGCTCGCCAAATACTTCGCGCGCGTGCTCGGCGGTGACTCGCTGCCGTTCCGCAAGCCCGATCCGCGGGTGGTGCTCGCGCTGTTGGAAGCATTCGCGGCCAAGCCGGAAGACTCGCTCTTCGTCGGTGACAGCGAGGTCGATGCGGCGACGGCGAGCCCGGCCGGCGTGTGCTTCGTGCTGATGAAACACGGCTACCGCCGCGGCCCGGTGTCGGCGATTGCCTGCCGCGCCGCGCTGGAGAATTTCGCCGAGTTGCCCGCGCTGGTCGGCGTGCCGGTGCGCTGACCGACGCGCGCGATCGACTTCGAGGTGCTTCCAGGTGTATCTTGGTAGCGCTACCGGAGAAAAGAATGGCGTTACGCAGACAGCGGCTGATCCCGGCCGCGCTCCTCGTTCTCGCTGCCGTCAGCGGCGCTTCGCGGCCGTGCCAGGCGGCGCCGCCGGCGTTTCACAGCTTCCGGGTCACCGTCTACATTCCGGTGCAGGCAGTGGAGCGCATGGCCCACGATCCGGCCTGGATGCGCTCGAGCTGGCGCACGATCAGCAGCCGGCTGCATGTCGACCAGGTCTTCATCGAGGACTATCGCTCCGGCATCAGCGCCGACGATGCGGCCCTGGCGCAGGTGAAGCAGTTCTTCGTCTCCCAGGGCATCGCCGTCGCCGGCGGCATGGCGATGTTGGGTGCCGGACACAGCGCGCAGTTCCAGACTCTCGACTACACGGTAGCCGCGGATCGCGCGCTCGCAGGCCGCATGTCAGCGCTGCTGGCGCGGCATTTCGACACGTTCGTGCTCGACGACCTCTACTTCTTCAACACCAAGAGCGACTCGGACATTGCCGCCAAGGGCAGGCAGAGCTGGGCGCAGTTTCGCCTGCGCACCATGGACGAGGTCTCGCGCGACCTCATCCTCAAGCCGGCGAAGGCCGCGAATCCCAACGTCAAGGTCATCATCAAGTTCCCCAACTTCTATCCGTTCTTCCAGGAGATGGGCTTCGACCTGAGGAACGAGCCGAAGATCTTCCCGGAAATCTGGACCGGCGACGAGACGCGCTACGCCGCGACGACCGACCAGCAGCTGCGGCCCTACGAGAGCTACGAGATCTTCCGTTACTTCGAGAACATCGCCCCCGGGCGCAACGGCGGCGGCTGGGTCGATCCCATCGCCATGCAATACCTCGACCGCTACGCCGGCCAGCTCTGGGATACGATCCTCGCCAAGGCGCCTGCCATCAACCTCTTCCAGTACACGGATCTGCTGACCATCGCCGACCCGCGCAACCGCGACGCCTGGGAGCGCCTGCCCACGACCTTCAGCTACTTCGACATGGCACGGCAGTGCTGCGGCGGCGTCCCCGGCAGGCCGGGCGCGAGCTACCCGCTTCTGGCGGACGCAGTCGAGTACGCCCTGCGCAAAGTGGATGACGTCGCCGGCTCGCTCGGCCAGCCGGTGGGGCTCGCGACGTATCGGCCTTACGACTCGACAGGCGAGGACTTCCTGCCGGAGACCGTGGGGATGGCCGGCATCCCGGTCGAGATGTATCCGCAGTGGCCGGATGCGACGACGGTTTTCCTGACGCAGGCGGCCGCCACGGACCCCAACATCGTTTCGGAGATCGAACGGCGTCTGCGCGGCGGCGACAACGTCATCATCACCTCAGGGCTCCTGCGCGCCATCCAGGACAAAGGCTTCGACCAGGTCACCGACATGCGCGTGACTCACGATGTCGTGCCCGCCACGGAATACGTCGAGGGATTCGGCTTCGGCGCGGGAACGGTGCTCGGTCATTCGAAGCCGATTCCGTTCCCGCTCGTGCACTTCTACACCAACGAGGAGTGGGCGGTGCTGCGCGGGATCGCGAATCAGGCGGGGGTGCCGCTTCTGCTGATGGATCACTACGGCAAGGGCGAGCTCTATGTCCTTGCGGTGCCCGAGGAGATGAACGACCTCTATGCGCTTCCGGCCCCGGTACTGAACGCGCTTCGCCGCTATCTGACCCCGGATCTGCCGGTCAGGCTCGAGGGGCCGTCGCAGGTCAGCCTGTTCGAGTACGGCAACGGCACGTTCGTGGTGGAGTCCTATCTCGATCACCCCGCGGCGGTCCGCGTCATTGGGGGCTTCGCACATCTAACCAACCTGACGACCGGGGCGGCAGCGGACGGGGAGCCGGTGCCTGGGGCCGGACAGCAGCAGTACGGCTACGAGCTGCAGGTTGAGCCGCACAGCATGCTGGGATTCCGAGAAGATAAAAGCGCGAACTGAGTCACGGTTCGGCAGCGCCGTGGCGACGTGAGAGGCCGCTCCTTTGCGGCCGCTTTGCCATGTGGCGCCGAGACTGTAGTAGGCTCGAGACACATAGCGGGGGCTTGTACACGGCGATGGTGAGTGCGGCGGACGAGAGCTTCGCGAGTTCCGGGAGGGAGACCTACCCCGAGGCTGCGCTCGCCCGGGCAAATCGCGAGCTGCAGATGGCCCGCGCCGGACGCGGCCAGCGTGACGCGGGTGGCGAGCATCGTCGAGCTGGCCTCGGCCTTCGATCTCATCACCGTGGCGGAGGGCGTCGAGACCGCGGAACAGCTCGCGGGCCTGCGGGCGTTGCGCTGCAGCGACGCGCAGGGCTTTCTGCACAGCGCCGCCGTGCCCGCGCGCGAGCTCGAGCAGATGCTCGCTCCGACGCGCGAACGGCTTGCCGGGCAAGGGTCCGGTAAGCAAATTCGCCAAGCGGCCGCAGGCCGGTTTGGCCAAAGCGAAAATAGAGCTACAATTCCTGCCTGGATATCGCTCGCACATCGCCCTGCGGGCATCCCCGATAGAGCTTCTCATGCATGGTACTGCCCGAGGCGCGGCTTGCCTCGAGTTCGGACGATTTCGACTCCTCACCCGCCAGCGAGAGCTGCGCATAGGTGATGCGACCGTTCCGCTCGGTTCCCGGGCGTTCGACGTGCTGCTCATTCTGGTAGAGGCCGAGGGCGAGCTGGTCACCAAGGAAGCGTTGCTCGCGCGCGTCTGGCCGGGCAGCGTGGTCGAGGAAAGCAACATCCAGGTGCAGGTCTCGGCACTGCGCAAGGCGCTCGGCGACGAGCGCAATCTCATCCTCACCGTGCCATTGCGGGGCTATCGCTTCACGGGCGAGGTGCGCGCGCTAGATGCCGAAGGGCGAGCGTTGCCGGCGTCCGGCCCCGGTACTCAGCCCATGCGTCAGGCGCCGACCAACCTGCCGGCGCCGGTGTCGGATTTCATCGGTCGCGAGACCGAGCTGCGGGAGCTGCGCGAGCTCTTGCGTCACAATCGGCTCGTGACCCTGGTGGGCACCGGGGGCATCGGCAAGACGCGGCTCGGCCTCGAGGCCGCGCGAGCGCTGCTCGAAGAGTTTGCCGACGGTGTCTGGCTGGCGGAGCTCGCGCCCCTGACCGATCCCGAGCTGGTTGCGAGCGCCATCAACACGGCCCTGGGCCTGCAGAGCGGCGCCGGCCGCTGGACCGCGGAGCGGCTCGCCGCGGCGCTGCGCGGACGGCGGCTGCTCCTGGTGCTCGACAACTGCGAGCACCTGATCGGGGCGGCGGCGCGGGAAGCGGAGACGCTGCTGCGCGCCGTGCCGGGCGCCTGCATCCTCGCCACCAGCCAGGAGCCTCTCGGTATCGACGGAGAGTGCACCTATCGCCTGAGCCCGCTGGAGTTTCCCGCCGAAGAGACGGCGGAGCTCGCCGCCGCGCTGCGCCACGACGCGGTGCGGCTCTTCGTGGCGCGCGCACGCGCCGCCGATCCGCATTTCAACCTCAACGAGCGTAACGCCGCGACGGTCGTGACTATCTGCCGCCGCCTCGACGGCATTCCGCTCGCCATCGAGCTGGCCGCGGCTCGTGCGGCGGCGCTGGGAATAGACGGGCTCGCACGCAGGTTGGATCTGAGATTTCACGTTCTGACCGGTGGCCGTCGCACGGCGTTGCCGCGCCACCAGACCCTGCGCGCCACACTCGATTGGAGCCATCGGCTGCTGACGGAGCCCGACCGCATCGTGCTGCGGCGGCTGGCCGTGTTCGCCGGCAGCTTCAGCCTCGAAGCCGCCGCGAGCGTCGTGGCGGACTCGGCGCTCGCGGAATGGGAAGTCATCGGACGAATCGCCGAGCTGGTGGACAAATCGCTGGTGGTCGCCGACGCCGCGGGTCCTGCGCGCCGGTATCGCCTGCTCGAGACGACGCATGCCTACGCCATGGAGAAGTTGGCCGACAGCGGCGAGTTCGGCTCGCTCGCGCGCCTGCACGCAGTGCATTTCCGCGATCATGTGCGCGGCGCGCTCGCACTCTGGGAGGAGGCTCCGTCCGTACAGTGGCTGGAGGCGCAGACGCCGGAAATCGACAACATTCGGGTCGCGCTCGATTGGGTATTCGGCGCCGACGGTGATCCTGCTGTCGGCATCGAGCTTGCGGCGGCTTCTTACGTGATCTGGTATCTCCTCTCGTTGATGCAGGAGGGCAGGGCGCGTCTCGAGCGTGCGACCGGAGCGCTGTCCGCGGCGACTCCGAAGAAGATCGAAGCGCAGCTCTGGTACGGATACGGCTTTCTCTCGACCGGGGAGCCGCGCGGACGCGCGGTGCCGGCGCTGAGCCGCGCCGTTTCGTTGCTTCGCGAGTCCGGCGAGCCGCTGGATCTTGGACGCGCCCTCAGCTTCTACGGCCTGAATCTCGCGCGCGCGGGGCGGTTGGCTGAGGGCCTGGCTGCCCTCGAGGAAGCGCGCGGACATCTCCGCGCGACCGTTCACCCGAAGAGTCTGGCGCTCTGCCTGACCAACCTCGCCATCGCGCGCACCGTGTCCGGCGAGTTCGCAGCCGCGCGCGCGCTGCTCGATGAGTCGCTCGCGCTCGGGGCGCATTCCAAGGCCGATTTCTGGGTCTGGCGTGCGCTCATCTACAAGGCGGAAGTGGCATTCGCCGAGGGGCGGATCGAGGCGGCGATCGCGCAGGCGCGCGAAGTCGTCACCCTCGCGCGCGCGGCCCGGCGCACCGGCATGCTCGGGCACGCGCTGTGCAATCTCGCGGGCTATCTCATCGCGCGGGGCGATCTCGAGGAAGCGGGTACGGCGCTGCGCGAAGGACTGCCGCTGGCGCAGGAGAGCGATCTCGATGCGGTGCTGCTCGCCGGCGGCCTGCAACACCTCGCGGCCATTGCCGCCCGCGAGAATCGCCTGGAGCGCGCGGCGCTGCTCATCGGTTACGCGCGCGCCTTTTTCGCCGCCGAGTTCGAAGGACGAAGTCCCGCCAAGCAACAAATCCAGCTGCGCATCGTCGAAAGCCTGCGTCGCGCCCTGCCGGGCGAGCGGCTGACGGAACTGATGGAAGCAGGCGCGCGCTGGACGGAAGAACAGGCAATGTCCACGGCGCTGGAGGCGTGACGAGTATCACAGCCTGCGAGCAGGTTCAAAGCTCAGCGCGATGATTTAGAAGGATTTAGAGGGTTCAGGGTCAGCTAAGGATTTGAGCGAGCTGGGAGCGCGATGCTTACCGCGTCGAAAAAGACCGGTGATTGCGCTGCGACCCCAAGCCATGAAACTACACGACACAGCGATCCAGGCACAGGGAGGTGCCCGGCCGCCGCAGGTGGCCGAGTCTCGGGCAAAAACCACGCTTTTTGACCGAGACGGCGCTGCGCCGGGCAGGAGCCCGGATCCAGCGCATCTAACAAGGCTCCTGCCGCTCCCGGCAGCCCTGCTGCTCTCGGGATGCCAGTGGGCGCTGCTCGATCCAAAGGGCCCGATCGGCCTGCAGGAGCGCTCGATCATCATCACCGCGACGGTGTTGATGTTGCTGGTGGTGGTGCCGGTGATCGCGCTCATCCTCGTCTTCGCGTGGCGCTACCGCGCCTCGAACGAGAAGGCGGATTACCAGCCGGACTGGGCGCACTCCAACCGCATCGAGGCGGTCGTATGGCTCATCCCCTGCGTCATTGTCGCGGCCCTGGGCGTGATTGCCTGGAGGTCTTCGCACACTCTCGATCCCTACCGGCCGCTGGCTTCCAACGTCAAGCCCATCCGCATCGATGCGGTCGCGCTCGATTGGAAATGGCTCTTCATCTATCCGGATCAGAAGATCGCGACGGTGAATCAGGTGGCCTTCCCGGCGAACGTGCCGGTGGAGTTTCACATCACCTCCGCGACCGTGATGAACGCCTTCTTCATCCCGCAGCTCGGCAGCCAGATTTACGCCATGGCAGGCATGCAGACTCAGCTGCACCTGCTGGCGACTGAGCCGGGTACGTATCGGGGGCTGTCCTCGAACTACAGCGGCGACGGCTTCTCCGGCATGACGTTCGAGGCCACCGCACTCCCCCGACAGGGTTTCGACGGGTGGGTCGCGAAGGTCAAAGCCTCGCGGCAGACGCTCGACGCCGGCGCCTATGAGCGGCTCGCCAGGGCGAGCGAGAACGACCCGGTCGCCTACTACTCGCAGGTGCAGCCGCACCTCTTCAGCGACATCGTCGCCGGCGGCATGGCCGGCATGTCTGCGATGAGGAGCAAATGATCGTGCTCGGCAAGCTGACTCTCGCCGCCATCCCCTACCAGAACCCGATCATCTTCGGAGCCATCGCCTTCATGGTGCTGGTCGCGGTCGCCGTGGTCGGCACGATCACGGTGCTCGGCAAATGGAAGTACCTTTGGACGGAGTGGCTGACTTCGGTCGATCACAAGAAGATCGGCGCGATGTACCTCATCCTCGCGGGCGTGATGCTGCTGCGAGGCTTTGCGGACGCGGCCATGATGCGCGCGCAACAGGCGCTTGCGTATGGACCACACGCGGGATATCTGCCGCCCGAGCACTTCGATCAGGTGTTCAGCGCCCACGGTACGATCATGATCTTCTTCATGGCGATGCCGTTCATGATCGGGCTGATGAACTGCGTGCTGCCGCTGCAGATCGGCGCCCGCGACGTCGCTTTCCCGTTCCTCAACTCGCTCAGCCTCTGGCTGACTGTCGTCGGCGCGATGCTGGTCAACCTCTCGCTGGCCGTCGGCAGCTTCGCCCGCACGGGCTGGCTGGCCTACCCGCCGCTTTCGGAGCTGCATTTCAGCCCGGACGTCGGGGTCGACTACTACATCTGGGCACTGCAGATCTCGGGCATCGGGACGACGCTCACCGGCGTCAACTTCATCGCCACCATCCTCAGGATGCGCGCGCCAGGCATGACGCTGATGCGCATGCCGGTGTTCACCTGGACCGCCCTCTGCACCAACATCCTCATCGTCGCGGCGTTCCCGGTCCTCACGGTGTCGCTGGCGCTGCTGACCCTCGATCGCTACCTCGGGATGCACTTCTTCACGAACTCCCTGGGCGGCGATCCGATGATGTACATCAACCTCATCTGGATCTGGGGGCACCCGGAGGTCTACATCCTCATCCTGCCGGCGTTCGGCATCTTCTCCGAGATCATCGCCACCTTCTCGGGCAAGCGCCTCTTCGGCTACACCTCCATGGTGTTCGCCACCATGGCGATCGCGCTCCTTTCCTTCTTCGTGTGGCTGCATCACTTCTTCACGATGGGCTCGGGGGCCGACGTCAACGCCTTCTTCGGGATCACGACCATGGTGATCGCAGTGCCGACGGGTGTGAAGATCTTCAACTGGCTGTTCACGATGTACCGCGGACGGGTGCGCTTCGACTCACCCGTGCTGTGGACCATCGGTTTCATGATCACGTTCGTGATCGGCGGCATGAGCGGCGTGCTGATGGCCGTGCCGCCTGCCGACTTCGTGCTGCACAACAGCCTCTTCCTGGTGGCGCATTTCCACAACGTCATCATCGGCGGCGTGGTGTTCGGGGCCATGGCCGGGCTTACCTACTGGTTCCCCAAGGTGTTCGGCTTCCGCCTCAACGAGACGCTCGGCAAGGCGGCGTTCTGGTGCTGGCTCGTCGGGTTCTACGTGGCCTTCATGCCGCTCTATGTCCTCGGACTCATGGGCGCGACGCGCCGCATGGATCACTACGACAATCCGGCCTGGCAGCCGCTCTTCGTCGTCGCCGCGATCGGCGCCGTCATCATCTTCTGCGGCATCATGCTGCAGCTTGCGCAGGTGGTGGTGAGCATCGCGCAGCGAGAGCACGCGCGTGACCTGAGCGGCGATCCCTGGAGCGGCCGCACGCTGGAATGGGCGACATCCTCGCCGCCGCCGGCTTATAACTTCGCCCGCATTCCGGTGGTGCGCGACCGCGACGCCTTCTGGGACATGAAGCAGCGGGGCGTGGAGATGAAGGCGGCCGTCTACCGGCCGATCCACATGCCGCGCAACACGGGCACCGGCTTCGTGATGGCAGTGTTCATCGGCTTTGCCGGGTTCGCAATGATCTGGCACATCTGGTGGCTCGCGATCGCGGGTTTTGCCGCCGCAATGGTGGCCCTGGTCCGTCATGCATTCGACGACGACCGCGACCACTACGTCGAGGCTGAGGAAGTGAGGCGGATCGAGATCCTCCGCGGTCGCGCCCAACTGAGGAGCGTGTAGCCCATGGCAATCGGTAACACAACTGCCCACGGCGGGGCGCTGGCTTTCAAGCCGGGATACGCCGACAACGCGGCCGATGCGCTGCGGGACCTGCGCCCGGCCGGCGAGACGATCGACTTCGAGCTCGAGCACCATCACGATGCGGCGAGCACGGCGCAGCTCGGCTTCTGGATCTATCTCATGAGCGACTGCCTGCTGTTCGCGGGCCTGTTCGCCACCTACTCGGTGCTGCACGTGCGTACGGCCGGTGGTCCCACACCGCGGGGCCTCTTCGATCTGCCCTACGTCCTGACGGAGACGGTGTTCCTCCTCGTGAGCAGCTTCACCTGCGGGCTCGCGACGCTCGCCATGGGACGGCGCAGCCGCGGCGCCACGCTCGGCTGGCTGGCAGTGACGTTGGTGCTGGGGCTCGCCTTCGTTGGCATGGAAGTGCACGAGTTCGCGCACCTGGTCGCGGCCGGTGCCGGCCCGGATCGCAGCGCGTTCCTTTCGAGCTTCTTCACGCTGGTGGCGACGCACGGGCTGCACGTCACGTGTGGTCTCGTCTGGATGGCGATCATGATGGTGCTGGTGGTGAGGAAGGGCTTCACGCCGTCCACCGAGTCGCGCCTTGCCTGCCTGAGCCTCTTCTGGCACTTCCTCGACATCATCTGGGTCGGCGTGTTCTCCCTGGTCTATCTCTTCGGAGTCTCCTGATGAGCGTCGCCAACGATGCCATTATCGGCCGCGCGCCGCACGGGGCCATCCATCCCGCCGCGCATGGGGCGGGACACGGTGGGCATGGCTCCCGCAAGTCTTACATCACCGGTTTCCTGCTGGCGATCGCGCTGACGGTCGTGCCCTTCGGGCTGGTGATGAGCCATGCGTCCGTGGGTACTCCGCTCATCATCGCCGTGTTTGCGCTGGCGCAGATTGGAGTGCACATCGTGTACTTCCTGCACGTCAACCGCTCGGAGGAGCAGCGCTGGAATCTGCTGGCGCTGATTTTCACGGCCATCGTCGTGGGCATCATCCTCGGCGGCTCCATCTGGATCATGCACAACCTTTACACCAACATGATGCCAGGGATGATGCAGGCCCCTATGGGCTGAGAATTGCCGGCCGCAGCGCTACGGTGAGAGCTCGACAGCCGCACCCTCGGCGACTGCCGCGCTGCCGCGCGTGGCGAGCCAGGAGCCGAGGAGGATGAGACCGAACCCGGTCAACCCCCAGGCTCCCAGTCGCTCATCGAGCAGTGCCATGCCGAGGAGCGTCGCGACTGCCGGATTGATATACGTGATGATCGCCGCGCGCGACGCGCCGGCATTCTTCACCAGATAGAACATCATCAGCATGGAAAGCGCGGTGCAGACCAGGCCCAGAATCGCGACCGACGAGAGGGCCAGGGCGCTCGGCATGTGATGCGGCAGGGAGAGCATTGCCGGAACGAGCAGCAGCAGGCTGGAGATCGCGAGACTGCCGGCGATGGGGCCAATGGAATCAACGGCGTGCAGGTATCTCTGAATGGTGAGCGCTCCGATCGCGTAGCAGACGGTCGAGAACACGACGCACCCGACCCCAGCCCAGGCGAGCGGCCCCGAGAGAGTGCCTAATCCAACGAGCGCAATGACACCCGCGAGGCCGACCAGGAGCCCGGTGAGGCGCACGGCCCCGAGCCGTTCGTGGAGGCCGAAGAAGCGAGAAATGAAAGCGATGATGAGCGGCACCGTCGCAATGAGGATCGCCGTGACCGAGGAGGGGATCCAACGCTCCCCCATGGAGATGAGGCAGAAGGGTATGGTGAACTCCACCAGAGAGAAGGCCAGGATCGCGGCCTTGTGAGGGGCCAGCGCGCGCAGTGCGCCGCGGCGCCAGGCGATGGGCAGCAGGATGAGCGCCGCGAGAGTGATCCGACCCCAGGCCACATCGAACGGGGAGATCTCGCGGACCGCGATCTTGATGAAGAAATACGGCAGGCCCCAGGTGATTCCGAGGCCCAGGAATGCCAGCCACGCTCTTGTTTTCACCTCTGCAGGTTATCATGGCCCGATCCGCTACCAGAGAGCGAGGCCATGCCCGCCAGCCGATCGAGCACCGCCGATAGACGCCGCCGTTTCCACGAGCTGCATCGCAGCGGCTGCTTCGTCATTCCGAATCCCTGGGACGCCGGCAGCGCACGCTATCTGCAAACCCTCGGGTTCAAGGCGCTAGCCACTACGAGCTCGGGTTCTGCGTGGTCGCTGGGAGCCATCGACGGAGGCATGACCCGGGAAGCGGTTCTGGCGCACCTGCGGACGATGGTCGAAGCGACGGATCTGCCGATCAATGCCGATTTCGAGAGTGGGCACGCGCATGATCCCGATGGCGTTGCCGAAAGCGTGTGCCTGGCCGTCGAGACGGGGGTGGCGGGGCTCTCCATCGAGGATTCGACGGGCCGGGAGGACAAGCCGCTCTATGACCTGGATGATGCAGTCGCGCGCATGCGCGCGGCGCGCAAAGCAATCGATCGGGCGGGAGGCGATACGCTGTTGGTCGGGCGGGCGGAGTGCTTCCTGGTGGACCGGCCCAACATCGATGAGACGATCGCGCGGCTGCAGGCCTACGCCAGCGCGGGCGCCGATTGCCTCTATGCCCCCGGTATCCGCTCGCCTGAGCACATTCGGCGCGTGGTCGAGAGTCTCGCCCCCAAGCCCGTCAATCTGCTCGTCGGCGCCGCGAGCCCACTCTCGGTGGCGGAGATCGCGGCGCTTGGTGTGCGCCGCATCAGCGTCGGTGGCGCGCTTGCACGAGCAGCGTGGGGCGGATTCATGCACGCGGCGAAAATACTGGCGGAGCAGGGCCGTTTCGACGGTTTCGCGGATACGCCATCGCACGATGCTCTCCAGGCGCTGTTGACGCCTTCTCCATCCTGAGCGGCGAAAATTTCTGCCCCGGCCATCCGGGGCGGACTTCGCGGGGGCGCATCGCTATACTGCGCGCCCCTCCTGCGTTGCCCGATCGCCATTCACCGAATGTGGTTCAAGAACCTCACTGTCTATCGCCTTCCCGCGGATTGGAACTGGTCCGCTTCCAGCCTCGAGGAGGCGCTTGCTCGCCGCCCGCTGCAGCCCTGCAGTCCGCTCGAGATGCGGAGCATGGGCTGGGTGGCGCCGGCGACTACGGATCGGCTTCTGCATACGCTGGGCGAGCATCACCTGCTCGCGCTCGGTGTCGATCAGAAGCTCCTGCCCGCATCGATCGTGCGGCAGGAAGCCGAGCGGCGCGCCAAGGCTCAGGCCGAAACTCAGGGTTTCCCGGTCGGGCGCCGCCAGATGCGCGCTCTGAAGATGCAGGTGTTGGAACAGCTGCGGGCGCGCGCCCTGAGCAGGCGTCGCGTTACCCGCGCGTGGATCGATCCGCGCGGCGGCTGGCTGGTGGTTGACTCCGCGAGCGATCGCAGAGCCGAGGAGCTCGTCGAGACTCTGCGTGACGCGCTGGGCAGTCTCGCGGTGCAGAAAGTCGACACGCAGCGCTCGCCGAGCGCGTGCATGGCGGCCTGGCTGATGCAGTCCGATGCGTCGGGGGCGTTCGCCGTCGAGCAGGACCTCGAGCTCCAGTCGGGCGAGCCCGCCAAATCCACCGTGCGCTACCGTCGCCATCCCCTGGATGGGAAGGAAGTTCGGGCCTACGTTGCGGGGGGCAAGCGTCCCACTCAGCTCGGGCTGACGTGGAACGGGCGGATCTCATTCGTCCTGACGGAAAAGCTGCAGATCAAACGAGTCGAGTTTCTCGAGGTCGCCCGCGAGGAGGGCGATGGGGAGGAGGTCGATCCGGCCGAGCAGTTCGACCTCGACTTCGCCCTGATGGCCGGTGAGCTCGCGATGCTGATCATCGAGCTGATCGAGGAGTTGAACGGGCGGCAGACCGCGGGCCGCGCCGCGGCGGCCTGACTCGGCGCCGGAAGGGTCTACGGTACGGCCGGGAGAGTGGTGGCCAGTGATGGCCGCTTGCCGACGGCTGCGGCCCAGGCCGCGAGTCGCGGCCGGTTCTTGCGCCAGCCCTCGCTCGCATAGCGCAAGTCGAGGTAACCGAGCGCGCAGGCGATCGAGATGGCGCCGATGTCGAAACCGCCCTCGAGATTCTCGCTCTCCAGCACATCCAGGGCGGTGCGAATCTTCAGCAACTGCCCGTCGACCCAATTCTGCCAGCGCAGCTCTTTCGGTCGGACCGCGTCCTCATACCGTGTTAGTACAGCGGCGTCCATGATGCCGTCCGCGATCGACTGGCGGCGCAGGGCTGTCCAGCGCACCGCCCCCGTGGCGGGAAAGATCCGGTTGCCGCCTGCGAGCGCATCGAGGTATTCACAGATCACCGGCGAGTCGTAGAGCGCCGTGCCGTCGTCGAGGACGAGCGTCGGGATCTTGCCGATCGGGTTGCTGGCGCGCACTCCGTCGTGCGGGCTCACCGGGCTGAGAATGATGCTGGTGTGCTCGATCCTGTCGCTGAGCTGGAGCTCGTGTGCGGTGACGCACACCTTGCGGACATAAGGTGAAGCGGGATTGAAATATAACTTCATGTTGTTTTTACAGGTTAGCTCCTACGGCCGCCGATCTCGTCGATATGCCGCAGGAGGTCGGCGGGGTCCTCGTACACGCGTATGGCGCCGGAGCGCTCGAGCTCGTCCTGACCATAGCCGCCCGAGAGAAGGCCCACTCCGAGGCCGCGGGCGCGCCGCGCCGCGAGCATGTCCCAGATGCTGTCGCCGACAATGACGGCCGACTGGATGTCGACGCCGAGCCGCGCGGCTGCCGCCAGGAAAAGATCGGGATCGGGCTTGGCACGACGCACATCGTCACGGGTGATCACGGGCACCCGTGCCGGATCGACGTGTAGCGCCTCGAGGTTGTACTTCGCCGAGTTCATGCGGGCGCTGGTGGCGATGGACCAGGGAATGCGGGTCTCGGTCAGGTACTGCAGCAACTCTATCGCGCCAGGCAGCGGCCGCACCCAGCGGGCGAGGCGGGCGTAGGCTTCCGCGTGCTGGCGCTGCAGCGTCTCGAGGAGAGACGGAGTGATCTCGATGGGGGTCTCCCGCAGGAGCATCTCCGTGAAGAGACCGCCGCTCATCCCGACCTTCCGATGGATGCGCCAGACCGAGAGCTCTATGCCGGCGGCGTGCAGCGCCTCCTGCCAGGCCATGACGTGCTGGTAAACGCTGTCGACCAGGGTGCCATCGAGGTCGAAAAGGAAACTGACGTCGGAGCTGCTCATCGAGCTGGACCTCGGCGGATGTAAACTGCGGCTGGCAACCCGGGCATTCTGGCGGAGGCGGACGGTGAAGAAAATAGATATCGCGGCAGGAAAAGCGGTGGCCGGCAGCGGCTACCCCGCTCCTTATGACGAGCCGTGCCGGCAGCGCAAGCGCGTCCGGCTCGGCGATGCGGCCGGGCTGACCCAGTTTGGCGTCAATCTGCTGCGCCTGCCGCCCGGCGTCTGGTCCAGCCAGCGTCACTGGCACTCGGCGGAGGACGAGTTCGTCTATGTCCTCGAGGGCGAAGTCGTGCTCGTCACCGATGCCGGTGAGGAGGTGCTGCGCGCGGGCGATTGCGCCGGATTCAAGGCCGGTGAGGCTGATGGGCACCAGCTGCAGAACCGTACGAACGCAGAGGCCGTCCTGCTGGAGATCGGCAGCCGCAATCCTGAGGGCGATGGGGTCGATTATCCCGACATCGATCTCGAAATTCGGGCCGGGTCGCGCGCCTTCCTGCACAAGGACGGCACGCCGTATCCCCCACGATCGCGCTGAGTCGCAGCTCAGCAACTGAACGCCTGCAGATCCGGGTCGACCCAGGTTCGGCGCGCGATCACCGAGAAGAGCCGATCGCGCGACCAATGGGCCAGCAGCCAATCGGAGCGACCGTAAGGGCTGGCGAGCAGTTCCGCGAGCGCGGTTTGCAGCGGCATGTCGGGCCGGGCGGCGAGCCATGAGCGCGCCAGGCGCAGCGAGGCGACGGTGATCGTCTCGTGATATCCGCTCGTGTCGGTATTCGTGACGCCCGTCGATTCGTTGTAGGCGCGAATGAGCGGCGGCATATCATGAAACGCGGCATCGCCACGGTGGCGCAGCAGCCACAGGGCGGCGGCGAAATGCGCCGCGTGCGTCCAGCCGGATTTCGGCAGCGTGCGGTCGATCAATCCTCGAGCGATGCGCTCGATTTCATCGTCGGAGCTTGGATGTGACATGGTCGGGCTCCTGCCGCGTACGGCGGGGCCCAGGCAAACCCCACCGTTGGCGGGGTTTGCGAGAGTTGGATGTTCGGATCTGCTGGCTCGGCCCTTCAGGCCGCGGATTCGGAACGGACGCACGCCTTGCCCGCGATGAGCTTGCGGGTTTGTTGTTGTTTGCGCGGCGCCGTGTTCACGCTGGCAAAACTAGCGTCGAATCGTCGTCATGTCAAGTGGCGGCGGGTGACGGGCCGGTCAGCCGCGCAATTCGCTCGAGCGCCGGTGGGTGCGAGTAATAGAAGGCCGTGTAGAGCGGATCGGGGGTGAGCGTGCTCGCGTTCTCGCGATAGAGCTTGACCAGCGCCGAGGCCAGCTGCTGCGCGCTCGCGTGTTGGGAAGCGAAGCGGTCGGCGGCGAACTCGTGGCGGCGCGACCAGAGTGAGCCGAGCGGAGTGGTGAAGAAGACCGCCACCGGCACCGCCAGGGCGAACAGGATCAGCGCGGCATGCGTCGACGGGGTCGGCATTCCCAGCGCCCGATAGAAGCCGGGTTTCGCGGCCAGCCAGCCGAGGAGCGCGAATCCGATCAACATGGTGACGAAGGACACCAGCAGCCGTTGGCGGACGTGGCGCAGGCGGAAGTGGCCGAGCTCGTGCGCCAGCACGGCCTCGATCTCCGGCGACGCCAGTTGCTTGAGCAGGGTGTCGAAGAAGACGATGCGCTTGTGCCGCCCGATGCCGGTGAAGTAGGCATTGCCGTGGGCCGAACGGCGCGAGCCGTCGACCACGAAAACGCCGCTCGAGCGAAAGCCGCAACGCTCCAGGAGCGCCTCGATGCGGCCTTTGAGCGACGCGTCCTCGAGTGGCGAGAACTTGTTGAAGAGCGGTGCAATGAAGGCCGGCCAGGCCCAGGTGATGAGTAGCGTCACCACGAGCCAGCATCCGAATGCCGCCACCCACCACCAGCGGCCGGCGTGATCCATCAGCTCGAGGACCGCCAGAACCAGCGGGCCGCCGATCAGCACCCCGAGGAGGATTCCCTTGCCGAGATCACCCAGGAAGATCATGGGAGTCGTGCGGTTGAAGCCGAAAGCAGCCTCTATTCGAAAGGTGCGCACGACCGAGAGGGGCAGGCCGATGATGCCCACCGCGGCTGCAACCGTGCCGATCACCGCCAGTCCGAGCCAGGGTTCGCCCCAGCCCGTATGCCGCCAGAGAGCGTCGATGGCCGCGATGCCGCCGCCGACGGTCAGCGCGAGAGTGACTATCGAATCGATGACCGTACTGACCATCCCGAGCCTGGCTTTGGCTACCGTGTAATCCGCGGCCTTGCGGTGATCTTCCGGCGACAGCTGGCCGGCGAAGGGCTCCGGTATGCGATCGCGGTGCGCCGCGACCGCGGCGATCTGACGTGCAGCGAGCCAGAGCTCCGCTGCCGTGGCGATGACGACGGCGGCGATGAAGAGTGTGGTGGGCCAATGCATCATGGTGAGTGAATCGGTAGCGGCGGAAATCTCGCACCTTCCTTTGGAACCGAGCCACGCTGGTTCACGATGACCGCCGCTGCTTGGTTCGCGTAGGCCGCGGCTTCCGCTCTGCCGCACCCCGACATTCTAGCGGCCATGTAGCCGGCAAGGTGTGAATCTCCCGCTCCCGCAGTATCCCCCACCACGGCTACCGGCGCGGTCGGGACGTGCTGACATTCGCGCCCCGCCCCGACCCAGCATCCTTCGGCGCCGCCGCGGATCAGATATTCGGCCGACATACG
This sequence comes from uncultured Pseudomonadota bacterium, assembly GCA_963780455.1. Classification (GTDB taxonomy): domain Bacteria; phylum Pseudomonadota; class Gammaproteobacteria; order Steroidobacterales; family Steroidobacteraceae; genus 13-2-20CM-66-19. Next base: position 154,706 of record CAWACM010000021.1, read on the forward strand.
GCTCACGCGCTCGATTATCTGCGCGGTGTCCGCCGCGCCCCAGAGAGTTTTCTCGTCCTCTCCGCCCGTCGCAATCACCGAAGCCAACGGCTCGAACGTGCCGATCCGCTCGCGGGCCCGCGCCTCGCTGTCCCACAGGCGCCTGCGGAAGTTGCAATCGAAAGCGATACGGCAGCCATCGCGATGGCGATCCACCCAGCGGCAGAGGTGCTCGAAGCTGGCGTCAGAGCAGAGGGCGAGGGTGATTCCGGTGACGAGAAGAAGCTGCGCGTCGCCGATGAGATCCTCGAAGCGATCGAAGTCGGCGGACTGTAGGAAGGCACGCGCGGCTGACTGCGCCCGCCAATACGAGAACGTGGGATGGCCCGCCGGATCGAGAGGCAGTCCGTAGATGCCTGGCTCACCTTCGATCGAAGGCTCGATGATGTGAATGCCCTGGCGCATCAGCCGCTGTCGCAGCCACGCGGAATAGCTGCTGTCACCGAGCGCGGTGACCAGCGAGATCTCCTTGGCGTCCGCACCCAGTATTCGCGAAAGGCAGATCATGGAGTTGGCGACGTCGCCGCCAAAGGCCAGGCGGACGCCGCCATCGTCTGCGGGCTGCAGCTCCAGCAGCGGCTCACCCAGCGCCGCGATGCGCCGTATCTCCGTCCACTGCCATCCGGTGCGAGCAGGTGTTGTTACCATGCCCGCAAGCCTACACGACGGTAGGCCCCTCAGCGCGGTAAGGCATAGGCGATTACGTAGTCGCCGCGGGTGCTTGACATCCTTATAGCCCCCGGCGGCGATGACCACATACTGGCGACCGTCGAATGCTGTAGGTCATCGGTGTGGCCTGACCGCCGGCGGGCAGTTTCGCCTGCCAGAGCATTTGACCGCTACCGACGTCGAATGCCCGCATCCGGTCGTCGATACTCGCGGCGACGAATACCAGCCCGCTTGCGGTAATGATGGGCCCCCCCAGGCCCGGCATGCCAACGTTGAGATGAACCAGCGGGCGTAACACCGAGCGGTACCTGCCACTTGATCGTGCCGTGCACCATGTCCACGGCGGCGAGCGTGCCCCAGGGCGGCTTGACGCAAGGAATGCCGAGTCCGGAAAAGAATGGACGGCGGCGCATGGCATAGGGAGTGCCCAGCATGCTGCCGAACTCCCAGCCACGGTACTTCGGGTCGCGCACTTCCGCTGCGACCTGGTCCCGCGGCACGAGAGCCATGAGCCACGGCAGGTTCATGGTGTTGACGATCGCGAGCTGACGCTGCGGATCGAAGGCGATGCCGCCCCAGTTGGCGCCGCCGGCGAAGCCTGGCGCGTAGATGGATTCCTTCGTGGACGGAGGCTGGAAGATGCCTTCCGAGCGATCGGCCGCGATGCGCTTGCGGCAGGCGCGCGTATCGAGCCACGCCACGCCCCAGGCGTCCGCCGGGGTCACGGGTCCCTGGCGCACGAGGGCCGGCGGAGCCACCGGGTAGGGTTGAGTGGGCGCTGGCGTTTCGCCGGGCGCCGCATCCTGAGGAACGGGTTTCTCCACGATGGGGAAAATGGGGTCGCCGGTCTCCCGGTTCAGCGTGTAAAGAAAGCCGGTCTTCGTCGCCTGTATGACCGCGGGCACCTGCCTGCCGTCATGTGTCAGCTCGACCAGTGTCGGCTGGGACGCGACGTCGTAATCCCAGAGGTTGTGATGTACGAGCTGACGACCCCACACCAGCTTGCCGGTGTCTGCATCGAGCGCCACCACCGAGTCCGCCCAGCGGTCATCGCCCGGGCGCTCACCGCCGAAGAAGTCGGGGCTTGCGGAGCCGGTGGGGGCAAAGACGAGATGCCGCGTGGAGTCGACTGAGAGGGGTGCCCATGCGTTGGCTGCGCCGGTGAGCCTCGCGCCCGCGGCGCTCCATTCCTTGTATACGGGATTGGAAGGATCGCGGGGAATCGGGTCCCAGCTCCAGAGCAGCCGTCCGGTTCGCGCATCGAAGGCGCGGACCGTGCCGAGCTCCAGAGCGACCGCCCGGTTGTCGCCGATCGAGGAGCCCACGATGACTTTGTCAGCGACGATCACGGGCGGCGAGGTCACCAGGTAGTCTCGCCAACCGGTATTCGGCTTGTCCGCGGAGCGGACGCCCTGCAGCAGGTCAACAGCCCCGTGCTCGCCAAAGTCGTCGCAGGACTTACCGCTTGCGGCATCGAGGGCCAGCAGCCTGCCGTCGAGCGTGGCAGCGTAGATGCGCGCCCGGCACTCCGCGCTTGCTGGCTGGGTCGTATCCACCCACAGGGACACTCCGCGAGATACGCCATCCGAATAGTGCAGGTCGTTGTCGTTGTGACTGTCGTGCCGCCAGCGCAGGCCTCCGGTTGCTGCATCGACGGCCACCACGTTCGTGCTCGGGGTCGTGAAATAGAGGGTTCCGCCATACAGAATCGGCGTCGCCTCGAAGGCCGACCGATTCCAGTCCGTGACCCCCTTGCCGAGCTCGCCGGTACGGAAAGTCCATGCCACCTGCAGCCGTCCTACATTCGCGGGGGATATCTGCGTCAGCGGAGAGTAGCGGCTCCCGCCGGGATCGCCGCCGTATGTCGGCCAGCCCGCATCCGGCGACTTTTCTGCGCGGGCTCCCGCGGAGCAGGCGGCGAGGGCGACGGTGGCAAGGAGGCCGGCGGCCATCATGATCGGGGCTCTACTCATGGGTGCTCACTCCGGGCAGGTGCTCTGCGCTGAAGGTGTAGACGCTAGGGGCTCGAGGGGCCGTCCTGCAACGGGCGAGGTGACGGGCGGCGCTCTGCGGGGACGAGCGGGGCGCGGGCGAGGACGAATTCAGCGCAGCAGATGCTGGAGGCGGCCCCGGTAGCGGCGGCTGAGATTCACGTAGCTGCCATCCCGCAGCAGGATGCGATAGTCGCCGTGATCCCAGGGCTGGATTTCCCGAATGCGATCGACATTGACGAGATGTCCGCGGTGTACCCGGACGAAACGGCGGCCGTCCAGCTTCTTCTCCAGGGCGGCGAGCGATTCGCGTCGGGGGTACGCGCTGCCCTGGGAATGGACCATGACGTAGTTGCCGTCGGCTTCCACTCGATCGACATCGGCCACGGCGATGATGTACTCGCGGTTGAGCTTGCGTACGACGAGGCGTTCGAGGGGCGTATCCGAGGTGGCGGATTCAAACGCTGCAGGCTCGTTGGCGGCAGGTCCCTGCTGCAGGGGCGCGACGGCGGACTCGCGGGAGTCCCGCCAGAGTCCGTAGAGGCGAAATGCCATGATGCACACGAGGAGCAGCCAGTAACTGACGAAATCCTTGCGGTATTCGTAGAGCCAGTTCGGCCACCATGGCCCGAATTCGTAGTGCAGGCCCATGGCCCTGTAGACCAGATTGCGCAGGCCATCCATGCCGGCCACGTGCAGCAGCGAGAAGGGCAGTGTCGCAAGCAGGTGCGCCGGGAGGCTGCGAAGCCAGCCGCCATGAACCAGCGGGAACTGCTCGAGCCACCAGCCGAGCGCCGGTATCAGCAGCCAGATGCAGGCGACGCTCGAGAACTCCCAGGTGACCGGTTCCCAGGCCGCCAGATGCACGCCGCCTCGGGCCTCGTCGGCGATCGCAGTGAAGACGTTGGAAACCGCGATGGCCGAAAGCAGCACGGCGAAGAAGCCCGTCTGGGCGCGGAAAACCATGCGGGCGGTGGCGGGTTTGAGGACCTGGACAGTATCCATGGCAATGGCGGCGATAAGCTCGGCAGCTCACTGCGCCGGCACGGCGTCGAAGGCTACTGTCAGGCGGGGCTGCGGGCTCTCGAACGGAATGGTGCCGTGCCAGAAGTACGACGGAAAGAGCACGAGCATGCCGGGAGCCGGACGGACGGAGTATTCGGCTTCGAGCGACGGAGTCGTCAGGATGCTGGGCTTGCCGAAGCTGAGTATGCCCTCATCCGTGCGCCCTTCGGCCATGATGTCCGGCAGCTCGACATAGAAGGCCGAGGAGATCCAGCCGCGCGGGTGGACGTGGCTCATGTGGAAGCCGCGATTGCGCAGCCGCACCGACCAACTGCCGTTGAATCGCCAGCGGCCGTTGTTGCGACGGCGCAGGGGATCAGTGCCCTTGCCGATGTGCTCGAGGTAACGCTCGATGGGCGCGGCGAAAGCCTGGAACAGGCCGCGCACGGCGGCGTCGGTGCTGCGCGTCAGGTCCTGGGTCGTCTCGGTACCGTGGCGCAGCGATTGGAAGAGAAGCGCGTGGCCGTTGGGATCGTGGAAGCGATTGAGGCTTGCCGTGAGGTCCGCCAGGAAGCTCGCGAGATCCGGCCAGGGCGACGGCGGCTCGATGGGCAGAGGCAGAACCAGATGCCGGTAATCACAGAGTCGCCCGTAGCGCGCATCGCCCAGTAGGCGCAATGCCGTGGTCTGCAGCGCAATCAGATACTGATCATCCGGTGCCAGCGGTTGCAATGCTTCGCATTCCCGCAGCGCCGCCTGAGCATCGCCCACGCCGAGCAGTGCGGCCGCGAGCAGGCTGCGCGCCGCGCCGTTGTCGGGCAGTGCCCGCAGCGCCCGCTGCGCGAGCGAGAGCGCCTTGGCGGGATCGAAATCGAGCGCCGAAACGCCAACGCGCACGAGCAGCTGGGGCGAGGCATCGGGGCGTTCGGCTCGTGGAGCAAGACAGTCATATGCACCGCGCGCATCTCCCGCGCCCTGAAGGATGGCGGCCTTGGTTGCCTGAAGTGCGGCCTCGTTGCCAAACCTCCGCAACGCTTCGTCGAGCGGCTCGGTTGCCTGGGTCAGGTCACCGGTGCGAAGCCAGATGAGCTGAGCGAGGCTGTTGTGCGCCTCGGTCAGCCGCGGGTCCAGGCGAAGGCAGTCGCGCAATGCGGTTTCGGCCCGCTCGTTGGCGCCTTCCGCCAGGAGGCTGCGGGCGTAAGTCAGGCAGAGTGTCGCAGTCCTGAAGCCACGGGCAAGCGCTCGGTGCGCGATTTGTGCGGCCTCGGTATTGCGGCCGGCCGCGTTCAGTGCGATGGCCAGCGCCTGCACGGGCGCGGGATTGTCCATCGCGGCCGCGGCGAGGTTGCTGTAGAGAGAGATGGCTTCCGAGTGCCGTCCCAGCGCCACGAGTGCCGTTACGTGCTGCGTCGCAAGCTCCGCGTCCACTCTGCCCTGCGTGCAGAACGGCCCGACGACGGCAAGCGCCTGGGCAGGTCGGCCGGTACCGTTGTAATGGCGAGCCAGCACCCATGCCGCGCGCAGGTCGGGTGATTCTGCCCTGAGAGCGCGCAGCAGCATTGCCTCCGCCTCAGTCGCCCTGCCGCCCGCAAGCAGCAGCTCACCGAGCGTCGTGAGTGTCGGCGTCCAGGCAGGATCGACTGCGAGCGCCTGGCGGAGAACCGCTTCCGCGGCCGCGGGGTCGCCCATGGCGAGCTTGGTGCCCGCAAGCAGGCGCTGCCCCTCGGCGAAGGTGGGATTGGCAGCGACGATCGCTTCGAGCCGATCGTGTGCTGCGCGAAACTGGCCGGCCTGAAGCTGCGCGCTGATGGCGCGCATCGCTTCGAGGACGGAAGCCGGAACGGACACTCGAGATGTACCCCGGATCTCAGGAACGGGCTGCCGATTCTCGCACGGACGGACCCGGTACGCAGCGGCCGCTTCCCTGAAAAGGGGGCGGCGGCGCTCCGGGGGAAGAGCGCCGCCGCCGTCGACTTACCAGTAGTACTTCAGCGTTACATTGACCTCGCGGCCTTCGATCGAACGACCGAAGCCGGTGTTGTTCGTTATCGTATTGCCGCCGAACCGGGCATTACCCTCGGTCAACCCGAGCTGGTTGGTGAGGTTCGAGCCCAGCACCCGGAGCTCCCAGTGCTCCCCGTACATGGCATCGACGCCGAAAGCCAGGTCGTAATAAGACGGCAACTCCGTCAGATTCGTGTCGTCCTGGAAGCGTTTGCCGATGTTCTCGTAGGTGATCTGCTCCGTCACCGTGCCCCAGTCGAAGGACTGCGTGTCGCTCGGGGTTATCCGAACCTGATACTTCGGCAGACGCGCCAGCTGGTTGTTATTGGCCGAGCCGCAGACCGTCGTAGTGGTGTTGATCAACGTGTACAGGTAGCAGCCCACGAAGTTATTGTAAGTCGCGCGTTCGTAGAGGCCATTGACCTCGATCTTGAAGGTGCTCAGGGGTTGGATGTCGCTGGTCGCGAACGGAGTTACGCTGCCGACGAGTCGCCCGCCCGTGGAGGTCGATCCATAAGTCGTGGCCTGGCCGATGGGCTGATCCTGGATATTCACCGGTGTGTAGGCAATTCCATAGAAAATCTTGTGGTAAATCGAGGCGTCGATGTACATCCACTGGTTCTGAATCTTGAAGCCGGCCTCGTAGTTCCGCACAGTCTGCAAAGGTGTTCTATTCGGGCAACCGTTGCCGCCGTTGGCGACGTTGCAGCGTACATCGTCCATGTTCTCGAACAGCACGCCATTATTCACGCGTGCGTAGGCGCTCATGTGGTCGTTGAACTCGTAATTCGCGCCCACGGAGAAGGTCGGCATGGTGTTGTTTTCATAGCCGTGCGACCAGGTACCGTTGGGCAAGGTGACCGCGTTGTCCCACAGATCGTACTGCGTCCCCAACTGCACGTTCGAGGTGTTGGTCGTCTCCTGATCCAGGTTGATGTGCTCGACGCGCAGCCCCGCATCGAACAACCAACGATCGAGCTTCCATGTGTCGGAGATATAGGGGGCGATATTCGTGGCGCGGCCGTTCTGCAGGATGTAGTAGCCCCCGTTGGCGTTCTCGATGCCCTGCGGGCTGGTCACCTGGTAGATGTTCCCGCCTTGGGTCGCCGACAGGATGATGGGTGACGCGTTCGGCTGATTGGTGATCAGCACGTTGGAGCTCAGCGACCAGTTGTCGTTCATCGTGTAGTGGGCGGCATACAAGCCGGCGGTCAGGGTGTTGCCGAAGCCGAGGTCCTTGTTCACGCGAAATTCATCGATGAGGCTCGTGATCTTCTTCTGCACCTCCCAGACCTGCTCGGTGACCACGCTTTGGTTGAGGCTCACCGGCGTACCGTTCTCAAAGTTCGCCTGCACCATGCCCGGGGTGAGGACGGAAGGTAGGGTCAAGCCGTCAATGAACGAGCCGAGCGTCTGGGGATTGCCGTTGTTGACCAGCGCGTTGGTGGGGACGAGCCCGCCGTTAAATATGATGTCGTTGCTGATCGACCAGCCGCCGTCGAATTTCTCCTTGAGCTGCGAACCGATATAGCTCATCTGGATGCCACGACCATTGGTGATGTCGTCGTTCTCGAAGCAGTTACAGGCCGGATCCGGTACCTGGAAATTCTCGAGCTGCTTGCTGTTGTAGGTGGAGTTGAGCTGATTGAAGCCGGGATACGGGCTGACCGAGCCGCTGTTGGATTGGGTGTAGGGGAAGTCGGCGACCCATAGATCATGGGCGTGCAGGGTTCTGGCCCAGAACACGACCGACCCATTGTCGAGATCATGCTTCAGCGTGGCCGTCAGCTGCTGCTCCTGGTAGGCCGTATACTGGGGATCGCGGATACCGTCGGATTGCCAGTAATAGCCACCGATGCTGCCGTACCAGCCGTCAGTGATCTTGCCGCTCTCGAACACGTCCACACGTTCACTTCCCTCGGAGCCGTAAGTGGCGCCGACCGATCCTTCCTGGGTATCCGAGCCGGTTCTCAGGATGAAGTTCTCCGTCGCGCCCGGCTGGCCTGGCCCGAAGATTGCACTGGGTCCGCCCTGGACGATCTCGACGCGGTCGACCGTGTCATCCATGCGTATCAGCGAGGTATTGTCCATGAAGGACAGGTAGGGTGAGCCGTAGAGGGGCAGCCCCTCGAGCATGGTCGTGGAGTACGGAGAATCGCCCCCGCCCAAGGGAAAGCCGGCCACGTCGACATTGACGCCGGTTGGTCCCCCGGATGCTTCCGGCCAAACGCCAGGTGAGAGCTTGTAGATTGAGGCCACACTCGAGGGGTCCGACATGGCAATCTGCTGCGCTGATGCCGCTACGATGTTGTAGCTCGCGTCCAGCTTTTTCACTGAGGTTGCCGTGGCGGTGACGACGACCGTCTGCAGGCTCTGGGTGGTCTGGGAATTGGGAAGCGCCAGGGTGGGCGCATTTTGGGCGGGCGCGCTCTGGGCGGCCGCATTCTGCGCGTGAGCGCTGCCGGTGACCGCAAGGCCGGTCGCGCCGAGAATTCCGGCAACGACGACTGCTACGCTATTCGGCCTGGTGTGAATGGACCCGACGGCGCGTTGCCGGACCGGATGCGCCCCGCGGGGCGCCTTGTCTTTGACTCTCATGCAAATTCCCCCATTAGGAAGTGCCGCCTGATCAGGCAGCGAGATCGACGAAGTGAGCACTCTCATCCGAATGCGGCTGTTGTTCGACCGCAACACCCGCGGCGCGGGGCCGGCGGGCGGCGCGATTGTCCGAAGCGACCGGTACGAATCGAGAGGTCATCCTTGTGGGAGACGTTTGGCGGCGCAATCTCCGCCATTCCCGATTGAACAAAAATTTCAAAGGGCGCCGGATGGGCATTTGCAGATTATCAGAGGGGTGACGGCAGCGGGAGAACACGCTATAAGTCGCCGATTCGCCACAAGCCGGTGGAGGACGCGCCAGCCCATGGGTCAATCACGAGCTTTGCTGATCAGGCGGTTCGCCGCGGCGGCTGGCGCGCTTCTATGCCTGCTCCCGGGGCCGGCATCCGCCGGGCCTGCGCCGCCGCAGCTCGCGTTCGAGGTGCGCGAAGGCAGGATTCTCAATTACTTCCTGCGGCAGGGGCCCGTCGCGGCGCACCTGCTGCTTCGCTCCGGCCCGGCGCCGCGCATCCTCATTGCCTTCCCGGCTGGCAATAGCGGTGTCGGCCTCTGGTTCGCCCGCGAGGCGGGCAATGCGCCGTGGAAGGTTCGAGGGGTGCCGCGGGCCGTGGATGCGCGCGACGGCAAGGGACGCGCGCTGCACGGGATTTCGGCCGACGTGACGATCGCGGATCGCGAGCTCGATACGAGCCAGGCGGTGCTTTCCAGCATCCGCGTGCTGCGCGACTATCAGACCGCGGGCACTCTCCCGGCCGGAATTGCCGTGGCACCTTCGTTGGCCGGGCGAACGCTCACGTGGTCTCGCGACCGGCTCGACGGGGCGGTGAGCTACCGCCTGAGCATCGAAGTGCTCGACGGGCGAGTGCGCGGCCGGCGCATATTCGCGGGAGCGGATGGCGCCGTCGGCCTGCGGATTACGGGTCTTACGGGCGAGACGCCTCTCGTTCCGCTCGCCGGCCAGGAGCTGCTGCGCAACCCTGCCGAAGGCGATCCCGCGACCCGGCAGACGCTGACGTTCCTCGCCTATCGCGAGAAGTTTCTCGCCGGCTCCTGGCGCTTCGACACCTATTTCGGCCGCGATACCCTGATGAGCGTCCGCCTGCTGATGCCGGTCCTGAGCCCGACAGCCGTCGAGGCCGGCCTCGACTCCGTTCTCGCGCGACTGTCGCCGCGAGGAGAGGTGGCGCACGAGGAGGACATCGGCGAGATGGCCGTGCTCGATCATATCAAGGCGGATGGCTCGCGCTCCGCCGCTCCGGTGTACGACTACAAGATGATCGACGAGGACTATCTGCTGGCGCCGGTGGCGGCTGCGTGGCTGCTGCAGCCCGGCGCCCAGGCGCGCTCGGCCGCTTTTCTGGCCGCGCCCGTCGGCGGCCCGCTCGATCGAAACGGCACGCGCGGCGCTGCTCTGGTGAGGAACCTGCGGTATGTGGTTGCGAGCGCGCAGGCGTTCGCGCAGGCGCCCGGCGTCGCGCATCTGATCGGCCTCAAGCCGGGCGAGACCGTCGGCGAATGGCGCGACAGCGGTACCGGTCTCGGCGGCGGCCATTATCCCTACGACGTCAATGCCGTGTTGGTTCCGGCGGCCCTCGCGGCGGCTGCGCGGCTGTCAGGCAGCGGGCTCCTGTCGCGGTATATGACCGCCTCGGACCGCGCTCTCTTCGCCGCAGCGGCGCAGATGGCGGCGGTGTGGCGCGAGCGGGCGGCGCCGCTCTTCGAGGTGACCTTGAGCCATTCGGTCACGGCCAATGCGGTCGAGATCTACGCCGACTCGCAGGGTGTACCGTCGCAGCCGGCTCTCGATGCGCTGGGCCCGGGAGCCTTGCGCTTTCACGCCCTGGCGCTTTCGGCGACCGGTGAGCCGATTCCGGTGATGCACTCGGACGAGGGCTTTCTGCTCCTGTTCGCGGATCCGGAGCCCCAGACTCTCGACCGTATCGTTACGACGGCGATGCGTCCCTTTCCGGCGGGCCTCATGACGGGTGCCGGTATGGTCGTCGCCAATCCGGTGTTCTGCGCACCGGCGCTGCAGAATCTCTTCAGCCGCAATGCCTACCACGGCACGGTCGTCTGGTCCTGGCAGCAGGCGCTCTTTGCCGCAGGCCTCGCCCGCCAGCTCGAGAGACACGATCTTCCGACTCCGGTACGCGCCGATCTCGTGAAGGCGCGGCGAGTGTTGTGGACCGCAATCGAGGCTACCCGCTCCATGCAGAACGCGGAGCTTTGGTCGTGGTCGTATGGGGCCGGTCACTATCAATTGCGGCCGTTCGGCTCGTCCGCAGCAGATGCCGACGAGTCCAATGCCGCGCAGCTCTGGAGCACGGTCTACCTGGCCGTCCGGCCGCCGCACCTCGCCGGATCACGATGAGGCGTGACGATGGGCGAGACATTCAGTACCACATACAGGCTGGGGCCGACCGCCACGACACCCGTGCTGCAGTCGTTCGACTTGTTTCCGACGCGGATCTGGCAGACCCGTCTCGACGCCTTCGAGCCGCGCTTCGCGGAATGGACGAGCTGGGTTCTTGCGCTGCGCGCCGCCAGTCCCGCGGCCGCGGGCCGGACTAACCGCAACGGCTGGAACAGCAGGGAGATGGACGTTCTCGAGCGGCCTATCTGGGCCCCCTTGCGGCAGACCATTCATGTGGCGTGCGCCGCGGCGCTGGGCGAGATGGGCCGCGGCAGCCGGCCGTTTCAACTCCAGTCGTGGGTCAACCTGCACGACCGCGGTGGCTTCAACTTCCTGCACATGCACGAGGCCGCGCTGCTCTCGGGCAGTTTCTATCTCAAGGTCCCCGCGGGCTCGGGCGCGCTCTGCTTCCGCGATCCCCGCGCCGGCGTGATTCATGGACGCGTCAAGGGCTCCGTCCCCAACGGGCACGGGGACGTTCGCCTGAAGCCGAGCACGGGCCTGGTCGTGCTCTTCCCCTGCTGGATGGAGCATTACGTCGAGCCGCACGAGAGCGATGAGCCGCGAATGTGCATTGCCTTCAACGCCAACGAGTAGCGTCCGCGGATTGCCAATAGGTCGCGATGATGCCCTGCAGGAGCTCCGCGAGCGCGACAGTCATGCTATTGCGCCGATAGTCAGTCATCAGCGAGGTGAATGAAGATGAGCGGCACCGATCGTGATCCCTCCGGGACCAAATCATCCGGCCCGACGCGGCGCGAATTCGTGACCGGCTCCGCGGCTATCGGCCTCGCCGCCGCCGCGGGCGTGGCGCTTGGCGCGGAACGGGACGTCATCGAGAAGAACGTCGATATCAAGACCGCCGATGGGTCGTGCGATGCGGTATTCCTCCATCCCGCGGCGGGTACGCACCCCGGGGTCCTCATCTGGACCGATATCTTCGGCTTGAGGCCGGCGTTTCGCGCCATCGGCAGGCGACTTGCGGCGCAAGGTTACGCGGTGTTGGTGCCCAATCCGTTCTATCGGACCGCGCGGGCGCCGGTCGTCATCGATGCCTCGAGCTTCGATTTCGCCGATACCGCGGATCGGGCGAAAGCTGAGCAATGGAGCGCATCGACACGGCTGCCCGGAACGATCGAGAGGGATGCGGAGGCGCACACGGCTTTCCTCGACGCGCAGCCGCAGGTCGATCGGACGCGGAAGCTCGGCACCCACGGCTATTGCATGGGCGGTCCGCTCGTCTTCAGGACCGCCGCGCATGTTCCTGACAGGATCGGTGCCGCCGCAACATTCCACGGGGGAGGGCTCGTCACCGACAAGCCGGACAGCCCCCATCTGCTGGCGCCCCGCATCAAGGCGCAAATGTACCTCGCGATCGCCGCCAGCGACGATGCGAAGCAGCCGGACGCGAAGGACAAGCTCCGCGAGGCTTTCGCGGCCGCGCACGTGCACGCGGAAATAGAGGTGTATGCCGGCACCATACACGGTTGGTGTGTGCCCGACATGCCGCACCAGAACGGCAAGCCCATTTACAACAAGCCCGACGCCGAGCGCGCTTGGGGGAAGTTGCTGGAACTTTATCGGGTATTGTGAGGATCAGTAAGCCTTCAGTGCCCCCGTAAGAGCTCCTTCTCGAAGAACGCCGCGGTCGCCTCGTCGGCCTGCACCCAGGAGTCGTACCGGAGGAAGCCGTGGATCTCGTCGGGGATCACCATCTCCTGATACGGTACGTGCTGCAGCTGCAGGCGGCGCACGAGGTCGACCATCTGGTGGAAGTGCACGTTGCGATCGTCGTCGCCCTGGATCAGGAGCACGGGCGACTTCCACGTGGCGATGGCCGAATCCGGCGAGGACAGCCAGAAGATCTTCTTCAGAGCTGCCATGTCGGGCATCTGGTAGCGGTCGAGCGGCTTGTCGCCCCCTTCGTCGGCGAACATCGACCAGTCGTGCACGCCGTGCAGGTCGACGCCGGCCTTGAAGATGTCGGAATTGCGCGCAAGCGCCAGCGCGGTGAGGTAACCGCCGTACGATCCTCCCCAGATGCCGATGCGCCGCGGATCTACTTCAGGATCGTGCTGCAGCCACTTTGCGCCGGCCACCACGTCCTGATACTCCGCGGCGCCAGTGGGCCCCCAATGTTCGGGATAGTGGAAGTCGTGGCCGTAGCCGATACCCAGCCGGTAATTGAGCGACAGCACCACGAACCCATGATTCGCGAGATACTGGTTTACGGCGTATGAATTGCTGTAATAGCCCATGTTGTGCCAGGTGAGCAGCATCTGGCGCGACGGGCCGCCGTGGACGAAGATGATGCCGGGCTTTCCTGCCATGTCGCCTCGGGCGGTGAAGAGTTGGCCTTCGACAGCCGTGCCGTCCGCGGCGTGCAACATGACTGCCTGCGGGACGACGAGGTCATTCGTGGGGAACTCGGCGGGCAGGGCATCGCCGCCGGCGCCGTGCCAACGGGTACCGGCGGGACTTCCCCACATCACTTCAGGAGGCCGTCTCGGCCCGGCATCGATGAATGCAAGTGTCGCACCGTTGTCGGTCGTGACGGGGTTCCATGCACTGTGGGTTCCGCGCGTGATCGCAACGGGATTGCCTCCTTCCACCGAGACACGATAGAGATGTCGGCGGTCGTCGTCGCCAGGTGTGGATCCGGTATTGCCGTTATAGATCAGGTGGTGTTTGTCCGGCGTCATGGCGACGTCCTCGACCATGAATCGGCCGGGCGTCAGCAGGTTCGCTGCGCCGCCGGCTGCGGATACCGCGTAGAGATGCGGCCAGTTGTCGCTCTCTGAAACGAATACCAGGCGGTTACCGGCCGCCCAAAGTAGATTCGAGCCATCTTCCGGATATGAGCCGCGCGGAGTATTCGGACTCTGCCAGATGCGCCCGCCGGTGTTGTGCGCCACGTCCGCAACCCAGATGGACCACTGGACGGGATTCCATCGCAGCAAGGACTGCGGCGGCCCACCGGCGCCGGGCGTGCGGACGAAGGCTATCCGGCTACCATCCGGCGACCAGCGGGGCTCCGCGTCGTTCGAGGTCGATGGCAGGAGGTACTCGATCGGCGTGTTGGAATCACGATAAACGCCGATGAAGCCGTGATCGCCGCGATTGGAGACGAAGGCGAGCGACTTGCCGTCCGGCGACCAGCGCAGGTCCGAATTCCTGCCGAGGTCGAAGAAGAGCCGCTGTGCTTTGTCGCTGCCGTCGATCGGTGCCTGCCAGACGCTCTCCTCGGGCATATGAATGAAGGCGACCCGGTGGCTGTCCGGCGCGACGACGGGCGCGTCGCCTTCGCCGAGGGCGCGTGGGGCACCGCCGCTCAATGCCACGGCCCACACCTGCATCTGCGGCTGTTGCGGACCGGCCGCCGGGTCGGGCTCGATGGCTTCCGGCCAGTTGGCGTCGTGATCGCCGCCCCGTACGTAAACGAGGTACTTTCCGTCATCGGAGAACCGGAGATAGGTGATCTCCTGCCCGTCGTCGCCGCTGTAGTTGGTGACCCGCCGTCCCGTGTAGCCGGGCCCCTGCGCCACCCAGATGTTGCGTGCTCCGCGCGCATCCGAGACCCAGGCGAAGGTGCTGCCCGATCGCGCCGATACCAGGTCGGAAGGGAAGGGGTAGCTCAGCACCTGGGTCATGGTGAATTGCCCGGGCTGCTGCGCGCGGCACGGGATGCCGGCGGACAGTGTGCCGACGAGCAGCAGGAGCGATCCCGGGAGCGTCGATGTGCGATGCGGCAAGGCAGCCTCTTCCGAGGGCAGGGCCGAGCCCGAGTCCTCGGCGGTGATGGTAGGCAAAGGCTACTAGTGCTGTCGGACGAGCGCCAGCTTCACGCCAAAGCTGAGGAAGACGAGGCCGGTCACTCGGTCCAGACGCCTGAGGACCGACGGTCGCTTCAATGCGCGCGCGATCGGCCGTGTGGCGATGATCAACAGCGCAAACCACACAACGCCCATCAACGCGTGCAGCACCGCGAGGAGAAAGATGAAAGGTCCGGCTGGCACGTGCGCCGGCAGGAACTGAGGCAGAAAGGAAACGTAGAAGACGCCGACCTTGGGATTGAGAAGGTTCGTGAGGAATCCACGTCCCAGCCAACTGCGGTTGCTGCGGGAGTGGACCTCCGCGGTAAGCTCGAGGGGAAAGCGCGAGCGCGGCTTGAGAATCAGGTTGACGCCGAGCCAGACGAGGTACAGGGCACCTGCCCACTTGAGTACGGTGAAAGCGAGCTGCGAGGCCGCCAGAAGCGCGCCGAGGCCGAATGCCACGGCCGCGCCCCATGCGACACAGCCCATCACTACACAAGGCCGGCGAGTGCGGCGCCTCGCGGGCCCTCGGCCGCTGCGGTACGTAGCACCAGCGCCGTATCCAAGCCGGGCGCTATCGTGAGCAGACCGGCAGCTAAACAGAAGGCGGCGAGAGCTTGCGCTATGGTCACGGGCTGCCGGGCGGAATGTCGCGTCGCTCGGGTCGACGCGACACAATGATCCGCCGCCGATGTCCGGCGATCAACTCCCGCGTCAGTGGCCGCTCGTCATGCTGCCCGAAGTCATGTGGCCGCTCTTCTTGCCGTGCTTGCCCGTCTTCATATGACTCGTCTTCATATGATTCGTCTTCATGTGCCCCATCTTCATGTGACCCGAGGCCATGTGGCCCTTCGTCGAGGTCATGGCGCCGCCGCTCATGTGACCGCTCGAGCTCATCGCGCCAGTGGAAGTCGATTGGGCGAAGGCGGTGCCGGTCAGTAATGCGGCTGTCAGGCCTGCGAGGGCCAGCAAACGGGAAGTCTTCGTCATGGATGTCTCCAATATCGGTCGGGTTGAGAAATCGGTCTGGCCGCTAGATTCCGGCATACCAGTCGTAGCCGCGGTCTTCCCAGTAGCCACCCTGGCCGTCGGCGATGGCGCGGAAGTCGCGGACCAGCTGAATGTGGCGGACGTACTTGGCCTGCTTGTAGCCGAGCTGCCGCTCGACTCGCAGCCGCAGGGGTGCGCCGTGGGCAATATCGAGCGGCTTGCCGTTCATGTCGTAGGCGATGAGCGTCTGGGGGTGCATCGCGTCCACGAGGCCGATGCTCTCGTAGTACTGCCCGGGACTTTGATCGCCGCCTTTCGCGGGATCGCCGTCCAGATTGTCGGCGCAGTAGAACATCACATATCTGGCACCGGCGCGGACGCCGGCTGCTCTGAGCAACAGGGCGAGCGGAACGCCTGTCCAGCCGCCGATTGCGCTCCAGCCTTCGACACAGTCGTGCCGCGTGATCTGACTTCGCGAGGGAAGCCTGCGAAGGTCGGCGACGCTCAACGACAGCGGGTGGGTGACCAAACCGTCGACCCGCAACCGCCAGTTGACGAAGCCTTCGGCGACGTGCCGGTTGTAGTCGGTGCCGCCGGGGTTGTAGGTCCCGTTGGGCTTGAAATAGCGCGAGATGTCGGACGGCTTGTATTCCTGCGCCATCTGGCCACCGGCGAGCAGGAACCGCTGTGTTGCGCGGGTCCAGCTCTGCGCTACCGCCAGCACGCGCTGGAAGCTGTCGCTGTCTGTCAGCTTGTCCGCCTGGAAGATCTTGCTGCAGCCGGTCAGCAGCAGGCCGCTACCCGCGAGACCGGTGATCAATGCCTGACGTCGGGTGATGATCCTCATATCAGTCATGCTCCCCGGGCACGGCATAACGGCCGGTGATCATCGAGCGCACCTCGTTGATTGGTCCCGCGAGCATGACCTCGATGAGGTGCACCACGATGAAGAGGACGATTGCGGAGGCGAACAGGAAGTGCAGGGTACGTGCGCTCTGGCGCCCGCCCAGTACCACGACCAGCCAGGGCGCGAACGCATCGAATCCCGGCGACATGCAAAGTCCCGTCACCACCATTCCGACCACCAGTATCAGCAGACCGAGATAAGCGAGGCGCTGCAGGACGTTGTAGCGCTTCGCAGCCTCGCCCGTCGGGTGCTTGAGCTTGATGTGATCGAGGATGGAGCGCGGAATGGCGCGTACGTCGGTCGCAGTCGGCCACAGGTTTCGCTGGATGTGCCGGCTGGCGAAACTCCAGACCAGGTACAGCGCGCCGTTGATCACCAGTATCCAGGCGAAAAAGAAGTGCCAGTGTCGCGCGTCGGCGAGGTCCATGTAGCTGGGTATGGTCAGCCAACCCGGCCATGGGTGTAGCGCGAGAAACGCCTTGTCGAAATTCGCTCCCGCCTGTCCCCAGTAGAGCCGCGGGTGTGCGTTGAAGATGTTGAGGCCGCTGCCGACCATGATGAAGATCGTCAGCGCATTGATCCAATGGGTGAGGCGGACCGCCCACGAATGCCGGCGGATGATCTCCCGCCGCGGTCGGGCGTGACGCTTTCCGGTCTCGGATACGGCTTTGGCGGCAGGGGTCGACATCTTCTCCACCTATTCGCAGCCGGCTGCGCGGTGTTACAGCGGGCCCGAGGGGGGGCGGCTCACCAGCGCAGCAGCCGACGCCCGGCGAGGGCGCCGAGGGCCGTTGCGGCGCCGATGCCTAGCGTATACCAGGTGGCCACGAAAGCGGCGGCCTGCTCGGGACAGTGCAGCCCGTAGAGAGTCGCCGCGAGCGCGCCCGCCGCGAAACCCGCCGCCGCACCCGTCAGCGCGGGGCGCGTGGGCGCCAGCCTGCGAATCGCCGCGATCAGGCAGGCGTAGATCGGCACCGCGAGCAGGAGAATGAGCGGTGAGCAGACCTTCCAGGTGTGGCCCAGCCACAGAGCCAGACGCCCAGCCCGTGCCGCGAGCAAAACCTGACCCACCCCGAGGCCGAGCATGACCAGAATGACGACTGCTGCGGCGAGCGGGGCTGCGCCGAGCTTCGAGCCCGGTACGGACAGGCGCCTCACGATGACCGCGCCCGCCAGCGTGAGGAGGCCAGTATAGCCGGCCTTCATCCAGAACCATGGCTGCTGCACGGCCGCGAGCAACGGTTGGCACCGCAGCCCGAACGCGACGATGGCGAACGTAATGAGGCCGCCTGCGGCCAGAGCCGCCAGCAGCTTTCTGTTCACGGCGCCCGGCCGCGCCGGTCGCACGTCGTGCGCGAGGATGTCAATGAGGTCAGACGTTCTCATCGCGTAGAGCCTGACTAAGCCACTTGAGACTTCGATGCAGCATGACGCGAGCCGACACGGCGGTCACCCCCCGTTTGTGCGCGGCTTCCTCGACGGACAGACCCTGCAGCTTCACGTCCTCTATCAGACTTCGCTGCCGGTCGGGTAAACGTTGCAACAGCCGCTCGAGATCGGTACGCAGCGCACGTTCCTCGGCATCTTCGGCTGCGAAGAGAGCACCGGCGTCCTCGAGGGGGACCTGAAGCGACCGGCTTCGGCGGCGGAAGTGGTCTATGAGCTTGTAGCGGGCGAGCGCATACGCCCAGGGCGTGAATGGAAGAGAGCGGTCGTAGCTGTCGCGCTTCAAATGCACTGCAAGGAGTGTCTCCTGGACAAGGTCCTCGACTTCGGCGGCGGCGGTGCCGATGCGGCGGGCGAAGTACCCACGGAGGTAACGACCGAGCATGCCGAGGAGCTGACGGTGCGCGCCGGAGTCCCCCTCCAGGCTGCGGATCATCAACGGCCGGAGGCGCTCTTCGGTCTCGTCCTGGTGCGGCACTGGAGGGTCGACTCGCTCGCGGCGTGGGAGCGGCCTGATTCTAATGCGGTGGCTCGGCGAACCACAAACTGAGAAAAGCGGATCGCCGTGTAACACCCGGAGGTGCGCTGCGAAATAAGCCGGCATGAAGATGCTGCTCGAGCTCTGCCGCCGCCCGGTCGCCTGCGTCCGGCAATCGTGGGTGGGCGCTGCCGCTGCGCCCCATCGTCGGCCACGGGTTCATGGTCTGGCCGCGCTCGTGCTGGGCGGCAGCGGACCCTTCTCCCTCGACACAGTCCTCACGTCCGACTCCCACAAACGAATCTCAAGAACGGAGACCGCCATGAAATTACGTAATCTGACCCGATCCATCGCGGGGCGCGCCGGCGTAACGCTGACCGCCTCGCTCCTCGCGGCCAGTCTGGCCGTTGCCGCCGAGCCCGACCACGGCGTGCTCGTGCTCACGAGCAGCAATGACCCGGGCACCAATCAAGTCCTGGTGTACCAGCTGGAGCCTGGAGCGACTGCGCTCTCCCTGGTGCAGACCTTGCCCACGGGTGGCCACGGCGGCGCGAGCGGGAACTCCGGTATTGTGCAGATGAACGATGACGTCGGCGCCGTGGCAAATTACGGCTCGAACAGCGTCAGCGAATTCGTGAGAGAGGGAGATTTCATCGAGATGAGGGGACAGATCAGGCTCGCGCCCGGTTGCGTGAAGCCCGACTCGGTAGCGCTCACTCGCGAGCATCTGTTCGTGGCTGGCGCGAATTGCGTCGAGAGCCACGCATGGCCGTCAGGTAGCCAGGACGGTGCGGTCGTACATCTGACCGACACGTCAGCGGCACAGGTCGCGGTAGGCAAGACCTGGGGTGCGGTCACCTTTACTTCCGGTGCGGTCGATCAGGTGGGCCTCACGGGCTGGGGCGCGCTGAGCGGCTCCGTCGCCTCTGTAGCCCTTCCGAGCGACGCCAACAACACACCGCTCGGTGCCGCCTTCTGGGGCGACATTCTCGGATTCACCCCGGCTCACAGCCCTGACAGTTTTGCAATCGTTGATGCGCAGCGGAACGTCTATCCGGTCGCCGGACCGACGCCGTCCTATCCCACGAATGCGCCGTGCTGGATCGCGAAGGGACCCGGCAATGTCTGGTACACGGGTAACAGCCCGGGCCACGCGATCTCCATATTCTTCAGCGACGGCAAGGGTGGGGTGTTCTACAAGTCCGCGCCTCTGCCCGGCGTGCCGACCGACATTACGGTTTCGAAGGATGGTAAATGGCTGGCGGTCATCTACTCCGCGAACGGCAACGGCTACGTGGCCGCATTCGCGATCGACAAGTACGGTGACCTGACGCCGGCAGGCACGTCGAGCCCGATCGGGGTCGCCGCCTTCAGCGGTGTCGCGATCAGCGAGTGAGGCGCCGCTGATGACCGCCGCGGGAGGCTGTCTCCCGCGGCGGTTCGCCCCGTAGTATCGTGGCGCCGGCAGGCAGCTCCGCGCTCGGTAGCCATGTCGAAATCAGGTCGCAAGCCCGATCACCATCCATTCGATGAGGCCATTCTGGCCGCGAAACGCGGCAAGCCGGCGCCGTACGAGTTCGTGCTGGATGAGCTTGCGCCGCTCTCGCCCATGACCCGGCCGATGTTCGGCTGCGTGGCCGTGTACGTCGAGGACAAGATCCTGCTGATCCTGCGCGAGAAGCGCAAATCCGCCGCGGACAACGGCGTCTGGCTGGCGACGTCGGTGGCGCATCACCAGAGCCTGCGGCAGGAATTTCCGCAGATGCGATCGATCCGGGTTTTCGGGAAAGAGCCGACGCAATGGCAGCTTCTTCCCGCCGACGACCCTGATTTCGAGGCGGCGGCGATGCGGGCGTGCAAGCTCGTACTGGCCCGCGACCCTCGTATCGGCAAGATTCCACAGAGACGTTCCAACCGGGCCCGCATTGCGCCGCGGCGCTCCCGCCGCGCCCCTTCTTGACACTCGGAATAACTAAGACAATACTGCCTGCTGAGAGGTAGCGCTACCAAAGAACCTGCTCCGGGGGAGAATCCATGGGCAAGCCGAGCCGGCTGAGGATGCTCAGCGCCTGGGCGCTGATGCTCTGTTGCGCTGTTAGCGTCGCGCCGGCCGCCGCGGCAGGCCAGGCGCCGGTCGCGATGATCGTGCAGGCGAACACGCCGGGACCCACGATCGATCGCCACATCTTCGGCCAGTTTGCGGAGCACCTCGGCGGCGGCATCTATGGCGGCATCTGGGTGGGGCCGGGCTCCCCGATCCCAAACACGGACGGTTATCGCAACGATGTGCTCGCGGCGCTGAAGGCACTTCACGTTCCCGTGATCCGTTGGCCAGGCGGCTGCTTTGCCGACGATTATCACTGGCGCGACGGAATCGGGCCGCGCGCGCAGCGCCCGGTGCGGATCAACACTCACTGGGGCGGTGTCTTGGAGCCGAACTCCTTCGGCACGAGCGAATTCCTCGATTTCGCCGCGATGCTCGGCGCCGACCCCTACCTGACCGGGAATGTCGGCTCGGGCACCCCGCGGGAGATGGCTGATTGGGTTGAATACATCACGTCCGCTTCCCGCAGTACGCTGGCGCAGCAGCGGCGGGTGAATGGACGGGACGAGCCGTGGCGCCTGCCCTTCTTCGGCATAGGCAACGAAGCCTGGGGCTGCGGCGGCAACATGAGGCCCGAGTACTACGCTGATCTCTTTCGCCGCTACGCCACGTTCGTCAGAGACCATGCCCCGGACGGGATCACGCTCGTCGCGAGCGGCCCGCACGATGACGACTACCACTGGACTGATGTCGTGATGGCTCGCGCGGGCGACCTGGTGGACGCCCTGTCACTGCACTACTACACAATCCCCACGGGTAACTGGAAGCACAAGGGGGCCGCTTACGGTTTTGGCGAAGACCAGTGGGCCTCGACATTGAAGGCTGCGTCCCGGATCGATGAGTTCATCACGCGCCACTCCGCCATCATGGACAAGTACGACCCGCAGAAGCGTGTGGCGCTATTCGTGGATGAGTGGGGCACGTGGTATGACCCCGAGCCGGGCACGAACCCGGGGTTCCTGTATCAGCAGAATTCCCTGCGCGACGCCCTGGTGGCCGCGATCTCACTGAACATCTTCGAGCGTCATGCCGATCGCGTGCGCATGGCCAACATCGCGCAGATGATCAACGTCCTTCAGGCCATGATCCTGACGCGCGGCGACAGGATGATCCGCACCCCGACCTATTACGTCTTCCGCATGTACGTGCCGTTTCAGGGTGCAACGTACCTTCCGGTCAAGGTCGACACACGGTCTTACCGGTACGGCACCATCGTGTTGCCGGCAGTCGATGCCACCGCCGCTCGAGACGCATCCGGCACGATCCACCTGGCGCTCGTGAATCTGGACCCGCACCACGGAGCGACGGTGTCGGCACAGATCGAGGGCGCGAGCATGCGTTCCGCCGGCGGGCAGGTACTCACCGCGGCTGCCATGGATGCGCACGACACCTTCGAGCATCCTGATGCAATTGTGCCGCTTCCGTTCCAGGGAGTGAGGAAGGGCGGCCGACTGGTGTTCAACCTGCCGCCGAAGTCCGTTGCCGTAGTGGCGGTTCACTGAGACGGCCCCGGGCCGTCCGGGCCGCAGGGGCTAGAACTGCGTCACGGAATCCGGCGCTTTCCCGTGATAGCGATCGCGGTCAATTGCTGTTGGATCGGGAATTCTTGATCCCTTGCCGAGGGGGTCGGGGGAACCCGATGACTGAATACGTGGTTTTCGCAGGTAGTATCGTGCTCGGGGCGGCCGCAGGGGTTGCCGCGTACCTCTTTGCCCGCAATCGGCGCGCCGGCGCACGGCTCGCGGCGGGCGGTGACGGCGCGATGCTCAGAACGCTCATCGACAACCTTCCGGACCTGATCTATGTGAAGGACGTCGACGGGCGCTTCCTCCTGGCCAATGTGGCGGTCGCGCGCATCATGGGCGCGAACAGCCCGAGTGAGCTGCTCGGCAAGAACGACTTCGACTTCCACGCCAGGGAGCTGGCGGCTCTCTATCATGAGGATGAGCAGGCGGTGATCCGCTCCGGCAAGCCGCTCCTGGCGCGCGAGGAGGAATGTCGGGATCCGGAGGGCAAGCGCATGCACCTGGAGACGACCAAGGTACCGCTGCGCGATGCGAGCGGCAAGGTAACCGGCCTGGTGGGAATAGGGCGCGACATCACCCAGCGGGTCGAGGAGGCACGGGCGCTGGA
The DNA here is from genome assembly GCA_963780455.1 of uncultured Pseudomonadota bacterium. GTDB lineage: Bacteria > Pseudomonadota > Gammaproteobacteria > Steroidobacterales > Steroidobacteraceae > 13-2-20CM-66-19. Next base: position 177,319 of record CAWACM010000021.1, read on the forward strand.
CGGCGCCGTGGGCGAATCGCGGGAGATCATCCAGGCGGTGCTGACCGGCGACAGCGAGCGGCGCATTGCCATGCAGGGCAAGAGCGGCAACCTGTTGCTTCTCGCCCAGAGCATCAATGAGCTGATCGACAGCGTCGCGACCACGGTTGCGGAGACCGTGCGGGTCGTGGGTCTCGCCGTGGAGGGCGATCTCACATCAAGAATGCGTGTCGATGACAGGTCCGGTGATTTCAAAGCGCTGGCCGCTTCGGTCAATTCCATGGTGCAGGCGATGCGGGACGTCGTTGCCGGGCTGACGACAACCTGTCGCACGGTGCAGTCGGGGGCCGAGGAAATCTCGCGCGGCAACCTCGACTTGAGCAAGCGGACCGAGGAGCAGGCCTCGAGCCTGGTGGAAACGACTTCTTCGATGGAGCAGATGACCTCCAGAGTGAAGAGCAACGCCGAGAGCGCCATACAGGCCAACCATCTGGCTGTGGCGGCGCGCGAGCACGCCGAGCGCGGTGGCAGCGTGGTCGGCGCCGCCGTCGCGGCCATGAGCGAGATCAGCGCGGCGAGCAACAAGATCGCGGAAATCATCGGCGTGATCGATGAGATCGCGTTCCAGACGAATCTGCTGGCGCTCAATGCGGCGGTGGAAGCGGCGCGGGCCGGCGAGCAAGGTCGGGGCTTCGCCGTGGTCGCATCGGAAGTGCGCAATCTGGCATCGAGGAGCGCCGGCGCGGCCAAGGAGATCAAGGCGCTCATTCAGGACTCGGTGGGCAAGGTAAATGAAGGAACCAAGCTGGTCGATGAGTCCGGCGAGGTACTCGGCGAGATCGTGACGCGGGTGAAGAAGGTGACCAACGTCATGGCCGAGATCGCGGCCTCGAGTCGCGAGCAGGCCTCCGGAATCGAGCAGGTGAACCGGGCCGTCTCCTCGATGGATTCGAGCACCCAGCAGAATGCAGCGCTGGTGGAGCAGGCTACCGCAGCCGCGCGCGCGCTGAGCGAACAGGCGACCAGCATGATGAACCAGATGGGCCGCTATCGATTATCTCAGCAGGGTGCGCGGGCAGTCGCTGCGCCGGCGCCAATGCGTTACGCTTCCTCAGCCACGGTCTAAGTCGAGAGAGCCTGACCGGCTCGGGGGCGATATGCTTTTGTACGTGCTCTACGCGTGTGTGCACTTTACGGGCAAGCATGCGCCCCAGGCAGGCGAGACTCAGTGTGTCGAGTCAGGGATGTTCTTCCGCGCCGAAGAATGCAGGAAAGAGCTGCCGCAGCGGCCCGACAAGCCGCAGAAGACCAAGGGCGGCGTGAGCTGGCAGGAATGCGCGGCGACGACTGCCGATTCGTGGATACCTGCCGCGGCGGCTGATGCCGGGACTCGCCTGTACAAGGCACAGGCCGATGCATCCGATGCAAGCGCGCTCGCCGCTTTGCTGGCGCCGCTGACTCCGGAAGCGCGAGCGGCGCTCGGGTCGGGCGGCCTCAGGGGTCGATTCGAGAGGACGTTTCAGGGGCCGGGCAACCTGTCGTTCTTCATCGTGGGGACCGGCTCCAGTGTCGTTGCTTATGCTGTCACCAACCTTGACGACTTCCAGTTTGCCGACATGGCAACCGATGTGTCGTCAGCCGCGGCGGCGATGGCGAGCTCGAAAGAAGACCTGGATTTATCCAGCATTGCGGAGAATGCCGGTGTCGAGCTGAGCTACCAGACGGAGACGTCGCGGCGCGCCATGCCGCCGCCCGGAGGCATGAGGTCCGAGCCTTAGTGCCTGGCCGCCGTCGGCGCCGTCGTCGCCGGCGTCGCGCCGGTGGCGGGGTGGAGCACTCCGTCCAGCATCGTACGGGCTCCGTTCCAAATGATCTGCGTGCCAATGGCCAGCAGGATGAAGGCCGTCAGCCGGATCATGATGTCGGTTCCGGTCTTGCCGAGCCGCCGCGTCAGCCGGTCCGCGTAGCGATAACAGAGGTAGATCGCGAGGGCCGTGATCAGTACGCCGACGACGTGCGCCAGCGTCGTGATCAGCAGCGCCCGCAGACCTTCCGGTGGATTGACGCCGAGGGTGACCGCGACCGATATGGATCCGGGACCGACGGTGAGCGGCATGGTGAGCGGATAGAAGGCGCGCTGCGTGAGGCTGTCCGGCGCGGGACGGGTGCTCGATGCGGAAACTTCCGGGGTGGTCGGACCATTCAGCAGCGACCAGGCGAACGCGCATACCACGGCGCCTCCCGCTACCTGGACCGCGGGGATGGAGACTCCGAAAAAATCGAGAACATAGGCGCCGATCAGGATCGACACGAGCAGCAATACGAAGCTATTGAGCGCAACCAGCTTCGCGGTGCGTGCCCGCTCCTCGCGCGAGAGGTCCGAGGTCATGGCGAGGTAGATCGGCGCGCCGGCAAATGGATCGATGATCGGCAGCAGCGCAGCGACCGCGATGAAGACGATGCCGGCGAAGTAGTGGATGCGTTCCAGGAGCATGCGTCAGTGTACAGGGGCAAGTCGTAGGACGTAGGCCAGCGGTAAAAGGAGAGCGCTGGCGCGGCTCTGGTCGTGGAACAGCTCGATGTGCGCCACGCGTGCGTTGCTCGGATCCTCATAGCCGATGCGGCCACCGGTGTTGTAGTTCTTCTGATAGTCCGGTGAGTTGAGAGGCATGACGACGAGGCGGATACGCGCGCCGGCGGGAATGCGCCACGCCATCCAGTTGAACGTGAAGGGAATCGTGACTACCTGCCCTGGCTTCAGGAGCTCCTGCTTGAAGTAGCCGTCGCGGAAGCGGGCGCGACGGATATCCTGCCCGAGCGTCACCGCGGAACCATCGGGCTCCACCATCTGTACCTGCGCCCACAGGTCGAAATCGGGCGCATCCGATCGCACGATCAGGTTCAGGTGCATGTGCCCGGCCACCTCCACGTCCTGCTGCAGCGGCGCAGAATGGAAGACCAGGGCGTCCTTCTCATAGGCGCGGAACTGGCTGAGCAGGTCTTCATCCGCGGCATATTGCGCAACCGCGAGCTCCGGCAGAGTGCGCGGATCGTCGACGATCGTGGCCGGCGGCTCCGCACCGGGCTTCGAGCGCAAGAGCGCGCCGGAGCGAAAGAGATCCCTGGGCGTACCGGCCGGATCCCCGAGGTAGAGCGCAAGGTTGCCGCCGGATGAGGCACCGTCCAGCGAGTGGGCGTAGCGCCACTCATTGGCGCCCATCATGTAGTAAGTCACGCGGTCGCGCAGCAGTGCGGGCCGCGGGCCGCGGCCGAGCACCCAATCGTACCAGTCGGCATGGAGCCGGTTCATGTCCAGCACGGCCGAATCCGGAATGGTGAGACCCTCGATAGTCTTCTGCGGATGCTGCGTGCCCAGATGGTCCCACGGCCCGATGACGAGCAGGATGTTGGCGGCCTCCCGGGGCGCGGCGTACTGCAGGAAGCGGCGGTAATAATGCAGCGCACCCGGCTGATCGTCATCGAAGAAGCCGGTCGCCGTGAGCACCGGAAATCGCATCCGCGCGATCTCGGCGGGCTTCGGCTCGGCGGCGAGATTGAACGCTTTGTCGCCGACATGATCGAGCCACATCTTCATGAATGACAGCCGCTTGCCGCGGCGGTCTTCCATCCACCAGTCGTCCTGGGCTATGCCGATGTCCTCATCGAGCGTGGCGAACGGCTGCTGCCGGGCGTAATGCTGCAGCATCTTTTGCTGCCAGTAGTCGCTGCGGATATAGTCGTCGTTCAGCGTGCGGCCGGACACGTATCCCATAATCACGGCGGACCATGCCTGCGGAATGCCGTTTGTATTGGGTACGTCCCAGCCTGGATAGATGGGTACGTAGGGCGCGATGCCCGAGAGATGCGGTGGCAGTTGCGTCGCCGTATGCCACTGAGTCATGCCGACGAACGAGCCGCCGTACATGAAGACATGCCCGTCGCTCCAGGGTTGACGGGCGATCCATTCGACTGCATCGCGGCCGTCGCGGCTGACCTGCAGGCCGATGTTGTCGCTCTTCTCGCCGCCGGAGCGGCCGCGCCCGCGCACCTCCACCTGCACGAACACATAGCCCCGCTGCACGAACGTCTTGAAATCCTGATCGCGGCCGCCGTCGATGTCGTATTGCGTCAGCTCGAGAACCGCCGGCGCCTCGCCCTCCAGGTGCGAAGGCTTGAAGAGCCACGCTTCCAGCTTCACGCCGTCCCGCATGGGGATCATGCGGCTCATCTCGATATCGTAGCCCGGGCCGATCTGCGCCGGTCCAGGCGCTGCCGCGGTTGCGCCCAGTGCGGGCGTTGCCGCAGCCAGAGCCAGAGCCAGCGCCAGCGCTGCTATACGAATCATGAGACCCCCGAGATGTCGCCAGAACAGGCGATTTAAACCGATCGAGCGGGACGGAAGTCTAATACGGTAAAGGGTGGGAGTGAACTCGATGGTGAAGCGATGATGCCGCCGCGGCGCCTCTGCGCGCTTGTGCCGGTCGCTATGCTGATGATGATCGCATGGCCGCTGCGACCAGCGCTGGCGGCGCCGGCCCAAGCCGCCACACCGGTCATCCCGGATCTCACGCCCTGGTTGGCGAAGAACGGAAAATTAGGCGAGGCAGGGTGGCAGCACGCGGCCCATTTCTCCATAGCCTATGAGATCAATCCGGGGCACAACACTCCGGCGCCGGTAGCGACGCAGGTCGATGCCGGCTACACCTCTGACGCTCTGTGGTTGCGCTTCCAGGCGCAGGATCCACATCCAGGCGATATCGGCCTGCGCTACCGCGAGCACGACGACATGGCCAGCTATGCCGACGATTTCGTCGGGGTGATGTTGAGCCCCTTCAATGATACCCAATGGGCCTACGAGTTCTTCTGCACGGCCGGCGGCACCGAGTGGGACGCGTTTCGCCAGCAGAACAATGAGTACGGGTCGTGGGACGCCGTGTGGACCTGCAGCGCTGCGCGCACCGCAAACGGCTACCAGGTGATCATGAAGATACCGTTCGCCTCCTTCAAATTCCCTCACAGCCAGGGCCCGCAGCGGTGGGGATACATATTCTTCCGCAACTGGCCGCGCAACATCCGCCACCAGCTCTTCAGCCAGCGCCTGAACTACGACAGCAACTGCACCCTGTGCAGCATGGTGCCGTTGAACACCGCGGCGCCCATCAAGGCGAACGCCGCCGATTTCCAGTTGATCCCCGCGGTGACGGTGATCCGCACCGACTCGCAGCAAAACGGCGCGGGAGGATTGGTGCAGGGGTCGCCGACCCTGAAGGCCAGCCTCGATGCACGCTGGGTGCTGCGCCCGGATCTCGAATGGTCCGCGACCGTGGATCCCAATTTCTCCCAGGTCGCTCCCGATGTGCTGCAACTCAGCGCCAACAGGCAGTTCGCAGTCTTCTATCAGGAGAATCGGCCGTTCTTCGAGCAGGGCACGCAGGTCTTCAATACGCCGAGCATGCGTTTCAGCACGGACACGTTCAATCCGTCGGGGACGCTCATCGACACCCTCTCCATCACCGACCCCCGCTTTGCGACGAAACTCGTCGGTCAGGTGGGGGCCCATCAGATCGGAGTGCTGGCCACCGAAGATACCGCCACGAGCATCGTAGTCCCCGGCCCGCAGGGCTCGACCGCCCAATCGTTCGACTTCAGCACCCAGGATGAGCTGCTGCGCTACCGGCACGACGTGGGTAACTCAGGTCTCGGACTGTATGCCTCCGATCGCGACGGCGGCGGTTATCACAGCGGTCTCTATGCCGTCGATGGCGACTGGCAGATCGATCCGAGCGATGTCGTGACCGCCCTCGTCGGCTCCTCGAATACCAACTATCCGGACACCGTGGCCAGCGCCTTCGGGATTTCCCCGGGCACCGTCGACGGTGATCTCTGGGACCTCGACTACGCCCGCACCCGACGCAATTACAACTTCGAGCTCAACCTGAGCCATGTCGCCGACGGCTTCCGTGCAGACCTGGGATATATGCCGCAGGTGGGGTACGACCAGGGCGCGTTTCTGGGTGAATACGACTTCTACGCGCCCGACGCGGACTGGTGGCAGAGTTTCGGATTCGGCACCATTTCGAACTGGACCCGTGCAACGGACGGCGGCGCGAACCTCGACCGCAAGGTCAAGCTTTACACCGTCCTTCACGCCAACTACCAGGCGCAGGTCTACCTATATGCAACGCACGATGAGCAGTATTACCAGGGTAGGCTTCTCCACCTGGATCAGCTCGAAATGGATACCACCGTCCAGCCGGTGAGTTGGCTGAACGGAGAAGTCGATGTCGTCGGGGGCGACGGCGTGGACTACACCGACGTACGCAAGGCCGGGCTGTTATCCGTCAACACCACGCTCTATATCCAGCCCGGAAGACATCTCAAGATCAACCTCGTGGACGACTACGAGCAGCTCACTCTTTCAGGTGCGCGGCTCTTCACGGCGAACGTTTACGATGTGCGGCTCGCTTGGTATTTCACGTCGCGTTTGTTCGTGGACGTCATCGGGCAGGGACAGGACGTGCGCAATAACACGACGCTGAATCCGCCCGGCACGACCCCGCGCACGGGTACCCTCGCTACCCAGTGGCTGATTGGCTATCAGATCAATCCCTGGACGGTCTTTTACGCCGGCAGCTCCGAGGGATATCAGGAGACCACCGACGGCCAGCTTCAGCCCCAGCAACGGACGTTTTTCCTGAAGGGAAGCTATTACTTCCAGCCTTGAGCCCGCCGCCGCACTGCGCCGCTCGCTGAGTTCCGCATCCCCGGCGGGATTTCATTGTATTCTCTCCGGCTGAGCGCGCAGACGGGGGAATGGCAGATGGCGGGACCGGCGAAACTCAGACGCGACGTGGGCGTGATCGGGCTGCTGTACGCAAGCCTCGGCAGTATCATCGGTTCCGGCTGGCTGTTCGGAGCGCTGCACGCCGCCGTGCTGGCGGGACCGTGGAGCGTCTTCTCGTGGATGATCGGGGCCGCCGCCATCCTGCTGCTGGCCTTCGTATTTGCCGAATTGGCGACCATGTTCCCGAATTCGGGAGCGATGGTGCACATGACATACGTGAGTCATGGCGACCTGGCCGGCAGTATCTGGGCCTGGATCCTGTTTCTCGCCTTCGTGTTGGTGCCTCCCATAGAGGTGACCGGGGTGCTCACCTACACCAACGCCTACCTGCCCGGGCTGATTTATCCTGGGACCGGCTTATTGACCGAAGCCGGCATGGTCTGGGCCATACTGCTTCTAGCGGTGGTAGTCGCCGTCAATTTCCTGGCAGTGCGCTGGGTCCTCGCCATCAATAGCGTGGCCACGTGGTGGAAGCTGGTCATTCCGATCGCGACGATCTTCGTCCTGATGGCCTATTCGTTTCATCCGGCCAACATGGTGGCGCATGCCGCCAGCGTACCCATAAGCGGTGTATTCACGGCCGTTGCCACGGCCGGCATCGTCTTCAGTTTCCTCGGTTTCCAGCAGGCCATCTCCCTGGCGGGAGAGACTCGCAACCCCAGCCGCTACATCCCTCTGGCCCTCATCGGCTCGGTGCTGGTCGGCATGCTGATCTATGTGGGTCTGCAGGTTTCGTTCATCACGGCGCTCGATCCGCGAGACATCAGCAGCGGCTGGCAGCACCTGCACTTCACCGGCATGTTCGGGCCGCTCGCCGCCATCGCGATCGGTGTGGGGGCGCTCTGGTGGGCGGTCGTGCTGTACGCCGACGCCTTCGTCTCGCCCCTCGGCACGGCATTCATCTATGTCACTGCCAGCCCGCGGATCATCATGGCTGCCGGAGAGATGGGCAGTGCTCCGGAGCACGTCGTACGACTGAACCGCAACGGGGTCCCATGGGTCGGGCTCGTCGTCACCTATGCCGTTGGCGTAGTTTTCTTCTTCCCGTTCCCGTCATGGCAGAAGCTCGTATCCGCGGACTCCCTCATCATGGTGCTGGCATACGCGATGGCGCCCGTCACGCTGCTCCATCTGCGCGCGACTCTGCCAAACGCACCGCGCCCATTTCGCCTGCGCGCGGCAGGTCTGCTCGCACCCGTTACCTTCGTCACGTCCAACTGGATCATCTATTGGACAGGTTATGAGGTGGTCAAGTGGATGTTAGGCGCGGTGCTCGCCTACACTGTCGTGTATCTCGCGTGGTATTTCCTCGTCGGCCGTCGCGCGAACCGGGAACTGGGATGGCAACAGGCCTGGTGGGTCGCCCCCTATCTGGCGGGCATATGGGTCGTGAGTTATCTCGGTCCGGCAAACATGGACGGTCAGGGGAAGCTCGGCTTCTTTACCGGGATGTGGATTCTCGCCGCTTTCAGCCTGGTCATCCTGTACCTGGCCCTCAAGGCCGGGCGGACCGCGGCAGTCGCACAGGCGTGCGCCGATCGCATGAAGTCCCTGGCATCGAGCGGCGCCGATCCATTGGCCCGGACCGAAGAGGCTTTGAGCGCGTGAATGCAGACCCTCGCTGAGCTCGCCCGCTCTCTCGCAGCCGGCGCAAGCACCAGTGGCCGGCTGGTCGAGGAGTGCCTGACCAGGATCACCGATCCCAAGGGAGAGGGGCCGCGCACGTTCCTGAAAGTACATGCGGAGGCGGCGCGCGCCGCGGCGGATTATTACGACCGCCTGCGGGTACATGGCGTGACAGTCAGTCCCTGGGCAGGCATTCCCGTATCGATCAAGGATCTGTTCGATATGGCCGGAGACGTCACCACGGCGGGCTCCAAAGTGTTGGTCCGGCAGCCGCCGGCGGCCGGCGACTGCGCCGCCGTGGCGCGTCTGCGCGCGGCGGGCTTCATTCCCATTGGGCGAACCAACATGACGGAGTTCGCATACTCGGGACTGGGACTCAATCCGCACTACGGTACGCCGCTCAATCCATTCGAAAGGCCGCGAGGTCGGGCACCGGGCGGCTCATCGTCAGGTGCGGCGGTTTCCATCGTTGAACAGATGTCGTACGGAGCATTGGGAACCGATACCGGCGGCTCCTGCAGAATACCCGCGGCGTTTTGCGGCATCGTGGGATTCAAGCCGACGGCTCGCAGGGTCCCCGCCTCCGGGTTATTTCCTCTGTCCCGGACTCTGGATTCCGTCGGGCCTTTGGCCGCCAGCGTCGCCTGCTGTGCCGTGCTCGACTCGGTGCTCGCGGATGACCCGCCTGCAGCACTCGACACACCGGGATTGCCGGGGCGGCGGTTCGCAGTTCCGACGCACTATGCTCTCGACTCCCTCGACCGCCACGTGGCGCGCAACTTCGAGCGAGCGATCCGTGGTTTGAGCGGCGCCGGAGCGCAGATCACCGAGATGCCACTGGCGGAGCTCGACGAACTGCCAGGTATCAATCGCAAGGGCGGGTTTTCCGGTCCGGAGGCTTATGCGCTGCATCGGGAGCGCATCGAGTCTCAGGGAGCACTGTACGATCCTCGGGTGTTGGTTCGCCTGCTGCGCGGGCGGGAGCAATCTGCCGCGGACTATCTCGAGCTGATGCATGCACGCGCCGATCTGCAGCGCCGAGTCGACGGGACGCTGGCGGAATTCGACGCGCTTCTTCTACCGACTACTCCGATCATTGCGCCGCTGCTGCAGGACCTGGAGTCGGACGAAGACTACCTGCGGATCAATCAGCTGGCGCTGCGCAATGCGTCGGTGGCAAATTTTCTGGACCGTTGTGCCATCTCGATACCGTGTCACGAGCCTGGCAGCGCGCCGGTTGGCCTGATGCTCATGGGCGCGCATGGCGCTGATCGGCGGCTATTGGGAATCGCCGCCGCCGTCGAAGAGCTGGTATCTCCCTGTCGGCGCGATCCTTAGATCGTCAGCAGCTCCTCGAAGAACCCGCCGAATTCGCGGGGCCGATCCACGAAATGGATCTCCAGGATCCAGTGGCGGGGTGCACCGTTGACATCGGGCTCGCGGATCTTCTGTCCGTTGCCGTGGCGAATGGAAAAGCGTTGCGGCTCTGCAGGGGCGCGCTCATGAGGAAAATGGCCTATCAGGTGTCCGGCGGCAGGAGCGCCGAATTCCCATCCGGCTTCACCAGCGAGCTTGCAGACGAAGTCGTACAGGTTCCCCGCCGTCAGCTCCGGAGTATCCCTATAAAGTTGCTTCCCTTTGCGAAATGCCGCTTCCAGGTCCGCGACCAGCCTGTGCTTGCCGGCGTCGTCGCCGAGAACGTAGGTGCGACCGAAGTCAGCTTCCCAGGAGTCGAAGACGGGCCCGAAATCAAGAAAGACCGTTTCGTCTTCGCCGAGGCGCCGATCAGCGGGCTCGGCGTAATAACCGAGGAGTGTGCTCGGTCCGGACCGGACGATGCGCCGATGCCAGTGTCTGCGCACTCCAAAGCGCCGCTCGGCTAGAGCGTGGATCTCGTCGCTGAGCTCGCTCTCGAGCACGCCTGACCGGATCAGCCCGCCGGCGACCACTTCTGCGAACAGCTCCTCGGCCTTGCGCTGGGCGCCGATCAGCGCCTCTTCGACGGATGACAAGTTACGGACTCCAATCGTGAATCGGACAGGTGTCGGCGGCCTCAGTGCCTGCTAGTGCCGCGCTTCCGACAGCAGGCTCGCGAAGTCTTCGGCGGCGATATTTCCCCCGGAACAGATCACGCCGACCCGTTGGCCCAGATCCAGCCCGCGAGGCTTGGCCGCCAAAGCGGCAGCCAGCGCACTCGCGCCGCTCGGCTCCAGGACCAGCTTCAGAGACTCGACTGCCGCGCGCATCGCGAAGCGCACTTCCTCATCAGTGACATTCAAAGCACCGCTGAGCGTCTTCTGCAGGACAGAGAACGGTACGGCGCCGGGGGAGTTGGCCTGCAATGCGTCGCATAGCGTGGGTGAGGGCGGCCCGTTGCGGTGGCGCTCTCCCGCGGCCAGCGAGCGAGCGAGATCGTCATATCCCGCAGGCTCCACTGCGATCAGTCGCGTCGTAGATTCGTGCGCGCGTAACGCCAGCGCTATGCCGGCCGCAAGACCGCCGCCGCCCGCCGGCACCAACAGGGTATCCAGTGGCTGGTCTTCGCCGATTGCCTCGAGTTGCCGCAGCAACTCGGTTCCGAGACTGGAATGGCCCAGCACTACGTCCGAGTCATCGAACGGATGCAGCAGGGCGAGTCCCTCGCTCGCGGCGAGTTGGGCCGCCCGTTCAGCCGCAATTTCTTCGCGTGGTCGCCCGTCGGCCTCCGCGACGACCACGCGCGCGCCATAGCGTTGAGTGCCCCGAATCTTGAGCTCGGGGACGTTCGGGGGCATGACGATGGTCACGGGCACGCCGAGCAGTTGGCCGGCCCGCGCCAGGCCTTGAGCGAAGTTTCCGGAGGAGAAGGCGACTACGCCGCTCTGACGCTGAGCGGACTCGAGCTGCTTCAGCCGGTAAAATGCGCCGCGCAGCTTGAAGGATCCGGTGTACTGCAGCGACTCTGCTTTGACAAACAACTGACGTCCGGCGATTTCGTCCAGCGCGGGCGAGGTCAGCAATGGTGTTTCGCGCGATACTGCCCGCACCGTTTCGTAGACGCGATTCGTGGTCGACCGGACGGTGTTTAGCAATGACGCTTGCATTTCAGCTGCCCCGGTAGTGGAACGCGTGCAATGCCAAGGATTATAGATCAAATCTGAAAAACAAATTCAGTATTGCCACGACGTCCTGTCCGCTCCCTTGGGGGCCGTCGCCAACATGTGCTGCACCATCTCGGGAAGCACGCGTTGCACCCACGTCGCATTGTTTTCCTGCATCGTGTATTGCGCCGGGCCGCCCGTGTAGCAATGCGGCATTCCCGGCCCATACTGGAACGTTGCGTCCGAGTGCGGATTTCGCGTCGCCCCCAGCTGCTGCTGCAGCATGTGCACCGCATTGTTCAGGAAGTATGTGTCTCCGTCCCCGGCGGCGAAGTGCAGTTTGCCTGCGAGTTTCGGCCCCAGTGTCGCCCAGTCTCGCTGCAGAATCGCCGCAAGGTCGTAGTGCTCGTGCCAGTACGCCACCACGTTCCTGTCGATCGCTCCCGTCATCGGGTCAATGACCTGCGCCGGGTATCCATCAGGGCCGGCCGGCGAAAACACGGCCTGCCAGGTGTCCCACTGGTCCGTCGAGCGTCCGTGTGTGCCCAGCACGTACTCGTAGCCGTACTCGGTGCGCATGTTCGCGATGATCGTGCCATCCGGTTTGCGGTCTCCCGCGATTGGAATCTCGGCAAACTGTCCTGACCGCTCGAACGCATTCGTATCTTCGTAAAGATTCACGTTCTGGTAAGCGTGAAAATCCACCGGGTCCGGGCAGGCCACCCACGCGCCGTTGTAGTCGTCAGGGTAGAAGACCTGTGTTGCGATGGCCTCCCATCCGCCCGTCGACCCTCCAAACGTTGCGTGGGCCCATCCCTCCGGAATCGCCCGGTACTGCTTCTCGATCGCCGGCAGCAGCTCCCTGTTGATCGCTGTCCCGTATGGACCGACGTTAGCCGAGTCCACATCGTATGAATCGTCGTAGTAGGGAGTGGCGTTCTGCACGTAGACCATGATCACCCGCGGCAACCGCCCCGAAGTCCAGTCCTGGAAGAATTTGTAGCCGTGCATCTGCCGCTGATAGTCCGGCGCCTTCGGATCGGGCTGCGAAGTCACGAACGGCTCCGGCCCGAACCCCGGATGAAAGTGATCCTGATAAACCACCAGCGGAAAGTGTGCGTGCGGATGCGCCTCGAACCCAGGCGGCAGCAGGATCCACGCGCCGAGGTAGATATCGCGCCCCCAGAACCTGCTCAGCACCGGGCTCCGGAACCGCATGTATTTGAGCCATTCATTGGCGGGCGACCGCCGGGCCAGAACCTCAGGGTCGTTGTCGGTCCCTGCAATCGGCGGAATCGTCCGATCGAGCGTCAGCCTGATTGTCTGGCCCGCTCTTGGATCGAAGTGAATCTTCACCGGCCGGTCGTAAGGATTCCCCGGCTTGAGGTTCCAGTGCTGCCCCTCGCCTTGGTCCGGCGGGAGCCACACGGTCGGGCCGCTCTCGAGATGGAAGGGCTCGTAGACATTGAAGACCGCTTGCGCGTAGTAATCGCCCGCCTCGAGATCATGCAGCGACCGCCTCGGATTGCCGAACGTCTTCGCGTCCACCACGATGCGCGTTCCCGGCTTCAGTTTCTCCACGTCGACGCCGAAGCCCTCGGCCGACAGGTAATCCTCCGACAGCTGAAAGCGCGGTTCCGGCTGGTCCTTTCTCGCAATGACGAGGATCAGGTGCCCCGTAAGCGGTTTCGCCGCCGGAATCGTCACCTCGATCCGCTGCGCCAGGCAAAACGGCCCCGGGAACAGCAGCAGTGCGGCAGCCAGAAGGGAGTATTTGCGCATGCAGGTGCTCCGACTCACTACCCGATCTCCGCCAGGATGCTAGCCGTCTTCCCAAGACATTGCCGGTTTTCCCGGCGCCGTCGTCTAATAGGCAGGGCAGCCCCGCCCTTGGGTCATGGCACAGTGGATCTCCTGAAGGTACCCCCGCTCACCGACGCGATCACCGATTTCCCGTCGGCGCGGGAGGAATCGCCAATCGATGTCGCCGGGCTCTTTCGCGAACACAACGCGGCGCTGCTGCGGTTCACGGCCGCCAAACTCGGGTCCGAGCACGAGGCGCGGGAGGTGGCGCAAGAGGCCTATGTGAGGCTGCTGCAGCTCGATCGCCGCCAGACGATCGGTTTCCTGCGCGCCTATCTCTTCAAGACGGCCGCCAATCTCGCGAGTGACCGATTGCGAGCGCGCCGGCGTTTGCCGTCGCACGTGGCCGTAAGCGACGAAGACATCTTCGAATTCGCGCTGTGCCCGGAGCGCCAGTGCGCGGGTGCGGAAATGGTAGCTGTCGTCGACCGGGCGCTCGCCGAGCTACCCCAGAAATGCCGGCGGGTGCTCCTCCTCTACCGTGTGGAGGGGCTCACCCGCAGCGAGATCGGGCGCAAGCTCGGCATCGGCGAACGGATGGTTCGCCTGTATTTGGCACGGGCGCTCGAACATCTGCGGCGACGCCTGGACGAAGCCTCCGGGGTGTCTGGAGATCACACATGAGCGACACGGAAGCAGAGCGCCTGCAAGCGGCCCAGTGGTTCCTCGATATCCACGAGACCGAGGACCCTTCACCCGAACTGCTCCAGGAGTGGATGCGCTGGATGGAAGCATCAGAGAGCCACCGGCGTGCCTTCGCCCGCATCGAGTCCGCGTGGCAGGGGATTCGTGACTCCAGCCTGCAGAAGGTGGATTCCGCTCCCCAGCACCGGCTCGAGGAGCACGAGTATGACGGGTCAATGTCCGTGGACGCTTGGCTTGCCCGGAGCCGCGGGCCTGTCGCCGAAGCAGCACCACCGGCACGGCGGACCAACCCGGCCCGGTGGCGCAGATCGCTCCGGGTGGCGGTCGCCGCGACGGTGGTCGTCGTTGCCGTGGCATTGCGATATACGCCGCCGGTTCGATCCGGCGGATCCCCGGAATCCTTCGCCACCGCTACCGGCCAACAGATGCAGATCACGCTACCGGACGGATCGCAGGCAATCCTCGGCGCCCGCTCCCGGCTGACGGTGGCTTATACGCCGGCGTCACGTAATCTTCGTCTCGATCAGGGGGAGGCCTTCTTTTCCGTGCACAAGAATCACGGATGGCCATTCAGAGTGCACGTGCTCAACGATGTGGTGACGGCGGTCGGCACTCAATTCGATGTTCGCACTATCAACAATCGTATTGACGTGTCGGTCGCCGAAGGCGTCGTACAGGTCAACGCCGCGCCGCCCTTCACGTCAGCCCAGGACTCGCAGACGCCTCGGGGAGGATTGCCGCTGGTGCGCGTCCGCCGCGGCGAGACGTTCTCGTTCCTGAGCGGGGGCGAGGCTCGCGCCCTGGCATCTCCGCTGGTGACACAAATCGATCCGCGGAAAGCGGCCCAATGGCGGGACGGGTGGCTGATCTACCGGGACGAGCCACTGCGAGAGGTGCTCACCGACGTCGCCCGCTACAGCAACCGTCCAATCGTGGTCACTGATCCCGCCATGATCACCCAGCGCTTCACGGGAGCCGTCTACAAGGACAGCATCGCGGAGTGGATCCAATCCCTGGCCAAGGGTTTCCCGGTCGCGGTGACCGAGCGCGGCTCGGAGTATGTGGTTGCCCCCCGACAGGGACCGGCCGGTCAACCCTAGCACGTGAAGCGTTGCCGCATTTCCCGGCTGTGACGTCTTATCGCTGAGCGCATGCATTCCAGCTGCGCGCCAACGACTAAGAACCGCATACGGGGAGGCGACCGATTGAACTACCGTGCCATCGTGCGACGCGGACTGCAGTGGTGCATCCCGCTCTGGCTTTGCGCCCTCAGCCTGTCAGCGCAAGCCACCACACTCGACAGTCAGGTCACCGTCAGGATCGCCGCGCAGCCACTCGAGAGCGCGCTGCTCGAGCTCGCCGAGCAAGCCGCGGTGCAATTGGTGCTCGATCCGCAGCTGGTGAGATCGCGCAGCTCGCCCGCGCTTGCCGGCAAGATGTCGATCCGCCAGGCGCTCGACCGGCTGCTGCAAGACACCGGCCTCGTTTATCGCTGGAGCGGCAATCACACGGTTACCATTGCACCCCCGTCCGGCTTTCGAGCTGCGAGCGCGGACGGAAGGGGAAGGCCGGGCGGGGCAGGTGGCGGCGCAGGCCTTGCGGCTCGCGCCGACCCTGCGACTGCCGACGGCGCAGACAGCAGCCAAAGTGGCGGCCTCACCATGCTGCAGGAAGTCATCGTCACTGCGCAGAAGCGCGCGCAGAGACTGATCGACGTTCCGGAGAGCATCAGCGCTCTCAGCGGCCAGGAGTTGCAGCAGGCCGGCATCCATTCCATCCTCGATCTCTCCTATGCCGTCCCCAGCCTGGTCGTGGACGATACGGGGGGAGGATACCAGCGTTATTTCATCCGCGGAGTCGGCAACGGCAACGGCGTGATCTCGCTTGTCGGCGTCTACCTGGACGATGCCGACATAACCAATAACAGCAATACCCAGCTGGACATCAACATGACGGACCTCGCGCGCGTCGAGGTGCTGAAGGGTCCGCAGGGCACGTTGTACGGAGACGGCTCGGCCGGCGGGACGATCCGGTACATTACGAACGACCCCGACCTGACTGCCTTCAGCGCGTACGGCGACGTCAGTCTATATGGTACGCAGTTCGGCACGCCGAGCCAGGTGGTGTCAACGGTCTTGAACACTCCGTTGCTGCAGAACACGCTCGGACTAAGGATCGTCGGCACTTATGGCGATGTCGGCGGCTGGATCGATCAGCCGGCGACAAGCCGGGCGAATATCAACAACCAGAATCTGCGCGACGTTCGCGTCAAGGCCTTGTGGAGGCCGGCTACGGCCGTGTCGGTGAAGACGATGGTCGAGGTTCACCGCAGTGCCGGCAACGGCTCGGAGATCAGTGCGGACGGGAGCTACAATCTCACTCTTGCCGTCGATCCGAAGCTGCCGACGCCGTTCGCATCGAATTTCAATCTCTACAACGTGGTCGCCTCCTACGACCTGTCGTCGGTCAATCTGCTGAGCAGCACGACCTATTTCAACAGCCAGACGCATGGAGTGCTCGGACTGGAGTACCCCGTGGCGTTGCCGCCGACACCGGTATTTCAGTTTCTCAATGACCCCGATATCCGCGACGACTCGTCCTTCTCGGAGGAGATGCGGGCAACCTCCCGGGGGTCGGGCCCGCTTCATTGGGTGGCGGGCGCTTTCTTCAAGCACGAGCAGCTCGACTACACCACGGACTATATCGAGAGCTTCGGCGGGCCCGTGATCGGATCGGGAAACTCCATCGATAATGAGGGCTCCAAGTCAGTCTCTGTCTTTGGCGACGGCAGCTACGCGGTCACGGACCGATTCACCGTCGGTGCCGGCGCGCGCTATTTCCATGACGACCGCGCGGAATACGATGGCGTTTTGTTCCGCACGGGCTCGTTCCATTCATTGGACCCTCGCGTGTACGCTTCCTATGCGTTGTCGTCGGATGTCCATTTCTACGCAAGCGTTGCGGACGGTTATCGCAGTGGAGGATTCAACGGCGGCTACGGCGTTCCCGAGTCCACCTTCGCGCCGGAGAAGGTTCGTTCGTATGAGATCGGCAACAAGATGTCGCTGCTCGATGGGCGCCTGAGTACCGACCTGGCGCTGTTCTTCACGCGCTATGGAGACTATCAGATATACGTCAACACCCCCAACGGCATCGGAGAGTTGGAAAACGGCGGTACGGCCCACATCAAGGGCGTGGATTGGTCGACGCAGTGGCAGGCCACCGAGCACCTGTCGCTCGCCGCGAATGGCAGCGTGACCACGTCGAGATTCGTGAGCATCGTCCCCGGGGAGGTCACCGTGCAAGTGGGTGATTGGGTGGACTTTACGTCCGAATACACGGCGCGGGCTACAGGTATCTATACGTTCAATCCGGAGGCGGACATTCCCGCGTTCGTGCGGATCGACTACAGCCAGGTCGGTCCCGAGCACCTCACGGATCGCGGTGAGGGCGGGCTGCCGATCATCGTGGAATCGGACGTCATCCACATGCTGGACGCCCGTATTGGTCTGAGGCGTTCCGCTTGGACCGTTGCGCTCTTTGCCACCAATCTTCTCCATGACAATGGCAACGAGGATCCGGGCGTCGGCTACGGCATCGGGGCCCGCCCCAGACCCAGGACCGTAGGGATCGAGCTCACCGGATCGGTGCCGTGAGGGGGATCCGCCGGCGCGCAACGTTCGCTGCGGCATGTGCTTCAGTCGCGCTCGCGTTGAGCGGAACACAGGTAACGGCCGCATTGGGTGCGAAGTCGCCCGACCGAGACGCCTCGGTGGCAGCGCTTCAAGCCTGGGCGCGCTCCGCGGAGGTTCCTTTGAACACCGTGGAATGGTCGCCCAACGATGCGGATCTCGCGCCATTTGGAGGGGTGGTTGGACCGGCGCGCGTCGTAGCCCTCGGAGAGCCGGGCCACGGGGCTCATCAACCGCTGGAGTTCCGCAATCGGCTGTTTGGATACCTGGTCGGGCATTGCGGCTTCACGGCGATTGGACTCGAGACATCATTCACGGAAGCGCGTGCGATTGACGACTTCGTCATGGGCGGGCGCGGCGCCGCCGCCGCGCTTGCGAGACACAGCCTGTCCTGGGGATTCGGCGGATACGAAGAGAACGTGCGGCTGATCAGATGGATGCGCGAGCACAACGAGCGCGCGCGCAACCGGCGCAAGCTGCATTTCTACGGCATCGACATGAGCGGTGCGAACGACGACGCGGACTTTACGCATCCGGAGATCGCAGTGCGCAGCGTCGTTCGGTATTTGGGCAGGGTGGCGCCGACATCCTCTTTGCGCGTGACGACGGGTATCGCACCGCAGCTGCGGCTGATGGCGCGGGTGGGTTACCGGCAGATGGCAGTAAGCCACGAGGCAGCTCTCGATGAGATCCTGAAATCGCTGCAAGCGTATCTGGTGGCGAATGCGTCGGCTCTGCGGCGGGCGAGCTCGCAAACCGAATACGATTGGACGGCGCACAACCTCGTGGTAGCGCGACAACTACGCGACTACCTGAGGCTCCAGCCCGCGCCGGAGCTGACGTCTGCGAGGATAGGCCCGGAGGATTATCTGCTGGACGATGTGCGTGAAAAGGCAATGGCGGCCAACGTCCTCTGGGCGTTGCGCGAGGAAGGTCCACGCGGGCGGTTGATGGTGTTCGCGCATGACGCCCACGTCATGAATGCCCGCTCCAGCGGGGGAATGTGGAGCGTGTATAGACAGCCGCCCGTCATGATGGGACAACATCTGCGCAGGCAACTGGGTACACAACTGGTCATCATTGGCGCTCTCGCCGCGCACAACGGCCCCGGTCTTCCCGGCGATCGCCCGATCCCCGGCAGCGTGGAGGCGGCGCTCGAGCGCCTAAATGTCCCGCTCTTTGCCCTGGATCTGCGCGCGGCGCGGAGCAATACGGGCGCCAGGGACTGGCTCGATGAACGCAGGCCGATTCGAGCGAACTTTGACACTCAGCTCGACGTGGTGCCGGCGCAGGCTTTCGACGTGATCGTGTTCATGAATGAGATAGGACCCGCGAAGCTGAACAGCGCACTACGCTGAAGCTCAAGCGTGGTGAGCGGACGTCGGCTCTCTCTCGAAGTGGGTATTTGCAGGCTCCTGGTTTCTACACATCATGATGGTAGAGCCCAGGAGGCATCTCGAATGCAACACCGTAAGCTGGGTCGTACCGGCCCCACCGTTTCTGCTCTCGGACTCGGCTGCATGAGCATCGGGTTCGGAGACACATACACGAGCAGCGTCCGTAGCGACGAAGAGGGCGTTGCCCTCATCCACCGCGCACTCGATCTGGGCATTACCCTGCTCGACACGGCGGACATCTACGGAAATTCTGAGCTCCAGGTCGGGAAGGCGCTACGCGGGCGCCGCGATGGCGTCACGTTGGCGACGAAGTTTGGCTTCGCCACCGGCGTCAGTGCGAACGCTCGACGCGAAGCGACGGGACGCATAGTCAATGGCAGCGCGGAATACGTTCGGCAGGCCTGCAATGCTTCACTCGAGCGGCTCGGCGTCGATCATATCGATCTGTACTACCTGCATCGGGTCGATCCGCAGACTCCGATCGAAGAGACGGTCGGTGCGATGGCGGACCTGGTGAAGCAGGGCAAAGTGAAGAGCATCGGCCTATCGGAACCCTCCCCGGCGACCATTCGCCGTGCGCTGCGGGTGCATCCGCTCGCCGCCATCCAGACCGAATATTCGCTGTTCAGCCGGGAGCCGGAGGACGAGCTGCTCCCGCTGTTGCAGGCGGAGGGCATTGCGCTGGTCGCTTATAGTCCGCTCGGCCGCGGATTCCTCGGGGGCCGTTTCCGCAAGCCTGAAGACCTGGGAGCCGACGACTGGCGGCGCGGTAACCCCCGCTTCCAGGGTGAGAACTTCGCCAGGAATCTGCAACTCGCCGCTCACATCGAGGGTCTTGCCGCGCACAAAGGCTGTACCCCCGCGCAGCTTGCCCTGGCATGGCTGTTGAGCCGATACGACAACGTGATTCCCATCCCCGGCACGAGCAGCATGAAGCGGCTCGAAGAGAATATCGCCGCGGCGGACGTCGTGCTCACTGCCGAGGAGCTCGATCAGATCGACAGCGTCGCGCCGCCTGGAGTGGCTGCGGGCGACCGCTACAACGAGACGATGCAGCGGCTGCTCAACGGGTGAGCGCCGCCAGGGAGGCCCGGTAAAAGCGCGTGCGCCGCAGCAGGAAGGCGACGGGCATGACGGATCCGTTTGGAAGGAATTCGTGCAGGTAACACAGGTGAGTTCCTGGGCCAGAGGAACGAGCGACGCAGGTATTACGCAAGCCTGATATATGCGGTGTACGGCGCATCGTGAATCGCCGTGAACGGCGCGAAGCGCACACCACCGGCCTGCCAGTAGCCATCGTGCGCGCGCTTCACGTTCAACAGCTGACTGCGACTGAGCTTCGGCTGTTGCGTCAGCGCGAATAGCACTTGCGGGCCGCGCGCCAGTGCCACGACGTCGGGGTGATGGGCATTGATCGGCACCAGCCGTACCGGCATCGGCAGTTCCAGGTCGATCCGGTCGCCATCCTTCCAGGTGCGTTCAATGGTGGCGAATCCCAGTCGCGTCTCCACGGGTACCGTCTTGCCGTTCACGTGCAAAGTCGGCGAACCGCCATCGAGCCGCGACCACCCCGGGATGCGTAGGCGCAGGCGGAATCGTGCGTCACGACTGGCTTTCAGGTCGAGACGCACGTGGCCGTCATTGGCGTAATCGCCGCTCTGCACGAGGGCTAGTCGCGTGCCGTCCGCCGCCGTCCAGCGCCCGGTGGATGGCGTGTAGAGGTTGACGTACACGCCCCGCGGGTCACGGAAGTAGATCAATACGTGGTAGTCGGCGGCGACCTGCGTCAACGTACCGGAACAGCACGGCCAGCGATCCGGGAAGTAGGTGCGCGAGCTCTTGAAGTTGTAGTCCGAATAGTAGAACGCGTGGCCGTCGTCCTCGAGTGTCTTCGCGCCCAGCACCGTGTTGAGGAATACCTGCTCCATGCTGTCACCGTAGCGACCATCGCGCGTGACGCGCAACAGATAGCGGGTCAGCTTGAGGTGTGCGTAGCTTCCGCAGGGCGTTTCGAACCCCCGGTGCGTCGTCGTGAGTGTCGTGTACAGGTCATCACTGTCCGGCTTGCGGAAATATTCCTCGGGGCCCCAGCCGCCCGTGGCGAAGCTCTGGGCGGCAATCATCGCGAAGCCATTGCGCGCGGCATCCAGATGCATGCGGCTGCCGGTGGATATGTAGGCCTGCGCTGCGGAGTTGAGCGCGTTGGCGTAGCTGTAGGCGTGGTGGTCAGGCAACACGTTCTGGCCCGCCGCCAGCGGCGCAAAGTAAGTGTCGTCGAGCAGGAACCGTCGCGCCAGCGGCAGATAACGCTGGCCGGCCTGGCGCTGCCACGCCAGGAACAGGTTCTCTCCAAGCGTGTAGCTCTCATCCATCAGATACCAGCCGGAGGTACTTTCACCGATGGACTGCCGCCAGCGCTTTTGCGGGTCGCCACGGTCGAGCGCACGCGGCGGCAGGTGCGATTCGGCAACGTCGGTCGTGCGGTCCAGGAGCGGGAAGGCAGACTTGAAGCCGCAATAGGAATGTGCGTCGATCAGCCCGCACACGATCTTGTCGTAGTTGTAGGCCGGATACGGGAAGTTTGCGTAAAAGCGTCCGGAGATGGCGGGCTCGTACGCCGCCAGTATTTTCTCGACTTTGACTCTGGCGGCAGGATTCCCGGAAGCGGCGTAGCCGCGCGCGAGCGCCGAGATCCATTGGCCGAACGCATGTCCTGGCGCGAAGCCGTGGCCGCCGTAGGGATCCTTGTTCTGCGCGCGAACGGCATCGGAAACGAGGTCGTACCAGCCGCCCATGCCGGGCCCTGGCGCAGCCAAGCCGGCGCGCAGCCGATAGGGTTTGAGCAGGGAGTCGATGTCCATCCGCAGGAGGACGCCCTGGGTATGCTCGAACTGACTCTGTGCCACGCCCGGCGCCAATTGCACCTCGCCGTAGCCGAACTCCTCGAGCAGGTCCGTGGGCGCCGATGCGCGCGGCATCGCGGTGCCCCGCAGCGCGTAACCGGACAAGGCGAGCGTCGAAGCGGCCTTGAGGAATTCGCGGCGCGAATTGCGGCGAGATTCGTGGCTCATGCAATATGCCCTCGGGCTGATCCACGCCCATCGATTTCCAGGCATTCTACCGGACTGGCGGCCTGATAGCGTTTAAGCGATCATAACCAGGCGGGGGGCCCTCGAGCGTCTTCTTGGCGGCGTCGGGCTTTTTCAAAGTATGAAGATCATCGCCGTCACCAATATCAAGGGCGGAGTGGGCAAGACCACCACCGCCGTCAATCTCGCCTATCTGTGCGCGGCGAGCGGGCGGAAAACGCTGTTGTGGGATCTCGATCCACAGGGTGGGGCGACCTACATTCTTGGCATAGACGCCGACGAGCGTGAATTTGCATCGGCAAAGAAGCTGCTCGCTGGTAAGTATGAAATACCCGAACTGATCGTCGGGACCAGGTACTCGAACCTGGATATTCTTCCGGCGAATCTCTCCTATCGAAAATTCGACATTCATCTCAATGCCCACAAGAAGCCCACCGAGCGGCTCCTGAAGATAAGCCGTTCGCTGCGCGAGGTTTACGAAGTACTGTTTCTGGACTGCCCGCCGGGCATTTCGCTACTGTCGGAAAACGTGCTGCACGCCGCCGACGCCGCGATCGTCCCGTTGCTTCCTACGCCTCTGTCCCTCCGCATGTTGGTTCAATTGCGGGAGTTCATCGACCATCAAGGGTGGCAGGATCTGGCATTGCTGCCTTTCTTCTCGATGGTCGATCTTCGTAGATCCCTGCACCGTGAGTTGATGGCGAGTACGCGTCAGCAGTTTCCTGCCATTCTTGTCACCGAGGTGCCCTACTGGAGCGAAATCGAACGAATGAGCCTGCGCCGGGCTCCCTTGCCGGCCATCTCGCCGAATGGCACGGCAACGGCGATTTATGCCGCCCTATGGCGGGAAGTGTCCGCGCGAATTGAATCGCATTCGGTGGTGGCGCTCCCGGCGGAACTCGGTCCCATGTTACAGCCCTGAGGGCCGGTGTCGGGGGCTTGCGATCGGCATCTCTCGAACAGGCGGCCGATCGTTCAAACCGGAGGAAATGTCGATAAGACTGTTCTTGCCGGCGTGCTTGCCGGCGAAGCTTGACGGCTCGCGGCCGGTAGATGCCTAACCTGCTGATCCGGAAAGGAGTTTTTGCGGCGGCAAGCGGACTTGCCCCATAGCTCTCCCGTACAAGACGCGATCGCTCATCGCGCGTATGCTCGCCGTAGGAGTGTGATCACGCTTGGCATGCGAGGCGCTGCGAGTCCTCGACCGATTGAGGCCATCTCAATAGGGAGAAAGAACACCATGCGATCCGTTCTGCACCCAGCACGCCGTCGCCTCGTCGCAGCTGCAATCACACTTGTGGCGGCCTGCAGCCATCCGGCCGCACAGCCGGTCCCTCCGGAGCCTCGAGTCTCCGTCGTTACGGTGAAAGCCCAGGCGGTGCCGATCGTCACGGAGCTGCCCGGACGCGTGTCGGCGTATCGCACCGCAGATGTGCGACCGCAGGTCAGCGGCATCATTTTGAGGCGGCTCTTCGTCGAAGGCAGCGAGGTCAAGAAAGGCCAGCAGCTCTATCAGATCGATCCGGCGCCCTACCAGGCCGCCTATGACAGCGCCGTCGCTGCGCAAGCGTCCGCGCGGGCGCTCGCGGAGCGATACAAGCAGCTGGTCGCAGTCAATTTTGTCGGTAAGCAGGACTACGACAACGCGCTGGCCGCTCGTCTGGAGGCAGATGCGTCGGTGGAGACCGCGCACATCAACCTCGTCTACACCAAGGTACTGTCGCCGATCTCCGGCCGCATCGGTCGCTCCTTCATTACGGAAGGCGCGCTCGTCACCGCCGATCAGGCGACGGCACTCGCCACCGTGCAGGAGCTCGAGCCGATCTATGTGGATGTGACCCAACCGACCAGCACTCTGCTGCGCCTCGAGCGTGAGGCTGCAGCCGGGCTGCTGAAGCAAAGCGAGACCGGAAAGCCGCAAGTGCGGCTGCGACTCGAGGATGGCACCGATTACGCCCACTCCGGGACGCTGGAGTTCTCTGAAGTGACGGTAGATGAGGGCACGGGCTCCGTGACGCTGCGCGCGCTGATGCCCAATCCCGAGCGGCTGCTGTTGCCAGGTATGTTCGTTCGCGAGGAGATTGACGAGGGCGTGCGGCAGGACGCTGTCCTCGCGCCGCAGCAGGGCGTTAGTCACAATCAGAAAGGTGAGCCGACCGCGCTGGTCGTGGAGCGGGACGGCACCGTCGCGCTGCGGCTTCTCAAGACTGACCGCGCGGTCGGCGATCAATGGTTGGTGACTTCGGGACTTGCGCCCGGCGATCGCGTCATTGTCGAGGGGTTGCAGGCGGCGAGACCTGGCACCAAGGTCGTGGCCGAGGAGTACAAGCTGACCTCGGATGCGAAGGGCCCGAGTGACGCCGCAGCGATGGCTCAGGCGCGAGCGCCGGCTCGGCCTGGCGCGCAGGCTCAGGCAACCGCGGAATAGGGGCCGGCCATGGTCAATTTCTTCATTGACCGCCCCATTTTTGCCTGGGTGCTGGCCATCGTCATCATGCTGGCCGGCGGCCTGGCCATCCTGACTCTGCCCATCGCGCAGTACCCGAGCATCGCTCCGCCCGCCATTTCCATCTCTGCGACCTATCCGGGGGCGTCGGCCGATACGGTCCAAAGCTCTGTCACGCAGGTCATCGAGCAGCAGCTGAGCGGCATCGATCATCTCCTCTACTTCGGATCGGAAAGCGATTCGGACGGGAGCATGACCATCACGCTCTACTTCCAGCAGGGCACCAATCCCGATATCGCCCAGGTGCAGGTGCAGAACAAGCTGCAGCTGGCGACGCCGCTCCTGCCGCTGGAGGTGCAGCAGGAGGGCCTGCGCGTCGCCAAGGCGACCCGCAATTTCCTGCTGGTGATCGGCTTCTACTCAGCAGATGGCTCGATGAGCAGCGAGGACGTGAGCGACTACATCGCCTCGCATGTACAGGACCCGATCAGTCGCACCGACGGGGTCGGCGATTACCAGCTGTTCGGCACCCAGTACGCCATGCGCATCTGGATGGATCCGGCCAAGCTCTACAGCTACGGACTGACACCGGTGGATGTGAATAATGCGCTACAGGCGCAGAATCTGCAGGTTCCCTCCGGTGAGCTGGGCGGTCTTCCCGCCGTCGCAGGACAACGCCTGCGCGCGACCATCGTGGGTCCCCAGCGCCTCACCGACGCCCAGCAGTTTGGCAACGTGCTGCTCAAGGTCAACTCCGACGGTTCGCAGGTACGCCTCAGAGACGTGGCCCGCATCGGGTTGGGTGCCGAAAGCTACTCGGTCCATACCGAGTACAACGGCCATCCGGCGGCAGGCCTCGCGATCAAGCTGGCGACGGGCGCCAATGCTCTCGCGACGGCCAATGCGATACACGCCACGATGAACAAGCTGGCGCCCTTCTTTCCGCCCGGCCTGACGCTCATCTATCCCTACGACACCACCCCGTTCGTGCGCGTCTCGATTGACGAGGTCGTGAAGACACTCTTCGAGGCGATCGTCCTCGTGTTCCTCGTCATGTATCTCTTTCTGCAGAATTTCCGGGCCACGCTCATTCCGACGATTGCGGTGCCCGTGGTGCTGCTCGGCACCTTCGCCATACTGGCTGCTTTCGGATACTCGATCAATACGCTCACCATGTTCGGTATGGTGCTCGCGATCGGTCTGTTGGTCGACGATGCGATCGTCGTCGTCGAGAACGTCGAGCGTGTCATGGATGAAGAGAGGCTGTCTCCCAGGGAGGCGACGCGGCGGTCGATGGGCGAGATCACCGGCGCTCTGGTCGGCATCGCCCTGGTCCTGTCGGCTGTGTTCCTGCCCATGGCTTTCTTCAGTGGCTCGACCGGCGTGATCTATCGGCAGTTTTCGGTGACCATCGTCTCAGCGATGGCACTTTCTGTGATGGTTGCGCTGATCTTCACGCCTTCATTGTGCGCGACGCTGTTGCGGCCTCGGGGCGCGGACGCTCCCGAGCGGGAAAGCGGCTTCTTCGGATGGTTCAACCGGGGTTTCGCCAGCATGAACCGCGGCTATTCCCGGGGCCTCGCGCACGTCACGAGTCGCAATGGACGCTATCTGCTCGTCTATCTGGTGATAGTGGCCGCAATGGCCCTGCTGTTTGTGCGCGTGCCCAAGTCGTTCCTGCCGGATGAAGATCAGGGCATTCTGTTCGTCCAGGTGAGCGCTCCGGCCGGCTCGGCCGGCGAGATCACGCAGCGGGCCCTGAATCAGGCGCGAGACTTCTTCCTCAAGGACGAGAAAGCCATCGTGAGCGGCGTATTCACAGTCAACGGTTTCAGCTTCGGTGGCCACGGGCAGAGCGCCGGCCTGGTGTTCGTGCGTCTGAAACCGTGGTCGGAGCGTCCGGGCAAGAATAATTCCGTCTTCGCCCTGGTCGCGCGCGCCAATCGTCGCTTCCAGCAGCTGCGAGGAGCATTCGTCGTCGCATTTGCGCCGCCTGCCGCACTCGAGCTGGGCAACGCGACCGGATTCGACTTCGAGCTCGAAGACCGCGGCAACCTCGGCCACGACGCGCTGATGCAGGCACGCGGTCATCTGCTCGCGATCGCGAGCAAGAATCCCGCGATCGGCATGATACGGCCGAACGGCCTCGACGATGAGCCGCAGTACCAGCTCGACATCGACTGGGAAAAGGCGAGTGCGCTCGGGGTGTCGATCAGCGACATCAACGACACACTCGGGGCCGGCTGGGGCTCGAGCTACGTGAACCAATTCGTCGACCGCAACCGCGTCAAGCGCGTGTTCGTGCAGGGCGACCCTGAATCACGCATGCTGCCGCAGGATCTGGGGCGCTGGTACGTGCGCAACGGCACAGGCGAGATGGTGCCGTTCTCCACGTTCGCTACGGCGCATTGGATAGTGGGCTCACCGAAGCTTGAACGCTACAACGGCATATCGTCGCTCGAATTTCTGGGCGCACCGGCGCCGGGCAGGAGCACCGGAGATGCGAT
The DNA here is from genome assembly GCA_963780455.1 of uncultured Pseudomonadota bacterium. Lineage (GTDB taxonomy): Bacteria > Pseudomonadota > Gammaproteobacteria > Steroidobacterales > Steroidobacteraceae > 13-2-20CM-66-19. The sequence continues at coordinate 204,487 of CAWACM010000021.1, forward strand.
TGCGGCGATGGAGGCGGTGACGGCCAAGGTCGCCGGCGTCGGTTACGAGTGGACCGGGCTGTCGTACGAAGAAGTGCGCGCCGGCTCGCAGGCGCCGGCGCTGTATGCCATATCGCTCACCGTCGTTTTTCTGGCTCTCGCCGCGCTCTATGAGAGTTGGTCGATTCCTTTCTCGGTGATGTTGGTCGTACCGCTCGGCATCATCGGCACGATCACTGCAACGCTCGCGCGGGGACTCGAGAACGACGTGTTTTTTCAGGTGGGCCTGCTCACGACCGTGGGTCTCTCGGCCAAAAACGCGATCCTCATCGTGGAATTCGCCAAGGAGAACTACGCCGCCGGGATGAATCTGACCGAGGCGACACTCGTTGCGGCGCGCCAGCGCCTGCGACCGATCCTCATGACCTCGATGGCCTTCGTCCTCGGCGTGCTGCCGCTGGCGATTGCGACGGGAGCCGGCGCCGGCGGCCGCATTGCGATCGGTACGGGCGTAATCGGCGGCATGATCACGGCCACGGTGCTTGCCGTGTTCCTCGTGCCGGTGTTCTTCATCAGCGTCCGCTCAGTGTTCCCGGGAAGGGCGCGCGCAGCGCCGGCGCCGTCGAGCTCTGGTCCAGACACCCCTCCTTCGGGTCGTCGGTAGAAGGAACCAGGATGCCGGAACCCTCAGTGACAGCGGGGCAGGTGATTGCCACCCCTGGGCACTCCTGGGTCGCGGAGGTCGTGCTTCGCGTGCTCGGTGCGGCACTGCAGATCGCGGCCACTTGGGCGGTCGTCGATGCCCTCACACCGGAGGACGCTGGGGTGTATTTTCGCGGCTTTGTCATCGCCCTGGGGCTGAGCGCCCTGGTGCGGGCCAAGTACGAGATCTACATGGCCCAGCACATCATCGGCCGACACTGCGCACCGACTGATGCTTCGACGGGAGTGCTGCTGCTGCAGCTCGGTCAGCGCATGATGGTGCGCGCGAGTCTGCTGTGCGGAATCCTGCTGGTCGTGACGGCCGATCTGGACATCCAGGCGCCGCAACTGCAACGGATGCTGCAGATCTATCTGCCCTTCGTACTGGCGCTCCCCTGTGTCAGCCTGGCAACCTTTCTCGGCGAGGCACTGCGCGCGGCCAATCGCACCCTTGGCGTTGTCGTGGTGGCATATGCCGTCAACTTGTCGATGCTCCTGGCGGTAGCGTTCGCGTCGGATGACGCTTCACTGGCGCTGTATTCATGGGCGTTCCTCTGCGGCACCCTGATATCTGCGTGTGTCGCGGTTCTGCTCGCGTGGCGTGCCTTTCCGTTTGATCTGGCGCAGAGCTCGCGGCCAATCGACCGCGAGGTGCTGAAGGCGGTTAACGCGCGCGAGTGGGTAGGCCTCGGACGCGGAGTCCTGCTTTGGGGTCCGCTGGGTGTCCTTGCAGTTTGGGCTCCCGCGGTAGAGATGGCGCAATATGCAGTGGCCGCGCGCACCGCTCTGGTCGTCGACTACTTTCTACCGGCCCTGAATCTCGCCGGATGCCGTACCACGCTGAGAGCAGCGCTACCCGTGCCAGGGTCGCGGCCCTTGATGCTGCGCCAACTCGGGCGTGCGCTCATTTACAGCTCCGCGTTCTTCGTGGCCCTGTTTGCGCTGGCCCCGGCAACACTATCGATCTATGGAATGCCTTACGATGCCAAGATCACCGTGTATGCGGTTCTGCTGGGCGTACAGTGGGCAAACGGCGTGGCCCGCCCTGCGGTACGCCACGCCGTCGCTCGGTGGGATGGACGCCGAATCGCGGGCTCTGTCGGGTCGAGTGCGTTCGTGGCGGTGTTGGTGTGCAGCGTCGGCGTCACCAATTACGGCGCCCTGGCTGCTGCTGCGGGTTCACTCATCGGCGCGCTCATGCTCAATTCACGAGCGATTGCGATGGCACTCTCGGATTAGGGGCGTTCTGTCCACAAGCCGCGCAATTACCGATCCTGTCTCACGCTGCTTCGGTGGCCTTCGCAGCCAGTGTCGCCTTGGCCCACCAAAGCAGTTCGTCGAGAGCGGTCTTCGTCGAGGGCAGCAACCCCGCCTCGATCTCGCCGAACGGCTTGTTCCCAAACATCGGGTGCACGGCCTTGAGATCGCTGCCGCCGACATGAACGGCGGCGTGCGTCGACACCATTTGCAATTCCACCGCAATCGACCGCAGATGCTCGATCGCCCGTGCCCCGCCCACGCTGCCGTAACCGATGGCCGTGAAAGGCTTGCGGTTCCATTCCTTGTAGGCCTGATCGAGCGCATTCTTGAGGGCGGCAGTGATCGAGTGGTTGTATTCCGCTACCACGAAGATGTAGCCGTGGTACCGGGCAATGGTTTTCTGCCAGCGAACGGCTTCGGGATCCTCGCTCGGCAGCCACATGTTCGATGCCTTTTCAGCGAAGAAGGGCAGCGGGTGCTCACGCAGATCGACCAGTTCCACCTCCATGTCGCCGCGCGCCCGAGCCTGCTTCAAGATCCATTGCGCCGGCGCGTCGGCAAATCGGGTGGGGCGGGTAGAGCCGACGATTACGGCAATTCGGGGCTTGGAATCCATGATAACCTCTTGTGTGGCGGTTTCCAGTAGTAACCAGATTACAAGAGGTATGCGTGGCGAAACAAGCAGGCACTTTGTCGATACCAGGTAACCACGGGGATACCACTCCGTGTGAGCACCTCAGCCGTCTGATCGCGCGGATCAGCGACAAGTGGACACTGCTCGTGGTGCGTGTGCTCGGGCGCGGCCCGTGCCGCTTCAATGCGTTGCGCCGGGACGTTGGTGAGATCAGCCAAAAGGTGCTTGCATCAACACTACGGGAGCTCGAGGAGAACGGCTTCATCTCCAGAACCGTTACACCCGTTACCCCGCCTCAGGTCGAATATGCGCTCACGCAGCTCGGCAAGGACTTTCTGAAGCCGGTCCAGTCACTCGCCGAATGGGTCATAGAGAATTCTTCCCGCATGGATGCGGCGCGGGCCGCCTACGCGAAACGTCGAGCGCACCAGCGTGCGACCGTCCCCCAGCGCTAGCGGCAGCGGGCCTGTCCGACGAGCAGTCACGCGCTGGTGCGATCACTTGCAATCCGGCAGCCAACGCAAGCGTGACAGCTTCGCCGGGTCCAGGATCAGCACTTCCGGCGCTCGCCGCAGCATGCCGGTTGCCCGAAGATCTTCCTTGGTACGCGCAAGGAGCGGATCAAAAGTTTCCTCGAGCACTGACTGATCACGCAAGATGTGAAGGTCCACGAGGTATGGCCCATCCGTTCTGAATGGCAGCAGCGGGAAATTGTTCGGCCCCTCGAGCGTGACCAGCACTCCGGCGGCCCTTACGCCCGGGACACTGTATCGCGAGAACGCTTGCAGCGCGCGGTCGGAAAAGGGCTGGAGGGCGCCCTGCTTGACGGAATAGATCTCGGCGACAATCACACCCTGAGCACCCTTGGGTTCGGCGACCGGATCCACCGCCGGTAGCGCCGGAACTTCCGTCTGCGCATTTAGGGCATGTAGCTCGAGCACATTGTCATCGATGCCCGGAAGGAGGCTGTTGGCCAGAGCTTTGTGCTCACGCCAGACCGGCCCAAAGTAGAACTGGGGATTGGCGATAGCGTGGTCCTGAACCGTATGAAACCCCCGGATCCACGTGAAGTTGTTTTGCGTGCCGCGTTCGAAAAACTCTCCGAATACCAGAATGCCGATCTGCTCGAATGCCGGCGGAAACCATGCTTCATAGTATTTAGCGAAATCCAGCCGCTTGCCGGGTGCGATAGGGTAGCGGCGGAGCTCTATCACGTCGAAGTGTCCGAGTTGCGCCGTGTCGTCCATCGACCCGGCCCCGGTGCAGCCGGGACCGGACTGGCCCGCCGCGGCTGCAGGCAGACTAGCGATGAGCAGGATGCAGAGCGCAAGGCGATGGCGATGCATTGACATTCTCCGGGATACGGGTGAGGTTCATGATCCAATTGACCTCCCAGCTTCTGCCCTTGTCGCGAGAGAAGGCCTGGGACCAACGAGCATGGTCATGATCGATGCTGCGCCACGTGTAGCGCACGACAATCGGCACGGAGTTCAGATGGTCGGGCCCTTCGAACACGCCGCGGCCGTCGTGGAAGTCACCGCTGACCGGCGGCTGTAGCACGCCGCGGCTGAAACGATTGTCGCTCCAATAGATCGTCCATTTGTGAGTCTGCGGCTCGTAGAGCCGCAAGCCCATGCCGACGAAGTCCGGCCAATGGCCGGTCAGGAAGTATTCGAGGTTGCCGGTGCCCGTGCGCAGAGGGCTCTCGCAGTCGGTGGACTGGAACCGCAGCCACTCGTGCGAGTGCTGTAGGCGCCTGGCGAGCAACTGATTCTGCACCGTCCAGGTGCCCATCAGGAAATCGAATGCGTGCGCCTGCGTATCGACCGTTGCCGATGCATCGCCAGGGGAGGCGGCGGCCGCTTTGGCATCGGCACCCGACAGATAAGCAAAGCTGACCAGGAAGACGCCATAGAGCCCGAATCGGAGCATCCGAAAACTCCCTCAATACAGACCGATCGCCCGGTTTGTAATCTGCGCCGGCCGCGCAGGCCCTGTCAAGAGCCGGCAATCTCAGCTCATTTGGCCGGGTGCTCCGCAGCCCCGCTCGGCGAGACCTGTATAATGCGTCGTGGTCAGCAGTTTCAGCCGGGTCCCGGCAAGCTCGAGCCGATGAAAGTACGGCCCGGGCGTACTCGTCGCAACGATCCGGAAGGGTTGCGGTCCCGGCTGCTCGACACTGCGGCAAACCTTTTTCAGGAACGGGGATACAACGCAACGGGCATGCGGGACATCATGGCCGCCATCGGAATCTCTTCCGGTGCCCTACACCATCATTTTCCTACGAAAGAGGCGCTGGCGATGGCGGTGATCGCCGACCGTGTGGCGCCTGCCGTTCGGGAACTCTGGATCGAGCCAGTGAGGCACTCGAAATCACTGAGCAGGACCGTCGCAGAAATATTCGCCGGTCTGATCCGCTCGATCGAGCGGCAAGGATTCGTCCGGGGATGCCCGCTGAACAATCTCGCGATGGAGCTCTCATACGCGAGCCCACAGTATCGGGAACCGTTGCAGGCGATTTTCAAAGAATGGGAAAAAGCACTCGCGCAACGGTTGAGCAGCACGCGCGAGGGGGCTCGTCTGGATCGCGCGCAGCGCTCGGCTGCCGCAGACTTCGTCATCGTCACCTACTCGGGTGCGATGAATCTCGCCAAAGCGACCCAAAGCGCATCTCCATTGCGAAGCGCCGCGGCAACGCTCTCTGGCTGGTTTCGCGAGCAGGGGTTTGCTGGTTAGCTTTCGGTCCCGATTCTCCCTGACCCTCTACTTGATCACCAGCGTGCCCAGTACGTCGGTCTCGTGGGTCAGGACACATTTCCAGCCGCCGTCCTCCCACCGCAAGACGTCGGTCTCGACCTCTTGCCCCGAAAAAGTCTTATGTTTGAAAGGACCCGAGAGCGAGAGATGAAAGGTCATGGTTGCAACATTGCCGTAGACGCGCACTCGGGCATTCGCCAGGTCCGGCTCATAGGTCTTGCGCGCAAAGGTGCCCGCCCTGATCGCAGCGCAGACGCTCGCCCTGTGATTTAGTCCGCCATTACCGTCGACAACCACCCAGTCCGGGTCCAGCAAGCGGCAGAAACCGTCGGCATCGTTGCTCCGTAGCGCCTGCGCGAGGTCTTTTTCCGCCGCGAGTGCATTCTCCTTGGTTGGTCGGCCCCTGGTCTCCCCGGCCGAAGCCTTGGCAGCGTGGGCCCCGAACATCACCGCGGATGGAATGAGTAACAACCCGATGAGCGAGAGGGCTCTACCACTCGAGTTTCGCATAATCATCATTCCCGTTTTTTCAAGGGCAGCCATATTTCCACGAGACCACGACCCGCCGCAGAATCGAAGTCCTCTCCATACAGTTCGAAGCTCGGTGCGTCCTCCACCTCTCTGCCTGAGTCCGGCAGCCACTTGTTCCAGATGGTCGTCCATGTGCTCCGTATGGTCGCGATGTGATCGCGGTGCGTGAAGACGGCGTAATCCTGCGCCGGAATGCGAACGCGGGTCCAATCCGAGGGGGCTTGTGAGAAGCCTTTGACTTCTACGCCGCACACATAGTCGAAATTCCCATCTTCATCGAAGTTGCACATGACTCCGTATGCCTTGCCTCCGATCTGTTCCGTGATATGTCCTATGTGTGGCACAAATCCCTGCCATTGCGCCGCAATGCCCGTCGTGCTCTCGCAGTCGTATCGGGAGGCCATTCCGGAAATGAGAAGGACACGCCCTTTTTCGAAACGAGCTTCCAACGATTTCAAGAGGTTGCCTTGCATTTTCATCGCCTCCGTCACCCGCAAATCATTCAGGTGCCCCTGTGCGCGCACCGACTCCGGCGTCACTCCGAACTGCTCGCGAAATGCCCGGGTAAAAGCTTCATGCGATCCATATCCGACGGCAAGCGCCACTGCAAGAATGTCGGGAGCCCCGTTGACCAGCGCTCGCGCCGCGACGCTCAAGCGTCGCGCTCGCAGATAGCGCATCACTGGTATTCCCATGCTTGCCGCGAACATTCGCGACATGTGAAATCGCGATACACAGGCGACTTCCGAGATCTGATCCAAAGTGACGTCGCCCGCGAAGTGGCTCTCGATGAACCACAGTGCTCTCTCAACAGGGCTCCCAGGGTGTGAACTCATCGCGACAACTCGTCAGGAATTCAATACTCGAGACACATTAGATGGCCTGCCTGCCCCGCACTTGATCGGGCTTGCTGTTTAGAAGGGTATCGAGTGCCGGGAGCCGCCGTTCACCCCGTGATGAGCACTCGGTTGCTGGTACCGTCCATACGAATGCCGGAAGCCGAAGCTGCGATCGGCCTGCCGTTGAGGAAATATCTGGCGGCGGGTGAAGCTCTCGTCTTCAAGATGAAGGTCCAACCGCGCCGTTTGGCTTCAATATCGTACAAGACTTCATTCCCCGTTCGAGCGCGCGAGAAGGAAATGAGATTGGTGCCGACCGGGAGTTCCTCGATACTGATGTCCTCCCAGCCCGTGGGAAGGTGCGGCTCGAACACAATCGTCCTGTTGGCGGCGTCCGGCTGGATGCCGAAGACGTGTTCGACCAATGGCAGCACTATGCCGTAGCTGGTCCATGCGATGGTGAAGCAGCCCTTATCCGGCATCATTTCCGACATCGAGCCCGGCGTTACGCGATTGAATGTCTGAACGATCCTGTTCACGTACCACATAGCAGCGTCGATGCGGCCATATTCGGCTTCCGCAACCGCTTCTGCTCCCGTGGAGATCGTCATCATCGACTGTCTGTCGACGGCGGATAGGTAGGGACCATATTCCCCGGTATTCTCCCGCCTGATCTTATCCAGAAGGCGGATCGCCCGCGCCCGCGGCGCGATCCCGGTTTCCAAAGGCGTTGCAATGACCCAGTTTTCATTTGTTATCCAGGCCCTTTCTCCGTCCGGCATGGCGGCGAATTGAGCCTGCAACCGTCGGTAGTGTGCGATCAAGTCCTGGTCTTTCCGGGTGAGCCTGCCCGCCCCCTTGAGCTCTATTTGCGCAACCGCCCCTGCGGCCGCAGCGATTGCCTGTGAGCGGCTGCCGTAGAAATCGCCGTACGTACCATCCTTTTCGATCCAGAGTCGCTGATTGATTCTTGCTTTCAGTTTGGAGGCGAGTTCGCGGTATCGGTCACTTGCGTCCTCGTCGTGCACTGCAGCGGCGATGTGCGCCGCAGCCTCCAGGGCTTGCTGCGTATAGACTGCGACATCGATCACCTGTGCGTTCAAACCCAGAGTTTCCGTGATCCCATACCCCTGCGGGAACAGGTCTCTGTTCTGGTCCATCGTACCGAGTAGCCAGGCGATTCCTCGCCTGACGGCCGGGTACATCTCTCTCGCAAATGCCCGGTCTCCCGTCCATTGGTATACCTTGCCGACAGTCATGACGAACTGCGCCGTCTCCTGCGTATTCCCTGGATTGGTCACTTCTCCCTCTGTCGTGATCTCATGCGCGATTCGGCCGTTGCCATTCGCCTTGTACGACTGATCCCGCAGCAGCCGCAACGTCTGCGTTGCCAGCCGGAAATCGCCGGTATCCGTGAGCGCGTGCAGGGAGTACGTCTCTGTCCCGAACCACCACGGATATTCCATGAAGCCGGCGCTGAGACCACGTCCGACGCCTGGAACGTCCCTGATCAGCCATTCCATATCGATCCTGCTCCAGTCATAGACCGCCTGCAGGCGCCGGTCGGGGATCCTTATGCGAGCCCGATCGATGAGCGAGCGATAGAGCGCCACCTTCTTCGCCAGGAGGCGGTCATGGTCCTTCGCCAGATGGTCGTAGACTGCAACAGCGTTGCTTCGGCTGGTGGTGGAGCCCGCAACGATGAAGGTCAGAGTGGAGGTGGCATGCGCGCCGACTGTGACCGTATAGCTGGACGCGGCCGTCACGCCGTGGCCGTTCGTGCGGATCGGATCCGGATGCTCGATTCGCCGCGCATCCGCCGGCGGTAGCACCGCGCCCCAGACGCAAAACCAGGGGTTGTACATGTCCTTGGCGACGAAGGTGCCTCTGTCAGGATACCAATCGACTACATCCTGACCATCCCGATCCTGGTTCCCGACACGGTGCGGATTCCATCCGGGGCGCAGATCGGTTTTGACGGACCACTGGAAGCGCAGTCGTCGCGTACGGCTCGAGAGGTTCCTGAAGCGGTACTGGATGATCAGCCCCTGCTGTCGATCCGGGCTGAACTGAAAGCGTTCGACATCCAGATCATTCAGCACCCGACCATATCTGAAAAGATTGGCGTACGGATAGGTGATCATCTCTCTGCTTTCTGAGAGCAGAATTTCCTTGTCGGTCCCCGCTTGCGTGATTCGTGCCTGAAAGCCGTCGATGAGCTTGATGGGGGGCAGCCATAGACCGCCCATTTCACCCGGTATGTGCTGACCCATGTCGGGGAAGTTTCCGTCCTGCGTTCCTATGAGATACGCCCTGTCGCCTGCAGTCACGTAGGGCTGTTGCCCGTTGCGCCCCTCATTGCTGATGCCCGCCAGCACGGGCGCCGCATAGTCGCTCGCCGCCGCCGTTGCGGAGACGACCGTCGCGTCGGATGGCAGCTGCGCAGCGCGGAGGTCCACCGCGAGCGCGGCGGCGATCAGACCAAGGGTCAGATTGGTGGCTAGGATCGATCTTTTCACGGCTTGAATCGGTGGGCGTTCCAGGTGGCTGGCGCCGAGTGTAAGCGGTTGTCCAGCGAGGCGACAAACATCTTCGAAGGACTCGATGACGTCCGCAAGGGCCGCTTCTCCTCGCAATCGATTCTCGACGTCCATGACGAAGACTGAGCGGCGATGGCGATTTGGGATGGGCTTGAGTCAACTGACGTTCGAAGGCCGCTGCCGCCACCTGCTTGGCTATGGGGCACGCCCGGGGATTGTTATGCCCGCAATACCGTCACCAGTGCCTTGTCAGCGCCGCGCACCTGACTCAGATTTCAGTCGGGCCCGCTCGCGGCCAAGGCCTGCGCCTGCTGCAAGGCGCGCAGAAAATTATCAGCCCAAAGCTTGCGAATTTCGTCTTCTGAATATCCACGCCCGCGCAGCGCAGCCGTGACGTTCGGCGTCTCGCTGCCGTCGCTCCACCCGTCAATGCCGCCGCCCTGATTAAAATCCGAGCTCAGGGCAATATGATCGATTCCCACAAGATCGACGGCATAGTCGATGGCGGCCATATAATCGTCAAGCGTCGCCCTAGAAGTAACGGCCGCAAGTTCGCGGTAATACGCCTGTCTCGCCTCCGGTGACAAACCCTCATATCCGTTACGTAGACCACCATAACGATCAGTGACCTGTTGTCTTGCTTCTAATTCCGCTTGCGTAATATTTCTGAGGTACAAACTGAATGCAACAATCCCGATGACACCGCCGGAACCAGCTATCGCGGTCAGTTCCTCATCAGTGAGGTTGCGTGGATTATCGACCAGGGCACGAATGGCCGAGTGGGAAGCGACCACCGGTGAACGACTCTGCTTCACCGTCTGCATCACGGCGGCCGGAGTAAACTGTGAGACGTCTATGAGCAGGCCGAGACGATTTGCCTCTTCTACCGCCAGAAACCCCAATGCGGAGAGCCCACCATGTTCATTGGCCGGTTCGTTGGCATAGGGTCGGGAGGAATCAACGAACGCATTGTTACCCGTATGCACCAACCCCAAGACCCGCACGCCCTCGCGATGGAGCTTGGCGAGAGCGGCGATGTCACCCCCAAGTGCATGCGCGCCGGTCAACGCCAAGACTATCGCAGTTCTCCCGCTAGCTGCGATTCCCCGCACGTCGTCTACGGTGAGCGCAATCGTTGCGCCGTCGGGCTTCCGGCGCGCAATATCCTTTATTGCTGCCAGCTTAGCTGTGATTACAGCCCTGTCCGCCGCTACTCCAGCCGCGGTTCTTGGACCTCTGACCACATTGGCCGCGAGCACGACCGCACCTACGCCGCCCTTCCTCAGGCGCGCGAATTCAATTGGCGTGCCCGTATCGATGGTGTTTCCGCTGATCGCTTGTTCCAGCGGATTCGGTACATTGGCCTTTGCGTCCAGAACCAGGAGGCTCCGCTCCGCGGTGGGCGTGTGGCCAATGGACTCGTGAGCTGCAGCTAGCACATCCGCCTCGCAGGTGGGTAGAAAGAACGCTGGGGATCGGTCACGAACATGGCCTCTTGCTGTTGCGGAGTGGACCCAAAATCGAAACAGCCGTGAGCTACTCGTACATCGGCGTTCGCTACCTCCGAATCACCACATCGCCGTTGCTCGTCGCGATTGCAACTGCCCGTATACCGGGATTGCCACCCGCAAAACGAATCGGCAGGGCGGATGCGCCTGGGCCAATCCATTCGCGAATGACGGACTCGTCGCCTCCGACCTCGATCCAGGATATGCCTCGCGGCTGGATATAGTGCTGTGCCGGCTCATTTCCCGGGTGAATTGTGGTTTCCGGCCAGTACACAAAATTGGGTAGTCCCTTGGGCCATGCCTCTATGGACGGCGGGGTTGCGTTAACCTGAACGGCCGTGCCGTCGGGCCTGAGGCGGGCGGTAAAGGGACCGACCTGGGTGTTTCCTCGCACACGCGTAGCGATTTCCACGAGCTCTTCCAACGTATCGAGCCTCAGCACCCAGCCGAGTAGCGCGTCGCCCGAAGCGGTCTCGCGCAGAAAGTGTTGCGCCATCGGGCTGTTCTCGGCCCGGTCGCGATCGATGATCGACTCGACTTCCAGGTACTGGAAATTACCCAGGGGGACCACTCGGAGAGCATTTCCGATGGAACCCCAGCCCCCGTCATAGTTGTTGAGCTTTGTCTCCCGGCGTAGCCGGGCCGCCGCCTCGTAGAGATTTTGACATGCAAGACAGACGTGGTCGATGTGAATCATGGGCAGTGCCTCAGCTGTGTCCACGGGCCCGAATCCCAGTGGATCATAGCGCCGCGTTTGCCTGAAGCCAGATGCTTCGCGGCGCATCGGGAAAGTAACCTGGTGCCGTCAGTCCTGGAAGGAGCGAAAACACGTCGGTGGTACGTGTATTATTGAAAACGTTCTTGCCCAGGAGCTCTATCGTCCAGACACCCCTTTTCAGTCCCAACCTGAGGTTCGTCAAGACGTTAGGCGGCAGCGGAAAGTAGGTCGCTGTGTTTTCCGGGAAGTCCGTCGCACGGCTGTCCGTCCAGGTGACATCGCCGCCCACGAATATCCGGGATTGCAGTCCTACATGAAACTCGTAATCCGCAGAGGCGTACGCGGTAAATCGTGGGACGTAGGGGAGTGGATCGCCTGGAGTTCCGTCGCCAGCGCCGACATCGGCGCTGATGAGGTAGGCATGCGTGTATCCTGCGCCGAGCGCAAGAGTCAATGGACTTATCGGTTTGGCTTCGGTCTCGAGCTCGTATCCCAGAACGTGCGCCTCGCCGGCGTTTCCTATATACGGAAACGTCGCGTTCGATAGACCTGGAACTGGTTGCTGAAGCTGCTCCTGAATGTCCTTCCAATCTATATAGTAGACGTCTGTGGTCAGGTGCAAGCGATTCCCGAACGCGGCCTGCTTATACCCGAGCTCGTAATTGATTAGCTTGTCGGACCTGAAGCCGGCTGGAATCACCGTGTGCTCGATGGAAGCACCGATCTGATCGTTCGAGCCGCCTGGCCGATAGCCTTGTGCGATCTGCAGGTAAGTCAGGATGTCTTCTGTGAAGGAGTAGGACGCGTTGAAGCGCCCGTTTGCGGACGCTTGATCCGAGGTCGTCTTGCCACCTACGCCGGGGCCGGGGGAACCGCCGAAAGCGATAGGCTCGTTCGGCTGAAAGCTGTTGTCAAACCTGAACCCGCGCACACCCGCGGTCAGCTTGAGCTTGTCGGTTACGCTCCAGGTCAACTGCGCGTAGATTGCCTGTTCGTTGATGTGCGTTCTTGATAGATCGATGAAAGTGATCGGGCCATAATAGATACCCCACGAGGGGTCTATGTAGCCGGCGCTGTTGGTAGGATAGATGTATTGACCCTGGTCCTGGTATTCCCACTGCACGTATGATCCGATAAGAAACTGTAGGGGGCCGCTGAGGCTGGATGCAAAACGCCCCTCCACGCTGTAGAGACTGCGGCTCTGCGGTTCCGCGATAATGGACAACACACCCTTTGCGGCTGGGTCGTCGGGGCCAAGCAAAAGCGCGTTCCCCTGAGAAGTGTCTCGAATGAGATCCGTGTAACGGTCAGTCCCCGACAAGACGACAGTGAATGTACCTGACTGCAATTTTTGCCGCACTGAAAGTTCCTCGAGCTCCATTCTGTCAGGAAAGCCGGTCCGCGCCAGATTTGCCTGCGTGAACCTTGGCAATGGCTTGCCGAAATAGTCGACCGTATCGTAGTGCCAGTCGCCATCGGTATGTGCATCCTGATACATATACATGAAATCGATCACCAGCGAATCCGTGGCCTGCAGACGACCCATTATTCTACCTGCCAACGTTTGATCATCGTTGACGCCGGTCTGAAACTTGTCGTTGATGAATCCGGGCTCATCGGCGCCATACCCGGCTATACGCAGCGCGAACACCCCGGGCACCACCGGGATGTTTATCGCAACGTCACCGTTTGCACCGACTCCCTGCGAATATTTCTGACTGGTGAGGGCGACTCTCGGATCCAGCTCGAATGAATTCAAATCAGGCTCGTTGGTGATGTAACGGAGCACCCCGGAAAGCGAGCTCGAGCCGAAAGTCGTACCCTGGGGCCCCTTGAGCACTTCGATGCGATTGATATCAAAAAGTCTCAGATCCGGCTCTCGTCCGCCGCCATCACCTGCGTTATCGCCAGTGAATACAACGTCATCGAGGAAGAGTCCAACCGGTGACGCCCCTGCGGCATTGATGCCTCTAATGATGTAGCGCTTGTCTCCCGGGCCCTGGTCGAACACGGAGAGTCCCGGGACTTCGCGAAAGTAGTCGTTGAAGTCGACAGAACCCTGCTGTTGGAGTTGTGCCCCCGTGATAGCCTGAATTGCTACCGGGACCCTGAGGAGGGGTTGAGCTCCCGTCTTAGTCGCGGTGACTATGATCTCTGACAGTTGGGCGGAGTCAGCCGCAAGCGAGTGTGACGGCAAGCTGAAACTGGCGGTTGCTGCGAAGAGTGGCGCGAGTATATAGCTATGACGTGCGAGATTTTTCACACGGGGTCTCCTGGTCGGGAGGGTTGAAGGTCCACGAACGGCTTCCCCTAGCTCTGCTTTCGGTCGGTGCGGTTACCCTCTTTCGGGGTCCGGCATCACCGTGTTGGCATTCCAAATAATCTTCCGTGGAAGATGCTGCCGCAACAAATGCGTTTCGTCAAGCGCCGCCCGCAAAACTTTGCTCGCCAGCGTCTATGGGGCCCAATCTTCGAGAGAAGAGCAACTCGTCCGAAGTTGCAGGGATCGCAACCGCGGCGCGAAGAGCAGCCTTATTGACGAGCGTTGCGCCGGTGCGTATAGTATCTTCCATGGAAGATTGAAAGCGGTATGAACCGAGAGGCGCAGACCGTTCGGATCGCGAAGCCGCATCGGTCGATGAGTATGAGGTGGCGGGATGAGAGCTCGAACCAGCGATTGCTTCGATCGACTGAGGTTAATTGGATGGGTCGTGATGATTTCGCTAATCGGCGTGTCAATCTCCGTGCATGCCGGGAGCGCGCGGCTGATGCGCATTGGAACCGTGCAGGTGCCGAACTCGTCCTCGCGACATCCGTTCGGCGAATTCGACCTGAGCTATGTTGATCCGGAGCGCAACCTATACCTGGTGAGCGATGTTTCGAACCGCGCCATCGATGTGTTTCGCGCGACGACGGGGCGCTTTCTGTTCCGAATAGGAGGCTTTAGCGGACGCACTCCGCCGGGTTATGCGCGCGTCGGCCCTACCGGCGTAATCGCGATTGGAGATCAGGTATGGGCATCCGATGCTGACAGTGCCGTGCGAGTAATCGATCTAAAAGCACAGAGAATCGCTGATGCGATTTCAACCGGGGGAGCCGATCGCTGCGACACCATAGCTTACGATGCCAGGGACCACCTGGTTCTTGTGACGAACCCCGACGATAGCCCTCGTTTTGTGACGTTCATCTCAACGAAACGAGGCCATCGTATTGTCGGCCGAATCGCATTCCCGCACGTGACGGGAGAGCTCGAGGCGTCGGCCTGGTCGCCGGCAAGCGGGATGTTCTATCTCCTTTTGAGGGAGCTCAATGGAGATCTGGCGAGTGGAGCCGTAGCGGTGATCGATCCACGGGCACTGAAGGTCGTTTCCACCTACCCGGTAGAAGGATGTCGGCCATCGGGGATTGCGCTGGACTCGCGTGCGAACGACGGAGCAATGCTCATAGGCTGTCTCGGGTCAGTCGAGCTACACGGGGCCGATGAGAGACGTTGGGTGTTTCGTCCCCGAACAATCATCATGGATGCCCGCACCGGCGCGATCATTCATGAGATCGAGGGAGTCTCCGGATCCGACCAGGTTTGGTACAACCCAGGCGATGATCGCTACTACGTCGCGGCGCAGGGGAGCCCGGGCGGCGCGATCCTCGCGGCAATAGCAGCTCGGCCGCCTTATAGCGTGACGATCGCCCGAACGCAGAGCTGGGCGCACAGCGTTGCCGTAGATCCGAGTACTGATAGAGCGTATGTTCCATTTGCCCCGCAACCGGGGTCGCGTGCCTGCCAATTCGGTTGCATAGCCGTTTTTGCCGTTCGATATAACACTCACTGAGTATGAGGTCGCGCGGATGTTGAGTAAAGAGCAGAACGAGAGGGTGTGTCGCGTCGAGCCTGGAACGGCCATGGGGGAGTTATTCCGGCGGTTCTGGCTACCTGTGTGCACCTCGGCTCAGATCTCGCATTCGGACGGAGATCCATTGCGTGTGCGCCTTCTGGGGCAGTGCCTAATCGCATTCAGGGACTCTCAGGGTGACGTAGGACTGCTGGACGAGCAATGTCCGCACCGAGGAGCTTCCCTCGCATTAGGCCGTGTCGAGCAAGGTGGTATCCGGTGCCTGTATCACGGGTGGAAGTTCGATCGCAAAGGGAAGCTTTTAGACGCTCCGAACTGCTCCCGCTCCGTAATCCGCAATAGCCTCGCGGCTCGCGCCTATCCGGTGCGCGAAGAAGGTGGGATCATTTGGGCGTATCTGGGGGATAGACGGAACGAGCCGCCTTTCACGCGTTACGCTTTCATGGACGCGCCACCGTCGAACCGCGTAGTGGTCCGCATTGACGTAGACTGCAACTACCTGCAGCTCACGGAGGGAGGCTTTGATAGCTCCCACGTGGGGATTTTGCATAGCGATGCGGCGCGTCCCGGGTGGATGAACTCGGAGTTCTCACGCAATCCGGAAACGGACCACCCGGGCGCGCTCTCCGTGCACGACAACGATCCGGAGCTCGAGGTATCCGAGACGGACTTTGGCTTCTACTACGCAGCCTTTCGCCGTGCATCCGCTTTGGAGGACGGATCGGGACGCCTCAATGTCCGCGTCGTTCCGTTTATCATGCCTTCGACCAGGATCATTCCGTCAGCGACGACCTCCTTCATCGTCTTCGAGACTCCAGCCGATTACGAGCATACCAGCACGTTCATCGTCGTATATGGCCGCAAGCCCGTGGACCGGGCCCGAGTCATATCAATTCTTGGGATCGACGATCCAGGGTATTGGTCGGAGGAGGATTGCCACTTGCAGGCGAGCTGGCGCACCCGTTTTGGGCAGAATCGCGCGCAAATGAGCTCCAACTGGAGCGGCCTGCGAGGCCTGGAGCAGGAGGATGCGGCGATGTCGCTCTCGATGGGACCTGTCGTCGACCGCACGAGAGAGCATCTGGTCGCTTCGGATCGAGCGGTAGCCAGCCTGCGCAAGCTACTGCTGCGCTCGGCGGGGGCGCTCGAGAAGGGCGAGGGGATCTGCCTTCCGGAGGACCTGACTGACGTGGGTGCGGTGGACACATATCTCTCAGAGAGCGAGCGCGAGACCTGGCGCGGTCTCATGCCGAACCGCGAGCGTAAAGGCGAGCGCGGCCAACCTTGAGGGTGTTTTTTGGGGCAGGGCTTCCTTCATCCGAAACTACGTCTGCTGCTAGGCTCACTCCAGAACCATGTCAGTATCGCGGAGTGCAGCGCGGCAGAAGCCCGGGCATGGATCAGCGCGCGCACCGCGGGTCGGCCACCGGGCCCGGAAGTCCGTGAGGTTCGGGATTTGCTCGCTCCGAGCGCCCAAGGTGGGATTCCGTTGCGGCTGTATAGGCCCCGGGACGCGCAGGGCGTGGTCGTGGTGTTCCACGGCGGCGGTTGGCTCATGGGCGATATTGCGAGCTTTGACTCGACGTGCCGGCACTTGGCTGTGGACTCCGGTGCCGCGGTGGTCAGTGTCGGATATCGCTTGGCACCGGAGTACCCCTTCCCGGCTGCAATCGATGACGCTTGGGATGCGACGCGTTGGGTCGCCTCACACGGCGAGATCATCGGTGTCGACACTCGAAGACTTGCGGTATTGGGGGAATCTGCCGGGGGAAACCTGGCTGCGGTGGTGTGTCTGATGGCCCGTGATGCTGGTGGACCCGCGATTTCGTTCCAGGTTCTCGTGTACCCTCCCGTTGATGCGCGCTTGAGCTACCCGTCGTTCGAACAGTTCGCAACCGGCTATCTGCAGACCAAGCGCGATGTACTGCATGCCTACCGGGTGTACGGACTCGGAACTACGGCGCGCGCCGATGACTGGCGTCTCTCGCCGCTGCTTGCTGCCTCGCATGAAGGTTTACCGCCTGCGCTGATCCTCTCGGCCGAGGATGACCCTATTCGCGATGACTCCGAGTCGTATCATCGCCGATTGCTCGAGGCCGGCGTTGCTGCGACGCACGTTCGGTACGCACACATGTTTCACACGTTCTTTGGAATGCGGGGACTGGTGGTTGAAGCGGAGATGGCTCAGATGCAGGCGGCGGCGTCAATTCGCAATGCCCTTGGCCGAGAGCAGTAACCTGGGTCGGAATTGTCGCCATGAGCACAAACGCACCGACGGGTGACGGCCGCCCAAAGATCGCCGTACCGAGGGTGTTCAACATCGGCGTCGACGTTGCCATTCGGCAGAACTCGGAGAGGTTAGCGCTCGTTGAGATCGGCGCTGAAGGCGGGAGCCGGCAGTTCTCCTTTGGCGATATCGGCAAGCTGGCCAATCGGACCGCCAATGCTTTTCGCGCGCATGGACTTCGGCGCGGCGACCGTGTGGCCATTCTTCTCTCTCAGCGCCACGAGGCTGCGGTCTCGCACATCGCAGTCTATTTGTGCGCCATGATCGCAGTGCCCCTCTTTACGCTCTTCGGGGAAGAAGCCCTGGAGTTTAGGTTGCGCGATTGCGCTGCAGCGGCGATCGTATGCGACCTCGAGGGACTGTCCAAGATCGCCAGCATCCGGGAGCGGCTCCCCGCGATTCGCCAGATCTTCTGCGTAGACGGTGAGACGTGGGGAGCGGTCGATTTCCACAGCCAGCTCGAGCAGGCTGCCGATAGTTTCGAGCCCGAGCGAACCTTGGCGGACGAGCCGGCGCTGGTCATCTACACATCGGGAACGACGGGAAACCCGAAAGGTGCATTACACGCGCACCGTGTACTGCTGGGACACTTGCCCGGTGTCGAGTTCCCGCACGACGGTTTCCCACAACCCGGAGATTGCTTCTGGACGCCAGCGGATTGGGCATGGATCGGCGGTCTCCTGGATGTCTTGCTGCCCTCCTGGCATCACGGTATCCCAGTCGTGGCGCATCGGTCTGGCAGATTCGACCCGGGTTCGGCGCTTGACCTCATGGCGCGCTGTCGGGTCCGGAACGTGTTCATGCCGGCGACCGCGCTACGCCTGCTCCGTCAGTCAGGCGCCACGCATTCGGAGTTGAGCTTGCGCACCGTGGCGAGCGGTGGCGAGAGCCTCGGTGCGGACCTACTCGAGTGGGGAAGGGAGACATTCGGACTAACCATCAACGAATTCTATGGGCAGACCGAGTGCAATCTGGTGCTGGGAAACGGCAAGGGATTGCCGCCAGCTCGGGCGGGGTGGACCGGCACGCCGATACCCGGCCACCTCGTGCGAATCGTCGATGACGAGGGGCGCGAGGTTCCTCGTGGCGCGGCGGGCCATATCGCGGTCGAACGTCCGGACCCGGTGATGTTCCTCGGCTATTGGGGCAACGAGGTCGCGACCCAGGCAAAGTTCACAGGAGAATGGCTCATCACCGGTGACATAGGGATCCAGGACGACGATGGCTATACGAAATTCATCGCGCGGGATGACGATATCATCACGAGCGCGGGGTATCGGATCGGACCCGGCGAGATTGAGAGCTGCCTCTCGCGCCACCCCGCGGTTGTCATGGCCGGGGTTGTCGGGGTTCCCGATCCCATCCGCACGGAGGTCGTGAAGGCGGTCATCGTGCTCGCCGACGGGTTCGCGCCCACGGCGCAATTGGCCGAGGAGCTCCGCAGCCTCGTCAAGCAGCGGCTTTCTGCCCACGAATATCCACGTATCATCGAGTTTGCCGCCCGGCTGCCGCTCACCGCTACGGGTAAAGTCATCCGGCGTCTGCTACGCGAGAGCCACGGTGAGTGGGGCTCGACCGAGAGTGGTCCGGGAAGTCAACCGGCGGGGTGAGCCGCTTGCGAGGTGTGCCGTGATCGAGCCGCAGCCGAATGAAGTTCCCAACTATACCGCGATGGCGAGGCTCGACGGCAGAGGGTTCATAGTCATCGGAGCGGGGCAGGGAATCGGGCGCCAGACGGCTCACGCGCTGGCGCAGGCGGGTGCGCGAATATTCTGCGTGGATCGCGACGCGAAGCTCGCCGGGGCAGTCGCAGGGGAGGTGGGCGGCGTGCCGTGGACATGCGACGCCACGGAACGCGGGGAAGTGGAGGGCATGTTTGCTGCGGCCTGTGCGGAGCTCGGGGCGGTGAACGGCCTCGTCGATGTTGTCGGCGAAGCCAGACTGAAGCCCCTGGCCTCCTTTACCGATAGCGACTGGTATTGGCAGTTCGATATCGTGCTGCGCCACGTATTCCTCGCCCTGCAGCTGGGCGTTCCATGCCTGGCGAAGGCGGGAGGAGGCCCGATGATATTTGTGGGTTCAGTTTCGGGCGATCTGTGCGTGCCCGCCGAGACCGCTTACGGCGCGATGAAGGCCGCGCAGCATCATATGGTGAAGGCTGCGGCTCTCGAGTATGCGCCGCAACACATTCGAATCAACGCGATTTCGCCGGGATTCACCCGGACCCCAAGGCTTCTCAAGATGCTGGACGACGCAAATTGGGCAGAGATCGATCGAACTATCCCCATTGGACGGGCGGCAGTACCGGCTGAAATGGCCTCAGCCATTCTGTTTCTCGCTTCCGATCTGGCCAGGCACGTCATCGGGCAAGTGATCACCGTAGATGGTGGTCTAACGATCTCCGGCAGGTTGCCCCAAATGCGAATCAACCAGGTGAGAGTCTAGGAGGCCCCGATCTGACCTTCTAGCGACGCACGCGCGCCACGTAGAGTCTGCGCGCCTTGCCGTGGCGCCTGCTTGCTGCGGGAGCCTCTTTCGACAACAATTCCATCTGCTGCAGCATGTGCTCGCAGAATGTATATGCCGATGTCCGCTGAGACTCTGACAATGACTCGATCGCCTGAGCGATGATCGACTCCTTCGCAAGTGACTCAAACGCGGTGTTCGCGCTCTTGAGTCCCTTGGAGGTCAGCCTTACGAGGTTGCTCTTGGAGTTCTCATCGGCGATCAACCGCTGCACGAACCCGAGCTTGCTCAGCCGGTCGACTTGCTTGGTAATGGCGCCTGATGTGACGAGGAGGGCGCGATATAAATCGGTGGGACGCTTGCTGAAGGGTTCCCCCGCCCGGCGCAGGGCAAACAATACGCGCATGTCGGCGCCGCTGATGCCAAATCGACTGCGACACATCCTATCGTAGGCGTCATCCATCACCCTTCCGAGCCGCATGACATAGATCGAGAGAAGAAAGCCGGTCAAATCCAGGTCCGGCCGCTCCCGTTTCCATGTCGTGGCGACGTCGGCGGCGTGGCTGAGCGGCCGGATTTCGGCTGTGGCCATACACAAATTCTCCTTCAGTCGAACTCGTACGTGCGCCAATGATAACGCACGCTGGTCGAGTTCGCGCCTCAGCGGCAGGTCAAGCCCACCGACCGAGACTGAGGGTCATGCTCTTGCGGTCGGCCCGGGCGCTCGGTGCCCGCGACCGCACGGTGGTTTGCCAACGAATCTGACGACTTCCACGAGGCAGAGCTGGCCGGTGCAACCCTGAGCCAAGCGTGAGGTGCCGACGTCTCTCGTTACCGTATTGGGGTTTCCGCCTACGCAAATCTCCTCGCCCCCGTCTGCCACCAGGACGGGATCGTACCATGCACCCGTCGGCACCTGGACCACGCCGGGCCTCACCTCAACAGTGAGCTGCGCTACGGCGAGGAACGCGCCACGGAGATTGAATATCTTGACCAGATCGCGATCTCTGATGCCCCGCCCTGTTGCATCTACCGGGTGCATGCGCATGACTTCGCGACCGTCAATCTTGGTCTCTTGACTGAAGGCGCCGAAGTCGAGCTGGCTATGCAGCCGTCCCCGCGGCTGATTCGCAACGAGCTGAAGGGGGTAGGGCTTCTCGCCCGGCGCGCCGAGCCACTCATCCGGGGCGATCCAGACCGGGTGCCCCGGACAATCGTGATATCCGAACGCGGCAATCCGTTCCGAGTAGATCTCGAGCTTGCCGCTGGGTGTGTTGAGTCGAGCCGATTCCGGGTCTGCCCGAAAGCGCCGCAGCGCATTTTCTTCCCGCGTCGGAAGCTCGAGCTCCCCCGCTGCCCAGAATTCCTCGAAGTCGGGCGCCGAGTAACCTGCCTGTGTGAGCGACGCCTGCAGTTGGGCGTACATGTGTCGTATCCATTCGCCGCTCGATCGCCCTTCTGTGAACGCCGGCTCCACATCGAGCCTGCGCGCGAGCTCCGCCAGGATCTCGTAATCGTCCTTGGCGCTGGCGTAGGGCTCGATGGCTTGGTGCATGGCGATTACGAAATTATCGCTCGACACACCACCGATGTCGTTCCGTTCCAGTGTAATCGTGGATGGCAGCACGATATCCGCATGACAGGCGGTAGCGGTCCAGAAAGGCTCATGTACGATGATCGTATCCGGTCTGGAAAACGCGCTGCGCAGCCTGCGCAAGTCCTGGTGGTGGTGAAATGGATTACCCCCCGCCCAGTGAATCAGTCGGATATCCGGATAGCTCAGCGTTCTACCGTTGTAGTCGAAAGTCTCGCCAGGGTTAAGCAGCATATCCGCGATCCGCGCCACCGGAATGAAGCTCCTGACTCCATTACGCCCCTGAGGCAGCGGCGGGGGTGATACGACGGGCCTGAGCCTGCCAACTTGCGCAAAAGCTCCCAGAGAGTACGCATAGCCTCCGCCCTTGATCCCGATCGCCCCGATCATTGCCGCGAGGACCATTCCGAGCCAGACGGGTTGCTCGCCGTGCTCGGCGCGCTGCAGAGAATGACTGACGGACACAAGCGTCGTGCGGCGCGACATCTGGCGCGCCAGGGCTCGGATCCTTTCTGCACCGATACCGCAAATGGCGCCGGCCCATTCCGCTGATTTCACCTCGGAATCCGTAAGGCCCAGGACATACGCCTCGAACTTGTCGAACCCTACGCAGCATCGCTGCAGAAAGGTCTGATCGTGGAGATGTTCTGCGATGAGGGTGTGGGCAATGCCAAGCATCAGGGCAACGTCGGTACCCGGCAACACCGGGAGCCACTCGGCCGACAGCTCCCCGGGCAGGTCATCTCGAATGGGGCTCACGAGCACGAACTGAGTGCCTCGGGCCCGTGCCGCCGCCAGTGAGGCCTTGATCTCGTGCCGGCCGATACCACCCGGGCCGACGTTGGAGTTCTTCCTCGGCATGCCGCCGAAGGCTACGACCAGCTCGGTCGCGGCGACGATGTCTGGCCACGTCGCACCGAATCTCGCGCACTCATACGAGCCCATCACATGAGGCAGTATGACCTCTGCTGCGCCGGCACTGTAGGTGTTGACGGAGGCGGTGTAGCCACCGAGGCAATTGAGGAAGCGATGTATCTGGCTCTGCGCATGATGAAACCTGCCGGCGCTGGACCAGCCGTAAGAGCCTCCGAAAATTGCCTGGCAGCCGTATTCTCGCCGTATGCGGCTGAATTCCGCGGCTGTCAGATCCAGGGCATCGCTCCAACTGACCGGAACGTATTCGTCGCGGCCTCTCGTTGCATCGGGAACTGGGCCACGCTCCAGCCATCCGCGACGAATAACGGGTTGCGCCACCCTGGATGGATGACGCGGCGCGTCGACTATGTTTCGGAGAATCGGAGAGGGATCCGGGTCCAGAGGATTGGGGCGGACCTTAATTCGGTCGCCGTCTCTCGTCACGAGAAACGTTCCCCAGTGCGACGAGTGCAGTCGATCCGCGCCGGAGCCTGGAGCACGAAGCTTTGTCATTCCCTGATGCTCCTCATGGCTGCTTTGCGGCCTGTCCCGAGCGGTTTAGATTTCCTTCGGGTGCGCTAGTCGCCTCGAGAGAGCGGTATGCGGTTTCAAAGCCAAATAGTGCAACGCTGGCCGCGACCGAAACAAGGCACACTTCGATCAACGACATTGCCGCCGTCGGCCCTCCCCATTTGAGCAGGCCGGCCATCGCAAACGGCAACGCAACGAAAGCGATCTTGGTGGTCGCGGCGGCAATTGCGGTTCCCTGCACGCGCAGCTTCGTCGGAAATAATTCCGGAAGATACACCGCATAAATGACGTTCACGACGAATGCCATCGCGGACAGAAGCGCAAACCCGCTGAGAATCGACACCACCCCCGTGACGGCCGTCGAGAAGATAAGCGACAACACAATCGCCACGGCCGCGATCGACACGAGTCCACGCTTGCGCCCCATTCTGTCCGCAAGCAGTGCGCCGAGCAGCGCGCCGAAAGGCGTACCCGCGGTGATCAACAGGTTGCGGCCCAGCGAACCGGCAATCGTGAGGCCTTCTCGGAGAAGCATAGTGGGTAACCAAGTGAGGAAGGCTGCAATCGCGACATTCGCCGCCAAGGCGATGGTAACGCCGAATAGCAGACGGCCGAGCAGCGGGCGCCGCAGGAGCGAACCACCCGAAGCGTATTGGGTGGTCGATACACCGACTGATTCCCGGATAGGAGGTAAAAGGCCGCCGCGAGAATTGGAGGCTTCGCTCTCGAAGCGCCGGAGGGTGAGCTCGGCTTGTTCGGTACGCGCGACGGCTTCGAGCCATCTCGGAGACTCGGGCAGCAGGCTGCTGACTCGCCAGAGCACGAGGCTGGCAATTCCCGGTATGACGAACATCCAGCGCCACGCGCCCGATGGAATGAGCAAGTATCCGGCGAGTGCGGCGAACACCGTTGCCGAGTTCGCCACGGCGCCGCCAAAGGTGCTCCATCTGCCGCGAGCTCTGGGCGGGAGGATCTCTGCGAGCATGCAAAAACCCACGGTGGGTATCGCGGATATTCCGACGCAGGAGAGGAACCGCAGTGCGATGAGATATGGCATCGACGGGGCGCCGGCGGAAATTAGGGTTGTCAACCCCACCAGGAGGAGACTCGAGCGCAGAGCGTTGCGACGGCCCCAGCGATCTGCGAAGTTCCCTATGACGACGTTGCCGAGAACGCCACCTGCGCCTGTGGCGGCCAGAAAGAGTGTGTTGCCCAAGAGCGTAGACCAATGGCTGCTGAGAAGACCGCCGACCAGCACGCCGGCCATCGAGGCGTCAAAGAAATCAAAAAAAACGCTGAGCCCAATGATCCAGAGGACAGTGCGATGAATCGCGCCGAGAGGGAGTCGGTCGAGGCGCGCGCCTGCGCCCACGACGAGCGCTGCCGGCCCTTCGGTTGAGACGCTTGCGATTGGCCCGGCCTGGCGCGGCGCAAACCGGAAATGTGTCATTGAACCTCGCCCAAATCGGAGCCCAAAAAAGTCAGCCGCCGCCACTTGCACTTTCCTGCACGACGCCAGTGGTGTACAATCTTCCGTGGAAGATGATGCGGTAATCTCGACGCGTCCGTCAAGCAGTTCATTTTCGGCTGGCACCGCTCCGCGAATCTTGCCGGAAATCCAGGTTCTCGTTGGAGCTGCTGACGAAGTTTGCCGGGCGAGGACGTCGTGCCAATTGAGTTGCTTCGGGGGAGGGAAGATATGGCGTGCGATCCCTTCACAGCGAAAACGACGCATCCGAGGCGTCCAGACGAAGGCGGCGCACACATTGCGACGGCGAAGATCTACCGGCTTGACGAGCGGCGGGGGCGTATGAATTCATCTCCGGTCTCTCAACCGGAGGGAGACCAATCGTTGTGCCGACGCTCATGGTGGGAAGCGATGGTCGAGATCATTAAGGCTGGGGGTTGGTTAATTCCCCCGCCACCCTGAACAAGCGAGTGCTGCCGTACCGTACCGTTTCGGCTCCCGTGTGGTCGGGATCGAGAGGGGCCAGCCTGCGGGCATTCCTAGCCACCTGAAAGGCCGCTGGCGTGACGCTCCTGATCTAGCACCCGTCCGACCAACATACGTGCAGCTCGTCGCGGAGCTAAGTCTCTGAATAATGGCTCCCCCGGGGAGCAAGTCGCTCCGACGTCGTCAGAATCCAGTCAGCAGAAAATCCATGGCTCCGAGAATGACGTCGCGGTGTTCCGCAAGAGTGCCGCTCGGGGCTCCAAGCTCTTTGCGCGCTATGCCGGCGAGCTGCGGAGTCATGAGTACGTATGCCTCGTCCTCGAACCTTAAGATCGGAGTCAGGTGGTCTACGGGCTTTCTGCTGAGCGCTGTCGCCTTGGTCAGTGGAATGACGACTCTCGTTTGCAGCTCCTCCAGAAGGTTGGACTGCACGTCGACGAGTAGGGGAAATGTTGCCTTGGTACGCGCGTTTTTGTTCCGGTAGACCGTGAACTGCGCCATCAGAAGCTCCGTGCATCGTCGGAGAACGTACCATGCTTCTCGACATGCTCGTTGTAGGCTTGGATGGCCTCACGATTTTCCTCCCGCCACCGCTTGCGCTTGTTCGCGGCGAGCTCGTCGGTCAGCGCGCGCTCGAGCGTGGCCGAGAGATTGACTCCGGCTTCGCGAGCGGCGGCGAGCAGGTCGCTGCGAATACTGACGTTGGTAGCACGCTTGGGGACCGCGGTCGTGGAAGGGCGGCGTGGCATAGTGTCCTCCTTCATTGCTGCCAATATAGCACATAGAAATGCGCATAGAAAACGCGCACGGTCATGCGCGTATGACCTGATCAATGGCGGCTCTCCGTCATGTCAACCGCGCCGCGCATCCATTGTGCAGCCGAGAGATTCGAACTCGTGTTACAGCCTTGAGAGGGCAACGGGATCGGCGGCGCGTCGCATCAAGCGAGGGACGGTTGGAGCGGCGTTCGAGGATTCACCTGGCCCACCGCTAGCCTGGCAAATATTGACATCTATTGCCAGATGAATAGCATATGAGCAATCGCATCCAATGCCCCCGAGGGAGGCTTTCCCGTGAGCAGCAGCCTGAACGTCCAACTGACCGATGCGCTCCGCAAATACGTGGACGAGCGAGCCAGTGACAAGGACGTCTACGCCACGCCGAGTGAATACATTCGTGATCTCATTCGCCAGGATATGCAGGATCATGCCGTGGCGACAAACATCTTCGAAGGACTCGATGACGTCCGCAAGGGCCGCTTCTCCTCGCAATCGATTCTCGACGTCCATGACGAAGACTGAGCGGCGGTGGCGAGCAAGCGTTACGTCCTGACGCTGAAGGCCGCGAACGATCTGTGGCGTTCCGTCGACTGATCCGACGGGTCGCTGCGCGTCTGGCGGAGCTTGGGGTGCATCCTACGGAGCTGGCGCAAATACCATTACTTGCGCCGAGCCGAAGTCACCCAAATGCGGCACATCTACGTACATTAGGCCAAGCTCATTCGAGTATAGGCTCGTCTTGGCCAGTATCGCCGTGTCGACTGTCGGCAGGCGGACATAAGCATCGTTGTGGCCGACAGAATACGTATCAATGTGACCCACTCCGGTTGATACGTAGATACGCTGCCGCTTATGGTCGATGAAGATTCCATCCGCCCAACCGCCAATAGGGAGTGTAGTGATCAGGTGTCCGTTGTTAGTATTCAGCACGACTATAGATCCGTACAGATCAGAGTCGCGGCATGCCACATAAAGCCGAGCGTGTGCGGTGTCAAGGGCGCTGCCCATGTTGCGATGATGCCTATCGATAGGTAGCTTCCAAGTTGCCACCGTTCGTCGTTTCCTCAAGTCCACGACACCTACGGCCGATTCGGTATCGAGATTGACGTAGAGTAACTGCCTTCCGGAATCAATAGTAGAGCCCTCGAGACCGGGCGCTGCAATGGGAATATCCGCTACCTTCTCCATTCGCACGATGTCGACTACGGACACCAGCGAGTGATCCATCCCGGCATCGTCACCACCATTGTTCACATACAGAAGCCTCGTACGCGGATCGTAGATGAGCGCATCGGCTCCCTTGGAGAGAGGGATGGTCTTGATCAGGGAGTAGTTCGCGCCGCTGAATACCTTCAAGTCACCGCTTCCCCCGTCTGCCACGAATAGCCGCCTCAGCGCCGCGCTGTAAAAGATTCCGTGTGGGTTACCAATGTTGCGGATCATCTTCAGGACCCGCCCGCCCTTAAGATCGAGAACGGCAACCGCATGGGCAGCTTGGGGCGTTGCGAATAGCCGTCCCTCAGGCACATCGAGCGCCAAATGATCTGAATAAGGCCCCACTGGGACACCCGGGATCATCATGGACCTTTCGAGCACAAGAGGACGGTCGGCGGCAAGCGCTTGCGAAGCATCGAGTGCCAGCCAGCATGCCAGCAATAGTGCCGTCGCGATGAGCAGGCCGGAGGGCACGCTGGCTTTTCCGGTGGGCTGGGTAGGATGGCTCATTTCGCCGTTGCCTCTACGGTGGCTTTGCGGGACATTGATCATGTCGACCTAATGGCGCCTGACTCAGCTATCGAGCGCAATCGACAGAGTCATCCGGCATCGATTCGGTCTTGAAAGGCATGGTATGCAAGCGCCTCTTCTTGTCCAAGTCGGATATGTGCAACACGCATTCCTTGAGGTTATGCCGGACTACCGTGCGGTTCCGGAAATTCCCGGCATCAGACCTGCCATTCTGTCAGTAGCCTGGCTAAACCGCGATCCGGATTGATACGGGAGATGTGTCGCCCCCTCGCAAACATGGAGTCAAAGCGGGAAGGTGTCGCGCGCTACGTGTCTGCCGAGCGCCGGGACCCTCTTTAAACCGGGCCTCGGGCGGTCGTCACTCAAGACTCGCTGAACATCGAGCGCGAAATCTGCGCCGCAGTGGCACGCACCGCCTGCGCGAAGGCTTCGACTAGCTTAGCGTTCTTTACGTCGAGGCCGCGGCAGAGTTGAAAGCTGGACGCAATTTCAGGCTGGAACCGCCGCACGGCAAGACGCTGCTCCAGCCCGCTCACCATGAGCGGATGAACCAGTGACACGCCGAGCCCAGCAGCCACGAATTCGCACACGGTGGGTGCGACACTGGCGACAAGGACGATTTTGGGCTTGATCTTGCAGGTTTCAAACATCCGCTCAACAAGGTGGCCGGTGGAGGCATCCGGATGGAAGGCTACGAAAGGAATCTGTTCGAGGTCCGCGGGCTCGATCTGGCTCTTTGCAGCCAGGGGATGATCCAGCGGAACGATACAGACGAGCGGATGCTCCATTAGAGGCTCGAGTGTGACGTGCGGGTTATCGATACTGCTTCTGATCAGCCCGACATCGAGTTTTCGCGTAGCCAGGAAATCTACAATCCACTGCGAGCTGCGCGTTTGCACCGTGCAGAACACATCGGGATGGTCCTTGAGGAAGTGCTTGGTGGCGCGTTGAATGAAGGAGCCCGCCAATGCGGGCATCACACCAATCGCGAGTTGTCCTTGTTCCTCTCGACGAATGGCGTCTACGGCACTCTCGACCTGGCGCACGCCCGCAAAGATACGGTCGACTTTCTCATACAGCCGCATTCCCGACTCGGTCGGTACCAGGCGACCCGTCAGGCGGTCGAACAGCTTGAGATTCGTATCCGCCTCGAAGTGCGCGATGAGTTTGCTGATCGCAGGCTGTGAGACGTGAAGTAGCTCGGCTGCGGTACTGATGCTCCCGCTTTCGATTACGGCTTTGAAAGCCTCGACTTGCCGCAGCGTGAGTCGGCGTGGCATGGCATAACCTGGAGGAATACCCGACCCAAATCTAGAGTTTGACGAGAAAGAGTATGGCCTTCTACCCTCGCGAAATGCAAACGAGCTCTCGCATGACTGTCGATATCGTCGTAATAGGAGCTGGCCTGGTAGGCTCGGCGATCGCCTACGGGCTTGCAGGTCGTAACGTCCGTGTGCTGGTGATCGATGGCGGTGACCGGGACTACCGGGCCGCAAATGCCAATGGGGGACTGGTGTGGTTGCAAGGCAAAGGCTTGCTTCGCAAGCAGGACCGTTCCAGTCAAGGCGAGCAGCAGCACAACGAGAAGCCAGCCTACCAGCAGCTGACCCGAGATTCGGTGGACCTATGGTCCGACTTTAGCGCCGAACTCACAGACACAACCGCGATCGATTTACAGTACGAATGCGAGGGCGGTCTCACGTTTTGCCTGGGCGAAGCGGAATTCGAGAAGCGGCGCTCGGACCTGCTGCGGTGGCAGGCTCAGCTGGGCCGTGCAGAACCTGATTGGGAAATGCTTGACCGAAGCGCTCTTTTCAAGCTTCTTCCCAAGGTCCAACTCGGACCTGATGTGGTGGGCGCCAGTTATGGGCATCGGGACGGCCACTGCAACCCATTGCGCCTGCTTACCGCGCTTCATGTGGGATTAGTACGCAGGGGAGGGCAATTGCTCGCAGGCAAGACTGTGCGGGCAGTGCAAACGGATGGCCGCGAGGGAGCCACAATCGATTTGGGAGCGGGCCGCATATCAGCGGCGCGTGTAGTCATCGCTGCCGGCTTGGGGTCGAAGGCACTTGCTGCTCAAGTCGGCCTCGATATCCCGATCCGGCCGCAACGAGGGCAGATGCTGGTCACCGAACGGTTGGAGCCATTTCTGCCTCTACCACTCCATAGTGTGCGCCAGACGCGGGAAGGGACCGTCATGATCGGAAGCACGTATGAAGAGGTAGGCTTTGATACGTCCATCAC
Source organism: uncultured Pseudomonadota bacterium (assembly GCA_963780455.1). GTDB lineage: Bacteria > Pseudomonadota > Gammaproteobacteria > Steroidobacterales > Steroidobacteraceae > 13-2-20CM-66-19. The sequence continues at coordinate 234,325 of CAWACM010000021.1, forward strand.
GTGCGATGCGGCCGCTTCATTGAGCGCGAAGGCCATCCGTCAGCTTCCAGGGCTGAGCGAGGTTAACTTGGTCCGCCAATGGGCGGGGCTGCGCATCATGACGCCCGACGGGCATCCCATCTATGCGCAGTCGCAGAGCCATCCCGGAGTCTTTGTAGCGCTGTGCCATTCTGGCGTGACCCTCGCTGCGGCGCATGCAGAGCTGCTGGCCTCGGCTATCGCAGCGGGTCAGCTGCCACCCTCTTTCGAAGTGTTTCATCCAAGGCGTTTCAATGTTCCGAAAGCTGCATGACCCCGAGCGCGGCGCACTGACTATCGATATTGACGGCGTACCTGCCATGGCCGAGCCCGGCGAGAGTGTTGCTGCTGTGCTGCTACGGCAAACGGAAGCATGGTCGCGCTTGACGCCCTTAACTCGGAGTAAGCGTGCGCCCTATTGCATGATGGGCGTTTGTTTTGATTGCCTGGCCGAAGTGGACGGCGTGGCTTCGATTCAGACCTGTCTCAAGCCTGTGTGCAATGGAATGCGGGTCGTGCGCCAGATCGGTAAGCGGAGGGTCGGCTCATTAACCGAGTAGACCTTCTGATCGTCGGCGCCGGTCCGGCTGGGATGGCGGCCGCCATCGCCGCCCGTCGTCACGGGGTCCAAGTGATGATCATTGACGATCAGCCGGCGCCAGGCGGGCAAATTTGGCGCTCAGTCGAGATGGCCGGACGACGTGACGATATCCTGGGCCCCTCCTATGTGGAGGGTCGCGCGGTGGCCGAGGCGTTCCGCGCCAGCGGGGCAATCTACCAGCCGGGAGCGCAACTCTGGCAGATTGAACCCGGCTTCCGCGCGCTCATAAGTCGTGACCGCCAGGCGCAAGTCATCGAAGCCAAGACCGTGATTCTCGCCACCGGCGCGCAGGAACGGCCTGTTCCATTCCCCGGATGGACATTGCCAGGCGTACTGACGGTCGGTGCGGCGCAGATTCTGCTCAAGAGCTCGGGTCAGATCCCGGCCAGTCCCGTATGGGTCGCCGGTAGCGGCCCATTGCCGCTCCTCTATCTGGTGCAGCTCCTCCGTGCGGGCGGGCAGGTGGCCGGCTATCTCGATACGACACCGGCAGCACAGTGGCGGACGGCGCTTCGTCATCTGCCGGGCGCCCTTCGCACGCCGAGCTATCTCGTTAAGGGACTCCTTTGGAAGGCAAGGCTCTTGAGGCGCAACGTACCTGTCATCAGGCGTGTCCTCGAGCTCGAGGCCCTCGGCAAGGAGCGGATCGAGGCGCTGCGCTATGTGACAAAAGACGGTGTGACGGCGACCATTGCGGCCAACGTCCTGCTTGTCCACGAAGGTGTAGTGCCGAGCCTCCACACAGCGTTGTCGCTCGATTGCAAGGTGGCTTGGGATTCCAACCAGGATTGCTATGCGCCCATTGTCGATGGCTGGGGGGAGAGTTCGCAGGCGGACCTGTTCATCGTCGGCGACGGAGCCGGCATTGCGGGTGCAAAGGCAGCCCAACTGCGGGGAGGCCTTGCTGCGCTCAGAGTCGCTGTCAAGCTTGGTCGTATCAGCGAGCATGCGGCGGTGACTACGAGTGGGCAGGTTCGTCGGAAGCTGGATCGCGAGCTCGCTGGGCGCCCCTTCCTGGATGCGCTGTTCAGGCCACGCGAGCAGGTTTTCGCACCCGCCGACCAGACAATTGTGTGCCGCTGCGAGGAGATCACTGCAGGTGAAATTCGGGCCTTGGCCACGGTTGGGTGTCCGGGGCCGAACCAGATTAAGGCTGCCACTCGCGCGGGAATGGGACCCTGCCAGGGCCGCCAGTGCGGCTACACGGTGACTCGCATTTTGAGCACCGCCCAGAACCGCCCACCCTCGGAAGTCGGCTTCTTTCACATCCGACCGCCCTTGAAGCCTGTAACGCTTGGCGAGTTGGCCTCGCTCAATCAGCCGGCCGCGCCATGACCACTATCGGAGCATCGCGATCCGCCCGGCATGGTCGCCTGCATCCGCTATTGATCATGCTGGCGATGATGCTGATTGCACTCTTGCTGACCTATCTCGTCCCAGCCGGAAAATTCAATCACCGAGCGACGCAGATTGTCCCCGGCAGCTACCACCTGATCCCCAAGGTGAATGGCTTGGCAGCCCTGCTTGCGCCGACCGCGCCGGCCGAAACCGACTCACCCGCCCGAGCCGCCGGATTGGTCGCTCTATTTGTCGCCATTCCTGCTGGCATCATCAAATCGGCTCGCCTGATCGTCATGCTGATGTTCGTGGGCGGCATGTTCGGAGTGCTGCGCGCGACCGGTGCGATTGAGGCCGGGATCGACCGACTGCTGCATCTCATCTACGGAAATGTCTACCTTCTCACCGTCGGGCTGATGTTGCTTATTGCGTGCGGCGCGACTTTCCTGGGCTTCATCTCTGAATATGTCGCGATCATTCCTGTGGTATTGAGCCTGGGACAGCGGCTCCGACTGCCGAACCTATTTGCAATGGCTGTCGTTGCGGTGGCGAGCATGATCGGCTGGGTAGCGTCGGTCACGAATCCCCTCGCGCTCACGGTTGTGCAGCCGCTTGCGGGTGTGCCGATTTTCAGCGGCTTTGTGCCGAGGCTAGGTATATTCGTCGTCACCCTTGGCGCCGGCCTCGCTTACGTATTGTTGTACCTGCGCCGTCTGCCGAAGATCAATCACGTTCCCAAAGCGATTCGCCTTTCACCGCGCCAGTTCGGTGTACTGATATCGCTTGTTCTGGGCGGAACGGGACTCATCGTCGGCACGGGCATCTGGTCCTGGGGGAGCGCGGGTTTGGCCGCGGCGTTCGTCGCGTTGGCCGTAGTACTCGCCGTGCTGGGTAGGCTGCGGCCCGGTGCCGCGGCGGACGCCTTTCTCGAGGGCATGCAAGGCATGTTGCTCGCAGGCCTAATGATCGGCCTCGGCACGTCGATAGAGATCGTACTGCAGTCGAGCCAAATTCTGGACACCATCATCCATGGGTTCGCCAACCTGATTCAAGGCCATGCGCCCGGCGTAGTCGCGGAAGCGATGATGGTTTCAGAAATGCTATTTGGTGTCCTCATCCATTCAGTGCTGCCAAAAGCCGCGATCAGCATGCCGATCCTGGCCCCCATCGCCCACCTTTCTGGCGTTAGCGGTCAGGTGATAGTAGCCGCCACGCTGGTTGGCTCAGGGCTCACCAACATGATTTCCCCGACAAACGGCGTACTGCTCGCCTTTTTGGCGGTTTCGAAAGTTGGTTACGTTGAGTGGGTTCGATTCACGGGACCGTTGTTCCTGGTGCTCTGCGCTATCGGATCCGCCGCTATGTTCCTCATGACGGCGATGGGTACCTAGACCACTCGTCGAGACAACAGGGCACGTCTTTTCAGTGTCGCCGCCGCTGAGGTTGTGCCATGCAACCTTTGGTTGAGACTCAGGCGCTAGCATTTCGCCTCGTCGGCTGTATTCATCTGAATCCGGCCAGCGTGCTCACGGATTCAATCGAGCTGCGTGGCACGCCGGCCTGAGTCCTTTTGAAATCCAGTCAACTGGCGATCGAACGCAAGCTCAATAAGTCCACTTAACCTCAGAGAAAGTGCTTCGTAACTATTGGCCTTTGAGTAAATTCATTTTGCGCTCTAGACTGAAAATTACGGGACGCTTCAGCTCGCGTCTCGCACTGACAACTACAGTTGAGGGGGACTGAACTCGTGTTAGCTTGCGAAACGTTGAATCGCCACAAATTCCTGCTACAGACGGCCTCGTCCGTCGCAATCCTCACAGGAGTGCTGACCGCGTCTTCGGTATATGCCCAGGCGGCACCTCCGCCGACGGCAAACCCGACGGACGAGCTGAGCGAAGTCGTGGTAACGGCCGAAAAGAGAACGGAGTCCTTGCTCACGGTCGCCGCGCCGGTGACTGCGTTGCAAACGACGGAGCTCGAGCGTCAGGAGGATGTCAAGCTCACTGACTATGCGGCCAGCGTGCCAGGACTGAATTTGATTTCTTCGGAGCCCGGGCAGACAGTGGTTTTTCTACGAGGCATCAACAGCGGATTTGGCGCCGGTATTTCGACCACGACCGCTACATACATTGACGATGCGCCGTATGGATCCTCGACGGCGAGCGCCTACGGGTCTATCGGTACGCTTGATATCGACCCGTCTTTGCTTCAACGGATCGAAGTTCTGCGGGGGCCACAAGGGACCCTGTATGGCGCAAGTGCTCTCGGTGGCCTAATTAAGTACGTCACGATTCCACCTAGCCTCACGCACTACTTTGGTCGGGTTGAGGTAGACGGAAGCGCTCTGGACGGCGGAGGACAGGGCGGCGGCGTGCGGGCCATGTTTGATGGCCCGCTGATAAATCACGTATTGGGCTTTACGATCAGCGCTTTCGATCGCCTCGAACCTGGCTACATCGACGATCCGCATCGAAACTTGAATAACGTTAACAGTTCCCGCGCAGATGGCGGGCGCGCTGCTCTCTTATGGCAGCCAACGGACAAGTTCTCAGGCCAATTGTCCTTACTCGTGCAGAACTCCTACACTCCAAATACCTCGGAAGTAGATCTCAACACCAATATGACTCCGATCTATGGAAAGTACCAGCAAGTCCGCTATGGAGACGAGGATTGGGATCTTCGGAACACCCAGTACGGCCTGAATCTCAACTATGATTTTGGCTGGGCCGCCCTTACCTCGATCTCGAGCTATGCACATCGAACCGCGGTATGGGACATAGACGAAACCGTCAAATTTGGCGGCTTAGTGTCGAGTAACCTCGGTATTCCAAACTTAGGGCTGTTTGACAATGTGACGCTGGATAGCCAAAAGGAAACTCAGGAAATTCGGCTCACTTCCGCGAGCAGCGATACGTTTGAGTGGTTGGGCGGCTTGTACTTTACTCACGAGCACAGTGTCAAGCCGGAGGCCTTTGGGGAACCATTTAGTACCCTCACCAATATCCCGGTCCCCTATGCTGACTTACCGCCAGATGCGCAACCAAGTGCCGGCGGGCTCTTCACGGACATTCTGCACGATACATTTACTGAGTATGCTGGCTACGGCGATCTGACCTATCATGTGACGTCCCAGTTCAAGATACTGGGCGGTGTACGAGTCACAAGCGATTCGGAAACGGGCATTACACCATATACCGGTCGCTTGAATGGACCAACGTACATCGCTGTCGGGAGCTCGACCAGTCATCCGGTCACGTATCTTGTATCACCCAGTTTCGACTTGGATAAGAACAGCATGATTTACGCTCGGGTGGCCACAGGGTTTCGGCCGGGCGGTCCCACCGGCGATGCGCCCACAAACATTCAGGGCGGGGCCCCGGTATCCTATCGACCAGACACACTTACAAACTATGAGGTCGGCTCTAAGGCTCAGTTTCCTGAGCAGCGAATGACTATCGATGTCTCGGCCTACGATATCGAGTGGAAGGATATCCAAGTACTAACTGAGATTAATGGCTTCTTCGATACGGGAAATGGGGCATCAGCGAGAAGTGATGGCACTGAATTGGCTTGGACCTGGAAGCCCGTTATGAGCCTAAGCTTGGCAGCCAACGCGGCGTACACCGATGCGCGCTTGACCCAGGACGCGCCGGCTATCGGCGGAAAATCGGGAGATAACCTACCGAATGTCCCGAAGTTCACCGCCAATGTATCGGCGGACTACGATTTTCCGATTACCGGAGATGCTAGCGGCTTTGCAGGCGGGAACTTTCAGTACAACGGAGCTCGATCGATCGACTTCGTTTCAGGTACGCCTGCCGGATATGTCCGTCCGGTCATGCCTGAGTACAGCACGTTCGATGTGCGCGCGGGTTTGATGGTAAGTGGGCTTACTGTGGAGACTTATATTAAGAACGTGGGCAACACCTACGGTATCACTCGGCTGGTGTCCGAAGTCAGAGATGGTTACGACGGCCCGCTGGGCGCCGCGGTGATTCCGCCACGTACCTTCGGACTGTCGATTAGTACCAAATTTTAGCGGACGGCATCTGGCCGGGAATACCTTCCATGGGTATACCGGCCAGCGTCAACGAACTTCGATCGCTGCCGGGGAGCGTAGCCGATTCGAGCTGCGGGTCTACGGCGAGAGCGGCAGTCTGCGCTGGAGCCGAGAAGATCCCACGCGGTTGTACCTGTGTTGGCTGGATCGGCCTCCTGAGACGCGGCTCGCGATGCCGAGCGACATTGAGTCAGTGGCGGCAAGCCCGAGCGGCCTATCCGGCCGCAAGCCTCCCGACGGCTTCCTTGAGGGTTTCGCGACCGCGTGCATCCCGAGTGCATCAGGATGAGCGCTCATGCCATGGGCGGGCTTGGCGCGGCGACGATAGCAATTGCCTCGGGGAATCGATTAGACGATCACCGGCTAGGCCTTTTCCCCGTTTGTCCGGATTGACTGCCAGGCCAACATCAAAGTGGCGCGGGTGAGGGGAATTGCCGAGCGTCTGGGAAATGGATTGCGCCAAGCGGTTCCCCGAAACTGCTTATCTGGAAATTTGCAAGCTGCCGTCCACCAGTCGACATTCCGAAACTCGAAATCGACCAACTCAGCCGCAGTGCGGTCTGAGTACGGGATGATCAATTTTCGACGACCATCACGCCCGAAATCTGAATCAGAGTTGCATGGACGTTTACACTTACGCGCCCTGTACCAAGGCGCTGGGGTGCTCCGGCCGGCGCTTGACAGCGTGACGGCCGCCGGTAATACTAGTGGTATGAAAGTAGCGGTATCCATCCCGGACGAGGTTTTCGCAGAGGCGGAATCGCTGGCGAAAGAGCTCAAAGCTTCCCGCAGTGAACTATACCGCCGCGCGCTGAGCGAATTTCTAGGACGCCATGCACCGGACCGCATAACCGAACAGATGGATCGGGTCGTTACCGATGTAGGGGAGGGGAGCGACAAGTTCGTCAGGCGTGCGGCGCGGAACGTACTCCGGCGCGTCGAGTGGTAATCGAGCAATCGGAGGTCTGGTGGGCCGACCTCGAGGAGCCCATCGGTTCCGCGCCTGGATACCGGCGCCCTGTTGTCGTCGTTCAGTGCAACGCATTCAACCGCAGCCGTATCGGGACTGTGGTTTGCGTGCCTGTGACCAGCAATATGAAGTGGGCCGAGGCACCGGGCAACGTGCTGTTGCCTCGCTCGGAAACTGGACTTGAGCAGGATTCAGTTGCCAACGTATCGCTGATCATCGCGCTCGATAAGCAGCAACTCACCGATCGGGTCAGAAAGCTGCCGCGGCGCAGATTCGAGCTGATTCTCGCCGGCATCGACGTCATCCTGGGACGCTGAGAAGCACGTGACCGCACTTCTCGCCGAGGTCTGATGACGAAGGCCGCGTCGCGCCGGGCCAAGACGGTTTGGCCGAGCCTGTCAGTAAACCAATCACTTCTGCAAGATGAATCGCTGGCCGTCCTCGTGGAGCCTCTGCCGTTTGCGCCTCTCCGGAACGATGTGACGCTGGCCGAGGCGGCAAATGCGTTATCGGAGAGCCCGACGGGTGCGCTAGAGCGCGCGCAAGCTCAAGAGCGATGTCGTCAAAACCGGCGAGAAGATCCTACGGTTCTTCTCCCGCCTTCGACCGGTCATCAGCTACGACCCGGCGGAGAATGGCTGGAGCGGGAGCCTCAATGCGCAATCGGTCGCCGATGCCTGGAGGCCCGGCAAATCCTACGGCGTGAAGAGCTGAAGGACACGTTCCGCTGGCGTCTCGAGGACCCCTTCTTTGCCGCTTGGCTACGGGACTAGGGGACGGTTCGGATTTGCGAAGTCCGGGATAGACCCTGATTTATTTGTTTATATGGCGCTCCCTACGGGATTCGAACCCGTGTTACAGCCTTGAGAGGGCTATGTCCTGGGCCTCTAGACGAAGGGAGCGTTTGGCTTCGGGGCCGGCTTCAGGAGCGCGGTATTATAGGGGGCTGTGTCCAATGCTCAAGCCGAAAGCCACGAATTGAACTCCCCCCAAGCCCATCCAGTGGCGCCTGCGGCCAAGCCCCGGGTCATTCCGCGGGCTGAGCACACGCTATCCCGGTCTCATATCTCTCCCAATGCTTTGCGGGTGCTTTACCGCCTGAAAGACGCGGGATTCCAGGGGTTTCTGGTGGGCGGCTGCGTGCGGGACCTCCTGCTGGGCATGGAGCCCAAGGACTTCGACGTGGCCACGGATGCGCTGCCGGAGCAGGTCAAGCGCCTTTTCCGCAATTGCCGGCTGGTAGGGCGGCGGTTCCGGCTGGCCCACGTCTTCTTCGGCCAGGAGATCATCGAGGTGGCCACCTTCCGGGCGGCGACCGCGCCATCCCAGGGGGAGGAGCCGCTGGCGGACGCCGATCCGGAGGACGGCGAGGCGCCGGAGCTCGATGAGGATGCAGAACCTCCTGCAGACGGAGTGACTGATCCCGGCGAGGAGGCGAGCGGCGGCGAAGAGACTGCCCCGGTCAGGGCGCCCGGCAGGGAGGGGCGTCCGTCTCTCGACGACAATTCGGAGCGCATGTTCGACGCGACCGGCCGCATCCTTCGGGACAACGTCTACGGCACGATCGATGAGGACGTCTGGCGCCGCGATTTCACGGCCAACTCGCTTTACTACAACATTGCCGACTTCTCCATCTGGGACTATGTCGGCGGTGTCGAAGACATTGCCGCCAGGCGCCTGCGGCTGATCGGCGATCCGGAGACGCGCTTTCGGGAAGACCCGGTACGCATGCTGCGCGCGGCGCGCTTCGAGGCGAAGCTCGGCTTCGGGATCGACCCGAAGACGGCTGAGCCCATCGGGCGGCTGCGGGAGCTTCTGGGCGGCGTGCCGCCGGCGCGCCTCTTCGACGAGATGCTGAAGCTCTTTCTCACGGGCCACGGGGTGAGAAGCCTCGAAGTGCTGCGCCGCCGCGGGCTGCTGGCGGAGCTCATGCCCAACGTGGATAGCTATCTCAGCGCCCACGCGGGCAGTCTCGTCGAGCAGTTGCTGGTGAAGGGTCTCGCCAACACGGATGAGCGCGCCATCGCGGGTCGCCCGCTCACCCCCACATTTCTGCTTGCGCTGCTCCTCTACGGTCCCATTGCCCAGATCATCGAGTCCATGCCGCCGGAGAAGTGGCATGAGCTATCGGCCATCGGGGACGCCTGCGACCGCGCGGTGCGGCAGGCGCAGGCGCATCTCATGATCCCCAGGCGCTTTTCGCTGGGACTGAGCGAGATGTTCTCATTGCAGCCGCGGCTGGAGCATCCGACCGGACGGCGTGCGCTACGCCTCCTCACCCATCCGCGCTTCCGTGCAGCCTATGACCTCCTGCTCCTACGGGCCGAGTTCGGCCTGGCCTCTGTGGAGATGGCCCAGTGGTGGACCCAGGTGCAGACCGCCGGCCAGGAGGATCAGGGGCACATGGCGGACGCGCTCGCGCAGGCGGCGGGACCGCGGCCAGGCCGACCCAAGTCCGGTCGCCGGCGGCGCAGGGGGCGGCGCGGTCCCCGGGCCTCGTGAACGGCCGGATTGTGGCCATCTGGCAGCCGGCTTACATCGGGCTCGGCAGCAATCTGCAGGATCCGAGCTCCCAGGTATTGCGTGCTTGCGCAGCGTTGGAGCGCCTACCTGCCACCCGGCTCGTGAGCCGCTCCCCCCTCTACCGTTCCAAGCCCTTTGGGCCCGTATCACAGCCGGACTTCATCAACGCGGTTGCGGGGGTGCTCACCCAGCTCGATCCCCGCGCGCTACTGGGCGAGCTGCTCGCGCTCGAGCGGGCATTCGGCAGGCCGGCGGAGCGCGAGCGCTGGGGACCTCGCATCATCGATCTCGACCTCCTCGTCCATGGCCGTGAGCAGCGGCGGGAGCCGGAGCTGACACTCCCTCATCCCGGGATAGTGGAGCGGAACTTCGTTCTGTATCCTCTTGGCGACCTCGCTCCGGACCTCGATGTACCCGGGCTCGGCCGGGTGGCCGAGCTCAAAGGACGCCTTGCGCCCCTGGGCCTCGAGCGACTGGGCGAGCCCTGAATCCAAATAGATGGCGCGTGAGACATGACCGGGGTTGAGCACCAGTTCATCGTGGTCGAAGGGCCGATCGGCGTCGGCAAGACGAGCCTCGCCCGGCGTCTCGCCGAGAGCCTTTCGGGGCAGCCCGTGTTGGAGGATGCGGCGCAGAACCCGTTCCTCGAGCGCTTCTACAAGACCCCGCGCGCCGGCGCGCTGCCGGCGCAGCTCTATTTTCTCTTCCAGCGTTGCCAGCAGCTGGCTGCGCTCAACCAGCAGGACCTCTTCGCCCAGGTGCGGGTCGCGGACTACCTGTTGGAGAAGGATCGCCTGTTCGCGCGCGTGACGCTGGACGATGCGGAGTTCGCCCTCTACGAGCAGATCCACGCCAAGCTCGACGTGCAGGCGCCGAAACCCGACCTCGTGGTCTACCTGCAGGCACCCGTCGACGTGCTCCTCGAGCGGATCGGGCGCCGCGGCATTGCCTACGAGCAGTACATCGAGCGCGACTACCTGGTGCGCCTCAACGAGGCGTACGCGCGCTTCTTTCACGAGTTCGCCGCAGCACCGCTCCTCATAGTCAACGCCGCCGCCATCGATCCGGTGAACAATGCCGCGGATTATGACGAGTTGCTCGGGGCCATCCGCCGCATGAAGCGCGGCCGCCTCTACTACAACCCGATGCGCAGCAAGGCGCCATTTCAGTAAACGGTCGTAGGCTGATTCCATGTACACCCACCTGCAGCTTCGTGGCACCGATCGTCCGCCCGTGACGCTGAGCACGCTGGCGCGCATGAAAGCGGACAAGCAGAAGATCGCCAGCCTCACCTGCTACGACGCGAGTTTCGCCGTGCTGCTGGATGAGGCGGACGTCGATGTCGTACTGGTCGGCGATTCGATGGGCATGGTCATCCAGGGGTACGACACGACCGTGCCGGTCACGATGGATCACATCGTCTACCACTGCCGCGCGGTGGCGCGCGGCCTGCATCGTCCCTTCCTCATGGCCGACCTGCCATTCATGAGCTACCCGTCGAAGGAGCGGGCGCTCGAGAATTCCGTGCGCCTCATGCAGGAAGGCGGCGCCAAGATGGTGAAGCTGGAAAGCGGCGCCACCCAGGCCGAGATCGTCGAATGGCTCGCGCGGCACGACATCGCCGTGTGCGCTCACCTCGGCCTGAGGCCCCAGTCCGTGCACAAGACCGGCGGCTTTCGCGTGCAGGGCCGGGAGCAGGATGCGGCGGCGGAGATGATAGACGCCGCGAAGCGGCTCGAATCCGCGGGCGCGGACATCATTCTCCTCGAATGCATCCCGGCGGATCTCGGGAAGGCGATCACCGAGGCGTTGCACGTGCCGGTCATCGGCATCGGCGCCGGCCCGGGCACGGATGGGCAGATCCTCGTGCTCTACGACATTCTCGACATCACCACCGGACGCAAGCCGCGCTTCGTGCAGAACTTCATGCAAGGTGCCGCCGACAACCGCGAAGCAGTGAAGCGCTTCGTCGAAGCTGTGCGCACCGGCGCCTATCCCGCCCCGGAGCATTGCTTCTGACAGGCATGGAAACCGTTACGACGATCGCGGCCGTACGCCAGCATGTACGCCGCTGGCACAGCGAGGGACGGCGGGTCGCCTTCGTCCCCACCATGGGGAATCTCCACCCCGGCCATGTGAGTCTGATCGAGATGGCGCGCAGCCACGGCGATCGCTTCGTCGCCAGCATCTTCGTCAATCCCATGCAGTTCGGGCCGAACGAAGACTTCGCGCACTATCCGCGCACCCCCACCCAGGACGCCCGCATGCTGGCCGACGCCGGCTGCGATCTGATGTTCATGCCCGACGTCGCCGAGATTTACCCCAACGGCTCCGAGCGGGCGACTCGTGTCGACGTACCCGGCCTCTCGAGCATCCTGGACGGCGAATTCCGCCCCGGACACTTCGAAGGCGTGGCGACCATAGTCGCCAAGCTCTTCCACATAGTGGAGCCGGACGTCGCAGTCTTCGGCGAAAAGGACTTCCAACAGCTCACCATCATCCGCCGCATGGTGGCCGACCTCTGCATGCCGGTCACCATCGTCGCAGCCCCCACCGTGCGCGATCCCGATGGCCTGGCCATGAGCTCCCGCAACCAGTACCTAACCGACGAAGAGCGCAAGAAAGCCCCCCTCATCCACCAGCTCCTGCTCTCCGCAGTAGAGCGCCTGCGAGCCGGCGACCGCGACTTCGCCGCCATCGAGCGCACCGGACTCCAAGCGCTCGAGGCCAGCGCTTTCAGACCCGACTACTTCGCCGTGCGCGTCGCAAACGACCTCAGCCCCCCGCAAGCAGACACCCGTCACTTCGTAGTCTTGATCGCCGCGCGCCTAGGCCGTGCCCGCCTGATAGACAACCTTCAGCTCCGAGTTTGAGGGAAGAGCGCAGCGCAAAATGATCCTGGCCAGACGCTGATCGCCAGGACGGCGATCCGCGAGCCTACAGGGATGTATTCACGGCGTTCTGGCCAGGGTCATTTTGCGCTGCGCTCTGGAGACCGACAGCGCGACTCCGGTGCTGGAAAAGCGCCCACTCGACGTGCTCGCGCACTAATTCCGACGCCTCCCCCCGCCGCCGCTCCAACGCCGCGATCACCCCCTCGGACGTAGGCGCGTTCCCCAACGCCACAGCAATATTCCGCGACCACTTCTCATACCCGATCCGATAAATCGCCGACCCCCGCATCCGCACCTCGAACTGCGCCTCCGTCCACCCGAACAACTCCGTCAGCCGCCCCGAATCCAGCCCATGCCGCACCTTGAAATCCGGATGCGACGCCGCATGCGCAAACTTGTTCCACGGGCACACGAGCTGGCAGTCGTCACACCCGTAAATGCGGTTACCAATCGCCGCCCGCAGCTCCACCGGAATGGCACTGTGATGCTCGATCGTGAGGTACGCGATACAGCGGCGCGCATCCAACTGATACGGCCCCACGATCGCCTCCGTCGGGCAAGCCGTAATGCAGGCGGCGCAAGTGCCGCAGTGCGCGCTTGCCGGCGTATCCTCCGGCAGCGGCAGATCCGTCAGTATCTCTCCCAGGAAGAACCACGACCCCGCCTCCCGCGAGATCAGGTTGGTGTGCTTCCCGATCCAACCGAGTCCCGCGTCGCGGGCGAGCGCCTTCTCGAGCACCGGCGCGCTATCGACGCAAACACGATAGCCAAACGGTCCGATGTCCGCGGCAAGCTCCTTCGCGAGCCGCGCGAGTGCCGCGCGCAGCACCTTGTGGTAGTCGCGTCCGAGGGCGTAGCGCGAGATATAGCCGCTCTCCGCATCCCCCAGCACCGCCTCGGCATCGCGGGCTGCCGCGGGCCAGTAGTCCATTCGGGCGCTGACGACACGGATCGTCCCCGGCGACAGCTGCCGCGGCCGGCTGCGCATCGTGCCGTGCCGGCGCATGTAGTCCATTTCCCCATGAAAGCCCGCATCGAGCCAGCGCAGCAGGTGTTGCTCGTCCTGCGCGATGTCGATGGCCGCGACACCGATGCGATCGAAGCCGAGCTCCCGGGCACGCGCCGCGAGCTGGCGCTTGGCCGCAGAGGGGTCCAGAGGCGATTGGGTCATAGGTTCTCACTCCGAGCAGGCACGCGGATGTGTCCCGCCGCCGCAGCGCCTAGGACCAGTATAATTGGGCGATGGCGCTGCCGGTCTGTCTCTACTCCACTGCCCAGGTGCGCGCGCTCGATGCCCATGCCATCGAGACGCTCGGCATCCCCGGCTACACCCTCATGAAGCGAGCCGGCGAGGCCGCCCTGAGGTATCTGCGCACCCGCTTCCCCGTGGCGCACCGCATCGTCATAGTCTGCGGGGCCGGGAATAACGGCGGCGACGGATACGTAGTCGCGCGTTTCGCGCAGGCGGCGGGACTTACCGTCACCGTGCTTGCCGGGACTCCGCCCGATGCGCTTCGCGGTGATGCGCGTCAGGCCTACGACGACCTGCGCGCCAGTGGTGTTCAAGTCCAGCCGTATGCGCAAGGGCGCCTGGCAGAGGGAGAGGTGGTCGTGGACGCCTTGCTGGGTACCGGGCTCCGCGGGCCCGCGCGGGACGAGGTCGCGCATGTCATCCGCGAGATCAACAGCTCCGGTCGTCCCGTGCTCGCCGTGGATGTTCCATCCGGCCTGGACAGCGATACCGGCGTGCCGCTAGGTGAGACCGTGCGCGCGGACTGCACCGTTACCTTCGTCGGCTTGAAGACGGGCTTGTTCATCGGCGACGGGCCGGCATATGCCGGCACCGTGTTCTTCGATGATCTCGAGATCGCGCCAGGCGAGGCGGGCGCGCCCCGGCCGCGCCTCGAGCGCATCCTCGAATCCGCCATTCAACAGGCGCTGCCGCGGCGGCCACGCTCGTCGCACAAGGGCGATTTCGGTCGCGTGTTGATAGTGGGTGGCGGAGTCGGTATGCCCGGCGCCGTCCGCCTCGCGGGCGAGGCCTGCCTGCGCGTCGGCGCGGGCTTGGTGACGGTCGCCGTCGCGCCGGAGAACATGGCGGCGATCTCGTCCGGCCGGCCGGAGCTCATCTGCCTTCCGCTCACGGACGCCGACGCCTTGAGAGAGCCCGCCGAGAAAGCCGACGTCATTGCCATCGGTCCCGGACTCGGCCGCACGCCGTGGGCGCGCGCCGCGCTCGATACGGTACTGCGCTCCGGCAAGCCGCTCGTCGTCGATGCGGACGCTCTCAACATCATTGCGGAATCCCGTGAATCCGGGCGAGCCGATTGGATCCTGACGCCTCATCCGGGCGAGGCGGCGCGCCTGCTCGGCACGCATGCCGACGATATCCAGCACGACCGGCTCGCCGCCCTCGACCGCCTGGTCGGACGCTATCACGGCACTGTGGTGCTCAAAGGCGCGGGCACTCTCGTGGGTGCGCAGGGACACATACCGGCACTCTGCGAGCGCGGCAATCCCGGCATGGCGACGGCCGGCATGGGCGATGTGCTGACCGGGACTGTTGCCGGCATCCTGGCGCAGTGCCGGGACGCATGGCTCGCGGCCAGAGTGGGCGTCCTGGTGCACGCCATGGCCGGCGACGCAGCGGCGCGCACGGGCGAACGGGGGCTTCTCGCCGGTGATGTCGCCCGGGAGCTGCGCAACTGCGTCAATCTCTGAAGACCCCGGACGAGACCGAGGCGCTCGGCGCGCGGCTCGCCGCGGCGCGCCCGCCCAGTCTCGAGCAACCGGCCATCCTCTATCTGACAGGCGATCTGGGTGCGGGCAAGACCACCCTGGTGAGGGGTTTCGCGCGCGCCTGCGATGTCGCAGCGCCCGTGCGCAGCCCCACGTATACGCTCGTGAACGTGCATGAGGCAGGACCGCTCACGCTCGTGCACCTGGATCTCTACCGCCTGCGCGCCCCCGGAGAGCTCGAGCACTTGGGTCTGCGGGAATGGGCGCGACCCGGCTGCCTCTGGCTGATCGAGTGGCCGGAGCGGGCCGTGGCGCTGCTGCCCCCGGCCGATCTGACGATCCGACTGGCCGCAGGCCCGGACGTGCATCAGGCGGACATCATGGCGGACAGCGCTGCCGGCAGCTCCTGGCTGGAGCGGATGCGAAGTAGTTGAAAACTTGCGGCGCGGCCCGTAGATTATGGGTCAATTAGCGCCGCAAAGTTCATGATAAGAAAGGTCTTTCAGCTAGGCACCATCATTCTTCTCGGCCTCGGCTCAGCGATGAGCCCAGCGGTAGCCCGGGAGGGGAGCGCTCGCCTGAGGGCCGTTCGCCTTGCTGCCTCAGACGCCAGTACCCGCCTCACTCTCGATATCTCGCGAGTCACGGGCGAGAAATTCTTCACTCTCGCTCATCCGTTCCGCGCCGTCATCGACCTGCCGCAGACCCGCCCGCGACCGGGACTCGAGCTTCCCGACGCGCGTGGACTCATTGCCGGCATTCGCATGGCCCCCCGCGCCCACGGCACGCTGCGGCTGGTGATCGTGCTGCGCGCCGCCAGTGGCGTGCACGCGGACTGGGCTTATTCTCGTATGCGGGGCCCTCAGCTCATTCTGACGCTCGGCAAAGCGCCGGCGGCCGCCTTCGCCGCCTCCGCGTCCGACACCATTCCAACAGCGATTCATGCGCTGCACGCACCCCGTGATACCGGGCGTGACATCATCGTAGCGGTCGATGCCGGACACGGCGGCCAGGACCCCGGCACCATCGGCCGCGGCGGCACCGAAGAGAAGAACGTGACGCTCGCCATCGCCCGCCTGTTGGCGCAAAGGATCGATGAGCAGCGCGGCATGCGCGCCGTCCTGACACGCAACAGTGACAGCTTCATCCCCCTGCGCGAGCGCATGGTCATCGCGCGCCGCGCCAAGGCCGACCTCTTCGTCTCCGTCCACGCCGACTCCGTCAGCGACCACCAGCTCGCCGGCGCCTCCGTATACGTCCTCTCCCTGCGCGGCGCCTCGAGCGAAGCCGCCCGCTGGCTGGCCGAGCGTGAGAACGATGCCGACCTGAAAGGCGGCGTACAGCTGAACGACAAGTCGAGCACCCTCGCATCCGTTCTGCTCAACCTCTCTCAGTCCGCCACCATCAGCGACAGCATGACTGCCGCTCAGCAGGTCCTGGTCTCCCTCGACCGCTCCCTCCCCGTGCGCAAATCCGAAGTACAGCAAGCCGCCTTCGTCGTCCTGAAGTCCCCCGACATCCCCTCGATGCTGATCGAAGCCGACTACCTCTCCGACCCCGCCGAAGAGCGCAAGCTCCGCAGCCCCCTGCGCCAGCAAAGGATCGCCGAAGCCATCTTCCGCGGCATCCGCGGCTACTTCCGCCAGCACCCCCCCGCCGGCACCCTCTTCGCCGAAGAGCCAAAGCCGTCCGACGACCTAGTCGCTGGTAATTAAGCCGTCCCGAACGCTCCAGAGGAGCGTGACGTAAAACGCCCCTGGCCAGACGCTGATCGCCAGGACGGCGATCCGCGAGCCTGCAGGGACGTACTTGCGGCGTTCTGGCCAGGGGCGTTTCATGGCGCGCTCCGGAGCCGATAAACTCCCAGCATGCCCATCCGAATTCTCCCCAATGAACTAATCGACCAAATCGCCGCAGGCGAAGTAATCGAGCGCCCCGCCTCAGTCATCAAAGAGCTGGTAGAAAACAGCCTGGACGCCGGCGCCCACCGCATCGAAGTAGACATAGAGCGCGGCGGCATAGGCCTGATGCGCGTCCGTGACGATGGCAAAGGCATCTCCGCCGACGAGCTCCCCATAGCCATCTGCCGCCACGCCACCAGCAAAATCGCAGCTCTCGATGATCTGGCCGCAATTACCACCCTGGGTTTCCGCGGTGAAGCGCTACCCTCCATCGGCTCCGTCTCCCGCCTGCGCCTGATCTCCCATCCAACAGACGCAGACCGAGCCGCCGAGATCGCCGTAGACGGCGGCACCACGACCACCGTCCGACCTGCCGCGCATCCCCCCGGCACCACCGTCGAAGTCCGTGATCTCTTCTTCAACATCCCCGCCCGCCGAAAATTCGTCCGCAGCGCTCCCACCGAGACCGGCCACATCGCGCGCCTGCTGGAACGCCTGGCGCTGTCCCGTCCCGATGTCTCCTTCCGTCTTCGAAGCGGCGACCGCGTGTTGCTGGATGCTCCCGCTCCGACGCGCGAGCCTTCGGGCGAGGAGCGCCTCGCCCAGGTGTTGGGAAAGGAGCTCATCGCGAGCCTCATTCCCGTCAACCACACCTCCGGTTCCGTGCAGCTCACCGGTTGGATAGCCCTGCCGACCGCCTCGCGCGGGCAGCCCGACCAGCAGTTCTGGTTCGTCAACGGCAGGAGCGTGCGCGACAAGCTGCTCGCGAGCGCCGTGCGCCTCGGCTACCGCGACGTGCTTTACCACGGCAGGCACGCAGCGTACGTGTTGCATCTGTCGCTCGATCCGCAGCTCGTCGATGTCAACGCGCATCCCGCGAAGCTCGAAGTGCGCTTCCGTGACAGCCATCAGATCCACGAGTTCATCTTCCGCGCAATTGAACGCACGCTCGCTGCGACGCGGCCGGAAGCAGGTGCGACGCCAGCTGCGAGCGCGCACTCCATGTTCGCCGGCACAGCCGCAGCGCCGGCCTGGTCAGGCTCGGTGCCCTCCGGATTTGACCCGCGCAGTGTTTCCGGTGCATTGCCGTTCCACACGGCGCACGCTGCCGTGCCTTCCCGCGATCCCTGGATGTTGGCGCAAGCCGTGAGCGAGCCTGCGCCCGCGGCGATGGGCCATCTACCGCTCGGCGTCGCGCTCGCGCAGCTCCACGGCATCTACATCCTGGCGCAGAACGATGCGGGCCTGGTCCTGGTCGACATGCATGCCGCGCACGAGCGCGTGCTCTACGAGAAGCTCAAGGCCGATCGTGGCGCCGGACCGCCGGCATCGCAGCTGCTCCTCGAGCCGCTCATCGTCACGCTGAAGCCTCATGAGCTCGATGCAGTGCTGGAGGATGCGGTGCCGTGGGAGCGCGCCGGGTTCGAGATCGATTCGGTCGGTCCGACCTCGCTCGCGCTGCGGCGCATCCCCGCGCTGCTCGCGAACGAGCGCGTAACCGACATCGTCAGGTCCGTCATCGAGGATCTCGCGCGCGAGGACGGCCTGCACCATCTCGATGCAGCCGCGGACCGCTTCCTCGGGACGCTGGCCTGCCGCACCGCAATCCATGCCCGCCGCCGCCTGACCTTGCCGGAGATGGACGCGCTGCTGCGGCAGATGGAAGCCACGGATCGCGCCAACCAGTGCAATCACGGCCGTCCCACCTGGACGCGCCTCACTCTCGGCGAGCTCGATCAGCTCTTCCTCCGGGGGCGGTGATGTCCTCTCCGGCACGCGCCGGCGCGAGTGCCTCGCTGCAGCTTCCGGTGTACCTGCTCACCGGTCCCACGGGCGCCGGCAAGAGCGACTGGGCCATCCACCTGGCGCAGGCTGCTCCGGTGGAGATCGTGAGCGTCGATTCCGCGCTGGTATATCGCGGCCTCGATATCGGTACCGCCAAGCCACCCCGGGAGGTGCGCGCCCGGTTACCGCATCATCTCATCGACATCTGTGATCCAGCGGAGAGCTATTCCGCAGGACGGTTCGTGGCGGATGCGATGGCGGTGATCGCCGCCGTGCATGCGCGACGCCGAGTACCTCTCCTCGTCGGCGGCACGATGCTCTACCTGCGCGCTCTGCTCCAAGGTTTGGCGCCGTTGCCACAGGCTTCCGCTGAGCTTCGCCGCGAGATCGACGAGCGCGCTGCACGCTCAGGCTGGCCGGCTCTCCACGCTGAGCTCGAGCAGCTGGATCCCGCAGCCGCCGCGCGCATCAACCGCAACGACAGTCAGAGAATTCAACGGGCTCTGGAGGTTTGCCGCGCAACCGGCCGCCGCCTCTCGGAGCTGCAGCGCGCGACGGTGAGCCCACTTGCAGGCGTGCCGCTCAAAGCCTGGGCGCTCGCCCCGCGCAGCCGCCCGGCGTTGCATCAGCGCCTCGCCCGCCGCTTCCACGCGATGATGGCTGCCGGCTTCCTCGACGAGGTGCGATTTCTTCGCGGCAGGGGTGACCTCACCGCGAGCCATTCGTCGATGCGCGCGGTCGGTTACCGTCAGCTCTGGGGGCACCTCGAGGGCGAGTGCGGCCTCACCGAAGCGGTCGAGAAAGGGATTGCCGCTACTCGCCAGCTCGCCAAGCGCCAGCTCACCTGGATGCGCGCGGAGACAGCCCCCCGCTGGCTCGATCCGGACACCGACGAAGTGTCGTGGAATCGCGACGTGCGCCACGAGTTGTTACAGCTTGGGCTTTGATTCGGCCCGCATGTTAAGATTGTGCCGTCGGTCCCTTTTCGTCCGCGGGGTATATACCTTGCTGGATGTGCCCTAGGGAAGCTCGCTTGCTTGCTTGCTGTTCCACTCTCTACGCTTGCCAACAATTAGAAGCCGTGAAAACAAGGAGAATTCGATGGCCAAAGGCCAATCGCTCCAAGATCCCTTTTTGAACGCCCTACGCAAAGAACGGGTGCCCGTATCCATCTACCTGGTCAACGGCATCAAGTTGCAGGGTCAGATCGATTCGTTCGACCAATTCGTGGTGCTGTTGAAGAACAGCGTCAGCCAGATGGTCTACAAGCACGCCATCTCCACCGTCGTACCGGCGCGCAATGTGCGCTTGACTGGAGAAGAGGGCGCTGCGGTAGCGGAGTCGACCGTCGAGTGATGCGTCGCCGCACGGAGGTGCCGAGTGTTCGAGCGCCCGCGTTCCGGTGAGCGCGCGCTGCTGGTGCGCATCGGTCTCGGCGCCCAGGTCGATCCGGAGGATCTCGAGGAGTTCTCGCAGCTTGCGGTCTCGGCCGGCGCGCAGCCGGTCGCTACCGTAACGGGCCGCCGTGCGCGGCCCGATGCGCGTTTTTTCGTCGGCAGCGGCAAGGCGGAAGAGCTGAAACAGGCGGCCGCGGCCGGCGCAGCGGACGTGATTCTGGTGGATCATGCCCTCTCCCCGAGCCAGGAACGCAATCTCGAGAAGCTCACGGGCCGCAGAGTCCTCGACCGCAACGGACTCATCCTCGACATCTTCGCGCAGCGCGCGCGCAGCTTCGAAGGCAAGCTCGAAGTCGAGCTGGCGCAGCTGCGGCACATCGGCAGCCGACTGGTGCGTGGCTGGAGCCACCTCGAGCGCCAGAAGGGCGGCATCGGCATGCGCGGACCCGGCGAGACGCAGCTCGAGACCGATCGACGCCTGATCGCGCAGCGCGTGCGCGTGCTCACCCGCCGCCTGGACAAGATCAAACAACAGCGTGAGACCGGACGGCAGATGCGCGCCGGGATTCCGGTGCCCTCGCTCGCCCTGGTGGGCTACACCAACGCGGGCAAGTCGACGCTGTTTCGCGCGCTGACGGGCGCTGACGCTTACGTCGCCAATCAACTCTTCGCTACGCTCGATCCGACGGTGCGCCGCGTTACGCTGCCGGGCGGCACGCCGATCGTTGCGGCCGATACCGTCGGGTTCATCCGCGAGCTGCCGCACGAGTTGCTGGCCGCGTTCCAATCCACCCTCACGGAAGCGCGCGAGGCAACACTGCTGCTGCACGTCATCGATGCCAGCGATCCGCGCCGGGATGAGCACATCGCGCAGGTGAACGAAGTGCTGGCGGAGATCGGCGCGGACTCCATTCCGCAGGTCATCGTCTACAACAAGATCGACCGCCTGGAGCGCCGCGCGGCCATCGAGCGCGACGAGGCGGGCATGCCCGCCGCCGTGTGGATTTCCGCGCAGCAGCGCATCGGGCTCGATCTGCTGACCGGTGCCATCGCGGAGCGGCTGTCGCGGTTCGCGCGTGCCGTGCGGCTGCGTCTGCCCGCAGGCGCTGGCGCGCTACGCTCCCGCCTCTACGCCGCCAAATCCGTCCGCGAGGAGCACACGGCTCAGGACGGCACCATCGAGCTTACCGTGGAGTTGCCCGAGGTCGAGATCCGCGCCCTGGAGCGGACCGCTGGCGTGCAGGTTCTCGAGACATCGCCGGCCAATACTTCTTGTGCCCCCCTGGATGGCTACCTAGAATCACCAGTTGAACAGCAAGTCAATGAGCGGCCCAGAGCCGCTCCCTGGGCCGCGGGATCGAAATAGTGAATGGGCTGCTGGCCGCCCAAAGCGCCGCAGGCGACTTTGGGCCAATCAATGAATATGGGTAAATTCGTAGTCGTCATCGGTACCCAATGGGGCGATGAAGGCAAAGGCAAAGTCGTCGATCTACTGATGGAGCGCGCTGCGGCGGTGGCGCGCTTCCAGGGTGGCCACAACGCCGGGCATACGCTGGTCATCGGCGGCCACAAGACCATCCTCTCGCTGATTCCTTCCGGCATTCTGCGCGAGGGAGCGCGTTGCTTCATCGGCAACGGCGTCGTGCTCTCGCTGCAGGCGCTCCTCGCGGAGAGCCGCATGCTGATGGAGCAGGGCGTACCTGTGTTCGATCGGCTACGCATCTCGCCGTACTGTCCGCTCATCCTGCCGTCGCACATTCTCCTCGACAAGGCGCGCGAGCAGGCTCGTGGACCCAACGCCATCGGCACCACCGGACGCGGCATCGGACCCGCTTACGAGGACAAGGTGGCGCGCCGCGCCGTGCGCGTCGCGGATCTGTTCCAGCGCGACCGTTTCGCGGCCAAGCTGGGTGAAGTGCTGGACTTCCACAATTTCGTGCTGCAGCACTATTTCCGTCAGCCGACGGTGGACTTCCAGAAGACGCTCGATGAGCTGCTCGCGCTCAGCGAAACGATTGCGCCGCTGGTCACGGATGTGACGCTGGCGCTGCAAAACTTGCGTCGCTCCGGCGCCAATGTGCTTTTCGAGGGCGCACAGGGTGCGATGCTGGACGTAGATCTCGGCACCTACCCCTTCGTCACCTCGTCCAACACCACAGCGGGTTTCGCGGGCACTGGGACGGGCCTGGGGCCGCGCGTTTTCGACTACGTGCTCGGGATCGTCAAGGCTTACACGACGCGGGTCGGCGCAGGTCCATTCCCGACCGAGCTCTTCGACGGCTACGGCGAGCATCTCTCGCGCGTGGGGCACGAGTTCGGCTCGGTCACCGGTCGGCGCCGCCGCTGCGGCTGGTTCGACTCCGTGGCGCTGAGGCGCTCCATCATCCATTCGAGCGTCTCCGGTCTGTGCATCACCAAGCTCGACGTGCTCGATGGTCTCGAGACGATCAGGGTAGCCGTTGGCTATCGTGTTGCCGGTCAGGTCGTCGCGGAGCCGCCGCTCAGCATCGAAGGCTACGCCGGCCTCGAGCCCGTGTACGAAGAGCTGCCCGGCTGGGCGGAATCGACCGTTGGCATCACCGATTACGCGGCTTTGCCGCTCAACGCACGCAAGTACCTGGAGCGCCTGCAGACGCTGGTCGACGTGCCGGTCGATGTCATCTCCACCGGCCCCGACCGCGACCAGACGATCGTCCTGCGTCATCCGTTTGGCGCTCAGTGACGCTCACTTAGACACTCGCAGGCAGCAGTCGGAAGAGAGCGCGGGCGATTCCCGGAACGAGGCGCGGGCGCCTCAGGCGCGGGTCATACTTCGCCATCCGCCGCTCGTTCTCGGAGAGGCAGAGCCCGAGCAGCCGGTGGAGCGTCACCTCCGTGCCCACCTTCCGATGCCCCGTCAGCGTGAAATTTTCGGCGGCGCCCGCGCCGCCGGGCTGCGGCTTGCTCATGGTGCGCGCGGTCTGGACCCGCGAGGCCACCTGCTTGAGGATGATCCAGGCGCAGCGCAGGCGAAAGGCCGGACGGCGCCACCAGGGAAGCTGCAAGCGCCGGTACTTCACCCAGTTGACGAAGAAGAGGATGTGGCGCGCCTCTTCCTGCATCACCGGCTCGAACACCGTCCACAGCGCCGGCGAGAAGAAGCCTGACTCCTGCGCGACGGCGAAGAGGCCAAAGGCGAAGAAGGAATCGAAGCATTCGCCGAAGCCGGCGAAGAGGAAATCGCTCTCGAGCGAACTTGGCGCGAAGGGCGGGGGCGGTTCAACCGGGATGCGGTAGTGGGAAGTGAGGGCGACCAGCAGCCGGGCGTGGCGTTGCTCCTCGAAGCCCTGCAGCTCGATCGCCTTGCGCACCAGCGGGTCGGGTTCGAGCGCCGCGGCGGCGGTCACCGTGTTGGAAGTCACGTTCTCCGTCGACACGGCCTCCTGCCAGAAGGGAAGGCTGCGCACTCGTCCCAGCTCCTCGTCCGAGAGCGGCGGCCACTGTATCTGCTCGGGCACGTATTCAACGTGCGTGTCGAGAAAGAACTGGCCGAGGAGGCGCCGATGCTCGGCGGACCCGACCGTGAGATTTTCCGCCTCAAAGCTTGCCGGAACCACGGACATGATGCAGCTCCCGTCTACCTTCGACCCAGTACCAGGACAGCAGCGCGGGCACCCCGAAGAGGATCTCCCGCATTCGTTTGACCAGCGACAGCGCCATGGCGAGGTCGCCATTGACGCCGAGCAGAGCCCCGAATCCCACCAGGCTCGCCTCCTGCACGCCGAGCCCCGCCGGCACCAGAAAGGCGAAATTGCGCACGGTCATGGTCAGACTCTCGAGCGCAACGGCGGCGGCGAAGGGCACCGGGCGCCCGAGCCAGCGCAGCGCGAGCCAGCTCTCGAGTGAGCCCGACACCATTCCGGTGACCTGCCATGCGATCGTCGTGAGCAGGCGCCACGGATCGGCGCAGAGCTCGCGAATGGCGGCGTCCAGGCTCGCGGACTGTCCGGCGAGGAAGCTCAGCTTCTCCTCGCCGAGCAGGCGTACCGCAAACCGCTCCATCCGCTCGAACACCGAGCCGTAGCGCAGCAGCACTGCAAGCAGCACGACGAGCGGCAGGCTCGCTGCGAGACCGATGAATACGTCGTCGGTGAATTGTACCGTGCCCGTGAGTCGCAACAGGCACAGGACGCCCACCATGACGAACACATACTGGCTGACAACGGTGAGCACCACCTCGGTCGTGACGCTCGCCGCGGCGATTACGCCTTCGACCCCTCTTTCTGCGAGGAGGCGAATGCCGACGAGCGCCCCGCCGATGTTCGCCGCCGGCAGCAGGCGATCGACGCCCTCGCGGATGGTGGCTACCCAGAAGAGGGTGCCGAGCCTGCTCGCGCGCCAGCGTGTGATGAGTACGCGCCAGCCGAGCACATCGAGGAGCAGCGGCAGTGCATGCAGCGGCACGAGCCAGAGCAGGACCAGCCCGGCCCGGGCGAGGGGCACGAGGATGGCGCTGCCCTCGCGCATGATCAGCGCGATCAGCAGTGCGAGGCCGGCGACGAGGGCAATGCGGACCGCGATTCTCATGCGGCGCGCAACTCCGCGGCCTGCGCGGATGCCAACTGCCTGAATGTTCCGGTCGCCGCCCCGCAGGCCGCGACAGTCGCGCGCACCCTCGGACTCAAGAGCGCGGCGAGCTCATCCGTGTGGCGGTAACCGCTCATGCTGGCCGCGATCGCGGCGCCGGACTCCACCGCCGGATGCAGATAAATCTCCGTCACGCCGTCGGGGAGCCTCGCAAGAATCTCGAGCAGCCGCAGCTCATCCATCGAGCCGCTGCTCGACATGCCGAAGACGTAGTCGTTGTGCGCAATGCGTGCCACCCGCAGCCGCCGCCGCATGATCGCGAGCCACGGCGACAGGAGCCCCGCGACGGCGGGTCCGGCAATCGAGCCGTTGGCGCGACGCGCCACCCATGCCGGCTCGCGCGGCAGTCTCACGGCGGGTATGCCGAACTCGCCTCCGATCCGCAGCAGCATTTCCAGCAGCGTCGGATGAAGGTGAAAGTGCTTGTGGGCGTTGACGTGATCCAGCGGCAGCCCGGTGTCGGCGAACGCCTGGAACTGGGCGCGGATCTCCGCTTCGAGCTGGCGTCTTACGGCCGGCAGCGCGAAGAAGCGCACGCCGTCACGCACCATGTTGTTGCCGAATCGACCCTGAGCGTCGACTAGTGCCGGGATGCTGCTCTGCGGCAACACCGACCACCCGTCCGCCAACACGAGATGCAGGCCGACGCCGAGCCCTGGTAGGTCGCGCGCGCGCTGGACGGCATCCGCGGCCGCCGGCGCGCCTACCATCAGGCTGGCCGCGGTCAGCACGCCCTCTCGGGCTGCTTGCTCCACCGCACGGTTCACCGCTACATGCAGCCCGAAGTCGTCAGCGGTGACGATGAGGAACTTCAAACGACCCGATCCGCGGCCTGTCAGGCCTCGTGCGCGTGCAGGAACCGGAAGAACTCCACGCCCTCGCGCAACCGCCGCTTGGTCATTTCCCAGCTGCGCAGCATCTCGCCGGTGAGCTCGGCGATCTTCCGCGGCCGGAAGTAGAACTTCTTGTAGAAGGTCTCCACGGCGTGATAGATCTCCTTCGCCGGCAGGTGCGGATAGCTGATGGGCGAAAGCTGCACGCCGCGGTCGTTCACCAGGTTCAGGTTGTCGTGGGCCGTGATCCAACCGTTGTCGACCGCCTCTTTGTAGAGCTGAGTGCCCGGATACGGGGCGGCGAGGGATACCTGGATGGTGTGCGGGTTGATGTCGACTGCGAACTGAATCGTCTCGCGGATGGTCTCGGCCGTCTCGCCCGGGAGGCCCAGGATGAAAGTGCCGTGGATGGTGACGCCGAGCTTGCGGCAGTCGCTGGTGAAGCGGCGCGCGATGTCGGTGCGCAGACCCTTCCTGATGTTGTGCAGGATCTGATCGTTGCCTGACTCGTAGCCGACGAGGAGCAGCCGCAGGCCGTTGTCCTTCATCACCTTCAGGGTGTCATAGGGCACATTCGCCTTGGCGTTGCAGGACCACGTGACACCGAGCTTGCCGAGGCCGCGAGCGATTTCCTCCGCGCGGGGACGGAAGTCGGTGAAGGTGTCGTCGTCGAAGAAGATCTCCTTCACCTGCGGCATGTTCTCCTTGATCCAGCGCACTTCCTCGATGACGCTCGCGGCGCTGCGCACGCGGTAGCGGTGGCCGCCGACTGTCTGGGGCCAGAGGCAGAAGGTGCACTTGGAGCGGCAGCCGCGTCCCGTGTAGAACGACACGTACGGGTGTTGCAGATAGCCGATGAAGTAGTTCTCGAGGGTGAGATCGCGCTTGTAGACCGGCGTCACCCACGGCAGCTCATCCATGTTCTCGATCATGGGCCGTTCCGGATTGTGCACGATCGTGCCGTCCGGTCGGCGAAACGACAGTCCGGGGATGGTTCCGAGCTCACGGCCTGCGGCCACTTCCTTGCAGGTGTAGTCGAACTCCTCGCGAGCCACGAAGTCGATGGCCGACGATGCGCCAAGGGAGCCCGCCGGATCGACGGCGACCTTGGCGCCGACCATCCCGACCTTCAGGTGCGGGTTCTCTTCCTTCAGCAGCTCCGCGACCTTCGCATCGGTCGGGAAGGAGGGGGAGCTGGTATGCATGATGACGAGGTCGTATTGCTTCGCGAGCGGCAGCACCTGCGACATGGGGGTGCCGTCTGCGGGCGCATCGAGCAGCCGGCTGCCCGGCACCAGGGCCGCGGGCTGCGCCAGCCAGGTGGGATACCAGAAGGAGCGGATCTCGCGCTTCGCCTGATAGCGCGAGCCGGCGCCGCCGTCGAAGCCGTCGAATGAAGGGGGATGCAGGAACAGCGTTTTCATCATGATCGAGAATCCTCAGGAAATCGGCTGCACCGAGCCATCTCGCGCCACGCGGTAGCGGCCCTGCCGCCACTGCACCTCGCGCGTCAGGAAGGCGCCGCACCAGAGCGCAAAACCGAGCGCATCGGCGAGCGGGATGGCCCAGAGTCGGGACCAGGTCCGCGCCGGTGTCTGCACGGCGAAATGCAACATCAGCCGCAACACCACCGTCGCGGCGAGCAGCGAAAGCGTCAAAGACGTCCCGCCGGCGAATGCGCAGCCGATGATGGCTACCGGCAAGCTGAAAGTGACCGCGGAGAGAGTATACCCCCCCGGACGCACCACGCGGATGGTGCGTAGCCACCTGAGTCCGTGTTGCGCGAGGTGGCGGAACGTGCGCTCATCGACGGAGGTATCGACTACAACGTGCGACAACACCGTCCGTTGACCGCGGCGGCGGGTCAGCTGCCCGAGACGGTAATCATCCGCGAGCTGGTCGGCGATCGCGCCGAAGCCGCCGATCGCATCCAGGGAATCCCGCCGCATGGCGATCGTGGCGCCAAAGGCGAAGGCCCGCGAGCCGAAGAGTGCCGCCACACGCACCGAGGGGATGAACCAATCGTTGACGAAAAGTGTCCCAAGGAGCGACCACAGGCCGGGACGAGGCACTCCATGGTAGGGGCAGGTGACGATGCCAACCCCCGGGTCGGCCAGCGGCGCCGTGACCGCCGTGAGGTATCCGGGCGGTACGCGGACATCGCTGTCGGCCAGCACGAGCCAGTCATGTCGGGCGGCACGCATCATGTTGATCAGGTTGCTGACCTTGGCACTCGCACCATGCCGGGTCGGATCCACGACCACGGTAAGATCGAGGTGCGGGTAATCGCGCTTCAGCCCCTCGAGCATGGCGAGAGCCGGGTCGGCAGGATGCTGTACCCCGAACACGATCTGCACGCCGCCCGCATATTCCTGCTCGCAGAAGGAGCGCAGTGAACGGTCAAGGCCAGGCTCGGCACCGCAGAGAGGCTTGAGGACCGTCACCGGAAGCGGCTGCTGCGCCGGCGCGGCGCCGCTGCCAAGCCACCGCTGCGCGCCGCTGTTGCGCCGAAGTCGCACGGCCACCCAGGCGGTGACCGCATAGCCGAGCGCGGCCGCGGCCAGCAGGGTGCCGAGCGAGGTCATGACTGCCTGGGCAGTTACAGCGACCGTGGAGCCGGTTATCATGGGCGGAGGATTGCCTAACCCGCGGATTGCAATGAGCGACGAAGTCGGATGGTTTCAAGTCCATGAATTCCGCACATGGTACACGTTTGCTTGCTTCTCCGGGGTGCCCGCGTGACTCAGGCCGGCGGTGCTCAGGCCCGAGTGTGGGCTGGCAGCGACAGTTCTTCCGAGGCCGAGTCGCTGATCCTGGTGGACGAGGCGGACCAGGAGGTGGGCTTTCTCAGCAAGGAGCGTTGCCATGAAGGACGGGGCGTGCTGCATCGTGCTTTCTCGCTGCTCATTTTCAACGATCGCGGCGAGCTGCTGCTGCAGCGTCGCTCGGCGGCGAAGCGGTTGTGGCCACACTACTGGTCGAACAGTTGCTGCAGCCATCCGCGCCAGGGTGAGACTATGGAGTCGGCCATCAACCGGCGCTTGTACGAGGAGCTCGGATTGGCCTGCCCATTGCAATTTCTGTTCAAGTTTCAATATCACGCTCAGTTCGACAATGTCGGAGCGGAGCATGAGCTGTGCTCGGTGTTCATCGGCTGCAGCACCGGCCGGGTGCGTGCCGATCACAACGAGATCGCGGATTGGCGTTGGGTGAGTCCGGACACGCTCGTGCAAGAGATGCTGGGCGCCGGCGCCGTAAGCTTCACTCCCTGGTTCACGTTGGAGTGGAATCGGATCTGGCGGTATCACCAATCGGCGCTGCATGCGTTACAGTCGCAGGGCGCGGGATCTTGAGCTGAGCCCGGCCTCGCTGGCGGGCTGGGATGCCGGCCGCAGCCGCTGCCGGCACCAATATAGGAGCTGATTTTGGGTATTCCACTGATTCAAAAGTATCGCGTCGCGCGTTACATCCTCGGCAAGAAGCTCGGCGGCGAGAAACGCTATCCGCTGGTGCTCATGCTCGAGCCTCTTTTCCAATGCAACCTCGCCTGCGCCGGCTGCGGCAAGATCGACTATCCGAAGGAGATCCTGCAGAAGAGGGTCTCGTTGGAGGACGCGCTGCGTGCCGTCGACGAGTGCGGCGCGCCCATGGTCTCGATTCCCGGCGGCGAGCCGCTCATTCACAAGGAGATGCCGCAGATCGTGGCCGGGATCGTCGCGCGCAAGCGCTTCGTCTATCTCTGCACCAACGCCATCCTGCTCGCGAAGCACATCGACGAGTACCGCCCTTCGCCCTATCTCACCTTCTCGGTGCACCTCGACGGCAACCGCGAGCGTCACGACGAGTCGGTATGTCAGGAAGGGGTGTTCGACAAGGCGGTCGCGGCCATCAAGCTCGCGCGCTCCAAGGGCTTCCGCTGCACCGTCAACTGCACGCTGTTTCAGAACGAAAAGCCGGAGGAAGTCGCCGATTTCTTCGATATGGCGCAGTCGCTCGGCGTGGAGGGGATCACCGTTTCCCCCGGGTACAGCTACCAGCACGCCCCGCGCCAGGACGTATTCCTCGGACGCAGCGCCAGCAAGCAGCTCTTCCGGCAGATCTTCAAGCTCGGCCGCGCGCGCGGCGCGCGCTGGCCGTTCAACCAATCATCGCTGTTCCTCGATTTCCTGGCCGGCAACCAGACCTATCAGTGCACCCCCTGGAGCAACCCGACCTACAACATCTTCGGCTGGCAGCGGCCCTGCTACCTGCTCACCGACGAGGGCTATGCGCCAACCTACCGCTCCCTCATGGAGGAGACCGACTGGGAGCGCTACGGTGTCGGTCGCAACCGCAAGTGCGACAACTGCATGGCGCATTGCGGTTTCGAGGGCACGGCAGTGGATGACACGTTCGCCCATCCGCTGAAAGCGCTGAAAGTACTGCTGCGCGGACCGCGGGTCGAGGGCCCGATGGCACCGGAACTGCCGTTCCTTTACGACGATCAGCCGCCGCCGCCCGTCGCGACGATCCCGGTCGCGGCCATCAGGCGCGCGAGCCGGCAGGAGGAAAGCCGGCGTGCCGGTGCCTGACTCCTTCGCCAGTCAGCTCGAGGCTTGGCGCGCGCGTATGGAAGGGGCGCTGGCGGCGCGGCTGCCGCGCACGGATCAGACGCCCGAGCGGCTGCACGCCGCGATGCGGTACAGTGTGCTCGGTGGAGGCAAGCGCGTACGTCCGATCCTGCTCCTTGCCACGGCCCGTGCACTCGGGCTGGCGGAGGACCAGGTGGAGGCGGCCGCCTGTGCCCTGGAATTGGTGCATGTCTATTCGCTGGTGCACGATGATCTGCCTTCGATGGACGACGACGATCTGCGCCGGGGCCGGCCGACGTGCCACAAGGCCTACGACGAGGCAACGGCGCTCCTCGTGGGCGACGCACTTCAGTCCCTCGCGTTCGAGCTGCTCGCCCGCGACGCGGCGCTGCCGCCGGATCCGGCCATCCGCGTGCGCTTGGTGGAGCTGCTCGCGCGCGCGATCGGCAGTCTCGGCATGGCGGGCGGTCAGGCGATCGACCTCGAGGCCGAGGGACGCAAGCTCGCCATTGGTCAGGTCGAAGAGATGCATTCCCTGAAGACCGGCGCGCTGATCCGGGCGAGTGTCATGATGGGCGCGGCCTGCTCGCCCGCGCTCGAGCCGCGGCTGGAACAGGCGCTGGCGGGGTTCGCGGCCCCGATCGGGCTCGCCTTCCAGATCCAGGACGATCTGCTCGATGTGCTCTCGGATACCGCGACGCTCGGCAAGGTGGCAGGCGCCGACCGCGAGCGCGGCAAGCCGACGTACCCGGCCATCCTCGGCGTGGGTGCATCGCAGGAGCAGGTGCGCCGCTTGCATTCGCAGGCCATGGAATCCCTCGCGCCGTTCGGCGCCGGCGCGGATGCGCTGCGCGGCGTAACGGACTGGCTGCTGGCCAGGCGCAATTGACCGGAGGCGAGAGGCTGTGGAACCCGATTCCGGCATGTCCGACGAGGCTTATCAGGACGAGATCCTGCCGCATGTCTCGCGCACGTTCGCGCTGACGATTCCGCAGCTCCCGGCGGCGCTTCGCACCGCGGTGACGAGCGCCTATCTTCTCTGCCGCATCGCCGACACCATCGAGGACGAGCCGGCGCTATCGGCGACCGATACCTACATCTTTCTCGAGCGCTTCACCGCCGTCGTGAAGGGCACGGAGAATGCCGCGCGGCTCGCGCGCGACGTGTTGCCCCGGCTTTCCGACCGCACGCTCCCCGCGGAGCGCGATCTCGTCGCCAACATGGACCGGGTCATTCGAGTGGTGAGCAGGTTCGACGAGCGGCAGCGCGCCGCGATCCGCCGCTGCATCGAGGTGATGAGCCGCGGCATGCATCAGTTCCAGCGCACCGCCAGCCTCAAGGGGCTCGCCCGCTCGACCGACATGGATTCCTACTGTTACTACGTGGCCGGCATCGTCGGCGAGACGCTGACGGAGCTCTTCTGCGCCTACTCGCCGGCGATCATGCGCCACTACGTGGAGCTCTACGAGCTGGCGCCTTCGTTCGGGCAGGGCCTGCAGATGACCAACATCCTGAAGGACGTCTGGGAGGACCGCAGCCGCGGCGCATGCTGGCTGCCGCAGGAAGTCTTCAGCCGCTACGGTGTGGATCTCGCGCAGCTCTCCCCGGAGCGCAGCGATGCGCGCTTTCACGAGGGCATGCTGGAGCTCGTCGGAGTCGCGCATCGGCATCTGCGCAACGCGCTCGCCTTCACGCTGCTCATTCCGGGCGAGGAGGCAGGCATCCGGCTCTTCTGCCTGTGGGCGCTCGGCCTCGCGGCGCTGACGCTGCGCAAGATCCAGACGACACCCGGCTTCACGGCGGGCGCGCAGGTGAAAGTCTCACGATCGGCGGTGATGATGACCCGGACCCTGACAAGTCTCTCGGTACGCAACGACCGCGTGCTGCAACAGCTCTTCGAGCGCGCCGCCCGCGGCCTGCCGCTCGCGGACGGCTCGGTGCCGATGAGACCGGGCGCCGTGCGCGCGCCGGCCATGGACGCGGATGAGCTCGGCGCTCCCCACCGGCTCGGAGGGTCCCTCCCGTGACCCCCGGCGCACAGGCGGGGGCGGCCCCGCGCGAGTTTGCAGGTGCTCTTGCCGCGGCCGATGTTGCGCGCGCTCGAGCGCCGCGGCCGCAGAGCCCACTCACTCAGGCGATCGCCGCGGCCCGCGATGGACTGATCGGCCTGCAGCAGCGTGACGGACACTGGCTCTTCGAGCTCGAGGCCGACTGCACCATTCCGGCCGAATACATCCTGATGATGCATTACCTGGATGAGCTCGAGCCGGAGCTCGAGCGCAAGCTCGCGGTCTATCTGCGCGAGCACCAGGCGGCCCACGGCGGCTGGCCGCTCTTCCATGGAGGGGAGCTCGACCTGAGCTGCACCGTCAAGGCCTACTACGCGCTGAAGCTGGCGGGCGACGATCCGGACGCGCCGCACATGCAGCGGGCCCGCGAGGCCATCCTGGCGCGCGGCGGCGCCGCGCACGTCAACGTCTTCACGCGGATCGCGCTTGCGCTCTTCGGTCAGGTCCCCTGGCGGGCGGTGCCTTACATCCCCGTCGAGATCATGTTGATGCCGAAGTGGTTTCCGTTCCACATCGACCGGGTCTCCTACTGGTCGCGGACGGTGATGGTGCCGCTGTTCGTACTGTGTACCGTCAAGCCGATCGCGCGCAACCCGCGCGGCATCGACGTACGCGAGCTCTTCACGAAGCCGCCGGAGGAGGAACATCATTACTTCCGGCTGCCGCGCAAGGGGAGGGTGCTCGCCCGCACCTTCTTCGCCCTGGACCGCCTGGCGCGGTGCATCGACCCGCTGATCCCGGCCGCGATGCGCAAGGCGGCGATGCGGCGCGCCGAAGCCTGGGTGCTCGAGCGCCTGAACGGCGAGGATGGGCTCGGCGCGATCTTCCCGGCCATGGTGAACGCGCTCGAGATGATGGTGCTGCTCGGCTATCCGGCGGACGACCCGCGCCGGGTCACCGCCAAGCGCGCCATCCGGAAACTGCTGGTCGACCAGGGCGATCGCGCCTACTGCCAGCCCTGTGTTTCGCCCGTGTGGGATACCGCCCTCGCCGCGCTGGCGATGCAGGAGACGGGCGACCACCAGGCGACGCGCGCCGCGGTGCGCGGGCTCGATTGGCTCCTTCCCCGGCAGGTGCTGGAGGATGTAGGCGACTGGCGCGCGCAGCGGCCGCGCGTGCCGGGCGGCGGCTGGGCGTTTCAGTTCGGCAATGCGCACTATCCCGATCTCGACGATACCGCCGTGGTCGCCTGGGCCATGCATCAGGCGCGCCTGCCGGATCGCTACACGGTCGCGATCGAGCGCGCGCTCGACTGGCTGGTTGGGATGCAGAGCGAGAACGGGGGATTCGCCGCGTTCGACGCCGACAACACGCATTACAACCTCAACTACATCCCGTTCGCCGATCACGGCGCGCTGCTCGACCCGCCCACCAGCGATGTGACGGCGCGCGTCGTGGCGGTGCTGTCGCGGGTGTCGCGGCCGCAGGACCGCACCGCCCTCGGGCGCGCCATCGCGTACCTGAGGCGCGAGCAAGAGGCCGACGGCTCCTGGTTCGGGCGCTGGGGCACCAACTACATCTATGGCACCTGGTCGGTGCTGGTGGCGCTGGAGCTTGCGGGCATCCCCGCCGACGATCCGGCCGTGCGCCGTGCCGTCGCATGGTTTCTCTCACGTCAGAATGCGGACGGTGGCTGGGGCGAGAGCAACGACAGCTACGAGCTCGAGACCCACCCCGATACGACTTTCCCCAGCACGCCGTATCAGACGGCGTGGGCAGTGCTTGCGCTCGTCGCCGCCGGCGAGGGCGATTCACCGGTGGTGAAGCGCGGCGTCGACTATCTGCTGCGCACCCAGGAGAGCTCCGGACTCTGGTCGCATCCGACCTTCACCTCTCCCGGCTTCCCGCGGGTGTTCTATCTCAAGTATCACGGCTACAGCGCCTTCTTCCCGCTCTGGGCGCTGGCCGCCTACCGCCGCCGCAGCGAGTCCCATCCCCCTTGAAGTCGATCGGCATCGTCTCGGCGCTCGCGGCCGAGGCGCGCACTCTCGGGCCGGCGGCTCGACAGGGCGCCGAGCTTCGCCGCCTCGCAGATGGCGCCTTGTTGGCGGTAAGCGGTATTGGGGAGGGCGCCGCGGCCGCCGCCGCGCGCAGACTCGCGCTCGCGGGCGCCACCGCACTCGTGAGCTTCGGGATGGCTGGCGGTCTCGACCCGGCGCTGATCTGCGGCGCCGTGCTGCTGCCCGAGGAGGTCGTGGCACCTGACGGCGCCACCGTGTCCGCTACGGCAAGCGAGTGGCGTCAACGGTTGCGTGCGGCACTGCCTGCCTCATGTATCGCGTGTGGGGGCAGACTTCTCACCAGCGAGCGGCCGGTCGCCACTCCCGACGCCAAGGCCGCGGCCTGGCGTGAATCCCGCGCCGCCGCCGTCGACATGGAAAGCGCAGCCATAGCCCAGGTCGCCAGGCAGGCCGGACTCCCCTTCATCGCGCTACGGGTCATCGTCGACACCGCCTCCGATCCGCTGCCCGCGGCCGTGATTGCCGCGAGCAGCGGCGGCCAGCTGCGTCTCGGGCGGTTGCTCGCGGCGCTGCTGCGGGCCCCGGGCGATATCGGCGGCCTGATCCGCCTCTCGGCGCGCTACCGCATCGCAACGCGTGTGCTCGCGGCCGTGGTCGCGCCCGGATCGGCCGCGCGTGGCGCGCTCGTCGGCGGCCCGACGGCGGAGATCCCATGAGAGCGTTGGTGACGGGGGCGACCGGGTTCGTGGGCGCCGCAGTGGCTCGCGCGCTCCTCGCGCAGGGGTGGCAGGTCCGCGCCCTGGTGCGCGGCGGCTCGGATCGCCGCAACATCGCAACGCTCGCCGCCGAGCAGGTCGTGGGCGACCTCACTGACGCCGCCTCTCTCGAGCGAGCCCTCGCCGGATGCGAGGCGGCGTTCCACGTCGCCGCCGACTACAGACTGTGGGCACCGCAACCGCAGGAGCTCTACCGCACGAACGTCGACGGTACGGGTCACCTTCTCGATGCGGCCCAGCGGGCGGGAGTGCGGCGCATCGTGTACACGAGCAGCGTCGCAACGGTCGGCTT
This sequence comes from uncultured Pseudomonadota bacterium, assembly GCA_963780455.1. GTDB lineage: Bacteria > Pseudomonadota > Gammaproteobacteria > Steroidobacterales > Steroidobacteraceae > 13-2-20CM-66-19. The sequence goes on from CAWACM010000021.1 coordinate 269,679, forward strand.
GCCTGCCCTGGGCGGTTCCGGCACCGAGGATACCCCGGTCGGTCTCGCCGACATGATCGGCCACTACAAGCGCTCCAAGTTCCTCGCCGAAGAGAGGGCACGGGAGGCCGCGGCGCGCGGCGTGCCGGTCGTGATCGTCAACCCCTCGACGCCGATCGGGCCGGGTGACGTCAAGCCGACTCCCACCGGGCAGATCGTGCTCGATGCCGCCCGCGGACGTACGCCCGCTTATGTCGACACCGGGCTCAACATCGTGCACGTCGACGATGTCGCGGCGGGCCACCTGCTGGCATTCCATCGCGGGCGCATCGGTGAGCGCTACATTCTGGGCGGCCACGACATGACATTGCGCGAGATCCTGACGACCATCGCGCAGCTCGCGGGCCGAAGCCCACCGCGCATACGGTTGCCACACGCCGCCGTACTGCCCGTGGCGTACGTATCGGAGTTGTATGCCAGACTGACGGGCCGCCCGACGCGTATTACCGTCGAAGGTGTGCGCATGGCGCGCAAGCGAATGTTCTTCTCCAGTGCCAAGGCCGCGCGCGAGCTTGGCTATCGCTGGCGCGCCCCGGGAGAAGCGTTCGCGGACGCCCTACGCTGGTTTCGCGAGCAGGGATACCTGGAAGACTAGAACGGGTAACCAATACCCGTGAACACGGCCACGCCCTCGTGGCCCTTTCCGATATCTACATAGCCGACCACGGAGGGCGGGGCGATCCCCCGAAATCCCACGCCCAGCACGTTGTGCAGGTGCGTAATGGGAAACGTATCGGTGTTGTGAAAGACCCGTCCGGTATCGAAGAAGGGCGTGATCTGGATGTCGATATGTGTCGAGAACGCATCCATTGAGAGCACGTTCTGGCGCAGCTCGAGGTTGGCGGAGAAGGAGTCGCGGTCGTAGAGGCGGCCGGTGCCGTAGCCCCGCAGGGTCTGCGAGCCGCCGATGTCGCTCTCATCCCCGCCCAGGCTGCTCAGCGCCCAGAACGGGACATGATGCGCGGTCGGCTCGTACCGCAGGTCCACGTGCGTCGCCACTACGAGCGACTCGTACGGCGACCAGTAGAACTTGGCGTCGCCGCCGGCCTCGGTGAAGAGCGAGTCGCCCACGTCGACGTTGCGGCTCGCAGCGCCCCCGTAGGCAACGATCTGGATGCCGCTGGTAGGAATGACGATGTCGTTGCGGGTGTCGTAGACGAGCGCGATGCGATTCAGCAGCTCGTGAGTGGTGCCGATGCCGAGCGTGTCACGGAAGAGTTGCGTGATCGGCGGAATGCCCGGGAGGGTCGTGCCGAGCACCTTGACCTTCTTTGCCGCGAAGGTGTAGGCGAGCTGCCAGGCGTGGGTGATGTTCCAGCCGAGCGTCGCGTAGGCGCCGATCTGCTGATCGATGTAGACGCTCTGATTGATCTTGATCGACTTGTTGCCGATGCCGTAGAAGCGCTCCGTGCCGCTGCGGTCGTAGAGGCTCTCGACCGTCAGCGACAAGGGCGAGTCGCGCAGCAGGCCGGTCTGGTACTCCAGATCGAGGTTGCTCTCGACGCGCTGCTCGGCGCCGCCGACGATCGACCATTGGGTGTTTTCCGACGGGAACGCGAGTATCCGGCCGTCGGCGCCCCAGCCGAAGTACGGGTTGTGCAGCACGTCGGGCGCGATGATGTCGGTGATCTCGCTGCGCGAATTGGTCACCAGCATGGTCGGGATGATGCCCAGTGTGAGGCCGCTGTTGGGGTCGACCGCGATGAGTGGAACCGGCAGCACGGGCCAGGTGGTGGGATTCAGCCAGTTGACCTTCTGCTCGGCCTTCTTCGGCTTCGGCGCCGGAATGGGGCCGATGACCTGTGGCGCTGGAGTGGGCGGCTTCGTCGCCTGAGCACCGGCGGTGCCCGCGAGGCCGGCGGTAGCCACGAGGCAAAGCGGAGCCGACGCGATCAGCCCCAGCGCTGCACGCGTGAGGCGCCTTGGGCTATGCTTGAAAAACGGCGAATCGCACGTGTGTCTCGAAGCAATCAGAACGCTACCCGCGGCATTCGGCCGCGACCTCACTGGAGTGACGGAAGCCAGCATGGCGAAATTGGTCCGCCGATTATATCGGCCTCGCGCGCCTGCTCGCACATCCCCGCGGGGTCGTGCCCAAGGTGCCGGTTGACGCCGTGACCCTCATGTATGCTGCCGCGGCCGTACCCCTCGCGATCTGGCTGTATCTTCTGCTCGCGCGTGGCGGGTTTTGGCGCGTCTCGCGCGTGCTGCAGCCGCGGTTTTCACCCGCGACAACTGCCGCCGTCGCGTCCGGCCGACGCGTGGTTGCGGTCGTACCCGCGCGCAACGAGGCAGAGGGCATCGGCAAGGCCGTGCGCTCATTGCTGGAGCAGACGCTGACGCCACCGCTCCACGTCATCATCGTCGATGACGGGAGCACGGATGCGACCGCGGAGGAGGCAAGGAGGGCGGCAGTGGCCGCTGGCGCGCGCGAACGATTGACGCTGCTCAGCGGCACGCCACCCGCGCCAGGCTGGACGGGCAAGCTGTGGGCCATGTCGCAGGGCGTTGACGCGGCGGCCGACCACAATCCGGATTTCCTGCTGCTCACTGACGCCGACATCGAGTACGTACCCGGAGAGATCGCGGGGCTCGCCGCGAAAGCCGAGGCGGAGCATCTCGACCTGGTCTCGCTCATGGTGCGGCTCTCGACGGCGACCTTCGCGGAGCGCTGCCTGATCCCGGCCTTCGTCTTCTTCTTCCTCAAGCTGTATCCGCCGGCCTGGATCGCCGCGGCGCAATCCGCCGCCGCAGGCGCCGCGGGCGGCTGCATGCTGGTGAGGCCGGCGGCGCTGGCGCGTGCCGGAGGCCTCGCCGCGATCCGTGGCTGCATCATCGACGACTGTGCGCTGGCGCGCGCGGTCAAATCGAGCGGTGGGCGCGTCTGGCTGGGCCTTGCGCGGCAAACGCGGAGCCTGCGGGTGTATGGCTCGTTTGCCGAGATCGGCGCGATGATCTCGCGCACCGCCTTCAACCAGCTGGGGCACTCTTATCTGGTGCTCGCCGCGACACTCTGCGGGCTCGTCGCCACGTATCTGGCGCCGCCGCTGCTCCTGTTGACACGCCAGCCGCTCGTGATGGCACTGGGCGCAGCGGCCTGGCTGCTGATGAGCGTCTGTTATCTGCCGATGGTGCGCTTCTATCGTGTCGCAGCGGTGTACGCGCTGACTCTTCCGGCGGTCGCGCTTTTCTACGCCGCGGCAACGGTTCACTCTGCCGTCCAATATGCCGCGGGCAGGGGTGGAAGATGGAAGGGAAGGACGCAGGATGCCCGCTCCGCGGGCGAGCCCGGCGTGTAGCCGACCAGACATGGACCTCACCGCCGACAGCCGCAGAATCGATCTCTGGTGTACCTACATCAGTGAGATCGGCGATGACTCGCTGCTGTCCCGTTACGACGCGCTGCTCAGCGCGGACGAGCGCGCCAGACAGGCGCGCTTCCGTTTTGCCAAGGATCAGCAGCGTCACCTGGTGACGCGCGCTCTGGTGCGGACGGTCCTGTCCCGCTACACCGCGGTGCGGCCCGAGGACTGGGTGTTCGCGGCCGGGGCGCACGGCCGGCCGGCGATCTCGGCGCCGCAGGCCGCGCCGCCGCTGGAATTCAACATCTCGCATTGCGCCGATCTCGTGATGCTGGGAGTCACCTCGGGACGAACGCTCGGTATCGACACCGAGAGTACCGAGGCGCGCGCGTTCGACATCGACGGGCTCGACCGGTACTTCGCACCGGAAGAGAGCGCGGCATTGCTGTCGCTGCCGCCGGGCGAGCGACGGCGGCGATTCTTCGAGCTGTGGACCCTGAAGGAGTCGTACATCAAGGCGCGTGGCATGGGTCTCGCAATCCGGCTGGATGCTTTCCGCTTCGAGATGACCGGCGAGCGCGGACTCGTGCTCCACATGCGGCCCGGGCTCGGCGATTCCCCCGGGCTGTGGCGGGTGTGGCAGCTCGACCTGCGCGCGCACTATCTCGCAGCGGTCTGCGCCGCTCGCGGCGAGGATGCGCCGCCGCGCATCGTCGTGCGGGAGATCGTGCCGCTTGCGCGCGAGCAGATCGTCGACGTCACGCTGTCGCGCATGACGAGCTAGGCGACGCCCTGGGTCAGGGCCCGGCGCCGCGGGTAGCCGCGGCAGGCGACGATTTGCCTGCGGAAGCGGGCTGGCGCGCTTTCGCCATCATCGCATCGCGCTGCGCGCGAAACTCGCTGTCGGCATACCAGTCGGGCCATGCATCGTCGTCGGCGAGGTTGCGGCCGAGGAGGTAGAGCGTCTGGATGTCCTCGAGCGTGCCGCTGAGGTCCCAGTTGGGATCGAAGACATCGTATGGCGTATGGTAGCGCCGCACGGTGTAGTCGGCGGAAGCCGCGAGCCCGGCAGTGCGGCCGCCCTCGATCAGATCCAGGCCGGGGCCGACGATCAGCGCCGGGACGCCCGCTTTGGCGAAGCTGAAATGGTCGGAGCGGAAATAGAACCCGTATTGCGGCGTGGCTTCCGGCGTCAACTCCCGGCCCTGCAGCGAGAGCACCTGCTTGAGGTCATCCTCGAGCTGTGATTGCCCGGCGCCGACGACCGTCATGTCGCGGGCCCGGCCAATGACCGGCCAGGCGTCGACGTTGATGTCCGCCACCGTCTTGTCGAGCGGAAAGATCGGGTGGGCCACGTAATACTGCGACCCGAGCTCCACCGCTTCCTCGAGCGTCGGCATCAGAAAAACCACGCTGCGCTCGGGAGGGGTCTTCTGGTGAGCGAACGCGTCCGCGATCTCGAGCAGCGCCGACAGCCCGCTGCCATTGTCGATGGCGCCGTGAAAGATCTCGCGGCGCCCGCGGGGTCCGCTCGACGCGCCGAGATGGTCCCAATGCGCGGTGTAGATCACCGCCTCGTCAGGATGCTTGCTGCCCTTGACGAGCCCCAACACGTTGTACGACCGCTCGCGGACAACGGAGCTCCTCAGGAGGATGGAGGCGGTGGCCGGGAGCGGCGTCGGCGTGAAGCCGCGCTGCGCCGCCTGGGCGGCCAGGGCGTCGAAATCGAGTCCGGCCGAGTGGAACAGGCGCTGCGCGGCGGCAAGTGTCAGCCAACCCGCGACCGCGAGACGCGGGCCCGGAGCGATGCTCGCGGGCAGACTCTGCAGCGGGCCGCCGTTGCTGTTTCTGACCACGGTCCAGGGATAGCCGGCCGCATCGTCGCTGGTGTGAACGATGAAACAGGCGGCGGCGCCCATGCGCGCCGCCTCCTCATACTTGTAAACCCAGCGGCCGTACCAGGTCATCGCCTTGCCGTCGAAGAGCTGCGGGTCGCCGCTGGCGTAACCCGGGTCGTTCACCAGCACGATCACGGTCTTGCCCTTGACGTTCACGCCCTTGTAGTCGTTCCACTGCCATTTGGGCGCGTCGATGCCGTAACCCATGAAGACCATGGGCGAGTTCCGCAGCGCGACCAACGGCCGCGCATCCTGCGTGAAGGCCATCATGTCCGTGCCGTACGCGAAGGCCTGCACGCCGCCGCCCGCACGAACTTCGAGCTTGGTGGCGGCGTTGAGCAGTGTCGTCGTGATGACGGGGACCATCTGCAGCCAATAGCCGTGATTCCCGGGTATGAGGTGCATCCGCCGGAACTGATCGACAAGATAGCGGATGGTCAGTACCTCGCCGCGCGTGCCGGGCTTACGTCCGTCGAAGGCGTCGGACGCCAGAGTTTTATCAAATTGTAAGAAGTCGGCGTCGTTGATCTGCGGAGCGAGGGCGACGGCCATCGGCGGAGGCGTCGCGGACGTCGCAATGGCTGCTGGCGCGGGAATGACGCGCGCGGTCGGGGGAGACGAATCGTCCCCCGAACTACATGCGCCAAGCGCCAGTGCGATCAGGCTGAGGAACAGGCGGCGCAGGGATGACTGGGCGTGGGGCAAGCACCCGGGATGATATCGCCCGCCCTAGCCGAGGTCGATGGCGAGAGTATTCCGGCTCCGGGTCAGGCGATCGAGGACCGCGGCGGCGGCCACCCGTGCCGCCCCGCGGCGGTGCGGATTGGCTGCGCGCGTGAATGGCAGCCTCTCGCCGTTGAGCACGATGTCGTTCACCCCGCAGCCCGAGGTCCCGACCCGATATGTCACCTCGAGCGGATGTGGCCCCGCGGACATCATGACTCGCGTTCCGTCCAGGGTCGCGGGCATCACCGGATCGACGCCGAGGGCGGTGGATTCCCAGGTGAGCCCGAGGAAGTGTCGCAGCGTGAGGGCGAGAGCGATGCCGGCGCCGCTGGAATACACGCGCCAGCCGCCGTCGAGAGGAATGGTGCCGGCGCGGACGCGCGCGTATTCCGTGCGGGACTGATAGCGATCGGCGAACGCCGCATCGGAGCTCGAGTAGTAGCAGTTCGCCTGGCGCAGCGTTGCCGTCGGCACGACTGAGCGGATGCCGATCGGGTCGGCCTGACAGAGCGCGCGGAAGAACTCCTCCGCCCGCCCGACATGAGCCAGGGCCTGCGCGTAGCGCAGGTGCGCGTGCGTGTACATCAGGCCGATCTCACGGCCGAAGAACGTCGCGCTCTCGGCGCGTTGAAAGATGCGCTGCGGGCCGCCGTGATAGGGCATCGGCGCGTCGAACAGGCGCGCGCCGTCAGGACCGGAAAGCTCGCGCCCGATGATCTCGAGGTGCGCCCGTGTCTGATCCGGAGTCAGCAGGTCCTCGAGAATCGCGTGGATCATGGCGAGAGAGCTGTAGTGAACGCCGGTCGTCGCATCACTCGGATGGAGCAGGTAGCGGACGTCGCTGCCGCCGAACACGGCATAGCCCGTGAGGACCCCGCCGGGAAGCAGGAGGCGCTGGAAGTCGCCGCGTACCGCTTCGGCCTGGCGCTCCAAGGGCTCCGCCTGCGCAGTGCGGCCGACGGATCGCAATGCACTCGCGAGCGACTTCAGGGCCTGGAAATGCAGCGTGACCGTCCAGGCGCTGCACATGTGATCGCGCAGCGCCGGGTCAGCCGGCTGTAGAGAATCGTTCCAGTCACCGTGGCCGTAGGCAGCGAGTGTGGTATCGGGAATGCGCCGTTTGTTGATGACGGTGAAGGCGCGCTCGACGTGCTCCCAGACCGTCGCGCGCTCACCCGCGTCCGGGCCCTTGTTATCGAAGAACGGGACTCGGGCTTCGAGAACAGCGCCATCGCCGGAGGCGGTGAGATACTGAGCAAGCGCCACCAGCGGCCAGAAGACGATGTCGCCGTGCGAGTCGCCGGCGCGGATGCCACGCTCGCGCTCGTAGAACATGAACCACTGCGGCCAGTCTCCGTCCGGATTCTGGTTGGCCATGACACGAAGCAAGACGTCACGCAGCGGCTCCATGCGTCCCAATGCGAGCAGCATCTCGACCGGACCCTGACAGACGTCGCGGGTGCCCCAGCCGCCGCCCGAGTACTGCTCGAGGCCCCGCGGCGAGAGATAGTGGACGAGCGCGTTCTGTGCGTACCACGGGACCATCTCGGCGAGGTGCGCTGCCCGTTCGCCCGGCTGTCCGGGAGCCGCCGGCTCGAGTGTCAGGCTCGGCACCAGCCTCTCTTCGGGCGCCAGCCGCCAGCATGCCTGACTCTCTTCCGCGACCAGACGGCCTGAGAGCGTGAGGCCGGCGCGCCGCGTGGGCGAGGTCTCGATGCAAAGATACGGCTCCTGTCGTGAGCGCCCATCGAGAAACAGCAGCTCATCGGCCCCCGCCCGCCGCACCGCAGTCTGCGGCGCGAGAGTGATGCGGAACTCGCCCTGCGGAAATCTGCGGCCCACATCCGAGCCCGGCGCGGGCGTCACGATGAGCGTGGCGCCGTCGCGCCGCCAGCTGGGCGGCTCCGGAGCGTTGCCGTCATCGCCGTTCAGTGCGATTTGCTGGCAGACGAGGAAAGCCGTGTCAGGTCCCTGGGTCACCTCGATGTCGAGGGTCAGCGCATGAGGTCCGCTGTGAGCGGCGGAATGCACTTCGATCTCGCCTTCGGCGTGGCGGTAGATCCAGCGGCCGCTCGCCGGCGTCATTTCGAAGGCGGAGGGCACGCCGAGCAGGCGCCACTCGCCGGCGAGCTGCGCGAAGATGCGCAGGCCCTGGGAGCGAAAGAAGCCGAGATAGCTGCGATTCGTGGACAGGAAGCGGTTGATGCTGACATGTCCCTGGGTCACCATGGAGTGGAACACGCCACTCATCCATGTTGTTGATGTCAGGGCGCTTTCATCCGGAGTCAGATGACGCCCGGTGCGCAGCAGCTGACCGTGAGGGCGCAGCACGCGCAGCTCCTTCGCCTGCAGCACCACGTGGCTTTCGGTGCCATGAAAGAACGACAGGAGCGCGCCGCTCTCGTCGGTCTCCTCATGGCGCCAGGGTGGTGGAAAGAGGCGGCGGAGCTCGACCGCATCGAGAACGGCCGCCTGCAGAGGCGCTGCCGCCGAGAAGAGTGTCCGGCCCGCGCCGGCAGGAGACACCCTCGTCGACGGCGGCGCGGCTGTTGCTTCGGGCAGCGCCAATATTCGAGCAAGAATTGACAGGTCCGCTGCGGACGTTGCGTCCGGATGGTCGGCGACGCAGATACCGAAAAATCCTGCGTGCACCGTCTCGCCGGGCGCGAGGCGCAGCGACGCATCGCGAAGCACCGCCATGGAATGTTCGTGCTGCAGGCGCCGTCCGGGTAGCTCGCCGACGATGCCGTGGGGCGGCTCGCCGGCTCGGCTCGCGAGTCCGTAAAAATCGAGCGCGTCGGTGGCGAAGGAAACGGCACGCCGCAGTGATCCAATCAGGCTCCAGGGGTTGCGTCCATCCGCCCCCTGATTCTGCCTCGATGCGATCAGGGTCCCACGTTGCGGGTCAGAGAGCGGCGTGTGATCGACGTACTGGCTGACGTAGTACTCGTTCATCCGCACCGCTCCATAGGGCGCCAGCGCGAGATCCTGCGCATACGTCAGGTCCACCTGCTGCGGCTCGGATGAAGTGTTCGTCAGACGCACGTGCCAGAACCAGACAGGTGCGTCCGCCGCGAGGGCAAGCGAAATGTCGTACTCGATACCCTGCCACGTGCCGTGCCCGGCCACGCTGCCATCGGCAGTCGGCGTTGCAAACCCCGTCGGGCTCTCGGGACCGAGCAGAGGTCTCCAGTCGCGCTTGCCGCCAAGTCGCCGCAGAAAGATATTGGCGGGGCCGCACTCGACTTCGCTGCCGACGAACAGGGTCAACGACGTCGGGCCGCAGTCGAAGCGGCGTACCGCACCGCTCTCCGTGAGCTCGGCCCTGAGGCCCGATCGGCTGGTCACGATTTTCGGCGCGCTACCCACAGTCGCTATCGTAGCCGCATACGTCTCGGCTCGGCACTCGTCGCACCGGTGCAACAAAAAGCGGGGATGGGCCACGCGCAACGGTGCGCGGCGGCCGCCGTCGGCTTAAACTGGCGCCCATGAACAGCATCCCGAAGCCTTCGCAAGAGCCGCGCCCGGCGTTTGGAACCGTGATCGCGCCCACGATGACCCTGGCCCGCTTCCAGAACGGACAATGGGGGCGCTTCGAGGCCCGGCCATGCGGGCCGATCGAGCTGCATCCGGCCGCCCACGTGCTGCACTACTCCAGCACCTGCTTCGAGGGCTTCAAGGCCTATCGCTGGGCCGACGGCAGTGTCAACGTGTTCCGGATGGACCGGCACATCGAGCGCATGCGCCAGAGCGCACGGTCGCTCGTGCTGCCGGAGCCCGATGCGCGGCAGCTCGAGGAGATGATCCGCACCACCATCGACCGTAACCGTGATGTCGTCCCCGAGGCGCCCGGGGCGCTCTACATGCGGCCGATCCTCTTCGGCACCACGCCCAACATCGGTGCCGCGGGTGCGGCTGCCACCGAGGCGAATCTCATCGTGCTCGCGAGCCCGGTGTGGGACTACTTCGCCGGCGGCATGAAGCCGCTGCGCATCTACATCGAGGACGTCAATGCGCGCACGGCCACGCAGACCGGCATGGTGAAGACGGGCGGCAATTACGCCGCGGCGCTCGGTCCCACGCTCGAGGCGCGTCGCAAGTACAACGTCGACCAGGTGTTGTTCTGTCCTGGCGGCTCGGTCCAGGAGACGGGCGCTTCCAACTTCCTGCTGTTTGCCGACGGGCGCGTGCTCACCCGCAGCCTCGACTCGACATTTCTCCACGGCGTGACCCGCGACTCGGTGCTGACGCTGGCGCGGGAGAATGGCTACCGCATCGAGGAGCGGGTGTTCGACGTTCCCGAGATGCTGGAATGGGTCCGCAACGGCGAGGCTGCGCTCTCCGGAACTGCGGCGGTGCTCGCGGGCGTCGGCACGCTCGTTCACCACGGCCAGGAACACAAGGTCGGAAGCGGCGAGGTCGGAGCCCACACACGCAAGCTCCGCGAGAAGCTGGTGTCCATCCAGCGCGGCGAGTCGCCCGACACGCACGGCTGGACGAAGAGGGTTTGAAGGACACCGCCGTCAAAGGGAGCGTGCCCTTCTACGGCCCCGAGCAGGTGCGGGCCGCACTCGATTACGATGGCTGCATCGCGGCGGTCCGGGCCGCCATGGCCGATTTCAGCGCCGAGGGCAAGCCGCAGCCGTTGCGCAGCATCTTCGAGCTCGCGCCCGCCAGGTTCTTTGGCCTCATGCCGGGCGCGCTCGCCGCCCCCCATGGGTTCGGCGCCAAGGTACTGTCGGTGTTTGGCGATCCGGCGCAGCCGGGCCGCTCCGCGCATCGCGGTGTGGTGGTGCTCTTCGATCGCGAGAGCGGTCATGTGACCTGCATTGCCGATGCCGGCGAGGTGACGGAGATCCGTACCGCTGCGGCATCTGCTGTCGCAACCGATGTCCTCGCGCGAAGGGACGCCAGGACCTTGGCTGTATTCGGCTGCGGCGCGCAGGCGGTTTCGCACGTTCGGGCACTGGTTCGCGTTCGGCGTTTCGAGCAAGTTCTCGCGTGGGGACGCTCCGCCGAGCGCGCGGCGGCCTTCGCGGAACAAATGCAGCGTGAAGTTGGGATGCCCGCCAGAGCAGTCACAGAGGCGCACGAAGCGGCGTCTGCCGCCGACGTGATCTGCACCGTGACAGCGTCGCGGACGCCAGTGCTGCTCGGAGAGTGGGTGCGGCCGGGGACGCACGTGAATGTCGTCGGCTCCAGCTACGCGGGACCGGTGGAGATCGACCACGCGTTGGTTCGGATGAGCCGCTACATCGTGGACAGCCGGCGCTCGGCGTTGGCCGCGGCCGCGGAATTCCTGCTTGCCAAGGAGGCAGGGCTGATTGACGACAGCCACATCGCCGCGGAGATCGGGGAAGTCCTGCTCGGGCGCATAGCCGGGCGCAGATCGCCGGACGAGATCACGGTGTACAAGTCCCTGGGGCACATCGTGCAGGACCTGGCCGCGACGACGTATCTGCATGCGCGGGCGGGCAGCGGCAATTAACACGTCGATCGGATGCGCGATGTCACGCCGCCCAGCGATGCCCTCACTCTGGAAGCGGGATGAATTCCTGCTCGTCTCCGGGCACTTTGGGGAACCGGCTTTCCCGCCAGTCGCGCTTGGCCTGCTCGATCCTCGCCCGTGAGCTCGAAACGAAGTTCCAGAAGATGTGCCGCTCGCCATCGATGGGAGCGCCACCGATGAGGGCAACCCGGGCATCACTGCTGGCGCCGAGTGTTGCCGCAGCGCCGGGCGCGAACACCAACATCCGGCCACGCTCCGCCCGCTCCTTGCCGCACTCCACCGTGCCACTGACGATGTAAGCCGCGCGCTCCTCGTGCTCGTTGGGAAGCTGCAGCTCGCCGCCTCCTGGTATGGCCGCATCGACGTAGAAAAGAGGCGAGAACGTCCTGACGGGTGATGTCTCACCGAAGGCGCTGCCCGCGAGCACGCGGATTCGCGTGCCGGCGATGTCGACGGCAGGCAGGTCACGGGCCGGGTGGTGATGAAACTCGGGGTCGGTCTCCTCGTGCCGGAGCGGCAATGCGACCCAGAGCTGCAGGCCGTCGAGGCGCGCGCCCGACTGCCGCAGCCCGGCCCCGGTGCGCTCGGAATGCGCAATGCCGCGGCCCGCGGTCATCCAGTTGACATCGCCCGGGCGGATCGGCTGGTGCGAGCCGAGGCTGTCACGGTGGACGATCTCGCCCTCGAAAAGATAGGTGACCGTCGCGAGTCCGATGTGCGGATGCGGCCGCACGTCGATGCCGCGCCCGGGCGGAAAAGCCGCCGGCCCCATGTGATCGAAGAAGATGAAGGGGCCGATCAGCTTGCGCGCCGTCGAGGGCAGCACGCGGCCGACAGTGAAGCCGCCGAGGTCGCGCGCCCGGGCATCGATCACGGTGATGAGCTGTGGAGTCCCGGGGCAGGGTGCCGAAGAGGGCTCGGTATCGGGAAGTACGCTCATGCGGGCATCCTACGCCCGCCGCAGATTAGAATCCGCCTTCACGTCGAAATCCGGAGGAAGCGGCATGAGTGAGAGCGCGCGCAGCGTCAGCCGGCGGACTTTCCTGGCCACCACGGCCGCAGTTGGCTGCACGACCGCGATGGCGGGGCTCGCAGCGCTCGCGCGTCATCGCTTTTTCGCCGGCCACGACCTGCCTATCGGCCTGCAGCTCTACACGCTCGGGGATGCGCCGTACCGCGACCTCGATGGGACGCTTGAGGCCGTGGCCAGGATCGGCTATCGGACGGTGGAGGGCGTCGGTTTCATGAAGCGTACGGCGGCGCAGTTTCGCGCGGCGCTCGATGGCGCCGGGCTTTCGTGCCCGAGCACCCACGTGCCGCTGGAGGCGGACAGCGCGGGCGGTCCGTCGCTCGCGGGCGATCCCGGCGCGCTCGCTGCCGACATGCATCGCCTCGGCGTCGAATATGTGGTCGTGCCGATATTCGCGGTACCGCAGCGGTTGGGCCGCCAGCTCGAGGGAGAAGACGGCCTCGGGTTCCTGAGCCGCGCCGGCAAGGAGATGACGGCCGACGACTGGCGACACCTGGCCGCGCAACTCAACGAGAAGGGCGCCGCCCTGAAGCGCGAGGGACTGAAGCTGGGTTATCACAATCACAACGTCGAGCTCACTGAGCTGGGGTCGAGGACCGCACTCGACGTGCTGCTCGAGAATACGGACCCCGGGCTGGTATGGTTCGAGATGGATGTCGGCTGGGTCGCCGCCGGCGGCGTCGAGCCGGTCCGGTTGCTGCGCGCGCACCCGCGCCGGTTCCGGCTGATGCATATCAAGGACCTGAAGGCCAGCACGGTTCCCAACACTGCGTTCAGGATGGATCCGGCCGATGTCGGATCGGGCATTCTCGACTGGAAGGCCATTCTTCCGGTCGCATACGAGGTCGGGCGTGAGGGACTACTACGTAGAGCAGGAGCCGCCGTTCCCCGAGCCGCGGATGGATGCGGCGCGTACGGACTACGAGTACCTGGCCCGGCTGGCCTGAAGGGAGTCCGACTCTCGAGCCGAGCGGAGCGTGAGCCGGTTTTCGGCGCCGCTTCTACACCTGAGACCCGGCGCGCCTGCGGCTCCGCATGGAGCCCGGGCATCGACACCCGCCGGGCGAAGGCGGACAATGGCGCCCGGCCGCTACAAAAGGCGACGTCCCATTCTCAATCAGGGGAGACAGCCAACATGACCAGGCGCAGCCAAATCGGGGCCACCCTCAGTGTGACACTTGCCGCCGCGGCGGCTCTTGCGGTCCTGCCGCCGCCCGCGCGCGCCGACGTAACCGTCGGGCAGAAGACCGCGATGAGTCTCGGCGGAATCAACATCGATGTCGACTCGGTCGAGCGCACGAGCGCCGACAAGCAGCGCAGCGATTCGACGGTGAGTTGCCACGGATTCCTCGCGCTTTTCTGCCACGATGTGGAGAGCGGGCGCATCGTGCGGCTCGACAGGCAGGTCGAGTGGGAGCTGCAGCCGAAGAAGAGGCTCTACAGCGAGCGTCCTTTCCCGACAGCCGAACAGCGTGCCGCGGCGCAGCAGCAGCTCGATGCGGCAATGGAGGAGATGAAGAACTGTCCGATGCCGCAATCGCAGAGCGCGTCGCAGACGGCGCCCGATACGTCGCACTGTCAACTGAGCTCCCCGGTGCTCAACGTCAACGATACCGAGGAGCACGCGACGATCCTCGGGCACGATGCGCGCAAGACGAGCGTGGTGTTGTCGCAGACCTGCACGGATACCCAGACCGGAGACGTTTGCGAGATCGACTACGGCTTCGAGACGTGGCTCACTGGGGATCAGCTTGCGGGGAGCGACGAGCGGAAGGCTTTCGTGAGGAAGTACCTGGAAGCGCAGGGGCTGGATCCGAACAATCCGCAACTGCAGCGCACGGTCGAGCAGTTCATGGCACCATACGCCGACGCGCTCAAGCAGCTGCGAAGCAAGGCGGCGGACCTCAAGGGCTACCCGCTGCGCACGACCTTCTACATGGCGTTCGGCGGCCCGCACTGCGCCAAGGCGAAGCAGGCTGCGCAGCAGCAGGCGGCCAGCAGCGGCGGCAGCGGTGGCTTCAGCATGCATAGCATCGCTTCCAAAGCGCTTGCCGGCGGCTTCGCCGGGCTCTTCCATCGTGGCGCCGCGGCCATCAACACCAATTCGGCCGGCGGAGCGGCGGCTGCCGGCGCGGCCAACGAGGCGGCCGAGCCCGCGGCCGGCGCCGCGGCGAGCTCCGTGACGTCGCAGTCGTCCGCGGGCAACTCAACGGGCGCGGCGCCGGCGCCCGGAGCGCTGGTCCGGGTCGTGTCGCTGACCTCCGAGACGACCTCGATCGATACTTCGAGCATCCCGTCTGAGCAGTTCGAAATCCCCGCCGACTGGAAGCTCGAGCCGCAGAAGCAGGTCACGAGCCGCGGCCCGAAGTGCCCGAGTGCGGGAAAATGAATGAGCGTGAGCCGACGGCACCGCGCGACGAGACCGGAAGGTCATCCTCCAGGCACGCCAGACCCAAAACCTGTAGGCTCTGCCGGTCACTTTATCGGAGCGAGAGTCCTGCATGCTGTCGTGGAGATCCTCTGAAGCTCTCTCATCGGTGCTGCTCGCCGTGTTGGCGCTCTCCGGAATTCCGTGGGCGATCGCCGCCACATCCGCGCTGGCCCGTCCCCGGCCACCGGTCGCGCCATCCGGCATCAGGCTGACGCCCACCGCGGCGGCGGGCGCGAGTTTCTCGCGTCTCGATCCGGGGCTGCGTGACTTCCCCGGCCACGCTGCGGGGCAAGCCGTCACGACGGCCACCAGCCCGGACGGCAAGACGCTGCTCATCCTGACGAGCGGCTACAACCAACTGCTCAACCGCGCGGGCGAGGTAATCCCAGCCGACTCGGAAGAGTACGTATTCGTCTACGACATCAGTCACGACCGGCCCGAGCGACGCCAGGTTCTGCGGGTACCCAATACCTACATGGGTATCGCATTCGCGCCGGACGGCAGCCATTTCTATGTCTCCGGGGGAATGGACGATGACGTCCACATCTTCGCGCGCAAGGAGGGCGTCTGGTCCGAGGATACCGCCGCGCTGATCAGGCTCGGACACCACGCCGGCAAGGGTCTCAAAGCGAGCCCCGAGGTTGCGGGACTCGCCGTTACGGCAGATGGCAGCAAGCTGGTCGCGGCGAATTTCTACAACGACTCGGTTTCGATCGTGCGCCTCGCGGACGGTCTGCCCGCGGGCCCGCCCATCGAGCTGTCACTGCAGCCGGGCCAGGGCCGCGCCGGCGGCACTTATGCCTACTGGGTCGCGATCCGGGGCAATCGCACGGCCTATGTGTCCAGCATGCGCGACCGGGAGATCGACGTCATCGATCTCGCCAGCGCGGCGCCGGCCGTGGTCGCGCGCATCCCCGTCAAGGGCAATCCGAATCGGCTGGTGCTGAACCGCGCCGGGTCGCGACTCTACGTGGCCAGCGACAATGCCGACGTCGTTTCCGTCATCGACACGGCGAGCGATCGCGTCCTGGACGTGGTCCGCACCATCGCTCCGCCCTCACTGGTGATGCCTGGCGCCTACTTCCATGGTGTCGATCCGAACAGCCTGGCGCTGTCCCCGGACGAGAGCAGGCTCTACGTGGCGAACGGCGGGGAAAACGCCGTCGCAATCCTTACGCTTGAACCCGGTACGCCGCAGGTGACCGGACTGATTCCGACCGGGTACTGGCCAAACTCGGTGAGCGTGAGTGCCGACGGCAGGATGCTCTACATCGTCAACGGCAAGAGCATCCCGGGACCCAATGGGCGGTGGTGCGCGGCCAACAACTACGACGCCGCCCGGCAGGCGCACTGCAACTCGTCCAACCAGTACATGCTGCAGCTGTCCCGGGGAGGTTTCCTCAGCCTGTCCGCTCCCTCGACGCACGATCTGGCGGAGCTCACCCGCACAGTCGCCGCCAACGATCATCTGTATGTCAGGGAGAACGCGCAGGATCAGCGGCTGATGAGCGCGCTGCACCAGCGCATCAAGCACATCATCTACATCGTTCGCGAGAATCGCACCTACGATCAGCTCCTCGGTGACTTGCCGGTCGGCAACGGTGACCCGCGCCTCGCCGAGTTCGGCCACGTCATCACTCCCAATGTTCACGCGCTCGCACTCGATTTCGTGACGCTCGACAACTTCTATGACACGGGAGAGGTGAGCGGCAACGGCTGGCCATGGAGCACCTCGGCGATGGAATCGGACGAAGGCTCGAAGGATGTGCCGGTGTACTACGCCAATCGCGGCCTGTCGTACGACTGGGAGGGTACCAATCGCAACGTGAACGTCGCCATCGGATCGCTCGCCGCCAGAGAGAAGGAAGAGCCCGGCTATCCGCACGATCCCAACCTCCTGCCCGGAACCGCCGATGTGGCGGCGCCGGACGGTTCCAAGAGCGAGTATCAGCAGGGCTACATCTGGGATGCGGCGATGCGGGCGGGACTTGCCGTGCGCAACTATGGGTTCGAGCTGGACCTCGCACCCTATGACAATCCGACCCGCCCGACGCCGCTGATCACGCTGCCCTACGAGAGCCGCACGCGCGTGGCCTTTGCGTCGAATCGGCAGCTCGCGCCGGTCACCGATCCGTACTTCCGCGGATTCGACACGAAATTTCCGGATTACTACCGGGAGGCGGAATGGCAGCGGGAGTTCGCACAGTATGTCGCCCGCGGGAATCTGCCCGCTCTCAGCCTCGTGCGGCTGATGCGCGATCATCTCGGTGAGTTCGCCAAGTCCATCGATGGGCTGAACACGCCCGAGGCGCAGGTGGCGGACAACGACTATGCGGTCGGCCGCCTCGTCGAGGCTGTCGCCCACAGCCGGTACGCCGGCTCCACTCTCATCATCGTGATAGAGGACGATGCGCAGGATGGCGCCGACCACGTCGATGCTCACAGGAGCGTCTGCTTTCTTGCCGGCCCCTATCTGAAGCACCACGCCGTGGTGAGCGAGCGCTACTCCACGGTCAATGTCCTCGCGACCATCGAAGACATCCTCGGGATCGGCCATCTATCCATCTACGATGCATACCAGCGGCCGATGTCGGCGGCATTCGACCTCGGCCAGAAGCAGTGGACATTTGGCGCGATCGAGCCGGCGCCGTTCGCGGCGGCGTTCACCGACGGCACGAAGCCGCCCGATCCGGCGGCGTTTCGCTTCAAGCACACCGCCGCCTACTGGGCGAAGGTGACTCGGGGCATGCGCTGGGACGAGGAGGACGAGAACCCGGCGTTGCCCAGCGAGCGCATCTACTGGCAGGGCCTGAATCCGGGTGTGCCGTACCCGATCCTGCGCTCGGGGGCCGACCTGCGCCTGGGCCGGGCGGGGCTCCCGGCCACGGGCGGGGAATAGCCGGGCTTTAAACGCTTTCACCGGCAGATGCATCCAAAGGTGTGAATGGTCCCGGCTGCACAAAGCGACTGTATCGAGTGGGAGGCGAGCCTGGTGCAGCGGGCTCGCGGTGGGGACGTGCGCGCGTTCGAGCGCCTCTACCGCGATCATATTGGCAGCGTGTACGGGCTATGCCTGCGGATGACGCGCGACCGGGCCGCCGCCGAGGATTGCGCGCAGGAGGCGTTCTTCAACGCCTGGCGGGCGCTCGAGCGCTTCGAGACGCGGAGCAGTCTCGGGACCTGGCTGCACCGCATCGCGGTAAACGTGGTCCTGAACCGGCGCCGCAAGCGTGCGGCGCAGGTCGAATTGCCACCATTGGCGGCAGGCCCGGGCGAGGAGCCCGCGGACCCGCCGGAGGAGTGGACGCTGGATACGCCAATCGAAGTGCATGAGATCGAGACCGCGGTCGGCGACCTTCCCGACGGTGCGCGCGATGCGCTCGTGCTTTGCGGGATCTACGGTTATTCGCACGGCGAGGCGTCCCAGATGCTCGGCATCGCCGAGGGCACCTGCAAGGCCCAACTGCATCGGGCGCGCGCGCTGCTGCGCGCCAAGCTCGAGCCTCAGAGTCAGCGCCTATGAAAGACCCCGCGCCTCCCAAAATCACGCGCCTCAGCGAGCTGCCGCGAGAGATCGCGCCACCGCACGACGGCTGGCCCGCGCTCGAGGCGCGGCTGCGAGAGAGCGGTAGGCCGCAGGCGGACGCTGACGCGCCGCAAAGCGGCAGGGCGGAGCCGGTACGCTACCGGCGCCCGCAGCTGCTGCGCATCATGTCGCTTGCCGCAGTGCTCGCGGCGGTCCTGGTCGGTGTTTCCATCGACAGGTGGATCCTGTCGCCCGCGCATCCGATTCCGCCTGGCGTCACGATCCCGCATGCTGGCAGCACCGGTGGCGGAATGACGGTGGCGTACGTCACCGATCCGCGGTATGTGCGCGAGCGAGCGGCGCTGCTGCGCAACCTGAATGAGCGGCTCGCGAAGTTGCCGCCGCCGACGCGGAAAAAGGTCATCCAGAGCCTCACCACCATTCATCAGTCGATGCAACAGATTCAGCAGGCGCTCGGTCGCGAGCCCGGCAACGCGTTGCTGCAGGAGCTGCTGATCGATACCTATCAGGATGAGATGCAGGTGCTGTCGACCGTCCAGGAGGCGAGCGGCGGCGCCGGAGAAACTTGAACATGAGCAGAATCCCTTATTGCCTGACGATCATGGTCGCATCGCTGGTGCTCGCGGCCGGGGCGGCTCATGCAAGTACTTTTCACGAGCAGGTCGCGGCGGACCCGCGCGGCGAGGTGGATGTCAGTAACGTCTCCGGCAACATCATCATCAGCGGGTGGGACAGACCCGAGGTATCGGTCACGGCCGACCTGCCGAGCGACTCGCAAAGAGTGAAGGTCATCACCGGACGGGGCCACACGAGGATATGCGTGTCGTACGGCGGCTCGAACGGGTGCAATTCGACTGGCTGGTCAGGCGACAGGGGATCGGTCCGCCTCGAGATCCGGGTGCCGCGGCAGAGCGAGCTCGATGTATCGACGGTGAGTGCCGACATCAACTCCCGCACCGTCTCGGGCACCCAACGCCTGCAGACGGTGAGCGGCGATATCAATGCGGAGCTGGGTTCTGGAGACGACGAGGTAAACTCCGTGAGCGGAACGGTCACCCTGCAAGGCAGCGGCCAGGACGGCACGCTGCATGCCGCCAGCGTAAGCGGTGACCTGAGGGTCATGAACGTCGCCGGCCAGCTGGAGGCGAGAACCGTCAACGGGACCCTGACCGCCGAGCTCGCGACCGCTCGCCTCGTACGGCTCAACACCACCTCAGGTGATATCGCGCTCAGTGCCAGGCTCGCGAGCGGCGCAACGGTCGAGACCGAGACGGTGAGCGGTGATCAGAAGCTAAACGTATCCGCGCCAGCGGGCTACTCGTACGAGGCGAAGACCTTCAGCGGCGACATCACGAACTGCTTCGGGCAACGCGCGGAAAGGAGCCAGTACGGGCCTGGAGACCGTCTCGAGGGCGCACGAGGTGGTGGCGCCGGACAGGTCAGGATCCAGAGCATGAGCGGCGACGTCTATCTCTGCGATCACTGAGGCGAGCGCAACGGCCGCCCGGCCGGACCGACGCCGAGCGGCGCGCGATCCGGCCGGGCCAATCAGGTTCGGAACGATCTCAGTCCGGAACTTTGATGTCGTTGTGAACCGCCTGGACGCCTTTGATTCTCCACGCGTCCTTCTGGGCTCTATCCTTCTCCGCGTCCGAATGGGCGATGCCGGTGAGTTCCACCACGCCGTTCACGGTAGCGACATGAATGTCGCGCGCCTTGGTCATATGGTCGGCTGCCAGCTCGGCTTTCACCTTGGTGGTGATGTAGGAATCCTTGACCGGATGGGCGCTGCCATTATCGGCCCAGGCAACGGCGCTGGTCAGCGACAACGCTGTGAGCGCCACGAGATACTTACGCATAACAACTCCTCAAGGGAAAGGCTCAGCTGATAACGGTCGCGGCACCCCGGGGTTCCGCATTTTCCGAGCCGGGCCTGACGGCTACGCCTCAGCTGACATTCAGGCGGCGTTCACCGGGCGAAGAGTTGGATGATGTCGGCGAAGGCTTTGATCTCGAGCGCGTTTCCCGACGGGTCGAGGAAGAACATCGTCGCCTGCTCGCCGGGCTGCCCCTTGAAGCGGATGTAGGGCTCTATCAGGAACTGCACGCCCTGGCCGCGCAGACGCCCAGCCAGGGCTTCCCATTCCGCCATCGGCAACACGATGCCGAAATGCCGCACCGGTACGCCGTGACTGTCGACCGTATTGCGCCGCACCTGGCCGGTTTCCTCGGGTGCCAGGTGGGCCACGATCTGGTGGCCGTAGAAATTGAAATCTACCCACTCGTCGGAGCTGCGACCCTCGGGACAGCCGAGCGTCCCGCCGTAGAAGGCGCGCGCCAGCTCCAGGTCGTGGACGGGGAATGCAACATGGAAGGGCGAGAGGGCGGCCGGATTGGCGGTCGGGGCCTGCATATCGGGACTCCTAACGCCCGAAGGCGACCAGCACCTCGATCAGCCGATGGACCGAGGCGTAGAGCGGCACGGCGAGCAAAGGCACCAGCAACGCGCAGGTGAGCAGGCGCCGGCCCGGGAATCGGCTGGAGAAACTGTGGCGCACGGCCGGAGATGGGGCCAGCAGCCGGCGCACGCGCTGCTCGAGCCCATTGAGTTGAGTGCCCACCCTGGAGGCTGCGCGGGGCCGGCCGCTCGCGAGCGAGAGGCGCGCGACCTTGATCAGCGCCGAAGCCAGAGCGATGCGCTTGCGGGGATCGGTGCCGCTCGCACGCTCGTCCGCTTCGAGCTCGGTCGCGGCCCGCCAGTGAGCCGTCAACGCCCTGCCCGTGGTGAGCCAGGCGAGCGCATCCGGCATGGTCAACAGCATGAGCAGCTTCAGGTTGTCGCGCGCGTCCATGTGAGCCGCCTCATGGGCGAGCACCTGGTGAAACTCCTCATGATCGCAGGCGGCAGCCACGCTCCGGGCCGCGACGATTCGTTGCCTCCAGCTGCCTACGACACCGACCAGCGGCTCCTTGACGTTGATGACGGTCACGTCGGCATCTGCGCCGGGGGGACGGGTGCGGAGTGACTCCGAGCCGCGCAGCAACGTCCGTGTAGCTCGCCATGCCCGCACGCCGCGGCGAATGCCATCCCCGAGAACGAGCAAGGAGAACAGCGCCGATACGACGAGCAGCGGTCCCGGCTGGTCATGTGCGTGGCGCGGCTCGTAAATCAGGAACGCGGGCAGCACGACGGTCAGCACGAGGGTTGCGGATCCCAGCGCCGGCAAGAGCCGAATGCTGAGCACCGCGTTCGCGTCGGTCAGCCGTCGCCGCAGTCCGGCACGCCACGCGATCGCCACGGCCGCGGAAAGCAGCAGGCTGAAGAGGCCATAGGCCGCCAACAGCACGAGCGGAAGGGTTTCATCGAAGCCCATTGGTCTTCCTACTTGAGCCGATCGCGCTCGGCGCGAACCAGCGCCTCGAGCTCATTCAGGAGCTCGGCGTCCGCCTGGCCGACGGCCTCCACCAGAGTCGACAGCAGCACCGTGCTGTCGCCGCAGGCCGCGAGGAGCTCGGTGACGCGTCCGGATACCATCTGCCCGAAGAGCTGGTCTCGCGAGCAGCGCGGCTCATACCCGAAGGCACGGCCCAGCCGGAACCGCCGCAGCACGCCCTTGCGGTACAGGCGGTCGAGCGTCGTCATGAGTGTGGTGTAGGCGAGACGCGGGAAGGACGGCTGCACGTTCCGCACGGTCGCGGCGCGGTTTCGCTCCCACAGGACTTCGAGCACTTTGAGCTCGAGCGGTCCGAGCTCCAGGCGTTCGCCCACTGCTGATCTCCGGCACGTCCGGCGCTGCGTCGCGCCGCATGCGCTAGCGTCTCAAGTCGCGGTCGCCTGTGCAACCGGGACCCGCGCCAAGGTGCCCGAGACGCGTCCGGGCGAGCTGATGGTGCGCCGACGCGATATACGACTGCTGGTAGTAGTTTTGGCGCGACTTCTATATTGCCGGCCGCTCGAATCCAATCGAAGGGTCCGCCGTGAAGTGCACCCCCTGCGCCCTGATCTGCGCACTCTCGCTGCTCTGCTCCATTGCCGGCGCACAGGACTTTGCGGACCATTCCAAGCTGCACAAGGTCGTGGTCCAGGCGCCTTACCTCTTCAATCGCGCCACGCGCTATGCGCATTCCATGCCGGAGGTCCCGGGACCGGAAATCACCGTCACGAAGAAGACGACCGTGGTGCAGCTCGCCGACCAGCCGCCGGTCATCGACAATCACCAGCGCGAGATCTTCGATCGCATGCCGGGCGTCGTGCTGGCCGAGCAACAGAATCCGACCGAGCTCAACGTCACTTACCGCGGCCTCGGCAACCCGCAGGAAAGCGAGTACATCCTGCTCATGCAGGATGGCGTTCCGATGGAGATGGACTGGATCGGCTATCCGACGCTCTACTACATTCCGGACCCCGAGACCCTTTCCCAGGTGCAGATGATCCGCGGCGGCTCCGGCCTGATCTACGGACCCGAGCCCGAGCCGGTCATCAACTTCGTCTCCAAGGAGCCGGCGCCCGCGACCACGGGGACCATCCAGCAGGTGGGCGGCGATGACGGGCTCTACTCGAGCTTCGGCTCGATCTCGGGCCCCGCAGGTCCGCTGGGATACCTCGCGGACTTCTCGCACCGGCAATCGAACGGGCAGCGCGCCAATGGCGATTACGATCTGAATTCCGGCGATCTCCAACTCCAGTACCACATCGACGACCAGCAGAAGCTCAATCTCGCGGTGCATGCCTACTCTCTGGAGAGCGGCATCGCGGGCTTCATGAACTATGCGCAGTTCAAAGCCGACCCCAACCAGACGACCTCGCCCGACGACCGCGACTGGGAGCACCGCTACACGGGGGTTCTGACCTACAGCAACCAGTTCGACAGCCAGGACCTGTACGTGCAGAAGCTGTGGTCGGGCTTCCAGGATCTGATCACCCGCTCCGGCACCTATCTGGGCGGCGGCACGATTCCCATTGCCATGCCGGTTGCCACCGGCACCACGGTGGCTGGGCAGCGCTTCCATTACACGGGCCTGGACGGCAGGTTCATACACCACTACGGGCGCGGTGGTGCCGTCACGGTCGGCTATACCGCCTATTACTCCGACAGCCCCTACACGGAGTTCAATAACACCAATCCCCTGGTCGACGCGTACAGTCCGGCGGGAACGCTCATCTACAAAGACGAGCGCAGTACACGGTATGGGGCCGTGTTCGCCGAGAACCTGTACCGCTTCAAGCGGTTTCACGTGGTTACCTCCGCCCGTTTCAACCACGAGGAAATCGATACCCACGAGACCGTGGCCCCGCACCCCTATCTCGTGAACGGGAACTACAGCAAGAACATTCCGCTCTTCGGGTTCGGCATCGGCAACGACTTCGGCCGCGGCAACGAGACCTATCTCAACATCTCGCAGGGCTTCCGGCCGATGCGCTACCTCGACGTCGCGAGCCCCTTCGGCAAGTTCTCGCCGACCAACAATCCCGATCCGACCAAATATCTCACCTACGAGGCCGGTGTTCACGGCTGGCCGGTGCTCGGCCTCTACTACGATGCGAGCGTATTCCAGGTCAACGTTAAGAACAGCATCGAGAGCCTGCCGATCACGCCGACCGAGTCCATCAACGTCAACACCGGCGACGAGCGCAGCCGCGGCGTGGAGGCGGAGACCTCGTACGATCTGCTGCAGCTGCTGCCGGCGACGCCCGACGGCGAGCAGCTGTCACTGTTTGCAAACGCCAGCTACCTCGACGCAGTCTACACGAGCAGCATCACCGCCGCGCGGCAGGGCAAGACGCCGCCTTACGCGCCGCACTACGTGCTCAAAGGCGGGCTCACCTGGAGCCAGGCGCCGGGCCTGAAGCTGAGCCTCATCGTGGATGCCGTCGGCGCGCAGTACTTTCAGGCGAGCGATCTGGGCATCGGCATCATGCCGGCACAGATTCCCGCCTACACGGTGGTCGACTTCTCCGGCGAATACGAGTTTGCCGGCCACTGGCGAGTGCTCGGGGGCATTTCCAACCTGACCAACGAAGAGTACTACTCGCGCGTCTTCATCTCGGGGGGCAGGATCGAGCCCGCCCGCAACCGCCAGTTCTACCTCGGGATCGCGTACGACCTCTGATCACGCGCATCACGGCCCGTCATCGAGCGCTGTGAGGGCGGATGAGGCGATGCGTCCCGCCGTGACCGCGACGCCCTCGGCCCGCAGCCGTCTCGCCTGCTCCCGGTGCTCGCGCGTGCCGCTCGGGAAAACGATGCGGCCGCCGGCGCCTACGACCCGGTGCCACGGCAGATTCAATTCCCGCGGCGCGTGCCGCAGCGCGAAGCCGGCCAGCCGTGCGCGGCCGGGCAGGCCGGCGGCGCGCGCCACGGCGCCGTAGGTCGACGCTCGCCCGCGCGGAATCGCGCACACGGTCTGCCAGATCGCCTCGAGCGCGCCGTTATCGCCTGATCCCGCGCCGAGCTCGCGGCTGCGCCCGGCGAGCGGACGCAGCAGTTGCTCCAGACCTCTCTTGCCTCGCGCCATCGCCGCCACTCCCATCCGGCCACCGCAGGGTTGCCTGCAACCACGATGTAATAGTGCGCGGATAGAGTGCGCCGGTCCACAGCGTCGGCGACCTGATGCCGGCGATAAGACGTAATTGCGGCCACCGAA
This sequence comes from uncultured Pseudomonadota bacterium, assembly GCA_963780455.1. Classification (GTDB taxonomy): domain Bacteria; phylum Pseudomonadota; class Gammaproteobacteria; order Steroidobacterales; family Steroidobacteraceae; genus 13-2-20CM-66-19. The sequence goes on from CAWACM010000021.1 coordinate 294,806, forward strand.
GGCGAGGCGTCATGCAAACCATTCGATCGAGTGTCCACGCGGCATTGTACTTTGCAGTGCCAAGTATTCTCATGATGAGCGCGGTCGCGAGCCCGGTGGCCCGCGCCGGCCAGCCGTTCCTGCTGCCGAACTCGCTGGTCATCAGCAGCACCACCTACGACCGGCACCAGGGCGCCGTCGCCTCGCTTACCGTTGGGTCGACCCTGCCCAACACGAACACATCGACGACCGCCGCGGTGGCGGGCAACAGCTACCCGCTGGTGTGGAACAATGCGTCCGTGGACGGCAGTTTCGGCGTGACCTCGCCGATCTTCCTGAGCGACGTCGAGCCGCACAGCGGCCACGTGTTCGGCACCCTGAGAGTGCCGGACGATCAAGTGGTTACGAGCTTCAGCTCGAAGTCCGAGCTGGGTCTGCACATTGCCGGTGCGGGGCCATGGGCTCGCCTGGTTTTCGTCGGCTATGCCAGCGCCGGCGTGGGGGCTCTGGACGTTTCCAATTCCGATGCGGTGCCCGCCCAGGATCCCACGAATCCCGTCACCTTCGCTTTCGGAGACAGCTACGCGTTTCACCGCACGATCGTGGCGGTGGATGGGCGCGGTTACTTTTCGTACACGCCCACCATCAACTATGGCGGCAACAATGGCCGCTCCGCGCTGCTCGCGCCCAACGGCCTCTACTACTCGGTCGGGAACGCCAATAATGGCAACGCCGCGGCCTTCGGCTCCAGCAACGGCACGAATCCCGACGTGACCGAGACAACCGGTCTCGAGGTCGTGCAGCCGATCGACGCCCCCTGGGCGGGAGTGCCCGTCCCCAGCGGCGACTCCGCCGAGGTGGATCCGCTGCTGCAATATGCGCTCGGCAAGAACGGCGCGTTGGACAAGCCAGGGAAGGACGACAACTACCGCGGCGTGACCGAGTTCGGCGGCTCGCTGTACTTCACCAAGGGCAGCGGCAGCAACGGCATGGACACGGTCTACACGGTCAGCGGGCTGCCCACCGTTGCGGGCGCGGCGACGACTCCGATCACCGTGGTGCCGGGCTTTCCGACCGACTCGGCGCGGGCGACCGGCGGTGACTTCACCCCCTTCGCGGTATTCTTCGCCAACGCGACGACCATGTACGTGACCGATGAGGGTACCGGCTCGAGCACCGACGCAGGTGAGCACGCCGGTCTCGAGAAGTGGAGCCTGGTGAACGGCACCTGGCAGCTCGACTACGTGCTGACCAACGGTCTGATCGGGGTCGTGGACAGCAACCTCAACGGGCCCGACGGTCCCTACCCGGCCGTGACGACGATCGGACTACGCAACCTTGCCGGTGTCGTGAATGACGACGGCACCGTGACGCTGTGGGCGGCAACCTCCACCTCCAGCGCCTCCGGTGACAATGGCGCGGATCCCAACAAAGTGGTGCGCATCACCGATCTCGTGAGGGCGACGACGATGACGGGCGCCGTGGCGCGCGAGACGTTCACGACCATCGCCGGGCCGACTTACGGGACGGCCTATCGCGGTGTCGCCTATGTCTGCGGGGCCGTTGATCCTCGTACCGGAGTCTGCCGTGCCGGCGGCTTCGGCTTCTGAGAGTCACGCGGCCGCCAGCGCATCAAAAAGATGGAGGTGACGAGCCCGCCCACTGCTCCGTAGAGGTGGGCGTCCACCACCACCGGTACGCCCCTCCCGGCAAACGGGAGGGGCCCCTGGAGGTGCTCGTAGCCCAGCTTTGCCACGAGCAGGCCGGCCATGGCCCAACCCAGCGGGTCACGGCGGCATATGTATGCGACAACGCCCGCGACCATCAGCCCGTGCAGTGTCCCGGAAGCTCCCACGTACCAGGTAATGCTGGTGTCGAGAAACCATAGGCCGCTAGCGATGGCGGCGGTGACGACGAGGGCAATGACGGCCCATTGAAGCGGCTTCCACTCGCGCGCGAACAATGCCCATAGGAACACCAGGCCCAAGGTGTTGAGTACGGCGTGGTGAAGACCGAGATGCGCGATCTGCGCCGTCAGCAGACGCCACCACTGCCCGGCGGTGATTGCAGCCCGGTCGTAACGCAGCAGGTTGGTCGCCGCGCTGCCCCATATCTGCGGCAGGACCAGAAGCGCGCAGGCCGCGATGAGACCCAGGCCGTAGCGGCCGTCGCAGTTGAGGGCGCTCGCCCAGTTACGTGAATCAAGACCGTGGCGCACGGTCTATTCTGGCCCCGACCGCCCCGAAGCGCCAGAGCGTCGGCGTCAGCGCCGACTCGTTGCGCCTTCGCCTCGTCGCATGCCGCGACCGCGATCTCACCCATGTTACCATCGCGTAACCATACTTGCGGATCGATGGGGAGACACGCACTTGAAAGCACACGCTGGTATCGCCGTGTCGGGCGCGGCGCTCGTCTTTGTCGGCACTGCCTTCGGCGCTCCTGTTTCCCCGGCGGCTGCCGCGCCCGCCTCACACGACCAAAACGACTCCCGCATCGTGGAGATCATGCGGCGTCTGCGCGATGTGCAGAGTTTCGACGCCGTGTCGGTCGCGCCGGATGGAAAGACCGTCGCATGGGTGGTTACGGAGAAGAAGCCCAAGACCGCAGCCAAAGGCGGTAAGCCGGGGCAGATACTTCAGGTGGCCGATGTGGCCGGCACCCGCATACGAACGGTGACGATCGCGCAAGCGGTGAAGTCGTGCCGTTACGGCAATCTGCGCTGGTCACCTGACAGCCGGACGCTCGCCTTCCTTTCCAACTGCAATCACGGCGCAGCCGGCGACGATCAGTTCGACATCTATGAAGTCGCCGCCCGGGACAGCGCGGCACGGCGCATCTCCAGGTTGCAAGGCCTGGCGAATCAGCTCACGTGGACGCCCAACGGATCGGAACTGAGCTTTCTTTACGTCAAGGGCGACGTCCACCCTGTCAGCGCCGTGTCCGCTACCAAGGCGCTCGTCGGTGTGATCGGCGAGACCGGTGTGGAACGGCAGCGGGTCGCGGTGCTGCCGGCGGGCGGCGGCGCTGCGCGCGAGATTACACCTGCGGGGACATTCATATACGAGTACGACTGGTCTCCCACGGGGGATCGGCTGGCCTACATTGGTGCGCCGCCGCCGGGACGCGATAACTGGTGGACGGCCAAGCTCTACACTCAGACCCCCGGGGGCGAGCCGAAGGTGACGCTGGATCCCGCCTCGGTCGCGGGCTCGCTGCATGGCTTGCAGATTGCACTGCCCAGGTGGTCGCCCGACGGGTCGCAGATCGCTCTGATCGGCGGGCTGATGAGCGACCAGGGGTCAACGGGCGGCGATCTGTACACGGTGCCGGCTGCAGGGGGTGAGCCGGTCGATGTCACACCGGGAATCAACATCTCGCCCTCCTGGCTCACATGGACCGGCAGGCACAATCTGCTGGTCTCGTCCGTCGCCGGCGGCTCCACGAGATTGTCGGCCTTCACGCTGCATGGAAGCCTCCCTGCAACTCAGCAGGCGCTGCTCACCGTAGACGCCCGGTTGGGAGATGGAACGTTCGCGTCGGCCGTTTCCCTCTCCGCGCGGCACGATGTGCTTGCGTTCGTAGATAGTACGTTCGATACGCCGCCCGAGATCTATTCCGCCGCGCTCAAAACCAACGCAGCGGCCGAGCCGGTCGGCGTTGCCGAATCGCCGCATGCCATCACGCACGTCAACGATCAAGTGCGGCCGATGTGGGGCAAGACCGTCGCGGTGACCTGGCGTAACGAGGGCTTTCAGGTGCAGGGGTGGCTGCTCTTCCCCGCGGACTACGATCCGCACAGGCACTACCCGATGATCGTCTATGTTCACGGGGGGCCGAGCGCGGCGACGCTGCCGATCTGGCCGCGCGACGGCTATGGGCCGGTGCCACTCGCGGCCATGGGTTATTTCGTTCTGATGCCGAACCCGCGCGGGAGCTTCGGCGAGGGCGAGCGCTTTGCGAAGGGGGTGCGTCTCAACATGGGGTATGGCGATCTTCGCGACATCCTGGCGGGAGTCGACCGCGTCGAAGCGCAATACCCGATAGATGACGGCCGTCTCGGCCTGACGGGCTGGAGCTACGGCGGCTTCATGTCGATGTTCGCACCCACGCAGACACAGCGTTTCAAGGCGGCCGTCGTGGGCGCCGGACTCTCCGATTGGGAGAGCTATTACGGCGAGAACTCGATCGACGAGTGGATGATCCCGTTCTTCGGCGCCTCGGTGTACCAGGACCCCAAGGCGTACGCGAAGAGCTCGGCCATCGATTTCATTCAGAAAGACAGGACGCCTTCTTTGGTCGTCGTCGGCGAGTACGACGGCGAGTGTCCGGCACCGCAGTCGTTCGAGTACTGGCACGCCCTGCGCGCCATGGGAGTTCCGACGACGCTGGTGGTGTACGCCGGCGAGGGTCATGGGTTCGACAAGCCGCAGGATTCGCGCGATGTTCTCGAGCGCGCGCTGCGCTGGTTCGGCAAGTATCTCGGCAGCGAAACCGCTGTGCGTACGGCCGGGGTGCGTATGCCCCGCGCGTGATATGAGGGTCTCGAGGGCTCGGATGCGCCTCGCCGGCCTGGCGCTGGCCTTGACGGCTGCCGTGATTCTGAGCGGCGCAGCGGTGGCTGCGCAGACGTCCCGGGGAAGGCCGAGCAGCGAGTATCCGCGACGCTTCGGCTACATCACGATGACGGATGGGGTCCGGTTGGCGTATGTCGTCTATCTCCCGCGGGCCACGGGAAGGTTTCCGGCAGTACTGCAATACGAACCTTATGAGGGCGGCGGCAGCGGGCCGCGCTCGTGGTGGCCGGCCGGCATGTGGCTCGAGAAGGGCTATGCAGTGGTCTTTGCGAATGTCCGTGGCACCGGTTGCTCGCAGGGAGTGCTGGATGTTTTCGGACCTCACGAGGGACCGGATGGAGCGGCGATCATCGATTGGATCGGCACGCAGCCGTGGAGTGACCGGCGGGTCGGGATGATAGGCGCGTCATATCCCGGTTTCACGCAGGTCCTCGTTGCCGCCCAACACCCGAAGTTCCTGAGGGCGATAACGCCGTCAGCAGTCACCGCCAGCGCATACGGCGAAGCCGTTTATCCGGGCGGCATGTTGAACGTGGGCTTCGTCGCCGAGTGGAGTCTGCACGATCAGCCCGCGAGCGAGGCGCAGGGAGTCAAGGTGCGCGTCGGTTGGGGGGACAAGGAGTGCGAGCACAACTATAGGGCGCACCCGGCGCCGCACATCTTCCTGCAGGCCCGCGCGCATCCGTTCTTCGACCAATGGTGGCAGACGCACTCGCTGCAGACATATGTCGGCCAGGTGACGGTCCCGACCTTCATATCCGGAACGTGGCAGGACAACGCGACCGAGTCGGGTGGAATCACGGAGCTCTACGAGCGTCTGAAGGGACCGAAGCGTCTGTCGATGTCCCCCGGAGGACATACCGCGATTTACGCGACGACGGCGCTGCAGCAGGACCTTCTCCGCTGGATGGATCGTTGGGTCAAGGGGGTCCGCAACGGCATCGACGGCGAGCCGCCGGTTACCATCTACTGGGAGTCGAAGGGATTTCCACCGGTGGCCGGCTGGACGACACGCTATTCCGGTTGGCCGCCGCGGCGGGCTGAAATGCGGACATTCTGGCTGACCCCGGCGGCCGCGCTCAGCGCCACTCCGCCCGCCAACTCGCCTGCTGACGCAAAGGGGCTCAGCTACACGTTTCCGACCGGCGTAGAGCTGATAGGCGACAACACGCAGTTTGCCGTGCCGCCGGATCCCAATGGCTCACTGACCTTTACCAGCGCGCCGCTCGACTATGATGTGACCATCCTGGGAAGAGCGCGGGTGCGGTTTTACGCCGCGTCCGAGAATCCGGATACCGACTTCGAGGTCGACCTGCACGACGTCTATCCCAACGGCGACATTCAATACCTGCAACGAGGGCTGCTGCGGGCCTCACTGCGCGCCATCGACCAGGACGAATCCACGCCAGACCACGTGGCGCACGCGTACCGCACACCGGAATATCTCGTTCCCGGCCGCATCTATGAGATTCAGCTCTCGCTGCCGCCGCTGGGAGCCGTACTGCGCAAAGGCCATCGCCTGCAGCTGCTGATTCTCGCGCCGTCGCCTATTCCGCAGCCGGCCTGGGGTCTTCTGCCGGTCAGCATGCCGGGGCAGAACACGATTTACACCTCCGCCAGGTATCCGTCCGAGATCGTGGTGCCGACGATTCCAGCCGCCGGTACCGAGGGTCCGGAACCGGCCTGCGGCTCGCTGGCATCGCAGCCGTGTCGGAGACCGGCGCGCCATTGATGATCAGACACTCAGCCATGATCGCAGCGTTCCGAGCGAGCCGCGCCACCAGTCTGCCGCCCGCTGTAACGTGACATCCTCGGGGAAGCCGTGGCGGGCGACATGGCGCCGCGGAATCGTGTCCCAGGCCCGGTGCTCGATCGAGACGCGTGTCTCCCGGCCAACCGGCTCGAAGAGAACCTCGACTTCCGTCGACTGCTCAGCCGCGAAGCTCGCCTGCCGCCAGGCGAAGACGAGGCGCTTGCCGGGCTCCCAAACCGAGATGCGCCCGATCTCGAACGTCTCGCCGTTGCCAAGTCGGGTGACGAGACGGCCGCCCATCCCAGGCTCGAAAGCCAGCTCGCCGTCGCCTGCCGGCGTGATCCGAAAGAGTGGGTCCGGTCGCCACCAGGACGCGATCTCGCGGGTGAATGCCTCGAAGGCGCGCGCCGGGGTAGCGGGCACGCGCAACGCGACAAACACGCGCGATGTCATTTCCTTGTCTTCTGCAGATGAGCTTTGAACGCGGACAGTTGACGAGCCCATAGGGCGTCGGTTTCCGCCAGCCAGGACTTGAGCTCCGCCATCGCTTCGGGCCGCAGCCGATAGATGCGCACGCGTGAGTCGAACTCGTCGCGATTTTCTTCGACGAGCCCGCTCTTGCGCAGCGTCCTCAGATGCCGGCTCATCGCCGGAAAGGAGATGCGTGCCGCCTGTGCGAGCTCCCCCGCCCGATGTGGCCGCTCCCGCAGCAGGTCGACGACCCGCCTGCGATGTGGGTCCGCGAGCGTCGCGAGTGTCCGATCGAGGCCTGGCCCGCTCAACTCGGCCGCTCGAACTTGAAGCCGCTGGCCTGCTCCATCTCCTGCGCGGAAATGTGCCGGACCGGTTGTGCGAAGCTCCAGTTATGACCTTCCAGGTCGGTGGCGATGTAGGTACGGTCACCGTAGAACTGATCGGCGGGCTCCATCAGGATCTTCGCACCGGCCTGGCGGGCGCGGGCGCAGTGCTCGTCGATTCCGCGCTGGATCCGTACGTGGATACGCTGCGTGTTCTTGCCGCCCAGCGAGGCGGGACTGCGGGTCCAATCCGCCCACTCGCTGCCGATCATGACGACGCCGTCGCCGTAGGTCATCTCGGCGTGGACAATTTTGCCCTCGGCATCCGTGAGGATCTCACTCGGCTCGAAGCCGAAGGCCTGCTCCAGCCACTTCAGCGCGGCGCGATTGTCCTTGTAGACGAGCGACGGGATGAACGCGGGCCGGGATGAGGCAGCGCTGGTCATGGCAGGCTCCGGTGATAGTTGTCAAGTATAGGAATATTTAACTGCAAAGGAAAGTACCTGTCAAGCCGGGATGGCGCCGCCTGATTGCTTGCGGCAATATGGGGCGAATGGATCGACGCGGATTCCTGGCAACTTCGTTGGCGGCTTCGTGCGCGGCGCTCGCTTCGCATGCGGGCTTTGCAGACGCTCGCGGCAGCGGACGGCTCCGGCTGACCGTATACCCGGAGAAGCTCGGCAACCCGGTGGCGCCGGACTTCACCGGCTTGAGCTATGAGACTTCCCAGCTCAGCGATCCGAGCTTCTTTTCGCGCGCGAATGGGCCGCTTGCGGGCTTCCACCGCCGCCTCGGCGCCGCGGGCATCCTCCGGATCGGCGGCAATACCAGCGAATTCAGTGTCTGGAGCCCGACGGCGGCGCCGATCCAACCGACAGCGGAAGCGCTGGGTCCCGATGCCGGCCGGCATCCGGCGCCCCGCCGCCCGGTCACTCCGCTTGCGGTCCGCAACCTGCGCGGCTTCCTCGAGCTGTCCGGCTGGCGGCTCATCTATGGTCTCAACATGGGCAGCGAGAGCCCCGAGACGGTTGCCGCGGAGGCGGCCTATGTCGCCGGGGTCATGGGCGAGAGGCTGGTGGCGTTGCAGCTCTGCAACGAGCCGGACCTGTTCCGCCAGAACGGCTTGCGGCCGCCCGATTACGACTATCGGCAATTCGCGACGGAGTGGCAGCGTTACTTCCGGGCGGTGAGACGGCGGTTGCCGCATGTGCCCGTCGCCGGGCCCGACACTGCCGGCAACAACGAATGGCTGGTGCGCTTCGCGGACGAGCAGCGGCACGACGTGGCATTCCTCACGCATCACTACTACGCCGAGGGGCCGCCGACCGATCCGTCGATGACCATCGAGCGGCTGCTGGGCCCGAGTCGGCGGCTCGAGGCGGAATTCGCCGCGGCCGCTGCCGCGCGCAGGCAAACCGGCTTGCGCTTTCGCATGGCCGAAACCAACTCGTGCTACCAGGGCGGCAAGCCGGGAGTCAGCGACACGTTTGCCGCGGCCCTCTGGGCCGCCGACCTCATGTATCAGCTGGCGCAGGCAGGCGCCACCGGGGTCAATTTTCACGGCGGCGGCTACGGTTGGTATGCGCCGGTAGCCGGGACACGAGCCAACGGCTTCCTGGCGCGTCCCATCTACTACGGCATGCTGCTCTTCGCCGTGGCGGGAGCGGGCCGCCTCGTGATGACGGGGTTGGAAGGGGCGGCTGATGGATCGCTCGCTGCCTATTGCCTGAAGACCTCTGATGGCACGCTCAAGCTGGTCCTGCTCAACAAGAATCTCGATCGCGAGGCGGCGGTGACGGTCGGTGCGCCCGGAGTGAAGAGCGCATCAGTGCTGCGGCTCACCGCGCCGCGCCCGGACGACACGACCGACGTCACGTTCGGCGGCGCCGTAGTGGGGAACGATGGCGCCTGGACGCCTACGGTGGCCGAGAGTCCCGCAGTTCGCCGGGGCGCAGTGACCTTGAGCGTGCCGCAGGGCAGCGGCGCGCTCGTGACCCTGTCGGCATAATCCTTGCTGGTTGCTGCGCCCGGCCCTTTTGCGCATCAGAGTTTCATGGACGGCTCTGCTTTCCCGGCGTGGCGTGTGATCCCGTACACGCTCGCTTTGCTCCTTTCCGGCTGCGTCTATTTGTCGCGCCATACTCTCCCGGGCGCCTGTCGTGACGATCTCGACTCGCCGGTGCGCAATTTCTGCGTGGTCACTCCCGGAGCGCTGTGGCGAGGGGAGGCGCCGACCCGATCGGATGCGCAGTGGCTGGTGGATCACGGCGTCAGGACCGTCGTCAGCCTGCAGCTCGATGTGCGACCCTCGTTCGAGGGAGTGCATACCGGGCCCGACGTCGCGCGCTCGGTGACTTACTTCAGAGTCCGCGATTTCGCGGCAACGCAGGTGCTGACACACCGGCACCTCGATGATCATGTCGCGGAGGTGCTCGCGATCATCCAGGAAGCGCCGAAGCCGGTTCTGATCAGTTGCCGCGCCGGAGTCGATCGCACCGGCATCATTGCGGCGGCGTACCGGGTACTGGTCGACGGAATGAGCCGGGAGGACGCCATCAGGGAGATGGCTGGCTTCCATAGCCCCTGGGGTCCGCTCAATGCCCGGTATGTGCGCAGCCTTACGGGAGCCAGAAAGGCGAGGATTCTGCGCAATGTCACGCAGTGGCGATCCAGGCTGCAACCTGTCGGACGATTCGACTGTCGGGATGGACGATGTCGCCTGCTCGTCCGTCAGCGTGGCGCGGGCCTCTATCGGCCCACGCGATAATTGGGCACAATCGATCGCCAAAGGGCCCAGCAAGCGTGAAGCGTTTTGCCGTCGTCGTACGGATCTGGATTCTGTCTTTCGTAGCCTGCGCTGCGGCGGCAGCATTTTCCTTTGCGGAGTTGGATGTGGCGGTGGCGCGCCGTGTTTGGGGGGTTGGCCGTCATCTCAGCACTCTGAATGCCACTTTCGGCGCCACCGTGATCCTCGCGGTGGAATCGGCGGTGGTCCTGAGCCTGATCGTCGTCCGCCTGATGCGCGGCCACATCTCGCGATTCGCCGAGACTCTGGCGCTGGCCTGCATCGCCTCGATATGCGCTTACGGCATCAACGATGAGGTGTTGAAACCACTCTTCGGGGTTCCGGCCCCCCTCGAGGTCGTGCAAGGTGCGAGACATACCCTCAATTTCGCGGCGGGACTCGCCGACAGCAGCTTTCCCTCGGGTCACATGATGCTGGCCGGAGCGTTCGCCGGCGTTTTCATGAGATTCTACCGCGGCAGCATCCGGCCGCTTGCCGCTCTGCTACTCCTCGCCGCCGTTCTGTTGGTCGTTGGCGACTGGCACTTCATCAGTGATGTGATCATGGGGACGTTCTTCGGCGTGTCGGCCGGAATTTTGGCCGGCGAAGGCTGGACGGTTCACATGATCGGTCCGAAATACGGGTAGTTCGACTATGCGCAGCCTTTCTACAAGGCCTACGACGCAGCGCCCATCAAGCTGCAGGCGCACGGCGATCCCAGCGAGCCGATCAGCTTCAGAAATATCTGGCTGCGGGAGCTGCCGTAGAGCCGCGGATCACGCGATCCGTTCCGCCAGGGCCGGAGCGCGCAAGCCGCCGAGAAGGGTCATCAGGCTCGCGCTCACGCATTCGGCCGGTTGCGGCACCGGATCGCCGGCGCACTCAACACGGCCTGTGATGATCAGTGACGTGAGGCCGTGCACGTGCGCCCAGACGCTGAGGCCGTCGGCTTCCGGATCGCCGGCCCGGAGGAATCCGCGCCGCTGCATGCGCTCCAGCATGCCGGTGAGGAGGCCGAACGCAGCCTCGCCCGCGGCCTGCAGCTGGGGATACCCGTCATGCCTGGCCGGCAACTCCTCGCTGGCGAACATCAGCTTGTAGAGCGCCGGATGATCCATGCCGAAGCGCACATACGCTGACCCCATCTGCAGGAATTGATCCGCCGCATCGCTCTCGTTGCGGACGGCAGCCTCCAGCGCCGCCGTCAGCCGGACGAAACCGGTCGTCGCGATGGCCGCGAGGAGGGCGCTCTTGTCGGCGAAATGGGCGTAGGGGGCCGCAGCGCTCACGCCTACGCGGCGCGCGAGGTCCCTTAGAGTGAAGTCCGAGTGTCCCGCTTCTTCCAGGAGCTTGAGCCCTTCGCTGACCAGGGCATTGCGCAGATCGCCGTGGTGGTAGCCCTGCTTGAGCTGGATCAGGCGCCTGACGGGGCAGTTCTTCATTCGGGCGGGCACGGCGGCATCTTAGGGCAAACCCGAAAAAATATCCGGGGTGATCTTGACGTCGTTAAGTTCATTGGATCAGAATCTACCCCCAGAACTTAACGTTGTAAAGATTGGTGCCATGATGGAGAGCCGATCCTCGTCTGCCGCGCTGCGCTTCTCCCGGGTGCTGCTTGCCGTCATGGCTGCCGCCCTGCTCGGCGCCTGCAATCGCGACATTCGCCCGGTCGAGGCCGCCAAGCCCGTGATTGCCGAGCGCCTGGGCGCCACCAGCGCCACTCCCGTCGAGGAATACAGCGGTGCGGTACATGCGCGCTACGAATCGGCGCTCGCATTTCGGGTGCCGGGAAAGATCGTGGCCCGCCAGGTGGCGCTGGGCGAGACGGTGCATCGGGGCGAGCTCTTGGCGCGGTTGGACCGAACCGATGCGGTCCTCGAAAGAGGCGTCGCCGACGCGGCACTCGCGGCTGCCAGAAGCAATCTGCAAACCGCGCAGGAGGATCTGGCGCGCTATGCGCGTCTGGTGAGCATCGGCGCTATCAGCCGCTCGGACTATGACCACCAGCAGGATCGGGTGGCGGCTGCCCGGGCGACGTACCAGCAGGCACAACGTCAGTATGAGCTGCGCGACGATCAGCTGCGCTACACGGATCTGCGTGCCGATCACGACGGAGTCATCACCGCCGTAGACGCTGAAGTCGGTCAGGTGATTGCGGAGGGGCAAACAGTCGTCAGTCTCGCTTGGTCCGACGACCGTGAGGTGTACATCGACGTACCGGAGAATCGCATCGGCGAGTTCACGGGCGCAAGGCGCATCAGCGTCTCGCTTTGGGATACGAACGGCACCTATTCCGGAGCGGTGCGCGAGAAATCCGCTTCTGCGGATCCCGCCACCCGCACGTTCCTCGTCAAGGTCGCGATCCTCAGTCCGGGCCCGCAAGTGCGTCTGGGCATGACCGCGGGCGTGAAGGTGGAGGATGCCGTCGATCCCAACGAGCTGCTCATCCCGATGACGGCGCTCTATCACAGGGGAGCGGATACGGCCGTTTGGATAGTCGACCCGAGGACGCGGCAGCTCGCTCTCGCGCCCGTGCGGGTGGAGCGCTATTCGGATGACGGTGTGGTGATCGCTGCCGGCCTCGCCCCCGGAGAGGTGGTGGTGCTCAAGGGCGTGAATGAGCTCTACCAGGGCGAGCGTGTGCGAGTGACCGGTCCCGTGGACGGGGGCGCATCATGAGCGGGAGCTTCAATCTCTCGGAGTGGGCACTCAGGCACCGCAGCCTGGTGCTCTATGCCATGGTAGTGACGGCGATGCTCGGCGTCCTCGGCTTCACCCGCCTCGGGGAGTCGGAAGATCCGCCATTCACCTTCAAGGTAATGGTCATCCAGACCCTGTGGCCGGGAGCCGGCGCTCAGCAGGTTCAGCGCGAGGTGACGGACCGCATCGAGCGCAAGCTCCAGGAAACACCCAACGTGGACTTCCTGCAGAGCTACTCCAAGCCGGGCGAGTCCATGATCTTCTTCAACATCAGGGACTCGGCGCCGGCCGGCGTCGTGCCGCCCACCTGGTACCAGGTGCGCAAGCGGGTAGGCGACATGGCAGGCGACCTGCCCCAGGGAGTGAATGGACCCTATTTCAACGACGAGTTCGGCGACGTCTATACCAACATCTATGCCCTGGAGGGGGATGGCTATAGCTACGCCGAGCTTCACGACTATGCCGATGAAGTGCGGGAGGAGCTGCTGCGGGTGCCCGGGGTGGCCAAAGTGGACTACTTCGGCGACCAGACCCAGGTGATTCACGTCGAGATCTCCAACCGCAAGCTGGCGACCCTCGGCATCACGCCGGCGGACATCGAGGCGGTGCTGCGCGCGCAGAATGCGGTGACCGCGGCAGGCAGCTACGACACCGCGAGCGACCATATCACCCTGCGCGAGAGCGGCCAGTTCCGCACCGTCAAGAGCCTCGAAGACGTGACCTTCCGGGCCGACGGCCGGCTGCTCCGGCTCGGCGATATCGCACACATCCACAGCGGCTACGAGGATCCCCCTGAGCAGCAGATGCGCTTCGAGGGCCGTCCGGTGGTCGGCATCGGTGTGACCATGCAATCGGGCGGCAATGTCATCGAGTTGAGCAAGCACCTGCGCCAGGCAATGACTGCAGTGCAGCAGCGGCTGCCCGCGGGACTCACGTTGCATACCGTGACTGACGGCGGTGTCGCGGTGGCCCGCTCCATCGACGATTTCCAGGCCGCGGTAGGCGAGGCCATCGCCATCGTGCTGGTGGTGAGCCTTCTGACGCTGGGGCTGCGCACCGGCATGGTCGTGGTGATATCGATCCCGCTGGTGTTGGCTGCAACGGCCTGCCTGATGTGGCTCTGCGGCATCGGTCTGCACAAGGTGTCGCTCGGCACGCTGATCCTGGCGCTCGGCCTGCTGGTGGATGACGCGATCATCGCCGTGGAAATGATGGCGGTGAAGCTGCAGCAGGGTTTCGACCGGATGAAGGCCGCCGCCTTCACCTATACCAGCACGGCGTTTCCGATGCTTACCGGCACGTTGGTGACCGTCGCGGGCTTCTTGCCCATCGCGCTCGCCAAGTCCGGCACCGGCGAATACACGCGTTCCATCTTCCAGGTGGCGGCCATTGCGCTGCTCTCATCCTGGGTTGCCGCCGTGGTGGTGATTCCGTACCTGGGCTACAGGATGCTGCCGGAAGGCCACGGGCGCGCCCGGGCGGACCGGCACGACGCGCACGCGGTCTATGACACTGCGTTCTACACGGGCTTCCGCGAGGTGATTCGCTGGTGTGTGAACCGGCGGGTGCAGGTCCTGACCGCGGCCGCGACCTTGTTCGCGGTCGCGATCGTTGCTTTCCGCTTCATCCCGCAGCAGTTCTTCCCGAGCTCCAGCCGGCCCGAGTTGATGGTCGACCTGAGGCTGCCCGAAGGCGCCTCGTTCCAGGCGACGCTGGCCGCAACCGAGCGCATGGAGCAGTTTCTCAACACCCAGAGCGGCATCGCGAACTACGTCAGCTACGTGGGTACCGGCTCGCCGCGATTCTATCTGCCGCTGGATCAGCAACTGACGCAGCGCAATTTCGCTCAGTTCGTGGTCACGGCGAAATCCGTGCCGACGCGCGAGAGGTTGCGGACCAGCATCATCTCAGAGTTTGCGCGCGCATTCCCTGATGTCCAGGGTCGCGTGACGCGACTGGAGAACGGGCCGCCGGTGGGCTTCCCGGTGCAGTTCCGCGTGTCCGGAGACAACATCGCCAAGGTGCGCGAGATAGCCGCACAGGTGGCCAACGTCGTGCGTGCTGATCCCAATACGACGGGCGTGCAGTACGACTGGGACGGTCCGGCCAGCAAGACGGTGCACCTGCAGGTTGACCAGGAGAAGGCGCGCCTGCTCGGTGTGAGCAGTGACGAGCTCGCGCAATTCATCGACATGTCGCTCTCGGGCTACACGGCGACCTACTACCGCGAAGGCGACAAGCTGATCGCGGTCGACCTGCGGGCACCGCCCGCGGAACGGGCCAACCTGGATAACCTCTCGGGTCTGATGATACCGACTGCCGCCGGCAGGTCGGTACCGCTGTCACAGATCGCCAAGCCCGTCTACGACCTGGAATATGGTGTCATCTGGGAGCGCGACCGCCAGCCGACAGTGACGGTACGTGCCGATACCGTGGGCGGCGCACAGGGTATCGACGTCACCAACGTCATTGATGCCCGTCTCGCGGACTTGCGTGCGCAGTTGCCGCTAGGCTACCGCATAGAGGTCGGCGGGGCAGTTGAGAACAACGTCAAGGCCCAGGCCTCCATCAATGCTGAAATGCCGGTGATGCTGTTCGCAGTGTTCACGCTCCTGATGATTCAACTGCAGAGCTTCTCCCGCACCTTCATGGTGCTGCTCACCGCCCCCCTCGGCCTGATTGGCGTCGCCGGGGCGCTGCTGCTGTTTCACAAGCCCTTCGGCTTCGTGGCCATGCTGGGCACCATCGCCATGCTCGGCATCATCATGCGCAACTCCGTGATTCTGATGGACCAGATCGACCGTGACATCCGCGAGGGGGCCGACCGCTTCCAGGCGATCATCGGCGCGACGGTGCGGCGCTTCCGGCCGATCACGCTCACCGCGGCGGCGGCGGTGCTGGCGCTGATCCCACTGGTGCCGGATGCCTTCTTCGGGCCCATGGCGGTCGCGCTCATGGGCGGAATCACGGTGGCCACCGTGTTGACATTGTTCTTCTTGCCGGCGCTGTACGCCGCATGGTTCCGTGTCCCGGCCGAGGCGCCCGCGCCACGTATGCGGATGATTGCGGAAGGCAGCGCGGGCTAGACGCGCTCGAGCAACGCCACCGTTCCCTGGCCGCCATCGGCGCAGATCGACACGATGCCCCGTGCACCTTTCGCCATCGCGGTCAGTTCCTTTGCTGCCTGGCTCAGGATGCGGGCACCCGTGGCGGCAAACGGGTGTCCGAGCGCGACCGAGCCGCCGTGTGGGTTGACGCGCTCGACTGGCACGGCGCCGCGCTCATTGCCTGAACCACGGGGCCCGAGAGATCGAGCGACGAATGCAACGCGTACTCTCTGCCGGCCCTGACGAACGGGGTTCGCAATCCGGGATGAAGATAAATCTCTGACATGACTCATCTCCTTTTCAATGAGCGTCCGCCGATGGAGTGGGGGTCACGGCCACCTTTTTCAACATCGGGACGAGGAAGGTGGCCACGAGACAGATGATTCCCACCGTGCGGAAGGCGTCCGCGTACGCCATGGTCGAGGCTTCCCGATAGGCAAGGTTCCACAGCAATTTGAGGCTCGCGGCATGGGCCGCCTGCGCCGAACCGAGGAGAGGTGCGAGCTGAGAGATGGAGCCGGACATGAAACTGCGCAGCGCCCCATTCGCAGGGGTGAGCGTGCTCGCGATGTCGAGGAAGTGGGAGTTCGTCCGATCGTTCAACACCGCGCCGCAGATCGCGATTCCGACCGCCCCGCCGAGGTTGCGCATCATGTTGAAGAGCCCGCTGGCGTACTTGAGCCGCTGCGCCGGCAACGCACCGAGTCCGAGGAGGACGGCAGGAGCTACTGCAAAGACCTGGGGAAATCCGCGCAGCACTTGCGGCAGCAGCAACTGATCGGCGCCCCAATCATGCGTGATGAAGCTGAAGCTCCACATCGAGACGGCGAAACAGGCGAGGCCGAACATCATCAACCATCGCAAGTCCATCCTCCTGCCGAGAGCGACGTAGCAGGGCACGCCGATGAGCGAGGCCGCACCGGTCGAGAAGATGGCCATCCCGGTCTGCGAGGCGCTGAAGTCGCGCACATAGCCCAGAAAAAGCGGTGTCAGAAATATGGGGGCGAAGATCCCAATTCCCGTCACGAAGGAAAGCACGCACCCGAGAAGGAAGTTGCGGTTGCGTAGCGCCCGCAGGTCGACCACCGGATTGTGGAAGAGCAAGCTGCGCGTCACGAACAGCACGCCCGCGATCGCCGCAACCACCGTGAAGGTGCGGATCGTCTTGTCGCTCAGCCAGTTCCATCGCGCCCCCTCCTCGAGAACGTACTCGAGCGAGCCGAGGAAGAGCGCCATGAGGACGATGCCAAGATAGTCTGCCCCCTTGAGCAGCTTCAGGTCCGCGGTGTCGATGTCGACCAGCAGGGCAACGCCGACGGTGACCAGCGCTCCCGGAATGAGATTGACGTAGAAGAGCCAGCGCCAGGTCAGGGTATCGGTGATCCAGCCGCCGATGATCGGACCCAGTGTCGGGGCGATCGAGGCGATGGTGCCGATGACCGCGGCGGAGTAGATGCGCCGCTTGCCTTGAAAATAGTGGAACGAGGAGGTGAATACCGTGGGGATCATGGATGCGCCGAGCATCCCCTGCAGGGCGCGGAAGGCAATCATGCTCTCGATGCCCGTCGCCAGGCCGCAGAGCATGCTTGCGATCGTGAAGCCGAGCGCCGAGCCGACGAACAG
This sequence comes from uncultured Pseudomonadota bacterium, assembly GCA_963780455.1. Taxonomy (GTDB): domain Bacteria; phylum Pseudomonadota; class Gammaproteobacteria; order Steroidobacterales; family Steroidobacteraceae; genus 13-2-20CM-66-19. The sequence goes on from CAWACM010000021.1 coordinate 312,124, forward strand.
CCAGCGGGTCGAGAAGACGCGCGTCAGCCAGCCCGACAGCGGAATCACGGTGATCTCGGCAATGAGATATGCGGTTTGCACCCAACCGATCTCATCCTGTGCCGCCGACAGTCCGCCGCCGATCTGCTGCATGGAGGAGGCGACGATCTGGATGTCGAGCAGGGCGATGAACATTCCGAAGGTCATCACCGCGAACGCGAAGATGTCCTTGAAGCCCTGGTGCGCGGCCTTCCCGTTCATGGATGGCTGTCCGCACCATCGCGTGTGTCCACGGAAGCGGTGGTTGAAAGACCCGGACGGAGCAGGCCGAGCGTGCCGCCGGCGCCGTCGAGCACAATGCGGACCGGTACACGCTGTACGATCTTCGTGAAGTTCCCGGTGGCGTTCTGCGGCGGAATGATGCTGAAGACCGCGCCGGTTGCGGGCGCCAGGCTGATGATGTGTCCGTGAAACACGTGCCCCGGATCGACGTCGGCGATGATAGTGGTCGGCTGCCCGGGGCGCATGCGCCCGATCTGGTCCTCCTTGAAGTTAGCGTCCACCCACAGACCATGCGCTGGCGCGATGGACAGGAGCTGCGTACCGGCCGTCACATACGCGCCGATCTGGGCCGAGCGATCCCCGACATAACCGTCGATTGGCGAGCGGATCTCGGTGTAGCCCAGATTGAGACTCGCGGTCCGCAGCTGCGCGCTCGCCTGGCCCAATGAAGCCTGCGCCTGTCGCAGCGCGGCCCCAAGCACCCCCACCTGCTGCTGCGAGGCGTGGACCCGCGCCTCTGCCGCGAGCGTCGTCGCCTGCGCTGCCTGATAAGCCGTTGCCGAATGCTGCGCATCTCGCACCGAGCCCGCCCCGGCCTGTGCCAGCGCACGATCGCGTGCTGCATCTTCCGCGTCGAAGCGCATCTGATCGCGGCTCGCGGCAAGGTCCGCCTGCGCTTGGGCGATGAAGCTCCGCTGCAGCCCGATCCTCGCCTCGAGGTCCGCAACCGAAGCTTGCGCCTGTGCGACCGTCGCCACCGTGCGCTCGCGTGCTGCCTTGAAGTCCGCCGGCTCAATGCGGATCAGGAGCTGTCCGGCCCGGACGTACTGGTTGTCCGAGACCGCGATCTCGCTGATGAATCCGCTGACGTGCGGCGCGATCTCGGTGACGTTGCCGCCCACATAGGCGTCGTCAGTGCTCTCGATGAAGCGACCCAGCGTCCACCAGCGAGCGCCAAAGGCGGTCGCGGCCGCCGCTAAGACGAGCGCCGCACCGAGGAGCGCAGCGTGCTTGAGGGAAAATCGGCGGCGCACCTGAGTCGCCGCATCTTCAAGGTCGCCTGCAACCGTATCTCGAGTGACGCTCATGGTCGCCGCCTGGTAGTGCATATACACATAAAAAGGCAATTGAAGTCCGAACTCACCTGCTCACCCCCCGGTCAGTTCGACCGCGACTTCGACTTGGATGATTTCGCCAGAGTGGTCCTGGCCGCGGGTCCCGGCGCGACAGCGAAATCCGGGCTCATTAGGGGTCGGCCGGTGGCGCGGTCGACCACGATCGGATCGGCGCGCGCGCCGGTCTTCGCATCCACGATCAGCAGGCTCGGCCCCTCGGGAGCGAAATGCTTGTTGCCCCACGAGATCAGCATCCACAGCACGGGACGGAAGTCGCGGGCGCGCTCGGTCGGGACGTACTCATAGCGGGCCGGTCGCACGCTGTAGCGGCGGCGCTCGAGCAGCCCGGATTCCACGAGCGAATTGAGACGGCGCGTGAGCATGTTCGGCGCGATGGCCAGGCTCTTCTGGAATTCGTCGAACCGCCGCGCGCCGCGCAGCGCATCGCGCAGGATCAGCATGCTCCACCATTCGCCGACGTGCTCCAGGCTGCGGGCGATCGGGCACTGCATTTGTGCGAAGCTCTTGTGCTGCATGGTGTCACTTGCATTATGCAAGTAATAAGAAAGGCTATCACTTGCATCATGAAAGTCAAGCAATGAGGTACGCCGGCGCGACAGGAATGCCGGCGCCGGCGTCACTCCGGTCACAATCGATCGCGTTACTGCGCGGTGTAGGCGCCGTCGATCGCGATGCTCTGACCCGTCAGACTGCGCGCCTTGTCGCTGGCAAGGAAAACGATCGTCTGGGCGATCTCATCGGTCGTGCTGGCGCGTCCGCTCGGGATCGTTGCCACGAAGCGTGCTTTTGCCTCCTCGCTGCGCCCAACGAAACGGTCGAGCATCTGAGTCTCCGTCGGACCTGGCGCCACGGCATTGACGCGCACGCCTGCACGGGCGCCTTCGAGCGCAGCACTCTTGGTGAGCCCTTCGACGGCGTGCTTGCTGGCCGTGTAGATCGCGGCTCCCGCGAAGCCGACCTGGCCGCCGATCGACGACAGGTTGATGATGGAGCCCGAGCCCTGTGCCAGCATGACGCGCATCTCGTGCTTCAAAGAGAGCAGCGTCCCCAGCACGTTGACGGCAAAGGTGGATTCGTAGTTGGCAACCGATTGCTCGACGATCGGGCCTAGCTCACCCTCGGTGCCCGCGTTGTTGACTGCGACATCGAGCCTGCCGAACCGCTCAACCGCGCGATCGATCAGATTGCGAACCTCGCCTTCATTGCGAACGTCCGCGCGCACGAATTCGGCTTCCGTGCCCAGCGCTCGCAGCTCGGCGGCGAGGGCTTGGCCTTTATCCTCGTGACGTCCGCTGACGACGATCTTGTCTCCATCGCGGGCGAAGGCGAGGGCGGTTGCGCGCCCGATACCGGTCAAGGCTCCAGTGATGAGAACGACAGGCTTGCTCATGGCAGTGCTCCTGGTGAATGAGGGTGGAACATAGGCGCAACTCTTACCCATTCCTTCTGGTTGAAATAGGGGTTACAGGGAATATGATTATTTCCTGATGGGCATATAATTGACGGCCGTGGACAAGCTGCAGGCAATGAAGAGCTTTGTGCGGGTGGTCGAGGCCGGCAGCTTCTCCGCCGTCGCCGAGGAGTCGGATACGACTCAGAGCGCCATCAGCAAGCAGATTGCGGCGCTCGAGCGCGAGCTCGGGGCGAGGCTGCTGACTCGCACGACCCGATCGCTGGCGTTGACCGAGGAGGGCGCCCGTTACTTCGAGCAGGCGCGCCGGCTCGTGGCTGAGATCGCGGAAGCCGAAAGCGCCGTGCGGGTGGGTGAGCAGCAGCTGACGGGATGGTTGCGCGTAGCGGCATCCGTGGGATTCGGACGGCTGAAGCTCATGCCGCTGGTGCAGTCCTTCCTCGAGCAGCACCCCAGGGTCAGAATCGACCTCCGCCTCAACGATGGGTTCGTCGATCTCGTGGAGCAGGGTATGGACGTTGCGGTGCGCCTGGGCGAATTGCAGGACAGTGGGCTCGTTGCGCGCCGTGTCGGGACGTCAAGCAGGTGGCTCGTCGCTCACCGCAGCTATCTGCGCCGGTTGCCAAAGGGGAGCCAGGCGCCCAGAACACCTGACGATCTCACTCGTCACAACTGCATCGTCTATACGGCGTTGCCGTGGCGCAACGCCTGGAGGCTCAGAGCCGGTCCCGGCGCGCAGGAGCCTGTGGGGAGCACCTCTGTCGTTCGTGTAGAAGGCAATCTGCAGACGAACAGCAGCGAGGTGATCAGGGCGGGGGTTCTCGCCGGCATGGGCATCGGCTTTGCGCCGACATGGCTGTTCGAAACGGAGATTGCGAGCGGTGAAATCCAGCAGCTGCTCCCGGATTGGGAGGCAGCAGCCATACCCATTCACCTCGTGAGTCCTCGCGAGCGTGGGCAATCGGCAAAGGTCAAAGCCTTTGCCGAGCACGTTGGGAAGGCGATGCGGCCGCCAAGCTCAGGCGATCGCGCGGACGACCCCGCCGTCGACGCGTAACGCCGATCCGGTCGTTGCCGATGCCTGTTCGCTGCACACGTAGGCGATCATCGCGGCGACTTCGGCGGTCGTCGCGAGGCGCTGGAGAATCGAGGTGGGGCGTACAGACTGGAAGAATTCGCGCTCGATGGTCGCGACATCCTTGCCGGTCGAGCGTGCCATCTGCGCCACGAACTGGCCGACGCCTTCGGAGGCGGTAGGTCCGGGAAGAACACTGTTGACGGTCACGTTCGTGCCGGCGAGCGTCTCCGCGAGGCCGCGTGCAACTGCGAGCTGTGCCGTTTTCGTGACGCCGTAATGAATCATCTCCGCGGGTATCTGCAAGCCTGACTCGCTCGAGACGAAGACGATTCGTCCCCAATTGCGGGAGCGCATTCCCCGGACGTAATGGCGCGCGAACCGCACGCCGCTCAAGACGTTGGCCTCGAAGAAGCGCAGCCAATCGGCATCGGGAATTTCTTCGAACGGCTTCGGCTCGAAGATGCCCATGTTGTTCACGAGTAAGTCGACTTCGGGGAAAGCGCGAATCACGCTGTCACAGCCGGCAGCCGTGGCCACGTCCGCGGCAACGCCCTCGATGTCGGAGCGCGGGACGGATTTGCGCAACTGCGTGACCGCGGCATCGACACGTGCGGCGGTGCGGCCGTTCACGATGACCCGCGCTCCTTCGCGAGCCAGAGCTTCGGCGGTGGCGAGACCGATTCCAGCCGTGGAGCCGGTGACGAGTGCAAGCTTCGAGGTGAGTCCGAGATCCACGAGCGCTGTACCTCTTGGTGTAGCTGATCCCACCATATCCGAGACACGAGGCGCCGGGAATCCGCAGTAAGAGGGAGGGCGGCGGCCAGCCGCCGAGTGTCTCTCGCTACGTGGTCGGACCATGGGCCCCGCGGACGTGGGCTTTGGCTTTCTTCCCCTGCGGCGAGCCTGGAGACTTCTGCTCCAGTCGATCGAGAATACCGCACTTCTTGGCATCGCCAACGGGCTGGCATTGGCGGCGGAGAGCCTGCAGCTGAGTCTGTAGCTGCCCCAGCTCCGCGATGCGCTCGCCGATGTGCACGATGTGCTCATCGATGAGGGCGTGCGCCGCGCCGCACTCCGATTGCGGCTCGTCACGGAAGCGCAGCAGCTGCTTGATCTCGTCCAAGGTCATGTCGAGTGAGCGGCAGTTCCTGATGAATACCAGGCGTTCCAGGTGCGTCGCGCCGTAAAGCCGGTAGTTGCCTGCCGTGCGAGTAGCCGGAGGGAGGAGGCCTTCGCGTTCGTAAAATCGGATCGTCTCCGGCGGACACTCGGTGTCGCGCGCCAGGGCGCCAATGGTGATTACGCGATTCATGCCCTTGACCCTGAAGTGGTTACAGGGTTTCAACTATACACCCCAATCAGCGGTTCGGAGGTCCATGGCGCACTCGCACGCACATCACGGCGGTCGCCATCACCCCGGCCACGGCCACGGCGCACATAGTCACGCGCGTGATGGCGGCGAGCATCGGCTGCTCATCGCGCTGCTCATCCTCGGAAGCTTCACGGTGGTCGAGGCCGCGGGCGGGTACTTCGCGAACTCGATCGCTCTCCTTGCCGAGGCCGCGCACATGCTCGCGGATTCGGCTTCGTTGGCCTTGGCCGTCGTTGCGATCCGCTGGGGCCGCCGGCCGCCAAATGAGCGGCGCACGTACGGTCACCGGCGCTACCAGCCGCTCGCGGCCTTCATAAATGGGCAAGCGCTGTTGTTGCTGACGATCTGGGTCGTATACGAGGCGATTCGACGCCTGATGGTTGTCCCACAGGTCAACGGTCGGTGGATGCTCGCTATTGCCGTCATCGGAGGCGTCGCCAATCTGGCGGTCCTTGCGGCGCTTTCCGGCGCGCGCTCGCTCAACGAGCGTGGCGCGCGGGCTCATGTGCTGAGCGACGTGCTGGGCTCGGTGGCGGCCACCGTGGCAGCGCTGCTGATCCTGTTCAAGGGATGGACGGTGGTCGATCCTCTGCTATCCCTGCTGGTGTCGGCGCTCATCCTTCGCTCCGCATGGGCACTCACCCGCGAGTCGGCCGATGTGCTCCTGCAGAGTGTCCCGCCCGGGCTCGACGTCAAACACATCGAGGCGGAATTGATCGGTCACGTTCCAGGAGTCGTCGAGGTCCACCACATACACGTCTGGTCGATGACCGGCGAGCGCCCCACCATCACTCTGCATGCCTGCGTGGCCCCTGGCGCCCAGGGCTATGGAGTGCCGAAGCTGATCCACGACCGGCTGCGGGAGCGGCTACAGGTCGAGCACACGACGGTGCAGATCGAAGAGCTGGATTCATGCGATACGCCGACATGCGACCTCTGCCGTTGAGGGTCGGCTTGACAAAGTGCATATGCACACATACCATCGACCCCGGATGAGAGCCTCCAAAGCATTGGGCCTCTGCAACTGCTTCGCGGTGCGACAGGCGGCCCGGCAGGTGACCAGGCAATACGAGCGCCATTTCGCCGGCGCACAGCTCACCAGCGCGCAGTTCTCCATTCTGGTGGCGCTGAGCGAGGAGGGGCGCATGACCATGCTCGATCTGGCGAAAGTGCTGGTCATGGACCGTACGACTCTGCTGCGGGCCATGAAGCCACTGCAGCGCGAGGATCTGCTGCGCAGCGCCGCGAGCGATTTCGATCCGCGGCAACTGGTGTTCTCGCTGTCGCCGGCCGGTGAGCGCAAGCTGAAGCAGGCGATGCCGTTGTGGACGAAGGCGCAGGAAGAGTTCGAGGCCGGCATCGGCGCGCGCGCGGCCGCCCGGCTGCGCAGCGCACTGCTGGCTCTGGCAAAGGACGGCTGATCAGCCCTCCGGCTCGATGTGGATGCTGCCACCGGAAGTGTGCAGATAAATCGCCGGGCCGCCGCCGCCGATCGTGCCGTGCAGATGGCTACCGCTCACGGTTCCCGTTGTCGTGACAGGAAGATTCGAGGTCACGTCGCCGCCGCTCGTTCCCGCGTCGATCGACGCATGCGTATTCTGCGGGAGCAGGAGCGTGATGCTGCCGCCGGAGGTGTCAAGGTTGATCCCTTGGTTGGTGTGTAATTCCGCTCGTATGCTGCCTCCGGAAGTATGGGCATCGACCTTGCCGTCGTCGTCCAGGAGGCGGATGCCACCGCCCGAAGTGTTGACGTCGAGATCGCCGGTCGAATCGCTGGCATCTATGCTTCCGCCCGAACTGCTCAAACTGACCGAGCCTTTGACCCGCTCCGCGCTGACGCCGCCCCCGGAGGTATGCACGCTGACCGTGCCCACTACATCCTGTACGTGGATGCCGCCGCCCGAGGTCTTCCCGTGCACCGCGGCGTTCAAATCCCGCACGTCGAGACTACCGCCCGAGGTTCGCAGATCAACGGGATAGGTGCGCGGTACCTCGACGGTGAAATCCACCCTGTTCGAGCCGAGATTGAACAGGTCGAAGAAGCTGCTGTGGTCCATATGAACCGTAATTGTCACGCCCGAGGCGGTTTGCTCGGCGCTGATGTGGAGGCGATCCAGGAAGGATTCCGTGCCCGCCAGGTCGGCGTGAACGACGACCTGAGAGACATCTCCTCCCGTGACCGCCACCGAGCCGACATCGGCGTCGAATGTCAGCTGGCCGCCCGCCGGCGCATCCAGGCGCTTGTCGAAGGTCCTCTGCGCTGCCAGCGCGACCGATGTGCCGAGGATTGCGGCAAGGATCAGCATGAATTTGGCTGCCGGTTTGGCCATGAGGAGTACCTTCAACGGTGAATCGAGACCCGATACGGTAATTCTGCGAGCCAGGCCCGAGTTCCTGGCATGTCCTTTAGAACCCCGAAGTCGCTGAATGGTTGCAATGCCGCGGTGGCCGCTGGCGACCGACCTCCCGACGGCTGCACCCCCCTGGGCTATAATTATTCGCCTTGCCGCGGGGAGGCGAATCCAGATGACCTCAGAGAATGCCTCGGGTGAGGCGCGGCTGCCTGCGCCGGCGGCGCAACGCGTCGCAGAGCTCTGCGCGCAGGCGCTCCTTGCGGGAGACGAGGCATCGAGAAGTCTCGGCATGCGGATGGAAGACGTAAAGCCGGGCTTTGCGCGTCTGCGGATGACCGTCCGGCCAAACATGGTCAATGGTCACGGCATGTGCCATGGCGGCATCGTCTTTGCCCTGGCGGACGGCGCATTCGCGGTTGCCTGCAATACATACAATGCCGTCACCGTGGCAGCGGCGGCGTCGATCGATTTTCTGGCTTCCGCCCGCGTGAATGACGAATTGACCGCGCAGGCACGCGAGCTGTGGCGCTCGAAGCGAAGCGGAATCTATGAGATCGTCGTATCCAATCAGCGCGGCGAGCCGGTCGCGCTGTTCCGAGGCCGTTCGCATTGCACCGGCGGGCACATCGTCCCCGACGCGGTGGTCCAGCCGTCCGCCAGCCGGAGCTGTGATCCATGATGAGGCCGTTGCTCATTGCCCTGCTGCAACTCACCGTGGCGAGTGCCTGCGTGCTGCCCTGCGCCGCAGCAACCACCGGCAGCCGCGACGTCGCCCGGTGGCAGGGTGAGGCTGGCAACGTCACCATCTACCGTGACAACTGGGGCATCGCCCACGTATACGGCAAGACGGACGCCGACGCGGTGTTTGGCATGGAGTACGCGCAGGCGGAGGACGACTTCAACAGAGTCGAATCGAACTATATCGATGCGCTCGGTTGGCATTCGCAGGCGGACGGCGAGTCATCGATCTACCTCGATCTGCGCAGTCAGCTCTTCGTCGATCCGCAGGCAGTCCGGGCGCAGTACGCGCACAGCCCTGCCTGGCTCAAAAAGCTCATGAACGCCTTCGCCGACGGCCTCAACTACTATCTCTACACGCACCCCGCGGTGAGGCCGCGAGTGATCACGCATTTCGAGCCCTGGATGGCGCTCGCCTTTACCGAAGGCAGTATTGGCGGCGACATCGGCGCCGGAGTGGACGTTGCGCGGCTGGCGGCATTCTATGGCGGGCAACCGGTCCCCGCCGCGCCGGCCGCCGGCGTCGCGCTGCCGCCGCCCGAGTCGCAGGGCTCGAACGGTATCGCGATTTCCCCGTCGATCGCCCTGGATCACCACGCGTTGCTTTGGATCAACCCGCATACCTCGTTTTATTTCCGTTCCGAGCTGCAGATGGTGAGCGGGCAGGGACTCGACGCCTACGGCGCCGCCACCTGGGGCCAGTTCTTCGTCTATCAGGGATTCAACGCGACGGCCGGCTGGATGCACACCTCGAGCGGAGTACGGAATATCTCCTGGTTCCTCGAGACGGTCACCCGCAGAGGCCGTTACTACTACCGTTATGGAGACCGGGAGCTACCCGTCAGGACGCGCCGTATAGTCGTGCGCTACAAGACACCGAATGGCATGGCCGAAAAGGCTTTTACCACCTATTACACCCAGCACGGGCCGGTCATCGCCCGGATCGGCAACCGCTGGGAGACGGTCGACCTGATGCAGCACCCGGTACTCGCGCTCATCCAGGATTTCACCCGCGCCAAGGCCAGGGACTATGCGCAGTTCCGCAGGACCATGCAACTGCATACCAACTCATCGAACAACACCGTGTTCGCGGACAGCGAGGGCAACATCGCCTATTGGCACTCGGACTGGATCCCGCGACGCGACGATGCCTTCGACTGGAGCAAGCCGGTCGACGGCAGCGACCCGGCCACCGCGTTCCATGGCCTGCTGACCCTTGCCGAGACTCCGCACCTGCTGAATCCGCCGAACGGCTGGCTCTACAACTCCAACAACTGGCCGTGGTCGGCGGCCGGCCCATACAGCCCGAAGCGGCAGGATTTCCCGCAGTACGTGGAGGGAAGCACCGAGGAAAGTCCGCGCGGCTATCACGCCCTGAGAGTGCTGACCGGCGGCAGGAACTGGACCATGGCGTCGGTGACCGCGGCGGCATTCGACAGCTACCTGCCCGCGTTCGCCACCATGATTCCGGTTCTGGTGAAGGCCTACGACGGTTCGCCCGAGTCGGATCCGCTCCGGGCGCGGGTGTCCGCGCAGATCGCGGTCCTGCGCGCTTGGGATTATCGCTGGGGCGTCAATTCCATCGCGACCTCTGTCGCCGTGTTCTGGGGCGAGGATATCTTCGCGCACGTGCAGGCTCGAGCCGACGGTCTGAGCATTTCGCCCGAAGACTATGTGGTACGGCGTGCGACCCGTCAGGAGCTGCTGGCATCCCTGGCAGCAGCATCGGACCGGCTGGCGGCGAATTTCGGCGGCTGGGAGACCCCGTGGGGCCAGATCAACCGTTTCCAGCGCATCAACGACGACATCAGTCCGAGCTTCGACGACTCCAAGCCGAGTATTCCGCTGCCCTTCACCTCCTCGCACTGGGGCTCTCTGGCCGCTTTCGGCGCACACGCGTACCCGAATACCAGGAAGCGGTACGGCGATATAGGCAACAGCTTCGTGGCGGTCGTGGAGTTCGGCCCCAAGGTGCGCGCTTGGGCCATTACCGCCGGCGGCGAAAGCGGCAATCCCGCTTCGCCGCACTTCGATGACGAGGCGACCAACTACGCGATGGGCGAGCTGCGCCCCGTGTACTACTACAAGTCGCAGCTGCAGGGCCACATCGAGCGGCAGTACCATCCGGGGCAGGCGCTTGCGCACGAGTAGAAGGAGCACATCACGTGAATACCGAGCTTCTGTTCCGGGACGATGCCTATCTCAAGAGCGCCGCGGCCCGCGTTCTCGCGGTGAGCGAGCGCGGTATCGAGCTCGATCGGACGATCTTCTATCCGCTCGGAGGCGGCCAGCCTGGCGATAGCGGCATGCTGGTTCGTGAGAACGGTGAGCGGATTGTCATCGCGGATACCCGCAAGGGTGAGACGCCGGGCAGTGTCCTTCACGTTCCGGCTGCGGGCACATCCCGTCCGGAGCCTGGAGAGAGCATTCTGCTGGAGATCGACTGGGCGCGCCGTTATTCGCTCATGCGCCTGCACACGGCGCTGCATCTGATGTCCTGTGTCGTCGTCGCTCCCGTATCTGGTGGCAATATTGCTCCCGACAAGGCGCGGCTCGACTTCGACATCGATATGAGCCTGCTCGATGCCGAGCGCATCACGCGGGAGACCAACACCCTGATCGCGTCGGGTGTCGCCACCGAAACCGTCTGGATCACCGATGAGGAGCTCGAGGCGCAGCCGGAGCTCGTCAAGACCATGAGCGTGCAACCGCCGCGCGGCGCCGGCCGTGTACGCCTGCTCAAGATTCCGGGCATCGATCTGCAGCCGTGCGGCGGGACGCACGTACGCAACATCGCGGAGATCGGCGGCATTCGCGTCACGCGCATTCGCAACGAAGGCAAGCACAACAAGCGCGTGGAAATCGTGCTTGCGAGCTGACCCTAATGATCGGTCAGGCTCAGGCGGGCCGCTCCTGTCTGGTCTCGAGTGACGCGGACGTCGAAGTGCCGGCCTCGGAAAGTGACATTGCGCAGCGTCAGAGAGTGCCAGCCCTGCGGCAGGACGGGCGCGTAAGCATCGACCAGGCCGGCCTGACGGATCCGTAGGCCGGTGAGGCCGTAGATGAGACCCTGCAGGTACGCGCCGGTGCCCGTGAGGAAAGGCCCAACCTCGTTGCCGGCAGTCTCGGTGCGGATATTGAAGGGGGGCTTGAGCGTCCCGCCGGTCACATACAGATCGAGCCATGCCGCGGCGCTGTCGCCACGGCCAACCTCATCGGCAGCGGCCGCCGCCGGTAACATGGCCATGCTGAAGCTGCCCGCCGATGGCGGCGGGTTCGGCGGGATGGCGTAGTCGAAATCGCCTTGGCGCAACCGCGCGGCCATTGGCAGGTCGAGTGCGGGGAGAAAGAGCAGCGGCAGCGGACCGGCCCTGCGCCTGCCACGCACTACCACCGACGGATCGAACGGCAGGTGATGCGCGCCGTCCGGCGCGAGCGGGATGTACATCTCGCTCGCGATGCGGTCCCAGTTCGGAGCTGCCGGCTTACCGAGCACGCCGGCGGCAGTGGTCGCGATCCTGAGGGCCTGCGCCGCCTCCATGTTAGTATAGGTATCGTTCGATATGTCCGAATTCGACTCGGAAACCGAAGTGACGTGCAGGATCTCATAGCGGCCGGTGCGCGCATCGTAGGTCGCCCGGCTTGCCCAGAAGCGCGCAACCGCACGGATCACCGGCCACGCGCGCGTGGCCAGCCAGTCGCGGTCGAGCGTGGCGAGGTAGTACTGCCACTGCGCGAAAGCTACCTCCGCATTGACGTGGATCTCGCTGTCTGAAAGTACAATAGCCGAGTGTGGCGTCGTATCGCTGCCATTCTGCGGGTCGGCCTCCCACGGATACATGGCCCCGGCGAACCCGTGCTGCCGCGCCCGTTGCTCGGCTTGCGGCAGCGCGCGCTGACGGTATGTGAGCAGTGATTCCGCGTGCCGCGGATGCAGGAGCAGCAGGGCCGGGAACATCCAGGTATCGCTGTCCCAGAAGACGTGGCCCGCGTAGCAGGGGGTCAGGCCGCAGGGACCGGGCGCCCAAGCCGTGTCCGGCGTCGTGTTGATGAGGAGATAGTAGAGCTCCGAGCGCGCGACCTGCTGCGCCTTGGGGTCACCATCGATCACGATGTCAGACCGCCACAGCGTGCGCCACGCGGCGCGATTTGCCTGGAGGAGACGAGCGAACCCGCGCTCACGCGCCTGGCGCGCCAGGGTCAGGTCCGCCGCGGCCCCGCCACCCCAGCCCGCGCGCGACATCGCAACGTACTTCGTGAAAGCGTAGGTGTGGCCCCGCGCGACGCGCAGGGCCACATCGAGGACCAGCTGGTTGCTACCGCGACGCAACGTCACTCTCTCTCCATGTCCTTGCGCCGGCAGACCGACGGCCGCAGCCATGGCCATCCCGAGGCCGTTCACGGCACGCCCGGTCAGGCTGAGTGTGCGCGCCGCGGCGTCGCCCGAAGTCGCGCCGATCTCGATGTAGCCGGGATACCAGATGGCGGCGCGATCCGCTGTGGCCGGCGGGTGCGCCTGCAGCGAGAGGCCGTCCTTTGCCAGCGCCTGCTCCTGTTCGGGTCCGCTCATCCGGGCCAGAGGAAATCTCGGCGTGTGCTGTGTCCAGAGCGTCAGGGGGAACGAGAGGCGCACCCAACCGGCGTAATCCGGCGTGATGCTGATGCGAGTCGCCGCGATGTGCGGCGAAGCCTGGCTGACGAGAGTAACGACCTCGACTCCTGTTTCCCGCCCGAAATCCACGTAGTGGTAGCGCGTCGTCAGCGTTCCCTCATGCAGGTCGAGCACCTGCCGGTAGTCCGCGAAATCCGCGGCGGTCAGGGGCGAGCCGTTGAGCCAGGTATGCCCCGAGCCGGCGCCACCCGGATTGAAGTCGATGCCGTTCCATCCGGGCACGAGCGCGGGACGGGAGACGTCCCCGGGAGTGTAATCCATGAGCGCGACCAGGTAGGTCTGCGCCGGCTCCGTGCCGCGCGGCGCGGTCAACGTGGCGATGTAGCCGTTGCCGACAAGGCCGGGGAAGTAATCGGGTAGCCCCTGGAGCCCGACGCTCAGCTCGAAGCCGGCATCGTCACCGCCGCTTGCGAGAGCCGCGGTCGTCGGCAGGCAGGTGCCGAGCGCAGCGCAAATGAGGGCGGCGAGCCAGCGGAGCCCGATTCGGTTGCGGGACGGAAGATTGGTCGACATCCGATTAAGGTATCAAAAGTACCGTCTCATGTATAAGAGAACGCTGCAAGCAGTTGGCAGGCTGCCGAAGTCCGAGCGCGCGTATCCGAAGTCTCCCGCGGCCAACACTCCGACGCTCCAGGCATTTGAAGCGTAGTAGTCGGCCTCTCCTTGAGCCCGACCGGACCCGTCGCGAAGATCGACGTTCACGAAGCCCGAGAGCTCGAGATTCAGCCCGAAAGCGTCCGTCCAGTCGGCTCTCACGAAGGCCGCCTGCTCCGTGCTCTGCTCCTGCTGATCGAGCGCATAGCTACGGATGTACCAGAGCTCATTCGCGACCGCCGGCGTTCCGGGAGCGCTGCCGATTGCAAACCAGCGGCTCCACTGCTGCGAGGTGAGGCCGCCCTGGTCGAGGTGGTATTCGAAATTCCAGGTGACGCGGCTCGCAGTGGTGTATGACGCTCCTACGACCATTTCATTCTTCAGGGACTCGCCCGCAGATGGCGCCGGCTCGTCGGGAACGCCCGCGGGCAGAGTGCCGCTAGCGCGGCCGAAGTCGAAAGCTTCGGCGATCAGGTCGCGGCGCTTTGCGGCCGATTCCTCCAGGTAGGCCACGACGCTCTGGCCGAGAGTCATGGACAGATTGAGTCCCGCCTGAGTGTAATGACTGTCGTGGTAGAGCAGCACCTCCGGGCTGAAGTCGGGAGCGAGGTCGGCGGTGCCTTTGAGCAGAAGCCTGTCGTTGGAGTTGGTTTGCCCGAGCAGCGGGTCGACGCTCGGCAGCTCCGTATTCGAGTAGATCGGACTTGGCCGGCGCAACCTGGGCGCGAATGCCAGGGTGATGGAGCCGCCGCGCCAGATATGCTGCAGCCGGGCCATGACGGTCCCCAATCGGTCCTCACGCAGTACGGTGGGATCGGCCGTCAGGGGCTCGGTGACGCTCCGGGTTCTGAAGTAGTCGGTCGGGTTGTATCCAATGGCGATACCGCTCTTGAGGTTGATCCGGCCGAATGCCAGGTAGGTCTGATCGGCCAGCCGCCACTCCAGGTAAGTCTCGCGGAGGTCGTTGGCGATACTTTCCCGATCGGGAAAGGAAAGGTCGCTTTCGGCTCTGGCGTTCAGGCGATCGCTGAAGATCAGGTGAGTCATCGGCCCCACTTCCCAGGTATCCCGCACGTCGAGCAGAAGCCGTTCCTGCCAGTCATATGGCGGCGGTGTCGCGACCGGCAGATCGTCGCGCGGCGAGACGGCAGTCAGCGCATTTTCCACATAGATGTTCTGCCCGGAGCGGTCCTGAGTCACCTGAGGCGGTGCTTGCGAATCCGGCGGGATGAGGGCCAGATCACTGTCTGTTTGCGCGCCAGCCGCACCGGTCCAGGCCAACAACAGGAGGATCAGGGCTCTCCCGATCCGGCGTGTCATCGCGTCTCGAGGTACGGCAGATAATCACGCTGAAACCACGTGTCCGGGATGTTCTGGTAGCCATAGTCGGTGAACGTGGCGACGGTGGCGAGCGACCTGTCCACCGCATCGATGATGATTTCCTGGGTTGGACGCCTCCTGCCGAGAACGTCGCTGAAGTTGCGATAATAGGCGATCTTGAGCAGACGTCCGCTGTCGGAGTAGAACTCGCCCTTGATGGGGAGATAGCTGCCCTGTTCCACCCAGTACTCTATCCTGCTGTACGTGGCCAGGTCGTCAGTCGCCTTGAGCTGCAGTTGCCAGCATTGCCGTTGCGTGCGGGTGGCGTCCTCGATGGTCGGCGTGCCGAGAAGCGTGACGCTGTAGTCCGCTGCGAGATTGACCGTGAGCACATCGCCTATGGCGGCCTGACCGACGAGCTGCTGCGCCGGCGAAATGCGCACGCTCGCTTTGGACGCCGGGTCGTAGAACCACAGGGCGTCCCCTCCCAGCAACACTCGCTTGCCGGCATCGCGCGGCGGCGCGACGTATTGCACGAGATTGCGGAACTGATGCGTGCGCGCATCGGCCTTGGCAAACACCCTGAGGGTGTCCTGATCGCGCTCCCGGCCCGAGACGTATTCGACGAGAGTGACCGTCGTGTGAAACGGCTGCTGCGGATTCCGTGCCTGGTCGGTCCGAGCGACGATCTCGCCGGCGGTATCCGCCCAGGCGGGGCTCGTCACCAGGAAACATCCTACGACCGCCCACAACCGCCGGCTCGAAGGGGTGATGCTCATGGCGCTCCCTGTCAGACGTGTCGCAATGCATCGACGACGGAGAGCCTCGCTGCCCGGTTCGCGGGCATGAGCGCCGCGAGCGTCGCCACCAGAACCAATCCGAGCCAGGCACCGAGGATGAGCCCGGGCTCACCCATGACATCGATGCGAAGCGGTATCGGAGCGGCGTTGCCGGGCGGGATCCAGGTCAGGCCGCCGTGGTTGACCACCAGTGACATGACGACTGCCAGGACGGACCCGATTGCGGCGCCGATGATGCCGATGAACATGCCCTCCAGGAGAAACTGCCGGCGAATCCCCTGTCGGCGCACGCCCAACGCGCGGGTGGTGCCGATCTCGTTGGTGCGCTCCATGACGTTCATGGTCATGGTGTTCACCACGGCGAAGAGCACGATCATTCCCATGACCAGTGCGATGAAGAGAAAGATTCCACTGAAGAGGCGGACAACCTGCCCGTAGAAGGGATTCAGCTCGCGAAAATCCCGGATCTCGAGGGGCAGGTGGTTCTCGCGGAACAGCGACGTGAGTCGAGCCCTGGCCGCCCCCATGTCCGAGGTGCGCCGGAGCTGCAGCACGAGGCCGGTCACCTCGTGCTCGCCACGGCCGTACACGAGCTCCTGCGCCAAGGGTAGATCCATGATGACGTAGTTGTCGTCGAGCTCTCTGACGCCCTGGCGCTCCACTCCCGCCACCGTGAGACTGACAACGTTGGGTGCGCCACCCGCGGTCGCTGCCAGCAGCTGGATCTGCGGCAGGTCGCCGGCTGTTCCGGGCTGCTGCGCCGCATTGCGGCTCGCGAGATCGAGCACTTCCGTTCCCACGGGAGACACCGGCGAATCCCGGGCAAACCGCGTGTCGGGCACTCGCGGGCAGTCCTGCAGCCGCAGCGGGCCACACAAGCCGAGTACGCGAGCCATGCCGAAGCCGAGCAGGCCGGCGCTTGTCTCGGTGTCGGCCATGCGCGTGTCAGGCCTGTAAACGGCACGGGTGCCGTAAGGGTCCCACTCGAGCATGCGACTTCTGTCCGATGGCACGACTCCCACGCCCAGGAACGTCTTCGAGGCGTCGACCGTCCCGGAAAAGTTGCCCGCTATCCCGACCACGGATTGCGTTGGCGTCAGCACGCTGATCATCGGCTGGAGCACGGGGTCGTCGTGAATCGACTTCATGACCGCGCGATAGTCGGCGATGCCGTAGGCGGCCGGATTGCCCTCGCCGAAGAGGAAGTATCCGGAATGGAACACGGTCAGATGCCCGTTGCGCTGCACGTTGCCGGTCTCCAGCCCGGCGAAGATGTAGCTGGTGAATCCCCCGAAGAGCAATAGGGCGAGACTGCCGGCGGCGACGGCGGATCCCGTCATGATGGATCTGCGCCGATTGCGCAGAATGTTCCGCAGTACGATCTTGACGAGCAGATTCATCGCTCGGCCCCCGAGTGGCGCTCACGCAGCCTGCCGTCCCGGATCGCAAAGATCTCATCGGCGTGCGAGATGAGTTGCGCATCGTGGCTCGCGAACACAAACGTCGTTTGCAGCTCCGTCTGAATCTGGCGCATCAGTTGTATGATCGAGGCGCCGGTGGCGCTGTCCAGATTGGCCGTCGGCTCGTCGGCGAGCACGAGCGCGGGACGCTTGACCAGGGCCCGGGCGATGGCCACACGCTGCTTCTGGCCGCCGGAAAGCTCGTTCGGAAACCGATGGGCGTGCTCCGCCAGCCCGACTGCCTCCAGCATGGCCAGGGTGCGGAAACGACGCTCCGCGGGAGGCATGCCGACCAGCATGAGCGGATATTCAACGTTCTCGTATGCGGTGAGCACGGGTACCAGGCTGAAGTTCTGGAAGATGAAACCGATGTTGCGGGCGCGAAAGTCGGCCAGCGAGTCGTCCGTGAGCTCTGCGATGTCCTCGCCGCAGACCTCCACCCTGCCGTCAGTCGGCGTGTCGATGCAGCCGATGAGATTCAACAGGGTCGTCTTGCCGCTGCCGGAGGCGCCGATCACGATCGAGAAGCGGTTGGCGGGGATCGCCAGCGTGACATCGTCGAGCGCCTGCACCTCGGTGGCTCCTACGCGATACTTCTTGCAAACCCGCGTGAGGCGGACGGCGCTGGACGAAGAGACTTGCGGGAGCATTGCTATTGCCTGACGGCAGCCACGGGGCGGTCTCTCGAGCGGCTGACTAGTCACTGTCTAGTGAGATTCTAGCGCACGGCTAGACACTGTCAAGTACGAATGCGGTGGCCACGCCCGACGGCTGTTCTGGTCCCCGGGCCGCATGCGGTACCATGGAGCCATGGCCCAGACGAGCGCAAAGAGATCGAAGACCGCGAAGCGAGCGCAAACCTCAGAGAGGAAAAAGGCCAGACTCCGTCGGAAGGAGAGTGACAGCGGGTTGCCGGCGAGGCTGCTCGCGGTGACGGAGGAAATCCTCCGCGAGCAGGGCCTGCACAGATTCACTCTGCGCGAGGCGGCGCGCCGCGCCGGGGTGTCGCACGGCGCCCCGGCTTTCCACTTCAAGGACGCGGCCGGACTGCTCACGACTTTCGCGGCGGAGGGCTTCAGGTCCCTCCGCAAGCTGATGGTGGAGTATCGCGCGGAGTCGCCGAAGGATGCCGCGGCGCAGGTGCTTGCCGTTGGTTGTGCATACGTCGATTACGCCATCTCGCATCGACCGCAATTCCAACTGATGTTCCGCAGCGATACGATTCGCTTGGAGGACGAAGGTTTCACGGAGGCATCCAGGGGAGCGTTTCAGCAGCTCCAGGAGACGATGGCGCCGTTCTCCCGACCCGGGGAGACGGAGGCCGGGCGCGCGGCCAGGCTGATGCTCGCCTGGTCAGCCGTGCATGGCTTTGCGACCCTCTATCTCGAAAAGGGCTTCCGCCCCATCTATGGCAACAATCCAAAGCCGCCGGTCTCGGCCGACGCGAAGCGCGTCCTCAGCCTGTTGACTGCCTCATTCGAGCAGCCGGCGCCGGAGTAGGGCGGCGGCTATCGATCCACGAGCTTCTGCAGCTTCTCCGGGTAGCGCGCACCCTCGATAGTCACCCGCGAGAGTGCGCCGTCGATCTCGCGCAGATCATCGGCGCTCAACTCCACGGTGGCCGCGCCGATGTTCTCCTCCAGCCGGTGCAGCTTCGTCGTGCCGGGAATCGGCACGATCCAGGGCTCCTGCGCCAGCACCCAGGCGAGGGCGATCTGGGCACGCGTGAGACCCTTGTGGTCCGCGATCTCGCCGATGGCCTTGACCAGAGTCTGGTTCGCCTTCCTGGCCTGCGGCGCGAATCGCGGCAGGCCGTTACGGAAATCCGTGCTCTCGAACTTCGTGTTCTCGTCGATGGCGCCGGTGAGGAAGCCTCTGCCGAGCGGGCTGAACGGGACGAAGCCGATTCCGAGCGCCGCCAGCGCCGGGAAGACTTCGTCTTCGGGCTCCCGCCACCAGAGTGAATACTCGCTCTGCAGCGCGGTGACCTGCTGTACGGCGTGGGCGCGGCGGATGGTCTGTACGCCTGCCTCGGAAAGGCCGAAGCATTTCACCTTGCCTTCGCGGATGAGATCCTTCACGGCGCCGGCGACTTCCTCGATCGGCACCGCGGGGTCGACGCGGTGCTGATAGAAAAGATCGATCCGGTCAGTCCGCAGGCGTTTGAGCGAGGCGTCGGCGGCCTGTCGGATGTGCTCGGGACGGCTGTTGAGGCCCCGCTGCTGGCCGGTCTTCGGATCGATGTCGAAGCCGAACTTGGTGGCGATCACCACGTGATCGCGCACGGGAGCGAGGGCTTCGCCTACCAGCTCCTCGTTGGTGTAGGGACCGTACACCTCGGCCGTATCGAACAAGGTTACGCCGCGCTCCACGGCCGCCCGAAGCAGCGCAATGCCTTCCTGCTTTCCGACCGGCCGCCCTAACGCGTGGCTGAGGCCCATGCAACCCAGGCCGACGGCCGAGACCTCGAGGCCACTCTGTCCGAGCCTGCGCTGTTGCATGGTTTGCCTCACGTTTTCAGCTCCACCGTCCAGCTCACGGCTGCATCGGCGATGAGAGAGGAACGAACACTGCAGTACTTGGTGACCGAGAGCTCGACGGCGCGCGTCGCCTTCTCGATCGTCGTCCCCGGCGCTGTAATGCCGAAGCGCAGCAAGGCTGATGCCAGCCGGCGCGGGGTCGACTCAACTCGATTCGCCTCGACGCGCACATTGAGTGCCCGCACGGGCGTGCGTTGTTTTTTCAGGATGGTTACGACGTCCACCGACGCGCAGGTCGCAATCGCCGCGAGCAATGCATCGAACGGGCTGGGCGCGCTTTGCGCATCGCCGTCGATGCGAATCCTGGGGCCATCCGGCCGGCCAGCCTCGAAGTCGAGGCCGCCGGCCCATTGCACGTCAATGGGTACGTGCGCGATGGTTCCCGCGGGTGGATTACTCATTGTCACGCGGCAAGGCAGTGGCTTTCCGCCAATGGTACATCCGCGGCGATTGCTCAGCTATCGGCGCTTGGCCTGCAGTGCCTTGAATCGGCCGGTTGCCGAAAGGTGCTCGCCGAGAGCCTGCGCGGTCCACAGCGTGTTGCGGCGGGCGACGAACGGGCTCTGCGACAGCTCCTCGAGAGTGCGCGGTTGCGCAAACAGAAATCCCTGCCCCGCGACGCAGCCCAGCGCCAGCAGTGCTTCGACCTGCGGCTCGAGCTCGATCCCTTCCGCCACCGTGTCAAGGCCCAGGGTTTCCCCCAGCATGATGACCGCGCGCGCCAGGTCCGGGCCCTCATCCGAGCTGGTGAGGCCGTTGACGAACGAGCGGTCGATTTTCAGGATGTCGATGGGAAAGCGGTGCAGGTACGACAGCGACGAGTAGCCGGTGCCGAAGTCATCGATCGCGACCTTCACCCCAAGGCCCTTGAGGCGGTGAAAGCGCTCGAGATTGGCCTCGGTGTTGTACATCATGGTGCTTTCGGTCAGCTCGATGACGAGGTTCCCGGGCTCGAATCCCGAGGCCTCGAGCGCCGCCAGCACATCGTGTACCAGCTCGCCGTGCTGGAGGTGACGGGCCGAGATGTTCACGGCCAGGCGCAATCCGGACGCGCCGGCGATCGCGCCTCGCCAGGCGCAGACGTCGCGGCACCCCTGCTGCAGCACCCAGCGGCCCAGGGCCGCGATCTGACCGCACTCCTCGAGGACGTGAATGAAACTGGCGGGCATCAGCACGCCGCCCTCGGGGTGGCGCCAGCGAACCAGAGCCTCGACACCGAGCAGGACCCGGGTGCCAAGGTCAACGATCGGCTGGTATTCGAGGAAGAATTCCTCCCTGCTCGAGCGCGCGGCCGATGTCAGCCTCGAGCCGCAGGCGCTCGTGCAGCAACGTCCTGCATCTGTGGCTGAAAGGTGACGTGGCGGTTCTTGCCGGCGGACTTGGCGTGATACATGGCCAGATCGGCGTTGCTGAGCAGCGCCTTGGCGGTGGTATCGTCGGCGGAAAAGGCCACGCCGATGCTCGCCGTCACGCGAACCTCGCGACCGTCGAGCAGGAAGGGCGTTCCGAGCGACTCGATCAGCGCATCGGCGACGCGCTGCACTTCCGCAGCCGACCCGACGCCTTCCAGCAGCACCCCGAACTCATCGCCGCCGAGCCGCGCGACGGTGTCGGAAGAGCGTGTCGTCTGAATGATGCGCTGCGCCACCGCCTGCAGCAGCCGGTCGCCGGCATCGTGTCCGAGCGAATCGTTGATGTTCTTGAAGTTGTCGACATCGAGGAACATGATCGCCGCGCCGTGCTCACCGCGCTGCGCGAGGGTTAGAGCGTGCTGCACGCGGTCGCGGAACAGGTTGCGGTTCGCAAGCAGCGTCAGCGGATCGTGGAAGGCGAGCTGGCGCAACTTCTCCTCCAGCGCCTTGCGCTCGCTGATGTCGCGGAAGTTGAGCGCCAGCCCCCGCACCGCCGGATCGTTGCTGAGATTGCTGCCCACGCCCTCGATCACGCCGGGCGGCGCGCTCGATCCGCAGCTCGACCGGGCCCACGACCCCGGACGTCGTGCGTGCGATCTCCTCGAGAAAGGTCCGCAGCCGCTCGCCATCTTCGCCGCCCCACAGCTCCGCCAGGCTCTTGCCCGTGATCTCCTCGGGCTTCAGGCCCAGGGTGCGGGTGACGGCCGGCGAGGCGAAGCGCACCACTCCGTCGGTGCCGATGATCATGATCACGTCGGATGCGTTCGCGATCAGCGAAGCGTAATGCTCTTCCGCCATGCGCAGAACCACTGCCTGGCGGAACATCAGCAGCAGGGTGAGCGCGAACACAATGCCGATCATCCGAGTCGCCTGGCCGCCGAGGCCGCCGCGACTGAGATAAATGAGCACCAGGAACGCCGCTGCCATCGCCGCGTACGGCATCGACCGCGCGAGCGCGCCGGAGGTGCGTGACGTCACGCGTGCGGGCTGCGCGAGCGCTCGTACCTGCGCGCGCGCTGCAGCCGCCATCGGCACGTAGCAGGACAGATAGAGGACGTCCTGAACTCCTCCCGGCAGGTAGTAGCCGCTCACCTTGCCGAGAGACCAGAGGATGTCGGCGAGAAACATGGTGGCGAAGCCGCTGAGCAGCAATAGCGGAACACGCCACCCGCTGGCGGAGCCGGTGAGAACCAGCACGCCGAGGAGCAACAGAGAGAAGCTGTCGAGCGCCAGATAGGCTTCGCTCAGAGCTTCCTTGAGGAGCCCGAGATTGGCGTGGATGGCCGCCGGCTCGACGACCAGATACCAGAATACGGCGCCAAAGCCGACGACGAAGATGGTGGCGTCCAGGGACAGCTGGATCCAGGGTACACGTACCGCGGCTGCGCGGATCAACCACAGCGCCGACGCCGCGAGCGGTAAATAAAACGCGACGTAGAGGATGTCGGACGGCCCCGGGAAGGGATCGACCCCCACCAGCCAGGAGACGAAGCCAATGAAGTCGGCTATGAAATACAGCGTCAGTGCGATGGCGAGGGACCGCCATGCCGAGCGCAGCGGACCCGGAGCCATGCGCCGCGCGGTAAGCGCCACGATGAGAATGCAGCCGATCTGTGCCGGCAGCTTGGAGATCAGCCCGACATAGAAGATGACCTTCGGGCCACCGGCGCCGCTCACCATCCAGGTCGCGCCGATGGCGACGTAGAGCGCAAAGGGGACGAAGAGGCGTTCGGCCCAGCTCGGCGCGATCAACGGCCGAAACGAGGAGCGGGCGGGTAATGCTGCGGTGTCCATGTCTGCGGTCTGCGTTCGTGCCTCGGGCACAGGTGCAAACGTGGTTCCGACCAGTGTGCCGGTTAGCGAGGCGAATTTACGGCAATAGCCGTGCGCCGGCGAGCGGGTTCCGCGTCGGCGTGACGCAGGTCTCGGCGGGCTGATGCGAAGTGTGCGCTGGATTCAAAGTAGAATACTCTGCGGATGGGAATGACGTAGACCGTGCATGTCGAGCTTGCGAACATTGGTTGCGCTCATGGGAGAGCCGCGGCTGTACCTCCTGCCGCGCAGCACCGATGAGCCGGAAAATCGGCGTGCGCCCGATCCGCGATGGCCCGCGCTCATCGGGCTCCTGGTCACGGTGCTTCTCGTGCTCGGCGGGGTGCTCCTGGTTCACGTGCTGGGCCGCGCTGCGAGGCTACAGGATTGCGTGATGTCCGGCCGGACGAACTGCGCGCCGATCGATCCTGCGTCCGCAGACGGCCGGTAATGCCGCGGCGGCGCGACTTAGTTACCCGATTCCGACATCGACATCCACGGGACCTTCTGTTGTGAGCGGTGTTCCGCGCCCAGGACCTCCCGGTATATCTCGGGCTTCCTGGCTTCGCGGTAGCGGTGGCCGCCCGACAGCGCAATCTTGTCGTGACTGCAGGTTGCAATCGCGAGGTCATTGCCCAGGAGCCTGCATTCGGCGATGACATCGCCGAACGGATCGAGCACCATCGAGCAGCCATTCTTGAGCTGATCGTCATCCATCCCGATCGGGTTCGAGAACACGGCAAAGATGCCATTGTCATGGGCCCGCGCCGGCAGCCACTTCATCAGCCAGGCCCGGCCTTTGAGGCCATCGAACTCAGCGCGCAGCGAGATCGGGTCGTGGTCGCGGTTCAGCCAAAGCGCCGGGTCGACGAAACCCGCTCCCGGACGGGGCGACGGCGTGCACATGGTCACATGCGGCATGAAGATGATTTCGGCACCCAGGAGAGCGGTCGCGCGCACGTTCTCGATGATGTTGTTGTCGTAACAAATCAACATTCCACACTTCCAGCCGCTCAGCTCGAAGACCGTATAGGCGTTGCCGGCCCTGACGTGCGGATTGATGAACGGATGAATTTTCCGGTGTCTTGCGACCACACCGCTCTGGTCGACGCACACGTGCGCCTTGTAGACCGCGCCATCCGCGCCGCGCTCGAAGAGTCCGGCCAGGACCGCGATCCCGTGGCGGCGGGCAATCCCGGTGAGCGCCTCGATGCTCGCGCCGCCGGGGATGGCCTCGGCCAGGTCCCAAAGCTGCTCCCGCGACAACCGCCGCGCAAAGCCGTAGCCGGTGACCGAGCACTCGTGAAAGGCGACCGCGTTCGCGCCCAGGCGCGCGGCCTTTGCCGACAGCTCTTCGATTGCCGTCAGGTTGAATTGCTTGTCACCGCTGCGATTCTCGAATTGAGCGGTAGCAATCCTGAGGTCACCCGGCATGTTGGTACTGGGTTACTTACGCTTCCCAGTGACGGCTGCCGAACGTAGCGGCTCCTGTCGTGTAAAGTCCACGATGAAGTGATCGCCGTCGAATTCCACGACCTTACCGATGAGATCCGGGCGTATGTGATAGGTGCGTGTTTTAGCGCCGTTTTTTTCCGGTGTCACCGATTTCACCACCATCCGCACGGGCAGCCGCCCGTCGCGCGCATGCGTCAGATGCTCGCTGAGATTGCCTATCTCCTTCGACTCCGCTTCCACCGTCGACAGCCTGGTTTCGTAGCGCAAAACACCGCTGGCGGGGTGGCCAAAATGCCCTGGCAGGCAGCTGAGCACCATGGCCCCGTCGGCGGCCATTGCCGAAAGGCTGCCCAGCCTGCTGCTCGGCTTGGCGCCGAAGCGGCTGAAGGCATCGATCAGAGAGAGATTCATGGGTCTAACACTGCGCCTTCCGGCCCGTCACCGCAAGGCAATTTCGAGCGATTACGGGTCAACGGACCGCGAAAATTCGACACTGTGGTGCGAACTCCTGTATTCTCCCGGGTGGCTCGTATCTTTTCGGCTTGACTGTCTGGGCCTCCAGCGCCGCCATGGTGCAAGTTGAGGCCTTGTCTGCCACCCTCGTAAAGCTTCGCGAACCAAGAGGCAGGATGTACCCGCCGCTTTCTGTGTTTCTATTGTGAGTACTCTGAAGTGACGAAACTATACGTTGGAAATCTCCCCTTCACCGCGACCGAAGAGGCCGTCCGTGCTCTTTTCTCCAAGCATGGCACGGTCGAGAAGGTCTCTCTGATCTCCGATCGCGATACCGGTCGCCCGCGAGGCTTCGGGTTCGTGGAGATGTCGAATGCCGACGCCTCTCGCGCCATGCAGGCGCTGAACGGCGCCGATTTCGACGGCCGCTCCCTCAAAGTGAATGAGGCTCAGGATCGGGAACGGTCCGGCGGCGGCCACCGCGGCGGCGGCGGCCCGCGTCGCTACTAACGCCCTGCGATAATATCGCTGCAGTCCCCGGCCTTACCGGCCGGGGACTGTGATCTTCGGGTGACCCGGGCGCCAGCTCAATAGGACGAGCTGCGCCGCGGACCGGTTGAGGCTGCGGAGCCTCAGGGTTCGTTGGAGGCCCGGAGAGAGGAGAAGGGTGTCCCGCGCGCGTAAGATGCGCGATCGGGCCCGAATCGATTCGGTAACCGCTACCGATCCTGCGATCACGAACAGCGCGCCATGAACGTTTGTGGCGACGACTACGCGCCCGGTCGATTTGACGCGCAGCATTTTCGGCGCGCGAACGACGCAGTTTGGCCCGGCGCCTGATCCCCTGCGGACGATCAGGCTGAGATCGGTGCAGCGTCCTCGCGGGATTGCGCCATGCGTTTCCCAGTCCCCCTCGAATCGAGCGCCACGCCGCGCCGGGTCGAGGAGGCAGTTACCGTGTCCCCGGAATCTCAGGTGCAGGCGCTCTCCCGCGACCAGAACGAGCGCCCGCCGGTAACCGGGATAGGCGGAGAAATCGCCGTCCCCATCGATGTCAGCCAGGCTCAAACGCCAGGCAAAATCCTCTCCCGTGGCGGGCTCTCGTGCGATCTCGAGAGTGAACCCGCGGCCATTTCGCCACGGCATCCTGCGATACGTTCTGTACTTCTGGACCACGGCCGTCATGGTGCCGAGAGTAGAATCATTGGCCCTACAGGAGCAATGAATATGGTCACGCGCATCAAATCCGGCCGGCGCATGTCGCAGGCCGTCGTGCACGGGAATACGGTTTACCTGGCCGGACAGGTCGCGTCTGATGTATCGGCCGACACCACCGGGCAGACCCGAGAGGTTCTGGCAGCCATCGATAAGTTGCTCGCGGAAGCAGGCACGGACAAGACCCACTTGCTCGCCGCAACCGTCTACCTGACCGACATGAGCACGTTCAATGAAATGAACGCCGTCTGGGATGCCTGGGTCGCTCCCGGCTGCGCGCCTGCGCGCGCGACGGTCGGCGCGCCACTCGCCTCAGCGGCGTATCGGGTGGAAATCGTCGTCATCGCCGCGCGTCCTTGACCGGTAGACTCTGAGATGGCGGTGACAGGGAATGATGCTTCACCGCATGGATGGCCTGTTCCCCCAACACCATACCCAACAGGCCGACCAGGGCGATCAGAGGAGGTGCCGGCGAGCGCACATGCAGCAGGCCGTAGGCGACTCCGACCGCGAGGCCCATGAGCAGGGATACCAGATAGGCAGTCATCGATGCTCCGTCTATTCCTGCGGTCGCAGCACGACACGGCCGGCGGCGCCGGCCGCGACCTTGAGATAAGCCGCCTGCGCATCTGCCAGGCCGAATGTCGAGTCTATCGGTGCCGCGCGAAAATCGCGCGCCATGAACATCGGAGTCAGCACGTCCAGTATCGCGGCCGATTCGGTCAGATCGCGCTTCAGCGTGTCGACGCCAAAGAGCCGGCTTTCGTTGTGGTAGAAGTCGGCAATGTCGAAGCTCACTTCGCGCCGGCCGGTGGCTGCAATCTCGATCAACCGGCCCCGCAGCCCCAGACTCCCGACGGCGCTGCGAAACATGACGCCACCGACGAGATCGAACACTACATCGGCGCCGCGGCCGTTGGTGGCCGCGCGAATCTCGGCCGGCAGATCGTCGGCACCGATGATCAGCTTTGCCGCGATTGCTCGGATCGGCGCGTCCGGACGCGGTGCCTGCCGATCAAAGCCGATGACACGGGCGCCGAGATGGCGCGCGATCTGGGCGGCGGCGCTGCCGACACCGCCGCCGGCACCGAGCAACAACACCGTCTCGCCGGCCTTCAGGTCAGCCGCCTGCAGGCCGCTCCAGGCGGCTACATAGTTGACCCCGACGGATCCGGCCTGATCGAAGTCGAGGGTCTGCGGCTTGCGGCGCAGGCTCGCCACCGGCACGGCGATCAGCTCGGCATGGGTGCCATCGCGTGTGAAGCCGGTATCGCCGCCGGTTCCCCAGACGGCGGCGCCGATCCATTCACTCGGACCTGCTTCGACCACCCCGGCATAGTCGCGGCCCGGGATGCGCGGCAGGGTCGTCTGCTTCATGGCGCCAGCGACGTTCTTGACGTCACTGGGGTTGATCGAAGCCGCCAGCACCCGCACCAGGGCCGTCGCCGCATCGCCAGTGGGGGCGGTGACGTCCGCCAATTCCAGGACCGAGGGGTCGCCAAAGTCTTTGAATCGAATCGCGCGCATGACCAGCTCCGCATGAAGACCGTTTTCGTACCAGGAGGATGCGCCTCCTTGCGGGAGCCCGAAAGCAGCAGTAGAGGATGCTATGCTTCCATTTTTCGGAAGTATAGAGTCCGTCGTGGCGGATCGCATAGCTGATGTCGAGCTTTTTTGCACCATCGTAGAGGCGGGCGGAATCTCCGCCGGTGCCTTGGCATCCGGCTCCTCACCGCCGGCAGTCAGCCGCCGGCTGTCAGCGCTCGAGGCGCGTCTGGGTGTCCGGCTGGCCGATCGCAGTGCGAGACGCTTCCGCCTGACCGACGAGGGCACGCTCTACTACGAGCACTGCCGGGCCATCCTTGCCAGCCTGCACGACGCGGAGGCGGAGGTGTCGGCTCGCGGCGCGGCGGCCCGGGGACTTCTGAAGGCAGGGGCGCCCATGGAGCTGGGGCGGCGGCGTATCGCACCTTTGCTGGCGCAGTTTGCCGCGCAACACCCGGGGCTCGAGGTTCATCTGGTGCTCTCCGACGCCGGCCTCGAAGTTGGTCAGGACGGGATCGACGTCGCTTTGCGCATAGCGCGCCCCGACGATCCGGCGGTCATCGCCCGAAAAATCGCCTCGACCCGCCGCATCGTCTGCGGCGCACCGTCTTACCTGGCGGCCCGCGGCGCGCCCGCACGACCGGCGGATCTCGCGAGCCACGAATGCCTGCGGCTGGCTCGCCGGTATCGGCTGCTCGATCGCTGGCGTTTCCGCACGGCGAGCGGTATTGAGGAGATCAAGGTGGCAGGGCACCTCTCGAGCAGCAGTGGCGATGTGCTCCACGGCTGGGCGCTCGACGGTCGCGGCCTGTCGCTGGAGGCGCTATGGGATGTGGCCGAAGATCTGCAGGCGGGACGCCTGCTCGAGTGCCTGGCCGAATACCATTGCGACGAGATCGAGCTCTTCGCCACGTTCCAGTCGGGCCATCCCATACCGCCGCGGATTCGGCTGTTCGTCGAGTTCATGGCGGCCTGTCATCTGGATACGCGTTAGCCCAATAGCTCGTCGTGACCCGGCTGTTGGCCGCCGCGTGGATGGTCGCAAGCGCACCCTTAGGCCGCGGCCGACCGTGTCAGAACGCTCAGGTCAGAATTGATAACCGAGGCTCAACGTCGTCTCCGCGGTATTCAGTCCCTGACCGTCGTTGTTGATGAGCCTGCTCAGGTAGCGGTAGCGCGCATCGAAGTCGACGAAGAAGTCGTCCGTCATGTAGTACTTCGCGCCGAGACCCACATTCGCCGTATATCCGTTGCTGCCCATGAGCACCACGGGGGTCGTACCAGTGACGCCGTACAACGGATGGTTCAGGTCGGACCAGGCATAGCCGACACCGGCCTCCGTGTATGGCACGAGCGAGTGGTCGTCCAAGGTGAATCCCGGTGTGATGTTCCAGAGAACATCCATGTCGAGCGTGGTGAGGCCGAGATTGCTGTCGCCGCCCAGCACGTGCCCGGTGCGACTGGGACTGTAACCGGCCGAGAGCTGCAGGCCCCATTGATCCGTGAAGTCATACGTGTAACGGCCGCCGAATGCGGTGTCGTCGTCGAGAAGCGGAGATCTGCCGCTGAGTGGGGTCTCGGTCAGCCGATCCCCGAAAATCTCACCGGCATAGATCTGTATGTCCTGGGACCCGGCGTGCTCCTGCGCAGCCACCGGCGCGCCGTGCAGCGCGGCCACGCCGAGCGCGACGAGACCCAACATGGTGATTCGATCGTTCATCCTCGTGCTCCTTATCTGCCCGCGCGCTTCCTCGGTGGACGGCGCTTGCTGGCAAGACAACTGTATGGACGGAAGCACGTAGCGGCAACACCCACTCCGGTAGATGATGCGTTTCCAAGTTGTTGACGCGCGCTAAAAAAAACCGGCGGGATCGGCTCCCGCCGGCAAGCGCCCCAGCGTTCAGGGGGGTCCGTGATACGCTGGGTTGGGGGTAGATCAGTCGATCGTGTCTATGAGCGAACGATCGTGAGAGCGGGGCGGTGCTCGCCCCGGGCGCGGCTCGCGGCAGGGATGCGATTCACGGGTATGGCCAGCAGATACCGATCGCCGAGCCACTCGATCGCCTTGGCTCTCGCGGCGCTGTAGTCCACGACCCAGCTACGGGTCTTCTCGCTGATGTCACTCTGTCGCATGTCAGCTTCTCCTCGGATTCACCGGCCTCCCAGCCGCGTGATTCATGATGGGGCCGGCTGCGAGCGGCAAAAGGCCAGCCCTCTCTCCCGCTGGAGAGAGGGTCTCCACTCCCGTTCGGAGCAGGCGCGCAGCCGTCATTGCAGCTCCCCTTCCCGGGCGTGCGGCAAAATCATTCCAACCAATTCCTGACCTTCCTTCCACGAGGCCAGATTGATCCGCTCGAGGAACTCATCCCGCGGCATCCACTTCCAGCCTTCCTGCGTGTCATCGACCACGCGCAACAGAACCATCTCGCCGCTCACCGAAGTCTCCCGGCGTCCTCACACCTCGTCATGGTGGATAACGTATGGGCATGGCCCCGGACTGACAAGACATCGGCGTTGCATGGTGCATTTCACGGCAGGAAACCTGCACATCAACGATTCTGAAACATTGCGCACGCCCGGGAGCGCCCTACGCGAGCCTGAATCAGGTGTTTGGTGAGGCTGGGCGGGCGTGGAGTTGCGCACCGCGTCGGGATGGGCGGCTGACGCCAGCGCTAGGCGACGGCGGCCGGCGCAGGCTCTTCCTCACGCGACACCGTCTCGAGGAAGAACTCGATGAAGGAGCGGATCTTGAGTGGGGCGTTCCTGCGGCTGACGTATACGAGATACAGGGTGCCCTGCGCGAACGGGTGGTCCGTGAGGACCGGGACCAGCTGCTGCCGGAAGAGCGGATCCTCGAAGAAAATGCGCGGCAGTGCAGCCAGGCCGATCCCGGCAGCGACCGCATGGGCCACGCCCGCCATCGAGCGGTAGCGCGCCACGATTCGCGCCGGCACGTCGATCTTCCCGTTCGGTCCGCGCAGCACCCAGGAATCCTGCGATCCCACTGCGATGCAATCATGCTGCGCGAGATCCGTAGGAGACTTCGGGGTTCCGTGGCGCTTGAGATATTCGCGCGAGCCGGCCACGAAGAGCGCCATCGACTTCACCGGCCTGGCGATCAGGCCCGATGGCAGCAGCCGCGGGTCGCCCGATACCCGGAGGGCCAGATCGTAGCCTTCCTCCACCAGATCGACGACGCGGTCCTCGAAGGACACATCGGCCACGACTTCCGGATACCGCTGCCGATAACGCGCCAGGACGTCGGCCAGGCGTTGGCCCGCGAACCAGCTGGGGCAGGTGATCCGGAGTGTGCCCCGGGCGGTGTTGCCCAGTGAGCCGAGCTCGAGCTCGGTTTCCTCGAGGTCATCGAGGATGATCTTGCAGCGCTCGAAATAGACTTTACCGGGCTCCGTGAGGCTCAGAGTCCGGCTGTTGCGATTGAGGAGGCGGACACCGAGGCGCCCCTCGACGTTCATCACATGCTTGCTGACCATCGCCGTGGAGACGTCGAGCCGATCCGCGGCCGCCACGAAGCTCCCGGACTCGACGACCTGCAGGAACATCTTGATGCCGGTCAGCGTATCCATGCGGCTAGACTACGCCGCTTTACCTGCGGGCCCCAACCCCTGCATCTCTCCCGGAAGATAGGGCACGCCCGTTCCAGGAGAGAGAGCCGCCATGGGGCGATGGCGATGTGGTCGATTCACTCGCGCCAGGCTTCGAGCATGAGCATCGTCATATATACGAGGCAGAAAATCGCAGCGATCGGTAAGGCGATCATAATCCCGATTGCGGCACGCATGGAGAGTCTCCCTTCGATTCGCAGCCCGTCACTGTTGCCAGAGGCCATGCACGCCAGAGTAGGTTCGCGCGAGGTCGTGAACAACGCTCGTCTGATGGATGGAGCGTTTCAACTTCGGAAAGGTTGGCACGGGGAAGAAAAAAATCGGCGGACCGTCAGGTCCGCCGAAAGTGGCTCACGGGGTGCGGAGGGGGGAGGGTAGAAACCGCACGCCGTATGTTCGAGCAACGGAGGTAAGCCTACGTGCCGCGCGCGACAGCGACAACGCCCGGGCGGTAGATGAACCGTTTCGCCGGAGTAAACGCCGGGGCTACCGGGTGACGCGCAGGAGGCCGGTCAGCGAGCCTGAGCGCGCAGGACACCCCGATTCTGCGCGTCCATGGCGGCAGCGAACTCGATGACGAAATCGATGAAGCTGCGGATCTTGAGCGGCACGTACTTACGACTGATATAAACCAGATACAGCGTAGTATGCGACAGGGGGAAGTCGGGGAGCACCGGCACGAGGACATCTTTGAATGCAGGCTCTTCGAATAGCGTTTGCGGCAGAGGTGCGAGGCCGCTGCCGGCTGCGACCGCGTGCGGCACGCCCGCCATGGAGCGGAATCGCTGCACGATACGCGCCGGGACTTGCGTCCTGCCCTTGGGGCCAGTGAAGACCCAGGAATCCATGTTTGCCACCGCGATGCAGTCGTGGTTGGCGAGGTCTTCCGGAGACTCAGGGGCTCCGTTTCGCTTGATGTACTCGCGGGACGCTGCGACCAGGAACGGCAGCGACCGTACCGGACGGGCGATCAGTCCTGCGGGGAGCGACTCGAGCCGTGACGTCACCCGCAGCGCAAGGTCGTAACCGTCCTCCACGAGGTCGATGAACCGATCCTCGAACGAAACATCTACGACGATGTCGGGGAATCGAGCCCGGTACTCGACGAGCAGGCGCGCCAGACGTTGGCTCGCGAACCAGCTCGGACACGTGACGCGCAGCGTGCCGCGGGGTGTCGATCCCAGGGAGCCAAGCTCGAGCTCGGCTTCCTCCAGGTCGTCGAGGATGACCTTGCAACGCTCGAAGTAGATACGGCCCGGCTCCGTGAGGCTCAGCGTGCGGCTGTTGCGGTTGAGGAGGCGCACGCCGAGGCGCTGCTCGGCGTTCATCACGTGCTTGCTGACCATGGCAGTGGAGACGTCGAGCCGGTCGGCGGCGGCCACGAAGCTGCCGGACTCCACTACCTGCAGGAATACCTTGATGCCGGTCAGTGTATCCATCCCCGTAGCTTACGCCACCATTTCGTGCCGCGAAACGATACTTCCATGGGGCGCATGTTCCTCATACCGCGGAACACACGTAAAGTGCGCCGCCGGTCCAAGCCGGTATGTTGGAATTCCCCGGGGGAAGAGATGATCAAGGTCGAGGCTGCGCACCTCACGCTGATAGCCGCCGTCGCGACAGTCCTCAGCGCCTGTGCGGTGGGACCGACTTTCAAACCGCCGGTAGGTCCGTCACCGGGTCTTTACCTGTCGTCGCAGGAGTCTTCCCGCTCCGAGTCCCGCCTGGGGCCGGGCGGGAGCAAATCGGCAGCCGGTGCGCACGCGCAGCACCTCGACGTCGGCACCAACCCATCTGCCGACTGGTGGCGCGCATTCGACGGTCGGTGGAGGAGCGGCGCGCGCTGGCGCAGTATCAGCGAAGCGAGGCTGACGCCACGTACCTCTCGCTTACGGGGAGTGTGATCACGGAGGCGATACAGGCGGCGGCCGCACAGACCGAATTGCACGCCGTTGCGCAGATCCTCTCCGAGGACCGCCGCAATCTCGCTCTGGTGCGCAGCGCGTATCGCACCGGATCGGTCTCCCGCGTCGATGTGGTCACGGCCGAGAGCCAGCTCGCAACCGATGAGACCCTGCTGCCCCCGCTTCGCCAGGGGCTCGCCGTCGCCCGGCACGCGCTCGCCGTGCTCACGGGGCGGCCTCCCGCCGAGTGGCACTACCCGGCGCTCTCGCTGAGTCGACTGAACCTTCCGCGGCGCATTCCCGTGAGCCTCCCATCCTCACTTGCACAGCGTCGGCCTGATATTCTCGCCGCCGAAACGCAGCTTCATGCGGCCACTGCCGCGGTCGGCGTGGCCACGGCCAACCTCTACCCGCAAATCACCCTGACCGCTACCGGCGGCTGGCAGTCCCTCGCGGGACAGTCTCTGTTCGAGCGATCAAACACCGCATGGTCGCTGATCTCCGGCCTCACGGCGCCGCTCTTCGAAGGCGGCACGCTTCGGGCCGAGCGTAGGGCCTCGCTGGATGAGCTGCGGGCAAGTGCCGCCGACTACCAGGAAGTCGTTCTCGAAGCCTTCGGCCAGGTTGCTGACGTGCTCGATGCATTGCAACACGATGCCGAGCTCGTAGCGGCGCAGTCGAACGCGTTGCAGGCCGCGCAGCGCAATCTTGAGCTTGCACGCGAAAGCTACAGCGCGGGCAACACCGGGATATTGCTGGTTCTGGATGCTCAGCGGCAGCGGCTGAGCGCGCAGCTCGGCGTGCTGCGGGCAGAGGCGCAACAGTACTCCGACACGACGCAACTCTTTCTCGCGCTCGGTGGGGGCGCATCTCAGGAGGTCCTATGAGCTCTTCACAGGAGAAATCGATTCCCGCGCTCGATGAGGTGAGTCCGGATGAGGTGCCGGTGGCGCGGCGTGAGGCATCGAAGGAACGTTCGAACCTTGCGGACGACGCGCCTGAGGCGGCCAATCAGGCCGCCGCGCCGAGATCGCCGCGCCAGCAGCGGATGCGCGGCGCGCTGTTCCTGCTGCTGCCGATCGTGCTGATCGGCGCGGTGTTCTGGTACGTCCATGGTGGTCGGATCATGTCGACCGACGATGCATACGTGAACGCGGAAAAGGTCGGCGTCTCCACCGACGTGTCCGGGACCGTCGCGGACGTCGATGTCCATGACAACCAGCGAGTCGCGGCAGGCCAGGTTCTCTACCGTCTCGATCCTCTGCAGTTTCAGATTGCGCTCGCCAGGGCGGAGGCCAACCGGGCCGAGATCGCCCTCACTCTGCAGGCGATGCAGCGGGACTACGGCAGGATGCTCACCGAGGCCGCTGCCCAGCGGGCTCAGGTCGCGCTGGATCGCACCAACTTCGACCGCGCGGTCCGCCTGCTCGCCAACGGAGTGGAATCGCGCGCGGACTATGATCGGGCGCGATACAAACTACAGGACGACGACAACCAACTGGCAGCCCTGAAAGAGCAGGCAAGCGTTCAGCTTGCCAGGCTCGACGGCAAGCCGGATCTCCCGGTCGGCCGGCTGCCGCAGTACTTGCAGGCGCAAGCGCAGGTCGCCGAGGCTCAAAGGGAGCTCAATCACACGGTGGTCCGGGCCGCCTTCGAAGGACTTGTTACCGATGTCCCGGCCATCGCTCCAGGCAAGTATCTGCCTGCCTCCACGACCGCTTTCTATCTCGTCGATACCCGGCATGTCTGGGTCGACGCCATGCCCAAGGAGACTCAGCTCACTTACGTGCGGCGCGGCCAGCCAGCCACTGTGACCGTGGACACCTATCCTGATGTCGAATGGCACGGAACCGTGCAAAGCGTCAGTCCCGCTGCGGCGCAGGAGTTTGCGCTCCTGCCGGCCGAGAATGCGAGCGGCAACTGGGTCAAAGTCGTGCAGCGGGTGCCGCTGCGGATCCGTCTCGATATCGGTGACAGGCGGATGCCGTCGCTGAGCGCGGGGATGAGCGCGGAAGTCTATATCAATACCGGTCACCCGCGCGGTTGGCCACACCTCTGAGGAGTGTCGGATGGAATCCGAGAACACGACAGCCGAAGTCAGCAACCGGGGGGCGATCACCGCCTGTGTGATCCTGGCGACTCTCATGCAGGCGCTCGACAGCACCATCGCCAATGTCGCGCTGCCTTACATGCAGGGCAGTCTGGCGGCGAGCCAGGACCAGATCGACTGGGTGCTCACCTCATACATCGCCGTGGCGGCGATCATGACGCCGCCGGCGGGCTACTTCACGGCGCGCTTCGGGCTCAAGCGGGTTTTTCTCATCTCGGTCATCGGATTCACCGTGGCGTCGATGCTTTGCGGCATGGCGGATTCGCTGACACAGATCGTATTGTTCCGGGCGCTGCAGGGCGCGTTCGGCGCCGCGCTCGTGCCGCTCTCGCAGTCCGTCCTGGTGACTGTTTATCCAAGGGAACGGCACGGCTTCGCGATGGCGCTGTTCGGAATGGGCGTCATGGTAGGGCCGGTCCTCGGGCCCGTGCTCGGAGGCTGGCTGACCGAAAGCTACTCCTGGCGTTACGTCTTTTACATCAACCTGCCCATCGGCCTGCTCTGCCTCCTCGGCATGATCGCCTATCTGCCGGACTCCGCGCCAAAGGCCGGTGAGAGGCTCGATTGGTTCGGGTTCGGCACGTTGAGCATCGCCATCGGCGCCATGCAGATTCTTCTCGATCGCGGCGAGACCAAGGACTGGTTCGCTTCCGGGGAGATCGTCATCGAGGCCGTGGTGAGCTGCTCGGCCTTCTATCTCTTCCTGGCGCATACATTCACCACGAAGCGTCCCTTCGTGCTGCCGAGGCTGTTTCGCGACCGCAATCTCGTCGCCGGTACGCTCTTCATTGCCGTCGTGGGACTGACCTACTACGCGTCGATGGCTCTGCAGCCGCCGTATTTTCAGGGTCTCATGAACTATCCGGTCGTGACTTCGGGACTCGTGATGGGCCCGCGCGGGGTCGGCTCGATGGTCGCCATGCTGTTCGTAGGTCGCCTGATGGGTCGGCTGGATACCCGCGTGCTGATCGCATTCGGTCTGGGACTGACCGCATGGTCGTTCTACGCGATGACCGGTTGGACGCCCGCTGTTTCGGCGACGCAAATCGTGGTGGTCACAGTCATCCAGGGCGTCGGGCTCGGCTTTCTGTTCGTTCCGCTGAGCGCCGTCGCCCTCGCGACGCTCTCGGCCGAGGACCGTACGAGCGGCGCAGGCATTTTCAATCTATCGCGTAACATCGGCTCGAGCGTCGGCATCTCGGTGGTCAACGCTCTCATCACCCAGAACACGCAGATCAATCATGCCCAACTCTCGCGCTACATTACCCCGGCCAATGGGGCGCTCGAGAGCCCTGCGGTGGCCCATTTCTGGAATCCGATGACTGCCGGAGGACGCGCGGCGCTCGATGCCACGATCACGCTGCAGGCGCAGATCATCGCCTACATCGACGACTACAAGCTGCTGCTTTGGGCGACCCTGGCGGCAATCCCCCTGCTGGTGATATTCAAGCGGTCCTCCCGCGCCGGTGCCGAGCATATCGTCGTCGGGGAGTGAGCGGGCCGGTCGGGATGTTGCTGTCAAACATGTCATTTCCTCTGCCAGCGGCGTTTCATTCGCCAGCGCGACTGGGAGTCGCCGCTGCCGCAACGGATTCCGCCAGGAAGTCGATGAAGCTGCGGATCTTGAGGGAGAGGTACTTGCGACTGACGTAGACCGTGTATAGCGTCGTCCGGCGGAGCGGATGCTCCGTGAGCACCGGTGTCAGAACATCCTTGAAAGCCGGCTCCTCGAAGATCGTGAGTGGAAGCGGTGCGAGACCCACACCGGCGGCTACGACGTATGGCACTGCTGCCCTGGAACGAACTCGCTGAACGATTCTCGCGGGCACCTCCGTCTTGCCGTTGGGCCCATCGAACACCCAGGCGGCCATGGCACCTACGGCGAGGCAGTCGTGCGTGGCAAGGTCTTCCGGCGACGTGGGAGCTCCGTTTCGTCTCACGTAATCCCGGGACGCCGCCACCAGCCACGGTAGCGACCGCACGGGACGGGCGACCAGGCCGGAAGGAAGGGACCCCATCCCCGTGGTCACGCGTAGCGCGAGATCGTAGCCGTCCTCGACCAGATCGATGAATCGGTCCTCGAACGAAATGTCAACCACGATCCGCGGATAACGCTCCCGGTACTGCTCGATCAACATCGCCACCCGCTGACTCGCAAACCAACTCGGGCAGGTGACCCGCAACGTGCCGCGCGGGGTCGTCCCCAGGGAGCCGAGCTCGAGCTCGGTTTCCTCGAGATCATCGAGGATGATCTTGCAACGCTCGAAATAGATGCGGCCGGGTTCCGTGGGACTCAACGAGCGGCTGTTGCGGTTGAGGAGGCGGACTCCAAGGCGTTGCTCGAGATGCATCACATGCTTGCTGACCGTCGCGGTCGATACATCGAGCCGCTCCGAAGCCGCTACGAAGCTGCCCGATCCGACCACTTCCAGGAAGACCTTGATGCCGGTCAGCGTATCCATGCGTGTTCAGCCTAGGGATGCTGTGCGGACGGTGCAATCCGTGCGGGAGATATGGAGCATTTCTGCGAAAGAAATCCCCTGCCGCGCCTGCGAGATTTCCTCACGGGAAACGATTCATGCCCTCTACAGTGGTTCCTGGCGCGGTCGTACGCAAGTAGAGTGCACCATCTGTCAGTGTCGACACGATCACAGATGAAATCGCTTTCGTACCTGGGATTCACCCTCGAAGAGGCCGCGCGGCTCTATGTGCGGCGTGTCGAGGAACGTGCGCGGGACTTCGCGCTCGAGCCGCTGACGCGAGAGGCAGTGAGCCTCTTGCCGCGACTGTGGCAGGCCGCAAAGGAGTCGCTGCGTGAGGCGCTGACGGGCATGTCAACGACCGAGAAGCGTATGCTGAAGGACGCGCTGCAGCATGTTCTGCAGAATCTATCCGTGGGAGCCGCGCACTGAGCGGCTCTCACATCATTCAAGAGACGAGGCGCGCATGCTTCACATCCTCCTGCTTGCTGTATTTACCGCTGGCGTCGCGACGCTCACTTTTGCACTGATGGCGCTCGCATCGATGGTGAGCGCGGGCTACCGATCGCGCGCGGTTGCGATTCCCGACTGTCGGGCCGCGCTCAATGCCGGGCTTGCGCGACCTCCTTCCGCAGCCAGCGATGGAACGCAGCCACTTTCCGGCTCTGGAACATTTCTGCCGGTGCGACGAGGTAGTACGCCAGACTGCTCGGAATTCGGAGCTTGAAAGGCTCGATCAGCCGTCCGGCCGCAAGGTCATCGGCGACGATGACACTTTGACCGAGCGCGACGCCTTGGCCGGCCACGGCCGCCTGGGTAAGGAGCCCGACGTCGCTGAATCGGTACTGGCGCTCGCGGTACGATGGGTGCTCGATCAGGGCCCGACGATCGCCCTCTGGGGTGCCAGGAATCCGCAGCAGCTCGACCCGCTCGGGAAGATCGAAGGCTGGCACCTCGATGAGGATGCGCGCGCGGGGATCGAGTCGATCCTCGAGCACTGCATGCGCGATCCCGTCTCCCCGGAGTTCATGGCGCCGCCGGAGCGGTCGCAGACGGGCGATCCAGGGCTCCCGCGGGAGCCGGGTGTTTACGGCACATGAGGTAGTGCGGGATAGTTCAGCCGGGGAGAGCGGTATGCCTACCAAAGCAGACATCGAACGCTATCGATCCAACCTGCGCGCCGAGCTCGATGGCGCGGCGCTCTACCGCGCCATCGCGGAGTCGGAGCGGGATGCCGGCAGACGGGGAGTGCTGCTCGAGCTTGCCCGCGCCGAAACGGGGCATGCGGCTCACTGGCGCGACAGGTTGCGTGCGGCCGGAGCCCCCGAGCCACGGTTCGCGCCGAGCCTGCGCACGCGCCTGCTCGCCGCACTGGCCCGAAGGTTTGGGCCCGGGTTCGTGATGCCTTCGCTCGCGGCGAGCGAGTATGCGGATCGTGACAAGTATGCCCGGCAGCCGGACGCAGCGACCCTTTCGGGAGATGAGCGGGGTCATGCCTCCGTGGTCAGCGCGTTGAGCGGCAACGCACCCGGGCCGGACATCGGCGCGGACATCGCGCGGGCGGAGCCCTGGCACAGGGGCGCTTCCGGCAACGATCTTCGCG
Source organism: uncultured Pseudomonadota bacterium (assembly GCA_963780455.1). Lineage (GTDB taxonomy): Bacteria > Pseudomonadota > Gammaproteobacteria > Steroidobacterales > Steroidobacteraceae > 13-2-20CM-66-19. The sequence continues at coordinate 351,475 of CAWACM010000021.1, forward strand.
CCGCCGTTCTCGGAGCCAACGACGGACTGGTATCCAACTTCTGCCTCATTACCGGGATCGCAGGCGCGGGCGTTGCCACCCGCACCATCCTCCTCACCGGGCTTGCCGGGCTCGTGGCCGGGGCCTGCTCGATGGCGCTTGGTGAGTGGCTCTCGGTGACCAATGCGCGCGAGCTCGCGCGTACCCAGATCGCACAGGAAGCCGAGGAGATCGAGCAGACCCCGCAGGCGGAGCAGCACGAGCTGGCGCTGATCTATCAGGCAAAGGGCCTGTCGAAATCGGCGGCGCAGCGGGTCGCGGCGGATCTCATGAGAGACAAGCGGGGCGCGCTCGATGCGCTCACGCGCGAGGAGCTCGGCATCGATCCTGCCACGCTCGGCGGCAATCCGTGGCGGGCTGCCGCGGCTTCGTTTCTGCTATTCGCCCTCGGCGCCTGCGTACCGGTCCTTCCCTTCCTGTGGGGAGCAGGCCGCGGCGTGATCTGGCTGTCAGTCGGCTGCACGGCCTTGGCGCTTGCCGCCATCGGCTGGCTGACGTCGCTCTTCAATGGCCGCAGTCCGACCTATTCCGCCGCACGCCAGGTGCTCTTTGGATGCGCCGCGGCTGCCGCAACATACGGGATCGGCCGATTGCTCGGCGTATCGCTATCGTGAGCTCGGCGCGGCCCGGGCATCCGGGATCATGAAATCCTGCCGACAATCAGAGATTTACGGGCGCGAAACGCTGTATATCGGCGAGCCTGATTGTGCTCCGTAGCGGCATCTCCTAGAGTCCGCCGAGGCGGAGCGGGATCGTGTCTCTCGAGAGCTCTCTATGGGAACCTGGGCACCGTTGTCACGATGCAGCGGCGGACGATTGTGCCAGTGCACAGCGGTCCGCCGTCTCGCCGTGGCTGCAACTTTGGTCGTGGCGTGCGGCGCCAGCAGCTGCGCCAGCCTGCCCCCGGGGAGCGTGCGGGATCCGCGTGATCATTTCGAGCGATTCAATCGCGCCATGTTCAAGTTCGATCTGGCCCTGGATCGTGGATTCTTCCGGCCTCTGGCGCGCGGCTACGTCAAGGTCGTACCGAGTCCCATGCGTACCGGCGTTTCGAACTTTCTGAACAATATTCACTATACGGTCACGATCGGTAACGACATTTTTCAGGGGCAATTCCGCGACTTCGCCAACGACGTGGCCCGTCTGGTCGTGAACACGACCATCGGCATCGGTGGCCTGCTCGATCCCGCCAGCTCGCTCCGGCTCGCGGATCACGACAGAGACTTCGGGCAGACGCTTGGGAAATGGGGAATACACACCGGCTCGTATCTCGTGCTGCCACTTCTCGGCCCGTCGGACGTTCGCGACGCAATCGGCAGAGTGCCGGACCGCTATATGACCGTCGATGGCATCGTCAATAACACCACTTTGAGCCTGAGTCTGTTCGGGGTCGGTGCCCTCGATACGCGAGCGAAAGCGTTGCCGTCCGACAATGTGATCGACAGCGCCTTCGACCCGTACGCGTTCGTTCGAAGTGCCTGGTTTCAACACCGGGATTACGAGGTGCATGAGGGAGATAAGAACTACGTCCCCAGCCTGCCGCCGCTCGATCCGGGCAGCCAGGAGTAAGCGCATGTGTCGCGCGACGGGAGTGTTTGCTTGAGCACCTCGGCATCCCGCGTGCACGGCGGCGGCCGGCTGAACGCGGCTTCCGAGCCGCTCAATCTGAACCAGTCCTCGCTGATCGCGCGCCTGGTCGGCCTGAGCGCCTCGTGGGCGTGGATCGTCGTAGCACTGGCGATCATCCTCTGCGGGGCAACGGCTCAGTACGTCATGAGCCACTTCGCCATGACGACCGACACCTCCGCGCTCCTCTCATCCAATCTTCCGTGGCGGCTGCGGCAGGCCGCGTTCGACAGGACATTCCCGCAGGACGCCTCGAATATCGTCGTGGTCGTTGACGGGCGCACGCCGGAGTTGAGCGAGGAGGGCGCTGCCAGGCTTGCCGCGGCTCTGAGCGGGCAGACCAGCTTGGTCCACTCGGTCCGGAGACCGGACAGCGGGCCATTCTGGGCGCACGAAGGTTTGCTCTTCCAGTCGACCGCAGACGTGAAGAAGGTCATCGCGCAGCTCCTCGCGGTCCAGCCACTCCTGGGATCCATGGCGTCCGATCCCTCACTGCGCGGTCTCGCTAACACGCTCTCGCTGACGATGCGCGGCGCAAGCTCCAGCCGCTCCGCCACGCAGGAACTTGGAGCTCCCCTACGGAGCCTTGCCGACGCGCTTCAGGACGTGAATCGTGGCAAGCCGCACTTTTTCTCCTGGCAAAACCTGATAGCGGGCGGTGCACCGGATCAACGCGGGCTGCGGCACATCGTCCTGGTCGATCCGGTGCTCGACTTCAGCCAATTGCAACCTGGGCAACGGCCGATCGCGGCGATCCGGGCCACCGCTGAACGGCTGCAACTCGATGCTGCCCACGGCATACGCGTTCGTCTGACGGGTCCGGTTCCCCTGCAGGACGATCAATTCGCGACCCTGGCGCAGCGCGCCGCCCTGATCGCCGGTCTCGCCAGCGGTGCAATCATTCTGATGCTTTGGTTCGCGGTACGTTCGCCCTTGTTGATCGCGTCCATTCTGGTGACTACGTTGGCGGGTCTGGTGACTGCCACCGGACTGGGCCTGGCTCTTTTTCATCGGTTCAACGTCATTTCGGTCGCCTTCATCCCGTTGTTCGTCGGGATGGGAATGGATTTCGGCATTCAATTCAGCGTGCGGTATCGTGTCGAGCACTGCACCCAAAAGAGCGTCTGGCAAGCTCTCGTTGCGACAGGGCGCATAATGGGACGGTCGTTGACCCTGGCGGCTGCCGCAATCGGCGTGGGATTTCTGGCCTTCGCACCGACCCGGTACTATGGGATCTCGCAACTCGGCGTGATCGCCGGTCTCGGCATGTTGCTGGCTGTCGCTCTGAGCCTCACGCTGCTGCCGGCTTTGATCGCACTCACGCGGCCTCCAGGCTGCCTCCAAATCGGAGCTGGCGCGCGCCTGACGCAGCTCGAGGACTACATTCTGCGCCACCGAGCCGGGGTGGTCGCCACCGGGGTTGGCGCGGCAGTTATCTCCGCCATCCTGCTGCCTCTGCTGCACTTCGACTTCAATCCCATGCATCTGCGCAATTCGGGTGTCGAGTCAGTCGCGACGCTCTCCGATCTGATGAAGGACCCGGATCTGTCGCCGAATACTCTGGAGGTCATTCAGCCCAACCTCGCCGCGGCTGATCGGCTTGCCGGGATTTTCCGCGCAGACCGGACGGTTTATGGCGCGCGCACTCTCTCGAGTTTCATTCCGGCCGGGCAGCCCGAAAAGATCGCGCTCATTGCGGATGCCGCGAGCCTCATGGATCTCACGTTGGATCCGGTCGCCGTCGCACCGCCGCCCAGTGATCCCGATGTGATCGCGAGCCTACAGGCTGCCGCCACGCAGCTCCGCCAGGCCTCGATCGCAGATCCGGCAGTCCGGGCCGATGCCCGCAGCCTCGCCGATGCGTTCGATGAGCTCGCACGGGGCAGTCCCGCCCTGCGAGCCCGCGCGGCGCAGATGCTCATCCCCGGTTTCGTCACTACACTCGGGCAGATGCGCGACCTATTGCACGCTGAGCCCGTCAGCATCAAGACGCTGCCGCGCGATCTCGTGCGTCAGTGGCTGACGGCTGACGGCCGCGCACGTGTATCGGTCCTGCCCAAGGGCGACTCGAACAATGATGCGGTGCTCCGCCGGTTCGTCGCCGCTGGAACGAAGATTGCGCCGGAGGCGACCGGCACCGCGGTCTACATTCAGGACTACGCCCGAGCCGTCGTCGACGCATTCCTCCAGGCGGGCGTGCTGTCGTTCATCGCCATCTGCGGCCTGCTTCTCATCGTCCTGCGCAAGATACGCGACGTGGCGGTCACCATGGCTCCGATCATACTGACCGGACTTCTGACCATGGGCATCTGCGTGGTCATTCGGCAGCCGCTCAACTTCGCCAATATCATCGCCCTGCCTTTGCTGTTTGGAATCGGCGTGGCGTTTCATATCTACTTCGTCATGTCCTGGCGCGCGGGCGGCTCGCACCTGCTGACATCGAGCCTGGCCCGGGGCGTCTTCTTCAGTGCGCTCGCAACGGCGACCGGCTTCGGCAGCCTCTGGGCCTCGAAGGATCCCGGAACGGCCAGCATGGGCAAGTTGCTGATGATATCGCTGGTATGGACGCTGGTGTCGGCGCTGCTCTTCCAGCCGGCGCTCATGGCCCTGCGGGTCTGCGCCAGGGCCGCGGCCGCCCAGACTACTTCATGAGGCCGTCGCTGAGCTTGTTCAGGTAGGCGATCAGGCCGGCAGCGCCTCCGGAGCCGATCGCCGAAGCAAAGTCCACCCTGTGCAGGGTCAGTTGGCTGACCCCGTTGAAAAAGACGTCGACGATCTTCCATTTCCCGTCGACCTCACGCATGCGGTAAAGCAGGCTCGTAGGTGTCCCACCGGGGGGCGTAATGCTCGAACGTACGACCTTGTCCGCACCGCGATCGATCACATTGTCGTCGACGTCGAAGCGCTGTCCGTTGAAGTCGTCAAAATTGTGAGCGTAATTGGCGATCGTGTAGCGGCTGAACGCCGCCACCAATGCCGTCTGTTGCTGGGGCGAGAACTTTGCCCAATCCGGGCCCACGGATAGGCGCGTCATGAACGGCAACGCGAAAGTCTGTTCGATGACAGGCTTGAGGTCGCGATATCTCCGCGTCACAGACGAATGCGGACCGGCCTTCATGGCATTGAGCAGCGCGCTCGTCAGGGTCTGCACCTGAGTGACAGCGGGCTCACTTGCCGCGGCATACGCGGTATTTACGGCAGGCGCCAGAAGAAGCACACAGAGAAACGTCGCGTATCTCGTAACCATTGGGCGGCTCTCGGGCGTACTGCTGCAGTGCTCGACAATATCACATCGTCGCTGAATCAGGGATCGCGCCTCTCGCGGTGGGCCGTACTGCGACCCAATGGGAACGCCGAGCCTGCGGCTGCTTGCGGCGCAGGTCTCCGGGTCGCCAGGCTCATCAGGGCCGGCTGGAAGAGCAGCGCCGATGCGAGTGTCCATATCAGAGAGATCATCAGCAGCTCACCCATGCTGGCCGTTCCAGGATGTTTCGAGGCCCAGAGGCTACCGAAGCCGGTCGCCGTCGCGAGCGCACTGAAGAATACGCCCCGGGCCAGGCTCGATGTCAGCAGGTGCGAGCCGCCCGCGCGCCAGGACATGACGAAATAGATATGGAACGCGACGCCGATTCCAAACAGCAAGGGCAGGGCGATGATATTGGCGAAGTTGAGCGGCTGCCCGAGCAATACGCAGGTGTCCATGGTCAGGAGACCGGTCAGTACGATGGGGGCCATGGTGATAGCCACATCGCGTAGGCGGCGCAGTACCACGAATAGCAGCCAGGAGATGGCCGCGAATGACAGCACGCCCGCCTCGATGAATGCGTCGACCACGGCTCGAGCATAATCCTGCGTGTAGACCGCCGTGCCGGTGGCATCCGGCGCTATCCTGATTCCGGCGGCGACGAACCGGCGGAGCACCGCATCATTGTTCGAGTCGCCCTTGGGCAGCACGGATATACGCGCCTGCCCGTCAGCCGTCAGCCATTGATGCACGATATCGGGCGGGAGCGTCCCGATGCCAACTGGCCGAGGATGTAGCAACTCGCGTATTTGCCCGAGTGTGGTGACGAACCCGGGAACGACCATTTGTGCCGCGCGGGCTCGCAGGGCGGGGCTGCCCACGGCGAGGCGATCGAACTCATCGGCAAGCCTGCCGGCATCGGCGCGGATTGCGGGGTCTGCGCGCGCCTCCTGGCGCAGCTTCGCGGCGGCCTGATGGAGGCTGTCGACGACCTCCGCATCGCTGGGGGGCGGCATAACGTCCGGAGGATTCAGAGTGAAATCCAGCAGGTTAGCGGCGTCCGCAATCAGCGCGATCTTCCGGGGCTGCTCGGTTGGAACGAAGGTCGAGAGTGTCCGCGCGCCGGACACCGTGGGATCGTTCCTGAAGATCCGGGCAAGCCGGTTGGCCCCTGCAAGGCTCGGGCGGATGACCTCCAATGTATTCGGCGATCGCTCCGGGTCGCGCATCAGATCGTCGAGCGTGGCGACCGATTCCACGCTCGAGCTGCGCAGGTGCATCGGATTGAAATCGAAATGCAACTGCGGCAGCAGCACGAAGGAAGCCAGTGCGACGGCGGCACCAATGCCCACCACCAGTTCCCGGTGGCGCGAAACATAGGCGTCGACCGCTCTCAGGCGCGCACCGGCCGGGTTCCGAGGAGCGCCAGGAGCTCGAGTGAGCGCGATCAGCGCCGGCAACAGCGTGAGGGACAGCGCCAGCGCAACGAATATGCCGAGCCCGGCGATCACTCCCAGTTGGGAGACGCCGTAGTATGCCGTGGGTGCGAAGGCGAGAAAACCCGCGGCGATGGCGGTGGCCGCCAGGATCAACGACTTACCCATCGCGTGTCCTGTCGCGATCAAAGCCGGAGTGACGTCCCATCCGGGCCTGCGTTCCGCGCGGTAGCGCACGCTGAATTGAATGGCCAGATCCATCCCCATCCCAACGAACAGCGGGATGAAGGCGACCGAGATGAGGTTGAACCGATGATACAGGGCGAGACCCAGCCCGGTGGTGATCACCAGGCCGGCGATCATCGTGACCAGTATCGAGGCGATCAGCCGGGGCGATCGTACTGCAAACCAAAGCATCAGAATGATTGCGCCGGTGGCGACCAGAGCGATCAGCCCGGCGCGCTGTGCCAGGGTCGCGAATTCGTCGTCCTGCAGCGCCACCGGGCCCGTTATGCGGACGCGCACGCCGTGCGCATTGTCCAGTCCGAGCCGCGCCGCAGTGGCGCGGATCGCATCGATTGGCAATTGACCCGGGCGCAGCCGGGCGAAGTCGAGCACCGGATCGACGAGGATGATGTGCCGCAGCTCGCGGGTTTCCGGCGCCGCCCTGGTCATGAGGCTGTGCCAGGAAAAGAAGGCGGGCGCACCGCGTGACAGATCGTCGAATGCATCGGCGAGGTTTCGGATCGGGGTGCGAAGCTGCTGCGGCGAGGCCTGCCCGCTGCTCACGCCCTGCATCGTGAGAGAGAGCGTGTTCGCGAGGCCGCGCAGCGACGGATCGGTAGCCATGGAGCCGAGGAAGGGCTGAGCCGCGAGCAGTTGCGAAGTGAACTTCTTCACGTCGGCTGTCGATGCGAAGAGCAGTTTGTCGTGCGCCCAGAACGGTCCGGCATCCGGCCGCCGCACCGAGTGAAACAATGCAGGCTGAGCGCGGATGCCCGCCGCGAGCCTGGCAGCAGACTCTTCGCTCAATTCAGGTGTTTGTCCGTCAACCACCACGACCAGATTCGAGTCGTCACTGGGGAAGGCCTTGTCGAACGCGGCTTGCCGCACCCGCCACGGAAGGTTGGATGAGAGGAGCGCGGAAGTGTCGGTAGTCATGGCGAAATGGCTCATGACGTACTGTGTGGTCGCTGCGCAAAGGATGCTTGCGATCACTACGACAAGCCAGGCCGACGCTGCGCTGACGGCAACGAGGCGGGTGACGAAGCCCTTCGGTTTCACGATGGACAAACTATGGGCAGGGCGTCGGCGAAACAATCCGCGCGCAAGGAATGCTGTGTTTCTGCCCGGTGAATGAAGCTGCGAAAGCGGGCCAGCCATCGCGGAGATTGATCGTCGGAGGTGTCCGGGACTACCTCTTAAGGGGTGGCGCGCGCGGTGAGGGACATCGTTGGTTCGTTCACTCGCGCGAAATCCAGCGTCCATCGCGCAACGCTTGTTGCGCTCGCATGCGTCGACTAGCGTGCCGTGATGAGTCGCAAGAGGACGCGCAAATGTATTGGGTGACAGGCGGAGAGAGGTGGCGAGCCTGGCTCGTCGACTACAACGCGGACACTGGCGATCGGGTCGGGCGGCCATGCCACGATTTTTGCTGGCGTCTCGGCGCTTTGAGGGCCGGCGCATGGCGGGGCAAAGGAGGCGGTGGTCGCGATGCTGGAGCAGATTTGTACCAATCCACGCGCGGACGGTTCCAGGTAAGTCCCCGCGAGACTGGTAAGATACTTCCGGCATCTTAACGAGTGGGGCTGGGGAGTCGCTTGCTTACACAGCCATACTTTCGATACCGGTCATACCGACGTGCGGGGGCGATCCTGGCTGCAGGGGTCGCCGTCTCTTTATCCGGGTGCTGGATAGCGCCTTCGGCCAGCGTTCGTCCCGCGGGTGCACCGCGCGTCATTGCAGGCGGGATTGAAGTCGAGGGGGTAGCGGACTTCGCGAGGGTCGAATCAGTGAACCGGGAGGCTCGGATCCTCGGGCTGCGCGTGGCCGGGGTCCCGCTGTTCTACGGAATCGGGCCGCGCGTGCACCATTGGAGCGACATGCAAACCGGGGATGAGGTAAGGGCGACGCTCCAAGAGGTGCTGACCGTGTACGTGCCGTCACCGAGGGACAAGGGTGGTTCCGCAGACGCTTACGTGCTGATCGTCGACCCGAGCTACCGTCTTCTGAAACTGCAGTACGCGAACGGCGGTACGGCGACCTTCAAGGTTGCGCTGGGCGCGCCAATGAACGGCATCGCGGCTGGAGACGCAGTGAAGATCCACCCGGTAGAAGTGATCGGGCTGCGTCTGCGGCGCCATTCGAACGCCACGTCGGCCGGTTAGCCCGTGTTCAGGTCCTCCCTTGCAGTCGTATCCGCACGCACGCTGGGACTGGCGGCGTTGCTGCTTCTCAGCGCCCTTCCCACCACCACCCAAGCCCAGGTCTCACCCGCTCAGGTGGCAGCGACCCGGAATGTCATCGGGGCGCGTGTCGAAGCGATGACCATTCTGGGAGGTGACTTCGGGCTGTCCGACGGCAAGATTCACTCGACCGGCTCACTGGGTGGCATGGCCTCGGACGTGGATACCAGCGTGACCAAGATCGGCGGCGACGGAGACGTTGGCGATCCGATGCCCCTCGGCGACCTGGACATCGGCTGGCAGCCTAGAATACAGGGCAACATGGGATATCTGGAGTCCTCGGACCACCTGCAGACCCCGTCGTTGCGGGGTGACACGAGTGAGCTCAGGACCTCCGCCATAGAATTCGGCGGTGGCGCCCGGTTCTGGACCAGCCAAAGCCTCAGTTTCGCGCCCACGGTGATGGTCCTGTACGGCCACACGGACGATACCTACTATGCATACAGCCAGTTTGGCCGGCAGAACCTCGCCTACCTGCAGCAGCTCGGACTGGCCGACTGGAGCGTCGAAACCTGGTCGCTGCGACCCGCGGTGAACGTGCAGTACATCGTCGCACTCGGTCGCACGCTCATCACGTTTTCGTCCGATCCCACCGGATTCTTCACCCATGGATTCGATCGGTCGAATGTACACGAGAAGATAGGAGGCGACTCGGGCCTCGTGACCAACAAGATCGACGTCGATATTCCGCTCGACGTCGAGTTCTACGGCCACGAGCTGCGAAGCGGCGGCTACCTGAGTAGAACGGACCTCTTCGGCGACCTGCGGGAAGGGCTTGGCGTGGAGCACGTGAACGAAGCCCACGTACGGCTCGTGATGGATTTTCTGAATCAGCTCTGGAAGGTGCGGTGGCTGGGTGTGGGTGCCTCTTACCTCTGGGGGACCAACATCAACGGCTGGACGGTGGGGGCCGATGTGGCGTTCCGCTTTTGAGCAACGTTCCGCTCAAAATTCGCGCATTCATTGAGTTCATTCAGTAGGAGCTCTCAGTCATGCGCGCGCCGAAGGTGGTCAGCGCGAAGCAATTGCTGCCTCTGCCTCATCAGGCGGCAAGGGCATGCACTCGCTCCAGCGCAGCGTTCACGGATTTCTCCGCAGCTTCGGGTCCAAATGCCACTCCCTCGGCCGCGATGACTTCGACGTCTGTCAGACCTATGAATGCAAGCACTGCCTTCAGATAGGGATCCTGGAAGTTCAGGGTCTGCATGAAGCCCTGGGAGTAGACGCCGCCGCGCGCGAGGACCAGGTAAACCTTCTTGCCGCGCAAAAGTCCCTCGGGACCTTTCTCACTGTATTTGAACGTCATTCCCGGGCGCAGAACGTGATCGATGTAGGCCTTCAGATTGGAAGGAATGCCGAAATTGATCATGGCCGCGGCAATGATGACGGTGTCCGCTGCGGACAGCTCCGCGACCAGAGCGTCGGAGAGGCCGAGGACGGCCTTCTGCGTCGGCGTGAGCCGCTCGGGTGGTGTGCTGCGCGCCGTGGCAAAGGTGTCATCGATGTGCGGGAGAGGCTCCGCCGTCAGATCACGGACGGTGATCGTCGAGCCCGCATCACGGGAAGCGAGCTTCTCGGCCAGAGTGCGCGCAATCCGACTGGAATAGGACGCACCCCGACGCGGACTCGAGGTGATGAGAAGAATGTTGCTCATGCTGTTGCTCCGTAATTGGCGTGACTTGGGGCTGCCCGCGAGGGCGCTCAGTATCCGATGGAGAAGCGCTGCCGCCGGTGCTTGGGCTGCTCGAGCTCGTCGACGAGCTCGTGGCCTCGCGACACGAGCTCTTTGAGGATGCGGCTGCCCGATTGGCCGGTTGCACCGTATAAAGCGACTTTCATGGCTGTCTCCCGGAGCTGCTGCCCGATTCGATTGAGAGGTTGAGCGCATGCTAGGGCCGGCCGTTACATCGTGGTAGCCTATATTTCTAGATAGCTATCATCGTCTGGAGCGATATATGCTCGACGCCGTCACGCTCGATCAGTTGCGTACCTTCATTGCCGCGGCAGAAGAAGGCAGTTTCTCCGCGGCGGGGCGCAAGCTCAGGCGAGCTCAATCCGTCATCAGTCAGACCCTGGCGAATCTGGAGGGGCAATTCGGCGTGAAGCTATTCGACCGATCACGCCGCCGGCCCATACTCACGCCTCAAGGAAAGGTCCTGCTCACCCACGCGCGCACGGTCGCGGGCGACGTCGCCCAGCTCAAAGCACACGCGAAGCTCCTGGCCAGTGGACTCGAGTCGGAAGTCTCGATCGCAGTCGATGTCATGTTCCCGATGGATACGCTCACCGCCGCTGTCACGGCGTTTCACGCTGCCTTCCCTCTCACGCCCCTCCGGCTCTACGCTGAAACGCTGGGAGCGGTGATGCAGACGGTTCTCGACGGTCGGTGCACGGCCGGCGTTTCGGGTGAGCTGGCGAACGTCCCGCCGGTCTTCACCTACGAGCCGATGTTCAGGGTACCCCTGGTTCATGTGACCTCGCCCGGGCATCCACTTGCGAAATACCGTCGTCCGATTCCCACGAGCGAGCTGCTCCACCACATTCAACTCGTGCTGACGGACCGCTCGACGCTCTCCGCGGGCCAGGAGTTGGGTATCATGTCGGCCAGAACCTGGCGGCTCGCCGATCTCGGGGCCAAGCACGCATTCCTGCGCGCGGGGCTCGGCTGGGGCGGCATGCCGGAGGAGTCGGTGCGAGCCGATCTGGCACTCGGATCGCTCGTGAGACTCGTCCTCGAAGATGCCCCTCCCAGCGGTTTTGCCGTGTCCATGCGCGCGGTATACCGTACCGATGCTCCGCCGGGAATTGCCGCGCGTTGGTTGATCGAGCGGCTCAAGATGGGTCAGGGAGCGACGCCAGCCAAGGACGCTCGCGGCCCGAGAAAAAGAGTGAAACATGGTCGATGAGATGGAGGCTAGCAGCCTGAGCGTGGCCGTTCGCGACCCCGGTCCGGCCGTGCTCTTCCGCAGGCACCCAGGGCAAGCCAAAATGGAGGCATGAATGCCCCCGGCCGACAGCCGTCACCCGCCGCGCTCTTGATCGACACGGGCACAGCTTGGGACTCCCATCTCCCGCTGTTGCACCCGGACGATCAGGACGAAGCGCGCAGAGTTGGGCAAAGTGTCTCAGAACGGGGTTGGCCGATGAGATGAGTATCCGAGTACGTAACGCCCTCGGAGAGTACCGCTGGTTCATCGCGCGCACTGACCCTCTTCGGGCGAGCGCTGGAACGTTGCTCTATTGGATTGGCATCAACCTGGATATTGAACAACGCAAGCAAGCGGAGTTCTATCTTGCGGAGGGACAGCGCCTTGCACACGCGGGTAGCTGGGCATTCGACGCGACCGGTTTCGGGTACTGGTCATCCGAACTGTTCAAGATCTACGGCTTAGAGCCGGGCGGCAGGGCGCCCAGCATCCCGGAATACATCGCGCTCGTGCATCCGGAAGATCGGGGGTTCGTGGCGCGGGAAATCCAGAAGATGCTGGCAGAGCGGAGCAGGTTCGATTTTACGAAGCGAATCGTGCGTCCCGACGGAGCGGTCCGTTATGTACACGTGGACACGCTAACGAGCATCAAGGTATTTCGCAACGTCATCGAGGCGGGGAGCTTCGTTGGGGCCGCGGAGCGGCTCGATATTTCGGCTGCAATGGTCAGCAGGCACGTCATGCATGTCGAGCGACGCCTCGGCGTGAGGCTGCTCCACCGAAACAGCCGCACCTTGAGCCTCACGGAACCGGGCAGAGTCTACTTCGAGCGCTGCAAAACGATCCTGGATGACCTGGAAGCGACCGAGTTGCAACTGGGCATCATGAGCTCGATGGCGCGCGGTACTTTGCGCATCAGCTGTCCGAGCTGGTTCACCGGGTGCTGGCCGGCAGATCTGCTCGCCAGGTTCCATCGTCGCTATCCGGAGATTCTCATAGATCTGTCGTTCGACGACGGGATCATCGATCTCGTGCAGGAGGGCTACGACCTTGCCCTTCGGGCGACTGCAAGTAGCAATACACTGCCGCCAGGCATGGTCGCCGCAGCCTGCGGCCGCTGCTCCACTACGTCGCGGCTTCCCGGGAATACGTGGAGCGCTGCGGTACCCCGAAGTGCCTCGATGACCTGGCGAAGCACGACTGCATAGCGGTCGGCAGCATGAGTTCCTGGGTCATCGACGCTCCGACGGGACGCATTGAAGTGCCGGCGCGGATTGTCCTTCGCCACCGCTCTACGGCCGGGGTCGCCGATGCAGTGGCGGCGGGAGTCGGCATTGCCCCGCTGCCGGGGTTTTACCTCGAGGACCCGGCATACAGAGATGTGTTGGTGCCCCTGCTCGCGGACATCCCGTTGGAGTCCCCGATGCTCTACATCCTGTACCCGAGCCGTGCATACGTGCCACTCAAGATCCGCGCATTCATAGATTTCATCGACGAGGCACTTGCGAGGAAGCACGCGCCAAAGTTGGCCCGCGCTGCGTAGTTGCCGTGTCAGGACGGCTCAATGCTTCGAGCAGATAGATGAACGATTGATAGGGGCGACCGGTCACCTGGCGCAGGCCCATCTCGCAGGTCCGGTTGGCTGAGATGTAGGCGTCTGCCGGGTTCTCATCGAGACCGGCCTTCTCGTCACGGGTGGCCGAGCGGACCAGCTCCGGGTGAAGCAGACCCCGATCTCCTGCCGTGCCGCAGCAGGTTGCGCCGATCGGCACATACACATCTTCCGCCATCGTTTCGGCGATGGCGTGCAGCGCGTGATTGAGTCCGAGGTGGGTCATCGAGCACGTCGGATGCACGGCGATCCGGCTCACCGCCTTGCTCACATGGAGCGAGCCGAGCAGCTCGTGGCACCATTCGATGGAGTCGTAGATCTTCAACTTCTGGTGCCGGGCTTTACGTTCCGGATCCAGGTAGCGGGCCACGTCCTCGGCGATCCCAAGCGTGCACGAGGCGGCGTCGATCACGATACTGAGCCGACCTTCGTCGCTCCAGCGCCACAAGGCGTCGGCGATGCCCTCGGCCATGAATTGGTGGGCGTCATGGAAGCCCTTCGAGCTGAATGGCGTCGAACAGCATAAGCCTTTCACGTCGTCGGGGATCCAGAGCGGGCGGCCTGCACGCGCCGACAGTTTCACTAGGGCTTCCGGCAGGGACGGCGTTGCCGGCTGGTCAGGGCCAGGCCCGAACATCCGATTGATGCAGGCAGGAAAGTAGACAGCCGCCGCGTCCGCCTTGCGCGTGGTCGGCATGCGCCCTGATGCTGGCCTGGGCATCGGGCCCGGCACGGAGGGCATGAGGTCTTCGGAGATGATGCTGCGCAACACTGAGGTCAGCATCCTCAGCGTGCCCACGCCAGCCACCTTGGAGACGATCTGCGCGGCGCGGAGCCCGACGCGGGCCAGAGTTTCCACGGTGCCCCATCTGCGGGCGATCGACAGGGCGATGGCCTGGGACCGCGGTCCGTGCTCGGCCTGCCGGAAACTTCGCATCAGGGCGCCGGTGTTGATTTCGATCGGGCAGGGGATGGCGCAGGTGCCGTCCCCCGCGCACGTCTCGATGCCGTCGTACTCATACTGCTGTTGCAGCTTAGCGAGCATGGCCGACCCCACCGGCTGACGCGCCATCTCACGGCGAAGCGCGATCCTCTGGCGTGGTGTCATGGTGACGTTGCGGCTCGGGCACATGGGCTCGCAGAAGCCGCACTCGATGCAGTGGCTGGCGCCCGATACATCCTCGATCGCCGGCGCCGACTTCAGCGCCTTGAGATGGATCTCATTGTCGCGGGTAAGGATGACGTTGGGCGCCAGGACGCCGTGCGGGTCGGCCAGCGCCTTGATACGCCACATCATCTCGGCGGCCTTGTTACCCCACTCGGCGTCCACGAACGGCGCCATGTTCAGGCCCGTGCCGTGTTCGGCCTTGAGCGAGCCGTCATGTTTCTTGACCACGAGGTCGACGACCTCGTTCATGAAGGCCGAATAGCGCGCGCGGCCTTCTGGCTCGTCGAGCCGGGCGACCAGCGTGAAGTGCAGGTTACCGTGCGCGGCATGACCGGCGACGCCGGGGATGAAGCCGTGCTTGGCGAGCAGCGCCTGCAAGTCGTGCGCTCCTTCCGCCAGGCGCGCCGGCGGAAAGCAAACATCCTCGACGATCAGCATGCTGCCTTGCGGCCGCTGCTTGCCGACCAGTCCGAGCAACCCCTCGCGCACATGCCAGGCTAGCTCGACCGCTTCCGTCACACTGGTGAAGGAGAGCGGGCTGAGCAGGTTCAGCCCTTCGGTCAGTGTCGCGACCTGCGCTTGCACGCGCTGCAGCGCCGCGGCGCTCTCGGCACCGAACTCGACCAGCAGGGCCGCGGCCTTCGGATCGAGGCTACGCCAATAGGCGGGCGTGCCGGGGAAGGTCTCGCCGGCCGCGGTCAGCGCGGGCGCCAGCATCAGCTCGACTGCGGCGGCGCCGAGCTTGACGAGATCGGGCACCAGCGCCACGGCCGCGTCGATCGAGGCGAGCGGAATCCAGGCAACGCAGGTCTCTGCTGGAGTCGGCACGGTCTCGATCACCGCCTCGGCGACGAATCCCAGGATGCCTTCGGAGCCCACCATGAGGCGTCGGAATATCTGTAGCGGCGTCTCCCCGTCGAGCAGGGCCAGGAGCCGAAGGCCGTGGGTGTTGCGGATCGAATACTTGCGCCGAACGCGTTCGGTGAGCGCCGTGTCGGCCATGAGTTCCGCGCGAAGCTCGAGGAGGCCGTGAGCGAGCGCCGGTTCGGCTTTGGCGAAGGCGGCCTCCGCGCCGGGCGCGGCGGTATCAATGACGGTTCCGGACGGCAGCACAAAAGTCAGGTCGGTCACGGTGTGGTAGGCGTCCCTGGCCACGGTACAGCGCATGCCGCCCGCATTGTTGGCAATCACCCCGCCGATCGTGCAGGCGTGATTGCTGGCCGGATCCGGCCCGAGCTTGCGGCCATGACGCGCCAACATGGCGTTGGCGTGGGCCAGGATCAGGCCCGGCTTGGCGCGGAGCCTCAGGCCGTCGGCCTCGACCTTGCCACCGTTCCAGTGGCGACGCACCTCGATCAGGATGTCGTCCGACTGCGATTGGCCGTTCAAGCTGGTGCCGGCGGCGCGGAATGTGGCGTGGCGTCGCTCCTGCCGGCAGTAGGCCAGGATCTTGGCGATCTCCGCGGCGGTGCGCGGCATGACCACGATTTGCGGGATCATCCGGTAAGGGCTCGCGTCCGAGGCATAGCGAACCAGGTCGATCAGCCGGTGCAGCACACGATCTTCACCCAGCAGCGCGACCAGGTCGTCCCGCAGCTTGCGCGGCGAGCCGTGCAGGAGTTCGGGAGGAACCGCATCGGTCTGCCCAGGACCTTCAGGACGGCCGATGCGGCTCGGATCGGGCGCAAGGAGCTTGCTCATGCGAGGGCCGTTTCCGCGAGGTTGGGCCACCAGCGTACGGTAGTCGGGAAGGTAGGTTGCTTCCCCCAAACGGGGGACTGCTGGCGTAGGCTGGCGCCGCCGTCAGGTAGTCCGCGGCTGCGCACCGATGAGATGCGTCGTCTTCGGGCGCTCACCGACCTGAAACCGCAGCACGGAGTCCTCGAGCTTGCGATCCGCCTTGGTCACGCGCTCGTGCTGCCGCAGGTGCTCGAGCCAGGAATCCGTGAGAAACGTCTCGACGAACCGGCCGGCATGGGCCGGATCCTCGAACACCCCCCAACGGTAGGCGCCATCGCGCCGACGCTCGCGCCCGTAGCGCCCGAGGGCCCGCAGGAACGGCTCCCGGTTGTTGGGGTCAATGGAATATTCGACCGTCACGAGCACGGGTCCCCGGTCACCTTCGACAGGATGCGTGGTCACAGGTGCGGGCCAGTGCATGGAGGGCGACAGGTCGACGCTCGCATCGGTCTGCACGGTCCAGCGGCGAGTCAGGGGAATGGAAGCGACGGCTCCCGCCGCGGCGATGAGGAGTGAAGCAGGGACGCCAAGTCGCGTAGCGATCTCTCCCCAAATTGCACTGCCGACGCTCAATGCGCCGAACATCACTGTCACGTACATGGCGAGACCGCGACCGCGAACCCACTCCGGCAGGGCGAGCTGCGCCGAGACGCTGAGGCCGGAGAGCGCAATGACCCACGAAGCGCCGGCGAGGACGCTCGCGATGACGGCGGTCAACGGGTTGCGTGCGATCGCGAACAGAGCTGTGGCCAGCGCCGTCGCCAGAGTGGCGCCGATCAGGAGCTTGTCTGCGCTCCATCGGTTCCTCAGCCGGGGCAGTACCAGTGCGCTGATCACCGCCGATACTCCGATGATGCCGAGCAACACGCCGTACAGTTTCGGTCCGGCGAGAATCCTGACGCTGACGACGAGCGGCAGCAGGGCCCAGTACGCCCCCGCGAAGGTAAAGAATGCGGTAGCGCGAATCAGAGTTGCGCGCAGATTCGAGTTGTAGCGCGCATATCGGATTCCCGTTCGCACCGCGCCCCAGAACGGCTCGGGCGGAAGCGGCTGGCGCGCGACCTTGCGCGGCCGCCACCAGATGAGCGCGGCGATCACGCCAATATTGCTGAAGGCGTCCAGCCAGAAAGGCGCGGCGATTCCGGCCGAGCCGATGAGGACGCCACCGAGAGCGGGTCCGATCGCTCGGCTGACATTGACGCCGGCGCTGTTCGCGGCGATCGCGGACTGCAGATCGGCGCTGGGCACGAGCTGCGACACCACGGCCTGCCAGGCGGGGGCCGTCATGGCCGAACCCACACTCACTATGAAGCTGAAGAGCAGGAGATTGCCGGGCGTAATCAGGTGAAGCCACACGAGTGCCGCAAAGGCCACGGAGACGATCGTGATCGACGATTCCCCGTAGATGAGAAATCGGCGCCGATCCACGGCATCCACCAGCGCGCCCGCCGGAATGGCGAACAGAAACAGCGGCAGGTTGTTCGCGACTTGAACCATCGAGACAAGGAGCGGGTTCGCATCGAGACTCAGCATCAGCCAGCCCGAGGCGAGGTTGTACATCCAGCCGCCGATATTCGAGACGACTGTCGCCGCCCAGACGATCAGGAATACCCGGTGCCGAAAGGGCGCCCACGCTGAGGCGACCGCTGCGAGCGTCGCGGGAGGATCGGCACTTGGCTTTGCCGCGCGCATGCCGGGGATGGTACTGCATGCACCAGCCTCCGGCGCGCGGACCTCATGCCAAACGAAGCAGAAAACGACAATCTTGTCTGCCGCCGGTGCAGTAGCCTCCTCCCATCCAAGGGCGAGAGGTCTGGAGATGACGGTAACGACTTCGACAGTACGGGCGCCCGTGACCCCGGTGTGGAAGTGCTACCTCGAGCTGACCAAGCCGAAGATCGTCGCGCTTGTAGCATTTACCGCGTTGGTCGGCGCGCTGCTCGCACGGCCCGGCCTCCCGCCGGCAGGGGTGCTTGGGTGCGCGATCCTGGGCATCGCGCTGTCGGCGCAGTGCGCGGCCGTGCTCAATCATGTCTTTGATCGGCACATCGACCAGAGCATGACCAGAACCCGGCGTCGCCCGCTGCCGACCCTCAGGGTGACGGAAAAGCAGGCCATGGTCTTTGCGGCGGTGCTGGGCGCGGCGGGTGGCGCCGTGCTCATGGCATTCGTCAACGTCATGACGGCGGCGCTCACGCTGATTGCGTTGATCGGCTACGGATTCGTCTACACGGTATGGCTGAAGCACGCTACCCCGCAGAACATCGTGCTCGGCGGCGCCGCCGGAGCCGCCCCCCCGGTGCTCGGGTGGACTGCGGTAACGGGCCATCTCGAGCTCAATGCGCTCATCCTGTTTCTCATCATTTTCTTGTGGACGCCGCCCCATTTCTGGCCGCTCGCCATCGCGAGACGCCGGGAATACGCGCGGGCGTGCGTCCCCATGCTTCCAGTCACGCACGGCGTTCCGTACACGCGCTCGCGGGTCCTTCTCTACACGATCCTGCTGTCGCTCGCGACGGCGCTGCCGGTTCTAACGGGTATGAGCGGAATGATTTACCTCGGCGCGGCGCTCGCGCTCGACGGCGTATTTCTGTACCTGGCCGTGCGCTTGCGATCAGGCGTCGGCCCAAATCTGCCAATGCGAGTGTTTCATTATTCGCTGATATATCTGCCGCTGCTGTTCGTTGCGCTGTTGCTGGATCACAGTTGGCATCTATCGCTGTGATCACGTTGCGGCTCAAAGGAGGCTCAGCGCTCGGCCTCGAGTCAGCGCACCCGAGCGATTCTTGACGTCGAGCTTGCTGTAGATATTGTGCAGGTGCCACTTGAGGGTGCCTTCCGAGATGAAGATCGCTTCCGCGATCTCCCTGTTGCTCAGGTCCGATTCCAGGCGCTTGAGGATCGAGATTTCGCGCCTGGTGAGCGGTTCGCCGAGAGCAGCCGACGCCGGCTGATCGCTCTGGCCATCGGGCTTGCGCATGGCCTGCTGCAGATGGAGTGCCAGCGGCGCGGCCGCGGAGCCGCGGAGCCGCTGCGGGTCCAGGCGATCGAGCAACGGGCTGAGCTCGCGACCCTCGTCGAGAAACACGCGCAGGTACTGCCTCGGGGCGGCGATGGTCAGTGCGCGGTGCAGATCGGCGAGAGCGCTCGTGACCTCGCCATCCCGCTTGTGTGCCAAAGCGCGAAGCAGCAGCAGCTCCACCAGGCGGTGGGCCAGGTCGCGCTGCTGGCAGTGCTCGATGGCGCCACCCAGGGCCTCGACGACGAGTCGCGGCGCTCGCTCGAGCAAGTAGCGTGAGGCGGCGCGCAACGTCTTGTCAGTTGTGAGCTCCGGCATGCCGGCCGGCACCGGCAACTTGTCGAAGCCGAAGCGCGTGGCCACCAGCCGGGCTTCCTCGGAACGTCCCGAGCGCGCGAGGCTGCTGCACTCTTCGGCCGCGAGTGTGAGCGTTACGCGCTGCAACGCTCTTCGCTCTCCGAGCTCCTGACCGTCCCGCAGTATCGCCAGCGCGCCGCCTTCGTCGTGGTGCAAGCGCTGCAGGCGAGCCTGTGTCAGGTAGGTGAGGATCATCGCGTCGGCGTGGCCGCACTCGTTCACGCCGCTCATCGCCTGCTCGACGTGCTCGGCCGCCTGGTCGATGTCATCGAACTCGTACGCAATGGCCGCGAACACGGCATGCAGCAGGCCGCTCGCGTGCGCCGGATAGTCGTGCAATTCGCGCTCGACGAGGCCGAGTCCTCTGGAGCACGCAAGTCTTGCTTCGAGATAGCTGCCGCGCTTCATGAGCAGCAGCGCCTCCAGATAGTTGGTCCAGGCCAGAGCGTAGTAGCCCTCGCCCTGCGAGAGCCAGCGGCGCGTCTCGGCCAACACCTCGAGTCCCCGGCCAATCTCGCCCGTGCTCTTGAGCCCGAAGGCGAGCACGTTCCCCATCACTCCCTTGCGCCGCAGCGAAGCGTCGGGCCACTTCGCGAGCCACTCCCGGGCCAGCTCGCCGCCGCGCTTGCCATCGTCGCGCAGACCGGTTGACAACGCGGTCTGCAGCTCTACCGCGCAACGCAATTCGTCGATCATCCGCTCGTCGCGCTGTGGTTGCTCCTCGAGACTCTTCAGCAGCTGCTGTAAGCGGTAGATCTGCGCTTCGTATTCCCGATCCCGCAGGTAGAACGAGAGCGCGAAGGCGTACTGGATGCGGATCACGGGATGGCGATCGACCCAAGCCTCGGGAAGAGCATTCATCCAGCCGAGGATCGTCTGATGATAGCCGCGGCGGAAGACGAGCTCCTCCACGCTTTCGGCGACCCACCGTGTGGCCTGCTCCCAGTCCTGCGCTCGGATCAGGGCGTTCACAGCCTCCTCTACGTAGCCGTTGGCGTGCATCCAATGGGCGCCGTGGAGCAGGCACTCCCTGGCCTGCGCCGGAGCCGCCCGGCGATAATGGTCACGGAAAAACTCGCCGACCAGATGATGAAAGCGCACCCAGGTCGCCGACCGATCCAGCGGGATCAGGAACACGTTGCGCAGCCTCAGTACCTGCAACAACTCCTCGGCGTCATCGGTCTGTGCGACTGCCTGGGCGAGCGGCGCGCTGATGCGGTCGAACATCGAAATCCGGTAAACGAAAGTGCGCGTGCGTTCGTCCATGCGCGACAGGACGGCCTCGCCCAGGTAATCGACCACGCCGACGTCGGTGCCAGCGAAGTCCTCGATGAAGGCCGCCTGCTCCGGTAGCCCGGCGAGTGCCAGCCCGGCGAGCTCGAGTGCCGCGGGCCAGCCTTCGGTCCGGTCGATGAGCCGCTGCAGATCCGCCACCGGCAGCTCCCGTCCGAGGCGGCTGGAATAGAACTTCGATGCTTCCTCGAGGTTGAATTGCAGTTTTCGGGACTCCAGCTCGAACAGCTGTTGCCGTACGCGCAGGCCACCCAGCCGCAGGTGCCGGGTCTCCCGGCTGCCGATGAACTGCTGGAGGGTTCGCGGCGCGTAGTTCACCAGCCAATCCACGATCTCGAGAACCTCGGGCTCGTGGACGAAATGCAGGTCATCAAGGAACAGGACGATACGATGCTGAAGCCTTGCGAGGTCGTCCGCCAGCATCTGCAGTAGCGGCTTGGCACCACTCGGGAAGTCAGCGACCAAGTTTGCCGATAGGGCGGGGCCAAGGTGCACGTCCGCCTTTTGCAACGCCGCAAGCAGGTGCCGCATGAAACGCACTTTGTCGTTGTCGCCCTCATCCAGCGATAGCCAGGCGCAGGGAACGCCGCGCTCAGCCAGGTGCGCGTGCCACCGAGCCATCAGTGTGGACTTGCCGTAACCGGCGGGGGCGATCACCAGGACGACCGGGTAGGTACCGTCCAGGACATCGCTCAGCAATTCGAGCCTGGGTCGCGGCAGCGGCTTTCTCGTCCCGGTGGCGGGATAAAGCTTGCTCTCAAGGATCGGCGCCTCGCGCCCTTCATCGCTCATCGCGGCAAGTCTACCCTTCCTCCCCTCCCTATCGAAGTCCTCACTTCCGCTAGGGGCGCAGCCACCCGGCGCCAAGTATATCTGGCTCACGGTCAGGCATCCGTGCGGAAGAGGGCGCTACCAATGAAAGCTCATACCGAGGGCGGCTTACAGTCTGTCGCGAGTCGATCGCGCGAATGGGTGTACCACGCGATTGCACTGCTCGATTCAGCCATTGCCGATCTGCACGAGTGCGCGCCGGCAGCGCATTGCGCCGTGGTTCAAGCGGCCTCGCTCCTCAAAAAGCAGATCGATCACGATGCGAGGGCGGAGGTGCCTGACGGAAAAGGGCGGCTACTCAGGTGGCAGGTGCGCAAGGTGCGCGAATACATCGATAAGAACATGATGAATCGGCTGCTCGTTGCCGACCTGTGCGCGCTGGTGCAGCGCAGCGAGGCGCATTTCGCGCGCGCCTTCAGGCTTACGTTCGGCGAGTCGCCGCACGCCTTCGTGGTCCGGCGCCGGCTGGAGCTTGCCGTGCGATACATGCTTCAGACCGAAACGGATCTGAGCGAGATTGCGCTGCGCTGCGGATTTTCGGATCAGGCGCATCTGTGCAGGCGCTTCCGCGAGGCAACAGGGCAATCGCCAGCGGCGTGGAGGCGCGCGCTGAAGGCGTCACAGCAAGCCGATCGCCTCCGCGCGGGCGACAGCCTGGGCGCGAGTTCGGGTGGAGAGCTTCACGAAGATGCTCTTCGCATGAGTCTTCACGGTCTCCGGTGTGATGCCCAACGAGAGAGCGATGCGTTTGTTGGACATGCCATGCGCAATCAGCTCGAGAATGCCGATCTCGCGCTCTGAGAGGTGACGATAGGTCGTTGGATCCGCGCCCGCGGCGGCGAGCGGGGTAGTCACCTTGAGAATGGTGGCGATGTAGGCGCGCAAATCGGAGGTCTGTGCATCGCTCGCTGAGAGCTCGGAGTAGAGACTCTTCAGCAGCGAGAGAATCGGTTGGCCCGCATCGACGAAGACCATGCGCAGTCCGTGCGCGGCGCCGATCCGCAGGCAGGCGATCAGAAGCGCGTAACAGTCGTTGCCGGAGCCGCTGGCGGCGGCCGAGGCGAGGCGTTCAAGGGTACCTGCCACTGTAGAGAATTGGGGCGACTCGCCGGACGAAAATCCCTCCGGTGGCGGCGACAGTGCCCGCACATTGGGGCTCTCACGCTCCGAGCCTGGTGTTTCATCGTAGCGCCTGAGAAGTGACGCTCTAGCGTGCTCCGAGGAAGCGACGGCGATCACCCTAGGCCAGCGGCGTACTCGGCCAAGGGCTTCCGCTTCGCGCAGGACCGTCAGTGCGGCGCGTTGCTGCCCGCGATGGAACGCAAGCCGTGCGAGCAGGACCGTGGTTCTGACGATGCACTCCGGCAGGCCTGAGGTACGGATCACCTGCAGTCGTGGCGCGAGTAGAGCCTCGGCTTCCTCGAAACGGCCCTGCTCATAAGCGACCTGAGCGAGCAGGGTTGCCGGCAAGCAGCTCATTGGCGAGTGTTGACCGTAGTGCTCTCGTGCGAATCGGAGCGCCTCGGCGGCAAGAGTGGCGGAGACCGTCAGATGCAGCCGATCGAATGCCATGGCTGCGCTCATACAGAGGTTCAGGAGCTTGTATATGGCCTGGCCTCGAGCTGGCGCAGCCAGGTAGTCGAAGGCCTCCGGTGCGCATGCCTGTTCCCGCGCGCCGCTTTTCCAATCCACATAGCGGCGAATCGTTGCCGAGACGACGTCGTCACGGAGTGCCGGTACCGTCGCCAGCGCGCTGCGGGCGGCCGCGAAGTCGTCCCCCGCCGCCAGACGGCAAGCCTGGAGTATCCACAGGGCGCGGGAGTAGAGGGCCTGCTCCGAATGCCGGCGGTTGCTCAACAGCCGGCTGAGCTGTGCGATCGCCTTGGCCGCCTCCTCGAGTCGCATCCTCAGGAGTGCGGAACGAGCCCGAACGATCGCACGCCGAATCGCCCAGGTACCATCGGACGAGCGGGCTCGGGAACCGGCGATCGATAGCGACAGAACCCCGGACGAATCCGGCGCTTGCGCGATGCCGTCGTCGGTGAACGGTGCTGTCATCTGATCCATCGAGGGCATGTCCAGAGCATAGATGACCTCCCTAGAGGGGGCTTGTCGTTTGCCAGCGCCCGCTTGTGCAAATCTGCTGTTCCGCCTGCGTCGCCGGAAAGGCGCCAACGACGCGGCGCTCAGAGATGTCGGCACGCTCTTCGAGCGCGCCAAGTCGAGAGCGGCGCCACGAGTACGGCGTCTCACCGACGATGCGAAAAAAGCAGCGCGTGAAGTGCGGCTGATCGCACATGCCGCAGCGTAGAGCAATCGAGCTCAGCGGCTCGCCCGTCGTCAGCATCAGGCCTTGGGCCACTTCGATGCGCCGGCGCAGCACATACGTGTGTGGCGCTGCGCCGAAGGTGCATTTGAACGCGCGGCAGAAGTGGCTCGCGCTGAGGCCGAGGAGCTTGGCGAGCTCCCGAACATGAATCCGGCGGTCAATGTTGGCTTCGATATGCGCCACGAGCCGGCGTGCCTGCCATGCTGCGAGACCTCCGCGCGCGACCTGTCGCACTCCTGCGGGTAGCGCAGGGATGATGCTCGGCCCGAATCTCGGCTTCCCGTGAAGAAGCGCGACGGCCTGCGCAATGTGGGCTCTTGCCGCTTCGCGGTCACCATCGCGAGCTTTGCATGCAGCCTCGACGAGCTGCGCGGCAACGACCGACAAGTCGTTTGGGGTGGTGTGGCCGAAGTGCTCGTCGTTCTTCATGAAGGCCGCCTCCGCTCGCAATCGATTCTGGTAAACAGCTTGGGCCGGCCGGCGCTGCGGCGGCGAGCCCGAAACGTGTGTCTTTTTCCGGCATATCGGACGAGAACGACAGCCCGATCGGACTCGCCAGGCCCTCGAGGCAGGCTCAGCGTGGCGGGCCAGGTCGCTTGCGGTCACTGATTTCCAGGCGCTTCCATCCGAAGAGGCGCGCATCGACCGACCACATGCCGGGGCCGAGGAGGGCGAGGGCGACACCCAGGATTCCGACCACCACACAGTACCAGCGGTACTCCACGTGCGTGAACGCATGCCAGAGCGCATTGAGCGCCAGGAGTGTTCCGACGGCCGGGGTCCACAGGCCGATGATGAGTAGGGAGCTCAGTCCCACCCACAGCACATGAAACAGCGTAGGCTCGGGGCCTGGAGCGCTATGCAACGCGTTCAGTCCAAGGACGATCCCGGTAATCCCGGCCACGAGACGGATCAGCAGGAGTCCAACCCCGGGTGGGCCTTGGGCGAAGGTGGAGTAGAGCCGGCGCACAGTCCCTTGAGGCTATAGGCTTTGTCCAGCGTGCTGAAAGCCCCTAAAGGGCGAATGGGGACCCACTTTCGTGGACCTAAAGCTCGATGATGCCGCGCTTCAAGCCGATCACTACGGCATGAGTCCGGTCCTTCGCTCCGAGCTTGGATAGGATTCTGCTGACCTGCCCCTTGACGGTCTCCTCGCTGATCGAAAGCTGCGCGGCGATCTCTTTGTTGGCGTTCCCGGCGGCGATCAGTCGCAGCACGCGGATTTCCGCCGCGGTGAGCGCGTCGTCGGTCGCGTGCTCGGCCAGCTCATAAGAGACCTCCGCGGAAAGAGACTTTCTTCCGGCGTACACCGCACGAATGGTTTGCCGCAGCTCAGTGTTCAGCGTGGTCTTCAGGAGGTAAGCCTGCGCCCCGGCCTTGAGTGCGCGCAGAACCTGCGCGTCCCCCGGAAAGGTGGTCAGCACGATGATGCGTGCCTCCGGAAACTCCTTGCGGATCGCAATGATGGCATCGAGGCCACTCATCTCTGGCATCTGTAGGTCCATGAGCGTCATGTCCGGGCGGTGTTCCCGGAACTGACGGATGGCCTCGCGTCCGCTCTCGGCTTCGGCAACCAGCTGCATGTCCGATTCGCGCGCGATGAGGTGTGCGATGCCCTCGCGGATCAGGGGGTGATCGTCGACCGCCAGGATTCGAATGACGGCGGAGGCTTCACTCATGCGCCGCCCCCGAGAGCTTCCTGACGAGCCACGCCAAGCGCCGGGAGGAGCCCGCCGCATAGGCCCGAATGGCGGGCACTAGGAGCTCGATCTCGGTCCCCGAACCGGCTGCCGTCCAAATGGTCAACTTTCCCCCAATGAGCTCGGCGCGCTCGCGCATGCCATGCAGGCCGTAGTGACCCGCCGCACCGTCACCGCTCAGGAATTTCTCATCGATTCCCCGGCCATTGTCACGGACCCGTAGCCGCAGTTGCCGCTTGTCATATCGGACCTCTACTTCGATTTCAGACGCGTGAGCATGCCGCCGGGAGTTGCGCAACGCCTCCCCCGCGATCTGGTGGATCTCATCGCGTACTATCGGGCGCAGTCGTCGCGATGTGCCTTGAACATCGACGCGGAAGACCACGTTTTCCTGGGAGGGGTCGCTGGCAAGCTCCTCGGCGAGCGTTTCGACCGCAAGGACAAGATCATCGCCCTCGGCGACGGAGGCGCGCAACCCCTGCACGGCATCACGACCCTCGTTGATGGCGTGCACCGTGCGATCGATCACGCTCCCCAGATTCTGCTTGGCTTCGGCCGGTCGCCCCGGAAGCAGCTCGTACGCTACTTGAAAGCGCAGCAGCAGCCCTTGGAAGCTCTGCAGCAACGTATCGTGCAATTCGCGCGCGACCCGCATTCTCTCGCTTTCGCGCGCCTCGAGCTGAGTTTCGAACCGTCGTTGGAGTTGGCGCACGCGCAGGAAATATAGAGCCAGAATCGCAAGGAGCGCTGCGAGCGCGAACAGCGCCCGGGCCCACCAGGTGGCCCACCAAGCGGGCGCGATCAGGATGGCCAGGCTCACGCCCGGCTCGCTCCAGGGTCCCCGATTCGTCGCGCCCTGCAGCCGGAAGCGATACGTTCCGGGGGGAAGAGTCGTGTAGGTGGCGTACCGGCGGTCGCTTCCGACTTCGTGCCAGCCCGGGTCCAGACCCTCGAGCTGGTACCGATAGCGATTGGTCGCGGGACTGCGAAAGCTGAGCGCCGAGAACTGGAACGAGAAACTATTCTGATCGTGCTCCAGGGCGACCTCCCTGCTGAATCCGATCACTCGCCGCAGCGGCGATTTCGGGCCGATATTGACAGGCGCGCCGAAAAGATCAAAGGACGTCAGGACGACAGGTGGTGCGTACGAGTCCGCGGTGACTTCTTCCGGCCGGAACCTGGTGGCGCCGGTGAAGCCTCCAAAGAACATCTCCCCGGTTGCACTCTTGAAGCACGCGCTGTAGGCGGTCAGATCACCTGGAAGTCCATCGGCAACCGAAAAATTCTGGAAGATACCGGTGTCAGGATCGAACTTGGAGATGCCCTTGGTGGTGCTCAGCCATAAATCGCCGCTCGCGTCCTCGAGGATGCAGCTTATCCCGGTGCTCGCCAGGCCATTGGCTTCCGAGTATCGCGTTGTCCTGCCCGTCAGGGGGTCGATTCGGTCGAGTCCGTTGAAAGTGCCGACCCAGAGCCTGTGCCTGCGATCGATGTGGACCGCAGTTACGTATTGAGTGCTGGTGTCATCGAGCGCGTTGCCTCCGCCGCCTGAACCGCTTCGGCCGCCGAAAGGGCGGAGGCGTCCGGTTCTCCGGTCGAACCTGAGGAGGCCCGACCCGAGGCTCGCGAGCCACAGCCTCCCGTCCTGGTCTTCCACCATCGATATCATCTGCGCCGCCGAATCCATCGACGACTGATCTCGATAGATCGTGAAGCCTTGAGTTACAGGATCGAACCTATCCAGGCCATCCGCCGTTGCGACCCACAGGATCCCTTCGCGATCAATCAGCAGCCGGTCGACCGTATCGTTGCTGATGCTTGATGGATCGCCGGTCGAATGACGGAACATCCGGCAACGACCGATGACGCGATTGAATCGACACAGGCCCTGCCCCGAGGTTCCGACCCACAGAGTTCCGGAGCGGTCCTCGATGATGCTCAGGACATCACTCGCGATTCCGTGCCCTGGGATGGCGTAATGCGTGCACCGCCTGCCGCTGGAGTCACAACGGTCCAGCGCTCCGGTAGTCCCGATCCACAGGACTCCTTCGCGATCCTGGAATATCGCGTTGACCAGCTTTTCGCCGAGATTCGCCCGATTGCCGGAGTCGAAGGGCAGCTTATCGAAGGGAGAGGATCCTGGCGTGAAGAACGTGGGCTGAGTTGCACCAAGCCCAACCCAGATATTGCCCTCGCGGTCCTCAAACAGAGTCGTGATCCGATCCTCGGGGATGCTGTCGGGATTCGACGGATCGTGACGGTAACGAATGAGCCGCCCGTGCTTGCGATCGAATAGAAGCAGGCCGTCCGATAGGGTTGCCACCCAGAGATTACCCGCCCGATCCTCGAGCATTTTGATCACACCCGTCAGCGGCAGGCCGGGCAGATCGGTGGTAGTAAAAGAATACCGAGTCAGCCGACCTGTCTTGCGATCCAGTGCCGCCAAGCCGTTCCCTGAGGCGGCGAGAATCCAGAAGACGCCATGGTGATCTTCATGGAAGGACAACTCGTGGGGCTCCCGGAGCGGGACATGGAGCGTTACGTGTCCGGTCTTCGGGTCGAATGCATCAAGGCCTTGACCAGTTGCTATCCATAAGGTCCCGTGTCGGTCTTCTCCACAGAACTTTACGTCGTCGCTGCTCAGGCTGAAGGGGTCACCGGAGTTGTGATGGAACCAGATGGTCTGTCGGGAGCGCGGATCCAGCCTCGCAAGACCGCGCCCCGTAGACAGCCACAACATCCCGCTGCGATCCTCATAGATGTGTCTGACGGCATCCGACAGATGGGATACGGGTGCCGCCGCTATGTGATAGTGAACGAAGGTCTCTGTCGTCGGATCAAATCGATCGACCCCTGCTTCGCACCCCACCCAGAGATTTCCCGCGCGGTCCTCGAACAGCGATGTCACGAACACTCCACACAGGCTGCCCGTCTGGCCGGGCTCATTCTTGAACACCTTGAATTCATATCCGTCGTAGCGATCCACCCCGTGCTGGGTCGCAAACCAAAGAAATCCTTGACCATCCTGAACGATCTGCGTCACGCGGCTCTGCGACAGACCTGCGTTTGCCGGAAGCTGAAAGAATCGAATGTCGTCACCCTCGAGCACCCGCAGCCGAATTACATGAGGATCAATCAGTGCCTGGGACACGGCGCTTCTGCCGGGGGGCGGAGCTCCTTGCGCGCTTGACACCCCGCTCAGCAGCAGTGCGAGGGAAAAGCCGGCGCAAAGAGTCTTTCGCATACGAGACATCTATGCCCGCCCCCGGGCGGCTCGGTTGCAATGCGGCAGGTTAACACGCTCGCCGAGCCAAGGATTGCAGCTTGCTGATATGCGCTTGTGCAGAGCTGATGGTCCGCCTGCGGCAATGGCGAGGATTGTCCCCAGGCGGATGTCGAGCAGACAGGTCCCCCGATCGGGGGATTCTTGCCGGCAACGCGATCCGGTTACATCGCGAGCTGTCCCGTTGAGGAATCGACGCGCCGGGCCCGGCTGAAAATATCAGGCCTGTGCAAATCTACTGCTGAGGTGAATCGCGTGCGCGATTTTAACTGCAATTCGTTATCACACCAAGCGCCCGCCATGGCCGCCGGCCGATCGAGGCCCGCCCGGATTTTCCTGGTCAGTGCGTTGGTATTGGCGAGCGCTGCGCTGTCAGGCTGCGGGCCCGGCGTGCTCGACCCCGCGGGGCCGGTCGGCGCAGGCGATCGGGTCATTCTGCTCGATGCGCTTGCCATCATGCTGGTCATCGTCGTGCCAACGATCCTCTGCACGTTCTTTTTTGCCTGGCGGTATCGGGCCACCAATCGCCATGCCACCTACGCACCGGGCTGGGCCTATTCCGGGCGGCTGGAGTTGCTCGTCTGGGCCGTCCCGGCGTTCGTCGTGATCTTTCTCGGCGGCGTCGCCTGGGTCGGCTCCCACGATCTCGATCCGGCCAGGCCGTTGCCTTCCCGGCAAGCGCCGCTCGAGGTCGACGTCGTCTCACTCGATTGGAAGTGGCTCTTCATCTACCCCGCAGAGCATATCGCCAGCCTCAATCGCTTGGTTGTGCCCGTCGGCAGGCCCGTGCACTTTCGCCTGACCTCAGCGACGGTGATGAACGTGTTCTTCGTGCCTCAGCTCGGGAGCGAGATCTACGCCATGAACGGCATGGTCACCGAGCTCAATCTCGAGGCTGATCGTCCCGGCGCGTACCTCGGACTCGCCGCGCATTTCAACGGGGACGGCTTTGCAGACATGAACTTCCATACCGACGCGGTATCTCCAGATGGATACGCCCAGTGGGTTGCGACGGCGCGAGCGAACGGGCCGGTGCTTGATCAGGCGGCCTACCGGGTGCTTCTCCGACAGTCATCGAACGTGCCGCCCTCTACCTACCGTGCGGTTGCACCGGGTCTGTTCGAGGCGATCGCCTCGCAGCGCCTGCCGCCGGGTCAGGGGCCCCAAGTGACACACGTCTCAGCAAGCATCAACACGGGCAAGGGAGTATGAACATGTTCGGCAAGCTCACCTTGCAGGCGATTCCACTCAATGAGCCGATCCCGCTGATCACCGGTGCGATCGTCGTGCTGATTCTCGCGGCCATCCTCGCGTGGGTGGTCCTCAAGGGCTATCTCCCCTACCTCTGGCGCGAGTGGATTACGAGCGTCGATCACAAGCGCATCGGGGTGATGTACTGCGCCCTCGCGGGCGTGATGCTGCTGCGCGGCTTCAGCGACGCTCTGATGATGCGCTCACAGCAGGCCCTCGCTTTCCACGCCCCGGGATACCTGCCGCCCGATCACTACGATCAGATCTTCTCGGCCCACGGCACGATCATGATCTTCTTCGTTGCCATGCCGTTCGTGGTGGGACTGATGAACTTCGTCGTGCCCCTGCAGCTCGGGGTGCGCGACGTGGCTTTTCCGACCTTCAACTCCGTGAGCTTCTGGCTCACCTGCGCCGGCGCGCTCCTCGTGAACGTGTCCCTCGTCGTCGGCAACTTCGCCCGCACCGGCTGGCTCCCCTTCCCACCGCTCTCTGAGCTTCGCTACTCGCCCGATGTCGGGGTCGACTATTACCTCTGGTCGCTACAGATCGCAGGTATCGGGACACTCATGGGCGGCATCAATCTCGCGACCACCATACTCAAGATCCGTGCGCCGGGTATGGGGTACCGACGCATGCCGATTTTCTGCTGGACGGCGCTCGCCGCGAACCTGCTCATCATCGCGGCCTTCCCGATTCTCACCGCCACGCTCGCCATGCTGCTGCTCGACCGCTACCTCGATTTCCACTTCTTCACCAACGCGGCGGGCGGCAACCCCATGATGTTCATGAATCTCATCTGGGCGTGGGGACACCCCGAGGTCTACATCCTCATCCTGCCTGCGTTCGGGGTGTTCTCGGAGGTGGTCTCGACCTTCTCCGGCAAGCCCCTCTTCGGCTATCGCTCGATGGTCGTGGCCACGATGGCCATCTGCATCCTTTCCTTCATGGTCTGGCTGCATCACTTCTTCACCATGGGAGCGGGGGGCGATGTCAACGGGTTCTTCGGCATCATGACGATGATCATCGCCGTGCCCACGGGAGTGAAGGTCTTCAACTGGCTCTTCACCATGTTCCGCGGCCGGGTGCGCTTTGAGACTCCGATGCTCTGGGCGATCGGCTTCATGGTGACCTTCGTGATCGGAGGCATGACCGGCGTTTTGATGGCGGTGCCGCCCGCGGACTTCGTGCTCCACAACTCGCTCTTTCTCGTGGCGCACTTTCACAACGTGATCATTGGAGGCGTGCTCTTTGGCGCCTTCGCCGGCTACACCTACTGGTTCCCGAAGGCCTTCGGCTTCAGGCTCGATGAGCGGCTGGGGAAGGCGGCATTCTGGTGCTGGATCGTCGGCTTCTACGTGGCGTTCATGCCGCTTTACGTCGTCGGGCTCGAAGGGATGACGCGGCGCCTGCAGCACTACGACAACCCGGAGTGGCACCCCTGGGTGCTCGTGGCCGGCGTCGGAGCCCTGATCATCCTCTGCGGGATCGTGCTGCAGATCACACAGCTCGTGGTCTCCATTCGCTCACGCCATCGTCGCGTAGACCTGACGGGAGATGTCTGGGACGGACGGACGCTCGAGTGGGCCACCCATTCGCCCCCGCCGCTCTTCAACTTCGCGGTGATGCCGAACGTCAAGGGTGAGGAGCCGTACTGGGGCATGAAGAGCAAGGCGCGGGAAGCGATGCAATTGAGCGCGGAGCCGGCCTATGAGGAGATCGAAGTGCCGCGCAATTCGCCGACCGGCTTCATCACGGCCTTCTTCGCGGTCGTGGTCGGCTTCGCCTGCATCTGGCACATCTGGTGGCTCGCCATCCTGGGCCTCATCGGCGCCTACGCAACGTTCGTCGCATTTGCCTGGCGCGATGTCGCCGAGAAGATCATTCCACGCGAGGAGGTGGCCCGCATCGATCGCGAAAACCGTGCCGCCCGTGCCTATGCCCTTCAGGAGTCCACCCCGTGAGCACCCCGAGCACGACACTGCGACTGCCGCTCAGCCCCGGCGCCCTCGGGCCGCGTACTGATGCGCTGGCGGAGCAATCCATGGATGCTCCCGGACACGGTGAAGGGGGGCCTGCTTCCAAGCGCATCATCGTCGGATACGGTTTCTGGGTCTTTCTACTCTCAGATATCGTGATGTTCTCGGCGTTCTTCGCCGCCCACGCCGTGCTCGGCGGTGCGACGGCGGGGGGACCAGGCGGCGCGCAACTCTTCGACATGCACAACGTTGTCGTCGAGACCGTGTGCCTGCTGCTGTCGAGCTTCACCTGCGGGATGGCGAGCCTCGCCGTCGAGCAGCGCAGCCAGCTGTTCACGCAGCTCGCGCTCGCCGCCACGGGCCTACTCGGGCTCGCCTTCCTCTCTCTCGAGATACACGAGTTTGCCGGTCTCGTGGCCCAGGGCGCCGGCCCCTCCCGCAGTGCTTATCTCTCCTCGTTCTTCGCCCTCGTCGGCTGCCACGACGCTCATATCACCGCGGGCCTTCTCTGGCTCGGCACGATGATGGCGCAATTCTATGCCAAGGGCTTTCGCCCCGACATCCGCCGGCGCTACATCTGCTTCAGTCTCTTCTGGCATGCCCTCGACATCATCTGGGTCGCGATCTTCACATTCGTCTATCTGATCGGAGTGCGCGCATGAGTGACAGAATGTTGGATGTCGCTCCAGGCCAGGGCGATGAGCAGGCGGGCAGGGGTCTCGCGGCAGGTCTCACCACCTACCTCCTGGGCCTGGCGCTTGCGGTTGCGCTCACCGCCGCCTCCTTCTGGGCGGCCGACACGCACCTCATTTACGGGCCCGCCGTGCCCGTCGCCCTCGTGACATTCGCGCTGGCGCAGATGGGCATTCACCTAATCTTCTTCCTCCACATCACGACGGCGCCCGACAACACGAACAACATCCTCGCTCTCGCGTTCGGGATCCTGATCGTGTTCCTCGTCGTCACCGGGTCGCTGTGGATCATGGCGCACCTCAATCATATGATGGTCCCGGCAGACCAGCTGATGCGCATGCAGAGGTGAGAGCGCATTTTTCCGCCTTCAGACCACGCCGCCCGAGCTAGAGGCAACGTAGGACCCGAGCTCGACGCCCCGATAGGCATTGACCGATGGCAACCGCTTGGTTACCATTCCGTAACCACATGGTTACGGTTAACAAGGTACAACGGCAGGCGATCTTCAGGGCCATCGTCGATCCGACGCGACGAGAGATCCTGAGCTTGCTCAGACAGGGTCCGCAATCCGTCGGCGCGATCGCGGGTAACTTCCGGACTAGCCGTCCTGCGATTTCAAAACACGTGAGGCTGCTCAAGTCGGCCGGTCTCATCGTCGCGCACCAGCGCGGGACGGCGAGCATTTGCGAGTTGAACGCTCGGCCGCTGAGGGCGGTAGACGACTGGTTGCGCGACTATGAAGAGTTTTGGAAGGGCACGCTCCGCGACCTCAAGAGACATGTCGAGGAGGAACGATGAATCAGGCAATCTCAACCGATACGATCATCGAGGAGATCACAATCAATGCTCACGCGGATCGGATTTTCGTCGCGCTGACCAGCCCAGAGGAGCGCGTGAAGTGGTGGGGTGCCGAGGGCAGGTTCAAGACGACACACGTGGAATCCGACCTGCGCGTGGGCGGCAAATGGTTAATGAGCGGCATCGGCGTCGGCGGCGGACCCTTCACAGTACAGGGCGTCTATCGCGAGATCCGGCGACCGCACCTCCTGAGCTTTACCTGGCTACCGAGCTGGCAGGGAGAGTCACTAGAGACGCTCGTCAGTTTTGAGTTGAAAGAACAGGATGGCGTCACGACGGTGCGCGTGATCCATTCTGGATTGACGACTGAAAGGGCTCGTACGCAGCATCGAGGCTGGCCGGACATACTCGCGTGGCTTCGAGCACATGTTGAAGGGCACGATTGATGGTCGGGCGATGCAAAAGAGGCGGACGCGTCCCCGCTTCACTCCGGGCGGGGGGCTGTCTCCCAGCCTCCGCCCAGCGCGAGAAACACGGCCACCTGATCTTCGGAGATCCCGCTCTGCAATTGCGCCAGGGATTGCTCGGCCGAGGCGAGCGTGCGCTGAGCATCGATGACGTCGAGCGCGGTGGCACGGCCGCCGACCTCGAGCCTCTCCTCACCTCTCGCGACCCTTGCAGCCTCGTCGCGGGCGGCATTCAGACTCGCTTCCTGCTGCAGGTCGTGCTGGTAGGTGGTCAGGGCCGATTCCGCGTCGTCAAGAGCCGTCAGCACCGCACCATCGAAATGCGCGAGCGCCAGCTTCGCTTCCGCGTTCGCGCCGGCGATTCGAGCCCGTGCGGCACTCTGGTTGGCCTGCCAGCTGAGTACCGAGCCCACCTGCCAGAAATCGGTCGGTGAGGTCAGGACATCGGAGTGCACGCCGAGTGAACCCCCACCGAGGCCGAGCGTGATGTCAGGATAGAGCTGAGCCGTCGCCACGCCGATCCCGGCGGTTGCAGCCGCCAGCTGTCGCTCGGCCTCGCGAACGTCCGGACGACGTCTCAGCAGCGCGGCACCGTCTCCGATGGGCAAGGGCTCCATCATCCGGGGAGGCGTCGCGCAGTCTTCCAGGTTACGGTCAAATTCCGATGGCGGCTTGCCGGTCAGCGTCGTCAATCGGTAGAGCGCGTTGCGCTGGAGGGCCTCGAGATTCGGAATGACCGCCGTGAGCTCATCCACGAACTGCTGCGAACGGGTCACATCGAGATCGATGGCGCGTCCGCGCTCGCGCAGCTTCTGGGTGAGCTCGAGACTCTGCTTCTGCAAAGCGAGTGACCTTCTGGCGGCCACGAGCTGCAGGCCGGTCCCGCAGACTTCCGCATAAGCGCGCGCAGTCTCGGCCGCAACATTGACCCTGACCAGATCGCGCGCCGCCGCGACGGCTTCGTCATCCGCTCGAGCCGCTTCGATGCCGCGGCGAATCCCCCCGAAAAGGTCAAGGTCGTACCCGATCGACACTCCGGAGTCGTAGTAAGTGTTTCGCGGAGGAGTGATGGGCAGCAGGTATTGTTCGCCTGCGAGCTGTGCATACTCGACGCCAGCCCCGACCGCAATGCTGGGCTGGCGGAGCGTCCTGGCTTCCCGCAGCAACGCCTGACTATTCTCCAGGTTGGCATTCGCCATGCGCAGATCGGTGTTCTCGGCAAAGGCCTCCTCCACCAGAGCGTCGAGGTCGCGATTCTTGTAGAGCCGCCACCAGTAGGGCGGCAGGAGTGTTACGGAGACCGATCGGCTCGAGCTCCCGACGAAGGCGCCGGTTGCCGCAGGCGATTTCACCAGCGCACGGTCGGGGACTCGGTAATTTGGGCCGACCGTGCAAGCGTCGACGAGGAGGAGGAGGCTGACGCCGGCAAGCGGAAATGCGGTTCGCGCTCGACTCACGAGCGGCTCCCTTCCGGTGGGCGGTGGCGAGGCACCTGGATTGCCACGGTGGCCGTACGTCCGGCGATCAGGCGGATGCCGTCGGGGGCGGGGTCGAGCTTGACGCGGACGGGGATTCTCTGCGCCAGGCGCACCCAGCTGAAGGTCGGGGTGACATTGGCGAGGTCCGAGCTGCTCGCGCTTCGCTCGCGATCTTCGATGCCCGCTGCGATGGCGACGACGGTGCCATGCAAGACCGCCTTCACACCCATCAGATGAACGTTGGCGCGATCGCCCACGCGAATCCAAGGGAGCTTGGTCTCCTCGAAGTAGCCGTCGACATAGATGGAGTCGGTGTCGACGAGCGCCATGAACTGATGTCCGACGCTGGCGTAGTCGCCGGGTTCCAGTTCCAGGTTGGTGACGAAGCCGTTGACTGTCGCGCGAACGGTCGTCCGCGCCAGGTTCAGTTTGGCCACATCGCGCTCGACCAGTGCGCCGCGCAACTGGGCCGAGAGCTCCTCGACTTTGGCTTGACCTTCCTCGACCTCTTCGGTCGTCACCAGTGTGCCGAGGGCGTGGTTCCGCCGATTGTCCCGCCTCGCCTGGGCCAAGGAGGCTTCATCGGCGGCCACTGCAGCCTCCGTCTGGCGTTCCGCGAGCCCATAGCGCGACTGGTCGATCACGAACAACACCTGTCCTCTACGCACGGCTTGGCCGTCCTTGACGCATACGTCGGTGACGAGACCATCGATATCCGGGCTCACCTCCACGACGTCCGCACGCACGCGCCCGTCCCGTGTCCAGGGCTCGAGGTTGTAGTGAATCCATAACCAGCGGCCGCCAATCACGGCCAGTGCCACGACTGCGGCAGTCACGAGAACGCGCGCCGTTGCGAGCAAGATTTTTTTCACGTCAGTTCGGTCCCGCGCCATAGGGCGTAAATCCCGTGGTGGCCACGGCGATGAGCCATGAGAGAACCACGAACACGGCTATATCGAAAAGGGCGGCGTGCCATACGTACCGGTACCAGTGCAGCCATCTCAGAATGCGCCGCAGGAGCAGACTCGCCGCGAACGCCAGCAGGAACACCAATATCAGGCGAGGAATGAACACACCGGCGATGTGCGCTTCTCCAATCATGAGGCTGGCAGCAGCGATCGATAGGGTGCGGCGCGGGGGGCCAGGTCCAGCCGCAACGCTGTCAGCGCCGCCAAGGTGTCCCGCATCGAAGCGGACCCGGGCCGCTCCGCGATGGAGGCAATCCCGGCGTCGATCGACGCCTGGAGGTCGCCTTGGGGCCGGGCCTGTCTGCCGCGGGCAAGCGCCTCGTAGGCGCCAGACACCTCATTCAGCACCCGCCGGAGAGGAGGTGGGACCCCCGGTCCGGAGCCGTGCTCGGCGTGATTGATTGCGGCAACGTTGAGACCGACCCGCAGGTCACGCAGCGGATCGACACGGCTGTCCGCGATGCGCGCAGGGTCAGCCGGGCCGAGCCGAGAGGCAACGAGCCCCAACCGATCGAACATTGGGATCGACCAGGCGCCGATATCGGTGTCCGTCGCACTGGCGAGTCGGCTCATGGATCGCCAGCCTGCGCGCGAGATGCGCACAGCACTCCATACGGGATCGATCGTGCGGAAGACGAGCACGGTCACGTCGGCAATCAGAAGTCCCATGACTTCCGCACTGTTTGTGTTCACAAAGGCCGCAAAGTCCGCTTGGTAGGTGCTCTGCAGGGCCAGGGAACCGGAGAATGCGATGGCCAGAACCATTGCCGCGCCCTCGAGCTTCTCGGAGGTTTGCATCAGGCTGAAGAGCAGCACCAGCGGAGCGAGCACCAGGGCGAGCGACGGAAAGCCGTCGATCCGCGGAAATATTGCGAACGCGTAGAGGGCCCCAAAAGGAAGCGCCAGCACAACGCCGACGATCGCCGAGCCGAGGACCTTGGCCGGCCTATCGAGCGTTGCGAATAGGCAGCAGCCAATCGCAGCGAACTGCGCCGCGACGGTACCCTCGGGCCACGAGCCCTGGATCCAGAGCACACACGCGATGAGGCACGAGACTGCCGCGGTGCACCCGGAGAACGCGGCGAGCCCTCGATCGAGGTGCAGAGTTCGTCTGCGCGATACAGCCGCCTCTCGCTGCAGATCCGCGGGCAGCGTCGCCCCCGGGCTCCTCAACGCGGCCGCCAGGAGGCAGCTCTCCAGCAACGTTCTGACGAGCTTGCCGAGATGCACCATGACCGCCTGCTCGAGCAGAGACTCCCACTCCCGCAGGTCGCTCTGACTCTCATCGAGCGCGACAGCAAGCGCACCCGGAGATGCGCCGAGTGGGTCGGCGTCGCCTTCGCGGGCCTCAGCGAGAGCGCGGGCCCAATTCGAGACGCTCTCGAGCGCCGCCACGATGGGTGCGCGTAGTGGCGCCCGGGCCGCCAGCGCCTGGACGCTCTTCTGCAGCGTCGTGAGGTATGCCGACAGCAGGGTGAGGCGATCCTGCAAGGCGCGCATCACTCCGCCGGCGCGTGGAACATCGGAGGTCTCGAACCATACGTGTGTGTAGAGCAGATGTAGATCGGTGACGATCTCCGCCAGTCGTCGATGGGCAACTTCGTCCTCCGGCCCCAGAGGACGCGTCAGCGCCTTGCCAATCCAATTGGCACAGGCCTGGATCGTGCGGCCGAGCTTCTCATTGATCTCGCTGGCGATGTTCTGCGGAAAGAAGATCGAGTGTGCAATCGATGCGCAGACGATGCCCAATGAGATTTCCTCGACGCGCGATACCGCGGTGTCGAATACGGTCTGCGGCGAACCGACGACCGAGAATCCGACGATCGTAGCCGTGTAACCGGCCAACATGAAGGCGTAGCTTCGAGGCGTGCGATCGAGCAACGAGAAATAGAGACACGTCCCGACCCATGCGCTCATCCCCAGGCACAGCAGCACCGGGGCCTGAACCAGCGGCGGTATCAGAAAAACCGCCATGGCGGCACCGGCCAACGTACCCGCAAGCCGGTATATCGCCTTCGATCGCACGGCGCCGGACATCGGTTTGGCGACGATGAAGACCGTGAACATCGCCCAGTAGGGCCGCTCGAGATCGAACGCCAGGGCAATGTACAGGGCGGCCAAGACGGCCACCGTATTGGCAAGAGCAAATGCGCCTTTTCTGAAGATGGTATGCATTCTCTCGGAACGCTAGGCGGACTGCGGGCCGCGCTGCATCCCCCGCATGGGGGAAGGTCTCAGACAGCGGCTGCTTCCCCCGAAGAGGGGATACGAGGGCCGAGTCTTCGGCCGCAACATGCTCCCATCCGCGCACCTCGCGAGGGCGCTTCTTCGTGAATTACACCGCCACCTCACCTTCCAGGAATCGTCCATGAGCAAGAAAGTTGCGCAAGTCATCGTAGATGTTCTCGAGAGCGCTGGCGTCAAGCATTGTTATGGCGTCGTCGGCGATACGCTGAACGCGTTTGCGAGCAGTATTTCGCAGAGCGGCATTGAGTTCGTCCACATGCGGCACGAGGAGGTAGGCGCCTATGCGGCGCAGGGCGAGGCGCTCGTGATGGATCGGTTGACGGCGGTCGCCGGCAGCTGCGGCCCAGGCAGCCTGCACTTCATCAACGGGCTCTACGAAGCCAATCGCAACCGCGCCCCGGTCGTTCTGATCGCCAGTCAGGTAACCAGCAGCGAGCTCGGCTTCGACTTCATTCAAGAGGTCGATTTCAAGTCGGTCTTCAAGGGATGCAGCGTCTTTTGCGAGATGGTCACGACGCCGGCCTCGGCGCGGCGCCTGACGGTCATGGCCTGCCAGGCGGCGATCACCCGGCGCGGAGTGGCGGTGCTGATTCTGCCCGTAGACCTTTCCCATTCCGAGGCCGTGGATGAGCTGCCCTACAGCGTGCATACCAATCGGCCGGTGATCCGCCCGAGCGAGGCTGATCTGGACCAGATGGCGCGGCTCCTGCAGGCGGGCTCGAACATCACGATCTATGCCGGCTCGGGCTGTTTCGGGGCGCACGATCAGGTCGTCGAGCTCGCGGGCCGCCTGCAAGCGCCGGTCGCGCACACCTCACGGGGCAAGGATGCTTTGGAGTACGACAATCCCTACAACGTCGGCATGACCGGCGTGATCGGCATGGAGTCGGGGTATCGGGCGATCCTCAATTGCGACACGTTGCTGCTGCTCGGCACGGATTTCGCCTGGAAGCAGTTCTATCCCAGTAACGCAACGATCATCCAGGTCGACATCGATCCGACGCACATCGGGCGCCGGCATCCGGTCAACCTCGGCGTCGTGGGCAATATCAAGGACACTCTCGAAGCGCTCTCGCCGCGGATCAGGCAACGCGAAGATTCGACGTTCCTGAATACATACGTCGAGCGCCATGAGAAGGCGCTCAAAGCGCAGGCCGGACGAGCGGCTCCCGGTCACCACGGGAAGATCTTCGGACAGTATCTCACCTCAATCATCGATCGGTTGACGACAGAGGATGCGCTTTTTACCGCTGACGATGGAACCGTACTCGTCTGGCTGCTGCGGATGGTGCGGGCGAACGGCAAGCGGCGGATGTTTGGCAGCCTTCTGCATGGCACGATGGCTACCGCGATCGGCAATGCGATCGGAATGCAAAAGGCGCAGCCGGAACGGCAGGTCATAGCGCTCGCCGGAGATGGCGGCCTCAGCATGCTCATGGGCGATCTCCTGACCGTCGTGCAGGAGAATCTGCCGATCAAGATCGCCGTGTATGACAACGGCAAGCTGGGATTCGTCGAGCTCGAGCAGAAGGGCGAGGGAATATTGCCCGTTTTCACCGACCTGAAGAATCCCGATTTCGGGAAGGTTGCTGAGGCCATGGGACTGTGGGGTCGAACACTCACGGACCCGGCACAGGCCGAGAGTGCGGTCGCGGACTGGTTGGCCCAGCCGGGACCGGCGCTGCTCAATGTGAAGGTGGCTCCGATGGAGCTGGTGATGCCCCCGTTCATCGCCGCGGAAAATGCCTACGGCATGGCCATGTATTCGGTCAGGGCACTGCTTCACGGGAAGGGCGGCGACGTGTTCGAGATGATCGCGGAGAATTTCCCGAAGTAATCCCGTTGCAGCGCAGAGCAAAAGAGGAGCTACGATCATGAGCACCGTCACCACCGAGGATGGCGTCCAGATCTTCTATAAAGACTGGGGCCGAGGTCAACCCATCGTTTTCCATCACGGCTGGCCGCTCAGCGCGGATGACTGGGATGCGCAAATGTTGTTCTTCGTCCATCATGGGTACCGTGTTGTGGCGTTCGATCGCCGCGGACACGGGCGCTCGAGCCAGGTGTCGGATGGGCACGACATGGACCACTATGCCACTGACGCAGCCGCGGTCGTCGAGCAGCTTAATCTTCGCGACGCCGTCCATATCGGCCACTCCACCGGCGGCGGCGTTGTCGCCCGTTATGTCGCGCGTCACGGCAAAGGACGCGTTGCCAAGGCGGTGTTGATGTCTGCCGTACCGCCTTTAATGGTGAAAACGCCGAGTAACCCGGGCGGTACGCCGATCGAGGTATTCGATGGCTTTCGGGCGGCCCTCGCGGCCAACCGCGCCCAGTTCTATCGCGACGTTGCGGCCGGCCCGTTCTATGGATTCAATAGGCCGGACGCACGACCGCTGGAAGGCGTCATCGAGAACTGGTGGCGAGCTCACGATGTCACTGACGGACGAGCTCGCGATCGTCGACGTCTGGGCGGGGTCGGCGGAGCTGACGATTCCGCAGGTGAGGGGTGAGGACATGCATTTGATCGCACCGGTGCGCATGGGCCGCGGCTATCGGCTCGGCATGGCGTATTCCGTGACGGATCTACGGATCCTCAAGAATTACGCGGCGGAAGGAGTTTGAAGATGAGCGGCACTGCGGCGGACTACATGGCGCAGACCCTGGCCCAGGCCGGCGTGAAACGCGTTTACGGCGTGGTCGGAGACTCCCTGAACGGTTTCAGTGACTCGCTGCGGCGGCTGGAGAAGATCGAGTGGGTTCACATGCGGCACGAGGAGAGTGCCGCATTCGCGGCGGGAGCCGAGGCGCATCTCACCGGCAAGCTCGCCG
The DNA here is from genome assembly GCA_963780455.1 of uncultured Pseudomonadota bacterium. Lineage (GTDB taxonomy): Bacteria > Pseudomonadota > Gammaproteobacteria > Steroidobacterales > Steroidobacteraceae > 13-2-20CM-66-19. Next base: position 393,254 of record CAWACM010000021.1, read on the forward strand.
TCTGCGCCGGCAGCTGCGGTCCGGGAAACCTTCATCTGATCAACGGCCTTTGCGATGCTCACCGCAACAGAGTCCCTGTGCTCGCGATCGCGGCCCACATTCCGAGCACCGAGATCGGAATCGACTACTTCCAGGCGACGCATCCCGAGAGGTTGTTCAGGGAGTGCAGCCACTACGTCGAGCTGGTGAGTCATCCCGAGCAGCTGCCTCAGATCCTGCTGCGTGCGATGCGCGTAGCGGTGGGGCGGCGCGGCGTGGCTGTCGTGGTGATTCCCGGTGACGTGGCGTTGAAGCCGCTCGCCAAGCCGATTCCCAGCTGGCTCGTGCCCGCCGCCCCGGTCGTTCGGCCGCGCGAGGCGGAATTGAGCGCTCTGGCGGAGCTGGTGAATCGCGGTCAGCGCGTGACCATCTTGGGCGGCGCGGGCTGCGCGGGCGCTCACGATGAGGTGATCGAGCTTGCGCGCCGACTGAAGGCTCCCATCGTCCACGCGTTCCGCGGCAAGGAATACCTGGAGTATGACAACCCGTTCGATGTCGGGATGACGGGCCTGTTGGGATTCGCCTCGGGCTATCGGGCTATGAAGAGCTGCGACACGCTTATCATGCTGGGTACGGACTTTCCCTACCGGCAGTTCTTCCCCGACGATGCGCGCATCGCTCAGGTCGATATCCGACCGGATGCGCTCGGGAATCGTTGCGGCCTCGACTTGGGGCTAGTCGGCTCGGTCGGCGACACTTTGACTGCACTCCTGCCCTTGGTCTCCGAAAAGCGGGATTCGACCCACCTCGATGGTGCCTTGGCGGACTATCGCAAGGCGCGAGCGGATCTCGATGCCCTGGCGGAGAGCGGCCCGCAGAGCAAGCTGACTCATCCCCAGTATCTCAGCCGTGTCGTCAGCGAGCTGGCGAGCGATGACGCCATCTTCTCCTGTGACGTAGGCACTCCCGTGGCCTGGGCTGCCCGGTACCTCAAGATGAACGGCCGCCGGCGGCTCGTCGGCTCTTTCAGTCATGGCTCCATGGCGAACGCCATGCTGCAGGCGATCGGGGCGCAGGCAACGTATCCGGGGCGACAGGTGATCTCCTTCTCCGGCGACGGTGGCTTCACCATGATGATGGGCGAGTTCGTGACGCTCATCCAGACGGGATTGCCCGTGAAGATAATCGTGCTCAACAACGGAACGTTGGGTTTCGTGGAGATGGAGATGAAGGCCTCGGGATTTCTCGACACCGGATGCGACCTCAAGAATCCGAATTTCGCGGCCATGGCGCAAGCCATGGGTATCAAGGGTGTGCGCGTCGAGAGGCCGCAGGAGCTCGCGGGGGCGGTCCGCGACGTGCTCCAGCACGACGGGCCCGCGCTGCTCGATGTCGTCTCTGCTCGTCAGGAGCTCGTCATGCCGCCCGCGAAGACTCTGGACGAGGCGCACAAGTTCAGCCTGTTCATGGTGAAGGCAGTCCTGGATGGGCGCGCAAGTGAGCTGATCGATCTGGCGCGGGTGAATCTCACGCGCTAGGTGCACCGGCTGTGCCCTGTCGTCAGCAAGGCGATGACCGCAGCGCCGATATCATCCGACAATGCTTTGACTTGCCGTTGGTAGCCTTGCGCGACGCCGTCGTACCCGGTACTGATTGGGGCGTACGAGCGGAAGAAGCACATCTGCGGACCGGCCCGATCGAGTGGGTTCGAGCCAGTGAAACGCACCGTCCATGTTGCCTCGAGCACGGTGTAGCGCTCCAGCGCAGCGTCCATCCTCTGAACATCAATCAGAACGCGAATTGCGCCGGGGCCCTGGCCCGCAGCGGATGCGAGAGACTCAGTGAGTTCGCGCTGCAGCTCCACTCGTACCGCATCTCGGATCTGATCGGCGAGCGGCGATGCCCAGTGCTCATTATCGAGCGGCACGAGCTCGTCAGTCCCGTCTCGGACGAGCATCTCGAGTCGATTGTCCTGCACCGGGAGATGGACGTCTACGGCGTCTGCGGGTAGTGCAGGGCTGGTGGTGACATTTGTGCCGGGCACTGCAGGAGGGGCGAGGGTGTAGTACCGGACGGGAGCGGAGGTGCAGCCGCTGCAAGAGGTGAGGAGAATGAGGGCCCAACGCGCCGGGAAGGATTGCCTCATGGGTTGACGTCCCCGTTCGCCCGCAACGCTTTCCTCGGCAAACTCTCAGGGCGACGCCCCCGGATCAAGGCCTCCGGATGGCGATCCAGGTAGTCGGCCAGCTCGCGGACGGCGACGAGCGTGGCCTGGCTTTCCGAGAGGGTGTCCGATAGGTCCTCGACGAGAGGTGAGTCCTCGCCCACGGTTTGGCGGGCGGAATCGAGCGTTCCGTGCAGGGCCGAGAGCGCAGTCGTCGCATTGGGGAGCACCTCCTTGTTGAGCGCACCCAAGCTTCCGTGCAGGTCAGTGAGATCGAGGCTCACTTGATTCGCAAGGCGCTGCAAGGGCAGCGCATTGAGCTTGGTGACCAAGCTTGCCACTCCGGCTTCGAGCTCCTGATAGGTGCCGGACACGGTTGGCAGCTCGAGGGGTCTTAACGCGGGATTGAATGTGACCCGGGGGCTGGCCGGAAAGAAGTCGAGCGCGATAAACAATTTTCCGGTCAGAAGGCTGCCCGGCCGCGGTTGCGCTCGCAGACCGCGCGCAACCAGCGCTGCAACGAAGGTGGCCATCGTGTCCTCGCTTTCCGTGGTGCCTTGAGCCGCCAGTGCCTCATAGGCGCGGCCCATTCGTTGCAGGTAAAGTTTCGCCGTCACGATAACGGGGAAGGATTGGGTACGGGCATCGTAGTCCAGGTCCACGGCGGCCACGCTGCCGATTTGCACACCCATGAACTCGACGGGAGCACCTACCTCCAAGCCGCGGAGGGCCTGAGCGAACCGCATCTTCACGTAGTCGGCATTCCCACTGGGGGGAGCCATCGCCTCAGTCTCGCTGTCGTAGAGCGTGAACCGAGTCCTTGGGCGGCCGGCCGTCAGCTGGGCAGCCGGGGGGCCGTCATCGAAGGCAATGCCTCCCGCGAGAACGGCCGCCAGTGACTCAGTACGGACTCGAAGACCATCGGCCGTGAGGCTCAAACTGACGCCACTAGCGTTCCAGAATCTCGTGTTGGTGTTGACGAATTGATCATAGGGCGCATCGATGAATGCACTGACGCGGGTACTTCCATCGCTCAACAAATTCTCATCGATCACGCGCCCGACCTGGAAGTGCCTGAAATAGACCGGTGCGCCACTGGCTAGAGAGCCGGCTGCGGGCGCGCGCAGCTCAATCAGCGTTCCGTGGGGACCGTGTGCGAGAGGCGGTGGATTCTCCAACCCGACGAATTCGTATCGGGCCCTCGTCGAGGCCCCGGTCTGCATGCCGATGTAGGCGCCCGAGAGCAGGGTGTCGAGCCCCGATGCCCATCCCACGCCGATGCGTGGCCGAACGACCCAGAACCTCGTGTCTTCGTCCAGCAGTGTCGAGGCGCTCTTGACCAGATCCGCGCTGACCAGAACCGTCTGATGGTCAGCGCTCAAGGTGACCGCCGACACGCGGCCGATCGTTACGTCGCGATATTTGACGAGAGTCTTGCCGGCTTCTATCCCTTCGCCACTGAGAAAACTGATCGTAATGCGGGGTCCCTGCTCGGCCCAGCTCCGCGCCAGCAGCGAGATGCCAAGAGCAGCGGCGGCGATGGGCACGAGCCACACCAGCCGTGGAATCCAGCGATGGTTGTGGATCACGGGCGGGGGCAGGTCCTCATGCGCTGCCGGGTCTGGCGCCGCAGTCACGGCTCGACGTCCCAGATCAATCGGGGATCAAAGCTCAACGCGGCCAGCATCGTGATGACGACCACGGCACAAAAGAAGGCAATGCCAATTCGAGGCTCCGCAGTGCCCAATACCGCGAACTGCATCAGTGTTGATGTCAGCGCGACGACAATCACGTCGAGCATCGACCAATAGCCGATGAACTCGACCACGCGGTAAAGTTTGGCTCTCTCGTGGAGCTGCCAGCGACTGCCGGCCCGGGTGGTGTAGAGCAACAGGCCGATCGCGATGAACTTGGTGAGCGGCACGGCCACGCTTGCGGTGAATATAAGGAGCGCGATGTCCCAATTGCCGGCGCGCCAAAATGCGAGAATGCCGTCGAGAATGGTGCTGTCCGCATCGCCCAGAAGGCTGCTCGTGTGCATCACGGGCAAGACGTTGGCCGGTATATACAGGATCATTCCGGCCAAGAGCCAGGCGAGGGTCGTCTCGTGGCTGCAGGGAATGCGACGTACGACCTTGTTTCCGCAGCGGCTACAGCGCTGATCGGAGGGCAGTGCGGAGACGGCGTGTGCCCGGCCGCAGGTGCGGCAGAGAATGAGGCCTAACTCAGAGGAGCGCCTGAGAGCGCTCATCGGGACGCCTTCGACTCGAGCGACCACCACGAGACGGGATCGCAACGACCGAGTAACGCAAGAACCACGGTCAGTCCCGCAAGCGCCCACATCCCGGCGCCGGCGGTGATGGGAACCCAACTCGCAAGCTTGACAACTGCGACCAATGCGCCGAGCAGGAACACCTCGGTCATGCTCCAGGGACGCAGTCTGTGCAGCAGCGTCATGACTTGGCGGAAGGCGGGCGGCGGGCGCGAGAGCGTGACGAACGTCAATACCCAGAGCAGGAGCGCAATTTGGGCAAGCGGTATCAAAAAGGTCGTGAGCGCCAGTCCCAGCGCGGCCACGGAGATCCACCCCTCCTGCATGGAGCGCACGGCGTACCAGATGTTCGCCTTCGTTTCTACGCCGGCGACCCGTATGGTCAAAATCGGCGTCAGGTTGGCAATGGCGAAGAGAATGGCTGCTGCCACTGCAAGCGCCAATCCGGTCGCAGCGGTAACACTGTAGTGGCGCGCCAGGCTCGCCCCGCAGCGCTGACAGAGCGCGACATCGCCGCCTCGCAATGAAACTGAGCGGTACACGGTGTCGCAATCGCGGCAGATGAGCGGTGGCATTGCTGGGACGCGTGAGAATTCGGTCGACGGGCATCGCCGGAATGGCAGGTGAATGTGCGCCACGCTGCGCTCGAGCCCTATCCCCCCAATGGGTGAGCCCGGGACCTGCTCGCCATCGAGCCATCTGCTGCTACTCCGCTACCGGACGCCGCCGAACTCAGCCGAACCAGGCGGATGGCATGGCGGAAAAAGCCGAAAGGAATCTATGACTTACGTCGGACGCTTGCCTGTGGCAGCAATCACTTTCTTGTCGGTGTCGCGTGCCTGCGCGCAAGGCGGAACAGCCGCGCTAGTTCTGCGTGCGCCTGGCCGGATTGGAGAATAGAGAGCGCTCGGCGAATCCCGGGAGCGCGGGCATCAGGGAATTGAGGCTGAGAATATGGGTCCGCCAGATTTCCCAGCACTTCAGCACTTCGTCACGGGATGTCGTTTTCTGACGATATACATCTATGGTCAGCGGGATGTAATGCGCGCCATCAGTGCTGGCCAGCGTAAGGTCTCCAGCTTCGAGGTTGGTTCTTATCAGGCTGTATGGCAGCCATGCAACCCCGAGACCGGTGAGCACTCCGGCCCGCAATGTCTCCGCATAGGCGCTCTTGGCATGCGCCACCAACCTCTCGGCAAGGTGGGCAAACGCCGGATGGTTCTGCAGCACCTTGCCGAGATGCGACTCTTCCGTATATCCCAGATACGGCAGCGGCCGCTCGGAGGCGCGCGTGATCGCATAGTAAGGCTTGCTGCTTTGCTTGGCCGGTACGCTGACCGGGACCAGGTAATCCGTCCCCAGCGTCAGTTTGGAATGCTCGTCATGATCGAGGTCGAGGCTATGAACCGGGCTGTCATAGCACAGGAAATAATCGCATTCGGCGCGTTCGTAGCGCGACAGCGCTTCCCTGAAGTTATTCGCGGTGACGTGCAGACAGATAGTTTGGTTGGAAAGCTCTTCGTACAGTATTTTCGACAGCATCGGCACGAAGGTCGCGGACAGCGTGTGAGTGGACGAAACGTAGATGTTTTTCGTCACTATCTTGCTGTTCGTGCGCAGCCCGACGCGCGGAATTGAGAAGTGTAACGATTTGTGATGCCGTCTCTCTGAACGCCAGCCCGGCGCCGGTGATTCCCACGGGATTGGTGGAGCGGTCGAGCAGCGTTCCGGCGCCCAACCAGATCTCCAGCGCCTGCATGTGCTTGCTGAGCGCGGATTGTGTCAAAAAGCGGGTGCGGGCAGCCTCGGTAAAGCTGCGCGTTTCACATACGGCGAGGAAGTCTTCTAACCATCTCAGGTTCATAGCCTGGAACGGGAGACCTGCGTAAGAGACTGGCCTCGAAAGTAATGCATCGGCATGGGCGTCGTCAATGTATCAAATGTGCCACCAGTGCTTGCTGCGCCAGCGTCGCATGGCGTTCGCGATGTCGCACCAGAGCGAATTCGCGCTGCGGCAGTTCGATCGGGATCTCCACGAGCGTCCCCGCCGCTATGGCTGAAGCCACGACGTGGCGCGAGATGATCGTTGCGCCCGCACCCGCTTCGACTGCTTCGCGCACCGCCTCGTTGCCGGGCAATACGAGGAATATGTTGAGATCATCGAGCGACAGATCCTGGCGCGCCGCCAGGTCCTCGAGGCCGCGGCGGGTGCCCGATCCCGGCTCGCGGATCACCCAGTTGAGCGCCCGAAGATCGACTTTTCCCGACGGCTCGAGCGGCAGTGGTGCGCGCCCCGCGGCTACGACCAGCACCATCTGATCGTAGTCGAGGCGCGTGCGCAGGAGTGCAGGGTGCTGCGTCGGTCCCTCGACCAGCCCAATGCTCACCTCACCGTCGGCAACCGCGGTCTCGACCTCGCGGGTGTTGCGGATCATCACGTTGAATCGCACGCGGGGGTTCGCGGCATGGAAGGCCGCGAGGCGGCGGGGCAGCCAATAGGTCGCAATGGTGTGGCTGGCTGCGAGAGCAATCGGGCTCGACGGGCTGCCTGCGAGATCCTGCAGCACGGAACGCGCCATCGAAGCGCGGTCGAGCACGGCGCGCGCCTCACGCAGAAATACCCTGCCGGGCTCGGTCAGCTGGATACCGCGACCGACGCGATCGAACAGCTTGATCTGATAGAGGTCCTCCAATGCGGCAATGGCCACGGAGGCAGCGGATTGGCTCATCCGCAGCGCCTCGGCGGCGCGGGTGACGTGACCCCGCTCGGCAACCTCGACGAACACGCGCAGTTGATCCAATGTCATTATCAATCATAATATCATATTGAATACATTAGTTTTATTCATTGAAACGATCATTGCGGAGGGCCGTTCCCGAGGATAGAGTCCTGGAACTCGCCAGGGGGACGTTCATGCACAACCCGTTCGCCGCGCTGCCCGCAGCCATTCCGCCGATAGCGATGCAGATCTACGTGGTGGTCATGTTTCTGCTGGTCGTCTTCGGCACGGTGATCGACCTGGCGCACAAGGGAAGCGCCAAGTACTTCTTCAAACATCGGCAGAACGCGAGCTTCGGTGCCACGCGTGCGGTGAGCGCCGGCGAAGTGGCAGGGCTCGCCGCCAAAACCATCGTGGTCACGGTGCTGGCTGCCGGTGAATTCTGCAGCGCGCTGCGCCGGCTCACCCACCTCCTGACGATGTACGGCTTCGTGCTCTACATCGTCACCACGGCCGTGATGGTCTTCACCTATCCGACAGCGGCGGCGCCGGGGCCGGCCATCCTGTCCGACTTATGGTACCTGGGCGCCGCGTTGGTTTGTGTCGGCGGCTACTGGTTCTGGTTCCTGCAGCGGGTCGACGTTGCGGCGGAAGGCCAGTCGCGGCTGCGCTTGGTCCGCGCCGACCTCTTCATCCTGTCGCTCGTCGCCACCACGACCTTTGCCCTGATATGGGCTCGCTTCCAGGCGACCGGCGATCACGCCTGGACGAATGTCTTCTTCGGCCTTTATCTACTCGCCAACACCGTCCTCTTTGCCTCCGTGCCGTGGTCCAAGTTCGCCCATATGTTCTACAAGCCGGCGGCGGCGTTTCAGAAAGGCATCGAGCAGGCTAACGGCTACCGCCGCAACCTGCCTGCCCCGGCCGACCGTCCGGCGACGCTCGGCAGTGCCCGGCGTCAGCCGAACAACTACTGAGGAGCATCATCGATGCCCACGTTTGTCTACATGACGAGCTGCGACGGGTGCGGATACTGCGTCGACATCTGCCCGTCCGACATCATGCACATCGACCCCACGTACCGCCGTGCATATAACATCGAACCCAACATGTGCTGGGAATGCTACTCGTGCGTGAAGGCATGTCCGCAGCAGGCGATCGATTGCCGCGGCTATGCCGACTTCGCCCCCCTCGGCCACAGCGTGCGGGTGCTGCGCGAGGAAGAGAAGGGCACGGTTTCGTGGCGACTCAAATTCCGCGACGGGCGCGAGAAAAACTTCGTCTCACCCATCAGAACCACGCCCTGGGGATCGATCAAGGGTCCGACCGACTACGCGCCGCCGAGCGCGGCGGCGCTGGCCTCGCAGGAGCTGGCGCACGAGCCCGAGGCGCTCAAAGTCGCCACACTGCCGACGCTGGCGCGTGATCGCTTGAAGAAAGGGTTGGTGTAATGAGCCGCAAAACCGTATTCGTCGACTCCGACATTCTCGTCATCGGTGGCGGCATGGGCGGCTGCGGCGCCACTTACGAATCCCGCTACTGGGGACGCGACCTCAAGATCGTCTGTGTGGAGAAGGCGAACATCGAGCGCAGCGGCGCGGTGGCCCAGGGGCTTTACGCCATCAACTGCTACATGGGCATGCACTGGAACGAGAATCAGCCCGAGGACCACGTGCGCTACGCGCGCAACGACCTCATGGGTCTGGTAAGGGAGGATCTCGGCTACGACATCGCCCGGCACGTCGATGCCACCGTGCACAAGTTCGAGGAGTGGGGTCTGCCGATCATGAAGGACCCCAAGACCGGCCGCTATCAGCGCGAAGGCAAATGGCAGATCATGATCCACGGTGAGAGCTACAAGCCGCTCGTCGCCGAGGCCGCGCGCAAGGCGGCGAGCACCGTCTACAACCGCATCATGGTGACCCACCTGCTCATGGACAGCAAGCGGCCCAACCGGGTCGCAGGCGCGGTGGGATTCAATGTGCGCAACGGCGATTTCTATGTCTTCCGCGCCAAGGCGGTCATCGTGGCTGCTGGCGGCGCATCCCATATCTTCAAGCCGCGCGCGGTCGGCGAGGGCATGGGCCGCACCTGGTATGCGCCCTGGAGCAGCGCCTCCGCCTACGCCCTGCCGATCCTGGCGGGAGCGAAGATGACACAGATGGAAAACCGCATCGTCCTGACTCGATTCAAGGACGGTTACGGTCCGGTCGGCGCCTACTTCCTGCATCTCAAGACCTACACCCAAAACGCGTACGGGCAGGATTACGAGGCGTTCTGGCGCGACTCCATCGAGCGGATGGTCGGCGATTACGTCAATCACCATCCGGTGCCGACCTGCCTGCGCAATCATGCGTTGCTCGAAGAGGTGAAGGCTGGCCGGGGTCCCATCCGCATGGTGACCAAGGAGGCGTTCAAGGATCCTCACAAGGAGACCGTGGGTTGGGAGAACTTCCTCGGCATGACCATCGGCCAGGCGGTCGTGTGGGCCTCGCAGAACATCGACCCGAAGGAAATCAACCCCGAGCTCACGACGTCCGAGCCCTACGTCATGGGTTCGCACGCGACGTGCTCAGGGGCCTGGGCGAGCGGCCCGGAGGACTACGCCCCGGCGGAATACCAATGGGGATACAACCGGATGATGACCGTGGAGGGGCTGTTCGGCGCCGGCGATACCATCGGCGGCACCGCCCACAAGTTCTCCTCAGGGTCTTTCACCGAGGGTCGGATTGCCGCCAAGGCGGCAGTCAAGTACGTGATGGAGCGGAGCAAAGACCGGCCCGAAATCAGCGAGACGGAATACACGCGGCTCAAGAAGATCATTTACCAGCCCCTGGAGACTTACCGCATCGGCCGTAACGAGATCGTGGCCGGGACGGTGTCGCCGAGCTACCTCCTGCCGCTTCATGGGCTGCAGCGCCTCGAGAAGATCATGGATGAGTACGTCGGTGGCATCAGTTCTCACTACACGACCAATGAGCCGCTGCTGACCCGCGGGCTCGAGCTGCTCACGATGCTGAAGGAAGACCTCTCCTACCTCGGAGCCGAGGATCTGCACCAGCTGCAGCGGGCGTGGGAGCTGCAGCACCGTGTGCTGGCCTCGGAATGCGTGACACAGCACACGCTGTTCCGGCAGGAAACGCGCTGGCCCGGCTACTACTACCGCGCCGACCATCCGAAACTCGATGACAAGGACTGGCACTGCTTCACTCTCTCGCGCTACGACCGCGAAAGCGGCGGCTGGGAGATGGAGAAGGCGCCCGTGTACCACATCATCGACTGATAGCAGCAACCGGTCAGGCCGCACCCGATGTCCCAACTCGTACCCCCGCACGGTTCGGATGCGGTGAAACCGCTGCTGGCGCCGCCGGCGCCCCGGGCTGAGGGGCTCGAGCGCGCCAAGAGCTTGAGGAGGATTGCGCTGGACTCGCGCGCGGTCTCGGACGTCCTCATGCTGGGGATGGGCGCATACACGCCCCTCGACGGCTTCATGGGACAGGACGACTGGCGCGCAGCGTGCGTGGACATGAGGTTGTCCAGCGGCCTGTTCTGGCCGATCCCGATCACGCTGCCCCTGGCAGGCGATGTTGCCGAGCCGATCCGGCTGCAGGAGCAAGTGGCGCTCACCGAAGGTCAGAGCGGCGAGATACTGGCGATCATGGAGGTTCGCGAGAAGTACCGGATCGACAAAGCCGTCGAGGCCGGGCACGTCTATGGCACCACCGATGCGAAGCATCCGGGAGTCGCCAAAGTCATGAGCCAGGGAGAGATCAACCTGGCCGGCCGGGTGTTGGCTCTGAGCGAGGGCGAGTACTCGCGCCGATATCCCGGGCTCCATATCCGGCCGCTCGAGGCGCGGGCTCTGTTCCGCGAACGGGGCTGGTCGCGCGTCGCCGCCTTCCAGACGCGTAATCCAATGCACCGCAGCCACGAATATCTGGTGAAGATCGCGCTGGAGCTGCTGGACGGCGCCTTCATCCACCAGGTCCTCGGCAAACTCAAGCCCGGCGACATTCCCGCCGAGGTCCGCACCCGAGCAGTGCAGGCGATGGTCGACAACTATTTCCGGCCGGGAACGGTGATCCAGGCGGGCTACCCCATCGAGATGCGCTACGCGGGGCCCCGCGAGGCGCTGCTGCATGCGCTCATCCGCCAGAATTTCGGCTGCTCGCACCTCATCGTGGGCCGCGACCATGCGGGCGTCGGCGACTACTATGGCCCGTATGATTCGCAGCGCATTTTCGATCAGCTGTGGGACGGCGCCCTGCAGACACAGGCGCTGAAACTCGATGTCACCTTCTATTGCCGCAGATGCGCCATGATGGCGACGGCGCGGACTTGTCCTCACGGCCCCGAGTCTCAGATCGCCATCTCCGGTACCCGGCTGCGGCAGATGCTGTCGACAGGGACGGAGATACCCCCCGAGTTCAGCCGGCCCGAGGTCGTCGCGATTCTGGGGGAGTACTATAGAAGCGGACGCTCAGGAGAGACCGGCACCGCAGCATGATCATCGCGCAGATATCCGACACGCACATCGCGCTTGGCGCAACCGACGCCGGCCGCAGAGCCTCGGATCTCGAACGCACGCTGGCGGACATCAATGCACTCGATCCTGCTCCTGATGTGATCATTCACACCGGAGACGTCGTCCACGGAGGTCGTCGCGAGGACTACGCGGCGGCGGCCTCTCTGCTCGCGACCGCGCGCGCACCGCTCTACGTCGCACCCGGAAACCGGGACGACAGGGAAAACCTCCGCCACTCGCTGTCGCGATGGGTGCCGGCCTCCGGCCCCGGGTTCCTCGACTACGCAGTCGACGATTTTCCGGTGCGGCTGGTTGCCTTCGATACCACGACCGCGGCCAGCAACAAGGGTGACTTCTCTCCTGAGCGGGCTCGAGGCCTGACGGCGCTGATCGAGGCCGAGGGCCAAAGACCGACTGCAGTCTTCATGCATCATCCGCCGTTCACGGTCACCGTGGGGCCGGATCCGCTCAACTTCGTCACCGCGGAGGCGATGGCGAGTCTCCAGCGGACTCTCGAGCGCTCGGGGCGGGTGGTCGCCATCTTCTGCGGTCACGTGCATCGCTCGACCTGGGGCCGGATCGGTAACATTCCGGTGATGGTGGCGCCCTGCACGGCCACGACGCTGCGCAAGGGCGATTTCCCGTCGCAGATGCAGAGCCGCCCCGTCTATCATCTGCACCGGCTGAATTCGGCCGGTGAGCTCGTCACCGAGATGAGGATCGCCGCTGCGGCGGGGGGGCCGTGAGGCGCTGTGAAGGCATCCTGTCGCTCGAGGACTTCACGGAGCTGGCTCGCAAAGCCTTACCCCGCCCGATTTTCGGATACATTGCCGGTGGTGCCGACGATGGCCGCTGTCTGCTGCACAATCGTGCCGCATTCCAGCGTTTTTCCTTCGTGACGCGCGTCCTCCGGGACGTGACCGGGCGCTCGATACGCAAATCGGTGCTGGGTCAGGAGTTCGACTGCCCGTTCGGTGTTGCCCCAATGGGGATCAGCTCCCTGTTCGCATACCGAGGGGACCTCGTGTTGGCGAGATCCGCCAGGGATGCCAACGTGCCAATGATCACCAGCGGCGCCTCACTCGTGCCCATCGAGGAAATCGTAGCCGAGAATCCCGGCTGCTGGTGCCAGGCCTACCTCGGCGGCGATCCGCAAGAGGTCGACGGTGCGTTGCAACGTATCGAGCGGGCAGGGGTCAGGACGCTGGTCATTACAGTGGATGTTCCCACCCCCTCCAACCGGGAGCAGGAAGTTCGTGCCGGGTTCTCGTCGCCGTTGCGCCCCAGCGTCAGGCTTGCATGGGACTTCATCGTCAAGCCGCGCTGGCTTCTCGGCGTCATGGCCCAAACGATCATCCGAAACGGATTCCCGGCCTTCGAGAACGTTGCCCTCAATACTCGAATTCCGATGATCTCACGGACTGCCACCCGGGACATTGGGCGCAGGGGGCGCCTCAAGTGGGCCGACCTGCACCGTATCCGCGAGAAGTGGAAGGGTGCACTCGTGATCAAGGGCATCCTTCACGCCGATGACGCCCGTATGGCTCGAGAGCACGGGGCCGACGGCATCATCGTTTCGAATCACGGCGGCCGACAGCTCGACGCCGCGATATCTTCGCTGCTGCTGATTCCGGAGATCAAGGCAGTCTCGGGTCCCATGACGCTGATGGTCGACAGCGGTTTCCGGCGCGGCACCGACGTTCTCAAGGCTTTGGCCCTTGGGGCGGACTTCGTCTTCCTCGGGCGGCCGTTTGCCTATGCGTTGGCCGCCAGGGGCGAAGCCGGGGTCCGGCACGCGATCGAGCTACTGCGTCGGGAAATCGATGCAGACCTCGCGATGCTTGGGCACAGGTCCATCGATACGTTGGACCCGAGCTGCCTGCGGCAATCCGACGTCCGGGGCCTGACCTAATTGTCCGGTCTCACGTTCTTCTCGATCTCGGCAAGCGTGCGCTGCGCGAGCAGGTCGAGTGCGTCTACGACTGCGCAACCCTCGAGTTGCAAGGGATCGAGAACGCTCAGATCAGTACAGCCGAGGAGCAACGTGTGAGCACCACGCGCGACAAGGGATTTTGCAACCGCGAGGACGCTGGAGCGCGGATCCTGCCCCTTCTTGATGGCGTAGATTGCATCCATCAATTCCTTCTGTTCGTTCTCTCCCGGCACGATGAGCGGGCTGTTCCGTGCCGCGAAGGCCTTCTGGAACAATCTCATCTCGAGCGTGGTAGTGGTCGCGAGAAGGCCGACCGGCCCGTTGACACTGGCACCGGTTCCCAACGCCTCGGCGACGATGTCCGGCATGCGAATGAGCGGAATGCCGACATCCTTTTCAAACGACTCGACGAAGCCGTGAGCGGTGACACAGGCCATCACGCAGAAATCGGCGCCGGCTTGCCTGAGGCTCCGGCCCATTTGCGCGAGCGTGGCAGCCGGACTGGTCCCGAGGCCGCGCCAGGCCTCATTACGATCCGGCACCTCGGGATCGATGTTCACCAGCAGGGGCGGGCGCTTCTGTTCGCGCCGGCCGCGTGTGAGGGAGTAAAACTTCTCCAGAAAGACGAGCGTGGCCTCGGGGCCCATGCCGCCGAGCACGCCGGCGCGGGACATTTTTGCGCGCGAGCCTTTCATGCAAGGGCGCCGTGAGCCTGAAGCTTCTCACCATATGCGAACAATGCCGGCCAGCCCCCGGTGTGCCAGAACAGCACCTTTCCGCCCTTGGCGAGATCTCCGCGCCGAATCATGCCAATCAGCCCAGCCGCTGCCTTGCCCGTGTAGACCGGGTCCAGAAGGATACCTTCTTTGTCCGCGAACAGGCGGATGGCTTCGATGGTGCGGTCATCGGGGATCGAATATCCCGGTCCCACCCAGTCATCGGCAACCCGCACCCAGTCCGCAGGCAGCGTTGCCTTGCTTTCCAGGAAGACGAGCGTCTCGCGCGCAAGCGTTTCAATGTGCGCCTTCTGCACGGCTGTCGGGTGGCGCGTGCTGACACCCAGTATCGTTCCGGGAAAGCCGAACAGCGCTTTGCCCGCGACCAGGCCGCCGTGCGTGCCGCCGCTGCCGCTTCCGACCACGAGATCATCGAAGGACAGATGCTCTTTGGCGCATTGTCCGAGCAGTTCCAGCATGGCCGCCGCATAGCCCGTTGCCCCGAGCGGGGTCGAGGCGCCACCGGGGATGAAATACGCATCGACTCCGGTTTCGCGCTTGACGGTCTCGCGCGCCTGGCTCACCGCCGCCTTGATGTCCGCGCCGAAGGGCGACACGAAGATGCGCTGCACCCCCAGCAGGTGAAACAGCATGTTGTTGCCGCTTGCTGCAGGCGAGTAACTGTCTTTGACCCGCTCCTCGATCACCAAATAGCATGCCAGCCCCTCGCGTTTCGCGGCCGCGAGTGTCAGACGGCAGTGGTTGGACTGTACGGCGCCGACGGTCATGACCGCTTTGGCGCCGTCGTCAAGCGCGGCCGCCATGACGTATTCCAGCTTGCGCGTCTTGTTGCCGCCGCCGGCAAGCCCGAGCTGGTCGTCACGCTTGATCCAGATTTCCGGACCACCCAGAGCCCTGCTCAGGCGCGGCAATGGCTCCACCGGCGTGGCGTAGTCCGTGTAAGTCCTTTTGGGCAAATCAAATAGCTTCATGTTGTTCTCCAGATACGGCTCTCCGGACTACTGCGGCGGTGCGGTCCGGAAACGTGCGTAAAAATCACCGCCCTGAGATGTCGCGCGCCTGTGGGCCCTGAAGGCGAGCGTCACCGAGAGCAGCACGCTCATGGCCAGTTGGAACCAAGGCTGTAGGTACCAGGCCGTCCCGGGCACGAAAGCCACGGACACGGCGAGCGTCACGCCGATCAGAACGGCACATATGGCCATCGCTTTCACGAACGGCCCGCGCGTGCATTCCGGCGCAAACTCGCGCACCCCTCGCCAGCTCCGCCACCACGCGAGCAGCGTCGTGGCGAGTCCAAGCCCGGCGAACAGCAGGGCGATGCTGATCGCGCGCAGCGCCACCCCGATCTGCCAGCCGCCAAATGTCGCATCGAACAGAAAAATGCTGCCGATGCCGGCAGAGAGGACTATGGCCGCCGCGGGCGCGTGGGCCGCATTGGTGCCAGCCAATTGCTCCGGTATGAATCCGTCCTGAGCCCAGGCAAATAGAAAGCGGCTGGCATCGAGCAACTGCGGAGCTATCGTTTTGACGACCACGACGGCGACGAGCGCGTTGAGGAATACGTCCACGGCGCGAGGAGTAAGCATCCCAACCAGCGCGGGGGTAGTGAGCAGGTAGCCGTGGCCGGATTCCACGATCGGCAACGCGCTCCACCACGGTACTGCGTGAAACAGTGCATAGGAAACGAGCGTATAGAGCACGAGCGCGATCGCCCAACCCGCGACGATGCCGCGCGGCATGTTCCGGCGCGCGTCGGTTACTTCGCCGGCAAGCGAGGTCGAGGCGTCCAGGCCGCCATACGCGAACATGAGCAAGCCGATTACCGAGATAAATGCCGCAACCGAGGGATGCGATGGCCGGGGCGTGATGTGAATCCCGGCCGCGGCACTGATTTTTGCGATGGCGACGGCAGGTGTCGCCGCGAACCCCGCGGCAATCACAATCGCCGCCGCAACGAACACCAGCACACCCGCCGCGTAGATCAGATAGCCGTAGTTCTTGACGCCGCTCAGGTGCAGCGCCGTGAGCAGCCAGATCGAGACCAGGCCTGTCACCAGGTGTCCGACGCGGGTGGTGAACCATTGGGTCGCAAAGCCGCTTGCGTGCGCGGCATCACCGAGGAACGTCCCGGTCGCGAACGCCAGAAATCCGATGGCGCCGCAAATGCCCACGAACCAGAGGAAGGCCAGGGCAAACCCGGCGTACGGACCGAGCCCCCGCGTAAGCCAGACGTAGGTGGCGCCCGCGCGCGGCATGACGACCGAGTAGCGCGCGAAAAGCACGACCTGCGGGATCAGCACGATGCCGGCGACGAGCATCGCCAGCGGCACCAGGCCCTGCACGGCGGGGTAGCTCTCGAGGCTGTGAGGCATGACGAAGTTGATGCCGCTGCCATACTCTTGAGCAACAGCGGATAACGCCACCACGACGACCCCGACGGCCCGAACCAATCCACCGCCCGCGGGAGCGGCTGGGTCCCGCGCCCCGGGTTGAGTTCTGTCAGCGGCCATTGCCGTCGACATCGGCCGTTCGCGGTCTACCATGAGTCTCGCGTGCCAGAAACCTGTCCATGCGCGCCATGCAGCCGAACAGCCCGACGTTGCCCCCTGTGTGCAGAAATAGGATGTTTTCGCCCCTTCTGAACTGATGTTTGTTGACGATGAGATCTATCAGGCAATGCATCGCCTTCCCCGTGTAGACCGGATCCAGCAATATACTCTCGTATCGCGCGACCGTCGTTACGGCAGTTAGCGTACTCGTCGAAGCGCTGCCGTAGACTTCGTCGACATAATCCGCGTTTACGCTGACATCGCTCCGCGACGGCATCTGTTGGAGTCCGAGATGCTCCGAGGTTCGTCGGACCAGGTCGTATACCTTCTGCTCCTGCGCCGCTTTGGGCAACCACATGCTGACACCGAGTACCGGAATCCTGATGTCCGCCAGCTGAAAACCGACGATCAGGCCAGCCTGCGTGCCGCCGCTGCCGCTGGCATGCACGAGGCGATCGACGCGCAAACCCTGCTCGCGGAGCTGAGTCGCGATCTCGAAGGCGCAGTTCACGTAGCCGAGCACGCCTATCGGGTTGGAACCGCCGGGCGGCATGATGTAGCAGCGCTTGCCCAGCCCTTCGTACCTCTTGGCCAGGCCGAGCGTGGCCGACTCCATGTCGAATCCGGCGGGGAAGCGATGAATGTCGGCGCCGTACAGCCGATCGAGCAGGACATTGGCGGACCCAGAGTAGAAGTCATCATCGCCATCGGTGTTGTTCTCCAGGGCCAAGGCGCATTGCATGTTCAATTTGCTTGCGATCGCCGCGGTCTGGCGAGCGTGATTGGACTGGAGCGGACCATGGGTGATGATCACCTCAGCGCCCGTGGCAATGGCATCCGCCATGAGGAATTCGAGTTTCCTGGTGCTGTTTCCCCCGGTCGCGAGTCCCGTGCAGTCGTCCCGCTTTATGAACAGGTGCGGGCCACCCAGGTAGCGCCCCAATCGGTCCATCGGCTCCAACGGCGTCGGCAGGTGAGAAAAGTGCAGCCGGTCATGTTCACCGGTTGGATTCACGCATTTTTACTCCTGGTCACTTTATAACCGCGGTGTAACCCCGGTAGCCGTAGCGAGCGATACTAGACCGCGGCGGATACGCGGTGGTTTCCAATCCGGAATTTCCTCATTCCAGCTTCGACTGAGCCTTCGACGCTGTTTTATGCAATCCTGAATACGTTCCCGCAGCGATCACGATCAACAGGGGTAGGAGACGGGTGGGCGATAGTGGCCCAGCCAGCCGGGCGGGAACCAAGTGTGGGTGTCGGAATATCCCTTAGGCCATCCTTAAGGATAGGAAGCTTCATCCGTGACCAAGAACTTCAGGAGCTTCGTCCGTGAATAAAACTGTTAATCGCGGTGTTCGTTACGCATTGATGAGTTGCGCGCTGTCGGCATTGGCGATCCCGGTAGCGTTGGCTCAGACCGCCGCGACGGCGGGCGCCGCCAATCATTCGGCCGCCGCCGCTCGATCGGAAAGGACGGCGCGGGCAAAGAGCGCCACCAGGAAAAAGTCCGCGCAACTGCGGCTCGCGCAGGCGGCCCCGGGGCCGGCCAACAGCGGGCCGCAGGCGCCGGCGCCGATCCTCACCGAATTGTCCACGGTGGAGATCACCGGAACCCACATTCTGCAATCCAGCGCTGGGGCCTCGCAGCCCATCCAGAGCATCTCCTCCGACCAGATTGCGAAGTCCGGCTTTACGACCATCTCCGCGGTCCTGCAGAACATACCTCAGGCAGGCGCGTCCCTGACCTCGCAGGCGCAGTCGGACAGCAGCAACGGCGACGCGACCGAGATCGATCTGCGGTATCTGGGCGCAAACCGCACGTTGGTGCTGGTCAACGGTCAACGCTGGGTTCCGCAAACGGACGGCACCGTGAATCTGAACGCGATACCCGCGTCCATGATCGAGCATGTCGATGTTCTTCAGGACGGCGCGTCCGCGGTTTATGGCTCCGATGCCATCGCGGGTGTCGTGAACATCATCATGAAGAATGATTTCAACGGCGCCGAAGTCCATGCCTATACGGGTGCATACGACGACCCCGGCAGCGGCGTGGACGGCAGAACCGATGAGTATGATTTCGCCCTCGGCAAGAGCGACGACAAGTCCGGAATCATGATCAGCGGCGAGTTCCAGGAGAACCAGCCGATTTACGCACAGAATCGCTACGAGAGTGCCAACGGACCCTTTACGCAGACCACCTACACGCCCGGCTTCGACCCGACGACTTTCACCATTCAGAGCTCGGCGCTCGACAATGCGGCGATCGGCGGCGGCACCTGCAGCAAGACTGGTGTTTGCCAGCTACAGCCAGGGTCGGGGCCGAACTTCGATCCGACTACGGGTAATTTCGTCAATGAAAAGTTCAACCGGACGTATTACCCGAGCCAGTTCATGCTCACCAAGCAGGACCAGAACGAGTCGCTGGCTCTCAACGCGCACTATAAGATCACCGACAATATAAACTTCACCACGCTCGCTTCCTATAACAACGACGATTCGCTGGGCCAGATCGGGTCCGCCTATGCCGCGGGCTCGGGCGGGGCGTATCAGGTGAATGGCGCGCCCTACGGGATCGGTGCAAACAATCCATATAATCCGTTTGGTGTCGACCTGGTCGGCAACACGGCCCAGTACTGTCCAAACGGCAAGAAATTGGGCGGCGTGGCGGTGGCCTCATGCACCCCGAACTATCTGCTGACTCAATTCAGCGAAACTCTGCCGGCGGCTGACGATCGCATTTCGCGCGACAACATCGATACGGACAGCCTGCGCCTGGGCTTGAACGGTGTCTTCCACGCCATCGGCAGCGCCTGGCATTGGGAGACGGGCTTCAACTATGGCCGAACCTACGATACCGCGCAGGATACCGGCTTTACCAACAACCTGAACCTCTCGGAGCAGCTGGACTCGCCCGGGGGGGTGCAGTGCAACGGCCCCGGGCAGTCCGCCCCCGGCAGCAGCGGCACCTGGGATGATATCAACGGCAAGTATTATCAGATCCTCATCCCGGGATGCATACCCATCAATCCCTTCGGAGGCTTCAATTCAGTGACGGGTCAAAGCGCCAACTCGGCCGCGGCGATCGCCTGGAGCCAGGCCGCCATCAACTTCGTGACGTCCGTGACCATGCGTGATTTCACCGGGGACATCACCGGCAAGCTCTTCAACCTGCCCGCGGGTGGATTGAACGTCGCGGCGGGCGTGGAGTCTTTGGGAGAGAACGGCTCTGAGATACCTGACGCGCTGCTGCAGGAGTGCCTTACGACGCTGCGGTGCATTCAGCCGACGTTCGGTCGCACCTGGACTTACGCCGAGTACCTGGAAGCGAGCATTCCCGTCCTGAAAGACCTCCCCTTCGCCAAGTCTCTGAGCATCGACCTCGCTAACCGGTGGTCGCAGTTCAAGTGGCAGGGCGGCCAGGCAGGCAGCCCGGGAGCCGGAGTTTTCAATAGCACGTCGGCGAGCACCGGGCGCGTACAAGTCAGGTGGCTGCCGATTCAGGACCTGGCGATACGGGGAAGCTGGTCCCAGGGATTCCGCGCGCCCAGCATCAATGACCTGTACAACGCCGGCGCGGCGAGCTACAACATCCTCGAGGACCCTTGCGCGCCTGAGACGGAGGGTGGCAACTGGGTTCCGGGCTCACCCCTACCCGCGGGTTGCGGCGGCGTCGTGCATACTCAAGGCTCGACCCGTATACAGACCGCGGCTGGCGGTAATCCGCTGCTGACACCGGAAAAGGCGATCTCCCGCACCGCCGGATTCGAATACAGCCCGCACTGGATTTCCGACTTCAGCTTCGGCGCGGACTACTACGAGATCGACCTCACCAACGAGATTGGCACCGTGCCGGGGCAGTACATTCTCAACGAGTGTTACAACAAGGAAAGTCCCACCTACTGCAATCTGATCACGGTTTCGGGCGGTTCGGTCACCCTCATAGAGGACCTCAAGCAGAACATCGGAGGCGAGTCGACCAGCGGCGTCGATCTGGATGCCAACTACGCGGTTCCGGAGAACTGGCTCGGGCAGTTCACGGTTGCGACCAACTGGACGATCGTGCGGTCGTTCGTCGAGGACCTGCCTTCCGCGACCAGTACGTCAGGCTTCGAGTCGGTGCAGGAGCTCGGCTATGCGACCAATGAGATCCCCAAGGTGAGGGGCACGTTGAATCTGAACTGGTACCGGGCGGACTGGTCCGCGGCATGGAACATTACCTACATCGGCAAGATCTTCGAAAACTGCTCGGCGCTGACGATCGGGTACGGTGAGTGCTCGCTGCCCAAGACGGTCTACGGTCCGACCGGGAGCGTTGGCGAGCATGAGCTGAATACGACCATATATAACGATGCCTCCCTCACCTATGACATCGAGCCGATCCACGCCACCCTCACGCTGGGAATTCAGAACATATTCAACACCGGCTACCCGATTGCGTACACGGCCGGCGCGCCGCCGAATTTCGAGGGAGAAATGGGCTATCGGGTGACGGGCCGGTTTCTCTATGCCCGCATAGGGGTGAAGTTCTAGGCGCCAGCACTTGACCGGCCGGCCTTCGTCTGCGACGGGCCGGCCGGTCTTCAGGGGGAAAAATTCCATGCACAAAAGCTCCACTTTCGCCGCAATCGGCATTCTTGCAGGCGTTCTTGCTTTCCCTGCCGCCGTTGACGCGCGGACGGCGCCTGCACCGTACCAACCCGAGCCCGCCCGCACCGGACCGATAAAGGTCGGGCCTCCGCACGGAACCGTCATCGCGGTCGGCGGTGGCGCGCAGGGGCCGGAGATATACCACGCGTTCATCGAGGCGGCGGGCGGCCCCGATGCGCTCATCCTCGACGTGCCGAACAACAGCATCAGCGCACCCATGAAGGTTGCGCCGGCGTCGTTCGGCAAGGGATTTCGCGAGCACGGCGCGCGTAATGTGGTCATCCTTTTTACCCAAAGTCGCGCCGTGGCCAATAGCGACGCGTTCGTCGCGATCATCAGGAAGGCCAGGGGCATCTGGTTCGACGGCGGCCGCCAGTTCCACGATATCCAGGCCTATGCCGGCACCAAGAGCGAGCGCGAGTTCTGGGGTGTGCTCGAGCGTGGCGGGGTGATCGGCGGCTCATCGGCTGGCATGGCTGTCCTGGGAGATTTCATGGTTCGTGGGGCGCCGAGCCAGGACAACTACATCGAGGACTACCCGGGATTCGAGAAGGGTTTTGGCTATTTGCGCAACACCGCCACGGATATGCACGTCGTGGCTCGCGAGCGTCTCCCCGACCTGACTGCAGTTTTGGCGAGATACCCGGATGTGCTCGGCATCTCCGCGGATGAAGGAACAGCGTGGGTCATTCGGGGCGACGTCGGACATATCATTGGTCGCGACAAGGCGTTTGTCTACACGAAGAATGGCCCGACGGATTCGCACGTGCCATACCTGACGCTGCATCCGGGTGACACGTACAATCTGTATACGCGCCAGGTTGTCAGTCGCGCCTCGGATAGATCCCCCGTCACCAGGCAGTTCGTCGGCGCGCTGTTCAGGAAATACGACGCGCCCGAGCTGGGTGGCGCAACGGTGCTCGTTGCGGAGGACGGCAACGTCCTCGTGGATCGCGCGTTCGGCATTGGTCAGCAGGACCGCTACATGCCAAGGACGACATTGCCTCAGTTCCCGATTGGGGACATCAAAGGGGTGTTCACGTCGCTTTGCGGACAGCTTCCTGCCAAACCCAAGGCGGCAGGAGGTGGCATGGGGCCGGCGCAGCCTGCGTACTATTCGTCGCCACTCGACAAGTGCGTCAGCCGGCTCTCCATGCCCATAGGCATGCATCGGACCGAGGCTCCTCCCGGCGCCGATGAAATCCTATCGGACGTCGATGAGCTCTATCGCCTGGATCTGGGCCTCGAGGATCCGTCGACCTGGCCGAAAGCCGACTACTCCAAAGGGTGGACGGTCGACACCTACGACGGTGTCCAACGTCTGGCGGCGTATGGGACGAGCGACGGCAGGCGCGCGGCCTTCGTCCGCATCCCCTCGCGTCATGCCACGGTCATCATCCTGGCCAACGACCCGAACGCGGACGCACGGGCGATGTCGGAGCACATTTTGGACAAGCTGCTGCAATCGTCACGGTGAAACGGGCGTTGATCGTCGCCGCGGCGCTGTTGGCCGCATCGGCGGGCACCCGGGCGCATAGCCCGGAGGCCGTCACTTCGCAGCAAGGGGAGCTCCCGCCCAATTATCAGCTGGCGGCTCGGTTCATGCCCGCCGAGCTGCGGCAACTGGTGTTCGACACCTCCGTCGCGCCGCACTGGTTCACTCACTCGGACCGCTTCTGGTTCAGTTACAGGACTTCGCGGGGCACGGACTACTACCTGGTCGATCCTGACGCCAGGACGCGCAAGCCGCTTTGGGATAACGGGAAGATGGCCGAGCAGCTCTCGCTGCAGACAGGCGTGGCTTACGACGCGCAGCACCTCGGCATCCAGGACCCACAACTGACGGGTGATGACGCGGCCATCCGCTTCCATGTAGTGATTCGCGGCGATGCCGTACTGCCAGGGACCGAGGACCCCGACCAGCCGCAGGTCCTCAAGTCGCCCGGCCGTCCCAAGCGGCGGAAGCTGTATTTCCTCTATACCCTGAGCACGGGCCACCTCGACCGGCTGGATGACTATAAGGAGCGGGTGCAGGCGCTGTGGGCCAATATCTCGCCCGATGGCCAGGTCGTGTTGTTCGCCCGCGGCAACAATCTCTACATGATGGACGGGGCAAACTACGCCAGGGCACTCAATAATCCTTCCGACCCCAGCGTAGTCGAGACGCGGCTGACGACCGACGGCACGCCGAAGTACGGCTACGCTGAGCCGCTGGTCCCGGAGTTGGCGGCGGCCCTGAAGAAGCAGGATAAGGCCGACGCGAATAACCCCAAGGGAATGCGCCAACCCTGTCTGGCCATACACTGGTCTCAGGACGGCAGCAGGTTTGCGCTGGTGCGCGAGGACGACCGCAAAGTGCCTGATCTGTGGACCATCCACAATCTCGCCAAGCCCCGGCCGGAGCTCGAGACCTATTCCTACGCCATGCCGGGTGAGGCGAGTACTCCTGTCCAGCAAGTGGAAATCTTCACGCCGGCAACGCAGCAACGCGTCGTGGTTCCGGAGTCTGCGTTCCCGCTGGTTCAACCCGATATCTACCTTGCCGATGCGCCGCCCACGAGCGCTGAGCGGAATGGAGAGGCACGGCTCCAGAGCGACAACAAAGAATTGAAGCTGCACGGATTTCCCACCTATTCCCGCACCTCGCGCTGGCTCGCTGCCGGCTCGGACAAGCTCTATTTCATCATCGGAGACCGCGACTTCCGCTCCGCGGATGCCGGTGTGATCGATGCGGCGACCGGCAAGGTTACGATCCTCATCAGGGAAACCTCCAATCAATTCCTCAATCTTAGAGTCGACGTCTTCTTTCATAACGTTGCCCTCCGACTCGTCAACGGCGGCAAGGCTCTGGTCTGGTGGTCGGAGCGGGACGGCTGGGCGCACTATTATCTGTACTCGGCCGAGAGCGGCGGGCTGTTGCATGCGATCACCGCCGGCCCCTGGATGTCCAACAATATCGTGGGCATCGATCAGAAGGCCGGGCTGCTCTATTTCATGGGCAGCGTCCGGCAGGCCGGAAAGGATGGCGCGATCAACCCGTACTACCGGCACCTCTACCGGGTCGGGCTGGACGGCGCCGGGCTGACCGATCTGACCCCCGGAGACTTCGACGACGAGGTCGAGGCCAGCGATGACGCGCGGTATTTCGTCGCCACGTATTCGCGGGTTGATTCGGCGCCGGTATCGATATTGGTTGGCGGTCACGGCGGTGAGCCCACCAAGCTCGCGCAGGCCGATGTCAGCCGTCTCCTGGCCGCCGGCTATCAGTACCCGAGAGTGTTCTCGATCAAAGCTGCCGACGGCATCACGGACCTCTATGGCGTCATGTACACGCCGTTCGACATGCAACCGGGTCGCAAATATCCGATCATCGAATACGTATATCCCGGGCCGCAGACCGAATCCGTACCCACCACCTTCAATCCAAGCGTTGCCGACAATCTGGCGCTGGCGCAGTTGGGCTTCGTCGTGGTTTTCGTGGGCAGTCGGGGCGGCAGCCCGCTGCGCGACATGTGGTACGACACGTACGGCTACGGCAACATGCGCGACTACGGTCTGGCCGATAAGCGCGAGGCAATCCTCGAGCTGGCGGACAAGTATCCCTTCATCGATCCCGGCAAGGTCGGCATCTGGGGACATTCCG
The DNA here is from genome assembly GCA_963780455.1 of uncultured Pseudomonadota bacterium. Classification (GTDB taxonomy): domain Bacteria; phylum Pseudomonadota; class Gammaproteobacteria; order Steroidobacterales; family Steroidobacteraceae; genus 13-2-20CM-66-19. The sequence continues at coordinate 418,426 of CAWACM010000021.1, forward strand.
GCGGCGGCTTCATGACCGCGGCGGCCATGCTGCAGTACCCCACCTTTTATACCGCCGGGTGGAGCGAATCCGGCAATCACGACAACAACAATTACAATCGTGCCTGGAGTGAAAGATACGATGGCGTGCGCGAGGAGGCGGCGGCCGCTGGGGCCATCAGGTTCATCTACACCATCGAGAAGAATGAGTCGCTGGCGGCCGATCTGCGCGGCCATCTCATGCTGACGACGGGAGACATGGACGACAACGTAAACCTTGCGAACACCATGCAGCTGGCCAGCGCCCTCATGCGCGCGGACAAGCGCTTCGACATGCTGGTGTTTCCGGGCATGCGCCATCCCTACGCCCCCCTTGCGAGCTATGTTCTGGTGCGGCGCATGGACTTCTTTGCCCGCTGGCTGTTGGGCGCGAGCGATACCAATCCGGACATCCTGCTGCTTGAGGACGAGAAGCAGCATTCGCCGAGCGACAGATTCAACGAATAGCTTGGAATCGCCGCATTCCAACTTGGACTGCGCGGCAGCTCTCATGGCGTGGAGTTCGGACTAGACTCTGGCTCAAAGGTTACCGCTGATGAGGAACATGAAGAAAAGCGTGGCGCTATTGGCGATTGCGCTGCTTGGCATCTACGGCGCATCCCCGCCGGCGGCGGCGAAGCCTTCGGGCCGGCATCCCGTATCGTCGGACGATTCTCCGCCGCCGAAGGCCGTGGCGTCCGTTACGCAGGGGAGCGTCACGGTCGGCGGAAACAAGATCGACTACATCGCCACCGCCGGGACGATCATCCTCAAGAACAACCGTGGCAAGCCCGCGGGGAGCATGTTTTACGTCGCGTACGTGAAGAGCGGGGTCAAGGACAGGAGTCACCGCCCCGTTACGTTCTTTTACAACGGTGGCCCGGGCTCATCGAGCGTGTGGCTACACATGGGCGCGTTTGGCCCCTGGCGGGTGGCCACCAGTGACCATAGCCATACGCCGGCGGCTCCTTACAGGACGGTCAGCAACCAGTACAGCCTGCTGGATGTCACGGACGAGGTGTTCATTGACGCCATGAGCACCGGCTACAGCCGCATCATCGGCAAGGACGAAGGCGGTGCTGGACAGGCCAAGGATTTCTACGGCATCGATGCGGACGTTGCATCCTTTGCGCAGTTCATCACCCTGTATCTCAGCCGGAACGACCGCTGGAACTCGCCCAAGTACATTTACGGCGAGAGCTATGGGACCTTGCGGAGCGCAGCCCTGGTGGATTACCTGGGCGAGAGGGACTCCACGGATATCAATGGCGTCATCCTGCAGTCGACGGTTCTGAGCCACCTTACGAACAGATTCTGGGCGAACAACGATGTTCCTTATGAGGTGTTCCTGCCCTCGTACGCGGCCACTGCGTGGTACCACCATCGGCTGCCCAATCAGCCTGCGGAGCTGCAACCCTTCCTGCAGCAGGTGGAACAATTTGCCCTCAACGATTACGCCGAGGCGCTGAACGCCGGAAATTCACTGAGTACCGATCAATTCAATGCCATCGCGGCCAAGCTGCACGACTACACGGGCCTCAGCACTACATATATCGAAAAGGCGAATCTGCGCGTCACGGATCGGGAGTTCTTCAATCAATTGCTCGCCGACCAGAGCGAAACCGTCGGGCGCCTGGACTCCCGCTTCGCGGGCCCGAGCATCGATCCGTTGAGCGAAGACGCACTCTATGACCCGCAATCGGCCGCAATTGGCTCAGCCTACGCCGCTGCCTTCAATGCCTACGCGCACGAGACGCTCAAGTTCGATAGTGATCGCCCGTATTTGCTCGAGGGGCGGGTCAATCCCTGGAGCCTGGTCCATATGGATCCGGTAACGCGGCGTCCGCAGGACGGTTTCGCGTCCGTCGCGGTCGATCTCGCGCAGGCGATGAAGCGCAACCCCGATCTGCAGATCCTGGCGCAGAACGGCTACTACGATCTGGCGACGCCGTATTTCGGGACCGTCTACATCATGAACCATCTCGCGATACCACCCGAGCTGCGCTCTCACATCCATATGGAGTTCTATGATTCGGGCCACATGATCTACGTGCACGCTCCCGCGCTGAAGAAGTTGCACGACACTACCGCGGCTTTCATAAGGGCGACCGACAACGCTGGCTAGCTTCGAGGTGATTGGCGATGTTCAAGCTGAATGATTTTCGCGCGCTGTTATTGGTCGCTGGCCTGCTCCTGGCCGTGCCACCTGGCTTTGCGGCCGCGGTGCCGCCCGCGGAGCTGACTCACGCCCTGCAGTGGCGCAGCCTGGGCCCGTATCGCGGCGGAATCGTGCAGTCGGTCGCGGGCGTCGCGAGCAAGCCGAATCGCTACTACATGGGTGCCGGCGGCGGCGGCGTGTGGGAGAGCAACGACTACGGTCAGAATTGGAAAAACGTCTCCGACGTATATTTCACGAACAACAATATCGGCGCGATCGCCGTTGCGCCTTCCAATCCCCAGATCATCTATGTCGGTACCGGCAACCCCGCTTTCCGCAATACGTTCCTGACCGGCGACGGGATGTACAAATCCACCGATGCCGGCAAGACCTGGAGCCACATCGGACTGGACAAGACCGGGATCATCAGCTGGATCATCGTCGATCCCAACGACCCGAACGTGGTGTATGCGGCCGCGATGGGTCAGGGCTGGGTGCCCAATCCCGACCGGGGCGTGTTCAAGAGCACGGACGGGGGACAGACCTGGAAAAAGATTCTGTATGTCGATGACAAGACCGGGGCCGCCACCATGGCGATGGATTCGTCGAATCCACAGGTGCTGTATGTGTCGATGTGGCAGGCATACCGAACACATTGGATGCTTTCGAGCGGCGGGCCCGGCAGCGGGATTTACAAGACCACGGACGGGGGAGCTCACTGGTCCAATCTCACACACAAGCCCGGACTTCCCCCGGGAATTTCCGGCAATGTGAACGTGGCTGTCGCTCCGAGCGACCCCAACGTCGTGTACACGATGATGCAGGTCAAATATCGGGGAGAGATCGGCGGTCTATTCCGTTCCGATGATGGTGGCCAGACCTGGAAGCTGATGAATAATAGCCCGGACATCACGCAGCGTGCGATGTATTACATGAGGGTATACGTAGACCCCAAGGATCCAAACACGGTCTACCTTCCGAACGTCAGCATCGAGGTCTCTCATGATGGGGGCAAGACTCTCTCGGAAATGCAACCCCCGCACGGAGACAATCACGCGTTCTGGATCAATCCCAACAATCCGAAGATCTTCGTCGAAGGCAACGACGGCGGCGCGACGGTAACGCGCGATGGCGGCAAGACGTGGAGCTCGGAGCTCAATCAGCCGACCGGGCAGTATTATCACGCCAATCTCGACGATCAGTTCCCGTTCAATATCTATACATCTCAGCAGGATGATGGCTCATATCGAGGGCCGAGCGCAGTACCGGCGGGTCGACTTCCTACGGTATGGCCCAGGGTTGAAGGCGGCGAAGAGGGTTGGGTGGTTCCGACGCCGGGGAAGCCGTGGATTACGTACGCCGACGCCTACTATAGCGACGAGTACCGCGATGACGGGCGGACGGGACAGATTACCAACGTGAGCCCGTGGCCGGAGTTCAAGTTCGGCCTGGCGGGGAGCGAGATCAAGTATCGATACGGCTGGTGGCATCGGCCGGCCGTGTTCGCCCCACACAATCCGGATGAGTTCCTGGTCGGCGGCAACGTCGTGTTCGAGTCGCTGAATCCCGGCGTCGCGCCCTGGAAGGTCATCAGTCCGGACCTGACGCGCAACGACAGGACCAAGGAGATCCGTTCCGGAGGGCCGATCAGCGCCGACATGACCGGCGAGGAGATGTTCGACACGATCTCCACGATGGCGTTCTCGCCGACCAGCGATCAGATCATCTGGACCGGCTCCGACGATGGTCTGGTGTATGTGACGAGAGATGGCGGCGGTCACTGGAAGGAGGTCCGCCCACCGACTCTGGCGACCTGGTCGACAATCACATGCATTGAGCCGTCAAATACGGACGCGGGTACGGCATATATGACTGCAAGTCGGTACGAGTGGGACGACTTCCATCCGTATGTCTACAAGACTACCGACTACGGCAAGCACTGGACGGAGATCACCAGGGGTCTGCCGGATGACCAGTACATCGAAGCCGTAAGCGAGGACCCGGATCATCCGAACCTGCTGTTCGTCGGTACGAGCTCAAGCGTATATATGAGTCTGGACGCCGGTGATCATTGGCTACCGTTGAGACTCAATTTGCCGCCGGTGCGGGTGACGGACGTGGAGATTCAGCGCGCGCAGCACGCGGTGGTGCTTGCCACCTTTGGCCGGGCGTTCTACTCGCTGGACGACCTGCAGTTCCTGGAACAGCTGAGCGACGCGCAGGTTGCGGATGATGCGCCGTACCTCTTCAAGCCGCAGCAGACGTGGCTCGTTATCAGGAGTACGCGCGACTTTGGCGACGACGGCGGCGGCAGCGAGGGCGGCGAGAATCTGGCCCCGGGTGCTACGGTGTTCTTCCACTTGCCGGCCGACTACGCCGGGCAGCCGGTCAAGCTGAGCTTCACCGAGGCCGACGGCAAGCTGATCCGCAGTTTCATGCTGCCGCAGAAGGCGAACAATGCCGGCGCGGAGGGCGAGGGCGGTCGGAGGCACCGGAAGCGCGAGAAGCTTCATCCAGGCATGAACCGCTTCCTCTGGGACTTCCGCTATCCGACCGCAGCAGACGTGAGGGGTGCGTATCACGCGGGCCGTTCAGTCATGCCGGCGGTTGGCCCGGAGGCGGTGCCGGGGATGTACTACGCCGTGCTGACGTATGGTGATAACACGCAGAAGCAGCCCTTCATCATCAAGCTGGATCCGAGGCTGAGCACCACCCAGGCTGACCTGCAGCAACGTTTCAATCTGCTGATGAACATCCAGGGTGCCATGAATCGGCTCGACATCGCGCTGAACCACGCGACGGCCGCACGCCGGGAGCTCAAGATGGCCATGGCGAGCAAGCAGGTGTCCGGAAGGCAGGCGCGGCAGGCCGTGGCGGGTCTTGGCCGGGACATCGATGCGATGATCGATTTCAGAATTCAGTCCAGCAGAGGTTTCGATGTATTTCCGCCCCGGCTGCGTGAGTGGCTGAGCGCCATCTATAGCCGGGTGGACTACGCCTACGTGCGGCCCACGAACGAGATGACGCAAGTAGCCAATGAGTACATCGACGACGCGAATAGGGGCGTGACGCACCTGCAATCCGACGTCGCGCGGGCCAATGCGGTGCTGAAGCACTGAGACTGGAGGCCGACAAATATTGCGATCTGACCCCTCCTGAGATCGCATTCAACCGGCGGGATCTTCGATCCCGCCGGTTTTTTACCGCGGCGTCACTCGGCCCCGTTTCCCCACCGCCAGCGCGGCGGCTCGCCCTTCAGGTAGCAGATCACGACCAACAGGAGACCCATCAGGAGCGTGAAGACCATGAAGGCAGCCGGCCTACGGGGAAGGAAATGGACCGCAGCGGGAACGAAGACCGCAAACCATCCCACGAATACCGCCCAGCCCTGCCAGGTGAGAGGTAAACCCCACCCCCAGCCGTACTGCTTGGCCCGAAACCAGTACTTTGGGCTGCTATTGTCCACGGGCATGCCAGTCTTCTAGCATGCCCCGTCGAGTCGCGCTACTGCATGGTCACCCGAGTCGCGTCGAAAGTGCCAGTGATGGTCGCGAGGACCGTATTCTGGTCGAACTCGTGTCCCGCCACATACGACGCCAGGTAAACCACCGTGGTGAACGTGCCGGTATAGCGGTTGCCGGCCGGATTGACCGTAACGTTCGCGCGAATGTTGGCCGGACCCGTGTAGCTTCCATTCGTCCAGGCGAGCGCATAATGGTTGAGGACGAATGTCGAGTGCCCGACCTGCTGCCATACTCCCTGACAGACGTCGCCGTCACTGGGGTTGCGGAAGCCGGACGTCTGGAACTCGGTTCCATCCACGTGCCACGCGGCAGTACCAAAGTCGATCAGTGTCCCGTCGGGCATCGGGTTCTTGTGAGTCGACGTGCTCTTCGCGAGCATTTCAAATTTCCACAGACCCACGATCGCCCTCGGCTCGCGGTAGTCGACCTTGAGGAAGCTCCCGAGATTGGTAGTCGCTGCCCCGGGTGCGGGCACTGCCTGTGGCGTTGGGGCGCAACCGGCGTGACTCACGCCGGACAGTCCCAACGTCGCGGCGCCGGTCACTACGAGAGCGGCAAGGGTGATCCGGGAGCTCCCTGATTGCTTTGTATTCATGGTATTGACCTCGATCAGTTGGTGAGGGCCTGGCGCGCTGCCGAGACCGCCGGCTCACGATAAGCGCAAACTTCCTGCAAGAGAGCCGGGTAGATGTGAGGGTTTCGTGAGGGCGTGCCCCATCGCCGCTCGATGCGGTAGCATCAGCGCACAGACTCCGTTCTGATCAGTGGGGAGATAACCATGGCGCGGAATCCGAGTCCGCTTCGGCCCGAGGCCGCTGAGGCGCTGCAGCGTCACGTGCAGGGTGAGCTCCTCCTGCCGGGTGATGCGGGATATGCAGTCGGGCGACGCTGCTGGAACGCGTCCGTCGATCGCTGGCCAGCGGGGATCGTAAAATGCCAGGACGCGGAGGATGTGACCCAGACGCTGCGCATCGCGACCGAATACGGCCTGCCGGTCACGGTGCGTGGCGGCGGACACAATGTGGCCGGTCGAGGGATCGCAGATGAGGCGCTGCTGATCGATCTGTCACGAATGCGCGTGGCATCGATACACGCCGATCATCGGGTGGCCGAGGTACAGGGGGGCGCCCTCTGGCATGACGTCGACGTGGCGGCGGCGCGCTGTGGACTTGCGACGACCGGAGGGTTGATCTCGAGCACCGGGGTAGGGGGATTTACCCTTGGCGGAGGTGCCGGCTGGCTCATGCGCCGGTTCGGGCTCGCGATCGACAACCTGCGGGCAGCCTCGGTCGTTCTCGCCGATGGCCGGTTCGTTCGTGCAAGCGCGGAAGAACACCCCGACCTCTTCTGGGGACTGCGCGGCGGCGGCGGCGGCCTGGGTGTCGTTACCGGGTTTGAGTTCGCATTGCATCCTGTGCGTCAGGTGTACGCGGGCGTGGTCGTGTGGCCGGCCGAGGAAGCGGCCCGCATTCTGCGGGCGTTCCGCGATTTCACGATGGAAGCGCCGGACGCTTTCTGCGGGATGGTCGTCCTCAAACACGCGCCACCATTGCCGTTCCTGGACGCGGGCTGGCACGGACGCCCCGTCGTGATCACTCCACTCTGCTGGTCCGGCGATCTTGCCGCGGCTGAAGATGTCCTCGCTCCCTTGCGGCGGGCGGGCTCGCCAATCGCTGACCACCTCGGTCCAATGCCGTACGTGCAGTGGCAGCACATGCAGGACGGGGGCGCGCCGTCGGGCCGATATCACTACTGGAAGACAGTAAGTTACCGAATACTGCCCGACGCTGCCGTCGAAACTCTCGCGGCCGCGGCTCTGTCGCCGCCGACATCCCTCTCGGAGATCCATGTGCAGCACCTTGGCGGCGCGGTGGCACGCGTTCCGAAGAACGAGACCCCTTTCTCCCAGCGCGATGCCGGGGTTTTTGTAAACCTGATCGGAGCTACGCAGTGGCCTGAGGAACTTCCTTCCGTGCGCGAGCGAGTGCGTGCGCTCCACGATCAGATGGCGGCCGGCGCCTTGCCGCGCCCGCTTCCGAATTTCAGCGATCGCGACGACGGTTGTGTCGCCGACCAGTTGGACCCGGAATCCGCCGAACGCCTTCAGGCGCTACGCCGTCGCTATGATGCTTCGGGGCGATTCGCTCCTACGTGATCCTCGCGCCCCGTTGCCGGTTTTGAGTACGAGCGCAGAAGCGCTACCGCTTCGTTGGTGGCATCCTCGTGGCGCAGCGCAGCACCTGACTGCCAGCTTGCCTCGAACTCGGCGAGGCTCAGGTGCGAGTGCAGATCGCGCATTGTAATCTCGAGGTATGGCCACCAGAATTTGAACAATGGAAGCTTAGTGCGCTCCCGTGTCGCTCGGGCGGCCGCGAGCAGGCGCGCCGCCGAACGCCATTCGCCAGCGCGAGACGCCAGGTAGGCACAGCCTTCGATGGAGCCGGCCATGCCACGCACATTGCCCAGGGAGATACTGAGATTCATGCTCATCAGCCACAGCTGCGCTGCCTGCGGGTAGTGACCCAGTCCAAACTGCGCGAGTGCAATGTACATTCCTATGAAGTGGCGCTGATGCGGATCGTGGCCCAGCTCGCGAGCGGCGGACAACTCCGCGAGCGCACGCTCCGGCTGTCCTCGTGCCAGCCAGACCCAGCCGTGCGCGAGACCGGCAAGGCCGCGCAGCAGGTCGTCATCGTGTAGCTCGGCGGCTGCTCGGGTACGATGAGCGTATTCCGCCGCTTCGTCGGGACGCGCTTCGTTCGCGCAGCCGAGCGCCGAGTAGCCGAGCGCGTACGCCTCCGTCCACCAGTCGCCATGTTCGGCTGCGATCCGTGCCGCATCAGCCAGCGCGTGCGCCATCCAGGGCTTTTCGGGCTGCAGGTATACCTGCATAACACCGAATGTCAGCAAGGCGCGGGCGCGGGCTTCGGTTTGAGTGCCAGGTGACGGGTCGAGTACCAATTGGCACCAGCGGAACATGGTCATGTAGTCGCCGTGGCCCTTGGAATACAACAGCAGCGAGCCGAGGATGCTGAGCGCTTGCGGATGATCGCTCCGGACCGCCGCCGCCGTCGCGAGCGCTGCGGTGATGTTTCCCCGATCGAGCACCAGCTGCTCGATACGCTCCGTGAAGCGTCCTGCGAGCATCTCTTTACAGGAATTGGCGCACACCTGCGCTATCGCATCGAGGTGCGCAGTCCGCGCCTGCGCCTCCTCGGATCCGCTCTGCAGCTGCAGCAACGCATACTCTCGCACGCTCTCCAGCAGCCGGTACCGCGGCGGCGTCACGTCCATCAGCACACTCACCAACGAATGGCTCACGAGTCCCGACAGCAGGTCGATCGCCGACTCCGGCTCGTGTCCGAGCGCTGCGGCCAGCACGACAAACGCTTCCGCGGACCAGGATTGCACGAACACCGCCGTCCAGTTGAGGAGCCGCTGCTCCTCCGCGGACAGCAGGCCGTAGCTCCATTCGAGCAGGCTGCTGAGGTTGCGGTGACGATGATCGCGGCCGGCGGAGTTGCTCTCCAGGAATCGGAAGCGCTGTACCAGTCGCTCGAGCACTTGTTGCGGCGAGAGTAGTGCGAAGCGCGCCGCGGCCAGCTCGAGTGCCAGCGGCATGCCATCGAGCCGGAGGGAGATTTCGGACAACACGGCCGCGTTGCCGTCATCGATCTCCAGGTCCGGACGTGTGGCATGAATGCGCGTCACGAGCAGCTGAACCGCAGCGTAAGCGCTGGCCTTCTCGGGCGTCATCTCGGCCAGCGTCTCGGAAGCGGGCACGCGCAGGGGTGGCAAGCGCAGCGTCTGCTCACCGGTCAGGTTGAGCGGCCGCTGCGAGGTCGCCAGGAATCCGAGTGCGTTGGTCACCCGCAGCAGCTTGAACACGAGCGATCCGAGATCCGGTGCGAGTCGCTCGCAGTTGTCGAGCACGATGAGCGCCGCGCGATCCTGCAACAGCAGGCCGAGCTGTGGAACCAGTACCTCCGGGACCGCGGCGGGCACGGCGAGCGCCGCGGCCAGCATGTTCAGCCACTCGCTGGCCTGGACTACCGGGGATAGGTCGAAAAACCAGACGCCGTCCGCGTACCCCGGTGCCGCGCGTCGGGCGGCCTCGAGCGCGCAGCGTGTCTTTCCCATGCCACCGGCGCCCAGGACCGTCACGGCGCGGTTTTTTTCAATGAGGCCGATGAGCTTCGCGACTTCAGCTTCACGACCGACGAGTGCTTCAATTCGCGCCGGCAAGCGTGCCGCGAACGGCGGTTCGAAACGCGCACGGACGTTGAGGGTCTCAGCATCCGCAGAGGTTAGCGGACCCACATAGCGGTAACCGGCGCCGTGGACGGTCTGTATGTAGCGTGGTTCGGAGACGTCGTCGCCGAAGGCGCGACGCGCCAACGCGATGAGGCGGTTCAGCGTCGATGGCGTGACGTACCGATGACCCCAAACCGCGTCCAATAGCTGATCGCGTGTCACGAGCTCATTCGATCGCTTCAATAACTGCGCGATCACGGCGAACACCCGCGGCTCGAGCGCAACTTCGCGTCCTTGATGCAGGAAGCGCCGATTGCCCAGGTCAACCAGGAAATCGCCGCAATGATACTGGGGAGCGCTCACCGTTATGGACCACGGAAATGTCTTCGCAAGCAGCGACTTAGGCGATTCTACTCATTGAGTTTCGCATTTCCGTCTGACCTCCCTGACTAATGCATAATGCTGTTATGCGCAGCCCCGGTCCAGCATCGTCATGGTTACGCGTTTGTCTTGCGGCTCTGGGCCTGATCGCCCTGACGCTCGTCCTCGGCATGGCCGCGATACTTGGGTGGCTGAGATGGCACGAAGACGCGCTGGTATTCGAAACGGCTCTGAGTCACTCGCGGCCCGATGCGCGGCTGCCAGTCTACGCACGTCGTTTGACGATAGCGGGTCAGGGCGGCAGCCCGCTGGCGGCGCTCATCTTTACAGCCGATCCCCTGCGCGACTCCGGCTACTGGGTATTGCATATGCACGGCAACGCCGAGTCGGCATTCTCCGCCGTGCAAGTGCGCCATTGCGAACAGCTGCGGGCCTGGGGCCTGAGCGTGCTCTCTTTTGATTACCGCGGCTTCGGCCATAGCCCCGGCGTCGCCTCGGAGCAGCACATGTACGAGGATGCCGAATCGGCATACCAGGCACTGATCAGACGCGACATTGCGCCCGCACACATTATCTTATGGGGGCACTCGCTCGGCTCGGCGCCCGCGGTCGAGCTGGCCACCCGACGTCCGGCCGCGGCGTTAGTCCTCTTCGGCGCCTTTACGTCGATTCCCGATGTGGCGGCGGCAACCTACCCGTACATTCCCGTGCGGTGGGTTGCCGGCATTCACATGGACTCCCTGCAGCGGATTCCTGATGTTCATGTCCCTGTCATTGTCGTCCACAGTGTTCACGACACTCTGGTTCCATATCAGGAGGGGTTGCGTCTGTACGCCGCAGCCAATCGGCCCAAGCGGTTTGTCGCGCTCTCGAATTCGTCCATTGACGGATTCGGCGGTCACGTCGATGGCCTGTACGACCACATGGAATTGCTGGCCCCGCAGCTTGCCGCCCTGGCGCACGTGCGAACCGACGCCGGGATCGAGGAGACTCCTGATGCGCCGGCTACACACTGATCTCCCGATCCGGAGCCATCATGAGATTCGCTCTCAAGGTGAGCCCGCGGCCGGAGGACCGGTTGACTAATGCAGGTGCAGGTTGCCCGTGCCAAACAATCCCACGATTCCGATGATGATCAGATAGATCGCGACGATATAGTTCAGCAGTCGCGGCGCCACGAGGATCAGAATTCCCGCGATCAGCGCTACGACCGGCCCGATTGACAGATGGAGATACATCGCTGGCCTCTCAAGTGCAGGGGGCACCCGGCTCCTTGATAGCAAGGCGGGTGCCGCCTAAGTCCCGCGAATGGCGCGCCGTACCTGCCGCAGAACCTGGAGGGACGCATCGCCTATGGTCCCGTCCTGATAAATACCGACACCGAACGAAACCGGGGCCTGGTCCTGCATGCACGTCCTGATGTACTCCGTGAGCTGCGCGGCGGTGTATCGAGGCGGCTGGATGTCGGTATTCGGGGTGATGTGGAACCAGGGATCATCGAGTCGAATCGAGCTATGCGCCTGCAGCCCCTGGCCGGCGCCGCGGCGGATGTAGCGCGATCCGAACCGCTTCAGGGGCAGATCCGTGAGCTCGCCGGCCCAATAATCCTGCCACTCGGTCTCGATCGGAAAGGCCCAATAGTTGTAGGCGACCATCCGGTCCGGATAGCCGGCTTTGATCGCCCGGTCCAACGCTTCGAACGGCAGGTTGGGGTAGGTCTCGGTGGTCTGAAACCATGAGTCCAGCCAGTAGCCCGCCACCCGGTCGCCGTAACGCAGCCCGAACTCAGTGAATACCTTCACCATGATTTCGGCGTAGCTCTCTTCGCTGTACTTCGGCTGGTCGATGGCGTCGGCGGATGTCTGCTGTAGATCGCCGAGACCCGGGCAGTTCATGTACAGAAGCAACCTCATCCCGCGGCGGCGGAGGGCGCCGGAGAAGTCCGCGATGAGGTCACGCTTGGTCGTCCAGCCCGGATGCAGCTCTTCCCAGGACCGGATCGGAGCGGGGCAGGTCGGATGGCCGTGATTCGTCGTCAGTATCGCGTACCCTGCGCCGGTTTCCTCCACCAGGCTGGCAAGCGCCTCGACGTCGAGATCATGCACCGCCTGCGCATAGGGCTTTTTCGGCCCCCGCCGCGGTGTCGTCAGGTCGAGAAAATGGAACCACACGCCGTATCCGGCCTTGGCAAACCAGTCGGTGTTGGCTCTGCGGCGCCGGGCCACGCGGCCTGCGGCCGCAATGGCGTCGGCCTGAGCCACGGGCGTGAGCTCCAGCGACCGCAGCCGAAAGATCTCACCGCCTTTGGCGCCGGCCACGCGCAGCCTGACGACGTTTTCGCCGCAACTGAGATGAAGCTCGCCCGGGAGCGGAACTCGCTCGAAGCTATAGAACTGGCGCTCGGTCCAGAAGGAGTCCTTGTCCGGCGAGCCCGGATTCGCCGCCGGGCCGCCGGGATAGGGCAGGAAGAATCCCTCGGTGAAGATGGCTGAATGTCGGATGGAGTCCGGGCCGCAGATGACCTCGATCTGTGTCCCCGGCTTCGTCGAGGCATAGCAGGCTGCGAGACGGTAGGCGCCGGCAGCCGGAGCCGTGACGCTCCACATCATCTCGCCGTCGCCGAAGAAGGGCAGCATGACTCCAAATTCGGCGGGCCCCAGGCGGATCTCGCCGGTGCGCTCGCGGGCCTCGGCCGGGTACAGCCGCTTGACCGGGTCGAGCTTCCTGATCAATGGACCATGCGTCCGTTGTATCGCAGCGGACGTGCTGCCACCGTGCCGGCGCAGAGTCCCCACCGCGCCCGCAGGCGTGACGCCCGGCGCGAGCGCCGCGAGTCCGGCCATCCTCAGGAAGTCTTTGCGAGTGATTCTTCCGGACATTTCGCCACCCCACGCAGCTGCCTCGACCCGATTCTAGTTCGAACCGAGACAATTCACCAGTGGGACAGCGTTTCTTTAGTGATATGGGCGTCAGCCGAGCTTGCTGGAGATCTCTCTGGCGGTAGAGCGCAACGTCTTGATGACTTCGTCCTGTGACATTCTGACTCCCGCCAGATCCATGTAGGGCACGGCCAGTGCGGCTACCGCGGCGGAGCCCAACAGCACCGGCGCGGAAATATCCATGACTCCCGGTACGACTGTGCTCGGAATCGCAGCGTAGCCTTGCTCGCGGATGGTCGTCAGGGTCTCCGCCGAAGAGGCGCGGCTCGGGCGCCGCGCCGCGGTGCCATATTTCTGCAGCCAGCGCTCGCGCACCGTCTCCGGCTGGAAAGCGACCAGCACCAGGCCCGATGTTGCCTCGAGCAGCGGTCGGCGGTGTCCGATCCTCACCACGAGCCCGAGATCATACGGGGACTCCACGCGGGCGATCACGACCATATACTGATCCGACGGCACTACCAGATGGCAGGACTGTTCGACCTCGTCCGACAGCTTATGCATCATCGGCAGGGCGATCTCGATGAGGCCCTTGACGGGGGGACGCTCCATGCCGAGGAGAAAGAGCCGATTGGTCAGGATATAGCGGTCATCATCCGGCAGTCGTTCCACGTAGTGCCGCCGCTCGAGCACGTGCAGGACACGATACATCTCGCTGCGGGAGCGGCCGACGGCCTCCGAGATCCGCGACAGGTTCATCGCACTCGTCACTCCGGCGAGGAGCTCGAGTATATCCAGGCCCTTCTCGAGGGCGGGCGCCTCGTAGCGGACGGCCTTCTTCTTACTTTGATTATTGCGCATTGTTGATCGAAACTGCCAACAGTCCCTGAGCCGGCAATGTTAGCAGAGCGCGCGCGCCGTGCGCTACGGAGCGCCGGAGAGGCGATATGCCCGCTCCGCGTTGCGGCAGAAGAAGCGCTCCTGATCGCCGGCGCTCCACGAGGCGGCCAGTGACTCGGCGACCCGATACCAGCGCGCGTACCCGCCCGCGGCTTCGTTGACCGGCCAATCGCTGCCGAACATGATGCGGTCCGGGCCGAACGTGTCCGCCGCATGCCGGGCGTACCACAGGATCTCCTCGGGCCGCCATTGCTCCCAGTCCGCCTCGGTGATCAGCCCCGATATCTTGCAGACGACGTTGGGCAGGGCGGCCATGGCGCGAATCTGCGCAGCCCAAGGCTCCCTGTTGCCGCCACGGATGTCGGGCTTGGCGCAATGGTCGAGAACGAATCGCGCCTCGGGGCACTGCCTGACGAGCTCCAGTGTCTCACCGAGCTGCCAGTGCTTAAGGCACAGCTCGAAGTGCAGGCCGCGACGGGCGATTTCCTTCACGCCGTGCACGAATGCGCTCTGGGTCGCGAATCCCGGCGGATTGTTCTGGATGTTGTCGCGGATGCCCTTGAGGAGCGGAAGTGCTGTCAGGGCGTCGAGGTCGGCGGCCAAGCCGGGGTTGCCCGTGAGGGGCACGCGGGCCACGATGCCGTGAATTCTGGGATCGACGCCGGCCAGCTCCTGCACCCATTGTGCCTCGCGCCGGCAGCAGCTCGGATGCGCGTCGCACTCGACGAATATCATCCGGGTGACGGGAATAGCCGCCGCCGCGCGTTGGTAGTCCTGCAGCGAATACGTCCTGTCGAAGATCGACCCTGGCTCTATCCAGGGATATCGCAGCCTCTTCACATCCCAGAAGTGCGCGTGAGTGTCGATGACCTGCAAGCGATCTCCGCTACGTCGCCTCGCAATCGCATATGATACAGTGTTTCGTATATGAACACCAGGTGAGTCGGCTATGAGAATCACCCAGATCGAGCCCTTTATCGTACACGTGCCGCTGCAGGACAGCATCGCGGACAGCACCAATAGTATCGACCATTGGGGCTTTCCCGGCGTCATTCTCCATGCCGAGGGGGGAATGAAGGGATACGGGCTCACCGGTACGCACGCCTTTCTGCCGGGGGACCAACAGATCACGGCCTATATCTCGTCGGTATATGGTCCCCTGTTGGTGGGCGAGACCGTGCAGAGCCGGGCGTGCATCGAGCGGATCTGGCGCAGGCTGCACGATACCCCGCCTCTGAAATGGATAGGACGCGCCGGCGTCAGCCACCTGGCCCTGGCGGCGGTGGATATCGCGCTCTGGGATCTGTTCGCGAAGAGCTTGAATCTGCCGCTGTGGAAGGTGCTCGACCAGGATAAAGAAGAGGCGGCGTCGCGGCTCGAAGCCTACAACACGGATGCGGGCTGGCTGAGCATTCCCACGGATGAGCTGGTGTCCGGCTGCCTGCGCTCGCTGGAGCGAGGCTTCAAGGGGGTGAAGATCAAGGTAGGGAGCGCCGATCCCGGCGACGACCTGAAGCGAATCGAGGCGGTTCGCAAGGCGATAGGCCCGAAGCACCGGCTGATGATCGACGTAAACGGCAAGTGGACCCTGGACACCGCCGCCAAACTCGCGCCCGACCTCGATGCGTACGACCTCTTCTGGTGCGAGGAGCCGCTCTATTTCGATGATCTCGTCTCGCACATCGAGCTGGCGAAGATCATGCGAACGCCGCTGGCGCTTGGCGAGCAGTTGTATTCGCGGCATCACTTCGATGCGTTCCTCCACGCGGGAGCCATGAACTTCGTGCAGGTGGATGCGGTGCGCGTTGCCGGCATCACGGAGTGGCTGCACGTGGCGGACAGGGCGCTCGAGTCAGGAGCGCCTGTCGTGGCGCACGTCGGTGACATGATGCAGGTGCATCAACATACGGCGCTCGCGCACGGCGCGTGCAAGCTGCTCGAATACATCCCGTGGACGCGGCACTGTTTCGAGGATCCCGCAACCGTCTGCGATGGCGAGTTCCTGCCGCCCGCCGCACCTGGCGCCGGCACGACATTCACGGCCGCCGCGCTGGCTCAGTTCAGCAAGCCCGTCTCCTGATGCTTGCGTTCATATACGGTACAGCGTATCGTATATGAACACCGGGCTGATCATGCAGGTAGGGGGCAATGAAGAACGTACTGGTGAAACTCAAGCGGACCGGGTCACTGCTGGTCCCAATCGCATCGTGCGCCGTTGGATTACTTCCCACGCAGGCATTCGCGGCGACACCGCAGGACACGACGAGCTCGTCGGCAACTCAGGACAGCACACAGACCGTGCGCCACACGAAGCGCGGCAAGCAGGAGAAGGAGACCCGGTTGCAGGAAGTCGTGGTCACCGGGTATGCCGCCAGCCTCGAGAAAGCCATCGAGGACAAGTTCAAGGCGCCGAACATCACTGACGGCATCTCGTCCGAGGGTATCGGCCAGTTTCCCGAGCAGAATCTGGCTGAATCCCTGCAGCGGGTGACCGGCGTACAGATCACGCGCGATCAGGGAGAGGGCCAGTACATCAGCGTGCGCGGCCTCGACCCGAAGTTCACCGATACGCTCTACAACGGCAGGCAGTTGCCGTCCGGATCCGGCACCCGCGCATTCGATTTCCAGGTCCTGACCGGAAACTTCGCCGACCGCGTCGACGTATACAAGTCGCCGACCTCGGACCTTCCCGAGAGCGGCCTCGCGGCCACCGTCAACATTCAGTCGATCCGTCCGCTCGATTACGACAAGGAGCGTGCGGTAGTGACTGCGGAGGGGCTTTACGATGAGCAGGCGCGGGACGGCGTGACGCCGAACCTGCAGGCGCTGTACACCAACACCTTCTTCGATCATCGCCTCGGCTGGATCGTCGCCGTCGACCTCAACGAGCGTAACGTCGATGATCAGAGTACGAGTACCGACGGAGCGCCGGCAGACTCGACGTATGCGGGTCCCGGCACGCAGTATCGGTTGTTCAGCGTCCACTCGTCCGACGAGGTCGGTCTCGATCGTCGGGTGAGCGCGATGAGCATGCTGCAATTCAAGGTAAACGATGCTCTCGAGCTGCGCGTGGACACGCTGGATTCCGAGTTCACGCAGGCCTACAACTGGTATGAGGGAAACAATTACTACCCGAGCGCGTATGCCCTCGGCCCCGAGACGACGCTGAGCGAGACGGTCAACCCTCTGGGCGTAGAGACGGCTTGGGAAGGAACCAACGTATTTGCCTGGCTGCAGGCCAATCGCTTCCTCTACAAGCAGACGCTGACGTCGAACGCACTCGCGGCGACTCTGACCCTGGGTGACTGGAAGTTCAATGCCGAGGGCTCGTTCGGTCAGGCCCGGGAAGAAACCACGAACATGTACATATCGTGGGCAACCGCCGCTCCCGGCGCGACTTTTGCCTACAACACAAACGAGGATCCGGGCGGACCCGTCGGCTATTCGTTCGTCGGCTACAATCCGACCAATTACAGCAACTATTATTTTTTCGGCGAGCAGGGCGAATACCAGGCGCCGACGACGGACAAGATCTTCAACTACAAGCTGGACGGCATGCGTCCGCTCAGCTGGGGGTGGCTGGATACCCTGCAGGTCGGCGTGAACTACGAGGATCGGTCGCTTGGAAACAGGCCGAACGGCATCGCCAATACGAGCGCCGGCTTCGCCTCGGACATGAGCCCGTATCTGATGATGGATAACAATCCGGAATGGTTCGCCTCTTACAGCGGTGCGGCGCAGTTCCCCAAGAACTGGCTCACGGTGAACCTGAACAAGTTCTACGCCAATTACCCCTTGTCCAGCTTCGTTGCGGCGAATCCGCCGGTCCAGAACCTGACGCAGACCACCCTCGTCGAGGAAAAATCCTCCGCTGCATACGTTCAGCTCGACCTTGCAGATCCGAGTAACCGTCTGACCGGCAACGTAGGACTGCGGGCGGTGCACACCGAGGAGCTCTCATCGGGATTCGTGCCCGGGGCGGATGCGCTCCTGATCTATGGCTTCGCGGGCGGCACCAACGATATTTCCTACAGCTCGCAGGGAGTGTTTTCGCAGACGAACTCATACAATGACGTGCTGCCGGACCTCAACGTCACGTACAAGTGGACCGACGATCTGCTGACGCGCTTTGCGGCCGCGAAGGTGATGCAGCGGCCGGACATGAACCTGCTCGGCGAATCCAGCAGCCCGAACGCCTCGAGCGGACCGCCACCTGCCGGGATACCGTGGCTCGGGACCCTGACCGAGGGCAACCCGAACCTCAGGCCCTACCGCGCGAATCAGTTCGATGTGTCTCTCGAGTGGTACTTCGGGCCGAGGAGCCTTCTGGCCGGAGATTTCTTCCTGAAAGACGTGAAGAACCTCGTGCTGACCAACTACTTCACGGAGTCGGCGAACGTGACTCTGGGCGCGGGGGCGATCAATACCTCCTACGCCACTGGAACGGTGCTGCCGATCACCTTCTCGGTGGCGCAGCCGCAGAACGCGCAATCCACGACCCTCAAGGGCATGGAAGTCGCCTGGCAGCAGCCGTTTACTTTCCTGCCCGGGTTCCTCGATTACTTCGGCGCGGAAGCCAACTATACCCACATCTGGACACAGCCGGTGGTGCTCAACGAGGGTCAGCCGGCGCTGCCGGTCACCGGTGTATCGGTGAACACCTACAACGCCGGGCTGTACTATGATACCGGGAAGTTCGGCATCCACGCGAACTACAACTATCGCAGCCGGTGGGTGTCCGATCCGCTGAGTTTCTTCAACGACGGCGTCTTCGTGCAGAGCTACGGGCAGCTCGACATGTCCGGCAGCTACAACATCACGAAGTGGCTGAACATCAGCGCCTCGGTCATCAATCTGACGCAGTCGCCGCTGATCGAGGTGGACCGCTTCGGGGTCAACCGGCTCTACGAGCTCAGCGGCCGGCGGTTCTCCCTGGCACTGCACGCGACCTTCTGAGAGCAGCGGTATGGTTACGCGCAGGGACATGATTCAGGCCGTCGCCGCGGGAGCGGTCGTCGGCGGCCTGTTGCCGAAGGCTTACGGGGCGCAGGCCACCGCGGCGCCCGATCCCGACTGCCGGCGAGGGCTGCCGCGCATCGGTCCGCTGCTGCCGACGCCTCCGGAGGCGCTCAAGCGCTGGATGGGCGCAAGGTACGGCGCCTTCCTCCATTGGGGACCGTGCACGGTGCTGGGCAGGGAGATCAGCTGGAGCCGCGAAGTGCAGACGCCGCCCCAGATCTACGACAATCTGTATAAGCGCTTCAATCCCGTCGAATTCGATGCGGAAGCCTGGGTGCGGATGCTGAAGGAGAGCGGCTTCCGCTACGTAGTGTTCGTGAGCAAGCACCACGAAGGCTTCGCGATGTGGAACACCAAGACCACGCCGCACAACATCATGCAGACGCCGTTTCGGCGCGACGTGCTGGGGGAGCTGGCGGCGGCCTGCAAGAAGCTCGATCTCGACCTCTGCCTCTATTATTCCATCGCCGACTTCTACCAGCCCGACTGCATCGGCTCGCGCCATGCCAATGGCGAATATCTCGGGCCGCCGGGGTACGAGCTGCCAGCCGGTGAGAAGCCGGATTTCGACCGCTACGTCCGTTACATGAAGGCCCAGCTCAAGGAGCTCACCGAGAATTATGGCCCGATCCTCGCCTGGTGGTTCGACGGTGGTTGGATGCCGGACTGGACGTACGAGCGTGGCGTAGACCTGCTCAAATATTTACGCTCGCTGCAGCCGGACACGTTGGCGGACCAGCGTATCGGTTGCGCCTACAACGGGCGCGTTTACATGCCCACCTGGTTCCCGACCGACGTCAAGCACGTCGGCGATTACGCGGTGCTCGAGGTGGACCTGCCGAGGTTCAATCGCAAGATCCCGTGGGAGTTCACCACACCCGCCAACGGCCGCAGCTACGCCTGGACCCCGGGACCGTACGGCGACCCGCAGACCTGGATCGACAATCTGGTCAAGTCCGCCTGCGGGGACGGGAACTATCTCCTCGGGCTCGAAGCGGCGCAGTCGGGCCGCTTCGATCCGGAGCTGGTCGACAAGCTGCGGGAGTCGAGCGTATGGCTGCAGCGCTATGGCGCCAGCGTGATCGATACGCGGGGCGGCCCTTATATGCGGACCAACGTCTACGGCGCCACTTGCCGCGGCAACCGCATCTATCTGCACGTCTTCGACAGAGCTCTGACAAAGCTCACCTTGCCGCCCTTGCCGCTGAAGGTCGTCAAGTCCTACATGCTGAACGGTGGCCAAGTATCGGTCTCGCAGCGAGAGGATGCACTGACCGTGGATATCAGTCCGAATGACATGGAGACGCCTGCCACCATCATCGTCATGGAGGTGGACGGATCGGCGGAGGACGTCGCGCCGATCGGCGAGATTCCGGTGAACCGCAATGTCGCAGTCCGGTCGTCGAATGCGGATCCCGCCAGGGACAAACTGGTGGCGGACGGAAACCTGTGCACCTTTTGGAAGGCCGATGGCAAGTCGCAGCCCCCCTGGATCGAGTTCGACCTCGGCGCCGACCGGAGCATCAGCCGGGCGATCCTCCTCGAAGGCTGGTATCCGGGGGAGCTTGCGAACATCCATGGGTTCGAGATCGACGTCGAGTCCGGCGGCAAATGGAAGCAGATTGCCGATGTGGCCGCCTGGGGAGCCGGCACCGCGCAGGAGGCGGCGTTCGATAACTGGCCGATGGACGTATTTCATCAGGAAATCCGCTTCGACCCGGTGACGACCCGGCGGGTCAGGCTCAGGATCACCCGTAGCAGCTCCACGCCCATCATTCACGAGTTCCAGCTGTACGAGCGATGAGCAGCGAATTGCCTATCTCATCGGCGCGAGCCCGGCGAGGCGGCCTGGGATTCGTGACGCTCGTCAGCGTCGTGTCCGCGATGGGTGGGTTCCTCTTTGGCTACGAGACAGTTGTCATCGCAGCGACCATCCCGCTCGTCAAGAGCCAGTTCGGATTCTCGGCGCTCATGGAAGGATGGTATGTCAGCAGCGGACTCGTCGGGTGCGTCGCCGGCGTTCTGCTCGCCAGCCGCCTGTCCGACGGCATCGGCCGCAGAGGAGTCACGATCCTCTCCGGCGCGCTGCTGGCGTTTGCGGCTCTCGGGTGCGCGGGGGCCGCCGACGCCGCGTGGCTGATTACCGCGCGGTTCATAGGCGGAGTCGGTGTCGGCATCGCCTCCATCGTGTCGCCGCTATACATCTCCGAGGTGGCGCCGCCGCAGTACCGCGGCCGCCTGGTGTCGCTCTTTCAGGTGACGATCACGCTGGGAATCGTGGCCGCGATGGTGCTCAATGCGGCTCTGCAGCACCACGCCGCGGCTCTGGCACACGAAGGCGCCGCAGGGCTCGTGCACGAGCTCTTCGTGGGTCAGGCGTGGCGCGGAATGTTTCTCCTGCAGTTCGTTCCGGCCGGCGTGTTCTTCATCGCTGCGTTCATGGTTCCGGAGAGTCCCCGCTGGCTGGTGCTGCGCTCGCGGCCCGAGCATGCGCGCGAGGTGCTCCGCGCCTTGCGGAGCAACGACGCGCAGGCACAGCAGGAGCTCGGCGAGATTCAGCGGGCCATCGTCGCGGAGCGGGCCAGCCGCCACGAGTGGCGCGAAAGAGGTGTGCGCCGCGCTCTATATATAGGAGTGTTTCTCGCGGTCTTTTCCGAGCTGAGCGGCATCACCGTGGTGATGTACTACGGGCCTACGATACTCGAGCGTACCGGGGCATCGATGAGCGCCTCGCTCAATGGGCACGCAATAATCGGGTTCGTCCTGGCCGCGTTTACGCTGCTCGCCATCCCGCTGATCGACAGGGTCGGCCGCCGGCGCCTGCTCCTGGTCGGGGTGGCCGGCGCCTGTGTCGCGCTCGTCCTGACCGGGATCGGCCTTGCGTCGGGGCATGAAGGCGGGGCCATGATCGTGGCGCTGCTGTGCGCCTTCGTGGCGTTCTTCGCGTTCTCGATCGGTCCCATCAAATGGGTGGTGGTCTCGGAGATATTCCCGACCAACCTCAGGGCACGCGCGATGGGAGTGGCCACGGTGGCCCTGTGGCTCACCGACATCGTGATCAATCAGCTCTTTCCGGTCGTGCGCAATCAATTCGGGATCTGGACGATGTTCTTCGCATGCGCCCTGTTCCTGGCGATCCAGTTTGCCGTGGTGGCGATGGCGTTGCCGGAAACAAAGGGTATGACCCTCGAGGAAATCACTACGCTATGGAGCTGAGCATGCGATCGGGGAGGATCCGGATATGAGCGGCGAATTCGACGGCAAGATCGTGATCGTGACCGGAGGCGCGGCGGGACTCGGACGGGCAATGTGCCTGGAGTTCGCGCGCCTGGGCGCTCGAGTGGTCTGCGGCGACGTCGACCCGAAGGCAGGGCAGGAGCTGCTCGGCTCGGCGGCCCGGCTGGCCGGAAAGGTTGACTTCGTCGAGGGTGATATGCGCCTCGCGCCGACGTGCGATCGACTGGTCGCGGCGGCGCGCGCCCTCGGCGGCGTCGACGTTCTGTGCAACAACGTCGGCATACAGCCGGCGAAGAGCTACGTAGCGGCACATGAGCTCGATGACGAGATCTGGGACGCCATTCTCACAGTCAACCTCAAGTCGTACTTTTGGATGGTCAAGCGATGCGTGCCCCTGATGAAGGCCCGGCACGGAGGAGTGATCATCAATACGGCGAGTGTCCAGGGCCTGCAGTCCCAGAAGTCCGCGGCAGCGTACGCGGCGTCGAAAGGCGGGGTGCTTTCCCTGACTCGCCAGCTCGCTCTCGAGTATGCGCAGGACAACATCCGGGTGTTGTCGATCGCGCCGGGTACATTCGACACGCCGCTGTTGCGGGAAGTCGCCAAGGGCATAACGGACAAGAATTACATGAAGAAGCTTGCCGATGCCTACCCGATGAAGCGCTTCGGCAAACCCGAGGAGCTCGCGCGGGTCGTGGCGTTTCTCGCCGGGCCGGGAGCATCCTTCATGACCGGTGAATGCGTGACCGTGGACGGCGGCATCATGGCCCAGGGGGGCTGGGCGCAGCAGTAGGTGAGAAGAACATGGGTAACGGACCGCAGGGTCGCGAAACGGCTGCAGCCGTGTTGGTGCTGAATCCCGAGGACAATGTCGTCGTGTGCCGGCGTGATGTACGGGCGGGAGAGAGCCTCGTCATAGAGGGCGAAGTGGTGGTCGCGCGCGCCGACGTGCCGCTCGGGCACAAGATTGCCCGGCGTCTCATTGGTCGAGGCGAGCGCGTCGTGAAATACGGCATGTCGATAGGGTCGAGCACCTTGGAGATTCAACCCGGAGACTGGGTTCACCTTCATAACATGAAGAGCGACTACATCCCGAGCCACACTCGTGACTCGAGGGAGCGAAGATGATCATCGCGAATGGATATCTCCGGGCAGACGGGCGCAAGGGTATTCGCAACGTGCTGCCCGTCGTCTATCTGGTCGAATGCGCGCACCACGTCGCGCGCCAGGCAGTGGAGCGGGCGCAGGACGATCGAGTGCACCTGCTCGGCTTTCCAGGCTGCTATCCCAACGAGTATTCGCACGGGATGCTGAAGTCATTGACCACTCACCCCAACGTCGGAGGTGCGGTCCTCGTTTCACTGGGATGCGAGGGGTTCGACCGGGAGGGATTGGCTGCCGCGGTCGCGGCTAGCGGTCGTCCGGTTGAGACCGTGGTGATTCAGGAGGCCGGCGGCACGCGAGGGAGCATCGATGCTGCACTGGCCGCTATCGCAAGGGTTCGCGCAGTCATGGAGCAGCAGGAACGCCGGGTGCCCGTGCATATATCCGACCTCACGATCGGCACCGTTTGCGGCGGCTCGGACGGGACGAGTGGGATCGCGGCCAATCCCGCTGTCGGACGTGCCTTCGATCGTCTCGTCGACGCCGGGGCGGTGTGCATATTCGAAGAGACGGGAGAGATGATCGGCTGCGAGGCACCGATGAGCGTGCGCGCCGCCTCGCCCGAGGTAGCTGCAGCAATCATGACCTCCATCAGCAATGCGGAGAGCTATTACCGGGCCATGGGATTCGGCAGTTTTGCTCCCGGAAATGCCGAGGGTGGGCTTTCGACGCAAGAGGAGAAATCCGCCGGCGCATATGTGAAGTCCGGGAGCCGTCCCATCAACGGAGTCATACGCCCGACGCAACGTCCCGACCTCCCCGGACTCTATCTTCTCGACATCGTGCCGGAGACGCCGCCCAAGTTCGGCTTCCCGAACATCTCCGATAACGCCGAGATCGCGGAGCTGATGTCCTGCGGTGCTCACATTACGCTCTTCACGACCGGTCGCGGCTCGGTGGTCGGCTCAGCGATCTCGCCGGTCATCAAGATTACGGGCAATCCCGTCACCTATAAGAGGATGGCGGGGGACATGGATGTGAATGCGGGCAAGGCGCTCGAAGGAACCGCAACCCTCGATGAGGTGGGCGAGGAGATCTTCCGCCTCACGCTGGAAGTCGCGGCCGGGGCGGCCACGAAATCCGAGGCTCTTGGACATCGTGAATTCATCCTGACTTACAAGTCGGCCGACACGCTCGGCACCTTGTGCGGTATGCCGGTGCGATGACCATGGCCCAGGCGCAGAGCAAGCCCTTGGGTCGGCTCTTCGGCAAGACCGTGCTCGTCACGGCGGCGGCGCAGGGCATTGGACGCGAGACGGCTCAGCTCTTCGCGCGGGAAGGTGCACTTGTCTGGGCGAGCGACATCAACGAGGCGGCGCTCGCAGGCCTCGAGGGCTGCAGGCCGCTGTCGCTGGATGTGTGCAGCGCCGAGGCGATCCGCGAAACGCACAGGAAGACGGGGCCCGTGGACGTGCTGTTCAACTGTGCCGGCTACGTGGCCGATGGCACGCTTTTGGACTGCACCGAAGAAGACTGGAGCCGCTCCTTCGAGCTCAATGTGACCTCGATGTACCGGCTGATCCGCGCCTACCTGCCGGACATGCTGGCGCAGAAGCGCGGCTCGATCATCAACGTGTCCTCGGTCGTCGGTGCGCCGAAGGGCGCGCCGAACCGGTTCGTATACGGAGCCACGAAGGCGGCGATCGTCGGACTGACGAAGTCGATCGCCGCAGACTTCGTGAAGCAGGGCGTCCGCTGCAACGCCATCTGTCCCGGCACCGTCGATACCCCCTCGCTGCACGTGAGACTGCGCGCGGGGGGCGATTATGACAGCGCCCTGGCCGCGTTCACCGCCCGACAGCCCATGGGCCGGCTGGGGAAGCCGGACGAGATTGCATCACTCGCGCTCTACCTGGCCTCCGATGAGTCCGCATTCACCACCGGTCAATGCCACATCATCGATGGAGGCTGGTCAACCTGACGATCCGGAGGAGAGATCCAATGTGCACCGGCCATTCAAGAATCAAGAACGACCTTTCACCTGGCTTCCTCGCAGCAGCGGCGGCAGCGCTCCTTCTGAGCCTCGCTCCCTTGCCCGCCGTGGCGACTCCTCCGACCCAGGACCTCAACGTCAAGTCCGATTGCGGCGCCGCGGGCGACGGCAGCACCAACGACACCACGGACATCCAGTCGTGCATCACGACCGCCGCTACCAGCGGACAGGGGATCTACTTTCCGCCGGGGACGTACAAGATTACGGCCGCTTTGACGATCTCATCGGGCAACATGCTTCTCTACGGAACCAACAGCGGCACCACGAAGATCGTCCAATTCACTTCAGGTGACAACCTGTTCACGATCGCAAACGGCGGCAGTCCGGTCAATCAAGTGTCCCTGCGCAACCTGCAGCTGGAATACAACGGCGTGAATCCCACCGGGATCACGATTTATTGCGATGACTGCTGGCGGACCACCTTCTATCACGTCATCTTCGGCGACCCGGGCACCGCGCACCTCTTCACGACGGGGATCTGGGCGGACGGCGGCAACCAAGTGTTCGTCGAGGACAGCCAGTTCAACGTGGCGGCCTCGCAGGGCATGTATTTCACGGGAACGGGAGACGTCTACCTCTCGAATCTCGAGGTCAACGGCCAGAGCACGGACACGACCACCACCGGAATCGTGTTCGACAGCGGCGTGGGCGGCATCTATGCGGTCAACGTCAACGTGACCTCGGGGGAGACCGGCTACCTGTTCGAGAATACCCAGACCGGGGGCATCGTGCCGAAGTTCGGCTTCTTCACCAACTGTCTGGCCGACACCCTGAACGGCGAAGGCTGGGATTTCGAGGCGGCATCGTCGATGCGCCTCACCAACAGTTGGGCGGCGACCGGGAACTACGGCATCCTGGTCAAGAGCGTTCAGGGGCTCAGCATCACCGACTCGCGGATTTACAACAACGTCAGCGCCGGCATTTGGCTGAGAAGCGGAGCGACCGACGTGACGATCAAGGATTCCACGATCACTGCGAACTCACGCACCAGCTCGGGTTCCTTTCCCGGGGTCCTCGTGGACGCCGGCGTCGGGCGCTTTCAAGTCCTCAACAACGAAATCGGGGCTGCCGACGGCTTCAGCGCGACCCAGTCCTATGGGGTGCTCATTTCCAGCGGTGCATCGGACAACTTTATGATCGTGGGCAATGACCTGCAGAACAATGTCACTGGCGAGTACAGCAACGGCGGCACGGGAAGTCACACCGTCATAGCGAGCAATCTGTAGGGGAGCAACGCCCGTGAAGCGCAGAAATTTTGTCGCATCCCTGGCAGCATCGTTGACTCTGCCCGCATTGTCCCGGGCCGCTCTGCTGGCGCGTGGCAGCAATCTGCACATCAGCTTGCCTGCTGAGCTGCCTGGAGATTACGCGTATACGCTCAAGATCGTGCCGCGGCCGGCCTGAGTCTCGTGTGAAATGGTTACGCGAAGAAAGGTACTGCAGGCGGCGGCGGCCGGTGCGGTGGCGGGAAAACTTCTGCCACCAGCCGAAGGAAGCTCCGCATCCGTTCTACCAGACTTCCGCTGTCTGCGGGGCGTAAACCGCGAGGGCCCATTGCTGCCCACACCGAGCGCGGCCCTGAAGCGCTGGAGAGGAGCGAGATACGGTGCGTTTCTGGTGTGGAATCCGGCTGCGGTGGCCGGGCAGGAATTGAGCTGGAGCAGGGAAGTAAAGATCCCGTACCGAGAATACGACAGCCTTTACCAGCGGTTCAATCCTGTCGAGTTCGATGCCGAAGCGTGGATACGGCTGCTGCAGCAGAGCGGCTTTCGTTACGCGGTGTACGTGACGAAGCACCACGACGGGTTCGCGATGTGGGACACCAAGACGACTCCATACAGCGTCATGAGCACCCCATTTCACAGGGACGTGCTGGGGGAGATCGCCATCGCGTGCAGGAAGGCCGACTTTCCCCTGTGCCTCTACTACTCGATTGCCGACTTGCACCAGCCTGACTGTATCGGGTCCAATCGCGCAAACGGAGTGTATCTCGGGCCGCCGGGGTCTGCGCTGCCGCCGGGCGAGAAGCCGAGCTTCGAGCGGTACGTCCGCTACATGAAGGCACAGCTCAGAGAGCTGACGGAGATGTATGGGCCCGTCCTTGCCTGGTGGTTCGATGGCGGCTGGATGCGCGAGTGGACCTACGAGCGAGGGGTTGATCTGCTGAAGTTCATGCGCTCGCTGCAGGCGGATACTCTGGTGGATCAGCGTGTCGGCTGCGCCTACAGCGGACCTGTCTACATGCCGACGTGGTTCCCGAGCGATGTCGATTACGTCGGAGATTATGCGGTGCTCGAGGTGGACCTGCCCCGATTCAACCGCGCGATACCATGGGAATTCACGACCCCGGCAAACGGGCGCAGCTATGATTGGACGCCGGGGCCATACCAGGATCCGGAGACCTGGATCGACAATCTGGTCAAGTCCGCATGCGGGGATGGGAACTATCTGCTTGGAGTGACGCCGCCGCAAACAGGTCGTTTTGACCCGGCGCTGGTCGACAAGCTGCGTGAATCGAGCGTGTGGCTCGAGCGCTACGGCGCCAGTGTGTTCGATACGAGGGGTGGCCCGTACCAGCGCACGAATGTCTATGGAACTACGTGTCAGGGCAAGCGAATCTACCTGCATATCTTCGATCCGACGCTGACAACTCTGACGCTGCCTGCCCTGCCCGCGACCCTCGTGCGTGCGTACATGCTGAACGGCGGCGACGTGCGGGTGTCACAGAGCGCCACTGCGGTAGAGGTGAGCACCAGCCCGAACGACATGGAGTCTCCGTCCACCATCGTGGTATTGGAAGTGGATCGGCCGGCGGAGGATATCGCGCCCTTTGGGGAGACGCCCTTGAATCGCAATGTGACGGTGCGCTCGTCGAATGCTGACCCGTCGAGAGACCGATTCGCCTGCGACGGAAGCAAGTGTACCTACTGGAAATCCGACGGCAAGACGGCACAGCCTTGGCTCGAGTTCGATCTCGGCGAGGAGAAAAGCATCAGTCGGGCGGTCCTGTTCGAGGGCTGGTACCAGGGGGAGCTGGCGAACATTCATCGGTTCCAGATCGACGTCAAATCCGCGGCCTGGCAACAGGTCATCGAGGTGAACAGCTGGGGAGCCGGTACCCCCCAGGAGCACGCCTTCGACAACTGGCCGATGGCGGTGTTTCACCAGGAGATCCGCTTCAAGCCGGTGAGCGCCCGCTACGTGAGGGTGAAGATCACCAGGACGACCGCGGCGCCAATCATTCATGAGCTCGAGCTGTACGAAAGGTGAAGCCGCTTGGTCACGGCAGAGGTGGACACGATTTCAGCGAGACTCCTCCGAGGATATTCCGGAGCCGTCTACGACGTGCTGCGCGAGCTCGGGGTATCGAATTGCACGCTGCCGCCGGCGATCCAGGGATTGGCACAAGGCTACAGGATCGCAGGTCCGGTCTTCACGCTCTCGGGAGCTCGAGGCAGCCTCAGCGCTCATGAAACGCTTTTGCGCTGGACTGAATTCCTGGCCAGAGCTCCGGCAGGCTGCGTCGTCGCGTGCCAGCCCAATGACGGCGGCTTGGCACACATGGGCGAGCTATCGGCCGAAGCTCTCAAGATGCGTGGGGTTCGGGGTTACGTGGTGGATGGCGGTACACGGGATAGCGAGCGGATTCTGCAGAGCGGCTTCCCGGTGTTCTGCAAATATCGGACGCCGGCCGATATCGTAGGTCGCTGGGCGCCGATGGCGTATCAGGTGCCGATCGTAATCGGCTCGGTCACGATCAGGGCGGGTGATTTCATTCTAGGGGATATCGACGGCGTGATCGTGATCCCCGCGGGCATCGCTGCAGAGGTGGCCGAGCGCGTTGAGCACATAGCGAACACGGAGAGCCAGCTGCGCAAGGCAATACTATCCGGCATGGACCCGCAGAAGGCGTATTTAGAATTCGGCCTGTTCTGAATCGCCGGCCCAGATCACCGGCTCTACGCGGGATGACGAACGCCGGACGCCACCCGTACCGCGCTATCAAAATGCCGCCGAACAGGATCCCCAGGCCGGGACCCAGCATCTGGCCGGCGGAAACCGCTGAGTTGGCGAAGCCCCGGTTCTGTTCCGGCACGTTGTAGGCGATGATCCTGGAGTAAGAGGGGAACGCGACGGATTCCCCGAGGCCGAGCAGCACCGCGACCATGCCGGTATCTTGCATGTACGCGGTAACCCTGTCGACATCAGTCGCCTAACGACTTGCGCGGACGGCGCTTTTACATGGGACTGCAGGCTACGTTCTAGGACTGGCCGGGGATACGTGCACGGTAAGTTCCATGTTGCTGGCCTGTGGGTTCATCAGGAACCGCCAGGGCCAGCAAATTAGCGGCCAGATCGGCGAAGCCACCGCGCTCCTATACAATGTGCCGCGCTCCCGGTCGCCGCAGGCGGTCGTGACGAGCGACCGTTGGCGGATTCACCCGAGGTGTTCGACATGAAACGTTTGCTGTTCGGCGCGCTCCTGATGAGCGTGGCGGCTCTGCCGGCCATGGCTGCCCTGCAGGAGGGCGATTCGGCTCCCCAGTTCAAGGCTGAGGCATCTCTTGCGGGCAAGGACTTTGCGTTCTCGCTCAAAAAGGCCCTGAGGAAGGGCCCCGTGGTCGTCTATTTCTACCCCTCCGCCTACACCGGCGGCTGCGACCTCGAGGCGCACACCTTTGCGGTGGATAGCGAGAAGTTCAAAACCGCAGGGGCCACGATCATCGGTGTGTCGCTCGATAGCATCAAGCGGCTCAATGACTTCTCCGCCGATCCCAAGTACTGCGCGGGAAAATTCCCCACTGCATCCGATAGGGGCGGCGCGATCTCGAAGTCTTACCAGGTCGATGTTCATCAGGGGCCGGCCGGCCTCAAGGATGTACGCGGCGTCGAGATCGGTCATTCATTCGCCGACCGGACGACTTTCGTCATCGGCCGGGACGGAAAAATCGTGCGCGTGATCAGCCAGGTCGCACCGGACGAGCACGTCGCGAAGGCACTCGAGGTGGTGCAGAAACTGCAGATGAGATCCAAGGGAATGTGAAGGACCGGTGCTGCGCATTCCCGGTCCCGGCCCCGAAAGACCCGAGCCAGGGACGGCCTAAGCCCGGCCGAACCGTACTGCAGCCCTGGCCCGTGCCCGGGCCGCTTCCTCCTCGCGGTCGCGGGGCTCTGCCGTAGTCACCAGGGCATCGATGAGGACTCGCGCAGTGGCGGTGACCTCCTCGATGGCGCGATCAAACGCTGCGCTGTTGGCCTTGGAAGGGCTGTTGAACCCGCTGAGTTTCCTGACGAACTGCAGAGACGCAGCTCGGATCTCTTCGTCCGTCGCGGGTGGCGCGAAATTGAAAAGCGTCTTGATGTTCCTGCACATTGGTTTGTCGCCTCATATGAGGTCTATAATATAAGGTATTGAAAAATAACCGGTTATCTGCGCGACGAGTGACGATGCGAAGCATCGGCGCGGCAGACTGTGCCGCAGGTTCAACTGTAGCACCATGAACATGGGAGGCGTAGGCCGCCCAGCCTACCATCGTGACTGCAGGTCAACGATCTCGAAATGGTCGACGTTGTCCGGCAGTTCCAGCAGCGCTGCCCGGTCCTCGGGATAGTACTTGGGTTGGTTCGGGTCGCCGCCGGCATACCTCGCAATCGCGTCCATCGAGTCCCAGAACGACACGAACATGAATTCCATGGATTCATCGAGCGGACGCTTCAGCAGCATCCAGCCGCGATTGCCGTCGACCTCGCCGTAGTCGGGGTAGGCGCATGCTTGCAGGAAACCCGCGTATGTGTCGGCTTTCGCCGCGCTGGTCCTGCCTCGCCAGACTCTGACAATCATAGACTTGCCTCCAGTCGCTTGGATTCAATCGCGGCACTTCGTTTCCGATCCTCTGGTGACGTGAGAATCAGAATGACACTCGCTATCACCAGCGCCGAGGCGAGCAACATGCTGGGTGTCAGGCTCTCCCGCGCCACGAAGTATCCCAGCGCCAGCGCGATCAGTGGATTCACGTAGGCATGGCTCGCGACCTGCGTCACCGGCATGCGCGCCACCAGCCATACGTACGCGGTAAACCCGAGCAGCGACCCGGCGACAATGAGATACAAGAGCGCCGCGGCGGCTTGCGGCGTAATGTGGGGCAGCGTCGCCAGCTCACCCGTAGTCTTCGACAGGGCCAGCAAGACGATGCCGCCCAACATCATCTGGGCGCCGGCGGTGAGCGGTAGCGAGCGCGGGCGCTTCATCGAACGGGTCAAAACCCCTCCCAATGACCAGGCCGTGCCGCTCGCCAGGATGATGAGGCAAGGGAATACGGGAAAGGCATGTTGGCTTCTGATCAGAAGCCAGGCGACCCCGAGAAAGCCCAGCAGCAGCGCCGCGCCCGTCCGCAGGCGAAAACGCTGCTGGCGAAAGACAAATACCTCGAACACCATGGCGGTGATGGGAAGGGTCGCTTCGATTACCGAGGCGACGCCGGAGGGGACGTACTGTTCGGCCCAGAAGAGCGCTGCATATGTCGCCACGAACAGGCACAGCGACGTCAGTGCGATGCTCCGCCACTCTCGTAAGTTTGGACTGGCGTGGCCGCGTGCCCGCATGAAGATATAAAGAGTGGCGCCTGCAATGAGGAAGCGCACGCCGCTCGCGAAGAGCGGCGGCAGCTGGAGAACCGCGAGCCGGATCGCGAGGAAGGTCCCACCCCAGAGAACGTAGATCGCAGCGAACGCCAGTGCCACTCGCGTGTCCACG
Source organism: uncultured Pseudomonadota bacterium (assembly GCA_963780455.1). Classification (GTDB taxonomy): domain Bacteria; phylum Pseudomonadota; class Gammaproteobacteria; order Steroidobacterales; family Steroidobacteraceae; genus 13-2-20CM-66-19. The sequence goes on from CAWACM010000021.1 coordinate 450,703, forward strand.
CGATGATGTCGATACTTCATCGGGGTAGTAACCTTCAAAAGTAGAAACGACGGTTAATATACCGGCTGGCGCCGGTCCGCCGCAACCGCTAAAATTGAATTTGATGGTTAGTGCGGCGGATCAGGCGACGGGTGGCAAAGCGGCGGCGTTCGACCGCTGCGGGGGCCACCCCGCGCTCGATTTCGTGAACTCACTGGACAATCGATTCGGCGGCAAAGATCGTGTCGAAGGTCTGGAGAGCTATGCTGACGTGCTGCGATTTGCGCGTGAGACGGGACTGCTCGATTCGGCGCAGGCCGTGCAGGTCGTGCAGGCTGTGACACCTGAGGCTGCGGCGCGGGCACTGCGAGCGGGGCGAGCGTTGCGGGAGGCTCTGGCGGAGGCGCTATACGCCGTGCTCGACGAGCGAGCGCCGCCGGGCGCCGGTCTCGAGATACTGGAGCACTACTTTCACATCGCGGACCGTCATCGTGAGCTCCGTTGGCAGCCTCTCGTCGGCCGCGCTGCCCTGGCGTGGTCCTGGCGGCTCGATGAACGGAAGGCAGAGCTGCCTGTGTGGGCCATCGCGCACGCGGCCCGGGATCTCATGCTCTCCCCCGATATGACGCGCCTGCGTGCGTGTGAGGTAGCGACCTGCCGCTGGCTGTTTCTCGATACCAGCCGCAATCACACGCGTCGCTGGTGCAAGATGAAAGTCTGCGGCAACCGCATGAAGGCGCGCCGCTATCAGGTCCGCCATTCAGGTTGAGCTGACGCAACCCAACCGGAGGAAAACTACCGATGGCCAAAGCATATTGGATCACCTTTTATCGCGAGGTGAGAAAGCCCGAGGCTCTCGCTGCATATGCGAAACTTGCAGGTCCGGCGCTCCAAGCGGCTGGCGGGCGTTCATTGGCGCGGGGTATGCCCGCCGACGTGCACGAGTCGGGACTCGTCCAACGGACCGTGCTCATAGAATTCGACAGCCTCGAGAAGGCGAGGGCAGCCTATGAGAGTCCCGCGTACCTGGCGGCGCTCGCCGTGCTCGGTGACGCCGCCGATCGCGACATCAGATTCATAGAGGGTGCAATCTGATGGCGATCAGCCTGTCGCCGGCTTGGCGGTGTTGACTGCCAATTGAGCGGCGAAGGCCCGCTGGTAGGCCGGCCGCGCTTCGCCGCGGGCGACATAGGCGGCGAGGTTCGGATATTCGTCCAGAATGCCCGAGGGCCTCGACCGGAGCAGCACCGACACCATCATCAGGTCACCTGCGCTGAACGCGCCATCGAGCCAGTCGGCGTTGCCCAGGCGAGCGGAAAGCTGGCGCAGCGGGCTGCGGATGCGATCCCTGACCAGAGGCAGGCGCTCCTCAGACCAGGGCTTGTCGCCCTCCTGGAACTTGGCGGTTGAGAGCTCGAGGATCGGCGGCTCCACGGTGTTGACCGCGGCGAACATCCACGTGATCGCGCGCGCGCGGGCACCGGTATCGTCCGGCAGCAGACCCGCGTGGCGCTCGGCGATATGCAACACGATGGCCCCTGACTCGAACAAGGTGAGATCGCCTTCCTCATAGGTCGGAATCTTGCCGAAAGGATGCAGCGCCAGATGCGCGGGCTCCTTCATCGCACGGAACGAAACGAGCCGAACCTCGTAGGGCAGGCCCGCTTCCTCGAGCGCCCAGCGGACACGCGTATCACGTGCCAGCCCCTTGCCGCCGTCGGGCGAGCGTTCAAAGGCGGTGATGGTAATGGTCATGGTGAGGCTCCTCCCGGTGAAAATCATTGGCTACGGGCTGGCCGGCAGTCAAGCCGCTGCACGATGCCGTCCAGCCCGACATCCCTGAAACGATCGGCCGGCGCGCCTTTCGACAGCTGTCGGCATTTAATTCGAAACGCACTATTTCCGAGCGCCGCCAGGGCGTTGCGGGGCGAACGGCACGTCTGTAGCATTCGCCGGGCGCGCGGCGCGGTGACGGCCACTCTATTTATGTACTCCTCGCTAGATCAAGCGGTCCAGGCCATCACCGCCATCGGGCAACGGCTCGATGTCCGCGGCCTGGCGGCCGCGACATCGGGTAATTATTCCGCGCGGCTGGCGGACGGCCGCATCGCGATCACGGTTTCAGGGCGCCACAAGGGGCGTCTGAGCGCGAAGGATGTGATGGTGGTGGACGGGCAGGGCCGCCCTCTGGAAGATCAGCGGCCCTCGGCGGAGACGGCGCTGCATACATTGCTGTACCGACTCTATCCGCATGTGACTGGAGTATTACACGTGCACTCGGTCGCCGGCACGACGTTGACCAGACATCTGGGCGCGGCCAGCGAGGTCATGCTGCAGGGATACGAGATGCTCAAGGCGTTTCCGGGCGTATCAACCCACGAGACAGAGCTGCGCATCCCGGTGTTCGAGAACTCTCAGGACATTCCCACGATGGCGGAGAGCGTCGCGCGCCGATTGCGAGAACAGCCTGCGCTGGCGGCGTATCTCATCAGAGGACATGGCGTGTACGCTTGGGGCAGGGACCTCGAGGAGGCCGAGCGCGTGACGGAGGCTCTGGAGCATCTCCTGCTCTGCGAGATCGAAGCTCTCCGGCTCAGAGGAGCCAAGACATGAGCCGTTTGACGGTTTACCCGGAGGACGACCCCGCAGGGCCCGAGCTCGACACCACCGCGGGCGACCGGATTGCGGTGGCGCTGCGGGTGATACCGGCGCGGTTCGAGCGGTGGCAGGCCTCCGTGAGCCTGCCCCGCGATGTGAGTGATGCGGCTGTGATGCAGGCTTATCGGGCGGACATCGAGCGGCTGCAGGCGGAATGCGGCTATCAGGCGGTGGACGTCGTACGCTGCCTGCCGGACAACGCGAACCGGCAGGAGCTGCGGCGAAAATTTCTCGAGGAGCACGTTCACGACGAGGACGAGGTGCGCTTCTTCGTCGAGGGGTCCGGAGTCTTCTTTCTGCGCGCCGCGGGCAAGGTGCACGCGCTGCTCTGCGAGCGCGGCGACCTCCTCAGCGTACCCGCCGGCACCCGTCACTGGTTCGACATGGGCCCGGCGCCTTGCTTCACCGCTATCCGGCTTTTCACGAACCCCGCAGGCTGGGTGGCCCGTTTCACGGGCGACCGGATTGCGCAAAGATTCCCCGCGTTCGAGAACCTGCACGCGTGATCGAGGTCCGCGACGTCCGCGCCGTGCTGACGGATATCGAGGGAACGACCACCAGCCTGGCCTTCGTCAAGGAGGAATTATTTCCCTACGCCCGGCAGCAGCTTCCCGAGTACGTGACCGGTCATGCGGCGGATATTGCGGATATTGCGGCGGAGATAGGCGCCGTCGCGGGCGCAGACTGCCTGAGTACGCAGGAAACGATAGACGTCCTCCTCCGATGGATGGACGAGGACCGGAAGGTCACGCCGCTCAAGAGACTGCAGGGCATGATCTGGCGGTCCGGGTATGAATCCGGCCGGCTGCGGGCGCATGTGTATGAGGACGCCGTGCAGGCCCTGCGTAAATGGCACGCAGCCGGCATGAAGCTGTACGTCTACTCGTCCGGTTCGGTGGAAGCACAACGGCTGTTGTTTTCGCACAGTGCGCACGGCGATCTGACACCACTCTTTTCGGGATACTTCGACACCACGACCGGGCCGAAGCTCGAGATACGGTCCTACCAGGACATTGCTCACTCGCTCTCGCTGGCGGCGCGCGAGGTCGTTTTCATATCGGATCATCCCGGCGAGATACGAGCTGCCGCCGCCGCCGGCATGCGCGCCGTGCTGATGGCGCGCGAGCCGGCAGGCAGTCCGACCGGGCTGATGGCGCGCAGCTTCGACGAATTAGACCTGCAAAAGTAGGCCCCCATGAAAATGACAGCCAAGATCCGTGCGCCTCTGGCTTGGCTTGTGTGCCTGCCGGTACTCGCGGGCTCTCCCAGCAGCAAGGACACACCTTCCGTAACGCAGATACTCTCCGAATCCAGGCCTTGGGAGTGGCGCCGGCCGGATCCGGAGAATCTGCTGGTGATGCAACTTCCTTCCGGGCACGTCGTCATGGAGCTCGACCCGGCCTACACACCGCTACACGTGGCCAACATCAAAACCTTGGTCCGACAACGCTACTTCGACGGTGTGGCGATCGTCCGGGTGCAGGACGACTTCGTCGTGCAGTGGGACGATCCAGAGGCGGTTGACGGCGGCGATCCGCACAAGCTCCGGTCCCTCGGAAGGGCAAAGGTCACTCTGCCCCCCGAATTTACCCGGCACATTGCGAGCTCGCTTCCTTGGGCGAGGCTTCCGGATGGCGACGTCTACGCCCCTGAAGTGGGATTCACGGACGACCTTCCCGCGGCGCGCGATCCGGCCGGTAACGAGACCTGGCTGGTCCACTGCTATGGGACCCTGGCCGTCGGCCGGGATAATCCGCCGGACTCAGGCAACGGGAGCGAGCTCTACGTCGTCATCGGACAGTCGCCCCGACGGCTCGATCGGAATCTAGCCGTGGTCGGGCGGGTCGTAGCGGGCATGAACCAACTTTCAACGCTCCCTCGTGGGAACGGTCCGATGGGCTTTTATGCCCACCCGAAGGATCGCACACCCATCCTGAGTATCCGCGTCGCCGCCGACCTGCCGCCGGCGCAGCGACCCGACATCGAGATTCTTCGGACCGACAGCCCCACATTCCAGAAGATATTGCGGGCCGCGCGCACCCGGCACGACGCGTTCTATGTCAGGCCCCCCGGCAAGGTCGATATCTGCGCCGTGCCAGTGCCCGTGCGCGATTTGTCCAAGCCCTGAAGGGCTAATCGGACGCTTAGTTCCGGGCACAGGCAGGTGCGTTGTACCTCACCGGTGCGTTTACGCTGCCGGTACTCGAGCCAGAAGGTGCGCGCACTGCCGAGCACGGGCTCATGACTTCCCTCCCTGGCGACTGAATCCCGGAACATCACTGGCGGGCGGCAGTTGTCTAGGGGATGCGCCGCACGTGTGCCGGGCGGCGCGCGGCTTGGCTCGCATCCGAGGAGGGCTCGAAGACATGACGCGCACGGTGGGTGACTTCTTTGTCGAACGGCTGCATGCGTGGGGCGTTCGAACGATCTTTGGTTATCCCGGAGACGGGATCAACGGAGTGTTTGGTGCGCTCAACCGTGCCGAGGGCAAGATCAAGTTTGTGCAGGCGCGGCACGAGGAAATGGCCGCGTTCATGGCATCGGCATACGCCAAATTCACGGGCGAGCTCGGCGTGTGCATCTCGACCTCAGGACCCGGCGCATCGCATCTCCTGACCGGGCTCTACGATGCCCGGCTCGATCATATGCCGGTGCTCGCCATCGCCGGCCAGCAGGCTCGCACAGCTCTTGGCGGCCACTATCAACAGGAAGTCGACCTGCCGAGCCTGTTCAAGGATGTCGCCGGTGCCTTCGTTCAGCAGGCCTCGGCCCCCTCGCAGGTTAGGCATCTTGTGGATCGAGCGATCCGCGTGGCCCTCGGGGAGCGGCGGGTGACGGCAATCGTGCTGCCGAACGATTTGCAGCAGGCTCCTTATGAAGAGCCCGGCCGCGTGCACGGCACACTCCATTCCGGGGTGGGTTACTCACGACCGAAGACTGTTCCGTATGAGTCGGATCTCCGACGGGCAGCGGATGTGCTCAATGCCGGCAAGAAAGTGGCGATTCTCGTTGGTGCGGGCGCTCTCGAGGCCACGGACGAGGTTATCGCGGTCGCAGACCGCCTCGCCGCCGGCGCGGCCAAGGCGCTGCTCGGGAAGGCCGCGCTTCCGGACGATCTCCCCTGGGTGACCGGGTCCATAGGGCTTCTTGGCACTGAGCCCAGTTATCGCCTGATGACCGAGTGCGACACCCTGCTCATGATCGGCTCCGGGTTTCCGTACTCGGAGTTCCTGCCCGAGGAAGGGAAGGCCCGGGGAGTTCAGATCGATCTTGCGCCCGACATGCTGTCGCTGCGCTATCCGATGGAAGTCAGCTTGCAGGGAGACGCCGCTGAGACCTTGCGGGCGCTGCTCCCTCTTCTCAAGACCAAGGAGGATACCGCCTGGCGTGATGGGATCGCCAGGAACGTCGCCAAGTGGTGGCAACGTCTCGAGGAGCGCGCAATGCAGCCTGCCGCCCCCGTCAATCCTCAGCGAGTGGCGTGGGAGCTGTCGCCGCGGCTGCCGGACGGGGTGATCCTGACGAGCGACTCGGGCTCCTGCGCCAACTGGTACGCGCGCGATCTGAAGATCCGCCGCGGCATGATGGCCTCGCTCTCGGGCGGCCTTGCATCCATGGGCGCAGCCGTGCCCTATGCGATCGCCGCCAAGTTTGCGCATCCCGATCGCCCGGTCATTGCGCTGGTGGGCGATGGCGCCATGCAGATGAACAACATGGCCGAGCTGATCACGGTGGCAAAGTACTGGCGCGAGTGGGCCAATCCGCACTGGATCGTGTGTGTCTTCAACAACGAGGATCTCAACCAGGTGACCTGGGAGCAGCGCGTGATGGAGGGAGATCCGAAGTTCGAAGCTTCTCAGGACATCCCGAACGTTCCGTACCATCGCTTCGCCGAGCTGATCGGCCTGCAGGGCATCTATGTCGACCGGGCGGCCGACGTCGGTCCAGCGTGGGAGCGGGCGCTCGCCGCGGAACGGCCGGTCGTGCTCGAGGTGAAGACCGACCCCGAGGTACCGCCGCTGCCACCGCACATCACCTTCCAACAGGCGATGCACTATTCGCAGATGCTGCTCAAGGGCGACCCGCGGGAAGGCAGCGTCATCAAAGGGACGGCCAGGCAGGTCCTGAGCGCGATTCTGCCGGGCCAGCACACCAAAAATGACTGAGCGGCAGGGACCCGCGATCCGCGCGCTGCAGGCGGAAGCGTTTCGAATTCCGACGGACACTCCCGAGGCCGACGGTACACTGAGCTGGGAGAGCACGACGCTCGTACTCGTGCGGCTCGAGGCGGGCGGTGAGATCGGGCTCGGTTACACGTACGCCCATGCTGCTATCGTGCCTTTGCTGCTCGGGTTGATCGCGCAGACGCTCCAGGGCAGGAACTGCTTCGATATCCCGGCGTGCTGGAATGCCATGCAGCGCGCCGTGCGCAACCTCGGTCGCTCGGGACTGGCCGCCTGCGCGATATCAGCGGTGGATGCGGCGCTCTGGGATCTGAAAGCGCGGCATCTCAAGCTTGCCCTCGCCAACCTTCTCGGCCGCGAGCGCGACGTCGTCCCCATTTACGGCAGCGGTGGCTTTACCAACTACTCCGACGAGCATCTGCAGAGGCAGCTCTCGGAGTGGGCGAGTCGCGATGGATGCCACTTCGTGAAAATGAAGATCGGCAGTGAGCCCGAGCGCGATCCGGAACGGGTCGCGGCGGCGCGGGCGGCGATCGGTGACCGGGAGCTCTTCGTCGATGCCAATGGAGCCTACTCCGTGAAGCAGGCTCTGTTGCTTTGCGGAGCCTTCGAGCGCGCGCAGGTACGTTGGTTCGAAGAGCCCGTGACCTCCGATGACCCGGCCGGGTTGCGGATGATTCGGATGAAAGCCCCCGCGGGCATCGAGATCGCGGCTGGTGAGTACATCCATACGTTGGACGATGCCCGCCGGCTGCTCGAGCTTCGGGCCGTGGACGTGTTACAGGCAGATGTGACCCGATGCGGCGGAATCACCGGCTTCCTCAAGATCGGAGCGCTGTGCGAAGCCCATCATGTGGCGCTCTCGGGTCACTGCGCGCCCTCGCTTCATCGCCACGTGGCCTGTGCCGTCCCGAGCATCCGTCATCTCGAGTGGTTTCATGATCATGTGCGCATCGAGCAGATGCTGTTCGAGGGGGCCCCGCGGGTGGCGAGCGGCCTGATACGTCCCGACCTCGGGAGGCCGGGACACGGGCTCGAGTTCAAGTCTCGGGACGCCGCGCGGTTCAGCGTGAGTGGAGGTGAGAGCTGGTGACACACTCTGGAATGTCCACCCAGGTCGCCCGGCGCCTCGGCTTGAGTGCAGCCCTGCTCGCGGGCTCGGTGCTCACCGACAGCGCCATCGAGCACTATCGCGGCTCGTTTGAGAATCGCGCGATGTATACGCCGCTTGCCTCTGCCGCGTTGGCAGTCGGGGCAGGGCTTTTCGCCATGTGTGATCCGCGGCCCGCGCGTCATCGCGGACGCAGCGCAGTGAATGCGGTGGCCGCGGCCGTAGGTCTTGCCGGACTCGGCTTCCACATCTACAACGTGACCAAGCGGCCGGGCGGTGTCTCATGGTTGAATCTCTTCTACGCCGCGCCGCTCGGTGCACCTGTTGCACTCACACTCGCCGGCGCCCTGGGGTGGAGCGCAGAGCGGCTGCGTGCCCAGGCAGTGCGTGGCAACGCCCGATTATTCGGCATGCCGGCTCATCGTGCGCTGGCGGCCATCAGCGCTGCGGGTCTCGTTGGGACAGCCGCGGAGGCGGCTCTGCTGCACTTGCGCGGCGCCTATCACAACCCCGCGATGGTCCTGCCGGTAGCCGCGCCTCCGGTTGGCGCGGCGCTGCTGGCGTGGTCGGCGTGCTCGTCGGCTCCGAGGCCTCGCGGGCTTGCTCGGCTGTGGCTGAAACTGACGGCCTTTCTCGGCTTCGCCGGAATGGGATTCCACGCTTACGGCGTCTCGCGAAACATGGGCGGATGGCGTAACTGGCGTCAGAATCTGCTCAACGGCCCGCCCATACCGGCTCCACCGGGCTTCACGGCACTTGCGGTGTCGGGTTTGGCGGCACTCCTGTTACGCGGAGAGAGGCCCTGAGCAACCGCTACCCCGGCTATGATGTGCTCGCCAAGCGCGGCTCATCCTCCTGGAATGCGCAGACGCGGCGCGTAATCGATGAGCGTCTCGCGATCAATCCTGACGAGCATCGATTCCTCACGGAGGCTGAGTGGGTGACGCTCAAGGCGGTATGCGCGCGCATAGTGCCGCAGCCGCCCGAGCGCGTGCGGCCTGCTCCAATCGCGGCGATGGTCGATCGGAAGCTGGCCGCGAACAACGGTGACGGCTATCGCGATGCGCGCCTTCCTCCACTGCGTGAGGCGTGGCGTCGGGCGCTTCGCGCGCTCGATGCGGAGGCCCGCGCGCTAAGGGGTTGCTCATTCAGCGGGATGAGTTGCGGTGACCAGGACTCACTGCTCAGCGCCGTGCAGGCAGGGCAGGTGCACGATGTCTCCTGGGGCAACATGCCGCCGGAGCTTTTTTTCGCGAAGCGGCTGCTGCACGATACGTTGAGCGCCTACTACGCCGACCCCCACGCGTGGAACGAGATCGGCTTCGGCGGTCCGGCCTCGCCGCGAGGCTATGTCCGCATGAACTACGATCGGCGCGACCCCTGGGAGGCCTCCGAGGCGCGTCCGGGCCGCGAATCCCTCGCCCGCAGCGATAACGCACGTGTCGGACGCCGCTAGCGCCTTTCCTCGCGCGATCAATGAGCGCGCGCCTGATGTCTTCCGCGTTGGCGGGTGGGTGCCAATGCGCGAATACGCCAACGATGAGGAGGTCGATTTTGCGATCGTCGGGACCGGAGCGGGTGGAGGAACGCTCGCCTGCAAGCTCGCCGAATACGGCTTTTCGGTGGTGGCCTTCGATGCCGGACCTTACTGGCGCCCCTTGGAGGACTTCGCCTCCGACGAGCATCATCAGGCCAAGCTCTATTGGACCGACGAGCGGCTGGTCGACGGCGAGGACCCGCTCCAATTGGGCTCGAACAACTCCGGAAAGTCGATCGGTGGCTCCACCGTTCACTTTGCCATGGTGTCGCTGCGCTTCCGGCCGGAGTGGTTTCGCGCGCGCACGACTCTGGGATATGGGGTGGACTGGCCGCTCGACTGGCGCGAGATGTGGCGCTACTACCGTGAGGTCGAGCAGGCGCTGACGATCTCGGGACCGATCCGCTATCCCTGGGGGCCCGCGCGCCCTCGCTATCCGTACCGGCCGCATGAGCTCAATGCGGCGGCGCTGGCTCTCGCGCAGGGCGCCGAGGCGCTGGGAATCAGTTGGGCACCGACGCCGCTGGCGACCCTTTCCGCGCCTCACGGCCAGGCACACCCGTGTGTCTATCGTGGAATGTGTGTGATCGGTTGCTCGACCAACGCCAAGCAGAGCGTGCTCGTGACGTGGCTGCCCCGTGCGCTCAGGGCGGGTGCGGAGCTCCGGGATCTGGCCATGGTCGGAAAGGTCGAGCACGACGCGCAGGGGCGGGCCAGCGGCGTCCATTATCAACGTGATGGACTATGGCGGTTCCAGAGAGCTCGCAACGTTGTCGTCGCCGGATATGCGATCGAGACGCCGCGGCTGCTCCTGAACTCCGCGAGCGGCCGGTTCCCCCGGGGGCTCGCCAACTCCTCGGGGCTGGTCGGCAGGAATCTCATGGTGCAGTCGAACCAGGCTGTCTGGGGTGTGATGGAGCAGGAGGTCCGAGCCTACAAGGGGCCGCCGTCGCTGGCCATCAGCGAGCACTGGAACTACTGCGATGCAGGCAAGGACTTCTTCGGCGGCTACTGTTACATGAGTCAGGGACCGCTGCCGGTCGTCTGGGCGGGCACGCAGGCGAAGCGGGGTTTGTGGGGTCGTCGGCTCCTCGAAGAGATGGAGCTGTACAATCATCAGGTCGGGCTCAAGATCGTCGGTGAGTGTCTGCCGCAAGAGCGTAACGGCGTGACGCTGACCGATATCAAGGATCAGTACGGCCTGCCTGTTCCGCGCGTTACGTACTCGTACTGCGACAACGATCGGCGTCTCATCAGGCACGCACTTGGCTTCATGCGCAGCTCTCTCGAAGTCGTGGGGGCGCGCGACATCTGGGACGAGACCGACGACACCTGTCACCTCAACGGGACGGCCCGGATGGGAGACGACCCGGCGACGAGCGTCGTCGACGCCGATTGTCGCAGCTGGGATATCCCGAACCTTTGGATTTGCGACGGCTCAGTCTTTCCGACGGTAGGCGGTGTCAATCCGTCGCTCACCATCCAGGCGATCGCCTGCCGCACGGCAGACCGAATCAGAGCGCTGGCCGCTCGCGGCGAGCTCTAACGCCAACTCATCGAGAAGGGGCGCCGTACCCCTCGAGGGGTACGGAGGAGCGTTGCAATGCCTACCCCGACGGCCATGAAGGCGAGGGCGCCAGTGGCAAAAGCGGCGAGGCGCATGGGCTCTCCCGCCACGAGGGGCGCCTGCAGCTTCGATTCCGACCCGAACGAGCCGCGGGTGCGGTGCAGTCCGGACACGGGATGCTCGAGGTTGTCGCGCCTGTCGGCGGCGACCGTCGTGCCCGTCTGTTGGCCTTCGAAGGCGTTGCGTGCCAGATATCGGTCCAGGAAGGCCGGCAGCACGGTGTTGGCCAGGATCGTGAGAATGGTCGGAAACCCGAGCCAGTACTCCCGCCGGGATCCGCTCGCCACGCGAAAAACAGCGTCGGCCGCTACTTCGGGCTCCAGTGGACGCCCCATCGGGCGCGGTGTTCTCGGCAGGTGGACCCGCGCCCAGTCAAACTGCGGCGTATTGACGGCCGGCAGCTCGACGATGCTGATGCGGATATCGGATCGCTCGTGGAGGAGCTCGGCGCGGAGCGAGTCGGTGAATCCCCGGATGGCGTGCTTGGCGCCGCAGTAAGCCGCCTGCAGCGGAATGCCGCGGTAGGCCAGCGCCGAGCCGATCTGAATGATGCGGCCCCGCCGCCTTGGCCGCATGGCCCTGAGGGCCGCCATCGTGCCATAGACGAAGCCGAGATAGGTCACCTCGGTGACCCGGCGGAACTCCTCTGGGCTCAGCTCGGCGACTGTGGAGAAGACGGTCTCCATGGCGTCGTTGATCCAGACGTCGATCTTGCCGAGTCGCGCCTCGAGCCGTTGCGCCGCAGCGAACACCGCTCCGGCGTCCGCGACGTCGATGGCTTCCGTGGCGCACTCCGCGCCGAGGCGCGTGAGCTCGTCGCGTAATTCCTCGAGCGCTCGAGCGTCTCTGGCGATGACGCCGACACGGTCGCCGCCCTTCGCGAATCTACATGCGATCGCGCGGCCGACTCCGGCCGTGCCGCCGGTCACGATGACGGTACGGGAGGGCCTTCTCTTCGGGGTGTTGAACACGGCAGCTCCTGGTGGCTTGCTCGATTAATCCGCCGTGGTCCCCGATGTTCCGCTGGCGCCTCGAGACCGGGATGCCGCGCGACCCGGCCGTCAGCGGTGGCTTGAGCTCTTGAAAGCATCTGGGTTACAGTAGTGTTGGACCCATTCCGGCATTGCCGCACAAGAAGCCGCCAGGAGCTAAGTTGCCATGGTGACCCAGACCGGTTCTCAGTTGTCGGGGCAGACGCGAAGCGTGCTGCGGATCGTAGCGGCGCTGCTGTTCCTGCAGCATGGCACCGCGAAGCTTCTGCACGTACCGTATCAGGCGATGTTCGCCAATCTGCATCTGATGTCATTACTGGGCATCCAGGGCGTGCTCGAGCTCGTCGGCGGAGTACTCCTGGCCATCGGACTTTTCAGCCGCACGGTCGCCTTCGTCCTGTGCGGCGACATGGCGGTGGCCTTCTTCATCGCGCATTTCCCCAAAAACTGGTTGCCCATTGTCAATGGTGGCGACCTCGCGGTCCTGTTCTGCTTCACCTTCCTTTATCTGTGTGTGGCGGGTCCCGGTCCCTGGAGCGTGGATGCGCTGCTGAGCTCGAGGAAGAGCGGCAACACGTAGGGTCAGTCGCCAGCGATGCATGCACGGGCAACCTTCTGAGCTGCGAATGAGCTATATCGATGCAAGCCTGGTTCCCGGAGAGACCGTCGTCTACCAGACGCGTCTGCATTGGATCGTCATGCTGCGGCATATTCTCCTCGGTCTGTTCCTGTTTGCCGTCTCAGGTGCACTGCTGAGCTACTACCTCCATCACCCGCAATTGAGCATTACGGACAAACATCTAACGGAAGGCGGAGCGGCCGCCCTCCTGTTGTGCGGCATCGTGGCCATCGTCGCAGGCGCGGTGCGCCGCAACGCCACGGAGATGGCCGTCACCACTCGCCGCGTGGTGGTCAAGCAGGGCCTCGTGAGCCGCAAGACGATCGAGATGCTGCTCAATAAGATCGAGACGATCGAGGTCAGCGAGCCCATGGCCGGCAGAATGCTGGGCTATGGAAGCATCACGATGGTTGGCACGGGCGGCACCTCCGAGCCATTCCACAAAATTGCGCAGCCGCTGCAATTTCGCGGCCAAGTGCAGCAGCAGCTCGAGAAGCTGGCCGCGCGTCCTTAGGGGCTCATGAATGAATCACCCGCTTCGAGCGCCTTCGTGCCCGTGTCCGACGGCCACTACCTGGCGACGCCGCTGACTCGCGGGCCTTGGGATCCCAGGCACCAGCACGCTGGCCCACCCATCGCGCTGGTGCTCGGCGCCATCGAGCGTGCCGCTGCCGGGCAGCAAATGACGCACATTGCCCGGCTGACCGCCAGTCTCTTTCGCCCGATTCCCATGGCTGAGCTCAGCATCGAGGTCGGCTTCGACTACACCGGCCGCAATGCTGCGCATTTATCGGCGCGGCTGTACGGGGAGGGCAAGGAGGTCGCGCGTTTCACTGCGCTGGCCCAGCGGGGCATCGATCAACGGGTGTCCACGGGCCTGCCCGGCCATCCGCTGCCGCACGCGCCGCGCCGGCCCGAGGACTTGCCACCCTCGCGCTTCGCCTTTGAGCATCGGCACGTTGGCTACTTCGACCTCGTCGAAACTCGCGTTGCCGCCGGTAAGCTCTTTGATGGGCCGAGCGCGATCTGGTTCCGCCTCAACCACCCAATTGTCGCGGGCGAGATACCCAGCGTCCACCAGCGCGTAGCAGTGGCCGCTGATTCCGGCAACGGCATCAGTGCTGTGCTCGATCTACGGCAGTACGTGTTCGTCAATTCCGACCTCACGATCAACTTGTTGCGTTGCCCGCGCGGTGAATGGGTCTGCCTGGAGGCGCGTACCCTGCTCGGCGACGAAGGGTCGGGGTTGGCGGAATCCGTGTTGTACGATACTGACGGAGTGATTGGCCGTGCCACCCAGAGCTTGTTCGTGCGTAGGCGCGAGACCTGAGGTACGATCGTGATGGTGGACCCCTCGATCGCTCTGGCCGGCCGGCTCCTCGGCGCGCTGGTATTCGCCGCCGCTGTCGCCGGCAAAATCAAGCATCGCCATGAGCTTGCGGGCGTAGTGGCCAACTACCGCCTGCTGCCTGAGCCGCTGGCTGCGTCGGCGGCATGGGTGATCGTCGGCTTCGAGTGCCTGGTGGTCCTTTCGCTCGTCAGCGGAGTGTGGCTGGCGGTGGGCGCCGCGCTCGCAATCGCGTTGCTCGCGGGGTTTGCGCTCGCGATGGGTATCAACCTCGCGCGCGGCCGGCACGAAATCGACTGTGGCTGCTTCCAATCGGGTCTGCGCCAGCGGTTGAGCGCGGTGCTGGTGGCTCGCAATTTCCTGCTTGCGGCCCTGCTGTCGCCGATTCTGGTCGCGCCGGCCGCCAGTGCCACCACGCTCCAATGGGTGGATGGCCTGGGTGCGGGTCTCGCCGCCTACGCGCTCTACCAGGTGCTCAACGAGCTGGTCTCCCTCCGCTATCTGTCGGCGGAGCTTCGCCGGAGGTTTGCTTGATGCTGCTAGTCTCGCAGGTGATGTTGTGGGTCGTCGTCATAGTCCTTGCGGTTGCCGTGCTGGCGCTGGCCCGTCAGGTCGGCGTCCTGCACGAACGCATTGCGCCGGTCGGCGCGCTGGCGCTGGGGCGTGGACCGCAGACGGGCGAATCGGCCCCGAGACTCACGGTGCGCACGCTCGCCGGCGGCACGGTCGAGATCGGCGGGCCCCTGCCGGAGGGGCCGCTCCGGCTGTTGTTCTTCGTGTCACCGACCTGTCCGATCTGCAAGTCTCTGCTCCCCACCGTCAAGGTTTTCGCGCAGAGCGAGCGCCTCGATCTGCTCCTGATCGGGGATGGCGATGAGGATCAGCAGCAGCAGATGGCGCAACGTCATGCCATCGAGCCCGAGCGCTTTGCCAACGCGCCCGAAGTGGGGCGGGCCTTTCAGGTGGCGAAGCTCCCCTATGCCGTGCTCATCAGCGCGGCCGGCGTCATCGTCGCGCAGGGGCTGGTCAACAGCCGCGAGCATCTGGAAAGTCTGGTCACGGCATACGAGCTCGGCCTGCGCTCGGTGCAGGAATACCTCGCCCGGCGCACTTCCCACTCCGCCTGAGCCCCGCAGCGGCTGATTGACGCCGCTCGGTCGTCGGCCTTATGCTGCCTGGAGCGGTTCGATTCGCGTGTATCGATAATCAATAATTAGAGGGTGATCCTGTCTTGACGACGCCTCCATTGGTGACGGGCTCGCTCTGGTCGGCGACCTGCAGGCCGATGGATACACTGCCGCAACTCATCGGCGAAGCTCGCGCGGAAGTGGTGGTGATCGGCGCCGGTTACACCGGGTTGTCAGCCGCGCTGCATGTTGCCGCTGCGGGGCGGGAGGTCGTGATGCTGGAGGCCAGGGAGTTGGGTGCGGGCGGCTCGGGCCTCAACGGCGGCCAGGTGATCCCGGGCCTGAAGCACGATCCCGATCTGCTTGCGGCCCGCTATGGCGAGCGGATCGGCTCACAACTCACCGCCCGTTCGGGGGCGGCGGCGGACCTCGTGTTCGACCTCATCAGGCGCCACTCGATCGAGTGCGATGCGGTGCGTACCGGTTGGATGCAACTGGCGATAGCGGAGTCACATCTGTCGAAGTTGCAGCGGCGCGCGGAGCAGTGGCGCCGGCGCGGCGCCGACGTGGCCGCGCTGTCGGATCGAGAGGCGGCACAACTGACGGGCAGCACACGCTACTGCGGCGGTTGGATCGATCGGCGCGGAGGCACGGTGCAGCCGCTTGCCTACCTCCAGGGACTGGCGCGAGCCGCCATCAGCAGCGGCGCACGCATCTTCGTCCGCAGTGCGGCGGCAAAGCTGTCGCGCGCTGCCGGCGGATGGCGTGTCGATACGGAGCGCGGCTCGGCCAGCGCAAGTACCGTCATCCTGGCGACCGACGCCTATACCGATCGCGCATTCGATGCGGTACGGCGCACGGTGGTGACGGTGCCATCCATCCAGGTTGCCACCGCGCCGCTGCCGCCGCCGCTGCGCGCGACCATTTTGCCCGGCGGCCAGTCCGTGTCCGATACCCAACGGCTGTTGTGTTATTTCAGGCTGGATGCCTCGGGACGATTCGTGCTCGGCACGCGCGGCTCGTACGCCGACGTGCCGATTCCCACGACGACCGCGGCCCACGAGCGCGCCATACGCGAGATCTATCCCGGGCTCGCCGGACTTCCCCTCGAATACCGCTGGGGAGGGTTCGTTGCCATGACTCGCGATGGACTGCCGCACCTGCACCAGCCCGCGCCCGGGTTGCTGGCGGGCCTCGGCTACAACGGCCGGGGCGTCGCCATGGCGACCACCATGGGGCGGCTGCTGGGGCGCTGGGCGCTGGGCGAGTCAGCCGAGAGCCTGGATTTTCCAGTCACACCGCTGCGACCGATCCGCCTGCATAGCCTGAGCCGCCTGGCCGCGCGGGCCACGATCCGTTACCTGCAGCTGCGTGACGCTCTGGAGCAGAGCTTGCGGCGGCCGCTGCCCGGGAGGGCCGGATGAGCCCGGCCAAGATCGTGCTCTTCACGGCGCTTGGCGTTCTGAGCACCATCTTCGCCGTGCAATGGCTGCGCCTCGCGCGCGATCCGCAGCGGCGCGAGCGGCCGACTCTCTCCGACCTGGGGATAGGCCTCCTGACAAACTTCCTGGATGCGCTCGGCATTGGGTCGTATGCGCCGACCACCGCGCTCTACAAGTTCCGCGGACGGCCGAGCGATGAGCTCATTCCCGGCACCCTCATTGTCGGCAGCGTCGCCGTTGGTGTTGCCGAAACCGTCTTTTTCGTCACCGTCATCGCGGTAGAGCCGAAGCTGCTCGTGGCCATGGTGGCGAGCGCCACAGTCGGCGCGTGGCTCGGCGCCGGCATCGTCAGTCGCATGCCGCGGCGGGCGATCCAGATCTTCATGGGCGTCGCGCTGCTGATCGCGGCGGTGACCTTCGTCATGGGCAATCTCGGGGCCTTCCCGCTGGGCGGCATGGCGCGTGGGCTCGCGGGCTGGCCGTTCGTCGTGGCAGTGACAGCCAACTTCATCTTTGGCGCGCTCAGCACCATCGGTATCGGCTGGTACGCCCCGAGCATGGTGGTGCTGGCGTTGCTCGGCCTCAATCCGGTAACTGCGTTTCCGATCATGATGGCCTCGGGCGGCATCATGCTCCCTGTGGCCGGCTTCAGATTCCTGCGCACGGGCCGATTCGCCTGGGGACCCTCTCTGGGAATGACATTTGGCGGTGTGATTGGCGTATTCATCGCCGTCTTCATCGTCCATAAGCTGCCGCTGCGGGCACTGCGGTGGCTCGTGACCGTAGTGGTCGCGTATGCCGCGGTGGTCATGCTGCGCTCGGCGCGCCGGGCGGCCATTGCGCCCGCGGACGCCACGCACCAAGATTTCGTATCTCACGACATAAAGGGGGGTAGCACATGAAGCGACTTCCACGCAGCGCTACGGCTTGCGGGATCGCCGCGGTGTTGGTATTGGGCAGCGGGTGGCTCGCACGGCCAGCACAGGCAGCGGCCCCCGCGGCAGACGCCGCGCCCCCGGTGTTGCAGAGCGAAACGGCGGGCACGACTCCATTCCCAGGCCTGACGGCCCACGAGATGGCGTACAGCGCCATGGATTCCGTCGGCGCCGCCCCCGGCATCCGCATCATCAACGGCGACACGGCGCGCCTCGTCGGCACCGTGTATTCGTCCCAGTACGAGAATTTCGCCTGGGCGCCGGACCATCGCACCCTGTATGTCTCGGAGACATACTGGACGATGGGTAACCGAGGCACGCGCGAAGATGTGCTGTCGATCTACGGCGGCCCCACGTTGCGCAATGAAGGCGAGATCACGCTTCCGGGGCGTCTCATCTCGGATCCGAAGACGAATACGTTCGCGCTGAGCGCCGATGGCCACTATGCGTACGACTACAGCTTCCAACCGGCCCCGTCGGTCAGCGTAGTCGACCTGAAGCAACGCAAGCTCCTTGCCTCGGTGGAGATCCCCGGCTGCGGCCTGGTGTACCCGTTCGGCGAACGCGGCTTTGCCTCGTTGTGCGCTGACGGCTCGCTAGCGGTAATCGACGTCGACGCACAGGGCCGGTATTCCGTCCACCGCAGCAAGCGTTTCTTCGACATCATGAACGACCCCGTGATGGATGAGAGTATCGGTGACGCCCGCACCGGTTTGGCGTTCTTCATCACCAACAACGGCTGGGTCCACCCGGTCCACCTGGGAGACCAGCCTCGGTTCGACAAGGCCTGGTCGCTCGAGCAGGCCGCCGGCCTCGCGCCGGCCACGTCGCAGGTGGGCTCGCTGAACTGGCGCCCAGGCGGTCAGGCGTTCGCGGCTTACCAACAGTCGACTGCGCGCCTGTACGTGCTGATGCACGAAGGGCACCCCTGGAGCAGCGAGCAGGCAGGCACCGAGATCTGGGTGCTCGACACCCGGCAGCACCGCCTGCTGCAGCGGTGGCAGGTGCCGGAATCGGCTTCGCTGGTCGCCATCACGCCGGATGCGCATCCGCTGCTCTTCGCCTTGTCGGGCGGCTGGCTCTGGGTCATGAATCCGGATTCCGGGGCGGTGCTGCGCGCGATGCAGATCGTGCAGCCGGCCCTGGTCAAGGTGAGAGGTGAATAACATGAAGCGAACAGGCGTCGACAACTGGGGGGAGCGGCTGACGCGCCGACTGGCGGGTCAGCTCTCGAGGCGCAGCGCACTGGCCAGACTCGGGGCACTGTTGGTCGCAGCTCCGGCCTTTCCTTTGCTGCCTGTGCAGCGTGCTCGCGCGGCGGATGCGAGCACGGGTACGGACTTCAGCCGTGCGGCACAGACGACGGACGATCAGGCCTGCAACTACTGGCGCTACTGCGGTATCGACGGCAACCTGTGCTCCTGCTGTGGCGGCAGCACGCATTCCTGTCCTCCGGGATCGCAGCCGTCGCCCACGTCCTGGATCGGCAGCTGCATCAATCCTGCCGATCAGCGGTCGTACCTGATCGCCTATCGGGACTGCTGCGGTTCCTCCGTCTGCAACAAGTGCGGCTGCCTCAACACGGATCATGCGATGCCCATCTACCGCCCTCAGGCCAACAATCACGTCATCTGGTGCATCGGGACCAACACCTTCGAGTATCACTGCTCGATGGCGGTGCTGGTGGGGCTGGCGGAATGATTCTTCGCGCCTGCGCGCTGGCGCTGGCCGCGGCGTCGGCGCTCGGTGCCACGCCGCAGGTGAGCCCGGCGGGGTCCGTGACCCGACTGTCGGGCACGCAAGTGGCCTATCTGACCCACTGCGGCGGCTGTCACGGCATCGAGGGCATCTCGGCGCCCGGCGCGGTGCCGACGCTGCGGGGTCTTACGGGCAGCTTCCTCTGTACCCGGCAGGGGAGGGAATTCATCATTCGGCTGCCGGACGTGGGCCTCTCGACGCTTTCGGACCGCGAGCTCACGGACGTGATGAATTTCGTCGTGTTCGACATCGGCGCACCGGTGGCGGGTGGTAGACCGGCCAAGCCTTACACGGTCGCCGAGGTCGCGCGCCTGCGTCGGCTGCCGCTCACCAATACCGGGTTGACCGCCTATCGCAACCAGGTCGTGGCCGGGTTGGCCGCAAAGTGCCAGGTTCCAGCGGCGCTGCATGTCTATGCTGCCCAGGTAGCGGAATGACTACCGAAGAGACGGACGACACCGGGAAACCTACCGCGAGGTCGGATCGCAGCCTAGGCATGGATCGTGACATCTCGCGGCGCGATTTTCTCAACGGCGTCGCGATGGTAGCCGGATCCCTTGCGCTTCCCGAAGCCGCGTTGAGCGCAGGCCGCGATGGCGTTGCGGCCCCGGGCGAGGACTATCCTTATCCGCCGATGCGCACGGGGATCCGCGGATCGCAGCCAGGCTCGTTCACCGCGGCCCACGCTCTGCGTGACAGCCGCTCGGTCGACCTCGCGCACGCGGAGCACACTGGTGAGACTTACGATCTGGTCATCGTGGGAGGCGGGCTGAGCGGGCTTGCGGCCGCCCATTTTTTCCACAAGAGCATCGGGCCCGGGGCGCGAGTGCTCATACTCGACAATCACGACGATGTCGGCGGACACGCCCGGCGCAACGAGTTCCGCTACCAGGGAAGGACACTGGCGCTCAACGGCGGCACGTTCGACATCGAATCGCCGGCACGCTACAACCAATGGGCGCGGCAGGTGTTGGATGACATCGGCGTGGACCTGCCGCGATACGTGGCCGCGAACAGGGCGAACGCCGCGCTGTATGCTTCCCTGGGCCTGCGCGGCGGGTACTTCTTCGAACGGGAGACATTCCGGGCCGATCGTCTGGTGGTTGCGCCGCAGACCGCCGGGCAGTCCGGACCGCGCCTCTCGGCGGATTATCTGCGCCACATGCCGCTCTCCGAGCGCGCCAGGCAGGATCTCCTGCGGCTTCAGGACCCGAGGCAGCCCGACTATCTCGCGGGTCTCGGGCAGGGGCAGAAGCTGGAGCGACTCGCCCGCATCAGCTACAAGGACTATCTGCTCGAGGTCGCCAAGGTCGACGCCCAGGCGTACTGGTTTTACATGGCACTCGGCCGCGATGTGTTCGGCGTCGGCGCGGATGCGACGCCCGCACTCTTCGCGTGGGTAATGGGCGGCGACGGCTTCGCGGGGCTGCGGTTGGATCCGCTCCCCGATGGGCTCCTGGCCGATCTGCCGGGCGGACAGCATGGCCGCCAGCGGCCGGGAGGGGGCGATGTGCACTTCCCGGACGGCAATGCCACGCTCGTCCGTCTGTTGGTGCGTCGGCTCATCCCCGATGCAGTACCCGGCACGACCATGGAGGACGTCGGCATGGCGCGGGTTGACTACGGCCGCTTCGATCGCCCTTCGAACCCGACCCGCATCCGCCTCAACAGTACCGTACTCAACGTGCGGCACGACGGCGATGCCGCAAGCGCCAGGGAAGTCATCATCTCATACAGCCCATCCAACGTACCCTCGGGCAAACTGTACGATGTGCGCGCGCGGGCATGCGTGATGGCGTCCTGGAACATGATGATCCCTTACGTGATCCCGGAGTTGCCCGCCGAGCAGAGGGCGGCCCTGGCCGATAACGTCAAGGCGCCCATCGTCTATACCAGTGTCCTGCTCAGGAACTGGAAGGCATTCGCGGCGCTCGGCATAAGCTCCGTCAGCTGTCCGACGATGTATCACGACACCGTCTCACTGCCGGAGCCGGTCGATCTCGGTGAGTTGCGTCATTCGGCTTCGCCGGACGAGCCCGTCGTTCTCTCGCTGACGCGTTATCCCAACGTGCCGGGTCTCCCGCGCAAGGAACAGCACCGGGCCGGGCGCGCCGAGCTCCTGAGCACGACTTTCGAGACCTTCGAGCGCAATATCCGCGACCAGCTGAGCCGTATCCTATCGCCGGGGGGCTTTGATCCGCGGCGGGACATCCTCGGCATCATGGTCAACCGCTGGGGTCACGGCTACTCTTATACGTACAACAGCCTCTACGATCCGCCCGACTGGGTGTTCACGGAGACCGATCGGCGCGCTTGTGTGACGGCGAGACAGCCCTATGGGCTCATCACCATCGCCAACTCGGATGCGGCCGCGAGTCCGCATACCGACGCGGCATTCCTCACCGCGCACTGGGCCGTGGAGCAGGTGTTGTCGAAGCGTGCGTTTCCATTCATCGCGCAGAACGCCAAAACCTAAGGGTGCGTATCCTGCGTCGCGGCGGCACGCAGCTGATGAACCTGTGCGGGCGAGAGGGCCTTGTCCGCACGGGCCGTCGCCAGATCCGCCGGCTTGAACACGGCCCCTTTCCACTGCAGCTTGCCGGAGTCGTCCAGGCTGACGATGTAGTTGAGCGCGTCAGCGAGGTCCTGGTCCGAGAGCGATGCGAAGGAGGGCATGACGCCGCCGACGATCGGCGTACCGTCCACGGTGACTTTCCCGATCATCCCGAAGAGGACTACCCGCTCGAGGTAATTTCGTCCGGCCGCCGCCGCGGCGATCTTGCCGGCACGCCCGGCCAGCCGCGGGAATTCGCCGGGCACACCCGCGGCCCCGAGCTGGTGGCACATGGCGCAGTTGTTGTTGAAGACGGCGCCGTGGTCCGCGGCTTGCGCCCGGGCCGACGTCCACAGCGTGGAGCCTGCGAGAGTCGTCAGCCCGACACACAGCAGGTGGAGAAGGCGGCGGCGGGACTTGGCATGGGGTCGTTTGTTGGACATGGGGATTGCGCCGGAAGGGGGTGACGACTGCTATCCGTGAGCCTGAGGGACTGCGCCGCTGGAGATGGCGCGCGCGGTCTCCATCACCAACGCCGCAAGCTTCGCGCGCATCTCTTCCAGTGTCCAGCGGCTGATGGGAGCCGAGATATTGACCGCGGCGATGGGATGGCCGCCCTCGCCGATCACCGGCGCGGCGACCGTCACGTCGCCGCGATAGCATTCCTGGTTGGAGTAGGAATACCCGTCGGCGTGTGCGGCCGCGATGAGCTCCTGGATGCGCCGTGGATCGGTGACGGTCATGGGTGTCAACGCCCGTAGGGACGATTGCCGCAGCAACTGCTGCGCTTCCGCGCCTGGCAGCGCGGAAAGATACGCGCGTCCGGATGCGGTGCAGTACATCGGCAGCCGTCTGCCGATGGGCATATGGATCAGGAAGCGCTTGTGACTGGGGAATCTCGCCACGAACACCATGTCGGTGCCGTCGGGTTCCGACAGGCTGACGGATTCCCCCGTGGCGCGATTGAGGTCCACGAGGTGCTGCTGCGCCTGCTCGATGAGCCGGTACCCTGCAAGGTAGGCGTGGGCGATCCCAAGTGCGCGCGGCGTCAGCATCCAGCCGGTGCTGCGCCGGTCGCGCCGCAAGTAACCCAACACCTCGAGCGTATGTATGCATCGTTGCGCGGAGGCTTTGGTGATGCCGGCGACGTCGGCGGCCTCCGCCAGCTTCAGCACCCTGCGCCCCTGGCCGAATGCCTCGAGAACGGCAAGCGCCTTCTGCGCCGAGTCGTTGAAGAGCGGGTCGTGCGCAGGTGCATCGGCGCCTGCGCCGGCGGAGGCGTTGCGCCGCGGCGTCGGCGGTCGTTTCGCCGCGCGGCTGCTGGCTGTCCTGCTCATGCGCGGCGAGTATATACGCGGATATCGGTAACCGATGGAAACATTTGCATTGATCCCGGCGGCGGCCGGCGCTAAACTCTCCGATGCAAACGTAGCGATAATCGATATCAACGCGCTTCACTGCGGTGTCATGGCCGGGGAGTCAGTCGTATGCATGACCTTCGACACGATTTCGGGGCGTTTCATCGACCGGAGCGGGGCCCGTCCCGGGGCGGCTTCATCTACCGCATGGTCGCCTGCGCTTTGTTGGCGGCACCGGTCCTGGCCGCAGCGCAGAATGCTGCGACCGGCAGCGCCACCGGCGGCGCCGCGAGCGCCACCACGGGACCTGCGCTCCAGGAAGTGGTGGTCACCGCCACCCGCCGCGCGGAGGCGATCAGCAAAGTGCCGATGAGCATTTCGGCGCTGACGCAGAGCAACATGGACATCCGGGGCATCAAGGACATCACGGACGTCGCGCGCTTCACTCCCGGCGTCTACATCGATAATTCCGGTACCGCCAACATCTCCATCCGCGGCATCGCCTCGACAGGCGGCGCGGGCACGACCGGCATATACATCGACGACACGCCGATCCAGATGCGTGCGCTCGCTTTCAATCCCGACGAGGCGTTGCCGCAGGCGTTCGACTTGGACCGCGTCGAGGTGCTGCGCGGCCCGCAGGGCACGCTGTTCGGTGCCGGCTCCGAGGGCGGGACGGTGCGCTACATCACGACGCCCCCGAGCCTGACGCAAACCAGCATCTACAGCCGTGACGAGGTCTCGGATACGCAAGGCGGAGCGCCCAGCTATGAAGCGGGCATCGCGGCGGGTACGGCGGTCATTCCGGGTACGCTCGGGGTTCGCGCCACGGTGTGGTACAGGCGTGACGGCGGCTACATCGATCTAATCAATCCGGTGAGCCTGAACACCATAGAGTCCAACGCGAACTACTCCGAGTCCGCGCTGGTGCGGCTCGACGCGATCTGGGCGGTGAACGATACCTGGCGCGTCCGTCCGGGTTTCTATTATCAGAGTCGGGAATCGAACAACACCGACGACTACTGGCCGCTCTATTCCAATCCGGGGAATAACAGCTTCGTGAGCGCCGATCCCGACCAGCGCGTTCGCCCGGACAGGTTCTACCTGCCGTCGGTGCAGGTCACGGGCGACTTCGGCAAGTTCCAGCTCATCGAGGACACCTCGTACTACCATCGCAACGACATCACCGGGTACGAGGGCACGATCTACAACCTGGGCTTCTACCAGTCCGCCGCGGTGTTCGCCGCGGTCGCCAACGTCTTGCCGCTGCTGATCGATGGCGGCGGCATACATCTGCCGGACGGCGCCACCGACTACCGCTCCCCGGCTTCGATCAACAACGACCAGCGGAACTTCAACGAGGAGGTGCGGTTGCAATCGAGCGATCCGAACTCGGCGCTCACCTGGACGACGGGCCTGTTCTTCGCCGCCGACCGGCAGAGCTACCTCGAGCAGATCCACGACCCGGACCTCAACCAGCTGACGGAAGCCTACCTGGGCGCGCCTTACACGGACTATTTTTGCAACTACGACGCCACCCTCAACGAGTGCACGACGCCATACCAGCCGATTACCTACGATCCGCGCTTCCCGAACGACTCGTATTTCCTGCAGACCTACTCCAAGGACACCCAGGTGGCCTGGTACGGCCAGGCGACCTACGCGTTCACCAAGCAGTGGCGGCTCACGCTCGGCGCGCGTGAGTCGCGCATGCAGTACACGTTCAACACGCTGACAGGCGGTCCCCAGCTCTTCCTCACGCCGCAGACCGGCAGCGGCGGCAAGACGGAGACCGCATTCACGCCCATGGCGAGCCTCTCCTACCAGTACGACGAGAACGATCTCTACTACACGACCTACGCCAAGGGCTTCCGGCCGGGCGGGGCCAACAATCCGGTGCCGTACGCCGCCTGCGCGACGGATTTCCAGAACTTCGGCATCAGCTCCGCGCCGCAGACCTTCAGCTCCGACTCGGTCAACAGCTACGAGATCGGCGCCAAGAACAATTTCAGCGGCCGGGTGCAGATCGCGACCAGCGTGTACTACATCAAGTGGAACAACATCCAGCAGACGGTGGTGCCGCCGATCTGTCAGATTTCCTTCATCGCCAACCTGGGGCAGGCCGTCGCCAAGGGCGCCGACATAGACCTCAATATCGCGCTGGTCGGAAATCTCACGGCCGAGATCACGGCGGGGTACACGGATGCGCGCTATACGGCGGCCGCGCGCTTCTCCGCCGCGGAACTCACGCCCATCGTCAACAACGGCGATGCGGTTACGGGGCAGAGCGGCCAGCCGGGGCCGCCGGTAACCGCTTCGATCGGCCTGCAGTATGACTTCGACCTGTTCCAGCACGGCACGTTCGTACGCTTCGACGCGGAGTTCGAGGGGCGCGCGAAGTGGCCGTCGCCGCAGCAGGACTCCAACACGCAGCAGTACGATCCCGCGTTCTACGTGCTCAGCTCCACGACCTTCATGTCGTTGCGTACGGGCATGCGCTTTGGCGCATGGCGCGTCGAGGGATTCGTCGACAACCTGGCGAATACCCACACCGTCACCAACTACGAGTGGTCGATCGATCCCGGATTGTGTTCACCGGCGACGCTGGCCTGCGAGTCGCAGACGCGGTTGCAGGATCAATGGACCTTCCCGCCGCGCACCTTCGGTCTGACAGCCATTTACCGGTACTGAGAAGCGGGACGACATGAGTGCCGACGCCGGAGCTGCCGCCGCACCGGGCCTCAGTCGCTCGCTGGCGCATCGGCATGTCACCATGATCAGCATCGGCGGCATCATCGGTGCCGGGCTGTTCGTGGGCAGCAGTGTGGTCATAGCGGGGGCGGGACCGGCCGCTGTGCTGAGCTACATTGGCTCGGGCGTGCTCATCGTGCTGCTGATGCAGATGCTCGGCGAGATGGCGGTGGCCTGTCCGAGCATCCGCTCCTTCAGTGAGTTTACCCGGGCCGGTCTCGGTGCCGGCGCGGGCTTCGTGGCCGGGTGGCTGTACTGGTATTTCTGGGTGGTGGTCATCCCGGTCGAGGCCATCGCCGGGGCCGTGCTGCTCCATGCCTGGGTCGCGCTGCCCACCTGGGTGCTCGGCCTAGGACTGATGGCGGCCATGACCGGCGTCAATCTGATGTCGGCGCGCTCGTATGGGGAGTTCGAGTTCTGGTTCGCCTCGATCAAAGTGGCGGCCATCATCGTGTTCATCACGCTGGCTGCGGCCTATGTGGTCGGCGGCGCGCCGCCGGGACGCATCACCGCCAATCTGTCGCACGTGGGCGGGTTTGCGCCGCACGGCGCCCTGGCTGTGCTTGCGGGAGTCGCAACGGTGTTTTTCGCGATGACCGGCGCGGAGATCACCACCGTCGCCGCCGCGGAGTCCGCCGAGCCCGCGCGGGCCATCGCCGGGATGACCCGCTCGGTCATCTTCCGCATCGTAGTGTTTTATGTGGTTGCCATTTTCTTCATCGTCGCGGTCGTACCTTGGGACCGTGTCACGCCGGGGTTCTCGCCCTTCACCCTGGCTCTGGCCGCGACCGGCCATTCCTGGGTGGCGCGCGCGATCGGCGTCGTCATTCTGACGGCGGTCCTATCCTGTCTCAACTCCGCGTTCTATGTATGCTCGCGGGTACTGTTCGTATTGGCGGAGAACGGCGATGCGCCGCGCTGGCTGGTGAAGCTCAACGCGCGGCGCGTTCCGGCGCGGTCGGTGGCCGTAGGCGCGATCGTCGGCGTGTTGGGCATACTCGCAAATGCGCTGGCCTCGAGCAGCGTGTTCGCTTTCCTGGTGAATGCCGGCGGCGCGCTCATCGTGTTCGTCTATATGCTCACGGCGCTGGCACAGATCCGCTTGCGGTTCGCGCAGCGGCGTGAGGGCAGGCCGGAGCCGGCGGTGCGGATCTGGGCCTTCCCGTGGCTGAGTTACGCCACCGTCGCCGGGCTGATCGCGGTGCTGGCGGCGATGGCGCTCACGCCCGACCTCGCCAGTCAGCTCTATGTCAGCCTGGTCGCGCTTGCGGTAGCCGTGCTGGCGTACCTGCTGCTGCGGCACCAGCGCAGCGCGGCCAGGAGTCGCGGCGACCTCGAGCTGACGGGCAAGTCCCCGTGAAGAGTCGGAAGGCCGCCGCCGTCGCGATCGCCTCGGTGGCGGTGCTGCTGGCGATGGCCACCGTTCGGGCATGGGCGGCGCGCCAGCGGGTCGTTGCAAAGGCGGGCGATGTCACCGATGCGCGGGTGTCCGCTGAGGCGCACCGCGGGCGCAACTGGCTGGTTCTCGGCGGTGATTTCGGCTCGGAGCATTACAGCCCGCTCAGCCGGATCAACAGCAGGAACGTCAAGCAGTTGGGTCTCGCCTGGACGCTCGACATCGACAGCCCCATGGGGCTCGCCACCGAGCCGATCGTGGTCGACGGCACTATCTACGCGACCGGCTCGCTCGATCGGGTGTATGCGGTCGACGCGGTCTCGGGACGATTGCTGTGGAAATTCGACCCGCATGTGCGCCTGACCGTGATGCGCAACTCCTGGGCGGCGCGCACGCTGCGTGGTGCGGCCGTGTATCGCGGCAGGGTGTACTTCGGCACGGGAGATTGCCGTCTCATCGCGCTCGATGCCGCCACCGGCAAGGAGCTCTGGAGCTCGCCCGTGTGCGTCGACGCCACGCAGACCGGCATCACCGGTGCGCCAACCGTTGGTGATGGCAAGGTCTATATCGGCTACAACGGCTCGGATACGGGCGTGCGCGGCTCGCTGGTCGCCTTCGACGCCGACACCGGCAAGCTGGCGTGGCGGTTCTGGAATGTGCCGGGGGACCCCGCGAAGGGATTCGAGACCAAGGCGCTGCAGCGGGCCGCGACGACCTGGTCCGGCGATCACTGGTGGCGGGTTGGCGGCGGTGATGCCTGGGACTCGATCACCTACGACCCTGCCACCAGGTACGTGATCTACGGCACCGCCGGAGCGACTCCCAACGACCTCTTCGGCGATCGCGCCAATATGAAGGTCAGCGGGCCCCGATTGTACGCCGGCTGCATCATCGCCGTGAACGCTGACACCGGCGAGTACGCCTGGCACTACCAGACCGACATCGAAACCGAGAACTTCCACGTACTCGTGACCGACCTTGCGATCGGCGGGGAGAAGCGGCACGTGGTCATGACCGTGCCGCGCACCGGCATCTTCTATTTGCTCGACGCCAGGACCGGCAAGCTCATCTCGAAAAGAGACCTCGCCACCGCGCATGCGCGCGGGCAGGCTGCTCTGTTGGCCGATGCCGTGCAGCGGCCGCGCAGCGGCCACAACTGGTGGCCGATGAGCTACGACCCGATCACGCGCCTGGTATATATCCCGACTTACGACGATGTCGCCAACCCGACGGGCTATCAGAATCAGGCGACCGGGCGTCTCATCGCGTGGGATCCGGTGACCGAGTCGGCCCGCTGGACCGTCCCGCAGCAACTCTCGACCAACAGCGGCGTGCTCTCGACCGCGGGCAATTTGGTCTTTCAGGGGCAGGGCACGGGAGAATTCGACGCCTATTCCGCGGACCGAGGCCGGAAGGTCTGGTCCATCCAGACAGGCTCGGCGATCGACTCCGTGCCTGTGACCTACGTGGTCGGACGCCATCAGTACGTGCTGGTGCCAGTCGGGCTGGGATCGGCGTCCCGCATGTTCGGCCCAGTGAGCACGATGGCTACGCCCGAATCCAAGCTGGGTCCGTCGCGGCTCCTGGCCTTCAGGCTTGGGGGCACGGTGCCGTTTCCGTATCCGAAGGTGACCATCCCGCCCGTCCCGAGACCGCCGGAGGAGACGGCGGATGCCGCCCTCATCAAGCGGGGCGAAAGGGTGTTCTACAAGTTCATGTGTGACGACTGCCACTCACCGGATGCGGACGGCAGCGGCCAGTGGCGGGTCAATGGGACGATTCCGGATCTGCGCTACATGCCGGCCAGCGTGCATGACGAGTTTTTCGCGATCGTGCTCGGCGGCACGCACAGGCAGAACGGAATGCCCGGGTTTGGCGAGGGTGCGGGTTTTCCGCTGACCAACACCAAAATGTCGGTGGCCGATGCGGTCGCGCTGCACGCCTACATCATCGACCTCCAATGGAAGGCATACAGAAGCAACCCCTGATGCAACTCAGTCCCGACAAATCGCTTGCCTCGCGCCGCATCGTGATCACCGGGGCTGCTCGAGGCCTGGGCCGCTCGCTCGCCCTTGCGGTCGCGGATGCCGGCGGCAGCGTCGTGCTGCTGGGCCGCGATACAGGGGCTCTGGAGTCCGTCGCCGCCGCTATCTCGAGCAGATCTCGACAGAGAGCTGAAGTCGTGCCCTGCGACCTCGCCAAGCAGGAGAGTATCGGCGCGGCTTGCGAAGTCATCATCGGCACGAATCCTGTCGTAGACGCGCTGATCAACAACGGCGCGCCATGGCTCGAGGGGCGCCTGGCGGATCTGCCGGAGGCGGATATCGTTGCGACCGTGGCCGCCGCCGTCACGGGGACGATTCTCATCACCCGTGGGCTGCTGCCCGGACTCGCCAGGTCGCATGCCGCGGACATCGTGACCATAGTGTCGACCGCGGGATTGCCCGGCGGAGAATTTGACAGCGCATCGACGGCCTTCCACGCCGCGAAGCATGGGCAGGCGGGTTTCTGCGACAAATTGCGGGCCGAGCTGAAGTCTCAGGCCATCCGTGTCACTGCGATCTTTCCGTCCGACTTCGAGCACGTGGATCCTGGCGCAGACAACACCCGGGAGTCAATCGCCGTCGGTAAGCTGACCAGCCGTGAAGTCGTTGCTGCCGTCATGTTTGCCATCACGGCACCACGCAATTGCGCTATCCGTTCAATCCGCCTGGAAGGCACGGTCTGAGCACGAAGTCAGACAGCGCCGCTGAATCGCTTGCGATATGTCTCGGCTTCGGTACCACGGCCCAGTAAGCACGCCGCGTCCGCTGCCCACCGCCAGAACGAAGGCTTGCAGCCGAATAGCTCCGCGGCCGCCACCAGGTCCGTCAGCGCGGAAGAGAGCTCCTCGGGTGTCGAACTGGCGCTGATGCTCAGCGCCGGGCGAGCGCACGCAGCGAGAAAGGAAGCGGCGTGACCGACGCAGGATGCGGCCGTGTCATCCGTTGCAGATTTGCTCATGGGTCATTAGATCGTAATTCTGCGGGCAAAACGGCGCTGCGAACCGGATCGCTGAATTAAAGAAGGCAGCCGGACATACACTGATAACCTAGGGCGGCATGCCTACTCGTGCCGTGCCGTGACCGAGCCGATCTTCCATCCCGCCCTGAGCCTCGCCGAACTGCCACCGGGACGCATGCGCTGCGTCACCGTAGGGGGCCGGGAGGTGCTGATCTGCCATGCGCGAGAGGGAGTGTTCGCGGTGGACAATACCTGCACGCATGCGCTCGCCAGAATGGACGAAGGGAGACTTCGCGGTGTGCGGCTGATCTGCCTCATGCATGGCGCATCGTTCGATATCCGCGACGGGCGCGTTCTCGGGGCGCCAGCCAGTCGTCCGCTGCCCAGCTATCCGGTGAGAGTCGTGGCAGGAATGATCGAGGTTGCGCTCGAGGCCTAGAGCACCGCGCAGGCGAGCGGCCCGCAACCGTGCTGCCGCTCACAAAATCAGCTGGGCGCCGTCCGCTTTTGCGCTTACGGGCCGAAAACTGTTCATCTTCCAGCATCGTGGGCAGGGGCCGGTCGTAGCGTGTTCTGGTTGCTGTCATTGCTGCTCATGGGGGCCTGCGGATTCGCGGGGTGGCCTGTGCTGCACCGGTATGCCGCTCCCGGCGCGCCGCGGCCAGGCGGGCCCGAAATCGCGAGCGCGCTCCCGTTCGAGCTGCGGCATCTGCCCGAGCCCCCGGTGCTGCAGGCAGCCCCGGTGCAATTGCAGATTGCCTTCGCGGCGCCCGTCGTGGAGCCTCCGGAGGTGCCCATCCTCGACCCCGCCGAAGCGCTGCGAAGGCTCAGGGGACTCGAGCTGGGAGCAGATCTCCCCGTCCCCTCGGGGCAGGAGGGCCGTGCCCATGAGCTCGTTGTCGCCGCCGCGCTGGCGGCCATTGGCGATCCGGCCAGCCAGAGAAAGTACTTCCCGAGGCGCCCGAATCTCCTCCCCGAGCTGATTCGCGCCATCAATGATGAGGGCGTCTCCGTGCGCAAGCTGGTGCCCATCGTTGCGCGCGATCCCGCGCTGGTCGGCAATCTCCTCCGGGTGGCGAACAGCTCCTACTATCGCGTCACTCAGCGTGCGGTGGAGACCATCGAGCGCGCCATCGTGATACTCGGCAGCGACGGCCTTCGCTCGGTGATGGCGGCCGCTCTCATGCAGCCGATCTTCCACGTTCCGGGTGCCGGAGGGGCGGCGCGGTTTCCGGAGATCGTCTGGGAGCACGCAGTGCGGTCAGCCCACGCGGCCATCCCACATGCTGCCCTCGTGGAGCGAGCGAATCCGTTTGCAGCCGAGCTGCTGGCCCTCATCAGCGGACTAGCGGAGATCGTGCTCTTTCGGGCCGTGCTCGAGCACTCCTCGCGTTCGGGCGGGCGGGACATGGTCGATCCTCTGGTGATCGCCTCCATACTCGATTCGCATTCGGCGTCCTTCGCCTGGCACATCGGCGCCGACTGGCGGCTTTCGGAGGAAATGCTGGCGGCTCTCGAGGAGCAGATGGTTCCTGGATGCGAGCCGGCAACACCGCTCGGGCGCTCACTGCGCTTCGGCCGGCGCGCAGGCGCGCTGGCCGTACTCCACGCCAACTCCATCATCACGGACGCGAGCCTCAGAGCGTCGCTGCCACCGTCCGGACTCTCACCTCCCCATCTCGAGTCGATGTTGAAGCGTCTGCTGCGCCCGCATGAGGACCCGCGGACGCTGGCAAGTGAGGTGAGCTCGCCGCGCAGGGGATCAATCGAGCAGCGCGGACGCGCAAACCGCGAGGCGCACCGCAGCGCGGCGTAGGCGATTCATCGCGAGCCGCCTTCGACGGCACAAGCCGCCGGTGAAGCATTGGCAGGCCGGTGAACAATGCAGGTAATATCCGGCAGGAATGTTCCCGGAGGGGTACTGCAATGAAAATTACCAGTGGCGTTGTCGCGGTCGCGTTCCTGACGCTGGCATGTGGGGCGCGCTCCGCACCGTTACCCGCGTCACCTACGCTCGCGCAGGTCGTAGCCGGGCCACAACGCACTCCGGCGTTCACGGCTCGCGACCGCTACCGGCATCCGATGCAGGTCCTGAGATTCGTCGGCCTGAAGCCGGACATGAGTGTGGTCGAGATCTGGCCTTCCGGCGGGTGGTGGACTGAAATCCTGGCTCCTTATCTGCATGCCCGCGGGACGTATTACGCTGCCCTCCAGCAGTCGTCGGAGGACGCTGGATTCCGCAACAAGCTCGCCTCGGCGCCACAGTACTATGACCGTGTGATCGTGACCCGGGCGGGGCCGCCCGATCACTGGCAGATAGCCCCACCCGGCAGCGCCGATCTGGTGCTGACCTTCCGCAACGTCCACAACTGGTTGGCGGGCGGCTACGAGAAAGATATGTTTGCGGCGATGTATCGCGCGCTCAAGCCTGGCGGAGTGCTTGGCTTGGAGGAGCACCGTGCGGCGCCCGGTACCACCCGCGCGGACTGGGTGAGAACCGGCTACGTCTCGGAGGATTTCGTGATTGCCCTCGCCCGCGAGGCGGGGTTCCGGCTTGTTGCAAAGTCCGAGATCGGCGCCAACCCGAAGGACACCAAGGACTACCCGCAGGGCGTATGGACGCTGCCGCCGACGTTGACGCTGGGCCACAAGGACCGGGCGAAGTATCTGGCAATCGGCGAATCCGACCGCATGACGCTGAGGTTCGTCAAGCCGCGCTGACCAACGGCGTTTTCTTTGCGCGTAGCCCGGCGTGAACGCTCCGACTGGCCGCTTCGGTGGTCTTCAGCGCTTCAAGCCGGCGAGCTTGCTGTGGGTTCGCGCCGCGTCCTCTTCGGTCAGGGGCGGATCCTGTCGCAGCAGCTCCTCGAACTGCGCGGGCAGAAGGGCGGCGCTGAAATAGAAGCCCTGGTACTGGTCGCAGCCGAGCTTGGCGAGCAGTTGCAACTGCTCAGGCGTTTCCACGCCCTCCGCAATTACCTTCAACGAGAGGCTATGGGCCAGCGAGATGATCGCGCCCACGATGGAAGCGTCTTCCCGGCGCGCTGTCATCTGCTCGACGAAGCAGCGGTCGATCTTCAGCTTGTCGATCGGGAAAGCGGCGCAGATAGCTCATGCTGGAGTAGCCGGTGCCGAAGTCATCGACCGAGACCAATACACCCATGCGGCTGATGGCTTCCAGTATATGCACCGACTCCTCGGCATCGCTCATGACCGCGGTCTCGGTCAGCTCGATCTCGAGGAGTGTCGGGTCGAGCCCCGAAGCATCCAGAGCGCGGCGAATCTGACTCACCAGGTCCACGAGGCGAAACTGCGAGGGCGCAAGGTTGACGGCGACGCGCAGGGCGCGCGGCCCGTGCTGCTGCCAGATCTTTCCCTGGCGACACGCCTCGAGCAGCACCCACTCGCCGATGGCATCGAGCAGGCCGCACTCCTCAGCCACCGGAATGAACTCAGCCGGCATCACCAGGCCGCGCTGCGGATGGCGCCAGCGGATCAGCGCTTCGGCGCTGTTGATCCGGCCGGTAGCGGTGTCGACCTTGGGTTGGTA
This sequence comes from uncultured Pseudomonadota bacterium, assembly GCA_963780455.1. Taxonomy (GTDB): domain Bacteria; phylum Pseudomonadota; class Gammaproteobacteria; order Steroidobacterales; family Steroidobacteraceae; genus 13-2-20CM-66-19. Next base: position 484,632 of record CAWACM010000021.1, read on the forward strand.
GTGCAGCTCGAATTGCCCGCCGCGCAGCGCCTCATGCAGCTCGCTCTCGAGCTTCACGCGCTCCTGCGTCACGCGTGCCCATGCTCTCGGCATAGCACTGCACGGTTGTTGCGGCCGCGCTCCTTGGCGCTAGTACATGGCTGCGTCCGCGTGCGCCAGCAGCGTATCGACAGTCGCGCCATCGTGCGGGTAGAACGCAATGCCGATGCTGGGCGAGACGTGCACGTCGATGCCGAGGAGCCGCATGGGTGCCTCCATCACCTTCAGCAGACGCTTGCCCATCTCCAGGGCCTCCGCCCGCGTCATCGGCCCATCGAAGATGATCACGAACTCGTCGCCGCCGAGGCGCGCGATGGTATCGACGGCGCGGATGGCTCCCTTGAGCCGCTGCGCCACCTCGCACAGCAGCTCATCGCCCGCGCGATGGCCGAGCGAGTCGTTGATGAGCTTGAAGCGGTCGAGGTCGAGCACCGCCACGGCGAACTCGTGCGCTTGACGGTTGGCCTGGGCAATCGCCTGAGTGATGCGGTCATCGAGCAGCAGGCGGTTGGGGAGCCCGGTGAGCGAGTCGTGCGAGGCGAGGTGCCGTAGCTGTCGGTTCGCCGCCTCGAGTCCGCGGGTGCGATCGGTGACAACCCGCTCGAGGCCCTCGACGTGGCGCTTGAGCGCGCGGGCGTTCTGCCATTTGTGGCTCAGCGCGCTCGCGCACTGCAGGATCTCGATGGGCTCGAAAGGCTTCTTGATGACGATGAGCTTGTCGGAGTGCCCGAGTCGCGCCAGGAGCTCCAGCCAGTCGTAATCGGTGTAGGCCGAGCAGATCACGACCTGGATATCGGGGTCGACCTGCCAGAGGTTTTCGATGGTCTCCAGCCCATCCCAGCCGGGCGGCATGCGCATGTCGACGAAGGCGACCGAGTATGGGCGCCCCTCGACGAGGGCGCGACGCGCCAACTCCACGCCCTCCCGTCCCTGCATCGCCGAGTCCACATCGAATGTCGGACGCGACACCGTCGGTGGCGCCTCGCCGAACAGCGCCGCTTCTGCCGCCGAGATCTGCGTGTCATCGCAGCCGGTGAGGATCTTGCGATAGTCCTCGTGAATGGCCGGATTGTCGTCGATCATCAGCAGGCGGTGCGTCAGCAGCTCGGATTCATCGGCCATGGGGCGGCTCCGGGTAGGTGAGGGGCAGCGTCAGGGTGAAGGTGGCGCCCCTGGCCGGGCCCGGCGCTCTCGCCCCGCAGCGAGCCGCCGAGGTCTTGGGCCGCCAGCGCGCTGCTGTGCAGACCGAAGCCATGCCCGTCTTTGCGCGTAGTGAAGCCGTGACTGAAGATGCGCTCGAGATTCTCCGGGCGGAATGCCGACGCCAGTGTCGATGACGGCGATCAGCATCACGCCATCGGCCGTGCGCACACACGCACCGTCACGCGCTTCTCGTGCGCCCGCGGACTCATCGCAGGCATATTTGGCATTGCGGATCACGTTCACGAGGATCTGCAGCACCTTGTGCTTGTCGACCGTGATCAGCGGCACCTCCTGGAAGTCGCGCACCAGCGTGACGCCGTGGCGGCTGAAGGCCCCCTCGTTCATCCGCAGGCTGTCCTCGACCAGAGCGCGGATATCGACCATCTCGGTCACGCCGCCGCGGCGTGCGTAGCTCTGCTGCATGGCCACGATTTCCTTGATGTGCTCGACGTTGCCGCGCAATGCCGCCAGCTCCGCGCCGGTGGCATCGCGCTCCGCGGTGAGGTCGGCCGCGAGCTCCTGCAGGTACACCGGTAGGTGGCTGCCTTGAGAACCCGTCAGGAAAGTCGTCAGGTCGGCGCGCGTGCTCGCTCAGGAGCGCAGCGACCCGTTCCAGTCCGGCGCACTTCGATTTCCTGATGCGCTCGGAGACCATGCTCGCCGAAACGTTGACGCTGTTGAGCACGTTGCCGACGTTGTGCAGGACGTTCGTGGCGACCTCGGCCATGCCCGCCTGCCGCGAGGCGACCAGCAGCTGCTTGTGCACGCGCTCGAGCTCCTGTTCGGCCAGTCGCCGCTCGGTGATGTCTTCGATCACCGCGAGAGCACCGAGTGGTTGGCCGGCGTGGCCGATCAGGCGCTGCGCGCTCGACAGCACGGTGCGGCGTGAGCCGTCCGGCCGGACGATGACGAACTCGGCGTCACGCACGTTGTCGCCGAGCAACGTACGCGCCAGTGGACGATCCTCGCGCGGCACCGGCGTTGTGCCATCCGCCAGATAGACCTGGGAGGTGAGGGGATAGGGGTTGCGCGGTACCGCTTGGCCGGTTCCTTCCGCCGGAATCCCGAACAGCTCGGCTGCCGCGCGGTTATGGTGCGTCAGCTGGCCGCTGACGTCGCAGGCAACCAGCGCAATCGGCAGTTCGGCGATTACGGTGGCGAGCAGCGTCTGGTTCTGCAGCAGGGTGGCTGCCATCTGCTTGCGCGCGGAGATGTCGAGCAGGAACTCGACTGAGCACTCCGGTTCCGGGCCACCATCGCTGACCAGTGAGGTGGTTGCATGAACCCACAGCGCGCCGCCGCTCTTGCGCAGATAGCGCTTCTCGACCTCCAGGTGAGCAATTTCTCCGCGCCACAGCCGCTCCAGGCCCGCCGTGGCGGACTCGAGATCATCCGCGTGCGTGAGGCTCTCGATCGACTCGTCCTTGAGCTCATCGGCATTGAAGCCGAGCATCGCGCAGAAGGCCCGATTGCAGTGGCGATAGCGGCCGTCACGGTCGACGAAAGCGATGCCCACGGGCGCATCCTCGACCGTATTGCGGAATAACGTCTCGACGTGCCGAGGCGTCTCCGCCAGCAGAGCTTCCAGCTCGTGCCCGGCAAGGTTTCTGTCAGCGCTGCTCATTGCCTCCGACCCATGCAGCTTCAAAGGGCACGCCGCAACCGCCCAGCCCGCAGTAGCCACTGGGATTCTTCGCCAGATACTGCTGGTGATAGTCCTCGGCGTAAAAGAACTGCGGCGTGGCGCGGATTTCCGTGGTGATGGTGCCGTGTCCCGCAGCGGTGAGCCGAGTCTGATAGGCACGCCTCGAGACCTCCGCGGCCTCCCGCTGTGTCGCGTCAGTCACGTAGATCGTGGAGCGGTACTGCGTACCGACATCGCCTCCCTGCCGCATCCCTTGCGTGGGATCGTGCGACTCCCAGAACGCCTTGAGCAGATCCTCGTACCGGACCTTGGTGGGATCGTAGATCACGCGCACCACCTCGGCGTGTCCGGTCTCGCCGGTGCAAACTTCCTCGTAAGTGGGGTTGGGAGTGAACCCGCCTGCATAGCCGGCCGCTGTCGAGTACACCCCGGGCAGCTGCCAGAAGAGCCGCTCCACGCCCCAGAAGCAGCCCATGCCGAACACCACCTCGCGCAGACTGGCGGGGAAGGGCGGTACGATGCGACGACCGTTGACAAAATGCGTCTGCGGGACGCTGAGCGGTGTGGCGCGCCCGGGCAATGCCTCATGCTCGTTGGGCATTACCGATTTCTTTTTCATAAGCGAATCTCTGCCGGCTGTCCTCCAGCTAAGCTGGATATGAGACGCTCGGCACGACATAACTACCGTGATCGCCGTCACGTCGGCAGGTGCGTCAATGTGATGGAGCTCATGGGCCGCCGCGTGCAGCGCTGTTCCTCTCAGTGCTTATCGTTGGTGGAGCACAATCGGGGTCTGGCCCCTTCGGCGCCAGGGGGCAGCGTGAACTGGAAGACGGCGCCGCGAGGCGCGCCCGGGGTCGCCCATAGTTTTCCACCATGGGCCTCGATGATGGCGCGGCAGATCGACAGGCCCATCCCCATGCCACTGGGCTTGGTGCTGTAGAACGGCTCGAAGACGCGTTCCAGGTTCGCGGGGTCAATGCCCGGTCCGGAATCCCGTACCGCAAGCAGGACGCGGTTGGAGTCCACTCTGGCGGTACTGATCAGCAACTCCTTCGGGCGATCGTCGACCACGCTCATCGCTTCCGCGGCGTTCAGGACAAGGTTCAGAATGACCTGTTGTAGCTGTACGCGATCGCCCATGACGGGGGGAAGGTCGCCGGCAGCCTCGGACCGCAGAATGACCTGGCTTCTCTGCAGTTCGGGGAGCGAGAGCGCGATCACCTCCCGCGTCGCGTCGTTGATGTCCATGAGCTCAGTCGGACCGTCCTTCTTGGCAAAGAGGGCGTGCAATCGCTTGATCACGGCGGTCGCACGGTTGGCGTCGCGGATCATGCGTCGGATCATCTCACTCGCGCCGTTGACGTCCGGTGGATCGTTGGCCAGCATCCGAAAGCCGGTATTGGCGTTAGTCAAGATGCCCGACAGCGGCTGATTAACCTCATGCGCGATCGACGCGGACATCTGCCCGATGACCGCAACCCGGTTCGCATGCGCCATTTCGATTCGAATTTCGTGGTAGCGCCGCTCGCTTTGGCGCGCCGCTTCCTCCGCCCGCTTGCGCTCGGTCAGATCGACCGCGAAAGCTACTCTCTGCTCCATCTGCTCGCCGAACGGCGCCGCGCCGAGCAGGACCGGCACACGGCTGCCATCCCTGCGCAAGAATTCCTTCTCATAGGTTTGAACGGCTCCGGTTCCTCTGACTTCGCCATGTGGCCGTTCGTCCACGTCACGCCAATCCTGCGGCGTCATGTCCTGCCACCGCAGGAGCCCGGTGTCGAGTTCGTTGCGCCCATGGCCCACCAGCTGCAGGAAGGCGTCGTTGCATTCGAGGATCCGGCCCTGGCGATCCAGGACGAAGATGCCGATGATGTTGGAGTCGACCAGGCACCGGATCTTGGCTTCGAGCCGGTCGCTCCATTGTCGGATCTCCGTCTCGGCTCTTTTGCGCGCGGCAATCTCGGTCTTCAGCTCCTCGCTCGATTCCACGGCCTGATACGCCGCCGATGCGAACTGACCGAGACTTTCAAGCAGCCGCAAATCCTCGGCGTCGAACCTGCGTCGATCGGTGTGGACGATCGCCCAAATCGTCCCGACGGCTTTGCCCTTGACGTAAAAGGGCACGAGGAGTCCCTCCTCGGCGAGTGGCGTGGCGGCGCCCAGGTACGGGTAACGCAGCTCCCAGTGCGTGAACAGCATGGGAGCATTGCGGTCAAGCACGTCGCCGCACGGCCCGAAATCGCGCGGCGTCCCACCGCCGGTGTGCGACTGCCAGGCTCCGGAAATGGCCGCCCAGTAAAACCTTTTCTCGTCTTTCGTCAGCAGACTGAGGCCCGCGGAATCCGCCTGCAGCCCGTCCAGAACCCGATCAGCGAGCGTCTGTAGGATGGTGGCCGGCGAATCTGCCAACGCAGTTGACAGGGCCACGAGAGCGTTGTTTTCGCGGGCATAATCGCGGGGGCGCGATGGGCGGCGGCTCAATTCGTCGGTGCGAACGATCGTCTCCAGTGGAACATCGCCACTCGGAAATGAGGTTGCCAGCCGAACGTCATCTGCTTTCTCGGCGGATGCGGTCATGGGTGCCATCCCGTGAGCATCGGCTCACTGTTGGATCATCTGGCCTAACAAATACGCCCGCGTGTCGTCAGCGTCGTCTCAGCGAACGCCGCACGACGTCTTATTCAGCGCCGATCGGATTCTCAGTCGGCACGCGGGAAGCTTCCCGCCATTGGCAGGAGGTAAAAGGGGAAGTCGGACGAGCTGCCTTTGAAAGCGGCACGAGCACCATGTCTCGCGCTGGCGTTGCCGGTACCGTCAGCTCTACAATAAGTAAAATCGGGGAGAGATGGCCATGCAGGTCCGATTTTCGACGGACGCCGTACCGCCGCACGACCGTGTACGCCTCTGGTGCGACTTCTTCGCGAAGTACGCCCACAGTATTACGCCGAGCAAGATCCCGGACTCGGGCACGTTTCGTGGCGAAGTGAGCGGGTGGGTCGCGGGCGGATTTACGCTCCTGAATATCAGAGGGGGACTCGAGGGGGTCCGCCGCACCGAGGCCGACGTGGCCAAGGACAAGGCTCAGGCGTTCTTCATCCGCCGGTTCCACCGGCGGGCCATCTGGAGGGCCACCCCAGGCAGCATGCCGGTGGACCTCATCTACGAGCCCGGCGATTTCTGCGTGAGCTCGAGCGAATGGCCATTCGACGGGGAATGGCAAGGCCCTGCCTCATTCGACATGCTGATCATCCCGCAGGGCGCGCTCTCTCCGCTTTTGGCAGGGGGTCGATTGCGTCGCCCGTTTCGGTTGCCCGGCGTCTCGCCGCTCGGCTCGCTCCTCGGCGCGGCAATGGATGCGGCGATGGCGCAGGCGCCGCTCCTTACGGACCAGCTCGGCGAAGCCGTGCTGCGCAATTTCTGCGGCCTCGTGGCACTGGCGTGCAGTACCGCTGACGAGGGCGCCGAGCCGGCGCGGGAGTCGATGCGGTCGGCGCAGCTCGCGGCTGTCAAGCGCCACGTTGATTTGCATCTCGCCGATCCCGGCCTGACACCCGCCAGCACTGCCGCCGCGCTAGGCATCTCGGCGCGTCAGCTACACCGGCTATTCGAGCCGAGCGGTAGTACGTTCGCTCGATATGTTTTGCGCCAGCGGCTGCTGCGGTGCCGTGACACGATCGCCGGGGCGACAGGAACCGGCCGGTCGGTGATTGACATCGCTTTCGGTTGGGGTTTCAACAGCATGGCGACATTCTATCGCGCGTTCGTAAGCGAGTTCGGCGGCCCGCCTACCGCCCTGCGGGGACCGGCGCCCAAAGAGGCGTGAGGTGGCCCCGTAGGGCGGTCGATTTTCTCTTGGCGCTTAATGAGACGTCGCCCGGCTCCCAATGAGACGACTAGGCGACCGTTTCTCCACTATTGATGCTCCGGATACCAGAAACCGCCCCGCCGGGCGGAGCAGAGAGCATCGTGAATGCAATGCAGCAGCAACTGGTCCGGACGAGCTTCGCCACGCTGGCGGTAATGCCGGAGGTGGCCGGGGCGCTGTTCTATGAGCGGCTATTCGCACTCAATCCGAGTTTCCAGCGGCTATTCAAGAACGACATGCGCGTTCAGGGCGTCAAGCTGATGACCATGCTCACCATGGTCGTCTACAACTTGCCCGAGCCGAGCCGGATTCTGCCGACGATCCGTGAGCTTGCCGTCCGTCACGTCGAATACGGTGTCAAGCTCGCCGACTACGGCGCGCTGAGAGAAGCTCTGCTTTGGACCCTCGAAGAGGCGCTGGGGGAAGACTTCACGCCCGCAGCCCGCGAAGCGTGGACGGTCTGCTACGACGAGCTCGCGAGTGAGATGAAGGCGGCGGCTGTCCTATAACTGGGGAAGCTCGGGGAGGGGCTGATCGAAGGTCAATGGGAAGAAAGCGACTCCGGCCATCCACGCGAAGCCGCTTGGCCAAGAGCTGCCTGGATGGTGGTTTATTCCGTACGGTCTCGGATTGGGGGTGGCGTTCATCCTCGGAACGACAATGCTGCTGCGGTGGCTGCTCCGGTACGTTCCGAGCGCGTCGCGATCAGTCGTTTCTCTGGCTTAGCCGCGTGTCCGATGCGGTGAAAATTGTCGCACGGTGCGGGCAGTGAGCGCTTCGCCGCAAGCGTATTGTGATGCTGCCTCGGCCCGCTGCGCCGGGACATCCGCGCCCGTGGCGCACCCGGGACTCATCCTGGTCACTTCAGTGCTGGCCTCGAGCCTGGCGTTTGTGGACGGCTCCGTAGTGAACGTTGCGCTGCCGGCAATCGGTCGCGCCCTTTCGACCGACGCAGGCGCTCTGCAATGGACCGTGAATGCGTATTTGCTGCCACTCAGCGCCATGCTGCTGCTCGGCGGCGCGGCCGGCGACCGCTTCGGCCGCCGCAGGCTACTACTCTGGGGAACTGTTCTCTTCGCCCTGGCCTCCCTTGTGTGCGCGCTCGCGCCGCACGTCGCGCTGCTGCTCGCAGCGCGTTTCCTCCAAGGCGTCGGCAGCGCAATGCTGATGCCAAATAGCCTGGCGATCCTCGGGCAGACATTCACAGAGGAAAGAAAAGGCCGCGCCGTGGGAATTTGGGCCGCCGCGAGCGCGATTGCGGGTGCGCTCGGACCAGTGCTCGGCGGCTGGCTCGTCGACCTGGGCAGCTGGCGCGCAATCTTTCTGATCAACCTACCCATCGCTGCCGCCGCAGTCGTGCTGGCGTTGCGTTACATTCCCGAAGATCGCGCGGGGAGCCGGGAGCCGTTGGATGTGTCGGGTGCCGCCTTGGTCACGGTAGGGCTTGGAGCACTCGCGTGGGTACTTACCATTGCGGGCGCTCCGGCCGGCCCGAGCAGGATCACCGCCTTCATGGGCATCGGCGCGATCGGTTTACTCCTCGTTTTCGTCATCGTCGAGATGCGAAGGGGCGATCGGGCTCTAGTGCCGATGACTTTGTTCCGCACGGCGACGGTCGTCGGCTTGAACCTCGTTACGCTGCTGCTCTACGGAGCTTTGGGTGCGCTGCTCGTGCTCGTGCCCTACGTGCTGATCGAAGCGCTCCACTACTCTGCGGCACAAGCGGCGGCAGCGCTGCTCCCCCTTCCGATCGTGATGGCCCTCATTTCACCGCTCGCGGGATCACTCGCGGCGCGAGTCGGCCCGCGCATACCGATAGCCTTCGGCTCGATTGCAGTCGGTTTGGGTATGCTTCTGACACTGCGAATCCGTGCCTCCATGGATTACTGGACCGGGCTATTGCCGGCCGTCATTGTGCTGGCCCTGGGACTGTCCGCCGCGGTCGCTCCACTCACGACTGCCGTGCTCAGTGACGTCGAGGCACGTTATATCGGTGTCGCATCGGGGCTCAACAGCGCGGTCGCGCGTACGGGCGGGCTGCTCGCGACAGCAATGGTCGGATCCGTATTTGCAGCCCACGGAGTCGGTCTGCTGCGCTCATTCCATACGGCAATGGCAATCGGTGCGGTCGTGTGCGGGGGCGCGGCGCTCAGCGCCGGCGCGCTCCTTCGGGGGCGCGGGCTCACAGTTGGATAACCGTCAGACGTCCTGGCGCGCTCCGTGCGCTGCCGTACCGACATGGGTCGTTCCGTGGTGCATCTCATATGCGGGAGCGCGTGCAGGACCGAGAATGCTTTTTAGTATCCCGTTCTCCTGTGCGAGAGAACTCCGACGCATTCAGCTCGTTTTTATCTCTGGCGTTGCCGTTCGAGACACGGGCCAACAGTCTTGGAGTGCCGTATAGGCGTTTGTTCGTTGGCGCACAGACGCGGCTCACGGGAACGCGCGAACATCAAGGGCTACCATCGGCGCAAGCGGAACAGGTAGCGATGACTTGGAAAGGTAGCGACAACTTGGAGTGCAGAGCAATGAATAGGGCAGTGACCATCAACGGACGTAGCGGACGTTTTCAGACCCATCGAACTTTCACCCTCGGCGCCGCGGTACTCGCGCTCAGCGCCTGCAGCCTGATCCAACCAAAGCCCGCCGTCCAGGAGAGCGGCAGCAACGTAAACCTAAACACCAGCTGGCACGCCAGTATCGCCAGCCCCGCGGAGCTTGCTGGGGCGGTGCAAATGAACGGATCGGCGTCCATGGCGCCCGGCAGGAAGCGTGGAACCACTTACATCGTCATGAAACTTGGCAACACATCGCCGGGCGGCGTGCATCCTTGGGCTATTCATCGAGGGCAGTGCGGCGCGGATGAGGGAGTGTTCGGCGTCCTCGACGACTACCCGCCGTTACGAGTCGGTTCCGACGGAACGGGCATGTCGAGCGCCACGGTGGAGATCGACACGCCTACCGCGGGCAACTACTTTGCGAGCGTTCAAGCCTCAGCGCAAAATCGCTCGTTGATCGTCGCGTGCGGGAACCTGGCAGCACCTACGGCATGATGGGCCGGCGGGTTCGATCGGTGAAGCTAAGCTGCAGCAGCGAAAGCAATCATCACGCCAGGGGCTAAACGGCTGAGGCAGGCCCGTTACTGGGCGAGCACCACTTTGCCGCCGACGTGGCCAGCCTCTGCCGGCTGCTGGGCGGCAGCGATATCGCTCAGTATGAATTTTCTGGCGTTCGGAATCGGGAGCTCGCCACTTCGGATCGCCTCAGCCGTGCAGGCGGGCGTCATGGATTGTGTCGATCTCGGGCAGCGCGGCACTCTCGCCACCCGAATCGAGCGCCGACCCATCACGAGCATCGCCGGGAAATGGATTCGCCAAGCACGGTCACCATCAACCGTCACCATGGCCTATCCCGCGCTCTTCCTGTGCCAAAAGCTGTCGATGGCGTAACAGCCAGGTCCGGTAACGTAGAGCACGAGCAAGCCACCGACGATGCTGACGTTTTTGTAGAAGTTGATTTCGTTCTCGAAGTGGGCCATTCCGCTCATCGTCCAGTAATGGTGGCCGATGAGCGCAGCTTCCAGCGTGTACAGCGCAAGCAGAACCGCAAGGGGTCGGGTCGCGACCCCCATAATCATCGCGATTGAGACGAAGAATTCCATGATGATCGCGATAACTGCCGCGAGCGACGGCAACGGCGCGCCAATATGAATCATGTTCTGCACGGTGCCCGAATAGTCGAGCAGTTTCTGCCATCCGAAGATCAGGAAAAGCAGCGCAATGAGCACTCTCGCCGACAACAGTATCTCGTCCGCACGTTTGACCCGAAACCGTTTCATAATCCAGTCGCAATCCTTTTTGAAGGAACGGCGGCAGCCATGGAGGGGTGAATATAATGTGATGACAACTACGTGACAATAAGTGGTTAACCACAGTTAACGGCTTTTAACTCGTTCGGGCGCCGGAAACGTTGACTGCAGAGTGGCACGACAAATCACTCACATAACGCGCCCGAGTTGATACAGGCTGCTGTCAATCGAGGCCTGGCCTCGGCCCAATGGCAGCGGTTCAATGTCAAGTTCGACGTCTGCGGGTGCCTCTGCCGCCACTTTGTCATACGGGCCATTCCAATCCCTCGATGGAGGAATGTTGTCAAAGCTCATCGCGGCGGTGTCGGCGAACCTTGGCAGTGAACGCGCGACAGCGAAAGACCACATGCGGCGGGTGCGAATCGTACGCCTGGCGTCGCTTCATCCGTCCGCAGTACTTGATTGTCGCTACTTCCTCCCGCGTATCTGGCCATCCGGGATCCTTTCACGGCAACCGCAGCGCCGAGTGTTTGGGTCGAAAGAGGAGAAAAAACAGTGAGCGCGTTACAGTGTGTCGCCGACGCGTCGGAGCGCGGACAACTGCATATAGCACCGGTGATATGTATAGTCGGGGGAGACCTCCGGGAACGCGATCGCGCTGAGAATCTCATTCGGGCATCGGGTTGGCAACCGAGGATCTTCGGCTCTGCTGAGGAGTTGCTCGCCGATCCTGGGATACCGTGCCCCAGCTCCGCTTTGGTGAACTACGAGCTTCCGGGGCTCTCGGGTCTGGAATTGCAAAGTCGGTTGACGGACCGCCCAGAGATCTCGATTATTTTCGTATCTGGATATCTCGATGTCGAGGTAACAGTACGCGCTATGAAGGCCGGAGCCGTTGATTGTCTCCTGACTCCTGTCGCGCCACGAAGGCTACTGAACGCGATCGTTGAAGGCCTCGAGCGCAGCCGCGACCGTCTTGCAAAAAAGGAGGAGCTGAGCACTCTTCGAGCACGGTATGATTTGCTGACCGCGCGGCAGCGACAGGTAATGGATTTGGTGATCAGCGGTCGGCTGAATAAGCAGGTCGCCGATCAGCTCGGAATTTCCGAGATCACGGTCAAAGTACATCGAGGCCGGGTGATGCGTAAAATGAGGGTTGCCTCGCTCGCCGATCTAGTTAGGGCGGGAGAGAGGCTACACGACGGCGCGTTGTGTTCCGCGTACGGGCTGCGTGCGCAGGGTAGGGGTTCGGCAATTGGAGTCGCGGCGCCGAGTTGCCCAGGCTGACGATGATTCGAGGGCGCTTGGAACACGTAAGCCGGTGAGGCACGCAAATCTTACAGCGATGGCGGGCCCGGGTAGTGTGGCGGGCGCCTCTCCGGAGCTCGGCCGTCTCAGAGCAGCTTTTCGATCGTTACCGGTAGATCGCGAATGCGCTTCCCCGTCGCGTGAAAGACGGCGTTGACGATCGCGGGCGCCACAGCGACTGCTGTCAACTCTCCGAGCCCCTTTGCTCCGAGGGGACTTGCCTCCGAGTCAAAGTCGCCCGCGAAGATCACTTCCAGTTCAGGAATATCCGCGTTCGTGGGTACCAGGTAGCCCGAGTAATTGCGGTGAACAAAGCGGCCCATCACCGGATCGGTATCAGATTGTTCCAGCAGTGCCTGGCCGACCCCCCAGATGATGCCGCCAATCGCCTGGCTACGTGCGGTGCGGGGATTGATGATCTTACCGGCATCATAGGCGCCGACGAAGCGACTCAGCCGCACGATGCCGAGGTCTTCGTCGACCCGCACTTCGGCGAAAAGTGCCGAGAAGCTGAAAATTGCCTTGGGTCCACTGGCCTCCTCCACGGGGTCGTAGTGACCGTTTCCGCTTAGGGTCTGCAGACCGTTGCGGACGAGCAACTCCGGGTACGCGATGACCCGATCGCGAAAGGCGAGCCCGCCCGTTACGACACGCACATCCCGTGCCGTGGCACCCGCGAACGGCGCGTCCTGACCCGAAAGGGCAAGCGCAACCGCTTTGTCCCGTACCGCGTTTGCTGCGAGAAGGACTCCGGCTCCGGCATTGGACACCGTGGTCGATCCGATCGCGGAGTGAGATTCCGGCAGCCGCGTATCCCCCAAATGCACCTCGACCTTCTCCGCGGGAAGCCCGAGAGCGTCGGCCGCCACCTGCCTCATGACGGTGTACGTACCGCAACCGATCTCGTGCATAGCGGATTCGACGAGTGCCGAGCCGTCCCGCCGCAACACGACCCGTGCCTTTGACGGCCACCGCCAGTGAGTATAGATGGCGGCGGCCACGCCCTGTCCTATCAGAAAGCGGCCGTCGCGCGTGGAGCGCGGCGCCGGGTCGCGCTCGCTCCAGCCGAACCGCAGTGCACCCTCCGTCAGACAACGATGCATCGCGCGCGTAGAGAATGGACGACCGGTGTACGGATCGAGAGCGGTGTCGTTGAGGAGACGCAGGGACACGGGGTCCACACCTACGGCGTACGCCAGCTCATCCATGGCACTCTCGGTCGCAAAGTGCCCGAGCGCCTCGTGGGGGGAGCGCATCGCCGTCGGCGTGTTGCGGTTCGTATGGACGATCTTGTGAGTGGTTGCTATCCCGCCGCTCGCGCCCCAGAGCGAACGACTCGCGTTGGCGGCATACTCGATGTAATCGTCGAAAATCGACGTCGGTGAGATGCTGTCGTGGCGGATTCCCGTCAGCTTTCCGGTCTCATCGGCGGCCAGTGTAATGTTCTGAATCGTCGCCGGCTGATGGCCCGCCATGGAGTACATCTGTGCCCGCGTCAGCTGAATGCGAACCGGCCGTTGTGTTGCGCGCGCCGCTACGATTGCAAGCAACGTATGAGGCCAGACGTAAGCCTTGCCGCCAAATCCTCCGCCAACGTTACGCGAAATGACGGTAATGTCTTCCGGCGGGATCTCGAGCGTCATCGCTACGAACTCCCGCAACGCGAAGACACCCTGACACGATTCGAAGATCGTCAGCCGTCCGCTTGCATCCCAGCTCGCCAAGGTAGCGTGCGGCTCCATCTGGTTGTGATGCCGATCTGCCGTGCTATACACTCGCTCGATTCTGACGACCCCATTCGCAAGCCCGTTCTCAGGATTCCCGACCGAAGAATTGACGGGCCATAGGAATTGCGGCGGCTCGAATGCCCGCAGCGCAGTCTCACTGCTGAAAATTACCGGATTTCTTGCCTCGTATTCGATCTTGATCAAGGTGCCGGCATGGGCAGCCTGATCGAGTGTCTCAGCGGCAACCAGTGCCAAGGGCTGTCCTGCATAATGAATCTGATCGTCCTGTAGCACCAGGTAGGACTGACCATACGGGCGCAGGTGGACCCACGGCTTTCGTATTGGTCTGATCCGAGGCGTGTTGCGGTAGGTGAATACCGCGAGCACTCCGGGCGCCATCTCGGCGGCGGTGGTATCTATGGATACCGTCCGACCGTTCGCGATGCGACTGTGCACGATCGAGCCGTGCAGCGCGCCGACTACCGGCGCATCTGCCGTGTATTGAGCGGCGCCACTGACCTTGAGTCGTCCTTCGAGGCGGGTGAGGGGTTGTCCTACGGCACTCACGCGCGTGCTCCCGCGACTTGCAACGCCCTCAAGACACAGCGCTGAGCCAGCTCCACTTTGAACGAGTTGTGCGCAAGCGGGCGGGCGTCTACGAATGACTCTACGATCGCCGCCCTGAGGCGCGTCGCGTCATCAAGCTGCAGCCCACGGAGCGCCTCCTCCGAAGCGAGCAGCCGCCACGGCTTATGCGCCACCCCACCCATCGCGAGGCGCGCCGACCGGATGGCCCCTCCGTCGGTAGCTATTGCCGCAGCCGTGGAGACGAGCGCGAACTCGTAGGATTGGCGATCGCGCACCTTCAGGTAATGTGAAGCTCGCGCCTCCGGCACGAACGGAAGGTCTATCGCGACGATCAGATCACCACGATCAAGGACATTATCCTTTTCCGGCGTACTCTCGGGTAGTCGGTGGAATTCCGAGAACCGTATCTCCCGATCACCCCGTACGCCGCGCACGCGGACCGTTGCGTCGAGCGCCGCGAGCGCGACAGCCAAATCGGACGGGTGTGTTGCGACACAGGATTCGGACCAGCCAAATATCGCGTGGGTGCGGTGGATTCCGCGCAGCGCGGCGCACCCCGACCCCGGATCGCGCTTGTTGCAAGGCAAACCGTCGCCGTCTCGAAAGTACGCGCACCGGGTCCGTTGCATGATGTTGCCGCCGATCGAGGCCATGTTGCGCAGCTGACCTGAAGCGGCAAACAACAGGCTCTCACTGACTACCGGATAGCGCTGACGTACTGCCGGATGAGCGGCCACATCGCTCATGCGCGCCAGGGCGCCTATCCGCAGGCTGCCGTCTGGACGGGTCTCTATCCCGTCCACCCCGGGCAAGCCGTTGATATCGAGAAGATGGCTGGGGAGGCTGGCTCGATCCTTGATGAGCCCGAGAAGGTCGGTCCCGCCCGCGATGAAGGCCACGCCTTGATCGCCGCCGTGCATCATGATGGCGGAACGCGCATCGACCGCCCGGCTGATGGAAAAGGGGTGCACAATTACACGTCCTTCACGGCGGCGGTCACTGCCGCGACAATGTTGGGATAGCACGCACAGCGGCACAGATTTCCGCTCATGCGCTCGCGGATTTCCTGGGGCGACAGATCCGCCATGCCGAACGGCTTCGTGATGTCCGCAGTAGCCGCGCTGGGCCAGCCGGCACGCGCCTCCTCGATCATGGCAGCCCCGGACATGATCTGCCCGGAAGTGCAGAATCCGCACTGAAAGCCGTCGTGATCGATAAACGCTGCCTGTAAGGGATGCAGCTTGCCGTCACGCTGAAGCCCCTCAATGGTCGTGATCCGCGCGCCCTCGTGCATCACGGCCAGGGACAGGCAAGAAAGTATGCGACGCCCATTGACGTGAACAGTGCACGCGCCGCACTCTCCCCTGTCGCAGCCTTTCTTGGTTCCTGTGAGCTGCAGTTGCTCACGCAACGCATCGAGCAGCGTCGTGCGCGGCTCGACCAAAATCGTCCTTTCCTGCCCATTGATTAGCGCGGTCATGGAGACGCGGTGCGCCGATGCCCCGGAAGCACTTGCGGGAAGCACCCGCAACGGGCGCGGAGCGTCGGCTCGGTCGACGGACGATTCGCCGCCTTGAATGGATTCACCTTGGTTGCTGGTCACTTGGAGCTGCAAGCGTTGCGTCTATTCCTTCGGTCCGCATCGAGATTGCTCCAGCAGCCGTTGCCGGTCTTGAAGCGGAGTCGCGCTCGGCGGGGTATTTCCGTACAAGACGCCTTGGCGCCCGACCTTCCACCATCAGCGCGGCCAACATGCGAATTGTCGCGATACGCCGATGCGCGACCGAGTTCCGGGCGGTTGCGAGATTGCGACGACGTTACCTAGAGGAGCACATCGTGGATACGATTCGAAACGACTATTTCACAGCCTACCAGAACCTGAAGTTGACCAGAGACCCCCAAGGTGTGCTGGTGGTGCAACTCCATGATAACGGGGGGCCGCTCACTTTCACGGCAGACGCCCATACGGAGGTTGTCGATGCCTTCTACCGGATCTCGCAAGATCGAGGGAATAAGATCGTAATTCTCACGGGAGCGGGAGGGGATTTCATGATCGGTGTCGACTGGTCGTCTTTCAAAGACGTATCCGATCCCGGCGTGTGGAGCCAGGTCCATGACGAAGGCGTTCAGGTTCTGGAAAACATGGCCAACATCCGCGTGCCAGTCATCGCGGCCATAGAGGGCCGCGCTCATATTCATTCCGAGTATGCGCTGCTGGCCAACGTCGTTGTTGCGGCCGAGGACGCGACCTTTCAAGACGTAGGCCACTTCGCCGCGGGCGTCGTGCCCGGCGACGGCATCTTTACGGCCTGGAGTTATCGCGCCGGAGCGGGACGCGCTGAAGCGTTCCTGTTGAACCCCCGACCGATCTCCGCGCGCACCGCTCTGGAGTGGGGCGTCGTTGCCGAAGTCGTGAAGCACGGCGAGACTCTCGGTAGGGCGCGCGAAATTGCGGCCCAGTACCTCAAGTTTCCGGAAGTGACCCGGCGAAATACCCGCGTGCATTTTATCCGGCCGCTGAAGGAACGGATCATCCGGGAAGTCGGTTACGGCCTCTCTCTCGAAGGCGCCTCCGCGGCGGATCTGGTGAAATCAATGCGGCGGAAGGACTGAGGTTGCCGCGAGGTATGCTGCGCAGGCAAAAAGCTCGATCGCCGGCGGACGTCGCGAGTCCGGCAGAGCATCGTGCAAGCGAATCGGGAAGAGGATTTCATGGCCTACCGCAACCTGAAGGTCAGCCGAGATGCGGCGCGCGAGGAGGTGTCTCGGTGTCAGCTACCGTAATGGATCCGGAGTCGTCCGAGCCATCGGTTCTCGCCGATTTTGATGCGGGATACGTGCTCGATGAACTGTCGTTTGGGATCATCGTGCTCGATGAACAGCTTTGCGCGATTTACGCGAATGTTATCGCGCAGGATTTGTTTGCCGTCCGTCTGCCAGACATCCGCGGTCGGCCGCTTCCGCAGTTTCTGCCGCGACCCGAGAGATTCGTCTGCGCAGTGCGACGCGCACTGAGAACGGGGGCGACGGTCGACTACACGCTTCGCATGGGTTTCGAGCGGTGGCCTGGGAATGCGGACGCGATAAACGTGCGGATTGCTCCATTGCACAACCAATTATCTGGGGAGTACGTTCTGGTCGAGATGAGCGGGCGAACATGGGCGCGGTTTCGAAGCTCGGCGGTTTCGTGAGCGCCTTACGAGCGGGGCCGCGCCGGAACGAGGAGGCATGGCATCTTGAGTTCCACAGCCTCCTTTGAGCGAAGCTCCTCCAACAGGTTCGCCGCCTGCATGAGGTCGCGGCTCTGGAAACCCTCGGAAAATCGGCGGAACGGCGGGTAGAGCAGTTCGAGGGCCTTCTTGCTGTCGCCTTGGTAGGCCCAGAGTCTCGCCAAGCCGATACTACCGCGCAGCTCGTAAGAGAGCAGTCCGAGGTGGCGCGCCAACTCAAGCGACTCGAGCTGGTAGACCTCTCCGCGCGCTGTGTCATCCTTTGCCAGGGCGTTTAGAATCTCCCCCTTGAGTCGCAGAAGTTCGACGCAGTGAAGCCGGCGACCCCGCGTCTCCGCCCAGGTGAGGGCGTCGCAAATTGTGCTGTACGCCAATTCGGCCTGTCCTGATTCCGCAAGACCCTCAGCAAGCGCCCCGCTGAGGTGCGGTCGGTACAACTCGTAGCCGTCCTCATGCAAGGAAACAATGGCGGTACGGAGCAACTGAACGCCACGCGACAGCTCGTTGCGCAATACGGCGAGACGGCCCCGCCAGCCGTCCGCAGCCCGCGTGTAGGTGAGGAGCCCGTGCTTGGTGGCTACCTCGGTAAGCCGCTGTATGAGCTCTTCGGCTCTCTGCAAGTCTCCACGGTCAAGTGAAACCGCCAGGGTAGATGTAAGTACGTAGCAGAGGGTAGGGGGATGATTGAGAGCTTCGGACTCTTCAATCGCCTGCTGTGCCATTGCCGCCGCCTGGTCGGGATAACCCATCACCCACAGGTTGTTCGCCACTATGTGCCGGACCCTGTTCAGATGTCCAAAACTCGCTGCATTGAGTCTTGACAAATGAACGGGCGCGGCTAGAGCAATTTCCGCGTGCCGCGCGACTTGCCGGTTGTTGCCTGTGAAGAAGTACGCGACTGTGTAAAAGCCGTGTGCGACGACGTCTGCCAACGGGTCCGCTATCTGCTTGGCGATGTCATCGAGTCGATCTGTGATTTCCCTGAAACCGCGGAAATCGCCGCTGCGCGCCTGCCATCTGTATAGTGCATGTAGTATATATAGCTGCATTGGTGCGGCGTCGAGCAGCGTCGCGACATCCAACCCGCGAATCAGGGCAGCCTGGGTAGTCGACCCGTTTCCTCTCGTTACGATAAGGGATGATGCAAAGCACGCCTGAAGCTCCATCTCGACGTGCGTTCCTTTATTGGAGGAGTCGAGAGCCCCAATCGCGCGGCCCGTCCAAGTCGCGCACTCGGTCATCAGGCCACGATGAATGAACAAGGCAGCAGAGGCTGAGGTCAGCCTCACTCCCAGTGCAATTTCGTCTTGGCCGGAGAAGCTCCATGCCAACGCGGCACGTATATTGCCCATATTCAAGAGAAAGAAATCGAGACTTCCAGCGGCCGGAGCGCCCCAGATGGTGGCGTGAAATTGCTCCAAACTTGCAATTAATTGCTCGCAATGCCTCCGTGCGAGTTTTTGATTTTCACCGCCTCTAATGAGTTGTTGCAAGGCATAGGCCCGCGTCGTGTCGAGCAGCCGATAGTGCACCGTCGGTGAGCCTTCCGGGCTTACCAGTGACTTCTCGACCAGCATGGCGAGCGTTTCGGTAAATGCTCCCGCCTCCAGGGTCTCGGATGCCACATCCAGGGCGGCTCGCAGGGAAAAACCACCCACGAAAACCGCCAGGCGCCGCAAAACCAGCTGCTCAGTATCAGAGAGCAGGTTGTAGCTCCAGTCGAGCGTTGCGCTGAGGGTCTGGTGTCTTGGTAGGGCCGTGCGCCGTCCACGCCAGAGCAGCCCGAAATGCTTGGTGAGCAGTGATGCGGTACCTCGAAGCCCGTGAACGGCGACGCGGGAAGCAGCGAGCTCAAGAGCCAGGGCGATGCCATCCACTCGCGAGCAGATCTCAGCCACGATCGGCGCTTCTGCATTCGTAAGCTGCAATGCATGGCCGCTATTGGCGACGTGCTGAACGAGCAGCTGCACGGCCGGGTAGCCGAGCGCTTGCGCTGCGGTCAGCGTTTCTGCATTGTCGGGAGGACATGCAAGGTGACTGAGGTGATGCACGTGCTCGCCCTCGGCGCGCAGCGCCTCGCGACTCGTGACGAGCATGTGCACCTGCGGAGCATCGCGGAAGAGACTTTCGGTCAGGTTCGCCGCGCTCTCGACGATGTGCTCGCAACTATCGAAGACGAGGAGCATTCGCTGGTCCCGCAGCGAGGCGAGTATGAGCGGGAGCTGTTGGTCGGCGATCGACATCAGACCCAGTTGAGAGGCGAGCATGCTGGAAAGCAGCCGCGGATCTTCGATCGGCGCGAGGTCGAGGAAGTGAACCGCACCGTGGAACTCGGAATACAAGCGGTGAGCCAATGCCAGGGCGACAGTCGTTTTGCCTATTCCGCCTGCACCGATAATTGATACGAAACGCTCGGTCCGGAGCCGGGCGGTGAGCTCTGCAATGACTTGGTCGCGCCCGACCATTAGTAGGGGCTCACGGGGCAATCCTGAGGCAGCGGTAGTTGCAGTGCTTGCAATCCCGCCGCGCGCCAGCCACGTCACTTCGCCAATGAAGCAATATCCCCGGCCCGGAACGTTTCTGATCTGAGCGCCTGACGGCTCTCCGTGGCCAAGGCACTTGCGCAGGGCGGCCACGTGAACGCGTAGGCTGACATCGTCAACGACCAGGGTCCCCCAGGCGCGCCGGATGAGATCACGTTTGCTGACGATTTCAGGCGCATGCTCGAGTAGCATCAGCAGAATGTCGAAGGCGCGGCCGCCGAGCTTGACAGGTTTGCCGTCCTTCTCCAGAACGCGTTCCGCGGCGTGTAGGCGAAACGCACCAAACGAGGCAATTGTCCCCCGCAAGGCGGACGGATGGGATGCAGAGCCGTTCTCCTCAGCCACCGTTGCGGCCGATTTAGGAGCTTCCAAGGACTGCTGCGGCCTGCCACGTGGGAGGTCGGGGTTATCCACCGGGCGGATCATTGGAGGGCTTCTCAAAACAGGAACCCTAGCCGATCGTGGAGGAACTGTGAATGACGCCATAGCGTGCCTTCCTCATCGAGCACCTTCAAAGTAGGCTATCGCCTGAGTTCGATGCGCTTGGGGCCGTAGATAAGCCGGTCCAGGGAATACTGCCCAGGTCCCGTCATGAGGAGCGCAAGCCCCACGAGCAAACGAGCGAGGTGGTCTGGATTGAACGCTCCTTGGACGAAGGCGAGCCAGCCCTCAATGAGCACCTGCAAGCCTGCAGCGTATGGAGTTCCGAGTCCGATCAACAGAAAGACGCAATCGACAATTCCTAAGAGTTTCAATGGGATACCAGCCAAACCGGACTCATCGGCGAGAAGGGGGGCCGCCGCGAGCGACAAAGGTAACGCGACTGCGACCCGCAGCAGCAGGAGGCCACGCGCTAGCCGGCCCCCCGGGAATGTCGAGAATAAGCTTCTCATGGCCCGTGTACACGAAGCTACCGGGCCCTGCCGCCTGCCTGTACGCCCAGTCAGGGTAGCGACCGATTACCCATTCGGGTAACGCTTAGGATTCGGGCGTCACGGCGGGATCATCCCGCGCTCCCGAGCCAGGCTGACCGCGTGCGTACGATCGTTGGCGCGCAGCTTGGCTATAACGCTGGCGACGTGAGCCTTGGCCGTGTCTTCAGAGATAGCGAGCCGCGCTGCGATGGCCTTGTTGGAGTTACCGGCGGCAACCAGCATCAGCACCTGCAGTTCCCTGCTCGATAGGGTCTCTTCTCCGACATGGCTCGCAAGTTGCGCGGCTACCATCGGATGGACCCTCTTCTGGCCTCGGTGTACGGCGCGGATGGTCTCCAGAAGCTCATCGCCCACCAAGGCCTTGAGCACATACGCCTGAGCACCGGCTTTCAAAGCGCGCTCCGCAAGTACATCGCCGCCGTATGTGGTGAGCACGATCACCTTGGCGGACGGCCACTCGCTGCGGATCGCAATGAGGGCATCGATACCACCCATTTCCGGCATCTGCAGATCGAGAAGCGTCACATCGGGTCTGACCGCCCGAAACCGCTCGATGCCCTCGCGGCCGGTGGACGCCTCCGCCACCAGCTCCATGTCGCTTTGGGTCCCGATAAGGGCGGCGATGCCGCCGCGCAGCAGCGGATGATCATCCACTGCCAGAATACGAATGACGCCGCCCCGGATCACCATTATCACTGCTCCGGATGTCGCGTCTCAGAGCGAGGGCGCGCGGCGCCTCGCCCGTAGGCAATCGCCGCGGGGATTTCGAGCAGCAATTCAGTGCCGGCACCATGCTCGCTCCACATCTCGAGGTGCGCCCCGAAACTCTTGGCGCGCTCGTGCATTCCCTGCAGGCCCCAGTGCCCGCTGCGCCGCGCAGCCTCGAGAATCCTGGCATCGAGGCCGATGCCATCATCTCGGACTCGCAAACGGAAGCTCTTCTCGCCGTAAACGAGCTCCACCTCAACCTCTCCGGCATGCGCGTGTTGAACTGAGTTGCGCACCGCCTCGCGTGCGATGCGATAGCTTTCATCGCGCACGAGCGGCATGAGGGGTCGGATTCTACCCTCCACGATCACGTGGTAGGCGATCTGCTGTCCCACGCCCTCCGGCAAGAGCTCGCGCCCAAGCGACGTCAGCGCCTCCGCCAGTTCGCTCGCCGCGACCGTGGTGTTGCGCAGATCCTGGACGGCGGCGCGTCCTTCCACGATCGCCTGATCACCACACCGAATTGCCTCTTTCAAGGCTCGACCCGCATCTGCCGGGCGAGCGGGCAACAGTTCACGGACGGCATGAAGACGGAACATGAGGCCTTGCACTCCCTGCAGCAACGAATCGTGCAGCTCGCGTGCGATGCGCGCCCGTTCGCTCAGGCGTTCCTCCAATCGAACCGCGAACAAGCGCGCGATCTGACGCATGCGTACCAGATAGAACATCAGTGCGACGGCGACCACGAGCATGGCGATCAGTCCTCTGAACCACCACGTATTCCACCACGCCGGCAGGATCGTAATGTCGACCGTGCGGCCAGGCGCATTCCACGGTCCGCGGGCCGTCGCTGCCTGAAGCCGAAAGCGATACCGGCCGGCCGGTAGCGTTGTGTAGCTTGCGATTCGCTCATCACTACTGGCTTCGTGCCAGTCCTTATCCAGGCCCTCGAGCTTGTAGCGGTACCGACTCGTGGCGGGGCTCCTGAAGGCGAGCGCGGCGAACTGAAATGAAAAGCTGTTTTGCCAATAGGAGAGCCGCAGCGAGCGGGTGTAGTCGATCGCCTCGCTGAGGGGAGGGCGTCCGACGGGAACCATGTCGCCAAAAAGCCGGAACGCTGTCAGCACGATCGGTGGAGTGAAGGAGCTTTCGACAATGTCTTCGGGCCGAAACGCGACTGCGCCCGAAAATCCCCCGAAGTAGAGCTCGTCACCCCGCCCGCGAAAGCATGCGCTATAGCCGGTAAAATCCGGGCCCGGCAGGCCGTCTGCCGGTCCATAGTTCGTGAAGCGCTTCCGCGCCGCATCGAGACGCGAGATCCCGCTGCTCGTACCCATCCACAAGGCTCCGCCGCCGTCCTGTAGAATGCAACTCACCGCATCTCTTGCAAGACCATTTTTCTGCGTGAAGCGAGTGACTTGACCGGTTCCTGGTTCGAAGCGATCCAACGCGTCGCGCGCTCCCAGCCAGACCGAGCCTGCGCGGTCAACGAAAATCGCAGCGACACGGCCGCTATACGCACTCACGACGTGGCCAAATGCTCTGACTTGCCCGGAGTGTGCGTCGATACGCACTATCTTTCCATCGTATGTAGCGAGCCACAGCGATCCGTGCCCGTCCATTGTCACGGGTAAGTACAAACCCGGCGAATCAAGGACCTTGGTAGCGAGCAAGGTCCTGGGATCGAAACGATACAAACCGGATTTGGTCGCTACCCATAAGTCGCCGGCGTGATCGAGAGTCAGCCCCGTGACGATGGCCGCAGGCCCGTCGTCCTCGGCATAACGGAAGCGTTGAATCTTACTTGTGTTCGGATCGAGCCGGTATAGGCCAAGTCCCGACGTCCCTACCCACATTGCGCCGGCCGAATCCTCCACTAGTGATAATACGTCCGCGTCGATGCCCCGCCCGGGTATCTCGAAACGCGTGTCGCGACCATCTCGTTGATCGACACGATCGAGTGCCCCTGTCGTACCTATCCAGAGAACGCCTGTGCGATCCTCATACAGAACGTTCACGAGCTTCTCCCCCAGGTTGGCGGGATTTGCCGAGTCAAACGGCAATGTCTTGAACGGCAACGGCCGCTCGGTGAAGTAAACCGGCGCCGTCGCGCCGAGTCCGACCCAGATGTCTCCTTCGCGGTCCTCGAATAACGTCGTTATTCGGTCTTCGGGCAGACTATCCGGGCTTGCGGGATCGTGGCGATAGCGGGTAAAGCGGCGGTCGGCGCGGTCGAACCTCAGCAGTCCGTCGGAGAACGTTCCGATCCAAAGGTTGCCATTCCGATCTTGCAGCATCGAGCTGACCCCGGTGAGCGGCTGGTTCTGCAGTGCCTGGCGCGCGAAGGAATAACGGGTCAGGTGATCCGTCCTGGAATCGAAGACCGCGAGTCCGTTGCCGGTTGCGGACAGAATCCAGAATACGCCTGCCTTGTCTTGGTAAAAGGACAAACTGACCGGTTCCCGCAAGGGAACGCGACGCGTGACGCGGCCAGGCTCGCGGTCGAAAGCATCCAGGCCCTTTGCCGTGGCAACCCAGAACGTGCCCGTGCGGTCCTCGCCGCTGAATTTCACATCATTGCTGCTCAGGCTAAAAGGGTCGAAGGGATCGTGTCCGAACCGGCGAACTTTGCCGGTAGCCGGATCGAGGCGATACAGACCGTTCGAGGTGGAAAGCCACAACAGGCCTGCATGATCCTCACTGATGTTTGCGACTGCGCCGGCCGGAATCCCAGT
Organism: uncultured Pseudomonadota bacterium; assembly: GCA_963780455.1. GTDB lineage: Bacteria > Pseudomonadota > Gammaproteobacteria > Steroidobacterales > Steroidobacteraceae > 13-2-20CM-66-19. Next base: position 508,966 of record CAWACM010000021.1, read on the forward strand.
CGTCGAGCTCTCGAGCGGATAGTGGACGAATGACTCGGTGGTCGGGTCATAGCGATCGACGGAGCCATTGCATCCGATCCACAACCTGCCCGCGGAGTCCCTGAACAATGCCGATACGTTGATCCCGCATAGACTGCGAGGAGCCGCAGGCTCGTGCTTGAACACACGGAAGTGATAGCCATCGTAACGGTCCAGACCGTACTGTGTGCCAAACCAGAGAAATCCCCGATCGTCCTGCACGATGTGCGTCACGCGCTGCTGGGAGAGACCCTGAGAGCGTTGCAATCGCACGAACCGCCGATCGCGTCCGTCACTGACCGGCAGCCGCACCAATCGGGGCGTCAGCTGAGCCTGCGGAACAACGGACCTCGCGGTGTTGATCTGCCCGGCGTGCGCGACGACCGCCGTAGACAAGAACCAAACGAGCAGCAGCACCGTCTGCGCGCATGAGCTTCGAGCCCCCGATCTCACGGCCGTGCGCCCGCTTCCGCTTCGAGAGCTCAGTTCTGAGACCGCAGCTCGTCCAGGAGGCTAGTCGCGCCAAGCAGGTCGCGAGTGGTGAAACCTTCGGTAAAGCGACCCACGATGGGGGCTATGACTTCAAGGGCTTCCTTGGTGGCGCCTCGAGCAGCCCATAGCCTTGCGAGGCTGATGCCGGCGCGCAGCTCGTAGGATAGTAGCCCTCGTTCGCGTGCGAGCTGGAGGGATTTCTGAAAGCATGCTTCGCCCTCGCTTTCGCCCGCCAGCATCATGGAGTTCAGAATCTCGCCCTTCACGCGCAACAGATCAACGAGGCTGATTATGCGCTCACGGGTTTCCGCCCAGGTGACAGCCTCGCAAATCGTGCTCGATGCGAGCTCGAGATGCCCCGCATGCGCAAAACCTTCGGCGAGCTTCACACTGAACCACGGGCGGTACAATTCGTATCCGTCCTCATGCAGAGCCGCAAGGGCGGTCTGAAGCAACTCAATTCCGCGGGCCAGCTCGCCCCGCGAGACGGCCAGGTGGCCTTGCCAGCCAACCGCGGCCCGCGCGTACGTAAGGAGGTGGTGTTCTGTCGCAATGCTCGCTAGGCGCTCGACCAGCTCTTCGGCTCTCCGGCGATCCCCCGTGTCAGCGGCAACCGCTATACAGGACATCAACACGTAACACAGCGTGAATGGATTATTGAGATCTTCGGCTTCTTGGACGGCTTCTGCAGCTAACGCGGCTGCTTGATCGGGGTATCCGAGAACCCACAGGTTACGCGCCAAGATGGGTCTTGCTACTCTGTGCATGTCCCCAAAATACGCCACATTCAGTTTCGTCGACTGCACCGGCGCCTCCAGGGCTCTCATGGCATGTCCGGCTACTTCGCGGTTGTTACCGGTGAAGAAGCAGGTAACGGCTCGAAAGCCATCGGCGATGGCGTCGGCAAATGGGTCTGCAATCTCCTCGGCCACGGTTTCGAGCCGATCAGTAAGTTCCTTGAACCCGCGAAGATCACCGGTACGTATCTGCCATTTATATAACGCATGGTGCAGGTAGAACTGCATCGGAGCATCGTTGAGACGCATCGCAAGCTCCAGCGCACGAACAAGAGCAGCCCGTGCAGCGGGCACATTCCCCGTTGTGACCATGATGGAGGATGCGAAGGCCGCCTGGAGCTCTAACTCGAGCTCCTTATCTTGGCTCAGATCGTCCAGGGCGCGTATCGCGCGACCGGTCCAGGTGACGCACTCCGGCAGAAGGCCCGTCTGAACGAATAGGCGCGCCGATGCGCCGGTCAGTTTCGCTCCAAGCGCAGCATCTCCGTCCTCCGAAAAACACCAATCGAGCGCAGCTCGTAAGTTAGTGAGGTTCGCAGCGAAAGAGCTGACAGTCTCCGGCTTCGGGGGTGTCACGAGAGAGACACCGAAGTCTTCAAAAGTGTGAAGCAAATGCGCGCAATGGCGCCGTGCGATTCCAGGAGCTTCACCGCTTTCTGTCAGCTTTTGCCACGCATACGTTCGCGTGGTGTCGGACAGCCGATATCGCATCATAGCCCCGCTGTCCGAAGCCACGAGTGACTTCTCAACCAGGCTGGCGAGCGTCTCTTCGAAGGCTGCGGAATCGAGGCTTTCAGCCGCAACGTCAAGGGAGGCCTGTAGAGAAAAGCCAGCAACGAATATGGCCAGGCGCCGAAACACCAGCCGCTCCGTCTCCGACAGCAGGTTATAGCTCCAGTCCAGGGTGGCGCTGAGTGTTTGGTGCCGCGGTATTGCCGTGCGGCGTCCGCGCCACAGCAAGCGGAAGTGTCTGTCGAGCAAGGATGCAGTACCACGGAGTCCGTGGATCCTGACGCGGGAAGCCGCTAGTTCCAAGGCGAGGGCGATGCCGTCCAATCTGCGGCAGATCCCCGCGACGATCGGTGCGTCCTCATCCGAAATTCTCAAGGCATGACCGCTGTTGGCGACCTGTTTCACGAAGAGCTGTACCGCAGGGTAGCTGTGCGCTTCTGCCGCGGTCAGCGATTCGACGTTCGCCGGGGGGTACGCAAGCGGCGGAAGGTGATGCACTTGCTCGCCCTCAGCGCGAAGTGCTTCCCGGCTCGTCGTCAGTATGTGAACCTGTGGCGCGCCCCGAAATATGTTCTCGGTCAGGGCAGCGACGGCGTCGACCAGATGCTCACAGCTGTCAAACACGAGTAGCAGTCGCTGTTCGCGCAGGAAAGCCAGAATGGCCGGCAGTGGGTTTTCCGAGAACGCGGCGAGCCCCAGTTGGGAGGCAAGCATGCGCGCGAGCAGCCGGGGGTCCTCGAGGGGGGCGAGATCGAGGAAGAGAACCGAACCCTGAAAGTCGGAAACCAGTCGATGGGACAGTGCCACGGCGACGGTTGTTTTGCCGATCCCGCCAGGCCCGACGATCGATAGGAAGCGGTGCTCGTTCAGCTGGGCGGTGATTTCGCGAACGGCATCATCGCGACCGATCATCAGCAGGGGCGGGCGAGGCAACCGTGGCGTAGCCGTAGCGGTGTCGCTTGGGGGCGCACCGGCAATCGTCCAGGTGACTTGGCCCGTAAAGCAGTAGCCACGTCCTTGGATATTGGTGATGGAGCCACGAAGGGAATCCGAGTCGCCCAGCTGCTTGCGGAGGTTCGCCACATGAACACGTAAACTCACGTCCTCGACGACCAATTCCCCCCAGACGCGCTGAATGAGGTCACGTTTGCTCACTACTTCCGGCGCGTGTTCGAGGAGAGTGATCAGAATGTCGAGCGCACGGCTACCGATCTTGACCGGGTTGCCGTTTCTCTCGAGGCGTCGTTCGGTCACATGAAGGTGGAAAGCACCGAAAGACGCCATTTTTCCGCGTGAGGCTGAGGCGCTGAAGGCAGTGCTACTCTCGCCGCCCTGGAGTGTCGGCGAGCAGATGTGCGGCGCGGGAACTGCCCCGCCCGAATCTGCGGCCTCTCGGAATACCTTGGTGCTGTTCATCCGGTACCCCTCTTTCGCGGCTCGATTCCGTACCGCCCCCCTCTCGTGCGGTTGTCCCCTGGCGCAAGCATAGAGCATGTGGCTGCCGGGAGGCGACTCTCCGAGCAGCTATTGTCCCGCATCGAATCGCGTATCAATTGCATCGGATGGGGCTACTTTGCTTTCGAGTGCTGGGATCGCATGAGTACCCGGCCGGCTCGGGACGCTGATCAGCGATGCGCGCGACGAAATTGACTCGGGGTGAGCCCCACCAGCGCATGAAAGCTGCGCGAGAAGTGGCTCTGATCCGCAAAGCCCAGATTCAGCGCGATGCGGGTCAGCGGTTGCTCGGAGCGCTCGATCAGCTCGGCGGCCTTCCTCACTCGCTGTTCCAGCACGTACCGATGCGGCGGCATGCCCACACTGGTCTTGAATGCCCGAAAGAAGTGATAGCGGGATATTCCGACGTGCGATGCCAGCGTCGCGACGTCGAGATTCTCGTGCATGTGAGCGGCGACGTATTCTTGCACACGCCGCAGCGCACCCGGCGACAAGCCGCCCCGCGGGACTTCCGGGGCGTAGTGACGCCGCAGACCCTCGAGCAAATCGATGCGCGGCTGCATCAGAAGCGTCGAATCGAGGTTACCCAGGCGAAGGCGCGAGGCGGCGGGCGGTGACACGAGCGCAAAGAGCGTCTCGCCCCCGCGCGCGCAGGTGAGCCGCAAAGCGTAGTCGGAGCCCACACCGTGTCTGAGAATGGGCCCGGTGCGCGCGAAGATCGTCCATAGGCCGGTGCCCGCCTCCAGTGCTGGCTCATCGAGCGCGAATTGACGCCGGGAGAAGCGGTCCGCGCCGATCACGCGATGCTCCCTGTCAACTGCGAGCAGTGCTCCGAACGTATCCTCCCGGGGTGCGATGGCCACGATCCAGGCGCGGGAAAAGCGCTCGCGAAACAGTCGCTCTTCGATATGGCGCGCGTGGTTGAGAACGAGCGGTAGCGTCAGTGCGTGAGCTTGCGCCGAAAGTCTCGGGTCCATGGAGGACACATCGAGTACGGCCACCAGGCGCGCGCCCGCATCGAACACCGGCGCGCCGGAGCAGCTGAGGCCGATGTGGCGCGAGCGAAAGTGTTGCGTCTGGTGGACTGTTACGGCACGGCGATCAGCGATGCAGGTGCCGATGCCATTCGTTCCCTCGGCGGCCTCCGACCAGATGCCGCCGACCCATATGCCCCAGTGGCGCAACTCCGCTGAGCGCTCCTCGCTGCCACGATCGTCCACCATGACGCCATCGGTGTCGCACAGCAGCGTGACGTAGCCCGCCTGGCGGACGATCCGATGCAGCCGGTCGAGCTCCGGCTGCGCCGCGCGCACCACGAATTCGACAGGCTCCTTCGAGACGCGAAGGGCGCTCTCGGTGAGGATGTGCGGCGCCTCATGACTCTCAGTGTCGATCTGGTAGATCTGCGCGCTCCGGCGCCAGGAGTGCGAAATCGCCTCGACTTCGAGACCGTCCGTCTCACCCACGATCGCGGCGTTCACCACCTCGGTGTGCCGCCGGCGCAGATCGGGCGCAACCGCCAGACGAGAAGGCTCCGGTTGATCCGATGCCGCAGTCATACGGAGTGACCTTGGATGATCGTCCGACAGTATAGCACCGGCATACTCCTCTGGCCGTCGGGCCGCAGAATGGTCCCGTGCCGGAGTGGCGCGGGATCATCGATCGAGAGGAGAGGCTGCCGGACAAGCGCTACGAGCCGCTGCCGGAACTGCCGCGCTCGAGCATGTACTACCGGCGACATTGCCCGTCATCAAAGGAATATACGCAATCGACGCCTCGGCAGATTCCACTGCCGAGACCCATGCGTCTCAAGAACCGCCGGGATCCCCTTACGGCACTGTCCACGGCGGCCGTCATTCGAATTCCGCATCGAAGATTTCAACGTCGAGTAGCGGCGGCTTGGCGAGTGACACTCCGTCCGCACCAACCGTCAACAGGCGAGAAAGGGTTGGTACCAGAATTCCGGAGAAGCGCTGATGCGCGGAAAACATCTGGACAATTTGCGTACGATCGGAATGTGTTGCTAAATAGTCCAGTCTGCGCAAATGACCTTGCATGTCAAAATAGAAGGTTTGCGCAGTGGCATGGGTTACCACTCGAGGAGGAAACACGACGCTGAGTCTGCGCAAGCTCTCGCCGGGCTCGAGACTCTGAGGAAATTCGCTGCTTTCGAAATCCGGATCCGCAAGGATAAATGGAAGTGCCACGTAGTTCCAGAGCAAATAGCCGCAATAATATGCGAGTTGCAACTGATCCCATGTTGCCGATTGGAGGCTGCCGCGAAACTCTCCCGGCGTGGCCCGCCGCTGCACGATCTGTTGTCCGTCGGGTCCTTCCAGCGCGACCCAATCTGGCCGGTAGAGGGCTCGCAGGTCGGCGCCGCCGAAACCCGTAATATCCAGAGCCTGGATCCGCGTGCTTCCTTCAACGGCAAGCTCCTTCAGCTGCGCAGTCCCGCACTTCGCGGTAAGGAGAGCCCCTGTGAACGACACGTGAAGAGTAAATCGACCGATTTGCCGCCACCGGCTCGTTCCCCCGCTCGCACGCAGCGCACTTTCGAGCAAACTCAACGTAGCGTCCCCATACTGCTTCGGTCTTCGAAACCCCACCGCTCGCTTCGAACGCTCGTTTGCGGTGCCTCGCACGGCTTCAGTAGCTTAGGAATGCTCGCGCGACGCGATCAAGTGGCTGGTGGGGTCATTAACACCGATTAACAATTATTAACGCATTTGGGCGACCGGAACCATGATGTCCGGACGCCACCACAAATTACTTCCATAACGCACCGAGGCTGATACAGGCTGCTGTCCATCGAGAATAGGCCAGTAGCCCAATGGGAGCGGTTCCAATGCCTCGCTCAACTTCTGCGGGTATCTCCGTCGACAGGGCTTCCGAGGGACCATTGAATTCCCTCGATGTCGTGAGACTCTCAAAGCTCATCGAAGCGGCATCGGCGAGCCTCGATGGCGATCGCGAAACAGCGAAAGGGTACATGCTGCGTGCAGCAGAGCTCTTGCAGGGCTTGCGCGAGGTGCGGGGCACCGCACTTACCGCATTCTCTTGCGCACGAAGGGGGCTGGCGACCTGGCAGCGGAAGCGTGTGGTGGCATACATTGAGGCCAATATCGGGACAAACATCAGAGCCACTGATCTTGCTCGTGTCGTCCGATTGAGCAAGGGCCACTTCTTTCGTGCTTTCCGCGAAAGCTTTGGCGAGCCTCCTATGGCGTACGTCGTGAAACGCCGCGTTGTTCTCGGTCAGGAGCTCTTGCGGAAATCGCGAGCGCCCCTATCCCAGATTGCACTGGCCTGCGGCATGTGTGATCAGCCGCACTTCACACGACTATTTCATCGAATTGTTGGTGTCAGTCCCGGGCTTTGGCGGCGTCAGTTCGCCGGCGTGCCGACGACGGCACGGACCGATGGATTGGCAGGGCGTGATTCCGTCAACTGAGCCGGAAAGGCTTGCGTGCAGATTCGTCTGCAGAACGCAGCTCCAGATGGACAAACTCACCAGGATCAAGGTGTCGACCGCGTCTTGCATGGCAATGATATGGCGTAATGCGATTGCGCTTCAAGACCGGCAACGCCTGCTGAGACACACTCAATCCGGTAAATGCTCAGTCGACGGAACATGAGGTAGCAGCGAGGAAAAGGGCCCACTATGCGCTTTGCAGTCTACGTTCTTGATGACCGCCGCGGATTGGCCGTGGATTTTGGCGAGGGATTCAGAGGCCTGTTTCAAGATGAACCCGGTTATCCCGGGGACCTCGATCATCTCGTGGCTAACGAAATGGATCTTTCCGCCGCTGCCGGAGCACTGAAGTTGGGACGGGCAGTCAGCATCGAGGCCATGCGGCTCCTGCCACCGTTTCCGAGTCCCGGCAAGATTATTTGCATCGGTCTCAATTACGTCGAGCATTCAGCAGAAGTCGGCATCGCCCGTCGAGATTATCCCGAGGTATTTACCCGATTCACCTCCAGCCTCATCGGGCATGAGGCCCCTATTACCATGCCGCACCAATCGACGCAGCTCGACTACGAGGGAGAGCTGGTCGCAGTGATCGGCCGTCGCGGCAGGAATATTTCCCGCAGAGAAGCCCTGGGTCATGTTGCGGGATATTCGATCTTCAACGACGTCACCGTCAGGGACTATCAGCTTAGGACCTCCCAGTGGACGATGGGGAAGAACTTCGACGGGACAGGCGCGTTCGGTCCGTTTTTTGTCGTCTCGGAGGCTCTGCCACCGGGTTGCAAGGGCCTGCATTTGACCACAAGCCTGAACGCCCGGGTTGTGCAGCATGCGCCCATAGCAGACATGGTGTTCGACGTCGAAACGTTGGTCGCATCTCTGAGCGATGCGTTTACGCTGTCCGCCGGAGATGTCATCGTTACCGGAACCCCGGGCGGCATCGGCATGTCCCATCACCCTCCTTTGTGGATGAAACCGGGGGACGTTTGCGAAGTGAAGATCTCAAAGCTCGGCATCCTGCGAAATTCGATTGTCGACCCAACGGCACGAGACGGATGAAAAGCAGCGGCACAATACCGGGCTATCATCGCTTCGTCGGTGCGATTGATTACGTCGTCTGTCCGGCGCACCCGACGGTAACGGGGCCGAATACGTGATCGAGGGCGAGCGTTCGTAGCCCAGACTCCGGAGCACCTCACCATGAAAATGCCGGACGTAGATCACTCGGTTATCGGCCGCAGGGCGGCGATCGCTGCGACGCTGCGCGGGATCGTGGGAGAGGAGTGGGTGATCGAGAACGAGGCGGAGCGCCGCCCCTACGAAACCGATGGCTTGACTGCCTACAGCGCATTGCCGCTCCTTGTGGTCTTGCCCGACACCACAGAACAGGTCAGGCAAATTCTTCTCTACTGCCATGGCGAGAACCTCAAACTCGTTCCTAGAGGCTCTGGCACTTCCCTTTCGGGAGGGGCGCTCCCGCTCGAGGATGGCGTTCTTCTGACCACCGCCAGAATGAATCGCATCATCGAGGTCGACCCGGAAAACCGAATTGTCAGAGTTCAGCCCGGCGTGCAGAACATTCGGGTGACCGAGGCCGTGCAGCACCTCGGACTCTGCTACATGCCAGACCCGTCCAGTCAGCAGATTTCCACGATTGGCGGAAATGTCGCGGAGAACTCTGGAGGAGTTCATTGTCTGAAGTACGGCGTGACATCCAATCACGTGACTGGAATGGAAGTGGTTCTGCTGAACGGAGACGTAGTGCGGTTCGGCGGCGATTTTCTGGGCGGCACCGACCAGGATTTTGATCTGACGGCCGCTTTGATCGGCTCAGAGGGTCTCCTGGCCGTCGTCACCGAGATCACGCTGCGCTTGGTGCCACAGCCCCCGATCGCACGAGTGTTATCCCTCGGCTTCAGGAGTGTCGACGATGCCAGCCGATGCGTGGGCGCAATCATCGCCCATGGCATCATCCCGGCCGGCCTTGAGTTCATGGATCGCAAATGCATCGGGGCGGTCTCTTCATACATCGGAGATATCGCAAAACCCGAGGTGGAAGCCATGCTGCTCTGCGAGCTCGACGGCTCTGCCGTGGAGGTGGACACTCTCATCGCGAAGGTGGAATCGATCGCCAGCGATATCGGACTGGCCGATCTGCAGACCAGCACGACCGAGGAGGAGCGGGCTCGCCTGTGGCGAGGTCGCAAATCGGTATACGGGGCCATGGGCAGGATTGCGAAGGATCTGTATGTGACGGACGGAACGATTCCGCGCGGCAAGCTCCCTGAAATCCTGAGGCGAATCGATGAACTGTCCAGGAAACACGGGTTGGATTACGCAAACTGTTTCCATGCCGGCGACGGAAACCTGCACCCCGTAATATTGTTCGATGCCGCCAAGCCGGGGGACCTGGACAAAGCGGAAGCTTTCGGCGGCGATATATTGAAGGCCTGCATCGACCTCGGCGGCGTCCTGACCGGCGAGCACGGCGTTGGCGTGGAAAAGCGCGACCTCATGCCTCATCAGTTCACAGATATCGACCTTGCCCAGCAGCAACGTCTCAAGTGCGTGTTCGATCCCGAAGAGCTCTTGAATCCCGGCAAGGTGTTTCCGACACCTTGCCGGTGCGGGGAATTCGGTCGGCCGCGCGCCAACAGCAAGTTACGGCCTTTCCCCGGCATTCCGCGCTTTTAGCAACCCTGAGCTTCATGACCGATCATACGTCTTCGCCGTCGCCGCGCCGTCTGACGCCGAGTCATGTCGGCGATATTGCGGAAATTCTCCGCGAGGCGAACAGATCTCGCCAGCGGTGCGAGATCGTTGGTGGCGGCTCCAAGCGCTCCCTCGGCAGTCCCGTCGAGGCCGATTTTCAGTTGCACCTGTCAGCCATCGCGGGGCTTGAGATGTACGAGGCTGAGGAGCTCGTCTTGAGGGTCAGAGCCGGAACACCCATTTCCCACCTCCGCCAGGCATTGGGAGAGAAGAACCAGCAACTGGTCTTTGAGCCACCCCAGTACGCCACGCTTTTTGGCAGTCCCACATCAGAGGATACGATCGGCGGCATCGTTGCCTGCAATCTCAGCGGCCCTCGCCGGATCTTGAGCGGGTCGGTGCGTGATGCGGTTCTGGGAATAGAAGGAGTAAACGGCCGCGGAGAAGTATTCAAAGGTGGCGGCCGGACGGTCAAAAACGTCACTGGCTACGACATTCCGCGGCTCCTCACCGGAAGCTTTGGAGTTCTGGCAGTGATCACCTCTATCACATTGAAAATTCATCCCGCGCCAGCGTACGAAGCCACACTTCTGCTCACCGGGCTCAGTGACGGCCGGGCCATACAGGTTCTTAGCGGCGCTTTGAAGTTGCCGCTCGAGGTCAGCGCAGCGGTGCATCTCTCGCGGCGTCGCTCCGATTCGATTACGGCGATGCGCCTGGAGGGATTCTCAGGCTCAGTAGCCGCTCGCGAGCGCGAGCTTCGCAGGTACCTCGAAGAGCTGGGTACAATTGCTTCGATCGCGGGTGACGAAAGCGCCGCTTTCTGGCGCCGTCAGCGAGACCTGTCCGACTTTGCCTCTGATGCCGAGGCATGTGTATGGCGCGTGCTTCTTCCGGGCACCAAGGCCGCGCAAGTCGTTGCAGCGATCGAGGGCGAGGTACTTTATGACTGGGGCGCGTCCCGGATTTTCATCAGGACTTCCGTGGAAGGCGCACGCAGGCACGCGAATTTGCTCCGACGTTTGGCTGGAGAGGCAGGTGGGAGCGCCTGCCTGCTCAAGGCCCCGGCGGCCCTGCGCCTCGAGGTCGGTACATTCCAGCCCCGACCCATGGCCTATCAGGCTCTTGCCGAGCGGGTCCGCGCCAGCTTCGATCCCAACGGTGTGCTTAATCCCGGCAAGCTTGCCGTGGCAGGTCGCGGAGCCGCTTGAGGTGAAGACCAGTATCCCCCAAGCAGCTCTGGCTAATCCCAGTATCGCCCTGTCCAACGACATCATTCGCGACTGTGTTCATTGCGGCATCTGCCTATCGCACTGTCCCACCTATCAGGTCCGACATGATGAGAATGACAGCCCCCGCGGCCGAATCATGCTAATGAGGCATATGTATGAGCAGGGCGGCTGTCCGGATGCGAAGACCGTGGAGCACCTCGATCGATGTCTTACCTGCCTGGCTTGCGAGGCAATCTGTCCATCGGGCGTGAAGTACTCAAAGCTGATCGGGCATGGACGGCAGCATATCGAACAGACCTGCCGCCGACCCCTGCTACAAAGGTTGATCAGGCGTGCCCTGACATTATTGATTCAAAACCCCCGACTCTTCCGCCTGGGGCTGTTGGCCGGCACGCTCGCTCAGCCATTCAAGCGGGCGTTTTCGGGCCCACTGCGAGCCATGCTGGACATGGCTCCTCGGGCGCAGCTGCCTCGGACAAGCGCCGTGGATCACCCGCAAGTATTCCCGGCACGTGGCACCCGTCAAGCGCGGGTGAGCATCCTCAACGGCTGCGTACAAACCGTCCTTGACCCGGCTATCAACGAGGCAACGGTTCGCCTGCTGCAGCGACACGGTGTTGAGGTCGTGGTCGCCCGGGGCGCTGGCTGCTGCGGAGCTCCGGCGGAGCACATGGGACTGGAACGTCACGCGCTGCCGTTCGTCAGGGCCAACATCGATGCGTGGTTGAGTGAGGCTGACAAGCGTGGCGGCGGCTTGGACGCCATTATCGTGAACACTTCAGGCTGCGGCACCTCGCTCAAAGCCTACGGGCACGCATTGCGGCTGGAGGAATCTTGGAAGGACAAGGCCGCCCGGATCAGTGCGCTTACCAAGGACATCACCGAATTTCTCTCGGATCACGATCTGTTGCCGCGCCAGGAACCGCGCAACCTCCGCGTGGCTTACCACTCCGCGTGCTCTATGCAGCATGGGCAACGCATTGTTCATCAACCCCTGGAGCTCTTGCGCCGCGCCGGCTTTAGCGTTCTCGAGGTGCCCGACGGATTCATGTGCTGCGGCTCGGCCGGCGTCTACAATCTTCTTCAGCCCGACATTGCTCGGGAGTTAAAAAGACGCAAGGTGGCCAGCATTCGTTCGGTCGGGGCGGATGTCGTTGCCACGGGGAACATCGGCTGCATGACGCAGCTGGCGAACGAGCTTGGAGTCCCCGTGGTTCACACCGTTGAGTTGCTCGACTGGGCTACTGGCGGTCCGAAGCCCGAGGCGTTGCAGATGGCGGCTGCTGTTGCTTGAGGTTACGGCGTCGTATGACCGGGCGCCGAAGGTGTTGAGCAAGGTGTAGGCCTCTTGTGGCGTCCGACCCAATCTCATGATCGAGCATCATACAGTCGTGGCTAATGGCATTCGCCAGCGCTATTTGGACGCAGGCGAAGGACCCCCCGTCGTTTTGCTCCATGGCTTTCCGGAGACGAGCTTTGCCTGGCGTCATCAGATTCCGGAGCTGGCTCGGCACTACCGGGTAGTCGCGCCCGACCTGCGAGGGTACGGCGAGACAGATAAGCCAGCGAATGGCTATGACAAACGGACGATGGCGCTGGATGTGCTCGAGCTCATGCGAACATTAGGGCTGGCCAAGGTGGCGCTGGTGGGCCATGATCGCGGCGCGCGTGTGGCGACTCGGTTTGCCAAAGACCATCCTCAGGCGATCGATAGGCTGGTCGTGATGGACAACGTTCCTACCCGGATCGTTGCCCGCGAATTCAGTGCCCGCATCGCCAGAGCCTACTGGTTCTTCATATTCCATCAAGTCCCCGACCTGCCCGAGGCACTGATTGCCGGTCGAGAGGAGATCTGGCTGCGCGCCTTCTTCTCCGACTGGACTTACAACCCGCATGCGATTTCGGGTGAAGATTTCGAGGTTTACGTTCGGGCTTACCGGGCTCCTGGTGCAGTTCGTGGCGCCATGGCCGACTACAGGGCGAATGCTCAGGACGTCGAGCAAGATCTGGCTGACGCGCACGTGAAGATTGCATGCCCGACGCTCTCGCTATGGGGAGCGGATTTCTATGCGGTTGGAAAGATGTTTGACATGGCCAAGGTCTGGGCAGAGATGGCCGCAAACTTGCGCACTTGCGCGATTCCGCAATGCGGCCATTTGCCGCAAGAAGAGCGACCGGAGATCGTAAACAAGCTGCTGCTCGAGTTTCTATCGGGCTGGTCGGGCTGACCACACGATTCCCTTGCAGTCAGCGCCCGGCAATCAGACACTTGCCCTCCGAAGGGCGCGGGCACCGGGTACCGAATGATGGCCGGCACATTCGATTTCACAGCGCCTTGAGGCGTCCCCCTTTGCTGCAGATGTCGGGAGTTGATCATGAAGACCGTGGCGGACCAATTTGTCGAGACTCTCGCCATTGCTGGTGTCAAGCGCATCTATGGGATTGTGGGCGACAGCTTGAACGGACTGACCGACGCCATCCGCCGGCAGGGCAAGATCCAATGGGTTCATGTGCGACATGAGGAAGTCGCCGCGTTTGCGGCCGGCGCCGAGGCGCACCTGACCGGCGAGCTGGCCGTCTGCGCCGGCAGCTGCGGGCCGGGAAATCTTCATCTCATCAACGGCCTTTTCGACTGTCATCGCTCGCGCGTGCCGGTTCTTGGAATCGCAGCGCATATTCCTTCGCCGGAAATCGGCAGCGGATATTTCCAGGAAACACATCCCGAATCGCTGTTCCGGGAGTGCAGCCACCGCTGCGAGCTTGTCTCCGGCGCAAATCAGATGCCGCGCGCGCTCGAGGTGGCGATCCGGGAAGCGGTCGGCAAGCGCGGCGTCTCGGTCCTGGTGATTCCCGGGGATGTGGCGCTGCAGCCGGCTGTCGATGCGCCGCCTGCGGGGCGGGATGCGCTGCTGTCCCCGCGGCCGCGGATCAGTCCCGCGCCGGCCGATCTCGACAGGCTGGCAACACTTCTCAACGGGGGGAAACGCGTCACCCTTCTGTGCGGCGCAGGATGCGCAGGTGCTCATGCCGAGCTGCTAGCCTTGGGCTCGCGGCTCAAATCTCCGATGGTGCACGCCATGCGCGGCAAGGAGCACGTCGAATGGGACAACCCATATGACGTGGGTATGACCGGGCTCATCGGCTTTGCATCCGGTTACTATGCCATGCTTGATTGCGATGTGCTCCTCATGCTCGGGACGGATTTTCCGTATCGCCAGTTCTATCCTCGAGGAGGCGGCGTCCGGATTGCCCAGGTCGACATCCGCCCGGAAAACTTGGGACGTCGGGCACACCTTGACCTCGGGCTTGTTGGGGATGTGGGCGAGACCATCCGCGGCCTCCTGCCGCTGCTGCGGGAAAGAGCCGATGGCACCCATCTGCGGCAGGCGCAGGAGCATTACCGGCGGGCGCGCCGGCAACTCGATGAACTGGCGGCCACGCCCGGCCGCAGACGGCTACATCCGCAACAGGTCGCGAAAGCGGTCAGTGCGCAGGCGGCGGCCGATGCGATCTTTACCTGCGACGTGGGGCTGCCGACGGTTTGGGCCGCGCGCTACCTCGCGATGAACCGCAAGCGCAGGCTTCTCGGCTCGTTCTGGCATGGCTCGATGGCGAACGCGATGGCGCAGGCGCTCGGAGCGCAGGTGGCGTGCCCCGGCCGGCAGGTGGTCTCGCTCTCGGGCGATGGCGGCTTTACCATGCTTATGGGAGACCTTATCAGTCTGAAGCAGCTCGAGCTGCCTGTGAAGGTGGTGGTCTTCAACAACGGCGCGCTCGGCTTCATCGAGCTCGAGCAGAAGTCGACGGGTTTCCTCGACTTCGGCACCGAGCTTGCGAATCCGAACTTCGCGACGATGGCAGAGGCTATTGGCATCCGCGGCGTCCGCATCGAGGACCCGGAGCAGGTGGATGAGTCGATCGCGACAGCCCTGGCGCACCCAGGACCCGTGGTCATTGACGCGGTAGTCAACCGGGCGGAGCTTGCCATGCCTCCCGCGATCACTCTTGAGATGGCCAAGGGCTTCACCCTCTACATGGTTAGGGCGATCATGAACGGACGCGGCGATGAGCTCGTCGATTTGGCCGCGACCAATCTCTGGCGCTGAGCATCGCACGCCGGTGTAACGATCGATGACCCCGGAGGAGGGCGCCGACTTCGGTGCGTCGGCGTAGGGGCGAGCGTTACGGAGACGCCCTGTAACACCCTGCCACGCCCCGCGAAATAGTTCGCTGAGCGGGCTGTCCCGTGCCCCGTGCGCAACCAGCCCGCAGGACCGACTCTCGAATCTCAATTCAGGAGACATTCCATGACGAAGACTTCCCGATTGCTCGCCATCGCCGCCCTCGCCGGCACCATGCTCGGCGGCTTTGCCTTTGCCCAGTCGGCTTCGACGGGCGCGATGAGCTCGAGCGACCACATGTCGAGTGCCGCGATGAGCCATGACCATATGTCGAGCGGCGCCATGACCTCGAAGAAGGCTAACGCCATGTCCGCCGGCGCGACGAGCGCCGCCGCTCACATGAAGTCGGACCACATGAAGAAAGGCAAGCAGGGCAAGAAGAGCGGCCACATGACGTCGGGCTCGATGACGAGCGGCCACTGAGGTCAGCGCCCTGCTCGTTCCGCGCTTCCATTTCATCAATTAGGCCATCGGGACGTATTAAGGAACGACAGACCCCGTGCCTCTAAGACCCAAAGGAGCTTCTCAACCATGTTCAACCGCCGCTCGACGTCCCGGTCGTCTTTACCGGTTTCCTCGCCACAGGCCGTTCGGGCAGGAGGAAAGCGATGAGCAAACTCGCGCTGTACGTTTCGCTGAAAGCAAAGTCGGGCAAGGAGCAAGCAGTTGCCGACTTTCTCAGGTCCGCCCTACCCTTGGTAAATGACGAGCCGGGCACCAGAACGTGGTACGCCATCCAGGAAGGACCTTCTTCGTTCGCGATATTCGATACCTTCGATGACGAAGCCGGTCGCAATGCTCACCTCAACGGTAAGGTGGCGGCGGCGCTGATGGAACGAGCCAGTGCTGGAGACCTGTTTGCGCAGCCCCCCGAGATCATCAAGCTGACGATCATCGCAGATAAGGTGCCCTGAGACGTATTGGGTAGGCGAGCGCAGCTCATAGCGAAGCTCATAGCGAAGCTCAAAGAGCTACCGGGTTACTTCCCGTTCCCGTGTCGCACCGGCGGGTCGACTATTACGCGGCTACTCCATGCGGCTGGGTCCGTGGTATCAGTAAGTCTGCCGAAATGTGAAACCGCTCGCGAAGTTTGCGGATCATTGACATGCTGAGTTCGCGCTTGCCGTTCAAAACCTCGCTCACCCGGCTTGCCGTGCCGAGAAGCGGCGCGAGATCCGCGCGCGAGAGGTTGTGCTGCTCCATTAGATAGGTCAGCAGCTCCGGCAGGCGCGGCGTCCGCCGTGCCCGCGTCGGTGTTGCCAGGTCGGCGCAACGTGCTGCTCAATCCGATGCACAAGGACTTCGGAGCTGTTCGCCAGGTTAGTACTGAACCGCTTCCGTGGCCATCACGTCTGATTAGCTACGTGGAGCAGATTCGGAGGCCGGTGCGCGGCAAGCGCACAAAATCGCAACGAGCCCACCAGCGCCCGCTTCGGGGAAAACAGTGAGAGCGAGATCGATCACAACAAGGTCTATGACATTGCGGTCAGGCATGCACCTGGCCTTCTGGCTGCAGTTAGGGACGCGTTGAAGGAATTCCCCGAGCCAAAACCCTAGTCGGAGGCCCACGTTGCAGCTGTCGTAAGGAGCGGGTGGGATCTGTGAAGCGCGCAACAGCGCAGCCATTCAGGCTTGGTGTAATAGTAGTAGCCCGATCCCACTGGGATCGCGCGAGATTGAACGATGTGGCGAGCCTTACGAATTGCCTTCCTTACGCTGGTGCTAGTCATCGTTGCCGGTCAGGCGTTGATCGATCGGTTCAGCACCACTAGCTGGAGGCGCACCGTCTACGTCGGCGCGTTCCCGGTCAGTGCGGATGGGAGCCCCGTGACCAGGGACTATCTCGGACAGCTCGATCAGGGAAGGATCGATGAGGTCAGCGATTTCGTGACGTCGCAGGCGAGGCGTTACGGAGTAGGTGTCGATGAACCGATCGAACTGCACCTCTACCCAACCATCGCATCGGCGCCCCCTGTGCTCGAGCCAGGGGCAAGCGTACTCACCCGCATCGTCTGGAGCCTGCGATTGCGCTACTACCGCCACCGCATGCTCGCTGGGGTTTCGCCCCGCCCTCAGATTGCTCTGTTCCTGGTTTACCACGACCCGGCACTGGCCCCCAGTCTCCCCCACTCGGCGGGGCTGCAGCGCGGGTTGACCGGTGTGGTACACGTGTTCGCCAGCCGCTCGCAGGAGGCGCAGAACCGCATTGTGATGGCCCATGAGCTGCTGCATACCTTCGGGGCCACAGACCACTACGACCTGGCCACCGGCCTGCCGAGCTACCCGGATGGTTTCGCCAACCCGCAGCTCTCGCCTCTTTATCCACAGCAATTCGCAGAGATCATGGCCGTAAAGACGCCGCTCAGCCCTGCGGAGGCGCGCATGCCCGACAGTCTTCAGGACGAGCGCGTCGGGCCGGCGACGGCCCGGGAGATCGGTTGGGTCAGGCGCTGAAGGCAGTTCTAGGCATCCAAAAGTAGAGCACCGGGCGGTACCCGACGTCGCTACGATCCTGACATGCCTGATTCGAGCCGGAGCCCCGGCAAAACCACAATTTCGGCTCGTATCCGCGGTTACGTGCCTTTCGGAGGAGCGGGGGCGGTACAGCCTGCAGCGCGGACTGGAGGGGCGTCGCAGCGACAGCTGTCGGTGTGCCGGCGCCTGACCGGACCGGTTGCTGGGCACAGCCGGCGGCGAAGACCAGGCACGTGACAACGGCGGTGGGAAGGAGGGAGAAAGCCAGCTGCGGTGTCATTGGTGCGTCGTCCGAGCGTATTTCCTGGCAAGAATCTTATCCGCCGTAACGGCGAGTGTCATCGGCGATAATAGTCCCTTGTGATCATCTCGGGCGAGGGTTGGACCATTGATCTGGTCGATGGCACCTACAAACAGGCATTTCTACGGGCTGCGAAGGTTAGCGGACGCAATGGGTCATCGAAGCAGTGAAGCCAAGCATATACGTAGGAGTTTTCCAGTGAACTCGGGGTCGGGTATTCAGCTTTCGGGCCACGGTACCCAACTGAGCGATGCCACGGGATCTCATGTTTGAACCGGGATCTGGCGCGGTAGAGATAGTCAATCCTTTTACCCGCAACCTGACTTCCATTGCGCCAATGAGACTCCGGCGCCGGGCCGAATGAAAAACGTCCGCACTGGCGACAAATTCCGGCCAGAGGCGATCGTTCAATCGAACTGCGGCTCGCGCTCTTGCGGAGGCGATTGATCGCGCTCGACAAGAAAATCTTCAGGCACACCGACCTCGAGCGCGAAGAAAGACGCCCAAGCGGGCTTGGCGGGTGAGGGCGTGAGGCTGTCGTCTTGCTTGCACATGCGGCCCCCTTCTTCCATCGGTCGTAGGAGCAACGGCGAATGAGGCGCGAGCCCTCGATTTGAATTTCCCCCACCCCGCCCCGATTAACATCCTGCTGATATGTAACGACCTGTCAAGCAGTCGTGTATCTTGATGTTTCATCTGCGATTCTCGATCAAGCGCCAGTGGACAGCGGCCGGAGCAGCGCGTGTCGACGGTTGATCACTCTGATATTCGTGGATCGAGGCCGAAGCCCCGCCATCATAATCGTGATTCGTCGGGAGCTGCCTCGGACTAGGGGCGCGGGTCGGGCCATCAAAGCCTGCCGCATAGCAGTCTTCGAGGATTCTCCTTTGCCGTGTGCCATTCCAGCCGCTGACCATTGGTGCCTGTACGAGATACATAGTGATTTCGATTCGCCGGTGCTCTCAGGCGGCGCGGCGCATCGGCTTGGCCTCCTGGCTGCGCTCAACCTCGACACCGATCGCCCAGATAAAACCCAACAGCTCTCGCGCTACCGCCGTCACCGCATGCTGCTTACTTTTGCCGCGCGCCGTGAGGCGAGCGTAGCGTTGGTGCAGACGGTGCTGCGCCTTCCAGGCGACCTCGCACACCCTCGGGCTACACTTGCGTTGGCGCACCTTCAGGCTGTAACCGATAACGGGGCGGTGCCGGTAAGACCAGGCGGCCTCCACCACGATGCGTCGCAGGTGTGCGTTGCCGGCTTTGCTGATGCTGCCACGATGCACCCGCTGCCCGCTCGAGTCCTCCCACGGCACCGCACCCGAGTAACCCATCAGCTGCCGTGCACGTGCAAAGCGCGAGACCTCTCCGAGCTCGGCCATGATTGACACGGCGCTGATCTGCGCAACCCCGCGCAGGCTCTGCAGCGCCTCGACCACCGCGCGCATTTTCACGGGCAGCGTCTCGATCGCCGTGTCGATCGAGCGCTCCAGGCGCGCAATGCGCTCTGCCGCGTGCTCGACTTCGTGCAGATAATCTTCCATCGTCACCTGCTGGGCGGCTTGCTCGAAGCGTTGCGCCTTGACCCACAACAGGTACTTGCCGGTCCAGGCCCTGGTCCCCTCAGAAGCGCGCCGCCCGTGGCGCAGCAGGAACTTGCCCAGTCGATTGCGGGCGCGCAGCTGGTCACGCTTGGCCGCAAGGCGCGCACGCACCAGGTCCCGCAGCGCCTCGTGTGCCGCGTCCGGCACCCATACCGCCGTCAGGTCCCCGGACCGATAGCAACGGGCCAGCTTCTCCGCATCACGCCGATCGGTCTTCACCCGATCCCCAGCCTTCACCGGTATCAGCGTCGGGGCCACTACCTCGCACTTCACCCCAAGCTCGCTCAGCTGCCAGTACAGCACGTATCCTGTAGGGCCCGCTTCGTAGCACGCTTGCAGCTGCTCTGGCTTGCCGAGCTTCTTGATCAACCGCGCGACCGTCTCTGGCCGATTTGGGATCGTTCCGAGACTACGCACCTCACCTCCCGGCTCGGCTACCGCCACCGCAATCGTCTCCGCGTGGACATCCAAACCGATAAATCGTACGTTTCTCATCGCCGGCTCCCATTTGTATGCGGCTCTGCGCCGCGATCTTTCCCGATTCACAGCGTAATCCGCGCTACTGCAAATCGGGAGCCGGTCGTTACATGATGACTAGGATGTCGCCGCGGTCAGGTGAAGAATAAAACTAATGATCCGGCCGCAACCATCCACCCGAGGGATCGATGGATGCCTCGGATTCAATCCATGATTTGGAATTAAGCTATTGAAAAATAAAGAATTATTGGTGCCCGGGAGAGGACTCGAACCTCCACGGAGTTACCCGCTAGTACCTGAAACTAGTGCGTCTACCAATTCCGCCACCCGGGCAGGTGAGGAAGGCCGCGCAATGTACGCACGGGGTCGGGAGCTGTCAATTGAAAGCGCGTAGAGGAAAGTTCGGACGGCGGGATCGCAACGCGCGGCGCCACGCCCAGGCCCGGTCCGCACAGCGCGGCAAAGGCACGCGCGACGGCCATGGACAGCTCAGGGCGAGGCGGCAGCGCGGCGCAGGCAGTGCGCTCCGGCGCGCACGCGCGAGCCCGAAGCACGCGATGCAAGGCGGCCGTCGGCCCAGATGGCGCGAGGGCAGGGCCGAGCCTCGGCCGGCGCGCACGCCGGTGGCGTGGTCGAGGGGCACCGTGAGCGCCAATCGCGCCGGTTACGGATTCCTGCGCGTCGAGGGGATGAAGGACAGCGTCTTCCTTCCGCCGCCGCAGATGCGCGGCGTGATGCACGGCGACCGGCTGCGCGTGAAGCTGTCGCGCGATGCGACCGATCGCTGGTCCGGCTCCGTCGAGCAGGTGCTCGAGCGCGGCGTCACGGCGTTTCTCGGCACCGTTGAAGTGCTCAGGGCCGCACCGCCTGGGTGAGTGCGGCCGACCGGCGGCTGCAGCTGCGCTGCGCGGTCGCGCCGGCTGACCTCAACGGCGCGCGCAACGGCGACTGGGTCATCGCCGCGCATCACGCGACACGCCGGCTCCGCCAGGCGCTGCGCAGGCCGGGTCGTGAAGCGGCTCGATCCGGACCGTCCGGTCGAGCTCGCCACCGAAGTCGGCGATCGCGCGCTTCGATCTGCCGCATGAGTTTCCCGCCGCTGCGCTGCGCGAGGCGCAGGCCTGCGGCGAGCAGGTCGATCGCGCGCGAGGCGCGAGCGCGCGATCGACCTGCGCGAGCTGCCGCTCGTCACCATCGACGGCGAGGATGCGCGCGACTTCGACGATGCCGTGTACGCGGAACCGCATCCGGCAGGGCTTTCGCCTGATCGTCGCGATCGCCGACGTCAGCCATTACGTGCGGCCCGGCACTGCGCTCGATGCCGAGGCGCAGGAGCGCGGCACCTCGGTGTATTTCCCGACACGCGTGCTGCCGATGCTGCCGACGGCGCTGTCGGATCACCTGTGCTCGCTGGCGCCGAAGGTCGACCGGCTGTGCTTCGCCGCCGACATGATCGTGAGCCGCAAGACGGTGCGCTTGAAGTCGCGCGCGCTTCTATCCGGCCGTCATGCGCTCCGCGGCACGCCTCACCTACAACGCTGGCCAACGCAGGCGCTGTTCGAGGGACGGCCGGCAGCGCGCGAGCAGCTGGGGGCGCTGCGTCGAGCAGCTGCTGCGTGCTGGTCGATGTCTACCGCGCGTTGCACAAGGCGCGCAGCGCACCGCGGCGCGCTCGATTTCGACGCCGCCGAGGCCGAGTTCGTCATCGATGCGGCCGAGCGCGTGACGCGGCATCGAGCTGCGCGCGCGCAACGACGCGCACCGTCTGATCGAGGAGTGCATGATCCTCGCCAACGTCGCGGTGGCCGCAGGAGCTCGAGAAGACGCACGCGCCGACGCTATACCGCGTGCATGGCACAGCCGGAGGCCGAGAAGCTCGAGCGGCTGACTCGGACCCTGCGGTGCGCTCGGGATCGAGGCGCGCATCTGCCGCAGACCGTCACCACGCGCGACCTGCAGGCGATCGCGCGCGCGCGTCGGCAGACGCGTCCGGAGCGCGCCGTTCGTCGAGTCGCTCGTGGTGCGCGCCATGCCGCAGGCGGTGTACCAGCCGACCAACATCGGGCACTTCGGACTGGCGCTCACGCACTACGCGCACTTCACCTCGCCGATCCGCCGCTACCCGGACCTGGTCGTGCACCGCACGCTCAAGGCGCTGATCGGCGCCAAAGGCGGCGCCGGCGCGTACGCTACGAGACGCCGGCAGCTCGGCAGCTCTCGGGGAGAGCACCTCGCGGCTCGAGAAGCGCGCCGACGAGGCCGACCGCTACGTGTCCGAGCTACCTCAAGTGCACCTATCTGCAAGGAGCGCATCGGGCAGACGCTTCCAAGGGCTCATCACCACCGTGGTCGAGTTCGGCTGCTTCGTGCAGATCCTGGACGTCGCCGTCGACGGGCTGCTGCACATCGACAACCTGCGCGACGACGACTACGTGATGGAGGACCATGGCCACGGCTGGCGCGGCAGGCGAGCGGGCGGCGCCTGCGCACCGGGTCGCACGTGCGCGTCATCGTGACCGCCGTGAACCCCATCGAGGGCCTGATCGATCTGGAGCTCGCCGGCGAGCAGTGAAGGGCCACGACTCCAAGAAGCCGCAGCAGCAGCCCGACTGGCAGCACGGCCAGGGCACACAGACGATCTACGGCCTGCACGCCGTGCGCATCGATGCTCGGAGCGCCATCCGGAACGCGTGCTGCGCGTGCGGCTAGCCGAGCGGCGCGACGATCCGCGGGCTGCGCGCGATCGAGGAGCTGGCGCGCCAGAGCCAGATCGCCAGTTGCAGCGGGTCGACGCCCAGGTCCTGAAGCAGCAGCTCGGGCGACGTCGCGCACCAGGGCGTGGCGGCCGAGATCAGGCCGCTGCCACCCTGGACCGAGGACGACCTGCTGGCGGCGCTCGCAGGCGTCGCGAGACGCAGCCCGCTGGTGCTGGCGCTCGACGGCGTGCAGGATCCCCATAACCTCGGCGCCTGCCTGCGCACCGCCGATGCCTGCGGGGCGCTGGCGGTGATCGTGCCGCGGGACCGCGCCGCGCAGCTCACGCCCGGCCGTGCGCAAGGTGGCGGCCGGCGCGGCCGAGACGACGCCGGTGGTGGCCGTCACGAACCTCGTGCGCACCCTGAAGCTGCTGAAGGAAGCGGGTCTGTGGGTCGTCGGCGCGGACGCCGCGGCGGCGAAGCGCGCCGCACGAGGTGGATCTTAAGGGCGGCGTGGTGCTGGTGCTGGGCGCGGAAGGGGCGGGGCTGCGGCACCTGACGCGCGCAGACCTGCGACTGTATGGTGCGCCTGCCGCAGCTCGGGGCGGTGGAGAGC
This sequence comes from uncultured Pseudomonadota bacterium, assembly GCA_963780455.1. Lineage (GTDB taxonomy): Bacteria > Pseudomonadota > Gammaproteobacteria > Steroidobacterales > Steroidobacteraceae > 13-2-20CM-66-19. The sequence continues at coordinate 532,223 of CAWACM010000021.1, forward strand.
CTCAACGTCTCGGTGGCCGCCGGCATGCTGCTGTACGAGGCCGTGCGGCAGCAGAAGCGGCATGAGCTAGCCGGCTGCTCCGATTGCAGTCCTCCGCCAGTTTCAGTATCCTGCGCGCCCCTTTTCGAAGGGGGTCGCCCGCGCCTTCCGGCGGGCAGATTCTCCTTGCCGCACCCCGCATAAGCCTTGCGACGGGCGGCTTCAATCCATAAGGAGGTACTACATGAGGCATTACGAGATCGTATTCCTGGTGCATCCCGATCAGAGCGAGCAGGTGCCCGCGATGATCGAGCGCTACAAGGGCATGATCGCCGCCGGCGGCGGCCACGTGCATCGCCTCGAGGACTGGGGCCGGCGCCAGCTCGCCTATCCGCATCGCCAAGGTGCACAAGGCGCACTACGTGCTCATGAACATCGAGATGCGACCAGAAGACGCTCGATGAGCTGACCGGCGCGTTCCGCTTCAGCGACGCGGTGCTGCGTCACCTGGTCGTGAAGATGGACGCCGCCGTCACCGAGCCCTCGCCGATGGCCAAGGCCGCCGACGAGGAGGGCGAGGCGCGGCGGGCGCGCGCCGCGAGCGTCCTCGCGACGAGTCGGCGGTCGCGCCGCCGAGGGCGATGACGGCCTGACGACGCGTAACGATCAGCGCACGGTGAGTATCACGTCATGACAGCGGCAGCGACGACAGTTCCGAGGCGGCGGCGGCGATGGCGGCGGCAGCGACCGTCGGCGACCGCGGTGATCGGTGGCGAGCGCGGTGACGCGGTGGTGGGCGGCGGCGGCAGCCGCTTCTCGCGCCGCAAGAAGTTCTGCCGCTTCACGGCCGAAGGCGTGAAGCACATCGATTACAAGGATCTCGCCACGCTCAAGGGCTACGTCACCGAGACCGGCAAGATCGTGCCGAGCCGCATCACGGGCACGAAGTCCTTCTACCAGCGCCAGCTCGCCGTCGCGATCAAGCGCGCGCGCTTCCTGGCGCTGCTGCCGTACACCGATCAGCACTGAGGGCCGGCGCGATGGAAGTCATTCTGCTGCAGAAGGTCGCCAACCTCGGCAACATCGGCGATCGCGTCAAGGTGCAGTCGGGCTTCGGCCGCAACTTCCTGCTGCCCCAGGGCAAGGCCACTCTCGCCACGCCCGACAACGTCGCGCGCTTCGAGGCGCGCCGCGCGGAGCTCGAGACGCCTGGCGCGCGAGCACCTCGCCTCGCGCCGAGGAGCGCGCCGCGGCGATGAAGGATTTCAAGCTCACCATCCCCGCCAAGGCCGGCACCGAAGGCAAGCTCTTCGGCTCGATCGGCACCAGCGACATCGCGGAGGCCTGCTACGCAAGGCGGGCTTCAAGGTGCGAGCGCAGCGAAGTGCGCCTGCCCGACGGGCCGCTGCGCACGCTCGGCGAGCACCCGGTCGACGCTGCACCTGCACGCCGACGTCGACGTGCCGCTGCGCGGTGTCGATCGTCGCGGAAGAGTAGCCGCCCGGCAGAGGTATGCCGCCGGTGGCCGGTCCCGCCAAAGCGCGTCGCGATTCGCGGCTCGGTCGCCGCTGCTGGACGCGCCGATGCCGCCGCACTCGATCGAGGCCGAGCAGGCCGTGCTCGGCGGCCTGCTGCTCGATGCCAGCGCCTGGGATCAACGTCGCCGACGTCGATCGACGAGGAGGATTTCTACCGCCCCGATCACAAGCTGATCTTCGAGGCCATCGGCGCGCTGGCCGGCGACGCCAAGCCCTGCGACGCCGTCACGGTGTCCGAGCAGCTCGAGCGCACCGGCGAAGCTCGAGCCGGCGGGCGGCCTGGCCTACCTCAGCTCCACTGGCGCGCGACACGCCTACCGCCGCCAACGTCCGCGCCTACGCGGACATCGTGCGCGAGCGCTCGCTGCTGCGGCAGCTGATCCACGCCGGCACGCGAGATCGCCGCCGCCGTCTTCAACAACGAAGGCGAGACGGCGCGCGAGCTGGTCGATCGCGCCGAGCAGCGCGTGTTCGAGATCGCCGAGAGGGCGTTTCGCGGGCGCGAGGGCGCGCGTGCCGGTGCGCGCGCTGCTGCCCGCGGTCATCGACCAGATCGATGAGTGGCACAGCAACCCCGACAAGCTGCGCGGGCTGCCGACCGGCTTCACCGATTTCGACAAGATGACCGGCGGCCTGCGCCCCGGGGATCTCGTCATCGTCGCCGGGCGTCCCTCCATGGGCAAGACGACGCTCGCGGTCAACATGGCCGAGTACGCCGCGCGTGCACCCGGGAACGCGTGCCTCGGTGGCCATCTTCAGCATGGAAATGCCGTCCGAGCAGGTCGATCACGCGCATGCTGTCCTCGATCGGCGGCGTGCCGCTTTACGAGCCTGCGCAGCGGCAACATCTCCGACGAGGACTGGGTGCGCATCACCGAGCGCCACCAGCCAGCTGTCGGAAGCGAAGATCTTCATCGACGAGACTCCGGCGCTGAATCCCGACCGAACTGCGCGCCCGCGCGCGGCGCGTGAAGCGCGAGCACGGCCTGAGTCTCGTCGTGGTCGACTACCTGCAGCTGATGCAGGTGCCGGGGACCAAGGAGAATCGCGCGACGGAAATCGCCGAGATCTCCCGCGGCCTCAAGGTCGCTCGCCAAGGAGCTCGCTGTTCCCGGTCATTGCGCTGTCGCAGCTCAATCGCGCGGTCGAGCAGCGCGAGCACAAGAAGCCTGTGATGTCGGATCTGCGCGAATGCGCCACCGGCGACACTCTCGTCTGGCTCACCGATGGTCGGCAGGTTCCGATCGCAAGCCTGGTCGGCACGCAGCCCGAGGTCTGGGCGGTAGACGACCAGCAGCGCGTCGTTGCGGCTCGATCCGATATGGTGTGGAAGGTCGGTAAACGCCCGGTGGCCAGCATAAAGCTCGCGAGCGGCCGATCCATCAGAGTCTCGCCCAAGCACCGGGTGCTCTCCGGGAAGGGTTGGGTGAGGTCTGCGGAGTTGAAACCGGGAGATCACTTGCTCTCGGCTCCCAATCTCGAGCGCTTCGCTGCATCCGATCTTCTGTGGAGCCAGGTGGCGAACATCGTTCCTGAGATTGATGAAGAAGATGTGTATGATTTGACGGTTCCTGGGCCATCGAGTTGGTTGTCAGATGGAATTGTTAGTCACAATTCGGGGGCAATCGAACAGGATGCAGACATGATCCTGCTGATCTACCGCGAAGAAGTCTACGACAAGAACACCACGAAGAAGGGCATCGCGGAGATCGATCTCGTCAAGCACCGCAACGGCGAGATCGGCACCTTCCTCCTGACCTTCCAGGGGCAGTACACCCGCTTCGCCAACTACGCGCCGGACTCCTACGCGGAGGGCGTGCTGCGGTGAGCCGGCTGATCCGGGCCGTGATCGACGCCGCGGGCGCTGCGGCACAATCTCAGGACGATCCGCGACCGCGCGCGGGCGCGCCCGGGTCATGGCGGTCGTCAAGGCCAACGCCTACGGCCACGGGCTCGTGCCGACGGCGCTCGCTCTGGCCGAGGCGATGCGTTCGCCGTGGCGCGGCTCGAGGAAGGCCTGGCGCTGCGCGCCGCGGGCGTCAGCCAGCCGATCGTGCTGCTCGAGGGCGTCTTCACGCCGGAGCAGCTGCTCGAAGCCGCGCGCTACGGTTTCGATCTCGTGGTGCACGATGCCCTGCAGATCGAGCTGCTCGAGGAGGATCCCGGCCCGCACCGCTTCGTGCTCTGGGTCAAGATCGACACCGGCATGAATCGCCTCGGGTTCCGGCCGAGCGAGTTTCCGGCCGCGCTTCGAGCGGCTGCGCAAGCTTCACGCCCGCGCCGCTGGAGATGCGCCTGCTGACCCACCTCGCGTGCGCCGATGAGCGCGACGATCCGCATGACGGCCGCGCAGGTCGCGCGCTTCAGGGAGGCGACCCGCGGCCTCGACTGCGCCATCAGCATCGCCAATTCCGCCGGCGTCTTCAGCGAGCTGCACCTCGGGTGCGACTGGGTGCGGCCGGGCCTCGCGCTCTACGGCGCCTCGCCGTTTGCGGACCGGACCGGTGCGGACCTCGGCCTGCAGCCCGTGATGAGCCTCGAGACCTCGGTCATTGCCGTGCGGCACGTGCCGCGCGGGGAGACGGTCGGATACGGAGGTACGTGGCAGGCGCAGCGCGACTCGAAAATCGCCATCGTCGCGGCCGGTTACGGTGATGGCCTTGCCCGCGGACTTCCCAGCGGCACGCCCGTGCTCGTCGACGGCAGCCGCGCGCCGCTGGTGCGGCCGAGTGTCGATGGACATGATTGCGGTGGACGTGACGGAGCTGCCGGGCGTGCAGGTCGGCAGCCCGGCGGTGCTATGGGGGCGGGGACTTGCCGGTGGAGGAAGTCGCCCGCCACGCTGGCACGATTCCCTACGAGCTGCTCTGCGGCGTCAGCCAGCGCGTGCCGCTGGAGCTGCGCTGAGCCTTGATCAGTGCGCCAATCAACTCAGTTCACGAAGAAACCCATCTTCACGCCGGCGAGCTGGATGACGTCATTGTCGCTCAGCTTCGTCGCCTGGGCTCCGATCGGGGTGCCGTTGACCAGCGGAAAGTCGTCAGCCTTGCCGCTGTCGACGTGCACGATGTAGTAGCCCTCGCCGCGGCGCGTGATGGCGGCCACCTGCACACCGGGCCGCCGAGCGTCGTGAGGGCTTTGGTGATCTCCAGCTCCCGGCCGGCGAAGGCGCCGGACAGTACCTGCAGCTTCGCCTTCTTCAGCGCCGCGGCGCCGTCGGCCAGCACCCGGCTCTTGCCGGTATGGGAGTTGGAGGCGGCCGCCTCCACGGCGGCAGCGGCCACCGGCGCGTGGGTCGGCTCGCCGTCGATCACCTGCGAGTGCTGGACCGCAGTGCGCAGCTTCTCGACCGGCCGGGCCGAGGGCTGGATCACCATGGTCTTCTCGAACTCATCCTGCTGCTCGTCGTCCTCGACGAAGCGCAGCTGGTGGTGGCCGACGGTGATGACGTCGCCGTGCTGCAGCGCGTGCTTCTTGATCAGCTTGCCGTTGACGTAGGTGCCATTGGTGCTGTTCAGATCCTCGAGGAACGAGTCGTTGAGGATATTGATGATCAGCGAGTGGTGGCCGCTGACCGCCGCGTTGTCGATGCGGATATCATTGTCCGGGAGCCGGCCGATGGTGTAACGCTCCTTGTTCATGTTGTATTCCGCCATTACCTGGCTGTCCAGGCTCAAGACCAACCTTGCCATGTGTATTCGCCTCGCCGTGTCAGCCGAACCAACCCAGAATCTTGTCGAAGATGCGCGTGCGGGCCGGGAAGGCGATCGAGCACGTGCGCCATGACCACGGAAATGTTGTCGCGGCCCCCGTTGTCATTCGCCAGTTGAATCAGTTGCTTCGCAACCGTTATCCAGATTAGCACCAAAGGTGCTTATCGTTAAATGTATATCTTCGTCCTCGACCATGTCCGAGAGCCCGTCGGAGCAGAGCATGAAGACCTCGCCCTTCTGGACCGGGATCTCCTGGATCTCGACCTCGACATTCGGCTCCACCCCGAGCGCGCGGGTCACGTAGTTCTTGTTCGCGGCCCGCTGGGCCTCCTCGGCGGAATAGAACCCACGGTCGACCAGCTCCTGCAGCAGCGAGTGGTCCATGGTCACCTGCTCGAACTTGTCGCTGCGCTGCCGGTACATGCGCGAGTCGCCTACGTGCGCGATGGTCACCTTGTTGTCGAAGAAGAGCGCTGCCACGACCGTCGTGCCCATGCCCTCGCACTGTGGCTGGCGTGCGGGCGGTCTGGTAGATGATCTTGTTGGCCCGGTGAATGGCATCGCGCAGGATGATGGTCGGCCGGGAGAGATTCGAGCCGCGATCGTGCACGTTCAGGTCCTCCCGCTCCACCTGCTCGCGCACCAGGTTCACAATGGTCTTCACGGCGATGCCGCTCGCCACTTCGCCCGCGTTGTAGCCGCCCATGCCGTCGGCAAGCACCAGCAGCCCGATGTCCGGGTCGAGAGCGATCGTGTCCTCGTTGTGCTCGCGCACCTTGCCGGTGTCGGTAAGCCCAACGAAGCGCAGCTTGCTTCTCAAGCTCATGCCGCTGCTTTCCGGCTCTTTAATAATTGTGACGCGCGTCACCTTCCCGTCCCCGAGTGGAGCGGGCATAAGCTAGCATTGCCGCCGAATGAGTCCGAGTGCCTGGTCACAAACCGGTCATCCGGTCCTCCCCGGGCGCGCATCCTAGCTCAACCCGGCCAAAATCGTTTGTGAAGCGTATCGATGGCCTCGTCCGATATCCGTCTTTGTCTGTAGCGCCTGCGGCGGCGAGACCCTCAAATGGCAGGGGCAGTGCCCGCCTGCGGCGAGTGGAATTCTCTCGAGCAGCGCGCGGTGCGCCGGCCCGCCGCCGGGAAGCGGGGCTCGCGGTCGAGGCGCTCCGGCTGCCGGGTCGGGCGCCGCTCCCATGCCGCTCGGCTCGCCCAACGACCTCGAGCGCCTGGCGAGCGGTCAGGGCGAGCTCGACCGGGTCTCGGAGGCGGCATCGTCCCGGGCTCGGTGACGCTTCTGGGGGGCGACCCCGGCATCGGCAAGTCGACGCTGCTGCTGCAGGTGGCGGCGCACATCGCGTCCGGCCGCGGCGTGCTCTACGCGAGCGGCGAGGAGTCGGTGGCCCAGGTTGGCCTGCGAGCCCGGCGCCTCGGCATTGCGGCGCCGCAGCACTCGAAGTCGCTGGCCGAGACCGACCTGCAGGCCGATACTCGCTCAGACTGCGGCGCGGCAGGCGGCACTGCTGGTCGTAGACTCGATCCAGACGCGTGCAGTCCGTGACCGTCGACCGCGAGTCGCGGGCGCCGTCTCGCAGCTGCGCGAATGCACGGCGGAGCTCGTGCGCTTCGCCAAGACCACCGCGCACCGCCGTCGTCATCATCGGCCACGTCACCAAGGAAGGCGCGATCGCGGGCCCGCGGGTGCTCGAGCACCTGGTCGACACCGTGCTGTACTTCGAGAGCGAGGCCGGCAGCCGTTACCGCATCGTGCGCGCCACCAAGAACCGCTTCGGGGCGGTGAACGAGCTCGGCTTCTTCGCCATGACGGAGGCGGGACTCAAGGAGGTGCGCAATCCAGCGGCGATCTTCCTCGCGCGCGCGCCGGAGCCCGCGGCCGGGCAGCATCGTCACCGTGACGCGCGATGGCGGCCGGCCGCTGCTCATCGAGCTGCAGGCGCTCGTCGACCGGATGCGCTTCGGCGCGCCGCGGCGCATCGCTCAGGGGCTGGATGCCAATCGCCTGGCGATGCTGCTCGCGGTCGTTGAATCGCCACGCGGCCGTGTCGCTGCAGGAGCACGATGTGTTCGTCAACGTCGTGGGCGGCATCGAGATCAGCGAGACCGCCTGGGACCTGCCGGTGGTGCATCGCGCTGGCCTCCAGCCTGCGCCGATCGCGCCGTGCCCAGCTCGCTCGTCGCCTTCGGCGAGATCGGCCTCACCGGCGAGGTGCGGCCGGTCGCCTACGGCGAGGAGCGGCTGCGCGAGGCGCAGAAGCAGGGCTTCAAGCTGGCGGTCGTCCCGCGCGAGAACGCGCCGCGCAAGCCGCCTGGAGCGGCATCGAAGTGATCGGCCGTCGCCCGCGTGAGCGAGGCGCTCGAGGCGGTGCTCAGTCGGCGCTCGCCGAGCTCAGCGCCTCAGCCGGCGCCCGCACCCGCACGGTCCTGATCGCGTTGTCGGCGATCTGCAGCACCTCGAACTCGATAGGGGCCGACCTTCACCATGCCGTGCCGGGCGTAGGGGATGGTCTCCAGGTGCTCGAGCAGCAGGCCGTTCAGCGTCTTCGGCCCATCCGGTCGGCAGCTGCCACTGCAGCGCGCGGTTCAGCGCGCGCAGCGTGGCGCTGGCGTTGACGATGAAGACGCCCGGGCGCTCGTGGATGGACGTCCTTGTGCGTCACGCGTCGCCGGGTCGGTGGTGAACTCGCCCACGATCTCCTCGAGGATGTCCTCGAGCGTCACCAGCCCTTCGATGTCGCCGTACTCGTTGACGACGAAGGCGAGGCGCCGGCGGTTGCGCTGGAAATTGCGCGAGCTGCACGTTGAGCGCGGTGCCTTCGGGGACGAAGTAGGGCTCGCGGCCGCGGGCGATCTCGATCAGCCGCTCGCGCGTCAGCGTGCCGCGCGCGAGCTCATGCGCCACGCGCTTCATGTGCAGAATGCCGACCAGGTTGTCCAGCTCGCCGTCGGTAGACCGGCAGACGCGTGTGCGGTGTCTGGCGCAGCTGCTCGAGGATGTCATCCCAGCGCTCCTCGACGTCGATGCCGGCGATCTCCTGCCGCGGGATCATGATGTCGTTCACCGTGACATGCCCGAGGTCGAGGATCGAGAGCAGCATCTGCCGGTGGCGCGCGGGGATCAGTGGACCCGGCCTCCGCGACGACCGTGCGCAGCTCCTCGGTGCTCAGCGTCTGGCTCGAAGGCGCGGACCTGCCGACGCCGAACGATGCGCAGAAACCCATAGGCCATCTTGTTGGTGACCCAGAGCGCCGGGCCGTGCGACGGAGCACCAGCGACGCGGTAGATGCGCGCCGCGTGAGCGCGACCGACTTCCGGGTACGTGGCCGCGTAGATCTTCGGCGCGAGCTCGCAGAAGACGATGACCGACGACCGTCAGGAGCAAGCCCGTGATCGGCACCGCGTAGCGGTAGCCCGGTACGCTGCGCGAGGAGCGTCGCGGTCGCGGACGCGAACACGCTGGCGGCGGCCAGGATCACGAGATTCGCGCCGAGCCAGTCATCGGGCTTCTGCAGCAGCCGCTCGAGAAGTTTGCGCGGTGCTCGGCCCGCCTGCGCCCGGTGGCGGATGCGGTAGCGGTTGACCGAGAGCATCGCGACCTCGGTGCCGGAGGAGAAGGCGATGATCGCAAGCAGTGCGACCAGGACGATGAGGAGCAGCGGGAGAGGACGGTGAGTCGTTCAAGCAGAGTTCCTCTAGTTTGAAACGCGGGATCCGGGCATCCTGCCCGGACCAGCGAGGCTTTGGGCAAAGAGCGTGGTTTTTACCCAAAGCTCCGCCACCTGCGGCGGCGGGGCACATCCATGTGCCTGCGTCCAATATACTTCACCCATGTTCGACACCCTGACCGCACGCCTCTCCCGCACCATCGAGACGCCCTGCGCGGCCGCGGGCGCATCACCGAGGAGAACATCGGCGAGGCGCTGCGCGAGGTGCGCGTCGCGCTGCTCGAGGCGGACGTCGCGCTGCCGGTGGTCAAGAGCTTCATCGACGCGGTGAAGGTCGAAGGCGCTCGGCGCCGAGGTGGCCCCGAGCCTCACCCCGGGCCAGGCCTTCATCGGCATCCTGCACCGCGAGCTGGTCGAGCTCATGGGCGGGGCGCGGGCGGGCTTCAAGCTGCGCGCCCAGCCGCCGATCGTGGTGCTGCTCGCGGGCCTGCAGGGCGCGGGCAAGACCACCACCGCTGCGAAGCTCGCGCGCTGGCTGATCGAGCGAGCAGCGCAAGCGCGTGCTCCTGGTCAGCACCGACGTGCGCCGCCCTGCTGCGATGCTGCAGCTCGAGCGGCTGGCGAGCCAGGTGGGCGCCGCAATACTTCGCGGCCGACGCGCAGTCCGCCCCCGGCCGATATCGCGCGCGCCGCCCTGGAGCAGGCCAGGCGCGGCGTGTTCGACGTGCTGATCGTCGACACCGCCGGGCCGCCTGCACGTGGATGAGGCGCTGATGGACGAGGTGCGCGCAGATCGATGCGGCCGCCCATCCGGCCGAGCGGCTGTTCGTCGTCGACTGCCATGGCGGGCCAGGATGCGCGTGAACGCCGCGCGCGCCTTCGGCGCGGCGCTCGACCTCACCGGCGTCATCCTCACCAAGGCCGATGGCGATGCCCGCGGTGGCGCGGCGCTTTCGGTGCGCCAGGTCACCGGTAAGCCCATCGTGTTCCTCGGCGTCGGCGAGAAGACCGAGGCCCTGGAGCCCTTCGATCCGGAGCGCATGGCCTCGCGCATCCTCGGCATGGGCGATGTCGTGAGCCTGGTCGAGCAGGTGCACCGCCAGGTCGATCACGACGAGGCCGCAGCGCCTCGCCCGCAAGGTGGTCAAGGGCAAGGGCTTCGACATGGCGGACCTCAGGAGCCAGCTCGAGCAGCTGCAGAAGATGGGCGGCGTCGGCGCGCTCATGGACAAGCTGCCGGTCGCCGCGACGGCCAGAAGGGTGCCGTGTCCGCCGACCAGGGCGACCGCGACGTGCGCCGCCAGATCGCCATCATCAATTCCATGACCCGCGCGGGAGCGGCGCAACCCCGGCATCATCGACGGCTCGCGGCGCCGGCGCATCGCCGCGGGCTCGGGGGTGCAGGTTCAGGACGTCAACCGGCTGCTGAAGCAGTTCCTGGAGATGCAGCGGATGATGAAGAGCATGAAGGGCGGGAAGCTGCGGCGCTTGCTGGGCGCCTTCAAGGGCGGCCTGCCGCCCGGGTTTCCGGGCCGCTAGGCCGGCCCACCAAGGCGTCGGACCGTTCGACTGCAGCAACCGCGCTGGGAATCGCGTGTTGCGTAGAATCCGCGCTCTTTTTTGGGGTGCCCGTTCCGCAGGAACCCTCCGGCAACCATCGAGAGCGATACGAACCATGGTGACCATTCGCCTGACGCGGCGCGGGGCGCGAAATCAGCCCTTTTATCACGTCGTCGTGACCGACAGCCGCAAGCGCCAGGGCGGCCCGAGCCTCGAGCACGTGGGGTTCTTCAACCCCATCGCGCGCCGCGGCGAGCCGAAGCTGAAGCTCGATCTGCCGCGCATCGACTACTGGGTGGGCAAGGGCGCGCAGCCCTCGGATCGCGTGCGCACGCTCGTGGCGTCCTACCGCAAGCAGGCGACGGCCTAAGCCCGGAGCGGCCGCGATGGCCTGGCAGCCGGCGCGCGGGACTGCGGGCCTGGGTGGGTGAGCTCGGCCGGATCGGCGCTCCCTTCGGCGTCAAGGGCTGGCTCCACGTCGACTCGTACACCGATCCGCCGGAAGCGCTGCTCGAGTACCGCGAGTGGGCACTGCGGCTCGGCGAGCGGTGAGCGCGTAGCCGGCATCGTCGCGTCGAGGGGCGGCTGCACGGCGAGCGGCCTGGTGGTGCGCCTCGAGGGGGTCGCGGAGCCGCGGATGGCGCGGCGCTCTGACCGGGGCGGTGGTCGAGGTCGAGCGCGCGGCGCTGCCGCCGACGGGTGAGCGCGAGTACTACCGCGCGGACCTGATCGGCTTCGCGGTGCGCAACCTCGAGGGCGTCGACTCTGGGCCGCGTGAGCCACTTCGTCGATGCGCCGACGCGGGCGCGATGATGGTGAGTCGCAAGGCGAGCGCGGGGATGGACGCGGCGTCCGCAGAGCACTGGGTGCTGGCGGATGCCGCCGCACCTGAGGCGGGTGGATCTCGCCGCGGGCGCGATCCTGGTGGACTGGCCGGCGGAGCTGGATAGGCGGCTCCATGAAGATCGAGGTCGTCACGCTCTTTCCGGAGATGATCGCCGGGCGCGCTCGGCTTCGGGATCGTCGGGCGCGCGCTGGAGCGCGGGCCTGCTGAGCGTCGGCACCGAGGATCCGCGCGCGCATACGAGCGATGTGCACCGCACGGTGGACGATCGGCCCTACGGCGGCGGTCCGGGCATGGTGCTGAAGCCGGAGCCGCTGCTCGCGGCGATCCGCGCGGCGCACGCGCGGCTGCCCGCGGGAAGCCCGCGGGTGTGCCTGTCGGCGCAGGGCGAGCCGCTTCGAGCCAGGCGCAGGCGCAGGAGCTGGCCGGGCTTGCCGGGGCTGCTGCTGGTCGCGGGCCGCTACGAGGGGCTCGATGAGCGCGTGGTCGAGCTCGGCATCGACCGGGAGCTGTCGGTCGGCGACTACGTGCTCTCGGGCGGCGAGCTGCCGGCGCTGACGGTGATCGATGCGGTGGCGCGGCTGCTGCCGGGCGCGCTGGGCGATGAGCGCTCGAGCGTCGAGGACTCCTTCGCGCAGGGGCTGCTCGACTGGCCGCACTACACGCGGCCGGAAGTGTTCGAGGGCCTGAGCGGTGCCGCCGGTGCTATTGTCGGGCGATCACGCCGACATCCGCCGCTGGCGCCTGGAGCAGGCCGTGGCGCGTACCTGGCTGCGGCGGCCCGAGCTGATCGCGCGAGCAGCGCTTGCGCCCGAGGCGCAGCGTGCGTTGAGATGAATTTCTCGCCGCACGCGCGGCCGGCGAGACCAAGATCGAGGATGAGTACTATGAGCAAGATCATTCAGGACATCGAAAAAGCAGCGCATGACCCGCGAGGTCCCGGACTTCAAGCCCGGCGACACCGTGGTCGTGCAGGTGAAGGTCGTCGAAGGCGACCGCGAGCGCGTCCAGGCCTACGAGGGCGTCGTGATCGCGCAGCAGCAACCGCGGGCTCAACTCCTCGTTCACGGTGCGCAAGATTTCGCACGGCGAGGGCGTGGAGCGCGTGTTCCAGACCTACAGCCCCGCGATCAGCGACATCACGGTCAAGCGCCGCGGCAGCGTGCGTCGCGCGAAGCTCTACTATCTGCGCGATCTGTCCGGCAAGGCCGCGCGCATCGAAGAGAAGATCTGACGCCCGCGACGGGCGATGAGCACTCTGCGTGCGATCGTTCTGCGGGACTGTGGCGTGGCCTGGACGGGCTGCGCAAGGTCGCTGCACCTGATCGTGCTGCTGGTGATCTTCGGCGTCGTCATCGGCGCGCTGCGCGGCTCGGTGCCGCCGTGCCGGGCCGGGCGGCGCTGCTCGTCGCGCCCGAGGGCGAGCTCGTCGAGCAGCTCGAGCGGCGATGCCGCTCGAGCGGGCGCTCGAGGAGGCGCGCAGGCGAGGAGCAGCGCGGAGACGCTGCTGTGGGATCTGACCGACGCGCATCCGCGGCGCCGCCAAGGACAAGCGCATCCGGGTGCTGGTGCTCGACCTGGAGAAGTTCGAAGGCGCGGGCCAGCCGGCGCTCGAGGAGCTCGCCGCGGCCATCCGCGAATTCCGCGCCAGCGGCAAGAAGGTCATCGCCTACGGCACCGAGCATCACGACAGGAGCGCTACTACCTCGCGGCGCAGGCCGACGAGATCTACTCGATCCGCATGGGCTTCGTGCTGATCGACGGCTACGACCGCTACCGCATGTACTTCAAGGATCGCTCGACAAGCTCGGCGTCGACATCAATGTGTTCCGCGTCGGCGCGTTCAAGAGCGCGGTCGAGATATACACGCGCACCGACATGTCGCGCGGAGGACGCGCAGGAGAGCCGCGCCTACCTCGATGCGCTGTGGACGAGCTACCAGGAGGCCGTGACGACGGCGCGCAAGCTGCCCGCCGGATGCGCTCGAAGCTACGTCGACACCTTGCCGCAGACGGTGCCGGCCGCGCGACGGCGATGCGGCGCAGGTGGCGCTGCAGGCGGGCTCGTCACCGGGGATCAAGACGCGGCTGCAGGTGCGAGCAGGCGCTGATCGGGCTCGTCGGCGAGGACGAGTCGACCGGTTCCTTCCACTCGGTTCCGGCGACGACTACGCGCGTATACGTCGCACGCGCATGAAGAAGCTCACGACGGCCGGCGAAGCCGCGCATCGGCGTCATCGTGGCCGCAGGGGAGATCCTCGACGGCGAGCAGCCGCCGGGCACCATCGGCGGCGATTCGACTGTCGCAGCTGATCCGCCAGGCGCGCCTCGACAAGGACATCAAGGCCGTCGTGCTGCGCGTCGACAGTCCCGGCGGCAGCGTCACGGCATCCGAGGAGATCTACCGCGAGCTCCAGGCGCTGCGCGCGGCGGGCAAGCCGCTCGTCGTCTCGATGGGCGATCTACGCGGCCTCGGGCGGCTACTACATCTCGGCGCCCGCGGATGAGATCTGGGCGAGTCCGGCGACGCTGACGGGCTCGATCGGCATCTTCGCCATCATCCCGACCATCGTCAGACGCTGGGCAAGATCGGCGTCAGCGTCGACGGGGTCGGCACGACGCCGCTCGCCGGCGCAGCTGCGATCGACCGGCCGCTGAGCGCGCAGGCGCGCGCCTGCTGCAGTCGACAGGTCGATCGCGGCTACGAGGAATTCCTGGAGCGCGTGGCCGAGCGGCCGCAACAAGACGCCGCGAGCAGATCGATGCGATCGCGCAGGGGCGAGTGTGGGCCGGCGCGGATGCGCGGCGCATCGGGCTCGTCGATCAGCCTCGGCTCGTTCGACGATGCGGTGAAGGCGGCCGCGCGGCGCGCCAAGCTGACGACGCTACCAGGTGGAGTTCATCGAGCCGGAGCTCACCTGGGCGGAGCAGCTGTTGCGATGCAGGCGCAGCGCGCGTCGCGGCGTCGGCCGTATCACTGCTTCCGTGCCGATGCGCAGTCGCTCGCGCTGCTGCACGATGGCGAGTCGCCTCGACCCGCGTTGCCCGCGGCCTCGAGCGGCTCAGCCGCTTCAGCGTGCCGGGGCGCCTCTACGCTTATTGCTTCTGTACGGCAACAGCAAGTCAGTGAAGCGGCCCAGGGCCGCTCCCTGGGCCGCGGGGTCAATCCCGTTACCAGGCTGGCCGCGCAAATCGCCGGGAGCGATGTTGCGCCGATCAAACAAGACTTGTCCAGTCGAGGATGACCTTGCCGGAGCTGACCCGAGCCCATGATGTCGAAGGCCTGGGAATACTCCTGCACCGGCAAGTGATGGGTGATGATGGGCTCGAGCTTGAGGCCGCTCTGCAGCAGGCTCGCCATCTTGTACCAGGTCTCGAACATCTCCCGGCCGTAGATGCCCTTCAGTGTCAGGCCCTTGAAGATGACCTGATTCCAGTCGATGGCCGTCTCGTCGGGCGGGATGCCGAGGATCGCGACCGAGCCGCCGTGGTGCATGGTGCGCAGCAGGTCACGGAAGGCGGCGGCGTTGCCCGACATCTCGAGGCCGACGTCGAATCCTTCCTGCATGCCGAGGTCCTTCATCGTCTGATCGAGAGACTCGCGCTGCACGTTGACGGCGCGGGTGGCGCCCATTTTTTTCGCGAGCTCCAGGCGGTAGTCGTTGACGTCCGTGATCACGACGTGGCGCGCGCCGACGAAGCGGGCGATCGCGACGGCCATGATGCCGATGGGGCCGGCGCCCGTGATCAGCACGTCCTCGCCCACCATGTTGAAGGCGAGCGCGGTATGCGTGGCGTTGCCGAACGGGTCGAGGATCGAGGCAACATCGTCGCTGATCGAGTCCGGGAGCTTGAAGGCGTTGTCGGCGGGAATGGCCAGATATCGCGCGAACGCTCCGGGGCGGTTCACGCCCACGCCCACCGTGTTGCGGCAAAGGTGGCGGCGTCCCGCGCGGCAGTTGCGGCAGTAGCCGCAGGTAATGTGGCCCTCGCCCGAGACGCGGTCGCCGGCTTTGAAGCCCCGCACCTCGGAGCCGACCTCGACGATGCGGCCGGAATACTCGTGGCCGACGGCCATCGGCACCGGGATCGTCTTCTGCGCCCACGCGTCCCAGTTGTAGATGTGCATGTCGGTGCCGCAGATCGCGGTCTTGCCGATCTCGATCAGCACGTCGTTGTGGCCGACCTTGGGCTCGGGCACGTCGTCCAGCCAGATGCCGGGTGCCGCTTCTTTCTTGACCAGTGCTTTCATCTGTGATGCACTCCCAGCTCTCTCACCCACCGTCGCGAAGGCCTCGATGGCCTTGTCCAGCTGCTCCCGGTTGAGCGCCGCCGACATCTGCGTGCGGATGCGCGCCTGGCCCTTCGGCACGACCGGATAGGAGAAGCCGATCACGTACACGCCGCGCTCGAGCAGCCGATCCGCCATGCGGCCGGCGAGGGCGGCATCGCCCAGCATCACGGGAATGATGGGGTGCTCGCCCGGCTTGAGGTCGAAGCCCAGCTTGGTCGAGACCCGCGCGGAAGTAGCGTGCATTCTCATGGAGCTGGGTGCGCAGCTCCGGCGAGTGCTCGAGCAGATCGAGCACCCGCAGTCCCACGGCCGCCACGACCGGAGGGATGCTGTTGGAGAAGAGATAGGGCCGCGAGCGCTGCCGCAGCCACTCGACGACCTCTTTGCGCGATGCGACATAGCCGCCGCTGGCACCGCCCAGCGCCTTGCCGAGGGTGCCGGTCAGGATGTCGATTCGCGACGCGACCCCGCAGTGCTCCGGCGTGCCGCGGCCGCCCGGCCCCATGAAGCCCGTGGCATGCGAGTCATCGACCATCACCAGCGCGTCGTAGCGATCGGCCAGATCGCAGATCGCCTGCAGGTTGGCGATGATGCCGTCCATGGAGAAAACGCCGTCGGTGGCGATCAGCCGTGTCCGCGCGCCGCCCGCCTGCTTCAGACACTCCTCCAGCTCCGCCATGTCGTTGTTCGCATAGCGGTAGCGCTGCGCCTTGCAGAGCCGGATGCCGTCGATGATGCTGGCGTGGTTGAGCGCGTCGGAGATGATCGCGTCGCGCTCGTCGAGCAGGGTCTCGAAGAGTCCGCCGTTGGCATCGAAGCAGGAGGAGTAGAGGATGGCATCCTCGGTGCCGAGGAAGCGGCTGAGAGCCTCCTCCAGCTGCTTGTGCACCGTCTGCGTGCCGCAGATGAAGCGCACCGAGGCCATGCCGAAGCCGAACCGGTCGATGGCGCGGTGCGCCGCTTCCCGCACCGCGGGATGATTGGCGAGTCCGAGGTAGTTATTGGCGCAGAGGTTGACGACCTCGCGCTCCCCCGTGCGGACCGTGCCTCCCTGCGGCCCCGCGAGCACGCGCTCGCTCTTGTAGAGACCCTGTTCCCTGAGTCCTGCGATTTCCGAGCGCAGGCGCTCGACGAGGCTTGGCATCATGCCGCGGAATTATACCCGCGTTACTTGCCAGCGTCCCCGGCGTCAATGACGGGCACGGCGGCTTTGCCGGCGACGTATCGCGGCAGCACGCCGTTCCACCTGGATGCCTCATACCAGCGAATGTATGCGGGATTCTGCCGCAGCGCATCGCTGACCAGCTCGATGGCCTTGGCTTCGCCTTGCGCCGAGGCGATTTGCGCCTTGGCTCGTGCCTCTGCCAGCACCACGGCCTGCTGACCTTCATATTGCCTCTGCAGCACTTCGTTGCCGGCCCGCACGGCCGCGGCCTTGGCGCTCATCGCCGCCTCCACCGATTGCGTGAATGAGCCGGAATACTCGATCCCGGTCAATTGCACGTTGATGACCGCAATGCCGAACAGCCGCTGCAGGTCAGCCGAGATCGCCGCTTGCATGGCATCCGCAATTTGCGCGCGCTTGTCGGAGACAGTAAGCGTGTTGTATCGGGCGAACACAGCCTGGGCATCGTTGCGCACCACCGGTAGGACCGTGAAATCGATATCCTGGGCGCCGGTCCGGCCGACGTCGTAGAGCATGTGGTAGGCATCCGACGGCGGGACCACGTAAATCACGCTGACCAGGATGCTGACCGACTGGTTGTCATTGGTGTAGACAGCCATCGGCGGCAGGGAATACACGGATTGGCTCACCTGCAACTGGTCCACGGACTCCATGAAAGGCACCTTGAGGTGCAGCCCCGGGCCGAGCGGCTGGCGTTGCATCACGGTGCCTCCGAGCCAGCGCGTGAAAGCCACGTTGGCCGGTGGTACCACGAACCATGAGCTGGAGAACACTACGATCGCGATGATGGCGACTATTGCCACGAAGCCGGATCGACGGGCCAATCCGAGCCCGGCGGCGCCGTTGCGGTCAAATGGAGGAGCCATGACGGACCTCTGGAGCGGAGTCTGGTTCGGGAGCGAACTCTAACCCAAACGCGCAACAACCGCAGTATTACACCGCTGAAGGCCCGGGAAAATCACGCCGCACTCACCGTAGGTCAGTCAGGCTGCTCGACCAGAAGCCTGCCGTTTTCTTCCCGTGCCGCATACGTGCGCAGCGGCTCGTAGGCCGGCGGCGTGAGCGCCTCGCCGGTGCGCAGGCAGAAGCGCGCGCCGTGGCGCGGGCAGATGATCTGGCAGGACTCGACTTCAGCGCCATCCAGGGTCTCGCCGTCGTGCGTGCAGCGGTCTTCGACGGCGTACAGATCACTGCCGCAGCGCACGACGACGAGCGCGAGGCCGTCGATCTCGACGGAGAGGGGCGCGGCCTCGGCGAGGTCCGCGGCGCTGCCTACGTCGACCCAAGACACGTCAGTAACATCCCTGTCTGCAGCCGCGCCGCCTCGGACATCATGCTCTGGTTCCAGGGCGGATCGAAAGTCAGCTCGACGCGCGCTTCACGCACCGTGGGAATGCGCTCGATTTTGTCGCTTGACATCCTCGACCAGGATGTCGCCCATGCCGCAGCCCGGGGCGGTGAGGGTGAGGCGCACCTCGATCGTGCGCGTGCCGTCCTCGTTGGGTTGCACGGTGCAGTCGTAGACCAGGCCGAGGTCCACGATGTTGATCGGGATCTCCGGGTCGTAGCAGGTGCGCATCTGCTCCCAGGCGAGCTCGCGCACGTCCTTTTCGGTGGCGTTGGGCGGCAGCTCGGGCGCCTTGACCGCCTCCTTGCCGATGGCGTCGGCGTCCTCGCCGGAGATACGGAACAGGTTGCCCTCCATGTAGACCGTGAAGCTGCCGCCGAGCGCCTGGGTGATGTAGCCGGACTGGCCGGGCTTGAGGCTGACCTCGACGCCCGGCGGGGACGATCACCGCCTTGACCTCGCGGTTGACGACGAAGGGCTCGTTCTCGTGGCTGCGCATGTCTCACTCCGTGGACACGGTCGACGCGCCACGCTCCAGCGCGGCGTTGAGGGTATGCCAGCAGAGGCTCGCGCACTTGACGCGCGCGGGGAATTCCCGCACCCCGGAGAGGGCCGCGAGCTTTCCGAGCGATGCGTCGGGCCGGCGTCCTGCTGCGTCAACAGGGAGTGGATGCGGCCGTACAGCGACTGCACGGTTACCCTGTCCTTGCCCTTCACGGCTTCGGTCATCAGCGATGCGGAAGCCGTCGAGATCGCGCAGCCCTTGCCCTCGAAGCGGATGTCCTCGATGCGATCATCCTTCAGCCGCAGCCACACCGTCAGTCGATCGCCGCACAGCGGGTTGTGTCCCTCGGCGTGGCTATCGCTGGGCTCGATTCGACCGAAATTCCGCGGCCGCCTGTTGTGGTCCAGGATGACGTCGCGGTAGAGTTCCTTGAGGTCCATCAGCCGAACACCTCGCGCGCCTTGCCCAGGGCGGCGACCAGGCTCGCTACGTCGGCTTCCGTGTTATAGCAGCCGAAGGAGGCGCGCGCCGTCGCCGGTATGTCGAAGAACGTCATCACGGGCATGGCGCAGTGGTGGCCGGTACGCACCGCGACCCCCTCGCGCATCGAGGATCGTGCCGAGATCGTGCGGATGGACACCCGTCATCGTGAAAGAGAGCACCGCCGCCTTGTGGTGCGCGGTGCCGATGATCTCGATGCCGGGGATGCGCTCCAGCTCTCGCGTGGCGTGCTCCAGCAGCCGGTGCTCGTGCGCGGCGATCGCCTCCAGGCCCAGGCTCTCCACGTAGTCCATCGCGGCGGCGAGCCCGACGGCGCCGGAGATGTTGGGCGTGCCGGCCTCGAACTTCCACGGCAGCTCGTTGTAGGTCGTCTTCTCGAAGGAGACGGTCAGGATCATGTCGCCGCCGCCCTGCCACGGCGGCATGGCGGCGAGCAGCTCCTCGCGCCCGTAGAGCACGCCGATTCCGGTCGGGCCGTAGAGCTTGTGGCCTGAGAAGGCGTAGAAGTCGCAGCCGAGCGCGCGTACATCGACGCGTGGAGTGCGGGACGGCCTGGGCGCCATCGACCAGCACGACGGCGCCATGCGCGTGGGCGGCGTCGATCATGCGCTTCACCGGCAGAATGGTGCCGAGCGCGTTGGAGACATGCGCGATCGCGACGAGGCGCGTGCGCGGCGAAAGCAGCGCCAGGAATTCGATCGAGCTCGAGCTTCGCCCCGGCGGTTGATGGGCGCAACCTTCAGCGTGCAGCCGGTCTGGTCTCGCACACCATCTGCCAGGGGACGATGTTGGCGTGGTGCTCGAGCGCCGGTGATGAGGATCTCGTCTCCGGGCCCGAAGCGCGGCCGCGCATAGGACTGCGCGACCAGGTTGATACCCTCGGTCGTGCCCCGGACGAAGATGATCTCGCTTGCGTCGAGTGCGCGTTGATGAAGCGGCGTACCCGCTCGCGTGCGCCTTCATACGCCTCCGTAGCGGCCTGGCTCAGCGCATGAACGCCGCGGTGTACGTTGGCGTGACGAGTGCGTCTCGTATCGCTCCACTGCGCGCAGCACCGGCAGCGGACGCTGTGCGGATGCAGCGCTGTCGAGATAGACCAGCGGCCGGCCGTTGATCGACCGCTCGAGAATCGGAAAGTCACGCCGCACGCGCTCGACATCGAGCGCGGCTGCAGGCGCAATACGGGTAGCCGTCACAGCCATCACAGCAGCTCCTTCAGCGAGGCGGCGTCGGCCATCTGGCCGGCGAGCTCGTGCTCGATATGCCGTCTCAGGTCGGGAATTTCAATCTTCGATACCACATCCTCGAGAAATGCCCACTTGAGGAGGCGCTGCGCCACCTCGGGAGACAAGCCCCGTGAGAGGAGGTAGAAGAGCATGTTGTCATCCAGCTTGCCTGCGGTCGCGCCGTGGCTGCACCGCACGTCGTCGGTGTAGATCTCGAGCTGCGGGCGGACGTCGATCTCCGCCTCCGGACCTGCAAGCAGGCCGCGAAGCGACTGTCGCGAATCGGTCCCGGCGGCGCCCTCGCGGACGGCGATCTTGCCGTTGAACGCGACCCGGGCGCGCCCCGAGGCGATCCCGCGGAAGGTCTGCTCCGTGCGGGCACGCGGCGCGATGTGCTCCACGAGCGCGAAGTTGTCCTGCACCTGCTGGCGGTCGCCCAGCGCGGCCACCGAAAGAGTGAGCTCCGCCCCGGGCCCTGCCATCCGCACGTGCGTCGTCGATCGGGCCGAAAGAGCACCGGTGTTGACGGCCAACAGTCGATAGCGGGCATCCGCCGCCAGCGCGGCGGACAAAGTGTCGAGCCAGGTTGCGCGTGCACCCGCCTGCTGCAGGCGATAATGAGTCAGGTGCGCGCCGCGCCCAATGTCCACGTTTACCGAGCTGTTGACGAAGCTGGCCCCGCCGCCGCCGCTGATGTGTCGCTCGACGAGGACGAGGCGCGCGGCAGGGTCGAGGTTGACTTGCACACGCGGATACGATGTACCGGTCTCGGCGCCACCCAGGGCAAGGAATATGAGCTCGACTGCCGCAGGCTTTCCAGGCGTGCTGCTGACGTGGATCGCGGCCGTATCCGTGGCGAATGCCTCGTTGAGCAATGCCAGGCGCGCCTCTGGCAACGCGCTCAAGGCGGGCAGAGCGGCGGCCGGCAGCCTACGCACCGTAAGCCCTGCCTGCTCGTCCGCTGAAGAGAGCTCCGATGCAAAAGCTCCGTCCACGAACGCATACCGGGCGAAGCCCTCCAGCCTGCCCGGCAGGTCGGATGGTTGCGGTAGAGCTGGCATTGCCGTCGCAACCGGCCCAAACCGCGCCCGCTCCAGCGGCCGCAGGTTGGTGTAGCGCCAGTTCTCGTCCCGTGTCATGGGCAGCCCGCGCGCGGCGAGCGCCTGAATCGCTTCGCGCCGCCGCTCCGGGCTCACGACACCGGCAGGCAGCGATTCGCGAACCGCGGCGTACTCGTCCAGAACGCGCTTGGAGAGAGCGGCGCTCATGTCATGCCGCCTCGCCGCTAACCCAATCGTAGCCGCGCCGCTCGAGCTCGAGCGCGAGAGACTTGTCGCCACTGCGCGCGATGCGTCCCTTGACCAGCACATGCACGTGGTCCGGCACGATGTAGTCGAGCAGCCGCTGATAGTGAGTCACGAGCACCAGCGAGCGCTCGGGCGAGCGCAGGGTGTTGACGCCGTGAGCGACGATCTTCAGCGCATCGATGTCGAGACCCGAGTCGGTCTCATCCAGGATTGCGAGCCGCGGCTCGAGGACCAGCATCTGCAGGACCTCGTTGCGCTTTTTCTCGCCACCCGAGAAACCTTCGTTGACGCCGCGGGAGAGCATGCTCTCCTCCATGCGCATCAGCCGCATCTTGTCCTTCACCAGCGCCAGGAACTCGAACGCATCGACCTCGTCGAGCCCGCGGTGCTTGCGCGCGGCATTCACCGCCGCCTTGAGGAGATAGACGTTGTTGACGCCCGGAATCTCCACCGGATATTGGAAGCCGAGGAACACGCCCTCGCGCGCCCGCTCCTCGGGCGCGAGCGCCAGCAGGTCGCGGCCCTGAAAAGTCACTGTGCCGGCGGCGATCTCGTACCCCGGCCGTCCCGCAAGCACGTTCGCGAGCGTGCTCTTGCCGGAACCGTTGGGTCCCATGACGGCGTGCACTTCGCCGGTCGGAACCGTGAGCGTCAGTCCTTTCAGGATTTCCTTGCCGTCGACCTTGACGTGCAGGTTTTCGATCTTAAGCATCGCTCTCTCTGTTACTTCTAACCCACTGCGCCTTCCAGGCTTACCGCGAGGAGGTTCTGCGCCTCGACCGCGAACTCCATCGGCAGCTCCTTGAAGACGGACTTGCAGAAGCCGCTGACGATGAGGTTGACGGCGTCCTCCGGCGCAATGCCGCGGGAGAGGCAGTAGAAGAGCTCGTCCTCGCTGATCTTGGAGGTGCTCGCTTCATGCTCCACGGTTGCCGAGGGGTTCTTGACCTCGACGTAAGGGAAGGTGTGCGCGCCGCACTTGCCGCCCATGAGGAGCGAGTCGCACTGCGTGAAATTGCGCGCTCCGTGGGCGCTCGGCAGGATCTTCACCAGCCCGCGGTAGGTGTTCTGCCCGCGACCGGCGGAGATGCCCTTGGAGATGATGGTGCTGTGCGTGTCCCGGCCGATGTGGATCATCTTCGTGCCGGTGTCGGCCTGCTGGCGGTTGTTGACGGTCGCAACCGAGTAGAACTCCCCGCTCGAGCCGTCGCCGCGCAGCACGCAGCTCGGGTACTTCCAGGTGATCGCCGATCCCGTCTCCACCTGGGTCCAGGAGATGTGGGAATTGCGCCCGCGGCATTCGCCGCGCTTGGTGACGAAGTTGTAGATGCCGCCCTTGCCCTCAACATCACCCGGATACCAGTTCTGCACCGTGGAGTACTTGATGAAGGCGTCATCAAGGGCGACGAGCTCCACTACCGCGGCGTGGAGTTGGTTCTCGTCGCGCATAGGGGCAGTGCAACCCTCAAGATATGACACGTACGCGCCGTCATCCGCGATGATCAGCGTGCGCTCGAACTGTCCCGTCTTCGCCGCATTGATGCGGAAGTAAGTCGAGAGCTCCATCGGGCAGCGCACGCCCTTGGGCACGTAGACAAACGAGCCGTCCGTGAACACGGCGGAATTCAGCGAGGCGAAAAAGTTGTCCGTATGGGGTACGACGCTGCCGAGATACCGCTCGATCAGCTCCGGGTGTTTCTGCACGGCTTCCGAGAACGGGCAGAAGACGACACCGGCCTCGTTCAGGCGCTCCTTGAAGGTGGTCGCTACCGAGACGCTATCGAATACCGCATCGACCGCCACGCCCGCGAGCCGCGCCCGCTCGTGCAGCGGCACGCCCAGCTTCTCGTAAGTCTCGAGGAGCTTCGGGTCGACCTCGGCGAGACTCTTCGGGCCGCCGCTGTTCGCCTTCGGCGCGGAATAGTAGGAGATGGCCTGATAGTCGATACGCGGGTAGGTCGTGTGCGACCAGTGCGGCTCACTCATGGTGAGCCAGTGCCGCAGCGCCTTCAGGCGCCACTCCGTCAGGAAGGCCGGCTCACCCTTCTTGCGGGAGATGAGCCGCACCACGTCCTCGTCCAGCCCGGGCGGGACCGTGTCGGCGTCGATGTCGGTGACGAACCCGTGCTTGTAGCGGCGGGCGAGCAGGCTTTCCAGTTGATTTGCGGATTCACTCATAGTTCGGTTCAGGAGCGGACGGGCGTGCGGGAAGCCGCCGTCTTCATGTCACGCTCGAGGGCCGGCAGCGTGACCTGGGTGGGATCGATGCCGGCAAGCTGAGCAAGGCTGACGTCGTACAGCGAGCGCCGGATGGCGAGGTTCAGCCGCTGCCACACCCGTCCGACCCGGCAGGTCTCCTCGATATCGCACTGACCCGCCCCCGCCGAGCAGTCTGTGAGCGCCATGGGCCCCTCCATGGCATCGAGAATGGCTGCGGCGCTGATCTCGGTCGCGGGCCGGGCGAGCTGGTATCCGCCGTGCAGGCCCAGGGTCGACGCCACGAGGCCGGCCCGCTGCAGCTGCTTCAGCAGCTTGCTTACCGTGGGGGCCGCAATGTGGGACTGCTCCGCCAGCGCTGCGGCGGTCTGCACGCGCGCCGGCTGCTCGGCGAGCACTGCCAGGAGCACGGTGGCGTAGTCTGTGAGTCGGCTGATACGGACCATAGGTGTGAGCCCAAAATGGGAGTCTGCAAAGTAGGACTATTTTAGTACTGATTGCCCAAGGAACCAAGCGCCGTCTCATGGGCTGCTGTAGCCTGCGGAGCCACGACACCATCGGCTACCTTGCGCCGCAGCGCTATTTGGTATCCTTGCCACTTCCATTCACGCGAACACCGGGGGCGGACGTCGGCGGCACGATTGACGTGCGCTCGGCCGGCCCGCCATTGCTGGAGGAAAGTAACGATGAACCGCAATGAGCTCGCCCGCATCGCCCAAGCCATGGTTGCCAAAGGCAAGGGGATCCTGGCCGCGGATGAGAGCGGTGGCACCATTCGTAAGCGCTTCGACGCCATTCGCCTCGACTCCACCGAGGAGCACCGCCGCAGCTACCGCGAGATGCTCTTCACCGCCCCGGGTGCTGCGGAAGCCATCAGCGGGGTGATTCTTTACGACGAGACCATCCGCCAGAAGACGGCTGATGGCGCACCGTTTCCTCAGTATTTGATGCAGCACGGGATGATCCCCGGCATCAAGGTCGACCTGGGCGCGAAGCCCCTTGCCGGGTTCCCCGGCGACACCATTACGGAAGGACTCGACGGCCTGCGCGAGCGGTTCGTCGAATACCGCTCCCTCGGAGCACGCTTCTCGAAATGGCGTGCGGTCATCGACATCGGCGATGGCATTCCGAGCCCGTTCGCCATCCGGGCCAACGCTCACGCGCTGGCCCGCTATGCAGCGCTGGCTCAGGAAAACGACATCGTCCCGATCGTGGAGCCGGAAGTGCTCATGGATGGGGCGCACTCGATCGACCGCTGCGAGGAAGTAACCAACGCCACGCTGAACGCGGTATTCAACCAGCTCTTCGAGCACCGCATCTATCTCGAGGGCATGGTCCTCAAGCCCAACATGGTCATCTCCGGCAAGAAAGCCTCGAATCGCGCCCCGCCCGAGGCGGTGGCGGAGGCGACCATCCGGACGCTGAAGCGTCACGTGCCGCCGGCCGTTCCCGGCATCGCTTTCCTCTCGGGAGGCCAGTCGTCGGCCGAGGCGACGCTGCATCTGTCGCTGATGAACCGCATGGGTCCGCTGCCCTGGTCGCTGACGTTCAGCTACGGGCGCGCCCTGCAGGACACGGCGCTCAAGGCGTGGGGCGGAAGTGCGGCGACTTTCGGCGCCGGGCAGAAGGAGTTTGCCCGCCGCGCCAAGCTCAATGGCCTTGCGACCACCGGCCGCTACGACCCTGAGATGGAAAGCCAGGCCGCTTGAGTAGCCCTGCACCTCTCCAAGACGCGCCGTCCGCCACCGCAGACGACGCGGTGGTCGACGTGCGCGATGTGCACTATGCGATCGACGGCCGGCCGATCTTTGCCGGGGTCAATTTCCGTGCACGTCGCGGCCTCATCACGGCAGTGATGGGACCGAGCGGCACGGGCAAGACGACCCTGCTGCGGCTCATCACCGGACAGCTCTTCGCCGACAGCGGCCAGGTGTTGGTGTTCGGAC
This sequence comes from uncultured Pseudomonadota bacterium, assembly GCA_963780455.1. Taxonomy (GTDB): domain Bacteria; phylum Pseudomonadota; class Gammaproteobacteria; order Steroidobacterales; family Steroidobacteraceae; genus 13-2-20CM-66-19. The sequence continues at coordinate 558,067 of CAWACM010000021.1, forward strand.
GCGACATTGCGAGCCTCTCGAGGTCGGAGATCTACGCCGACCGCTCGCGGATGGGTATGCTCTTCCAGAACGGGGCGCTGCTCACAGACATCGATGTCTTCGAGAACGTCGCCTTTCCAGTGCGCGAGCACACGGACCTCCCGGAATCCGTGATCCGCAAGCTGGTGCTCACCAAGCTCGAGGCGGTGGGCCTGCGCGGGGCGGCGGACCTGATGCCGGCGGAGCTCTCGGGCGGCATGGCGCGGCGCGTGGCGCTGGCGCGCGCCATCGTGATGGACCCGGAGGTGTTGCTCTACGATGAGCCGTTCGTCGGCCTCGATCCCATCTCGCTGGGTGTGATTCTGCGTCTCATCAAACAGATGAACAAGGTGCTCGGCATTACCAGCATCGTCGTCTCCCACGACGTGAAGGAGCTCGCCACCATCGCCGATCAGAGCTATCTGCTCTCCGGCGGCTGCGTCGTCGCCTCCGGCACGCCGCAGGAGCTGGCGCGCAGCGACTCCGAGACCGTGCACCAGTTCATGACCGGTAGCGAGGAGGGGCCAGTGCGCTTCCACTATCCGGCACCGGATTACGCCAGCCAGCTGCTCGGATCGGAGGAGGAATGAGCAACGGAGTCCGAGATGGCATGGTCGTCGAGGGGCTGCGCAAGACCGGCGTCACTGGCATTTTCCTGGGCCGGCTGCTCCTCGCCTGCGTTCCGGCGCTCGCCCGCCCGCGGCTCATCACCGCGCAGATCTACAACACCGGCGCTCGCTCGCTCATCATCATCATGCTCTCGGGCCTTTTCACGGGCATGGTGCTGGGCCTCCAGGGTTATCAGCTGCTGCAGCGCTTCGGCTCGGAGGAGGCGTTGGGCGCTGCCGCGGCGATCTCGCTCGTCAAGGAGCTCGGCCCGGTGCTGACCGCGCTCCTTTTCGCCGGCCGGGCGGGTACCGCGCTGACTTCGGAGATAGGCCTCATGCGCGCGACTGATCAGCTCACGGCGATGGAGGTCATGGCGGTCGACCCCATGCGCTATGTCGCCGCGCCACGCTTCCTCGGAGGACTGCTCGCGATGCCGCTCCTTGCGGCAATCTACAGCATCGTCGGGATCTTCGGCGCGCAGCTCATCGGCGTGCAGCTGATGGGCGTCGACCGGGGCGTCTTCTGGACCCAGATGCAGGGCGCGGTGGGCCTGCGCGATGTGGTCGAGGGCATCGTCAAGAGCCTGGTATTCGGCGCCGTGCTGAGCCTCATCGCCGTCAACGAGGGTTACCAGTCGCAGCCCACCGCCGAAGGCGTCGCGCTTGCTACCACGCGGACCGTCGTCGCCTCGTCCGTCCTCACGCTGCTGCTCGATTACGTACTGACCGCCGCTTTTTTGTAAGAGGATCGCCACCCCATGCGCCCTACTCGCTCACTCGAGATCGGAACGGGCCTCTTCGTCCTGCTCGGCCTCGCCGCGCTCATCTTCCTCACCACCCAGCTCCCCGCCAGCGGGCTCAAGCTCAAACTCGGCCAGCCCAGCGGCTATGCCGTGACCGCGGAATTCGACAACATCGGGGAGCTTAAGGTGGGCTCGCCCGTTACGATGGCGGGAGTGCGGATCGGCGAGGTGACGAAAATCGGCTTCGACAACCAGAGCTACCGGGCGGATGTGCACTTGCACATTTATCCGCAGTTCAACCAGATCCCCGAGGACAGCTACGCCAGCATCGAGACCGAGGGCCTGCTCGGCGGCCAATACGTCGGCATCAGCCCGGGCGGCCTCAGCACTTATCTCAAGAACGGCAGCCAGATCCTGCAGACCCAGTCCGCCATCGTGCTGGAGAACCTGATCAACAAGTTATTTGCGAACTTCGCCGGCGGCAGCAACGGTAGCAGCAACGGTAGCAGCAACGGCGGTAGCAACAGCAACGGCAAGACCCCGAATCAGGGCCAGAAGCCGCAGGAGCCTCACCCATGAGACCTTCCCATTTTCTGCTCGCCGCGACGCTCGTAGCGGCGGGATGGCTGATCGAGGCACCAGTCCCAGCCGCGGCGGCTGCACAGGCATCGTCGGAACAGCCCTCGCAGGTGATCGACGCCGCCGCCAACGGCCTGCTGAAGGCGCTCAATACCGATCGCCAGACCTACCAAAACAATCCTTCCAAGGTCCAGGGGCTGGTCGACCAGTTCATCCTGCCGCATGTCGACACCCAGTTCGCGGCCCAACTCGTGCTCGGCAGGTACTGGAAAACCGCCACCCCGGAGCAGCGCCAGCAGTTCGTCAATGCCTTCTATCACTCGATGATGAATAATTACGGCACCGCCATCGTCAACTTCACATCGAACACGCTCAAGGTCTATCCGAGCCGTGTGAATCCCGGCGATCAGAACGCCACCGTCCGTACGGAGATGGCGCGCAACGGCGGGCCGCCGGTCTCCGTCAACTACTACATGCACATGACTCCCGACGGCTGGAAGGCTTGGGACGTCGTCATCGACGGTGTCAGCTACATCATGAGCTATCGCCAGGATTTCCAGCCCCAGATCGCCCAGCGGGGGCTCCCCGCGGTGATCAACGGCCTCGAGCACGGCGAGAAGCCCGCCCAGATCGGCAAGACGGGCGGTGGCTCGTGAGCAGCCCCGCCGCGAGCGCTACCGGCCGCGCCCCAGGCGCCGCCTCGTTCGAGGTCGTGACGACCGGGCCGGGCCGGTTTGCGGTGCGCGGCGTGCTGACCTTTGCCAACGCGCGCCGCGCGCGCAACGAAGGGCTGAACGCCCTGCACGCCTCGAGCGAGAGTGATCTCGAGATCGACTGCTCCGGGATCACGCATTCCGACAGCGCGGGCCTCGCCGTGATGCTCGACTGGCTGGCGATCATGAAGCGGGAAGGGCGCCCGCTCTGCTTTTCCGAAGTCCCGTGCCTCCTGCTCGCCGTTGCCCGCATCAGCGGCGTCGAGGACATGCTTCGCAGGTGTGTTTGACGAAATCGCCGGGAGCGATTTGCGCCAATAAACAAACCAACCCCTATTGCTGTTGCAGCTGCTTCAGCTCTTCTTCGGCGCCGCCCTGCTCTTTCTGACCATTGACCATGAAATCGCGATGCTGCAGGTAAGCATTGCGCTCGAACGCGTACGGGTCGTACGTCTTTTCTGCCATGTCGGTCAGAGGCAGAATGCTTGCGCGCAGGGTCACGTCATACACCAGTAGTGTTCCGTAATCCCAGTACCAGTATCGGCTTTTGATGTAAGCCCACGGTTCTGCATATGCGTCCGGTATGCGTCCAATGCCGTCTCTCACATCAGACGGGCCTAAGAATGGGAGCAGCAGGAACGGCCCGGATGGAATTCCCCATTTGCCGAAGGTCTGGCCGAAATCCCGGTCTTCGAGCGCCAGCCCCATGTGCGAGGCCGGGTCGAAGATGCCGCCGATACCAATCGTCGTGTTGACCAGGAGCCGTCCGGTGTCGCGCGCGAAGGGTGCGAGCTGCCCCTGCAGCAGCGCATTCACTATGACGTCGGGATAGGTCACGTTGTTGAAGAAGTTCGTGACCCCGGTGCGGATCGGCTGCGGCAAGCGCACGTAGGACCTGGCTACAGGCTTGGCAATCGCGCGGTCGAAGGCGTCGTTGAACTTGTAAGTGCCCCGGTTCATGCGCTGCCAGGGATCGCGCGCGTTGCGCTCCGCGGGGGGCACGGTGGCGCAGCCGAGGAGAGTCAGCACGAGCAGCGACAGGGAGGCGATCCGGAGCATCGCCGGGCGAATTCTTTTGGGCATCAGAGATCCGTGCAAAGTCGTGACCGACATTGTAGCAGCCGCGCAGCCGGCGGTGGAGGACGCTGATCCGCTCATGATCCGGCCCGTTGCGGGCCTCGTCATTCGTCCCGGCCCTGCTGGCGCGCGGTCGCGAGGTAGTCGCGGACTTCTTTCAAGCGCGCCCGGATCCGTTGGCGTTGCACGTGGGTCAGGCGCGGGCTGCGGAGCGCGAGTTGGTACTGCTCGGCGGCAAGACGCAGGTTGCCGTCGGCAATCTGGTACTCGCCCATGTAGTAATACGCGTCGCCCAGGTCGCCTGCAGCGCTCGCGGCACGTGCGGTGAGCTCGATCTGATCGGGCGTCGGGTCGATGTTGTTGAAGAGGTCCAGCAGCACATCGTGTGCCTGCGCGTTCTTGCCGTCTGACATCAACGTTTGCGCGTACCGGATGGTGATGGGTACGTTGCGCGGGAAGAGCTCTTCCGCCAGCTGGAAAGTCGCGAGTGCTTGCTTCATGTCGCCCGCCTTGGCCTGCGCCTGACCGAGGGCCGAGTAGAGCAAGTGAAGATCACCGTGCTGGGCGATCAATTTCTTCAGGATGGGCACGGCCTGGGACGCCTTGTTGTCCTGCATCAACGCCAGCGCATCGCCATACATCGTGGGGAGGCTGTGATTGCCGTTGGCGATCTTCTGCGCGTATTGGCGAGCAAGATCCTCATCGCCTGGCGCGGTGAGGACGCGCACGCGTTCTCTGATCAGGTAGAAATCCGACGAGCTCGTGTCGGGTACCGGTGGGTATTGCGCGGCGCGCTCGCGAGCGTCTGCGATGCGGACGGAGTCGACCGGGTGGTCCTGCAGTATTGCCGGCACCCAGCCGTCCTGCACACTCTCATCCCGCATCATCCGCTCCCAGATGTTGCCCATCGCCTCAGGGTCGAAGCCCGCGGCTGCCATGAGCTGAATGCCGACCCGATCGGCTTCCTCCTCCTCGCTGCGCGTGAAATCGATCTGATGCTGCGCGGCCAACCCCTGGGAGGCGACGATGCCGCCTTCGATCGCATCCCCGCCGCCGCCGCCGAGGGCGCCGAGCAGAATCGCGGCAAGCATTCCCGCGAGCGAGATCATGCTGGCCTGCTGCTGGTCCTGGATTCCGCGGAGGACGCTATTTTCAACGATGTGTGCGGTTTCGTGGGCCATGACGGCCGCCAGCTCGGACTCTGAGTGGCAGTAGCCGATCATGCTGGTGAAGATGAAGACCCAGCCTCCGGTCACCGCGAAGGAGTTGAGTTCGTCGCTCGTGAGGACGACGTAGTGATAGTAGCCGCCGCCGTCCGCGCTCTGCGAGGCAAGGCGCTGGCCAATCTGCTGTACGTATTCCGAGGTCTCCGGGTCGTTGAAGAGCGCGCGCTGATCGCGCATCTGCATCATGACGGAGTAGCCGAGCTCGTATTGACCCTGCTTATCGAGAATGCCGTTGGCCGCGCTGCTGAGGTCCGGGAGATCCGAAGTGATGGCCGATGGCAGCTCGGTCGTGAGCTGGTTAGACGGGAGGTACGGGAGCGGAGTGCCAGGCGGGGCCGCGACCGCCACGGTGGTGGCGTTCAGGAAGGCGAAAAGGATGATCAGGACGAAGGCGCGCATCTTGGATTCGACCGCAGCCCGAGGGGCCGGTTTCCCTGCATTAACAGAAACTTACAAATCCGCCGGTCGACCGAGCTGGCAGGCTGCCGGCAACCAGGATACAGCTTACAGGATATCGGACGCGAAGTCCGCCAGCCGCGAGCGCTCCCCTCGGACCAGGGTCACGTGCCCGGAATGCGGCCAGCCGCGGAACCGGTTTACCGCATAGGTGAGCCCCGAGGTGGTCTCCGTGAGATACGGGGTATCGATCTGGGCGACGTTGCCGAGACAGGCGAGCTTGGTCCCGGGCCCGGCGCGGGTGATGAGCGCCTTCATCTGCTTCGGCGTGAGGTTCTGCGCCTCATCGAGGATCAGAAAGCGGTTGAGGAAGGTGCGGCCGCGCATGAAATTGAGCGAGCGGATCTTGATCCGGTTGCGCAGCAGGTCATTGGTCGCGGCCCGTCCCCAGTTGCCACCCTCCTGGCCGCCGGTCAGCACCTCGAGATTGTCCATGAGGGCGCCCATCCACGGCTCCATCTTTTCCTCCTCGGTCCCCGGCAGGAAGCCGATGTCCTCCCCCAGTGGGATGGTCACCCGGGTCATGATGATCTCCGCGAAGCGGTTGCTCTCGAGCGTCTGCATGAGCCCCGCGGCGAGGGCCAGCAGTGTCTTGCCGGTGCCGGCGGGTCCCAGCACCGACACGAAGTCGATCTCCGGGTCCATCAGCATGTTCAGCGCGAAGTTCTGTTCGCGGTTGCGCGCCGTGATACCCCAGACGTTGTGGCGCTCGTTGCGGTGGTCCCGCATCAGCTCGATGACGGCGGAGTCACCGCTCAGGCGGCGCACGGTACCCTCGATGCCCTCGGGGCTGTCTTCGTACACCCCCTGGTTCGGCTGCCACTCGCGCACCGCCGGGCCGGTGATCTCGTAGAACGTGCGCTCGCCTTCCTTCCAGGAGCGCATACCCTGGCCGTGCCGCTCCCAGAAGTCCGCCGGGAGCGCGGTCATGCCGCTGTAGAGGACATCGGAGTCCTCCAGCGTCTTGTCGCTGTAGTAGTCCTCCGCGTGCACTCCCAGCACGGCGGCCTTGATGCGCAGATTGATGTCCTTGGAAACCAGGATCACCCGGGCATCGGGGCGCTCGTTCTGCAGCGCGAGGGTCTGCGCCAGGATGGCGTTGTCATTGCCCTGGCCCGGAAGGCTCGATGGCAGAGCGCTCGACAGCTGGCGCGTCTGGAAGAAGAGCCGGCCGGAGGAGGGCTTCTTGCCGTGATTGCCGGAGTAGCCGCTCGGCAGCTTCAGGCCCCGATCGATCACTTCCTTGGTTGCATCGCGCATCATGTCGTCGAGGAAACGGCTTACCTGGCGCACGTTGCGCGAGGCTTCCGACAGCCCCTTCTTGTGCGCGTCGAGCTCCTCGAGCACGACCATCGGGAGATAAACGTCGTGCTCCTCGAACCGGAAGATCGCCGTCGGGTCGTGCATCAACACGTTGGTGTCGAGTACGAAGAGCCGCCGGCCATCACGGGGCCTTGCCCGCGGCTCAACACGCTCGGCGGGCGTCGGACTGGAGGCGGGCGCCGCTGGGGACGCGGCCGGCGCGGAAACGGATTCGGACGCCGGCCCGCGCGCATGCGCGCCGGCCGGTCCTGGATCAGAGAGACTTCGCTGCTTCAAACACTTCCTCCGCGTGCCCCGGAACCTTCACTTTGCGCCACTCCCGCCGCAGCACCCCTTTGGCGTCGATGAGGAAAGTGCTGCGGTCGATGCCGAGATACTTCCTACCGTAGAGGCTTTTCTCCCGGATGACATCGAACAGCTTGCAGACCTCTTCCTTCTCGTCCGACAACAGCGTGAAAGGCAGCGCTTCCTTGGTCTTGAATTTCTCGTGGCTCGCGATGCCGTCACGGGAAATGCCGACGATCTCCACGCCCGCCTTGCGAAAGGCGGCATGCAGATCGCGGAAGTCCTGCGACTCGCGCGTGCACCCCGAGGTCATGTCCTTGGGGTAGAAATAGATCACCAGGGCGCGACCAGCCGCATCCTTGAGGCGCCAGCTGTCCCCGCCGGTCGCGGGCAGGGAGAATGAGGGCACTTTGGCCCCGGGCTCGACTTTGGGCATCGTCAGGATTTCACCGGTTCCAGGATGGCATCGAGGTTGAGGGAATCGCAGAACTCCATGAACTCCTCGCGCAGATGCGCCACCTGGATGCGGCTCGGCACATTGACGATCATCTGCACGGAAAACATGGGGGCGCCCGTGTGGGCCGCCGGATAGCTGCGGGTCGAGACCTCCGCGATATCGATGGTGCGGCTCGCGAAGAAGCCCGAGAGCCCCGAGACGATGCCGGTCTGATCCAGGCACACGACATCGATCGAGTACGGCAGCATGTCCGTGCGCGCGGTGCGGGGCTCCGTACGCTTGAGGTGCACGCTGAGGCTGGTCGTCTCGGCGAGACGCTTCAGCTCTGTTTCGAGCTTGGCCAGGGCGTGCCAGTTGCCGGACACGAGCAGCAGCATGGCGAACTCCGTGCCGAGCGCGGCCATGCGGCTTTCGGTGATATTGCCGCCGCACTCGCTGATCACCCGGGTCAGCTCGTGGACCATGCCGGTGCGGTCGCTGCCGATCGCCGAAACGGCCAGGTGCTGCTTCATCGGGTCAATGGGCTCGGTGCGTTCCAAGGTGCTGCGGGCAGTGTACCGGGTGAGCGGTTCCCTGGCGATGCTTGTAGGACACGACTTCGCCCTGGACGCAATGCCCTTTATACTTGCCGGCTTACCTGCCGCATAGCGGCATTACCCAGGGTTTCGATGCTCTCAGGCAGTCTCGTCGCAATAGTCACGCCCATGCGGAGCGATGGCGCCATCGACCACAACGCCTGGGAGCGTCTCATCGATTGGCACATCGAGAGCGGCACCGCCGGACTCGTCGTCGGCGGGACCACGGGGGAGTCGGCAACGCTGACGGACTCGGAGCTGTGGGAGCTCACGCAGCGCGCGTGCGAGCGCGCGCGGCGCCGCATCGCCGTCGTCGTCGGCGTGGGCTCGAGCAGCACCGCGACTTCAGTGGAGCGCGCCGGCCGGTTCTCGCAGCTGCCCGTCGAGGGCATTCTGGTGGTCACGCCCGCGTACAACCGCCCCACGCAGGAGGGGCTGTACCGGCATTTCGCAGTAATCGCGGAGGCCTCCGCCAAGCCACTGATCCTCTACAACGTGCCGTCTCGTACATCGGTGGATATGCTTCCCGCCACCGTCGGGCGGTTGTCGCAACTCGAGCGGATCCGGGCGGTCAAAGAAGCGGTGCCGGGGTCCGAGCGAGTGCGCGAGCTGCTCGCCGTCTGCCGGCATGGGTTCGTGGTGCTGAGCGGCGATGACGCCACGGCGCGCGAGGCGATGCTCGCCGGCGCTCGCGGCGTGATCTCCGTGACCGCCAACGTCGTGCCGGCCGCCATGGCGGCCATGGTGAGCGCGGCGACAGGCGGCGACCGGGAAGCCGCGGCGCGACTGGATGCGCCGCTCGCGGCGCTCCACCGGGATCTTTTTCTCGAGGCGAATCCGATACCGGTCAAATGGGCGCTGGCGCAGGCTGGCAGGATCGAGCGTGGCATCCGGCTGCCGCTGACGGAGCTGTCCGCGGCTCACCAGCCGGCGGTGCTCGCGGCGCTGCAACGAGCGGCCACGCTCCAATAGATTATGAAGAGAAGGGGTCCCGTAATGACGTCCAGAGCCGCTTTGGCTCTTTCTTCCGCCCTGCTGCTTGCGCTCAGCGGCTGTAAGACGATCCATCACATCACTCACGATGACAGCTGCAACAAGCCGGAGCCGTACCAGCGGGCGACCAGCATCGCGCCGCTCGCCATTCCGCGGGGCATGAGCTCGCCCGATGCCAGCCACGCGCTGGACGTCCCGCCGCTCAACGAGCCCGCGCCGCCACCGCGCACCGTAAAGGACCCGTGCCTGGCTGCGCCGCCGACCTTCAACGTTCCGGACGCGAACGCGCCGCCGGGCGAATAAGCGCCGGACGCGCCGTAGGGCCCGCAGTCCCGCGGCGTAGTATCATGCGCGCCAGCGCGCCGCGGGCCTGGTCGGCCGATGCGGCGCGCTTTTGATGGGGAGAGGTGGCCGAGCGGTCGAAGGCGCTGGACTGGAATTCCAGTAACATCTCAACGGGTGTTCGTGGGTTCGAATCCCACCCTCTCCGCCAAATCATGATGCGCAAGCTCCTGGCGGAGTTCGTCGGCACGGCTTGGCTCGCCCTCGGCGGCTGCGGTGCGGCGGTGTTGGCGGCCGCATTCCCCCATCTCGGAATCGGCTTCGTCGGGGTCGCGTTTGCCTTCGGACTGACACTGTATGATGCGATCCGTGAACGAAGTGATCGATCGCCTGCGCCGCGTGCTGCCTCCGGGGGCGATACTTTCGAAGCCTGAGGAGCTCAAGCCCTACGAGTGCGATGCGCTGACGATGTACCGTCAGATGCCGCTTGCCGTGGCGCTTCCTGTGGACGAGGCGCAGGTCGCCGCGGTGCTTCGCCTCTGCCACGAGGCGAGAGTGCCGGTGATCGCCCGCGGCGCCGGCACGGGGCTCTCCGGGGGTGCGACTCCCCGGCAGGACGCCGTGCTGCTGTCGCTCGCGCGGTTGAATCGCATCATCAGCATCGACCCGCTTGCGCGCACCGCGCGAGTGCAGCCCGGAGTGCGCAACCTCGCCATCTCGGAGGCGGCCGCGCCGCACAAGCTCTACTACGCGCCTGATCCCTCGAGTCAGATCGCCTGCACCATCGGCGGCAATGTCGCGGAAAACTCCGGCGGCGTTCACTGTCTGAAATACGGCCTGACCGTGCACAACCTGTTGGCGCTGCGCGTGGCGGACATGACGGGTGAAGTGCTCGAGGTTGGCTCCGCGGCGCCGGATGCGCCGGGCTATGACCTGCTGGCGCTGTTGACGGGATCCGAAGGGTTGCTCGGCGTGGTCACGGAGGTCACCGTGCGCCTGATTCCCAAACCCGATTGCGCGCGGGTGGTACTCGCCGTCTTCGATGACCTGGCCAACGCCGGCCGAGCCGTGGCCGATGTGATCGCGGCAGGCATCATTCCCGCGGGGCTCGAGATGATGGACCGGCCCACCATCGCTGCCGTGGAGCCTTTCGTGCAGGCGGGTTATCCGCTCGATGCCGAGGCCATCCTTCTCTGCGAGTCCGACGGCGCGCCCGAAGAGGTCGCGGAGGAGATCGAGCGCATGGAGGCCGTCATGCGCGGCGCTGGCGCCACGGAGTGTCGCGTATCGCGCGACGAGGCCGAGCGGCTGCGCTTCTGGGCCGGACGCAAGGCGGCGTTTCCGGCGATGGGCGCGCTGTCACCCGATTACTACTGCATGGACGGCTCGATCCCCCGCAAGCGGCTCGCGGCGGTGCTGCAGGCCATCCGGCAGATGGAGGCCAGGTACGGCCTGCGCTGCACCAACGTCTTTCACGCCGGCGACGGCAACCTGCACCCGCTCATCCTCTTCGATTCCAACGTCGCGGACGAGGTCACGCGCGCGGAGGCGTTCGGCGGCGAAATTCTGGAGCTGTGCGTCCGCGAAGGCGGCAGCATCACCGGTGAGCACGGTGTGGGACTGGAGAAGATCAACCAGATGTGCGTGCAGTTCGGCAGTGCCGAGCTCGAGACCTTCCATGCCATCAAGCGCGCCTGGGATGCGCTCGAGCTGCTCAATCCCGGAAAAGCGGTGCCGACACTGCATCGCTGCGCGGAGTTTGGACGCCTGCACGTGCGTGGCGGCAAAGTTCCACATCCGGAGCTGCCGCGCTTCTGATGTCGGATCTGCTATCCCTACAGGAACGGATTCGCGCCGCCGCCGCGGCGCGCCGGCCGCTTTGCATCCGCGCCGGCGGCAGCAAGGACTTCTACGGCGGCCCGCTCGAGGGTGAGCCGCTGGAGGTCGGCTCGCTTTCCGGCATCACGCACTGTGAGCCGACGGAGCTCGTGATAGCGGCGCGGGCCGGGACCCCTCTCGTGGAGCTCGAACGCGAGCTTGCGGCGCACCGTCAAATGCTGGCATTCGAGCCGCCGCGGTTCGATGGACGCGCCACCCTGGGCGGCGCGGTGGCGAGCGGCCTGTCGGGGCCACGCCGCGCCTACTGCGGGGCGCTGCGCGACTTCGTGTTGGGCGTCGAGATGATCGACGGGCGGGGCGAGCTGCTGCGTTTCGGCGGCCGAGTCATCAAGAATGTCGCGGGTTTCGACGTGTCGCGGCTGATGGCCGGCAGCCTCGGTACACTGGGCCTGCTCACGGAGATCACCCTGAAGACCGTGCCGCGGCCCCACGCGGAATGCACTCTGCGGCTGGAGATGGATCAGCCGCGAGCGCTCGAGTCGATGACACGCTGGGCGACTCGGCCCTTGCCCCTTTCCGCGACGGGATGGCATGACGGCATATTGCACGTGCGTCTGTCCGGCGCGGACGCGGCAGTGCGCGCTGCGCGCGAGGCTTTGGGTGGCGAGACCATGAACGGTGCCGATGAATACTGGGCGAGCCTGCGCGAGCAGCGGCAGGCATTCTTCGCGGCGGCAGGGGAGCTCTGGCGGGTCTCTCTGCCGGCGCACTCGCCTGAGTTGCCGCTCCCGGGGCCGATGCTGATCGAGTGGGGTGGAACGCAGCGCTGGCTGCCAGGGCCGCAGGACGGCGAAGCCTTGCGGACTCTTGTCGCGCGTTGCGGCGGTCATGTCACCCTGTATCGGGCGCCCGTGAAGCCGCGCGAAAGTCCGTTCCAGGCGCTGTCTGCCGCCATGCTGTCGGTCCACCAGCGACTGAAGACCGCATTCGATCCGCACGGTATCTTCAATCGCGGCCGTCTGTATCCGGATCTGTAACCATGCAAACCCGACTGAGCGCCGCTCTCCTCGAGACGCCCGCCGGGCGGGAGGCCGACGGCATCCTGCGCAAATGTGTGCACTGCGGCTTCTGCACGGCGACCTGCCCGACCTATCAGTTGCTGGGCGATGAGCTCGATGGCCCCCGCGGCCGCATCTACCTCATCAAGGAGATGCTGGAGGGCGCCGAGCCTTCGCGCTCCACTCAGCTGCACCTCGACAGATGCCTGACCTGCCGCGCGTGCGAGACGACCTGTCCCTCGGGTGTCCGTTACGGGCGCCTGCTGGATATCGGCCGGCATCACCTCGAGCAGATAGTGCCGCGGACGTTACGCGAGCGGCTATTCAGGCGCGCATTGCTGACCGTCGTTGCGCATCGGCAGAGGTTCGCCGCGCTGCTGAGGCTGGGCAGGGCGTTTCGGGGGTTGATGCCGAGAGCGCTGCGGCGGGCGGTGCCGGTCGCGCGTCCGTCGGGCGACTGGCCAGCCGCACGTCATCAGCGACGCATGTTGGTGCTGGGGGGGTGTGTGCAACCGGCCGCTGCCCCCGGGATCAACGCCGCCGCCGCGCGCGTATTGGATCGGCTGGGCATCTCGTTGGTTGCCGTGGACGACGGCTGCTGTGGTGCGCTCGCGCATCACTTGTCCGAAGAGGATCGATCCCGGGCGCAGATGCGACGCAACATCGATGCCTGGTGGCCGGAGATCGAGCGCGGCGCCGAGGCGCTGGTCGTCACCGCGAGCGGGTGCGGCGCGATGATCGGCGATTACGGTGTTCTGCTGCGTGATGATCCCGAGTACGCGCGCAAGGCGGAGCGGATCTCCGGGCTGTTTCGTGACATCAGTCAGGTGATTGCGCAGGAGCTCGCGCGCGCTGATGCGTTGTCGGATGTCGTGCCACCGCAGAAAGCGCCTCTGCGAGTGGCATGGCACTCGCCATGCACGCTGCAGCACGGGTTGAAGCTCCGCGGCATCGTTGAGCCGCTGCTGCGGAGGGGAGGGTGCACGCTGACATCCGTTGCCGACGGCCACCTCTGCTGCGGATCGGCTGGCAGCTACTCCCTGTTCCAGCCGGAAATCTCCCGCCAGCTCAAGGCCAACAAGCTCGCGGCCCTGCAGGCGGATGCGCCGGATATCATTGCGACGGCGAACATCGGATGCCTCATGCACCTCGCCTCGGGCACCGACCTCCCGGTCCGGCATTGGGTCGAAGTGCTGGAGCAGGTATTGGCGGCCTCTACTGCGTCATCATCATGACGGCATTGGTGTTGTCGTCGTTGAAGTAGATGGCGGAGTGCTGCAGGCGCGGTTCAAACGCTTCCAGTCCCGAATGTCCGCGCCACGAAGTAGATGCCGAGCGCCAGGAAGAGCGCGCTCGCGACGCAACGCAGCGTTTTGAGAGGCAGGCGGTCCGCGAAGGCCTTGCTGCAGAAGATCACCGGCGCATTTGCCAGCAGCATGCCGGTCGTCGTGCCGGCGACTACCGCGAGCAGGTTGGAATAGGCGGCAGCCAACGCGACAGTGGCGATCTGTGTCTTGTCGCCGATTTCCGCGATGAAGAAGGTAATCAGGGTGGCCAGGAACGCGCCGCGGTGCGTTTTGTCCGTGGACTTCTCATCCAGGGTGTCAGGTTTCAGCGTCCACAGTGCCATGACGATCATGCTGATGCCGACGGTGGTATCGAGGATCCGTGGTGTGAGCGCGTGCCCGACCCGCTGGCCGATGACTGCGGCAACGGCATGGTTGACGACGGTTGCGCAGAATACGCCGGCGAGGATCGGCCATGGCCGGCGAAAGCGCGCCGCGAGCACGAGCGAGAGAAGCTGGGTGCGATCGCCCATCTCCGCGACGGCCACGGTCGACAAGCTGATCAGGAAGGATTCCATCGGGGACCTCGGCCGAGCGGGGCGGATACCACGGCCGCGAACCCCCGTCGCTCGCACCGAGGGTTTCAGCCGTTGGTCTCGCCATGCCGCCGAGCGGCCCCGTACGCCATGGACGGATCCGCCCAAGTATGTTGACGCACGGCCCGGCCGGAAGCCGGTCGACTACTCCCCAAGGGGAAGCGCTTTGTAGCAGAGCTTTCCGGTGCAGTGCAAGCGCAAAGGCCGATCATTCGGCGCGCATCGCTGGCTCGGCCCGAAGGTCCGGATCCACCGGGCGTGCCCAAGGTACCAGAGCCAGCAGGAGTCCCCCGGCGAGCGCCGCCACCGCGGCGACCAGGGCGAAGAACTGCCAGGGTTGCAGGGTGCTCCAGAGCGTGCCGAGTGCGCCCGCGCCGAGATTGCCGAAGAATGCGGCCAGGAACCAGGCGGCGATCATGGTCGCCGCGATCTGCGGCGGTGCGATGCGCCCGAAGAGCCCGAGCCCGACTGGCAGGATGAAGAGCTCACCGACGGTGTACACGAAGAAATACGAGCCGAGCCATAGCCAGCTCGCCCGCGTACCTGAGGCGCTCGCATGTAGCGCTGCCCCCGACAGCAGCAGGAAGGAAGCCGCCAACACAAAAGCTCCCGTCGCCATCTTTGCCACCGCGGAAAGGTCTTTGCCGCGCATGGCGCGCCGTGACCACCATGCGAGGACGGTGGGTGTGAACAGGAATATTCCGAGCGGGTTCAGCGCCTGGAACCACGTCATGGGAATCGTCCAGCCGCCGACCCGGCGATTCACGCCCGCATCAGCCCAGAGTGCGACGGTATTGCCAACCTGCTCATACGCCGAGCGGTAGACGATGACCAGGAGAAAGACGGCAACGAGCACGGCAATCGTGCGCCGCCCGAGCTTCTCGGGATTTACGTGCGCTACCTGGTTGCCAACACATCGATCGGGCGCGCCCTGTCTGGATGGGAGCAAGGGCGTACCGATGATGTACACGGCCAGACCGGCGACCATGCCGATGCCCGCCAGAGTGAAGCCCCAATTCCAGCCCCACAACTCGCCTACGGTTCCGCAGGCGAAAGGCGCCAGCATTCCGCCGACGTTGATGCCCACATAATAGATGTTGTATGCGGCAGACTTGCGGGGGTCGGCGGCCTCGTAGAGCAGGTTGATCTGGCTGGACAGGCTCGGCAGGAACAGACCGTTGCCGATCGCAATCGTCGCGAGGGCAGGATAGAACGTGGGCTCGAAGGCCATCATGAAATGGCCGGCGGCCATGATGCTGCCGCCGAGCAGGACAGCGCGGCGCGGGCCCAGCCAGCGGTCCGAGGCGATACCGCCGAGGACCGGTGTGAAGTAGGCGAGGCCGGAATAGAGGCCGTAGATGAGCGAGGACTGCACCTGGGAGATGAGCAGTTGCTGCGTCATGTAGTAGACGAGGATGGTGCGCATCCCGAAGAACGAGAACTCGCTCCACATCTCGGTGAGACACAGGATCGTGAGCCCCCGCGGATGGCCGAACCAGGTTCTGCCTTTGACGGCGGGGTTTATGCCGGTGGCGCTCACCTTCCGTGACCGGGGAGTCGCGCCAACTCCGCAAAGCGCGCCGGCGATACCGCGGCCGGATCGAAGGCGGCCAACTCCGGCGGCCTCGGTTCATCGCGCACCAAAGCGGCGGCGAGGGCCGCAGCGGCCGGCGCTGTCTGGATGCCGTAGCCTCCCTGACCCGCGAGCCAGAAGAAGCCTGGAGCTGCTTCATCGAAGCCGATGACCGGCGCGCGATCGGGTGCGAACGACCGCAGGCCGGCCCACTTGCGGCGCACCCGCGCGACCGTCACCGCCGTGGCCCTTTCCAGGCGGTCGATGGCGATGGCGACGTCGAGATCCTCAGGCTGCACGTCACAAGGCTCGACGGGCGTCTCATCCGCCGGCGAGATGAAGAGAAGGCCTGCGTCAGGTTTGAAGTAGTAAGCCTCTTCGATATCGACCGTCAGCGGCCACGAATCGGATATCTCACGCCTCGCCGGCTCGATCAGCACCGCGGTACGGCGGCACGCCTGAATCTGCATCGGCGCAATGCCGGCGAGCATCGCCACCCGATCGGCCCAGGCACCGGCGGCGTTCACCACCACGCGAGCCTGAAAGGCTCCAGCCGTGCTTTCGATGAGCCACTGTTTGCCGCGGTGCGCGAGCGCGGTCACCTGCGCGCCTGTGACCAACTTGCCGCCACGTTGGCGCAGGAGGCGCAGATATCCCTGATGAAGCGCGTCGACGTCGATATCGGCGGCATCTTTCTCGTACGCGCCGCCTGCGGCCGCCGTTTCCGGCAGCAGAAGCGGCGAGAGCGCCAGGGCCTCCTCCGGGCTGATGCGGCTGACACGAAGCGCTACGTCTTCCATCGCCAGAAAGTCCTCCAGGGCGGACGCCTGACTCATGGAAGCAACATGAAGCCAACTGCGGCGCTTCAGCAGGGGATATGCGCTGAAGTCGGCCGGCGGCTGATGGAAGAAATGACGGCTCGCCCGTGTCAGCGCGCGTATCGCCCGATTGCCGTAGGACTCCGAGAAGACGGCCGCGGAACGTCCGGTCGAGTGATAGCCAGGTGCAGCCTCGCCTTCGAGCACCAGCACCCGGTGGGTGCGCGCGAGCTCGGCCCCCGCGGAGGCGCCGGCGATGCCGGCGCCGATGATGAGGATGTCGGTTTGCGAGCTCACGACGGCAGGCCCTGGGAGGGCGCGCCCAGCTGACCAACGCGGAACATCGCCACGGCGTTGAGAAGGATGGCCACGAGGACTGATGGGGCAATGATGCTGCTCATGGCGTAGCCGACTGCGAGGGAGTCGTGGAAGACCCTGTCGGTCACCAGGGCAACCAATGTCGGACCGAGACCGAAGCCGACGATGATGTTGTTGAAGGCGAGCGTGGATGTGCCGAAGCCGCGGCTTTCCGGCGGCAGAATGTCGAGTATGGTGGCGATGGCAATCGTGCCCATCGCGGAGGAGACGAATATCCACCAGCCGGCGCTCGCCAGCACCGCGCCGGGCGCGCTGAGGATGCCGACCGGCATACCCAGAATCCCGCCGAACGCCACGATCACGAGCAGCGGATATCGGGCACGCAGCCCCCAGCGCCTGGTTACCCGATCCCAGATGAATCCACCTGCCGGCGTACCGATGAGACCGGCGAGGATTGCGATCGATCCGAGGCGAGCGCCGACCTCCCCGGGCGACCACGCGAAGCGGCGCATCAGGAGCGCCGGAGTCCAGGAGAGCAGAGCGCCATCGACGATGCACCAGAAGGCCAGGGCGCCATAGAGCGGCAGCAGGACTCTGGCGTGAGTACGGAAGACGCTGGTTATCTCGCCGAGCTCGAAAAATCGCGCCCTGAAAACGGCCGCCGAGAACCTGCGGCCCGGCGGCTCGTACAAGGTGAGCATGGCGGCGGACATTCCCAGGCCGGCGATTCCGGCGAGGAGGAGGACGGTCCGCCACGGAGCGAGCGCGCCGAGCAGGGGCAACGCCCGCAGCGAGTGAGCCTCCGCGAGCTGCAGCAGCCCGCCACCGATGGCGATGGCTGCTCCCGCGCCGACGACCATGCCAGTGAGAAACACACCCATGGCCGTGCCGCGGCGATCGGGCGGGAAATAATCGCCGATCAACGAGATGGCCGCGGGCGCGAGCGCGGTCTCCCCGGTCGCGACGAGCAGCCGCGCGCCGAGCAGTCCGTCGTAGGAATGTGCCAGACCACAGGCAAGCGTGCCGGCGCTCCAGACTGCGATCGCAAGAGCGATGAGCGCCCGGCGCGAGACCAGGTCGGCGATGCGCCCAAGAGGCAGTCCGAGAAACGAATAGAGCACCGCGAAAGCCGCACCGGACAGGAGACTCAGCTGGGTATCCGTCAGATGGAGGCTGGCACGGATGGGATCGACGAGGATGGTGAGGATCTGCCGGTCGGTGTACGAGAGGACGGCCCCCAGGGTGAACAGCGCTACGCCCCACCAGGCCGTGGCTGGACGGGGGTAGGCGCTCTCGTGACCGCCGCTGGTATCCAAGGACTCGCGACTCTGGCTGAGATTGAAGTGAGCACATTTTTAGCGTATAGAAAGTTTTTTCTCAACCAGAAAATTTGGAGAAAGCCATGCGGGTCTTTACGGCGGGACTCATCACCGAGACCAATACCTTCGCGCCATGGCCCACGGGCAAACGGGGATTCTCGGAGATCGGCCCTTTTCGCGGCGACGCCACCACGCGCGGACGGGACGACGAGACCGGCGTAGTTGCCCGAATGTGGAAGGAGCTTGCGCTCCGGGACGGCAATGAATTCGCCGAAGGCCTCTTCGCTCACGCCCAGCCTTCCGGGCCGACCCTGCAAGCGGTTTACGAGGAGTACCGCGATGAGATACTCACCGACCTGCGGGCCCGCATGCCCGACGTGGCGCTCTTTTTCCTTCATGGCGCGATGGTGTCCAGCGGCTGCGACGACTGTGAGGGCGACACTCTCCGCAGGGCTCGTGCTGTTCTGGGAGCGGGCGCAAGGATCGGCGCCTTACTCGATCCGCACTGTCATCTGACGCCGCAGATGATTGCGGCCGCAGATGCCATCATTCTCATGAAGGAATACCCGCACATCGATTACGCCGAGCGTGGCCGCGAGCTCTATGCAATCTGCACCGGCGCGGCCCTGAAGCGGTGCCGCCCGGTGACGCATCTGTTCGACTGCCGCATGGTTGGCTTCTACCCCACGACCACGGAGCCGATGGCAGGGCTCGTGAGGCGCATGAAGGAGGCCGAGAAGCGCCCCGGCGTCCTCTCCGTCAGCTTCGGACACGGTTTTCCCTGGGGAGATA
Source organism: uncultured Pseudomonadota bacterium (assembly GCA_963780455.1). Classification (GTDB taxonomy): domain Bacteria; phylum Pseudomonadota; class Gammaproteobacteria; order Steroidobacterales; family Steroidobacteraceae; genus 13-2-20CM-66-19. The sequence goes on from CAWACM010000021.1 coordinate 577,001, forward strand.
CGCCGGAGACCGGCTCCAAGGTGTTGGTGATCGCCGATGGCGATGCACGCCTGGCGGAATCGGCAGCGGCAGAGATCGGCCACGCGATTTACGACCTGCGCGACACGCTCCTGCCCCGATATCCCGATATTGCCGCGGCGCTCGATCGGGCTCGGAAGTGCGCCGGTGTCGTCGTGCTTGCGGACACGGCCGACAATTCCGGCGGCGGGGCGCCGAGCGACAACGTGTCGTTGCTGCGGGCGATGCTGCGCGCCGGCGTGAAGCAAGCAGCTTACGGCAGCATCTGGGATCCGGTGACGGTAAGCACTTGTGCCGAAGCCGGCGTCGGCGCGACGCTGCCGCTTCGCATAGGAGGCAAGTGCGGGCCTGCCTCGGGTGATACGCTGGATGTCGTTGCGACTGTGAAGGCCTTCGTCCGCGACCACAATCAGCAGAGTTTAGGCGCCGCACGCGGCGCCATGGGCGATGCAGTCTGGCTGGAGACCGAGGGCATCGATGTCGTTGTCATGAGCGTGCGCACGCAGACCTTCTCCCCGGACGCTTTCACGGGCCTCGGCATCGATCTCGCCTCGAAGCACATCATCGTCGTGAAATCCAGTTGGCACTTCCAGGCGAATTTCGCGCCCATCGCCGATGAGCTGATCCCAGTGGCGACTCCGGGCGCCATCCAGATGAATTTCGCCGCGATCGACTATCGCAAGAAGCGTGATCAGGAATTTCATCCGCGCGTGGCGGATCCGCTCGGGCGTGGCTAGCGGATTCGGCGCGCGCGCGCTGCAGGTCTGGCACTGTCCTGCTGCAGCGCTTGCTTGAGCTGCGATTCCGGTCCCGAGCAGATCGACAGTACCCGGCAGGGGCCGGACTCGGCCGCAAGGTAGGCGTGGCCCATGCCGCTGTCGAAGTAGATCGAGTCGCCTTTGCGGAGCGTCAGCGGTGCGTAGAGCTCCGTATGGAAGATGACGGTGCCTTCCAGCACGTAGGCATATTCTTCGCCTGGATGGCGGATGAGCTCGCCGAACTCCTCGAGGGAGCGCGTGCGCAACTCCGCGATGATGGGCACGAAGCGTTTGTTGAGGAAGTCGGCCGCCGGATAGATGTGCCCGTAGTTGCGAGTCTCGATCACCTGGCCCTCATCGCCCGGCGTATAGCTGCGCCGGCCGATCAGGGTGCCGTGTCCGCCGCGCAGTGCCGGCGAGAACAGCTCCGAGATATCCACACCCAAGCTCGCGCTCAATAACGCGAGCTTGTCGTAGTTCAGCGAGATGCGCTCGTTCTCTATCTTCGACAGCGTCGAGACCGGAAGGCCGGTGCGCCTGCTCACCTCGGCCAGAGTCCAGCCGCGCTGATTGCGCAAAGCTTTCAGCGCCGCCCCCGGATGCGCGGTCACGCGACCGTTGACCGCTGTTTCGGCTGTCTTCAGTACTTTTGCGCTCATGGCGGCCATTTAAATCGACTGCCTGTGAAATGTCGAGCATATCCCCGGATGAAAAAAATTGCATATTTGGAAATCACAGGCTAGATTTGTCAAAACCGTAAAGGTAAGTGGTAGGTCAGACGCTTCGTTCTGGCGGCCGACACGCGTGATGCATCTTCACATCGACATCGAACGTTGGCCCCTGAAGGCTCCCTTCCGGATCACCGGCTATACGTTTACGGAGTCGGAGGTCATGGTCGTGACCCTGACCGAAGAGGGCGTATCGGGCCGGGGAGAGGCGGCGGGGGTCTACTATCGAGGCGAGAGTCCGCACGGCATGGCGCGGCAGCTCGAGGCGATCAGCCCTCGGCTCGAACGGGGTGTGACGCGAGAGGCGCTGCGCTCACTCCTGCCCGCCGGAGGAGCACGCAATGCACTCGATTGCGCGCTCTGGGATCTCGAGGCGCAAACGTCCGGCGTTCCGGCCTGGCGGATCGCGGGGCTGCAGGCGCCGAATCCGCTGAGTACGACCTACACGGTCGGCGCGGACACACCAGAGGCGATGGCACGCACGGCGGCTTCGTTCCTTGGCGCCGGGCGGCTCAAATTGAAGCTGACGGGAGAGGGCGATGCCGCGCGGGTCCATGCCGTGCGGGCCGCGCGACCTGACGCCTGGATAGGCGTAGATGCCAATCAGGCATATGACCTCATCTCGCTGCGCACGGTTCTCCCGGCATTCGTCGAGGCACATGTCGAGCTGATAGAGCAGCCGGTGCGCATCGGCCGCGAGCACGAGCTCGCCGGCTTCGCTTCGCCCATTCCGCTGGCGGCGGACGAGAGCGTTCAGGGCCTGCGCGACCTGCCGAATGTCGTTGGGCTCTTCGATGTGATCAACATCAAGCTCGACAAGTGCGGTGGCCTCACCGAAGCGCTGCAACTGGTCGCGGAGATCCGCCGCATGGGCATGAAACCCATGGTCGGCTGCATGGCTGGCACCTCGCTCGCCATGGCGCCGGCGTGTCTGGCCGGCGGCGGCTGCGATCTCGTCGATCTCGACGCGCCGATGTTCCTCGCGGAAGACCGACGGCCGGCCGCTTTGTACAGAGACGGGACGGTGTTTTGCCCGGATGGCTGGGGTGTGCCCATGCCGGTGGCAAAGAGCAACTGACTCATGAGGTGGCGAGTGAAGCAGAATTCCATCAGCGGCGGCTGGCTGCCAGGAATGCCGGCCGGAAGCGCGGCGCTTTTTGCGACGCTATTGCTTCTCGTAGCCGGCGCGGCGATCGCGCACACGGCTGCAACGCCGCCCAATCGACTGGCGCCGCAAGCGTCTCCAGCCGCTGCGAGCAGCGAGGCGGCTGCAGCGCCCGCGGCGGCACCGAGCGACAGTGGCACGCCTGCCGTCACGCCGGCTGACGTGGCGGCATTCCTCGACGGCATCGTTCCGTACGCCATTCGTCGCGGCAACATTGCCGGTGCCACTGTTGCCGTGGTCGCCGGCGGCCAGATCGTCTTCGCGAAAGGGTATGGCTACGCGGACGTCAACAAGCGGCAACCGGTGATCGCGGACCAGACGCTGTTTCGGCCCGGCTCGGTCTCCAAGACCTTCACCTGGACGGCCGTGATGCAGCAAGTGCAGGCCGGCAAGCTCGATCTCGATCGCGACATCAATGACTACCTCGACTTCAGGATCCCGGAGACGTTCGGACCCATCACGCTGCGCAACCTGATGACCCATACGCCGGGGTTCGAAGACACCTTCGACGGCAGTTTCGTCACGTCCGCGCAGCAGCTCGTGCCGTACCGGGATTATCTCGTCAAGCACATACCCGCGGAGATCTTTCCGCCCGGCAAGGTCGTGGCGTATTCCAACTACGGTGCGATGCTCGCCGGCTACATCGTGCAGCGCGTATCCGGCGAGCAGTTCGACGAGTACATCGAGCGCCACATCTTCCAACCGCTCGGCATGGATCATTCGACCTTCGAGCAGCCACTGCCGGCGGCTCTCGCCAAGGGCATGTCGCGGGGATACATCACGGCTTCGGACAAGAAGCCCGGCCCGTTCGAGTATGTAGAGGTAGCGCCGGCGGGCTCGCTGTCCGCCACCGCGACCGACATGGCGCATTTCATGATCGCCCAGCTCGAGGGTGGCAGCTACGACGGCGCCTCGATTCTCGACGCCGCCACAACGAAGCTGATGCATACGCCGCAGTCGCGCATGGCGCCCGGGATGAACGGCTACGATCTCGGCTTCTACCAGGAGAACCGCAACGGGCTGCGGATCATCGGTCATGCCGGTGACACCAATTATTTCCACAGCGATCTGCACTTGCTTCTCGACAAGGACGTTGGATTCTTCATCTCTCTCAACAGTCTCGGCACGGACGGCGCGGCCGAGCAGGTGCGTACGGGACTATTCCGCGCGTTCCTCGACCGCTACTACCCCTACACGCCGCCGGTCGAGCCGACCATCGCGCACCCGCAGACCGATGCGGCGCGGGTGGCCGGTTGGTATCTCACGTCCCGCCGCATCGAGAGCGCGCTCGGAATCCTGAATGCTCTCACGCAGTCGGCCGTCACTGCCCTTCCCAGCGGCGAGATCGAGGTGGACATGCTCAAGAATCTCGCCGGCACCCCGAGGCGCTGGCGGGAGGTCGGCCCGCTCACCTACCGCGAGGTCGGTGGGCAGACGCATCTCAAGTTCGTCACCGACGCCAACGGGCATGTCAGCTATTGGATCTCCGACGACTTCCTGCCGGTCATGATCTTTCAGAAGGTCCACGGTCTCGGCCAGAAGGGTGATGTGACGTGGATCGGGTCGGTATTCATCGCGGTCCTCATCCTCACGATCGCGATCTGGCTCGGCGGCTGGATCGTGCGGCGCCGCTTCCAGAGGCCGCTCCTCGTCACGCCGCACGAGAAGCAGCTGCGTCTGGCTTCCCGGTTAGGGGTGGCCGTCATACTCGGCGCCATTCTGGCGTGGGTCGCGACGTTCGCGGTGCTACTCAAGAGCACCGGTGGCATCGGAGGCGTACTCGTTCTTGCCTACATCCTAGGGGCTCTGGCCGTGCTCGGCGCGCTGGCGATTCTCGCGGAGGCCGGCAGGCGCCTGCTGCGAGGACCCGGCGGGTGGTTGGTGCGCTGCGGGGAGGGGCTGCTCGCGCTTTGCGCACTATGGGGCCTGTGGGCGATCTTCGCCTTCGGTCTCGCCAGCTTCAGCTTTCATTACTGAGGTTGCCGCGATGCGGACGAGCATGAGAGTCAAGGGCGCGATGCTGCTGCTGCTGGCGCTCATCGGGCCGACGCTCGCGTCCGCTGACGCGCCTCCGGCCAACGTCGAACCACCGCAGCTGACAGCGGCGGATCTGAGCGCCTTTCTCGGTGGCATGGTTCCCTATGCCATCGCTCAGGCCAACATAGCGGGCGCTTCCGTCGCGGTGGTGGGCAACGGCCAACTCATCTTCGCCGACGGCTACGGCTTCGCGGACATGAAGTCTCGCCGGCCGGTGATCGCGGACCAGACGCTCTTCCGGGCAGGTTCGGTGTCGAAGCTTTTCACCTGGACGGCGGTGATGCAGCTCGTCGAGCAGGGCAAGCTCGACCTGGATCGCGATGTCAATGACTACCTCGATTTCAAGGTGCCGGAGCCTTACGGCAGGCCCATCACGCTGCGTGATGTGATGACGCATTCGGCGGGATTCGAGGACACGGTAACCGATCTCTTCGTCAACAAGCCGAGCCAGATGTTCCCCCTGCGGCAATATCTCCTCAGGCACATGCCGCCGCTCATCGAGCCGCCGGGCCGGGTGGTCGCCTACTCGAACTATGGAGCGACGCTCGCGGGCTACATCGTCCAGCGCGTATCGGGTGAGTCGTACGACGAATACATCACGCGGCACATCCTGCAACCGCTCGGGATGGATCAGTCGACGTTCCAACAGCCGCTGCCGGCGAAGCTGCGACCCTTCATGGCCAGCGGCTACAGACAGGCATCGGATCGGAGCGCGGTTCCTTTCGAGCTGGTCGAGGCCGCGCCCGCCGGTGCGCTCACCACCGATGCAACGGACCTCGCGAAATTCGCGCTGGCCCAGCTGGGTGGCGGCAGCGCCGGCGGCGCGCAGATCCTGACGGCCGCAACGCTCCAGGAAATGCATACGCCGCAGGGCCGGCCGGTTGCCGGCATGAACGGCATGGATCTGGGCTTCTACGACGAGAACCGCAACGGCCTGCGCATCATCGGCCATGCCGGTGACACCGGCGCCTTCCACGCCGACGTCCACCTGCTGCTCGACAGGGGCGTCGCCTTCGTCATCATGCTGAACAGCTCCGGCGCTGCCGGCGCGGCGGAGGACGTGCGCGTTGCCATCTTCCGCAGCTTCCTCGACCGTTACTTTCCATACACGCCTCCAAAGGAGGCAACGGTATCCGATCCCGGCAAGGATGCCGCGCGTGTGGCGGGCTCCTATGCGTCGAGCCGACACACGGTGCTGGGCATCCTCAATGCCATCAGCCAGTCCTCGGTGAGCGCGGATCCGAACGGACAGATCGAGGCGAGCGAGCTCACCCACTTGAGTGGAATTCCGAAGCACTGGCGGGAAGTGGGCCCGCTCACCTGGCGGGAGGTGGGCGGACAGGCGCACCTCAAGTTCGTCACCGCCGAGGCAGGTGAGATCGGTTACTGGGTATCTGACGACACGATTCCGGTCGATATCAATCAGCGGGTCCACGGCTTGGGGCAGAGCTCACTCATGAAGCTCCTGGGCGGGCTCTTCCTCGTCGTCATGCTGCTCACCGTCGGGATATGGGTCGGCGGCGGCATCATCCGCCGCCGATTCGAGCGCCCGCTCGCGCTGCCGCCGCTCAAAGCGGCGCTGCGCCTCGCCGCGCGCATCGGCGCAGTGATCTATCTGCTGCTCATCCTGGGATGGGTGGCGTTCTTCGCGAGTCTCGCCGGGCTCGATGCCCTGGTCGGCGGCGAGCTGTTGGGTCGGTTCATCCCGCTCTACATCCTCGGCGTGCTCGCGATCCCGGGCAGCCTCGCAATGATCGCAAACGCGGGCCTACGGCTGCGGATGGGACCCGGGGGGATTCTGGCGCGCTGCGGCGAGCTCGTCCTGGGACTCGCGGGTATTTACGGCATCTGGGGAGTGATCCATCTTGGCCTGGCGAGCTTCACGGTTTCGTTCTGACGGGATCCGTCGGCGGCTGACTGCGGTCGCGGCGGCGGTCGCTTTGATCTCGGGCCTGCGGGCCGCGGGCGCGGCGCCGACCGCGAGCCCGCCGCCTCCAGACATCGATCGATACGTTGCGCGCGCAATGCAGGCATTCGGTGCGCCCGGGCTGTCGCTTGCCATCGTTCAGAATGGCAGGACGGTGATCGCCAAGGGCTACGGAGTGCGCAGCATCGCTACCCGGGCTCCGGTCACGCCCGACACCGCATTCCCGATCGGGTCGGAGACGAAGGCCTTTACCTCGGCCGCCCTGGCCATACTCGTCGATGAAGGGAAGCTGAAGTGGACCGACCGGGTGGTGGACAAGCTGCCCGGCTTCAGAATGTACGACCCGTACGCGACCGAGCACATGACGGTTCGCGATCTGTTGACTCATCGCACCGGCCTCGGTCTCGGCGAGGGCGACCTGCTCATCATCCCGACCACGACCCGCAGCCGGGCGGATGTCGTGCATGCGCTGCGTTACCTCGAGCCGAGAACCGGCTTCCGTGAGGTGTTCGCCTACGACAACATCACCTACATCGTCGCCGGGGCGCTCGTGCAGGCGGTTTCCGGTGAGTCCTGGGAGCACTTCGTCGCGCACCACATCTTCGCTCCGCTCGGCATGGGCGACTCACGCACGCTCTACGATCCAACGGCGCCGAATGCTGTCGCGCTGCACGGCCGCACCGATGGGCCGATCCGCGGCATGGGCAAGGAAAGAATCCTGACGCAAGTCCTCGATGCGAAGGCCGCCGCGCCCTGCGGCTCCGTCAACGCCAGCGCGGTCGACATGGCCAGGTGGATGGCCATGTGGGAACGGGGCGGCAAGCTGCCCGACGGCAAGCAACTCCTCAGTGCCGAGGCGGTGCGCGAGCTCTGGAATCCCGTCGACGTGATCCCGTCGGACGCTTTCGGCGCCGTCTCCGTGCTGCTGCCGGAGCCCACGTTCCAGGATTATGCGCTGGGTTGGTTCGTTGAAGACGATTATGGCCATACCGTCGTCGAGCACACCGGCGCGGTGTTCGGCGCGCTCGCCGCGCTTTACTTCATCCCCGACAGACATGTCGCGTTCTCCGTGGTCATCGACTCCGAAGACGGTGGCACGAGGCGCGCCGTGGTCGACTACCTGCTCGCCTACTATCTCGGACAGCCGCAGCAGGATTGGGTGGGCAACCTGCAGCGAATCCGCAAGCAGCTCATCGGTCAGACGCTGGCGCAGCTGAAAAATCTGCCGCAGCAATATAAACCGAACGACAGATCGTCGCTGCCGATGGCGCGCTATGCAGGTGCGTATGCCGATCCATGGTACGGAACCATGACGGTTACCGTGCGAGCCGGAAGCAAACTGTGGATCAACTTCGATCGCACGCCGAACATGCAGGGCTCCCTCGAGCACGTCGCCGATGACACCTTCCGCGCGCACTGGACCGAGCGCGGCATCGAGGATGCCTATGTGACCTTCAAGGTCGGCAACGGCCGCATCACTTCCATAGCTATGAAGCCGGTGTCACCGCTCGCCGATTTCAGCTTCGATTATCAGGACCTCCATTTCCGTCCCGGCTCGCATGTATCGCCCGCAACTTGAAAAAAAGCCCGAAACGGCGACCCATCCCGTCACGGGGAGAACGCTCATGTTCAGATCAGTTCGTGTTTCGTCGTCCATGCTGCTCGTGCTGACGTCCGCCTTCGCGGCGGGCCAGGCGGCGCGAGCCGACGATGCGGCCAATCCGCAGTCGGCGGCGACGCTCCAGGAGGTCGTCGTCACGGCGCAGAAGCGCCAGGAGAAGCTGATCAACGTGCCCATGGCGGTCACCGCGATCACGAGCGACAGCATTCGATCGATGCACCTCATCGACTTCGCGGACCTCGAGACTCAGGTGCCGGGCCTGTCGGTGGAGTTGGAAGCGCCCGGCCTCGACAAGCTGACCCTTCGCGGCGAGAACGTGGGCGGCGTCGGCTCGACCGTGACCACTTACATCGACGACGTCCCGTTCGGCTCGAGCAACGCGCTCGCCAACGGCTCGATCGCCGCCGGTGACTTCGACACCTGGGACCTCCAGCGTGTCGAAGTGCTGCGTGGGCCGCAGGGCACCCTGTACGGCGCCGGCAGCGAGGGCGGCCTGATCAAGTACGTGACCAACCCGCCCGACCCGACGAAGTTCGCGGCCGCGTTCGAGCTCGGCGACGAGGACGTCGCGCACGGCCAGAACGCTCCCTCCTACAAGGCCATGGTGAATCTGCCGGTCACCGGTTCAGCCGCACTCCGCCTCGATGGCTTCTACACGAAGCTTCCCGGCTATATCGACGATCCGCAGCTCGGTGAGAGCGATGTCAATCGCGGCTACCAGGAGGGCGGACGCGCTTCGTTCCTGGTCGACGTCACCGACAACCTCTCGATCCGGTTGACGGCTTTCGGACAGTTGCTGCACACCGACGGTTCGCCGCAGATTGACGTGATCGGCGCCCCCAACCCGGTCGCGCCGCAGGCAGACCAGCTGCAACCGGACGATGGCAACTACGACCAGCATCGCTACATAGCCGAGCCGGCGACCTTCAAGTACGACATCTACAGCGGCACGGTAGCCTGGAACCTAGGCTGGGGCACCTTCACCTCGATTACGAGTGATGGCACAACCACGGAGAACCAGCTCTTCGACGGGACCTCGGCGGATTTCGCGCCCGGAGTCACCGGAGGCGAGCTCGTGGAGAGTCTCCTGCCCCCCGGCACCAACGCCGGGGCCGCCGAGACCGACGACCTCTACATCAAGAAGTTCACGCAGGAGCTGCGGCTCGCCTCCTCGGCGGGCCAGACGCTCGAATGGCAGCTGGGCGCTTTCTACACGCGTGAATCCTCGACGCTCGCCGAGACCATCCCCTCATTCATCATCCCGACCCTGGCATCCACCGGCTTACCCTCGCTGGAGAATATCAACCTCGATGCGCTCTATCGCGAGTGGTCCGGGTTCGCGCAGCTCACCTACCACTTCAATCCGGCATTCGACCTCTCGCTCGGCGGCCGCTGGTCGGAGAACAAGCAGTCCGAGAACGAGTCGATCGGCGGCCTGCTGGTGAACCCGCCGGTGCTCAGCGGCGGCGCCTCGACCGGCACGGACTTCACCTACTCGGTCGCACCACGCTGGCACCTCAACCAGAACACGATGGCCTACGTGCGGGTGGCGAGCGGCTACCGTCCGGGCGGCCCGAACGCGCTGCCGCCGATTACCCCGACCGGCGTACCTACCAGCTACCAGGCGGACTCGACCGTCAACTACGAGATCGGCTTGAAGACCGTGCAACTCGACAACCGCTTGTCGATCGACGTGGACGCGTTCCTGATCAAATGGAAGAAGATCCAGCTGTTCGAGTACGTCGATAGCTTCGGCATCAACGCCAACGGCGGCACGGCGAGCAGCAAGGGTCTCGAGTGGTCCTTCGGGCTCACGCCTTTCGAGGGCCTCAACCTTACGCTCGCCGGCGCCTACGTCGATGCCTACCTCACGGCGGACGCCCCAGCGACCGGCGGCCTCACCGGCGATCAGCTGCCCTACGCGCCCAAATGGAGCAACTCGCTCGATGGTGACTACACCTGGCATGCGTTCGGCGACTACAGTGCGTTCGCAGGTGCGACCTGGAGCTATATCGGATCGCGCGTCGATGATTTCGCCGCGACCGCCACGGTCCAGGACAACGCCCTCGTCTTCGTGCCCAATCCTCGCGCTGACCTGGGCGGCTACAACACCCTGAATCTGCGTCTCGGCCTGCAGGACGAGCGGTGGACGTTCGAGCTGTACTGCAAGAACATCGCCGATTCCCGGGGACTCACCTTCTACACGAACACTGGGACGCCGAACGCCGGCGGCGCGATCGTCATCCAGCAGCCGCGCACGATCGGCGCCACGATCGATCTGCACTTCTGATCGTCTTCTCGCGTTCGAGAGCGGCGCGGCGCGCGCCGCCGGCCTTTGCTATCATCGTGGCGGATATCCCGGGCTCTGCGTATAAGCTTTTGATTTCAAAGGATTGGCGCTCGAGCTCTTTGAGCCATGGTGGCCCGTGTCGGCTACTCCGCGACGACCAGTCGTGAACCCCGTCAGGGCCGGAAGGCAGCAGCGGCAGCGGCGATGTCGGGTGCCGGAGCTCTCGCTGACGCGGGCCGCCTCCATTTCAAGGCCAATTGAATGACTGAGACCTACACGGCGCTGGCGCGCAAGTGGCGGCCGCGGGTTTTTGCCGAGCTGGTCGGGCAGGACCACGTACGCCGGGCGCTGGTGAACGCGCTCGAGACCGGCCGCGTCCATCACGCCTTTCTCTTCACCGGCACGCGCGGTGTGGGCAAGACGACCATCGCGCGCATTCTCGCCAAGTGCCTCAACTGCGAAACCGGAGTCACGGCCACTCCCTGCGGCCAGTGTGCTACGTGCAGAGAGATCGATGCCGGGCGCTTCGTCGATCTCATCGAGGTCGATGCGGCCTCGCGCACCAAGGTCGACGATACCCGCGAACTGCTCGACAACGTGCAGTACTCCCCGACCCGCGGCCGCTACAAGGTGTACCTGATCGACGAGGTACACATGCTGTCGACGCACTCATTCAACGCGCTCCTCAAGACTCTCGAGGAGCCGCCGCCGCACGTGAAATTCCTGCTCGCCACCACCGATCCGCAGAAACTGCCGGTCACGGTGCTGTCGCGCTGCCTGCAGTTCAACCTCAAGCGGATTCCGCTCGCGCAGATCGCCGGGCATCTGCGCGCCATCCTGGAAAAGGAAGGCATCGACTTCGAGCCCGCGGGTCTGGCGCTCGTCGCGCAGGCCGCTGATGGGAGCATGCGCGACGGTCTGTCGCTGCTCGATCAGCTCATCGCCTTCGGCGGCGGGCGGGCGGGCGAGGCGGAGGCCCGCGCAATGCTCGGCACCATCGCCAGGGATCACGTGCTGCAATTGGCGGAGCGGCTGGCAGTGGGGGATGCGGCAGAGCTGCTGCGTCAGGCGCAGGCGCTGGAGGAATTCGCGCCCGATTACGCTCAGGTGCTCGACGAGCTGGCCTCGCTTCTCACCCGCATTGCCCTGAAGCAGGTCGTGAAGGACTTCGACGGCGATGACCTCTACGCCCCGGAGCTGCTCGAGCGTCTGGCCCGCACCATCCCTCCCGAGGACGTCCAGCTCTATTACCAGACGGCCATCATCGGGCGGCGGGACCTGGCTCTCGCGCCCGATCCGCGCACGGGGTTCGAGATGGTGCTGCTCAGGATGATCGCCTTCCGTCCGCAAGCGGGCGCCGGCGAGTCTCGCGCCCCGGGATCGATATCCAGCGCGAGAGGCGCGGCTTCCAGTCCGGCCAGGGCCTCGGTCGCGCCGAAGCCCGCCTCGAGCGCGGCGGCGTCGGTTCCTGCGGCGGGGCTGGCCGCCGATGCCGCGCCACTTGCCGCTCCTGGTGGCTCTCAGGCTGGCTCTCAGGACTGGGCTGCCATTATTTCCGCTACCGAGCTCCAGGGGGCGGCGCGTCAGCTGGCGGCGCATTGCGTGCTGGTTGGCCGCGAGGGCGCGATCGTGCGCCTGGCCCTCGATCCGCGCAGCAAGTTCATGCGAACCGCTGCCGTGGAGGAGAAGCTGGCGCAGGCGCTTTCGAAGTACTACGGCGAGCCCGTGCGGCTGGAATTCACTGCCGTCCTCCCGTCGGCGGAGACTCCGGCCCAGGCCGATCAGCGCGTCTCCCAAGAAGAGGCCGAGTCCGCGCGCCGCGCCTTCGAGTCGGACCCGGGCGTCCAGGGCTTTCGCGACCGTTTCGGGGCGACGATGGTTCCGGAAACCATCCGCCCCGTAAAATGAGACTGAGCGGGCCAAGGCCGTTCCTTGGCCCGCGGACGGCACAGCATTCATACAGAGATCGCTAAAACGGCCGCAGGCCTGTTTTAGCCAATCATCAGAGGAGCCCATGCCGAATTTCAACAACCTGATGAAGCAGGCGGCGGCCATGCAGGCCAACATGCAGAAGGTCCAGGAAGAGATCGCCGCCCTGGAAGTGGTCGGTGAGGCCGGTGGTGGCATGGTGAAGGTGACCATGAGCGGCCGGCACGAGACCCGCCGCGTGCAGATCGAGCCCGCCGTGATCGGTGAGGACCGCGAGATGCTCGAGGATCTCGTTGCCGCTGCCGTGAACGATGCCGTCCACAAGGTGGAAGCGAAGGTGCAGGAAAAAATGTCGGCCGTGACGGCCGGTCTGCAGCTGCCTCCCGGCGTGAAACTGCCGTTTTGAAGCATTCTCCCCGACTCACCCAGCTGATCGAAGCGCTGCGATCGCTCCCCGGCGTCGGGCCGAAGACGGCGCAGCGCATGGCCTTCCACCTCCTGCAGGACGGGCGGCCTGCCGCGCGCGTGCTGGCGCAGGCGCTCGATGGGGCGCTCGATTCCGTGACGCGTTGCCGGCGCTGCCGCATGCTCACCGAAGACGAGCTGTGCTCGATCTGCGCGGCCCCGCAGCGCGAGGGGTCGCTCCTCTGCGCAGTCGAATCCCCGGCGGATGTCGTTGCCATCGAGCAGTCGGGCAGTTACCGCGGACGCTACTTCGTTCTCATGGGACACCTGTCGCCGCTCGATGGTGTGGGCCCGGAGCAGCTCGGCATCCGCGAGCTCGAGGCCATCCTCGAGGAAGGTACGGTGCGCGAGTTGATTCTGGCGACCAATCCGACCGTCGAGGGCGAGGCCACGGCGCACTTTCTCGCGGAGCTCGCCACTCGCCGCGGACTGCGCGCGAGCCGGATCGCGCATGGTGTGCCGATCGGCGGGGAGCTCGAGTACGTCGACGGCGGCACGCTGGCCCACGCGCTCGCCGGCCGCCAGACCGTCGTCTGACTCAACGTCTCTGCTTCGGACCCCTCGCTGCTGTCAGGTCTTCGGCGAGCCGCCGCAGGCGGCGGTAGCTCTCGTAGCGTCTGGCGTCCATCGATCCTGACTCGACGCCCTGGCGCACGGCGCATTCAGGCTCGCGCATGTGCCGGCAGTCCTGGAACCGACAGCCCGCGGCGAGGCGCGCCACCTCGCGAAACCCCATGGTGCGCGGATCGAGGTGATCCGCGGCGGGCGCGAAGTCGCGCACGCCCGGGGAATCGATGAGCTTTCCCCCGCCCGGCAGCTCGTAAAGGCGCGACACGGTGGTGGTATGGCGTCCTTCCTCGTCGCGCATCAGCCCGCCGATCTCGACTGCGACATCGGGCGCGAGCCGGAGCACGAGCGATGACTTCCCGACACCCGATTGTCCGACGAGCGCCGCGACGTGCCCGGCGCATACCGACAGCAACGCGTCGACACCCTCGCCCGTGGTGGCCGAAACTGTCATGCAGTCGTAACCCGCAGCCGCGTAGACGTCGAGTTGCGACCGCAGCTCGGCGCCGATGCCCAGCTCCGCCTTGTTGAGCAGGGGCATGGCGGCGACACCGGCCGACTCTGCGGCGGCGAGGTACCGGTCGGCCACGAACGGATCGGGCGGCGGCACTGGCGCGATGACAACCAACAGCAGCGTGAGGTTGGCGAGAACGGGCTCGACCCCGCCACGCGCGCTCGACCGGTAAAGCGCCGTTCGCCGGGGCAGCACCTCGATCACGTGCACCTCACCGTGGCGAGGGTCATCACGGCAGCGGACGTTGTCGCCGCAGACGGCCCCGAGCTCGCGTCCAAAAGGGCGCGCCCTGAGCGTGCGGCCGGAAGCCTCCTGCACCAGGAGGTGCCGGCCGAAAGCCGCGATCACGCGCGCGTCGAAGGTTGCTACACTCACGGTATGCCGAGCGCCGACAATCTCATCTGGATAGACCTGGAGATGACGGGCCTGAAGCCCGACACGGACTCTATCATCGAGATCGCCACGATCGTCACCGATAAGGAGCTCAACGTCCTGGCGGAAGGGCCGGTCATGGCGATTCACCAGCCGGACGAGGCGCTGGCACGCATGGACGACTGGAACCAGCGGCAGCACGGCTCCTCGGGCCTGCTGCTGCGCGTGCGCGCGAGCCGTATCAGCGTGCACGAGGCCGAAGCGCGCACGCTCGAGTTCCTGGCCACGCTGGTGGCGCCGGGCGCCTCGCCGATGTGCGGCAACAGCATCTGCCAGGACCGGCGGTTCCTCGCCCGCCAGATGCCGCAGCTCGAGAGGTTCTTCCACTACCGCAACCTCGATGTCAGCACCCTGAAGGAGCTGGCGCGGCGGTGGGCGCCGGAGGTTGCGGGCGGCCTCGCCAAACAGAGCTCGCACCTGGCGCTGGCGGACATCCGCGAGTCGATCGAGGAGCTGCGCTATTACCGGCGGCGGCTCTTCGCCCCGGCCTATTCGGGCGTCACTGGCTCGTAACTTTTTCCGACTCTCCAGCCAGGAACATCCACGTCTCGACGACCGTATCGGGGTTCAGGGACATGCTCTCGATGCCCTGATCGACCAGCCAGCGCGCCAGGTCGGGGTGATCCGAGGGGCCCTGCCCACAGATGCCGACATACTTGCCGCGCCTGCGGCAGGCGGAGATGGCCATGGCGAGCAGGCGCTTGACCGCCTCGTCGCGCTCGTCGAAGTGTGGCGCCATGATGGCGGAGTCCCGATCGAGCCCGAGGGTGAGTTGGGTCAGATCGTTGGAGCCGATCGACATGCCGTCGAAGTGGTCGAGATACTCGTCGGCGAGCAGTGCGTTGGTCGGCAGCTCGCACATCATGATGACCTTCAGGCCGTTCTCGCCGCGGCGGAGGCCGTTCGTGGCCAGTAACTCCGTCACCTTTTTCGCCTCCTTGACGCTGCGCACGAATGGGACCATCACCTGCACGTTGGTGAGGCCCATCAGCTCGCGTACGCGCTTCAGGGCGCGGCATTCGAGCTCGAAGCAGGGGCGGAAGTTCTCATCGACATACCGCGAGGCACCGCGAAAGCCGAGCATCGGGTTCTCCTCCTGCGGCTCGTAGCGCCCGCCGCCAATGAGGTTGGCGTACTCATTGGACTTGAAGTCCGACAGGCGCACGATCACCGGCTCCGGCGCGAACGCCGCGGCGATCTGCGCAATCCCCTCCGCCAGCTTCTCCACATAAAAGGAAACCGGGTCGGCATAACCGGCCATCTGGCTGCGGATCTGCGCTTTCAGGTCGTCATCCAGGCGCTCGTACTCGAGGAGCGCGCGCGGATGCACGCCGATCATGCGGTTGACGATGAACTCCAGCCGCGCCAGCCCGACGCCGCGGTTGGGAATCCCCGCGAAGTCGAACGCCCGATCGGGGTTGCCGACGTTCATCATGATCTTCACGGGAATCCTGGGCAGCGAGTCGAGCTCGATCTGCTTGCGCTCATACTCGAGCAGGCCCGTATAGACGTAACCGGTGTCGCCCTCGGCGCAGGAGACGGTGACCTCCTGGCCCTCGCTGACACGCTGCGTGGCATCGCCGCAGCCGACCACGGCGGGGATGCCGAGCTCGCGCGCGATGATGGCGGCGTGACAGGTGCGACCGCCCCGGTTGGTGACGATCGCCGCCGCGCGCTTCATGACCGGCTCCCAGTCCGGGTCGGTCATGTCGGCAACCAACACATCGCCCGCCTGCACGCGCGCCATCTCGGCGACATCCCGGATGATGCGTGCCGGTCCGGAGCCGATGCGCTGCCCGATGCTGCGGCCGGTGGCCAGGACCCGCGAACGCGATTTCAGGTGGAAGCGTTGGATCGTGCGGCCGGCGCGGCTCTGTACGGTCTCCGGGCGGGCCTGCAGGATGAAGATCTCGCCCGTGGCGCCGTCTTTGCCCCATTCGATGTCCATCGGATGGCGGTAGTGCTCCTCGATGACGAGCGCCTGGCGGGCGAGGGTGAGGAGATCCTCGTCTGTCAGGCAGAAGCGCGCGCGGTCGACCTCCGCGACCGCAACAGTCTGCACGCGCTCAGCCGATCCGGGCGGCGCATATACCATCTTGATCGCCTTGGCTCCCAGGTTGCGGCGCAGCACGGCGTGCTTGCCGGCCCTGAGCCCGGTCTTGTAGACGTAGAACTCGTCCGGGTTGACCGCGCCCTGCACCACGGTCTCTCCGAGGCCGTACGAGGCAGTTATGAAGACGACATCGCGGAAGCCGGAGTCGGTGTCGAGCGTGAACATGACACCGCTGGCGCCGAGGTCGCTGCGCACCATGTGTTGCACGCCCGCCGATAGCGCTACCGCGCCATGGTCGAAACCCTGGTGGACGCGGTAGGAAATGGCCCTGTCGTTGAAGAGGGACGCGAACACTTCGTGCATCGCCTCGAGCACCCGCGCTTCGCCGCGGACGTTGAGGAAGGTTTCCTGCTGTCCGGCGAAGGAGGCGTCCGGCAGGTCCTCCGCGGTCGCCGAGGACCGGACTGCGACTGCGATCTCCGCGCCGCCGCTCATTCGCCGCAGCTCGTCCTTGACCGCCTGTTGCAAGGCGGCAGGAAAGGGTGTCGCGAGCATCCACTGGCGGATACGGGCGCCGGCGGCGGCCAGCCGCGTCACATCGTCGACGTCGAGCGAGGCGAGCTCCGCGCGGATCCGGCCGCCCAACCCGTCCTGCTCGAGGAATTCCCTGAAGGCGTGCGCGGTGGTGGCGAAGCCGCCCGGGACGTGCACGCCGAGCTTGGCCAGCGAGCCGATCATCTCGCCGAGCGAGGCGTTCTTGCCGCCCACGCGGTCCAGGTCTCCCATTCCTAACCGCTCGAAGGGAATGACGTATTCGTTCAAGGGAACTCCGGCTAGTATATGGCGCTGGATCCGGGCTCCTGCCCGGCCCAGCGCTGCATTGAGCAAAAAGCGTGGTTTTTGCTCAATGCTCCGCCACCTGCGGCGGCGGGGCACGTCCCTGTGTCTGAGCCGCGCGCTCGTGACGCTTCATGATTCGGGGCCGACATGAGTCGATACGCAAACTCGTTGGATGATACGCGATCGGGCCGCACACCATGAGCCGTCGAACCGTATTCTTCGTTTCGGACCAGACGGGTGTGACCGCGGAAACTCTGGGTCACAGCCTAATGACGCAGTTCGAAGGCCTGCAGTTTCGACCCGTGACTTTGCCATTTGTGTCGACCCTTGACAAGGCGGAGGAGGCGGTACGCCGGATCGACCGCGCCGCGGAGGAGGAAGGACTTCGGCCGATCATCTTCAGCACCCTGGTGCAGGATGAGCTGCGCGACGTGGTGATGCGCGCCAACGGCCTCTTTCTCGACTTCTTCGCTGCCTTCGTCGGACCTCTGGAGCGCGAGCTCAACACCCGCTCCACCCATCGGGCAGGCCGCGCGCACGGCATAGCGGATCTGAGCGCCTACACGGCGCGCATCAATGCTACCAACTTCGCGTTGGCGAACGATGACGGTACCGGCGGCGATTATGCGCATGCCGATGTCATACTGCTCGGCGTCTCCCGCTCGGGAAAGACCCCGACCTGTCTCTATCTTGCCCTGCAATACGGCGTATTCGCGGCCAATTACCCTCTCACCGAGGACGATCTCGAGTCCGGACAGCTTCCGGCCCGGCTCGAACCGCACCGTCGCAAGCTTTATGCCCTGACCATCAAGCCCGAGCGCCTGCAACAGATCCGCAACGAGCGCCGCCCGCAAAGCCGTTATGCTTCCCAGCAGCAGGTAAGCTACGAGTTGCGCGCCGCCGAGGCGCTGATCGCCCGTCTGCGCATCCCGACGCTCGACACTACGGAGTGCTCGATCGAGGAGATCGCCAGCCGCATTCTCAACACCACGGGCATCGAGCGGCGGCTGCGGCCCTAGCTGCAATCAAGCATGGAACTTGCAAGGCGCTGCGGACCCCGCAGTGTCGGGCTTCGGCGCAACGAAAAGTTCCGGGACTGCCGTCGAAAAATCCATCGCTGCACTGCTTGAAGTGTAACCGACGTACGTTATAGTCGGGGTGATGCTCGATGACACCCTGACACGAGTTTCCTGGCGCGCGCGGCCCCGCAGCTTCGTCGCGCTCATGAGCCTATACGAGAGCAATTTCATCCGCCTCGGCTGGCTCGCGGGGGACCTGGGGGGGCTGGAAGGCCGGCACCGCTCGCAGGTGGCCGGCGATTGTGATCTTCTTCTCACCGTCACCGGCCGCTCGCCCTACACCAGCACCGCACTGCTCACCTACGTTCTGCCGGAAGCCACCGGCGCCGTCGCCTACCCCGATATGCGGCTCTGCATCTACCACGACGCGCATCTCGTCGAGGCCCAGGAATGGGCCGCAGCCCACAGCCAACCCGTTCTCAGGACGCTGCGCACGCTCGTGGAGCGTGAACTGGATCAGCGCTGGGCGCGCAACATGATGTTAAACAAGTGGCTGGAATACTGCGCGGAGCGGGGGCATCGCTTCTCAACGGCTACCAGGCTCACCGGCGCCGAATGAGAACCGGCGGCCTGCCGCCGTACGTCTCATGATGGCGCTTCGACAGCTCGGCTTCCTGAAGGTCAATTTCCGCCGCGAGGACCCCGCGGAGGAAGACCATCGCGTGCTCGCCCTGTTCCGCAACCGCGCGGAGCTGAAGAAGGCGTACGGGGAGCTGCAGGAGGAGATCTATCGCCTGAAGGACCGCATCAAGCAGCAAGAGGGCGCCACCCAGCGCGTGCAGGAGATGCTGGGCGCGCTCGAGGGACGCCTCGGGTTTTCCGAGACGGCGTTTCCGGCGCTCGTCTTCTACCAGCTTCGCCGGCTCTGGCTGACGGGGCACGAGCTCATCGAGAAATTCGTCGCCGAGCTCGTCGCGCAACAGGACGAGCGCGAGCGGCGCCAACATCTCGCCGAGCACAATCGGCGCGTGTTCGCCAGGCGCCAGGGCGCGGAACAGCGCCTGCGCGGCGCCGAGCAGCTCGCGGCGGAAGAGGCGGCGCGGGTCACCGCTCTCGAGGGCCAGCGCGGACGGCTGCGGCGTTTCTGGCATTACTTCAAGCGGCGCGCTCTCGAGCAGACGATCTCCCAGGCACGTGCCGCAGTGGCCGCGGCCGACGTCGCCCTCGGCGCCGCGCGCGAGGCGGCGGCGGAGGTCGCCAGCGAGCCGGTACCCGAGTTCCCGGGCCTTTCTCTCGAGGCGCGCCGTGCCATCAATATCGCGGCGATAGCCTATGCCGAAGTGCTCTGTCTGCGGCTCGCCCGCACCCAGCTCGTCATGCAGGCTCGAGAGGCGACTCGCCATCGTGAGGCCACCGACGAATACGGCTCACGCGCCGAGTGCGAGGCGCTGATGAACCAGATCGCCGGCGCGGACGATCTGCTGCGCGGGCGCGCCAGCCTGGCCCAGGAAGTCAAACAGAGATCAGAGCGCCTGCAGCAGGTGGCGCGCTATCGGGCGGCAACAGACGCGGCGCCGACGGCGGAGTCGCTCGCTTTCTCCGAGGGCGATGCCCTCGGAGGTACGCCGGCCGGGCTGGCCGCCGCGCGGATGCCGAACGTGCTCGCCGAGGACACCTGGGACCTCTACCGCGTCCTGTTGCGTTAGAACCGCGCGGCTACGATTGCGGGACGCTCATGCTCGCGGTCTTCTCGATGGGCAGGCCGGAGCGGTCGAGCGCGATCATGTCGGCCATGATATTCGCCGCCTGATCCATGATCACGTCCGGGATCTTGTCCTTGCCCTTGTCGATCTGATCCACGCTGGTGAGCGGCGGCAGCAGTCCGAGTGCGGCGCGGCGCTTGTTGTCGAGGGTCAGCAGCGTCCTGTCGTCACGGGTGCGCTCCTCGCGCCGCGCCATGAGATTCAGCGACACCGTGTGCTCCGAGCGCACGCCGTTGATGGAGTCGATATCGGCCGCCAGCCATTGATAGTTGGGATCATGGGCGGCACGCGCGGTCTCGTCGCTCTCGAGTTGTGCGATCGACGGCACGGCTGAGATCCCCGTGCTGGTCTTGAAGGGTACGCCGGAGATGCGGTCCCACGGCAGGGAATCGGGCTGATCGGCCTCGCCGACCTCCTTGGGATCGATGGGCGAGGGCAGCACCACGTCGGGCACCACGCCGCGGTGTTGAGTGCTCTCGCCGGTAACACGATAGAACTTGCCGATGGTGACGGTGAGCTGGCCGTCGACCGGCTGGTCGCTCCAGCGGTCGAGCGGCACGAGGTTCTGCACCGTGCCCTTGCCGAAGGTGTTCTGGCCGATGATCACGCCGCGGTGGTAGTCCTGGATGGCGCCGGCGAAGATCTCCGACGCCGAGGCGCTGAAGCGATTCACCAACACGGCGAGCGGCCCGGAATAGGCAGGGCCCTGCTCCGGATCGTCGAGCACTTCGATGCTGCCGTTGCGATCGCGCAGCTGCACGACGGGGCCGTGCGGGATGAAGAGACCCGTGAGGGCCGTCGCCTCCGGCAGGTAGCCGCCGCCGTCGTCACGCAGGTCGAGTACCAGCCCGTCGATGTGCTGGTCCTCGAGCTTCTCGAGCAGCCGCAGAACATCGCGGGTCGTGCTGCGATAGTTCGGATCGCCGGCGTTCTCCGCGGCGATGTCCTCATAGAAGCTCGGCACCGTGATGATGCCGATCTTGTAGGTGCGGCCGTGATCGGTGATGGTCTTGAGCTGGCTCTGCGCTTCCTGATTCTTCAGTGTCACTTTGTTGCGGACGAACTCGAGAACCTTCTCCTTGGAGCCGGGCGCCGCGCCTGCAGGCAGTACCTGCAGCCTCACGGCGGTACCCGCCTTGCCGCGAATGAGCTGCACCACATCATCGAGACGCCATCCGTCGACATCGGTCAGAGGTCCTGCGGAGCCTTGGCCGACGCCGGTGATGCGGTCGTTCGCCTTCAAGGCGCCGGAGACGGCCGCGGGCCCTCCCGCAATGACGTTCATCACCGTGACGTAGTTGTCGATGAGCTGCAGCGAGGCGCCTATGCCCTCGTAGTTGAGGCTCATCTGAATGCGGTACTCCTCGGAGTTGACTGGCGAGAAGTAGGTGGTGTGCGGATCGTAGGTGCGCGCGTACGCGTTCATCAGGTCCTCGAACACGTCCTCGGCCTTGACCTGATCCACGCGCTGGATCACGGTTTGATAGCGCTTGCGCAGGAGGTCCGCCGCCTGCGGCCAGGTCTTGCCGGCGAGCAGCAGCGCCAGCACATCGTTCGTGACGCGCTTCTTCCAAAGCTGGTCCATGTCAGCCTCGGTCGTGGGCCACGGCGCATGGTCGCGGTCGAAGTCGTAGGTCGCGGTCGTATTCCAGTCGGGCTGGGATTTCAGCAGGCCGATCGAATACTCCATCCGCTCGCGGTTGCGCTGCTTGAAGCGGTCGAAGATGAGAAATCCGGGGTCGACGTTCCCCGTGTGGATCATGTCATCGAACTTGTCCTGGTAGACCGAGAACTCCTGCACGTCGCTGGCGAGGAAATAGCAGTGCTCGGGGTCGAGACCCTCCAGGTATTGGTGGTACACCTGCCGCGAGAAGCTGGCATCGATGACTTGGCGGCTGTAGTGAGTTTCTTCCAGGATCCGGCCGATCTTGCGCGCGATATCGCGCTGATCGTCGGTCGGGGCCAGCGCCCCCGGCGGCAGGATCGCGGCGGCCGTGGCCGGGGCGTGTAAGGCGGCGTCCGTGGCGGCGAGCACGAGAGCCGAAGCGAGGGTGAGGGCTAGCCATCCTAGCGGACGGCGAAGGGTCTTGAGCATCTGCAGCTTCCTAGGGCATCTACGGTTTCTAGGACGATTCCATAGGGTTTCAAGGGGTACCGGACATCATTCAGTCCCGGGGCAGGCGGCGCAGCATGGCGAGCCAGAGCCTGCCCAGCAGGAGCAGCACCGCCGGCCCGAGCGCGACCACCCAGTATCCCAGCCAGCCGTGTGCCAGGCCTGAGAAATAGTCCCCATAGAGCGCCAGGGGACCCATTCCATGGGGGTCGTCGCCGTGGGTATAGGGCCCGAGAGCCCGGTGCCCTATGATCCAGATGAGGAGGGGGACCACCAGCAGGCCGAATGCGAGCGCACCCCCGTAAAGCGCCATCTCCCGCCGCGTGCGGGTTTCGAGGCTGAAGGCTTGCGCCCGGGCGAGGGGCCCGGCGCTCCCGGAACGCTCCGTCATGGGGGCAGTGTAGCCGATCACAGAGCCACCCTGGGCCGCGTTGCGACTTGCTTTCGGACGGACTTCGGGTCTGGGTCATAATTGCGGCCATGCGGAAAATCAGAGCAGCGGTAATCGGCGTCGGCTACCTGGGGCGATTCCATGCGCAGAAGTACGCGCAGGCAGCGGAATGCGAGCTGGTGGCTGTCGTCGATGCCCGACAGGAGGCCCGCGAAGCCGTCGCCGCGGAGGTGGGTACCCGGCCGCTTGCCGATTATCGGGAGCTCCTCGGAGTGGTCGATGCGGTCAGCGTGGTCACACCGACCCCGGCACATTTTTCGATCGCGCGCGACTTCCTGGAGGCCGGCGCGCATGTGCTGGTCGAGAAGCCGATCACCGAGACCCCGGAGGAAGCCCGGGAGCTGATCGGGCTAGCGGCCCGCCGCGGCCGGATACTGCAGGTAGGGCATCTGGAGCGCTTCAATTCGGCGATCCTGGCCGCGGAGCCGCACCTGCGGGCACCGCGCTTCGTCGAGTGCCACCGTCTGGCTCCGTATCGTGAGCGGGGCACTGACGTGAACGTGGTGCTCGACCTGATGATCCATGACATCGACATCGTCCAGACGATCGTCGGGGCACCCGTCAAGACCATCGATGCAGTCGGCACGCCGGTGTTCTCGGAAGACATCGACATCGCAAACGCGCGCATCACCTTCACCAACGGGTGCGTCGTCAATGCGACCGCGTCCCGCGTCAGCTTGAAAACGGAGCGCAAGATGCGCATCTTCGAGGACGACGCCTACCTTTCCTTGGATCTGCAGCAGAAGATTCTGACGCTCATCCGCAAGCGCGGCGCCGGAGAGCCGGCCGGGACCGCTGCCGGTCACCATCGAGGAGCAGAGCCTGGATCAGGGGGATGCGCTGAAAGCCGAGATCGATTCGTTCCTGACGTGCATCCGCGACGGCCGCCAGCCTGTGGTGACCGGCGAGGCTGGACTGATGGCGTCTGGAGACCGCCATGCGCATCACGGAGCAGGTCCGCAGATCGCGGCTGAGCGCGGGAGACATGGGAGCGAGGCCCAATGTCGAAGCAACCTGAGCATCTCCGCCGCTCCCCGCGCCCGGTCACGCTGGCCGCGGTGCAGATGGCGTGCAGCTGGGACGGCGCTGCGAACATCGCGAAAGCCGAGGAGCTGGTGCGCGAAGCCGCGGCGCGCGGGCGCGCAGATCATCCTGCTGCCGGAGCTGTTCGAGACGCCGTACTTCTGCATCGAGCAGGATGCGCGGCATCTGAAGCTTGCGCGTACCGTCGATGACAATCCCGCCGTGCGGCATTTCAGCGCGGTGGCGCGCGAGCTCGGGGTGGTGCTGCCCATCAGCTTCTTCGAGCGCGCGGGGCCCGCCTATTTCAACTCCATCGCCATCCTCGACGCGGACGGGTCGCGGCTCGGGCATTTACCGCAAGTCTCACATCCCGAACGGGCCCGGCTACCAGGAGAAGAACTACTTCAGTCCCGGCGATACGGGCTTCAAGGTCTGGCAGACGCGGTTCGCGCGCATCGGGGTCGGAATCTGCTGGGATCAGTGGTTTCCCGAAGGCGCGCGCGCCATGGCGCTTGCCGGGTGCGGAGGTACTGCTGTATCCGACCGCCATCGGTACCGAGCCGCCGCCGGCGTTGCCGGTGAATTCCCGCGATCACTGGCAGCGCACCCAACAGGGACACGCCGCCGCGAATCTGATGCCGCTGCTCGCCGCGAATCGCTACGGTCTCGAGCGCTCGCTGCAGGATCCCGGAAGGGCTCTACATCCGCTTCTACGGCTCGTCGTTCATCGCCGATGCGCTGGGCGCGAAGGTCGCGGAGGCTCCGGAGGAAGGGCGATGCGGTGCTCACGGCCTCGTTCGACCTCGAGGAGACGAAAGCCGTGCGTGACAACTGGTTCGTCTTTCGCGACCGGCGGCCGGACCTGTACGGCGCGTTGACGTACGCTCGATGGCCTCGAGAGGGCCTGACGGTCAGTGTTTCTCGATCCAGGCCAGCGCGTCCTTCAGCTCCTTCACAAACCGCCCGTATTCGCTGCGTCGCTGCGCATCGTCGGGGATGCGGAGCAGGAAGGACGGGTGGATCGTCACCCACAGGTGCGCCGTCGGTGAAAGCCTCGTGGGTGAGCCGCGAAGCTGCGAAACAATCACCGGGTGACCCAGGAGCGCCCGGGCAGCCGTGCCGCCGAGCGCCAGCACCAGCTTCGGCGCGACCAGACGCAACTCCTCGCCGAGCCACCAATGGCAGGCTTCGATCTCACTCGCGCTCGGCTTGATGTGCAGTCGCCGCTTGCCGCGCGGCTCGTACTTGAAATGCTTGACGGCGTTGGTGACGTAGACGGAGTCGCGTCCGAGTCCCGCGTCCTGCAGCGCACGATCGAGAATTGCTCCGGCAGGTCCGACGAACGGATGTCCCTGCAGATCTTCGGAGTCCCCGGGGGCCTCGCCGACCAGCATGAGATTCGAAGGCGCCAGGCCTTCGCCGGGTACTCCCTGCGTCGTCGCTTTCCAGAGCATGCAGCGGCGGCAGGCGTCCACGGCGCCACGCAGCTCCGTTAGTGATACCAGAGTGCGCGCACCGGTGAGCCCGCCTTCGTCCTCACGCCCGGCCCGCGCGCGCTTGGACAGCGGCTCGGATTCCTCGGTCGTCATCGTCTCCGTTCAATGAACGACTGCCGCGGTTGGTTCCGGCGCGAGCGGAATGCGCATCATGTAATACACCGCACCCCCGGCCTTTCGGCTGGAAGTACGGTCACCATTGGTGGAGGCGGGGGGAATCGAACCCCCGTCCGCAAGTCCTAGACTTCAGGATCTACGTACGTAGCCACTCTTTGGTTCTCACGCTGCGCTACCCGAGGGGCAGGGAAGACGCCGCGCCAGCGGACGGTAACTCTTAACGATCCGGCCCGTCGCACGCGCGGATCGCGATCCTGTGAACGCGTCCCCTGATTCGGTCGCACAGGCACGAGCCGGTCAGAGGTCAGCTGCGTTTAGGCAGCTAGAGCGTAGTTGTCGTCGTTGGCAACTATGAGATTGCAGCGTGATTTACGAGGGCACTGCGCCTCGGTACGCCCCTGAAGGTTCGCAACCCACGTCGAAACCGGTCGCCCCCAAGGGTCCCGATAGGATACCCGAAGACAGCCCCCGGGCATACAAAGTTCCCCGCCGGGACTGCGCTCCAGCCGGCCGCTCGTCGCCGATTTGCGGCAGTTCCCACCGCGCACGCTTTCCGGTAAGGTCGCGCGCCTTTCATGCGCTACCCGGCACCACGGAGCGCACGGTCGGGTCGTCTTGGGAGTCGCACGATGGTGAAAACGAGCATTGCGGCCGTGGCTGTCGCGCTGATGGTTCACGGTTTCGCCCACGCTGCGGACGCGGGGTCATCATGCTCATGCGCAGCGGCGTCGCCGCCGGTTCCCGCCGGCACCTGGGCCGCCCAGGGACAGCTCGGGCTCAT
Organism: uncultured Pseudomonadota bacterium; assembly: GCA_963780455.1. Lineage (GTDB taxonomy): Bacteria > Pseudomonadota > Gammaproteobacteria > Steroidobacterales > Steroidobacteraceae > 13-2-20CM-66-19. The sequence continues at coordinate 603,108 of CAWACM010000021.1, forward strand.
TGTGACCAGCGGCAGTACCACCACGAAAAGCGGCAACGCCGCCTTCAACGCGGCTCATGTGATGGGTCGCTGGACGGTGAGCGCTGGGCTCGCGGCGCTATACGCCAGCAGCGGTGGCTACAGTACGCAGCAGGACACTAACGCCAACTTGCAAGCGGATCTGGCGCTGAGCAAGCGTACCTTCTGGTTCTCGACCGCCCGCTGGGATCGCAATCTCTTCACCGGCTTCCAGTACCAGGACAGCGTCGCGACCGGCGGTGGCTTCAATTTCGTCGAGACGCCCGCTACGCAGTTCACCGGTGAGCTCGGCGTGGGATATCGCATCGAGAACCCTGAAACTCTGACGACAGGCCCTGCCGGCAACATCACCGAACGCGAGCGCCTGCCGGGGACCTTGCAGCGCGAGGCGGTATTGCAGGCGGGGTTGAATTACTCGCACGCCGTTACCCGGCTGACCAAGTTGACCAACACGCTGCTGGTGCAATATGGCAGCAGCGACACCACGACGACCGACACCCTGGCTCTGCAGGTCCAGGTTGACGCCTCGATGTCCCTGGCAGTGGGCATGCAGCTGGTGAATAACACCAGTCCGCCGCCAGGCAGCGCCCGGCACACCGACACCGTGGAGACCGTCAACCTGGTCTACGCACTCAAGAATCCGAACCTGTCGCCCACCGCGACGTCGCCGGTGAGCGTGAGCGGCTTCAATCTACCGTAACGTCTAGCCGCGTTTGAGCAGGCGCGCTTTGTCGCGCTGCCAGTCGCGGTCTTTCTCCACGGCGCGCTTGTCGTGCTGTTTCTTGCCCTTGGCGAGACCCACCGCGAGCTTCGCGCGGCCGTCCTTCCAGTAGAGCTCGAGCGGCACCAGCGTGTAGCCCTTGCGCTCGACCGCGCCGATGAGTCCGCTGAGCTCACTGTGGTGCAGCAGAAGTTTGCGCGTGCGCACCGGGTCTGCGACGACGTGGCTGGAGGTCGAGGGTAACGGCGAGATGTGCGCGCCGATCAGGAAAGCCTCACCGCTGCGCAGATAGACGTATGCCTCTTTGAGCTGCGCGCGCCCGGCGCGCATGGCCTTGACCTCCCAGCCCTGCAGCGCGAGTCCGGCCTCGTAGCGCTCCTCGATGAAGTACTCGAAGCGCGCCTTGCGGTTCTCGGCGATCAGGCGGGGGGCGGTCGCGTCCTTGGGCATGGTGGGCTGTGGATAAAGCTGGCGGTCGGGCTCCGGGCGACATTGTAGGGGGAAGCTTGTCGGCGGGGCGGTGATATTGGGACAATCGCGTCCATGCGAGAGATCAAGCGCTCGGCGCTCGTCGCCCAGCCGCCGAGCCGCCTGTTCGCGCTCATCAACGACATCGAGAGCTATCCGCGTTTCATGCCCGTGGTGCACCCACGCGCGCGTGGAATCCCGGACCGAACGCGAGATCGTGGCGACGCTCGGCGTCAAGCAGGGACCGCTGCACGGTGAGTTCACCACCCGCAACGAGCTCGAGCCCGACAAGCGAATTCTGATGCACCTGGTGAACGGTCCGTTCAGGACCCTCGAGGGCCAGTGGCTGCTGACTCCGATCGGGCGCCGACGGCTGCCGCGTGGAGCTGACCATGCGCTTCGCTTTCAAGAACACCCTGTCGGCCTTGATGTTCGAGCATAAATTCGCCGAAACCGTCGGCTCGCTCGTGGAAGCGTTCGTAGCGCGCGCAGCCGCTGACTGACAAGCACTGCGTGGTGGCGTACGGCGACGCGTGCGCCAGTACCTGTGGCGCGTCGCACTGCCGGCTGGAGCCACCATCGCCGAGGCGATCGCGGCCGCCCGCCGCCAGGCGCCGGACGTCGATGTCCCGTGGGACAGCGCTCCCGTAGGTATTTTCGGTGAGCCGCGCACGCGCGCTGACCAGCCCGCCGACGGCGACCGCATCGAGCTCTACCGGCCGCTGACCCGCGCGACCCGCAAAGCGCGTCGCCGCGCGAAAGCTAGAAAATCGAGAATTTGGTGATCGGCGCCTGACGGCCGGGTCCTTCCGGGCGGCCTTTGGGCACGTTGTAGAGCGCGAGACGCTGTACCTTGTCGCCCTTGAAGTAGACGATTACCCGGCTCTCGATCGGCCGGCGGACGTAGCCGCGCTTGTAGTAATAGATGTAGTCCCAGCGCTGCTTGTTGAAGACATCCTCCACCATCGGCGTTCCGAGGAGGTAGCGCACCTGGCTGCGCGTCATGCCGACCTTGAGCTGGCTCACGGTCTTGCCGTCGAGGTAGTTCCCCTGCTGAATGTCCATGCGGTACACGCACCCGGTCAGCCCGACGCACAAGGCGAGCGCGGCGAGGGCAAGCAGCCGCGCACGTGCCGTCGGGCGGCCCAGCGGCTGGCAAAGGTAATTCAGGGGTTCACGTCGCATGGAAGTCCGTCGTAAGGGAAAATGCGCAATAATGGCGCTGATGATACCTGATCGCGAATCCGCCGCGGCTCATCCGACGCGCGGCCCGATTACTCGGCCCATCCTGGGCCTCGCACCTTCGGCGCCGCCAAGCGCCGGAGCGCTTGGCGTTGTAAATCGCTCCCTGCGATTTGCTCGCCGGAGATGACGCGGTGGAAGGCAAGGACCTTCGCAAAGCGGGCCTGAAGGTGACGCTGCCGCGCCTGAAGATCCTCGAGATCCTCGAGGGCAGCGCGACCCGGCATCTGTCGGCCGAGGACATCTACCGCACCCTGCTCGAGTCCAACGAGGACATCGGGCTCGCCACCGTCTACCGGGTGCTCACGCAGTTCGAGGCCGCGGGCCTCGTCACCCGGCATCATTTCGAGGACGGCATGGCGGTCTTCGAGCTCAACCAGGGCACGCACCACGACCATATCGTGTGTCTGGACTGCGGCCGCGTCGAAGAGTTCATGGATTCCGGCATCGAGGAGCGCCAGACGGCCGTCGCGCAGCGGCTGGGTTTCACGATCCGCGACCATTCCCTGATCCTCTACGGCCACTGCCGCAAGGCTCACTGCCCCTACCGGCGCCCGCCCAAGCGCTTGACCCGCCACCTGACGAGCATCTCGCTCGCGTGCTCGCGCGCCTTGGCGCTGACATCGATGCCGCCGAGCATGCGCGCCAGCTCCTCGACGCGCTCTTCGCCGGATAGCTCCGTCAAGCGATGGTGCGCGTGGTGCTGCCGTCGGTGAGCTTGGTGACGCGCAGATGATGATGGCCCTGCGAGGCGACCTGCGGCAGGTGGGTCACGCACAGCACCTGGCCGCGCTCGCCGAGCGCGCGCAGCTCGCGGCCGACGATCTCCGCCACGGCGCCGCCGATGCCGGCGTCGACCTCATCGAACACCATGCAGCGCGATCCGCCTGCGCCGCGCACGACACCTGTACGGCGAGCGACAGGCGCGACAGCTCGCCGCCCGAGGCGACCTTGGCGAGCGCGCGCGGCGGCTGGCCGGGGTTGGCGCTGACGCGAAACTCGATCTGGTCGATGCCGTGTTGCGCCGGCTCGGCGTTGCCGTCCTGCGTCACGTCGACCTCGAAGCGCCCGCCCGACATGCCGAGCGTCTGCATGCGCGCGCGTGATGTCCTTGGCGAGCAGGGCGCGCGCGGCGGCCGTGCGTCGCGCGGAGAGCTGCTGCGCCTGCGTCGCGGTAGCGCTCCAGCGCCGCGGCGAGCTCCTTGCGCAGCACCGCGAGATCGACCTCGGCGCGCTCGAGCGCCTCGAGCTCCGCGCTGCAGCTGCCGCGGCGCGCTCGGCAGCAGCTCGCGCGGCGCACGCGGTGCTTGCGCGCCAGCTCCTCGATGGCCGCCAGACGCCGCTCGACCTGTCCTGGCGCGCCGCGTCGACGTCGAGGCTCTCGCCGTAGCGCTCGCAGCTCGCGCGCCGCCTCGCGGATCTGGACTGCCGCCTCCTCCAGCGAGCGGCAGCACGGGCGCGAGCTTCGGATCGAGCGCCGCAGGCCGCGCGCAGCGCCTGCAGCGCGCGGCTGACGCCGGCATGGGCGCTCGCGGCCTCGCTCTCGTACAGCTGCCGCAAGCGCCACCTGCGCGGCCTCGGCGAGGCGTCCGCGGTTGGCGAGGCGCGCGCGCTCCTCGGTGAGGCGCGGCGACCTCGCCCTCCGCGCAGCCTGAGCGCCTCGCAGCTCCTGCGCCTGGTAGCGCAGCAGCTCGAGCTTCGCTTCGCGGTCGCGCGCGCGGCTCTCCAGCTCCAGCGTGCGGTTGAGCATCTCGAGCCACACGCGATGCGCGATGCCGACCTGGCCGCCGAGGGCGTCGAGCCGGCCGTAGCCGTCGAGCAGCTCGCGCTGCGCGGCGGCGCGCGTGAGCGACTGGAATTCGTGCTGGCCGTGGATGTCGATGAGGATGCTGCCGGCCTCGCGCAGCGAGCTGCACCGGCGACGGACTGGCCGTTGAGGTAGGCGCGCGAGCGGCCGTCGGCCGCCGACCACGCGGCGCACCAGAAGCTCGTCGCTCGGCGGTCGATCGACTGCTCCTCGAGCCAGCTGCTTGAGTCTCGCGCGGCGCCTGCGCGAGATCGAAGGTCGCGGCGACCTCGGCCCGCTCGGCGCCGTGGCGCACCACTTCCGCGCCGGCGCGGCCGCCGGCGAGCAGCTGCAGCGCATCGACCAGGATCGACTTGCCGGCGCCGGTCTCGCCGGTGAGCACCGTGAGTCCCGGGTACGCAGCTCGAGCTCGAGCGCGTCGATGATGGCGAAGTCGCGGATCTGCAGGTGGGTGAGCATGCCGCTTCAGCGCTCGGCGTTGCCGCGGCCCCAGTGGAGCTTGGAGCGCAGCAGCCTGAAGTAGTCGTGGCCCGGGGGGTGCAGCAGCGTGACGCGCTCGCCGGCGGGCTTCACCTCCAGCCGGTCGCCGGGGGCGAAGTCTGCCCGAGCATCGAGCCGTCGCAGGTGACCTGTCGCGCGGGTGTCGGGCCGCTCGCAGCAGCTCGATCTCGATCACCGCGCGCGCGGACACCACGATCGGCCGGTCGGAGAGGGTATGCGGGCAGATCGGCGCGATGACCAGCGCCTCCAGGTGTGGCTCGATGATCGGACCGCCGCAGGAGAGCGCATAGGCGGTCGAGCCGGTGGCGGTCGCGACGACGATGCCGTCGCCGGCGTGCGTGTTGACGTATCGGCCGTCGACGTGCGTCTCGAAATCCAGCATGCGCCCGGTCGCCATGCTTCTGCAGCACTACGTCGTTGAGCGCGAGTGCTTCCGCGACGGCGCCGCTCGCTTGGCGCAGGCAGCGCGGCGAGCAGCGGGCGCTCGTCGGCTTCGAGCCCGCCCTCCAGCGCCGCATCGACGCAGCCCAGCATGTCCTGGGGCATCACGTCGGTCAGGAACCCGAGCCGTCCGCGGTTGATCCCGAGCAGCGGCACGCCGTGGCGGGCGACCAGGCCCGCGGCATAGAGCAGCGTGCCGTCGCCGCCGATGGCGATCATGAGGTCGGCGCGCGCGGCCGAGCTCGCGCCTCGGGCACGCGCAGCAGCGCCGGCCCGGAGCCCCGCATGGCAGCCGCGCGTCGTCGCTGACCAGCACCTCAACCTGCCGGGTCGCGAGATGCGGCAGCAGAGACGCTGCGCGGACTCCGCGACGCGCGAGTCCGATGAATCTGCCGACCAGCGCGCACGCTGCGGACGGAGAGGGCCATCGCGCCGGATCGTAGCAGCGACGGCAAGGGGCTTGCTTGACGGTCGCCTGCGGCCGTCGCATAGCTTGCGGTCGCACGGCGTTCGAGACCTATGACAGTAGAAGGCCGCGAAGAGCAGCTCAGCGAGCGGGCGCAACACCTGCTGCGGATCCTCATCGAGAGCTACATCCGCGACGGCCAGCCGGTCGGCTCGCGCGCGCTGTCGCGCGAGTCGGGCCTGCAGCTTTCCTCGGCCACCATCCGCAACGTGATGGCCGATCTCGAGGAGCTGGGCTTCGTCGCCTCCCCGCACACCTCGGCCGGGACGTATCCCGACCGACAAGGGATACCGGTTCTTCGTCGACACGCTGCTGCAGGTGCAGCCGCTCGAAGAGGCCGCGAGCGGCGGAGATCCGCCGCCAGCTTCGAGGCGCCCGCTCGAGACGGCCCGCGAGAGCTCGAAGGATCTCATCGCCACGGTCTCGCAGCTGCTTTCCAGCGTGACGCAGCCTCGCCGGCGTCGTGACCCTGCCGCGCGCCGCGGCAGGCCTCGATCACGCAGATCGAGTTCGTGGCGCTCTCCGAGAACCGCGTGCTGGTCGTGCTGGTCTACGACGACCGCGAGGTGCAGAACCGCATCATCCAGCTCGAGCGCTACTACTCGCCCGATGAGCTCAAGCGCGCCTCCAACTTCCTCAACGAGCAGTTCCGCGGCCGCTCGCTGGCGCGAGGTGCGCCAGGAGATCCTGCGGCAGCTGTGCGAGACCCGCGCCCACATGAACCAGATCATGCTGGATGCCATCTCCATGGCGCAGCAGGTGTTCGAGGTCGGCGCCGCCGGCGACGAGCAGCTCGAGTACGTCATCAAGGGCGAGACCAATCTCATGGGCGTGGGCGAGCTCTCCAGCGTCGAGAAGCTGCGGCGCCTGTTCGAGGCATTCAACGAGAAGCGCGATTTCCTGCACCTGCTCGACCACAGCCTGCGAGGCCGAGGGCGTGCAGATCTTCATCGGCCACGAGTCCGGGCTATCAGATCCTCGATGACTGCAGCGTGGTGACGGCTCCCTACGCGGATCGCCGGACTCGGTGGTCGGCGTGCTCGGGGTCATCGGGCCGACGCGCATGGCCTACGAGCGGGTGATCCCGATCGTGGATATGACCGCGAAACTTCTCGGCGCCGCCTTGAATTCCCGCCGCTGAACCGCCATCTCATTGCGCGGCCCAGGGAAGCGCGCTGCTGGGCACGCTTACTTATTCGCTGGTTTGCACTTTCGGAGGTTATCTCGATGCGGCACGGAGATCGGCAGTCCGCGGGACTGCCGGGGACGGCCGCCGCAGCTGGTCGAGCTCGAGCGCCTGCAGCAGGCGCTCGCCGAGGCCGAGGAGCGGGCGCGAAGCCACTGGGAGCAGTACCTGCGCGCGGTGGCGGAGCTCGACAACGTGCGCAAGCGCGCGCAGCGCGACATCGAGGCGGCCAACCGCTATGGCCTGGAGAAGTTCGCCGCCGAGCTGCTGCCGGTGCGCGACAGCCTGGAGCTTGCCGTGCAGAACGCCGACCGGTCGGAGCCGACGCCCGAGCCTGAAGGAGGGCCAGGAGGCGACGCTCGCAGCTGCTCGCCAAGGCGCTGGAGAGGCTCGGGGTCGACGCCGATCGACCCCGTCGGGGAGCCCTTCGACCCGGCGCGGCACGAGGCGATGATGGCGCAGGAATCGGCTACCGCCGAGCCGAACTCGGTGCTGCAGGTGGTGCAGCCGGGCTACGAGCTGAACGGCCGGCTGTCTGCGCCCGGCGCGGGTGATCGTGGCCAGGGCCTAGGCCGAGGCATCAAAAGGCGGTGCCCGGCCTTGAATCGGCGCCGCGAACACCCAGAAAGTAGCATCGAGACATCCCCCTTTGGAAAGAGATTCTGGCGGAGTAGACACATGGCAAAGGTAATCGGCATCGACCTCGGCACGACCAATTCGTGCGTGGCCATCATGGAGGGCGGCAAGCCCCGCGTGATCGAGAACAGCGAGGGCGATCGCACCACCCCCTCGATCGTCGCCTTCACCAAGGACAACGAGGTGCTGGTCGGCCAGCCCGCCAAGCGCCAGGCGGTCACCAATCCGCAGAACACCCTGTTCGCCATCAAGCGCCTCATCGGACGCAAGTTCGACGACGAGGTGGTGCAGCGCGACATCAAGATGGTGCCCTACAAGATCGCGCGCGCCGACAACGGCGACGCGTGGGTCGAAGTGCAGGGCAAGAAGATGGCGCCGCCGGAGATCTCCGCGCGCGTGCTCATGAAGATGAAGAAGACCGCCGAGGACTACCTCGGCGAGCCGGTGACCGAGGCGGTGATCACCGTGCCCGCCTACTTCAACGATTCCCAGCGCCAGGCGACCAAGGATGCCGGGCGCATCGCCGGCCTCGAGGTCAAGCGCATCATCAACGAGCCGACCGCGGCCGCGCTCGCCTACGGCCTCGACAAGCAGGGCGGCGACCGCAAGATCGCGGTCTACGACCTGGGCGGCGGCACCTTCGACGTCTCGATCATCGAGATCGCGGAAGTCGACGGCGAGCGCCAGTTCGAGGTGCTCTCGACCAACGGCGACACCTTCCTCGGCGGCGAGGACTTCGACCTGCGCATCATCAATTTCCTGGCCGAGCGAGTTCCAGAAGGAGTCCGGCGTCGACGTGCGCAAGGATCCGCTCGCCATGCAGCGCCTGAAGGAGGCGGCGGAGAAGGCGCAAGATCGAGCTGTCCTCGACCCAGCAGACCGACATCAACCTGCCGTACATCACCGCGGATGCCTCGGGCCCGAAGCACCTCAACATCAAGCTGACGCGCGCGAAGCTCGAGTCGCTGGTGGAGGACCTGGTGCAGAAGACCATCGCGCCCGTGCCGCACCGCGCTCAAGGATGCCGGCGTCGCCGCGAGCGACATCGCCGAGGTCATCCTGGTCGGCGGCCAGACGCGCATGCCGCTGGTGCAGAAGTACGTGAAGGACTTCTTCGGCAAGGAGCCGCGCAAGGACGTCAACCCGGACGAGGCGGTCGCCGTCGGCGCGGCCATCCAGGCCGGCGTGCTCGCCGGTGAAGTGAAGGACGTGCTGCTGCTCGACGTGACGCCGCTGTCGCTCGGCATCGAGACGCTCGGCGGCGTCATGACCAAGCTGATCGAGAAGAACACCACGATCCCGACCAAGGCGTCGCAGACCTTCTCGACGGCCGACGACAACCAGACGGCCGTGACCATTCACGTGCTGCAGGGCGAGCGCGATCGCGCGGCTGACAACAAGTCGCTCGGCAAGTTCGACCTCAGCGGACATTCCGCCCGCGCCGCGCGGCATGCCGCAGGTCGAGGTGTCCTTCGACATCGACGCCAACGGCATTCTCAACGTGTCGGCCAAGGACAAGGCGACCGGGCAAGGAGCAGAAGATCGTCATCAAGGCCTCGAGCGGCCTCAACGAGGACGAGATCAAGCGCATGGTGCGCGACGCCGAGGCGCACGCCGAGGAGGACAAGCGCTTCCGCGAGCTGGTCGACACCCGCAACAAGGCGGACGGCATGATCCACGCCGTCGAGAAGACGCTCAAGGATCTCGGCGACAAGGTCGACGCGGCCGAGCGCGCCAAGGTCGAATCCGCGATCTCGGATCTGCGCACGGCGCTCAAGGGCGAGGACCGCAACGTCATCGAGAAGAAGACCGAAGCGCTCGCGCAGGCTTCCGCCGGCATCGCGCAGCGCGCCTACGGGGCCGGGCAGGCGGGCCCGGAGGCAGCCGCGCGGCGGCGGCGCGCAGGCCGTCCTCCGGGCGGCGCGGCGGCGCCGGGCAGCGCGGGCGCGAGGATGTGGTCGACGCGGAATTCGAAGAAGTGAAGGACAAGGACCGCAAAGCCTCGTGAGGCAGAGGTTCTTGCTAGACTGGCTGCGAGCCGCGCGGGTGGCTCGCAACCAATCAACGCATGTCAAAGCCGATTACTACAAGGTACTCGACGTACCCAGGACGGCGACCGAGGCGGAGATCAAGAAGGCCTATCGCCGCCTCGCGATGAAGTATCACCCCGACCGCAATCCGAACGACCGGGAGGCCGAGGAGCGCTTCAAGGAGGCGAAGGAGGCGTGCGAGGTGCTCACCGACGCGCAGAAGCGCGCCGCCTACGACCAGTACGGCCACGCCGGCGTCGAGGCCGCCGCGGCGCGGCTCGCGGCGGGCGCGGCGGCTTCGGCCCCGGCGATGCCTTCAGCGACATCTTCGGCGACGTGTTCGGCGATATCTTCGGAACGGCGCCGGCGCGGCGGCCGCTCGCAGGTGTTTCGCGGCGCCGACCTGCGCTACGAGCTCGAGCTCGAGCTCGCCGCAGGCGGTCTTCGGCCACCCGGTGGAGATCGAGGTGCCGAAGCTCTCCGAGTGCGAGACCTGCCATGGCACCGGCGCGGCCAAGGGCAGCTCGCCCGGCGGCCTGCGACACCTGCGGCGGCGCCGGCCAGGTGCGCATTTCCCAGGGCTTCTTCCAGCTGCAGCAGACCTGCCCGCGCTGCCGCGGCGCGGGCACCATCGTCAAGAATCCGTGCGACACCTGCCTCGGGCAGGGCCGCGTACGCCGCAGCCGCAAGCTGTCGGTGAAGATTCCGGCGGGCGTCGATACCGGCGATCGCATTCGTCTGACCGGGGAAGGGCGAGGCGGGGCGCAACGGCGGTCCGCCAGGCGACCTGTACGTCGAAGTTCACGTGCGCGAGCATTCGATCTTCGAGCGCGACGGCGAGCACTTGAGCTGCGAGGTGCCGGTGAGCTTCGCGACCGCCGCGCTCGGTGGCACGGTGGACGTGCCGACGCTCGACGGCGATGTGACTCTGAAGATTCCGGCCGAGACGCAGTCGGGACGCGTCTTTCGCCTGCGCGACAAGGGCGTGAAGCCGGTGCGCGGCGGCGCGCGCGGCGATCTCTTCTGCCGCGTCGTGGTGGAGACGCCGGTGCATCTGACCAGCCGAGCAGCGCGAGCTGATCCGGCAGCTCGATGAGTCGCTGCAGGCACAGACCGGCACCGGCATGCGCCGCGCGAGAAGGGGTTCCTCGAGGGCGTGAAGCGCTTCTTCTCGGGCGCATGAGGGCTGCAGATCCGTGGCCGTCCCGCGCGACGTTGTCATCATCGGCGTGAGCGGGCGGATGGGCCAGGCGCTCGTGCGCGCTGCCAGTGAGCTTCCCCGGTGACGCATCATCGGCGGCGGTGGCTTCGCGCGAGCAGCGCCGAGCCTCGGGCGCGATGCCGGCGTGCTCGCCGGGCTGCCGCCGCTCGACCTGGCGGTCACGAGCGACCTGGCTGCGGCGCTCGGCGCGGCGGACGTCGCGATCGACTTCTCCCAGCCGCATGCGACCGGGCGCAACATCGCCGCCTGCCGCGCCGCGCGCAAGCCGCTGCTGATCGGCACCACCGGCTTCGCGGCCGAGGTGACCGAGCCGGAGCTCGACGCGGCCGCGCGCGACATCGCGCTGCTGCGTCGCCCCCAACACCAGCCTTGGTGTGGCGCTGCTGATCGAGCTGGTGCGCAAGGCGGCCGCGCGTGCTGCCGCCGGAATTCGACGTCGACGATCATCGAGGCGCACCACCGCATGAAGCGCGACGCGCCCTCGGGGACCGCGCTCGCGCTTGCCCGGGCGGCGGGCGAGGCGCGAGGGCTGCCGCCGCGAGCGCCCTCCGGCACCGCCGGGCGGATCGAGCCGCGGCGGCCGGGCGAAATCGGCATGGCCGTCGTGCGCGGCGGCGACATCGTCGGGGAGCACACGGTGCTCTTTGCGGGCCCCGGGGAGGAGCTGCGTCTGACCCACCGGGCGAGCGATCGGGCGATCTTCGCCCGCGGGGCGCTCGCGGCTGCGCTCTGGCTTGCGTCGCAGCCGCCGGGGCGTTACGGGATGCGGCGATATTATTGATTCGAAAACAGCAACTTAGGTGATTCCGTCTGCGGCGCTTCTGGCATCGGGCGCGGCGCCGGAATTTTCCATGGACACACAGGCCCCGGACCCGTAAAATTTCCGCCTAATCCGTGTACGGGTTAGTCCATGCAAGGCGGGAGGATGTTCGACAAGAACTCCTCCCGCTTTGTGTATGTGCGTCAGGGAGAGGTGATCACGTGAGCTTACCTGCGGTGCTGGCGCTGGCCGATGGCACGATCTTCCGCGGCCAGTCGATCGGAGCCAAGGGCAACACCACGGGCGAAGTCGTTTTCAATACCGCCCTGACCGGGTTATCAGGAGATTCTCACCGACCCGTCCTACGCGCGCCAGATCGTCACGCTCACCTGTCCGCACATCGGCAACACCGGCACCACGCCCGAGGACCTTGAGTCCGCGCAGATCTATCGCCGCCGGCCTCGTCATCCGCGATCTGCCGCTGCTGCGCGAGCAACTGGCGCGCCAACGAGTCGCTGCCGGAATTCCTCGAGCGCGGACGCGTCGTCGCCATCGCCGGCATCGACACGCGCAAGCTGACGCGCATCCTGCGCGAGAAGGGCGCGCAGGCCGGCTGCATCATGACGGGCGAGCAGGTGGACGACGGCCGCGGCCGTCAAGCGGCGCGCAAGTTCCCGGGCCTGAAGGGCATGGATCTCGCCAAGGTCGTCACCGCCAAGCGCGCCTATCCAGTGGAACGAGGGCAGCGTCTGGCCGGAAGCCGCGCGCGCGCCGATCCGCTCGCAGCAGCGCCTGCACGTCGTGGCCTACGACTTCGGCATCAAGCGCAACATCCTGCGCGTGCTGGCCGATTTCGGCTGCCGCATGACGGTGGTGCCGGCGCAGACCACCGCCGAGGAGGTGCTGGCGCTCGAGCCCGACGGCATCTTTCTCTCCAACGGCCCCGGCGACCCGGAGCCGTGCGACTACGCCATCGAGGCGACGCGGAAGTTCCTCGAGACCGACATCTGCCGGTGTTCGGCATCTGCCTCGGCCACCAGATCCTCGGGCTCGCCGCCGGCGCGCAGCACCGTGAAGATGAAGTTCGGCCACCACGGCGCCAACCATCCGGTGCAGGACCTCGAGTCCGGGCGCGTGTTCATCACCAGCCAGAATCACGGCTTCGCGGTGGACGAGGCGACGCTGCCCGCCAGCGTCAAGGCGACGCACCGCTCGCTCTTCGACGGCTCGCTGCAGGGCCTCGCCTTCAAGGACCGGCCGGCGTTCGGCTTCCAGGGACACCCGGAGGCGAGCCCCGGGCCGCACGACCTGAAGCCGCTCTTCGAGCGCTTCAACCACCTGATGCTGCGGCGGCTGCAGGCGCAGCTGAAGCTCGGCCGAGGAACACGCGCGCCGCCAGCAGGCCGGGAGCGCCGCTGACGTGCCCAAGCGCACCGACATCCGAGAGCATCCTCATCATCGGCGCCGGCCCGATCATCATCGGCCAGGCGTGCGAGTTCGACTACTCCGGCGCGCAGGCCTGCAAGGCGCTGCGCGAGGAGGGCTACCGGGTCATCCTGGTCAACTCCAATCCCGCGACCATCATGACCGACCCGGAGATGGCGGACGCCATCTACATCGAGCCGGTCAACTGCGCGCACCGTGGCGCGCATCATCGAGAAGGAGCGCCCGGACGCGCTGCTGCCGACCATGGGCGGCCAGACCGCGCTCAACACCGCGCTCGACCTGGTGCGCGAGGGCGTGCTGGAGAAGTACGACGTCGAGCTGATCGCCGCCTCGCGCGCCGCGATCGACATGGCCGAGGACCGCGAGCTGTTCCGCAACGCGATGCGCGAGATCGGGCTGGAGACGCCGCAGTCGCAGATCGCGCGCAGCCTCGATGAGGCGCTGGCGATCGCCGGCGAAATCGGCTACCCGGTGGTGATCCGCCCGTCGTTCACCCTGGGCGGCAGCGGCGGCGGCATCGCCTACAACCGCGAGGAGCTCGAGGACATCGTGGCGCGCGGGCTCGACGCCTCACCGACCGGCGAGGTGCTGCTCGAGGAGTCGGTGATCGGCTGGAAAGAGTTCGAGATGGAGGTGGTGCGCGACCACAAGGACAACTGCATCATCGTCTGCTCGATCGAGAACCTCGATCCGATGGGCGTGCACACCGGCGACTCGATCACCGTGGCGCCGGCGCTGACGCTCACCGACAAGGAATACCAGCGCATGCGCGACGCCTCGATCGCCGTGCTGCGCAAGATCGGCGTCGACACCGGCGGCTCGAACGTGCAGTTCGCGGTCAGCCCGCGACGACGGCCGCCTGCTCGTGATCGAGATGAACCCGCGCGTGTCGCGCTCCTCGGCGCTCGCCTCCAAGGCGACCGGCTTCCCGATCGCCAAGATCGCCGCCAAGCTCGCCGTCGGCTACACGCTCGATGAGCTGAAGAACGACATCACCGGCGGCGCGACGCCGGCTTCCTTCGAGCCGTCGATCGACTACGTGGTCACCAAGATCCCGCGCTTCACCTTCGAGAAGTTTCCGGCCGCGAACGACCGCCTCACGACCCAGATGAAGTCGGTGGGCGAGGTGATGGCGATCGGCCGCACCTTCCAGGAGTCGCTGCAGAAGGCGCTGCGCGGGCTGGAGACCGGGCTCGATGGCCTGACGCCGCATGCTGACGCTGCCGCTGACGACGAGGACGGCGAGACGAAGCTCGCCTACGAGCTGCGTGCGCCCGGGCGCGGACCGGCTGCTGTACGTGGCGGATGCGTTCCGCGCCGGCTGGACGCTGCGAGCGCATCCGCGAGCTCACGCGCATCGATCCGTGGTTCCTCGCGCAGATCGAGGAGCTGATCGCGGAGGAGAAGCGCAGGTGCGCGTCCGAGGGCCTCGGCGCGCTCACCGCCGAGCGGCTGCGCGTGCTGAAGCGCAAGGGCTTCTCCGACAGCCGGCTCGGCAGGCTGCTCGACATGCCGGAGAAGGCGATCCGCGACAAGCGCCACGAGCTGGGCGTGCGTGCCCGTCTACAAGCGCGTCGACACCTGCGCCGCGGAGTTCGCGACCTCGACCGCCTACCTGTACTCGACCTACGAGGAGGAGTGCGAGGCGCAGCCCGACCAACCGCCGCAAGATCATGATCCTGGGCGGCGGGCCGAACCGCATCGGCCAGGGCATCGAGTTCGACTACTGCTGCGTGCACGCGGCTCTGCAGCTGCGCGAGGACGGCTTCGAGACCATCATGGTCAACTGCAACCCGGAGACCGTCTCGACCGACTACGACACCTCCGACCGGCTGTACTTCGAGCCGCTGACGCTCGAGGACGTGCTGGAGATCCTGGCGAAGGAGAAGCCCGAGGGCGTCATCGTGCAGTTCGGCGGCCAGACGCCGCTCAAGCTGTCGCGCGCGCTGGAGGAGGCGGGCGCGCCGATCATCGGCACCTCGCCGGACTCGATCGACGTCGCCGAGGACCGCGAGCGCTTCCAGGCGCTGGTGCGCAAGCTCGGCCTCAAGCAGCCGGCCAACGCCACCGCGCGCACCGAGGACCAGGCGGTGGTGCTGGCGCGCGAAGTCGGCTTCCCGCTCGTGGTGCGTCCCTCCTACGTGCTCGGCGGGCGCGCGATGGAGATCGTCTTCAACGAGGAGGACCTGCGCGCCTACATGAGTCACGCGGTGCAGGTCTCCAACGACAGCCCGGTGCTGCTCGATCGCTTCCTCGATGTCGCGATCGAGGTCGACGTCGATGCCGTATGCGACGGCGAGGAAGTCCTCATCGGCGGCATCATGGAGCACATCGAGCAGGCCGGCGTGCACTCGGGCGACTCCGGCTGCTCGCTGCCGCCGAACAGCCTGACCGCGCGAGACGCAGGAGAGCTGCGCGAGCAGACGCGCAAGCTCGCGAAGGCGCTGATCGTCGTCGGGCTGATGAACATCCAGTTCGCGATCCAGAACGGCGTCATCTACGTGCTGGAGGTGAACCCGCGCGCCTCGCGCACCGTGCCGTTCGTCTCCAAGGCGACCGGCCTGCCGCTCGCGAAGATCGCGGCGCGCGTGATGACGGGCGGAAGCTGAAGCGAGCTGGGCGTGACCGCGGAGCGCGTGCCGCCCGTATTTCTCGGTGAAGGAAGCGGTGTTTCCGTTCGTCAAGTTCCCCGAGGCCGACCCGATCCTCGGCCCGGAGATGAAGTCCACGGGCGAGGTGATGGGCACGGGCCGCACCTTCGGCGAGGCCTACGCCAAGGCGCAGACCGCCTCGGGCGTGACGCTGCCGCGCAAGGGCGTGTGCTTCATCAGCGTGCGCGACCGCGACAAGCCCGGCGCGGTGGAGCTGGCGCGCACGCTGATCGAGCGCGGCTTCGAGGTGGTGGCGACCGAGGGCACGGCACGCGCGCTGACCGAGGCCGGCGTTGCCTGCCGCCGGGTGAACAAGGTGCGCGAGGGCCGGCCGCACATCGTGGACATGATCAAGAACGACGAGATCGACCTGATCGTCAACACCACCGAGGGCAAGCACGCCATACGCGAGTCGAACTCCATCCGCCGTGAGGCGGTGCACCGCCGCGTCACTTACTACACGACGCTCGCGGCGGGGCTCGCGACCTGCGAGGCGCTCGACCACCTCGACGAAGTCGAAGTGAACCGCCTGCAGGATCTGCACGACGAGGCGCTCAGGAGGCATGAAGCGCACTCCCATGACGCTGCGCGGCGCCGAGGCGCTGCGCGCGGAGCTGAAGCGCCTGAAGACCGAGGCGCGCCCGAACGTCATCAAGGCGATCGCCGAAGCGCGCGGCCACGGCGACCTGTCGGAGAACGCCGAGTATCACGCCGCGCGCGAGCAGCAGGGATTCATCGAAGGGCGCATCAAGGAGATCGAGTCGAAGCTCGCCAACGCCGAGGTCATCGATCCGAGCAAGCTGACGAATACCGGCAGGGTGGTCTTCGGCGCCGTGGTGGAGCTGGAGGATCAGGACGACCGCAGCCGCGTCGTCTACCAGGTGGTGGGGGAGGACGAGGCCGACATCCGCGCAGGCCGCATCTCGATCACCTCTCCGATCGCGCGCGCGCTGGTCGGCAAGTCCGAGGGCGACGTCGTGGACGTGGCGGCGCCAGGCGGCATCCGCTCCTACGAGATCGTGGCGGTCCGCTTCGAGTAGTCAGAAGACCTACGCGTCGGGCATGACTATACGCGGCAGCTCCGGGCTGGGCCGGTAGAGGACGGCCACATTGCCGATCCGGTGCACGAGCGAGCTGCCGGTGCGGCGCGCCAGCTCCTCGAACAGCGCATCGCGGGCCTCCCGGTCGCCGCCGGGCGCTTTGATCTTGATGAGCTCGTGATCGTTCAGCGCCCGGTCGGTCTCGCGGGCGACAGCGTCCGTCAGGCCGGCGTTGCCCAGCCGCACGACCGGCTGCAGCGCGTGGGCGAGGCCGCGCAGGTGTCGGCGCTGGCGGTCGGAGAGCGTTTTCTGTAGCGGTGGCATCGAAGCAATTCTACAGACTGGCATGGCCAAACGATCCAAGAGCAGCGCGCGCTGGCTCAATGAGAGCACTTCACCGATCCCTTCGTGCCGCGGGCGCACGCGGAGGGCTGGCGCTCGCGTGCCGTGTTCAAGCTGGAAGAGGTCGATCGGCGCGAAAAATTGCTCAAACCGGGGGCGATCTGCCTCGATCTGGGCGCCGCGCCGGGGGCAGGAGGTTTTTGACCAAATCCTGGCGGCATTGCCGGAACGGCAGGTGGACGTGGTGCTTTCGGATATGGCGCCCTCATTGAGCGGCATCGACGTCGTCGACCAACCCCGGTCCATCTATCTGGCCGAGCTGGCGCTCGATAGGGCGGCCAAGGTCTTGAAGGGCGGCGGCGATGCCCTGATCAAGGTTTTTCAAGGGGCTGGCTTTCAGGAGCTGGTCCGGGACGCCCGGGGCCGTTTCGCCAAGGTGAAGCTGCTCAACCACGGCTTCCCGCGCTCGCAGTCCTGAAATGTATCTGCTGGCCAAGGATTTTCGCTTGGTGTAGCGTGCTGGAAGCTGAATCAGGTTCGGGAGCAGACAAACTGCCGGGTGCCGGCAGGCGAGGCCGCATTTGAAGATGAATGATTTGACCAAGAACATCCTTCTATGGGTGGTGATCGTCTTCGTGCTGCTGCTGGTTTTCAGCCGGTACATGCCGAGCGTGAGCCAGCAGGAGGAGATCAAGTACTCGACCTTCCTGAATGATGTGAAGGCGCACCAGGTCGACAGCGTCGTCTTCCAGGGAGACATGCTCTACGGTGTGATGAAGGACAACACGCAGCTTCAAGACCTACAATCCCGAGACGGACTACACGGCGCTCATCGGAACGCTCGAGAAGTACGACGTCGGCATCTAGGGCGAGCCGCCCAAGCAGCCGAATTTCCTGGCGCAGCTGCTGCTGCAGCTGGCGCCGGCGCTGCTCCTGATCCTGGTCTTCGTGTACATGCTGCGGCAGATGCAGGGCGCTTCGGGCGGCCGGGGGGCCATGTCCTTCGGCAAGAGCCGCGCACGCCTGCTCGGTGAGGACCAGGTGAACGTCACGTTCGCCGACGTGGCCGGGGTCGATGAGGCCAAGCAGGAAGTGTCGGAGATCGTCGACTTCCTCAAGGACCCGGGCAAGTTCCAGAAACTCGGCGGCAAGATCCCCAAGGGCGTGCTCATGGTGGGCTCGCCGGGCACCGGCAAGACGCTGCTCGCGCGCGCCATAGCAGGCGAGGCCAAGGTACCGTTCTTCACCATCTCCGGCTCCGACTTCGTGGAGATGTTCGTCGGCGTCGGCGCCTCCCGTGTACGCGACATGTTCGAGCAGGCGAAGAAGCACGCCCCCTGCATCATCTTCATCGACGAGATCGACGCGGTGGGCCGCCATCGCGGCGCGGGCCTGGGCGGCGGCCATGACGAGCGCGAGCAGACGCTGAACCAGCTTCTCGTGGAGATGGATGGCTTCGAGGGCAACGAAGGCATCATCGTCATCGCGGCCACCAACCGTCCCGATGTGCTTGATCCGGCGCTGTTGCGCCCGGGCCGCTTCGACCGTCAGGTCGTGGTGCCGCTGCCGGACGTACGCGGGCGGGAGCAGATTCTGCGCGTTCACATGCGGCGCGTGCCGCTGGCCGACGACGTCAAGCCGGCGCTCATCGCGCGCGGTACGCCGGGTTTCTCGGGCGCGGATCTCGCCAACCTGGTCAACGAGGCAGCTCTCTTCGCGGCGCGCGCCAACCGGCGCATCGTCGGCATGGAGGAATTCGAGCGCGCCAAGGACAAGATCATGATGGGCGCGGAGCGGCGCTCGATGGTCATGACCGAGGACGAGAAGCGCATGACGGCCTATCACGAGTCCGGCCATGCGATCGTCGGCATGACGGTGCCGGAGCACGATCCGGTCTACAAGGTGACGATCATTCCGCGCGGCCGGGCGCTCGGCGTGACGCAGTTCCTGCCGGAGCAGGACCGCTACAGCATGTCGAAGCGGCGGTTGGAGAGCGCGATCGCGACGCTCTTCGGCGGACGCATCGCGGAGGAGCTGATCTTCGGGCCGGAGTCGGTGACGACGGGCGCTTCGAACGACATCGAGCGCGCGACCGAGCTGGCGCGCAACATGGTCACGAAGTGGGGTTTGTCGGACAAGCTGGGACCGCTGACGTACTCGGAGGAGACCGGCGAGGTATTCCTCGGGCGCAGCGTGACGCAGCACAAGCAGGTGTCGGATGTCACGGCGCACGCCATCGATGAGGAGGTGCGGAGCGTCATCGAGAGCAACTATCAGAAGGCGCGGCAGATCCTGACCAGCTCGCTGGAAAGGTTGCATGCCATGGCGGATGCGCTCATGAGGTATGAGACCATCGATGAGGAGCAGCTGAAGGACATCATGGCAGGGAGGCCGCCTAAGCCGCCGGCGGGGTGGGATGAGACGCTGTCCAATCGGCCGCCGCGGGCGCCTGCTGAGGGGCCCGCAGCCCCGGCTCCGGGTGGCACCGCTATTGGGCCGCCTGCGGGGCAGCACTAGTTTATGGGCGCAAATCGCTCCCGGCGATTTGCGCGGCCAGCCGTCTGACAGGATTTGATCCCGCGGCCCAGGGAGCGGCCCTGGGCCGCTTACTGACTTGCTTTCGCACGTCGCCAGCTCCTTGGCCAAGCCACACTCAGTACTGCATTGTCGGGGGCGGGTGCTCGGGCTCGAGCGACCGGTTGTCATGGGGGTGCTGAACGTCACTCCGGACTCGTTTTCGGATGGGGGAAAGTTCGTCCGGCTGGATGCGGCGGTCGAGCGAGGGGCGCAGATGGCGGAGGAAGGCGCCGCCATCATCGATGTCGGCGGGGAGTCGACGCGGCCGGGCGCGCAGCCGGTGGGCCTGGACGAGGAATTGCTTCGGGTCGTGCCAGTCATTGCGCGCTTGCGCTCCCACACTGACGCCATTCTTTCCGTCGATACCAGCAAGCCCGAAGTCATGCACGCCGCGGCAGCGGCCGGCGCTGGAATGATCAATGATGTGCGTGCTTTGCGCGAGCCGGGTGCGCTCGAGGCTGCCGCGATGTCGGGCTGCGCAGTCTGCCTGATGCACATGCTGGGCGAGCCGCGCACCATGCAGGACTCGCCCAGCTACCAGGATGTAGTGGCGGAGGTTCGGCAGTTTCTCGCGGCGCGGGTCGAGGCCTGTATCGCTGCGGGGCTTGCCGCGGAGCGCATCGCCCTCGATCCGGGCTTTGGCTTCGGCAAGACTCTCGCGCACAATCTGGAGCTGCTGCATCACCTGGGCGAGATCGCGGTAAAGGGACTGCCGGTCCTCGCCGGGCTGTCGCGCAAGTCGCTGGTGGGCACCCTGACGGGGCGACGGCCTGAGGAGCGAGTCCACGGCAGCGTGGCTCTCGCGGTGATTGCGGCGCTGAACGGTGCGCGTATCCTCCGCGTTCACGATGTAGCCGCGACCGTGGATGCCCTGAAGGTAGTCAGGGCCGTGCAGGACGGCCGGGTTGCACCGAATCCGAGCATTTAACGCGCTGTAACACGAGGATCCCTCTTTGACCCGAAAGTATTTTGGCACCGATGGAGTGCGCGGCCGGGTGGGTGAGCACCCCATGACCGTAGACTTTGCGCTGCATCTCGCGAGCGCTGCGGGTCGCGTGCTCGTGCCCGACGGGGGTACGGTCCTCATTGGCAAGGACACACGCCTTTCCGGCTACATGTTCGAATCCGCCCTGGAGGCAGGCTTCGTCGCTTCCGGCGTCAATGTAATGCTCATCGGGCCGCTGCCGACGCCGGGCATTGCTTACATGACGACGCATTTCAACTGCGACTTCGGCGTTGTCATCAGCGCCTCGCACAACCCGTATGACGACAACGGCATCAAGTTTTTCGACCGCAGCGGCGCGAAGCTCTCCGACGAGCTGGAGGAGCGCATCGAGGCGGAGCTGGCGCAACCCGTCATCACCCGCACCTCCCGCAGCCTCGGGCGCGCCAGCCGCGTCGACCGCTCGCGCACCCAATACCAGGAGTTCTGCGCCTCCACCCTCCCCGCCGGTGTCGACCTCACCGGGATGAAGATCGTGGTCGACTGCGCCAATGGCGCCACCTACAAGGTCGGCCCCCGCGTGCTCGCCGATCTCGGCGCTGAGATCGTCCCCATCGGTTGCTCGCCCAACGGCCGCAACATAAACGACGGCTGCGGCTCCACGGCTCCCGAGCTGCTGCAGCTCACCGTCCCGGGCGTGCGAGCCCATGTGGGCGTCGCGCTCGATGGCGACGGCGACCGCCTCGTGATGGTCGACCATCTCGGCCGCATCCTCGACGGCGATCAGCTTCTCTACATCATCGCGCAGGCGCGCCACGGCAGCGGCTCCTTGCGCGGTCCGGTGGTGGGCACGGTGATGAGCAATCTCGGCCTCGAGGTGGCGCTGCGCGATGGAGGCATCGAATTTCAACGCGCACAGGTCGGCGACCGGTATGTGCTCAGCCTCCTGCGCGAGACCGGCGGCAATTTGGGCGGTGAGACATCCGGCCACATCATCTGCCTGGACAAGACGACGACCGGTGACGGCATCGTGAGCGCCCTTCAGGTGCTTGCCGTCATGAAGCAGACCGGCCGCTCCCTTGCCGAGCTCGCCTCGGGCATGCGCAAATTCCCGCAGGTGCTCGTCAACGTGAAAGTAGCCGCCCGCTTCGATCCGGCCAAGGTTCCGGCCGTGCGTGAGGCCGTGCAACGCATCGAGAAGCGCATGAACGGCGAGGGCAGGGTGGTCCTGCGCCCCTCCGGCACCGAACCGGTCATCCGCGTGATGGTGGAGGGCCGGGACGAGAGCGCGACCCGAGCCGCAGCCACCGAGCTCGCCGAAGTGGTCCGCTGCGCCGCCGATTAGTGCTTCCGTTGCGTAGGCGAGCCCTCATGGCTATCATCGCGCCCCCGCTAGAGCCTGGCCCCCCATGCGCCGCCCCATCGTTGCCGGTAACTGGAAAATGCACGGGACGCGCAGCGACAATGCGCGCCTCATCGAAGAGATCACTTCGCGCTATCCCGACGACCCGGAAGCGGAGTGCATCGTCTGCCCCCCGTACGTGTATCTGCAGGAGGTCGGCCGTCACTTGCGCGATTCCGCGATACTGCTCGGCGCGCAGGATGTGTGTGCCGACCCGCATGGCGCCTTCACCGGCGAGGTTTCGGCCGCGATGCTCAAGGACGTCGGCTGCCAGTACGTGATCGTCGGGCACTCCGAGCGGCGGCTCCTCTACCGCGAGAGCGACCAGCTCGTCGCCCGCAAGTTCTCCGGCGCCCAAGCCAAGGCGCTGGTGCCGATCCTCTGCGTTGGCGAGCAGCTCGCCGAGCGTGAGACCGGCCGCACCCGCGAGGTGGTGGCGCGCCAGCTCGATGCCGTCCTCGAGCTCTGTGGCGCGCAGACGTTGGAGAATGCCGTGATCGCGTACGAGCCGGTCTGGGCGATCGGCACCGGCCGCAACGCCACGCCCGAGCAGGCGCAGGAGGTGCATGCCTTCATCCGTGCCCGCATAGCCACCCGGGATGCTACAATCGCGGGAGGCACCCGTATCCTCTACGGCGGCAGCGTCAAAGCGAGCAATGCAGCGGAGCTCTTTGCGATGCCGGACGTCGATGGCGGCCTGATCGGCGGCGCTTCGCTCAAAGCGGATGAATTTTTGGCGATCCTGGCTGCGGCGGGAGCGCGGTAATTTTATGTTGCACCTAGTTCTATTGTTCGTTCAGGTCATCTCGGCGCTCTGCATTCTCGTCCTCGTGATGTTGCAGCGCGGCAAGGGCGCGGAGGCCGGCGCAGGTTTCGGCGCGGGTGCCTCCGGCACCGTGTTCGGCGCGCGCGGCGCGACCACGGCCCTGTCCCGGGCAACGGCGATTTTCGCCGCGATCTTCATGATCAACAGCCTGGTGCTGACATACCTCAGCACACGCCCGCAGCAGCAGACGAAGACGCTTCTGGACATCGCGGGTCAGACTCAGGCGCCGGCTGTGACACGCCTGCCCAACTCGACGCCCACGAGCGCGCCTCACGGCGCGCCGGCAGCGGCGCCGGGCGGGACCGCGCCGCCGCCGCAACCGCAGAAGTGATCCTGCGCGAGCGCGATGCGTTACTCGACGCTCGCGACGATTGCCAGAGACGTATTGACGATTGCCGACGTGGTGGAATTGGTAGACACACTAGCTTGAGGGGCTAGCGCCGCAAGGTGTGGGAGTTCGAATCTCCCCGTCGGCACCAAAACGGGTTGTTTGAAGCGCTGGATCCGGGCGTCATGCCCGGCCCGGCGCGCCTCGGGCAAAAAGCGTGGTCTTGCCCGAGGCTCCGCCACCTGCGGCGGCGGGGCACGTCCATGTGCCTGTGCGCTTGGATCGCTGCTAGAATGGGCGGCTTCCAGCGGTAGCACGATGCGACAAGATTCGCGCGTGCTCGCTGTGGCAGGCTTTCCATCGAGCGACTGGCATGCTGACCAATTATCTGCCGATACTCATCTTCCTCGTCATCGCGACAGGCCTCGCGCTGGTACTGCTGACGCTCGGCACCGGCATCGGACGGTTCTTCTCCCGTAATCCCCGCGACCGCGACAAGCTCTCTCCGTACGAGTGCGGCTTCGATGCCTTCGAGGACAGCCGCATGAAGTTCGACGTGCGCTACTACCTCGTCGCCATCCTCTTCATAGTGTTCGACCTCGAGATCGCCTTCCTCTTCCCATGGGCGGTGGCGCTCGGGAAGATCGGCTTCGCGGGCATCATCGCGATGGCTGTATTTCTCGCCATCCTCGTGGTCGGATTCATCTACGAGTGGAAGAAAGGGGCGCTGGAGTGGGACTAGATCCAGAGGGCGCAGAGGGCTTCGCGCAGCGCGGCTTTCTCACCACGCAGGTAGACAATCTTCTCAACTGGGCGCGCACCGGCTCGCTCTGGCCGATGACCTTCGGTCTGGCCTGCTGCGCCGTGGAAATGATGCACGCCGGCGCGTCGCGCTACGACCTCGACCGCTTCGGCGTGGTGTTTCGCCCGAGCCCGCGCCAGTCGGACGTGATGATCGTCGCCGGAACGCTGGTCAACAAGATGGCCCCGGCCCTGCGCAAGGTATATGACCAGATGGCGGAGCCGCGTTGGGTGATCTCCATGGGCTCGTGCGCCAACGGCGGCGGCTACTATCATTACTCCTACTCGGTAGTGCGCGGCTGCGACCGGATCGTGCCGGTGGACGTCTATGTGCCGGGCTGCCCGCCGACGGCCGAGGCGCTGGTCTACGGCATCATCCAGCTGCAGAAGAAGATCGCGCGCACCAGCACGATCGCCAGATAGACCAGGCAGACATCGAGCATGGCTGAACCGACCTCCCCGCCGGACGAGAAGACTGCGGACGGCGCTTCCCCGATTGCGTCCGAGCTGTCACGCAGCATCGAGACCCAGCTGCACGACGCTGTGCAGCGCCTGCCCTCGCTGCCGGGCGACCTGTCGTATGAAGTGAAGCCGGAGGCGCTCCTCACGGCCTGCCGCACCCTGCGGGATGCACCGGACCTGAAGTTCGAGATGCTGATGGATCTTGCGGGTGTCGACTATCTGCACTACGGACGGGACGAGTGGCAGACCGAGAGCGCGACGCGCTCTGGCTTCAGCCGCGGCCGGGTGGCGCGCGCTACGGCCCCCGATCCTGCCATGGCGGGCCGCTTCGCCGTCGTCTACCAGCTTCTCTCGATCACGCACAACACGCGGCTGCGACTGCGGGTGAAATGCCCCGACACGCAGGAGCCGACGGTCGACTCCGTGAACGACATCTGGGCCAGCGCCAACTGGTTCGAGCGCGAGGCCTTCGACCTGTTCGGCATCCTCTTCCGCGGCCATCCGGACCTGCGCCGGCTGCTCACCGACTACGGCTTCATCGGGCATCCGTTCCGCAAGGATTTCCCGCTCATCGGCAATGTCGAGGTCCAGTACGACCCGGAGAAGAAGCGCGTCGTCTATCAGCCCGTGAGCATCGTGCCGCGCGTGCTCGTGCCGAAGGTGATCCGTCATGACCATCGTTACGAGGCGGCGCTCAGAGACCCGGAGGCACCCCGCTGATGGCCGCGAATCCGATGAGCGAGATCCGCAACTACACGATGAACTTCGGGCCGCAGCACCCGGCGGCGCACGGCGTGCTGCGCCTGGTGCTGGAGATGGACGGCGAGGTCATCCGGAAAGCGGACCCGCACATCGGTCTGCTGCACCGGGCGACCGAGAAGCTCGCCGAGTCTAAGCCCTTCAATCAGTCGATCGGCTACATGGACCGGCTGGACTACGTATCGATGATGTGCAACGAGCACGCCTACGTGCTTGCCATCGAGCGACTGCTCGGGATCACGCCTCCGGAGCGTGCGCAGTACATCCGCGTGTTGTTCGATGAGATCACGCGCGTGCTGAATCACCTGATGTGGCTGGGCGCGCATGCGCTCGACATCGGGGCGATGACTGTCTTCCTCCTCTGCTTCAAGGAGCGCGAGGAGTTGATGGACGTCTACGAAGCGGTCTCCGGCACCCGCATGCACGCCACCTACTACCGGCCCGGGGGTGTCTATCGCGACCTGCCGGATGTGATGCCGAAGTACCAGGCGTCGAAGTGGCGCTCGCAGAAGGATGTCGACCGGCTCAACGAGGCGCGCTCGGGCAGCATGCTCGATTTCATCGACGCATTCGCCCAACGCTTCCCTGCCGCCATCGACGACTACGAGACGCTGCTCACCGACAATCGCATCTGGAAGCAGCGGACCGTGAACATCGGCGTCGTGACGCCGGAGCGGGCGATGCAGCTCGGCTTCTCGGGTCCCATGCTGCGCGGCTCCGGCATCGTGTGGGATCTGCGCAAGAAGCAGCCATACGAGGTCTACGACCGGATGGACTTCGACATCCCCGTGGGCGTCAACGGCGACTGCTATGACCGCTACCTGGTGCGGATCGAGGAGTTGCGGCAATCGACCCGGATCGTCCGCCAGTGCGTCGCATGGCTGCGCAAGAACCCCGGCCCGGCGATGATCGATGACCGCAAGGTTCGCCCGCCGAGCCGCGAGCACATGAAGGGCGACATGGAATCCCTGATCCACCACTTCAAGTTCTTCACCGAGGGCTACGACGTGCCCGAAGGGGAAGCCTACGCCGCGGTGGAGGCGCCAAAAGGGGAATTCGGCATCTACCTGGTCTCCGATGGCGCCAACAAGCCGTACCGGCTGAAGTGCCGCGCGCCGGGCTTCCCGCACCTGGCCGCGCTCGAGGAGATGGTTTGCGGCCACATGCTGGCGGACGTGGTTGCGGTGATCGGCACACAGGACATCGTCTTCGGGGAAATCGACCGTTGAGCAACGAGACTCAGACTCAGGACGCCGGCGCGCGCGCCGACGCCACGACGCTCCTCAGCGAGCACACCCGGCACGAGATCGATCACTGGGTCGCCAAGTTTCCGCCCGGGAGGCAGCGCTCGGCGTGCATCTCCGCGCTCCGTGCCGCTCAGGAGCAGAACAACGGCCATCTCACCCGGGAGCTCATGGATGCGGTGGCGGCGTATCTGCAGCTGCAGCCGATCCAGGTCTACGAGGTGGCGAGCTTCTACTCGATGTTCGAGATCCATCCCTGCGGCCGGCACCACGTCAGCATCTGCACCAACATCTCCTGCATGCTCAACGGCGGCGAGGATCTGGTCGCGCACGCCGAGCGCAAGCTCGGCATCAAGCTCAACGAGAGCACGGCCGACGGGCGCATTTTCCTCAAGCGCGAGGAGGAATGCCTCGCTGCCTGCACCGGCGCGCCGATGCTGATGGTGGATCACGTCTTTCACGAGCATCTCACGCCGGAGAAGCTCGACAAGATTCTGGATGAGCTGAAGTAACGCCATGCCGATCAGCCCCGACAAGATGAATCTCGTCGTGTTCGAGCCCCTGAAGCTCGAGCGCTCCTGGGAGCTCGCAACCTACCGCCAGATCGGCGGTTACGAGGTGTGGCAGAAGATCCTCACCGAGAAGCCCCCGCGTGAGCAGATCATCGACGCCGTGAAGGCGTCGGGCCTGCGCGGCCGCGGCGGCGCGGCCTTCCCCACGGGCACCAAGTGGAGCTTCATGCCGCGCAACTCCCCGGTGCAGAAGTACCTCGTCTGCAACTCCGATGAGAGCGAGCCCGGCACCTGTCACGACCGCGACATCCTGCGCTATAACCCGCACGCCCTCATCGAGGGCCTCGCGATCGGCGGCTACGCGACGAACACCACCGTCGCGTACAACTACATCCGCGGTGAATTCCTCGGCGAGCCGGTGCCGCGCTTCGAGGCGGCGCTGCAGGAAGCCTACGACGCCGGGCTCCTCGGCAAGAACATCCGCGGCACCGGCATCGACTTCGACATCCATACCTTCGTCGGCGCCGGCGCCTACATCTGCGGGGAGGAAACGGCGCTGCTCGAATCGCTCGAGGGCAAGCCGGGCAAGCCGCGCTTCAAGCCGCCGTTTCCGGCCAACTTCGGCGTATACGGCCAGCCGACGACCATCAACAACACGCTGACTTTCGCCTCGGTGCCGACGATCCTGCGCAAGGGTCCGCAGTGGTTCGCCGCGCTCGGTCCGGCAAACTCCGGCGGCACCGTGATCTACTCCATCTCCGGGCACGTGGCGAAGCCCGGCAACTTCGAGCTGCCGCTCGGCATTCCCTTCAAGGACCTGCTCGAGCTCGCCGGCGGCGTGCGGGGTGGCAGGCGACTGAAGGCGGTGATCCCGGGCGGCTCCTCGGTACCGGTGGTGCCGGGGGATGTGATGCTCAAGACCAACTTCGACTACGACTCGCTGCGCGCCATCGGCTCCGCCGTCGGGACCGCGGCCATCATCGTCATGGACGAGACGACCTGCATGGTGCGCGTGCTGGAGCGCATCTCGCGCTTCTATATGTCGGAGTCGTGCGGCCAGTGCACCCCGTGCCGCGAGGGCACGGGGTGGATGAACCGGCTGCTGAAGCGTGTGCTCGCCGGCCAGGCGCGGCGCGAGGAGCTTTCTCTCCTGCTCGACGTCGCCAACCACATCGAGGGCCACACCATCTGCGCGCTCGGCGATGCGGCGGCGTGGCCGGTGCAGAGCTTCCTCAAGCACTACCGGCACGAGTTCGAGTACATGATCGACCATGGCGGCCGCAGCCTCGTTGAGGAGCAACTTGGAGCGCGGGCGGCATAACATGGCTGAAGAATTCGTCAACGTCGAGATCAACGGCAAGCCCTTCAAAGCCCGCAAGGGCGAGATGATCATCCGCGCCACCGATGCGCACGGCGCCTACGTGCCGCGCTTCTGCTGGCACGAGAAACTCGCCATCGCCGCCAACTGCCGCATGTGTCTGGTGGAGGTGGCGAAGGCGCCGAAGCCCATGCCGGCGTGCGCCACGCCGGTGGCCGAGGGCATGAAGATCTTCACCGACTCGCCGCGCGCCATCGCCGCGCAACGCGCGACCATGGAGTTCCTGCTCATCAACCACCCGCTCGACTGTCCGATCTGCGACCAGGGCGGGGAGTGCGAGCTGCAGGACCTGGCGGTCGGTTTCGGCCGCGACATCTCGCGCTTCGTCGAGCGCAAGCGCTCGGTGCCGGACGAGAACCTGGGCCCCCTCATCGCCACTGACATGACGCGCTGCATCCACTGCACGCGCTGCATCCGCTTCACGGAGGAGATCGCCGGCATCCAGGAGCTCGGCATGATCGGCCGCGGCGAGCACATGAAGGTGCGCACCTACATCGAGAGCACCGTGCATCACGAGCTCTCGGGCAATGTGATCGATCTCTGTCCGGTCGGCGCGCTCGTCTCCAAGCCCTACCGCTTCACCGCCCGCGCCTGGGAGATGATGTCGGTGCCGCTCGTGTCGCCGCATGATGGCACGGGCAGCAACCTCTTCGGGCACGTGCTGCGCGGCCGGCTCATGCGGGTGGTACCGCGCGAGAACGAGGCGATCAACGAGATCTGGATCGCCGACCGCGACCGCTTCAGCTACGAAGGCGTCTACAGCGACGAGCGGCTGGAGCGCCCGATGATCCGCCAGGGCGGTGGCGACGATGGCGAGTGGGTGCAGACCGACTGGGAAACCGCCCTGGCCAAGGCAGCCGAAGGATTGCGCGGCCGCGGCGCGGAGCTCGGCGTGCTGGCGAGCCCGTCGGGAACGATCGAGGAGCTCTACCTCGCCGGACGCGTTGCCCGCGGCCTGGGCAGCGGCAACATCGACTCACGGCTGCGGCAACGCGACTTCCGTGACCAGGGCGCGGACCCTCTCTATCCCAATCTCGGCCTGCACATCGCGGATATCGACTCCCTGCAGGGTCTGCTGATCGTCGGCGCGAACCTGCGCCGCGAGGCGCCGATCCTGGCGCACCGTGTGCGCAAGGCGGCGCGCCGCGGCGCCAAGGTGGCGCTGCTGAATCCGGCGGTTTTCAACTACTACTTTCCCGTGACGGCCTACGTGCAGTCCGCGCCGGCGGCTCAGGTGGCCGATCTCGCCGCCATCCTGCGCGCAGCCGTGGAAGCTGCGGGTGCGTCGGTGCCGCCGCACCTGTCGCAGGCGGTCAGCGGCGCGCAGATCAACGATCAACATCGCGCCGCGGCCGCGGCGCTTGCCGCGGGCGAGAAGCGCGCGGTGTGGCTGGGTGCGCTGGCGCTTCGGCATCCGCGCTTCGCCGACTTGAGAGCGCTCGCCGCCGCTCTGGCGCAGGTGACGGGGGCCTCCCTCGGCGTGCTCGCGGAAGGCGCGAACGCAGCCGGCGCCCATCTCGCCGGCGCGGTGCCGCACCGGGAGGCCGGCGGCAAGTCCGTGAGCAGCCCCGGCCTCACGGCCGCCGACATGCTGGCGCGGCCGCTCAAGTCCTATCTCCTGGTGGGCGGTGTCGAGCCGTGGATCGATTCGCCGGGCAGCGATGCCGCGCGCACGCTCGCACAGGCGGAGCTGGTCGTAGCCATCACGCCGTTCGCGAGCGAGGCCTTGCGCAAGGTCGCCCATGTCCTCCTTCCGGCAGGCACCTTTGCGGAGACTTCGGGGACGTACGTCAACCTCGAAGGAGTGTGGCAGAGCCAGACCGGCGCGGCCGCTCCCGTCGGGGAGTCCCGTCCCGGCTGGAAGATTCTGCGCGTGCTCGGAAATCTCCTCGGCCTCTCCGGGTTTGACTACCAGTCATCCGAGGACGTCCGCGAGGAGTTGGCGAAGCTCGTCCTGCCACCCGAAGCGCGCAGCGCGCCGGGTGGCGGCCCCACGGCGTATTCGGCCCCGGCTTATTCTGGCAGCCACGCCGTCGGGCAGCTGGGCGGCGCCCAGCCTGCACAGAATGTCATCGACATCCCGATGTACCAGATCGACGCAGTGGTGCGCCGGGCTCCGTCCCTGCAAAGGACCCGCGAAGGGCGCACATCCGCGGTGACTTACTGAAAAGCCCCCCATAATGTTGCAAACACTTGCCACTGCCTGGGCGTCGCTCCCGGGCATCGCGCGGACGACGGTGTGGATCCTGATCATCACGGTCGTGCTCATCCTCTGCGTGGCGTTCCTGACGCTCTGGGAGCGCAAGGTCATCGGCTGGATGCAGCTGCGCCGCGGACCGAACCGCGTGCGCCTCCTCGGCCTCTTCCCGGGGCTCGGTCAGCCCTTCGCGGACGTCTTCAAGCTCCTGACCAAGGAAGTGATCTTCCCGACCAACGCCAACAAGTTTCTCTTCGGCGTGGCGCCGATGATCGCCCTCATTCCGGCGTTCGCTGCCTGGGCGGTGATTCCGCTCTCGCCCGAGCTCGTCGTTTCCAAGGCCAACGCCGGGCTCCTCTATCTCCTGGCGCTCACCTCCATGGGCGTGTACGGGGTCATCATCGCGGGCTGGTCGGCCAACTCGAAGTACGCCTTCCTCGGGGCGCTGCGCTCGGCGGCGCAGATGGTGGCATACGAGATCGCCATGGGCTTCGCGCTGGTCGGCGTGCTGATGGCAGCGGGCAGCATGAACCTCGGCACCATCGTGCGCGCCCAGGAGGGCGGCTTCCTCTCCTGGAACTGGTTCTGGCTGTTTCCGCTCCTCATCGTCTATTTCATCTCGGGAGTCGCCGAGACCAACCGTGCGCCGTTCGACGTCGCGGAGGGCGAGTCGGAGATCGTCGCGGGCTTCCATGTCGAGTACTCGGGGATCGCCTTCGCGCTCTTCTTCCTCGCCGAGTACGCCAACATGATCCTGATCTCGGCGCTGACGGCCGTGTTCTTCTTCGGCGGCTGGCTGTCGCCCTGGCAGGACTGGCCCGGCATCGGCGCCACCATTCTCGGCCAGCCGAGCTTCTTCTGGCTGGGACTGAAGATGTTCGTCTTTCTGTTCGTGTTCCTGTGGCTGCGGGCCACGTTCCCGCGCTACCGCTACGACCAGATCATGCGGCTCGGATGGAAGGCGCTGATTCCCGTGACTCTGGTATGGATCGGGGTGGAGATGGTGCTCGCGACCTACCACATCGGCCCCTGGGCGCGGCCCTGGTTCCACTGAAGGAGGCGAGTGCGATGGCCAATCCGCTGAAGACATTTCTCATGCCGGAGCTCATCAAGGGGCTCTCGGTCACGGCGCGCACCTTGTTCACCCGGAAGTACACGCTCAACTACCCGGAGGAGAAGACTCCGCAGTCGCCGCGCTTCCGCGGCCTGCACGCGCTGCGCCGGTACGGCAACGGCCAGGAGCGCTGTATCGCCTGCAAGCTCTGCGAGGCGGTCTGCCCGGCTGTCTGCATCACGATCGACTCGGATGTGTCCCAGGACGGCACCCGGCGCACCACCCGTTACGACATCGATCTCTTCAAGTGCATCTACTGCGGCTTCTGCGAAGAGGCCTGTCCGGTGGATGCCATCGTGCTCACCCGCATCCACGAGTACCACATGGAGCACCGCGGCGAGAACATCATGAGCAAGGACAAGCTGCTCGCGGTCGGGGAGCGCTACGAGTCCATGATCGCCGCCGACAAGGGGGCGGACGCGCCGTACCGGTGAAGGCGCGCAAGGCGAAAAACCATGCTAGTCCAGATCCTCTTCTACATCTTCGGCACGCTGCTCGTCGCCTCCGCGCTCGGGCTCATCGTCGCGCGCAACCCGGTGTATGCGGCGCTCTTCCTCGTGCTCTGCTTCCTGAATTCCGCGGTGATCTGGCTGCTCACGGGCGCGGAGTTCCTGGCGCTCGTGCTCGTGCTGGTGTACGTCGGCGCGGTGATGGTGCTGTTCCTCTTCGTCGTGATGATGCTCGACATCGACCTTGTGGAGCTGCGCCGCGGCTTCACTCGCTTCGCCTGGCTCGGCTGGCTGACCGCCGCTGCGGTGATCGCGGAGATCGCATGGGTCGTGTGGTCGCCCCACGTCAACGGGCTGCAAGTCGCCAAGACCACCATTCCGGAGGCCATGGACTACAGCAACACGCGGGCGCTCGGAGAGGTGCTCTACACGCGCTACGCCTATCCGTTCGAGCTTGCCGCGATGGTGCTGCTGGTGGCGATCGTGGCGGCCATCGCCCTCACCATGCGCCACCGGCCGGGCTTCAAGGCACAGGACATCTCGCGCCAGGTATCGGTGCGCGCCGCCGACCGCGTACGCATCGTGAAGGTCGAGGCGGAGAAGCGGCCATGATCGCTCACGGCATCACTTTGGCGGATCTCCTCACCCTGTCCGGGGTGCTGTTCGCGTTCGCCGTGGCGGGCATCTTTCTCAACCGCAAGAACGTCATCCTGCTGCTCATGTGCATCGAGCTGCTGCTGCTGGCCGCCAATTTCAACTTCATAGCGTTCTCGCGGGTGTTGGGCGACATCAACGGCCAGGTGTTCGTGTTCTTCGTGCTGACCGTGGCGGCGGCGGAGTCGGCGATCGGACTCGCAATCGTCGTCGTGCTGTTCCGGGAGCGGCGCAGCATCAACGTCGAAGACATCAATACCCTGCGAGGCTAGCGCGAATGAATCCGCATCTGCTGATCCTCATCCCTCTGCTGCCGCTGGTCGCTGCCGCGATCGCGGGCATCGGTGGGCGCGTCGTCGGACGTGTGGGGGCGCACACCGTCACGATCCTCGCCGTCGCCGTCTCGTGCGGGCTGTCGATGTACGTGCTCAAGCAACTCTATGCGGACGGCGTGCCTACGTTCGATGGGCCCGCCTACACGTGGCTGGTGAGCGACGGGGTGCACATCGACGTCGGATTCCTGATCGACCGCTTGAGTGCGCTCATGATGGCGGTGGTGACGTTCGTCTCGCTCTGCGTGCACGTCTACACCATCGGATACATGGAGGACGACCCCGGATACACCCGCTTCTTCAGCTACATCTCGTTGTTCACCTTCTCGATGCTCATGCTCGTGATGGCGAACAACTTCATGCAGCTGTTCTTCGGCTGGGAAGCGGTCGGCATGGTGTCGTACCTGCTGATCGGCTTCTGGTACACCCGGCCGAGCGCCATCTTCGCCGGCCTCAAGGCGTTCATCGCCAACCGGGTGGGAGACTTCGGCTTCGTGATCGGCATCGCGGCCGTGTTCTCCTTCACCCACTCGGTGTCTTATGGCGCGGCGTTCGCCGCCGCACCGGCGCTCGCGCATCAGGTGATTGCGATCACTTCGGCGAGCGGTGCCAATGCGCTCACTCTGATCTGCATCTTCCTGTTCATCGGCGCCATGGGCAAGTCGGCGCAGGTGCCGTTGCACGTGTGGTTGCCGGACTCCATGGAAGGTCCGACCCCCATCTCGGCTCTCATCCATGCCGCGACCATGGTGACCGCGGGCATCTTCATGGTCGCGCGCATGTCGCCGCTCTTCGAGTACTCGGAGACGGCGCTCTCGTTCGTGCTCGTCATCGGGGCAACCACGGCGTTCTTCATGGGACTGATCGGCGTCGTCCAATACGACATCAAGCGCGTGATTGCATACTCGACGATCTCCCAGCTCGGGTACATGACGGTCGCGCTCGGCGTATCAGCGTATAGCGCAGCGATCTTCCACCTGATGACGCACGCCTTCTTCAAGGCGCTGCTCTTCCTCGCGGCCGGCTCCGTGATCATCGGCATGCACCACGAGCAGGACATGCGCAAGATGGGTGGTCTGGGCAAGTACATGCCGATCACGGCCGTGACCTGCTGGATCGGCGGGCTCGCGCTGGTCGCGACGCCGTTCTTCTCGGGTTATTACTCGAAGGATTCGATCATCGAAGCGGTGGGCGCTTCCCACCGTTGGGGTGCGACGTACGCTTATTGGTGTGTGCTGCTCGGTGCATACGTCACTTCGCTTTATACGTTCCGGCTCCTCTTCATGACCTTCCATGGCGAGGAACGCTTCCGTCACGTCGAGGCGGCTCACGAGCATCATGACGAGCACGGCGGCGAGCATGGCCATCATGCCGTCGAGCCGCACGAGAGCCCGTGGGTGGTCACCGTGCCGCTCATCGCACTGGCCATACCATCCGTCCTCGTCGGCTTCTTCACCGTGGGGCCGGTGCTCTTCGGCAGCTATTTCGGCAACTCCATCTTCGTGCTGCCGGCCAATGACGTGATCGGCGAGATGGCTCGGCACTTTCACGGTCCGGCAGGGTTCGGCCTCCGCGGCTTCATCGGCGCGCCGTTCTGGCTGACGGTGGCGGGATTCCTGACGGCCTGGGCGTGCTTCCGCCGCCCGGCTCTCGCGGACCAGGCGGCCCGCACCCTGGCCTGGCTGCGCTCGCTTCTCGTCCAGAAATATTACTTCGACTGGCTGTATGAGAATGTCGTCGCGGCGTTTATTCGTGGGCTCGGATTCGGCCTGTGGAAGGGCGGCGACCAGGGCCTCATCGACGGCGCGCTGGTCAACGGCTCGGCCGAGACCATCGGCTGGTTCGGCGGCGTCCTGCGCCGGGTGCAGAGCGGCTACCTCTACACGTACGCGTTCTGGATCATGATCGGTCTGGCGGCGCTGCTCGGCTGGTTCCTCCACCGCGGCTGAGGCGCGAAAGCACAAGAATGCACGCACATCTGTTATCCGTCCTGATCTGGCTGCCCATCGCCGCCGGCGTCGTGGTGCTTCTGCTCGGCGAAGGCAACATCGCTGTGGGACGCTGGCTGGCGCTCGCCGCCTCGGTCGCCACACTCGCTGTGTCGTTGCCGATGCTGGCGCATTTCGACACCCGGACAGCGGCCTACCAGTTCGTTGAGACCGCGCCGTGGATTCCGCGCTTCAACGCCTTCTACGCGCTCGGCGTCGACGGCATCTCGCTACCGCTCGTGGTGCTCACCGCCCTGATGACCATTCCGGTGGTGATCGCCGGCTGGACGGTGATCAAGGTCCGTGCCGCGCAGTATTTCGCCGCCTTCCTCATCATGGAGGGGCTGATGATCGGGGTGTTCTCCGCCACCGATGCGCTGCTCTTCTACTTTTTCTGGGAAGCGATGCTGATTCCGATGTTTCTCATCATCGGCATCTGGGGCGGTCCGCGGCGCGTCTACGCCACCATCAAGTTTTTCCTTTACACGTTCCTCGGCTCCGTGTTCATGCTGGTGGCCCTCATCTACATGTATGTGAAGGCCGGCAACTACGCCATCGCCAGCTTCCAGGCGCTGCCGCTCACGCTCATCGAGCAGCGCTGGATCTTCTTCGCGTTCCTGCTCGCTTTCGCCGTGAAGGTGCCCATGTGGCCGGTGCACACGTGGCTGCCCGATGCCCACGTCGAGGCGCCGACGGGAGGCTCGGTGATCCTCGCGGCCATCATGCTCAAGATGGGCGGGTACGGCTTCCTGCGCTTCAGCCTGCCGATCACGCCGGACGCCTGCCGCGAGCTCAACATGCTGATCATCACGCTGTCGCTGATCGCGGTGATCTACATCGGCTTGGTTGCCATCGTCCAGGCGGACATGAAGAAGCTGATTGCCTACTCCTCGATCGCGCACATGGGCTTCGTGACGCTTGGAGCGTTCGTCGTCTACGAGATCGTCCGCGCCACCGGGCAGGTGCAGGGCGCGGGCATGGGCATGGATGGCGCCATGGTGCAGATGGTGTCCCACGGCCTCATCTCCGGCGCGCTCTTCCTCTGCGTCGGCGTGCTCTACGACCGGGTGCATAGCCGCGAGATCGCCGACTACGGCGGCGTGGTCAACACCATGCCGATCTTCGCGGCCTTCATGGTGATGTTCGCGCTCGCCAACACGGGCCTGCCCGGCACTTCGGGCTTCGTCGGCGAGTTCCTGGTCATCCTCGCGACCTTCAAGGCGAGCTTCTGGTACTCGACGCTCGCGGCGGTGACCCTGATCCTCGGCGCCTCCTACACGCTCTGGATGGTCAAGCGCGTGGTGTTCGGCCCGGTGGCCAACGATCACGTGGCGAAGCTGACGGACCTCAACGGCCGGGAGTTCTTCATCCTCGGAGCGCTCGCCGTGCTGGTGCTGGCGGTCGGCATCTGGCCGGCGCCGCTCCTCAGGATCATGGAGCCTTCGATCCATCATCTGGTCACTCAGGCAGTCGCCACCAAGATCCCGCTGTGATCTGCCCCTAGGACACTCACGATGACGTACTGGCACAGCATCAGCCCCGCGATCGCCGGAGATGTATCTCGCCTTCGCGATCTGCGTGGTGTTGCTCTTCGAAGTTTTCGTGGGCGTCAAGCGTCGCGGCGTCGACTTCAACGCTCACACTCATCCTCCTTGTGGTGGGAGCGGCGCTCACGGCGCGCTACAGCAACGTAGACCACCACGCCGTGCTCTTCGACGGCAAGTACGTCGTCGATCCGCTCGCTTTCGTGCTGAAGCTCGCCGGCTTCCTGTTCGTCGCCATGGCGCTCGTCTACTCGCGGATGTATCTCGAGAACCGTAACATCCTGCGCGGCGAATATACGTCTCGCCCTGACTGCGCTGCTCGGCATTTTCGTGCTCATCTCCGCCAACAGTCTGATCACCGTCTATATCGGCGTGGAGCTGCTGGCGCTATCGCTGTACGCAATGGTGGCGTTCGATCGGGAGTCAGGCATAGCAGCCGAAGCTGCCATGAAGTACTTCGTGCTGGGCGCGCTTGCTTCCGGCACGCTGCTCTACGGCATGTCGATCGTCTACGGCCTCACCGGAACGCTCGATCTCGAGGCGATCGCGACGCAGCTGCACTCGCCCACGAGCCTCGGTGTCATCCTCGGACTGGCGTTCATCGTGGTGGCCGTCGGCCTTCAAGCTCGGCGCGGTGCCGTTCCACATGTGGCTGCCGGACGTTTACGAGGGCGCGCCGACCAGCGTGACGATGTTCATCGGCACGGCGCCCAAGATCGCCTATTTCGCGCTGGCGCTGCGCCTGCTCGCGCACGGCCTCGCCGGTACCGCGGCCGACTGGACGCATGATGCTGGCGCCACTCGCCGTGCTGACCCTGGTCGTCGGCAACGTGGTGGCCATCGTGCAGACGAACCTCAAGCGCATGCTCGCCTACTCGACCATCGCCAACGTCGGGATTCATCGTGCTCGGCTTCGTCGCCGGGACCCCGGACGGCTACACGCGCGGCGCTGTACTACACACTGGCGTACGTGCTCATGGTGGCGCTCGGCTCCTTCGGCGTCGATCCTGCTCGTGAGCCGCAAGGGCTTCGAGGCCGACAGGCTCGATCACTTCAAGGGCCTGTAGCAGCGCGATCCGATGCTCGCGCTCGTCATGCTGGTGCTCATGTTCTCGACCGCCGGGGTGCCGCCGTTCATCGGATTCTGGGCGAAGCTCAGGATTTTCCAGGTGCTCTGGGAGACGAATCACCTCTGGCTCGTGGTGATCGCCGCGGCCATGTCGGTGGTCGGCGCGTTCTACTACCTGCGCGTCGTCAAGCTGATGTACTTCGATGCGCCGCCGGACAATCTGCCGGCGACCCTGCGGCCGCATGGCGCACGGCTGGCGCTCGGCCTCAATGCCGCGGCGGTGCTCGCGCTCGGCATTCTGCCGGGTCCGCTGCTCGATCTTTGCGGCCGGTTGATTCGGTAGCGAAAGGGGCCGTGCCACTGGCCCTGCTTGTGCTCCGGAAATAGAACAACCGGTTCGGCCTTCCGCACCGGTCAAGTGCTCGGTGGCCCCGGCGGCAATCCGCGGCTAGTCTTGTATGCATGACTCCCGCCGCCGACGTCGCAGCGCGGTCCGACAGTGATCGCTTGGTCGAGGAGCTGGCGAGTCGCCTCGGCTCGCTGGGGGTCGAGGTCGCCGATATCGCCGGCCATCTCGAGGACCTCGCCGCGCGTGTCTCGGGGCAGGCCGCGCAATTCGAGGAGTTGCATCAGGCGACCGAGACCATGGTCGCGGGCAACCGCGACATCGACCGCGCCGCGCGCGAGGCTCAGCGCGCCGCTTCCAACGCCGGCGGCGAGATCTCCGAGTCGCGTACTCTCATCGGCGGCGCGGTCGAGCATATCGGACGGCTGACGGCCGCCGTCGGGCGTATCCAGGAGCGGCTGGGCTCCTTTGCCCCCGTGCTGGCGCAGATCACCGCCGTGGCCTCCGCCATCGAGAGCATCGCCAAGCAGACACGGCTCCTCTCGCTCAATGCCGGCATCGAGGCCGCGCGCGCCGGCGAGGCGGGGCGCGGATTCGCGGTCGTCGCCGCCGAAGTCAAGACTCTCGCTGAGGAGACGCGCACGGCCACGGAGCGGATCACGGCCACCGTGCGCTCGCTTGCGGAGCAGATTGATGGCCTGATCACCGAGGGCAGCGCGGCCGACAAGCACGCGGGAGAGGCGGGACGAGGAGCGCAGCAGGTGGAGGGCGTGATCGCGCGTGCCCACGGCGCCTTCGGCACGGTCAGCCGCGAGATAGATTCCATTGCGCGCTCGGCGGCGGGCAATCTCGAGGCCTGCAACGCCACGCTCGCCGAGCTCGGCGGCCTGGCCGAGGGAGTGCAGCTATCCTCCACCAGCCTCACGCAGGCCGACAAGCGGGTGGAGGGGCTCCTCGGCTTGAGCGAAGGACTGATGGAGCTCATCGCCGTGAGCGGCATCGAGACCGCGGACACGCCCATCATCCGCTCGGGGATCGAAACCGCGAAGCGTATCGCGGAGCTGTTCGAGTCGGCGATCGCGCGCGGGGAGATCACCGAGGCGCAGCTCTTCGATGAGCGTTACCGCGAGATCCGCGGCAGCAACCCCAAGCAGTACCTCACCGACTACGTCGAGTTCAGCGACCGCGCGCTGCCGCCCATCCAGGATCCGCTGCAGCGGTCGGACCCGCGGATCATCTTCTGCGTGGCCTGGTCGCGCGGCGGATACCTGCCGACGCACAATCCCAACTACCGCCAGCCCCAGGGCAGGGATCCGGTCTGGAACGCCGCGCACTGCCGCAATCGCCGCCTCTTCAAGGATCGCGCGGTGCAGAAGGTCGCGCGCAACACCAAGCCTTTCCTGCTGCAGACCTATCGGCGCGACATGGGCGGCGGTAACTTCGTGTTGATGAAGGACCTGTCATCGCCGATCTGGGTGCGCGGCCGGCACTGGGGCGCCTTCCGCATCGGCTACCGGCACACGTGACTCAGTCGGCGCCGAGCACGGTGCCGCTGGCTTCCCCGAAGCCGATCCGCGCGCAGCCCGGCTGCTCGCACCAGCCCCGCAGGATCACCCGGTCCCCGTCCTCCAGGAACGTGCGTGTCTCGCCGTCTGCGAGCGTGATCGCGCGCTTGCCGCCTGCGGTGAGCTCCAGCAGCGAGCCGGCCTGATCCGGTGTCGGACCCGACTGGGTGCCGCTGCCGAGGAGGTCGCCGGGCTCGAGGTTGCAGCCGTTCACCGTGTGGTGCGCCACCATCTGCGCGACCGCCCAGTAGCTGTGGCGGAAGTTGGTGCACGCCAGGGCCTGCGGCGTCGCTCCGGCGGCGCGCATGGCGCCGGTCTCGAGCGCTACCTCGAGATGCATGTCGAGCGCGCCCGCCGCGCGCAGCCCGGCGCAATCGAGATAGGGCAGCGGCTGCGGGTCCTCGGCGGCCCGGCTCCACGGCAACCGGTAAGGGCGCGAGCGCTTCCAGGGTCACCACCCAGGGCGAGATCGTGGTGGCGAAGCTCTTGGCGAGGAAGGGGCCGAGCGGCTGATATTCCCAGGCCTGCAGGTCGCGGGCGGACCAGTCGTTGAGGAGGCAGAGGCCGAACACGTGCTCCTCGGCCTGCGCCAGCGGGATCGGCGAGCCGAGACGGTTGCCGGAGCCGATGAGCATCCCGACCTCGAGCTCGTAGTCGAGCCGCGCGCTCGGCGCCAGCTGCGGCCGCTCGGCGCCACGCGGCATGACCTGGCCGTGCGGGCGCCGCACCTGCTGGCCCGAAACGCCCAGCGAGGAGGCGCGCCCGTGATAGGCGATGGGCACCCACTTGTAGTTGGGCAGCAGCGGCTGGTCGGGCCGGAACAGGCGCCCGACCGCGGTGGCGTGGTGAATGGACGCGTAGAAGTCGGTGTAGTTGCCGATTCTGGCGGGCAGCGTGAACTCCGCATCACGCTGCGGCATGAGCGCGGTACCGCAGCTCTGCCGCGCGCGGCGCGCCCTCGCGCAGACACTCCGACAGCGCTGCGGCGCAGGGCGACCCGCGCCTCGCGTCCGAGCGCCATCAGGCGATGCAGCGCGGGCTCCGCGCAGGAGGCGAGCGCCTCGGCCGCGAGCCCCTCGAAGGGACTCAACATGTCGAGCGCGCCGAGGTCGAGCACACTGTCGCCGATCGCGACGCCGCAGCGGAAGTTCTCCATGCTGCCCGCGCGCCGAAAGACGGCGAACGGCAGGTTCTGGATGGGAAAGTCGCAGCCGGGGAGGTTGGCGGCGGCCACCCAGCTGCGCAGCGTCGCATCGTGAGTCGAATCGAGGGCGGGGCTCATCCGCGGGCGCCCGGGCTGAAGCGCTTCGTGAGGCCGCTCCAACACTGCGCGTAGTCGGACTGCAGCTGCGGCAGCTCCAGCGCGCGGCGCGCGGGGCGGATCAGGGTACGCGTCTCGAACATGAAGGCCATGGTATCGCTGATGCGCTGCGGACGCGTGGTATCGGCGCGGAGCGCGCGCTCGAAAGTCTCGGCGTCCGGTCCATGGCCGGTCATGCAGTTGTGGAGCGATGCGCCGCCGGGCTCGAAGCCGCCGGCCTTGGCGTCATAGACGCCGTGGATCAGTCCCATGCATTCGCTGGCGACATTGCGGTGAAACCAGGGCGGCCGGAAAGTGTCCTCCATGGCCAGCCAGCGGGGCGGGAAGATCACGAAATCCACCGTGTCGACGCCCGGGGTGTCGCTGACGGATTGCAGCACGAGGAAGATCGAGGGATCCGGATGATCGTAGCTCACGGAGCCGATGGTGTTGAAACGGCGCAGGTCATACTTGCACGGGGCGTTGTTGCCGTGCCAGGCAACGACGTCGAGCGGTGAGTGATCGAGCGTCGCCGTCCAAAGCTCCCCACCGAGCTTTGCTACCAGCTCCATTTCACCCTCGCGGTCCTCGTACCACGCTACCGGCGTCTGGAAATCGCGCGGGTTGGCGAGGCCGTTCGAGCCGATCGGGCCGAGGTCGGGCAGTCGCATCGGGGCCCCGAAGCTCTCGCAGATGTAGCCGCGCGCCTCGCTGTCCGGCAGCTCGACCCTGAAGCGCAGCCCCCGCGGAATCAGCAGCACTTCCTGCGGTGCGGCCTCCAGTATCCCGAGCTCGGTGGCGACACGCAGCCGCCCGAGCTGCGGCACGATGAGGAGCTCACCGTCGGCATCGTAGAAGAAGCGGTCGCGCATGGAGCGGTTGGCAAGATACCAGTGAATGCCGCAACCCGTGTGAGCGTCCGATGAGCCGGTGCGACCGAGCGTCAGCAGGCCATCTATGAAATCGGTCGGCTCCTGCGGAATGGGGGGCGGGCTCCAGCGCAGCGGATTCGGCGTCACCGTGAGCGCCTCGAAGCGTCCCGCAAGCCCCCGGTGCGGCAGCGGCTGAAAGGGGCGCGCGAGTATCGCGGCCGGGCGGATGCGATAGAGCCAGCTGCGCCGATTGGCCTGCCGCGGCGCGGTGAAGGCGGTCCCCGAGAACTGCTCGGCATAGAGTCCGTAAGGGCAGCGCTGCGGCGAGTTGCGGCCCTCGGGCAGGGCCCCGGGCAGCGCCTCGGTGGCGAAGTGGTTGCCGAATCCCGGCAGGTATCTCAGGGGCGCCGGCGGCGCGCCGCTGTCGGCAATCGCGGTGCTCATCGCTCGCTACTCCCGGTATGCTCTGCCTCCTATGATGACACAATTAGTTGCGAGCGCAACTATTTCAGGGGTGACGGGATGAGCGTGCGGGCTCTCAACGAGCTCGGGCTGGAGCTCGCGGGCTTCGTGCCGTATCGCCTCAACCGCCTTGCGGTTGGCGTCAGCAATCACCTATCCGATATCTACCGGGAGCGCTTTGGCCTCGATATCCCGGACTGGCGCGTCATGGCCACCGTCGGCTCGCAACAGGCGTGCACCGCCCAGCACATCGCGGAGAGCACCCGGATGCACAAGACCCGCGTGAGCCGCGCTATAGCTCATCTGGAGGAGCGCGACCTCATCGAGCGCGCTTCGAGCGCCGCCGACCGGCGTGAGCGCGAAGTGCGTCTCACCAAGGCGGGCCGCCGCATGTACGCGGAGCTCGTGCCGCTCGTGCTCGAGCGCGAGCGGCAGCTTCTTGCATGCCTCACCAAGGAGCAGCTGCGTGGGTTTCTGGTGGGAATGGAGGCGCTCGAGAGCTTCCTCGGCCTGCAGCAGGATTAGTTGATGGCAGTGCCTTTCTCGCCGCAGCCCGGCTCGACAGTGGTGGCGCGCTCGGCGCTACTCACCCTGTCGGTCGCTCCCGCGGACCACGCGTTCAGCCTGCAGGTCGCGCGCATCTCGGACCACCGGCCGGTCGTCGGTTCGGGGAATGTAACGGTGACCCTCGATGGTCACAACGTGCCGGTCACGGCGCAACCGGATGGGACTTATCTCATGTCGACGCGCGCCGCAAGCGGAGGCGCTCACTCCCTTGGCGTCATTGTCTCCCACGATGGTATCCGCGAGCTCCTCACCGGCACCGTGACCGTGCCGCAGCAGCGCAGCGCCCTGGACGTGCTCGAGGGCCACGGCATGTTTGCCTGGTGGGTGCTCAACATCGCGGTGGTGCTGATCGCGGTGATCGTGATTTCGCGCCGCCGGAGCTGAAGACAAAAAAAAAGCGGAGCCGCGGCAACGCGGCTCCGCACACGACTGGTGGCCGATTTACTGGCCGATGCGATGGCTGACGTGATTCTCTTCCCTGTTGAGCCTGGCATCCTCGCGCCTGGTGAGATGGCTGTCGTGCCTCGAAGCCATGCGCCGCTCCTGCATGCGGATGCGATGATCGGCGGCATGCAGACGGGCAGCCTTGGCGCGGCTGATCTGACCGTTGCTGACTTCCCGGTGAATGCGCGCATTCTGGTTGCCCAGCCGACTGTTGACCTGTTCGCGCCGCGGGTGGTTGGCTTGCCACGGAGTGTCGGCGAAGGCCGGTGCCGCGAGGCAGGCCAGCGAGACTGTGGCGGCGATGGCGGTGAGGACGGTGCGGATCGATTGCGACATAAAAGGGGCTCCTCGCGGCACGATTGCCGGGGTTGCATTGCGCCCGATTTGCGGGCTTTCAGGCGTTAACAACGTCGCAGGAACGGGCCCGGTTATCATTATTACCAAAAGTTAACCCGTGTTAACGTGAGGCACGCGTCACAGTGTCGTCGCGTGGCGACGCGAATGAATGTATGAACGACAGCTCGATATCCGAATCTGAGGCTCGACCGCAATCGCGTCGTGGACTGAGCGGTGTGGAAGCTGCGGAGCGCCTGCGGGTCGAGGGCCCGAACGCGCTGCCGGAGCTCGAGCGCCGCACGGGGCTGCGCATCGTCCTGGAGGTCGTGCGGGAGC
The DNA here is from genome assembly GCA_963780455.1 of uncultured Pseudomonadota bacterium. GTDB lineage: Bacteria > Pseudomonadota > Gammaproteobacteria > Steroidobacterales > Steroidobacteraceae > 13-2-20CM-66-19. Next base: position 646,892 of record CAWACM010000021.1, read on the forward strand.
CGATGTTCGCGCTGCTTCTCGGCGCGGGTGTGTTGTACCTGCTGATCGGCAGCCGCGGTGAGGCGCTGGTGCTGTTCGCGTTCGCCTGTTTCTCGGTAGCGATCGCGATCATCCAGGAGGGCAGGAGCGAGCGGGTACTGGAAGCGCTGCGAGACCTGACGAGCCCGCGGGCGCTCGTCATCCGCGACGGCGAGCAGATTCGCATCCCCGGCAGGGAGGTGGTGCGCGGCGATCTCCTGGTTCTCGCCGAGGGCGACCGCGTTCCCGCCGATGTCCTGTTGGTTTCCGGAGACGATGTGCAGGCCGACGAGAGTCTGCTCACCGGAGAGTCCGTCCCCGTGCGCAAGCGCGTCGCGCTCGCCGAAGCGGCGCAGTCGCCGGCCGCCGCGGCCGCCCCTGGGGGCGATGACCTTGCTCTCGTCTTCTCGGGCACGCTGATCGTCACGGGCGGTGGTCTGGCGGTCGTCACCGCGACGGGGCCCCGCAGTGAGATCGGCAAGATCGGCCATGCGGTTACCCGGATCACACCGGAGCCGTCGCGCCTGCAGGTCCAGACCCGCGGCTTCGTGACGGGCTTTGCCATCGTCGGATTGTCGCTGAGCGCGCTCGCCGTGCTGCTCTATGGACTGCTGCGGGGAGCGTGGCTGCAGGGCCTGCTCGGCGGCATCGCGCTCGGGATGTCGATGTTGCCCGAGGAGTTTCCTCTGGTCCTCACCGTGTTCATGGTGATGGGCGCCTGGCGGTTGTCGCGCTCGCAGGTGTTGACCCGGCGGCCCGCGGCGATCGAGACGCTGGGCGCGGCGACCGTGCTCTGCACCGACAAGACCGGGACCCTCACCCGCAATCTCATGTCGGTCGAATGGCTGGAGCGGGATGCGCAGTGCACGGCGGTGGCGCCGTCGGCGGGATCGCCGGCGCTGCACCCGAAGCTGCGGCAGTTGCTCGCGACCGCCGTGTTGGCGAGCCGGCCCGAAGCAGTGGATCCGATGGACCGAGCGTTGGTGCGGCTGGCAGCCGATGTTGGCGTCGATGCGGCGGCTGCGGAGCTCGTCCGCGGTTATCCGTGGCTGCCGGAGCTGCCGGCACTGGTGCAGGTCTGGCGCCTGCCGGGAGGCCCCCTGATGGCTGCAGCCAAGGGCGCACCGGAGGCGATTGCCGCGCTTTGTCGCCTCGATGCCGCCGACCTACAGGCGATGCGTGCCAGGGTGGAGGAGCTGGCGCGCCGCGGGATGCGGGTGCTCGCGGCAGCCTCGGCGCAGCTGGTAGCTGCCGCGCCGCCCGGGAGCGCGCTCGATCTGCCCCTCGAGCTCGCCGGCCTGATCGGCTTCGTGGACCCGCTGCGCGCGGGCATTCCGGAGGCCGTGCGCGAATGCCGCTCGGCGGGGATTCGTGTGGTGATGATCACCGGTGACCATCCCGAGACGGCGCGCGCGATCGCAGCACAGGCCGGCATCGAGCATGAGAAGGTCATGACGGGTCCCGAGCTGGCGCGGCTGGATGAGACGTCGCTGCTCGAGCGCGCACCTGAGGTGTCGGTCTTCGCGCGCATCACGCCCCAACAGAAGCTGCGCATCGTCACAGCCCTCAAGGCTCGAGGCGAGGTCGTCGCCATGACGGGCGACGGCGTCAACGACGCTCCGGCGCTCAGGTCGGCGCACATCGGCATCGCCATGGGTCAGCGCGGGACCGACGTTGCGCGCGAAGCCTCCTCGCTCGTGCTGCTCGACGATGATTTCAACTCCATCGTGCGTGCGGTGCGGCTCGGGCGGCGCATCTATGACAACCTGGTGAAGGCGGTGAGCTACATCGTCGCGATCCATCTGCCGATCGCGGGTCTGGCGCTGTTGCCGATCGCCTTGGGAAAGCCGCTGGTGTTGACGCCGATGCTGATCGCGATCCTCGAGATCATCATCGACCCGCTCTGCTCGGTCGTGCTCGAGGCCGAGCGCGACGAGCAGGACGTCATGGCCCGGCCGCCGCGCGATCCCGAGAGCGAGCTGCTGTCGCGTCCGCTCCTGGTGACGGGCTTCCTGCAGGGAGCGCTGGCGATCCTGGCGGTATGCGGCGTATTCCTTTACGCGACCTTCCACGGGCTGCCCGCCGAGACGGTACGGTCGATGGGCTTCCTCACCCTGGTGGGCGCCAATTACGCCCTGATCTTCGCCAATCGCAGCTTCAGCGCCTCGCCGCTCGTGGGCTTGGCACGCCCGAATCCTTCGCTCTGGATCAGCTTGGCGGCGGCGGCGGCCGCGCTGGCCGCGATTTTTATCATCCCGGCCCTGGCCGGGTTCCTCCACCTGGGGCCTCTGCACGCCGGGCAGGTGCTCTCCTGCATCGCGGCCGCGGCGGCGTTGCTCGGGGCCCTCGAGGGGGCAAAGCTGGTGGTGGGAGGGATTGAGCCCGTCAAGTCCCAGCTCTAGTTCGGTGACACGGTTCTCACGGGCCACCAAAGTGTCGCTGGTCAGCGTACCTTCAGGTGGCGCGTTGTACGGTATGGTAATGGTGGGAACGGTCCAACCGGGCAAGAGACAGGCATGAAATCCATGGTACGAATCAGGAATGTCATCGGCGGCGCGGTAGCGCTGGCGGCTTCGCTTTTCGTGGCGGTTGCGCCGGCGCTGGGACAGGAGCACGGCGGTTTCCATGGAGGCGGAATGCACGGTGGTGGAATGCACGGCGGCGGCGGGCATTTCCAAGGTCGCAGCTTCGGCGGCCCCCATGGCGGCCATTACGCAGTGCCGTCGCACTGGGCCGGCATGCATCCGAACTGGGGCGGCGGACCGCGTGGGGGCGCCTGGGTACGTCCGTGGGGCTCGCGCTGGGTGCCGCATTACTGGGGCGGCGGCTATTGGCATGGCGCCTTCTGGCCGCACGTTTACCTGGGCTGGGACTTCCCATGGTTCCTGGGCGTGCTGCCCGTGGGCTACGCGACCTACTACTGGGGCGGCGTGCCCTATTACTATTGGCAGGGCGTTTACTACGCGTGGAGTCCTGACTACGACTCATACGTGGTGACCGATCCGCCGCCGGTCACGGGTGGCGTTGAGGAGGGAGCCGCTGCGCCGCCACCGGCTGGCGATCAGCCGGCCGTCGCACCCGGGCAGGAGGGCGCGATGAGCCTCTACGTCTATCCGAAGAACGGCCAGAGCGAGCAGCAGACGGCGAACGATCGCTACCAGTGCCACGAATGGGCCGTTGGGCAGACGGGGTACGATCCGACCGATTCGGCCAACAGCTCGCAGGCAGCCACTGCCACGCCTGAGAGCTACAAGCGCGCCATGACGGCTTGCCTGGACGCGCGCGGCTACAGCGTAAGATAGCCGTAGACAATAACCGCAGACGCAGCAGTCGCAGCCGGCACGCGACGTGATAGCGTGGGGACCATCTGGTCCCCACGCTGAGATCACAGCCATGCCGCAGTCTGTATTCCTGTTCGACGTCGACAACACGCTGCTCGACAACGATGGCGTACAGGATGACCTGAGCGCACATCTCGAGAAGGAGTTCGGCCGCGCACAGCGTGATCGTTACTGGTCCATCTTCGAGGCGCTCCGCACGGAGCTCGGATACGCGGATTACCTGGGCGCGCTGCAGCGCTACCGGCTGGAGAATCTGGACGAGCCGCAGCTCCTGCTGATGTCGTCCTTCCTGATCGACTACCCGTTCGCGAACCGGCTGTACCCGGACGCCTTGGAGGTGTTGGCACACTGCCGTCGCTTCGGGCCGACAGTGATCCTGTCGGATGGGGATGTGGTCTTTCAGCCGCGCAAGATCCGCCGCTCCGGGCTCTGGGACGCCGTTGAGGGGCGGGTGCTGATCTATCTGCACAAGGAGCAGATGCTCGACTCCGTGAAGCGCCGCTATCCCGCGTCCCATTACGTGATGGTGGACGACAAGCTGCGCATCCTCACCGCGATGAAGGGCGCGTGGGGCGGCTCTCTCACCACGATTTTCCCGCGGCAGGGTCACTATGCCCACGACCCGAAGGAGAGTGCCAAGTATCCCGCTGCGGATGTCACCGTCGAGCGGATCGGTGCTCTGCTGGAGTGGCGGCCTTAGCAGGCGGATTGTCCGGCTTCACGGCGGGCTCCGCCGCAAGGAAGACGAGCGAGCACTCCGCGCGCTCGAGCAGCGCGGAGGCGACGTCACCGAAGTTGAGCGGATCGCCGGGTCGCGGGCTGACGCCCATGACCAATACGTCGTGCCGTCCCGCACCGATCTCACGGAGTATCGCCGCATCGGGATCACGGTGGCTGCGCACGGCGGAGCGCACATTGACGGAGTAAGCGCGGGCAAGTTGCACGATCTCGTCCGTGATGGGGTTGTTGGACGGCTCGTCCTCGATCTCGTCCTGTCTGCCGAACAGGCCGCCAAAGCGTCGGTGCAGCGGGCGTCGCGCGCTGCGGCCTGCGATGTGCAGGGCCGTTAGCGAACCGCGCGAGCCTTGCGCCAGCGCCACCGCAAGCTCCGCGCCGCGACGTGACACGCTCGTTCCCGATACCGGCACCAGGATGTTGAGCGGCGCCCGCAGCCTCCCGGCGCGGTGCTCACGACGTGCGAGCACCACGGCAAAGGGTCCCGAGAACTCCGCCGCCGCCTGCGCTATCGCGCGGTGAAATGTCGCGCCCCGGGCGGCAGCTTCCCGGCCGATGAGGAGGAGGCCGTATCCCTTGCGCTTTTCGGAGCGGATCGCATCGCCGCCGGGCTGCGGCTCCTCGACTCGAAGGGTGAGGTCGATCCGCTCCGAGCCGCCGTTCTCCGCGCCTCCCGATTCGGCCGCCTCGCGAATCACGGCCGTCGTGTGCTCCGCCGCCGCGCCTTCGGCGAGCGTGCGCTCGAAATGCAGCGCCGTAGTCGGGATTTGACGCAGCCCGGCGATGAGGCCCGCGAGGCGCGAGGCGAGCTGACCGCTCGGACTCGAGTCCGCCGCCAGCAGCAGTCGCTCGACACCCGAGAGGAATCCGCGCTCCTCCAGTGTCTCGCGCTCCAGGCGTGCTGCCTCCTCGGGCCGAATCGGCAGACGCCGCAGGGCCCAGCGCAGCATCGGAGGCATGGCCAGCGTGGTCACGAGAGCCATGACCACGATGGCGGTGAAGAAGCTCTCGTCGATGAGGCCCATGGTGAGCCCGATGGAGGCAATGATTACTTCCGTCGAGCCGCGGGCGTTCATGCCGCACCCCACGGCGAGCGACTCCGCGCCCGTGAGCCCGGCCAGACGGCCGCCGAGGAAGGCGCCGGAGAACTTGCCCACGCTGGCCACGACGATGAGGCCGGCCGTCAGCAGGAGCATGTTGGCGTGCCCAAGCGCGGCGACGTTGGTGGCGAGGCCCGCCGTCCCGAAGAATACCGGCATGAAGAGCGCCACGATGAGGCCGCGCAGCTGCTCCTCGATGTGGCGTGTCAGGATGGGCGACTCGCCGATCAGAACCCCGGCGACGAAGGCGCCGAGCACGGTTTGTACGCCTATCGCATTCGTCGCCAGCGCCATCGCTCCCATGATCACCAGGATGACGGTGATGACGGGCAGCTCGCTCACAAAGTGATCGTTGGTCCAGCGGATCACGTGGAAAACGAGTCGCCGTCCCAACGTGATGCTGAACACGAGAAACGCGACGGTGCCGAGGAGGCTGCGCGCCACGCCGCCGAGATCTATGCTCCCGTGTTGGGCCAGCCCGAGCAGCACGGACACGGATATCCACCCGATCGCATCGTCCATGATCGCGGCGGCCAGGATTATCTGGCCCACCGTGCGCCGGATGAAGCCGAGCTCGCGCACCAGTGCGGCGACGATCTTCACCGACGACACCGCGAGCGCGGTGCCCATGAAAAGTGCGAGCAAGAGCCGCTGCTGCGGCTTGACGAGCATCGCGGCCGGCAGCAGCTCGATCGCCAGGACGCCGAAAAGAAAGGGCAGTGCGATGCCGGCAAGCGAGACGTTGAAGGCGGCGCGTCCGCTGTTGCGCATGACGGAGAGATCCGTCTCCATCCCGGTGAGCAGCAGCAGGAGCAGCACCCCGAGCTGCGCTACGGCATCGAGCATCGCCTTCTGCGGCGGCGCATGGGGGAAGAGCGTGACCTCGGCCGCAGGCGACAGGAGGCCGAGCACGGACGGCCCGAGTACGATGCCAGCGAGAAGCTGTCCCATGACGGGTGGCTGGCCCCAGCGCGAGAGCAGCTCTCCCAGCAGCCGGCCGACGACCAGCAGCACCACGATCTGCGACAGGAAGACGGCGGCCGATGCGCCCAATTCCGAAGGATGCAAGCCGGTCACCCAGGTAACTATCCCCGCCAGAGTCTATCCGGCAATGCATGGCCGGGGCATGCCATAATTTATCTCTATGCTGCCGGCCGAGCTCCTATCCGCGCCCGCGAGCGCCGCGGGCTCCCCGGCGCAGCGATATGCGGGCGCTACCATTCTTATCTGCCGCCCGAATACACGCCTCGGCAATACCCTGCTGATGACGCCGCTCGTCGAGGAGATCGAGGCCACGCTGCCTTCAGCGCGGGTGGAGATCCTGACGGCGTGCCCGTCCGCGCACGAGGTGTTCCTGGAGTTTCCCTCGGTCAGACGCGTGCACCAGCTTCCGTTTCGCGGGTTTCACCATCCGTTGCGGCATGTGTTGACGCTGGCGCGCGTGAGGCGCGTCCGTTACGACATCCTGATCGATCCATCCCCCAGGTCGTGGACTGCGCGCTTCCTCACGCGGCATATGGCGGCGCGGCTCAAGCTTGGCTTCTCGCGTGCCGGAAAAGCCGATGGTGTCGATGTCAGCGTTCCCTTCGTGGGCGCGCCGGTGCACATGGGGGACTATCCGGTGTATCTGCTGCGGCGCGGCATCTTCGGGCTCGACGACGCTGCCGCCCGCGCGGAAACGCCCAAGCTCAGCATCCGTCTGACCGAGGCCGAGCGGCTCGCCGGCAGGGAGGAGATCAGTCGCGTCCTCGGCGCGAGCGGCTCGGGTCCCGTGGTAGCCGTGGCGGCTCATGCGACTGGCGCGAAGCAGTTCGGCATCGACTGGTGGCGTCGCATGATCGCGAGCCTCCACCCGCATTGGCCATCCGCACGGGTCATCGAGATCCGGCCGCCGAACGGCGTGCCGGCGCTGCCGGAGCTGCCCGCGTACTACTCGCACCGGGTCCGTCAGGTGGCCGCGGTGCTGCAGGCTGCGGATTGTTTCGTCTGCGCCGACTCCGGCCTCATGCATCTTGGTGCGGCAACGGATGCCACGACCGTTGGGCTCTTCAAAGTGACGGATCCGCGACTCTATGTGCCGCGCCGGGGGGCGAGCTGCGCGCTCACTGCCAGCGACGGCGCGCCGGAGCTGGTCGCCGCGAGGGTCGCGCAGCTGCTGTCACGCCACGATTTCCAGCCTGGCGGCGAGGAGTGAGGCGCGATCCGCGCTCGGCCCGACGAGGATATCGACTGCTCCCGGCTCGAGGGCCGGCTCGAGATCGGGGCCGAGCGAGCGCAGCTCCGCCACGGGCAGATGCAGAACCAGAGTGTCCCGCGCGCCCGGCTCCAGGGTGATCTTGCCGACGCCGTGCAGCTCCAGGACAGGCGGCGCGACACGCGACTTCAGGCGTCGCGTGAAGAGAAACACGGTCTCCTCCGCTTTGCGTGCGCCCTGATTCTCGACATCGACACGCACCTCCACCGTGGCCGACGCGTCGGCCGATTGCGGCGTCACCCGCAAGCCGCTGATGTTGCAGCGGCCGTAGGTCAGGCCGTGTCCGAAAGGGAAGAGCGGCGCGTTGGATTCGTCGATGTATCCGCTCGAGAACGGACCGGTCGGATCGGTCGGGCGGCCGCTGTTGCGCTCGCCGAAGTAAAGCGGTATCTGCCCTACCGCCCGTGGCCAGGTGATGGGTGTGCGTCCACTCGGTGAGGTGCCGCCTGTCAGGACGTCCGCGAGCGCATGGCCGGCTTCGGAGCCGGGAAACCAGGCGACGAGCAGTGCGCTCGCCCGCTCCGCGAGCCAGGGAACGATCAGCGGCCGCCCGCAGAAGAGGACGCAAATGACCGGAACCGCCCGTGCGGCGGCACGCTGTAACACCGCTTCCGCCAACTGCCGCTGCCGGCCGGGCAGGCCCGGATGCGCGCGCGATGCCGCCTCGCCGCTCATCGTGGCCGCCTCGCCCAGACAGAGGACAATGGCCTCGGCGTTGTCACACAGCTCCAGCGCGGCCGCGATGCCGCTCTCGTCGTCACCCGCGATGTCGACTCCGCTCGCATGGAAGACCTGGCTGCGCGGCAGCGCCGCGCGCATTCCGGCGAGCACGCCGGTCTGCTCCTCGGGCTGCGCCGCGCACCACCAGGGGCCGCGCATCTCCCCGGGCGCATCGGCCAGAGGTCCGATGAGCGCCAGGCGCCGCAGGCCGCCGAACAGCGGCAGCGCCTCGTCACGATTGCTCAGCAGCACCATGGAGCGCGCTGCGATCTTCCGGGCGAGCCGGCGGCGCTCGGTGACGGCCGTGACGCTCTCGGCGGTGGCGCCGCGTCCAAAGGGGTCCTCGAACAGGCCGAGGCGAGCCTTGAGCGCCAACACCCTGTACACCGACTCGTCGATCTGCGCCTGGCTGACGAGACCGCGCTCGAGCGCAACCGGCAAACCCTGGAGATAGGCCCCCGAGACCATGTCGATGTCCACACCTGCCTCGAGCGCAAGGGTCGCTGCCTCGGTGAGGTCGGCGGCGACGCCGTGTTGGATCAGCTCGGCAATGGCGTTGTAGTCGCTGACCAGAACGCCGTCGAAGCCGAGCTCCCGGCGCAGGCGCCCACGCAGCATGCCGGCATGGGCGGTCATGGGAATGCCGGCGAGGTCGGTGAAGGCGGGCATCACGGCAGCGACGCCGCAATCGATGGCGGCCTGGAAGGCCGGCTCGTGGACCTCGCGAAGCGTCCGGTCGGAGACGTCCACGGAGGCGTATTCGCGGCCCGCCGTCACCGCCCCATAGGCGCAGTAGTGCTTCGCGACGGCCGCGATCGAGTTGGCCGACCTGAGGTCGGCACCCTGGAAGCCCCGCACCTTGGCCTCGGCCAGGCGCCGCCCCACCCAGGGTGACTCGCCCGGGCCCTCGATGGTGCGTCCCCAGCGCGGCTCCCGGGACACATCGAGCATGGGTGCGAAGGTCATGTTGATGCCATCCGCGGCCGCCTCCCGCGCCGCCTCCCGCGCCGTCCGCGTCCAGGCTTCAGGGTCGAACAGCGCCACCTCCCCGAGCGGCGCGGGAAAGAGCGTGCGGTGGCCGTGGATCACATCCAGGCCTATCAGGAGCGGAACACCCAGGCGGGATTCCTCGACTGCGATACGCTGCATTTCGCGGGCGGCGGTCGCCCCGATAAGATTGAGCAGATTGCCGATCCTCCCCGAGCGGATATCGCCCGTGGAATGGCCGGTGATCACCGGTCCGGTCACGGTGTGGCTGGCGGCCATCATGGTGAGCTGACCCAGCTTCTCGGTCAGGGTCATCCGGCCGATGAGCGTTTCGATGTGCGGCGTGTCTTGCGGTTTCATACGAGTACGATGATAGATCGCCCCGACGACAACAGCGACAGTCACCCCCCGGAGACGGAGGCCGAGTACTCGGGCCTCGTGTCGCAGCTGGGGATGATCGCCGGGGCGCTGCTCACCTCTCCGGCCGCGAAGTCGATCGTGGCGCTGACCGCCGGAACGTTCGCCGTGATCGTGGCCACCGCCTACGGGCAGGTGTGGCTCAACAGATGGAACCAGCCGTTCTACGATGCGCTGACTCGCGCGGGATTTCAGGGACTTTGTCGTTCAGCTCGGCGTGTTCTTCATCATCGTGGGCGCTCTGCTCGTCCTCAACGTGGCGCAGCGCTGGCTGGTCGAGACGTTGAAGGTGAAGCTCCGCGAGGGGCTGACCCGGGATCTCATCCGTGACTGGATGAGCCCGCGGCGCGCCTTCTGGCTCGCCAATGCGGGGCCGATGGGGGTCAATCCCGATCAACGCATGCACGATGACGCGCGCCATCTCTGCGAGCTGTCGGGGGACCTCGGCAGCGGCCTCATTCAGGCGACGGTGACGCTCGTCGCCTTCATCGGCGTCCTCTGGGTCCTGTCCCGCGGCTTCTCGCTCACCATCGCCGGGCGCGCCTTCGCGGTGCCCGGCTACATGGTGTGGGCCGCGATCATCTATGCGGCGTTCGGCTCCTTACTCTCCTACTGGGTGGGCGGGAGCCTCATCGGGCGCAACGCCGAGCGCTACGCGCGTGAGGGGGACTTGCGCTTTGCCCTGGTTCGCGTCAACGAGCACCTGGATGGCATCACCCTCGCCGCGGGCGAGGAGGGTGAGCGGCGGCGGCTCGAGACCAGCCTGCAAGGGGTGCTCAAGGCCACCCAGCGACTGGTCACGGGGCTGACCAACCTCACCTGGATCACGGCGGGTTTCGGCTGGGTGCTGCTGGTGGCGCCTATCCTGGTGGCGGCGCCGCTCTACTTCTCGGGCCGGCTCTCCTTCGGCGGCCTGATGCAGGCTGCGGCGGCCTTCACCACGGCGCAGGCCTCGCTGCGGTGGTTCGTCGACAACTTCCCCATCATCGCCGACTGGCGCGCGACGCTGCTGCGCGTCGCCAACTTCCGCCGCGCGGTCGTCACCACCGACGTCAAACACGAGGTCGAGAGCCACATCACGTACGCGGAGGGCATCGTCGGCCGGATCGTCATCGAAGGCCTCGAGGTATCGTCCCCCGCCGGCCGCGACATGCTGCGCGAGAGGGCGGTGGAGGTGCGCACCGGCGAGCGGCTCCTCATCGTGGGCGAGCCCGGAACCAACAAGACGCTGTTGTTCCGCGCGCTCGCGGGCCTGTGGCCGCTCGGCACCGGGCGGATCGTCATGCCCGCCGGCGAGCAGATTCTCTACTTCCCGCGCGGTACACCTTACCTGCCTCAGGGCTCGCTGCGCGAAGTGCTCGCCTATCCGCTCAAGGCCGACGGCTTCGATGCGGACTCCTGCGCGCGGGCGCTGCTGCGGCTCGGGCTCGAGCGGCTGGTGCCGCTCCTCGATGTCGTGCGGCGTTGGGATCGCGAGCTGAGCGAGGACGAGCAGCTCGCGCTGGCTTTCGCCCGGGTGCTGCTGCAGGCGCCGGCCTGGGTCCTCATCGACGATGTGTTCGGCTCGCTCGACGGCCACACGCTGGAGCGGGTCATCGAAGTCTTCGGTGACGAGCTGGCGCGCACCGGCGTCGTGCACATCGGCGGCGCGCAGGCGCGTGATCCGCTCTTCGCCCGCGTGGTCCATCTGGTCAAGTGCCCTGCGGGACGCGCCGCCGATCCGCCGGCGCGCGGCAAGGCTTCCCACCTTCGTGAAGGAAGGAGTTGATTCCGTGTCCGATACCGCCCAATTCGAGGAAATGAGCCCCGCACGGCTCGCCACGCTGAGCGATGACGACCTGCTCGAGCGCGTGCAGCGGCAGACTTTCCGGTTCTTCTGGCAGGCGGGACACCCCGTCAGCGGTCTGGCGCCGGACCGGCGTCCCGCCGGCAGGGGGCAAAGCAGCGACCTGGTCGCCACGGGTGGCTCGGGCTTCGCGATCATGGCGCTGGTGGTCGCCGTGGCGCGCGGCTGGATCACACGTGAGCAGGGCGTCGAGCGGTTGGGAGCCATGCTGGATGTCCTCGTGCGCGCAACCTGCTACCACGGTGCGCTGCCGCATTTCCTCGATGGACGCACCGGGGTCACGATTCCCTTCTCGCGCAAGGACGACGGCGGCGACCTCGTGGAGACGTCCTTCCTGTGCATGGGGTTGCTCACGGCCCGGCAATACTTCGACCGCGACACTCCGGCGGAAGCCCGGGTGCGGAACATGGTCTCGTGGGTGTGGGAGGAGGTCGAGTGGGATTGGTACGCGCGCGCCACCCGCGGTGTGCTCTACTGGCACTGGAGTCCCAACAACGGCTGGGCCAACGAGCAGGAGATCCGCGGCTGGAACGAATGCCTGATCACCTACGTGCTCGCCGCCGGCGCGCCGCGTTACCCAATCGTCGACCACGTCTATCATCGTGGCTTCGCCACCGGCCGGGACTTCATCAACGGCAGGAGCTGGAACGGCATCGAGCTGCCGCTCGGGCCGGCGTTCGGCGGGCCGCTCTTCTTCGCGCACTATTCGTTCTGCGGTCTCGATCCGCGCGGACTCGAGGACCGCTACGCCAGCTACTGGGAGCAGAACCTGCGGCACGTACGCATCAATCACGCGCACTGCGCTGCCAACCCCAACCACCATCGCGCGTACGGCGAACACTGTTGGGGGTTGACGGCGAGCGATGATCCCGATGGTTATGGCGTGCATTCGCCCGACAACGACAATGGCACGATCGCGCCGACGGCAGCGCTCGCGAGCTTCCCCTACGCGCCGGTGGAGGCCATGAAGGCGCTGCGCCATTTTCTCGGTACGTTCGGGGAGAAGATCTGGCGGCGTCACGGGTTCGTGGACGCCTTCTGTCCGCAGCGCGGCTGGTATGCGGACACCCATCTCGCCATCGATCAGGGTCCGATCATTCTCATGATCGAGAACTTCCGCACCGGGCTGCTGTGGAAGCTCTTCATGAGCGCGCCGGAGGTCCGGACGGGGCTGCGGCGGCTGGGCTTCTCGAGCCCGCATCTGCCGGGATGAGGACGACAGCGGTGGAGACTCTCCCGGCCTGGATCGATCGGCAGTACACCCACGCCGCGCGGCAGATGTTGCGCAGCATCTCGCCGCTCGGAGTCATCAAGACGCGGCCCGGCTTCGATCAGACCATCCGCCCGGCGCCGGGCGCGGTGGTAGCCTCGCCGGTCCCGGCCTCCTACGATCCGGACCCGGATTACTTCTTTCACTGGTACCGCGACTCGGCGATCGTGATCGACGCCCTGCGGCTCGTGCACGCCGGAGGAGGGGCGGGCGATGTGGGGCCGCGGCTTTTCGGCGAGTTCGCGCGCTTCAGCGCCGCGCTCGCGCAGCTCGATGGGCGCCAACTGGCGGCTGCATCCGGCGAATGGCGTCCGCGGGTGGCAGCCGATTTCGTGCAGTTTCTGCGCCCGGACTCCGAGCTGCAGCGTATTCACGGAGAGGCGGTTGCCGCGGAGACGCGCGTCAACGCGGACGGCACGCTCGATATCTCCAACTGGGGGCGGCCGCAGAACGACGGACCCGCATTGCGGGCGCTCGCGGTGTTGCGCTGGCTGCGCGACGTAGCCGTCGACGCTGCACTCAAGAGGACATGCGATGCGCTGCTGCGCGACGATCTTCGCTTCACGCGCGCACATTGGCGGCAGCCGTGCTACGACATCTGGGAGGAGGAGCGGGGGCTGCACTACTTCACCCTGCTCGTCGGCGCCGAGGCGCTCGACGACGGTGCCGATTGGCTCGAGGCGCGGGGAGAGGGAACGGAGGCTGTAAGCTGTCGGGCGGCGAGCCGGGCGATTCGCGACACGCTGGACGGGTACTGGTTGGCGGACCGCGGCTACTACCGCTCGCGGACCCTGGACTCGGGCGAGCCGTCGGCGAAGGAGCTCGACATCGCAGTCATCCTTGCGGCGCTACAGGCCTCCGATGATCGTCCCACCCACTCAGTGCGCGACCCGCGGGTTCACGCGACGCTCGGCGTGCTCGACAGCGTGTTCGAGGCTGACTATCCCATCAACCATGGGCGGCCGGCGGCACGCGGGCCCGCGCTTGGGCGCTATCGCAGCGACCGTTATTATTCCGGCGGCGCCTACTATTTCTCGACACTGGCGGCCGCCGAGCTCTGTTTTCGCGCCGCCCGGGTCAACGGCGGACGCGATGCGCTGCTGGCGCGCGGCGACCGGTACCTGGAGACGGTTCGCGCCTTCACCCCCGAAAGCGGCGACATGTCAGAGCAGTTCGATCAGCGCACCGGTGAGCAGACTTCGGCCAAGCACCTCGCCTGGAGCTACGCGGCCTTCATTTCCTGTGCGGCGGCGCGGCGCGCGGCCGTAGGCCGCCAGCACCCCTCGGGCGGCCGCCCGGGCCCGGCCCCGTAGGGCTCGCGGCATGCGCACCGCGCTCGGCATCGTCCTCTCGCTCGTGCTGCTGCCGCGGCTCGCGGCGGCGCAGAGCCTCGAATTCAGCGCCCCGGCCTCGGTGAATGATCCCAGGACGCCGGCCGTGATGCGCGATCTGGCATCGCGAATCATCCCGGGGTACCGCAACGACAGCCAGGAGCAGTATCTCGCCAACATGTCGGCTCTGCAGCTCGTCGCCGGCAGCTTCGATGAGGCCTATTCGGCGCGGCTCGACCTGCAGCAGTTGCGGGGTGGCACCCCCACCGGCCTCCCGCGGATCCGGCGATGGTCTACGACCTGTTCGCGCACGCGAAGTCGCTGCAGGCGCAGTACCGGCTGCCCTTCGCCCAGGCGTTCGATCTCGCCTTCTGGGAAACCATTCCGATTTTCGACAACCTCGACGGCTACCGCGTGGAATCCTGGCTCGAGGTGCCGCCCGCCGTGTACGCCGACGCCCTGCAGGCGAGCTTCGACCGCTTGCGCGGCCGCGAGCGGATCAGCGAGGCCGAGGCGCTCGCGCTCATCTGGCAGTATGTCGCTTTCGATGCCTACCGCAGCTTCGGTCCCATCGCTCCCGGGCTCATCTCGCTCGATGACGACCGGCGCTACAACATCCAGGACGACGTCGCGATCGATGTTCCCGGTTACGGCAGGGTGACCGCACTTCTCATCAGGCCCCGCAGCTCGACCCAACTGCAGACGGCTCTGCTGCAATATCGTATCGACCCGGGCGGCTACGCCGAGGCGATCGAGGCGGCGGCGTATGGCTTTGCGAGCATGGTGGCTTTCACGCCCGCGGTGCGCGCCGGGCGGCACTCATGGCAGGTGATTCCGTTCGAAGGCGAGGCGGAGCGCGCCCGCGCGGTGATTGCCTGGATCGCCAAGCAACCCTGGAGCGACGCGCAGGTCGGCATGTACGGGGACGGCTACAGCGGCTTCGTCGCGTGGGCAGCGGCAAAGCGCCTGCCGTCACAGCTGAAGGGAATCGCGACCTCCGATGCGATGGCGCCTGGTGTCAACTTCCCCATGGACGGGGGCATCGGGCTGAGCGCGGCCTATTGTTGGTTGCAGCGCA
Source organism: uncultured Pseudomonadota bacterium (assembly GCA_963780455.1). GTDB lineage: Bacteria > Pseudomonadota > Gammaproteobacteria > Steroidobacterales > Steroidobacteraceae > 13-2-20CM-66-19. The sequence continues at coordinate 661,989 of CAWACM010000021.1, forward strand.
TCGAGACGGAGCGTGATACCGCCCCCGATGCCGGCCCGGCGTCGATTCCGCAGCCTGCGCCCGATGCGAGCCCGGCGGCCCCAGCGGGCAACACGAGCCCGGCAAGCGCGGGCAGCCAGCCCGGGCCCGGTGGCGCACCGGCGGCTGCACCGGGCAGCACGGACTGGTGCAGCGCGCTCGCTGCCAAGTGGTATGCGAGCGGCAAGCCGTTCCGCGACCTGCCGCGGCTCGCGGGCCGGCCAAGCCCGATATTCCAGCGCTGGCTGGCGCATCCCGCCTACGACGCGTACTGGCGGCGCCTGGTGCCTTCGCCGCAGGAGTTCGCTCACGCCGATATCCCCATCCTGTCCCTGACGGGCTACTACAGCGGCGGCGAGGCCGGAACACTCTTCTATTTCCTGCAACACTACGCGCACGATCCGCAGGCGGCGCAGATACTGCTCGCGGGCCCTTACGACAGCAACGAGATGAAGGGCGGCAGGGCGGAGGAAATCGTGCGCGACTACCGTACCGATCCCGCCGCGGTCATCGATCTGCGGGGCGTCGAGCTGCAGTGGTTCGCATATCTCTTCCTCAACGGTCAGAAGCCGCCCGTGCTGTCGGACCGTGTCAACTTCGAAGTAATGGCAGCGAATGCCTGGGAGCATGCCGGCACTCTCGACGGTCTCGCCAAGGATCGCGTGCGGCTCTACTTCGCCGCCGAGCCGCGCGCCGGCTCCGGCAGCCTGACTCCGCGCGAGCCGGCGAGCCGTGGGGCCGTCAACATCACGGCCGACCTGGCGCGCCGCAAGGACGGCGGCGAGCCCCCGTCGCCGAGCCTCATGACGGGCAGCGTGCCGGTGGAGAACGGCTTTGCCTTCGTGAGCGGCCCGCTGCCCGGGGGGCTCGATATCGCCGGCGGATTCTCCGGGCGGCTGCTCGTGCGCACCAACAAACGCGACCTGGATCTCACCGTCTCGCTGTACGAGCTGTTGCCGGACGGCAATTATTTTCATCTGTTCGCGCCGCCGGAGGAGTTTCGCGCCAGCTATCTGCGCGACCCGGGCCGCCGCCGGCTGCTCACGCCCGGCGCGGCGGAGTGGTTGCCGCTCACCAGCCGACGGGTCACGGCCGTGAAAGTCGAGTCGGGTGCCCGCCTGGTGTTGGTGTTTGGAGTCAGCAAGCGTCCCAACCGGGAGATCAACTACGGGTCGGGCAGGGACGTGAGCGCTGAGTCGAGCGCGGCGGGACGCGTGCCCGTGAAGCTGAGCCTGCTGCGCGGCAGCTACCTCGACTTGGGCGTCACCGAGCAGTCGGAACCGCAGACTTCCGGTTCCAGCCACTGACAGGGAACTTTTTTGACATGGAACTCCGCCGCACGGCGGCGCGTTGGCCTCAACGGGTGATGTCACGGCCTGAAGGGCCGAGGAGAAGCTTATGATGACTTTGGGAAAAGGCCGGTTGTTCACGGCCTCCCTGCTGGCGGTGGCGCTTGCCGGTTGCGCTACGACACGACATGGCGGCCTCGATTATTCCGCGGAGAGGTTGGATACCAACGCGCAGACGCTTGCGCAAAACGCGGCGGAGGCGCCTCGTGGCTACGACGAGAATACGTCCTACACGGAGGACGCGCGGGACTTCGCCGATCGGGCGCATGAGTTTCACCGCACCGTCGAAGATCCGGACGCCGCCAAGGCTGACGTGAGGGCGTCTTTCGATGATCTTTCGCGCAGCTATCACGCGCTGCGTGATGATGTGCAGCATTCGGACAGCGATTATGCGAGGCGCGATCTGGCGCCCGTGACGCAAGCCTACCTCGACGTCGAGGATGATATGGGCGGAGCGCCACCGAGCCGCTACTCCGATGCGGATGAGTGACCGACCGTCCCCGTGAGACCCGCAAACGCGAATTGAAGCGCCTCAGGACACGGGTGCGCTAGCATAGGGGGCATGCCCCCTCAGCGCCCCGAAGTCATTCGAGTCATCGATTCGCACACAGCCGGCGAGCCGACGCGGCTCGTCGTCGAGGGGGGGCCGGAGCTCGGCGACGGTCCGCTCGAGGAGCGCCTGAGCCGCTTCCGGGACCAGTACGATCACTATCGCCGCGCGATCGTGAACGAGCCGCGCGGCTCCGACACGGTGGTCGGCGCACTGCTCTGCCGTCCGCACCGGCCGGACTGCCAGGCCGGCGTCATCTTCTTCAACAACGTCGGCTATCTCGGAATGTGCGGTCACGGCACGATCGGTCTGGTCGCATCGCTGGCGGCCGTCGGCCGCTGCCGGCCGGGTCCGCTCCGCATCGATACGCCGGTCGGGCCCGTCGATGCCCGACTGTACGAGGATGGCCGCGTCGATGTGATCAACGTCAGGAGCTTCCGCAAGGCGCGGCAGGCTGCTGTTTCGCTCCCCGGCGCCGGCCCCGGCACGGACGAAATCCACGGTGATGTCGCCTGGGGCGGCAACTGGTTCTTTCTCGCAGAGGTGCCGGCGGTCACGATCGCTTTCGGCAACCTGGAATCTCTCGTGAGCCTTGCTTCGCGCCTGCGCCGCGCAGTCAACGAGCAGGGCTTCCCCGAGGTCGACCACGTGGAGCTCTTCGGGCCGCCGTCCCGCGCCGACGCGAGCAGCCGCAACTTCGTGCTCTGCCCGGGCGGCGCCTACGACCGCTCGCCCTGCGGCACCGGGACCAGCGCGAAGCTCGCGTGCCTGGCGGCGGACGGCAAGCTCGAGGAGGGAGCATCCTGGGTGCAGGAGAGCCTGATCGGCAGCACCTTCACCGCACGCTATCGCTGGCACGACCGCGCCAAGGCTGAGATCGTGCCGACGATCACCGCTACGGCACACGTGACGGCGGAGGCGGCGCTGCGCCTCGATCCGGAGGATCCCTTCCGCTGGGGGATCGTGCCCGGCTAATGCGCGCGCTCATCATCCCGGTCACACCGTTCCAACAGAATTGCTCGCTCGTCTGGGACGAGGACAGCCGGCGGGGCGCGGTAGTCGATCCCGGAGGCGAGATCGAGCGCGTGCTCGGCGAAGCCGACCAGCGCGGCGTGACGCTCGAGAAGATCCTCCTTACGCACGCGCATGTCGATCACTGCGCGGCCACCGCGGAGCTCGCGCGCGCCCGAGGGCTGCCGGTCGAAGGGCCGCAGCGCGAAGATCGGTTCTGGATCGAGGCCCTGCCGCAGGCGGCCGCGCAGTTCGGGTTTCCGCCGGCGCACTCCTTCGAGCCCGACCGGTGGCTGGAGCAGGGTGATCGGGTCACGGTGGGCGGACAGACGCTCGAAGTGCTGCATTGCCCGGGACACACGTCCGGGCACGTGGTGTTCTTTCATCCTGGGGAGCGCTGCGCCTGGGTGGGCGATGTGCTCTTCGCCGGCTCGATAGGCCGCACGGATTTTCCGCGCGGCAATCACGCGGCGCTGATCAGGTCGATCCGCGAGCGGCTCTTTCCGCTCGGCGACGACGTGCGGTTCGTGCCCGGTCATGGGCCAATGTCGACTTTCGGGGCGGAGCGCAGGACCAACCCCTTCGTCGCGGACCGGCTGTTCGCAAAGATGAGTTGAGGTGAGAATCCCATGAACGGCGCGCAGCTCCTGGTGTCGGCCCTCGAGAACGAGGGCGTGAAGCGGATCTTCGGAGTTCCGGGCGAGGAGAACCTCGATGTCGTCGAGGCGCTGCGCCGCTCGAGCATCGAGTTGGTTTTGACGCGCCATGAGCAGGCGGCGGCCTTCATGGCGGCGACACACGGCCGTTTGACTGGGGAGGCCGGCGTATGCCTCACGACGCTGGGTCCGGGAGCATTGAATCTGACGACAGGGGCTGCGTACGCGCAGCTCGGCGCCATGCCGATGGTCATGATCACGGGGCAGAAGGGAATCCTGACCCGCAAACAGGCGCGATTCCAAATCGTCGACATCGTCTCGACGATGACGCCGCTGACGAAAATGGCGCATCGCATCATCGGCACGGGCACCATCCCTTCCATGGTGCGCGAGGCATTCCGCGTCGCGCAGCAGGAGCGTCCCGGGCCGGTGCACCTCGAGCTGCCGGAGGACGTGGCCGCGGAAGAGGCGCCTGATGCGCCGCTCGTGCCGCCACACCCGACGACCCTGCCGGTCGCTCATCCGGCAGCTCTCGATCGGGCGGCGGACCTCGTGCGCGGAGCGCAGTACCCGTTGGTGATGCTCGGCGCGGCTGCGAGCCGCCCGCGCCTCGCGGATGCGCTGTCGGACTTCGTCAGGCGCGTGCAGATCCCATTCTTCAACACCCAGATGGGCAAGGGGTCGGTGGCCGGCGGCTCCGGGCTCTACATGGGCACCGCGGCGCTCTCCGCGCGCGACTACGTTCACCAGGCGATCGATCGTGCCGACCTCATCGTCTCGATCGGCCACGACACGGTGGAGAAGCCTCCGTTCCTCATGGGGCCCGGTGGGCCCACCGTCCTGCACGTTGGGTATGTGCCGGCGACGGTCGAGGAGGTGTACTTCCCGCACGCGGAGCTGATTGGCGACATCGGACCCAGCCTGGCGCTCCTGGCGGACCGCTTGGAAGGAAAGCTCCCGCGGGCCGACGCGCTGCTGCCGCTGCGTGACCGCATCCTGACGCGCATCGCGGAGCGGGCCACGGAAGCGCGTTATCCGCTGACACCGCAGCGCATCGTGCACGATGTGCGTCAGGTGATGCCGGAGGACGGCATCGTGTGCCTCGATAACGGCATGTACAAGATCTGGTTCGCGCGCAATTACCGCACGCGCGTCGCCAACACGCTTCTCCTCGACAACGCGCTGGCCACGATGGGGGCGGGACTGCCCTCGGCGATGATGGCGGCGATGCTTCACCCGGAGCGGCGCGTCCTTGCCGTTTGCGGTGACGGTGGGTTCATGATGAGCTCGCAGGAGCTCGAGACGGCCGTGCGTCTGCGGCTCAATCTCGTCGTCCTCATCCTGCAGGACAACGCGTACGGCATGATCCGCTGGAAGCAGGCGGCAGACGGCTTCCCCGACTTCGGCATGACGTTCGGGAATCCCGACTTCGTCATCTACGCCAAGGCGTACGGGATGAAGGGCGCACGGGTGGAGGGGGCCGATGGCCTCGCACCGGCGCTCGAGGCCGCATTCGCGGCGGGCGGGATGCACCTCGTGGCGGTGCCGGTGGATTACTCGGAGAACACCCGCGTGCTGGTCGAGGAGCTGGCGAGCGTTCGCGAGTAACCAGCCGGGCCGGCGGCGGTGAGCGCTATTCCTTCGATTTCAGGCTCGCGTCGTTGGCCGCGATGAACGCCTTGATCTCGTCGGCCATGGTGAGCAGCCGCAGCCACTGCTCCTTGTAGAGCGTCACCGGGAAGCGGCCCATTCCGTATACCGACAGCGCGCCTTTCTCGCTCACCTTCATCGCGAGCTTGCCGCGGCCGGCTTTCTTCAGGTTCTCATTCTCGGCGCGCAGCCGTTCGAGCTCGGATTGCAGATCTTCAGTCACGGAAGCCCCCGGGGCAGGTATGGATGGCGGATCGGATTATACCGACACTCAGGCGGCAGGTCGGGCGCTTGCCGAGCGCGCCGTGAGCAGCGCATAAGGGGAGAACTGTGGGTACTTGAGTGCTTCGCGGGGGACGATGATGGTGGTGACCAACGCGAACTGGCCAGCGAGACTCGCGTGGCTGACACCGTCGGTGAACACCATCCATGCGGAGTAGGGCGGGAAACGGATCTCCTCGTAGCCGCGCATGTCCTGTTTGAAGTCGTCGCTGTCCTTCATGTAGTTGTGCAGCCGGCGCATGGTGCGGTCATACGGACTGGAATCCAGCGTATGCGCCAGCGGGTTGAGCCGGGCGAGGCCGTTGATCACGACACTGAAGGCGTGATCGGCCACGCCTTTGTCGACCCGCAGCTTGAGATTTCCCGAGCCATCGAGCAGGCCGGCAGCGACACCATGCCGCTCGAGCACCTCCTGCAGGCTCCCCTTGCTTGCCCACACACGGTCTTCGCGGCCGTTTACATTCACGAAGAAGCGGAAGATGCGGTCGCCGTTCGTAGCGCCGTAGGCACCCGCGTCGACGTGCACGAGCTCGTTGCTCGCGTGAGCCTTGAGGTTGCGGCCCCGCTCCTCGATCGGACGAAAACTGCACGTCCCAACCCTGCAGGCGCCCCGCCACTGAGGCATGAGCCTGTAGAGGAACCCGGCGACGTCATCGAGGTGTCGCTTCAGCACCTCGGAAGTACGCTTGCGCAGCGTCTCGTCGCCCTCGAGCCCGGTGACGCGTGCGCCTTCGGGGTGGTAGCTGATGTTCTTCAGCTTGAGGCGCGAAGGCAGCTCCGTGCGCAGATACTCGAGCGTCCCGGCGTCCGGCAGCGGGATCGGACTCTGGGGGAAGTAGACGATCTGGTTCGACTCCAGCGCCAGCCCGATCCGCTCGGAGACATCTGCCGCGGCCGGATCGATCTGCGATACCACGCTCATGAGGGTCTACTATAGCTCGGGCGAGCCCGAAGCGTCTGCAGCCGATAAACTATGCGCATGGGACAATCCCGCCGTACCGGCCTTTCGGCCTGCATCATCACCTACAACGAGGCCGACCGCATCGAGGCCTGCGTGCGCTCGGTCAGCTTCTGCGATGAGGTGATCGTCGTGGATTCCCACTCGACGGACGCCACTCGCGAGCTGGCCGCCGCGCTCGGGGCGCAAGTCATCGAGCGCGACTGGCCGGGCTACCGCTCGCAGAAGCAGTTCGCAGTGGAGTCCGCCCGCAACGACTGGGTGCTCTGCCTGGATGCGGACGAGCGGGTGACCGAGGCGCTGCGGCAGGAAATCGAGCGTTTGCGCGCGGGTGGCTTCGAGGGGTACGCGGGCTGGTCGGTGCCGCGCATCACGGAATACTTCGGCCGCTTCCTGCGCCACGGGAACGCCTACCCGGACCGTCTGATCCGACTGTTCGACCGCCGCCGCGGCGGCTGGATCGGCCGCGAGATCCACGAGAACACCCGCGTCGAGGGCCGAGTGGGCCGGCTGCGCGGCCACCTCGAGCATTACTCCTACCGCAGCCTCGCCGACCATCACAACAAGATGCAGCGCTATGCGGAGCTGATGGGGCAGGCGCTCTATGCGGCCGGCAAGCGGTGCGGCTTCGGCAAGGTGCTGTTCAACCCGCAGTGGCGGTTCTTTCGGGGCTATGTGCTGAGGCTGGGCTTTCTGGACGGCTGGCGCGGGCTGGTATTCGCGCTGGTGGAATCGAACTACGTGCGCCGCAAGTACCTGCACCTCTATATCCGCTGCCGCGGACTAGTTTAAGCCACCTACGGCGGCGGGGCACATCCATGTGCCTGTTGCCACGATGAGTCGTGCTGTCCGCGGGACCGAGGGCGGCTGCCGGGAAGGCTCTCCGGAGTAATATGGAGGCGTCGCAACCGCAGAGGGACCACACATGGCTTTTACGATGACGGTGAATGGCAGAAAGCGTGTCGTCGAGGCGGAAGCGGATACGCCACTTCTCTGGGTGCTGCGCGACGGGCTCGATCTCAAGGGCACGAAATTCGGCTGTGGCATGTCCCTCTGCGGCGCCTGCACGGTGCATCTCGACGGCGTGCCGACGCGATCGTGTATCACTCCGGTATCGCGCGTGGGCAACGCATCCGTGGTGACCATCGAGGGCATCGGCGATACCGAGATCGGAAGGCGGGTGAAGGCCGCGTGGCTCGAGCTCGATGTGATGCAGTGCGGCTACTGCCAGTCGGGTCAGGTGATGGCGGCGACCGCGCTGCTCACGGGAAATTCCAAGCCCACCGATGGCGACATCGATGCGGCCATGAGCGGTAATCTCTGCCGCTGCGCGACCTACACCCGCATCCGCGCCGCCATCAAGCAGGCGGCGGGACTGCCCACGGACGATACACGGGAGGTGTGACATGACGCACCCCGTTGCAGCGACTCAACTCTCGCGGCGTACCTTCCTGACCGTCGGCGTTGCCGCGGGCGGCGGCCTACTCTTGACGCTCAACCTGCCACCTGTCGCTGAGGCCCACGAGCCGATTGCGGCAGGGGCGGGCGCGCGAGCGGAGCTCAACCCCTTCATCAGCATTGCGCCCGACGGCATCGTCACGATCATCGCCAAGAATCCCGAGATCGGCCAGGGGATGAAGACAACGCTGCCCATGATGATTGCGGAGGAGCTCGACGCCGACTGGTCGCAGGTGCGCACCGAGCAGGCGATGCTGAATGCGGTCTACGGGCCTCAGACCGCAGGGGGCAGCATGTCGACGCCGCTCAACTGGGAGCCGATGCGGCGGGTCGGGGCGGCAGGCCGGCAGATGCTGATTCTCGCGGCTGCGCAGATGTGGGAAGTACCGGCGGATGATTGCGACGCGGCTCGGGGGATGGTGCGCCATCGATCGACCGGTCGTACGCTGAGTTACGGAGCGTTGGCCGCGAAGGCGGCGGCGCTACCGGCACCCGACCTGGGGGCGGTGACGCTGAAGGATCCGAAAGACTACCGGATCATTGGGAAATTCACCGGCGGGGTGGATGGCGGGCTCGTGCTCGAAGGGCGGCCGCTGTTCGGTATCGATACCGTGCTGCCAGGCATGCTCTATGCCAGCTACCAGAAGGCGCCGGTGTTTGGCAGCCGCGTGGTGAGCGCCAATCTTGCCGCGGTGAAGGCGTTGCCTGGCGTTCGCGAGGCCTTCATCGTGCGCGGCACGGAGCCTGATGCAACGTTCGGGATGGGACTGGTGGACGGGGTGGCCATCGTCGCCGATAGCTGGTGGCAGACACAGAAGGCGCTCGCTAAGTTGCACGTCGAATGGGGGCGCAGTCCCTCTTCCACGCAGAGCACCGCCGGTTTCGAGCGCGAGGCGCAGCGCCTGGCTCGCCAAAGACCGAGTGCGATCGTTCGCAGTGACGGTGATGTCGACGCAGCGTTGGCTCACGCGCACCAGGTGTTGCAAGCCGACTACGCATATCCATTCCTGGCGCACGTGACTCTCGAACCGCAAAACTGCACTGCTCACTACAAGCGCGACGGCAGCGTGGAAATCTGGGCGCCGACCCAGAACCCGGCCCCGGGGCGCAAGCTGGTCGCGAGCACTCTGGGGATCGACGAGAGCAGGGTGACCGTGCATATCACGCGGGTCGGCGGCGGCTTCGGGCGGCGGCTGCAGAACGACTACATGGTCGAGGCGGCAATGATCTCGAAGCTGGCCGGCCGGCCGGTGAAGCTGCTGTGGAACCGCCGTCAGGATATCCAGCACGATGCCTATCGGCCGGCGGGCTATCACTACTTCGAAGCAGGCCTGACGGCGCAGGGCGCGATCAGCGCCTTCCGCGATCATTTCGTGACGTTTGGCCAGGGGGACCAGGTCGCCTCCGCGGCAGGCCTGCCCACCGATCATTTCCCGGCCGGCTTCGTGCCGAACCTGGAATACGGCCGCTCGCTGATCGAGCTCGGCGCTCCAACCGGGCCGTTGCGCAATCCCGGCGGCAACGGGCTCGCGTTCGCGTTCGAATCCTTCATCGACGAGCTGGCGCACGCCGCGGGGCGCGATCCGCTCGACCTGCGCCTCGAGCTCTATGGGCCGCCGCGGGTGTTGCCGGCGCCGCCGCCGCGCTTCGGATTCAAGCCGCCGCCGTTCGATACCGGGAGGGCGCGCGGGGTTCTGGAGCTGGTGGCCGAGAAGTCCGGCTGGCGCCGGCGTCAGGAGTTGCCGCGGGGGACGGGTATGGGCCTGGCCTTTTACTACAGCCATCTCGGCTACTTCGCCGAGGTCGTCAAGGCGAGCGTGGCAGCGGACGGGACGCCGAGGATCCATAAGATCTGGGCGGCCGGGGATGTCGGCCGGCAGATCGTCAATCCCGCGGGCGCCTACAACCAGGCGCAGGGCGCGATCCTCGACGGGCTGGGCGCGGCGCTTCACCAGGCGATCACGGTCGAGGGCGGCAGAGTCGTGCAGGAGAATTTCGACACCTTCGGGCTGCTACGCATGAGCGAGGCACCGCCGGTCGAGGTGCATTTCCGCATCACGGATAACCCGCCGACGGGGCTCGGCGAGCCCTAGTTGCCGCCCGTTCTGCCGGCTCTCGGTAACGCGCTCTTCGCCGCGACGGGCAAGAGGATCCGCAAGCTGCCGATTGTGGTTTGATTGGCGCTCAGGTCGCTTCCGCGAACGCCTTGAGCCTGCCGAGGGTGATCTCCCACTGCCGCCCGATCACCTCCAGGCTGCGCTTTGCCTCCTCGATCCGCGCCGGGTCGAGCTGCCAGAGCCGCTTGCGCCCGGCCTTCATGTCGCGCGCCACGCCTGCGTCCGACAGCACCTGGAGATGCTTCGTGACGGCCTGACGGCTGATGTTGGTGTTGGCGGTGAGCTGTACGATGGAAAGTGCTCCGCCGCTACAGAGCACAGCCACGAGCTTCAGCCGCGTCGGGTCGCCGAGCGCCGCAAAGACCTGGGCGAGAGCCTGGCTCGAATGCAGGATGGGCTTACCCGGTGACATGGCGTGTGATGTTAGCCATCTGCGCGCTCCAGCCGCGGCTGTTCATCCGGAAGGCTTCCAGGCGGCGCTCCGGCGGCACTTTGTCGAACCCGGATTCCACCACCGTCAGTAGGGTCGCATTGTCCGGAGCGTCCGCCAGCATGAGCGTCACCAGTGTCGGCTCTTCCTTCCGGTGGTCGACGTTGGGATCAATGGCATAGGGATGCCAGCGGAAGGAAAGCATATTCGGCGGCTCGATCCGCTCGATCCTGACTTCCCAGATGATGTGTTCGTAGCCCGCGATCGTGATCGGTCCGCGGACGAGCTGGCCCGACGCGAACGTCTGGCCCTTGAGGTTGACCCCCTACCAGGTGCCAAATTCCTCGGCATTGGAGATGGCGCGCCAGACGCGCTCCCGCGGAACTTTGATGATGACGCTGCGCTCGATGCGATCGGTATCGGAAGCGGGGCTGACGACGCTCCTTATGCAACCTTTTGGTTGCGATATTCGCATTATGAGCCTTGCGGGCAAAAACGCAACTTTTTGGTTGCGTGAAGTGATCCGAGCGGATGTCGAAACGGCGGGGCGCCGCTCGGTAACTGCTCGAGGTGTTTACTTTCCCGACCGAATCACGGAGACCCGAAATGCTCTTTCTATTGCTCTTTACTCCAGCGGCCGCACCCGGAGGGCCTGCCTCGGCGAAGCACATGGCGGAGATAGGGACGACTCTGCGAGACGATGTCCAAGGCAGGCGTGCTGTCTCAACCGGCGGTATCAAGTCGCGCAACACAGGGATGAAAATCGCCCGCCGCCACGACCGCATCACCGTCGAGGAGGGGCCGGTGGCCGGCTCGAGCCCGACGCCTGCTGCCGGTTACGCGCTTCTGCGGGCGGGCTCGCGTGAGGAGCTCGTGCGTCACGTGCAGAAGTTTCTGCAAAACCGCCGGGGAGGGAACCTGCGAGATCATCGAGGTGATGGAGCCCATGCCGCAGCAGGCAGGCGCCGCGGCGTGATCGCGATGGGCAGCGGCCGGCTGCGCTCGAGCCGGCCGCTGCGCTATTCGATTGCCCTCGGGTCGGTCTCGGGACCGAGCCTCAAGCCAAGGGCGCCCCAGCCGCCGCCATGCCGGTTCGGCGGCGAGACCCAACGCCAGCCAGGGGAGGTCGCGAGAGGAGTCCGCCACCACCCACCCGGCCGCGGTCAGGGCCCAGGAGATCGCGAACTCGCCGCGTTCGACCGGCGCTCATGAGACCCGCCGCCATGAGGGGCACCCAAACGAGCAGTGTGAAGAGGCCCATCTGCAGGGCCGAGAGCGCAGCCGCAAGCCGCGCCCACACGCCGATGAGTATGGCGGCGCCCGCCGCGAGGTAGGCGCCGCCGGTGAAGTACGCCCAGCCGACATGCCACGGCAGCCAGGTGGGAATGAGCGGCGCGGTCAGATTGAGATAAACGAAGTGCGACAGGCCGAAGGCGATCATGGCCAGGGCGTACAGGGCTCTCGCGAGGCGTACACCTGTCTCCCCGGTCGCGAAGCCCAGTTGCCGCCGGTCCCAGGAGCCGGCGAACCAGGCGTACAGCACCCACGCCCCGGCAACCAACACCGCGGTCTCGCCCCAGTTCTGTCATTTCGGAGCCCCCCCTATTCCGGACCTTACAATTACCCATACGTGCGCCCACCAACCTCTTTTTAGAACATGGACGGAGTTTTATCCGTGCTGTCGTGAAGGAGCCCGGAGGGCTCCCAGCCATTAGCCGGTGGTTAAGCCCGCAGGGCGATACCACCGGAAAGCAAGGAGCATGATCATGCACCCTGAAAGGGTGCCGGCAAAAATATTCTACGACCCCTTCCGGGGTCGTCTCCTTGTTTTCGCTTCTTCTCCGGGGGTGTCGGCCTTCCGGCCTCAACCCCTGGCTAATGGCTGTGAGCCCTCCGGGCTCCTGTGGAGGGCCAAAAACCGGGCAACAGTCGAGGGCCAATTTGGACACCCTAAGCCAAGCCCCTTCCTGCGAGTCTCCGCTAAGGGGTTGGTGGGCGCACGTGTGGGTAATTGTAAGCATCCGGACAGACCCCGTGGGGTGGGCGAACCACACCCGCCGCGGCGCAGCCGCCTTACTGGGCCTTCTGCTCTTTTATCGGCAATATCGCGTTTTCCGGGCAAATCTGGGCGCATATCGAACATCCCGTGCACTGGCCCGGGTCGATCCGGGTCTTGCCCTCGCTTATGTAAAAGGCGGGGCAGCCCAGCTCCCTGATGCAATCGCGATGGTCCTTGCACTTGTCGGTCACCATGTATCTGCGACTGCTCTGCATCTTCAGGCCCTTGGCGTAGAGCGTGCACATCTCCCTGGAGATGATCACCGAGACCCCTTGGTGTTCGAAAGCCTTTTTGACTGCCTCGATGCTCTTCTTTATCTTGAACGGCTCGATTACGGCCACGTTGCTTACGCCCGCCGCGCGCACCATATCCTCGATGGAAACCCGACCGTATCCGGACATGCCCAGCAGGTTCATGTCCACTCCGGGGTTGGGCTGGTGGCCGGTCATGGCCGTCGTGCCGTTGTCCAGAATAACGACCGTTAAATTGTGGTTGTTGAATACGGCGTTTACCAGGCCGGTTATGCCGCTGTGGAAAAATGTCGAATCTCCTATAAACGAGATGACCTTTTTGCCGGTTGCCTTGGAAAAACCCGAACCGGTGGTTATCGAGGAGCCCATGCAGATTTGAAAGTCCGCCATGGAGAGCGGGGGGAGCACCCCGAGCGTGTAGCAGCCGATATCCGAAGGGTAGATGGTCTCGAGCCCTTCGGCCGCCTTCTTGACGATGTAGTAAGTCGCCCGGTGGGAGCATCCCGCGCAAAGGTTTGGCGGACGTTCCGCAATTGGGGGGATGTCCGAAAGATCGAGGCTTTTTGCCGGTTCGTACGTGCCGCCGAAGCAGTTGGCGACGACTTTTCGCACCATCGCCGGGTCGAATTCGTAGAGGATTGAGAAGCGGTCGGGACCTTTGCCCTCGATGGGCAGGGTCAGTCCGCGCCGCTGGGCGATGGACCTTGCCGCCTCCTCCATGATCGGCTCGCCTTCTTCTGCGACCAGCACTTTGTCGCAGCCCGCAAGAAAGTCTCCGGTCATTTTCTCGGGCATGGGGTTGGAAAAACCGATCCTTAAGACCTTGACCTCCTTGCCGAGTCCGAGCTGTCTCACCGCGTCCGAAACATAAGCGTAGCTCACGCCGTTGCAGATGATTCCGTTTGTGCCCTCGCCTTCGACGAAATTGTATTGGCAGTTCTCGGAGATGGCTTTTGCCTTGTCGAGAGAGTCGAGCAGCTTGGCATGGAGCTTTCTTGACACCGCCGGTATCGCCACGTACCGGAACGGGTCTTTTGTAAAATCCCCGCTTTTATTTACCGGCGCGATATCGCCGAGGCTGACGGCGCCCGTCGAGTGATTGATCCTCGTTGTCGTCCTGAACAGCACCGGCTCCTGGAGTTTTTCGGAAAGCTCGAAAGCGTATTTGATCATCTCCCTGGCTTCGCTTACCGAGGATGGCTCGAGTACGGCAAGCCCGGCGATCTTTCCGTAATAGCGGTTGTCCTGCTCGTTTTGACTCGAAAACATGCTGGGGTCGTCGGCGGTGATTATGACCATCCCGCCTCTTACTCCCAGGTAGGCGAGGGTCATGAGGGGGTCCGCCGCGACGTTTAGACCGACGTGCTTCATGACCGCCATGCTGCGCAGCCCCGAGTTGGCCCACCCGGCGGCCACTTCCAGCGCGACCTTTTCGTTTATGCAGTACTCGAAGCAAAGGTCGCTTTCCCGTGAAATCTCGAAAAGGTTTGCGGAGATTTCCGACGACGGGGTCCCGGGGTAGGTCGAGCCGAAGGCAAGCCCCGCTTCGACAGCGCCCCGCACGATCGCTTCGTTTCCGAGCATGAGCATCTTTGCGTCCGTTTGTTTCGAAAGCAGTTTGTGCATTTTTAGTCCTTTTATCACTGTGTAAGGGGGGCTGTGTCCGTAACCGTTCACTCCATCTGCTCACCCCTATTTTACGCCAGCCGGCCCCATGACGGCAACCTCCTTTTAGCTATTTTTTAGCTACTCCCGCATTCAAGCCCCGCCATGAACCACAGAGACACAGAGGCACGGAGGGGACAATTTTTTGCCCGGCCGGGAGACGACGGCCGGGCAAAATCTCCTCCCGAAGGGCCGGCTTTCCAGGGATAGTGTGAAAACAAAGCTTTCGCGGTGCTGTGCGTCCGTCCGTAAGGAGTGTGATGAAGGCCTTGGAGATCAATGCGCTTACCGGGCAGGTTATCGGAGCAGACATGGAAGTTCACAAGGCCCTTGCCCCAGGACTGGTCCCGTAACAAAGTGACAGGCCTCAAGGTTGGGCTTCCCATCAACTTTAACGTCCCCACCCTGAAGGAAGGAATAAAACGCCTGGTCGAGGGCACAGCCCTTTTGACCGGCCGTCGTCTCCCGGCCGGTCAAAAAAGGAATCCCCTCTGTGCCTCAGTGTCTCCGTGGTCCGGTTTGTTTGCGGCTCACCGCCGCGGCGCAGCCGCCTTAGATGTTTCTGGCGATCTCGTAGGCGCCCCAGATGGCGTACATGATGTTTTGCACCTGTTGAGCGTCGCCCGTTAGATGGATATCGGAGATTTGGTCTTTTACGCTGTCGTAAAGGCTCGTTTCCGGGTCGTAGCCGATAGCCGCCACGGCGCAATCGGCCTTGACGATCTTCTGCTCCCCTGCGCCCGTTTCTATGACGAAGCCTTCCGGCCGCTCTTCTACGACTCTTGCTCCGGTGATCACCTCGACGTTTTTAAAACTCAGCAACCCCAGGAGCATGTCGCCGTTGGCGTGGCAGAGCGGGCCGGCGCACTTGAGGAGCCCGTCCAAAAGTTCGACGATTGTGACGCGTTTACCCTTTTCCGCAAGCCACAAAGCGGTTTCGCACCCCACAAGGCCCCCGCCGACGATCAAAACGCTCTCTCCCGGGTCGGCTTTGCCCAGGAGCACATCGGTTGCGCTGTATACGTTCTTTGCCCCGGCAATCCTGAGCGGCTTTGCCTTCGCGCCGGTTGCGACGACAACCGTATCGGCTTTAGAACTTGCAATTCCGTCCCGCTCGATTCTTTTGCCGAGATTCACCTTGACGCCGAGGTCTTTCAGCTGGCCTTCATACCAGGAGATGAGGGCGCGGTCGTCTTCCTTGAAATCGGGTACGCCCCCGGCGATTACAACCCCTCCGAGCGCTTTGCCGGCTTCATAAAGTTGGACCTCGTGGCCTCGAATGGCGGCGACTCGTGCCGCTTCCATGCCGGCGACGCCTCCGCCTATTATCATGACTTTGCGTTTCTTGCCGCTTGGCTCTATCCCGTACTCTTTTTCCCGGCCGCATGCGGGGTTCACCGCGCAGGAGATGGAGGCAAATCGTGCGAGCCGCCCCATGCAGCCCTCCTGGCAGGAAAGGCAGGGACGGATTTTTGAAACCTGTCCGCTCTTTATCTTGTTGGGCAGTTCCGGGTCGGCCAGAAGCGGCCGCCCGAGGCCGATCATATCGGTTTTGCCTTCCGCGATAGCCCGGGAGGCGAGATCGGGGTTGTCCATCCTGCCCGCCGTAATGACGGGTACGCTCACCGTTTTCTTCAGTATTTCATTAAATGGTAGATACAACCCCTTTTCCTGGTACATTGGCGGGTGGTTCCAGTACCAGGCCTCGTAGCAGCCCACATCCCCGTTAAAGGCGTCGTAGCCGGCCCCTTCGAGAATCCGGGCCGCCTCGATGCCCTCGGGGATGTCGCGCCCCTTTTCTTCGAATTCCTCGCCAGGAAGGCCGCCTTTCAGCCAGTCCTTGATGAAGCTCTTGAGGCTGTACCGAAGGGACACGGGGAAGTCCTGGCCGCAACGCCCCTTGATCACCTTGACGATATCGGTTGCAAAGCGCAGCCGGTTTTCGAGGCTGCCCCCGTATTCGTCTGTCCTGTAATTGAAAAAGGAGATTGCGAACTGGTCGAGGAGGTATCCTTCGTGGAC
>CAWACM010000022.1:0-12396 GCA_963780455.1 uncultured Pseudomonadota bacterium
GGGCCAGCGTAAGATCAATGGCCGGCAGCCTCGCTTTTGCCAGCCAGCCGGACAAACACGCGTTTCATTGCATCTACGCGCCCGACATACACATGCGCCGTGTGATCGCCGCACTTCTGACCTTCCGTCAGTCTGAGACCTCTGCGTACGTATAGGTCGCCCGCTCCCGCCCCGCACAAATGAATGACCGCCGCCAGATCCTGTTTCTGCCGCAGGCTGGCATACCGCACATAATGGTCCAGGAGGGTCGTGTTAACGGCCCTGTCGAGATAGGCCGATGTCATCTCGATCGCGTCGCCGGGGATGACACGCATGTACAGTCTGTTGATCCAGCACGAGTGCCAATCGTCCCACGGCCCCTCTTCAGCAACGTGATGGTCATGGATACAAAGGCGCTTAGCCTGCGCGAACGTCCCGTCTGTAAGCTGGTACATGCCCACAGCGCTCGAGGCAGGGCGGTACACCTCAAACGGATGCGGTCCCCAGGACCAGCGCCAGTAGGTGCGGACGATCGGATTACCGGAGCCCTCGACCTGGGCCAGGGCCGCAAGCAACGCCGGCGTCATTATGGCGGTGGAGTACTTCTCAAAGAGCGGTGGTACTCATCCAGGTCTCCGGGGGCGATTTGTAGAGGGTGCCGCTGACCGGAAAGAACAATTCAGTCGGCTTGTGTATGACCTGATAGACCCAGTTCACCGTCAGAAACAGGGCAGCGCCGATGCCCAGCACGGCACAGATCTGCAGACCGCCCGGCGCGCTCCTGAAGGTCCGCCACCATCGCCGTCGCAATTGGGCGCTCGGCCACGCTCGCTTCAGCCAGGACCGTCGGCGGCGACGTCCTGGCGAGCTCTTGCGTCGGGCGTTGCGATTGGCGGAGTTGGGCGGCATCAATGCCTGGGCCACGCTTCAAGAATGGAAGGCAAGCTTTTTGAGCCAGGCGACATATGCCGTGGCCGCCGGAATCATACCCTGGCCAAGCAAGGGCCATCGACGAGTCCCTCGGGATTAATTCCAACGGAAATCGCCGCTTCGAGTCTAAGGATCATTGGGAACCATCAGCCGCTTCGCCCGCTGGGATGTGAGGCTCGGCACCGGGATTTTCTGTGATGCCAGCAACGGTCCCTTCTCGCGCATCCAAGGGACACGAAGAGCTCACAGCGGGAGCGCACTTCTGTGAAACACCTACTCTGGATCACCCTCCTTGCTTGCACTTTCGCTTATGGCCGGGGTTCGCTTCCAGCTTTGAGCCCAGAGCAGTGGCGACAGGACGTCGATTACTTCGCCAATGAGATCGCGACGAAACACCGCGATCCCTATCACCTGATAAGCAAAGCCAAATTCGACCAGGCGGTGTCCGACCTGGGCGAACGCATCCCGTCGATGAAGGACTACAAAGTAGTCGTCGGCCTGCAGCACCTGGCCGCACTGATTGGCGACGGACATACCTTTCTCGACAGGCTTGCCGAGCAATCGAATGAAAAGCGCCCGGCATCCAACTGAGAGAACTACTTGTCTGTTGGAGGTAAGTCGGGTTATTCTTCCTCCAACAGGGTACTGGGACGCATCGTCGTGCTCAGGGGATCGCTCGAGGTCATCGAGTTTGAGGCGCGCCAGGTCATCGCGGACGCGGTGCCGCCGGATCACCCCTGCAAATCCGAAGATCTCTTTAGCCGGCTTCGTCGGGAACACCGGAGGTTGACGAGTTGCGCGACCGCGCTCGCGGTGCTCGGGCTACACGCCCTTGTCGTTGCGCCGGCTCTCTGGGCAGGCGGCGTTCCCCAGCAGCGGCAGGAACGGAGATACGGGGGCGATACTGCCATGCAGTGGGTGGTCCTCGAGGACTCATCGGGGAACTCGGCGATCATCAGGCCACCCTCGCCCCCGAAGTTAAGACCGATTAGCGTGGCTGACGCGCTGCCGATGCTGCCGTTGGGCACTCTCCCCGCTGAGGCTTCAGACGCCGCGAGCGCACGAGCTGATGGTCAGTCGGGCTCTGGGGCAATGGAGGGCCGCTACCTCGGCCAGATACGCGCCCGGATCGACCGCGCCTGGCAACGTCCGAGGACTGGGATCGGCGCGCCGATTTTCCAGTGCCAGGTACAAGTGGATCAGGACAGCGTTGGTCGGGTCCAGCAGGTCACGCTGCTCGAGTGCAATGGTGGCGCGCCCTGGCAGCTCTCCTTGGTGCATGCGATCGAAGCGGCCTCGCCGCTGCCAGCGCCTTCCGACCCGGCGGTCTTCGTCCACCATGTTCTGCTTGTGTTTCGCGCGGTCGCCTACTCGGCTGGTGAGCCCGCTGAGCTCTATGAGCCACCGAGCGCCGCGCCGGGCAGTGATGCGTCGCGCGAGGGCAGCAACCAGTCCCAGAATGCCTTTCAGGCGCTTCGCGAAGCCGCACAAGCGCAGAAGCCAAGAGTACTGAAGCTTCAAATCGAAGGCTCGAAGGTAGATGTCGAGCCGGATCGCCAATAACGACTGATGTAGTTTCATCGGGGAGGGTCTCATGAAGAGCTGGGTCAGCGATCGCCGCCTCGTGGCAGGCATCTTCTCTTTTGTCCTCATCTGCCTGTCTTCCGCCGCCCTCGCAAACGTCGGGCGAACGGCCGGCACGTATGCGGTCTCGCCGACGGGGGCCGCCACTTACTCGATCCCCATCTGGGCACCCCGCGGTCCGAATGGCCTGCAGCCGAACATATCCCTTATCTATAACAGCCAGCAGGCAGCCGGCTACGTGGGAGTCGGCTGGGCGGTCGCCCGATACTGCCGGCAACACGATGACGTTCTCCTACAAAATAGCTACGGGTGCGGTGGTTCCGGCGACCATCTCCTGGACGCCAACAAGTTACGACGCGACGACCTATAGCTACACGATGAACTTTGCTTACGAGGCGAACGCCGCTTCGAGCTCCATCAACGGCTATGTCGCCGGCACGACGGTCCAGAATACCAATCTACTGCAATCGATCACCATCGACTACGAAGGCGGTACGGTCAAGAAATACGCCTTGACCTATCAGCAATCGCCCACCACGGGCGCGGACGAGTTGATAAACATACAGGAGTGCGCCGATTCTGCCCAGACGAACTGTCTCGCACCGACCACCGTCGGATATCAGGATCCTGTGGCCGGCACCGCAACGAGTGCAACGACCGCACTTTCGAGTGCACCGAGTGGGCTGGACTGGCACTACGATTTCAGCGGCGACGGATTCGATGATCTCGCTTACTGTAACTCGAGCGCTCATGTCGCTGTAGCCTTCGCCTCCACGAGCGGCTACGGCACCCCCGTCAACACCGGGATATCGTGCACCGGCTACGTGCTGTACGGTGACCTTCTCGGAAGCGGCAAAGATGGCATCCTCGCGGACAACGGTGGCACTTGGTACTATTACCAGTGGAACGGCAGCTCCTTCGTCGGTCAATCGACCGGACTCGCCTATCAGGCCGCAACACAGTATGTGCTTGCCGACGTCACTGGAGATGGACTACCTGCGCTGGTGGAGTCGCAGGCCACGAGTACGGGGGCAACCATTTACGTGCGGCTCAACACGAGTTCGGGGTCTACCGTCTCCTTCTCCTCAACCAACGCGCAGTGGTGGAGTACGACGTGGGGCGGTACGGCTACGTACGAACTTCTGCAGCTGGAAAGCACCTCGGATGGGCAGGCTGGGAGCGTCCGGCACCTTCACTTCACGGGGGACGGCCGCGAAGATCTGGCGCTCCAGGATCAAGTGGAGCTTTGCCATGAGCAGAACGGTCCAGGAGGAAAACCCGAAGAAGTGTGCACCTTCACTGAGCGCGCCGATGAGCTCATTTCGACGGGCACCAGTTTCAACACCACGCAGATCGCGTATCTGTATGCTCCGACCGCGGCCTGGCCGATCGTGGAGTTTCTAAACTTCAACTCGGACGACTGCACTGATTACCTATACAGCAGCGTAATCTACATCTCGGGCTGCGACGGAACACCGGCGAGCAGCGTAACGGTGCCGTCCTCGAGCATCATCGGAGTCTTGGACTGGAACGGCGACAAACTAGACGACATTCTCGTCAACAATGGCGGGACAATCGGCGTCTACGAGTCCACCGGTACGGGCCTCACGAGCCTGGTCTCAACCTCCGTACCATACAACGCGTCGGACCAATACTTCGCCTTCAATCCTTACGGTGACGGCTTGGACGCTCTCGGGGCCTGGACGGAGTCTTCGTCGCCATACGCCGTAACGTACTATCCCCATAACGGCGCCGGCGAGCCCCCGGATCTCTTGGCATCTGTCACGGATGGGTATGGAAATTTCGCTAAGCCGACGTATGTGTCGCTCGCACGGAGTGCCGGCACCACTTATATCCCGGGTGCACCGACCGGCGGTCTGGTCTGCTACCCGGATCAAAGCAACTGCTACCAGAACTATATCGGGCCGATGTACGTGGTAAGCGCTGTTACGTACAGCGATGCTTCCAATCAACCGAACGGCACGTACACCCTGACCCACACCTATTCGAACGCCCAATTGGATGTAGATGGACGGGGTTTTGCAGGTTTTAAATCACATGCCGTAACAGACTCGCGCAACCATCTGTCGACGCTACAGACATATGCTACGGAGTTTCCGTTCACGTTTATGCCCGGGACCACAACGGTCACGAACTCCGCAACTGGCCATACTGTCTCAACAGTGAGCGAAACGCAATCGTACACCGAGCTCTCATCCACCCCTGACGAGGAAATCTGGTTTCCTTACATTACGGGCTTTACTGGTGACAAATATGAGGTGGGTGGAACCGACGATGGGCAGCTCGTCGCAACCACCTCAGGCAGTTACAGTTATGACACCTATGGGAATGTAAAGTCGGTCTCGCAGACGGTCACCGACAATGAAACCGGGGACTCGTGGACCAAGACGGTCACCAATACCCCGGACCCGGATACGAGTACGGGCTGTTTGAGGCTCTTGAGCGAGTCACAGATCTCCTATACGGCATCGGATGGCAGTCCTTCTGTGACGCTCACGCAGGACTATAGCCCCGATCTGGCCGATTGCCGCTACACTCAGGTCGAAACCTCGCCGGGCACCAGCTACCAGGTGACGGAGGGGCTCGTCTACGACGACTTCGGAAATATCAAAACGGATACTGTGACTGGGACGGGCATGACTGCCCGGGTGACATCTGCCAACTGGGGAACGACGGGCCAGTTCCCGATGTCGGTGACGGACGCGAGTAATGCGACGACGCAGTTCAACTACAATTTCGACTATGGGCTCGTGAGCAGCGAGACCGACCCCAATGGACTTACGACCTCATGGCAATATACCGACGGGTTCGGCAGGTTTACGCAGGAGACGCGAGCTAACGGCACATACACCGTCCTTACCTACGCATTAGCATCGCCAGCGTGGGACCCCTTGTCGCGCCTATATCACCAAGCAGATCAACGATAGCTCAGGCCACGCTATCAATACGGTGACAGGTTATTCAGACATGTTGGACCGGCCGCTGTATCGGATGCAGGTGCTTTTGGATGGCACCAATTCGTGGCTTATGACACAGCACTACGACTCCATGGGCAATCTAAGCGAAAACTGCCCGCCTGTGCGACAGGACAACCCGTCCATTAACTGCACGGTATACACGCACGACGCTCTTAACCGTGTGACGCAGGTCCAGCGTCCGATCAATCAGAGCGATAGCACGCTTCAGACGACGAGCTATGCCTATACCGGGGACACAACCACGATCACAGACCCCCAACGGGCACACTCGGACGTTGATTCACGATGTTAACGGCTGGCTGAGGCGGACGTGGATGCCCTTGGATACGCAGTAATCCTTGGCTACGATGCTGCGGGATTCAAGACCTCCGTGAAAGACGTCAATGGAAATGCCCTCTGGACAGGGACGCCCGCCTACGGGATCTCGCCGTTCCTCGTGGGCGAGTGGGACGTGGATCGGGGCACCTGGGGCTATACCGTGGATGCGCTGGGGGAGCGTACGGCCTGGACGGACCCAACGACCAGCACTACTACGCGAGCTACGATGCACTCTCCCGCCCGCTCACCCGTACGGAGCTCGATCTTTTCACGCAGTGGACATGGGGATCGAGCCCGCAAGCCGCAATCTCGGCAAGCTTGCTAGCGTTTGCTCCGGAACGGGAAGCGCCTGCTCCTCGACCTATTACGCCGAGGGCGAGAGCTACGACAGCCTGGGGCGACCCTACCAGCGCACAGTAGCTATTCCTTCGCAGGGAAACTACACCTATCCCGGCAGTACAGTGCGACGACGGGACTGCTCAGTACGCTGACCTATCCTGTGGGCGGCTCTGGGCAGTCGCTAGAACTGCAGTATGGCTACCAGAACGGCATCCTGCAGTCATCACAGACGTGCGTGACTCCCCGAACGTCACGATCTGGCAGGCGAATGCGGTAGATGCCGCCGGCCAGATTACGCAGGATACCTGGGCAATGGCTTGGTCACCAACCGCGCCTACGACTCGGTCACTCAGTGGCTATCGTCCGTCGAGGCGGGCAGGGTAGTAGTGCGTCGATCCAGAACCTGAGCTTTCTATATGATGAGGTGGGCAACGTCACCCAGCGCCAGGACGGTATTCATAACCTCTCGGAAAACATCTACTACGACAACGACTATCGCTTGAGTTATTCGACGCTCGGTGGCACGCAGAATTTGTCTATGACCTACGACCCATGGGGAATATCACCAACAAAAGCGCGGTGTCAAATAACGCCACGTGGACTTACGACTCTGTTCACTTGCATCAGGTGCGCGAGGCAGGCAGCGCGGCATACGAATACACCTATGATGCAAATGGAAACATGACGTCCTGGGCGGGCGAGCCGATTACCTGGACCAGCTACAACTATCCGAGACAAATCACTGACACGTCCGATACCTTTACATTTTCCTATGCGCCGGATCGCTCGATTTGGCTTGAAGTCCAAAACGGGGGCCTGGGGAGTACTACCTACCGCTTGGGGTCCCCGCTGATGAGTATTGTGGTGGACAGCAGCGGCACCACGGACCGAAACTACATTTATGCCGGTAATGAGCCGGTGGCGATCGATGAACGCACGAGCGCGAGCAACACATTCTACTATCTGCTCACGGATCACCAGGGAAGCATCTCTGGCATCACCAATTCGAGCGGACAAGTGGTGCTGAACGAGAGCTTCCACCCGGATGGACAAAGACGAAACCCCTCTACCTGGACAGACCCGATTGCCGGATCCGATGTCACCACAATCCAGGGCATATCACCGCGCGGATATACCTTCAAGGAGACGCTCGAGTACATGAATCTGATCGATTTCGGCGGCAGGGTTGGGGATGTCTTTACAGGAAGGTTCCTGTCGGCAGATCCCAATATCCCCGATCCGACTGATCCGCAGAGCTACAATCGCTACAGCTACACGGTCAATAATCCGCTGACATACACGGATCCGACGGGGTTCTTTACCAAGAAAGACCCCGACGGTGCTTCTGAGGAGGCATCACCCAAAGCCTCCCGCCAGTTCGTATATGGGGGAACCAGAACACTTACTGCGCTGATATATTTTGCGTCGCTAATGTCTATGGAGGAACTGGCGTACTCGAGGGCAACTTGGCCAATCCGCAATGGCACTTTGGTCCAGATGCCCCTCCCCAGTTCGGGTGTTACCCAGACTCCTGGACCGCAGCAAAGTGATCCGCCAACGGTGCCGAATCTTCCGCAAGTTGTCATCACGCCGCGGGCGCCGGATTTCGTGCATATCAGTTACTCATTCCCTATCGAAAACGAATTCACAGGACCTTACGGGGGAATAGGTTTTCCGTGACAATTGACAGATACGGGCACGTGTACCTGTCGGTTAACGGAGTGGGAGGCGTGCCAACGGCAAAAGGAGCGAGCGTTATGGTTGGCTGGATGAATAGCTCGACCACGCCATCTTCATCGCAGCTAAGTGGAATGTTGTCCAGTTGGGGCGGAGGGTTGCAAGGAGGCTACGGGGGCGGTGGGGCGAGTTCTACGGTAATAGTTCGGGCACCGCGGAGAGTGTCGGTGGTTCGACTACGGTTGCATCGGTATATGGCGGGTACACCTGGGAGCTGCCTTCTTGGCTGACCCCTTCAACCCATTGGTGAGGTCATCGTGAAGAAGGTCATCACTATCGTTGTGCTGTTGGCTATTGCCGCTATTTTCGCTTATAACGCGATCTGGGCTCGAAAGATAGGAGATGGTCAGGTGGCGAAGTTGGCGCGTTCCATGGAAAGGACAGCCGCATGTTTCGACTCAGTAGCAAATGGATGGGAGACTCTTACGTCTTCAGTTTTCGTTTGGTTGGCTCTTTGGGGGTGGTTGTCTTGGTGGCGGCAGTAATTTACGTTGCTATCCACGAGTGACGTTCTCTGGAGCGTGTGACGAGCAGCGGCGGGATACCGAAGTAATCTTTTGTGTGCTCTTAGCGGCACATGTCCACGTGGAGGCAATACGGACGGTGGAGGCAGGATAGGCGAGGAGCGAGTTTGTTAACGGTTGTGAAACAGGGAGAGCCGGCCCGTATCAGCTCTTCTCGCTGAGATCGGCGGTAAATCCGATGGCCGACGCTTGGGTTGCGGCGGGTTGATCAGCTCGCGGATGGCCGAGAGGATGGCCTTGATGGCATCGTCGTGATGCTGGTATTTTCGTCGAGCTCATCGAGCTTGCGGGCGAGCGCGGTATTGGAGGCGAGCAGTTCCCGCAGCCGCACGAAGGCGCGGATGACGTAGAGGCTGATCTCGGCCGCGCGGGGACTGCTGAGGATCGTGGCGGCCATGATGGCGCCATGCTCGGTGAAGGCGTAGGGCGGAAAGCGCGGATCGCGATGCTTCTGGTGACCGGTCACAATTTGTGACCGGTTCAGGGCTCGGTCTCGGCGCGCGAGAGACGGAACATGAGGTCTTCTGGGAAGCGCTCGGCATTGCGCTTGACCGCCTGGTTCAGTGCCTTCGTCGGGACGCCGTCGAGGGCGGCGAGATCCGCATCGAGGATGACGCGCTGGTCGCGCAGGAGGAGGATCGAGCGGCCGATATGCTCGACGGGCGCGAGGGCCGCGCTGCGGGATGAGACCATCGGTGAGCTCCCTTTTAGCCGCGCGGCGGCTCAGCGGCCGGCCTGGCTGAGCATGCCATCGAGCATCTGCAAGGGCATTTTCTGCTGGGACTTCGGCAGCCGGCTCAGCCGCTCGATCTTCTGTTGCAGCTGCGGGGTGGGTCCGCGCTTGCTGGAGCGGGCGGGCTCGCCGAAGAGCTCCTCGATCGAAACCCCAAGGAGCCTCGCCAGGCGAGGCGATGCCGAGATCGCCATGCGTCGGTGGCCCATCTGTAACCGTGTAGCGAAGGCCACATAGTCGGCCGCGCCCGGGTCGGGGAGGATGTGCCCACTTGCAGATAAATGGGCACGAGCATAAGTGCCCACGTGGAGGACAAGTGGACACTTCGACAGAGCAAAGTGCGGGATCGGGCGCCACGCAGATTCGCAGGCGCAAGCGATGGTCTGTGCAGGAGAAGCTACAGATCGTGCGCGAGACACTGCAATCGGAAGGGTCTGTGCCGGTGATTGCCCGGCGTCATGGAGTGAACGCGAACCAAATATTCAGCTGGCGTCGGGAGTATCGGCGCGGCAAGCTGCTCGAGCGAAGCGTCGAGAGCGCTCGTGACCGCAAGGCGCCGGCGTTACTGCCCGTTCAGATCCATGTGCCGATGAAGACGGCGCAAGAAGCTCGCACCGCACCAGTTTCTCCGGCATCACAACCTCAGCGGGTGGAGATCGAGTTTCCGAGCGGCACGCGCCTGAGGATCTGGGGCGGGTGGGCACGGAGCGGCTGCAGGCGATTTTGCGTGAGCTGTCCGGGCCATGCTGAGCGTACCGGCCGGGGTTCGCATCTGGCTGGTGGCGGACTCACGGATATGCGCCGCGGGATCGATGGGCTCAGCGCGCTGGTGCAGA
Source organism: uncultured Pseudomonadota bacterium (assembly GCA_963780455.1). Classification (GTDB taxonomy): domain Bacteria; phylum Pseudomonadota; class Gammaproteobacteria; order Steroidobacterales; family Steroidobacteraceae; genus 13-2-20CM-66-19. Next base: position 9,980 of record CAWACM010000022.1, read on the forward strand.
CGCAGTTGTCGGCCGATGTGCTCTCAGGGCAGCTCTTCATCTTCAGGGGGCGTCGCGGGATCGGGTGAAGATCCTCTGGGCTGACGCGGATGGACTATGCCTGCTGTATAAGCGGTTGAACCGGGGGAGGTTCCCCTGGACGCATGCCGCTGATGGGGCGGTGCTGCTGACGGGCGCGCAGTTATCGGCGCTTCTGGAAGGGATCGACTGGCGCCGGGTACATCGGAGCGTGCCCACCGAGGAGGCGCCATCGCCAACGGTGGTGGCTTGATGCAGTACGGATTTCGTGTTGGTTAGAGACCCACAAGATGTGGTAGGTGTGGCGCGCGCAGTTTTTCGCCGCCGAGTTGATCAGGTTATCCTCCAACATAGACGTGCGTGCCGCGGCACCGCGCGTATAATCGGCGTGTGCCCGAGACACACGATCTCCCCGATGATGTGGCAGACCTCAAGCGCCTGGTGCGCGAGCACCACCTGGAGATCGAGCGCCTGAGGATCCAGCTCGCGCAGCTGCGGCGCTGGAAGTTCGGCCGCTCGCGCGAGCAGCTGGAGCTCGAGGTCACGCAGATCGAGATGAGCCTGCAGGCGCTGAGCAGCTCGCCCCACGCGCTGCGGCCGCGGATCCGCAGCCTGACACCCAGAACGCTTCCACCCCCGCTCAAGAGCGGCGGACGGTACCTCGGCGTCGCTCGGGACGACGCGCCCTGCCGGCCCATCTGCCGCGCGAGACGATCATGCACCCGCACCCGGCGGTCACGAACGGCTGTGCGTGCCCGGCCTGCGGTGCGCGGCTGCGCTACCTGGGGCGGGACGTGGCGGAGATGCTCGAGTACGTGCCGGGCTACTTCAAGGTCCTGCGCCACGTGCGCGAGAAGCACTCCTGCGTCCGGTGCTCACGGATCGTGCAGGCGGGGGCTCCCTCGCGCCCCATCGAACGGGGACTACCGGGACCGGCTCTGATGGCGCACGTGGTGGCGAGCAAGTATTGCCTGCACCAGCCGCTGTATCGCCAGAGTCAGGTGTACGGCTTCGCCGGCCTCGAGCTCGAGCGCTCGCTCTTGCGCAGTGGGTGCGGGCGGGCGATCGGCTGCTGAGCCCCTTGGTGCTGGCGGTTCGCCGCCACGTGCTTGGCGGCGGACATCTGCATGCGGACGACACTCCTTTGCCGGTGCTCGACCCCGGGCGAGGACGGACGCGGACCGGATATTTATGGACTTACGTGCGCGATGAGCGCACCTGGGGAAGTCGAGAGCCACCAGCGGTGTGGTTCGAGTACTCGCCCGGTCGCGGCGGGCAGCATCCACGCAGGCACCTGCACGGGTATCAAGGCGTCGTGCACGTCGATGCGTACGCGGGATTTAACGAGTTGTTTGGACTGTTCCCAAACCGACAGCGCAAGGCGCGGGCGGGGCCGGCGCGTCTGAAGCGGTCTTTATGCTTCGCTCACGCGAGGCGCAAGCTGTACGAGATGCACCTCGCGTTGCGCTCACCGATCGCGGTCCAAGCCGTCGAGCGGATCGATGTGCTGTATGCCATCGAGCGGGAGATCCGGGGACTTGACCCCGAGGTGCGGCTGCGCGAGCGACAGGCGCGCTCCGTGCCGTTGCTTCAGGAGTTGCATACCTGGTTGATGACCGAGCTCGCGCGGCTACCGGCAAGCTCCGCGCTCGCCAAGGCGATCCGCTACACCGTCAAGCCTCGGCACTGGCCGGCCCTGACATACTACTGCTCAGATGGTCGGGCCGACATGGACAACAATGCAGCTGAGCGATCGTTGCGTGATGTGGCGCTCGGCAGGCGCAGCTATCTGTTTGCAGGATCCGATACCGGCGGCGAGCGCGCCGCATCGATGTACACCCTCATCGGGTCGTGCAAGCTCAATGGAATCGATCCAGAGGCGTACCTGCGCCACGTGTTCGAACGGATCGCAGATCACCCGATCAACCGGATCGATGAACTGCTCCCCTGGAATGTTCGGCTGCCCTCGCCGACGGAAGCCGTCCGCGAGGCGGCATGACGCTATCCTGACGTTCGGAGATCCTCTCAATGCCCTCTGCGCAGACAGATCAGTGGTCGAACATCGTCGAACTGCTGGACCAAGCCGGCGGTCACATCGGCATCGGACGGATGCCACCGATCAAGGCGCCGCCGTCGCCGTCACCGAGACAGACCTGATCGCCAGTCTCGTGCGGCGCGACGGGGAGAGCTTCCTGAGCTGCTGCAACGGCTGGATGCGGCAATCGGCAAGGCCCTGCACGAGGGCGTGGTGACCAACGAGGTCAACGGCGGCCGCTTCCGATTGGCCCCCCAGCGCGTCCGCAAAAGACGATAGCAAGACCGGCAAACCTCAGGCGCACTGCGGCATATCGTCGCCCGGGAAACCCCGGGGCGGCAATGCGGCCGGGACTACACGCTTA
>CAWACM010000023.1:0-10949 GCA_963780455.1 uncultured Pseudomonadota bacterium
TAACCGTGTAGCGAAGGCCACTGAGTCGGCCGCGCCCGGGTCGGGAAGGATGTGCCCACTTGCAGATAAATGGGCACGAGCATAAGTGCCCACGTGGAGGACAAGTGGACACTTCGACAGAGCAAAGTGCGGGATCGGGCGCCACGCAGATTCGCAGGCGCAAGCGATGGTCTGTGCAGGAGAAGCTACAGATCGTGCGCGAGACACTGCAATCGGAAGGGTCTGTGCCGGTGATTGCCCGGCGTCATGGAGTGAACGCGAACCAAATATTCAGCTGGCGTCGGGAGTATCGGCGCGGCAAGCTGCTCGAGCGAAGCGTCGAGAGCGCTCGTGACCGCAAGGCGCCGGCGTTACTGCCCGTTCAGATCCATGTGCCGATGAAGACGGCGCAAGAAGCTCGCACCGCACCAGTTTCTCCGGCATCACAACCTCAGCGGGTGGAGATCGAGTTCCAGCGGCACGCGACTGAGGATCTGGGGCGGGTTGGGCACGGAGCGGCTGCAGGCGATTTTGCGTGAGCTGTCCGGGCCATGCTGAGCGTACCGGCCGGGGTTAGCATCTGGCTGGTGGCGGGACTCACGGATATGCGCCGCGGGATCGATGGGCTCAGCGCGCTGGTGCAGACGCAGTTGTCCGGCCGATGTGCTCTCAGGGCAGCTCTTCATCTTCAGGGGGCGTCGCGGGGATCGGTGAAGATCCTCTGGGCTGACGCGGATGGACTATGCCTGCTGTATAAGCGGTTGAACCGGGGGAGGTTCCCCTGGACGCATGCCGCTGATGGGGCGGTGCTGCTGACGGGCGCGCAGTTATCGGCGCTTCTGGAAGGGATCGACTGGCGCCGGGTACATCGGAGCGTGCCCACCGAGGAGGCGCCATCGCCAACGGTGGTGGCTTGATGCAGTACGGATTTCGTGTTGGTCTAGAGACCCACAAGATGTGGTAGGTGTTGAGCGCGCGCAGTTTTTCGCCGCCGAGTTGATCAGGTTATCTTCCAACATAGACGTGCGTGCCGCGGCACCGCGCGTATAATCGGCGTGTGCCCGAGACACACGATCTCCCCGATGATGTGGCAGACCTCAAGCGCCTGGTGCGCGAGCACCGCCTGGAGATCGAGCGCCTGAGGATCCAGCTCGCGCAGCTGCGGCGCTGGAAGTTCGGCCGCTCGCGCGAGCAGCTGGAGCTCGAGGTCACGCAGATCGAGATGAGCCTGCAGGCGCTCGAGCAGCTCGCCCACGCGCTGCGGCCGCGGATCCGCAGCCTGACACCCAGAACGCTTCCACCCCCGCTCAAGAGCGGCGGACGGTACCTCGGCGTCGCTCGGGACGACGCGCCCTGCCGGCCCATCTGCCGCGCGAGACGATCATGCACCCGCACCCGGCGGTCACGAACGGCTGTGCGTGCCCGGCCTGCGGTGCGCGGCTGCGCTACCTGGGGCGGGACGTGGCGGAGATGCTCGAGTACGTGCCGGGCTACTTCAAGGTCCTGCGCCACGTGCGCGAGAAGCACTCCTGCGTCCGGTGCTCACGGATCGTGCAGGCGGGGGCTCCCTCGCGCCCCATCGAACGGGGACTACCGGGACCGGCTCTGATGGCGCACGTGGTGGCGAGCAAGTATTGCCTGCACCAGCCGCTGTATCGCCAGAGTCAGGTGTACGGCTTCGCCGGCCTCGAGCTCGAGCGCTCGCTCCTTGCGCAGTGGGTGCGGGCGGGCGATCGGCTGCTGAGCCCCTTGGTGCTGGCGGTTCGCCGCCACGTGCTTGGCGGCGGACATCTGCATGCGGACGACACTCCTTTGCCGGTGCTCGACCCCGGGCGAGGACGGACGCGGACCGGATATTTATGGACTTACGTGCGCGATGAGCGCACCTGGGGAAGTCGAGAGCCACCAGCGGTGTGGTTCGAGTACTCGCCCGGTCGCGGCGGGCAGCATCCACGCAGGCACCTGCACGGGTATCAAGGCGTCGTGCACGTCGATGCGTACGCGGGATTTAACGAGTTGTTTGGACTGTTCCCAAACCGACAGCGCAAGGCGCGGGCGGGGCCGGCGCGTCTGAAGCGGTCTTTATGCTTCGCTCACGCGAGGCGCAAGCTGTACGAGATGCACCTCGCGTTGCGCTCACCGATCGCGGTCCAAGCCGTCGAGCGGATCGATGTGCTGTATGCCATCGAGCGGGAGATCCGGGGACTTGACCCCGAGGTGCGGCTGCGCGAGCGACAGGCTCGCTCCGTCCCGTTGCTTCAGGAGTTGCATACCTGGTTGATGACCGAGCTCGCGCGGCTACCGGCAAGCTCCGCGCTCGCCAAGGCGATCCGCTACACCGTCAAGCCTCGGCACTGGCCGGCCCTGACATACTACTGCTCAGATGGTCGGGCCGACATGGACAACAATGCAGCTGAGCGATCGTTGCGTGATGTGGCGCTCGGCAGGCGCAGCTATCTGTTTGCAGGATCCGATACCGGCGGCGAGCGCGCCGCATCGATGTACACCCTCATCGGGTCGTGCAAGCTCAATGGAATCGATCCAGAGGCGTACCTGCGCCACGTGTTCGAACGGATCGCAGATCACCCGATCAACCGGATCGATGAACTGCTCCCCTGGAATGTTCGGCTGCCCTCGCCGACGGAAGCCGTCCGCGAGGCGGCATGACGCTATCCTGACGTTCGGAGATCCTCTCAATGCCCTCTGCGCAGACAGATCAGTGGTCGAACATCGTCGAACTGCTGGACCAAGCCGGCGGTCACATCGGCATCGGACGGATGCCACCGATCGAAGGCGCCGCCGTCGCCGTCACCGAGACAGACCTGATCGCCAGTCTCGTGCGGCGCGACGGGGAGAGCTTCCCTGAGCTGCTGCAACGGCTGGATGCGGCAATCGGCAAGGCCCTGCACGAGGGCGTGGTGACCAACGAGGTCAACGGCGGCCGCTTCCGATTGGCCCCCCAGCGCGTCCGCAAAAGACGATAGCAAGACCGGCAAACCTCAGGCGCACTGCGGCATATCGTCGCCCGGGAAACCCCGGGGCGGCAATGCGGCCGGGACTACACGCTTACCAGAGTTCCGCAGAAGCACAAATTCGCCAATATTCTGCTGCCGGACAGAAAATTCTACAAATTCATTATTATCACGATTATCATTCCTACCTCGCACTATTCAGCTACCCGTCGGGAACGCCTTAGGAGACGCCCTTGCTGGAGGATTTACGTGCCCTCGTAGAGTTCGCCCAAGCCGGGTCCATCGCCGGTGCAGCCGATCGTCTATTCCGGACGCCCTCTGCGATTACCCGGCAAGTGCAGAGGCTGGAGGCTGCGCTGGGTGCCGAGTTGCTCGACCGCTCGGTAAAGCCTCCGCGTCTGAACTCGCTTGGCTCCAGAGTGCTCGAACAAGCGCGAGATTTGCTGCAGCGGACGGAAGCTTTGAAATCTCTTGCCTCGAGCGACGCCGAACCTCACGGCCTCTTGCGCATCGGGCTCTCGCATCCCCTGGCCGAGAGCACGCTTATCGACCCTATTCTGGCGCTGGCTGAAAAATACCCCAAGGTCCGACTGCGCCTGTTGAGCGAACTTACCGGTGAATTATTTCACCGGCTGCTCGCGGGTGAACTCGACGCTGCGGCCGTGCTTTTGCCCGAAGGCAAAACCGCGCCGCAGCCTCTTCTGACGAATATCATCGCTGGCGACCGCATGGAGATCGTTCAAAGCGCCGCAGGCAACCTTGCCGATGATTGGAAAAGTTTGGGCGGAGCACCCTGGGTACTCAATCCGCCCGGGTGCCCCCTTCGGGCAAGCCTCATCGATCGGATGGAGCGTGCCGGCTTCACCCCAACCATTGCGGCTGAAGTCCACAACATGCATTTACAGCTAGCGTTCGTTCAGTCCGGTTACGGTGTCGGGCTCCTACCTGCTCGCTTTATTGCCAGGAATCATTCTCCCAAAGCCGTGAAAGTATTACGTCCCCCATCGTTTGGCCTGCACCCGTCCGTCGCGATAGTCCGGGCTGGGCAACTTGGCGCCTTGGGGAAGGTTGTCGAGCAGTTGGAACATGGGCTTCGGCGACTGTTTGAGGCAGCCGACACCGCCAAGCCCGTGACGAGGCAGCGAGCAGGTGTGCCCGCGAATCGGCCGGCGGCGCGAGCGCCCAAGTAGTCCCCACGCTGGCGAGCGACGAAACGTCGCTTTGCTCATTGCTCGCGCGCGTCCCAGTACTGGAGCGCGACTTTCATGGCGGATTCCACGGCTTCGGAACCGCTCGGGAGTAGACGATCGGCTCGAAATCCGCTCCGCACTTCGTCAGCAGCAGATGGGTCAGCTCTTCGGGCGGCTCGCTGCTGATATCGATATCCGCATGCGACCTGCGCAAGCTGACTCGCGATCGTCGCGTCACCTCGGAGTGTGCGCGCTCGGCGTAGCGCGCCGATGGGGTTGAATCATGAGGCTGGTAAGAAGCTGCGAATCTGACTCACGGCGTAATCGACCTTCATGTCGAACGCCCGCTTCCCCAGCTCCGCCGTTGAGCGGCGCGCGTCACCCAGGATTCCGTTTTGTGGACTGTGCGGCCCGAACTGCGCCTTGCCATCCCCGGCGGTGTGACCGACGACAGGATCCCCCACTGCAGAGGAGATCAGATCTCTGCGCACCCATGTGTTGTCCTTGTCGAGATACATCATCTCCGAGGTGTCAAAAAGGTAACCGTGGAGGCCGAGTGGATAGCCGTGCCGCGTCAGGTACCGATCGAACGCATCATTGGCGGGCCTATAGACCTGGTCACAGTAGAACACACGAGCTCCTCCACTTAAGTTGCCGTCAAGCTTCCTGGCGACCTCCTCGTAGACCTGCGGCTGGCCGCCACCGTGATCGCCCATCAGAATCACGTTGCGGAAGCCGTTGAGGGCCGCTTGCTCCGCGATGCGCTCGAGCATGGCAGCGAGCAGCTCGTTCGTGATACCGATGGTACCGGGAATCGATTCTGCATCATTCGGAGTGTAGGGCAACACGGGCAGGAAGATAGCATTGCCGAGTTTTCTCGCGATCGCCTCTACCACCGCATGCGCTATGAGGTTATGGCCGCCGGTCGCGAGAATAGGGCCGCGTTGCTCGGTACCGCCGGTGTAGATGAGCGCCGTCGTCTTGCCCCCCGCGATCTCGCACTTCACTTCCACCCAGGTCATCTTCTCGAACTCCACCAGATCGGTCTTCGCGCACGGCGCAGCGTGCGCAGGCCCCGCAGCCAGTATCAGGGAGGCCGCGCCGCCAGCGATCAATATCAGCAAGGGATGCGAGACTGAACGGATGCGCATTTCATTCTCCTGTCCAAGACGACATAAACTCGTTGCAGTCTTACCGGAGCGGAGACAGTCTGAAGCGCTATCCAAAATGAGCCCGGCCTTGCTTGCCAAAAGTAGACCACCTGTACGTTCTGGGCTGTAGGACCGGAAGAGGTATCCAAAGGGCGAGTTGGGGCGGTGTGCCCGGCGAGCCCGCGGCGCGGAAGATGTTGTCTCTTCGATAGGCTCATGAGCGTCCCTGGCGGAGGCCGGCTGCACCGGCCGTAGACGGCCGCATCCTGCGACCTCGCTGCCGCCGAGCGGCTTTGGCGCCGGCGCGTTGATCTTCCCCTGAAGGGTATTGCTGACCGGCTGCCCCGGCATCGGATGCGGCGGGCGCATTCGTTATGCTTGTTGGCAGATAAAGCGAGGGCCCGGGCTCCGATTACCACTCTGACCCCGGGCCCCCGGCGTTGCGGTGCGCCTGTGGGGGCTTCGCCGCAGGCTCTATATGCCTGCTTCCCCCGGCGCTGTCCAGCGTTGTGCGCGGGGGCGTGGGGTGGGGGCAGGCTATCGGCAATATCAGTGCCGGCGCTGCGGGCGAGCTGTTTGGGTTTGCCGGCCATGCGACCGGGGTCAGGCGTATTGCCTCAAGGGCTGCAGGGACTTGAACCGGGGGGATCAACTACGCCAGGCGGCGGCCCGCTATCAGAGGAGCCGTCGCGGCGCGCGCAGTCATGCGGCGCGACAACGCCGATACCGCCAACGCCAGCGTCGTGAACGGGCGGCGACAAAGATAGTGACTCATCGTACTTCCGCTCGCAGTGCCGGCGGCGGCACAGTGATGGCAAGCCCCATCACGAGGGTGTCGGAGGCGGCGGATGATCCCGAGAGAAGCAACCCCACGGCCCCCGAGGCCTGCGCCGGCGCGAGTGCCTTGCGCGAGGTGCTGCGGTGCGAGTTCTGCCAGCGGCCGCTCGGGGGGCCCGGCCCGGGGGTGAGCGGCGGTGGAAGTGGAGTTGCATCAGCTTCTGCTGAGGTACGAGCGGCTGCGCAAGCGTCACCCGCGCGCCGAGCGGGGATTGCTCACCTCCCTCGCCGAGATCGGTCAACAGGTTCCCGTCGTCGTAGTCGGCGAGGCCGAGCGCTTCGTGCTCATCGACGGCTACAAGCGGGTGCGCGCCTTGAGGCGCCTCGCGCGCGATGTGGTGTTGGCGACGCGCTGGGAGCTCGAGGAAGTCGAGGCCCTCCTGCTCGAGCGGGGCCTGCGTCGCGGGAGCGAGGATGCGCTCGATCAGGCTTGGCTCCTTGCGGAGCTTCAGGAGCGCTTCGACTACTCACTCGAGGATCTCGCGCGCCGCTTCGAGCACAGTAAAAGCTGGGTGAGCGGGCGGCTCGCGTTGATCCAGTGTCTGCCGGCATCCGTCCAGGAGCACGTGCGGCTCGGGGCTTTGAGCGCGCACGCGGCGATGAAGTATCTGGTGCCGATGGCGCGCGCCGACCTCGCGGCGACCGAGAAGCTTGCCGCCACGATGCTGCCGTTGAAGCCGACGACGCGGGAGGTGGCGGCACTTTATGCCGGCTGGCAGTCCGGGAGCGGCCGCACCCGCGAGCTGATCCTGGAAAGCCCCAAGGTATATCTCGAGGCGAGGGCGGCGAGCCCGGCGGCGGCGCCGTCCGCTACCCAACGCCTGCTCGATGACCTCGGTGCCCTCGGCGGCATCGCCCGTCGGGCGCTGCGCGCGCTGCAAGCCGGGCTTCTGCAGCAGCTGCTGGAGAACGAACGCCTCGAAGTCCATCAGGCGTTCGCGCGCGCGAAAGGCGATCTCGAGCGCCTCTTCCACCGCATCGATCTGGAGTACGGCCATGCTGGATGAAGCCACTCGCACGACCATCCTGAAGCTCAAGGCGGCAGGCCACGGCACCCGCGCCATCGCCAAGGCGCTCGGTGTCTCCCGCATCTCGGTGCGCCGGGTCATCGTCAGTGGCGATGCCGCCCCGCCCCCGATCGTGCGCGCCGAGGTTGCAGAGCCGCACCGCGAGGCGATCCTCGAGCTGCACGCCCGCTACCAAGGCCACCTCGGCCGGGTGCACGAAGAGCTTCTCGCCCGCGGCGCTGAGCTCTCCTACCCCGCGCTCACCGCCTTCTGTCGCAAGCACGGGATCGGATCACCCCCGCCGCCACCTGCCGGACACTACGAGTTCCCCGCTGGCAAGGAGATGCAGCACGACACCTCCCCACATGTGGCCACGATCGGCGGTGAGCCCACTCGGGTGCAGATCGCTTCGATCGTGCTCTGCTACTCCCGCATGATCTTCTTCCAGCACTATCCGCGCTTCACGCGCTTTGAGTGCAAGACGTTCTTGACCGAGGCGCTACGATACTTCGGCGGCGCCGCTTCCCGCTGCCTCATCGACAACACTCACGTGATCGTCGCCGCAGGCACGGGGGAGACGATGATCCCGGCCCCCGAGATGGCGGCCTTCGCCGAGCGGTTCGGCTTTGTCTTCAAAGCCCACAAGGTCGGTCATGCGAACCGCTCGGCGCGCGTGGAAGCGCCGTTCCACCGCATCCAGAGCGCCTTCCTCGCGGGCTCGAAGTTCTCGGACTGGCGCGACCTCAACACCCGGGCACGCGAGACGGCCGAGAAGTGGAACGCAACATACTCCAACAAGCTCCACGCCAGTCGCCGCGAGCTCTTCGCCGCCGAGCGGCCGCACCTGAAGGCACTCCCCCTTCACGTGCCGGAGGTCTATCAGCTGCACAGCCGCATCGTCGATGCCGAAGGCTACGTGAACTTGAACCGCATCCGCTACTCCGTGCCTTGGCGGCTCATCGGTCGCACGCTCGAGGTGCGCGAGACGCTCGAGAGGATCGAGCTCTACGAGGGGCCGCGTCGGGTGGCGAGTCACGCCCGTGTGTGGAGTCCGCTCGATGTACGCGTGACTGACCCCGCGCACCGTCCGCCCCGTGGCGAGGGAGCACGTGAGCGTGCCCAGCCGGCGCCGGAGATCATCGAGATCCTGCAGCTCGAGCCGCGCCTGGCCAACTACCTGGCGGACCTCAAGCGCCAGATCGGGGGGCGGCGGGCACCGCTCCGTCGGCTGTTATCGATGCTGCAGGAGTACCCGCGGGAAGCCTTCCTCGCCGCCATTGCCCTGGCCGAGCAGTATCGCCTGTTCGATCTCGACCGCCTCGAGAAGATGGTGTTGCGGGAGATCGCGCACGATTACTTCGTACTCGCGCTCGACCCGCAGGACGATCATGACTGAAGAGCTCGAACAGTTGCTCGAGAACCTGAAGCTGCGCGCCACCGCTGCGCGCTTCGAGGAGCTCCTCGCCGCCGCCGAGTCCGCCGGCACGCCGACGGTCACCTTCGTCACTCAGCTGCTGCGCGCCGAATGGGAGTCTCGTCAGGAAGAGACGCTGCGCCGACGCATCCGTCGGGCCAGCTTCCCGGAGGAGTGGACGCTCGAGTCCTTCCCGTTCAAGCTGCAAACGGGCATCAAGGAGCGCCAGATCCGCACCTTTGCCCAGCTCGACTTCATCCCCAAGGCCGAGAATATCGTGTTTGTCGGCGAAACAGGCGTCGGCAAGACCGGGTTGATGGTCGGGCTTGCGCGCAAGGCGGTGCAGAATGGCTATCGGGCGCTCTTCATCAAGGCGCAGGATCTCTTCGATGAGATGTACGCCTCCCTCGCCGATCGATCTACACGGAGGCTCTTACGCACTCTTGCGCGCGTCGACGTCCTGGCGATTGACGAACTGGGATATCTCAACATTAAAACCGAGCAGACCAACATCTTCTTCAAGCTCATGGAGGAGCGCCATCGGCGAAAGCCGACCCTCATCAGCACGAACATGCCGTACCCCGCCTGGCAGGACTTCCTCGGCAATCCCGCCCTGACCAAGGCCTTGCTGAGTCGCCTGCGTGAGCGGTGTCACACCGTGCTCATCGACGGGCCGTGCCTGCGGCCGCAGACCGGCTGAGCGCCACCACAGCCTCCACCTGCCTGCCTCCCATCGGCCTCGACGATCCCGCGTCGCCCGCGGGCGCCATCGTGCTGCTGGCCTCATCCCATCCTGCGCGCAATCGTGCGCGCCATCTTGTCACCCCAGCGGGCTCACCTTGCCGAGCAGACCCGGATCATTTTTGCCAAGCGCCGCAGGACAGTTCTATAACTTCATTATTATCACAATAATATTGCCGCTTCCGCACGATGAGACCGATCGCTCTAAGGTCGCCCATGCTCGCAACACCCATCGTTTGAGGGGCCGTGACAACGCCCAGGTGATGGGCGACGTGTCCATCGACCACGGCCGCCCAACTATCAATCGCGGGCGGTGAGCTCCGCGATCAACCCCTGAGCGCCGTAGACGTTGCGCAACGCCTCGGTGATGGACGCAGTGGAAACGGAGATGGCGCGGTTCACGCGGTCCTCAAAGCCGAACGCGCCACCGAGAGCCGGGATGTTGAGGTCGAAGACGGCGCCGACCACCTGTCCCTCCGCATTAATGGCCGGTGAGCCAGAGTTGCCCGGGATGATGTCGTTGTCACTCACGAAGTTGAACACGGTATCGGGATCCACTTTGCCCTGCGCATTCTGCCAGCGAGGCGTCAGTGCAAATGGGAACTGCCCGGTGGCCCGTTCCCACAGACCCGAGAGATAAGTGAAGGCTGGCACTGCCATTCCATTGTTATCCCAACCCTCGACCTTCCCGTAGGATAGCCGCAGCGTGAAAGTCGCATCTGGATATACTCTGGTGCCATAGATAGCGAAGCGGGCGTGCGCGATCTTCTGCTGAGCTTGGTCGATGGGGCCGGAGACTTCGTCCTCGTACAGCTTGCGCACGGCGCGGCTGTCCGCATCGGTTGCCAGCACGAACCGGATCAACGGATCGTCGGAGGTCTGGACTGCCTGCAGGCCGCCCTCCCACAACGCCTTGCGGACCGTTGAGTCGCCCAACTTGGAAGTGGCAAGCCGTGCCGCCAATGTCTCGGGCGATTCCTTGCCTAGGAAGAGGCGAGTGTCGGGAGAGTCCGCCGTCAGATTCTCGCGCAATTTGGCGAGCCAGAACGCCAGCTTCAGCTGTTCCAGTTCCGGATAGACGGGCTGCGGATCCAGGAGAGTCTTCGCCAACAGCGGCAGGCGGCTGTCGGTGAATTCGGGAAGGCGCTCGCCGTTTGGCTTCGGCCGCTCCTCTGCCGCGCGCACCAGGTCGCGCGCGTATTCGAATAGAATGGAGCGATAGGCAGCCCGCGACTCCAAGTGGTAGTAGCGGAAGTAGAGTTCCCTCTCATGGAGCTGCGCCTTGGCGATTTCGCTCCACGGATTGCCGACTGCAGCGGCCAGCTTGGGGTCCTTGGACACGCGCGCCTTGAGGTCGCGCTCGGCGACGCGCTTGGCGGCAATCAGCGTTGTGTCCAGCAGCGCCTTCTCCTCACCGCGATAGGCCTTGAAGGAATTTTCGACGCTGAACAGATCACGATTGCCGATTCGAGCGTGCTCCGAACTCTCAGCCGTGAAGCGCAGCAGCTGCCCGCGCAGCTCGGAATACATGATCAGGATTTCGGGAATATTGACATCGCGCAGCGTCGATACCTGATCCGCCGTCAGCAGCCGTTGCGTTGTGCCGGGGTTGCCGGCGACGAACAGCGGCTCACCTTCCTTGGGCGGCTGAGTGCTCC
>CAWACM010000024.1:0-15831 GCA_963780455.1 uncultured Pseudomonadota bacterium
ACGGGGGCAACCATTTACGTGCGGCTCAACACGAGTTCGGGGTCTACCGTCTCCTTCTCCTCAACCAACGCGCAGTGGTGGAGTACGACGTGGGGCGGTACGGCTACGTACGAACTTCTGCAGCTGGAAAGCACCTCGGATGGGCAGGCTGGGAGCGTCCGGCACCTTCACTTCACGGGGGACGGCCGCGAAGATCTGGCGCTCCAGGATCAAGTGGAGCTTTGCCATGAGCAGAACGGTCCAGGAGGAAAACCCGAAGAAGTGTGCACCTTCACTGAGCGCGCCGATGAGCTCATTTCGACGGGCACCAGTTTCAACACCACGCAGATCGCGTATCTGTATGCTCCGACCGCGGCCTGGCCGATCGTGGAGTTTCTAAACTTCAACTCGGACGACTGCACTGATTACCTATACAGCAGCGTAATCTACATCTCGGGCTGCGACGGAACACCGGCGAGCAGCGTAACGGTGCCGTCCTCGAGCATCATCGGAGTCTTGGACTGGAACGGCGACAAACTAGACGACATTCTCGTCAACAATGGCGGGACAATCGGCGTCTACGAGTCCACCGGTACGGGCCTCACGAGCCTGGTCTCAACCTCCGTACCATACAACGCGTCGGACCAATACTTCGCCTTCAATCCTTACGGTGACGGCTTGGACGCTCTCGGGGCCTGGACGGAGTCTTCGTCGCCATACGCCGTAACGTACTATCCCCATAACGGCGCCGGCGAGCCCCCGGATCTCTTGGCATCTGTCACGGATGGGTATGGAAATTTCGCTAAGCCGACGTATGTGTCGCTCGCACGGAGTGCCGGCACCACTTATATCCCGGGTGCACCGACCGGCGGTCTGGTCTGCTACCCGGATCAAAGCAACTGCTACCAGAACTATATCGGGCCGATGTACGTGGTAAGCGCTGTTACGTACAGCGATGCTTCCAATCAACCGAACGGCACGTACACCCTGACCCACACCTATTCGAACGCCCAATTGGATGTAGATGGACGGGGTTTTGCAGGTTTTAAATCACATGCCGTAACAGACTCGCGCAACCATCTGTCGACGCTACAGACATATGCTACGGAGTTTCCGTTCACGTTTATGCCCGGGACCACAACGGTCACGAACTCCGCAACTGGCCATACTGTCTCAACAGTGAGCGAAACGCAATCGTACACCGAGCTCTCATCCACCCCTGACGAGGAAATCTGGTTTCCTTTATTACGGGCTTTACTGGTGACAAATATGAGGTGGGTGGAACCGACGATGGGCAGCTCGTCGCAACCACCTCAGGCAGTTACAGTTATAGACACCTATGGGAATGTAAAGTCGGTCTCGCAGACGGTCACCGACAATGAAACCGGGGACTCGTGAGCCAAGACGGTCACCAATACCCCGGACCCGGATACGAGTACGGGCTGTTTGAGGCTCTTGAGCGAGTCACAGATCTCCTATACGGCATCGGATGGCAGTCCTTCTGTGACGCTCACGCAGGACTATAGCCCGATCTGGCCGATTGCCGCTACACTCAGGTCGAAACCTCGCCGGGCACCAGCTACCAGGTGACGGAGGGGCTCGTCTACGACGACTTCGGAAATATCAAAACGGATACTGTGACTGGGACGGGCATGACTGCCCGGGTGACATCTGCCAACTGGGGAACGACGGGCCAGTTCCCGATGTCGGTGACGGACGCGAGTAATGCGACGACGCAGTTCAACTACAATTTCGACTATGGGCTCGTGAGCAGCGAGACCGACCCCAATGGACTTACAAGCTCATGGCAATATACCGACGGGTTCGGCAGGCTTACGCAGGAGACGCGAGCTAACGGCACATACACCGTCCTTACCTACGCATTAGCATCGCCAGCGTGGGACCCCTTGTCGCGCCTCTATATCACCAAGCAGATCAACGATAGCTCAGG
The DNA here is from genome assembly GCA_963780455.1 of uncultured Pseudomonadota bacterium. Taxonomy (GTDB): domain Bacteria; phylum Pseudomonadota; class Gammaproteobacteria; order Steroidobacterales; family Steroidobacteraceae; genus 13-2-20CM-66-19. The sequence continues at coordinate 1,931 of CAWACM010000024.1, forward strand.
CCACGCTATCAATACGGTGACAGGTTATTCAGACATGTTGGACCGGCCGCTGTATCGGATGCAGGTGCTTTTGGATGGCACCAATTCGTGGCTTGTGACGCAGCACTACGACTCCATGGGCAATCTAAGCGAAAACTGCCCGCCTGTGCGACAGGACAACCCGTCCATTAACTGCACCAGTTTACACGCACGACGCTCTTAACCGTGTGACGCAGGTCCAGCGTCCGATCAATCAGAGCGATAGCACGCTTCAGACGACGAGCTATGCCTATACCGGGGACGCACAACCACGATCACAGACCCCAACGGGCACACTCGGACGTTGATTCACGATGTTAACGGCTGGCTGAGGCAGACTGAGGATGCCCTTGGATACGCAGTAATCCTTGGCTACGATGCTGCAGGATCAAGACCTCCGTGAAAGACGTCAATGGAAATGCCCTCTGGACAGGGACGCCCGCCTACGGGATCTCGCCGTTCCTCGTGGGCGAGTGGGACGTGGATCGGGGCACCTGGGGCTATACCGTGGATGCGCTGGGGGAGCGTACGGCCTGGACGGACCCCAAGGGCCAGCACTTCTACGCGAGCTACGATGCACTCTCCCGCCCGCTCACCCGTACGGAGCCCGATCTTTTCACGCAGTGGACATGGGGATCGAGCGCCGCAAGCCACAATATCGGCAAGCTTGCTAGCGTTTGCTCCGGAACGGGAAGCACCTGCTCCTCGACCTATTACGCCGAGAGCGAGAGCTACGACAGCCTGGGGCGACCCTACCAGCGCACGGTAGCTATTCCTTCGCAGGGAAACTACACCTATACCCGGCAGTACAGTGCGACGACGGGACTGCTCAGTACGCTGACCTATCCTGTGGGCGGCTCTGGGCAGTCGCTGAACTGCAGTATGGCTACCAGAACGGCATCCTGCAGTCGATCACAGACGTGCGTGACTCCCCGAACGTCACGATCTGGCAGGCGAATGCGGTAGATGCCGCCGGCCAGATTACGCAGGATACCTTGGGCAATGGCTTGGTCACGAACCGCGCCTACGACTCGGTCACTCAGTGGCTATCGTCCGTAGAGTCTGGGCCGGGTGGTGGTGCGTCGATCCAGAACCTGAGCTTTCTATATGATGAGGTGGGCAACGTCACCCAGCGCCAGGACGGTATTCATAACCTCTCGGAAAACATCTACTACGACAACGACTATCGCTTGAGTTATTCGACGCTCGGTGGCACGCAGAATTTGTCTATGACCTACGACCCCATGGGGAATATCACCAACAAAAGCACGGTGTCAAATAACGCCACGTGGACTTACGACTCTGTTCACTTGCATCAGGTGCGCGAGGCAGGCAGCGCGGCATACGAATACACCTATGATGCAAATGGAAACATGACGTCCTGGGCGGGCGAGCCGATTACCTGGACCAGCTACAACTATCCGAGACAAATCACTGACACGTCCGATACCTTTACATTTTCCTATGCGCCGGATCGCTCGATTTGGCTTGAAGTCCAAAACGGGGGCCTGGGGAGTACTACCTACCGCTTGGGGTCCCCGCTGATGAGTATTGTGGTGGACAGCAGCGGCACCACGGACCGAAACTACATTTATGCCGGTAATGAGCCGGTGGCGATCGATGAACGCACGAGCGCGAGCAACACATTCTACTATCTGCTCACGGATCACCAGGGAAGCATCTCTGGCATCACCAATTCGAGCGGACAAGTGGTGCTGAACGAGAGCTTCCACCCGGATGGACAAAGACGAAACCCCTCTACCTGGACAGACCCGATTGCCGGATCCGATGTCACCACAATCCAGGGCATATCACCGCGCGGATATACCTTCAAGGAGACGCTCGAGTACATGAATCTGATCGATTTCGGCGGCAGGGTTGGGGATGTCTTTACAGGAAGGTTCCTGTCGGCAGATCCCAATATCCCCGATCCGACTGATCCGCAGAGCTACAATCGCTACAGCTACACGGTCAATAATCCGCTGACATACACGGATCCGACGGGGTTCTTTACCAAGAAAGACCCCGACGGTGCTTCTGAGGGAGGCATCACCCAAAGCCTCCCGCCAGTTCGTATATGGGGGAACCAGAACACTTACTGCGCTGATATATTTTGCGTCGCTAATGTCTATGGAGGAACTGGCGTACTCGAGGGCAACTTGGCCAATCCGCAATGGCACTTTGGTCCAGATGCCCCTCCCAGTTCGGGTGTTACCCAGACTCCTGGACCGCAGCAAAGTGATCCGCCAACGGTGCCGAATCTTCCGCAAGTTGTCATCACGCCGCGGGCGCCGGATTTCGTGCATATCAGTTACTCATTCCCTATCGAAAACGAATTCACAGGACCTTACGGGGGAATAGGTTTTACCGTGACAATTGACAGATACGGGCACGTGTACCTGTCGGTTAACGGAGTGGGAGGCGTGCCAACGGCAAAAGGAGCGAGCGTTATGGTTGGCTGGATGAATAGCTCGACCACGCCATCTTCATCGCAGCTAAGTGGAATGTTGTCCAGTTGGGGCGGAGGGTTGCAAGGAGGCTACGGGGGCGGTGGGGTGAGCTTCTACGGTAATAGTTCGGGCACCGCGGAGAGTGTCGGTGGTTCGACTACGGGTGCATCGGTATATGGCGGGTACACCTGGGAGCTGCCTTCTTGGCTGACCCCTTCAACCCATTGGTGAGGTCATCGTGAAGAAGGTCATCACTATCGTTGTGCTGTTGGCTATTGCCGCTATTTTCGCTTATAACGCGATCTGGGCTCGAAAGATAAGAGATCGTCAGTTGGCGAAGTTGGAGCGTTTCCATGGAAAGGACAGCCGCATGTTTCGACTCAGTAGCAAATGGATGGGAGACTCTTACGTCTTCAGTTTTCGTTTGGTTGGCTCTTTGGGGGTGGTTGTCTTGGTGGCGGCAGTAATTTACGTTGCTATCCACGAGTGACGTTCTCTGGAGCGTGTGACGAGCAGCGGCGGGATACCGAAGTAATCTTTTGTGTGCTCTTAGCGGCACACTGTCCACGTGGAGGCAATACCGACGGTGGAGGCAGGATAGGCGAGGAGCGAGTTTTGTTAACGGTTGTGAAACAGGGAGAGCCGGCCCGTATCAGCTCTTCTCGCTGAGATCGGCGGTAAATCCGATGGGCCGACGCTTGGGTTGCGGCGGGTTCATCAGCTCGCGGATGGCCGAGAGGATGGCCTTGATGGCATCGTCGTGATGCTGGTATTTGCGCTCGAGCTCATCGAGCTTGCGGGCGAGCGCGGTATTGGAGGCGAGCAGTTCCCGCAGCCGCACGAAGGCGCGGATGACATAGAGGCTCATCTCGACCGCGCGGGGACTGCTGAGGATCGTGGCGGCCATGATGGCGCCATGCTCGGTGAAGGCGTAGGGCGGAAAGCGCGGATCGCGATGCTTCTGGTGACCGGTCACAATTTGTGACCGGTTCAGGGCCTCGGTCTCGGCGCGCGAGAGACGGAACATGAGGTCTTCTGGGAAGCGCTCGGCATTGCGCTTGACCGCCTGGTTCAGTGCCTTGGTCGGCACGCCGTAGAGGGCGGCGAGATCCGCATCGAGGATGACGCGCTGGTCGCGCAGGAGGAGGATCGAGCGGCCGATATGCTCGACGGGCGCGAGGGCCGCGCTGCGGGATGAGACCATGGGTGAGCTCCCTTTTAGCCGCGCGGCGGCTCAGCGGCCGGCCTGGCTGAGCATGCCATCGAGCATCTGCAAGAGCATCTTCTGCTGGGACTTCGGCAGCCGGCTCAGCCGCTCGATCTTCTGTTGCAGCTGCGGGGTGGGTCCGCGCTTGCTGGAGCGGGCGGGCTCGCCGAAGAGCTCCTCGATCGAAACCCCAAGGAGCCTCGCCAGGCGAGGCAGTGCCGAGATCGCCATGCGTCGGTGCCACTGTGTGTAGCGAAGGCACGTGTGGCCGGCGGGGGTAGGGGAGGATGTGCCCATTGCAGATAGATGGGCACGAGAATGAGTGCGCACGTGGAGGACAAGTGGACACTTCGACAGAGCAAAGTGCGGGATCGGGCGCCGCGCAGATTCGCAGGCGCGAGCGATGGTCTGTGCAGGAGAAGCTACGGATCGTGCGCGAGACACTGCAATCGGAAGGGTCTGTGCCGGTGATTGCACGGCGTCATGGAGTGAACGCGAACCAAATATTCAGCTGGCATGGGAGTATAGGCGCGGCAAGCTGCTCGAGCGAAGCGTCGAGAGCGCTCGTGACCGCAAGGCGCCGGCGTTACTGCCCGTTCAGATGGATGTGCCGATGAAGACGGCGCAAGAAGCTCGCACCGCACCAGTTTCTGCGGCATCACAACCTCAGCGGGTGGAGATAGAGTTTCAGAGCGGCACGCGCCTGAGGATCTGGGGCGGGTTGGGCACGGAGCGGCTGCAGGCGATTTTGCGTGAGCTGTTCGGGCCATGCTGAGCGTACCGGCCGGGGTTCGCATCTGGCTGGTGGCGGGACTCACGGATATGCGCGCGGGATCGATGGGCTCAGCGCGCTGGTGCAGACGCAGTTATAGGCCGATGTGCTCTAGGGCAGCTCTTCATCTTCAGGGGGCGTCGCGGGGATCGGGTGAAGATCCTCTGGGCTGACGCGGATGGACTATGCCTGCTGTATAAGCGGTTGAACCGGGGGAGGTTCCCCTGGACGCATGCCGCTGATGGGGCGGTGCTGCTGACGGGCGCGCAGTTATCGGCGCTTCTGGAAGGGATCGACTGGCGCCGGGTACATCGGAGCGTGCACACGGAGGAGGAGCCATCGCCAACGGTGGTGGCTTGATGCAGTACGGATTTCGTGTTGGTATAGAGACCCACAAGATGTGGTAGGTGTTGAGCGCGCGCAGTTTTTCGCCGCCGAGTTGATCAGGTTATCTTCCAACGTAGAAGTGCGTGCAGCGGCACCGCGCGTATAATCGGCGTGTGCCCGAGACACACGATCTCCCGGATGAGTGGCAGACCTCGAGCGCCTGGTGCGCGAGCACCGCCTGGAGATCGAGCGCCTGAGGATCCAGCTCGCGCAGCTGCGGCGCTGGAAGTTCGGCCGCTCGCGCGAGCAGCTGGAGCTCGAGGTCACGCAGATCGAGATGAGCCTGCAGGCGCTCGAGCAGCTCGCCCCACGCGCTGCGGCGGCGGATCCGCAGCCTGACACCCAGAACGCTTCCACCCCGCTCAAGAGCGGCGGACGGTACCTCGGCGTCGCTCGGGACGACGCGCCTGCAGGCCCATCTGCCGCGCGAGACGATCATGCACCGGCACCCGGCGGTCACGAACGGCTGTGCGTGCCCGGACTGCGGTGCGCGGCTGCGCTACCTGGGGCGGGACGTGGCGGAGATGATCGAGTACGTGCCGGGCTACTTCAAGGTCCTGCGCCACGTGCGCGAGAAGCACTCCTGCGTGCGGTGCTCACGGATCGTGCAGGCGAGGGCTCCCTCGCGCCCCATCGAACGGGGACTACCGGGACCGGCTCTGATGGCGCACGTGGTGGCGAGCAAGTATTGCCTGCACCAGCCGCTGTATCGCCAGAGTCAGGTGTACGGCTTCGCCGGCCTCGAGCTCGAGCGCTCGCTCTTGCGCAGTGGGTGCGGGCGGGCGATCGGCTGCTGAGCCCCTTGGTGCTGGCGGTTCGCCGCTACGTGCTTGGCGGCGGACATCTGCATGCGGACGACACTCCTTTGCCGGTGCTCGACCCAGGGCGAGGACGGACGCGGACCGGATATTTATGGACTTACGTGCGCGATGAGCGCACCTGGGGAAGTCAAGAGCCACCAGCGGTGTGGTTCGAGTACTCGCCCGGTAGCGGCGGGCAGCATCCACGCAGGCACCTGCACGGGTATCAAGGCGTCGTGCACGTCGATGCGTACGCGGGATTTAACGAGTTGTTTGGACTGTTCCGAAACCGAGAGCGCAAGGCGCGGGCGGGGCCGGCGCGTCTGAAGCGGTCTTTATGCTTCGCTCACGCGAGGCGCAAGCTGTACGAGATGCACCTCGCGTTGCGCTCACCGATCGCGGTACAAGCCGTAGAGCGGATCGATGTGCTGTATGCCATCGAGCGGGAGATCCGGGGACTTGACCCTGAGGTGCGGCTGCGCGAGCGACAGGCTCGCTCCGTCCCGTTGCTTCAGGAGTTGCATACCTGGTTGATGACCGAGCTCGCGCGGCTACCGGCAAGCTCGCGCTCGCCAAGGCGATCCGCTACACCGTCAAGCCTCGGCACTGGCTGGCTCTGACATACTACTGCTCAGATGGTCGGGCCGACATGGACAACAATGCAGCTGAGCGATCGTTGCGTGATGTGGCGCTCGGTAGGCGCAGCTATCTGTTTGCAGGATCCGATACCGGCGGCGAGCGCGCCGCATCGATGTACACCCTCATCGGGTCGTGCAAGCTCAATGGAATCGATCCAGAGGCGTACCTGCGCCACGTGTTTGAACGGATCGCAGATCACCCGATCAACCGGATCGATGAACTGCTCCCCTGGAATGTTCGGCTGCCCTCGCCGACGGAAGCCGTCCGCGAGGCGGCATGACGCTATCCTGACGTTCGGAGATCCTCTCAATGCCCTCTGCGCAGACAGATCAGTGGTCGAACATCGTCGAACTGCTGGACCAAGCCGGCGGTCACATCGGCATCGGACGGATGCCACCGATCGAAGGCGCCGCCGTCGCCGTCACCGAGACAGACCTGATCGCCAGTCTCGTGCGGCGCGACGGGGAGAGCTTCCCTGAGCTGCTGCAACGGCTGGATGCGGCAATCGGCAAGGCCCTGCACGAGGGCGTGGTGACCAACGAGGTCAACGGCGGCCGCTTCCGATTGGCCCCCCAGCGCGTCCGCAAAAGACGATAGCAAGACCGGCAAACCTCAGGCGCACTGCGGCATATCGTCGCCCGGGAAACCCCGGGGCGGCAATGCGGCCGGGACTACACGCTTACGCCCATCTCATAGGCGTTCACGGTCTGCTGCGAGACGCCGAGTTCCTCGGCGAGCTGCACCTGGGTGATGTTCGCGCTCTTGCGCAGCTGCGCGATGCGCGCGCCGAGGGCGATGAAAAACGCCCGTTCCTCTTGGCTGATCGCCACGACCCGAATCTCTGCCCGAATGTGTTCCAGGGAATGGTGCATAGCGTAGGGGGCTCCTGCGAAGTGCGGTTGACACTACCACTTAGAGTGGTAGTGTACGCACGAATTATTTTTCCTCAAACCCTCTTGACAGGTTTTTGGAAGGGAGCCGCTTTATGGACCTCCGTCACCTCACCGTGGGCTATCGGCCAATCGGCACGCGTTCGAAGGCGCCTTGGCCGCGACGAGACCCGCCGCCGGCGCCGTTCGTGCGCTTGTCGGGCCGATGGCTCGGTCGGATGGGCTTCACGATCGGCACGGCGGTGCGGGTGCAGGTGAGCCGAGGGCGGCTCGTGCTCGAGGCGATCGAGCCCGATCGCCCGAGGCGGCGTCCTCGGCGAGTGGCTGGGGACTGACCATATGGCGCGCATCGCGGATGCCGAGCTCGAGCGTCTGAAACGCGAGGTCTCCCTCGTGCGCTTGATCGAGGGCCAGGGAATAAGGCTCGTGAGTCAGGGCAAGGACCTGGCGTGCCGCTGTCCCTGGCACGAGGGGGATGAGACCCCGAGTTGCATCGTGACGCCGAAGAGCAATCTCTGGCACTGCTTCGGGTGCGATGCCGGCGGGACGGTGATCGACTGGGTGATGCGCTCACACCGGGTCTCCTTCCGCCATGCGTGCGAGCTGCTTTTGAAGGAGCATCCGGCCTTGGGGGCTGCACCCGGCAACCCCTCGGAGAGTAATCCTGGGTTCGGCGCCGCCGGCAGGCTCTCGCAGGGCAAGCTGCGCCAGGCGCAGTCCTTTGCGTTGGAAACCGATGCCGATGAGGCCGCGAGCGACCAGCGGCTGCTCGACCAGGTGATCGAGTTTTACCATCAGACGCTGCTCGCGAGCCCGGAGGCGCTGAAGTACCTGGAGGGTCGAGGCCTCGGCAACCGCGAGCTCATCGAGCGCTTCCGGCTCGGCTTTGCCAACCGCACCCTCGCGTATCGTCTGGCGCCGAAGCAGTACAAGGCGGGCGCGCAGATGCGCACGGCGCTGCAACGCATCGGCATCTTGCGCGAGTCCGGCCACGAGCACCTCAATGGCTCGATCGTCGTGCCGCTCTGGGCTGCGCCCCGCACGGGGCCTGCGCACGGCAGTCCTGCCGACGGCAATCGGGTGGACAGCGCCCCATCAGACAGCTCCCGTCATGTTGTCGGCGCCTATGCCCGCAAGATCAACGACAACTTGCGGGTCGGCACGCCGATGCATCTGTACTTGCCGGGTCCGCACCGCGGCGTGCTGAATGGTGAAGGCCTTGAAGGGCAGCGGGAGGTGATCCTCTGCGAGGCGATCCTCGATGCACTCACCTTCTGGTCGGCCGGCTACCGCAATGTCACGAGCTGCTACGGGGTCAATGGCCTCACCGACGAGCTCATCGCAGCGCTCAAGGCCTGCGGCGCTGAACGCATACTCATCGCCTTCGACCGTGACGATGCCGGCGATCGCGGCGCCGAGGCGGTGGCGAAACGTCTAATGGCAGGCGGCCTGGAGTGCTACCGGCTGCTCTTCCCGAAAGGCATGGACGCGAACGCGTACGCCTGTCGGGTGTTGCCCGCCGAGAAGTCCCTCGGGGTGGTGATCCGCTCGGGGCAGTGGATGGGTCGCGGAGCGAAGCCGTCGAAGGCCTCGCCGACTCCCGTCACGGCGGCGGCCTCCGAGCCGGCGGTAGAGTCTTCCCCCTTAGCCGCTGAACCCCACACGCCGGACGTTGCGGAAGACGACAGGATCAGTACGGCCCCGGAGAGCGCGGCTAAGAAGGATGCCTCGCCGACGCCGATCATCTCGCCGGAGCCGCAGCCCATGTTGCCGGAGCCCGAGGCGGCCGCGGTGCCCGCGGGACCAATGCCCGAGCCGACAGACCATGCCGGCTGCCAGGCTGGTGTCGGCCGCACAGCCGATGAGCAACAGCTCCTCGTCGCCTTCGGCGAGCGGCGTTACCGGGTCCGCGGAATGCCGAAGCAGCTCACCGAAGCGCTGAAGGTGAATGTGCTGGTCACGTGCTCGGGTGCAGAGGAGCTGATGCCGGCGGCTGCCGCCGAGACGGGTCTGCACGTCGATACCCTCGACCTCTACCAAGCGAAGGCGCGTGCGGCTTTTGCCAAGCTCGCGTCGCTTGAGATCGGGGTCGATGAGAGTGTCATCCAACATGACCTGGGGCGCCTGCTCCTGAAAGTCGAGCAGGTGATCGATGAGCGTGCCCGGGCGGCCGAACACCCGAGCGTCGCGCCGCTCCCGGTGATGTCCGCCGATGAGGAGGCGGCGGCGCTCGCGTTCCTACGCGATGAGAAGCTCATCGAGCGCATCGCGGGGGACTTCGAGCGCGTCGGACTCGTCGGCGAGCCGTCCAATACGTTGGTAGCCTACCTGGCCTGCATCAGCCGCAAGCTCGCCTCACCGCTCGCGGTGCTGATCCAGAGCACCTCGGCGGCGGGAAAGAGCGCGCTGATGGATGCGGTGCTCGCGCTCGTGCCGGAAGAGGATCGCGTGCACTACTCGGCGATGACCGGGCAGAGCTTGTTCTATCTCGGCGAGCAGGAAATAAAACACAAGATCCTCGCCATCGCCGAGGAGGAAGGGGTGCGGCAAGCCGCCTATGCGCTGAAAGTGCTGCAATCGCAAGGGGAGCTCACGATCGCCTCCACCGGCAAGGACCCTGCGACCGGAATGCTCATCACCCAGCAGTATCGGGTGGAGGGGCCGGTGATGCTGTTCCTGACGACGACTGCGATCGATGTGGACGAGGAGCTGACCAACCGCTGCCTCGTGCTCACGATCAACGAGAGCCGGGAGCAGACCCGCGCGATCCAGGCACGGCAGCGCTCCCGGCGCACGCTCGCGGGCCTGATGGCGCAGAGCGAGGCGGAGGCGATCTACCGGCTACACCGCAATGCGCAGCGCCTCTTGCGGCCGCTTGCCGTCGTGAACCCTTACGCGGAACATCTCACGTTCCTCAATGACCGGACTCGCACAAGACGCGATCACGCGAAATACCTGACGCTGATCGAGACCATTGCGCTTCTGCGCCAGCATCAGCGCGAGCTACGCACGGTGCGCTCGGGAGGGAAAGTCATCGAATATACCGAGGTGACGCTCGAGGACATCGCGCTCGCCAATGAGCTCGCACACGAGGTGCTGGGCCGCTCGCTCGATGAGCTGCCGCCGCAGACGCGCCGGGTGCTCGGGGTGATCGAGGCGATGATCGAGGAAGAATGCCGGACGCGCTCGATCGCCCGCACCGATGCGCGCTTTACCCGAAGGGAGCTCAGAGCCCGCTGCGGGATGAGCGACACCGCCGTCAGAATCCATCTCGAGCGGCTTGTGGCGATGGAATACGTTCGGCCGGTGGCTGGCCGCAGCGGCCAGCGCTTCGAGTATGAGCTCCTGTTCGATGGCGATCTCGAACGCTCCGCTTCGCAGATGATCGGGCTGATCGATGTCTCTGCCCTTGGCAGGGTGCACACCCTTGGCAGTACGATCGCCACCTCGCAGGGTCAGACCCCCGACCTCGCACCCTGCTCGCAGGCCGCTCGCACCCCGGTTGCACCCGCCTTGCAGGCGGTGGTGTTGGCTGAAAAGCCCAAGAATGAGAGCCATTTGCCCGATCCGCCGGATGTTGGATCGGAAAAGGCGCTCCCGGGGCAGGTCTCGCTCGATGGCCGTAGTCATAGCGCAGGTCTCGCGTCCGCGCCGTTATCTTCTTCCTTAGCTGCTGTCTTCTCTGGGCGGTGAGCCATGCCGGTCGCACCGTCTCGCGCCAAGCGCGCGCTCGCCGACCGGCACGATCCCGAGGGCCTGGCCGCCTACGTGCTGCGCTATCTCGAGTGGCTGCGGGTGCACAACTACTCGAGCTGCACGGTCGAGAACCGGGAGGCCTGCCTCGGGTACTTCGTCGCCTGGTGCACCGAGCGCGGCCTCGGCCAGCCGAAGGAGATCACAAAGCCCATCCTCGAGCGTTACCAACGATCGCTCTATCACTGGCGCAAGAGAAACGGTCAGCCACTCACCTTCCGCGCCCAGCATGCGCGGCTCGTGCCGGTGAGGGCGTTCTTCCGGTGGCTTGACGCGGCAGAACTATCTCCTCTACAACCCGGCCTCGGAGCTCGAACTGCCACGCCTCGAGCGCAGGCTCCCGAAGCACGTACTGACCATCGCCGAGGTCGAGCAGGTCATGCGAATCCCCAAAGTCGATGAGCCGCGCGGCATCCGGGACCGGGCGATCCTTGAAACCCTCTACTCGACCGGCATGCGCCGGCGGGAGTTGATCGGCCTTGCCCTCTTTGACATTGACCGCGAGCGCGGTACGGTGATGATCCGTCAGGGCAAAGGCAAGAAGGACCGGATGATCCCGATCGGCGAGCGGGCCATCGCCTGGATCGATCGCTACCAGGAGGAGGTGCGCCCTGATCTTGTCGTCGGACGCGATCCCGCGCACCTCGCGACGCTCTTCCTCACTCAGACCGGCGAGCCCTTCACGCCGAACCGGCTCACCCAGCTCGTGCGCGGGTACGTCGAGGCGGCGCGGCTCGGCAAGAGCGGCTCCTGCCATCTCTTCCGCCACACGATGGCGACTCTGATGCTCGAAAACGGAGCCGACATCCGCTACATCCAGGCGATGCTCGGGCACGCGGAGCTCTCGACCACGCAGATCTACACCCAGGTCTCGATCCGCAGGCTCAAGGAGATCCACACTGCCACGCACCCTGGGAAGCCGCGGCTCGCTCGCAGGATCGCTCCCGACACGGCGGAGGAGCAACCTGAGACCTCGAGCGCCGAGGCGCTGCTCGCCGCCTTGGATGTCGAGGCGCAGGAAGAGGAGCGGGATGAGATCGCAGGGTGATGTTGGTTCCTGGTAAACAGGGCGCTATCGCCCTCGGTACTGAGAGCCCCCCATCCCCCTGGAAGGGGGCTTTGGGCGGTCACTTAAACATAACGCTGAGAAATTATGCGCAGCGCCGCAGACGGCGCTGTCCGGGCTTCGCCCCGCATAATCTGCGCTATGTTCAAGTGCCCGCCGCAGCGTGTCGAGCGTGTTCGCCGTGCGCTGACTGTTGACTCGAAGTTGACTGAGCCGGGCCGCTCGACAGCCTACCGGCACGCTGAAAGGTGCGGCTGACGCCGCGTCTCCCGACCGCCCGCCTCCCGATCCTCTCGCACCGCCCAATGGGCTCGCGCTCCGTGAGCGTCCTGCCCGAGAAGAGCAACGCCCGCGCCCGTCGCCGAAGACGGCGCCGGTCACGTGCCTTGCAATCCGGAGCGCTCGCCCTCGGGGCTGATGTGTCGGAGTTCTCCGGTGGATGGGGGCCCGGAGCGGGCGAGCCCCCATCCACCGGAGAACAGAACATGACTACCTTCCCGATCCGAATCACCCTGACCGACGCCGCCGTCGCCGAGCTCATGGTGGCCATCACCGCCAGGAGCACGCGGTTGCTGGCCGGTGAGCCCGATGAGCTCTACGGCGCCCTGGAGCTCCGCTGGCGCGAGATCGGCGGCATGCTCGAGCTCGCCCGCCGGCTCGAGGCTCACCGCCTGGTGCGCGCCCTGGAAGCCCACAAAGACGCCCTGCGCAGACAGATGGAAAACCTCTCCGGCGGCTTTACCCCTTAGCCGCCCTGGGCCGGCGTCCGCCGCCTGGTAGAGCACTTCGCGGATCGCATCCTGGTGTCCGGCCTCCGGCACGGTGCGGCCGCTACGAGGCAGGGTGGCGAGGCGTTCCACGGCGAGCACCAGCCGTTCGGTGAATTGGCGCGCGTAGAACGGTGAGTCCTGCGCGATGTAGTCGCGCAGCTGCGCGAAGTGCAGTGCTTTTCCATGGAACGGATGCCGCAACTGCATTAGATATCCTCACGAATGGTCTGAATCTCGAGAGCGCGACGGCGCTCGGTGGCGGAGATGTATTCTGGACGACTACTTCGTCCTCCGATGCCGGGTGGTTCGCGGCGTCTAACCCGCCGGTGGAGCGCCGACAGGCCTGAGTATTACAGTACCAAACTCCGTTATTGACAGTCTTTCATCCTCGGGTTTGCTCAGCGTTGAAGGCGGTGTCTATACGTTCCAACCAGGCGCTGTGAGTGTCTTAAACACAGCGCAACGTTTTCATTGGTGAAGTGATATGAATTCAGCAAAATTTCCGGCAAGAAAGCCTGATGGGTCATTTTCTGTTGAGGTCGGTATTCAGGTAACTGGCGGTTTTCAAAGAGCGGAAGCATCGCGTTTTCAGACATGGATAGACGATGTGTGGATGCCGGGTCATGGGACGTGGACACGGGAATGGAAATCGGGACCGAAGTTAGAGCGCGGTACGCTGCAGACGCTACATTACGGGGATGAATTTCTTGAGCCGCCCGTAATTGCCGTGGGTCCCGACTCCGAGCTCCAGTTACGGCTGAGAGGCCAGAAGACCGCGAAATTCTGGAGAGATTGGCTTGTGTCACGCCTTGTACCGGATCTGAAAGAAGAGTTCTCGAACGTTGGGGAACTGCTATATATCAGAGACCATGAAGTGCATGCAGGATAGGCGAGGAGCGGGATTTGTAGACGGTTCAAAGCAGCGTGCCCTGCTTGGCGAGCTCGCCGGGATCGACGCCGTCTGATGCATGGCGAGGCAACCAGGATGAGTGAGTACAACCGGCAAAAAGGCGCCGAAGGCGCCCTTTGGAGCACTCTGTCGTGATTTCGAACCGCCTGCGCATCTCGAATTCGGCTATCACAACCACCTGTGCAGGGTTTCCCTAGTTGACGGGCCCGTCCTTTAAACCAAGAGGGGGGTTTTAGGGA
>CAWACM010000025.1:0-239972 GCA_963780455.1 uncultured Pseudomonadota bacterium
GCGTGTTACCCTCAACGGGTGTAGGCAAGCCCGTCCTTTTCTTGTTCTGGCTATTCCTGGGCTCTCCGTTCCGGCGCACCTGCATCAGCTGTGTTGTAGATACAAGAAGCCACCACGATGTGGATCTCGGCGGTGTTCCAGAACGGACGCCGGGCATCCTTAACGTCAATGCAATAGCGGCGGAAATGGGGGGCTCGGGGCGGGATACAAGATGCCATCTGGTTTCATTGAGGCCTTGAAAGGAAGCCTCTGAGCACTGCGATCAACGGCTGTAAGGCCGGTTCATTTCGCCCGCACAGGTACGCATAGAGCTGCGCTTTGGACATCACCCCAGCCTCCTGCAGAGCGTTGAAGAGATCCCGCGAGCCATTGGGAACGCGTCCCCCAGGTAATCGATGAGGAAAATCCGCGTCGTCGTTGTAGTAGGCGAAGAGCGCTTTTTCGACGCTCTCTATCGGTAGGCAGAATATTTGCGGGCGCCGAGCATGGGGGGTATCGCGCTGGTCGCCATCGAGAATCCCGATGACCTTCTCAGGGTCCGCGAGAAAATTCTCCTGCATATTTCTTCGCAACAAGTCAGCGACTTGGAAACCACCGCCGATATAAATGATCTTGTAGCAATAAAAGGCGTCCGAGCAATATCGCTGGATGATGAATTCGATGAACTCCTGCAGCACCCAGTCTTCTGTCAGGATATAACGGTCCCAGCCAACGAAGCCGAAAAGCAGGGACCTGATGAAGTGATAAGAGGCTGGAATGAATTGAACGGCGTCGCCTTGTCGATCCATGTACAGCAGTTCGTTTGAACCCAATGTATACATCATGGCGAGCGAATGTGTGGTGAAAAGGATATTGCAGCCGTACTGCTGGCAGAACTGCCTCAGTCTTCTCAAGAGGTGAATCTGGGCGGCCGCATCCAGGGATAGATCGATCTCATCGATGGCGATGAGTCGGGCGCCGCTTTTGATGGTGCGGTAGAGGCTGATCAGAAAGTACTCACCGGAGCTCAGGTAGTCTTCCCGAACGTATCGATTGGCGCTCAGCAAAATGCTGTAATAGCTGCGACCCCGGACTCTTGTCTCTATCAGAGACCTGAATTTTTTTGAGCTGTAGATGTCCGAGAGAAAATCGATGAGCTCCTCGGGTGATGTGTAGTCTTCCAGAACGATCTGGCGACGTATGTCCGCATCGGCATCGCTCAGGGTCCGGAAGAAATTGAAGCGGCTGCCATGCGGCATCGGCAACTCAGCGACGCACAGCCTCCGAATGGTGTCGGGAACCAGTGTCTTGCTGTTCAGGGAGCGCAGAGCGCCGTCGTATCCGAATTCAATAGCTTTGCCATCAATCGTGTACGTAATGCTGCTTTCCGGGACGAAAACGTCCGGCGACGCGGTTCGTAAGAAGGTGTCGGCCAGAGAAAGATTTCGGATCGCTCTGATGAGGGTGGTTTTGCCTACGCCGTTCTTCCCCACAATGCCGGTGAGCTGGTTCTTTGAAAGATCGACTTCCAGCTCGAGACGCTCCACATGCTGAACGTGGCGGACTTCGATCTTCAGCAGCATTCAGGTGGCCGATCGATGCAGAAAACTGTCGATGACTGCCGTTCCGTATTTCTTCGTGAGTTTCTCTAGGTACAGCTTGTCTGCCGTGTTTATGTAGTTGACGTAGCCCACCAGCTGCTCGATTCCGGCTCGCATGTTGTGCTCGAACATTGCAGAGAATTTTTCTCGATCGCGTATGTAGAAGTGTAGTAGCACCTCGATACGTCGCTTCAGCTCCCTGTCGACCGTGACTCGTCCGGAGGGCGTAATGACCATCCCCAGAACCTTCACCTTGCGACCGACTGTCGTGACCTTGCTCTTCGCAGAATTAAGCCGAAGCCTGCCCGAAAAGTGAGCGGTGAGGAGGCCCGTGACCGTTGAGTCGATGTTCTGCAGCTCCTCGCGGCTCTGCGCTGAGATCACAATATCGTCGGCGTAGCGAGTGTAGGTAAGAGCATTCGCACGGCAGTGGGATTCGAGTTCGTCATCAAACCCCGTAAGGCATGCGTTGCTGATCAAGGGCGAGGTCGGAAATCCGATGGGCAGCAGCCCCTCAATCGTCGTCAGATCGAGAATACGCTCAAGATGCTCATGCAGGTCCGTGATCGGGACCAGACTGCCCCGCTCGAGCACAGTGCTTCGTACCAGCTCGCGATTGATGCTGCCGAAGAACTTCACCAGATCAGTTTGAAAGAAGGCTCGGTTCTGCGCGTGGACCGCCACGACCTGATGAGGATTAACGCCCTTGCGGTATGAGTACAACACCCGAGGATTTATGGTCAGATACTCGAAGACAAACGAGTTGAGGAACGCGTGATAGGCCTTGAGTTTTTGGCTGGGGCGATAGATAGACCTGCGCTTGTCCCTCAAAACCGTGTAGTTCGCCGCGATGTCGCCGTGTAGAAAGTCCAGAAAGTCGTGCTTGCCATGGTGTATGGCGTCGAATAGGACCTGCAGTGGCTTTGCGGTTATCGGCATGAACAGGTGTTTACTGATTGCCCGGCCTCGTCCGCAACGCGGTGAGAGGCCAGACAAGAGTAAGTGGATGAGACGCCGTAGAGGCCAGACGTTAGACCGGAGATACTCCTGGTCGCTGGCATTTCGCTAGGCTAGCAGGTCGTCGTCAAGATGCAAGCGGCTCGGGCCGATCACCTCGATAGCCTATTGACATAGCGGTGACGGAGCGGGTTGAAAGGGGCTGTAGCGAATGGACCACCACAAAGCGCGACACGGGGATAAACGTCGGCTCCTGGATGCTAGGCAGATTTATGGATAGCGGCCACTATGCGTAGCCGATCATGATGCAATGAACCACGCCTGGAACCGGCCCTTGTCCGTCTGAAGAGCGGCCTCGCCGAGAACGCGCGAATAGATGGACTCGTCGAGGTAGAAGGCCGCCGACTCAAGCCGCTTGGCGGTCGAGCTCGCAGCGGAGCGCTTCCTCGATCGCCTGCGCGGACGTGCCATAGTCTCCGGCCAGTTGCTCGAAACTGTCTCCCGCCTTGAAGCGATCGGCGAGTACCGCGGTTGGTACCGCACGCCCGGCGAGAACCGGACGACCGAAGGCAACGCGCGGATCGATTACCACCGGCGCGTGTTGCCCACTCCTCTCGCCCGTGCGGGTGAAGGGGAACAGGCGAACTGGAATTCCTTCCGCATTGCGCTCGATGCGCTTGAGATGCTGGCGCATAACGTCGGCCATCTCTCTCTTCCCTTCCCGGGTGACGTTGATGCGCGTCCCGAGGCGATCGACGATCAGGTCCACGCCGTCGGTCTGAAATTGCATCTCTGCGAGGGGCTTGGCGCTTCGCAATTGCTTGGCGACGTAGTCCAGGGCGCGCCGAACGACGGCGAGAGGGATGTGGTGTTTGCGCCGGATTGCCGCGAGAATGTGTGCCTCGACCAGATTCAGGAACGAAAGCGCTCGCCGCTGGTCGCCGTCCAGCCGGATCAGTGGCTCGAAGCGGCGCGTCTTCGCGTCGGCTCGCAGAGGCTGTCCGAGGCACCACGCGCGCAGGGTGCTCAACGGCAGGTTGAGGTAGTGCGCGGCCTCGATCAGGGGATAGGCCGGCGCTATCAGGACTTTATCCGCCTTGAGTCGTCCCAACCGGAAACCAGATCTCCACGTTTGGTCGAATGGACAGAGCGAACGGGAGCAGGATTTTTCGTGCGCCGGTCGGGCCGCGGCCGCGGGGATTTCACGCTGACACTCATCGACGAATAACGCGCGGGAAAGGAGTGACTCGAAGCCTCGCCCCTGGCACAACTGAGTGGTCGGCCCCTTACGGGCGTTTGGCAATCACCTTGCCGTTTTCCCAGACATAAAGCGGCGTCCCATACATCCGCGCTGTGCGCCGGGCGCTCTCGCCAGCGCGAAGCAGCGCACGCTCGACGCGCGCCGCGAGCTTCGGATTCCTGTTGGAGCTCTTGCTCTTGGTCGCGTTTTTCGCCTTCACGGGCCTGACTCTATCAGCTTCGGCGGCCTGCTGGAATTGTCGTACACCGCCCAGGCGTCTGCCAGCGGCCAGTAGCGAGTTTCGAAGTTCTGCCAGCTTCGGGAGAAGCGTCGCAGTACGTCCGCCTTTGGCACGTTGTGCCCACCCTGCCGCACTCTGGCTGCTATGCGCCTCAGTGCCAACGTGGAAGATGCAAGTCGCAGGTAAATGATCTCCACGTGGTACCCAAGCCGCTTCATGATCTGAAGGCGCTTTACATGGCCCAGCCCGCTCAGGGTGCTTTCCCACGCGAAGTCGGCGCGCCGTTCAACGAGGCGATCTATCTCCTCCAGCATCAATCGCGCGGCAGAGACGGCGGCGAGCTCGGGGCGCAGCGGCGACAGCCCGCTCGCAATGAGATCGGCGTTGACGAAGTTCAGTACACGAGCGTCGTTCGGCAAGTATTCGCGCGCGAACGTCGTCTTCCCCGCGCCGTTGGGGCCGGCGATCAGCAGGCAGCGTGGTCGGCGTCCCTTTCGCCTTCTGGTCTTCGCCACTCAGGCATTCCTCTGTGGCGCCGCGGGGGTTCTAACTCTACGCCCGCGCACTAGTTCGCCACTCTTTGACGGGATCGCGGCCGCTGCCGAGCGCAGCCGCTCGAGATAGTCCGACCACGCCTGCATCATCTTGCGCCGTTCCGGAAGATGCTTGGCGTAGTTGTACGCGGCGCGGATCTCGTTCTGTTCCTGGTGTGCGAGCTGCCGCTCGATCGCATCCGGATGCCAGCCCTGCTCGTTGAGCAGCGTCGAGGCCATGCTCCGAAACCCGTGGCCGGTCATCTGCTCGCTCGAGTATCCGAGCCTGCGGAGTGCGGCGTTGACCGTGTTGTTGCTCATCGCTCGATCGCGGCTTCGCTCCCCGGGAAAGACGAACCGCTTATCGCCCGTCAGCGGATGGAGCTCCCGCAGGATCTCGACGGCCTGGCGGGAGAGCGGCACGAAGTGCGCGGCCCGCATCTTCATGCGCGCCGCCGGAATCCTCCACTCCCCCTCCTCGAGATTGAACTCGTCCCACTCGGCCATCCGCAGCTCCCCCGGCCGCACGAAGACGAGCGGTGCAAGACGAAGTGCACACCGCACGACCAGGGAGCCGGCATAGCCGTCGATCGCCCGGAGCAGCGCACCGACGGCCTTCGGCTCCACGATGCTGGCATGGTGCCGCTCGACGACAGGCGCGAGCGCGCCGAGCAGGTCACGGGTGATGTCACGCTCTGCGCGGCCGGTCGCGACGGCGTAGCGGAACACGCGGCCACAATTCTGAAGCGCGCGGTGCGCGGTCTCGTTCGCTCCGCGCTGCTCGATCCGCTGGACTGTGCCCAGCAGCTCAAGGGGCTTGATGTCGGCGATGGGCTTCGCGCCGAGCCAGGGGAAGATATTGAGCTCGAGGCGCCGGATGATCTTATCGCCGTGCCCCGGTGCCCACGCCGGCGAATGCTTGGTGAACCACTCGCGCGCAACCGTCTCGAACGTGGCGCCCGACGGGGGCGCTTGAAATAGCATGCCTTGGGTCTTGCGCTCCTCGCCCGGATCGATGCCGGCCCTGAGCTTGCGACGCACGTCTTCCAAGTGGTCGCGCGCTTCCTTGAGGCTGACGTCCGGATACACACCAAGCGACAGACGCTTCTCCTTGCCATCGAAGCGGTACTTGAAGCGCCACCAGCGGCCGCCGGACGGCGAGATCTCGAGGTACAGGCCACGCCCGTCGAAGAGCCGGTAGGGCTTCTCGCGTGGCTTCGCGTTGACGATCGCGACGTGAGTGATCGGCATGAATTCCGCTCCTCCGATACCTGGGAGGCGAGCCTCGGTTGCCCCCGAGCAGTTGCCCCCAGACTCTCAAAATCGCCGAGTTGCCCCCACAAGTTGCCCCCAGACTGGGCGCGCTGTCAAGCCCTGAGTCGAGAAGGATTTAGGGTCGATTTATGGGATATTTCGGCGCCGAATCAGCGTGTTACGCGTATTGCAGCGCAGGAGGTCGTAGGGTGGCGAAGCGTGGAGAAAGAGGCGGATATGGCCAGGGGCGGAATCGAACCACCGACACGCGGATTTTCAATCCGCTGCTCTACCAACTGAGCTACCTGGCCGCCTTTGGGGAGGGTCGCGTATTAGACCGGGACCGCTGGCAGCCGTCAAGCAATCTCCAGCCTAAGCCTTTGATTCCGGGCGGATTCTGTACGCTGGTCAAATCCCCGCGGCGCCCGTTCCGGCACCGTGCTTGCTTCGGCCCCGAGCATGGCTACACGATCATCCCCCCGCCGCCGCGGGCCGGCTCGCAAGGCTGCCGAAAAAGGGCGCCCTACCCGCAGAAGCCGCGGCAGCGCCACCGCTCGCCGGGCGACTGCGCGCGTCGCCTCCGGCGGGAAGATCCGATACGCCGTCATCGGCCTGGGCCATATCGCGCAGACCACCATCCTGCCGGCCTTCGCGCAGGCGCAGCAGAACAGCAGGCTGGCGGCGCTGGTCTCCGATGACCCGCAAAAGCTGAGCAAGCTTTCCCGCCGTTACGGCGTGTGTCACGTCTGCGGCTACGACGATGCCGAGCGGCTCTTCGAGAGCGGCGGGGTCGACGCCGTTTACATCACGCTGCCTAATTCGACGGACTGCAGATACCGCCGACTCCAATCAAAGGCCACGCCCCGGTTGTGGGTTCAGGAATCCATGTACGCGGCGATCAAGGCTCGTGCCGCTTTGCCCGCACCCTGCACCGGGCCATGTTGGCCGAGGGTGAGGCGGGTCAGATAGCTGCCTTCCCATAAGAGCAGCAGCGCGTCACCGAGTGAGTCCCCGTCACGGGAACCCATCTCATGCGCAAGCTGACGAAAGCGCCGACGCATTTCGGCCTTGTACTGCTCGATGATCGGGCGCCCCGGATGATCCGGCTCAGTGATTTCCACAGCGGCATTGGCCAATGGACAACCTCTCGCGCCCTTTGGGTCAGTGTCCGTGACCAGTAAATCAAACAAGGCCTCGACCTGCGCGCGTGGATTTCCGGCGTACTGTGCAATCGTCTCATCCCAGCAATGCCAGCCTTCCCGCTCTTCGGTCCGCAGATACTCCGCCACCAGCTCATCCTTGGAGGCAAAGCTGCGATAAAAGCTCATCTTATTGGTGCCGGCCGCACCAACGATCGCATCGACGCCCACGGCGTGAATCCCGTGCGCGTAGAAGAGGTCTCTCGCCTTCTGCATGATGCGATCGCGCACCCGCAATCCGGGCTTTTCCGGAATAACTCCTTTACCCGCAAGTACTTGCGCTCTCTTGAGCTGCCTCATAAAAATCTCCACTTGACATGTAACTGACCGGTCACTAACGTACGCAGAACTTATGTTACTGACCGGTCACGTACGTGGTTAAGATGGTCGCATTCGGGCCGCAAGTCAAGTGCCTCCCACCGAAGTCCGCGGGCCGCGCAGCCTTCCGGGCGCCAGCGCAGGTTGCGGCATGAAAACCGGTGTTGAAAAGCCGGCCGCCGGCACCGTCGCAGGCGCCGGTCTGTGGCCGCGTGCCTCGAGATCTCGGTCATTCCCTGTGTCGGTCGTTGCGATCGTGCAGGAGTCACCGATTCGTTATCGCCTCTCCCTCCTAAGGGATAGGTCCCCGCCCGTCGCCGGACACCGCGCATCCCCTCCGCGCGAGTCATTCCGGCAACGGCTTGTCAACGCCAGAATTGTCGCCCGGCCTCGTCGATCCGTGGGGCTCGGCTACGTCTAATTCGGGAAATCCCAGGGAGTCTCCATCGTGCGCACTCGATCCATCGCTTTTGCTTCGTTCGCCGCCGCGGTCACCGCGGCCGTTCTGACACTGTCCGGTTGCGCCGGCGATGCGACGGCGGCACGCGCTCCCGCGCCGCCGCCTGCCCCAGAGGTCACGGTCGCACGCGTCATCTCGAAGACCGTCACCGATTCAGAGACCTTCAGCGGCCGCTTCAGCGCCGTAGACCACGTCGACATCCGCCCGAGAGTGTCGGGGTACATTTCATCCGTCAACTTCGTCGACGGCACCGTAGTCCGCAAGGGCCAAGTGCTGTTCATCATCGACCCTCGTCCCTACGAGGCGGACTATCAGCGCGCGGAGGCGGATCTGGACCAGGCACGCGCCCAGGCAGCGCTGGCCAAGGCCGAGCAGATCCGCGCGGTGAACCTCTTTGCGGCCCACGCCATCTCCAAGGATGAGTTCGACACCCGAGCCGCCAATGAGCGGCAGTCCGCGGCGAGCGTGGAGGGGGCGAAGGCAGCGGTGGCCTCCGCCGCGCTCAACCTCACATTCACGCGTGTGACGGCTCCTATCACCGGAAGGGTCAGTCGCGCGATCGTCACGACCGGCAACTTGGTCACAAACGGCCAGACGCTGCTGACCACGGTCGTGTCGCTGAACCCGATCTATGTCGAGTTCAACGCGGACGAACAGGCTTATCTAACGTTCGAGAAATATGCCGGTACCGACGGGCGCAAGGTCGCGGCCACCAGCGCCGGCCCGGACGCTCTGGGCAATGCGGTATACGTCGGCCTGGCGGACGAGAACGGCTACTCCCACGAGGGCCGCCTCATCTTCATGGACAACTCTCTCGACGCACAGACCGGAACCATCTACGCCCGGGCGCTGCTCGCCAACCCGGACGGCCGCTTCGTCCCGGGCCTCTTCGCCCGCGTCAAGCTGATCGGCAATGACCACTATCAAGCCGTACTGGTCAACGACAGCGCCATTGGTACCGATCAGACGATGCGCTACGTGCTCCTCGTCGGCCCTGACAACAAAGTGGAGTACCGGCCAGTCGATCTCGGGCCCATGGTCGGTGGGCTGCGCGTGGTGCGATCCGGACTCAAGCCGGGTGACACGATCGTCGTCAATGGTCTGCTGCGCGTACGCCCCGGCATGCAGGTAAACCCGCAGCTGATCGCGATGGGTGAGCATCATGACGCGGACGGCGCGATGGTGGCCCAGAGCGTAACTCATGACACCGGATCCGCCGGCGACACCGCGTCCGCCGCAAGCGACTCCGGCTCCAGGGAGAATCGGTGAAACTCTCACACTTCTTCATCGACCGCCCGATCTTCGCGGCGGTGCTGTCGACCTTCATCTTCATCGCGGGCGCGATCGCGATCACGCAGCTGCCGATCAGCGAGTATCCGGAGGTCGTGCCGCCTTCCGTGATCGTGCGGGCGACCTACCCGGGCGCAAACCCGAAGGTCGTGGCGAGCACCGTCGCCGCGCCGCTCGAGCAGGCGATCGTCGGCGTCGAGGACATGCTCTACATGTCCTCGACCTCGACAATGGATGGGTCGCTGGCTCTGACCATCACCTTCCGCGTGGGGACGGACATCGACCGCGCGCAGACGCTGGTGCAGAACCGCGTGCAGCAGGTGTTGCCGCGACTGCCCGACGAAGTGCGAAATCTGGGTGTGACCACCACCAAGAGCTCGCCCAACCTGACGATGGTCGTGCACCTTTATTCCCCCGACGGCCGCTTCGACACTCTGTATCTGCGCAACTATGCGGTCCGCAATATCCGCGACGTGCTCGCACGCCTGCCGGGCATGGGCGACGTGCAGCTCTTCGGCGGCGGCGACTACGCCATGCGGATCTGGCTCGATCCCCAGAAGCTCGCCGCCATCAATATGACCGCCGGTGATGTCATCAGCGCCATCCAGGCACAGAACATCCAGGTGGCGGCCGGCCAGATCGGCGCCCCGCCCGATCGGAACGCCGATTTCCAGATCGCCCTCAACGCGATGGGGCGCCTGACGACACCGGGCCAGTTTCGCGACATCGTACTGAAGACCGGCGCTAACGGTCAGGTCGTTCGCCTCGGCGACGTCGCCCGCGTCGACATGGGCGCGGAGTCGTACGGAACCAACGGCTATCTCGACAACCAGGACGCCGTCGCGATCCCGGTCTTCCAGGCGCCGGGATCCAATGCTCTGCAGCTTTCCGGGGAAGTGCGCGCCACCATGGCGGAGCTTTCCAAGGACTTCCCGCAGGGCATGCGCTACACGATCGTCTACGACCCGACGGTGTTCGTACGCCAGTCGATCGAAGCGGTCGTGCATACTCTGCTCGAGGCCGTACTGCTCGTCGTGCTGGTCGTCATTCTCTTCCTGCAGACGTGGCGTGCGTCCATCATTCCACTGATCGCGGTGCCCGTATCGATCATCGGCACCTTCGCGGTGCTGCTCGCGTTCGGGTTCTCCATCAACACGCTGTCGCTCTTCGGCCTCGTGCTCGCCATAGGCATCGTCGTGGACGACGCCATCGTCGTCGTCGAGAACGTGGAACGCCACATCGAAGGCGGGCAGTCTCCACACGACGCGGCCAAGTCCGCGATGAACGAGGTCAGCCGGCCGATCATCGCGATCACGCTGGTCCTGTGCGCCGTGTTCGTGCCGGTCGCGTTCGTGAGCGGACTGACCGGTGAGTTCTATCGCCAGTTCGCGCTGACGATCGCCATCTCCACGGTCATCTCGGCCTTCAACTCGCTCACCCTGTCGCCGGCACTGGCGGCCGTGCTGCTGAAGCCCCACGGGGCCAAGCCCGACTGGCTCTCGCGCGTCATGGATCGCGTCCTCGGCGGCTTCTTCCGCCGGTTCAACCGCGGGTTTGCAGCCGTCGGCAACACCTATCAGACCGCCGTCGTCGGCACGGTGCGCCGCGTCGGTATCGCGCTCTTCGTCTACGCAGGTCTGATCGGCCTCGCCTACCTGGGCTTTACCGCCGTCCCGCACGGATTCATCCCCGAGCAGGACAAACAATACCTGGTCGCGGTCGCGCAGCTGCCGCCGGCGGCATCGCTCGAGCGGACTTCGGAAGTCGTCAAGCGAGATCGGCAACATCGGCATGCATCAGCCCGGCGTCGAGCACGCCGTGCAGTTTTCGGGCATGTCGGTCAACGGCTTCGTGCCCAGCTCGAGCGCTGGCCTCATCTTCTTCGCGCTCAAGCCCTTTGACGAGCGCAGGTCCAAAGGCCTCTCGGCCGACGCCATCGCCGCGCAGCTCAACCAGAAGCTGTCTGTCATCCAGGATGGCATGGTCGTCGTTTTCCCTGCTCCGCCTGTCCTGGGCCTCGGCACGCTCGGCGGCTTCAAGCTGGAGGTTGAGGATCGCGGTGAGGCCGGTCCCAAGGCGCTCTATGACGCGGCTGTCAAAGCGCGCTGAAGGAGGGTTACGGCAACCCTGCGCTCGCCGGACTCTTCAGCAGCTATCAGATCAACGTGCCGCAGCTCAACGTCAACGTGGATCGCGTGAAGGTCAAGCAGGACCACGTCAATCTGGACGACGTCTTCCAGACGCTGCAGGTCTACCTGGGATCGCTCTACGTCAACGACTTCAACGCCTTCGGGCGGACCTATGAGGTACTGGCGCAGGCGGACGCGCCATTCCGCTCCCGCATCGAGGACATCTCGACCCTCCAGGTCCGCAACGACGCGGGACAGATGGTCCCACTCGGGTCGTTCCTCACCGTCACCCCGACCTTCGGGCCCGACATCGTCCAGCGTTACAACGGCTACACGGCCGCGGACATCAATGGCGGCCCGGCGCCGGGCTACAGTTCCGGGCAGGCGCAGGCGGCGATGACGCAGATCCTGAAGTCGACGCTGCCGCGCGGGCATGTCCTTCGAATGGACCGACCTTTCCTACCAGCAGCTGATCTCGGGCAATACCAGCCTGATCATCTTCCCGCTCTGCGTACTGTTCGTGTTCCTGGTGCTTGCCGCGCAGTACGAGAGCCTGATGCTGCCGCTCGCCATCATCCTGATCGTGCCGATGTGTCTGCTCGCGGCGATCACGGGCGTATTCCTCGATCACGGCGACAACAACGTGTTCACGCAGGTCGGCCTGGTCGTGCTCGTCGGCCTCGCCTGCAAGAACGCGATCCTGATCGTCGAGTTCGCCAAGCACCTGCAGGAGGAGCAGGGCCATGACGCCGTGTCCGCTGTGTTGCAGGCCGCCCGGCTGCGTCTGCGGCCGATCCTGATGACGTCCTTCGCCTTCATCATGGGAGTCGTGCCGTTGATGCTGGCAAGCGGCGCCGGAGCCGAAGTCCGCCACGCGCTCGGCACGGTCGTGTTCTCCGGCATGCTCGGCGTGACCTTCTTCGGCCTCCTGCTGACGCCGGTATTTTATGTAGTCATACGCCGCACTTCAGACCACCGCTCCGAAGCGGCGGCTGACCGGCTTCCTTCCCCGGATCCCCACCATGCGTAAGATTCATCTACTGTTCACCCTGGCTGCCACAGTCGCACTTTCCGGTTGCGCCGTCGGTCCGAACTATGTTCGGCCGCAAACCCCGGTGGCCGCGCAATTCGCCGGCGCCGAGCCCGGCATCTATACCAACCAGCAGACCCAGATCGAGTTCTGGAAGCAGTTCGACGATCCGACACTCGACCTGCTGGTCGGCGATTCGCTGCGCGCCAACTACGACCTGCGCATCGCGGTCGGACGGCTGGTGCAGTCGCGCGCATTGCGCAACCAGTCGGAGTTCGACCTCGCTCCGACGGTGACCGCCTCCGGCGGCTACAACAAGCAGCGCACACCGCAGGTGGAGGATCCGTTCGGCGGCGCCTACACCCAGAAGTTCTATGATGCCGGGTTCGACGCCACGTGGGAGCTCGACTTCTTCGGCGGCGTCAGGCGCAATGTCCAGGCGCGCAATGCCGAGCTGCGAGGTGAAGTGGCCAACCTGCACGACGCCCAGGTCTCGGTGATCGCCGAGGTGGCGCGCAACTACTTCGAGCTGCGCGGCGAGCAGACACAACTCGCCGTCGCCCGGGCCAACGTCGAGAACGAGCGGCAGGTCCTGCAACTGGCGGTAGCCGAGCGCACCGCCGGCAGCGGCACGGACCTCGACGTCGCGCGCGCGCAGGCACAGCTCAGCACCACGCTCTCCACGATCGGACCCCTCGAGGCGGCGGTCTCGCGCTCCATTCACAGGCTCGGCGTACTGACCGGCCGCGAGCCCGACGCACTCATCGGAGTGCTGAGCGCACCCCACGAACTGCCGCCACTGCCGCACATCGTCCCGGTAGGCAGCCCGGCCGACATGTTGCGCCGCCGCCCCGACATCCGCTCGGCGGAGCGAAACCTGGAGGCATCGACTGACCTGGTGGGCGTCGCCATCTCGAATCTCTTCCCCAAGGTGACTTTCACGGGCAGCTTCGGCTTCGCCGCCGCCGCGCCAGGGGGCTTCGGGACGTCAGGCTCCCGCAGCTATGGCATCGGGCCGGCGATCTACTGGCCGGCCTTCGACCTGGGTCGGGTGCACGAGCAGATCGCCGGCGCCCGGGCTGGCGCTGTGATCGCGCTCGACCAGTATCACAGCACCGTCCTCAACGCCCTCGAGGAAACCGAGGACGCGCTCGTGACCCACGCCCGGGACCGCGACCAGCTCGAGCATGCCCAGGATGCCGCGAGCGCCAGCGCGACCGCGGCTCGGCTGGCCAAGATCCGCTACGAGGGCGGTCTGGTCGACTTTCTCTCGGTGCTGGACGCTGAACGGACGCAGCTGCAGGCCGAGAACGCTCTGGCCCAGGACCGGACCGAGACCGCGACCAGCCTGATCGCCGTCTACAAGGCGCTGGGCGGTGGTTGGGAGACCGCCCCCCTGCCGAGGTACACTGACGCCTCGATTTCCCGATAGTGAGCGTGTCTATGAGTGTTTCGGTGGTGGACCCGGCGCTTTCCCGCCTGGAGCCTTTGACAGAATCCACTCCCTGCACCGAGGAGCTGAGCCAGATCAACGAGTCGCTGCGGCGCCGGGAGGCGCTGCTCGTGGCCTCCGCCAAGGCGAGCCGGATGCTGCTCGAAGCCCCGGACGTGCGCGGCGCCATCCCCGAGGTGCTGGGCCTCATCGGCGAGGCGGCTCACGTGGATCGCGTCAACGTCATGCTGGCCCGCCGCGGACCGCACGGCGAGCCGCTGCTGGTGGTGGTGAGCGAGTGGACCGCCGAAGGCGTTCCGCCGCACATTGACGACCCCGCGGTTTGTACGTGCGATGAGCGTCAGTTCGCCGCGGTCTCCGCTGAGCTGCGCGCCGGGCCGTAGCGTCTGCCTCAACAAGAGCGATACGCCGGTCACCTACGCCGGCGTCACGGGATTCGAGGGCATCGGCACCAAGACCAAGGCCATCGTGCCGATCTTCGTCGCCGGCGAGTTCATCGGCGTCGTTGGCTTCGACAACACCCGCCAGCGTCGCGCGATCGACTCCGCCGAGCTTGCCGCGCTCGAGAACGCGGCCGGAGTCATCGGCGCGGCCCTGCATCGCGAACGCCTCATCGACGACATGAGGCGGGAGCGCGAGCGCGCAGCGGAGGAGCGCGTGGCGGAGCTGGCGAAGGCCAACGCCGTCATCCGCGGCAACCTCGAGCGGCTGGCGAGTGAGCCGGACCTGCACAGCTTCCTGGGACATGTGCTGCTGGAAGCGACGCGCCAGTTCGATGCGGCATCCGGCGCGGTGGTCGTCTCCAAGGACAGCCTGCAGCAATGGCGCATCGTCGCGCACGTCCGCGACGGCCGCATCGAGGAGCCGCCCTACCCCACCAGCGTGCCGATCGACGGCTCCTCCTTCGGCGACAAGTTCACCAAGCCGACCGAGCCCATGTATCTCGACGTCGAGGAGCAATCGGAGGAGATCTGGCCGGGCATGCTCGCCTTCCACCGGCAGGAGGGCTACGTCGGCACCGTGGTCTATCCGCTGGTGTTCGGCTCGCGCAACGTCGGCTTCCTCATCCTGCGCTTCCGCCGCAACGCGGCCGACGTGCAGCGCAGCGAGCTGCTCGTGGCGCTCGCCCAGCAGGCGACACTCGCCGTCCAGCTCACGCGCCTCGCCTATCAGGCCAAGGAGGCCGCGGTGCTCGTCGAGCGCACGCGCATCGGCCAGGAGATCCACGACGGCCTGGCGCAGGCCTTCACCGGGATTCTGATGCAGCTCGGGGCGGTCGAGGAGTTCCCGTCCTGCAAGAAGAAGAACTCCGGGCTGGCGCTGACCCTGACGCGCATCCGCGACCTCGCGCGCGAAGGACTCGCCGAGGCGCGCCGCTCGGTGATGGCGCTGCGGCTCGATCAGACACGGCGCGCGGGGCTCGAGATCGCGCTGCGCCAGCTGGCCGAGCGCTCGACGGTGCCGGGCGGCGTGACGTGCAACTTCGAAGGCGGCGGCATCACCACCGGCCTGAAGCCCGAGCACGAGCACGAGCTGCTGCGCATCGCGCAGGAGGCGGTGAGCAATGCGGTGCGCCACGCGCGCCCGAACCTGGTCCGCATCACCATGACGGATGAGTCGGCGCACTGGGTGCTGGCGGTGGAGGATGACGGCGCGGCATGGAGCAGCGGCCGGAGCACTATGCCCGGGAGGGATTCGGCCTCACGAGCATGCGGCAGCGGGCCGAGCGCGATCGGCGGCGAGTGGCAGATCGAGAGCCAACCGGGCGCCGGCACGCGGGTCAGCGTGCGGCTGCCGAAGCGCAAGGCGGCGGCGTAATGGTCGCGGTACTCACCCGAAAGAAGATCCGCGTGATCCTGGCGGATGATCATCCGGTGGTGCGGGACGGGCTGGCCGCGATGGTCAATCAGCAGGCGGACATGGAGGTGGTCGCGGAGGCCGGCGACGGCGATGAGGCGATCGCGCTCTACGAGCAGCATCAGCCGGACGTGCATGGTGCTGGACCTGCGCATGCCGAAGCGCGACGGCGTCGCGGTGGTGCAGCGGGTGCTGGAGATCAACCCCAAGGCCCGGATCCTCATCATGACCACCTACGACGGCGATGAGGACATCTTCCAGTGCCTGAGCCAGGGCGCGAAGGGGTACCTGCTGAAGGATGCGCCGCGCCAGGAGATTCTGTCGGCCATCCGCGCGGTAAGCGAGGACCGGCCCTACACCTCATCGTCGGTGGCGGCGAAGGCGCTGCAACGGATGGCCAAGCCCAGCCTGACGCAGCGTGAGTTGGACGTGTTGCAGCTCGTCGCGCAGGGACGAAGCAACAAGGACATCGCGCGGCGGCTGTCGATCACCGAGGGAACGGCCAAGACGCACGTGAAGTCGATACTGACCAAGCTCGATGCCATCAGCCGCACTGAAGCCGTCGCGGTCGCTCACAAGCGCGGCTTGATCCGACTTTAGTACGAAGCCACCTGCGGCGGCGGGGCACATCCCGGCTGGAGCGCCGAGCCGCAGCCTTCGCCTTCAGCGCCGGAACTTTCGGCGTCGGTTGCCGTTGACCGCAGCGCGAGTCGGTTAACTGGACGAGCTGTCCAGCGCAAAGACTCACGAGGAGACCGACAATGAATCCAAGCTTCACGACGAATGGTGACAAGGCTGCCGCCGAGGCCGCGCGCCAGGCCGAGCGCCTCGCGGACGCTGCGGGCGACACCGCGGCGAAGGCTGCCAGCGGGGCGCGCGAGCGTGCCGAACAGGCTCAGCGTTGGGCCAGGTCGCGTTGGAGTGACCTGCAGAATAGCGTCGAATCCCAGCCCTACCAGTCGACTGCCTGGGCGCTGGGAATCGGGTTCGCCGCGGGACTGATCCTCATGGGGCTGGTGATGCGGGGCCGTAGATAACGTCACACTCCCCATTCCTGCCGGACGGCCTAACCTCGTCCGTGATGGTTCTGTGACACATCCTGCCGGGGGCCGTGGTCTGCTTGGCCCATGCACCAGATCGGTGTCGTGGGCCTCTCATACCGGCATGCCGGCATCGACGAGGTCGCGCGTCTTTCCATCCCCAAGTCCGATCTCGAGACCCGCCTGCGCTCGCTGCGTGAGGCGCTGGGGGTCTCCGAGCTTCTCTACCTCGGTACTTGCAACCGCATCGAGCTCCTTTTTGCCACCCCTGACGGCGAGCCCGCGGGCGACCTCCGCGGGCCCGCGCTGGAGCAGCTGAGCGGAAGGCGGCCGCAGTCGGGACAGGCCGCGCGGCTGCTGCGGGCCTGGGCCGGTGAGTCGGCCCTGGAGCACGTGCTGCTGCTGGCCTGTGGCCTCGACTCCGCTCAGGCCGGCGAGCGCGAGATCGCCGCACAGCTGCGCGCCTCCTGGGAGGCCGCCCGAGCCGCCGGAACCAGCGGTCCCTTGCTCGATCGGCTGGTGGGCGAGGCGCTCGCAATGGCCAACCGGGTGCGGCGCCTCCAGGCCGGGACGCACGCGCCCTCTCTCGCCGATCTCGCCGCGGCTCGCGTCCTCGAGCATCTCGCCGGCAGGCCCGACACCGTCGCCCTCATTGGCGTCTCACCGATGACGCGCCGCTGCGGCTTGGCTCTGCATCGGGCCGGTGTGCCGCTCCTCATCGTCAACCGCTCGCTGGCGCCTGCAACGGAGCTCGCGGCCAGCGTTTCCGGGCGGGCGGTGCCCCTCGAGGAATTCCGAGCGCAGCCACAAGCCGGTCGCGGCGCTGGTCCTGGCCGCAGGTGGCGGCGAGCCGGTGCTCGACAGCCGCGCACTGCAATTGCTGGCGGCATCGCGCTCCGGACGAAGCAACACGCCGCTGGCCATCGACTTCGGCGTTCCGCCGAACGTCGATCCCGAGGAAGCGCGCGGCGCCGGCATCGTGAGAATCGGGATGGGTGAGCTCGTGCAGGAGGTGCAGGAGCAGCGCGTGACCGAGCTGCTGCGCCTGGCGCCTGTGCGGGCCGCCATCGACGAGCGGATGGCGCACCTGCGAGACGAGATGGCCACGCGCGCCATCGGCCCGCAGCTCGCCGAGTTGCGCGACGCCTTCGAGCGGATCGCGGCGGACGAGCTCGAGCGGGCACTGTCGGCGGAGCTCCGCGGTCTGACGGCGCCCCAGCGCGAGGCCTTGGGGCTTTTGACGTCCCGGCTGGCACGACGTCTCGCGCATCTGCCGATCGCCGGTATGCGCGCAGCCGCCGCACACGCGGGCCCGGAAGCGATCGCGGCATTTTTCGGCCAGGCGCGCCTGCAGCGCGGGATGCGCGCGGACGCCCACACAACCGAAGCGCCGCCCCCTGAAGAGCCACTACCATAGGAACCCTGATGCGCGACTCCCATCCCAGCTCGGAGCGGCTCTACGAGCGCGCCACCCGCGTCATCCCCGGTGGCGTGAACTCGCCCGTGCGCGCGTTCCGCGCGGTCGGCGGCACGCCGCTTTTCTTCGTGCAGCGGCCGCGGGCGCGCATCTGACGGATAGCGACGGCAGCAACTATCTCGATCTCGTCTGCTCGTGGGGCCCGCTGATACTGGGTCACGCGCATCCGGCGGTCGTCGATGCCGGTAACGCAGGCCTCCCGTCAGGGAATGACCTTCGGTGCGCCGTGCCCGGCGGAAGTTGAGTTGGCCGAGCGCGTGGTAGCCTCATACCCCGGAATCGAGCAGGTGCGACTGGTCTCGTCGGGCACGGAGGCAGTCATGAGTGCCATCCGCGTGGCGCGAGCGTTCACCGGGCGCGATCTCATCGTCAAGTTCGCCGGCTGCTACCACGGGCATGCGGATCACCTGTTGGTCGCGGCAGGCTCCGGCCTCGCAACGTTCGGCCGTCCGTCTTCCGCCGGCGTTCCCGCAGCCTTCACCGCCTGCACGCGCGTGTTGCCGCTCGATGATGAGGCGGCCGTGGAAGCGCTCTTCGCGCGCGATGGGCAGCAGATCGCCGCGGTCATCATCGAGCCGGTGCCCGCCAACCATGGCCTGCTGCCACAGCGCGCAGAATTTCTCGAGCGATTGCGCGCGCTGACCCGCGCAGCACGGCGCGCTGCTCATCTTCGACGAAGTCATTTCCGGCTTTCGGCTCGCCCGCGGCGGCGCGGCCGAGCGGCTCGGCATCGTCCCGGACCTCGCGACGTTCGGCAAAGTGATCGGCGGCGGCATGCCCGTGGGCGCGTTCGCGGGCCCGCGGCGGATCATGGCGCGGCTCGCGCCCGACGGCGACACCTACCAGGCAGGCACGCTCTCCGGCAACCCGGTCGCCATGGCGAGCGGCATCGCCACACTGGATGTGTTGGCGGCGGAGAACGGCTGGGAAAAGCTCGAGGCCGCTGGGCGCGCAGCTCGAGCGGCTGCTGCGGCCGGTGCTGCGCGAAGCGCCCTTCCCCGTGCATCTGGTGCGCGTGGGCTCGCTCTTCTGGCTGTCGCTGCACGAGAGCGGCGCGCCGCGCACGGCGGTGACGCTGTCGCAGCAGGCAGTCGATCGGTTCGCGGCGCTCTTTCACGCCATGCTGGCCGAGGGCATCTACCTGCCGCCATCGGCGTACGAAGCCTGCTTCCTCTCGCTCGCCCATACGGCCGCGGACCTCGAGCGCTTCGCGCAGGGCCTGCGCAGCGCGCTCCGCACCCTGCGCTGACAGGCAAGCCATGAAAGCACCGCGACTGTTCCAACTCACCGCACTCGTCCTGGTGCTGGTGTCGGCCGTGGAAGTCGGCTGGTGGCTCCTCGACCAGCATCGCTTTGCCGTCGACAAAGTCAGGGAGATGCACGAGGTCTATGCGGAGCAGGTCGTCGCTGCGCAGGCGCTCATCGATGCGGGCACGTCCGCCGCACGTGTGCGAGCATTGTTGCCCGACGTCATCGTCGGAACGAGCCAACGCGCCACACTCTCACCGGACGTCGACCGGCAGCTCATCGCCGAGGAGCAGCGACACATCGCCCAGTACTTCTGGGAGGGCTCGTTCTTCATCATCGCCCTGGCTGCATGCATCGCCGTGATCGCGCGCGCGTTGCGGGCGGAAGCGCGCGTGATCCAGGAGCAGGAGAGCTTCCTGGCGCTGGTGTCGCATCAGTTCAAGACACCGCTCGCGAGCCTGCAGCTGTCGCTCGAGACCATGGCGATGCGGCCGCTGTCGCCGGAGCACCTGCGCGCCCTGATCGACCGGATGCTCGCCGACCTCGCGCGCATGGAGAGCATGGTGACGCAGATCCTCGAGAGCATGCGGCTGGACCGCGGCCGCATCGATCTGAGGAGCGAGCCGGTGGCTCTCGACGGCGGCCGTCGCGCGCGTGCTCGCGGGATTCGAGGAGCGGGCCGCCAAGGACCGCATCGCCGTCAGCGCCGACATCGAGCACGGATTGCAAGTGATGGCCGACCCGATGGCGCTCGATGTCATCCTGCGCAACCTCCTCGAGAATGCGCTCGCGGCCGTCGCGCCGGTAGGTGGCGGCAGCATCACTTTCACGGGCCGGAGGGCAGCGGGTGGCGAGGTCGAGCTCACGGTACGTGACAGCGGCGTCGGTTTCCGGCCGGGCGATGCCGCGCGGCTCTTCCAGAAGTTCACGCGCCTGCACTCAGGTGGCGGCGGCAGCCGTTTCGGCACCGGCCTCGGCCTCTACATCGTCAGTCGCCTCATGCAGCTTGCGCGGCGGACGGGTCAGCGCGCAGAGCGCCGGCGCCGGTCAGGGCGCAACCTTTGTGTTGACGTGGCCCGGGGCGGCCGCACCAGGCGCCGCGCCCGGCGCGACCGACGCCGAGCCGCTTGCCCGGGGTCCACACGGCGGGAGCACTCATGAGCACGCCCGCGCGCACACGCGCCACATACTCGTGGTGGAAGACGACCCGCATCTCGCCGCGGGCGTCGTCGAGAACCTGCGTGCGGAAGGCTACGAGGTCGACTCTGTCGTGCGATGGCCGGCGGGCTCTCGATTGGCTGCGGGAAAAATCGTGCGGCCTCGTGCTGTTGGATGTCATGTTGCCGGAGCTCGACGGCTTCACGGTCTGCCGGGCGCTGCGCGAGCGGGGAGACAACACGCCGGTGCTCTTCCTCACCGCGCGCGGCGATCCGGCCGACCGGGTACGCGGCCTCGAGGCCGGCGGCGACGATTACCTGGCGAAGCCCTTCCATCTGCGCGAGCTGCTGCTGCGGGTGCGGGCGATCCTGCGCCGCTGGGACTGGTACCAGAGCGCTTCGGCCGCCGAGGGCGCGGTGCTGCGCTTCGGCGGCAACGAGGTCGATTTCCGCGCCTTTCGCGCCCGTTCCTGGAACGGCGATGGCGCAGGAGCTGACGGAAAAGGAGGCGATGATCCTGAAGGTGCTGGCGGAGCGGCCCGGCGAGATCGTCTCGCGCGAGGACCTCCTCGAGCGCGTCTGGGGCTACGACGTCTTTCCTTCCACGCGAACCGTGGACAATTTCATCCTGCGCCTGCGCAAGCGGTTCGAGCGCGACCCGGCCAACCCGCGTCACTTCCTCACCGTCTGGGGTGTCGGCTATCGGTTCATGACCGAGGGCGAATCTTGAGCCGGAGATCGCAGACACCGCGGCCGCTTCGGATCGGCACGCGCGCTTCCGCGCTCGCCTTGTGGCAGGCCCGTCACGTCGAAAGCCTGATACGCGCGCTGCCGTCGGCGCCGCCGGTGGAGTTGGTCCCCATCACGACGACGGGCGACGTGCGTGTTGATGTACCGCTGTGGGCCGTGCGCGGCCGCGCGTTCTTCACCAAGGAGATCGATCGCGCGCTGCTCGAGGACAGAATCGATGTCGCCGTGCACAGCCTGAAGGACCTGCCTACCGCCATGGAGCCGGGACTCGCGCTCGCGGCGGTCCTCGAGCGCGAAGATCCCCGCGACGCCATCGTCAGCCGCACCGGCGCGCCGCTCTCACAGTTGCCCGAGGGCGCCCGCATCGGCACCAGCAGTCTGCGCCGGCGCGCCTTCCTGAGTCGCGCGCGGCGGGACCTCCGGCTGCTCGAGCTGCGCGGCAACGTACCCACCCGGCTCGAGCGCCTGGAGTGCGGCGACTACGACGCCATCGTCCTCGCGGCGGCCGGACTCAAGCGCCTCGGGCTCGAGCATCGGATTACGCAGCATCTTTCGCCGCAAGAGTTTCCGCCCGCGGTGTCGCAGGGCGCCATCGGTGTTTGTACGCGCGCGGACGATGCGCTTTCTCGTACATGGCTGCAGCCGCTCGATGACCTGCCGACACGCCTCGCCACGACGGCGGAGCGCGCGCTGTTGGAACGGATCGAAGGAGGCTGTCAGGTGCCGCTCGGGGCGCTCGCCACCACCGCAGATCAGGGCATTCACCTCCATGCAGCCGTCTGCGCGCTCGACGGGTCCCGGCTTTTGAGCACCCAGGGAAATGCCGAGGCAACCGGCCCCGCGGCGACGGCGCTGGGCGTGCGCCTGGCAACGGAGCTGATCGCCAATGGAGCGGGCGGTCTCATCGCGGCGGAGCGCGCGGCGCAAGGCCGTGCGGAGGAGCCATAGCGTATGGATGGAGAGCCAATGTTGAAGCCTGTCGTCGTGACTCGCGCCGAGGAGCGCGACGGACCGCTGTCTACCGAGCTCAAGAGCCTGGGACTGCCGGTGCTGGTGTGGGCCGCCGTTCGCGTGTTGCCGGCCGACGCCGCGGCTCTGGATGAGGCGCTGGGCCGCGCGGCATCGTTCGATTGGATCGTCTTCACCAGCCGCCACGCGGTCGCAGCCGTAACCACCCGCCTGTCAACGCCGCCAGCGGGCGTGCGGACGGCCGCCGTTGGCCGCGCGACTGCTGCGGTGCTGAAGCAGCACGGTTGGCCTGTGGACCTGGTTCCCGGCGAGCCGAGCGCGGCGGGACTGGTCGCAGCGTTTGCCGCCTCCGGCTCGGCACGGAGCTCGCGGGTTCTTTATCCTGCCAGCTCACGCGCGTTGCCAACGCTCGCCGCAGGCCTGCACTCAGCTCGGCGCCGAGGTGACGACCGTCGAGGCATATCGGACGGCTGCAGGCACGACGCTCGATGTCGAGGACTGCCGCTCCTGGATCGCGCGCGACGCCGTGGGTGCGGTTACATTCACCAGCCCGTCCGCGGTGGCGGAGCTCGAGAGCGCGCTCGGGCGGGAAGACTTCCGCCGCCTGCTCGGCCGCGCGCCTGCCGTCGCGCTCGGCCCAACCACCGCGCGCGCGCTGACGGAGCGGGGTTGCACGCCCAAACTCGCCGAGTCGGCCACCCTGCGAGGCCTGGCGCGCAGCAGCCTGCACGCCGTGCGCGCACAGGTCCCATGAGGTACCCATGACCCATCCAGCAACGAGACCCCGCCGCACGCGCCAGTCGGATGCCTGGCGGCGAATGGTGCGGGAGGCTCGGCTCTCGCCTGACGCTTTCATCTATCCGCTGTTCGCCGTCCCCGGTCGGGGCGTGCGGCATCCGGTGTCGAGCATGCCTGGGGTATCCCAGCTGTCGGTGGATGAGCTGGTGAAGGAAGCCAGGGCCGTGGCTGCGACAGGCGTGCCCGCCGTACTCCTCTTTGCGGCGCCTGCGGAGAAGGACGCTCGCGCCAGCGCGGCGCTCGACCCCCAGGGGCTGGCCGCGCAGGCCATCTCTGCCATGAAGGACGCGTGTCCCGATCTCCTGGTGTGGGCCGACGTCTGCCTCTGTGGCGCGACCGATCACGGTCATTGCGGCCACGTCCTGCCAGGCGGCACGATCGACAACGATGCTTCGGTGGAGACGCTCGCCGCAGGTGGCGCTCAACTACGCGCGGGCCGGCGCCGATGCGGTGGCGCCCAGCGACATGATGGACGGGCGCGTGCAGGCCATGCGACGCCTGCTCGATGGCGAGGGGCACGCGACGACCCCTATTGTTTCATATGCGGCGAAATACGCCTCTTCTTTCTATGGACCGTTTCGCGAGGCAGCCGAATCGGCTCCCGCCTTTGGCGACCGCCGCTCCTACCAGATGGATCCGGCGAACGCACGCGAGGCGCTGCGCGAGGTGCTGCTCGACGTCGAGGAAGGGGCGGATCTGGTGATGGTGAAGCCCGCGGGGCCCTACCTGGACGTCATCCGTCAGGTTCGCGACGCGGTGACGGTACCGCTCGTCGCCTACCAGGTGAGCGGTGAATACAGCCTCATCAAGGCCGCCGCCGAGCGCGGCTGGATCAACGAGCGCGCCGCGGTGCTCGAGACCCTCACCGGTATCCGGCGCGCGGGCGCCGATCTCATCATCAGCTACTTACGCGCCCGAGGTGGCGCGCTGGCTCGCCGGCCAATGAGCATGGCGCGCGCTCCCAGCGCACTTTCTGGCCGCCTGCCGCCGCCAGCCGGTGCCGCACACGCCCATCTGGATCATGCGCCAGGCGGGCCGCTACCTGCCGGAGTATCGACGCGTGCGCTCGCAGGCCGAATTCACCGCCCTGCTGCGCGATCCCGGAGCTCGCCGCAGAAGTCACTCTGCAGCCTGTGCGGCGCTTCCCGCTGGACGCCGCCATCCTCTTCAGCGACATCATGACGCCGCTTTCGGGAATGGGCGTGGATCTCTCGTTCGAGCCCGGCCCGGTGGTGCGCGAGCCGATTCGGACGGACGCCGCGCGATCGATGCGCTGCGCGCCGCTCGTTCCCGAGCGCGACGTGCCGTTCGTGCTCGAATCGATCCGGCTGGTGCGCGCCGGGCTGCCGGCGAGCGTGCCGCTCATCGGCTTCGCCGGCGCGCCGTTCACGCTGCTGTGCTATCTCGTCTGCGGTCGGCCGTCGAAGGAGTTCGCAGCCGCGCGCTCCTTCCTCTACTCGAGCCCGGCGTCCGCGGAACGCCTCCTCGATCGGCTCGCGGACGCCATGGCCGCGTACCTGCGCGCCCAGGCCGCGGCGGGAGCGCAGGCGCTGATGCTGTTCGAGTCATGGGCCGGATTGCTGGCGCCGCGGGAGTTCGAGCGGTTCGCGCTGCGTGCGGTGCGGCGCACGGTGGCGGCGCTCCACGATACCGGCGTGCCGCTCATCTACTACCTGAATCAGGGCTCGGCGCTCATGGAGTGCGGTCGCGGACCTCGACGTCGATGTGATCGGCGTCGACTGGCGCTCGCCGCTGGGGCAGGTGCGGCGCAAGCTGGGGCCGGGCAAGGCGGTGCAGGGCAACCTCGACCCGGCGGCGCTCTTTGCCTCGCCGGCAGGAGCTGCGAGCGCATGCCGGACGCGTACTCGATGAGGCCGCCGGCGATCCCGGGCACATCTTCAATCTGGGTCACGGCATCTGGCCGGAAACCGATCCGGACGCGGTGGCGCGGCTCGTCGACTACGTGCACGAGCGCTCCTCCCGACTCGCCGGCACCGGGGCCGGCTCCACATGACCGTGGAGCCTCTGGCAGTGGGCTCGAGCACACCGCGGCGGCTTGGTTCCGCGATCTGCAGGCCCGGATCTGCACGGCCTTCGAGGCCTTCGAGCCGCGAGCGCCGTTTCGAAGGCCGCAGCTGGCAGCAGGCCGGAGGGGCACCGGCTGCAGGGCGGCGGCGAGTCGCGCCTGATGCGCGGCGCGGTGTTCGAGAAGGTCGGGCGTGAACGTCAGCCACGTGTGGGGCGTGCTGCGCCGAGCAGGCCCGCGGCCAGGTGGCTGGCGCTGCGCAATCGGATGGCCGGTTCGTGGCCTGCGGCATCTCGCTGGTCGCGCACATGTGGAATCCCTATGTCCCGGCCGTGCACATTAACCTGCGATACCTGCGCCACAAGCCGCGCCTGGTTCGGCGGAGGCTCGGACCTGACGCCGACGTTCCCTTTCGAGGAGGACACGGCTGAGTTCCACGCCGCATTGCGCAGGGGCGTGCGACGCGTACCGGCCGGACGCCTATCGCGAGTTCAAGGCGTGGTGTGACCGCTATTTTTATCTGCCGCATCGTCGCGAGCCGCGCGGGCGTTGGAGGGATATTCTTCGACAATCTCGCGAGCGGTGACGCGGAAGCGGACTTCGCTTTCGTGCGG
Source organism: uncultured Pseudomonadota bacterium (assembly GCA_963780455.1). Taxonomy (GTDB): domain Bacteria; phylum Pseudomonadota; class Gammaproteobacteria; order Steroidobacterales; family Steroidobacteraceae; genus 13-2-20CM-66-19. The sequence continues at coordinate 25,621 of CAWACM010000025.1, forward strand.
CGGTCGGGGAGGCCTTCCTGGACGTGTATCCGAGGATCGTCACGCGCCGCAAGGACACCGCTTTCGACGAGGCGGCTCGAGAGCGGCTGCTAGTGAAGCGCGGGCGGTACGTCGAGTTCAACCTCGTCTATGATCGCGGTACGAAATTCGGATTTCAGACCGATGCGGACCCGGAGGCTTACCTCATGAGCCTGCCGCCGGTCGTCAAATGGTGAGCCCGAACGTTGAGGATGGAAATGCGGCTTGCAGCCCGCAAAATCTAAAGTGCGCCCATGATCAGGATTTTTCTGCCGCTCATCTGCGCTGCACTGGGCTTCGCGGCAGCCTCCTGCAGCCAATCGGAGGGGCCGCCCGCGCCCGCTGCTGAGGCACCCGCCTCGCCGCCACAGCCGACACGTGGCGCCGCCTCGGCCGCGATGACGAGTCCGGCTGATCCGGCGCAGGCGAATGGCGCGGGTCAGGCGTCGACCGACCCAGCGCCCCCAGCCGATGCGGCGTCTACAACATCCGCCTCGCAACCCACAGCGGATGCAAATCCGGACTCACCCACCAGCGCGCCAACTGAACGTCGCGCCTCAACCTTGATCGGCATGGCGGTGGTGGCTACGGACGGCAGCTCTCTGGGTGACGTGAAGGACATCATCTTCGATCGTCGGGGCAGGGCGACGCACCTTGTCATCGCGTACGGGGCGCAGCCGCGGGCGGATCCCGGTGCGCTACCCAACGATGGCGAGCCCGCACCCGCTCCGGACGGCAAGCTCACGGCGATGCCGTGGGATGCCGCCATGGCCAGCATCAAAGATGGTCAACTGGTATTGGACGGCGCCCGGCTGCAGGCCGCGCCGAGCTTTACGCCGGGCACGTGGCCCAACCTCGATGACCCGGCTTGGAGCGCCACCACCGATGCCTACTGGCGCAAGGCGGTGCAGGCGGCAATCGCGGCGCATCCGGGCGCTCCAGTCGACTCGACCTCGAGGCAGCGTGCGCGTCCGAACCGCGACGGCGGATAGATTGCCGGTGCTGTGACCAACGTTGTCAAACGCGCGCGCGGGCGCGACTTCGCAACATCTCTCGTCGACTGGCATGGACGCCACGGGCGGCACGACCTCCCCTGGCAGCGCCGCCGCACGGCCTATCGCGTCTGGGTGTCGGAGATCATGCTGCAGCAGACTCAGGTCGCGACGGTGATTCCCTACTACGAGAGATTCATGCAGCGCTTTCCCGATGTCGGCTCGCTCGCCGCGGCGCCGCTCGATGAGGTGCTCCATCTCTGGTCGGGATTGGGCTACTACGCCCGGGCGCGCAATCTCCATCGTGCCGCCGTGTGCGTCGCGGAGGAGCACGGCGGGCGCTTCCCCGAGAGCTTCGATGCGGTCGCCGGCCTGCCCGGCATTGGGCGATCCACGGCCGGGGCCATTCTCGCTTTGAGCGGCGGTGCACGGTTCCCCATCCTCGACGGTAATGTGCGCCGAGTGTTGTCACGTCACTTTGGCGTGGAGGGCAGCACGTCCGATCGCGCCATCTTGCAAACGATGTGGGATCTATCCGACGAGTGCACTCCCACCGAGCATGTTGATACCTACACGCAGGCAGTAATGGATCTGGGAGCGACCGTCTGCGTGCGTCGCAACCCCTCCTGCGCGACATGCCCTGTATCAGTGACCTGCGTTGCACGTCGCGACGGACGCCAGCACGAGCTGCCGTCACCGAGGCCGGCGCGGAAACGCGCGTTGCGACAGGTATTCATGCTGGCCGCAATACGCGAGGACGGGGATGTGCTCCTCGAGCGCCGCCCGGAACGCGGCGTATGGGGCGGCCTGTGGTGCCTGCCGGAATTCGAGAACGCGACGGCAGCCGCGGATTATGCGCAGCGGGCGCTGCAGGGTGCCGCCGCCCGGCCGGTGCCGCTGGCGCCCGTCGAGCACGCGTTCACGCATTTTGATCTTGTCATCACACCCCTCCTGGCCCATTGTTCCGGCAACGCCTCCGCGCGCGATCCGGGGCAGACTCAGTGGTACCGCGCGCGCAAGCCCGCAAGGCTCGGCCTGCCTGCCCCCATCCGGCTGCTGCTGGAACAGCTCGCCGGCGCGGCGGAGACCCCGGCGCAACTGCAATCGCAATTGTTCGATTGACTTGGAGAACGAACGTGGCCCGAATGGTCCAGTGTGTGATGCTCAAGCGCGAAGCGCCCGGGTTCGAGCGGCCGCCTTATCCGGGCGAGCTGGGCCGGCGCATCTACGAGAGCGTCTCGCGCGAAGCGTGGGCGCGCTGGCTGCAGCATCAAACCATGCTGATCAACGAGTACCGGCTGACGCCCATCGAGCCGAAGGCCCGCAAGTTTCTCGAGGCGGAGATGGAGAAGTTCTTCTTCGGCAGCGGCTCGAGCAGACCCGAGGGCTACCAGGCCCCCGAAAACGAGTAATGAAGTCCGACATGTCCGCGACGACATCCCCTCCCCTCCATCCTCGAGTTCGCGCGGTCACCGAGCGCATAGCCGAGCGTAGCCGCGGCTCGCGTGGCGCGTACCTGGAGCGCACGGCGGCGCAGTCCGGCGGCGAGCCGGCGCGCAAGCGCCTGTCCTGCACCAATCTGGCGCACGGATTCGCGGCATCCGCGGACCCCGACAAGCAGGCGTTGAAGGAGCTGCGCTGGCCGAATCTCGCGATCGTCACCGCCTACAACGACATGCTGTCGGCACATCAGCCCTACGAGCGCTTCCCTGGGCTGATCCGTGCGGCGGCACGGGCAGCCGGCGCGACCGCGCAGGTCGCGGGCGGCGTACCCGCCATGTGCGACGGTGTGACTCAGGGACAGTCCGGCATGGAGCTCTCGCTCTTCAGCCGCGACGTCATCGCGATGTCGACAGGCATCGCTCTGTCGCACGGCATGTTCGATGCCACGTTATGCCTCGGCGTCTGCGACAAGATCGTGCCGGGCCTGCTCATCGGCGCACTCTCTTTCGGCCAGCTGCCGGCGGTGTTCGTGCCCGCCGGGCCGATGCCATCCGGAGTGCCGAACAAGGAAAAGGCGCGCATCCGCCAGCTTTTCACCGAAGGCAAAGCGGGGCGCGACGAGCTGCTCGAGTCGGAGGCCGGAAGCTATCACTCCGCCGGCACCTGCACTTTCTACGGCACCGCCAACAGCAATCAGATGCTGATGGAGGTGATGGGCCTGCACCTGCCAGGCAGCGCGTTCGTGCCACCCAACACGATGCTGCGCGATGCGCTGACAGCCGCCGCGGCGCGCCGCGCGGCGCAGATCACCGTCCTCGGAAAGGAATATCTGCCCATCTCGAAAGTAGTCGATGAGCGCAGCATCGTGAATGCGATCGTCGGCCTCCTCGCCACCGGCGGCTCGACCAACCATACGCTGCACCTGGTCGCCATCGCCCGCGCCGCGGGCATCCTCATCGACTGGGACGATTTCAGCGACCTGTCGGATGTCGTGCCGCTCCTCGCGCGCATCTATCCGAACGGCGGCGCCGACGTCAACCACTTCCACGCCGCCGGCGGCATGGGGTTCCTCATCAACGAGCTGATCGGCGCCGGCCTCATGCACGAGGACGTGCAGACCATCTCCGGGCCAGGCCTGCGCGCCTCGGCGCTCGAACCCTGGCTCTCTCCCGGCGGCCTGGCCTGGCGCGAGGCTTCCGCCACGAGCTGCGACACCAGTGTCCTGCGGCCTGCGGCCGACCCCTTCAGCGCGGACGGTGGCCTCAAGCTGCTGCGCGGCAACCTCGGCCGCGCCATCATCAAGGTGTCGGCCGTGGGATCCCACCACCGGGTCATCGAGGCGCCCGCCCGGGTCTTCGACAGCCAGGAGGCCGTGTTGGAAAGTTTCCAACGCGGCGAGCTCGCGCGCGACGTGGTGGTGGTCGTCCGCTTCCAGGGTCCACGGGCCAACGGCATGCCGGAGCTGCACGGGCTCACCCCTGCCCTGGCTTCACTACAGAGCAAGGGTCATAAAGTGGCGTTGGTCACTGACGGAAGAATGTCAGGTGCATCGGGGACCGTGCCGGCCGCGATTCACCTGACGCCTGAAGTCGCGTGCGCCGGCCCGCTGGGTAAGGTGCGTGACGACGACATCATCCGGCTCGACAGCGTGAGAGGAACGCTGGAGGCACATGTTTCGGAGGAAGGCTGGAGCCGACGGCCGATAGCAACCGCGGACCTGACCGCCAACACCTTCGGGATGGGGCGCGAGCTCTTCCGCGCCTTTCGCGCCAGCGCTGCGCCAGCAGAAGAGGGCGGCGGCATTTGTTGATGTGCCGTTCGAAAGCAACTAAGAAAGCGGGCCAGGGCCGTTCCCTGGCCCGCGAGATCGAATAGAGTCACAGGGCTGGCCGCGCAAATCGCCGGGAGCGATTTGCGCCAATAAACCAAAACTAAGGCGGTTCGGCCTTCAGCGCTTCGAAGCGCTCGATATCCGACTGGAATTGCGCCCTCACCTGCGCCTCTTGCTCGGCCCGTGCCGCTATCGCCTGGTCCTGAGAGTGAACTTCGCTCAGGGTTTGCACCAACTCCTGGGCGAGATCGTCGGGCATGCGCCGCGCATCCGGCCGTGAGCTGTAGGGCCTGAATTGCTGGGCGCGGCCCTGCAGCGAGGAGAGCCGCGAGTGCAGGCTCTGCACATACTGCTGCGCGGCGGTCTGCTGCGCCTCGATCTGCGCGAGGCGCTCGTCCCGCAGCGACTCGATGTCCTTCACCGAGGTATAGGTACTGAGAAGAAAGTAATCGTGTTGTTGCTGCGCCTGCCGCCGCGCCTGCGCATGCGCTTCCCTGGCAAGCTGCTCGGGCGTCTTCTCCGCATCGATCTGCCCGATCTGCACCCCCTCGCCGTTCAGTATCTGCTTGCTGTTGCGCGCGTACTGCGGCGGAATGGTGTCGCCATAGTGGACGACACCATGCTCGTCCACCCAGCGGTAGGCGACGGCCCCCTTGTCGCTATTTTGCGCCAACGCCGCGCCGGCGACGCAGGCGAGCGCAAGGGTCAGAGCGAGAGCCTGATGCGATGTCCGCATAGAGGGGCATATTCTGACCTTCTGTCGCGCGGAGGCAAGTGTCAAGAGACGCCGTACCGCTGCCGATATGCCTTCAGCATTGTGAGCTGGTCGTCAGAAATCGCAGGCCGCCCATCGCGCGCGTGAGAGAGCGCCTCGATGAGGTCCCCGAGTGTGACGACGCTCACGCACGGGATGCCGTGCTCTTTCTCGATCTCCTGCGTGGCACTCAGTGTCCCCTGCCCCCGCTCCTGCCGGTCGAGGGCGAAGATGACCCCGGCCGGCTGAGCGCCCTCCTGCCGGATGAGGTTGAGCGATTCCCGCACGGCGGTGCCAGCGGTAACGACGTCGTCGATGACGAGCACCCTGCCGCGCAGCGGCGCGCCGATGACGGTGCCGCCTTCGCCGTGATCCTTCGCCTCCTTGCGGTTGAAGGCGTAAGGGACGCTGCGACCATGATGCTCGAAAAGAGCCGCCGCGGTGGCGGCCGCGAGCGGAATGCCTTTGTAGGCCGGTCCGAACAGCACATCGAACGCCGGGGCCGAGCGCACGATCGCCGCGGCGTAGCAGCGGCCCAGCACGGCGATGGCCTCGCCGTCGCTGAAGAGGCCGGCGTTGAAGAAGTACGGGCTCTCGCGGCCGGATTTGAGTGTGAACTGCCCAAAGCGCAGCGCCTGGCGCGAGAGCGCGAGTTCGATGAACGTAAGCTGATAGTCCTGCATGCCGCTATGATTGCCCGATGCACCTAGACCGCGTCAATGCCCGGCGCCCGGGGTGGCTGCAGGCGCTCGCCGTCTATGGCGAACCGCGGATGCTCGCGATGCTCTTCCTCGGGTTCTCGAGCGGACTGCCGTTCTACCTCGTCCTGCAGACCCTGACCGCCTGGCTGCGCCAGTCGCACACCGCACTGCCGCTCATTGGCATGTTCTCCTCAGTGACGATCCCCTATTCCTTCAAGTTCATCTGGGCGCCAATCGTCGATCGCTCGCGTCTGCCACTGCTGCATCGGTTTTTGGGACGGCGGCGCGCCTGGATGTTGCTCGCGCAGGGCGGCATAGCCGTCGGCCTCGTGCGGATCGCCTTCAGCCACGCGGGCTCCGGTGTGCTGCATATGGCGCTCTGGGCATCGTTCACGACGTTCTGCGCCGCGACGCAAGACATTGCGATGGACGCCTGGCGCATCGAGTCCGCGCCCATCGAGATGCAGGGTGCGATGGCCGCAGCCTACCAGGTCGGCTATCGGATCGCCCTTTTCGCCGGCAGCGCCGGTGCGCTCGGGCTGGCGCAGGCGCTGGGCTGGCGCGCAAGTTATCTCTGCATGGCGGCGCTGACCCCGGTCGGCATCATCACCACGCTTTTCGTGAAGGAGCCTGCGGTGACGGCCTCGCGCGAATCGGTCGTGCGGGAAGAGCGCGTGGTTGGGTGGTTGCAGCGGCGGGCCCACTGGCCGCAGCTGCTCAAGGATGCCGGAGCATGGTTCATCGGCGCCGTGGTCTGCCCGCTGATCGACTTCTTCGCGCGTCACGGGGTCGGCCTCGGGCTGCTTACCCTGGCGCTCATCGCCGCGTACTGGCTTCCTGACTTCGCTACCGGCGCCATGGTGATGCCCTTCTACATCGACCACGGCTACACGCTCGAGCAGATCGCTCTGATCGTGAAAATCTACGGGCTCGCAGCGACAATCGCCGGCGTCTTCATTGGCGGAGCGCTCGTGGCCAAGGTGGGTCTGCTGCGTTCGCTCGCGATCGGTAGCGCCCTCCTCATGCTGGCGACCGTCGGCTATGCCCTGCTCGCGGTAACTCACACTGCGACGCTGCTGGGGCTCGGTGTCGCCAACGCCCTCGACAACCTGGCGCTCGCGATCGGGGGCACCTCGATGATCGCATTCCTCTCGAGCCTGACGAGCCCGAGGTACACGGCGACCCAGTACGCACTGCTCTCCTCGCTGTACCAACTCGCCGGCAAGGGGCTCGAGTTTTTCTCGGGGTTCGGCCCCCGACTGCTGGGTTATCCGATCTACTTCCTCTACGCCGCCGGCCTCGGCGTTCCCGTGCTGCTGTTGCTAGCGTGGCTCGCGCGGCGGCGAATGTCGAATCAGGGACCAAGGACGCTCTCTGCCGCAGGATCCGGAGGCGGCGCCAGTGGCGCAGCATGAGCTCGATCTCGCACGCGTGATCTGCCGTCTAGCAGACGTCGAAGAATATGGCTCGCGCGCGTTCACGGTCGGCGGCGGCGACTGGCCTCTGCGCGGCTTCGTCGTGCGCTGCGGGAACGAGGTCCGTGGCTTCGTCAACCGCTGTCCGCACGCCGGCCATCCGCTGAATCTGCGGCCGCATCGCTTCCTCACGCCGGACAGGGCGATGATTCTCTGCTCGTCACACGGCGCCTTGTTCGAGAAGGATGCCGGCCGCTGCCTCGCGGGCCCGTGCGCCGGAGAGCAGCTGCGACCGGTGCCGCTCGAAGTGATCGGCGATCTGGTGCTGATCGCGGCGGACGCGGATCTCGCCGCACTCGCCGCCGCAGGCGGCGCCTAATAACTCATTAATCGAACTCGAAAAGATCGATGCCGTCGAGCCGGTCCGCGCGCAGGGTCGGGTCGTCGTTGATATTGTCGGAACCGCGGCCGTCTTCGTCGCCGCTCTCCACGTCCACCGAGCCGCTCCAGTCCTCGGGAGCTTCGGCTGCCTCGAGCACGCCGTCCTCCCACTGCGCCTCCCAGTCTTCGTGGTCCATCTCCTCGACGGTGCCGTCGAAGTACTGGATATCTATCGTGCCCTCGTCGTCGTCGATCGCAACGACCTCGAACAGCTCGCCGCCGCTCGAGCGATACCAGTTGCCGATGCTGGGTTGAGACGCCGCCATTTGCAACCTCCAGAAGGCGAGATCCCGAGGCTTCGGATCGCGCGCCCGTGGTGAACGCATGACGCCGCGCAATGGGCCCTGGAGCTGTTATCCTCGGCCGCCGCGCGGGGGACGGCTCTGATGTTGCGCCTCGCGTATGCCGCTTTCAAGCAGCGAATGACGTACCGCGAGGGCCCATGCTCGAGCAGCCGTTGAAATTTTTCGTCGTCTTCTTCGTGGTGGTGGAGCCGATCTCGCTGGTCCCGCTCTTCAGCGGGCTCACACGCGGCGCAACGAGGGAATACCAGCGACGCATGGCGGTGAAGGCAGTTTGGGTCGCCGCGCTGATCATCGTGCTCTTCGCCTTGGGCGGGGCGCCGTTTCTCGCCACGATGGGCATCAGCCTGGCGGCGTTCCGGATCTTCGGTGGCGTGCTGCTGTTCCTGCTGGCGCTCGAGATGGTGTTCGCGCGGGAGTCGGGCAGCCGCACCTCGAGCGACGAGCGGGCGGAGAGCCGCCGGCGCGCGGACATCTCCGTCTTTCCGGTGGCATTCCCGTTCATCGCCGGTCCCGGAGCGCTCGCCACCGTGCTCCTTTGGTTCGGGCGGGTGCACATCACGCATCAGCCGGTGGTCTTCCTCATCCTGCTTGCGGCCGTGGTCGCGGTGCTCGCGATCACTTTGGTGCTGATGCTGCTCGCGGAGCCGCTCATGCGGCTGATGGGCGTAACGGGCGTCAACGTCACCGGGCGGCTCTTCGGCGTGATACTGGGCGCGCTGGCCGTGCAGTTCGTGATCGATGGGCTGCGCGTCGCGTTCCTGGTCAGGCCAGGCTGAGCGGCGACCGGGCTAGGCGCGCCGAAACTCCAGATCCCACACCTGGTGGCCGAGACGCTCCCCACGCTTCTCGAACCGTGTGGGGGATCGCTCCGCCGGCCGGGGTACGAAGCCGCCCTCCGCGGAAACATTGCGCAGCCGACCCTCCGCTGACAGCGTCGCCAGCATTTCCTCGGCGTACGGCTCCCAATCCGTCGCGAGCCGCAGCGTGCCGCCGCTTCTCAGCCGCTCGGCCAGCAAGGCCACGAACGGTGGTTGGATGAGCCGCCGCTTGTGGTGGCGCTTTTTGGGCCAGGGATCGGGAAAGAGGATCTGGATTTCGTCCAGGCAGGAACCGTCGAGATAACGCTCCAGCACCTCCACGGCGTCGCGGCAGACCACCCGCACGTTGCCAAGGTCTCGTTGCTCGAGCTGCAGCAGCAGCCGACCCACGCCCGGCCGATGCACTTCGATGCCGAGGAAATCTTCCGCAGGACGTGCCGCCGCGAGCGCGAGCAGGTTGTCGCCGTTGCCGAACCCGACCTCGGCGGCTCGCCGGGCGCGGCGGCCAAAGAGCGCATCGAGGTCGAGGGGCCCGGCGCCAGGCTCGACGCCGTAGCGCGGCCAAAGCTCCTCGAGGGCCCGCTCCTGCGCTGAGGTGATGCGGCCGCTGCGGGTGACGAACGAGCGAATCGCGCGGGGGTGGCCCGAGTCGCTCAAGCCGGGCGCGTGCCGCCGCGCACGGTCGGCAGCCCCTGTGCTTTCCACTCCGAGATTCCGCCGGCCATGTGCGCGGCCGGTTGCCCCGCCGCCTTGCGCATCCGGGCCGCCGTGAGCGAGCGGCCGCCAGCTGCGCACTGAAAAACCACCGCGCGCTCGCCTTCCGGCGGCAGATGCTCGGCGTCGAATGTCGACAGGGGATAAAGCAGCGCGCCGGAGATGCGCTCCGCCGCGTATTCCATCGGCTCCCGGACGTCGACCAGCAGAACGCGGCCCTGCTCGAGCAGAGCCTGGACTTCCTCCGGGTCGTACTCGGTGATTCCGTCGGGTGTGGTATGGCTCATGGCGCGATTGTATCAGTGGCCGTGCCGGGCGGCGGGCTGTCGGCCGCTGGATTCAGCGCTCGACCACCCAGCCGCTGCGCCGCGCCGCCTCGAGAAACGCCCGCACGTCCGCAGCCAGCACCGGATCCGCCGTACCCGCGACGCGAGTGACTATCTCGGCCCGTGTGTAGTTGCCGTCACACAGCCCGAGAATGGCCGCCGCCGTCGCGTTGAGTCGGACACGGCCGGAGCGAGTCTCGAGCACTGGCCCGCCGCCCGCCGGCGGCCTCAGGAGTCGGTGCGCCGTTGCGAGCCGAATCTTCGGCCGCCGCGTTGAGCTCTTTGCCCTCATGTTGTCGCCGGCCCGCACGCGGGCCGACCACTGCCGGGGTGCAAGCGCCGGGCCAACTCGACCGCCGAGCGGCGGCCGGCTCGCGGAAGCAGTCGCTCAGGTGCGTCTGACCGGCGCGATACCGTGCCGTTTGATCTTGCGGTAGAGGGTGTTGCGGCTGACGCCGAGCTCCGCGGCGACACGGCTCATATTGCCGTGGAGCTCCTCCATGGCGCGCAGCAGGGCGGCGCGCTCCGCCGCCTGCAGGCGGTTACACGGCGGCACGGGGTCTTCGCACAAGCCGTCGGCGGCAGCCGCCGGCGGCGCCGGAAAGCGCCCGGAGATCGGATCCGGTCGCTGCTCGTGCAGCTCCTCGCCATCCCTGATCTCCCGCGGCAGGTCCATGGCGCGCACGACGCCTCCCTCGCAGATCGCGAGCGCCGTCCGGATCACGTTGCGCAGCTCGCGGATGTTACCGGGCCAGGAGTAAGTGAGCAGGCGCTGCAGAGCATCGCGCTCGATGGCCGCGGGCCGGCCATTGCCGGTCTCGGCCGCGAGCGCGTGTTGGATCAGTCGCTCCTTGTCCGTTCGCTCGCGCAACGCCGGCAGCTCTAACGTGATGCCATTGAGCCGGTAGTAGAGATCCTCGCGGAATGCGCCGCGCGCGATCATTTCGCGCAGATTGCGATGCGACGCCGCCAGCACGTGCAGATCCACAGCGATGGCGCCCTCGCTACCAAGCGGCAGGACCTCGCGCTCCTCGAGCACGCGCAGCAACCGGCTCTGCAACGCGAGCGGCATGTCGCCGATCTCGTCGAGGAACAGAGTCCCGCCCGAAGACTGCACGATCCTGCCGCGCAGCCCCTCGCGCCGCGCTCCAGTGAAGGCACCCGACTTGTATCCGAAGAGCTCGCTCTCGATCAGAGTCTCCGGGATGGCGGCGCAGTTCACTGCGATGAAGGGCCGTCCGGCGCGCCCGCTGGCGAGGTGCATGGCATGCGCGAACGCCTCCTTGCCCGAGCCTGTCGGCCCCTGGATGAGCACCGACACGTTGGTGTCGGCAATCCGGTGCGCGCAACGGATATTGCGCAGCATGTGCGGATCCTCGCCCGCAAGCTCCTCGAGTGTCAGCGAGGGAGGGCGCCCGGGCGCACCACCGACCTCCGGCGCGGGAAGATCATCGAGCGGGGGAGTCTGCCAGCCACGCGTTGCGTTCGTCATACGAGCCTCCCAACCATGGTCCGGGGAGTGCGTCACGGATGCCACGCCCCGTCGTGACACTGTCACGGTAGAGAAACACGCCTCCGCAGTGACTGCAAGCTCGGCAATGGCTGCGGTGCGGTGTTTTTCCGGGGTGGAGAGACCTCATCTCGCAGACGTCGTCGACAGGGCAAGATGGCGTTCCATACTCGTGACAGCTCTGTGTCGTCGCGTACCGCAAAATGGAACAGGATGGCGTGTCGAAAGAAGGTTGTGTCGTCCGCGCAACACGCGCCTCTCGGCAGCCGCCGTTCTGGCACGCGCGTTGCACTCGGTCTGCCTCAAGGAGGGGCATTCATGAAAAACCAACGAACCGGCCTTTTCGTCGCTGGCATCCTGTTGGCGTCCGCCGCCGCCGCGCCATCGGCGCGCGCAATCGATGTGACCGCAGGCCAGTGGACGCTATCCTTCGACGGCAACGTCAATGCCAACTATATCTATTCACACTGTCCACAGTATCCCGCAGGCGTCCCTGCTACCGCGGACTTACCATTGGCATGCACGTCCTCGTCCTCGGACAGCTCTTCATCGGTGAGCAACGGCCTCCTGCCCGCGGCACTCACGGTGTCCGGCGCAACAGTGCAGGACGGCTTCAATCTCGGGTTCACCTTCGGGCTGTATCCGGGCATCAGCACCAACGACGGTGGCAGCCCGAACTTGCAGGCAGGGGGCTCCCACACGGCTCTCGGCACCGCCGGCCTGGACGTCCGTCAGGTGTTCCTCACGGTCGGCAACAGCCGGTTCGGCACCATCATGGCCGGCCGCAACATCGGCCTGTTCGCTGCGGACGCGATCCTGAATGACATGACGCTCCTCGGTGTCGGCGCAGGCAACGGCAATTACGCCGCGCCGGCCAACACCTCGCTCGGGTCGATCGGTCTCGGCTACATCTACACCGACTGGCTGTCGCAGATCAATTACACGACGCCGGACATGGCCGGCACGAAGGTGACCTTCGGCATCTTCGATCCGCTCAACTCGCTCACCCAGACGCCGATCAACCACAGCACCCCGGGCTTCCAGGCGAAGATTGCCTACACGTTGGGCCCGCTGTATCTCTCGGCCAGTGGTCTCTACCAGCAGCAGCGTATCCCGTGCCCGGGCTTGACGGCTGGCGGCTGTTCGCTGGCCTCGACTGCGGGTAGTTACGATGGGTTCGGCTCCGACGCCTTCGACATCGGCGGCAAGTACGACTTTCAAGGATTCGAGGTGATGGGATGGTACTATCGCGCCAAGGGGGTGGGTACGACGGGACTGTTCGCGTTTAACTATGATGACGCGGGCAACGCCCGCGATTCCAACGGCTTGCTGGCGCAGATCACCTACACTGTGGGGCAGGACAAGATCGGGGTGAACTACGGGGTGAGCAAGCTCGACCCAACGCTACTCGACATTTTGTCCTGCAGTGCGACTGCGGCATCGTGCGCCTTGGAAAGGAACTCGAAGTGGACCTTGGGCAATTACTACAACCTCACGACCAATCTGCTGCTGGTAACCGAATTCACCCGGACCACGTCGGTCAATATCTTCAACACCTCGATCAACAGCTGGAATCTGAACGCGGGCCTGTTTTTGAAGTTCTGAGGGAGTCGAGGCGGGGGCCTGAGGGCCACCCGGACTCCTGCGATCCGGCGGGCGGGAAAGGAATTCCCGCCCGCTTTCGTTGGTGAGCTCGAGCGGGCGCCGGAGACTGCGGGCCGCGTCGCTCGCCACCTGCGGCGGCGGGGCACTTCCCTGTGCCTATGCTGAATTCGGGACCACGTGGAACCTAGTGGTACGGGTTCGCATTTCTAATACTCTGCATCGCAGAGTACTTGACGCAATGAACCCCCCTTTATAGAGTCGGGCACACCTGTCCGCTGCCGCCCCATCCCTGCAATGCGCTCGAATAATACCGTCGCCATAGACAGCCACGCGCTCGGGACCCTCAATTACATCCGCGCCTCGATAGACGCGGCCGGGGCTTTTGCCGTGCCTGGCACGGCGGGCATCGCCATGGGGGCGGTGGGGCTCGTGGCTGCGGCAGTGGCGTCGGTTCCGGCGCTGGCCGGGTACTGGCTCATCATCTGGCTGGTGGCGGCGACGGTGGGCGCGGCGCTCGGTGTCGTGCTGGTCGCTCGCCATCGCTCAGGTGTCGGACTACCGCTCTACAGGGGGCCGGCGCGGCGCTTCGTGCTGTGCCTCTGTCCGGCGCTACTGGCAGGCGGCGTGTTGACCGCCGTGCTATGCCAGGTGGGCGAGACCCAGCTCCTCCCGGGAGTGTGGCTGCTGCTCTACGGCTGCGCGGTGCTGTCGGCGACGCTGATGACGGCGCCGGCGATGATGCGCCTCATCGGCACCATGGGCGCGCTCTTCGTGGTGTGCGGAGCGATCGCGTTCGAGGTCGGCCCGCACTGGCACAACCTGATCCTCGGCGCCGGCTTCGGGCTGCTGCACCTGGTCTTTGGATTTCTGATCGGACGCATCGATGGCATGGAGCCCTCGCCGGCATGAAGACCGTCGCGCGGAGGCGTGAGACAGTGATGCGCTCGCCGGAAATCAACAGACCCGCGCCGGCGCCGGTGCCGGTGCCGGTGCCCCGCGGCGGCAGCGAGGATTCGAAATTCGACCGCCTCGTCTACGAGCGCGTGCGCCTCGGCATCATGAGCGCACTTGCGGTGAATGCGCGGCTCACCTTCAATGAGCTGAAGGCGCTGTTCGAGGTCAGCGACGGGAATCTCAGCGCACATGCGCGCAAGCTCGAGGAGGCCGGCTACATCGAGTGCTCGAAATCGTTCGCCGGACGGCGCCCGAAGTCGGAGTACCGGTTGACCCCGGTCGGCCGCCAGGCACTGTACCGCTACCTCGAGCACATCGAGGCAGTCATCAAAGCGACGCGGCGGTCGTGAGCGGCGCGATGAGCCTGCACGTCGCAATCATCATGGATGGCAACGGCCGCTGGGCACAGCGCCGGGGCATGCCGCGCAGTGTCGGACACGTCCACGGCGCAAAGGCCGTCAACGGTATCGTCGAGGCAGCCGCACGCACTGGCATCCGTACACTGACGCTTTACGCATTCTCCTCCGACAATTGGGGGCGCCCGAATCTCGAGGTCGATGCGCTGATGCGCCTGCTGCAGCGGTATTTGACGACCGAGACCCGCCAGTGCATCGAGCAGTCCATCAGGATCAATGTCATCGGCCGCCGCGACCGGTTGCGGCAGAGCCTGGTGCGCGCCATCGAGCAGAGCGAGCGCCTGACGGCGGACTGCTCGCGGATGCACCTGCGGATCGCGATAGATTATTCCTCCCAGCACAGCATCCTCGAGGCCGCGCGCCGCGCCCCGCGAGACGGCGGCTTGAGCGTCGAGGAGTTCCAGGACCTGCTGGCGCACGTCGACCATTCCGTGCCGGATACCGGCGCGGTCGATCTTCTGATCCGCACCGGCGGCGAACAGCGGCTGTCGGATTTCCTGCTCTGGGACTGCGCCTACGCGGAGCTCTACTTCACCGACCGGCTTTGGCCCGACTTCGGCGAGGCGGAGCTCAGGACGGCGCTCGCCGACTATGCCCGGCGCCAACGCCGCTTCGGCAAAGTCCTGGTGGCCGCGGAGACCGGTTAGGCTACACGGCAGCGAAGCTGCGGAACTCCGCCGTCCAGGCGGGCGCGCGCTCGAGAGCGGCCGGAACATCCTCGGGCTGTGAGACGACCTGCCACATGAGCGAGTGACGCTCGTCCATGAAATGCTCGCCGACGGCGTGAGAGAGCAAGTCCAGGAGCGGCTGAAAGAATCTCCGGGTGTTGACCAGGATGATGGGCCCGAGGAAGAGCCCCAGACGCTTGAGGGTGATGGCCTCGAGCAGCTCCTCCAGGGTACCGCAGCCGCCGGGCAGCGCGATGGCCGCCTGTGCGCCCGTGAGCATCAGATGCTTGCGGGTGCGCATATCCTCGACGAGCTTGAGCTCCGAGAGTCCCTGGTGGCCCCATTCGAGGTCGGCCATGAAGCGTGGCAGGATTCCCACGACGCGGCCCCCCTTGCCGAGCGCGCCATCGGCAAGAGCGCCCATCGACCCCCGGCTGCCGCCGCCGTAGATCAGCGTGACCCCTTGGCCAGCCAGCACCTCGCCCAGTCTGAAGGCGGCTTCGCGGTATTCAGAGTGCGCCGCGCTGCTCGAAGCGCAGTAGACACACACCGCCCGCTCGAGAATGGTCTGTGGCTCAGCGCTCATTGGGGGTCATTCCGGTGACGGCACATGGCAGACGATGATCCGACGATAGCCCGCCCAAGGGCAAGCAGGTCCAGCGGCAGGCGGCATCGCACCGGCGCGTCGGTGGATTGCCGGCAGGGACCGGTCTCTCGTAAGATCGATGGCGCCGCGGGTGTAGCTCAATGGTAGAGCTCTTGGTTCCCAACCAAGTGACGAGGGTTCGATTCCCTTCACCCGCTCCACGTCAGGCGCGCAATCATCGCATCAGGAAGCGAGCCAGCAATCCGACCGTAGTGTCCTGCAAGGCATGGCCGAGCATGCCGGGCCGCAGGCTGCGGCGCCAGTGTGCGAGCCAGCCAAAGCAGGCCCCGTAGACGGCAATGACCGACATCAACCTCCAGCCCTGGTATCCGTGGCTGAGGCCGAAAGCAATGGCCTGGAGCACGATTCCGCCGCCGAGGGAGCGAGTGAGGACGGAAAATTGGCGCTGCAGATAGCCGCGAAAAATCACCTCCTCGCAGAATCCTCCCGTCAGGGCTAGCAGGACCCAAAGAATCACTTCCAAGGGCGTCTGCGGCATCAGTGCGCGCACTGTCGGTGGCTGGACGGCTTGGAGCAGATTAGAGAGCACTTGGGTCACGCCGAAGCCAAAAATGACGACAAATGCGATGCCGATGCCGAGGTCACGCAGAATCTGAACGCGGCGCGCCCAGCTGCCGCCGATCAGATCGGACATCCTGATGTCCCGGCGGCTCAGTCCCCACCAGATGAGCGCCACCGTCGCCCACTCGACGAACATGGCGATCAGATAGCGGCCAACACGGCCGTGGCTGCCGAAAATGGCGGGTAACTGGAGGCGGGCTCCGACCAGGGAAACGCCGAGCACCACCAACAGCACTGCCATGGTGTGCCAAGCCGGGGCGATAGCCGACTCGGAAGATTCCAGGGAAGGTTGCATCACCCGCTCACTCCACGGCCCGCTGCCCGTTGTGAAAAAAGCGACTGGCATCCGCGCGAAAGAGACACCAGACCATCAGGACGAGGAACACGCTGTGAATCGCGAGCTGGCGCCATGCACCGAAGCTTATGGCGACGTGAAACGCCATCCATGCAATAGCAAGCCAGCGAGCCCATTTCTGCGCGCGCAGCAGAAAGACGCCGCACACGATTGCGACAAGCTCAGTGATCTCGATCCAGATCCAATCAGGGGCGCGACGGTCGCTGAAGTGCGCAACAGAACCGCCGATACCCACGGCGAGATATAGGCCCGCGATCACGATTACGGTGACCGGAATCCTCGTACGACCCATCGAGCGGCCTTCCCCCTGAGCTGGTACGTGCGTCTCCCGACAATATATATTCAATTTTGCCGCAGAACCCAAACGCAGTATTCGTCCGAGCGCCACGCCCTTGATTCGCATTGTCCAGATCCTGGTCCTGCTGCTGGCCGTGACCGCCGCGGTCGGCGTCGCGGCGGCGCGCCTGAAGATTCCGCCTTCAATCCTGCTGGTGATCACCGGGGTGGTGCTGGCGCTGATCCCGGGACTGCCGACACTGCAGCTGTCACCGGAGCTGGTGCTGCTGCTGGTGCTGCCGCTCGTGGTGTACTGGTCCGCGGTCGCGATGAGTTGGCGCGAGTTTCGCTTCAATCTATTCCCGATCTCGATGCTGGCGGTCGGCTGCGTGATGTTCACCACGGCAGCCGCCGCGGCGGCTGCGCACTGGCTGCTGGGTCTGCCGTGGCCGGAGGGATTCGTGCTGGGAGCGATAATCTCTCCGCCCGATGCGCTGGCGCCGCTGTCGATTGCCCGCCGCCTGAAGCTGCCGCGTCGCATCCTCGTGATCCTCGAGGGCGAGGGCCTGGCCAATGATGCGACGGCACTGATTCTGTATCGCTTCGCGGTCGTGGCCGTGAGCCTCGGCGCATTTTCTGTGGGCCGTGCCGCCGGCCTGTTCTGCGTGATCGTTGCCGGAGAAGTACTGTGGGGAATCGGCGTCGGCTGGGTGATGCTGCGGCTGCGGCGCTGGGCCGCCGATCCTTCCATCGAGATCACTCTGTCAGTGCTGACGCCGTTCCTGGCTTACTGGCCACCCGAGTACCTCGGAGGCTCCGGAGTGCTGGCGACTGTGGCTGTCGGACTGTACGTCAGCTGGAATGGCCCGCGGCTGATCAGTCCCGCAACGCGTCTGCAAGGTGTGTTCTTCTGGGACTTCCTCACGTACACGCTCGAAGGCATGGTTTTCCTGATCACCGGGCTACAGGCGCGTGCGCTGATGGCGGGTATCCGGATCTATTCGCTGCGCGAGCTGGCGGTCTCCGCGGTGGTCGTCAGCGCAGTGGTGATCGGGGCGCGCTTCGCGTGGATGTTCCCAGCGACCTATGTGCCGCGCTGGCTGTCGGCGTCGCTCCGGCGTCGCGACCCGTCGCCGCCATGGCAGTGGCCGTTCGCACTGGCGTTCACAGGTGTGCGTGGCATCGTGTCGCTCGCTGCGGCACTCGCGCTGCCGCTGGCGACTGCGGATGGCGCGCCATTTCCGCATCGGGACCTGATCCTCTTCCTGACGTTTTGCGTGATCATGGTGACTCTGGTGGGCCAGGGCCTGACGATGCCGGCCGCGATGCGTGCGCTGGGACTCGCTCGGGCCGGTTACCGCGAGCGCCGCGCCGACCGCGAAGCCGAGTTTGTGGCCCGCCGCCAGGCGGTCGAGGCCGCCGTGGCGCGGCTCGCGCAGCTGACCGGCGAGCGAGAGCTCACCGAGGAGTTCGTCGCGCCATTGCGCGGGAGTTATCATGACCAGCTGCTTCACCTCGGGCGGCGCAGCGACGCCGAGCGCAGGCTCACTGAGCTGCACGAGGAAATCGAGCTGCAGCTGCTGGCCGCCGAGCGCCAGCGGATCAACGAGCTGTCTCGTGCCGGGCAGCTCAAGGATGAGGCGCGGCGCCGGATCGAACGGGAGTTGGACCTGCGCGATGCGCAGCTGAAGAATCTGCGCGCCGGGGAGTGACGGACGACCCTGTGTCCGTCTTCGAACCGCTCTTGCGGTGCAGGGTCATCAGCGGCGGATAACCCTCCCCGCGCAGGAAGTATAGCGTGTCCGCATTACCCGCCGGGGAAAGGCCGAACTGCACGAAGTCGTCGCCGAGGAAACGGTAGCGCCAAGTCACCCTGAAGGTGTCGTGGGTCCAGGGCTCCAGATCTCCAACGAACTCGCCGCCTCGCCTCAACACGAGGTGTCCGTTGGCAAGCGAGACGGTCGCCAGGCCGTAAAGCGGATCGGAGTAGTCGCCCGCATAGTCCTCGAGTGGCAGCGACGGCTGCGGCTGCGATTGGCGCGATATCCTGTGTTCCGTTTGCGACCTTTCCTCCTGCGCCCGCCTCTTCGCCATGAGCGCCAGCAGACTCGCGCCCCAGTCGACGTGCGGCGGCCCGATGTAGTCGTTGAAAATCACGTCCATCAGGGCGATGGGCAGGTTCGTATCGTCCTTGTTGGCCAGGATCACCACCCCCAGATGGCGCGACG
Source organism: uncultured Pseudomonadota bacterium (assembly GCA_963780455.1). Classification (GTDB taxonomy): domain Bacteria; phylum Pseudomonadota; class Gammaproteobacteria; order Steroidobacterales; family Steroidobacteraceae; genus 13-2-20CM-66-19. Next base: position 44,619 of record CAWACM010000025.1, read on the forward strand.
GGATGAGGCCGACCACAGACCCCATTCCGTCGATCGATCCGGCGTGCCAATCGATACGCACGCCGCGGAAGTCCTCGGTGCGCAGCGTGAGGCCATAAGCCGGCGACAGCGCCGTCGGGAACGAATTGATGATCTCGCCGACACCGTTCTCGAAGCTGGAAGGGATCACGACCTGCGGCGACTCCATTTCATGGATCACTGCGGCACTGACGACGCGGCGGCCCTCATATGTACCGTCGTTCAGCAGCATCTCGAGCCAGTGGGCCATGTCATGGGCGTTCGAATCGATCGCAGCCGCCGGTCCAATGTTGTCGACATTGGCCCAATGGATCGGCGTGATTTTCCCGTCGATGTCTGCGTGCGGCGTAGCGATGTCGCCATTGGGCCGGAACGCCGCGATCGACGTGTTGCTCTCCGTCATGTCGAGCGGCTGGAAGATGTTCTGCTCGACGAACGCGCCCCACTCGACGCCAGTGATGGCAGGGATGATCTGGCCGGCCGCCATCACCATGTTGTTGCTGTAGCAGTACCGTCGCCGGAAGCTGTACCGCGGCTTCAGCAGGCGCAGCTTGTGAATGATTTCGGCGCTGGTGTTGGTGCTGCCGTACCATAGAAAATCCGCACCGCAGTCGCCGGTCTGGTGGCTGAGCAGGTCGCGGATCGTGGCCTCGCGGGTCGGGTAGGGTTCATAGAGCTGGAATCCTGGCAGGAACTGCGTGACGTGGTCGTCCCAATCGAGCTGGCCTCGGTCCTTCAGGATCCCGAGAGCGACCGTCGTGAATGCCTTGCTGTCGGAGGCAATCCCGAACAGCGTGTGTACGTCCACCTTCTCCGGCGAGCCGACGGTCCGGACGCCGAACCCCTTCTCCATTACGACGCGGTCAGTGTCGACGATCGCGATCGCCAGTCCCGGAACACCCCAGACCTTCATGGCGTATCGAACGTAGCCGTCGAAGCCCCGCAAGGGCGCCGGTTCCCGGGCACTCGGGGCACTCGCGCAGCCCGGTAGCGGCGCGAGCCCCAGAGTTGCGATCAGGGCGCTCAACCAAAGCCTCTTCATGATCGCTCCCCCGGGTCTGTCGTCCCGTGAATGCCTCGTCGGGCCGGCCGGCCGTGGAGCATGCACTTCCTCAGGGGTCATCACCCTGCGGCTTCGGCGCAAATATCTCATCCAGGTAATCAGTCTTTCCGGCAGAGCGGACCAGGTGCGGGTACTTCAGACCGCCGCCATAGTGGACCGTATACAGCTCGGTCGTGCCATCGATCTGCGCCTGCATACGCAATGGCTCGCCGCTCTTCTGCGCGTGGATGATTCCGGCTCGCAAAGCCTGCGGGCTGTACGGCTGTCCATCGATGGCGGTGAGTTTCATGCCCGGCGCGAGTCCGGCCTTGAAGGCCGGCCCGTCCCACAACACATCCTCGATCTTGCCGCCGTCCCCGAGGAACAGGCCGACCGAGAGCATTTCGTCGACTCCCTTTGCTTCGAGCTCCCCCTCGCCGACGTTTTCGAGCGCGTTCTGATATCGGTTGGGTTTGTCGGTGTACACGAGTTGCCAGCCACTGGCTTCGATGCCGGTCAACAGCGGCACCTGCTTCCCGACGCCGTACAGCCAGTCGTGCAGGAATCCGGCCCAGTCATAAGGCTGGACTGCATTGAGCGCGTTCACGACGTCGCTGAGCGTATACGTGCGGGTAACGAAGCTGCCGTTGTCGACGCCAAAAAACCGCTGCGCAAAATCGTCAATGGAGCGCCGATCGTGGCTCAGGGTCCGGATTTTCATGTCGATGGCGAGCCCCAGCAACTGGCCTTCGCGATAAAAATCGGTTTCCCGGCGCCAGTTCGACCACGCCATAGACGAGCCATAGAGCACTTGCGCCGCGACGGTGGTGTCGATCAGCGGCCGCCAGTCGCGGCCGGCTCGGTGGACCATTGCCGCGGCACGGTAGGCCACCACATCCCGCCAGGTATCCGGCGACCACAATCCGCTCCGCACGGTCAACATGTCACCGAGATAGACATCGAGGCCCTCATACATCCACAACAGGCGGCCATGCTGCGGACGCTCGAAGTCGGGTTGCCAAAGCTGCGCCGGCCGCATGAATTTGCCGTTCCACGAGTGCGTGTATTCGTGCGGCAGCAGGGAAGCATCGAGCATGAAATGATCGGCGTCCGCGAAGACCTTCGAGCCGCCGCGGGCGCGGTCGTCGCTCGAGCGATGGTGCTCCAGGCCACCCTTCGACGTATAGTCGCTCGCCGTCAGCAGAAAGTGATAGTCATCGTAGTGATGCGAGTGGAACAATGCCTGTGCCTGCTCGACCAGGCGGCGATAGCCGGCCATCTGCGCATCGGAAATGGCGATGGCCGCGGCGTCGTCACCCACCAGGTCGAGGTAGCGATGCACCGACGACGCCGGTGGCGTTAGGTCGATTTCCCGGAAGTATTTCCCGGCGATCACCGGCGAATCGACCAGAGTGTTGAGCGGCACCGGCTTGAACGTGACGAGCCCGCCGCTGCGCGTTTCCGTCTTCAGCGCGCTCGCATATTGCCACGCGACAGGAATCACCAGCGTCGGTTGATATATCTGCGCTTTGGTCGGGTAACCCGCGTAGTACAGCGCTACGGCATTCCACGCGAGTCCCATCAGGTTGGGTGTGATTCGATCATTCGCCGGGCTCTGGAAGCGGACGTCGATCCGATCCGTCCCCGCCGGCACCGTCAAATGAAATGCGAACATGTCCACGTCATCACGGCGCCATGCGATCCTTTTGCCGCCGGCCGTGATTTCCAGTCCCATCATTTCTTCTATGGGGCCATCCGGTGAATGATCGCCGGGAATCCACTTCGGATAATAGAGAGTCAACGACCCCGGCCTGACCGGCATCACCTCGTTCACATCGAAGATCCTCTGACCGGGATCGGGCAACCGGACTGTCAACGCCACGGGGCCGGGCGGAGCCTCGACGCTCTCGCTGGCCATGCAGGGCATGGCTCCCATCAAAGCAAGCGTGGCAAGAAGCAATGTCGGTCGTGTCATGAACGAGCTCCGTTACGAGAGCCGGGGGCTGACGGCGCCGCGATAGCCGGGCGGCGACGTTGCCACGCCGTCCAGAGGAAGTACAGAGGCACACCCGCCAAGGTGATGAGGATGCTGGCGATGGTGGATCGGAACTGCGCGTAGAGCGCATTCGCAATGACGGCGAGAGTGGCCAGTACGAACAGCGCCGGAACAACGGGGTAACCAAGGGCGTGGTAGGCGCGGGGAAAGTCCGGGTGCCGCCGGCGCAGGACGAACAGCCCGATTACGCACAGCGCCAGGAACGGCCAGACACCCAGTACGTAGCCCTCGGCCAACTGCATGAAGTCGCGCAGCAGCACGTAGATCACGGCCAGCACCGCGATGAAGCTGATTGCAGCGTAGGGGGTTTCGAACCTCGGGTGGACGCGGCCGACGGTGCGGAAGAACAGGCCGTCCTCGGCCATCGCGAAAAACACCCGCGGACTGGAGAGGATGCTGCCGTTCAGGGTGCCGAATACCGATAGCATCACCAGCGCGCCGGCAAGCGCAGCCCCCGCCCGCCCAAACACCGCTCCGGCGGCGTCGGCAGCCACGGATTTCGACGCCGCGAGCTGCTGCAACGGCAGCGCGCGCAGATAGGCGGCATTGATGAGCAGATACGCCGCGACTACCACCACGATACCCCCGATCAGCGCAATCGGCAGATTGCGCCGCGGGTTCCTTACCTCGCCCGACAACGCGGTCAGATTTTCGCAGCCATCGTAGGCCCACAGCGCGGCGATCAGGCCGATGCCTATGCCGGACCAGTTCGCCGTGCCCATTGGCTCCGCACGAATGGGATTCGCTTGACCTCCGGGCGCAAAGGCGAAAATCGCCACTGACAGGCCCACAAGCGCCAGTATTTTCGCGGCCGCCGAGAGGTTCTGGATCGCTGCGCCCAGCCGCACCGATCGATAGTTTGCGGCAGCGACGAGGATGATGAGCAGCGCCGCGATCGCGTGCTGCACGGGTGCGCGAACCGGCACGAAATAGCCCAGGTATTCCGCGAATGTCAGGCTCAGCGCGGCCCATGAGATCGGTTCAGTCAGCAGCCACATCCAACCGAACAGGAACGCGAGCGGGCGGCCGTACGCTTCGCGCAGATACACGTAGGGGCCGCCGGCCGCGGGATACATTGCAGCGAGCTCGGCCAGCGAAAGCGCCCCAAAGAGCGCGATGATGCCCCCCAAAATCCACACCAGGGCGACACCGGTGAGATTGCCGGCCGCGGCCGCGATCGGCGACGGAACGCGAAAGATGCCGCTGCCGATGATCACCCCGACCACGACCGCCATGCCGGTGAAGAGTCCGAGTTTGCGCGGCAGTTCGCGTGGCGCGATCGCTGACGATTCGGTCATGGCCGCGGATCGTACATGGTCACCGCCAACCTGTAGAGCCGGCTCGTCGCGGACGAGTCATACCGACGTCCGCTCTGACAAACACGCGAAATCATGCAGCACACAGCGGCTTTCGCGATATTCCCCGTCCCCGTGCCGGCAGCGTGACCATAACCCGCGGCTATGCCGAATGGCGGTCTTTTCATTGGTGGTCGCCGCGTGCGGGTGAGTATCCTCGGGCCCAGACCGCGTGTGGTTTGCCTGCACCGCGCGTGGCCATCGGTTGCTTATCGTGCCGACGCGATAAAAACAAGCAGCGGCACCTCGCTGCTTACCCAGAATAGGGGAGGTAAGTATCGTGAAGAGAGCGTCTTTGCGTCGATTGCATCGTAATAGCGGCATCCAGCGCAAAGCGCTGGCGGTCGCCGTCAGCTCAGCGATCATGGGCTTCTCGACCAGCGCCTGGGGACAGGCGATTTCGGGCACGATCGAAGGCACGGTTCCGGTTGCTCCCGACGAAGCCATACGGGTCACGGGTGATTCCGGCTTCGACCGCACCATCAGGGTGGGGTCATCGGGCACATACTCGATCTCCGTTCCGGTCGGTACCTACTCGGTATCCCTGCTGCAGGACGGCAAGGTCGTGCAGACGAAGCGGGACGTCAGTCCGGTGGCCGCGGGCGCGGTGGTGGTGGTTTTTGCCAGTTCGGCCGCCAGCTCGAACAGCCTGCAAACCGTCACCATCTCGGCCAGATCGATTCCCGCGATCGACGTGACCACCACCAATGAGGTCACCACGATCACGGCCAAGGACCTGGAGCGGCTGCCGCTGCCGCGCGACGCCGCCAGCATCGCGGAGCTGGCACCGGGTGTCGGCATGGGCTCGCCACAGCTCTACAGCGGCCCCCTGGGCACGCCGATCAATGTCTTCGGCGGCGCTTCGACGGCCGAGAATGCGTATTACATCGATGGCATGAACGTCACCGATGCGCTCTATGGGCAAGGCGGTCTCGAGCTGCCGTACGGCGCCATCCAGGAGCAACAGACCTTCACCAGCGGCTACGGCGCCAAATATGGCCGATCCGTCGGCGGCGTGATCAACCAGATCGGAATGAGCGGCAGCAACACGTGGCACTTCGGCGTGCGCGCCTCCTACCAGCCGGCCTCTCTGCAAAGCAACGAGCGGAACTCCTACTACGCCAATCCGCTGGAAACCGCGCCCGGCGAGAGTCCGGGGGACATCCACACCTACAACAAGGGCTCGCATTCCGACGAAGCGATCTATGATGCCTACGTCAGCGGCCCGATCATCAAGGACAAGCTGTTCTTCTTCCTGGGCGCCGAGGAGGACAACGTGGGCGGCACCACCTTTGACGCGCTCGGCTCGGGCCAGACCCCGACCGGCGTAGGCTCGATCGAAGATCCCTACGACACCGACTATCACACCGACGCGCCGAAGTATTACGCCAAGCTCAACTGGAACATCAACCACAGCAATCTCCTCACCCTGACCTGGCTGCAGAGCGCGTTCAAGCAGTGGCAGACCGCCTACAACTTCGACTACGACACCCTGCAATCCGGGGCCTTCGACAGCCGGGATCCGACGACGAAGGACACTTTCAGGATGTGGGTGGCGAACTACACTTCCTATCTCACCGACAACCTCCGCCTGGACGCGATGTTCGGCCAGATCCATGGCGACTATGACACCCAGCAGCCGGTGTATCCCGGCTACGATCCGACCCTGCCGAACATCAGCAGCCCGTCCACGGAGGACCCGCGGTTCTCCCCGCCAGGCGGCATCGTCAACTCGAACTTCAACACGACGCAGGACATCCCCACACATCACACCAACGTCACGTCTTACCGCGTGGGCCTCGACTATAAATGGCGAACCCACGACATCAGTGTCGGTATCGACAACATCAACTCCTGGGACATCGACGACGGATTCCAGATGACCGGACCGGGTTATTCGTGGATTTACGGATACGGCGACCCCGGCGTGGCGGTTTTCGGCACCAACCCCAATGTCCCGCCCTATGTCGGCCCGTCGAATCAGTGCACCGTCGGCTACGACGGCAACACGCATTGCTACTACGTGGAGAAATTCGTTAACCAGCAGTCCTCGTCGGTGAAGGTCCAACAGCAGGCACAGTACATCGAAGACAACTGGCAGGTCACCGACACGCTGCTGCTGTCCATGGGATTGCGCAACGACCAGTTCACCAACTACGATTCGTTCGGCGTCCCTTACATCAAGCTGACCAGCCCCCAGTGGGCCCCCCGGTTCGGATTCAGCTGGGACGTCCACGGCGATTCCACCTTCAAGGTATTCGGCAACGCCGGCCGCTATTACCTGGCGCTTCCGCTCACCACCGCGACTTCGATCGCCTCGCCCGTGATAGATGCCGGCCAGTATGGCACCTACACCGGCATCAATCCGGCGACCGGCGCCCCGATCGGCTTCACACCCCTGCCGCAGAGTCCGTCAACGGGCGTGTCGATCGACAGCGAATATGGCCAGCCGAAGGACCCGAGGATATCGACCGCCCAGAACGTCAAGGCCGAGTATTCGGACAACTTCGTGCTCGGCCTGCAGCACCAGTTCGACCTGCTGCAACAGAAGTGGGTCGGCGGGTTGACGGGCACGTACCAGAAAATGCCCCGGATCATCGACGATTTCGACGACGAGCAGCGCGAGTGTGCCGCCGGGTTCGCGCAGGGATATACGTGGATGACGCCGGCCACCTGCAACAGTTGGGCCCAAAGCCTCGTCCTGATCAACCCGGGCGTGACCCAGCATCTGTTGATGAAATCGCCGACCGGAAGCCTCGTTCCGGTCACGCTCACACCGCAGGATCAGGGCTTCCCGCGGGGGGTCATCCGCCAATACTATTCGCTGGACTTCTCACTGGCGCGCGTGTGGAACGGCAAGTGGTCGGTCAAGGTGGACTATGTGTATTCCAAGACGTGGGGCAATACCGAAGGACCGGTCAGCACCTTCTCGCAACAGAGCGGATCGTACGAGTCGATCACGACCGCGTGGGACTTCCCCGAGAGGATGCAGAATTCGTACGGCATACTGCCGAACGACCGCACGCACCAGTTCAAGGCCTACGGAGCTTACGCGATCACCCCGGACTGGACCGTGGGCGCCAATCTGTACGCCGCCTCCGGCACACCCAAGATGTGCCGTGGTCCATACGGACCGGATCAGGTGGCTCTGCACGGCTCCCACACGTACTACTGGTGCGGCGGGCAGCCGGTGCCGCCGGGCTCGCTGGGCCGTATGCCATGGACCAGCCGCCTGGACCTGAACCTGGATTACAAGCCCTCGTGGCACTGGGCCGACCACAGGCTCGACTTCAATGTCGCGGTGTTCAACGTCCTCAACAGGCAGACGCCGCTGTTTCTCGACGACTCCTACGGGACGACCGACAGTCCCAACTCGGATTACGGCTATGTCGAGAACTTCACGCCGCCGCGCAGTGTCCGATTCCAGATTGCCTATGACTTCTAAGTGACGCGGGCGTAGCATGCGAAAATGACACAGTCCGCGCAGGGCGTCTCGCAGCGGCCGCTCTCATCGGTGGCCGCCCGCTTGCTGGCGAGGGCCCGTAGGGAGTGGGCGCAACAGCAGTTCGAGGCTGCGGAACGGTCCCTGACCAACGTACTGAACTTGGCGCCGGATGAACCGGACGCCGTCCGGCTGCTGGGCATGGTGGTCCAGCGCCTCGGCAAGCACGTGAAGGCGATCGAGTGCTTCCGGCGGGTCCTTGCGATGTGCCCGGAGGATTCCGATCTGCGCATCGGGCTCGGCATATCGCTGTTCGAGCAGGGCGAGGCCGACGAAGCCCTGACGCACTTTCGACAGGCCTGCAGGCTGGAGGCTGATTCTACATCGGCGTGGTTCAACCTCGGGGAGGCACTCGGACGCCAGGCGCATACCAACGAGGCCGTCGCCGCGCTGCGACGCGCGCTGGAGCTCGATCCCGCGCACATATCCGCCCGGCTCTCACTTGCCCGTGCGCAGGCCAATCTGGGCCAGGTCGATGCCGCCGTGGCCGAGTTTCGCGAAGTGCTGCGGCGCGAGCCCGCCAATGCCGAAGGCTGGTTCGGACTGTCGAATCTCAACGTTGTGCGCTTCGACACGGCCGACGTTGCTTCGCTGCAGCGCTCGTTGGCGCGGGAAGATCTGTCGCATCGTGATCGCGAGCTGCTCGGCTTCAGTTTTGCGAAGGCCCTGGAGGGCCAGGGTGAGTACGCGCAAGCCTTCGAGGCGTTCCGGACCGCCAATGCTTCGCGACGGCGCCGGGTGAAGTGGGATGCGGCGGGAGAGCACAGACGTGTCGACGCGATCCGGCGCGTATTTGCGGACACGACGCCGACGCCGATCGATGCCCGGCTCGGGAACGAAGCCATCCTGATCGTCAGCATCCCGCGCTCCGGCTCGACGCTGGTCGAGCAGATCCTGGCTTCGCATCCGGAGGTAGAGGGTGCGAATGAGATCAAGGACATGAAGCAGGTCATCGATGCGGAAACCGGGCGCCGCAATTCGGCATTTCCACTGTGGGTGCCCGACGCCACGGCCGAGGATTGGCAACGCCTGGGACGCGAGTATCTTGCGCGCACCGCGCGCTGGCGGCAGTCCAAGCCGCGGTTCACCGACAAGAGCCTCGTCACGTGGTATCTGGTGGGCGCCGCCTTGGCGATGTTGCCCGCCGCGCGCGTGGTCGTCGTTCGGCGCGATCCGGTGGAGACCTGCCTGGGCTGTTTCCGTCAGTGCTTCAGCGAGGCCAGCGGTTTCGCCTGCGACCTCGATGAGATGGCCGACTATTGCAGCGACTTCCTGCGCCTGACGCGCTTCTGGCTGCACAGGTATCCGAATCAGGTATTCGACCTTCAATACGAAGCGCTGGTAGCCGAGCCGGAGACCGTGATCCGTCGCTTGCTGGATTTCTGCAATCTCCCTTTCGCGCCCGCGTGTCTGGAGTTTCACAGGACGGCGCGCACGGTGCAGAGCCTGCCCAGCGCCGCCCTGGTGCGACAACCGCTGCGCGGCGACACCGCGCGCAGCGCACTTTTCGGTGACAAGCTCGACCGCTTGCGCCAGCGCCTGCGCGATGCGGGCGTAGAAGTGCAGCCCGTAACGATGCCACATAGCTGACCGCGCGCACATGTCCGACGCTCTTCCCACCTGTCTGCTCGACGGCGCCCTGGTGTCCACGCGCGCGGCCCGAGTCTCGCCGCTCGATCGCGGATTTTTGTTCGGCGACGGTATCTACGAGGTCGTGCCCTGTTACGGCGGCAGGCCGTTCCGCCTGCAGGCACATTTCGACCGCCTTCAGGCGGGGTTGGAGGCCCTCGCTATTCCCAACCCCTATTCGCGCACGCGCTGGGCCGAGCTCATACAGACCCTCATCGCCGCCAACGGCGGCGGCGATATGGGCATGTACCTGGAGGTCACGCGGGGGGCCGGACGGGGTCGCGACTTTCTGCCGCAGCCGGACATGCACCCCACCGTCTTCGGCTTCTGCTGGCGGCTGGCAGTGGCGCGGATGGAGCAACTCGAGCAGGGCTTAGTGGCCGTCACGCTGGAGGACATCCGTTGGCGGCGCTGCGATATCAAGTCCATCGCTCTGCTCGGACCCGTGATGCTGCGAATGGAGGCCAGGCGCCGCGGCGCGGACGAGGCGATCCTGGTAGGCGGGGGGCGCCTCGCAGAGGGAAGCTCCAGCGCCGTATTCGTGGTCAAGGACGGGCACATTGCCACCCCGCCGGCGAGCCACGAGCGCCTTCCGAGCATCACTCGCCTCGTCGTCGGCGATGCGCTGGTCGCGCTTGGGCTGCCGTTGGCGGTGCGCGAAATCCACCGGGATGAGCTCTACACATCCGACGAGATCTGGATCGCGAGTGCAACCCGCGAGGTGGTGCCCGTTACGCTCCTCGACGGCCGCGCCGTCGGCACGGGGAAACCCGGTCCGATCTGGCGGCATGTCTTCGATGAATACCAGGCGCTCAAGAGGCGCGAAGCGGCATGACCCGCCGTCTTCCGTCTCGATTCCCCGGTATCCGCTAGCGTCTGGCGAGCATTCCCTGGGCAAGTTGCCGAACGAGATGGAGGAAGCGCTTCTGCACCGGATTCAACGGGCTATCGGGCCGGTGCATCGCATACAGCACGACTTCAAGGGACGGCTTCAGCGGGCGCATCTGCACGGTGCTCGCATCGCCACAGCGGGCGGTGAAGGGATCGACCAGCGCCACGCCTTCGCCCTTTGCCACGAGTGAGCGGGCCAACTGATAGGTCTGCACCGCGATCACGGTTTTCGGCGCCGGCTCGATCTTTGCCAGATGGCTTTGCAGCGTGCTGCCCAGGGCGTCGCGCACGGTGATGCCGATCAGAGCCTGATTGGCCAACGCGCCGATCGGCAATGGAGCCGACAATTCCGCCACGGGCCACCAGCCCGGAGGAGCGATTGCCATGACCTGTCCGCGGCAGAGCACTCTTTGGCGCAGGTTCTGATGATGGCCGGTATCCTGCAAGGTGAGGCCGATGTCCGTTTCGCGGAGCGTCAGGGACTCGCACATCGCCGCCGAATGCTCCGTGGACAGCTCGACCGTGACATCGGGGAAAGTCTTGCGCAGCAATACGGTCGCGGAAGGAAGCAACACCTGCGCCAGTGTCGGCGTGCAGGTCACACGCAGCGGGTAGCTTCCCGGCTGGCTCATGTTCGACGTCAGACGCTCCAGCTCCTGCACCTCCTGAATGATGTTCTCGATCCGATCGCGCAGTAACTGCGCTTGCTGGGTCGGCTGTATGCGTCCGCGGACCCGGCTGAACAGGGCAAAGCCGAGCTGATCTTCGGCGTGCTGCAGCGCCTTGCTGGCCGCAGGCTGCGAGATGTCCAGCAGTTTTGCCGCTCCAGTGATGCTGCCGGAGGTCAGAATGGCATGAAGCAATTCAATGTATCGCAGCCGCATACCGACTGTGTCCCCTTCGTTGCAGTCAAGCGGTTATAGCATGCAGTTCAGCACGATTTTGCGACCCGGGTAAAGCCCACAACCCTGAGTTATGCCACGTGCCCGTCTTTTCATTGGTGGCCGGCGCCCGCCAATGGTTATGCTCTAGCCGCGTATTCACGCTGAACGGATTCCGTTGGAGCACTGATCACATGTTCGAGCACGGCGATACGGCCGGCCACGGCCATTGGGGCCCGCCATTCCTGCTGTATCTGGGTAGACCGGCGGACGATCTGGCGATCAAGACAGCCAGAGGACTGGCCTACTGGCGGCCGGAGTGGTGTATTGGCCAGTACCGGGACCCCGGCTGCCGCCTGACGCTGGGCTTGCCGGACATGAAGCCGGCGCAGGCCAAGGCCGCGGGCGCAAACACGATGGTGGTCGGCACCGCAAGTGCCGGCGGCGTGATGCCGCGCGAGACCGTCGCCGACATCATTGCGGCCCTAAAAACCAACCTCAACGTGGCTGCCGGCCTGCATCAGAAGCTGCGTGAGAACGCGGACATCGTGGCCGCCGCCAAGCGCAATGGCCGGGTATTGTTCGACGCGCGCGAATACACTCAAAGGATCCCCGTCGGCACCGGTCGGAAGCGGTCCGGGCAGCGCCTGCTGACGGTAGGTACCGACTGCTCGGTCGGCAAGATGTACACCACGCTCGCGCTCGAGCGCAACATGCGAAAACGCGGCATCAGGGCTGATTTTCGTGCCACCGGACAGACCGGCATCCTCATCGCCGGCAGCGGCATACCCGTGGATGCCGTGATCGCCGATTTCATCTCCGGAGCGGCCGAACTGATCTCGCCGGCGCGCGAAGACGGCGGCTGGGATCTCATCGAAGGCCAGGGCTCGCTATTCCATCCGTCGTACGCCGGCGTGTCGCTGGGGTTGCTCCACGGTGCCCAACCGGACGCCCTGGTGTTGTGCCACGAACCGACGCGACGGCACATGCGCGGGCTTCCCGGGTGCCCCCTCCCGGACCTTGCCCGTTGCCTGGAAGCCAACCTCGTTGCCGCTCGCCTGACCAACCCTGACGTCAAAGCAGTCGGCGTCGCGCTCAACACATCGAATATATCCGAACAGGAGGCGCGCACCGCCTGCCGGCAGGTCAGCGAACGATTGGGCCTGCCTTGCGAGGACCCGGTCACCATGGGGGTTGAATCCATCGTGGACAATTTGCTTTCGTGCTGCGTGCACTGAACATCAGGCAGCGCACGTTCCCGCTGCGATCACCCTTTCGCATCTCGCGTGGAGTGAAGCTGGCGGCGGATGTGGTGACCGTCGAGCTCGTGCAGGCGGGCCACGTCGGGCGCGGCGAATCCGTTCCCTACGGCCGCTATGGCGAATCCGTGGCGTCTGTGATCGATCAGATCGAGACGCAACGTAACACCCTGTGTACCGGCATGGGCAGGGACGAGCTGCAGGTCCGACTTCCTGCGGGAGCAGCGCGCAACGCCGTGGACGCGGCATTATGGGACCTGGAATCGCGTCTCACCCACGTGCCCGTATGGAAGCAGCTGGGCCGGGCGCGGCATTCGCCGCTCGTGACCGCGCTGACCATCGGCATCGACACACCGCTGGAGATGGGGAAGGCGGCCGCCCGCATCGCCGATGCCGGGCTGATCAAGATCAAAGTCGACGCCGACGACCCGGTCGGGCGAATCGAAGCCGTGCGGCGTGCGGCACCCGCGGCGCGCCTCATCGTAGATCCCAATGAGAGCTGGACGATTGACGTCCTGCGTGAGGTCCAACCGGCGCTCGAGCGCGCGTCCGTCAGTCTCCTGGAGCAACCGCTTCCGGCCGATGCCGACGATGTCCTGCGCGGGTTTTCCAGCCGGATTCCGCTCTGCGCCGACGAGTCCTGCCACACCACGCCGAATCTGCCCGCGCTGCTCGATCGTTATCAGGCCGTCAACATCAAGCTGGATAAGACCGGCGGCCTGACGGAGGCCTGGCGCCTGCAGCGTGAAGCGAGAGCCCGCGGATTCAGCATCATGGTCGGCTGCATGGTTTGCTCGTCGCTGGGCATCGCTCCCGCGCTCGAGCTCGCACGCGCAGCGGACTTCGTCGATCTGGATGGACCGCTCTGGCTGCAAGGCGACTACCCGGATGGCGCCACCCTGCGAGACGGTCTGTTGATGCCTCCGTCACCGGAATTCTGGGGCGGGGGCTAAGGCCACGGCGGCAAGCGATGGCCCACACCATCCCCGCCGGCGAAGGCGCGTGCGCTGACGGCTCACGCCTGGACGGCGTGGAATTGCAGGCGTTGGCCGAGCGGGCCGGTACGCCGCTCCATGTCTATTCCGCTGCCGCCATCCGGCAACGCGTCCGTGACTTGCAAACGGCCGTCCAAGGGCTCGATACGCTGGTTTGCTATGCCGTCAAGGCGAATCCCAATCTCGCCGTTTTGGGGTTGATGGCCAATGCGGGACTGGGCGCAGACATCGTGTCGGGCGGCGAGTTGCAGCGCGCTCTGCAGGCGGGCATTCCCGCGGAGCGCATCGTGTTCTCCGGCGTCGCCAAGAGCGCCGGCGAAATCGGCCATGCACTGGCCGCCGGCATCGGCTGCTTCAACGTGGAGTCGAAAGACGAGCTCGACTCGTTACAGGATTTGGCGGCGGCGCGAAACATGATCGCACACGCCGCGGTACGCGTGAATCCAGACGTGGATGCTCTCACGCACGTCAAGATTTCCACCGGCAAGTCGGAAAACAAGTTCGGCGTTGGTATCGACGAGGCGCGCGCATGGTTTGCAGATCGCGCGCGACTGACGCATGTTCGCCTGGACGGCCTGCACGTGCACATCGGCTCGCAGATGCTTTCCCTGGATCCGATCCGGCTGGCGTTGCAACGCGTGGCCACATTCTGGCGCGAGCTGGCATCTGACGGACATGCGATCAATAGCATCGATGTCGGGGGCGGCCTCGGAGTGTGCTATCGCGCCGGCTACGACCGGCCGGTCTGCGTAAAGGATTACGCTGAGGTGATTCGGGTGGCGCTGGGCGGCTTCGGCGGCCGCATTCTGCTCGAGCCGGGCCGCTGGCTCGTGGCCGAGGCCGGCGTTCTGCTGACGCGCGTGCTCCGTATCAAGCAGGGGCGGCAGCGACGGTTCCTGGTAATAGACGCGGGTATGACCGAGCTTCTGCGCCCCAGCCTCTATGATGCCTGGCACGAGATCGTGCCGGTGTCGCCCCGAGAGGGTCCGCCGGAAACCTACGATGTGGTCGGACCGGTCTGCGAGACCAGCGACACCTTCGCCATCGATCGCCAACTGCCGCCGTGCGCGCCGGGCGATCTGCTGATGATCAGGACGACGGGGGCGTACGGTGCGGCGATGGCATCGAACTACAACTCCCGGCCGCTTGCCGCGGAGGTGCTGCTCGACCGCGGTGGTTACGCTATTGTGCGCCGGCGTCAGACCTTCGACGAAATGATCGCCGGTGAGCAGCCGGCACAGAACTGGGACAGGACATGAGACGATCCGGCCGATGCTTGTTCACGTGGTTGGCACTGGTCGCATGCGGGACGGTTGCGAACGCGGCCGCGCCCGGAGCCGCGCCGCTGCCCGACTATAATCGACTGGTCGATGCCGTGGTGGCGCAGTATCACTTGCCGGGCATTGCCGTCGGGGTCATCGCGGACGGGAGGATAGTCTATACGCGCACCGTGGGAAATCTGGAATCCGGTAAGCCGATCGATACCGACACGCTGTTCGAGATTGCGTCCAACAGCAAAGCCATGACCGCGACGCTGCTGGCCCGCCTGGTGGAAGAAGGCAAGCTGCATTGGGACGACCCCGTTACGAAATACCTGCCGTCATTCCAGATGTACGACCCGTGGGTCACGGCGAATATGCAGGTCGGCGATCTGCTGGTGCATCACAGCGGCCTCCCCGAAGGCGCCGGCGATCTGATGCTGTGGCCGGAGCCAAATGATTTCACGCCCCAGGACGTGGTCCGGGGCTTGCGCTATCTGAAGCCGGGGTACAGCTTTCGCGCGGGTTACGGCTACGACAACACGCTCTACATCGTGGCCGGCCAGGTCGCTGCGGCAGCCGGTGGCACGCCCTATCCGACGCTCATGCGCCGGGAAGTGTTCCAGCCGCTCGGCATGAGCCGCTGCCAGATCGGCACCTGGAACCGCGACCAGGTGGGTGACGTAGCGAGCCCGCACATATGGCGCGATGGCCATTTCGTCGAAGTGGCTGCCAGCGGCCCTATCGTCAACGCTGCCACCATGGACGCGGCAGGGGGCGTGCGTTGCAGCCTGAATGACATGCTTACCTGGGCCATGAACTGGCTGGCACCGACACCGAAGCAACTGGCCTGGCTGGCGGCGGAACAGCGGCAGAGGGAATGGACCGGCTATACCCCCATGCCGATATCCGCACGGCAACATGCCTGGGATGGCACCCTCTTCTACAGCTACGGTTATGGGTGGCGCATTGCCGATGCGGACGGACAGATGACGGTGTCGCACACCGGCACGCTGTCGGGCATGTACTCGGCCATGACGCTGTTGCCGTTCCGGAAGAGTGGCTATGTCTTCCTCATCGACGCCGATGCCGAAAATGCGCGCATCGTGCTCAACGAGGTACTGACCAAGCTTGTCACCGCCCCGGGAAAGGCTCGCAGCGTCGCCAGCTATGCCGACGAGCTGGCTGATCAGGACCGTCAACAGAGCATCGCGCGCGTCCCCGATACGTCCTCACGCAGGCCCGCGACGCCCGGGGATCTCGCGGATCGGCTCGGCGTGTGGCGGGATCCGTGGTTCGGCGAGGCGCGGATTTGCGCACGGGGGGATGCCGTGTTCTTCGCCTCGCGGAGATCTCCCAGGCTGTCCGGACAAGTCATGCGCGTCGGAGAGCGATTTCTGGTGCACTGGGGAGACGGCAACTCCGAGGCATGGCTTGATTTCCCGCAACAGGCTGGCGACGCGCTGCATATGGCCAAGGTTGATCCGGACGCCGACTTCAGCGACGACTACGAGGACCTCGCCTTTACACGGGAGCACGCGTGTGAGTGACGGCGGCACACGCAGGACTTTCGCCGCGGAGGTACGATCATGACGCGCAAGCGACTGGCCCTGACCGCACTGATATGGTTGCTGACGACAGTCTGCGTCCACGCGCACTCCGCGGAGCAGGCCAGGCTTGCCAAAATGGACGCTCTGATGGGGCGCTACACGGGCGATGTGCCCGGCGCCTCGCTGCTGGTCACCAGGGACGGCAGGGCTATGGTGAGACGCGGTTATGGCTACGCCGATCTGGAGGCGCACGTCGAGGCCAGGCCGGAGACCAACTATCGCCTGGCATCGATGACCAAACAATTCACCGCGGCCTGTATCCTCCTTCTGAAGCAGGATGGCAAACTGCGGCTGCGAGACAGCGTGCGCAAATGGCTCCCCGAGCTGCCGGCCAGCGACGACAGAATCACCCTCTACCAGCTGCTGACCCACACCAGCGGGCTGATCGATTATGAAGATCTGATTCCGCCCAATCGAACCAGCCAGCTCAACGATGCCGACGTATTGAGCATGATCGCTTCACAGCGCCGGTTTTACTTCGAGCCTGGCAGCGCTTACCGCTACAGCAATGGCGGCTATGTGCTGCTGGGCCTGATCGTGCAGCGGGTTTCGGGCATGGATCTGGCGGATTTCATGAAAACGCGCATTTTCCGGCCGCTCGGCATGGAGCACACACTGATGTACGAGCACGACCGGGGGCCTCAGGTGACGGATCGGGCCTATGGCTACAGTGATACAAACGGCAAATGGATGAGAACCGACCAGGACACCACGAGCGCCACTCGCGGCGACGGCGGGATCTACTCTTCCATTGACGACCTGGCCAAATGGGATGCGGCGCTCTATACCGACAAGCTGCTGAGCGCAGACTCGCGGCGCGCCGCCTTCACGCCGCATACCGCTACCGACGATCCCAGCATCAAGTACGGATTTGGCTGGCGCATCACCGGCGATACCGTGTGGCACTCCGGTGAAAGCATGGGATTCCGCAACGTGATCATCCGCTGGCCAAAGCAACACCTCGCCGTGATCATCCTCAGCAACCGCAACGAATTCCAGCCGTATCCTCTCGCGCTTGCAATCGGGCGGCTGTTCCTGCATCCATGAGCGCGAACACGAATCTGACCGGCCACGCGGTCGGCTACGACATCCCGGCCCTGCCCGGCATGGACGAAGCCGATATCCAGACACCCTGCCTGATCCTCGATCTCGATGCACTGGCGCGCAACATCAGGAAGATGGGCGAGTACGCGAAGGCGCACGGCATGCGCCACCGCAGCCACGGCAAGATGCACAAGTCGGTCGACGTGCAAAAGCTGCAGCAGGACCTGGGTGGTGCGGTCGGCGTTTGCTGTCAGAAGGTTTCCGAGGCCGAGGTTTTCGCCCGCGGCGGTATCAAAGACATCCTCGTGTCCAACGAGGTGCGCGACCCGGTCAAGATCGATCGCCTCGCCCGCCTGCCGGCATATGGCGCGCGAATCATCGTGTGCGTCGATGATGCGGCAAACGTGGCAGAGCTTTCGGCCGCGGCGCAACGGCACGCGACGACGCTGGAATGCCTCGTCGAAGTCGACTGCGGCGCGGGCCGCTGCGGCGTCAAGACGCCCGGCGCCGCAATCGCGATTGCGAAAGCCATCGATGTCGCGCCACTACTGAAGTTCAGCGGCATACAGGCTTATCAGGGCGCGATGCAGCACCTCGAGAGCTACGGCGAGCGCAGGGCCAAGCTCGACGACACCATCGTCCTCGTGCAGGCGGTCGTCGCCGCCCTGCAGGCGGCGGGGCTGAAGCCGGAACTCGTCTCCGGCGGCGGTACGGGCTCCTATTACTTCGAGGCGAATTCCGGCGTCTATAACGAGCTGCAATGCGGCAGTTACGCTTTCATGGATGCGGACTACGGGCGCATCAGGGACAAGGACGGCAATCGCATCGACCGTGGCGAATGGGAGAACGCGCTCTTCGTCCTGACCTCGGTGATGAGCCATGCGGATCCCGGTCGGGCGGTCTGCGACGCGGGACTCAAGGCGCTGTCGCTCGACAGCGGCCTTCCGGTCGTCCATGGCCGCAACGACGTGAAATACATCGGGGTCTCGGATGAGCACGGCGTGATCGAGGACGAGCGTGGCGTTCTCCGCATCAATGAAAGGCTGAAGCTTGTTCCGGGACATTGCGACCCGACCTGCAATCTCCACGACTGGTATGTCGGCGTACGCAAGGGCAAAGTCGAAGTGCTCTGGCCAGTGTCCGCGCGTGGAAAGTGCTACTGATGCTGCGGATCGGGCGGTGCTGACCCGCCCTTCGCTTGGGACGGGCGGGTTGGACAGTAAGTTTCAGAGCTGGCGGGCGCGAGCGCGACGCCGACGGGTGACAGCCACGGCGCAGCCGAGCAGACCGACACCGAATAGTGCGAGCGTAGCGGGCTCCGGCACCGCCTGCGTGACGGTCGTGTCCACGCTATAGGACGGATCGAGGCCGCCACCGGCCGAGAATGTATCGACGACGGTCAGCGAATAGGACCTGATGGTGTCGGGTCCGCCGAGAGTCGACCAGCTCTTGCTGCCGTTGCCCAATGTGGTCGAGCCGATGAGATCGCTGGAGCCGCAATCATTCCAGGCGCTGTTGCCGGAGTTGCAGAAATAAGTATTGGCAGTGTCCCAATAAGCCGAGGTGGTTACCTCACCCCCGTGGACATTGCCGCTGAACTCGAGCAGGAAGCCGTTGGTATCGATGGGTTGGGTGAAACCCGTCGCGCTGACGGCGATCGTCAGCGGGTCTTTCGAGCATCCGCCAACACCGACGCAGGTCGCGGTGTAGCCGCCCAGATCAATGCCTATGGCGGTGTTCAGGTTGGGCGAAAAGCTCGTGCCACCCGTTCCGCTGGTGATGGTCCAGCCGTTGAGCGTACCGGAGAAGGAAACCGACGATGGATCGCCGGTATTGCCGATGAGCACTGTGGTGGTTTGGCCACCACTCGACAGGAACATCTCGATGGGGCCGGCGAACGCCGTACCGGCGCACATCGCGCCAGCGACCGTGGTGATGAGGCCGATCCTGAAGAAGCGCGTGAACATGTTCCAAGCTCCTGATTGAGTTGTGGTTTCCATCCAGCAGTTAAGGCTATGGCCGAGCAAGGGCCATGCCAGCGCAGGCAAGCCGAGTTTATTCAGAGAGTTGCGCGATTGTGCGCTCGACTCGCGTGCGAGCCTGTAAAGAATCCCGACGCAGCCACGCCGTCGCACTTGAGCGTAGGCCGGGGTGGACTGGTGCGCGACCCCGACGTAGCATCCGGCGGCAAACGAATACAGGGGCCTGCCGATGCTCCGCCACACACGATGAACGCCGCAGCCCCTGCCCTGCACGAGACCGCACTCGACGAGAACGCCTGGGAGGACCTCTTAAGCTTCATCGAGGAGCGGCGGGTCATCCCGATCGTGGGGCCGGAGCTGCTGATGGTCGCGACCGAAGAGCGACCGCGGCTGCTTTACGACTGGGTCGCCGAGCGACTGGCGGCAAAGCTCAATATCGACACTCGACAGCTCCCGGAGCACTACACGCTCAATGATGTGGTGTGCCTGTTTCTGGCGCATCGCGGTCGGCGCGAGGAAGCCTACGTGCGACTGCGTGGGGTGCTCAAAGACGCGGACTTCAAGCCCCCCGCGGCGCTGCGCCAGCTCGCCTCGATCACCGATTTCGATCTCTTCGTCTCTACCACCTTCGACCCGCTCCTCGAGATGGCGATCAACCTCGAGCGCTTCGGTGGGGCGTCTTCGACCGATGTGCTCGCCTACGCGCCGAACCGCGTGACCGATCTACCGGCCGAGCGCGAGCGCCTTACCCGGCCGACGGTGTATCACCTCTTCGGCAAAATCTCGGCCTCACCGACCTATGTGATCTCGGACGAGGATCTGCTGGAGTACATGTGCGCGCTGCAGAGCGAGCACCTCGCCCCTGAGCGGCTCTTCTACGAGCTCGAGCACAACCACCTGCTGCTGATCGGCAGCTCGCTCACCAACTGGGTGGCGCGCCTCTTTCTGCGCATGGCCAAGCGCCAGCGGCTCTCCGCGCCACGCGACGTTGGTGAGGTTCTCGCCGATGACCATATCAGCCAGGACGAGAAGCTCGTGGCGTTTCTGCAGCAGGTCAGCGTCCATACCCGCATCTACCGGGGCGCCGAGCGCTTCGTATCGGAGCTCTACCAACGCTGGCAGGCGCGGCGCGGAGTTGGCGCTGGAGCCACGCCTGCGAGTCCGGCGCGCTTCCTGCCGCCGGCGCGCGAGATGCCGGAGCAGGCGGTATTCATCAGCTACGCCCGCGAGGATCTGCCTGCGGTGCAGCGGATCAAGGCTGGACTGGAAGCCGCCGGGATCACCACCTGGTTCGACATCGACCGGCTCGAGGGGGGCGATGACTACGACCGCAAGATCCAGCGCAACATCGCCCGCTGCTCGTATTTCATCCCGGTGATCTCCGAGAGCACCGAGCGGCGCCACGAGGGTTACTTCCGGCGCGAGTGGAGCTATGCGCTCGATCGGGCGCGCAATATGGCGGACGGCGCGCTCTTCATCCTCCCGGTGACCCTGGACGGAGTAAGTGCGGCCGGCGCGACTGTGCCCGAGCGCTTCCAGGCACTGCATTCCACTGCGCTGCAGGGCGGCGAGGTCACCCCAGAGCTCGCCCGCCGCCTGGCCGAGCTCACGAGGGCGCGCCGCGCGTGAATGCCGCCCCCCAGGCCGCAGGCGCCGCGGCGCCGGCCGACTCAGAAGCGACGGTCGATGCGCGCAATCCGTGGCCGGGGCTCGTTTCCTTCACTGAAGAGACTCGCGCGTTCTTCTTTGGCCGCGATCAGGAAGTGGCCGAGCTCGCGCGGCGAGTGCAGAGGAAGCTGCTCACGGTGCTGTTCGGCAAATCGGGGCTCGGCAAGACCTCGATCCTGCGCGCCGGGCTCGTCCCGGGGTTGCGCGAGCACGGCTACTGTCCGGTGTACGTGCGCATCGCCTACGAACGCGATACGCCCGAGCCGGCCGAGCAGATCAAGGACGCCATCCGGCGCGCCGCCAGCGCCTCCGGAGAGTGGACGCAGGCTGGCGTCTCCGCAGCCGGAGAATCGCTCTGGGAGTTCCTGCACCACCGGGACGATGTGCTGCGCGACGCCGCGGGCACCAAGCTCATCCCGCTGCTGATCTTCGACCAATTCGAAGAGCTCTTCACGCTCGCGCAAAGCGATGAGTTCGGCAGAGCCCGCGCGGCGCGCTTCATCGAGGAGCTCGCCGATCTGGTCGAGAACCGCCCGCCGAAGGCCCTCGAGGCGCGGCTCGAGCAGGATGAGATGGCGGCCGAGCACTTCGACTTTGGCCGCAGCGACTACCGCGTGTTGATCTCGCTGCGGGAGGATTATCTCGCTCCGCTCGAGAGCCTGAAGGGGGTAATGCCGAGCCTGTCGCAGAACCGGCTGCGGCTGGCTCCGATGGGCAGCACGCAAGCGCTGGAGGCGGTGCTGCGGCCAGGGCAGCAGCTGGTGTCGCAGGAGGTGGCGGCTGCGATCGTGCGCTTCGTCGCCGGTGCCTCGGAGCTCGCCAATGCGGAAGTCGAGCCGGCGCTGCTGAGTCTCATCTGCCGCGAGTTGAATGACGCGCGCGTGGCCCAGGGGCGGGAGGCGATCTCTCTCGATCTCCTGGCCGGCTCCCATGAAAGCATCCTCGGGAGCTTCTACGAGCGCTCGCTCGCCGATCAACCGGCGGCCGTGCGGCGGGTCATCGAGGACGAATTGCTCACGGACTCCGGCTTTCGCGAGAACGTGGCCGAGGAGACGCTGCTCAAGCGCTTCGACGCCGCCGGCGCTTCCCCTGGAACACTCGCTACGCTCGTCAACCGCCGCCTACTGCGCATCGAGGAGCGGCTCGATGTGCGCCGGGTCGAGCTGACACACGACGTAATCTGCGGCGTTGTCAGAGCAAGCCGCGATCAGCGCCATGAGCGCGAGGCACGCGAGACGGCCGAGCGCGTGCTCGAAGAACAACGCGGGCGCGCACGCGCGGCGCGCCATGCGCTCAGGCGCGCGCGCACGATCGCGATCGGCTGCATCCTGCTCGCGGCTCTCGCGCTGTCGGCGGCGATGTTCGCGTACGTGAGTGCCGACCGCGCTCGGCGCGCCGAGCGCCTGGCGCAGCAGAATCGGGGTTTGGCCGAGCAGGCCCGCACTCATGCCGAGCGGCTCCTGGGGTATCTCGCCGACGACTTCGAGCGCCAGCTCAAGAGCTTCGGGCAACTCAATGTGGTCGCGCAGTTCACCCAGCGCCAGATCGATTACTTCCATTCTCTGCCGCCCGAGCTGCGCGATCCCCAGACAGTCCGTTACGGCGCCATGGCGCTGATCGAGCACGCCAAGACGGTGCAGCAGCTCGGCGATTCCGGCACCGGCGTGCGCAACACCGCCGAAGCCATCCGGCTGCTGGAGGGCCTGCAGCGGGGAGGCGATCGCTCCGAGGCAACGTTCGTCGCCCTCGACAGGGCTTACGCGACCCGCTGCCTGATGACCGACAATGAGAGCGCGGCCGACGCCTGCCACCGCGCCGTAACGATGCTCCAGCCGCTGGCCGAGCGGCCGGGCGCCTCACGGCCCGTCCGGGAGGCTTACCTGGAAGCCCTCACCAATCTCGGCTGGGCTGATCAAACTGTCGGCGTCGACTACGCGGGCGCCGCGCAGGCCACGGGGCAGGCCATGCAGATCGCCTCTGCGCTCGGCGCCGAGAGCCTTGACGATCTCGAGATCAGTGCCGAATACGCCTTTGCGGGCGCCTGGCGGGTGAACGCGCTCGTCAACCTCGACCGCAACGATGAGGCGCTCCAGGTTGGGAAGAGAGTTCTTGCAGTCGCCGATGGGGTGCTGGCGAAACGCCCCTGGTACCGGCTCACCCTGGGCGCCAGGGAAATCACCGACGGCTGGATGGTTGCCGCCGCGGAAGGTGAGCTCGATCCGCGCCACGGACAGGGATTTGCGCTCCAGGAGCAGCAGACTGCGCAGACTCTCATCAGCCTCGACCCCAGGGACGTGGGTGCGCGGAACAACTTCGCATTGGCGCTGACCGATGTTTGCCTCCCGCTATGGGCGGGCGGTCACCTGAACGAGGCGCTGGCCTGGTGCCGCAAGTCGTTTGCCGTATGGGCCGGGGTGTCGACGAGGTTGAAGGGCGGTTTCGTGGTCCAGATCAGGTACCTCGGTAGCCGGATGGCTCACTGGCAGGCCGTCTCCGGCGATCTCGCCGGCGCGCTGCGCACCGCGCCGAGCGACCAAGGGCTGTTCGAATCGAATTCCTCTCACCAGCCACCGGGCGATAGCGGTTGGTTTGCCGCGGAGCTCGATGCGCAGATCGTGCAAGCCGAGGTGATGTACGAGCGCGGCGATTTCACGGCGGCGAGCGGTCTGGCCGGCCGGGCCATCACGCAGTTACAGAGTGCGAAGTCGCTGGGGGACGTGCAGAAACTCGCGCAGGCTGATCTGCTCTACTATTTCACCAATGTATACGGCCACGCGGAATACCAACTTGGCCACTTCGCGCTGGCCGAACGCGCCGAGCGCGTTGCGCTCGAGCAGAACACGATCGTCGTGCCCTTTGCCCCATCGGTCATCGCGAGCAAGCGCGACGGCGCCGAGATCTCGACCTGGCTTGCCATGGCGCTCGCGCGCCAGGGCAAGCTGCGTCAAGCCTCGCAGGTAATCGATCCGGTCGTGAAGTTCGAGCAAGGCCTCATGGCGCGCGATCACGGCGATGTCTGGATCCCCTACGAGCTGGCCCACGCCCTTTACGCCCAGGCCCTCGCCGAACCGGCGCAGCGCGATGTTGCGCTCAAAAGAGCGGCCGCGCTGCTGAGCGGTCTGCCGCCGCCACTGCAGAAGCTGCACGACATACGGCAGTGGCGGCAGTGGGCCGCGGGGCCGCTGCCTTTGCAATGAGCGGCGGCGAACCCAACGCGGCGGAGAAGCTTCCGTGTCATTCATCCGCAGGCTGAATCGCGAATACTTTGGCGACGGGCTGTCCCCCGACGTGCTGGCGCTGCTGGGTCCCATCGACGACCAGCGCGCCGAAGTTCAGCAATTCGTGGTGCGCATGTTCCGGCAGATGCACCGCCGGCGGACCGACGCCCGCGACTTTTCCGAGCGCGTGGCACTGGTCGCCGGCGCGCTGCTGCAGCACCTTCTACCCGGCGCCTGGGGAGCCATTCCGCCCATAACCCAGGCGGGGCGGCACGCCGCGATTGACGACTATCTCGCCCGTAACCCGTGGCGACCCCTGGGCGCCGGCGATCGCCTTCTTGATCTGGGCTGCGGCTTCCCCCCCGTCACGACGCTCGAGAGCGCTGACCGCTTCCCGCGGGTGTCGATAGTCGGGGCCGACCCCTCGTTCGGCGAATACCTCGTGAAGGAGGGAAGCGGCGACTACGCCGTGTTCGATGCGCACGACAGGCTGCTGTACTTCCAACCCGCCGCGCGCTCAACCGAACGGTGGCGTGCCATGTTCACTGATCCGGACCAAACGCGGCAGCGGTTCGCGGCGCATCTGGCGGCGTTGCGCGCACATCTGCCCGAGACATCCCCGGTCTCGCGCTACGTTTCGAAAGACGGTGTCGAGATCATACGTAACCCCATCGCCGGCTTCGAGCGACTCAATGTGTCGTTCCGGCGACTCGGCATTGGGGAGAGTGGGCTGCAAGGCTTTACCGCGGCACGTTGTTTCAACGTGCTGTACTACTTCGACCTTGCCTTTCAGCAGGAGTCGCTTGCCTGGTTGTCGGATACCGTCGTGGAGGGTGGTATCAGCTTGACCGGCGCGGACTGGACCCGGTCGCGTTGCGCGCGCTATAGCGTTCACCGGCGTGAACGCGGCGGCGTGATGGCGAAGGAGTTCGCGTTCAGCATCGACAATATCCGCCCGTTCGACCTGGTGACGTTCTTTGCCCTGCATGATGATGACCCTGGCACCGCGCTGATGTCGCAGCTGATCGGCGTGCTGCGCGATGACGCTCCCTTCCGGGAGGATTCCGACAGGCGCATGGACGAGGTCCAGCAGGAGTTGGGTTACTGCGCCCGCAAGGCCGATGGCTACCTCGGCGGCGCGCCTGCTTCGCTCGCCGCCGAGGATGCTATGCTGGCTCCCGACCGGATTGGCACGGCACTCGAGCAGGATGGCTTTCCCGAGCGCGCCGTCGAGGTGTTGATCAGGAACGGTTATCGGGCCTGGGTCAATTGCGTCGGCCATGTTGCGGTCGATCCGTTGCAGCTCCCCTAGTTACATGGCGCCCATGGGCACCATGAGCGTTGCCTGCGCGTGCAGCGCCTGCTGCGCCAGAGCCGCCAGGGATTCCAGGTGCGCGCGCTCGACTTCAGTCGGCGCGTGCGGCGCGCCGGAGGCGGCGGCGCGCGCCAGGTTCTGCAGCTCGAGTCGCGCCAGCGACCGCGCGTCGGACGGAGCGCGCCTGTCCGGTGCGATCAGCATCTGCGCCAGCAGCCTGGCGTACTCGGTTTGCAGATTGCGCCGGATCAGGCCGTCATGTGCTCCCCCCGAAGCGAGGCCGTCAAAGATCCCCGATTGCGCCCAATCGAAGAGGTCGGCGAGATCCATCGTCTGTCCCGGCGCGTACTTCGTCGACATGTCATCCAGGCGTTCCAGGGTGAGCGGCGAAAAGAGCGCGTGGAGCGTAGCCCGCTGTGCGTTACCGACTATCGTCACCACCGGCACGTCGTGACGCGGCGGCGGGTCGTATCCCCAATGTGGATCTCCCGTAACCGAGCTGTCCTCCGAGTAGGTCAGGGTCTCCAGGACGCTCGGGTTGAATTTCCAGGCGGCGTCGGCGAACAGCCCATCGCGGAGCGCGTTCCACGCCGCCCGTTCGTGCGCAATCGGCACCGGCGTCAGCGGCGCAATCGCATCCGGGTCGCCTTTGAGCGAGCGCGAGAGATATTCGCCGCCGATCACGTTGGCCGCCATGGTCGTGCAACGCAGATCCAGTTGCAGCGGCATCAGGAACGCCGCGCGAGCCTGGTCGTACGGCATGCCCGACTGCGGGAAGCGCTCATTGACCGCATTCATCAGCCGGCGCATCAGTGATTCCTGGGTGGCGCACCACTGCAGCGGATCGTTCGTCAGGTCCCAGGTCTGAACCCGAGGGTCGATGGAATGACCTACCGAGAACCCGTCAGCGTCTTCGTCGCTGGCGAAGCGATAGCGTGGATCCGCCCACTTCGAGGCCCAGCGCCGCAGCGTCGGCAGCTGCTGCTCGGGGGTTCCGGGAACGTAGCCGTAGCCGTACTGGATTGCGTATTGATCGTAAGGTCCCAGGACGAGCTGACTGTATTCGCCCTGCGGCGTACCTTTCGGCCAGAGATTGAACGGCTCGTACTCCATCACGGAGCTGCCGATACCGTACTTGGCGGTGAACGACTCGTCCTGCAGGTTTTGCGCGGTATACGCCATGGAGCCGATGAAGTTGTGTTGCAGCCCCATGTCGTGCCCTGACTCATGCAATACGACGTACTGGATGAAGTCATCGGTGAATTTCCGCTCGGCGTCGGGCGCGTCGGCCAGGCCGCGTGCCGGCGCGATCATGTACTTATAAGAGAGCCGACCGATCATCCCCAATGCGGCGTCGAAGTTCACGCCGACGTTCAGCTCTTCGCCGCTGCGCGGGTCGGCGGTGATGAGCGCCTCGGCGCCGTATGCCGGCGAACTGGTGTCGATCCAGCGGACCATGTTGTGACGGATGTCGTCAGGATCCCAGCCTTTCGTGTCGGGCTGATCCTGCACCGCAATCGCGTCCTCGATTCCCACCTGCGCGAACGCCTGGCTCCAGGTGAGCAGCGCCTTGCGCACGGTGTCGCGGTATTCCGCCGGAATATCGTCGCTGAGGTAAAAGACGATCGGGTTGGTCGCCTTGAACGGCGCCGGCGACGTCCGCCTGCCGAAATTCCATCGCGAGATGTAATGCACGGCACGCTGCATCTCGTCGTCGGTCGTGAAGTTGATCAACGGCACCGCGAAGTATCCGACGCGCGGATCGTATATCCGTGGAATGTAGCCGTCATCGGGCGCGGCGATGAGGTTATACGTCATCCGCACCTCGACGTAGCGCGAATCCGGTGCGTTGTCGAGCTTGGTCGGTTCCCCGGCGACCCAACTCTGATCCACGCGCAGCATGTCGTTCAGCGGAAACGACTTGGCCTGAAGGAAGAACGTCCTCTTCGGATCGAGCGCGTAACGATGCGTGGGCTTCTCGTCATCCGAATTCAGGCTGTCGGATAAATCCGCGATATCGTCCAAAAACGCATCCGCCGGGATCACCACATGACTTCCGTCCTGCGCGGCAACCGGCACGACGGCGATGACGGAGTTGGGCAAGGAGTTGCGAACGCCCATGGCCTGCGGGGAGCCGGGGCGGGTGAGCGCGTAGCGGTTTGGCCAGCGAAGCACGACCTTGTTGCCCACGCGCTCGAAGTGCAGGACACGCGCAGGCGCTACGTACGGCTCGCCTTCCGCCGGCCCGAGGCCGCCCAGACCGCTCGACGGAACGGATGTCTCGATGAAGTCCGTGCCGAACTGCGACGGGCTGAGCGAGAAGAATACGTTGCCCTTCTTGTGAATGATCGCGATCAGTCCGGGCGTGACCTCGGCCCCCTTGATGAAGCTGGCGTAACCCTGCGGATTCGGCGGCGGCTTCGAGCCTTCATGCGCAGCGGGCTTGGCGGCGGGCTTGGGAGCGGCCCAGCTCGGAGCGGCGACCAACAGAGCCGCCGCTACGAAGATGGCCGCAGCGACCTGCGATTTCCACATCGGGCTGACCCGTCGACGACTTGCGCCCAATGCGATCGGCGCGAGGAGGGCGGCGCGGATCGTGTGAATGGCTTTCATGGGTCCCGTCCCTATTCTTAGAATAGCAGGCATTTTAGCAGACCAGTCCGCACCAACCGCAACAGCCGCCGGTGCAATGTTGCTGTTGCGCGGCGGCGGTCAGCTGGTCGGAAATTTCAATCGGAGCTGCGGCGGCCGCGGCCTCTGCGCCGCTCGGGATTGGTGCTCTGGCGCCGCAGGCTGCTTGATTCCGATTCGCGGCGCGGCCCGGCACGCCGGTCGGCATGCTTCTGATACACGCAGGGGCAGGTCTCAGGCGAGGGGCAATTCAACAGCGGAAGTCGCGGCGCATTGGCACCGAGGTAGCGGCGTCCCTTCAACGCCTGAGCCGCGCCACAACTCCCGCTGGTGCAGGCAATCGACACAGCGCTCCAGCGGTTGCCGGGCTTTGTGGCCATGGCCGAGCAATCTACCGTTATCCGGCCGGGGTGGCAACTCTCACCCCTGAAAGAGCCCGCCGCGACCGACGTCCCCTCCGCGGCAGGAAGATGTTGGCGGCATGAAAGGACAGCGCTACCGCCGCCGCCATGCGTACCGGCTGCAGGCGGGGCGACGGCGAAGACTCCTTACTTGGTCGCGCCGCGCACCAGCCTCGCCGCTATTTCAGCCACGTGCCGCCCCTGGAAGCGCGCTCCGTCGAGCTCGTTCTCGCTCGGCTGCCGTGAGCCGTCGGCCTTTGCCAACGTCGTTGCGCCGTAGGGACTGCCGCCGCTGATTTCATCCATCTGGAGCAGGCCGGCGAAGGAGTATGGCAGGCCCACGATGATCATCCCCTGGTGCAGCAGCGTGCTGTGGAAGCTCGTGATGGTGGTCTCCTGCCCGCCGTGTTGGGTCCCCGTCGAGGCGAACACGCTCCCCACCTTCCCGACCAGCGCGCCTTTCATCCACAGGGCGCCGGTCTGATCCAGGAAGTTACGCATCTGCGCCGCCATATTGCCGAATCGAGTGGGCGTGCCGAAGATGATGGCGTCGTAATCGGGCAGCTCGTCAACCGTGGCGAGCGGCGCCTTCTGATCGACCTTCATGCCCGCTTTACGGCCGACTTCCTCCGACACCAGATCCGGCACGCGCTTGACGGCCACCTCCGTCCCTGACACGGAGCGGGCGCCCTCCGCTACCGCCTGCGCCATACGCTCCACGTGTCCATAGGCGGAGAAGTACAGAACGAGAACTTTTGCCATGGGAATACCTCCGGTCGGAATGCGCCGCCGTTCAACGACGGGCAAAGTGCCAGGTTCCCCCGGGCAAAGTCCAGCGGCGGCGGCGCGCGAGGCCGCACCGCCGGGGCGCCGCCTACCGGCTCAGGTGTGAGCGTCGAGGAACGCGTGCAGCTGCGACCTGCTGAGGCTACCGACGTGCATCCCCGCCGGCTGACCATCCTTGAAGATCATCAGGGTCGGAATGCTGCGGACGCTGTAGCGCGTGGGGGTGGCGGGATTCTCGTCGACGTTCAGCTTGGCAATCGTCAGGCGGTCGGCGTACTCGGCTACGGATTCCTCGACCAGGGGGCTGATCATCCGGCAGGGACCACACCACTCCGCCCAATAGTCCACGAGTACGGGCTTCGAGGAATCCAGGACTTCCGCCTGGAAGGTCTGGTCGGTCACGGTCTTGGCGGCTTGGCTCATCGGGCGAACTCTCCGGGTCGATCTGATCTTTGGAGAGTCTATTGCCCGTATAAAATCAAATAAAGTGTGCTAGTCTGAAATTATTATTCCTATTTCTGAATAATCAGTGGACAAACTGCAGGCCATGGCGCTATTCGTCCGGGTCGTGGAGACCGGAGGTATCGCCCGCGCGGCCGAGAGCCTGCGAATTCCGAAAGCGACGGCAACGACGCTGCTTCAGAGGCTCGAAGCGTCGCTCGGCGTCAAGCTGCTGAATCGCACCACTCGACGGGTCAGCGTTACGCCCGACGGCGCCTCGTATTACACGCGGGCGGCCGGCATCCTGGCCGAGGTGAGAGAGGCTGAGGAGGCACTGTCGCAGCGATCGGTGCCACATGGGCGAGTGCGCGTCGACGCTCCTACGCTCATCGCCCGCTCTGTAATAGTGCCGGCGCTGCCGCGCTTCTTCGCGGACTTTCCCGATATCGAGCTGGCGCTGGCCGGCAATGAGCGCCATTTCGATCTGGTCGCCGAAGGAATCGATTGCGCGCTGTGGATAGGCGAGGTGGCCGACCCGGGCCTGGTCGCCCGCCGGGTCGGATTTCTCTACTTCGCGACCTGCGCCGCGCCCTCCTACATCACAACACACGGCTTGCCGACTCATCCTAGGGAGCTGGCGCGGCATCGCTGCATCAACCATTTCTCACCGGCTACCGGAGAAACCGTCGCGTGGTCCTTTTCGAAGGATGGCGAGCGTGTGCAGGCCGTCTTTCCCGGCAACCTCGCGCTGGAGGACGAGAACAGCTACGTCGGCGCAGCCGAGGCCGGGCTCGGGATAGCGCAGATGCCGGCTTTCGTGCTCAAGGAAGGCATGGAGCGCGGCGCGCTCGACCTGGTGCTCGGGGACTGGCTTCCGGAGCCGTCACCGCTATATGTGGTGTATCCGCAGAGCCGACACCTCTCGCGCCGCGTGCGCGTGTTCGTCGACTGGCTGTCGGCACTGATTGCGGACCATGATGGCATTCAACTGCGATCAACATTGCCCGCGCCGCCGTGACCGGCTGCGGCCCGCGACGCTTCAGAGTCCGCTTGCCTCTCGGGCATGGCCCTTGCGATTACGTGCCCGTACCCAGGCAGCCGACGGGTTCTCATATGTCAGTAATCAGATACATCGCTCGCGTCAGTTCCATCATCAGCCTGTTTGCCATGTTGGCCGGCTGCATCATCGCCCCACCCCCTGGTCGCGGCTACCATGAGGGCTACTACGACCATGCGCACCATCGGTGGTGGCACAATCACGGCTGGCAGGACTGCGGCGGCTACGACGATCCGCACTGCCACTGACGAATTGCCGCGCGGGCCGGATCAGTCTCTGCCCGAGTGCCCGAAACCGCCTGCTCCCCGGGTGCTGTCCTCGAACGATTCGACGACCTCCAGCGCCACTTGCACCACGGGCACGACGACCAGCTGAGCAATGCGGTCGCCGGGGCGGATGGTGAACGGCTCGCGCGCGCGATTCCAACAGGAGACCATGAGCTGGCCCTGATAGTCGGAGTCGATCAGCCCCACCAGATTGCCCAGCACGACACCGTGCTTGTGGCCGAGACCGGACCTCGGCAGCACCACCGCGGCCAGGCTCTGGTCCTCCAGGTGGATCGCCAACCCGGTCGGGATGAGCTCGGCCCTGCCGGGCTCCAGTGTGAGCGGCGCGTCGAGACAGGCGCGCAGATCGAGGCCCGCGGAGCCCGATGTCGCGTAGGCGGGTAGCGGAAACTCCGTGCCGACGCGCCGGTCGAGGATCTTGACCTTGAGCGGCCGCCGCGCGGCGTGGCGAGGCTCCGTCATGCCTGCGCCGAATCGCGCTGGGTCGCGCCCGCGAGGGATGCGGCGTACGACTCCGCGATGAGACGGACCAGCTCCCGCGCCAACGATAGCTTCGTGCCGTGGCCGAGATCGCGGCGGGCATTGCGCCAGAGGACGATGAGATGGTTGTCCTCGCACTCGAACACCTTGTTGTCGCCCACCTCGTTGGCGGCGATCATGTCGAGGTTCTTCTTCAGAAGCTTCGCACGCGCGTTCTGCTCGACCGCTTCCGTCTCCGCGGCAAAGCCCACGACGAACGGCCGCTGCGGGCGCGCCGCCACGGTCGCCAACACGTCGGCCGTGCGCTCCATGTTGAGATCGAGGGTGTTGGCGGTCTTCTTGATCTTCTGGTCCCGGGGGTTCGCCGGCCGGTAGTCGGCCACCGCCGCCGTCGAGATGAAGATATCGGCGGCGCCCACTTCCAGCAGTACGGCGGCCAGCATGCCTTCCGCGTTCTCGACATCCACCCGCCTCACGCCGGACGGCGTCGGCACATTGACGGGACCTGCGACGAGGACGACCTCGGCCCCCGCCTCGCGCGCGGCCTGTGCGACCGCGAAGCCCATCTTTCCCGAGCTGCGGTTGCTGATGAACCGCACCGGGTCGATCCGCTCGCGGGTCGGGCCCGCCGTGATCAACACGCGCCGGCCCTGGAGCGGTCCGCTGCGTGGCAGCAGCATGTCGATGCGGTCGGCGATCTCGATGGGCTCCAGCATTCGCCCCTCGCCGACTTCGCCGCAGGCCTGATCGCCCTCCGCGGGACCGAGCACGTGAACGCCTCGCTGGCGGAGGGTCGCCACGTTCGCTGCCGTGGCCGCGTTGGCCCACATGACGCGATTCATGGCCGGCGCGACTGCTATCGGCGCCTGCGTCGCCAGGCATAGAGTGGCGAGCAGGTCGTTGGCGTGCCCGCCGGCCAGACGCGCCAGGAAATCAGCACTCGCTGGAGCGACAAGCACCAGCTCCGCCCAGCGGGCGAGCTCGATGTGCCCCATTGCAGCCTCGGCCGCTGCATCCCAGAGGTCCGTCCGCACGGGGCGGCCGGAGAGCGCCTGAAAGGTAGCTGGTCCGACGAACTCCCGGGCCGCAGGTGTCATCGCGACCTGCACCTCGGCGCCACGCTCGCGCAGCCGCCGCACCAGATCCGCCGCCTTGTAGGCGGCGATCCCCCCGGTCACGCCGAGCAGAATGCGTTTGTCTTGCATGGGCCGATTATCGGACGCCGCCTCCCGGCGGCGCAAACCGACGGACAGGAAATGCGGCGTTTCTCTACAAAGGCCCGCCATTCACCCCCTCGCCGCAGCCGGGGCGGGGGCGCCATCATGGCATCCGGTCACCGGTTGCGCAGGAATCTCCATGGAACGTACGACGACCATCACGGCAAGCGAGGCCACCACCCAGAGCCAGAACGGCGATGCGCTCACCATCAGGGAATGGCCGGAATCGGAGCGCCCCCGCGAAAAGCTGCTCGCCCGCGGCGCCCACGCTCTTTCGGACGCAGAGCTCCTGGCCCTGCTTATCGGCTCGGGGATCCCCGGCTGCTCGGCCGTCGCCATGGCCCGCTCGCTCCTCAAGGACTTCGGCTGCCTGCGCGACCTGCTGAACGCGCGCCTCAGCCGCTGGCGGCGCAAGGGGATTGGTATCGCGCGCTATGCCGCCGTGCAGGCTGCCGTCGAGCTGGCAAAGCGGCATCTGCACGAGCAGATGCGGATCGGTTCGCCGCTCACGACCCCGCAGGCCACCTATCGCTATCTGCTGGCCCAGCTCCGCGACCGCCCGTACGAGATCTTCTGCTGCCTTTACCTCGACAACAGGCACCGCCTGATCGCCTTCGAGGAGCTCTTCCGCGGCACGGTCGACTGCGCGCAGGTCCACCCGCGAGAGGTGCTGCGCCAGGCGCTGTTGCACAACGCCACGTCTTTGATCGTCGCCCACAACCACCCCTCCGGCGCTCTGGAGCCCAGCCCCGCGGATGACTTCATCACCCGCCGGCTGAAGGACCTTCTGGCCCTGATGGACGTACGTTTGGTCGACCACATCATCGTCGGCGATAACCGCTGCTACTCCTTCGCGGAGCAGGGCCTCCTTTAGGAATCACGGCGCGGCCGCGGGCTGTGCGCCGAGCGCTCGTGGCGTCGATCCGCAAATCGGGGTCGGCTCAGGCTTGTTCCAGAAGCCTGAGGCTGGTATAAAGTTCGGCTCCCGCGAGGCGGCTCCGGCTTCCCCGCGCCCAAGTAGCTGAATTTCAAGGTCGATTCATATGTCGCGCGTCTGCGAGATCACCGGCAAAGGTCCGGCCGTCGGAAACCGCGTCTCCCACGCGAACAACAAGAAGCGCCGCCGCTTCCTGCCGAACCTGCATACCCAGCGGTTCTGGCTCGAGACCGAGAAGCGCTGGGTCTCTCTGCGCGTGTCCACCAACGGCATGCGCACGATCGAGAAGAAGGGCATCGACAAGGTCGTTGCCGAGCTGCGTGCCCAGGGCATGAAGATCTGAAGGAGCCTCCATGCGCGAGAAGATCAAGCTGCTCTCCTCGGCCGGCACCGGCCACTTCTACGTGACGACCAAGAACAAGCGTCTGCACCCGGACAAGCTGGAAGTGCGCAAGTTCGACCCGGTCGTGCGCAAGCACGTCGCCTACAAAGAGACGCAAGATCAAGTAAGATCCCGGGATGCAGGCACACGGAGGTGCCCCGCCGCCGCAGGTGGCGGAGCCTCGAGCAAAAACCACGCTTTTTGCTCGAGGCACGCTGGGCCGGGCAGGAGCCCGGATCCAGCGCCATAATCAAGCGCGCGGCTCGATGCTGCGCAGGTGCCGGTGCGGCCGAGATCCAGGCTCCCAGCCATCCCAGCGCCATGCCGCCGCCGAAGCAGCACGCCGAGCACCTGTCCTGACGGTCCCTGCAGCGCGTAGCGGCTGCCGTAGAGCTGCGCGAGGTGTCGCCACCGGCTCGGGTCCAGCACCAGCACGGCCGCTTCGAGAATGGCCGCAGGCCAGCAGCCGCTCCCCCGAGACCGTAGAGCAGCCCGGTGTAGAGGAACGGCCGGCGCACGAATGCGTTGGAGCCGCCGACCAGCTTGGTCACCTCGATCTCCGCGCGGCGGCTGAGGATCTCCAGCCGGATGGTATTGCCGACTACCGCGAGCACGCCGGCGCCGAGCAGCGCCGCGGCGATGAGCACCAGCCGCCGCAGCACCTCCAGGATGGCGTTGAAGCGCATCACCCATTCCGTAGTCGAGCTGCACGACATCGACTTCCGGCCAGGCGGCGAAATAGCGGCGCAGCGACTCGAGCGTCGGCCGCGGTGCTGGCTCCGGCGCGCGGCACGCACGTGCAGCACGTTGCGGCAGCGGGTTGTGCTTGAGCGCGTCGAGCGCCTCGCCGAAGCCCGAGTACTTGCGAAACTCCGCAAGCCCCTGTCCGCCGGGATCACGCTACCCGCGCGACGCCCGGCCGCTGGCGCGCGTCGGTCGCGAGCTGCTGCGCCTTGGCGAGCGGCACGTCGGTCTTGAGGTACACCGACATGTCGACGGCGTTGCCGAAGCTGCCCGTCGCGGCCTGGGCGTTGGTCACGAACAGGCCGAGCGCAGCCGGCAGCGCCAGCGCCAGACCGATCACGAGCAGCGTCAGCAGGGTCGCGAGCGGATTGCGCGCCAGCCGCCCGAGCGAGCCCAGCAAGGCCTGCAGCGTGGCGTGTACCGAAGATCCCCGGCCTCATCGCGTGGCCACCAGGTGCGGCAGCGGGTCGCTGCCGTTGCCATGCCCCCGCTCTCGCCCTGAACCTCCCCGCTCTCGAGCACGATCTCGCGCTTGCCGAACTCGCGCACGATGTGCTGGTCGTGGGTGGCGACCACCACCGTGACGCCTACATCCTGAAGCGCCGGAAAAGACGCATCACTTCCAGCGAGAGATCCGGATCGAGATTGCCGGTCGGCTCGTCGGCGATGATGAGCGGCGGCTTGCTGACCACGGCGCGCGCGATACCCACCCGCTGCTGCTCGCCGACCGAGAGCTCAGCGGGCAGCATCCGCTCCTTGCCGAGCAGGCCCACCTGATCGAGGGCGGCGCGCACGCGCTTGTCGATCTCCTTGAGCGTCGTTCCCGCGACGACGAGCGGCAGGGCGACGTTATCGAAGACCGGCCGGTCGGCGAGGAGCTTGTGGTCCTGGAATACGACGCCGATGTGGCGGCGGAAGGCGGGAATGTGCCGCGCCTTCAGCGTGCCCGTGCTCTTGCCGTTCACCATCACGGTGCCACGCGTCGGCCGCTCGAGCAGCGCGATGAGCTTCAGCACCGTGCTCTTGCCGGCGCCCGAGCGGCCGGTGAGGAACACCATCTCGCCGTTTTGGATCCTGAAGCTGACATTGGTGAGCGCCTCGCGCCCGTTGGGGTAGCGCTTGCTGACGCGCTCGAAGAGGATCATCGCGCGGGCTCGCGCGGCCCCTCGACGAGCGCAGCGGCGAACGCGCTGGCATCGAACTCGCCGAAGTCCTGCGGCTGCTCGCCGATGCCGATGAAGCGGATCGGGAGCCCGAGGCGGCGCGCGATCGCGATCACGATGCCGCCCTTGGCCGTGCCGTCGAGCTTGGTGAGCGCAAGGCCGGTCACGCCGATCGCCTCGTGGAACTGGATGGCCTGCGCGAGCGCGTTCTGACCCTGGTTGGCGTCGAGGACCAGCAGGACTTCGTGCGGAGCGGAGGGCTCGACGCGCTGCACGACGCGCTTCACCTTCTTCAGCTCTTCCATGAGATGTGACTGGCTGTGCAGCCGCCCGGCGGTGTCCGCCAGCAGCACGTCCGCTCCCCGCGAGCGCGCGGACTGCACCGCATCGAAGACGACCGCGCCCGGATCGGCGCCCGCGCGCTGCGCGACGAATGCCGCGCCGGAGCGCTCCGCCCAGACCTGCAGCTGCTCGATCGCGGCCGCGCGGAAGGTATCACCTGCGGCGAGCATGACACTGCGCCCCTCGTCCGTGAGCTGCCGGGCGAGCTTGCCGATGGTCGTGGTCTTGCCGGAGCCATTGACGCCGACGACCAGAATCACGAACGGCTTCCTGCTGTCGTCGATCACGAGCGGCCGGGCGCACGGCTCCAGGATCTCCACGATCGCATCCCGCAGCGCATTGACCAGCGCCTCGACGTCCGCGAGCTCCTTGCGGGCCACTCGTGCCCGAAGGCTCTTCAGGATGTCCTCGGTGGCTTCGACGCCGACATCAGCGGTGAGTAATCGGGTCTCCAGCTCTTCCAGAATCTGAGCATCGATTTGCCGTCCCTTGAAAAGATCGGCCAGATCGTATGTGAGCCAGGAGTTGCCGCGATTCAGGCGGCTGCGCAGCCGCGTGAAGAAGCCCTGGCGCTCCTCGGCCGCGGCGGCGCCGTCTTTGGGTTTGCGTCCGAACATGGTCAGTATGGCCGTAGTGTATCGTAGGAATTTCCCATCAATGCGTATCGACACCGAGTCATGAAGCGGCACCATCGGGTAGACCAGGCACAGGATGTGCCCCGCCGCCGCAGGTGGCGGAGCCGCGGGCAAAAAACCGCGCTTTTTGCCCGCGGCGCGCTGGGCCGGGCAGGGTGCGACGCATGCGTCGCACGGGTGGCCATCGATGGTCACCCCGGGCTTGCGCGCAGCAGGGACTGCGCGGCGCAATGCCCGGATCCAGCGCTTCAATGAAGCCCCGGACGCTGCGGATCATCGGCGGTGCCTGGCGGGGACGCCGCCTGCGCTTTCCGCCCGCGGAGGATATCCGCCCCACGCCCGATCGCGTTCGCGAAACGCTCTTCAACTGGCTCGCAGCCCGCGTGCCGGGCTCGAGCTGCCTCGACCTCTTTGCGGGCAGCGGCGCGCTCGGTCTCGAGGCGCTGTCCCGCGGCGCCGCGCGCCTCACCTTCGTCGAGTGTGACCCGAGCGCAGCAAGTGCGATCGCGGCGCGCCTCGACGAATGGGGCGCGCACGGGGCGCGCGTCGAGAATGTCGATGCCCGGCGCTTTCTCGAGCGCATGCCGGCGGAGCCTTTCGACATCGTGTTCCTCGATCCGCCCTTCGCCTCGGCGCTCCTGGCGGAGACCGCGGGGCGCCTCGAGCAGGGCGGTTGGCTGGCAAACGATGCGCTCATCTACGTGGAGTGTCCGGCCGATCGCGAGCCTCGAGACGCCGTCCCACCCACCTGGACGCCCCTGAAGATCAAGCGGGCGGGCGAGGTCGGGTATTATCTCTATTCGAGAGCCGACAGGGGGACACGAATCGAATGAGCCGCAACGCCATTTATCCGGGCACCTTCGACCCGATCACCAACGGCCACCAGGACCTGGTGCGCCGCGCGGCCAGCATCTTCGACCGCGTCATCGTCGCAATCGCCTCCAATCCCAACAAGGCGCCGATGTTTCCGCTCGCTGCCCGCATCGACCTCGCGCGCCGCGTGCTCGACGACCTGCCGAACGTGGAGGTGGTCGGCTACGCCGAGCTGACCGTGGAGTTCGCCAGCAAGCACCGCGCCACGGTGATCATCCGCGGCCTGCGCGCCGTCTCCGATTTCGAGTTCGAATTCCAGCTCGCCAACATGAACCGCCACCTCGACCGCGACATCGAGACGGTGTTCCTGACTCCGCAGGAACAGTTCACCTTCATCTCATCGTCGCTGGTGCGTGAGATCGCGGTCCTGGGCGGCGACGTGCACGAGTTCGTGCACCCGATAGTCGAAGTCGAGCTCAAGAAGCAGCGCAGGACGAAGTAGTCCGTAGCGTCACTTCTGGCAGGTCGGGCAGTAATAGGTAGACCTGCCCTGTTGTGTCAACTGCCGGATGACCGTACCGCACACCCTGCACTTCTTCCCTGCCCGGTCATAGACGTACAGCTTCTGCCGGAAATACCCGGGCTCACCGTCCACGCCGACATAATCCCGGAGTGTGGTTCCCCCGACCCTGATCGCCAGCGACAGCACCGCCCGCACCGCCTTCGCCAACCGCCCGGCCTCCTGCCGCGACAGGCTCTGCGCCCGCCGCCGCGGCCGGATCTTCGCGCGAAACAGCGCCTCGCTCGCGTAGATGTTGCCGACGCCCACCACCAGGCGGCTGTTCATCAACACCTGCTTGATCGACGTCCGTCTGCGTCGTGTGATCCGCCAGAGGTATTGCGCGTCGAACTCCCGGTCGAAAGGCTCCGGAGCGAGGCGGGCGAGCAGTGGATGCTCACTCGGATCACCGCTGGTGTAATGGAGGCTGCCGAAGCGGCGCGGGTCATTGAAGCGCAGCGTCCGGCCCGACTCCAACAGGAGGTCATAGTGGTCGTGGTCGATGCGGGGAGTATTCGCGGGCAGCACGCGCAGACTCCCTGACATGCCGAGGTGCACCAGAAGGGTGCCCGCCTCCAACTCTATCAGCAGGTACTTGGCGCGCCGCCCGGTGCCGGTGATCCGCTGGCCGGCGAGCTTTGCGGGCAGGTCATCCGGTACCCGCCAGCGCAATCGCGGCTCGTACACGGCCAGCGCCGCGATCCGGCGGCCCGACACGTGGGGATGCAGGCCGCGCCGCGTCGTCTCGACCTCTGGCAGCTCAGGCATGGATTTCGATCACGGCAGCATCCGGCGCAGCACGCGGTCGCGCAGCAGGTAATGGTGCGCCAGCGCGGCGGCGGCGTGCAGGCCGGCCACGATCAGCACGATGTCGGCGCAATCGCCGTGCAGCTCCCCGAGGGCTCTGCTGAGCGCACGGTCGCCTGGGATCAACTGCGGGATCCTGTAGACGTTGAAGAGCACGTCGCCACGCTGCCAGGCATTGAAAATCCCGAGTAGCACCGTGACCGCGACCAGCACATAGAGCCCATAGTGCACGACCTTCGCCGTGACGCCGAGCCAGCCCTGGTCGGCAAGCGGCAGCTTGCGGCCGGCGCTGGCGCGCCACAGCACGCGCACCAGCAGCACGACGCCGAGCGTCGCACCGAGGCTGATGTGTACCGAGCGGGCGTCTATCTTCGGGGGGCCCTTCGGAAAAAAATCGATGGTCTGACCGAGCGTCCACAGGATCACCACCAGCCCCGCGGTCAGCCAGTGCAACAGAATGCTGACGCCATCGTAGCGGGGCGCAGGCTCCACGGCCGCACGCTCCATGAAGATGGCCGCGTCCTGCTCGACCTTCCTGGAACTCTCTGCCTGCATGAGCGGGGCTCCACCTGCAACTGTACCGGGCTGCAGAGCGTACGCGATTCGGCAAGCCCTGCGCAGCCACCTGCGAGGGACCGTAAACTGCCAAGGTTAAGGTACAGTCAGAAGCCTCTCCAGATGGGTCGGAGACCCCTCCTAAGGGGGATGCCGTGAGTGCCTGGTGCGGCGCAAGCTTCTGGCCCACAAGGGGAAAAGGCTGAGCCACCGGGGAACTTTCCCGCCTCTTAGCACTCCAAGACAGCGAGTGCTAATATACCTCCCCAATGAGCTTTGGAGACTGCATGACCGCAAATACCGCATTGATCGCCCGCCCTGGTGATCTGGCGCTCGCCGGTCCGCTCGGGAGCCTGGATGCCTACCTCGATCGCGTCAGCCGGATCCCGGTGCTGACCCGCGAAGAAGAGCGCGACCTGGCCGAGCGCTTCCGCTTCGACAGGACGATCTCGACGCCGCCCGCAAGCTGGTGCTGTCGCACCTGCGCTTCGTGGTGCACATCGCGCGCGGCTACAGC
The DNA here is from genome assembly GCA_963780455.1 of uncultured Pseudomonadota bacterium. Taxonomy (GTDB): domain Bacteria; phylum Pseudomonadota; class Gammaproteobacteria; order Steroidobacterales; family Steroidobacteraceae; genus 13-2-20CM-66-19. Next base: position 85,097 of record CAWACM010000025.1, read on the forward strand.
GGCTACGGTCTGCCGGTCGGGCGACCTGATCCAGGAAGGCAATGTCGGCCTGATGAAGGCCGTGAAGCGCTTCGACCCGGCGCTCAACGTGCGGCTGGTGTCTTTCGCGCGTGCACTGGATCCGCGCCGAGATCCACGAGTACGTGCTGCGCAACTGGCGGCTGGTCAAGATCGCCACCACCAAGGCGCAGCGCAAGCTGTTCTTCAATCTGCGCCGGATGAAGAAGAACCTGACCTGGCTCTCCGCGGAGGAGACGGCGGCCGTTGCGCGCGACCTCGGTGTCACAACGACCGAGGTCACCGAAATGGAGAAGCGTCTGGCGGCGCGCGACATGTCGTTCGATCCGACGCCGGAATCAGACGAAGAGGAGGTGTACAGCCCGGCTGCCTACCTCCCGGCCGCCGATGCGGACCCGGCAGAGCACGTGGAAAGCGCCGAGTGGGAAGACGACTCCTCGGCGCGCCTTCGGGATGCGCTCGAGCAACTGGACGATCGCAGCCGCGACATCGTGCAGCGCCGCTGGATGACCGAGGACAAGGCCACCCTGCACGAGCTGGCCGACAAGTACGGGGTGTCCGCGGAGCGCATCCGTCAGATCGAGTCGAGCGCGCTGGGCAAGCTGAAGGGCTACATGGGACCCGAGGCAGTGGCGGCCTAGCCCGCCGCCGCCTGCACCGCCGCCGCGACCCGCTCGTGCATGGCCTTGTCGAGCGGGCTCGGCACCAACGCATCGCCCTCCGCCTGTTCGGCGATCGTCCGCGCGGCGGCTATGAGCATTGCATCGGTGAAGCACGCCGCGCGCGCCCCCAGCGCGCCCTTGAAGAGTCCGGGGAAGGCGAGCACGTTGTTGATTCCCTTGCCGTCGGCCGCGAATGCGGCGCCGCGCTCGCGCGCCACCAGCGGCTCGATCTCCGGGTCGGGGTTCGAGAGCGCCAATATCACCTGACCTGGCCGTACCCACTCGGGCTTGATCAGGCCTCTGACACCCGTGGTCGCGATCACGATGTCGGCACGCTCCATGATCGACTGCAGCGTCGCGCCCTCGCCGCCCAGCGCCACCAGGCGTGCCACGGCCTCGGGGTTGCGGTCGGCCCCCAGCACGCGCGTCGCGCCTCCCGCACGCAGCAGCCGCACGATCCCCAGGCCGGCGGCGCCCAGCCCGATCTGCCCGATCACACTGTCCTGCCAGCTCTTGCCGGCGCGGCGCGCGGCGTTGGTCAGTGCAGCGAGCGCCACCACGGCCGTGCCGTGTTGGTCGTCGTGCAGCACCGGCTTACGCAGCCGCGCGCGCAGCAGGCGCTCGATCTCGAAGCACTCGGGGGCGGCGAAGTCCTCGAGCTGAATGGCGCCGAAGGAGAGGTGGATGCTGGCGATGAGCTCCGCGACCTGCTCGGGCCGCCGCTCCTCGAGCAGAATCGGCACCGCTGACAGCCCGACGAGATCGGCGAACAACGCCGCCTTGCCCTCCATGACCGGCAGCCCCGCGAGCGGCCCGATGTTGCCCAGCCCCAGGACCGCCGTGCCGTTCGTGATGACCGCCACGGTACTGTCGACGCTGGTGAACTCGCGCGCGGCCTGCGGGTCCTGCTGAATGGCGAGACACACCCTCGCCACGCCGGGGGTATAGATGTCGCGCAGCACCTGCAGCGTGTTGATGGGCAGACTTGCGATCGTGCGGATCTTGCCGCCGCGGTGGCGGTTGAAGACACGGTCCGATTTTCCGATGAACCGGGCGGTCGGCAGGCTGTCGATGCGCTCGTAGAGACTCCGGTCCGCCTCCTCGTCCATCTCCAGCGTGATTTCCCAAAGGGTCCGTCCCTGGTCGCGGCGGATTGCGACCAGATGCTCGATGGTCAGGCCGGCCTCGGCGATCACCAGCAGCACTTTGGCCAGGCTTCCCGGCTGGTGGACGGTCTCGATGATCAGGATCTCGGGTATTTTCATAAGGGCGCCGACGATACCAGCGCAGCGCGGACCCGGCCACGGCCGCGAGCGATGCGTCCATACCCCTATAATCGCGTCCATGAAGCGCCTCATTGCGATCGTGGAAGACGAGCCGGCCATCCGCGACAATTACGCCGCTGCGTTTACGCGAGAGGGCTACGTCGTGCGGACCTACGGCAACCGCGCGCAGGCCATGGCTGCGTTTGCAGCGCGCCTGCCTGACCTTGCCGTGATCGACATCTCGCTCGAGGACGAGCCCGAGGGCGGCTTCGAGCTCTGTCGCCAGCTGCGAGCGCTGTCGGCGGAGCTGCCGATCATCTTTCTCACCGCCCGCGACTCGGAGCTCGACGCGGTATCGGGACTGCGCCTCGGCGCCGACGATTTCCTGACCAAGGATCTCAGCCTGGCGCACCTCATCGCACGGGTGAACGCGCTCTTTCGCCGCGTCGAGGCACTGCGCAAGCCGCCTGATGAGCAGGAGCAAAGGGTCCGCCGCGGTCCCCTCACGCTGGATGCCGAGCGCATGCGCGTCGAATGGAACGGGCAGGTGGTGCTGCTCTCGCTGACCGAGTTCTGGATCGTGCATGCGCTCGCGCGCCATCCAGGCCACGTCAAGAACCGCCAGCAGTTGATGGACGCGGCCAACGTCGTGCTCGACGACAACACGATCACATCGCACGTGAAGCGAATCCGACGCAAATTCCAGAGCATCGATCCGGCGTTCGACGCCCTGCAGACCGTCTACGGGATGGGTTACCGCTGGGTCGAGTGAGTCGGCGATGTCATTGCGACTGAAGCTGCTGCTGCTGGGTCTCGCGACCCTGGTACTGCCCTGGGACGGCATCCGCTACGCGCGTGAGATGGAAGCCGCGCTGCGGCAGAGCGAGCAGCATGAGCTGCAGGCGGTGTCGGCAACCATGGCCGCTTCGCTTCAGGGCCGGATGGATCTGCTCTACCGCAACCCGGGCGAGCCGGCGCCCGCCAGCACGGGGCCCGACGATCTCACGCCGCTCGTCCTGACGGCGCCGCCCTACATTGATGGCTATCCCGACGACTGGCCTCGTGATCCGGGCGCATGGCGATACTACGGCGCGGGCGCGCATCGTTTCGGCATCCTGACCGGCGTCGACGATCGGATGCTCTACATGCTGCTCGAAGTGCGCGATCCTCACCTCGTCTTCGATGCACCCGGCGCTAGCCCGCTCGACTCCTCGGCGCTCGGCGATCGGGTCTGGATCGGGTACGAGGATCCGCAGGGCGTGCAGGAGCAGGTGTTTCTCGCGCTGACCGGGCCTGGGCCCATCATTGCGCGTCGCATCGAGGCCGGAGAGTACGGCGAGGAGACTGCTGTCGAGGACACGCGCATCATTGGAGCGCTGCAACCCAACCCCGGCGGGTATGACGTCGAGGTCGCGATGCCGCTCTCGATGATGGGCAGTCAATTCGGAGTGCTGCTCGACGATCGCGACCGGCGTGGCGCCGACCCGGTGAGCTACGGGACTCTGCGCAGCAACGATCTGCACACTCTGGGTGAGCTGATCGTCGCCTCGCCGTCGCTGACCCCGTATCTCGCGCAATTCATGCAGCCGGGAATGAGGCTTTCCGTGACCACACCGGGCGGCGCCGTCCTGGCGCAATCGGACGAGCTGGCGGTGCCGGGCGTGCTGGCGCCGGAGCCCGGCATCCTGACACAGGTCTACCGGCGCTTCGTCGATCGGCGCGGCGAGCCGCCGTTCATCGCCTCGGCTGCACCGATTTACGACACCCGCCATCACGAGATGATCGGGGAGCTTCAGGTCACGCAGGCAGCTAATCGCTGGGAAGGGCTGCGGGATCGTGCGTTGACTCGCATGCTGGACGTGACGCTGGTCACCAGTGCGATCGTGGTTATCGTCACGTTCGCATTCGCGGCTCGCCTCGCGCTGCGGCTGTCGCGGCTGCGTCGGGCGAGCGAGTCCGCACTCACCCGCGAGGGACTCGTGACGCAGTTCCCGGAAACGGCCGCGCCGGATGAGCTCGGGGATGTGGCGCGCAGCTTCTCCCGCCTGATGCGCCGCCTCAACGAGTACACGGGCTACCTGCGCTCACTTGCAGGCAAGCTGGCGCACGAGATCCGCACGCCGCTGACCATCGTGCGCTCTTCGCTCGAGAATCTGGAATCCGAGGAGGTGTCACCGGCCGCGCGGCAGTACCTCGAACGGGCACGCCAGGGGAGCGAGCGTCTGAATGGGATTCTGGTGGCGATGGGCGCCGCCACACGGGTCGAGGAGGCCATCGGCAATGCCGATCGCTTCCGCTTCGACCTGACGCCGGTAATCGCGTCGGCAGTAAGTGCGTACGGAGTCGCGTTTCCGGAACGGCAGTTCGCGGCCGAGTTGCCGTCAGAGCCAGTGGAGATCGAGGGTGCGCCCGACCTGATCGTGCAACTTCTCGACAAGCTCATCGACAATGCGGTCGACTTCAGTCCTGCGGGCGCCACGATCACGGTGCGCTTGCGGCGCGAGCCCGCGGCCGCCGTTCTCGAAGTCGACAACCCCGGCCCGCCACTGGCGCCCGAGGTCCGTGGGCGGCTCTTCGAATCGCTCTGGCAGTCACGCAGCGGCAGCGACAGCCGGCCGCATTTCGGGCTCGGCCTCTACATCGTGCGGCTGATCGCCGAGCACCACCGCGGCAGGGCCGCGGCGACCGACCTGCCGGGTGGGGAAGGGGCGCGTTTCGGAGTGCGCCTGCCGCTCGCGGACACTCCGCTGTTGCCCAATTACAACGACAAAGTCAAGCTCGAATCGGTATGATTTTCGGTGAGAGAGCAGTGGGTGATGCGTACACGCCAATACTTGCGGAGGATAACGAAGCAGAAATCCGGAGGTCGACGCGGGCACGGGTGATGGCAGCCGCAACCTTTGCAGTGGTTGTCAGGAACGAGCGACAGCGTGGATTGACACGCGGGCCTTGAGATTGGGCCGGAGCGCAGGCTCCAGCGTTTCAGCCGACTAAAATAGATGTCCGTGACGCAAGCTGACAGCGAACTACCGGGACATGTTCAACCAAAAAATCAGCCCGCCGGAGCCCGCCTTCGGCGGGCTTTTTTTATTGGCGCACAGGATTGACCTCGCGGCCCAGGGCACGGCCCTGGGCCGCTTAGTGACTTGCTGTTGACGTCACTCGCAAAGACTTTCCAGGTAGCCCTGTGCCACCGGCGACAGCCGCTTCAGCGCCAGCGCGCGGGCCTTGGGCGCATCGACGATGTACTCCAGCGGACCGGAGACCAGCATCTGCCGTATGCGCGGATGCCGCGCCGACGCCCGCGCCATCTTGTTGAGCACGGTGAAGCCGCGGTTGATCTTGTCTCGGGAGGCCCGGTTCTGCTCGATCGAGCGGGCCAGGTACTGACCGAAGCGCGCGTAGAGGAAGTAATCGTCATCCCCGACCTGGAAACGCGCTTCGGCGAAAAAGTCGGGAAAGTTCTTCTCGAGATACGAGTTGACGGTGCGAAGAGGAGAGGGCCCAGGGTCGCTGTCAGTCGACGCTTGTCTCGTCTTCATTTAGGTTGTCACACCTCCAAAGGGTCCGGACGACCATCGCTGGACGCCGCGGGCGGTACCACACCCCGTGACGCGGCGCGGATGTTGGACCAACGCATCGCTCATTGCAATACCCCAAGTCTCAATTAAATATACTCAGACGATGGACGAGGCCCTCGAGGTTCGCTGGTTCTGGTTCGGAAAGCTGCCGCTGAAGCCGGACGGCGTGAGCGATCGCCTGGCCCTGTGGTTCGGCACCGGTGCCGACGAGCAGCAGGCCGACGAGCTCATCCGCTCTCGCTTCGGCCCGCTCGTCGAGCGGGCGGCCGCCGGTGAGCTCGCCGCATGGGCCGATAGCCCGCGGCGTCGGCTCTCCCTCATCCTGCTGTTGGATCAGTTTCCGCGCCACGCTTACCGCGGCACCGGGCGCGCTTTCGCCACGGACCGGGAAGCGCTGGCGCTGACGCTCTCGGGAATGCAATCGGCCGCGGACGCGGCGCTGACGCCCGTGGAGAGGATCTTCTTCTACATGCCGCTGCAGCACGCAGAGCTGCGCGATGCGCAGGAGGAGTCGGTGGCGGCCTATCGCAGACTGATCAACGAGGCGCCGGCGGAGCTGAGCGCGATGTTCACGAGCGCGCTCGAGTCGGCGGAGCTGCATCGCTCCATCGTGGCGCGCTTCGGCCGCTTCCCCCATCGCAATCGGGCGCTCGGGCGCACCAACACGGCCGAGGAAGCGGCGCACCTCGGTCAGGAGGGCGGCAAGGGCTTCGGCCAGTAGGCCTCAGCCGCTCGTGAGCCGCTCCAGGCGGCGGATCTGCCGCTCGAGAGCCCGCTGGACTTCCAACAGCTCCACCGCCAGCACCGCGCCGCTGAGGTTGATTCCGAGGTCACGCATGAGGCGGCTCGCCATCGCCAGCCGCGGCACCGCCGCCGCCGGCAGCTGCCACTCCTGCGGGGAGTAGCCTCGCGGCGACACGAGGCCGAGATCGGCGAGCTCGATGAGGGCCTCCAGGTCGAGCCGACACAGCCGGCAGAACTCGCCGGCGGCGATCCAGTCGGCATCACCCACCACGCGAACCTCCCGCACTTCCACTATGTCGGTCATGGCGTCACTTCCCGAGATCGGCGCGCGGATCGAATCCGGCAAGCTTGGCGCGCATGTCCTCGTACAACGAGCGCGCCTCGGGCGAGTTTGCCGGCGGCAGGACGATCTTGAGCTGCACGTACTCATCGCCAGGGGGCTGACCGGGGAGGCCGCGACCCCGCAGACGCATCTTCTGGCCAGACTGCGCGCCTGACGGAACTTGCATGTCAACCGGGCCGCCGAGCGTCGGCACTGTGACCGTCCCCCCGAGCGCCGCCTCCCATGGCGCGACCGGCAGTGTCAGGGTGACGTCGCGTCCTTCCACCTGATACAGGCTATGCGGGCGGATGTGCACTTCCAGATACAGATCGCCGGCGCGCCCTCCGCCGGGAGGCGCCTCGCCCTGGCCGGCGAGCCGAATGAGCTGGCCATCGGTGACTCCCGCGGGGATCGTGACCCGCATCGAGTGCGAGCGCAGCTCCAGCGCTCCGTCCGGCTTCAGCTCCGGTCTCTTGAGCTCGAGCGTCCGCGTGCCGCCGCCGAAGGCCTCCTCCAGGTCGAGGTCGATGCGGGCATGATGGTCGCGCCCGGCCTGCTGTTGCCGCCGTCCCGTCGCACCGAAGGGGCTCGCTCCGCCAAAGAGCGACGAGAAGAAATCGCTGAAGCCCTCCTCTTCGAATACGTGCGCACCGCCGGCGCCCCGGGGGCGGCCGCCGCCGCTGAACTCGAAGCCGCTCGCCCAGTCCGGCGGCGGCCGGAACTGCTGGCCGGACTTCCAATCGCTGCCGAGCTGGTCGTAGGCGGCGCGCTTCTCCGGGTCCTTCAGTACCTCGTAGGCCTCCTGTAGCTCCTTGAACTTCTGCTCGGCGTCCTTCTCCTTGCTGACGTCAGGATGGTACTTGCGAGCCAGGCGGCGGTAGGACTTCTTGATGTCCTCCGCGGTGGCTGCACGGGCCACGCCGAGAACCTTGTAGTAATCGCGGTATTCCATGAGCGCCACATGGGGGCGCGGACGGGGAAGCCAAGTCCCCGGTGCTTGAATCGGACGTCGGCGGCCCCATGCAGCGGCCATGAGCGTCGCGACCCGAACTGATGGCTCCCTGCTCGTGGCATGCCCCCAATGCCACTCCGTTGTCCGCGTGCCCGATGCGCGGGTGGACGAGCATCCCAAGTGCCCGCGCTGCAAGGCTGAGGTTCTGACCGGTGAGCCCGTCGCGTTGGACACCGCTTCCTTCGCGGCGCATGTCGAGCGCGGCACGCTGCCCGTGCTGGTGGACTTCTGGGCGCCCTGGTGTGGGCCGTGCCGCATGATGGCGCCGGTGCTCGACCGCACTGCGGCGCAGCGCGCCATGGCGCTTCGGGTCGGGAAAGTCAACACGGACGAGCAGCCGGAGCTCGCCGGGCGCTTCGCCATCCGCAGTATTCCGACGCTGATCCTGTTCCACCAGGGACGCGAGATCGCGCGCCAGTCCGGCGCGGTGGACGCCGCCACCCTGTCACGGTGGCTGGACCACTCCCTGACCTGAGCCCGGCTTCCAACACCGCAAAACGTGACATCGCGCCGATAGCGCGCGCCGCACCGGTGCGAGCGCTCCCATCCGCCGTCCATTACGATGCAGAGAAGCACCCCGCAGCCGCAGCGGGCACCGGGTTTTGGACGATTCGGCGACGGCGGCGCAGGGCATGGATCTTGCAAAACGCTCTGTACTCGACACCCGTGCCGCTGCCCGCATGATGCGACTATCACGCCCGCCGCCGACCAGGAACCTGCGGGTGTTCTGCGTCGCCGCCCGTCACCGCAGCTTCAAGCTCGCGGCCGAGGAGTTGTACCTGACTCCCTCCGCCGTCAGCCACCAGATGAAGGAGCTCGAAGAGGCGCTCGGCGTCCGTCTGTTCGTGCGCAGGCCGCGCTCGCTCGAGCTCACCACTGCCGGCTCCACGCTGTTCGATGAGATAGAGCCGCTGCTGACGGCGCTCGACCGCACGCTGGCCCAGGTCGCCCGCCGCAGGGGCAGGCGGACCCTGCGCATCCTGCTGCCTCCCTTCTTCGCGAGCGAGCTCTTCATTCCGCGGCTGACGGCCTTCTGCGCGGAGCACCGCCAGATCGATATTCAGATCGACACCCGGGATCCGCGGCCTTCGCTCCACCCTCCGACCGCCGACGTTTCGATCCTGCTTGCGAATACGGAGCCGCAAGGTGTGCAGGCATCGCGTCTCTTCACACTAACGCTCACCGCCGTCTGCGCTCCAGAGCACACCGCTGCAGTGGCGCGCCTCGGCAGTGCGGTGCTGCGGGAGATGCCGCTCATCATTCACAAGCCACGGCCCTACGCCTGGGCGAGTTGGGCCGCGCAGGTGGGCCTGGAAGCGCCGGAGCCGAAGAACGTAATCGAGCTCGACACCATGTATGCGGTTGTTCGGGCCGCCGAGCGCGGCGTCGGCATCGCTCTCGTGCCCTCCCGCCTCTGCGAGGCGTGGTTCCGTTCCGGTCTGCTGGTGAGCATTTTCGCGACGGAGCTCGTCACCGCGGATGCATACTTTCTGGCGAGCCGGCAGCACGACGCCGGCAAACCTGACATCCGCGCGCTCACTGAATGGACGCTGTCGCAGTTCGGCGACCCCACGGAGATCGCGCAGCGCCGTGCCGGCGGCGCTCGTGGATGAGCGGCGGTCATCCGTCGGCTCAATTCTTTTCGTTTGTCGCAACATGGCGCGCCTCCTATCCTGACATCGTCAGATCGAAAACCGTAAGGAGATAGCAGCCATGCCGTCACTCAGCCGTAACAGCCGCCGCGCAAACTGCGCGCGCAATTCGCTGGCGCTCGGCGCGGGAATCGCGCTCACACTGTTGAGCGGAGCCGCTCTTGCCGACGGAGCACACCTATTCGTCTTCACGGCCTACACCGACGCGGCCGGCGGGGCCGACGTCGTGGCGGGACGCTACCAGGCCGCACTCGAGGAGCTTGAGAGCCATCGCGACATCACGGACCTCGACCCATCAGCCGCCAACACCAACCGCTGTGTGGCGTATTCCATGACGCTCCAATGGCAGGAGGCGCGAGCGGCATGCGACGCCGCCGTACACTCCGCAATCGAGCAGGGGCGGAGCGCTCAGGCTTCCTGGCTGCCGTCGTCGAATGCCGAGAGCCTCGCCGTCGCATACGCCAACCGCGCCGTGGTGAACTGGCTGTCGCACGATGACGCGGCGGCTCGCGAGGACCTCGCGAAGGCGCGGGAGCTCTCACCGCGCGCAGCCTATGTGGCGCGCAACCTCGCCGCGCTCAAGATCCACGCTGAGATCGCGCAGGTGGGGGCGTCCGCGCCGAAAAGCTGAAGGTAATGGGCCCGGGAGACGAGGCCGCCCTACCCCCCTCAAGGGCGGTTTTCGTCTCCCGACGCCCGCGGCGCGGCGAAATCCGGGTCGGTCAGCGCGATCTGCGACACCGGCCCGTACTCGCCGACGGCCCCCCTGATCCTCGCCGCATCGCCGATCGCCACCACGGCAACCGAGTCCGCGCGCGGGAACGCTTCCTCGATCACCGCCTGTGCCTCGGCCACTCCCACCGCTGCGAGCTGCGCCGGATAGTCGTCGATGTAACCCTTGCCGAGCCCGTAGAGCTCGATCTCCGCCAGCATTTCCGCCCAGTCGGCGGCAGTCTCCAGGCCGAGCGGATACTGGCCGAGCGTATAGGCGCGGGCGGAGTCGAGCATCTCGCGGGTCACGCCCTCGTGCCTCAGGCGTTCGAGAGTCCGCAGCGCGAGATCGAGCGCCCTGCCGGTGTTCTCGGTCTGCGCGAAGGAGTGGAGCGAGAACTCTCCGGGGACGCTGCCGCGTGCGAAGCCTGAGCGCGCGCCGTACGACAGGCCCGATTTGATCCGCAGCTCGGTGTTGAGGAGCGAGGTGAAGCGGCCGCCGAACAGAGTGTTGACCAGGTCGAGCGCGGCGCGGCGCGGGTATCGCCTGTCGACACCCACGTTGCCGATCCAGAAGTACGTCTGCGCCGATCCCGGGAAAGTCGACCAGCAGCACGCGCCGGCCCGTGAGCGCACGCGGACGCGCAAGGACCGGCGGCGGCGCGGGCGTGCGCGACCAGCGCGAGAAGCTGTCGGCGGTCACGCGCGCCAGAAGGTCGGCATCAATGTCGCCCGCCACAACCAGAATCAGGCGCTCGCCGCCGAATTGCCCCTCGTAGTAACGCAACACGTCATCGCGGTCGATGGCCGCGAGCGAAGCCTCGCTGCCGAACACCGGCCGCCCGTACGGGTGATCCCCGAACAGCAGCGCCCGGCCGTAAGTGCCGATCAGCTCCGCCGGATCGGAATCCTTCGCCGCCTTGATGAGCTCGATATGGCGCGCCGCCAACTCCTCGAGCTCGTCCGCTTCCAGCCGCGGTCGCAGCAGCGCGTCCGCCAGCAGCTCCAGCATCAGTTGCTGGTCGCGCGCGAGGAAATGTCCGCGCACGCTGATCGCCTCCGGGGCGGCAGCAGCTCCGAAGCTGCCGCCCGCCCCTTCGACCACATCGGCGAACGCGTAGGCGCTGCGCTCCCCCGCCCCTTTTTCCAACAGCCCGGCAACCATGGAAGCCACGCCGGGCCTGGAAGCCGGATCGCTCAGCGCGCCGCCGCGCAGGACGGCGTTGAATGCCACGAGCGGTACGTCGCGGCGCGGCACCAGAACGAGTGCGATACCGTTACCGAGCGAGAGGCGCTCGTGCGCCGGTACCCGCACCGTCATGGGTCAGTGCTCGCCGCAGGAGTGCCTGGACCCGCGCTCGGCACCTCATCAGTGGGCACCAACACCCCGAGGGTGCGCCGCCTGTCGTCGAGAATCTCCCCGGCGACGGCACGCAGCTCCTCGGCGGACACCGCGGCGATCCGCGCCGGCGCGTCGAACAACAGCGACCAGTCGCCGTGGAACACCGCGTATTCCCCGAGCAACTGCGCCTTGCCGTCGATGGCGGCGAGCTTCTTCCACAAGCCCACCGTGGCCAGGTTGCGCGCCCGTTCGAGCTCCGCTTCGGTGACACCATCCGCGGCGACTGCGGACAGCTCTGCATCGAGCGCTTCCCGCGCCTCCTCGGGGTCCGCGCCCTCCGGCAACGTCAGCGACAGCCACAGCAGCCCGGGATCGAATCCCTCCTGCCAGTGGCCGCCCACCTCGATCGCGAGCTGGCGGTCTTCCACCAGCGCGCGGTGCAGCCGCGAGGCGTCGCCCTCCACGAGTGCAGAGAGCAGAAGGTTCACCGCCGGCCCGCGCGGATCGGCCGCGCGCGGGGCCTTGTAGGCGCACTGCAGCAGCGGTGTCTGCGCCTTGCGTCGGATCAACACCCGCCGCTCGCAGAGCTGCTCCGGCTCCACGGCGCGCACCGGCGGCACCGGCGCCTGCGCCGGGATCGGCTCGAAGAAGCGGCGAACGAGCGCCATCGCCCGCTCGGCATCGACATCGCCCGCCAGCGCGAGCGTCAGATTGTTGGGCGCGTAGTAGGTGCGGTAAAAAGCCTGCAGGTCCTGCAGCCTCCAGGACTGGATGTCCGCCGGCCAGCCGATGGTCGGAAAACGATACGGGTGCGCGACGAACGCCGTCGCCTGCACCTGCTCGGCGAGCAGGCCGTGTTGTTGTCCTCGACGCGCAGCCGCCGCTCGGAGTAGACCACGCCGCGCTCGCTCTCGATCACCTCCGGCGTGAACGCGAGGTGCGCCATCCGATCCGACTCCAGATCGAACACCAGCTCGAGGGCGCTCGCCGGGAACCAGTCCTGGTAGACGGTGACGTCGTCGCTGGTGAAGGCGTTGTTGGCGCCGCCCTGCGCCTCCATCAGCCGGTCGAACTCCCCGGGCGGATGCCGGCTGGTGCCGTTGAACATCATGTGCTCGAAGAAATGCGCCAGCCCGGTAGCGCCGGGCACCTCGTTGCGGCTGCCGACGCGCACCCAGTTGTAGAGCGCGACGTTCGGGATGTTGCGCACCGGCCAGACGATCACTCGCATGCCGTTGGCGAGCGTCACGGCACGCACCGCTTCGCGGCCTGACACGGAGAGCCGGCGCGGCGCCGCACGAGGCGCGCGCCACGGATCGGGAGCTGATTCGAGCGAGCCGGAGGAGGTAGTCATGTCCGCATTATGACGCGGGAAGCTACCTGGTGTTCCTTGGCCGCGTCCCGCCGCTCAAGATCGCGGCCAAGATCGACCGCGCCGAGAGGAGGAATTTTGCCTTGGAAATCGCGTACCTGGCTCGCCGCCGTGAGCGTGACCATGGCGGTAGCCGAGTTGGAAGAAGGCAAAAAAGTGTGCGCCGCGCGCGGGGGAAGGCGCGTCGCGGCGCACAAGTCAAGCGAACACCGGGGAAGTTGTTCGCGCTTCCACGGACGTCGCCTCGCAGGAGGCGGCGCCTGTAGGCGTGTTGGAGCAAAGCTCGTGCCAGGTGTAATTTTGCTTGTAAAACAATTACTTAGGCCATGTACGACCGTCGCCGACGGGTGCCGTGAATTGTCAGGTTGTGACGGTCGGCCGCCGCTTACGGCAACGGCAGACAGCCCTGGGAATGCTGTTGGAGCTGCCGGCAGAGCTGGCTCGCGGCGGACTGACTCGCGACGTGCGCCTCGAGCCTGTGGAGCCTGCGCCCTGACACCATGACGGGGATGATGGCCGCTGTCAGTCCCGCGAGCTGCGAGCGGAATTTGACGGAGAGCTGCCGCCAGGCTTCGCGGGCGTTGGCATCACTGCTGTAGGCGCCGAGCTGTACCGCGGAGTTGGGTTGCGCGCTTGACGCCGGCTGCGCGGGTGGCGGCGGCGGTGGCGAGGAGGCCGCGGACGCGGGCCCAGCAGGCGCCGTGAGGGGCCCACCGCCGCTGGGCGTGGCCGCAGCGGCTGCCTGCGGCGCCGCTGCCAGCGACTTGCTCTCCATCCTGATGCGGGCGTCCTGCGACCAGGAGCCGTTTGGATACTTCGCCAGGTAGCCCTGATATGCGGCAGCGGTGTTCGCCCGCGTCGCCTGTTGCCACGCGGCCGCCTCGGTCAGCTGCGCGATGCGCCGGCGCGCAACGCCGGCAAGCTCGCTGTCGGGGTGTCGTTTTACGAAGACGCCATAGGCCTGGGGAGTACCGGCCTGCTGTGCCGCGCGCCAATCCTCCTGGGTACGGCTGCAGCCGGAAACCAGAGTCAAGATGGCGGCGGCGGCAATCAGACCTGCCGCACGATACGTGAATCTCATCGACACTCCCGGGGAAACTTCCCCCTATTATGGTCAAACCATGAGTGAAACGCCCAAGCGCCGACTGCTGGACCGGCTGGGAGCCTCGCCGACCCTGGTCGCGGCGAGCTGCCACTTCACCGGCGACGTCGAGACCGACGGACCCCTGCTTCTTTGCGGCTCTATCCGCGGTGACGGCCGCGTGGGCGGCGCGCTGAGCCTCATCGCAGGGGCGCATTGGCAAGGTGAGGTGCACGCCGCGGCGGCTGTCATTTCGGGACGCTTCACCGGACGCTTGGTCATCGAAGGGAAACTCGAGATCGGCGCATCCGCGGTGATCCACGCCGACATCGTCGCGCATGCGGTCGCGATTGCGCGCGGCGCGGTAGTCGACGGCGACATGACAGTCACTGGCGGACAGCCGGTCGTGCACTTCGAGGAGAAGCGCCATCACGGCCACGGGAAAAGCCACTCCTAAGCGCCGGTGAGCACCGCGGCGAGTTCCGCGGGCGGCTCCCCTACATCGAGCTCCGCGAGGATGCGCCGCTCCACCCAGGTGGGACCGGTGAGCCGGTCGAGAAATCCGCAGTGGCCACCGAAGCGGGTCACTACGATGCGCAGCGACGGCGGGCGCGCCAACCGGTCCAGACCACCCGCGGGGATGATGGGGTCGTCGAGCGAAGTGATGATGGTGGCCGGCACCTCCAGCCCCTGCAGCCGCTCGCCGGTGATCGAGTAGCCGTCGAGATATTCCTCCAGGCTGGCAAAATCCGTGAAGCGGCGGATGAGCTCCGCCGTCAGGCGCCGCAGATCGCGCACACGGCGCAGTGCCGCGAAATCGTAGTGCGCCGGCCACGCCGCCTGCTTCTTCAGCAGCGAGCGCCACCACTTGCGCACGAAATAGAGCGGATAGCCGACGAAGCCGCTTTCCAGCGCGGCCAGGGTATCGTTCGGATCCAACACCGGAGAGACTGCGATGATCTTCGCGAGGTCGAGGTTCGCGGTGCGGGCCTGCGCGCCGACACGCAGCATGAAGTTGCCGCCGAGCGAGAAGCCGACGAGCCGCAGCGGCTGGCCACCGAGGTCCGACTGCAGCGCGTGCACCGCGCCGACAACCTCAGGCAGCAGGCAGGAGTGAAAGAGCCCGCGATTGAGATGATGGGTGTCGCCGTGGTCGCGCAGATTGAGCCGCAGGACGTCGTAGCCACGCTCGAAGAGCTGCTGGCCCAGCGAGAGGACGTACAGCGACTCCGCGCTTCCCTCCCAACCATGCAGCAGCACCACCGGGGCGCCGCGGCACCGCGGTGGCGTCGAGCGAAAGCACTGCAGGCGCACCTCGCCGCCGCAATCGAGCAGCATTTCCCGTTGCGCTGCCACCAGCGCTGCCGAGCGGCGCGCGATTGGGCCGCGCCTCGCACCCGTGCTGGCGAGCATGGATTGCAGATGGCGGCTGCGCAGCCACGCCGGCGGACGGAAGTCATCCGCGGGCACCACGGACCATGCCGCGCCCTGGTCCGGTTCACTCACGGCGGCGCTCAGCGCACCAGGATCTCGACCCGATTGTTGGCCTCGCCGGCTCGGTTCCATTCGCCTGCCGTCAGCTCGTCGGTAACTGGAGGGTAAGCCGTTCTGAGGGTCGCAGGATCGCCTACGGAAGTCTCAACGTCCAGAGCGCCGTGGGTGGAGTCACGGATCCCGCCGATGAGGTTGGCAAGAGCCAGGGGCATGCGCTGCGCCGGCGGCAGGGCGTCATCGGCGGGGTTGCCGACGACGTCGCATTGGGCAAAGGGAGTCCTGCCGGGAGCCAGGGAGTAGCCGTTCACCGGATCGCCCTTCAGGCAGAATCGGCCGGCGAAGGTGCGGATCTGCACTACAGCGCTCACGTTATCAGCCTCCAGGCGATCCAGCAGCCGTTTGACGACGCCGAGCCGGGAGCCACCTAAGGCATCAGCGCCGTACGGAACCTCGAGCACGAGCGGCTGCGGCGCCGCCGCTCGCGAAGCGCTCGGCGCGACTGGGGCACTTGCCGCCGGCAGGGACTGAGCCGCTGGCGCCGAGGTCGGCGGCGAAGCGATCGACTGCCGCAGCAGCGTCAGCTCAGATCGATCCGCCTGCAACCGGGTGTGATCACCCCACCAGAAACCGGCAGCGACGAGCGCCACGGCGCATACCGCGGCTGCCACCGCGGCAGGCCAGCGGGATGCGCCCGAACCCGGCCATGCGGGCAGCGCGCGGATCTCGGCTGTGATCTGGTCGGTCTGCGCCTCGAGGCTGGCATGCAGCCAGCGGCGCAGCGCCGGTAGCGAATCCGGTGATTCATGATCCCGAGCCGCGGCGCCGACATCGTTGCCGGTGCCTTCCCTGGGCGCATGCGGCATGATCACCTCCAACGGCCTGAAGGTCGTCTGCTCGTTGCTGCGGCGGTCGGTGACCAGGTGAAGCTGATACAGCACCTTCGAGACGTCGGCGTGCTTGATCTGCTTCGGCAACACGCCGACGGCGCCCAGCGCACGCGCCTGCCCCAGGTAAACCTCTCCCTCCTGGGACGTGTACATCATGATGGGGATGGTGGCGGTGCGCGGGTCGTTCTTGATGGCCTGCACCGCCTGGAAGCCGTCCATGCCCGGCATCTGGTGATCCATGAAGATGACGTCGGGCCTTCGGCTCGCCAGGTAGCCGATGGCGGCCTCGGCGCTGTCGACGCTATCGACGTCTAATTCGTACTTCTCGAGGATACGCGCGAGGAAAAGCCGCGCCGATCTCGAGTCGTCGACGATCAACGCCCGCTTGTGCGCCATGCGCGAGAGTCTTACATGCGCTGAGCGCAGCGTGCAACGGTATTTGCCGGCTCTGTGATGGCGCAATACAAGTCAGCGAGGCGCCCCGCCATGGCGGCGGCGGACCAGGCGCGAGCGTAGGGCCTTCCCTGCTGCGACAGCGCGCTCGCCAGGCCCGGCTCCGTCAGCACACGAACCACCGCCGCTGCAAAGGGCGCCGCCTTCTCCTCGACGACCAGGGCCCCGCAGCCCGGAAGGAGGATCGAGCGCGTGCCGAGCTCTGCAGTGGAGACGATGGGCGCGCCCTGCGCCATCGCCTCGAGCAGCACCAGCCCCTGTGTCTCCGTACGCGACGCGAAGACGAATGCCGCCGCGGCCGCATAGCAGTCGAGAAGCATGGTGTCGCGGTCCAGATAACCGGCGAAGTGAACATCGCCCTCGAGCCCGAGCCCGGCCACGAGTCGCCGCAACGACTCCCGCGCCGGTCCCTCGCCCGCGATAACCAGCATCGCGCGCGGCACCGCCTCGCGCACCCGGACGAACATTCGCACGAGGAACTCGATGTTCTTCTCATGCGCTACGCGACCAATGTAAGTCACCAGCGGCCTGTCGGCGGGCAGGCCCGCGTACGCGCGGAACCGGCGCCCGTCGCCCGGAGTGAAGCGATCGGCTGGCAGTCCTGTAGGGACGACATGTACCGGCGTGGTGACGCCGTATTCCAGCAGCGATTGCCGCAGCGGCTCCGACGGCGCGATCAGAGCCTGTACGTCATGGCACTGCGAGCGCGTCACGGCGCGCGCAAGCGCACGTCCCACGACACGCGGCAGCGCGGGGACGTAGTGATGCACATACTCCTCGAAGAACGTGTGATATGTCTCGGCGCAGGGTATGCGCCATCGCCGGGCGAACCGTGTTCCCGCGTAGTGCGCCAGGAACGGCGTTTGTATGTGGATGAGGTCGAATTCCGTAGACTGCAGAGCCTCGAGTGCCCGATTGAGCGGACCCCACCGCAAGCGGCGATCTTCGGGGTCCTTGGGAACTCGTCCCGCGGGTACACGGATCAGTCCGGGCTCCGGCGGCTGCGGCTGCCCCTCGTATTCGGGAGCGATCAGCAGTGTCTCGACGCCGCGCCGTGCCAGGTCCTCCCGGAAGGTTCTGATGGAGGTGGAGACGCCGTTGACTCTTGGGAAGTAGACGTCGGAGATGAAGAGGACTCGCACGAACTACCGATGTATCAACTCAGCGACAGTCCCAGCGCTCCGAGAGAAGCTCCCAGGATTGCTCCCGCGAGGACGTCGGTCGGATAGTGCAGGCCCAGGACTACGCGGGAAGCAGCGATCGTGAGCGCCAGCGGGATGACTACCCAGGCGAGCTGCGGGAAATGCATGCTCGCCTGGAAGGCGAAGGACACCGCGTGCAACGTATGCCCGGACGGAAAACTGTAGCGGTCCAGAGGCGCCATGGCGAGATCGATCGTGGCGTGGGAGATGAACGGCCGCTCGCGAACGAAGGCTCGCTTGAGCAGCTTGTAGACCACCACACCCAGCGCCCCGGTGAGCGCCATGACCACGGCCGGACGCAGCGCCTGGCGACCGTACACACAGGGCAACGCCACCATCAGCACGTACCAGATGATGCCGTCGCCGAGCCGGCTGGCGACCTGGAAGATGCGCCGGGGAACGGGGAAAGCCGCCCCTTGGTTCAGCCTGCGGCAGATCCGGTACTCCGCCGCATCCACCCGTGCGAACCAGATACCCAACAAAGTAGTTGGCGCTTCCGGCATACATCTCTCCGGAGGACAGACTGCCGGAGGAAAGCGTCACGGTCATGACAGGAATGTGAATGTTTTGTTACAGCGCGGGTTTTTGGGCGTTTCCGCCCGTCCCGGCGGTCACGACCCCAATGTTATGGTCAATACCGACCCCGGTCATGCTGGACAGAACGCCGTCGCGTCGGATCAGCCCGTGATACAACGCCGCCGCCAGGTGCGCGAGGAAGGTCACAAACAGCAACAGCGCGAGCCAGGTGTGCAGATGGCGCAGTATTGCGAACGCCGTCGGATCGAAGGGCAATATCGCCGGCAGACGGAGCGAGCTGCTGAGCATGACCGGATATCCGCCCGCCGACAGCATGGCCCAGCCGATGAGCGGCATTGCGATCATCAGCGCATACAGCAGCCAGTGAGAGGCGTGCGCCGCCAGCTTCTGCGGCACTGGCAAATCCGCAGGCAGCGGCGGCGGCGGCCGGCGGCTGCGCACGACGAGGCGCACGATGGCGAGCAGGAGGATCGCGATACCGAGCGGCTTGTGGATGCCGACCAGCCACGTGTGCCACTTGGACACGGTCGCGACCATGCCGACGCCGATGAAGAGCATGGTGAGAATCATCAGCGCCATCAGCCAATGCAGCAGACGGGCGGCCGGAGAGAATGGACGGGTTGATTCGTTCATGATCGGTTGTCCGGTTTCGCGGCTGCGCTGGCCGTGCCAGGCAGATGCGCTTCCTCGCTGGTACGGCGGAGGTAGGAATCGGCATAGGCGGCCGAGCGCGCCGGCAGCAGTGGATCGCCGGATACCGCGATGCCATGGGGCAACACGGTCGGGTCGTAATTGATGTCGCGGCACGGCCCGCTCCGCTGCGGCTCCGTGCTGGTGAGCACCAGTGTGCCGGCATCGACGACGGACCGATCGGCCGGCCATTCCCTGGCCGCATCATCGATCGGGTCGCCAGGCTGTGCCAGGGTGATCAGCAGATGCCAACGCAAGGGCGCCCGCGCCAGGCGCTGCCGCAGGTCGGCGGCCAGATAGTCAGCATCGCCCGCTGGACCCGCGGCGTCAGTGACGGTCGTTTCCGGTGCCATGCGCCAGCGCACCGGATGATGCCGGCCGTGTCCGTCGACGAACACGAACGCGTCGAGGCTCCAATAGCTCTGATCGGCGAAACTCGCCGAAGGCTTGGCCGTCTTCACCCAGCCGAGGAATTCAGCGGTCTCCGGATGCGTGCCGAAAAACGCACCCAGCTTCTGCGGATCAGGCTTGCCCGTCGCGGGGTCGGGCTGCTGCGCCTGCAGCATTTGATAGAAGGCTGCAGGTGTCGATACTGGAAAGACGGGCATGTCGTTCATGCCGGTGCGCCACTGCTGGCCGTTGGCGAGTGCGAAGCGCAACGCCATGCTGCGGATGGGGACGCTGCTGTCCGGCGCATACGGATTGCCGCCCGGAATGGCGAAGCGCCCGACGACCGGCGTGCGCTGGTTGGAAGCGAAAACCTGCGCCACCGAATAGGCTGCAGCCTGACCGTTGCTTTGGAAATATCCCATCACGCATACGCCCTTGGCGTGATTGCGCCGGTAGCCGGGGTATACCCCGCCGCTGTCGGTCTGGAGCTGGTTGACGAGGCGCGTGGGGGTGAGCCGGTGCGGAGCCAGCCAGCCACCGACGTATCCAAAAGCCGCGGCAACGATCACGACCGTGATACCGATCAGCGCGTACGCGCCGAGGCGGCCAGCCGGCGTGCCGGATCGAGACGACGGGTGCATGTAGAGTTCCTCGCCACTTCGGGTTCAGGAACTGATGGACGAATGGCGCACGGATCTATTCCACGCGAGTCATCGACACGCCCAAAACCAGGTGGCCGATCGGCCCCGCGGAGGCGTATTTTGGGCAGCGCTCTCGGAGCCACTCATTCCCGCCATGTCCGAATCGGCCCTAGACCAGCAGATACGCGAGCTGCTGCCGCACCTGCGGCGGTTCGCCCTGTGGCTCGCACGGGACGTGGCCAGCGCCGATGACCTGGTGCAGTCCGCGCTCGAGCGAGCGCTGTCGCGCTGGACGAGCCGCCGTGAGGATGAGGCCCTGCGCGCGTGGCTGTTCGCGATCCTGTACCGCAAGTTCATCGACGGCCGACGGCGCGCGCAGCGGTATGCCTTCATATTGGAACGGCTGCGGCTGAGCGATGACACCGCGCGGCCCTCGCTCGAGGGTCAGGTGGCCGCACAATCGGCGCTGGAATCGCTCGAGCGGCTGTCAGCCGAGCAACGCAACCTCCTGCTGTGGACGGCGGTCGAAGGACTGAGCTACGAGGAAGTTGCACGGATCCTCGAGGTGCCGGTCGGCACGGTGATGTCGCGTCTCTCACGCGCGCGCCAGGCGTTGCGGCGCCTCAGCGAAGGGGATGCAGCGACGACGCCTGTTTTGCGGATGCTGAAATGAACATGACACCCGACGAATACGAGATCCACGCCTACATCGACGGCCGCCTCGAGGAGGCGCGCCGGCGCGAAGTGGAGCTCTACCTGGCACAACATCCTGACCGCGCCGCGGAAGTGCACGCCTGGAAGCGTGATGCGCAGCGGCTGCGAGTCGCCTTCGGCGCCTGGCCGCCGCAGCCGGATCGCCCGGACCTCGACCCGGCGCGGATCCGCGTGCGTGGGCGACAGCGGGCGCGCGCACGCACGCTCATCGCCGCGACCATCGTCGTTGGCTTTTGCGCGGGCGGCATCGGCGGCTGGCAGGCGCGCGACTGGCAGGCGGCTCGCGCGAGCCCGCCGATGGGTGATGCTCTGGAGGCATATCGACTCATCGCCAACGATCACAGCCTGCGGCTGGACATCGTTTCCAACGATCACGGCGCCCTGCAGGCTTGGCTGAATCGGCAACTCGCCCGCGCCGTACGCCTGCCGAGCCTGCAGGGCACCGGGTACCAGCCCGTCGGCGGGCGCCTCTTCGTCACCAATGAGGGGCCCGCGGCAATGGTGCTCTACGAGGACGCGCAGGGCCACGCCATCAGCTTCTACGTGCGCCCGCCCGGGGACTTGCGGCAGTTACTGCCCAAAGGACAACGCGCCCAGGGCAACCTGCTCGCACAATATGGCTCGGATCGATCCTACAACTACGCCGTGGTCAGCCGGGCGGACGATGCCGATCAGCGTGTGGCGGCGCAGGTGCTCGCGAACGTCATCTGACCGCCGACAGCCGTGTGCACAACTCGGCAAACCGCTCCGCGGCATCCGGGGCGTGCGCGAGGAAGAGCGACGGCTCGGTGAGCTCGAGCTCGAGCAGGCAGGGCGTGTCGTCCCCGGACGGGATCAGGTCCACGCGTGCATAAAGAGGTGCCGCGAACGGCAGTGCCGCCAGCGCGCGCTCCGCAACCAGCAACTCGTCGGCGCCGGGCACGCGCGCTGCGATTTGCTCTGCCGCAAACAGCGCGTCCGTTGGGGCGCTGCCGCGGCGCAGCAGCGGCCCCTTGCGGATCGCGTGACTGAAGCGGCCGGCGAAGTAGATGAGCGCGGTCTCGCCGTGCAGGTCGATTTGTCCAAGATAGGGCTGCAGCAGCACGCTGCGCCCGGCGTCGAGAAGCCGCTCGATGTGATCGCTCGCCGCGCGATCCTCGCCGCTCACGTAGCGTGCCGCATCCCTGGATCCCGCGCCGATGGCGGGCTTCACGACCCACTCGGTGATCCCTTCCCTCAGGAATCCCTCCAGCACGTGCGCCGCCCGCTCGCCGGGCTCCACGAACTGCGTCGGCACCGTGGGCACGCCCGCCCGCGCCAGATCGCGCAGATAGTGCTTGTCGGTATTCCAGCGGATGACGGGCGGCGGATTCAGGAGCGTAGTGAGCTTCGCCGTCCGCTCCGCCCAGGCGAGAAACTCCGCGAAGCGCTCGGCGTAATCCCACGTCGAGCGCAGGAGCGCCAGCCGGAAGCCCGTCCAATCGACCTCGGGATCGTCCCAATCGGCCACCGCGGCGTCCACGCCCGCCTCATCGAGCGCCGCCAGAAGCGGCGGCAGATCCTCATCGAGGCCGCGCGCGGCGCGCGCGGTCACCAACGCCAGCCGCGCTCTCACTCCCGGATTCCGACGCCCCGCTCCATCAGCGCGATCGCGGCGGCAAAGAGCGCCACCGCGGCGCCGCCCATGATGGCGAAAGCGACACCCACGTTGACGTCAGACACGCCGAGAAACCCGTAACGGAAGGCGTTGATCATGTAGAGGATGGGGTTGAAGTACGAGATGGCCTGCGCCCAGTGCGGCAGCAACGCAACCGAGTAGAAGACGCCGCCGAAGTAGTTGAGCGGTGTCAGCACGAAGGTCGGGATGATGTTGACCTGGTCGAAATTCTTGGCGAACAGCGCATTGAGGAAGCCGCCGAGTGCGAATGTCGTCGAGGTGAGCAAGGCCGCCCCCGCGATGATGAGCGGATGGTGTACGTGAAGATTGGTGAAGAGCAGCGATACGCCCGTCACCGCTATGCCGACGAGCAGACCGCGCACCAGGCCGCCCGTCACGTATCCCGAAACGATCAGCCAGCTGGGAAGCGGCGAGACCAGGAGCTCCTCCACGTGCTTGCCCCATTTCGCGCCGTAAAAGGACGAGACGACGTTGGAGTAGGAGTTGATGTTGACGGCCATCATGATCAGCCCGGGGGCAATGTACTGCATGTAGCCGAAGCCGCCCATCGGCCCGACGCGGCTGCCGAGCAGGCCGCCGAAGATCGCGAAATACAGGGCCTGTGTCACCGCCGACGGCAGGATGGTCTGGGTCCAGATGCGGATGATCCGCTGGTACTCGCGCAGGACGATGGTCCTGAAGCCGATCCAGCGGACGAGGCCGAGATGCATCGGCTCCGCGGTGGCGCTCTCGGCCACAGAACTCACGCCGCGACTCCCTTGTCCACCAGACGCATGAATATCTCCTCCAGACGATTGACCTTGTTGCGCATGCTCACCACTTCGATGCCGAGCTGCGACAGGCGTGCGAAGAGATCATTGAGATTCTGCTCGTTGGAAATCTCGACCTCCAGGGTGTGATCGTCGGTGAGCCGCACCGGATAGCCGTCCAGCGCGGGCGCGGCGGCGAGGGGCGCGGTCACATTGAGCACGAAGGTCTCGGTGTGCAGACGCCGCAGCAGGCTGCTCATGCGGTCACGCTCGACGATTCGTCCGCCGTCAATGATGGCTATGTCGCGGCAAAGCGTCTCGGCTTCCTCGAGGTAGTGTGTCGTCAGGATGATGGTCGTGCCGCGCCGGTTGATGTCCCGCAGGAAATCCCACATCGAGCGGCGGATCTCGATATCGACGCCGGCGGTCGGCTCGTCGAGGATGAGGAGCCGTGGCTCGTGCATCAGGGCGCGCGCGATCATCAGCCGGCGCTTCATGCCGCCCGAGAGGCTGCGGGAGGCTTTGTCGCGCTTGTCCCAGAGCTGCAGCTGCTTCAGGTAATGCTCGGCGCGGCGCCGCGCCTCGGCCCGAGGGATGCCGTAGAAGCCGGCCTGGTTGACCACGATGGTCTCGGGCGTCTCGAACATGTTGAAGTTGAGTTCCTGCGGCACGACGCCGATGCAGGCCTTGGCCGCCTCGAGCTCCCGGTCTATGTCGTGGCCGAAGACCGCCGCCTCGCCCGCGGTCTTGGTGACGAGGGAGGTCATGATGCCGATCAGCGTGGTCTTGCCGGCGCCATTCGGGCCGAGCAGGGCAAAGAAATCGCCCTGCTCGACTTCGAGGTCTATGCCCTTGAGCGCCTGCACGCCGTTCTTGTAGGTTTTCGTCAGTCCATGGACCGAGAGCGCGTTCATGACCAGCAAGAATCCGCCAGGTGCCGCGATGCCGCAATGCCCATTTCGGTAGATCGCCCGCCGCAAGCGCCGGACTTCAATCCTTGAAGTATCGGGCCAGGAACTCGTCGAACGTGCCCTTGTCGGCGGCCTCGATGGCCCGCTGGCGGGCCAGAGACTCCTGCGCTTCCGCCGCGAATTCCTGCAGGCGCGCCTCGTTCGGCGGGTAGAGATCGAGGAAGTACCCTTTGTGGGTCGCCGACATGCGCAACGCCAGATCGAAGAAGGGCTCGCCGCTGTCGGTGAGCTCCTTCATCATCCGGGCCGACGGCGTCAGCCGCACGTCCTCGAGCTTGGCCGCCTGCGCGGCGAGCGCCGCCGAGTAAGGCCGGGTGGCATCGCCGCGGTCGAGGATCTCGCAGATACCGGCCAGGGAGTCGACCAGCTCCCGGGCCCACTCCTGCATCGGCACACCGCGCCCGTCCCGCTGCAGCGTGAGCCCGGGCTCCCTGCCACGGCGGGCCACGGCAAGATGGTTCTGATCGAGAGAGCGCTGCTCGTCAGCGCCGATCGGGGGGCTGTCCTTCAACAGGCACAGGGCGAGGAACGCCTCCAGGAAGCGCAGCTTGTTCTGATTCACGCCGACCGGATCGAAGGCGCTGACATCGAGCGCCCGCACTTCCACGTACTCGACGCCCGCGCGCCTGCAGCGCCTTGGTCGGGCGCTCGCCGGAGCGGGCCACCCGCTTCGGGCGGATGAAGCTGTAGTACTCGTTCTCGATCTGCAGGATGTTGGCATTCAGCTGCCGGTACTCGCCGTCGACCTTGACGCCGAGCCCTCGTAGGGCGGGTGCGGCGTCGTGATGGCGCGCTCAGGTCGCGGGTGTACTCATCGAGGCTGTTGACCGAGACGGTGAGGTCCGCCTGGTTGCGGTTGCGGTAGCCGATGTCGCTCATGCGCAGGCTGGTGGCGTAGGGCTCGTAGGCGGTGTCGGCGGTGAAATCGGGCAGCGAGTGTTCGCGTCCGCTTGCAGGAAGGACTTGCAGACGACCGGTGACACCCCGAACAGATACAGCACCAGCCAGCCGTGGCGCCGGTAGTTGCGCAGCAGGTCGAAGTAGCGCGCCGAGACGAAGGCGGCATCGCGCTCTGCGCGACTTCGCGCAGATCGCGCGTAGGCTTCCCAGAACGGCAGCGGGAAGGAGTAGTTGAAGTGCACGCCGGAGATCGCCTGCATCATGCGCCCGTAACGCAGCGCCGAGTCCGCGGCGGTACACGGTCTTCATGTAGCCGACGTGCGAGCGGCCGTACTGGGCGATCGGGATGTCCTCATCGCCGCGATATGGCGCCGGCATGCTGGTCGCCCACAGGAGCTCACTCGCCCAGATGGCGGTAGACGAACTGATGCAGGTCCAGGAGGTACTGCAACAGCTCCCAGGTGGCTGTGAAGGTGGGCGTGACGAGCTCGATCAGCGCCTCGGAATAGTCGGTGGTGATGTGCTCGTTGGTGAGCGCCGAGCCGAGCGCCCGCGGGGTGCGGGGTCTGGACGAGGCGCCCCTCCGGCGTGACGCGCAGCGACTCCTTCTCCAGCCCCTTGCGGCCGCCCTGCAGGATCTGGGGCTGCCCGCAGTTGACGAGCGCGGAGAGACGCCGCTCGAAGGCGATATCGAGGCCGGGGCTGCTCATGTTAAGCGCTGGATCCGGGCATGCTGCCCGGCCCAGCGCTGCTTTGGTCAAAAAGCGTGGTTTTTGCCCAAAGCTCCGCCACCTGCGGCGGCGGGGCACATTGCGCTGCGCAATCCTGCTTCGCGCAAGCCCCGGGTGACCATCCGTGGTCACCCGCTCGGCGGAGCGAAGCGGTGCTTCGCTGAAAGACACCGCCTCGCCCCTGTGCCTGGGTTACTCGGTCGTTCCGATTCATGATTTGGGTAACTCGCTAAAGGTGGGCGCGAACCCCTAAGCCTACCGCGAGGGCTGCGCATCTGGCATCTTGCCGCCTCGCGGGCCACCCGCGCAACGGAGATTCCCACATGATCGGCATCATCGGCGGCACAGGTCTCTACCGGATGGAGGGTCTCGAGGTCACTCGCACGAGCGAGGTCGACACGCCGTTCGGGCGGCCCTCCGGTCCCGTGATGCTGGGCCGACTGGCCGGGCGGGAGATCGCGTTTCTACCGCGCCATGGCCTGAATCACGACCTGCTGCCGAGCGAGATCAACTTCCGGGCGAACATCTGGGCGTTGAAGAGCGTGGGAGTGCGAACCATCATCGGAGCGTCGGCCGTGGGGAGCCTCCGGGAGGAGATCCGTCCGGGCGACCTGGCGCTGCCGTCGCAGTATCTCGATTTCACCAAGGGCCTGCGGGCGGCCAGCTTCTTCGGAAAGGGGCTGGTGGCCCACGTATCCACCGCCCACCCGACCTGCGCCCACACCGCCGCGCTCATCACACGGGTGGCGAAGTCGATCGGGCAGCCGCTCCATCCCGACAAGGCCTATGCCTGCGTGGAGGGGCCGCGGCTCGGCACCCGGGCGGAGAGCTTCTGGCTGCGCTCCACCGGCGCGGACCTGGTGGGCATGACCAACGTGCCGGAGGCATTCCTGGCCCTGGAGGCACAGCTCGGCTACTGCGTCATCACAGTGGCGACGGACTATGACTGCTGGCTGGATGATCCTGCGCAGCATGTGTCGGTCGACCAGGTCATGGCGCAGTTCAAGGAAAGTCTGGCCAAGGTTCAAAAGCTGATCGCAGGGGCCGTGGCGGAGTACGGGGAAGACGAGTCGCGGCCTTGCCGGCAAGCCCTCAAAGCCGCGGTAGTGACTCCGCGCGGGCAGATGACCGCCGAGCAGAAGAAGATACTGGACTTTCTGGCGACCTGAGGCCGCCGCGGGCTTGCGAGGCGGCCCGGAAGAAAGCCCGAGCATGCCTCTTGGTGCACGATCTGCGTGTCGGGCGCGCACGCGCATCGCGCGCATCGGGCGTTGACGCGCCCGACGCGTCTCAACATAGACGTTATCTTTGGACGCCTAGCGCAGCATCGAATTACGTCCAGGGCTTTTCCTTGCGACGTACAAGATTGTTGCACTTGGTCAGCGCGACAGAGTTGACAGAAGCATTGGTGGATATATTCTACACGTGGCTGTGACACCAACATGGCAACACCAGCGAGACGTCAAAGTGAAGATCCGTGTCCTTTCCGATTTGCACCTGGAGTTTCAGGACTGGAATCCGCCCGATGCGCAGGCCGACATCATCGTGCTGGCGGGCGACATTCATTCCGGAACTCGTGGAGTCGAGTGGGCACGTCGCCAGTTCCCGGTTACACCGATTGTTTATGTGGCCGGCAACCACGAGTTCTATGGCCGTGACCTGCAGGAAACTCTTTCAGATCTGGAGAAAGCGGGACGGCGCTTCGGCGTAGACGTATTGCATGGACGCGGCGTCGTGATCGGCGGTGTCCGCTTTCTCGGTGCAACTCTGTGGACCGATTTTGCGCTACATGGAGCCGACGCTCACTTGATCGCCCGCGCGATGAGCGAGGCGAGATGCGGCATGAGTGATTTCAGCGTCATCCGTCACGGCGCCCATGGGCTGTTCCGACCCGAACATGCCCGAACGATGCATCTCGAGCAGGTGAGCTGGATCCGCGAGAGCTTGGCCGACGAATTCCCCGGCCCCACGATTCTCGTAACTCACCACTTGCCGCATCCGCGCAGCATTCATCGGAAATATCGCGGCTCGAGTCTCAATCCGAGCTTTGCCAGCGATCTCTCTCAGCTCGTGCGGCCGCCCGTTACCGTTTGGATTCACGGTCACACCCACGAGTCTTGCGACTACATCGAGGAGGGGACGCGCGTCATCTGCAACCCTCGCGGCTATGGCCCGTCAGAGCTCAATGCGGAGTTCGACCCCATCCTGACGATCGGGATCGACAGGTCGCCGCGCCACCCTTCGCGGCGTGGGCCGCGAGACGCGGCGCCTCCACCGCAAGGAGGTGATCGCAACCGACTTGCCGAGGCGGCGTGAGTTCATGGCCGGGCGACGTAGTTTCGTAAGAGTTTCTGCGAATTTGCACAGATATTCCGGGTTCCGGGGGGATCCTCCCGGCCGTAGCATGTCGCCGCCCCCAGATCGCTGAAGACTCGCTCAGCCGCTGCCAGGAGGGCTCGCCATGTCAGTCATGTACGTTGCAACACTGGACATCCTCATCGAGAAGGGGGGCTTCAACCCCCAGGCCGCTCGCGCCATCGGCGAGGCGATCGACCTGGAGATCGCCAGATCTCGCGCTGCGACGGCCACGAGGGAAGACCTGGGTGAGTTGCGGCGCGCGCTGAGCGAGGAAATCGGAGCACACGGGGTCGAAACCTCCAAGAACATATCGGCAGTGCGCATGGAGCTGAGTGCCGTCCGCACCGAGCTGAAGGATGACATCAATGGCCTCCGCACCGAGCTGAAGGATGACATCAATGGCCTCCGCACCGAGCTGAAGGATGACATCAACGGCCTCCGCACCGAGCTGAAGGATGACATCAACGGCCTCCGCACCGAGCTGAAGGATGACATCAATGGCCTCCGCACCGAGCTGAAGGATGACATCAATGGCCTCCGCACCGAGCTGAAGGATGACATCAATAATCTGCAGACCGAGTTGAAGAGCGATATCAGCTCGCTCCGCACCGAGCTGACCGCTGTGCGGGCTGAGCAGAAAGAGGATACGAGTACACTGCGCACCGAGCTCAATGTGGGTCTGCAGACGATCAAGGCGGATCTCGTCCGCTGGGTTTTCGTCGCCATCATGAGCCAGTTCGCAATGCTGCTCGGTCTCCTCTATTTCTTCATCGGGCATTTCAAATGACAGCGCATGGCGGCGGCTCAGGTCTGCTCGGTGGAATAGGCCTCGATGCGATAGCCGTCGGGGTCGATGAGGAAGGCGGCGTAGTAGCCGGCGCCATAATCCGCGCGCAGACCCGGGCGGCCGTTGTCCCGCCCGCCGGATGCCAGACCGCCGGCATGAAAGGCGTCGACCGACTTGCGGGTCGAGGCGGAAAAGCAGAAGTGCAGGCCTGACCCGGTGTCCGCAGGTACCGGCCGGTCCGCGGCATTGACCCAAAAGCATGGGACCTTGGCGCCATAACCCAGAGAGCCAGGCGAGTCGCTGAGGCGCCGCATCGTAGAAGCGTTTGCTTGCTGCGACATTTCGCACTCCTATCGAAACGTGGTCGATCATTGACGGGTCTCCAGTCGTGAGCGGGAATAAACACTGTTCGAGGGCCAAGGTACGGCGCCGCCATGCTCAGACGCTTGGGAAAAATTGCTATCCTTGGCGTATGTCGCTTGCGGCGAAATTGCTGGCATCGGGTTCCGGTTGGAGCGTGAGCGACTTCGTATGCACGTCCGGCCCACCTGACCCCTGTTATGTGGAGCAGCACCGCGCTTACAGCATTGCGTTGGTGACGGAGGGCAGCTTCCAATATCGCACCGCCCAAGGCTCCGCACTGATGACGCCGGGATCATTGCTGCTCGGCAACGAGGGCGCCTGCTTCGAATGCGGACATCAGCACAGCCGGGGCGATCGCTGCGTGGCTTTTCATTTTTCGCCTGAAGTATTCGAATCCGTCGTCGCCGCGACACCGGGTGCGGAGCGCCTGGCGCTGGCGGCGGCCCGGTTGCCGCCGATTCCTTCCATACTTGCCGTGCTTGCGGCGGCGCAAGCGCTTCGAGAAGAGAGCGGCAGTGATCCGGAGGAGTTCCGAGAGCTGGCGCTGCGGCTGGCCGGAGGGGTCTGCGCAGCGGTCAACGACAAGCGCTCGGCCGTACGACGCCCACCGACACCTCGGGACGAGCGGCGAATTGCTGTAGCGCTACGGCGCATCGAGGCACATCGCGGAGCGCGGCTGTCGCTGGATGCGCTGGCGGCCGAGGCGGCGGTCAGCCCGTTCCATTTCCTGCGTGTCTTCGAGCGGGTAGTGGGTGTCACTCCGGGCCAGTACATGCTGAGCACGCGCTTGCGTCACGCAGCGGTAAGGCTACGCCGCTCCAATGACGCCATCGCAGCCGTCGCGCTGGACTGTGGCTTCGACGATCTATCGACGTTCAACCGCCAGTTCCGGCGCGCAACGGGAATGCCGCCCGGAGCGTACCGGGCGCAGTGCGGCAGCTCGAGTTGAGTCCGCGGACCGCCGCCATGTCGGAAGCGGACTTCAAGCGGCGCATCGAGGCCGTCTATCAAGGCGAATCACGCGCCGTCCTCGCGACTCTGATTCGCCTGCTCGGTGATTTCGACCGGGCCGAGGAAGCGCTGCACGACGCGTTCCGCGCGGCCCTGGAAAAGTGGCCGGAGCAAGGCATGCCGGAGAATCCCCGCGCATGGCTCGTGTCGGCAGGGCGTTTTCGCAGCATCGATCAGCTACGGCGCCAGGCGCGCTTCGATTCCTTCGATCCGCTGGCCCACGATGTCGCCGCCACCGAGAACGCGCCAACCGCGGCCGAGTACGAAGACGACCCGAGCATCGCCGATGACCGCCTGCGGCTGATCTTCACCTGCTGCCACCCCGCCCTTGCGCCCGACGCGCAGATTGCCCTGACTCTGCGGGAGGTCTGTGGCCTGACGACGGAGCAGATCGCGCAGGCTTTCCTGACACCGGTACCGACGCTGGCACAGCGGATCGTGCGGGCCAAGTCCAAGATCCGTGATGCCCGGATTCCCTATGAAGTGCCCGCTCCCGGGGAGCTGGCGGAGCGCCTCGAGACCGTCCTGCGCGTCATCTACCTCGTTTTCAACGAAGGCTATATCGCGAGCAGCGGCTCGGAGCTGATGCGCCTCGATCTGGCGAGCGAAGCGATCCGCCTCGGGCGTCTGCTCGTCGAGATGCTGCCCGAAACCGAAGCGATCGGGCTGCTGGCACTGATGCTCTTGCAGGATTCCCGCCGTGCCGCGCGCGCCTCCGCCGCCGGCGAGCTCATCCTGCTCGAGGAGCAGGACCGCTCGCTCTGGAACCGCTCCCAGATCGAGGAAGGATCGGCACTGGTGGAGCGGGCACTCTCCTCCCGCCGTCTGGGCCCCTACTGCCTGCAGGCGGCGATCGCCGCTGTGCACTGCGGGGCTACGAGTGCCACGGACACGGACTGGAACGAGATCGTGCATGCCTACGACCTGCTGCTGCGCATCGAGCCTACGCCCATCGTGGAGCTCAACCGCGCCGTGGCGATCGCCATGCGTGACGGTCCGGAGGCAGGGCTCGCGCTGGTCGAAGGGCTGCTTGCCAGGGGAGAGCTCGCGGAATACCGGCTAGTTCATGCGGCCCGGGCGGACCTTTGCCGCCGGCTGGGCAGGCGCGCCGAGGCACGCGATTCGTACAGGCGGGCGCTTGCCCTGACGCAGCTCGAGCCCGAGCGGCAGTTCCTGCAGCGCCGGCTGGCGGAGCTGGGCGGGGGCTGAGGGGTCATCAGTCGAGTGCCGATGTCGAACCTGTACGTCCTGGTTCGGCTACCTATGGGAGACCGGCGTACTCGCACCGCCCCTACGGAGGCCTCAAATGAATGCCGCACTCAGTGCCACCACCCCCCGACCGGAGGTCCTGGGAGGTCCCGTTCCCTACCTCATCGTCGACGGGGCGTTGCTCGCTTCGGAGCTCTATCAGCGCGCCTTCGATGCTTGCGAGGTTGGCCGCGTCCCGCCCGACGCCAAGGGCCGCACGATGCACGTGCACCTTTACGTCAACGGGGGCTCGCTCATGCTTTCGGACGCTTATCCGGAGCACGGCTGTCCCTTCAAGCCGCACCAGGGCTATACACTCCACCTGCAGGTCGATGACGTCGAGGCGTGGTGGCAACGAGCCGTGGCAGCCGGCCTCGAGATCGTGACGCCGCTGCAGGTCATGTTCTGGGGTGACCGGCGGGGACAGCTGCGCGACCGGTTTGGCGTGTCATGGTCCATCGGTGCTTCAGCGGAGTAACGCGATGAAATATCTGTGTCTGGTGTACGGCGAGGAGCAGAAGATCAGTGAGATGGATGACCACAAGTGCCTCGCAGTCGATCACGAGCTGCGCGCGCGCGGACAGTGCATCGCTTCGGAAGCGTTGGAGCCCGTCGCCACCGCGACCACAGTGCGCGTGCGCAACGGGCGTCTGTCGGTGACTGACGGCCCCTTCGCGGAGACGAAGGAGCAACTCGCCGGTTTTTATCTGATCGAGGCGCGCGACCTCAACGAGGCTATCCAGATCGCCGGGAAGATCCCACCGGCGGAGGTAGGCTGCGTGGAGGTCCGACCCCTGCGCCCGATCCGCGAGCAGCCGCGAACCGGAACACCGCACGGCTGAGAGAGCGCTCCCGCCGGCTCGCGGGTCAATGCGCGAGCTCTACCAGCGCCAGCGCGTGCGGTCGAAGTTGCAGTGTGAGGCTCGGATTGCCGGGCGCCAGCACCTCGATGCGCGGACCCGGCAATTCGGCTGCCTGCAGCAGAATGCGGTGCTGCTCGAGGCTCGGGAATCTCGGCTCACCCATGGCTCTCCACGCCGTGAGTGCGGAGCCGTGGTCGCGATCGACCAACCAGACGTAGGCGCGATGCGCGCCCGGAATATTGCGGAATGCAAGCTGGTAGGTTCTCGTTTCGCCGCCGGGTCCTGGCGGCGCATAGTTCCAAACAGCGATTAGCACAGTGCCATCAGCGCGGCGCGTGACCAGCGCGGCGTCGGTAGACGCTGCCAACCGCTGACTCCCCAGCTCGTGCAGCAACCTCAGGTCGTTGAACGAGGCCTTCGGGATGTCACCTGCGGCGATCAGCCCGAAACCGCCGTGGAACGGGCTCTTCGCGACCCCACCCTCCTCGAAGACGTCGGAGAATGTCCAGTACGACATCGAATCGACGAGTCCGTCGCACGCTCGAATGGTGTTGGCAAGCCACGGTCCGATGTAAGGCGAATCGGTCACGTCGACTTCCGTGCCGGTGTACGTGGCATTGAACTCGCTGAAGATGATGGGCAGAGCAGGCAGCGGCGATGCCGCGATCTGCCGGTGGACCTTCTGCACCGCGCGAATGACCATGTCGCGCCGGGATATCTTCTCATGCGTGCCGAAGACGTTCGTGGCCGAATCGTCCCCGTAGACGTGGGTCGAAACGAAATCCACCGGGACATGACCCGTCGCGCAATGTGAGATGAACGCAGGCACCCAGGCTGCCTGCGCCGTAGCCGGGCCGCCCACACGCAGCCGCGGGCTGACGCTCTTCAGCGCGCGCGCCGTCAGGTCGTAGAGGTGGAAGTACGTCGCCTGGTGCGGATCGCCGCCCCAGAAGCTGCCGTTCGGCTCGTTCCAAACTTCAAAATACCACTGCGAGACTTCGTCGATCCCATACCGCGCCACGAGATGCTGCGCGAAACGCCGGATCAGGTCGCGCCACTGTGCCCATTGCTTCGGCGGCGCTACGATGGGGTCGTACCAGAACCCCATGCTCTGCTGGCGCGATGCCATGTCTGGCGGCATGAAGCTGAGCTCGACGAAAGGGCGGACCCCCTGTCGCAGCAGGCCGTCGTAGATCTGATCGACGTACGTGAAGTTGTAATCCGGCCGTCCCTGGGCGTCGACGGTGTAGACGCCGACGTCGCGATCGAGGATGCCGTGGAACCGCACGTAGCGGAAGTCGGTCGCGCCTTTGACCTCGCGCATGTCGTCGCGATAGCTGGCTCGCAACGACAGCACCGCGCGGCCCGATCCGAACATCTGCTCCCAGAAATGCGGAAAAGCGTGTGCGGGAGCATTGCCATCGACCACAATGCGAATGGGAGCGGGAGGGACGGATTGCGCCTCGGCCCCTGCCAGCCGCGGGACGAGGAACACGAGCAGGGCAGCGGCGGCTATTACCTTACAAAGCGAGCGCATGGGCATCAGAGTACCTTAACGTCTTCCCTCCCTGAAGGGAGGGGATTTCCGTCTGTGCCGGCCGGTGGTCGCATCCTTGATCCTGTACCGATGTGTCAGCACCATAGCGACATGGTCGTAGACAGCGGGAGCGAAAACAAGACCGACGCCAAATATGCTGCGCAGCGGTGCACGCGATCCGGCGAATCCTCATCCGCACAGCAAAGTCCCATGTTTGCAACATGACGGCCAGCGCGTGTTCGAGATTGCCGCCATTACCCTGTATCTGACCGACCTCTTTCCCGACGCGAAGCTCGGCCCGCGAGTCGGCCATCCAAAACGCGGCGAGTACCTCTCATGGCTCGCATATCGGCCCGGGGTCCTGGAGCCGGCGATGATGATGCGCCGGCTCAACGTAAAGCATGTGCAAGGGGGGATGGGTTGGGCTGAGGCGGGTGAGGTGGAGGAGGTACTGGGCGCAGTGCTTTCGCAACGCAAGTATCTGCTCGGTGATGAGTTCTCGGCTGCGGACGTTACCGTCGGCGGCACCATCAACTTCCTCATGAGCTTCAAGTTGATGAACGAGACACCGGCTTTCAAGGACTACGCCGCGAAAATAACCGGCCGACCGGCGTTCAGGCGCATGATGGAGAAAGACGGCGCATAACGGGATCCGCGACGTGGCGCGTCCATAGCCCGCCACGCCTTCGATGGTCGCGGCCGTAGCCTGATATCGGTACCATATCCCGATGCGCCTCGACGACGGCACCCTGGATCTCGGCTCGCGGCAGCTCATTCGGCCCGGTTACCGCCGCTCACAGACGCGGATCGGCACCGTGCACTTCGGCCCGGGAGCATTTCATCGGGCGCACCAGGCGTTCTATTTCGATCGCCTGCTGGAGAGGGATGCGACGCGCGCAATCTGCGCGGTTTCGCTGAAGACCGCGTCGCTCCGCGAGGCACTCGCGCCGCAGGACGGCCTCTACACGCTGGTGGAGCTCGACGAGGCGCCGACCATGCGCGTCATCGGGGCCATTCGCGAGCTGCTGGTCGCCGCCGAGAGCGCTGCCGCCGTGAGCAGCCGCCTCTGCGATCCTGACACCTCGGTGGTCACCATGACGGTGACGGAGAAAGGCTACTGCCTCGACGGCGCCGGCGGCCTCGACTTCGCGCATCCGGACATCACCCACGACCTGAGCCATTGCGACGCGCCGCGCAGCATCATCGGCTGGGTGGTGCGCGGCCTCGCGCTGCGGCGCGCGCGCGGGCTTGCGCCCTTTCTTGTCGTCTCCTGCGACAATCTGTCCGATAACGGCCCGACGCTGCGGCGCGCGGTGTTGACTTTGGCGGCCCGAAGCGATCCCGGCCTCGCTGCCTGGATCGAGCAGACGGCGCGCTTTCCGCGCACGATGGTCGATAGCATCACCCCCGCCACCGACCAGGTGCTGCGGCAGCGGGTGGCGCGGGCAACGGGTCTCGAGGATGCGTGGCCGGTCCAACGCGAGCGGTTCGTGCAATGGGTCGTGGAGGAGGTAGACAGCCCCGCGCAGCCCGACTGGGCATCCGTCGGCATCACGGTGAGCCGTGATGTGACGGCATATGAGCGCGCGAAGCTGCGCCTGTTGAACGGCGCGCATTCCACCCTCGCCTACGTAGGCCTGCTGGCAGGGCTGCAGACCGTCGCTGAAGCCATGGCGCAGCCGGTGCTGCGCACGTTCATCGAGCGCATGATGATCGAGGACATCGAGCCGACGCTCTCCGTGCCGCAGCCCGGCGCCCTCGCCGCCTACCGCCAGTCCATCCTGCGCCGGTTCGAGAACCCGGCCATGCGGCACCTGCTGGCGCAGATCGCCTGGGACGGCTCGCAGAAGCTCCCCATCCGGATCCTCGGGACGATCACGGACGCGTTGCGGGCCGGCAGGTCGTTGGCGCGCCTGGCGGTGCCGATCGCCGCCTGGATGCAATTCGTTCGCGCACGAGCCAGAGACGGTGTTGAAATCGTCGACCCTCTGGCCGCGCAATTGGCGGCGTTGGGCCGGCAGCTGACGGGCAACGCTCAGCACGATCTGCCGTTGTTCTTCGCGCTGCCTGGTGTCTTTCCGGCCACCCTGGCGCAGGAGCCGCTGTTCACGCGCACACTCGGCGCGACCTACGAGGCCCTCGCCGCTCAGGGGTCGCTCGCGAGCGTCACTGCAGCGGCGGCGCCCGAGGCAGGGACCGAGCGGCAATGACAAAATCGTCGGGAACGATTTTGGACGCCGGCAGCCGGCCCGACGGGCGAGGCGCAGGGATGGAGCCTCGCAACGCGACGCCTGTGCCAGGCGCCGACGCGGCAGTCGAGCGAGTCGGCAGATTCCGCTGGCTCATCTGCGCGCTGCTCTTCGCGGCCACGGCGCTCAACTATGTCGATCGGCAAAGCATCGCGATTCTGCAGCCGCTTCTTGCACGTGAGTACCACTGGAGCGAGATCGACTACAGCAACATCGTGTTTGCCTTCCAGCTCGCCTATGCCGTCGGGTATATCGTCTTCGGCAAGCTGATCGACCGCATCGGTGCACGCAGTGGCTACGCCCTCGCGGTGGCGATTTGGACGGTTGCGCACGTTGCACACGCCTGGGCAAGTTCGCTGACCGACTTCATCGTGGCCCGGTTCGCCATCGGCCTGGGGGAGTCGGGCAACTTCCCGGCCGGCCTCAAGGCCGTCGCCGAATGGTTCCCGAAACGTGAGCGTGCGCTGGCGACCGGGATCTTCAATGCCGGCGCCAACATCGGCGCGATCGTCACTCCGCTCATCGTACCGGCCATCACCTTGACGCTCGGCTGGCGTGCGGCCTTCCTGATCACGGGCAGTTTCACCCTGGTCTGGCTGGTCGTGTGGCTGGCGGTATACCGCCCGCCGCGCGGGCATCCGCGACTCGGCGCGGCGGAGCTTGCTCTCATCGAGAGCGATCCGCCCGACCCGGCAGCGGTGTCCGTGCCCTGGAGGAGGCTGCTGACGGTGCGCGAGACCTGGGCCTATGCGATCGGCAAATTCCTCATCGATCCGGTGTGGTGGCTGTGGCTCTTCTGGCTGCCCGATTTCCTGGTCAGGCGCCATCACCTCGACCTGAAGACATTCGGCCCGCCACTGGTTGCCATCTACATCCTGTCGGACATCGGCAGCATCGCCGGCGGCTGGATGTCGTCACGACTGTTGCACGCGGGGTTCTCACTCAACGCGGCGCGCAAGTACGCCATGCTGCTCTGCGCGGTCCTCGTCCTGCCGGTCTTCGCGGCGGCGAGTGTCGACAGCCTCTGGGGAGCGGTCGCCATCGTTGGCCTTGCGGCCGCGGCGCATCAGGGTTTTTCCTGCAATCTCTTCACCCTGCCCGCCGATGTCTTTCCGCGCCGCGCAGTTGGCTCCGTCATCGGCATCGGCGGCACCGCCGGCGCAGTCGGCGGCATGCTGCTGGCCAAGTACGCAGGCTGGGTGCTGGAGCGCCTGGGCAGCTTCAAGCCGCTATTCGCCTTCGCGGGCTGCGCCTACCTGCTGGCTCTCCTCGTCGTGCACCTGCTCTCGCCGCGCTTCGCGCCGGCGCGCGTCGACTGAGTCATTGCCGCCGCCGGGACCGGCGTCACTCGCTCGTCGCACAACGCAATACCGGTGAGTCCGCCGGCAACTCCGCCAATCTCCTGATTGCATAATCGTAGCCCACCTGGATCGCCCGATCGAAGGCGTCCCAGTTGAGCATGTCGACTTCCGCGAGCGGGGGCTGCAGGATCAGGTCCGACTGTGCCCGGTGGGCGATGGTGCTCGCGTTGCTGTTGACCATGCCGGCGCGCCAGAGGATCTGGAAGATGCTGGGACGTTGTCGCCGCGCCTTCAGCCAACGCAGGAGCTGCCAGGGGAGGGGAACGTCGATCTCATCGGTGCGGGCGGTGAAGGCCCGGTCGGCGCCGCCGACGTCGCAGCCGATCACCGGGCCGCGGCCGAGCTCGCGCATCACATCGACCGGCAGGTTGTTCATCGCGGCACCGTCGACCAGCACCTCGCCCTGATGCAGCACGGGCGGCAGGACACCGGGTACGGAAACCGAGGAGCGCAGCCAGCGCCACAACGTGCCGCGGCGGTGCACCATCGATTGGCCGGTGGTGAGGTTGGATGACACACAGAAGAAATCGATCGGCAGGTCTTCGATGGCGAGGTCGCCGAACGCCTGGTAGAGGCTCGTGCTCACCTTGCGGCCGGAAACGAGCGACACGAACGGCAACGTGTAGTCACGCAGCGGCCTGGCATCGACGAACGCGCGGCGGAAGCGCTCCTTCAGCTCATCGGTGCTCCACCGCAACGCGACGCCGGCGCCGAGGATGGCCCCCATGCTGGTGCCACCCACGAGGTCCACCGGTACACCGGCCTCGCGCAAGGCCTTGACGACCCCGATGTGCGCGAATCCGCGCGCGCCGCCGCCCGACAGCACCAACCCAACACCACGGCCAGTCAGCACACGCGCCAGGCGCGAATAGTCGCCGGGCGACTGCACATGGTGATGCGGCAATTCCGGCAGATCCGCCAGCCAGCGCGCCGCGGCGCCCGTCTCCAGTGTGCTGTCGTGCAGCAGGACCAGCTCGGAGCGCTGCGGGGCCATGCTGTGATCGTGCGGCCAGCGCAGTGCCGCCCAGCTGCCCGCCGGACTCTCCGCGCGCGCCAGCAGCAGCAGCGCGTCCGCCTGGCGAACGCAGAGCTTGGTCCAGCGGTCCGGGGTGGGGTCGGCGACATACACCACGTAGTCGTTGGAAGACTCGATCCTGTTGAACCACTGGCTGGTGTGGGTCTTGGCACGCACGCTCCAGACGAGCTCGGCGCGCCCGAGCTCGGAGAGCGCCTTGACGAGCCGGCTCGCGAAGCCGCCGAAGTCGACTTCCACGCTCTGCGGCAAAACGGTGAAGGTGCAGGCGCCGCGGCTGCGGGCCGCTGCCGCGGGAGATTGCGACTGCGCCAGGCGATCCACGGTGAGGCGTGCGATGCGCAGCATCGCCTCCGGCTGGCCGCGGAGCACCTCGTTGAAGGCCTTGGCCGAGATCCGGGCGAGCTCCGTGTCGCGCAACGCCACGACGTCGGCGCTGCGCGGCCGTCCCGAAATCAGTCCCATCTCCCCCACCATGTCGCCCGCCGCGATGCGCGCCAGGAAGCGTCGCCGGGTAGGATCGTGGGAGAAGGCGCCGAGACAGCCGCTCAGCACCATGTAGAGCGCATCGGGCGGATCGCCGGCCGAGAAGAGCTTGTGGCCGCCGGGCAGCGACAGCCACTCCACGGCCGAGGCGATCTCGCGCAGCAGCGTCGCATCGAGGCCGCTGAAGATCGGCATCTCGGCGAGCAGCGCCCCCACGTCGGAGCGCAGCGTCATAGTCTCTTCGAAAGGATTGCCATCCATTCGACGGATCTCTATCGCACCCGGCGGTACGCCCCCTGTTATGTGAAGGCCAGTATAGCCTCGCGGCGGCGGGGATTACCTCAGCGCTCCAGGATGGCTGTGACGCCCATCCCACCCGCGGTGCATACCGAGATCAATCCCCTCTTGGCGGCCGGGTCGGCGGCGAGAAGCTTGGCCAGCGTGGCCACGATCCGCGTACCGGTGGCGGCGAAGGGATGACCGATGGCGACGCTGCCACCTTTGACGTTGAGACGGGCGCGGTCGATGACGCCGAGCGGTGCCGTGAGGCCCAATGAGTCACGGCAGAACTCCGGCGACTGCCAGGCGGCCAGCGTACAGAGCACCTGCGCCGCAAACGCCTCGTGGATCTCGTAGTAGTCGAAACTCTGCAGGGTGAGGCCGGCATCGCGCAGCATCGCGGACACCGCGTAGGCCGGCGCCATGAGCAGGCCCTCCTTGCCGCTGGCGAAATCCACGGCCCACGCCTTGCCGTAACGCAGCTAGGCGAGCACCGGCAGCTTCCGGCGCGCCGCCCACTCCTCCGAAGCCAACAGCACCGCGCTGGCGCCATCGGTCAGTGGAGTGCTGTTGCCCGCGGTGAGGGTGCCGTCGCGCGGATCGAAGCTGGCACGCAGGCGCGCCAGCTTCTCGAGCGAAGTATCGGCGCGGACGTTGTTGTCGCTCTTGAGGCCGAGGTAGGCCACGACCAGGTCGTCGTAGAAACCCTCGCGCCACGCGGCGGCCGCTTTCATGTGGCTGTCGCAGGCGAGCCGATCCTGCTCTTCGCGGCCGATCCCCCAGCGGTGCGCCATGAGCTCGGTGCTCTGGCCCATGGAAAGACCCGTGCGCGGCTCGACGACGGCCGGCAGCACCGGCTTGAAGTAGCGCGGCCGCAGCCGCAGCCACGGCGCCAGGCGCTGCCCGAAGGTCTTGCCGCGCGCGCTCGCGAGCAGCAGCTGTTGGTAGGCCCGCGGGTAGACCACCGGCGGATCGCTGATGGTGTCGACACCGCCCGCCATGCCGCAGTCGATCTGGCCGAGCGCGATCTTGTTGCCGATTACGATCGCCGCCTCGAGGCTGGTGCCGCACGCGCGCTGCAGGTCGAGCCCGGGCGTCTGCGGGTCCAGACCCCGACGACAGCACGCACTCGCGCGTCAGGTTGTAGTCACGTGAATGCTTGATCACCGCGCCGGCGGCAACGTCTCCCAGCCGCACGCCGGCGAGCTTGAAGCGCTCCACCAGGGCGCGAAAGACCGCCGTGAGCATCTCCTGGTTGCCGGCCGTGGCATACGCCGTGTGCGCCCGGGCAAACGGGATGCGCAGACCGCCCACGATCGCGACGCGCCGCACTGTTGTGCCGACGAGCATGAAACCTCCAGTGGACAGCTCCCGGAAGCCGAGAAAGGCTGCCCGATCCGCCTACGCTACCATTGGTCTGCCGGCCGAGGCCACGTATTCGCTGTGGACAACGGACACTGGCAGTGGGACACCCGCGGGCGGTATTCTGTTTCGCCCGATCGGCAGCACTTCGAAGGGTCTCCCCGCATGGGTGATTACACGACCCTCATGGCCCGCGACGGCCATGAGTTCCAGGCCTATCTCGCCGCCCCGTCCGGCCGCCCCAGGGGCGCCGTCGTAGTGCTGCAGGAGATCTTCGGGGTCAATCGTCACATTCGGTCGGTGACCGATGGCTTCGCGGCCGAGGGCTACACCGCGATTGCACCTGCGCTGTTCGACCGTATCCGCCGCGGCATAGAGCTCGGCTACGATGATGCCGCGCGCGATGAAGGCAAAGGCTACGCACAGCAGCTGAGGCCCGACGACACGCTGAAGGATGTGGCGGCTGCGGTGGCGGTGGTCAGGCATTCCGGCCGCGTCGGCACCGTGGGCTACTGCTGGGGCGGGGGGCTGTCCTATCGGGCGGCATGCGAGCTGCCCATCGCCTGCGCCATCGTCTACTACGGCAATCCCCGGGACACCAGCAAGACGCCCAAGTGTCCGGTGATGTATCACTTCGGCGCCGCCGACAAGAGCATCCCGCCGGATCAGATCGAGCGGCTGAAGGCCGCCAATCCGCAGGGCATCTTCTACCTCTACGACGGCGCGGGCCACGGCTTCAATTGCGATCTGCGGCCGAGTTACGACGCGGCCGCCGCCGCCCTCGCCCGCCAGCGCACGCTCGAGTTTCTCGCGCGCCGGCTAGCCGGTGAGGACCGGGGGCGCGCGGCCGAGGACCGGGAGAGCGAGTGATGTGAAACTGAACGATTCCGCTTTGCTGCGCCAGCGGGCCTATGTCGACGGCGCCTGGGTGGACGCGGACGGCCGCGGCACCCGCGAGGTCATGAATCCGGCGACGGGCGAGCGGATCGGCACCATTCCCGACATGGGGGTGGCCGAAACCCGCC
The DNA here is from genome assembly GCA_963780455.1 of uncultured Pseudomonadota bacterium. Taxonomy (GTDB): domain Bacteria; phylum Pseudomonadota; class Gammaproteobacteria; order Steroidobacterales; family Steroidobacteraceae; genus 13-2-20CM-66-19. The sequence continues at coordinate 126,837 of CAWACM010000025.1, forward strand.
GCGCCATCGAAGCGGCAGCGAAGGCTTTCCCCGCCTGGGCAGCGAAGACCGCCGGCGAGCGCGCCAAGGTGCTGCGGCGCTGGTACGACCTCATGATGGCGAACCAGGAGGATCTCGCCATGCTCATGACCGCGGAGCAGGGCAAGCCGCTCGCCGAATCCAAGGGCGAGATCGCCTACGCCGCGTCCTTCATCGAGTGGTTCGCCGAGGAGGGCAAGCGGCTCTACGGCGATGTGATTCCGGGCCATCAGGCCGACAAGCGCATCCTGGTGCTGCGCCAGCCGGTGGGCGTCGTGGCCGCGATCACACCCTGGAACTTTCCCGCAGCCATGATCACGCGGAAGGCAGGGCCCGCGCTCGCAGCCGGTTGCACCTTCGTCTGCAAGCCCGCGCAGCAAACCCCCTACTCGGCGCTCGCAATGGCGGATCTCGCTGCGCGCGCCGGCGTTCCCGCCGGCGTCCTCAACATCGTGACGGGTGAAAACGCCGCCGAGATCGGCGGCGAGATGACTTCCAACCCGGCGGTGCGCAAGCTCACCTTCACCGGCTCGACGGCAGTCGGGAAGCGCCTGATGGCACAGTGCTCGGGCACGCTCAAGAAGCTGTCCCTGGAGCTCGGGGGCAATGCGCCCTTCATCGTGTTCGACGATGCCGACCTCGATGCGGCGGTGGCGGGCGCTCTCGCGAGCAAGTACCGCAATACCGGCCAGACGTGCGTCTGCGCCAATCGGCTGCTGGTGCAGAGCGGGGTGTACGAAGCGTTCACGCGCAAGCTGGTGGAGGCCGTCGGCAAGCTTCGCGTCGGCAACGGGCTCGAGGGGCCGACCGATCAGGGACCGCTGATCGATCGCAAAGCGCTCGCGAAGGTCGAGCAGCATATCGCCGATGCGGTAGAGAAAGGCGCGCGCGTCGTGCACGGCGGCAAACACCACGCGTTGGGCGGTACGTTCTTTCAGCCGACGGTGATCACCGACGTCACCACGGAGATGTTGATGGCGCGGGAAGAGACCTTCGGGCCGGTGGCGCCGCTCTTTCGCTTCCAGACCGAGGCGGACGCGATCCGCATGGCCAACGCCACCGAATTCGGCCTCGCGGCCTATTTCTATACGCGCGACCTCGCGCGGTCCTGGCGGGTGGCGGAGGCCCTCGAATACGGCATCGTCGGGCTGAACACGGGCATCATCTCCACCGAGGTGGCCCCCTTCGGCGGCATCAAGGAATCCGGCATGGGCCGCGAGGGCTCGAAATACGGCATCCTGGACTACACCGAGCTCAAGTACCTGTGCACAGGGATTTAGCCGAGGTATAAGTCTCCCGTACCGGCTATGCGCTACATCAGCTCCCCCGATTTCCATCGCGATTCCGCCGAGCGGATCGGCATTCTGCTCGTCAATTCCGGCACGCCGGCCGCGCCGGAGCCGCGGGCGGTGCGTCGCTTTCTCGCGCGGATGCTGTCCGATCCGCGGATAGTGGAGTTGCCGCGGGCGCTCTGGTTGCCGATCCTCCACGGCCTCATCCTGCCGCTGCGGCCACGGCGGGTGGCGCGCAAGTACCGCGCGATCTGGTCGCAGACCGGCTCACCGCTGCGCGAGCTCAGCGAGCGGCTGCGGGCGCAACTGACCAGCACTCTGGCGCAGCGAATGCTGGCGCCGTTCTCGGTAGAAGTCGGCATGCTCTATGGCGAGCCGGGCGTGCCGCAGGCGCTCACCCGCCTGCGCGAGGCCGGAGCGCAGCGCATCCTCGTGGTTCCGCTCTTCCCGCAGTACTGCGGCGCCACCACCGGCGCGGTCTACGACCAGGTGACGGCGGAGCTGCGGCGCTGGCGGTGGCTGCCGGAGCTGCGCTTCGTCGCGGAGTATCACGATCAGCCGGGGTACATCGAGGCGCTGCGCGCCAGCATCGCGGAGCATTGGCGGGAGCACGGCCCGACGCGCCATCTGTTGATTTCATTCCACGGCATCCCGGAGCGCTACTTCCACGACGGCGATCCCTACTTCTGTAAGTGCCAGAAGACCGCGCGCCTGCTCGCCGAGGAGCTGATGCTGCGCGACGGCGAGTGGAGTGTCAGCTTCCAGTCGCGCTTCGGCCCGGCGGCATGGCTGAAGCCCTACACGAGCGACGTGCTGGCACAGCTTCCGGGGCGCGGCGTGCGCGCCGTGACGGTCGTATGTCCCGGTTTCGCGGTCGATTGCCTGGAGACGCTGGAGGAGATCGGCATCGAGAACCGCGACCGGTTCCTGCGCGCCGGCGGCCAGCGCTTCGATTACGTGCCGGCGCTCAACGATCGCCCCGAACACGCGCGCTTTCTCGCGAGCCACATTGCCCGGCACTGCCAGGGATGGGCCTCGTTGGATTGGCCGGAGGTAGCCTACGGCGATCGTTCAATTGGTGCCAAGCCGCCTGGCGGTTAGTTCACTGGCGCGATGCTTGGACGATTCCTTGAAATCGGGATAGCTACACAGGACATCCGGGCGTCGGTCGAGTTCTACGAGCGGCTCGGCTTCACTCAGGCGCAGACCGGCGATGCCTGGCCGCACCCTTACGGCGTGCTCACCGACGGCCGCCTCTGCATCGGACTCCACCAGAGCAGGCTCGACTCTCCAGCCCTGACGTTCGTGCAACCCGGAATCGCCGGCTACCTGGCCGTGCTCGAGCGCGCGGGCATCGAGCCCTCGACAGTCAACATCGGTGACGAAGTCTTCAACGAAGTCGGCTTTCGCGATCCCGTCGGCCAACCCGTGCGGCTGCTCGAGGCGCGCACCTACTCGCCGTCGGATCGCTCCGGGCTCGAGCCGTCCCGCTGCGGTGCATTCCGCGGCTTGAGCATGCCGGCGGCCGCCTTCGAGCCGGCTCGCAGCTTCTGGGAGGCGCTCGGATTCGACGCGGGCGAGCTGCAATCGCACCCTTATCCCCATCTGCCGCTGTCGCGGGACGGTCTCGAGCTGACATTGCACCGCCCGCAACTCTGCGCCGAGCCGCTGCTCGCCTTTCGCGATCCGGCCATGTCGGAACGGATCGCACAATTGCGCGAGCTGGCGCTGTGTCGGCTCGAGCCCCCGCCCAGAGGACTCGACGCGCGCGCCAATGCGCTGCTCAGGGCGCCGGAGGGAACCGCACTGTTGCTGCTCCAGGATGCCGCTGCCGATTGAACCGCCCGCACCGGCGAGCGAACGCACCGGGCGTGATCACGTGTCTTCCCTCAGGCATATGTCCAAGGCCGTCGCACCCCTTTAAGCTGTGCGGATGACCCTAAGGAACACGCCGGCTCGCTGGGGAGCGGTCTCCCAGCTCCTCCACTGGCTCATCGTGGCGCTGATCGCCATCCAGGCCGCCCTGGGCCTCACGGGACGCCTGCTGCCGCTCGGTGTGGAGAAGCTGGCGATGCTGGCGCGCCACAAATCGATCGGTATCACCATTCTCGGACTCGCCGCGCTGCGCCTGCTCTGGCGCTGGCTCAACCCGACTCCGCCGCTGCCGTCCAACCTGACGCCCCATGAGCGCTTCCTGGCGCGCTGCACGCACGCGACGCTTTATGTGCTGCTCTTCGCCATGCCGCTCACCGGCTGGATCATGTCGTCGGCGCGGGGCTTCCCGGTGAGCTGGTTCAATCTCTATCAGCTGCCCGATCTCGTGCCGAAGAGCCGGGCGATTTACGACGCCATGGTGACCACTCACGCGGCACTGGCCATTGCGCTGGCGCTCACGGTGACACTGCATATCGCGGGCGCGCTCAAGCATCACTTCGTACTGAAGGACGATACGCTGCGGCGCATGCTGCCGTTCGGCCGGATCACGCTCGCGGCAGTCGCCGGTGTGGTGCTTGCGCCGGCAGTCGCGCACGCGGCCGGGCCGGTGTACGCGGCGGTGTTGGCCCAAAGCTCGCTGAGCTATGCGTTCACCCAGGCCGGGGCCGGGAACCAGGGGCGGTTCAAATCCTTCACCGCCAGCTTCGATCCGGCCGCCGGCCGCCTCGAGGTCGTGGTGGTCATGCGGTCTTACGATACCGGTGACCAACAGCGCAACGACACTCTCGGCGGCAAGGACTTTTTCGACGTCGCGCAGTATCCGCAGTCGCGCTTCAGCGCCAGCCGGATCGAGAAGACGGCCGCGGGCTACGAGGCGATAGGCTCTCTCACTCTGCGCGGCGTGACGCGCAACATCGCCATCCCGTTCACTTGGCGCACCGCCACGATGCAGGGTCACTCGGTCGGTTATCTTTCAGGCCAGACGACCCTGAAACGCCTCGACTTCGGCGTCGGTCAGGGACAGTGGCAGTCGACGGACTGGGTGGGCAATGAGGTCACGATCCGCTACTCGCTGACGTTAACGGCAGGTCAGTAAGCGGCCCAGGACCGATCAGGAAGGTCTGGCATGCAGCTTGGAAGTGCAGAGGTCGTAGATCGATGCCATCAGAACCTGCACGGAGTGCGTCATCGCAATCTCGATGCCCTTCAGCGCCGCTTCCTTGATGGCGCCGGTCAGCAGGTCGAGCTGCTCGGAGGACAGGTTCTCCGGCAGTTTCGTCGTGATCTGCACGGTCGGGACTTCCTCCACGATCTGTCGCAGTATCTGGTAGACACAGTCCGCCTTCGCACGCATCAGCGACTCATCGTCGCCGAACAGCGACCCTATGGCGACCAGGCCATCGACCGTCTTCGCCCGGGTCTGCTCCCACTCGCGCTCCGTGCCGAAGGCCACATGTATGACCTCACCCATGACTGGCTCTCTCAATCTCTTCCGGCGGCAGGCCCGACGCAAGTTCCGTGCCGTGGCGCCGGCTGCAGCACCAGCCGCATGCCCATGGCCTTCAGCAAGGCCGTTGCGCTCCGCAGCTCCGGGTTTCCGCGCCGACATAACGTGCGATAGAGCGAGTCGGCGCTGAGCTCCACTTTTTCCGCCAACTTCGGGCCGCCGGAGGCGTGCGCGATGCGGCCGAGCGCGGCCGCCAACTCCTCCGGGCCGGCGTCCTCCAGCATTGCATTGAGATAGGCGACGGCGAACTCATAGCGCGCCTGCGACGACATCGGCGCCGCGGGGCGGTTCTTCTTGCGAGCCATCTGAGACACTCCAGCAGTAACGATGGCGGCCAGCGTAGCGCCGCACTCCGGCGCGGGACCAGAGGGCCTTTGGCACGCGTTTGCCCGGATTTGCGGTCTTTCCGGCGTCCCGGCCCCATTTGCCATGGCTCAGGCGAAGCGGCCCGGGTGCCGGGGTATACTTACGCGCCGCCCGCGGGGTCGGCCATATAAAGTCACAGGGGAGAAGCCATGCTGGTCGTCACGACGGAGAACGTCCCGGGCTATCGCGTCAAAGACGTCAAGGGCCAGGTGTTCGGCGTCGTCGTACGCAGCCGCGGCCTCGGGGGCAACATCATGGCGGGGCTGCGCTCGCTTGCCGGCGGCGAGATCACCGAATACACGCAACTCCTCGAGGAGGCGCGGCGACATGCGGTCGACCGCCTGGTCAAGAATGCGACTCTCATGCAGGCCAACGCCATCGTCATGATGCGGTTCGACTCGGCCGAGATCGGCCAGACCATGAGCGAGATCGTTGCGTACGGGACAGCCGTGGTGCTGGAGAAGGCGAACGGGTGATGTTGCGAATGTTGGTCCTGGGGCTGGGCGGCAGCGCCGTCGCGGCAGGCGCACTGCTCGTCGGGTCCGGCACCCGGGGACCGGGCATATACCTCGTTTGCGCAGGAGCGGCGATCATTCTCGGCACGGCCTTCGAGCGTTGGCGCTATCGCAACGCGCCGCCCGCCGCAGCGCGTTGGGAGCGCACCGCAGAGCGCTTCGAGGACCCCGCGACGGGTGAGGCCATGGAGGTCCATTACGACCGCGCCAGCGGCGAACGGCGCTACGTCCGAATGGGCGAAAGCGCGCCCGGCAAACAGTAACGGCGCTCAATCCGATGCCGACAGACAACACTGAGTCCCCCGGAGCCCCGCGTCCGACGGTCTTCCTGAGCTACGCCTCGGAGGATCGGCGCGCGGCACAGCTCATCCGCGACTCCCTGCCGGCCTTCGGGATGGAGGTGTGGTACGACGAGAGCGATCTGGTCGGCGGCGATGCCTGGGATCAGAAGATCCGCCGCCAGATCCGCGAGTGCGACTACTTCATGCCGGTCATCTCGGCGCATACCGAAGCGCGCCATGAGGGGTATTTTCGCCGCGAGTGGCGTCTCGCCGTCGAGCGGACGCTCGATATGGTCGATGACCACGTTTTTCTGCTGCCCGTCGTCATCGACAACACCCCCGAGGCCGGCGCGCGCGTTCCAGACAAGTTCCGCGCCGTGCAATGGCTGCGGCTTCCAGACGGGCAGCCGACGGCGGCGCTCGAGGCGGTCTGCCGGCGGTTGGTGTCGGGCGACAACTCGACGGCGGCGACCGGCGAGCGCCCGCGGCCGCCGCGCGGGCCCGCGGTCCCGCCGCCAGAGAAGACCGCTGGCGCGGCCAAGGGAGAAGTTCCGCCATTCCCCCGTGAGGAGCCGGGACAGAGGGTCCGCTTCTGGTTTCAGGTGGTGGGATGGGCGCTTCAGACCGCGTGGGCCGCTTTCAAACGCCTGCCGCGGTGGCTGCGCATCATCGTCTACATGTGGATCGGGATCCTGCTTCTGTCGCGCTGCAGTCCCTCCTCGCCTGATCGCCCACATGATGAGGATCCGCCGCGGATTTCCTCCACGCAGGCACAGAAGCTGAAGGAGCTCGGGGCAAGCCATCCCGGCAACTGGACGGCGGCCGACACCGCGCAGCTCATCGCTCAGATCGCGAAGGAAGTCCCCACCGAGGCCGCGGACGAGTCGGCCTCCGCTCCGGTGCTCGCCATTCCCTTTGCCACGCCGGCAGGCGATGCCGCCGCGCAGAAGCTCGCGGGCTCCATCTTCACTCAGCTATACGGCCGGCTCGCCATCGCCCGCCACGGGCACGTGGCGCTCGCGGACCAGCCGCTGCCAACCCTGGATGCGTCGGCCGCATTGACGCAGGGGCGCGCGCATGATTCGAGCTACATCGTCTATGGCGCCGTGGCCGGGGGCGCCTCCGACGAACAGCTCACCGTCAAGGTCCTCAACGTCGGTGACGGCTCGGTGTCGTGGTCAAAATCGTATTCCGTCGCGGGCGCCGATCCCGCGGGCATCGCGGCAGAAATCAGCGCGCACGTACCGACGGGCGATGACGACTGAGTCGCGCCACTAACGATCCGCTCGGATCACCAGAGCGTGGAGGTTGGCGGTACGGAGCTGCGCGCGAACTCTGGTCAGCTCCGGGTCGCTCAGGGGACCGATCCGTACCCGGTTCCAGGCGCTCGACCCTTCCACGATCCGCTGCACCTGCGCGGATATTCCCGCGCGAGCGAGCCTTGCGCGGACTTCGTCCGCCTCCGCAGTGCTGCGATAAGAGCCGATCTGCAACACATAGGAGGGACCGGAGGCCGCCGTGTGCGCCGGTCCGGTTGCGACGGGCGGCGGCCCGGCGTGGGCCGGGTGCTCATCGTCGTGAGAGACCGGGACTTTGAACTTCGGCAGCATGCGGTAGAAATCGTACTGCTGCGCCTGCGGGCCCGCAGATGCCGCTGCGGACTGCGGCGGCGAGGCGGCGGAACCGGAAGGGCTCGCGGGGTCGGGGTTGTCCGACGATGTATCGTCGGGCGCGGGTGCGTGCGGCGCCTTGCTCGGTGTATCCGCGCCCATGCCGGTGCGCGATGATGCTGCCGCACGATGATGCGCGTGAGCACCTGCTATCAGGAATGCGGCGCTGGCCAGCACGGCGCCCACCAGGACGCCGAGGCCGAACTCTTTCAGTTTCGCGGCGCTCGAGCTGCGGGACGACCGCTTGTAATCGCGCGTGGTCAGCCGGGGCATGCTTGGTACTTACATGCTCTCCGGCGCCGAGACGCCGAGCAGACCGAGTCCGTTGCGGATCACCTGCTGGACGCCGAGCACCAGGGCGAGGCGGGCATTGCGGGTGCTGGAGTCGCCGACGATGAATTGCTCCGCGTTGTAGTAGGTGTGGAAGGTGTTGGCCAGGTCGCGCAGGTAGTGGACGATGGCGTGGGGTGCACGGTTGAGCGCCGCCTGCTCCAACACCTCGGGATAGCGGACCAGGGAGCCGAGTACCGCCTGCTCGTGCGTGCCGGTCAGGAGTGACGCGCCGGCGAGTCCTGCGGCGCGGTCGAAAGACAGGCCGCGGGCGGCGAGCTGCTTCATGACACTCGCGACGCGGGCGTGAGCGTACTGGATGTAGTACACGGGATTCTCGTTGGTGCGCGACTTGGCGAGCTCGAGGTCGAAATCGAGCGGCTGCTCGTGGCTGCGCATCAGATAGAAGAGCCGGCAGGCGTCGTTGCCGACTTCCTCGCGCAGCTGACGCAGCGTCACGAACTGCGCCTCGCGCTTGCCCATGGGCACTTTCTCGCCGCCGCGGAACAGGCTGACGAACTGAATCAGGTTGACTTCGAGACAGTCGCCGGGCTCTCCCATGGCGGTAAGGCCCGCCCGCACGCGCGCTATATAGCCGTGGTGATCGGCACCGAGCACGTCGATCAGACGTTGAAAGCCGCGCTCGCGTTTCTCCAGGTGATAGGCGATATCGGAGGCGAAGTAGGTTTTCTGCCCGTTCTCACGCACCACGACGCGATCCTTCTCGTCGCCGAATTCCGTGGCGCGGAACCAGGTCGCGCCGTCCTTGGAATACAGCCGCGACTCGCGCTCGAGCCGCGCGAGCGCACGGTCGATGGCGCCGCTCTGCTCCAGCGCGCGCTCGGAGTACCAGCGGTCGAAGGTGACTCCGAACTGGCCGAGGTCCTCACTGATGTCCGCCAGCATCGCCGTCAACGAGCCCCCGAGCACGATCGCGAATGCTTCCACTCCGATGAGCTCTCGTGCGCGTGCGATCAGCGCATCGATGTAGATCTCCTTGTCTCCTACCGGCGCGTCCGGCGGCAAGCCGGCCAGCACCGTTGCCGCGGGACGTCTCAGCTTCTCTCCCTCCGCGGCGAGAAGCTTCTGCGCCAATGCGCGGACGTAATCGCCGCGATATCCGTTCTCCGGAAACGGCAGGCTCTCGCCGCAGGCTTCCAGATACCGTACCCACACGCTCACCGCGAGAATATCGACCTGCCGTCCGGCGTCGTTGATGTAGTACTCGCGAGTGACCTGGAATCCGGAAGCAGCAAGGATGTTGCCCAGCGTGGCTCCGTATGCGGCCTGACGTCCGTGCCCGACGTGCAGCGGTCCAGTAGGATTGGCAGAGACGAACTCGAGCAGTACGGGCTCACCGCGTCCGAGACTGCCCGCACCCTCACTGCGGCCGTAGTTCTCGCCCCGCTCATGGATTGCGGCCAGCTCGCGGGCGTAAGCCTCGGGCGTCAGAAAGAAATTGATGAAGCCGGCGCCCGCGATCTCCGTGCGCGCCACGAGGGGACTCGCCGGCAAGGCGGCGACGATCCGCTGCGCCAGCTCCCGCGGCTTGCAGCCGGCGGCCTTCGCGAGACGCAGCGCCGCGTTGGTCGCAAAGTCGCCGTGCTGCGCGTCGCGCGCGCGTTCGATCGTCAGCGTCCCGGGCGCCGGCGGCTCCGGCAGGACGCTGCCGACGAGCGAATGGACTGCGCTCGCGAGGAGCTGCTCGAGTTCCGGCTTCACGAGGTAAACGATCCACGAAAAAAGTGATGAATCGTCGATCTTACCTGATCGAAAGCAAGCCACTAAGCCGGGACCGAGAAAGCCACAGGGCTGCCAATCAAAAAATTAGAATATTTCTATGGGATCGACGTCCAGCGCCCAACGAACGCGCCGTACGCTGGGCAGGGACTCGAGCGCAGGCAGCCATGCATCGAGGAAGCGGTGGAGCGCCGTGCGGTCGGCGCTTTCGACCAGCAATTGCGCGTGATACCGGCCAGCGCGCTTCGCCATGGCCGCCGGAGCGGGGCCGAGAAGGCGAATTGAGCGCGCCTCCGTGCCGCCGCCGCGGGCGGCACGCAGCTCTTCGGCCGACTTGCGGGCCTCCGTCAGGAACGCCAGCGCGGCCTCCGCTGTCTTTGCGGAATCGCGCACGGCGGCAAGCCGGCTGAAGGGCGGCCAGGATGCCTGGCTGCGCTCCGCGAGCGCCACGCGGGCAAAGCCGTCGTAACCCTCAGCCAGCAGGCTGCGCAGCAGCGGATGATCCGGGAATTCCGTCTGGATGAGCACTTCGCCGGCTTTCTCGCCGCGACCGGCGCGGCCGGCGACCTGGACGATGGTCTGCGCCAGGCGCTCGGGCGCGCGGAAGTCGGTGCTGAAGAATCCCTGGTCCGCATTCAGCACCACGACCAGTGTTACGTTGGGAAAGTCATGGCCCTTGGTCACCATCTGCGTGCCGACCAGGATGCGCGCTTCGCCCGAAGCCATCCTGCGCATCGCCTCTTCCATGTCGCCGCGACGCCGCACCACGTCGCGATCCAGCCGGATACACGGTATGCCGGGGAACAGCGCCGCCAGCGTCTCTTCGATTCTCTCGGTGCCCTGGCCGACCGCCTTGACCGCGAACCCGCACTGCGGGCAGCGCTCCGGCAGCGCGGTGTCGGCCCCGCAGTGATGGCAGCGCAGCCGCCCGGCCGCGAGGTGCACGGTGAGCCGCGCATCGCAGTCGCGGCAGGGTGCGATCCAGCCGCACGCGGTGCACAGCAGCGTTGGCGCATAGCCGCGGCGGTTGAGGAACACGAGCACCTGGCCACCGCTCGCGAGGTGCCGCTCGATCGCCTGCACGGCCGGCGTCGAGATGCCGGCGCGCACGGCGCTCGAGCGCAGGTCGATCAGCGACAGCCGCGGCGGGGCCGCCTCGGCTGCCCTGCGAGTCAACACGCAGGCGCGCGTAGCGGCCGGTGGTGACGTTGTGCAGCGTCTCGAGCGCCGGCGTCGCCGATCCCAACACCACGGGCACGCCCGCGCGCTGCGCGCGCACGACGGCCAGGTCGCGCGCGGAATAGCGGAACGCCGCCCTCGTGCTGCTTGAAGGAGGTGTCGTGCTCCTCGTCGACGATGATCACGCCCAGGTCCGGCACCGGGGCGAACACCGCGGAGCGCGTGCCGAGAACGACCCGCGCGTGGCCGCTGAAGGCTTCCCGCCAGGCGAGCAGCCGCTCATGGTCGGTGAGAGCCGAGTGCAGCACCGCCATCGGCGCGGCGAAGCGCCCGCGGAATCGATCAACCAGCTGCGGCGTCAGGCCGATTTCCGGCACCAGGACCAGCGCGCTCCGGCCGAGCCGCGAGGGCGCGCTCGACCACCCGCAGGTAGACCTCCGTCTTGCCGCTGCCGGTAACGCCGTGCAGCACGAAGCCGCCGAAAGCGCCCAAGGACTCGCAGACCCTGTCGATGGCGAGACGCTGCTCCTCGTTCGGCTCGGGGCCGGGACTCACCGCAAGCGGCGCCGGGGTTGGCGCCGCGCCGGCGGCGGGAGGCAGCGCGACGGTGCTCAGCCAGCCGCGAGCAATCAGCGCGCGCGCGGCGTCGCGCCAGGAGCCCAGCTTCTCGTCGAGCTCGGCGGCCGTGAGGCCGCGCTCCGCGCAGCGCAGCCAGGAGCTGCCGCTGGCGCGGAGCGCGCCCGGGCTCGCCGCTGCGTGTACGCTTCCAGGCCTGCAGGGGTGACGGTCCAGCGCTCTTCGACGGCAATCGATCGCGGCGCCCAGCCGCAGGGCCTTCGGCAAGGCAGCAGCCAGCACCTCGCCGACCGGGTGGTGGTAGTACTCCGCCGCCCAGCCGAGCAGGGCGAGGGTGGCGGCGTCGAGGATCGGTTGCGGGTCCAGCGTCTCCAGCACGGATTTCAGCCGCTCATCGGGCAGCTCCGAGCTGGCAGCCGTCTCCATGGCGACGCCGATGAGGCGTCGCTGGCCAAACGGCACCCTGACCCGCGTGCCGGCGACGATCGGGCAATCGGCCCGCCGGGCCGGGCAGGTAGTCGAAAAGGCGCCTGCAGCGGGGTGGCAGCGCCACACGAACGACGGGGACGGAACTCATGAATGAAGATAAATCAGAGACTTACGCGCGTAGCGGCCTCGGTCAACCGCACTCGTCGCAGCGCGCGTTATACCGGTCATGCCAGAGTTTGCTACGCTCGCGTCGCCTTATAGCATGCCGGCTGCATCTCACGGCGACGTGGACCTGTCGGACTCTTCCAGCAATGCACGCAGCCGAGCGCTGAGCCAGTTTCTGGCCGAGCGTCGAGGTGCAAGGCATTCAAGATCGCCCAGGCGGCGCTGCGCCACGAGGATGACGCGCTGGATGCCGTGCAGGATGCGATGCTGCAACTGGCGCGCGCATACTCTGACCGGCCCGCGGAGGAATGGAAGCCGCTCTTCTACCGGATTCTCGAGAACCGCATCCGCGACATGCAGCGCCGGCGCACCGTGCGCAACCGCGTGATGGCCTGGTTGCCCTTCCGGTCGGAGTCCGAGGAGGACGAGCCGGACCCGATCGCGGCAGGCCGCGAGCGAGGATCCGCCGCCGATGCGCCGGCTCGAGATCGACGAGGCCATGGGGGCGCTGGAGAAGGCGCTCGGCGCTCTGCCCAGGCGGCAGCAGCAGGCGTTTCTGCTGCGTACGCTGGAAGGGCTCGACGTGGCGCAGACCGCCGAGCCATGGGCTGCTCGGAGGGCAGCGTCAAGACACATTATTTTCGCGCGCTGCAGACACTGCGCGCGCAGCTCGGGGACCTTTACGTATGAGCCGGGACCTGAACGGCACCACTGATTTCGAGCACCGGCTGCAGGCCCTTCTGGAGGAGAGCGTGCAGCGCGTCGGCGGCCGCGCGCGCTCGCGTTTGAATCAGGCGCGGCACGCGGCGCTCGCCGAGGTGGCGCTGAGCAGCCGTTGGCGGCCGCTGCGTGCCTTGGTGTGGTCCCGACCGCGCCTGCTCTGGATGCCGACCGCGGGCGCGATGGCTGCGGCGGTGTTGGTTGCCTTCGTGCTCTGGCCGCATGCGCCGCCGGGGTCCCCCGGGGTCGAGGCGACTCCCACCAACGTGGAAGACCTGGATCTGGTCGCGGATCGCGAGGGGATGGACCTCATGCAGAGCGGCGATGGGCAGTTCTATGAGTGGGCGATGGCGCAGACCGATGACGGCGAGCAGCCGGCCGGGACCAGCCCTGGGGGTCAGGGCAAGGCGCACGGCGACCAGAACGCTGGGGCCGACACGAACCAGAACAGCGGTTGAGATGCGCGGCACGCGCCGTATCGGAGTCGCGGTCGTGACGGCAGCGTTGGCTGCCGGGTGGGGCGTCGGGCGTGCCGACACTCCACCGCAAGCCGCGGATCCTCCCGGTGCGGGTCTGTTGGAATTTCTGGGAAGCGTCGACCCCGCGACCGATTCGAAGCAGCCCGACGATGATGGCAGCTGGCTGGCGTATCTGTCGCAGGTCGACATCGGCAAGGTAGCCAAGGCGTCACAGGCATCGCAGGCGCCGCAGCCGCCGGGGCAGGCGAAGCCGGCGGACTCGCAGCCTGCTGCCGACAAGCCAGGTGGGTAAGGTGTTCGATACGATGATCAAAGAGCGCAAGGCGCTGATGCTCGCGCTGCTGCTGGCGGCGGCGCCGGCGTGCGCCCTGGCGCAGCAGCCGCCCGCTCCGGTCCCGCAAGGGCAGGTCGCGGCCGGCGCCCCTGTTCCCTGGTCGAGCCTGTCACCGCGGCAGCGGCAGTTGCTCGGACCGATGGCCGGCCAGTGGGGAACGCTCCCCGCGGCCCGCCAACAGGCGCTCGCGCGTGGCAGCCAGCGGTGGCTCAACATGAGCCCGCAGCAGCGCACGATGGCGCGTCAGCGCTTCCAGCAGTGGCGGCGACTCAGTCCGCAGCAACGGCAGACGCTGCGCCAGCGATGGCAGAGTTTCAAATCGCTGCCGCCACAACAACAGCAGGCGATTCGCCAGAGCTACCGCCAGTTCCAGCGCCTGCCGCCCCGGCGACGGCAGATGCTGCGCCAACAGTGGCAGCGGGCGACGCCTGCGCAGCGGCAGCAGATGTTCCGGCGCGCCTGGCAGCAGAGGCGTCAGCGTCAGATGATGCCGATGCGGCGCTTTCCGGTGATGCGGCCCAGAGGGCCGAGACCCTAACCGCCTGCTTTCGATCTAACGGGGATCGGTATCGCGCAGACACTCACGCGTCCGGCGGGCACCTTGAACCAGGGGCCGCGGCGGTTGCGCAGCGCGTCCACGTATTGCGTGAAGGTCGGCGTATCGGTGCGCAGCACCTCGAGCGGCGTGCGCTTCGCGGGGGGCAAGTCCGCGGCGATCTGCACCGACTCCACGCGCACCCACTGGCGGCGGCTGGTGTATACACCCAACGGACCGTTTCCTCGCGGAAGTGTCGAGAGAAGCGCCATGCCCTCGACGACGCGCCCGACCATCGTGGTATTGCGGTCCCACTGTCTCTCGCGGGCCGGCCGATGACGTATAGAGGGCGGTGCCGCCGCCGCTGTCGACATCATTGTCGCGTGCGGCGCCCACCATGCCGTAGCAGTTGACCAGCCACGCGCGCCCGAATACGGGATCGCGAGCCGCCGGGAAGCCGCGGAGAACCCGACCTGCGGGGCGTAGGTGTCAGGGTCCGGCAGCGCCGTAAAGGGCAAATCACGCAACGGCCGCTCGAACTCCGCGGCCACCGTGCGCCTGGCCATGCCTACCGATCTTGCGATCGGTCGGGTCGCCCCATTCCACCACGGCAGTCGTCCTGCACGCGGAAGACAGGCAGCCCGTTGAAGAAGCCCTGCCGCACCAGCTTCCTGATGTTGGCGACATAGCGCGGCGCAAACTGCGGTGCCAGCTCGATGACGACCCGGCCCCGCGGCAGCGTCCATATAGAGCGTATCGTCGGGATCGAGCGTACGCCAGGCAGACGCCGGCGCGTCCGCGAGCATCGCGCCGGGCGTTGGTGCGGCGCCGGCACGCAGCGCCTGCACGGAGAGCGGCGCGTTGCCGGTCGCATCCTGGCCAAGACATGGGAGTGCGGCGAGAGCCGCCAGGGTCAAGCCGATTCCAAGCGCATTCCTCACGCCCAATCTCCGTCTCAACCGACCGCCTTTATCGCCTGGATCAGCTCCGCGCCAGCTTTCTGCGCATCGCCGTAAAGCATCCGGGTGTTGTCGAGGTAGAAGAGCGCATTCTCGATGCCGGAGAATCCCGCTCCCTGGCCCCGCTTGATGACGATGACGTTCTTCGCGCGGTCGGCGTTCAGGATCGGCATGCCGTAAATCGGGCTCGACTTGTCCGTGCGCGCCACGGGATTGACGACATCGTTGGCGCCGATGATGAGGGCCGCGTCGGCGGTCTCGAATTCCGCGTTGATCTCATCGAGGTCGGAGATCAAGTCGTACGGTACGCCGGCTTCCGCGAGCAGCACGTTCATGTGCCCCGGCATGCGCCCGGCGACCGGATGGATCGCAAATTTGACCATCACTCCCCGATCGATGAGCAGCTGACAGAGCTCCCAGATCTTGTGCTGCGCCTGCGCAACCGCCATGCCGTAGCCGGGCACCACTATCACCTTCTGGGCAAACGCGAGCATGACACCGACGTCGGCAGCCTCGATCGGCTTGAGGCTCCCGGTCACGGTGCCGGCGGGGCCGCCCCCGGTGTCCCCGAAACCGGAGAAGAGCACGTTGGCGAGCGAGCGGTTCATCGCCTTCGCCATGAGTTGTGTCAGGAGCGTGCCGGCCGAGCCGACGACGGTGCCCGCCACGATCATCGCGGCGTTATGCAGCACGAAGCCGTCGAGACCGACGGCGAGGCCGGTGAGCGCGTTGTAGAGCGAGATCACCACCGGCATGTCCGCGCCACCGATCGGCAGCGTCATGGTGATGCCGAGGATCAGCGCCAGGACGAAGAGCGCCGTGACGATGTGCGGGGAATCGTTGAAATGTCCTGCGAGGAGCACCGCCTGCACCAGCGCCGCGGCCAGCAGCAGGATGTTGAGCACCTGTTGCCCGCGGAAACGGAAGCTGCGTTTGATGAGCCCCTGGAGCTTGCCGAAAGCGATCGCGCTGCCACTGAAGGACACTGCACCGATCAGGCCGCCGACGACGGCAAGAGTCGCCGCTCGCGTAGCCGTCCGCCCCGCCACGGTAAAGCTCCACGGCGGCGATGGCCGCCGCGGCACCGCCGCCCATGCCGTTGTAAAGCGCGATCATCTGCGGCATGTCGGTCATGGCGACGCGCTTGCCGCTCCACCAGGCGAGGACCGCGCCGACGACGATGGCGGCGCCGATGCAGCGGGAAGTTGGTCATTCCCGGGTAGGCGAAGGTGACCAGGGTCGCGACCAGCATCCCGGCGCCGGCCCAGAGGATGCCGCTGCGCGCCGTGACGGGCGAGCTCATGCGCTTCAATCCCACGATGAAGAGCACGGCGGTGACGAAGTAGCTCGCCTGGATGAGGGTGTCCGTCCCCAGGAATGCCGCCATCGGCGCGCCCGACATCTAGTGCCCTCCCTTACGCGCGCCGCCTGCCCTGCTCGACTTGAACATCTCCAGCATCCGTTCCGTGACGACATAGCCTCCCATCGCGTTGCCGGCTGCAAGCAGCACGCCGATGAAGCCGATCGTCTTTTCCAGCGGTGTGTGGGCATTGCCGAGCGCCACCATGGCGCCGACCAGCACGATGCCGTGCACGAAGTTGGAGCCCGACATGAGCGGGGTGTGCAGGATCACCGGCACGCGCGAGATGACCTCGTAGCCGGTGAAGGCCGCGAGCATGAAAATGTAGAGCGCTACGATTCCGGTCATCGGCTACCCCTCGATTGCCTTGCGTGTGGGCTCGTGCTTGATCTCGCCGGCGTGCGTCAGGCAGGCCTGGGCGAAAACCTCGTCGTTCCAGTCGATGGCGAGCTCGCCTTTCTCGATGGCGGGCTTGAGGAAGTTGAGCAGGTTGCGGGCGTACATCTCGCTCGCGTTGTAGGCGAGCTCGCTGGCGAGACTCGATCGCGCCTATGATCTTGACGCCCTGGTGCACACCACCTCGCCGGGGCGGGTGAGCTCGCAGTTGCCGCCCTGCTCCGCGGCGATGTCGACGATCACTGAGCCCGGGCGCATGCGCTCCACGACGGCGCGCTGGATGATCTTCGGCGCCGGGCGTCCGGGAACAGATGCCGTCGTCACGACCGCGTCCGCCGCGGCAATGCGCGAGTCGAGCACTTCCTGCTGCTTGCGCTTTTCTTCCTCGGTGAGCTCGCGCGCGTAGCCGCCCGCGCCATCGGCGCTCACGCCGGTCTCGACGAACTTCGCGCCCAGCGACTTCACCTGCTCACGCGTGGCACCGCGCACGTCATAAGCCTCCACAACTGCTCCGAGGCGTCTTGCGGTCGCGATCGCCTGTAGTCCTGCAACGCCTGCACCGATGACGAGCACCTGCGCGGGGCGGACCGTCCCCGCCGCGGTCGTGAGCATCGGCAAGAACTTCTGCAGGTTACTGGCAGCGATCAGTACCGCCTTGTACCCGGCGATGGCAGCCTGCGACGACAGGGCGTCCATCGACTGCGCGCGCGAGATGCGCGGCACGAGCTCCATCGCAAAGCTCGTGATCCGCCGCTCCTTGAGCGCCTTCACTTCCTCGCGGCGCGCGTAGCGGCTGCAGGAAGCCGACGAGCACGGCGCCGGCCTTCAGCGCCTGGATCTGCTCGAGCGGCGAGCGGCTGAACCGTCAGCAGCACCTGCGACTGCTCGAGCACGGCGGCAGCCGAATCGGCCCAGTCCACCCCGCTGTAGGCCGCATCGGGGAACTGCGCGCTCGCGCCGGCACCGCGCTCGAGCAGCACCCGTGCGCCGCTCTGGGCGAGCTTCTCGGCGACCTCGGGAACCAGACTGACACGCGTCTCGCGGGGCGCGCTCTCGCGAAGCGCGCCAATCGTTACTGGCATTCACGGCCCTCTTTCGGAGCGCGTGGCCGGGCGACCACGGGTTGAAAATTTCAATTGAATTAGACTTGCGATGTTGAATTCTTGCACAAAACTGCCGTATCTTACAGCTGCCATGCTGGGCATAGACCTCGAACGCGCCGACCACGGCTTCGCGGACGACCTGCGGATCGTACCCGCCGCGACGGCGCGCGGGCTCTCCCAGCTCGTCCTGCGCACCGACGTCGCCGGCATGCCCCTCGAGTGGATCGACTACAAGGAAGCGGCGCGACTCTACCACCAGGAGCAGGTGGCCTATACCTGCGGCTCGCTTCTCTACGAGCTCTACGGCGGCGTGAATGCGCGCAGCGGCCGGCGCACGGTGCTCGAGGTCAACTCCATCGTCGCCACCGTCGGCCACACCGGCAATCCCGGCAACACGCGCCACGACTACGTGCCGCCGCTCAACAACCAGACGCTGTTCCGGCGCGACGCATACCTCTGCATGTACTGCGCTCTGCGCTTCCCGTCGCGCGAGCTGTCGCGCGATCACATCCGCCCCTTCAGCCAGGGCGGCATCGACATCTGGACGAACGTCGTGGCGGCATGCCGCCGCTGCAACAACCAGAAGGCCTCGCGCACGCCCGAGCAGGCGAAGATGCAGCTCATCGCCGTGCCATTCACGCCGACCTACGCGGAATACATCTTCCTCAAGGGCCGGCGCGTGCTCGCCGACCAGATGGAGTACCTGCTGGCGCACTTCCCGCGCTCGAGCCCGCTGCACGACCGCATCCAGCGCTGGCTTGGTTGATAGATGCGCTGGATCCGGGCTTGATTTTCCTGGTCGACGCTTCGGTCTACGTCTTTCGCGCCTACCACTCGCATGCTGCCGGACATGGGCGACCGCGACGGCAATCCCGTGCATGCGGTGTTCGGCTTCGCGCGCTTTCTCGGCGATCTGATCGAGCGGGTGCGGCCGCGCTACATCGCGTCGCCTTCGACCAGCGCGCTGCGGACGTCCTACCGCAACCGCATCTATCCCGCCTACAAGGCCAACCGTGAGCCGGCGCCTGCGGACCTGGCGCTGCAGTTCGAGCGCTGCCGCGAACTGTGCCGGCATCTGGGCTTGGCGTACGTTCGTCGACCCGGAGTACGAGGCCGACGACATCATCGGCACCCTCGCCTGCCTGATGCGCGCCGAAGGCATGCGCTCGGCCTTCATCACGCGCGACAAGGATCTGGCGCAGCTCGTGCGCGACGGCGATCTGTTCTGGGATTTCGGCGCGCGCGAGCAGTTCGGCTACCACGACATCGAGCGCACTTCGGCGTGCGCACCCGAAGCGCTTCGCCGACTACCTCGCGCTCACCGGCGACGACGTCGGACAACATTCCCGGCGTGCCCGGCATCGGGCCGAAGATCGCGGCCACGCTGATGAGGCAAATTCGGTTCGCTCGATGAGCTCTACGCCAATGTCGGCCGCGTCGCCGCCCTCGGGCTGCGCGGCGGCGGGGCGCTCGGCGAGCGCCTGGCCGCGCATCGTGAGTCGGTGTTCCTGGCACGGCGTCTCACGCGCATCGTTTGCGACATGCCGCTCGGCGTATCCGCCGCCGGACCTGCGGCCGAGGACTCCGGATCTTGCGTCTTTGGGCGCACTCTATGACCGCCTCGGCTTTGGACCGCTGCTGCGCCGCCAGGGCGAGCGCCTCGCCTCACAGTGCGGCATCGTCGCGGCAGCAGTCTAGTCACAGGGGCCAGGCGGTGGCTTTCAGCGAAGACGTGAGCGACGACGGTGGCTTCGAGGTGATCGCACGCGAGATCACCGCGCAGCTGGGCTGCGATTGCGAGCCGGAGCCGGAGAGCGCCGTCTCGGGCGGCAGCAGCAATCGTTGTTACCGCTGGCGGTGCGGCGACACACGGCTGTTCGTCAAAGTGGCGGATCGCAGCGGTGGCGCTGGGCTCGAAGCCGAGGCCACGGGGCTGCTTACTCTGGCGGAGGCAAGGGCAGTCCGCGTCCCGCACGTGCTCGCTCGCGGCAGCGCCGGGCGCACGACGTTCCTCGCCCTCGAATGGATCGAATCGCGGCCCGCCGGGCGCGCCGCCGAGCGCAGGCTCGGCGAGCAGCTCGCCGTGCAGCACCGGGTGACCGCGACGCAGTTCGGCTTCGCGGATGACAATTTCATCGGCCGCACACGCCAGCCGAACGGCTGGCTGGCAGACTGGAGCGAGTTCTTTCGTGAGCGGCGCCTGCGCCATCAGCTCGCGCTCGCGGCCCAAAACGGCTTCGCGCAGCTCCTCGAGCAACCCGGCGCGCGCCTGCTCGAGTCGGTCGCAGCGCTTCTTGCCGGCCACCAGCCGGAAGCCTCGCTGCTGCACGGCGATCTCTGGGCCGGCAACTGGCTCGCGGACGAGCAGGAGGAGCCCGGATCTTCGACCCGGCGGTCTACTACGGCGACCGCGAGACGGACCTGGCGATGACCCGGCTCTTCGGAGGCTTCGGCCGCGCCTTCTACGACGCGTACCTGGTGGCGGCGCCTCTGCCCGCGGGGCATGCGGTGCGCGCCGAGCTCTACAATCTCTATCACGTGTTGAATCACGCCAACCTGTTTGGCGGCGCCTATGCCCGCCAGGCGCGCGCGAGCATCGACCACCTGCTGGCCGAGGTCAGAGGGTAGCGGAGACTCCCAGGACTGCGCGCGATTCGGATATGCTCGCTGGCCCGGCTGGGCTATCTGCGAGGGGAATCAGTCATGGCGAGCAAGAACATCGTGTCCGTCCTGCAGGAGGAGCGCACGTTCGCCCCAGCCGCCGGGTTCGCTGCCCGCTCGCGCGTCAAGCCCGCAGACCTCGAGCGCATGCGCCGCGAGGCGGCCGAGGATCCCAGCGGTTTCTGGGCTCGGCTCGCCCGCCAGGAGCTCGCCTGGCATACGCCCTTCACGGTGACCCTCGATGACTCGGCCGCCCCGAACTATCGCTGGTTCACGGACGGGCGCCTCAACGTCTCGTTCAACTGTCTCGACGTGCATCTCGAGCAGCGCGGCGACAAGACCGCGATCATCTTCGAGGGCGAGCCGGGCGACACGCGCAGGCTTTCGCTACCGCGAGCTGCACGGCGAGGTCTGCAGGTTCGCCAATGCGCTGAAGGCACAGGGTATCAGGCAAAGGTGATCGCGTCGGCGATCTATCATGCCGCTCGTGCCGGAGGCAGTCGTCGCGATGCACGCCTGCAACCGCATCGGGGCAATCCACTCGGTGGTCTTCGGCGGCTTCTCAGCACCGGCGCTCAAGGACCGTATCGAGGACACAGGCGCCAAGCTGGTGATCACCGCGGACGGCGGCTGGCGCGGCGGACACCCGATAGAGCTCAAGGCGGCGGCGGACAAGGCGCTGGCCGAGGGCTGCAAGACCATCGAGCGCGTCATCGTCCTGAAGCGCACCGGTCAGGCCGGTCGCGATGCAGCCAGGGCGCGATCTCTGGTGGCACGCCGCGATCGCGGGGCAAGCGCCGCTCTGCGAGCCCGAGTGGGTGGAGGCGGAGCATCCGCTCTACCTGCTTTATACCTCGGGATCGACCGGCAAGCCGAAGGGAATCCAGCACTCGAGCGGCGGCTATCTGCTCGGCGCGAAGCTGACCACGCAGTGGGTGTTCGACCTGCGCGACGACGACGTCTTCTGGTGTACCGCGGATGTCGGCTGGGTGACGGGCCACACCTACGTCGCCTACGGGCCGCTCGCCGCGGGAGCGACCGTGGTGTTGTACGAGGGTGCGCCCACGACCCCCGACGGCGGGCGTTTCTGGAAGATCTGCCAGGACCACGGCGTCAGCGTCTTCTACACCGCGCCCACTGCGATCCGCGCCTTGATGAAACTCGGCGACGAGATGCCGGCGCAGCTACGACCTGTCGCGCCTGCGCCTGCTGGGCAGCGTCGGGGAGCCGATCAATCCCGAGGCATGGATGTGGTATCAGCGGGTGATCGGCCGCGGCCGCTGCCCGATCGTCGACACCTGGTGGCAGACGGAGACCGGCGTCGATCCTCATCTCGCCGCTCCCGGGGATCACGCCACCAAGCCGGGCTCGTGCACGCTGCCGCTGCCCGGCATCGAGGCGGACATCGTCGATGAGCGCGGCGAACCGGTGAAGCGGCCGGATGCCGGTGGCTATCTCGTCATCAAGAAGCCCTGGCCGTCCATGCTGCGCACCATCTGGGGCAACAACGCGCGCTATCTCGCCGCCTACTGGGAGAAATTCAACGGCCGCTTCTACGTGGCGGGCGACAGCGCCCATCGCGACAAGGACGGCTACTTCTGGATCATGGGCCGCATCGACGACGTGCTGAATGTCGCCGGCCACAGGCTCGGCACCATGGAGATCGAGTCCGCGCTGGTCGCGAACCCGCGGGTCGCGGAAGCCGCCGTCGTCGGCAAGCCGCACGAGATCAAGGGCGAGTCGGTCTTCGCCTACGTCGTCTGCCGCGGGCAGCGCCCGACGGGCGATACGACGCGCGCTCGTCAAGGAGCTGCGCGACGTGGGTGGCGGAGCAGCTCGGGCGCTATCGCCAAGCCCGACGAGATCCGCTTCGCCGACAACCTGCCGAAGACCCGCTCCGGCAAGATCATGCGCCGTCTGCTGCGCGTCGATCGCGCGCGGCGAGGAGATCGCGCAGGACGTCTCGACGCTGGAAAACCCCGCTATTCTCGATCAGCTGCGCGGCGTCGACGCGCCTGCCGCGCCGCCGAAAGCCAGACCGGCCGCAGGAAAGCGGACGGCGCGCAAGCGCGCCGGGGCAAAATCGGCTGCTGCGAAAACCAAGGCCAAAGCGAAGACACACCGCCGCACGCCGCAAGGCAAACGGAATGGGCGTGCGCGCGGTGCCAAGCGAGGACGCCGCGCGGTGAAGACGGCCGCGCGCCGTGCTCCCATCAAGCGCGTCACGAAGTCAAAGACGGCCCGTCGCAGCGGCAGCAAGGCGCGCGCGAAACGTTGATGTCGTGACGGCGGTCAGCCGCGGGAGCTGCCCTTACCCTGGTCCCGCAGCAGCGCCTCCAACTGATCGGCGGGCACGGGCCGCGAATGCAGGTAGCCCTGCGAGTGATCGCAGCGCAGCTTTCTGAGCATCTCGAGCTGCGCGAGCGACTCCACTCCCTCCGCCACGACCTTCAGTCCGAACGCCGACGCCAGCCCGATCACACTCGACACCAACGTGACGCTTGCCTTGTCGTCGGGGAGGCCGGTGATGAACGAGCGGTCGATCTTCACCAGGTCCACGGGCAGCTTGGATAGCAGTCCGAGCGAGGAATAACCCGTGCCGAAGTCATCGAGCGCAACGCGCAGTCCCGCCGCCCGCAGCTCCCGGAGCTTGCGACTCGCTCCGTCGACGTCGTGCAGCAACCCCGTCTCCGTGATCTCGAGATCGAGGCCGCATCCCGCGCGGAGGCAAGGCTCAGCCGCAGCGAGCACGTGCGCGGCGAATGACCGGCGGCGGATCTGCTGCGCGGAGACGTTCACCGCGATGCGCAGATGCCCGATCCCGGTGCGCGACCAGCGCAAACAGTCCTCCGCCGCCTGACGCAGCACCCAGTCCCCCACCGCCACTATCATGCCCGAGGACTCGAGCACCGGCAGGAACTGCCCGGGAAAGACCAAGCCGCGCTCCGGATCCTGCCACCGCAGCAGCGCCTCCACTGCCTCGATACGTCCCGTGGCGAGACTCACCTGAGGCTGGTAGTGCAGGGTGAACTGTCGCTCGTCGAGCGCGGCGCGCAGGCGATGCTCGAGCGCAAGCCGCTCGGCGATGTCGCTGTGCATCTCGATCTGGTAATGCAGGTATTGCTCACCCGCTTCCTTCGCCTGCTTCAGCGCCGCCTCCGCCCGTTGCGCCAGCGTGTTGCCATCCTTGCCGTCGGCCGGCGAGCGCGCGATGCCGGACCGGAAGGAAGTGCGCAGCACGCGCCCTTCGATCCCGAATGGCTCGCGGAACACGGTGTTCTCGAGCAGCGTCGTGACGCTCTCCGCCGAGGTCTCCTCCTGCGGCAACACCAGCGCGAAAGTCCCGCCGCCCAGGTATCCGAGGCAGTCGTCGTCCGCGATGTGGTACTTGAGCCGCTTCGCGACAGCCTGCAGCAGCAGGTCACCGACATGCCGCCCGAAGCTGTCGTTGACTTTGCTGAGATGCATGACGTCGAAGGCAACCACCGTGGGAGTGCTTTCGAGCGTGGCGTGGTTGCTCAGCCGCTGGTCGAGCCGCTGGCAGAACAACGCACGCTTGGCGAGCCCGGTCAGCGGGTCGAACGAAGTCAGGTACTGAGCCCTGTCTTCCTGCTGAAGATAGCGCAATGCGAACGACATGTTGGCGGCAACGTCCTGCAGCAGCCTGAGCTCTTCATCGCTGACGATGTGCGTCTCGCGCGAGCCGAGCGCCAAAGCGCCGATCCGCACGCCGCCGACGATCAGCGGCAGCGCCACCAGCGACCTCAGCCCCACTTCCAGCAGCCGGTCGCGGCTCGCGATCGGCGGCTCCGAGTGGGCGAGATCCGCGCTGAGAGCAATCTCCCCCGTGCGCAGCGCCTGGCCGGTCAGCGTAGTGTCAGGCTCCGTGCCATCGCCGATCGTGATCACCGGCAGCGTTTGCCCGTGGGGAGGTCCCACTCCCAGCGAATACCAGGGAGTGGCGGTGCGCCCATCGGCGGCTACAAGAAAAATCGCCGCGCGATCGTAGCCTCCCACCTCGTAGGCAAGCCGACAGGCCTCGCGCAGCAGCTCGTCACGATCGCGGATGCGGATCACCGCACTATTGATGCCACTCTGCATCCTCAGCCTGCGAGTGAGGCGCGCGATCTGGCGCTCCGCGGCGCGACGCCGTGCGCGCTCCTCCACCTCTCGCAGCGCGCGGCGGACCGCCGGCACGAGCCGCGCGGGATTGGTCTTCAGAACGTAATCGACGGCGCCGCGCCGCAGCGCCTCGATGGCGCGCTCCTCGCCGATGGTGCCGGAGAGGAAAATGAAGGGAATGTCCGGCGCCTCCTCGCAGGCGATCTCGAGCGCCGCAAGCCCATCGAAGTCGGGCAGTGTGAAGTCGGAAAGAATGAGGTGGGGGCGGAACAGCTTGAGAGCCGCGCGGAACTGAGGCTCATCCGCCACCGTCCGGGGCACACAGGAGATGCCGCCCGAAGCGAGATGCCTGACCGCAAGCTCGGCCTCGGCGGCGACGTCCTCCACGATGAGTAATCGCACGCCCTTGCCGGCGGTAACGCCCTTCCCTGCCGCCACCGACACGGAACCGTTCCGCGCTCGCGCGGGTCCCTTCCTCTTGCCTTCTCCGGCGGCTGTCAGTTGTCACACTCCGACAACATTATCTCCCAGAGGATACAACAGCTTGCTGTTGCGGTCACGGGGCAATCCAGGCACAGGGACGTGCCCCGCCGCCGCAGGTGGCGGACGTTGAGCCAAAAACCACGCTTTTTCGCTCAACGCGCGCTGGGCCGGGCAGGATGCCCGGATCCAGCGCCTCAAACTAGTCTTCCCCGATCGAACGAAAGTCGAGACCAAGCGAGCGCAGCTTGCGGTAGAGGTGGGTGCGCTCCATCCCGACGCGCTTCGCCAGCTGGCCCACCTTGCCATTGCAGAGCAGCAGCTGCTGCTGCAGATAGGCGCGCTCGAACTGCTCGCGGGCCTCGCGCAGCGGCAGCGCCAGCAGGTCCTGCTTGACCAGCGGCTCGCCCGGCGGCGCCTGCACGGCGAGCTCGCGCTCGATCTCCTCGAGACGGATCTCCTCGCCACCCCCCTGGATCAGCAGACGATGCACCAGATTCTTCAGCTCGCGCACATTGTCGGGCCACGGATAGTTGCGCAGCCGGTTCTGCGCCGCGACACTGAAACGGCGGAAGGGCAGCCCTTCGGTATCGACTATGCGATCGACCTGTTGGCGCAGCAGCTCCGGGACGTCCTCGGCGTAATCGCGCAGCGGCGGCACCCTGACGATGAGGGTGTTGAGATGCGCCAGCAGGTCGCGGCGCAAGCCCTCCGCGCCCGGCCCTGCTCTCCACGCCCGGCTGCGCGGAGGACACCACGCGCGCGCGCAGCTCGACCGGCTCCGCGCCGCCGATCGGCGAGAAGCGCCCGGACTCGAGCACGCCGACCAGCAGGCGCTGCGCGCCGGCGGCAGATCCTCGATCTCCTGGATGAACAGCGTGCCGTCGCCCGCCTGCTCGATCAGCCCCGGGTGCGCGGTTCGCGCCCTCCACACGGCCGAAGAGCCTGCTCTCCGCGTCCGCCTCGCGCAGGCTGCTGGCGATGAGCGTGACGAACGGGCGAGCCGGCGCGCGGCCCGCGCTCGTGCAGGTAGCGGGCGAACGCCTCGCGACCGGAGCCCAGGCTCGCCGATGAGCAGCACCGAGGAGGAGTGGCTGGCGATCTGCTGCAGCTCGGTGCGCAGCTGCTGCATGAGCTTGCTCTTGCCGGTCGGCACCATCAGCGCCGGCACGAGCAGCTTGCCCGACTGGCGGCGGCGCCTGCCGGCATCGAGCGCCCGCTCCACCGTGCGCAGCAGCTTCGCGAGCGACAGCGGCTTCTCGACGAAATCGAAGGCGCCGAGGCGCGTCGCCTCGACGGCGGTCTCGACCGTGCCGTGACCGGACATCATGACGACCGGGACAGCCGTCCGTCGACGGAGGCCGACCATTCGCGCAGCAGCGTGATGCCGTCGACGTCGGGCATCCAGATGTCGAGCAGCACCAGGTCGGGTGTCTGCCGCGCGCGCGAGGCGCGCGCCTGGGCGGCGTTGGCGGCGACATCGACCTCGTAGCCCTCCTCGGAGAGGATCTCCTTCAGCAGGCCGCGGATGTCGGCCTCGTCATCGACCACCAGAATGTGTGGAGCGCTCATGCCCTTTCCCTCCGCAATTGCTCTGCTTCGGTCACGGCGCACCGGTCGGCGGACCGCGTGCTGTCCGTCACCGGCAGCAGCACACGCGCACCCGCGCGCCGCCTTCGGGCCGGTTGTCGGCATCGATGCGGCCGCCATGCTCCTCGACGATCTTCTTCACGATCGCGAGCCCCAGGCCCGTGCCCTTGGGCTTGCTCGTAACGTAGGGATCGAACACCCGGCCCAGCAGCTCGCGCTGGAAACCCGGGCCCATTGTCACACACGGTCACGACCGGCGTATTGCCGCGCCATCGGCCGCCTCTCGAGGCGCGTCGCGATCTCGAGCCGCGGCTGTGGCGCACGCCTCGAGCGCCTCGAGCGCATTGGTCACGAGGTTGTTGAGGATCTGGCGCACCCGGCCGCGGTCGGCCTCGATGCCCTCGAGCCGCTCGTCGAGCTCAGGCGGATGCGCCGCGCGCGGATCCTGCGAGCGGTAGAGCTCCGCCACCTCGGTCACCAGCTGGTTCAGGCTGAAGCGCGTGATCTGCATCTCCGGCGCGCGCGCGTACTCGCTGAACGCGTTCACCATCTGCTGCATGGTCTCGACCTGCTGCACGATGGTGCGCGTCGCGCGCTCGAGGATCTCCGCGTCGCGCGGCGCCATGCTGGCGAGCAAGCCGGCGCCGCAGGCGCTCGGCGGAGAGCTGGATCGGGGTGAGCGGGTTCTTGATCTCGTGCGCCAGGCGCCGCGCCACCTCGCCCCAGGCGGCGTCGCGCTGCGCCTGCAGCAGCGTCGGTGATGTCATCGAACACGATGACATAACCCATGATCGCCGTCCTCGCCCGGCAGCGGCGTGCAGGCGCACATGAGATGTGCGCGCATGGTCCCAGCGCGGGCGCCGTCGAGGTCGAGCTGCTCGCGCCACTCCTCGCGCCCGGCGCGAAGCGCACCGCGAGCGCCGCGACGAACTGCCCGAGCCGCTCGTTGCCCGCGGCCAGCTCCGGCAGGGAGCGCCCGGTGGCCGCCGACAGGTCGGTGCCCAGGATGGCGCCGGCGGCCTGGTTGGCGATGCGCACCGTCAGCATCGCGATCCACCGCCAGCACACCGGTCGACAGGCGCGCCAGGATGATCGCCAGGCGCTCGCGCTCGCGCTCGACCGCCTGCTGGCTGCGGGTCGCCTCGTCGCGCGCGCGCCGCAGGCGCTTGGTCATGTCGTTGAAGGAGTGCACCAGGAAGCCCATCTCGTCGCGCGAGGGCAGCGGCAGGCGCGTGTCGAAGTCGCCCTTGCCGACGGCGCGCGTGCCGGCGATCAGGTCCTGCACCGGGCGGACCAGGCGCTGCGCGGAGAAGATCGCGCCGTAGATCGCCGCCAGCATCGCGAGCAGCAGCACCAGCGTCAGCGTCAGCCGGAAGCTGTACTTCAGCGGCTCGCGCAGCGCGGCGAGATTGCCGTATTGCGAGTAGGAGCGCTGCACGGCCTCGGAGAGCGCGGCGAGCTGCGCCGGCACCGGGTAGATCGCCACGACGATAGCGATCGTCCGGGCTCGTCCGGCGAGTCGCTGAGCGGCGCGCCGATGCGGATGAGGTACTGGCCGCCCGCCTGCGGCTCGAGGCTCACGTACGGCGCGGTGCTCGCTCACCTGGCGCACGCAGGTCCGGCGGGCGGCGGCCGAGCGGCAGGTGTCTCGAGCGGGTTGTCGAGACTCGCGGCGAGGATGCGCTCGTGCCGCCGAAGAGCACGATCTCGAGCGCTGCCGTGGCGCGCCGCTCCTCGTCGACGCGGCGTCTGGAGTCCTGCCGCGAGCGTTCGGCGAGCGCGCGCGCGAGCGCCTCCGTACGCCGCGAGTACTCGCGCACGCGCAGGTCGAGCGCCGCGCGCGACAGGACGAGCGCGTCGTTCAGGCCCTGCTTCACCTCGACTTGAAACCAGCTGTCGATGCCGCGGTTGAGGAACTCGAGCGACGACAGGTACACGATGAGCAGCGGCGCGACCACCAGCGCGCCGAAGATGATCACCGTGCGCGCCGTCAGGCGCGAGCCCGGCACGTGGTCGCGGTAGTCGCGCACCAGCTGCCAGAGCTTGCGCGCCAGCAGCACGACGAGAGTGAGCACGCCGGCAAAGTTGAGCAGCAGGATCCAGGGCTGCAGGCGGCCGAACTCGGCGGAGTTCTGCACGCTCTTGGCGAGCAGGAGCAGCAGCGCGCCGAGCCCGAGGACGCCCCAGAGCGCAAGCGACCAGGCGCCACGGCGGCGGGCGCGCAGGCGCTGCGCCGCATCGCGATCGTCGCTTACACCGGCAGAGACCATGAGTACCACTCGCTCACGCGTTGCCAGTCATCGGTCCAGAACAGCAGCGCGCGCAATGACGCGGGAAGCTTGCCGCGCCGCACGCCCGCGCGCACGCTGATGATATAGCTGCCGCCATCGAGCTGCGGCTCGACGAGAATGGGCCAGCCGTCGACCTTGCCGAGGTATGCCAGCGCCTCCTCGAGCGTATCGAAGCTCTTCTCATCGCCGCTGCGCACGTCGCGGACCACGAAGCGATCGGTGACCGCGTGGTAAGCCAGCTCCCGCTGCAGCGTGAGGTCGACGACGTTCGAGTTGAACCAGAGACGCCGCACGCGGTCGACTCTCGCCTCGAGATCGAATGTCAGCGTGACGCCGTCCTGCAGCGCCTTGCTGATCGCCGGATTCAGCGGGTACTCGACTCGGGCGTAGAGCTGGAAGACGCCGTTGTCGAAATTGACATAGGCGGAGCTGACCTCCAGCACCCCGTCGAGGGCATTCGCCAGGGCGAGCGTGCTCGAGAGTGCAATCAGCAGGGCCCCGGCCAGGCCGATCAGGCTGAGCCAGATACCCTTCCGGGGGTGCGCGCGCGTGCGGCCGAGTGGTGCGAACCGTCGTGGCATGAATGCAACGGCAGATAATTAAGTCTTTCGGACCTGAACACTATGCTCAGGTTCCACGCGTTGTCTTTTCGAGACAAGCATAATAGAACCCGTCGGTTCCCGCCGCTCCTCCGCAAAGAAGCTGGGTGCCGACCTCTGCCGCGATGCCCCCGGGGGCAAGGCCTTCGCCCCGCGGCATGGACGCCGGCTTCGCCTGCGGCTCCTCTTCCAGAAACCGCGCGGCCACGGCCTCGTTCTCGGCCGGCAGGACAGAGCAGGTCGCGTATACGAGCCGGCCCCCCGCGGCCAGCATCCCGAAGGCTGCTCTCAGGATCTCGAGCTGGGTTCGGGCGAAGGCAGGCACGTCGTCGGGGCGGCGCAGAAGCTTGATATCGGGATGCCGCCGGATCACGCCGGTACCAGAGCACGGGGCATCCACCAGGATCCGATCGTAGGGCCGGCCATCCCAGAAGGCGGTCGGCTCACGCACGTCCGCCGCCACCAGCCGCGCGGTAAGGCCCAGCCGTTCCAGGTTCTCCGCGATGCGGCCCAGACGGCCGGCATCGATGTCCACGGCGGTCACCTCGAGCGGGCCGGCCGCGGCCTCGAGCAGATGACTGGTCTTGCTGCCGGGAGCCGCGCAGGCGTCCAGCACCCGCATACCCGGCTGCGCATCGACCAGCAGCGGGGCGAGCTGTGCACCGGCGTCCTGCACGGATACCCAGCCCTGCTCGAAGCCAGGTAGCGACCCGACCGGGACTGGTCGTTCGAGTCTCACCGCGGCCGAGCCGGAGCCGGCAGAGATCCAGTCCATGAGCGACCCGCGCAGTCCGGCCGCAGCCAGGTCGGACAGGTACTCCACCGGCGTGCGGCGGCGCGTGTTCAGGCGGAGCACCATGGGAGGATGGACGTTGTTCGCTTCCAGGATGCGGCCGACGTGGTCGGGCCAGGCCTCCGCCAGCGCTGCGACCAGCCATCCCGGGTGCGCTGTGCGAACCGCAGGATCTGAGTCCGCGCCAGGAAGGAGTGCCTCGCGTTCTCGGACGAAGCGTCGCAGGACAGCATTGACGACCGCGGCTGCGCGCGGCTGGGCCAGCAGGCGGGTCGCGTCCACCGCCAAATTCACGATGAGTGCCGGGGCGTCGCGCGAATACTCGATCTGATAGGCGGCCGCGACCAGCAGCGCGTGGACCTCGCGGGCCAGAGTTGCCGGCGAGCTCAGGAGCGCATCCACCGCAGGGCGCAGCCGCAAATACCAGCGGATCGTGCCCAGCGTGATCGCACGGACGGCCGGGCGCTGGGCACTGGACCCCGAGCCTGCCAGCGCTTCATCGGCCGATCGCCCGCGGACGACAGCGGCGACGGCGCGAGCGGCCTCAGCGAGGGCTTGCGCGCCCGGATTCGCCGGTGCGCCGCTCAATTCGCTCCACCCAGCACCATCGACGGTTCGAGCGCACGCGGTCCCCGGGTGAACAGCGCGGCTGGCTGGCGCTGCCCTCCGGGACGCTGCAGAGTCAGCAGGTCCAGCGCACCGTCACCGCATTGGACACGGACATATCCCTCCTGATTACGCCCGTCAGTCGCGATGATTGACCCGAACGGCAGCCCAGCCGCTGCGCTCGCAGCGGGCGCCACTCGGGCGGCATAGATGAGGAGGCGGTCTGCCGTACCGGTCCGAGGGTCGAATTGCGTGGTCTCCGCCACCGGCCAGGGTTGCAGGGCCCGGACCTGCCGCTCGACCTCGACTGCGGGGCGGCTCCAATCGATGGGCGCCTCACGCTTTTCCAGCTTGCGGGCATAGGTGACACCCTCGGCGGGTTGGGCGCGGGCATGCAGACTACCGCCGGCAAGTCCCTGCAGTGCCTCCAGGAGCAGCGAGGCTCCCTCCGCGGCTAGCTTGCCGCGCAGATCGGGGCCGGTGTCGGCCGGATCGATGGCTACCGCTCGTTGCAGCAGAATCGGCCCGGTGTCGAGGCCCGCATCCATCTGCATGATCGTCACGCCAGTCGTCTCGTCGCCCGCCAGCAGGGCGCGCTCGACCGGCGCTGCGCCCCGCCAGCGCGGCAGCAGCGAGGCGTGCACGTTCACACATCCCAGTCGCGGTATCTCGAGAACGGCCGTCGGCAAAATGAGCCCATATGCGACGACCACCAATACGTCAGGCTTCCAAGCAACGAGCTGCTCCCGGTCCTCGGCCGATCGCAGCGTAGCCGGCTGCGCCACAGGTATCGAAGCGTCGACCGCCGCCTTCACTGGCGAGGGACTCAGCTGCCGGCCGCGCCCGCGCGGGCGATCGGGCTGAGTCAGCACGCCGACCAGCTGGTGCGCCGAGCCCATCACGGCAAGCAGTGTCGGCACCGCGAACTCAGGCGTGCCGGCAAAAGCCACACGTAGCTTCATTGGGCACAGCGAGCCCGGGCCGTTCCCGGGCTCGCGGCGAAATGTGTAGGGTCTCGCGGACAAAATCGCCTAAAGCGATTTTGGACGGCGCGAAGCGCCGGCCCCGAAGGGGCGAGGCCTAGGAGGGGCCGAGCAAATCGTCTGGACGATTTTCGCCAGTCAAAGAGCACGGCGGCGGCGCTCTGGAGCCGCCGACGCAGCGCGCTCCTTGCGCTCCTTTTCCAGCTTCTTCCGAACGCGCTCGCGCTTGAGGTTGGACAGGTAATCGACGAACAGCTTGCCGTCAAGATGATCCATCTCATGCTGGACGCAGACGGCGAGAATGTCCTCGCAGTCGCGCTCGAAAACATTGCCGTCGCGGTCATGGGCACGGACGCGAATCTTCGCCGCCCGCTTCACTTCATCGAAATAGCCGGGCACGGACAGGCACCCCTCCTCCGTGGCAACCTCCCCCTCGCGGACGAGGATCTCGGGGTTGATGAGGATCAGGGGATCGTTGCGATCGGCCGAGATGTCGATGACGATCAGGCGCTGGTGAACGTCGACCTGCGTCGCGGCCAAGCCGATCCCGGGTGCGGCGTACATGGTCTGCAGCATGTCGTCGATGGTGCGGTGCAGGTCCGCATCGAACCGAGTGACAGGCTGCGCCCGGGTGCGCAGCCGGGGGTCGGGGAATTCGAGAATCGTTCTAA
The DNA here is from genome assembly GCA_963780455.1 of uncultured Pseudomonadota bacterium. Lineage (GTDB taxonomy): Bacteria > Pseudomonadota > Gammaproteobacteria > Steroidobacterales > Steroidobacteraceae > 13-2-20CM-66-19. The sequence goes on from CAWACM010000025.1 coordinate 159,522, forward strand.
TCGCCATTTGGGCTTCGATTGCGGCGGGAAGACGCGGGTTCAAGGGTGGCTGGCGGCCAGCCCAGCCCGTGACCGAGCGCACAACTTGACATTAAGTCGCCCTGCGCCCGATACCGGCGTGCGATTATACCGCGCCCATTCGAGCTGGTCGCAGGCGGGGTGGAGGATGGTCTCGAATCTAGCTTTCCGGGCTCGCTTGGCAGCGGGTCTTCTTCTGTCGGTCACGTTGACCGGCTGCTCGTTGCTGCACGGCCATCGTCAGCCGGCACCGGCGGCCTCGTCGGACACTATGCCGCCCGCCGCCCAGGCGCAGGGGGCGGGTGACAACCAGACGGCTACCCAGGCCGCGATCTCGGCTGCCGATACCCAGCCGCAGGCTGCGGCGGCGCCAATCCCGCAGGTCAATCCGAATGCGCCGCTGACCTACACGGTGAAGCGCGGCGACACGCTGTGGGGCATCGCCTCGATGTACCTGCGCGACCCGTGGGACTGGCCGGAAGTCTGGTACATCAATCCAAACATCAGGAATCCCCACCTGATCTATCCGGGCGACAAGCTCGCGCTGGCGTATGACAGCAACGGCAGGCCGCAGGTGCGCCTGATCGAGGCGAGCGCCTTGCGACTCGAGCCGCGGCTGCGCAGCACGCCGATCGCGGCCGCCATCCCAACGATTCCGTACTCCGCGATCGCTTCGTTTTTGTCGCGCCCGACGGTGATGACGAAGAGCGAGGCCAATGCCGCGCCCCACATCGTCGCCTTCCGCGACGATCACCAGATTGCAGGCTCGGGTGTCATCGCCTATGTCTCCGAGCTCGGACCCGATCCGCACACCCGCTACAACGTAATGCACGTGAGCGATCGGCTGCGCGACCCCGACACGGGACACACGCTCGGCTATCTTGGTATCTACACCGCCACGGCGCTGATCACTCAGCCGGCGACGCATCCGGCCGCGCGGGCGGAGCTGATCGACACCGCACGCGAAACCCTGCGCGGGGACAAGCTGATTTCCACGGACGTACAGGTGCCGCTCGACCTGGTACCGCGCGCACCGTCCACGCAGGTCAACGGCAAGATCGCCTGGATCGTGGGAGACACGGGAATCAGCGATCTCGCGGGCCAGTTCGATATCGTCGTGATCAATCGCGGCGCCGATGCCGGGCTCGAGCCGGGAAATGTCCTCGAGGTGGACAAGGTCGGCGGCGTGGTGCGCGATGTCCACGACACGAAAGGGATATCGGGTCTTCTCACCGACTTCGGCCCCGCGTTCGCCCCGCGCGTGCATTTGCCGGATGAGCGAGCGGGCACGCTGCTCATATTCAGGACGTACCCACAGGTGAGCTTCGGGCTCATCGTGGGCGCATCCAACACCGTCCAGGTCGGGGACGTCGTCCACAATCCTTGATTGATGGCGCTGGATCCGGGCATCCTGCCCGGCCCAGCGCTGCTTCGGGCAAAAAGCGTGGTTTTTGCCCGAAGCTCCGCCACCTGCGGCGGCGGGACACATCCTGTGCCTGAGCCTTAAGTAGAGCCGTCTACAGACGTTTTATTTCACGCCGCGGGGGCGCGGCGCGGGCGGCTTCCGAGCGGCTTTGCGCGGGGCTGTCTTCTTTTTAGCGGATTTTTTCGCGGCGGCGGGGCGGCGGCGAGCGGCTTCGGGCTCGGCGCCGTTGCCGTTGCCGTTGCTGCGCTCGGCGGTAGCTTGCGCGCGCCGCGGCGCGGCGGCGTGAGCGGCTTCCCGCCTTCGGCCTGGGGGCGGCGCACGGCCGCGCGAAGGCGCCGCCGGTGTACTCGGCGCGGGTTTGGCGGTGGCGGTCGGCGCGGCGGTACCCCGCCTGCCTCGCCCCCACCTTCCCTTGCCCCGCTCCGGCGCCTGCGCCAACAGCGCACGGCACTCCTCCAGCGTCAGTGACTTCGGTTCGCGATCCTTCGGCACCTTGGCGTTCTTCTTGCCGTCGGTGATGTACGGCCCGTAGCGGCCATTCAACACCTGGATGTTGTCCACGCCGAGGTCGGCGATGAGGCGATTTGCATCCGCCTCCTGCTTCAGGCGTATGACCTCGAGCGCCCGCTCCAGCGTCACGGTGTAGGGATCGTCTTCCTTCAGCGATACGTACTTGCTGCCGTACTTCACGTACGGGCCGAAGCGCCCGATGTTGGCGACGATCGTCCTCGCCGGCGGCGGTCTGGCCGAGCGCGCGCGGCAGCTTGAAGAGCTCCATCGCATCGGCGAGCGTGATGGCGTCCATCTTCTGCCCGGGCCGCAAGCCGGCGAAGCGCGGCTTCTCGACATCGTCCTTGGTGCCGATCTGCACGAAGGGGCCGTAGCGTCCCATGCGCACGCTGACCGGCTTGCCGGTCGCGGCGTCCTTGCCGAGCTCGCGCGCCTGCGCGACTTGCTCGCGCGAGACGTTCTTCTCGATGCGCTCCACCTGGCGGATGAAGGGCTTCCAGAACTTGTCGAGCGGCTGCGTCCACTCCTCCTCGCCGCGCGAGATCGGCGTCGAGCTCGTCCTCCATCGCTGCCGTGAAGCCGTACTCCACGTAGCGGTGGAAGTGGTGCGTGAGGAAGCGGTTGACGATCTTGCCGATGTCGGTCGGCACGAAGCGCCGGCTGTCCATCTCCACGTATTCGCGGTCCTGCAGCGTGGAGATGATGGTGGCGTAGGTCGAGGGCCGGCCGATGCCGTGCTCCTCCAGCGCCTTCACCAGCGAGGCTTCGCGAGTAGCGCGGCGGCGGCTCGGTGAAATGCTGCTCGGCATGCAGCGCGGCGAGATCGACGGATCGCCCTCTTGCATCGGCGGCAGCACGTGATCGCCTTCGTCCGACTTGACGTCGTCCGCTGCCCTCCTGGTACACGGCGATGAATCCCGGCTTCACCAGCGTCGAGCCGTTGGCGCGCAGCACGTGGCGCTCGCGGCCCGTCGGTCCCGGCGAGCAGATCGACGGCGACCGTGTCGAAGACCGCGTGGCTCATCTGCGAGGCGACGGCGCGCTTCCAGATCAGCGCGTAGAGCCGGTAGAGATCGTCGTCGATCTTGCCCTCGACGTCGCCGGGCGTGATGGCGGCCGAGGTCGGGCGGATGGCCTCGTGCGCCTCCTGCGCGTTCTTCGATTTGGTCTTGTAGATGCGCGGCTCCTCGGCGACCTCGGCGCTTGCCGTAGAGGCGGCCGGCGACCTCGCGGATCTCCTGACCGCTTCCGCCGCAAGCGACACCGAGTCGGTACGCATGTAGGTGATGAGACCGACGCTGCCTTCGCCGATGTCCAGGCCCTCGTAGAGCTGCTGCGCGAGGCGCATGGTGCGCCGCGCGTTGAAGCCGAGCTTGCGCGCGGCCTCCTGCTGCAGCGTCGAGGTGGTGAAGGGCGGCGCCGGATTGCGCCGCCGCTGCTTGCGGTCGATGGCGATCACGCGCAGCTGGCCAGGCGTCCGGCGCGGCCCGGCCGGCGCCGCGGCCCGCGGCCGCGTCCATGGTGCGCTCGACCTCGCGCGCCTGCGCCTCGTTGGTGAAGCTGAACTGCTCGACTTTCTTGCCGCGGTACTCGAGTGAGCTTCAGCGGGAAAGGCTGGGCGCTGATGCGTGCCTTCGCCCTCGAGCGTCCAGTACTCCTGCGCGACGAAGGCGGCGATCTCCTCCTCGCGCTCGCAGATCATGCGCAGCGCCGGACTCTGCACGCGCCCGGCGGACAGGCCGCGGCGCACCTTCTTCCACAGCAGCGGCGAGAGATTGAAGCCGACCAGGTAATCGAGCGCGCGGCGCGCCTGCTGCGCGTTGACGAGGTCGAGCGACAGGTCGCGCGGCTGGGCCACCGCCTCGCGGACTGGCGTTGCGCGTGATCTCGTAGAACACCACGCGATGCACGTCTTGCCGTCGAGATCGCCGCGCGACTTGAGGATCTCCTTCAGGTGCCAGGCGATCGCCTCGCCCTCGCGATCCGGGTCGGTGGCCAGATACAGCGACTTCGATTTCGCGCAGACGCACGGGCGATGGCTCTCGACGTGCCGCTCGTTCTTCTCGAGCACCTGGTATTTCATCGCGTAGCCGCGGTCGGGATCGACCGCGCCTTCCTTCGGCACCAGGTCGCGCACGTGGCCGTAGGAGGCCAGCACCTCGAAGTCCTTGCCCAGGTACTTCTTGATGGTCTTCGCCTTGGCGGGCGACTCGACGATGACCAGATTGTCTGCCATGAGTCAGGGGGTCCCTCAACGCCATCAGTGCCGGACGCTGCCGCCGGCCGCCGACATGACGCTCTCGAAGCGGGCGAACGCCAGCTCCTGTCCCGGCTGGCTGGACAGGACCAGGAGCACCACCCACTTCAGCTGCTCGACCTCGACCTCGTCTACATCCAGCGCCAGCGCGCGCTCGATGACGAGCTCGCGCTGCTGCGGGCTGAGCACATGTTGGCGATCCAGCAGCATGAGGAAGGCGCGTGCAATCGGCCGACAGACGCGACAGCTCACCGTCATCGAACACGCGCAGCGCCGCCGCGGCGGACTCCGCGTCCGTCGCACCAGGCGATGCGCGCTGGTCGCCCACCAGAGCGGACAGCCATTCCATCGCGTGCACGACCTCACTCACCGAGAAGCCGCGCCGCTGCAGGTCTTCCAGCATGCGGTGCCGCTCCGGCACGTCCGCCGGGTCGGCCAGCATGTAGTGGTCGAAAACGTAAATCAGCATTTCAGAACACTGCCGGTGGTCATCTGGATATTCGGCCATAGAGGCCGCCGGGGTACGGCGCGATGCGCCCTTCAAGCTCGAGAATCAGCAACATCGAGGCAATCGACTCGCCGGGCAAGCCTGAACGGGCCACCAGCGTATCGATGGTCGCGGGTTCGAAACCGAGCGCATCTAACAGCATTTCATACTCCTTGTCCAATGGGGCGCCCCCACCCTGGGCCGGGTTGGGGTCATCGCAGCGGCCCAGCTCATGCGACATAGGTATTTGAAATTCCTTGTTAAATTGAAGCCCTCGCAGCACGTCCGCCGGCCCCGTGACGAGGTGCGCTCCCTCCTGGATCAGCTTGTGACAGCCGAAGGACAGCGGACTGGCCAGGGGCCCCGGCACGGCGAAGACCTCCCTACCCTGATCCACGGCCCTCTGCGCAGTGATCAGTGACCCGCTGCCGTCTGCGGCCTCGACCACGAGCGTCCCGAGCGCAAGCCCGCTGATGACCCGATTGCGCTGTGGGAAGTTCTGCCGCCGCGGTTCGGCCGGCGGCGGAAACTCCGAGACCAGCGCACCCGCGGCCAGGATGCGTCGCGCCAGGCCGATGTTCTCCGGCGGGTACAGGCGGGCAATGCCGCCGCCGAGCACCGCCACCGTGCGCCCCCCAGCCGCGAGTGCGCCCTCATGGCTCGCGGCATCGATACCGGCGGCGAGGCCGCTGGTAATGGTGAGCCCGGACTGCGCCAAGGCGCCGGCGAATTTCCAGGCAATCGTTTTCCCCGAGGGCGAGGCCCGACGCGCACCCACCATCGCCAGCTGCGGCGTGTTCAGTGCCTCGATCTCTCCCATCACGTAGAGCGCCGGCGGTGCGCCCCTGATTGCAGCGAGCGGCCGCGGATAACCCTCCCCGCCCCACAGCAACAGACGAGCGCCACTCGCGCGCAGCCATTCGAGGTCGGTCGCGAGTGCCGCCTGGTCGGGTTTGCGCAGGAACTCCTGGGCCGCCAGCGGCAGCTCCACCCGCGCGATGACCTCGGGCTCGCAGATCCGCTCCAGGTCTCCGGCTGCCTCCGCCACCAGGACGCGAACATGGTCGCCGGTGAGGCCCATGCTGCGCACCAACTTTGCGCCAACCATCGCGATGCTCATGCGCCAGGAGCATAGAGCCGACGTCGCGCCCGAGGTCCCCCGGGAATGGACGACTTTCGGGCAGAAACAGCGTCAATTCATCCTGCCGTCTCCAGGCTCGAAGCGACCTCGAGCCATTGCTCCTCGACGGTCGCGATCTCGAGTGCGAGCTCGCCGTGGCGGGCGCTCAGGCGCCGCTGCTCATCGGCCTCCGCGGCCGCATAGGTCGCGGGATCGGCCAGGCGGGACTCGATGTTGGTGCGCTCGGCGGTGAGGAGCTCGAGAAGACGTTCCAACCTGCGCTGCTCCGCGCGCAGGGGCGTCAGGCGATTGCGGGCCTCCGCCTCGAGGCGGCGTTGCTCCCGGCGCGAAGGTGCGGCTGTGCCTTCCGAACCCTCCTCCTGTGGCGCGTCGGAGCCGCGTGCGAGCCATGCCGCGTAGTCCTCGAGGTCACCGTCGAACGGAGCCACGGCGCCATTGGCCACGAGGAGAAAGCGATCACATGCGCCGCGCAGCAGCGCGCGGTCGTGGGAGACGACCACCACCGCGCCCGCGAAATCCTGCAAGGCCACGAGCAGCGCATGGCGCATGTCGAGATCCAGATGGTTGGTGGGCTCATCGAGCAGCAGCAGGTTGGGCTTGCGGGCGACGAGGATGGCGAGCGCCAGTCGCGCGCGCTCGCCGCCCGAGAACTGTCGTGTCGGCTCGAACACCCGGTCGCCACGGAAGCCGAAGCGTCCGAGGTGATTGCGCCGCTCGAGCTCGCTCCATCGTGACTGCTCGGGCCCGCCGCGCCGCTCGAGCTCGGCGAGAGCGGTACCGTCGGCATCCAGATGCTCGAGCTCGAGTTGCGCGAAGAAGCCTATCGCAACGTCCGGCGCCGTCTCCGCGGTGCCGGCGAGCGGCTGCAGTTGTGCGGCCAACACCCGCATCAGCGTCGATTTACCGGCCCCGTTGCGGCCCAGGATTCCGATGCGATCGCCAGGGCTGACACTCAGCGACACATCGCTCAACACACGGCGCTCGCCGTAACCGGCCGCGGCATGCTCCAGTGTCAGGAGGGGCCGGGGCAATTTCGCCGGCGCCGCGAATTCCCACTCGAAGCCCTCCTCGAGATGCACGTGACGCGATGTCCGGCAGACGGGCCAGCCACTTCAGGCGGCTCTGCACCTGGCGCGCCTTGCTGGCCTGCGCGCGAAAACGCGTGACGAAGCTCTCGACCCGCGCGCGCTCGCGCGCCTGGCCCGCCAACATCGCCTGCGTACGCTCGGCTTCCGCCGCGCGCTGCGTCTCGAAGGCGCTGTAGTTGCCCGTATAGCTGCGCAGGCGGCCGGCCTCGATGTGCAAGATCCGGCCGACGACCCCGTCGAGGAACTCGCGGTCGTGAGACACCAGCAACAGCGTCCCCGCGTAGCTCTTCAGCCAGCTCTCCAGCCACAGAACCGCATCGAGATCGAGGTGGTTGGTCGGCTCATCGAGCAGCAGCACGTCGGAACGGCGCATGAGCGCGCGTGCGAGGTTGGCTCGCATCTGCAGTCCGCCGGAGAAGTGACGCACCGGGCGCTCCATGTCATCGGGAGCGAATCCCAGGCCGGCGGCGAGCTGTCCGGCGCGGCTGCGCGCGGCATAGCCGCCCAGCCGGTCGTATTCCGCGTGCAGCATGGCGAGCCGTGTACCCTCGGTCGCAGGTATCTGCGCCTCGAGCGCCGCCAGCTCCAGGTCACCGCCACGGACGTATTCGACGAGTGTCGCGTCGGTCTCCGGCAACTCCTGCGCGACGGCCGCGATCGCGAGCCCGGGCGGCGCACGGTACTCGCCCGCATCCGGCGCGATATCGCCGCGGATCAGCGCCAACAGAGTGGACTTGCCGCAGCCGTTGCGGCCGACGATGCCCGTCTTCTCGCCGCGAAAGATGCCGCAGGTCGCGCCGTCGATGAGAACCTGCGGGCCGCGCCGCAGGCGAACCTCCGCAAGGGTGAGCATCGAGCGTCAGCGAGACGGTTCGCCGACGGCCACCGCGGTGGTATCCTGCGTGTAGCGCCTGAATGCCGGCCCCGATGCCGACTGCCGCTGCAACAGTGCCAGCAGCTCCTCGGCCGTGCAGCGGCTCGCCGAACAGCCTCCCCTGCGCGTAGTGGCAGCCGTTGTGGCGCAGGAACTCGAGCTGGCTGACCGACTCGACGCCCTCGGCGATGACTTCCATCCCGAGGCTGCGCCCCATCTCGATGATGGTGCGCACGATGGTCGCGTCACCCGCGTCCTCGCTCGACGTCGCGCACGAAGGACTGGTCGATCTTCAGCGTGCCGATCGGGAACTGCTGCAGCGCCGACAGCGAGGAGTAGCCGGTGCCGAAGTCGTCGATCGACAGGTGCAGGCCCATCGCGTAGAGCTCATCGAGCAGGCGCACGGTGCGCTGCGCATCCGCCATCAGGGTGGTCTCGGTGATCTCCAGCTCGAAGGCGGTCGGCGACACGCCGTGGCGGCGGAACACCGAGCGGCAGCGCAGGATGAAGCTCGCCTGGCGCAGCTGCTTCAGCGACAGGTTGAGCGAGATGCGGCCCGGGATCGCCGCCCTCGGCTCTGCATCTGGCGGTAGTCCATGCACACGCGGTTCAGCACCCACTCGCCGATGTCGAGGATGAGGTTGGTCTCCTCGGCGAGCGGAATGAACTGCGACGGCGGGATGTCGCCGTGCCCCGGCAGGCGCCAGCGCAGCAGCGCCTCGGCGCCGATGATGCGGCCGGTGCGCAGGTCGACCTTGGGCTGGTAGCGGATCACGAGCTCGTCGCGCTCGAGCGCGCGGCGCAGCTTGCTCTTGAGCATCAGCCGCTCGACCGCGGCGGCGTTCATCTCCGGGGAGTAGAACGCGAAGGTGTTGCCGCCGTTCTGCTTGGAGTAGTACATCGCCGCATCGGCGTTGCGGATCAGGTCGATGACGTTCTCGGCATCGCGCGGGCAGAAGGCGATGCCGATGCTGGCGGTGAGGAAGACCTCGTGCTGGTTCAGCTGGAAGGCGCGGCTCACCTCGGTGAGCACGGCGCGCGCCAGGTGCGCGATCGGGCCGCGGTTGTCGGCATCCGCGGGCAGGCCGTCGACGAAGAGCGCGAACTCATCGCCCGGCGAGGCGCCCGACCACGCGTGTCCTTCGGCAGCGCGCGCGTCAGGCGCTCGGCCAGCACCTCGAGCACGCGGTCGCCGGCGCCGTGGCCGAAGGTGTCGTTGACCTCCTTGAAGCGGTCCATGTCCAGGTACAGCAGCCGCCACCGACCTGTCCGCTGCGCAGCGCCGCGGGCGATGGTCTGCTGCAGCACGTGATGGAACTGCATGCGGTTCGGGAACTTGGTGAGCGCGTCGTAGCGGGCGAGGTAGCGGATGCGGCGCTCGGCGCGCTTGCGGTCGGTGATGTTGCGCGCGACGAAGATGTTGCCCTGGAACTGCGGGTCGTCGCTCTCGATGCTGCGAGCCGGTGAGCGACACCGGGATGGTCTGGCCGCTGCGGGTGCGCACCACGGTCTCGCGCGTCTCCTGCGCCGCCTGCAGCAGGTCGAAGCCGGCGCGCTCGCGCTCATCGAGGATCGCGATGATGCTGCGTGCCGAGGAGCTCCTCCTCGCTGTAGCCGAGGAGCTTGCAGGCCGCGGAGTTGGCCACCTTGATCACGCCGTCGGGAGAGGTGACGAACACGGCGTCCGTCATGCTGTTGAGGACGCTGTGCAGGTAGTTCTTGTTGATGGTCGACTGGCGCAGCCGCGCGCGCATGCGCTCCAGCGCCTGCTCCAGCTCCCCGAGGATGTCCCGGCGGCGCACCTCGACCGGGCGCGTGTAGTCGCCCTGGCCGACGCGCTCGGCGCTGCGGATGAGTGCCGCGGTGGAGAAATGGATGCCGCGCGCCGCCCGCCAGGCGAGCACCGCGGCGGCGAGGGCGCCGAGCACAGCCAGCGCGCTGACTCCCTGCACGGTGAGCAGATCCGGCGGATGCCGCCAGGCGAATAGCCCGATCACCGCCGCGGTCGCGAACAGCACGACCGCAAACGCGGCGGTGGCATACTTCAGCTTGAGGTTCGCAGAGGTCACTGGGGCCGAAGATCGCTCGCTTGGCCCCCGATGATTAGCGCGCGGGTCAGAACCCCGACCAGACCTTCTTTATGTAACCTACCATCAGACCCCGCATGGTCGACATCGGGTCGGAGACGGCGGAGAAGATCGGGGGGTTGCGCCGCAGCAGCCGCCAGTTCTCGCTGCGCAGCACCTGCCGCAGGTAATCGACGTTGCGGTCGATGGCTTCGATGTAGGGATTCCTGCCCCCGTAGAGGATCTCGAGGTAGCGGTAGGCGGAGCCGAAATCCCCGTCGAGGCGCTTTTCGCGCACCTCCGCCACGAAATCCGGGGTCTGGCGCAGCAGGTCGAGGCCTGAGGCGTACTTGACCTGGCGGCCGCCGTTGGCGGCCATCGGCAGCGCGACCCCACCCAGCACGAACTCCGCGTACAGGCGGTCGCGGCACTTCTCCAGATAGCAGCGGTCGGCCATCTGGGCAATCATGTCGGCGGTGCCGAGAAGGTGGCCCACGATGATGTCGCGCGGGTCCCGTATGCGCGCCTCGAGGTCGCCGAACGGCACCTCGTAGCCGGTGAAATGGATGATCTCGCGCGATACCGGCACCCAGGAGGAGAGGCCGACCTCCGGCAGGAACTCCTCGAGGAAGCGCGCGCCGCGGGAGACGTGGATCCGCGTGAATTCCGCGCCGTTGCGCGACTCCTGGTCGTCGGCGCGCCGTAGATAGCCGACGTCGTGGAAAAGGCCGGTGATCAGGCCCACCACCGCCCGTTCCCCGCCCAGCCGCTCGGCATTGACGGCGCTGACGCTCGTACCCGACCAGCAGCCGCGCCAGCGCCAGAGTGATGTCGAGTGTGTGCTGGCGGTCGTGATAGACCGTATCGACGCCGTGGAATCCGGAAACCTCTCCCGCGAACAGCCGCTCGAAATGCTCGAAGGACCGCCGCAACGGCTCCATGGGCGCATCCGGCCAGGTCGGCCGGTAGAGCGCTTCGACGGCGCGCAGCACCGCCTCCGGGGAGCTCACCTGCACGGAATTGGTTACGTCGAAGTCACTGCGCCGCGCGCTGCTCATTCTGGTGATTTGGTGCACGGCCTCGGGCCGCTCCCCGGGAGCGAGAATCCGACGAGTCTAGGAGCCGCCTCTCCCCTACACTGCGACATACCGCACAGTTTCACCAGCGTGGGGCACCGAGGACCTGCGGACCAGGCACAGGATGTGCCCCGCCGCCGCAGGTGGCGGGTGTTGAGCAAAAAACCACGATTTTTTGCTCAACGCGGATCCAGCGCTTTAACCAGGCGCGGCTATGCCGTGCTGGGCCAGGAGGGGCCGGATATCGGGGCGGCGCCCCCGGAACTCGACAAAGGCTTCCAGGGCATCCCGGCTGCCCCCCCGTGACAGGATGGCAGTCCAGAAACCGCTGCGCGGTGGCGCGGTCGAACACGCCCCTCTCCTCGAAGGCCGAGAACGCGTCCGCGGCCAGGACCTCGGCCCACTTGTAGCTGTAATAGCCGGCCGCGTAGCCGCCGGCGAAAATATGTCCAAAGCTGTTCGCGAAGCGGTTCCACTCCGGCGCGGGCACCACCGCCACGCGCCGACGCGCCTCGTGCAGTACCTCGCGCAACCGTGCGCCGCGCTCAGGGGAGTACTCGGCATGCAGCCGGAAATCGAACAGCGCGAATTCCAGCTGCCGCACCATCTGCAGACCGGCATGGAAGCTGCGCGTGGCGCGCAGCCGGTCCTGCGTTTGGGCCGGCAGCGGCGCCCCGGTCCGATAATGGCTGGAGATGCGGCTGCAGCACATCCGGATGCCAGGCGTAGTTCTCCATGAACTGGCTGGGCAACTCGACGGCGTCCCAGGCCACCCCGTTGATGCCGGCGATGCTCGGGTAATCGACACGGGTGAGCAGATGATGCAGGCCATGCCCGAACTCGTGGAACAGCGTCAGCACATCGTCGTGCGTGAGCAGGGCCGGCCGGCCTTCGCCCGGAGGCAACACGTTGCACACCAGATAGGCCGTCGGGGAGCGCTGAGCCCGTCGGCAGACGCTTGCGGCCGATGCACTCGTCCATCCAGGCGCCGCTGCGCTTGTTGGGCCGGGCGTACGCATCGAGATAGAAGCTGCCGACCGGTCGTCCTGCGCCGCTCTCGATCTCGAAGAAGCGCACGTCCGGGTGCCACACCGGAGCGCCGTTGCGCTCCCGGATGCGCACGTCGAACAGCCGCTCGGCGACCTCGAACAGGCCCGCGAGCACCCGCGGCAGCGGGAAATACGGGCGCAGCTCCTCCTGCGAGACGGCGTAGCGCTCGCGCTGCAGCCGTTCCGCGTAAAAGCCGACGTCCCAGGCCTCGAGCTTGCGTCCGGCGAAAGCCTCGAGCTCCTCGAACTCCCTCACGGCGGCGGGGCGTGCCGATCGCGCCAGCTCGTCGAGGAACTGCATGACCTCGGCGACGCTGTGCGCCATGCGCGTGGCGAGCGCATATTCGGCGTAGTTGCCGAAGCCGAGAATCCGCGCCGCCTCGTAGCGCTTGCGCAGGATCTGCTCCATGACGCCCGCGTTGTCCCAGCTTGCCGGCGTTGGGGCCCTGATCAGAGGCACGTGTGGTCCAAGCCTCATAGAACGCGTGGCGCAGAACGTCAGATTCAGCGTCGGTCGCGACTGCAACGTAGGTTGGCTGATCGAGCGTCAGGATCCAACCGTCGACCTGCTGATCGTGGGCGCGCCGGTGGGCCTGCTCGATGAGCATCTCGTTGAGGCCGCGCAGGAGCGTCTCGTCGCTGACACGGTAATTCCAACCGTTGGTCGCATCGAGCACGTTCTCCTCGAACTTCGCCTGCAGGCCGGTGAGCTCCAGCATCACCTCCTTGAAGCGCTGCTTGTCGGCGGCGGCGAGTCCGACGCCGGCGAGCCGGAAGTCGCGCAGCGCGTGCTCGAGCACTCGGCGCTGCACGGGGTCGAGCGCAGCGCCCTCGCGCTCCTCGATGGAGCGGTAAGCGCGGTGGAGCGGCTCGCTCTGGGCAAGATCCGTCTGGTACGCCGAGAGGAGCGGCAGGCAGGTGTTGTACGCCGTGCGCAGCGCCTCGGAGTTGAGCACCGCGTTGAGATGGCTCACCGGCGACCAGATGCGTGCGACCCCGTGCTGCAGCTCCTCCAGCGGCTCCACCACCGTCGCGAACGTCAGAGTATCGTTGGCCGCGATCTCCTCGATCCTGCGTCCGCGCGCGTGACAGCACCTCGCGAACTCCCGGCTCGACGTGCTCCGGGCGAATGCGGGGAAAGGGAGGCAGCGGCTCGTGGGCGAGCAGGGGATTGTCCATCGCGCACCTATGCTATCGGGCCAGTCATTCTGCCAGCTAAAATGGCTCATGGGCGAATTTGACCTGATTGTCATCGGCGGCGGCAGCGGGGGCCTCGCGGCCGCGCAGCGCGCAGCGGAGTACGGGGCTCGGGTTGCTCTGGTGGAGTCGCACCGCCTCGGCGGTACGTGCGTGAACGTCGGTTGCGTCCCGAAGAAGATCATGTGGAACGCCGCCGGGCTGGCCGAGGAGGTGCGCGATGCGCCGGACTACGGCTTCGCACTCTCTGCCGGGGCGCACGACTGGGACCTGCTCAAGGAGAAGCGCGACGCGTACATCCGGCGGCTGAATGGCATCTACGAGGGCAATCTCGCCAAGCGCGGTGTGACGCTGGTCCGTGGGCGCGCAGTGTTCGTGGATGGCCGGACGGTGGCGGCGGCTGGCACTTCTCTTTCCGCCCCGCACATCATCATTGCCACTGGCGGCCGTCCGCTGCTGCCACCCATTGCGGGCGCCGGGCTCGGCATCACCTCCGATGGATTCTTCGAGCTGCCGCGCAGACCTCAGCGAGTCGCGATCGTCGGCAGCGGCTACATCGCCATCGAGCTCACCGGTATCTTCGCGGCACTCGGTTCCAACGTTACGCTCGTGTTGCGCAGCCAGACGATGCTGAACGACTTCGACTCCATGATCGGGGAATCGATGTCGAAGGTCCTGAGCGACGACGGTGTGAGCATCGTCAGACAGGCATGGCCTGCGGCACTGGAGAGCGATGCTCGCGGGCACCTCGCGCTGTCATTACGGGACGGCAGACGGCTCGAGCCGTTCGATTGCGTGCTGTGGGCGATCGGGCGCGCACCCAGAGTGGAGGAGTTGGGTGTGGATCGCGCGGGAGTGGAGCTCGACGCCTACGGCTTCATCGCCACCGACAAGTACCAGGCCACGAGCGCCGCGGGCGTGTACGCCATCGGCGATGTGACCGGCCGGGCGCCGCTCACGCCGGTGGCGATCGCCGCCGGCCGCCGGCTGAGCGATCGTCTCTTCGGCGGCCGGACCGACCGGCATCTCGACTATCACAACATCCCGACGGTCATATTCGGGCATCCGCCGATCGGCACCGTCGGCCTGTCCGAGAAGGCAGCCCGCGATGACTATGGCGACGAGGCCGTCACGGTCTTCAGATCGAGCTTCATCCCGATGTACCACGCGTTTACTACAGCAAAGCCGCGCTGTGACATGAAACTGGTGACGGTCGGCCCGAAACAGCGCGTCGTCGGCGTCCACGTCATCGGTCCGGGTGCCGATGAAATGATGCAGGGCTTCGCCGTCGCGGTGCGGATGGGGGCCACCAAAGCGGACTTCGACGACACGGTGGCGATTCATCCCACCAGCGCCGAAGAGCTCGTCACGATGCGGTAAGCGCGGCGAGCACCGGCGCGGTGAGCGGCCGCACGCCGCGCCAGAGGCGGAAGGACTCCGCCGCCTGCTCGACAAGCATTCCCCAGCCGGACGCCGCCGCGCGGCAGCCGAGCTCGACGCACCAACGCACGAAGGCGGTGTCGCCCTTGCCGTACGCCATGTCGTAACAGAATGTATCGGGCCCGATTACGGCCACGGGCACATCGGGGATCTCACCGGTGAGACTGGCTGACGTGGCGTTGATGACGACGTCGTACGGACCGCCCGCGATGTAGCGGAAGCCGACACCCTGCACGCTACCCATCTGAGCGAATGCGGCTGCAAGTGCCTTGGCCCGGTCTGCCGTGCGGTTGGCGATGATGACTACCTCCGGCGTCAGCGCGAGAAGGGGTGCGAGCACTCCGCGGACGGCGCCGCCCGCGCCGATGATCAAAACCCGCCGGCGCGTCACGACCACGCGCTGGTTGACGCAAAGATCCTGGGTCAGCCCGACGCCATCCGTGTTGTCGCCGAGGATCGTGCCATCCTTGCGCATCGCCAGCGTATTGATGGCGCCCGCGTGCTGGGCCCGAGGGGTCAGCTCGCTGGCGCACGCCAGCGCAGCGACTTTATAGGGTAGGGTGATGTTGAGCCCGCGGCCGCCGGCGGCGAAAAACGCGGCGATCCGCTGCTCGAGGTCCTCCGGCGCGAAGTCGAACAGGCGGTAGCTCAGCGACTGCCCCGTCTGGCGCGCGAACATGGCGTGGATGAAGGGCGAGAGGCTGTGGGCCACGGGGTGGCCCACGACCCCGTACTGATCGGGTCCGCTCATTGCCCGAATGATGCTCCCACGGCGCCCCGCCGTCACGGCCCCGGTTGTGGTGAAGCCCCGGGCACAGGGGCGAGGCGGTGCCTTCCAGCGAAGCATCGCTTCGCTCCGCCGAGCGGGTGGCCACGATGGCCACCCCGGGCTTGCGCGAAGCAGGATTGCACAGCGCAACGTGCCCCGCCGCCGCAGGTAGCGGTTTACTTGAGCTGTCGCACGCTGGCACCCCCGCCGTGCCCCAGATCGAGACTGGCGTGCAGCTGCGGCAGCCAGATCGCCATGCGCTCCGCCAGCTGGTAGGGGGGATTGAGAATGAGCATCCCTGAGCCGTTGAGCGCAACGCGCGAGTCGCGCGGGTAGAGCGAGAGCTCCCCCGCCAGCAGCGCGCAATCGAGCTCCGCGACAAGCACGGCATGCCAGGCCGCCGTGTCGCGCTCATCCTTGATCGGATACCAGATCGCCACCACGCCCGTGTGGAAGCGCCGCAGCGCCTCTGCGGCCCCGTGCCGGGTGCGCTCGAAATCCTGGCGGCTCTCCTCGTAGGGCGGATCGATGAAGGTCAGCCCGCGGCGCTCGCGCGGCGGCAGCCACGCGCGCATGAGCTCAAATCCGTCCCCGGTTTGTACGTGAAGCGCCGCTTTGATACGCGCTGGATTCGGGCTCCTGCCCGGCCCAGCGCGTTCTCGGGCAAAAGCGCGGTTTTTGCCCGAGAACTCGGCCACCTGCGGCGGCCGGGCACGTCCCTGTGCCTGAATAGACAGCGCACGCTCTAACGCGCGCGCCTCGGCGGGCAAGGTCTCGATGAATACCGCGTGGTCGACGGGGCGCAGCTCACTTGCGGCAAGCAGAGGTGAGCCGGGATAGAGCCGCGGCTCACCGCGCTCGCGGCGCAGCAGCTCGATCCGTGCCAGGTAGTTGCAAATCTCCTCGGCGCCGGACTGCTGCGCGCCCTGCGCGAGATATTCCGTCTGGAGCCGCCCGATACCGGAGGGGGACTCGCCGGACGTTCCGGATACGTCGTAGGCGCCACGGCCGGCGTGCGTCTCGAGATAAAAGAAGCCCTTGTCCTTGCGCCGCAATGCGGTAAGCAGCGCCAGCAACGTCACGTGCTTGTGGACGTCCGCAAAGTTGCCGGCGTGATACTCGTGGCGGTACTTCAAGGCAGAAAGCGCGCCTATCCGTGCGGCGTCGCTGCCGCCGCCTGTTGCGTCAATGACGCGATTGCGGCGTCGGTAGCCTGCTGGAATGCGGCGACGACCTCGCTCAGGCGGTTGGCGCTTGCAACGGCCGATCCGCTCGCCACGAAAGTCGCGATGATGTCGCGACCCTCCTCCTTGCCCAGCGTGCAGTCGAGTGTCACTCGCACGGTGGGAGGGGCACCTGTGTCGTCAGAGTAGTCGGCGTCGAAATGGGCCACGGAGATCTGTAGCAGATAGTCGGACGGGAAGGGACTCTCGGCGTCCTCGACCGAGCGCCAGTGTCCGGAGCCGCGCAGAGTCTCCACCGCCAGCGACTCGAGGAGCGCCGGCGCGTCGGCCGCCCAGGCGCTGGCAGCATATACGTTCAAGCGGTGATCGGATTGCAACAGCACGATTTGGGACGTCCCGAGACCAGGCCCGGCACGTGGATGCGCAACGCGTAGCGACATATCTGCCGTCGCAGCTTGGCCGCTGCCGACCTCGGAAGAAGCGGACGGTGCCCGCAGGGTGTAGATCTGCACAGCCGGCGCGTTGCTGTGCAGAAGGCTCGAACAGCCCGCAACGGCGAGTCCCAGCAGGACCGCCGCGAGGTGCCGCAGATGTTTGCAACCAGTTGCCCATCGACCCATAACGACCTCGAATCATAAAGCGCCAGGCAGAGGATGTGCCCCGCCGCCGCAGGTGGCGGAGCCTCGGGCAAAAACCACGCTTTTTGCACGAGGCGCGCTGGGCCGGGCAGGAGCCCGGATCCAGCGCGCATTTTAAGGCGGAATCTCCACGCCCGGCGGGGCCGGTTGATAGATGAGCTGCGACGGATTCTGGCGCAGGCTGTCGGAAAGCTGCCGGATCGACTGCGCGGCCGCCCGGCCCTCGCGTATGAAGCTTTCGACCTCCGGCAGGCTCGAGCGTGTGAAGGTGCGGACGTCGCCGCGATTCTCCGCGATCATCTTGTCGAGCTGATCCGCCGCGTCCGACAGTTTGTCCGCTACCGTCTGCAGGCGCTGTACGGTCGTGACAACCTGCGGACCGGCCGTATCCATGAGGATGCGCGCGCTGTGGGTAGTGGCGCCAAGCTCGACCGTCGCGGCGCGGAGCTGGACGAGCAGCGCGTTGACGCTGCGCACCGTCTCCGGCAGATGGTTGCTGGCCTCCGTGAGGTTGTCGAGGGCGTGCGAGACGTCGTCGATGTTGCGGTTGCTCAACAGGCGGTCCAGACGCTGGATCACCCCCCCTGCCGAGGCCGCGAGGCGCGGAAGCTGTCCCAGGAAGACGTCGAACTGTGACGGCGCGGCGCGGATGACTGGGTATTTGAGGCTCGGCACCGGCGGCGTCGTTGCGGGCTGCTCGGAGTGCTGCAGGTCGATGTAGAGCAGCCCGGTCAGGCCCTGCAGGTCGAGCTCCGCGAGCGTGCGGGAGGAGATCGGCGTCGTCGATTCGATCGCGGCGATCACCTCCACACGGCCGGCATTCCGCGGGTCGATGCGCATGTCCACGACCCGCCCGACCCGCACACCGAGATATCGGACCGGCGCGCCTTGCTCCAGGCCGCTGACGGTGCCGTCGAAATAGATCTCGTAGCGATCGTACGTCCGGTGAACGCGGGTGCCGGAATACCAGTAGACGAAGAGCCCCGCCGCCAGCGCGATGACCAGCACGAAAGCTCCGACGGCAGCATAGTTCGCTTCACGCTCCATGGGCCACCTTGAGGCGAATGCCGGCACGCTCGCCGTGAAAGTACGCCTGTATCCACGGATTGGGATGATCGACGATGCGTTCCAGCGTGTCCGTCTCCATCCGGTGGTCCACGATCACGCCGACCCTGTTGCAGGTGCGAAAGATGGAGTCGAGGTCATGTGTGATCATGACGACGGTCAGCCGCAATTGCTTCTGCAGATACAGCATCAGTTCGTCGAACTCCGCCGCGCTGATCGGATCGAGGCCGGAGGTCGGCTCGTCGAGGAACAGCAGCCGAGGGTCGAGCGCCAGCGCCCGCGCCAGGGCCGCCCGCTTGATCATGCCCCCGGAGAGCTCAGCAGGATATTTGCGCGCGGCGTCGGCGGGAAGACCCACCAGGCGGATTTTCAGCATGGCGAGCTCGTCGCGGGCGGACTCGGACAGCTCCTCCATATACTCGACCATGGGCAGCTGCACGTTCTGCAGCACGTTCAACGACGAATACAACGCTCCTTGCTGGAAGGTCACGCCGTAACGCGCCTTCACCGCCCGCAGCGCCGCGCCGGATAGCTGCGTGATGTCGTGCCCCTCTAGGCGGATCGTGCCGGCCTGCGGCCGCTGCAGGCCGAGGACGCTCCGCAGCAGCACTGATTTGCCGGTGCCGGAGCCGCCGACGATGCCGAACACCTCGTCCTCACGGACCTCCATGTCCAGCCCGTCGTGGACCACCTGGGAGCCGAAGCGGTTGACGAGACCCCGCACTTCGAGGACAGGGTAGATCACACGCCGATCTCCAGGAAGAGCACGGCAAAGAGCGCATCGGCCAGGATCACCAGGAAGATGGCCTGGACGACCGCCATGGTGGTGAGGCGCCCGAGCTCGCGAGAGGAGCCGCTCACCTGCATTCCCCTGTGGGTGCCGGCCATCGCAATGAGCACGGCGAAAACGGGGGCTTTGATGACGCCGACCCAGAAGGTGGTAGGCGAGATCGCCTGGCTTACGCGGGTGACGTACTCGTCGAGCGGTATGTGCAGCAGAGACGCGCACAGCACTGCCCCGCCGACGAGGCCGACCAGGTCCGCGACCACGGTGAGGAGTGGCAGGGCGATGGCGAGCCCTATCACGCGGGGCACCACCAACGCCTCGAACGGATCCACGCCGGTCGCCTGCAGCGCATCGACCTCTTCGTTGAGCTTCATGGAGCCGATCTCGGCCGCGAAGGCGCTGCCGGAGCGGCCCGCGACGATGATGGACGTCAGCAGCACGCCGAGCTCGCGCAGCACGCCGATGGTAACGAGGTCCACCACGAAGATCTCGGCGCCGTAGCTGCGGAGCTGTTGCGCGCTCATGTAGGCGACGATGACGCTGATGAGAAAGGCGATCAGCGCGACGATCGGGATGGCGGTGATTCCGGTGTCATATACGTGACGGGCAATGGAGGTCGGGCGTAGCCTACGGGGCTGCGGCAGCGCACCGAGGCCCGTGGCGCTGACCCTGCCGAGGAAGGCGAGCGCAGCGGACATATCGCGCCAGAGAGTCACCGCACGGCGCCCGATGAAGGTGAGGGTTGCGACCTCGGCTTCGACCGGAAACTCCTCGAGCTCCGTGCTCAGGTCCTCCACCGGACGGGGTGCGGCCGCCGCCGCCGCCGCCTCGATCGGCCGCAAGGTTTCGTCCACCAGCCGTATCTGATCCGGCGGGGTGCCGGCGAAAGTAACCTGCGCGCCCGTCTTTTGCGCCTGCAGCACGAACTCCCGCAGTCGCCAGGCGCCTGTCAGATCGAGCGCGGCGAGCCTGGCGGTGGCGATCTCGACGTGGCGGGCGCCGGCCAGGTCGACCGCCGCGAGCGCGGAATCGAACTGCCGGTAGGCGAGCGCCCGCCACTCGCCTGTCAGGTCAAGGGCGATGCCCTGCTCGGTAGTGCGCACTTCGAGGACCATGCCTCCCCATCATAAGGTAGAATTTTCCCTCTTTTCCTCCCGCTAAGGTGAAGGACGCCATGAAGCCAGTCTTGAACGTTGCGATCACCGGCGCCGCCGGGCAGATCGGCTATGCCCTCGCCTTCCGCGTCGCCTCCGGACAGCTCCTCGGGCCGGACCAGCCGGTCAATCTGCACCTGCTCGAGATCACGCCCGCGCTGCAGGCGCTGAACGGGGTGGTGATGGAGCTGTCCGATTGCGCGTTTCCGGGGCTCAACGAGATCCTGGCCACGGACGATGCGAGAGTCGCGTTCCGGGACTGCCACGTGGCGCTGCTCGTCGGCGCGCGGCCGCGCGGCCCGGGCATGGAGCGCAAGGACCTGCTGCTCGCCAACGCGCAGATCTTCTCCGCCCAGGGCAAGGCGCTCAACGAGGCTGCCGATCGCAACGTCAAGGTGCTGGTGGTCGGCAACCCGGCCAACACCAATGCGCTCATCGCGCGCTCCAACGCCAAGGATCTGAATCCCGGCAACTTCACCGCCATGATGCGGCTCGACCACAATCGGGCGCTGTCACAGCTCGCGGAGAAGACGGGAGCCCGAGTGACCGAGATCCGCCGCATGACGGTGTGGGGCAATCACTCCGCGACACAGTACCCGGACATCAGCCATGCCCTCGTCAACGGCAAGCCGGCTCGCTCGCTGGTCGATGCCGCGTGGGTGGAGCAGACGTTCATCCCGGTCGTGCAGCAGCGGGGCGCAGCCATCATCAAGGCGCGCGGAGCGTCATCGGCGGCATCGGCCGCCTCGGCCGCCATCGACCATGTCCATACCTGGTTTCACGGCACTGCCGAAGGTGACTGGGTGAGCATGGCGGTCCCCTCCGACGGCAGTTACGGCATTCCGGAAGGAGTGCTCTACTCCTACCCGGTCACCACTAAGAACGGCGAGTACAAGATCGTCCAAGGGCTGGCGATCGACGAATTCAGCCGCAAGCGGATGGATGCGACGCTGGCGGAGCTCAAGGAAGAGAGGGAAGGTGTGAAGGGTTTGCTAGGGTAAGGGGGGTCCTGGAGTAGACTCCCCGGGGTGATGGGAGTAGTAATCACCCTGGTCTTCGTGGCGGCGGTGCTCTTTCTCGCGTACCGCCGCCTATCGTTGCTCGCGTTCACCGCGACCTTCACTGCGCTCCTGATCGCCTATACGCTCCTCGGAGCCTCGGGCACGCCGGCCGGGGCCTGGAAGGGGTTCCTCTGGCTGCTGCTCGCGGGGCTGTGGCTGCTCAATCTGCGGCCGCTGCGCAAGGCCATCATCACCCGGCCGTTCATGAAGGCCTATCTGAAGCTCCTGCCGCCAATGTCGCAGACGGAGCGGGAAGCGTTGGAGGCCGGCACGGTCTGGTGGGACGGGGAGCTCTTCACGGGCGCACCAAAGTGGTCGAAGCTGCTATCGGCCCGCGCGCCGCAGCTGACCGCCGAGGAGCAGGCCTTCCTCGACGGGCCGTGCGAGGAGCTCTGCCGGATGCTCGATGACTGGGTCATCACCCATCAATTGGGCGACATGCCGCCGCAGATCTGGGATTTCCTCAAGTCGCGCGGCTTCTTCGCGATGATCATCCCCAAGCGCTATGGCGGCCTCGAATTCTCCGCCTATGCGCATTCCTGTGTGCTCGCCAAGCTGGCGAGCCGCAGTGCCACCTGCGCATCCACGGTCGCCGTGCCCAACTCGCTCGGGCCGGCCGAGCTGCTCAACCACTATGGCACCGAGGAGCAGAAGAGCCACTACCTGCCCCGGCTCGCGCGCGGCGAGGAAGTGCCGTGCTTCGCTCTCACGGGTCCTCGGGCCGGCTCAGACGCGGCCTCCATTCCGGATACCGGCGTCGTTTGCCGCGGCACGTGGCAGGGGCGCGAGGTCGTAGGTATTCGGCTCAACTTCACCAAGCGCTACATCACGCTGGCGCCCATCGCGACGGTGATCGGCCTCGCGTTCCGCATGTTCGATCCGGACAAACTCCTCGGAGAGCGGGCGGACATCGGCATCACCTGCGCCCTCATTCCGCGCAACACGCCCGGCGTCGGCATTGGCCGCCGGCATTTTCCCATCAACGTCCCGTTCCAGAACGGGCCCATCGAAGGGCGCGACGTCTTCGTGCCGCTCGACTGCATCATCGGCGGCCCCCGTATGGCGGGCGCCGGCTGGCGCATGCTGGTCGAGCAGCTCTCGGTCGGACGCTGCATCTCGCTTCCCTCGAACGCCACGGGCGGCGCCAAGGGGGCCGTGTGGGCAACCGGCGCGTATGCGCGCGTCCGCAGGCAATTCAACATGCCGGTCGGGCGCTTTGAAGGGGTCGAGGCCGTGTTGGCCCGGATGGTGGGTCTCACGTATACGATGGACGCAGCCCGCTCCGTTACCGCGGGCGCCATCGACGGTGGAGAGAAGCCGTCTGTGCCTTCGGCGATGCTCAAGTATCACGTGACGGAGATGGGCCGGCAGGTCGCCAATGATGCGATGGATGTACACGGCGGCAAAGGAATCTGCCTGGGCCCCCACAATTACCTCGCCCGCAGCTACGAGTCGGTGCCGATCACCATCACCGTCGAGGGCGCCAACCTCCTCACGCGCAACCTGATCATATTCGGCCAGGGCGCGGTACGCTGCCATCCCTTCGTGCTGCGCGAGATGACCGCCGCGCGCGATCCGGACCGTGGGCGCGGCGTCAATGAATTCGACCGGGCGCTCTTCGCGCACGTCGGTTTCACCATCTCCAACGCGGTGCGCTCGCTCGTGATGGCGCTCACGCATGCGCGCTTCGCCCGGGCTCCGGTATCGGGCTCCATCGCACGCTACTATCAACACATCGTACGCTTCAGCGCCTCGTTCGCCTTCACCGTGGATGTGGCGATGCTGACTCTCGGCGGCTACCTGAAGAAGAAGGAGAGCCTGTCGGCGCGGCTCGGTGACGTGCTGTCGGCGATGTATCTCGCCTCGATGGTGCTCAAGCATCATGACAACCAGGACCGGCCCGCGGAGGATCTGCCGATCGTCGAGTGGGCCTGCCGCAACCTCCTCTATCACGCCCAGGAGCAGCTGCACGGCTTCCTGCGGAACTTCCCGAACCGCCTGCTCGCCGGCGTGATGCGCGCCATCGTTTTCCCGCGCGGCCGCACCTACTCGGCGCCGTCGGATCGCCTCGGCCGCAGGGTGGCCGAGCTCGTGACCCGCTCCGGCAACTCGCGCGAGCGGCTCTGCCAACACATCTACTGGACACTCGAGCCCGGCAATCCGCTCGGACTGCTGGAGGAAGCGCTGCGGCTCGCCGAGAAGATGGAGCCCGTCGAGAAGCGCATTCGCGTCGAGGGTGTCAAGACAGGGCGCGTGACGGCGCTCGACCTGCCCGGTCAGATCACGCAGGCGCAGGCGCTCGGAATCATTTCCGACGAGGAGGCGACGGCGCTCCGCGACTACGACCGCAAGGTGATGAGCCTCGTGCGCGTGGACGACTTCGCGCCGCACGAGCTTGGTGTGCAGGCGCGCCCTGAATCCGACACCCGGCAGTCAGGTGCGACACGCGAGGCAGACGCAAGGGCCGCCGTACGAGCGGTGTGAGCGCGGCACGATGTTATGAGCCGCGCCATCCTGCACGTCGACATGGACGCCTTCTACGCGTCGGTGGAGCAGCGCGACAATCCAGAGCTCGTCGGCAAGCCGGTCGTCGTAGGCTGGCCGGGCGGCCGAGGCGTGGTGGCGGCGGCAAGCTATGCGGTACGCAGATTCGGCGTTCGCTCGGCGATGCCGATGGGGCAGGCCCTGCGGCTCTGCCCCCACGCCATCTGCATACCACCCCGCATGCAGCGCTATCGCGAGGTATCGCAGACTGTCTTCGGCGTGTTCCACGAGATCACGCCGCTCGTACAGGGGCTCTCGCTGGATGAGGCTTACCTGGACGTCACGGAGAGCCAGGCGGCGCTCGGTGAGCCCGCAGTCATCGCCCGGAGGATCAAGGACACCATCCGGGCGCGCACGGGGCTGACCGCTTCGGTGGGGGTCGCCACCAATAAGCTCGTGGCGAAGATCGCATCGGATCTCGACAAGCCGGACGGACTCACGGTCGTGCCCGATAGCCGCATCCGCGAGGTGCTGGATCCGCTCTCGGTCCGACGTCTCCCGGGACTGGGGCGCAAGCTCGGCGAGCGGGTCGAGGCCGCGGGTCTGCGCACGCTGGGCGAGCTGCGGGTGGCGACCGGATGCGGTCCTCTGGCCGCTCTTCGGTCGCGACACGCCGCGGATGCGCGAGCGAGCGGCTGGCATCGACGACCGGCCTGTGCGACCCGACCTCGAGGAGAAATCGCTGAGCGCCGAGGATACCTTTGCGCAGGACCTGGCCGATCCGCGCACTCTCGACACGCAGCTGTCCCGGCTGGCGGACCTCGCCAGCGAGCGGCTGCGGGCGCGGGGCCTGATGGCAGGGCGCATCGGAGTGAAGATCCGGCGCCACGATTTTGCGACATTCACCCGCCAGCGGGCCATCGCGCCGCCCACCCGGGACGGGCGTACGGTGCGCAACGTGGCCCAGGAGCTGCTTTCCCGCTGGCTCAGCGGAGCACTCCGGTGCGAAACTTCGGCTTCTGGGGGTGGTCTTGACTGACTTGAGTCCGGCCTCGCAGCTCGGGCTGTTCGATGCCGGCCAGCAGCCGCGCGCAGCCGGTGAGAGAGTCCGCGATCCGCGCCTCGACGCCACACTGGATGAGGTGCGCGCGCGCTTCGGCGCCGGTGCGCTGCGGCGCGGCAACACGATCGAGTAGCTTTCATCCATCCATGTATCTGACGTTCTTCGGCCTCAACGAAAAGCCGTTCGCGATCACCCCGGATCCGCGCTACCTCTACCTGAGCGAGCGGCACGCGGAGGCGATGGCGCACCTGCTCTACGGCATCAACGAGGCCGGCGGCTTCGTGCAGCTCACCGGCGAGGTCGGCACGGGCAAGACGACCATCGTGCGCTCGCTGCTGGCGCAGACGCCGAAGAACGCCGAGATCGCCCTCATCCTCAACCCGAAGATGACCGCCGCCGGAGTTCCTGCTGACCATCTGCGAGGAGCTCGGCATCGGCGTGCCGGACTCCGCGACGCGAGAGCCTGAAGGACCTGGTCGACATCCTGAGCCAATACCTGCTGCGCGCCCACGCGGCCGGGCGGCGCGTGGTGCTGGTGGTCGACGAGGCGCAGAACCTCTCGCCCGAGGTGCTCGAGCAGGTGCGCCTGCTCACCAACCTCGAAACCAACACCCAGAAGCTGCTGCAGATCATCCTCATCGGCCAGCCGGAGCTGCGCGAGCTGCTGGCGCGCAACGAGCTGCGCCAGCTGGCGCAGCGCATCACCGGGCGCTATCACCTGAATCCGCTGTCGCACGAGGAGACCACGGCCTACGTGCGCCACCGCCTGCGCGTCGCGGGCGCCACCACCGACATCTTCAATCGCTGCGCGCTGGACGAGGTGTACCGCCTCTCGGCCGGCGTGCCGCGCGTCATCAACGTCATCTGCGACCGCGCGCTCCTCGGCGGCTACTCGCTGGACCGCCACCGCGTCACCGCGTCCACTGGTGCGCAACGCCGCCTCGGAGGTCTTCGGGAAGCGCTTCACGCCGCCTTGGCTGCCGTGGGCCGGGACGGCGGCGGTGGCGGCGATGCTGGCCGTCGGCAGCCTCGCGCTCTGGCGGTTGCAGCCGTGGGCGAGCGGGGCGCCTCGTCGAGGACACTTAACGTGTCCTCGATCCCCGCGAGCGCCCGCGCACGGATGCGCGGGCCGGAGGGCCTGACGCCACGGCGGGCCATTGGCACTGCGCCACCCGCATCCGCGCCCGCGACGGTCTCCGCGCAGGCGCCGCCGGCCCCCACCGCTGCGCCGGCCACGGAGCCTCTCGCGACGCTGCTCGCCAAGCACTCCGTCGACACGACCACCGATGCGGCCTTCGCGACACTCTTCGACCTCTGGGGCGATCCACTACGCCATGGACGGCACTGACCCGTGCACGCAGGCGACCCAGCACGGACTGGCGTGCCTCACCGAGCGCGGCTCCTTCGGGCAGCTGCGTCTCTACAACCACCCCGCCATCCTGATGCTGACCGATGCCGGCGGCAGCAGCCACCAGGTGGTGCTGACCGGCCTCGATGGCGAGCAGGCCAGCATCGATCTCGGCGAGTCGACACACCAGGTCGGCGCTCGGCGAGCTGTCGCGCTACTGGATGGGCGACTACGTGATGTTGTGGCAGCCCGACAGCCGCCCCGGTGAAGCCGCTCTCCGCCGGCATGCGCGGCGAGGGTGTACGCTGGCTGCGGCAGAGCCTGGAGCAGCTGGCAGGGCACGCCGATCCCGGCTCGGCGAGCGATGTTTACGATGCCGGCCTCACGAGCCTCGGTGCGCGAGTTCCAGCGCAAGCATCGGCTCACCGTGGATGGCGTCGCGGGCGTGCAGACACAGATCGCGCTGGCCGGCGCGCTGGCGGGCCCCGGCTCTCCGCTCCTGACCGCGGCGCAGCGAGTAACCACATGTCGTTCATCCTGGATGCATTGAAGAAATCCGAGAGCGACCGGCAGCGGCAGAGCGGGCCGGCGCTCTTCGAGGTCAAGGTGGCCCCGCCGCGGCGGGCGCTGCCGGTCTGGGCGATCGCGATCGCCGTGCTCCTCGCGGATCAACGTCATCGTGATCTCGTGGATGCTGCTGCGGCGCCCCGCCGTGCCGCAGCCGGCGGCGGCTCCGTCCCAGCCCACCGCGCCCGTTCACGAGGCTCCGGCGGCCGGCGCTGCGGTTACCCCGCCGGCCCGGGCGCCGCCACGGCTTCGGGACAGGCGCCGGGCTCCGCACTGGCTGCAGCCGCCATTGCCACGCCGCCGCCGGTCCACAGCGGAAGCTCGGATCAAACACCCGCGCCGGCTTCTCGCGCCAGCAGCGGGCAGAACGCGGGACAGTCGTCCCCCGGTGGCAATCCGAGCGATGACGCGCCGGCAGTCGAGCCAGGCGCAACACCGGGCTTCGCGACATCCGGCGGCGGGCAGGCCGGGGGAGAGATGCCGCTCTACCAGCAGATCGTCACCAGTGACAATCTGCCGCCGCTCCACCTCGACATGCACGTGTTCGCCGATCGCCCGCAGGATCGCTTCGTCCTCATCAACATGCACCGGCTGGGGGAGGGAGACACCCTGCCTGGCGGCGTGCACGTGGATGCCATCCGCCCGGATGGCGTCGTCCTCACCTACCAGGGCACGCAGTTCCTGCTACCGCGGAATTAGTTTATTGGCGCTTATTAGACGCAATTCACAGCTCCCAGGGCCTTCGAGGACGGGCTTCACAGAATCGCCCGGAGCCTAGCGACAACTGAGCCCAGGCTGGTCCATCGTTTTCTGCTCAGAGAACGGCCGTTCTCGGGTGGCAGGTGGATACCAGGCAGACAGGCTCTCCGGCGCGAATGCTGGTCGTGGATCGCGATGCGAAGTATCGCGAGTGGTTGCGGATGCATCTGGGTATCGTGTGCCCGGACGCCGCGATAGGAGCTATTGACCTCACGGAATTCGAGCCCTGGAGCGCCCTGGTGACGGGCCGCGAGTGCGACGTGCTGTTGCTCGCCGCCAGCTTCGGCACCAGCCCCGAAGACCCCGAGGCGCATGGCCTCGACCTGCTGCGCAAGCTCCGGGCGCGCAACATCGCATCCGCGGTGATTGCCCTGGCCGACGACGGCAACGAGCTCACCGCGGTGCGGGCGCTGCAGCTCGGCGCCGCGGACTACCTGCCGAAGCGCTTGCTCACCCCCGACCGGCTGAAGACCTCCGTGCGCATCGCGCTGCGCCGCATCGAGCAGCGCGTCGCCCGCCGCCTCGCGGACCTGGCGCACACGGCTCAGTCCGTCGCGCTCGATGCACCCGCGCAGCAGGAGCACGCGGAGCAGCCGGCCGAAGCCGCCGGCGCACCGCCGGCACAAGACAGCGCACACGCCACCGGACATCCCCGGATACGCCATCGCAAAGAAGATCGGCGAGTCGGAAAAAGCGGTCGTCTACCTGGCTGCAAGCGCGGCGCTCGGCACGGACGTCGCGTTGAAAGTCAGCAGGACCTCGCGCGAGCCAAACGCCGAGCGTCAGGCGCTCGAGCGCGAATACAAGGCCATTCTCGCCATCCGCCATCCGGCGGTGGTCAGGATTCACGATTACGGCATCGAGAAGGGGTTCGAGTACCTTGCCATGGAGTACTTCCCGCGCGGTGACCTCAAGGCCCGCATGTACTTCGGCGTGACGGAGGCGGAAACACTGCGCTACGTGGAGCAGATCGCCGCGGCGCTGAGCGTCGTGCACGGCGCGGGTCTGCTGCATCGCGACCTGAAACCGCCGAACGTCATGCTGCGCGAGAGCGACGAAATCGCGCTCATCGATTTCGGGCTGGCGCGCACGCTGGATGGCGCCTGTCACAGCACCCGCACCGGCGTGCTGCGCGGCTCACCGTACTACATGAGCCCGGAGCAGGCGCTGGGCGAGGAGCTCGACACGCGCTCCGATCTCTACAGTCTCGGCGTCATCTACCACGAGATGTTGACCGGCAAGAAGCCGTTCACCGGCGGCTCGGCGATGGAGGTGTTGCAACAGCATGTGAACGCGCCGGCGCCGCAGCTGCCGTTGTCACTCTCCCGTCACATGCCGGTGATCTCGCGGCTGCTGGCCAAGCGGCGCGAGGATCGATTCAACACGGCCGATGAAGTGATCGCGGCCACGGCCGCGCTGCGCCACGGCGCCACCCCCCAGGCACAGCCGACGGCGGCCTGAGGCCGCGGCCGCGAACCCGCGTCAGAACCATCGCCCATCTTGACAATCCGTGCTCAGGGCAGGTGCAATGCGGGCACGTAGTCTGACTCGGCAACTCCTGATCTTGAACGACCGCCTGCATCTCGTCGATGCCACGCTTTTTTATTCGCCCACGAGCGGCGGCGTCAAACGCTACCTGACCGCGAAGCACGCCTGGTTGGCCGCTCACAGCCGCTGGGAGCACACCCTGGTCGTGCCGGGAGAGCGTGATCGAACGGAGCGCGGCGGAGTATGCACGCTGGCCGGCTATCCGGTACCGGGCAGTTTCAACTACCGCCTGCCGCTCGATCCGCGCCGCTGGGTGCGACTGCTCGATGCGCTGGAGCCGGACCTGATCGAGGTGGGCGATGCGTTCCATCCCGCGTGGGCCGCCTGGCGGCGTCGCGCGTCGCCGCGGCATCCCGCTCGCGGCGTTCTATCACTCCAACCTGCCGCAGATCATCAGCCGCCGCATGGGCGGGCGCCTCACCGGGCGGGCGCTCGAGCGCTATCTGCAATGGCTCTACGAGCGCTTCGACGTGGTGTTTGCCCCGAGCCGCGCTGATGTGCGGCGTGCTCAACGACCTGGGCGTTTCGCATACGGTGCATCAGCCGCTCGGAGTCGACGCGGAAGTGTTCCGGCCGCAGCGGCGCGGCAACTGGTTGCGGCAGCGGCTGGGACTGCCGCCGGAGGCGCGCGTCCTGGTCTACGCGGGACGGTTCGCGGGCGAAAAGAATCTGCCGGTGCTGTTGCAGGCGTTTGCGCAACTGGGCTCGCCGTATCACCTGCTGCTGATCGGCGGTGAGCGGCAAGGCCGGCCGGCCGCCAACGTGACGATGCTGCCCTACCGGCGCGACAGCATCGAGCTGGCGGAGTGGCTGGCATCGGCCGACGCGCTGGTGCACGCGGGGACGAAGGAGACCTTCGGGTTGGTCATCCTGGAGGCAATGGCCTGCGGGCGGCCGGTGGTGGCGGCGCGCGCCGGCGGCGATCCCGGAGTTCGTGGACGACGGTGTGGGCATGCTGGCGGAGCCCGGCAGCGGCGCCAGGATGGCGGAGGCGATCGCGGCGCTCTACGAGCGCGACCTCGAGGCGCTGGGCGCCAACGCGAGCGCGAAGGTGCTGCGGAAGTTCACCTGGAATCGGGCGTTTCAGGGACAGATGGCGACTTACAAGGCGCTGTTGGGCAGGGAGCGCGTCGCGGTGCCGGCGACGGAGCTCGCGGAGCCGAGTTAGTTGCCCGGCGACAGAAGCGGCACAACATCGCGTTCAGGCACGTGGATGTGCCCCGCCGCCGCAGGTGGCGGAGCCGCGAGCAAAAACCACGCTTTTTGATCGCGGCGCGCTGGGCCGGGCACGAGCCCGGATCCAGCGCTTCAACGAAGCGACGCCAGCACCTGCTTGCCGGCGCGGCTGCCGGCAAGCCATAGCACCAGCAACCAGAAGAAGCGCTTCCCGAGCGGTATCGGGCGCGGTGGCACCGCGCGGTAGAACGCCGTGCCGATATCGCGATGGACGTGGAGCGATGTCGCCTCCACGACCAGGTCCCCAGACCCCGAAGAGATGCGGTAGCGGTGCTCGCCGACGGCGGTCAGGATCACGGCGGTCAGCGAGTCCGGGATGTCGGGATTCGACGGGCAAATGAGCGTCAGAATGAGGCGGTCGTCCGCGGAATCAGCGGCGGCGCCGCTGAGAATCAGCGCGCCGGCCGTGCGGCTGCAGCTGACCGCGCCGCGGAAGGCGGCCAGGAGCGATACGGTAGGATCGGTGTCGGTCACGCGCAGCCTGGCTCAGAACTGGGATTCCAGCTCCCACACGGTGAGCGGGGCGCCGCGGCGCAGCCAGAATCCGGCCCCGATTTCGCGGAAGTTGCGCTGCAGTCGCACCCGGTACCAATGCGCGGCGCGCAGATGGACGTTGGCATCGGTTCGCACCGGATCGCAATTCCACTCCCAGTCGCGGCGCGTCAGGGCGCTGAAGTACAACACTCCGCGGCAGAGCCGCCCGAAGTTGCTCACGGCGCGCGCGGCGGCAGGGGGGTCGAGGTACTGCAGCACGTCGTAGCAGATCACGAGGTCGAACGCCGCGGAGCTCCGGTATTCCTCGATCCGGCCCTGCTCCCAGCCGTAGCGGCTGCAAAGATAGGGGCTCGTCTCCAGACCAACATAATCAGCCTTGGGCAGCAGGCGCTTGAGCGGGGTGCGCAGCAGGCCGGTGCCGCAACCCGCATCGAGGAGCCTGCGTACCGGCAGGCCGACGTGCTCGGTGAAAGCAGCGATGAGGCGCGCACGGGCATTCATTTCCCGGCGGGTCGTCACGGCGGTGCGCGGGTCGTAGTAATAGCGCTGGTAGTACTCGCGATCGAAGGGTACCGGGGAGTTCATGGTTCGGGGTCCGGGTCCGGCCCGGTAAGCTCGGCGCTGACTGCCGCCAACCGCCGCCGGACCTGCGGGTCGTAGGCCTGAGCGTTTGCCCGGGCGGGGCGCAGGCCGTCGAAGTACTCGCCCGTATGGCCTTCGAGCTCCCTGGAGACGGCAAGACGCATCACCGCCGCCGCCCCCTCCGCAACCGTGCTCACAGGCTCGACGCCGGCGGCGCGAACCATCGTCGTGTCCATGTAAGTCGCGGGATGCAGGCAGTTGACGGTTACGCCCTTGTCGCGCAGCTCCGCCGCGAGGTCGAGTGTCAGCATGACCTGCGCCAGCTTGCTTTGCGCGTACGCGCGCATCCCGCTGTAGGCGCGCGTGAGCATCAGGTTATCGAAGTCAAGCGGGTACTGGCCCGCCGAGGCGACATTGACGATGCGCGCCGGTGCGCCGCGCACGAGCGTCGGCAGCAGCAGCCGTGTCAACAGGCAGCCGGCAAGATAATTGACTGCG
This sequence comes from uncultured Pseudomonadota bacterium, assembly GCA_963780455.1. GTDB lineage: Bacteria > Pseudomonadota > Gammaproteobacteria > Steroidobacterales > Steroidobacteraceae > 13-2-20CM-66-19. The sequence continues at coordinate 191,389 of CAWACM010000025.1, forward strand.
AACCGCAGCTCGTAGCCGTCGGCGCTGGTCTGTCGCGGCGCGGCCCGGCCGCCGTCACCGGTTCCGATGCCGGCATTGTTGATGAGCAGGTGGAGGCGATCGTGCGTACCCCGTACGCTGTCGGCCAGCGTGCGCACCTCCGCCAGAGACGCGAGGTCGGCGCGCTGAAAGGCGGCAGACCCGCCCTGTTCGGAGATCTGCCGCACCAGCTCGCCTCCCCGCCGGGCGTCGCGGCCATGGATCAATACCTCGAAACCCGAGGCGGCGAGCGCGAGCGCCACGGCGCGGCCGAGACCGTCGGTGGAGCCCGTGACCAAGGCGACTTGCTGCGCTTTTCCCGGCATGTCACAACAGTTTGCCGGATGGCGCTCGGCGCTGCACACTTGATCCGCTCAGCAGGTGGGGGAGGTCTCGTACCATGCAGCGACCAGTGCGGATCATCAACGCCCGGCGGCACGTGCTTGCACTCGCGGCAGCGCTCCTCGCCACACCGGCCCTGGCATTGGCGGGTCCCATGGCGACGACCCGGCCGGACGCGCGTCTGGTCGCCGCGGCACCGCGGCTCGCGCTGCATAGCACCGACTTCGCACCGGGCGGAGCCATCGCCCTCGGATGCGTCTACGACGAGTTCGGCTGCCACGGCGGCAACGCCTCTCCTGCTCTCTCCTGGAACCATCCGCCCGCGGGCACCCGTAGCTTCGCGGTGCTCCTGTTCGATCCGGATGCGCGCGGCGGCTGGTGGCACTGGGCTGTGTTCGACATCCCCGCGGAGGTGACCTCGCTTCGAGCCGGCGCCGGCGATCCGGCAAGACATCTGCTGCCCATGGGGGCGATCCAGGTGCGCAACGACTGGGGCTCGATGGGCTATGGAGGTCCCTGCCCGCCGCCCGGGCCGCCGCACCATTACCGACTGATGGTCTACGCGCTGAGCGTGGCCAAGCTGGGACTCGGCGCGAGCGCCAGCGCGGCGCAAGTCGCCGCCAAGGTACAGGCCAGTGCGCTCGCTCAAGCGGAAATAGTGGGGCTCTATGGCCGGTAGGTGGGGGTGAGGCCGCCGCTATTGCGGCGGCGAGGACCGGCGGGTACTCTTCGCGCCCCCTCATGTCCTCCCGCGCCATGTCCTCCTCCCCTGGCACCCGGCGCCGCGCCAAGCCGCGCGAGCGCATCCCGAAGGTCGGCTTCGTCAGCCTGGGCTGCCCCAAGGCCCTGGTCGATTCCGAGCGCATTCTGACGCACGCTGCGGGCCGAGGGGTATGAGGTAGCCCCGACCTATGAGCAGGCCGACCTCGTGGTCGTCAACACCTGCGGCTTCATCGATGCGGCGGTCGACGAGTCGCTGCAGACGATCGGCGAGGCTCTGGAGCGCAACGGCAAGGTGATCGTGACCGGCTGTCTGGGCGCCAGGCCGGAGCGCATCCTCGAGCGCCATCCGCGCGTGCTCAAGGTTACGGGGCCGCAGACCTACGCCGAGGTAGTGTCGACGGTTCACGAGCACCTGCCGCCGCAACACGATCCGTTTCTCGACCTGGTGCCGCCGCAAGGCGTGCGGTTGACGCCGCGGCATTACGCGTATCTCAAGATCTCCGAGGGCTGCAACAACAAGTGCAGCTTCTGCATCATCCCCGCATTGCGGGGCAAACTGGCGAGCCGCCCCATCGACGACGTGCTGCGCGAGGCGGAGCGGCTGGCCGCGGCGGGCGTCCGGGAGCTGCTGGTCATCTCCCAGGACACCAGCGCCTACGGCGCCGACATCCGCTATGCGCCCGCCGTCTGGCGCGAGAAGGAGTACCGGACGCGATTCATCGACCTGGCGCGCGGCCTCGGAACGCTGGGCATCTGGGTCCGGCTGCACTACGTCTATCCGTATCCGCACGTTGACGAGGTCATGCCGCTGATGGCGGAGCGACGCGTACTGCCGTACCTCGACATTCCTTTCCAGCACGGCAGCCCCTCGGTGCTGAAGCGAATGCGGCGGCCTGCTCATTCCGAGGACGTGCTGCGGCGCATCGCGGCCTGGCGGCAGCAGTGCCCGGACCTGACGCTGCGCAGCACCTTCATCGTGGGCTTCCCCGGGGAGACCGAGAGCGAGTTTCAGGAGTTGCTCGACTGGCTGGAGGAGGCGCAGCTCGATCGTGTCGGCTGCTTCAAGTACTCGCCGGTCGAAGGCGCTGCCGCCAACGCCCTCGAAAAGCACGTGCCGGCCGACGTCCAGGAGGAGCGGTACTCCCGCTTCATGGAGCGCGCAGCGGCCATCAGCGGGGCACGGCTGGCACGGCACGTCGGCGCCCGGATGCGCGTGCTCGTGGATACCGTCAGCGACGGAGGCGCGATCGCCCGCAGCGAGGCCGATGCGCCGGAAATCGATGGCGTGGTGCGGATCGCGCGCGCGGGCAGGCTTCGTCCGGGCGACTGGGCCGATGTCGAGATCACCGCGAGCGATACCTACGATCTGTCGGCGCGGCTCGACAACGCAGCCGGCAAGGCCTGAGCCCCAGTCGGCTTTCTCGTCCAGTACTGCGGCAGAGCCGCAGCTGGTTGGACCGGCAGGAAGAAGTGGCGCTACACTGCGCTCCCATCCAAACCAACATGGAGCCGAGCGTCATGAGCCTAACGTTCTATTACTCCCCGATGAGCACGGCGGTCATCACGAATCTCGTGTTGGAAGAGCTCGGAGTGCCCTGCGAGCGCGTCGCCGTCGATCTCAAGAAGGGCGAAACCCACAGCCAGGAATTTCTGCGCGTCAATCCCAACGGCAAGGTTCCGGTGTTGGTTCACGACGGCACCGCGATCTGGGAGTCGGCGGCCATCACGCTCTACCTCGGCGAGATCTTCGGCGTCGCCAAGGGCCTGTACCCCGAGCCGGGACCGGAACGGGGCGAGGCGATGAAGTGGGTGGTGTGGTCCAACGTGACCCTGGGGGATGCGTTCGGGCGCTATGTTCGCAACACGTCCGATTGGTTTCCGGTCGAGCAGCACAATGCCAAGGCGGCCGTGGCCGCCGAATCCGACACGCGCGGCTGCCTGCAGATTCTCGATCGGGCGCTCGGCGGACGGGAGTACCTGCTCGCCGGCTACAGCGTGGCGGACGCGCACGTGAATTCGCTCGTCGACTGGCTGCGGTTCATGAAGATGGACTTCAGCGACTACCCGCACTTGAACGCCTGGAGCAAGCGTTGCGCAGCGCGACCGGCTTATGCTCGCGCGATGGGAAGCGGCTGACCCGCGCCGGGCGTCAGGTCCCGGGCTTGGGACCTGACGCCGACGGCCAGGGAAGCTTCGGCTCAGGATTGAAGATCGAAGCGGCGTCGGCGCGCTGGGGTGTCCAGGCGCCTCCCTGGATCTCCATCTGCAGCTGGCCGGGGTACCAGCCCGCATGGCCGATGAAGAGCCGCAAGCCCTGCATCGGATTCGGACGAGCCAGCAGCTTGAGCAGCAGCTTGTCATCCGAGCTCACGTAGACCCCGTCACAGACCCGGATTGCGGTCGCCGGCGCCGCTTTGGCGCGAAAGAGATACCACACCGTGCCGAACTCCACGGGGCCGCCAAAGTACATCTTGTCGTGCACCTGCGCCAGCTGCTTCAGCTTCGGAAAGAAGCGCGCCACGGTGAGCGGCATCGGCCTGTTGATGATGATGCCGACCGGGGCCGGGCCGACGTTGTTCATCACGACCACGACCGAGCCCCCGAAATTGGGGTCCGACACTACACCTTGGGCCACGATGAGAATCGACGTCAGTGTCTTTGACAGCCCACCCGTGCTCGGTGCGGCGGGTTTCGCCGGCGCGACGGCGGCCGGCGCCGGGTGTGACGCGACCGGCAGGAGCAGCATGACGAGCACCGCTGCCGCCAGGTGACGCCGCGCACGGAATGCCTTCTTCACACGCCTCCCGCGATCGTACGTTTGGAGCCGCCCGCAGATTCTACGCCGTACGCGTCCACGGTCGGAGGATTGCCCGCACCGCCAGCGCCGAGCTCGCCGCCACGCGAGATTATCGGCCGTAGCTGACGGGCGCTGAAAGCGCGGGCCTGTGCTACAGTGGTAGCGGTACCATTGGAGGCCCCGAGGATGGCACAGACTCTCGATCGGCGCAGTGTGTTGCAAGCCGGCGCGGTGATGATCACGGCGCCTTCCCTGTGGCTGCGGGCACGCGCCGCGGAGCCCGCATGGCCTACCCAGACAGTGGCTCCCTTCATCGAGGTCGAGATCGACAGCGGGCGTATCCGCGGCGGTCACAGCCGCGGCGCACTTGCCTTCAAGGGAATCCCATACGCGGGCCCGGTGTCGGGCAGAAACCGCTTCAAGGAGGCGCCCGAAGTGACGCCATGGACGGGAGTGCGCGACGCTACTCGCCTCGGACCACCCGCGATGCAGGGACCCGGCACCACTTACGGCGAGCACGAGCCCGCCTACAGCGAGGATTGCCTGGTGCTCAATGTCTGGACGCCGGCGGTGAATGACAACGGCGGACGCCCCGTGATGTTCTACTGTCACGGCGGTGGATTCACCACCGGGTCCGGCGGTCAGAACATCCAGGACGGGGCGCGTCTCGCGAGTACCTACGACGTGGTGGTAGTGGCGAGCAATCACCGCCTGGGCCTCTTCGGCTATCTCTATCTCGCCGAGCTGGGCGGCAGCGAATACGCCACGTCGGGCAATCAGGGCATGCTCGACATCATCGCCGCGCTGCGCTGGGTAAGGCGGAACATCGCCACCTTCGGCGGGGATCCGAGCAACGTACTGGTGTTCGGCGAGTCCGGAGGCGGCGGCAAAACCGGCACGCTGATGGCGATGCCGGGCGCGCAGGGCCTCTTTCACCGGGCGGGGATTCAGAGCGGCGCCATGCTCGGCCGCCTGCCAAGGGACATCGCCACGGAGACCGCTCGCAGGCTGCTGGCGGGCGTCGGCCTCGCGCCGCACGAGGTAGGCAAGCTTGCCGACGTGCCGGCTGAGAAGCTCATCGCCATCCAGCTGGCGGGCGACGCGCACCAAGGTCCGCTGTCGACGCCAACCAAGGACTATCTCCGCAGCCACCCGATGCTGCCTCCCGGGATCGCGGCGCTGCGCGCGCAGCATCCTGGTGATTGGGGCCCGGTGGTGGACGGGACTTTTCTGCCGCGAGACCCCTTCGAGCCGAACGCGCCGCCACTCGCGGCGGCCGTGCCGCTTCTCATCGGCAACACGCACGACGAGGCCATCTTCTTTTACCGCGACGATCCCAAGCACTTTTACGCCAGCTACGCTGAGTTGGCGGAGCGCTTACGCTACAGGGTCGGCGATGTGGCGGAGCGCATTCTCGACTTCTACCGCAAGTTCATGCCGAACGCGTCACCGGTCGAGCGGGCCATCGCGATCGAGACCGCCACCTTCATGGGCAACGACACGGCGCTGCTGGCGGATCGCAAGTCGCTGCAACCCGCACCGGTCTATCGATACCGCGACGATTTCCGCTCCAACGTGCCGATCGCGGGCACGGATTGGACGTTACGCGCCTGTCATGCCAGCGACATCGCCATCGTGTTCTACAACTACGAAATGACGGACCTGCAGGGCCACGGGCCGGGACTGCCGGCGGTCTCCAGGGCAATGAGCGGCTATTTCGCCAGCTTTGCCCGCAGTGGCGCTCCGACCGCGCGCGCGCAGCCTGCGTGGCCGCGTTACGACACGGCCACACGCGAAGTCATGCTGCTCGACAGCCGGTGTCGAGTGGCCAAGGATCCGAATGGGGAGGAGCGCCGGTTCTGGCGGTCGCTTGGTTGGACGTGAGGCAGCCGAGGAACCCCAGCCCGCTCAGTGGATTATCTATTGGCCAGCTCGCGCTGCAACTGGCGGTCTCGTAGAATGGCCCCAACCGGAGGCTTTGCCATGCTCAGACGCCGTCTCGTCACCTCGTCGTTGGGAGTCGTGCTGCTTGCCGCACTCGGCATCGCGACTGCGCAGAACGCTTACACCGCCAAGCCCATGAACGTCCGTGCGGGACCAGACCGGGAGTACCCGCTGGTTGCGCAGCTGGATGCAGGCACGCCGCTCGATGTCCACGGTTGCCTGGACGGCTGGAGCTGGTGCGACGTATCGTTTGAGGGCAACAGAGGCTGGATGTACGGCGGCGGCATCGACTTTGAGTATAACGGCGGCAGAGTCCCGCTCTACTCCTACGGGCCGCAGCTGGGTCTGCCAATCATCACGTTCTCCATCGGGACCTACTGGGGCAACTACTACCGGGGCCGTCCGTGGTATGCACAACGGGATACGTGGGCACATCGCGACTTTCCCCGGCCCGCAAGACTCTCGGGGCCGGCAGAGCGCCCGCAGCCTGGTCCGCGCCCGACGCATTCCCGTCCGGGTTCGATGACGCATTCCCGTCCGGCGCCGATGGCGTATCCCCAAGCCCCCGCCCCGGCCCCGGCCCACTCGGGAGGCCAGATGCGTGGACACGCCGCCTCGCCGCAGTCCGGAGGTCAGATGCGTGGACACGCCGCTCCGTCGGAGGGAAGAGGCCCGCCGAAGGGTGGCCATACCCAACGGCCAAAGACACCACCGAGCTCCCACGGGCAGGAGCATGGCGGCAGCGGGGACCAGAAGCACGGCGGCGGCCAGCACCGCAATACGCCCTGACGCAGACGACCCTGCGCATCAGCAATCCGCCCGGTCAGCTCCGATGGCCGGGCGGGTAGCGAAAGCCCTCATAGACGAAGGCGCGCGAGATCTGTCCGCAGTCGTGTTCGGTCACGCCTTCACGGCGGGCAACGGCATACCATCGTGCGCGCACGCACGCTTCCATTTCGTTGACCACACGGACTGCTTCTTCGCGCTCGAGTAGAAACCGCGGCGACTGCGAGATGAGGTTGTCTGCGTTCGCGTAGCGACCGTAATCACCGATGGACAGAGCCAGATCGCGCCGCTCGACGCTGACTTGCGCAATTGGCGTCAGGTCGTAGGCCGGTGAGAGCCGAAAATCCTGATCCAGCGCAATGACGGCGTGATTTCGCGGGTGATCATCGGTGTTCGAGATCAGCGCGTTGAAGGTCATGCGCCGAAATAGCTCCGCGGCGTCCTGCTTCGGTTCTCGACTCACGCGGCGCAGCTCCTCAGCGAGCAATACATAGGACCAACGTTCGCGGTCCTGGTGCGAATCTCCGGTACGAAGAAGCGTCAGGGCAGAAAGCATGCGGGCGCGTTTATGAGCGCCAGGCGCCGCGGGTACGCGGTCGAAGCGCTTCACCAGAAGCACATCGCGGCCGCCGACTTGAATAACCCGACTTTCAGCGCTCGAGATGCCGCATTCGCGTGCCAGCAGCAGCATCGTATGCTCGACCCGCGCTTGGTTGAATGGATCATCGGAGCGGTTGAACTTGGCGAGCCACAGGTGCCCATCGTCTTCGACCACGGCCTTGGGCCGCGCGCCGCCCATGGACGTACGCAGAAGTAGGAGGTCCTCTACCTCTTTGATCTCTGCTTCGCTGCCGGTGGAAGATTCCTCAGCAATGAGCTTGTCGGCGAGCGCTTGCAATCGCTCGAGGTCGATAGTGCGGTTGTACTTGCGCAACGGCGCAGGCGGCTCGCGGCCAGTCCCAAAGCCAAGCGCGCCGGCACGGTCATCAGGGGAATGCAACAGATAGTCGAGCTCGCCAAGCATTGCAACGCCCGCGTGCCTTGCAATCACCCGGCGACCCCAATAGTCCGGCCCGGCATCCCGAATTGCGCCGAACATCCCCTTGAGGCTCATGGTCTCGTAGGTGCGATCGGACAATGGAAGCTCAACGGGGTCGATGGGCACGGCGTCGTTGCGCTCCAGATAGCTGCGCCCGTAGACGAAGCGGCCGAACGGAACACCCGTTCTGTCGGTAGCAAGGACAAAGCGGCCGGCCGCGACGAACTCCGTCGTCGCGGGAAGCATAAGATGGACGAAGGCTTCAGAAGTCATTATCGAGCGCACCCTCGCGGCTGGGATAGGCGCGCTCCCGCGTTCGCGCGGCCCGCTGAACGAGGGGATCGCGCAAAGGATCCGCGAGCTCATGGACTTGACCGAGGAGGTCGTAGATCCAAAGCAGTGAAAGATAGACGCCGACAGCGGTGCCGGGCTTACCGGCCTCGGCGGTGGCGACCGTTCTATATCCCACACCGATCTTGGCGGCAGCCTGCTCAATCGAGAGATTGCGCGCTAGGCGCGCAGTGCGCAGATTGGTCCCCAGGCTCGTCAGCGCCCGCTCGACCTCGAAAGGAGGGGCCATTGAAAGAGCGTTTCGCTTCGACATAATCTATGCTTTAAAAGGCCTAAAAGCTGCTGTTTCCATCCTTTTAATGTATCAGGAAATTTACCGATGTCTAGTCGATAGGCATTAAAACGCATAAAAGTCGCTATTTCCGGCTATTTAAAGCAAATTTGGATTGATTACATGGGGAGAAGGCTTCATGACCTCAGAAGGGCAAAGGTACGGCGCGCGATCCCTGGCGTTAGCACTTCTCGTGCTCGCCGCACTCGCGAACTCCCCGCCCGGACGAGCACAGGCCGCCTCTCCTTCAGACACTGAACGCCTCGTCGCTCGCATTTTTCAGCCGGTGACCCGGCCTGGCGCTCCCGGTTGCGCCATCGGAATCGAAAAGGATGGACGCGTACTTCTGACTCGGGGTTATGGGACCGCGGATCTCGAGCACGACGTACCCATCACTGCTGCGACGATCTTCGAGGCCGGATCGGTTTCCAAGCAGTTCACGGCCGCATCGGTCCTACTGCTGGCTCAGCAGGGCAAGCTTGCGCTCACGGACGACGCCAGGAAATACATTCCTGAATTGCCCAACTATGGGGCTCCGATCACGATCAACGATCTGCTCGGCCATACCAGCGGACTGCGCGATTGGGGAACCGTCGAAGCGATGGCGGGGTGGCCTCGGACGACGCGCGTGTACACGATGGACGACATCCTGGACATCGTCGTCGCACAAAGGAAGTTGAATTACGCCCCCGGCACGTTCTATCAGTACATAAATACGGACTACGACCTGCTGGCGATCATCGTAGGCAGAGTCAGCGGCGAATCTCTACCCACATTCAGCCTCGAGCATCTGCTCACACCGTTGGGCATGACGCGCACCCAATGGCGGGACGACTTCCGGCGGGTGGTGAAGAACCGCGCGATCGCCTACGAGCCGGGCGAAAACGGCTTTCGTCAGTTGATGCCCTTTGAAGACACATACGGTCACGCCGCTTTGCTGACGACCGTGGGCGACCTGCTGCGCTGGAATCAAGCGCTCTCCCACGGCACGCTCGGCCCCTATATCACGCGGGAATTGCAGCGCAGGACCCGGCTCAATGACGGTCAGCCGATCGTGTATGCGCGCGGCTTGTTCATCGGAAGCTATGGAGGGCAGCACATTGTCTTTCACGACGGCCTCACGGCCGGGTACTCGACCTGGCTCGGACGGTTTCCCTCCTCACACCTGTCGATGGCCCTGCTCTGCAACTCCAAAGGGATAGTTTCCACGCCACTGGCTCATGCTGTCGCCGACCTCTTTTTGCCGGAACCGCCCTCGCGCGCTGCGCTCAAACTTGCGCCCGACCAATTGAGGCGCCGTCAGGGCCTCTACGTCGATGAGCTTCGAGGTCTGCCGCTTCGCCTGACCGTATCAGGGGATGGCCTCAGTATTTCCGGCGGTGCGGCTCTTCCCGCCGTATCCGCCGCAGAATTCAGCTCCGGGTACGACTCGATCCGATTCACGGACAACGATCATTTTGTCGCGACCAATGGCGGCAGCAGCCCCGTAACATACGACAGGGCTCGGCCATGGAGCCCGTCGGTCGACGAGCTGCGGCGATACGTTGGAGCCTATTGGAGCCCGGAAGCACTTGCGACATACCGTGTCACGCTGGACGGCAACCACTTGGTCGCAACACCCGTCGGCCGGCGTGACGCCGCACTGCTTTTGACTCCACTCGTCTCGCGGTCATTCGAGGCCAAAGGGGACGACTCTCAATTCGTCATCCGTTTCGTCACGAATTCCGCGGGCAGAGTGAGCAGCTTCGCCATGAGCAGCGGCGGAGTCTTTGCTCTCGCTTTCAGCCGTCTTCCGGATCGCCTGACGACAACTCCACCGTAACCCTCCGTTAATAGGTCGTATATGACCCGTCAATGACGATTACGGGTCCTATACGATCTTTTCCATTCCAAAACTCTCGACGTTATATACTGGTCATATATAATCACTTATCTGGTTTTAAGGGTTCTATATGACCATTAATATAAAGCCGCCTATACCCCTTCCGGTGGCTCGCGCGATTACCAAGGTCGGTGAGGACGTGTCCAGGGCGCGCCGGCGGCGGCGCCTCTCGCGCGCTTCTCTCGCCGAGCGCAGTGGAATCTCAGAGGCGACACTGAAGCGACTGGAAAAGGGTGACGGAGCGGTGGCCCTCGAGAATCTCGCCCGCACACTGTATGTGCTTGGCGAACTCGGTCGGCTGGAACAATTGCTCGACACAGCCACGGACGAACTCGGGATTCAACTCGCGGATGAGCAGCTGCCGAAGCGGGTGCGCGCGCGGAAAAGCTCGGGGGCAATGTGAACGCGCGCGCGACCACTCGGCAGGAGGCGAGCGTGTGGGTAGGGCGCGCTGCACTCGAGGTCGGCGAACTCGCGCTCATACGCGACGGCCGCCGCGAGTATTCCGCCTTCGCATATGGCAGGTCTTGGCTGGCCCACGCTGAGCGTTTCGAAATCTCTCCGGATCTGCCGCTCCGCGAGGGTTATTTCACGCGCCGTGCACCGTCCAGCGAGGATTCACCATTTCCCCGCGCCTTGGCCGACACCGAACCCGATATGTGGGGAAAGCGCGTCATACAGCGCGCGCACGCTAAATTCCGCCAACGCGACCCATCGCTTGGAGCGCTGACGCGGTTCGATCTCCTCACCGCGGTCGATGACTTCAGCCGTATGGGAGCGCTGCGCCTGCGCGACGCAAAGGGCCGGTTCCTGCGATCGGACACCGAGTTTCGCACTCCACAATTCATCGAGCTTGAAAAGATCTACGCCTCGACCCGCGCCGTCGAGCAGGGCACTGAGACCGAGGCAGATCTTCGCTTCCTTCAGGGGAAAGGCACCTCCCTGGGTGGCCTGCGGCCGAAGTGCACCGTGCTGGATAGGAATGGAGCACTCGCGCTTGGCAAGTTCCCAAGCATCGGTGACACGCGCTCCGTCGTGCGGGGTGAGGTACTAGCGCTCAAGCTCGCGGCGCTCGCCAAGCTCGATGTTGCTCAGGCGCGAGTTGAAGCAGTCGACGGCACACCCGTCGCGGTCATCCGTCGATTCGACCGAACGGCCGAGGGAGCCCGCATCGCCTACCTGTCAGGAGGATCGCTGCTCCAAGCCCGACGGGATGAGGACCGCGCCTATACGGAGCTCGCCGACGCGCTGCGTCGGGTCAGCGCGAGGCCTTCCGAGGATGTGCGCGAACTGTGGCGTCGACTCCTTTTCAATTTCCTAATCAACAATGTCGACGATCATCTGTGGAACGTGGGGGTCCTCTACGCGGGCAACGGTCAGTGGCGGCTCGCGCCCGCCTTCGATGTCAACCCGTTTCCGGATCGGGATAGGGAATCCAAGACCTGGCTGTCAGAGGACACAGGGCCCATTACCTCCTTGAAACAACTCATCCACGGGAGCACCTACTTCGGGCTGCGGCCCATCGAGGCTCAGGAAGAGGCAAGCGCAATGGCCGCTGCCGTGGCGAACTGGCGCGAGATCGCGACGTCCAGGGAGGTCGGGCTCACCGACGCAGAGCTGCAGGTATTCGCCCCTGCCTTCAGCGCATCGCTGTCGCTCTAACCGGGAGTCTCGCCGGAGATCCTGCCGTTCTGCTACGGCACTCGCGAAATTCCAAGCGCATCGCTCACGTGATCATCTATCCAGCGATGGCTCGGGCGGCCTCAGTTCACTCCACCGTCACGCTCTTGGCGAGATTGCGCGGCTGATCGACGTCGGTGCCTTTGAGGATGGCAACGTGGTAGGCGAGTAGCTGCAGGGGGATGGTGTAGACAGCAGGGGCCTGGAAGTAGGTCACGTGCTTCGGCATCTCGATGACGGTAACGCCATCGCTCGGCTGGAAGCCTGATTCAGGATCCGCGAACACGATCAGCTCGCCGCCGCGGGCCCGGACTTCCATCAGGTTGGATTTCAGTTTCTCGAGCAGGTCGTTGTTGGGAGCAACGGCGATGACCGGCATGTCCGCATCGACCAGAGCCAGCGGTCCGTGCTTGAGCTCGCCGGCGGGATAGCTCTCGGCGTGGATGTAGGAGATTTCCTTGAGCTTCAGGGCTCCCTCCATCGCGATGGGGTACAGGGCACCGCGGCCAAGGAAGAGAGCATGGCGCTTGTCCGCGAAGCGCTCTGCCAGACGGTGGATGACCGGGTCGAGCGCGAGCGTCTTCTCGATGATCGACGGCAGCTCCACCAGGCGTGTCACGAGCCCGCGCTCGCGCTCCGCATCGGCCCCGTGGTGGCGGGCCAGTGCGATGACGAGCATGGAGAGCGCCGCGAGCTGCGTGGTGAACGCCTTGGTGGAGGCGACGCCGATCTCGGGGCCGGCGCGCGTCAGCATGACGAGCTCCGACTCGCGCACGAGCGAGCTTTCCGGGACGTTGCAGATGGCCAGGGTCGAAAGGTAGCCCGATTCCTTCGCCAGGCGAAGCGCCGCCAGCGTGTCGGCAGTCTCTCCGGATTGGGATATGGTCACGAACAGTGAGTTGGGCGGCACCAGGGGATTGCGATAGCGGTACTCGCTGGCGATGTCCACGGCGCAGGGGATGCGGCAGATCTGCTCGATGAAGTAGCGGACAGTGGCCGCAGCGTGGAAGCTGGTTCCACACGCCACGATATGCACGCCCGCGGTGCGCTTGAATACGTCGGCCGCTGCAGGGCCAAACGCCGCCTCGAGCAAGCGCCCGTTGGCAACTCGCTCCTGCAGGGTGTCGGCGACGGACCGGGGCTGCTCGTGGATCTCCTTCAGCATGAAGTGGCGGTACTGTCCCTTCTCGGCCGCATCGGCGTTGAGCTCGCTCTCGCGTACCGGCCGCTCGACGGTGTTGCCGTTGACGTCGATGACGCGTACCGACTTGCGCCGGACCTCCGCGACGTCGCCCTCTTCCAGGAACATGAACCGGCGAGTCACCGGCAGCAGCGCGGAGACGTCCGAGGCGATGAAGTTCTCTTCCACGCCCAATCCGATGACCACGGGACAACCCTGGCGGGCTGCCACTACGCGGTCCGGGTCATTCTCGCTGACGACCGCCAGCGCGTAGGCGCCTTCCAACTCCGCCACGGTGGCGCGGACCGCCTTGAAGAGGTCGCCGAGAGTCTCCAGGTGATGGTGGATCCGATGGGCCACCACCTCCGTGTCGGTTTCCGAGGCGAACTCGTAGCCGCGGCGCTCGAGGTCCGCACGCAGCTCCTCATGATTCTCGATGATGCCGTTGTGGACGATTGCCAGGCCGTCCAGGGAGACGTGCGGGTGGGCGTTGCGCTCGCTCGGCACCCCATGGGTCGCCCAACGAGTGTGGGCGATGCCGAGCTTGCCGGTGGCCGGTGAGCGCTCCAGTGCCTCCTGAAGCATCCGCACCTTGCCGACCGTGCGCAACCGGCTGAGCTGCCCGTTGCCATTGAGGACGGCGATGCCCGCGGAATCGTAGCCGCGGTACTCGAGGCGCCGCAGGCCCTCCATCAGGATGGGGACGATATTCCGCTCCGCGATGGCGCCGACGATTCCGCACATAGTGGCCAGGTCCTGGGTCTACTGAGAACGCCCAGTTTGCCTGAATTCCGCGCCGGGAGGGCCTCCGGGGCTGGCCGGGGCGCAAGCGTGGCCGGGCACGCCGGCTGCTCTTGAAGGCTAGGCAGTCCGCTGGGAATCCGACCCTAATGAGCATCATCGTCTGGCTGATCGTCAGTATCGTGATCGGCTCGCTCGGCAGCCTGATCATGCGATGCAACGCCGACCGGAGCGCCGTTCTGAGCACCCTGGCGGGCATCCTTGGCGCGCTTCTCGCGGGACCGCTGCTCGCGCCGCTCCTGGGCGGGACGAGCAGCGAGGGCTTGCTCAACCTGAATGCCCTACTGGTATCGCTTCTGGGGGCCGTCGTCCTGGTCGGCCTGGTGAATCTGCTGCGGCTCGGCCGGATGCATTAGCCGACCGTCGGGCGCGCGCGGTCGGGTCTCAGCGATTCCGCGACCGCTGGATGAACAACCCGGCGAAGCCGAGGAGACCCGCCAGGAGAAGCGGAAACGACGCCGGCAGCGGAACGGGCGCGAGATCGAGCGACCCGGTGTAGCCGCCAGCGAAGCTGCCATTCACGGTGCCTGAGATCTCGAGCACGTAGGAGCCCGCCGGCAGCATGACCTGGCCGATCGTGACCGTGGTCGAACCGTCGCTGGTACTGATGACACCGTTGTAAACCGTGCCGACCGGCGATCCGACGACCAGGCCTTCGGGGTTGCTCGAGAGGGTGTACAACCTCGCGAAGAGGTCGTCGGCCGAGATCGTACTGCCATCGGTGATCGTCGCAGAGACGGCATCGGCCTTAGCCGGCGCGATGTCGAAGAAGTAGGCGTCGATGAAGCCCGCGGAGTTGCCGTTGATGTCGGAACCGGTGATTTGCCCCGTGCCGTCCGGGCTGGTGATGGAATCGCCGTAAAGATAGAGACCCGGGACGGAGTACATCGGCGCCGTCGCCGGGCAGGTCGAATTCGTGCCGGGCGCTTGCGCCTGGCAAGTCAGTACCAGGGTGGAGGCTCGCGCCGTGCCCATCAGAGCCAGCAGTGCGCAGGCGCCCAGCGCCGCGGTCGAAAGGATCTTTTTTGTAATCATGAGCTTTGACTCCCAAAAGGATGGCCTCCACCCTGGGGCCGCAGCTGCGCCGGTCACCGGACCCTGGAGCTGCGGCGCCGTAGCGCCGCAGCTCCGATTCCCTTCCCGACGTAGCGCGAGCTTCGCATTGACTTATTGCATGGACGAGTCACATTTTTGACAGACGCCCGCCAGCACAAACGAACGCGGTCGCCTCAATGTGAGTACGAGCTGCGGACCGCGTAACGGCGCCGCTCCCGCTTCCCTCCCGAACGGCGGCAGCCTCTCACTTATATATTGCGGGACTACGACTCTTTCTTGACAGAATGCCACCCGCTATCGGCGCGTGCGGGCTTAGCGCAGCCGCTTGGGCGGTAACGCGACTGACACAAGCGGCAGCTACCGTAAATGGTTGCCATGCCAGCAACTACAACCGCCAACGACCCCAGCGGCCAGGCAGAGACCAATCCCGCGGGCTTGCAGCCGGTTCATCTCGATGGGGACGTCACGATAGCCACAGCCGCCTATGGCAACGCAGCGGTCACCTCGCTATGCCTGCAGGCGCTGTTCCGCAGCGCGGTCGGCGACTACGCGCTGCTCCTGATCGATGATTGCTCGCCCGACGGCGATCGCATACGCGCGTTGTACGCCTCCGCGCGCGCGCATCATGCCAACACGAAGGTCTTCTCGTTTTCCGAGAATCTCGAGTACACCGGCAGCGTCAATGCCGTGCTGTCACACGCTCGCGGACAGTGGGTATTCTTCATCTCCAACGACATCTTCGTGACCCCAGCATACCTGCAGGCGCTGCTCGCGGCGGCTCGCTCGAACCCGCGGCTCGGGATCCTCAGAGGCAGCTCAAACTTCGTCGACAACGGTGGCTTGCCTTCTCACAACGTGTCTGTGAGCGCACCGCTCAAGACGCTGGATGACCTGTTCGAATTCTCCGCCGGCCAGCTTCGCGTCCACCGACACGAGGCGGCGCCCGACCCCTTCCTGGTGGGTGACGCCTTCCTCGTGAGGCGCGAAGTGATCGAGCGCATCGGGACCTTCGATCCGCGCTTCTACGGCTATTTCGGCGATCCGGATTACGGCGTCAGAGCGCGGATCGCCGGCTTCGACCTCGCGGTGGTGCGCGGGGCATTCGCCTTCCACTCGCAGGACGCCAATCTGACCTGGCTGCCGGAGGCGCAGCGGCAGGAGAAGCGGCAACGCCGTTGGGCCCGGGTCTACGAGAACTGGGCCCGGTTCAAGTGGAAATACGACATGCCGGTCTCGCTGCCGTACTCGGCCGTGAGGGACATTCCCTGGACGCAGCTCGCGAGGCTGCCTTTCGACCCCAAGCGGGATTACGCGCCGCCGGGCGACTATTCGCGCTTCCTGGTCTAGTTGGAACTCTGCGACACGTCACTGGAATGCTGTCGATCGTAATCAACAGTCACCGGCCGCAACTCGCCGAGGCGACGTGCCGGATGTACCAGCGCCTGCTGGGCGGACGCGCATTCGAGATGATCATCATTCCCGACGCACGCAGCATGTGCGAGGGGTATGCGCGTGGGTTCGCGCAGTGCGTCGGCGACCCGATAGTGTTCGCGCACCATGATCTCGAATACCTCTACGACGACTTAGGGGACGTGCTGGAGCGGTCCATGGAGCGCTTCGACGTCGTTGGCGTCGCCGGCACCGACAAGCTGATGAGTCCCGTCTGGACACATGCGGGCATCGGTCATCTGTTCGGCCAAGTGACTCATCCCAGTCCGCGCGGAGGATTCGAGGTCCATGTCTATGGTGCGCATCGACCGGCAATAGGCGGCATCCTTGCCATGGATGGTCTCTTTCTCGCCGCAAGACGCGCCGTGGTCGCCGACATCGGTTGGGATGCCAAAACCTTCAACGGTTTTCATTTCTACGACATCGATTTCACGCTGCGCGCGGCGCACGCCGGCTACCGGCTCGGTGTAGTCAGCGAGCTCGGGTTCTTCCATCACTCATCGGGCCCCCCGAGCAAGGAATACCCGGTTTTCGCGCAGCGATTCGCCTCAAAACACGGCGCTCACCTGCGGCAAGGCGCCATTCAGCCGTTCCAAGTCGCCATACAGTGCGTTGCGACTCTGGAGGAGGCCCGACAGGTGATGCGCCCCCCGCACTGGTCGCGTTAGCGCGGGGGCTACCGGGTGAAGACGTCCGAGTCCAAGGGCCGCAGGCCCGGCTCGGCGGCGAAGCCGAGGTGATCCAGGCCAAAGACGTCCTCCACGGTGCGGAGGAGGGAGTAATGGTTGTAGGGGACCGTCGAGACGGTGCCAGGCCGGATGAAGGGCGACAGCGCCACCGCTCCGACCTTGCCGCCTCCCGGACCGCGGAGGCCCGCCTTTTCCGGGTTAACGGACATCCCTTGCTCACCGCAGCACGCGTCATAGTCCTGTGGCGCGCTGCCATCGGATTGAGCAAAAGTGATGATCAGCAGGCCGTCCTTGCGGAACGCCGGGGAGTGAGTAATCAGCGGCACCCACTGCCGCAGGAAGGCGGCGATGATAGTGCCGGCCGGAGCCTCGGTGGTGCCACAGTACCTGCCCCAGGCCTCGTGACAGGTGCCGGGAGCAATGAAGGAATAGTTCGGAGTCGTGGCGACGCGGCGCAGATCGGTCTTCAGCTCGTCGAGACCGACGATGTGCGAGTTGCAGCCCTTCGGGTTGTCGATGATCCCATGGAAATAGACAAAGGGGTTTTGGATGGCTGCGTATGAGTCGTCGCCATTCGGTATGCGGGTCAGATCCTGCTTGCCGATCTTGTCCACCGAGCAGGTAACGGGTTGATCTCGCTCGGGGTCGGTGCCGAGACCGTCCATGTAACCCTTCCAACTGAGCCCAGCCTTCTCGAGCTGGTCCGCCAGCGTCTTCACCAGGGCCGGATAAATGCAGCCGAATCCCAATGCCTGGCCATGCGAGTCGAGGTTTGGCTGGTGACGCCGGTCTCGGCGCAGCAGGTCAGGCGCCGCCGTTACACTCTCGTTTCCTATCGGCGGCCACCTGAGCCGCGAGCCGCTGCCGGCAGAACTCAGCGAGCCGGTGCACGGCGGCGCGGTATTCCTGGTCGATCCATGAGAACTCCAGCCAGAACTCGCGCTGCGCCGCGGGGGTGGTGGCGTGCCGGCTGGCGATGAAGAGCCGCAGCGCCTCGTTGCGCTGCGCCGCCAGCTTGCACACGCTGGTCTGGAGTAAGCCGAGGCGTGTCCGCGCTCGGCGAGACAGCGGAACCATCACCTGCCCGCGCCCGCACCTCAGCCCGTGCCGGTGCGCAGGTGCTCGAGCGCGGCCGTCGTCTCGTCGAGCTCGGCGATCACCTCGCAGTAATCACGCCAGGCGCTGCGCAGCTCATCGGCCTCTTCCGGTGTGACCTGATCGAGCCGCCGGCGCGCGAGATCGTGCTCCCGCTGCAGCTCGCGATGGCGGCTCTCGAGCCGCTTGATACCGTCCCATAACGGCGAAGCGAGCCATGAGTGCGTCCGCAGATCCCCAGTCCGACTAAACCTCACCTAGGCGCGTTCTTCTGATCTCAACCACGCACAAGCTAACGCATGAGTGCTACGGCTTCGTTGCAACGAAGGGGCGGCGCCAAGACGCGGAACAGCGCCGCGCAGGCGAACATGAACCCGAGAAAATCCCCGCCCGCACAGTACGTTGACACACGTATGGCGTTCGTATGCCATCCTTGCGCGGCAGCTGGGACTATGGGACTCCCCTGTAGATACATCTGACCGGGATCGCGAGCTCGATGGACTGAAGTTGCAGAACGTCCTCGAGAGAATCGAGGATTTGGGGCTTCCACTGCTCCACCCGGCGGTAGATCACCACGTGCACGGGCTTCTGCGCAACCACCACATACTCTTTGATCGAGGGGATCTCGTGATAGTTGAACAGTTTCTCCCGCCTGTCGATCCGTGCGGTCGAAGGCGAGAGTACCTCGATCACGATGCTTGGCTCGTCGACATATTCTCCTTTCGCGTTCCGGGTCTCCCCGCATGCCGTCCAAACGTCGGGACGGTACACGAAATCATCCCCAAAACACTTGAATTGAAGCCGCCGATGCGTGTAGATGCGACAAGGACGATCCTGCAGATGGTCGTGGAGAGGGCTCACGAGATTCACCGCAATGATCTCATGAGCCTGCGACGGCTCCGCCATGGCGCGAAAGAACCAGTAGGCTCCGTGCTTGTGCAAAAACTCCGAAAATCCGGGCCCGGGAGGCACGGGAGCACGGACGTGTTGGTGAGCGTCTGTTACGAGCGCGGAACGCGCGTGGCCCAATCTACGTTGGAGCAGCCATCCGATGCCGGACGCCGTTCGTCTAGCCGCTATTTCTTCTGCTTCGTCGGCCGCTTCCAGTTCTCGATCGTCGTCTGACGCGCGCGGGCAATGGTGAGCTTGCCCGCGGGCACCTCATTCGCGACCGTCGACCCCGCCGCCACGGTGGCGCCGGCCCCGATCGTTATCGGAGCCACCAACACGCTGTTGGAGCCGGTGTGGACGTCGTCCTCGATCACGGTGCGGTGTTTGTTGGCGCCGTCGTAGTTGGCGATGATCGTGCCGGCGCCGATGTTCACCCGCGCGCCAACCTGCGCGTCGCCCACGTAAGACAGATGATTGGCCTTCGACTCCGCCGCCAGCGTCGAATTCTTGACCTCGACGAAGTTGCCGATGTGCACACCGCCCGCCAGATGCGATGTCGGCCGGAACCGCGAGAACGGCCCGATGTTGCAGTTGGGGCCGATTACCGCCCCCTCGATGACACAGTGCGCGAGAACCTGTGTGTCGTCGCCGATCTCGGCATCGCGAATCACGCAGCCCGGCCCGATGCGGACCCTGTCGCCGAGCCTGACCGTGCCCTCCAACACGACATTGATGTCGATGGACACGTCTTTGCCATGGGTCACGCGTCCCCGGACATCGATCCTTGCCGGGTCGGCGACCGTCACTCCCGCCAGCATGAGCTCGCGCGCCGCCCGCTGTCGGCACACCGACTCCAGCGTGGCGAGCTGCACTTTGTCATTGACACCGAGCGCCTCGATGGCGTCGGCGCATCCCAGCGGGTTGACGGCCACGCCGTCCTTCACCGCCATTGCAATGATGTCGGTGAGGTAGTACTCGCGTTGCGAATTGTCGGCCTTCAGCCCCTCCAGCCAGCGCTTCAGCAGCTTTGCCGGCGCCGCGAGCACGCCCGTGTTGCACTCCCGGATCAGGCGTTGCTCGGCCGACGCCTCCTTCTGCTCCACGATCCGCTGTACGCGCCCCTCACCGTCACGCACGATCCGCCCATACCCGGTCGGATCATCGACGGTCATGGTGAGCAGCGCGACCTGGCTTGGCCCGGCCAGCGCCACCAGCTGAGCCAGCGTTTGGGTGCCAAGAAGCGGCACGTCACCATATAAGATGAGTGCCACATGGTCAGCGGGCACCTGCGGAATCGCCTGCAGTACCGCGTGGCCCGTGCCCAGCTGCTGTGCCTGCAGCGTCCACGCTACAGCTTCCCCCGCAAGCACCTCGCGCACCCTCTCGCCGCCATGGCCGTAGACGACACGAATCGCCGCCGGTCCAAGCGAGCGGGCGGTATCGATGACATGAGCCAGGAGCGGTCGCCCGGCGAGGGGCTGCAGGACCTTGGGCAGAGCGGACTTCATCCGCTTGCCTTCCCCGGCCGCGAGGATGATGACCGAGAGGGGAACGGCAGCCGCGGACTTCGAATTAGCCATGTCGCACCCGTGAGGGGTTTACGACCGCAGCTTGCGCAACCGCTCGATAATCTTCAACTGCGCCGCGGCCCGCGCCAACTCGGCCAGCGCCTCTGCCTGCGTGATGTGACCGCTGCGGTCCCGCAGGGCCTCTTCCGCCCGCTGCTTCGCCGCCAGCGCCGCCGCCTCGTCGATGTCCTTGGCCCGAAGCGCCGTATCAGCCAGCACGGTCACCTTGGAAGGCTGCACTTCGATCGCGCCGCCGCCCACGAAGAAATGCAGCTCCTGTCCGTCGGGAGTCTGTACTCGCACTTCCCCAGGCTTGAGCAGCGACAGCAGTGGCGCATGACGTGGCGCAACCCCGATGTCCCCCTCGGACGCGGGCGCGAACACCATCGTCGCCGGGCCCGAGAACATCTCGCCCTCGGCGCTGACGATATCGACCTGAATGGTGTGCTGCTCGGCCATGGCGGGGCTCCGTTCTACTGGACCGTCTTCGCCTTCGCGACCGCCTCATCGATGGAGCCGACCATGTAGAAGGCCTGCTCCGGCAGGGAGTCGAACTCCCCGTTGATGATGCCCTTGAAGCCGCGGATCGTCTCGTTGAGCGGCACGATCTTGCCGTCCTGACCGGTGAACACCTTGGCGACGTTGAACGGCTGCGACAGGAAGCGCTGTACCTTGCGCGCGCGATATACCGTCAGCTTGTCGTCCTCCGACAGCTCGTCCATGCCGAGGATGGCGATGATGTCCTGCAGCTCCTTGTAGCGCTGCAGTACCGCCTGCACTCCGCGCGCGGTGTTGTAGTGCTCCTCGCCCACCACCAGCGGATCGAGCTGCCGGCTGGTCGAGTCGAGCGGATCCACCGCCGGATAGATGCCGAGCGAGGCGATCTGCCGGGACAACACCACGGTCGCATCCAGATGCGCGAAGGTCGTTGCAGGCGACGGATCAGTCAGATCGTCCGCAGGCACGTACACGGCCTGGATGGAGGTGATCGAGCCCGTCTTGGTGGAAGTGATGCGCTCCTGCAGCACACCCATCTCCTCCGCGAGTGTCGGCTGGTAACCGACCGCCGACGGCATGCGGCCGAGCAGCGCCGACACCTCCGTGCCCGCGAGCGTGTAGCGATAGATGTTGTCGACGAAGAAGAGCACGTCACGGCCCTTGCCGCCGTCCTCGCGCTTCTCGTCGCGGAAGTACTCCGCCATGGTCAGACCGGTGAGCGCGACGCGCAGGCGGTTGCCCGGCGGCTCGTTCATCTGGCCGTAGACCATCGCCACCTTCGAGTTCGACAGCGTCTTCGGGTCGATGACGCCCGACTCGATCATCTCGTGATAGAAGTCGTTGCCCTCGCGGGTGCGCTCGCCGACGCCCGCAAACACCGACAGGCCGCTGTACTGCTTGGCGATGTTGTTGATGAGCTCCAGCATGTTGACGGTCTTGCCGACGCCGGCGCCGCCGAACAGGCCCACCTTGCCGCCCTTGGCAAACGGTACCAGCAGGTCGATGACCTTGATGCCCGTGACCAGCAGGTCCTGGCCGCCCGCCTGGTCTTCGAAGGACGGCGGCGCACGGTGGATCGGCAGTTGCTCCGACGATTGGACCGGGCCCCGGTTGTCCTGCGGGTGGCCGAGCACGTCCATGATGCGGCCGAGCGTCGCCCTGCCGACCGGGACGGTGATGGGCGCGCCCGTCGCTACAACGGAGAGGCCGCGCCGTAGTCCTTCGGAAGAACCCATCGCGATCGTGCGCACGATGCCGTCCCCGAGCTCCTGCTGCACCTCGAGCGTCAGGTCGACGTCCTTCAGTTTCAGCGCCTCGTAAACCCGCGGGATCGCCTCGCGCGGGAATTCGACGTCGATGACGGCGCCGATGATCTGGGTGATGGTGCCTTCGGCCGTGTTAGCCATGGAATTTCCTCAGAAGAAAAGTCATACCGCGGCAGCTCCTCCTACGATTTCGGCGAGCTCCTTGGTGATCGCGGCCTGGCGGGCCTTGTTGTAGATGAGCTGCAGCTCGCTGATGAGGTCGCTGGCGTTGTCGGACGCGGCCTTCATGGCGACCATGCGCGCCGCCTGCTCGGAGGCGACGTTCTCGACGGCTGCGCGGTAGACCTGCGATTCGATGTAGCGCATCAGCAGCCCATCGAGGATTTTCGCGGCCTCCGGCTCGTAGATGTAGTCCCAGTGCTCCTGCAGTCCCTCGGTGTCGATGGGCTGGACCGGCAGCAACTGCTCCACCACCGGCTTCTGCGTCATGGTGTTGACGAACTGGGCATTCACCAGGAACAGCCGGTCGATCTTGCCGTCGCGGTAAGCGTCCAGCATCACCTTGACGGTGCCGATCAGATCCTTGATGTGCGGGGCGTCGCCCAGATGCGAGACGTTGGCAAGAATCGGGACGCCGAGGCGGCGGAAGAAGAGGACTCCCTTGGCGCCGATCAGGCAGAGACTGGCTGTCGCGCTCTTCCCCTGCCAGTCGCGCATCAGATACAGCGTCTGTTTGAAGACGTTGGCGTTCAGCGCGCCGGCCAGACCGCGGTCGCTGGCGACCACGATGATGCCCACGCTCTTGACGTCGTCGCGCGGCTGCAGGAAGGGATGCCGGTAGTCCGGATTGGCCTCGGTGAGATGCCCGATGACGTTACGCATCTTTTCCGCATAGGGGCGCGCCTGACGCATACGGTCCTGCGCGCGGCGCATCTTGCTCGTGGCCACCATCTGCATGGCCTTGGTGATCTTCTGAGTGCTCTTCACACTCGCGATCTTGGAGCGGATTTCCTTGGTGCCTGGCATGACTGCTTACGCGGGTCGGAGCGTTAGTAGGTTCCGGTCTTGACGAAGTCCTCGACGCATTTCTTCAGCTCCGCCTCGTTGTCCTTGAGCTTCGGGTCCTTGTTGATGCGATCGAGCAGCGGCTGATAGCTCGTCTGCGCGAACGCCTGCAGCGCCGCCTCGAAGGCTACCACTTTCTTCAGCTCCACCTTGTCCATGTAGCCGTTGTTGACGGCGTAGATGGAAAGCGCCATTTCCGCCACCGACATGGGCGCGTACTGCTTCTGCTTCATGACCTCGGTGACGCGCTGGCCGCGCTCGAGCTGGCGGCGGGTCGCCTCGTCGAGGTCGGAAGCGAACTGCGAGAACGCGGCCAGCTCGCGATACTGCGCCAGCGCCAGGCGAATGCCGCCGCCCAGCTTCTTGATGATGTCGGTCTGCGCCGCGCCGCCGACGCGCGACACCGAGATACCGGCGTTCATCGCGGGACGGATGCCGGCGTTGAAGAGGTCGGTCTCGAGGAAGATCTGACCGTCGGTGATCGAGATGACGTTGGTCGGCACGAATGCCGTGACGTCGCCCGCCTGCGTCTCGATGATCGGCAGTCCGGTGAGCGAGCCCGTCTTACCCTTCACGGCGCCCTTGCTGACCTGCTCGACGTACTCCTCGTTGACGCGCGCGCTGCGCTCGAGCAGGCGGGAGTGCAGGTAGAACACGTCGCCGGGAAACGCCTCGCGCCCCGGCGGCCGGCGCAGCAGCAGCGAGATCTGCCGGTAGGCGACCGCCTGCTTGGACAGGTCGTCGTACATGATGAGGGCGTCCTCGCCGTTGTCCATGAAGTACTCGCCCATCGTGCACGCCGGAGTAGGCTGCGATGTACTGCAGGGCGGCGGCCGTCGAGGCCGAGGCGGCGACGACGATGGTGTGCTTCATCGCGCCGTGCTCCTCGAGCTTGCGCACGACGTTGGCGATGGTCGACTGCTTCTGACCGATCGCGACGTAGATGCACTTCATCCCGGAGGACTTCTGATTGATGATGGTGTCGACGGCGAGCGCGGTCTTGCCGGTCTGGCGATCGCCGATGATGAGCTCGCGCTGGCCGCGGCCGATCGGCACCATGGAGTCGACCGCCTTGTAGCCGGTCTGCACCGGCTGGCTGACCGACTTGCGGTAGATGACGCCTGGCGCCACGCGCTCGATCGGCGCCGTGCGCGACGCATTGATCGGGCCCTTGCCATCGATCGGCTGCCCGAGCGCATCGACCACGCGGCCGAGGAGCTCCCGGCCCACGGGCACCTCGAGGATGCGGCCGGTGGTCTTGACCTGTCGCCTTCGCGCAGGTGGATGTACTCGCCCAGCACCACCGCGCCGACCGAGTCCTGCTCGAGGTTCAGCGCCAGGCCGAAGGTGTTGCCTGGGAACTCCAGCATCTCGCCGTAGCGTGCATCGGCCAGGCCATGAATGCGCGTGATGCCGTCGGTGACCGACACGATCGTGCCGACGTTGCGCGCCTCCGTGACGGACTTGAAGCCTTCGATCCGCTGCTTGATGAGATCGCTGATTTCGCTTGCCTTGATGGCCATGAGAGTGTTTCCCCGGAAAATTGCTTAGGCGGTCAGCTCGTAGGCGATGCGCTCGAGCCGGCCGCGGAGCGAGCCGTCGATGACCAGGTCGCCGGCGCGCAGCACCGCGCCGCCGATGAGCGCCGGATCGGTAGCGCACTGCAGGCGCACCGAGCGCTTCAGCCGCCGCTCGAGGGCCGTCGCGAGCTTGCCGCGTTGGGAGTCGTCGAGCGGAGCGGCGGACGTCACCGTCACGTCGATGACGCCCTCGGCCTCGCCCTTGAGCTCATCGAACCGCGCGGAGATCTCCGGCAGCAGAGACAGCCGCCGATTGTCGGCGAGAGTGCGCACGAAGTTGCGGCCTTGCTCATCCAACTGCGGCCCGGCGATCTCGCTGACGAGCGTCGCCAGCTCTTCGGGCGTGACGCGCGGATTGCCGAGCAGGTCCTCGACCCTGGAATCGCTGACGACGGCCGCGGCGTTTTGCAGCGCCTCCGACCAGGGGCCGAGCCGCTTGCGGTCCCGCGCCTCCTCGAAGGCCGCCTTCGCGTAGGGCCGGGCAATGGTGCTTTTGTCCGCCATCCGTCACCGCTCCGTCAGATCTGCGCCGCGAGCTTGTTGATGAGATCCTGCGTGGGCGTTCGGATCGATCTCGCGCTCC
This sequence comes from uncultured Pseudomonadota bacterium, assembly GCA_963780455.1. Classification (GTDB taxonomy): domain Bacteria; phylum Pseudomonadota; class Gammaproteobacteria; order Steroidobacterales; family Steroidobacteraceae; genus 13-2-20CM-66-19. The sequence continues at coordinate 216,942 of CAWACM010000025.1, forward strand.
AGCAGCTTGGATGCCGCCGCGACGACCATGCCGCCGACTTCGCGCCGCAGGCTCTCACGCGCGCGCGTGGCCTCGAGGCCGATCTGCTGCTGCGCCGAAGCCACCAGGCGCTGACCCTCCTGGGTGGCGCTGACGCGCGCCTGCTCCTGGATGTCGTTGGCGCGGTGCTGCGCCTGGTCGATGATCTGCCGGGCGCGATCGCGCGCCTCGCGCAGGATCTCTTCGGCGCCCTGGCGTGCCTGCTGCAACTCCTGCTCGCCGCGATCGGCGGCGGCGAGCCCCTGCGCGATCTTCTTCTGCCGCTCCTCCACCTGTCTCATGAGCGACGGCCAGATGAAGCTCATCGTGCCCCAGACGAGCAAGGCGAAGACGATCATCTGGATGATGAGCGTCAGGTTGATGTTCACTCTGGTCTCCCGTTGCGAGTGCTGCGAAGCGCGTCAGGCGAGCCCGACGCGCCGTGCGGCTCAGGCCTGCCTGGATCCGCCGATCAGTGCGCGACCGTGTGCAGGGCCGTGAGGAACGGATTCGCGAACATGAAGAACAGCGCGAACCCGATGCCGATCATCGAGCCACCGCATCGAGCAGGCCCGCGACGATGAACATTCTGACGAGCAGCGCAGGTGCGAGCTCCGGCTGGCGCGCCATGCCTTCGAGGAAGCGTCCGCCGAGGATGCCGAAGCCGATGGCCGTGCCCAGCGCGCCCATGCCGAAGATGATGCCCGACGGCGATTACGGTCATGGCCTGAATTTGTGCGATACCTTCCACTTTATGAGCCTCCGAATGAAACGTAACTCTCGACGATTGCTGGTTCTACCCGCTTGATGGCTAATGATGCTCGTACGCCTGCGAGAGATAGACGACGGTCAGCATCATGAAGATGAACGCCTGCAGCAGCCCGATGATGAGATCGAAGATGGTCCAGGCCAGCCCCAGGGCGAACTGCAGGATGACGAGCGCCCAGCCGCCAACGCTGGCCAGTGCGTGGTAGCCGCTCGTCAGCGTGAGCAGCGCGATGAGCACGAACACCATCTCGCCGGCGTAGAGGTTGCCGTAAAGACGCAACGCCAGCGATATCGGCCGGGCGAAGAACATGACCGATTCGAGCAGCAGGTTGACCGGCACGAACAGCGCCTGCACCAGCACGTTGTTGCTGGCGAACGGGTGCAGCGTGAATTCCGCTATGAAGCCGCCCAGGCCCTTCATCCTGATGCTGTAGAAGATGATGAGCGCGAACACGGTGAGCGAGAGGCCGAACACGATGTTGAGATCCGTGGTCGGCACGTCCTTCAGGTGAGCCAGGCCCAAGCTGCTCGCGGCGCCCGGCAGCAGGTCCACCGGCAGCAGGTCCATGAAGTTGAACAGAAACACCCAGCAGAAGATGGTGAGCGCGAGCGGCGCGATTAGCCTGCTGGTTCCCTGGAAGGTGTCACTCACCTGCTGGTTCACTAGCTCGAGAAGCATTTCGATGGCGCACTGGAACTTGCCCGGCACGCCGCTCGTGCAGCGTCGCGCCGCGGCGAAGAACACGCCGAAGAAGAGCACCGCGAGCGCGATGGAGAAAAAGACACTATCGAAATTCACCACCGAGAAATCGACCAACCCCGCCGGCTGCTTGTTGGTGAGGAAGGTGATGTGATGGGTGATGTACTCCGTGAGGTTCGGAGTCTCGGCGGCGAAGAGTTGCGGCAGCATCATGGCGATGATGTTCCCTGAGGCGGCTCAGGCTCGCGCCCGGCGCGTCGCGGCACGGCCCGGGTCCGACCGGGCCAGCGCCGGCAGCGCCATGCGCGCCAGCACGATCCAGTAGACGACGAACGTCGCCATGTAGGCGGCGAACATCGGCAGCGGCGCAGCACCCATCAGCTTCAGCACCAGGATGAACGAGACGATCGCGACCGCCACCTTCACGATTTCACCGGCGTAGAACGTGCCGAGAATCCGGGCGGGCGAGGCGGCCTTGCCGCCGAAGGCCACGAGCGCCATGCCGAGACTGGCAACGGTGCCGATGGCGCCGCCGAGTGCCGCGGACAGCGCCGACATGAAAGCCGCCGAGCGCAAAGCCCAGCAGCGCCGCGGCCGCGGTCACCGCCGCCTGTCCACGCACGACTCCGAAGGCCAGCCGCTTCGCAGCCGGCAGATCGATGACGATTGCCACCCTCTCAACCCCGCCAACTGTTGACGACACGCCCGCGCCCCTGCCCTCACGCTCGAGCGTGTCACTCAGTTACGTGGGGTTCGATCGAGGCGCCCTGTCGCCCCGGAAACTGCAGCACCGATCTGCAGTTTTGCCTTGTCCGACAGGTACTTGCACCCGCTCGAAGGGCAAAGTCGCGGAATTATAGTGATCCCGGCCCGAAAAGGCCATACACCATTGGTCCATGTGTTTCGCGCGCGAGTCGGAGCGTGCCGACTCAGGCACAAGGACGTGCCCGGCCGCCGCAGGTGGCCGAGTCTCGGGGCCGGGCAGGAGCCCGGATCCAGCGCTCAACTGATATGAGCGAGGATCCCGTCCAGCTCGTCCAGGCTGTTGTAGCTCACCACGAGCTTGCCCCTGCCGGCCTGGGAGTGTTGGATGAGCACCTTCGCCCCGAGCTTCTCGGCAAGCTCCTGCTCCAGCCGGCGAACGTCCGGATCGCCGTTGCCGGCGCCGTCCGCGGCAGGCTCGGCTTCCTTGCCCCGCTGCTGCATGCGCCGCACCAGCGCCTCGGTGTCGCGCACCGAGAGACTCTTCCGCGCCACGATCACCGCCACTTCCGCCTGCTGGCGCCGGGCCGTAAGCGCCAGCAATGCCCGGGCGTGGCCCATCTCGAGCTCGCGCCGCTCGAGCAACGCGCCGACTTCCGGCGCGAGCTCCAGCAGGCGCAGCAGATTGCTGACGGCAGCGCGCGAGCGGCCGACGGCCTCGGCCGCCTGCGCATGGGTCAGCTCGAACTCGGTGATCAGCCGCTCGAGCGCGCGTGCCTCTTCCAGAGGATTGAGGCTTTCGCGCTGGATGTTCTCGATCAGAGCGACGGCAATCGCCGCCTCGTCGGGAATGCGGCGGATGACCGCGGGAATCCGCGCCAGGCCCGCGATCTGCGCGGCGCGCCAGCGGCGCTCGCCCGCGATGATCTCGTAGCGCTGCGACTCTCCCGCGGCAGGCGCGGCGAGCGGGCGCACGACGATCGGCTGCACCACTCCCTGTGCCTTGATCGAGGCGGCCAGCTCCTCCAGCGTCTCCGGCCGCATGTCGATGCGTGGCTGATATCGGCCGCGCTGCAGCACATCGAGCGGCAGGTGCGCCAGCTCCTCGGAAGGCGGAGCTGCCGCGGAGGCGGCCGCCTGCGGCTCCCCGGCCGCGGGCAGTGGACGCGCCGGGCTCATCTGGCCAAGCAGGTCCGCCAGACCCCGGCCGAGAGTCGGCTTCTTCTGGATCATGACGCCGCCTCGCCCCCGGCTGCCACGTCTGCCGCCGCGGGCGCGCCGGCGGGCTCCCGCGTCTCCTCCTCGCGCCGGATCATCTCGCCCGCAAGGGCGAGGTAGGCGAGCGCGCCGCGCGATTCCTTGTCGTGAAACAACACCGGCCGGCCGAACGACGGCGCCTCCGCCAAGCGGATGTTGCGGGGGATGACCGTGCGGAACACCTTGTCGCCGAAATGCATGAGGAGCTGGGCGCTCACCTCGTTGGCGAGGTTGTTCCGCGGGTCGTACATGGTGCGCAGGATACCCTCGATCTCGAGCGGCGGGTTGACGGCCAGGCGGATCTGCTCGACGGTGGCGAGCAGAGCCGAGAGGCCCTCGAGCGCGTAGTACTCGCATTGCATCGGAATGAGCACGCTGTCCGCCGCGACGAGCGAGTTCACGGTGAGCATGTTGAGAGCCGGCGGGCAATCGATGAGGATGACGTCGTAGGCGCCGCGCACCGGCTCGAGCGCCCGGCGCAGCCGTGTCTCACGGCCGACCGTCTGGGTGAGAAGCCGCACCTCCGCGGATGTCAGGTCCTGATTCGCCGGCAGCAGCGCATAGCCGCCGTGCTCGACGCTGCAGATCGCTGCGGCCATTTCGGCTTCCCCGAGCAGCACTTCGAGCGTGCCGCGCGCGAGCTGCGACTTGTCGACGCCGCTGCCCATGGTCGCGTTGCCCTGCGGATCGAGGTCGAGCAGCAGGACCCGGCGGCGGGTGGCCGCCAGCGAGGCGGCCAGGTTGACGGCGGTGGTGGTCTTACCGACACCGCCTTTCTGGTTGGCGACCGCGATGACGCGCTTCATGCGCAGAGTGTACATCGTCGACCCGACCAATCATTCAGCGGGGCCTCGCTTCGAAAGGCATTTCCCGGGGCGTGAAAAACAGGAAGTTTTCCCCGCAGCCTCCAGGGATGGATTCACGGCGGCCCGGGAAATGCCTTTCGAAGCGAGGCCCCGGCGGCCGAATATAAGGCTCAGGCCACCATCCGTCGTGTACCGGAGACAAGCCGCTCACGCGCCATTTGATCGGCGATGGCGCTGGTGGCGCGGCCTTCACGGCGGGCGCGCTCGAAGATCTCCGTGAGGCGCACGGGAATCCTCTCGATCTCCGCCTTCACCTGGGCTGCCGTGGCGCCGCCCTGGTACTCGTGGGCGACACTGATGATGCCGCCGGCATTGATGACGTAGTCAGGGGCGTAGAGGATCCCGGCTCGCATGCAATCCCTCTCCATCCTCTTCGCGCGCAAGCTGGTTGTTCGCAGCGCCGGCAACGACGCGAGCGCGCACGGTCGGGATGGAGCGCGAGTCGAGCACGGCACCCAGCGCGCACGGGGCAAGGACGTCCACGTCCTGCGAGAGGATCGATTCAGCGGGCACTTCCTGCGCGCCCAACTTCCCGGCAGAGGCGCTGCGCCGCGCCGGGCCGCAGAGTCCGCTACCCGAAGCGACGCGCCCTCTGCCGCGAGCAGGCGGCAAAGCGGATAGCCGACGCCGCCCAGCCCCTGCACTGCGACTTTCAAGCCTTCCACACTGGCGCGGCCGAGGCGGAACCGCACGGCCGCTTTGAGGCCGAGGAATACACCGAGCGCGGTCTTCGGCCCCGGGTCTCCCCCGACAGCCATGCCGGCTTCAGCCACACGCTCCGACTCACGGGCCAGCCCGCTCACGAACGGCGTCACACCGGCGACCTGTCCCATGTCCGTGGTGGTTGTCCCGACGTCCTCTGCGGTTATGTAGCGGCCGCCGAGGGAATCGACGAGCCGACCGAATGCCTCCATCCGCTGACGGGTCTTCTCCCGCGGGTCGCCGATGATCACCGCCTTGCCGCCGCCGAAGGGCAGCTCGGCCATGGCGTTCTTGTAGCTCATGCCGCGCGAAAGGCGCACAGCGTCCACGACCGCGTCCGACGAAGCGGCATATGGCCACATCCGACAGCCGCCGGCTGCCGGACCCAGGGTGGTGGAATGAATCGCGATGATGGCGCGCAGTCCCGAGGCCGCGTCGCAGCCGAACACCACCTGCTCGTGGGCATCGAAATCCCGCATGTCGAAAGAGGTCCATCGCACCACTCCGCCAACCCAGGAAGTCCCCACCATACCCGTCGCACCTTGCACGGCGCGTCACAAAGGTTGCCCTTTGGCGCGCCGCGGTGAATGATTCATTGCACTGGAAGTACCAAGGGTGAGATGGGCGATGCAGGCAGACCTCGACCGCGGTGACGCGCGGATTCTCGAACTGATCCAGGAGCACGGCGACCTCTCCGCCGCCGAGATTGCGGAGCGGCTGGGCATGACGGCCTCGACCTGCTGGCGGCGGGTGAGCCGGCTTCAGGAGCTGGGCGTCATCCGCAAGCGGGTGGCGGTGCTCGATCGGGAGAAAGTGGGGCTCAACGTGCTCGTGTTCTCGCACGTGAAGCTGAGCGGTCATGGACGCGATGCGCTGCTGAAGTTCGAGCAGGCCGTGCGCCAGCACCCGGAGATCCTCGAGTGCTACACCCTGATGGGCGAGACCGACTTCCTGCTGCGTATCGTCTGCCGCGACATCAAGGCCTACGAGGCGTTTTTCCTCGACCATCTGTCGCGCTTCCCGGGCGTGCAATCGGTCCATTCCTCCATCGCGCTGTCGGTGATCAAGGAGACCACCGCGCTTCCGCTGCGTGGGCTCGGTTGATTCTAATGAGCTACGCCTGACATGAGCACGATGAGACAGCGGTCTTCTGCGAGTCCGGGCACGGTGAGGGTGTGCGATTCGGCGACGCGCCAACGCTGCGGCAGGGCATCGAGCTCCTGCTGCGGCCATTTGCCCTTCATGGCGAGCACGTGTGTGTCGCTGCCGCAAAGGGGCGTCACGGTTTCCAGCAGCTCGGGCAGAGGGGCGAACGCGCGCGCCACTACAGTATCGAACGGCCGTTCCGGATGCATTGTCTCTACACGCGTCTGCAACGGCTCGACGTTCATGAGTCCCAGGGTCCTCACCGCGTGGGAGACGAAGCGGATCTTCTTGCCGTTCGAGTCGATGAGCGTGAAGCGGCGCTCTGGATTCACCAGCGCGAGCGGTAGGCCCGGAAACCCCGCGCCGGTGCCCGCGTCGGCGATGGCGGCGCCGTGCAGATAGCGATGAATCGCCAGGCTGTCGAGCACATGATGACTGACCATGCTCTCGAGGTCGGTGATGCCAGTCAGATTGAACTGGCGGTTCCAGTGCGCCAGCTCCTCGAGCAGCTGGCGCAGCCGGGCGGCATCGTGCTCCGTCAGCGCCACACCCAAAGCGGCGGCATCGTGTACGAGACGCTGCAGCATCGCGGGATCATATTCTCTTCCTTATGAGACTGCTGCTCGTAGAAGACGACACCATGATCGGTGAGGCGATCCGCGAGGGCCTGAGACGCGAGGGCTTCACCGTGGACTGGGTGCACGATGGCGAGTCCGCCTCGCAGGTGCTGCGGACTGAGCCTTTCGACCTGCTGCTGCTCGATCTCGGCCTGCCGCGCAAGGGAGGTCTCGAGGTCCTGACCGCCGCCCGCGCGCACGGGCAGGAGCTGCCGGTTCTCATCATCACCGCGCGCGATGCGGTCTCCGACCGGGTGCAGGGCCTGGATGCCGGCGCCGATGACTACCTGGTCAAGCCTTTCGACCTGGACGAGCTGGCGGCGCGCATTCGCGCGCTGCTGCGCCGCAAGTCCGGGCGCACGGCGCCGGCCATCGAGCATCGCGGCGTGGTCCTCGATCCCGCCAGGCACAGCGTCACGCGCGACGGCCGCGAGGTCGCGCTCTCCCCGAAGGAATTCGCGCTCTTGCAACTGCTCATGGAGCGGCCGGGGACGATCCTTTCCCGCGCGCGCATCGAGGAGCGCCTCTATGGCTGGGGCGAGGAAGTCGAGAGCAACGCCGTCGAAGTCCACATCCACGGGCTGCGCCGCAAGCTGGGCGCCGACTACATTCTGAACGTGCGCGGCGTCGGCTATCGGGTGCCGCCCACATGATAGTGAGCTCGCGGCGGGCAAGCCTGCGCACGAGCCTGCTGGTGTGGCTGCTGGGCGGCGTTCTGCTCGTAGGCGTCGCCGGCGGGTTCGTGGTGTACCGCAACGCCCTCGCGGAGGCGGACGGGTTCTTCGACTATCACCTCAAGGAGACGGCGCTCTTCCTGCGCGATCAGCCGGTCGAGTATCAGTTTCCGACGCCCATTCCACCCAGCGATATCGCTTATGACTTCGTCGTGCAGATCTGGACGATCGACGGCGGGCGGATCTACATAGGTCCCGAGCAGGCGGTGCTGCCCAACTCCACGGCCCTCGGATACTCCACAGTCAACACTAGCGTCGGACAATGGAGGGTGTACGGGACCGTATCGCCCACGAAAGTGGTACAGGTGGCGCAGCCGATGAGTGTGCGCCGCCGCGAGGCGGCGCAGCTCGCCCTGCGCACGCTGGCGCCTTTCGCGCTGCTGGTGCCGCTGTTGGGACTTCTCGTCTGGTTCGCGGTCGGTCACGCGTTACAGCCGCTGCAACGGCTGGCGAAGGCGGTGAAAGCGCGCCGCGTGAATGAGCTCGAGCCATTGTCGGACGAGAGGCTGCCGGAGGAGGTGCAGCCGCTCGTGGGCTCCCTCAACGATCTGTTGGGGCGTCTCACGGCGGCGCTCGAGCGGGAGCGGGCTTTCATGGCGGACGCGGCGCACGAGCTACGCACGCCCCTGACAGCGCTGCATCTACAGCTTGGGACGCTCGCGCGCGCGGCAACGGAAGGGGAGCGCACGCAGGCCATGGGCAATCTGTCGGAAGGAGTGCAGAGGGCGATCCGGCTGGTCGAGCAGATGCTGGCGCTTCGCGCGGCAGGAGCCGCGCGCCGAGCCGGCGCGCACGCGGTTCGCGCTCGATGAGCTGGCCCGCGAAGTCGTGGCCGAGTTGGTCCCGCTGGCGGACGCACGGCGCATCGACCTCGGGATGTCCGAAGCCCAGGCCGTGCTCGTGCAGGGCGAGCGGGATGCGGCGGCGACGCTGATCAGGAACCTGGTCGATAACGCCGTGCGCTACACGCCGCCTGGAGGACGGGTGGACGTATCGGTCGAGCGATCGGCGACGGTACCGGCGCAGGCCCTCGTCAGGGTGGTGGACAACGGCCCGGGGATCGCGCCGGAGGAGCGCGAGCGCGTGTTCGACCGCTTCTACCGCCGGCCCGGAACGGCGGCGCCGGGAAGCGGACTCGGGATGGCGATCGTCAAGGCGATCGCCGAGGCACACGGCGCCGCAATCGTGTTGGACTCAGGGGAGTCGGGACGGGGACTCGCCGTGACGGTATCTTTTCCGGCCGAGGCCCGATAGTCACTTCGCCAGCATCTCGAGAAACTGGGCGGCGGTATCGAGATAGGCCTCCTGGTCGGCAGGAGTCGCGAAGGCATTGCCCGCATCGCTGGCGCTGAGATACCAGGCCTGATCACCCGCGGAACGCAGCCGCCAGACGAGCTGTTGCGAGTCGGCGGCGCGCGATCCGGGCGCGTCCAGGCCCTGGACGATGAGCACCGGATGACGGATCAGGGCCACATTGTCGAGCGGCGAGATGCGGTCGAGGAAAGCTCGCATGTCGCTCTCCTGGATGTCGCCGAATTCGGCGACGCGCTGAGCGCGCTCGCCGGCGGGCGAATGGCCGACGAAGTCGACCAGGTTGGCGATGCCGGCGACATCGATCGCACCCTGCAGGTGATCGCCGTAGGTAGCAAGGGAGGCAAGCGCGAGAAAGCCGCCATAGCCGCGGCCCATGATCGCCACGCGATGGGAGTCGAGACCGGGCTGCAGGCCCATCCAGACCAGCAGCGCCCCAACATCGCGCACCGCGTCGTCGCGCAGCTTACCGCCGTCGAGCGCACGGAATGCCTTGCCGTAGCCGGATGAGCCGCGCACGTTGGGTGCGATCACGGCGTAGCCGAGGTCGTTGACGACGAATTGAATGAACGGCTTCCAGCCTGGGCGGGACTGTGAATGCAACCCCTCGCCGCCCGGGAGAGCGATCAGCACCGGGCACGGCGACGGTCCGCGCGGCAGATACACGTAGGCGGAAAGGGTCCGCCGACTCAACCCGGAGCGGTCCCAGGTCGGATAGTGGATGAGCTGCGCCATCGCGAGATTGGCGGCATCGATCGGACCGATCTCGCTTTGCGTCCAGCGCTGCAGGCTACCCTGGGCGACATCGTAAACATAGACATCGCGCGGCGAGCGGGCCGACTCGTAGGAGAACGCGAGCTTCTGGCCGGTGTCGTCGAAGCGGATACCGTCGATGCGCCCGTCCTGCAGGCCCGGGGGCTTGAACTCGAGGTTACGCAGCGTGTCGAGCACCGTGAGGCGGCTCTGGCCATCCTCATTCATTACATACGCGACGTAGTGGCCGCCCGCGCTGACCGCGAATTCCTCCACGTCCCAGGGCTCGTCGGCGGAAACGCGGCGAGTGACCTTGGTAATGGGGTTGGTATAGAGAAGCTGCTCGAAATCGCTCTGCGCGTCCGCAATCAGGTAGAACCCGACGCCGTCGGGGGCGAAGCTCGCGGCGATGACCTGGGAGTCAGGGATGGTTACCGGAGTGAGGGCGCCCGTCGCGACGTCCGCGACATAGAGCGCGCTCTTCTGCGGCGACACCGCATTCAACAGCAGGAGCTTGCTGTCATCCTGCGACCAATCGAGCGGCAACCAGCTGCCCGTTGCACCCGCGACGACCAGCTGGGGGCGCGTTGCCGCCGGAATGTCGACGACGTAAATGTCGTCGTTGACGCCCGTGCGGTCGGTTCCATAGAACGCAACGCGCTTGCCGTCGTGCGACCACACAGGGCTGCCGTGCTGATAGTTGCCTTGCGTGATCTGACGTGCCGCGCCGGGACCCGAGTAGTCGAAGAGCTGCGGGTAGCCCGCGGTCCGCCGGACGAATACGAAGCCGGCGCCGCTCTGCGGCGCCCGTGCCTCGAGGACGGAGCCATCGCCAAAGGTGAGCTGCTCGCGCATGCCGAGAGGAGCGGCGAGGCGATGGACCTGCTCGTCGAGCCCGAAGCGCGTCGCCACGAGCATGCTGCCGTCGGGCAGCCAATCGAGAAAGGTAGCCTGGCGCCACTCCTCGTAGCTCTCAACCCGCGATGCGAGGCTCGCATCGCGGGGCGGGATGCCGTCGAAAACCAGCGTGCCATCGACCCGATGAGTGGGGACGGCGAAGGGCTGCGAGTGCGCCCGAAGGCAAAAGCCCAGCAGAAACGCGGCCAGCACCGGGACTGCGGCCGTCCGGCGCAGGAATTGGAATTGGACCATATGCTGAAGCTTGCCTCAACGGCGAGGCGATGGACAATAATCCGGCATGCAAGAACGCTCAATCACACCTCGATTATTCCGTCATCCGGATGGGATCACGGCAGTCGATGCCGAGTACCTGCATCCGGGACATGCGGCGGCGCATATCGTGCAACATCGCGGGCGTGCGGCATTCGTCGACGTCGGCACGAACGACTCGGTGCCGTATCTTTTGGCTGCGCTGGAGGCGCTGGGGATCGCGCGCGAGTCGGTCGATTACCTGCTGTTGACGCATGTCCACCTGGATCACGCCGGCGGTGCGGGACGGCTGATGCGGGAGTTGCCGAACGCCGTTGCGGTACTGCATCCGCGCGGTGGACCGCACATGATCGATCCGACGAAGCTGATCGCCGGGTCGCAGGCAGTCTACGGCGATGAGCGCTTCCGGCGGCTGTATGGCGACATGCTGCCCATTCCTGCGGAGCGGGTGCAGGTGACTCGGGACGGAGACACGCTGAGCCTGGCCGGGCGGGAGCTCGAGATCCTGCACACACCCGGGCATGCAATGCACCATCAGGTGTTCGTCGACCGGGCGCACGCCTGCATCTTCACCGGCGATACGTTCGGGCTCTCCTATCGAGAGCTCGACTCGCCCCGAGGCGCCTTCATCATCCCGACGACGACGCCGACGCAATTCGATCCGGAGCAGCTGATCGCCTCGGTCGAGCGGCTGCTCTCGTACTCGCCCGAGGCGATGTATCTCATGCACTTCAGCCGCGTCACGGACGTGCCGCGCCTCGGAGAGTCGCTGAAGGGGCAGATTCGGGAGCTGGCCCGCATTGCCGAGCAGAGCGCGGCGGCGCCCGATCCGGCGGCAGCCATCCGCTCCGGCATGAGCGACCTCTGGCGGGGGCTGGCCGCGCGCCACGGCTGCCGGGTGGCTCCGGAGCGCCTCGCGACGCTCCTCCAGGGCGACCTGGAGCTCAACACCCAGGGACTCATTGCCTGGCTCCAGAGGCGCCGCGGCTGAGCCCCGCTCGACCCCCTGTCCCTTAAGCCTCACTTAAGTGTTCGGCGCCTATTCTCCGGACCGCTAACCCGGACAAATCCGCGAGAGTGAGATCATGACAGTGAGGACCGCAGTTCGAAATCCGCTGATCGCCGGCGCGCTCGGCATTGTGCTGGGAGCCGCGCCGCTCGCGGCCCTGTATGGCATCGTCACGCCGACCACGGCGCAGGCGCAGGGATCGCCACCGCCCGCGGCGGTCACTTCGGCGCAGCCGCGAGGCGGCGTCGCCGTGATGCTGCCGGACTTCACCGCCCTGGTGAAGCGGTACGGCCCGGCGGTGGTCAACATCCGCGTCATCGAAAAGGCGCAGGACGAGGGAGCCGATAACCCGTTCGGGCCGAATAGCCCGTTCGCGCCGTTCTTCCGCGGCCTGCCCTTCCAGGCGCCTCCCGAGGAGCCGATCCGCGGCGAGGGCTCAGGCTTCGTCATTCAGTCCGATGGGCTCATCCTCACCAACGCGCACGTGGTCGAGGGCGCGACCCGAGTGACGGTGCAGCTCACGGACCGGCGCGAGTTCATCGCCAAGGTGATCGGCGTGGACAAGACCTCGGACGTCGCGGTGATCAAGATTCCGGCGACCGGATCTGCCGACCGTCAACCTGGGCGATTCCAACACACTGCAGGTCGGGCAATGGGTGCTGGCCATCGGCGCGCCGTTCGGCTTCGAGAACAGCGCCACCGCCGGCATCGTCAGCGCCAAGGGGCGCACGCTGCCTGACTCCGGTTACGTTCCCTTCATCCAGACCGACGTGCCGATCAATCCGGGCAATTCCGGCGGCCCGCTCTTCGACATGCAGGGGCAGGTGATCGGGATCAACTCGCAGATCTACAGCCGCACCGGCGGTTACATGGGCGTGTCCTTCTCCATCCCGATCAATGTCGCGATGCAGGTGGCACACCAGCTCCTGACCACCGGTCACGTGGAGCGCGGCAAGCTCGGGGTCGTGATCCAGAACGTCGACCAGGGTCTCGCCGACTCCTTCGGCCTGCCGCAGCCCGAGGGCGCGCTGGTGTCGAGCGTCGAGAAGGGTGGCGCGGCAGCCCGGGCGGGCGTGCAGCCGGGCGACGTCATTCTCGCCCTCAACGGACAGCCCGTGCAGACCTCGAGCCAGCTGCCCGTGCAGATCGCGAGCCTCATGCCCGGCACGACGGTGCGCCTCACGATCTGGCGCAATCACTCCCAACGGGAGATCAACGTGAAGCTCTCATCGATGGGCGATGCGACCGTGGCCTCCGCCCAGAACCCGCAGCAGCAGGGCGGCAGTCTCGGCCTCGCGGTGCGGCCCCTCACGCATGACGAGCAGCAGCAGGCGCACACTCACGGCGGCCTTCTCGTCGAGGGCGCCACCGGTCCCTCCGAAGATGCCGGCATCCAGCCGGGAGACGTCGTGCTCGCGGCCAACGGGCTGCGAGTCGCCACGGTCGATCAGCTGCGCGCCGCGGTGGAGAAGTCGCGCGGCCACGTGGCCCTGCTGATCCAGCGGGGCAGCACGCGGATCTTCGTGCCCGTGCAGGTCAAATGATGAGAAGCGGCCCGAGCGGGCCACTCTTTCACTTGCTGGCGTGGTCAGTCCACGAGAAATACGGCCGGGACTCCGTATGGAGTCCCGGCTTCAGGCTGCTGAAGTAGTTCGCGATGACGGCGATATCCGCCGGCTTCAGGGAGGCGACCATGCCGTTCATGATCGGATTCTTGCGGTAGCCCGTCTGATATTCCTGGATCGCACGCTCTATATAGCTGGCTTGCTGCCCGGCGAGTGACGGGTACATCGGTGTGACACCGATCCCGTCCTGGCCATGGCAGGAAGTGCAGACGACCGCCGGTTGCGGAATCTGCGGCGGGCTGGCACTGCTGGTCGCGGCGAGCGGCTTGCCCGCAAGATATGTGGCGACGTCGGTGATGTCCTGATCGGAGAGCGACAGCGCCTGCAGGTGCATGGTGGGATACTGCCGCGCATCGCTGCGGTATTCCTTGAGGGCGTCCTGCAGATATTCGGCGTGCTGACCCGAGAGGCGGGGCACCGCATAATCGGGGTAGGCGTTGCGGTAGCCCTCGATACCGTGGCAGCCGAGGCAGGTGGATGCCAGGGTTTGGCCGTGCTGCGGACTGGCCGCGGGTTGCGGTTGCTGCGCGAAGGCCGCTGCGGCCGCGAGCGACCCGACGCCGACCGCCATACCGATTCTGAGGGCTGTCATCGCAACCCGCACGCTGCAACACACTTGTGAACGCAACCAACGTCCCGCCATCGTGATCTCCGCCCCGGTGCGCAAAACCGCGGGGCATCTTATCGGACCCGCCGCATCGGACGCCAGTCAGCCGAAGCCGGCGGTGCTCCGGGCGGATCGTCGGGTGCGCCAGTGGAGCACCATTCCATGATCGGCCTCATCCAGCGCGTCTCGCGGGCATGCGTCAGCACCGGAGGGCGCCGCGTGGGCGAGATCGGGCGGGGCACGCTGGCATTGGTCGGCGTGCGGCGGGGCGATGATCGCGCCGCGGCAGACAGGCTGCTCGAGCGGCTGCTCGGCTATCGCATCTTTCCGGACGCGGAGGGCCGGATGAATCTGTCATTGCAGGCGATCGGGGGCGGATTGCTGCTCGTGCCCCAATTCACGCTGGCGGCGGACACTCACAAGGGAACGCGCGCCGGCTTCAGCACTGCCGCCCCGCCCGAGGCGGCGCAGGAGCTCTTCGGCTATCTGCTCGAGCGGGCGAGGAGCGTGCACTCACCGGTGGCAGCCGGTGAGTTCGGGGCGGACATGCAGGTGGAGCTGCTCAACGATGGGCCGGTGACCTTCTGGCTGGAAGGGTGAGCGGGGCCGGGGCCTGCGGGACCGTAACCGCGACTTTAATCCACAGATTTGCGAATTTTCCCGGCCGGAACGAGTCATTTATCTTATGATTCCCCACTTGATTATGTTCTCTCACGCGTAAGCGGAGCGGAGTCCAAGCTTTATGGAAATGAAGGAGCTCCTGATCATCCTGGTCGTGGTGCTCGTCGTCTTCGGGGCCAAGAAGCTCCGCAGCGTCGGCGAGGATCTCGGCCATGCCGTGCGCGGCTTCAAGAAGGCGATGAACGAGGGCGAACAGGAGGAGACCAGCGCCGCATCGCAGCGTCGGCAGATCCGGTCCGACACCCCCGATGCCGAGTTTCCCGAGGCGAAAGTCACTCCGAAGGCCGAGGCGGCCACGAAGAGCGAGCGGAGCGCCTGAGCCTCCCGTGACCGCGGGCAGCGGGTCCGACGCGGCCGCGCGGCACGCGAGCGCCATTCTGCGGTTCTGAATTTCCATGTTCGATATCGGATTCTCCGAGATCCTGGTCATCTTCATCCTGGCGCTGATTGTGCTGGGACCAGAGAAGCTGCCTCGCGTCGTGCGCGAGGTCGGCCGGTGGGTGGGTCGGGCGCGCTCCATGGCCCGGCAGTTCCAGGAGCAGCTCGAGGACGAGGTCGATAGCGATCGCAACCGGACGACCCGCCGAACCGAGCCCATGCGGCCGGTAGGCGGCACCCCGCCGGTAAGTCAGCCGCCATTGACGCCGGAGCATACGGAGCCGGTACCCAGCCTCGCAGACCCGTGGCAGGCTGCAGCCGCGCCGCCACCCGAAGCGGCCGCCCCGGGCGGCGAGCCGCCACCCGAGCCTCTGACCCCGGGCACTCATGAGTGATGAATCTGAGAAGCTCGCCGAAGGCACACTGATCTCGCACCTGCTGGAGCTGCGCGACCGGCTGATCCGGGCGCTGGTGGTGGTGGGGATCGTGTTCGTGCCGTGCGCCTTCTACGCCAATCCCCTCTTCACGCTCGCCTCGCGGCCGCTCATCGAGAGGCTGCCGAAAGGCACGACGCTGATCGCAACCAGCGTCGCGGCGCCTTTCACCACGCCCTTCAAGCTGTCCTTCTTCGTGGCGCTCTTCGTTGCGATGCCCTTCGTGCTCTATCAGATATGGGCGTTCGTCGCCCCGGGACTCTATCGGCACGAGAAGCGCTTCGCGCTGCCGCTGCTCGTCTCCTCGATCCTGCTCTTCTATGGAGGCATGGCGTTCGCCTACTTCTTCGTGTTCCCGGCGATGTTCCATTTCTTCGCCAGCACGACGCCGAAGGGCGTCACCATGATGACCGACATCTCGCAGTACCTGAATTTCGTGCTGCTGATGTTCTTCGGGTTCGGGGCCGCGTTCGAGCTGCCCGTGGCCGTGGTACTGTTGGTGCTCACCGGCCTGGTCGAGCTCGACAAGTTGAAGAGTTATCGCGGCTACGTGCTGCTGGGTGTCTTCATCGTTGCGGCGTTCCTGACGCCGCCGGACGCAGTGTCGCAATCGCTGCTGGCCATCCCGATGTATCTGCTCTTCGAAGGTGGCCTCATCATGGCGCGCATTCTGCAGCGCTCGAAGGGGCAGGACGCCGAGCAGCCCCAGGCCTCCTGATGCGGCGCGCTCCCGCATGAGCCGAGTCGTCGAAACCGAAACGGCGACGTCACGCGATGGGCCCGCATCTGCAGCAACAGGCGCTGCCGACCCCGCGCAAGCCACGCTTTTCGGTCATCCACGCGGGCTCGCCACACTCTTCTTCACGGAGATGTGGGAGCGGTTCACCTACTACGGCATCCAGTCGATCCTGATCCTGTTCCTGGTCGCCGCCAGCGGCCGTGGCGGGCTGGGCTTCGACGACCGGACCGCCAGCGCCATCTGGGGGCTGTACCTGGGGGGTACCTATCTGCTGTCGCTCCTCGGCGGATGGGTGGCGGACCAGCTGACCGGCAGCCGCGTCGCAATGGTCGCGGGCGGCGTGCTGATCACGATCGGTAACACCCTGCTCGCCGCCGGCAGCGAGCGCCTCTTTTTCCTCGGGCTGGGCTGCAACGTGCTCGGCGTCGGACTGTTCAAGCCCAACGCAAGCACCACGGTTGGCGAGCTCTATCCCGAAGGCGGCTCGCGCCGGGACGCCGGCTTTTCGATCTTCTATGTCGGTATCAACCTCGGCTCATTCCTCGCCCCGATATTCGTGCCCGTCGTGGCCCGCAAGTACGGCTGGCATGCCGGCTTCGCTCTGCCGGCGCTCGGCATGCTGCTCGGTGTGGCGCAGTTTCTCGCCACCCGCCACTACCTGGGCTCGGCCGGCGCGGCGCCGGCGAGCACAAGGCCGCGCTCCTGGCTCGCCCTGTGGGTCATCGTGGCAGTGGTCGGCGCGCTCACGGCGCTGCTGCTTGGCGGTGTTGTCAGGGTGAATCCGGTGACGCTCGCCGCCCGCGTATCGTGGGTAGTGGGCGTGCTGCTGACAGGGTACCTGCTCTACATGGCCTTCCTAGGCGGCCTCACCCGCGCGGAGCGTCACCGGGTGTTCGCCATGATGATCTTGTTTGCGGCGTCCACCGTCTTCTGGATGGCCTACATGCAGATATTCGGTTCCCTGACTTTGTTCGCGCAGCGATATACCGACCTCGACATCTTCGGTTGGCAGGTACCGGCGGGAGACCTGCAGACCTTCCCTCCGGTCTACATCATCGTGCTGGCGCCTGTCTTCGCGGCGCTGTGGGTAGGTCTCGGAAAGCGCGGCCGGGACCTGTCCTCGCCGGCAAAGTTCGCCTGGGGACTGCTGTTGATGGCGGCGGGAATGCTCGTCATGTATCTCGCGGCGCTGCGCGTGCTGCACGGGAGCCTGGTCTCCCCGCTATGGTTGATAGCCGCCTATTTCGTGATCGCCTGCGGCGAGCTGTGCCTGTCACCCGTGGGCCTCTCCGCCACCACGAAGTTGGCGCCCGCGCGCTTCGCCGCCCAGACCATGGGGCTGTTTTTCCTCACCCTGGCGTTGGGGAGCTTTCTCGCGGGCCTGCTGTCCGGCGACTACGACGCGCAGCACCTCGCGACGCTCCCGGCGCTGTACCTGAAGCTCTTCTGCTGGACCGGGGCCGGCGGCGCCGTGATGCTGTTGCTCACGCCGCCGGTGAAGCGGCTGATGGCGGGGGTGCACTGAACAACAGCGACGCCGTGCGGACCTACGGCGACGTCAAATGACGCTCGATATCGCCGTGCAATCTGCGGCGCAGGCCCAGGGAGAAGCCCAGCTCCGCCGTGAGAAATAGCGGCGCGACGAGTATCTGGGCGAGATTCGTCAGCAGCGCCGGACGGTTGCCTTCCAGCCGGTGACCGAGGAGCTGCAACGCCCAGCCGAGCACGAAGACGGCGGCTGCTACGGCCAGCGCCAGTGAGGGACCCAGCGCGCAGGTCGCCTCCGCGGCGGCGCCCAGCAGCGCGAGCGCCAGTGTCAACGGCAATCCAAGCCCTGGATCGAGCGCGATGTAGCCGAGCGCCG
This sequence comes from uncultured Pseudomonadota bacterium, assembly GCA_963780455.1. Classification (GTDB taxonomy): domain Bacteria; phylum Pseudomonadota; class Gammaproteobacteria; order Steroidobacterales; family Steroidobacteraceae; genus 13-2-20CM-66-19. The sequence continues at coordinate 235,023 of CAWACM010000025.1, forward strand.
CCACTGCGATGAGGATTCTGTCGCGGCGCAGCGCAATGCCCGCCAGGGTGTTGACGTGGAGTGCGAGCGGGATCAGCACCGCGTAGATGATCGCCGGCACGCCGAAATAGTGTGTCAGGCGATTGCGCGGATCGCGATGGAACCGGCCGTAGGAGGCCAGGATTCCCGTGAGTCGCAACGCTGCCCGCGAGTCGGCCATGGGCTCATTGTGCCATGGCCAGGACAACTTCCGCATCGGGCTCTTCGCTTCTTGCCGCATGCTGCCGGGCACCGTAATATTCCAGCAGATATAGCGCTGACATCGGCCAAAGGGGAGAGGCGACGACCCATGAACAAACGAACAGGCACGGCGATATCGGCGGCGCCGCTTTTATTCTTACTGAGCGCCGGTGCGGTCAGCGCCCAGACCGTGACCGACGGCCCGAGTCCCGCGGACGCGGCCGGCTCCGCGACCGCCAACGTGCTCGACGAAGTCATCGTGACCGGCTCGCGTGAGTCCGGCATCACGGCGGCGAACAGCGCGGCGCCGGTGCAGATCATGAGTGCCGCCGCGCTCAAGACCGTCGCCGGCAACCCCGACCTGCTGGCCGCGCTCGCGCAGGTAGTGCCGTCGTTCGTCGCCCAGGCCTTCGGTAACGACATGGCCGGCCAGACCCTGCAGGCGAGATTGCGGGGACTGAGCTGCAACGACGTGCTGGTGCTCGTCAACGGCAAGCGGCGGCACGGCGCCGCCAACATCGAGGTCGACAGCGGCCCCTTCCAGGGCTGCGCCGGGGTCGACCTCGATTTCATTCCGATCGACGCGATCGATCACATCGAGGTGCTGACCGACGGCGCCGCGGCGCAGTACGGCAGCGATGCCATCGCGGGCGTCATCAACATCATCGTCAAAAGGAATTCTTCCGGCGGCAATCTCTCCGGCACCTACGGCGGCTACATGGATGGCGGCGGCGACACCAACGATGTCTCGGGCAATGCCGGCTTTCAGCCCATCGACAACAGCTATCTCAACGTCACCGCGGAGGTTCATGACCATGGCGCGAGCAACCGCAGCGCCATCGACGAGCGCGTCATCAACCCCGCCAACCTCGCGACCTACCCGGACTCGAACATGGCCGCCGTGAACGGCTATCCGTATCTCGGCGCCGAGGAGGGCGATGCTCACTACCAGCTCAAGCTGTTCGAGCTCAACGCCGGCTTCGATTTCCCGGGCGGTACGCAGTTCTATACCTTCGCAACCTACGGCGACAAGGACGCGCAATCGTTTCAGAAGTATCGGCTGCCGAACAAAATCCAATACATGGATCCCACGACTGGCGTCACCACATATCCGTTCCCGTTCGGCTTCGACCCCCTCGAGGCGAGCGGCGAGCACGACTACTCCGCTACCGCCGGCCTCAAGGGACTGATCGCGGAGTGGAACTGGGATCTCAGCGGCACCTACGGCCGCGACCAGTTCAACGCCTATACACTCAACTCTGCCAACGCCGGCGTATACAACAGCACCGGCGAAGCGACGCCGCTCGATTACTACGACGGCTACATGCAGACGACGCAATGGACGTCGAACCTCGATGTGAATCGCGACTTCGACGTAGGCATGGCAGGTCCGCTCAACGTGGCGTATGGCCTCGAGTACCGGCGTGACAGCTACGGCATCGGAGCCGGCATCCCGATCTCCTACGTCGATGGAGGCGCGCAGTCGTATCCTGGCTTCACGCCCACGGATGCCGGGACACACTATCGCCATACGGACGCCGTGTACGTCGACCTGGCTGCCAAGCCGATCGAGCCGTTGCGGATCGATGCGGCCGGCAGGTTCGAGCACTACAGCGACTTCGGCAGCGACACCGTCGGCAAGCTCACGGCGCGGTATGACTTCACCCAGCAGCTCGCCCTGCGCGGGACGGTGAGCAGCGGCTTCCGCGCGCCCACGCTCGCCGAGGAATACTACTCCTCCACCAACGTCACACCGACGAGCGCCTTCGTGCAGTTGCCGCCCAATTCACCGGGCGGCAGGCTGATCGGTCTCGGCAACGGCCTGCAGCCGGAGCACTCGGTGAACTTCAGCGTCGGCGTCGTATGGCGACCGACGCCTGGCGTGATCGGTACTCTCGACCTCTACCACATCAACGTTACCAACCGCATCTGGGCGACCGGCGACCTCTACGGGACGCTGAACGGTGTGGTGCAGCCCTCGGCTGCGGCGATCAATGCCGCGATCGCGGCGAACGGCAATCAGCTCGATCCGTCGGTCGTTGCAACCGGGACCACCGGCGTCACTCTCTTTGCCAACGGCATCGATACCAGCACGCAGGGGGCCGACCTGGTATTCAATTTCCCCTCCGAGTACCGCTTCGGCCATGTCGACTGGTCAGTGGGAGCAACCCTCAACCAGACATCGATCACCAAGGTGCCGGCGACGCCGGCACAGCTGACGGGACTGACTCTGTACGACGCGACGGCGCTCTCGGATCTGTCCACGGCGAGCCCCCGGTTCATGCTCAATTTCGGCGGCCTGTGGACGCTCGGCAAGCTGGCGATAAACATCGAGGAGCAGATTTACGGCAAGACCTCGGAGTGGGAGAACGACGACGGCGACAACCCGACGAATACGCCCGAGTACTTCCAGTCGACCATCGGCGTCACGCCGATCACCAATCTCGATGTGAGCTACAGGTTCTCGCACCACTTCACGCTGAGTGCCGGTGCCCTCAACCTGTTCAACCGCTATCCCGACAAGTACAACTCCACGTTGCTCGCCCACTACGACAGCTTCACGTACGGCGACACGCTGGGCGTGTTCCAGTATCCGACGTTTTCGCCGTTCGGGATCGACGGGGGGTATTACTACGTGAGGGGCACGCTCAGCTTTTGACGCCTCGGAGGCCGCGCGCTGCGACGTGGGCCGGCCACGTGCGTCGCGACGCGGCTCATGTGCTCCACCGCCAGAGGCGCAATGCGAGCCTCCAGGTTGCGGTAGGCCTGGATGAGCTCGCGTCCGAATGACGTGAGCTGCGCGCCGCCGCCGCCGCTGCCACCGACGGTCGCGCTGATCACTCGGGCATCGAACTCGGCATTCATGCTGTCGATGAGCAGCCAGGCGCGGCGGTAGCTCATGCCGACGTCGCGCGCCGCCTGCGACAGGGAGCCGGTGCGCGCAATGGCCTCCAGCAGGCTTATCTTGCCGATCCCGACGGAGCACTGATCGTGGAAATCGAGTCGGAAACGTATGCCGGGACAGGTCGCGTGCGCCTCCGCGGGGAGCGCGAGCCTCTCGGTCGGTGCCGACCTTGGCGGGCCCTTCCGCGCTTTGGTGGTCATGGTGCGGCTTCCTCCTCGCAAGGCGCCCGTAGACGCGCCGGCGTCTGATCTTAGCGGCCGCGCAATTTCCTGACTAGCTCGGCAGCCGGGGCGCGTAGTAGTCGGGATAGTCGGAGCTCAGCCCCTTGAAGCGGCGGTGGATCCAGAGGTACTGATCGGGCACGGCGCGCACTCGGGCCTCGATCAGATGGTGGAAGCGCTCGGCGTCGCCGCACGGGGAATCGCCGGGGAAATTCTCGAGCGGAGGATGAATCACCGCGCGATAGCCGCGCGTGCCGGGCAGCCGCTCGACGAAGTAGGGCAGCACGGCGGCCCCCGTCATGCGCGCGATCCGCGAGGTCAAGGTGTTGGTCGCGGCCGGAATGCCGAACAGCGGCACCATCTCCGCACCCTTCTTGCGATAGCTCTGATCGGGCGCGTACCAGACGGCCTCATTGTTCTTCAGCGCGGCTATCAGAGCCCGGATGTCGTCACGGGGAATCGGGCTGACACCAAGGTTGCAGCGGCAACGGCCGAGCGCGTAGGCCAGCGCCGCGTTCTTCGTCGGACGATAAAGGACATTCACGGGCGTTACCGAGGCCAGCATCCTCCCCGCCATCTCCATCGGCGTGAAGTGCGCCGTGAGCAGTATGGCACCGCGGCCGCGGGCCAGCGCCGCACGCAGATGCTCCGCGCCCTCCACGCTGATGATCCGGTCGAGGCGCGACTGTGGCGTCCACCAGGCGAGCGGGACTTCCAGCAGCGCCATGCCGAGGCTCGCAAAATGCCGGTTGAGCAGGCGCTCACGCTCCGCGGTGCCGAGCTCAGGCAGGCACAACTCGATGTTGCGGCGTGCGGTGTGTGCCCAGCCCAGGGGGAGCCGGCGCAGGATTGCGCCGAGCAGCGCCCCGACGGCGAGCATCCATGAAAATGGCAGCAGCGCAAGGAGCCGCAACAGGCCCAGGCCGATCCAGGTAGGCCAGTAACGGGGCGCCAGGATGCGGCCCCTGTACTGCGCCCATGCGGCAGTGCGCAGCCGCGCAGCGGTGTCTATGTACAAGAATCCCCCAAGGGCCGCCCATTACCCCCCGAACGCAAAAGGTAAGTTTCACCCGCGGGCCCACCGCCCGGAGGCGAAGGTGCCGGCGGGACCGGGATCGAATGGCGGATCGTGATGGTCTGATCACCGACGAGAACATCCTTGACGAGCAGTCGAACGATTCGCTGACGCTCCAGCACTTCGATGGTACCCGCCGAGACGCGCAGGCGCTCGAGGAACGCCGTCAGGGTCTCTGCGAGGCGCAGGTAGGCGGCACGGTCATTGACCTGGTCAACGATCGCCTGCAACTCGGCCTGCATCACCTGCTCTCGCTGGCGCAGATCTGGAATGCGTCGACGCAGCTCGTCAATCGACAACAGGTCTTCCTGATAGGCAGTGAGCATCCGCTCCATGCTCTTGCGCACGCGCGCCAAGTCGCGCTGCAGCGCTTTCTCGCGCTGCTGCGCAGGGTCGGCGGTGCGCGCGGCTGCGAGCCGACGGTCGAGCTCCTGCTGGATCAAGCTCGGATCCTCGAGCAGACGCACGACTTCGGTCCACACGACCTGATCGAGCAGGTCCTGTCGGACCGGACGGTTGTCGCACACGGG
>CAWACM010000026.1:0-9871 GCA_963780455.1 uncultured Pseudomonadota bacterium
AAGCCCTCCGCGCCGGCGCCAGTGAACTCGTATTTGGCGAAGTTCGCGATTTCCGTCGCCCCGACGGCCTCGTGGACCGCAAGGTATTTCCGCCCTGACGTGCGGAAAGTCGTTCGAGCGGTGGAACGAGACGACGTCGCGGGACGCTACGCCCTTCGGGGCGAACCAAAGCGGAGTTTCCAGACCCCAGCTATCCCCCATGACCGCCCCTTCCGCCAGCATCACGTCATAGAGCGGGGTGGTTTGCTGGGGCCGGGCGGCGGGCAGCTCTTCGTTCGGGAAACGGATCGAGAAGCGCCGGGCATAGTTCTCGCGGACTTTCTCGTTCGTGTAGCGCCTCGTCGCCCACTCGCCATAGGGCGCGACGTCCATCGCCCAGACGTCGAAGCCCGGATCGCCGTGCACCATCCAGGTCGCGAGCGCGAGCCCGACGCCGCCGCCCTGGCAGAACCCCGCCATCACGCCGCAGCCGCCCAGAGGGGCCGGACTCCCGGCACGGGACCGACGAGCGGGTTGCCGTCGGGCGTGAAGGTGAAAGGTCCGTTGACGATCCGCCGGATCCCGGCTCGCGTGCATCGTCGGGAAACGCGTGAAGCCCTGTTCCAGGGCGCGCTGAGCCGGTCGAGATCGGGCGGCAGCAGCTCGTGTCGCCGTACTCCCAGGGCGTCGCCCGCGGTTGCCACGGCACAGGGTCCTTCTCGTATGCCCAAGCACTATGCCGTTGCGCTCCTGGCGCATGTAGATCTCAGCCTTGAAGTCGATCGCGTGCGGCAGCTCCCGGCCGTGCGACTGGTTGTACTCGATGACCTCAGGCATGTCGTCGGTCACGAGGTACATGTGCTCCATCGCAAGCACCGGCAGCTCGAGGCCGACCATGCGGCCGATCTCGCGCGCCCAGAGGCCCGCCGCGTTGACTACGTGCTCGGCGTTGATCGTTCCTGCGGTCGTCGCGACGTCCCATGTGCCGTTCGATCGGCATGACAGGGCGCTGACCCGTGTGCGCTCGTAGATCTGGGCTCCGCCGATTCGCGCGGACTTCGCATAGGCGTGTGTCGTGCCGTAGGGATCGAGATTGCCGTCGGCGGCATCCAGCATGGCGCCGACGAAGTATTTCTCCTCGATCAGGGGCAGCAGCTCCCTGGCCTCTCGCGGTGTCAGGAGCGAAGTCTCGAGGCCGAGGTAGCGCGCCCGGCCGTGAGCCATCTCGAGCCACTCCATGCGCTCGGGCGTGTCGGCGAGCAACAGACCCCCGGGGCGGTGCAGGCCGCAGGCCTGGCCGGAGATCCGCTCGAGCTCGTCGTACAGGCCGATGGTATAGCCCTGGAGCTTGGCGACATTGGGGTCTCCGTTCAGCGTGTGAAAACCACCCGCCGCGTGCCACGTCGAGCCTGATGTCAGCTGATCACGCTCGACCAGAACGACGTCCTTCCATCCCGCCTTCGTCAGATGATAGAGAACGCTGCAGCCAACCACGCCACCACCCACGACGACCACTTGTGCGTGAGATCTCATGCCACCCTCCGTCGATCTCCGGCAGGATCATAAGCGGGTACGCCCGCAATGGAACTTGCCCGCTGGGGGAGCGCCGACTCAATTGCTAGGAATTCCGGCGAATCCATCGATCGGACTTATGCCTGGCCCGGTAGCCCGCCGGTCATCCGCCGCGAGGCAGTTGCAAGGGGCTGCCCGAAATCCTAAATTGCCATCTGAATGCCTCAGGCTCATGCCATAGCTCCCGCGATCGATGGGCGGCTGACCTCCCCCGAGGCTGCGGGCGTACGGGGAGTCCCCGAGCGTGGCGGACTCTTCCGCGCCTTCCTGGCCGGTCCGAGCGCCACTCTCGAGGACGCATTCGCGAACCTGGAGCGGACCCCGGGCGTGCAGTTGATCGCCCGGCTTGCGCGGCGACGCCTGCTCGGAGCCCGGGTAGTTTCCCGCCGGAGGAGGGGGATGGCTGTTGGGAGCTCACTCAGATCGGCGACGATGTCTACGTGGTGGTCGCGAACGTCTCCTACATGAGCTCACGCCGCGAGCTCGTCCCCGGCGATGGGATGATCCAGTTCTACTTCAAGCTCTCCGGTGATCTCACCCTGGGTGTGAGCCAGACCGAGCCGCTGCGGTTGAATCGGCCGAGTCTGCTGGTGTACTTCCAACCTGTCGGATTCGACATGCAGGAGTGGTCCGCTCCCAGCGTCCGCGAGCGCAGCGTGACTGTCAACGTGCGCACCGAATACCTGGTCGGGAATTTCATGATTTCTCCGGAGGAGGCGCCGATGCAACTGAGCGCACTCATGACGGGCTCGCCGCGGCAGTTCAATTACTGCCAGCTGCCGCTCAACTCACGCATGTTCGAGCTCGCGACCAGGCTGGTCGATAACGTTTATACGGGTGTTCTCGCGCTGGTGCATACCGAAGCCACCGTCCTGGACCTGCTCTGTGCGGCAGTGGCGGAATTCGGTGCCGCGAAGGCGGTGCCGATCGAGCAGTTCGCTGAGCGCGACCTGCGCTGCCTGCATGCCGCGCGCACCCTGCTCACGAAGCAGTTCTCGCCCGTGCCGACGATTCGGCAGGTGGCCCGCGCGGCCGGCATGGGTGAAACCTCGCTGAAGCGCGGCTTCAAGAGCCTCTTTGGCGAGACCATTTTCGATTTCTCGGTGCGCTGCAGGATGCAGCACGCCCTCAATCTGCTGCGCGAACAAGGCATGCCGGTGGCGCGGGTCGCCGAAGCGGTCGGCTACAGTCACGAGACCTCGTTTGCAACGGCGTTCCACCGGCACTTCGGGCTGTGTCCGAAGGACGCGCGAGGGCAGAAATCGCGGTAGAGAACCGATGGCAGGCGCGCTCCGCAGAGCGATCTCGGTGCAAGGCAGGATGCAGGACCGTGACCGAGTCCCTAGCAATCTCGCCGGAGCGCCAAGTCCGGCGGTGGGCGCCTGGGGTATGTTCCGCGTGGACCATGAGACAGAATCGACGTCATCCCGGGCAGGCCAGTCCGCAGGCCGCGCACGCTCGCGCAACCGCCTATCGGCAGTTGCGCAATCCGTTCACGCCGCAACGCGCGTTTTCCGACGATGCTGTGGTGGCGATCCACGATAATGCGCTCAGGGTGAACGAGACCCTGGGCATCAGGGTGCTGCTGCCGGAGGCGCGCGCTCTCTACCGTCAGGCCGGCGCGCTGGTGAGCGAGGACACGCAGATGGTGCGGCTCGGGCGCGAGATCATCGGGCAGGCCCTGCAAAGCTGCCCGCGCTCCTTCCAGGGCTTCGGTGCCGACCCGCAGCGCACGGTCGAGTTCGCGCCCGGAACGCTCAACTTCATCGGCGGCTCGAGCTGTCCCAATGCCAGCGACCTCGGGCGTGGACGGCGTCCCGGCTCGCTTGCCGACCTGATCGAGCTCACCAAGCTCAGCCAGCACTTCGACGTGCTGCACATCCTGGGCGGCCATGTAGAGCCTCAGGATGTGCCGGTACACGTGCGGCACTACGCGATGATGCGGTTGCAACTGACCCTGTCGGACAAGATGCCGCACCTGTACTCGCGCGGCTCCGGGCAGGTGGAGGACGGCTTCGCGATGATCCGCCTCGCGCGCGGTCTCGGAGAGGATGATTTCCGCAAAGGCATCTACACCTACACGGTGATCAACAGCAACTCGCCGCGTGTCCTCGATAACTCGATGGCGCAGGGCATCATCGACTTCGCGCGCAACGGGCAGCTGATGGTCATGACCCCGTTCTGCCTCGCCGGTGCCATGGCGCCGATCACCATCGCCGGCGCTCTGACGCTGCAGCACGCCGAAGCGCTCGCCGGGATCACGCTCTCGCAGCTGGCGCACCCCGGCGCCCCGGTGCTCTACGGCAGCTTCCTCTCCAACGTCGACATGAAATCCGGCTCGCCCGCCTTCGGCACCCCGGCGCATCTGCAGGCCACGCTCGGCGCCGGTCAGCTCGCGCGGCACCTCGGGTTGCCGTTGCATGCCGGGGCCGGGACCGCCGCCAACGTGGTCGATGCGCAGTCCGCCTGGGAGACTCAGTTCTCGCTCTGGGCGAGCATGCTCGCCGGGGCGAACGTGGTCCTGCACGCTGCCGGCTGGATGGAGGGCGGGATCACCAACTCGTACGAGAAGTGCATCACCGACATCGAGCTGCTGCAGATGCTGGCCGAGCTTTGTGTCGCACCGCCGGCCGATGAGGATGCCCTCGGCTTCGAGGCTATCGCCGAAGTGGCGCCCGGGGGGCACTTCTTCGCGGCGGCGCACACCATGGCGCGCTATCGCACGGCGTTCTACGAGCCGCTGGTCAGCGACGTGTCCAACTTCGGCACCTGGCAGGAGAACGGCGCTCGTACGGCCACGGAGCGGGCGCGCGGCAAGTGGCAGCAGGCGCTGGCGCAGTTCACGCCGCCGCCGGCCGCCGCGGCTTGCGCCGAAGCGCTCGATGCGTTCATCGCCCGGCGCACCGAGGAGGGCGGCGCGCCACCGTTGACCTGAGCATGCCCAGCGCGATCGCGGCGGAACATCACAGTATCGATTTCATCCCGCTGACCGAGCGCTATGGCACGCCGGGCCGGCTCTTCACACTCTGGTTCAGCGTCAACCTGCACATCCTCGGGGTGGCTCTCGGCGCGCTGAGCATTGCCGCCGGCCTGGACCTCGCCCAGGCCGTGGCCGCTCTCGCGCTCGGCAACGCCATCGGGACAGTCATCATGGCGGCGCACTCGGCGCAGGGACCGCAGCTGGGAATTCCGCAGATGATCCAGAGCCGGGCGCAGTTCGGCGTTCTCGGCGCCGGCGCTGCCGCTTGTCGCCGTGATCGTGATGTATGTGCTCTACACCGCCGCGGACCTGCTGATCATGCAGGGCACCATGAGGTCGCTGTTTTCGCTCGGCAGCGACGCGTCCCTGGTGGTGATCGCCCTGGCGACGCTGGTCATCGCGTACATCGGCTATGAGCTGATCCACCGCATCGGCAAGGTCATGACGATTCTGTCGGGCGGACTGTTCGCCGCCGGCGCCGTGCTGCTGTACGCCCATCACCGCGTGGGTGGGGCCGGCGGCCATCCCGTGGACGCGCGGATCATCGGCATGGCCTTTTCGCTGACCATGACGCAGGCGGCGGCGTGGTCCTTCAGCTACGGGCCGTACGTGGCCGACTATTCCCGCGATCCTCCGCCGGATGTGTCTGCCGCGAAGACCTTCTGGAGCACGGCGCTCGGCTGTTTTCTGGGCTCCACCCTGATCATGGTCTTCGGGGCGTATCTGGCTCTCAACATTCCTGGTCTCGGCGCCAATCCCGCCGCGGCAGTCACCGGCCTGTTCGGGCCGGCGCGTCCGGTTGCGCAGGTGCTGCTCATCCTGGCCATCGTGTACGGCAACGTGATGAACGTCTACAGCGCGTACATGTCGAGCTGCACCATCCTCTCAGGATTCAACCACATGAGCCGCGTGGGCAATGCGTTCAAGCTCGCCGTGATGTCGGCGATCATGGCGGCCGCCATCGCGGTGTCGATCGGCTCGCAGGACAACTTCCAAGGGCATCTTTGCGAATATCCTGAGCGCCATGGTCTACATGCTGGTGCCGGTGGAGCGCGATGCTCAATCTCGCCGACTACTATCTGGTCCGCAAGGGCGTCTATGACATCGGGGCGATGTTCGACATCCACGGCTGCTATGGCGCGTATCGCTGGCGGACCATCGCGGTGTTTCTGCTCGGCATCGGCGTCCAGACGCCTTTCATGGACTTCAGCTTCTATCAGGGTTGGGTGACGCAGCGCATCGGTGCGGACATCTCGTGGGTGCCTGGGCTTTCTGATCCCGGCAGTCCTGTACACGCTGGTCGAGCGCGGACTCGGGTGGCGCAGCCGTCGCTTGCGCAGCCGCAGTAACCTGGCTGCCGATCCGGGTCCGCGCCCATGGCTCCGCTACTCGCTGTCCCGACTCGTTCGCCACGCGGTCACGGATCGGCCCTGGCCGCGCGCATGGCGGGATGCCAAGCCGCGGAATCGGTACGATGTCGTGATCATCGGCGGCGGCGGCCGGGCTCGCGACCGCCTATTACCTGGCTGCGAACCACGGCATGACGCAAAGTCGCGGTGCTCGAGCGGGCGCTTCGGCTCGGGCAACGTCGGACGCAACACGACCCTGGTTCGCTCGAATTACATGATGAACGGCAACACCCAGTTCTTCGAGCACTCCCTCAAGCTGTGGGAAGGCCTCTCGCACGAGCTCAACTACAACGTCATGCTTTCGCAGCGCGGCCAGATCGTCCTGGCTCACGGCCCTCGCAGCTCGATGTGCTGGCCCGGCGCGGCAACGATGCGCTTGAACGGCATCGATGCGGAGTTGCTCGAGCGGGCCGGCGTGGCGCGGATGCTCCCGTTCCTCGATTTCTCGCCGGGCTCGCTTTCCGATCTCGGAGGCCTGCTGCAGCGTCGCGCCGGCACCGTGCGCCACGACGCCGTCGCGTGGGGCTACGCACGCGCCGCGGATCGGCTCGGCGTGGATATCATCGAGAGTGCGAGGTCGCGGGTTTCTTTCGCGAGGCGATCGGGTCAGGGCGTCGAGACGACGCGCGGGCGGATCCGGCGGGCGCACCGTCATCTCGGTCGCCGGCCACAGCTCGCGTGTCGCGGCCCTCGCGGGCCTGAAGCTTCCAGTCGAGAGTCACTTGCTGCAGGCTTTTGTCTGCGAGCCCATCAAGCCTTCCTCGACCACGTGGTCTCCTTCGGCGCCGAGCTCTTCTATATCTCGCAGTCCGACAAGGGGGGGCTGGTATTCGGCGGCCACATCGACGGGTTCAATACCTACACCCAGCGCGGTCAGTTTTCCAAGGTCCGGACCGTCGCCGAATGCGCGGTGTCGCTCGATTCCGGCCATCTCACGCCTGCGGCTGTTGCGCCACTGGGCGGGTATCCAGGACATGACGCCCGACGGCAGTCCGTTTATCGGTCGAACGCCCTTGCGGGACTTGTATCTGAACGGAGGCTGGTGCTATCAGGGCTTCAAGGCGACGCCGGCCACGGGCTGGTGCCTGGCGCACACCATCGCGCACGAGACCGAGCATCCGCTGATCCGTCATCTGTTCAGGCTCGATCGTTTCGAGGGCGGCGCCAACGGCTTCGATGAGTACGGCATCGGCCTATGGACGTACAGGCAGGAGCGATGTCGAGAATCTCCTGCCCTCTGTGCGGCGAGCGCGACTACACCGAGTTTCGCTACGGCGGCGATGCGACCAAGGTGCGCCCGGCGCACGGCAGCGGCGGACCTCAAGAGCTGGTATGAGCACGTGTTCCTCTTCGACAATCCGAAGGGCGCGCATCGCGAGTTCTGGCAGCACGTGCAAGGCTGCCGGCAATGGCTCGTGCTCGAGCGCGACACCTGACCAACACGGCCGAGGTCGCTCCTGGCTCGCGCGCGATCGCGACGCGCGCGATCTGGGCGCGCGCGGGGCCCCCCGTGGCTAGCGGATCTCAGGCTGCCTCGAAAGCGGGGGCCGGATCGACCGCGCCCGTCCGATCGCATTCACACTCGAGGGGTCGCCGGCTGAGTGGATTTCGGCGGCGACACACTCGCCTCTGCGCTGCTCGCCGAGGGCGTAAGGCTGCTCGGCCGCAGCTTCAAGTACCACCGGCCCCGCGGCTTCCTTGCGGCCGGGACGAGGAGCCGAATGGACTGCTCACCTCGGGGGGGGGCGGGCGCAGCGATCCCAATGCCCCGGGCACCGCGGTCGAGCTCTCCGAGGGCATCGTTGCGCAGCCCGTCAGAACGGCTGGCCGTCGGTGGAACTCGATCTGATGGCGGCCTCTCCGCGTGCTCGGCCCGCTCCTCCGCCGGCTTCTACTACAAGACTTCATGGGTCCGCGGCGGCTCGTGGATGTCTACGAGCCCTATATCCGCCGCGCGGCGGGTCTGGGCGGGCGCGCACCCGCCGGATCCCGACCGATACGAGACGCGCCACGCTTTCGCCGACGTCGTCGTGATCGGCGCCGGACCGGCCGGCCTCGGCGCTGCAGCCCCGGCCGCCCGAACGGGGGTACGGGTGATGCTCGTCGAGCAGGACCTCGCTCGGTGGAAGCCTGCTCAGAGACAGCGAGCGGTGGACTCACCGCTCGAGCCGTGGCGGGCTCGCACTCGAGGCCGAGCTGCATGCCCTGCCGAATCTTTCGATCGCTCTGCCGCACCACCGCGCTCGGCGTGTACGATGACGACACGCTCGCGCTTCTCGATTCGCCGCGATCATCGGCAGCCCGATCCGAGCCGCAGGCGCGGCGCGGAAGTCATCGTCACACGTGCACGCACGGCCATCGTGTACGCGAGCGGCGCCGCCGAACGGCCGCTGGTATTCGCCAACAACGATCGGCCGGGGGTCATGCTGTGCTCTGCGGTACGTGCCTATCTGAACCGCTACGCCGTGGCGGCGGGTCGGCGCGCGGTCGTCGCGACCAACAACGACAGCGCGTACGCCACGGCAGTCGATCTGGCGGCCGCGGGGAGTGGCCGTGGTGCTCGATGAGCGCCGCAAGATCCCGGCGCTGCGACGGCGGCAGACTCGCGCGGGGTCGAAGTACGAGCCGCGGCTCGTGTGGCGGCGTGCGCGGTCGGCGGCCGTCAGGGCGTGGTCGTGGGCTCGAGTCGGACGGCCGGACGGAGCGGGTCGAGGGGCGATATGCTCGCGATGTCGGGGGGCTGGTCCCCGTCGTACACTTGACCTCGCATGGCGGCAGCAAGCCCGTCTACCGCGCGACAGCGATGCTTTCGTGCCGGAAGGCTACGCTGCGGGTCATTTCGGCGCGGGCGCGGTGACGGGTCGCTCACACTCGCGGCGGCGATCGCCGAACGAAGGGTCGCGGGAACGGCCGGCCGGCGCGGTCGGCGCATACCGGCCACGATGCTGTCGGCGCCGCAGGCTGCGCCCCCGTCAATACGACCGACCGCCGTCGAGGCGGTCTGGCGTCTACCCGCGGCCGGCCGGCAAGGCTTTCGTCGACTTCCAGAATGACGTAGACCGAAGGACATCGCGCTCGCGCACGAGGAGGGCTACGTCTCGGTCGAGCATCTGAAGCGCTACACGACTCTTGGCATGGGCACCGACCAGGGCAAGACCAGCAACGTGAATGCGCGCGCGCTGGATGGCCGCTCTGCAGCGGCGTCGACTTGCCCGCGGCGGGCACGACCACGTATCGGCCGCCCTATACGCCGGTGCGATCGGCGCGCTCGCGGGACGGCACATCGGTGCGCGGTTCCGGCCGACGCGCCGCTCCCCCCTGCACGATTGGCACGTCGCGAACGGCGCCGTCATGATCGAGGCGGGACCTTGGCTGCGTCCGTGGTACTACCGCTGGGCGGGCGACAGCGCGGCCTCGCGTACGTCGAGGAAATGCGGCTGGTGCGCGAGGCGGTCGGCGTGTCCGATGTCTCGACCCTGGGCAAGATCGATGTGCAGGGGCCCGATGCGGCCGAGTTCTTGAATCGCGTCTATGTGAACGGCTTCGCCAAGCTTCCCATCGGCAAGGCGCGCTACGGGGTCATGCTGAACGACGATGCGACCGTGCTCGACGACGGCACGACGGCCGGCTCGGCGAGACGCGCTATTTCATGACGACGACCACCGGCCAGGCGCCGAGGTGATGAGCTGGCTCGAGTTTCTGCTGCAGACGGCATGGACGGATCTGCGCGTTCAGGTGGTCTCGGTCACCGACGCTTGCGCGGGCATGTCGCTTGCCGGGCCGCGGGCGCGCGCGGCTCTCGAGCTCGCTTTCCCGGATCTCGACGTTTCCGATGCGGCCCTGCCGCACATGGGCGTCTCCGGAGGTCGAGGGCGTGCGGTTGCGGCTGCTGCGGCTGAGTTTCTCGGGCGAGCTGGCCTATGAGCTGTAC
>CAWACM010000027.1:0-17932 GCA_963780455.1 uncultured Pseudomonadota bacterium
AATCAAGGGGCTGGCGCACCGCCGCCGGCGGAAGTCGTGGGGTCATGGGGCGGATCAGTTGCCGAACTCAGGCGGCTGCGGGTCTGGAGTCGGCAAACTGTCGACGAGGTCCGACTTGAGGTCCTCTATCGCTTTCGCCACGCTGGCGTCGCTCGGAGTGGATTGGGCGAGCATCGTCCGAGCGTAGGCCACAGGTCGCGGACCGTCGCACAATTCTGCTCGCAGGACGAGCCTATTGCTTGGCATGGATGGCGTCCGGTTCGCCGCGGCGCCGCGCGTACAGTATCGGTCTCGAGCGGGTACTGCGTCGCCACCTATGTAAACAACCACTCTCGGCACGCTGTCCAGACCCAGCCCGGTACGTTCAAACTTGGTGTCAGGTTTGCCGTCCACCCCATGGTCGATCGCGGCAACAGTCTGCGCCTCAGTCCGTTGCGGAATCACTCCATGCAAGTCAACCGGCACTGACTGTATTCTGCCAGCCCATTCATCCGGCTGATCGGCCGCCAAAGGACGTGCGACGGTCGCGCAACCGCCGGCCGACAGTGCAGCGAGAGATGCCAACACTACCGAGCACATGCGGTGGGAAGATATCATTTTCATGGCCTGCTCCTGAAACAAGGCTCGGATGAGCCGACTGTGTTCAGACTAGCCTTGGCATAGCTATATCACAAATATAATGACTGTAGGTGTGCATTATCTATTTGATATATGTTGTGCGTGTGTACGTCGCTGGCGCCCCATGCCGTGGTCCCGGGACGCGCCTCGGGACCGGCATGGACATCTGATGCGAGATGTCTTAGCATCTGATTCATGCGCACCACCCTCGATATTGCGGATGACGTACTCCAAGCCGCCAAGGAGCGGGCGCGGTATGAGAAGAAGACCGTGGGCGAGGTCATTTCGGAGCTCGCGCGGCGAGCGCTGACGACCCCGCGAAACGTGGCCGAGGTAAGAGAGCCGAAAGCGGTCTACGGTGTGCGGCCGTTCGCGCCAGGCGGCAGCGTGGTAACCAACGGGCTCATCGACAAGCTTCGCGAGGACGACGCTTACTGACGTCCGCGCGGGCAGACGAAATGCGCTCTCTACTCGATATCAACGTGCTGATCGCTCTGTTCGATCCCGATCACGTTTCGCATGAACCTGCGATGAGCTGGTTCGCGGCACACGCGAAGCAAGGCTGGGCATCCTGTCCGCTCACCCAGAACGGCTGCCTGCGCATCATGTCGACTCCGTCGTATCCCAATTTCAAACCGGTTCAAGCTGTCGTCAAACGACTCGAAGAAGCGTGCGCGGAGCGCATCCACGAGTTCTGGCCGGATGGGCCGAGCCTGCTCGATTCAGGGGTGTTCGATGTGACGAGAATCCACGGTCCTCGCCAGATCACCGACGTCTACCTGCTCGGCCTAGCCGTGCAACGCCAAGGCCGATTTGTAACATTCGACGGCAGGGTTCCGCTTCAGGCTGTCCGGAATGCAACCGAGAGGAATCTTACGGTGCTCCAAGCCTGAATCGCGCGCTGCGCAGCAGCCTCACCCTGAACTAGCTCAGGCGGCCTTCTCGAAGTCTCCGAGCTGCGCCTCGAGCGCGCGCTTGAACGCAGGCCGCGAGGTGCATCGCTCGACGTAGGTGGCCAGGCGCGCATCGCGGGTGACGATGTCCGTATTCTTCAGGATCCGGAGCACCGTCGACATCACGAGGTCGCCGGCCGTGAATTGCTCGCCATCGAGGTAAGGCTTGTCTCCAAGGCACTTGGAGAGTGAGGCCAGCCGCCGCAGGACGAACTCCACGGCACTCGGCCGACGCAGCTTTGCCCACTCCTCATTCGCGTAAATGAAGTCTATCAACGCGACGTTCATCACGAAGGGCTCGACCGAATTGAGCGCTGCGACGACCCACTGTATCGCGCGGGCACGCGCGCCGGCCTCCCGCGGGAGAAGCGTCTCGCTCCGCTCTCCGATGTGCAGCACGATGGCTCCGGATTCGAAGAGGACGAGGTCATCTTCCATCAGAATGGGGACCTGGCCGAACGGCTGCAGGGCTCGATATTCCGGCTTGTCCTGATCGCCCTGCTGCAGCAGCCGCGTTTGGTACGGCAACCCGGCCTCCTCGAGCGCCCAGCGGGCGCGGACGTCGCGCACCTGCCCTTTGGCGGCTTCCGGAACCCATTTGAAGGCTGAAATCGTGATCACCAGGCGTCCTCCTCTATAAAAAAGGGCTGATCGCCGCTACGCCGGGGAGCGTGGCGGGCCTCTCAATCGCTAGACGAACGGGGATTGGAAATTCGACATCCGGAGAATCGCTGGAAGCCAAACCCATTTACCGCACTGTAGCGATTAAAGCAGGTAGCCACATGAACGGATGACCAGATGGATGCCACGGCGTCTTCCATCCTCCCCGACCTGAGTACGATCTCACAGGATTCACCGCGGCCGGCAGCGATGGAGGAAACGCGAAGTAGCGAGACGGCGGGAGCACGAGCTACGATGTCGTGCTCACGATCACCGGCAACGGAGCACGGGTATCGCCCACGGATTGCTACAAGAATTCCCGCAAGCCGCTTAGAATGCGGCAACTGCCCTGAAAGCCCACCTGGGGGACGAAGCGATGCGCATCGCAAGCGTCGGCCATGCGCTCTTTGCGGCGACACTCGTCGCCTTCGGCCTTTTCGGCCTGATCCGCGGCGACTTCGCGCCCATATGGGACGTGGTGCCGAAGGATTTCCCGACACGCGAGGGACTCATTTACCTCTGCGCCGCGGTGTCGCTGATTTGTGGCGCTGGCCTCCTGTTTCAGCGGACCGCTGGCACCACCAGTCGCGTGTTGTTCGCTTATCTCCTGCTCTGGATGCTGCTGTTCAGGCTTCCGCTCATCGTGCAGGCGCCGACGGTCGAGGGCAGCTATCAGAACTGGGGCGAGACCGCGGTGTTGGTTGCCGGGGCGTGGGTGCTGTACGCCTGGTTCGCCGGCTCCTGGGACCGGCGGCAACTGGGCTTCGCGACCGGGGAGACAGGTGTACGCCTCGCGAGAGCCCTGTACGCCCTGGCCATGATCGCCTTCGGCCTGTCGCACTTCGTTTATCTCAATCTGACCGCGCCGCTCATTCCCACCTGGCTGCCGTGGCATGTCGGCTGGGCGTACTTCACCGGCGGCGCCTACCTCGCGGCGGGCGCCGCCATACTCATCGGCGTGTGGGCGCGGCTTGCGGCTGCGCTCTCGGCCCTGCAGATGGGCCTCTTCACACTGCTCGTTTGGGTGCCCCTCATGGCGGCGGGACTCATGAGCGCCGGTCAACGCGGCGAGTTCGCAATCTCCTGGGCCCTGACCGCGGCCGGGTGGGTGGTGGCGGACTCCTATCGCGACCTCCCCTGGCTGGCGTTGGGTCTGCGCCGCCGAACCGGCATGGCGGCGGGTGGAACGCCCTTGGCTTGAGGCTCGGTCCAGAGACCGACCCGAGGGCAATCGAATAGCGCAGCGGCCGGCTCGAGCGCAGCCGGCCGCTGCCCATCGCGATCACGCCGCGGCGCATGCCTGCTGCGGCATGGGCTCCATCACCTCGATGATCTCGCAGGTTCCCTCCCCGGCGGTTTGCAGAAACTTCTGCACGTGACGCACGAGCTCCTCACGCGAGCCCGCCCGCAGAAGCGCGTAACCGGCAGCAGGCATCAGGCTCGAGCCGGCCACCGGCCCCTCCTCGACGGTGATGCGGTCGTGGCGGCGGGCGATTTTCATCCCTGTGTTGCGCGACTTGATACCGCCGGTTGCGACCAGCACGCCTGCCTTGGACATCGTCTCGCAGAGTCGTCCCATCTCGGCCATGTGCTCCGCCGAGGGCGGACCGCTGGGTGCGGCCGCTGGAGTAAAGAGCGATAGAAAGAGCATTTCGGGTCTCCGTGATTCGAATTTGGAAAGTAAACACCTCGAGCAGTTACCGAGCGGCGCCCCGCCGTTTCGACATCCGCTCGGATCACTTCACGCAACCAAAAAGTTGCGTTTTCGCCCGCAAGGCTCATAATGCAAATACGCAACCAAAAGGTTGCATCAAGGAGCGTCATGAGCCCCGCTTCCGATACCGATCGCATCGAGCGCAGCGTCGTCGTCAAAGCTCCGCGGGAGCGCGTCTGGCGCGCCATCTCCAATGCCGAGGAATTTGGCACCTGGTTCGGGGTCAACCTCAAGGGCCAGACGTTCGCGTCGGGCCAGCTCGTCCGCGGACCGATCACGATCGCGGGCTACGAACACATCATCTGGGAAGTCAGGATCGAGCGGATCGAGCCGCCGAATATGCTTTCCTTCCGCTGGCATCCCTATGCCATTGATCCCAACGTCGACCACCGGAAGGAAGAGCCGACACTGGTGACGCTCATGCTGGCGGACGCTCCGGACAATGCGACCCTACTGACGGTGGTGGAATCCGGGTTCGACAAAGTGCCGCCGGAGCGCCGCCTGGAAGCCTTCCGGATGAACAGCCGCGGCTGGAGCGCGCAGATGGCTAACATCACACGCCATGTCACCGGGTAAGCCCATCCTGCATTCGAGCCAGGCTCTCGCCCAGGTCTTTGCGGCGCTCGGCGACCCGACGCGGCTGAAGCTCGTGGCTGTGCTCTGTAGCGGCGGAGCACTTTCCATCGTACAGCTCACCGCCAACACCAACATCAGCCGTCAGGCCGTCACGAAGCATCTCCAGGTGCTGTCGGACGCAGGCGTGGCGCGCGACATGAAGGCCGGGCGCAAGCGGCTCTGGCAGCTCGACCCGGCGCGGATCGAGGAGGCAAAGCGCAGCCTGGAGGTGATCGGGCGGCAGTGGGAGATCACCCTCGGCAGGCTCAAGGCGTTCGCGGAAGCGACCTGAGCGCCAATCAAACCACAATCGGCAGCTTGCGGATCCTCTTGCCCGTCGCGGCGAAGAGCGCGTTACCGAGAGCCGGCAGAACGGGCGGCAACGAGGGCTCGCCGAGACCGGTCGGCGGGTTATCCGTAATGCGGAAATGCACCTCGACCGGCGGTGCCTCGCTCATGCGTAGCAGCCCGAAGGTGTCGAAATTCTCCTGCACGACTCTGCCGCCCTCGACCGTGATGGCCTGGTGAAGCGCGGCGCCCAGCCCGTCGAGGATCGCGCCCTGCGCCTGGTTGTAGGCGCCCGCGGGATTGACGATCTGCCGGCCGACATCCCCGGCCGCCCAGATCTTATGGATCCTCGGCGTCCCGTCCGCTGCCACGCTCGCCTTGACGACCTCGGCGAAGTAGCCGAGATGGCTGTAGTAAAAGGCCAGGCCCATACCCGTGCCCCGCGGCAACTCCTGACGCCGGCGCCAGGCGGACTTCTCGGCCACCAGCTCGAGAACTCCGCGCGCCCTCCCGGTATCGAACGGCGGCGGCTTGAATCCGAAGCGCGGCGGCGGCGCCGGCAACACCCGCGGCGGCCCATAGAGCTCGAGGCGCAGGTCGAGCGGGTCGCGCCCCGCGGCGTGCGCCAGCTCGTCGATGAAGGATTCGAACGCGAACGCGAGCCCGTTGCCGCCGGGATTGCGCAACGGCCCGGTTGGAGCGCCGAGCTCGATCAGCGAGCGGCCGTATTCCAGGTTCGGCACGAAGCCGGCCGGGAAATGATCGGTGGGCAGGCCTGCCGCGGAGGCGACCTGGTCCCCCTGGCCAAACGTCACGAAATGATCGCGGAAGGCGCTGATCGCGCCCTGCGCCGTCAGGCCTGCTTCGAAGTAGTGATAGCCCGCCGGCCGATAGGCATCGTGCTGGATATCCTGACGGCGGTTCCACAGCAGCTTCACCGGCCGGCCGGCCAGCTTCGAGATCATTGCCGCCTCGACCATGTAGTCGTTCTGCAGCCGCCGCCCGAAGCCGCCGCCGACCCGCGTGATATGCACGGTCACCCTGCTCTCGTCGATCCCCAGAGTGCTCGCGACCAGCTTGCGCCCCGGGGCCGGGTTCTGGGTCGGCGCCCAGATTTCCACGCTGCCGTCGCGCTTGTAGTGAGCAGTGCAGTTTTGCGGTTCGAGAGTCACGTGCGCCAGGAATGGATATGCGTAGTCGGCTTGCAACACCTGGTGCGCGTGAGCCAACGCTGCGTCGACATCACCGTCACTGCGAACGATCGCACTCGGTCTTTGGCGAGCCAGGCGCTGCGCCTCGCGCTCGAAACCGGCGGTGCTCTGCGTGGAAGAGGGACTGCGCCCCCATTCGACGTGCAACTTAGCGAGCGCCTTCTGTGTCTGCCACCAGCTATCGGCGACGATGGCCACCCCGTCCACCAGTCCCATCCCGAACGTTGCATCAGGCTCCGTGCCGCGCACGATGAAGGCCTCGCGAACGCCAGGCAACGCCTTCACCGCGGCAAGATTGGCGCTCACCACGCGGCTGCCAAACACCGGCGCCTTCTGGTAGCTGGCATAGAGCATGCCTGGCAGCACGGTATCGATACCGAACAGCGGCCGCCCTTCGAGCACGAGCCCGCCATCCACCCGCCGGTGAATTTCCCAATGATCCGGTAGTCTTTCGGATCCTTCAGCGTCACCGCCCCCAGGTCGGGTGCCGGTAGCGCCGCCGCCTTCGCGGCCAACGCTCCGTAACTCAGCGTACGACCGGTCGATCGATGGCGCACCATCCCCCGAGCCGCGTCGCAATCATCCGCCGGTACTTCCCACATCTGCGCAGCCGCGAGAATCAGCATCTGCCGGCCTGCCGCCCCGACCCGCCGCATCGGCTCCCAGTTGAGCGGCGTCGACATGCTGCCCCCTGCGGTCTGAGGCCCGTAGACCGCATTCAGCATCGCCTGCTCGGTGCGCACCTGCGACCAGTCGGCGTCGAGCTCCTCCGCAATCATCATGGGCAGCGTTGTCTTCATCCCCTGGCCGATCTCGGGATTCTTGGCGATGATCGTGACGATGCCGTCGGGCGCAATGCTGATGAAGGGGTTGAGCTCCGCTCGCGCGCCCGCCCCTGCCGCAATCGGCTCGTGGGCCTCAGCGACAGGTGGCAGGTTGAGCGTCAACAGCAGGCCGCCGCCCGCGGCAACGCCGATGGTCAGGAAGGTACGCCGCGAAAGTTGAGTCGCTGCAACGGGGTGCGTCATGTCACACCTCCCGTGTATCGTCCGTGGGCAGCCCCGCCGCCTGCTTGATGGCGGCGCGGATGCGGGTGTAGGTCGCGCAGCGGCAGAGATTACCGCTCATGGCCTCATCGATGTCGCGATCGGTGGGCTTGGGATTTCTCGTGAGCAGCGCGGTCGCCGCCATCACCTGACCCGACTGGCAGTAGCCGCACTGCATCACATCGAGCGCGAGCCACGCCGCCTTCACCCGCCTTCCGATCTCGGTATCGCCGATGCCCTCGATGGTCACCACGGATGCATTGCCGACGCGCGATACCGGAGTGATGCACGAGCGCGTGGGCACGCCGTCAAGATGCACCGTGCAGGCGCCGCAGAGGGACATGCCGCAGCCGAATTTCGTGCCCTTGAGATCGAGCTCGTCGCGCAGCACCCAGAGAAGTGGCGTATCCGCTTCCGCCTCGACGACACGCTTTCTGCCATTCACCGTGATCGTAAAAGCCATGTGTGGTCCCTCTGCGGTTGCGACGCCTCCATATTACTCCGGAGAGCCTTCCCGGCAGCCGGCCTCGGTCCCGCGGACAGCACGACTCATCGTGGCAACAGGCACATGGATGTGCCCGCTGCCGTAGGTGGCTTAAACTAGTCCGCGGCAGCGGATAAAGAGGTGCAGGTATTTGCGGCGCACGTAGTTCGATTCGACCAGCGCGAATACCAGCCCGCGCCAGCCGTCGAGAAAGCCCAGCCTGAGCACATAGCCGCGGAAGAACCGCCACTGCGGGTTGAAGAGCACCTTGCCGAAGCCGCACCGCTTGCCGGCCGCATAGAGCGCCTGCCCCATCAGCTCCGCATAGCGCTGCATCTTGTTGTGATGGTCGGCGAGGCTGCGGTAGGAGTAATGCTCGAGGTGGCCGTGCAGCCGGCCCACCCGGCCCTCGACGCGGGTGTTCTCGTGGATCTCGCGGCCGATCCAGCCGCCGCGGCGGCGGTCGAACAGCCGGATCAGACGGTCCGGGTAGGCGTTCCCGTGGCGCAGGAAGCGGCCGAAGTATTCCGTGATGCGCGGCACCGACCAGCCCGCGTACCCCTCGAAGCCACCCGCGCGCAAACGCTCGATTTCCTGCCGCAGCGCCTCGGTCACCCGCTCGTCCGCATCCAGGCAGAGCACCCAGTCGTTGCGGGCGGACTCCACTGCGAACTGCTTCTGCGAGCGGTAGCCCGGCCAGTCGCGCTCGATGACTTGCGCCCCGAGCGCGGCGGCCAGCTCGCGAGTGGCGTCCGTCGAGTGGGAATCCACGACGATCACCTCATCGCAGAAGCTGACCGAGCGCACGCAGGCCTCGATGCGGTCGGCCTCGTTGTAGGTGATGATGCAGGCCGAAAGGCCGGTACGGCGGGATTGTCCCATGCGCATAGTTTATCGGCTGCAGACGCTTCGGGCTCGCCCGAGCTATAGTAGACCCTCATGAGCGTGGTATCGCAGATCGATCCGGCCGCGGCAGATGTCTCCGAGCGGATCGGGCTGGCGCTGGAGTCGAACCAGATCGTCTACTTCCCCCAGAGTCCGATCCCGCTGCCGGACGCGGGACGCTCGAGTATCTGCGCACGGAGCTGCCTTCGCGCCTCAAGCTGAAGAACATCAGCTACCACCCCGAAGGCGCACGCGTCACCGGGCTCGAGGGCGACGAGACGCTGCGCAAGCGTACTTCCGAGGTGCTGAAGCGACACCTCGACGACGTCGCCGGGTTCCTCTACAGGCTCATGCCTCAGTGGCGGGGCGCCTGCAGGGTTGGGACGTGCAGTTTTCGTCCGATCGAGGAGCGGGGCCGCAACCTCAAGGCTCACGCGAGCAACGAGCTCGTGCACGTCGACGCGGGTGCCTACGGCGCTACGAACGGCGACCGCATCTTCCGCTTCTTCGTGAATGTAAACGGCCGCGAAGACCGTGTGTGGGCAAGCAAGGGGAGCCTGCAGGAAGTGCTCGAGCGGCACGGAGTCGCTGCCGGCCTACTCGATGGCTCGGGAAATCTCAAGCTGCGGGTCGACAAAGGCGTGGCCGATCACGCCTTCAGTGCCGGATCAACGGCCTCGCCCGGCTCAACCCGCTGGCGCATACCCTGGACTCCAGCCCGTATGACCGCACCATGCGCCGGCTGCACAACTACATGAAGGACAGCGACGACTTCAAACAGGACACGCGCGGTGACGAGGAGATCCGTTTCCCGCCCGACTCCGCATGGATGGTGTTCACCGACGGTGTCAGCCACGCGAGTCTGGCGGGCCAGTTCGCATTGGTGACCACTATCATCGTCCCCCGAGAAGCACTCAAGTACCCACAGTTCTCCCCTTATGCGCTGCTCACGGCGCGCTCGGCAAGCGCCCGACCTGCCGCCTGAGTGTCGGTATAATCCGATCCGCCATCCATACCTGCCCCGGGGGCTTCCGTGACTGAAGATCTGCAATCCGAGCTCGAGCTGCCGCGCGCCGAGAATGAGAACCTGAAGAAAGCCGGCCGCGGCAAGCTCGCGATGAAGGTGAGCGAGAAAGGCGCGCTGTCGGTATACGGAATGGGCCGCTTCCCGGTGACGCTCTACAAGGAGCAGTGGCTGCGGCTGCTCACCATGGCCGACGAGATCAAGGCGTTCATCGCGGCCAACGACGCGAGCCTGAAATCGAAGGAATAGCGCTCACCGCCGCCGGCCCGGCTGGTTACTCGCGAACGCTCGCCAGCTCCTCGACCAGCACGCGGGTGTTCTCCGAGTAATCCACCGGCACCGCCACGAGGTGCATCCCGCCCGCCGCGAATGCGGCCTCGAGCGCCGGGGGGCGGTATCGGCCCCCTCCACCCGTGCGCCCTTCATCCCGTACGCCTTGGCGTAGATGACGAAGTCGGGATTCCCGAACGTCATGCCGAAGTCGGGGAAGCCGTCTGCCGCCTGCTTCCAGCGGATCATGCCGTACGCGTTGTCCTGCAGGATGAGGACGACGAGATTGAGCCGCAGACGCACGGCCGTCTCGAGCTCCTGCGAGCTCATCATGAACCCACCGTCACCGCAAACGGCAAGGACTCGCCGCTCCGGGTGAAGCATCGCCGCCATCATCGCCGAGGGCAGTCCCGCCCCCATCGTGGCCAGCGCGTTGTCGAGGAGAAGCGTGTTGGCGACGCGCGTGCGGTAATTGCGCGCGAACCAGATCTTGTACATGCCGTTATCGAGGCACACGATGCCGTCCTCCGGCATCACCTGACGCACATCGTGCACGATGCGCTGCGGTGTCAGCGGATAACGCGCTTCCGTGGCCCGCTCCGCGATGCGCGTCAGGATGCGGTCACGCAGCGGCAGCAGCGCGTCGGCCCGCGGGAGCTTTCCTTCCAAGCGGTCCGCCAGGAGCGCCAGGCTGGGTCCGATGTCGCCAATCAGCTCCGCGTGCGGGAAGTACACCTCCTCGACCGTCGCCGGCACATACCCAACGTGCAGGACGGTGGTCTCACCGGGCCCCATGAGGAACGGAAGCTTCTCCACCGTGTCGTGGCCGATCGAGACGATGAGGTCGGCACGATCGATCGCCTGGTGAACGTAGTCGCGCGCGGAGAGCGCCGCGGTGCCCATGTAGAGCCCGGAGCCGCCGGCCACCGACCCCTTGCCCATCTGGGTGTTGAAGAATGGGATCTGCACGCGCCTGACGAAGTCCGACAGCGCATCCGCGAGGCGCGGGCGGCTCGCAGCCGCGCCGAGCATCACCAACGGGTACTGCGCTCCGCGCACGAGGTCCGCCGCCCGATCGAGAGCTGCCGGATGAGCGACCGGCAGGGTCGTCGGGTGTGGCGGCACGAGCGGCGCATCAGGCGCCTCTTCCGCGGCCACGTCCTCCGGCAGCTCGAGGTGCACCGGCCCGGGACGCTCCTGCTGCGCGAGGGGGCATGCCTCGCGCACCATGGAAGGGATGGTGCCCGTGCCGATGATGCGATGCGCCATTTTCGTCAGCGGCGTCATCGTCGAGACGATGTCGACGATTTGGAATCGCGCCTGTTTGCGGGTCAGGATTCCCTTCTGCCCCGTGATCATGACCATCGGCATGGCGCCGAGCTGCGCGTACGCAGCCCCTGTCGTCAGATTCAATGCTCCCGGACCCAGCGTCGTGAGGCATACGCCGGCCTCCCCAGTCAAACGGCCGTGTGTCGCCGCCATGAAGGCCGCCGCCTGCTCATGGCGCGTCAAAACCAACTCGATGCTCGAGCGGCGCAGCGCCTCGACGACATCGAGGTTCTCCTCGCCCGGAACTCCGAAGATCCGCTTCACGCCCTCGTTCTCGAGGGCCGACACCAGGAGCTGCGCGCCGTTCATGGGATTCTCACCTCAACTCATCTTTGCGAACAGCCGGTCCGCGACGAAGGGGTTGGTCCTGCGCTCCGCCCCGAAAGTCGACATTGGCCCATGACCGGGCACGAACCGCACGTCGTCGCCGAGCGGAAAGAGCCGCTCGCGGATCGACCTGATCAGCGCCGCGTGATTGCCGCGCGGAAAATCCGTGCGGCCTATCGAGCCGGCGAAGAGCACATCGCCCACCCAGGCGCAGCGCTCCCCAGGATGAAAGAACACCACGTGCCCGGACGTGTGTCCCGGGCAATGCAGCACTTCGAGCGTCTGTCCGCCCACCGTGACCCGATCACCCTGCTCCAGCCACCGGTCGGGCTCGAAGGAGTGCGCCGGCGGAAACCCGAACTGCGCGGCCGCCTGCGGCAGGGCCTCGATCCAGAACCGATCTTCGCGCTGCGGCCCTTCGACCGGCAGCCCTCGGGCGCGCGCGAGCTCCGCGGTGGCCGCGCAGTGATCGACATGCGCGTGCGTAAGGAGGATCTTCTCGAGCGTCACGCCGCGCTGGTCGGCTTCGCCGAGCACGCGCTCGATCTCGCCTCCGGGATCGACTACCGCGCCCCGCCGGCTGTCCTCGTCCCAGACGAGCGAGCAATTCTGTTGGAACGGTGTGACCGGGATGATGAGCGCGCGCATTAGCCGGGCACGATCCCCCAGCGGAAGGGATCCTCCGGATCGAGGCGCAGCGCCGCCTCCGCCGTCACGTGTGCCGTAGCGGTGATCGTCGGCACGATCTCAGCCTTGGCGCGGTCGTGCCAGCGATAGCGTGCGGTGAAGGTGCTGCCGATCAGGCTCTCCTGCACCCAGGATGCTCCCTCCTCGAGCTTGCCGTCCGCCGCCAGGCACGCGAGCTTCGCGCTGGTCCCGGTGCCGCAGGGCGAGCGGTCGTAGGCGCCGCCCGGGCAGAGCACGAAGTTGCGGCTGCTCGCGTCGGCGCGGGACGGCGGCCCGAAGAGCTCCACGTGGTCGACCTCGGGGAAGCCCTGCTCGTTGACTGCGCGGCGCAGGCGCGAAGCAAGGCTCACGAGAGATTCCAGGTTGCCGAAAGCGATCGTGACCGCCGGCACCTCTGCGAGAAAGAACCAGTTGCCGCCCCAGGCGACATCACCGTGGATTTCGTCCGTGCCGGGGCCGGCGCCGGGGAGCGAAACAGCAGCCTGCCGCGCCTTGCGGAAGCTCCTGACGTTGATCACATCGACGCGGCCATCCTCGTACAATCCACGCGCTGTCGGATCTTCCGGCCACATCTGTCTTCGACGGTCTCGTCATAGCTGAAGTCGTACGGACAGCGGTAGTTCCCTTTCACGCAGGTTATCGTTTGCCCAACGGCCTCATAGAGCCGTCCTACCTGATTACACCGAAGCCAAGCCAGATGCCGGATTCGATAAAACTGGCTATGGACAGCATCGGTTTTGAGCTTGACCCGCGCCTGCTGCTCTAGGTTGAGTGAGGCCCAGGCGCGGGCCTGCAACAGTCTTAGGCGGCTCGTGAGTGGCTTAATGAAAAATGGCACCAGCCTCTCACGCTGGCCCTCTGATAGCCGCTCTCCGTACTCCTCGAATGCGTGCTGCACCACCTTCCACTGCACGAATACTGACTGCCGCTGTCTGCGCGTCAGCCCTTTGCCTGCTTGACCTGAATAGATGCGAAACAGCAGATCGTTCGGATCGACGGAGCAAACGTCGTCGATGTTCTGCTCGGTCATCACGTGCCGCCACATCA
Source organism: uncultured Pseudomonadota bacterium (assembly GCA_963780455.1). Classification (GTDB taxonomy): domain Bacteria; phylum Pseudomonadota; class Gammaproteobacteria; order Steroidobacterales; family Steroidobacteraceae; genus 13-2-20CM-66-19. Next base: position 13,159 of record CAWACM010000027.1, read on the forward strand.
AGGTGAATCCGGCAATCTGCGAGAGCACGGAGTTCTGTGAAAACTCGGCCTTCAAAGCGGCAAATAGCGCCATGACATCGCGAAGCGATCGGTTCTCGATACGCACCAGGTACGCCAGAACTTTCGTCGAAGGAGAGAGCCATCGTCCGTCGTTTGCTGGGTCAAAACATGTGAGCGGGGCCGTCGCGATGGAAGGGTCCACTACCCTGGCAACATCCTGCAACTCTGTCGCAACAGGCGAACGAGTGCCTCGGCCCATCTGAGAGAGCCCTTTCTCCTTGCGCCATTCGCCCCCTGCAGGCGCCAGTGCCTGCATGCTCATTGCCGGCAAACACTGCTTGAGAATACTCCGGGTGGGCAGTTTGCCCTCATCCCACAACGCTTCACAGAGTGGCGCCAGCACACCGAGCGGAATCGGTTTGATCCTCGGCCAGTCCGGCCCAAGCTCCGACTGAATGCGTGCGGCAATCTCTTCAGTGTTCATCGAAGCATCCGGTCAGAGTGGCGAACTCCTCGTCGTGCGGAAGAGAATGTGCAGCGACGCCGTTGGTGCGCTGAACCCGGCAGCGGTCTTTTCGCGGATTCCTGTTCACGCCGTTTCATCGCTGCGTGGATGCCCGGCAGGGTGCTCGTAACGAACTCTTCTTCGCGCCGGAGGTGTTCATATGCCTTTAGTGTCTTCTCACCCGTCTTCCAGCTCATGTACTTGATCAGTTCCTGTTTTCGCCGTTCCCGGTCCCCATCGTTCTTCGAAACCTGCTCGATGTTCCGCAGCGCATTGGTCACAAACCAGTGGCGGCCCTGATGCGGATGGGCGTGGAAGCCTGCGGCACGAAGCGCGGGTTTCCAGTACCAATCGCGGAACAGCTTCTCCGTCATCCTCGTCCCGCGATTCGTGAGGAATATCGGGATCTCCTCAAGGCGACTGGGGTCTCTCGCGAACAGCTTCTCAATCTCGTTTACCGTCAACTGCTCCGGATCGCAGGCGCGACGGCCGGCAGCCGCATGATCGAAATAGCGTCTGTACAGCTTCGCTGTCGCCTGGGAAACGACCAGATGCTTTGTTCTCTCGCCGAAGCTGCCCTTGTTACGCGCTCGGAACCGGTTCAGGAAATGGCTCACCGCCCAATCCAGGGCCGTCAGGTCAACGATCTCGCTGATCCGGGCGCCGGATTCGAACAGGGTCCTGACGATGCACATCTCACGTAGACCCCAACCCCAGTTCTTCCCGGCTTGATAAATCAGACCCGGGAAGTATGGGTCGTCGATGGTCTGTGGCACCCATTCTTTCTGCACGCAGCGGAAGAAGTTCTGCGACAAGCGTATTCCCGATGGAGGATCTACGCCGCTGACCGCGGGCATGGGGCCCCGGCCTTCCATCTCCCGGACTGCCCGCCGATAGCCATTGCGAAGTGCGGCCGCCATGCCTGCCGCAGACTCGTGGATCAGCGGGTTGGCGTGGCAGTATGCATGCCTGAGAATGAGGTGTTCATAGAAACGCTTCAGCGCGGTCAGGAGCACACGGACGTTGATCCGGGTAGCGCTCGTATCATTCACATATGTCGCCTTCAGCCCTGCCATATCGGGCCTTACAACCACCTTGCATCGAGCGGCGACCGTCAGGTATTGCCGGATGACGTTACGTACTTCCGCGGGCGGGCCGAACAGGCTCCAGCGGTTCCCTGTCACAATCGGATCGCATTCCGACCAGTTGATGAATGAGAGAATCTCTCGAAGATAAACCGGCACCGACGATGGCGACAGCGCCTTCATCTGGTCATCGGCAAACAGCGTCAGCTCAACGTCGGGAAGGCCATCGGCACGAACGACCTGATAGCGATACGTCGACGACGGAGTTGAAAGCAGCTTCAGCAAGGCCCCTCACCTTGGCGACATGCTGCACCAGCGCTGAGGGATGATGCGGAGCGCGAAACAACAAACGAAATGATGCTGCTCGCTATAGACCGAATCCTGGAAATCCTTCCTACTTCCCCAGCCGCCAGGAAGGCGGATCTCCAAAACATTTTCTCTATGGAATGTCGCCACTCAGAGCGTACGCGCGTTGGCAGATACTTACAAGTGAAATTCTTCCACTGGCGTTTTCTATACGAAGTACAGGTCGTGGACCGGGCTGGCCAGGTGCTTCGGGAGATCGATGTCGCCCTCGATGAACGCCTGGTAGATGATGAGCTTGGCGGAAACATCCGTGAGCTGCGACTCGCGCCAGCGCGCCACTTGCTTCGTCATCGGCTCGAAATTGCGCTGCATCTCGGAGACGCCAATTCAAGCGAGTGGATCAGGTTGAAGTTCTTGGAATGCTTGGCGAGCACGGGCGTGAAGTCGCCGGAGAACGCCATGTTGTCGCAGACGAGGACGCGGTAGCCGACGGTCATCGCGAGCCGCATCGACTTGTCATGCGCGTTCCGAATGCCGAGCGCGAAGCGGCACCCTGGAACGTCGTTTCGAGTTCCATGATGCCGAACATCTTCATGCCGTCTTTCGAGACGGCGTATTCTTCGCGGACCGGCGCGATGTGCCGGAGCGAGAGCGTGTCCACGAGGGCATTGATGACCTCGTGGTGGGGAATGACCTTGTGGGTTGCGGTTCCGGCGGCGATGGCACGAGCGCGAGTTCTTCGCGGCCGAATCTTCCTGGTTTTGGGACAATCAGTGTTCCTTCCATCTTGTTCTGTCTCCTTTTTGTAATGAGCGAATTCGAGGAGGAACAGTGAGTGTCCGCCTCGCGGCTGGGGGCCGTGAGAAATATCGTGTTTTCAGGATCGCCAGGCGCGAAGGGGCAAACCGAGGTGGCCACCGTTGCCGAAACTCAAGGTATCTTATGTCGGGAGCGGATTCTGGTCAAGTTGGGTGTCGCCGAATCGCCGGAATGTTTGCGGGCGGCCTCCCCCTCATTCTGAATCTCCCTCCGGAAAGCGTAACCCGCGACGGATTCTCGGTCGTGGCCGCCAGGGTTGTGTTTTCCGGGGAGAATTCTAGAATTAAGAGCAACGTCCCGCAATCCAAACCTTTTTCATCGCATGATATTCTTCATCGCATCGCCCTGGAGGAATAAGGAGGCAGTGAAAGCCTTCTCTGAAACACTTACCCGCGAGGGTCATACCGCACTGTCTTTCCTTACGTCCGGCGCGAACCTCGCGACGGGCAATTCGGTGAACGACGAGCTCAAAGAGTTCGCAAGGGCTCTCGTCGGGTGGGAAGACGATCCGCTTGTTGACAAAATCTTCTCGTCAGAGATCGAGGGCGTCAAAGCCTGCGATGCGCTGATCCTCCTCGAACCGTCCGGCCGCTCGTCACTTGCCGAGGCGGGAATCGCCTACGGCTTGGGCAAGCCCGTCATCCTCGTCGGCCGCGTGGATCGTCCCGAGATGATCTATCACATCTGCACGTACCGTTCTTGACCCGAACGCTTTCATCGCAAACCTTGATGAGGTTGGGAACGGAGGACAAAAGAAACCGGCATAGGTATGGCGCGAAGTGGAGAATCGGCGATGGGATGCGATTCGGCGCTTTCCTTTATCTGCCCGCCTTATCGTTATGATGCGGGCGAACGACTATGGTGAAGTCAAAAATATTCTTTCTCTCTAGGTGATGTATTCGGGCAATGATCCTGTTGTTTGTTTTGCAGTTTAATTCCGCAAACGGTGCGCCATGCGGTACTGGCAGCTCCATCGTCCTTAGCGTCATCCAGTCTCTTGTGCCGTGTCCAGAGTCTTCTCCTCCCGCTCCGTTGGTGGCCGCCACAGGGAAAGTTGTCCTGATGCTGATCGTTCCTCGCGGAACGGTCGTGCATGCGGGCGATTCTTTCCCGGTAACGCTTGAATTGGACGCCACGGGAACCCCGGTGAACGCCGTTGATGTAGCGATCGTGTATCCAGGTTCTTTGGTGCGCCTTATCTCGAAAGACGAATCGGTCTCGCCCTTTGCGTTACGGCTCGGAGACCAGGCGGGGGACCCGCTCAATGAGACTATTCAGGTTCAGCCGAGTCCCGGAATAGAATCCCTCGCGCCGTTGGCGAGGTTCACATTTGAAGCCCTTAGAACCGGGACGGCCACGATCACGATTGCTTCATCATCGCAGGTGCTTGCAAACGATGGCTTTGGCACCAACGTGTTGGGATCGGTCTGAAGATGCTTCGATCACCATTCAATAAAAATTGAGGGAATCGCGCGCCTATCTAAGGGCACCGCGAAAGCGCACGTTTCACGGCGCGCCAGGGCTTCGACTCTCCGCGCTTGAGCTGGGCCTCGCCGCGACGCACTATTCCAGCTTCTTCGGCAATAGTTCGAATGATCTTTTTCGGCGTTTCGCCGGCGAAGCTTTCGACTTCCGGTCTTCGCTTCGTATTTCGTTCCCCACAGGGCTCCCCGGCCCCGCTTCGGACCTGCATGTTCGGTTTTCTTGATGTTGTATGCCATCACCTTTCGATCTTAAATCCGTGCCCTCAATGGCCGTGTTCACGCGACGGCGTGATGGATGGCCTCGGCGTAGTGGCGGTAGGACGTGATGGATTGTTTCAGAATTGCGTAGAACGTTTCGTTGCTCGCCTCGGGTTCGTATTCGTGAATGAGCTCGTTCCGCCAATCGACGCTCGCGAGGAGCGCGTCGCGGTCGACGAGGGACAGCGCGGATGCGACATCCATGCCGAATACCACGGTGAAGCTCTCGCGGTACTTCCGGGTACTTTCTGGTTCCCCTCCAGGATCAGGATGCCATTGATATCGGAAGCGTATTCCACGAGAAGCTGCAGATTTCG
>CAWACM010000028.1:0-6789 GCA_963780455.1 uncultured Pseudomonadota bacterium
AGGACAGTTCTATAACTTCATTATTATCACAATAATATTGCCGCTTCCGCACGATGAGACCGATCGCTCTAAGGTCGCCCATGCTCGCAACACCCATCGTTTGAGGGGCCGTGACAACGCCCAGGTGATGGGCGACGTGTCCATCGACCACGGCCGCCCAACTATCAATCGCGGGCGGTGAGCTCCGCGATCAACCCCTGAGCGCCGTAGACGTTGCGCAACGCCTCGGTGATGGACGCAGTGGAAACGGAGATGGCGCGGTTCACGCGGTCCTCAAAGCCGAACGCGCCACCGAGAGCCGGGATGTTGAGGTCGAAGACGGCGCCGACCACCTGTCCCTCCGCATTGACGGCCGGTGAGCCAGAGTTGCCCGGGATGATGTCGTTGTCACTCACGAAGTTGAACACGGTATGGGGATCCACTTTGCCCTGCGCATTCTGCCAGCGAGGCGTCAGTGCAAATGGGAACTGTCCGGTGGCCCGTTCCCACAGACCCGAGAGATAAGTGAAGGCTGGCACTGCCACTCCATTGTTATCCCAACCCTCGACCTTCCCGTAGGATAGCCGCAGCGTGAAGGTCGCATCTGGATATACTCTGGTGCCATAGATAGCGAAGCGGGCGTGCGCGATCTTCTGCTGAGCTTGGTCGATGGGGCCGGAGACTTCGTCCTCGTACAGCTTGCGCACGGCGCGGCTGTCCGCATCGGTTGCCAGCACGAACCGGATCAACGGATCGTCGGAGGTCTGGACTGCCTGCAGGCCGCCCTCCCACAACGCCTTGCGGACCGTTGAGTCGCCCAACTTGGAAGTGGCAAGCCGTGCCGCCAATGTCTCGGGCGATTCCTTGCCTAGGAAGAGGCGAGTGTCGGGAGAGTCCGCCGTCAGATTCTCGCGCAATTTGGCGAGCCAGAACGCCAGCTTCAGCTGTTCCAGTTCCGGATAGACGGGCTGCGGATCCAGGAGAGTCTTCGCCAGCAGCGGCAGGCGGCTGTCGGTGAATTCGGGAAGGCGCGCGCCGTTTGGCTTCGGCCGCTCCTCTGCCGCGCGCACTAGGTCGCGCGCGTATTCGAACAGAATGGAGCGATAGGCGGCCCGCGACTCCAAGTGGTAGTAGCGGAAGTAGAGTTCCTTCTCATGGAGCTGCGCCTTGGCGATTTCGCTCCACGGATTGCCGACTGCAGCGGCCAGCTTGGGGTCCTTGGACACGCGCGCCTTGAGGTCGCGCTCGGCGACGCGCTTGGCGGCAATCAGCGTTGTGTCCAGCAGCGCCTTCTCCTCACCGCGATAGGCCTTGAAGGAATTTTCGACGCTGAACAGATCACGATTGCCGATTCGAGCGTGCTCCGAACTCTCAGCCGTGAAGCGCAGCAGCTGCCCGCGCAGTTCGGAATACATGATCAGGATTTCGGGAATATTGACATCGCGCAGCGTCGATACCTGATCCGCCGTCAGCAGCCGTTGCGTTGTGCCGGGGTTGCCGGCCACGAACAGCGGCTCACCTTCCTTGGGCGGCTGAGTGCTCCAGCGTAGATGATCGGGTGTTGCCGCAGGTTTCCCGTTCTCGTAGAGGCGCAAGAACGAGCAGTCGAGGTCGTAGCGGGGAAAGTTGTAGTTGTCGGGATCGCCGCCGAAGAAGGCGGTATCACCTCGGGCGCGAATACCAGGCGCACGTCCGTGTATTTGCGGTACTTGTACAACTTGTACTGGCCACCCTGGTACATCGTCACCACCTCGCAGCTATATTTGTGTTCCTTGCCGGCGCAACCCTCCTTCTCCACGGCCGCGATCTGTGCATCGCGCGCCCTGATGAACTCATCGCCGGTTTTGCCTGCGACCGCAGCGGTCACGCGATCGGTCACGTCGTTGATACTAGTCAGCACCTCCGCGACCATGCCGGCGCAGAGCATCTCGTCCTCCCGCCGCGTGGCCAGGAAGCCGTCTTTCAGGTAATCCCTGGTCGCGCTCGAGTGCTGCTGTGCGCAATTCCCGACACAGTGCTGATTGGACAGGACGATGCCGTTGGCAGTGACGATGGATGCCGAACAGCCCGTCGACAATCGTATGGCAGCACCACGCACGTGATCCAGCCAAGCCGAATCGATGTCAACGCCGTACTTCGCCTTGACTGCTGCGGAGGGGAAATTGTCGAAGGTCCACATGCCCTCATCGGCGTGCGCGGGGCGAGGCGGAAGGCATGCCAGCATCGCTACACCAAGCAGGGATAAAGCCAGCCGTTCAGCGCTCCATCTTTGCGTGATAGGCCTTTGGAATTGAGACTGACCGTGGCGCAAATTTAGCATCGCAGGGTTCCGCAAAAACATAAATTCGCTGAGATTCTGAAGCGAGACAGAAAATTCTGCAAATTCATTATTATCACGATTATCATTCCAGTTTCGCACTATTTAGCCATCCGTCGGGAACGCCTTACGAGACGTCATTGCTCGATGATTTATGCACCCTCGAGGGGTTCGCCCATGCCGGCGGCGGTCTAAGAACTTATGGATCAACCACTTGCAACGCTTGCCAGCCCCGATGCCAGCCTCACCCAGGCACACTCCTGGCACACCCAATCTGAGCTCGGTGCGTTCCTGGCACACCCGTCTCCGATGAGCTCAGGGCGTCTTGGCCACGACCTTTCCATGCGCGATCAGATCGGCGTGCACGAACTGAGTCACACCGGCGATCTTCGGCAGGTATTCTCGAGCGAAAGTTGTTTTGCCGGCGCCATTCGGTCCAGCGATGACGATGCATCGCGGCCGCTGACGTTGGAGGCGGCTTTTCAATTTGTTCATCGACGCGCCGTCGAGCACGCGGGCCGAATCCGCCAGCCGCGCCACAACTTCGTCGTTAGCCCCACAGGGAAGGTTACAGCACTACGCCGCACGGGGTGCCGAGCTGGTCGCTGCGCCTGAGGGTGGAGAGTCCAGGCGCGACTTCCAATGACGCTTGTCGGTGTTGACGAAGACGAAGATTGCCAAGACAGTCCCAATGGGGAAGCCGAGAAGCCAGAAAGCTCCAACTATCCGCGATGACGTTCGCCCGTATGAACGACCAAGGCGAGCCCCTTTGGCTGCGTACCAGTGTGCAGCGGCCAAGGCTAATAGCAGAACGTCCAGGATGATAATGCGAGGACGGTCCGCCGTCACAGTAATGCCGACGATGGCAATGAGAACGAGCACAAAGAAGACTTGATGTAACCGGACAAGGACAACGTTGAGCATTTTCGAGCCAGGGGCAGGGTTATCCCCGCATAAAATATACCCTACGGTGATCCGATCGACCCGCCGTGAGATCTTCCGACTCAGCGACTGGATTCGCTGAATTCTCCACGAAACCGGCGCGCGCCCGTCAGCGCGATTACGCGAACATTGCGGCGTCAGAGGCTGGTGCACGTACCGCTCAGTCCTTGCGCAGCACGAATTGCATCATCCGATCCCAGGCCTCCTGAAACTCAGCCGCCACGAGATCGGCCGTCTCGGGGGATGAGTCCCGTATCGGTAGATGTCGGTAGCGCTCCCGCAATTCATCCGCTGTCGTTCGCAGTGACCTGTCCAAGGACGGCTGCCAGCTCGCCAGCGAACGAGTCAAGGCGACGACAAGCGTCTCCAAAGCCACAAGTTCACTCTTGAGCCGGATCATTTCGATGTCCACGGACTAATCCTCCTCTTTAGCCGCAGAGAATAGACCACAGGCCCATTCAGAGCGCGGCCAATGAGTCATTCGGCGATTCTACCCTGTTGGTCCAGTCGCTTCACCCATGATGTTCGGCGCTGTAAAGGCTCGTATGGGTGTCGTCTCCTCCTTCACGCTGCAGCTTTGGACATCTCATCGAGGCGGGCGTAGCTATACTCCATGCCGTCGGTCATGCCCGTGGAGACGGCGTCGTCGCGCGCTTCCTTCGACGCGAACGTCAAATTGCAGGCGAGCGTCGTGACGCCGTTCTGCTCACTGAGTTCAAGTGACACGATGCAGGGATCGCCAACCGGCATGGCGAAGTCCTGATCGCCCTGGTCGTAATATTGTTCGTGGACCATCTTCGATGGGACGATGACTTCGGTGAACGTGCCGAAGAAGCCGAACTGCTTGCCGTCTTCGCGGCTTCTCCACCGCCACTTGTATTTGCCGCCGACGCGGACATCCATGTCGCGCACCGGCATATCCCAGCCATCATAACCCTGCCATTTCTGCACGAGTTCGGGCTTGGTATGCGCATCCCACACCAATTGGCGGGGCGCATTGAACGTACGTGTGACGCGAACTTCGCGATCACTCGGCAATGTAACTTCTGCGGGCTTGGGCATTGTCTTCTCCTTGGTGCTTCATCGTGATTGCGCGCCGGCATGTCCGCGCTATTTTTTTGTTCGTTTGCGCTTGGACGGTTTGGCTTGCAGCGCCTCGAGCAACGCATCGAGGCGCTGGTAGTTCTGTTCGAAGATTCGCGGTAACGCTCGATCCAATCCACGGCCTCCTCCAATCGCTTCGGTTCCAGTTTGCGTGGACGCCGTTGCGCATCGACGTCCATCGAGATGAGGCCGGCGCGCTCAAGCACTTTCAGATGTTTGGAAATGGCTGGCTGGCTCATCTCGAATGGCTCGGCGAGTTCCGTCACTGTGGCCTCCCCCGTCGCCAGCCGCGCCAGGATGGCGCGGCGGGTAGGGTCGGCCAGAGCGGCGAAGGTCAGGTCGAGGCGTCCCGATGTTTGCATAACTCGTTCGTTGTATAACTCAGTAGCAATATACAAAGGCAAGACAGGCCAGTCAAGGCCTTGAGGTCATATTTCCAAGGTACGCTCCGGCAGCCTAAGGCACACACGATCCAGGTACAGCGCACGGATCAGGTCTGTGTGGGTTACATCACTTACCTGAAAGTGCGCGATCAGTGGCGCTATCTGGCCACGCTCATGGATCGCCATTCGCGCCGTCCGTCCAGCGCGCGATTTCTTACCGTACTCGGCCCGAAACGAGCGCGGATGGACGGCATCGTCAAGTCGCGGCCGAGTGGTGGCTTTGACCTCTATGGGCCGGCCTCCTCGATCACGAGATCTACTGCTGGGTGGGATATCTCCTGGTGCCGTACGCCGGTGGTCTGCCGTTTATGGCCAGGACAACCACCTACGGGCAGTTCGGATACCCAATCGGCTCAGCTATTGGTCGCAGGCCGGCTTCGTGAAGATGGTACCCCCCGTGAGACTCACGGAGGACAAGTCGATTGACGAGAAGATCATGGTTTGGCTGCGTATTCCCGCGGGCCAGAAGGTCCAGGTGCAGTGGCTCGCGAACGAAAACCGATATACGTTGAGGTTCCCGCCGCAAACGGTGACCGATCGAATCGATGGTGGGGAGAATCAGAAACAAGCGATGTTCACGGTGAACGGCATCACTGACGTCCGTGGCGCGAGAGTTGGTGCCGACGGCAGCACCTTGTGGCACGTTTACGAGCCGGTGCCGGGTAAGTCTTCCGGATGGCTAGCGGCTATGAATGGCTGGCACCGGGCCAGTGGGCGACAATCTCGCCGCGGACAGGCTGATCAAACTGTACTATCCGGGGGCCCCGCCAAAGCCAAGCAGGAAATGGCGGTGTTCCGCAGGCTCAATCGGTGCGGTGCCTGCCACCAACCGGACAGGCCGGTGCCGACGACCGCGGCGTCAGACGTGACTCCACGCCTGAGACTGACGCGGATGGTTTCTATCAGCCCATCACGGTGCTGACCGACACTATGACGCTGGTAAACGACCGCCCCTGGGACTTGAACGTAGGCGATCCCTCCATTACGGTCTGGTGCGGTACGCACAGAGCGAAGCTCACAACCCGGGCGACATGTGTCGACGCTACACCTGTCCCAATCAGCTCGTGCCCATCGGCAAACTCGACATGGCTGCGGCGCTTGAGCATAGGGACCCTCATGCCCTGAATGTCTGCGCGGCTAGGAAATACCTTTACGAGCACATGACCGATCAAGGACGCAAGGCCTTCGGCCGCAGTTTCAGGGAATGCTCCATCGGCTGATGCAATACCGCATGAGCCGTGGACGATCAGGTTAGACAATGAGACTCCGGGGATGTATGCCTGGCGCGTATAGTCGGGACGACAGCGGCCTGACGGCAGGACGTGCGCACGAAGGCGTCGTCTTACGGATCCCCGGTCATACCGGAGAGTGCGATGAAACGGCGATCGTTCGCACCCGTATGGTTGATGGGGCTGACCGGGTCCGTCCTGGGCATGTTTTCGGTGTCCTGGTCGTTGCGATCCCTGAAGTACTGAGCGCGCGACACGTGCCCGAGGCGACGATCGCTTCGATTACGGCAGTGGCGGTTTCGCCAGCCTTCTGGTCGTTCCTGGTGAGCCCGGTGTTGGACGTGCGGTTCACTCGGCGATGGTATTCGGTGATCACCGCGCTGCTAGCGGCTTTGATGACGGTGTGGCGCTGCTCAATTTGCATCGCCTCGACCTGCTCGAGCTCTGCCTGACTGCCGGCAATTTCTTCGTGACGCTCTACATGGGCGCCCTGGGCGGCTGGCTCTCGGGCATCACCCCGGAGAACGCCAGGAACAGGCTCAGCGCCTGGATGAATATTGGCAATTCGGCGGGTGGCGGGATCATGGTGGCGATCGCGGTATATGCATTGCGTCATCTGCGGCCGCCGCTCGCTGCACTCCTGCTGGGCAGTGCGCTGTTGTTGCCGCTGGTCGCATTTTTCTGGATGCCGGCGCCAGGAGCGGACGGACGTCTGGCAGGCGAGAGCTTCCGGAAATTCTTCGGCGAGGTCGTCAGCCTCGCCAAACGACGCGAA
>CAWACM010000029.1:0-426646 GCA_963780455.1 uncultured Pseudomonadota bacterium
GTATCGCCAAGTCGTGTACGGCAGCTTGCAATACGCGCACAGGAGGATCTACAGGCCATGGCTCTGTACCTGCAATCTCTGCCCGAGACCGCTCCGCACTCCGAGCGACAGATCTTCGGCATGCAGTACACCGCAAACGTAGACACGCTCTCCAAGGGCGGAGCGCTGTACCTGCGGTATGCTCCCGATGCCATGGCGACAACGGCGAGGGCCGTCCGCCCGCCGCGCCTCCTCTGGCCGGCAATCGTGCGGTCACGATGTCCTCCGACACGGATCCGATCCGGATCGTGCTTGTCGGAGGCTATCCTCGGCACGGCGGGAAATCCGCGGCCCTTTGGAATGCCCCCCTCTATCCGTCACTGCGCGACGATCAGGTCGCCGACGTACTCACGTACGTCAGAGCTTCCTGGGGGAATTCCGCGCCGCCCGTGTTCGAGGACCACGTCGCCGCGAACCGAGGCAACATCCTCTGGTGATGTCAGGCTGAGTCGCGAAGGCACGGGCAAGCTGGAAGGGCAAGATCGTGATCGACGTGACGAACACTCTCGAGGATTTGGGCGGCCTTCCTTCCTCTTCGGTAATAGCCCGGGCCCTGCCCGGTGCGCAATTGGTCAAGGCGTTCAACCATCTGCCTGCCCGCGTCCTCGCGGAAGATCCGGCCAGCAACGGCGGACGACGGGTTGTATTCCTGTCGAGCGACGATGAAAGCGCGACCGCAACGGTCGCCGCCCTGGTCGAGCAGCTCGGCTATGCGCCGGTCAATCTCGGCAAGATCGCGGAAGGCGGTCAGCTCGTGCAGGCGCGGAACGGGATCTGGGGGCCCCTGATCTTCCAGGACCTGTTCAAGAAGGAGCAGTAACTCTTTTGCGGGCCCCGACAGGCTAGCCGCACTTCGAATCGCCGCAGTTCAGGCAGGTCATGCAGCCGTCCATCATGACCACGGCGGCGGTGCTGCACTTGCTGCACAGCTGCGCGCCTTCCGGAAAGTGTGACTTGGCGAAGGCGTCGCGTCTGCTTGGCGCGCGCCTCGAACTCCGCGCGCTTCTCGTCCACCAGCTTCTGCTGGTGCTCGTCGAGCTGCGGCTTGCGCATCAGCCCGATGGTCTGCAGGTGCTTCTCGATCACGTAGCCCGAGCTCGGCGATGATCGAGGGCATGAACTTGCCGCCCGGCTGCCAGTAGCCGCCGCGCGGGATCGAACACGGCCTTCAGCTCATCCACCAGGAAGGTGACGTCGCCGCCCTTGCGGAACACCGCCGAGATGATGCGCGTGAGCGCCACGATCCACTGGAAGTGATCGAGGTTCTTCGAGTTGATGAAGATCTCGAACGGCCGGCGCTGCTCGTACTCGGTGCCCTCGTTCAGCACGATGTCGTTGATGGTCACGTACATCGCGTGATCGGAGATCGGCGTCTTGATCTTGTAGGTCGAGCCGATCAGCACTTCCGGACGCTCGAGCTTCTCGTGCATGCGGATGACTTTGGCCGTGCGGCCGTTCTTGTCCCGCACCAGCTCCTCCGCGCCAGGCGCGGCGGCGGCCTGCCGGCTTCGCCGCCTGCTCGCGACGGCGGCCTTGTCGGCGGCTTGTCCTCCGGCTTCTGGACGCTGGTACTTGACGATCTTGCGGTCGATCTTGATGGTCATGATGCGATTTCCTGGGATTTGGCGGCTGCGGCCGCTGATTGCAAGTCCTTAGTAGCGGCCGTAGTACCCGTCCTTGATGGCGTCAAACAGATTTGCGGCGGTGTGCATCTCGCCGTCGTACTCGATCTCCTCATCGCCACGCGCCTCGACCACCGTGCCGTCCTCGAGCGTGAACTTGTAGATGGTGTTCTTCAGGTCCTGCTCCTTCACCAGCACGCCCTGGAACGCCTCCGGGTTGAAGCGGAAGGTGGTGCAGCCCTTCAGGCCCTTCTCATGGGCGTACAGATAAATGTCCTTGAACTTCTCGTAGGGGAAGTCCGTAGGCACGTTCGCCGTCTTAGAAATCGATGAATCGACCCACTTCTGGGCCGCAGCCTGCACCTCGACATGCTCCTTGGGAGTGACGTCGTCGGAGGCGATGAAGTAGTCCGGCAGCTTCTCCATCGTTAGTCGAGCCCGGGCTTGGCCTTCGGGTTGACGAGCTCGCGGTACGCCAGCAGCTCGAAGGAGTAGACGTCGATCTTCTCCTTGGACTTCTTGCCCGCCCGGATCACGTTGCGGAAGTAGTGAGTGCGCGAACGAAGGCTCGATGCCGTTCGACGCATTGTTGGCGAGCGACAGCGAGATCGTGCCCGTGGGCGCGATCGAGGTGTGATGCGTGAAGCGCGCCCCGGTCTCGGCGAGCTCGTGCGACCAGCTGCGGTGCGACCTCCGCGACGCGCTGCATGTAGCGGCTGTACTTCGCGTGCAGCAGCCGCCCGGCGATCTTCGCGCCCGGCTTCCAGCCGTCGCGCGCCATCTCGGGACGCTTGCGCAGCATCTCCTTGGTGACCGTGAACTCCTCGTTCATGATCGGCGCCGGCCCCTTCTCGCGCGCCAGCTCGAGCGCCGCCTCCCAGCCGGCGAGCGCCATCTCGCGCGACACCTCCTCGGTGAAGCTGGACCGCCTCGGGCGAGCCATACTTCATGCGCAGCAGCGTCATCGTGCTGCCGAGCCCGAGGAATCCCATGCCGTGGCGGCGCTTGCGCATGATCTCATCGCGCTGCTTCTCGAGCGGCAGCCCGTTGATCTCGACCACATTGTCGAGCATGCGCGTGAAGACCTTCACCACCTCGCGGTACTCGTTCCAGTCGAACTTCGCGCGAATCGGTGAACGGCTGCACGCACAAAGCGTGTCAGGTTGACCGATCCTAACAAACACGAACCATACGGCGGTAAGTGGTTGTTCACCACAGTTCCCTGTCACCACTCCGTTAAAGATCAGACTGTGCCGGTCGGGCTGCGTCGTATCAAACACAGCCTCACGACCGACGAACTCGATCGAAGCGACAGAGCTCACGAAATTCTCCGAACGTACAGAGTCGTGAGCTTCGCGCCACTCGCAATACTTCTCGTTCTTTTCGTCCGTTAGAAAACCGATCTCCTCCATGAAGCGGTCACGAGAACTCGAGCCGATGATCAGCTCATAGTCCGCCTTGCAGGCGTAAAGCCTCTTCCCACCCCGGCCGTCCGGCAGCGATCTTTGTCCTGCCTCTCGACGTTTCAGAACTCGGCAGAAGATGCCGAAATTGGTGAGCAGGACCTGTACATCCTTCAACAGAGAAGGCTCGCTCGACGCCAGCCGGATCGTGCAGCACGCATTCTTGTCGTCGCGCTGAACCGTCCCATCAGATTGGAACAACCCGCGCAAATAGCCCTTGACGCAGGCTTCATTTCCCCGCCAGACAATTTCCGGCACTGAAGTCTTGCAAGCTGCGCCGACTCCGAAAAACTCCTTCAGGTAACGCATCAGGACCACGGAGCGGATCATGATCAAGTTCCGCGCCGGGACCGCCACCGCGCTGACACGGTAATTCCTCGGGCCCGCCGACCAACCGTCGATCATGCTGTTGACGTACGAAACTAGCACATCAGCATACTCGCGATCGGCGCCCCACAGGTTCACCACGGCAGCCTGCTGCCCCTTGCCGCGATTGGTGAAGTGCCCGTCCCCGGTGATCACCCCGAGCAGCACGCCGAGCTCTTCGTTCCCGCATCCGCCGAATTGACCCTTGCCCGATTGAATGAACAACTCATCGCCGGGTCGCAAGTCCTTGAGCTTGATCTTGCCACGCGATGTGTAGAAATCGTGCCACTTGGTGGCCTTGACTTCGTATCCGGCCTCCGTGACGACCCGGTAGACATCGGCCGAAGGTGAACTCATGAACGCGGGCACCGCCGGGCGCACAGTGGCGCCTTTACCTTCCGCAAGCGTACGACCGTCGACGGTCGCCTGAATATCGACCCGCGCGTCATAGAGGTCGCCGATCCGGACGAGCCCAAACTGCGTCGCAAGTCGTGTATCCGCGGTTACACATGGGTTGGTCGCGCGGATGTTCTCGCACCACCAGTTGTTGTTCATCTCATTGACGCGGTCGATGAGGATGAAGCCAGGCTCGGCGAAATCGTAGGTGGACGTCATGATGACGTCCCACATGCGCCGCGCCGGCAGGGTCTTGTAGACCTTGCAGGCAACCAGGCCTTCCTCGTTCACGACGTAACCGTCGTGCACCGGCCATTCGCGCCACACGAATTTCGAACTGTCGGCGAGATCGGGCCGTTCGCCCTCCATCTCCGCACTGGTGATCGGGAACGCGAGCTTCCACTCCTTATTACCGCGCACCGCGGCCATGAACTCATCGGTGATGAGCAGCGACAGGTTGAACTGTCGCAGCCTGCCGTTCTCGCGCTTGGCGCGGATGAACTCCATGGCATCGGGGTGGCCCACATCGAACGTGCCCATCTGCGCGCCACGGCGGCCGCCCGCCGAGGAGACCGTGAAGCACATCTTGTCGTAGATATCCATGAACGACAGCGGACCCGACGTGTAGGCGCCGGCACCGGATACATACGCGCCTCGCGGCCGTAGCGTCGAGTGCTCGTAGCCAATACCGCAGCCGGCCTTGAGTGTCAGGCCAGCCTCGTGAACCTTCCGCAGGATGTCATCCATGGAATCGCGGATCGTTCCTGACACCGTACAGTTGATCGTCGAGGTCGCCGGCTTGTGCTCCCACGCACCCGCGTTGGAAGTCACTCGCCCCGCGGGAATCGCTCCGCGGCGCAACGCCCAGAGAAAGCGCTCGTACCAATGGTCGCGCACCTCTTCACGCTCGACGTCGGCGAGCGCGCGCGCCACACGTTTGTAGGTGTCGTCCATCGTCTTGTCGATGGGCGAACCGTCTTTGGCGGTGAGGCGGTATTTCTTGTCCCAGATGTCCAGCGATGCTTCCTGGAACGGAATCGCATCGACGTCCTTCGGCTCGATCTTCACGACGGTATTCATGTGTCCGCGGCGCTCCGATTGTCTTTAGCACGCCTGCTTTACGGATCACAGGGGGTTACGGCCCGCGCGGATCCCTTGGAGCAACGCGTACCGGGATCACCGGTACGCTGCTCTTTGTCTTGCAGCCGGAAACCCCCTGAACCTCCCCGACCGCACAATCTCATGGAGCCGCCTGGCGGGCACAAGATCTTGTGTCGGGGTACAGAGCCTAATGAGCACTCCGGCAGGCGTCAAGATTCTCGGACATATTTCACCCTTGAAATATTACACTTAAAAACCAATGACTTACAGCAATGCTGGCTGTGACATACCCACCATAAAATTTTGTCGGGCGGCTCTTTTTCAAGGGGCGCCTACCCCTATATCTTGTGTGCCCAGGCAGCGCACACGTTCTGCACAGCATGCTCACATGCCGCGACCGAGGCTCCGCTACCCCGGCGCATCGGCTTCGCTTCCCTCAGGGCCCGCGGCAGCGCCTCGTGTCTCGGTATTCGCGCCGCCGACGCACGAACTTTCACTCGTGCGAATCAACTCGCACTTGAAACTTCCCCGGCCGCCCGCAAATCACTTCCAACGACGTAGTGAGGCCGACCAGCCTGACAGCCATTTCACGATTGGAGGTTTGCAACATGACTATTCTCCGCTACGAGCCCTGGTCGCTCGTCAATCGGCTGCAGCGGCAGCTCGATGAGGCATTTCCCGCTGACGCCGGTGATTCCGCCGGCGCCTGGTGGATTCCCCAGGTCGACGTTCATGAGGAGCCGGAGCGCTTCGCAGTGTTGGTTGACGTCCCCGGCGTGGAGCCGAAGGACATCGAGATCACTGCCGAGAAAGGCGTTCTGACAATCCGCGGCGAGCGGCACTCGCGCACCGAGGAGAGTTCGAGCGCCTACCGGCGGCTCGAGCGGCGCAGTGGCAAGTTCCTGCGACGCTTCACCCTCCCGGATGGCGCCAACCTCGACGCGATCAGCGCCAAGCACACCCAGGGTGTGCTCGAGGTGACGATCCCGAAGCAGGCGAAGCTGCAGCCGCGGCGCATCGAAGTCGCGGCGGCCTAAAGACCCGTCGCGGCTCGTCCCGATGAGCCGACAGCCCGGCCGGATGCTGCGCCCCCTGGCGCAGCGATCCGGTCGGGTTCTTCTTATGTTCACGCGGCGGCCCCGCGGACTAGTAGAATCGGAGCTCCGTCACCCGGAAGCTCCATGAATCCCCGGCATCTCGCCTGTACCGCGCTGCTCGCAGCGGTCTTGGGAGGAACACCTTTCACGGTCGCGTCCGCCGCGATACCCGCCGCGATTGCCGGCATGCGCGTTCCTTCGCTGGCGCCGATGATCCGCAAGGTGTCCCCGGCCGTCGTCACCATCGCAACACGAGGCGTCATGCCCGACAGCGACAGCGACGGGGATGATCAGCACGACGATCCTTTCTATAACCGCTTCTTCCATGGCCTTCCCGGACAGGCCCCCGACGAGGAGCCATTCGCGGCCGCGGGCTCCGGCGTCATCGTAGATGCAAAACACGGGTACATTCTCACCAACGCCCACGTGGTGGATCACGCCACGAGCATCACCGTCACCCTGCAGGACGGGCGCAAGCTCAAAGCCGAGGTCGTGGGCACGGATCCGCCGTCAGACATCGCAGTGGTCAAGGTCAAAGCCCACGGCCTCGAGCAGATCCGGTTCGGGGATTCCGCGCGCCTCGCCGTCGGCGATTTCGTGGTGGCGATCGGCAACCCGTTCGGACTGCCGCACTCGGTGACCTCGGGCATAGTCAGCGGCCTCAAGCGCTCCGGGTTCAGCCCGGACGACTACGAGAACTACATCCAGACGGACGCATCCATCAATCCCGGCAACTCGGGCGGCGCCCTCGTCGACCTGAGGGGCGAACTGGTCGGCATCAACTCGGCCATCCTGTCCGCCAGCGGCGACAACATCGGCATCGGTTTCGCCATTCCGGTCAACACGGCCCGGCGCGTGATGCGCCAGCTCATCGAGTACGGCGCCGTGGATCGTGGGCAGCTCGGCCTCAGCATATACGCGGTCACACCGGCGGTGGCGCGCTCGCTCGGGCTGCACACGGCGGCCGGTGGACTGGTGGAGCAGGTGATCCCCGGCTCGCCCGCGGATAAGGCGGGTGTCCGGGCGGGCGATGTGGTTACAGCCATAGCAGGCCACAGGATCGGGTCCAACACCGACCTGCGCGAAGCGATCGGACTGCTTCGCGTCGGCGATCCCGTCGCCATCGATATGTTGCGCGATGGCCGGCGCGAGCGGCGCCGTGCCGTTCTTGCCAACACGCTCGTCAGCGCGCCAGCCTCCAGCCCCGGCAAGCCGGCGCCCGCGCACCGGCACTGAGATGCCATCGCCGCTGAACATATGCGTGCTCGGTGGCACCGGTTTCGTGGGCACGGAGCTCGTCACGCGTCTGGTCAGCGAAGGACACTGGGTGCGTGTACCCACACGCAACCCCGGTCATGGCCAGCACTTGAGGGTCCTCTCGACGGTGCAGCTCATGACCGCGAACGTCCACGACCTGCGCACGCTCGGTCAGCTCGTCGCCGGAATGGACGTGGTCATCAATCTCATCGGCATCCTCAACCAGAGCGGCCGCGCGACCTTCCAATCGGTGCATGCGGATCTGGCCGCGAAACTGGTCGCCGCCGCGCGCGGCGCCAAGATCCGGCGGCTGCTGCAGATGAGCGCCGTGGGCGCAGATCGGGAGCGCGGGCCGAGCCGCTACCTGCGGTCCAAGGGTGAGGCGGAAGCCCACATCCGCGCCGCCGGCGCCCACCTCGATTACACGATCTTCCGTCCGTCGGTGATCTTCGGCCCCGGCGACTCGCTCAGCAACCGATTCGCTTCGCTCCTTGGCCTGTCCGGCGGATTCCTGCCGCTGGCGCGCTCGCGGGCGCGCTTTGCGCCCGTCTATGTTGGAGACGTCGCGAGCGCGTTCGTCAGGACACTCGAGCAACGCGAGAGTTTCGGGGAAACGTACGAGCTCTGCGGCCCGGAGATCGTCACGCTCGAGCAGATCGTGCGCATGACAGCCGGCGTGGCGAAGCTTCCCTGCCGCATTCTCGGGCTCCCGGACGTATTCGGATGGCTGCAGGCCGCGCTCCTCGGGCTGCTTCCCGGCAAGCCGTTCTCACTCGACAATTTCAACTCGCTCGCCTTCGACAGTGTCTGCACGCAGAACGGGCTCGCCCGCCTCGGGATCACGCCCCGGCACCTGATGGCGCTGCTACCTTTCTATCTGGGCCCGTTCACCGCGCCGAATGAGCTCAACGCGGCCCGCAAGACCATCGACTAGTCGAGCGCTTTGATCGCCGCCAGCCGCTTGTGCCGCATCTTCTCACCGATCGCAGGACCTGCGAGCCCCTGACGCTCGCTTTCGGAGAGGGTTACTGCCGCAGCCGCGGCAAGCGCCCGGCGCAGCAACACGCGCTGGGGATAGGGTTGCGCCTCGAGACCGGTGCGCCCGCGCGCGTCCGCTTCGCAGGCCTGCACCATCTCCTCGAACCGCTCCGGACGCCGAAACGCGTCCGTGGTCTCGAGCAGTTTCAACACCGTTGACGGACGCAGCTCCGCCGCGCGATGAACCACGGCGTGATGGCGCGCTGTGAGCACTGCCAGATCCCGAAACCCGTTCGGCACTTTGAGCCGCGCGCACAGCGTCTCGATTATCGGCACGCCACTTTCCTCGTGCCCGCGGTGACTCGGCCAGTGCTCCGGAGCGGTCAGCGCCTTGCCGAGATCATGCATGAGGACGGCAAATCGCACCGTCGTGGCGGCGCCATTGGCCGCCGAATAGCGCAGAGCCAGCATGACATGCACGCCGGTGTCGATTTCCGGATGCCAGCGCGGCGGCTGCGGCACGCCGTAAAGCGCCGCCAGCTCCGGGAAGATCACCTGCAGCGCGCCGCATTCACGCAGCGTCTCGAAAAACACGTCCGGGCGGGACTCACCGAGCGCGCGCTCGGTCTCCTGCCAGACTCGCTCCGGCACCAGCGCCGTGAGCTCCCCGGACTCCGTCATCCGGCGCATCAGCGCGACCGTCTCTTCTGCCACACGGAAGCCGAGCTCCGCGTAACGCGCAGCAAAGCGAGCTACGCGCAGGACCCGCACGGGATCCTCGACGAAGCTCTCCGACACATGCCGTAACAGGCGTGCCTCGAGATCCCGGCGGCCGCCGTAGGGATCCACTATGTCGCCGCCAGGGGTCTCCGCCATCGCATTGATCGTGAGATCGCGACGGCGCAGATCCTCCTCCAGCGTCACATCCGGTGAGAATTCCGTGGTGAACCCACGGTAGCCGGGAGCCACCTTGCGCTCCAGGCGAGCCAGCGCGTGTTCCTCGTGAGTATCGGGGTGCAGGAAAACGGGAAACTCGCGACCCACGGGAACGAATCCCTGCCGCTCGAGCTCCTCCGGTGACGCGCCGACCACGACCCAGTCGCGCTCCTTCACGGGACGCCCAAGCAGCCGGTCCCGCACGGCACCGCCGACCAAATACACCTGCATAATGCGCATATGTTAACCGAGAAGCCCTCCCCACCCGCATGCGCGCCGTGAGCAGGGCTAGCGCGCTGACGCTGGCTGCCGTCATGCTTGCCGCACTCTCGGGGTGCGCCAGCACGGCGTATCTGCTGCAGGCGGCCAATGGCGAGTGGCACGTCATCCACGGGCGTAAGCCGATCGTGCAGGTGATCGACGATCCGCAGACTCCGGAACCGCTGATCCGTGAGCTCGCGGACGTGCGCGAGGCCCGCGACTTCGCTTCGCGTGAGCTCGACCTGCCGGACAACGACAGCTATCGCACCTACGTCAGGATCGACCGGCCGTATGTCGTGTGGAACGTGGTTGCCGCGCCCGTCCTCTCGGTGCAACCCAAGGAATGGTGCTTCCCGATCGCCGGTTGTGTGGCCTATCGGGGTTACTTTGAAGAGAAGCGCGCTCGCGATTTCGCAGCGCGGCTCAAGCAGAGCGGATATGACGTCGTGATCGAAGGCGTGCCCGCGTATTCGACCCTGGGCAAGCTTCCCGACCCTGTGATGAGCACAATGCTGCGCTACGGCAGCGACGAGCTGGCTTCGATGATCTTTCACGAGCTCGCCCACCAGCTGCTCTATGTTCAGAACGACTCCCGCTTCGATGAGGCGTTCGCCGTCACGGTCGAGGATGAGGGATTGAAGCGCTGGCTCCAATACAAGGGTCGGCCCGCGCGCATCGCCCAGCTACAAAAGGATCGGGCCGAGGAGGAGCAGTTCGTCGTGCTGCTGCGCCATACCCGCGACCGATTGGCGCGGCTGTACGCGTCCAACACTCCGCGCGCGGCCAAGCTGCGCCGGAAACAGCAGCTCTTCGCCGAGCTGGCAGTTCAGATCCAGGCGCTCGAGCGCCGCCTCGCGGTCCGCTTCCCGGAGTACGACGCATGGATCGCCCAAGGCCTCAACAATGCAGAGCTCGTCTCCGTGGGCACCTATAACGATTGCGTGCCCGGATTCGAGCGCCTGTTGCGGCAAGAGAATGACGACCTGCCGCGGTTCTACGCCGCGGCGCGCAAGCTGGCTCGGGAACCGAAGGCGACACGTGACGCCCAGCTCTGCCCCAGCGCTGCCTCGCTCACAGCGACTGCCGCAGATCCTGCAGCGCAAACCCCTGCAGCGCGACATCGCATTCCCGCGTCAGCGCCATCACTTTGAACGCCTCGCCCATCTCTCCGGGCAACAGCAGTCGGCGCGCCTCGCCCGCGAGCCGCGCATGTGCCACCGTGTCGGTGGACTCCCCCACGAATTGCTCGATGCCAGTCCCGAGAAGAAACGCGGCCTGCGTGCAAAAGCCGCTGACGTCGAGCCCGCAAGCGACTCCCGCCTCCGCGACCCGAGTGAAGTCGACCCAGGCGGTGATGTCCTGCACGCCGATGTTGATGTAGGGATCGTCATGCACCCGTTGCTTGAAGTGACAGCGCAAGGTGCCTGCCGTTCGCTGCGGATGGTAGTAATGCGTCCGGGGCAGCCCGTAGTCGAGCGTCAGCATGAGTCCTCGGCTGAGGCACGCCGCGACACCTGCGATCCACGGGGCAACCCGTAAGCAGATCTCGGACGTATACCCCTCCGGAAGCGGCGATGGCAGCTCACGGAGCAGCGCCGCGGCTGCAATCGCCAGTTCCTCATCCGCCGCGACCTCACGTTCGACGAAGCCGGTGCCCCGCCTGGACGCTGGATCGTCTGCTTCCGCTACCCCCAGTTCGCTCACCACACCCCCGCGCAGCGTAAAGCGGCGGCACGGCAGCGCATCCAGCACCTCATTCGCCAGGATCACCCCGCTGATCGGCCGCGCCGGCAGCCGCTCCAGCCAGACCACCCGCTCCCGGATCTCGCGCGGAAGCTTCCCCAGGAGCCGTCTCTGCCGCTCGGCGAGGTCCGCGCTGACTTCGAGGATGGCGTACTGCGCCGGCAGCTTGCCGAGCGCGGCGAGGCTCTCCAGGATCACCGCCGCCATGCGCCCGGTGCCCGCACCCACCTCCAGGATCTCCCCACCGGCCGCCAGCACCTGCGCGCACTGCCGTGCCACGCAGCGGCTGAAGAGATCGGAGACCTCCGGCGCCGTCACGAAATCCCCGCCCGGACCGAGCTTGACGCTGCCGGCGCTGTAGTAGCCGAGCCCCGGAGCGTAGAGCGCCAGGTCCATGAATCGCTCGAACGGGATCCAGCCCCCCGCCGCGGCCACGCGCTCGCGGAGCAGCGCGATGACGGCGCGCGAGTGCGTTTCTTCTTCCGCTGACAGCGCCGGCATCATAATGTAGCGACCTCATGCCAGAGCCAGCCGCCAACGACAGTGCCTACGCCGCGCCTCTTGCCGGCAAGTCCGCGCTCGTCACCGGCGCCGCACGGCGTGTGGGCGCCGCCATCGTGCGGGCCCTGCACGCGGCCGGCGCCAACGTGGTGCTGCACTACCGCAGCTCCTCGGAGGAAGCGGCCGCAGTGGCGCAGGAGCTCAACGGCGCCAGGCCTGGCTCGGCAACGCTCGCGCAATGCGACCTGCTCGACAGCGCCGCCCTGACGCAGCTGGCCGACACCGCCGCGACAGCCTTCGGCGGCCTCGACATCCTGGTCAACAACGCCTCGTCCTTCTATCCGACCCCTGTCGGAGACATCGACGAGGACGACTGGAACGATCTGATCGGCACCAATCTCAAGGCGCCGCTCTTTCTGGCGCAGGCGGCCACCGCCGCGCTGCGCGAGCGCAGCGGCCTCATCGTCAATCTCGCCGACATTCACGGCGTGCGTCCCATGCGCCGCCATCCGGTGTATTGCGTCGCGAAAGCCGGTCTCATCATGTTGACGAAGTCGCTGGCACGGGAGCTCGGGCCGCAGGTGAGAGTCAACGCGATCTCGCCGGGACCGGTCATGTGGCCGGAAGATGGCGTCGCTGCGGCGCTGCGTGATGAGATCGTCAGCCACACCGCCCTGAAGCGCACCGGTTCAGCCGAGGACGTCGCCCGCGCAGTTCTCTTCTTTGCGACCGAGGCGCCTTTCGTCACAGGCCAGATCCTAGCGGTGGACGGCGGCAGGAGCATCGGCTGGTAATGGTTGTCAATGCACATCCTGTGCCTGGTCTACCGATCAGTACTGCCATGCACCTGCACTAACTTGTGCGCCGCCCGATCGAAGCGCTGCCACAGCTCCCCGATGGTCCGCTTCTCGGTGGGATGCACGAGATCCGGCGCGAGGTCCGCCAGGGGACCCAGCATGTAGGCCCGCTTCAGCAGGTCGGGACGCGGGAGCTTGAGATGCGGCTCCTGACACACCAGCTCCCCGTAGAGGAGCACATCCAGGTCCATGGACCGCGGCGCCCAGCGCGGCGCCTCGCGCGGCCGGCCGCACAGCATCTCGATGGCATGCAGCCGCTGCAGCACCTCGTCGACCGCAAGGTCCGTCGGGAAGCCGGCCACGAAGTTGATGAAGTCCTCGCCCTCGAACCCCACCGCCGTGTTGCGATACCAGGGCGAGAAGCGCATGCCGGGGAATTGCCGCTCCAGCTCCTGCACGGCCATGGCGAGATGCCGTTCGGGCTCGATGTTGCTGCCGGCGGCGACATAGACCTGAGGCATGGGCGTTATCGGGTTAGATGCGTGCCGCCGCAGCCGCGGTGAGATCCGCCCGGTTGCGCTCGATGACCACACCGACGTCGCGGGAGTTGCGGATCGCGCCCGGCTTGTTGACGGAGATGCGCACCCACTCCAGCCCGAACTCCTCCAGCAGCAGGATGGCCAGACGATGCGCCAGGGTCTCGACCAACTTGAACTCCGACGCCTCGATGTACGCCAGCACGCGCTTGGCAACTCTCTTGTAATCGACCGTGTCGGCGACATCGTCGGTGACCGAAGCGCGCCGGCAATCCACGGGCAGCTCGAGGTCCACGACGACGGTTTGCTTGACGCGCCGCTCCCACTCGATGAAACCGATGATGCACTCGGCTGTCAGGCCGCGCAGGAAGATGCGATCGTCGGATTGAGTTGGGCTCATCATGCGTGCAGGGGTGGCGGCGGGTTGGCGTTTTGCAACGGCACCATCGTAAGCGTCTCCAGCGGCCATTGCGCGCGGGACTGGATCGCAAGGCCGTCGTGCTCTCCGGCTTGCAGCCGCGCGAGACCCGCCACGGCGATCATCGCCGCGTTGTCGGTGCAGAACTCGAGGCGCGGGTAGTACACGCGGCCCCCGCGCCTGCCGACCGCCTCCGCCAGTACCGCACGCAGTCTCTGATTCGCGCTGACGCCGCCCGAGACAACGAGGGCATCCAGCCCGGTTGCCTCGAGGGCGCGCATCGCCTTGGCTGAGAGCGTACCGACGATTGCCTCTTCGACGCCGCGGGCGACGTCCGCCCGCAGCTTCGCCGTCAGCTCCCGCCCGCGAAGCGAGTGCAGCACAGCGGTCTTCAGGCCCGAGAAGCTGAGCTCGAGGCCGGGCCGATCGAGCATCGGCCGGGGGTACTGGAATGCGCCGGCGGTGCCGCTCTGCGCCAGGCGCGCCAGCTCCGGCCCGCCCGGGTAGGGAAGTCCCAGCAGCTTCGCCGTCTTGTCGAAGGCTTCGCCCGCGGCGTCGTCCCGAGTGTCGCCGAGGACGCGATACCGTCCGATGCCGCCCACCTCGATGAGCTGGGTATGTCCCCCGGAAACGAGCAGTGCGACGTGCGGGAAGGGAGGCGGCTCTGGCTCGAGGAGCGGCGCGAGCAGATGCCCTTCCAGGTGGTGTACCCCCACCGCCGGCACCCCCCAGGCATAGGCCAGGCTGCGTGCGAGCGCCGCCCCCGTGAGCAACGCCCCGATCAGCCCGGGGCCGGCGGTGAAGGCGACGCCCGCCAGCTGTTCCGGGGCCGTGACGGCCCGATCCAGGGCCCGCCGCACCAGCGGCAGGAGCCGGCGCACATGATCCCGGGAGGCAAGCTCCGGCACGACGCCCCCGTAGGTCCGGTGCAGCTCGATCTGGCTATAGAGCTCATGCGCCAGAAGCCCCTGGGACTCGTCGAGGACGGCCGCCGCACTCTCGTCGCAGGACGACTCGATCGCGAGGACGCGGAATGCTTTTTTTGCCTTTGCCATGAGCCTCAACTAGAATTGCGCGCCCGTTTTTCCGGTCATCCCGTTTCCCTATAGCCCGTATTCTGGCCCTGAGGTTTCGATGCCGAGCGTCCGTATCCGTGAGAATGAGTACTTCGATGCCGCCTTGCGGCGTTTCAAGCGCGCGTGCGAGAAGGCCGGCATTCTCACCGAGCTGCGTCGGCGCGAATTCTACGAGAAGCCGACCCAGGAGCGGAAACGCAAGAAGGCGGCCGCCATCAAGCGCCACATGAAGCGCATCTCGCGCGAGGGCATGCGCCCCTCCCGTTGAGCGCAGGTTCTCTGCCGATATGACCCTCAAGGAACGCATCACGGAGGACATGAAGACCGCCATGCGCGCGGGCGAGAAGGAGCGCCTCGGCACCATCCGTCTGGCGCTCGCCGCCATCAAGCAACGCGAAGTCGACGAGCGCATTGTGCTCGATGACACCCAGGTGCTCGCGGTGCTGGAGAAGATGATCAAGCAGCGCCGGGAGGCGATCACCCAGTTCCAGGCCGGCGGCCGCGCCGACCTGGTGGCGAAGGAAGGCGCCGAAGTCACTCTCCTCGAGGCCTATCTGCCCGCCCGCCTGAGCGACGCGGAGCTCGACGCGCTGATTGCCAGCGCCATCGCCTCCACCGGCGCCACCTCCGCCAAGGACATGGGCAAGGTGATGGCGCTGGTGAAATCCCAGTCGCAGGGCCGAGCCGACATGGGAGCGGTCAGCTCCCGCGTGAAGGAGAAGCTGGCCGCACGCTGAGCTCCGGGTAGAATCGAGCCATCATTCCCCAGAGCTTCATCGACGAACTGATCGCCCGCGCGGACATCGTGGAGGTGATCGGCTCGCGCGTGCAGCTCAAGAAAGCCGGCCGCGAGTACAAGGCCTGCTGCCCGTTCCACGACGAGAAGACAGCGTCCTTCTGGGTGAGCCCGGAGAAGCAGTTCTATCACTGCTTCGGCTGCGGCGCGCATGGCACGGTGCTGCGCTTCCTCATGGAGCACGACCGCATGGCCTTCCCCGAGGCGGTCGAGGAGCTGGCGAGCCGGCTCGGCCTCGAGGTGCCGCGCGAGGCCGGCAGCGGCGGCCCGGCGGAGCGCGACTCCGAGAAGCTCTATGACCTCATGTCCCGGGTGGCGAAGTTTTATGCCGACGCGCTATCGCAGGAGCCGCGCCCCCAGGAGTACCTGACACGCCGCGGCCTGACCGCCGACACCATCGCACAGTTTGGAATCGGCTATGCGCCTGACTCCTGGAACAGCGTGCTCAAACGCTTTGGAACGGGCGAGACGGAGCGCCGGGCGCTCGCCGACCTCGGGCTCATCATCGAGCGCGACGCAGCCCGAGCCTCCGCGGGAACGATGCGAGAAGGCGACCGGCACTACGACCGCTTCCGCGATCGCGTCATGTTCCCCATCCGGGACGCGCGCGGCCGCGTGATCGCTTTCGGCGGGCGTGTCATCGACCGCGGCGAGCCCAAATACCTCAACTCTCCCGAGACGGTGCTCTTCCACAAGGGACGGGAGCTCTACGCGCTGTACGAGACCCGCCGCTCGCGTTCCAACCTCGAGCGCCTGTTGGTCGTCGAAGGCTATATGGACGCCGTCCGCCTGCATCAGTCCGGAATCCCTTACGCCGTCGCCACACTCGGAACGGCGACCACGCCCGAGCACTTCCGCCGCATCTTCCGGCTGGTCAGAGAAGTGGTGTTTGCGTTCGACGGCGACCGCGCCGGCCGCGCGGCCGCATGGCGCGCGCTGCAGCATGCTCTGCCGGAAGCGCGCGAGGGTCGCGAGATCCGCTTCCTCTTCCTGCCCGAGGGCCACGACCCGGACACGCTCGTGGGAGAGGAAGGCCGCGAGGCCTTCGAGCGGCGTATGGAGTCGACTCTGCCGCTGTCCGAATACCTGGTAAAGGAATTGTCCGAGCAAACGGACCTCAGTCACGCCGACGGCCGCGCCCGCTTCGCCGAGAGCGTCCGCCCGCTCGTTGCCAAAGTTCCCGAGGGTGTCTACCGCGAGCTTCTGACTGCGAGAGTTGCCCAGGTCGTGGGGCTCCCCGCCGATCGATTGCAGGAGATCTGGGCCGGCACCCATCCTGCGCCCGCTCGCGCTACGGCTGCGGCCGGCGCCACATCACCCCCCGAGGCTGAAAAGCCCCGTGTGCGCGTGAGCGCCGGGCGCGGCAGCCTGGTACGCCAGGCCATCGCGCGCCTGGTGAGATTCCCCGCGATCGCCGGCTCGATCAGCGCGGCGGAGCGCGCCGGTCTCAACATCTGTGAGGAGCCCGGAATCGATCTCCTGCGCGAGCTGTTGGACGATCTGCGTGTGCACCCGCTCTCAGTTCCCGCTCAAGTCCTGGAGCGCTGGGCCGACAGAACCGGGGGAGAGCATCTGGGACGGCTGCTCGAGCGTGAGGAGGTGCTGGGCGACGCCCAGGCCGCTGCTCTCGAGCTCAAGGCCGCCCTCTCGAGGCTCGCCGCACAGGTGATCGACAGGCACCTGGAGGCGCTGGAGGCCAGGATGCAAACCGGCCGCTTGGATGCGAAGGAACTTGAGGAATTTCAGAAACTTATGCGCCAAAAAGCGGGCCGCAAACCCGACCCTGGCGGGACGGAAGGCGGATGAAGAATTTGGTATTTCCGATGCGGTCAAATACAATCGCCGGCTTTACTTTGGCGCCCCTTGAGTTGGCCCGCTGCCGCCAGCAGATAGGGGATCGACAGCTACCGCCAAACCCCCCTCGGTACTCATGAAAGCAAAGCAAAAGCCCGCCTCCGCCAGTAGGAAACGTCCGGCCGCGCACGCGGCAAAGCCCGCCAAGACTGCCGCCGCCGAGAAAGCGGCGCCGGTGGCCGCGGCGCGCGACAAGGACCAAGGAAAGGACAAGGCTCACGGCAAATCGGCTCCGGCACACAAGAAGGTTGCCGGGTCGGGCACCGCGCCGACATCCGCCCCCGAGGCGGGGACGCGTCATGCTGCCCATGGTGGCAAGGACGGCGCGAGTAATGCTGCGCACGCTGCGGACAAGCGCCCCCTGGGACTCGAGCGCCGTGCACCCGTGATGCCCGAAGACCGTCAATCGCAGTTGAAGCTGCTCATCGCCCGCGGCAAGGAGCAGGGCTATCTCACCTACGCGCAGGTCAACGATCACCTGCCGTCGGAGATCGTCGATCCGGAGCAGATCGAGGACATCGTCAACACCATCAACGACATGGGAATCCCGGTCTACGAGAAGGCACCGGATACCGAGTCGTTGCTCGCGAGCGAGCCTTCCGCTCCCGCCGATGAAGAGGCAATCGAGGAAGCCGCCGCCGCGCTCGCGGCGCTCGATGCGGAGCTCGGCCGTACCACCGATCCGGTGCGCATGTACATGCGCGAGATGGGCACGGTGGAGCTCCTCACCCGCGAGGGCGAGATCCGCATCGCCCGCCGCATCGAGGAAGGTCTCGAGGCGGTGCGCGGCGCGCTCTCGCTCTATCCGCCCACCCACGACTTCCTCCTCAAGGCCTACGAGCCGGTGAAGGGCGGCCAGGCTCGCCTGGTCGATGTCATCGTCGGCTTCGTCGATCCGAATGCGCCGGACGTCATCGCGCAGCCGCAGAATCCGACCAAGATGGACCTGGCCTCCGAAGAGGAGAAGTCAGAGGACGATGAGGAAGGCGAGGACGGCGCCGACGGCGAGGAGGAAGAAGCCGTCGACACCGGGCCGGACCCGCAGGAGGCCGCCGCGCGCTTCGCCAGTCTGGCGAAGTCCTACACGCACGTGCTCGCCGGGATCGACAAGCACGGCGCGCGCGACCCGAAGACTCTGAAGTCGCGCAAGAAGCTCGCCGATGAATTCATGGAGCTCAAGCTCTCGCCGCGGATGTTCGATTCGCTGATTCTCAATCTGCGCACCCACGTCGCGGAGATCCGCCAGCTCGAGAAGGAGATCATGATCATCGCCGTGCGCGATGCCGGCATGCCGCGCAAGGACTTCATCGCCACCTTCCCGAAGAACGAGACCAGCTCCCGCTGGCTCGCCAAGCACGTGAAGGCCGGCAAGAAGTACTCCGTGCCGCTCGCCCGCTTCAAGGACGAGATCGAGCGGCGGCAAAAGAAGCTCGAGCAGCTGGAGGGCGACTTCCACCTGTCGATCAACGACATCAAGGAAATCAACCGCGAGGTGTCGATCGGCGAAGCCAAGGCCCGCCGCGCGAAGAAGGAGATGGTCGAGGCCAACCTGCGCCTGGTCATCTCGATCGCCAAGAAGTACACCAACCGCGGCCTGCAGTTCCTCGACCTGATCCAGGAAGGCAACATCGGCCTGATGAAGGCGGTGGACAAGTTCGAATATCGCCGCGGCTACAAATTCAGCACTTACGCGACGTGGTGGATACGCCAGGCCATCACCCGCTCGATCGCCGACCAGGCGCGCACCATCCGCATCCCGGTGCACATGATCGAGACCATCAACAAGCTGAACCGCATCTCGCGGCAGATGCTGCAGGAGATGGGCCGGGAGCCGACTCCGGAGGAGCTGGCCGTGCGCATGGAGATGCCCGAGGACAAGGTGCGCAAGGTGCTGAAGATCGCCAAGGAGCCGATCTCCATGGAAACTCCGATCGGCGACGACGAGGACTCGCATCTCGGGGACTTCATCGAGGACACCTCGGTAGCCTCGCCGATCGATCAGGCGACCATGGAGTCGCTGCGCGAGACCACGCACGCGGTGCTCGCCCAGCTCACTCCGCGCGAAGCCAAGGTGCTGCGCATGCGCTTCGGCATCGACATGAACACCGACCACACCCTGGAGGAAGTCGGCAAGCAGTTCGATGTCACCCGCGAGCGGATCCGTCAGATCGAGGCGAAGGCGCTGCGCAAGCTGCGGCATCCGAGCCGCAGCGAGCAGCTCCGCAGCTTCCTGATGGAGGACTAGTTCGAAGCCACCTGCGGCGGCGGGGCACCTTCCTGTGCCTGCTAAACCCCGCCCCGCACCAGGGCATCGATCACTTCACGGATCACCTCGGCCAGCCCGGGGTGATCCGCCTCGAAGCGGACAGCCAGGGACTCCAGTCTTGGCGCGTGCGCGCTGGCCGCCCCGCCGCTGCCGAGCTCGCTGTCGATATCGCTCACCACGGCAGAGAGATGATCGCGGGAGTCCGCGTCCACGGATCGTGACTGGCTGAGCCGCTCGCGCAGGCGCGCCAGCAGCTCACGCAGACCCCTCTCGCTCCCCCGCCCGCCGCTCATTGCCGATCTTCCGCAGTCATCTTGTGGCGATTGTAGACGCGCACCGGGCGCTGCACATAGTGGACTATCGCTAGTCCAGCGCGTAGAACGGCGGCCTGGCCAAAGGCAGCGTCACAGAACACCAGACGATGGACAAGATCGATCACGAGATCGCGCGCCTGCTCGAAGACGACGCGCGAGTGTCCTTCGCGGAGCTCGGCCAGAAGGTCGGGCTGTCGAAGACTCCCTGCTGGCAGCGGGTGCGGGAGCTCGAGCGGCGTGGACTGATCCGCGGCTACCGCACGGAGCTCGATGCGGAGGGCCTCGGCCTGCGGGTGCACGCGTTCGTTCACGTCACCATCAATGCGGCCCGGCATGCGGAGTTCGAAGCGGCCGCCTCGAGCCACCCATCCGTGCTGCAATGCTTCACGACGGCAGGGCAGGCGGACTACCTGATGCATGTGCTGGTCGCAGAGATCGCGCAGCTCGATCAGTTGCTGCGGATGGAGATCCGCCGCATGCCGGGCGTGCAGAAGCTCGAGACGACGGTCTGCATGAAGACCATCAAGCCTCGGGCACCGATCACGGGCTGCTTGCGGTAGGCGGCTACTCTTCGGCCGCGGTCTCTGTCTCGGTCTCCATCCCGGAGCCGGGCGCCGACGGCGCCGCGGCCTGGCCGTTGAGCACGCCCTTCCAGCTGAGCTCCTGCCCTTTGCGCCTGCCCTTCTCAGTCAGCTTAAGACCCTCCGGGGAAATGGCCAGCATGTAGGCCTTGCCGTCCACGTCGATCTCGCGTTTCAGGGTCTTCTCGAGCTTGGTAGCCATGTCATTCCTCAGCTGGTTTTTCGTTTGCGACGGGCCAGTGCCCCCGATTTTGCGCCATTGCGCCGACCGAAGGCCAGTTCTTCCAGCCGGGGTCGAGTTTTAGTCGCCATCCGGCTGCCGCACCGCGGCACTCTGCAACAGCACCTCCAGGCCGTTGGGGTCGATCGGCTTGGTCAGGTGCTGGTCGAATCCAGCGGCCCGAGCCCGCCGCTTGTCCTGCTCCTGGCCCCAGCCGGTGATCGCAATCAGCAGCGCCCGGCGCCCCCAGCTCGTGCCGCGGATGCGCTGCGCAAGCTGGTAGCCGTTGAGCTCCGGCATCCCGATATCGAGCAGCAGCGCATCGGGCTCGAGCCGGCAGGCGAGGTCGAAAGCCTCGCGTCCCGTATGCGCCACGCTGACCTCGTGACCCGATGCCTCGAGGAGAGCAGCGCAGGTCTCCGCGCTGTCGCGGTTGTCATCGGCCACCAGCACCCGCAGCGGCTTCGCCCCAGCGGCTGCCGCCAGACTCGTCTCATAGACACCTTCGAGGTCCGCGGGGTTTCCGATCGGCAGCCGCACCAGGAATTCGCTCCCCTGTCCCGCGCCGCCGCTGTGCGCGCTGACGCTGCCGCCGTGCAGCTGCAGCAATCCGCGCACCAGCGCGAGGCCGATGCCGAGGCCGCCTTCGGAACGTTCCAGGGCCGGCGACGCCTGCGCGAAGAGAGTGAACACCCGCGGCATCATCTCTGCGGAGATGCCGATGCCGTTGTCCCGGACCGCAATGGTCAGCCCGCCGCCCTTCCGCCTTGCTTCGAGCTCGATCCGACCCCCTGGATCGGTGTACTTGGCGGCATTGATGAGCAGATTGGCGAGCACCTGCGCGAGCCGCACGGGATCGGCCACCAGCCGCAGCGTCTTTGCCGGGAGCTGCACCAGCAGGGTGTGGTCTCGGGACTCGATGAGCGGCCGCGCCGCCTCCTGGGCGGCGGCCACCACCGCGGCAAGGTCGACCGTCGACCGCCGCAGAATGAGCGTGCCGCGTGTGATTCGCGACACGTCGAGGAGGTCATCCAACAACCGGCTCATGTGCTCAACCTGGCGCTCGATGATCGCCTGGGCCCGCAGGCGCTCGGTCTCGAGCCTGCCGCTCTTCTTCGCCATCGCGACCGCGTAGCGGATCGGCGCGAGCGGGTTGCGCAGCTCGTGAGCCAGTACGGCGAGGAACTCGTCCTTGCGCCGGTCCGCTTCGCGCAGCGCTTCCTCGGCGCGCCTGAGCTCGCCGATGGTGCGCTGTTGGGCCTGCTCGGATGCCTTGCGCTCGCTGATGTCGCGGGCGATCTTCGAGGCGCCGACGATCGCACCATTGGGGTTGCAGATGGGAGAGATGGTGAGCGCGACGTCGATGCGACGCCCGCTTTTGGCGACCCGCACGGTCTCGAAGTGATCGGTGCGCTCGCCGCAGCGCAGTTTCTCCAGGATTTCCTGCTCCTCCTGGACACGCTCCGGAGGAATGATCAGCGTGATGGGCTGCCCGACCGCCTCTTCGGCGCTGTAGCCGAACAGACGCTCCGCGGCGCTGTTCCAGGAGCGGATGATGCCCTCCAGGGTCTTGCTCACGATGGCATCGTCGGAAGACTGGACGATGGCGGCGAGATGCGCGCGGGCACTCTCCGCCAGCCGCTCGTGGGTGACGTCGCGCACGAACCAGCGGCTGTGGATCAGTCTGCCTGCATCGCAGTGGGCGTTGGCCGAGATCCGAACCTGGCGCACCGAACCGTCGCCGCGGCGCAGCGCAGTTGGATGGTTGTCCAACATCTCCCCGGCATGCAGCCGCCGCAGCGACTCTGCGGCATCGTCGCGCTCGACATGAAACTCTTCGATCGACCGGCCGACGCACTGCGCCGCATCGCAACCCAACAGCTCCAGAGCTGCGCCGTTCACCCAGAAGACGGCGCCGTCGGGCCCGACCTTGAGGAGGCCCTCGAGCGCGTTCTCGAGGAAGTCGTTGAGCTCGCGGTCGCGATCGGCGAGAGCGCGCTCCACCATGATGCGTCGCTGAACTTCCCACTGCAGCGCCCGCGCCTTCTGCTGCAGCTGCGCGATGAGCTTCGAGCGTGTCTCCGGGGCCGACGTGGAGCGGCCCTCGGCGGGAATCACCCGGCCGTGCCGTGAGCACACGTCCTCGAGCGCTTGGTCGTCCGTGGGCGTGCCCTCCTTCGGCAGCGGATAGGCGCAGTAGAGCGAGAAGCGCTCGCGTGCCCCGAGCTCGTTCCACAGCTTCTCGAGCCGCAGGGCCGCTTCCTGGTTGCCGCTGCTCCACAGCAGGGCCGCCATCTCGCCGAAGGCGATCACGCGCGGATGGCGCCGCCGCATTTCGGTCAGCACCGGGCCCACGACCTCGAGGAATCGGCTCCATTGGGGCACGCCCTGTTGCATGATCCTGGAAAGCACGACGGATGCCTCCAACAGGACGAGCTGCCGCCGGGCCCGCGCGGCCGCGACATCGACGCCGCGGGCAAGCAGTGCCCGCTCCAGCTCCTCCATGTGCGCCGCCGTGGCGGTGACGAGAGCTCCCGCGCCCGTGTCGAGTCCGTGTTGAATGAATTCGGTGACCGATTGCAGCAGTGCCGACTCCTGCTCGTAGAACTGTACGAAGTGCTCGTCTTCGCCAGCCTCCCGCCAGCTCGTCGCCGGCGCCATCCCAGGGTTGCGGTCGAGGACCTTCATTCCAATCGCCTTTCGGTCAACTTCTTCCGGGCCGCCGCCGGCTGCGAATTTTGCGCGCGGCCGCGACGGCGCGCACCGCCCGCCAGTCGCTCGATCGCGGGCACGAGGGGCCGCGAGGATTCGGCGTAGTCCTGCCAGGCGGCGCTGCGGTCCAACAGCGCCCGCGCCGTGCGGATCGTGAACTTCATGGGATCGAGCCCCGAGCGCGCCTGCGCCCAGGTGAGCGGCATCGACACCGGCGCTCCGGCGCGCGCGCGCGGGGAGAGAGGTGCCACTGCGGTTGCGGTCCGATCGTTGCGCAGATAGTCGAGAAATATGCGGCCGGTGCGCACTCGTTTCGCCATGTTGATGACGTATCGCTGCGGACTGTCTGCCGCCATTCGCGCGCAGAGCTGCTGCGCGAAGGACTTCACCAACGGCCAGTCGAGTGTGCGGTTGCGGGGTTGGGTGAACGGTGTGACCACATGCAGCCCCTTGCCTCCGGTCGTCTTGAGGAAACTCTCGAGGCCCAGCTTCTCCAGCCGCTCACGCAGCTCGCGCGCCGCCGCGATCACAGCGTCGAGCTTGACGTCCGGCGCGGGATCGAGATCGAACACCAGGCGGCCAGGCACCTCCGGCTGATGAGGAGCGCAATTCCACGGATGCAGCTCCAGCGCGGCGATCTGCGCCAGCGCAGCGAATCCTTCGATACGATCCACCTGGAGATATGGCTGGCGGTCCCCGGAGACTCGCGCCAGGCTGATCAGGCTCGACATGCCGCGCATGGCATGGCGCTGGAAGAATCGCTCGCCGTCGATGCCGTCCGGGCAGCGGACGAGGGAGCAGGGTCTGCCCTCGATGTGCGGCAACATCCACTCTCCGACGGCGGCGAGATAGTCGGCGAATTCGCGCTTGGTGACGGGACGGCGGTCGCCTGCACGGGGCCACATGATCTTGTCGGGGTTGGAAATCACCACCCCGAGTGTCTTCGGGCCACGAGCACGCCCCGCGGCGACTACGCTGTCGAGGTCCAGCCGCAGGTGCTCGGACGGGGCAACGGCCCCGTCCGACGGCTCCTCGGTCTGGCTTAAGTCCCGCTTGGCGCGATTAGTAGTAAGTCTCCGGCTGGCCATGAGCTACCTTGGCGTGAGCGCGACCGGATGGAGACAAGACTCCGCGCCGGATCACGCGTCCTGCAAGCCTAGCGCCCGGCGCCGACCTGCGGGCACTCACCAGCGACAAACGTGCCCGCCCGCCCGCGACGAGCCTCGAGACCGCCGCAAGTCGGCGCGGGCGAGCGCTTCCTGGCGTCAGCCTTTCGTATCGCTCCGGGCGCGTGCGATCGCTGCATGGATCTGCGGCTGCGCCGACTGCTCGGCCCGGATCACGCAGGTACCAAACGAATCGGGACCCAAGGCTGCGCAGGCCCTGAACGCGGCGGTCTCCACGGCGTCACGAAGAAGCGCGACGCCCGAGTTGGTCGTCAGAGCCACGGGGTTGAATTCGACGCGGGCAGTGATCTTGGACTGCTGCAGCGGAAGATTCGTGAGTCTGTCGCGGCCGACGACCTTGACGGCCGGAGCAGAAATCGTGACCGGGTCAAGGGTAGTGGCGTGGGCGCTCACCCACGAGAGCACGAGGCCGCCGACGGCGAATGCCAACATTGCGGCGCCGGCCAGTTTTCGACGCTTGGCGTCTTCACGAACTGAAGGGATCATCATTGAGTCTCCTTTGAATCGGGTGCGGCGGGATTGCCGCTTACCAGCGAACTGCGAATCGCAGGCCGAGCGGCTTGGTCCAGCCTGTAACGGTCTGCGGTGCCAGCGACTCGTCCGGCAGCGGCCGGCTGTCGCGTAGCCACAGGCGGCGCGGATCGCTCAGGCCGACGCCAACCAGTAAAGAGATGGGCTGCCCTTGCGTCCAGCCTTCGGGAGGGGTCTGCGACACGGTCCAGGTGAGGCGATGCACCAGGGCTGGCGGCGGACTCGCATGCGCCAGCCCATGAAGGCCCAGCGTCGCACCGATGAGTCCGGCTGCCAGCAGCAGCTTTTTGTGAGTCATGGACTTGATCTCCAGGGATCGGGGTCGGGAACAAGGATCGCCCCGGGCCGTCTGCGCTCGATATCAATTCCGCGAGGCTCGATTACAGTTGAAACGAGTCAGGGGCTGTTGCACCTGAAATGCGGGAACCGGTGCTCGACATCCCGCGGCAGCGCTCACTCGCAACGATTACGGCCACATAGGACGGCACATTCGCCGTCGCGTTGCAGAGGTGACCGAGATGAATCATCGAACAGCAGCACCGGCTCGAACCCGGTTGCACCCCACTCTACCGCTCGTAGTCAGCGGAATTCTTGCACTGGCCTCCCTCCTATCGGCGGCCGCCGCGGCGGCAACACCAGCGGACTATGCCGCTACCGATGTGGCCGCTCCGCTCACTCCCGGCCAGCTCGACCAGCTGGTCGCGCCGATTGCGCTGTACCCGGACGAGCTCGTTGCGGAGGTTCTCGCTGCCGCGACGTATCCGACTCAAGTCGTGGAGGCGGACCGCTGGATCGGGGCGCATGCCCAGCTGACAGGAAGCGCTCTCGCCGATGGAGTGAATGCACAACCCTGGGCTGACAGCGTCAAAGCGCTGGCACAGTTTCCCTCGGTGTTGGCGATGATGGACAAGAACCTGTCATGGACCACCTCGCTCGGCGGGGCCTACATGCGCGACTCGCAGTCGGTGATGAATGCGGTGCAGCAGATGCGCGCGCGGGCGCAGCAGGCCGGCAACCTCAAAAGCACCCCGCAGGAGACGGTCACGAGCGAGGGACAAACGCTCGTCATCGAGCCGGCCGACCCCGAGGTCGTCTACGTTCCCGATTACGACCCGTGGCTCGTCTACGGCGCGCCGATTGTGTTCTATCCGGACTGGGTAGCGGTCCCGGGGCTCTTCGTCGGCGAGCCGGGCGTCTTTTTCGGCTTCGGAATCGGAATCGACGCGCTCGGTGGTTTCGGCTGGGGCTGGCACCACTGGTCACCGGATTGGCGCCGTCACGGCGTCTTTTTCAATCACCACCGGTACGTCTCGCACGATCTGACGTTCGACCCCCACCGGCCTGGCGCATTCGGGCACGCTGGCGCATTCGGGCACGCTGGCGCATTCGGGCACGCTGGCGGATTCGGGCACGCTGGCGGATTCGGGCACGCTGGCGCATTCGGACACGCTGGCGCATTCGGACACGCTGGCGCATTCGGACACGCTGGCGCATTCGGACAGGTCGGCGGATTCGGTCACGTCGGCACTTTTGATCACGGTGCCGGTTTCGGCGGCGGCTTCCATTCAGGCGGGTTCATAGGTGGGCATGCGGGAGGGTTCGCGGTTGCGCGGGGATTCGCCCCGGGCGGTGGCCGGGCCGGTGGTTTCCACGGCGGCTTTCATGGGGGCGGCTTCCACGGCGGCGGCTTCCACGGCGGTGGAGTGCGCCGGTGAAATCAGCGTGCAGACACGCAGTCACTTCCGTCGCGCCGCGACCCGGCGCGACGGAACGGATTGCAGTCGAAATGCGCCTCCGACCGGCTGCAATGAACATGAATCACGGCAGACCCAATCTCGCAACCTGATTGCAGCAGCCGGCGCCACGATGAATTCCCGAGGCGCCGGCATCACTCAACCGGAGGTCTGCCGCCCATGTGGATCGTCGATCTCGCTCTACGCCGACCGTACACGTTCATCGTGGTGTCCCTCCTGGTCCTGATCATCGGGCCACTCAGTGTGCTGAGCATGCCGACGGATATCTTTCCAAACATCAACATCCCGGTGCTGAGCATCATCTGGACGTACTCCGGAATGCCGGCGGACGAGATTGCGAACAGGATCACCACCCCGTTCGAGCGGGCCATGACCACGGACGTCGATAACATCGAGCACATCGAGTCCCAGAGCCTGAACGGCGTGACGGTGGTGAAGGTGTATTTCCATCAGGGCGCCGACATCAATCGGGCCATGGCCGAGGCCGCCGCCAACGCGCAGTCCATCATCAAGCTCATGCCGCCCGGAACCCTGCCGCCGCAAATCATCGAGTACAGCGCCTCGACGGTCCCGGTTCTGCAGCTTGGGCTCGCGAGCAAGACACTCTCGGAACAGGAGCTCTATGACCTGGGAGCCAACTTCATCCGCACACGCCTCGCGACCGTGCAGGGCGCGGGCGTGCCGCTGCCCTTCGGCGGCAAAGTGCGCACGATCATGGTGGACATCGACGACCAGGCAATGCAGGCGCGCGGGCTCTCGCCGCTCGATGTGGTCAATGCAGTCAACGCCCAGAACCTCGTTCTACCCGGCGGCACGGCCAAGATCGGCGCGCTGGAGTACAACGTCAACCTCAACGGCAGCCCGGACACGGTCGCGGCTCTGAACAACCTGCCCGTGAAGGCGGTGCCTGGAGGCGTCATCTACCTGCACGATGTCGCCCAGGTGCGCAACGGTTTCGTGCCGCAAACGAACATCGTGCGCGTGAACGGCAGCCGCGCGGCGATGCTGGAGATCGAGAAGACAGGCGACGCGTCGACACTGGCGATCGTCTCTCGAGTCAAGGCATTACTGCCTCGCATCGCAGCGAGTCTGCCCAAGGCGCTGCAGATCAAGCTGCTTTCCGACCAGTCGGTATTCGTCGAGGCAGCGATCAGCGGCGTCGTGCGTGAGGCGCTCATTGCCGCCGCCCTCACGGCTCTCATGATCCTCCTCTTCCTGGGTACCTGGCGCGCAACGCTGATCGTCGCCGTCTCGATCCCGCTGTCGATCCTCACCTCGCTCACCGCGCTGCACCTCCTCGGTGAGACCATCAACATGATGACCCTGGGAGGGTTGGCGCTCGCCGTCGGTATCCTCGTCGACGATGCGACGGTCGCCATCGAGAACATCAGCCATCATCTCGAAGCCGGGGAGCCCATTCACGAGGCAATCATCAAAGCCTCGCAGCAGATCGCCGTTCCGACGCTGGTTTCGACCCTGTGCATCTGCATCGTCTTCGTCCCGATGTTCATGCTCTCAGGCGTGGCGCGCTTCCTATTCGTGCCATTGGGCGAAGCAGTCGTATTCGCGATGCTTGCGTCATACTTCTTCTCTCGCACGCTGATACCGACGTTGGCTATGTACCTGCTGCGCGCGCGAAGCGGGGCTACCGGCGGGGGGAACGCATTCGCGCGCCTGCAGCGCCGCTTCGAGGCAGCATTCGAGCGCCTGCGGAGCGCTTACCAGGGATTGCTCGCTGCCTGCCTGCAGCGCCCGCGGCGGACAGCCGGCATATTTCTCGGGTTCTGCGCCGCGAGCATGCTC
Organism: uncultured Pseudomonadota bacterium; assembly: GCA_963780455.1. Taxonomy (GTDB): domain Bacteria; phylum Pseudomonadota; class Gammaproteobacteria; order Steroidobacterales; family Steroidobacteraceae; genus 13-2-20CM-66-19. The sequence continues at coordinate 28,606 of CAWACM010000029.1, forward strand.
CTCGTGCCTCTTCTGGGACAGGACTTCTTTCCGTCGGTCGACACCGGCGAGATCCGGCTGCACATGCGGGCGAAGACCGGCACGCGCATCGAGCAGACCGCGCGCATCACCGATGAGGTCGAGCAGCGGATCCGGTCGGTGATCCCGCGCGATCAGCTCGCCACCGTCGTCGACGACATCGGCCTGCCGGTGAGCGGCATCAACCTCACCTATGACTCCGCCTCCCCGATCGGGGACGCCGATGCGGACATCCTCGTCACGCTCACACCGCATCATTCGCCTACCGCCGGCTATGTGAGCCGGCTGCGTGCGACCCTCAACGCCGCATTCCCGGGAGTGAGCTTCGCGTTCCTGCCGGCGGACATGGTCAGTCAGATCCTGAATTTCGGGCTGCCGTCACCGATCGACATCCAGGTCACGGGTAACAACGTCGCCGCAGATCGGGGTGTCGCGCAGCAACTGCTGACCCGCCTGCGAAGCGTGCAGGGGCTCGTGGACCTGCAGATCCACCAGCCGGACGACGCACCCGCGATCAACGTCGATGTCGACCGGGCCAAGGCCATCGAGGCCGGATTCCAGGAGCACCAGGTGGGACAAGACCTGCTGATCGCCCTGTCCGGAAGCTCGCAGACCTCGCCGAACTTCTGGCTCAATCCGCAGAACGGCGTGAATTATTTCGTGACCACCGAGGTGCCGCAATACCAGATGAATTCTCTGCAGGCGTTGCGCGACCTTCCCCTTGCGGGAGCAACGAATCCGGCCCTCACGCCGGCCGCGCGCCAGGCGGCCCGCTCGCAGATTCTGGGCTCGCTCGCGACTTTGCGGCGCGCCTCCCAGGATGGCGCTGTGTCGCACTACGACGTGCAGCCCGTGATCGACATCTATGGCACCGTTCAGGGCCGCGATCTCGGCGGCGTGGCGCGCGACATCGACCGAGTCGTCGCCGCGTCGTCTCACGATCTGCCACGGGGAACCAGCGTGGCCGTGCGCGGGCAAATCCAGACCATGCGAGCCTCGTTCGACGGGCTGTTCGTCGGAATCGGGTTCGCGATCGTGTTGGCCTATCTGCTGATGGTCATGAACTTTCAATCGTGGGTCGACCCGTTGATCATCGTCAGCGGGCTGCCGGGCGCTCTGGCGGGCATAGTCTGGATGCTGTTCGCCACGAACACTCCCATGAGCGTTCCGGCGCTGACCGGCACGATCATGTGCCTCGGCATCGCCACCGCCAACAGCATCCTGGTAGTGACTTTCGCGCGGGAGGCGCTCGCGGGCGGTGCGGATCCGGTGCGCGCCGCGTTCGAGGCGGGTCTCGGGCGTTTTCGCCCGGTTCTGATGACGGCCCTTGCGATGCTGATTGGAATGCTGCCCATGGCGCTCGGGCTGGGGGATGGCGGCGAAGAGAACGCTCCCCTGGGTCGCGCGGTGTTCGGCGGCCTGCTCGTGGCCACGAGCTTCACGCTCCTCTTCGTGCCGGTCGTTTTCGCGATGGCGCACGCCTGGCTGAAGAGGCGAGCGGCATCCCACCAGATTTCCTCCGGCGCCATCGCCGACGTCAATCCCTGAGGGCTCCAACAATGGATCGCAACGACTCCATGAAAGACAGAACCAGAGCGCGCTTGCTGCGCCGCGCGGCGCTTGCCGCGCTGTTCGCCGGGCTCCTCGGCATCGGCATCGTGCCGCGCCTCGAGGGGCGGGGCGCATTGCGCCAGCAGACGGCGACCTACAGCGACCCGACTGTGGCGATCGTGCGTCCGGCCCCTGGGGCCGACGTCCAGCAATTGCAGCTGCCTGCGAACGTACAGCCTTACGCGACGACGTGGATATATGCACGCACCGAGGGCTACCTTGCGCACTGGTACGCCGATATCGGTACACATGTCGCAGCAGGTGAGCGGCTGGCCGACATCGCGACTCCCGAGATCGACGCAGAGCTGCAGCAGGCGCGACAGACGGCAGCGACTGCCGAGGCGAATTACGAAATAGCGAAGGTCACCGCCTTACGGTGGACTGCGCTTCTCAAAACGCATTCCGTGTCGGAGGAGATTACTCAAGAGGACGTGGCCAAGATGAAGGCCGAGCGGGCTGCGCTTGCGGCTGCGCGAGACAACGTCGTGCGGCTCCAGGAACTGCAGTCGTACGAACGCGTGACCGCTCCGTTCCCGGGTGTCATCACTGCTCGCAATATCGATGTCGGCGCGCTCATCGACGCCGGAAGCGCCGGCGGCCGGGGCAGTGCGCTCTTTCATCTGGTCGAGACGGATAAGCTCCGCGTGTTCATTGACGTGCCGCAGGAGTTTGCAGCCGACGTGAAGCCCGACACTGCGGCAACCTTGACGCTGTCACAGATGCCAGGCCAGACATTCACCGGACAGGTAGTGCGGACCGCAGGGGCGATCAATATCACCAGCCGCACGCTTCGCGTCGAGGTCGATTTCGACAACGGCAGCGGCGCGATCATCCCGGGCGCCTACGGCATGATCGATCTCAAGATTCCGATTGCCCACCCGCTCCCCACGCTCCCGGTGAGCGCGCTGTTGTTTCGTCCTCGAGGGGTACAGGTTGCGACCGTCGATGCTGCGAGCCGCGTACGACTGATGCCCGTCGAGCTGGGACGAGACTTCGGCAACCGTATCGCGATCGCTTCCGGCCTGTCCGGCTCCGAGCGGGTCATCGCGAACCCGAACGATGGGATCGTGGCCGGAGAGGCGGTGCGCGTGGTGCCAAGCGGGAATAATCCGTCATGAAACCAGTCATCCGTGGCGGCGCGGTCATCGCGACGCTTGCCATCCTCGCCGGCTGTGCAACTGGCCCGGCTTATGTGAGGCCCACGGTCGAAGTCCCTGCCGCGTACAAGGGGCACGCCCCCACGACAGCGCGAGCGACCGCTCTCAAGCCGCCCCCGGGCTGGACGGCGGCCCGCCCGAGCGAGGCGCAGAGTGGCGCCTGGTGGCAAGTCTATGACGATCCGCAATTGAACGCGCTGGAGCAACGGGTGAGCGTTTCCAACCAAACCGTGCGCAAAGCGGTCGCGACTCTCGAACAGGCGCGAGCCGTCGCGGGTCAGGCTCGGGCGTTGTACTATCCGACGGTCAGCGCCGGCGGGGGCGTGATTGGCGACCACACCTCGCTCGACACTTCCGGCTCCCTGGCCGGCAGGACGATAACCGACTACTCCGCGGGGCTCACCGCTTCCTGGGAGCCGGACCTTTTCGACAAGATCGGGCACGCCGTGGATGCGGCAACTGCGCGCGCTCAGGCGAGCGCGGCGGATCTCGCCGCCGTCGAGCTCAGCATGCACGCGGAGCTCGCCGTCGATTATTTCGACATCCGGCAGATCGACGCCCAGAGCGCGCTGTTGCGTCAGACGATCACAGCCTACAGCCAGGCGCTGCAGATGGTGCAACAGCGTTTCGCCCTTGGAGTGGCCTCTGACTACGAAGTGGCGCAGGCCGAAACCCAGTTGCAGACCACGCGCTCGCAGTTGATCGACCTCGGTGTGGCGCGGGCATCGCTCGAAGACGCGATGGCCACCGTGATCGGCGTGCCGGCATCCGAGTTCTCGCTGGCGCCGAAGCCCGCGCAACCCACGCCGCCCTGCATCCCCCCGGGCGTGCCTTCGACACTTCTCGAGCGCCGGCCCGACGTCGCGGCGGCGGAGAGGCGCGTGGCCGCCGCCAATGCGGACGTCGGCTCGGCAGACTCGGCCTTCTTTCCCGACCTCATGCTCTCGGCAACGCGCGGGTTCGAGTCCTACAGCTTCGGCGACTGGTTGACGCTGCCCAGCCGCTTCTGGGCGGTGGGCCCGCAGATCGTCGGGACGCTGTTCGATGGAGGTAGGCGCCACCAGCAATTGAAGGAGACGCAGGCGGGCTACCAGGCGTCCGTAGCCGACTATCGGCAGACCGTTCTCACCTCCTTCCAGGAAGTCGAGGACAATCTGGCCGCCCTGCGCGTGCTCGGTGAGGAGGCCCAGACTCAACACTCCGCGGTGGCGGCGTCTCAGCGTGCGCTCGGCCTTGCGACGAATCTTTACCGCGGCGGCGCCACTGACTATTTGAGCGTCGTCACGGCGCAGACCATCGCGCTCGACAATGAACGGCAGGCGACGGCCATCGCGGGACGCCGGCTCGATGCCAGCGTCCTGCTGATCAAGGCCCTCGGCGGCAGCTGGCACGGAGTCAATGGCACGGGCGGAAAAGTCGGTTGAGCGCCGCGCTCTGATACGATATTCATGGCCGATTCTCGGCAGCCTGCGGACTGATGCAACGTATGACCAGGCGCCTGCGACCGGGCGGGGATGCGGGGGAGTACGCGCGCTTGCGCGCTGCCCTCATTCTGCTTGGACCAATCATCATTGCGGCATTCGCAGCATCCTCCGCATACGACGGTTGGCGCGCATACCAGCATGTCGTCATATCGACGAATCGTGAGGTGGAGAACCTCACCGGCGCCCTCGCCGAACAGACGGCCTGGAGCTGGGCCGGAACCGATCTGATCCTCACGAGGATGGCGCGCTGGTACCCGGACCATGCTCAGCTGCCACCGGCGCAGATCGATCAGACTCTGGCCGCGGGCGTAGCCGGCGTCCCGCAGGTGCGGGCGATGCGCATAATCGATGCACACGGCATTGTCAGGTTTACCTCCGACAACACGGTGCCCGTCGGCAAAGACCTGTCGGCGCGCTCCTACTTCGTCGCGCAGCAGCGCTCGGCGGCTGATGACCTCTTCGTCAGCCCGCCGCTCTTCACGTGGTCGGGACGGTCGGCGGTCATCGTCTCCCGCAAGATCCTCGACGCTCAAGGACGATTCGCCGGCATCGTGAGCGCGGTCGTCGACTTCACCGACCTGAGCCATCTCTATACGGCCGTGATGCTTCGGGGCCAGTTCACCGTCGAGCTGCTGCGCGATGACGGCACACTGCTCGTTCGGCGTCCAGCCGCACCGGCACTGATCGGACACAGATTGGCCGGACTGACCTCACTCCGGCCCGGGACGGCGGCTCGCATCCGCAGCGCTGTGGATGGCGAGCGGGAATTCGTTGCCGTTGTACCGGTTCCCTCCGTGCCCCTCATGGTCGCCGTCACCCGCAGCGAGGCCATCGCGCTTGCGAGCGTCGAGCAGGAGACCATTCACGGCGCGATACGAACGCTCCTCCTCGTTCTGCTCGGTTCGGCGACGATCGTGGCGCTGCTGCGGCAGCTGCGGCGTGTCGAGCAGACCGACCTCGCGCTGCGGCAGTCGCAGAAGATGGAGGCGATCGGAACGCTCGCCGGTGGTATCGCGCATGACTTCAACAACATCCTGGGCGCGATCGTCGGCTACGGCGAGCTCGCGCAGCAGCAGGCGCCCGAGGGTGGCTCTTTGCGGCGCTATCTCGACAACATCATGCAGGCCGCCGGTCGTGCCCGGGCGCTCGTCGATCGCATCCTCGGCTTCAGCCGCAGCGGCCTGACGGAGCGGATACCGGTCCGCGTCCAGGCAGTAGTTGCCGAGACGCTGCAGCTACTGCGGGCCTCTCTGCCGCCGAATGTGCGTCTCGAGCAGGAGCTGCTCGCCGCGGACGCTACCGTGATCGGTGACGAGACGCGCCTGCACCAGGTAACGATGAACCTCTGCACGAACGCGGTACAGGCGATGCGCGCGGGGGGCGGCGTACTACGCGTTGCACTCGAACGGGTCGAGCTTTCTACACCGCACGCTCTCAAGCGCGGACAGCTCGCGGCCGGAGCCTATGTACGCCTGACGGTAAGCGATACGGGAAGCGGCATCGCGCCGCAGATCGTGGATCGGATCTTCGATCCCTTCTTCACGACGAAGGCAGTGGGCGAAGGTACCGGGCTGGGCCTGTCGCTCGTGCACGGCATCGTGACCGACCTCGGCGGCGCCGTCGAAGTGTCGAGCGCGGTCGGCGAGGGCACGACCTTGCAGATATGGCTGCCGGCCAGCTCCGAGGCCCCACGGCCCGCAGCCGCTCCGCCTGGCGAGCTGCCACGCGGCCATGGCGAGACGGTCATGATCGTGGATGACGAGCCGGCGCTCCTGTCGCTCGCCGAGGAGACACTCGCCGAGCTCGGGTACGAGCCTGTAGGCTTCGGATCGAGCGTCGCCGCCCTGCGCGCTTTCAGGGCCGGTCCTGACCGCTTTGACGCGGTCCTCAGCGACGAGGTGATGCCGGAGCTGCCGGGCACCGAGCTCGCGCGGGAGATCTCCACGATGCGCCCTGGCGCGCTCATCCTGCTGATGAGCGGTCACGGCGGCCCTTATCTGGCAGAGCGCGCCGGCGCCGCCGGTGTGAGCGAGATATTGCGCAAACCGCTGCAGCGGCGGGACCTCGCCGAGTCTCTGGCCAGACTACTGGCCCGCAGCGCTCGCGCCACCTGATTGCGGTCCGAAGGAGCCATTACAGCCGTAACCCGGCGCAGCCGCCGCGAAATCGCGCCTCAAAGCGCTGCGAGTGATATGTCTTCATGGCAATCATTGCGGTCTACGAGAGCGACGATCTCATGTATGGACTACTCTGCGAGTGGCTGCGCGGAGCGGGCTACCTTGTCCGGGACTCGGCAAGGATTCCTGATCGCCAGATGCCTCGCGCCGACCTCGTCATCCTGAGCGTCTCCGGCTCGAAGCGCGAGATCGAACCGCTGATCCGGGGCGTGAGAAGTGTGCATCCGGATGCTCCGGTCGTGGCTCTGTCGAGCCAGGTCCGCCTGGGTCTCTCCTCCAACGGCGTGCTGGCTCGCGAGCTCGGCGTTGCACGCCTGCTGGCGAAACCGCTGACTCGTCGGGAGCTGGTGGCCGCCGTCGACACGGTCCTCGCTGAGGTATAGTACCGTTTGCCTGGGCCGGACAGCCGGAGTGGCCAGCATGGCAGAAGCGATTCAGCCGCATATCCTCATCGTCGATGACGATGCCGCGATCCGGACGCTCCTCACGGAGTATCTGGCCGAGAACGGCCTGCGTGTCAGCGTGGCCCAGACGAGCGCCGCGATGGCGGCAATCCTCGCCGAGTCGGCGGTCGATCTCGTCGTATTGGACCTGCGTCTGGGCGGCGAGGACGGCATGACGATTGCACGCCGCCTGCGCAGCGACTCCGCAATTCCCATCGTCATGCTGACGGGCGTTCGCGACGAAGCCGACCGAGTAATGGGTCTCGAGCTCGGAGCCGATGATTACCTTACGAAGCCGTTCAGTCCGCGCGAGCTCCTGGCGCGGATCCGCACGGTTCTGCGCCGCGCCAAAGCGGCGACCCCGACACAGGCGCGCGAAGGAGAAGTGCGGGCATTTCGTTTCGGCGAGTTCGAGCTGAATCTGCGCACGCGGCGCCTGAGCGGGAGAGGTGGCGAGCGTATCGATCTGACCAACGGCGAATTCAACCTGCTCGCCGCCCTGCTTGCGTCCGCGCAGCGGGTCATGACACGCGATCAGCTGATCGAGGCGAGCCGGGTATATGACAACGAAGTCTACGATCGGGCGATCGACGTGCAGATACTGCGCCTGCGTCGCAAGATCGAAGCAGACCCGTCGCAGCCGATGTACATCGTCACCGAGCGGGGTGTCGGCTACTCGTTCAACGCGGCCGTCGAGAAAGTCTACTGAATTGGATTGGGCCCGGTAGGATTCGAAGGCGCTGCGGAAGTGCCTGAAAATATTGCGCTTCCTCGTCGCTGAACCCTGGGAATACCCCCAAAAACACCCCACTGACGTCCTCGCTGGCGAGGTGCCGTCCGCCGCGGTTGCGGCTACGACGGACGGCTATATAATGCGCTCTACTACCCCAGTGACTTCGGCTGCTGGGCGCGGGGCCTCTACGGAGGCCCTTGCTTTTTTGGGGGCCTGGGGATGGAAGCACCTCGCCACCGTACCATCGTGTACGTTGATGGCTTCAATTTTTACTACGGCGCAGTTCGCGGAACGCCCTGGAAATGGTTGGACCTGTCCGTGCTGTCCCGGCACTTGCTCGGGCCGCAGAATCGCTTGGTAAAGGTGAAGTATTTCACCGCGCGCGTGCAGCCGTCGCCAAGCAATCCGAGCGTTAGTGTTCGCCAGGATACCTACTTGCGCGCTCTGGCGGCGCATTGTCCCTTGGTCGAACTGTATTTCGGCCACTTTCTGCGCCATCGGATCTCGATGGAACATGCCAATCCGCCGCCTCGGATCGTAGAGGTGTGGAAGAACGAGGAAAAAGGCTCGGACGTGAACCTTGCCTTGCACGTCCTCGACGATGCCTGGCGAAATGCCTACGACTGCGCCGTGGTCGTGTCCAACGATTCCGATCTTGCCGAGGCCCTGCGCCTCGTCAAAGCCCATCACCGGAAGCTCATCGGCCTCGTCACGCCGGGCGCCCCTACGCGGAAGACTTCCAAACAACTTCGCGAGCACGCGGACTTCATCAAACCCATACGGACGTGGATGCTGAAAGAAAGCCAGCTCCCGAATCCGATCCCAGGCACGACGATCCACAAGCCTGCGACTTGGTGACTGGCCGGCTCGCGAGAGGTTGCCAACGTGCTGCAGAAGGCGCCACTGCGCCGCTCTCGTGTCTGACTGCGGTTTGCAGCAGCAGGAACGGCCGGAGCTTCGCGGAGAGCTCAACGTGCCGGTGCCATTCCCCCGTGCGTTCCGGCCTCTGCAGCAACGCCACCCGTAGAGCGGAACTGCGCCGAGAGCTGCCGCAACCTCTTGACGCGACAGCACGGTCGAGAAACTGGGGGAAATCCTGAACGAGAACCCTTCCGGGGTGCTGCTCTACCGGGACGAGCTCAGCGGATTCTTTCGGAGCCTCGAGCGGCCAGGCCACGAAGCAGATCGGGCGTTCTACCTCGAATGCTGGAACGGCGACGGCGCCTTCACCTATGACCGGATTGGGCGCGGGACGCTGCACATCGCGGGAGTATGCCTTTCGATCGTGGGGGGCATTCAGCCGGGACCGTTGTCGGACATCGTGCGCGGCCTGCGTGGCGCCGGCGATGACGGGCTCCTCCAACGGTTTCAATTGGCGGTGTGGCCGGACCTCTCGCCCGATTGGCAGAACGTGGATCGTCTTCCCGACCGTGACGCGCAGGAAGCAGTGCAGGCGATTGTGGAGCGGCTCGACGGGGCGGTGCATGCAATTCCATGTACCGATGCCGGCGGCATTCCGGTGCTGAGATTCAGCGATGAAGCCCAAGCATTGTTCGACCAGTGGCGCGAAGGCCTCGAGCTGCGGTTGCGCATGGGGGAGGAGCATCTTGCCCTGGAAGCGCACTTGGCAAAGTACCGCTCGCTCGTGCCGAGTCTGGCGCTGGTCATTCACCTCACCGAGAAAAGCGAGGGCCCGGTGAACACCCTGCCCCTCATACGCGCCATCGCCTGGGTTGAGTACCTGGAGACCCATGCACATCGGATCTATTCCCCGGCGATCACGCCGGACATGGACGCCGCCCGAGCTCTCTCGAAGCGGATCAAGGCGGGGGATGTCGGAGCCCGCTTCAGTCTGCGCGAGGTCTACAACCGCGGCTGGAGCGGTCTTTCGACCCGCGACAAGGCCTTCGCTGCCGTCCAGGTGCTGATCGATCATCTGGATTCAGGAGTCCGAGGAGTCGACGGCAGGGCGCCCGCGGACCGTCTACTGGGTGAACCCCGCCGTGCTGCCGGGATAGGATCAACCATGAATGTCCTCGATCGCGTGCGCGCAAAATACAGAATGCACGACCCGGTGACCTGCAAAACCAGCAAAAGCCCTTCTGCTGGTTTTGCAGGCTCCTCGGCAGAGCAATTTGCCTCCGCGAGCCCCCGAGTTCTCCTCGAAGGCGATGCCCGCCGCCGAGCGATCCTCGCCGCTCGCGATGCGGCCGGGCTCGAGAACTGGCGCGCCGCGCTTCGGGAGGGACGTCTTCATCTCTGCGCGAACTGCACCAGGTTCACGTTCGGTGTAGATCCAGCAGGGGCGGGTCATTGCGCCCGATACGACACGACGACCTATCCCTTCGTCACCATGCTCCGGTGTGCCGGCTTTCAACCTTGCGCATCCCAGACCCCGCCGGCTCCGGACTACTTGGCGGATATAGGTGACTGCCCGACGTACCGGTCTGCGTAATCGCGATAGCGTTGGAGGGATCTATTGGCCAAGGGTCTCGGATCGACCCCTTGAACGACCCCCGCGCAGTCACTTGTGTCCGCCTTGTGGCATTATCGTGCCGCGCTCCTTACCAGGACATAAAGGAAAAGCAATCTTGCAAACCTGGTTCGATGCTCTCCTCATCGCGGGCACTATCGTGCACCGAGCGGTCTCACCGATCCATCAAACATGAACTGCCAGACACGCCAGCGATGGTTCGCCGCGACCGCGTTCGTCGCCCTCCTCGGAACAGCGCAGGCTCAGAATGCCGCGTGAATGCGCGGCGCCGAGAAACCCCATAGTCCCTTGCCGACCCGACGCGGTCCGTGGTCAATGTCGGCTTTTACGGCAGGCCGAACGACCGCGCCCAACGGAATCCCATCACGCGAGCGCCCGCGCAGCAATCAATGGCACATCAATAAATTGAGTGGCTGGTATAAATCGTTATACCGTTCCCATCGGGGTCCTTTGTGCAAAAAAGATGATGTCCAAAAAACGTTTCATCCGGGATCTGTCCTGCCGCGATTCCCCGATTGATTAGCTCTAACCGATATTTTTTCAACTCATCCAAACCTTTGCCTTCAATCATGAGGTCAAATTGCTCAGAAAATCTCTTATGAAATTGTCCTGTCAAGCTTTCCGCGATGTCTTCTCCAGCCATCGAATCAACTGATAGCAAGATAAGATGAGTGCCACCACGTAGTTCAATAATTGCGACCTCTTCGTCAGTAAAGAATGGAGGAATGCCGAGATTCGAGTAGAATTGGCAACTGCTCTTAAGATCAGCCACTTTAAAAACAAGGTGGGCTACTGCCAATTCTAAGTCAGCGGCAGTCTTCACCTCGCTCAATGCTAAACCGATCATGATTTCACCTCACAAGTTGTTCTGCCCTACCACTTCGGGAGCTTTAACGGTCTTTAAAACACGACGATCTCACCGCGACTCTTGAGTGCCGAATGGAATGAAGGCAACCCCGATACAGCAGCGTCACGGTTCATCTTGAAGAGCATTGTTGCTAAAGATACCACCTGGTATCTTCTATTGCAACCGGTTTATTTGCGCCGCTGGTCTCATCCAAAGGAATACAATTTTGAGACGTTGAGGAGACTTTCGAAAATGAAGGCGACTAAAATAAAAAACGCGTACATGAAAAAAAAGGACCCTCTCTTCGTTAGAGAGTCCCTTTTATCTGCCGCCTTCGAACTCGCTGCGACCAAGGGTATGGCTGATGTCACCGTCAACAAAGTGAGCGAATTGGCGGACGTTACCAAGGGGGCTTTCTTTCATCACTTCGATAGCAAAGAGACCTTGGTGACGGAGCTGATGCAGATGCTATTGACGCGATTGGACAAGCAGTTTGACCGACTGATGGCGGAGGAAGAGAATTCCGACGGATGCTTTACTCGTGCATACATTACGGCCGCATTCTCCGAAGGTGCAGCGGAACGTAAAGTGTGGGGCGCGCTCTTGAGTCTGTTGGCCTCTAAAGATCAGGTCGGATGGGTGTGGGATACCTGGCTGAGCGAGCGCCTAAAGAGACATTCGAAAACTGATTCGAGAATTGAGCTTCGTGTCGTAAGACTTGCAGCAGATGGCGTATGGCTTGAGAGAATAATGAACGCAAAATCGAAAAACCTAAGGGGTGTCAAAGAGTCTCTCATTGAGATGACGCGAGTCCGTTAGAAAATCGGCTGACAAGCGTCACGGATAGCTCGCTGTGCGAATGACTGCAAACCGGAGGGCAATTGGGGTTTGCGAATAGCCGATAGTGGCCGAATGCTGCCGGATCGCGCGATCTGAAGTATGTTGGTCTGTCTTTAAAGCGCTTCCGCTCCGACTCTGCCGACAGCCGCGGGCCGCGGAGGGGCGTTCGCTCGCAACTTATCCACGTAATCCGCCCATTCCTGCATCATTGCCCGCCGCTCCGCGAGCCGCTGCGCGCGGTTGTACGCGGCGCGGACCGTGTTCCGCTCAGCATGTGCGAGCTGCAGCTCAATGAGATCGGGGTGCACGCCGCGTTCGTTCAACAACGTGCTTGCCAGAGTCCGGAACCCGTGCGCCGTCATCTGGTCGCTGGAGTAGCCCAGCCGGCGAAGGGCGCCATTCAGGGTGTTCTCGCTGATCGGGCGGCCACCGCCGCCGATCGCCGGAAAGGTATGCCGCGCGCGGCCGGTGATGGGGTGGAGCTCGCGGAGGATGGTGACGGCCTGCCGGGACAGCGGCACGATGTGCGCCTCGCGCATCTTCATCCGTCCAGGCGGGATTCTCCACTCGGGATGCTCTCCGTCCAGGTTGATCTCGGACCACTCGGCGGCGCGAAGCTCAGTGGGGCGCACGAACACGTAGGGCGCAAGTTTCAGCGCCATAGCCGTCGGCGGCTGGCCATCGTAGCCGTCTATGGCCCTCAGTAGCTCTCCGACCTTTGCCGGATCGATGATCGCGGCATGGTGCTGCGTCGTTCTCGGTGGTAGTGCTCCCCGAAGATCGGCAGCGACGTCGTGCTTCGCGCGTCCGGTCGCGATCGCGTACCGGAAGACGCGGCCGCAGACCTCGCGCGTGCGATGCGCCGTGTCGATGACCCCCTTCGCCTCGATACGCTTCAGAACGTCGAGCAGCTCGGGCGCCTCGATGGAGGCGATCGGTCGGTTTCCCAGATAGGGAACCACCCACTTGTGAAGCTGGTCGTGATCCCGCTGCCACGTGGCCGGCGTCAGCGCTTTCTTCTTGGTCAGCAGCCACTCGTCCGCGACTGCCAGGAACGTGTTCGCGGACGCCGTGCGCTCAGCCTGGCGCTTTGCGCTTGGATCGACCCCGTCGGCCACGTGACCGCGGGCATCGTCGCGCTTCTCTCGCGCTCGCTTCAGCGACACGTCAGGGTACGCGCCCAACGTGAGCAGCTTCTCGACGCCGCCGTGTCGGTATCGGAAGCGCCACAGACGGCCGCCGGCAGGTGTAACCAACAGGAAGAGGCCGCGCTCGTCGAAGAGCTTGTAGGGCTTGTCGCGCGGTTTGGCAGCGCGGATACGGGATTCGTTGAGCGTGGCCATTGCAGGGGTATGCTTTCGCACAAGAGCGAGATACCCCGTCATGTACCCCAGCCTGTGCCTGGCTGTCAATAACGGTCCATGGGCACAGGTGGAGCTTAACTCCTGGATTCTTCAGGGTTTTCTGGACATCCTTGGCTCAGCCTGGCCGTCCCCGGAACGCTGATCGATGGGCCCGGTAGGATTCGAACCTACGACCAAGGGATTATGAGTCCCCTGCACTAACCGCTGTGCTACAGGCCCAGTGCCCGATTATTGTAGCAATTGTGCGGCGACGCACCGCCCCGGCTTTGAACTCGAGGTTTCGTGCCGCTTGACATGCAAGTAAATACTTGCCTATCATTCTCCCGGTATCGGACCCCTGATGAACGACCCCGACCTGCTGTTCAAAGCGCTGGCGGATCCCAGCCGGCGCAAGCTCCTCGACCTCCTGTATGCCCATGACGGTCAGACCCTCGGTGATTTGTGCAAGCACCTGGACATGACGCGTCAGGCCGTCACGCAGCACCTTGGCGTCCTGGAAGCCGCCAATCTGCTCGCGACCGTGCGGCGCGGACGGGAAAAGCTGCACTTCCTCAATCCCGTGCCGCTGCAGGAGATCTACGAGCGCTGGATCCACAAGTTCGAGAAGCCGCGCCTGAAGGCGCTGCATGACCTGAAGCGAATTCTGGAAGGTGAGCGCGATGAATAGATCGACCTATATGTACGTGACCTACATCCGCACGACGCCGGAGAAGCTATGGTCCGCGTTGACCGATCCGGCGACCATGAAGCAGTACTGGTTCGGCATGCATCAGGAGACGGACTGGCTGCCGGGGTCCGCGTGGAAGCTCATCTTCCCGGACGGACGCCTCGCAGATTCGGGGGAGGTGGTCGAAGCCGAGCGACCCAAGCGCCTCGTCATCAAGTGGCGCAATGAATTCAAGCCCGAGCTGCGGGTCGAGGGATACTCGCGCTGCACGATGGAGCTCGAGCCCGAGAAGGACGCCGTGAAGCTCACCATCACGCACCTCATCGAGCGCAGCGACTCGAAATTCATCGCAGCAGTCTCCGGCGGTTGGCCGAAGGTTCTGTCGAACCTCAAATCGCTGCTCGAGACCGGTCAGGTCGCGCTCAGCGGATCGCATTAGCCGCCACTCGGGCTTGCCGCGCGCTCACGAAAACCCGGGCGGAGCCTGGAAGCCGCCGAACTCCCGCTCGACGAGCTGCGCCAACGCGAGCGTCGTGCGATCCTCGAGATAAGGCCCGATGATCTGCACGCCGACCGGCAGCCCGCTGCTGCCGAGCCCGATCGGCATTGCCGTGGCCGGCAGGCCCGACAACGCGGCCGGACCGGCCCAAACCGCCTGCAATCCGTAGCGAATCCTCTGGCCGTCGACATCGATGGTCCGCTGATCCATGTCCGCATCATCGTGCGGGAAAGCCGTGGTCGGCAGTACCGGACAGACCACCGCGTCCCACTCTCGAAACAACTGCCGCCATTGATGCGAGATGGCGGCGCGCGCGCGCTGCGCACGAAACCAATCACGGTGACTCGAGACCAGCGCCCTCGCTTGCGCGGCCTCACGGCTGTCGTCTTCGCGCGGCAGTCGCGCCGCCCTCTCCTTCCGGCTCGCATACGCTACATCGGGGAAGCCGGCGCCGAGCAATGCCATCAGCAGCCAGCTGAAAGTCTGCGCGAGGTGGCTCAGATCCGGCAGCAGCGGGCTCGTGTCAGCGACCGTTGCGCCGGCGCCCCGAAGATCACTTGCAAAACGCTGAATCGCCGCGCCGACCTCGCTCGAGAGCGGCAGCAGCGGATGATTCTCGAGCACCAGCACCCTGAAGTCTTTGAGGTGTGCATGGCGCGCGGCTGGCAGCGCGAGCCGATATGCGGTGGCCTGTGCATCGTCGGGACCCGCGAGAACATCGAGCGCCAGCATCAGGTCGCCGGTACAGCGCGCGAGCGGTCCGACCACACCGAGCTCGGTGTCGACCGCGACGGACAGCTCCGGAGTACCCGGGGGCGCATGACCGCGCGCCGGGATCAGACTCTGACTCGACCTGTGAGCGAACACTCCGCAACAATGTGCCGGGACCCGCAGTGAGCCGAACAGATCCGAGCCGAGCTCGAGCGACACGAATCCGGCAGCCAGTGCCGCTGCAGCCCCGCCCGAGGAGCCGCCAGGCGTACGCCCGAGATCCCACGGATTACGCGTTCGCCCATAGACGGCATTGACGCTCTGCCAATCGCCGAGATGAGTCGAGACGTTGGTTTTGCCGATGATGACGGCCCCGCTCGCTTTGAGGCGGGCGACCGTGACCGCGTCGTGCAGCGGTCTCGTCGCATCGGCACCCGCTACGCCCCACGTAGTCGGCAGCCCCGCGACATTGAAAGACTCCTTGACCGTCATCGGCACGCCGAGCAGTGGTCGCCGATCGCCGCGGGCCAACGCAACATCGGCGGCAGCTGCGGCAACGCGCGCCCGCTCGAAGTCTTGGACGACAACCGCATTGATGTCGCCGTCCCGCGCCTCGATTCTCCCGATGGCCTGCTCGAGCGCCTCGGCCGCCGAGATGCGGCTCGAGCGCAGCTCGGCCACGAGGTGCGTCGTCGATGGGAAGCTCACGGAATTCCTTCAGTTGTCAGAAGAACATATTGATCGCAGCTACCGGAGCTACGGTCGCGCCGACGTTGCGGCCCGCGCCGGTGATTCTGGCGCCGGCAATCACACCCATCCTGGGGCTCCAGTTGTATTCGACGGCTGGCGCAAGATAGAGCAGGTCATCCGATCCGGAGTTCCGCACCAGATAGGCCGGCAGCACTGAGGTGGCCGTCGGCGCGTAACCTCCCTCCACTTGCGTGTTGCCGTCGTGCTCCCACCAGAAATCCATCGCCAGCACCCAGCTTTGCGTGACACTGTATTCAAACGCGAGATCCCCGAAGACGCTCTGGCCCGGATGCACGCGTCCGTCGAAGCCGCTGGAGGTGCCATAGACGCTGGTGCCATGTACCGACGCCCACTGTGATGCTTCGTACGAGACATCGAGCCGCGCGCGGAGGATGCGGCCGTTGGGCATCCAGAAATACATTTGAGAGTAGAGCGCAACGGTAGTCGAGTACGCGCCACTGCCAAGGGCGCCATCCGTCTGCCCGCCGAGCCGATCGTACTTGCCTGTCGGAAACGTCTCCTGGGTCACGAGCGCAGTGGCCGGAATGTCACTGCCCTGATGAAACTGCGTCAGGCCAAACGCTTCCTGCACGGTAGTGTCGCCGACCGTGAAATCGGCTGAGCTCTGCCCGGCACTGGATTCATGCAACCCAAGTCGGGGTATGAGGCCCACCGTGAACCTGTCGAACAGACCGTACTCGATGTAGGACTGCGACCCGAAATCGTGCGCTGCGCCCGTGCTTCGCAGCGTTCCGTTGCGATCGAATTGGCCGTAGGTCATGCTGTCATATACATATGGCTCGATCAGCCAATGCCCCCGCGGCAGCGTCGCCGCGTTGGGTGCGAGCAGCGGGCCGGTCCACCAGGCGTCATCCATGCCTTCCTGAGGCGATGCGCCGTTCTCCGATGTTGCTCCGGCCACCGCGGCCGCGCCGAGGCCGATCGCGCCGATCGCGGCTCGGAGCGCGAGGCTGCGGAGTCGTTTGGCTGTCGTGGGTGCGACGTGCGTCTTCATGGCGCGGCTTACCTTAGCATTCCAATCGTGAGGACGCTTCGTAGCGTATCGAACTGTTTGGCTCAAGGGCCACCTACCCCTAAATCGGGGTGCCACCGCGTACCACTCCCTACTAGAATGCGGCTCCGCTCCTGCTGGAACCCCCGCCATGAATACGGTGTTAGTAACCGGCGCATCGCGAGGCATCGGCCGCGCCACGGCCTTGCTTGCGGCGACCCGCGGCTGGCCCGTCGCCATCAATTATCGCAGCGATGCCCGGGCGGCTGCCGACACGGCGGCGGAAGTGAAAAAGCGGGGCGCAGCCGCAACCACCGTCCGGGGCGACGTCTCGGTGGAGGCGGACGTGGCGGCGATGTTCGCGAAGGCGCAAGCGGATCTCGGCCCGCTCCGCGGTGTCGTCATCAACGCCGGCATCACCGCGCCCGCCATGCGCCTCGCGGACATGACCGCCGAGCGCCTGCGGAGAATGTTTGAGGTCAATGTCCTCGGCGCATACCTCTGCGCCCGCGAAGCGGCGCGCGCACTGTCGCGAAGCCACGGCGGCAACGGCGGCTCGGTAGTGCTCGTCTCATCCGGCGCAGCGCGGTTCGGCTCACCGGGGACGTACGTCGATTACGCGGGATCCAAGGCCGCGCTCGACACGCTCGCCATCGGGCTCGGCAAGGAGCTGGGCGCCGATGGCGTCCGTGTCAATTCCGTCAGGCCAGGGCTGGTCGAGACCGAGATCCATGCGACGACAGGCGATCCGGATCGAGCCCGCAAGCTGGGCGCCGCGACGCCGCTGGGCAGGGCCGGACAGCCCGACGAGATCGCTGAGGCCATCGTTTGGCTGCTGAGCGACGCCGCCTCTTACGTCACGGCCTCGGTCCTGGACGTCAGCGGCGGCCTCTAGCCGGCGCGCGCCGGCCCTTCGGTTGCCATCCGTAAGCACTTACGGATAAAGTGCAGCTGCTTTGCCGCGCGGCATCTCGCTATCGATTCGGGGGACCCATGTTGACGGAACGGTTCATCGAGCGCGCCCAGCGCATCGCCCAGAGCCTCGAGACGGGAATTGCGGTCGGCCAGGGGCGCCTGCTCCCCCGGCGGGAGCGCTTCCGGCGCCCGGATGCCGCAATCGGCACTCACGGCGCATGACGACGACGTTGCACGACTACGGCTCGCTGCTCCTGGGCTCGCGCATGCGCAAGGTCAGCGAGGCCCTCTACACCGGGGTCGATGAGGTGTATCGCGGCGCCGGCGTCACTCTGCCGTCCCGCTGTTTCCCGATTCTCTTCCTGCTGCGGGATCACGGCCGGCTCGGGATCTCGGAGCTGGCGGCGCGACTGGGGCAGAGCCATCCCGCGGTGAGCCAGATGAGCCGCAAGCTCCTGCGCCACGGCGTCATCAGGGAATCGCCCGATCCGCGCGATGACCGGCGCCGGCTCCTCTCGCTCTCGCCGCGCGGCCGCGGCGTCATGGCCCGCCTGGAGCCTGTCTGGAAGGCCATCGTCGCCGCGGCGTCCGATCTCGAGGCCGAGCATCCATTCTCCCAACACCTGACGGCCATCGACCGGGCGCTCGAAGCGCGCGGCTTTGCCGCCCGGATCCGCTCCCGGCTGGAGGAGCCGGCCGCCGTCGAGATCATCCCGTTCGAGCGCCGCCATGCCGCCGATTTCAAGCGGCTCAACGTCGAATGGCTGGAGAAGTACTTTCGTGTCGAGCCCATCGACGTGGAAGTGCTGTCCAGACCCATGCGCATACTGCGTGACGGTGGCGCGATCTTCCTCGCCCGCTACCGCGGCTCGATCGTCGGCACGTGCGCCCTGCTCAGCGCCGGCAGCGCGCGTTTCGAGCTCTCGAAGATGGCCGTTACCGCCGGACACCAGGGACTCGGCATCGGGCGCAAGCTCATCGAGGCCGTGATCGCGGATTACCTCAAGCGTGACGCGCGCGAGCTTTTCCTCGAGAGCAACAGCAAGCTGACGCCGGCGATCACCCTGTACGAGTCCGCAGGCTTCGTGCATGCGACACGCCCGGAGCCTTCCCACTACGAGCGCAGTGACGTCTACATGGTCTATGTGGGCAAAAAGCGCTGATGCGCGCTCGAGCTGGGCGGATCTACTGAATATAATTACAGCTCCGCCCGGGCGCCAGCCCACCCCCTGATGGTAGCCTTGCCGCACCAGTGACCGTCCCTGGCGACGGGGCCCCCGGCGGCGCCTTCCGGCTGTAACTTTCTGGCGCCCGTCGTGTTCTTGCCCCAAACGATGACACACCCGTGCACCAGGCAAGCCCCCGGCCCATCGACCCGAATGAGTTCGCAGCATTTATGCGCGCCTATCAGGATATGGTCTTCTCGACAGCCGTCCGGCTGACGTCCAACCCAGCCCAGGCTGAGGACATCAGCCAGGAAGTATTCCTGCGCGCCTATGAGAGCTTCGAAAATCTGCGCTCGAGCCCGAAGGCCGGCGGGTGGCTGAAGACCGTCGCCACCAATCTGACCCTGAACCACCTCACCCGGCACCGTAAGCGCTGGCGCCTCTTCTCGGAGATATTCTCCGACGATACGCGCGAGGAGGAGCTCGACTCCGCCGCCGGGGTCTTCGACACGGTGCTGGCGGAGTTGGAGGCCGATGAGCGGCGGGCGCGGGTGGAGCAGGCGCTCGAGCGCCTGCCCGACCATCAGCGCATTCCCCTCGTGCTATATCACTACGAGGAGATGCCCTACCAGGACATCGCGGGCCGGCTCGGGATATCCCTCGCCAAGGTCAAGACCGACATTCTGCGCGGACGAGTCGCCATGGCGGGCCTCCTGGCCCAAGGCGGCCTCGGTGCGCCGGACGTCCGCCGCCGGCACTCCTCCACTCAACCCGGTGCACAATCATGAGCTCACGAGATCAGACTGACGAGAAGCTCGAGCGCCTGGTGAGCCAGGTGCTGCGGGATCAGCCGCTGCGGCAGGCGCCCGCTTCGCTCGAGGCGCGCGTGCTGAGCGAGATTGCGGCGCGGGCGCGGCTGTCATGGTGGCGCCGGGGCATCGCGTCCTGGCCCGCCCTGGTGCGTGTGCCGGTCATCACCGGCTGCGCTGTTTGCGTACCGCTGGTGTGGGTCCTGTCACTCTGGCTGGCGACGCGCCTGGCCTCGGCGACTCGTTCGCGGATCGCGGGCCCGCTCGCCACACTGCAGGGCACCGGACACACGCTCGCATCACTCGGCACGCTCGCCGCTCACATCATTCAGAGCATCCCGCGCGACTGGCTTGTCGGCGGAATGATCGCCACCGCGTCTCTTTACGCCATCCTCTTCGCGCTCGTCGCGGTCGGCTACTCGCTGCTCTATCCCAGACCCGAATATTCCAAGGTTCACCTGACATGAAGATCTTTCTCCGCTGGGTGTTGGCCTGCGCCATGCTCGCATGCCTCGCCGGCTGCATGGTTCCCGCGCAGGCCGAGGACAGCAATGGCTCGACTGGCTGGAGCGATCGACAGATCGTCTCGATCGGACACGACTCCACGCTGCCTGCCGGCGAGAACGCGCAAGACGTGGTCGCGATCATGGGCAACTCCGAGGCGGACGGCGACGTATCCGACTCCGTCGTCGCGGTGATGGGCAACGTGACCGTAAACGGGACCGTCGGCAGCGGCGGCGCAGTGGCCGTGATGGGTAACGCCTACATCAACGGCAAGGTCGACGGCGATGTCGTTGCAGTGTTGGGCAACGTGAGGCTCGGACCTCAGGCAGTGATCGACGGCGACGTCACGGAAGTCATGGGGACTATCGAACGCAGTCCCACGACCGTGATACACGGCGGCACCGTCGGCGTCATGTCCGGAATTTTCGGCAACGTGGAGTGGCTGCACTCCTGGGTCCGGCACTGCCTCCTCTTCGGTCGGCCGCTCGCTCCCGATCTCGACGTGGCTTGGGCGTGGTGGCTCGCGCTCGCGATGCTTGCGTTCTACGTCCTGATCGCGGCGGTTTTCCAGGACGCGGTACGGCGCTGCGTGCTCACCCTGGAAATGCATCCCGGCGCGTCCATCCTCACTACCATCATCGTGACGTTGCTCTCGCCGGTCGTGTTGCTGGCCCTCTGCATCACCGTAATCGGCATCCCGGTCATTCCTCTGCTCGCAATCGCGTTGATGTGCCTGGCCATCCTCGGGCGAGTGGTCGCGATCGCCTGGCTGGGCAGCCGTTGCCTGCGGCTCGAAAACTCGCAGCTCCCCGCGCGAGCGGTGCTCGAGGTGCTCGTCGGCGGCGTGATCGTGCTGGCGCTCTATATGGTTCCGATTCTCGGGTTCATGCTCTACACACTGGTCGGCGTATTTGGCTTCGGAGCGGTGATCTACACGCTGTTGCTCGCGTTCAGGCGGGCACCGGCGAAGCCCGCCTCAGGCGGACCCAACACCAGCGGTAGCGGAGCAAGCGGCGGCCCGGCCGGTACTGCAGGCGCGGGAGCCCCGCCGCCGTCATGGGCGGCCAGCGCCGCGGTCGACCCCGCCGCCGGCAACCCGGTCGCCGAAAGTGCGGCCGCCGCGAGCTCGCCGCCGCCGCCGCCGCCGCCGCCTCCATCGAGCGCGCCGGCAGCTCAGGCGCCCGACGTGCTGGACATAGCGGCGCTTCCCCGCGCCGGATTCTGGATCCGCATGCTGGCGCTGCTGATCGACCTGATCCTGGTGGGCGTGGCGACGAGCTGGTTGCACCATGAAGACCGAGGGACGTTGCTGCTGCTGGCGACCTACGGCGCCATCATGTGGAAGCTGAAGGGCACCACGGTCGGCGGCATCGTCTGCGATCTGAAGGTGGTGCGCATCGGCGGCGCCCCGCTCGACTGGGGTACAGCGATCGTGCGCGCCCTCGGCTGTTTTCTCTCGCTCGTGATCTGCGGCCTCGGATTCATCTGGATCGCCGTCGATCACGAGCATCAGGCGTGGCACGACAAGATCGCCGGTACGGTGGTCGTGCGAGTACCTAAGGGTGTTGGACTGGTCTAGGAGCTTTCATGGGCGCTCAGCTGCAAGAAAATGGGGAAGCCAACGTGCTGGAGTTCGATCCGGCCCGACAACCGATCGCGGCGCAAATGGCTGTTCGGAGCCGCGGGAATCGCCGCCGCGGTCGCTATCGCCGCTGCCGTCTGGATGAGCCGGGGGTCGGCGCCCAAGTCTGCGACCCTTGCGGCCAGTACCTCCATACCGCTGGTGAGCGTAGTAACGCCCGGCGTACAGC
Source organism: uncultured Pseudomonadota bacterium (assembly GCA_963780455.1). Classification (GTDB taxonomy): domain Bacteria; phylum Pseudomonadota; class Gammaproteobacteria; order Steroidobacterales; family Steroidobacteraceae; genus 13-2-20CM-66-19. Next base: position 50,618 of record CAWACM010000029.1, read on the forward strand.
CGGTGGCGAGCGACGTGAACTTCACCGGCACGATCGAAGCCCTCCACGAGCTGCCGATCGGCAACTCCGGCGACACCGGACGGATCGTCGCGGTATACGCGCAGGTAGGCGACCATGTGAGGCGCGGCCAGGTTCTCGCGCAGCTCGATGACTCGGTGCTCACGCCGCAGGTGGCGCAATTGAGCGCCGCACTCGACCAGGCGCGCGCCCAGGCCGGGCTGTCCGCCGCCGAATACCGGCGCGGCGTCGCCGCCGGGCCGGCCGGCGGTTTGTCGGCTCAGGACATCGAGAAGCTGCAGGCCACTTCCATCATGGACGCGGCCAACATCAAGGTCGTGGCGGCGGAGGTCGCGGTGATGCGCGCGAAGCTCGCGTTGACGCGGATCGTCGCTCCCGTGGACGGCCTCGTCCTCACCCGCAACGCCGAGGTGGGTCAGATCGCGGCTTCGGGCGGTCTGCCGCTGTTCGACCTCGAGGACGCCAGCGAGGTCGAGATGATCGGTCAGGTCGCGGAGCAGGACATGGCGGCTCTCCGGGTGGGCCAGTCGGCCGCGGTCTATCTGATCGGCAACCCGCAGCCGTTCATCGGGCGGATCTGGCTGCTCGGCGCGGTGATCGATCCGCAGAGCCGCCTCGGCGAGGTTCGCATCGCGCTCACTCCCAATCCCGCGCTGCGGCCGGGGGCGTTTGCGCGCAGCCTCGTGACGCTTGCCCGGGCGCAGCGGCCGGTAGTGCCCCAGACCGCTGTCATGGCTGACAACGACGGATCATACGTCTACGTGGTAGACGGTGATGGCCAGGTCCAGCGCCGCGCAGTGCAGCGTAGGCAGTGTGATTCCGGACGGTGTCGTCATCACTGCGGGTTTGTCAGGACGGGAGCATGTGGTATCGGTAGACGGCGGCTTCCTGCACAGCGGTGAGAAAGTGACCGTCACCGCGACGGGAGCACCGCAGTCATGAAGAACATTTCCGCCTGGGCCATCCGGCACCCGGTGTTGCCGATGGTACTGTTCGCGGTGCTGCTGTTCGCGGGCACGGTGGCGTTCATCCGGCTGCCGGTCACGCTGAACCCGCCCATCCAGTTCCGATGGTGTCGGTGAACATCAACCAGCCCGGCGCCGCCCCCGAGGAGGTCGAGACTCAGATCGTCCGCCGAAGTCGAGGCCGCCGTGGCCAGCATCAGCAACATCAACCACATCACCTCGGTGGCCCAGGAGGGCGGCGCGGAACATCGGACATCGAATTCCGCATCGGCACGCCGATCGATCGCGCGGTGAGCCGACGTGCGCAACGTCGTGGCCCAGGTGCAGGTCGACCTGCCGCAGGACATCCAGCCGCCGATCGTGCAGCAGATCAAAGTCGACGGCGGCCCCATCGCCTACTACGACGTCAGCGCCGCCGGCATGACGCCGCAGGAGCTGTCCTGGTTCATCGACAACACCATCACCAAGAAGCTGTTGACCGTGCCGGGCGTGGCGCAGGTACAGCGCTGCGGCGGCGTCGACCGCGCAGATCCGCGTGGAGCTCGACCCGGCGCGCATGCAGGCGCTCGGCATCACCGCTTCGCAGGTCAACGATCAGCTGCGCGATCCTCAACATCGACATGCCCGGCGGCCAGGCGGAGCTCGGCGACGGCGAGCAGCTGATCCGCGTGCTCGGCGGCGCCGGCACGGTGCAACAGCTCGCCAACACGCAGATCGTGCTGCCGGGCGGGCGGTTCGCGCGGCTCGGGGACATCGCCGACGTGCGCGACGGCGCGGCCGAGATCCGCAGCTATCGACTTCTCAACGGGCGCTCGGCGATCTCCTTCGGCGGTGTCCCAGGCGCACGAACGTCTCGGATGTGGCGGTACTGAATGGCGTGCAGACGGGGCTCGATCAAGATCCGCAAGCAGTATCCCGAGGTCAAGATCAATCGGACCTTCACGAGGGTGGCGTACACCGAGGAGAACTACCACTCCGCCATGAGCGCGCTCATCGAGGGCTCCATCCTCGCGGTGCTGATGGTGTGGCTGTTCCTGCGCGATGTGCGCGCGACGCTCATCTCGGCGCTCGCCATCCCGCTCTCTGCCATCCCGACCTTCCTGTTCATGCAATGGGTGGGCTTCTCGCTCAACCAGTGAGCCTGCTCGCGCTGTCGCTGGTCTCCGGCGTACTGGTGGACGATGCCATCGTCGAGATCGAGAACATCGTGCGCCACAAGCACATGGGCAAGAGCGCCTTTCAGGCGGCGCTCGATGCCGCCGACCAGATCGGGCTCGCGGTCGTCGCGACCTCCGCCACCATCATCGCCGTATTCATGCCGGTGAGCTTCATGGGAGGCATCATCGGGCAGTACTTCAGGCAGTTCGGGCTCACGGTCGCCGCCGCGGTCTTCTTCTCGCTGCTGGTCGCGCGACTGCTCACGCCGGTGATCGCCGCGTACGCGCTGAAGTCGGACGGGAGCCGGCACGAGCAAAGCGACGGCCCGATCATGGCGGGCTACCTCCGGTTGCTGCGCTGGTGCATACGGCATCGCTGGAAGACGATCATCTGCGGCACCCTGTTTTTCGCCGTGTCCATCGTCGGCCTGATGCTCATGCCGAAATCCTTCATTCCCGATTCGGATTCGAGCAGCACCGCCCTGCACGTCGAGCTGCCGCCCGGCGTATCGCTCGAGGACACCAAGACGATCGCCGACGACGCGTACCACATCATCGCGCAACAGCCCGAAACGGCCAGTGTCGATGAGTCGGTTGGCGACGGTTCCCTGAATGTTGCCGATCTCTACATAACGCTGGTGCCGCGCGACAAGCGCAATGTGAGCCAGCAGGTCTGGCAGAACCGCGTTCTGGGGCTGTTGAAAGCGATTCCCGACGCACGGATGAATTTCCAGACGCAGAACGGCGATTCCGACGGCCACGCCATCACGATCGATCTGACCGGCGATGACCTGGCACTGGTTTCCCGCACGGCCAGCAGGATCATGGAACAGATGCGCTCGCTGCCGGGAATAGTCGATGTCGGGTCCGACGACAACCTGCCGCAACCCGAGATCCTGATCCACCCGAGATTCGACCTCGCGGCGCGTCTTGGCGTCACCGTGGCGAATATCAGCGATACCATCCGCATCGCCACGCTCGGTGATCTGGTCCAGAACGACGCCAAGTTCACCCTGCCCGATCGCCAGGTTCCGATCCTCGTCAGCCTGCGGCGCTCGGCGCGAGAGGATCTCACCGCTCTCGAGAACCTGCCGGTGCCGACTTCCGCCGGCGGGACGGTGCCGCTGAAGGCGGTCGCCGACTTCAGCTTCGGGGAAGGACCCACGACCATCAACAGCTATGATCAGAGCCTTCGCGTCGCCATTGACGCCGACTTGAACGGCATCCAGCTCGGCACGGCTATGAAAGAGATCTACGCTCTGCCATTGCTGAAGCACTTGCCTCAGGGCGTGAGGTTGGTCGAGACGGGCAACGCGCAGCTGATGAGTGAGCTCTTCACCGACTTCGGCATCGCCATGGGGACCGGGGTCCTGATGGTGTTCGCAGTGCTGGTGCTGCTCTTCGTGCGCGTGCTGCAGCCGATCACGATCCTGTCGTCACTGCCCCTGTCTCTCGGTGGCGCGGTGCTTGCGCTGTGGCTGAGTGGGAACCCGCTTTCCCTCGGGGTGATGATCGGCTTTCTGATGCTGATGGGCATCGTCGCCAAGAACGCCATCCTGCTCGTCGACTTCGCGATCGAGGAGATGCGCGCCGGCAAGGACCGGCTGACCGCCCTCCTGGAGTCAGGTCACAAGCGCGCCCGGCCGATCGTGATGACGACCGTGGCCATGGTCGCGGGCATGCTGCCCGTGGCCTGGGCGATCGGCGACTCTTTCCGCGCGCCGATGGCGATCGCCGTGATCGGCGGCCTCATCACCTCGACCGGGCTCACGCTGATCGTCGTACCGGCAGGCTTCACGATCATCGACGACATCGAGCGCTGGGTCGGCCCGAAGGTGAGCCGCGTGCTGATCGCGGAGCCCGGCGCGTCGACGTCCCCGGAGCATCAGCCCGCGGCGTGACCCCGGGCTTCCCGCCGGGCACGGACGCCCGCGCTTTCTTTATACTGGGGGGATGAGCCCGAGCAAACCCGCGTCAACACGGCCCTCCCCCCTGCTCACCCGCATCAACGAGCTGGCGGCGGACATGCGCGAGGTGCGCCGCGACCTGCATCGTCATCCGGAGCTCGCCTATGACGAAAGTCGGACGGCGGCGGTGGTCGCGAAGCTGCTGCGCGAATGGGGCATCGAAGTACACGAGGGCATCGGCAAGACCGGGGTGGTCGGTGTCATCGCGGGCGGCGGCGGCGGCAAGGCGATCGGCCTGCGCGCCGACATGGATGCGTTGCCTATCACGGAGACTTCCGGCGCCCCGCACGCCAGCGTCAATGCCGGTGTTGCGCACAGCTGTGGGCACGATGGACACACGGCGATGTTGCTTTGCGCCGCACGTTATCTCTCGGAGACGCGACGTTTCAACGGCCGCGTACATCTGCTTTTTCAGCCGGCGGAGGAAGGACTGGCTGGCGCGCGCGCGATGATCGAGGACGGCCTCTTCAAGAGGTTTCCCTGCGCCGAGGTCTACGCCCTCCACAACTGGCCGACGCTGCCGGCCGGCACCATCGCCACCCGGGCGGGCCCCATCATGGGCGCATCGGACCGTTTCACGATCACGGTGCGCGGGGTGGGCGGCCACGCCGCAATGCCGCACCTCACTTCGGATGCCGTGCTCTGCGCGGCGCAAATCGTGACGGGCGCGCATACGCTCATCGCGCGCCGCATCGATCCGATGGCGACCGCGGTGCTGTCCATCACTCGCATCCAGGGCGGCACCTCGTTCAACGTACTGCCGCCTGAGGTGCAGCTTTCCGGCACCGTGCGCACGTTCGATGCCGAGGTGCAGGACAAGCTGGAAGCGACGCTTCGCGAATGGGTGGAGCTCACCGCGAAAGCGGCCGGATGCAGCGCCGCACTCGAATATCGCCGCATCTATCCGGCAACCGTCAACGACCCAGCGTGCGCGCAGCACGCCCTCGACGCCGCCGGCGCCCTCTTTGGTCAGTCGTTGCGCGTGGATTCACCCGCGGCGACTGCGGAAGACTTCGCGTTCATGCTGCAGCAGGTGCCGGGCGCCTACATCTGGGTCGGAAGCCGCAAGGGCGAAAGCAGCCCGACCCTGCACCACCCGTCGTTCGACTTCAACGACGAGGCGCTGCCTGCCGGTGCCGCGCTGTTGGCAAGCTTGGCCGAGCGCCGTCTGCCGGCCTAGCGGCCGCTCAATGTGAGCCGTGCGCGCTTCCTGGAAACAGGCGGCAATACACGCAGTGCGGCGCGTCCGGCCCTGCTTCCAGCCAGAGCGTGCGGACCCATGGCAGGCTGCGCGGGGCGGCGGCAAACTCCCACGACTGATCCTGCAGGCCACGCTCCAGCAACTCATCCGGACGGGCGTGTCCGAGGAGCTCCGCGGCGCGCCTGATCTCCAGGTCACCACGGGGCAGAACCGTGATCGTGGCAGCACCCTGCTCGATTCTCTCGGCAAGGCGGTGGGCATGCTGGGCCCCCTCGGCCTGCGCGAAAAGCGCATGAAAGTACTGTGCGAGCCGGTCGTGAAGCGAGAGGGCCGGCTCACAGGCGGAGCGCCCTGGCTCGTGGCGCGCGGTGAGCTCGATGCGGTCGGTCGGGAAGCCATCGCGGAACAGCGCCAGGCGGGCGCGCTCGGCGGAATCGAAGTCATTGAACACGGCCAGCAGGACTGCGCTCATGGCGCCCTCCTTACGGTAAAGCCGGTGTCGGCGCAGGGGGTGCTTCGTCTCGAGGACAAATTGTACGCCCGCCGCTTCCGGCTGGGGTAATGGGTATGGGTACCCCGCGGCCGGGTAAAATGTTCGTGGAACCGGAGCCGCCGGCCGGTGGTCAATCCGGCTCCAAAAACCAAAGCGAGGAAACCGATGACCATTGCTGGCCCGAGCCCCCTCGGCGTGAAGCCCCCCCGCACGGGCAGCGCCGCCCACACAGCCTTCCTGCGGCTGCGGGAATACCTGAGCAGCCAGATCATCGGCCAGGCGTCGTTGGTGGAGCGGCTGCTGGTCGCGCTGCTGGCCGATGGGCATCTGTTGGTCGAGGGTCCTCCGGGGCTCGCCAAAACGCGGGCCGTGAAGGCGCTCGCGCACGCGCTCGATGCCGACTTCCAGCGCCTGCAGTTCACCCCCGACCTGCTGCCCGCGGACCTGACGGGCTCGGACATCTACCGCCCGGAGGAAGGGGTCTTTCGCTTCCAGCGCGGACCGCTCTTTCACAACCTGATTCTGGCCGACGAGGTCAACCGCGCGCCGGCCAAGGTGCAATCCGCACTGCTGGAGGCGATGGCGGAGGGGCAGATCAGCGTCGGGGCGGCGACCTACCCGCTGCCGCAGCTCTTCCTGGTGATGGCGACGCAGAACCCGATCGAGCAGGAAGGCACTTATCCGCTGCCAGAGGCGCAGCTCGACCGCTTCATGCTGCACACACGCGTCGATTACCCCGATCGGGCGACGACACTGGAGATCATGGCGCTGGCGCGGCGCGAGGCGATCACGCGGCGGGAGCTGCCGCCCCCGGAGCAGCGCGTTGCGCAGGAGACGGTGTTTGCGGCACGCCGCGAAGTGCTCGGCCTGACGCTCTCGGAGCCGGTCGCCGATTACGTGGCGGCGTTGGTCGATGCCACGCGCCGGCCCGAGCCCTACAGCGCGCAGCTGCGCGAATGGCTGCGCTGGGGAGCGAGCCCGCGTGCGGCGATCGCGATCGAGCGCGGTGCTCGGGCGCTCGCCTGGCTCGATGCGCGCGAGTTCGTCACGCCGGAGGACGTACAGGCAATCACTCCCGATGCGTTGCGTCACCGTCTGTTGCTCGATTACACGGCACAGGCGCGCGGCGTGTCGGCGCAAGCCTGCATCGAGGAGCTGCTGAGCCGGGTTCCGGCGCCATGATCGTTCCCGATCTCGCGGAGCTGCTGGCGCTGCGGGGCGTCGCGCACGGCCTGTCACTGCACGGCCGCAAGGCGGCGCGCGCGGCGCTGCTCGGAGCGCATTCGAGCGCGCAGCGCGGACGCGGTCTGGAGTTTCAGGAGGTGCGCCCGTATGTCGCCGGTGATGATCCGCGCAACATCGACTGGCGGGTCACGGCCCGGCGCGGCCGGCCGCATACCAAGCTCTTTCGCGAAGAGCGCGAGCGGCCCGTGTGGCTGCTGGTCGATCTGCAGCCCGGGCTCTTCTTCGGCACGCGGCGGCAATTGAAATCCGCGCTCGTGGTGCGCACGGCGGCACTGCTGGCGTGGGTCGCATCGCTCGGTGACGACCGCGTGGGCGCGGTGATCGCTCATGGCGCCGCGCACACCCGGATCCTGCCGGCGCGCGCCCGCCAGGCGGGGGTATTGCCGTTGCTGGAGGCACTGTTGCAATCCCAACCGCGATCGCCGGGGCAGCCCGCGCCGCTCGCGCTGGAGGCGGCGCTGCGCGCGCTGTTGCCGCTGGTGCGCCCGGGCAGCCAGATTCTCGCCATCAGCGACTTTGCCGGCCTGCGGCAGGAAGCGGGCAGTCTCTGGACGGCGCTCGCCGCACATGCCGACCTGAGGCTCTTCTGGGTCACCGATGCCTTGGAGGAAGAGGGTCTGCCGAACGGCCGTTTTCGCGCCGGCTTGCCGGGCCGGCTGCGCATCCTGGATGGCTTGCGCACGCGCGAGCGCTGGCGGCAGGCCTGGCGGGAGCGCGAGGCACGCGTCGCCGCGCTGTCGCAACACAATGCGGCTCCGGTCGTGAGACTCGACACCCGCGAGCCGGTGGAGGGTGTTCTGCGGCCGCTGCTGCGGCCGCGGCAATGGGCGGCATGACACCAAGCTGGCTCTCACAACTCGCCCCCGCCCACGCGCCACCGCCGCCGGGCTGGTGGCCGCCCGCCCCGGGCTGGTGGCTGCTGGCCGTGGTGCTGCTCGCAGGGGCGGCCACAGTCGTATGGTGGTGGCGCGATCCGTACCGCAGGAGCCGGAGAGCGGCGCTGCGCGAGCTTCGTGCCATCCGTGCAGAGGGCTCCGACATTGTCGCAAGTGCGCGCGCCATCGAGAGCCTGCTGCGCCGTTTCGCCATCGCGGTCTTCGGCGCTGCGCGGGTTGCGCGGCTGACGGGCGATGCCTGGCTGGCTTTCGTCGCCGCCCAGGGCGGCACGCAACTCGCGGGTGACGCGGGGCGGTCGTTGCTGGCGACCGCCTTCGGCGGCACCGCGAGCGATGACCGCGAGTGTTGGATTGCGGGCGCCGATGCGTTCGTGCGTCAGGCGCAGCGCGCGACACGAGCGGCGCGCCCGGAGAAGCGCTGATGCTTCATCTCGCCTGGCCATGGATGGCGCTGCTGCTGCCGCTGCCCTGGATCATGGTGCGGATGCGCCGCGCCGCCGGGCCGAATGGCGCGGCCGTGTACCTGCCGTTTGCCGCCTCGGTTGCAGCTCCTGCCGCAACCGCGACACTGTCGCGAGGCGCGCTGGCGCTGTTGACCGCGGTCTGGACCCTGCTGGTACTGGCCGGAATGCGGCCGCAATGGCTCGGGCAGCCGCTGCCGGTCGTCACGACCGGGCGGCAGATCATGCTGGCGATCGACTGCTCGGGCTCCATGGCTTCGCAGGACATGGCGGGTGGCGAGAGTCGCCTGCAGGTCGTGCAGGAAGTCGCCGGACATTTCATCGACCAGCGCCGCGGCGATCAGATCGGCCTGATTCTTTTCGGCACGCAACCTTATCTGCAGGCGCCGCTCACGACCGACATCCCGACCGTGCATCAGTTTCTGGACGAGGCGGTCGTCGGTGTCGCCGGTCCGCAGACGGCCATCGGCGATGCGATCGGGCTGGCGATCAAGCAGCTGCGCCAGCGTGCGAGCACGGGTGGAGCATCGATACGGCAGTCGGTGTTGATTCTGCTCACCGACGGCGGCAACGACGCCGGGGTCATGCCGCCGCTGCAGGCGGCGCAACTCGCGGCACAGACGGGACTGCGCATCTTCACGATCGGAGTGGGTGCGGCCGAGCAGCAGTCCCTGTTCGGGCTCACCCTCGGCAACAGCGATCTCGACGTCGATCTGCTGCAGAAGATCGCGAGCACCACGGGCGGTGAATACTTCCGCGCCACCGATGCCGCGGCCCTGAGCGCGGTGTACCGCAAGATCGACGAGCTCGAGCCGGTCTCCGCCGACCAGCGCTGGCTGCGACCCGCCGCGGAATGGTTCACCTGGCCGCTCGCGCTCGCCCTGCTGCTCAGCCTACCCGCCGCCTGGCTGATGGCGGAGCGGATCTGACCTCATGAGCCGCTTCCACTTCCTCTATCCCTACTGGCTCCTGGCGCTGCCGCCGCTCGTGGCGTTTGCCGTGTGGCTCGCACGCCGCCGCGGACGCGATGGGGCGTGGCCACGGCTGCTGGATGGCGAGTTGCTGTCGCTCCTGCGGTTGAGCGACGGCAATGCCGGGCGCTCGCCCTGGCTGCTCATAGGGCTGGTTTGGACACTGGCCGTGCTGGCGCTCGCCGGACCTACGTGGCAGCGTCAGATAACGCCCGCCTATCGCGCGCCGGCTGCCTGGGTAGTGGCGCTCGAAGTGGCGCCCTCCATGGATGCCGCAGACGTTGCGCCGAGCCGGATGGCGCGGGCGCGTTATGCGGTCGACGACCTGTTGTCTGCGGCGCAGGATGCGCGCGTAGGGCTCGTCGCGTTCGCGGGAGAGGCCTACACGGTGGCGCCTCTCACCAGCGACGTGACCACGATTCGCAATCTGGCGCAGCCCCTGGCGCCAAGCCTGATGCCGGAGTCGGGCGACCGCTTGGCGCCCGGACTCGAGGAAGCGCTGCACCTGCTGCAGGCATCGCCGGGAAGAGATCGTCAGGTCATCGTGCTGACTGACGGATTCAACGATCCCGCGCAGGCGCTCATCAGTGCGCAGCAGCTACATCGTCAGGGCATTGACGTGAACGTCGTCGGCGTGGGCACGGGCGGCGGCGCACCGGAGCCGGACGGCAACGGCGGCTTCGTCCGTGATGCGAGCGGACAGGTCGTGCTGGCGCGTCTCGACCGGGATCTGCTGCAGCGAGTGGCCACCGCCGGCGGCGGCCGCTTCGTGCCTTTGAGCGCGCTACCGCAGTTGATTGCGGCCTTGCACGCAGCCGGCTCGCGCCAGATGAGCTCCGGTGTTGCCGCGCACGTGACGCTCTCGAGCTGGCTCAACGACGGCGTGTGGCTCCTGCCCGCGCTCCTTCTTCTGGCCGCGCTGGTCGCGCGCCGAGGCTGGGTGTGAAGTCATCGAGAGTCGCAGTGCTGGCGGCGCAACTCTGCTGCTCGGTGCTCATGAGCGGGACGGCGCTCGCCGCCACCGTATCGAGCACCTGGTCCAGCCTCTGGCGCACGCCGGACCAGCAAGGCCAGGCGCTGCTCGATGCCGGGCAACCCGCACAGGCCGCGGCGCGCTTCCATGATCCGCGGCGGCGCGCCTACGCCGATCTCGAAGCAGGCGGTTACGCGGGAGCGGCGCAGCTCCTTGCTCCCTTCACCGATGCGCAGTCCGAATACAACCGTGGCAACGCGCTCGCCGAGGTCCGGGCAGCTGCAGGCGGCGCTCGCGGCATACGATTCGGCGCTGAATCAGGCTCCAGCCGACAAGGACATCCGCCACAACCGCGACCTGGTGGAGCGCGCGCTGCGGCAGCAGCAACAGCAGCGGCAACAGCAAAAGGGGCAGCACCAGTCACCGAAGTCTTCCTCGCGTAATGGCCAGCAGGGAAGTCAGGCCGGCACTTCGCAAGGACAGCAGCCGCAGAGCTCCAGCGTCGGGCGGCAGGGCTCATCAGGAGCGCGGCAGTCGGGCGGCACGTCGCAACAGTCGCGCGCTGCTGGCTCCCAATCCACCGGCAGCGATCAGTCGGCAGCCGCCGGCTCGCAGACCGGCGCCGACCGGCGGGGCAACTCCGGCCAGGCGCAACGCGACGCGGCGGACGCCGCGGCGCTCGCTCGTGCGCAGCGACAACGGCGCGCGGCCGCCAACACGGCTCAGGGGCGAGCCTCGGAGCAGAACGGGAAGACCGCCGACAGTGACAGCCTGCTGGCGGGTGGCACCCAAACCCCGAAGCCGAAGCCCGAGAGCGAGCGGCAAATGGCGCTCGAGCAGTGGCTGCGGCAGATCCCCGACAGCCCTGCGGGCCTGCTGCGGCGCAAATTCCTCATCGAGCACATCATCAGGCAGCAGGACGGCGGCAAGTCGCTGGAGAGCACACAGTGAGAGCTCGGAGGGCCGGCATCCTGCTTCTGTCGCTCGTCGGTTGCGCCGCAGCCGCCCAAGCACTCGCGGATGTGAAGGCGTCACTCGACGCTTCTCAGGTCGCTGTCGGCGAAACGGTGCAATTGACCTTGGAGCGTGACGGCCAGACCGGCGGTCAGCCCGATATCACTTCGCTGCAGCAGGACTTCGACATCCTCGGCACCAGCAGCAGCACGATCTTTCAGCTCGTCAACGGCAGTGCCTCCGAAAAAACGCAGGTCGTCCTGACACTGGCCCCGAAGGTCACCGGACATCTGACGATCCCGCCTCTCTCATGGAACGGCGAGCAAAGCCGACCGCTCTCGCTCGATGTGACCGGGCCCGGGGGCACCGGGCAACCGGGCGCAACGGGCGCGCCTGCCGCGGCAGCGGTATTCATGGAGACCAGTGCATCACCACAGCAGCCTTACGTAGAGGGCGCCGTCCATCTGACCGTCCGTCTTTTCATGGCAGAGCCCCTTTATCACGCGAATCTCGAGCTGCCGGAGAGCAGCGATGTCGTCGTCAAGCGGCTCGGCTCGGATGAGAGCAGCGAAGCCGAGCGCAATGGCCAGAACTATCAGGTCGTCACTCGGCAGTACGTTCTCTTTCCCCTGCACAGCGGCAAACTGACGCTCCCCAGTCCGGTGCTCGACGCGGACGTCACCGTCACACAGCCCTCGTCGGCGCCCGGTCGCGATCCGTTCAGCGGCATCTTCGGCGGGTCGCCATTCGGCGGCATGTTGCGGACCGTGCGTCCCATCCGCCTGAGTGGCACCCCGATCGTGCTTTCAGTGCGGCCGCGTCCGGCCGCCGCCGTCGGCAACTACTGGTTGCCGGCCAGTGCGGTCAGGCTCAGTGTCGCCTGGAACCCGCCCAGGCTCAGCGCGCAAGCGGGCGATCCGCTGACCCTGGATCTCGATCTGCAGGCGACCGGACTCACCGCGGCGCAGCTTCCCGACCTGTCGTCGCTGCTGAGGCTTCCCTCCGGGCTCAAGGCGTATCCGGACCAACCCAAACTCGACGACTCGACCTTGGATGGGAAGCTGGTCGGCAGCCGTGACCAGACCATTGCCCTGATGGCCGACTCGCCCGGCCGCTACACGATCCCGGCGCTCACGGTGAAATGGTGGGACACACAAGCCAACCAGCTTCGGACGGCGACGTTGCCCACGCGCACCCTCACCATCCTTCCTGCGCCCAGCCACACCGCGGCCGCCGCCTCGGCCCCGGCGGCGCCCACAGCGCAATTGCAACCGTCGCCGATTGCGCCCCGGTATGCGCCGGCGGCGCCGAAACCCAAGCCTACCCGCTCCCCCTCCGAGTGGGAGTGGATCAGCCTCGGCCTTGCCGTGGTGTGGCTGGCGACTCTGGCCGCATGGTTGTGGTCACGTCGCCGGTCGCGAGCCGCACCGCGGCCCGTGCGCCCCGCTACCCCAACCGCTCCGCGCCAACTCCGGCCCGATCCCGCGAAAGAGCGCGCAGCGTTTCGCGCAGCGTGCCAAGCCAACGATCCGCAGGCCGCGAGAGCGCACCTGCTCGCCTGGACGGCGGCCCTCTGGGGCACTGCTCCAGCAGGGATCAATGCCATCGCCACGAGGATCGGCGATCCCGCCGTGGCCGAGCTGCTCCGCGATCTCGACCGCGCCTGCTATGCCGGTGGAGCGTGGCAAGGTGACGCACTCGCCGCAGCGCTCACAGAGCTACCCGCGCCGCCCGGCAAGACCGGACGCCAACGCGACGGCCTGGCGCCGCTCTACCCCTGAAGACCGCCGAGTCGCATTTCTAAACAAACGCGCAGGCAAACGTCATTGCCTCGCCGCGCCCCTGCTGACACCCTGCTGCCGTGACGGAGTACGACCGGAGCGGTAGTGCGGCTCGGCAGGTATTCGCAGCCGGAACCGGACCTCGTGGTCGCGAGGCCGCGGGTTGGTCACAACGACCGCGGGCATCCGTCAGCCGCCGACGTCTTCCTGATCGTCGGGATCGGCAACTCCACGCTGCGTTACGATCTCGACATCAAGGTGCCACTGTATGCTCGCCACGGCGTGCCCGAGGTATGGGTGATAGATCTGAAGCATCACACGCTCCATCTCTATCGGTCACCCGTCGAAGGCAGCTACCAGTATGTAACCTCGGTACCGGACGGCGGCCTCACCGCAATTCCTGGCGTCAGCGGCGCCACGGTTGACTTGTCGAAAATCTCGAGCGATCAAGCTTCGGCTCGCGGTTAGTCGGATGACCCGAAGCCACCGCCACCGGGTGTTTCAATGACGAACACGTCGCCGGGGGCCATCTCCATCACCTGAGTTGCCGTGAGCCGCTCGACCGCTCCGGACACCCTGCGGACCTCATTCTTGCCGAGCTGCCCCGCATCACCTCCCTGCAAGCCAAAGGGCGGCACACGACGACGATTCGAGAGAATCGCCGCCGTCATGGCCGTTCTGAAACGGACATGGCGGACGACGCCGTCGCCTCCGTGGTGGCGGCCCCTGCCTCCCGACCCCCTTCGGATCTCGAAGCGATCCAAAAGCACCGGGAAGCGCCACTCCAGCACTTCGGGATCGGTCATCAGGCTATTGGTCGCATGGGTGTGGACGGCATCCGTGCCGTCGAAATCAGGTCCCGCGCCCGAGCCACCACAGATGGTTTCATAGTACTGATGCTCGCCGTCACCGAAGGTGAAGTTGTTCATCGTGCCCTGGGCCGCGGCGAGCACCCCTAAAGCCCCGTAAAGCGTGTCGATGATCGTCTGGCTGGTCTCGACATTGCCCGCAACGACGGCAGCCGGGTAGCGAGGGCGGAGCATCGACCCCTGCGGAATGACGATCTCGAGCGGCAGGAGACAGCCGTCGTTCATCGGGATGTCGTCGTCGACGAGAGTGCGGAAAACGTACAGGACGGCGGCGCGGGAGATGGCCGGCGGCGCATTGAAGTTGTTGGGCCGTTGCGGGCTCGTGCCGCTGAAATCGATCCGCGCGCGCCGGGATGCGCGATCGATCGTGATGCGCGCCCGGATCATGGACCCGTCATCCATCTCATACGCGAACTCGCCGTCGCGCAGGACATCGAGAACGCGACGAACCGCTTCCGCGGCATGATCCTGCACGTGCCGCATGTAGGCACTTACCACCGGCAGACCGAACTGCCGGACCATCCGCCGCAACTCTTCCGCTCCCTTGGCGCAGGCCGCGACCTGCGCTTTGAGATCGGCGATGTTCTGGTCCGGATTGCGCGACGGGTAGGGGCCGCTGCGCAAGAGCGCCAGGGTCTCCGTCTCGCAGAAGCGACCGGCATCGACGAGCAGGAAGTTGTCGATGAGCACGCCCTCCTCCGTGATCGTGCGGCTGCCCGGCGGCATCGAGCCGGGTGTGATGCCGCCGATGTCGGCGTGGTGACCGCGTGAGGCGACATAGAAGAGCGGCTCGCCCGTGCTCGCGGGCGCGGTTTCGCCTCCGCGGTCGAACACGGGCATGATGACTGTGATATCCGGAAGGTGGGTGCCGCCGTTGTAAGGCGCATTGAGCGCGTAGACATCTCCCGGAAGCATGCCGCGGCCGTCAGCCGCCCGTTGCCGGGCAGTGATGATCACCTTCACGCTCTCGCCCATCGAGCCCAGGTGAATCGGCATATGGGGCGCGTTCGCGATCAGCGCGCCATCGCGGTCGAACATTGCGCAGGAGTAATCCAGCCGTTCCTTGATGTTGACCGAACGTGAAGTGCTCTGCAGCGCGACCCCCATCTGCTCCGCGATCGACATGTAGAGATTGCCGAAAACCTCCAGCATGACCGGATCGGCATTCGTTCCGACTGCCAGCTGTCTCGGCAATGCCTCCACGCGCTCCAGGAGCAGATTCGCGAGCCGGTCGACACTCGCGCGCCAGCCCGGCTCCACGACGGTGGTGGCCGAAGCCTCGATGATGACTGCCGGGCCGGCGATCCTGTGTCCGAACTGCAGGTCGTCCCGAGAGTAGATCGGCGTCTCGGCCGCCGCGGCGCCGAACCAGATCGCGCGCCTCGCGCGCACCGGGGGCGGCGCTTCCGTTTCGACGGCAGAGGCCCGGGGCCCGCCTGGCACCTCGCCAGCGCCAACGACCTCGACGGACACGGCCTCGACGATCAGTTCGCCGTCGGGCACGTCGAAGCCGAATCGCGCGCGATGTGCGGCGGCGAATGCGTCCGCTGTTGCGCGCGTCTCACCAAAGGGAATCACCAGCGCCAGATCCGTGCCCTTGTACTTGAGGTGCAGCCGCCGCAGGACCGTGATGTTGCGTGAGGCCACGCCCTGGGCGGTCATTTCCGTCACGCCCTCGCGCTCGAGCTCCGCCAGGACACGCTGCAACTCCGGTCGCAGCGCCTCCCGGAGCGGCGCTTCGACCGCCCTCTGCCTGATCAGGCGGAGGTCCGCGAGTCCCATCCCATACGCCGACAGCACGCCGGCCAGTCGATGGATGAGGATGCGGCGCATGCCGAGGGCATCCGCCACCAGACAGGCATGCTGCCCGCCCGCCCCTCCGAAACACGCCAGCGTATAACCCGTGACGTCATGCCCCCGCTGGATCGAGATCTGCTTGATCGCATTCGCCATGTTCGCCACGGCGATGCGCAGGAATCCGTGCGCCAGCTCCTGCGGCGATTTTGGCGTCCCCGCAGCTCGCGCGACCTCTTCCGCCATCGCATTGAGGTGCGTCGCCACCGCCGCTGGGTCGATCGGAGTATCGCCACCCGGGCCGAAGACATGTGGAAAGAAGTCTGCCTGGAGACGCCCCAACATGACGTTGCAGTCCGTGACGGTCAGCGGTCCTCCCCGGCGATAGCATGCCGGCCCGGGCATGGCCCCGGCAGACTCCGGTCCGACGCGCAACCGGATGCCGTCAAAGCGGCAGATTGAGCCTCCGCCCGCGGCGACAGTATGAATGTGCATCATGGGTGCGCGAATCCGCACGCCCGCGACGACGGTCTCGAACGTACGCTCCAGCTCGCCGTCGTAATGAGAGACGTCCGTAGAGGTACCACCCATGTCGAATCCGATCACGCGCTCCGCGCCCGCTTCCGTAGCCGTGCGTACCATGCCGACGATCCCTCCGGCCGGTCCGGAGAGAATCGCATCCTTGCCGTGGAACCTGCGGGCCTGTACCAGGCCGCCGTTCGACTGCATGAAAAGCAGCCGCACGCTGTCTCCCAGCTCGCCGCCCACCTGATCGACGTACTTGCGCAGCACCGGCGAGAGGTAGGCGTCGACCACCGTTGTGTCACCACGGCCCACGAGCTTGACGAGAGGGCTGACCTCGTGACTCACCGACACCTGCGTGAAGCCGATCTCGCGGGCGAGCTGCGCAAACGCGCGCTCATGCTGCGGAAAGCGATAACCATGCATGAAGATGATCGCGATGGCGCGGATACCATCCGCGAAGGCTCGTGCCAACTCCCCGCGCGCCACGTCCAGTTTGATGGAAGTCAGCACCTCGCCCTGGGCGCTGAGGCGCTCCTCGACTTCGATCACGCGGTCGTACAGCAGCTCGGGCAGGACGATGTGCCGATCGAAGAGGCGTGGCCGGTTCTGATAGCCGATGCGCAGCGCGTCGCCGAAGCCAGCCGTGATGGCGAGCAGCGTGCGCGCGCCGCGGCGCTCGAGCAGCGCGTTCGTCGCGACGGTCGTTCCCATCTTGACCGCCGCTATGGCATCCGACGGGATCGGCGAGCCCTTCTCCAGGCCGAGAATGCGGCGAATGCCCTCGACGGCAGCATCCGCGTACTGGTCCGGGCTTTCGGACAGCAGCTTCTGAATCCGCTGGCTCCCGTCAGGCGCCCGCGCGACGATGTCCGTGAAGGTACCGCCGCGATCGACCCAGAACTGCCAGCCGACGCTGTCCATCGTCACATTGCGCTGCCGCCGAATGATTCAGCCTGCAGCCGGTCGAGGAACGAGCCGAGCTCCGCCGCGCGCTCGGCGCCGATTCGGCGCGCGGTCCTGGTGATGAGCCGCGGGGGGATTTGCTTGACGAAGCCGCGCAGCGTCTTCACCGCCGGCGCGAAGCTCGGCGCGTTCTCGCCGGTGAGCGCGATGAGGCGCGCCGCGCCGATGTCACCGAGGAAGTCGAGCGAGTCCGCATCGTGCAGCACGATGGCAGCGGGATCGGCTCCGGGATTGCTGTAGAACATGTGGCCGCGCTCGGCGGCCTGCACCGCTGCGAGCTTCCGCATCGGAAAACCCGTATCGCTCAGCATGGCCCGCGCCTGCTGCGCCGCGCAGTCGCCGTGCTCCATCTTCGCGTCCTTGCAAGGCATGAACGCAGACATGTCGTGCAGAAACGACGCAGCAAACAACACGTCCTCATCGACATGCAGGCCATCGCCCCGTGCGAGCCGCATCGCCAGGAGGTAATTACGCTCGGAATGCTGCCATCCCCAGGCCGGATGCAGGAACTTGGCATGGGCGAGCTCGTAGATCCTGACTTTCCACGGCGCATCGAGAGGGATGCCCGCCGCGGTAGCGGACGGTGCGCCCGCGGCAAATGCCGGCTCGATGACACCCAGCATGAGAATCAGAAACGCCGCGGTAGCCAGTCTTGTGCTCATGAATCGCTCACTTTCGCGTCCGGCTTGGCGTTGTGCATGCCACTCGACGCTACGGCATGACATCAACGTCAAGCTACCACTGTATGCACGCCACGGCATCCCAGAGGTCTGTTCCAGGGGCGCCGGGCGTTACCGTCGATCTGTCGGACCTGCTGGCTGATCCTGTATCCACAGATCCACGACCTGGTCGAGGACCGTGAGCGGCAGGGCGCCGTGCTCCAGCAGCGCGGCATGGAAGGCCTTGATGTCGAAGCGCGATCCCAGCTCGGCCTCGGCCTTCTGCCGCAGGCGCTGGATGTCCAGCTCACCGATCATATAAGACAGCGCCTGCCCCGGCCACGCGATGTAACGGTCGACTTCCGTGTTGATGTTCTGTTCGCTGAGCGCGCTGTTGTCCTCGAAGTAACGCACTGCCTGCGCGCGCGTCCACCCTTCGGAATGGATGCCCGTGTCGACTACCAGCCTCACGGCCCGCCACATCTGGAAGTCCAGATAGCCGAACCTGGAATACGGGTCGTCGTAGAGACCCATCTCATCGCAGAGTGTCTCCGTGTAAAGTGCCCAGCCCTCGCCATAGGAACTGTAGTAGTCGAAGCGGCGGAACTCCGGCAGATTGTTCAGCTCCATCGCGATCGGGATCTGCAGCTGATGGCCGGGACGGCCCTCGTGACAGACCAGCACCTGGATCTCGTACTTCGGCCGGCTCTCCGGCTCGTAGAGGTTGACGGACACGTAACCGGCGACACTGCCATCGCCGGCCGGTGGATCCGAGTAGGCCGGATAGGTGTCGGGGGCGAGCGATGCGGGAATCGGACGGACGCCGTAAGGGACCCGCGGCAGAATCCAGATCGGGAAACTCGTTGACGAGCAGCGGATCGACGCGCATGGCGGCGGCCCGATAAGCCTCGAGAAGCTGCTTCGGGTCTTTGTAGTAGAAACGCGGGTCCGTGCGCAGGTAGTGCACGAAGTCCTTGTAGCTGCCCTTGAATCCGACCTGCTTGAACACCCGCTCCATCTGCCCATGGATTTCCGCGACCTTGCGCAGTCCCATGGCGTGTATCTGCGCCGGTGTCAGGTCGGTGGTGGTGTACTCCCGCACCTGGAATGCGTAATAGGCCTTGCCGTTGGGCAGCGCCTGCGCGGCGATGGTTTTGCGGCAGTGCGGCAGATAGTCATGGTCGAAGTACTGCGCGAATTCGCGGTACGCCGGCGTGACCTCGCCCGCGATCGCCGCCTTGGCCGCCGCGCGCAGCCGCGCCTGCTCGGCCGCAGGAATGATGGCGGGCATCTTCTCGAAGGGCTCATAGAACGGGCTCGCGGCAGGATCGGCCACGACGTAGGCGGCGATCTGGTGCGGCACGCGTGTCATCACCACCTGCGGCTCAGTCATGCCCAGCGCGACACCCTGCTTCAGGAGCGCGATCGTCGCGTCCATGTAGGGCCTGAAGGTCTGCAGCCGCTGGAGGAAGTTGCGGTAGTCCGTGTCGCTCTCGAAGCGCAATGACTCCGTCAGAGTCCTCAAGGTCTGGATGCCGTCCAGCTCGTTCACCGGCATCAGCTGGTCCCCGAGCCCGTAATCCTCCACCCGCATCCGGTAGCGATACTCGAGCAGGTCGTAGCTGATCCGGTCCTCATCGCTGAGGCGATTGCGATCGATGGCCGCAAGATTCTTCAGCGTCTGGATGTCCTCCCGGTGCTCGCGGGCGAGCGCAGCGAGGCTCGCATCCGGCCAGAGGCCGTCATACTGATGAACGCCGTCCGCGGAAGCCTCCAGTGGGTTGTCGCGCATCTCGCGCCGCCACTCGGTCTGCATCAGGCTGTGCAGAGCGGCTGCCGCGGGGCCTGCAGGCGCGCCTGCGGTCGCGGCGGTTGCGGTTGCGGCTGCGGTCGCGGCGGTTGCGGTGCGGTTGCGGCTGCGGTTGCGGCTGCGGTTGCGGTTGCGGCGAACAGGAGGACAGTGAGGCCAGGGCCGGATCGCGCGACTCGAATCATGGCCGGGATCGGGCGCGCTAGGCCCGCGTCTTTTCGGGCAGGGCCACGCTCAGCTCGAGAACCTCGTGTCCTTCCTCGTTCCCGAGGTTGATCTGGACCGCCTCCGGATCGACGTTGACGTACTTGTGGATCACCTGCAGGATCTCACGCCTCAGCAGCGGCAGGTAGTCCGGGCCGCCCCGCGCGCTGCGCTCCTGCGCGACGATGATGCGCAGGCGCTCTTTGGCAACGCTGGCCGAGGAGGGCGTGCGGCGAAATAGAGCAAGCAGCCCCACATCAGCCTCCGAACATGCGTGCGAAGAAGCCTCGCTTCGGCTCCTCCAGGAAGCGCATCGGCAACTCCTCGCCGAGCAGACGCGCCACCGCATCGTCGTAGGCGAGCGAAGCGTCGCTCTCGTCATTGAGGATCACCGGAACGCCGGCATTGGATGCGGCCAGCACGTCGGGGGACTCTGGCACCACGCCAATCACATCGAGCCCCAGGATCTCTTTCACGTCATCCACGCTCATCATCTCTCCGCTCGCGACCCGCTTCGGGTTGTATCGCGTCAGCAGAAGATGTTCCTTGACGCCCCCGTTACCCTGCTCCGCGCGCTGCGTCTTGCTCGCGAGCAGCCCCAGGATGCGGTCGGAGTCGCGCACCGAGGACACTTCGGGATTCACGACCACCACCGCGCGATCGGCGAAGTACATCGCCAGGTGCGCGCCCTTCTCGATGCCGGCGGGAGAGTCGCAGATGATGTAGTCGAAGCCGTCGGCGACCAGCTCATCGAGCACCCGCTTCACGCCCTCGGCGCGTCAGCGCATCCTTGTCGCGCGTCTGCGAAGCGGCGAGCACGATACAGGGTCTCGAGGCGTTTGTCCTTGATGAGCGCCTGCTTGAGCGTGCAGTCGCCCTGGATGACGTTCACGAAGTCGTACACGACCCGGCGCTCGCAACCCATGATGAGGTCGAGATTGCGCAGGCCGATGTCGAAATCGATCACGGCCACGCGCTTGCCGCGGCGGGCGAGCCCGCAGGCGACACTGGCCGAGGTGGTCGTCTTGCCGACGCCGCCCTTGCCTGAAGTCACCACAATGATTTCGGTCAATATCGTCTCCTAATCTACTGGCTCAAAGTCGCCTGCGGCGCTTTGAGCAGCCAGCCCTGTGACTGGACTCGACCCCGCCGGCCCAGGGCGGCCTTGGCCGGCTTATTCACTTGCTGTTGCCGCATTCAAGAGGTTAGTGGGGCGAAACGCAAATCGTCGCCATCCAGCCACGCCTGCACGGGTTTGCCGGCAAGCTCCGGCGGCAGGGTCTCGAATACCCGGAATACACCCGCGATCGATATCAGCTCGGCACGAAATTCCTGACAGAAGACCCGCGCGCCGGTGTCGCCACGCGCGCCGGCCACGGCGCGTCCGCGCAACGAGCCGTAGACATGCACACAGCCGTCCGCGATCACCTCGGCCCCGGCGCCCACGGTTGATGTGACGACGAGATCGCGGCTACGCGCATACAGGCGCTGTCCCGAGCGCACGGGCTGGTGTTGGATCAGCGCCGGAATGCCGGTCTCGGCACGCTCCGCCGGCGCCGGCTGCGTCGGCAACGCCAGTTGCGCCGGCTGCACGATCGGCGCCGCCTGGCTCTGCTGCCGGAATGGCGTCAGTACGGGCAGCTGGAGCGCCGCCGCCAACGACTCCACCCCGGCGGAGCCACCTACGAGTCCCACCGGCAGCATGCCCGCGCGCCGCACGGCGTCCATCACCGTCCGCATTTCCTCGAGCTGCGGGTCCCGGCCGAGCGCGGTCAGGTCGATGCATACTCCGGTACGCTGGAAGAAAAGCGGCGCGCTGGCCACACGGCCGGTCAGCTCATCGAGTATCGCGCCTGGGTCGGTCGTGCGGATGCGAACCTGCATGAGGCCCACCTGCCCGAAACGTAAGTCGATGGCCGGCGCGGGTGCGGCGGCATCCAATGGCTGCGTCATCATCGATATTTGACGACCCGTCAGAACGCTTGGCTTGATGTGTACTGCGCCCATAACCCGACATAGCACGACCGTAACGCGTGCAGCGCGCCCGAGTGCAATGCGGGATGGAGGCGGAGTGTACCGGCTTAAGTTCGCCGCCGCACGCCTCTGACGGGCTCCGCCTCGAGGGGGTTCTCCGGCCAGTAATGTTTCGGATACCGGCCACGCATGTCCTTGCGCACTTCGGCGTACGACCCACGCCAGAAGCTTGCCAGGTCGCGCGTCACCTGCACGGGCCGCTGTGCCGGCGAGAGCAGCTTGAAGGTGACGGGTACTCGGCCGCCGCCGATCCGTGGCGTCGCGTCGAGGCCGAAGACCTCCTGCAGGCGGACGGATACCGAGGGCGCGCTTGCGTCCGTGTAATCGATATGTATGCGCGAGCCGCTCGGCACGGCGAGATGGGTCGGGGCCAGCGCGTCGAGCTCCCGCCGCTGGTCCCAACTCAGCTGCGCCTGCAGCGCATCGAGCAGGGGGATGCGGGCAAGGTGCTCGCGCCGAGTGACCCCGTCGAGCCACGGTGCAAGCCAGTCGCCGATCGATGCGGCAAGCGCCGTATCGGTAAGGTCTGGCCACCGCTCGAAGTCAGCGCCCAGGCGCCGGACGAAGGCGAGGCGCGCCTGCAGGTCGCGCGCCTCCCGGCTCCAGGCCAGCGACTCGACGCCGAGCTGACGGATGCCTTCCAGCATGGCGGCCCGCGCTTCCTCGCGCGGCACCTCGGGCAGAGCGCTCTCCTCCAGCACGAGACTGTCGAGCCGCAGGACCCGCCGGGCCAGAACCGCCTGCTCGCGCGCGTTCCACTCCACGGAATCGGCGCGTACCAGGCGCGAAGCCATGTGCTCCTCGATGTCCTCCCGGCTCACCGGCGCCGCCAGCCGGATGCGCGCATCCCGCTCGCGATCGTCCAGATCCACCGCCACGATCAGCTCCTGGCGCGAGAGCCCCTGTGGCTCGGCGAAATGCGCCCCCCGCCCGTTGGTGAGCGTGAAGCGCCCATCGCCGCCAGGCCGCCGCCGCCCGATGCGATCGGGAAAGGCCAGCGCCAGCAGCCCCCCGGCGGAGCCGCCGCGCGGCGCATCCACGGGATCCGAGTCGGCAGCCACACCGAGCTGCCGCCGCAGGTCGCGTGCGCTGCGCCGGGCTCTGTGCAGCGCCGCGCGATCCATGCCACCGGCCTCGCTCTCCCCCCGCAGAGCCTCGATCCGCCCGCGAATGTCGGCATCCCGGGCTGCCGCCGTGCCGCGCAGGAGATCCCGCTCCGACAGCAGCGCCGCGAGATCGGCCGCGAGCGCCAGGGAGCCTGTCCGCCTCGCGCGCAGCAGCATGTGCGCCAGCCGCGGATGCACGCCGAGCCGCGTCATCTCGCGCCCGTGCGGCGTGATGCGGCCGCCGGCATCGAGAGCGCCCAGCCGCTCGAGCAAGTCGCGCGCGCTCGCCAGCATGGCGGCAGGCGGCGGATCGAGCCATCTGAGTGCCGCCGCATCGCGGACCCCCCATCCCGCAAGCTCCAGCGCCAGCGGCGTCAGATCCGCCTCGAGGATCTCCGCCGGGCTGAACGGTGCGAGGCTGCGCTGCGCGCCCTCGCTCCAGGCGCGATAGCACACCCCCGGCTCGACCCGCCCCGCTCTACCCTGTCTCTGCTCCGCCGAAGCCCGCGAGATGCGCTCCGTCTCGAGGCGGCTCATGCCGGTTGCCGGATCGAAGCGCAAGCGGCGCACGAGCCCCGAGTCCACCACCACCCTCACCCCCGGAATGGTCAGGCTCGTCTCCGCGATGTTGGTCGCGAGCACGACGCGGCGAGGTCCCTCGCGGGCGGGCATCAGCGCCACGTCCTGCTCCTCGCTCGACAGCTCCCCATAGAGCGGCAGCAGCTGCAGCCGCCCCGCGCCGCTCGATACCGCGACAGAGCCCTCGAGGAGCGCCCGCACCCGATGAATCTCCCGCGCTCCCGGAAGAAACACGAGCACGTCCCCGCGCTCCTCTTCCAGTGCCAGCCGGACGATTCGCGCCGTCAGCGCCTCGGGAGATTCCTGCGTCCCGCGACCCGCCCCCATCTCAGGGAGCGGTGGCATTCCCTTGCCCGCATATCGCGTCGTAACCGGGAAGACCCTGCCGTTCGCAGTGACAACGGGCGCCTCTCCCAGCAACCGCGACACCGCGGCCCCTTCCAGCGTCGCTGACATGACCACTATCCTGAGATCCGGTGCGACGTTCTCGCGCGCGTCCAGCGCAAGCGCCAGCCCGAGATCGGCCTGCAGGCTCCTCTCGTGGTACTCGTCGAACAAAACCGCCGCAACACCTTCAAGCGCCGGGTCCGACTGCAGCATCCGTGTCAGCACGCCTTCCGTCACGACCTCGATACGCGTATCCCGCGACACCCGCGTATCAAGTCGCATCCGATATCCAACAGTGCGTCCGACGCCCTCCCCCAGCGTCTCCGCCATGCGCATCGCCACCGCACGCGCAGCCAGCCGCCGCGGCTCCAGCATCAAAATGCGCTTGCTCGCCGCCCAAGGCTCCTGCAGAAGCACGAGCGGCACGACAGTACTCTTCCCCGCTCCCGGCGGCGCCATCAGCACCGCCGACGAATGCTCCCGAAGCCCCCGCCGCAACTCCGGCAGTGCCTCATCAATCGGGAGTCCCGAATGCTCTAGAGAGCGCATCACAAAATGGCCCTTGGCCAAAAGCTCGTCGCCAGGATGGCGGCGCGCTGGCCTCTATAGCGTAATCTTAGCTAACGTCGCGATCCAAGGGATTCGCGCGCTTACTACCGCAGAGCTCCACAAAGCGGCGTTCTATCATGCGGAAAGCGATTTGAAGACCCTGACGAATAGTTGGCATCATCGGCACAAATTGGCGGAATCCAGGATTTCCGAAACATTCCAAATCGCCCTTCACGCACACATCGGAAAATGTCGTGCCGGTCAGCAACACGGACGCCGCCAGCAAATCTGGACTAATGAGCAGTTAACCGCTATATAGTCCTCATTTGGTGAGATTGTGTACGAAGGGAATTGCGAGCCAAGCACCGTCCGCCGCGTGGTCACCAATAGGAAGTTCCCTACTGCACAGCGAAGGGGAGGCTGAGTCGGCATATGGGCAAGCGCTACTCGTTGCGAAAAAGGATTCTCGTCACCGGAGGTGCGGGCTTCATCGGGGCGCATCTGTGCCGACGACTGGTCGCCGAGGACTGCGACGTATTGTGCGTCGACAATTTCTACACCGGAACCCGGGGAAACGTAGAGGACTTGTTACGTAGCCCACGCTTCGAACTGATGCGTCACGATGTGACGTTTCCGTTATATGTGGAGGTAGACGAGATCTACAATCTCGCCTGCCCCGCATCGCCGATTCATTACCAGCGCGATCCGGTGCAGACGACAAAGACGTCGGTGCACGGTGCCATCAACATGCTCGGTCTGGCGAAACGGATTCGGGCGAAGATTCTGCAAGCCTCGACGAGCGAAATCTACGGTGACCCGACGGAGCATCCGCAAACCGAGGCTTACTGGGGAAATGTCAACCCGATCGGTCCTCGCGCGTGCTACGACGAAGGCAAGCGCTGCGCGGAGACCCTATTTTTCGATTACTACCGGCGACACGAGCTCAGGATCAAGGTCGCGCGCATCTTCAACACCTACGGGCCCTTCATGCACCCGAATGATGGTCGCGTGGTGTCGACCTTCGTGATGCAGGCGCTACGCGGTGAGCCGATTACAATCTACGGCGACGGCTCGCAGACGAGATCGTTCTGCTACGTGTCTGACTTGGTTGACGGACTAATGCGCCTGATGGATTCAGCGGATGACGTGACGGGCCCTATCAATTTCGGCAATCCTAGAGAGTTTACCATGCGCCAGTTAGCCGAAACGATTGCGGGTCAATGCGAGTCCGCATCAGGTATCGTATTCGGGCAGCTCCCTGTCGATGATCCGAAGCAGCGACAGCCGGACATTAGTCAGGCGCGAGAGCGTCTCGGGTGGCAGCCTTCAGTTGCGCTAGCTGATGGACTGCCGCCCACAATTCAGTACTTTCGCCAGTTCCTATAGTGAATCCCGTCATCCCGGCGGTTCCCAATGAATCAAAACCTGGCGGACACTAACTTACGAGTGAGATACCGCTCCATTATTCCATCTTCACCAAAAGACCGCGCGAACGCGCCGACTCGAACATCCATCGAAAGAAAACGAGCGCTAGGACAAAATAGATCATGTTCAATTCGAGGCCAAATCTGAAATCCAAGGCCGAGAACGCACCCCTTTCGATAACCTCTCGCATCCCTTCGAACGATTGAGTCGTTGGCAGCATCGAGGCTATCGTGCGCAGGAAGCTCGGCAGAGAGCTCAACGGGTAGAATACGCAAGACAACGGCATCAGTATGCCGGCGAAGCTCCACGCCATAGCCTGAAAACTCGTGGTGTAACGAAAGATCAAGCCAGTGACTGCTATGCCCACCGTGAGGGCAAACAGCGCGAGGTTTAAAATGAATGGAAACAATATCGGTAAGGTAGGAAAGATGTCGTAGTGATAGAAGAGCCAGGCGATCAATGCCCCCATGCTCAAGCCGATCAGCGCCTTGGCAAGAGTTACGACAATCAACCCGATAACATACTCCGATACGCTGAGAGGTGAAGCGAACAAACTTACAAGGTTCCGCGACCACAATTCTTCCAGGAATCCTACCGCCATGTCGCGTTGGAATGCGTTGAACAACCCCCATAGGATGACCGCCCCGAGCAAGCAACTGAGAATTCCAGGCTGCAGGCGATCGCCATGGCGGAGATAGAGGGTAAAGAATCCCCAGACGAGAATATTCACCACGGGCCAATACATCATGTATGTGATGTGATTTCCGTTGCGGCGAACTTCGTAGATGTGCCGCAGGACAACGAATTTAATTCGATACAGCTTCATCTGGCGTACATCCCGCGATGCGAATGAAAACCTCTTGAAGAGCAGGAGCATTGCGGTCTTCGTTCAAAATCGAACGAGTGACCTCGATAGGAGTTCCGGTCGCGATGATACTGCCCTTGCTGAGAAAGAGAATCCGGTCACACATCCGCTCGACCTCATGCATGTTGTGCGAGGTATACAGGATCGTTGTGCCACGGTTTTTCTGCAGATCGAGCAGAACCTCTCTAACTTGCATCGCCGCCTGAGGATCGAGATACGCAGTAGGCTCATCCAGCAGCAGCAGCTCCGGATTGTTCAGAAACGCCTTGCAGAGCCTGACCCGCGTGATCTCACCAGATGACAAGCGCGACATCGGTTTCTTCCTCAAGCGCCCGATCCCAAACCTCTCCAGCAGCTCATTGATTTTCGTTGCGGGATCGCGAACGTTGTAGATTCCAGCGAACACTGTCAGGTTTTCCAGTACGGTCAACCGAACCGGGAACGCCATGTATGGTGACGTGAAATTCAATCTCTGGAGAATCTCTTCTCGACTCGCATCGAGACTCTTCCCGAAGAGACGCACGGTGCCTGCATTCGGCAAGATCAATCCGAGCATCATGTGGATGATGGTCGTCTTGCCAGCCCCGTTGGGACCGACTAAGCCGGCAATTTCTCCAGCGCGAACGACGAACGAAACGTCGTCGACGGCCGTGAACTTGCCGAAAGTCTTTGTCAGGCGCTCGACGGTGACGAGAGGGGTGGCTCCGCCTGTTAGGACAGATTTTTCTTCAGGACAAGTGGATCTGCCCGAGTGGTTGATGATGATGGTCGCTTCCTCCCCGGTCTTCGTCAATGGTCTTCCCCGCAACGCGTTCTCACGCCCCGAAGGGGCGGGAGAAGCTCCGGTTCGGATTTCTTTTGCATCGCTCTGGAAAATCCGACCGCATATAAGGCCCCAGTAGCGGCACCTGGATCTCGCCGATCTTCGCGTGCAGCTCCCGGATGCGTTCCTTGTCGTCGCGGGCGTTCGACTCCCGCCAAAGAGGCCGGGTAGGTTCTCCAGCACTCGTGCCTTCGACGCCGTGACCCGGTTCGGATGCACCTCGTGGTGCGCGGCGATCGTCTGCTCGCCTCCAGCGCCACTTGCGCCTTGAACTTCGCTGATGGTAGTCTTGATAGTACTACTATAAGGTGGGCCGGAAAATAGGGAAAAGTCCCGACTTCGCCGCGCCACTGGCTACTCTGCGGGGGCTCATGCGTGACATACGGCACTGGTCGCTTAAGGATCAGGTTGCTCGGCTCAATCAGTCCCTTCGTGGCCACGACGCGTACTATGGATTAGCCGGCAACTGGCGATCCCTCCACGAGGTCTATCGCATTGTGGAATGCTCTGCAGTCGGAGTTGGGCAGCGAGGATCACATGGGAGGTCTTTCATCGATTGCGAGACCTATTTCCGCTACAGCATTTACAGGGAGGGCTAGCAAATGACTGCAGTGTTTCCGTCATTGCCCAGGGTCGACGTCAATCGCGATTCCCGCTTGCCACGGGTGTGCATTGCCAGCTGGGAAATCGAGGGGCCGTCTCGCAACGCCGGCATAGGCACGGCGTACACCAGTCTGGCCGACGCGTTGAAGCGGGCCGGCTACGATGTGACGATCCTGTTTCTTCTCGGCTGTCATCCCACCGACGGGAACATGATTGATTGGGTTGAGTACTACCGAACGGAAAAAGGCATGAAGCTGATTCCGCTGCCTATGGCGCACGAACCCAGAATTCACGCCGCCTGGGCGTCGAGTGTTTCGTATCACACTTACGTCTGGCTGAAGGCCCATCAGCACGAGTTCGACATCATTCACTTTCCCGAATGCCAGGGATTGGGATTTTACAGCTTGCTGGCAAAGCGCCAGGGACTCGCTTTCGGCGACACGACCTTTGTGGTCAGTGCGCATGGTCCGACATTCTGGGTAAAGGAAGGCAGCCAGGACTACATACGCAATCTTGGGGAACTCGAGATCGATTTCATGGAACGCGTGAGCATCTCGGCGGCGGATATCGTCACCAGTCCGAGTCAGTACCTGCTGGGCTGGATGCAACAAAATGGATGGGAACTCCCGGAACGCACTTATGTTGCCCCCTATGTCCTTCCCCAAGGATTGCGAAGACTGCTGTCTGAAGCCCCAGCACCCCAACACCGGAAAACCGAGATTCGTGAAATAGTATTCTTCGGGCGACTGGAGATCAGGAAAGGTCTGAAACTCTTTTGCGACGCGGTGGATGAACTCTGCGCCGACCGCGCCAATCGCAAGTTTCAGGTTACTTTTCTCGGAAAAGAAACCCAACTCTACGGGCGTTCGAGCATCGGCTACATCAGCGACCGATCGAAGGCGTGGTCGGTTCCATGGCACCTTGTATCCAATAAGTATCAGGGCCCCGCAATCGAATATCTGCGAGGAGCTGGACGGTTGGCGGTGGTCTCCTCGCTTGCCGACAATTACCCCAACACAGTGCTGGAATGCGTTGGCGCGGGTGTGCCACTTCTCGCGAGCAACGTTGGAGGAATTCCGGAAATCATCGATCCCGCCGACCGAGAGACGATCTGCTTTGAGCCGCGGCCAAACGTTCTGGCAGAGCGTATCAGAGGTGCGCTGGAGCACGGCGCCTATTCGGCGCGCCCGTCGGCCTCATTCGCCGACACCGAACGCAAGTGGGTGGATTTGCATTTCAGCCTTCCGAATCAAGCCAACAACGAGCCGCCGGTCGCTAAGGCTCGGCCAGCAGGCAGAGAATCAATCTTTCCCCTGGTGAGCGTTTGTTTCGCCTACAACGTTAGAGAGAAGGGGGCGGCGGCGACCCTTGCCTCGCTGAAGCAGCAGGACTATCCGCATCTGCAGATCATCCTGACCGAGTGTGGCAGCGAGGATTCTTCCCCGTCCAGTTCATCGCCGGAGGCTAATGGATCCCACGACGTGCGCCGGATCTTTCGGCGCGGTTCCGAGATGGGAGCCGCGAGAAATGCCGCCGTACGTGAAGCAAAAGGGGAGTATCTGTTCTTCGTCGACGATCACACTCTGCTGTTAGCACCCAACGCGATCTCCGTCTTCGTTCAGGTTGCGCAACGAGTCGATGCGGACATTCTGACTTCCGCAATCAGCTTCTTTCTCGGGTCATCGAACGGTTCGTCGGAGACTCGTCTCGAGCACTCTCGCCGTCCGTTCCTCGGCGGCGACGCCGCTACCGGTGCATTCGTCAATTGCTTCGGCAGCACAAACGCGCTGGTGCGCCGCGACGCTTTCGATAAAATCGGAGGTTTCAGCGACGAAGCGGTATCTACCCTTGACGACTGGGAGCTGCTTTCCAAGGCGGCTCTGATGGGCCTGCGAATCGAGACGATGCCAGAGGTATTCATCTGGCACCGCGAAGATCAGGACCGGGAGAGTATGGTCCACTCGCTCGTGAACGCGGTTCGCAGCGCCCGGCCTTACACGGTACCTGGCCGCCAAGTCGCGCCCGCTGTCGAACGGACACTGTCGAAGGTTTTACAATTCGGTCAAGGGCTGAAATTCGAGCGCGATGCTAACAGCGGCACTCCCCTCTCCCGGGGAGAACAGGGTCCGGCTGTGACTGGCTGAGAACCGCGGCCTGAATCCGGTCCGACGGCTGTTGGTTCCGGAGGAAGATTGCAGAGCCGGTGGATAGATTTGAGCCTCTGTTGATTTCCGAGTGGGCGATCGGAGCCGCTGGAGGTGAGGGTCAGCACGGATGCCCCCGTAGTGAGAAGCGCAGAGAGCTCAGCATGCGCGTGGACCTCGAGGTAGCTCAACCTGTAAGTCGCACAACCCACTCAAGATTCAGCAGAGCCTGATTTAATATGCCATGTTCACGCGCTGTACTGGTGCTTGGAATGCATCGCAGCGGAACCAGCGCACTTACCCGCGGTCTCCAGATGCTCGGCGTGTATCTGGGAAGTGATTTCCTAAATCCCCAGCCTGATAACCCAACTGGCTATTGGGAGGACAGGACCATCTGCGACATCAACGAACGCCTACTGGCCGTTTTTGGCCTCAAGTGGGAAGACGTTGCGCTGATCGATGATACGCGATGGCATGAGCCAGAGGTGGAAACCCTGCGTGCGGAGGCAATCGCATACCTCAGGTCGGCATTCCTCAGTCATGAGATTTGGGGATTCAAGGATCCGCGGACTATACGGTTGCTGCCGTTCTGGCGTTCAGTGCTACAGCTTCTCGACGTCGACGAATCCTACCTGTTGGTAGTCAGAGACCCGCGCAGCGTGGCCGACTCCCTCATGCGGCGCCAAGGTATGGACGCCGTAACCGCACACTTGCTGTGGTTGGTTTACGTCGTGCCTAACCTGAGCAAGATCGCCGGACAATCACTTGTTGTTACTGACTACGACATGCTCATGGCCGATCCCCGACAGCAACTCGAACGTATCGGCATTGCTCTGAACATTCCCGTGACCGACCACGGCAATACCGGGATCGAGCAGTTTGCCAGAGACTTTCTCGATCCAAATTTGCGCCACAGTTATTTCGACGTGTCCGCCCTTGAACTCGATCTCAATCTGCCCACACTAACTCGCGAAGCATACCTGTGGCTGCGTTCGCTCGCGACGGACCAAGCGCGCACCGACGCGCCTCAATTCTGGAAAGCCTGGGAAAACAACTGCAAAGGCGTTCACAGACTGGTCGTCGACGCCGTCTCCGGATCGGCAGTTCAAGCCGCAAAGCCCTGAGCTACTATGGTGGAAATATTGCCATACCGCGATAGCGCTCTGGCCGATACCGCTCATCAGTTTGTGGTGATCGGAGCGCAGCGAACCGGGACCAACATACTACGAACAGTTCTGAACACCAACGAAGAGGTCGCGATGCTCGGTGAAGTGATGTCCCGGAGCCCCGCGCCTGCCCACTGGGATAACTTCGTCCGCGGGCTGCCGCTTCGCACTGCTTGTCCCGAGACTTCTGCCGCGGCCGAAGCAGTCCTCGATCAGTACTTCGCATATGTACGATATCGAATCCGCAATCATTGGGAGGGTAACAGGAAAAGTCGCAGCCGGGCCATAGGGCTTGATCTCAAGTACAATCAACTAGGACGTCTGCGGCCACCCGACTGGGAGTCGGCATCTTCATTCATTCTATCTTATCTACAGTCTCACGACGTCATCCTCGTCCACACCACGAGAAACGTCATACACAGTGCGATATCGGCTTTGATCGCCAAACAGCGAAATGTTTGGCACAACTATGGCGGTGTCGTAATCGATCGTAGCTATAGTATCGACGTTGAAGAATGTCTGGCGTCTGCCCGGACCATCGTGCAGGATCGCGACGCGTTCCTGAAGTCCGCACACGGGTGCAAAATCGTCGATTGTCGCTATGAGAGTCTGATCGAAGACCTCGCGAGAGCTGGCTTTGCGGAGGAAATTCCCGAAGCCCCGGGACCCTTGCAGGAGATCACCGAGGCGCTCGGAATTTCTTTCAAGTTCAGCTACGACAGACATCTTCGGAAGGCCATCGACATTCCATATGCGAAGTTGCTCTCGAACTTCGACGCCTTGACGAGGAGAATGAAGGACTCCGAGTTCGCTCTATTGGTCCCCACCCTGGAGTAGCGAGTGTCGCGAACGTCACATACCAATCATGGCGTTCCCCGCATGCGATACTCGGGCTCTACGACGACGGACGCCAGGCCGTGGGTTGCCTCCGACGCGCGAGCTGGCAGCTACGCTTTGGGCCTGCTGGGCTTGGAGGAGCGCAAACTTCTCTATCATCTGACCAGTAATCTCTACACCGGTGAAGGCGCTGTGGTTGAACTGGGAGCGTTTTGTGGCGCCTCGACATGTTGTCTCGCTGCCGGGATGCGAGAGAACCCGCGAGCTGCGGGACTTCGCCTCCATTCCTATGACAATTTCATCGCCAGCGAGCCCTATCTGGTGGATTTCATTCGAGCGCAATTCGGTGAACCGCTCGAGCTGGGCCAATCCTTCGCCACGCTTTTTCGGTTCGCCACGGCCCAATTCGCCGATATCATAGAAACTCATCAGGGCGACCTGTTGAAACAAACCTGGCCCTCGGGGGAGCCTATCGAAATACTGTTTGTTGACATCGCCAAGACGCTCGCCCTCAGCGGCAAAGTGTTGACGGAATTCTTCACGCACCTCGTACCGCGAAAATCGCTAGTCATACAGCAGGATTTCTATCATCCCACCGCGTTCTACCTTCCCGTGGTGATGGACTTCCTGTCGGATCACTTCTCCATTATCGAGCCTGGACGCGATTGGTCAGTGGTATTTAGGCTTGAAACCGCGATTCCCCGATGGAAATTGGAGACTGCCAGCCTTTACAACTTTTCTTTTATCCAACAGCACGCCGCGCTCCGTCGCATGAAGCGGCGTATTGGGATGCCGGGGCGCGAATATCTTCGTTTGTCAGAGTGTGCCGCGATAGGAACCCACTTTGGCGAATCGCAATTTGAAGCCGCACTGGCCGTCGCGACTCGACGCTCGAAACTCAAAAACGATCGAGTGTGGTGCGATGGGCTCGCATGGTGCAGCAACTTCAAGGCACTGCGGATCCGCACCAGGGTGTACGGAGCACCGTCTTCAATGCCGTCTCCTACAAGGGCCGATAAGGCTTATCTGAGGGGCCTCGCTATTTTGTCCGCAGTCGCCGAACTCGTTGCGGGCTCACCGTTGCGAAGGAATCGCCCGCCGTGACTTCTCCATGTCGACTCCTCGTTCTTGCGATCCTTGTTGTCGCAGGCGTAACACTTCCGGAATGCGCATCCAGGGTGGCGGCCCCTTTCGTCGCCTACTTCTTGGCAGCCGGTGCCTGGACGATCGCACTTGGGTTCCTGTGCCGCCGCGAGGCTTTACGCAACGTAGCACTTCTGTGTAGCTCAGTCCTATGCAGTTTGGCTATGGTCGAAATCTGCTTCTACTATGCCTCCAGGTCCGAGATCATCATCACAAAGGTCACTCCGGAAGCATGGCGCCGACGCATGACAGACATTGGATCCTTGCCGCTGCCGAATACGTCGATTCGGTTCAGGGAATTTCTCGATAGTCGCCCGCTCGACGACGTGACCTACAAGATCGATGTTCACGGCCTTAGAGAAATACCTGATGCCGTGCAAGGTCGGCCTTACAAGGCGGCCTTCTTCGGTGGTTCCTTCATGTTTGGCCACGGAGTCGAGAACAATCAGACGCTGCCTTATTATTTCGTCCAGAACTCCAGCCGCACCTTCGAAGGCTTCAATTTCGCAGGCGAAGGTTGGGGACCACATCAGATGCTACGCGAGATCGAGACCGGCTTCGTCCGCCAGGTGGCAGGTGTGCCCGATCTGGCGATCTACGAGGCAATCCCGGATCACCTGCGCCGTGTCGCCGGTAGAGCGCCTTGGGAGGACGGGCCGAAATACGAGTTATGCGGAAATGACGCAGCGTGTTTCTCGGGGTCATTTCATTCCGAGGCATACGGGATATGGCACCGGTGGCTCGATGAGAGCTGGATCGTGAGATTCTCCGAGGGTCGCTTTGCTCAGCTTTCTCGACCTTCTGATATCCCATTATATCTGGCAGTACTGAAGAGAACCCGATCCTTACTGGAGGAAGACGGAACTCGCTTTGTAGTCGTTATTTGGGATCAAAACGAACTTGCGAAGATGATGATGAAGACCTTGAGAGAGAACCAGTTCGACGTGATCGCGCTGTCTTCCATAGTTTCGGAAAATGAGCCAGCGAAACATCCGCTCGTGCAACCCGATAGACATCCCTCGCCAGCCACCAACAGGGCGATTGCCTCTTACCTTTGGAAGGAATTCGGCCGGCAGTTGGTGTATTCAGAGCGCCCTCGATGAAGACTTCGAGCGACTTGAGCCTCCCTGAGCGGGTCAGCCGCGGCGACGACGGCCGCACTTTATCCGATCGCGTCTTTGGCCTCCTATTCGCCGTCTTCTGGACCGCGGTGGCCATCGCCCCGGTCAGACACGGAGGTTCCGCACGAGTATGGGCGGGCGTTCTCGCTACGACCTTTCTGGTTTTCAGCGTTGTCAGACCAACGCTGCTCGGACCTTTGAATCTGCAATGGCAAAGGTTAGGACGACTATTGCAGAAGCTTACCAATCCGATCGTGATCGCGATTCTCTACTTCTCGGCCGTAACCCCTTTCGGGCTGATCATGCGCCTCCTGAATCGGGACGTGCTGCGATTAAAGTGGGATCGTGAGGCAGCCTCTTACTGGATACCGCGCCAGCCTTCCGGCCCTCCAGCCGAGTCAATGAAAGATCAGTTCTGATTCGTTACTATGGATTTTCTAGCGGAACTCTGGCGATACATGCGGGTGCGGAAGAAATTCTGGCTGCTCCCGATGATCGTTTTGTTGGTGATCACGGGCGCGCTCCTGGCGGCAACGCAAAGCGCCGCCCTCGCGTCCTTCATTTACACTCTGCTCTGAGCCGGCATGCGAGTGCTGGGGATCTCCGCATTTTACCACGACAGCGCGGCGGCACTGATCGAGGACGGCCGA
This sequence comes from uncultured Pseudomonadota bacterium, assembly GCA_963780455.1. Classification (GTDB taxonomy): domain Bacteria; phylum Pseudomonadota; class Gammaproteobacteria; order Steroidobacterales; family Steroidobacteraceae; genus 13-2-20CM-66-19. The sequence continues at coordinate 85,956 of CAWACM010000029.1, forward strand.
ATATTGTGCGCCGCGCAGGAAGAGCGCTTCACTCGCAAGAAGCACGATCAACGGTTCCCGCGCCTCTCGATTGAATTTTGTCTGACGCATTCACGACTTTCACTGGCTGAGATGGACTACGTAGCCTTCTATGACAAGCCATTTCTGAAGTTCGAACGCCTGCTCGAGACTTATCTGGCTTTCGCGCCTCGCGGATTCAAATCGTTTCGTACGGCAATGCCCGTCTGGTTGCGCGACAAGCTTTTTCAGAAGCGGATGCTTCGTCGAGCGCTCGCTGAGATGAGCGGCGGGATCGATTTGGGCGAGCGGCTGCTTTTCGCCGAGCATCACCAGAGCCACGCTGCGTCAGCGTTCTTTGCATCGCCCTTCAAGCAGGCAGCGATACTCACTCTCGATGGGGTCGGCGAGTGGGCAACTACTTCGGCCAGCCTGGGAAATGACAACCGGATCGAAGTGATTAAAGAAATACACTTTCCGCATTCGCTGGGGCTGCTTTATTCCGCATTTACGCACTATGCAGGTTTCAAGGTCAATTCGGGCGAGTACAAGTTGATGGGTTTGGCTCCGTACGGTTCACCGAACTTTCGCGATTTGATCCTCGAGAAACTGATCGACTTGAAAGCTGACGGCTCGTTCCGGCTGGATCTCAGCTATTTCGACTACTGTGTAGGGTTGCGGATGACCAACCCGAAATTCGACGAGTTGTTCGGCGGCCCGGCTCGAAAACCTGACTCTCCGATTACGCAGCGGGTCATGGATCTGGCGGCTTCGATCCAGTCGGTGACCGAAGAAGTGATCCTCAGGCTGACGCGTGCGCTCGCAGCCGAGACCGGTTACAGAAACCTCTGTCTAGCGGGGGGGGTGGCGCTGAATTGCGTTGCTAACGGCAAGATCTGGCGCGACCGGCAGTTCGAAAATATATGGATTCAGCCCGCCGCCGGCGATGCTGGTGGCGCACTTGGCGCGGCCCTCGCAGCCTACCATCAGTTCCTGAAGAGGCCGCGTCGGATCGAGGGTCAGGACCTTATGCTAGGGTCATACTTGGGCCCTTCGTTCTCTCAGCAGGAGATCGAAAGCCGCCTGATCGCCGTGGGTGCCCGGTTCGAGGTCTGTGATGAGCCGACGCTTCTGAGCGCGAGCGCGGACGCGTTGGCCGCTGGCAAAGCTCTCGGCTGGTTCCAGGGACGGATGGAGTTCGGGCAGCGGGCGTTGGGCGCCCGTTCGATCCTGGCAGACCCACGCAGTCCGACCGCTCAACGAACGCTCAATCTGAAGGTAAAGTTCCGCGAGTCCTTCCGCCCATTCGCTCCCTCTGTGCTCCAGGAGGAGGCGAAAGACTGGTTCGACCTCGAGTGCGATAGCCCCTATATGATGTTGGTCGCCGAGGTGAAGAGAAACCGCCGCCGATCGCTTACAGCAGAAGAACGCTCGCTGAGCGGATTAGAGCGGCTGAACACGGTAAGGTCGGAGATTCCGGCCGTCACCCACGTAGACGACTCGGCTCGTATTCAGACTGTGCACCGCGAGACCAACCCGCGCTACCACGCGTTGCTGCGCGCATTCAGACAGCGCACAGAATGCCCGGTGGTCGTCAATACCAGCTTCAATGTGAGAGGCGAGCCAATAGTTTGCACCCCTGAGGACGCATGGCGATGCTTCATGGGAACCGCGATCGATTCGCTTGCGATCGGCAACTGCTTTCTCGAGAAGGCGCGCCAAACCTCCTCCGTGGGGCGCGAATACGCGGCCACTTTCGAGCTCGATTGATCATTTCAAAAGTTTGGGTTCGCCCGTCGTGCCAGATGAGATCACGAAGCTCGCCATCACCAAGCCCGCCAAATGCCGTATGCGAATACGATCCACCCCGCAATCAATGCCAACCCTCCAACCGGCGTCACCGCCCCGATCATCCGCGGCGCGCCGAGTGTGACCGCATAAAGGCTGCCGGAAAACAGGATGACCCCCAAAACGATCAGCAGCGCCGCCACGCGCAGCGCGCTGACGTCGAACGTCCTCAGCGCCAGCCCGATGCCGAGCAGCCCCAACGACTGATAAAACTGGTACCGCACCGCGGTGTCATACACATCCAGCCGCTCAGCCGCCCAGTAACTCTTCAACGTATGCGCGCCCAGCGCCCCCGCGACCGTCGCCAGCGCGAGCAGCACGCCCGCAGCCGCGAGCACCCATCGCCCCTGTAGGCCCGTCATCGTGCCAGCACTCCGGGTGAAGGAATTCCTCGAGCCGCCCCTCAAATGTCCGTTGGCCTCTCTTATCGACTTGTCGGCTAAGCGGACCCCGCTCAGGCGTAACCGCCCCTTTCGGTCGAGCGCGCGATGGTAATGCAGGACCACCGGCTGCGCGTACGTCCCCCGCGGAATCCGCTTTGTCAGGTCCGTGGGAAAGTTGTACTCCACCGGCAGTTCCCGGAAGGGCAGCGCCAGCTTCAGCATCGCAAACGCCCAGCTCACCTGGTCGATGTGGTTGACCCACTGCTCGAGGAGGTGCCGGTGATCGGTCAACGTCGTGGCGTAGCCCAGCCACGCTTCGCCCAGAGGTCGCATGAGCTGCCGCGGAATGAGCAACACTCCTCCATTGCAGTTCATCGCGTACGTCGTGGCCGCGGGAGAGCAGACCGGCACCACCAGCGGCGGCTGTTGCGGCACGCCCAGGAACTCTCGAATCCGCTCCAGCACCGCGAGCGGTGGATTCTCCTGATCGACGCGCCGCGCGCGCACGAACTCCGTCGTCGCCACTTCATCCAGGGGTCTCATGATCGCCAGATCCGTGTCGCAGGCGACGAGCACATCGAAGTCCTCGCCGGCCAGCGTGAAGAGCTGATTGATCTTGTTGCAGTAGGCGCCGTCAGGTCCGAGAGGCAGATCGAGCGCGCGCACGCCGAATTGGCTGGCGATGCGCTTGCCAACCTCGCCGCTGCGCGCCGTGACCTGCGCCACGACGTCGGTTGGCCGTACGCCGGCTGCCAGTATCGTCCGCAGGAATATCCGGCTCTCGAGGATGAAACGCGAATGCTCGTCGATGACGAAGCTATATCTGAGTCGCATGCGGCGGGTGTTGCCCCTAGGCGCTCGGCTTCCCGGTCCGGTCCGGCTCCAGCGCCCCCAGCAGCGGCCGGATGAGATCGAGCGGCAAAGGGAAGATGATCAGCGACGACTTGTCGTGCGAGATGTCGGCCAGAGTCTGCAGATACCGCAGCTGCAGCGCGCTGCCGTGCTGGCCCAGAATCTGCGCGGCCTCGGTCAGCGTCTGCGCAGCCTGCTTCTCGCCCTCGGCATTGATGACCTTCGCGCGCCGATTGCGCTCGGCCTCCGCCTGTCGGGCCATCGCGCGGATCATGCTTTCGTCCAGATCCACGTCCTTGATCTCCACGTTCGCGACCTTGATACCCCAGGCCTCGGTGCTCTGATCGAGGATGCGCTGGATGTCGCCGTTCAGCTTGTCGCGCTGGGAGAGCAGGTCATCCATCTCATGCTGGCCGAGCACCGAACGCAGCGTGGTCTGCGCCACCTGACTGGTGGCATCCCAGACATTGGCCACCTGGATGATGGCCCGGCCGGGATCGACGACGCGGAAGTAGACCACCGCATTCACCTTGACCGATACGTTGTCGCGGGTGATCACATCCTGCTTCGGCACGTTGAGCACGATGACCCGCAGGTCCACCTTTTTCACTCTCTGAATGATGGGCCAGATCAGGATGAGCCCCGGCCCTTTTATGCCGGTGAAACGCCCGAGCGTGAACATCACCACCCGCTCGTACTCATTCAGCACGTTTATGGCGCTGAACCACAGCAGCGCGACGATGACGACGATGACTACCAGAGCGTAGGGCATAAAAATTCCCCCGGGCAAAGCGGGCCGTTCATTGCAACGGCTCTACCCATAATGTTAGACCTTCCACCTTCACGACGCGCGCCGTCTGTCCGGCCTTCAGAGGTTCCGGACTGGCCGCGTTCCACAGCTCGCTTCCATAGCGGACGCGCCCCCGCGCCACGAAATCTTCCGCCGCCTCGACCACCGCCCCGAGCATGGCCTGAGTGCCGGTCACGACCGGGCTGCGCCTGGCGTGATTGGCAAGATACACGATCCCGAGAATGACGAGGCCGCCTACGGTCGCAAGGCCGCCGATGAGCGGCAGCGCCACCTGGATGCCCGGCGCGCCCGAGAATAGGATGAGCGAGCCGACGATGAAGGCGATGAGGCCGCCGATGCCGAGCGACCCGTAGGCCGGGAAGAAGAACTCGGCGGCCATCATGCCGGCGCCGACGATGAGAAGCGCCAGGCCGGCGAAATTCGTGGGCAGGAGCTGGAAGGCAAAGAGCGCCACGAGCAGCGACACCACACCGACCACGCCCGGCAACACCCCGCCGGGATGATAGCCCTCGAAGAGCAGGCCCCAGATGCCGATCAGCAGCAGTCCGTAGGCGATCTCCGGATTGGTGATGACACCGAGCAGCCGCGTGCGCCAGTCGGGTTTCATCCATTCCACCCGCACTCCACTGGTATCCAGGCGTATCGTCCGGGCGCCGATTTGCGTCTCGCGGCCGTTCAACTGTGTCAGCAGGCTCGTCAGGTCGGGCGCGATGAAATCTATGACGTGCTGCTGCAGTGCCTGGGTCGCAGGCAGGCTCGCGGCGCCGCGCACCGCCTGCTCGGCCCAATCCGCGTTGCGGCCGCGAAGCTGCGCCAGGCCGCGGATGTAGGCGATCGAATCGTTGAGGACCTTGCGCTGCTCGGCGCTCATCGGCGGCGTTGGCTCGGAGGCGGGGGCCGTCTTGCCCGTCTTGTCCTGCTTCGCGGGGGTTTCCGCGGGCGGCGCCGGCTCGGAGCCGCCGATCGACACCGGAGTGGCGGCGCCGAGATTTGTCGCCGGCGCCATGACCGCGAAGTGGCAGGCATACAGGATGTACGTGCCCGCGCTCGCCGCCCGCGCGCCGGGCGGAGCCACATAGGCGACGACCGGCACCGGTGAAGCCAGGATGTCGCTGATGATCTCGCGCATGGAGGTCAACAGGCCCCCCGGCGTGTCGATCTCCAGGATCACGAAGGGACTGCCGCGCTGCTGCGCCACTTCGAGACCGCGCTGGATGTAAAGCGACGTCGCCGGCCCGATGGCGCCGTCAATCTCGAGCCCCAGCGCCGGCGTCCTGACGACGCTGGGTGCCGCAACCGCATCGCGCACCATGAGCAACGCCGTCACAACGGCAAGCGCCATCAGTAAGCTCAGGGCGCTTGTCGTCGGGGCACGAATCGATGTCGGCCTCGTCATTGGCAGTCTCGGTTACTTCCGGCGCGCGCTCCGCGGGTTGCGCGGCAAGCCTGTGTGTTGGGTCTTGAAAGTACCGTGTCTGGCGCCAGCCCCCCCGGGCCGCCCTTCACCCTTCTCTCCGGTCCCCGCCGGCTGATACGCCGGGACGAGCTGATGCCGGCTGTTGCCGATGAGATCGGCGCGGCCCATGCGCCGCAGCGCCTCGCGCAACACCGGCCAGTTGTTGGGATCATGATAGCGCAGGAACGCTTTGTGGAGGCGTCGCACCTTCAGGCCCTTCGGCACCCGCACCTCGCCGCCGCCACGGCTCAAGCGCTTCAGCGGGTTCTTCCCGGAGTGGTACATGGCTGTCGCCGTCGCCATGGGCGATGGCAGGAAGGCCTGCACCTGGTCGGCGCGAAAGCCATTCTTCTTCAGCCACAGGGCGAGCTCGAGCATGTCCTCGTCGCTCGTGCCCGGATGGGCCGCGATGAAATACGGGATGAGGTACTGCTCCTTGCCGGCCTCGCGCGAGTAGCGGTCGAAGAGCTCCTTGAAGCGGTCGTAGGCGCCGATTCCGGGCTTCATCATCATCGCCAGCGGGCCCTCGGCGATCGCCTCGGGGGCGATCTTGAGGTAGCCGCCGGTGTGATGTTGTGCCAGCTCCTTCACGTACTCCGGCGATTCGACCGCCAGGTCGTAACGCACGCCGGAAGCGATGAGCACCTTGCGGATGCCGGGCAGCTCGCGGACCTTGCGGTAGAGGTCGATCAGCGGCGCATGGTCGGTGTCGAGGTTGGGACAGATCCCGGGATAGACGCACGACGGCCGGCGGCAGGCACTCTCGATCTCGCGGCTGCGGCAGGCGAGCCGGTACATGTTGGCCGTGGGACCGCCGAGGTCGGAAATGACGCCGGTGAAGCCCGGCACCTCGTCGCGGATCGTCTCCACCTCACGCACGACCGAGCGCGCGGAGCGGCTCTGGATGATGCGCCCCTCGTGCTCCGTGATGGAGCAGAAGGTGCAGCCGCCGAAGCAGCCGCGCTGGATCGCGACCGAGAAACGGATCATTTTGTAGGCCGGGATGCTGGCCTCGCCGTAAGCCGGGTGTGGCCGGCGGCGATAGGGGCGCTCGTAGACCCAGTCCATCTCGGCCGTGGTCAACGGAATCGGCGGCGGGTTCAGCCACACCTCGGTGTCGCCGTGACGCTGCACCAGCGCGCGGGCATTGCCGGGGTTCGACTCCAGATGCAGGATGCGGTTGGCATGCGCATACAACACCGGGTCCGAAGCGACCTGGTCGTAGGAAGGCATGCGGATGACGCTGCGCCCGCGATCGGCGTTCTTCACACGGCGCACGAAACGCACGACCTTTTCAGTTTCGGCAACAGCCGGGCGCGACTCCGTATGATCCGGCACGGCCCGCGCAGGCACCATGGCGTAGGGATCGGCGTGTGGCGTGACCGGCCCCGGCGCATCGAGATGCGTCGAGTCGATCTCGATCCAACCCTCGGGGATGGATCTGCGGGTAAACGCGGTGCCGCGCAGGTCCGTGATGTCGCGGATCGATTCTCCGGCAGCGAGGCGATGGGCGATCTCACAGATCTGCCGCTCGCCGTTGCCGTAAATCAACAGGTCCGCCTTCGCATCGAGCAGGACCGAGCGGCGCACCTTTTCCGACCAGTAGTCGAAATGCGCGATCCGGCGCAGTGACGCCTCGATGCCGCCGACGACGATCGCCACGTCCTTGAAAGCTTCCCGCGCGCGTTGGGCGTAGACGATCACGGAGCGGTCGGGTCGCTTGCCGCCGATGCCGCCGGGCGTGTAGGCATCGTCGCTGCGCAGCCGGCGATCGGCCGTGTAGCGGTTGACCATGGAGTCCATGTTGCCGGCGGTGATGCCGAAGAAGAGGTTGGGACGCCCCAGCGCCGCAAACGCCGCGGCGCTCTGCCAGTCGGGCTGCGCGATCATCCCCACCCTGAAGCCCTGCGCTTCGAGCACTCGCCCGACGATGGCCATGCCGAAGCTCGGATGATCGACGTAGGCATCGCCGGTCGCGATGATGATGTCGCAGCTGTCCCAGCCGAGCTCGTCCATTTCGGCGCGGGACATGGGCAGGAAGGGCGCCGTGCCGAAGCGTTCGGCCCAGTACCTGCGATAGCCAGTGATGTCGCGAGCGGTCTGCATGTGCACTCAGTACAGCAGGTACGCCTGCCGTTCGGCGCTCCATGCCGCTTCGTCGGACGCCGCGAGCGCGTCAAAGTCCGCGGGAGTGGCCGCGGGATCGTCGACCCAGCGTCGCAGCAGATCGCCACCGTTGATCACATCGATCGCGAGTCGCTCGCGCTCGTATTCGTAGGCGAAGTCGCGCCACAGCGGATAGTCGGGCACGAGCCGACGCAGCGCCTTGAACGCGAGCGCCAGCAGCCGCCACGGGCGGAACGCCTCGTGATCGTAGTAGATGGGGTCCTCGACGTGGAATTGCACGCCGGCGCAGAGCTTGCCCGCGTGCTTGTGGAAGGTGGGCTCGAACCAGCAGGCCCGTGGCCGGCAGCCGCGCATCCAGGTCGGCGCCAGCTCGCGCATGGTTGTGAGCAGCGCGCGGACATCGAGATCGGGCGCGCCGAGAACTTCGAGCGGGCGCGTGGTGCCGCGCCCTTCCGAGAGGGTCGTTCCTTCCAACATCACCGTGCCGGGATAACATCGCGCCATCCACAGGCTGGGGGCGTTCGGGCTCGGGTTGACCCAGGTGCGCCGCCACATCGGCCAGCCGTAGCCGGGCGCGGCGTTGGGCTCCCAGCCGTCGAGCGCAATGACCTGACAGTCGACATCCAGCTTCAGCGTCGAGACGAACCAGCGCGCCAGCTCCCCTAGCGTCAGTCCGTGGCGCATCGGCATCGGCCCCGGGCCAACGAAGCTCTCACAGCCCGGGCGCAGCGACAGGCCCTCGATCGGCCGGCCAACAGGATTCGGGCGGTCGAGCACCCACACCGTCTTGTGCCGCCTGGCGGCCTCCTCCAGGACGTACCGCAGCGTCGTCACGAAGGTATAGATGCGGCAACCGACATCCTGCAGGTCCACCAGCAGGTCATCGAAGCTGTCCATCATGCGGTCCGTCGGTCGCCTTACCTCGCCGTAAAGGCTGAAGACCGGAATGCCATGCACCGGGTCGATGAAGTCGCCCGACTCCACCATGTTGTCCTGCTTGTCGCCGCGCAGCCCGTGCTGGGGTCCGAAAGCGGCTGTCAGCCGAACGTCACCGAGCGCCGCCAGAGCATCCAGGGAATGCACGAGATTGCGCGTCACGGAAGCAGGATGGGCCAGCAGCGCCACCCGCCTTCCGGCAAGGGGCTTGCGGAGCTGCGGCTCCTCGAGCAGGCGATCGATACCGAACTTCATGGGGGACTGGCAGCCTGACTGGGGAGCTCGAGCGCGAGCGCAAAGCCTTCGGGGTGGTGGAAATCCGGCCGCCCGGGCGGGTGCCGCACCGCCCAGTATGACAGCCTGCCCTCCCGATCCTCTACTACCGTGCTCAAAGCGATCCGTAACCGTCGCCGGGATGCCCCAGCGACGGGTCCCAGGGAGAGGAGGCTGCCGCCGAGCCGCACCTCAGCCTGCAGCTCCAGGGCATCCGCCAGCCGCCGCAGCGCAAGCCGCGGCGCCGCCTCCAGGGCAGGCGTCATTCCCTGGCGATAGGAGTCGAAGCGATATGCGGCCCATTGGCCTGAGGGCGAGAAATTGAGCTCCAGGTAGCCGGGCGACTCCGGGAAGGCGATGAACGCCTCGAAGCACGTGTGTGCCCAGAGCTTGTCCGTCCTGCCCGCGTCCGCCACTGAGGGTGGGACCCGGATGAGCAGCGGATCGGCCTCCAGCACATATTGGAACCGCAGCAAATCCTGGCTTGCGAGCTCGGCGCCGGCAGCAACCCGCCGCACACTGCTGCTCGGAACGTCCGGATGCGCCAACAGAGGAACAATTGAGGAATCGCCCTGGGCCATGACGCCATATTAAGGGGGTCTGACACGGCAGCAACGGCCACGGCTCACAGCGCTTTGAGAACATCCCAGCCCAGCTCGAGCACGCCGCGCACGACACCCACGACCACTTTGACCCCCGTAGTCGTAATGTCGACGACGCCGCGTATTGCCACGTGACCTGCCTCTGCGAGGATCCCGTGGGGATGGCTGCGCGCATAAGTGACGGCGCTCTGCTCATCGGCCCGCGCGGCAGCCCGCTGCGCCGCGCTGAGCTCCGTAACCGGCACGTCCATCACTTTCACCGACGCCGTGCCAATGCCATAGAAGCCAAGTCGCTCGGCGACGGCGGGCGTGGCGTCGATGACCCGGCCGCCATGGAAGGGCCCGCGATCGTTGACCATGGCCACTGCCTCGCGGCCATTGCCCAGATTGCGGACCCTGACCCAGGTGCCGAATGGCAGGGTTTTGTGGGCGATCCGCATCGCGCCGGGATCGAAGGGAGCGCCGCTCGCGGTCGGCCTGCCGGCATCGCCGCTGCCATACCAGGAGGCGATGCCGCTGGCCCGATAGCCGGCTCCCGAGGCGAGCACGCGATAACAACCGTGGCCGGCCACACAGTATCCGCGCCCGGGTGCGTGAGCTCGCGGCGGCCCGGAGGCGCAGCCGGCCAGTCCGAGCAGCGCTGCGGCGAGCGCCAGGCGGACTCCGTATTTACTCATCTCCCACAGGCATCAGCCGCCGCTCCTTCGGCGTGATTGTGGTCGCGCCGGCCGAGGCAGGCAAGCCAGTGACGGTGGGGTGGCGGTAACCTTACTCGGAGGCGGCGGACAGCAGGGCCTGGCGACGGCTCCAGAGCGCGCCGAAATCGCTGACCCGCAGCAGACTGCCAACCCCGACCGCGGCCACGGCGCCATTGTCGTACCGGGCGATAGCGTCCCGCAGAGTGACCAGCGCGAGCACTGCTTCGCCGTCCACTGCCACGAGCTTCGCGAGCGCGCCGCCCTGGTCGCGGTCATGGCGGCGGATGTGGCCGACTTCCGGCTCCGCGGCAGTCAAAACCGCGCTTTCCATCGCTTGCAGCTCACGCTGCGCGCGCTCCAGGACCATTCCCATCTCGACTGCGCCGGGATTCGGCGGGCCACCATCCCGACCCGGCAGGTGCTTGCGCGCAAACGCCGTATGGAGCGACACCAGGTGCTTACGGGACTCGCCGAGAAGCTGACTCAGCTTCCCCCTTATCAACAGGTCATCGGCGTGCAGCTCGTCTTCGCACCGATAGAAGTTGTAGCCGCAGCCGTAGAACAGGTTCGACAGCAACCGCCTGGCGGGGCCGGCCTGTTCGATCGGATTGGTGATGACTTTCTGTTCCATACGTTCAGCGACGCGCGGCCGGTGTCATGCCGCAGTCCCCCTGCTCAATAAAGCGGATTTCGCCTCGGAATCGGCTCACCGTCGTCCCCTCGCGAGCCGAACTGAGACAGGATTCCCGGCCACAGGGTGGCCATGCCGTACCATACGAGCCTGGCTACCGAGTGCACCGATGTCCGCACCCGTGACCCCGCCTCCCAGCGAGCTGTTTCGCCTCTGGCGCTCCGGAGACGATGACGCGTTGCGCCGTCTGCTGCCTCTGGTGTACGAGGAGCTGCGCCACATCGCCCGGCGGCATCTGCGCAAGGAACGGCCTGACCACACCCTGCAGACCACGGCCCTCATTCACGAGGCGTATCTGCGGCTCGTGGACCAGGGGACCTCGGAGGTCCGCGACCGCTGCCACTTCGTCGCCCTGACCTCGCATCTCATGCGGCAGATCCTGGTCGACCATGCTCGCGCCCGGCTGGCGAAGAAGCGTGACGGCGGCTACCGCGTCACGCTCGCCGAAGACATCTCGGCCGTCGAGCCCCAGGAAGTCGACGTGCTTGCAATCGACGATGCCCTGACGCGCCTCGGCGAGCTCGACCCGCAGCAGGCTCGAGTCGTGGAGCTCAGGTACTTCGGCGGGCTGTCCATTCGCGAGACATCCGAGGCTCTCGGCGTCTCGGAGGCCACGGTGAAGCGGGAGTGGGCGACCGCTCGCGCCTGGCTCCACCGCGAGATCACGAGCGCGCGCACGGAGTAGTGACCTGCGCTCTTGCGAGCGTCACTCGTCCTCTTCCGAGCCGCCCATGCGGCTCACGATGTTGTAGAGAATCTGCCGGGGGACATCGAGCAGCTTGGCCGCCTGGAAGAGATTTCCGCCGGTCAGCGCCAGCGCACGCTGCACGGCGAGGTTCTCCGCCCGGCGCCGCGTCTCACGCAGTGTGGGGATTTCCGACCAGTCGGCCTTGTCGGCAGCGAGGCCGAGGTCGCCGGCGGTGATGAGTTGTCCCTCCGCGAGAATGAGCGCGCGCTTCACGCGATTCTCGAGCTCGCGGACATTGCCGGGCCAGGCGTGCGACTCGATGGCCGCAATCGCATCCGGCGCGAAGCGCACTGCCCGCCCGCCACGCCGGGTGCGTCGCAGGATGTCGGAGGCAATGAGCAGCGCGTCCGACTCCCGCTCGCGCAGCGGGGGAATCGCAATCGTCACTTCGCTCAGGCGGTAGTAGAGATCGTCGCGAAACGTCCGCTGCGCGATGGCAGCCTGGAGATTACGGTTGGTGGCGGCAATGATGCGGACATCCACGGCAATCGGCACGCGGCCGCCGACGCGTTCGATGACCCGCTCCTGAAGGAAGCGCAGCAGCTTGCACTGCAGGGGCAGCGGCATGTCCCCGATCTCATCCAGGAAGAGCGTGCCACCGTCGGCGCTCTCGATCTTGCCGCGCATCTGCTTGAGCGCCCCCGTGAAGGCGCCGCGCTCGTAGCCGAAGAGCTCGCTCTCGAGGAGGCTTTCGGGAATCGCCGCGCAGTTGATGGCCACCAGCGTCCTGGCGGGCCGGCGACTCAAAGCGTGCAGCTCCCGCGCCAGAAGCTCCTTGCCCGTGCCGCTCTCACCCAGCAGCAGCACCGTCGCCCGCGTGGGCGCGACCTTCTCCAGGGTGCGGCGGATTCTCTGCATGGACGCGCTCGTCGCGACCAGACGCTCGGGCGCCGCAGCGGGGCCGGCCGCAGCCGCGGCACTGTCGTTGCCGGCCTTGGGCGCGCACAGACGGGCGCTGCTCGTGGGATGCAGCAATGTACCTCCGGACGAATGGGTTCGATCCCCATGGGAGAAAGCGGATTTCGCGGCGCAACCGGCTCACCCGTGTCCCTCGATCCAGTAATATGTTGGTCATGACCCCTGAGCGTTGGCGGCGGGTGAAATCCGCGTTGAGCCTGGTTCCAGGCGGCAAGCGACGTTAACGAGGCCGCAGCCAAAATTCGCGCTGCGACGCCGCACTCGCCGGGAGCACGTAATAATGGCTGAGTCTCCAGGAAACACCGCGCCATCGGCCGGACAGATCGACGCCAACGCGGACGCCGGCCTCATGTCGCAGCTCGACATGATGCTCGGCGCGCTGTGGGCCTCGCCGGCCCGCAGCGCCATCGCCGCGATCACGGCGGTGGCGGTCGCCGTCGTCGTGACGACCGCCTACGGCCAGGTGCGCCTCAACCGCTGGAACCAACCGTTCTACGACGCCCTGTCGCGCCGGAACATGCACGGCTTCATGGTTCAGCTCGGCGTGTTCGCCGTCATCGCCGGCCTCCTTCTCCTGCTCAATGTCGGGCAGCGCTGGCTCGGCGAGATGTTGAAGCTCAAGCTGCGCGAGGGCCTGGTGCATGACCTCGTCGCAGACTGGATGCAGCCCCGCCGCGCCTTTCAACTGGAGAGCGCCGGGCCGATCGGTGTGAACCCCGATCAGCGCATGCACGAGGACGCGCGCCACCTCACGGAGCTCTCGAGCGATCTCGCACTCGGGCTGGTGCAGTCCTCCGCCCTGCTCGTCAGCTTCGTCGGTGTCCTGTGGTCGATCTCGCGTGGCTTCGCGCTGCGACTGGGCGGTTTCACATTGTCCGTGCCGGGCTACATGGTGTGGGCCGCGATCATCTATGCGCTGTTGGCATCCCTGCTCACCTACTGGACCGGCCGCCGACTCATTCCGGACAATGCGGCGCGCTACGCGCGCGAAGCCGAGCTGCGCCACACATTGGTTCGCGTCAACGAGCACATCGATGCCATCACGCTCGCGGGCGGCGAGGCGGATGAGGCGCGGCACATCGAGCTCGACCTCGCGGCGGTGCTCACCGCCATGCGGCGGCTGGTGACGGACCTGACACGCCTGACCTGGGTGACATCGGGCTACGGCTGGGTCACGCTGGTCGTTCCGATCCTGGTCGCGGCGCCCCTCTATTTCACCGGCAACCTCTCCTTCGGTGGCCTGATGATGGCGGCGGCGGCCTTCACGCAGTTGCAATCATCGCTGCGCTGGTTCGTCGACAATTTCAGCACCATCGCCGACTGGCGGGCAACGCTGCTCAGGGTGGCGATGTTCCGGCGCGCAGTGGTCGAATCCGAAGTCCTGCACCGCAAGGAAAGCCGCATCGAGCGTCGCGAGAGCGCGCCGGCGCGCAGCGGCAAGGCGCAGACATTCGTGATCGATGACCTCCAGATCGCCTCGCCTTCGGGTTGCACGAGCCTCGAGGGCGGTCGTATCGAGATCAAGCCCGGCGAGCGCGTGCTCGTGATCGGCGAGCCCGGTGTCGGCAAGACTCTGCTCTTCCGCGCACTGGCCGGGCTCTGGCCCTGGGGCGCGGGACGCATCCTCCACCCTCCGGGACAAGACCTCTACTGCATGCCGCGCACTCCGTATCTGCCGGCCGGCGCGCTGAAGGAGGTACTGGCCTATCCTTCTGCCGTCGACCGCTTCAAGGAGGAAGACTACACGCGGGCGCTGGACCAGCTGGGGCTGCGCCGTCTCGTGCCGCAGTTGGATGAGATCCGCCGCTGGGACCATGAATTGAACGAGGACGAGCAGCAGGGGATCGCGTTTGCGCGCCTGATGCTGCATGTGCCGCCGTGGGTCCTGATCGACGAGGCACTCGATTCCATCGATGTCGATTCGCGTGAGCGGGTCCGGGAGATGTTCACGCGGAATCTCGCCGGCTCCGGCGTCATTTATATCGGGCGCGCCGATCCGCACAGCGGGTTCTATTCACGCGTCCTGCGCCTCGCGAATGACCCGGCAACGCGCCGTCTCGCCCGCAAGCAGGCCGACGAGTCGCGTGGGGCCGGACCAGTGCCTGCGGCCGCAACCTGAGTGCCCCTGCCGCCCTTGCTCAGTGCAGCAACAGCTCGCGCAACACCACGGCCTGGTTGTGTGCCGCATCGTGCGCGGAGTAGACGAGCGTCAGCGGACCTTCCCTGGAAAGCTCCCGCAAACGGCCGACCAGGTCCCGCTTGCCCGTGAGCTCCGCCCGGTAGCGGCGGCGGAACTCCTCCCAGCGCGCGGGATCGTGCCCGAACCATTTGCGCAGCTCGTTGCTCGGGGCGATCTCCTTCATCCACTGCGAGATGCCGGCCTTCGATTTCTTCACACCGCGAGGCCACAACCGATCGACGAGGATGCGGGTGCCGTCATCGGGCGAAGGCGGGTCATACGCACGCTTGATCGTGACTTCCGAATCGGCTTTGGAATGGCTCATATGGCTCATAGGTAAGGCGAGAGCAGCCAGAAGAGACTGTCGCGCAGCCGGCCGGCGAAATTTCCGGAGACAGGCCCCGCCGGCAGGCGGGCGGCATGATCGCGCGCGGAGAGGACGTACTTCGCCAGCTCCACGCATACCGCGCTATCGTACACCTCCACGGCGATCTCGAAGTTCAACCTCAGGCTTCGCGGGTCGATGTTGGCCGACCCGATCTGCGCGTAGGCGCCGTCGATGACGATGAGCTTGGTATGGGAGAAGGGCGGCGGCTGCAGATAGATCTCTATGCCGCGATCGAGCAGCGGCGGCAGCCAGCGTTGCGTCGCCCAGTCGACGTAGCGCAGATTGCTGCGCGCCGGAAGCACGAGACACACCTCCACGCCGCGCAGCGCCGCTGTCTGCAGCGCCGCAGTGAGCTCCGGCGGCGGAATGAAGTAAGGCGTCATGATCAGCACCTGGCGCTGTGCGACCGCGATGGCGCCCAGGATCACGAACAGCAGCTTGTCGGCGTCCTCGTCCGGGCCTTCGGTGATCACCCGGCAGACGCAGGCGCCGGCATCCGCTTTCGCCACCGGCGGCGGCGCCAGAGTCTCGCCGGCGGCGAACTGCCAGTCGGCGGCGAAGCATTCCGCGAGCTGAGACACCACCGGTCCCCTGACCCGGAAGTGCAGGTCGGCCATGCGCCGGTGATGCGCCTTGCCGACTTCGCGCCCGCCGATGTTCATGCCGCCGACGAAGCCGGTCTCGCCATCGACGATGAGAAGCTTGCGATGATTGCGCAGGTTGAGCGAGAACACCGGCAGCGCCAGCTGCGGCGGCAGGAAGCGCGCCGCCCGCACACCGGCTTGGCGCAGCAGCCGCACGGCGTGCGGCCAGCTGTACCATTCGCCGATTCCGTCCACCAACACGTGAACCTGCGCGCCACGCGCCGCGGCGGCCGCCAGAGCGGCGATGAATTCGCGCCCGACCTCATCGGTCTCGAAGATGTAGGTCGAGAGCCAGACCGAATGCCGTGCCGCGCGGATCGCCTCCAGCATCAGCGGAAACGCGTTCTCGCCGTTCTCCAGCGCCACGACCTGATTGCCGGGCAGCCTCGGCCGCTGCGTCACTGCATCGCCGATGCGTATCAGCTGTATGGCGAAATCATCCGGTGGACAACTGCCGAGCGCGGTGCCGAAGGACGTCAACCCGGCGCGCAGCTGCCGGGCGCGAGTGCGGACGCGATTTACGCCGAAGAGCAGGTAGAGGATGGTGCCGGCAAACGGGAGCAGCCAGCAGGTTACTATCCAGCCCAGCGCGCTGCGCGGATCGGGCTTGGTGAGGAGAGCGTGTACGGCAGCGAACACGGCGCAGAGCACGTAGAGCGCAACGGTCAACTGCTCGAATAGGGCGTCAGCGTGCCCGGCCATGGATCTCTTTGCTCGCTTGGTCAGCCGAGACCACATTATCGTATCGCGGTAAGATTCGACTCAGGCTTTTCTTCGCGCGTGATGAGCCGCCGCCATGCAGACCAGGGCCCGGGTGATCATCGTAGGCGGCGGCTTCGGCGGCCTCTCCGCCGCGCACGCCCTGCGCTCAGCTCCCGTGGACGTCCTGCTGATCGATCGCGGCAATCACCACACGTTTCAGCCGCTGCTCTACCAGGTGGCGACCGCCGGCCTTGCCGCGCCCTCCATCGCCGCTCCGCTGCGGCACATCCTGCGCGGGCAGCGCAACGCGACCGTGCTCCTCGGAGAGGCACGACGAGTGGACACCGAGCGCAAGAGCGTAGACGTCGATGGCGTCTCGCATTCATATGACTTCCTCGTCGTCGCGACCGGAAGCACGCACGCGTACTTCGGCCACGACGAATGGGCGCCGTACGCGCCTGGCTTGAAGACGCTGGACGATGCCCTGCGCATCCGGTCACGGATCCTCACGGCATTCGAGCGCGCCGAGGCGACAGTCGATCCCGCCGAACAGATGGAGTGGCTGACGTTCGTCATCGTCGGGGCCGGCGCCACCGGCGTCGAGCTGGCAGGTACGCTCGCGGAAATCGCGCGCCACACCCTCAAGCGTGAGTTTCGCCACATCGACCCGGCCTCGGCGAAGGTCCTGCTGATCGAAGCGGGGCCGCGCGTGCTGCCGGCCTTTCCGCCGTCGCTGTCCGACAAGGCACGGCGTCAACTCGAGCGACTCGGGGTCGTCGTGCGCACGGGCCACGCGGTCACGGGGGTCGACGAGCGGGGTGTTTGGATCGGGGAGAAGCGGATCGCGGCACGCACCGCGTTGTGGGCCGCCGGCGTTGCCGCCTCTCCGCTTGGCGCGACGTTGGGCGTTGCCCTCGACCGCGCGGGCCGCGTGCAGGTCTCCTCGGAGCTCACCGTCGTCGGACATCCGGAAGTATTCGTCGTCGGCGACCTGACGGCCGCGCCCGAGGGAACAGGCCCCATACCTGCGATCGCGCCGGCGGCGAAACAGATGGGGCGCTATGCGGCAGAGGCCATCCTCGCCAGACTCTCCGGCCGGCCGATCGGCCCGTTCCGCTACCGGCACTTCGGCTCACTCGCGACCATCGGCCGCATGGCGGCGGTCGTCGACTTGGGCCGCCTTCGCCTCTCCGGAACCCTCGCTTGGTGGATCTGGCTCACGGCCCATATCTATTTCCTCATCGGCTTCCGCAACCGCCTGGTCGTGCTCATCGACTGGGCGGAGGCCTACTGGAGCTACCGGCGCGGCGCGCGCATCATCATTTCGGCGGGAGAGCCCGCCAACCGTTGACCGGGCCGGGGGGCCGATTGTGGAGCATCACGACGTTATCATCATTGGCGCGGGGGCCGCGGGGCTGGCGGCGGCGGCCGCGCTCGCTAGATCCGGTCGCTCGGCCTTGCTCCTCGACGCCCGTGACCGCATCGGTGGGCGCATCTGGACACGCGTCGAGCCGGCACTCGCCGCCCCGGTGGAGCTCGGCGCGGAATTCATCCATGGCGACTCGCCGGAAACGTGCGCGCTGCTGCGCCAGGCTGGCTCGGCCGCCCTGGACGCGTCGGGCGAGTACTGGTCGCTGCTGGAGGGGCGGCTGCAACGGCGCGCGGAGAGTCCCCTCGGCAAGGTCCGCGCCGCGCTCGAGGCCGCCGACGTGCTCTCGCAGCCCGACATGTCGCTCGAGGATTTCCTGGCGAGCGCTCCCGGCCGCGCGCTGCCGGAAGAGGCGCGGACGATGGCCCGCTCCTTCGTCTCGGGCTTCGATGCCGCCGATCCGCGGCTCGTCAGCCTGCACTCCGTCGCGGAGGAATGGCGCGCCGGCGGCATGTTGGATTCCGCGCAGTCACGGCCGCTCGGCGGTTATCGCGCCGCTCTGCTCACGCTCTGCGCGGCGCTCGACGGCAGCCGAGTGCACCTCCAGCTTCAAAGCACAGTCACCGCGGTCCGCTGGAGCGATCACGCGGTGGAGGTCGAGGGTTTCAGACTGGGCCAGCCCTTTCGCGCCACCGCCCACAAGGCCGTCGTCACCCTTCCGATAGGTGTGCTCAAGGCCCCCGCGGACGCGCCCGGCGCGATCAGCTTCGTGCCGCCCCTCGATGCCAAGCAGGGCGCGCTGGAGAAACTCCTGTCCGGTCCAGTGCTGAAAGTCATCCTCCATTTCCGCCGCCCGTTCTGGGAAGAGCTGGACGGCGGCCGTTACGTGGATGCCTCCTTCTTCCACGCAGCGGGCAAGGCATTCCCGACGTTCTGGACGACATTGCCCGTGCGCGCGCCGCTGCTCATCGCTTGGGTCGGCGGCCCTGCCGCGGGCCGCCTCTGCAAGCTGACTGACGAGGAGATCGTCCGGCAGGCGATGGACTGCGTGAGCTCGATTTTCTGCGGCGGTAACGGCATGCCGGAGCTCCAGGCCGCCCACGTTCACAATTGGGAGCGCGACGCCTACGCGCGCGGCGCATACAGCTATGTCGCCAGTGGTGGAGGCAATGCGCGCGAGGTGTTGGCAACTCCTTTGCTCGGTACCCTTTTCTTCGCCGGCGAAGCGACGGATACGACCGGCGAAGCCACCACTGTCACGGGCGCGCTGCGCAGCGGCACCCGCGCGGCCCTGGAGGTAAGTCGGCACCTCGAACAAGGACGCTGACGGCCCCAGTCAGGCCTTGTCGATGCGCTCCTCCGGTCCCAGCCGGCCGAGCAGCGATTTCAACAGCGGTGCGACGCGACGCAGCTCCCGCTTATGGGCGGCGGAGAGTCCGGCGAGCGCCCGCTCACCGGCGGCGGTGAGCGACAGCAAGGTGCGGCGCCGATCGCGAGAATCCCCGCTACGGATCAGATATCCCCTGCTCACCAGCCGATCGACCAGGCCGACGGTGCTGTGGTGGCGGATGCCGAGCCGCTCCGCCAGATCGCCGATCGCCACTGTGGCGCCGCCCGGGTAGCCCTTGATGGCAAGCAGGGCCTGATGCTGGCGCGGCGCGAGGCCAGCCGCATGGGCCGCGTGCTCGCTGAAGGCCGCGAAGCGCATCAGCAAATAGCGAAATTCCGCCAGCACCTGGTAGTCGTGCGGTGCCAGCTCGTGGGCCGGCGGCGCTTGCGGGCTCTGCCTTTTGGGGGTGGCGGACATCGGGGTTCTCAGGGAGAATAATATCGCATTACGATATAAAGTGCGCGCCCCAATGTCTGGAGAACCATGAAGAGCTCTGTTTCCACCTTCCGGGTGCACGACACGCTGCGGGACTTCACCGCCGACCGGCGCCTGCTCGTGTTGTCCGCAATGGCGATCTTCACCGGCAGCTTCGGCGCCGGCGCGGCCTGGGTGCTCCTGAAGCTGATAGCCCTGGTCACCAATCTCGCCTACTTCCACGTCTACTCCACGGCGACCTCCTACCTCAGTCACGCCAAACTCGGGCCGAGCTCCATCCTCATACCGGTCATCGGCGGCTTGATCGTCGGACTCATGGCCCGCTATGGCTCACAGAAGATCCGCGGCCACGGCATTCCCGAGGCGCTCGAGGCCATCCTCATCGGACAGAGCCGGATAGAGCCCAAGGTTGCCGTGTTGAAACTGCTGTCCTCGGCGATCGCAATCGGCACCGGCGGCCCGTTCGGCGCCGAGGGCCCCATCATCATGACGGGCGGTGCGCTGGGGTCGCTGTTCGCACAGTTCTTCCACCTGAGCTCCGTGGAGCGCAAGACGCTGTTGGTCGCAGGCGCCGCGGCCGGCATGACAGCAATCTTCGGCACTCCCGTCGCCGCGGTGCTGCTCGCCATCGAAGTGATGCTGTTCGAGTGGAAGCCACGCAGCTTCGTGCCGGTGGTCGTCTCCGCCAGTGTCGCCGTGGCGTGGCGGCCCTGGCTGGTGGGCGCGTGGCCGCTCTTTCCACACTTCGGCATCCCCGCGATGCCGTGGTGGGGGCTCGCGCTCTGCGCCGGGGTCGGCGTCGCGGCCGGGCTGCAATCCGCCGTCACCACCGCCGGGCTCTACCGGGTGGAGGAGTTGTTCGAGAAGCTGCCCATCCACTGGATGTGGTGGCCGGCGCTCGCCGGTGTCGTCGTCGGCGTCGGCGGCCTCATCGATCCGGCGGCCCTCGGCGTCGGGTACGACAACATCCAGGCGCTGATCAGCGGTACGGTGTTGATACACGCCGCCGTAGCGCTGCTGCTGGTCAAAGGAATCGTCTGGGTCATCGCACTCGCCTCCGGGACCTCCGGCGGCACTCTGGCGCCGCTCCTCATGATGGGTGGCGCCGTGGGTACGCTCGAGGCTCATGTTCTGCCCTTCGGCGACACCGGCTTCTGGGCGCTCATCGCCATGGCGGCGGTGCTCGGCGGCACGTTGCGCTGCCCTCTGACTGCGACCGTGTTTGCCATCGAGCTGACCGGCGATCTGCACGTGATGCCCGCAGTGCTCGTCGCGTGCGTCGCCTCATTCGCCGTCACGGTGTTGATCATGCGACGCTCCATCCTGACGGAGCGGCTCGCGCGGCGTGGCCGGCATCTGACCTACGAATACACCGTCGATCCATTCGAGGTGATGCGGGTAAGCGAGATCATGACGCAGCCGGTGGACACGCTGCCGGCGCGCATGTCGACGGAGGAAGTGCTCGCGCTTTTTGGCGCCGAAAACGGCGTCAAGCGCCACAAGAGCTATCCCGTCGTCGACGAAGCCGGGCGGGTCGTCAGCATGGTGTCGCGCGCCGACGTGCTGCGCTGGTCGCGGGAGGGTTGGCCCAAAGGGCAGACGCTGGAGGAACGGCCCGACGTCGACGAAGTCTTCGTTGGCTACACGGATGAGCTGGTGGGCCACCTCGCCGACCGCATGGCGTCAGCCAATGTCGGCCGCGTACCGATCGTCGACCGGGCCACCGGCAAGCTCGCTGGCCTGCTGGCGAGACGCGACCTGCTGCGAGTCCGCGCCCACACCGCCCGCCTGGAGCGCGACCGAGCGCGGCCGCTGACGATTCCCGGTTGACCGGCGGTTCTTGGCGGCCGCTGCACTCATCGCGCAGTCAACAGCCGGTGTACGCAGTCCGGATCTCGAGCGATGATCTTCAGATATGCGCGTGCCGTGCTCATGGCGCTCTGCCCGACGGGCTGAGATGATCCGGATGCGGTCGACGCGCTCAGGCGACGCCGTGAGCCCGCTCGTTGGCAGCGGCCTTTTCCCCGTCCCACTCGGCATTGACACCCTCTGCTCTACCTTAGTCAGCGCAGGTGGCGCGCGGAAGCGTCCATATCGGCGCCAACGGGCCGTTTCCGCTCGTTATTGGCCTGACAGAGCATTTTCTCCGCATGACCCGCTGCAGCCCGTCGGCGGTGTGTTGGCCGGCTGCAGCGCCACCCTCTGTGAGCCATTCCTCACTTCGACCCGTATTTCCCGGGCTCCCCCTCATTCTGTTAAGTCTCGCACGCCCTGTCCGGGCTCGTGGTGAGACAAACACACTTGACGAGCCCATAGGCTCGCCCGGCAGTCGCGCGGCTGCCCGCAATTCGCTGCAATCGCGCTCGGGGGTAAGTTGTCGCTATTCAGTAGAGCGCAGGCCAACGGTTGGCGGGTCGGTGTCATGCCGGCGGACCGCGAGACCGCGCTCGCCATCGTGCGCACCACGAGGTCCGCGCGGCCGCTGCTGCGGCACTGCGCCGTCCACCCGTCGCTGGAGATCCGCGCCGAGCACGTTCTCGCCCCCCTCGCCCACAACCGCGAGCTGTCGCATGCGGCGGTGAGCGCGGTGCTGGGCACCGACGAATACCAACTGGTGCAGGTCGAGGCCCCCGACGTGAAGCCGGAGGAGCTTCGCGGCGCCGTCCGTTGGAAACTGAAGGACATCATCAACTTCCCGCCGAGCGAGGCGGTGGTCGATGTATTCGAGATCCCCGAGCAGGCCCGTTACGTCGAGTCGCGGATGATCTACGCCGTCGCGGCGCGCGCCGACGCGGTAAAGCGCGTCGTGGGTCTGGTCAAACCGCGGGTACGCGGCTTCGATTGCGTGGACATTCCGGAGATGTGCCTGCGCAATATCGCCGCACTCCTGCCGCAGGACGAGCACGGCGTCGCCCTGATTGCGCTCGGAGACGACTTCGCGCAACTGACGCTGACCTGCAGGGGTGTCCTTTATCTCGCCCGACGCATCGATCTCGGCCGCCGCGGCGATGGCCGGTCCCCGGCCGAAGCGGAGGCGGGTCTCGATGTGGCCTCTCTCGGGCTCGAGCTGCAGCGCTCGCTGGACTACTACGAGAGTCACTTCGATCGTCCCGCGATCACGGAAGTGGTGCTCGTCTCCGGCGATGCGCGCGCCGACCAGCTGCTCGGCGGCCTCGGCACGGCGACCGGACACTCGGTCAGGTTGCTCGAGCTGCCGGACCTGTTCGACATCGCCGACGGCGTCGAGCCCGATTTGCGCTGGCCCGGACTGCTGGCGCTCGGGGCCGCGTTGCGAAGCGAGCGGGGCCGGCAGTGAGCCAGCTGCGGCAGCAGGTCAACCTTTACCAGGAAACGGCGCCACCCTGGCGTCCGTTCGGGTCCGCGACGCTCGCCCTGGCCGTCGCTGCCGTGAGCGGCTGTCTCGCGGTCATCTGGGGCTTCGGCACGTGGCAGGTCGACCATCTGCAGCAGGCAGTCGGCGCCCTGCAACACCAGCAGCAGGCACAGCAGGCGATGCTGAGCGCCCTCGGCTCATTTCCCGGCGGGGACGGGAGCACGACGGACCTGCAGTCTCGCATCCAGAAGCTCAACGCGGACCTCGCCGCGCGTGAACGTGCGCTCGCGCTGCTGCAGGGGGCCACGGTGGGCAGCACCAGCGGTTTTTCGGCGGAGCTCGTCGCCCTGGCGCGCCACCCCATGCCAGGCCTGTGGCTGCGGCAGATCACCCTCTCGGACCTGACCGGCTCGATGAGCCTTGCCGGTGAAGTGATGGACCCCGACAGAGTGCCGCGCTATCTCCACGCCCTCGGCACTGAGCGCACGCTCGCCGGCATGCGGTTCGATCGTCTCGCGATCCAACGGCCGCAGACGCACGCTGCGGCTTTCGGGTTCCACGCGGACGGCGCCGCCGGCGGCGGCACGCCGGTCCAGCTTGCCGACACCCAGGCGCCGCAACCATGAAGACCGGCAGCGCCATGGCCGCCGTGGGGAAGCGGTTCGACCGCTTGAGCCTGCGCGAGCGGGTCCTTACGACCGCCGCAACGCTCACCGTGCTGGTCGCCCTGTTCCATGTGCTCCTGCTGCAGCGCCTCGAGTTGCGCCGGAAGCAACTCACGCAGCAGCTTACCGAGATCAATGACGCCGCGGGGATGCAGGACGCCGGCGCGGCATTACAGCGCACGATCGCGCTCGCCGCACAGCTCCGCCGGGTGAGCGCGCGCCTCGATTCCCAATCCGCCGGACTCATCCCTCCGCAACGCATGACGCAGGTGATCCACGACGTCCTTAGCCGGCAACAGGGCGTGACCCTGATCAGTCTGAGCAGCGTTGCGCCCCGTGCGTTGGCCGACAGCTCCGGCGGCCCCTCCAACGGCCCGTACGTGCACTCCGTGGTGCTCGTGATGCAGGGACAGTATCTCGATGTGCTGGCCTACCTGCAGGCCCTCGAAAATCTGCCGTGGCACTTCTACTGGCAGAGCCTCGACCTGGATGCGACTCATTATCCCGTGACCCGAGTGACCGTCAGGCTCGGCACCGTGAGCATGAGCCACGACTGGATAGAACTATGAGCCGCAAATTCACCGTCACCATGTTGGGACTGCTGCTGGCGTACGCCATGACCGGCGGCGCGCACGCCGACTCTCTCACCGATCCGACACGGCCGCCCATGCCCGGACAACGGCTGCAGGAGGCGGGCGAGCTGCAGCTCGAGGGAGTGCTGTGTCACGGGGGAGCTTTCGTGGCCATTGCCAATGACCGGCTCGTCCATGCAGGCGACCGCGTCAACGGTGTGGTGATCCGCGGCATCTCGGCCGCAGGCGTCCTCTACTCCCGCGGTGCGCGCAAGCGATTCGCCTATGCGCCTGAGCCCTGGCTCGTAGGCTGCGCCGGCAGCCCAACGGCCCAGCAGCCCGGGAGCGAGCCCCTCATCGGAGTGGATGTGGTCGGCGCGCCCGCGGCGGTGTTCTTTCAGGGCCTGGTCGAGAACACTCCATACAACGTCCTTGTGCATCCGGCCGTCTCCGGCCGTGTCACGATATCTCTCAAGAACGTGACGCTGCAGCAGCTACTGAATGCGACGCGCGACTTGTACGGTTTGGACTATCGACACACCGCCGCGGGTTACCTGATCCTGCCCGCCGCCCTGCAGACACGCATCTTCCACATCAGCTACCTCGACCTGCGGCGGTACGGGGTGTCGAACACGCTCATCAGCTCCGGACAGGTCACCCAGGGCAATTACAACACGCAGTACGGCGGCACACAGACCAATCCGATTCAGAGCCCGACTACCGCCATGGTGGGCAGCGGCAATGATAAAACGACCATCGACACGACGGGTACGTCAGTGCTGACGCGCGACGACTCGGACTTCTGGGGCAACCTCGAAGCGAATCTGCGTGCCTTGATCGGCAACGGAGCCGGACGCAAAGTCATCATCGACCCGCAGTCGGGGATCATCGTGGTGAGGGCGCTGCCGGAGCAGCTGTCGGAGGTGAGCGAGTATCTGAGCACCACCGAGGCGACCGTGACCCGGCAGGTGCTCCTCGAGGCGAAGATCATCGAGGTGGATCTCGACCATGCCTACCAGGCGGGAGTCAACTGGGCACAGATCATGGCCCTGGGCAGCAGCCACTACCTCATCGGCCAGACCGCCCCGGCGAACGGCTTCGGTACCGCCAACGCACTTGCTCCCAGCGGCTCTTCCATCACCCTGTCGCCAGGCAGCCCGCTCACCAGCCTCACCACCAACAGTCTCGGCGGCGCGTTCACGGTGGCTGCTGATTTCGCCAATTTCGACACTGTCATCCAGCTCCTGAGCACGGAGGGCAACACCCACGTGCTGTCGAGCCCGCGGGTGGCCACGCTCGACAATCAGAAGGCGATCATCAAGGCCGGTGTCGATCAATTCTACGTCACCGGTGTGCAGAGCAACACGGTGGTGGGGACTACGACGCCCACGATCTCGGACAACGTCAGCTTGACACCATTCTTCTCCGGGGTGGCGCTGGATGTCACGCCGCAGATCGGAGCACACGGCGAGGTGCTGCTGCATATCCACCCGATCGTCAGTGCGGTATCCACACAGACCCTGACTCTGGAGGTACAGGGACAGTCCGACGTGTTGCCCATGGCGCAGAGCTCCGTACGGGAATCCGACAGCATGGTCCGGGCGCGCAGCGGCCAGGTGATCGTGATCGGCGGCCTGATGCAGGAGACCGTGGACAAGCAGCAGTACAAGACACCGCTCCTGGGTGACATTCCCGGATTCGGGCGGCTGTTTCGCAGCGAGCAGGACACGAAAAGCAAGGTGGAGCTCGTGATCCTGCTGCGGGCTATGGTCGTGAACGGCAGTGATTGGTCGAAGCTCGTCCACGAATCGCCGACGATGGAGGATGCGACACCGGCGACGAAGGCAAGGTCCCCGTGAGCGAGCCGCCGCGTCGTAAACGGGTGCGGGTCGGGGAGCTGCTCCTCGAGCAGAAGCTCATCAATGAGCAGCAGCTGAAGACCGCCCTGGCGGAGCAGAGCCGCAGCGGCCGGCGGCTCGGCCGGGTGCTGACGGACCTCGGCATGGTGAGTGAGCAGGCCTTCCACGAGGCCCTGGCCAAGCACCTGCGCATCCCCTTCATGGACCTGCGTCAGGTCCAACTGTCGCCCGACACGGTGCGGTTGCTGCCGGAGACGCAGGCTCGCCGTTCCCGCGCCTTGGTGTTGCAGGCAGATGCGACCGGCGCGCTCGTCGCGATGGCGGACCCCACGGACCTCTTTGCCTACGATGAGCTGACCGCGGCCCTGAAGCGGCCGATCCGCCTCGCGCTGGTCAAAGAGGCCGACCTGCTCAGGACGATAGACACGATTTATCGGCGCACCGATGAGATCGCCTCGATCGCGCAGGAGGTCGGCCAGGAGCTGGACGCGGATATCGACATCGAGCAGCTCGCCGCCGAGGAGGGCTCGCCGGATGCTCCCGTCATCCGACTTATCCAGACGGTGTTTCACGACGCCATGCAGGTTGGTGCATCAGACGTGCATATCGAGCCCGGAGATAGCGCGCTGCGCGTGCGCCAGCGTGTCGACGGCCATCTGCAGGAGCAAGTGATTGAGGGGGGGCGCCGGGTAGCCAGTGCGCTCACTACGCGCCTGAAACTGATGAGCGGGCTCGACATCGCCGAGAAGCGCCTCCCGCAGGACGGGCGATTCTCCGTGAAGATCGGCGGCAAGGCCATCGACGTGCGTCTATCGACCATGCCGACCCAACATGGCGAGTCCGTGGTGATGCGGCTGCTGGATCAGTCTTCTAGCCTGATGAGTCTCGATGCGCTCGGGATGCCGCCGCCGCTGCTCGCGCGCTTTCGCGCGCTCATTGAGCGCAGCGCCGGCATGCTGCTGGTGACCGGCCCCACGGGCAGCGGCAAGACCACAACCCTCTACTCGGCGCTGCAGCACCTGAACCAGCCGGACACCAAGATCATCACCGTCGAGGACCCGGTGGAATACCGCCTCGACCGCATCAATCAGGTGCAGGTCAACGCGAAAATCGGCCTCGATTTCGCACGCGTGCTGCGCACGACGCTCAGGCAGGATCCCGACATCATCCTGGTCGGCGAGATGCGCGACAGCGAGACGGCCGAGATCGGGTTGCGCGCCGCGATCACCGGCCATCTCGTCTTCTCGACGCTGCACACCATGAGCGCTGTGGCCACGGTCCATCGACTGCTCGACATGGGAGCTCCCGGCTACATGATTGCCGCGGCGGTCCATGGCATCGTCGCGCAGCGGCTGCTCCGGCGTGTCTGCGAGCACTGTGCGCATCCCGCGCAGGCCGGACCGCACGAGGCGGCACTGCTCACGGCCCAATTCGGCGCGGAGGCGGCGGCCGCTTCGTTCCGCGCCGGTTCCGGCTGCACGTACTGCAACCTGACCGGCTATCGTGGCCGCATCGCAGTGTACGAGCTGCTCGAGATCGATCGGACGCTCACCGATGCGATCCTGCGCGGCGATCTCGGACGGCTCGAGGCGGCCGCACGCACGCGCACCGATTTTGTGTCTCTGGCGCGAAGCGCCCTCGACCTCGCGATCCGTGGTGTCACGAGCATCGCCGAGGCGCTGGGCGTGATCGGTGGCACGGACACGGACGAGGCCTCGTACAGCGGCCCGGCGGCCGACCCGCTGCTGGAGGAAGCTCTGCAGGCGGATGCGACGGGCAGCCGCAAGTAGCGCAGCACCGCGCTTGCAACACGATCTGCCGTGAGCCAGTTTCTCTACAGTGGACGATCGCCGCGCGGCGAGCCGGTGAACGGCAGCCTCGAAGCCGAATCCGAGGACGCGGTTGCCGCACGCCTGCAGCAGGACGGCGTTACGCCGATCAGCATCGTTGCGAGCCTCGATGCCCCGCTGGCCTCAGCGCCGCTCACGCAAATCGCGCGGCGCATGGGCATGGGCAAACCCAAGACCGCTGATCTGGTGCTGTTCACGCGCCAGATGTACACCATTGTCAAATCGGGCATTCCGCTGCTGCGTGGGCTGCGCGGGCTCGCGGCCTCCACTCATAACATCGTGCTGCGGCGAGCCCTCGAGGACGTGTTGCACAGTCTCGAGGCGGGGCGGGACCTGGCGACGAGCTTTGGCCGCCACCCCGAGCTCTTCCCGGAGATCTATCTCGGCATCATCGCCGTGGGTGAGGCAACCGGAACGCTGGAGGCGGCGTTCCTGCGGCTCAGCGACTACCTGAGTCAGGAGCGGGATATGCAGGTGCGGGTCAAAGCCGCCCTGCGCTATCCAGTCATGGTCATGGTGGCCATCGCGGTCGCAATCGGCATCATTACGACTTTCGTAATGCCGCGGTTCGCGCCGCTCTTCCGTGCGCTCGGCAACGACATTCCGCTGCCTACGCGCATCATCATGGGGACGGCAGTAATCGCCCGCCGGGATTGGTACTGGGTGCTGGCAGTGGGGGCGGCCCTCTTCGCTGCGGCGCGCGTTTACGTACGCACGGTGGGCGGGCGGCTGTGGTGGCACAAATTCCTGCTGGCACTCCCGGTGATCGGGCCCCTGGCGCGCCAGGCCGCCCTGGCGCGCCTGAGCCGCACGCTTTCCATCGCGCTCACGGCGGGCATGCCCATGCTCGAGACGCTCGCCATCATCGCGCGGGTCTGCGGCAATGACTACCTGGCCCGCCGGATGTTGCGGCTGCGCGACCGGGTGGCGCGTGGCGAGCCGTTGAGCCGCGCCGCAGCCGGCGTGCGCATGTTTCCGCAGCTCGTCCTGCAGATGATCGCCGTCGGCGAGGAAACCGGCGAGTTGCCGCAGCTCCTCGATGAGGTCGCGGGATTCTACGAGCGCGAGGTCGAATACTCGCTGAGCACGCTGAGCGCGGCGATCGAGCCCATTCTCATCGTGCTGATCGGTGGCATGGTGCTGATTCTCGCGCTCGGGGTATTCCTGCCCATGTGGAACATGATCGCCAAGGTGGGCGCCGGCCACTAGTGTGAAGCGCTGGATCCGGGCTCCTGCCCGGCCCAGCGCGCATCGAGCAAAAAGCGTGGTTTTTGCTCGATGCTCCGCCACCTGCGGCGGCGGGGCACATCCCTGTGCCTGTGCTGTTGCCCAGGCTCCCGGTGGCACGTGAGGGCGATCACATCCCGGGCAATGGTCCACGATCCGCGTCACAGTTTATTGACTGTTTTCAACATGTTGCGTGCGCGGAACCTATGATTGATGACAATAGTGTGACCCCTGCGGGTCTGCCTTCGGAGTCAAGCTCATGATCCGTTCCACACAGCGCGGCTTCACGCTCATCGAGCTGGTCGTCGTCATCATCATCCTGGGAATCCTCGCGGCATTCGCGGTGCCCAAGTTCATGGGGCTGGAAGGCCAGGCACGGATCGCCGCGGTGAAGTCGATCGGGGGCAGCATGGAGGCCGCTGACACGATGGCGCACGGCATCTGGGAGGCGACCGCGGCCCCCGTCAGCCCGCTCACGATCGAAGGCCAGACGATCACTTTCGTCAATACCTACCCGAACGCTGCCAGCATCGGCCTGCTGCTTGACCAGAGCACCTCGACCGGATATTCGAGTCCGGCCAACGGCGTATACGTCCCGAATGGAGCCGGTACCCCTGGGCAATGTCGCGCTGCATATGCCAATGCAGCGAAAGACGCGGCGGGAGACGACCTCGCTCCGGTCGTGACCTTGACGACCACCGACTGCAACTAATATGTTGGCGCTGGATCCGGGCTCCTGCCCGGCCCAGCGCGCCGCGATCAAAAAGGCGTGGTTTTTGCTCGCGGCTCCGCCACCTGCGGCGGCGGGGACATCCCTGTGCCTGCCACGCATGAGGGGTCGAGCCATGCGGCGCGAGGACTCAATCAGGGGCTTCACGCTTCTGGAGATGTGCTGCGTGATCGTCATCACCGGCATCCTCGCGGCGGTGGCCGCTCCCAAATTCGTCAGTACAGCCGCCTTCGATGCCCGGGGCTACACCGACGTGTTGGCGGCTGCCATCCGCGCCTCCGAGTCCGCGGCGGCAGCAAGCGGCTGCGACGTGCAGCTGACGATCGCACCCGGTACGGGCTACAACGCCGAGCTGCCGGCAACAGGCGCTACGTGTTCCGGCGCATACAGCGTCGCGGTACTGCAAGCCGACGGCACCGCCTTGGCTGGAACGCCGCCGTCGGACGCTGACGTGTCGGCGCCCGTCGTCCTCGATTTCACACCCAACGGCGCGATCGCCGGTCCGGCGCCGATCGCGAATCCCACCACGATCACCGTCTCGCCAACGGGCGCGGCGCAACCGCTCGCGCTTCAGATCGATGCGCTCAGCGGCTTCGTGACGGCCCCCTAGTTGTCCATCGACACACGTCGGCCCCGAATCATGAAGCAGTACAACCCCGTAACCAGGCACAGGATGTGCCCCGCCGCCGCAGGTGGCGGAGCCGCGGGCAAAAAACCGCGCTTTTTGCCCGCGGCGCGCTGGGCCGGGCAGGAGCCCGGATCCAGCGCTTCATACTAGAGCGGGCGGGTATGTCATCGCCCGCGCGCTGTCGAGGCGTCACGCTGGTCGAGCTGATCGTGAGCATCGTCGTGATCGCCGTCGCGGTCTCGGGCGTGCTTGCCCTGGTGTCCGCGACAGCGGCGCGCAGCGCCGAGAACATGCAGCAGGTCCAGGCAGTGGCGATCGCCGAGTCCTACCTGAACGAGATCCTGCAGAAGCCGTTCGGTTCCGATCCCTGCGCCCCCGGCTGCACCCGGACGCAGATGGCCAAAGTCGGTGACTACAACGGGCTCGCTGATGTCGGCGCACACGATGCGACCGGCTCCCCCGTGATCAATCTGGGGGGCTACGGCGTGCAGGTGACTGTCACCAACAGCGCCATCGGCGCGGCGCCGGCAGTGCCCGCCGCCCAATCCGAGCTGGTCACCGTGACCGTGACGTCGCCCGACGGCCAGATCGCGGGCCTCAGCGGCTACCGGACGCTGTACCCGTGAGCCACCGGATTCGCCAGGCCGCCGGATTCACGCTCATCGAGCTTATCGTCGTAATCATTGTCTCGGCGATCGTGGCCGTCTTCATGGTGCTGTTTCTGAATGCGCCGATCGAGTCCTACTTCGCGCAGACGCGCCGCTCGGACCTGGTCGATTCCGCGCACCGCATCAGCGACGCCGTCACGGTTGATGCCCGCACTGCGCTCCCCAACAGCATGCGGGCCAACGGGGCCGCAACAGCGTTGGAATTGCTCGCTACGACGGGGGTGGCGCGGTATTACGGGACCGGAGACAATCCCAGCCCGGGCGAGGAGCTGACGATCGGCAGCTCCATACCGTCTTTCGGCACGATCGACCCGTTCAGCACACAGACGCTACCGTACTCCGCAAAATACGTTTCCGTCGGAAACCTCGGTACGTCGGCGTACAACAGCGCGACGGGGGTCATGACGCCAGCGGGCGATTCGATCAACGTGATCGTCAACCCAGGCACTCCGCCCTCACAGGGCGAGAACCAGGTGACCTTCAGCCCCGTGATGACGTTCCAGAGCGCTCCGCCGTCGGCGCACAACGCGTATCTCGTATCCGGTCCGGTGAGCTACGTCTGCAATCCGAATCCCGCAAATCCGACGGCGGGAACCCTTATGCGCTACTCCGGCTACGCCGTCACGCCCACTCAGGCCGTGCCGCCGGCCGGCACGGGCGCGCTCATCGCTCACGATGTCTCGGCGTGCACGCTTTCAATCGTCCCCGCCCCCGCGGGTTACGCGTATGGCCAGCTCGCCATTCTCAGGATCACTCTCTCGAACAGTGGTGAGACCCTGCAGGTATTCCTCCAGGCGCCAACGGAGTACAGCCAATGAGCCTCTGCGCTGGGCCGCGTCGCGGCTGCGCCCGAAGACAGGACGGCTTCTCGCTGGTCGCGGCCATCTTTCTCATCGTGGTCCTCGCGGCGCTCGGGGCTTTCGCCGTGCAGATCGCGATGACGCAGTATCAAGCCGCGAGTGTGGAGATGCTCGAAGCCCGCACCCAGGCGGCCGCCGAGGCCGGGATTGAATATGGAGCCAACATGGCGCTGCGGCGTGCCACCTGCGCGGCCACAAAAACCCTGAACTTGACTCAGGCGGCGCTCAAAGGGTTCGTCGTGACGGTGACCTGCAGCGCAACGACACACCAGGTCGCCGGCCAGAATCGGCAGGTCTATGCGCTCACGGCCGCCGCGACCAACAGCAGCTACGGTCAGCCGGAATATGTGGCGCGCGACGTGACGCGCAACGTGACTAACGCGCTGCCTTGAGCGTGGACCGACCTGCGCCTCAGCCCAGCGCCTCCTTCAGCTCCCCGATCAGATCCTCCGCGTCCTCGATTCCGACCGAGAGCCGGATGAGCCCATCGCCGATGCCCAGCGAAGCCCGAATCGGCGGCGGGGAGCGACGCATGCGTCATGAGTGCCCGGGTGCTCGATGAGGCTCTCGACCCCGCCCAGACTCTCGGCCAGCGAGAAGAGATGGCAGCGCTCGAGCATGCGGCGCGCGTCGTCGAGCGTTCCCTTCAACACTGCAGTGACGATCCCGCCATAGCCGCCCGTCATCTGCCGGCGCGCGAGCGCATGCTGCGGGTGACTCGCCAGGCCCGGATAGTTGACGCGCTCGACCTTGGGGTGACTCGCGAGGAACTGCGCCACGGCCAGCGCGTTGGCACAGTGCCGCTCCATGCGCAGCGCCAACGTCTTGATGCCGCGCAGTGTCAGGAACGAGTCGAACGGCCCCGGCACGCCCCGACGGCGTTCTGCAGGAAGCCGAGGCGCTCCGGCGACGCGGCTGTCGGCGCGCACGATGGCCGCCCCGCCCACACAGTCGGAATGACCGTTCAGATACTTCGTGGTCGAATGCACGACGATGTCGAAGCCGTGCTCGAGCGGCCGCTGCACGTAGGGCGTGGCGAATGTGTTGTCGCAAACGCTGAGCATGCCGCTTTTGCGCGCGCAATGGCAGCGACAGCCGCCAGATCGACCAGCTTCAGCAACGGATTGGTGGGCGTCTCCACCCAGACGAGGCGCGTGTTGGGACGGATCGCGGCCTCCAGGGCCTCGGGCTCGCGTCAGATCGACGAACGAGACCTGGTGTCCCGCGGAGCGCTTGCGAACGTTCTCGAGCAGGCGGTAAGTGCCGCCGTAGAGATCGTGCATCGCGACGATGTGCGAGCCGGCATCGAGCAGCTCGAGCAGCGTGGCGCTGGCCGCCATTCCGCGAGGCGAACGCGAATGCCGCGCCGCCGCCCTCCAGGTTGCAGAGCGCCGCCTGCAGCGCATCCCGCGTCGGGTTGCGGGTGCGCGAGTAGTCATATCCCTTGTGCACGCCCGGGCTCGACTGCACGTAAGTCGAGGTGGCATAGATCGGCGGCATCACGGCGCCGGTCAGCGGATCGGGATGCTGTCCGCCGTGAATGGCGCGGGTGGCGAAGCGCATTTGCTTGTCGGTCATCAGTTGCCCTCAGGTACACGGCGACGCAGCCAGTTGAGCAGGTCGATGCGGGTGATCAGTCCCAGGAACTCGCTGCCGTTCATCACGATGGCCACCATGCCGCGGTTGAAGATCTCCATGAGCTGCGTGCACGGGGGCATCCGCCGGCACGGTGACCAGGTGGCTCTCCATCGCGGCGGTGACCGGCTCGTTGAAGTGCTTGGGGTTGGCGAACACCTCGAGCAGGATGTCCTCCTCGTCGACGATGCCGACGATGCGGCCGTCCTGCATCACCGGCAGCTGCGAGACGTCGTAGAGCTTCATGCGCCGGTACGCCGCCATGACGCGTCTCGGTGGAGTTCACGGTGACCGCGGCGCGCTCCCAGTGGCGGCGCGCGATCAGGTCCCGCAGGTCGCCGAAGCGCTCGCGCTCCAGGAATCCCTGATCGAGCATCCAGTAATCGTTGTAGACCTTGGAGAGGTACTTGTTGCCGCTGTCGCAGACGAAGCTGACGACCCGCTTCGGCTGGTCTGCTCGCGGCAGTAGCGCAGCGCCGCGGCGACCAGCGTGCCGGTGGAGGTGCCCGCCATGATGCCTTCCTTGCGCAGCAGCTCGCGGCAGGTCTTGAACGCCTCCGCGTCGGGGATGGTGTAGGCGGACTTGACACGCGCGAGAGTCCGCGACCGGCGGCACGAAATCCCCGCCAATGCCCTCGACCAGCCAGGCGCCGTGCTCCTGCGGCATCTTCCCGGTCCTCACATAGCTCGGCCAGCACCGAGCCGACCGGGTCTGCCAGCACCATGTCGACGTCCGGGGCGATGCGCGCGAAGAAACCGCGATACTCCGGTAAGCGTGCCGCCTGTTCCGACGCCGCAGACGACGGCGTCGAGGTTGTGATCCATCTGCTCCCAGATCTCGGGAGCGGTGGTCTCCTCGTGCGCCTGGGGATTGGCGGGATTGCCGAACTGGTTGACGATAGAAGGAGTTGGGCGTCTCGCGTCGCGAGACGCTCCGCCAGGTCGCGGTAGTACTCCGGATGGCCCTTGCTGACGTCCGAGCGGGTGAGCACCACTTCGGCGCCCATGGCCTTCAGGTGGAAGATCTTCTCCTGGCTCATCTTGTCGGGAATGACGAGCAGCAGCCGGTAGCCCTTCTGCGCCGCCACCAGCGCGAGGCCGAGCCCGGTGTTGCCCGCCGTCGCCTCGATCAGAGTGCCGCCGGGAGGCAACCGCCCCTCGCGCTCGGCCGCCTCGATCAGGTAGAGCCCGACGCGATCCTTGATCGAGCCGCCGGGATTCTGGTTCTCGAGCTTGAGAAAAAGCCGGCACGGGCCGGTGTCGAGATGATTGACGGCGACGAGCGGCGTATTGCCGATCATCTGCAGGACATTGCTATAGGACTGCGGCGACATGGGGTCCTCGCTGAGGCTTGCTTTCGGCCGGCGCGCCCCGATTGTACGCTACGGGCGTCCGAGGCTATCCAGTCGTCTTCGGCTGCCGCTACTGTATCTGGCGAGAGCGTACTCGAGCATCGCCGCATACGCAGATTTCGGCTAAAATCGCCGCATTCCTGCGAGCGGGTCCCGCTCGTCGTTGCCCTTCCTTTCAGCCCCCTTTCCTCGAGACACCATGCCGACTGCGGTGACGGAATGACCGACGCCAATCGCGATGCGATTCTCGTGCGCGGCGCGCGCCAGAACAACCTGAAGAATCTCGACCTCGACATGCCGCTCAACGAGCTCGTCGTGGTGACGGGCGTGTCGGGCTCCGGCAAGTCCTCGCTGGTCTTCGATACGCTCTACGCCGAAGGTCAGCGGCGTTACGTGGAGACCTTCTCGCCTTATGCGCGGCAGTTTCTCGACCGCATGGACAAGCCGCAGGTGGATTCGATCGCGGGCATTCCGCCGGCCATCGCCATCGATCAGACCAATCCGGTGCGCACGTCGCGCTCGACCGTGGGCACGATGACGGAGCTCAACGACCATCTGAAGCTGTTGTTCGCGCGCGCGGCGACGCTCCACTGCGAGAGCTGCGGCCGGCCGGTGCGGCGCGACACCGCGGAAAGCATCTATGCCGACATGCGGGAGCGCGCCGCCGCCGCGGGCGATCCGCGGCTGCTCCTAACCTTTCCCGTGCCGGTGCCCGACAGCTTCCAGGAGGCGGAGGTCCGTGCGCTCCTCGAGAAGCAGGGCTACACCGGATTCTTCGAACCTGCCGACGGCGCGCGCCCGCGCCGAGAAGACCGCGCAGCCGGCATGCGCCGAAGCGCGGCAAGCGCGGCCGCTCGGCCCGCGCCGCGGCACGGACCGACGACCGTGCTCGAGGTCGTGCAGGATCGTTTCCGCGCCGGCCAGGCGCGAGCGCGGCCGTGTGCTCGAGTCGCTCGAGGCGGCGTTGCGTGTTGGCCGCGGCCGCGTCAACGTGCAGGTCGTCGACGACAGCGACCCGCCGCAGCAGCTCGCGACCTGGCGCTACTCGAGCGCGCTGCACTGCGCGGAGTGCGACCGCTCCTACCAGGCAGCCGACACCGAGCCTCTTCTCGTTCAACTCGCCGGTTGGCGCGTGCGAACCTGCCGCGGCTTCGGCCGCACCATCGGGATCGACTACGGCCTGGTCATTCCCGACGAGACCAAATCGCTGCGCGGTGGCGCCGTGAAGCCCTGGCAGACCAAGTCATACGCCGAATGCCAGCAGGACATGGAGAAGTTCGCGAGGAAGCGCGGCATTCCGCTCGATGTGCCGTGGCGGGAGCTCACGCCCGAGCACCGCCACTGGGTCATCGAGGGCGAAGGCGATTGGAGCAGGAGGGTCTGGTACGGCGGCAAGCGCTTCTTCGCCTGGCTCGAGAGCGCGATCCTACAAGATGCACGTGCGGGTGCTCCTGTCGCGCTATCGCGCCTACACGCCCTGCGAAGCCTGCGGCGGCGCACGCCTGAAGACCCAGGGGCTCCTCTGGCGTGTCGGCGACCAAGCGCTCGCGACTGCGGCGCTCGGCGCGACGCCACGATTCCGGCCGCGCGGTGTGGCGTGGAGCGACGAGACGCTGCAGAGCCTGCCGGGTCTGTCGCTTCACGATCTGATGCTGCTGCCCGTGGAGCGCGCCTGCGAATTCTTCCGCCGGCTGGAGCTGCCGCGGCCGCTCGATGAGGCGACCGATCTGCTGCTCGGAGAGATCCGCGGCCGCTTCAGCTACCTGGCCGATGTCGGCCTCGGCTACCTCACGCTCGATCGCCAGTCGCGCACGCTCTCGGGCGGCGAAGTGCAGCGGATCAACCTGACCACGGCGCTCGGCACGTCGCTGGTCAACACCCTGTTCGTGCTGGACGAGCCCTCGATCGGCCTGCATCCGCGCGACATGCAGCGCGTGATCGCCGTGATGAAGCGCCTGCGCGATGCCGGCAACTCGCTGCTCGTCGTCGAGCACGATCCGCAGATCATGCTGGAGGCGGACCGCATCCTCGACCTGGGTCCGGGCGCGGGCGAGCGCGGCGGCGAGATCGTGTTCTTCGGCACCCCGCGCGAGATCCGCGCGCGATGGCCGCTCGCTGACCGGCGAATATCTCGAGCGGGACAAGAGCGTGCTGCCGCGCGGCGAGCGCGCCGTCGGCGCTGCGGCGCCGTCATCCGGCAGAGGAGGTCGTCGCCGAGGCGCGCTCCAACCGCTGGCTGGAACTCGCGGCGCCCGCGAGCACAACCTCAAGGACGTCGACGTCCGGATACCGCTGAAGCGCCTGGTGTGCGTCACCGGCGTCTCCGGCTCCGGGCAAGTCGACGCTGATCGAGGACGTGCTCTACCCGGCGCTCCTCAAATACCACGGCAAGCCGACCGAGGCCCCCGGACAGTTCTCCGGGCTTGCGCGGCGCGGAGCTCATCGACGATGTCGTCATGGTCGATCAGACTCCCATCGGGCGCACCACCCGCTCCAATCCGGCCAGCTACGTCGGCGCCTTCGATGCCATCCGCGACGCTGTTCGCGGCGGAGCCGGCGGCGCAGGAGCGCAAGTACACCGCCGGCACCTTCAGCTTCAACTCCGGCAACGGTCGCTGCCCGACCTGCAGCGGCAACGGCTTCGAGCACGTCGAGATGCAGTTCCTCTCGGACGTGTACCTGCGCTGCCCGGACTGCGACGGCCGCCGCTATCGCGACGAGGTCCTCGAGATCAAGCGCGAAGGCACGAACGGCCGCCGCGCCAGCATCGCCGACGTCCTGGACTTGACCGTCACCGAGGCGCTGCGAGTTCTTCCGCGACTCGCGCGAGGTCGCCGCGCGTCTCGCGCCCCTTGCCGACGTCGGCCTCGAATATGTGAAGCTCGGACAGCCGGTGCCGACGCTCTCGGGCGGCGAAGCGCAGCGCCTGAAGCTCGCCGGGCCATCTCGCCGAGGCGGGCTCCGTGCTCTCGAGCACGACCCACAAAGGCAAGCTGTTCCTCTTCGACGAGCCGACCACGGGCCTGCACTTCGAGGACGTAGCGAAGCTCCTCACGCGCGTTTCGCAAGCTGCTCGCCGCCGGACACTCGCTGCTCGTCATCGAGCACAACCTCGATGTGATCCGCGCCGCCGACTGGATCATCGATCTCGGACCGGAGGGCGGCGAGCGCGGCGGCAGCATCGTCTGCGCCGGTACGGCGAACGAGGTGCGCGCTCACCCGCAATCCCACACGGGCCGCGCGCTCGCGGAGTACGAGCGGGCGCTTGGCGGTGAGCCGGCCCAGCCCGCGAGCGCATCCGGCCGCGCCGTCAAGGAGCCGGCCGCCACTTACGCGACGGCCGCGCGCGCCAACGGGAATGCAAGCAACTCCGTGGTCATCCACAACGCGCGCGAGCACAACCTGAAGAGCATCGACGTGCAGATCCCGAGGGATCGGCTCACGGTCATCACCGGCGTGTCAGGCTCCGGCAAGTCGACCCTGGCCTTCGACATCCTCTTCAACGAAGGTCAGCGCCGCTATCTCGAGTCACTCAACGCCTATGCGCGGCAGTTCGTGCAGCCCGCCGCCCGGCCCGATGTGGATGCGATATTCGGCATTCCGCCGACGGTCGCCATCGAGCAGCGCACCAGCCGCGGCGGCCGCAAGAGCACCGTCGCGACACTGACGGAGATCTATCACTTCCTGCGGCTCCTGTACGTCAAGCTCGGCTACCCAGCATTGCCCCGATTGCGATGTCGCGATCGAGCCGCAGAGCGCCGCCTCGATCGCCGCGCGGCTGCTGCGCGAGCACCGCGGCACGCGCATCGCGCTGCTGGCGCCGCTCGTCGTGGCGCGCAAGGGCTACTACACGGACCTCGCCAAGTGGGCCGCGAAGAAGGGCTTCAAGACCCTGCGCGTCGACGGCGCCTACCTTTCCACGGCGCAGTGGCCGCGGCTGTCGCGCTTCAAGGAACATACGATCGAGCTGCCCGTCGCGGAGATCGATGTCGGCGTGAAAACCGACACCGCGCTGCATCAGGCGCTCGCCCGCGCGCTCGACTTCGGCAAGGGCCTGGTGCACGTGCTGAGTCCGAAGAGCGACCAGCCGACGGTCTTCTCGACCAAGCGGGCCTGCCCCTCGTGCGGGCGCAGCTTCGCCGAGCTCGACCCGCGCCTCTTCTCCTTCAACTCCAAGCACGGCTGGTGCGAGAGCTGTTACGGCACTGGCCTGGAAGATGCCCGGCGTTCGAGGAGGAGCGGAGTCGGCCGCGGAGACCTGGCGGAACGACTGCGTATGAGGCGAGCCGCAGACCTGCGCCGCATGCTCGGGCAAGCGGCTGAATCCGGTCGCACTCGACGTGCGCTTCCGCGAGCGCTCCGATCGCCGATCTCGCCGCCGAGCTCGGTGGCGCAGTCCGCGGAGTTTTTCCGTCGCCTCAAGCTCTCGCCACGCGGAGCAGCAGATCGCGCGCGACCTGCTGGCGGAGATCCGCGCGCGGCTGCAAATTCCTCGAGCGGGTGGGGCTTGGCTACCTGCAGCTCGACCGCTCCGCGCCCACGCTCTCCGGCGGCGAGGCGCAGCGCATCCGCCTGGCCGCGCAGCTCGGCTCGAACCTGCAGGGCGTGTGCTACGTCCTGGACGAGCCGACCATCGGCCTGCACCCGCGCGACAATGCGGTCCTGCTCGACTCGCTCGCGGAGCTCGCCGGCCATCGCAACACTCTGGTCGTCGTCGAGCACGACGAGGAGACCATCCGCCGCGCCGACCACGTGCTCGATCTCGGCCCGGGCGCGGGCGTGCGCGGCGGCGAGGTGGTGGGCGCAGGGACCGTGAAGGACCTGATCGCCAACCCGCGCTCGATCACCGGGCGCTTCCTGCGACAGCCGCTGCTGCACCCGCGCGCAGCCGCTACCGGCCCGTAATCGCGCGCACCCCACACCTGAAGCTCGAGCGCGTATCGCTGCATAACGTCAGGGGCGCGGAGGTGCGCATTCCGCTCGGCGGTTGGTGGTGATCACCGGCGTCTCCGGCTCGGGAAAGTCGACTGTGGCGCGCGACGTGCTCTACGCCAACCTGCGCCGCCTGCTCGGCGACGTCGGCCGCGGCAACGGCAAAGGGACGCGGCCCCGGCGCCGCACGGGCGATCCGCAGCTCATCGGCTGCGCCGCCATGAAGGGGCTCGAGCAGGTGGACCGGGTGCTGGAGGTGGATCAGACGCCTATCGGCAAGACCCCGCGCTCCTGCCCGGCCACCTACATCGGCTTCTGGGACGACATCCGACGCATCTTCGCCGGCACCACCGAGGCGCGCATCCGCGGCTACACCGCCAGCCGCTTCTCCTTCAACACCGCGGGCGGCCGCTGCGAGGCCTGCGAGGGCCAGGGGGTCAAGACCATCGAGATGAGCTTCCTGCCCGACGTCAAGGTGCTGTGCGACGTCTGCGGCGGCCGCGCGCTTCAACTCCGAGACGCTGTCGGTGCTCTGGCGGGAGAAGAGCATCGGCGACGTGCTGGCGATGGACGTCGACGAGGCGGTCGGGTTCTTTCGCGCGCACTCGCGCGTCCACCATGCACTGAAGCTGCTGCAGGACGTGGGGCTCGGCTATCTCACCCTCGGCCAGCAGAGCCCGACGCTCTCGGGCGGCGAGGCGCAGCGCATCAAGCTGGTCACCGAGCTCTCCAAGGTGCGCGGCGAGGTCGCGGCGCGGCCCGCGCCAGAAGTCCGAAGCACACCCTGTACGTGCTCGATGAGCCGACGGTGGGCCTGCACATGGCTGACGTCGAGAAGCTCATTCACGTGCTGCACCGGCTGGTAGCCGCGGGCAACACGCGCGGTGGTGGTCGAGCACAACCTCGACATCATGGCGGAGGCCGACTGGATCATCGACATGGGCCCGGAGGCCGGCGAGGGCGGCGGCCGCATCGTCGCCCAGGGCGCCCCGGCCGAAGTGGCGCGACGCAAGCGCGACTCGCACACCGGCCGCGCGCTGGCCGCATTTCTCAAAGAACGTGTGACCGGCGCATAATCGCGGCGCCATGCCACACGCCAGCGCCGCCGAGCTCGTCTGCTGGAAATGCGGCGCCTCGCTCGCGGCGCTCACGCTGCCCCTGCGCCGTCTCGAGGAATGCCCGAAGTGCCGGTCCGAGCTGCACGTGTGCCGGATGTGCGTCGACTACGACACGAGCGTAGCCAAGCACTGCCGTGAGCCCACCGCCGAGGAAGTCTGCGAGAAGACGCGGGCCAACTTCTGCGACTTCTTCAAGCCTCGGCCGGGCGCCTACACGGCACCCAACACCGCCGCAGCCGATCGCGCCCGCGCCGAGCTGGATAGATTGTTTCGGAAGTAGTTGAACAGCAAATCACTAAGCGGCCCAGGGCCGCTCCCTGGGCCGCGGGATCGAATCCCGTGAGAGGGCTGGCCGCGCAAAGCGGCAGGATGCCGCTCTTTGCGCCAATAAACAAACAGTCTTAGGCCTTTCTGACTCTCTCGCTCAGCCGCTCGAGCAGCCGGGAGAAGGGCGTGTTCTTCTGAACCTGGATACGCAGGTGCCGCACCCCCGTGTCACTCACCGACTCGCTTCTGGCGTTGTCGATGGCGAGCTCATTCGCGCCCAGAATCTCGAGCGTCTCCTCCAGAGTCTGTGGGGTGCGGCGCGCGCGCGCGCTGACCTTGCCCGCACTCTCGCGGTCGCTGGGCGCCGCCGCGGGGCGCACCGCGGTCGGTGCCGGTGAAGCGGCGGCGGCGGGAGCGGCCGGCGCCGGTTGCGGTGTCTCTTCCGAATCGATCAGCTTGAACTCGTTGTCCTCGCTCGGGCGTCGCTTGCGCGCCGCGCCGGCGCCGGCGAATCGCTGATTGTCCTCGGTCGCACGCTCGCGCTCCTGCGGGCCGACCGGCACCACGGCGACCGAGGTGAACTCCGAGCGCACGTAGTAGGCGACCTGCTTCGCCGAAATCGCATCGTTGAAGAAGCCGAGGCGCAATCCATACCACTTGCGCCCTTCGCGGCTGCCCTCGACGGAATAGAGCGTGTAAGCGCTGAAGATCGCGAGCGGCGGCACCTTGTCGAGCACCACCGGCTGGACCGACCACTGCAGCTGCACCGCGAAGGAAACCGGCTCGTTGTGGGAAACCGCTTCCTTCAGAGCGCGCCGCGTACCGGTGTCGTCGGGCTTGAGCAGCGAGATGCCGGACTCCGCGGCGGCGTCGACCTGCAACCCGGATTGGGGCGGTGCGGTGCCGTCCTGCTCCCGCCGCGCCTCGAGAAATCGCAACACCTGAGTATCGGTCAGCGACGGGTCATCTGCGGTACCGGCCTGAGCGATCGGAGAAGGCATGAGACGCGTCTCGCCAGTCGAGTCTCCGTGCCTATCCAACGCCGCCATCACTTCCTTCACGTTGGAGTCGCCAAAGAGCGGCTTCTTCGCTGGCGGCTGTACGGGCCGGGAGGCGCCCTGCGGTGTCGGTTTCGCGGCGGCCGGCGTCACTGCCGTTCTCGGCGGCGCGGCCGCAGCGGCTGCGGGCGCGGCAGCTCTGGTGGGCGCCGGCGCGGGTGGCTTGATGGGCCCAGCCTTGGCAACCGGGCGCTGGGCGCCAGCCGGGACAGCACCCGTGCGCGGGCGCTGCGGCAGCGATGGGGCTGTTGCCGCGGGCCGTGAAGCCGCTTGGTTTTGCGCGGGCCGCGCCACGGGTGCGGCGGTGTGCGGCGCTGGAGTGGTTGCAACCGGACGCTTTGGCTGCGGTTGCGGCGCAGCAGCCTTGGCAGGCTGCGCTACCGCCGGGCGCGCTGCTCCCGCAGGACCCGCGGACGCACGGGCGCTCGCGGGCGCTGCTGCAGGAGGATGAAGAGTAGGCACCAACGTTGGGACCTTGGGTGGCACCGCAGGTCGCAGGTTCTGCGGTTTGGCCACGACGGGCGCCGGGGGTGTTGGCACTGCAGCTGCCGGGGGCGCCACGGTCTTCTGTGGGCCGACGGCGTGCCGGGCCTGCACCGCCGCGGCCTCTGCCGCACGAGCCCGCAACTTCTTGCCCGGTGCCTCGCCCGCCCACGCGCCGGGATAGATATCCCGCACCACGCTCAGCCACTCCTCGGCTTCAGCCTGGCTCGCGAAGAATCCCATGTGAAGACGGAAGCGCTCGCGTCCCTCCTCGAATCGGCGGCTGACGAAGAACGTGAAGCGCTTGAGCTCGGGCAGCTCGCTCTGCGCGAGCGCCATCGGGGTCGTCGAAGAGCACAAATTGAGCACGAACGGCCCAGCCTCAGCGGCAGGCGCTGCCAATTGTTCCGCGCCCACGTCGGTGGACGCTAGATTTGCCGTTGGTGTCATAAATTCCCCGGACAGTCCAACAGCCACGGACTATCGGACATAGCTCGAGATGCCGAGGGGAATGCTACCGATCGCGCGTTGCGCGACCGTGGCAGCCCCGCCGTCATAGGAACCGTCCTTTAGACCGGTGGCTTTGCGTCCCCGCCTTTCGACGGGTTTGCCCTTGTCACTGCCGTCAAGTGTCGAAGCCAGGCGGGATGGAGTCAAGGCCCGCGAGTGTGGCGCGGCTCTCAAAGAGCGCGCGCAGTGGAGCCTGAGATTGCCGCGCTCCCGCTTATGTAGAGCCACACCGGGTGATATGTAATGAATGACGAGCCGCGGCAGGCGCCTCTCGCTTGATCAGGCGTCCTACTGAGCAGCCGCGACCAGAGCCGCGGGCCTGCGCGGCTTCATCTGCGCGAGCGCGCAAATCCCCTCGTACGTGTAACGCTGCGGGCCACGACGCCCGGACCGCAGGGTCCCGAGCATTGCCGCCGCGGTGGTCGCTGCGGGAATACCACGCCGCACCATGCGCTCACCGACCAGGAATGGATTGACGAGCGGCATCGCGACACGCCGCAGCAGATCCGCAGCCCGCATCTCGCGCGGCCAGCCGAGCACCATCGCGGGCTGCAGGATATCGAGCGCGCCGAATCCGAGCCCGCTCAGGGCCTGCTCGAGCTCTCCCTTGATTCGCAGGTACCCGCTCTTCGCCGCGACGTCCGCCCCCGCGGTGGAGATGATCACGAACCGCGCCGCGCCCGCCGCCTTCGCGGCACGTGCGAAAGCAAGGGTGTAGCCGAAGTCGACGCGACGCACCGCCTGCTCTTCAGCGCCGTCGCGGTCGCCGAGCCGCGCACCGAGGCAGCAGAACGCCACCTGACACTTCAGGCCCGCGAGCTGCCGCTCCAGATGATCGAACTGCACGATCCGATTGGCCAGGCGGCTGTGCTCCCGTCCCAGGGGACGGCGTGTAACGGCGAACACGCGCGCGACCTCGGGCGCATC
This sequence comes from uncultured Pseudomonadota bacterium, assembly GCA_963780455.1. Lineage (GTDB taxonomy): Bacteria > Pseudomonadota > Gammaproteobacteria > Steroidobacterales > Steroidobacteraceae > 13-2-20CM-66-19. Next base: position 130,078 of record CAWACM010000029.1, read on the forward strand.
CAGGAGAGCATCGAGGACGCGGGTGCCCACGAAGCCGCTCGCGCCGGCAAGCAGCGCCACGACGGGATCGGTATCGGCCATGCGAGCTTATTAGCCCTGTCGCTACACGCGCACAAGCTCCCGCCCTGACATGATTCCAACGGTGTGAGGCCGATCACAGCCGTCAGCGGCGGATTGTGATGCCAGGCACAAGGATGTGCCCCGCCGCCATCTAAAACGCTTCGGAACAGGTCACGGTGATGGTGACGCTCTGCTGGCCCGGCTCCACCGTGAATTCCAGCTGCACGGGCCGATATCCGGCGCGCGTGCCGATGACCGTGTAAGTGCCGGGCTGCAACCGTATCTGCCTGCGGCCAAAGCTGCCGAATACGCCGAGGCCCGGAATGCTCACTTCGGTGGCGTTGTCGGAGATCATGTTGAGCTGCACCGGCCGATCCAACTGCGGCATGAGTCGAGTGAGCCGCTCGACCTGCGACTGCAGCACGGGGCCGTCCGTCTGCGTGCGCGCCTGCTGCAGTAGAGTCACGGCCTCATCGCGCACGGCCGGAAAATCGAGCCGGTCCGGATGATCGATGATCTGCTGCAGCGAAGAGGAGAGCTGCGCCCGCTCCTCATCCTGCGCCTTGCCGTGCTTGGCAAAGGCGAGCGCAGGATCCACCTGCAGCGCGGCGTCATAGACCGCCACGGCCTGGCTCCAACGCTCCTGCGATTCGAGGTCCGCCGCCTGCCGGCGCAGCGCCGCGATCCGGCCCGCCTCCATGGCCAGGCTGACGCGCTGCAGCCCCTCGGTCGCCTCCTTGCCCTTCGGCCGGAAGCCGAGCGCCCGCTGGAAATCGCCCTGCGCCTCGGTGAGCCGTCCGGCCCCGAGCGCCGCGAAACCCGCGCCCACGGCGCGCGCGTAGCCGTCGTCGCCAAATGTGGCGTTGGCGCGCGCCAACCCGGCCTTCGCCAGCGCGTTGCCCGGATCGAGCGCCAGTGCCTGACTGAAATCCTGCGCGGCTCGCGAGTAGTTTTGCGTCGCTTCCGCTTTCTGTGCATCGTTGAGCAGCGGTAGCACGCCGCTCAGCAAACGCGCCCGCCGCGAGCCTTCGACGGCGCGCCGGCTGTTCGGATTGATGCGTCGCGCCAGATCATATGCCTGACTCGCCACATCCCGGTGACCCGCCGCGAGTGCCGCGTCCCCCGCTCTGAGCTGCGCGGCCAGCGCCCGCGGCGCCCGCTGCGCGACTTTGTCCAGAAGCTGCTGCGCCTGACTCAGATGTTGCATCGCGATCGCCACGCCGCCGGCGGCCGCCGCACCACTCGCCTGGGCGGCCTGCACCTGTGCGGCCGAGAAGTCCGCTCCGTCCCACGCCACGGCCCCTCGTTCCGCGAGCGTGGCCGCCCGCTTCTGAAAAGCCGCGGTCGCCGTGTCGAGTCGAGCGAGCGCCGCGGGGTCGACTTTCGCCTTCGGCGGCGGCGCGGCCGGTGCTGGTACTGCGACTGGCTGCGCCGGAACCGTTGTGGGGTGCGTGGTCAGCTGCGAGGGTGCGAGAGCGCTGATTCTCGCCAACAGCGGCTGCAGGCCGGCGAGCTCCTGGCGCGGCAGCCAGTAGAGCGCAGCCGCGGTGGCGGCGCAGATCAGCACCGCACCGCAAAGGAGTCCCCACAGGAGATAGGGCCAGCGGCTGGGCCTCCTGGCGCCGTATCGCGCCTGAGCGCGCCGACTTCGCGGCGGCGGCAGCGCCCGCAGTTGCGGGTGTTGGATTTCAAAATTGAGGAACTCGTCCGCCGAGACAGGCTCGATCGGTGGCGCAAAGGTGTGTGTGGTCGCTTGAGCGAGATGCTCGCCGTGCGGCTCGGCGGCCGCAGGCCAAGGAGGCGCCGCGGAAGCAGGTGCGGGCGGCACGGCGTGTCCGGAGTGGCGCGGCGCGGCAGACGGGGCCCACCGAGGCATGGCGTGTGCGGGCCTGACCGGCGCCGCCGGCGCGGACTGGATCGGCGTTGCGGGCGCGGGCTGCGGCGGCGGTGCAACGCGCGCGGACGGAGGCGGCTCAGCGGGTCCGGACTGGACCGGCGCGGGGGGCACGGGCCGCGGTGCCGGTGTTACATCGGCAATCAGTCTCGCCGCGGTCGCTGCCGCCGGATTGTCGGCTGGCGGCGTCGTGGGTCGGGCCGGGGGTTGCGCCGCTGCGGGGGCTTTGGGTCGATACCGCGCATCCGAGCTCGGCACGTCCGCCGGCAAAGCCTCTGGTGGCGGCGACGGACGCGGCTTCTCAGTCCTGTCGGCAGGTTCGATCTTGCGACGGGGCGGCGCATTGCTCTCGGACCGCACGACCCGCGCTGGTTCGGCCGGCTTGGCTGGCGCGGCTGTTGCTGCCGATGCCTCCTTGACGGGACGTTGAATTGCGACCGGTGGCGGCCCGTCATCTTCTTCGTCCGTTTCCGCGCCCTCCGGCGCGAACGACAGCGTTGCGTTCAGTGTGGCATCGAGCTCGTCCATGACCTGTTGCATGGTGGCGGGCCGCTCCGCGGCGCTCTTGGCGAGCATGCGCATCACGATCGCGCTGAGCTCCGGCGGAATCTGCCGCAGGGCCACGAGCTCGGGGACGGGTTGGTTCAGGACCCGCCGCAGCTCGAAGTTGGGGTAGTACGGCGGGTGGCCCGACAGCAGCTCGTAGGCGAGCGCGCCGAGACCGTAGATGTCATCGGCAGGGCTCGGAGGCTCGCCGCGAAGCTGCTCGGGACTCGACGAGAATGGCGAATGCCCGCCGCTGCGCGCCTCCGCGGGGGCACCGGGTAGCGGCAACAGCTCCGCAATACCGAAGTCGGCGAGCTTTACCCGGCCGCGGCTGTCGAACAGCACGTTGCCCGGCTTGAGGTCCCGGTGCGCGACGCCGCGCGCGTGGGCATATTCGAGGGCTTCCGCCACCTCGAGCAGCACCGGCACGATCTCCAGGTACCCCGCGCCGCGAAGGCGCCGCAGGTCACCGCCGGCGGCGAGCTCCATCGGCAGAACCATCACGTCACCGACTTTCTCGGGAGCGAGGACCTGAAGAATGCCGGGATGCTGCAGGCGGCCGGAAATGTCGTGCTCGCGCTCGAGCGTCTCCCAAGCCCCCGGATTGCGAGCGGCGGCGCGGGCGAGCACCTTCAGGGCGATGTCGACGCCACGTGAGTCATCGTGCGCCTTCCAAACCTCACCCTGTCCGCCCGTACCGATACGCTCGATGAGGGTGTAATGGCCGAGGGTGACCGGCTGAGCGGCGGCACGAACCTGTGACATGACCTCCACCTTAACTGGTTTCGCTCCTCGCGAGTACTGTACTTGGACACGCGCATGATGCGGCAGTGCCCGGTCCGTTTCCTACTGTCGCAACTTGACCACGGTCTCGGGAGCGGCTTCCCCTCTGCTGAGCAAGAACCCTGCCCGGCCCTAAAGGTCGAGCGTGAGCTGCGGGCCCGACCGCGGCGGCCGGAACAGGGCCGTGTTCGGCGGCTGGTGCCTGCCGGTGTCAAGACTCAGCCGCCGGCACGCCATCTGGAAGCGGTTGCGCAGCAGCTCCGCAAACGCCCCGGTGCCGCGCATGCGTGTGCCGAAGCTCGAGTCATAGTCCTTGCCGCCCCGCATCTGCCGCACCACCGACATCACGTGATCGGCTCGATCCGGATAGTGCACCGCCAGCCACTCGCGAAAGAGATCCTTCACTTCGTGGGGAAGCCGGAGCAGCACGTAGCCGGACCAGCGCGCTCCCGCTCCCGCCGACGCTTCGAGAATGCTCTCCATCTCATGATCGGTCAGCGCCGGGATGACCGGCGCGACCATCACTCCCGTAGGAACGCCCGCCACGTTCAAGCGGTTTACAGCCTCCAGCCTGGCTCGCGGCGAAGCCGCCTGCGGCTCCATGACGCGCTTGAGCTCCACGTCCAGCGTCGTGATGCTGACCCCCACCCCGGCAAGCCCGTCCCGGGCGAGATCGGCCAGCAGATCGAGGTCGCGCAAAACCAGCGCGCTCTTCGTGATGATCGTGACCGGATGGCGGCAGCGGGTCAGCACCTCCAGGATCTCGCGCGTGACCCGCATCCGGCGCTCGATCGGCTGATAGGGATCGGTGTTGGCCCCGAGGGTGATCGGTTTGCAGACATACCCCGGTTTCGCCAGCTCCTCTTCCAACAACTTGCCGGCGTCTTTTTTATAGAATAATCTGGTCTCGAAATCCAACCCCGGAGATAACCCAACATAACTATGACTGGGGCGAGCGTAGCAATAAATGCACGCATGACTGCATCCCCTGTAGGGATTGATCGATTGCTCGAACGGAATGTCAGGTGAATCGTTGCGTGTTATGACGGAGCGGGCGCGATCCGGCTCGATCGAAGTTGGGATGAAGTCGGGGACCTCGTCCCGGTACCAGCCGTCGTCGACCGCCTCGTGCTGGCGTCGCTCGAAGCGGCCCGTGGGGTTCGAGAGTGCGCCGCGACCTTTGAGCGGCTGGTTCCTTTCGCGCGGAGGGGGCATGCCTGTACTGTACATCCATCCAGGTGCGCGGTAAAGTGGCCGATGCCGCGCCATAATGGCGGCAGATGCGGGCCCGACCCGATCCCGCGGGGAGCAGATCATGATCGAATCAGGGGAGCCGGCGAGCTACGGCGCTGCCGTGAGCAAGGATGAGCGCAACCTGGCGATGTTCGCGCACCTGTCCGCTTTTGCCGGGCTGATTTTCCCGGCCGGCGGCAACGTGATCGCGCCGCTGATCGTCTGGCTCACTCAGCGGGAGAAGTCCGCGTTCGTGGCCGACCAGTCGCTGGAAGCGCTCAACTTCAATATCACCGTGTTGATCGCAGAGGTCGCCTGCGGCATCCTTTTCGTGGTCGGCATCGGCATACTGCTCGGCATATTGCTGGGCATCGGTTGGCTCATCGGCACCATCCTGGGCGCCGTCAAAGCGTCCGAAGGACAGCGGTTCCGCCACCGCTTCACTCTGCGTTTGGTGCACTAATCGCTGAAGCGCGAGACGCTACACGGTGTCTTTCAGCGGCACGGTGTGATCCGCCAGCCTGTCCGGATTCGGGCGCGCGCGCGCCGCGATCAGCTTGCGCGCGGCCATCTGATCCTTTGGACTGTTGATCGTATCGATGGCGATCAACTCGCCGCCGCGTAGATAACACGCGCTGAAGGCACGGCTCGCGGGGTCACCGCGCAGCACGACGGTGTCGTATCCCTGGCAGATGCCGATGATGATCAGCTTCAGGTCGTACTGGTCCGACCAGAACCACGGCACCTTGTCGTGGACCGTCTCGAGGCCCAGGAGATTCAGCGCCGCGCTCGCCCCCTGCTCGAAGGCGTTGTCGACCGATTCCAGCCGCAGGCGCCGCCCGTAATGCAGGCTCGGGTGACTGGTGCAGTCCCCTGCTGCATAAATGACCGGATCCGAAGTCCTGCAGCGCTCATCGACGACTATGCCGTTCTCGCACGCCAGTCCGGCGGCGACGGCCAGCTCGTCGGCCGGAAGCACGCCGCAGCCCACCACGACCGTATCGGCCGCATGCTCCTGCCCATCCTCGGTGATCACCGCTCGCACGTGCCTGGCGCCAGGCGCCGCCGCGATTGCGCGGACCCTCGAATTGCAGAGAATCCGGGTCCCGTGCCGGGAGTGCTCGGCCTCGTAGAAGGCTGAAAGCTGGCTACAGACGACCCGATTCATCACCCGGTCGGCCATCTCCAGCACGGTGACCTCGACTCCGGCCTCCCGGGCCGTGGCCGCCACCTCCAGCCCGATGTAGCCGCCGCCGACGATCACCAGGCGCTTGCCCGGCAGCAGTCGGGCACGGATCTGCTCGACGTCGGCGATGGTCCGCAGGAAATAAACTCCCTCGAGATCAATCCCTGGCGCGGCCAGCCGCCGCGGACGGCTGCCGGTCGCGATTACAAGAGCGTCGTAGGCGACGGTTGAGCGGTCGTCGAGTCGCAGCCGTTGCTCGCGGGGCGCGATCTCCTCGACGCGACGTCCCAGGCGGGTCTCGACGGAATGGGACTCATAGTAGTGCTGCGGCCGCAGCAGCAGGCGCTCGCGCTCGAGTGCGCCGGCCAGGTATTTCTTGGATAGCGGCGGCCGCTGATACGGCAGCCAGGGCTCATCGCCGATCAGTACGAGCTCGCCCGTGAAGCCCTTGCGCCGAAGGGTATCAATGGCTTGGACGGCCGCCTGGCCCCCACCGATGATGACGATCCGCTGGAACATCGATCGCTGAGTCTATGGGCGCAAATTGCTCCCGGCAATTTGCGCCCATCCTGGGCCTCGCCCCTTCGGGGCCGGCGGCCGCTTACTCATTTGCTTTCGCGCGAGGCATGAATGCACTACTCGCGAGCAGATGCCCCATAATGGTGCGTCGGAGCGGCCAGCTGCGGTAGGGTGCAGCCAGGATCTTCGCCGTTTAAACGTATTCCCCTCCGTGGCATGAAAGCTGCAAAATCGTACCTGCCGCGAACTGGGCAGCCCGCCTTTCAAAGACAAAGCACCGATACCCGACGGAGAGCTCGCACATGAAACTGGTCACCGCGATCATCAAACCGTTCAAGCTCGACGACGTGCGCGCAGCGCTCTCCGACATCGGCGTCTCGGGAATGACGGTGACGGAGGTCAAGGGCTTCGGACGTCAACGCGGCCACACAGAGTTGTATCGCGGTGCGGAGTACGTGGTGGACTTCGTGCCCAAGACGCGAATCGAGGTAGCCGTTCGCGCCGACCTCGTCGATCAGGTCGTCGAGGCCATCCTGAAGTCCGCCAAGACCGGCAAGGTGGGCGACGGCAAGATCTTCATCACAGACATCCAGCGCGTCATCCGCATTCGCACAGGCGAAACCGACGACTCAGCTCTTTGATTGGCCAGCCGAATGACCCATTGATCCCGCGGCCCGAGGGCGGCCTCGGGCCGCTTGCTCATTTGCTTTCGCACGGCCCAGTGGGTTGGCGCACAGGGAGGTCGACGGCGCGGCGCACGGTGCCATAATTGGATGCAGTAGTGGCGGCCGGGTGATCCAGCATGGCGCGGGCAATTCGGTTTCACGAGCATGGCGGGCCGGAGGTCCTGCGGGTCGAGGAGCTTGATCCGGGGGCGCCGCAGGCTGGCGAGGTGCAGGTGCGCCACACGGCCATTGGGCTCAACTACATCGATGTCTATGACCGCACGGGCCTCTATCCGGGCGAGTTGCCGAGCGGCTTGGGGCGCGAGGCCGCGGGTGTCATCACGGCGCTGGGGCGCAGGGTCCGCGGCTTCAAGGTAGGGGACCGCATCGCCTACGTGTATTCGCGGCCGGGGGCGTACAGCGAGGTTCGCAACGTCCCCGCCGAACGGCTCGTGAAGGTGCCGCGTGGCATCTCGGACGAGGAGGCGGCTGCGCTGATGCTGAAGGGGCTGACCGCGCATTACCTGTTGCGTCGCACCTATCGCGTGGCGCGCGGTGACACCGTGCTCGTGCATGCGGCGGCGGGCGGTGTCGGACTCCTGCTCTGCCAATGGGCGAAGGCGCTCGGCGCGAAGGTGATCGGCGTGGTCGGCAGCGACGCGAAGGCGGAGCTGGCGCGCCGCAACGGCTGCAAGCACGTGTTGATCCTCGGTCGCGAGGCGCTCGCTGCCGAAGTCAAGAAGCTGAACAAGGGTCAGGGAGTGGCAGTCGTATATGACTCCGTAGGCAAAGACACCTTCATGGACTCGCTCGACTGCCTGCGCCCGCTCGGCATGATGGTGACCTACGGCAACGCATCGGGTCCGCCTCCCGCCGTGAGCCCGCTCGAGCTCAGCAAGCGCGGCTCGCTCTACCTCACACGCCCCACGCTCTTCAACTATATCGCCACGCGGCAGGCGCTGGATGCGGCGGCGCGTGAGCTGTTCGCGGCCGTCACCAGCCGCGCGGTGCGTGTCAGGATCGGGCAGCAATATGCGCTCGCGGATGCGGCGCAGGCGCATCGGGATCTCGAGGGCCGCCGCACGACCGGCGCCACGGTGTTGGTTCCTTAGTGAATTGGCGCAAATCGCTCGCGGCGATTGGCGCCGCCAGCCATACGGCATTTTCGGTCCCGCAGCCCGGGGAGCGGCCCTGGGCCTCTCACTAACTTGCTTGCGACGCATGGAGTGGTAAGCGCACCATGAAGCGCGCGCCGCAGCCTTCGCCGTCGCTTTGCGCCTCGACCGTTCCGGAATGCAGCTCCACCAGGTGGCGGACGATCGCGAGCCCCAGCCCGAGGCCGCCGTGGCGCCGGACGATCGAGCCGTCCTCCTGGCGGAATCGCTCGAAGACGTGCGGCAGGAATTCCGGCTTGATGCCCTGGCCCGTGTCCGCGACGCTGATCTGCGCCTGATTGCCGCTCATCGCGAGCTCGACATCGATGCGGCCGCCGGGGGCAGTGAACTTGATGGCGTTGGACAGCAGGTTGCAGACGACCTGTTGCAGGCGCGCGGGATCCCCCCGGATCACGCCCGTCACTTCGCCGAGCGCGGCAACGATCCTGACTTCGTTGGCCTCGGCCGCCGGCTGCATGGTGGCGATCGCTCCCTGGACGACACGCCGCGGCGCGACGTCCGCCAGCTCCAGGCCGAGCTTGCCGGTCACGATGCGCGAGACATCGAGCAGATCCTCGACGAGGCGCTTCTGCGCGCGAGCGTTGCGCTCGATGGTCTCCAGCGCGCGGGCCTGAGTCGCCTCATCCAGGCGGCCGGTGCGCAGCAGCGTGATCCAGCCGAAAATCGCATTGAGGGGTGTGCGCAGCTCGTGCGACATGGTCGCTAGGAATTCGTCCTTCAGGCGACTGAGCTCCTCGGCCTGCCCACGGAGCAGCCGCTCGCGCGCCAGCAGCTCCTCGCGCTCGTTCTCCGCGTGCAGGCGCTCCTCGATCTCGGCCCGCAGGCGCTCGTTGCTCAGCAGCAGCTCCGCGGTGCGCTGCGCGACCCGTGACTCCAGATCCTGGTTCGCGCGCGCGAGCGCCGCCCGAGTCAGGAAGAGATCCAGGAATACGCCTACCTTGGCGCGCACCACCGGCACGACGACAGGCACCTGAATGTAGTCGACGACACCGAGCTCGTAGCCGCGTGCGCTCTGTACGTCATCGGCGTACGCAGTCACCAGGATGATGGGCGTATGCCGTGCGTTGCGGTGTTGGCGCAGAAGCTCGGCGGTCTCGAGTCCGTCCATCCCCGGCATGTTGACATCGAGCAGGATGACCGCGAACTCTCCCTCGAGCACGCGCTTCAGCGCCTCTTCTCCGGAGCCGGCCATGACCACTTCGGCGTCCAGCCCCTCGAGAATCGCCCCGTAGGCCAGACGCTTCTCGGGCAGGTCGTCCACGATCAGGATCCGCGCGCGCGGCGCAGAGGCGGCGCCTGGCTCCGTATCGCTGCTGGGTGACACGCCTGTCCTTGATCGCCCCGGTCAGCGCACGACGCGCAGCGGTCGCGCGTTGCGCCCGATGCCGAGAGCGCCGCTGCGCACGACCTCCAGAAGCTCCGCGCCGCGGGCGAGATCGGCCGTGAAGCTGTCGATTTCCGCCTCGCTCGCCGTGAGCTCCACGATGAATCCGTCCGGCGCCGGGTCGAGTACCCGGCCGCCCGTGCGCACCACGTAGCCCCGGACGGCATCGGTATCTGCGGGCCGGACCCGCAATTTCAGCAGGATGAGCTCTCGCTCGAGATGCTCGCCGGTCGTCATGTCCTCGACGCTGACCACGTCCACGAGCTTGTTGAGCTGATTGACGATCTGTTGGATGACGGCATCCGAGCCGGTGGTGACCAGAGTGAGCCGCGAGACGGTGGGATCATCCGTCGGCGCGACGGAAAGCGACTCGATGTTGTAGCCGCGGGTGGAAAACAGGCCGGCGACCCTGCTCAGGGCACCGGCCTCGTTCTGCAGCAGAATGGCGATAATATGACGCATGCGCGCTCGGGTGAGCCCGGATGGGCAGTGGCAGAGGGCAGAATAATGGATCGGGCGCGAGGCGGCCATTGGAGCGGCTTTCGTGCTGCAGATCGACCTGCTAGTCTCCGGAGGCCCCCGCCGCGAGATCCAGGCGATTCCGAGAGCTCCGCATGAGCGACACCGTCATCCAGCCCCGTCCTGTCGGGAATCCGCTTGCAGGCCAGACCCTGTCCGGCGCGCGGATGATCGTACAGGTGCTGGCCGATGAGGGCGTCGAAGCCATCTTTGGCTACAGCGGCGGCGCCATTCTGCCGACGTACGACGCCGTGTTTCTCCACAACGAGGAGCAGGCGCGGCGGGGCGGCGCACAGATTCCGCTGATCGTCCCCGCGAACGAGCAGGGGGCGGGTTTCATGGCAGCCGGGTTCGCGCGCGCCACCGGCCGCGTGGGCGTCTGTCTCGTGACCTCCGGCCCGGGCGCAACCAATACGGTCACTCCCATTCGTGATTGCATGGCGGACTCGGTGCCGATCGTGGTCATCTGTGGTCAGGTCGCACGCGCTTCGATCGGTACGGATGCCTTCCAGGAAGCACCTGTCGCGGCGCTCATGGGCTCCGTTGCGAAGCACGTGTTCCTGGTCACCGACCCGTCGCGGCTCGAGGCGACGGTGCGCTCCGCTTTCGAGCTGGCACGCACGGGCCGGCCCGGCCCGGTGGTCATCGATATTCCGAAGGACGTGCAGAACTGGGAGGGAGTCTTCCAGGGTGCCGGCACCCTGCCCTTGCCGGGCTATCGCCGGCGGATGAAGGAGCTGACCGATCAGGTCATCGAGCCCCGCGATGCCGAGCGGTTCTTCGAGATGCTCGGGGAATCGCGCCGCCCGCTGATCTACGCCGGCGGCGGTGTGATCAATGCCGACGCCAGCGGCGCGCTCACCGAGTTCGCGACGACCTTCGAGGTTCCGGTCGTGACCACGCTGATGGGCATCGGCGCCATCGATACCGCACACCGGCTGGCGATGCGCATGCTCGGAATGCACGGCGCCGCCTTCGCCAACTACGCCGTCGAAGACTGCGACTTCCTCATCGCCGCCGGCTCACGATTCGACGACAGAGTGGCGGGGGTACCCGCGAAGTTCGCGCGCGGCGCGAAGCGGATCGCGCACCTCGACATCGACCGCGCGGAAATCAACAAGGTCAAGCACGTGCAGTGGAGCCACGTGGGCCTCCTCGGCGAGGCGCTGAGCGCCCTGACCGAGCACGGCCGCCGCACCGGGTTCAAACGCGACTATGGTGAGTGGCACCGGGCGCTCGCGGAGCTGAAGCGCGTGCACGCCATGGGCTATGACCGCGAGAGCCCCCTCATTCAGCCGTACTACGTGATCGAGGAGATCAACCGGCACACCCGCGGCGAGGCGATCATCACCACCGGCGTCGGCCAGCACCAGATGTGGGCGGCGCAGTACTGTGATTTCCGGCGGCCGCGGCTCTGGCTGTCCTCGGGCAGCATGGGGACGATGGGCTTCGGGCTCCCCGCAGCGATCGGCGCGCAGCTCGCACATCCGCGGCGTCTGGTCGTGGACATCGACGGCGACTCGAGCATCCGCATGAACATCGGCGAGCTCGAGACGGTGACCACGTACGACCTACCCATCAAAATCGTCGTTCTCAACAACTTCGGCGACGGCATGGTCAAGCAGTGGCAGAAGCTCTTCTTCAAGGGCCGCCTCTCGGCGAGCGACAAATCGCTGCACAAGAAGGACTTCATCCGCACCGCCCAGGCCGACGGCTTTCACTATGCCGTGCGGCTCGACCGCAAGGAGGACGTGCCGCGGGTGGTAGAGCAGTTCATTCGCTTCGAGGGGCCGGCATTCCTCGAGGTCATGATCGACCCGGACGCGGGCGTCTACCCGATGGTGGGCCCGGGCCAGAGCTACGAGGAGATGATCACCGGCGAGTTCATCGCCTCGCGTCACAAGGTGGACATCAAGCCGCCTGGTCCCTCGGAGATGTTCTGAGGAGAGCACCGTGAAATACCTGCACACCATGGTCAGGGTGACGGATCTCGACGCCTCGCTGCGCTTCTATCGCGATGCGCTCGGGCTCGTCGAGCTGCGGCGCAAAGACTACTCGCAAGGCCGCTACACCCTGCTCTTCCTGGCCGCGCCCGGCGACGACTCGGCGCAGGTCGAGCTGACCTTCAATTGGGACCCGGAGGCCTACGCCGGCGGCCGCAATTTCGGCCATCTCGCCTACGAGGTGGAAGATATCTACGCCACCTGCCAGCGCCTCAGAGAGCACGGCGTCACCATCAACAGGCCGCCGCGGGACGGCCGCATGGCCTTCGTGCGCTCTCCCGATCAGATCTCGATCGAGCTGCTGCAGCGTGGCGCGGCGCTTGCGCCGGCCGAGCCCTGGACGTCCATGCCCAATACGGGGGCCTGGTAGGACCGATCAGGAGCGCCATGTCGCGGGATGCGGAGAAGCTCCTCGAGCGCTATCTGCACCAGCAGATACCGCTTTCCGCCGCGATGGGCGTGCGGGTGAAGATGGCCACCCCGGAGCAGGTGCAGCTTGCGGCCCCCCTTGCTCCGAACGTCAATCACCATGAGACCGTCTTCGGCGGCAGCGCCGCCGCGCTGGCCACTCTCTCGGCCTGGTCGCTGCTGCACCTTCGACTCACACACGCAGCCCTGCAGGCGCGGCTGGTCATCCAGCGCAGCAGCATGGAGTACGAGCAGCCCATTCCCGGGGACTTCGATGCCGTGTGCCGCTTCGCGGACGAGCCGGCGTGGGAGCGGTTCCGGGTCACACTGGCGCGCCGCGGCCGTGCACGATTGACGCTCGCGGCCCATCTGGTCCACGACGCCCGGCAGATGGCCACCTTCGAAGGGGATTTCGTCGGACTCCTCGCCACGTCGAAAGCAAGCCAGTGAGATCAAGGACAGTAAGATGGCCCCGCTCGCGCAAATCGCCGGGAGCGATTTGCGCCAATAGACCACTGTGGCTGCGCACAGACATGGAACTGCAACGCGCATCAGTGCAGAATGTAGGGAGTTGGAAACAACTCCGCTCGTAAAGAAGAGGCAACCTCACATGAGCAACGCTGAGATTCGGGGGCGATTCGTCTGGCACGAGCTGATGACGACCGACCCGCAGGCCGCAGGCACCTTCTACTCCAAAGTCCTTTCGTGGAAGACCCAGCCTTCGGGCATGCCCGATTACACGCTTTGGGTCTCCGGCAAGACACAGGCCGGCGGGCTCATGGCCCAGCCGGAATCGGCGCGCCAGTCCGGGGCGCCGCCAAGCTGGCTGATTTACATCGGAACGCCCGACGTCGACGCCACGGCGGCCGCCGCCGAGCGCCTGGGCGGCAAGGTGCTCAGGCCCCCCGCTGACATTCCCAGCGTGGGCCGCTTCGCCGTGCTATCCGACCCGCAGGGCGCCACGTTCGCGATATTCACACCGGGCGCCCCACCTGCCGGCGCGCCGGCCACCGACTTCTCCTGGCACGAGCTCGCCACCAGCGACGCGCAGGCTGCTCTCTCGTTCTACTCGGAGCTCTTCGGGTGGAGCCGCGGCCCTGCCCATGACATGGGGCCCGCGGGCTCCTATCAGCTCATCGAGCACGGCGGCACGCAGGTCGGCGGCGCCTACAAGCTGATGGACGCCTCCAAGCCACCGCAGTGGCTGACCTACATCAGCGTCACGAGCGTGGACAAGGCTGCGGCCGCGGCCAAAGCGGCCGGCGGGCGCGTGACGCAGGGGCCGATGGAGGTACCCGGAGGCAGCCGCATCGCTCAGATCCTGGATCCGCAGGGTGGTGCATTCGCAGTCCACGAGCCGGCCAAGCACGCCGCCGCGGCAAGCGCGCGGGCGGACAAGCCGGCCGCCGCGCGGAAAGCTCCCGCGAAGCGAGCCGCCGCGGCAAAGGCGCCCAAGGCTGCAGCCCCGCCCGCCAAGAAGAGGGCAGCCGCCAAGGCCAAGAAGCGGCCCGCGGCCTCGAAACGCGCCGGCAAAAAATCGCCGGCGAAAAAGGCCGCAAAGCGCCCCGCGAAACGCAAGGCTGCAGGGAAAAAGAAATCGGCGAAGCGGCCGGCCCGCAAGAAGTAGCTTCGTCTCATTCCGGGCCCGCCGCATCCGCGGCGGGCCTCGGATTAGAGTTTTATCAGAGGATGTCCGAAGTTATCGCCGCGCATGGCCTTGATCAGGTGCGCGGGCGCGTTCTCCAGCCCCTCCGTCACATCCTCGCGGTACACCAGTCGGTGCGCGCCGTGCCAGGCGATCGCATCCTTCAGGAACTCGCTGCGGCGGTGCTCGTAATGAGCCGCGTGCAATCGCAGGAGGGTGATCTCTCCCGACGCGTAGCCCGCCCGTTGCAGTAATTCTGCAGGGACGCCCTCACGGACCCCGTTGAGGACGACCCGTCCGCCAGGAGCGACGTGATGGCCTGCGAGTACTGCCTCGAGCAGCTCGCCCCCGGAGTTGTCGAAGTAGACGTCGAAGCCGCGCGGTGCAAGCTGGCGCAGCCGCTCGCCCAGATTCTCCGCATGAGGATTGACGCACGCAGCAAAACGCGCGCGCCGGGTCGCCCACTCGCATTTGTCGCGCGAGCTGCCAACGCCGATCACTCGGGCGCCTTTGATGCATGCCACTTGGCCGGCCATCGCGCCGGCCACGTTCGCCACGGCGGAGACCAATACTGTCTCGCCGGCCCGCAGTCGAGCCAGCTCGAGCAACCCGAAATAGGCCGCCATGCCCGCAGGACCCAGCAGCCCGAGCGCCGTCGACGCAGGAGATTGGCCAGGGTGCAACGCGGAAGCATGATGACCGTCGGAGACGCAGATCTCCCGCATGCCGCACTGGATGACGACGTTTTGCCCGACCGCGAAGACATCGTGCCGGGACTCCAGCACTTCGCAAACACCCAACGCCGGCACGACGTCACCGGGCCGAGGGCCCCTGCCTGAGCGCGCCGCGATGCTGGACGGCGAGTAGGTCAACGGATCGACGCCCAACCAGTGCGTACGGCAGAGTATGCCGCCGTGGGTGAGGCGAGGCATTTCTCCCGGCACTACCTCGAAGTCCTCGGCTGTCGCCGGTGGCCGCCTGATCCTGACTTCGAGATTGCGCATGGCTCCGCCTCGCTACTGAGCTTGGGCCTCCGCCGCATCGCGCTTTGCCGCATCCTGCTGATAGGCGGCATTGATCTGCTGCTGCAGCTTCGCCTCGGTGTCCTTCGCCTGCTTTGCATCCTGCGCGGCGGAAGCACCGCCGGCCGCCGCCGTGATGCCGGTTTCGGCAAGGCCGCAGCCCGCGAGGGCGAGCACGGTGACCACGATAGCCAGGGACTTAGCCAGGTTTTGCATGATGCGAATAGCTTAAACCTGAACGGCCACTGCGGCACAATCAGGGTTACCACCATGCCTAAAGCCTCACACTCTCGCTCCCCGGCGACGGCGCAGCCGCGGCTTCGCCGCGGCTATTTCGAGTGCCGTTACGGCCAGCTGCACGTCCACAATGCCATTCCTCCCGGCGGCGGCTTCGAGGAGGGCACCCCCCTCCTTTGCTTGCATCCTGTCCCCCACTCCGGGCGCATTTTCCGGCGCTTCCTGGCGGTTGCCGGGGCTGGGCGCTCGGCTTTTGCCCCCGATCTGCCCGGCTTCGGGGATTCCGATCCGCCACCTTCTCGCGCAGGTGTCGCAGAGCATGCAGCGGCCATCGGCGACTTTCTCGAGACCATGCGCCTGCGTCAGGTCGACCTGCTCGGCCACGGCTTCGGCGCCGCCGTCGCGACCGAGCTGGCCGCGATGCGGCCGGCTCAAGTGCGGCGCCTGGTACTCGTCTCGCCTCCGCTGGCCGCGAGCGCCGCCGAGCCGCCGCCGATGGCGCCGGCCTTGGACGGCAGCCACTTACCGGAGGAGTGGCGCCGGGCAGTAGCGTATGGCGGCCCGGTTGCGCCGCCCGAGATCGCGACCGCCGCACTGGCGGAACGGCTGCGCAACGGTGCTCAGGCCGCGGCGGCGGCGGCCGCGGAGCGCACGTATCAACTGCGGACCCGATTGGCACAGCTCACCGTGCCGCTTCTCCTCCTGCGCCTCGGCGACGAAGTTGTAGCTAACAAGGGACAGGCGCGCGAGGTCCCCGCGCGGACCAGGCTGGTCGACCTGCCGGATCGGGGTGCCTCGCTTTTCGAGACCGCGCCGGAGGTTGCCGCGCAGGCCGTGGAATCCTTTCTGCGTTAATTTGCTTTCGCGCTAGCGACCTTCCGCCGGCACGCCGGATCATCGATAGCCGCCGTTTGCGGGAATTCGCTAAGCTGGTGGCATGGCCAGCCCCTACATCGAGCGGATTCTCAAGGCACGCGTTTATGACGTCGCGATCGAGTCGCCTCTGGAGGAGGCGCCCCGGCTGTCGCGCCGGCTCGGAAACCGGGTGCTGCTCAAGCGCGAGGATCTGCAGCCGGTATTTTCGTTCAAGTTGCGCGGCGCCTATAACCGCATCGC
This sequence comes from uncultured Pseudomonadota bacterium, assembly GCA_963780455.1. Lineage (GTDB taxonomy): Bacteria > Pseudomonadota > Gammaproteobacteria > Steroidobacterales > Steroidobacteraceae > 13-2-20CM-66-19. The sequence goes on from CAWACM010000029.1 coordinate 146,473, forward strand.
ACACTTGTCGGACGCGGCGGCCAGGCGGGGGGTGGTGTGCGCTTCAGCGGGTAATCATGCGCAAGGTGTCGCGCTCGCGGCACGGCGGCGGGGCATTGCCGCGGTGATCGTGATGCCGCGTACCACCCCGCAGATCAAGGTGCAGGCGGTCATCGATCTCGGCGGCGAAGTCGTGCTGCATGGAGACGACTACGACACGGCGCTCGATCGGGCGCTGGAGCTCGCGAAGGAACGCAGCCTGGTGTTCGTGCATCCGTTCGACGATCCGGATGTCATCGCGGGCCAGGGTACCATCGGGATGGAGCTGCTGCGACAAACGGGCGGCAATGTGGATGCGATCTTCGTACCCGTTGGCGGCGGCGGCCTCATCGCTGGAATCTCGGTGTACGTCAAGTACCTGTATCCCAACATCCGCGTCATCGGGGTAGAGCCGGAGGACGCCGCCGGCATGTACGAGTCGCTCGAAGTCCGGGCGGCGGGTCACCCTGGACAGGGTCGGAATTTTCGCGGACGGCGTTGCGGTCAGGCGCGTGGGGGAGGAAACGTTCTCGCTCTGCCGCGACCACGTCGATGAGATCGTGCTGCTCGATACGGACGAGATCTGCGCCGCCATCCAGGACGTGTTCGAGGACACGCGCTCCATCGTGGAGCCGGCCGGCGCGCTGGCCGTTGCGGGACTGAAGAAGTACATCGCCCGGGAGGGGTGGCGGGACAGGCGCGTCGTCGCGATCAACAGTGGCGCCAACATCAACTTCGACCGCCTGCGCCACGTGGCGGAACGCGCCGATCTCGGCGGCGAGCGCGAGGCGCTGCTCGCGGTCACGATTCCGGAATGCCCGGGCAGCTTCCTGCGCTTCTGCGAAGTGCTGGGCAACCGCAACGTCACGGAGTTCAACTACCGTTACGAAAGCGAGCAGATCGCGCGGATCTTCGTCAGCTTCGGACTCTCCCAGGGCCGCAGCGAAAGCGATACCGTCATCTGCGCTCTGCGCGAGGCCGGCTACACGGTCACCGACATGACCGACAACGAGATGGCAAAGCTCCACGTGCGGTACATGGTTGGCGGCCGCGCGCGCGGCATCCGCGACGAGCTGCTCTACCGCTTCGAGTTTCCGGAGCGTCCCGGGGCGCTTCTCAAGTTCCTCCAGGCGGTGGGCGGCCGTTGGAACATCAGCCTGTTCCACTATCGCAACCACGGCTCCGACTACGGCCGCGTGCTGGCCGGCATCCAGGTGCCGTCCGCGGACCGCCCCGACTTCCTGCAGCATCTCAACGAGCTGCACTATGCGTATGCGGAAGAGACCGAGAATCCGGCGTATCGGATGTTTCTGGGCGCATGAGCGGCTCAGCGGGCCACCTCGAGCACGCGTAGATCGCGGCCACGCGTCTCGTGACCGTAGAGCGCGATGAGCGCCAGGCCGAGCAGGACGGGAATCGCGATCTCGACCGCCGCCGCACCGATCGCGGGCACCAGGGCCAGCACGCTCAACCCTTGGCAGATGAGGCCGCCGGCCTTGCTGCAACCCGCCACCCAGCCCGTGGCCCGGCCGCGAATCCGCAACGGATAACTCTCGGCTGCATAAGGAAGCAGGATGGAAATGACTCCCGTAGAACCCACCATGAGCAGCGTGAGCGCAACCACGGGATTGGAGGCGGCGGGCAAGCCCATCTGTCGCAACAGCAGGACCAGGAGGCCGAGCGCAGTGACCGCCGTCATGATCAGCAGCGACCCCTTGGTGCTCCAGCGCGAGTAGAGCACCGCGGCAACCGCCACGACGGGTACTGCGATGAAGGCCGAGCGGGCGAGGATCGCGGCAGCCACTCCCATGTCGTGACCCTCCCTGATCAACTCGCTGGGAACCCACAGCAGCAGCCCGAAGTTGACGAAGCCCCAGGACAGCGCCGCGATGGTCAGCGCGGCGGTGGTGCCGAGATAACGCCTGTCGGTCGGCGGCAGGTGGGAGTGGTCGAGCTTGGCCTCCTCATCCCAGTCGGGCGTCTCGCTGACGACGACGGAGCCGAAGCGCGCAAGGGTGGCGCGCGCTTCCTCCGGGCGGCCGATATGCACGAGAAACCGCGCCGACTCCGGAATGAGCGGGCTCAGGACGATGAGGAGCAGCCCCGAGGGAAGGTTGAGGAACCACATGATGCGCCAGCCAAACACCGGCTGCAGCAGCGCCGACAGGCCCGAGGCCGCCAGATAGCCACCCAACGCGCCGATCCCGCCCACCACTACGAGACTCCAACCCCTGTGGCGCGTCGGCATGATTTCCGCCAACAGCGCGTAGGCCACGGGGAGCATGCCGCCGGCCGAAACGCCCATGAGGAAGCACATGAGCAGGTTCCAGTTGAAAGAAGGCATGGCGCCGCAGATGGAAGTGCCGATGAACATCACGGCGGAGACCAGGATGGTGGCGCGCCGCCCGTAGAGATCGGCCAGAGCGCCCCAGACGAACGAGCCGAGCGCCGTGCCGCAGAGGGCCACGAACGGCAGCAACGCGACTTTCGCGGAGCTGATCGCGTATTCCACCTTCATGCCGGGGACGACGAAGCCCAGGCTGGCAGGCTTCATGATGTCGATGACCAGCGCCATCGCGAGGGCCGCGCCGGCCCCCCAGTGCCAGAGAGTGAGCGGTGCGTCCTCCGGTGCCACGATGCGCTCGTGTGCCGCCATCGGTGCCGTGCTTGCCTCCTTGGGCTGCAGCCCGTAGGCCGCCGCACCGATCCCGCCGATGATGCAGGCCATGCCCCAGAGCATGCCCGCCCCCATGGGCATCCCCGCCAAGTGGTAATGCATGGACCGCGCCATGACGAACATCGGCAGGTGCAGCAGCACGCCGATGACTACGAACAGGCTGCCCAGCCAAAAGGCGGGGGTGCTGCGCCTGTCGGCAAACATGAAGAGCGAGCGCGTCAGCTCAGCACCACCAGCAGGTCCTTCGCATCCACCTGCTGTCCCGGGCTGACCAGCACCTCCGCCACCTCGCCGTCGGCTTCCGCGCGCACCGCCGTTTCCATCTTCATGGCCTCGAGCGTCGCGAGCAGATCGCCGCGCGCCACTTTGCGGCCGGCTGCCACCGCGATGGTCGCGATGGTTCCGGGCATCGGCGCGCCCACATGCTTGGGGTTGCCCGGCTCGGCCTTGCGCTGCGGCGGTCGCTTGGCGACCTGGCTGCGGTCGGGCACGCGCACCGAGCGCGGCTGACCGTTGAGCTCGAAGAACACGGTGCGCGTTCCATCCTCGTGAGCCTCGCTCGCAGCGACATATCGCACGATGAGCGTCTTGCCGCGCTCCAACTCGACGCTGACCTCCTGTCCCGGCTCCATGCCGTAAAAGAACACCGCGCTCGGCAGAATGCCGACATCGCCGTACTGCGCGCGCTCCGCGGCATACTCGAGCCATACTCGCGGGTACATCAGGTATGAAGCGAGATCGTCGTCGGTCACCGGGCGCGAGATCTTCGGTTGGATCCTGGCGCGCTCGGCGTCAAGGTCGGTGGCCGGCATCTCGGCGCCCGGACGTCCCTTGAGGGGCGCGGCGCCCTGCAGCACCTTGCGCTGCAGCGCCTCCGGCCAGCCCCCGTAGGGCTGTCCGAGGTCGCCGCGAAAGAGCTGTACCACGGACTCCGGGAACGGCACATCCACCTCGGGATCGAGGACCTGCCTGGCTGTCAGCCCGCTCGTCACCATGAGGAGCGCAAGGTCGCCGACCACCTTCGATGTCGGAGTCACCTTGACGATGTCGCCAAACATCTCGTTTACGTCCGCGTATGCCTGCGCCACGTCCGACCAGTGGGCGTTGTCGATGCCGAGGGAGCGAGCCTGCTCGCGCAAGTTGGTGTATTGCCCTCCGGGCATGCCATGCACGTAGACCTCCGACGCGCCGGAGCGGATGTCGCTCTCGAAGGCGGCGTAGAGCCGGCGCACCTGCTCCCAATAGGCGGACAACAGGCGCAGCTTCGCCGGATCGACGCCGGAGTCCCGCGGCCCATGACGCAGCGCCTCGACGAGGGAGCCGAGGTTCGGCTGGGAGGTCAGCCCGCTCATCGCATCGATTGCACCGTCGACCGCGTCTGCGCCGGCATCGACCGCGGCGAGCACGCTCGCGGCGGCGATGCCGCTGGTGTCGTGAGTGTGAAAGTGCACGGGCAGCCCTATTTCCTCCTTCAGCGCCTTCACCAGCGCGTAGGCAGCGCGGGGACGGCACAACCCCGCCATGTCCTTGATGCCGAGTACGTGCGTGCCGGCGGCCTTGAGCTCGCGCGCCAGCCGCAGGTAATAGTCCAGCGTGTATTTCTTCTCCCGCGGATCGCTCAGGTTGCCGGTGTAGCAGATCGCGGCCTCGCAGAGCTTGCCGGACTCCAGCACCGCTTCGATCGGCAGACGCATGTTCTCGACCCAGTTGAGGGAGTCGAAAATGCGGAACACGTCGATACCGCGTTCCGCCGCGCGCGCGATGAAGAACCGCACCACGTTGTCGGGATAATTGGCATAGCCCACTGCATTCGCCGACCGCAGCAGCATCTGCAGCAGCAGATTCGGCACTTTCTCGCGCAGGGTCGTCAGGCGCTGCCACGGGTCTTCCTTGAGAAATCTCATCGCCACATCGAACGTGGCGCCGCCCCAGCACTCCAGCGAGAAGAGCTGCGGCAGCAGGCTCGCGTAGTAGGGGGCGATCGCGCTCATATCGATGGTGCGCATGCGCGTCGCAAGCAGCGACTGATGCGCGTCGCGCAGGGTCGTGTCGGTGAGCAGCACCCGCTCCTGCGCCAGCATCCATTTGGCGAAGCGCTCGGGTCCGAGCTCCTCGAGCTTCTGACGCGTGCCGGGCTGCGGGTCCGCCAGGGCGACCTGCGGCAGCCGCGGCGTCTCGAGTCTCGCCGGGCGCGGCCGGCCGCGGGTCTCCGGATTGCCGTTGACGATGGTCTCGGCGATGTAGGTGAGGATGCGGGTGGCGCGATCGCGCTTCGGCGGCCAGCGGAAGAGCTCCGGTGTCTCATCGATGAAGCGCGTGGTGTACTCGCCGCGCGCGAACCGCGGGTGCGTGATGACCTGGTCGAGGAATCGCAGGTTGGTGACGACCCCGCGGATACGGAATTCCCACAGCGCGCGATGCATGCGAGCGTCGGTTTCCTCCGGCGTCGGCGCCCAGGCGGTCACTTTCACCAACAGCGAGTCGTACGACCGGGTAATGATCGCGCCGGTATACGCCGTGCCCGCGTCCAGGCGGATACCAAACCCCGCGGGGCTGCGGTAGGCTGTGATCTTGCCGTAGTCCGGTATGAAGTTGTTTTCCGGGTCCTCCGTGGTCACACGGCACTGCAGCGCGTGCGCCCCGATCCGGATCTCCTCCTGCGGCGGCACGCCGCTCGCCGCCGTCCCGAGCCGCGCGCCCGCCGCGATGCGGATCTGCGCCTTGACGATGTCGATGCCGGTGGCGCACTCCGTGACCGTATGCTCGACCTGAATGCGCGGATTGACCTCGATGAAGTAGAGCTTGCCGGAATCGGCGTCCTGTAGGAATTCCACCGTGCCGGCATTGAGGTAGTTGGCGGCACGGCCGATGGCGAGTGCGGCGGCGCACAGCTCCGCCCGCTGCGCATCGTTCAGGAACACAGCGGGCGCGCGCTCCACGACTTTCTGGTTGCGGCGCTGCACCGTGCAGTCGCGCTCATAGAGGTGTACCAGGCCGCCATGTGCATCGCCCAGGATCTGGACCTCGACATGGCGCGCGCGGCGCACCAGCTTTTCGAGATAGACCTCGTCGTTGCCGAACGCCGCCTTGGCTTCGCGGCGTGCCACGGGCAGCGCCTCTGCGAGCTGCGCATCGCTCTCGACGACGCGCATGCCGCGGCCGCCGCCGCCCCAGCTCGCCTTGAGCATCACCGGGTAGCCGATCTCGTGCGCGAGCCGGCGGCAGTCCTCGAGGCCGGCGGGCAGCGGCGGGGTCGCCGGCATGACCGCCACGCCGGCCGCTGTCGCGAGATTGCGTGCCGCCACCTTGTTGCCCAGGGCGCGCATGGTCTCCGGCCGCGGGCCCACGAAGACGATATCGGCGGTCGCGCAGGCTTGCGGGAACTCCGGGTTCTCGGAGAGGAAGCCGTAGCCCGGGTGAATGGCATCGACCCGAGCCTCGCGCGCGATACGCAGAATGTCATCGATGTCGAGGTAGGCCTCGATCGGCCCCTTGCCGCGGCCCACGAGATAGCTCTCGTCCGCCTTGGTGCGGTGCAGCGAGAACCGGTCCTCCTGCGAGTAGATGGCCACGGTACGCAGGCCGAGCTCGCTCGCGGCCCGCATGACACGGATGGCAATCTCGCCACGGTTGGCGACCAGAATGCTGCGGATCCCCTGCGACATGAGAGCCTTTACCGGTAATATCCCCGCAAATCATAGCGGACTCTTCCATGCTTTCTATTGCCATTCACGGCGGCGCCGGCGCCGTGCCGCGCAGCACGCTTACTGCCGAGCGCGAGCGCCACTACCGCGACGGCCTCGCGGCTGCTCTCGATGCGGGGTATGCCGTGCTCGAGAAGGGCGGCTCCAGTCTCGATGCGGTCGCCGCCGCCGTGACCAGTCTGGAAGACAACCCGCTCTTCAATGCCGGACGGGGTGCGGCACTCACCCGCGAAGGGGCCGCGGAGCTCGATGCCGCCATCATGGAGGGGCGGCAACAGCGCGCGGGAGCCGTCGCGGCCGTGCGGCATGTGAGAAATCCGGTCGAGCTCGCCCGGAGAGTGATGGAGAAATCCCGGCACGTGCTCCTGGTCGGGGCGGGCGCGGAGGAATTCGCCCTCGAGGAAGGGCTGGCGCTGGTACCGAACACGTACTTCCGCACCGAGGAGCGATGGGCGCAGCTGGAGAGCGAGCGCCGGGGCCACTCGGTCTCGGATCTCTTCCCCTCCTCCCAAGGCACAGTCGGCGCTGTTGCGCTCGATGCGGCCGGCGATCTCGCCGCCGCCACCTCCACCGGCGGCATGACGAACAAGCGCCCGGGTCGCGTCGGCGACTCGCCGATCATCGGGGCCGGAACCTACGCCAAGAACGGGGTATGCGCCGTATCCGCCACCGGCCACGGCGAGTACTTCATCCGCACGGTCGCCGCGCACCACATCTGCGCTGCCGTGGAATTTCGTGGCTTCCCCCTGCAAGCGGCGGTACACGAATTGCTGCATGGCAGGCTCCGTGAGCTGGGCGGCAGCGGCGGCATCATCGCTATCGACCACGGCGGCCGCATCGTCACGGACTTCAGCACCGAAGGCATGTTTCGGGGCGCCCGCGACTCGAGCGGCCTGCGGCAGATCGACATCTATTGAAATAAGGAGAGAGGCATGGCACTCGCGCAGCAAGACACTGGGGATTCGGCGCCGAAGCGCCGCTTGCTGGTCGTCGATGACAACAGAGACGCTGCGGAGAGCATGTCGATGCTGCTTCAGATGTGGGGTCACGAGGTCGTCTTCGCCTACGACGGTCCGACCGCCCTGGAGACGGCCGAGCAGTGGCAGCCCGAGGCAGTGTTCCTCGACATCGGGCTGCCGGGCATGGATGGCTACGAGGTAGCCGCGCGCCTGCGTGAGCTGCCGCATGCCAAGGGCGCCGTGCTCATCGCCATCACGGGCTACGGTCAGGATGATGATCGCCAGCGCTCCCGGCGGGCGGGCATCGACTACCACCTGGTCAAGCCGGTTGCGCCCGATGCGCTGCGCAGTCTGATCGACTCACTGCAACTGCATTGAGAAGCAGCCGCGGGACGGAAGCCGGGCGTGGTGGGCAGAGTCCCAGGCCTCCGCCGCCAGCATTTGCAGTCCCTGCATGCGTGCGCGCTCCAGCGTCGCCACGTCATCTTCAGCCGCTGCTACCAGCATCTGCAGCCAGAGCCGCACCCGCTTGAGCCACCGCGGCCGCAGCCAGCCGCAGCCCCGCTCAGCGAGCTCGTGAACCTGCGTCACGGAACAGGCGCCGAGCAGACTGGCGCAATGCGGGTGAATCCCGAGAACCGTGGGCGCGCCCTCCGAATGGTTGACCACCATCGACCAGGCATAGACGAACACCGTACGTGCCGCCGCAGCGGTCTGCGGCACGGTGAAGAATGAGGCGTACGGAGCCCGCGCCGCATCGTTGACCCGCGGGCCGCCGAGCCACTGCCAGCGCTGCGGCTCGCCGAAGCAGGCGTCGACCAGCAAATAGGGACAGGCGGCCGCCTGCCAGCGGGAGCGCTCATCGAGCGCCCGCCACAGCTCGCCCACCTGGCGCAGCGCCTGCTGCGCCTGGGGTCCCAGAGCCAGGGCCTGCTCCGCAAACAGCCCGAGACAGGTGTGATTGACCTCGGCCAGCGCCTCCAGCATGTCCCGCCGCAGCCAGCAGACCCGGCCCAGAGCGCGCGATTCCAACGCCACGATCGCTTCGTTACGCAACATGACGGCAACTCCCTCCCACGGGCAACTGCCGCATGGTACCCGCGCCGCCACCGGAGGCAACAGGTGAAATTGGGCTTTTTTGCCCAAAATGACCTGGTTGTATTTTGGGAAATATTTCCCAACAATAGGCTCGGGATCTGATCCCGGCAATTCATAGACGGCGGGGGAACCGGCCATGCGCATCTCGGAAGACCGCTACCAGCGCGATCGGCAGCGCCTGGAGCTGGCATTGCGTTTCCTGACACACGAGGCGCGCACCCAGACGATCCGCCACTGGACCGGACTCAGCGACGACCGCATCCGCAAGCTCTATCGATCCTATCTCGGCCGCGCCGCCTGTTATGTTCCCCGGCATCGCGGCAAGTCGCCCCACCAGGCGGCGTACTTCACGCGCTCACTGAGGATCCAACAGGAAACCGCCGTTCTGGCAAGCTTTTTCGCGCTCAACAGCCTGGTGCCGGTGGACCCCTCCGCCGCGGCCGCGGCCGCACTTCCGGACATCTCCCGGGGCAATTCGCTCTGTGCCGCGTTCGAGTCCTACGCCACCCTGGTCCCGACCGCCTCGATCTCATTCGAGTACGCGGTCTTCCTGGCGGAGTGCCTGGCGCGAGGCGACCAGCTTCGGCTCGGCAGATGCTGCGAATGCGGCGGCATGATCGTCGTCGAGCGCTTCCCCATCCGGGAGAAGCGCTGCCAGCACTGCACGGCCGCGCGCAGCGGCGCCGACCGCTGAAGCTGCCCTCGAGCCTGGCTCGCAGGCACGGGGACGGGCGTGTACCCGTCTAAAGACGGGTTGACACCTTTCCGATGCTTGCATGTACGCGCGGCGACCGTCGTGCGAGCCAGCTGATCAAATGAGACCCGGTACGAGCGCCCGCACCCGTTGCGCGTACGCCTCGTAAACAACACCGAACTGCTGGCGCATGAAGCTCTCCTCCACGAGGATCCGCTGCACGATGGCGATGAGCGCCAACGCGATGGACAGGACTCCCCGCCACTGCCCGCCCGCCACGGCCATTCCGACGAAGGCCAGCGCCAGACCCGAGTAGATGGGGTGACGGACCCACCGGTACGGTCCGCCGGTAATCAACTCGTGATCGGTCTTGACGGCAGCCACGCCGCTCCAGTTGCGCCCCAGGGAGATTCGCGCCCACACCGTGAACAGCAAGCCAAGAAACGTAAGCGCCGCACCGAGGGCGGCCCAGAGTTTCCACTGCGCGGCGGGTAGGAGGCGCACCTCGAGCGCGGGCACCGGAAGATGTGGGGCCGCCAGCAAGGCCGCGGCACACAGGAGGAGGGCCATGTTGAGAAGACGCGGTAGTGCGGCCTGGCGGTGGGCCGTGACTTTCACGTTACGCGCAAACACCAACCAGAGAATGGTCCAGAGCGCCCAGATGCCGTAGAAGAAGATCTCGTAGAAATCGCCGAGGCTCATGTGCATCTCCTCGCAGATGGGGTACGGGCTCCAGGGTGTTCCCGCCGGCGTGTGCACCCCAGTGCCGGAAGTCATGAGAGGGGAGTGACGAAAGTCATCAGGCCGGCCTGGTGCCGGCCGGGCCCTCCCCCGCTATAAGATACGGCCCCATGGAATCAGAGCAGCCGAATTTCTTTGCGGGTCCTTATATCGATCGCCGCGCCGAGGTGCGTGAGCAACCCGGCTGGGCGCGGGCAGCGCTCGAGGATCCGCGGACTCTTTATCTTCTGGCCAGCGACACGCGGCACCTGGTCTTTACCCAACCGGAGCCGCACATCGCCTTTCTCGAAGGCGCGGCGGGCGCGCTCGCTGCCGCCGATGAGAGCCGGCTCGTCCTCCTCGGCTGGTTCCGGCAGCGGCAGTGCGTCCTGGTGGAGGTCGGAGACGAGGTCCCGGCGGAATTGCCGCAGAGTTCCTCTTTCGAGGAGCTGCGTCCGCTCTCACCGCTCATTCGCGGCGACGAGGCCGGCCTCCTCGCCTACGCCCGCGCGCTTTCGATCTGGCGCTCGCGCCAGCGGTACTGCGGCGTGTGTGGCGCTGCCACCATCCCGCAGCGCGCGGGGCACTCCATGCGCTGCTCCAGGGAGGGCTGTGCGCAGGAGTTCTTCCCCAGAATAGACCCTGCCATCATCGTGCTGATCACGGACGGGGAGCGCGCGCTCCTCGGCCGGCAGGCGACCTGGCCGCCCGGACGCTACTCCACCATCGCCGGATTCGTGGAGCCGGGCGAGAGCCTTGAGGACGCGGTCGCGCGGGAGGTCATGGAGGAGACCGGCGTGCCGGTGACCGGCGCCCGCTACGATTCCTCTCAGCCCTGGCCCTTCCCGGCCTCGATCATGATCGGCTTTCGTGCCTGGGCGCGTCCCGGGAGCGCCATCAAGTGCACCGGTGAGCTCGAGGATGCCCGCTGGTTCTCGCGCGAGGAGATCCGCGCCGGCGCCGCTCTGCTGCCGGCCGTGTATTCGATTTCCCACCGCTTGATCGCCACCTGGATGGACGGTAAGTAGGCGTGTGCCTGCTCGTCCTGGCATGGAACGCGCACCCGCGCTACCAGTTGGTGGTCGCCGCCAATCGCGACGAGTACCACGACAGGCCCAGCGCGCCGCTCGGGCGCTGGCCGTCTCCGGCTGAGCTCCTCGCCGGACGGGATCTGCGCGCAGGGGGCACGTGGCTGGGAATCGACCGCCGGCGCCGCTTCGGCATCGTCACCAATTTCCGCGACTTGATGGCAGCGCCGCCGCAGGCGCCATCGCGCGGCGGCCTGATTCCCCGCTATCTCGGCGGGACGGCAGGTCCGGGCGAACACCTCGCGGCCCTGGCGCCCGAGGCTGCGGCGTATGGCGGCTTCAACCTGCTGTTGGCCGACAGCGAATCCCTCTGGTACGCCTCGAACCGCGGTGCCCCCTTCGCGCGCGCTCTGTCGCCCGGCATCCACGGCCTGTCGAACGAGGCGCTGGACACCCCCTGGCCAAAATTGCTGCGGGTGCGGCGCGGCTTCGAAGCGTGGCTGCGCGGCGGCGGCAGCGTCGATGACGGCGAGCTCTTCGCGCTGCTCGCGGACCGCACGCAGGCTTCCGAGGCGGGCCTGCCGAGCACCGGCGTCTCACCGGAATGGGAGCGGACCCTGTCCTCCCCCTTCGTCCTGAATCCGAGCTACGGTACGCGTTGCTCCACTCTGGTGGCCTTCGAGCCTGCCGGTGCCTGCTTCGTGGCCGAGCGCCGCTTCGACCCCGGCGGCGCCCGCAGCGGTAAGACCGAATACCGCTTGGGGCCCGGGGAATGGCCCGGTCCGAGCGGAGCCGAGTAAGCGGCCGGGGGCGTACCCCGTTACAATTTGTGTTTCATTCGCACGGGTTTTTCGTCGCACGCATCAATGGCGCAGTGCAATTCGTCACACGGGGCTCGGTCGCGCTGGCCGGCCTCGGGCGTCCTCTTGTTGCTGTTCGCCAGCCCACTGGCGCTGGCGGATGCGACCATCACCGTCAAAGGTGTGAGCGCTCGGATGCGCACCAACGTGCTGGCGTACCTGAGCTTCGCCCGGTACCAGAAAACCAAGAGCCTGGGCGCTGACACCGTCGAGAGACTGCAAAGCCGGATCGCCCCCGAGGTGCAGGCGGCGCTCAAGCCGTTCGGATACTTCCAGCCGACGGTCAGTTCGAGTGTGACGCCCGCCGGCCCGGGCAATTGGCAGGTGTTGATCACGGTGCATCCCGGGCCGCCGGTGATCCTGGACCATGTGGACGTGCGCGTCGTCGGCCCCGGAGCCGAGAGCCGGCTTTTCAAACGCATCATCTCCCATCTGCCCTTCCACACCGGTGAGAGACTCGATCAGGCGAAGTACGACAGCGTCAGGGGCGACCTCCTGCGTACCGCCGCCACCTACGGCTATCTCGATGCGACGCTGACCCGCCACCAGCTGCTGGTCAACCCGGGCGCGCATACGGCAAGCATCGACCTGGAGCTCCAGACCGGCGTGCGCTACCGGTTCGGTGCCACCACGATCGTGCAACAGGCCGTGAGGGAGAAGCTGGTGCGCAAATACCTGCGCTATCGCGCGGGCGACCCGTTCGACCTGACGGAGGTTCTGCGCACGCAGTTCGCGCTCGACGACTCGCAATACTTCACCAACCTGGACGTGTTGCCCGGAGATCCGGACCGCGCTCATCACACGGTTCCGATCAGCATCCATGCCGGCGCCAACCGCCCGAACGTCTACTCTTTCGCGGGCGGCTACGAGAGCGACACCGGAGCGCGCGGCATCCTCAGCTGGGAGGACAGGCGGGTCAACTCCTACGGCCACAGGATGAGTGTCGACCTCGAGGCCGCGCAGGTGACCAAGTACAGCCTGCAGAGCCGCTACGTCATCCCGATCGGAGATCCGGCGGTGGAGAACCTGACTCTCGCCGGCACTGTCATACAGCAGGAGCTCGCCGATGTCGACGCGCGCACCATGTCGATCGGGCCGAGCATCACGAGAGTCGTGGGAAACTGGCAGACGGTGTGGTTCGTGAATGGAGTGCAGAGCACCGGAACCGTCAATACCAGCTGGCGCGGAGCCGTGGATCCCTCCAACAAGGAATGTATCCCGGACGCGACGAGCGGCACGGCATGCTACGCCGGTGTCACGATCGGCATACCGACCAACGACATGCTGGTGCCGGGCGTCGACCTCGCTTCCGTGCCCAAAGGCTATCTCGGCGAGCCCATGTTCGAGCACGGCTTCTTCGCCGAGATCCGCGGCTCGCAGGGCGCTTTCGGCTCGAAGGCGAACTTCCTGCAGATCCACATCGAGCTCGAGCGGGTGTTCCAGCTGGCGCCCAAGTGGCACCTGCTGCTGCGTAACGAGCTCGGGGCGACCGCCGCCTCGCACTTCGGCGAGATGCCTCCCGCGATGCGCTTCTACGCGGGAGGCGAGGGAAGCGTGCGCGGCTTCGAGTACGACGGCCTGTCACCCACGCAAAGGTACTGTCTTTCGGGCAGTACGATCTGCGCCGAAGCGCAGGCCGGCGGCAAGGACGTGTTCACCGGGACGGTGGAGTTCGATCGCGACCTGCCCAGGAATTTCGGCCTCGCGTTCTTCTTCGACTACGGCAATGCCTTCAATCACTTCGGACCACAGGAGCAGGCTGTCTACAACAACCAGGAGCAAATCGTGCTCATCAAGGAGCCGTTGCTGCAGTACGGTGCCGGCATCGGGTTTCTGTTCCGCCTGCCGGTCCTGACGCTGGGCATCGACATCGGACAGCCGCTGTCGCAGCGGGGCAGTCCCCGGCTCTACGTCAACTTCTCGCCCAAGCTGTGAGCGTGCGGTAACCGTCGATGCGCCGTTTTCTACTGCTCGCCACCGCATGCTTCCTGCTGATCGCGATCGGTCTGCCGTGCGCTGCGCTCTATGCCGTCATCTATACGCAGAGCGGATTGCGCTTCGTCGTGAGCCATCTGCCGCAGCGATACGGCAAGGTCGGCGTGAGGATAGAGAATGTCAGCGGCACGATCGCCGGCGGCCTCCGCGCCGGACTGGTGGAGATCGACCAGGAGCGGGTGCACCTTCAGATCCGCGGCATCTATACCCGTGTGAAACTGGAACCGCTCCTCTGGCAGACCATCGACACGCCCGCTACGACCGTCGACGACGTCTATGTCGAGGTCGAGCGCCCGACCGCGCCGCGGCCGGCGCCGGGCCATGGCGGCGCGCCGCAATTCGTGCCCCGCTGGCTCGCCATTTACATCGGACACGCCAGTGTCGGCAAGGCAGTGGTGGTGATCCAGGGCGGCCCTCGGCTGGAAGGCACCGCAATCACCGTCTCCGCCCTGCTGCGCCGCCACGACATCCACTTCTATCAGGCGCGGCTGCAGATGGGCGAAGTGGGCTTCGACGTGACAGGAAAGCTCCACGCGAGCGATCCGCTGGGGCTTGCGGCCAGCGGCCGCGTCACCTGGGAGCCGCGCGCCCAGCCCACGTGGCGGCTCGCAGCCAATGCCGCGGGCGATCTCGACAGGCTGGCCCTCAGCGGAGAGATTCTCGCGCCCTTCCGCAGCGCAGTGAGCGGCGAGATGTTCGACCTGACTCACCACTGGCACTGGCAGGGTCAGGCGGCGGTGCGCGATTTCGACCTGCGGGCATGGCATCTCACGGACGCCCTGGGCATCATCAGCGGCAAGCTGGACCTGAGTGGCGAAGGCCGGAATTTCATTGCCAGCGGCACCCTGAATCCGGCAGGGCTCAAGGCCGGCTCGTTCAATGTGCTGTTCAACGGCGGCATTTCGCGGCGAGTCCTCATCGCGCGCCGGATCGACATCTCACACGTCGCCTCAGGGGCACGAACGATTGCCTCCGGTACGATCGGCCTCGCTTCCGTCCCGGGCGGACCGCGTCTCGACCTGCGGGGAAGCTGGAGCAACTTTCGCTGGCCGCTCGCGGAGCGGAACGTGCCGTTCGCCAGCGGTCAGGGCAGCTTCGCACTCTCGGGGCTGCGGCCGTATGACGTTCATGCCCAGGGATTGGCGCAGGTCCCGACGCTTCTCCCCGGACTCGCCCCCGTTCCCGCCGACGTCACCGGCAAGTTGGGCAACACTGGCGTAGTCGTCAGCCGCGCGCAACTCGCTATTTTCCGCGGGCACGCCACCGTACACGGCGAGGTGACCTGGGCCCCGACGCGGCGCTGGGACATCAGCGGCCAGGCGACCGGCATCGACCCGAGCCAGCTGCGGCCCGATCTGCCGGGCAGCGTCAATTTTGGCTTGGACGTCGGGGGCCGGGGGTTCAAACCGAACGCTCCCCTCAGTGTGGCACTCGACGGGCTCAGCGGACGACTGCGCGGCCTGGCGGCGAGCGGCGGCGGCAAGCTGACACATGCGGGCGACACGTGGACGTTCCAACAGGTTCGTGTCCGCCTCGGCCGCACGCACCTGGCGCTCGATGGCAGCATCGACCGCGCCGCGAATCTGCGCTTCGCGGTCACCGCCGAGGATCTCAGCCTGCTGTCGGCGGGAGGGCGCGGTCACCTGCAAGCGTCCGGCACGATACACGGACCGCTCGACAGTCCCGACATCGTGGCCACCGCGCAGGGGGCGGATATCCTTTACGATGGAGTGTCGCTGGCGGGTTTCGATGCGACGGTGGATTTCGACCCGACCTCACAGCGGCGCTCGTCGATCGCGGCGCATCTGCGACAACTGCGCTTCCGCCGCCGCACCGTGCGCAGCCTGGACTTCACGTTCGACGGTCCGGCTTCCGGCGCAACGGCCCGTCTGGAAATGCAGGCGCCGGGGCTGCATCTGACCGCGATGGCGAGCGGCGGGTTCAACGGCGGCATCTTCGGCGGCAGGCTGGAGTCTCTCGACGCATCGGGTGTCGAGTCATTGCGCCTGCATCTCGAGCAAGCCGTAGCGCTGACGCTGTCGCACTCGGCGAGCAGCATCGACCGGTTCTGCCTGATCGGCTCTCCGGGCAACCTCTGCGCTCAGGCGAGCTGGACTCCCGCCGCGTGGTCGACCACGTTGACAGCCAGCCAGTTGCCACTCAGCACACTGACCGCGGGTCGCACGCCGGCCGTCGAGTACCTTGGCACGATCAACGTCGGAACGCGTCTTTTCGGGGGCGGGAACAACCCCGCGCAGGGGGTACTGCACCTCGAGCTGAACGACGCGGTGCTGTCGCGACGGCTCGTGAGCGGCCGGACCGAGCGTACTTCCATTGGGTCGGGCGTGCTCACGGCGACCGCCACTCCGGACTCCATCGACGCGAATGCGTCGCTGACAGCGGGAGAAATCGGCACGCTCGCGGGGACGCTCAAGATCGGCCGCGGCCAGGGTCCTTGGTCTGACATGCCGGTCTCAGGCGAGCTGCACGCGCAGACGGCCAAGCTCGACCTCGTCTCGGTGTATGTCCCGGACATCGACCGTGCGGCCGGCAACCTGACCGCGACCGCCCGGATCGCGGGCACGCTGGCGGAACCGCAGCTCAGCGGCAGCATCCGTGTCTCGGACGGTGAGGTCGACTTCTACCAGACGAACCTGCACCTGCGGCAGATCGAGCTGGCGGCACAGCTGACCGATGATGGTCTGATGTTCGACGGCGCCGCGCAGGCAGGCAAGGGGTCGGTGCGCGCCAGGGGACAGCTACGCTGGCGTGACACGCTGCCTTATGGCCAGCTGCACCTGGATGGAACCAACCTTCGGGTGGTTGACATCCCGGAAGCGCAGATCGACGCGTCGCCGAGCCTCGACTTCAAGGTGGCCGCCCGCGAGGTGGACATCACAGGTACGGTAGCCGTGCCTTATGCCAAGATCGTCCCGACGGACCTCACAGGCGCGGTGACGTCCTCCCCGGACGAAGTCATCGTCGGCCAGGAATCGCAGAATCCAGCCGACCAGGTCCATGTGAAGACCACGATCACCATGACACTCGGACCCAACGTCAACATCGAAACCTTGGGGCTGACCGGTCAGCTCGCGGGAAGTATTACCGTGCGCAGCGGTTACGATGCGATTACCCGCGCCGCGGGAGTGCTCTCGATTCAGAAGGGGCAGTATTCCGCCTACGCGCGCAAGCTCGACATCCAGAGCGGCCGTCTCATTTTCACGAACGGCCCTATCGACGATCCCGGCATCGAGGTCCGCGCCGTCAAGAGGTACCCGGACGTCACGGCCGGAATCAATGTGCGCGGCACGCTGCAGGAGCCGCGGTTATCCTTTTTCTCCGACCCGTCATTGCCGCAATCGCAGATCGTCTCCCTCATCCTCTCCGGCGGCGGCGGCGACAGCACGCTGCAGATGCTGCAGGCGACGCAGAACCAACAGGCGACCGCCGCCAGCGAGCTGCTGACCCAGGGCGGCGCAATACTCGCGCAACAGCTCGGCTCGCGGATCGGCCTGCCTGACATCAGCGTGGAGACGGATCTCAATAACGAGACCTCGCTCGTCCTCGGCAAGTACCTGTCACCGCGCGTCTACGTGAGCTATGGCGTCGGCCTCACGGAGCAATTGAATGCCATCCGCCTGCGCTACAGCCTGGGTGACCACTGGACCATCCGCACCACCGCCGGGCAGATCAAGGGCGCCGATCTGGTGTTCAGCGTCGAGAAGTAGACGCACGGCCGCTAAAGGTCCTAGAACTCACGGGTGCGCGTGGCTTGACACCCGCGCATGAATATGCACAATACGCGCAAATTTATGCATGCCCGCAAGCCCATTTGATACGCCCATGGACGTCCAGCAGCTCGAACGCCGTCAGGCCATCGTGCGCATCCTGCGCGACGGACGGGTGCGTCGGCAGGAGGATCTGGCGCGCCTGCTGAAGACCTCGGGCTTCGAGGTGACGCAGTCGTCCATCAGCCGGGATTTGCGCGATCTGGGCGTGCTCAAGGCGAGCGGCCGCTACGTGCTGCCTGCGGATGAGGTTTCGCGGACCAACGGCGACTTCCACATGCTGGCGCAGTTCGTGCGCGGGCTGAAGCGCGCCGGCCCGTCGCTCACCATCCTCAGGACCACGATCGGCGCGGCGCAGAGCGTCGCAGTCGCGATCGACCGCGCGGAGTGGCCCGAGGTCGCCGGCACCATCTCCGGCGACGACACCATCTTCATCGCAACCGCCCACGCCCGCGCACAGGAGACTCTGGTCGCGCGGCTGCAGGGCATCTTCCGAGTCTGAAATGCCCAACCCCGTCCCCATGAAGGGCGACCAGCCCATCGTCCTCGCTTATTCCGGCGGCCTCGACACCTCGTTCCTGGTGCCCTGGCTCAAGGAAAACTACGGCCGTCCGGTCATCACCGTCACCGTCGACACCGGCGGTATAGATGAGGCCGCGGCCCGCACCCTGGCAGAGCGCGCGCGCGCGCTCGGCGCGGTGGGTCACCATCGGGTCGATGCGAGGGCGGACTACTTCGAGCAGGTACTGCGTTTCCTCATCATGGGGAACGTGAAGCGCGGCCAGATGTATCCGCTCTGCGTGGGCGCGGAGCGCGTCATGCAGGCGCAGACCATCGCGCACATGGCGCGCAAGCTCGGCACCAACATGATCGCCCACGGCTGCACGGCGGCGGGCAACGATCAGGTGCGCTTCGAGGTCGCGATGCGCACGCTGGCACCGGAGCTCGAAGTGCTCGCGCCGGTGCGGGACCGCGCGTTCAAGCGCCAGGAGGAGCTCGAATACCTGCAGAGCCGGGGGCTTCCGGTCCCCCCGTTCGGTGCGGCTTATTCCGTCAACCGTGGGCTCTGGGGTGTCACGATCGGTGGGAAGGAGACGCTGACGTCATCCGGAAGCATCCCGGACCACGCTTGGGTGCTCACACGGGATGCCTTCACTCACCCGCGCAGCGCCGAGTCGCATGTCATCGAGTTCAAGCAGGGGCGCCCGGTCGGCCTCGATGGCCGCGAGCTCTCGCCCGTGGCGCTGATCGAGACGCTCGAGGCGCTCGCCGCGCCCTTCGGCATCGGCCGCGGCATCCATCTGGGCGATACCATCATCGGCACCAAAGGACGCGTCGCATTCGAGGCGCCCGCCGCCGAGGTGCTGCTCACCGCCCACCGGGAGCTCGAGAAGCTCGTGCTCACCGGCCGCCAGCAGCGCATCAAGGAGACGGTCGCACAGCCCTACGGCGATCTCGTCCACGAGGGCCAGCTGCTGGATCCCGTCTGCCGCGACATCGAGGCGCTGCTCCTCTCTTCGCAGGAGCGCGTGACCGGCCAGGTGCGCATCCAGCTTCGGCCCGGCAACCTCTTCGTCGAAGGCGTCGAGTCGAACTACTCGCTGATGGCTGCCTCCAAGGGCGTATATGGCGAGGCGGCGGGTGAGTGGACGCCCACCGATGCGCTCGGATTCTCCAAGATCGTCGCCCTCACGGGCGTATTTCACCGGCGCGCCGGCGAGCGCGCCAAGGACACGTGACATGGTCAGCGGCATGAGAAGCGTCGTCGTCGACAAGATCGCCTCCGTGGCACAGGCCTGCGGCCTGTCGCACGAGGTGCGCATCTCGACGGAGATCCCCTGCGAGGAGGGCGTGGTTGTCGTCGTCGAAGTGCTGACCAACAAGTCGACCTACAACACTCTGGAGCTCACCAGCGGCCGCATGGCCAAGGTGGGCAAGGGCGACATCGTGGTCGGCGCTCTGGGCCACCGCAAGGCGCTCTTCGGCTACTCGGGACACGTTCCGCCCGCGCTCCAGGCCGGCGACGTCATCCAGATGCTCAACATCGGCGGCGTGCTGGGGATCTGCGACTCCATCAATCCCGACAAGGGCAAGCCCTTCGACTGCCGTGTGCTCGGCGTGGCGCTGCATTTTCCCTACCTCGGGGAGCGCATCGGCGTGCCCGCGCGAGTGGGCCTGCGCCGGCTCGACCCCGAGGCCAAGCTCGATATGCGACAGGTACCGGTCGTGGCGCTGGCGGGAACCTGCATGGAAGCGGGTAAGACCGCCGCGGCCTGCGCCATCATCAGCCGCATGCGCCATCGCGGCCTGGTGGTCGACGCCTTCAAGGCAACCGGCGTGTCGTTGCGCCGTGACGTTCTCGCGATGGAAGATGCGGGAGCGCGTCGCTCCGCCATCTTCACCGACCTGGGTGTGGTCACCACCACCCGGGTCAACGGTCCGGCCCTCACCCGCACCATGCTGACCGAGCTCTCGGCCGGCAAGCCCGATGTGATCGTGTTCGAGCTCGGCGACGGCATTCTCGGCACGTACGGCGTCGACGCCATCCTGGAATGCCCGGACATCCGCGCCGCGCTGACCGGTGTCGTGCTCTCGGCCAACGATCCGGTCGCGGCCTGGGGCGGCGTCAAGCTGCTGCGCGAGCGCTTCGGGGTCGAGCCCTGCGTGGTCACGGGTCCCTCCACCGACAATCAGGTGGGCGTGGAGATCATCACCACACAAATGGGCGTGCCTGCTTTCAACGCGCTCAGCGCGGGCGCGGCGTTGGGCGACCGCGTCATGGAAGCCACGGGTCTCGTCCGGGAATCGGCCGCATGACAAAATCGTCTGGAACGATTTTACTCGGCCCATCCATGGGCCTCGGCCCTGCGGGCCCGCCCGGCGATGCCGGGCGTTCAAAATCCGCTCCGGCGGATTTTGTGGACGGCGGCAGCCGGCCCGACGGGCGAGGCGCAGGGACGGAGCCTCGCAACGCGCCCATCCCGGCAGTGGTGCTCGGGGGCACCGGCTATGTCGCCGGGGAGCTGCTGCGCCTGCTCGCAGGACACCCACGCTTCGAGCTCGGTGCGGTGCTGTCCGACAGCCAACCCGGGGAACAGGTCGCCAAGGCGTTCCCTCATCTGGCGGCGGCATACGGCGACGCGCGCTTCAAGTCGCAGGCTGAAGTGCACACGCTGGTCGCCGGCACGCCGGAATGCGCTGTCTTCTCCGCGGCTCCGCATGGCGTTGCGGCGAAGTTGCTCGACTCGCTGTTGCAGGCCGCTTCACAGGCTGGAACGCGGCCCCGGGTGGTCGACATTTCGGCCGATTTCCGCTTCCGCTCCGCGGCGCAATACGAAGCAGTCTACAAACACGCGCATGATGCTCCGGGCCGCCTGCCGGAGTTCACCTGTGCGGTACCCGAGCACTTGCACAAGCTCGACACCCGGCACGTCGCACATCCAGGCTGCTTCGCAACGGCGACGCTGCTCGCGAGTGTGCCGCTCCTTTCCCTCGGGCTCACGCCACCTGTGTTGTTCGTGAGCGGAATCACCGGCAGCACCGGCGCCGGACGCAAGCCCGTGGAAGGCACTCATCATCCGTTGCGGCACAGCGATCTCTATGCGTACAACGCGCTGTCGCACCGGCACGCGCCCGAGATCGCAGCCTGCGCGCGCGCCGCGACCGGTGTGGAGGCGGAGTTCGCATTCGTGCCGCACTCCGGGCCGTTCGCCCGCGGCATCCACGTCACGGTGCAGGCGCCGCTGAAGACATCGCTCGACACTCCGAAGGTGCTGGCGGCGCTGCGCGAGTTCTACGCCGCATCGCCCTTCGTGCGAGTGACGGATTCCGCTCCTCGCGTCAAAGAGGTCGCGACGACCAACTACGCGCATATCTCCGCGGTGGCGAGCGGCCGCACGGTGGCAGTGATGTGCGTGCTCGACAACCTGAACAAGGGCGCGGCCGGCGGCGCCGTGCAGTGGATGAATCGCATATTCGGTCTGCCGGAGACGGCGGGCCTCACGGCCTGCGCGCCGGGCTGGACCTGAGAGATCACATGAGCTCGGCAGCAAACAAAGTGCCTCAGCACGCCCCGGCTAGAGATTTCCTCGCGCCGGTATTCTCCCAATATCCGTTCGAGGTCGCCTCCGCGCAGGGCGTCTGGCTGCTGAACAGCCGCGGCGAGCGCATACTGGATCTTTATGGCGGGCACGCCGTCGCGGCTCTCGGCTACGGCCATCCCGGCTGGACCGAAGCGGTCAACACGCAGGCCCGCTCGTGCAACTTCCAGACGAACGCGATACCCATGCGCATCCGCGCACGCGCGGCCGAGCGGCTGGTTCGCTTCTCGCAGCTGGATTTCACCAGCGTGTTCTTCGTCAACAGCGGCGCGGAGGCGAACGAGAACGCATTGCGTCTGGCGTTTCGCATGACTTCCCGGCCGCATGTCGCGGCGGTCGAAGGCGGGTTCCACGGCCGTACGGCCGCGGCGGGAGCGGTCACCTGGGGCTCCGACAGCTGGTACGGCTTCCCGCGCAAGCCGTTCGATGTCAGTTTCATGCCGCGCGGCGACGTCGGGGCCATTGCGGCGCATGTCACCGACCGCACGGCGGCGGTGATCGTGGAGCCGGTGCAGGGTCTCGCGGGCGCGGTGGATCTCGGCAAATCCTACGTCGAGGCCTTGCGCCGCCGCTGCGACGAGGTTGGCGCGCTGCTCATCTTCGATGAAGTGCAATGCGGCTGCGGCCGCGTGGGGCACCCGTTCGCCGCCAATCTCTACGGCGTCATGCCCGACATGATCACCGCGGCGAAGGCGCTGGGGAACGGCTTTCCCTGCGCGGCGCTGCTGACCTCCGCCAAGGTGTCGGCCAGCCTCGGCATCGGCCTCCTCGGCACCACTTACGGCGGCGGCCCGATGGCCTGCGCCGCCATCGAGGCCGTGATCGCAGCCATCGAGTCCGAGGATCTGCTCGAGAACGTGCGGCGCTTGTCGGACTACATCCGCCGTACGTGCATCGTCGGCCCGGTGATGGCGAGCCAGGGCGAGGGGTTCCTCCTTGGGCTGCGAACCAGCCGGCCCGCGAAGCAGATCCAGGCCGAGCTGTTGGAAGGCGGCATCCTCACGGGCACGGCGAGTGACAGCCACATCGTCAGGCTCCTGCCGCCGTTCATCCTGCAGTCGGAGCACGTCGAAATGCTGCGGGATGCGCTCGCGAGGCTAGTATGAAGCGCTGGATCCGGGCTCCTGCCCGGCCTAGCGCGCCGCGGGCAAAAAGCGCGGTTTTTTTCCCGCGGCTCCGCCACCTGCGGCGGCGGGGCACATCCCTGTGCCTGGACGCAAAATTCTGCCGCTTCATGGCGTCGGGGTCGACACGAGTCGATGGGGTACTAGTATGAAGCGCTTCGTCGACCTCGCTGACCTCGAGCGCGACGAGGTGCTGACGCTGCTCGAGCTGGCCCGGCGCCTCGAGACGCGGCCCGAGCCGCACGCGCTCGCGGGCAGGATCCTGGGCCTGCTCTTCCTCAACCCGTCGCTGCGGACGCTCGCATCCTTCCAGGCAGCCATGGCGCGCCTGGGCGGCAGCTCGTTCGTGATCACGCCGGGCCAGGGGACGTGGCAACTGGAGACGCGCCTCGGCGCGATCATGAGCGGCGCGGCGGCGGAACACGTGCGCGAGGGCATTCCCGTACTCGCTTCCTACTGTGACGCGCTGGGCATACGCGCCTTCGCGGACGGCAAGGATCTCGCCGCGGATCTTGCGGAGACCGCCTTCAGCGCGATGACGAGCCTCGTCGACAAGCCGCTCATCAACCTGGAGTCGGCGATCAGCCACCCCTGCCAGGCCCTGGCGGACTGGAAGACGATGGACGACCTCGGCGTGCCGCGAAACGCGCGGTTCGTCCTCTCCTGGGCGTACCATCCGCGCGCGCTGCCGCTTGCCGTGCCGGCTACCGCGGTCCACATGGCGGCGCTGCGCGGCATGGAGGTCATCGTGCTGCGGCCGGAGGGATTCGCCCTGCCGCAGCCGATCATGGAGAAGGCGCGTCGCGCGGCGGCGCTTTCCGGCGGCTCCGTGCGGGAGACCGCCGACCGCGACGAGGCGCTGACGGATGCGCACATCATTTACGCGAAGGAATGGGGCGCAACGTCCTGCTACGGGGATGCGGCGGCGGACGCCCGGCTACGCGGGGAGCTCAAGGACTGGTGCGTTCGTAACGACTGGTTCGCGCGCACTGCCACGGAATGCCGGCTGATGCACTGCCTCCCCGTGCGGCGCAACGTCGCGGTTGCGGACGAAGTACTCGACAGCCCACGCAGCATCGTGCAGCGAGAGGCCTACAATCGGCTCACCGCCCAGGTGGCGGTTCTTTATCGCATGTTGAAGAGCTCTTGAGGGACACACTGACATGATCATGCATCCTGGCGATCAGGCCCTGGCGATCCGGGCGCTGAAGAACGCCGCGCCGTACATCCGCATGTACAAGGGCAAGACCTTCGTCGTGAAGGCCGGCGGCGGGGTATTCGCCGACATCGCCTCCACGCGGGTCCTCATCGAGCAGATTGCCATCCTGCACTACTTCGGGGTGCGGGTGGTGTTCGTCCATGGCGGCGGCCCGCAGCTTACGGAGCTCGCCACGGCGCTCGGCGTGCCGACCCGCATGGTTGAGGGCCGGCGCGTCACTGATCAGAAGTCGATCGATGTGTCGGCAATGGTGCTGAACGGATTGATCAATACGCGCATTCTCAGCATCTGCCGCGACCTCGACATCGAGGCGGTCGGGATCAGCGGCGTCGACGCCGGGCTGGTGCGCGCACACAAGCGCCCGCCGGTGAAGATCGGCTCGAGCGGCGAGATGGTGGACTACGGCTTCGTAGGTGATATCGACGAGATCGACCCGACCGCCGTGCGCAAGCTCCTCGACAACGGGCTGATGCCGGTGGTGAGCCCGCTCTCGGCGGACGACAACGGGGTGCTGCTCAACATCAACGCAGATACCGTCGCCGCGGCCCTGGGTGCGGCGCTCGGGGCGGAGAAACTCGTTCTCTGCACCGGGGCGCCGGGAATCCTCGGTAACGTCTCCGATCCGGGATCGCTCATTTCCTACATCGATCTGCACGGGCTGAAGCGTCTGCGCGAAGAGGGGCGCATCGCCGATGGCATGTTGCCCAAGGCGAAGGCCATCGAGGACGCTATCCGCGGCGGCGTGCGCCGTGTCCACGTGGTTTCCTACCAGGCGCCGGAAGGCATCCTCGGCGAGGTTTTCACCAACGAGGGGACGGGTACGCTCATTGTCGCGGATATCAAGGCGCTGACCCCTGCGGAGCAGCAGGGAGCGCAAAGCTGATCTCGTCGCAGAAACTGCCATGACACGTCTGTGGGACAAGGGAGCGCCTCTCGATGATCGCGTCCTGCGCTACACGGCGGGGGAAGACTTCGCGCTCGATGAGCGGTTGGTACGGCACGACGTGCAGGCATCCATTGCACATGCGGAAATGCTGCACCAGCAGAAGCTTCTATCGGCTGCGGACCTGGAGGCGATCCGGGGCGGACTGACGACGCTGGCGGAGGAGCATGCTCGCGGCCTGTGGCACATCGAGCTCGCGGACGAGGATGGTCAGACGGCTCTCGAGCGTAGGCTGACCGAGCGCATCGGGGCTGCCGGCGGGCGAGTGCATCTGGGACGCTCGCGCAACGATCAAGTCCTGACGGCATTGCGACTGTATCTGCGGAATGCGGTCGAGGAGCTGAGCGGGGGCGCTCTCGGGGTTGCCGGGGCGCTGGGCCGTCTGGGGGAGCGCGAGAAAAAGACCGCGCTGCCCGGCTACACTCACATGCAGCAGGCGATGCCGAGCTCGGTCGCGCTGTGGGCAGCCGGATTTGCGGCGGAGATCCGCGACGATGCGGAGGGTTTGAGGCAGGTCCAACGCCGGGTCGACAAGTCGCCGCTGGGGTCGGCGGCAGGCTACGGTACGCCTGGGTTGCCGCTCGACCGTAACGCGACGCGACAGCAGTTGGGCTTCGCCGAAGTCCACGAGCCGGTAACCGCCGTACAGCTCTCGCGCGGCAAAGCGGAGGCCACCCTGCTGTTCGAGATCGCGCTCCTCATGCAGGACCTCGGCCGCCTCGCCGCCGACGTGCTGCTCTTCTACACGCAGGAGTTCGGCTTTCTCGAGCTGCCCGATGCCTTCACGACCGGCTCCTCGATCATGCCGCAGAAGCGCAATCCGGATGTGTTCGAGCTGCTACGCGGCCGCTCCGCCACCGCGCAGGCGTGCCTCGCGGAAGCCCTCGGCCTCTGCGCCAAGCTGCCTTCAGGCTATCAACGCGACCTGCAACTGCTGAAAGCCCCCCTGTTCCGCGGCATCGACCTGGCGCAACAGACTCTGGACATCCTTCCTGCCGCTCTGGATGCGATGCGCTTCCGTCCGGAGCGCATTCATCTCGATCCCGCGATCCACGCCGCCGAGGAAGCGAACCGGCTGGTGGTGAGCGAAGGCATTCCCTTCCGCGAAGCCTATCGTCGCGTCGCCGCGAAATTGAAAAAGTCCTGATCGGCGCGCAGTGTTGCTGCCGGAGGCGTCTCGCGCGAAGCGGCGGGAGGCCCGTGCCGCGCGCGCGCTCAATGCGCCTCGTCCCAATTCGCTCCGCTCCCGACATCGACCCGCAGCGGCACGCGCAGGTCCGCCGCGGTAGTCATTCTTTCCCGGACCGCTTCCGCCACCGCCTCCACGGCGTCAGTGCGCACCTCGAGCACCAACTCGTCATGCACCTGCATGATGAGCCGTGCGGGAGCGTCTTCGCGGGTACACCAGGAATCAACGGCGATCATGGCGCGCTTGATGATGTCTGCCGCAGTACCTTGCATGGGCGCATTGATGGCGCTGCGCTCCGCGTACTGCCGCGTCGCGGCGTTGCCGGAGCGAATATCCGGCAGATATAGCCGGCGGCCGTACACCGTCTCGACGAATCCACTCTCGCGGGCCCGCTTGCGCGTATCGTCCATGAAGCGTCGCACCCCGGGATAACGTTGGAAGTAACGCTCCACGTAGCTCTGCGCGGCGCTGCGCTCGATGCCGAGCTGGCGCGCCAGTCCGAACGGCGACATGCCGTAGATGAGGCCGAAGTTGATCGTTTTCGCCGCCCGCCGCTGGTCGGCGGTCACCTCGGCGAGCGGCGTCCCGAAGACCTCCGCCGCAGTCGCCCGGTGGACGTCACGATCTTCCGCAAAGGCGGCCAGCAGACCTTCGTCGCCCGAGAGATGCGCCATGATGCGCAGCTCGATCTGCGAGTAGTCCGCGGCCAGCAGCACGTGGCCTGGCGGAGCGATGAAGGCTTGGCGGATGCGCCGGCCCTCGGGACGGCGGATGGGAATGTTCTGCAGGTTGGGATCGGAGGAGGAAAGCCTACCCGTCTGCGCCACCGCCTGGCCATAGGACGTGTGGATGCGGCCGGTGCGCGCATTGACCTGCTCCGGCAGCTTGTCGGTGTAGGTCGATTTGAGCTTGGCCAGCGCACGGTAATCGAGCACGATTCGCGGCAGCGCGTACGAGGCGGCGAGCTCTTCCAACACATCCTCCGCCGTGGAGGGCTGTCCGGTCGGGGTCTTGCGCAGCACGGGCAGGCCCAGCTTCTCGAACAGCACCTGTTGCAGCTGCTTCGGGGAGTCGACGTTGATGTCGAATCCGGCCTCGCGCCGCGCCTGCTGCAGCAGATCCTGCAGCTGCACCGCGAACCCCGAGCTCTGCTTCCTCAGGAGCTCGCGATCGACCAGCACGCCCTGGCGCTCCATGCGCTCGAGCACCGGCACGAGCGGCTGCTCGATCTCTTCGTACAGACGCTCCAGCGCCGGAACGCTCGCGATTTTGGGCCAGAGCGCCCGATGGAGGCACAACGTAACATCGGCATCTTCGGCGGCATATTCCGCGGCGCGTTCCACCGGGACCTGGCTGAAGCCGATCTGTTTTGCGCCTTTGCCGGTTACATCCTCGTAGGTGATGGTGCGGCGTCCGAGATAGCAAAGCGCGGCGGAGTCCATGTCATGCCGCGCCGTCCCGACGCTGTTCCAGACATAGGACTCGAGCATCGTGTCGTAACGCATGCCAGCGAGTCGGATGCCATGATTCTGCAGCACGTGAGCGTCGTACTTGAGGTTGTGGCCGAGTTTCGGCTTCTCCGGGTCTTCCAGGATCGGCTTCAGCGCCTCGAGCGCGCGGGCGCGGTCGAGCTGCGGCGGCGCGCCCGCATAGTCGTGAGTCATCGGAAGATACGCCGCCGTGCCGGGCTCCACGCAAAACGAGAGTCCGACTATGTCGGCGCGCATGTAGTCGAGGCTCGTCGTCTCCGTGTCGATCACGATCAGCGCCGCGTCGCGCAGCTTCGTGAGCCAGCGCTCCAGGCCCTCCCAGCTCGTCAGAGTCTCGTAATTTCTCACCACTTCCTGCGGCGCCGCCTGCGAGATCACGTCCCCGGGAGGCATGCCGACAGCAGCGGCTGTCGCCGCACCGGCCACCTGAGCCGATGTGTCAGCCGGCGTCGATCGTGCGCGGCTCGCCGTTGCCCCGGCGTCTGCCTCGCCGGATCCGTCGAGTTGACGCAGCAGCGCCCGAAACTCGTATCTCGTATACAGCTCGCGCAACTGCGTGACATCCGGCGGCGACGGAGTCAGCTCTTCCAGCGTGACCGGCAGATCGAGGTTGCTCTGGATCGTCGCAAGCTTGCGTGACAGCTCGAGCGTTTCCAGCCCGGCGCGGAGATTCTCGCCGACCTTGCCGCTGACCTCCGCGACGTGCTCGATGAGACTGTCGAGCGTCCCGTACTGGTTGAGGAGCTTCGCGGCCGTCTTGGGGCCGACCTTGTCGATCCCCGGGATATTGTCGGAGCTGTCTCCCACCAACGCGAGATAGTCGATGACCTGCTCTGGGAAGACGTCGAACTTCGCCTTCACACCGGCCCGATCCAGCACGGTGTTGCTCATCGTGTTGACCAACGTGATCGATTCGTTGACAAGCTGCGCCATGTCCTTGTCGCCGGTCGAGATGAGCACGCTCTGGCCAGCGCTCGCCGCCCGACAGGCGAGCGTTCCAATGACGTCGTCGGCTTCGACGCCCTCGACGCGCAGCAGCGGCAATCCCTGCGCGCGCAGAATCGTCAACAGAGGCTCGATCTGCGAGCGCAAATCATTCGACATCGGCGTGCGATGCGCCTTGTATTCCGCGAAAAGATCGTCGCGAAAAGTCCTTCCGGGAGCGTCGAACACCAGTCCGATGCGTTTCGCCCGGCATTCCTTCAAGAACTTGGCGAGCATGTTCAGTACGCCCAGAACCGCCCCGGTGGGCTCCCCGCGCGAGTTGCTGAGGCCCGGCAGGGCATGAAAGGCACGATAGAGGTACGAGGACGCGTCGACGAGGACGAGATCGGGAATGGACATAATGCGAGTATATCGGAGCCCGCGCCGGTCAACGCGCGGCGGCCTCCGCGCGCTATGAGGCTCATGGACAAGGGGCTGACCGCGGCCGTTGCCGCCAATCGATTCGGGCTCGGCGCCCGGCCTGGCGAGCTGGCCTCGATCGGGGGTTCGGGACGGGACTGGCTGCGCGCGCAGCTCGACGGCCCGGCGCCGGAGATCGCCGACGACGGCCTGCAAAGCTCGGCGAGCATCCTGGCGCAAATCTACGACCGGCGCCGAACGATCCGCGCGGCGCGAGCGGGCGGCGCGAACACCGCAAGCCCCTCGGGCGGGGCAGACGACGCCGCGGCCGTGAAAGCGTTCGGGAAACTCCCGCAGCTCGTCCGTCCCATCTACCTCGCCGAGGCGGGGGCTCGCTTCCGCGAGTCGGTCTCTACCGACCGGCCCTTCGTCGAGCGCCTGACCCAGTTCTGGGCGAACCACTTCGCCGTCTCCGTCGACAAGAGCGTGTTGGCTGCGCTCGCGGGCAGCTACGAGCGCGAAGCCATTCGCCCGTACGTTCTCGGTAACTTCAGCGACATGTTGCTCGCCACGGAGCGGCACCCGGCGATGCTGCTCTACCTCGACAACCAGTTCTCCATGGGACCCGACTCACGCGCGGCCTGGAACATCGCGCGCCGCAATCCCGATCGCAAGACGGGCATCAACGAGAACCTGGCGCGAGAGACGATGGAGCTGCATACGGTGGGCGTCGATGGCGGTTACACGCAAACCGACGTGACCGCGTTCTCGGAAGTCCTGACAGGATGGTCGATCGCCGGGCCTGACGGTTGGCGCACCGGCGCTCAGCCCGGAACCTTTCTATTCCGTGAGGCGATGCACGAGCCCGGCTCGAGGGTCGTGATGGGTAAGCGCTATCCCGACACGGGATATGACCAGTGCGTGGCGGTGCTGCACGACCTGGCGGCGCGGCCGGCGACCGCACACTTCATTGCGACGAAGCTGGCCCGGCACTTCATCGCCGACGATCCGCCCGAGTCGGCGGTGCGGCGGGTAGCGGCAGCCTTCTCGCGGAGCGGCGGCGACCTTTCCACCGTCTACAAGGCGCTCATCGACTCGCCGGAAGCCTGGGAGCAGCCGGTGGCGAAGTACAAATCGCCGTCGGATTACATCGTGTCGGCCTTTCGGGGGCTGGAGCTTCCCGTCAAAGTGGAGAAGCCGCCCATTGGATTGTTCCAACAGCTCGGCCAGCGGCTCTGGGCACCGGGCTCGCCCGCGGGCTGGCCCGATCGCAGCGCGGACTGGGATGGGGCCTCGGAGCTCCTGAAGCGGATCGAGTGGGCCGATGCGGTCGGACAGAGAGTGGGCCCGCGCCGCAATGCGATGCAGCTGGCGCCGCAACTGCTGGGCGATGTGCTCAGTGGCGCGACCCGTGAGGCAATTGCGCGTGCGGAGAGCGGAGCGCAGGCGATCGCATTGATGCTGGCGGCGCCGGAGTTCATGAGGAGATGAGCAAGATGAAACGGCGTGAATTCCTGACAACCGGGGCGTTGGCCACGGGTGGGGCGTTGCTGAGCTCGCGGGTGACGTTCGCGGGCATGGCCAACGGCAGGAAGCCGCGCCTCGTGTTCGTCGTTTTGCGCGGCGCACTGGACGGACTCGCGTCGGTGCCGGCCTGCGGGGATCCCGGATATGCCACCCAACGGGGGGACCTGGCGTTGGGCAAGCCCGGGACGGACGACGGGGCGCTGCCGCTCGATGGGTTCTTCGGGCTCCATCCCTCACTGACGTTCATGCAGCAGTCGTACGCCGCGCGCGAGCTCATCGTGTTTCATGCGGTGGCGAGCCCTTATCGGGATCGGTCGCATTTCGACGGGCAGAATGTCCTCGAGACGGGTTATCCGCAGCCGCATGCGGTGGAGACGGGATGGTTGAATCGCGCACTGGCGGCGATGCCGGCCGGGCGGGCACTGGAAAAGGAGCGCGGAATCAGCATAGCGCCCACCGCCCCGCTCGTCATGCGCGGCCCCGCGGCTGTCACATCCTGGTCACCGTCGCACCTTGCGCCGCTCGATGACGACACGCTGCAGCGCATATCCGATCTCTACTCACACGATCCGCGGCTCGCGCAGAAGCTCGCGGAGGCGCTGGCAGCTGAGGCAATCGTGGATGAGAAGGCGGGCGGGATGGCCAACGCCAGGGATGGCGGCGAGGCCGGCTCCGGGGCAGCAGACGGCGACTCGATGATGGCCAGCGATGCGGCACCGGACCGCGGCAACCGGCGACCGCTGCTCGCGAAGCGCGGCAAGCCCGGCGCGCAATATGCGGAGGTCGTACAGGCGGCCGCGAAATTTCTGGGCCGCGAGGACGGCCCGCAGGTAGCCGTCTTCGATACCACGGGTTGGGACACCCATTTCAACGAGGGCGGCCCCAAGGGTCAGCTTGCGGCGCGGCTGGCGGCGCTCGATGCGGCGCTGGGCGGCCTGAAAGCGGGGTTGGGTCCCGTGTGGAACGACACCGCGGTTCTGCTCGCAACGGAGTTCGGCCGCACGGTGGCCGAGAACGGCACGCGCGGAACGGATCACGGGACGGCGACGGCGGCTTACCTCCTCGGTGGCGCCGTCAAGGGCGGGCGGGTGGTGGCGGATTGGCCGGGTCTCTCGGGGCGCGGGCTCTATCAGGACCGCGATCTCAAACCGACTCTGGACCTGCGCGCCGTCATGAAGGGGCTGTTGGCGGACCAGCTCGACGTGCCGGACCGGGCGCTCGAGAGCTCAATCTTCCCGGGCAGCGCCGAGGCGCGGCCGCTCAGGGGGCTGCTGCGGGCGTAGTGGCCGGCGCGGCCTGGACGAGATCCAACACGGCGGCGCCATAACGCTCGAGCTTGATCGCTCCCACTCCGGTCACCTCGCTCAGCTCCTCGGTCGAGCCCGGACGTCGCCGCGCAATTTCCTCCAATGTAGAGTCGTGGAACACCGTGTAGGCCGGTACGCCGTGCTCGCGCGCAACCTGTAGCCGCCAGGCCCGCAGCGCCTGAAAAAGGCCAACGTGGGTGTTATCGTCTGCGACGGCGCCGGCACCATCGGACAACACCCGCGCTGCCTGAGCGCCCGTCACCCGCGTGCGATCGATTGCGCCGCGGCCCGTGGACCGAATTACGCTTCGATCGCTCGTTCGCCGCAGTCGTATCGTGCGCTCGCCACGCAGGACCTCGCGGCAGGCTGCCGTCAGGCGAAGGACGCTGTACCGGTCGGTGTCCACTTGAACCAGACGCAGCATCACGAGCTGGCGGAGTACGGAGCGCCACTGCGCGACTTCGATGTCCGCGCCGATACCGAAAGTGCTCAGGCGGTCATGACGGAACTGCTCGACCTTCGCGGTGCGGTTGCCGCGCAGGATGTCGATGATGTGCTGGGCGCCGAAGCTGAAGCCGGTTGCGGACTCGCAGCGCGCAATGCAGGAGAGAAGCTTCTGCGCCGCGACCGTGCCGTCCCACTCTTCCGGCCTCTCCAGACAGTTGTCACAGTTGCCGCAGGGCGTCGCCGCCTCGCCAAAGTAGTCGAGCAGTCGCACACGGCGGCACTGGGTGGTCTCGCACAGGCCGAGGAGAGCATCCAGCTTGGCGGTGGCGACGCGTTTGTACTCCGCGCTGGCCTCCGACTGGTCGATCATCCGCCGCTGCTGCACGACGTCCTGCAGGCCGTAAACCATCCACGCGTCGGCCGGTAGGCCATCGCGGCCCGCGCGACCGGTTTCCTGGTAATAGCCTTCGATGCTCTTGGGCAGATCGAGATGCGCTACGAAGCGCACGTCGGGCTTGTCGATGCCCATTCCGAAGGCGATGGTCGCCACCATGACGATGCCGTCGTCGCGAATGAAGCGGCGCTGGTTGTCCTCGCGCGTACCGCTGTCGAGGCCGGCGTGGTAGGGCAGCGCCTCAATCCCCTGGCGGACCAGGAAGTCCGCGACTTCCTCCACCGAGGCGCGCGCCAGGCAATAGACGATGCCTGACTCCCCTGGATGCTCTTCGCGGATGAAACGCTGGAGCTGCCGGCGGGGATTGTCCTTCTCGGCGACACGGTAGCGGATGTTGGGCCGATCGAAGCTGGCGATGAAGACACGCGGCTCGCGCAGACGCAGCCGCTCGACCATCTCCGTGCGCGTGGCGATGTCCGCGGTCGCAGTGAGCGCGATGCGCGGCACGCCGGGATAGCGCTCCGCCAGCACGGCAAGCTGCAGGTACTCGGGCCGGAAGTCGTGTCCCCACTGCGAGACGCAATGCGCCTCGTCGATGGCGAAGAGCGCCAGCGGGCACTGGTCGAGAAGAGACAGGCAGCGCTCGGTGAGCAGACGCTCTGGCGCCACATACAGCAGATCGAGTTGTCCCGCGCGCGCCTGCCGCTCCGTCGCCACCACCTCCGGCCAGCTCATCGCGGAGTTGAGGGCCGCGGCGCGCACGCCGGCCTCCTGCAGCGCGGCGACCTGATCCTGCATCAGCGCGATGAGCGGCGAGACGACCACGGCCATGCCATCGCGGGCGAGCGCCGGGATCTGATAGCAGAGTGACTTGCCCCCGCCGGTGGGCATCAGGACGAGCGCATCGTCACCGCGCATCAGGTGCGCAATGATCTCGCGCTGCTCGCCGCGGAACTGCGAGTAGCCGAAGACCTCGCTCAGGATTCGGCTCGCTTCCTCGTCAACGTCCATGGGGCCGCAAGTCTAGTCGACTGGCGCCGGCAGCGGGGCGCGCAGGCAGAATACCGGGCGGATTGGGCAAGAATGCGCTGTTATTGCGGCGGTGACGACGCGCTTTGCGGCGGCGAAGCCGGCGATGAGCTCGACGGCTGCGACGGCTGTGAAGTCTTGCCTTTGTTCTTCGCCGGTGTCTGACCCGGGTGCGTGATCACCGTGGCGTTCCGCTCCGGAAGATACAGCGGGCCCTTGAAGCCGCAGCCGCTGCAAACGAGCAGAGCCCCGATCCCGGCGATCCAAGCCCGGGTTGCCGGCGCCCTCATCATGCCGATTCCCGGCGCTGCACGACCGCCATCGTCAGCCGTGAGACGCACACCAGTCTGCCGCGCTCGTCGCGGATCTCGATGCCCCACACATGGCTGCGGCTGCCGATGTGATAGGGGCGCGCCGTGGCGGTGATGAGGCCGGAAGATATCGAGCGCAGATGGTTGGCGTTGATCTCCTGACCGAAGCACTCCAGACGTTGCCTGTCGATGCACAGGTTCGCCGCGACGCTGCCCACCGTCTCCGCCAAAGCGACGGAGGCGCCGCCGTGGAGAACGCCGTAGGGCTGATGGACCTCGGGGGTGACAGGCATGGTCGCACGCAGATAATCCGGTCCCACCTCGGTGATGCGGATGCCCATCCGGTCCGCGAACGTGCCGCGTGAGAGACCCGCAAGCAGCTCGGGGGTGACTTCGGTGCGCCAGATGCTCATCGCGCGCTATTGTAGCGGCCATGAGGCTCTATACCTATTTCCGCAGCTCGGCGGCGTATCGCGTCCGCATTGCGCTCAACCTCAAGGGACTCGACTATGAATCCGCGGCCGTCGACCTGCGGCCGGGGGCGCACCGCCAGCAGGATTACCTGGCCGTGAATCCGCAGGGCCTCATCCCGGCGCTCGAAGACGGTGGCACCGTCATCAGCCAGTCCCTCGCCGTGATCGAGTACCTGGAAGAGTCCCATCCGAGCCCGCCGCTGCTGCCGCGCGCGCCTCGGGATCGGGCGCGCGTGCGCTCGATGGCGCTGGCCATCGCCTGCGATATGCATCCGCTCAACAACCTGCGCGTGCTGAACTATCTGCGCTCGCAGCTCGGCGAAGACGAGACGGCGGTGGACACCTGGTATCGGCATTGGATCGCCGAGGGCTTCCGCGGCCTCGAGGAAGAAGCCAGCCGCGCGAGCGGTGACGGCTACCACATGTTCGGCACTGAGGTGACACTGGCGGACGTCTGTCTCGTGCCGCAGATGTTCAATGCCCGCCGCTTCAAGTGCAACCTGGAGCCGTTTCCGAGGCTCAAAACGATCTCCGCGCACCTCGAGACGCTGCCGGCCTTCTGCCGCGCAGCTCCAGGTGCACAGCCGGAAGCGAGCTGATATTTTGCGCCCGGTTTCAGATGCTGCATGGCGCGCCAGCGCTGCGCATGTGAACTTTCCACGACACTGAAAGTCCTGCTTTGGAACAGGAGCACCAATCCTGTCGGCTGTATGCAACGGCTGCCTGCTCCCAATATCGGCTCAGAACCCCGCGGAGACCTCATGCGTAAATTCCTGTTCTTTTCCGTCCTGACGCTCGCGGCCGCCTCCGCCCATGCCGACGGCGGCGCCGACACCAACATATACGCCGGCGCCGGCATCACGAACGCGGACGTGCAGAACATTGAGGGGGCGGGGTTCAACATCGACAACACGTCCGTCAAGGCTCTGGCGGGCGTGCGCCTCATGAGCCTGGTCGGCGCGGAGGTCGATTACTACCGCCTGGGCAGCGAGTCGCGCAACTTCTACTTCGGCGGCGCCAATGCCGATGCCCATGCGTTCGCGGCCTATGCCGTGGGCTACCTGCCGCTTCCCATCCTCGATTTCTTCGGCAAGGTCGGGCTCGACCGCTGGCAGCTCAACGGCAGCTCGGCGAACCCGTCGCTCTTCCAGTTCTCCGATAGCGGCACCCAGTTCGCCTGGGGCTTGGGCGCCCAGCAGCATTTCGGCAACTTCCTGGCACGCCTCGAGTACGAGCATCTGGCGATGTCGAACACCGACGGCACCCGAGTGATCAGCTTGGACGTGGCCTATACCTTTGATTTCTTTTGAGCCATGCCCTTGAGCGGAAAGGGTATTTTCCTTTGTATCCGCCCGGAACTTCGCTCCCCCTCCCCCGTCTAATTTGGCGAGTGCTTCGGCACTCCCCGCTTCCCTCCCTGAGCGGGTCGACCCGGTTCACACGAGACCTGTGCCGGGTTAGTCTGCCCCGGTGGCCTCACCAGAGGCCATCGGGGTTTTTTCTTTCGACGCCAGCCAGCCCCGCAGCACGCCCTGAGCTTCGTCCAGGCCTGCTCGCGCGTGCGCGGAAAAGAGCTGCGCCGTGGCGCGGCCGCCGAGAGTGCCGGCGGCCGTGGCGAGCGCCTGCCGGCCTTCGTTGCGGCTCAGCTTGTCCGCTTTCGCCAGCAGCACGTGCACGCGCTGCCGCGGCAATGCCCACTCGAGCAACGCCTCATCACCCTCGCCGATCCCGCGGCGCGCATCGACGATCACGAAGAGGCCCTTGAGCGCGGCGCGCGTGCGGAGTGCCTCGATGAGCCGCGGCCATTCGCGGCGCTCGCTCTCCGGTGCGCTCGCGTAACCGTAACCCGGCAGGTCCACGATCCGCTCGTGAGGCGACAGCTCGAAGAAGTTGATCAGCCGCGTGCGCCCCGGCGTCTTGCTCGTACGCGCCAGCCCCTGGCGGCCGACGATCGCGTTGATGGCGCTCGACTTGCCGGCGTTCGAGCGCCCGGCGAACGCGACTTCCGCGCCCCAGTCGGCGGGAAACTGCCCCGAAGCGGCGGCGCTCACGAGAAATCTGGCGTTCGGAAATGCGGCCACCGCCGTAGTGTACAATTCGGCGCTTTCGCATCTCTGGCAAATACTCGGGGAAAGAGCGCATCGATGGCGAAAAGAGCACCGCTGATAACCGCATCCGCCGCACTCATGTTCGTGGTAGGGGCCGCCGCGGCGACTCCGCCAGTGACCCCCGATCCGTACGCGGACGGCTCAGTGCAGGCGGGCACCACCAAGGCCGCAGTCTGCTTCTCCTGTCACGGCCCCAATGGCAACAGCCAAAACCCGGTGTGGCCGCGCCTCGCCGGCCAGAATGCCGTCTACATCGCGGAGCAGCTCCATCTCTTCAAGGGTGGCATCCGCAAGAACCCCGTGATGCAGCCCATGGCCGCGGGCCTGAGCGATCAGGACATCGACAATCTGGCGGTGTTCTTCGCGGCCCAGACCCCGGTAGGGCTGGAGGGCGACCCCTCTTACTGGAAGGCGGGACAGGCGCTGTACGTTCATGGCGATGATGCGCACGGCATTCCGGCCTGCGCCGCCTGTCATGGTCCGACCGGCCGCGGCAATCCCGCGGCGGGCTATCCGGCACTCGAGGCGCAGCAGTCGGTCTATGTGGTGTCGCAGCTCCAGAATTACGCCAACGGTACCCGCTACAGCACCACGACCGCCACCCCCAACAGCACCATTATGTTCGATATCGCCAAGAACCTGACGCCGGAGCAGATCCGCGACGTCGCCTCCTACGTGCAGGGCTTGCGCTGAGGCCAAGGACTGAAACCGATGACCCGAAAGCTACCGCTGCTCACACTGTCCGTCGTGGTCCTGGTGGCCGCCGGCGCCTGGGTGATCGAGCATCACGCTCACAGCCACGCTGCGCAACAGGCTGTCCAGACCTCAGCGCCGACCGGAGCGGCCGCAACCCCCGCGGCGGCTGCCAGCGGGCAACCGGCACCCGTCGCGCAAGCGGCCCCCGCATCCAGCGGACCGGTTAGCACCGCACAGGCCAGCGACGCCGACACTTCGCTCGAGCACCTGGCCGCCGTACCCGCGAGCGCCGCGCTGCCGGAAAGCGCCCAGTGGAAGCCCGGTGTCAACTACGATGTGATCTCCCCTGCCCAGCCGACCACCGTCGAGCCCGGAAAGGTCGAGGTGCTCGAGGTGTTCTGGCTCGGCTGCCCCCACTGTTTCGCGCTGGAGCCTTACATCCGCCACTGGCTGAAGACGAAGCCCGCTTACATCCAGTACGTACGTGTGCCGGTGATGTGGGACGACCCGATGCGTCGCGGGCACGCGCGCCTCTTCTATACGCTGGAGTCCGTGGGCGGTGACGATCTGGTGGAGAAGGCGTTCACCTACATCCACAACGTCGAGACTCAGACCGGCAACGAGTCCGTGCTGGTCACCAACAGCGACGGCGACAGCTTCAACCAGCAGCAGGCGTGGGCCCAACAGAACGGCATAAATGCCGACGCCTTCGCCAAGGCTTACAACTCCTTTTACGTCAACACGCAGCTGCAGCAGGCGGATGAGATCACGACCGAGTATCAGGTACAGAGCGTGCCGTACATTGCGATCGACGGCAAGTTCACCACCGATGTCGGCAAGGCGAGCGGCGGCGGCGATGACCCGGAGAAGCTGATCTCACTGATCGACTTCCTCGCGGCCTGGGAGCACGACCACAAGCAGGGCGCAGGCTGACAC
Source organism: uncultured Pseudomonadota bacterium (assembly GCA_963780455.1). Lineage (GTDB taxonomy): Bacteria > Pseudomonadota > Gammaproteobacteria > Steroidobacterales > Steroidobacteraceae > 13-2-20CM-66-19. Next base: position 184,651 of record CAWACM010000029.1, read on the forward strand.
GCGGGCGCGAATCGCCCGCTAGAGGATGTAGCGGCTGAGATCCTCGTCCTTGGCGAGATTGCCGAGGTGGTCGTCGACATACCGCGCATCGATCGTCACTTTGGAACCGCCCTGCTCCGAAGCCTCGTAGGAAACAGACTCCAGCAACCGTTCCATCACGGTGTGCAGCCGCCGCGCACCGATGTTCTCGGTACGCTCGTTCACCTGGAAGGCGATCTCGGCGATGCGCCGCACGCCATCGTCGGTAAACTGCACTGACACGCCTTCGGTGGTCATCAAAGCCTGATACTGGGACGTGAGGGATGCGTCCGGCTCCGTCAGGATACGCACGAAGTCGCCCACCTTCAGCGAGTCGAGCTCGACACGGATCGGCAGGCGGCCCTGCAGCTCGGGGATGAGGTCCGAGGGCTTGGACAGGCTGAAAGCGCCTGAGGCGATGAAGAGCACGTGGTCGGTCTTGACCGGCCCGTACTTCGTAGCGACGGTGGAACCCTCGACCAGCGGCAGCAGGTCGCGCTGTACGCCCTCGCGCGAGACATCCGCGCCCATCGTTTCCTGACGGCGCGTCACCTTGTCGATCTCGTCGATGAAGACGATGCCGTTCTGCTCCGCGTTGGCGAGCGCTTTGACCTTGAGCTCCTCCTCGTTGATGAGCTTCCCGGCCTCCTCCTCGACGAGCAGCTTCTGCGCCTCGCGCACCTTCACCTTGCGGCTGCGGGTGCGGTTGCCGCCGAGATTCTGGAACATCGACTGCAGCTGCTGCTGCATCTCCTCCATTCCCGGCGGCGCCATGATCTCGACGCCCATCGGCAGCGAGCGTACCTCGATCTCGATCTCACGGTCGTCGAGCTCGCCGTCGCGCAGCATGCGGCGGAATTTCTGGCGTGTCTCCGCATCGCGCGGCTGCGCCGGCTCGTCGGTGGAAAAACCCATCATCCGCGGCTTTGGCAGCAGCGCATCGAGCACGCGCTCTTCCGCGGCCTCGGCCGCGGAGGAGCGCACCCTCTGGACTTCCTGCTCGCGGGTCATCTTCACCGCGACGTCCGCCAGCTCCTTCACGATGGAGTCGACGTCCCGGCCGACATAACCGACCTCGGTGAACTTCGTGGCCTCGACCTTGACGAACGGGGCGTTGGCGAGCCGCGCCAGGCGGCGCGCGATCTCCGTCTTGCCGACGCCGGTGGGCCCGATCATGAGGATGTTCTTCGGCGTGATCTCCTGGCGCAGCGGCTCCGGCACCTGCATGCGGCGCCAGCGGTTGCGCAGCGCGATGGCAACGGCCCGCTTGGCGGCATCCTGGCCGATGATGTGCTTGTCCAGCTCCTGTACGATCTCTCGGGGTGTCAGTGATGACATGGCGTTAGGAAGCGAGCTCCTCGACGGTGAGATTCCGGTTGGTGTAGATGCAGATGTCGGCGGCGATGTTGAGCGAGCGCTCCGCGATGCTGCGGGCATCGAGCTGGGTCGTCTCCAGCATCGCCCGCGCGGCGGCGAGCGCGTACTGGCCGCCGGAGCCGATCGCGGCCGCATCGATGTCCGGCTCGATGACGTCGCCGTTGCCGGAGATCACCAGCAGCTTGCCCGGATCGCCGACCAACAGCAGCGCCTCGAGGCGGCGCAGATAGCGGTCCGAGCGCCAGTCCTTGGCGAGCTCGATGGCGGCGCGGGTCAGGTTGCCGTACTTCTCCAGCTTGCCCTCGAAGCGCTCGAAGAGCGTGAAGGCGTCCGCCGTGCCGCCCGCGAAGCCGGCGAGCACCTTGTCGTTGTAGAGCTTGCGCACCTTGCGCGCGTTGCCCTTCATGACTGTGTTGCCGAGCGTCACCTGGCCGTCGCCGGCCAGCGCCACGGTGCCGTTGCGCCGCACGCCGAGAATGGTCGTGCCATGGGGGTCGAATCGCTGTGAATCGGTCATCCAGCCTCGCAATTCAAGGGCTATTTCGCGGGCGTCTTGCTCCGCCGCGCCCTGGGGTGGGTCGCGTCGTAAATGCGGGCAAGGTGCTGGAAGTCAAGGTGAGTGTAGATCTGGGTCGTGGCGATATCGGCGTGCCCCAGGAGCTCCTGCACGCCGCGCAGCTCGGCGCCGGACTCGAGCAGGTGCGAGGCGAAAGAGTGCCGGAAGAGATGGGGATAAACATGAGCGGCGAGGCCCTGGCGGCGCGCCCAATACGCGACCCGCAGCTCGACGGCGCGCCGGCCGAGCCGCCGTCCCGAGCGGCCGACGAAGAGCGCCTGCTCGCCGGGTCGCGCCAGGTGCGCACGCTCGCCGAGCCACTGCTCGAGCGCGCGGATCGCCATCCGGCCCATCGGCACGACGCGCGCCTTGCTGCCCTTGCCAAGCACGTGCACCGTGCGATCAGGAAGATCGAGAGACCCGAGGTCGAGCCCAACGATCTCCGCCAGCCGCAGGCCCGAGGAATAGAGCAGCTCCATGATGGCCCGATCCCGGGTGGCGAAGGGCTCGCCGGCCGGGATCTCGAGCAGGCGCGCCATCTGGTCGGCATCCAACGTCTCCGGCAGGCGACGCACCGCCTTGGGCGCACGCACGTCCTGACCCGGATTGCTGCGAATCTTTGCGACCTCGCGCTCCCCGTCGTCGGCGGCTGCGCGTCGCAACGCATGCGCCTCGCGCTGCAGGAACTCGTAGAAGCTACGCACTGCGGACAGGCGGCGTTGGATGCTGCGCGGGCCGAGGCCGCCGGCGTGCAGACGCGCCGCAAACGAGCGCAGGTGGCCGCTGTCGAGAGCCGTCCAGCTCTGGAGGCCAGAGCGGTCACAGTAGGCGACCAGCGCCTGCAGGTCGCGCGTATACGCCGCCACCGTATGCGGCGAGCAACGTCTCTCCACCGCGAGGTAACGGCGGAAGCGCTCGATCCAGGCGAGGGTGGCGGGAGTCATGCGGTCCGCCCTGGCTTATTGGCGGAAATCGTCGAGACGATTTACTCGGCGCCGTCCCTGCGCCGATCCCTGCGGGCCGGCTGTCGCCGTCCAAGATCGCTCCCGGCGATTTTGTCCGCGAGACCCTACACCTTTCGTCGCGGGCCAGGGAACGGCCCTGGCCCGCTGTGTCATCGCTAGCGGGCGGCTACCCGCGAGCGTCACGCGCCCGGGCCCAGCGAGTCGGTGATCAGGTCGGCCATGCGCGCCAGGAACTCGGTGCTCATGCCGGGATGGAAGCGATCGCGGTCGGTGCTGCCGAGAGCGAGCACACCGAGCGGGGCGGTTTTGTCGCCAAGCGGCACCAACGCCACCGAACCGATGTCGTTGGCATCCTGGCCGAAAAGAAACTCACGCTGTGTGTCGCGCACCTGGCCGCAACGCGGCTTGCCGCTGGCAAACAGCGTGTCGAAGGACTTCAGCCCGGCATCATCGCGCGCGATCGAGCGCACGAATCGCTGCGGCGTAAGGTCGGGGTACTCCCCAATCAACACCAGCACGCTGTGGAAGGCATCGAAGTCCTCCCGCAGGCTGGCTTCGATCAGCGCCACGGCTTCGGCGCGCGAGCGTGTGCGCAGGAGCTTGCGCGTGAAGCGATGGAGCTTCTCGGCGATGATGTCGTTGGCGCGCGCGACACCCACCAGCTCCGCGAGCTTGTCCTCGAGCCCGGCGTGCTTTTCGCGCAGCACCTCGATCTGCCGCTCCACCAGCGAGATGGTCGAGCCGCCCCGGGCGTGCGGCACGCGCAACCGCAGCAGCAGCGCCTGATGGCGCTCGAAGAAGTCCGGATTGTGCTGCAGATACGCTGCGATCGCGTCTTCCTCGTTTTCCTTGGTGGCCAACCCTCGGGCTTCTCTTGTCGTCATGCTCTTCAAACCTCTACGTGGCCTGCGAAGGATACCTCGGCGGGTCCCGTCAGCCAGATATTCTCTCCCGGACCATTCCAGTTTACTCGCAACTCGCCGCCGCGCACGCTGACGTGAACTTCCCGGTCGAGCTCGCCCCAGCGCCGCCCCACCGCGACGGCGGCGCAGGCGCCCGTGCCGCAGGCGAGCGTCTCGCCGGCGCCACGCTCGTACACGCGCAGACGGATGTGACCACGGTCGACGATCTGCATGAAGCCGGCGTTCACGCGCTTGGGGAAGCGTGGATGGCACTCGATCGCCGGCCCGAGCCGCTCCACGGCGACCGTCTCCACCGACTCCACCGCGAGGACGGCATGCGGGTTGCCGATCGACACCGCACCGATCTCGACGCCGCCGCCCGCCAGCTCCAGGGGGTAGCGCTGCGCTTCCGCCTGCGCATCGAAGGGAAGTGAGCTCGGGTCGAAGCGCACCGGCCCCATGTCCACCGATACCCGGCCTTTTTCCAGAATGCGCGCCTGAATCAGGCCCGCGGGACTATCCATGGTGACGGCGCCGGAGCGCGCCAGGCCCCGCGCCGCAAGCAGCGCCGCAATGCACCGCGCACCGTTGCCGCACTGCTCCACCTCCACGCCGTCCGCGTTGAAGATGCGATAGAACACGGCGGCATCCGTGCGTCCGGGCTTCTGCAGCAGCAGAGCCTGATCGAAGCCGATCCCGGTGTGGCGGTCCGCCAGACGCCGGATGAGCTCGCCGTCGAGCGCCACGGCGCCCGGGGCGTCGAACACGGCGAAGTCGTTGCCGAGCCCGTGCATCTTGGTGAACTCGATGCGCATCACGGGCACGAAGCATAACTCATAAACGAAACCGCTCGCGCAGCTCCCCGGCCATCCGCCGGCTGACCGCCAGCGACGCCTCGGAGCCGCGCAGCCGCACGAAGTACTGGCCATCGGCATTGCGCTCGATGCGATCGAGATGGCGCACTGCAACCAACGCGTTGCGATGGATGCGCACGAAGTCGGGTGCCAGCTCCTCCTCGAGCGCGCGCAGCGAGTCCTCGATCAGATCCTCGCCGCGCAGGTGACGCACGGTCGTGTACTTCTGCTCGGCAAGGAAATACTGCACTTCCTCGAGGGGAATCAGGCGCAGGCCGTCGCGGTGGCGCGCGGCGATGTGCGTGCGGCGCTCGGCTTTCGCGGCGGCCGCGAGCCGCTGCAACTGCGGCCGCGTCAGGCGCCCCGCCTGCACCAGAGCGGCAGCGAGCCTTTCCTTGCGGATGGGCTTGAGCAGATACCCTACGGCCTGTGTCTCGAAGGCGTTGACGGCGTACTGATCGTATGCGGTCGTGAAGATCACCGCCGGCGGCTCCTCCAGGGTGCTCAGGTGGCGCGCCGCCTCGATGCCATCCATGCCGGGCATGCGGACATCGAGCAGCACCACGTCCGGCGCGAGCGTAGTGGCCTGACTCAGCGCCTCGGTGCCGGTGCCTGCCTCGCCGACGATCTCGGCGTCGCCGATCTCCGCGAGCAGGCTTCGCAACCGCTCGCGCGCGGGGGGCTCGTCGTCCACGATCAGCACCTTGAGCATGGAGCCGGCTCAGGCCTTCCGGCGCGCACTCACGTGGGGGAAGCGCAGGGTCACGATGTATTCCTCGTCGAAGCGGCCTGCCTTCACGAGGGCAAGCTCGCCGTAAAGCAGCGCCAGCCGCTCGCGGATGTTGGCGAGTGCCACCCCGTGGCCTTCACGCTCGCTCTGGCGAGCCGCTGTCGGGTTGCGGACGACGATAGTGATGAGCTCGCCCGCGAGCTCGCCCACGATGCTCACCGTGCCGCCCTCCGGCCGTGGCTCGATGCCGTGATAAATCGCGTTCTCGATCAGCGGCTGCAGCAGCAGACCCGGGACGCGCGCATCCGGCGGCAGCCTGTCGACATCCCACCTCACTTGCAGCCGCGGACCGAGGCGCAGCTCCTCGATCCGCTGATAGGTGCGCGCCACCTCGACCTCCTCCTCCAGCGTGATGGTTTGATGCTGATCGCTCAGGGAGGCGCGGAAAAGGTCGGCCAGGTCCTGCACCGCCTGCTCGGCGAGCGCCGCGTCGGAGCGGGTGAGGGAGGCGATGGTGTTCATGCTGTTGAAGAGGAAATGGGGGCGAATGCGCGCCTGCAGCGCATGCACGCGAGCGGTGGCACGCATCTCGATGTTACGCCGCCACTGATCGGTTACGTAGAAGTACCGCAGCGCTACGGCGATGATCACGAAGCCGATCGCCATGTTGCGCAGCACGAACGGCCACATCGCCGAGGGGAAGAATGCGTCCGCGCCCGCCCCGACGGCGAAGTCACTGCGTCCGAGGAAGTACGCAGCGGCCGAGATCGCGGCTATGGCCGCCACCAGGAGGGTCAGTACCGCCGCCGAGCCGCGGGCGACGGTCAGCCGCTCGAACCGCCGGCGCATCCAGCAAAGCAGCGCCGCACAAATCAGACCGACCCAGAGGAGGAACAGCGAAGTGCGCGCGAGATCGCCCCAGAAATCGCCGCTCTGACTCACGCCCTGGCGGGCCAGCGCCAGCACGACCGCGGTCAGCTCGACGATGAGCACGATCGCGAGCGCCGCGCGTGACGCACAGAAATCAGGGAGGTAGAAGGACTCCGCGCCGCTGCGCAGCGCCTGCTGCACGATCTCGCTCTGGGTCAGGCGGATGGAGCGCGTCCTCGTGAGGGTTCGAAGAGCTCCGCCTTGAGGCGGAACGCGGCGGAGATATCCTCGTCGCCGTAACCGCGGGAGATGAGCTCCGCGTACTCGCTCAGCATGCGCTCGACTACCGGTAGCGCGACGCCAAACCGCGCCGCCATGTCACGGCAGATCGTCAGGTCCTTGACGTGCAGCCGTACGCGAAATCCCGCCGGATAGCTGCCGCGAGCCATGTTGGGTGCGCGGTGCACGAAGTACCAGCTGGAGCCCGCGCCTTTGCCCAGGGTCTCGATCAGCTTATCGAGGGGTAGCCCCTGGGCGCGCGCGAATGCCATCGCCTCGGAGACGGTCTCGATGATGCCGGCGCACATGATCTGGTTGGTTGCCTTCGCCGCCTGACCGCTGCCGGTGGGGCCAAAGTGGGCGATCGTCCGGCCCATGGCGGCGAGCACCGGTTGGGCGCGCTCGAAAGCTTCGCTGGTACCGCCGGCCATGACCGCGAGCGTTCCCTCGCGCGCGCCTTCGACCCCGCCGCTCACCGGACAGTCGAGGAACTCCACGCCCCGCTTGCCCAGCAGCTCGGCAGCCTTGCGCGCCGTGTCCGCCGCGACCGTCGAGCAATCGATCACCAGGCTTCCCGGGGCCAACCCGGGAGCGAGCGCGGCCACGACATCCAGCACATCATTGTCCGCCGACACGCAGAGGACGACGGCGTCGACGGCAGCCGCCAATTCCGCAGGCGTCGCGGGCGCCGCGACATCGAGCTCCTGAGCCAGCGAGCGTGCCTTGTCCGGCGTGCGGTTCCAGACCGCGGTAAGCAGCCCGGCACGATGGAGATTCCGCGCCATGTTGGCGCCCATGGCCCCAAGGCCGACGAAACCGATTCTGTTCATACGCGCGCCATGCAGTGCGAAGCAAGCTATTGAGCGCCCCAGGGCCGCTCCCTGGGCCGCGAGACCGAAAAGGCAACTCGGTTGGCCGCTACAACGGCCGCAGGCCTGTTTTAGCCAATATACTATTGAGAATTGCGTAAGTGAGTGACACTTTTTCCGCTTCTTGCGGTCCAAGTACCCGGAATGGTTACATTCGGAGTACTGATGAGGCACTCACAGAAGCGCAAAGAGCTCGAGCGGCGTCGACGGCACGGAGCGAGGCTGCTGGCGGCGGGGCAGCCGCAAGCGGAGGTCGCCCGTCGGGTGGGCGTATCGCGCCAGACGGTGATGCGTTGGGAGAGGCTGCGCCAGCAGGGAGGACTGAAGGCGCTACGTCGCGCCGAACACTTCGGGCGCCCGGAGCGGCTATCCGAATCGCAACGCGAGGAGCTGGTGCGGTTGCTAAAGGCAGGGTCGCTGGCAGCCGGATTTGCGACGGAGCTGTGGACGTTGCCGCGGATTGCGCGATTGATCGAGGAGAGATTCTCGGTCTCGATGGTGCCCTCCTCAGTATGGCGGCTGCTCGGGCGGCTCGGCTGGAGCGTGCAGCGGCCGAGCGGCCAGGCGCGCGAGCGCGACGAGCGGGCGATCCGCACCTGGAAAGCCAAGAGGTGGCCCGCGCTAAAAAAATCGCTGCGCGACAAGGCCGAGTAATCGTCTTTATAGACGAGTCGGGTCTGTCCGAGAGACCTTGTCGCGCGAGAACCTGGGCTCCGAAGGGTGAAACGCCGGTGCTGCAGTACCGCTTCAGCTGGAAGCAGCTGTCGGTGATTGCCGGGATCAGCTACTGGCGATTCTATTTTCGCCTGTTCAATGGCTCGATCAAGAGCCCCCAGATCGTCGAATTTCTCAAAGCCCTGCAGGTGACGATCGGCAAGAAGCTGCTGATCATCTGGGACGGTCTGCAGGCCCACCGCTCGAAGCTCGTGCGCACCCATGTGGAGGCCCAGCGTGGCCGCATCGTGCTCGAGCGTCTGCCGGCCTACGCCCCGGAAATGAACCCCGTCGAATGCATCTGGGGTTATCTCAAGCATCACGCCATGCCCAACTACTGCGCCACTAGTTGCTACAGTCGGCATCCATGGCCTGCTTGGCCTGGAGTCGGGCGGCGTCGGCGTCCGCATCGGAGAGGTACGTTCGATTACCGCTCTTGTCGGTCGTGTAGATGCGGCGCGACTCGATCATCTTCTGGTATTGCTCCTTGTCCTGCGTGCATCGGGCGGCACGGGCCTTGGCCTCATCCTGCTGCACGGACTGTACTTCCTGCTGCTGCTTGAGGTCATGAGAGGCGGCATTGCTCTCGTTCTGGATGCCTTGCGTGGCGCTCGCGTCCGCCGCCCGGTGGATCGTGTCGGTCCTCACGACCTTGGCGCCAGGCACCCACTGATCGGTGTAGTGCACCTGACCGTGCGCATCGGTCCATTCGTAGACCGTATCGGCGCGCGCGGCGCCGACGGCGCCCAGAAGGACGGCCATCGTGGTGGCCAGCAGGAAGACAGTGGATCGTGACATGACCTTACTCCCCGGAGCAGCGCCATTGTCCACCTTGGGGGGCTGCCCGTCCTTTGAAGTCGGTCACACAAGGGACGGCAAGCGCTCACAGAAGCGTAAACCAGGCCTCCGGAAACAGGAAGCCCCGGGGCCGCCGCAGCGGGCCCCGGGGCTTCGGTCCCTGAATCAGCTTACGCGATCACATGTCGTAGGCACGCTCGCCGTGGACCGCAATGTCCAGGCCCTCGCGCTCTTCGTCCTCGCCGACTCGCAGCCCAATGGTCCACTTCACCAGGTGGAAGCCGATGGCGGCTACCACGGCGGTCCACACGATCACCACACCCACTGCCTTGGCTTGGATGAGGAATTGCGCCCAGATGCCGGGATAGGCGCTGCCACCCGGCCCACCGAGGGCCGGATCGTTGAAGATGCCCGTGGTCAGCGCGCCGAAGATACCCCCGAGCGCGTGTACGCCGAATACGTCCAGCGCATCGTCCGTGCGGATCATTTTCTTGAGGCCGGTGACGCCCCAGAAGCACAGCGGGCCCACCCCGGCGCCGATCACGAACGCGCCCGGAATACCCACGTTGCCGGCTGCAGGCGTGATGGCCACGAGGCCTGCGACCGCGCCCGAGGCCGCGCCCAGCATCGAGGGCTTACCTTTGACGATCCACTCCGTGCCCATCCAGGTGAGCACTGCCAGGGCGGTCGCGAGGTAGGTGTTCATGAAGGCGAGCCCGGCCGAGCCATTGGCCTCGAGGGCGGACCCGGCGTTGAACCCGAACCATCCGAACCACAGCAGCGAGGCGCCGATCATGGTCATGGTGAGGCTGTGCGGCGGCATCGGCTCCTTGCCGAGGCCGATACGCTTGCCGAGGACGATGGCGCCCACCAGGCCTGCGACACCGGAGTTGATATGGACCACGGTACCGCCCGCGAAATCGAGCGCACCCCAGTTCGCCAACAGGCCCCCCACCGGGTGGTCGGCCGGGTTGACGTCCAGGCCCGGCACGTACCACACCATGTGTGCCACCGGGCAGTAGCAGAAGGTGAACCAGAACGCCAGGAACAACAGGATGGCGGAGAATTTCACCCGCTCGACCAGCGAGCCGAGAATCAGGCAGCAGGTGATGGCGGCAAAGGTGGCCTGGAAGCCGACGTACACCAGCTCATTCAGCACCACGCCCTTGTCGAAGGTGCCGATGTTGGAGAAGGCACCGGTCGCCGGATTGAAGGTGCCCGAGAGAAACAGCCGGCTGAGGCCGCCGATGAACTCGTTGCCCGCGGTGAAGGCGAGCGAGTAGCCGTAGATGCACCACAGGACGGTGATCAGCGAGAAGCCCACGAACACCTGCATCAGCACGGAGAGCATGTTCTTGGTGCGGACCAGGCCGCCGTAGAAAAGGCCCAACGCCGGCACCGACATCAGCAGCACGAGGGCTGTGGAGGTCAGCATCCAGGCCATGTCCCCCTTGTCAGGTGTGGCCGGGGCCGCGTCAGCCGCCCACGCCAGCGTTGGTGCGAGTGTCGCTAGAGCCGCGACGCCCGTCATTCGACGAATCGCTTTGAAGAGGATCGGAGCGGTGCGCATGTAGTCTCCCGGCGGTTCTCGAGTCTTTGGGCGCGTTTCGCCGCGATCGGGCCGCAAATGGCAGCTGCCCGATCCGTCTTCGCGCGCGTAAGCTAGTGAAGCGGGCAGTCAGGGTGCAGAATCCATGCCATTGCGATTTACCTGTACTATCCGTGGCTTGTGGGGCCGCAAGCCGCCGCGCGCACTCTTTTGGTGCCGCACGCCGGAGCCCTCGCCCCGTCCAGGGGCATCGCGCTTGGAGGTAAGAGACGATGGACAGCTTCCGGATCGATGAGATCGCCCGCCGCCTGCTCGAGAGCGTTCCGCCGGCGCTGCGCACGGTGCAGAAGGATCTCGAAACCAACTTCCGCGCCGTGCTGCGCTCGAGCCTGGGCAAGCTCGACCTGGTGATGCGGGATGAGTTCGACACGCAGACCCGTGTGTTGGAGCGTACGCGCGCCCGCCTGGCTGAGCTCGAAGCGCGCCTGCTGGCGCTGGAAGGCCAGTCCGCCTCCCCCAGCGGGCCTTCCTCGTGAGCCGTTCGACAGCAAGTCAGTGAGCCGGCGAAGGCCGCCCTTCGCCGGCGGGATCAATGCAGTCACAGCAGTTGGCTGCCAAAACGGCCGCAGGCCGGTTTTGGCCAATGGACAGAGGGACGAATATGTCGCTGCCGGTTGTTGCCACGCTGTCCTGCCGGGCGCAGGTGGGCCTGGAGGCGCCGCTGGTGCACGTCGAGGTGACGGTGACCAGCGGGCTGCCTGCTTTCCACCTGGTAGGTCTGCCGGCCACCGTAGTGCGGGAGAGCCGTGACCGCGTGCAGGCGGCGCTGCTCTGCAGCGGCTTCGAGTATCCCGCCGGCCGCATCGTGGTCAATCTCGCGCCTGCTGAGATCCCGAAAGAAGGCGGCCGGTTCGAGCTGCCCATCGCCCTCGGCATCCTGATCGCCTCGGGACAGCTCCGGCACAGGCCGCTCGACGACGCGCTGCCCTGTGAGCTGTATGGCGAGCTGGGACTCGGAGGAGAAGTCAAATCCGTGCGTGGCATTCTGCTCGCCGCAGCACACGCCAGCCGGGACGGACACCAGATGATCGTCCCCGCCGCCAATGCGGATGAAGCTCTCGTTGCCGCCACGACTCCTGTCCGGGCTGCGTCTCATCTGAAGGAAGTCTGCCAACACCTGTCCGGCGAAGCGCCGCTGCGCCTGCACGCGCCGCTGTCGTGCACACGAACGCCGGCGCCACGCTTCGGCGCCGAGCCTGACCTCAGTGATGTCAGGGGCCAGTTCCACGCCAAACGGGCTCTGCTCGTTGCCGCCGCCGGATCCCACAGCCTGCTCATGATCGGGCCGCCGGGCTGCGGCAAGAGCATGTTGGCGCAACGCCTTCCCGGCCTCCTGCCGCCGCTCGCGGCGGGTGAGGCACTGGATTGTGCCGCCATCGCCTCGGTGAGCTCCGTCGGTTTCAACATGGTCGGCTTCGGACGCCGCCCGTTCCGGTCACCGCATCACACCGCCTCCGCGGTGTCCCTGGTCGGCGGCGGCTCGAACGCGCGCCCCGGAGAGATCAGCCTCGCGCACCACGGTGTCCTGTTTCTCGATGAGCTGCCGGAGTTCGATCGCCAGGTCCTCGAGGCACTGCGGGAGCCGCTGGAGGCCGGCGTGGTGAGGGTCGCGCGCGCCGCTGCGCACGCGGACTACCCGGCCGAGTTCCAACTGATTGCGGCGATGAACCCGTGCCCCTGCGGCCATCTCGGCGACCCCGCAGGTAACTGTCGCTGCACGGCGGCGCAGACGCAACGCTATCGCGGCCGCATCTCAGGACCCCTCCTGGACCGGCTCGATATGCACGTGCAGGTGCCGCGGATCGAGGTCGGCGACTTCGACGATCGCGTCGGCAGAGGGGAGGCGAGCGCAGCAGTCGCCGCCCGGGTAGCCGTCGCCCGATCGCTGCAGCTGACGCGCCAGGGCCGCTGCAACGCGCGGCTGACCGATGCTCAGGTGGATCGGTGTTGCATCCTGCAGCCTCGCGCCCGCGCGCTGCTCGATCGCACGATGAAGCATCTGCGCTTCTCCGGCCGTACGCGTCAGCGCATCCTCAAGCTGGCGCGCACGATCGCGGACCTCGAGGGACGGGAAGCCATCGCCGACACCCACGTCAGCGAGGCGGTCATGCTGCGATGCCTCGACCGGGAGCGTCTTACTTTTTCTTACCGCTGACCAGCGCCGGAGCGACCAGCGAGACCATGTAGTTCACGCCCTGCTCGACCATGGCGTCCGGCACATCGGTACGCCCGCCCTTGGCGGGCATGGTGCCCGTGTCCCCGGTGAAGCCATGCAGCGCGTGGTCGTAGAGGGTGGGCAGGCCCTTGGCGATATGCGAGGCCCAGGCTGCCTTGTCACCCGCCTTCGGCGCGCCGGCGATGCCGGCGCCGTGACAGGCGCTGCAGGTCTGATCGAAGAGCTCCTTGCCGCTGGTCGGCATGGCGAGGCCCGAGGAGCCGCCGCCGGCCTGGGCCGTGGCGCCCGCCACGGGCTTGATCGCCAGGGCGGCGTTGTTCTGCCCTGCCACAGCCTCCTGGGCAAGCGGCGCGACGCGAGCTGCGACGCTATGGTAGTAGTCCGGCCCGGTCAGGACCTCCTTGTCCTGCGTGGCGGCGCCGATTGCACGCGCCGCGACGAAGAACACGATGGCGAGGGCGACCAGCGCGCCGATCACCAGGCTGAACATGTTGATGAAATGGGTGTCCTGCTTGCTCACCGACGCCTCACACGGGACCTGCGAACAGGCGCGCAGTATAGCTGTTCGGCTGGCGCCTTCGTAAATGGCGCGAAGCCACGCATCCGCGTATCATTTCCGACCCCCACCCCGGGGCGGCGCGCCCGTAGCTCAGTTGGATAGAGTGGCAGCCTCCGAAGCTGCAGGTCGCTGGTTCGAATCCAGTCGGGCGCGCCAATTAGCTCGTTTTTCCGATCAGCCGGAGCGCTGGTTCGACAAAATCGCCTGCAGCGATCTTGGACGGCGCGCAGCGCCGGGCGCGAAGGGCCGGTTACCGCGCAACCGGCGTGCCGCGATACCTACCCCGAGCGGGACCTGGGCTTTTTCGGCGGCTGCTCGAGCGCCAACGCTGCCGACACATGCGCCAGATGGGTCAGTCCCTGGGGGAAATTCCCCAACATCTCGCCGCTCTTGGGCTCGAACTCCTCGGCGAAGAGGCCGAGATCGTTGGCGCAGCGGCACGCGCGCTTGAAAGCCTGCCGCGCCTCCGCACGCCGATGTTGGCGCGCCAGACACTCCGCCAGCCAGAACGTGCACGCGACAAACACACCCTCGCTGCCCCGCAGCCCATCCCGGGCTTTGTATCGCCGCACGAGCCCGTCGCGCGACAGATCCCTGCGGATCGCTTCCGCCGTGCGGACCATGCGCTCGTCATCCCAGGCCACGAAATCGACCCCGGGCAACAGCAGCAGCGCCGCATCCAGATCCTTGCTGCCGTAGCTGCGGACGAAAACACCCCGCTTGCGGTCGTAGCCTCGCTTCTCGATGTCCTTGCGCATGCCATCGCGCTCCCCGCGCCAGCGGACGAGCGGCGCCGGCAACCCGTACCGCTCGGCGAGGGCGATGCCGCCGTCGACCGCCGCCCAGCACATGACCTTCGAGTGCACGAAGTGCATCGGCCGCGAGCGCACCTCCCAGATGCCGCGATCCGGCAGATGGCGCCGGGCGATCGCCACCTCCACGATCGCGGTGAGAAACCCCCAGTAGTTCTCGTCCGGCTGCTCGCCGCGCTCGCTCCAGCGCCACGACAGCTCCATCACCAGACCGTACATGTCGGCCTGGAACTGCTGGGCCGCGCCGTTGCCGATGCGCACCGGCCGCGAGCCGCGCCAGCCGTCGAGCTTTGGCAGACGGATCTCCGGCAAGCGGCGTTTGCCGTCGACGGCGTAGAGCACCTGCAGCTCGCGCGCGTTGCCCGAGGCGGTTCGCTGGATGAAGCGCCGCATCCCCTGCGCCTCGGCCCGCAGCCCGAGATTGTTCAACGCGTGCACTGTGAAGATCGAGTCGCGCAGCCAGCAGTAGCGGTAATCCCAGTTGCGCTCGCCGCCGATCTCCTCCGGCAACGAGGTGGTCGGCGCCGCGATGATGGCCCCCGTCGGGGCGTAACAGAGGGCCTTCAACACCACGGCTGAGCGCGCGACGGCCGTGCCCCGCGCGCGCGTCGTGTGCGGGCGCTTCCCTCCTGAGTCGGCTCGCCCATCCTGACTTCGGATCTTCGCCGACCAGTCCCGCCACCAACGCAGAGTTTCGTCGTAGTGCTCGCCGAGGTGCACGAGCTCCCTCTCGCCGCGGACCCGCCGCTCGGACTCTTCCGGCTGCAGGAACTGCAACCCGAAGTGATGGCGCGATTTCGCATGGACCTCGAGGACTCCCTCGAGGTCGTGATCGCTCCCAGGATGAAGCGGTGCATCGCCAAAGATCGTGAGCCCCGCGTTGCTGCCGACCGCGACATGCGCGCCCCCCGGACAGGCGCGGATCCAGGGCTTGACCTCGCCGAAGTCGAGCCGCGGCACGAACCTGACATGCAGCCGCAGCGTGCCGCGCACCCCTGCGACGATCCGCACGATCTCGCGGCGCGGGCGCTGCCGGCCGCCGGTGCGCATGGCGAAGAAATCGATCAGCCGCGCCTCGCCGCTGCCGGAGCGGAAGGTCGTGACCAACACCAGGCTTTTCTCGAGGTATTCGCGGCGCGAGCTGAAACGCCCCACCGGACAGATCTGGAAATGGCCGCCGTTGCTCCAGTCGAGCAGCCGCCCGAAGCAGCTGTCGGAATCGAACCGCGGCAGGCAGCACCAGTCGATCGAGCCCTGACGGGAAACGAGCGCCGCGGAATGACAATCGCCTATGAGGGCGTAGTCCGCGATCGGAGGGTACTCGCCGCGGCGCTTCATTCCGGAGCCGCGCCGCGGGTCATCTGCTCCCGCAGCCATTCTTCTCCGCGCTCAGCGGGCCGATCATTTCCCGATAGTCCTCGATCGCGGCGGTGATCACCCGGGCCGCGTCCTCGTAGCCGTACCGGCCGACGACGACGATCTTGGCGGGCTCACCCGGCACCAGCTTGTAGGTCGAGAAATAGTGCTCCAGCCGCTCGAGCAGCGCGGCCGGGACGTCCGAGATATCCCGCGCGTCGCCCCAGATGTAATCGCCATCCAACACCGCGACGATCTTGTCGTCGGCTTCGCCCCTGTCGATGATCTTGAGGCCGCCGACGACCCGCGCCCGCAGCAGGATCTCCGAGTGGGTGATCGGCCGCTCGCTGATGACGCAGATATCGAGTGGATCGCCGTCACCGCGATCGCAGTCCTGGGCGAGGCGCCGCACCCGCTCCCCGCAATAAGTTTGCGGCACGAACCCGTAGAGCGACGGCGGGTGGGACGAGGTGCGCTGCGGGCGGTCCACCCGCAGATAGCCCGTGGCCTTGTCCACTTCATACTTCATGAGATCAAACGGCGTGATCTCGATGAAAGCGTTGACCACGCGGGGGCATTCGGGCCCGGGATCGAGCCCGTGCCAGGGATGAGGCCGCCAACGGGCATAGCCGAGGGGCGAGTCCGAAGTCATGGTCCCGTTCTTCTTCCTGGGCAAGTCGCAAACGCAATGCCGTTGGGCGCCCGCTCCTGCGACCGGGCGCCCACCGGCGATTCTAGATTATTGCTGCGGCGGATTGCCGTTGTTCTGCGACGGCGGGGTGCTTCCGCTGGCCGGAGGCGGGGAGTTGGGGTTGGGGTTGGTGCTCGGCGGCGGCGGCGGCGGGTTCTGCTCCGGCGCGCCTCCAGGCTGCGAGCTGGGCGAGCTCGGGGAGCTGGCGGGGGGCGCCGCCTGCTGGTCGGAGGGGGGAGTGCTCGGGCTCGACGATTCGCTCGACGGCGAGCTCGAGTCGCCCGGACTACTCGATTGATGCGAGCATGCGCCCAGGGACACCACGAGCGCGGCGGCGCATAGCAACGGCAAGCTGCGATTCATAGGGTTCACCTCTCAAAGGAGTCGCCAGTCGGAACCGCGGCGTCGCAAGCCGCGTTCCGCCTCTGGCGGTGGTCGGGAGGTGCCCTGCCCTCGGAGCGCCAGCTACCTCTTGGCCGTGGCGCGCTTTTTCTTCTTGGCCGGGTCCTTCGCGCGTGATTTGCCGAAGGAGCCCCGGTAGATCTTGCCCCGCCGGGACCGCTGATCGCCCTTGCCCATGTACTGCCTCGCTCGCTAAGCCTTTGGAACCGGCGGGCAGTCTACGGAGTAGCCCGCCGAAAGCAAGTAAGGAAGCACTCCCTGCCGCCCTCAGGGCTTGGCAAGCTTCTCCAGGGCACGGATCTGCATGACAGTCGAGTCTGACGCCGGCAGGAGGTCGTTGGCCCGCCTCACGAACGCGGGTACGTCGGCGGCCGGCATTGGCGGACTGATGAGATAGCCCTGAGCGCAGTCGCAATGGAGGCGCTTGAGCAGATTCCATGCCTCTGGCTTCTCCACGCCCTCCGCGACCACACTGAGGCCCATGCCATGGGCCAGGGCTACGGTCGAGGCCACTATCGCCGCCGCGCTTTGCCCGGCGAGGGCCTGGGAGATGAACGACCGGTCGATCTTCAGCTCATCCACGGGCAACCTGCTGAGAAGCGACAGCGACGAGTGCCCCGTGCCGAAGTCATCCAGCGCGAACCGTACGCCTGCCGTCCGCAGCGGCTGCATGTGCCGCGCCGCAAGCTCCGGATCGCGCATCACCGCGCTCTCGGTGATCTCGAGCAGAAGAGCCTCCGGCTCGACCTGCTGCTGCGCGAGCATGGCCAGGATGCCGTCGCCCAGGTCAGGGTCGAGGATATCTGGGGCGGAGAGGTTGACCGCGAGCTGCACCTGCAGGCCGTCACGACGCCATGCCGCCAGCTGCCGTACAGCCGCCCCGAGCACCCAGTTGGTCAGCATTCTGGAGGCACCCGCGCTCTCCGCGAGCGGCACGAATTCTCCCGGAGACACCGCCCCGAGCGTCGCATGCTGCCAGCGGACCAGCGCCTCGAGGCTCTTCACACAGCGGGTGGCCATATCCACCTTGGGCTGATATTTGAGCGTCAGCTGGTCGTGCTCGATGGCAGCGTACAACCCGGCAATCAGTGTCAGTCTGCGCCGGTGCTTCTCGTCGCGGCCAGACTCATAGCTCGCCAGGCGCAGCCGCGTGTCGGCAGCATCCTCCAGCGCAACCTGGACCCGACGCAGCAGATCCTGGGCGCTCAGGCCGTGCTCGGGATACACACAGATCCCCGACGTCACGCCGAGATCGAGCGTCATTCCTGAGAGATGGAAGCCCCCCCGCAGGGCGCCGGCGAGCTGGTCGACATAGATGCGCGCGCGCTCGGCGGAGAATGCCGGCGCGATGATGAGAAACTGACTCTCTCCGAGGCGCGCAATGACGTGCTCCGCCACCACGTTGCGGCTGAGCCGCCGTGCCGCTTCCCGGATCACCTCGTCGCCAACTTCATGCCCGAAGGTGGCGTTGACCTCGCGCACACTGCCCACCTGAATCAGGATGAGAGCGAGAGCCGCCACAGGCTCGCTGCCGCGCAGCAGATCCTCGAGCCGCCGCTCGGCCAGAGCGCGGTTGGGAAGACCCGTCAGGGAATCGTAGAACGCATGGCGCGTGATATCGGCCTCGCGGTCGGCGATGGTGCGCTGCATGGTGTTGAACGTTGCCGCGAGGCTGCGAAACTCCTCGCCGCCCGATGCCGTCACCGCCGTATCGTAGCGGCCCCGCTGGATGCGCTGCGCCGCACGCAACAACTCCCCGAGCGGACGCGTCGCACTCCGGCCGAGGAGCATGCCGATCACGGCCGCGAGCACGATCGTGACGCCGTCGATCAGCAGAAGCGAGTAGCGCAGCTCCCGGTACGGCGCCAACACTGCGGCCATGGGCTTCTGCAGGATGGCCTCGACAGGCTCGCCGCGCGAGTCGATCCTTTGCACGAAGGTCAGATAGCTCGTGTCACCGAGGCGCATCACGCGTGCGCCTGACGGTGAGGGACCGGCTGCGTCGGAACGCCATGCGCTCTGCCCGGCTTGCGGCAGGCTCGAGGCGACGCGCGTGATACCGGCGGGTCCAGCTACGCCGAGCGTGACCTCCACACCGGCAAGGTCGCGGATCTTGCGCGCCAGCGCGTCATCGACCGCGAATCCCATGGCGACCCAGGCAATGATCTCCGGTGTGCGCACCGGAGCGAGAAAGAACTGATAGGTCCGGTGGCCCAGCACCATGAACTGCGGCCGCTCGTGCCGCCCGCCGGAGTCCCCGAGCAGCAGTCCGCCGACGGTGGAGCCGACATGGGCATCGGTGGGCGCGTTCGTCGCGAGCACCCGTCCCCGCGTATTCAGGAGGAGCACGAGGTTGGCGCCGATCCGCCGGGCATTGTTGCCGGCAGCGGAGAGCATCGTCGGCCCATCGCCGCTTGCCACCGCCTCGCGGAAGCCGAAATCCTCGGCCAGCACCGCCACGGCGCTCGCGAGCTGCTCGGCCCGGGAGCGGATCAGCTGATCCACCAATGAGCCGGCCTCGGTCAGCTGCTCGGCGGCGCGCGCCTCCACGTTGCGCGCGGTACTCGCCAGAACTGCAAATAGCGTCACAGTCTGCGTTAGAACCGCAAGACCGATGATCAGCACGAGAAGTCGTTTGCGGAAACTGCCCATGGGATCCGCTCGAATAAGTCTGATCGTAGGCGCTGCAGCTCCGCGGCGCGAGCAACCGGTAGAAGGAATGAGACTTTCCGCACGCTTGAGCCGCGCGTTTCGCAGCGCCATTCCGCTCGCATCAGCCGCGGCGATGTTGGCGGGCGCGCTCCTGGGCGCCGCCCCGGCGCCGGCGGCGACCCTCGCCATAGCAGTACGGCTGCCGGACGGCCAGCCCCTGCCCAAGGCCGTAGTCACCGTGCAGCCGATAGGCAGAAAGCTGCCCGCGCCGGCACCGATCCACGCGGTGATGGACCAGATGCATCGCATGTTCGTCCCCGAAGTGCTGGTGGTCGCGCTGGGGTCGACGGTGTCCTTTCCCAATAGCGACTCGGTGAGCCACCAGATCTACTCCTTCTCCCCTGCCAAGCGCTTCCAACTGCCGCTGTACCGGGGCAAGCCCTACCCGCCGCTCCTCTTCGATCAGACCGGGATCGTCATCCTGGGCTGCAACATCCACGACTGGATGATCGGCTACATCGATGTGACCGACGCGCCCTTCTATGGGACCACCGATGCGCGCGGCGCCTGGTCGGCGCAATTGCCGTCAGGTCGCTACCAGATAACGGTCTGGCATCCGCGGATGCGCGAGCAGACCCCGACACTCGTGCGCGAGCTGTCCATCGATACCGGGGATCGGGCCGAGTTGACGCTGCAACTGACGAAGCCGCTGCGGCCGGCACCCATGGAAGGCGGGTCTCCCTCCTGGGACAGCTACTGATGCGCACGCTTGCAACACTGCCCGTACTTGCGGCCACCGCAATGCTGGCCGCGACGTCCGCCCGGGCCGGCAGCTGGGAGTTGGACCTCGATCTTCGCGCCGTGGCCTCCGACGCCACGACATCAGTGCTCGACGGCGGCTACAGCCCGACGCGATTCAGTCAGCACCAGTTCCCCTTGCAGCTGGGACGCCTGCGCCTGGCACTCGACATGCCGCTCGGCGAGGTCTGGAGAATCCATCTCGACGCCTCCGCCTGGAATCACTCGTACGCGCATCCGTTCGGGCTCACCGAGGCTTATCTGCAGTTCCGGCCCTATCCGCACAATCGCCTGCGGGTGCGGGTCAAGGCCGGTGCGTTCTATGCACCCATCTCGCTGGAGAACCGCGCGGGCGGCTGGGCGTCTCCCTACACGCTGTCGTTTTCGGCACTGAACAGTTGGATCGCCGAGGAGCTGCGCACCATTGGCGTGGAGACCAAGGTCGACTGGCTCGGCACGCGCAGCGGCCTGCCGTTCGACATCGGCGCCGTCGCCGGGGTCTTCGGTTGGAATGAAGGCGCGGGCGCAGCGCTCGTCGACGGCGGTTTCATACTCGACGATCGCCAGACGCCGCTGTTCGATAGCGTCGGCAGAGTCGAGAGCCCTACGGGCGCGTACATCCAACCGTTCCGGCAGATCGATGGGCGCGCGGGTTATTACGGCGGCCTGGACCTCGATGCTCCGGGGCGCCTGTTGCTCACGGCGCTGCGGTACGACAACCGGGCAGACCCGTCGGCGTCTGACGCCGCGGCGCAGATTGTGGCGTGGCGCACGGACTTCAACACCGCGGGCGCACGTCTGGAGTACGGCTCGGGCTGGACGGTGATCGGCCAGTGGATGGGTGGCGAGACAGAGATCGCGCCGGGGGGAAATACCTTCGCGTGGCCGTTCGACGCCCGTTACCTGCTGCTGTCGAAGAGCTGGGGCCGCCAGATGCTGAGCGCCCGCTACGACCGTTTCGAGATCGACAGTCGCAACGCGGAGTCTGACGGTCAGCAGAGCGGTCACGCCTGGACCGTCGCCTACGTGTTCGATGCCGGAAGGAGCTGGACGGTCACCGTGGAATTGCTGCGCGTGACCAGCAGCGCTTACATCTGGGGAGAGGACACGGGCAACTTCGGTCCGGTCACGGACGACCAGGCGCAGCTGAGCCTGCGCTACTCCCTGGGTAACGCCGTCTACTAGCGATGGCGCCAGGCGGTGCGTCGCGCGAAAGCAAATAACTGAGCGGCCCAGGGCCGTTCCCTGGGCCGCGGGATGAATCCCGTCACTGGGCTGGCCGCGCGAATCGCCGGGAGCGATTTGCGCCAATGAAAAAGGCCGGCCCCCGAGAGGGCCGGCCTTGATATCGGCTGCTTACCAGCGCTTCGGGCCGCCGCCGCCCCGTCCACCGCCGTCGCGTCCGCACCGCCGCCGCCGCCGGTGCGCTCCTGCGCCTCGTTTACCCGCAGGGGACGTCCGCCGAGGTCCTTGCCGTTCAGGTTCTGAATGGCGCGGGAAGCGTCGGCTCGCGCCATCTCCACGAATCCGAAGCCGCGGGGCCGGCCGGTATCCCGGTCGGTGATGAGGCTTACGGACTCGACGGTCCCGTGCTGCGCGAACAGCTCACGGACCTCACTCTCACTGGCCGAAAACGGAAGGTTTCCGACGTAGATCTTCGTCATGCAATCAAACTCCAAGAAACAGGTTATGGCCTGGCCGGGAACGATTCGGCTTTTCTCAGACTCGGAAGCCGGTCCCGAGTGCAAGGCGGGCGGCAGGCGGCAGGAAAGGGAAAGCTCACGGACGGGTGGCGCACGATACCCTAGGACACCCGGGAGATACAAGCCGCCTACGCGGCAGCTCAGCGGTAACGGCCCAGGAGCTTGGCCAGGCCCTTGGAGCCAGGTGACAGCACCTCGAAGGGCAGGCTGTTCAGCGGCTCCTCGGGGGTACCGTTGACCTGGTGAAACTCCCGCCGCCCCCCCTCCGAGCCTGCGTCGGCATCGACATACAGCAGCCCGGTCAGGTACTCCCCGGACTTCAGGCGCTCCTGCACCCTGGCCTGCGCCGCGCCTCTGTCGGTGGGGTCATAGGCCTCGTCGAGCTTGCGCAACATGATGCGGCTGCCGTCGTGCATGGTGACGGCCAGCGACTCGCCAGCGCCGTATTCGGCGGTGATCTCCCGCTCCGGCGGCACGAAGTCGGCCTGGACCGCGGGCTCGTAGTGCTCGCGGGTGTAGGCGTAGCTCTTGGTCGAGCCCTCGTGGTCGTTGAAGGTGACGCAGGGGGAAAGGACATCGATGAGGGCGAAACCGCGATGTCTGAGGCCGGCCTCGATGAGCGGCACGAGCTGCTGCTTGTCGCCGGAGAAGCTGCGCGCCACGAACGAAGCGCCGAGCGTCATGGCGAGCAACACCGGATCGATCGGCGGCTGGAAGTTGGTCTCGCCTTTCTTCGCCTTGCTGCCGATGTCCGCCGAAGCGGAGAACTGTCCCTTGGTGAGGCCGTACACACCGTTGTTCTCGATGATGTAGAGCATGTCGAGGTTGCGGCGGATGGCGTGACAGAACTGGCCGAGGCCGATCGAGAGCGTGTCGCCATCGCCCGAAACGCCGATATAGGTGAGCTTTCTGTTGGCGGCGTTGGCCCCGGTCGCGATCGAAGGCATCCGGCCGTGCACGGAGTTGAATCCATGCCCGCCGCTGACGAAGTAGGCCGTGGTCTTAGAAGAGCAGCCGATCCCGGAGAGCTTCACCACGTTCTGCGGCTCGAGCGCCTGGCGCCAGCAGGCCTCCACGATGGCGGCGGTGATCGAGTCGTGGCCGCAGCCGGCGCACAGCGTCGAGAGTGCTCCCTCGTAATCGCGGCGGATCAGGCCGAGGGTGTTACGCGGCAGGGAAGGATGGACGACCTTGGGTTTGGCGATGAAAGTCATGGCGGGATCTACGGCTCTCTTGTCAGGCGCTCGCTGCGTCTTTCCGCTGCGGCTTGGGAAGAACCTCGGCGAGCACTCCCTCGACGATGAAGCTCGAGGAGATCGGCAGCCCGTTGTAGTGCAGCAGCGAACGCAGCTTCGATTTCTCCACGGCGGTCTCCAGCGTCAGCAGTGCGCGGAATTGGGCATCCCGGTTCTGCTCCACGACGAAGAGCACGCGGTGCGCGGCGAGAAACCGCTCCACGTCCTCGCTGAAGGGGAAGGAGCGCACGCGCATGTAGTTCACGCCGACGCCTTGCGCCTTGAGGATCGCGAGCGCCTCGTGGATCGCGCTGTCGCAACTTCCGATCGAGACGATCCCGATTTCGCTTCCCGCCGTCGCGTCGATGATGGCCCGCGGTACCAGTTTCTTGGCGGTGTCCCATTTCTTCAGCAGCCGGTCGAGGACGATCTGATACTCCGTCGAGTCCTCCGTGTAGGTGCCGTACTGCGAATGTCCGGAGCCGCGCGCGAACCAGGCCCCCTTGGGATGCACGCCCGGCAGAGTGCGGTACGGAATACCGTCGCCGTCCCTGTCGAGGTAACGCTGAAACTTCTCCAGCTTCTCGATCTGCGCCTTCTCCAGCACCTTGCCGCGATCGGGCCGGTAGGCGTCGTCCCACTTCAGGTCCCGGCACATCCAGTCGTTCATCCCGATGTCCAGATCCGACAGCACCATCACGGGCGTTTCCAGCCGCTCCGCCAGGTCGAAGGCCTGCACGGCCATGTAGAAGCACTCCTCCGGGTTGGCCGGATAAAGGCAGACGTGGCGCGTATCGCCGTGGGAGGCGTACGCACACTCCATGACAGATCGCATTGTTGGGTGCGCGTCGGCATGCCGGTGGACGGGCCCACGCGCTGGATATCAAACACGACGGCCGGAATCTCGGCGTAGTAGGCGAGCCCGAGGAACTCGTTCATCAGGGAGATGCCCGGGCCGGACGTCGCGGTGAAAGCGCGGCAGCCATTCCAGGATGCGCCGATCACCATCCCGATGGCGGCCAGCTCATCCTCCGCCTGGATGAAGGCGAAGTTCCTGGCGCCGGTCTTCGGCGTCGATACGCGTGCGGTCGCAGAAGCCCTTGAAGGCATCCATGAGCGAAGTCGAGGGAGTGATCGGGTACCAGGCCGCGACGGTCGCGCCACGCGAAGACGCAGCCGAGCGCCGCAGCGGTGTTGCCGTCGATCATGATGTGGCCGGCGGTCCGGTCCATCTTCTCGACCTTGAGCGGCAGCGGACACGGGAAATTCTGCCGCGCATAATCATGGCCGAGCTGCGATCGCCTTCATGTTGCTGTCGACGAGCTGCGGCTTCTTGGCATACGTCTCCGCCAGCAGCTCGCGGATGCGCTCCAGATCGAGGTCCAGCAGCGCCGCCAGCACGCCCGCGTAGCAGATGTTCTTCATCAGGATGCGGGTGCGCACGCCGTTGAAGTTCTCGTTGCACATGCTGCGCGAGCGGTACGCCGAGCACCGTGATGTCGGACTCGCGCTTCGAGCAGCGCCGGCCGCGGCCAGGTGGAGTCGTACACGAGATAGCCGCCGGGCGCGACTTCCTTCACGTCGCGCGCATAGGTCTCGGCGTTCATCGCGACCATGAGGTCGACGCGTGCCGGAGCGGGCCACGTGGCCCTCGCGGGAGACGCGGATCTCGTACCAGGTGGGCAGGCCCTGGATGTTGGACGGGAAGTAGTTCTTGCCCATCACCGGGATGCCGCTGCGGAAGATGGACTTCATCAGCAGCGTGTTGGCGCTCGCCGAGCCGGTGCCGTTCACCGTGGCGATCTTGATCGTGAAATCGTTGATTCGGCTCATGGTTGGCTCAGGCGGTCTTCGGCTTCCGGGCTTCCATCGTCTTCTTCGCCTCGTCCTCGGCCTGCGGCCAGTGGACGAGGGACTTCTGCATGTCCCAGGCGGCCGTCGGACAACGCTCCGCGCAGAGGCCGCAGTGCACGCAGAGGTCTTCGTCCTTGACCATCACGCGCGCCGGTTTGCGGCAGCGGTCCTGACACGTAGAGCGGCTGGGTGAGGTTGCGCGCCGGGACTTTGAGGCGCGCACGCAGTTCCGGCCTCCGGGCCGTTGTGCGGTGATGGTGAGGCAGTCGACCGGACAGATGTCGAGGCAGGCGTCGCACTCGATGCAGAGCTTCGCCGCGAACACGGTCTGCACATCGCAGTTGAGGCAGCGCTGCACTTCCTGCGCGGCCTGCTCCGCGGTGAAGCCGAGCTCGACCTCGATGTTGAGCTTCTTGAAGCGCTCCTTGAGCGAAACGTGCGGCATCAGCCGCCGCTCGACCGGCGCGTAGTCGTTCGAGTACGACCACTCGTGCATGCCCATCTTGCGGCTCTGCAGATTGACACCGGGCTGCAGGCGCTCGGTGACCGGCTCGCCCTGGCAGTGGCGGTGAATGGAGATGGCGGCCTGATGGCCGTGCTCCACGGCCCAGATGATGTTCTTCGGGCCGAACGCGGCGTCGCCGCCGAAGAACACGCCGGGCCGGGTCGACTGGAAGGTGACCGGGTCGACCTTCGGCACATCCCACTTGTCGAACTCGATGCCGAGATCGCCGCTCGATCCAGGGGAAGGCGTTCTCCTGCCCGATGGCGAGAATGACGTCGTCGGCCGGGATGAACTCCTCGCCGGCGACGCGCTCGGCGGTGATTCGCCCGCGCGCGTCGAGCTCGTACTCCATGCAGTCGAAAGTCATCCCGACGAGACGGCCGTCTTCGATGACGAAGGCCTTGGGCGAGCGGTTGACCACGATCTCGACGCTTTCCTCCTCGGCATCCTCGAGCTCCCATTCGGAGGCCTTGAAGAAGCCGCGCGGCTTGCGCGCCATCACCTTTACCTGCCTGGCGCCGAGCCGCAGGCTGGTGCGGCAGCAGTCCATCGCGGTGTTGCCGACACCGATGATGAGGACGCGCTCGCCGATCCTGTCGATGTGGCCGAAGGCCACCGACTCCAGCCAATCGATGCCGATATGGATGTTGGCGCAGCCGCCTCGGCGCGGCCGGTGAGTCTCGAGGTTCTTGCCTTTGGGCGCCCCGGAGCCGACGAACACCGCATCGAAGCCGCCGCTCGTGAGCAGCTCGCGCATGCTGGCGATGCGGAGCGCCCAGCTTGAGGTCGACTCCCATGTCCACGATCATGCGCGATCTCCTCCTCGAGCACCGTCTGCGGCAGGCGGAAGGAGGGGATGTTGGTGCGCATGAGGCCGCCGGGCTCGCCGTACTGCTCGAAGATCGTGACCTCGTAGCCCAGCGGCATCAGGTCGTTGGCGACCGTGAGCGAGGCGCAGCCGGCGCCGATGCAGGCGATGCGCTTGCCGTTCTTGATCTTGGGAATCGGGCGGCAGCTTGCCGGTGATATCGTCGCGATTGTCGGCCGCGACGCGCTTCAGGCGGCAGATGGCGACCGGCTTGTGCTCGACGCGGCCGCGGCGGCAGGCCGGCTCGCACGGACGGTCGCAGACCCGCCCGAGGATGCCCGGGAAAGACATTGGAGTGCCGGTTCACCATGTAGGCGTCGGTGAAGCGGCCTTGGGCGATCAGCCGGATGTACTCAGGGACATCGGTGTGGGCCGGACAGGCCCACTGGCAATCGACGACTCGATGGTAGTAGTCGGGGTGGGAGGTATCGGTAGGTTCCACGATGTACCGCTGCTGGAGCAGAGACGTCCATAATAGTGCATATGGCCTCCAACCCCCAGCCCTTGGAAATCAAGCTGCGCCGCGCCGCCCGCCTGCTCGAAGTGACCTTCGAGGACGGCAGCCGCTTCGAGCTGCCCTTCGAGTACCTGCGGGTCTATTTCCCGTCGGCGGAGGTCAAGGGGCACGGCCCCGGCCAGGAGACGCTGGTTCTAGGCAAGGAGAACGGTCGGCATCGCGCGCGATCGAGCCGGTGGGCCAGTACGCCGTGAAGCTGGTCTTCGACGACGGCCACGATACCGGCCTCTACACCTGGAAATACCTCTACGAGCTGGGTCGCGAGCGCGAGGCGAAATGGGCCGCAATACCTGGCGCGCAAAAGCAGCCCAAAAGTAAAAGGCCGAACGGTGAGTGACCACCGTCCGGCCTTTTAGTTCACAAGACCCCCTTACCGGGGCCGGATTCTGCGCAGCATGTCGGTCCAAAAAGCAAGAAGATACAATGCGTCCTCCCCGCGACCCTGGCGATGCGATGACCGACCCCCGATCCACCGATTTCGGCTATGAGCGTGTTTCCTGGCGCGAGAAAGCGCGCCGGGTGCGCGGCGTCTTCGACTCCGTCGCGGGCAATTACGATCTGATGAACGACCTCATGTCGGGGGGCGCTCACCGGCTCTGGAAGCGCTTCACCCTGGCGCTCACCGGGTTGCGACCGGGGCAACGCGCTCTCGATGTGGCGGGCGGTACCGGCGACCTTGCCGCCGGTCTGGCGCGGCAGGTGGGCGACCGGGGCCTGGTAGTGCTGAGCGATATCAACTCGGCAATGCTGCGCCGCGGGCGCGACCGGCTGACGGATCAAGGCGTCGTCGGCAACGTGCACTATGTCCAGGCAAACGCCGAGCGGCTGCCCTTCCCCGACGACAGCTTCGACTGCATCACCATCGGCTTCGGGCTGCGCAATGTCACCGAACAAGCCTGCCGCGCTCGCCGCCATGCGGCGGGCGCTGAAGCCCGGCGGGCAGCTTCTGGTGCTGGAGTTCTCCCACCCCGTGGCGCCGGGGCTCGAGGCCGCTCTATGACGCTCTACTCCTTCCGCGTGCTGCCGCTTCTCGGACGGGTCGTGGCCCGGGACGAGGCGAGCTACCGCTATCTCGCGGAGTCCATCCGCATGCATCCCGGACCAGGAGACGCTGCTCGGGATGATGCAGGCGGCCGGGCTCGAGGGCTGCCGCTATCACAACCTTTCGGGCGGCATCGTCGCGGTGCACCGCGGCTACAAGTACTGACGGGGCGACCCCATGCTGACCGCCACGATCGAGAAGGTTCTCAACCGCGGGCTGCCGCGCTCGCCGCGCGCGCAACAGCTGTGCGCGGAGCTCGCCGGCCGGCGGATCGCCATCGAGGCGCCGGCGATGGCACGGCTGCTGGTGGAGTCCACCGGCAACTCGCTGCGCGTCACCCGCGGCGACCTGCCGGCCGACGCGGAGGCTGATCGGCGGCCCGTTGAGTCTGCTCGCGCTTGGCGGCAGCGCCGCGGACGCGCCGCTCGCGCGCGGCGAGGTCGAGGTGCGCGGGCGATGCGGAGCTGGCGCAGAAATTCCGCGAGCTGGCGCGCTTGCTCAAGCCCGATGCGGAGGAGGAGCTGTCGCTTCTCATCGGCGATGTGGCCGCACATCGCATCGGCCGGCTGACGCGCGGCGCGTTGGATTGGAGCCGCAACGCGGCCGCGACCCTGTTGCAGGACGTCGCCGAGTACTTCGGTCACGAGCGTGGCGATCTGGTATCCGCGCGAGGAGGGTGAGCAGTTCCTGCGCGGCGTGGATGCGCTGCGCGAAGACCTCGACCGCTTCGATGCGCGCCTCGAGCTGCTGCAGCAGCGGCTCGCGGCGAAGTGAATCCGGTGTCAGGCCCGTGAAGCTGCGCGTCCTCGCGCGGCTGCTGCAGATCCAGCGCGTGCTGTTGAGATACGGCCTGCGACGACTTCGTGCGGGCGACGCATCTCTATGCGCCGCTGCGCTTTCTGTTCTATCTCTCGCCCGGACATCTGGCTGAATGCCGCCATCGCAACGCCAGCCGCGGCGGTGCGCCTGCGGCTCGCGCTCGAGGAGCTCGGCCCGATCTTCGTGAAGTTCGGCCAGGCGGTCTCCACGCGCCGCGACCTGCTGCCGACCGACATCGCCGACGAGCTCGCGAAGCTCCAGGACCGCGTGCCGCCCTTCCCCGGTGCTGCGGCGCGCGCGATCGTCGAGAGCGCGTCTACGGCCGGCCTGTCTCGGAGGCGTTCGCGGCAGTTCGAGGAGACGCCGCTCGCCGCCGCCTCGATCGCCCAGGTGCACGCCGCGCGGCTGCCCGACGGCAGGGAAGTGGTCGTCAAGGTGCTGCGCCCGGACATGCGCGGGATCGATCGAGCGCGACCTGGAAGTGCTGCTACGCGCTCGCCGAGCTCGCGCAGCACTACTGGCGCGGAGGGGCGGCGGCTGCGGCCGCGCGAGATCGTCGGCGGAGTACGAGAAGACCATCCTCGATGAGCTGGACCTGATGCGCGAGGCGGCCAACGCCTCGCAGCTGAAGCGCAACTTCGCCGGCTCCGACCTGCTGTACGTGCCGGAGGTCTACTGGGACTACTGCCGCCTGGATGTCATGGTGATGGAGCGCATCCACGGCGTGCCGATCATCGGACATGGAGCGGCTGCGCGGCGCCGGCACCGACATCAAGCTGCTGGCCGAGAACGGCGTGCGCATCTTCTTCACCCAGGTGTTCCGCCACAACTTCTTCCACGCCGACATGCATCCCGGCAACATCTTCGTGCTGATCGACGATCCGGCGCGGCCGCGCTACGCCGCGGTCGACTTCGGCATCGTCGGTACGCTCGACCCGCGCGACCAGCACTACCTCGCGGAGAATTTCCTCGCCGTGTTCGACCGCGACTACCGCCGCGTGGCGCAGCTGCACGTCGAGTCCGGCTGGGTGCCGGCGGGTACGCGGGTGCGACGAGATGGAGTCGGCCGTGCGCACCGTGTGCGAGCCGATATTCGACCGGCCGCTGAAGGACATCTCCTTCGGCGCATCCTGCTGGTGCGGCTGTTCGAGATCTCGCGCCGCTTCAACGTGGAGATCCAGCCGCAGCTGCATCCTGCTGCAGAAGACGCTGCTCAACGTCGAGGGGCTCGGCCGCGAGCTGTATCCGGAGCTCGATATCTGGCACACCGCGAGCCCCATCCTGCGCGAGTGGATGCGCGAGCGCATCAGCGTCGGCGCGCTGTCCTGCGCAATCTGCGCACCCAGCTGCCGGAGCTGATCGAGGTGGCGCGCGTATCTGCCTGCGCATCCTGCAGGGCAGCTCTGCAGCAGCGCCGAGGGCGGCATGTTGCGGATGTCGCCGGCGACGCCCGCAGTCGAGCTGCTGCGCGCGGAGATGCGCAGCGCGGCCGGCGGCGCGATGCGGTCATCCTCGGGGCGCGCGCTGCTCGCTCGGCGGCGATCGTCTGGCTGCCGCGCTCGGGCGCACGGCTCGGCCCGGGCCGTGGAGCTGCTGGCGGGCCGTCGGCACGGCGTCTGGACCTCGTCACGCGCTGCTAGCCTGTTGGTTCTGCATGCGCTCGCTCACCGAAGGCTCGATCGCCGGCGGGCTGTTCAGGTTCGCCCTGCCGATCCTCTAGGCCAACATGCTGCAGTCGCTCAACGGCTCGGTGAATTCCATCTGGGTGGGACGCTATCTCGGCGAGGCGGCGCTCACGGCCACCTCCAACGCCAACACGGTGATGTTCCTGCTGATCGGCGCGGCCTTCGGCGTCGCGCTGGCGGCCACCATCCTCATCGGCCAGCGCATCGGCGCCAACGACATCCGCGAGGCCAAGCACGTCGTCGGCACCAGCGCCACGTTCTTCGCCGGCATCTCGGTGCTGATGGCGATCGCCGGCCTGACCCTGTGCCGGCCGATGCTCGTGGCCATGAAGCACGCCGCCGCAGTCGCTGCCGCTCGCGGTCGCCTACATGCGCGTGATCTTCCTGCGCGCTGCCATTCCTCTACATGTATGCCTTCGTGATGGCGGTGCTGCGCGGCGCCGGCGACTCGAAGACGCCGTTCTACTTCATGCTGCTGTCGGTGGGCATCGACATCGCGCTCAACCCGCTGTTCATCTTCGGGCTCGGGCCGGTGCCGCGGCTCGGCATCGCCGGCTCCGCGCTCGCCACCTTCGTCGCCCAGGCCGTCAGCCTCGCCGCGCTCATCCGCCACCTGTACCGGCGCCGGCACGTCCTGTGCCTGCACCAGGACGAGCTCGCGACTGCTGCAAGCATCGACTGGTCGGTGGTCGGCACGCTGGTGAGGAAGGGCATCCCGATGAGCGCGCAGATGCTGGTGATGTCGCTTGAGCGGCGTGCTCATGATCACGCTCGTCAACCGCTTCGGCGTCGACACCACCGCGGCCTTCGGCGCGGCGCTGCAGATCTGGAACTACATCCAGATGCCGGCCTTCGCGGTCGGTCATGGCCGTATCGGCCATGGCCGCGCAGAACGTCGGCGCCGGCAAGTGGGATCGCGTCAACAGCGCATCGCGAGCATCGGCGTGCTCTACAGCGTGCTGCCTCACCGGCTCGATCGATCATCGTCCTCGAGCTGCTCGGATGCGCGTATCTTCTGGCCTGTTCCTGCCGGCGGGCTCCGCGGCGCTCGCGCATTGCCTCGCACCTGAACCACATCGTCACGCCCTCGTTCATGTTCTTCGGCGATCTCGGTGGTGCTGTTCGCGTGGTGCGCGCGACCGGCGCGGTCATGCGCCGCTGATCATCCTGATCGTCTCGCTGCTGCTGGTGCGCTTTCCGCTTGCGGACGCGCTGCTCGACCGCTATCAGGCCGATGCCGTGTGGTGGAGCTTCCCCGTCTCCTCCGCGCTCGCTGCCGTCCTCGGTGCGCTGTACTACAAGTTCGGCGGCTGGCGCGCGGCGCGCATGGTGTCGGGAACTCTGGCCGAGGCAAGCCCCGGCGCCTAGTGTCCCCTGATATCGCGCAGCCAGCGCGCCGGGTCACCGCCCTGCTCCAGCACCTCCACGAGCGCGGAGCCGATCACGACGCCATCGACGTGATCCCGCAACAGCTCGAGCTGCTCGCGGCCGCGGACTCCGAAGCCCGCGCAGACGGGCACGGGCGACATGGAGCGTACCGTGTCGAGATAACGCGTGACCTCGGGCGGCACCGCGACACTCTTGCCCGTCGTACCCGTCATCGTGACCGCATACACGAAGCCCTGACTGCTCGCGCAGATCTGCTCCAGGCGCTGCGGTCGGGTCACCGGGGTCACCATCTGCACCAGCGCCAGACCTTGGGTCTGCAAGGCGGCACGCAGATCGGCGCTCTCGTCGAACGGCAGATCCGGAACGATGAAACCCGCGACACCGGCCTGCGCCGCGGCTACGGCCAGCGCTTCCGGCCCGAACGCGAGCAGCGGGTTGAGATAGCTCATGAGAAGCAGCGGCGCCTTGCCCCGCGGCATCGATTCCAACTGGGCCAGGATCCAGCGCAGGCTGACGCCCTGAGCCAGGGCGGCGTGACTCGCGCGCTGGATGGTGATGCCATCCGCCATGGGATCGGTGAAGGGCACGCCGATCTCGACCACGTCGGCAGCCTCGGAGATGGCCTGCACATGCTGCTTGAAGCCGTCACGGCTCGGAAACCCGGCCGTGAGGTAGGCCACGAGGGCGGGCTCGCCGCGGGCCTTGGCCGCCAGTATCGCCGCACTGATCCTTTCGTGCCCCCTGCTCATCGCTTGCCCGACAGCAATGTCTGTTGCAATGTCGGCATGTCCTTGTCGCCGCGGCCGGAGAGGCATACGAGCACGGTGCGGCCGGGATGGCTCGCGGCCCAGCGCTGCGCGCCAACCAGGGCATGCGCGCTCTCCAGCGCCGGCAGGATGCCCTCGCACTCGCAGAGCGCGCGCACGGCTTCCAGCGCCTCGGCATCGCTTGCGGTTTCATAGCGAGCGCGGCCCGCGGACGCAAGCAGCGCGTGCTCCGGCCCGACACCCGGATAGTCGAGGCCCGCCGAGACCGAGTGGGTCTCCTGGATCTGGCCGTTCTCATCCTGCAGCAGCACGGAGTAAGTGCCGTGCAACACTCCCGGCCGGCCGAAAGAGAGGGTCGCGGAGTTGTCGCCCAGGCCCGGGCCGCGCCCGCCCGCCTCGATGCCGATCAGCTCGACCGTACGATCCGCCACGAAGGGGTGAAACGCGCCGATGGAGTTGGAACCGCCGCCCACGCAGGCGATCACTGCATCGGGCAGGGCGCCGCTTTTCTCCAGAATCTGCGCGCGCGCCTCGCGCCCGATGACCGACTGCAGCTCACGCACCAGGTAGGGATAAGGGTGCGGTCCGAGCGCCGAGCCCAGCAGATAATAGGTCTGCAGCGGATCCGACACCCAGTCGCGCAACGCCTCATCGATCGCCGCCCGCAGTGTGCGGTCGCCGCTGGTCACCGCCACCACCGTCGCGCCAAGGAGGCGCATGCGGTCGACGTTCGGCGCCTGGCGCTCCATGTCGATGGCGCCCATGTAGACCGTGCAGGGCAGGCCCAGCCGCGCGCAGGCCGCCGCGCTCGCGACACCGTGCTGTCCGGCGCCGGTCTCCGCGACGATGCGCCGCGCGCCGAGGCGCCGGGCGAGCAGCGCCTGGCCGATGGCGTTGTTGATCTTGTGCGCGCCGGTGTGGGCGAGATCCTCGCGCTTCAGCCAGACGCGCGCGGCCCAGCGCTCGGACAGTCGGCCGGCAAACGTCAGTGCCGTGGGGCGGCCCACCCAGCTCGGTCAGCTCCTGCGCCAGCTCCTGTTGGAAGGCGCGCGCCATGCAGGTGCTGCCGCACTCCCTGCTCCAGACGATCCAGCGCCGGAATCAGCGTCTCGGGCACATAACGGCCGCCGAACGGCCCGAAGCGGCCGCGCGACGTCGGGGAAGCGGCCTGAGATCAGGTCCGCGATCGGATCATTGGCTGCGTTCACGCTCACGCGGACTGTTGCTCCTGTTGGATCATCTCGAAGGCGCTGCGCGCGGCGGCCGCGAACCGCGCCACCTCGGCCGGGCTCTTCACGCCCGGCCGCTCCTCCACCCCGCTCGAAACGTCGACGCCGAAGGGCCGAACCGCGCTGATCGCCGTCGGCACATTCCCGGCATCGAGGCCGCCGGCCAGCACGAGCTGAGTCCGGCGCGCCACCCGCTGCGCGATAGTCCAGTCGCACGGTGTACCACTGCCGCTCGTCAGGCCCTCGAACAGCAGTCGCGCGGGAAGCCTGCCCTGCTGCGGCTCGCCAGCCGCGGAAGACCGGAAGCAGCTCGAGCTGCTGCGGCAGGCGCAATGCCTGCAGATCCTCCGTATCGGTCTGCAGCATGTCGGGATTGAAGACGGCGAGAACGTCATCGAGGTGGCGCTGGCTGGGATGGCGCGTCACCGCAACGCAGCGCGCGCGGCCACGGGCGGGCGCCGCCAGCGCCACTGCGTCCTCCAGAGTCAGCTGCCGCGGCGAGTCCGCGAACACGAAACCGATCGCATCGACACGGGCCGCCAGCGCCGCCTCAACGGCCTCCGCAGTCGTGATGCCACAGATCTTGATCCACATGGTGTCGCTTACCTGATAGTTGCGCTGCGCGCGGGCCGCCCGCGCTGCGCTCAGCATGGCGCCCGCCAACGCTCCGGGGTCGTTGCCGCTCATGAGCGCGCTGCCGACGAGAGCGAGATCATAGCCGGCTTCGGCCACCCGGCGCGCATCCGCGGCCGACGCGACACCGCTTTCCGCCACCCGCGGAATTCCCGCGGCAGGCGGCCGGCCAGAGCTCCAGCCGGCTCGGGACCACCTGCAGCGTCTGCAGGTCGCGCGAGTTGACGCCTGCCAGCAGGCCCTCGCCGCCCAGCCGGCCAAGCATCCCGTCCAGCCGCTCGAGGTCCTCCTCGTCGAACGCCTCCAGCAGCACGAAAGGCTACAGCGCGCGCGCCTGCCGCACCAGTGCCTCGACCTCGGACGCGGGACAGCATCCTGAGGATCACGAGCACACCGCCCGCCCCGGCCGCGCGCGCCTCGATGACCTGGTAGGGGTCCACCAGGAAATCCTTGCGCATCGCCGGCACGCGCAGCGGCAGCTAGCGCCTGGGCTGCGGTGCGCAGATGATCGAGGCTGCCGTCGAACCGGCGTGGGCTCGGTGAGGACCGATACTGCGGCCGCGCCCGCGCGCGCATAGGCCGTCGACGCGCGCTGCCACATCCTCGTCCGGTCCCTGCAGTCGCCCGGCCGCCGGCGAGCGGAGCTTCAGCTCCGCGATGAGATCGAAGCCACCGGCCTGCAGGCGCAGCGGCGGCGGCGGCGGGGTGGCCATGGCGCGTGCCAGCAGCTCCGCCTGCGGGCAGGCGCCCGCGCCGCGCCGGCCCGCTCCCGGCTGCCGGCCGCCATCTGCTCAGGAAGTCGCCGCTCATGCCGGCTCCAGGCGAGGCGCCGCCAGGACTTCGAGCACGCGCGCGGCGGCGCCGCTGTCGATGGCCGCCGCGGCGACGCTCGATCCCCTCGCGGGGCTCGCGACTGCCGCCGGCCACCTCCAGCGCCAGGGCGGCTACCCAACAGCAGACAGTCGCGGTGCGGTCCGCGATCTTCGCCCTGCGAGCACCGCCCGCAACGCGCGCGCGTTGTGTCGGGCATCGCCGCCGGCAAGCTCGCGCCGGCGTCGCAGCGCCGCAGCCCATAATCCTCCGGCGTCCGCTGCTGCTGCTCCGATGCGCCCGGGACGCACATCGAACACGGTGAAGGGGCCGACCGGCGTCGGCTCGTCCCAGCCCTGCGCGCCGTGCACGACGAAGGCCCGCTCGCAGCGGCATGCCGGCGAGCGTGTGGGCGATGAGCTCGGCGACCTCGAGACTGAAGGCGCCGATCACGTGAAAGGGCGGCTCCGCGGGATTGGTGAGCGGCCCGAGGATGTTGAATACGGTGCGCACGCCGAGCGCCGCCCGCACCGCGGCGACCGCCTTGGTCGCCGGGTGGTAGTGGGGCGCGAACAGGAAGGTGAAGTTGCAGGCGGCCAGGTACCTTGCCGGCCATTGCGCTCGTCGAGCGGCAGCGCCAGTCCCAGCGCCTCCAACACGTCGGCGCTGCCCGCCCGGCTGGAGATGGACCGGTTGCCGTGCTTGACCACCGGCACGCCGCAAGCGGCCGTAAGGAGCGCGGTCCCGGTGGAGATGTTGAGGCTGCCGGAGCCGTCGCCGCCCGTGCCGACGACGTCGACGGCGGGCAGCCCCGGCGGGAATCGCGGTCGGCGCGCGAGGCGCCGCATCGCCTGAGCAAACCCGCGCACTTCGTCGGCGACGGCACCCTTGGAGCGCAGCGCCGCCAGAACCGCGCCGGCGAAGGCGGCAGCGGTCGCCGGGTCCGTCAGTACCCCGAGCAGCTCCTCGGCCTCGGGTTGGGTGAGATCGCGCCGCTCGAGCAAGCGCTCGAGGAGATCACGCGCCGCGGCCATCGCCGGCTCCGTTCGCGAGGAAATTGCCCAGCAGCCGCGGTCCCTCCGGCGTCAGGATGCTCTCCGGATGGAACTGCACGCCCTCGACGGCGAGGTCGCGGTGGCGCACGCCCATGATCTCGCCTTCCGCGGTCCTGGCGCTGACGTCAGCTCCGGCGGCAGTGTCTCCGGCGCGGCGATCAGCGAGTGGTAGCGTCCGACCTCGCACGGTTGCGGCAAGTCGGCGAAAAGCCCGCGCCCGTCGTGCTGGACGAGCGAGGTCTTGCCATGCATCAGGCGTCCGGCGCGCACCACTTTGCCGCCGAACACCTCGACGATCGACTGGTGGCCGAGGCACACTCCCAGCACCGGCACTGCGCCCGGCGAAGGCGCGGATCATGTCCATGGAGACTCCAGCATCATACGGCGTGCCGGGGCCGGGGGAGATGCAGAGGTGCGTGGGCGCGAGCGCGCGCGCTTCCGCCACCGTGATGGCGTCGTTGCGGTACACCAGCACCTCGGCGCCCAGCACGAGGAACGCCTGCACCAGGTTGTAGGTGAAGGAATCGTAGTTGTCGATCAGCAGCAGGCGCGGCCTCACAGTCCCTCCTCCGCCAGCTCGAGCGCGCGCGCCATGGCGCCGCTCTTGGCGAGAACTTCCTCGTGCTCCGTGGCCGGCACGCTGTCGGCGACGATTCCGGCGCCGGCCTGATAGCTGTACTCGTCACCCCTGAAAGACCAGCGTGCGGATGGTGATCGCATGGTCCATGTCGCCGCGCGCGCCGAAATAGCCCACCGTGCCGCCGTAGAGGCCGCGGCTCACCGGCTCGAGCTCATCGATGATCTGCATGGCGCGCACCTTGGGCGCGCCGACCAGGGTGCCAGCCGGGAAGGTGGCCGCAAACAGGTCGAACGCGTCGCGCCCGGGCGCGAGCCGCCCGTGCACGCCGCTCACCATGTGCATGACATGGCTGTAGCGCTCGATCGCGCGATAAGGCTCCACGCCGACGCTGCCCGCGAGCGCCACGCGCCCGAGGTCGTTGCGCGCGAGGTCGACCAGCATGACGTGCTCGGCGTTCTCCTTGGGGTCGGCGCGCAGCTCGGCTTCGCGCGCCGTGTCGACCGCCGAATCGGCCGCGCGCGGCCGCGTGCCGGCGATGGGCCGCAGCTGCGCCTGGCCCTCTTTGAGTCTCACCAGCGCCTCGGGCGAGGAGCCGACGACGGTGACGTCGCCGAGCGCGCAGTAATACATGTAGGGAGAGGGGTTGATGAGACGCAGTGCCCGGTATGCCTGGAACGGGTCGAGCTCATGGCGCCCCTGGAAGCGCGTCGACAGGACCAGCTGGTAGACATCGCCGGCGGCAATGTATTCCTGCGTGCGCCTCACGCCTGCGAGATAGTCATCGCGGCTGAAAGCCGGCTGCGGGCGGCGCGTAGCGGCCGGGCGCGGCCAGTATGCGGCAGGCCGCCGCGCAACGCGCGGATCACTTCCTTGCGCAGCGAGCGCCGGTCCTCCTCCGAGCCCGCGTGCAGCAGCGCGATGCCGCGGGTCAGGTGATCGAAAACCAGCAGCGAGCGGGGCGCCACGTAATGGAGAGCGGGCACGCCGCTCGTCGCGGCCGGGCGCGCAGGGCAGCCGCTCGAAGAACCGCACCACGTCGTAAGCCGCGTAGCCCACCAGACCGCCCGCGAGCGGAACGCCCGGCGATATGCGGCCCGGCTTGGGCGCTCGGCCGAGCGCGTCCCGCAGTGCCGCCAGCAGCTCCGCCGTCGTCGCCGGGACCGGCCGCCGCTGCGCTGCCGGCGTGGAAGCCGTCCCGGTCGAGCCGCACCTCGAGCCCGTCGCCGAAGCCGATGAAGGAGTAGCGCGCCAGGCGCTCGCCGCCCTCCACGCTCTCCAGCAGGAAGCGCGGCGCAAAGGCCGCGAGCTTCATGAACGCCGAGACCGGCGTGTCGAGATCTCCTGGGATGTCGAATAGCGTATTCATGACAACAAAAAACCCACTCCGGAGTGCTCCGGGGCGGGTCCTGGTGACGTTGCGTGTTTAGTAGGGTGTCGAGAAACTAGCAGCTGCGTCCGGGGGCCCACTCCGATTTCGGAGTGCGCCACCACCACTGCGGACGAATGTGCTGCCGGGACATGGGCTGGAGCGTATCACCGGCGGGCACTGGGCTACAATAGCGCCCTAAAATGGAGCGATCCGTGCCGTCTTTCGACGTAGTTTCCGAGCTCAATTCCCACGAAGTGGCGAACGCCGTCGACCAGGCGAACCGCGAGCTCGCGCAGCGCTTCGACTTCAAGGATACCGGAGCACGCTTCGAGCTGGAGGAAGCCACGGTGACCCTGCACGCGCAGGTGGATTTTCAACTGAAGCAGATGCTCGAGATCCTGAAGGTGCGCTTCGGCAAGCGCGGCATCGACCTGGCCTGCCTCGAGATCAAGGAGCCGGAGGTCAATCTCGCAGCCGCCCGCCAGCAGGTTCTGCTCAAGCAGGGCGATCGATGCCGAGACCGGCAGAAAGATCGCGCGCCTGGTCAAGGACTCGAAGCTCAAGGTGCAGGCGGGTATCCAGGGGGACAAAGTCCGGGTCACCGGCAAGCAGCGCGACGACCTGCAGGCAGCCATCAGGCTGCTGCGCGGCGCGAAGCTCGACCTGCCGCTGCAGTTCAACAATTTCCGCGACTGAGGCGGCGCGGATGCTGCGGCCTCATCTGCTCGTCCGGCTGCTGTGGCTCGCATTCATCGTCACCTGGCTCGTCCTCGCGCAATTCAACAAGAAGGCCAGCAGGGGCACGCCAGCGTGGGCCGGCTGGCGACTGCGGCTGGTCATACTCGTCGCCGTGATCCTCCTCGTGCGTTTCCGCCGGCACGCCGTCGTGAGTTTCTTCGCTGCCGTCAACCACACTCCGCTGCTCCATCCGGATATTGCACTGCAGTGGCTGGGAGTTGGGTTGTGTCTGGCGGGATTCGCCTTCGCTGTCTGGGCGCGCGTGCACATTGGCCGTAACTGGGGCATGCCCATGTCCCTGCGGGAGGGGCACGAGCTCGTGACATCCGGCCCGTATGCCTGCGTACGACACCCGATCTACTCCGGCCTCATGGTCGCGATGATCGGCTCCGCCCTGACCGCCGGCCTGCTCTGGCTGCTCGGCCTGGTCGTCTATTTCGCCTACTTCCTGTTCGCCGCGCGCAGCGAGGAGAACACCATGCTGGCGCAGTTTCCGAATGCCTATCCCGCTTATCGCCGCCGTACGAAGATGCTGATCCCGTTCGTGTTCTGAGCAGAGCATGTCCGCGAATTCCAGGGGGGCCGAGAGCACCGCCGCGGGTCGGCGGTGGTATCTCGAGGCGTCGGGGCGCCGGGCGGGGCCGTTTGCCTGGACGGTGCTCGTTGAGCTCGCGCAGGCGGGGGCACTCGGCGTGGATGACCGTGTCTGGCGCATGGGACTTGCGAGTTGGTCACGGGCAGCCGATCTGGCCGATCTCGCGCCACTCATGCGCGAGCCGGATCCAGCGCGAACGTTCGCCGGAGCGGATGCGCCGGGCCGGCCCGAAGCCGCGCCAGGGCGTAGCCGAATTCTGGCCGGGCTCGGCGCGCTGCTGCTGCTCCTAACCGCGGTCAGCCCGCGCCTCCCCACACAACCGCCGTCCGGCGAATCGCTGGCGGCTTATGCAGCGCGCGCGGCGGCGTTCGAAGGGCGTTATCCCTTCCTCACCGAGCTGCATCGAGTCGATCCGTCACGGTTCGAGCGGCTGGACCGGGCAGTGCGGCTGGGGTTTCGCCGCGGCGCAGCGGCCATCGAGCTCAACGGTTTCGTCGCGCAGACGGCCAGCGATATCGAGCGCGGGCGGCTGGCCGATGTCGACGACGGCAGCGCACTTCGACTCCTGGTGGCGTTGCGCACCGCGGCGCGGCGCTTCCAGTCGTCGGATCCGGCCCAGTGTGTCGCGATACTCAGGCCGCAATCGGCGGCCGCTCCGATTCGCTCCGCCGCGGCGCTCACAGCAATCAGTCCGGCGCTCGTGGGACTCCTCGATGCTCGGGCGCCGCCGCCGGGCGCCGCAGAATCCCACCGCAACACCCTGCAGGATGCGCCCGACGTCAACCCGAGGCTCGATTGCGACCGCCTGCTGCTCATGTACGACACTGCAGTCGCCTCGAGTCCGGACACGGGGGCCGCCTTCATACGGGCGTTGCAAGGCGACTCAGGGCATTGAGTCATGATCTGGTATGTCCGCCGCGGCGAGCGTGAGCTGGGACCACTGGGGGAAGATGCCTTGCGCGCCCTCGTCGGCACCGGACAAGTCACCGCCGACACGCCGCTCTGGCGTGAAGGACTGCCGGGTTGGACGGCTGCAGGAGCGCTTCCGGGCGTACTTGGGCCGGGGGCCGCTGCAGTACCAGGCCCCCAGCCCCTCGCGGGCGTCACCGATTCCACCCGGACGCCGGCAGCACCGCGAGCCGTCATCAGCCCCCTCTATTGGGCGGCGGCAGGGATATTGCTCGTCGCAGTGGCGGCGCAGCTCGCGCTACGACTGCACGCGCAGCACAACCGGGCGCGATACTCCATCGCGCGCGCTCCCGTCCCCATCCTGCAGCAGGAACTGACACAAGCAGCGCATGGCGTCAACGCCAGCACTCCGCGGATGATAGACGACATAACCAGGCTCGACGGCGCACACGCGGGGCCGGGGACGCGCTTCACCTATGAGTACACCCTGACCAACATCAGCGGCCGCTTGCTATCGCCCGTATCACTGGACACTCTTCGGCGACTATTGTCGGCAGACGTGCGTCGGACGGTCTGCCGCGGAGCAGCGTTGCAGCCTCTCCTGCGCATTGGCGCCGTGATCCGATTTGATTATCGCGACCGGGATGGCCGGGAGCTGCTGTTGGCGTCCGTGTCTAGCGCCGATTGCGCACGCGTAACCGCAACTTCAGCGGCTCGTTGAGGCTCTGGAGGAAATCACGCCGCTCCACCGGCGTCAGGCTGGCCCAGTCGACTTTCCCGTTATGCTCGCGCCGCAGGTCGCGGTCGCTGACACGGGCTTGCGCGCAGCTCTTGCTGGTCCATCGCGTAGGCAGACGACTCGTGGATCCCTTGCGCAGGATGTCGACGATCGCGGAGGCCACATGCGCATCGCGGGTCAATTCGCTGTGGGCTGTCTTCGCGAAGTAAGTGTTCGCACTACCGAGCGCGGCGCTGTTGGCGGGTACGGTACCGTCTCCATGTCGCGTGACGGTGTATGCGAAGCCGTCCCGTCGCTTGGCAACCGCCGTCACCGTCTCTTGCCCGACGCCGGCGATTGCGACGAAACGCTCATCGGCAGGCGGCAGCCTTTCACGAAAGCGGCGCGCGCGCTCGAGGAGCGGCAGCCGCAACGGAGGGCCTGAGCGTGGCCATGCGCGCGGATCCAGCAGGCCGGCAGCGCCTTTGCCGCTTGCTGCGGGGATCATCTGGTACAGGCTGGGAAAGCCGTTGAACACTTCCTCGGTGAGGCGCTCGGCGGTCGTTGCGGCATTCAGTCGCGCGATCTTTCTGACGACCGCGTAGGTTCCCCGCAGAACCTGAACCGGGGCGAACGATCCCTGGTTCGGTGTGCCGAGAAGCACCACACGCTCGACGTGTTGCGTTCCCGGCAACGCCAGTGCCGTACGGCTGAGCAGTCCGCCCATGCTGTGCGCGACGATCGCCAGCCGCCGGGAGCCCTGCTCACGCAGCCATGCAGCGAACGCGGCGCCCGACTCCTCGATGCCGAGCCGCCAGTCATAATCGTGGAACGTGACGGCAAAGCCTGCCGTGCGCAGCCGGAGCCGCAATTTCAGGTGGGAGTAGAGCACCACGCCGAGCGGAATGATCGGCGCGCCCGCATCCAGTCCCAGGAGCCGCAGTCTGCCCACCTGGATATCGATGGGATCGAGCCACAGCACGTCGTTGGGCAGCGGCGGCTGGCGCGCGATTCCGAGTTGCGAGCCAAGGATGCCAGGCACCACCACGACGTGCGGGCTGGCGGCGTTTATGCCGCCGCGCTCCGCCTTGCGCGCGAGCCGCACCAGATCCACGTACTCGCCGTCCCCGAAATACGCGGCCAGCTCCTGCCGCTGCTCGCCGGAGACCAACATCCGCTCGACCTCGACGTCGCTCCAGGCGAAGCGGTCGTACGGTGTGATGTGCTGTGTGGTTGTTCCCGGGCGGCTCACTCCGGGCGATTATGCCAGAGCGGGGCTCTCAGCCAGCCCGCTCGGTGATCAGCCTGCACACCGCGTCGATCGCCGGCTGCCGGGCGGTGGTCTTGCGCCAGACCGCACCCACGCGCCGCACCGGCGCCGGTTTCGCAAATGGCAACACGGTGACACCGCGCGCATCGCCATAGGCTCCCTTGGTGGCGAGCTCGGGCAGCAAGGTCACCCCGGCGCCGGTCGCGACCATCTGCCGCAGTGTTTCCAGACTGGTGGCGCGAAAGTCCTGGCTCTCGCCCGCGCCGACCCGGCTACAGACCTCCAGCGCCTGGTCCCGCAGGCAATGTCCTTCCTCGAGAAGAAGCAGAGTCTCATCCTCGAGATCGGCCACCTGGACGCGCTCGCGCTTGGCGAGCCGGTGTCGGTCCGGCACGGCCACCGTGAACGGCTCCGCGAAGAGCTCACGCGCCTCGAGCCCCTCGAGGTCCACCGGGAGCGCGAGAACGCCCAGATCGAGCTCCCCGCACCGCAGTTTCTCCAGCATCGGCGCCGTCTGATACTCGTAGAGATGCAGCTCCAGCCGCGGCAGCGCGCGCCGAATCGCCTGTGCTACCCGCGGCAGCAGATAGGGCCCGATCGTCGGCAGCAACGCGAGGCGCAGCCGTCCCGCCAGCGGATCGCGATGCGCGCGCGCCAGGGTCACCACCTCATCGCTGGCTTCGATGATCCGTCGCGCCCGGGCGACGATCTGCTCTCCGGCCTCGGTGAGCGAAACGTTGTTCGGCTGCCGCTCGATGAGCTGCACTCCGAGGTACTGCTCCAGCTTCTTGAGCTGCGCCGAGAGCGTCGGCTGGCTGACGAAGCAGCGCTCCGCCGCCCGCCCGAAGTGCAGCGCGTCCGCCAGGGCGACGAGGTAACGGAGATCCTTCAGCTTGATGTCGGTCATTGACGTGCTCACGGAAAGTCTGGACCTGGCACCCGATATATGGGGTCTATCGATATTATAAAGTCAATCCATTGGATAAATGAGCACGGGGTACCCATGATGCTCTCCATTCCCGCATGGGACCGACGATCAGACGATTACCAGGAGCTCACGACATGTTAGGCATTGGTCAGCGTTTCCCCGATTTTTCCCTTACCGGCGTAGTCTCCAGCGACGTCAACGCCGCCTTCCAGCCCTTCACCCAGGACAGCTTCAGCGGCAAGTGGAAGATCGTGTTCTTCTGGCCGAAGGACTTCACCTTCGTCTGCCCGACCGAGATCGCGGCCTTCGGCGGGCTGGACAAGGAATTCCGCGCCCGCGACGCTCAGGTGCTCGGCGTCAGCACCGACAGCGACTACGTCCACCTTGCCTGGCGGCGGGACAAGGAAGAGCTGAGGAACCTGCCCTTCCCGATGGTCTCCGACATCAAGCGTGAGCTCTCCAGCCGCCTCGGCATCCTGGATCCGGAAGCAGGGGTCGCGCAGCGCGCCACCTACATCGTGGACCCTCAGGGCGTCATCCGCTTCGTGTACGTCACCGACCTCAACGTCGGCCGCAACCCCGAGGAGGTGCTGCGCGTGCTCGACGCACTGCAGACGGACGAGCTCTGCCCCTGCAACTGGAAGCAGGGCGAGGAAACGCTGAAGGCGGCGTGAGCTGCCCTCAGGCCGGTACCGACTGTAACGACGAGGAACACCCATGACGACGACTTTGGACTCCCTCCGCGATGCGCTGCCGGACCATGCGCGTGACCTTAAGCTCAACCTGGGCTCGGTGCTCTCCCCAACGGGAGCACCGGGTCTGACCGAGAAGCAGATCTGGGCGGTGGCCCTGGGCGCGGCCGAGGCCTCCCGCAACCCGACGTTCGCCGCAGCCATCGGCGAGCTGGCGGCGGCACATCTCGATGCCGCTTACCAGACCGGCGCCCGCGCGGCGGCCGCCATCATGGGCATGAACAACGTCTATTACCGCTTCCTGCATCTGGTGGAAGACCCCGAGTACGGTCGCATGCCGGCGCGCTTACGGATGAATGTCATCGGTAATCCCGGAATAGACAGGGTCGATTTCGAGCTCGTCTCGCTCGCCGTCTCGGCCATCAACGGCTGCGGTACGTGCGTGGCCTCCCACGAGCGCCAGGTGCGCCAACACGGCCTACCGCGCGAAGCGGTGCAGAGCGCCGTCCGCATCGCGGCCACAGTGCATGCCGTGGCTCGGGTACTGGATAACGTCGCCTGGGGGGCTGTCAGGGAGACGCAGGCGGCGGCATAGACGGGATACCTGGCCTACGCGCGAAAAAGTCCATCGCCAGTCCCGCGGGCAACCGAATCGTCCGCGGGACTCCCTTTTGTCGTAAGATGGCGCCGCACGGAGCAGGCTACATAAGAAGGCAGCGCCGGCCCCGTCCGCGGGACATATCGCCGGCGACGCCGTTTCGTTGTAACATTCACCCGGTGAACGCAGTCTTTTGCTTCCCAACGCAACAACGCCTGTAGATCTTCTGCACTTCATCGTGCTGGCGTGGAGTAAGTCATGAATACCTTTTCAGACAGTGGGTCGAGCAGAGAGCAGGATCCGGTCGAATCCGGTCGTCAGGACGCG
Organism: uncultured Pseudomonadota bacterium; assembly: GCA_963780455.1. Classification (GTDB taxonomy): domain Bacteria; phylum Pseudomonadota; class Gammaproteobacteria; order Steroidobacterales; family Steroidobacteraceae; genus 13-2-20CM-66-19. Next base: position 229,473 of record CAWACM010000029.1, read on the forward strand.
GAGCCGGTCGCGGATGCCACGCTCGTCGAGCTGGGCAAGGTATCCGATACCAAGGGCGGCTGGGTTGGCGCGAAGCTGGACGTAGGTAGCGGCTTTACATACTACTGAAGCGGCCCGCGCCGCGCCGGGCAGGGACCGTCCTCGCTTTACCATCGTTTGCTGATGTCGACGCTCAGGACACGCCCCAGTGCCTGAACGTTGACTGCGTCGTAGCCAAACTGGCTGTCGACGAACGGCGGATCATGGTTCAGCAGGTTGGTCGCGTTCAGTGAGAATTGCATCCCGCTGAGCCAACCGGAGCCCTGCCGGGTTCGAAAGACAAGTCGGAGGTCGACCGTCGTCCACGGGGACACGTCCGGCACGAGGGTGCTGCCTGGGTTCTTGTAACCGCCGGTGTAGTTCACCGCCACGGCAACCGCGGGCCCGGGGAGCTGTGGGCCCGCGCGGCTCCAGCCGATCGTGCCACGCAGTCGCAGCGCCAGCGGGTTCGCGACCGTGTTCACGATGTCGATCGTGGGCGAGCTGTCGGTCACGGCCTGATCGAAATCGAAGACATAATTGCCGGTGAAGTCGAGGCTCAGGGTGCCCAGAGCGCCGCTCAGGGAATCGTGCGCTTCCACATCCACGCCCGTCGTTTTGGTCGACGACAGGTTTGCCAGTTGGCCGTCGATGATCGCAGCTGGCGCGCTGAGGAGACATTTCGACACGACGCCCTGGTAGTAAGGACTGTTGCATACAGCGTCTATCTGTGCGTGGGTCGGATTTCTGGTAATCACCGCGGCCCACTCGGCCTCATCGATCAGGATCGCGAACGGATTGTCCCCTCCCGGCTGTGCGATGCGGTTATCGTAGTCGATCGAGTAATAGGTCAGCGAAAACGTGGCGCCCGTCAGGAACGGCGGCGCCAGATCGAAGCCCGCTGTCCACGTTTTGGCCGTCTCCTTCTGCAGGTTCGGATTGGATCCCTGCTCCACCAGCACCGGCGACCGACCCGTTGGCGATTGCGGATCCGTCAGCACGACCGCTGCCGCCACGTTCGCCGAGGTGTCATACAGATTATCGAGCGTCGGGGCACGGAAGGATCGTCCCCAGCTTGCCCGCAGCTTCAGGGGTTGGATCGGAATCCATTGAATGCGGAATGTCGGGTTGAATGTGCCGCCGAAATCGCTGTAGTGCTCGTACCGGCCCGCCACATTCAGCTCCAGCCGCGGTGCGGCGCGTGGATTGGCTGCATCTCCCACCAGAGGCAGCACGAGCTGGGAATAGAGCGATTCAATATGGCGGGAGTAGCTCTGCGGAATCGTGTCCTCCTGGGGATTCAACGGATCGGCGACGCTGTGAAACAGTCCCTCCTCCCGCCGCTCCACGCCAACGGCGAGTTTGGCATCGCCGCCCGGCATGCTGAACACCGAGCCGTCCGCGACGAGATTGGTGTACTCGATGGTCGATACGGCGTGCAGCGGAAAGTCCCGTTCGATCGCGGCCAGCGTCTGCGGGTTTGTGGCACCGAACGGGTTGAAGGCCGTCGCCGGGCTTGGATCGGCCAGGTAGGCCGTCAGGGTATTCGGGTCGGATGTAGCGTATTCGTTGCTCTGCAAAGACTGGCGACCATACGACTCGCTCAGTGTCGCCTGCCACGTCTGGCCCACCTGCAGGTTGGCTCCCAGCGTAGTCATATAAACCTGGCTGTCCGCGGAAAAGAGGGTAGGTCCGTAGTCGTGCGCGAAACTGTACGCAACCGTGACGTCACCCGGGACGCCGAACGGGTTCACGTAATAGGGATTGGACGGCGGAACGTACAGTCCCGTCTCGTCGGGGAAATTGCTTTGCAGCGCGTCCCGCTCGGCGAAGCGGCCCTGGAAGAACAGCTGCAGTCGGTCGCTCAGATCCTGCGCCACCGTCGCATACAGCTCATTTGCCCTCACCTCGGGAAAGATCTGCAGGCCCGCGAACTGATTCTCCAGATTGATGCTCGGCGACAGCGCCGCCATCATCGGCGCTTGCCCGCTCTGCTGCGCGGGCAGGCCGTATACCGGCAGCCCGGTCAGGGGATTCAGTAAGTTTCCGGGATAGGTGTAGTAACTATCGTAATTGCTGCCGCCGTAGGGCGTCTTATCGGCGTTTGCAGCGTACGGCCGCTCTGCTGCGGCAAGCGGGGTCTCGTCGGAGTACTCGTATGCAAGCATCGCGTGACCGCCGGTCCAGTGCGTGCCCAAAAGCTGCGAGGCCACCATCTCGCGCCGCCCTCCGATCGCGGTCCCGTATCTCAGCTGCGACTGTGCTCCGTCGAAGTTGTTGCGCATGATGATGTTGACGACGCCGGCGATGGCGTCAGAGCCGTAGACCGCTGACGCCCCGTCCGGCAGCACCTCGATGCGCTCCACCGCGCTCAACGGGATCGTGGACACGTCGACAAAATCGCCGTTCAGGCCCGACAACGGTTGCCGTTGCCCGTTCACCAGCACCAGCGTGGCGCCGACACCCAGGCCCCGCAGGTCGAGCCCGGCGCCATACTGATAGTTGGCGTCGATGCCGAGGTCCTCGCGCGGCCCGTTGAGTGAGATGATGGGCTGGGTGTAAAGAGCATCCTGGACCGTCGCGTAATCCGTCATGGCCAGCTGCTGCCGCTTCAGATAAATGAGCGGTGCGACCGCATCCTGCACGCCGCGGATCAGGCTACCCGTGACGTTGACCTGCTCCAGGCGCCCTCCATACTGATCGACCATCGGCTCTCGCGGCGCCGGAAAAAGCTCGCGCCCGACTGTGGCCGCCGGTATTTGGCCGCCATCCGCCACCTCGGCGGGTATGATGTCGACGGAGTTGTCGGTGTCCAATCTGTACGTGTAGCCGGTTCCTTTCAGCATCACGTCCAGCGCCTGGGAGCTGGCCATCATCCCGGAAACGGGATTGCTCTTTGCCTTGACCATCTGCTCAGTCGCGGCGAATCCGGGCTGTACGCCGGACTGGTGATAGAAGTCCATGAGTGCCTGCGGCAGGGGTTCCGCGGGCACGTTGAAACGCGCGACCGGGTCATCGGCCCACGCGTCCGTCATCACCAACAGCGAGAGAGACGCCGTATACGAGAGATACAGCAGCCCACGCACAACCAGGGAGGTAATCCTGACCATCTTCCGACGTGCCGCCGCCCTGTTGATCCAGCCCCTAAGTCATTGTAATAGATGGCACTCCATCCCAACCCGAACTCTACCAGAGCCCTTGGCGGTGCGATACCAACGGCCGGCATCAAATTGGGGCTATTTTGCGCCAGTCCGACCCATCAGGGCCGCGATTTTCCCGCACATTGCCGCCGTGGCGTCGATGACACCGGGCCCCAATCCCATCAGCCGCTGATCCTCGAAGGCCAGCAGACGTCCCGTTGTCACGGCCCGTAAGGACGGAAAGCGTCGCCACTCCGCCAGCCATGCACCACCCCTGCCCGGCGGGGCGGCCGCGATGATGATGTCCGGATTGCGGGCAAGTACCGCCTCGATGCCAATGGCGGGCGCTCGCGGCGGCAGGTCCGCAAACACATTCCGGGCCCCGCATACCCCCAGCGCATCGCTCAGCAGCTCCCCGTGACCTACGGTGTACAGGGGCCGATCCCATACCTCCAGAAGGACCGCGGGCGATTGGCCCGAGTTTGCATAATGTCTGCGGAGCCGCGCCAGCCGGGCTTGCAGCACGCCCGCCTGCCGATCCGCCACCCCGCTCGTCCCGGTCAGCCTTCCCAACCGGCGCAGCGAGTCCGGAATGCTATCCAGGGTAATTGCCTCCTGCCTATAGACAGAAATACCTAGGCGCCCGATGGTGGCGATCTGTGCCGGGTTGTTGCCGTCGGGCCAGACGACGACCACGTCCGGTCTCAAGGCGATCAGACGCTCCATGTCGATGGCGGCGGCGCTGCCGATCTTGGGCAATCGCAGTTCGGCGGGCGGCTGCCCGGAATATTCGATCGTCCCCACGAGTTGGCTGCCCGCGCCGGCAGCAAACAGCATTGCGGTCGCGCCGGCAGCCAGGCTCACGATTCGCAGCGGTGGCGCGCGGACCGTCACGTTGTGTTGGAAATCGTCCGTAACCACGATGCGAGCAATGGGCGCGGCGTCAACATTGGAGGCGCAGCTGAGGGCAAACAGGACGCAGGGGAGCGCCAAGCGCTGCCACGGATTCAACCGGCTCATCCCACGCCCACCGCCCCGGCAGCCCAACGCACTATGGGCTGCAACCTCGTGGCAACCAGCGCGAGCGCTGTCTCGCGATCGACCCAGCGCCACTCGTCATGCTCCGGCCTGCCAAGCTCAGGGCTGACCGGCAAAGTAATCTTCTCGGTACGCGTCGCCGCGACGTAGTACCTGGCGATCTTCCGCTTGCCGTAAGGTTCCGTCTCCTGATAGACCTCTCCCCAGTTGAACTCGAGGTCCTCGATGAGCGTCTCCTCGCGAACCTCACGACGCGCGGCGGCCAGCGGATCTTCGCCAGGCTCCACCATGCCCTTGGGAAAATCCCAGTTTCGGTACGCGCGCAACATGAGGAACAGCCAATCGATCGGGCCGCGCCGCAGGACAACGACTCCAGCGGAAAGCCGATACCGTCCTCGCAGGTCTCCGAGGTCTTGCTTCGCCGCCGACATGGACTTGGTGAAGCTGCGGGATCCTAGACCCGCTCCGGCTCGGCTTCCAACACGCTGGCCGCTCCCTCTTCGACGACCTTCGCCAGGCCGATCGCCTGCGGCAACACCTGCTTGGCGTAGAAACGGGCGGTGCGGATCTTCGACTGATAGAAATCCTTGCCGGCCGCGCCGCGACCCGCGGCGGCGATCGCTGCCGACCTGGCGAGCAGCCAGCCGCCGGTCACCAGGCCGCAGAGCTTGAGATAGGGCACCGACACGGCCAACGCCCGCGCCGGCGCAGCGGCAATGTTGCTGACGAGCGCGCGGCTCGCCGATTCCAGGAGCACGACCGCCTGCAGCGCCGCATCGCGGGTCTCTCCCGGCATATCGCCTCGGGGCTCCAGCGCCTCGAGCTCGCGGCGCATGTCGGCGATCAGGGCGCCCAACGCGGCACCGCGGTCACGCCCGATCTTGCGGCCGATGAGATCGTTCGCCTGGATACCGGTCGTTCCCTCATAGATGGTCGTGATGCGCACGTCGCGCACGTACTGCGCCGCGCCCGTCTCCTCGACGAAGCCCATGCCGCCGTGAACCTGCATGCCGATGGCGGCGACCTCGTTGGCGGTCTCGGTATTCCAGGCTTTGACGATCGGAATCAGCAGATCGGCGCGGGCCTGGGCGGCGGCGCGCGCCGCGGCGTCGGGATGGTGGGCGGCCAGGTCGAGCTGCTGCCCGGCGTAGAAGGCAACGGCGCGCGAAGCCTCCGTGCATGATTTCATGGTCAACAGCATGCGCCTCACGTCCGGGTGATGGATGATGGGCAGGCGCTCGCCGTCGGCTGCGCCGGCTGGCTTGCCCTGCAGGCGCGTGCGCGCGTATTCCGCGGCGTGTTGGAAGGCCCGGTCACCGACGGCGTAGCTCTGGACGCCCACTCCGAGGCGTGCCGTGTTCATCATGATGAACATGTGCTCGAGGCCGCGATTGGGCTTGCCCACCAGGTAGGCGGTGGCGCCGCGGTCCTGGCCGAACTGCAGCACGCAGGTCGGGCTGGCGTGAATGCCGAGCTTGTGCTCGATCGACATGCAGCGCACCTCGTTGCGCTCGCCGAGCGAGCCGTCGTCGTTGACCAACACCTTCGGCACGATGAAGAGAGAGATGCCCTTCACTCCAGCCGGCGCACCCTCGATGCGCCCCAGAACCATGTGGATGATGTTGTCGGTGTAGTCGTGCTCTCCCCAGGTGATGAAGATCTTCTGCCCGAAGAGCCGGTAGTGATCGCCTTCCGGCACGGCGCGCGTGCGCACCTGCCCGAGGTCGGAGCCGGCCTGCGGCTCCGTCAGCACCATGGTCCCGGTCCACTCGCCGCTCGCCATCTTGGGTAGGAAGAGTTGCTGCTGCGCCTCGGACCCGCAGAGCTCGAGCGCGTGCACCGCGCCGTGAGTCAGCATCGGACAAAGCTCGAAGGAGAGGTTCGAGGCGCCCCAGAGCTCCTGCACCGCGCAGTTCAGGGACTGAGGCACGCGCTGGCCGCCGAAGCGCGGATCAGTACCGAGTTGCTGCCAGCCGTCGCTCACGAACTTCGCGTACGCCTCCTTGAAGCCCTTCGGCGTCGACACGCCGTCCGGCGTCCACCGCGCGCCTTCGCGATCGCCGGGGCGGTTGAGCGGATCCAGCACCGTCTCCGCGAAGCGAGCGGCCTCCTGCAGGATCGACGCTCCGACCTCGTCGTTGTAGTCAGCGAAGGCGGGGTAGGCGGCGAGCTGTCCGGTGCCGAGGAGCTCCTCGAGCACGAAACGCAGTTCCTCGAGCGGCGCGCGATACATGAGTCGTCTCCCGGGAGGCGGTTAGGGGGCCGTCGGCCGGCCCGATGTCGAGCTAGTGTAGCCGCCGCGGCGCCGCAATCCTACTGGCCGGTAACCTGCCTGCCGGCGGGTAGGATTTCACGGCTAGGCCAGCGCCGGCACTACACTCGCGGCGAGGAAATCGACGAAGCGCTGCACCCGCGTATCGGCCTCCAGGGCCGCAGGATAAAGCGCGTGGAGAGCGGCAGCGGGCGGTGCGGTCCAGTCCGGCAGCACGGCCTTCAGCCGGCCGGTGGCCAGTCCCTGGCGACAGAGAAATCCAGGCAGGAGGCCGATACCCAGTCCCGCCGCTGCCGCCGCATGCAGCACTGCCGGGTCGCCGACCGCAAGCTTGGGCGACACCGCAACCTCGGCCCGCTGCGTGCCCCGGCGGAGCAGCAGCCGGAATTCCGCCAGCTCCGCCGGATCCGGCGTCAGCAGGTCGTGACCGCGCAGGTCCTCGGGCTTCACGGGCGTGCCGCGGCGCTCGAGGTAAGCGGGTGTCGCACAGAGCACGGCCGGCGGGGTGCCGAGAAGCCGATGCGCGATTGCCGGGTCGTCCGAAGGCCGCGCGCAGATCGCGACGTCCCAGCCGCCGTCCGCGTCAACACCATCGAGCGCCACTTCCAGCGGAATATCCGGGAAGCTCTCGAGAAAGCGCGGCACGAGGGGAGTCAACAGCAGGCGCCCGTAAGTCGGATCGGACACGATGCGAAGCGGTCCGGTCGCAGGTGCGCGCAGCTTCGCTATCGCCGCCCGCGCCGCGTCGCATTCCTCGCTCACGCGCCTGGCGTGCGGATAAAGCAACCGCCCGGCCGCGGTCAGCGATAGTCGCCGCGTCGTACGCTCCAGGAGGCGCGTGCCGAGCGCCTGCTCGAGGTCCGCGACCGCCCGGCTGACCGCCGCCTTGGGCACGCCGAGCGCGCGCGCCGCGGAAGAAAAGCCATTCAAATCCACGACCTTGGCCAGGACGGCCAATTGTGCGGGTGCCCAGAGGTGACTCACGCCGGGTGCAATCCCTCGGAAGTGGGAGCTTATTGTTTCACCCGAGGGGCACGCGCGCCAGCGTTTCGGATGATTAATATGGGGAGCCGCTAATCCACGCCACCTTCCGGGGGAAGCCGATGAAAATCTCCGTTCACGCCGTCTCCGTCGACCTGCTCGCCAACAGCCTCGCCAATCTCTCGCACGTGCTCCAGAAGGGCCATGCGCACGCCGTCGCGCGCAAGTACGACCCCGCCCTGCTCCTTGCCGCGCGCCTCACGCCCGACATGCTGCCGCTGACCCGCCAGGTTCAGATCGCTTCCGATGGAAGCAAATTCGGCGTCGCGCGTCTGGCAGGCGTGGAAGCTCCAAAGTTCGAAGACACGGAGCAGACGTTCGAGGAGCTCTACGCGCGTCTGGCACGTACGATCGATTTCATGAAAGGCGTGCCGGCGAGCTCGCTCGAGGGCTCGGAGGACCGTATCATCAAAGTGCCGGCGCGCGACCGCACGCTGGAGTTCAAAGGCCTCGACTATCTGGTTCGCTGGGTCATTCCCAACGCGCTCTTCCACGTCACGACCGCATACGCGATCCTGCGCCAGAGCGGTGTCGAGATCGGCAAGACCGACTACCTCGTCGGCAGCGGTCCCGGATTTAGTAAAAGCGCCTGATCGTAATTTTTTTCGGCGCCGCGAAGCGCCATCTTATGTACAGGGCTCGCCGGGGCGGCGAGCCCCGTAGTTCCGTGCGCAGCGCGTGAAGAGACCCACTTCACGGCGGCCCCGAGAGTATGCTGTCACGCTAAACGCACGCTGACACCGGAAAACACAGTCCTCGATGGGGAAGGTCTTGCAGCCTAAGAATGCGCTCCCAGCACGCCCTTCCACCGGCAGCCCAGCGACGGGTGCGGAGCCGGCGACCGCGGAGGCACTGGGCCGGCAACTGCGCGCGGCGCTCCCGCCGATACGGCTGCACTCCGTTTCGATTTACGACGGCCAGGGCAATGTGCTTTGGCTGAGCGAGGGCGCGCTCGGTCCCGACGAGCATTCGCTCGTCCTCGACGCCCTGGAGACGCTCAACGGGGATAACGGCAAGGGATGCTGCGAGAACGGACTCGAGGACGGACGCATCGCTGCATTTCTGGCGGTACGCGCGCCGCAGGGTCATCTGGTGGGACTCGCGATGGTCCTCGCCGACTTCAAGTCCGTCGGCGAAGGCCTGATGGACCGCATTATGTCGGCACCCACGCGCACGATCCTGCAGAAGCTCGCCGTGCTTTTGCGGCCCGCCGGCTCCACGAGCGTGGTCCTCTCTCTTGCCACAGCCGCGGCGCCCGAGTCGGCCGCTACAACGGCCTCGGTGCCGTCACCGGTTGCGGCTGCGCCCATGAAAACGGCGCGTACCGCGGAGGACGAGCTCACTGCGCGCGCGGTACACGACATACTGGAATTCGAGCTGACCGACACGCCGCTCCTCGTGCCGGGGCGTGAGGCCGGCGAAGAATCCCCCAGTGCAGCGCCGCCATCTCGGCCGCCACCCCCGGCCCTGAATGGTCATGCGCGGACGGCAGATAGCGGCAGCTTGCGAGCGCCGACTCTTCCGAGCGCGGCCGATACGTCGGGCGCGCGGCTGCTCAAGCAACCGTCGCCCACTATGGAAACCACCAGCTCGCGGAAGCTCGCGAGCCCTACGACCACCGGTTCCGCGCGCGCGCTCTCGCTCGATCCTGCCCTGGTCACGCTCGAGATGCTGCCCTTCGTGAAGCTTCGCTCCGGCGGGCGCATCAGGCGCTTCGAAGTGCTGCCCAGCACGGCGCGTGAGCTGCGCGACCCTGCCGTGCTCGATTCCCTGGCGATGCAGCGCCTGCTGGCGTGGCTCGGCGCGCACCGGGCTGCCTGGACGGTCGAGCCTGCCAGCTTCACGCTCAACATCTCGATCGCCACACTCGAGGACGAAGGCTTTCTCAGGCAAGTGGCGGCCGGACTACAGGGCAACGGCATCGCGCCGGATACCGTGGGTTTTGAGATCTCCGAGCCGCTGTGTACTCAGCGGCGCGCTCAGGTCGAGCGCTTCATGGCCGACTGCGAGAAGCTCGGCTGCTTCGTCGTCATCGATGATTTCTCCTTCGACTCCGCCGTCATTCCGCTGCTGCGGTCCAGGGCGCTGCGGCTGGTGAAGATCGATAGCCGGCTGACGGGCGGCGCCCTGCGCGACAAGCTGTCCCAGGCGCTGGTGGTGGCGGTGGTGCAGGCGGTGAAGGTGCTGGGCATGCACTGCGCGGCGCAGCAGGTCGACTCGCAGGCGGCGCTGCAATGGCTGAGCGCGGTCGGGTGCGATTTCGCCCAGGGGCCGATGGTGGCGCGGCAGCAGCCGCTCGAAACGCTGCTCGGGACCGCTTCCTGAGGTCTCTCCGGGGCGCTGGGCCGCAGGGATTTCCGCGCTGATTTTCCCTCGGAATTCTTCCTGTATGATGGGCCGCGGGGGAACAGGCCCATCATGCTCACGCTCTCGCAACTGCGCTCGAGTCGCAACGTCCGGTTCTGGTCCTTGCACGCCACCGGCTGGCTGGCCTATGGGCTGGCGCTCTACTTTGGCTTTCTGTTCTATAAGCGGCCTGCCGGCCTTGGGCCGGCGATCGCCATCGCGGCGGCGGGGGGGTTCGTGCTGTCCGTCCCGATGCGCTACGTCTACCGCGCCATCTGGGGCCGCGGCGAGCGCTGGGTCATTCCCGTGGTGCTCGCAACGTCCTACCTCACGGCACTCGCGCTCCGCATCGTCATAAACCTCGGTTGCCAGTACTTCCTGGATCGGAAGCCCTTTACTTCGCCCTTCGACCTCTTCGAGGGCGCGCTCATGTCGACGTACCTGCTCCTTTGTTGGAGCGCGCTCTATCTCGGCATCAAGTACTACGAATCGAAGCAGCAACAGCAGGAGGCGGTACTGAGGGCAGTCACCCTGGCGCAGGAGGCGCAGCTCAAGATGCTGCGCTACCAGCTGAACCCGCATTTCCTCTTCAACACGCTCAACGCCATCTCCACACTCATCCTCGACAATCAGAACCGCACGGCCAACCATGCCGTCATGCGCCTCTCGGAGTTCCTGCGCTATACCCTGGACCAGGACCCGATGAAGCGGGTGACGCTGCGCCAGGAAATCGAGGCGCTCGATCTCTACCTCGGCACGGAGCGGCTGCGCTTCGGCGAGCGCCTGCGGCTGGAGTACGCGGTCGAGGGCGTGGCGCTCGATGCGCTGGTGCCAAGCCTGCTGCTGCAGCCGCTCCTCGAGAACGCACTGAAGTACGCCGTCTCCCCGCGCGAGCTGGGAGGGATGGTGCGCATCGAGGGTCGCGTGCGCGGCTCGATGTTGGAGCTCAGCGTCACCGACGACGGCCCTGGACTCGACGACTCCTCTCGCCCCACCGAGCGGCGAGGCGGGGTCGGATTGCGTAACACACTCGAGCGCCTTGGCGTCCTCTACGGTGACAACTATCGCTTCGCCGTGCTCGACAGCCACCCGGGCCTGCGGGTGGAGATGGCGCTGCCCTTCGAAACGAATCCGCAGGAGGAGGGGGCGCCGCGCACTGCCGAGCCGCGCTACCCGCGCCCGGTGCGCCTGCCGCAGAGCGCGAGCGCGTGAGGATCCGCACGGCGATCGTCGATGACGAGCTGCTCTCGCGGCGTGGGATCGCGCTGCGGCTGCACGAAGCCGCGGAATTCGAGGTCGTGGCGGAATGCAGCAACGGCCGCGAAGCCGTGGGTACGCTACAGCGGGAGCGGCCGGACCTCGTCTTCCTCGACATCCAGATGCCGGGGCTTTCCGGCTTCGACGTGCTGGCGCACCTTCCGCGAGACATGTTGCCGCTCGTTGTCTTCATCACCGCCTACGATCAGTACGCGATGCGTGCGTTCGAGGCGCGCGCGGTCGATTACGTCCTGAAGCCCATAGACGACCGCAGGTTCGATGCAACGCTGGAGCGGGTGCGGCAGAGCGCTCTTGCGCGCAGTGCAGTCGATCAGCGCGACCGGCTGATGGAGATCGTGGCTGAGGTCACCGGCTCCGGCGAGATCGGGCTGGAGGAGCTGCTCGAGCGCGGCACGGCTGCGCTCGGTGTGCACCAGCCGCAGGTGCTGCCGATCCGCCAGGGCCGCAAGACCGTGCGGGTGCCGATCCCGGCGATCCAGTGGATCGATGCTGCGGGCGATTACATGTGCGTGCACGCCGAGGGCGACACCCACATCCTCCGGGGCACGATGAAGGAGCTGGAGGAGATCCTCGATCCGCGGCTCTTCCAGCGGGTACACCGCTCGACGATCGTCAACCTGCGATTCGTCAAGAGCCTGCGCGCGCACATGAACGGGGAATACTTCCTCACCCTGGAAGCCGGTCAGGAGCTCAAGCTCTCACGCACCTACCGCGACAAAGTCGAGCACTTCCTCGAGCGTCACGCGCTGCGGCGGAATGCGCCGGTCGAGTAGTTGACTCCGTAGCAATCCACCACCCGGATGCCGTTGCGGCCGCCACGCTTGGCGGCATACAGCGCCTCGTCTGCGAGCTGCACGGCGCCATCGGAGCTGCTCGGGGAGGTGTATCGCAGGGCAATTTAGCGTACGCGGCCCGGGCGGAGTGTGACGCAGTACCGGTGCCGAATCGCGCCCGCCCGCGGCGGAAATGCGATCGGAGTCACGATTCGAGGACAGGCTGCCTTCGATGTGTGAGCCGGCAGGTTGGCTTGCCAGCGCGACCGTTGCAGGATCGGCGTCTGGATTGCCGGAGGTCGCTTCCGTACATGATGGACCCCAGATCTCGACCGCTTCCCGAGCCGCTGCCCGATCTGCCCGTCGAAATGCCCCTCGATGCATTGGCATCGAGTGAGCCGCAGACGGGCGACGGCAATGGTGTGCCTCCTGCGGCGCCGGCGGCGCCTGCAGCAGCGGCTGCGTCGATACCAGGGTCAGGGACGGCACCGGGCGGCGACTTGAGCGAGGATCTCATCGATCCGGAGCTGCTCCTGCTCGCGAGCGAGCCCGCGCAGCCTCCGAAACCCACCGCCGCGAGTGCCACCTCTGAGACCCGCGATCGCGAGAGCGAGAGCACGAAGGCGCCCTCACGTAGCACACTACGTCCGGCGCCTGCGTCGGGACCCTCACCGAAATCCTCGCAGCCGACGCCATCCGCCACTGCGACGTCCAGTGCGCCGGCTTCAACCACGGCGAAACCGGTCGCCGCAAAGGCAAGAACCCCAAAGCTGGCCACCGCGCCCTCCCCGGCCATCGTGCCTCCGATCCCCGCACGAGCATTTGCGCCACCTGTTGGGGCCACGCCCATCGCGACACGAACCGTCGCCACGCCGCCGGTAACAGCACCGCCCATCGCAGCAGCATCGGCCGTCGTAACACCACCGGTCGTAACACCACCGGTCGCAGCAGCACCGGCCACCACGGGGCCACTCGTTGCAGCGCGACCGGCAGCCACACCACCTGTCGCGGCAGCGCCCGTCGTTTCAGCGCCGATCGCCAACCCACCCGTGGCCGCCGCTCGGGTTGCCACGCCGCCGATCGCCGCAGTAGCTGCTGCGACTCCACCGCCGACCCCACCACCGGTGGCCTCTCCGCCACCGGCCACGCCGCCAGCCGCCGAGAGCGCAGCACCGCGAGCCCCCGAGCTCATGGACCGGGACTTCATCGCCCGCAATCAGGTCGTCGAGCGCTATCTCTCCGGCCGACTGCCCATCAAGGGTGCGACCGATTTCGAGAGCTTCTGCCGCGAGCACCCGGAGCTCCTCGATGAGCTCGGCATTCCGGAGCGCGTGAACGCGGCGCTGCGCCTTCTGGAGGCGAGCGGCAAGCCCGAGCCCTGGGCGGAGCCAGGCAAGCCTTTCTGGCAGAAGCTCGAGATCGTTCTCGGCCTGCTCGCAGCCATGGTGATTTTGGGCATCGCGCTCGCGGTCGTCGCCAGCGGCAGCGCACAGAAGACGCGTCACATCGCCGCTCTGCAGCACGAGGCAACCGAGCGACCGCTCGATCCGGCAACCAGCACCCGCGACATCCACCTGCTGCCGAGCCGCGACGGCGCCTCCGACTCGCCGGCCATCTTCATCGGCGGCGGCAGCGATGCGGAGCTTGCCGACTTCCGGATCGATGAGTCGCGCTCAGCTTATCGGCTCTTCCGCATCACCATCGACCGCATCAATCAGGGTCGGGTCGGCGTCATCGACCATATCGCCAAGGATTCGGACGGCAACCTGAGGATTGCGCTCAACAGCAGTGCGCTCGGCCCGGGCGACTACCAGCTCACGATCGAGGCTCTGAACTGGCAGGGGCAACCGCTGCCCGACTCCTGGGTGACCATAGGCGTCCAGGCTACACAGTGAGTTCCCCACGCCCCGAAGTCTACGTGGCGCGGCAGCCTATCTACGACGCCTCCATGGCCGTCGTAAGTTACGAGCTCCTGTATCGCGCATCTCCCCTCGCCCGAAGCGCGCAATTTGGCGATGCCGGCAGCGCGACCCTCGACGTCGTTGCGGTCGCCGCACTGGAGATCGGCCTCGATCGCCTGGCGGGTGGCCTGCCGGTGCACATCAACTTCCCGGAGGAACTGTTGGTGAGGCTGCCCGATCTGCCGCTGCAAGGGCAGCGGGTCGTCATCGAAGTGCTGGAGGATGTGCGCGCCAACCCCCAGGTTCTCCAGGGTATCAATGCACTGCGAGCGCGTGGCCATCGGATCGCGCTTGACGACTACTCACCGCAAAGCAGCGATCCCCGGCTGCTGGAAGTAGCGGATATCGTGAAACTGGAAGTCACCCATCCCCCGCCGGACGAGCTGGCCCGCCTGGCGCGGGAGCTCCGGGCGGCGCGCTTTCAGCTGATCGCGGAGAACGTCGAGAGCCGCGAAGACTTCGAGCGTTGCATCACGCTGGGATTCACCGGTTTTCAGGGCAACTTCCTGCAGCAGCCGGAGACCTTCCGTGCGCGCCGGGTTCCCGTGAGCCGCCTGGGCGCGCTGCGCCTCGCAGCGGCCCTGCAAAACGAAGATTACTCGCTCGATGAGGTCGAGCGCCTCCTCAGCCAGGACGTGTCGCTCTCCTACAGGGTGCTGCGCTGCATCAACTCGAGCTACTACAACCTGCCGCGCAAGATCGACTCCATCCGTCAGGCCGTCGTGATTCTGGGCGTCGACACGCTGCGCCAGCTCTCCGGGCTGCTCTGCCTGCAGGGCATGGACGATCGGCCGCCGAGCCTGATCGTGCAGGCCATGACCCGCGGCAGGATGTGCGAGCAGCTCGGCAAGCTCGGAGGCGCGCGCGATGCCGGCCCGTTCTTCATCACCGGGCTCTTCTCTCTGCTCAATGCGCTGCTGGGTCTCCCGACCCGCAAGGTGCTGGAGGATCTGCCGCTCGCGCCAGCGATAGTGAGCGCGCTGGTCGCGGGTGAGGGCCCCCTGGGCGCAGCGCTACAGTGCACTCGCGCCTACGAGCGCGGCGTCTGGGATCATGCGGTGTATGCTGATCTTGCACCCCACCTGGTCCGGGCCGCGTACGTTGATTCGCTCTTTTGGGCCGAGCAGTCGCGTACGCTGCTGTCGGCCGCCTGAGCCGGGTGAACTTCTACGCCCCCTACTCGTGGTCGTGCGGCAATCGTTGCGGATCGTAGCCGGCCATCAGAGCATCGATCACGCGTGCCAGCGGATCCTCGCGCGGGTCGAGCTGGCCGGCGAGGAAGCCCGCCAGGCGCGCCAGCACGATCGACTGGGACGCGAGTACGCGATATTGGTCGGGGCCGCCTGCGCGCCGGCCGTCCTTGATGCAGGCATTCAGGATGTCGCCGAACAGGCCGTCCATGTAGCCGTGCAGGGCTTCGTCTGGAAGCCGGCTGCCGGCCTCGGCGGCCTGCTGCCGATGCTCCTCGAGGCGCCCGCGCGATCCGCCGCGGTGGTCGAACGCCTCGTGAATCGCAACGTGCGCCGCCTGTAGAAATGCAGCGTAGAGCCGCTCGGACTCGGAATCCTGCTCTTCCAGATCACCGCACATGGTGCACCTCGGCGCTCAGTAGTCACAGCTCTCCAGCTGTTCGAACCAGTCGAACCCCATCGCCCTGACGATGCGGCTGTTCATCACCACGATCCGTGCCTCGTCGGCGCCCGAGTTGAAATGTTGATGGGCGCAGTACGGCGGGATGTAGACGAAATCGCCCACCGTCCACTCGAATCTCTTCGGCTGCGCCTCCCACTCGAACTCGATGGTGTCCTTGCAGTCGAATTTGACGTCCCAGTGCAGGTCGTAGCCGCTGCCCTCGACCACGTAGAACACCTCTTCCGACAGGTGGCGGTGCTTGCCGCTCCTCTTGCCGCCGGGAATGAAGTGCATGTAGATATCGAGGCACATCTCTCTGGTATTCATCTTCTCGTTGATGATGTGCTTGAGCAAACCGTCCGGCGAGCGCTCCAGAGGCATTTGCCGTGATTTCACTACATTGAGATAGCCGGCGTAGTCCTTGCGGAAGCGCTGCGACTGCTGCACCGCCTGGCTGTAGAAATCCACGTATTCGACCTCGGCGTGGGCGCGCGCGCGCTCCTCGGGGTCTATGATCCGCTCGATGCCCATGATTCTCTCCTCTACATTCGTCGAAGGATGGTTGTGGATCTACAGCTCCGGCGGCGGAACGTAGTTCTCCTGCCCCGGCGCGGGCTCCTGCGGCGGATAGTTGACCACCTTCTGGAAGATCATGTGCATGAACAGGAACAGCGGCTTCGCCTTCATGATGAGGACGATGCACTCGTCGTCCTTGTCGTCGCTGAAGTGCTGGTGAACACACCCGTTCTCGACGATCAGCGCATCGCCCGCCTCCCAGTCGTGCCGCTTCCGGTCGTGCACGTCGTGGCCCTTGCCCTTGAGCACGTAGAACACGGCACTGTTCATGTGCCCGTGCTTCTGTCCATACCCGCCCGGCGCGTACACGTCGATGTGGCACTCGATCGACTGGGCCACCTTGACCGACTGCGGATTGATGATCTTCTTGCCGAAATTCTGCGGGCCTCCTTTCCACTTCCAATCCTTCGTGTGGTACACGCGCGGTTGGTTGAAGAGCTCCTCCTTCAGCTGCCCATAGGTGCCTTCGAGCGCGCGGACGAAGACACGCTTCTTGGTCCACCGTTCCCACTCGGCGGGGGCCGGCGCAGCGGCGTCCGCCTCGCCGGAAGGGACTTTTCGCTCATCGTTGGCCATGACTGACCTCCTCTGTGTTCAGGTGTTCACGTGCCGGCAGCGACCGCCTGCCGCAGCAGTTGCAGGCTGGTCGGCGTCAGCTGCAGCGCTTGATCGATGATACGACGCACGGCCGCGCCGCCCATCGGCTCGACCGGCGCGTCCATCTTGCGGGCCTGCGCCTGCAGGCCCGGATCGGCGAGCGCCTCGAGGTAGACGCGGCGCAGCAGCGCCAGGCGGTCGGCCGGGATACCGGGCGGCCCGGCCGTCAGCCGGGAGACTTCGGACTCGGCGGCAATGAGCCCGAGCAGCTTCTGCGCATCGGCAGTATTGGCCAGCGGGATGGCGTGCGGGATCGATCCGCCACGGGGGCCCCCGAACTGCAGCAGGTACGAGCCCTCGCCCTGATTCACGAACTGCGCGTAGGAGGATTCCGAGCCGATGGTGCCTTCCGTCTCTCCGCGCAGCATGCTCATCGTGCCTTCGCTGCCGCTATAGCCGGGAATCAGCCGTACGTTGAGATGGATCGCGAAAGCCGCGAGCCGCGTATCGAGATACCCCGCCGAGCCCATGCCGGCGGCGAACAGAATGGTCGGTGGCGTGGATGAGTCGAGCAACTGTCGCGCGTTCGTGATGCCCGACTTCCTGCTCATCACCAGCACGCGCGGGTCCGAAGCGGCTTTGCCGATCCAGCTCATCCTGGTGAGATCGAAGCGCACGCCCGGGGCCTGCAGCAGCTGCATGTAGATCAGCCCGGTGTTGAACGTGCCAATGGTGAGACCGTCGGGCTTGGCGGCGTAGATCGTGTCGGCGCCGATCACGTGACCCGCGCCGGGCAGATTCCTCACGATGATCTTCGTGCCCGGCATGTACTTGCTCATGTAGCGCGCGACCAACCGTCCGTAAGTGTCGTAGCCGCCGCCGGGAGACGTCGCAACGATATACGTGATCGTCTTGCCGCGGAAGAAGGCGGCTGCGGCGGCTTGCCCTCCTCGGCCATGCGCCGTCGCGCTTTCCGTATCGCTTGCGCCCGTCAGCGCGCTGTCGATCCGCGGCGTCAGCAACCCCTCGAAGAGCGGCACGCCCATGCCAGCCTGGAACACACCGAACAGCAGCGCCACCACGGATACCGACAGGAGCAGGCTGAGCCACCAGGACTCGCGCGAGCGGAAGTAGAGATAGGCGAACAGCATGACCGGCGCCGCCACGACGAAGCCCAGCGCCACTACGGCGATCACGAAGGCCCAAACCCACAGATAGATCGGGATGTCCTTGGCGAGATCGATGGCGTCCTCGCCCCCCGCACGGCTGGCGCGCAGCTCGATGATCAGCTGCAGCAGACTGAGGAGAGCGCCGCAGCCGCCGACGGCCAGCGGCATCTCGGCGGCAGCGGGCGGATAGTCGATCACGGCGACGATTGCGGCGCTCGCGAAGACGACCAGGAACGTCAGCGACAGCGCGACCGTGCTCGTCAAGCGCATAGGCGCACGTTGCAGGCTCATGATGGGCTCGTAAGGCCGCCCGGTCCAGCGTCGGCGCCGCGGCGCCGACCCCTGGTCAGGTTCAATGCGAGCGACAGCACGACGACCGTCATCATGACGAGCGAGGTCGGCTGCACCAGGAATTGCGCGCCGTAGAGCGACATCGCCTTATGGAAGGAAAGCTCCGCAGTCGGCCCGAGCACCAGTCCGATGATGAAACACGGCCGCGGCCAATGGTTGCGCCGCATGACGTAGCCGATGGCGCCCATGCCCGCGAAGACCAGCATGCTCTGCCAATGATCGTTGGCAAGGTAGGTGCCGAGCAGCGCGAATACCAGCACGATCGGCACCAGCACCTCGGTGCGGACCTGTGTGACCGCGCTCATGTGCTTGCTGGCGAACACCAGCACCGTCGTGCACAGGAGATTCGAAAGCGCGATGGCCCAGATGAGCGACCACACCAGAGGCAGGTGCTTCACGACGATCATCGGCCCCGGTTGTATGCCGAGCATGATCAATGCACCGAGCATGATCGCCATGCCAGAGCCGGCGGGGACGCCGAAGAACAATGTCGGCAGCAGGCCGCCGCCTTCCTTGGCATTCATGCCAGTCGACGGCGCGATCACGCCCTCCACCGCACCCTTGCCGAAATCCTTGCGATCGCGGTACCGCGACGCGGCGAACCCGTAGCACATCCAGCCGGCGGCCTCACCGCCGAGGCCCGGGATCATGCCGATGAAGGTGCCCATCACGGCCGTGGTGACAGTGAGGATCCAATGCCGCAGGTTCTCGAGTACGCCGCCCCAGACCTCGGCAAAGGTGTATTTGATGCTCGGCGCTGCCGCGGGCGCGGCACCACGCGCGCGTCTGCCGAGCTGCATCATCTCCGGCAGGGCATAGAGCGCGAGCACACCGCTGATGACGTCGAAGCCGTCCCATAGAAACAGTTGATGGAACGTGTAGCGCTGCACGCCGGTCACCGGATCGAGACCTATCATCCCCACCAGCCAGCCGAACAATCCGACGATCAGGCCCTGGACGAGCATCTCGCCCGCGACCGCGGAAACCAGCGTGATGCCGATGATGGCGAGCCAGAAGAAATCGACGGGACCGAAGGAGAGCACGAACGGCTCGACCACCGGCAGGATGAGCGCCAGGCACACGACTCCGATCATGCCGCCGATTCCGGCTGCGCCGAGCGCGGCGCCGAGCGCGCGTCCCGCCCGACCGCTACGCGCCATCGGGTAGCCGTCGACGAGCAACGGCGCCTCCGGGCCGTTGGTCGGAACTCCGAGCAGGATGCTCGGTACTATCCCGCCCGTGTGCACGATGGAATGCATGGAGAGAAGAAAGACGGCGCCCGCCAGCGGATTCATGCCGTACACGAATGGGATCAACAGCACGATGCCAAGCTTGCCGCCAAGCCCCGGTACGCAGCCGAAGAAAATCCCGAGCGGCACCGCCAACAACATCAGACCGAGCAGCTTCGGCGTGACGAGGAGGTGCACGAGGGTCGCGAGAATGAGGTGCGAGTCCACCTGGAGTCCTGAACCGTCAATTCAACGAGCGTCGTTCCCCGGTTCCTATATGCGGAACCCAATTCCTTTATATAGTAAACAGACTCTAGCGATGTAGACTATGCCGGTCAAGTTTGCCACGCGGCAGGACCGCTGGAGCAATCCGATGGCGGCAGTGACGCTCCGCGTAAACGCAAGATCTTTCGTCGTCGAGCTCGATGACGAAGACACGCCACTGCTTTACGTGCTGCGCGGGGAACTCGGATTCAAGAACCCGCGCTTCGGCTGCGGGCTGGGCCAATGCGGGGCGTGCACCGTGCATATCGACGGCGCTCCGGCTCGATCCTGCATAGTGCCCCTCGCCGCGGTCCGTCACGCGCAGATCACAACCCTGGAGGGATTGGGCACCCCTGAGAATCCGCATCCGGTGCAGCAGGCCCTCATCGACGAGCAGGCGTTCTTTTGCGGCTACTGTCTGAACGGCTGGGTGATGACGGCAGCCGCGCTCGTGAGAAACCAGCCGCGCGCCACCGAGGCGCAATTGCGCAGTGCATTTGCAGGCCTGAAATGTCGCTGCGGCTCTCACCTGTCCATCCTGCGCGCCATCAGGCGGCTGACTGAGCCCGAAGGATGAGCTGCAATCGCGGCGAGTGGTTGCTGAACCGGCGGCAGGTGCTGCTGGCAGGCGGCGCCTTCGTGGTCAGTCTTGCCGTCGCAACGACTGAGGCCAACACAGCCTCTCCCGCCGGCGCGCGGCGGCGGCCGCAGCTCGTGCCGAGCGAGCTCGCTTCCTGGCTCGCCGTGCTGCCCGACAGCTCGGTCGTGGCGTATTTCGGCAAGGTCGACGTCGGGCAGGCGATCCAGGTTGCGATTGCCCAGATCGTCGCCGAGGAGTTGGACGTCTGCCACGATCAGGTCCGCGTCGTCATGGGCGATACGGCAACGACGATCAACCAGGGAGGCGCGAGCGGCAGCACGGGTCTCGAGCTGGGCGGCCTGGCCATGCGAAATGCCGCGGCGGAGGCGCGCCGCACGTTGCTCACTCTCGCGGCGGCAAAGCTCGGAAGTCCGGTGGAAATGCTGCAGGTAACCGCAGGAGTCGTGGCGGTGCGCGGCGATGACGAGCGCACGATCCGATACGGTGAGCTGATCGACGGCCGCTATTTCCATGTCCGGCTCCATTGGAACGGAAAGCTTGGCAATCGCCTGTTGGTAACAGGCTCGGCACCCCTCAAGCCCCACTCGGACTATCGGGTGGTCGGCAAGTCCTTCCGGCGCGCTGATCTGCCCGACAAGCTCTTTGGCCGGGAGATCTATGTCACGGACGTCAGAGTTCCGGACATGATGCATGGCCGGATGATCCGGCCGCCGGCAGCCGGTGCCGTGCCGATCAAAGTCGATCAGACCTCGATCTCGCATCTCAGCGATGTGCAGATCGTATGGCACGGGGGATTGCTCGGCGTGGTGGCAGGGAAGGAGTGGACCGCCGTCAGGGCGGCGAGAGATCTGCGCGTCGAATGGTCTTCACCCCCGGAGGCCTTTCCGCCTCAGAGCGCGCTGTACGCGGCGATAGAAACCGCCGCAGCTGCGGCCAGAGGCGGGGCGCAGCCGGTCGGAGATGTTGCAACGGCACTGAGCGGCGCCAGTACGATCATTGCCGCGACCTACTACTGGCCCTTCCAGTCGCATGCCAGCATGGGACCGGCCTGCGCGCTGGCCGACGTGCGCGCCGATCGCGCCACGATCTGGACCGCGGATCAGAAGCCCCATTACGTCCGCGACGGCGTGGCCGCATTGCTCGGGCTGCCACCGGAAAGAGTGCATGGCATCTGGCTGCGCGGGCCGGGCTCCTACGGGCGCAACGACGGCGGCGATGCCGCGCTCGATGCGGCCTATCTTTCGAGGGCCGTCGGCAAGCCAGTGCGTGTGCAAGGCAACCGTGCCGAGGGCACCGCGTGGGATCCGAAGGCGCCGGCTTCGGTGCATCACGTCCGCGCGGGCCTCGATGCCTCGGGCCGAGTCATCGCTTTCCGCTACCACAGCAAAGCCTTCTCACGTGAAAACATCGCGTCCCACGCGGATGATCCCACGCAGAGCCTCACGGGCCAGTTGACGGGGCTCCCCGTCAGGACGAAGTACGACTTCGACGTGCCGGAGGAGAATTACCGCTTCCTGAACCGCGAGCTGTCGTGGGAAGTCGTGCCGGCATTGCTGCCACGCGCCTCGCCGCTGCGCACCTCTCACCTGCGCGATCCCCTCGGCCCGCAGCTCAACTTCGCGAGCGAAAGCTTCATCGACGAGCTCGCTTTCGCGACCAAGACCGACCCCGTCGAATTCCGCCTGAAGTACCTCGCGGACGAGCGCGGCATCGCGGTGATTGAGGCCGCGGCCAGGCGTTCGGGTTGGGTGCCGCACGCAGTCTCCTCCACGAGATCAACAGGCGAGTCGCTCACCGGCCGCGGCATTGCCTACGCGCGGCGCAGGAACACTCATGTCGCCGCGATCGTCGAAGTCGAGGTGAACCTGCGCACCGGCCGCATCTGGCCGCGGCGCTGGACGGTCGCGCACGACTGCGGCCTGATCGTGAACCCCGATAACCTGCGCCTCGTGATCGAAGGCAACATCCTGCACGCGACCAGCCGGGCGCTGTTCGAGGAGGTGCGCTTCGACCCGGCTATGGTGCGGAGCGTCGACTGGGTCACCTACCCGGTACTCGAGATGCGGGACGCACCCGAAGCGATCGCTATCGTCCTCATCGATCACAAGGACGATCTGCCGCTGGGCGCCGGCGAGCCCGCGAGCCGTCCGGTCGCCGCCGCGATCGCGAACGCGGTCTTTGATGCAACGGGCCTGCGTCTTCGTCAGGCGCCGTTCACCGCGCAACGGGTCAAAGCGGCGCTACTCGAGCGCACCTAGAGCCCGCTACCCGCGCCTGCCGGTCAGTCGAGAGGCTCCATCCTGGTGATGGAGCCGCTGTGATGGTTGCCGATCCACAGGACCGGCCGCGGCCCGGAATCATCGACGAACATGTGGCGGATGTTGGACGGAACCGGCAGCAGATAAACGGTGAACCGGCCGGTCTTCGGGTCCATCCTCACGACCCGGTCGGAGCTCATGCCACCCGCCCACAGGTCACCGTGCTTGTCGCGGACGACCTGATAGGGCGCGAAATATGGAACCGGAATCGCCCATTCCTTGAATTTGTGGGTCTTGGTGTCGAACTCGCCGATCTTGTTGGCGAGCCATTCGGCGAACCACAATCGACCCTCGGCGTCCAGTTGCCCACGGCGCGGCCGCGAATGCGGCGTCGGCGTCGGGAACAGGGTGATCTTGCCGGTCTTGGCGTTGATCTCCCCGATGTTCTCCCCCGCGAAATCGCAGAAGAAGACATTGTTGTGCTCGTCGGCGTAGACGCCGTACACCGAGTGCGGCCGGCCGAACGCGTACTCTCCGCCGCCACCGCCCTTCAGCACCCCGTAGGGTAGCCAGCGCTGCCACTTGCCCGTTTTGATGTCTACTCGGTACAGCCCCGGGAGCGATTCAGCGCTCATCCACACCTTACCATCCACCTCCCAATGCTCAGGGGCCACCATCGGCTGCTGCGTAGTGGCGGTACGGTAGGGCTTGGGAACCTCGTAGACCTTGAACTTGTGGGTCTCGTAGTTGAATTCCGCGATGCCGCCCTGGTTCATCCTCGCGATCCATAGGTGTCCCTCCTGGTCGAATTCCAGATCGAGGTCTCCCTTCGGCTCCTTCGGGCGGCTCGTCGGGATCGGGTATTCCTCCACCTTGCCCGTTCTGGGATCGAGCTCTCCGAGATATTGGTCACCGAACTCGCTGAACCATACCCTGCCTGAGCGGTCAACGACCACGTCGTGTGGCTGGATCGAGGGCCGCGGCAGCGTATAGGTCGTATAAACGACCTGGGTGCCCGCCCCTGTCGGGCGGGGCAGAGTCTCGAGCGGGTATCGCAGCTTACCCGTCGCGCTCTCGTTGTTGCTCGCCATGAACTTCGCGAGCGTCTGTCTGCCCGCGCCCCAGTGGGCGGCCATGCTCGGCGCGAGCTGCAGCCGCAGCTGCGGCTCCAGATCGAAAGCCTGGTTCGCGAACAGGCTCATCTGGTGCATCACGCCCGCGAAGTCCTGCGCGGTGAAGTGCGAGGTAAAGATGCGCTCGACGGTATGGCAGGTCGTGCAGTTGAGCACCAGGTCCTTCTGCCGGATGTTGCCGGGCATGCTGACCAGCCAGTCCGAATCGGTCATCTCATCGTCGATGTCAGTGACGGCCCGAAGGCTCAGGTTCGCGGTCGTCGTGCCTGCGCTGCGTAGCGTGATATCGCTTGGTCCTGCGAGCGCATACCCGATGGCACGGATGTCGAGGTGATACCGGCCCGGGCTCAGCTCGGAGGCCGGGAAACTGTATCGGCCGGCGTCCTGGCTGACGACGGAGATCGTGATGGACGACCCGTCACGCGTGGCGCTCACGACGACCCCCTCCATCGGCGCTCCCTGCGGCGAGGCGACCTGGCCGGACAGCGCTGCCCCCGCCCCGGCCGCGCGTGCGATCGGCGCCGCCAGGGGCAGCGCCAGGGTTACTGCGGCGGCGAACGCGAGACGTAGGCTGACGACGGTCATCCTGGACAAACACGACATGACAGCACCTTCAAGGTTTGACCCCGGAGCAGCCCTGGAGCTGGTTGCCGGCATTGACACGATGGGCAACGGGACACTCTAGAATTTCATCCGGTCCACGGCGGTCAGCGTCGTACGCTGAGATACCCGCGGCGCGTGTGCCAGATACCAGGCGGTGGACTGCTCGCCGTAGGGTGTACTCGAGGACATTCCGTCGACCGGTACGATCACCGACAGCCCCTGAAACGCGGCCGCGGAAGCTGTGTTCAGCACCGCTCCCTCCGCCGAGGTGCCCACTGTGATCAGCGTGTCGATGTGCTTTCCCTTCAGGATCGACGCGAGATCCGTGCCGAGGAACTTGTCCGGGCCCGCACCCGTCAGGACGGTGTCCGACGGCCTCGCGGCAAACGCCCGCGGAATATCGCTTCGCTTGTCGTGCCCGATCAGCGAATACAGTACGAGGACCCCGGTTGCGCGCGCCTGCCGCACCAGGCGCGCAATCGCCGGCAGACTTGCCGCGCATCTGGGCCGGTGAGCGGCGGAGCAGGTCCTGACGCTGATGTCCATCACGATCAGGGCGGTCGCGGCAGGTTCGACGCTCACCGCCTTGAGTGGCGGCGGCGGCGGCACCTTGACCTGCGACCACTGCTGAACGATGTCTCCCGCCAGCGCGAGCGGTAGGGCGCCCGCCAGCGCCAAGCCGAGTCCCGCGAGCCAGGTCCCGCGCCGTCCACGACGTACTGCATTCATCATATTCACGCAGCTCCTCAGAATTTGGCAGTCAGGGTGAGGAAGAACTCGCGACCCAACATGTCGTAGGCCGTGTACACGTTCTCATTGCCGCCGCCGAAGTTGTCAAAGATGACGCCGTGGCTCAGCAACGGTGGATCCCTGTCGAGGACGTTGTTGATGCCCCCGACGATGGTCAGGTGCTCCCCTTCCCGCCAGGTCGCCGACATGTCCAGATAGTTGAAGGCCGGAATCACGGCGTCATAGGCATCGTAGCTGCCACTGTAGAGAGCCGCCTGCGACTTCTGGTTGGTGTCGAGCTGCACCGAGGAGAGGTAGCGCCAGCGCGCCGACAGATCGACATGAGCCCATGGCGTCAGCCACCTGAGAGTGGCGGTGTGACGCCAGGAGAAATTCGGGCCGTTGTCCGATCCCGAGCTGCAGATCGGTCCGTAGAGACCCACACAGTTGTAGGTATCGCCGGGCTGCGAAACGGTCTGCTCGAGCAGCTCCGAGCCGGCGAAATCGAACAGCCACGCGCCCATCCTTCCCATGTCGTGGCCATAATCGAGCTGCACGTCGATGCCGCGGTTTCTCAGGAATCCGATGTTCGTATTCGACTGTGAGACCCAGCCGGTGCTGCCGAAGATGATGCCCCCCAGACCTCGGTCGATCAAGCCGCACAGATTGCTCTCGTTGGCGATCAGGCAGCCGTTGAGTATCGACGCCGCCGATAAAGTGGTGACGTAGTCGTCGACCCTGACGTCCCAGTAGTCGATGGAAGCCTTGAAGCCGGGCAGGATCCCAGGCGTGACGGCGAGGCCGACGGTGTAGGTGGTCGCGGTCTCGGGTTGCAGCGCCGGGTTGCCTCCGGAATTCACCGAGCAATGCTGCGCCGGGCACGGGTCGATGTTGCCGTACTGCGCCGGGGTCACTCCCGTCTTCTCGCAGGAGGCGAGACTCGCAGCCGGTGTGGCGCCGGCGCACGGGTCATTGAGACCTTCCGCGGTGTTCAACGCGACAGGGTAGAAAAGCTCGAACACATTCGGCGCCCGGACGGCGCGATTGAAACTGCCGCGGAACTGGAAGTCGCTGGTGGGCGCGTAAACGAGCCCCAGCTTGAAGGTGTTGGCCGAGAAGCCGGGATGGCCGGCACTGATGGTATAGCCCGAATGGCGCCCCGCCAGATCGAAGTCGAGCGCGTGCACGAAGGGCTTGTCCTCGACGAGCGGCAGCCAGAACTCCGAATATTCCTCGAGCACGCTCTCCGAGCCCGCCACCGGCGGAAACGCCTGGCCGGTTCCGACGAGATCGTTCGCCTGCATCGACTCGCTCGGGCTCAGGGACATCAGATCCTTGCGGTCGCTGATGCCGAATGCCGCCGACACGGGGTGGGCCGCCCAGGGGCTCTGGATGCCCCAGCGGCCCAGATCGCCGGACACTTTGGCCTGCACATTCGACTCACTCGTGCTTCCCTGCTCCAGGCCCTGCTCGGTGATGCCGTTGAAAACGGCGGGATTGTTGATGTCGCCGGAAGATGCCGGTTCGACCTGATTCGCACCGAAATATTGGAAGATGTTGAGTGGCACGCAGCCGGCGCTCTCCGGCGCCGAGCACGGCGTCGGATATGCCGCGGACCCTATTGCGTCCTGTATCTTGTTGAACGAAACATCGTTCTGCAGATCCCACGTCAGGTCATCCCTCCAATACGTTCCCCCCACGTCGTAGGTCCAGTTACTGTCGCCGATGTGACCGCGCACGCCCAGAACACCGTAGTAATCGTGATGCTGTATATCGGCGTAGCGCGGATAATTGTAATCGCGCAGTGCCGGGAACTCGATGGTGGCGACATTCGGCTGGCCGTTGGCTTGATATTCCGGCATCGCCTGGCCCGCCGAATTCTGGCAGATGGAGGTCGCCTCGGCGGCGGAGAGGAACGGATTGTTGCACGGAACCTGCAATAGCCCGTTCGGGCCATGGGCGAGGAGCAATCCGCCCTGCGCCTGTTGCGCATCGGTGTCGTCGGACATGAACATCGCCGAGCCATACACGTCCGCCCATGGAGCGAGCTGGTCGTGACCGTAGGCGCCCCCCAGCGCGCGCTTATCGGGCCGCTGCAGATCGTTCATATAGGACGTATTGAAATCCGCGGCGGAGGTGGCTTTCACGAAGTCCGCCGTACCGGCCGGATCCAGCATGAAGGTCTTGCCGCCGTTCGGCTTGAAGTCCCCGAAGGCGCCGCTCGAGCTGCCGCCGCAGATGAGGCCGGTGGCCGTGCTGTTGAGGTGGGTCTCGCAGCCGAGAAAATTCCGCGTGTGGTTCAGCACTTGCGACGTGTCGCGGTAATCCGCATACATCGTGATGTGGCCGCGGTGATGGTCCAGTTCGGAGCCGAAGATGATCGTCGTGTCATCGGTGCCACCGTCCAACTGGTTTGTTGGAACCATGGGCTTGACCAGCTCGTTGGTCGAGGCGAGCAGGTTGTCGACCGAGCTGCTCTGTGTATGCTGATAGATGCCGCCGGTCGTCGTGACCTCGAACCCGGTGAAATCGTCGATCAGATGGAAATTCACCACGCCCGCGACCGCGTCCGAGCCATAGGTCGTGGATGCGCCGCCGGTCAGTACGTTCACGCTGCTCACGAGCGCGGCTGGAATGAAGTTGACGTCCGCGGCCGCGCCGAACTGGTTTTGCGGATCACCCGGACCGAGACGTTGACCGTCGAGCAGGACCAGGGTCCGGGTCGGACCGAGGCCGCGCAGGTTGACGTTGGCGACACCCGTTCCGTTGTTCGACGTCGTGTCACTTTGGGCGGTATAGACCTGCGGGAGCGAGTTCAGCATGCTTTCGATGTTGGTCGTGCCGACGGACCGCAGGTTCTCGCTCGAGACGGTCTGTATCGGGCTCACGCTGACCAGGCTCGGCGCGTGGATCAGGCTGCCGGTGACCACGACCGTCTGCAGCTGCTGCGGCGCGGGCGGATCGGAAGCCGGCTGAGCCGGACCCGTGGGCGCATTCTGCGCCTGTACGACCAAGGCGCTGGCCCACAGTCCGGTCATCGCCAGCAGCAGCCCGATGCGGCGCCCCTTCAGAATGGTCATGATGCCCCTCGAATGTTGTAAGATATCTTTGCAGCCACGCGCCCACGGTCTGATCGTTTCACGTACCGCGTTCGGATCCTACATGCATCGACCGTGCCAGTGATTGACACGCGAGCGTGCGCGTCCTCCGTTGCTCTGCAGCGCAACCGCGGTGATCCTGCGGCTTCCGCGGCCTCAGTTAGATGCGCGCGAGCCGAATTATGACACCCTCCTGCTCCCTATCCTCAGCGCGAATGCCGTTCACGCGTGCAAGCGCGCAAGGCGGTCTATCAATGGTGAAATGGAATGGGCCGCGTGAGCCATCGCTCGCGGGTCGCCGCGGAGGCGGCGCCGGCGGACCTTTCACGTGGTTGAAAAGCAACACCAATTGGATGCATCACGCCGACATTGCAAATCTGCACTGAGACCTGGTGCAGATTTGCAGTGGCGATTGCACCGGGGCCACGCTTTTACGACGCACATACCCAGTCGGACGGTTCCGGTAATCCGGTAGTGCACCGCACCGAACCGGGGTGCCGCCGCCGGGAATGCCGACGCCGCGCAGGGCAAGAGAGCCGCAATAGCCCGGCTGCAGGTACCAGGAGTCGAGGTATTCACGAGATTCAACGCCTCGGATAGCAATCAGAACTTTGCGGTGGCGGTGAGGAAGAGCTCCCGACCCATCATATCGTAGACGGTATAGGTGTTTTGATTGGCGCCGCCGACCACGCCGTAGATGACGGTATCGTTCAGGAACGGCGGGTCCTTGTCGAAGACGTTATTGCAGCCGGCGCGCAGCGTGAGGTAATCGCTAACCTGCCATGACGCCGACAGATCCAGGTAGTTATACGCCGGTATCGCGTTGTCGTAAGCGTCGTAGAAGCCATTGTTGAGCGCGGACTGCTGACTGTTGGTATCGAGGTGCACGGAAGACAGATAACGCCAGCGTGCCGAGAGGCTGAAATTGTCCCATGGCGTCAGCCAGGTCAGGCGCGCGCTATGACGCCAGGTGAAGTTCGGCCCGGTGTCCTCGCCCGCGCTGCAGATCGAACCGTACAGGCCCGCGCAGTTGTAACGCGTGGCGGAGGCGACCGTTTGCTCCAGGAGGTAGCTGCCGGTAAAGTCGAAGAGAAGCGAGCCCATGTCATGGAAGCCATGGCCATCGAGATCGAACCGGTAGCTCATATCGACGTCGATGCCGCGGTTTCGCAGGAAGCCGATGTTCGCATTGGTCTCAACGGCGTAGCCCGTGCTCCCGAACAGTATGCCGCTATCACCGCGGTGAATGAGGCTGCAGAGACTGGCGTCGTTGTTTAGCAGGCAGCCATTGACGATCTGAGCCCCGGGCAGCGTCGTTATGTAGTCGTCGATTCGTATCGACCAGTAGTCGACGGCAAGCTCGAAATTGGAAAGGAACCGCGGGGTCAGGACGAAGCCGTAGGTCCATGTATTCGCCGTCTCGGGCCGCAGCTGGCTGTTGCCCCCGAGCAGCGCGCCGCAGTTCAGTGTCGGACAGCCCGGAATCTTGCCGTACTCCGCCGGCGTAACGCCGGTCTTTTCGCAGGCCGCGAGGCTCGCGGTCGGCGTGGCGCCGGAGCACGGATCATCGTACCCGGTATCGGGCACTTCGGACGTCGGGAAAAACAGCTCGTAGAGGTTCGGACCTCGTATCGCTCTGTTGTAGCTGGCACGGAATCGGACGTCTCCGGTGGGAGAGTAGTCAGTCGCGATCTTGAAGGTGTTTGTCGAAAATCCGCCAGTCGACGGTATAGCGTACGATGAGTGGCGACCCGCGATGTCCACATTCAGGGCCTTGACGAATGGCCGGCCTTCGATCACGGGCGCTCGGATCTCGACGTACTCCTCGGTCACGCGATCCGACCCGGAAATCGGCGGAAAGAACTGGCCCTGGCCGATGAGATCGTTGATCTGCAGGTTGTAGCTCGGCAGGAAACTCAAGGTATCGCGGCGACTGCTGAGGCCGACCGAGGCGGCCACGGGATTGGTCGCCCACGGACTCTTGCCTCCCCACGAGCCGAAGTCGCCACTCACATTGCCATCGATGTTGCTCTCGGTGACCGTTCCAGTTTTTTCTCCCGGGACCGAGACATAGTGGAACATCGCCGGGGTCAGGCCGCCGTAATTGAAGATGTCGAGCGGCACGCAGCCCTCGGTCGCGCTTCCCGGCGCCGTGCAGCCGTTCAGTGCGTTCTGCACGTTCGTGAACGACACGTCATTGAGAAAGTACTCCGAAAAGAGCGACTGCCAGTATGTCCCGGACAGGTCGTAGGTCCAGTCGCCGCCGCCGATGGCGCCGCGCGCACCCAAAACCGCTCGATAGTCCGTGTGGCGCAGGTTGTCTATGCGCGGATATTCGGCGAACCGCAGCCCCGGCATCAGTATCGTCGCCACGTTCGGCTGGCCGTTGGCCTGATAGGCCGGCAACGAGTTGCCATTGGCGTCCTGACATATATACGGCTCCTCGGCGGCCGAGAGATATTGATTGTTGCAGGGAATCTGCAGGGCGCCGGTCGGGCCCTGCCCCTGGAACAGGCCGCTCGCGGCGGTCTGCGCGGCCGAGAAGTCATCCATGAACATCGCCTCACCGTAGACGTCCAGCCACTGACTGAGCCGGAAATGGCCAAGGGCGCCCAGGGACTTGCGCTCATCCGGCCGTTGCAGATCGTATTGCGGCGTCGAGTTGAATTTGAAGGCGCGGTTGAACGGCACGAACGTAGCGCTGCCGTCCGGATTCAAGGCAAGCGACTCACCCGAGTTGGTGAGGAAGTTGCCGTACGCGCTGTTGGAGCTGCCATTGCAGACGTTGCCGGTTCCCGCGCCGTTCAGGGTGGTCTCGCATCCTTCGAAATTGCGGGTCGAGAGCAGCACCTTAGCGGTCGAGCGGTAGTCGAGGTACATCGTGACGTTGCCGCGGTCTTCGCCGAAATTGGTCCCGAGAATGATCGAGGTGTCGCTGATCAGGCCGCCGAACTGATCGCCGGGTATGGTGGGCTTCACTGGGTACGGCGCCGCCTCCAGTACCGCATCCGACGACCCACCCTGGGTGTGCTGCGCGTCGTTGAAGGTCTGGTTGACCTCGACCCCCTGGAAGTTTCTGATCAGGTGGAAATTGACTACGCCAGCGACGGCGTCCGAGCCATATACTGCCGAGGCGCCGCCCGTCAGGACATCCACGCCGCTTACCAGAGCGGTGGGAATGAAGTTGACATCGGCGGCGGCGCCGTCGGCGCCTTGCGGATCGCCCGGGCCGAGACGGCGGCCGTCGATCAGGATCAGAGTCCGGGTGGGGCCAAGGCCGCGCAGGGCGACGTTGGCGACACCGGTCGCGTTGTTCGCCATGGAATCGTTCTGCGCCGGAGAATGCACCTGCGGCAGCTCGTTCACCACGTCTTCGATGTTCGTGGCACCCTCCTGCAGGATCTCCGTGGCCGACAGCGCGGTGATGGGGCTTTCGCTGGTCATGTTTGGCGCCCGAATTCGCGTCCCCGTGATCTCGATCATTTGGAGCTTGACGGGAGGGTCGCTTTTCGGGGCGGGAACCTTCTGACTCGCCGATACTTGAGCGGCTGGCTCGGCCTGGTCGGCCATCGCATGCGCCGCCAACAGCGCCGCAGCACAGAGCACGCCCGCGCACCACCGCTTCCTCATAGGCAATCCCCCCCCGCTTGTTCGTCAGGAACCTTCGCCCGACGCAGCTCAATCGACGCGTCAGATTGCGCGTGTTTGTTCGAGCATGCATCAAATATGCCAACGGCCGACGGGCCATGGACAAAAAGCGCGACTGTGCGGGCCTTGCCGCACATGCGCGCCCGAGGGCGCCACGAGTACTTTGTTCCGCACTCGAAACGGCCAGCAGTCAACCGCATTTAAGGTTGCAACGCTGACCGACGCCGTTCAGATCCGCAACACCGCCGTGCAGTGCCGCAAACCGTGGACCGCCCAAGGCCGATGGACCTGGGACGACTTAGAATCGGGCGTTGATGGTCAGGAACAGCTCCCGGCCGAGCACGTCGTAGACGGAGTAGACATCCTCGTTACCGCCGCCGTTCACCCGGTAAACGTCGCTATGGTTGAGGGCCGGCGGATCCACGTCAAAGACGTTGTTGACGCCGCCGGTCAGCGAAACGTTTCGCCATCCATTCCAGCTCACCGTCAGGTCCATGTAATTGACGGTCGGTATCACGGCGTCGGCGTAATCGTAACTGCCGGGACCGCCATTCAATGCCGGTTGCGTGCTGTTGGAATCTAGTTTCACCGAGGACAGGTAGCGCCAACGCACGGAGGCTCCGACATGCCAGGGGGTGAGCCAGGTCAGGCGGGCTTCGTGACGCCAGGTGAAATCCGGGCCGTTGACGTCGCCGGCGCTGCAGGTCGGGCCGTAGAGACCCGCGCAATCGTAGCGCGCAAGCGCAGTGTCGTTGGTCTGCTCCAGCAGATAGGTACCGGTCAGATTGAAGGTCACGGCGCCGGCATGATGGAGGCCGAGATTGTCCAGGTCCTCCCGATAATTGACATCCAGATCGACTCCCCGGTTTCTGAGGAAACCGATGTTCTCGTTGATCTCGGTCACCCAGCCGGTGCTGCCGAAGATGATGCCGCCCGCACCGCGGTGGATCAGTGGGCAGAGGCCGTCGACGCCCTGCAGCAGGCAGCCGTTGACGATCTGCGCGCCCGCGAGATGAGTGATGAAGTTGTCGACTCGCACCGACCAGTAATCGACCGAGAGCTCCAGGCTCGGCGCGAAGCGGGGCGTGAGCACGAAGCCGTAGGTCCAGGTCTGGGCGACTTCCGGCTGCAGCGCCGGATTGCCGCCGAAGAGACCGCCGCAATCGCTCGATCGGCAGGGCAGGATATTGCCGTACTGCGCCGGCGTGACGCCGGTCTTTGCGCATTCGGCCGGGCTGGCCGTCGGCGTGGCCCCGGAGCACGGGTCCTGATAACCGGCGTCCGTGTTCAGCGCCTGGGGAAAGAAGAGCTCGTAAATATTCGGCGCCCGAGCGGCGCGGTTGAAGCTCCCGCGAAGGCGGATATCGTCAGTGGGGGCGTAATCGAACCCTATCTTGAAGGTATTGGCAGTGAATCCCTGGCGCGAACCGCCTATGGTGTACGACGAATGGCGGCCCGCCACGTCCATGTTCAGCGCCTTCACCAGCGGCTTCGCCTCGATCAGCGGCAGGTTTATTTCGGTGTATTCCTCGAGCACGCTTTCCGAGCCCGACACCGCCGGAAAGACCTGGCCCTGGCCGATGAGGTCGTTGGTTTGCATCTCCTCATCCGGCAGGAAGTTGAGCGAGTCGCGCCGGTCGCTGATGCCCAACGATACCGCCACGGGGTCGGTCGCCCATGGACTCTTGCCGCCCCACGCGCCCAGGTCGCCGGAGATGTTTGCATCCAGGTTCGACTCGATCGAGCTCCCGGTCTTCCCTCCCGGCGTGATGAGGTAGTCCAACATCGCCGGGGTGATGCCCTGGTACTGGAATATGTTGACCGGCACGCAGCCGACACTCACGCCGCTGCCGGCGGGACAGCCGTAGAGGGATTCCTCGAGCTTCGCGTACGATATGTCGTTCTCGTAGTGCTCCGTGAGCAAAGAGTCCCAATAAGTCGCCGAAGCGTCATAGGTCCAATCGCTGTCGCCGATGGCGCCGCGGATACCCAACACCGCCCGGTAGTCCGTATGTTCCTGATCGTCCGCGCGCTGGTCTTGCGGCAGGCGCAGAGAAGGCATCAGGATGGTGGCCACGTTCGGATCGCCGTTGGCCTGGTATACCGGCAGTGGTGTGCCGCTGGCGCCCTGACAAATGATGGGTTCCTCGGCAGCGGACAGGAACTGATTATTGCACGGGACCTCGAGCTGTCCCGTCGGGCCCTGGCCGGAAGTCAGCCCCCCGGCGGCCACTTGCCCCAGGGTGGAATCATTCATGAACATGCCTTCGGCGTACACATCCGCCCACTGGCTGAGGCGATAGTGGCCGAGGACGCCCAGGCTCTTGCGCTCGTCGAAGCGCTGTAGATAGTTGGTCGGCGCCGTGTCGAATCCCATGGTATTTTTGTTGAATTTCACCAGGCTGGCCGAGCCGTCGGGATTCAGCCCGTACGACTTGCCGCTGTTGGCCTGGAACGGGCCATATGGCCCGTCCGAGCTGCCTTTGCATACGAGTCCGCTGTTCGTCGCGTTCAAGCCCAGCTCGCAGCCGAGGAAATTGCGCGAGCCGTCGAGAATCGGGTTCGCGTGGTTGTAATCGAGATACATGGTGACATTGCCGCGCCCGTCATCGAGATTGGTGCCGAGAACGATCGTGGTGTCGCTGACCAGTCCCCCGAACTGGTTGCCCGGAGGGGTTTCCGTCGGAAAGGTCGCCGTGGTCAGCACCGAGTTCCATGGGCCTGCCTGCGCATGCTGGGCAGCGTTGAGGGTCTGCGTTACCTGAACGCCCTGAAAATTTCGCATCAGATGAAAATTGACGACGCCGGCTATCGCGTCCGACCCGTACGCCGCCGAAGCGCCCCCAGTCAGTACGTCCACGCCGCTCACCAGCGCCGCGGGAATGAAGTCGATGTCCGCGGCGGCGCCCTCCGGCCCCTGCGGATCGCCGGGGCCGAGACGGCGGCCGTCGATCAGCACCAGGGTGCGGGTCGGTCCCAGGCCCCGCAGGTTGACGTTGGCGACTCCGGTCCCGTTGTTCGAAGTGGTATTGCTCTGGGCGGTATGCAACTGCGGCAGCTCATCCACCACGCTCGCGATGTTGGTCGCTCCCTCCTGCTGGATTTCCATGCGCGAGACCGCGGTGATCGGGCTTTCGCTCGTCATATTGGGCTCGCGGATGCGCGAGCCGGTGATCTCGATCATCTGCAGTTGGGATGGCGGCGGATCCTTCCGCGGGACCGGGTCCTTCTGCGGGACGGAAACCTGCTGCGTCGGCCGCGCCTGTTGCGGGGCCGGCTCTTTCGCCTGCGCGGGCACGGGCTGAATCGTCGCCAACGCCAGCGCACCGAGCGCCCCGATGCAGTACCGGATCTTTGTCAACACACATATCCCCCTGCGGCTTTGAAGCTCGCCGTGCGCGGCCCAATCGATGTTGCAAATTGTGTCGCTTTTGTTGGCGTATGCATCGAACGTGCCAGCGGCCGACATGCGCCGCCTCACTGCTCATAGTCGCCCGGGTCTTCGATCACGCGTGCCGAGGGCAGCAGCTCCCTCGCCTACTGGGTTCCGCGCACCCGGCATAGTTCAGGACTGCAACACCGTCGGGCCGTCATGCAATGTTGAAATGCCGATGTGAAAAGCCACCGCCCGAGGGCCGCGGCTTGACCGTCGGCCAAATGTTGCAATAATGCCTCGAGCTCACCATCAGGATGTCGGTCCCGTTTTGCGCGCGCGTCTCGGCTTCACATCGGCGGAATGGGCGCGGCTCGGAGCGCTCTACCTGGCCATCGGCCTGCTGCATGTGTGCGGCTGCGGGCTGTATCTCTTTTATTCGGCGCGCTATCCGGCCCTCGTCGGCCTCGGTTTTGCCGCTTACCTGCTCGGGCTTCGCCACGCGTTCGACGCCGACCACATTGCTGCGGTAGATGACACCGTCCGCTTCCAGCTGCAGCAGGGCAGGCGCCCTCTCGGACTCGGCTTCTTTTTCTCGCTCGGCCATTCGACCATCGTATTTCTGCTGTCGGTCGCGCTCATCGTGTCCGCCGCCGCCATCAAGGACGGGCTGCCGTGGTTGCGCGGGTTCGGCGGCATTATCGGTAGCGGCGTGTCCGCGCTTTTCCTCTGGCTGATCGGCGTCCTTAACCTACTGGTGCTGCTGGACATCCTCAAGATCTGGCGCCGCGCCCGGGGCGCGACCCACGACCACGCGCACCTGGAGGAGCTGCTGGCGCGGCGTGGCCTCATCAACCGCCTGCTTGGCACGCGGCTACGCAGGCTCATCGCCCGCAGCTGGCACATGTATCCCGTGGGCTTGCTGTTCGGGCTGGGTTTCGATACGGCCTCGGAGGTCGTGCTGCTCGCAATGACCGCGGGCGCCGCAGCCGGAAACCTTCCCGCGCCGGCCGCACTCTCGCTGCCGATCCTGTTCGCTTCCGGGATGTCCCTGGTCGACACGACCGACGGCGTATTGATGGTCAAGGCCTGCCAGTGGGCATTCATCAATCCGCTGCGTAAGATCTTCTACAATGTGGTGGTTACCGGGCTCTCGGCGGGCGTGGCAATGCTCATCGGCACGGTCGAGCTGCTGCAGCTGATGATCGTGGTGCTGCACTTGCGCGGCGCGCTGTTGCGACGAATCGCGGGGCTCAATTTCAGCGTCCTCGGCTGCGCGATCGTCGCACTCTTCGCGCTCGCCTGGGCCGTCTCGGTCGCAGCCTGGAGATGGGGTCGATTCGAGGAGCGCCGCTACCCGCGTGGCTCTGCCTCGAGCTGACGCGCCGCTGGCAGCGCAACGTCGTTGCCGACGTACAACGACCGCGGCCGCACTGGCTTTTCAACTCTGCACAGAGCTTTTTCAATGCTGGCCGATCGGCAGGCGTTGCTATCGTCGTACAGGCTGTCCGGTTGCAAGTTTCTCCCGCAGGAGGTAGCGTGCGAGCGCTGCCTGAGGAGTGCTGATGACGGGCTTGTACGACCGCAGAGCTGGAGATCCCGGCTCTCAACCCAACGACGAGGCAACTCTGCCCGAGCATCTGCATGGTCACGAGCATCAGCATGAGCGCGACCGGCAGGAAGTAACCTGGGAGCGTTGGCAGAAGAAGCGCACGTTCGTGCGGGCGCTCGAGGGCACCTACAGCGATCTCACTGCGTCCCTGCTCAACCAGCCGCGCGTCTACTCTTCGCGCAGCATGCCGTGGAAGGGCGGCCCGCAGGTGTATGGCAAGCACGTGATCAGCCCGCATACGGCCGCAGTGGCCCAGTCGATCGAGACGCACATCGAAATCTACGCGCCGGGCGCTCACGGACAGAAGCACGGGCACATGAACAGCGCCGTGTTCTACGTGCTCAAGGGGCGGGGCCACGACGTCCACGACGGCAAGCGATTCGACTGGAAGGCGGGCGACCTCATGCTGGTCGAGAACGGCTGCGTGCACGAGCACTTCAACGACGACCCCGATAACGACGCTCACCTGCTGGTGTTCAAGGCGAAGCCGCTGTTCCTGTTCATGCACCTCCTCTTCCAGAAGATCGTGACTTATCCGCCGACGACGCCGCCGGTCGGTCACGAGCATTTCAAGCCGCCGACGGATCTGTGATTCGTCTCACCACGGAATTTCGATCATGAGCTCTCCCCTCGAACGCGATATGGCCCATCTCGGGGACGCCCGGTGCAGCTTCCGCAGCGACGCCATCGAGACCTCGGCGCGCGCACGGCGTCGCTACGAGGAGGCCGCGAACGTCATAACCGCCGATGAGATGCCGTTCGAGAACTCGCCCGACGGTCTGATCAAGCACCTGATCAACGAACGCATGCACGAGCAAGGAATGCTGCGTCGAGGCGTACATGCAATTTCTGCCGCCGCATGGCCGCTCGGGCCGGCACCGGCACATGTGGGAAGAAGTGCTGTTCGTCCTCGAGGGCAGCGGCCACGATCTGCACTGGGACCTCAAGTTCGACTGCATCGACAAGTTCGAGTATCAATGGGAGCCGGAGCCAAAGCGATACGAATGGCAGCGCGGAGACTTCATCTATGTGCCACCGTTCTCCGTCCATCAGCATCACAACGATGCGGACGGCGAGGCGCGGCTGATCGTGATCAGCAACCGCATCGTCAAAGCGATGGGCTTCGACTGGCTGGATCAGCTGGAGAATGCGCCCGGTTATTAGGCCAAAGTCGCGACCTCGGCGATAGGCAAACAGTCTCAAACCTCGCCGAGCGCCTCGCGCCGCCACAACGCCCAGGCTCGATCCACTGCCTTGTCGTTGCGGTCGGCAGCCAGGACCGATTCTTCCGCTGAGAGGAACGTCGGCTCGCCGAGGCGCAGCGCCTCCATCTGCAATGCCGCGTTCATGGTCGCGTAGATCGCGCGGTACACGACGTGCCGGATCGAGACGCCCACCATGGTTGCGCCGTGACCGCGCATCAGAATCACCGGCTTGTCACCGAGCCTGGCGGCCAGTGCGCCGCCGAGGGCCGGAGTGCGCACCAGCATGTCGGTCACGCCACCGGCCTCGCGGATCTCGAAGACCGGCACGCCGGCGCCGAGGAATGCGCTCATGTGATAGATCGGCCGCAGGGGGACCTTGGTAGCGCCGAACGGGATAAGCTGCGGTGCGTGACAATGCACGACTGCCATGACTTCCGGGCGCACCTTGTACACTTCACCGTGGATGAAGCGCTCGCTGTAGTAGCGCTTGCCGATATCGCGCACCGGCACGCTGTCGAGATCGAACGTCACGATGTCGCCGGCGGTCACGAGCCCGGGCGCCAGGTGTCTCGACATGAGGTATTTCGTCGCGTCCTTGTCGTGGCGCACGCTCAGATGCCCGAACGCATCGACGATCGCCCGGTGATAGAGGATGCGGTTGCCGGTGACGAGCTCGTCGATGAGCGCCGGATCGGCGGAGCGGCAAGTTGCTCAACGTGAGCCTCCTCGTCGTGGGGGATGCAAGGCTAGCATACGGGGGCGCGCCGTCCCAACTCGGTTCCGTCTGGAAGAATGACGCGGCGGGCATCGGACGGGCGCGGTCGTTTTGGCATAGACTTCAACATCAATCTGCCTGTCGACCCGGCGGTGCCGGCTCATGGTCGACCATGCCGGAGCGCGCCCACATGCTCGAGTTAGAGTCTCAGACGCGCGGCGATGCCGCCACCATCGCCGGTCCGAACACCCAACATCGGCGGAACTCGACCCTGGTCCTGGCCGGGCAGGTTCTCTGCCTGCTCGTGCCGGTACTGATCTGGTTCTCACCGCTGCAGCTCGAGCCGCGCATCAAACACATGTTCGCCATCGGGGCGTTCATGATCATCGCCTGGATCACGCAGGCCGCGGAGTTCGCGCTCGCGGGCTTCATTGGCTGCTTTTTGTTCTGGGCCCTCGGCGTCGTACCCTTCAACGTCGCCTTCGCGGGCTTTGCCAACAGCACGGCCTGGTTCCTGTTCGGAGCGATGCTGATCGGATTGGTCGCCGACCGTTCGGGCCTCGCGCGCCGGCTCGCCTACACGGTCATGGGACGTGTCGGGATTTCCTACCCGCGCATCCTTCTCGGCCTGGTCATTACCAGTTTCCTGCTGACGTTCATCGTGCCATCAGGCCTCGCACGCGTGGTCATCCTGGCCGCCATCGCGCTCGCACTGCTCGAAGCGTTCCGGGCGCAGCGCGGCAGCAACATCGCCTGCGGCATGTTCCTGGTGCTCACGTATACGGGGAACATCTTCGACAAGATGCTGCTCTCGGGAGCCGGCTCGATCACGGCCGCGGGCCTGATCCAGAAGATGGGCGGTATCCATGTGCTGTGGGCACAGTGGCTGTTCGCTTTCCTGCCGTGCAGCATCGCCACCGTGCTGTTTTCCTGGTGGCTGACGTTGCGCCTCTATCCACCCGAGCAGACCGCGTTCGCACCGGACAGGGCGTACTTTCAGCGCGAGGTGGCCAGCATGGGACCGTGGTCGGCCGCGCAAACCAAGGCTGCCATCCTGATCGGCTGCGCCATGGCGCTGTGGATGACGGACTTCCTGCATCACATTCCACCGACGATGGTGGCGCTGGGGGTCGGACTCTTTGCGCTGCTGCCTCGGGTCGGCGTGCTCGACGCCGAGGACATGCGCCGCGTGAATTACATGCCCGTGTTCTTCGTCGCCGAGGCGTTGAGCATGGGCAGCGTGCTCGAGGCGACTCACGGCCTCGGTGTGCTCACCGGCGGCGTATTTCATTGGATTCAGCCGGCGCTGACGAATATCTACAGCACCACGGCGGTGCTGTACTGGACCGCATTCCTGTATCACTTCC
Source organism: uncultured Pseudomonadota bacterium (assembly GCA_963780455.1). Lineage (GTDB taxonomy): Bacteria > Pseudomonadota > Gammaproteobacteria > Steroidobacterales > Steroidobacteraceae > 13-2-20CM-66-19. The sequence goes on from CAWACM010000029.1 coordinate 269,500, forward strand.
TGCTCGCGAGCGAGATCTCCATGCTCGCCACCTCCATCCCGCTGATCGTGGGATACGCCACGAGCCATGGTCTCAACCCTCTGCAGCTCGGGCTGATCTGGACATTCGCCGCCGGCGGCAAGCTGTTTGCCTATCAGTCCGGCGTCCTGATCGTGGGCTATTCCTACGGTTATTTCCAGGCTCGCGATCTGGTGAAGATGGGAGCATGGCTGACGCTGTTCGAGTTCATCACTCTGATGCTGCTCGTTCCCTTCTATTGGCCCCTGCTCGGCATACGCTGAAGCCCGGTGTTGCCTCGCGATTGACAAGCCCCCGGCCCGCTGCTACAAGTCATTTCATCATGGCGGAAAGCGATTCCATATAGGAGAACCTACCGCTGGCGCGAGCGGCGCCCGCGGTGCTGAGTCCTCATTCAGAGGGGGAGCATCCATTGGTCGCTAATCGTGACGGCGTCTTGGAAGCTATTGTCCTGGCGGAAGAAGCGCTGCAGGGGGGCATGTTGGCGGTGTTGCCGACCTTGGCCCGGCTGTGCGGCGCGACGGTGTTCCTTGCCGATGGGGAAGGGCGCTACCGGCATCGCGCCGATCGCGACGGCGGCATCGTGCCGCTGCGGGAAGAGCATGGCAGCGGCTTGGTGCGCGCGGTAGCGCGCACTCGCCGGCCGCAGTGGGAGGAAGACGAGAGCTCCGGGGAGCTGCGGGTCGCCTTTCCGCTGGGAGACGGGGCGCTGGAGATCGTGGGATACCTGCAGACGAAGGGCCCGGAGCGGACGGTGCGCCTGGGAACGGTGTCGGAGTTGGTTCGCGGCCTCGGCCGGGCGGGATTCCCGGGCGGCAAGGATGCGGAAGGAGCCCGGGGCTGCGGTGTCCCGGGCGCCAGATACCGCTGGGAGGACATCATCGGGGAAGGCCCGGCCATCACCCGCGCGCTCGCGCGCGGCAAGGCGGCGGCGCGCTGCAATGCGCCGGTGTTTCTGGTGGGCGAGAGCGGCACCGGCAAAGAGGTGTTCGCACAGGCGATCCACAACGACTCGGCGCGGCATCGCGGCCCTTTCATCGCCATCAACTGCTCGGCGCTGCCGGAGTCACTGGTCGACAGCGCACTGTTCGGCTACGTCGACGGGACTTTCACCGGCGCGAGCAAGGGCGGCCGTCCCGGAGTGTTCGAGCAGGCCAACGGCGGCACGCTGCTGCTCGATGAGATCACCGAGATGAGCGTCGAGCTGCAGGGCAAGCTCCTGCGCGCGCTGCAGGAGCGCGAGGTCTGCCGCATCGGCTCGGTCAAGCCGATCCCGCTCGACATCCGCATCATCGCCACTTCCAACCGGGATCTGCAGCGGCGGATGCGGGAAGGTCATTTTCGCGCCGACCTGTACTATCGCCTGAACGTACTCGACATTCACCTGCCGCCGCTGCGCGATCGGCGCGAGGACATCCCCCCGATTGCCAGCCGCCTCATCGAGCACTTCGCTCGCGCCGCGGAGCGCTCCCCTTACACCCTGCATTCCGAGGCGCTGCAGTGGCTGGTGCAGCAGCCCTGGCCGGGCAACATCCGCGAGCTGCGCAACGTGCTCGAGCGCGCCGTCAGCCTTGCCGAAGGCGACATCCTCTTCCCGCGCCATCTCGAGCACACTGAGGAGTTGACCGGGCAGGGCTCGCACGTCCCGGAGCCGGCCGCCGGCCAGCAGCTGTGCCAGCAGGTCGCCCATGCCGAAGAGGCCTCCATCCGCGACGCCCTGCGCCGCAACAGCGGCCATCGCGGCAGGACCGCCGCCGAGCTCGGCATCAGCGTCACTACCCTCTGGCGGCGCTTGCGCCGCTTCGACGGCGCCGACGCCAGGCCCTGATCAGCGCCTGCGGATTGGGTGCATAATGCGGGCTTTCATACAGAGTGAATCCCTGGCGGAGATGGCAGAGCGAACAAGAAGGTCGACCAAGGGACGAACGCAGCTTTCCTCCGTCGCCAATGCGATCCTTCTGCTGAAGGCGTTCTCGGACGAGCACAGTGAGCTCGGCATCAGTGCGCTGGCGGAACGGCTGCATCTGGCAAAAAGCACGGTGCATCGGCTCGCCTCTACGTTGGTCGACGCCGGCATGCTCGAGCAGAGCGCCGGCGGACAATATCGGCTCGGGCTCGCGGTATTCGAGCTGGGCTCCCTGGTACGGCGCAAGCTCGACCTGTCGTTCGAAGCCAAGCCATGGCTGATGACGCTGCGCGAACAGACCGGCGAGACCGTCGACCTGTCGATCCTCGATCACGATGGCGTCGTCTGCGTGAATTTCCTCGAGAGCCAGAAGGTCAATCGCATCAGCTCCGGAATCGGCTTGCGCAAGCCCGTACATTGCACGGCTGAGGGCAAGGTTTTGATCGCGTTTCAGACCCCGCAGGTGATCGACCGGATCATCGCTGCAACGCACGAGCAGCGTACCCCCCGGACGCTGACCGATCCCAGGGCGCTGCGGGAGGAGCTCGCCAAGGTTCGCGCGCGCGGCTATGCCGTCGATGACGAGGAATATGAGCTGGGTGTGCGCAGTCTTGCCGCGCCCGTCAGGGACGATACCGGCAGTTCAGTGGCCGCGGTCGGTGTCACCGGTCCGGCCCAACGGCTGACGAAGAATCGACTGACGGTCATCAGCCGCCATGTCGACGCCGCGGCGAAGGCGATTTCGCTGCGACTCGGGGCGAAGCTGAAGTCGCGCTGAGCGCCTCTTTCCCTCGCGATTGACAAGCCCCCGGCCCGCTGCTACAAGTCATTTCATCATGGCGGAAAGCGATTCCATATAGGAGAACCTACCGCTGGCGCGAGCGGCGCCCGCGGTGCTGAGTCCTCATTCAGAGGGGGAGCATCCATTGGTCGCTAATCGTGACGGCGTCTTGGAAGCTATTGTCCTGGCGGAAGAAGCGCTGCAGGGGGGCATGTTGGCGGTGTTGCCGACCTTGGCCCGGCTGTGCGGCGCGACGGTGTTCCTTGCCGATGGGGAAGGGCGCTACCGGCATCGCGCCGATCGCGACGGCGGCATCGTGCCGCTGCGGGAAGAGCATGGCAGCGGCTTGGTGCGCGCGGTAGCGCGCACTCGCCGGCCGCAGTGGGAGGAAGACGAGAGCTCCGGGGAGCTGCGGGTCGCCTTTCCGCTGGGAGACGGGGCGCTGGAGATCGTGGGATACCTGCAGACGAAGGGCCCGGAGCGGACGGTGCGCCTGGGAACGGTGTCGGAGTTGGTTCGCGGCCTCGGCCGGGCGGGATTCCCGGGCGGCAAGGATGCGGAAGGAGCCCGGGGCTGCGGTGTCCCGGGCGCCAGATACCGCTGGGAGGACATCATCGGGGAAGGCCCGGCCATCACCCGCGCGCTCGCGCGCGGCAAGGCGGCGGCGCGCTGCAATGCGCCGGTGTTTCTGGTGGGCGAGAGCGGCACCGGCAAAGAGGTGTTCGCACAGGCGATCCACAACGACTCGGCGCGGCATCGCGGCCCTTTCATCGCCATCAACTGCTCGGCGCTGCCGGAGTCACTGGTCGACAGCGCACTGTTCGGCTACGTCGACGGGACTTTCACCGGCGCGAGCAAGGGCGGCCGTCCCGGAGTGTTCGAGCAGGCCAACGGCGGCACGCTGCTGCTCGATGAGATCACCGAGATGAGCGTCGAGCTGCAGGGCAAGCTCCTGCGCGCGCTGCAGGAGCGCGAGGTCTGCCGCATCGGCTCGGTCAAGCCGATCCCGCTCGACATCCGCATCATCGCCACTTCCAACCGGGATCTGCAGCGGCGGATGCGGGAAGGTCATTTTCGCGCCGACCTGTACTATCGCCTGAACGTACTCGACATTCACCTGCCGCCGCTGCGCGATCGGCGCGAGGACATCCCCCCGATTGCCAGCCGCCTCATCGAGCACTTCGCTCGCGCCGCGGAGCGCTCCCCTTACACCCTGCATTCCGAGGCGCTGCAGTGGCTGGTGCAGCAGCCCTGGCCGGGCAACATCCGCGAGCTGCGCAACGTGCTCGAGCGCGCCGTCAGCCTTGCCGAAGGCGACATCCTCTTCCCGCGCCATCTCGAGCACACTGAGGAGTTGACCGGGCAGGGCTCGCACGTCCCGGAGCCGGCCGCCGGCCAGCAGCTGTGCCAGCAGGTCGCCCATGCCGAAGAGGCCTCCATCCGCGACGCCCTGCGCCGCAACAGCGGCCATCGCGGCAGGACCGCCGCCGAGCTCGGCATCAGCGTCACTACCCTCTGGCGGCGCTTGCGCCGCTTCGACGGCACATGAGCGCCGACGTGGCGGCACATGCGCGTCAACTCGTGGCCTTGTGCGCCGCGGCGGAAGTCACGCCCGATACGCCCGTGCGCGTCGCCCACGACGACATGGTTTACGCGGTTTTTCGCTGCGAGGACCGCATCTACGTGACGCAGGATCATTGCACCCACGGTCCCGGATCATTGTCCGAAGGCTTCGTCTTCGGCTGCGAGGTGGAGTGCCCGTTCCATCAGGGTCGCTTCGACATCCGCACCGGGCGGCCGACGGGAGCGCCCTGCACGGAAGGACTGCAAACCTGGACGGTGCACGAGATCGAGGGCCGCGTCCATATCGACCCCTCGGAGCGGCGAGCCGTGGAGGACGCGTGACCGGTCCGATTGTGATCATCGGAGCCGGCCAGGCGGGCGGCCGCGCGGCCGAGGCGTTGCGTTGCGCGGGGCATGCCGGCTCGATAACCCTGGTCGGTGAGGAGCCTCATCCGCCCTACGAGCGGCCGGCGCTCTCGAAGGATCTCCTGCACGAGGGCCATCGCGATCGGATCGCCTGGGTGCGGCCGGCTGCCTGGTATGAAGCCAACGGCGTGAACCTGCTGCGGGGAAGGAGGGTCGTGGCCGTCGACCGGGGCCGTTGCAGGATAGCGCTCGACGATGGCACGCAGACTGAGTATGAGACGCTGATCCTGACGACTGGCGCCCGCGCTCGCCCCCTTCAGGTCCCAGGCGCAGACCACCCTGTCGTGACTTGCCTGCGCACCCTGGAGGACAGCGACCGCTTGCAGCGCCGGCTCCTTTCCGGCGCTCACGTAATCGTCATCGGTGCAGGTTTCATCGGCCTGGAGGCGGCCGCCGCGGCGCGCTCGCGCGGCTGCGCAGTGACGGTCCTGGAGGTGGCAGACCTGCCTCTGCTGCGCTGCATTCCCGCGTTCATCGGCCAGCATTACGCCGAGCTGCACCGCTCGCACGGAGTCGTCGTGCGCACCGGCACCCGGGTCCTCGGTATCGCAGACGAGAACGGCCGCGCGCGAGTACTGACTGGCAACGGCGAGGTGCCGCCGGCGGACGTCGTAGTGTTGGGTCTAGGTATCATTCCCAACGTGGAGCCGGCCCGCGCGGCGGGACTCGAAGTCGACGACGGCATCGTCGTCGATGAGTTCGGCCGCACGAGCGACCCCCGCATCTATGCGGCGGGCGACGTGAGCCGCCACTTCAACCCGCTGCTCGGCCGACGGCTTCGGCTCGAGTCATGGCAGAACGCGCAGAACCAGGCCATCGCGGTCGCCCGCAACGTGCTTGGCGCGGCAAGGCCGTACGCGCAGGTGCCGTGGTTCTGGAGCGATCAGTTCGGCGTGAACCTGCAAATGAGCGGCCTTCCCGAGCCGGCCGACGAAGTCATCCGCCGCGGACATCTCGGCGGCGGCCCGGCGCTGTTCCTGCACCTGCGCCAGGACAGACTCGCTGCCGCCATCGGGCTGAACTGTCCCCGTGAGCTGCGAATCGCCCAGCAGATCATCGCCTTGGGTGGCGCTGCGGATCGCGCCCGCCTCGTTGACGAGGCGATCGGCATGACTCGCATCCTGGCCGACCTCAAGCACTCCGCGCGGGCAGCCTGATCGGGAGGCACTCGCATGTCGAAGCTCAGACTCTCGATCGCGATGGGCAACTACGATCGGACGCGGGCGCTGGTGGACGGCGAGGTGCAGATCGACGGCGCGGACCCCATTTACATGCTGCTCTCGCCGGAGGAAATGTTCTTCCGGTCGTTCCGCCATGCGGCGTTCGACGTAAGCGAGCTTTCGTTGAGCACGTTCGCGGTGAAAACGGCCGACGGCAGCAACCCCTATGTCGGCATTCCGATATTCCCGTCTCGCGCGTTCCGACATACCTCCATCCACGTACGCAACGATCGCGGTATCGACGGGCCGGCCGACCTCAAGGGCCGGCGGCTCGGCACTCCTGAATATCAACTGACGGCGTGCGTCTGGGCGCGAGCCCTGCTGCAGGACGAGTACGGCGTGGCGCCGTCAGATGTCATCTGGGTTCGCGGCGGCATGGAGCATCCCGGCAGGCGCGAAAAGATCCCATTGCGGTTGCCAGCCGAAATCCGCATCGAGGAGGCGCCGGACGACCTCACTTTGTCGCAGATGCTCGAGCGCGGGGACATCGACGGCATCGTCGGCCCGCGCGCGCCCTCCTGCTTCGAGCGCGCCCATCCGCAGGTCCGCTGGCTCTTCGCCGACCCGACGCGCGCCGCGGCCGAATATTTCCGGCAGACACGAATTTTCCCCATCATGCACGTGCTCGGAATCCGCCGCGAGCTCGCGCATCAGCACCCGTGGCTCCCCATGGCGCTCTACGGGGCATTCACCGCGGCCAAGGACCTCGCCCTGGCCCGCCTGACGGACACGTCGGCCACGAAAGTGACGCTGCCTTTCGTGGAGGAGCAGCTGCGCGCCGCGCGGGCGCTCATGGGGCCTGACTTCTGGTCCTACGGCGCGGCGCCGAACCACCACGTGCTCGATAAATTCCTCCACCATCATCACGCGCAGGGTCTTTCCGGGCGCCGGCTGCAGGTCGAGGAGTTGTTTCATCCCTCGACCCTCGAGAGTTACAAGATCTGAAGGACGCCTGAGAGAACCCATGCTTCGCAAAGAGCAGAATGACCTGTTGACGCAGACCGGCCCCGGCACGCCCATGGGCGCCATGTTCCGCAGCTACTGGATCCCGGCGCTCCTGGCCGAGGAGCTGCCGGAGAACGACTGCCCGCCGGTGCGGGTGCGGCTGCTGTCGGAGAGCCTGATCGCCTTTCGCGATTCCGCGGGACGGCACGCGCTCATCAGCGAGTTCTGCGCCCACAGGGGCGTCTCACTCTGGTTCGGGCGCAATGAGGAAGGCGGCATCCGCTGCGCCTATCACGGCTGGAAGTACGACGTCAGCGGCCAATGTATCGATGTGCCATCCGAGCCGGCCGACAACGGCTTCTGCCGGCGGATCAAGCTGCAGGCGTATCCTCTCGTCAAGCAGGGCGATGTGCTGTGGACATACATGGGTCCGCCCGAGAAACGTCCGCCACCGCCGGAATTCGAATTCTCGCTCGTGCCCGCCGAGCAGAGCTTCACTTCCAAGCGCTGGCAGGAATGCAACTGGCTGCAGGCCATGGAAGGCGGCATCGATTCCAGCCATGTGTCCTGGCTGCACCGGGCCAACCTCGACTCCGATCCGCTCTTCAAGGGCGCCAAGGGCAATGTATACAACCTGAGGGACCCCAGGCCCGTATTCGATGTCGTCCAGTCCGCGGGCGGTCTCCTCATCGGCGCCCGGCGCAACGCCGAGAACGGCAATTACTACTGGCGCATCACCCCGTGGGTGATGCCGTGCTTCACGATGGTGCCGCCCCGCGGCGATCATCCCGTGCATGGCCACTTCTGGATTCCGAGCGATGATGAGCATTGCTGGGCCTGGACCTTCGACTACCATGCGGTGCGCGCGCTGACGACAGCGGAGCGGCTGGCGATGCGCGACGGCAAGGGTGTTCATGTCGCTACCATTCCGGGCACCTACCTGCCCCGCGCCAACAGGCACAACGACTACCTGATGGACCGCGCCGCGCAGAAAAGTGGGCTGGCCTTCAGCGGCATCGAAGGGATCGGCATGCAGGATGCATCGCTCCAGGAGAGCATGGGGCCTATCGCCGATCGGACCAGGGAGAATCTGACTTCGACCGACAATGGCATCGTCATGGCGCGCATGCGGCTGCTCAAAGCCGCCAGGGCGCTCGCGGAGAAGGGCGAGACGCCCCCCGGGGTCGATCCGGCACACCATCGCGTGCGCTCCGCTGCCGTGATACTCGCTCCTGATGAGCCCTTCGGTCAGGCCGCCAAGGACGCCCTGACGGTGCAGCCCGGTCGCCCACACGCGTCAGTCTGAAGAGCAACCCAACTCGGACGACCGCCATGACGCGACCCAGGCTCATCACCGCTCTGCAGACGCTCGGACATACTGCCGCCCTCAAGGAGGGTGCGGTGCAACTGCCTGGCTTCGACCTCGAGTGGCTCGAAGTGTCGCCCATCATTCAGGCTTTCAGGCGCATGGTGCGCGGCCTCGAGTTCGACATCAGCGAGATGGCTCTCACCACCTACCTGACCGCCCGCGCCTTTCACAAGCCTTTCACGGCGTTGCCGGTCTTTCTGGTGCGCGGCTTCCATCATGGCGCCATTCTCTACAACACCAGGCTCGGGATCGGCGGCCCGAAGGATCTCGAAGGGCGCAAGGTTGGAGTGAGCCGTGGCTATACCGTCACCACCGGCGTATGGGTGCGCGGCCTGTTGCAGCACGAGTACGGCGTCGATCTGGACAAGATCACCTGGGTGCTGTCGGGCGATGAGCACGTCGCGGAGTTTCGGCCGCCGCCCAATGTCCGGTCTCTGGAGGCCGGCACGACGCTCGAAGCCGCACTTTCATCGGGGGAGATCGCCGCCGCCATCGGCGTCAAGGTCGAGCATCCGGACGTCGCCCCCCTGATCCCCGATGCGGCTGCACACGCATTCCGGCGGTTGCAGCGCGATGGCTACTATCCGATCAATCACCTGGTGGTCGTGAAGGACGCGGCGTTGCAGAGATACCCGCACGTCGCGGTGGAGCTGTTCGAGGCTCTCGGCGCGGCAAAGCGGCAGTATCTCGATCGGCTGCGCAACGGGTTGATAGCCACGCCATCGGCTACGGACCGGATGTATACACGTGTCCTGGAGATCACGGGCGGCGACCCCCTGCCCTACGGCATCGAGCCCAACCGCACGATGCTGGAGACACTGCTGGGCTACGCGCGCGAGCAACGGATTCTCCCGCGCTCGTACGCGCTGGAGGAAGTGTTCGCGCCGGCAACGATGCGCCTGGTCGCCTGAGGTTACGCCCATGTCGGCAACGATCGCTGTTACCCTGCCCGCGCTGCGGCAAATGAAGGCGGACGCGCGCAAGGTCGTCGGCGTGGTCGCGTGGGATTACCAGATGGCGCGGATCGCGGATCGCGCGGGAGTCGACATCGTTTCGGTCGGCGATACGGTGGGAGTGAATCTCTGGGGCCATTCCAGCCCGCTGGAGATCACGCTCGCGGAGATGGTCATCGTCTGCAAGGCGGTACGGCGCGGCGTGAGACGCGCGTTGGTGAGTTGCGACTTGCCCTACGGACCGCTGCAACAGGGCAACTCGCGGGCGCTGCGCGCCGCAATCCGTGTCGTCAAGGAGGCGGGCGCCGATCTGATCAAGCTCGATGGCGCAGCGCAATTTCCCCAGGCCGTCGAGGCGCTGGTTCGGGCAGGCATTCCGGTGTTCGCGCAGTTCGGCATTACACCGCAGACCGCGCTTCATTACGGCATTCCCTACGAGGCGGCGTCAGGACGCGACGCACAGGTGCCACCCGAGATGACGCAAGCGCTCGTCGAGGAGGCGAGGCGCCTCGAGAGCGCCGGTGCGAGTCTGCTCGACTTCACCAACTCGGGTCCGATCGCGGGCCCTGCCGTCGTCGCGGCAGTCGCGATTCCGGTACTCGGGGGATTCGGCGGCGGCCCCTGGCTCGATGGGCGCATGCGCATGGCGCACGCTGCGGTCGGCTATGCCGCAACCTGCATCGATTCACCGCCCGAAACCTACGCCAATGTCGCCCGCACGGCCCTCGACGCACTCGAGCAGTACGCGGGCGATGTGCGCGCAGGGCGGCAGATCAAGGGCGGCCGGCCCATTTCGTCCTGATAGGGAGCGCCTCATGCCGATCACAAGCATCGACGGGATTCCGACCCGATATGAGATCCGCGGCTCGGGACCTGCGGTGCTGATGTTTTCTCCGGGTGGGTTCGATGCGACTATCGAGGCTTGGACCTCGCGCGGCGCATACGCGCAGACCAAGCCGCTCGAGCATCTCAGTCGCAATTACACTTGCATCGTGTTCGACCGGCGGGAGAGCGGCGGCTCCGGCGGACGCGTCGAGCGCATCACCTGGAGCCACTACGTCGCCCAGGGCAAGGGCCTGCTCGAGCACCTCGGGATCGAGCGAGCTCACCTGCTCGGCGGTTGCATGGGGTGCTCCCCGGTGCTCGCCTTCGCCGCCGCGCATCCTGAGTCCGTGATCAGCATGGTGCTCTACTGGCCGGCCGGCGGCCCGAGGTACCGTCTGAGCAGCCGACAACGGTTCGCGGAGCACCTGGCGTTCGTGCACCGGGAAGGATTGGAGGCAGTCGTGGTGTTGGCGCGCGAGAGCGGCAAGTCCTTCGGCGCGGACCCGCGAGTCGGCCCATGGGCGTCCGTCATCCGCGGCGACCCGGAATTCGCCGCGCGCTATGCCGCACAGGACGTGGAAGCGTACAAGCTGATCGTCACCGGCATGGAGCGCAGCCTCTTCGATCGCGACACCACGCCCGGAGCCGAGCCTGAGGATCTCATGCGCCTCGCCATCCCGGCGCTGATCATTCCCGGCCACGACCGCTCGCACGCCACCTCCGCCGCGCGATATCTCGAAGAGTGCCTGCCGCGCGCCGATTACTGGGACACCGCGGTCGCCGAGCAGACGGAGGCACGCACCAGCGCCCGCATTCTGGAATTCCTCGCGGCGACGGATGCGAGCTCATGATGATCCGGTCGCGTTTTCACCACCGTAATGACACACGCCGCAGCGGCGCGAGCCGTGAGTTTGTTGTCGACGCACCGCGCGGCGAGCGCAGCCGCGGATTGACAACTTTCACGCCAGTTGTTAGTATTTGTTCTGTATACAGGAAATGTGTTCCATATAGAGAAACTAATAACATGTGGCGCGGCCCAGCCGGGCGGCAGAGCAGGAGCTCCTGATGGCCGACGACAAAGCGGCTGCCGGGCGGTGGACGCACGTCCTCGAGGATCACTCGTTCGGCCGGGAGCTGACGCACAATCACCTGCCCGGCGTCGAATACGATCATGACCATGACGACTTCGAGGCGCACGGCCCGATCGAGCAGAACCCGATCTGGATCCAGGATCATGTGACGCTGACCAGCGTCGGGATCGATATCGGCTCCTCCGGCACCCAGGTCATCTTCTCACGGCTGAATCTGCGCCGGCCCGGAGAGGACCTGACCAGCCGTTATGTCGTCGTCTCGCGCGAGGCACTGTTCGAATCGCCGGTGGCGCTGACACCCTACCTCAACGAGCAGCGCATCGATCAGCTGGCGCTGGGGGCGATCATCGACGACGCCTACAACTCGGCGGGCATCGGACCCGAGGGCGTGGATGTCGGATCCATCATTCTCACCGGCGAAGCGCTGCGGCGTGAGAACGCCGCAGCCATCGCGGCGATCGTGGCTGAGCACGCCGGGGACTTCGTCTGCGCGACGGCGGGCCATCACATGGAGGCGATGTTGTCCGCCTTTGGGTCCGGAGCCGTGCGAGTGTCGGCGGAGACCGGCAAGAACCTGCTCAACATCGACATTGGTGGAGGCACCACCAAGCTGGCCCTCGTTGAAGCGGGCCGCGTGGTGGGCACCGCCGCGGTGCACGTCGGCGGGCGGCTGCAGGTGGTCGACGCCAGGCAGCGCATCGTACGGCTCGATCCCGCCGGGCAGCGTCTGGCAAAGCGCGCGGGCTTCTCGTGGCAGCTGGGCGACGTGGCGGCGCCCGCGGAGCTCGACGCACTCGCGGAAAGCATGGCGGCGGCGGTGTTGTGCGCCGTACGCGAGAGTGATCCGCCGCCGGACGTGGCCGACCTGTACCTGACCGAGCGCCTGAGCAGGCTCGGTACCCCGGACGGTGTCATTTTCTCCGGCGGTGTCGCGGAATACATATACGACAGGGAGAGCCGCGACTTTGGCGACCTCGGCCGCCGCCTCGGCACCGCGTTGCGCCGCCGGCTGCAAGCGGGCGCGTTGCCGTGGCCGCTGCTGGCCGCCGACGAATGCATTCGCGCCACCGCGGTGGGCGCCTCGGAGTACTCGGTGCAAGTCACCGGCAACACGATCTACGTCTCCAACCGCGGCGCGCTGCTGCCGCGGCGGAACCTCCAGGTCGTCAAGCCGCCGTGCGAGCTCGCTGAGAGCATCGAGTCCGACAGCGTCGCTGCGGCGATCAGGCGGCATCTGAACCTCTTCGACCTGGACGACCAGGAACAGGACTTTGCGCTCGCGTTCCATTGGATGGGAGACCCTCCTATGAGCGGGTGTCGGCCTTCGCGCGCGGCATCGTGGCTGCGGTCGCACGGCGGATCGAGCTAACCGCCCGCTCTACATCATCCTCGACCGCGATGTGGCACAGACGCTCGGTACCGTGTTGCGTGACGAGCTCGGCGTCGCGTCCGAGGTCCTGGTGGTCGACGGCATCATGCTGATGGACTTCGATTACGTCGACCTGGGCAGGCTCCGGCTGCCGTCCTATACGCTGCCCGTGACGGTCAAGTCACTGCTCTTCAACGACATGGCCGGTGCGGGCAAGTCGACATGATCGGGCGGCGTCGCACAACTTCAACTTCGATTATCGCCGGGAGGACGGCTCTATGACGAAGGAAGCTATCGTTTCCAAAGAGATGGCGCAGAAATTCGCCACCGAGATAACCACCCCCTACACCGATTGGGTGCGGAATGAGGGGCTCGATATCATAAGCGCTCTCTACGTCCCGAACCTGCATACGGTGGAGCTCAAGCCTTGGGAGCGCCGTGGCGGTCGCGGCGTTTACATCAATCACGACGCTTCGCGAACTTCGAACGATTGCTACGTGTGCGAGATTCCGGCCGGCGGCAAGCTCGCGCCGCAACGGCAGCTCTTCGAGGAGATGATCTACGTGCTCGACGGGCGCGGCTCGACTTCCGTCTGGAACGATGCCGGCCATAAGATCTCCTTCGAGTGGAACAAAGGGGTCGCTGTTCGCCATCCCGATCAACTGCTGGCATCAGCATTTCAATGGCCAGGGCCGGGAAGCGGCTCGCTACGTCGCAGTGACCAACGGCCCCGTGGCCATGAACCTCTACGGCGACATGGATTTCGTGTTCAACACGAAGTACGACTTCAAGAACCGCTTCACCGGCGAGCCGGATTATTTCGCCAACAAGGGCGAGCAGAAAGGTTTTCTGCTCGAGACCAACTTCGTCGCCGACGCGGTCAATCTGCCGCTCATCACCGCCAAGGAGCGCGGCGCCGGAGGCGGCCACATCCGCTTCAACATGGCGAAGGGATCGATGAACAGCCACATCTCTCAATTCCCGGTGGCGACGTACAAGAAGGCCCACTGCCACGGGCCCGGCGCGCACGTGATCGTGCTTCACGGCGAGGGCTACACCCTGATGTGGCCCGAGGGCGAGGAGCCCACGCGCTACGAATGGCAGGAAGGCACGATGATCGTTCCGCCGAACATGTGGTTCCACCAGCACTTCAATACGGGCATCACCCCCGGCAGGTACCTCGCCTTCAAGCACGAAGGGGTGGCGATCCGCAACGCCCAGGGCGTGCCGAAGGCCTGGATCAGCCGGCGTGTCGGGGGCGATCAGATCGACTATGCGGATGAAAGGCCCGGCATCCGCCAGATGTTCACCGAAGCGCTGCGCAAGAGCGGCATGACGCCGCGGATGGACGAGGCTTATCGGAACGAGCTTGCCGACCTTCCGCCGCCGCGCCATGGCAACTGAGCCGGGCGCCGCGACCGCAGTCGGCGCCGCGCCCCGGCCTTCGGTCAGCCTGCCACGCCTGCTGGCCGCATTCGTTCGCCTCGGGACGGTGACGTTCGGGGGCGGCCTGCAGTCGTGGATCCATCGCGAGATGGTGGATCGGCTCGGTTGGATCGATGACGACACTTTTCTCTCGGGCATGACCGTGGCGCGGGTCGTGCCGGGCGCCAACGGGGTCAACGTGGCGCTTTATATCGGTTTCAAGCTTCGCGGCGCGATGGGCGCCGCCGCCGCCGTACTCGGCATGATCGTGCCCGCCTTCTGCATGATTCTCTGTTTCGGCTACCTTTATCGCAGCTTCGGGCATCTCGCCGCCGTGCGCTTCGCTCTCACGGGACTGGCGGCCGCAGGTGTCGGGGCCACGCTCACCATGGGCATCAAGGTGGGGCGGCGGCTGCCGCGCGATCTCGCGACTTTGCTGACCGCGGTGGCGGTCTTCGCTCTGGTAGGCGTATTACGCCTGCCGATGATTCCCGTCGTGCTTGCGATCATACCTGTCAGCGTCGGCCTGGCGCTGCTCACGGAGGGGAAGCCACGCCATGAGTCGTAGCGTACTCGCGCTGCTGCTGGTCTTCTGTCCGCTCTCGATCCTCTCTATCGGCGGGGGCCAGGCCACCATCCCGGAGATGCAGCACCAGGCCGTGGTAGTCCACGGCTGGCTGACGAACGGCCAGTTCGCGGATCTGTTCGCCATCTCGCGGGCAGCCCCGGGGCCGAGCTCGCTGATTGCGGCGCTGATCGGCTGGCAGGTCTACGGCTTCTGGGGCGCCGTGGCGGCGACGCTCGGCATATTCCTGCCCTCTTCGCTCCTCATGTATGCGGTGGGCGTCTGGTGGCATCGGCGCGAGGATTCGCGTCTCCGCCGGGCCATCGAGCGGGGCTTGGCGCCCATCGCCGTTGGTCTGGTATTCGCCGGCGCGACGACCATCCTCGAGGCCGCACACGCCGGAATCCTTGCGCTCGCGACGGCCGCCGCCGTGTGCCTGCTGCAGAGCACGACCCGGCTCAGCACCCATGCCACCGTGGGCGCCGTTGCCTCCGTCTACCTGCTTCTCTTCTATCTCCGCTGAAGCCGCCTACAAGGTATATGACCGTGGAAAAAGTCCTCGCCTCGGTGAAAACTGGCGCCAACACGTTGGAGCTGCGCGAATTCCCGATGCCGCAGATCGACGACGAGAGTGCCCTCATGAAAATGTCCGTCGCCGGCATCTGCGGCACCGACGTGAAGATGTTCAAGCAGCCACTTTCCGGCGGCCCCGTGATCATGGGTCACGAGAACATCGGCTACATCGCCAAGGCGGGGCGCAAGTTCATGGAGCGCAAGGGCGTCCAGGAAGGCGATCTGGTCTTCGTCGAGCATTACGTCCCCTGCTTCAAGTGCGAATGGTGTCATCTCGGCGAGTATCGCCACTGCGCCGCCACCGACTGGCGCGGCAACCCCGACAGCCGCCGCTACGGCTACACCACCTCCGACAACCCACAGCACCTCTGGGGCGGCTTCGCGCAGTACACCTATCTCCCCTGGAATGCGGTGGTCCATAAGGTGCCGGCGGGCGTGACGCCGGAGCTCGCCGGAATCGTGACGCCGATGTCGAACGGAATCGAGTGGGCGCTATTCGACTGTCACGTGGGCTATGGCTCCCGAGTGCTGATTCAAGGTCCGGGGCAACAGGGTCTTTCCCAGGTCGTGGCCTGCAGGCAGGCGGGAGCCGATCTGATCATCATCACGGGCACGAGCAAGGATGCCAAGCGGCTCGAGGTCGCCAAAAAACTCGGCGCCGATCATGTCATCGACGTGCAGAAGGAGGATGCCCTGACGCGGATCATGGACATCACCGGCGGCCAGGGCGTCGATGTGGTGCTCGACTGCGCCGCCGGCGCGGGCACCGCGCCCCTGCTGCTCGGTGTCGAGGCGCTGAAGCGCAAGGGCGGCGTTCTGCTGGTGCAGGGAGAAATGGTGGAGTTCCCGAATTTTCCGCTCGGCAAAGTAACTGTCAAATACATCACCATCAAGAGCGCGCGCGGCCACAGCTTCAAGGCCTGCGAGCTGGCACTGCAACAGCTCGCCTCGCATCGCTTCCCGTTGGAGCTGGTGACGACACACACTTTCGGTTTGAAGGACGCCGCCTACGCCATCAAATCCGTGGGCAACGAGGGCGCGAAGGACGTAATCCACGTATCCCTGCTGCCTTGGCAGTAGGACAAACCCGAGGGCGCTGCTCGGGGTAGCATCGTCACATCTTCCGTTCCTGCGGGGCGCAGGTGTCCGAGATCTTCATCCGACGCAGGACCGCCACCGTCCTGCTGGCTTTCGCACTCGTCTTCATCGGGCTGAACGCCTATTTTGCGCTTCCCGTAGCGCCTCTGCCCCAGATCGACTTCCCGACCATCGAGGTCGAGGCGAGCCTCCCCGGGGCGAGCGCAGAGACGATGGCCACGTCCGTCGCGACCCCTCTCGAGCGGTCGCTGGCCAACATTCCCGCAGTGACGGAGATGACGTCCAGCAGCTCCCTCGGCACGACGCAGATCGTGCTGCAATTCGACTTGAGCCGCTCCATCGATGCTGCCGCTCAGGACGTGCAGGCGGCGATCAACGCCGCTTCGGGAGTACTGCCGAAGGACCTGCCGGCGCCCCCGACCTACAACAAGGTAAATCCGGCCGATTACACCATCCTCGAGCTTGCTCTGACCTCCGATACGCTGCCGCTCACGGAGGTCGACCGTTATGCCGAGGATTTCCTCTCACAGCAGATCTCGCAGATCCCTGGGGTCGGTCTGGTCGATTTCCACGGCCAGGCGCGCCCGGCCGTGCGCATCCGGCTGAATCCGACCGCGTTGAGCTCGCTCGGCCTCACGCTCGAGGACGTGCGCAACGTGGTCTCGCAGCAGACGCTCAACGCCCCCAAGGGCAGCCTCTCCGGGACCGACCGCTCGGTGGTGCTGTCGGCAAGCGATCAGGTGCTCGACCCGGCAGGTTACCGTTCGATGGTGGTCGCCTACAGCCACGGTGCGCCCGTGCGGATCGGCGAGCTGGGTACGGTGATCACAGGACCGGAGGATGACAAGCAGGCGGCGCGGCTGGAAAACCAGGCGGCGATCATCATCGACGTCCACAAAGAGCCTGGCTACAACGTGGTGGACACAATTCAACGGATCAAGGCGGAGCTGCCGCGGCTCACGGCCCTGCTTCCCCCCACAGTGCATCTGTCGCTCGTCGGCGATCGCACCCAGACGATCGTGGCCGCGGTGCGCGATGTGCAACTGACGATGCTGTTGACGATCGTATTGGTTGTCCTGGTGATCTTTTTCTTCGTGCGCAACATCTGGGCGACCATCATTCCGAGCATCTCTATTCCGCTATCGCTCTTCGGCGCTTTCGCAGCCATGTACGCGCTCGGCTACAGCCTCGACAACGTCTCCCTGGTCGGGATGACGATCGCCGTGGGATTCGCGGTCGATGACGCCATCGTGGTCATCGAGAACATCGTGCGCCACATCGACAGCGGCGAGTCGCGCCTGCAGGCCGCGATCGAGGGCTCGCGCGAGGTCAGTTTCACGATCGTCTCCATGACGCTGTCGCTCGTCGCGGTGTTCATTCCGGTGCTATTCATGGGCGGCATCGTCGGGCGGCTGCTGCGTGAATTCGCTGTCACGGTGACCATCGTGATACTGATGTCGGGCGTCATCTCCCTCAGCGTCACTCCGGCGCTCTGTGCGTGGCTCGTGCGCGAGCGCAGCTCCGAGCGGCACGGCCGGCTGTATCGCTGGTCCGAACGCCAGTTCGGCGCTCTGGCGGCATTCTATGAGCGCACGCTCGATGTGGTGTTGCGAAACCCGACCTGGACGCTGCTCGCCACCCTGGCGGTGCTCGGGCTGTCGATCTTCCTTTACATCGTCGCGCCGAAGGGCTTCTTCCCCGAGGTGGACAGCGGAGTCCTGCTAGCCACCGCAAAGGCCCCGCCGGACATCTCGTTCGACGCAATGACCGCCCACATGGAAGCCGCGGGACGCATCGTGGCCGCTGACCCGGCGGTGAGCACGGTCGACTACTGGTTCGGCAGCGACCCGTCGGTAAGCCAGGGGCGGTTCTACATCTATCTCAAGCCGGCCGGACAGCGCGCGAGCGCCGCCCAGGTCCAGGCGCGGCTGGCGCGAGCGGTCGCCCGCCTGCCGGGGATCCGCCTCTTCATGCAGGTCCGGCAGGACATCACGGTAGGAGCGCGTGCCACCGCGGGCTTGTACCAGTACACGCTCCAGGACGGCAACGTCGATGAGCTCGTGCGGTGGACCAACCTGCTCGAACGGCGGTTCCGCGCCCTTCCCGAGTTGGTCAGCGTGACCTCCGATACACAGGCGCTCGCCACTCAGGCGACCCTGCACATCAACCGTGATGCCGCCGCCCGGCTCGGAGTGACCGCGCAATCCATCGACGACACGCTCTACGATGCATTCGGACAGCGGCAGATCGCCACGCTCTTCACCGAGCTGAATCAATACCACGTGATCGAGGAGGTTTCTCCGGCCTATCAGCTCTCGACCGAGGATCTGCAACATCTGTACGTGCGTTCCGCGACGGGAGCGCTCGTACCCCTGAGCGTCATCACCGAGCTCGGGAATGGGCTCGCTCCGATCAATATCAATCACCAGGGGATCTTTCCCGCCATCACGCTCTCGTTCAATCTCGCCCCCGGGTACAGTCTCGGGCAGGCAGTCGCGGCGATTCGCGCCGTGGAGCGTGTCTCGGGCAAGCCGGCATCGCTCATCGGCTCCTTTCAGGGCACGGCACGCGCCTTCCAGGAGTCGCTGCGCAATCAGCCGCGACTCATATTCACCGCGCTGTTCGCGGTCTACATCGTGCTCGGCGTGTTGTACGAGAGTGCCATCCACCCGCTGACCATCATTGCCACGCTCCCGTCGGCCGGTGTTGGCGCGTTGCTCGCGCTCGAGCTATGCGGGCAGGACCTTTCGGTCATGGGCTTGATCGGCATCCTGCTCCTCATCGGCATCGTCAAGAAGAACGCGATCATGATGATCGATTTCGCGCTCGCCGCCGAACGCTCGCAGGGCCTAAGTCCGCTCGAAGCCATCCGCCACGGCTGCCTGCTGCGCTTCCGGCCGATCATGATGACTACGATGGCGGCCATCTTCGGCGCCCTGCCCATCGCGCTCGGCACCGGCGTCGGCGCGGAGCTGCGCCGCCCACTCGGCATCGCGGTGGTGGGAGGGCTGCTGGCCTCGCAAGTCCTGACACTCTATGCGACTCCGGTAATTTATCTATGGTTCGATCGCCTGTCCCGCACCTTCGAACGATTCCGTCCGCAGCACGGGCCGTCGCGTGAACAGGCCGCCACGCTCCCGAAGCCGAACGAGAACTGAGGTAAGCAGCATGAGAGCGACACTCGCCGCCGTGATCTTCCAACTGCTCATCCTGCCGGTGCTGGCCACAGCCCGGACGGTGGCACCTTCCAGCGCGTCCGCTGTCTTGACGCTCGCGGGCAGAATCCCTCTAGCCCATGTCCGCGGCCGGATGGATCACGTCAGCGTCGATGTGCCGGGCCGGCGCCTGTTCGCAGCCGCCTACGACAATCATACCCTGGAGATCATCGACCTCGCCGCCGGCAGGCAGGTGCAGACCCTCCAGCTCGACGAGCCGCAACAATCCTACTTCGTGCCTGCCGTCAACCGTCTTTTCGTGGCCTCGAGCGGCGACGGGACGGTGAAGATTTATGACGGCAGCAGGTTCGCTCTCCTGCGAACGGTGCACCTATCCTCCGATGCCGACAACATGCGCTACGACGCGGCCCGCAAGCACGTGCTCGTCGACTACGGCGGGGAGAAGTATCTCTTTGGCCGCGTCGCCGCGCGGACGGGGGAGAAAGACGGCGCCGTGGCAGTGATTGACCTGAACGGCAAGATCGTCGGTCGGATCCATGTCGGGGGGCATCCCGAGGCGCTCCAGCTGGAACGGGAGACCGGTGATCGCGTCTTCATCAACGATCCGGACAAGCACGAGATCGTGGTCGCCGACCTCTCGGGCTACCAAGTGCTGACGCGCTGGAAGGCGGGCTGCGAGAACTACCCCATGGCGCTCGATGAAGCACACCGGCGGCTCTTCATCTTCTGTCGCAACCGCGGCTATGTGGCCGTGTTCGACACCGAGAGCGGCAGGAGAGTGGCATCGGTGCGAGCCACGCCGGGAGCGAGCTCGGACGACATGTTTTGGGACCCGAGCAAGAACCGACTTTACGTCCTCGCCAGAATACTGCTCCGCGGAAGCAATCCCCACGTGGCGGGGCCCGGCATCGTCGATGTGATCCAGGAAGAGGATCCCGACCACTACCGGCTGATAGCGACCTCCGCGACGGGATTCGGTGCCCAGACAGGAATGTTCGTGCCGGAGTGGGGGGAGCTCTTCGTGGCGGCGCGACGCCAGCCGAGCGGGCACAGCGCCGAGATCCTCGAGTACGACACGAAGTAGAGGAGCCTTTCACCCCATGCTGATCATCGACAATCACACCGTGGCGCAACTGCTCACCATGCAGGACTGCATTCGCGTGCAGGAAGCGGCATTCCGCGAGTTACCGGCCGGCGGGGCCATCCATCGACCGCGCATCGACGTCTACTTCCCTTGCGAGCGCGAGGATGGATATTTCCGCTGGGGGTCGATGGAGGGCGCGAACGACGGCTATTTCGCGATCCGCATGAAATCCGACATCGTCAGGTGGCCCAAGGAGGAGGACGGCAACTGGACCGAGGAAAAGTACTGCCGGGAGCCGGGCACCTACTGCGGGATCATATTCCTCGTTTCGACTCGCAACGGCGAGCCGCTCGCATTCATTCACGACGGCATTCTGCAGCACATGCGCGTCGGTGCCGGGGCGGCCATCGGCGCAAAGTATCTGGCGCGGCAAGACACCCACATCGTCGGGATGCTGGGGTCCGGCGGCATGGCCCGCGCCTTCCTCGAAGCGTTCAAGTGCGTTCGCGACGTTCGTCTGTGCACAGTCTACAGCCCGAGTCCCGAGCACCGCGAGTCATTCGCCGCCGAGATGTCCCGCCTCCTCGACATCGAGGTGCGCGCGGTCGATAGCGCCCGCGAAGCGGTGCGCGGAGCCGACCTGCTTGCCAGCTGCACTGACAGCATGCGGCCCGTTTACGATGCTGAGTGGATCGAGAAGGGCATGCACGTGACCAACCTCGGACGGCGCGAAGTGCCCGATGCGGCGATCGACAGATTCGACGTGGTCGTACGTCAGGGTACGGCGGGCTTGCAGCTGAGGCAGACGGAGCGGTTTCAGGCGGAGCGCGGCCACTCTCCCGCCGCCTTCATCGGCGGCACCGCCGAGCAGATGCGGCGGATTCCAGCAAAGAACGCGCAACCCGGTTTGGGCGGAGACAGCCCGGAATTCACGGATCGGGGTCGCGGGGGCGACAAGCCGGACTTTGCGGACCTGATTTCAGGTAGATGCAAAGGCCGCACCAGCCGCGACCAAGTGACATTCTACAGGAACGTCGGCAACCAGGGCCTGCAGTTCTCCTCGGTCGGCGGCTGGGTCTACGCGCGTGCGCTCGAGACGGGCAAGGGTCGGACGATTCCGACCGAATGGTTCCTGCAGGACATCCGCGACTGATGTGCGGATCGGACGGAGCCTATTCCGCTCTCTGCTCCCGGTAGAATGCCAGCTTCTCGAACAACGGCCGGTCGGACTGGCAGAACAGCACCGCCTGTGTGCTGTCGCTGTTACTAATCGTGTATGGCACCCACGATGGGATGGCCACCACATCGTGCAGCTCGGTCACGTACTTCACACTGTCGGGCAGCGTAAAGGTCACCGACCCTTCCAGCGTGATGAAGATGATGTTCTCCGTCCGGTGCCAGGCTTCGAGAGAAGTCCGGCCGTTGATGAGACGGACACCGGTGCTCATGGATGGAAAGGCGGGACCGCCGGTCAGCGGGTTGACATATTCCAACAGGACACCGTCGCGCAGGTTGCCGCAGCCCGCCTCCGCCAAGCCCTGCAGTAGTTTCCTGGCCTTGCTGTAAGGGTAGTACAACAGAGCATTGTTGGAGGATGGGATGTGGTCCGGCAGCGTGGCGGCGCGGTTGACCAGGCCCGGGCCGTAGGCGCTGACCAGAGCGTGCACGTCCCGCTCGACCGGATGATAGGCCTGCCCGCACACATCGTCGTATTCCTGGAAGAAGGTGCCGCCGATCCAGTAGGCCATGAGCACATCCAGGCCGTCGTACCAAATGGCGTGGGAATCGCCCTCATTGTGGTGATCGTGCCAGGTCCAGTTCGGAGTGAGCACCAGATCGCCGGGATGCATGGGAATACGCGTACCCTCCACAACGGTGTAAGCGCCCGCGGCCGGCGCCTCGAGTACGGTGCGGAAGGCGTTTGCGCTGTGCCTGTGCGTGTAAGCCTTCTCACCCGGCAGCAGCATCTGTATGCCGCCGCGCAGCGTCGGCAGCGTGGCGGCCGGCATGAAATCCTTGAGCCCAGGATTGACGAAGTTGATGTTGCGCCGCTCGGCCTCCTCAGTGGTGAGGAGCCCGCTCAGCTCGAACAGCCGCCGGCGGGTCTCGGCATGGCTCCAGTGGCAGGGATCCGCGGGACTGACCGGGCTCGAGGTGAAGCGAAACGCGCCCTTGCCTTTCGCATACTTCGGGTGGGTGGCGACGAAGTACGTCGTGTAGTTGTTGGCCCGCAGGTCCTCGATGAAGGCCTCGCGGCCGGGATCGATCTTCGCCGTCTCGTTCATTGCGATCACCTCTCCCGTACGACCGGATTGACCAGCGCGCCGATCCCCTGGATCTCCGCCCGCAACACGTCGCCGTCCTCGAGATAGCGCTCGTGCCCGAAGGCCACGGCATGCGGGGTGCCGGTGCAGATCACGTCCCCGGGCTCCAGCGTGAGGCCATCGGATGCGCGCTCGATCAGCATCGGGATCTTGTGCATCATCGCGCTGGTCGAGCCGCTCTGGCGCTCAGCCGGGTCGTTCTCGAGCGTGAGCGCGATTTCCAGGTCGTAGACGTCGGGAATCTCGTCGCGGGTCACGAGCCAGGGCCCGATGGGCGCCGCGTTGTCCAGGTTCTTGAGAGTCAGCCAGTGGAGTCGCGCCGCATTGGGATCGGACTTCAGGGTGCGGCGGTCGCGGAAGCTGAAATCATTGCAGATAGTGTAGCCGGCTACATGGTCGAGGGCGCTCTCCTGCGAGATGTACTTGCCGCGCTTGCCGATGATGACTCCCAGCTCGATCTCGCTGTCACACTTGCGTGAGGTCCGGGAAAGCAGGATCGGCGCCCGGTGCGGGGTCATGAGCTGAGGCAGCTTGATGAAGAAGTACGGCTCCTCCGCCGGCTTGCTGTTGCTGGCATTCGCATGGGAGAGATAGTTCATCGTGACGCAGAGGATCTTGGCGTCCGGCGCGGCGGGGGAACGAAATTGAATCTGATCCGCGCGCAGCGAGCTGGCGCCGTACCGGTCCGGTTCCGCCTCCACATGCGTCAGCAGCTCACGCGCAAGATCCATGGCCTTGTCGCCGCCTTCGAGCAGAGCGGCGACGGAGCCGAACCAGTCCGGTGCCCGCGCCCGCCAGCACTGCTCGTAGGCGAGGGCCATGTCGATGATCGTGTCGCCGCCGATGCGGGCGCCGAGCCGGGATGAGGTGGTCGCGTCTTTGGAGAAAGTCAGCAGTTTCAAGATGGAACCCTTCCGGTCGCAGACGTGCGAACGATCACATGAACCCCGCGGCTTGCAGGAACTCTTCCATGACCCGGTTGTACTCGGTCGGCGCCTCCAGGCTGCTCACATGTCCGGTGTCGGCGATCTCGTGGAACGTGGAGCCCCTGATGCCCCTATGCAGATTGCCGGGCGAGTCCTCCGGTATGAAGATGTCGTCGCTTCCCGACGTCACGAGGACCGGCACGTCGATGGTGGGGAGAACCGTCGTGTCGTCTTCCTTGAGCGCCATGGCCTCGAGCGTGGCGGCATTCACCTCCGCGGGCACCGTGTAGTTGAGGAGCTTTATGGTGTCCAACACCCATGGTCTCCGTTCGAGGGTTACCGGCGACAGGCGCTTGGGGGCCCCGGTGGTCACAAAATGCTCGAGGCCGTTCCGGTGGATGTTCTCGATCTGCGCGCGCCGCCTGGCGACGATCTCAGCGGAATCCTTCTCGGCCTTGGTGTTGCTCAAGACCATCCCGGCGATGAGGTCCGGCCGCCGGGCCCACATGCGCAGGGCGATGTAGCCCCCCATGGAAATGCCGGCGAGCATCGTTTTCCTGATGTGGAGCGAGTCCAGTAGCTCGATGTAGCACTGGGCCATCTGGTCCACCCCGTGGCGGGCGGGATCGTAGGAGGAGTCGCCGTGTCCCGGCATGTCCGGCGCGAGCACGCGGCAGCCTCTTTCCAAGAAGTGCGTGAGCTGCGGAAACCACAGGTTCTTGTTGTGCCCGAAGCTGTGCAGAAACAGGAGCGGGGAACCCGACCCGCCGTCATGGTAGGAAATGGTGATGCCATTCGACAATTTTTGTGCAGCCACGGCTGTTGTCTCGATTCAACCTGCAGGTATCATTGTATTGCTTCTCGCGTTTCCTTACCCGGTCCGCCCGCCACGTCAACTGCAGGTGCGTCATGAAAGAAATCGAGCGCGTCAGGAACGATCTGGTCATTGCCAATCGCATTCTTGCCAGGGAAGAGGTTGCCGACGCTTACGGTCACGTCAGCGTCCGTAATCCCGAGAATCCCCACACGTTCTTCATCGCGCGCTCGCTCGCTCCAGAGCTCGTCGCGCCGGAGGACATCGTGGAGTTGGATCTGGAAGGCAACCCGGTTGGGAACGACAACCGCCCGTTGTATCTCGAGCGTTTCATTCACGGCGGAATATACGAGGCACGGCGCGACGTCACCGCCGTCGTCCACGCTCACGCCGAAGATGTCCTGCCCTTCGGGATTGCCGACGGCACGCGGCTCCGACCCGTGATCCACTCCGGCAGCTTCATCGGCGCCCATGTCCCCGTTTGGGACATCGCCGATCGTTTCGGCGACACCAACCTGCTGGTCTCCAGCGTCTTGCAGGCTCGCGATCTCGCGCAAACACTGGGCGGGCACAACGTCGCACTGATGCGCGGCCACGGTTTCGCGGCTGCCGCTCGCAGCCTCATCGACGTGGTGCGCATGTCGGTGTACCTGCCGCGCAATGCCCGCGCCCTGCTGGGCGCCCGCTTGGTGGGCGGCGACATCCGGTTCCTCTCCGAGGGCGAAATCGCGTCGCGCAACCAGGAGGCCTACGGCCCTTATTCGACGGCCACCTGGCGGGCGTGGGAATACTGGGCCAACAGGTGCGGGTGCCACCATCTTCTGACCAAGCCCCAGGCCAATAAATGAACCACGGCTCACGGTCACTCCAGCCGTTGCCTATTCGAGCCGGCCGTGCATGGGCACGAACAGATCCTCGAGCGGAACGGGCTTCGCAATGAAATGCTGCTGCACCAGGTACTTGACGAAAGTCTCCAGGGCGGCACGGTTCTTCTCCACGCCATAGACCCAGAGGTCCCGGCCGAATTCGCCGAACACTTCGTCGATCTCGCGGAGATCGTCGAACAGCCATGGCAGCATGTAGCGCTGCGCGGCGGAGAAGTACATGCGCTTCATGGCCCATTCCCGGGCGTCGAGGAAGGCCTTGTACAGGCTGGCCGCTATCCAGCGGTTCGCCTCGTATAGCTCGCGGCGGATGGCCACCGTGTGCATGATGGGGTGGATGCCCGTCTGCCGGTAGTAGCGTTTCTCCTCCTCGCGGAAATTCGGGAACAGGTGCGCCACTTTGTCGGGCCGGGTACGCACGGAATCGGGCATGCGCGACCCGATGATGGCATCGATTTCACCGTCGGCCAGCATGTCCGACAGGGATTTGTTCGAGGTATTGGCGCGAATGTCGACAGGTTTCAGGAGCTTGGGGGGCGCCGGAGGCTTCCCATGAGTCCCGGGCTTCTCCACCGCGCCTTGCACCCATTCAACTCCGGAGAGATCCACGCCGTAGACGTTCTCGAGGTCGCCGCGGTTCCAGATCGCGGCGGTCATGGTGTAGAGAGGGACGCCGATGCGCCTGCCCGCCAGATCCTTGGGTCCGCGGATCCCGGCGTCGCGGTTGACGCAGATGAAGCTATGGCGAAACGCCTTGGAGGGAAAAACCGGAATGGCGACGAAAGGACTGTTGCCCTGCACCGTCATCGCCACGTGCTCGGCCAGGGACAGCTCCGAAACATCGAATTCCCGGGTCCCTACCATGCGGTCGAAGATCTCCCGCGGCGCCTGGATCTCCACGAAATTGAGGTCGATGCCCTCGACTTCCAGGCGATCGTATTGCAGCGCCTCCATCCGGTCGTAGGGCCCGCAGGCGAAGCTCAGACGCAGTTTCGACATCTTGCGGCTCTCTCCAGCAGTTACTTGCGATTTGAGAACACTCTCGCCGGGCTTGGAGCTAGTATAACGTTGTTCTGCATAGCAAAAAACTGTTCTTTCATCCGGAACGCCGAGGCATAGTCATGTCGAACCCGTGCCGTCTCAATGGCATCATCCGCGCGCTCGAGACCGGCCGGCACGCGATCACCGTCTTTGCTCCTTGCGAAGTCGAATTCGCCGTCGAGCTGCAGCAATCAGGCTATGACGGGGTTGTGTTCGAGGGCGAGCACCGCGGATGGGACATCCGCGCCCTGCGCGACAGCCTGCAGTACCTTCTCAACCGCGGTCAGATCGCCGCCGCCGGCTCGGTGGCGCCGGCCGTCACCCCGTGCGCCCGGATTCCGGCGAATGGTGCCGAAAAGAATCAGTTCCTCGCCAAGCAGGCGCTCGACCTTGGCTGCTACGGCATCGTCTGGCCCCACATCAGCACCGTCGAAGAGGCCCGCAATGCGGTTGCCGCGTGCCGCTACCCACGCCTTGTGGACAAGCCCCTCTATGAGCCCGCCGGGATCCGCGGCGACGGGCCGATGCAGGCTGCGCGCTACTGGGGAGTCTCCCAACAGGAATACTACGAGCGCGCGGACGTCTGGCCGCTCGCCACCGCCGGCGAGATTTTGGTCGTGCTCCAGATCGAGGATACGGCAGGCATTCGCAATCTGCCGGACATCCTCGACAACGTTCCCGGCATCGGCGCGATCCTGATCGGCGAGGGCGATCTCAGTCAGGAGCTCGGCTATCCGCGACAGACGGAGCACAAGGTGGTGCTCGAGGCGATTGCCGAAGTGGTGGCGGTCTGCAGGCAGCGCGGGGTCGTCGTCGGTCATCCGCACGTCACGCCGGAAAATGCCGAGCGTGTGATCGCGGAAGGATTCCGCTACCTGATGTGCGCCGCGCCGCGCAGCTTCACCGGGCTGCGCAGCGTACGGAGTGTGCTCGAGCGGTGACGCCGATCCAGGCCTGGGTGGAGGTATACGAACGTGGAAAAAGTGCTTGCCTCGTTTCCCTGCTGCCGTGGCAGTAACGCAACCCGGTATCCTCCATGAAGAACAACGCGCTGCCTCTACTCCCCACGATCCTGGGCATTGTGCTCCTGAGTGCGCTCGGTAACGAGTGGGCCGCGGCCCAATCTCTTCCGCCTGTGCGGCTACCCCTCGAGTTGTATCAGGATGTCCCGGTGCCCGGTTATATGGGACGGATAGATCACTTTTCGGGCAATGGCGACCTGGTGTATTTCTCCATCGTCGGCAGCAACGGCGTCGCCATCGAGAATTGGGAAGAGGGGCGCGTAGTGGGATTCATACGGGGCGTACCGGAGGCCCAAGGCGTGCTTTACGTCCCTGGCTTCGACAAGATCTTCGCTGCAAGTGCAGAGGGCGAGGTCTATATCTTCAACGGCAAGACCCACGAGCTCGAGAAATCAGTCGATTTCGGTGCCGACGCCGACAATCTCCGATGGGATCCGGTGCGCAAACTCGTCCTGGTGGGCTTCGGTGAGGAAGATGGCGGTATCGCCAGTATCGACCCCGCAACCGAGCAGCGCGTTGGAGCGGTTCTGAAGACCGGCAGCCATCCGGAGAGTTTCCAGATCGAGCTTCATGGGCCGATGCTTTACGTGAACTGTCCCCATGCGGCACAGGTGGTCGAAGCGATCAATCGCGATACCGGCCAGGTCGCACAGTGGCCATTGCACGGCGTGAGCGGCAATTACGCCATGGCGCTCGATGAGGCCGATCACCGGCTTTTCACGGTGACGCGCAAGATCCCGATGTTGATCGTCTTCAATACCGAGACCGGTGAGCAGGTGGCGATCGTTCCCGGGATAGTCGGGGAATCCGATGACGTTTATTTCGATGCCTTGCGCAAGCGCATTTACGTCATCGGTGGCCAGGGCTACGTAAGCGTCGTTCAGCAGATAGACCCCGATCGCTACGGCTTGATCGCCAACGTTCCGACGAAGGTCGGTGCACGAACGGGATACTGGGATGCCAGAGAGGGTGTCCTGTACATCGGCGTGCAGGCCCAGGGCGACGAGCCCGCGCAGATGCTGCGATTCGAGGCTGAAGATTACTGACTCCAAAGGCGCATGCTGTCCAGGACATCCATAACTGATGCGGGAGCGAGCGGTACCCATTGCGCCCGCTGACGCGGGCGGGAGGCCACATGATCATCGACTGCCACGGCCATTACACGACTGCTCCCGCCGCCCTGCAGCGGTTTCGGGATGCGCAGGCCGCGCGACTGAAGGATCCGAACGAGCCGCATGCCAGGCTCGCGCCCATCTCGGACGACGAGATCCGCGAGTCCATCGAGACCCAGCAGCTGAGGCTGCAGAAACAGCGCGGCGGGGACCTCACGATCTTTTCGCCACGCGCCGCTGGCATGGGTCACCACATCGGCAACGAGGCGACGTCACTGGCGTGGACACTCGCGAACAACGATCTGATCAGGCGCGTCGTAGAGCTCTATCCGGATAACTTCGCCGGCGTCTGTCAGCTGCCGCAATCACCCGGCGTGCCCATCGCGCACTCCGCTCGCGAGCTCGAGCGCTGCGTACGGGAATTGGGCTTCGTCGGCTGCAACCTGAACCCCGACCCCTCCGGCGGGCATTGGACCTCGCCGCCGCTGACCGACCCCAGCTGGTATCCCTTCTACGAAAAGATGGTCGAGCTCGATGTCCCGGCGATGATCCATGTGTCGGCATCCTGCAATCCGTGCTTCCATACCACCGGCGCCCACTACATCAATGCGGACACCACCGCATTCATGCAACTGATCCAGGGTGACCTGTTCCACGACTTCCCGACGTTGCGGTTCATCATTCCCCACGGCGGCGGCGCGATACCCTACCACTGGGGGCGCTACCGGGGCCTCGCCGACATGCTGAAGCGCCCGCCCCCGGCCACGCACGTGATGAAGAATGTCTTCTTCGATACGTGCGTATATCACCAGGCGGGAATCGACCTCCTGGTGCGGGTCATCGACGTCGGCAACATTCTCTTCGGCTCGGAGATGATCGGCGCCGTCCGCGGGATCGACCCCGAGACGGGGTTTCATTTCGACGACACCAAGCGCTATATCGATGCGCTCCCCATCCCCGAAGCCGATAAGTCGCGGATCTTCGAGAAGAACGCGCGTCGCGTCTTTCCGCGGCTCGATGCGCTTCTGACGGCAAGGGGCCGCTGACCCTACCTGTCCGGCTGCTTCCCGCCGCCGTGCTCATGTTGATGATGGCTGATGTCGGGGTAATGGGGGTGGCTGTGGCTCAGCAGCAAGTGGGTGTGCTCGTGCGTGTGCTGCTCGCGCGGATTCCAGTCGAACTCATGAGAGTGCGGGTGATGCTCGTCATGAACGTGTCGATGCGTATGCGTAGTGGGCGAATGCGTATGCATATGTTCGTGTCTTTCCCGCAGATGCAGCCAGACGCCAGCTCCCATTAGGACGGCCGCCAGCCAGAGCGTCGGGTCGGGATGCTCGCGCAAGGCAAGGACCGCAATGGCCGCCCCCATGAAAGGCGCCGTGGAGAAATACGCGCTCGTGCGCGCCGCGCCCAGCCCCCGCAGCGCCAGTACGAACAGCATGAGGCTGACACCGTAGCCGAACAGGCCGACCGTCATCGCCCCGGCGATTGCCGCGGCCCCCGGAAATCGCGCGCCCAGGAGCATGGCCAGCGCGGTATTCACCACGCCCGCCGCGAGCCCTTTGAGGCCCGCGAGAAATGCCGCATCGGACGCCGACACCTTGCGCGTGAGATTGTTATCGAGTGCCCAGCAGAGGCACGCGAGTGCAATGAGGAGCGCGCCGCTCCCGGACCCCGGCACGTAGCCTCGGTCGGCGAGCGCCGCGGCGCCGGCCACGATCAGTACCATGCCGAGCACCACGCGCCGGTCGGTATTCTCGCGGAAGACGATCCACGCCAGCAGTGCCGTCAACACGGCCTCGAGATTCAACAGCAGCGACGCGGATGCCGCCGGTGTACGCACCAGCCCCAACATGAGGAGCAGCGGAGCGAGCACTCCCCCGAAACCGATCGCGAGGAGCAGCCAGGCCCACTCCGCGCGTCGGAGCCCCGGTGCGCGCCAGCCGCGATCGCGGAAGAGTCGGATCGCACCCAGCCCTATACCGCTGCCCAGATACAGCAGACCAGCGAGCAGCACCGGGGAGGTGTCCCGGAGAAGTTGCTTGGCCAGCGGCGTGCTCGCGCCAAAGAGCAGCGCCGCCGCGAGTGCCGCGGTAATTGCCTGGGAGAGCGCCGTGCGGGACACACGCGCAGACTACTCCGCTGCCGAGACACGGTATAGCCGGTCAGTCGTCCCGGGCAGCCGCCCCGAGCGGCTGGCGCCGGAACGGGGCAGTCAGGCGCCCGAAGAGTCCATTGATGAAGCGTATCTGCCGCGACAGCGGTGAATATGAGAAGGCGATCTTGCGAACGTAATTCGGCACCGTCCACAGATACCGGGAGCCGGTGGGAAACAGAAATGTATCGCCGGTCTGCAACCGGTGCCGTACGCCTGCGGCGTCCTCGATGATGACGCAGCCTTCCAACACGTGAGCAACTTCCTCGGCTTCATAAAACCAGTCGAACCGGCCCGCCGTGCAGTCCCACATGATCGTACTGGGCAGCCGGCCGCTGCCGCCGGCGAGGTGCTTGTCGCGCGCGACGGGATTGCCCTCGCGAATCCAGGCTCGCGGGATGGGGGCGGCGGCGAGGCCGAGCGCGTCGAGGCGCAGCTCGCGGGCACCCTCGATCGAGATCGTCTGCTCCAGCATGTCGAGCTCGACCGTCGGATCATCGGCCGTCAGCTCGTGTGTGGCGTCGCCTTGCTGCGATACTTTTCCCAAGTTCGTTCCCCGGCTCCCCGCTTAACGTAATCCATCCCTGGCCGAAGCCGGAATGCGCCGGGAGCATACCGGCGGCCCGGCCGCCGGCGCTGTGAGTTGCCGCTCAAACTTCGGCGCGCAAGGTCGCAAGGGGCGGCTGTCGCACGACGGCGCGAGTCGCCAGCCAGCCGCTCGACACCACCACGAGTGCTCCGCCCAGTAGGCCGACCACGCACGCCCAGGGACTGAAGACGTATCGCAGATCGAGAACTCGTGTCGTCAGAAAGTAAGCCGCGACCGAGGCGCCCGCCGCCGCGATGAGTCCCGCAAGGACGCCGAGCGCGGCAAACTCGGCCAGCACGCTCTTCAGCACCGTGCGGCGACTCGCCCCAAGCGTGCGCAGCATCGCGCTCTCGTAGCGCCGCTCATCGCGGCTCGACTGCACGGCGGCGAGCAGCACGGTCAACCCTGCGAGCAGAGTGAACGCGAACACGCTCTGCACGGCGAACACCGCCTTGTCGAGCACCGAGCGCACGTCCGCGAGCAGATCATCGATGTCGAATATGGAAACACTCGGAAACTGATGCGCCAGCTCCGCCAGGGATTGGGCGGCGCCCGGCGAAATATAGGCGCTCGTCAGGTAGGTGCCGGCGACCTTGTCGAGCAGACCCGGGGCGAACACGATGAAGAAATTGGGCCTGAAGCTGTCCCATTTGACCTTGCGGACGCTCGCGACGCGCACCGTGAACGACTCGCCCCCGATATCGAAGGTGAGACGGTCGCCGAGCCGCAGGCCGAGCGACTCCTCGAATTCCGTGGCGACGGATACGAGCGGTTGACCGTAGTCGGCCGGCGTCCACCAGCGGCCCGCGACGACGCGGTTGTCAGCGCCGAGCGCCACCGACCAGGTGAGGTTCTGCTCGCGGGTCGCGAACTCTTCGCCCCGATGGCCTGCGAAGCGCATGTTCTGCACCGGGCGGCCGTCGATCGCCGTCAGCCGGCCGCGGATCATCGGCAGCACGCGCGAAGTCCGCGCGCCGCGTGCGCGGAGGTATGAGATGAATGCGTCGCGGCTCGCCGGCGGGATGTTGATGAAGAAGTAGTTCGGCAGGTCGGCCGGCAGGCTCCTGCGCCAGTCACCGTCGAGATCGTTGCGTATGATGCCGAGCAGCAGCAGCACCATGATGCCGGTGCCGAAGGCGACGATCTGCACGATGCTCTCGGCGCGGCGGCGGCTGAGGTTCGCAACACCATAGCGCCACGCGACGCCGACGCGCCGGCCGCAGCCGGCCGGCGGCCATGACGAGCAGCGCGCCGGTGAGCGACGAGCAGCACGATGAAAGCCGCAAGCCCCGCGCTGAAGCCGAGGAAGAGCTTCCAGTCGAGCACCACCCAGTAGATGAGCAGCGCGACCACCGCGACTGCAGGCCCAAAGGCGAGCAACACCAGGGGCTGCGGCGGCCCGACGTCGCGTCGCAGCACGCGGATCGCCGGCACGCGCGAGAGCTGCAGCAAGGGAGGCAGCGCGAAGCCTGCGAGCAGCGCAATGGCCGTCAGGAACCCCATCCCGAGCGGCACGAGGCTCGCCGGCGGCGGCTCCCTACCGCCGGCAAGAAGCCCGCGCAATGCGTATAGCAGCCACTCCTGGGCCAGGAATCCGACCATGGACCCGATCGCGGCGCGAGGAGCGCAACCGCGAGCAGCTGCAGCGTAGTCAGCCAGACTGTGAATCGTCTCGTCGCTCCCAGTGTCTTCAGCAGCGCCACTGCGTCGAGGTGCCGGCGAACATAGCGCCGCGCCGACATGGCCACGGCGATCGCGCAGAGCAGCACACGCAACGAGGCTCGCAAGGCTGAGGAAGCGTCCGGCGCGATCGACTGCGCTTTTGATCTGTGGGCTGGCGCTCGAGATATCGCGCAGCCGCTCCCCGGGACGCTTGTGGAGCTGGAGCCAGGTCTTGAATGCCGCCACGCGCTCCGGCGTCGCCGGCGAAGAGCGCGGCATAAGTAGCACGCGGCTGCCGGGCTGGATGAGCTGCGTCCGCGGCAGGTCGGCGGCATTCATGAGGAGATTCGGCGACGAGTCCGGCGAACGTGCCGCCCTGGTCGGGCCGCGAGATGAGCACACGTCCGACGCGAAGGTCCGCCGCGCCGATCGGGAGCCGGCGTGCCGACGCGGCCGCCGAGCGCCGCGAGCAGCCTCGAGTCTGGCCACACTTCGCCCGGGCGGCGGGATCGTCCGTGGCCGGCAGCCCCGTGGCGAACGGCTCATCCGCCACCAGCACCGTGCCGCGCAGCGGATAGCCGGCGGTCACGGCGTCGATGTTCGTGAGCTGGCTGGCATCGCCGTTGAAACACCACGCTGAGCAGCGCGTGGCTGCGCGCAGCTGCGCAGGCCGCCGGCGGGCGGCTTCGGCGAAGTACCGCTTCCGCGATGGGCTGCGGAGAGTCCAGGCGAATGTCGGCCGCCAGCACCTGGCTCGCCTGCATCGCCACCGCCGCGCTGATGCGGCTCACCAGGAAGCCGACGCCGGTGAGCGCCGCCACCGCGATGGTGAGCGCGAGCAGCAGCACGCCGAGCTCCCCCGAGCGCCATTCGCGCGCCAGCATGCGCAGCGCGAGCCGGACTAGCGCATGTCCGCTATAGCAGCCGCCCGGCTTCCATGTGCACGATCGCGCTCGCAGCGCGCGGCGAGCTCGCGGTCGTGGGTGACCAGCACGAGCGTCGTGTGCGGCGATTGCGCATTCAGCTCGAACAGCAGCTGCCCGACCCGCGCGCCGGTCGACCGTATCGAGATTGCCGGTCGGCTCGTCGGCGAACAGCACCGCCGGGCTGCGTGACGAAGGCGCGCGCGAGTCGCGACGCGCTGCTGCTCGCCGCCGGAGAGCTGGCGCGGGTAGTGGCCGGTGCGCTCTTTCAGGCCGACGCGGCGCAGCGTCTCGAGCGCCGCGCGCGGGCCTCGGCGCGGCCGGCGAGCTCCAGCGGCAGCATCACGTTCTCGAGCGCGGTGAGCGCCGGAATCAGGTGGAAGGACTGGAACACGAAGCCGACCCGCTGCGCGCGCAGCCGCGCGCGGCCGTCCTCGTCGAGGCTGCGTGAGATCCGTGCCCTCGAGCAGCACGCGCCCCGCGGTCGGCAGGTCGAGCCCGGCGAGCAGCGCCAGCAGCGTCGATTTGCCGGCGCCCGAGGGCCCGACGACCGCGACCGACTCACCGCGCTGCGATGTCGAGCGAGACGTCATCGACAATGGTCAGCAGCCCTTCGGGACTGCTAACCTGCTTGCGAGAGGTTTTCAGCCTTGAGAACGCTGCTGCGGACCGCTCGCGCCTGGGCGCTCGGCATCGGGTTGCTATTCATCGCGCTCCAGAACGCGGTGGCGTCCGACCGTACGATCCTGGTGTTCGGCGACAGCCTGAGCGCCGCCTACGGACTCAGGCCGGAGCAGGGTTGGGTCGCGCTGCTCACGCCGCGACTTCAGGCGCAAGGGTACGGGTAC
This sequence comes from uncultured Pseudomonadota bacterium, assembly GCA_963780455.1. Classification (GTDB taxonomy): domain Bacteria; phylum Pseudomonadota; class Gammaproteobacteria; order Steroidobacterales; family Steroidobacteraceae; genus 13-2-20CM-66-19. Next base: position 304,187 of record CAWACM010000029.1, read on the forward strand.
CAGGTCGATCAACGCCAGCGTGAGCGGCGAGACCACCAGCGGCGGCCTTGCGCGGCTGCCGCGGGCGCTGCGGCTGCACCAGCCGGCATCCGTGATCCTGGAGCTGGGCGCCAACGACGGCCTGCGGGGCCTGCCGCTCGAGACGCTGCGCGCCAACCTGGCCGAGATGATGCGGCTGGCGCGAGACCGCCGGGGCGCGCGTGCTGCTCGTCGGGATGCCGCATCCCGCCGAACTACGGGCCGCGCTACACGCAAGCAGTTCGCGCGACATGTTCCCGGAGCTGGCGCAACCAATATCCATCTGCCGCTGGTGCCGTTCCTGCTGGAGGGGGTGGCGCTCGATCCGCGCCTGATGCAGCAGGACGGCCTGCATCCGAATGCCCGCGGGGAGCCGCTGGTGCTCGATACCGTCTGGCCGTATCTGAAGCCGACTGTTGAAGAAGAGCAGGTGACGGGGGCAGCGCTGATGGACACGAATCTGGCTGAAGTCGTATCCGCCGGGCGTGCCCGCGGACGATCGACCCGTCGCGAGCTGCAGTCGCTCGAGGAGCTGCTGCGACCAGGCCTGCGCCAGCTACCGGGACCGAGTGGCGTACGATGCAGATGGGCGCGACGATGACCTATCGCGCAGCTCGATGAGCTGATCGCGCGCCTTCGCCGCCTGGCTGCAGGGGGCCGGCCTCGTGAAGGGCGACGCATCGCGATCATGCTGCCCAACACCCTGCAGTACCCCATCGCGCTGTTCGGGGCGCTGCGCGCCGGCCTCGCTGTCGTCAACACCAACCCGCTGTACACCGCGCCGGAGCTGCAGCACCAGCTCGAGGACTCCGGCGCGACGGCGCATCGTGGTGCTGGAGAACTTCGCGCACGTGGTGCAGGAGGTGGCCGCCGCACACGCAGCCTGAAGCAGGTGCTGGTGACCGCGGCGGGCGACTTCCTCGGCTTCCCCAAATCGCTGGATCGTCAACTACGTCGTGCGGCATCGTGCGCAAGCAGGTGCCGCCGTGGCACATCCCGGGCGCGATGGATCGTTCACGAGGCGGTCGCGGCCGGACGCGAGCCTGCCGCTCGACGCCGTCGGATGTCGGGCCGGAGGACTCGCGTTCCTGCAGTACACCGGCGGCACGACCGGAGTGGCCAAGGGCGCCATGCTGACTCACGGCAATGTCAGCACCAACGTCCTGCAGGCCGAGGCATGGCTCGCTGACAAGCTTCTCGCGACGAGGCCGGCGTGCTGATCACCGCGATTCCGCTGTATCACATCTTCGCGCTCATCGCGAACTGCCTGCTGTTCGCGCGCCTCGGCTGGAAGAACGTGCTCATCATCAATCCGCGCGATTTGCCGGCCTTGATGGCGGAGATGCAAGAGCAGCCGTTCGCCTTCTTCAGCGGCGTCAACACGCTCTTCAACGCGCTGCTGCACGCGCCGGGATTCGACTCGCATCGATTTCAGCAAGCTGAAGGTCACGCTCGGCGGCGGCATGGCGGTGCAGGAGGCGGTCGCGAAGCGCTGGAAGGAAGCCACCGGCAAGATCCTCACCCAGGCCTGGGGCCTCACCGAGACCTCGCCCGCCGCGTGCATCAATCCCCCGACCGAGGAATTCAACGGCTCGATCGGCCTGCCCATCCCCTCCACCGAGATCGCCATCAAGGACGACGCCGGCAAGGATCTGCCCTCGGCGAGATCGGCGAGATCTGCGTGCGCGGCCCGCAGGTGATGCGCGGCTACTGGAACCGCCCCGACGAGACCGCGAAAGTCATGCTGCCCGGACGGCTGGCTGCGCACCGGCGACGTCGGCCGCATGGACGAGCGCGGCTATCGTGTTACATCGAGGATCGCAAGAAGGACATGATCCTGGTTTCAGGGTTCAACGTCTACCCCAACGAGGTCGAAGCGGTCGCCGCCAGCCATCCCGGCATCCTGGAAGCCGCCGCGGTCGCGCAGCCCGACGAGCACTCCGGCGAAGTCGTCGCCCTATTCGTCGTGCGCAAGGACCCCAACCCTCACGGAGCACGACGTCATCGACTACTGCCGCAAATCCCTCGCCGGCTACAAGGTCCCCAAGCACGTCTATTTTCGCAAAGAGCTGCCGAAGAGCGAATGTGGGGAAGATATTGAGGAAAGAGCTGAGGGAAGGCAGCGCTAAACCAGCGATCGTCTAGCAGTCACAGAGCTTCGCGTCCGCGACCTAGCTGGTGCAACATACGCGTGGACGTGCACCCCTGCTCGTACCGCTGTCCCGTTCTCGTGGTCAGCGGTAGTCCGGTCCCTCGCACGCCTAGTTTCCAGCCAATCGTTAATAGTCCTCGCGAACATGGCGCCCTGAAGTCGTGAGAACTGCAGAAAATCTGCCACACACTCAGCTGGAAGGTCCGGCACCTCAGCAGATCGCTCCAATAGATGAGCTGAGGTGGGCGCTCCCGTCAGATTCTCTTCGACAGTCTCGAGTAAAGACATCAAACATCGAGCCACGTGCTGTAAGACAGTCGGACCGTAAATTGAAACCAGCGCCGTATCACCGATTGGCTTGTAACGGTCACCTGGGCATGGAGTAATGAGGCCAAGGGATTTAATTCGGTAGGCCAAGTCGAGCGGATCAAACATTGGGCCTTCGGATCTAACCAAAGCCTCAACGCTCGGCGGCCGCCCAAGCAAAGGCACCGCCCTTGGCTTTCCTCTGGAGGTCAGATATCGTCTATCGCGGTGCCACGCATCCAGCACCAAGCTGAAAGTCGCCAGTTCTCCTCCGCTCGATTGGCCGAGCGAAATTGCTTTCCTTATCGCGACTTTGAGAGCGCGATTTGCTATCGCAGAGAGGACTCTTTCACGGACGCCGCACTGAATGAGCAGTCCGAAGACGGCCGTAAGTACGCGCTCGTAGTCGCGGCGGGTCTTTTTGAGCGGAATTACGTTCATATAGGTCCCTTGCATGCCAACCCTTGAGTATGCGGCGTGATGGCGCACAATCAGCCAGATTCAGTCAATCTCGCCTCAGGATTCCTTCTTGCCGGCACCTGCCAACAGCACTGTTACGGTAAGGGAATGCGTCGAGGATCGCTTTCGAACCGGTGTCGTGAACTCGTGCTCGAGGGACTCTTTTAAACCGTGTAAAAGAGATTGGACGGCCGACGAGCAGCGTTGGCGGATCAGTCCGAGTTCAGGCTCGGTGGTGGCCTGAAGTCTAAGGCGATAAAGCGCCGAGCCGATGGCAGAAGTTGGTTGACGGGAAGCGATTCTTAGGCCATCCACAAGGGTCGGAATGACTCGGGCCAGCGGACCAAGGCCACTCCGTCGGTTCTGCAACTTATCTGCCTGCAGCTCCAGCCGCTCTCCGGCGCGACGTACTATTCTTGAGCGCACGAGTTCTTCCAATACCGCTCGCGGAGAGACATCTCCACCATATTCCTTGACTAAGCGTTCGAACGAAGGCGTTCCTCGACTGACAACCAGCGATTTGGGACGGTTCTGTCCGGTCAGAAATCGTCGATCAGTTAGCCACGCTCGGACGACCCGTTCGGAAGGCCGGCGGGTTGTCGAGTCTGGCTCCAAACAGTTTGTAGGGCTTTTAAGCATTCGCCTAATTTCTTTTCGGGGCAAGCCCGTCAACGCGGCTATCTTTGAATGATTGAGCTTCCCGTTTCTCAGGCGCGCCTGACGAGCGGCGGCTCGAATGAACGCTTCTCGGGCAAGTCTGGAAAAACTGGTCGGTGTGATGCCGCACGGAAGAAGCACCAGCGCGAGTTCAAAGAGAAGTTGCTGCAGGTCGGCGTTTCCGCCGTCTTTCAGCCCTTCGCTCCCCCCGTGCGCGCCCAAGGCGAGGTTCACGACGAGCCGTGTCAGAGGCGCGAAGCAGCCTCGGTGGTCGGGATTGGTGATGAAATTTCAGGGCTCGCTCAATACGGCATGTTCCGCTGGTCAGCGGATCATCAGCCTATCGGCGCGAGAGGTAAATCCGGCGTATGTGGTGCATTCACCGAGATATGCGGTATTGACAAGCTTGAGAGCGTGACGCTGACAGGTGGTGGCTCTCAGTGGCCCGCCGAGTGGCACCGCCACAGGCGGAAGCGCCGCGCTGCCCATTCGCGCAGCTAGTCGACTATGCTAAGACTTGCAGCCGCTGCTAATGCCGCGGCTCTTCTTCTTCGCTTCCGCTCGTGAGTGCGTTGGAGTGAAGATGTCGAGTTAGCCGACCCGCTGATCCCGAGATCAGCGCTGCCGCTTCCGCTAATTCCCAGCGAAGCGCCCGATCCGCTGATGCCCAGCGAAGCGCCTGATCCACTGATGCCCAGCGAAGCGCCTGATCCGCTGATCCCCAGGGAAGCACCCGAACCGCTAATGCCGAGACCTTGCTCGCGCCGCTTCCGCTGATTCCCAGTGAAGCGCCCGACCCACTGATGCCCAGTGCGGCGCCCGATCCGCTGATCCCCAGGGAAGCACCCGAACCGCTAATGCCGAGACCTTGCTCGCGCCGCTTCGCTGATTCCCAGCGAAGCGCCCGACCCACTGATGCCCAGTGCGGTGCCCGATCCGCTGACCCCAGGGAAGCACCCGAACCGCTAATGCCGAGACTCTTGCTCGCGCCGCTTCCGCTGATTCCCAGCGAAGCGCCCGACCCACTGATGCCCAGTGCGGTGACCGATCCGCTGATCCCCAGGGAAGCACCCGAACCGCTAATGCCGAGACTCTTGCTCGCGCCGCTTCCACTCATTCCCAGCGAAGCGCCCGACCCACTGATGCCAGTGCGGCGCCCGATCCGCTGATGCCCAGTGCGGCGCCCGTCCGCCGATCCCCAGGGAAGCACCCGAACCGCTAATGCCGAGACTCTTGCTCGCGCCGCTTCCGCTGATTCCCAGCGAAGCGCCCGACCCACTGATGCCCAGTGCGGCGCCCGATCCGCTGATCCCCAGGCCTGCACCCGAACCGCTAATGCCGAGACTCTTGCTCGCGCCGCTTCCGCTGATTCCCAGTGAAGCGCCCGACCCACTGATGCCCAGTGCGGCGCCCGACCCACTGATGCCCAGTGCGGCGCCCGATCCGCTGATGCCCAGTGCGGCGCCCGATCCGCTGATCCCCAGGGAAGCACCCGAACCGCTAATGCCGAGACTCTTGCTCGCGCCGCTTCCGCTGATTCCCAGTGAAGCGCCCGACCCACTGATGCCCAGTGCGGTGCCCGATCCGCTGATCCCCCAGGGAAGCACCCGAACCGCTAATGCCGAGACTCTTGCTTGCGCCGCTTCCGCTGATTCCCAGCGAAGCGCCCGACCCACTGATGCCCAGTGCGGCGCCCGATCCGCTGATCCCCAGGGAAGCACCCGAACCGCTAATGCCGAGACTCTTGCTCGCGCCGCTTCCGCTGATTCCTAGTGAAGCGCCCGACCCACTGATGCCCAGTGCGGCGCCCGATCCGCTGATCCCGAGGCTCGCGCTGTCACCGCTACCGCTGATGCCACTGGCGACGATGAAACCCCCGGCAGTAGGTTGTGTACCGGTAACCTGGATTTCTGCTCCAACAGCAGGCGCAACAACTCCGTTCGCCATTGTGCCGGTAAGATCGATAGTCAGGCCATCAACCGTTACTCGGCCCACGGCGCTATCCGACTTCTGAACCTTGCCAGTGACAAATATTACGGTTGCACCGGGAACGTATTGCCCCTGGTCAACTATTGATGTTGCTACGAGGCTCCCATTGGGTTTCGTAACGCCAAAGACCGCAGCCGTGTCACCTACGACCAGCTTTCCAGCTTTGGCATAAGTGAGCTTTTGGCCCAGGATGGTAACGAGACCAGCTCGCGCATTTACAGCATCGACCGGTCCAATGAGGAGCAACTGCCCCTGTTGCACGGAGCTCGTGCTACCGCTACCGCTAATTCCTGCGGCGTAAGCCGTAGAAACCGCAGCTATTGCCGTGGTGACCGCGGCTAAAACTAACTTGTTCATGACACTCCCCTAAAACTTCCGCTTATTCTTTCCCGGGCCTTGCCGCGAGAACGTCTATCTCTTCAGTCGGCCGACCGCTTTGGGTCCCAGGTTGACCGCTGAGCTTTCTGGGCTCGCGATCAACTTGTCCCGTCGATTGGTCCTCAAAGAAATATATGCCTACCCCGTACCTTTTGCCGGACTCGCTTTTATCCGGCGTTGCAATCTGTGTGAGAAACGTATCCAGCTCTGTGAGTAGCTCCATGCCTCTTTCTGACGCTGCCGCAAGAAACCTGTCGCGACCCAAATCAGAGAGAGGATCATCAGAAACTACGGTGCGCTCGAAGTAAGCCGGTTCAGCCTCAGAGCGCATCAAATTGTGTGACAAACTGGTCGACACCGCACCGAGGAAGCGACCCATTCTGGCTATCCGCGTTACATCCTCACCAGACGGTACGTAAGTGCGCGACAAACACCGAGCAGTACTGCCATCAACGATCTCAATGCAGTGCGCGGCAATCAATTCGTCTAACAACGCTTCGGCGTCTGCACCGGGGATGCCGCGTCGACAAGCTCCTTAAAATCGTGTCGCGGTGAACCTGGGATGGACAACACATCAAGATCCATGGCCAGTCCATATGCCCCAGAGAAATTGGGGTGCGTGTGCCACGAAGTCAGCAAAGTTGTTAGTTGATCCAGGCTCAGCTCGTCCGCATGCCGTGCGGCGAACCAGATCGAAGCGCATCCCGTAAAGCGGTGACGTCGGATTTGGGCAGCCGGAAACAGCCGCAAGACGCGCATCAGTAGGCGGTCGGTTCTGCTCGAAAGCTTTGCTTCGAGTGCTTGCACGTATGTCCGCCTAACCGTCCCCGCAATCTCACTTGCCGATATTCCGTACTCAAAGGCAACTCGCATGAGCGGTCGGATTAGAGCCGCAAATACGTCAAGCACCGCCTCCTTTTCCTTGCTCGTCTTCTTCATTCGTATAAATGGCCTGTTTGCCGGAAAACTCTAGGCTGGCCAGCTGGTTATGTCAATTGAAAAGTGTGATCCATGCACGGATTTTTATGCTTATGTAAAACTACGTTGCCCTGTGGTAAAGCGGATCTACAAGAGGACCGCTGGGCCGCCGGCTTCGTCGTGGTGCGTCACTCCGAATTGCCGGTACGACTGCTAAGTTACTAAAAATTAATGAGTTTTTGAGAACTGGGAAGATGGCGAGGGGGCAGAAGCCCGGGGCCGGCCTTCCAAACGATAGGCCTGCTCGCCTAGACCGGTGATTCCGCGGCCGTTGAATGAGGCTAGCCAGGGGCTGGGTGACACGGCGACTCAACGTAAAGGAACACGTTTACACCGGCTCCGACCCTCGGCCTGAGGTCATTCACATCAGCGCCAGAGTGGGGCGTAAGCCAATTATCCAGGTCGGAAAGAAACAGGTCGGCTCGATGTCGCGCGAAGGATTCGAATTCTCGAAGTAGCTCCTGAGGAACCCCTCGATCGGCCGCAACAAAGCGCTCCAATCGCTTCTCAACGTTGCCTGGATTCAAGTTGTGCTCGAGCGTCTTGGCTAGTCGAGTGAGGGAATCACGAAAGTATTCGATTTGTTCTGCTGACATAGGCCCGGACGCCACGAATGCGCGAGAAATCGTACGAAAATGCGTGTCACCCCAGTAAACGACGGAGCCTCCACGTAACAGCTCGTCAAGGACCAATCCTGCGCTGACGTTGGGTCAACACTTGAAACCAAGCTGCGGAAGTTGCAACCGCTGAGACCTTCGAATTCGATTTCCAGCGGGATGCCGTAAGGTCCAAGGTACTGCGAATCTGTATGCCACTTGTGCAACACTTCCATGGCTATTCTCGCGAGCCGAGGCAGTTTGCGTCGGCTCCGCCACCGGCAGCTCCCCTTCGTTCTCAACGTAATGGTCCACCTGCTGCCTGGTAACCCCCGTGGCCAGAGCGATCCGCTCCCTCGTCGGGGTGCCGCCGCGGTCGACGCCGTCGCGGATGGCACTTTCGATATAAACGCCCCGCGCAAGCTCGGAGAGTTCGTCGAAGCGGATGCCGGCGCGGATCAGGATTCGGACGATGGGCCGTAAGACTTGCCGCAATGCGTATAGAAGGTGCTTGCGGGCGTCGCTGGATGTCATGGTCCTGGTGTCCCTTGGTCAGGTCCGCTCGGCCGGGTTGAATAGGCGGCGGTGCTCGAGAATCGCGTACCGGTCGGTCATTCCCGCGATGTAGTCTGCCACTGCTCGGGCGCGGCCGGCGGCTCCTTGCGCAGTCTCGCCGCGGGCGGCGGCCTCGCGGTGCTCGGGGGGCATCAGCTGGATGTCGGCCAGGAAGGCCTCGAATAGCTCTTTCAGTACGCGGCGGGCCTTCGCGGTCATGCGCAGCACCTTGTAGTGCCGGTAGAGCCGCTCGCGCAGGAACTGCATCAGCTCGCCATGCTCCTCACGGGCGGTATCGCTGAGGGCGATCAGGGGTTGCGGCTGGCTGCGGACTTCCTCTATGGAGGCCGGGTGGGCCGCCTCCAGCCGCGCCTGGCTGGTGCGGATCAGGTCGACGACGATGTGGTTGATCATCCGGCGGATGACCTCGTGGACCAGCCGCCGCTCGCCGAGCTCGGGGTATTTGGCCGTCACGATGTCTAGTTGGCGCCGGAAGAGGCGGGTCTCGCGCAGCTCGTCGAGGCTCACCAGCTGCGCCCGGATGCCATCGTCGACGTCGTGGTTGTTATAGGCGATCTCGTCGGCCACATTGGCGATCTGTGCCTCGAGGCTCGGCTGGGTGCGCTTGAGGAACCGCTCGCCCAGGTCACCGAGCTCCCGTGCCGCCCGCGCGGAGCAATGCTTGAGGATCCCCTCGCGGCACTCGAACGTCAGGTTGAGGCCGGGGAATTCGGCATAGCGCTCCTCCAGCTCGTCCACCACCCGCAGGGACTGCAGGTTGTGCTCGAATCCGCCGTAGGGCCGCATGCACTCATTCAGCGCGTCCTGCCCGGCGTGGCCAAACGGGGTATGACCCAGATCGTGCGCCAGGCAGATGGCCTCGGTCAGCGCCTCATTGACGCCCAGCGCCCGCGCCGCCGAGCGCGCGATCTGCGCAACTTCGATCGAGTGGGTAACCCGGGTCCGATAGAGGTCACCCTCGTGATTCACGAACACCTGGGTCTTGTAGACCAGTCGCCGGAACGCATTGGAGTGGATGATCCGATCGCGGTCCCTCTGGTACTCCGTACGATATTCCGGCGCGGGTTCCGGATAGCGCCGGCCCCGGGAGTGATCATCCCGTGCCGCATAGGGGGCGAGCACCTCTCCGCCGGGAACTGGTTCGCTCACGGCCCTTACCCCAGGCGCGTCGCCAGGGTATGGCGCAGGGCGGGCTCGTCGTAATCCGCGGTTACGAAAGCGCTGCCGATCCCGCGCAGCAGCACCAGCCGGATCCTGCCTGCCTTTACTTTCTTATCCATGCGCATGAGCTCCAGAGCAGCGTCTGGCTTTACGTTGGAAACGTGCGTCGGCAGGCCCGTACGCGCTACCAGCTGGGTCACCCGATCCAGCTCGTCCGAATTCAGGTACCCGGACTCCCGCGACATGCAAGCCGCCATCACCAAGCCCGCCCCGATTGCCTCCCCGTGGAGCCATTCCTTATAGCTCGTGGCCGACTCCACCGCATGCCCGAAGGTGTGGCCGAGGTTGAGCAGTGCCCGGTCGCCTTGCTCCCGCTCGTCCCGCCCCACGATCTCCGCCTTGATCTCGCCCGACCGGCGGACCACGTGCGCCAGCGCCGCCGCATCGCCCGCCAGCAGCGCATCGATGTGCGCCTCGAGCCAGGCGAAGAGGCCGGCATCGCAGATCAGGCCATACTTGATGACTTCCGCCAACCCGGCCCGCAGCTCGCGCGGCGGCAACGTGGCCAACGTACCCGTGTCCGCCACTACCGCGGCCGGCTGGTGAAAAGCGCCAATCAGATTCTTGCCGCCGGGATGGTTGACCCCCGTCTTGCCGCCTACGGACGAGTCCACCTGGGCGAGCAGCGTCGTCGGCACCTGCACGAACGCGACACCCCGCTGATAGGTTGCCGCGGCGAATCCGGCCATGTCGCCCACCACGCCGCCACCCAGAGCCATCACGGCGCAATCTCGCCCGAAGCGGTTGGCCACCAGTACATCCAGAATGCGCGCCACGTTGGCCAGCGTCTTGTGAGACTCACCATCCGGAAGGATGGTCGCGACCACCCGCCTTGGCCGGAGGCTGGTCTCCAGTGAATTCAAATAGAGCGGCGCCACGACGGTATTGCTGACGACCAGAAGGTCGCGCGCGTGCACGATGCTGCTCGAAGAGCTGGCGATCGCCGAGCAAGCCCTGTCCGATCAGGATCGGATAGCTGCGGCTGCCGAGCTCGACGCGGAGGGTCTCCATGGCGTGCAATCTAGCGAATCATCCGCACGATGTCCTCGGCAACGGACTTCACCCGTCGCCCATCGGTCCTGACGGTGATATCGGCGATCGAGCGGTAGAGCGGATCGCGCACCGCCATCAGCTCCTTGAGGCGTATTGCCGGATCCACATTGCTGTTGCTGATGAGCGGGCGGTTTCGCCCTTGCTGCACCCGCTCGGCCTGCTGTTCGACCGAGGTCTCCAGGTACACCACGCAGCCCCGTTCCGCGAGCAGGTGCCGGTTCTCGGGCAGTAGAACGGCGCCGCCTCCGGTCGCCAGGACGATCCCCCGGAGCGCGACCAAAGCCGCGATGGCTTCCCGTTCCCGTTCCCGAAAGCCGGACTCGCCCTCTTTCTCGAAGATATAGGGGATGTCCACCCCCGTGCGCCGCACGATCTCGGTATCGCTGTCGTAAAACGGCTTGCCCAAATGCCGGGCCACGCTGCGGCCGACGGCGGTCTTGCCGGAGCCCATGGGGCCGATGAGGACGATGTTGGGCGCGCCTTGCATAGAGGGGCTGGAGCATACCAAGTCATCCCCAAAAACGATGCGGCCGCCCGAAGGCGGCCGCGATCGCGAGCTGTTCCAGATGTTCAGTTCGGATCGATGCACGTGGTCGCGATGCCATAGGGGCTGGTCGGTCCTGGGGGCGCCGTATTCACACTGTTGAAGTCGACTGCCGCCCCCGGCAGCCAGAAGCTCACGGACGTGCTGCTCTGAGTGCCGCTCACGGTAGCAGTCGCTGTGAGCTTGACTGCTACGTAGTAGGCGTGATCCTTCGGGTAGATGAGATTGACGCTTGCACTCCCTGCCGTACCGGTGGTGCCCGAACTGACGTCGGTAGAAGCAACGAGTCCCGGATCGAGCTTGCCATTGCCGTTGTAGTCCTCTCCCGGATCGAGGATGCCGTTGTCATTCACATCCTCGGAGAGACACCCATCGACGCCGTCCAGGATATAGACGTCCGGGTCTGTATTCGTTGTGCTTCCCACAGTTTGCCAGGTCGTGAGCGCCGCGCTCCAAATGCGAGCGCCCTTGAGGTAACCCAGCGAGGTCACAGTGAAATCGACCGTAACGCCTGAGATACCGTGACCGGAGGAGTCGACGGCCTGGACTGAATACGGCAGCTCGTACTGGGTACTGCTGTACACCGCGTTCACGGTATTGCCGGTGCCGAGCGATAGAAACACCGTCTGGCCGGCAACCGTCAACTGGGTGGATCCGCTGATCCCGGTGCCCTGCACGCTCGCGGTGACGGTTACGCCATTGGTGGCGCTCGTCGTACTGCTTGCAGTGTACACCACCGTCGCCTGGCCCTCCGCATTGGAGATTGCCGTTGCGGCCGACAGCGAACCACCGGTCAGGTCAGTGAGCGTGAAGTCGACCGTCTGGTTCGGAACCAGGTTGTTGTTGGCATCACGCACCGTAGCGGTGATAGTGCTCTGGCCCTGGGTCGCGACTGTGCTGGGACTTGCCTGCACGTTGACCGAACTAGGCGCGGTTGCGATGAAATCCACGGTAACCTGTGTCGAAACGACGTTGTTGCCACCAGTCGCAGAGATGGTTGCAGGCCCCGCGTTGGTCGAAGAGACAGTGGCGGTCGCGGTTCCCGTGGAATCCGTGTTTACCGTAGCCGTGCTCGTCCCGGTCGCTGTGAAGGCCCCCCGGGTTGTCGCAAAAGTCACAGGCTGCGCGTTTACCGGCGTACCGGCGTCCACCCATATGACACTCACCGTCTTGTTGGATCCAATATCGATCTCCGCGCCCTCCGCCGGAGAGGAGAATGAGAACTCCTGGCTGCTGACCGATACCGATTGCGTGGCCTGGATCCCATCGGCGGCCGCCGTGATCGTATCCGAGCCGGCGGTGGTGGCGGTCAGCGTGAAAGTCGCCTCTCCGGTCGAGTTGGTGGTTACCGGGGTGGCACTCACCGTGTTGCCCTTCGCAGAGGTTATGGCGACACTCGTGTTGGCGATGGGCTTGCCGGCCGAGTCGACCAGCGTCGCCGTGTACGTTCCGGACGCTCCCATGACCAGACTGGATGGGCCGCTCAGGCTCAGCTTGGTGCCGATGACGCTTACCGTTATGGTAGCGGTCGTCGAGCCCGCCACCCCGCTGACCGTGATCTGCCGGTCGCTGCTGTTGCCGCCGGTGCTGAGGGTGGCCGTTGCGGATCCGTTGCTACCGGTAGTACCCGACGTGACCTGAATCGCTCCCGAAGTCGCCGTGAACGTGACCGGCACACCCGAGACGACGTTGTTGGTTGAATCCTGCACGAGTGCGGTGATAGTGGCAGGCGCGGAGCCGTCAGACGGCATTTGCGGCGAGCTGGAAAGCATCGCGACGGTGTACTTGACCGACGGCGTGCCGCCGCCGCTCGATTCCGAGCCGGTCAGCGGCCCATTGCCGCTCCCGCCGCAGCCGGCGAGTACGAGGGCCGCGGCGGCCGCCATTACGATCGAAAGAAACTTGCTCATGTTAGATTCCACCCTGAATACCGCTCGTGGCGGCTCCGACTCCGACCCACCGTAAATCCACCGTATCTCAGTAAACGTTGACGCCCTGCCGAATGATCTTCGGCGTCACGAAAATCAGCAGCTCGTCCTTGTTGTTGGTGCGATTCGTATTCTTGAAGAGATTCCCCAGAAGCGGAATCGACCCGAGCCAAGGCACCTGGTTAACGGCGTTGCTGGATTGCGTCGTCAGGATGCCGCCGAGCACGACGGTCTGGCCGTCGTTCACCAGTACCTGCGTGGTGACTTCGCGTGTGTCGATCGCCGGCACGTTGACGCCACCGGACTCCACGACCACCTGTCCCACCTCGTCATCGCGGACGTCGAGGTCGAGGATGATGCGGTTATCGGGCGTGATCTGCGGGGTGACCTGCAGCTGCAGGACCGCGTTCTTGAACGAAATCGACGTGGCGCCGCTCGATGCCGACTGCTGGTAGGGTATTTCCACACCCTGCATGATCGTCGCCTGTTTCTGGTTGGCGGTGATTACGCGGGGCGAGGAGATGTCCTTGGCCTCGGTCTCGGCCTCGGCGGCCGAGAGCTCGAGGTCGACCAGGTGCGAGGCGGAGAGAATGCCCACCGCGATCGAGCCATCGGGCGTGCCGACAGGCAGGTTGACGTTGTAGCGGTTGGCCGCGCTCGATCCCGTCGGAATGGAGACCGGGAAGGGCTGGCCCGTGGACTGATCGTTGGTCAGCGCGGAGCTGACGATCGAGTCCGTGCCCGCAGCAGTTCCCGTGGTCGTCACGAGACCCGTCTGGCCGTTCTTCTGCACATCGGTGAGACCCAGCCTCGCGCCGAGCTGGCGATTGAAGTCGTCGTTGACCAGCACTACCCGCGCTTCGATCTCGACCTGCCGCACGGGGACATCCAGCCGCGCCACCAGCCGGTTGATCTGTTCCAGGTTCTCCGGCGTGTCCTGCAGCAGCAGGGTGTTGGTGCGGTCGTCGACGGCGACGTTACCGCGCTTGGAGAGAAGCGAGCTGCTCTGCCCCTTGATGAGAGCGGCGAGATCCGCCGCCTTGGCGTAGTTGACCTGGAGGTACTCCGAGCGCAGCGGCTCGAGCTCCTGCACCGAGTCCTGCGCGGCCAGGTCGGCCTTCTCGCGCGCGGCGAGCTCCGCCTGCGGCTCGACGAGAATCACGTTGCCTTCCTCGACTTTGCCGAGCCCCTTGGTCTGCAGGATGATGGCCAGGGCCTGATCCCACGGCACGTTCTGCAGGCGCAGCGTGACGCTGCCGGAGACCGTGTCGCTGACCACGATGTTCTTGCCGCTGGCGTCCATGAGCAGCTGCAGCACCGCGCGCACGGAGATGTCCTGGAAGTTCAGCGTCAGGCGCTCGCCGGTGTACTTCGGCCGCTGCGACTCCGCCTCGCCCTTCTTCAGCGGCTGCAGCTCGACGACGTACTCGTCGTTGGACTGGTAGGCCAGCTGATCGTACTCGCCGCCGGCGTCGATCGCGATGCGCGAGCCGTGGCTGCTGTTGGTGACATCGAAATCGGCGACCGGCGTGCCGAAATCGCTCGCATCGTAACGGCGGGCGAGGTCAGCCGGCACCGTCGCGTTGGTGAAATCCACCACGATCTGATTGCCGACCTGCTGCAGGTTGATCGGAATATGCGGGTCGGAGAGGCGGACGATAATCCGGCCGGAGCCGTCGGCTCCCCGCCGAAAGTCGATGCTGCGGATCTCCCACGGTTGCCCGTTGGCGCCGGCTTCGGTGGACTCCGTTGACGCCGGCGCGGAGCTCGCGGCCTCGCCGGCGCCCTGCGCCTGCGGCTGCGTGCTCGCCGCGGTGTTCGAGCCCACGGTGACCACAATGTCATTCCCCTGGCGCTCGATATCGTAGGGCACCAGGTGATCGAGGCTCAGCACGAGGCGCGAACGGTCCTTGCCCTCTGCCGCGAGAATCGAGTCGAGCCCACCCGACTGCACGTCGATGCGGCGCGAAGGCAGAGCGAGCGTCGTATTCGGCAGATCGATCGCGATGCGCGCCGGGTTGTCGATGGTGAAGGAAAGCGGCTGCGGCGCCGGTCCCGACAGGTGCAGGGTGAGTTGCACGCGCTCGTTGGTGAGCGGCGTCACGTCGATCGACTGCAGCGCGGCTCCATCTGCGGCCCAGGCGGTGCGGCTCGGTAGCGTCGCGAACGCGGCCAGGACCACCAGCCAGGCGGTCGCGCTCAGGATCCGACACATCGGGGAAAGGGATTTCATTGTTCGAGACTCCCTACTGGCTGAGGCTCAGGGCCGCCGGCCGTTTCATGTAGCCACCGAGACCGTCGGGCACGATCTCGGTGAGGTCGATCTTGGAAGGTGAGATGTCCGTGATGCGGCCGTCGTTCTGGCCCATGTAGTTGCCGACCGTGACCCGGTGGACGATCCCGTCCTTGGTCTCTACCAGGGCGTAAGTCGTCCCGCCGAGCTTGATGGAGCCCACCATCGTCAGCGTATCGAGCGAGAACTGCTCCAGGAACTCGCGCGCCCGCTTGGTGTCGCGCCGCACGGAGTTGAATCCGGTCGCCTGGCTGGGGACGAACGGCGAGCGCAGGCCCTGGTCGTCGTAGACGTAGGTCTCGTAGGGCTTGACCTCCGGCAGCGGGTCGACGTGGCCGCCGGGCTGCGCCTGGGTCTGCTGGATGAACTGCTGCAGGTCGCTGTCGGCGCTCGAGCAGCCGGCCAGGCCGACAGCGATGGCGATGACGGCGGCGAATGCCACGGCGCAGGCACGCGCGGAGTTGGTTCGCGCGAGAACGTGTTGTTGCATGTGAGTGACCACCCCGCTTCGCTCCTCAGTGGCCCGGCGGACGGGCAAACTTCGTCTTGCCGTGCTGCTGCGACATCTCATCCTGATCGAGGTAGCGGTACGTCTTGGCCGTGAGAGTCAGCGTGAGATCGTCATAGCCGCCGCTGCCGGTCGGCTTGATGTCGATATCGTGCAGCGTCACGATGCGCGGCAGGCCTGCGATGCCGCTCACGAACTCGCCGAACTGGTGATAACTGCCGGTGAGCACCGATCTTGATGGGCAGCTCCGCATAGAAGTCCTTGAGCCTGTTCGGGCTCGGGCTGGAAGAGCTTCTGCTGCAGTCCCGCGGCGAGCGCCGGTCTGCGAGATGTCGACCAGCAGGTTCGGCACCTCGGTCTTGCCCGGGAGCTGGCGCAGCAGCGCGCCGAAGGAGCGCTGCGATGTCCTTGAGCTGCTGCTTGTAGACGACGAGATTCACGGCCTGCGCATGCTTGTGCTGGAACTCCTGCCGCAGCGACTGCTCCTGGTTCTCCTTCTGCTGCAGGTCCTGGCGCACGCTCGGCCCAGACGAAGAAGTAGATCAGCACCAGGGTCAGCACGACGAACGTCGTAGCGACAGCTCCGGCGAGCACGGGCAGCGGCCAGCGCCCGGGATCGCGCGGGTCGAGGTCGCGCAGCTCCTCGAGAAAGTTCAGGTTGAGGTTCATCTACGCGCCCGCCCCGCGTTCGCCACCACGCCCGGGTCCATTGCCGCCGGCGGCATCGCCTCCGGTCTGCTCGGCATCGAGCGTGAAGTTCGAGCCGAACGCCCCGGGCGCGGACTGGATCACCTCGAGGGTCGGGGTTCTTCAGCCACTGCGAGGCATCGATGTTGCGCATGAAGGCCGACACGCGCGTGCTCGATTGCGCGACGCCCTCGAACTTAAGGTGATCGCCCGATTCTGCGTGACGCCGGTGAGATAGACCCCGTCGGGCAGCGTCTTCACGATCTGGTCGAAGACGATGCACGATCTCCGGCCGCGAGCGCTGCAGCTTCTCGATGATCTCCATGCGGGCGATGAACTGTCTGCTTGGTCTGCTCTCAGGTCGTTGATCTCCTCGATCTGCTGGTCGAGGATCTTGATCTGCGTGCGTCAGCATCTCGTTGCGCGAGCTCCTGCCCGTCGATCATCGCGTCGTAGCACCAGGTAGCGACGAATGATCATGACCAGGCAGGCGCCGACGACCGCGCCGCCCAGCGCCACCAGGAACTCGAGCTTGCGCTCCTTGCGCTTCGCTTCTCTGCCAGGGAAGTAGGTTTATGCGCGGCATATCAGTCGAAACTCCGCAAGGCCAGTCCGCACGCCGTCAGCAGGGCGGTCGCATCACGCTGCACCGCCTGCGCCTTGGCGCGCGAGGACAGCTTCATCTGTCCGAGCGGCTCGCCCTTCTCGGCGGAGATGCCGACGCGGCTCGAGATCACCTCGGCGACGCCCGGGATGTTGGCGCAGCCGCCGCAGACCAGGATCTTCTCCGGCTGCTCGCGGCCGGAGCCGGAGGCCAGATAGAACTGCAGCGAGCGGCTGACCTGTTGGGTCATGTCGTCGATGAACGGGTCGAGCACCTCGGACTGGTAGTTGCCCGGCAGGCCGCCTTCCTTCTTCGCGCGCCCCGCCTCCTCCATCGGCGAGTCCGTAGGTGCGCATGATCTCCTCGGTGAGCTGCTGGCCGCCGAAGGCGAAGTCACGCGTGTACACCACCTTGAGATTGCGCAGCACGCTGAAGGTGGTGCTGCTGGCGCCGAAGTCGACCACCGCGATGGTCCGGTCGATGCCGCCGTCCGGCATCTGGTGCGTCATCAGCTTGCAGGCGTTCTCGAGCGCGAACGCCTCGACGTCGACGATCTTCGCCGTGAGCCCGGCCGCCTTGACCGCCGCCTGGCGCTGCTCGACGTTCTCGGTGCGCGTGGCGACGAGCAGCACGTCGTTGCGTCTCGGGATCCTTCTCGGAGGGCCCGAGCACCTCGAAGTCGTAGCTGACCTCGTCCATCGGGAAGGGGATGTACTGGTCGGCCTGCATTTCGACCTGCGCCTCGAGGTCGCCGGCGCGCAGCGAGCGCGGCATCTGGATGACCTTGGTGATGGCGGCATCGCCGCTGATCGCCACGGCCACCTCGCGTGCTCTTGGCGCCGGCGCGCTTGACCGCCCGGCGGATCGCCTCGCCCACCGCCTCGGCATCCACGATGGCCTTCTCGTTGATCGCATTCTGGGGCGTGGGCTCGGCCGCATAGGCCTCGACCCGGTATTGCCCCCCCGCCATGGCAAGCTCGATCAGCTTGACCGACGAAGTGGTTATGTCAAGTCCCAGGAGGGGCCGGTACTTGCGCTGAAGGAGGAACATTTTTATTTCCTTTTCAGGTACTTACGCCTGAAAACGACCGCCCCGTATGAATACTCGGACGCACTATATATCAGCGCAAAGTTAAATTGAACGTGAGCGGGCTCACGGAACCGCGCGCGATCGCCTGCCGGACAGGCGCTGGGGCCGGGCATGCAAACTGCCTCCGGCGTCACAGAGGGCAAAGGCCGCCGCCTTTGTCCGAGGCAAATGTGTAGGGTCTCCCGTCCAAGTCCGCCGCAGGCGGCCTTGAGGCAGCAGAGAACGGATACGAGGTTCCTGTGCCGTACCCAAGCATTCTGGAGACGCGCCTTCGATCGGACGGCCACACGCGATGCGAGGAACGGTCGAGTGGTTAACGTTCAGACCGGCAACCCCGCTGTCATAGGCACATGTGTCCCGTAGACCGGAGGCTTTGCGTCCCCACCTTTCGGTGAGTTTGCCCTGAAACGGCGCGCTACTATGCATAGCCCCCGCTGGGAGCGCAAGCAGAGAGAGTTCGTTTTCTGTGAAATGGAAATAGTTTCGAATTCCGGTCGCCGCCGTGGGCAGTGTGATGTTGATCACACTTCTCGGGGCTGTACGCCTACGCCTGCAGTTACGTCTATCTGGCAGCCGTCCCTGCCGACCAGCGGCAGATGCGCAACGTGGAGCTGCAGGTCCCGCTGCGCATCTACACGCGCAACGGGCGATCTGATCGCGCAGATCGGCGAGCAGCGGCGCATCGCCGGTCACGCTACGACCAGATCCCGCCGCTCGTCAAGCATGCGTTTCTCGCGGCGGAGGATCGATCGCTTCTTCCAGCACACGGCATCGAGCTACCTCGGCATCGCGCGCGCGGCGCATGGTCGACCTGATCGCGGGCAACAAGATCCAGGGCGGCAGCACGATCACCATGCAGGCCGCGCGCAACATGTTCCTGACGCTCGACAAGACCTTTCGCCGCAAGCTGCAGGAAACCTTCGTCACCTATCGAGATGGATCACGAGTTCACCAAGGAGGAGATCTTCCAGCTCTATCTGAACGTCATCTTCTTCGGCCAGCGCTCCTACGGCGTCGCCGCCGCCGCGCAGACGTTCTTCGGCAAGAGCCTGGACCAGCTGACCGTCGCCGAGGCCGCCACGCTCGCCGGGATTCCGCAGGCGCCCTCGCTTTACAACCCGATCATCCATCCGCACCTCGCCGTCGCGCGCCGCTCGTATGTGCTGCAGAGAATGCTCGATCTCGGCTACATCGACGCCGCTGCCGCGCGAGACAGCCAACCATGCGCCGATGGACGCCAGCGCGCACGCGCCGCATGTCGATGTCGACGCGCCCTACGTGGCGGAGATGGTGCGGCAGCAGATGGAGCAGTCGTACGGCCCCGCGGCCGAGACCGCCGGCTACCGCGTCTACACGACCATCGACGGCCGGCTGCAGGCGCTTGCCAACCGCGCGGTGCAGTTGGGGCTCATCGAGTATGACCGGCAACAGGGGTGGCGCGGCCCGATCGGCCGCACGGTGCTCGCAGCCGGCGCCACTCCCGCGCAGCTCGAGCAGTTGGTGGACGAGTACACGCCGCTCGGCATGCTCATGCCCGCTGTCGTGGTGAAGGTCGGGACACAGGATGCCGGCGATCTACGTCCGATCGCGCGGCTTCGCCGACATCGACTGGAGCGGGCTCTCCTGGGCTCGCAAGGCGTTGGGCTGAGGATGCGCTTGGCGCCTCGCCAAAGACTGCGGCGGACGTCGTGGCACCCGGCGACGTCGTGTACGTGGTAGCGGACAAGGAAGGTCACGCGCAGCTCGCGCAGGTGCCCCAGGCGCAGAGCGCATTCGTCGCGCTGGATCCCAACGACGGCGCGATCGCGGCGCTGGTCGGCGGTTTCGATTTCTTTTCCAACAAGTTCGATCGCGCGACGCAGGCGGAGAGGCTCCCGGGCTCGGGATTCAAGCCGTTCTTCTACTCGGCGGCGCTCGAGGACGGCTACACGCCGGCGAGCACGCTTCTCAATGCGCCGGTCGTGGTCGGAGGCGAGGGCCTGGAGGCGACCTGGCGGCCGGAGAACGACACCCGCTCGTTCAGCGGGCCGGTGCGCCTGCGCGTGGCGCTCGCACATTCTCTCAATCTGGTCTCGATCCGACTGCTGCGTGACGTCGGCTTGCCGTACGTCACGCAGTACGTCAGCCGTTTCGGCTTCGACCCGAGGACCATACCGCAGAACCTGACTCTGGCTCTGGGCACCCTGCGCGCGACGCCGCTGCAGATGGCATCGGCGTACTCGGTCTTCGCCAACGGTGGCTTCAGGATCGAGCCGTACTACATCGACCGGGTGGAGGACGCCTCGGGCAAGGCCGTGTGGCAGGCAGCCCCGAAAATCGCCTGTGCGCTCTGCGTCACTCCGGTCTCCCGCGGCGATCCGAAGCCCGCGCCAACCGCGGCCGCGCTCCTTGCCCAGGACGATGTGCTGCGGGGCACCGAAGGCCCGCTCCCGCCGGGCATGCTCGCGCCTCAAGTCATAAGCCCCCAAAACGACTATCTCATGACCTCGATGATGAAGGACGTCATCAGGTATGGCACCGCCGTGAAGGCGCTCTCCCTGAATCGCGACGACATCGCCGGCAAGACCGGCACCAGCAACGACTACCGCGACGCCTGGTTCAACGGCTACACGCCGGAGCTCGAGGCCACTGTTTGGGTCGGGTACGACGACGATCGGCCGCTGGGCGCGGGCGATGAGGGCGCACACACCGCGCTGCCCATCTGGATCCACTTCATGCGTTACGCCCTCCAGGGCGTTCCGCAGTGGCAGCGCCCGATGCCGACCGGTATCGTCACGTTGCGCGTGTCGCCGCAGACGGGCACGTTAGTGAGCGATGAGAGTCCTGACGGCATCCCTGAGGTGTTCATGGCCAACCACCTGCCGACAGCGGCGGCCCCCGGGAGCGGCTCGACGCCGCAAGGCACGCAGGCCCAATCCGGCGCCGAATCGATATTCTGACCGACATGGCGAAAAGATACCCGACACCCCGCGGTGACAATCTGCGGCGTGCGTTGGCGCAGGAGGCGGCCCGCATCATGGCGGAGCACGGGATTCGCGACTTCTTCGTCGCCAAGCGCAAGGCGGCGGAGCGGCTCGGCGTCCAGGACGGCGTCGCGGCGCTGCCGAAAAACACCGAGATCGAGACGGCACTCGCGGAGTACCAGCGCCTCTTCGACCGCGAATCGCATGAGGAGTCGCTGCAGGCGCAACGGCGCGCGGCACTCACGGCCATGCAGCAACTACGGGAGTTCGAGCCGCGCCTCGTCGGCCCGGTGCTGAGCGGCACTGCAACGGAGCACTCGGGAGTACAGCTACACCTCTTCACCGACCGCGCCGAATCGGTCGCGCTCAAGCTGATCGACCACGGCATTGCGCACGAGGTGACGGAGCGGCGCGTGCGCATGAGCCCGGAGCGGGTGCTCGCCTACCCGGGACTGCGCTTCGAGGTCGAGGATCAGGCGATCGAGGTCACCGTGTTCCCGACGGACGGAATCCGTCAGGCGCCGGTGAGCCCGGTCGACGGCCGGCCGATGAAGCGGGCCAGCGCGATCGAGGTCGAGCAGCTGCTCGAGCGGTAGCGGCGGCGCCCTTACTTGCCGGTGCCGGTGCCCGTGGCGGCGCCGTACTTCTTGCGGAACTTGTCGACGCGGCCCGCCGTATCGACGATCTTCTGCTTACCCGTGTAGAACGGATGGCAGCTCGAGCACACTTCCACCTGCAGGTCGTGTCCGAGCGTGGAGCCCGTCTTGAACGAGTTGCCGCAGGTGCAGGTGACCGTGATCTCTTTGTATGCAGGATGGATGTCGGGTTTCATGGCAGGCTTCCGGACATGTGGCGTTCCGTCCCTAGGTGGGGCCGGACGCCTTCGATTCAAAGGGCCGGCGAGTGTAGCCGCCGATCCCGGCCGCGACAAGCGTTTCCGGAGCGACCGCCTGGCTCGCCCGGCACGGCCCGGATCTGCGGCCTAGCCCGAGGCTCCCTTATCCACAGAAGCTGTGGATAACTCTGTGAGTGAGCGCAGCCACAAGGGTAAAATTTCCCGGCTATATTGCATATTTATTGCAATGGCTAAAAAATGACCAGCCATTTTTGCCCTGCTTTTTCAATGGCTTGCGACCACATCATTGACCTACATGATCGGTTTGATGGCTAATTTGCTCATTTTACGTTGCCGCCTACGGTGCCTGTGAATAAAGCGCGGCTGGCGAGCGCGGGCGCAGGCTGCGGAGCGGTTGACAATTCCGATTGATCGGCAGCTCTCGGGATTTCCGTCACAAAACGTAACAGGATGTCATTGAGGAATCGCAGGCCCCGGGGGCTCGTCCGGTACCACGTACCCGAGGTGACGATCAAGCCCTCGCCGGCAAGGTCCGCCATCGTCTCGGCAACTGTCTCCCAGGGCAGTCCCGTCCTGCCCGTAAAGGTGCGCACCTCGAAGCCCTCCACCAGACGCAGCGCATTCAGCATGAATTCGAACGGCAGCTCGCGTGCCGGAACCGGCGCGCGCGTCAACGTCCCATTCCCCGCCGATGACAGATACCGACGAGGCTCACGCACCTGAGTGGTGCGCACCACTTGTCCTTGACCCGCAAGGCTCAGCTTCCCGTGTGCCCCGGCACCGATGCCGAGATAGTCGCCAAAGGACCAGTAGTTGAGATTGTGGCGGCACCGCCGTCCAGCTGCGGCGTAGGCCGAGACCTCGTATTGAGCAAAACCCGTCTGTTCGAGACGCTCGCGACAGGCATCCAGCATTGCGTCCGCCACATCGTCCTCGGGCAGGATCGGCGGGCGGCCGGCGAAGACCGTGCCGGCTTCGATCGTGAGCTGGTAGTGGGAGAGGTGGCTCGGGCCAAGCGCCAGCGCCTCCTCGACGTCGCGCAGCGCTGCGTCAACGTCCTGGCCGGGCAGGCCATACATGAGGTCGATGTTGAAATTGGCCATGCCTGCGGCGTGCAGCTCGGCCGCGGCGCGCCGTGTCTCTTCCGCGCAGTGAATCCGGCCCAGTGATGCCAGGCGCGCATCGTCGAACGACTGCGCACCGAGCGAGACCCGATTGACGCCCGCCGCGCGGTACTCCGCGAACCGGCCGCGCTCGATGGTCCCGGGATTCGCCTCCAGGGTCACTTCGAGGTCGGCTGCAAGCGCGAGCTGTCGTCGTGCTGACTCCAGGACCTGCGCGATGGCGTGCGGTGAAAACAGGCTCGGCGTACCGCCGCCGAAAAACAGGCTGCTGACCTCGCGGTCGGCCATCTCCGGCGCCTGCACCGCGAGATCCCGCTGCAGGGCGGCGACGTAGCTCCGCTCTTCGAGTTCCCCGTGCAGGGTGTACGAGTTGAAATCGCAGTACGGGCACTTGCGGACACACCAGGGCAAGTGCACGTAGAGCGCGAGCGGTGGGGTTTCGAGCACGGCGTCCGAACGCGTGAAAATTAAGCCTCGTTAATATTACCCGCCGGTAGGGCCGTGTGGCGCAATTGCGTCTTGATTCGGAGCGCGGACCGTGTAAACCTTCCCTTTCTCCCCCGCTGGCGCCGACGGCCCCTAATCGCAAAGCGTCCACCGAATGACAGAGAAGACATTCGAGCTCTCCGATCGAGCCTCCGACCGCAAGGTCGCGATGCCCGTCCGTCCGGGCACCATCGGCCCCTCCGTCATCGACATTGCAGCGCTCAACAAGGAGCTCGGGGTCTTCACTTACGATCCCGGATTCGGCGTCACCGCCGCGTGCGAGAGCCGGATCACCTACATCGACGGTGACGCCGGCGTGCTGCTGTATCGCGGTTATCCGGTGGAGCAGCTCGCGGAGAAGAGCTCGTTCATGGAGGTCTCATACCTGCTGCTGCACGGCAGTCTCCCGTCCCGCAAGCAGCTCGAGGAATTCGAAGGCAGCATCCGTCATCACACGATGATCAACGAGTCGCTGCTGCGCTTCTTCCACGGTTTCCATTACGACGCGCATCCGATGGCGATGGTCTCCGCGGTCGTGGCGTCGATGTCCGCGTTCTATCACGACACGATGGACATCTATAACCCGAGGCAGCGGGAGATCTTCGCTCACCGCATCATCGCCAAGATCCCGACCATCGCCGCGGCCGCCCACAAGCACGCTCTCGGACAGCCCTACGTCTATCCGCGCAACGACCTCGACTACTGCAGCAACCTGCTGCATATGCTCTACGCCGTTCCGTGCGAGCCGTACCACGTCGACCCCGTTGCGGCTCAGGCGCTCGACCTCCTCTTCATCCTCCATGCCGATCACGAGCAGAACGCCAGCACTTCGACCGTGCGGCTCGCCGGCAGCACCGGCGCCAACCCGTACGCCGCGATCTCGGCGGGCGTCTCCGCGCTCTGGGGCCCGGCGCATGGCGGGGCAAACGAGGCGGTGCTCGCGATGCTGGAGCAGATCGGCAGTGCCGAGAACATCCCGAAGTTCCTCGACATGGCCAAAGACAAGTCGAGCCATTTCCGCCTGATGGGCTTCGGCCATCGCGTCTACAAGAACTTCGATCCGCGCGCCAAGATCATCCGCGAGATGTGCCACAAGGTGCTGGCTCGCCTCGGCCGCTCCGACAGCCCGCTGTTCGAGCTGGCGTTGCGTCTCGAGGAGATCGCGCTCAAGGACGACTATTTCATGGAACGCAAGCTCTACCCTAACGTCGATTTCTATTCCGGCGTCATCTACAGCGCGATCGGCATCCCGCGCTCGATGTTCACCGTGATGTTCGCCATCGCGCGCACGGTTGGCTGGGTCGCCCACTGGCAGGAGATGATCTCCGACCCCTCGATGCGCATCGGCCGCCCGCGCCAGCTCTACACCGGACCGACGCGCCGGGATTACGTCGAGATCGGCAAGCGCGCCTGAGGCCTCGCCGAGCGCGTCGCTCGCAGCGGCGCGGTGTTTACTCCGCGTTCGCACCTGATCGCGTGGAGCGATTCTAAGTAATTGAATATCAAGAGATATGGCCATCGAGTGCCACCGATGGCTACATATCCAGCTACCGGCGCAAGGCGCTGGGTGGAGCGGGCAGCGCTCATCGCGATCGTCATGGGGTTCAGCCAAGGCACTGAGTAGAAATGCTCAATGTCCTGAGTAAACCGTAGACCGACGTTCGGCCATCGGACTCGAAGGCTGATCGCAGCGAGGTAGTGCAACGAGTTTTGCGCGTGGCGAGGCCTTTGACGAGCGAGCCATGCTCGAGATCGACTCGGAAGCGATCAGCTTCCGAGCCGCTTCCGAGTCGTTCTTCGACTGCTGCGGCCCGGGTGGGCAGATCGTCGGCACAGAAGTGGGAACGAGATAGAAATTCCCATTGTGGGAACATTCTGCTATCCTAGCGCCTGAACTCGCACGGGCCGCTTCATGAAGATTGCTGGGCGCAACTTATTGGAGGACTTTTGCGCCAAGCACACCGACGCCAGACACTGGATCGAAAACTGGTTATCCGACGCGGAGGCTGCGACATGGCCAAAACCCCAGGACATCAAGGATCGGTATTCCTCCGCCAGCTTTCTGGCTGGCAATACGGTCATCTTCAATGTGAAAGGCAACGAGTACAGATTGGAGGTTGCCTGCGCCTACCAGACCAGCGTTGTGGTTGTGAAATGGATTGGCACGCACTCCGAGTATGACGAGAGAAACCGCAAGCGCTGACATCCAGAACGCAATGGACATTCGAATCATCAAGACCGACGAGCAGTATCGAAAAGCGCTCGAAGAGGTTGGGCGGCTGGCCGAGAAGGACCCGGCGCCGGAATCGACCGACGGCGCTCGCCTGGAGCTTCTGGCAAAACTCGTTGAGGACTATGAAAAGGATCGGTTCCTCTTCAAAAAACCCGATCCGATTGACGCGATCGTCTTTCGCATGGAAGAGAAGGGTCTGCGTCAGAAAGACATTGCCGACCTATTGGGCGGCCGCAACCGCGCATCCGAGGTTCTTTCCAGAAAGCGCCCTCTCACGCTGCCAATGATCCGGGCGCTATATGAAAAGCTCGATATTCCCCCAGCGCTGCTCGTCCGCGAACCAAGCGGGAAATACGAGATAGAAGCGGATTTCGACGAGGCGGACATTCCGCTTGATCTGCTGCAGCAACGCGGCTGGATTGAAGCGGGAATTACGGCCAAGCAACTCTTTCACCGCCTCCTCGCTCCCGCAACCAGTCCTGTGCTGCTCCGGCATACACGGGTCTTCGGTGGCGGCACGCGTACCAATCATGTTCGCATTCAGCTTTGGCTGGCGCGCGTCCGTGAGATTGCCGACTCGCGCGACTACCTGCGGGGGCGCTATCGGAAGGATCACCTGAGCCTGGAAACGCTTCGCTACATTTCCCGACTCAGCTGGATGCCGGATGGGCCCCGCCTGGCAGTGAATTTTCTGGCAGAACGTGGCATCGCGCTGGTAATCGAGCCACATCTATCGCCTACTCGGCTCGACGGCGCCGCGATGATCGGTCGCAATGGCGCCCCGGTTATTGGGCTCACCGTGCGTGAAGACCGCCTGGACAACTTCTGGTTCACTCTGCTGCACGAGCTTGTGCACGCATGGAAGCATCTGGACCCCGAAAAGCATCGGGCCATTGCTGACGAGAACATCGAGAAGCCGGCCGCAGATACCGAAGACATCGAACGGGAGGCAAACGAGCTCGCAGCGGAGATTCTCATCGATAAGGCCACGTGGCAACGCAGTAACGTGCATCTGAGCCCGTCGGCTCAAGCTATTCATGATTTCGCTACTCAGATGCAGGTGAGTCCGGCCGTTGTTGCAGGCCGAATCCGCTACGAGCGGCGCAACTACTCTTTGTTCTCCAAGTTGGTGGGGTATCGCACGGTTAGAGCGCTGTTCCCCGAAGTGAAGTGGTCTTAGAAGGATGGGCGGCGCCATCTACTTGCCGATATTGCGCGCGGTGCTCTGACAGGCGGCTGCGGCAGGCACTTATGCGTCTGAATTCGGATCTTCCGCTCGAGGCGCTCGAAGATGACTTCTGCAAGGTCGCGCGCGTGGCTGCGCGACGCCGGTGGTCTCCGAAGTTGCGCAGTCCCGGAGGGTTGATTGATGGCTAGGACGCCGGGCGGAGAAATCGTCGTCTACGAAGACCCGGGCGGCGAGATTCGGGTTGACGTGCGTCTGGAGCACGAGACGGTCTGGCTTTCCTTGGGTCAGCTCGCGGAGCTGTTCGGGCGTGATAAGTCCGTCATTTCCAGGCACTTGCGCAACGTGTTTGCGTCGGGGGAGCTGGAGCGGACAGCAACCGTTGCAAAAAATGCAACGGTTCAACGGGAGGGAGACCGGGAGGTCGCCCGGGAAATCGAGTTCTTTAATCTCGACGCCATTCTCTCGGTCGGCTACCGGGTGAATTCAAAGCGCGGCACCCAGTTCCGCATCTGGGCCACGCGCATGCTGCGTGAGCATTTGGTCCACGGCTACACCCTCAACCGCCAGCGCTTCCAGCAGAATGCCGCCGAACTAGAGGCCACGCTCGCCCTCGTACGCAGAGCCGCGGCCGGTGACTCGCTTACCACGGACCAGGGACGCGGGCTCGTCGACGTCATCGCCCGCTACACGCAGACCTTCCTTCTCCTGCAGCGCTATGACGAGGGGCTGCTCGTCGAGCCCAAAGGCAGCCCGGGCGGAGTGCTGCCGGCGGAGAACGAGGCACGCACCGCCATCGCGAGGCTCAAGTCCGATCTGATCGCGCGCGGGGAGGCCAGCGACCTCTTTGGCTACGAGCGCGAGGACGGCCTGGCAGCCTTGCTCGGCAATCTAGATCAGACCGTCTTCGGGGAGCCCGCCTATCCGTCGATTGAGTCCAAGGCCGCGCACCTGCTCTACTTCGTCATCAAGAATCACCCCTTCTCCGACGGTAACAAGCGCATCGGCTCTTTCCTGTTTGTCGACTTCCTGAACCGCAATCGCAGGCTGTTTCGCGGCGGTGAGACTGTGATCAACGATGTCGGCCTCGCGGCGCTCGCCCTGCTCGTCGCCGAATCCTTGCCCAAGGACAAGGAGGTGATGATCCGGCTGGTGATGAACATGCTGACGGGGCCACAGTGAGCGGTTTCACTGAATCCGTCGCAGACGCGGCGTTCGCTCGGCTCGACGCGCTGCTGCACCGGCCGGAGATCGCCCCGGACGAGCCAGGAGCGGACGACGCGAAATACCGCGATGTACTGCAGCGACAGCTGCGGCAGCCGAGTGGCTCTCATAACGATTGCATGGAGAACTTCCGATAGTGGATCAGGCAACGCACAACAAGATCGTGTCCTTCATCTGGGGTATCGCTGACGACGTCCTGCGCGATCTCTTCAAGCGCGGCAAGTACCCGGATGTCATCCTGCCCATGTGCGTGATCCGACGCATGGACGCGGTGCTCGAGCCGACCAAGAAAAACGTGCTCGAAACCAAGAGAATGCTCGACGACGCGCGCATCACCGAGCAGCGAGCCGCGCTCTGCGATGCCGCTGGCCAGGCTTTCTACAACACCTCGAAATTCACGCTCCGCGACCTCAAGTCCCGCGGCAGCCAGCAGCAGCTCCTAGCCGACTTCGAGGACTATCTCAACGGGTTCTCGCCCAACGTCCAGGACATCCTCGAGAACTTCAAGTTCCGCCACCAGCTCTCCACGCTCTCCCGGGCCGACGCCATCGGGACACTGATCAACAAGTTTCTCGATCCCACCATCGATCTATCGCCGGCAGGCATCGACAACCACGCGATGGGCACCGTCTTCGAGGAGCTGGTTCGCAAGTTCAACGAAGAAAACAACGAGGAGGCGGGCGAGCACTGGACGCCGCGCGACGCGGTGCGCCTGATGGCGAACCTCGTCTTCCTGCCCATCGAGGCCGAGATCAGGTCCGGCACCTACCTGCTCTACGACTGCGCCTGCGGTACCGGTGGCA
The DNA here is from genome assembly GCA_963780455.1 of uncultured Pseudomonadota bacterium. Lineage (GTDB taxonomy): Bacteria > Pseudomonadota > Gammaproteobacteria > Steroidobacterales > Steroidobacteraceae > 13-2-20CM-66-19. The sequence continues at coordinate 333,099 of CAWACM010000029.1, forward strand.
TGCTCACAGTGGGCGAGGAGACGCTCACGGCCATCGCCGCCAGGCGCAAGCAGCAGGTCGAGAGCCTTCTCTACGGCCAGGAGATCAATCCGGAGACCTACGCCGTTTGCAAGGCAGACATGCTGCTCAAGGGGGAAGGTGAGAGCGCCGATCACATCGTCGGTGGCGCGGAGTGGTCCACGTTGTCGCACGACGCCTTCCCGGCCCAGGAGTTCGACTTCATGCTCGCCAACCCGCCCTACGGGAAGAGCTGGAAGAAGGATCTCGAGGCGATGGGCGGCAAGGACGGCATGCGCGATCCGCGCTTCAAGGTCATGCACCAGGGCGAGGAGCTGTCGCTCGTGACGCGATCGAGCGACGGCCAGATGCTCTTCCTCGCCAACATGGCATCGAAGATGAACGGCAAGTCGGCTCTCGGCAGCCGCATCGCCGAAGTCCACAACGGCAGCTCGCTTTTCACCGGCGACGCCGGCCAGGGCGAGAGCAACATCCGCCGCTGGCTGATCGAAAACGACTGGCTCGAAGCCATCGTCGCCCTGCCACTCAACCTGTTTTACAACACCGGCATCGCTACTTACATCTGGGTGCTGTCCAACCGTAAGCCCGCACATCGCCAGGGCCGCGTGCAGCTGATCGACGCCAGTCAGTGGTTCAGGCCGCTGCGCAAGAACTTGGGCAAGAAGAACTGCGAGCTCTCTCCCGAGGACATCGAGCGCATCAGCCGTACGTTTCTCGACTTCAAGGAAACAGCAGAGTCGAAGATCTTCGAGAACGCCGCCTTCGGCTACTGGAAGGTCACCGTCGAGCGTCCTCTGCGCCTGCACAGCCAGCTCAAGCTCAAAGCCATCGAGACGCTGCGCTTCAATTCCGGCGACGAAGATATTCGCGCGGCGCTCTTTGAGGAGTTGGGCGACGAGCTGTTCACCCATTTCGCCAAGCTCGCCGGCACCCTGGAGAATCGCCTTGCCGACTGGGGCGGCGATGAGGATGAAAGTGACGACGAAAACGCCGGCAACACGAAGAAGGGCCTACCCGAGAAGAAGCAAAAAAGGCTGCTCGACGCCAGGACCTGGGAGCGCGATGGGCGGCTGATGGATGCCGCCACCCGACTGCGTGAGGCCCTCGGCGAAATGCTTTTCGAAGACCACAACGTCTTTCGAGATCGCGTCGATACCGCGCTCGGCACGCTGAATATCAGGCTGCCCGCCGCCGACCTGAAGGCGATCCTGAAGGCCGTGAGCTGGCGCGAGGAGTCTGCGCCACCCGTCATCGCCAAAGTGCACAAGCCCGGCAAGGCCAAGCCAGACCCTCTCCGTGGTCTTTTCGAGGCCTCGGTGAACGGCAAGGCTGCCGTGGTCGAGTACGAGCCCGGCGCCGACCGGCGCGACACCGAGCAGGTGCCGCTGCTGGAAGAGGGTGGCATCGAAGCCTTCATCCGTCGCGAGGTGTTGCCTACACACCCGATGCGTGGATCAAGGAAGACGCTACCCGGATCGGCTACGAGGTCAGCTTCACCCGGCACTTCTACAAGCCGCAGCCGATGCGCACCCTGGAGGAGATCAGCGCCGACATCCTCGCCATCGAGAAGGAAGCCGAGGGGCTGCTGGATGGGTTGTTGAAAACCGGAAACTCGCGATGAAGAAGAAGGTTGCACGCAAGCCCGCGAGGGCTCTCGCACCTACACCGCCCGAGATACGCGAGCGCGTTGGCGGCTCTGTCCGGGCAAACACTCCTTTTATCGCCGATGAGTCACAGCTGCTTTCGGACTTGCGCAGCCTGATCGAGTCCGCTCGTCAGCGGATCGCGTCGGCGGCCAATGCTACCACCACCATGCTCTTCTGGAGTGTTGGGCGACGTCTCCTGCGCGAGAACCTACAGGGTGGTCGAGCCGCTTATGGGAGGCAAACTCTTGCAGCCGTGTCGCAAGAATTGACCGCCGAGTTCGGGGCCGGATTCAGCTACACCGCTCTCACCCGCATGGTTCGATTCGCGGAGTGGATGACCGACGAGCGAATTCTTGCGACGCTGTCGCAAGAATTGAGCTGGAGTCACTTCATGGAGTTGCTGCCGATCAAGGAGCCCCTCGCACGGGAATTCTACGCCGAGATAAGCCGCATCGAGCGCTGGGATGTGCGCACCCTGCGGCAGAAGATCGGCGGCATGCTGTTCGAGCGCACTGCGCTGTCGAAGAAGCCAAAGGGCGTCGTCGCCACCGAGATCGCCAGGTTGCGCGACGGGCAGATGAGTCCCGATCTGGTGTTTCGCGATCCCTACCTGCTGGATCTGCTCGGCCTGAAAGGCGCGTTCAGCGAGCGCGATCTGGAGGCCGCCATCCTGCGTGAGCTGGAAGGAGTGCTGCTGGAGCTCGGCTCCGGGTTCACCTTCGTCGCGCGACAGAAGCGAATGAGCGTCGGTAGGGACGATTTTCACCTCGACCTGCTGTTCTTCCACCGCCACCTGCGCTGCCTGATCGCCGTCGAACTGAAGCTCGAGTCGTTCCAACCGGCCCACGTCGGGCAGATGGAGCTCTACCTGCGGTGGCTCGACAAGCACGAGCGCGCCCCCGGAGAAGCGGCCCCCATCGGCCTCATCTTGTGCGCCTCCGCGGATGCCGAGCAGGTGGAACTACTGCAACTCGACGCCAAGTCCATCCGTGTCAGTGAGTACCTGACGGAGCTGCCCCCGCTGCCGCTCCTGCGCAGCCGCCTGCATCAGGCCATCGAGCACGCTCGCGAGAGGGCGGCTCGCCAGTTCCCTGCCGCCGCCAAACCCGCAGCCCAGAAAAAGTAGAGCCAACCATGAAGGCCACCGAAGCCAAGCTCCTCAGCTTCCTGCAAAAGTCGCCGCAGTTCGTCATCCCGATCTACCAGCGCACCTGTGACGGTGTGGAGGTGGCCTCAGTACGCTCGACGTACTGCCCTATGTGTTGGGCCTCGTGCGCCGCCCCTGTGAGCGGCAGATGCACGACGGGGAGTAGACATGATCGCTGACCTCAAGCCGTATGCAGAGTACAAAGAGTCGTCGCAGCGATGGCTTGGTGAGGTGCCTAAGCACTGGTCAGTGCTGCCGAACCGCGCTCTCTTTGCTGAACTGAAGGATCGCGATCACCCTGACGAGGAGATGCTATCAGTCACTATCACGAGGGTCATCGTTCGGCAGAAGGCGCTGCTAGACGATGCTGGCGGCCGCAAGGCCGAGCCCGAGCTGGATCGCCTGAGCAACATCCTGAAGACCTTCAATGAGCAGTTCGGCACGCTGTTTACGGACACAGATCGGGTGGCGAAGCGGATCCGCGACGACATCGCGCCGCAGGTCGCCGCTGACCCGGCCTACCAGAACGCCAAGCAGAACACACCGCACACTGCGCGCATGGCGCACGACCAGGCGCTGGGACGGGTGATGCAGCACCTGTTGAAGGACGATACGCAGGTCTACAAGCAGTTCGTGGAGAACGAATCATTCAAACGATTCGTCGGCGACATGGTGTATGCGATTACGAATCAATGAGGATACGCAATCGCAAGCCGTCAGGTGCAGCGGTGGATGGAGAGAATCCGACTGCGCCAGCAGGGGTCTGGCCGTGGTGGACGTAGATTCGAGGCGGTAGAAATAACCTGTCAAAACAGTGGGACGGAACAACGTGCGCTTTTGGTGGGTTAACCAGAACCAAACCTTCCGCCAGGAGATCGAAGGCGGCTATCTCTGGTCACCGAAGCGCAACAAGAACGGCCACCGAAATCCCTTCTACGAGTTCATGCGCGAGGTCGCGCCAGGCGATATCGTTCTCTCGTTCTGCGACACGCGCATCGCGGCGCTTGGCGTCGTCAGCGGCTATTGCCACGAGAGCCCCAAGCCGGAGGAATTCGGCACGGCCGGCATCGAACTGGAGCCAGGCCGGCTGGCGTGTGGGAGTTCGCTGGCAGCGTCTTTCTAATACAATCCGTCCCAAGGATCACATTGCGCGGCTGCGTCCTCAGCTGGCTAGCAAATACGCACCATTGACCCCCGAAGGCAATGGTCTACAGAGCGTCTATCTGACGGAGATCAGCCGGGAGCTGGCTTGGACGCTGTTCGCACTGATCGGTGCGGAGGCTCAGCAGGTCGCCGATGTCGGTGCAGGAGGTCGGTCGGGTCGAGCGCGACTCGCCAGCGCCCGAGCGCGATATCGAGGAATGGGAGCGACGCGTGGAGGCCGGCATCAATTCCGATGCGGCGATCCCGCAGACCGAGAGAACCGCACTCGTCCAGGCGCGTCGTGGTCAGGGAGTCTTCCGGGACAACGTACGCTCGATCGAACGCGCCTGCCGTATCACCCGAGTGGCGCGCATGGAGCACCTGATCGCGAGCCACATCCAGCCCTGGCGCGATAGCAGTAACGAGCAGCGGCTCGACGGTGAGAACGGTCTGCTCTTGACCCCGACGGTAGATCACCTGTTTGACAAGGGGTTCATTTCCTTCGAGAACGCTGGCCAGCTCATCGTGTCGCCGGTCGCGGACCCGGTTTCTCTCAAGCGCATGGGGATCGACCGCGACGCCCGAGTGAACGTCGGCGCATTCTCACGGGGTCAGCGGCAGTATCTGGAGTTCCATCGCGAGAACGTGCTGCGCATGGCGCGCGGGGTTTCGAAGGGCGAGCGCCGTGGGTGAGAATTCAGCGGACGCCGACCGTCGTTACTTGGACTTGAGCGCATGACAAAGCCGCCAACGCCCAAAGCCGTGGCACTGCGCATCGAGCTGATGGAGGTGGCCCCCCTCGTCTGGCGGCGGGTGCTCGTCCCCGACAACTGGATGCTGGCGAGCCTGCACCGCTATCTGCAGTGGGTGATGGGCTGGACGGACTCCCACGCCCACGAGTTCGAGGTCGGGGCCGGTCTGGTGGCGCCGGATTGGTGGATACGGGAAGCCGGCTCGGCCGAGGAAGTCAGTCGATACCGCGACGAGCGGCGGGTCTCGGTCGCCGCTGTGGTTTCGGGGCTCGGGCCGCGTGGCGAATTCGAGTACCGCTACGACATGGGGGACGGCTGGGAGCACCGGATCGTCATCGAGTCCGCGCCGGCCTCGAGACTCGGCGATCTGTCCCTACCGATCTGCGTCGCCGGCGAGAATGCCTGCCCGCCGGAGGACGTCGGTGGCCCTCATGGCTACGCCCTGTTCCTGGAGATCCTCGGTGACCGTCAGCATGAGCAGCACGGGGACATGATGCGCTGGATCGGCGGCGTGTTCGATCCGAAGGGGTTTGATTTGAACCGGATCAACCGGGAGTGGTCGGGCCCCGAGCGGGGCCGCCGGTGACTCTTCACAATGCGCGGTGGGCGTGCAGCGGGAGCAGAGGCTTTACGCCTGGGCCCCCATCAACCCTATTCCGCGTTCTGCACCTGCTCCCGCATCTGCTCGATGACGACCTTCATGTCGACCGCGGTACGCGTGGTGTCGAGGTCCTGTGACTTCGATGACAGGGTGTTCGCCTCGCGATTGAGCTCCTGCATGAGGAAATCGAGCCTCCTGCCGGCCGGCTCGTTGGCGGCGACGACGCGGCGGATCTCCTGGATGTGGCCGGAAAGCCGATCGAGCTCCTCGTCGACGTCGAGCCGCTGCAGCAGCAGCGCGAGCTCCTGCTCCAGGCGGTCCTGATCCACGCTCGCGGTCAGCTCCCGCAGCCGCTCATCGAGCCGCGCGCGCAACCGGGTCTGCACCTCGGGCAGCCGCTCGCGCACCTGTCGCACCTGGTCCTCGAGGCTGGTGCAGCGCAGCTCCAGGATCTCCTTGAGTCGCAATCCCTCGCGCGCCCGGGCTGCGACCAGATCCTCGAGAGTGCTGCCGAAGAGCGCCTTCGTTGCGACCATCAGCTCCTCGCCCGCGGAGCTGTCCTCCTTGAGCACGCCGGGCCAGCGCAGCACATCGACGAGATTCACCGTGTGCGCCGGGAAGGAGCGGCCGATGTCCTTCAGCCGCGCGAGCACCCGCTCGAGCGCCTGAGCGTCGACCTCCAGGCCGGCCTCGGAGACCTGCGCGCGGCGGTAGCTGATGGAGCAATCGACCTTGCCGCGACGGACCTCGCGCGCCAGGTGCTGGCGCAGCTCGCCCTCGGCGGAGCGCAGCTCGTCCGGCAGGCGGAAACCGGCTTCGAGGAAGCGGTGGTTGACGCTGCGCAGCTCGCACACGAGCGTTCCCCAGGAGCCGGAGATCTCCCGCCGCGCGAAGCCTGTCATGCTGGCAATCATTGAGTTAAACGCTTAGCTCCTGGCGTCCCGGGGTGCTATAAAGACGAATCGAAAGTCTAACAGATGCATGGACTTATTCTTGCGCGTTGAGTATGCCGACGTCAGCCTCCTGGGCGGGCGCGAGGAGAACCAGGACCGGGTAGCCGCCGCAGTCACCGATCATGCGGCGCTGCTCGTCGTCGTAGACGGCATGGGCGGCCACGCCAACGGTGCGCGCGCCGCGGAGATCACCCGCGAGATCGTGCTCGATGCCTTCGGGCACAGCTCGCAGCCGCTCTTCGATCCACTGGGATTCCTCCACCTGGTGCTGGGCCGCGCGCACGATGAAGTCGTCAAGCTCGGGGCGTCGCTGCCGCTCGAGCAGCGGCCGCGCGCCACCTGCGCGCTTTGCCTGGTGCAGCAGGGCGCCTCCTGGTGGGCGCACGTCGGCGACAGCCGCATCTATCATCTGCGGGCCGGCGCACTCGTCGGCCGCAGCCGCGACCACAGCCACGTCGAAGTACTGCTGCGCGAAGGTCTGATCACCGCGGAGCAAGCCCTGACCCATCCTCACCGCAACTACGTCGAATGCTGCCTCGGCGGCGATCCCATCCTTCCTGACATGGCGATCACGCGGCGGCGACCGCTGCAGGCCGGAGACGTCTTGCTGCTGTGCACCGATGGCCTGTGGAGCGGCCTGAAGGACGCGGAGATCGCCGCGGAGTTGTCTGCGCCGGCAACCGCGGGCGCGACTGCGGGCGTGCCGCTGCGCGAGAAGCTGCTCGAGCTGGGCCAGAGAGCGGTGTCCCGAAACGGCACGGGCAGTGACAACACCTCCGCGGCCGTGCTGCGCTGGCTGTCATGACACGCCCGAGCGGGCGCGCGCCCGATGAGATGCGCGCGGTCACCTTTACGCGCCGGTTCGCCAAGCATGCCGAGGGCGCGGTGCTGATAGAGATCGGCGACACTCAGGTGTTGTGTACCGCCAGCGTCGAGGACACCGTGCCGCCGTTCCTGCGCGGCAAGGACCAGGGATGGGTGACGGCGGAATACGGGATGCTGCCGCGGTCGACCCACACCCGCTCGGCGCGCGAGGCCTCGCGCGGCAAGCAGAGTGGCCGCACGCAGGAGATCCAGCGCCTCATCGGTCGGTCGCTGCGGGCGGTGATCGATCTCAAGGCGCTGGGGCCTCGCACCATCACCATCGACTGCGATGTCCTCCAGGCCGACGGCGGCACACGCACGGCATCGATCACGGGCGGTTACGTTGCGCTGGCGCAGGCCTGCGGCAAGCTCGTGGCGCAGCGCACGATCCCCGCGTCCCCCCTGCACGGACAGGTCGCCGCAGTTTCCGTGGGGATTGTCGGCGGCGGCCCCGTGTTGGATCTCGACTACCGCGAGGACTCGCAGGCCGAGACTGACATGAACGTGGTGATGCGCAGCGGCGGCGGCTTCGTCGAGCTGCAGGGCACTGCCGAGGGACACCCCTTCCGCCGGCACGAGCTCGATGCCATGCTCGCTCTCGCGGCTGGCGGCATCGAGCGGTTGTTCTCCTTGCAAGCAAAGGCCCTCGCGGACAGCGCTGCATGAAAACCGTGCTCGCGAGCGGTAATGCCGGCAAGCTGAAAGAGCTCACGGCGATGCTCGCGCCCCTGGGCCTCGAGCTCGTCGCGCAGAGCACGCTCGGCATCGACTCGCCGCCGGAGACCGGCACTACCTTCCTGGAGAACGCGCTCATCAAGGCCCGTCATGCGGCGCGAGCCTCCGGCCTGCCCGCGCTGGCAGATGACTCCGGCATCGAGGTCGACGCACTCGAGGGCCGGCCGGGCGTACGCTCGGCGCGGTTCGCAGGCGAGGGCGCGAGCGATGGCGACAATCTCCACAAGCTGCTCGCGGAGCTGCACGATGTGCCGGCGGAGTTTCGCCAGGCGCGCTATCACTGTGTGATCGCCTTCGTGCGCCGGCATGACGACAGCCGGCCGATCGTCGCGCACGGCACCTGGGAAGGGCGCATCGCGCTCGAGCCGCGGGGTTCCGGCGGATTCGGGTACGACCCGATATTCCTCCCCGCGGATGCACCGGGCACCGCGGCGGAGCTCGACCCGACCGTGAAGAACGAAGTCAGCCACCGCGCCCAGGCGTTGCGCGCGTGGGCCGCCGCTGCGCGCGAAGAGCTCGCTGACGAAACGGCGCGGACGACACCCACCACACGCGGCACGCTGTTCGTGCTGGCCGCGCCATCCGGCGCCGGCAAGACCTCCCTGGTGCGGGCGCTGCTCGAGCGCATGCCCGATCTGCGAATGTCGATCTCACACACCACGCGACCGCGGCGCCCCACCGAGCAGCACGGCCGGGAGTACTACTTCATTACCGTGCCGGAGTTCGAGCGTCTGGTAGTCGAAGGCGAGTTCCTGGAGCACGCCCGCGTCTTCGACAATCTCTACGGCACGGGGCGCGCGCCGGTCGAAGCTCGCCTCGCCCAGGGCGGGGACATCGTGCTGGAGATCGACTGGCAGGGCGCCCGGCAGGTGCGCTCGGCCATGCCCGACTGCGTAACCATTTTCATTCTCCCGCCCTCCCGCGAGGCGCTGGAGAAGCGCCTGCGCAGAGCCGCGCGACCGATTCCCCGCAGGTGATCGCGCGCCGCCTGCGCGATGCCGTGAGCGACATGTCGCATTGGCGGGAGTTCGACTACGTGGTTGTCAACGATGACTTCGAACGGGCGGTGGCAGACTTGATGGCCATTATGGCGGCTCACGGCGAGACGGTACCCCCCGCCAGCAGCGGCGGAGCGCAGGGATTGGCAGCCGGCCGCCCCGAGCTGGCTCCGCTCCTGGCGCGCCTGCTGGCCTGAGCACCAGAATGGGCTTATAGTAGGTAACCCCCGGCGCTATCCGGCGCCCTTCATTTTTTTACCTTACGTACCCCTACCATGGCCCGTATCACCGTCGAAGACTGCCTGCAGAACGTCGATAACCTCTTTCAGCTCGTGCTGCTGGCGGCGCAGCGCGCCCGGCGGCTGGCCAACGGCGCCGAGCCCACGGTCGCGCTGGGAGAACGACAAGCCGACGGTGGTCGCCCTGCGCGAGATCGCCGCCGGCAACGTGACCGCCGAAATGCTCCGCGAGCCTGAGCCTCCGGCCGAGCCCGCGATGCCGGAGCCGAGGCCAGTCTACCTTCCGCGCGCCGCAGTTCGGGCTGGGAGACTGAAGCCTCCCGGCAACTCCTATGGACTATGCGTCTTCGCTCCTGGGACTGCTCCCCGGCGGAAGGCGCACTCCGGGACTGAAGGAGCTGCTGGCCGCAGTCGGCAAGCTACCTGCCCAGCCGAGCAGGTGAGCCGCATCGCGGAGGCCGCCGAGTTCGGCGCCTCGGCCCACAAGGGACAGAAGCGCCTCTCCGGCGAGCCCTACATCGCCCACCCGGTGGCGGCAGCCGCCATCCTCGCCGACCTGCACCTCGATGCCGACACCATCGATCGCGGCGATCCTGCACGACGTCATCGAGGACACCCCGACGCCGAAGGACCAGCTCGCGGCGCGCTTCGGCGCCGACGTCGCCGAGCTCGTCGACGGCGTCACCAAGCTCGACCAGATCAAGTTCAAGAGCCGCGAGGAGGCGCAGGCGGAGTCCTTCCGCAAGATGCTGCTCGCGATGGTGCGCGACCTGCGGGTCATCCTGGTCAAGCTCGCCGACCGCACCCACAACATGCGCACCATCGAGGCGATGGCCGCCGCCGCGGCGGCGGGCCGATCGCGCGCGAGACGCTCGAGATCTACGCGCCGATCGCCGAGCGCCTCGGGCTCTACAACATGAAGCTCGAGCTCGAGGACCTCGGCTTCGAGGCGCTCTATCCGCACCGCTATCGCGTGCTCGAGCGGGCGCTGCGCAAGCGCGCGCGGCAACCAGAAGGAGTTCCTGAAGAAGATCGACCAGCAGCTGACCGGCGCGCTGCTCAAGAACGAGATCCACGCGCGGGTGGAGACGCGCGAGAAGCATCTCTACAGCATCTACAAGAAGATGCGGCGCAAGCGCGCCTCGCTCAACGAAATCGTCGACGTCTACGGCCTGCGCATCATCGTCGACAAGCCCGACACCTGCTATCGCGCGCTCGGCATCGTGCACTCGGTGTTCAAGCCCATGCCCGGGCGCTTCAAGGACTACATCGCCATCCCGCGCGTCAACGGCTACCAGTCGCTGCACACGACGCTGTTCGGTCCCAACGGCGTGCCCATCGAGGTGCAGATCCGCACCGAGGACATGCACCGCGTCGCGGAGTCCGGCATCGCGGCGCACTGGAAGTACAAGACCGGCGGCGACGCGGACTCGATCGCAGCAGGAGCGCACGCGCGAGTGGCTGTCGAGCCTGGTGGAGCTGCAGGAAGGCGGCAGCTCGGAGGAGTTCCTCGAGAGCGTCAAGGTCGACCTGTTTCCCGACAAGGTGTACGTGTTCACGCCGAAGGGCAAGATCCTGCGCCTGCCGAGCGGCGCGACCGTGGTCGACTTCGCCTACGCCGTGCACACCGACATCGGCAACCGCTGCGTCGCCGCCAAGGTGGACCGGCGGCTGACGCCGCTGCGCACCGTGCTGCGCAACGGCCAGACGGTCGAGATCATCACCGCCAAGGGCGCGATGCCGAATCCCTCCTGGGTGAACTTCGTCGTCACCGCCAAGGCGCGCAACGCCATCCGCCATTACCTGAAGAGCCTGCGGCGCACCGAAGCCATCGCGCTCGGCGCAGCGGCTGCTCAACCAGGCGCTCGGGGAATTCCGCCTGGCGCTGGAGGAAGTGAGCCCCGAGGTCCATGCAGGCCGCGCTCGGCGAGTTCGGCATGAAGGATCTCGACGAGCTCTACGAGAAGATCGGCCTCGGCGAGCGCCTCGCGCCGCTGGTCGCGCGGCGCCTGCTGCCCGGCGCAGCCGGCAGCCGGGCGGCGATCCGCGCGCGCCGGCGCCGCTGGCGATCGCCGGCACGGAAGGACTGCTCGTCACCTACGCGCGCTGCTGCTTCCCGATCCCCAACGATCCGATCTTCGCCTTCCTCTCCGCCGGCCGCGGCGTGGTCATCCACCGCGAGACACTGCGTCAACGTCGAGGACTACCGCAAGCATCCCGGAGAAATGGCTGCCGGTGAGCTGGCAGACGCGCGCCGGACCGGCTCTTCACCTCCGAGATCCGCGTCTACGTGGTCAACCGCACCGGCGTGCTGGCGGCGGTCGCCGCGGCCATCGCCAGCACCGAAACCAACATCGATCACGTCTCGATCGAGGAGCAGGACGGCGACGCCTCGGTCCTGACCTTCGAGCTGCGGGTGCGCGACCGCGAGCACCTGGCGCGCGTGATGCGCGTCATCCGCCGCATGCCGGACGTGACGCGCGTCACGCGCACCATCGCCGCCCACGCGCGCGACCGATCCGGCGGACGGACACATAGAAGGCGTCGACGAGAGCGACGATCCGCGATCCGCAATACAGACAACGAGTGAGCGAGCAGATGAGCCGTACAGCGATTCATACCGAGCGCGCGCCGCAGGCGATCGGCACCTACTCGCAGGCGGTGCGCGCCGGCGATACCGTCTACCTCTCCGGCCAGATCCCGCTGGACCCGGCCACAAGCAGCTGGTCAGCGGCGACATCGAGGCGGAGATCCGCCGCGTGTTCGACAACCTGAAGGCGGTCGCCGAGGCCGCGGGCGGCATCCTCGCCCAGGCCGTGAAGGTCAACATCTATCCTCACCGATCTCGCGCACTTCGCCAAGGTCAACGAGATCATGGCGCTCTACTTCCCGCAGCCCTATCCGGCACGCGCGGCGGTCGGCGTCGCGCAGCTGCCCCGCGGCGCGCGCGTCGAGATCGAGTGCGTCCTGTACCTTGGCTGCAGTCGCCGATCGGCCGCGTCACCCAGTCATGAAGCAACGCGACATCCGTCGACTCAGGCACAGGGATGTGCCCGGCCGCCGAGGTGGCCGCGTCTCGGGCAAAAACCACGCTTTTTGCCCGAGACGGCGCTGGGCCGGGCAGGATGCCCGGATCCAGCGCATCATCACCAGAGCAGCGACCGGTCACGGCGCTGCGCGGCGTCGGCGCGGCGCTCGCCGAGCGCCTGGCGCGGCTCGGCGTCACGCAGGTTGCAGGATCTGCTCTTCGTGCTGCCGCTGCGCTACGAGGACCGCACCACGTCGTCAGCGATCGGCGCGCTCACTTCCCGGGACGCGCGCGGTGGTCGAAGGCGAGGTCCAGCTCGCCGAGGTCGCCTACCGCGGCCGCCGGCAGCTGCTGTGCAGCCTCTCCGACGGCTCCGGGTTCCTGACGCTGCGCTTCTTCCATTTCTCGGCGAGCGCAGCAGCAGGGACTCGCCCGCGGCACGCGCCTGCGCTGCTTCGGCGAGGTGCGCCGCGGTCCGCTAGGGACTGGAGATCGTGCATCCGGAGTATCGCCGCGTGAGCGGCGAGGCCGCGCCGCTCGAGGAAACGCTGACGCCCGATCTACCCGCTGACGGAGGGCGTACCGCAGGGCCGGCTGCGCGCGCTCATCGCACAGGCGCTGCACGAGCTCGATACCGCGGCGGTACGCGATTGGATCCCGCCGCAGGTGCTGGAGTCCCTCGATCTGCCGTCGCTGCGGGAAGCGCTGCAGTATCTGCACCGGCCGCCGCGCGAGGCGCAGCTCGACGAGCTGGCGGCCGGCCGCCACCCGGCGCAGCGGCGGCTCGCCTTCGAGGAGCTGCTCGCCCATCAGGCTGAGCCTGCGGCTGATGCAAGCGCGCTGCTGCAGGACCGACCCGGCCTGGCCGCTCGATGACGCGGCCGCGATCGCGGCGCGGCTCATCGGCCGCGCTGCCCTTCGCGCTCACCCGCGCGCAGGCGCGCGCGCTGGCGGAAGTTGAGGCGGACCTGCGCCACCAGCGTGCCGATGGTGCGGCTCTGCAGGGAGATGTCGGCTGCGGCAAGACGGTGGTCGCGGCCGCCGCGGCGGCGCGCGCCGTGGGCAGCGCCTGCCGCACGCACGGTAGCATCAGGCTGCGCTCATGGCGCCCACCGAGCTCCTCGCCGAGCAGCACTGGCGCAATTTCGACAGTGGTTCAGGCCGCTCGGGTCTCGACGGTCGCGCTGATCTCGGGCTCGCAGCCCGCGCGCACGCGGCGCAGCGCGCTCGCGAGGCAGTCGCCTACGGGCGAGATCCGCGTCGTGGTCGGGCACGCACGCGCTCTTCCAGGAAGGCATCGAGTTCGCGCGCCTGGCGCTCGTCATCGTCGACGAGCAGCATCGCTTCGGCGTGCAGCAGCGGCTGCGGCTGCGGGAGAAGGGCAACAAGCTCGGGCGCTTTCCGCACCAGCTCATCATGACCGCGACGCCCATCCCGCGCACGCTGGCCATGACCGCCTACGCCGACCTCGACATCTCCGTGATCGACGAGTTGCCGCCCGGCCGCACGCCGGTGCGAACGGTCGTGGTGCCGGAGGAGCGGCGCGCGGAGGTGGTGGCGCGCATCGTCGCGGCTTGCCGCGCCGGCCGCCAGGCCTACTGGGTCTGTCCGCTGATCGAAGAGTCGGACGAGCTGCGCTCGCAGGCCGCGGAGGAGACCGCCGCCGCCCTCGCAGAGGCGTTGCCCGAAGTGCGGGTGGGGCTGGTGCACGGCCGAATGCCGTCCGCGAAGAAGGACGCAGCGATGCTGGCCTTCAAGGCAGGCACGCATCCAGCTGCTGGTCGCGACTACGGTGATCGAGGTCGGGGTCGACGTGCCCAACGCGACCCTGATGGTCATCGAGAACGCCGAGCGCATGGGGCTGGCGCAGCTGCATCAGCTGCGCGGGCAGGGTGGGGCGCGGCGCGGAGGCCAGCACCTGCGTGCTGCTGTACCGCGCGCCGCTCTCGCCGCTGGCGCGCGCAGCGCCTGAAGGTCATCCGCGACACCAACGACGGCTTCGAGATCGCGCGCCGCGATCTCGAGCTGCGGGGTCCCGGCGAGCTTCTCGGCACCCGGCAGACCGGGCTGGCGCAACTGCGGGTCGCGGATCTGATGCGCGATGCGGACCTGCTGCCGCGCGTACAGGAAGCCGCGGAGCTGCTGATCTCGCACTACCCGGATAGTATTGCCGCGCTCGCGGCCCGCTGGATCGGCACGGCCGAGCAGTACGCAAGAGTGTGAGTGAGACCCGATGAATAGCACCGCAGCCGCAGGCGACCTCGGCCTCGCAGCCAAGCCCAAAGAGGCGCCCTTCCACTACCGCATTGCGCGGCGGGTAGAGGAGTACGGGCGGCTCGCGCGCTTCGATCGTCCGATCGGCACGTGGCTGCTGCTGTGGCCGGCGCTGTGGGCGCTGTGGGTCGCGGGCGGCGGGCAGGCCGGATCCAAAGGTACTGATCGTCTTCGTGCTGGGCGTGGTGCTCATGCGCGCCGCCGGCTGCGTCATCAACGACTTCGCCGACCGGGACATCGATCCGCACGTCAGGCGCACTCGGGAGCGGCCGCTCGCCGCGCGCCGCGTGTCGCCGACCGAGGCCCTGGTGCTGTTCGTGCGTGCTCGCCGCGGCCGCGCTGTGGCTGGTCACGCAGGCTCAATATCTTCACCGTCAAGCTCGCCGTCATCGGCGCCGCGCTCACCGTGTCGTATCCGTTCGTGAAGCGGTTCTTCCCGCTGCCGCAGCTCTATCTCGGCATCTCCTTCGGCGGCTGGAGCGTGCCGATGGCCTTTGCCGCGCAGCGCGATTCGCTGCCGCGCATCGCCTGGGTGCTGTACATCGCCGCAGTCGTCTGGGCCGTGTTGTACGACACGATCTACGCCATGGTCGACCGCGAGGATGACCTCACGATCGGCGTCAAATCGAGCGCCATCCTGTTCGCCGACATGGACCGCCTGTTGATCGGCGTGATGCAGGTGATGATGCTGTTCGCGCTGGTGCTTGCCGGGCGCGATATGGGCTTCGGCAACTGGTACTACGCGGGGCTCGTGGCGGCGGCCCTGCTCTTCCTCTACCAGCAGTGGCTGATCCGCGCGCGCGAGCCGGCCGCGTGCCTGCGCGCGTTTCTGAACAACAACTACGTCGGCATGGTCATCTTCATCGGCGTCCTGTTGCAGTACGTTTACTCGCGTTGAGCCCGCAAAAGAATCAACCGCTCTGGCGCCGCATGGGCTTCGCCCTGGCGGGCGTCATGCATGGCCTGCGCAGGGAGCGCAGCGTGCGGTTCGAGGCGGTCGTACTGGTGCTGGTGTTCGCGGCGCTCGCCGTGCTGCGCCCCGAGCCCATCTGGTGGGCGGCAGCGGCGCTCGCCAGCGCTGGTGTGCTCGCGGCGGAGCTGCTCAACACCGCAATCGAGACGCTCGCCGACCATCTCAGTCCCGAGGTTCATCCGCAGATCCGGGTGGTGAAGGACTGCGCCGCCGCGGCCGTGCTCGTCGCCGTGGTCGGCGCCCTGGTGGTAGCCGCGGCGCTGGCAGTGCACCTGCTGCACAGGTGATCACAAATTGATCTAATGTATACTCGAAAGTCGCCCTCTCGTTGACATTCGCCGCGGCGGCCGCGAACATCCCAACCGTCGCGACCACTGGATCTGCGCATGCCCCCGACCGCCCTCGGAAACATTCGCCACGACTGGACGCTGCCGGAGGTCACGAGCCTCCTGGGACTCCCGCTCATGGACCTGCTCTTCCATGCGCAGCGCGTGCACCGCGCGCATCACGAGCCCAACACGGTACAGATGAGCACGCTGCTGTCGATCAAGACGGGCGCCTGTCCCGAGGACTGCGCCTATTGCCCGCAGAGCGTGCGCTACGACACCGGGCTCGAGCGCGAGGAGCTGATGGAAGTGGCCACGGTGCGCGAGCGGGCGCAGCGCGCCAAGGAGGCCGGAGCAACGCGGTTCTGCATGGGCGCCGCCTACCGCTCGCCCAAGGCGAAGGAGCTGCGGGTCATTGCGCAGATGGTCCGCGAGGTCAGCGCGCTCGGACTCGAGACCTGCGCCACCCTCGGCATGCTGACGCCGGAGCAGGCGCGGGAGCTGAAGGACGCGGGCCTCGATTACTACAACCACAATCTGGACACCTCGCCGGAGTTCTACGGACAGATCATCACGACCCGCACCTACCAGGACCGCCTCGACACTCTGGAGGCGGTCAGGGCCGCGGACATCAAAGTCTGCTGCGGCGGCATTCTGGGTATGGGCGAGTCGACCGCTGACCGCGCCAGGCTGCTGATGACGCTCGCCAACCTGCCGCAGCATCCGGAGAGTGTGCCCGTCAATCAGCTCGTACAGGTGCCGGGTACGCCGCTCGACGGCACTGCACCCGTCGATCCGCTCGATTTCGTGCGCGTGATCGCCGCGGCGCGCCTGATGATGCCGCGCGCTCACGTGCGCCTGTCGGCAGGACGGCAGGGAATGAGCGATGAGCTGCAGGCACTCTGCTTCCTGGCCGGCGCCAACTCGATTTTCTACGGCGAGAAGCTGCTGACCACCGGCAATCCGGACGTCGAGCGGGATCGGAGCCTCCTCGCGCGATTGGGGATCAAGCCCGAATCGCCCGCTTGCGCCGCCGCTCATGAAGAGACAGCCGCTTGAGCCGCTGCTCGAGGAGATCGAGCGGCAGCATCTGCGGCGTCGCCGCGCGACCGTAGACGCTCATCCCGAAAAGAGCAGCCACACGCAGGTGATCGTCGACGGCCGCAGGCTCGTCGATTTCAGCAGCAACGATTATTTGGGGCTCGCGGCGCATCCGGCGCTCGCCACTGCGATGGCGGAATGCGCGGCGCGCTGCGGCGCCGGCAGCGGCGCCTCGCACCTCATCAGTGGTCACGGTCGGGAACACGCCGCTCTGGAGGAGGAGCTCGCCGCCTTCGTCGGCCGCCCGCGCGCGCTTCTCTTCTCGACCGGATACATGGCCAATCTCGGTGTCGTGACCGCGCTCGCGGCTCGCGGCGAGTCCGTGCTGCTCGACCGCCTGAGCCACGCCTCGCTCATCGACGCCGGCCTGTTGTCCGGTGCGCGGTTCCGGCGCTATCCGCACCGCGATGCCGCCGCCGCGCGCCGGCTGCTGGCCGAGAGCACACCGCAAACAGCGGTGGTTGCAACTGACGGCGTATTCAGCATGGATGGCGATATCGCACCACTTGCCGCACTGTCAGAGGCCGCGCGCGCGCATGAAGCCTGGCTGGTAGTCGACGATGCGCACGGTGTTGGGGTATTGGGCGCGAACGGCCGGGGCGCCCTGGAGCTCGCCGACCTGGGCTGCGAAGAGGTGCCCGTGCTGGTCGGCACCCTCGGCAAAGCGTTCGGCTCCTTTGGCGCTTTTGTCGCGGGCGCGGAAGATCTGATCGAGCTGCTCATCCAGCGCGCGCGCTCATACGTCTACACCACTGCATTGCCGCAGCCCGTCGCGGCGGCAACTCGCGCGGCTCTGCGGATCGCGCGGCAAGAGACCTGGAGGCGGGAGCGCGTGTTGGCTCTTACCGCACGCTTTCGGGCGGCGGCGCGGCAGGCGGGCGTGCCGCTCGCCGACTCGGCGACCCCCATCCAGCCGATCCCGCTGGGCAGTTCCGCGGCAGCGCTGGCTGCACAACATGCACTGCGCGACGCCGGGTTCTGGGTCGTCGCCATCCGTTCGCCCACCGTGCCCGCGGGCGCGGAACGCCTGCGGATCACGCTCACCGCCGGGCATCAGGAGAGTCAGGTCGACGCCCTGGTCGAGGCTCTGAGCCGAATATGCGCGGCAAAGCCCACGTCATGAGCCACCTCCACACCGAGGTCCGCGGCGATGGGCCGGCGCTCGTACTACTGCATGGCTGGGGACTCAACGTTCGTGTCTGGGACGGGCTCACGGCCGCACTCTGCGACCGCTTCCGGATCATCGCCGTCGACCTGCCGGGCCACGGCCGCAGCGTTTGGCTGCCCGAGCGCTCATCGCTCGAAGGGCAGGCCGCACAGGTCTCCGAGACCGTCGCCGCGATCACTGCCGAATATTCGCTTCTCGGCTGGTCGCTCGGCGGCCAGATGGCATTGCAACTCGCAACCGCGCAGCGCGCCGTGGACCGCCAGGTGTTGATTGCAGCCACGCCGCGGCTGACCGTCGGCCCCGATTGGCCTCACGGTGCACCGCCTGAGCGTCTCACGGCACAGGCAGAGGGATTGGAGACGGATTACCGGCGCACGGTCAGCGATTTCCTGGAGCTGCAGGTCCGCGGCAGCGCTGGCAGCGCCGAAGCACTGGAGCAGTTGCGCGCGGCGCTCTTCGCCCATGGGTATCCCGGCGTGGCGGCGCTCGCCCGCGACCTCGAGCTGCTGCGCGAAACCGACCTGCGCCCACGGCTCGGCGACATCATCCAGCCGACTCTGGTCATCGCAGGTCAATACGATCGCATCACGCTGCCGGCCGCCTCGCATGCGCTCGCCGACGGTCTTCCCAACGCCCGCTACGTGGAGATCCGCCGCGCTGCGCATGCGCCGTTCCTGTCGCATCTCCCGGAGCTCAGCGCGCTGATCTGCGACTTCCTGCTGCGAACATGACCGCCGGCAACCCGCCCGATTTCTTTCAACTGGACAAGGCCGGCGTGCGCGCGGCCTTCGATCGTGCGAGCTCGAGCTACGAGGCCGCGGCCGTTCTGCAATCGCGGGTTGCCGCTGAGCTTCTCAGTCGCCTGGAGCCCTTCGACTTCAGTCCCGAGGTCGTATTGGACCTCGGAGCCGGCACCGGCCGCGTCACCGCGGACCTCAAGCGTCGTTACCGCAGCTCCATGGCGATCGCCCTCGATCTCGCGCCCGGCATGTTGCGCGAGGCCAGTCGCCACCAGCGCCTTTTCCGCCGGTTCGAGCGTGTTTGCGGCGATGCCGCGCGCCTTCCCCTCGAGTCCGCGAGCATCGACATCGTGTTCAGCAACCTGATGCTGCAATGGTGCGATCCGCTCGACGACGCTCTCGCGGAAGTGCGGCGGGTGCTGAAGCCTCAGGGCCACTTCGTCTTCAGCACCTTCGGCCCAGACACCCTGAAAGAGCTGCGCAGCGCCTGGGCCGAGGCCGACAGTCACAGCCACGTAAACCGCTTCCTCGACGTGCACGACGTGGGTGACGCACTGGTGCGCGCCGGGCTCCTGGAGCCCGTGTTGGATGTCGATCGCCACCAGTTCACCTACGACGACGCCGTGACGCTCATGCGCGACCTGAAGTCCATCGGCGCTCGCAACGAAACCGCGGGCCGCCCCCGTACGCTCCTCGGACGCGGTCACCTGCAGCGCGTCTTCACCGCCTACGAGGCATTCCGCCAGGACGGCAAACTCCCCGCCACGTATGAGGTCGTCTACGGCGCCGCCTGGGGCACCGCCGGACGGCCCGCAGGATCCGCGCACACCGGCGAGGTCACGATCTCCCCCGCCGATATTCGACGGCGGAAATGAGCGCTCATGAAACACAAGGCGTTCTTCGTGACAGGCACAGACACCGAAGTTGGCAAGACCGTCGTCGCCGCCGCGCTGACGCGCGCACTGGTGGCCCGCGGCCTGCGGGTGGCCGTGATGAAACCCATAGCCTCGGGTTCCGACTCAACACCTGAAGGCCTCAGAAACTCCGACGCCCTCACTCTGATCGCCGCCGCCAACGTGACGGCCCCCTACGAGGTCGTAAACCCCTACTGCTTCCTGCCTCCCATCTCCCCCCACATAGCCGCCCGCGAAGCCGGAGTGGAGATCGATCTCGCTCTTCTGCGCTCCCGCCTCGACTCCCTGGCCGGCGTATCCGACTGCGTCATCGTTGAGGGCGCGGGCGGCTGGCTCGCCCCCATCAGCGACACTGCATCCATGGCCGACCTCGCCGCCGCGCTCGCCGTACCCGTGCTCCTGGTCGTCGGCCTGCGTCTGGGCTGTCTCAACCACGCGCTCCTCACCCGCGAATCGCTCGCCACCCGAGGCACACCCTTCGCCGGCTGGATCGCCAATGCCATCGACCCGAATTTCGACCGCGCCGCCGGGAATCTCGCCACTCTCACCGCACGCCTCGGCGCGCCACCTCTCGCCAGCGTCCCCTTCCTCGACCGCGGCCACGGGGCGCCCGATCTGGGCGCAGCCGCGAGCAAGCTGTGGACTTGAACAGGCCATCCGGCCGCTCTACCATCGGTCCATCATTCACAGGAGGCGGCTCGAGCGGCCTCGAATGCCGCACGGCCGGCGACTCATGGAGGCCACGCTGCAGACCCGGCAGCCTGTGCGCATCGTGATCTGCCCGAACTGCTCGCTCAGCCTGCGAGCCGCGGCGCTATTTTTCGCGGGTTTGTGCCTCTTCTGCCTCACGCTGGCGGGCCTGCTCGCGCTCAAGGGGATGTGGCCCATCCTGCCCTTCTCCGGGCTGGAAATGCTGCTCGTCGGGTGGGCGCTGCATGCGAGCCTCGCGCGGCGGTACCGTTCCGAAATCATTACACTCACGGACTCGGACGTGAGCGTCGAGTCGCGCGATCGCGTGCGCTGCCACCTTACTGTGTTCCAGAGGCACTGGGCTCAGGTTAAACTGCGCCGTCCTGCCTCGCGACTGCATCCGAGCCGGCTGACCATAGAGTCACACGGCCGGCAATGCGAGCTGGGCAGCTTCCTCACGGATGAGGAGCGGTACGGTCTGGCGGTGAGATTGCAGCGCCTGATCGGCCGCATCGACGAGTCGCCCTCCCTGGCCTCGCGGCCGAAGTAGGGGACGAAACGGTTTTTTGTTGCGGTAAGCGTATATCGCGCGGGGGGGCCTTCACTGCAAGGGGACCGCGCGAGAAAGGCACGACAACGATGTATCGCGCAAGACTCGGAATACGGCCTGCGGAATGGCTCAGCCTCGCGGCGCTGCTGGCCGCGGCCGCGACGGCTTCGCCCGCCTGGCGCGGATGGATCTGCCGGCCTCCTCCGGCTGGGGACTCCTCAATCTTCCCGTGGGAGTCACCAGCATCAGCCGGGAGGTCTACGGCCTCCACATGATGGCCTTCTGGGTCTGCGTGGTGATCGGCATCCTCGTGTTCGGGGTGATGATCTGGTCGATCATCTTTCATCGCCATTCGCGCGGGGCGGTGGCCGATGTAACCCTCGTCCACAACACCAAGGTCGAGATCGTCTGGACCGCGATCCCCGTGGTCATCCTGATCGCAATGGCGATCCCATCGGCCCGCGGCATCGTGCTCATCGGGGACGACGCGAACTCGCAGCTCGACATCAAGGTCACGGGTTTCCAGTGGGGCTGGCAGTACACCTATCCCGGCAAGGGAGTGAGCTTCATCTCCAAGCTCGATGAAAAGAGCATGGCCGCGAGCGATCTCGACTCCGGCATCAGCCCGTACAGCGTGCCGCACTACCTGCGTGACGTCGATCATCCGCTCGTCGTGCCCGTGGGCACCAAGGTCCGCCTGCTGATCACCGCGGTGGACGTGATCCATTCCTGGTGGGTGCCGGACTTCGGCATCAAGAAGGACGCGATTCCCGGCTACATCAATCAATCCTGGTTCGAGGTCGACGCCGACAAGCCGGGTGTCTATCGTGGCCAGTGCGCCGAGCTCTGCGGACGCGGCCACGGCTATATGCCCATCGTGGTCGACGCCGTCTCCAAGGCGGATTTTGACGCTTGGGTGAAGCGTGAGGCTGCCGCGGAGAAAGCCGCTGCCGCCGGCGCGTCTTCGAGCTGAGAAGACGGAATCAATCGCGCCCTGACCTTTCAGATCCGACCCAGAAGTTTTCGAGAGGGTAGAACCCATGGCTGAGACGCCGCACACCGAAGTCCACGCGCACGCCGACCACGATCACAAGCCGCACGGCTGGCGCCGCTGGGTGTTCGCGACGAATCACAAGGACATCGGCACGATGTACCTCGTCTTCTCGTGCCTCATGTTCTTCATCGGTGGCGCCTTCGCGATGGTCATCCGCGCGGAGCTCTTCAAGCCCGGGCTGCAGATCGTCGACGCGGGAGTGTTCAACTCCCTGACGACCATGCATGGCCTGGTGATGATCTTCGGCGCCATCATGCCGGCATGGGTGGGACTCGCCAATTGGATGATCCCGATTCAGATCGGCGCACCCGACATGGCGCTGCCGCGCCTCAACAACCTGAGCTTCTGGATCCTGCCGTTCGCCTTTACGCTCCTCCTCTCCTCCTGGCTCGTGCCCGGCAGCGCACCGGCCGGCGGCTGGACCATGTACCCGCCGCTCACGCTGCAGTTCGGCGCCTCTTTCCCCATGCTGATCTTCGCGATCCACATGATGGGCATCTCCTCCATCCTGGGGGCCATCAACGTGATCGTCACGATCATGAACCTGCGCGCCCCCGGCATGACGCTGCTGCGCATGCCACTTTTCGTCTGGACCTGGCTCATCACCTCGTTCCTGCTGGTCGCAGTGATGCCCGTGCTCGCGGGCGCGGTGACCATGATGCTCACCGACCATTTCTTCGGCACCAGCTTCTTCAATGCGGCCGGCGGCGGCGACCCGGTGATGTTCCAGCACATCTTCTGGTTCTTCGGCCACCCCGAGGTCTACATCATGATCCTGCCGGGCTTCGGCGTGGTCTCGGAAGTAATCCCGGCATTCTCGCGCAAGCCCCTCTTCGGCTATGAGGCGATGGTGTACGCCACTGCCTCGATCGCGTTCCTGTCGTTCATCGTCTGGGCGCACCACATGTTCACCGTGGGCCTGCCTACCTCGGCGCTGCTCTTCTTCATGTTCGCCACCATGCTGATCGCGGTGCCGACGGGCGTGAAGGTCTTCAACTGGACGGCCACCATGTGGCGTGGCTCGCTCTCCTTCGAGCCGCCGATGTTGTTTGCCCTCGCTTTCCTCTTCCTCTTCACCATCGGCGGCTTCTCCGGTCTGATGCTCGCCATCGTGCCGGCCGACTTCCAGTACCAGGACACCTACTTCGTGGTGGCGCACTTCCACTACGTGCTGGTCTCCGGCGCCGCCTTCGCCATCATGGCCGGTGTCTATTACTGGCTGCCCAAGTGGGTGGGGCGCATGTATGACTTGCGCCTCGGCACGTGGCACTTCTGGCTGTCCGCGATCTTCTTCAACGTGCTCTTCTTCCCGCAGCACTTCCTCGGCCTCGCCGGGATGCCGCGGCGCATCCCGGACTATGCGGTGCAGTTCGCCGACTGGAACATGGTGTCCTCGATCGGCGGCTTCGCCTTCGGCCTGTCGCAGCTCATCTTCCCGTATCTCATCTGGAAGTGCGTGCGCTCCGGCAAGCCGGTGGAGGGCCCCAGGGCCTGGGAAGGCGCGCGCGGCCTCGAGTGGGAGCTACCCTCGCCCGCGCCGTATCACTCCTGGACGACTCCGCCGACGGAAGCGATGATCGCGCGCGGCGCAGCGCACTGAGCGATAGCGCTGAAACGCGCGCAGATGACTATTTCATCGGAGCAGGCGATCCCGATGTGGCAGGACGGCGCCGAGCGGCGCAAGCGAGTCCGACGCACCACTCTCGTGGTGACGCTCGTCGTACTCGCCTTCTACTTCGGCTTCATCGCCATGATGCTGTACCGCGCCACCCGATGAGCGGCCAGCCGTCAACTTGAGCAAAGGTCACGACATGGCATCAGACGCACACGCACCCGACAGCCAGCACTACTACATTCCGCACGGTAGTCCCTGGCCGATCGTCGCCGCGATCGCGCTTTTCACCCTGATGTGGGGTGCCGTCGCCTTCCTGGACAACTGGGGGGGCGCCTGGGTGTTCCTGCCGGGGCCGCTGCTGCTGCTGTTCATGTTCGCGGGCTGGTTCCACACCGTCATCGGCGAGAACCAGCTCGGCATCTACAACACCCAGGTGGACCGCTCCTTCCGCATGGGGATGTTGTGGTTCATCTTCTCCGAGGTGATGTTCTTCGGCGCCTTCTTCGGCGCGCTCTTCTACGCGCGCGTTCTCGCGGTGCCGTGGCTTGGCGGTGCCGGCTACAGAGCCATGACCAACCTCGTCCTCTGGCCGAGCTATGAGGCCGCGTGGCCGACCAACGGTCCGGGTCAGATAGGTGGTGCGAACTTCGAGGCGGAGAGCGCCTACGGCATAGCGGCCATCAACACGCTGATCCTGTTGACCAGCGGCCTCACCGTCACCATCGCCCACCACGCGCTACGCTCGGGCAATCGCGGCCGGCTCAAGCTCTTCCTGGCGCTGACTTTCATCCTCGGCTTCTGCTTCGTGGCCCTCCAGGGACACGAGTACTACGATGCCTACACGAAGATGAACCTGCGCCTCACGACGGGCATCTACGGCTCCACCTTCTTCATGCTCACCGGCTTCCACGGCCTGCATGTGACCATCGGCGCCATCATGCTGGTCGTGGTCTGGCTACGGGTGCTGCGCGGTCACTTCACGCCGCGGCAGCACTTCGCGTTCGAGGCGGTGTCCTGGTACTGGCACTTCGTCGACGTGGTGTGGCTGGGCCTCTTCATCTTCGTCTACTGGCTGTAAATGCGCGCCGTCAGGCACATGGATGTGCCCCGCCGCCGCAGGTGGCTATCGATAAGGTATGACGCCGTGGGGCGTGATCAGGCCCGCGTACCAGGCGATCATGATCAGCGCGAAGAGTGCCAGTGACAGCGCGATGCGAACCGTCAGCGCGCGCGCCAATTTGGCGGAATCCTTCTCGGTGCCGCGGGAGAGGTGATACAACGCCGAGCCCAGGCTCGCCACGATGGCGGCGAGCACAATGAGCACGACGATTCGAAACAGCTCCGGCATGGCACCGTCCAGTTTACTCGCAAAGCAACCCCCGTACCCATGCGCCTGAGCTTCGGCGGCCGCCGCTTCTCACCATCGCCCGGTCTCACGATCCTGCTGTTCGCGTTGTGCGTGCTGTTCATCGCGCTCGGACGTTGGCAGTGGCGGCGCGGGAACCTGCACGCGGCGGAGCATGCGAGCTTCGAGCGAGGCGCCCGCGAGGTGCTGGCGCTGGGCCGGAGACCGCTGACGCAAGTGCCCAGCGACCAGCGCGTGAGCGTCACCGGTACCTATGATTCGGTGCACCAGTTCCTCATCGACAACATGAGCTATAACGACGTCGACGGCTATCAGGTGTTGACGCCGCTAGAGCGGCCGGGCGGGGCGACGGTGCTGGTCAACCGCGGCTGGGTGCCGTTCCTCGGCAGCCGCGCCGACCTGCCGGACATCGCCGTCAAGAGCGCAGGACCGGTGACCATCAGCGGGCGTGTCGGCAACCTGCCCGTCGCCGGATTGGCGCTCGGCCGTGCGCCTCCACCTGACAGCGGTCCGTGGCCCCGGGTGACGAGCTTTCCGAGCATGGCGCAGCTGAGCGCCGTCCTCGGCCAGCCACTCGAGCCGCGTGTCATCCTGCTCGATCCTCAGGATCCCGAGGGCTACGTGCGCGACTGGCGTCCGCCGGGCATCCCCGCTATGCAGAATTTCGCCTATTCCTTCGAGTGGTGGTGCTTCGCGATCGCGGCGCTGGTGATGTGGGTGGTCCTCAGCACTCAGAAGCCCACGGAGGGCGGGTGAACACGGGCGTGCGCGCGCTTCGGTACCGCAACCTGCGCATGCTGGCCGCGCTGGCGGCCCTCTTCTTCATGCCCCTTCTCGCCTCGTTCTGGCTCTACTACGGCATGGGCTGGCGGCCGTCCGGACGGATAAACCACGGTGAGCTCATCGATCCGCCGCGCCCGCTGCCGCGGGCAGAGCTGCCACGCGTTGCGGCCGGCGGAGACACGGCAAGTGAGCTCCCAGGGACCGATCCGGCTCTTTTCCGCGGCGAGTGGTCGCTGGTCTACATCGGCGACGGAAGCTGCGATGCCTCCTGCCGCGAGACACTCTATGTCATGCGGCAGACGCGGCTCGCGCTCGGCACGGACCAGACGCGCCTCGCACGGGTCTTCCTGGTCACCGCGAATTGCTGCGCCAAGGACTATCTGGCGCGCGAGCACGGCGGAATGACGGTCCTCGATGCGACCGGCGCCGCAGCCGGGCCGCTGCTCGGCCTGTTTCCGGGGGACAGGGCTCACTCTCTGTTCGTCGTCGACCCCCTCGGTAATCTGATGATGCGCTACGATGTCCGGCGCGACCCACGTGGCCTGCTGGTGGATCTGAAGAGATTGCTCGAGCTGTCTCAGATCGGCTGAGGCGGCCCCGGACTCGCCGCTCGACTCAGGAGATTGCTTGTCCCAGATGCCCATCGACCGCTGGCTGCGCGGCCTCGCGCTCTTCGGAGCGCTGCTGTGCTTCGGGGTCGTCGTACTCGGCGCATACGTACGGCTCACGGACGCCGGCCTGGGCTGCCCGGACTGGCCGGGATGCTACGGTCACGTCAGCCCGCTGGGTGCAGAAGACAGCCCCGGTAGCCAGGCGCAGTTTCCCGGCAGGCCCCTGCAGGCCGGCAAGGCGTGGCACGAGATGATTCACCGCTATGCCGCGGGCACGCTCGCCTGCGTCATCACCGCGATCGCGGCGCTTGCGATAGCCGCTCGCGAACCCAAGGTCGTCGGCACAGGATTCGCGCTGCTGCTCTTCGCCACGGTGATCGTACAGGCCATCCTGGGCATGCTGACGGTGACTTGGCTGTTGAAACCCCTCATCGTGACGCTGCATCTGATCTTCGGCATGACCACACTCGGCCTCCTGTGGTGGCTGTGGCTGAGATTGCAACAACGTCCCCGCGGCGCGGTTCAGCTGCACATCGTGCCGGGGCACGGAGCGATGCGGTGGGACAGCGCTGCGTCGGCGGCGCGAATCGCATACTGGCTCGCGGTCCTCGGGGTCGTCGCGCTCGCGGTCCAATTCTTCCTCGGCGGTTGGACCAGCGCCAACTATGCCGCCGTTGCCTGCCCCGACTTTCCGACGTGTCAGGGCGCGTGGTGGCCGCACGCCGACTTCCGCCATGCGTTCGTGCTGTGGCGCGGACTCTGGATCAATTATGAGGGTGGCGTTCTAGCGAATCCGGCGCGTGTCGCCATTCACTTGGTCCATAGGCTCGGCGCGCTGACGGTGACGCTCATGTTCCTGGCCGCATCGTTCTTTGTCATCAGCCAGCCCTCGCTCGCGCCGGCACGTCCGCGCGCTTACCTCGTGCTGGCTGCGCTCGGCCTGCAGCTCGTGATCGGCATCTCCATGGTGTTACGGACATTTCCGCTCTGGCTGACCACCGCACATACGGCCGGAGCGGCGCTGCTCCTCATGGCAATCCTCGCGCTGACAGCGAAGTTGCTGGTCCTGCGCGCAGTGCGCACGGCTTGACGGACGAGAGCTCGCGGTGGCAACCACTTCGGAATACGCAGCAGTCTCCCCGCCGGTCTGGCGGCGGTATTTCGAGCTGACCAAGCCGCGGGTGGTGGCACTCATCACCTTCACCGCGGTGGTCGGCACGCTGCTCGCAAGCCCTGGCTGGCCGCCGCTGCGGGCGCTCATCTGGGGAACACTCGGTATCGCACTGGCCGCGGGCTGCGCCGCCGCCATCAATCACGTCCTCGACCGCCGCTATGACGAGCAGATGGGTCGTACCCAGTCACGCCCGCTGCCAACCCGTCAGCTCACGGAGCGGCGGGCGCTGATCTTCGCGGCAGTGCTGGGCCTCGTCGCGATGACCATTCTCGCGTTCCTCGTCAACCTGCTGACGGCGGCGCTGACTTTCGTATCGCTGATCGGTTACGCGGTGATCTACACCGTGTGGCTGAAGCACGCCACGTCACAGAACATCGTGATCGGCGGGGCTGCGGGCGCGGCGCCGCCGATTCTCGGCTGGGTCGCGGTCACCAACCACATCGATCCCAACGCGCTGCTCCTATTCCTCATCATCTTCGTGTGGACGCCACCGCATTTCTGGGCGCTGGCGATCGCGCGCAAGGATGAATATGCGCGCGCCGGCATCCCGATGCTGCCGGTCACCCACGGGGTGGAGCACACGCGGTTGCAGGTCCTTCTCTACACAGTGCTGCTCACCGTCATCACGCTGATGCCGTTTCTGACCCGGATGAGCGGCATCGTCTATCTGGCCTCGGCGCTGGTGCTCGACGCGCGCTTTCTGTACTTCGCGCTGGCGCTGAAGCTCACCGCACGGCAGGAGATGCCGATGCGCGTGTTCCGGTACTCGGTGAAGTATCTGATGTGGCTCTTCGTGGCGCTGCTGGTCGACCACTACATGTATTTTTAATTGGCGGCCCTGGGCCGCTTAATTAGTTGCTTTCGACGTTATTTGCTTTCGGCCTGACGTCGCAGCAGGACCTGCCAGGATGAGAGGCGCCGGTCCTCCAGCAGCAGCATCCCCGTAGATTCGTAGTTGTCGTCGTCGAGGCGGCGGAGATGATCCGCGCCGTGGTAGCCGGCCGACTCCGAGCGATAGACCGAGAGAATCGAGCTGCCGATGACCGAGAACGTACCCTGGAGCTTGCCGAGAGTCGCATTCTCCGAGCTCCACTTGATCGCCGCCCCGTCCCGGCCCGGCAACTGAATCCAGTAGGCATTCACGAACTCCACCGGCGGCGAGCCCATCACCTTCAGGGTACCGGAGAGCAGCCAGCATTCGGGCCGGTGCGCCACTGCCGTGCGGCATTCCGCGGGCAGCGGCTGGCCATCTGCGCACCAGAACGTCCCGCTGCCGGTCCAGAGAGCCGGCTGGAAAAGATAGGTGTGGGACATCGATAGACTTCCCGCGCCGTGGACGTGACCTGGCCATTATCTCTCGACCGGACCGCGGGCGCATGTTGCACCGCAGCAACAGTCGGGATAGGCCTTTATGGGCAGCTCCCGGCCGGGAAGGTCCCGCAGGAGCCCCGAACGATCAGGCGGGGCGGCAAGGTCACGCATTGCGCCGGCTGACCCCCGATCAGGCGGACCAGGGTCTGTACCAGCAAATCGCCAGCGCGCTTCGTGTCCTGCGCCACGGTGGTCAGGCCTGGTCGGGTGAAGGCCCCCATGGGGATGCCGTCGAAACCCACCACCGCGACGTCCTCTGGTATCCGGCGCCCGGCTGAAGCCAGTGCGGTCATAGCGCCGATGGCGATCAGATCGCTGGCTCCGAAGACCGCGTCGAAAGGGACCTGGCGCTCGAGCAGCGCCTGCATGGCTTCGTAGCCAGCGGCCTCCGTCGAGATGGAGCCGACCTGCAGCCGTGGATCGGCGTTCAGGCCGGCAAGCGCCAGAGTTGCGCGGTAGCCGTGGTATCGCTCGAGCATCTCGGGCGAGGATGGTGCGATCTCTCCCAGGAACGCGATCTGTCGGTGTCCGAGGCGCAACAGATGCTCGGTTGCCAGCCGTCCGCCGAAGACGTTGTCACACCCAATGGAAACCCCCGGCTGATCGGCAAGCACGGGACCCCAGCGAACGAGGTGCGCACCCCGCTCGATCAGCGGCTGCAGGCGGCTGCGATGAACGACGTAGTCACCGTAGCCCAGGAGAATGATGCCGTCGGCCTTGTGGCTGTCCTCGTAGTCCGCATGCCAATCGCGCAACAGGTCCTGAAACGAGACCAGCAGGTCATAGCCATGTCGCGAGCAGGTGCGGATGATCGAGCCCAGCATCGAGTGAAAGAACGGGTTGATCGCCGAATCGTCGGCGGTCGGGTCCTCGAAAAAAAGCAAAGCGAGCGTCCCGGAGTGGCGCAGACGCAGGTTGGACGCGTTCTTGTCGACGTGATAATTGAGCTGGCGCGCCACTTCGAGCACGCGCTCACGGGTGCAGGCGCTGACCATCGGGTCGGCGCGCAGGGCGCGCGACACGGTCGACTGCGAGACACCGGCCAGATGCGCGATGTCCAATGAATTGGGGCTGCGTCGCTTGTCACGCATGACCAGAGCCACCCCCTCGATCTCTATGCTCGTGTGGCAGCTCCTAGTCTACGACATGGCGCGTGCCTGACCAAAGCCCGGCCCGTTGCTCATCTGCAACAGACCGAAGAAGACACCGTGCGGCGGCAGCTCCAGTCTGCGTTCGGACACTGATCCGGCGCTCAGTCCATGGTCGTCGAGGGGGGTGACGGGCCCCAGAGCCGGCAGGGTACCCACCTGGGGTCGATCCGACAGGTTGAAGATCGCCAGAACGGATTGGGAATCGAGCGTGCGAGTGAAGGCAAGCAGCGGCTCCGGCAGCTCGATGAACTCGATGCCGCCCTGGCAGAGCGCGGGTTGGCGGCTGCGCCAGCGCAGAAAGCGGCGGAACGCATTGAGCGGCGAGGCGGGGTCCGACTCCTGCCGGGACACGGCGAGCGGCAAGTGCTCCGGCGGCACGGGCAGCCACGGCGTACCCTTCGTGAAGCCTGCGTCAGGTGTATCGCGCCAAGGCATGGGAGTGCGGCACCCGTCCCGTCCCTTGAAGTTGGGCCAGAACGTGATGCCGTAGGGATCGCGCAGCGCCTCGAACGGCAGGCCCGCCTCGGGCAAACCAAGCTCCTCGCCCTGATAGACGCAGACCGAGCCGCGCAGCGAGCAGACCATGGCACTCAGCATGCTCGACATCCCGGGTGACGCGGCGGCGCCGCCCCAGCGGGTCATGACCCGAGCGACGTCATGGTTGGAGATCGTCCAGCAGGGCCAACCGTGCGGCATCTGGCGCTCGAGGCTCTCGACCGTGGCGCGGATGTGGGTGGCCCCGTATTTCTCGGTCAGCAGCTCGAAGCTGTACGCCATGTGCAGCCGTGTCTCGCCGATGTATTCCGCCATCGTCGCGAGCGAGTCCTCCGCGGAGATCTCGCCGAGCCCCACGGCGCCGGGATAGCGGTCGAGGAGCTGGCGCAGCTCGGTCAGGAAGCCGAGATTCTCCGGCTGGGTATTGTTGTACCAGTGATATTGATACGCGTACGGATTGTCCGCGCTGAAACCGCGGCCGTTGCGAAGCGCCGCGGGCTTCGGCGGATTGTTGCGCAACTGCCGGTCGTGGTAGCAGAAGTTGATCGCATCGAGCCGCACGCCGTCGACGCCGCGCTGCAGCCAGAACTCGAGGTTCCGCAGCATCGCTTCCGGCACCCGCGGGTTGTGGAAATTGAGGTCCGGCTGCGAGTCGAGGAAGTTGTGCAGGTAGTACTGCCGGCGGCGCGGTTCCCACCGCCATGCCGGGCCGCCGAAGATCGACTGCCAGTTGTTGGGCGGACTGCCGTCGCCAGCCGGGTCCGCCCAGACGTACCACTCGGCCTTGGGGTTGTCGCGGCTCGACCGGCTCTCCAGGAACCAGGGGTGTTGCGACGAGGTGTGGCTCAGCACCTGGTCGATCATGACCTTGAGCCCGCCCGCGTGCGCCTGCGCGACTAGCCGGTCGAAATCCGCGAGGTCGCCGAAGAGCGGATCGACGGCGCGGAAGTCGGCGATGTCGTAGCCGAAGTCAGTCATCGGTGACTTGAAGAACGGCGACACCCAGATCGCATCGACGCCGAGAGCGGCGACATAATCGAGCCGCTCGGCGATGCCCTTGAGGTCGCCGACGCCGTCGCCATTGGTATCGAGGAAGCTGCGCGGATAGATCTGATAGATCACCGCGCCCCGCCACCAGGGAAATCCGCTCATGCTCTCGAGGTTCCGCCGCTGCTCCAGACTACTCTGACACAGGGAGCCGCCGCGGGTCGCAGCGTCGCATACGTATGCGAGGCCGAATACGTATGCGATTCCTTGCATTCACGCCCCTGCCCTCGAATGATTTGCCATGTGTTTCTCAGCCTACAAGTCCCGGGGGGGTTATCCAGTGATCAGACGCAAACGCAGCATCCTCGAGATGGCGGTCGCCACGGCGGTCTTCGGCGCCTGCGCGGCCGGTGCCATGTCCGTATCGCATGCACAGGCCGCGAGCAGCACGAGTGCCAACGGCAGCCAGGCGACGCCGGCGACCCCCGGCCAGGATGAGGACAAGAACAAGAATGCGCAGGTGGCCAACGAAGACCTGCTGCAACCCGTGGTGATCAGTGGCTTCGTCAGCAGTCTGCAGAACTCCATCGTCATCCAGAAGAATTCGGACTCCATCGTCGAGGCGGTCTCCGCGCAGGAGATCGGCGAGCTGCCGGGCACCAGCATCGCGGACGCCCTCGGACGTCTGCCGGGTGTCAGCGCGCAGTACTTCAACGGCCGTCCTCAGCAGATCAGCATCCACGGGCTGAGCGCCGACTTCGACATCACCAACGTCGACGGCAGCATCCAGCCGAGCACATCGAACAACCGCGACGTCGAGCTCGATCAGTACCCGCAAAGCTGGTTCAGCACGGTGGAGGTGGCACTGACTCCGAGCGCCAATATCGTCAACCAGGGCATCGCCGGCACCATCGACATGCTCACCATGAAGCCGCTCGATCAGAAGGGACCGGTGCTGACCCTCAACGCAAACTATCAGACGATCGAGCCGCACCAGGTGATGCCGGGGCCCGGCGTCAGCGCCAACGGCCATGACCTGGATGGCATCGTCGGCGACGAATTCCTCGATCACACTCTCGGCGTCTACTTCGGCGTCGATCTCGAAGCCAACCCGTACCACATTCTCCATCAGGGGCCCTGGGGCTACGCCACCGACGCGAACGGCAACCTGATCATCGGCGGCTCGAAGAATTACAACATTTCGGATCTACTGGACCGGGAAGGTTATATCGGCGGGATCGAGTTCAAGCCCTCGAGCGCCCTGGACAGCACGCTCACCCTGATGGAAGAAGACTCGAACGAGACCCAGCAGGGCAAGGGCGCGGAGTTCCCGCTCGGCTACGGCAGCAACGAGACCGAGTTGCCGGGCACCACGCTCAACGGCTTCGATCAGACCGGAACGTTCGACGATGTCTACCCGGTCATCCGCAACGACTACAACAAATATCAGGCGCGTCTCTACAACATCATCTGGAACAACGACTTCAAGCTCGGTGACAACTGGATCGCGAATCTCACCGGCGCCTACAGCCGCGCGGAGCGCGACGACTATTTTCTCGAGGCCTACTCCGGCTACGGCTACGATGGCCCGGCAAACGAGTCGACCATCCCCGGGACAAACGTCGGCTTCCGCGAGAGCGGCAACGGCGAGCTGCTGCTCTATCCGTCGCAAGGCCTCGACGGCAGCAACATCATGCTGACCGATCCCCAGGGCTGGGGCTCGGGCTCGAATCTCGTGCAGGCGGGCTTCATCAACGAGCCGCATACCGAGGACCACATCGGCCGCCTCAAGCTGAGCGCGACGCGTTACTTCGAGAGCGGCCCGTTCTCCGGCCTCGAGTTCGGCGCCGACTATGAGCATCGGCGCAAGGACTACCTCATCAGCCAGGATTTCCTCGTGCTCGGCGGCGGACCCTCGCTGCTGCTCAACGGCGGCGCGACCCGGACTGCGCCCATTCCGGCGAGCGCGCTCGAGGGGACCGGCGACCCGCTCGCCTTCATGGGCATCGGGCCCCGAGCCGCTGTACAACCCGTTCGCCCTGATCCAGAGCGGCACTCTGGTCGAGTATCCGACGGCGCTGTCTTCGATTTCTGTGCCTCCGGACTGGGTGGTGTTCGAGACCGATACGACTCCTTACGTACAGCTCGACATCCACACCGATCTGGGTCCCGATGTCGGCCTCCGAGGCAACGTCGGCCTGCAGGTGGCGCATACGAACTCAGTCCTCCGACGGCCAAAGGGTAGCACCCGGCTCGACCACCGGCGGCTCGGCGGCCATCGTGCTGCTGCCGGTGTCCGGCGGCACGAGCTACACTCGGTATCTACCGAGCCTGAACCTCGTGTTCTCGCTGCCGGATGACAACGACGCGCGCTTCAGTGTTGCAAGAACGATGGCGCGGCCGCGCATGGACTACATGAGCTCGAGCCTCGACATCGGAGGCAACATCACCGCACTGCCCGTCAAGAATCCCCTGGAATCTTATTTCAGCGGCTCGGGCGGCAACCCGAAGCTGCTGCCCACCATGTCGACCAACGTCAACCTCAGCGTCGAGCACTACTTCAAAGGGCCATCGAACGGCTTCGCCTGTGCGGGTACGCAGTCGAAGTCCTCGCAGCTCTGCACCTCCGGCGGCGAGGGGTACGTACAGCTCTCTGGGTATTACCTGAAGCTCACTGACTTCATCAATCCGAGTGCCGCTGTCGCTCTACAACTTCTCCGCCTTCGAGTCCGGATATCTCACCGCGGCGCAGCAGGCGCAGCTTGGAACGCCGTACGGAATCCTGAACGTTCCGCAGAACAACGGCGCCGGCCACCTCGAGGGCGAGCAGTTCGCGGCCAACCTGCCGTTCGGCGATTTCACGCACTGGTTGAACGGCTTCGGTGTGAACGGCAGCGTGGACCGGACGCTGAGCTCGGTGCTGTATGCGGGCGAGACCGGGCAGGTCACCATCCCGGGACTGTCGAAGTGGGTCGAGAACATCACGCTGTACTATCAGCGGGGAGGCTTCCAGGCGAGCGTCAACGATGACATCCGCTCGAGCTTCCTCGGCGAGGTGTTCGGCATCAGCTCGACCCGAGTGGAGCAGGTGTTCAAGGGCACCGCCACCGTAGATGCGCAACTGAGCTACGCGTTCACGAGCGGCATGCTGAACGGGCTGACGCTGATCGCCACCGGCTCGAACCTGACCAACCAGGGAATGCAGACTTACCAGAACGGCGACCCGCGCGAGGTGCTCACCTGGGAACAGTACGATCGGCTCTACACCATCGGGTTCTCGTACAGTTACCAGTAAGCAACCGAGCAACGACCCCGCCGCCCCGCCGGCTGACGCCGGCGGGGCTCATGTTCCGTTGCGCTGTGGTACGGTTCCGCGATGAGCGACCTGCGCATCAGACGCGTGGTGATCGTGGGCGGGGGCACCGCCGGGTGGATGGCCGCGGCCGTCCTCAGCCGCGCGATGAGCGCAAACCTGGACATCGAGGTTGTGGAATCCGACGCCATCGGCACGGTTGGCGTTGGTGAGTCCACCATTCCCCAGATCCGGAACGTCAATCAGTTTCTCGGTATCGATGAGGATGCGATGCTCCGGGCCACGAGCGCGACGTTCAAGCTCGCCATTCAATTCAACGATTGGGTTCGGCCGGGACACAGCTATCTGCACGCGTTCGGCGACGTCGGCTTACCGATGGGTCCGCTGCCGTTCCAGCACTACTGGCTGCGTCGCAGGGCGGAATCGGGCGTCGAAGATCTCGCAACGTATTCGCTCAACGCGACGGCGGCGAAGGCCTGCCGGATGGCTCGGATCGAGAAGGTCGCCAGCAGCCCCATGGCTGGTATCAAGTATGCGTTCCAGTTCGACGCCGGCCTCTACGGGCGCATGCTGCGCACTTATGCCGAGCAGCGGGGTGTGAAGAGATCAGAGGGCAGGATCGTCGATGTGCGGCTGCGCGGCGAGGATGGCTACATCGAGGCCATCATTCTCGAGAGCGGCGAGCGCATCGCCGGGGATCTCTTCATCGACTGTTCCGGCTTTCGCGGCCTGCTGATCGAGGGCGCGCTCAAGAGCGGCTTCGAGGACTGGCGGGAGTGGCTGGCGTGCGATCGCGCGCTCGCAGTCGGCAGCGCTCCCGCCTCACCGATGCGGCCCTACACGCAGGCCAACGCGCGGCCGGCCGGGTGGCAGTGGCGAATACCGCTGCAGCATCGCACCGGCAACGGCCACGTTTACTGCAGCGAGTTCATGAGCGATGACGAGGCCACCGCGATCCTCCTCGGCTCGCTCGATGGTGCTCCGCTCGGCGATCCGCGGCCGCTCCGATTCATCTCCGGCGTACGGCGGCAGATCTGGTCGCGCAATTGCGTGGCCATCGGCCTCTCGGCCGGCTTTCTCGAGCCGCTGGAATCGACGGCGATCCACCTCATCCAGTCGGGCATCAGCCGGCTGCTCTCGCTCTTCCCGGACCGGGGTTTCGATCAGGCGGTCATCGACGAATACAATCGCAACACGCGGCGGGAGTACGAGCAAGTACGCGACTTCCTGGTGCTGCATTACCGCAGCATCGAGCGACGCGACACGCCATTCTGGCGGCGCTGCGCGGCGCTATCCGCCCCGGAAGGGCTCCGGCGCAAGCTGGAAATCTTCGATGCCACGGGGCAGATTTTCCGAGAAGCCGAGGAGCTCTTCACCGAGCAATCCTGGCTCCAGGTGATGGTGGGGCAGGGAATCCTGCCGCGACGTCATCATCCGCTTGCCGACAGTCTGCCGCGTGAGAAGCTCGAGGAATTCCTCACCAGCATCCGCGCGCTGATCCGCGGGGCGGTCGGGCAGATGAGCAGCCATGAGCGCTTCATTGCCGAGCACTGCGCCGCCCCGCATCAAAGAGTACCCTCATAGGTCATCGCCTTCTCGCGCCGATCGATGTGTTGCGTCGATTTCGAGAGAATTTCGACGACGAGCTTCGGATTGCGGACCGCTTTGTCAGTCCGGCCTTCAGGGCGACAGGAGACCATCGCGTCGGGTGAATACGTATGCGATCCGTTGCAAATCCATGCCAGTGCGCCGCATTCTCGGGTCGATGATCCCCCTTCTCCGGAACGCCGGGCGCCGGTGCTGGCTCTCTGCGGCACTCGCCGGCGCGGTATTCACCCTTCTCGCAACCGCGCCGGCGAGTGCCGCGACTCTCCCGAGGCAGGCCGGATCCGGCGTGTATTACGAGATCTTCGTCCGCTCATTTGCCGATTCCAACGGCGATGGCGTCGGCGATATCAACGGCATCACCGCCAGGCTCGACTATCTGAAGTGGCTGGGAGTGAACGGT
This sequence comes from uncultured Pseudomonadota bacterium, assembly GCA_963780455.1. Taxonomy (GTDB): domain Bacteria; phylum Pseudomonadota; class Gammaproteobacteria; order Steroidobacterales; family Steroidobacteraceae; genus 13-2-20CM-66-19. The sequence goes on from CAWACM010000029.1 coordinate 369,887, forward strand.
CTCTGGCTGACACCTATCTATCCTTCGGCTTCCTACCACGGATACGACATTACCAACTACTTCGCCGTGAACCCGCAGTTCGGCACCATGAAGGACTTTCGTCGCCTCCTGCGGGAGGCACACGCTCGCAAAATCAAGGTGCTGATCGACATGGTGCTCAACCACACCAGCGACCGCAATCCGTGGTTCCGGCGGGCACTCGATCCCAAGAGTCCTTACCACGACTGGTACACGTGGGCCGGTAAAGGAACCGACATTGGTGCGTTGAGCTCGCTGAACAGCCCCGCCTGGCACAGCCGCGACGGCCAGTACTATCTCGGCGACTTCAGTGGCGACATGCCTGATCTCAACTACGACAATCCGGCCGTACGCCACCAAATGATCGAGGTCGGTCGGTTCTGGCTGGCTCAGGGGGTGGACGGCTTCAGACTCGATGCCACGACTCAGATCTACATCGATTTCAAGTCCGACATCGGCAGCCCGCGGGCGATCCGCAAGAACATTGCATGGTGGCAACAGTACCGCGATGCATTGCGCGCGACCGACCCGAGCGTCTTCCTGCTCGGAGAAGTCCCGGCCGATACCGAGGCACAGGCGGCGCCTTACTATGGCGGGCTGAATTCCGTGTTTGATTTTCCGCTGGCGAAGGTTCTCGTCACGGCCGCTGCCAGCGAGACCAGCCCGAATCTCGGCAGCTACGTTGCGAGCGCCTGGCGCGCGTTCCGGCGGGACGCCCGCGGACCGATCGTGGACTCGCCTTTCATCGGCAACCACGACCGGGACCGCGTGCTCGATCAGCTCAGAGGCAACATGAGTCACATGCGCATGGCCGCGGCGATGTTGCTGACGCTGCCGGGAGATCCCTTCGTCTATTACGGCGAGGAGATCGGGATGCATGGCATCAAACCGGACGAGAGCATTCGCGAGCCCATGCGTTGGGACCGTGATCCCCGGCAGGCGGGCGAAACCTGGTGGGAACCCGCTCCGGACAATGCCTCGTCCCATCTGTCGGTCGCCGCCGAGCGTGCCGATCGGCGGTCGTTGCTGAACTTCTATCGCCGTCTGATCCACTGGCGCATCGAACTCCCAGCCCTGGGTGACGGCACCATCGCATCGTATCCGGTCGACGGCGGCGCAATCAGCGCCTACACCCGCGCCGACGACGCGCAACGACTGCTGGTGATCCACAATCTCTCCAGCGCTCCCCGCAGCGTCAACCTGCCGGATGCGGGCTTCCGCGCGGTCATCCGGCGCACTCGAGGCGGTATTCGCCTCCGCGGCGGCGAGCTGCTGCTGCCGCCCTATTCCACCGCGATCCTGCAATGACAGGGGCTTGGTTCCGCCAGGGCGTGCTCGGCGCACTGATGCTCGCAACTGCCTGGCAGGCGCAGACACGCGCGGCGGTGCCACAGCCTGCGGCGGCGTCCCGGGCAAAGGTGCAGCTGACGGATGGGGGGGCCGACGCCTATCTGTCCGGCGGCACGCTGTCACTGCGCCTCATCGGTGGCAACGTGGTGCACGTGCATTTCATTCCCGAGACAGGAGCAACTCCTCCGACGCTGGTGATGGCGCCGCATTCCATCGCTCCCGCGCTCGAGGCATCCGTCATCGCCTCTCGGCACGGCGGCGACCTGATGCTTCGCCAGGGGCGGCTTCGCATTGCCCTCGATGAGGGTTCCGGCACACTCATGGTCTTCACCGCCGGCGTGCGCCACCCGCTGTTGCGGCTGTCGCGTATCGGCAACCTGGCCCGCGGCACCATGGTGCTGCGCTTCGCCGCGGGAGCGCCGCTCTACGGCGTGCAGGGCAGCAACGCTTTCGATCAAGAACCCGCGAGGCTGCTGTTGCGCCGTGGCAGGCTCCTGGCGACTGCGGGGACGCAGGGCGATGCCGGCGCGCCACTCGTGTGGAGCACGGCCGGCTTTGGCGTGCTCGTCGATAGCAGCGGAGCCACTTTCAATCTGGTGCCGGGGAGTCTCCGAGTCTCCAGGCTCGCGCGGCCCGATCCCGACTTCTACCTGATCGCGGGCGGTCCCAAGACGATCTTCGCGGCGGTCGCGGACTTGAGCGGCCATCCGCCACTGTTCCCGAAATGGTCGCTCGGTTTCATCAACAGCCAGTGGGGAATCGATGAGAAGGAGCTGTTACAGGACGTAAAGATCTACCGCGCAAAACACATCCCCCTCGATGCCTTCGAGCTCGACTTCGACTGGAAGGCCTGGGGGCAGGATGCTTATGGAGAGTTTCGCTGGAACCCGCAGAAATTCCCCGACGGTCCGGACGGTGACCTCGCGCGACGGCTCGAGGCTTCAGGGGTACACCTCATCGGCATCATGAAGCCGCGTATCCACATCGATACGCAAGAGGGCCGGTACGCCACGGCGCACGGACTGTGGATTCCCGGTGAAAAGGCGAGCCCCGACTACTTCTCGCACAAGCCGGTCAAGGACCTGGACTTCGACAACCCCGCCACCCGCAGCTGGTTCTTCAATCCCACCCTCGAGCACAGCTTCGACACCGGGATCGTCGGCTGGTGGAATGACGAGGCCGACGAGGCCGGCGGTAACACCCAGTTCCTCAACATGGAGCGCGCCCTGTATGAGGGGCAGCGCGCCCACTCCGGCACGCGCGTCTTCTCCCTCAACCGCAACTTCTGGCTCGGCGCGCAACGTTACGCCTACGGGCTCTGGTCGGGAGACATCCAGACGGGGTTCGCCACCATGGCCATGCAGCGATCACGCATGCTGAGCGCCATGGACGTGGGCGAGATGTGGTGGAGCATGGACGGAGGCGGCTTCCACGGCCACCCCTCGGATGAAAACTACGCGCGCTGGATCGAATTCGGGGCGTTCACACCCATCTTCCGCGTTCACGGGACTTACCAGGAGAAGCGCCAGCCCTGGCACTATGGACCGATCGCCGAGCGAGCGGCGGCGCGAGCGATGCGGCTGCGGTATGAGCTCCTGCCCTACATGTATTCCTATGCCTGGCACGATCACGTGGCGGGCGTAGGACTCGTCAGGCCGCTCACGTTCGGTTGGCCGGCAGATCCGAACGTCCGCAACGACTCCGGTGCCTGGCTCTTCGGGCAGTATCTTCTCGTCTCGCCGGTGGTGGAGCCGGGCCAGACCGAGAAGCGGCTCTACCTGCCCGCCGGCACCTGGACTGACTGGTGGAGCGGCAGAATCCATCGCGGCGGCCGCACGATCACTCTTCCAGTCGACAGCAGGACCTGGGGCGACATTCCGCTCTTCATCCGCCAGGGGGCGATCATCCCGACCCAGCCGGTGGCGGACTACATCGGCGAGCATGCGGTCACGGCAGTCCGGGTCGAGGTCTTCCCGGACTCTACGTCGACGGACTTCGACTACTACGACGATGACGGCAAGACCTACGCCTACGAGCACGGCGCCTATTTCCTGCAGCGCTTGAGCGCGCAGGCCGCCGTAGATGCGATCAGCCTGACTGCAGCCGCACCGAGCGGCACCTATCGGCCGGCTCTCAACAACTATGTCTTCGCCGTCCACCGGACGGTGGCGACACAGGTCACTCGCGACGCTGCACCGCTCGCCCGCGTTGCCGACCTGACTGCGCTGTACCGGTGCGCAGGGGCGTGCTGGACCATAGGCGGAGATCGCTACGGCGGCGTCACGTATATCAAGCTGCCGGCGGGCGTCGCCGCCCGCGTGCGGATGCAGTGAGGAGCGAATGCGCCGGATTCCGTTACCGACATACGCCCTCCTCGCCGGAGCGCTGCTCTGCAATGCCGCCCGCGCCGAGGCGTGCTCGCACGACAACAGGGTGGAGAGACGCTACCTCTTCTCCGACCAGGGGACGATGTACGACAGCAACCCGGAGCCCACTGCGACGGGCCCGGTGACTCTGACGTTGCGAGCCTGCAAGGGAGACATCACCAGCGCCAGGATCAGCTACTACGACACCGCGGACAAGTCGTTTCACTGGATCCCGATGCACTGGGTGTCGCACGACCCGACCGGCACGTTCGATTACTGGCGGGGCACGGTTCCCGCGAGCACGTCGGAGAAGCACTACCGATTCCAAATCAAAGACGGCTCGGCAACCGTCTGGCTCAACGCGGCGGGAATCACCGCGAGCGAGCCCTCGGCGGGCGACTTCCTCATCATCCCGGGCTTCAAGACGCCTGATTGGATGAAGAACGGCGTGATGTACCAGATATTCCCGGATCGCTTCTATGACGGTGACACGTCCAATGACGTGAGCGATGGCAAGTACAGGTACGAAGGCTGCGCGACGGAGCGGCACGCGTGGGGCACGAGCGTGTTCGCAAGAACCAAGGGCTGCAACAGCGAAGTGTTCTTCGGCGGCGACCTGGCGGGCGTCGACCGCAAGCTCGGCTACATCAAGAAGACGTTGGGCGCGAACATCGTCTATCTGAATCCGATCTTCAGGTCCCCCAGCAATCACAAATACGACACTCAGAATTATTACCAGGTCGACCCGGCCTTCGGAACCGCTGCCACGCTGCAGCATCTCATCGCTGACATTCACGGTACGGCGAACGGCCCGGCCGGCTACATCATCCTCGATGGCGTGTTCAACCATAGTGGCGACAGCAACTGCTGGTTCGACAGGCAGACATACGATTCCATCTCCTGCCCACGGCCCGGCGCCTTCCGGTCACGGTCCAGCCGCTATTACGGCTACTACACGTTCCAATCCTGGCCGGAGGCGTATTCGACATTTGCGATGAGCGTGCCGAGCATGCCCAAGCTGAATTACGCTGCCAGCGGCTCAGCAGTGCGCGAGCAGATCTACGGCAGCGGAGCCTCCGTCATGCAGACCTACCTGCGAGCGCCGTATCGCATAGACGGCTGGCGGCTCGACGTTGCTCAGTCCCTCGACGCCGACGGCAGAGACGGCAGTGATCCCACGAATCACGAGATCATGCGGGAGCTCCGGGCCGCGGTGACATCGGTCAACCCGAACGCCGAGATCCTCGGCGAGTACTGGGGCGATCCGTCGCCGTGGCTCGACGATGGCAAGGAGTGGGACGGGGCCATGAACTACAACGGCTTCACCCGGCCGCTCTCGGAATGGCTCTGCGGGCAGGACGAGAACGGCAAGCGAGTCTCCGTCAATGAGAGCACGCTCGACCGCCGGCTGCGCGCCAGCCGCGCCCATCTACCGGTGGGTGTGCAGGAGACGATGACGAACGAGCTCGGGACGCACGACACGGTTCGTTTCGCGACCCGCTGCCACGGCGAGATCGGCAAGACTCATCTGGGACTCATCCTGGAGCTCACCTACATCGGCACGCCTGGCATCTACTATGGAGACGAGTATGGCATGCAGGGCGGAGCCGACCCTGATGACCGCCGCACGTTCGACTGGTCGCAGGCCAATACCGCCAACGCCACGGTCGGGCTCACGCACAGGCTTGTTTCGATCCGCGAGCGCTATCGCGCGCTGCGCACGGGCTCGTTCATGACGCTCGTGACGGCCGATGTCCGCGGTATCTACGCGTTTGGCCGCTTCGACGCACAGCATCGGCTCGCGGTGATACTCAACGACAACAGTCACACGCAGACGGTGGCCGTCCCCGCATATCAGTTGAGCATGATCAACGGCTCGCGGGTAACGGACTTGCTGACGGGCCATACCTATCAGGTCAGCAACGGCCGTCTGACCGTGAGCGTCGCGGGATACTACGGCGCGATTCTCGAGCAGTAGCAACCGACGCGTAACACGGGATTGGCATACGCGGCCCTGAATACGTATGCGGACTGTTGCGAAGACGGTGACTTGAGTCGCATCCTGGGCGCCAGACTTCGGGAGGCTGCCCGATGGCCGGACGAAGAAGCCTTGAATGTTGGTATCACGCATTCGCGATGGAGGACCATCGCCCCACAGCCGCAGCCACGAATAACGTCGCATGCTGCCGCCCCGGGGGCCCGGGACGGGCGTGCGCGTCAGGGAGACGTCGATGAATCGTCTACACCAGCATCGCAGCAGCCGCTGGCTGCAGCGGGTACCCTTGGCTTTGTGCATCCTGCTCGGCGGAGCGCTGTTGGGCGGCGCCGGCCGCGCGCAGGCCTGCTCACAACGACAACAACGTGGAATGGGCTTATCTGTTCTCCGACCAGGGACCCATGTTCGACAGCAATCCGGAGCCGACTGCCAGCACTCCGGTGACCGTGACGCTGCGCACCTGCAAGAGCGACATCACCAGCGCCAACGTCAAGTACTACGATACGGCGGACAGACTCCTACCATTGGGTAGCGATGGTCTGGGTGTCGAACGATCCGACGGGCACTTTCGACTACTGGTCGGGAACCATTCCGGCCAGCAGCTCCGAGAAGTACTACCGCTTCCAGATCAACGACGGCACCGGCCACGGCCTGGCTCAACGCGCCGGCATCACATCGAGCGAGCCCTCTTCGGGCGACTTCTTCGTCATCCCGGGCTTCAAAACGCCGGATTGGATGAAGAACGGGGTGGTGTACCAGATCTTCCCCGATCGCTTCTACAACGGAGACACATCCAACGACGTCACCAATGGCAGAGTACACATACGGCGGTTGCGCGACCGAGCAGCACGCGTGGGGCACGAGCGTCTTATCCACCGCCGACCCCACGAATTGCAACAGCGAGGTATTCTTCGGCGGTGATCTGGCAGGCATCGACCAGAAGCTGAGCTACATCAAGCAGACGCTGGGCGCGGACATCATTTACCTCAATCCCATCTTCAACTCCCCGACGGTCCACAAGTACGACACGCAAAACTACTACGAGATCGATCCTGCGTTCGGCACCGGCTCCACGCTCGAGACGCTGATCTCCGACATCCACAGCAGCGCCAACGGTCCTCAGGGCTACATCATCCTCGACGGCGTCTTCAACCACAGCGGCGACAGCAATTGCTGGTTCCAGGCGCAACTCTACGACGGCATCACCTGCAGCTATCAGGGCGCGTACCAGTCGCAGTCGAGCCCCTATTACGGCTACTACACCTTCCAGTCGTGGCCCACCGAGTACTCCGACTTCTTCGGCTTCGGCGGCATGCCGAAGCTGGATTACGGCGCCAGCGGCTCGGCGGTGCGCAACCAGATCTACGGCAGCTCCTCCTCGGTCGTGCAGACCTACCTCTCCTCGCCCTACAACATCGACGGCTGGCGGCTGGATTTCCCGCAGGCGCTCGACTCGGGCGGCAACGGCGGCAGCGATCCCACCAACCACCAGATCACGCAGGAGCTGCGCGCGGCGGTGAAGTCCGTCGATTCCAATGCCGATATTCTCGGCGAGTATTGGGGCGACGCCTCACCGTGGCTCGATGACGGTACGGAGTGGGACAACGTCATGAATTACAATGGCTTCACGCAGCCGGTGTCGGAGTGGATGTGCGGCGTCGACTACCATGGCAACAGCGCTTCGATCGACGAGAGCTCGCTCGACAGCTGGCTGCTCGGCACCCGCGCGGACATTCCGATCAACGTGCAGGAGACCTGGACCAATGAGCTCGGTTCGCACGACACGGAGCGGTTTGCGAGCCGCTGCGGCGGCAACATATGGAAGACGTATCTCGGGCTCATTTTCCAGTTCACCTACATCGGCACGCCCACCATTTACTATGGGGACGAGTACGGCGAGCAGGGCGGCAATGACCCGGATAACCGGCGCACCTTCGACTGGACCCAGGCGAATACCGGCAATGCCGCCGTGGCGCTGACGCAGAAGCTGATCTCGATCCGCAACCAGTACCCACAGCTGCGGACGGGCTCGATCAAGACTTTATTGGTCGACACGACCAATCATATCTACGCGTTCGGACGCTGGGACGCCAATCACCGTATCGCGGTGGTGCTCAATAACACCTCCAACACGGAAACAGTCACTATTCCGGCCTGGCAATTGAGCATGGTCAACGGAACCTGGGTGACGGACCTGCTGACGAATACCACCTATCAGGTCATCAGCGGCAATCTCACCGTCACGGTCGAAGGGCACTACGGCGCGATTCTCGAGCAGTAACGGCGAGCGGCACCGGCACTTGCCGGCATGGCCGCCCCGGTTTCACGACCGGGGCGGCCCTGTGCTTTCGGTTCACCTACATCGGGGCGCCATGCATATGCTATGGTGAGTGGAGTGAGCGGGATCGAAGTTCGCCGGGGCTACCGCCGCGGAACGATCAGGGGGGCGATCGCGCTTTGCGCGCTGTATGGCGCGGCGACGCACGGCGCGCACGCCTACCCGGCTCCGGGTGCGCAAGTGCTTCCGGGCGCCTCCACGTGGCACGACAGCCTCTCGTGGCGGGGAGAGACCGCCCGGGCGGCGGTACGTCTCGACGGCAAGTATGTTCTGCATTCGCCTGTGGGCGTGCGCGTGATCGCTGCCCAACGCTGGCGGGTACGGACCGCAAGCCCGCTCTTCGATGCGCTCTTCGCCATGGCGCAGCAGGACTTGGACAGGGACTCGGTCGACGCCATCACAGACGCGGCGTTCGACCACGGTCGACCCATTCCCTGCCGGTGTTTCGTCGCGGGAAAGAAGTGGCCGTTCGTGTGGACCCGCGACGTGTCTTACTCCATCGACCTCGGCCTGTGGCGCCTCGATCCGGCACGCGCACGCACCTCCCTTCTCTTCAAGCTCTCGCCGCCTCGTACGGGCGCGGCATCATCCGGACTCTATGTGATGCAGGACACCGGCTCGGGTGGCAGCTGGCCGGTCAGCACTGACCGGGTGGTATGGTTCCTCGGTGCCCGCCATCTGCTGGCCGACCGAGCGTTCGCGGACACTGTGTATCAGACACTGGCCGACACCCTCGCCCAGGACCGGCGCTATGTCTTCGATCCCCGGATCGGGTTATACCGCGGGGAAACGTCTTTCCTCGACTGGCGCGAGCAGACCTACCCCGCATGGACGGCGCACGATGTCGTGTTCATCGCGCAATCGTTCGCGCTCTCGACGAATGTCCTGCATTTCGAGGCCCTGCGGTTGGCGGCAACCATGGCAGGGCGGCGCGGGGAACGCGTCGCCGCAGCGCGTTACTCGCGGCAGGCCAAGTCTCTGAAGCGGGCAATCAATGCCCGCTTCTGGAGGCCTGACCGCGGCCTCTACATGAGCTACATCGGCGGACCCGTCGAGCCCGAGCCTTTCGATGCGTACGATCTCCTCGGCCTGGACCTGGCAATCACGAGCGGCGTAGCGGACTCGCGCCGAGCGGTGCAGGCTCTCGAGCACTACCCCGCCTGGCCGGCGGGAAGCCCCGTAATCTGGCCGGAGAAACGGGCCGTGCCGATCTACCACAACCGCGCCATCTGGCCGTTCGTAAGTGACTACACTTTGCGCGCGGCGCGGCGGATCGACGATCCCGCCCTGATCGCACTCGAGGTGCGTTCCTTGATGCGCGGGGCGGCGCTCGACGCATCCAACATGGAGAACTATTCGCTGCTCTCGCAGTCGACGCACGTGGCGGGCAGTCTCGGCGGACCCGTGGTCGACTCACCGCGGCAGCTGTGGTCGATTGCGGGATATCTGGACATGGTCGTGCGCGGGATATTCGGACTCGAGGACGACGGCCGCATCGCGCCCGAGCTTCCGGCGTCGCTGGTGCCGATGCTGTTCGGCTCCGGGCGCCGGATCAGCCTCCACATGGACGGACGGATTATCGTGCTCGACCGTCCGGCGGATGCGGATGGCGAGCTGTTGGTTGCCGGAGACATCGTGCACGATGGCGGCAGGACCGAAGTGCGGCTGGTCGCCTCCCGGGCCCAGGTGGCGCCGCCGCCCATGAGCGCGCCGATGTACCTTGCAGGGGCGCCAGCCGCGCCGCTTGCCGTGGGCGCCGGAGCGACCGTGCACGTAGGCGGCCCGTGGCCGAGACACTGGACCGCAGCGCGCCGTGGCGGGTATATCGCGTGGCTCGAGTATTCCAACCCCGAGGGCCCGATCAACACGGGCATCACGGCGGCGGTGAAGCGCCTCGAGGTTCGCTGCGCCGGCACGCCGCGCCAGGTGCTGCCCCTGACGATGCCTCACAGCGAGGGCTGGCAAGCCTCCACGACGATTCGCTTCGAAGCCGACGCCGGCGGCGCCTGCGCATTCTCCCTGCTGCAGGGGTTCAACATGAGTGACCTGGCGCAGTTCGCCCACTACACGATCGCCGCTGGCGGCGCCACCGGACCGCTCGACCGCGCGCGAATCGGCGCACTGTGGATCGCGCCGCTGCCCGCGGCGAGGCAGGCTCCATGAGCCGGAAGCCCGAGCTGACGTTCCGGCAGGTCTGGAACATGTGTGTCGGCTTTCTCGGCATACAGTTTGCTTTCGCGCTGCAGAACGCCGACGTCAGCCGGATTTTCCAGACACTCGGGGCGGACCTGCGGGAAATCCCGATCCTGTGGGTGGCGGCGCCGCTCTCCGGGCTCATCGTGCAGCCCATCATCGGCTACGCCTCCGATCATACGTGGACGCGACTCGGGCGGCGACGGCCCTATTTTCTCGGCGGCGCGCTGCTCACGACACTTGCGCTCGCCTGGATGCCCAACTCGGCGACGCTGTGGGTGGCGGCCGTCATGTTGTGGCTGATGGACGCCGCCATCAACGTCTCCATGGAACCCTTCCGGGCGTTCGTCGGCGACCAGTTGCCCGAGTCGCAGCGGCCGTTGGGATTTGCGCTGCAGAGCTTCTTCATCGGCGTCGGTGCGGTGCTGGCCTCGATACTACCGTGGGCGTTGGCCAGGCTCGGCGTTGCGAACGTTGCACCGGCCGGTCAGATTCCCGCCACGGTGCGCATCGCCTTCTATGTCGGCGCCGCGGTGCTCTTCTGCGCGGTGCTGTGGACCGTGGTGACCACCCGCGAGTACCCGCCCGAGCGCCTGCTGGGCTTCGCCCGAAAAAGCCTGTCGCTCCCGGTCACGGACGTCTCCAGAGCGTGGCGGCCCGGTCTCGTCATGTTGGTGGCGGGAGCACTTGGGGTCGCCGCGATCCGGCGGTTCTCGCTGGCGGGGGAGCTGTACCTTCTGGCCGGCGGAGTAATCGTGTTCGGAGCGCTCTTCGCATGGCTCAGCACGACCGCCAGCCGCGGGATGGCGCGGCAAGTGATGAGTGACCTGTACGGCATGCCGGGTCCGATGCGCCGCCTGGCCTGGGTGCAGTTCTTCTCCTGGTTCGCGCTCTTCGCCATGTGGATCTACACCACGCCGACGGTGACCGCGGTGCAGTTCGGCAGCGCCGATCCCCGGTCGCTCGCCTACAACACGGGCGCCAACTGGGTCGGGGTGCTCTTCGCCGCCGGCAACTGCTTCCTCGTCGCGGGTGCCGTGGTCATTCCGCTGATGGTCCGGCTGCTCGGCCAGCGCTGGAGCCATCTGGTGAATCTGGCGGCCGGCGGGCTGGGCCTCGCCTCGTTCGCCTGGGTCCGCAGTCCCGACTGGCTCCTGCTGTCGATGGTCGGGGTCGGCTTCGCCTCCGCCTCGATCCAGTCGCTGCCCTATACGCTGCTCTCGGAAAACCTGCCGCCGGAGAAGATGGGCGTCTACATGGGCATCTTCAACTTCTTCATCGTCATTCCACAGATGCTGGCCGCCAGCGTGCTCGGCGGCCTGGTACATGCGCTCTTTGGCGACCGGCCGGCCTTCGGTCTGGTGCTGGGAGGCGCCAGCATGCTGCTGGGCGGGCTCTGCACCCTGAGGGTTGCCGAGCCCCGGTCTGGTATGCTCAGCTGATGCTCATCGAGCGTATCTGGTCCGCCAACCGGTACCGCAATTTCCACTACCTCATCGCCTGCCCCGAGACCGGCGAAGCCCTGGCGATCGATCCGCTGGAGTGGCGGCTGTGCCTCGCTGCGGCCCGCGCCAAGGGGTGGCAGATCACCCAGATCCTGAACACCCACGAGCATCTCGATCACACGGGCGGCAACGCGGGTCTCGTCGCCGCCACGGGAGCCAAGGTACTCGCGCATGCGGCAGCCGCAAGCCGCATCGGCGAAGTCGACCGCGGCCTCGCCAAGGGCGATGTCGTTCGCGTCGGCCGCACCGTGGAGCTCGAGTGTCTCGACACTCCGGGACACACGATGGCGCACATCTGTCTGCTCGCCAGAGGCGAGCAACCGGCACTCTTCTGCGGCGACACGCTTTTCAATGCCGGGGCCGGCAACTGCCACAACGGCGGCCATCCGCAGCAGCTCTACGAGACCTTCGTGACTCAGCTCGCGCGCCTGCCGGAGGAGACGCGGGTCTTTCCCGGGCACGAGTACCAGGCGCGCAATCTCGAGTTCACGCTCGACCGCGAGCCCGACAACGCGGCGGCGCGGAGTCTCCTCGACTCCGCACGGCAGGAGGCGCCGGAGTCGATGAAGGTCACGACGCTAGGCGAGGAGAAGCGGATCAACACGTTCTTCCGCCTGCAGAGCCCCACGGTCATTGCGGGGTTGCGTCAGGCTTTCCCTGACATCGGCGAGCAGCCCGATGCGCGCACCGTGTTCCTGCGGTTGCGAGAGCTGAGGAACAAGTGGTAACCGCCGCCGCGCAACGCGTCCTATATGTCGACGACGAGCCGACGCTCGTTTTTCTGATCACCCGCGCGCTCGAGAAGGCCGGCGTCGCGGCTCAAGGGTTCGCCAGTGCGGACGAGGCACTTACGGCGTTCAAGCACGAACCGCAAGCCTTCACCCTCGTCCTGACGGACTTCACCATGCCCGGGAGCATGAGCGGCCTCGAGCTGGCACAGGCCGTCCTCGCCATCCGTCCGGACGCGACCGTTGTCATCGCCAGCGGCGCCATCGATCCGGCCGAGGTCCGGCACGCCGCGGCAATCGGCGTGCGCGCGGTCATCCAGAAGCCCGCCAAGGTGGCTGAGATGGCGGAGCTGGTGTGCGGCCTGCTGCGCGATCTGCAATCCTGACGCCACCGCATGGTCTACTCCGGTTTCTACCGTCGCAGCTTTCTGCTCGCTACCGCCGCGATCCTGGCCTACCTATTGGTCGCCGTGCTGGCGCCGCTCAAGGGCGCGCTCGGTTGGGCGGCCGTGCTGGCCTTCCTGCTGCATCCGCTGCATGAGCGGCTGTCGCGACGCCTCAAGGGCCGCAGCATGCTCTCCGCGGGCATCATCACGGGCCTTACTCCCTTCTTCGTGCTGGCGCCGCTCTCGGTTCTCGGCATGGTGTTTGCCGGCCAGGTCGCCAACCTGATCGGATACCTGCGCGGACAGAGCTTCGCCTACCCGCAGGTTGTCGCGCGTCTGGAGAGCTACCCGCTGATCGGCAACCTGGTGCGCTGGTGGGGCGCCAACCTACCGGTGACTGCCAACCAGGTCCAGGGCTGGATCACCGGCGAGATGCAGGCAGTATTGAAGTCCGCCGCGACCGTTGGCGGCGGTCTCGCGCTCGGCCTCTTTGGCACGGTGGTCGGCTTCCTCATGATGCTCTTCCTGCTTTTCTTCCTGCTGCGGGACGGGCGCGCGATTCTCGAGCACCTGAAACGGCTGATTCCGTTGGAAGCGGCGCGCCGTGAACGGCTGTTCGAGTACCTGGCGCGGGTGACACGTGCCGTGGTTTTCGGATCGGCGGCGACCGCGCTCATCCAAGGCATCTTCGTCGGGGCAGGGTTTGCGCTGGCCGGTCTGCCTTCGCCGGTCGTGTTCGGCGTGCTGGCCACCATCGCAGCCTTGATGCCCGCCGGCGCGGCCATCGTGCTGGTGCCGGCGATACTGTATCTGGCCGTCAGCGGTCACTGGGTTGCCGCGGTCTTCCTGGCCTGCTGGACGGGCCTGCTCGCGGTGGTGGAGAACGTCGCGCGTCCGCTTCTGACCGCGCACCGCGCGCACGTCTCGACGCTTGCGGTGTTCGTCGGCGCCGTGGGAGGCGTTTCCGCCTTCGGCGTGCTGGGGCTGATCATCGGCCCGGTGCTGCTGAGCTTTGTGGTGGCCCTGGTCAGGTTCACGAACGAGGTGCGAGGCGGCGCCATACCGTAAAATGCGCCCCCTCATGGACCTCGATCCCATCCTCAATCCCCTGAATGAGGCACAGCGTGCCGCGGTCTCGGCGCCGCTCGTGCCGGTGCTGGTACTCGCGGGCGCGGGCAGCGGCAAGACGCGGGTGCTCACGCACCGCATCGCCTGGCTCATCCAGGTGGAACGTGCATCCCCGTACTCGATTCTGGCGGTCACCTTCACGAACAAGGCCGCGGGGGAGATGCGCGGCCGCGTCGAGCAGATCCTCGGCACCCCGCCGGGAGTGCTCTGGATCGGGACCTTCCATGGCATCGCGCACCGCCTGCTGCGGCTCCACTGGCGCGAGGCAGGGCTCATGCAGGGCTTTCAGATCCTCGATTCGGACGACCAGCAGCGCCTGGTGAAGCGCATCATCAAGGCGAATGACCTCGACGAGTCCCGCTGGGAGCCGCGCGAGGTGCAGTGGTTCATCAATTCGAACAAGGACGAAGGCCGCCGGCCAAAGGATCTGAAGCCCGGCAACGATCCGACCCGTGCGCAGATGATCCGGCTCTATGGACTCTACGAGGAGGCGTGCGCCCGCACGGGTGTGGTCGACTTCGCGGAGCTGCTGCTGCGCGCCTATGAGCTGTGGCGCGACCGTCCCGAGCTCCTCGCGCATTACCGCCAGCGCTTCCGGCACGTGCTGGTGGACGAGTTCCAGGACACCAACTCCATTCAGTACGCGTGGCTGCGCCTCATCGCCGGACCGGACGGCCATCCCTTCGTGGTGGGCGATGACGATCAGTCGATCTACCGCTGGCGCGGCGCGCGCGTCGAGAACCTGCAGCAGTTCCGGCGCGACTACGAGCGCGCGAAGCTCTACCGGCTGGAGCAGAACTACCGCTCCACCGCTGCGATCCTCGCCGCCGCCAATGGACTCATCGCGCACAACTCCGGCCGCCTGGGCAAGACGCTGTGGACGAACGGCGAGCCCGGCCTGCCGATCCAACTGTATGCGGCATTCAACGAGCGCGACGAGGCGGATTTCATCGCGCGTCGGGTTGCCGATTACGTCGCTGCCGGACACCGGCGCAGCGACATCGCGGTACTGTACCGATCCAACGCCCAGTCGCGAGCGTTCGAGGAAGCATTCATTGGCGCGCGCATCCCGTACAAGGTCTACGGCGGCCTCAGGTTCTTCGAGCGCGCGGAGATCAAGGATGCGCTCGCGTACCTGCGCCTGCTGTTGAATCGCGACGACGATGCCGCCTACGAGCGGGTCGTGAATCTGCCGACGCGCGGCATCGGCGATCGGACCGTCGAGAGCCTGCGCGAGGAAGCGCGAGCCGCCGGCATCTCGCTATGGAAGGCGGCCCTTGCCCGCAGCGAGGCGCAGCAGGGCGCCCGGACCGCGAACGCGCTGCGCGGCTTCCACGAGCTCGTCGACCGGCTGGCGCGGGAGACCGAGGGTCTGGCGCTGCACGAGCAGATCGACCATGTGCTCAACGAGAGCCGCCTCATCGAGCATCACGGCCGGGATAAGCCGAGCCAGGATTCGGGGCGCGGCGAGATGGCGCGCAGCGAGGCCCGGCTCGAGAACCTCGCGGAGCTCGTGAGCGCCGCTCGCACCTTCGGCGCCGAGAGCACCGACGTCGAGCTGCCGCCGCTCGAGGGCTTTCTCGCCCACGCGGCTCTGGAGTCCGGCGAGAGAGGTTCCGACGCGGGCGCCGATAGCGTGCAGATGATGACGCTGCACATGGCGAAGGGTCTTGAATTCATGTTCGTGTTCCTATGCGGCATGGAGGAAGGGCTTTTCCCCCATAACCGCTGCATATCGGATCTCGACGCCCTGGAGGAAGAGCGCCGCCTCTGCTACGTCGGCATGACGCGCGCGATGAAACAACTCTATCTGACGTATGCCGAGCAACGCCGCCTGCACGGCATGGACACTCATCCCGCGCCTTCGCGCTTCATCAAGGAGGTGCCGGAGGACGTCGTCGTGGAAGTCAGGCCACGCGTGCAGATCAGCCGCTCCATGACGGCACATGCGCGGCGGGAGCAGCCGGCGGCGCCCGCCATCAGATTCCGGACTGAGCCGCCGCCACCACCCGGGATGCGCCTCGGCGCACGCGTGCGGCACGGCAAGTTCGGAGAGGGCGTCGTGTTGAATGTCGAGGGGAGCGGCCCGCATGCGCGGGTGCAAGTGAACTTCGAGCGTCAGGGCACGAAGTGGCTGATGATGCAATACGCCAATCTTGAGCCGGTTTGATGGCGCTGGATCCGGACATCCTGCCCGGCCCAGCGCAGGTTCCATGTGCCTGAAAGCGCACTGATCAAAGCATGAAGATCCTCATTCTCGGCGCCGGACAGGTCGGCCGCACCGTCGCGAGGCACCTCTCGCGGGAAGAGGCCAACGAAGTCACCGTTGTCGATGCCAACGAGGACGTCTTGCGCGACATGCAGGACCGCCTCGACGTCCATACCGTCGTCGGCAATGCCGCTTACCCGACGGTTCTCGAAACGGCGGGGGCAGCGGAGGCGGAGATCATCGTCGCCCTGACCAACAGCGACGAAGTCAACATGATGGCCTGCCAGGTGGCGTTCACGCTGTTCCGGACGCCGACCAAGATCGCCCGCATCCGCTCCGCCGAGTACACGCAGCGGCCGGAGCTGTTCAGCGAGCAGTCGATCGCGGTCGATGTGTTCATCAGCCCGGAGCAGCTCGTCACCGAATACGTCGAGCGGCTCATCCGCCATCCCGGCGCACTGCAGGTGCTCGACTTCGCCGCCGGCAAGGTGCGCCTCGTTGGTGTGCGCGCCGTGAGCGGGGGGTTGCTGGTCGGCCATTGCCTGCGGGAGCTGCCGGAGCATCTTGCCCGCATGGAGGCACGGGTGGTCGCCATCTACCGCCGCGGGCGCAGCATTCCGCCGGAAGGGGCGACCGTCATCGAGGAGGGCGATGAAGTGTTCTTCCTCGCGGCAAGCGCCGACATCCGCCGTATGATCGGCGAGCTGCGCAGGGAAGACACCCGCGTGCGCCGGGTGATCCTGGCGGGCGGCGGCAACATCGGCTTTCGCCTCGCGCGGTCGCTGGAGAAAACCAGTCAGGTAAAGCTCATCGAGCGCGACGTCCGCCGTGCGCGGCGCGTGTCGGAGCAACTCGAGAACACCATCGTGCTGGCCGGCGATGCCGCGGACGAGGAGCTGCTGATCGAGGAGAACATCGACAGCACCGACGTATTCGTCGCGCTCACCAACTCAGAGGAGGCGAACATCCTGTCCGCCATGCTGGCCAAGCGGCTTGGCGCGCACAAGGTGATGGCGCTCATCAACAAGCCCTCCTATGCCGACCTCATCGAGAGCGGCAGCATCGATGTGGCCATCTCGCCCCAGAGCATCACCATCGGCTCGCTGCTCGCGCACGTGCGCCGGGGCGAGGTCGTGCGCGTGCACTCCCTGCGTCGTGGCGCGGCCGAGGCCATCGAGGCGATCGCCCATGGCGATGAGCGGACCTCGCGTGTCGTCGGCAGGACCGTAGACGACATCCCGCTGCCGGAAGGCTCGTCCATCGGAGCGGTGGTGCGCGGTGAGCAGGTGATCATGGCGCACCACGACACCTTCGTGCGCTCGGGCGACCACGTGATCCTTTTCCTCTCGGACCGCCGCCACATCGAGGCGGTCGAGCGCCTGTTCACGCGCGCGTCGCACCAGTGAGCTCGCGCTAGGAGGCCTGTTGCTCGGCATCGCGCACCTCCTGGGGCTCATGCTCGCCACCTTCGGGCTCGCCTACCTTCTGCCGATCGGATGCTCGCTCGCCACCGGCGATGGGCTCTGGACGCGATTCCTGCTCGCGGCTGCGATCACGGCCGTCGCCGGCGGGGCGCTCGCCGCTGCCACTTTCCGCTATCGCCGGGAGCTCAAGCCCCGCGACGGCTTCCTTCTGGTGACGCTCGGCTGGATCCTGCTGGCCGCCTCCGCCACGCTGCCGCTCCTCTTGACGCTCCCTGGGCTGGGCTTCGCCCGCGCGTTCTTCGAGACGATGTCGGGGCTCACGACCACCGGCTCGACCGTGCTCGACGGGCTCGATGCGCTCGCGCCCTCGATCAACTTCTGGCGCCACTCGCTGATCTGGCTGGGCGGCCTCGCGGTGATCGTGGTGGCGGTCGGGGTCATGCCGCTCCTCGGTGTCGGCGGCATGCAACTCTCCAAGGCCGAGGCGCCCGGGCCGGTGAAGGAGGAAAGGCTGGCGCCGCGCATCACGGAGACCGCCCGCTCGCTCTGGCTGGTCTACGCCCTGCTGACGCTGGCGGGTGTCCTGGCACTGCGCCTCTGCGGGATGACGTGGTTCGATGCGATCTGCCACGCGTTCTCGGCCGTCGCCCTCGGCGGATTCTCGACCCACGACGCCGGCATCGCCTACTTCCACTCAGCGGCCATCGAGTTCGTGCTGATCGTCATCATGCTGATCTCGGCACTCAACTTCGCGCGCCACTTCGCCGCACTGCGGCGGCTGTCGCTGAAGCCCTACCGCCACGATCCGGAGGTCAAGACGGCTGCCATTCTCGTTGCAGCCAGTGTCGCCTTCATCGCCGCCCTCCTCACCTGGCATGGCGTCTATCCGACGTTCGGCACCGCGCTGCGTTACGCGGCCTTCAACGTGGTGTCGTTGGCAACCACGACCGGGTGGACAACGGTGGGACCAACGGGCTTCACCAACTGGCCCGTGTTCGCGCCCATCTGGATGCTCTTCCTCTCCGGCATCGTCTGCAACACGGGATCGCCCGGCGGCGGCATCAAGATGTTCCGTACACTGGTGCTATCGCGCCAGGCCGGGCGGGAGCTCAAGCTCCTCGTGCACCCGAGCGCCGTGGCGCCGGTGCGCGTCGGCGGCCGGCCGGTGACGGAGCGGGCCGCGGATGCGGTGCTGGCGTTCATCTTCCTTTACTTCATGACGGTGTCGCTGCTCACCTTCGCGATGCTCCTTACCGGGATGAGCTTCGATTGGTCATTCCGTGTCGTAGTCGCTTCGATCAACAACACCGCCTTCGGCCTGCCAGGCCAAGGCATCTGGAACCTGCACGCACTGACGCCGTTGCAGACGTGGATCTGCACAGCGGCGATGCTCCTCGGGCGCCTGGAGATCTTCAGCGTGATCGTGTTGTTTACGAGGACGTACTGGAGGAAGTAGGGTCTGCGCCGCTCAGCGACGGTCTCGAGCTTCAACTGTGAATGTACGTTTCCAACTGTTCGATCGTCTTCTGCTGCTCTTCGATGACGGCTTTGACCAGGTCGCCGATGGAGATCATGCCGACGACTTTGCCGCCTTCCACCACCGGAAGGTGACGAATACGGCGGTCGGTCATCAGACGCATGCAGTCCTGCACAGAGTTGTCTGGTGAGACCGTGATGACCGGCGATGTCATGATCTGCCAGACAGGTGTCTCCGCCGAGGAGCGGCCGAGCAGGACGACTTTGCGGGCGTAGTCGCGCTCCGAGAGGATGCCGGCGAGCTCCGTACCTCGCATCACGAGGAGTGCGCCGACGTGGCGCTCGGCCATCATCCGGATCGCCTCGAGCACGGGATCCTCCGGCTCGATGCTGAAGAGGGCTCGACCCTTACCGTCGAGCAGGTGACGCACGGTGATCATGGTCTACCTCCGACATCGCGGCGCACACGCCGTACACGGTCAGAAGAGAGACTAGCGCTTAGCCGGCGCGACTTCCACTGTCAGGGTAACGCTGGCGCTGACGTCGATCGTGCCCGTTTCGACCGGGGTGGGAGCCGTTACGGCTTGAGCCTGCGCAAATACCCTACCCTGTGGGTAGACGGGCAGCACCGCCGGGCTCTCCTCGCCCACGAACACCACCCGCACGACCCTCAGGCCGAGGGCGCCGGCCAAGGCATCGGCATCCCGGCGAGCGCTCAGGGCGGCTTCCCGCAAGGCTTCGCTTTGCGGTGCCTGCTGGTCGCGCAGCGCGAAGCGGATGCCCTGGACCTCGTTGGAGCCCGCCTGCGTCGCGGCGTCGATCACCTGGCTGATTCTGCGGAGGTCATCCAGCCGCACCTCAACCACGTTGCTCACGGTGTACCCCACAACGGTGGGGGTGCCGCCGTTCCGCGGGTAGTTGTAGTTTGGGTTGATGGAATACTCAGTCGTAGTGAGCTGCGCGCCGGGCCCCGCGGCCCGTTCCACGGCCGTGATCACAACCGAAAGGCGCGTCGCGTTCTCCGAGGCCGCGGCCGCCGACTTCTGCGCCTGGGTCGTCACCCCAATGTCGATGTAAACCCGGTCCGGGATCTCCGATACCTTCGCCTGACCCGTGACCTGGATGGTGGCAGGCCGCGGCGGTCGTGCCGCAGGTGCGTCAGGGTACGGCTGGGCAACCGCCCAGGAGCAGGCGACAGTGGCCGCAATGGCAGGAAGCAGTCTCATACAATCATTCTACACGCCAGGATCTTGAAGATTGGACGCAAGGTGGCTCTTCCGGGTTCCCTCCGCACGGCGCTCGAGGGCGTGTTCGGCGAGCCCGTGTCGCAGGTGCGCATCACCGAGAACAACCGCTTCGAAGTCGAGGCGCGCGATTTTGCGGATAGGCATCTACCCGCTCTGCGCGCGGCTCACCCCAGCAACGACTCGCGGCGATAGAGGCGGCCGGCGGCGAAGACAAACAGCACTGCCAATGCCAGCGTGGAGCACACCGAGAGCGCCACATACGCAGCCGGCAGCGGCTGCATTCTGATGAGACTCAGGATGATGAAGTGCTGCCCCAGGGACGGGATCGCCATGAGCGCTACCCGCGGCTGCAGTCCGAGGATCGCGGCGAAGACCAGCGGCAGTGTCGGAATGAGAAGGACCAGCCCCACATACGTTTGCGCTTCGCGGTAGCTGCGCGTGAACGCAGCCACCAGCGTCATGAGAGCCGACCCGAGCGGCACGAGCGGCAGGCAGGCCAGCACGATCCCCACCGCGACGCGCGGCCCGAAGTCCGCGCTCATGCCGAAGCGCTCGAGCCCGACGAACCGCAGCGCGATCGCGAAGGCTGTGACCGTCAGTGTGAGCGACAATGTCATGTAGGCACAGGCCGCCATGATCTTGCCGTAGATGAGGTACTCGCGACGCACGGGCACCGTGAGCAGCGGCTCCAGCGAGCCCCGCTCCCGCTCCCCGGCGGTGGCGTCGATCGCCAGATACATGCCGCCCATGAGCATCGTGAGCAGCACGAGATAGCTCAAGGTCCCAAGCGCCAGCGCCGAGCGGGCGGCAGGCGTCGAGATGTCGACGGGATGCAGCACAATGGGCACGGTCAGCAACGGGTCCAGCCCGCGCGCGACCAGGCGCAGGCGGGCGATCGTGGTGCCGTACTGGTTGATGATGCCGGCGATCCGCTCGACGCTGGTCGCACTCTGGGTGTCGGACTCGTCGGCAAACAACAGCAGCGGCGAGGGCTGTCCGGCTTCGAGCCGAGCGCCGAAATCGTGCGGCACCAGCAGGACTTCCTCCCCGTGGTGCGCCGTCACTTCGCGCCGCGCCGCCGCCTCGTCCTCGGCAACGGCCCTGATCCTGACATTGTACTGGCGCAAATACGCCATCAGGTCCGGGGCGCGCTCCGCATGCGACACGATCAGATGCAATGGCTTCTCGCCCTGCGCCCCCGCGCCGCGAAAACTCAGTGACAGCGCGCTTGCGATCAGGATGGGACCGAAGAGGGGTCCGAAGATCAGCGCGGAAATCACCGTGCGCCGGTCGCGCAGATTCTCGCGGACCTCCTTGATGAAGACGCGCCAGATCGCCCTCATCGGTCGGTTCCCTCCCCGACCAGGCGGACGAAGGCCTCTTCCAGCGACTCGGTCCCCGCGCCGCCGCGCAGGTCCGCGGGCGTGCCCTGGGCAACGACGCGACCATGCGCGATGACGACCACGTCATCGCACAGTGCCGCGATTTCCTGCATCACGTGGCTGGAAAAGAGGATGCAATGGCCCTCGCCGCGCAGCTGTTGCAGCAGTCCGCGCAGCGTCCGCACCGCCATGACATCGAGGCCGTTGGTCGGCTCGTCGAGCAGGACGTTTCGCGGCCTGTGAATGAGCGCCCGCGCCAGCGCGGTCTTGATCCGCTGTCCCTGAGAGAAGCCCCGAGCCGGCCGATCCGCGAACTCTTCCATCTCGAGCTGCCGAATCAACTTTTCAGTGCGGCCGCGTCGCTCGGCAGGGGAAAGTCCGTGCAACGCACCGAAGTAAACGACGTTCTCGCGTCCGGTCAGATTAGGGTACAGGCCCGCACCATGAGGCAGGACGCCCATGCCGCGGCGGGCAGCCACCGGGTCGGCAACAACACTGACTCCGTCGATCCGCGCATCGCCGGAATCCGGCCGCAGTACCGTATACAGAATGCGCAGCGTGGTGGATTTGCCGGCGCCGTTCGGTCCGAGGAGCCCGGTGATCCGGCCATCGAGCGCACGCAGGCTCACGCCGCTCACCGCCGCGACCGTCCCGAATCGCTTGTTGAGTCCCTCGGCTTCGATCAAGGCGTCGGCCCGTTCCGCGTCAGGAAAAACGGCATCGGCGACAGATGGCGCGTGCACGTCGTATCGAGGCCGGAAACAGTGGCACGGCGTACGAACTGCGCCATGACGCCGGCCATGCAGGGATCGGTGAGCTGGCCGTGCCCGAAATCGGGCACTACCAGGCTGAGGCTGTGGCTGAAGCCGCGAGCGGCCTGCGTGGCATATGCGCGGCGGTGTGATCGGGTCGTCGCCCCCCGAGAGGAGCAGCGCCGGAACTTCGGAGTGCAGCGGCTGGTGGAAGTCCGGATCCATCGGGCCTCGCGGCCAGATGCGGCAGATCGCCTGCAGCCCATCGAGTTGCGACGTGCCGAGGAAGGTCTTGGCGAGCTCGGCGCGCTCCTCGGAGCCGACGTGATAGAACGGCACGTCCTCGGAGCAGACCACTGTGTCGTTCATGCCTTCCGCGATGGCGTCGCCGTACACGCGATTGATGAGAAGAAACTGGCCCGCGAGCGGCTCGAAGTTGCCGGACGCACTGGCCTCGTGGAGGTCGAGGGGCAGGAGTGCCGCGAGCTCCGGCGTGTAGCTCGCCAGGCGCAGCACCATCGCCAAATCATATGAAGAAAACGGCAGCCGATAGGGCTGACCGCTGGTTGGATCAGTCAGATCGACCGCTACCGGGTGGCCGGAAAGCTCGGCGCGAACCTGCTGGAAGGCTGCCGCCGGGTCGCCGAAGCGCGCATGACATGCCGGCTGTCGCGCGCAGCGGGAAAAGATGCTCGAGAGAGTGGCTTGCGCATCGAGCGCGCTCGTGGCCCCGAGCGCCAGTTGGGGTGGCACTACGCCATCGAGGATGACGCTGCGGACCCTGTCAGGAAAGCGGCGCAGGTACTGCTGCGCGACGATCGTGCCGTATGACGAGCCATAGAGATCGATCCGGTCATAACCCAATGCCGCGCGCACCCGGTCGAGGTCCTGAACCGCGACACTCGTGGTGTAGAACCTCACGTCGGCGTGCGCGCTCGACGTTTTGAGACAGCGCTCGGTCCCGGCAACGATCGCGGCGGTGGTGCTCTGATCGAGGTCGTCGCCGCCGGACTCGCAATCCAGCGCGTTGGAATCACCGGTGCCGCGCTGATCCAGGAGGACGATGTCGCGGTCACGGTGGATGAGTGCGAAGACCGGCTCGACGCTGGTGTAGAAGGAGGCCGCCCCCATACCCGGCCCACCGGCAAGAACGAAGAGCGGATCGGGACGCTTGCGCGTGCTGATGGCGGGCACCACCGCCACCCGCAACGAGATCTGTCGGCCGCCCGGCGCGGCGGGATTCTCCGGCACGGCCAGTCGACCGCACTCGGCCTGAACCAGCGTCAGGTCGAGGGCCTGGTGCAATTGGCAGGGAGACAACGGCAACCGTCCGGGCTCCGCGGCCAGGGATGCCCCGGGTCCAAACAGGGCTCCGCCCAGACAGAGAAGCGACAATATGGTGCGCAGGCTCATTGGTTCCCATCGAGAAATCATCAAACAGCACAACCCGGTACCCCAGGCACAGAGAGGTGCCCCGCCGCCGCAGGTGGCGGAGCCGCGAGCAAAAACCACGCTTTTTGATCGCGGCGCGCTTGGCCGGGCAGGAGCCCGGATCCGGCGCATCGCAAGAGAATAAGGCATCCAGCAGGATGTAGACGCTGCCCTTGTTCACGCGCCGCGCCCCTCTACAATATTCGATATGCGATTTGCCCAACCCTTCGATGTCATCGTCATCGGCGGCGGCCACGCCGGCACGGAAGCCGCCCTGGCGGCTGCGCGCATGGGAGCGCGCACGTTGCTCCTGACGCAGAGCATCGAGACCCTGGGTCAGATGAGCTGCAATCCCGCGGTAGGCGGCATCGGCAAGGGCCACCTGGTGCGGGAGATCGATGCGCTGGGCGGCGCCATGGCACGCGCGACCGACCAGGCGGGCATTCAGTTTCGGACTCTGAACAGCAGCAAGGGACCGGCGGTGCGGGCCACCCGCGCCCAGGCGGATCGCCAGCTCTACAAGAAGGCCATCCGCTGCTTGCTCGAGAGCGAGCCGCGCCTCTCGATCTTCCAGCAGGAGGCCGCAGACCTTCTGGTCACGGGAGATACGGTAAGCGGCGTCGTCACGGTAACCGGAATCACCTTCGAAGCACCGGCGGTGATACTCACCGTGGGTACCTTTCTCGGTGGCCGTATCCACGTGGGCCTCGATAGCTACCAAGGCGGACGGGCGGGCGATCCACCGTCGAACCGGCTGGCGAGCCGGCTGCGGGAGCTGCCGCTTCGGGTCGGCCGGCTCAAGACCGGCACGCCGCCGAGGTTGGACGGCCGGACGCTCGATTTCGAAGCCATGACTCGGCAGGCCAGCGATCAGCCGCTGCCTGTGTTTTCGTTTCTCGGGCGAGCCGATGAGCACCCGAAACAGATAGATTGTTTCATTACGCATACCAATGAGCGTACGCACGAGATCATCCGGGGGGCCCTCGACCGGTCTCCGATGTTCACGGGCGTCATCGAGGGTGTCGGTCCGCGGTACTGTCCTTCCGTCGAGGACAAGGTCTTCCGCTTTGCGGACAAGACCTCGCATCAGATCTTCGTAGAGCCGGAAGGCCTCGATACACACGAGATCTACCCCAACGGCATCTCCACCAGCTTGCCGTTCGACGTGCAGTACGAGCTCGTGCGCAGCATCCCTGGCTTCGGGCATGCACAACTGACCAGGCCCGGCTACGCGATCGAGTACGACTACTTCGACCCGCGGGATCTTCGTCCCTCGCTCGAGACGCGAGTGCTGCATGGGCTCTTCTTCGCCGGCCAGATCAACGGTACGACGGGATACGAGGAGGCCGCGGCGCAGGGCATCGTCGCCGGCATCAATGCGGCGCTGGCTTCCCGCCTGCGAGAGGCCTGGGTGCCGAAGCGGAGCGAGGCCTATCTCGGCGTACTCATCGATGACCTGGTGACCAGGGGCACCCGCGAGCCGTACCGCATGTTCACCAGCCGCGCCGAGCACCGCCTGCTGCTGCGCGAGGACAACGCCGACCTGCGTCTGACGGCGCTGGGGCGTGAGCTCGGGCTGGTGGACGATGAGCGCTGGCGGCTCTTCGAGGCGAAGCGGCGCCTCTCTGAAGAGGAGACTGCGCGGCTGCAAAGCACGCGCATCCATCCCGATAAACTGCCTGAAGAGTGGTCGCAGCGAGTACTCTCCGGCCCTCTGGGGCGCGACGTAACGGCATTCGAGCTGCTTCGCCGCCCGGAAGTCAGCTACGACGACCTGCTGGACGTTGTAGGAAGCCCGGACTGGCTCAGCGCCCCGTTCGACGACCGAGTGCCCCCCCAGGTACGCGTTCAGGTCGAGGCGCGAGCCAAGTACGCCGGTTACATCGAGCGGCAGAGCGCAGAAATCGAACGCCAGCGCCGCAACGAGGAGACGAAATTGCCGGACGATATCGACTACGGCCAGGTGGCGGGTCTCTCGCACGAGGTGCGCAGCCGCCTGGCGGAGTATCGGCCGGCCACTGTAGGGCAGGCCGGGAGGGTGCCGGGCGTCACACCGTCCGCCGTCACGCTGCTGCTGGTCCATCTGAAGAAGCGCAGCCTCGCGGCGGAGCGCACGCGGGTCGCATGACCAACTTCCTCACACGACTTGCTGCGTGCTGGGAGCGCAGCGACTCGCTGGTCTGCGTCGGGCTCGATCCGGAGATCGAGCGCTTCCCGCAGCTGGTCGCCGAGCAGCCCTCGCCGATCTTTCACTTCAACAAAGCCATCATCGACGCCACCGCCGACCTGGTCTGCGCCTACAAGCCGCAATTCGCCCATTACGCGGCCTATGAGGCGGAAGACCAGCTCGAGCGCACCATCGACTACATCCACCGCACCTACCCCGGCGTACCGGTCATTCTCGATTCCAAGCGGGCCGACATCGGCAACACCGCGGAGCGCTATGCGATCGAGGCCTTCGAGCGCTATGGAGCCGACGCCGTCACGGTGAACCCCTACCTCGGCGGCGACTCGCTGGAGCCTTTCCTCCGGCGGGAGGACCGCGGCATCGTGGTGCTCTGCCGCACGTCCAACCCGGGAGCGCGCGACCTGCAGGATCTGGAGGTCGGCGCCGGCGGCCGGCGGCTCTATCACGTAGTTGCGGAGCTTGCCGCAACGCGCTGGAACGCACGCGGCAACTGCCTGTTGGTGGTCGGCGCCACCTATCCGCAGGAGCTGGCCGAGATCCGGCGGATCGTTGGCGAGATGCCTCTGCTGGTACCGGGCGTCGGCGCGCAGGGGGGCGATGTCGCGCAGGTCGTGCGCAACGGCCAAACCGCCGCCGGAACCGGCCTCATCGTCAGCTCCGCGCGGGGCATTCTCTATGCTTCCTCCGGCGATGACTTCGCCTCCGCGGCCAGGTCCGCGACGCTGGCATTGCGGGATCAGATCAATGGCCACCGCCTGCGGCGCACGTAGGCGGACCTGAATGCGCAGGGCTGCCCGCGCGCTCCTCATCCTGTTGCTGGCGCTCGCCGCGCTTTGCGGCTGCTCGCACTCTCACACCGGCAGCGCGGCGGGGGGCGCGGCGCCAGGGACGGCAACCCTCCTGCGCGGCCTCGGCGCAGAACCTGACTCCCTCGACCCGCAGAAGGCGCGCGCGGACGAAGCGCAGCGGGTGTTGCGAGACATCTGCGAGGGACTGACCACGCTCGACAAGTCCGGCGGCGTGGCACCCGGTATCGCCGCAAGATGGCAGGTCAGTCCCGATGGCAAGACCTACACTTTCTATCTGCGCCATGAC
Source organism: uncultured Pseudomonadota bacterium (assembly GCA_963780455.1). Lineage (GTDB taxonomy): Bacteria > Pseudomonadota > Gammaproteobacteria > Steroidobacterales > Steroidobacteraceae > 13-2-20CM-66-19. The sequence continues at coordinate 397,099 of CAWACM010000029.1, forward strand.
GCCAGGTGGTCGAACGGCCAACCCGTGGTGGCTGCCGACTTCGTGGGCGGACTACGCCGCCTGGTCGAGCCCGACACCGCCTCGCAATACGCCGAGGTCGTGGATGTCATCGTCAACACGGACGCCATCGTCGCCGGCCGCAAGCCTCCCGAGAGTCTCGGCGTCTCCGCGCCGGATCCTTACACCGTCATCGTGAACCTGAGCAACCCCGCGCCGTATCTACCGGCGTTGCTCTCGCATCCGAGCACTTGCCCCGTGGAGCCGGTCGCCCTCGTCAACGACAAGGACGCTTACGCGCAACCTGGCAACCTGCCGTCGGACGGACCGTTCGTGCTGTCGCAATGGGTTCACGGTTCATACATATATCTCACGCGCAATCGCTTCTACTGGAACAACGCGGCAACCCGACTCGATGCGGTGAAGTACCTGATCACGACCGACGAGAACGCGGAGCTGACGCTCTATCGCGCGGATCAACTCGACGTCACTGACGTCATCCCCCGCGCCCAGTACGGGTGGATCCGCTCGCATCTCGCGGATCAGCTGCATATCGCGCCGGAGCTGGGCGTCTACTTCTATGGCTTCAATCTGCAGCGCGCGCCATTCAACGGTGACGCGAAGGTGCGCCGCGCACTCGCGATGTCGATCGACCGCGAGAAGCTCGCGCAGCTCGTGCTTCGCTCCGGTGAGTTGCCCGCCTATGGCTGGATACCTCCGGGCGTGGCCGACTACGCGCCGCAGTCGCCGGATTATCGCTCGCAGTCGATGGCGCAGCGCATTGCCGCGGCCCGCAAGCTGTACGCCGAGGCCGGGTACTCCGCCGCGAGACCGTTGCGCTTCGAGCTGCGCTACAACACGGAGGAGATACACACGGAGCTCGCCATCGCCATTGCCTCCATGTGGCAGCAGGAGCTCGGCGCGCAGGTGACCCTGAGGGCGGAAGAATTCCGCTCGCTCATGCAGGACATCGATCGCGGCGACGTGCAGATGTTTCGCTCCAGCTGGATCGGCGACTACAACGATGCCTACACCTTCGCCCAGTACTTCAAGAGCGACTTCGGCGTCAATCTCACTCACTACAACAACGCCGCCTATGACGACCTGCTCGCGCGCGCCGCGGCCGAGGTAGATCCGGCGAAGCGTCGCGCCTTCCTCGAGCAGGCGGAGCAGCTCATGCTGCAGGATCAGCCGGTGATCCCGATCTACTTCTACGTGAGTAAACACCTCGTCAAGCCGCGCGTTACAGGGTGGTACAGCGACATCATGAACGTCACTTACAGCAAGGACCTGGGCCTGACGAAGTGAGGCTTGGCGTCGCCTCGGTCCAGTCCCATAATGGGGTCCGGCCGGTCGTCTCCGTCGAAGGAGCGTCGACATTATGGTCAACTTGAAGCGCTCAGCCCGCCCGGGAGCCTGTGTACTCTCGGTGGCGGTGCTATTCGCGGCCGCGCCGAGTGACCTCCTCGCGCAGGCTCCTCCCGCAGATCAGGCCCAGCCGGCATCGAGCTACACGCCGCAAGCGCCGCAGCAGCTGCAGCAGCTGGTGGCGCCGATTGCGCTGTATCCGGATTCGCTGGTCGCGGCGATCCTCCCGGCCGCCACCTTCCCCGAGCAGATCGTCGAGGCCGACCGATGGCTGCAGGCGAATCCGGGCCTCGCCGCCGACGATCTCGCCCGCGCGGCCAACCAGCAGCCCTGGGATGCAAGCGTCAAGGCGCTCACCGCGTTTCCGGCCGTCCTCGGAAACATGGACCAGAATCTTTCATGGACCTCCGCGCTGGGCGAGGCCTACTACAACCAGCCCCAGGACGTGATGGCCGCGGTACAGGACCTGCGCCGCAGCGCTGAAGCTGCCGGCACTCTGCAAGGCACGCCGGAGCAGGACGTGACCACCGAGGGGTCGGATATCGACATCGAGCCGACGGATCCCGACGTCGTTTACGTCCCTCAGTACGATCCCTGGGCCGTTTACGGGATTGCCATCGATGCCTGGCCGGATTGGTATGACTACCCAGGCGTTTGGTACGGCGGCCCGTACCTCTCGTTCGGAATAGGCAGTCCGATCGGCTTCTTCAGGGGTTACGCCTGGGGCTGGCATCACTGGCGATGCGATTGGCGCACCCACGACGTAGCGTTCAATCACGCCCCGTACGTGTCGCGCAGCTTCTCATTCGCCAACCGGGGCAACTTTTACCGCGGTTATCGCGGTCCCGGCGCGCCCGGTGAGTTCCACCTGGGTACCGCCGGCCGCTTCAGCGCCGCGCCCGAACCCTACGGTGGAAACTTCAGGGCGGCGCGCGGATACCCTGCCCCCCGAAGAGAGGGCGGCATGCGCTCGGGCGGCTACAGCAGGTTCGCCCGTGGTGGCGAGGTGAGGCGTTTTGCCGCACCGGGGCGCACCAGCTTCAGCGGCCGGGGATTTCGCAGCGGCGGAGCTGCACGCGGCGGAGCTGCACGCGGCGGTGGGCACAGCGGTGGCGGCCGCAGCGGTGGCGGGGGCCGCGGCGGTGGCCGGAGCCGGTGATCGGGGCCTGCCGCCTCACCGGCGGCGAGAGCGATGCTCCCGACTCGCGGCACCTCGCACCGATGAATGTCCGCCGGCCGGACCGCGGCCCTCAGCCTGCTGCTGCCTCCTGCGCCGCACATGCTCTTTCCACGCCGCGGTGCGGTCACGAACGAAGTCACTGAGATCGGACGCCGACGCGAACGTCGGGGCAGGTACATCCTCCGGGTAATGGCCATGCGCGTTGCGGACCGGCAGCGCCGCTACGAGCGCGGCATGGATCTTGTCCAGTTTGGTCGGCTTGGAAGCGTTGGGAAGCGTCGTCGAGGAGACCGGTGGAAGGACGCCGCTCAGCGGATCGTCCGTCCGCGGCGTCGCAAGGGTTAGCACATCGCCCAGCGTAGCCGCGTTGCGGTCGCGGTTAGTCAGGGGCTCCGTGCCCCAACGCGCCGCGATCGTACTCAGCACCGAAGTGTGGTCGACGGGCCCGGAGCCCCTGAAGACCGTGCCCGCGGCGATCAGCGGTGAAACCAACACCGCCGGCACGCGCAAGCCGAAGCGCGTGAAATCGAATCCGTGCTCGCCCACGGTGCCATCGCCTGGCGGCGTCGCGTTCGCAGGCGGCGCGACGTGATCGAAATTCCCGCCGTGCTCGTCGTAGGTGATGATGAGCAGAGTTGAATTCCACGCCGCGGCGTTGCTGCGCAGCGCGACATGGATGTCGTGCAGGAACTGCTCGCCCTTCGAAACATCGTAGTTTGGATGCTGGCTGTTGCCCGAGGCATCCCAGCTCGGCTCGAGGAACGTGTAGACCGGAAGCGTCCCGGCGGCGGCGCGCTGCTGGAAATCGCTGAACTGGCCGAAATGGCTGTCGGCGGCGGCCGTGGTGTCCGGAAAAGTCTGTCGCGTCAGGGGGTCACTGTTGTAGCCGTAGATCGCCCAGTCGAGGCTCTTGTCCGAGAGCCGGCCGAAGATGGTCGGGCAGGTATACGTCTTCGGGTTATCGTCCAGATGACCCTGCGAGGTCGCCGCGGCCGCGAAGGCGCGGTTGGGCATGGTCATCGTGGGCACGGATGCGAACCAGCGATCGCAGACGGCATAGCCGCGCGCCAGGCCGGAGAGGATGGGCAGCAGCTCCGGTGTGTACATGCCCATGATCTGTGACGGCTGTGTGCCGGGCAGCGTGTCGCTGTAATGCTTGGCGAGGTCGGACGCGATCGCGGCCTTGAAGTTCGTGACGAATCCCTGGTTGGTCGGCGCCGCCCCGGGCGCGGGGTCATCCGTCGCGAAGAGCTGGGAGTTGGTGTTCAGGAATCCCTCGCCCGGGTCGGCGCCGGGCATGAGGTAGGGGTGCGGGTCATCGGCCTGGATGGCGTAGACGGCGACACTGCGGCCGGTATCGTCGGGATTGGACTCGCCGCCCGTCAGGCCGTCGAATGGCTGGCCGGCGGGTGAGACGTTGCCGCTGGCCGCGTAGAGATATCCGAGCATATGGTCGAGGGAGCGGTTCTCCAGCATGACCTGCACGATGTGCTGGATTTTTCCAAGTTGGTTCGCCACGGAGATCCTCCTCGTGTGATTCGCCCGCGACCCGGGCGCCGTAGCGAGCTTACGCCGCCCGGGTGACGGCAATGTGAACGATCCGCGGCGGGGACGCTCACATCTCCGCTACGGTGGAATGGTCATTGCTCGGCACTCCGGTCCGCCCCGCGAACACGACCAGCAGCGGGATCACGGCCAGGGTGGCGATCATGAGCAGCTTATAGTCATCGTTGTATGCGATGACTTGCGCCTGCTGCGTGATCAGCGCATCGAGCGCCGCGCGACCGGAGGCCGTCAGAGGATTCAACGCGTGCGCGACGATCGGATTGCCGAACTGCCGGTTGACCGCGGTGACGTACTGCGTGATGTCGGCGTGATTGACCTGCGTGGTGCGTGTGAGCATCGCGCTTACGATGGAGATGCCGATGCTCGAACCGACGTTGCGCGCCAGGTTGTAGAACCCTGCGCCTTCCGGCCGGACAGCGGGTGGAAGCGTCGACAGCGAGACGACGCTGAGCGGCGTAAAGAGGAAGCCCAAGCCCACCCCCTGGACCACGCCCACCCAAATCACGGTCCAGCTCGAGACATCCGGGGTCCATCCCGTCATGACATAGAAAGACCACGCCGAGAGTCCGAGTCCGAAGGCGAGCAGCACCCGCGTATCGGCGCGCCCCATCAGCTTGCCGACGATCATCATGGCACCCATCGTGCCGATGCCGCGCGGACCCATGACGAAGCCCGCGGTGATGACAGGGTAATTCATCAGCTCCTGCAGGTAGGGTGGTTGCAAGGCGAGCGAGGCATAGAAGGTCAGGCCGACGATCGCAACGAAGATCACGCCCGCGGTGAAGTTGCGATCGCGGAAAAGCGCCGGCCTGAGGAACGGCTCGCGCGCGGTGAAGATGTGCACCAGGAAGACATAGAATGCCCCTCCCGCGACGATGGCTTCAGCGACGATCTCCTTCGAGCCCAGCCAGTCGAGCTCCTGGCCACGATCGAGCATCACCTGCAGGGCCGCGATGGCAATGCTCAGGCTCATGAAGCCGGTCCAGTCGAGCCGCGCCTGGGTGCGGCGCCGCGCCGCGGGCAGGAACAGGACCATGCCGATGAAGGTGACCACGCCGATCGGCAGGTTGATGTAGAAGACCCAGCGCCAGGTGTAGTCCTCGGTCAGCCAGCCGCCGAGCACGGGCCCGAGGATGGGCGCCGCCATCACCGCCATGCCCCAGGCCGCCATCGCCGAGCCGTGGCGCTCGGTCGGATTGATGTTGAGCAGCACGGTCTGCGAGAGCGGCACCAGGGCGGCGCCGAAGAGGCCCTGCAGCCAGCGGAAGATCACGATCTCGGCGACCGATTGCGCCATGCCGCACAGCATGGAGGCAATGGTGAAGCCGACCACCGAAACGATGAAGAGGCGCTTCAGGCCCATCCGCGCCGTGAGAAATCCGGTGAGCGGCGTCGCAATCGCCGCGGCCACGATGTAGGACGTCAGCACCCAGTTGATCTGGTCCTGGCTGGCCGACAGGCTCCCCTGCATATGTGGCAGCGCCACGTTGGCGATCGTCGTGTCGAGCGACTGCATCAGCGTCGCCAACATCACGCAGACCGTGATGGCGCCGCGATGCGGCGTACTGGGGTGCAGCTCTTCGGCCACCGCCTCTCCCTATCAGAGAATGGACCAGCCGCGCACGTGGCCGGTGTGGACGCTGACTTCAACGCTCATCCCGGCACGCAGCGGCGGCAGATTCCGGTCGCTCGTGTCGACCGCGATACGAACGGGAATTCGCTGCACGACCTTCACCCAGTTGCCGCTCGTGTTCTGCGCCGGCAGCAGTGCGAATTGTTGCGCGGCCGCAGGGCTGATGCTTGCAACGGTGCCATGCCACGTCTCATCCGGATAAGTATCGACCTTTACCGTGACTGACTGCCCTGGATGCACATACGTCAGCTCGGTCTCCTTCGGGTCCGCATGCACCCAGACGTGATCGGTGTCCACCAGATAGAACGCGGTGACGGCCTCCGCAAGATAACGGCCCGGCTGGATGGAAGGCACGCTGGTGACGATGCCGTCGAACGACGCCCGGACGACGGTGTGGTCCAGCTCACGGGCCGCCTCGTCGCGGGCAGCCAGGGCGCTCAGATATTGCGGGTACTGCTCCACCGGCCCCGTCGGGTGGCCGTTCAGGCTGGCGTCGATGCCCGCGAGCTGCGCGTTTAGGGACGCCAGTGCCTGCTGCGAGCTCTCGAGATTGCGATGCGCGGTGTCGTACCCGGTGCTCGAGACGATGTGCACGCGGGCTAGGTTCTGCGCGCGGCGAAACAACACCTGACTCAATCCGAGGTCGTACCGCGCCTGTGCGATCTTCGCCTGCATGTTGCGATAGCTCGCCTGCTGCGCCAGCAGGTCATCGCGCACGGCGCCGAGCTCCGCATCGGCACGATCCAGCGCGTAGCGGTAATGCCGGGGTCCCAGCGTGTAGAGAATCTGACCGCGTGTTACGTGCTGGTTTTCCTTCACGAAAACCTGCGCGACGATGCCCGACACATCGGTCGAAACGCCGACGGTGTTGGCTTCCACATACGCATCGTCGGTCGACATGGTCCCGCCGCCCGTAGCGTAGAGGACCCAGGCGATGATGAGCGCGAGCGGCAGCAGCAGAAACAACACGACACGCAAGCGGCGACGCGCGGCCGATGGCGCCGGCTGCGCCGGCGCCGGCGTAGGGGACGGCGCGTGCACCATGGGGCCGGCCGCGGCCGCCTCATCGGCAGCTTGCCCGAGCACCGCCGCCGCCGCCGGCCCGAGCTCGTTCTGCGCCAGCAGCGCCGCGAACTGCTGCTCGTCGATGACGTTCTTGCAGACCAAAAGGCTGCAGGGGATGTGATCGCTGAGATAGGCCCCGCTCGGCCCCGACCACCAGCGCCCGATCGCGGTCTGGCGCCGATGCCCGACGACGACCAGGTCGGCTTTCACCTGCTCGGCGTAGGCGCCGATCTCCCGCGCCGGCTCACCGATGACGAGCTTGCCCGAAGCCTGGAAGCCGAGCGCCGCGAGTCGTGCCATACCCTCCTGCAGGACGCGCTCGTACTCTCCCCGCTGCTGCGCGACGCCTCCGCCTCCGACTCCCTCGCCGAGCTTGGTGCCGGCCGCTTCCCGGATGACCGAGAGCACGAACACCTGCGCGCCAAATCGGCGCGCCAGCAGCGCTCCCTCGCGCAGCGCGGTGCGGCCCTCGATGGAGCCGTCGTAGGCCAGGAGAATTCGCTGATACACCGTGGTGCCTTTTTCTTGGATCCGTGGGCGCGGACGACGCTTCCCTGCAGTGTCTGCGCAGGAAGGCGAGCGAAAAGCGCCAGGAAAAGTACCAGAATACCGCGGTCACTTGCCGATGCAGAAGCTGCCGAAGATCCGGCCCAGCAGATCCTCGCTGGTGAACTCGCCCGTGATCTCGTTGAGAGCCTCCTGTGCCCCGCGCAGCTCCTCGGCTACCAGCTCGCCGGCGCGGGTGTCCCGCAGCCGCCGCTCCGCCTCAGCTACCTGCCGGCGGGCGCGGTCGAGCGCATCGATATGCCGCTGCCGGGCGGAGACCGTGCCGGCCTCGAGAGTCTGATATCCCATGCAGATCTTCAGGTGAGCACGCAAAATGCCCAGCCCTTCGCCGGTGAGGGCGGAGAGCGCGACCCGCGGCGGTCCCGTCACGGTGTCGGCAACCGGGATGCCCGTCGCCAGGTCGCATTTGTTGAGGACGAGCGTTACCGGGACGTCGACCGGCAATCGGCTCTTTTCCTCGCCATAGGCGGTCGCCCCGGGGTCGGCGGCGGCATCGATCACGAAGAGCACCCGATCGGCGCGCCGCATCTCGGCGTGAGCCCGCCGGATCCCTTCGGCTTCGACCACATCCGCATCCTCACGCAGGCCCGCCGTATCGAGGACATGCAGGGGCATGCCGTCGATATCGATCCGCTCACGAACGATGTCGCGTGTAGTCCCCGGAATGGCGGTGACGATGGCCGCGTCGTACCCGGCCAGCCGATTGAGCAGACTCGACTTGCCCGCATTGGGCCGGCCCGCGATCACCACCGTCATCCCCTCGCGCAGCAGCCGGCCCTGGCGTGCGCTCTGCTCGACCGCCTCGAAGTGGTCATGCACGGCCCGGAAGCGCTCCTCGAGCTCCCGATCGGCCAGGAAGTCGATCTCCTCTTCGGGGAAGTCGATGGCTGCCTCGACATAGGTGCGCAGGTCCACGACCGCCTCGGTGAGCCCGCGCACCATCGCGGAGAACTCTCCCTGCAGCGACCGCATGGCCGCGCGGGCCGCCTCGCGCGAGCCGGCATCGATCAGGTCCGCGATCGCTTCCGCCTGCGCGAGGTCGAGCTTGTTGTTGAGGAAGGCGCGCTGGGTGAACTCCCCGGGCAGCGCACGCCGCGCGCCGAGCTCCACCACGCGAGCCACCAGTGCCTCGAGCACCAGCGGTCCGCCGTGGCCATGCAACTCGAGGACATGCTCGCCGGTGTAGGAGTGCGGGCCCGGGAAGAAGAGTGCCAGACCGGCATCGATCGGCTCCTGCGCGGCATCCAGGAAGCGCGCGAATCCGGCCCGGCGCGGCAGCGGCAGCTCGCCGAGCAGCACAGCGGCGATCTCGGGTACTCGGGGACCCGAAACGCGTGCGATCCCGATGCCGCCTCTTCCCGGCGGGGTGGCCGCCGCCACGATGGTATCGGTGCGGCTCATGCGGGTGAGGCTACAGCCGCTACGGCGCCGGTTGAAGAGCGGTCCACTCAGCCAACAACGAGTGTTCCGAAAGCGATCCAATAAGCGGCCCAGGGCCGCTCCCCGGGCCGCGGGATCGAGACAGCAGGCCCATAAAGAACATCACGAGGCCGATGCGGTAGTACCGACGCCGAGCCTGCGATTGATGTTCCACTGCTGCGCGAGACCGAGAATGGTGTTCGTGGCGTAGTAGAGCACCAGACCCGCGGGGAAGAACGCGAACATGGCCGACATCGCGATCGGCATGACCATCATGACCTTCGCCTGCGTGGGGTCCGGCGAAGTGGGATTGACTTTGTACTGCACGAACATGGCGATCGCCATGATGGCGGGCAGGATGAAGTAGGGATCGCGCGCCGACAGGTCCTGGATCCAGAACACGAACGGCGCCTGGCGCATCTCTGCGCTATAGAGCAGCACCCAGTAGAAAGCGATGAATACCGGCAGCTGTATCACCATGGGCAGACAGCCCGACACCGGGTTCACTTTCTCGCGCTTGTAGATCTCCATCATGGCGCGCCCGAGCTTCTCCTTGTCGTCCTTGTAGGTCTCCTGGATGTTCTTGATGCGTGGGCCCAGCACTTTCATCTTGGCCATCGAGCGGCCGCTCGCCTCCGACAACGGATACAGCGCGAGCTTCAGCAGGAAAGTCACCAGGATGATGGCGACGCCCCAATTGCCGGTGAGCGCGTGCACCTTGCTCAGCAGCCAGAAGAGCGGACCCGCGACTATGGTCAGATATCCGTAGCCGACGACGTACTGCAGGCTCGGAGCGATCTTCTCGAGCTGCGTGTGCAGCATGGGGCCGACGAAGAGCGTCTGATGGATCGTTGCCGTCGCGCCGGGGGCAACCGTCTGCTCCGGTCCCACTGCCGCCAGCAGGTACTCCGGCCCCGACACCTCCGAGGTGAAGCGGTAGGGCGCGCTCGCCGGCAGTACCACCGCACTCACGAAATCGTTCTGGGTTGCGGCGATCCAGCCGTCCGTCACCGTCTGCGAGAAATGCTGGTTGTCGGCCTTGGAGGGATCGAGCCGCTCGTACTTGTTGCCGTCCCAGATGGCGGGGCCGTGATAGGCGTAACTGTTGGGATTGAAGTAACTGCTCTTGGTGCGGGGATCGTCACGGTAGAGCTGAGCGTAGGGCTCCGCGTGCCACGGCGCTGCGCCCTGATTCTGGATGGTGTATTCCAGGCCGATGCCGTACGAGCCCTTGGTGAAGACAAACGTCTTGGTCACCGTGATGCCGCCACTGCTCCAGGTCAGCGGCACGCGAAGCTGCTGCGAGCCATCCGTGGCGTAGCTCTGCCGCGGCGTCGTGAAGAGTGCGGTGTGATTCGGGTACGGCGAATCTCCCGGCCCGGTGAGGCCGCTCTGCAACAGGTACACCGTCTGTGGGCTGGCGTCGTTCTCGAGCTGCACGCGAGTCGCCTGACCCTTGATTTGCGCGTACTTGAGGAGTTGCACCTGCTCCAGCGTGCCGCCGAGGGTGCTGATGTCGATGTCGTAAACGTCCGTATGCACGTGAATGAGCGGTGCATGTGCGGATGCTGCAGGCGTCACGGCGGGAATACCCGCTGCAGCCGCCGCAGGCGGTGGCGACGCAGATGTCGTGGTCGCGGCAGTCGCGCTGCCGGCTTGCGATTGCTGGGCCTGGGGAATGCTGTTGGCGAGTGAGCTCTGCTGTTTGGAAGGCGCGGTTTGACTCTGTGCCGCCGTCGCAGTGGCCGGCGGCGGCGGGAAGTCGCGCTGCCACGTCGAGTAGTTCAGGTACAGGACGAAGGCCAGCGCGAGCCAGAGATAGAAGCGCAGCGAGAAGCGCGGATTGTTATTCATGAGCGTGGCGGTGAGAGGTCGGGACATCGCCGGCGGGCACCGGGTCGAGGCCGCCGGGATGCCAGGGATGGCAGCGAGCTATGCGCCGCATGCCGAGCCAGCCGCCGCGCAGCGGGCCGAACCGGCCGATGGCCTCGAGGGCATAATGCGAGCAGGAGGGATGGAACCGGCAGCAGGGGCCGAGGAAAGGGCTGATCGTCCACTGATAACAGCGGATGAGGCCGATCGCGAGGAAGCGAAGCACCCGGCTCATCCTGTGCCTTTGCCCTGCGGGCGCTCGATCACCATCTTCCACAGTTCCTCCAGGCTGGCGCGCAACTCCGCACCCGACGCGCCGCGGGCCTTGGGCCGTGCGTTGACGACGAGATCCACAGCCGGGAGGGCATGCTGGTGCAGCCGGAATGATTCCCGGACGATGCGACGCAGGCGGTTACGCTCCACCGCATTGCCGGCCGTGCGCACGGCAACTGCCATGCCGAGGCGTGCGCCGTGCTTGTCGTTGCTACTAGCTGTCACCGCGAAGAATCCGTTGCCAAAGCGCCAGCCGCGCGCATACGCAGCGTCGAACTCCGACTTGCGCCGCAGACGCTTGTGCGCCGGGAAAGTGAGCCGGTGCATAGTCTATGTGCTGGACGCCGGCCGGTGGGCGGTTCCAGCAGATCTCCGCCAGCCGTGCCCCGAAGCGTACGGCCAGGAGTGGCAACCTTGAAAGTCGGAGGCTCTTTGCAGCCCCTCAGGGGATCAGCTTGCGCCGGCCCTTGGCGCGGCGACGGGCCAGCACCTTGCGGCCGTTCTGGGTCGCCATGCGTGCCCGGAACCCGTGCGTGCGCTTGCGGCGCACTTTGCTAGGCTGATAGGTACGCTTCATACAGGGCGCTCCAGAGGATCCGTAGGGGTTCCAAAAAGGGGCGGCAAGGCTAAGCCGTTGAGCGCCAAGGTGTCAATATCTTTAGGCATTGGATGGGTCGCGCAAAACCTTCAGCGACGGCGCTCAAGGGTATAGACTTCGCAGCCCTTTCCCCCAAAGAGCCGGGCTGACCAGATGCTGCGCAACGCCCTCGCTACGGCGATCGCCGATCAGCGTGTCGATCGGCCGGTCAATCAGCCAGGCTCCTGAAAGTGGTCGCGGAGGCAACGCGCGTGGAAGCGTCGCTTTGGGCTCGCTGTAAATCTGCGTTGGAGGCCGAGCTCCCGGAGCAGCACTTCAATACCTGGGTACGGCCGCTGCAGGCGCTCGAGGGCGCCGGCGCGCTCAAGCTGCTCGCACCCAACCGCTTCGCTGTCGAATGGATCACGGAGCATCTCCTGCCGCGCATCGGGGAGCTGCTGCGTGACGAGAGTACGGGCGATGCGCCCATCGTCACGGTGGAGGTCGGCTCGCGCAGCACTCCCATGCGCGCCGCGGTGACACCGGCAAACCCCCCGGGAGGCGCATCGCCGTCGGCCCAGCGGCCTCGCCGGGCGGAGGGTCTGGTCGTCGGGGCACGCATCAACGCGGATTTCACCTTCGGCACTTTCGTCGAGGGCAAGAGCAACCAGCTCGCCAAGGCCGCATCGCTGCAGGTCGCGGAAAATCCCGGCCGTGCCTATAACCCGCTTTTCCTCTACGGCGGCGTAGGGCTCGGCAAGACTCACCTCATGCACGCCGTTGCCCACCACATCAAGGAACGTGACGGCGAAGCGCGCATCGCCTACGTGCACTCGGAGCGGTTCGTCGGCGACATGGTGCGTGCGCTGCAGCACAACACCATGAACGAGTTCAAGACCGCTTACCGCTCGCTCGATGCGCTGCTCATCGACGATATCCAGTTCTTCGCCGGCAAGGAGCGCTCGCAGGAAGAATTCTTCCACACCTTCAACGAGCTGCTCGAGGGCCAGCACCAGGTCATCCTGAGCTGCGATCGCTACCCGAAGGAGGTCGACGGCCTGGAGGAGCGGCTCAAATCGCGATTCGGCTGGGGATTGACGGTCGCCATCGAGCCGCCGGAGCTCGAGACCTGCGTGGCCATCCTCATGTCGAAGGCGCATGCCGCTGCGGCTCATTTGCCTGAGGAAGTCGCGTTTTTCATCGCCAAGCGCATCCGCTCCAACGTGCGCGAGCTCGAGGGCGCCCTGCGGCGAGTCATCGCCAACTCGCGCTTCACCGGCCACGCGATCACGTTGGATTTCACCCGCGAGGCGCTGAAGGATCTGCTGTCCCTGCAGGCGAAGCTGGTCACCATCGAGAACATCCAGAAGACCGTAGCCGATTACTACAAGGTCCGGATGGCGGATCTGCTATCGAAGCGCCGCAGCCGCTCGGTGGCGCGACCCCGGCAGGTCGCCATGGCGCTCGCCAAGGAGCTCACCAGCCACAGCCTGCCGGAGATCGGCGATGCGTTCGGCGGCCGCGACCACACCACGGTGCTACATGCCTGCAAGCGCATCAAGGAGCTGCGCACCTCCGAGGTTCGCATGAGCGAGGACTACTCAAACCTGTTGAGAACCCTGACGGGATGATGGGTGCAGGCCTGTGGATTTTCTGTGAGCGCAGGAGGGGATAAAGTTACGCACAGGCGGCCCACAGTCAGCGCGCAGGTCGTGCCGTGATGCGTGGTGCATCGCATGGCGGCCAAGCCGTTGATCCTGCGGCATGTAGAATGTTGTTACCACTATCCCCAGGCCTAATAACTACTACAATCTGAATTTAAGATTCTCAAGAAAGATATAGATTATGAAGCTGACAGCGAAGCGCGAGGATCTTCTCGCCCCCCTGCAAAGCGTGATCGGCGTGGTCGAGCGGCGTCAGACGATGCCAGTGCTCGCGAACGTGCTGCTATCGGCACGGGACAATCGGCTGGCGATCACGGGCACGGATCTCGAGGTCGAGCTCGTTGCCGCCACCAAGGTCGGACTGGAACAGCCAGGCGATATCACGGTGCCGGGGCGCAAGCTGGTCGACATCTTTCGTGCGCTGCCGGATGGGGTGAGTGTCACGCTGAGCACGGAGGGAGAGCGTGCGATCGTGCGTGCGGGTCGCAGCCGATTCACGCTGTCGACTTTGCCGGCGGCGGAGTTTCCGGTCATCGAGGAGATCAATGCGGCGCAGACTCTCTCGCTGCCGCAGGGGGAGTTCCGGCGGCTCATCGACAAGACCCATTTCTCGATGGCGCAGCAGGATGTGCGCTACTACCTGAATGGGCTTCTCCTGGAGACGCAGGAGAATGCGCTGCGTGCCGTGGCAACGGATGGGCACCGGCTGGCACTTTGTGAAATGGCCCTTCCTTCGGCGGGGAAGACGGGACAGGTCATCGTGCCGCGCAAGGGTGTGCTGGAGCTGCAGCGGATTCTGGGGACAGAGGGGACGGTGGAGCTGGCGATCGGCACCAATCACGTTCGCGCCCAGATCGGAGACATTCGCTTCACTTCAAAGCTGATCGATGGCAGATTCCCGGAGTATGGACGGGTCATTCCCAGCAGTCCGGGGAAGATCGTACAGGCGGATCGGGAGCTTTTGCGGCAGTCGCTGCAGCGGACGGCAATCCTTTCGAATGAGAAATACAGGGGGATTCGGCTGGCTGTGCGGACGGACCTGCTGGTGATCCAGGCGCACAATCCGGAGCAGGAGGAGGCGGAGGATCAGGTCGAGGTGGTTTATGCGGGGGATGAGGTGGAGATCGGGTTCAATGTCAACTATTTGCTGGATGCTTTGAGCGCGATCGAGGGAGATAAGGTTGAGATTGGGCTTAGTGATTCGAATAGCAGCTGTCTTATCCACGCGCCGGGGTTGACGCAGACTCGGTATGTGGTGATGCCGATGCGGCTGTGAGAGGGGATCGAGAAGGTAGATTGATCCCGAATGACCAGGGAGCGAGCTACGCAATAGACCCTGGCCAGAACGCCGCAAGTACATCCATGTAGGCTCGCGGATCGCCGTCCTGGCGATCAGCGTCTGGCCAGGATCTATTGCGCATCTCGCTCCCTTTGGCGATCGGGGCAAAACTGGCCGCTCCGAGCTGAGGAGACTCGTCTCATCGTCCATACGGCGGGGCCTCGCTTGCAAAGGGTCTGGCGGGGGCCTGTGGAGTCAGGGATGACGGAACGGAGCCTACAGGGATCAGTGAGCGGCCCCAACAGGGCCGCGCAACCGTACTTGCGGTGTCCCCCGCCAGACCCTTTGCAAGTGAGGCCCCGGCCTCCGAATGTCACAATGGCTGCATGATCCTCGGCGAGTTAACCCTTCGCGATTTCCGCTGCATCGAGCAAGCCGAGCTCTCTCTCCATCCGGGCCGTAATCTCATCTGGGGTGGAAACGGGTCGGGTAAGACTTCACTGCTAGAGGGGATATTCCTGCTGGGTCGGGGACGTTCGTTTCGCACCAGAAACTCTGAGCGCCTGGTTCGCCATGGGCAGGAGCGGCTGGTCGTGTTCGGGAGGACGGAGAGCTCAGGACCTGAGGGGAATGGGCTGGTGCATGCCGTCGGAGTGGAAGTCCATCGGCGGGAGGGTACGAGGGCTCGTATCGACGCGGGGGCGGTGGGGTCGCTGGCGGATCTCTCGCGGGTGCTTCCGGTGCAGGTGATTGATCCGGAGATTCACAAGCTCATCGAGGAGGGAGGAAGGAGAAGGAGGCGCTGGCTCGATTGGGCGGTGTTCCACGTGGAACCTCAATTCGCGGATTGGTGGGTTCGGTACGGTCGGGCGGTTCGGCAGAGGAATGCCGCCCTGCGGGCCAGGAGCGCAGCCACGAAGCCGTGGGACGTGGAAGTGGCAGCGCTGGGGGAAAGGATTTCCGAGGCTCGACGAGGCGTGCTGGAGCAGATGCTCCCTTACTGGCGAGACGTCGTCGGCGAGCTGGACTGTCCGGTGGGGGAGTTACAGTACTTCAGGGGGTGGGGAGCGCAGCATTTGCTCGGCGAGGCACTCGAGGCATCGCGGACTCGTGATGAGCTGCGGGGCCTCACTCATATGGGGCCCCACCGGGCCGACGTGCTCATCCGGGTGGGCGGGAGGCTTGCTCGGGAGGTGCTCTCGCGGGGACAGCAGAAGCTCATGGCGGTGGCACTAACCCTGGCGCAGCTGCGGCTGCTCAAGGAGGTGTCTGGGACGACGCCGACGCTGCTTCTGGACGATCCTGCGGCTGAGCTGGATTCGGAGCACTTGGGGCATTTTGTCCGCCAGATCGCACCACTTGGCTGTCAGTTGGTGATCACCTCTCTGCACCCACAAACAACGGCTTTTGGAGCTCCCGACAGGGTGTTTCACGTGGAACAGGGGAGGGTAGGCCGGTATAATGTCCTATCCTGAGATCGGACCTTTGCATGGCTGAAGAAGACGTCTACGATTCCAGCAAAATCAAAGTACTAAAGGGCCTCGACGCGGTGCGGAAGCGCCCGGGGATGTATATCGGTGACACCGATGACGGTTCCGGTCTACACCACATGGTTTTCGAGGTCGTGGACAACGCGATCGATGAAGCGCTGGCCGGGTACTGCGACAAAGTCGTCGTCACGATCCACGCTGATGAGTCGGTGACCGTCTTCGATAACGGTCGCGGAATTCCGGTGGACATCCACCCCGAAGAGGGGCGCTCCGCCGCAGAGGTCATCATGACCGTGCTGCATGCGGGCGGGAAGTTCGACGCCAGCTCGTACAAGGTCTCGGGCGGCCTTCATGGGGTGGGTGTGTCGGTGGTGAACGCCCTGTCCGACTACCTGCTTTTGACCGTGAGTCGGGACGGAAAGGTGCATCGCCAGGAGTATCACCTGGGCGATCCCGTCGCGCCGTTGGCGGTGGTCGGTGAAACGTCCGAGCGAGGCACCGTGGTGCGCTTCAGGCCGAGCGCCCAGATCTTCACCAACATCCAGTTCAACTACGAGATCCTGGCCAAGCGGCTGCGCGAGCTATCGTTTCTCAATTCGGGCGTGCGCATCGAGCTCGTGGACGAGCGCGAGAACAAGTCCGATGTCTTCCAGCATGAAGGCGGGCTCAAGGCCTTCGTGAAGTACCTCAATCGCACGCGCGTACCGGTCCATGAGGCGGTCTTCTGGTTCAAGAGCCAGGACGGACCTGTGTCGGTGGAGGTTGCCATGCAGTGGAACGACTCCTACCAGGAGAGCATGTTCTGCTACACCAACAATATCCCGCAGAAGGACGGCGGCACGCACCTGGCGGGATTCCGCAGCGCGCTCACCCGCACGCTGAACGACTACATCGAGAAGGAATTGTCCGCAAAGAAGGACAAGTTGCCGACCACCGGTGACGATGCCCGCGAGGGGCTCACCGCGATCCTGTCGGTGAAGCTGCCCGATCCCAAGTTCTCCTCGCAGACCAAGGACAAGCTGGTCTCTTCCGAGGTCAAGGGTGTCGTGGAGGCAGTGGTCGCCGGCAAGCTGCAGGAATTTCTGCTCGAGCACCCGCAGGAAGCCAAGTCCATCGTCGCGAAGATCATCGAGGCCGCCCGCGCCCGCGAGGCCGCGCGGCGAGCGCGCGAGATGACGCGGCGCAAGGGCGCGCTGGATATCGCGGGACTGCCTGGGAAGCTGGCCGACTGCCAGGAGAAGGATCCCGCGCTTTCCGAGATCTTCATCGTCGAGGGCGACTCCGCCGGCGGCTCCGCCAAGCAGGGCCGCGATCGGCGAACACAGGCGATTCTGCCGCTCAAAGGCAAAATCCTGAATGTGGAGAAGGCGCGCTTCGACAAAATGCTGTCTTCGGTAGAGGTTGGCACGCTGATTACCGCGTTGGGATGCGGCATCGGCAAGGACGATTTCGACATCACTAAGCTACGCTACCATCGCGTGGTCCTCCTGACCGACGCTGATGTTGACGGTAGCCACATCCGGACGCTGCTTCTGACGTTCTTCTACCGTCAGCTTCCGGACCTCATTGCGCACGGGCACATCTACATCGCGCAGCCGCCGCTCTTCAAGGTGAAGCGAGGCAAGCAGGAGTTGTATGTCAGGGATGAGCCGGAGCTCGATGCCGCGCTGCTCAACACTGCCCTGGAGAGTGCGGCACTGCATGTGAACGCTTCGGCACCGCCGCTTCAGGGCCCCGGTCTGGAGGCGCTGTCACGCAAATACATGGAAGTGCAGGCCATCATCAAGCGCTGGTCGCGCCGCTACGACGACCGGCTGCTCGAGCAGCTCATCTACATGCCGGAGGTCAAGCCCACCGACTTCGACCGGCTCGACTGGCTGCGAAGCTGGGCTCAGGAGCTCAATCAGCGGCTCAATTCGCTCGATGACGCGACGCGTGCCTACCGCGTGGAGCTGCACGCCGCATCCGGCGAGCATGCGGCGCGCATCATGGTCCACAAGACCGAGCACGGCACCGCCAGCCACAAGTATCTGCCGCGCGAGTTCTTCGATTCCGCCGAGTACCAGCGGATCGCCGACCTCGCCCGCACCCTCGCAGGCCTCATCGGCGAAGGCGCCTTCATCAACCGCAGCGGGGAGCGCCAGGACGTCGGCTCATTCAAGGAAGCCATGAAGTGGCTCTTCGACCAGGCGCGCAAGGGACAGACGATCCAGCGCTACAAAGGTCTGGGTGAAATGAACCCGGAGCAGCTCTGGGAGACGACCATCAATCCCCAGACCCGCCGCCTCTTGCAGGTGAGGATCGAAGACGCCGTCGCAGCCGACGACATCTTCACGACCCTCATGGGCGATCAGGTCGAGCCGCGCCGCGAGTTCATCGAAAAGAACGCGCTCTCGGTGACGAACCTGGACGTTTGATTCGGAGCTGAGTCGAGTGCGTGGGGAGGCGCAATCGTTTCGCGGATGCGCCATTACTCGGCTTGGATCGTCGGATTAACCTGATAACTGGCCTAATCGCGCGCTGACGCGCCCTGCTCAAACTCCCAGGCCGCGAACGCCCACATAGACCGCATAGAGCGAAGTGCTGGCACAGATGTAGAGCCTGGTGCGGTTGTGCTCGTAGCCGCCGAAGCACAAGTTGGCGGCGACTTCCGGAAGAACGATCCGGCCGATCGGGGTGCCGTCGGGCGCGAATACGCTGACCCCGTTGAAATTCCTGTCGGGCGACCAGCCGCCCGCGCACCAGAGATTGCCGTCCTCATCGACCCGGATGTCATCGGCGATGCCGCCATGCGTGTCCGCCAGGTCATGGAGCACGTGCGCGTGGGCGAGCCTGCCGCCGTCGAGGACGTCGTACACGCAAATGTACGAAGGTGGCGCGCTGGTTTCGGACACATAAAGCTTCTTCTCGTCCGGCGAGAAGCAGATGGCATTCGGCTGCCTGTAGTCGTCGGCGACCGCCGTCAACGTGCCGCTTCTGGGGTCGACGCGATAGACGCTGCCCGGGAGCTCCGATTTGGCGCGCCATCCCTCGTGGTCGCCCTCGATGCCGTAGGTCGGATCGGTGAACCAGACGGTACCGTCGGATTTCACCACGACTCCGTTCGGGGAGTTGAGTCTCTTGCCCCGATATCGATCCGCGAGAACCGTGATGCCGCCGTCGTACTCGGTGCGGGTGACGCGCCGCGTGCGCTGCTCGCAAGTGACCAGCCTTCCCTGCCGGTCGCGTGTGTTGCCGTTGGCCTCGTTGGATGGATAGCGGAACGGCGTGGTCTGCCCGGTGACCTCGTCGTAGCGCATCAGCCGATTGTTCGGCACATCACTGAAGATCACGCTGTGCATGTCGCCGAAGTAGACCGGCCCCTCGGCCCATTCCGCGCCGGTCCAGACCCGGCGGACTTCGGTCGTCCCAACGATGTATTTCTTGAAACGCGGATCGAATGCCTCGATGGCGGGATCCGGGTAGGCGACCGAGGCGGGATCGTTCCAGTCCCGCGGCGTCGGCGTCGTTCCTGGAGGATCGGATTGCGGTCGCGCCAGCGCCGAGGTGACCGCGACCGAGCCCAGGGCAGTCGCCGCGGCGGCGTTCAGAAACGAGCGTCTGTTCATGAGAGGCAACCCCCTCGGCGATCATACGCGAGTCGCTCGAGCCCGTGCCCCCGGTAGAGGCGACCTCCCCTGCTGCCCCTCGAGCCGGCGGAAGGCTACCTTCCCGGGTCGAAAAAGAGCAGCTTGAGCGAGCCAGGGACAAAGGGCGACGGGCCGCGTCTTCCTGCCTCCCGGGCTGCCCGGAAAGCGGCCATCGCTTTGGCGTTGGTCGCGGCGGCCGCCAGGAAGATCCGGCCGCTGACCGGATCGATGCTCATCGTGCGCGCCGAGAGGACGGTCTTGATCGTAGCGGCCGGCACGAAGGTGTTGGCGTCGACCTCGCGGATGACTGACAGCGTGCCGTCCATGCCGTTGGAGCTGAAGATCAGCTTGCGTGTAGGGTCGAACGCAGCAGCGTCGGTGCCCTGACCGATGGGCAACGTCGCGACCGTCGCGCCGGAGTCGGCATTGACGACCATGAGGCGCCCGTTCTCGCAGCTCGAGAAAAGCCGGTGTGTCACGGTGTCGACGGCGAGTCCGTGCGGCGCCTTGCACTGCGGGATCGGCCAGCTGGCATCGACCTGGTTCGTGGCCGTGTCGATGCGGAAGATCTCCTGCTTCTCGACGCCGTTCACGTATACCTTGCCGTTGTGGCCGGCAACCGGGAATTCCATCTTGCTGCCGACCTGCACAGTCGCGACCACGCGATCACTCGCGGGGTCGATCACGGTCAGCAGGCCCGCGTCGCCGTCAACCACAAAGACATGTCCGCTCGTCGGGTCGATGGTCACGGCATCGGAGTCCGGCGCCGCTTTGAGACGCTTTACGACCTTCAGCGTCTTCAGACTGAACGCCACGGCCTCTCCGGCGCGCCCATCATCGGTGTAGCCGAGTCCCGCGGCATGGGAGATGGCAATGCCGTGCGTGCCGCCCGGCATGCCCTCGACCTCCCCGATGATCCTGCCGCTCCTGCCATCGACGACGGTCACGCGGTCGCCGTGGGCGACGTATACCCGGTGCGACGGACTGTCATAAACGACGTAATCCCAGCGGTCGGGGGCGCCCAGCCGTACGCTGCGCGTCAGGTGATAATGGGCGCCGGCGGCAGTTCCGACAGGCGAGGCAAACGCCATCGGCATGATTCCGAACACAACAGCGACCGCAAACACGGGCAGCAAGGGTCGTCGCGCCATATCCTCTCCAGTTGATCGAGGCGAGCCGAAGGAGGTCACCATAGCACCCGCCTCCTTTGCCGTCACGGGCCACAGCCGCTAGACTGCGTCACTTCGCCGCAGACGGCCAACTCGTCATGCCGGAAACCGTGGCTCCTTCTGGCAAGGATGCAATCGATCTCGACCGCTATCTTGCCCGGATCGGATACCGCGGCAAGCCGCGGGCGGATCTCGACACGTTGCGGGCCCTGACAGAGTTGCACCCGGCGGCAATTCCTTTCGAGGCCATCGACGTTTTCCTGGGGCGGCCGGTCGATCTCGGCATGGGCGCGATCCAGGCAAAACTCATCGATGGCGGCCGCGGCGGCTACTGCTTCGAGCACAACGCCCTCCTCAAGCACGTGCTGGGCGCGCTGGGATTCACCGTGGAGGGGCTGCTCGCCCGCGTGTTCTGGATGCGTCCGCAGGAGGAGCCGCCCCTGCCGCTCACTCACATGGCGCTCCGCGTTACGATCGGCGGCGAGCGGTGGCTGGCGGATGTGGGATTCGGCAGTTGCGTCGCGGGCGTCCCGCTGCGCCTGGATCCGCTCGGCATCGAGCAGCCAACACGGCACGAAACGTTCCGCCTGTCCTCCCGGGGCACATGGACACTGCTCGAGGTGCAGCTCCCTGACGGCTGGCAAGCTGTCTATGCGCTCTCGCCGGAGCCGGCGCTCGACAGCGATTACGTTGCCGCCAACTGGTACACATCGACTCACCCGGAATCCGGGTTCCGCCGTGAGCTGCGCGTCGCACACACGACACCGGAGCGGCGCACGACTCTCGCGGACAACCGCCTGACCGTGCGTTACGCGCGAGGAGCAATGGAGCGGCGCTTCCTCACTGAGGCCGAGCTCGCGGACGCACTCGTCTCGCTGTTCGGGCTGCGGCTCGACCCCGCCTCGGCCCGGCAGGCGGCCGCTATCGCGACGGCGTCCGCGCGGCAGCCACCCGCTTGATCCCTGGGAGCGTCCCACGCGTTCCCCGGCTTCGCTGGCGTATCACCGCGCTGATCGCCAGCGGAGTGCTGATCAATTACTTCGATCGCATCAGCCTCTCGGTCGCAGGCCCACAGCTCGAGCGGTCCTTTCATCTGACACCGGCCGGGCTGGGCGTGCTCTTCAGCGCCTTCTTCTGGAGCTATGCCCTGCTGCAGATTCCCGTCGGTCTGGTACTGGATCGCCTCGGCGTCACCCGAGTGGGCCGTTGGAGCGCGTTCCTGTGGGGCGCGGCTCAGGTGCTCACCGCCTGCGCGGGCGGCTTCGCCGGTGTCTTCGTCGCCCGCCTGCTCCTGGGTATCGCCGAGGCACCGAGCTTTCCCGCCAGCTCGAAGGCCACCGGCTACTGGTTCCCGCGCGCCGAGCGGGCTCTGGCGACAGCGTTCTACGACCTCGGGGCGAAGTTCTCCAATGTCATCGGCGTGCCGCTGGTTGCGCTGGCCGTGGTGCGCCTGGGCTGGCGCTGGGGCTTCGGTGTGGTGGCGGCGCTTAGCTTCGCCTATTTCCTGGTCTTCTACCGGATGTATCGCGACCCCAGCCAACACCCCAAACTGACACACGAGGAGCGGGAGTATCTCGTCGCCGGTGGCGCGGAGCCCGAGGGACAGTCAGCCGCGCCGCTCGCGGGCATGCTTGCCTACCTGCTGAGCACGCGCAAGATCTGGGGGCTCGTGATCGGATTTGGCGCCTACGGCTACAGCTTCAACCTCTTTCTTACCTGGCTGCCTGACTATCTCGTGCGGACGATGCACCGCGACATTCTGACATCAGCCGGTTTTGCGGCCATCCCGTGGGCCTGCGGTTCGGTCGCCGACCTGCTGGTGGGCGGTTGGCTGATCGACTTCCTGATCAGCAGGGGACGCGACGCGACGCGTGTCCGCAAGGCAGTGCTGGTGATCGGCATGTGTACCGGCATCGCGGTGCTGGGCGCGACGGCTACCGACCGCCCCGGCGTCGCGTTGGTGTGGATCTCCATCGCGCTGTCCGGGCTCTCGGCAGCCGCGCCGGTCGCCTGGTCCCTGACTTCGTTGATTGCTCCGAAGGGTGGAGTCGGCGCCGTGAGCGGCATCATGAATTTCTCCAACAACATGATGGGGGTCGTGGCGCCGATCGTCACCGGCTTCGTCGTTGGCAGCACCCACTCCTTCGTGGGCGCCTTCCTGGTCGCAGGGCTGGTGTTGATTGCAGGCGTTGCCTCCTTCGTATTCCTCCTCGGGCGCATCGAGCCGCTGCCGGAGCCGGCGGTGCAAGGCTCCTGAAGCAACGGTAATCCGTCCGGCTCAGCCTCCCGGCCGCGCACGTGCCACGTCGCGCAGAATACCCAACAGCTCCGCTTGCGCCGCGGTGGGCTGCCAGTCGCGCCGCAGCGTGAGACCGATGGCGCGCACGACCCGGCCCGCGGGATGTGGCAACGCGACTAGCTCGCCGGCGGCGAGCTCATGACGAGCCTGCTGCTCCGACAGCAGCATGGCGCGGTCGCTGCCGAGCAGCAGTGCGCGGGCGGCTATCAGCGAGTTGCATTCGATCGCCGCCGCCGGCGGCGCCGTGCTCACGCCGCTGAACAGCCGCTCGAAGTGCCGATGCAGCGGCGAGCCTGCCCGCGGCGCAATCCAAGGGAATCTGGCCAGCGCCTCCGCGGGCGGTGCGCGCTTGCCGCCGCCGCTCATCTTCTCGAGTGGATGGCCCCGGCGCACGATGATGGCCAGCGGATCCTCGAACAACGGCTCCTGCACCACATCCGGCGGCGTCTGCTGGCGCAGCGCTCCCACGAGCACCTCGGCCCGACCCCGGCGCAGGCCATCGAGCAGATTTTCGTAGGGCCCGTCGAGGATCGAGACCCGGTGCTGCGGTCGCAACGCAGCAAAGCGCAGCACGGCCTCTGGCACCATGAAGCTGCGCCCGAGCGGCATTGCGCCGATCACCGTATGGCCGCTTTCGGAGCCGGCCGCCGCGGCGACTTCCGCCCTGGCCTGGGAGAGCTCGGCGATCGCGAGCTGTACCTGTAGTCCGAGCCGCAGCGCCTCACGCGTGGGGCGCAGGCCGTGACTGGTGGTCTCGAAGAGCGCGACTCCGATCCGTTGCTCGAGCTCCCGGGCAGCACGCTGAATGGTCGCGCGCGTCATGCCGATGTGGCGCGCCGCCGGTCCGAAGCCACCCTCTTCGATGGCGCCCACCAGTGCCTGCAGCTGCCTGGCGCTTATACCGTGAATCGCGCCGCCGGCGCTGCGCGCCTGGGGCTGGGGCGCGGCGGCGGCGATCGCCTCTTCGAGCCGCTGCAGCGCGCCGGCCACGCGCCCGGCGCAAAGCCTTCCCGCCTGGGTCAGCTCCATACCGTGAACGGTGCGCGCAAAAAGGGTGCTGCCGAAGTCCCTCTCCAGCGACCCGATTGCCTGAGTGACCGCCGGCTGGCTCCGATGCGCCGCGCGGGCCGCGGCGCTCACGCTCCCCAGGCGGGCGACCGCGCAGAAGACAGACAGATGGCGCAGATTGGGAATCGGGGTCACGTGTATGTAATTTCTTATACCGTGCTCCCAATTGCAATTGGCGCCGCCGCCGCGCCCGGCCGACAATTGCCGCCGGGGTGTCCTCCGGATAGACCATGAACATCGTACGCACCAACACGCGCAGAGCCGACCGGTCGGCGGTCGAGCGCCTCGGGAAATTCGGCGTGGCGACAGTCCATGAGGCACAGGGACGAACGGGCCTTCTCGCACCCGGCATCCGCCCGATCTATCCCGGCGCGCATATCGCCGGAACGGCGGTGACCGTCAGCCTGCCGCCCTGCGACAACTGGATGATTCACGTCGCGGCCGAGCAGTGTCGCGAAGGCGACGTACTCGTCGTCGCACCGACCTCGTACTCCGACGCTGGTTATTTCGGCGAGCTGCTCGGCTGCTCTCTGCAGGCTCGAGGGATCAGGGGACTGGTGATCGACGCCGGAGTGCGTGACGTGCGCGACCTCACCGCGATGGGCTTTCCGGTCTGGTCGAAGGTCATCTCCGCCCAAGGCACGGTGAAGGAGACTCTCGGCAGCGTGAACGTGCCGGTGGTCTGCGCAGGCGCGCTCGTGCAGCCTGGCGACGTCGTCGTAGCCGACGATGACGGAGTGTGCATCGTGCCGCGACTGAAGGCGGCTGAGGTCGCGGATGCGAGCGCGGCCCGGGAAGCCAAGGAGGCAACGACGCGCGCGCGACTGAAGGCGGGCGAGCTGGGGCTCGACATCTACCGGATGCGGGACAAGCTCGCGAGCCTCGGGCTCATCTACCGCGACGACCCCGCCGAGGAGTAGGCGCGTGCTGCGTGCCATTCCGGCGACCCTGATGCGCGGCGGGACGTCGAAGGGGCTCTACTTCAACGTGCGCGATCTGCCTGCAGAGCGCGGCGTGCGCGATCGGGTACTGCTGGCCGCCATGGGATCGCCCGACATCCGGCAGATCGACGGTGTGGGTGGCGCGCATCCTCTGACCAGCAAAGTGGCGATCATCGGCCCATCCACGCGGCCTGACGCCGACGTCGATTATCTCTTCCTGCAGGTAGTGGTCGACAAGGCGGAGGTCAGCGACTCGCAGAACTGCGGCAACATCCTGGCGGGTGTCGGACCCTGGGCGATCGAGAACGGCCTGGTCGGCCCAGCGGGCGCAACCACGCCCGTACGGATACACATGGTCAATACCGCGAGCGTTGCCGTCGCGCACGTGCCGACGCCAAAGGGACTGGTCGAATACGAGGGCGACGCGCGGATCGACGGCGTCCCGGGAACCGCCGCCGGCATCAGCATAGACTTTCTGGATGTTGCCGGCTCATCGTGCGGCGCGCTCTTTCCAACCGGGAAGATGTCAGATCGTGTCGACGGCATCGAGGTCACGTGCATCGACAACGGCATGCCCGTCGTCATTCTCGACGCGGCGGATTTCGATCTGAGCGGAGACGAGTCTCCGGAAGCGCTCGAGGCCAACGCCACGCTCAGACAGCGGCTGGAGAAGATCCGCCTCGAGCTCGGCCCGCGCATGAATCTCGGCGATGTCGTGCAGAAGACCGTTCCGAAGATGTCGCTGATCTCACCGCCCCGCCACGGCGGCCAGTTGCAAACCCGCACGTTCATTCCTCACCGGGTGCACGAAGCGATCGGGGTGCTGGGGGCCGTCAGCGTCGCGACCGCCTGCGTCGTACCCGATACGGTGGCGGAACGCATCGCCGGTCGGAGCGCTGCCGGGTGTCTACGGCGTCTCGAGATCGAGCATCCAACAGGCTTTTTCACCGTCGAGATGGATGTGCAGGGCAGCGGGAGAGATCTGCGGGTGAACCGTTCCGCTTTACTTCGAACCGCTCGCAAGCTGATGCGCGGCGAGGTCCACGTGCCGGCTGCCGCCTGGGGAATCGCGTGAGCGCCGGCGCAGCGCGCATCGCGCTCATCGGTCATGGCGAGGTCGGTCAGACTCTCGCGGCCGATCTCGGCGCCGGCGACATACGGGACATCTCGGCTTGGGACCGTCTCTTCCCTGTGGCAACCAGCGCGCCGGCGCGCGCGGCCCGCGACTCTGGGCATGTGCGGTTAGCGGCGTCGATTGCCGACGCGTTGGCCGAGCGCAGCGTCATCATCTCCGCGGTCACGGCGGCCAACTGTATTCCCGCCGCCCGTGAAGCGGCTGCGAGCTTTCCGCCAGGTGCCTATTATTTCGATCTCAACTCGGTCGCGCCGGCGACGAAGCGCGCCGCGGCCGCCGCCATCGAGGCAGCCGGCGGCCGGTACATCGAGGCGGCAGTGATGTCGCCGATCGGACCGAAGCGAATCGCCACACCCATGCTCATCGGCGGCACCCACGCTGACGACTTTGCGTCGATCGCGCACGCCATCGGCTTCACGGGTGTACGTGTTTTCGACGCACACGTGGGGCGCGCGTCTGCCGCGAAGATGTGCCGCAGTGTCATGACGAAAGGGCTGGAGGCGCTGCTCACGGAGGGACTCCTCGCGGCCCGCCACCATGGCGTCGAGGCAGTGGTACTCGAGTCTCTCCAGGACCTGCTGCCGGCGGCTGACTGGCAGCGCATCGCCAACTACATGATCGGCCGCTCGCAACTGCATGGCCGCCGGCGTGCGGAGGAGATGCGCGAGGCCGCACTGGCAGTCAGCGAGGCGGGCATCGAGCCACTGATGAGCCTCGCCTGCGCCACCCGTCAGGACTGGGCGGCGGACCACCAGGGTGCATTCGAGCCGGCCGGCTTGTCGGAGCGCCTGGACGCCGTGCTGAGCTCGATCCGCGCCGCGACCCCGCCGCGGAATCAGGAGACTGCATGATCATCGACTGCCACGGGCACTACACGACCGCGCCGGCGGCGCATCAGCGCTTCCGCGACGCACAGATCGTGCACCTCAGGGACCCGAGTGCGCCGCCGGCTGCGCCGGCGCGGATTTCCGCCGATGAGATTCGCGAGACCATCGAGACGAATCAGCTCCGGCTCCAGAGGCAACGCGGCAGCGATCTGACGTTGTTCTCCCCGCGCGCTTCGGCGATGGGTCATCACATCGGCAACGAGGCGATGTCGGCCGCCTGGACACGCGCCAACAACGATCTCATCAAGCGTGTCGTCGACCTGTACCCGGAAAACTTCGCCGGCGTCTGTCAGCTGCCGCAATCGCCCGGGGTCGCGATCGCGAATTCCGTGAGCGAGCTCGCGCGCTGCGTGGGCGAGCTGGGTTTCGTCGGCTGCAATCTGAACCCCGATCCCTCGGGTGGATACTGGAAGTCGCTGCCGCTCCCCGACCGCTACTGGTATCCCTTCTACGAGAAGATGGTCGAGCTCGAAGTGCCCGCGATGGTCCATGTGTCGGCGTCCTGCAATCCGTGCTTCCATGCAACCGGAGCCCACTACATCAATGCCGACACGTCGGCGTTCATGCAGCTCATCGAAGGGAACCTGTTCCGCGACTTTCCGACGCTCAAGCTCATCATTCCGCACGGCGGCGGCGCGGTGCCTTATCACTGGGGCCGGTATCGCGGCCTTGCCGACATGCTGAAGCGTCCGCCTCTCGCCGCGCACGTGATGAAGAATGTCTTCTTCGACACATGCGTCTATCACCAGCCGGGCATCGATCTGCTCTGCCGCGTGATCGATCCCGACAATATTCTGTTCGGTTCCGAGATGCTGGGCGCCGTCCGCGGGATCGACCCGGAGACGGGATTCCACTTCGATGACACCAGGCGCTACATCGATGCTCTCCCGATACCGCCGGCCGACAAGAGCCGGATCTTCGAGAAGAATGCGCGCCGCGTCTTTCCGCGGCTCGATTCACTCCTGAAGGCGCAGCAGCGATGAGCGCGGCTATCGTACCCGGGGAGCCGGAATGGGCCGCGATCGGCGCCTCGGGCGGATTCACCATGGACCGCGACTGGCTTCCCTATCATCCGCGTCCATCCAAGCCGAATTTCATTGCCCCGCCGGGCGCCGTCGATGCTCATTGCCACGTGTTCGGTCCCGGCGCAGAGTTTCCGTACGCGCCGGAGCGCAAATACACTCCCTGCGATGCCTCGAAGGAGCGCCTCTTCGCGCT
Source organism: uncultured Pseudomonadota bacterium (assembly GCA_963780455.1). Lineage (GTDB taxonomy): Bacteria > Pseudomonadota > Gammaproteobacteria > Steroidobacterales > Steroidobacteraceae > 13-2-20CM-66-19. Next base: position 425,395 of record CAWACM010000029.1, read on the forward strand.
GCGTGACTTCCTCGGCCTGGAGCGCAATGTCATCGTCCAGGCGACCTGTCACGGCAGTGACAATGGCGCGCTCGTCGATGCCCTGCGCGCTTCGGGAGGCCGCGCGCGCGGAGTTGCAACAGTTACCCGCGGCGTGACCGATTCGGAGCTGCGGGATCTCGATGCCGCGGGCGTTCGCGGCGTCCGGTTCAATTTCGTCAAGCGCCTGGTCGACACGACGCCGCGCGAGGTGTTGGAGGAGATCGCCCGGCGGGTCGCCCCGTGGGGCTGGCACGTGGTCATCTACTTCGAGGCCCCGGAGCTGCCGCAGCTTTATGACTTCATCGCGGCGTTCCCGACGACCGTCGTCGTCGATCACATGGGTCGGCCCGATGTCACCAGGCCAAGCGACGGGCCGGAGTTCGAATTGTTCGTGCGCCTGATGCGGGAGCACCCCAATGTGTGGTCGAAAGTGGGCGGGGCGGAACGGTTGTCAAAGCTCGGGCCGCCTGGTTACGAGGATGTCGCGCCCTTTGCCCGCAGGCTCGTCGAGACCTTTCCGGAGCGGGTCCTCTGGGGCACTGACTGGCCACACCCCAACCTCAAGGGCCATATGCCGGACGACGGCAAGCTGCTCGACTACGTGCCGCGGATCGCGGCGACACGCGCCCTGCAGCAGAAGCTGATGGTCGAGAATCCAGGCCGGCTCTACTTCGATCGCTGAGGGCACAGTCGCATGGCACTCGATAAGCCCTATTCGGACATCCCCGGCACCGTGATCTTCGATGCCGATCAGGCGCGCAAGGGCTACCACCTGAACCAGTTCTGCATGTCTTTGATGAAGGCGGACAACCGCGCGCGCTTCAAGCGTGACGAGCGCGCCTACGTCGACGAGTGGCCGATGTCGCAGGAGCAGAAGCAGGCGGTGCTGGCGCGCGATTTCAATCGGATGATCGCGCTCGGCGGCAACATCTACTTTCTTGCCAAGATCTTCTCGACGGATGGCAAAAGCTTCCAGTACACGGCGGCCACGATGACCGGCATGACGCAGGAGGATTACGCGGCCATGATGTTGCGGGGAGGCAGGTCGCCCGACGGCAATCGCCGCATGGGCGAGGCTCCTGCCCGCCAGGGCTCCGATGAGGAGGGAAAGTAGTGGCTCGAATCACCGCCGGCGTCGCTACTTCCCATGTCCCCGCAATCGGCGCGGCTCTCGACAACGGACGCTCGAGGGAGCCGTACTGGAAGCCGCTGTTCGCCGGCTACGAATTCT
>CAWACM010000030.1:0-11725 GCA_963780455.1 uncultured Pseudomonadota bacterium
TCGCGGTCGCAATGGAGTGGGCGGAAACCGCGCTCGCCACCTGCAAGTCGCTCGGCTATCCGGTTACCGCGACATACATGAATTCCTATCGTGAGATCAAACTAGTTCTTCGTGCGGACGGGGCACGCGGCAGCACGGCGGACACGGGGCGGCGCAAGGCGTATACGGCGATCGTCACCGGCATGAGCTCAGCCGACTACGGAGCCTCGTTGGGCTATGCACCCGGCAAGCCGATACCCAAGCTCTCGGGCAAGCCCATAGGTCTTCCTCCGGGCGTGACCGACGAAAACCTCATCGTCGCGGGCGGCGGCCTGCCCCTGAAGGATGCGCAAGGCAAGATCGTCGGCGCAGTGAGCGTCTCCGGCGCTCTCGAGGGAAAGGACCCGGTCTGCGCGCAGGCGGGACTCGACAAGATCGCCCGATTCCTGAATTCCGTTGGCCTGAAAACAGCCGGCTCGCGCTCGCTTCGAGCCTCCGTCTCCTTGGCCACGCTTGCCGATGAGGCTCCCGCGCCTTCGAGAGCCCCGAAAACGGATAAGCCTCAAGTAGTCAGTTGGCCTGATCCGGCCAGTGTCGGTATGAGTCGTACGGGCGTAGACTTGGAGCGCCGTCCCGGGCTACGAGCGATGCAATGACGGAACAGCATAGGCCTTGCCTAAACCTCGCTGCACTTCCGAGTTAGCTGATCGCAGCGCTGCGCGCCGCAAATCAACCATGGCTGATGAACTCGCTTCACAGACGCAGCCCTCCCAGCAGGTCGCGCCCTACCAGCGGCGCACCGCGGAGGCGCGCGACAGCCACGCGGTCGTGATCGGCGCGAGCATGGCGGGCCTGCTCGCTGCGCGGGTGCTGTGCAACCACTTCGCACACGTGACGGTGGTGGAGCGCGACGCGCTACCCGAGGACGTGCAGCCGCGGAAGGGCGTGCCGTAGGGCCGCCATCTGCCCGTCCTGCACACGAAGGGTGAGGAGATTCTAAATAGACGTTTCCCTGATTTGAGTGCCGATCTAGCAGCATCCGGTGCCGCACGGCTCGATGTGCCGGGCGACCTGCTCTGGTTCCATTTCGACGGGTACAACGTGAGATTCCAGAGCGGCCTCACGACACTCGCCATGAGCCGCCCGCTGCTAGAATGGCACGTCTGCCGTCGCGTGCTCGCACTCCCGAATCTCGCGTGCCGACAGGGGCACGAAGCCGTGGCACTGGCCACCAGTGCTGATCGCAAGCGCGTCACCGGTGTCATTGTGCACCCGGTGTCAGTCCACGATCGCCATGAGTTTCTCGAGGCGGATCTGGTTCGGTCGGACAGGCCCCGCCGGCGACTGGATTGCGACCAGAAAAATCGCCGTCAAAAGCCTGTGCATTCCGGATGATGGGGATAAGGCAACTTTCAAGGCTGGTGACGCTCCACTCTGAGGAATCATCGCGCCGGTTCGGCCATTTCCGTAAAATGGGGCCCCATGAGCTCACGCAAGAAGCCAACGCAGGATGTGCAGACGGAGGTGCTCGTAGCGTCTCGGCGGCGCTGCTGTATTTGCTTCGGACTGCATGGTGATCTGAGATTTAAGCAACAGGGTCAGCTGGCGCACGTCGATCGAAACCCAGATGCTCCAGGCACATAAACGCGAGGTTATCTCCATCGCTGTTGGCTGGTTTGACACGAGACCGAGTCAGAGCAAGGGGCCGACTCCTGAGGAAGCGCGGCGCTATCGTCAGGAGCTTTACGACGAACTGCGCAAGCGAGACGAACAGCACGGGCCCGAGTTGACCGCAGATGTGGCGCCGCCGGTTTCAGTCGCAAGAGGGTTTGAGCCGGTGCCAATTGACGATAATCGACTGACTATGCTCTGGAAAGTGCTTCGGGAACCAGCAGAATGGCTCGAGCGAGACATCGAGCGAATGACACCGCTGCAGTTGATGTAAATTTTGGACGGTCCATTTCACGCAGCTCCTGACTGCCACGAACGTATGGCCGAGCTGAGCACGGGTGCGAGGTACACGGGCTTGGGGCCTCAATTGCTTGAGCTTTGCCCCGGCTGCAAGTCACTGGTCTTTCGCAGGGCTTACGCGAACATGGATAAGGTTTACGTTGATGGATGGCGGGTGCGCGCGCAGGCGATTGCAGAGCTGCAGCGGCTGCACCGGCTCGGCAGAAACATCGAGGCACCGCGCGTCGTGCTGGAGCGGCCGCAGTACTGGAACCTCATGCTCCCCCCACACCCCACGCCGCAAGGATGAACGGTCTGTCAGTGCGGGCGGGCCTGAAGTCGATTCCCAACCGGTATGTCATGAGCTCGTCCGACCCAAGGATGTCATTTGCCGCACAGAAGACAGATGCTCGCACACGCGAGAGTGGCGCTTAGCCCAGGAGGTTATGCGCTAGGCGTGTGCTCGCCATTCCGGCGGACCGCTTGGGATCGCGTCCAGCCCATCATCTAGTTAGCGACTCTGAACGGCCGAGAGCGGACCTCCGGCGTCGAATTCGATCTTCTCCAAACCGGCCATTGGCTGGGCCAATGGCGCCGGATGGAGCGCCGAGCTTAGTTGCCCGTGAGCAAGCCATTGGAAGCGCATAGCCACGACGCTCTCACTGATTCACACATTACCCGGCGTTATTTTTCGAACGCCTCGCCAATGCTTGCGCAGCAAGCTTTCTGGCGACGTTCAGGGCCTCCCAACCAGGCACCTTCACATCCGGGATCACGCCCTTACCTTCCCAGTTCGTCCCGGTAAACGTACTAATTGGACGCGCGTCTGGAATCCAGATCGCGAAACGCTTATCAATGCGGTGGAGCCTGCCGATGTTAGCGGCACCGCGGTCACCTCACCAACGACGGTCGCACGCTTCGCCGCCTGAAGCACATAGGCGAAATTCTCGCCTGCCGAGAAAGTCCCGTGAGAAGTCAGTATATACACCGGAATGGAACCCAGCCGCTCGGCAGGGACGTAAGATACCGGGCCGCCTTGGGTGGTCTTCCCGGTCGTGCGACTCCAAACGTACTCCAGGTGGGGCGGCCCCGTGAACAGGGAGTCGACAAGGACCGCTCCGATTTCGCTGCCACCGCCGTGGTTGTCCCTCAGATCGAAGATGATCGCATCGACTTGCGCCAGGAAGCGCATCGCGGCAATAGCCACTTCTGTACAGGCGTCCGAATTAGCGAAGGCGTCGAACTTTACGTAGCCAACATTGTTCGGGTACCGCTCGACTTTGTCGAAGGCGCAATCCTTGCCTTGCGGGTGCGCCGGCTCGCCTCCCGCTTCTGCCGTTCCGGCCAGCCACTGCGGCGTGTACATGACCCTGAGGTGCAGGTGGTGACTGATTGCCTTGAGATCATCACTGAGTCTCGTCTTGAAGACCCACGCATCGGCCATGGAGCGGTAATCTCCGCGTTTCTGCGCCAATCTTAGTGCGACGGCCATTTCGCGCCCGACGTTAGGAAAGACGTAGAACTCATCGAGAAGTCCCGCCGCGCCTGCGATCACACGCCGACGTTCCGAGGCATCTATGGTTCTCGGCCGATCCGGCGGGTCGAGCACCAATTCGGAGATGAAGGCCGGGTTGGAGGATCTCACTACGAGGCTGCCGATGAATTGTGAAGGACCGACCTGTTCCTTGGCGCGGAAGGTGATCCACAGTCTGTCGCTCTTGGTGATGCTCAGCAGCCTGTAGCCGCCCGTGCTTGCACGGAGTGCCATCCAATCATCCAGAGTCCACCAAATAAGATGGGCCTGGTCGAAAGACTCGATGCGCGCTCTATTGCCGCTGTCGAAGGCGTCAAGCCATGAGCCAAGTGCCTGGCCCGCGGGCGTATCCGGAATGGCTGGTGCCGATGAGCTCGCAAGCGCCAGGCAGGGCAGCAACGAGAATATGACTCCAAGAAGCCGGACAGTTGACATGATGCTTCCTTCTACGTCACTTGGGACTCACTCTACGCCTCCTTGAGCGATCGGTCAGCTAGAGGGTCCGGGCTTACATACGTATTCATTTGACACTGGAAGGTTTCTTTGCTCAGTTTCAAGGACAAAAGATGGTCGGAGTGACGGACAATGTCACCTGAAGAGAAGTATTCGAAACTGGAAAGGCGCCTCAGCGCCATAACTGCATTCTTTTCCGTGCTGATAGTCGCGCTGAGCTGTGTAACTGGTTATCAGACGTACAGAATACACGAGCTTGCGACGACGAAATCCTTACGCCTGCAAGAGCTCAGGATCTACGACGGCAAGGGCGTCGACCGCGTGGTGATCAGCGGCCATCTACCGCAAGCTCTCTTGAATGGAAAACCAAGGAACTTTCGGCCGCGCTCGATGGCAGGCATGTTGATCTATGACGGCAGCGGCACGGAGCGCGGTGGCTATGGGACGATGGACGGCTACGCCAATGCGATGCTCACCCTCGACGGGAAAGAGAACCAAGTCTTCCTTCTACTCGCCGAACCGGAAGGCGGCCCATTTTTCATGCAGCACGACGGCAACGGACTCGTTTTCATGGGCGTCGGTACTGACGGCAAGCCATTCCTGAACCTCAGGGAGAGCAAGGATGTTGTGTTCGCAAAGCCAGAAAACAATGCGTGGGCGACTTGGGAGCCAAGGTAGCGCTTAGCCTAGTGTCCCTACGCCGCAGCCGACACTCGTGATGGGTCTCGGCATGAGCCCCTTGGCCGACGACAAGCGGGGTGCGGCCATAAGCTGCCCTCTATTCGGCAGACTCAGATGCTCCAAAGCTGTCGCTCGGGAGACGGCGGGCCACGTGGCACTTCTTAGGGATGTTACGCTCGCGCCTCGCGCCCGGCATACTCACCATGTTCCCAGAGGATTCGGGAGGGCCGCGCCATGCGATTCGTCTATTGCCAAGTTTTCCTGTTGAGCCTTCTAGTTGCAGCGGACTGCCAGGCAGCTTTTGCGAGCTCTCCGGTGGTTGTGCCGCTTAGAATCGTGAGTCACGCAGCGATCGTCACGGCCAGGATCGATGGAGTGATGGTTCCTTTGCAGGTAGACTCGGGAGATTCGACAACGGCAGCGCTTCAGAAAGCCGTTCTCGACCGCGTTGGGGCAACTCCCACCGGACAATCAAGCAAGCAAAGGTACATTAAAGGGATCGTGAGTTCTCCCTGGTACCGTGTGCACCGCGTCCAGATAGGCCGGGCGGTGTTTACCAACGTTGTCGTGCGGCTGGACGCGCATCCCGCTTCAGATCCGGCAAAGGACGTGGGACAGAAAGGATTCCTTGGCACGGGTCTCTTCAAGACTTATCGGGTCGTCCTGGATTATCCAGATCACACAATGACTCTCCTCTCAAAAAGCAGCGTGGAGCATGGGCGACATGGTTGCGCGGGCTCGGCGGTTTCGTTCTCCTCCAATTGGCACGGCCAGCCCGTGACGAACGCAGATACTGACCTGGGTCAAGTGACGTTGTGGTGGGATACGGGCGCGCCGGCTACGATTCTCAGTCGGGGCTTTGTTCAGAGAGCGACTCCCGGCCGAACACCCGGCCCGGTCACTTCAAGACGGTTCATCCTGGGCGGCACCGACTTTGGACCGTGGCGGTTAGCAGTCTGGCCTGTGTCGCTGCCAACCGGATTCAGCGGCTTTATTGGATATGACTTTTTTTCCCGTCACGCGGTGTGCTTCGATTTTCCCGACAGAGAGGTTTTGATTCAGTAATACTGCCCCAGCCGATGACCGCTCAGGCCGTCCTGACCATTCACTATGGCGAAGGACTGATGTTTCTTCCGGGTCGGCAGCGCCCTGGCGCGCTCGAGGGCTCAGTCCGGCCACAACCAGACGCCGCCGTCACTGTTCAGCTTTCCGGTTTTCGGACGTTCGCGCCAGTATACTCCGCCTCCGTGCGGTATCTGGGTGATGTTGATGAAGCAATCCATTGGGCTGGTCGCCCTCGTTGTACGGGATTACGACGAGGCCATTGAGTTCTACGTCAACCGGCTCGGCTTTGCCTTGGTCGAGGACACCCCAATCGAGGCACAGAATAAGCGCTGGGTCGTAGTGGCCCCGCCCGGATCAAGCGAGTCGCGGCTTCTCCTCGCCCGAGCGGTCGGTGAGGAGCAATCCTCTAGAATCGGTAATCAGACCGGTGGCAGAGTACTGCTCTTCCTCAACACGGACAACTTTTGGCGAGATTTCCGAGAATATCAGGCGAGAGGTGTCGTATTTGTCGGCCACCTCGGGAAGAGAGCTACGGAATGGTCGCAGTCTTCCAGGATATTTACGGCAATCTCTGGGACCTGCTGCAGCCAAGGGAATCGACATGATGAATATACGCGCGCCGCGTTCCGTCGGAGCTCGAGACGAAGGGCAAAATCGGCCGAGAGTCGAGTGAGCCGGCAGCAAACGCAGAACGGTCCAATGCGACACTTGCGAAAACTTGGGGTCGTGCTCGCAATAGGGCTCGGTGCCGCAGCGGTCTGGGCGGTCAGCTGGCCTTGGCAGTGGACACTGCGTACGGGTCTCCCCCTTCATTGCAGCGTGAACTCACGCGACTCGCGGATGAAGCCCGACCAGGTACGCTCGGACTCGCCATCATCGACCTCCAGGGCGGCCGCACCTGGCGTGCTAACGCCGAGCAGGCCTTTCCGATGATGAGCGTCTTTAAAGCGCCTCTCGGGGCGACGGTACTCTCCGACGTCGATCGTGGAACCCTTTCCCTTACTCAGAGGGTGATCGTGAGACGCGATGACCTCGTAAGGACGGGTGTCAGCGGGATCACCGTAGGCTTTCATGGTGACCAGGAGGTCTTCACGGTTCGTCAGCTCCTCGAGGCGGCGGTCAGTCATAGCGACAACACCGCCGCGGACGTCCTTCTGAAGCTCGTCGGTGGGCCGTCTGTCGTAACCGCCTTCTTGCGCAATCATGGAATCAGGAACATGCGCGTCGACCGTGGGGAACGGGAGATTGGACGAGAGTTTCTAGGCCAGTCCGGCCTGCACGCGGTCAGCAGCGAAGACACCCCGCAACAGAGGGATGCGCGCCTCCTTCGAGGATATGCAGCTTACCTGAAGGACCCGAGGGATCGAACAACCCCGGCCGCTGCAGCCCGCTTCCTGAAGAATCTCTGGCAGGGCCGGCTCCTTTTACGCCCATCGACGCAACTTCTTCTCAATTTTCTGTATCACCAAACAGTCCCCGATCGCTTGCGAGCGGGAACACCGCCTGGAGTTCGTCTCGCGGACAAATGTGGGACGTCTTACGCGCTCGATGGCATGACCGCGGCGTTCAATGACATCGGGATTATGACGTGGCCCGACGTCCATACAGTAATTGTGGCCGCGTTTTTGATGGGGTCGCGTGCAACAGATGACCGAAGGCGAGCGCTTTTCAAAAGCATCGCGCATGCGGTAGTTACCGGTTTGCGCCCATAGCCTTGGGCTCGTGGGCTGCCCCTGTGGACCACTCCGGGGCGACCTGGTGTCGTACACCGATGATCGGGCTCCGTTCGGCCAGGTGAAGTCATCCTGTTGCTGAACCAACCCTCTCCATACCTGCCGCTCGGTTCGTCGCCTCAGCGGTCGCGGTGGTACGCTGCGCTACCATATGGTGGCGTCGACGATCGAGCCGGGTTGGGCATCCACTGAATTTGGAGGCTGAGGCTTCCATTGTCGCCTTCACTATATCCGCTGCTCTTTATTGCTGGATTTTTCGCCGCAACCCTCACAGTCAGCCGACTTCTGCACTGGGTAGCGCTGATTCGTACATCGGTCGGGAAACTCGGTGGCGATTTCCTTGGCGCTCCGAAGCGCCGCCTAATTTGGGTGACTCCGTTCGTCTTACTCTTCCATCCCGCCCTTTACCTCGTGCTCGGGCTGCTGGCGGTTTCCGTCCTTGCAATTGTCGGGCGACTGCCGGCGGGGTGGCGTTGGTTCATGGCGGGATTTTACGCCTATGCTGTGTTCGGCGGTTTACTGGTGCTCAACGCAATGCGCAAGCGGCGTTCACGACGGAAGCAGCAATCTAAAATCGATGAACCGGCCCATGACAGGGATGGGCCATCCTCGCCGGGACGCCCAAATGAATAATGCGGCCAATAGCGGTACTTCATCGCATCAGAGCGCATGGGAGGAAGCAGCCGTTCGTGGTCCCGGGGTAAACTCGGTTTATGAACAGTGCTACACCCCTCGCTCACCCTAAACGTCAGGGCGTCGAGTCTGTCGGCCTAATGAAAACAAGGTAGAGCTGATGGGCACAGCCAGCCCCAAAGCAAGGTCGTTGATTGCTTTTCTGATACTAGCGGCCATGTTCCCGCTGTTCGCTGTGCTTGAACGAATCATCCCGCCGCAATGGGCGAGCCTGAGGGGATCGCCATTATTGTTGGATTGGTAGTGCCATCAGGCGCTCGCCACTACCGTCGATTTTCCGGATACCTGTGAGCGGAGTCTCGCCACCGGCGGCTTCGGGCACCGCTCCGACCATGTACCGTGGACCGGCTGCGTGCGGCCACTTCCGGACGATCGGCGTCCGGTTGAGAACGATCGGAAGCCGCCGTTCAGCGAAAGCCAATCGCCTGCCGTCTGTCGGCCCAGCCGCCCCGCTGCGCTAGGACTCCATGGCTCCCAGCGCACTCACTACAGACATTCGCATCGCTCTCAGCGCCGGCAGAAGGCCGCCGATAAACCCCATGGCCAGGGCCCACACCACACCCAGTGATGCGAGAGCCGGAGTGACTGCGAGCTGGAATGAGTAGCCGAAGGGGCTTGCGGATAGTCCATTGAAAAACGCCCAGGCCAACGCTGCCCCGAACAGTGCGCCCGGCAGCGCCAGTAGCATGGAATCGAATAGCGTCGAGACCATCACCGGCACCGGGCCGAACCCTATCGCTCGCAAGGTTGCGAGCTCGCGCTCGCGCGAGTCGATCATCGCGTAGAGCGAGTTCATCGCACCGAGCATGCCGCCGATCGCCATGATCGCACCGACGAAGTAGCTCGCGTAGTCGAGGATTGCGTTCAGCTGCCTGTAGTTCCTCATGACGACCGTCCGCTGGAGCTCCGCATTGAGATGCAGCGCCGGGTTAGCCCTGATCGCCGTGCGAAACGCAGCAAAATCTGCCGGCGAGCGCATCATGACTTCGAGGGAGCTGTACGCGTTGCGAGAAAAATCGGCCATGATCGTTCTCACGTCGGCGTAGATGACGCATTGAGTCAAGCGCCCCAAGTCGAAGTGCCCCACCACCGTCCAGCTGTCTCCCTCGATTGAACTGCGAGCACCGATGTCGAAATCCGAGAACCGGCGAACGCAAGGATTACTCGCCACGAGCTCGTGCAGGCCGGGACGAAACATGCGCCCGGCTGTAAACCGCATTTCCGGTCGGTATTCAGTGACGTTTGGGGTGACCCCGAATAGCGCCATGGAGAGTAAGGCGCCGGTGCCTCGCTCTCGCCCGTAGAGCAGACTGATAGATTCCAATACGACGATGGGGCGGCCTGCCGCATCCCGGCGAATTTGCGGCAAATCGCCGACCACGGCTGCTTCATTCCGCGGTATCGCGCTCATTGCCCCCTGCGCGTCAAGGCCGGTGATGATCACACGGTCGTCGCGCACGTCTGTCATCTCCTGTCGGCGCGCGCCGGCGCCCATGGCCAACATCGAGACGAGTGCGCCGACAGCGCACGTCACGCCGACAACGATCGTCAAGATCGGACCCACGCGCTGCGGAAGACTCACGAGGCTGATCGCAATCAATGCAAGAGATTGCCTCATAAGGGCTATTACCGCCCCGAGAGCGCAGGAGCCACGGCGAGCCGCGTCGCCAGAATTGCGGGAACCGCAGCGCTGCAGAGTGCCACGAGGACCGCCGACGCAAGCCCTACGGCAATGATTATGGCTGGCATCGACACGTGGAACAGGGGCAGCGTATGTGGAATAGCCAATGTAGCGAGTCCCAACCCGCATGCCGCGGCAGCGGTATAGACGAGCACCGCCTCGGCCAGGGTCAGTGCGAATACCGCGCCATTTGTGAAGCCAACGGTCTTCAGTACTGCTATTTCGCGCCTGCGTTCCCGCACCGATTGGATCATCATGGTGGCCGTTGCAAATAGAAGAGACGTAAACACGGCGATGACTATCGCCCGGACCAGAAACTCGAAGTCGCCGATTGACTTGAAATTCATCTGCGCGAGGAGCCGCAGGGATTCGCTGCGTGTCTCATGCGGGGAGTTCGTGAACTGTGCATCGATTGCTTCGGATACGGTCGGCGCCATCTTTGGGTCCGCGACTCTGACATTGAAATGCTGAACGGTATCCTTGTCGACATATCGGCCTTCATTCAGGTAGTCGTAGTTGATCAGGGTGCGGTCGAGCCCGGCGCCGAGGTCGGTGTCCTTGAACGTCCCGACTACCTTGAATGTCCACGTATTCGACCCATCGCGTTGCACAACGTCCGTCACGAGTGGAATTTGATCGCCGGATTTCCAGCCGTATCTTTTCTCGAGGTCTGAAGTCACCAGGATCCCGGTTCTTGTCGATCGGAAGGCCGCGGCGTCGGCGGGCGGAATCACGAACGTGAACGCTGACTGGCCAGCCCGGGTCCGGTCTGATGGCGGCCATGCCCATCTTCTGCGTGGGATTCTGGTACGCAGCGGCCAACAGAGAAACCGGGATTACTTCCTTCACGCCCGGCACAGACTTGATCTGCTGTATGAGCCCGACGGGCAGTGCATTGTTGAAGGACAGTCTACTATGCACGATCAGAAGGTCCGCCCGCGCTGCCGCTACCGCATGATCGGCCGCCGTCTTCACACCCTGAAGCAATCCGAACAGCGCGAAGGCCACCGTTACCTGAAGAAAGATCAGGAGCGTCCTGCCACGTTTGCGCAAGAGACTGGACCAGATGAGAGGCAGAAATTTCATCCTGAGGTCAAACTCCCAGCCTCAATCCTGCTCTGTGGTTTCCGCACTACAACCTCGAGGTGGTGGGCGCCCAGAGTATAGAACGATCGCGTGCTGACTGGATTACCAGGGCCCGCCGGCGATTTTCGCCGATAGGTCCTGATCGACTCCAACGAGCCACAATCAGATCTCACCGCCACTTAGCCGCCCTTCCCGGCCCGTAGTAGACTCAACGTTTGCAACGTCAAGGCAGTCCCGGAGAGCTTCTCAGGGCCTACAATGAAACACCACCTGATCAGTGCAGCCCTAATTTTGATTGCGTCCTTAGCCGGTTGTGATTCCCGCGGTACTCAATCGGGTAATGCGCCTCTGCCTTCCTCTTCAGCCCCGTTGGCAAGCATGGCCCATGCACCTGCGAGAGCACCAAAAACCGAGAAGCCTCGAGTGGTCAGTTGGCCTGATCTCGAACGATACTATCCGGAGGATGCCGTTCGCGATCACGTCAACGGGACCGTGAGAATCACTGTCACGCTCGACAAAGCGGGCCGCGCGACGAATACCTATATATTGTCCGAGACGCCGCCGAACCTTGGTTTTGGAGCAGCGGCGTCTACGGTCGCGCACCTGATGAGCTACAGCAATCCGACAGGCCACGAGACCAGCGTGACTTTCAACATCAAGTTCCGTTCGTCGCACCTGTCGAGATTGCAAAGAAAATTCCTTCGGCTTCGATAGCGGGTCCAATCAAAGCGCTATCCTCGTAGCCGTGCTGCTCGGCGGCGAGGTTATTCGGCCCTCCTGAGGGAAGTTCGCGCCGGTAGCTTCACAAAGCGAATGGCCGCTTCCGCGCTTGTGGACGACCGCTTCGGGGGCCTCCATTAGCCTGCTTCG
>CAWACM010000031.1:0-5902 GCA_963780455.1 uncultured Pseudomonadota bacterium
CAGCGCTAAACCAGCGATCGTCTAGCAGTCACAGAGCTTCGCGTCCGCGACCTAGCTGGTGCAACATACGCGTGGACGTGCACCCCTGCTCGTACCGCTGTCCCGTTCTCGTGGTCAGCGGTAGTCCGGTCCCTCGCACGCCTAGTTTCCAGCCAATCGTTAATAGTCCTCGCGAACATGGCGCCCTGAAGTCGTGAGAACTGCAGAAAATCTGCCACACACTCAGCTGGAAGGTCCGGCACCTCAGCAGATCGCTCCAATAGATGAGCTGAGGTGGGCGCTCCCGTCAGATTCTCTTCGACAGTCTCGAGTAAAGACATCAAACATCGAGCCACGTGCTGTAAGACAGTCGGACCGTAAATTGAAACCAGCGCCGTATCACCGATTGGCTTGTAACGGTCACCTGGGCATGGAGTAATGAGGCCAAGGGATTTAATTCGGTAGGCCAAGTCGAGCGGATCAAACATTGGGCCTTCGGATCTAACCAAAGCCTCAACGCTCGGCGGCCGCCCAAGCAAAGGCACCGCCCTTGGCTTTCCTCTGGAGGTCAGATATCGTCTATCGCGGTGCCACGCATCCAGCACCAAGCTGAAAGTCGCCAGTTCTCCTCCGCTCGATTGGCCGAGCGAAATTGCTTTCCTTATCGCGACTTTGAGAGCGCGATTTGCTATCGCAGAGAGGACTCTTTCACGGACGCCGCACTGAATGAGCAGTCCGAAGACGGCCGTAAGTACGCGCTCGTAGTCGCGGCGGGTCTTTTTGAGCGGAATTACGTTCATATAGGTCCCTTGCATGCCAACCCTTGAGTATGCGGCGTGATGGCGCACAATCAGCCAGATTCAGTCAATCTCGCCTCAGGATTCCTTCTTGCCGGCACCTGCCAACAGCACTGTTACGGTAAGGGAATGCGTCGAGGATCGCTTTCGAACCGGTGTCGTGAACTCGTGCTCGAGGGACTCTTTTAAACCGTGTAAAAGAGATTGGACGGCCGACGAGCAGCGTTGGCGGATCAGTCCGAGTTCAGGCTCGGTGGTGGCCTGAAGTCTAAGGCGATAAAGCGCCGAGCCGATGGCAGAAGTTGGTTGACGGGAAGCGATTCTTAGGCCATCCACAAGGGTCGGAATGACTCGGGCCAGCGGACCAAGGCCACTCCGTCGGTTCTGCAACTTATCTGCCTGCAGCTCCAGCCGCTCTCCGGCGCGACGTACTATTCTTGAGCGCACGAGTTCTTCCAATACCGCTCGCGGAGAGACATCTCCACCATATTCCTTGACTAAGCGTTCGAACGAAGGCGTTCCTCGACTGACAACCAGCGATTTGGGACGGTCTCTGTCCGGTCAGAAATCGTCGATCAGTTAGCCACGCTCGGACGACCCGTTCGGAAGGCCGGCGGGTTGTCGAGTCTGGCTCCAAACAGTTTGTAGGGCTTTTAAGCATTCGCCTAATTTCTTTTCGGGGCAAGCCCGTCAACGCGGCTATCTTTGAATGATTGAGCTTCCCGTTTCTCAGGCGCGCCTGACGAGCGGCGGCTCGAATGAACGCTTCTCGGGCAAGTCTGGAAAAACTGGTCGGTGTGATGCCGCACGGAAGAAGCACCAGCGCGAGTTCAAAGAGAAGTTGCTGCAGGTCGGCGTTTCCGCCGTCTTTCAGCCTTTCGCTCCCCCCGTGCGCGCCCAAGGCGAGGTTCACGACGAGCCGTGTCAGAGGCGCGAAGCAGCCTCGGTGGTCGGGATTGGTGATGAAATTTCAGGGCTCGCTCAATACGGCATGTTCCGCTGGTCAGCGGATCATCAGCCTATCGGCGCGAGAGGTAAATCCGGCGTATGTGGTGCATTCACCGAGATATGCGGTATTGACAAGCTTGAGAGCGTGACGCTGACAGGTGGTGGCTCTCAGTGGCCCGCCGAGTGGCACCGCCAGGAAGTGCTGCGTGCCGCCCCATTCGCGCAGCTAGTCGACTATGCTAAGACTTGCAGCCGCTGCTAATGCCGCGGCTCTTCTTTTTTCGCTTCCGCTCGTGAGTGCGTTGGAGTGAAGATGTCGAGTTAGCCCGACCCGCTGATCCCGACGGGATCAGCGCTGCCGCTTCCGCTAATTCCCAGCGAAGCGCCCGATCCGCTGATGCCCAGCGAAGCGCCTGATCCACTGATGCCCAGCGAAGCGCCTGATCCGCTGATCCCCAGGGAAGCACCCGAACCGCTAATGCCGAGACTCTTGCTCGCGCCGCTTCCGCTGATTCCCAGTGAAGCGCCCGACCCACTGATGCCCAGTGCGGCGCCCGATCCGCTGATCCCCAGGGAAGCACCCGAACCGCTAATGCCGAGACTCTTGCTCGCGCCGCTTCCGCTGATTCCCAGCGAAGCGCCCGACCCACTGATGCCCAGTGCGGTGCCCGATCCGCTGATCCCCAGGGAAGCACCCGAACCGCTATGCCGAGACTCTGCTTGCGCCGCTTCCGCTGATTCCCAGTGAAGCGCCCGACCGACTGATGCCCAGTGCGGTGCCCGATCCGCTGATCCCCTGGGAAGCACCCGAACCGCTAATGCCGAGACTCTTGCTCGCGCCGCTTCCGCTGATTCCCAGCGAAGCGCCCGACCCACTGATGCCCAGTGCGGCGCCCGATCCGCTGATCCCCAGGGAAGCACCCGAACCGCTAATGCCGAGACTCTTGCTCGCGCCGCTTCCGCTGATTCCCAGTGAAGCGCCCGACCCACTGATGCCGAGTGCGGCGCCCGATCCGCTGATCCCCAGGGAAGCACCCGAACCGCTAATGCCGAGACTCTTGCTCGCGCCGCTTCCGCTGATTCCAGTGAAGCGCCCGACCCACTGATGCCCAGTGCGGCGCCCGACCCACTGATGCCCAGTGCGGCGCCCGATCCGCTGATGCCCAGTGCGGCGCCCGATCCGCTGATCCCCAGGGAAGCACCCGAACCGCTAATGCCGAGACTCTTGCTCGCGCCGCTTCCGCTGATTACCAGTGGGGTGCCTGACCCACTGATGCCCAGTGCGGTGCCCGATCCGCTGATCCCCAGGAAGCACCCGAACCGCTAATGCCGAGACTCTTGCTCGCGCCGCTTCCGCTGATTCCCAGCGAAGCGCCCGACCCACTGATGCCCAGTGCGGCGCCCGATCCGCTGATCCCAGGGAAGCACCCGAACCGCTAATGCCGAGACTCTTGCTCGCGCCGCTTCCGCTGATTCCTAGTGAAGCGCCCGACCCACTGATGCCCAATGCGGCGCCCGATCCGCTGATCCCGAGGCTCGCGCTGTCACCGCTACCGCTGATGCCACTGGCGACGACTAAACCCCCGGCAGTAGGTTGTGTACCGGTAACCTGGATTTCTGCTCCAACAGCAGGCGCAACAACTCCGTTCGCCATTGTGCCGGTAAGATCGATAGTCAGGCCATCAACCGTTACTCGGCCCACGGCGCTATCCGACTTCTGAACCTTGCCAGTGACAAATATTACGGTTGCACCGGGAACGTATTGCCCCTGGTCAACTATTGATGTTGCTACGAGGCTCCCATTGGGTTTCGTAACGCCAAAGACCGCAGCCGTGTCACCTACGACCAGCTTTCCAGCTTTGGCATAAGTGAGCTTTTGGCCCAGGATGGTAACGAGACCAGCTCGCGCATTTACAGCATCGACCGGTCCAATGAGGAGCAACTGCCCCTGTTGCACGGAGCTCGTGCTACCGCTACCGCTAATTCCTGCAGCGTAAGCCGTAGAAACCGCAGCTATTGCCGTGGTGACCGCGGCTAAAACTAACTTGTTCATGACACTCCCCGAAAACTTCCGCTTATTCTTTCCCGGGCCTTGCCGCGAGAACGTCTATCTCTTCAGTTGGCCGACCGCTTTCGGTCCCAGGTTGACCGCTGAGCTTTCTGGGCTCGCGATCAACTTGTCCCATCGATTGGTCCTCAAAGAAATATATGCCTACCCCGTACCTTTTGCCGGACTCGCTTTTATCCGGCGTTGCAATCTGTGTGAGAAACGTATCCAGCTCTGTGAGTAGCTCCATGCCTCTTTCTGACGCTGCCGCAAGAAACCTGTCGCGACCCAAATCAGAGAGGGGATCATCAGAAACTACGGTGCGCTCGAAGTAAGCCGGTTCAGCCTCAGAGCGCATCAAATTGTGTGACAAACTGGTCGACACCGCACCGAGGAAGCGACCCATTCTGGCTATCCGCGTTACATCCTCACCAGACGGTACGTAAGTGCGCGACAAACACCGAGCAGTACTGCCATCAACGATCTCAATAGTGCGCGGCAATCAATCCGTCTAACAACGCTTCGGCGTCTGCACCGGGGCATGCCGCGTCGACAAGCTCCTTAAAATCGTGTCGCGGTGAACCTGGGATGGACAACACATCAAGATCCATGGCCAGTCCATATGCCCCAGAGAAATTGGGGTGCGTGTGCCACGAAGTCAGCAAAGTTGTTAGTTGATCCAGGCTCACGCTCGTCCGCATGCCGTGCGGCGAACCAGATCGAAGCGCATCCCGTAAAGCGGTGACGTCGGATTTGGGCAGCCCGGAAACAGCCGCAAGACGCGCATCAGTAGGCGGTCGGTTCTGCTCGACTAGCTTTGCTTCGAGTGCTTGCACGTATGTCCGCCTAACCGTCCCCGCAATCTCACTTGCCGATATTCCGTACTCAAAGGCAACTCGCATGAGCGGTCGGATTAGAGCCGAAATACGTTGAGCACCGCCTCCTTTTCCTTACTAGTCTTCTTCATTCGTATAAATGGCCTGTTTGCCGGAAAACGGGAGGCTGGCCAGCTGGTTATGTCAATTGAAAAGTGTGATCCATGCACGGATTTTTATGCTTATGTAAAACTACGTTGCCCTGTGGTAAGGCGGATCTACAAGAGGACCGCTGGGCCGCCGGCTTCGTCGTGGTGCGTCACTCCGAATTGCCGGTACGACTGCTAAGTTACTAAAAATTAATGAGTTTTTGAGAACTGGGAAGATGGCGAAGGGGCAGAAGCCCGGGGCCGGCCTTCCAAACGATAGGCCTGCTCGCCTTAGACCCGGTGATTCCGCGGCCGTTGAATGAGGCTAGCCAGGGGCTGCTGGTCACACGGCGACTCAACGTAAAGGAACACGTTTACACCGGCTCCGACCCTCGGCCTGAGGTCATTCACATCAGCGCCAGAGTGGGGCGTAAGCCAATTATCCAGGTCGGAAAGAAACAGGTCGGCTCGATGTCGCCGAGGATTCGAATTCTCGAAGTAGCTCCTGAGGAACCCCTCGATCGGCCGCAACAAAGCGCTCCAATCGCTTCTCAACGTTGCCTGGATTCAAGTTGTGCTCGAGCGTCTTGGCTAGTCGAGTGAGGGAATCACGAAAGTATTCGATTTGTTCTGCTGACATAGGCCCGGACGCCACGAATGCGCGAGAAATCGTACGAAAATGCGTGTCACCCAGTAAACGACGGAGCCTCCACGTAACAGCTCGTCAAGGACCAATCCTGCGCTGACGTTCGGGTCAACACTTGAAACCAAGCTGCGGAAGTTCCGTCCGCTGAGACCTTGAATTCGATTTGGAGCGGCATGCGAAGGTCCAAGGTACTGCGAATCTGTATGCCACTTGTGCAACACTACCATGGCTATTCTCGCGAGCGTCGGCTCCGCCACCGGCAGCTCCCCTCGTTCTCAACGTAATGGTCCACCTGCTGCCTGGTAACCCCCGTGGCCAGAGCGATCCGCTCCCTCGTCGGGGTGCCGCCGCGGTCGACGCCGTCGCGGATGGCACTTTCGATATAAACGCCCCGCGCAAGCTCGGAGAGTTCGTCGAAGCGGATGCCGGCGCGGATCAGGATTCGGACGATGGGCCGTAAGACTTGCCGCAATGCGTATAGAAGGTGCTTGCGGGCGTCGCTGGATGTCATGGTCCTTGTG
>CAWACM010000032.1:0-5293 GCA_963780455.1 uncultured Pseudomonadota bacterium
CCCTGGAAAGTAAGTTCATTTCCCTGGCTTCCGCAACGTCTGACGAGCCGCTCGATTGTGCGTTCTGGCTACTGTATCGGGAGCTGGCAGACGTCCCGAGCGCAGCAAGTACACACCTAGTCCTAAGCGTACGCGTGCGGCATCCTGAGACGCGGAAGTCGCTGATTCACGGCCGGCCGACCACTCCTGAAAATCTTCTAGGAGCGCGGCTGCTCGTCTCGAAAACCTACTCATGAAGAAGGCTGCATCGCTCGCCGACGGAACAATCGAGTCCTTAAACCCGAAAAATGACGGCGCCTCGAAATTTGGTTTTGCCCGCATCACCGCAGAAGCGAAGTCTTCGAACAACCTAGCGAGGTCCGATATTTGATACGCTTCGATACTAGTGCTCTTTCTGGTTGCACGAAGTCGCAGCCCTCCTCCCCTCGTCGGTTCGATGAGGCCCATCCTCTCAAGCTCGCGTTGCACTGATTTCGGGGTTACATCGCCCCCGTACAGCTTTACTAGGTGAGTAAATGACTTCGTCTGCCCCCGATATGGAAGGCTGCCTGGTCGTCCGCTGCAACTTTGAAACCGCGGATCACTCGACCATCCCCTGAGCACTCTTAGGGCTCGCTGCTCGCCGCGCCTTCTGGAGTCAACATTCCGACCGCCCTTATCGCGAGAGCCCCTCAGCAGAGTCGAAACTTCCTTTCGGGTCATCCCAGTTGCAACGGAAAGCCGAGAGATGTTAATCCGGTGTCCGATCGGAAAGACATTTTCCACTGCTGCGCGAAGGTACGCTCGTTTCGCTGCATGCACCAGCTTGTCAATTCCCGTGCCATCGCTGATCAACAGACGCGCAACGGGCAGAAGGAGTTCCAATAGCGAGCCTTCTGTTCCCTGGTCCGCCTTCGTCGATTTTAATCGCAAGGGGGATCTCGTCTTATTGATTTCGGCGTTACGCCTTCATGCAAATCCGGCGTGTGCTAATGCGAGTAGATAGAAAACAGCCCGAGCCCCACGCGTAGCTGCTTGCCGCCACGAGTAGGAATTCTGACATCCGAGTGCGCCTGAAGCCAATCGTCCATTTCTTCAAAGAAGAGCAAGCTGCGCTCCATGGCAAACTCCACAAATTTTCCGGCGTTGCTCCGCGACAGACGTGCGCTCTCCACTTTCCGCCAGAAATGCTTGGATTTGGCCCGTTTGCGCGAGTCTTTTAGTAGGTGCGTCAAAGCCGACGCGGCGTCATCGAGGAAATACGCAATTGGCTCGAACGCCACTTTCGATCCGGCGCTCGCCCGAAAATACGGGCTTATCAACTTAAATGTCCCGTTACTCAAGCGCCGCACGTTTCTGTACCGTATAAGCACGCTCAGTAGACGCTTCGGATCCGCCCCGACGCGTGCGCTTTTCGCGAGCGCGGCAAATCCGTTCGGGCCGGATAATGCAAGCGGCCGTGGACGACCTTGCAAATCCAGGAACTTGCGTTCGCGGGTCCACGCCGCTATCAAGTCCGCGTAAAAAGTCGGCGTGCCTATATGTTCCAACCGTCTTCTCGCGGGCTTCCGGACTTCATCAATCGCGGCTGCGAGCGCAGCGAGCGACTGAGGCTTGCTCAACCCTTCTCTATTAAAGAAGGCTGCAATCGGGTAGAGCAGGGAGACAGCTTGGTCCCGATTGACGGTTGTCGTTTTTCTTCGCCTGGACTGGGCGCGCATCCCGAATCTCCATAGCTCGTGATCGTTCCGCGGGCTCAAGAGCAGAGGTTAGAGCTTTCTAGCGTTCTAGTGTGATAGCTATAGCACCTGCAACGCGGCACTTCGATGCCGTACCTCGCCACATTCACAGGTGCGTAATAAGAACCTGTCCGTACAGCTTGCTACAGCGTAGCACGGGCACGGATGAGGCTCAGAGGGGTCAAACTGACCCCCTCCACGAACGGGATAGGACTAGTTTGGAGAATTTGCTGGGCGTGGCCAAGCAAATGGCGCGACCCAAGGAATTACCCGCGTCTTGCGGTCCCTCTTAGCTACCGCGAGGACTCGTGCCATGACACTGACTGCAGCCCGCTCCACGCCGAGCTGATCGATCAGTTCAGCCAGTTCCACCGACACCGAGTAAGGCACCAGTCCCACCGACGCCGAGCGAGGCACCAGTTCCGCCGACACCGAGTGAGGCACCAGTTCCGCCGACACCGAGCTTGGCACCGGTCCCACCGACACCGAGTGAGGCACCAGTTCCACCGACACCGAGTGAGGCACCAGTTCCGCCGACACCGAGTGAGGCACCAGTTCCACCGACACCGAGTGAGGCGCCAGTTCCACCGACACCGAGTGAGGCACCAGTTCCACCGACACCGAGCTTGGCACCGGTCCCACCGACACCGAGTGAGGCGCCAGTTCCACCGACACCGAGTGAGGCGCCAGTTCCACCGACACCGAGTGAGGCGCCAGTTCCACCGACACCGAGTGAGGCACCAGTTCCACCGACACCGAGTGAGGCGCCAGTTCCACCGACACCGAGTGAGGCACCGGTTCCACCGACGCCGAGCGAGGCACCAGTTCCACCGACACCGAGTGAGGCACCGGTTCCACCGACACCGAGCTTGGCACCGGTCCCACCGACACCGAGTGAGGCGCCAGTTCCACCGACGCCGAGCGAGGCACCAGTCTCCACCGACGCCGAGTGAGGCACCAGTCCCACCGACGCCGAGCGAGGCACCGGTCCCACCGACACCGAGTGAGGCGCCAGTTCCACCGACACCGAGTGAGGCACCAGTTCCGCCGACACCGAGTGAGGCGCCAGTTCCACCGACGCCGAGTGAGGCACCAGTTCCACCGACACCGAGTGAGGCACCAGTTCCGCCGACACCGAGTGAGGCACCAGTTCCGCCGACACCGAGTGAGGCACCAGTTCCGCCGACACCGAGTGAGGCACCAGTTCCGCCGACACCGAGCGAGGCACCAGTTCCGCCTACGCCAATACTTTGCGCGACAAAAATTCCATTTGAGGACGATTGGGTCCCCACAATGCTAACGAGCTCTCCAGCGGAAACGTGCGAATAATCGCTCGTCAGGGTTGCAGTGATGTCGACAACCAGTTTGCCTACGTGAACCTGACCAACGCTGTTCACCGCCGAAGCGATGCCTGTAACAAGGAGTCTTGTTGCTCCCGGTACGTTTTGCTGAGGCAGAACAGCAAGTTTGTTTACCTGCGTCGAGCCAGACTTCGTCTCCGTACCAGAAACGGAAACAAGTTCACCAGCGGAGAGAGACCTTAGCGAGATTGCCGATGCAGAAGTGGAGTCTGCGACGGCCGCTCTGGGCCCCAGTAGATAGGTCTGACCGAGTACAACTATCGTTGAGTTTTTGAGGTTGACCTGCTCTACCGGTCCAACGGTCAACGTGCCGGCGTGAGCATTACCAGCCAAGGCCGACGCGACGAAGGCCGCCACAGCGCAAACGCGTCCGCGCGTAAGAAAACGTTCCACTGAAATCTCCCCGTTTGGTTAGCCCCGTACCTAAGTACGCACTACGCCCGCTTATGTCATCTAGGCACATGCCCAGCTTATGTTATGCAACTTAGCAGGAAAATGTGATCTCCGTCAAAGATTTCCTGGTGGTATTAGTACGTATAAGGCGGTACGCGTAAGGGCCTTGCCTTCGCGTAATTATTTGATTTTACGAGGAAAAAATCAGGTTCGTCGGCCGGCCTCTGCCTTGCGCACTAGGGAGGCCAAGGATTCTCCGTTGGCGGTGGGTTCAACGTACAAAAATGCGTTAACGCCTACATTTATGCGCTCCGCCGACTCCAATTCGCTGGAAGCGTAGGGAATAAGCCAGTTATCAAGTTCGAGAAGGAACTCTATCGTGCGGGCGCGTGCAAACTTCTCGAATTCTGGAAGCGCGTCAGCGGGCAGGCCGCGGTCAGCAACGACGAACCGCTCAAGCCTTTTATCGGGGTTCTTCGGGTTCATGTTGTACTCCAGGGTTCTCGCCAGGCGAGGCAAGGTTTTCCCGAAGTACTCAATCTGTTCCGGAGACATTGACTCCGGCATCATGAAATAGCGGGATATGGCACGGAAATGCTTTTCGCCCGCGCGGGTGACCGAGCCGACGCGTAGCAGCTCCTCCAAGGCCATGCCGGCGCTTATCCTGCGGTCGACTATCGCGACGAGGCTACGGAAACAGCGCGCTGGGGGAGAATCGAATTCGAGTTCCAGAGGGATTCCGTATGGCCCCACATACTGAGAATCGGTGTGCCATTTCTGCAGAATTTCGACGAGAACAGTCGCCAAAGTAGGATCGGCTAGTGGAAGCGCGCCTTCATTATCAATGTAGTAGTCGACCTGATGTCGCGTTACGCCTGTGACCACGGCAACGCGTTCCCTCGTTGGAATCGCGGAATATTCGATTCCGTCCCGGACAGCAGTCTCGACATAAGCACCTCGTGCAAGCTCGGCAAACTCGTCAAAGCGGATTCCCGCCCGAATTAGTATCCGCACAATCGGCCTCAGGATCCGCCTCAATGCATACAAGAGCTGCTTGCGCGTTTCGCTGGAGCTCATAAATCTTGGACCGAGCGCACCGCCGTCGATGGGGAAGCGACAGCCACGGTTACCACGTCATCCTCTTCATCTTGCGCTGATGTGTGCACGAAAAAACTCTAGTCCGCAAGGGTAGTAGCGTCAATTGATAGGCTCGCTTCAGACGGCCAGACGACCAGACTTGCGCGGCCCTGGACCAGGTCGGATAGGGACTCTTCAGCTGTTGACGGTGTATCTAAGAATATAAACAGGTGCACGCCAGTACCTACTCGCGGGCTGAATCCGTCAGTGATGGTATTGCTGTAAGGCGCAAGCCAATCGTCCAACTCTTTAAGCAGCTGGTCCGCACGCCTTTTAGCAAACGACTCGAAATCCGGCACAGCCCGATAGGGAAGGCCTTTGTCGATGGCGACGAAGCGCTCAAGACGCTTGTTTTCGGTGTTCGCCGGGTTGAAATTGTATTCGAGAGTTTCAGCCAAACGCCCTACGGCTTCGCCGAAACATTCGATCCGATATGCGTGCGTCTCCGGTGGGATCAGCGAGCGTGACACTGCGCGCAAACGCATCTCATCGCCGTAGCTGACTGCCCCGCACGCAGCAATTCTGCGAGCACCATGCCGGGATTTACCGTGGGATCAAGCTCCCTGACCAGTCGCGAAAAACTTCGCGCTGAAGATGCTTCAAATTCAAGTTCTGAAGGTGTGTCGTCAGCAGTAAGGTAATCCGAGTCCTTATGCCACTTCTGCAACACCTGAGCAGCTACTC